>CAVSZG010000001.1:0-3389817 GCA_963732405.1 uncultured beta proteobacterium
AAACCGGCAAAAAGGACCAAGGCTGTCCATCCGACCGGTTCAATGTATTGACGCAGTTTCGCCTCCGCCTTCTCGCCACCGGCGGAGATTACCGCGGCCACCAAATAAACGCGTTTCCACGGCCGATCAGCGCACCGAAAAAGAACGGCAGAAGCGGCATGCCGACCGCACCGGAGGCAATAGTGAAAATTTTGAATGGAATCGGCGTAAATCCGGCCAATAACAACAGCCAGAATCCATTGGCATCAGCTTGGTGTTTAATGTCATCGAACTGAGCTGCAAAGCCCAACTTCTCAACCAAGGGCATTGCCAAATCGATGGCGAAATGACCAAGTGCATAGCCGATAAACATGCCGACTATCGAACCGGCCAAGCTGAGTGTTGCAAACCAGAATGCCTTTTTCGGTTGCGCCAGCGACATCGGCGCCAACATCACTTCCGGCGGTACCGGAAAGAAAATGGCTTCGATGAAACTGATGAAAGTCAGATACCAGGGCGCTTTCGGATGCGCCGACCACAGGATCGCGCGTTCGTAGAGATTACGGAACATCGCCATTACAGCACGCCCGGCAGCAACGGCACGAAGCTGACCGGTCCGAGATTCCGCTCGATGCGCCATCCCATCGATTTTTTCGACACATAGCAAAGCTTGCTGGCTGCCGGAACCCACCGGCGCGACCAACACACCGCCTTCGGCCAATTGCTGCAACAAGGGCTTCACCAAGGAGGCGCCGGCAGCGGTTACGATGATGCCGTCAAAAGGGCCATGCTCGGGCCAGCCAAGATTGCCGTCATCGTGTTTGGAGCGGATCAACTCATTGAATTTCAGTTGCCGGAAGCGCGGCCGGGCACTGCGAAGCAGTTCATCGATGCGCTCGACGGTGAAAACGGAGATTCCAAGGCCAGCCAGCACGGCCGTTTGATAACCCGAACCGGTGCCGATCTCGAGAACCGTCTTAGGCATTTTTTTGGCTATCAAGGCTTCGGTCATCTTTGCCACTACCCAAGGCTGCGATATGGTCTGTCCTTTGCCGATAGGCAGCGCGGTGTCTTCATAGGCCCTGGAAGCCAGCGCATCATCGATGAAGATATGCCGTGGCAGGGCACGCATGACGTTCAATACGGTTTCGTCGGTGATGCCCTGTTCACGCAGGCGTTCAATCAATCGGTCACGGGCACGTTGGGAGGTCATGCCAAGGCCTTTGCCGTGCGTTTGCAATTCAATGCGTTGAATCATGGGTTGGAATCTTTGCTCAGTTCTAGCACCCAGCCGGAGACCTTTTCCAATGCTTGGTAGCGGGTCAGATCGACATGGATGGGGGTAATGGAAACAAAACCGTTTTTGATGGCATGGAAATCGGTGCCGGGGCCGCCGTCCATTTCCGGACCAGCCGGACCAATCCACCACATCGGACGCCCCCGCGGATCCAGTTGTTCAATGCAGGGTTCGGCGCGATGGCGATGTCCCAGCCGGGTGACTTCGAAGCCCTTGATCTCATGCCAGGGCAGATCGGGAATATTGACGTTCAAGATGGTGTCCGCCGGTAGCGGATCGTTGAGCAGGCGCTCAACCAGCAATTTGGCGACATGCACGCTGCTGGCGTAGTGTTTCGGCTTATGATCGCCGCTGGCACAGCTGAGCGCGATTGCCGGCAAGCCCAGACAGCGGCCCTCCATGGCGGCAGCGACGGTTCCTGAATAAATCACATCATCGCCCAGATTGGCGGTGTTGTTGATGCCGGAAAGGACGATGTCGGGGTCTGCCGGCAACAAACCGGCCAGAGCCAGATGCACGCAATCGGTCGGGGTTCCGGTCACGCTGATGCGGTTTTCACTCAGTTTACGGGCCCGGATCGGTGCTCCCAGCGTCAACGAGTTGGATGCGCCTGATCGGTCGCGGTCGGGTGCCACGATAAACAGCTGATGGCCGGCATCGGCAAGGCCGTCGGCCAAAGCGGTAATACCGGGGGCCTCAATGCCGTCGTCGTTGCTGATGAGGATTCTCATTCACGTATGATAACCGTATTCAAGCCGTAAAAAATCAAAATGGGACTTCAAATGCAGCTAAAAATCGGCACTGCTTTCATGCTTTTGACAATGGCGTTTACTCAGGCAGTAAGTGCAGGATCCTTTGACGACTTCGGCGGCTTCGGAAAGTACAAGCGCAGCCTCGCCGATGGTGGTGGTTGCATCAGCGGCATGATCGGCACAACCATTCCGGGTAAGAATTTCAATACACTGGTGAATTTCGCGGCGCAACGCTATGCTGAAAAAGCCGAATTCAACA
Organism: uncultured beta proteobacterium; assembly: GCA_963732405.1. Lineage (GTDB taxonomy): Bacteria > Pseudomonadota > Gammaproteobacteria > Burkholderiales > Burkholderiaceae_E > JAUIAI01. Next base: position 2,288 of record CAVSZG010000001.1, read on the forward strand.
AAGCCTATTTCGGGTTTACGACCCTCAACAAAAACCATGACATCATTGATGGACCGTTGCGGGCCAGCGCTTTCATGATGTGTCTGGAGCCCGGTGATTACGACATCATCGGCATCGAATTGAAGCAAATGACTAGCAAGATACCGATACGCATGCCATTTACCGTCATTGCCGGAAAGAATATCTATCTGGGCAGACTGTTATTCAGCCAAGACCTCGTGCATAACCTGAGCTGCAGCGGACTTCCCGACCAGTTCGCGGTCGAAATCCAGAACACATTCGACAGCGACCTGCCCTTTATCATGAAGCGAAAAGGGGCGATTACACCGGAACCTCAGATTCTGGATGCAATGCAAGGCGCCCCCTATTTCTTCAGTTGCCAAAATCGTTGAGTGGTCACTTTCGCTCTATTTAAATAGTTGAATAACGTTAGTCCTCATCTAAGATAATATTGAACAAATGACCAAATTAAGCATTTTCATCCTGTTAGCTGCAGCCCTTTTCGCGGCTTTGTCGCTGATTTTCGGTGCGTCCTATCTCGAAACCAAGCTGCCGGGAGGTCTTCCTGTTGGTAATGTGCTGGTCGCCATTGGCTTGTGCGCCTGTTCCTGCGCCGCCATCGGGCTCAGTACTCGCGGTTCGGCACTTCGCAGCGTTTCGGTTATGGCATTTGTTCTTGCTGCCTCCTGGCTACCGCTTTCGATTGCATTGGCCGGAAATCCTGATCTTAACTTCAGCGGCAGCCGGGGCGATATCTGGCTGCTTTTTAGCTTGGGTACCCTCACTTTGGTTCTGATTGCCCTGCTATGGTCCTTGGCTTACTTGGGCTACAAGGGATTCAGTCGCAAGGGTAATCGCCAATGAAATTCGTTTTTGCACTCGCCCTGTTCATGGCATTGCCCTTGTTGGCCGCCCTGCCCGTTCAATCCCAGACGCCCGCCATACAGACGACTTGGGAGCCAGCCGAGTCCGATGTTCTGAAAGTGAAAATGCTTTCGTATCTTTATTTCCAGGCCAAGTCCAACAGGGATTTCCAAACCGCATTTAATACTTTCGCGAAAGCCACTGCCGCGGGGATGAATTTTAAACAATGGAAATCGACGCAGGAAAAGTTCTACAACAGCGCGGGAACGGAGCTGGATCGCAGCTTTTACCGCATGACCTGGTACCAGAACCCGCCCGATGCGGAGCTTCCCGGCATTTTCGTCGCGGTCGACTTTTCCGCCAAGTTCACCCAGATCGGAACGCAATGCGGCACCCTGATGTGGCATCGACTGGATACCGGCGGTTTCGAACTCATCCGCGATCAAGATAAATCTCTTGGCAAAACGGCGCAGAAGAGCATTAAAACCCAGTCTGGTTGCAAGGAACCATGAGCAAAAAACCGGAGTCTATGACCGTTGAATTATCGAAATTTATATAGTAACGCTTGACGTTAATAACGCTATACGTTATGCTTAGGCTATGATTCGCAGCTTCGCCAATCGGGACACGGAAGCCCTGTTCAAGGGAATCGCATTTCGCAAGCTACCCGCGGACATCCAACGCGTGGCATTACGGAAACTGCTGCAGCTACATGCCGCGGTTGAACTGGCGTTTTTGCGGGTTCCGCCGGGAACAAACCGATTCTCGAACGATGGATGCACGCCCAGGTCGGCCTGGATGGATTGATCGACCGCGTCAAACGTGAGGCGCCTCGCTGGGCGCAGACCCTGCCGCAACTGCCCCGCCTGCTGCACGCGGTGTTGTCTCAATCGGGCCAGGCGCCGGTGAGCCGCGAGCAGGAGCGAATGATCGAGCGATTGCTGCGCGAGCAGCGCCGTCAGCAGACCTGGCTCAGGCTGTTGTCGCTATTGGTGCTGCTGATGCTTGCGCTGGCGCTCTGGCAGGCCCGATGAGCGACAGCGGCCGGGCTTGATCCGGTCACCACTGTCGACGATCCAACACCCGGCCTCGGCGCTCCGACACCCGCCGCGGAGGCGCTGGCGACAGCGGCCGGCAAGCCGGCAATCTCGCGCAACTCGCCAGCCAGCCCCTTGAAGCGTTCCCGCGCGAACCGATACTGCGCCGGTGTCGCGATCGCGAACACCTCGGCCAGAATGGCTTCGGATTCGGTCATCGATCGCTCACGCCGCTCGCCTTCAGACGCATCGGCCGGATTCAGATAATCGTTGAGCGCGGCCATCACCTGCGCCCTCGCCTGTTCGGGTGGCGGCTTGCGCCCGGCCAGGTCACGCAGCGACGCCAGGGTGCGCTGCTGCCTGGCCAGGCGGATCGCCCACCAGTCGGTGGGATTGGATCGATCGAGCATGCGTCTGGCCAGCAAGGCCTGCTGACGCTCGGTGAGCGGACCGATATTGGACTCGATGCGTTCGCGCCAGTGGTCGATTCGGGCCTGCCGACGGCGCGGGTCATCCACCTCGTATTCCCCCTTGAGCTTGCGGTTGCGCCGGTCCAGCTCCTGCTCGATTGAGGTGAGTTGGGCCGGGGTGAGCGTCACCGCCACCTGTGCGACCGGATCGGCCAGGCGCAGCAGAATCGAGCCGACGGCTTCACCGATGCTCAGCCGCCACTGCCGCAATTCTTCGGCCGACACCGCCCGGGCGGCGGATTGTCCGGGATGGGCGGTATCGGCAACGGTCTGAGCGAGGGTGATCCGCTCGCCGATTGCCTCGAGAAACGCAACATAAGCCGGCAGTTGCGTGCGCTGGTGCCAGTCATGCAAGGCCGTGAGATGCCGATCGACGATGGCCTGCTGGCGCGCATCCAGACTCACGTAATCACTTAACTGCCAGCGGGCGATGGTGGGCAGCATGGAATAGCCCATCTGCATGGTTGTGCAGCCTGTTGCCACCAGCACCCAGCCGACGAGCAGCAGCCTTCGCCAGGCGGGCCGCATGATAAGATTTTCGACTGCCAAACGCAGTTTTCTAAATCTATGATCCTGCAAGGAATTTCCGCGCGGATCGCGATCGGATCGTATGAACATCGTCGTTCTCGCTGCAGGGATGGGCAAGCGGATGAAATCCGACCTGCCCAAGGTCTTACATCGGCTGGCCGATAAGCCGCTGCTCGGTCATGTGCTGGACTGCGCACGCAGTTTATCGCCCAGCCGCATCATCGTCGTGTACGGCCACGGTGGCAAGATGGTCCGCGAAGCCTTCAACCAGCCTGAGCTGCGTTGGGTGGAGCAGATGCCACAACTGGGCACCGGCCATGCCGTGCAACAGGCAGTGGACGAACTCGATGACGCCGTGCCCACGCTGGTGCTCTATGGCGACGTGCCATTGACCCGCGCCGCGACCCTGAGCAGCCTGCTCTCGGCCGCCGGTACGGATCGCCTGGCCTTGCTCACGGTTGAGCTGGCCGACCCCACCGGCCTTGGCCGCATCGTGCGTGACAAGGGCCGGATCCGGCGCATCGTCGAACACAAGGATGCGAGCCCTGCCGAGTTGGCGATCAACGAAATCAACACCGGCATCCTGGTCGCACCGACCCCACGCCTCAAGACCTGGTTGGCGGCGCTGCGCAATGACAATGCGCAGAAGGAGTATTACCTCACCGACATCGTGGCCGCGGCAGTGGCCGATGGCGTCGAGGTGGTCGCCACTCAGCCGGCACAGCCCTGGGAAACCTCCGGGGTCAATGACAAACTCCAGTTGGCCGACCTCGAGCGCGTCTTTCAGCTCGACCTGGCCCGCCAGTTGATGGTCCAGGGCGTTCACCTGATCGACCCCTCGCGCATCGACACGCGCGGCACGCTGTTATGCGGACGCGATGTACTCATCGATGTGAATTGCGTATTCGAAGGCCGGGTCGAACTGGCCGACGGCGTGCGCATCGGTGCCAACTGCGTGATCCGCGATGCGGTCATCGGCGCGGGCGCGCAGATTCTGCCGTTCACCCATATCGATTCGGCCCGGGTCGGCGCACAGGCCCGCATCGGCCCTTATGCGCGGCTGCGCCCGGGCACCGATCTGGGCGAAGACACTCATGTGGGCAATTTCGTCGAAATGAAGAACACCCGCATGGCGGCCCATTCCAAGGCCAATCACCTCGCCTATGTCGGGGATGCCACGGTCGGCCAACGCGTGAATATTGGTGCTGGCACCATCACCTGCAACTATGACGGCGCGAACAAGCACCGGACCATCATCGAGGACGATGCCTTCATCGGCAGCGACACCCAGCTCGTGGCGCCGGTCACCGTGGGTCGGGGTGCCACGCTGGGCGCCGGCACCACGCTCACCCGCGATGCGCCGGCCAATCAACTGACCATCTCCCGCGCGCCGCAACTGACCATTGCCGACTGGACTCGCCCGGTCAAGAACAAACCCCAGGAGTAAGACCATGTGTGGCATTGTCGGAGCAGCGGCCAGGCGCAATATCGTGCCCGTGCTCATCGAAGGATTGCGCAAGCTCGAGTACCGGGGTTACGACTCGGCCGGCATCGCCATCTTCAATGGAGACGATCCGAAACTGGCCCGGGTGCGGGCGGTAGGCCGCGTGGCCGACCTGGAAAAGAAAACCCGCGAGGCTGATTCGCAGGCCCATACCGGCATCGCCCATACCCGCTGGGCCACGCATGGCGGCGTCACCGAACACAACGCCCATCCGCATGCCTCACTGGAAAATGGCCACCAGATCTGCGTGGTGCACAACGGCATCATCGAGAATCACGCCCCGTTGCGCGAGCGGCTCAAGAAGGCCGGCTACCGCTTCGATTCCGAAACCGACACCGAAGTCATCGCCCACCTGGTGCACAGTTACGTTGACGCGGGCCTGTCATTGTTCGACTCGGTGCGCAAGGCCGTTCGTGAGTTGGAGGGTGCCTACGCGGTGGCGGTCATCTCCAAGGACGAACCCGACACCGTGATCGGTTCCCGCAAGGGCTCGCCCCTGCTGCTGGGCGTGGGCAATGCAGGCACCGGCAAAGGCGAAAACTTCCTGGCCTCGGACACATCGGCCCTGCTGCAGGTGACCAAACACGTAGCCTATCTCGAGGAAGGCGATGTGGTCGAGATCCGGCCCGACGGCTATCGCATCATCGATGCCAATGACAAACCCTGCGAACGGGCCATCATCGAGAGCCAGTTGTCGGCCGATGCGGTGGAGCTGGGCAACTACGATCACTACATGCAGAAGGAAATCTTCGAGCAGCCCGGCGCCATCGCCAACACGCTCGAGATGGTCATCAATGCGCGCACCCTCTCGCCCGGCCTGTTCGGTGCCGACGCGCAAGACATCTTCGCGCGCAGCCGCCAGGTCTTGATCCTGGCCTGCGGCACCAGCTTTCATGCAGGGCTGGTTGCCAAGTACTGGCTCGAGAGCATCGCCGGCATTCCCTGCAATGTTGAAATCGCCAGCGAGTATCGCTATCGCGAGTCAGTGGCACTGCCCGACACCTTACTCATCACCATTTCGCAATCGGGCGAGACCGCCGATACGCTGGCCGCCCTGGGCCATGCCAAGAGCCAGGGCATGACCGACACACTGTCGATCTGCAACGTGCCCGAGAGCGCCCTGATCCGCCAGTCCAAGCTGCGCTTTCTCACCCGCGCCGGCCCGGAAATCGGTGTGGCCTCAACCAAGGCATTCACCACCCAGCTCGCCGCCCTGTTCACCCTTACCCTGGTGCTGGCGCGCCTGCGCAACCGGCTCGACGACAATCGCGAGAAAGTCCTGATCCAGCAACTGCGGCATCTGCCTGCCGCGATGATCAAGGTGCTCGAATGCGAGCCGGCCGTGCGGCACTGGGCCAAGCGTTTTTCGACCAAGAACCACACCTTGTTCCTGGGGCGTGGCGTGCATTTTCCGATTGCCATGGAAGGCGCGCTCAAGCTCAAGGAGATCAGCTACATCCATGCCGAAGCCTATGCGGCCGGTGAACTCAAGCACGGCCCGCTCGCCCTGGTCGATCGCGACATGCCCGTGGTCGTGGTCGCCCCCAACGATGCCCTGATTGAAAAGCTCAAGAGCAATCTGCAGGAAGTGCGGGCGCGCGGCGGCGAGCTGTTCGTGTTCGCCGATCGCGATACCCACATCGAACCCGAAGACGGGGTCAATGTGATCAACCTGGATGATCATGCGGGCCTGCTCAGCCCCATCCTGCATGTGGTGCCGTTGCAGTTGCTCAGTTATCACGTCGCGCTGACCAAGGGCACGGATGTGGACAAGCCGCGTAATCTGGCCAAGAGCGTGACGGTGGAGTGAGGTGGGGGGCAACCCCTCGCCGCCAGGCCCGATCAGGCGGTTCCAGGCAGAATTCATCGCCAGTGGCCTGCGCTCGCGGGACGAGGCCGGGCGCACGGGTGAGCTTCAGGGTTTGACTGATTCGCGACGCTCAAGCCGACCTCGATCCTCTGTTTAGCTGCATACTCGAGCGCGGGTTGCTACGAGACGGCGGGGATCTGTCGCAGCCTGTGGCCGATGACCCCAGAATGCGGGTCATCACCGGAACCGCGCACCGACGGTCATCGCGTTCAATGAGTTGCCAACCACCATGGATCTTTGCTGGTTCGCCATCGTCGACAAGGCCGACAACGGCCAGCGGCCGCTGGGCGACGACGAGGCAAAAGCGCTTGGCCGGTTTCTCGGCGCCACACCGGGTCTGAGCGCTGCGAGCGTCCATCTGCCCGGTCAGGCAAACGACCCGCTGCTGCCCGACGGATCGCCACCGGCCGCGGTGCTGCAACTGTACTTTCAGCGCATCGACGCACTCGAGGCCGCGCTGTCACCGACCGGGTATCTGCAGGCACTGCCGGAGCAGGCCGCGCTGGCCAGGCTGGGCGCACGCGAGGTGACGCAGCAGGCCATGCTGGTGCGGCGCTATGCCGGCCAGCCGGCACCCCCGCAGCCCGCGGGCGCCGAGCCGGCGTGCACCTATCAGGTGGCCTATGAAGGCCCGGCGCAGGATCTGAACGCCTGGCTGTCCGACTACCTCGAGGGCCATGTGCCCTTGATGACACGCCTGCCCGGTGTACGCCAGGTCGACATCTACACCCGTATCGACTGGTGCAGTGCGCTGCCCTGGCGGCGCGCGAACCACATGCAGCGCAACCAGGTGGTGTTCGACGATCGGGCGGCGCTGGACGCCGCGCTGCAATCGCCGCTACGCCTCCAGATGCGTGAGCACTTCCGGCAGCTTCCGCCCTTCACCGGCCGTGTCACGCATCACGCGATGAGATCGTTCAGTCTCCGGCGTCCAGAAAATCAGTCTCCGTAGACCACCGGCCGTCGCGGATCAGCGCCAGTTTGACCTTGTTGTTACCAAGGCGACTGGTCGCGCTCCAGGCCATGTCAGGATTGCCCAGGTAGCTGCGCGGATACGTCATCGATTCCATGGCCTTGACGAAACTGTCGGTGCTCAGGTTGCGGCCGGCCTGCTCGGCCGCCTTCACGAACACATCGACGATCATGAAGCCGGTAACGCTCCAGAGGTCGGGGTCTTCATTGAAACGGGCCTTGTATTCGTCCATCCATTCATTGAGCAGCTTGGAATTGCCCGGTGCATCTCGGTAGGGGGTGGGTGTTTCATGCACCGAGTAAAGGCCTTCAACCGCCTTGCCGCCCGCCGAGGCGACCACCGGCATATAGGCGGCCTGGCTGCCAAAAAAGGCACCGGTATAGCCGAGTTTGCGCGCCGTGGCCATGGCGCCGATGGTTTCGCGCACGATGGTGCCCAGCACGATGAGATCGCAGTCGGCCGCCTTCAGTTTCTGCATCTGCGAGGCGAACTCAGTGGCGCCTCGCTTGAAGGAGGTTTTTTCGATCAGCGTGAGCTTGGCGGCGGTCAGCGCATCCTCGGTGCCGCGCAGCACCTCCAGGCCGTATTCATCATCCTGATACAGAATGCCGACCTTCTTGTAATTGCCGCGGGCCAGCAATTCGCGAATACCGGCCGCCGTGCTGTTGACATAGGGCGTGGCCATCGCGAACTTGAGCCGATGCTGCGGCTCGAAGTTGCCGCGATGCGCGGTGATCGGCATGAAACTGATCACATCGCTCTTGATCAGCAGCGGTATGGTCGACAATGAGACCACACTGCCCAGGGTACCGAGCATGGCGAACACCTTGTCGCTGGTCGCCAGCTTCTGGGCGGCGAGCACGCCCTTTTTTGGGTCATAGCCGGAATCCTCGACCATCAGCCTGAGCTTGCGACCATGGATTCCACCGGCGGCGTTGGCCCGCTCCACGCGCATGATCATGCCGTTCTGGATCGGTTTGCCGAGCGACACGATCGGACCGGACAAGTCCTGGATGGTGCCGATTACGATCTCCTGGGCGCTCACGCCCTGGGTGGCCGATGCGGCCAGGGGTAGCGCACCGAGTGCCGCAGCGCCCGCGCTCGAGCGCAGAAATTCACGTCTGTTGATCATTGCAGTCTCCGGAGTGGATTGAACTGGGAAGGCGATCGGGCATCAGTGTGGCATACGCGATACGCCCGGCCGCGGAGCCCCTGGCGCGGTCAGGCATACATGGCATCAATGAGTGGCTTGTACTTCACGTTGACCAGTTGGCGCTTGAGCTTCATGGTGGCAGTCAGTTCTTCGTCGTCGGGCGTCAGCCGTTGCTCGATGAGGCGGAATTTCTTGATCTGCTCGACCCGGGCGAATTTGCGATTGACCCGGTCGACTTCGGCCTGCACCAGCGCCTGCACCTCGGGCGTGCGACACAGGCTGGCAAAATTGGAGAAGGGGACTGAGCGCTCCTGGGCATAACTTTCAACGTTTTCCTGATCGATCATGACCAGACAGGTCAGGTAGGCGCGGCGATCGCCAATCACCACCGCATCGGTGATGAAGGGCGAGAACTTGAGTTCGTTCTCGATTTCGCTGGGCGTGATGTTCTTGCCGCCGGCCGTGATGATGATGTCCTTCATCCGGTCAGTGATCCGGTAGAAGCCATCGGCATCGACCTCGCCCACGTCGCCCGTCCGGAACCAGCCATCGTCGGTGAAGGCTTCGGCCGTCTTGTCGGGCAGGTTCAGATAACCGCTGAACACATTGGGCCCGCGGATCTGGATCTCTCCCTGCTCGCCGATGCGCATCTGCAGATAGGGCTGAGCCCGGCCGATGCTGCCCAGGCGAGACGCCTGGGGCAGATTGATCGAACCGGCCCCGCAGGTTTCGGTCATGCCCCAACCCTCGTACATCGGCACGCCCAGCGCCAGATACCAGCGGATCAGTTCCGGCGAGATCGGGGCGGCGCCGGTGACCGAGTAGCGCACGCGATGCACGCCGATCGCGCGCCGCACGTTGTCGAGCACGAGCCATCGGGCCAGGCGATACATCAGGGCGGTGACCATGTCGGGGCGGCCGCCCGCGAGTTGCGCATCGGCCACGCGCAAGCCGATGCCCAGCGCAGACTCCCAGGCCAGGCGGTTGAATCGCGAGGCTTCGCGCATCCGGATCGAAATCGCCGAATAGAACTTTTCCCACACCCTGGGCACGCAGAACATGAAGGTCGGCGAAACCTCCTGGAAATTCTCGGCAATGGTTTCGGGGTTCTCGACGTAGTTGATCCGGCAGCCGTTCTGCAACGAGAGCATCTGGCCGATCATGCGCTCGGCAATATGACACAGCGGCAGGAAAGCGACCTTCTCGTCGGTGTCGTCCAGGACGAACTCCCTGGCGAAATTCTCCATGACCGACAGCAGCGAACCATTGCTGAGCATGGCGCCCTTGGGGGCACCCGTGGTTCCCGAGGTGTAGACCAGGATGGCCACGTCTTCCCGATTACGCGCCACGCGCCGCCGCGGCACGTCCTGCGGATGGGCCTGCCCGTGGGCCCGACCCAATGCCGTGAAGTCGGCCAGGCTCATCACCATCGGGTCATCCAGTCCGCCCAGCCCGTTCATGTCGAAGACGATCACGCGCATCAAGCCAGGCAACTGGTCGCGCACCTGCAAGACCTTGTCGAGTTGCTCGTCATTTTCGACGAACACCACGCGAGCCGCGCTGTCGGTGCACACGTGCAGCACCTGCTTGGGCGCATCGGTGGGATAGATGCCGGCGCACACACCGCCCGCAGTGAGCACGGCATAGTCGGCATAAGTCCATTCGCGGCGCGTGTTCGACAGGATGCAGGCCCGCTCGCCGACCTCGAAACCGATCGCTACCAGTGCATTGGCCAGCGCCTCCACCTGCTCGCCGAACCGAGTCCAGGTCACTTCCTCCCAGATGCCGAATTCTTTCTGGCGCAGGGCCACCTTGTCGCCACGCTTGATGACGGCATCATGGAATTTCTGGGCAATGGTTTCACCGACCGGCAGCGGCGTACGCCGGCCGGCACGCGGATTGGCGGGCACGGGTGTGGGTGCGGGTGCCGGGGCAGCCCCCGATGCAGTCGGCTGGGTGTTCACGGCCTCAAGGGTTGTCATCGCCATTGCTTACGACGTTTCCAGCGCCGTTCCCCACGCACCACATCGGCCTTGATGCCCAGATAAAACTCGCGGATATCATCCTTTTGCAACAGATTCGCACAGGTGTCCTCCATCACGATGCGGCCGACTTCCAGCACATAACCGAAGTCGGCCATCGCAAGCGCCGACTGCGCATTCTGTTCCACCAGCAACATGGTCGTGCCTTCTTCGGCATTGACCCGACCGATGATGGCAAAGATCTCCTTGACCAGCTTGGGCGACAGGCCCAGGCTCGGTTCATCGAGCAACATGAGTCGCGGACGGGTCATCAGCGCGCGCGCAATCGCGAGCATCTGCTGCTGCCCACCCGAGAGCTGACCGGCCTCCTGATGGCGCCGCTCCCCCAGCACCGGAAAATACTCGTACATTCGAGCTAGATCGACCTGCACACCGGCCTTGTCGGCGCGGGTGAAGGCACCCATCAGCAGGTTCTCGCGCACGGTGAGCAGTGGAAACACCTCACGCCCCTCCGGCACATGGGCGATGCCGCGACGCACGATGTGATCAGGATCACGGCGCTGGATCTCCTCGCCGTCGAACCAGACCGTGCCCTTTTGCGGATCGATGATGCCCGAGATGGTCTTGAGGATGGTGGTCTTGCCCGCACCGTTGGCGCCCAGCACCGTGACGATAGAGCCGGCGCGCACCTCCAGACTCACGCCGCGAATCGCCTGTACCGGTCCGTAACTGCTTTCCACATTGGCCAGGCGCAGCAACACCTCGCCGCTCAGGCGGGCAGGCATCGCGGCCGGCACCGGCGCCGGCGCCAGGACGACCGGATCAGCCGGCGCAGACACAGCCGGTTGCGGCGACTGGCTCATCGCGATCCCTCCATGCCATCAGCCACCCAGATAGGCGGCAATCACCTGGGGATGGGCCTGCACCTGGGCGGGCGTACCCTCGGCCAGCACGCTGCCCTGGTTCAGCGCGAGCACGCGGTCCGAGACCCGCGAGACCAGACCCATGTCGTGCTCGACCATCAACACCGTGATACCCAGCACCTGCTTGATGTCGGTGATCCAGAAAGCCATGTCATCGGTCTCCTCCACGTTCAGGCCAGACGATGGTTCGTCGAGCAACAGCAGGCGCGGGCGCGAGCACAGTGCGCGTGCCAGTTCAACGACCTTGCGCATGCCGTAGGGCAGGCCTGCCACGAGTTTGTCGCGCACGGCCTGGATGTCCAGGAAATCGATCACCTCCTCGACCTGGCGACGCAGCGCCAGTTCCTGGCGCCTGACCGAGGGCAGGCGCAGCATCTCGGCCAGCGGATTGACCCGCACATGGGCATGACAGCCGATCAGCAGGTTCTGCAGCACAGTGGCATGCTCGAACAATTCGATGTTCTGGAAGGTGCGCCCGATGCCACGACCGGCCACCCGCGCCGGATTCATGCCGGTGAGATCTTCGCCGCGAAACACGATGCGTCCGGCGGTGGGTGGATAGATCAGGCTCACCAGATTGAAGATGGTGGTCTTGCCCGCGCCGTTGGGACCGATGATGGTGAAGACCTCACCCTCGCGTGCCTCGAAACTCACGTCGTCCACGGCGGTCAGGCCGCCGAAACTCATGGTGAGATGCTCGGCGCGAAAGAAGGCGCTCATCGCACGCGCTCCGATTTCTGATAGGCCTTCTGGCGATCGAACATGCCCTTGCGATACAACGGAAACAGCGAGAACCAGGTGCGGATCTTGACCCAGCGGCCGTAGATGCCCAGGGGCTCATACAACACGAACAGCATCAGCACGATGCCGAAGATCGTGACCTTGAGGCCGGGTTGCTCGACCACTGCCGAGGGCAGGTAGTCTTTGAGACCGCCGATCAACTCGGGCAGGCCGATTGTGAAGATCGCACCGAACACCGCACCATGCAGTGAACCCAGGCCACCGATCACGACCATCGACAGAAATTCGATGGACTGGATGATGCTGAACTGCTCGGGACTCAGAAACGAGATCTGATGTGCATAGAGCGTGCCGGCCAGCCCCGTGACCGCGGCTGACAGGCCAAAGCTCAGTGTCTTGTAGCGGGCCAGGTCGACGCCCATGCTTTGCGCGGAGATTTCCGAGTCACGGATCGCCACGAAGGCACGCCCGGTAGGCGAGCGCAGCAGATTGTGCGCACCCGTGCCCACCAGCAGCACGCAGACCAGGCACAGGTAATAAAACGCATTGGGGTGCGTGACCTCGAAGCCGATCAGGTTCAGGCCCAGCACCATCATGCCCGAGTTACCGCCGGTGAGTCCGTCGAAGCGGGCCAGGCCTTCCTCGACGATGAAGCCGAAGGCGATCGTGGCAATCGCCAGGTAGATACCGCTCAGGCGCAGCGCCGGCAGACCGATGATGAAACCCGCCGCACCCGCCAGCAGCATGGCAAACGGTGCCGAGGCGATGAATGGCCAGCCCATGCCCTGCAGAATGCCCTCGGCATACGCGCCGATCGCGAAGAACGCCGCATGACCCATCGAGATCTGGCCGGTGAAGCCGATCAGCAGCATCAGCCCGAAACCGACGATGCTCCAGATCATCACAAAGTTGAGCTGAGTGCGGTAGTACTCGGGCACGATGTAGGGCGCGAGCAGCATCAACAGGAACAACAGCCAGTACCAGCGCGCCTGATAACCGTCCTTCCAGAGGCCCAGGTCCTGTTCATAGCGGGTCTTGAATTGAAAGCGCATGGTCTGGTTCCGTCAGACCTTCTTGCGCCGCATCTCGGCGAAGATGCCCGAGGGCTTGATCACCAGCACGATCAGCACGACCACATAGGGCGCGATGTCCTTCCAGCCTTCAGCGAGATAAAAGCCCGCATACATTTCCACCAGGCCGATGATGAGCCCGCCGACAATCGCACCGGGAATGCTGCCGAAGCCACCCACCACGGCCGCCGGAAACGCCTTCAGACCGATGAATCCCAGATTCGAATGAACGAACTGGATCGGCGCGATCAGCATCGCCGCCACTGCCGCCACACCGGCCGACAGACCCCAGATCAGCGTATTGATGCGGCGCACCGGAATGCCCATGTAGTAGGCGGCGAGCTGGTTCTGCGAACAGGCCTGCATGGCGATGCCCACGCGCGTGCGCTTAAAGAAAATCCACAATCCCAGACAAAGCAATCCGGTCACGCCGATGATGACCAGGTGATCGGTCGAGACGACCAGACCGCCCAGGCTCAGCACACCATCGCTGTAGGGTGCCTTGAGCGCATGGGTGTCGGTGCCCCAGCCCGGCATCATGGTGGCAATGCCACGCATCGCCATGCCCGCGCCCAGAGTCACGAGAATGGCCGCCACCGTCGGCTGCCCGGCGATCGGGCGCAGCAGGAATCGATCGAAGCCGGCGCCGAACAACACCAGCACGGCAATCGTGAGCGGAATGGTGAGCCAGAACGACAGGCCCCAGAGGCTGGCAAAGGTGAAGGCGACGAAGGCGCCCAGCATCATGATGTCGCCCTGGGCGAAGTTGACCACTTCGGTGGCCTTGTAGATCAGCACGAAGCCCAGAGCGATCAGGGCGTAAATGCAGCCGATCGAAATGCCTTCGATGGTGAGCTGGAGAAAGGCCACGCGCTAGCCGGATCGGGTCTTGTGCATGGCCGCACTGTGGCTGAATGTGGCGCTCAGATCAAGTGAAGGCTTGTTTCGCGGCTTCGGCGACCCGGGTGGGGACCGCGCCATGGGTCGACCCGGCCTGCGCACGGCCGGCCTCCGGTCAGTAATTGACCTTGAACGTCGGGGAGTCTTCTGGCCGCATCTTTCGTCGATCATAGATCCGAGTGGTCGCGATATTGGCGTGACCAAGCCACTCCTGAACTTTGGCAATGTCGGCCTCGTGATCCAGCGCATTGGTCGCCGCTGTTGCCCGCAGCGCATGCGGTGCGATCCTCTCGGCGCTGATCCCGATCTGCTTGGCCCAGGTCTTCACGATCAGGTAAAACCCCTCCGCTGAAAGCCCTCCGCGCACATCGCCGCTGCGCACGTTGTCCCGCACCGACCTAAAAAGCCCACCGCCCGCATCGCCGCCATGCCCGGCGAGCTCCAGGTAGTCATTGATCAACTGCGCCGTCCCCGGATGCAGCGGCACGTTGCGCAGCTTCCCGCCCTTGCCATGCACCCGCAGATGCTTGACGCCGCGCAGCTCCCGAATGTCCTTCACCTTCAGGCTTGCCACTTCCTCGCGCCGCAACCCGTGGAACAGGAACACCGAGAGGATCGCCCGGTCCCGTCTGCCTTTGAGCGTGGCCGGGTCCGGCGCGAGCAGTAAGGCCTTGGCCTGGTGATCGCCCAGGGCAGGGGTCTTGCCTTCATAACTCACGACCCGCGGCCGCTTCACGCCCTTGACCGGGTTGGTCGGCACCGCGTTGGCATCACACAGGAATTCGAATAAGGAGGAGAGGGCGGCGAGCTTTCGCCGCACGGTCGAGCCAGCGAGCTGCCGACCCTCGAGGTCCTGGCGCCAGGCGATGACGTGGGCTCGGGTGATGGCCCGGAATTCGCCGGCGGCCGAGATCCCGACGAACGCCATGAATTCCCGCAAGTCGTTCTGGTACGCCCGGCGCGTTTGCGGGTTGTCGATGTTGGCGAACCATTCGGACTCGGGCGGCACATCGGCCAGCCCATGAAACTCTGCGGCTGTCAGCCGGGCATCGGTTTTAGAAAACCGTAGATCTGTCCCGACAGTGAGTCCGCTAGCGAGCTTCGGTATACTGGAATCAGGCATTTCTCGATTTTCCGAACTTAAGGCTTGGGTGAACTTCGAGGGCTCATCAACGCATCAGTTGTTCTTCTGGGTGGTCTGGCGCTTTCAGTCTCAGTAGAGTTAGCCGTTTCAATTGGCTTTACATGGGAGGCAGTAATGAAAGCAAACGTGAATACTCATATAAGCGTGTGGTATGTGGCTGCGTCAATATGGGGGTGAAAGCCCAGACCACCCGAGGAAGGAAGCTGTATGCGTGGGCTCACGGGGCCAAGAGATGACGTAACCCCCACCTCGCATAATATACCGATAAAATATGTTATCGCTATTAAAAGCTCCCCGGAATGTTGATAAACTGCTAAGGTGATAAACATCTATGTCGCTACCTAGAGCATCCAATGCCAACCGACACCACCACCCGATGGACCGTCACCGTCACCAAGGAAACTGACGCGACCTTGCGCGCCTACCTAGGGGCACAAGGAATGCGTAAAGGCGATATTTCCAAGTTCATAGAGGAAGCCGTCCGGTGGCGCATGTTTGACCAAAGCGTCCAGCAGGTCAAAGCACGTAATGCCGATCGCTCCGCTGAAGAACTGCAGGCGATTATCGACGAGGCCTGCGCCGCCGTTCGTGCGGCTACGACTAACGGCGACTAATCAATGCGGGTCATCCTGGACACCAATATCCTCATCAGCGCGCTCATCACCCAGAACACTTACCCCGACCGTCTTTACCAAGCCTGGCGCGACGGTCAGTTTGAACTGCTCTGCTGTGAACAACAACTCGAAGAACTACGGACCGTCACCCGCCGCCCTGCCGTCAACCAACTGATCCGATCTTCCGAGGCCGGTCACCTGGTCAACAGTATCCGTGGCTTGGCGACAATGGTGACACGACTTCCACAGGTCGATATCGCCAGCGACCCGAACGATGATTTTCTGCTGGCCTTGGCCCAGGCCGCCCTTGCCGATTACTTGGTCACTGGCGATACGCGCTCACTACTGTCAATGAGGCAATTCGGGGAAACGCACATAGTCACCGCCCGACAGTTCGCGCAAGACATCCTCAATCTGAAGCCCTAGCGAAGTTTCGGAACGCTTCGGGCCGCATCTCTTAGTTCCTTCTTGCTCAAGACGTATTCAGAGTTGTTCACGAGCTTTGCCACGACGTGGTCAAGGAACGCGCGTACGCGCGCCGGCTGTGCATTGCGACTGCCGAAATACGCAAAGTAGTTGTAGCGATCGGGGATATGGTCCACTAGCAGCGGGACCAGCTGGCCCGCCCGGATGTAGGGCGCTGCCGTCACTCCCGCCAATTGCCCGATTACTTTGCCAGACAGCACGGCGTGCAGCTCGACAACCTCGTCGTTGGTGCTCAGCGCCGGCACTACGGTCTGCTCCAACTCTTCATCTCCAACCTTGAAGCGCCAGGGCACCACGCGCCCGTTGCCCGTATTGCGGAACACGCTGCAGCGGTGCATTGCCAGCGCCGCCATGCTTTCGGGAACGCCATGCTGGCGCAGGTAGGCCGGTGACGCACAGAGCATCAGTTGCACCGGGAACAGCCGGCGTGCGATCACCCCCTCATGCGGCGAGGCTCCCAGACGGAATCCCACATCCACGCGGTCCTCGACCCAGTTGCCCACCCGGTCTTCCAGTTGCACGTCGGGCACGATGCCCGGGTGACGTTCGCAGAATTCATCGAGCAACCGCCAGACCAGCACCTGGAAGGTCGAGCGCGGTCCGACGATGCGCAGCGGCCCAGCGATCTCGTCCTTGGCCAGCCGGGCCGACAACAGGGCACGCCGAAGACCCAGCAGCGACGGTTGTGCCTCGTCCAAAAAGCGCTGGCCTTCGTCGGTCAGGGCCATGGAACGGGTGGTGCGGTGGAACAGCCGAACGTCCAGATGCTGTTCCAACTGCGCCAGGGCCTGGCTGGCCGCTTGCGGGCTGATGTTCAGCGCGGCAGCGGTCTTGCGCAGGCTGCCGAGCTCGGCCGCCGTGACAAAGACCGAAATGGCGCGCAGTTCGTTGATGGCCATGGGACTCCTTTCGCAGCGATTGTCCAATATTGCTTGTCAATTCATCAAGCCTTTCAACACTGTTCACCACCCAGTCATCTTTTTAGACTGGACGCCTTGGAACCGCATTTGAAGGAACCCCTGATGAACCGATGGACCGCCGCTGCCCTGGCCTGTTTGGTGCTGAGCCCCGCGACCGCCACAGAGCCCGACCTGACGGTTACCCGCGCCGGCACGCGCACGGAACGCGCGGCCGCCCCACAGCACTTCAACGGCCGCGCGACGGTGGACATGCTGCACGTGCCCGCCGCACCGGCCCGCGCCTCCGTGGGCTCCGTGAGCTTCGAGCCGGGCGCCCGCACATCGTGGCACACACACCCGCTGGGGCAGACGCTGGTGGTGACGGCAGGTATCGGGCAGGTGCAGCGCTGGGGCGGCCCGGTGGAGGAAATGCGGGTGGGTGACGTGGTGCACATCCCGCCCCAGGTCAAACATTGGCACGGCGCCGCGCCCAGCAGCGCAATGACGCACCTGGCAATCTCGGAAGCGATGGACGGCCGGTCGGTGACCTGGATGGAGCCTGAGGCCGAGGCACCCGCAAGTCCGGCACCCGTTGCAGCGGCAGCGCCCCAGCCCTCGCGTGCGCAACAGATGATGGGCGCGATGGCGCCCAAGCTGGCGCAATTGACCGACGAGGTGCTGTACGCCGACGTCTGGGCTCGGCCCGGCCTCTCGCCCAGGGACCGCAGCTTGATCACGTCAGCGCGCTGATCGCCATGAACCGGCCAGACCAACTTCGCTCGCACCTCACGCTGGGCCGGGCCAACGGCCTGACGCAGGAAGAGATCGCCGAAACCCTCACCCACCTGGCCTTCTATGCAGGATGGCCCAACGCCGTCACGGCCACCGGCGTGGCGCGTGACGTGTATGTCGGCAAGCCGTGAAGTCGGGCCGCCCCTTGTGCACCTGCGGAACACCAACACCCCCATGGACCACATCACCCTCAACAACGGCGTCCGCATGCCGATCGCCGGCTTCGGCGTCTTCCAGATTCCCAACCCCGCTGACTGCGAGCGTTGCGTGGTCGATGCCATTGCCGCAGGCTACCGCCTGATCGACACCGCCGCTTCGTACCTTAACGAAGAAGCCGTCGGCCGCGGGCTGCGCGCTAGAGGTGTGCCCCGCAACGAACTGTTTGTCACCAGTAAACTCTGGGTGCAGCACGCCGGCTACGAACGGGCCTCGCAGGCCATTGATGCCTCCCTGCACCGCCTGCAACTGGACCACCTGGACCTGTACCTAATTCACCAACCGTTTGGCGACGTGCACGGCGCCTGGCGCGCCATGGAAGAGGCCTACCAGGCCGGCAAACTGCGCGCCATTGGCGTGAGCAACTTCCAGCCGGACCAGCTGATGGACATCAAGGCCTTCAACACGGTGTCGCCTGCGGTGAACCAGATCGAGGTCAATCCCTTCCACCAGCAGGGCGATAGCGTGGCCTTCATGCGCGAGCAAGGCGTGCAGGCCGAGGCCTGGGCGCCATTTGCCGAGGGGCGCAACCACTTGTTCGAGAACGCCGTATTGCTCGACATCGGCCGCAAGCACGACAAGACGGTGGGGCAGGTGGTGTTGCGCTGGGTGATCCAGCGCGGCATCGTGGCCCTGGCCAAGTCAGTGCGCAAGGAACGCATGGTCGAGAACCTGGCCATCTTCGACTGCGCGCTGGATGAAGACGACATGGCGCGCATCGCCACGCTGGAGACCGGCCAGAGCAGCTTCTTCTCGCACCGCGATCCGGCCATCGTCAAGTGGATGAGCGAGCGAACGCTCGACATCTGATCTCGGTCACCCCTTTTCAACCCGTCCCAGGAGGAACCACCATGTCCCCCATTAAGCTTCCCCACTCGAAAGACGCCCAGCCCCAACGCCGTCAGTTTCTGGCCACCGCCGCAACGCTGGCCGTGGTGCCCTCGCTGCTCTCGGCCTGCGCCAGCGCGGCCAACACCGCCGCCGTGGCCCAGAGGGCGGCCGGATCGAAGCGCAAGATCGGCCCATTCGACGTCTTCCCCGTCGGCCTGGGTTGTCAGTGGCGCCCGGGCGCAGTGCCCGGCGTGATCGTCGATTCGTACAGCAGCAGCTTTGACCGCACCGCCGCAATCCGCCTCATCCGCCAGGCAGTGGACCAGGGTGTGACCTTCATCGACACCGCCGAAGCCTACGGCCCCTTCCTATCGGAAGACATCGTCGGCGAGGCGCTGCAGGGCATCCGCGACAAGGTGGTGCTGGAGACCAAGTTTGGTTTCGACATCGATCAGGTCACGGGCCAGCGCTTGCCCGGTGGGCGAAACAGCCGGCCCGAACACATCCGCCGGGTGGTGGACGCGCAACTCAAGCGCCTGCGCACCGACCGCATCGACGTGCTGCTGCAGCACCGGGTGGACCCGAACGTGCCCATCGAAGACGTGGCCGGCACCATCAAAGATCTCGTTCGCGCCGGCAAGGTGCGGCACTACGGCTTGTCGGAGCCAGGCCTGCAGACCGTGCGCAGAGCGCACGCTGAGCACCCGATGGCGGTGATCCAGAACGAGTACTCGATGCTCTGGCGCGGCCCCGAAGCCGAGGTACTGCCCTTGTGCGAAGAGCTGGACATCGGCTTTGTCTGCTGGAGCCCGCTGGGCATGGGCTTCCTGGCGGGTGGCGTCAATGCCGGCAGCCGCTTCACGGCCCCGGATTTTCGCGCCGTCTCGCCGCGCTACGCGCCCGAGGTGCTGCCCGCCAACATGGTCCTGGCCGATCTGGTACGCACCTGGGCACAGCGCAAGAACGCCACCCCTGCGCAACTGTCGCTGGCCTGGCTGCTAGCGCAGAAGCCCTGGATTCTGCCGATCCCGGGCACCACCAACGCGGCACACATGACGGAGAACCTGGGCGCCGCGTCCATCTCGTTCACCGCCGACGAACTGCGCCTGCTCAACGAAGCCGTGGCTGCCATCCGCATCCAGGGCGATCGCCTACCGCCGGCCGTAGCGGTGATGTCGGGCGCCGAGGCGCCGCCCAAGCGCTAACCGCGCTGGCACGGGCATGCGCCACAGCGGGGTCGATACCGGCTTGGTCATGAACGCGGCCATTGACGGAGTGAAGCAATGGGCCATAGCCGGCAAGCCGGCCGCCCCGACGATGCCGTTCCAACGCGGCGCTATAGATGACGTGTGCGCAAGTCATCGCTTGCGTCTGATGACCTTCTCCCAGAACTGAACCGCATCGCCCACCCACCCTTCTGCACCGGTGCCACCGCCCAACCCGAAGCCATGGCCGACACCCTCGACAATACGGAACTGTACCTCCGTGCCAGCACTTCGCAACGCCTTGACGCGCGAGTCCATCGCCGCGGGGGGTGATATACCGTCCCCGCTGCCCACAATGGCGAAAGTGGGGGGTTCGGATCCAGAGTGGTCACTGTGGGAGGTATAGGCCATCACCACAACCGAGGGCTTTGGAAAGTCTCCACCCCCATACCGCGACAACCCATGCGAGCCGATGCTCGCCACCATTCTTGCTCCGGCCGAACTCCCCCAGGCCGAGTAGTTCTTCGTATCGACCTGTAGTTCTGCGTGGTTCTCGTGAATGTATGAGATCGCTGCAGCGAGGTCTTCTGTTGCCGCCTGGCCGCCAAGACCGGTTCGATACTTTAGGACAAGTGCGTTGTAGCCCCGCTGGCTGATCTCCATGGCGTATGGAAATCCTTCGTGGAGCGAACCCACATATGCAAACCCTCCGCCGGGGGCAATGATCGCGAACGGCGCACCAGGCTTTCCCCTGTAAAAGAAGAGGCCTGAACGCTGCTTCGCGGGATCCGCTTGCTTCTGGGCAGGCGTGTATATGTCGTGAAAAACCTTGTGCCCACTCGCCGCGTCGTCGATCATGCGATTCAGCGCGGCGACAGCGATTCTCGGCTCGATATGGCTGTGATAGGGCAACAGTTCACCGATCTGCCTCAATGACATCTGCTCGTCATAGCTGCGCCCATCCCAGGGTAAGAGAAGCCTTGAAAATCCGGCGAACGCTGGATGCCTCAGGATATTCTGAATCTGATCGTCAACCCCCAGGTGGCCGAATCCAGATCGCTGGCTGTCGTTCGAGGTGATGACACCCGACTGCGGTGGCTGCGCCACAGCCGGAGCACCGCTTTCCGCATGGGGGCTGGAAGCATAGAAGAATGCCGTCAGGCTCAGAACGGCTCGCTTGAGTGAATGCATGGACATTTTGGATCCGGACAGAGATAGCTTGAGCTCGTTGTTCCGCGCACATGGGACCGGCAACGTTACTTGCTCGATTCAACACTCGTCTAACGACTTCGCATTGGCTTCGCATGGGATCATGCATGCCGACGATACCGCAAGTATGGGCTGGCGATTGTCAAATCTCGCTTGTTTATTGAGCAAGCAATGTAGGTCTAGTACTTGAGGACATATACCCATAAAGTCGGGTAATCAGAGTCCTTTCATGTCAATCCAACCCCTCCGCTGGAGCCTCCACTCCAGGCCAAAGGCATGACCAATTCCGTCGAGTTGCCGAGGGTGATTGTGGTGTCACCCTGGACTCCTGTAGCGAAACCTCTCCACTGAATGACCCAGCCCATCATTCCAACTCTTCGAGCACTCGTCATGAAAAGCCATTTCCGTCACCTTGCGCTGACCGCCATCATCTGTACCGCCTTCACCATGGCAAGTACCTGGGCCATCGCCGAAAGCAATCGGGTCTCTTTTCCAGCGAATCTCGACGAACTGGTGCGCTACGCCACCGTCAAGAGAGGCGATTCCACCGAACACATGCTGACCAGCCAGGCCGCCGTCGATGCGGTCAAGAAAGGGCAGCCCGTGCCGAACGGCACGCATGTCGTTCTGGTGGACTATAGGGATGCCAAGGTCTTTCGGTACTTCGTAATGGAGAAAGGTGCTGACTGGGGTGCCGACTACGAACCCAAACGACGCACGGGCGATTGGCAGTTTCAATCGTTCAAGCCAGATAGGTCCATCAACATGAGCGAGAACACCGCCCGTTGCCAGTCGTGCCACCAAAGCAGAGAAGACGATCAATACCTGTACACGTTTTCAGATCTTAAACGGCACAACTGACCACACACCACCAAGATGAAGATGAGATTTGCAGGGCGACTGGCCATGGACACTACTACGGCCGGCCTGCTGCTGGTCGCCCTAGCGTACTACTGGCTAGACAACCAGACCCATGAATGGATCGGCGTGGGCGTGTTTCTCCTGATCGTCTTGCACAACGCATTCAATCGGCACTGGTATGGAGCCCTACACAGAAAGCGGCGTGAAGCCTCCAGCATATTCGACACGGTGATGACCTTTTTCCTGTTGCTCACCATGTTGACGCTGCTTGTCACCAGCGTCATCGTTTCGCAAACCGTATTCGGCTTTCTGGCGATCGATGATGGCTTCTCGACCCGACAAATACATGCTTTATCCGCCTATTGGGCTGTGGTGCTGGTGGCTATCCACATCGGGATCCGCTGGCACAGAGTGATGAATGCGGTGAAAAGGAGACTTCGAATAGCGAACGAAAGCCGGGTTCGCGAAATCGTGCTGCGTGTGGTCGCCAGCGCCCTGGCTCTCTACGGCCTGAAAAGCGCCTTCACCATTGGCATCGCATCAAAATTGACCATGCAGATGAGCCTCGAATGGTGGGATTTCGAATCTTCGACCGCGGGATTCTTCCTCGGCTGGATGTCGATCATCGGCCTTTTTGCTGTTTTGTCTCACTACAGCTTGAAGGCTCTTCGTCGCCTGATTCGACCCCGCACAGAGGTGGTCCCGGAAAGTTGAACGGCCTGGTAAGTGGAAAGCCAGCGGCCTTATGAGGCAATAGTCTCATCCGAGTTGTTATCCTGGTTCAGATGCTTCCTCTTTTGCTCAGACTTGAGGCCCTCCTAAGATTTATTCTTGAATGAGACGCTCTAGATTTACCCAGGATGGAACCAATACTTCGGATTCATCTCGGCCAGCGAGTACCACCTGATCCCGATCGTCTCTTGAACGAGTGCTCTCTTCTCGACCCAAAAGAATGCCGTCCGGGCATACCGAACCCCTCTTTCATCGATCCGTGCCCAGGCTTGCGCGTCAATCTCCGCCAGCGTAGCGGCGTAAGCGGCTTCGTCCTCGATGGAGTCATGGAACATTCCCTTCCCCTGCTGTTCTTCGAGCGCCCTGAACACCCGCGCCCGAAGCTCGGGGCTCATTTCCTCAAGGTCTCTTTTGGACGATTCAAAGGACGTCTCTGTCCGGACCGCATGCATCGCGATGTCGGCCATCGTGATGGCCTCCTCACCCGAAATAACTAGCCGATCGCTCATCGGCCCCTCCCCCTGTCTCGTCCCGTACCGCGCTCCCGCTCGTAGTGCCGTTCCTGCTCCAATTGCCTTTGCCGCTCCGGCTCCTGCATCTGGTCAGGTCGCCACCCGGGTTCCAGACCCTTCCCCTTGGCCATCACCGCCCTCGCCTTCTCTTGTTCCTTGGCCCGCTCCTGGGCTCGTGCCGTTTCGCGCTCTTGCTTCATCTCATCCTGCTTCACTGGCAATGAGCTCGAGCGTCTTCGATGCAGCCGAAGCGTTCGGGGAACTCCGGTCTGTACTTCATCGTCTTGAACTGTGACTCGGAGTACGGATTGTCATCAGAGACGTGAGGCCGACTATGGCTTTTGGCCACACGAAGATCGACCAACAAATCGGCAACGGGCTTGCTAGGCATGCTGGCGCCGCGATCGGCATGAAGGGTCAGCGTGTCGGGTGTGATGGCGTGACGTGGCCGGCCCCTTGAGCTTTGTAATATCCCACGACCACGTCTGGTTTGGTCCGGTCGCCAGCAGCTCGGGTTTGGCGTAGGGCGTATGGACACGTTGGCGCCGGCGCTCGCCTGCTTCGCCCAGAGCGGCAAGCCGGCGATGGAAGGTGCGCACCGAACCCAGATAAATCCCTTCATCGAGCAGCACGGCGTGCACCGCCGCCGGTGCAACGTCGGCGAATCGGTCGCTGTTGAGCAGCTCAAGAATCCGCTCATTCTCCCGCTCATCCAGCGCAAGATGGGAACGGCGAGGCGAGCGAATCCGCTGCAGCGGGCCAACGAAGTTCGCCCGATCAAGGCGACGCTGCACTCGTGCTGGTGTGCAGCGCGGCACGCCCATGACCTTACAGGCCGCCACCACGCCCAGCGCAGGGGTCAGTTCCCGAACGCTGGCCATCACGAGTTCCCGTTCTCGTCGTCGATCGGTCGGCCCAGCAAAGTCGCCAGTTTTTTTTGAACCCCGATGACCAGCATCGCCTTGTCCAGTTCGCCCTGCAGGCGGGCCACCTCGCGGGTCAGCTTGGCGATCTGCTGGACCTCGGCACGGTTGGCCGCAACCTTGGGTCCGCGCTTGTTTGGCGCCAGCGCAGCCAGTTCGGCCTGCTCAAGCTGGCGGCGCCAGGTGCTCAGGCTCGAGGAGTACACACCCTCCCTGCGCAACAGCGCACCGATTTCTCCCGGCCGGGTGCAGCGATCAGCCGCGGCGAGGATGCGCCGTTTCTCCGCGTTGGATCGATGAAGCCGTTTGACTACCTCAGGGACCACCTCGCTATCAGGGCCAATGGCATCTGACGCCGCCGCCGAGCCTGGCGCATCTCCAGTCGCCCTACGGGCTCCTTCCAATGCGCCAGGCTCAGAACTACCGTTCATTGCTGTCGCTGACGCTCGAACCAGTTGACGATTTGACATGGCTACCTCACTGCTCACTAATTTAACTTCCGGAGGTGTCGCATGTCATATTGACCAGGGGGCTCGCTGACTGAATTTCTAGGGATCAGCCACTTCCGTACGATCTTTTCCTGTCTAGTGTTAGTCGGATAGATGTACTTCTTGGCACTCTGTACCTGAAACAGGTTCGATATCCTGATAAGCGGGTTCTGGGAAGTGGGAATCAGTTCATCTGTTGACGACATTGCAATGAGCAGCTTTCTCGGGCTGATTGGCAGCATGATCTGGCCGCCATCCTTAAAGCGAGCGATCCGCGATCAATGATGAGTCTTCGATCAGGAGGTCGAAATTTGCTTGGCATAGTTGGCGAATAGATGACGATCGACAGACTTTAGGTGGCTAGAGTCTTTGCGCCCTCATAACCTTGACATTGCCTTAGTATCACGTACACCAACCTATGCAGCCATAAAGCTGGCTACTCGATTGACTGGGTTGGGTCGAGTGGTGCGGGAACACATAGTTGCCGCCTCCCTAACGCATCCGCCCCGCCAGGTTCAGACTGCGAAATGTCCATGAGTTCATTTCCCCACCGTATGCGAATTGAGTATGTGTAGAGGTCTGGATCAGATACTCCGGCCGGCGCTGAAATATAGATGTGATTTCCGCCAGGTGTGACTCTGGGACTGGGTGAGGCGATGTAGGGTGATCGACCTGACGCGTCGTCCAGCGGTACGGACAGAATTATTCCGGCCGACGAATTTACTAAAAGCTGACCCGAGGGCTGTGTCGCTTCTACCCAGGCTTGCTTTACTGGACCGAATCCGCCTTGTCGGTCGATCGCGACGCAGTTTAGCGATGGTCCCCGTCCGATCGGCCATGAGAAGAATGATCCGTCGGAGTTGAAGAACTTGAAGGCAGGAACGGGAATCCACTGACTTGCCTTGCTGTCACCGCATTCAACAACCGGTGGGTCGGCGCGAGGGCCAATAAACCCGTTGCGACCAGCGGTTGTAATACGCCCGGCCAAGTCTTTGACGAAGAAGATCGTGCTTCCTCCGCTATCGCCGCCAATGAACCGACGCAGTAACGCTGAACCGGCATAGTTCTCCCGCTCTGCGGCAAATTGGCTCGATGAGTCATAAAAACTACCAACATCCGAGAAACGCCCACTGAAATCGGTGATCGAAAACCTGTTACCGTCGAACGCAACGGTGAAATCAGGCCCGAACTCAGGCGCATAGTAAGGTTTGTGCCCGTAGTAACACGGCATCGTTTGCGAAAACGGCTGCGCCATATTGATGTCAGCGCCGGTGGTGATCGGTGGAGGTGCTGGCGCCGGGGTGGGCTGCGGTGCCGGAACCGGTTGAGGTACCGGAACTGGTTGAGGTGCTTGCACCGGGGTGGGCTGCGGTGCCGGGATGGGCTGCGGTGCCGGGGCAGGTTGAGGTGCTGGCGCCGGTGTGGGCTGCGGGGCCGGTGCCGGAGACGGCGAATTCCCCACGGCGCTACCATCGCTATCACTTCCCCCACCGCCGCAAGCCGCCATAACAATCGAAGCGACGCACACTGCCGAAAGCTTTCGACCAGCCGCGCTCGACCTACCCCTAGTCTTGTTATTCATCGATCAATCCCTGAAAATTGCTTCTTCTTTTTTGTCTACCGCCAATCATAAAGGATCACCGGATCATGCCAAGATCCTGATCGCGTCCCTGCAACTGCCGATGCCGCCCGACTTCGGGCGACTGCCACGATCAGTTGGCCGAACGCACGCCATACTCATTCAGCCGCACCGCATCTCGACTCGTCACGTGTCGATTTCGCGATCATCTTGGCAATCTGCTCGGCAGTGAGACCTCCGAAAGCGGTGGCTCTTGACTCAGACTGAAGCATCCAAAGCTCGCTATTTCGTTTGCGATCTGTAGTTGAGAACGCACCCTTCCACCACCACGCTGCACTCCTGCATCAGCGAGTTCGACGCGTTTCATTCTGTCAGCCATAAAGGCGGCTGGCAAAACGCCCAACAAATGCCGGCCCAAGAATCAATACGCCCAGATCACCCGATTCTCTCTCCCGTCCCCCTGCTCCGCGAATCGCCCCACATTCTGACCGACCCGCGAGCAAAAACGCGCTCGATCACCCTCCTGTCACGCCGCAGCCCGGCCTGCGTCGACTTCATCGCCTCGATGACCTGTTTCGCCTCCCGGCTGCAGGCCTCCAGCGCATTCGCCGCCTGGTATCCGGCCGCCGTGGATTGTTGCGCGGCCTGCGTCACCTGCTGCGTCACCCCCTGGGACAGGGCCTCGAATTCCAGGCGCGTGGCCGACGTGCTCACCTGACTCGCAAAGCCGCACCGGCCGCGCCCTGTTCACCCCGGACGAAGTGCGCACGATGAACCCGGAACACCAGCTGCTGATCCTGACCGGCAAGCGGCCCATCTACGCGACCAAGATCCGCTATTTCAAAGATAGAGACTTCGCCGGGCTGTAATCCCTCAGGAAACGGTGCCGGCGGATCGGGGTTCGATTCGCCGATGGATCTCCTCCCGGTTGGGCAGTGTTTTAAGGTCGTAGCTGGCCTGCAAGCCCAGCCAGGAGGCGGCATCCCCGCCGAAATACCGGGCCAGGCGCTCGGCCGTGTCGGCACTGATGGCGCGCCGTTCCTTGAGAATTTCATGGATACGGGTCCCTGGCACGTTCAGCGCCAACGAGAGCGCATTCGCGCTCATGCCCAGCGGCTCCAGGAACTCCTTGCGCAGGATCTCGCCAGGATGGACCGCACGCATGCGGTTGATGGGTCGGGTGGTTTTCATGGCTCAGTGGTAATCGACGATCTCGACAGCGTCCGGACCGCCGTCGGTCCAGACGAAACGAAGGCGATATTGGTCATTGATCCGAATGCTGTGCTGCCCTTTTCGGTCCCCTCGCAAGGCTTCCAGGCGATTGCCTGGCGGCGAGCGCAAGAACTCCAGGGTCTGGGCAGCGTCCAACAGGGTTAACTTGCGAACGGCAACAGATTCGATCGCCCGAAACCGACGAGGATGCCTGCCTTCGAACAGCGCCCTCGTCTCTTTGCATCGGAACGACAGGATCATAGAGTGCAATTATACGTCAAACGTAATACGCAATCAAGAGTAGGCCGGCAAAACGCCCAAGGACGCGAAAGCGTCCCCGCGGACGACCCGTGGGTCATCCGACCCCCTGAAAGCCCGCCAGCGGCCTGCAGAGGCCGCCTCAGGGGCAACGCAAGCAAAACGACCCCGACCTCGTTCCTGCAAGCCCAGCAAACTGGGCAGGAATCAGTCGAAGCAGCGCGTAAGCGCTTGACGAAGACCTTTACCGAGCCGCGAAGCTGCCTGGATAGAAAAGGGAGAAAGCCCGAACGGCTGAGGGCGAAGCCCTGACCTTCGTTAGGATGTTGGCGCTGGCGCATCGCCTTCGAGTACGTCAGCAGGTCCTCAAACGCCACACGCCTGTTGGGTTTCAACC
The DNA here is from genome assembly GCA_963732405.1 of uncultured beta proteobacterium. Lineage (GTDB taxonomy): Bacteria > Pseudomonadota > Gammaproteobacteria > Burkholderiales > Burkholderiaceae_E > JAUIAI01. The sequence goes on from CAVSZG010000001.1 coordinate 30,661, forward strand.
ATCCGGAGATGCCGCACGCATGCAGTTGAGGAATGGAGGAACGTCGTAGTTCAATCTAAAACGGTTAGTCCCGCTTTAAGATCAAATTCAATCTCCCGCCGTTGCACTTCATCGTTTTTCAGGATGTACAGAATGCGACCGACAGAATGGTCTTCATCGAAGTTCGCCAACTGAACATTGGGTGAGCTTGCATTGATGACGATTGGACTCGAAGAAGTTGGCTCCTTCTCGACGATCAGGATGCCAGCGCCAAGGACGTTTGGTGCAGTGACGACGACCGACAGGTACTTTTCCCCACTAGCCCCTTTGACGCGGAGAGCCTCCCCGCCGCTTTGAAAAGCGTTATTAGGTGGCCGACCTCCCCGTTTGCCGTTAGCCCGCGCGGCAGCCGCCTTGCGCTCCGAGCGTCTTTTCCCTCCGATCTGACCCAGTTGCGCCATCCACTGGCGACTGCCCAACACCCCGCCCAGCAAGGCCGGAACCGACAAATCCGCATCGATCTGGGGCCAATGCAAACCCAGCCCGGTAGGGGTCACCTCAATGATGGCTAGGTCCTCAGCCGTCGCCCCGGCCAACCCTTGGGCCTGATCGACCGGAAAGGCGAACGCGCAACCGTTATCGAGTTCCACCACGATCCGGGCATCCTCCCCCGCCTCGTAGCGCGCTGACAGCGCGCGCGGTCCCAGGGCAAGCTCTTGCTTGCCCTGCTCATTGGCCGATTGAAACGCGTCTTTGCTAATCAGTTCACCCATGTATCTCTCGCCAGGCGTCGCAGAGTTGGTCGATGTGTTCGACCAACTCTGCGGCAATTGAGTTCAGCTGCGACCGGCTGAACCGGTAGTTGCTTAGCAGCCCGACGGTCTGCTGGTCACAAAGCAATTCAAATTGGGCCTCAGCTTCTGGCCCGACAACGTGAACATGCGATGGACGGTGGTCGTTGGGATAGATCCGCACCGCATCACCCTGTCGGGTCCGGACGATTGTCGGCATCAACGATAATAACCCAACCGGCTTAGGTTAGTTCAACAACCTCTCCTCAGAACGCCCCAGGAAGCACAAACGCCCCGAGACACGGGCGAGACGGACTTGATACCGAACCGATGCTGCACCGTGTCAAAGGCGCTACCTGAGGCGCCCACAATCACTTTCATCGACGCAGCACACACCACAACATCTCGCACCGAACCCCTCAATCCTCAGGAGTCACCCTCATGAAAACCCGATTCGCCATCGTTGCCATCGCCACCGTCGCCGCCTTTGCATCGATCGGCAATGCCGTTGCCGGTGAGCTCTACGCCGACGTGGGCCAGTCGTTCTCCCCCGCCACCCTGTCCGCCCCGATGAGCGTGGCGGGCTACGAAGGCGGCGGCGAGCTCTACCCCGCGATCGAGCGCCTGGCCAATCAACCTGTTGCACAGACCCCGGTGGCCAAGCCCACCCCGGCGATCTACGCCACCGGCGGCGAGCTGTTCGCACCGAGCCAGTTCGGCAACAGCTTCTCGGCTATCGACACCAACGTGGCCGAGTAACCCACGAGCCCGACAGTACGCCCCTCTCCTCCTCCCCCTGGAAGGCAAACGCCCGGCATTGGCCGGGCGTTTGCCGTGTGCCGGGCATCCCATCCCAAGCCCGAGCGCGAACACACCGAGCCGAGGCTGTCTCCCTTGCTTCGGCGACCCAGCCCATGGGCCGGGTTATCGAGCCGAAACCGCCTCTTCCAGCACTTGGCGTATATAGCGCTGATACGGCATGCCGGCCGCATCAGCGGCAGTCTTGATCGCCTGCAGCAGCTCATCGGGAAGCCGCATGTTCACCCGCGCCTCCTTGCGCGCAAACTCGAAGCGCCTGGGCTTGAAAACGCTCAGATCGACCTGGGTCAGGTCGGTCTGCTCGACCAGCCGTTGGGCTTGGGCATCACTGGCCGGAATCGGTAAACGTTTTTTCATAATGGTCGATCTCCCTCTGATGCATGTAGCGGGCACTGATAGGTCGGATCAATCGCCGCCCTGCCCGCTCCCGAACCGTAAACGCCAAAAACACATAACGCGCCGCGGCGGTGACGCCGATCGCAAGCTGTCGGACCTCCGTCACCGAATGCACCGGATCGGGATAAACGCGCACCGGCGAAGAAAACAGCGACTCGATCTCCGCCAGGCTCACCCCGTGTTGTTGGCACTTGTCGCGGTTTCCGTCATCCCAATCAAATCCGTCAACGGCGTCGTCCATGGCAAAATGATGACATTTGTACACACGTTAGTCAATCTTCCTGTCCGATAGAAAGGACGCCGACAGCTGCACCCTCACCTGGGCCGGGTGGGCGCGTCAACGAAACCCCGTTCAAGCGACTCGCGATCGGATCAGATCGTGTTCACCAGGACAGGAACAGCGTCATCCTTGGCATCAATGAGCCGCGGATAAGTCGCGATCTGGGCTGAGGCTGACCGGGTCGTAGTACATCGTCACCGCATCCCGATGCCGGGTCATCGCCACGTACGTCAGATGCCGGTCCATCGAGCCCGACGCCAGCACGAACGGCCGGTCCACCGTCGCCCCTGGCTCTTGTGGATCGTCGTCGCATACCCGTGATCGATCGCCTGACAGGCCGCCAGGTCCACCGTGACGCGCCGGCCGGCACCGCCGGAACCACTGGCATCCAGCTGCACGGCGATGGTGCCCGGCGCCGTCTGCTCGACCGTGGCGAGCGTCCCGTTCTTCACCCCCAGCACCGGATCAATGCGCAGGAACACCACCCGGTCCCCGGCCGCAAAGACTCGCTGGCGACTGTCGGTCGCATAGACCCGCTCCTGGGCCAACACACCCTGTGCTTCGAGCGCTTCGCGGACCACGTCGTTGAGTCCACGGACATCGACCCGCCAATGCACGAGCATGATCCGGCTGCCCCCGGCTGACCTGGCGGGTCGTCATCAACAGATGCGCATGATGGTTTAGCAGCTGCGGCGACCCCGGTGGGGCCGCGCCATGGGTCGACCCGGCCAGCGCACGGCTTGACCGAACCCGCCGCACTTTGCGGGTCAGCGCGCAGCGCCAAGCGCGGGCATCGCGCGCAGCGTCCGCACCGAGGAGCCCGCGATCAGGCACGCCTGCACCACGAAGCCGCCTGCGGCAAGCATCAAACAAGCGGCGATGCCCTGGGCACCGGCAACGCTCGCCACGCCCGCTCCAAGGGCCGCACCAAGGGGCCGAGCGCCGGCGTTGGCAGTGAGGAAGATCGAGCCAACACGCCCCAGCAGCGGTGCCGGCGTGAGTGTCTGACGCAGCGTCGTCGAGCTCACGGTCCAGACGATCGGACCGGCACCGAAGAGAAAGAACGACAGCGCAGCCAACGCCGGCGCTGGCCAGACCAACGACGCGGCCATCGAGAACGCCGCGGCCACCGAGACCAGCGGCCCGAGCGTAATGGCGACACCAAACCGTGCTCGGCTCATGATGCGTGGCGCCGCGAGCGCTCCAAGAACCATGCCGGCACCGTACAGCGAGAGCGTGAGGCCGATGCCCCGCGCGCCCAGCCCAAGGTGCTGTACCGCGTGCGGCACGTAGGCTGCCCGATCATGGGAGCGATTCGCAATGACTCCGCATTGTCGGCAACGCCGGGCGCCGGATTCGGACTTTTTGTTCAAACGCGACGCCCCGGGAGGCGCGACCTGACACATTCAGCCACTCTTGAACCTTGGCAAGGTCGGCTTCATGATTCAGCGCATTGCCCGCAGCGCATGTGGCGAGATCCGCTCGACGCCGATTCCGATGTGCTTGGCCCAGGTCTTCACGACCAGAACCAGCCCCTGCTCTGACGGCCCTCCGCGAACATCGCCGCTGCACACGGTCGAGCCCGCGAGCTGCCAACCCTCGAGGTCCTGGCGCCAGGCGATGACGTGGGCGCGGGTGATGGCCCGGAATTCGCGGGCGGCGGAGATCCCGACGAAGGACATGAATTCCCGCAAGTCGTTCTGATATGCCCAGCGCGTCTGCGGGTTGTCGATGTAAGCAAACCATTCCGCATCGGGCGGCACGTCCGAAAGGCGCTGGAAATCGACCGCGGTCAGCCGGTAGCCGAGTGTTCAATCAGGCGGCTGCAGCTGGCCGACCGTCGGTCCCGCCAGGTGGCGAGCGGCATTTATGCGGAATCCTTTGGGATCGGGCGCACCTGGCTGCCGACAAAAAGGGCTCCCTCGAACTTCTCGCGTTGTCTTAGCCGCAGCGCTTCATCCTCGACCCCAAAATCACCCGATTCGCTTTCACGTCCCCCTGCTCCCCGAACCGCCCCGCCTTCTCATCGACCCGCACACATAGACGCGCTCTATCACCCTCCTTCTTGCAGGTCGTCAACTCTGGCTTGCCCGCTTTCTTTTCCCACTGCTGCGCCGTCTCTCGCATCTGCGCAATCTCGGCCGCCAGCCACAGCATCTGTTGACCCAGGGAATCGAACTCGGCACGCAGCCATCAGGTCATCAGGTAGCCCAACAAAAGCGCACCCACGCCGCCAACCACGGTCCAGACCAGGACGAACGACCACCCGTCACGCCGCAGCCCGGCCTGCGTCGACTTCATCGCCTCGATGACTTGTTTCGCCTCCCGGCTGCAGGCCTCCAGCGCATTCACCGCTTGATATACGGCCGCCGGGGATTGTTGCGCGGCCTGCGTGACCTGCTGCGTCACCCCCTGGGACAGGGCCTCGAATTCCAGGCGCGTGGCCGACGCGCTCGCCTGACCGACCGCTCGATCCAGTCGAGGCGCCAACAATTCGATCGCCTTCACGGTGCTCGCATTGGACCGGAATTGCTGCACGAGCTGATCGCTCGTCGCCTTCAGGCCCTGGTCGTCTCCGAGAGCGCCGTCTCCGGTCTTGTGTTCATCGATCGTGCTCTGCAACCGCCCTACCCTCGCGTCCGTCACCTCCGTCAGCCGAAGTCCGGTCGTTTATGCGAGCAGCACGGCCAGACGCTCGCGCAGCCCGGCATCGTCCGATCCGGATGGACTTGCGCAGCAGCTGCATGCGCCAAACCAAACCCTGCATCTCTACCTCTGAGTGGGTGGTGGTGGCAACTGGTCACTTTGACTTTGCGCTGCCCTCATCGCTGGCGATGAGCGGGATGTAAGGCCCTTGGGTTTGGCCCCATCCCCACCGTGGCATAGGCGCGTCTTCAACAGACTGCGCGCCGGCCTGCGAGTTGTTGACCGCCAGACGCGAGCCCCACTCAAGATACCCGACCAGCGCAGAACGGAACTCAGGGTCATCGGGCAAGGCCAGCTCATCAGCGGTGTCCAGCAACAGGGCGATCCAGGCGCGCCGCTGCGCGTGCGTCAGATGCCGGTTCAGGTGTTGCCGGATCATGTGGGCGTGCCCGCCGTGCTGCTGCGAATACTCGGCCGGACCACCAAGCACTTCGGCAAGGAAGGCCGCGACATGGCGCGCATGGTCTGGGTTCATGTGCGCGAACACAGGGGCGAGCGTCGAGTCGGCCGGCACGCGCTGATAGAAGGTTTGCGTCAGCCGATTCAATGCGTCGATGCCGCCGACCCATTCATACAGGGTCGGCACAGGGCGAACTGGGCGGCGCAGCCGGTCGATGTCGGCCTCGCTCATCGCAATCACCGTAGAGGTACGCGACGCGATCAGCGCCAGGATCGCCTCGCGCGGCCCGTCGCACCATTCTGCGCTGCCGTAGAAGGCAAGCTGGTCACGTTGCAGCGAGTCGACGCTATCGAAAGCGCGAATCAGGTGGTAGTCGTCTTCGCCGTCCAGCGACGGCCCCGCAGCCACGACATCCACGCCCCGACGCTGCAGCATCGGCAACAATTCGCGCACCACGAAGCAATGGAAATCGTCACGCCGGCCGGGGTGAAGACGGTAGCTTCGAATCTCGACTGCGCGATTCATGCGCATGACCTTAACACAAGAATTGGCTTGAGTTGTGCACGCTGTCTGATCTGCATGGCCGCCTACTCCAGCACCAGCGCTGGACCGTCAGCGAAAGGCGGCCGCCGTTGGGCTGCGCACAGGTCACCCGTCGATGGGCGGGCGCCGAGAAACAGTCGACCTGCCTTGAAACGAACGACGTCGAACTCGCGGGGACACTGCTGGGCGGACGGAACGCGGAACGCCGCGCATCCGCCCGATGTCACCTCTTGCGATTGCCCAACACGCCATGCGGAGGCGCCGCACTTCGCAGCCGTCAGCGCCGCGGCGACGCCATCGGTCAATGGCGTCAGCGAGCGCTGCTCGAACATAAAGTCTGCTTCCGTGGCGTCCGACAGTGCCAGCGCGGTGCCGAGCGTGAACCGGCCTGCGTTGCGACCGCGCAGGATAGGCGTTTTGCCTTGGGCGTCCGCAAAGACGGTGAACTCCACGTACCAGCGGTCGCGCTCGAAGTTGAATGCTCGCGTGAGATAAGTGGGGCGCGTGCCGCCAAGCATTTCCACCGCGGCGCTGCGCCATGCTCCCGCGAGTGTCTCCCGAGGGCGCGAAGCCTTTGGCACCAAAGCGATCACGCGCGCGATGCCGCCCGTTGCGTCTCTGACTTTCGGCGCGCCGATGAACAGGGTCGCGCCTGTTGCCGGCAACTGGTCAAGATGATTCAAGGCCTCCAACGCCCACTTGCCTGCACCGAGCAACTCGCGATGCGCCTCGTAGGTGCCATCGACACCGACATCGAACGAGATCGTATCCACGGCCACGCCCCAGACACTGCGCTCCTTGACCAGAAAGCGAATCGCGTCAGGGCCGAAGCCGGGAAAGTGTTTGACGTGTTTGTCATCGAGACCGATGTAGGCGGCCTCAGCGATCTTGCGATCCCAGCCGGTGTACAGTGCCACCACGGCGCCGTCTGGAATGCGCCCATGTTTCATTTCCCAGGCCTTGATGTGGTCAGGCTGAATCACGGCATCCCGGTCGCGTTCGCTCTCGCGGCGAAAGTCAATGACGACGACGGGCGCAATCAATGCCGGTGCGCTGAGCGCTTCCATGTTCTGCCCACCGGCGCTGAAGTGGCTCGGCGCGTCGATCTGCGTGCCCATGTGCTCGTGGATGCGCCACGCATTGGCGGCAACACCGTTCTTCTCGTGCGTAGCGATCGGCTGCAACTCGAAGCCGAATGTGATGCCGGGAACAGGGATGAACGGAAAGTTCTTGTCCAAGGTGTGCGTCAGATCGACGATGTCCGAGGCCTTGAGAAAGTTCGCCAGCGTGTTCACAGGCAGCGAAGGGTTTGGCGCAGCGCAACCCCACAATGCTACGGTGGCCAGCACAGCGGCCAGCTTCGATTGGGGACCCACTCGAGACTCCTGATCTCCTGATTGTTGATAGCCTATTATGTGCCGCAGGCACCGGCCTCTTCAAGAACTGACATCGATGTAAGCCATGACACCCAAGCAACTACCCCCCCCGATGCCGACCGATGACCACGTAATTGACAAGATGCGCGACTGCCCCGTGATGACGACCGTGCAGATCTTGGGTGGCCGCTGGAAACCGCGCATCCTGTGGCACCTGCGCTCGCGCGCAGCGAGCTTCGGCGAGTTGCAGCGTGCTACAGAAGCATCAGAGCGCATGTTGAGCAAGAGTTTGCGCGAGCTGGAAGCGCACAAGGTCATCACCCGCACCGTGGTGCCTGTTGGCAAAGTGGTCACAACGCAATACGCGTTCTCTGAATACGGCTTGTCGCTCGTCCCGGTGTTGGACGCCATGGGGCAATGGGGGCTGGCTCATCAGCGGGGAAACACTCAGGCAGCGTGACCACCCGCCGTCCGAGCGCTGGTGGCGTCACTGCGGACGACTTTCTCATGATCCACGCGTGCCTGCGCAGGTTGGGTCGTATCGAGCGGGGAGCGAACGGGCGGATCGATGAAACGCGACAAATCGCCTTTGCGGCTCCCACCCTGCCCGGCCAAGTACAGGCGAACGGATTGGTCGGTGTTCGGCGACACCGCGATTTTCCATCGAACAGCCATCACGGCTCCGGGAGAGTTTTGAAAGGTGTTTATCGATTCAAGCACCGATGTCGCCAATGGTGATCGGTTGCCGATGTCGGGTGCCAGGGAAACCAAGCCTTTTTATCGAGCCAGCCGATCGAAGCTTGGGGCTAACCACTGCCCCGACAGGCGTTGCGTTGAATGGAACACCCGCAGGATCTCGATCGTCTCACCACGCACTCGGTACGGCACCACGTAACGGGTCTTGAGGACCACCAATTCGCGCCTGTCGGCCACTCGTTCGCGTCGGCCAAGCCCCGGCTGTTTGGCAAGACTCTGCACCGCTACTAGCACCCGCTGAACCACTTGCTGCGCGGCCACTGGATCTTGCGCGGCGATGTAGGCCGCCTCTTCTTCCAGGTTGCGCAGCGCCGCACGCAGCAGTCTAATCCGCATCCGGGGCCCACTGACGCACCAGTGCCACCACCGCGTCGTCGGTCGCGAAGTCGCCCGCATCAGCCGCCAGCAATGCGGCCTGAATCTCCTCCACCTGCCAGGCGTTGTCGTCGACGTAAGCGCGAATCGCCTCGGCCGCCAGAATAGACTTGCTGCGTTACGTCGCACCCGCCAACTGCTCCAGCCCTCGCTTGGTCTCTTCATCCAGCCGGATGGTCATCGTGGTTGACATAGAAGCTCGATGCTGTAATGCAATGCACACAAAACACTACAAAAAATTGATCTGCGACTTGGTGTCGCGCAAGGCCGGCTGCTCCGAAAGGCAACACGATGAGCGAGTAAACCGTTGACTACCGGATCGATCGGACAAACCCGCTCCCACTCACCGACCGGCAGAACGCGGAACTGGACGTCCTGGCCAGACGCCCCGAAGCCTGCGCCGAACAGCACCAGCACCAACACGAGCACGGCAATCGTGAGCGCAATGGTGAGCCAGAACGATAGGCCCCAGAGGCTGGCAAAGGTGAAGGCGACGAAGACGCCCAACATCATGATGCCGCCCTGGGCGAAGTTGACCACCTCGGTGGCCTTGTAGATCAGCACGAAGCCCAGGGCGATCAGGGCGTAGATGCAGCCGATCGAAATGCCTTCGATCGTGAGCTGGAGGAAGGCCACGCGCTAGCCGGGTTGGATCTTGTGCATGGCCGCACTGAGGCTGAGTGTGCCGCGTAGATTGCGCATTCCGCCTCGCTCGAAGGCCTGCGCAAAGTCTTCGATCGTCGCCTCCGGTTTTCTCCAACGCGCCCGCATCTACTTGAACGCCGTCATCACCGTGACCGGTTCCAGATCCCATTGCGCGACGATAAAACGATCGGGATGGAGAATCTCGACCCCCAGCGGGTCAACAATCGTCGCCGGAAAATCCTTCAGGTTGCTCGTCACCAGGCAATCCGCATGACCGGCAACGGCCGCCGCCAGGACATGCGCGTCGTTCGGATCCGGCAACTGGAAAGTCGAGACCAGGGATTGCCAGGCGATGGGCTCGACCTCCCAGTCCGGGACCGCTTCCCGCATCTGATCCCGCCGAAAACCCAACCGCCCGGTGAGTTCGGGCCGGTTTGCCTCGAGCGCCCTCACCCACTCGTCCTCGATGCGTCGCGTCCACTTGGCCGCAAAAAGACCCGTCACCGCCAGGCTCATCAACGAGTCGGCCATCACCACCGGATAGAGCACACACGCATCCAACAGCGCGGTGTAACGCGCGTGCCCCGCCACCTCAGTAATCCAGCCCTAGCGCTTGCGCGTCCTCGGCCATCCGATCCAGCGCCTGATGTTGGCGATGGCGCATCGCCTTCGAGTACGTCAACAGATCCTCAAACGCCACACGCCGGTGGGTTCCGACCATCCGGTGCGCCAGGCGCCCGGCCTCGATCTCTTTGATCACAAAGGGGCGCGAGACATTCAGAAAATGCGCCGCCTCAACCGTGCTGAGCTCCTGCTTGGCCGGCATGAGCCTCACGGGCCCCCCTTCGCTAAGTGCCCCCAGCAGTTGCCCGATCAGCTTGAGCGCCGCGGGCGGCAATTCGATGGCGGGGTGCTCCCCGCTGTCCGTGGTCAGCGTGATCGCGGCGGCGCGCGAATGATCCAGGCTTTCTATGATGCATCGCTGGGCCACCCGGGCCATCTCCTGATCTTTGGGGCTCAGGACGGGAGGGTCAACGACGCGCGGCTTCTCTGAAACGTTCATGACGACTCTCCTTGAGTGGGGCAACCCCGCTTGTCACCCGCAGGATCCTGATGATAGGGAGACGATGCCACAAGTGCAATAAATGCACTAAATGCATTAAGTGAATTCCGCGCAACGGCCTCCCCAGCAGAACCAACGGCCGCAGGAGACGCATGGGCGCAGTGCAAGGGATTCGAACCCTCGACACCGTTTTCCTGCGCCGCGCCGAGACCCAACCCATCACCGGTCGGCCGGCACGCCCATTCAAGCGAACCGCGTTCAGCCTGCTGAATCGCGAGGTCGGACCACGGCCCAACACGAGGGTTTTCTCAGGCATCAAGACCACCGGATGAAAAGTCCAGCGGTCCTTTTGTGACGCTAAACCGCCGTCGGTTCGTTGACCTGAAGCGCAACCTCCAGGCCAGCGGCACTGGCCATGCCGACCAGCGACTCCAGCCCGAACACACTGATCTTGCCCCGCATCAGATCCGATATCCGCGGCTGCGTGACGCCGAGCAGAGCCGCCGCCTCGGTTTGATTCAGGCCGGCCCGCTCGATGCGCGCCTTGAGCGCGATCATCAGCGTCGAGCGCAACCGCATATTCAGCGCCTGCTCGGGGCTGTCTTCGATCGCATCCCAGACACTGGCAAATCGTTGCTCACTCATGAACCACGCTCCTGCAATGTTCTGACCAGATCCCGGTAGCGCCGGGTCGCCATCGCCAGATCGGCCGGCGAAGTCTTCTGGGTCTGCTTCTGAAAGCAATGCAACACGTAAATCGCGTCAGCCAGCTTGGCCACATACATCACCCGAAAGGCGCCTGAGGCCTCACGAATACGGATCTCGCGTACGCCGGAACCCACCTGACCCATCGGTTTCCAATCATCCGGCTCCAGACCCCGCTGCACCCGATCAATCTGAAAACCCGCATCACGCCGCGCGTCCTCGGGAAAATCTCGAAGATCCTCTAACGAACGACCTTCGAAAACGACTGGTTTGATGGCAGGCATGTCGGATTATACAAATATTTGTATTGGACCGCATCCCCATCCATGACAGCAGGACTTCCCGATCGCCAGCCGCCTCGCGCAACGAGTCAAGGAAAGCGCCGGCGATTGTGCAGTGCCGTTAACGTACAAAATTCTCCGTTTCTTGAAGGCTCCCCTACCTGGCCCCCTCATTGCCGGCCAGTGGACAGTCGTCCGACGCCGCCAGAAGCGCCTCCATCACGGGTTCCGGTGCCCAGCCCGCACCCGAAACCTCGGGCGCCGCCTGGGTATCCCCGGATGGCGCCCGGTTGTCGGCCGCCGCCCGGTGCGCCTCGCGCAGCGCCTGCCCCCGGCCGTCACGCGAGTAGCGCAAATCCTTCTGATGCGGATCGCACTGCGTGGCGTCGATCTGCGCGACCCCGATCCCGACCCCGCGCAGGAGCAGCAATGCCGGTCCATCGAGCCCGACGCCAGCACGAACGGCCGGTCCACCGTCGCCCCTGGTTCTTGTGGATCGTCGTCGCATACCCGTGATCGATCGCCTGACAGGCCGCCAGGTCCACCGTGACGCGCCGGCCGGCACCGCCGGAACCACTGGCATCCAGCTGCACGGCGATGGTGCCCGGCGCCGTCTGCTCGACCGTGGCGAGCGTCCCGTTCTTCACCCCCAGCACCGGATCAATGCGCAGGAACACCACCCGGTCCCCGGCCGCAAAGACTCGCTGGCGACTGTCGGTCGCATAGACCCGCTCCTGGGCCAACACACCCTGTGCTTCGAGCGCTTCGCGGACCACGTCGTTGAGTCCACGGACATCGACCCGCCAATGCACGAGCATGATCCGGCTGCCCCCGGCTGACCTGGCGGGTCGTCATCAACAGATGCGCATGATGGTTTAGCAGCTGCGGCGACCCCGGTGGGGCCGCGCCATGGGTCGACCCGGCCAGCGCACGGCTTGACCGAACCCGCCGCACTTTGCGGGTCAGCGCGCAGCGCCAAGCGCGGGCATCGCGCGCAGCGTCCGCACCGAGGAGCCCGCGATCAGGCACGCCTGCACCACGAAGCCGCCTGCGGCAAGCAGCAAACAAGCGGCGATGCCCTGGGCACCGGCAACGCTCGCCACGCCCGCTCCAAGGGCCGCACCAAGGGGCCGAGCGCCGGCGTTGGCAGTGAGGAAGATCGAGCCAACACGCCCCAGCAGCGGTGCCGGCGTGAGTGTCTGACGCAGCGTCGTCGAGCTCACGGTCCAGACGATCGGACCGGCACCGAAGAGGAAGAACGACAGCGCAGCCAACGCCGGCGCTGGCCAGACCAACGACGCGGCCATCGTGAACGCCGCGGCTACCGAGACCAGCGGCCCGAGCGTGATGGCGACACCAAACCGTGCTCGGGCCATGATGCGTGGCGCCGCGAGCGCTCCAAGAACCATGCCGGCACCGTACAGCGAGAAGCGTGAGGCCGATGCCCCGCGCACCCAGCCCAAGGTGCTGTACCGCGTGCGGCACGTAGGCCGCCTGAAGCACCATCCACGCCAGGTTCCACACCACTGAAGTCAGCAGCACCGGGCGCAGCAACCGGTCGTGCCAGACAAAGCGGGCGCCTTCGCGCAACTGGGCCAGCGCAGGCGGGCGTGGTGCCGCCATTGCGGGGGCCGCGCCGGCGGCGCGCAGCGCGGTGTCGGTGGGCAGGCACCGCAGCAGCAGCACAGCCACCAGCGAGAGCAGCGCAGCGAGCAGAAAAGCGCCACCGCCGCCGCTGGCTGCCACCACCGCACCGGCCAGCGCAGGGCCGGCGGCAAAGGCGAGGCTGCGCGCAAGCTCAAGGCGGCCGTTGGCGCGCGCCAGCGCTTCACGCGGCACCAGCGCAGGCACCATGGCTGGCGCAGCGACGCTGAACGCCACCGTGCCTACCGCGCCGGCGAAACCCAGCAGCGCCAGCGCCGCCATCGACAGTCCGGCGCCCGATGCAACCCAGGTCAAAGCCGCCAGCAGCGCCATCGCCAGCACGCGGATCGCCTCGGCTGCGACCATCATGCGCCGGCGCGAGGCGCGGTCGGCCCACAGGCCCAGTGGCAGCGTAAGCAACAGGAACGGCAGGCTTTGTGCCGCTGCGAGCAGACCGACCTCGCTCGCGCCCGCGTCGAACGCAAGCACCGCGACGATGGGCACGGCAGCAAGGCTGATCTGCTCCGCAGCCTGCGCGGCGAGGTTGGCGCCGGCAAGGTGCCTGAAGGCGCGGGGCAGGCCGGTGGCGAGGTCGGTGGTCATGGCGTCGAGTGGGTGCGGCTGGCCGATCATGGGAGCGATCCGCGATGATTCCGCGTTGTCGGCACCGCCGGGCGCCGGATTCGGACATGTAGTTCAAACGCGACGCTGAGCACATGGTCGATCGTTGACGACCACCCTAGCCTGGTTCAACCGCTTTGCCACACGAATCGCGCGCAATCGGCGCCACTCTGCACGAATGGGTAGCCCAGGCCGCAATCATCGAAATCGACGAAAAAAAGGCATGAACCGCATCCCTATCAATGACAGCAGCACTTCATCGATAACGGTCAGTGCAAGGTCGGGGTGGGCGGACCACCACAACACCGTTTAAATTTTTTGCCGCTGCCACACGGACACGGCTCGTTCCGCCCGACCTTGGGTTCGCTGCGCCGCGGTGCTCGGCCAGACACTGGTATCGCATTGGCTCGCCGGTGCGGTTCGAAGTAACGGTACATCTGGATCAGCCCCACCGTCATCAACTCGATCAGCCGCTCCCGCTGCGCAACGGAAATGGGGTCAGGCCGCAAGCTCGGATCTGGGTCATGCTCATGGGCCAGCGTCATGAACGGCAGGATCATGCCGAACCGATCATCGTCCAGGATGATCTCGTTCCAGACGCGCTGGCTCAGGCTCACCGCCCACAGGAATCCCTGCGCCCAGTCGTTCGCCTGGGCCACCCCGTCGGCATCCTCCTGCAGCAGGGGAAGATGAACATCTTTTCGCTTCAGGGACTGCTGCAGGTTGTGCCCCACCGTGTTCCAGTGCCCCATCACCAGGCCGATCACCTCGCCGGCCTGCACCGGGTCGGCAAGCCGGTCAAGCTCCGCCTCACTGAGCGGACCATCCAGTGCCTGTGACCGTTTCATCAGATCGTCTCGCGCCTAACCGCCCCACCGGCCACCCGGTCGCGATCGTCGCATGCCAGCCGCCAGTTGTAGGCCGCCGCCCGATGCGCCTCGCGCAGCGCCTGCCCCCGGCCGTCACGCTGGTCGCGCAAGACCTTCTGATGCGGATGCCACTTTCCCCGCTGCCCCTTGAGGATCACGCTCTTGATGCCGCCGGCGTCAAGAGCGGTGCACAGTCGCTCAAGGGTCATGGCTGCATGGGTAGAATCTCGCGGTGGCCTGGGCTCGGGCGGACCATCCTGCACGATTGAGAGAAATTCCGCAAAGCCCTTCTCGGGTCTCCCTGACTGCTCCGGCATGCCCGAGAGCGGCAGAAACAGCGTCATTGGAGATCCTGGCAGTGCGATCAATCCGTGATGCCGATAGAACGCCAGCGCCGAGTCATCTTTCGCGTCAATGGCCAGTGCATCAGCGGCAATCTCCGCCGCCCGGGACCGAGCCAGCGCATCGGCCAGCAGCGCCCCACACAACCCCTGCCCCTGGCACGCTGCCGCCACGGCCAACCGGCCCATGCGCACGGCCGGCAGCAAGGGATAGCGCGGCAGTTTGCGACCCATGTCGGCGGGCAGCGCTGAGAGCAGCACACCGGTTGCCGACAGGGTGTCGTACCCAGTGACCTGGCCCCCCATCGACCGCGACGAAGCAGGCGGTCACGCGCCGGCAAATGTCCTGGGTGACCTGCGTGTGGAAATAGCGATCCAGAGGCACCGAGCTGCTCGCAAATCCCGCTCGGTCATGCCCTTGTAACGGCTCAACCCGGAACGGACCGCGGCTCACTCCGTGCCCAGCAACTCGCGCCGGCGCTCAAAGGCGCGCACAAGCGCCGCATTGGGCGGCGGTGGCTCAAGCAGCGCTTGAGCGAACACCCGCTGATCGGCCCGCGACAGGCGCATTACCTCGGCCTGCTCGATGGCCTGGTGCGCGGCGGCCTGCACGGCCGACACGACGAAGTCCGTCATCGAGCGCCCTTGCAGCTCGGCAGCGGGCTTGAGCAGCGCATGCAGATCGGTGCTGATTCGGGCCTCCAGGCGCGCGGTCGGCGCCGGTTGACGGGCGGGAGCCTGGGTTTTCATCGCCAAATGATTCGGCTGATAGCCGTACAAATCAAGGTCAATCCCCTGACAAACGAGATTTTCGAGAACGCCGAACGCGGCCGCTTCCATCGGCCGCCGAAGTGATCGACAACCGGGTTACAGGAAGACATCTACCCCGACGTTGAACCGTTGCGCCAAGCCTTTGGCCAGTTCGCGGGGGATTGCGCGACGACCGTTCAGAATCGCCGAGAGGTTGGGCTGTGCCACCAGATCAGCCAGATCGATCTGTTTTATCCCACGGATCTGCATCAGGTAGCTCAGCACTTCGCGCGGCTCCGCAGCCGGAATCGCATAGTGCTGCCCATCGAAGTCCGACACGAGTTTGCCAACCAGATCCAGCAAACCCGCCAGCGGGTGGGATTCGTCCTCCCCGACCCGATCGATCAGCGCGTTCATGAGCAATATCATCCGGTCGTAATCGGCCTCGTTGCGCACGGGCCGCAGTTGGCTCGTCGCTTCGAACTCGGCCCAGGTCCGGGTGATTGCGTCCAAGTCCATGGTCATTGCATTCATCGCATCCCTCATCGCTGCCGCTTGTTCCAATCGTCATAGTCCCGGTGAGTCAGAACCTCCCGGATATAGACCTTCGCCCCCTGGTAATGCACCGCCGCGATCACGCGGTAGTTATTCCCACCGACGTTGAACACGGTAAACGGCGCCACGTAGTCCACGCTGCCGAATGTCTGGCGTAGATCACTGAAATCCGTGAAGGTGGTCCGCTCAACCACTGTATGCCAATGCCGCATCGGGGCCTCGGCCTCAGGATGCTTCTCCCAAAAGGCACGCAAAGCTTTGAGCGAAATGATGTGCATGCACCATTATATCAAATTGATATGTTCATTGAAAACAAGGCGAAACAGAGGAAGACCCGGAGGCTCCGGGTGAGGATTGCCTGGCGCATCCCCCTATGCGCCGAGCATCGGCGTAACCGGCCTACCGTTGGATGCGACTCGGGTCCCCCGATACTTGCCGAGGAATCCAGACGCGGATGTGCCGTTAAGACGGCACATCCCGGTGGCCCGAGACACGGGCGAGACGGACTTGATACCGAACCGATGCTGCACCGTGTCAAAGGCGCTACCTGAGGCGCCCACAATGACTTTCATCGACGCAGCACACACCAAAACCTCTCGCACCGAACCCCTCAATCCTCAGGAGTCACCCTCATGAAAACCCGATTCGCCATCGCTTCCATCGCCACCGTCGCCGCCTTTGCCTCGATCGGCAATGCCGTTGCCGGTGAGCTCTATGCCGACGTGGGCCAGTCGTTCTCCCCCGCCACCCAGTCCGCCCCGGTGGGCGTGGCCGGCTACACCGGCGGCGGCGAGCTCTACCCCGCGATCGAGCGCCTGGCCAATCAACCCGTTGCCCAGACCCCGGTGGCCAAGCCCACCCCGGCGATCTACGCCACTGGCGGCGAGCTGTTCGCACCGAGCCAGTTCGGCAACAGCTTCTCGGCTATCGACACCAACGCGGCCGAGTAACCCGCGAGCCCGACAGAACGCCCCTCTCCTCCTCCCCCTGGAAGGCAAAACGCCCGGCATTGGCCGGGCGTTTTGCCGTGCGTCCGGCGTTAAATCCCAACGTGGAAGACTCGTGATCGCTGTTCGGGCAGCACCGAATCGCGACCTGGGGCGGCCCACGACAGCATTGACTCGGTGACCGACCGGCTGCTTCAACCAGAGCATGCGCTGTCAGATACCGATAAAGCGCCAGGCCAGACGCGCTGCAGCGTTGGCACTGATGGGGCGCCTTCCCTTGAGGACTCCCGGATTCGAGTACCCGGCACGTTCAACGCAAACGAGAACGAATTTTCGCGCGTCGATTGCAGAAGACAGAAGGACATTCACGCCCAGGTTGAATCGCTGCGCCAGACCCTTGGCCATCGTCCGCAAAGTGCCCGGCACTTAAAGACGGTTGCTCGCCAGCGGGTTCACGGACAAGGCCATTGGCGCGGTGCAGCTGACCGCCGAGGTACAGCTTAAGTGGCGAGGCACGTCGGTCGTCATCAGCACCGACCGATCATCGCACACGAGAATGGGCGCTTAATCACCGGATTGATCTGGCTGACATGGTCGACAGTGCGCAATACCGTGAGCGACTGACATTCGAAACGCAGGTCCTACTGCTACACCGAACTGTCGATGCGGCGTACACCGGGCGAAACAAGCATGCCGATGAATTTCAACTTGCCTGCGAAGCAGTTGCAGAATATTGGCGACGTTGGCTATGATATGCGCATTCCATACGCATAGGGAAGCCGAATGTCTACCCGCGCGGTCTCTGTTCAGCGTAAGCGCCCGGTCAATTTGACCCTGTCAGAAGACGTGGTGGCGTCGGCCAAGCGCTACAGCAATAACCTGTCGGCTACGGTGGAGACACTGCTGACGGAGTACGCGCAGCGCCAACAGCAGGCAGCTACGGAACGACAGCAGCGCGCCAAGGCGTGCGCCGGCGAATGGAATGCGGTGCATGATGCAGTCGGCTCGTTTGCCGACGAGCACAGCACCCTGTGAGGCCTTACGATGGCGCAGTTTGATGTTCATCGCAACAAGGGGCCATTGCGCGACAGCGTTCCATTCGTGGTGCTGGTGCAGTCATCCCTGTTTGATGACTACCGGCGTCGGGTGGTGGTGCCGCTGGTGCGGCGCCGTATGTTGCCCCGCCATTCGGCGTCGGCAGGCACGCGATTGAACCCGGTATTCCGCTTTGCCGGGAGGGAGGTGGTGTTGCATCCGCTGGACATGGTGTCAGTGGCGATGGACCAGTTGGGCGAGCACGTCGGTAGCCTCGCGGAACGTGGGCAGGACATCACCGACGCGCTCGATGAGTTGCTGACGCGGTCCTGGGGCTGATTACCCGCGCTGCGTCAGAGGTATGCTGATTTTCCCGGGTTTGAGCGTCGGCCGTCGCACTTTGCATCACAGATGGTCGAAGCAGCGGTGCACATCGTTTTCCACGCACGGGCCGTGCATGTCGTTGTCGATGGCCTTGCGCCGGCCTTGGCCGAGCGCGTCGTGGTCCACGCCGTAGGCGGCCGGGTTCATGCCCACGGGTGGATGCAAAGGGGAGGAGAAGCGATGATGAAAGCCGCGCTGTATGCTGGCGTCGCTGAAACCCATGTCCACGCGCACCACCTACTCGACACTCACGCCTCTTTCATCAGGTTGAGCAGGCGGTCACGCGCCGGCGAACGTCCTGGGTGACCTGCTTGCGGAAATAGCGATCCAGAGGTGCCGAACCGCTCAAAAATCCCGCCCGGTCATACCCTTGTAACGGCTCAACCCGGAACGGTCCGCGGCTCACTCCGCGCCCAGTAACTCGCGCCGGCGCTCAAAGGCGCGCACCAGAGCCGCACTGGGCGGCGGTGGCTCAAGCAGCGCTTGAGCGACAATACGCTGATCTGCGCGCGACAGACGCATCACCTCGGCCTGCTCGACGGCCTCGTGCGCGGCGGCCTGCACGGCCGACACGACGAAGTCCGTCACCGAGCGCCCCTGCAGCTCGGCAGCGCGCTTGAGTAGCGCATGCAGATCGGTACTGATTCGGGCCTCCAGGCGCGCGGTCGGCGCCGATTGACGGGTGGGAGCCTGGATTTTCATCTCGCCATATTTCGGCTAATTGCCGTACAAATCAAGGGCGATCCCACCGACGCGCCAACTGTCTGCGCCTTGAGATGCATTTCATAGGTTGTCAAGACGGCCCTCTCGTCGGCACTGCGTCCAAGGCAGTGAGATGGTGCCCGGGTGGCGGTGCGGGCTTCCCCGGGTTGAGCTGGTCGTGGGAGTTGAAGGCACCTGGAGTCCGAGAATGAGCCGTGCTGCAGAAAACCCGGGCACGCTGGTTAGCCAAGGCATCGACCCGCACCTGAACCGCGAACATGCCTGCGCATCGTGGTCGCCGTGCTGCCGGCCTCGGCCAGAGCACGCAGGAACGCGGAGTACTGGTTCTCACCGATCAATCGGCAGTCGATCTGCATCAGGTCGACCTTCGCGTCGAGCGTCGGCAGGTCGGCGCGACCGCAGACGAGCGCACGGGCAGCGTCGGCCCGATGGATATCGCTCGACAGCGTGGTGGTCATGTCGGCAATGTCCTGCGGCCGCGCTACTTTCGAGGTACAGGCTTGCGCGGCTGCGCGGGCGTCGTCTTGGCGTGGGCGTCTTTGCCCGACACCGGAGCGGCACCCAGGCCCAGCGCCTGCGGGTCGAACGGCTTGCCGTTGATGGTCAACTGCCCCGCCGAGAGCGCGAGCTTGAACTCGAGGATGCCGTTGGTCCGCGTGACATAGCCCTGCTGCGCCAGACCGTCGACCTGCGCAGAGAACATCTGCCGAACCATCTGTTTGTCTTGGGGCGACTGCGCATTCGCGCCGCCCAGGTCGGCGAGCAACGCCTCGGGCAGCTTCAGGTCGGCGGTCGCGTCGAGCTTGGTCAGCAGACCCAGCCCCATCGATAGATCTTCGGGCTTCACGCCGGTCAATTTCACGCGCGCGGCGACATGCGACTGACCATGCGGGCTGGTGAACGCGAGGCGGTCGACGGAGAACTCGGGGTGATGAGCAAGCAGCCCCATCGCCTTGTTCTTCAGCGGTTCGACCGCGGTGCCGAGCTTATCGGCCAGCACCTGAGGGTCGGCATACATCTGCATTGCATCGTGATACACCTTGGCGACCGTGCGCGCGTGCAGATGCTTGGTCGATACGTCGAAGTGAGCGGGGCCGAACTCTTGTTGGCCGACCAGGATCGACACGGCGCTGATGCGCGTAACCACGTCGATGAAATCGCCGCCAGTCACGGGCATATCGACGGCGTATGTCAGGTTCTTCATCGTGACCGGCTGCAACGGGGCCACCGGGTCGCCGTCGGCCAGCAGCGCTGCGGCCTTCGCCGGCTTGATGTCGATCTGCGCGATATCGAACTTCTGCGTGCCGCTGTAGAACATAGGCTCGTCGGCAAACAGGCGCTTCTGGTTGCCGCTCATCCGGATACCCGATATCAGCATGTGCACACCTTCGTCCTGAACCTCGAGGCGGGGCACCTCGCCCACGAGCGTGAAGCCCGCCATGTCGCGGGTGAAGGTGGTGTCGGCTTTGACGCCCCCCCAGTTGATGGCGGCTGCGCCGTCGGGCCCGATGAAACGGTGCGTGAACGCCGGACTCTCGACCGTGCTGCGCCCGCCGCCGTCGAAGCCGAAGACGGTGCGTGCGGTCAGCGGTTTCTTGTCGCCCAGCACCTTCGCCAATTCGCGCATGCTTTCGTCGTCGAGCACAAATTCGCTGTCGACCACCGCAGCCGACAGCCCGCCGCCCACGATGGGGCCATGGTCGACGCGGCTCTTCACGGTAAAGCGCAGCGGCTGGGGAACCTCGGCCGCGTTGCCCTGCGCGTCACGAACCTTGGCGAGTCTGCGAAACATGTCGCCGAAGACCTCGAATATGACGTCGTCGGTCGAACTCGCAAAGCCGCGCTGAAAGTCCCGCTTCACAACCTTTATGAAGGGCATCTGCGCAAGCGCCTTGTATTGCTCGGCCAGCCTGGCCTCGATCTGCTTGCCCATCCACCAGGTTGCTGTCGGCCACGCCAGCACCAGTAACGCGACGACCGCCGAGACAACCCTCTTCAACGGAATCTCCTGTCGAGCGAGTCTGTGATGATAGGGCGTGCTAACACCAATTGCAATTGCGCGACTGGGTCGCGATGATTGCACGATGGAACTGGCAGATAATCAATTTGCACAAATCGAACCCCATCTTCTTTTCCAACGCTGCTCTTGGCGCGCAACACGCGCAAGATCGAGCTCTGTGGGCGACGAAGGGCGTGAGCGCGTGGGTAAGCGTGGTGCTGGCCGAGCGAGAGTACTTCAACTGTGAGGAGCCCAACCACCCGTCGCGGCAGCCAGGCGACGGCTAGCGACCCAGCTGTTCGAGGTACGCCTTCAGCGCCGGCACGTCGGCGTCAGGTATCGGCCGGAATTCGCAGGTGCCCGGCTCACAACCCTGCTTGTTGACTTTCGGCGCGAAGAAGCCGCCTTCGACGTCGAGAAACTCCAGGAAGCGGAACATCGCCTGATAGTGCTCGATCACCGCGTCGAGGTCGCTCGCCGAGTTGTCGTGGAAATAGGGCGCTGTCCTTGCGATGCCGAACAGCGTGGGAACGTCGAAGCGACCGAACTCGCGCAGGTCACCGGTCACGAGCCCTCGGCCCGGGTCCGACGAGACCAGGTTTGTCACCACACCGGTGGGCAAGGTCACCGCATAGGGCTTGTTCTCGAGGCCGGCGCTGGGCAGCCCGTCAAAGAACAACGGCGTCACCGCGGGCGGCGGCAAGCCTGGCGGTGGCGGTCGCGGCGTGCCGACGAAGATGGCGACGAAGTCCTGCGGTCCTTCGGTCTTCGGCCCGCGCGAAGGCACGGGCAGGAAACGCGCGTCTGCGTTGACCGTCATCGTCGGCCCGCCATGGCAGGTGGCGCAGAAGGTCTCGAACACCTTGCGACCCTGCGCTTGCAGCGGGCTCAGGGCACCGTCGGGTGGCGGCGGCTCACGCCCATCGGCCAGCGCCAACGCGATGCGTTGTACGCGCGCGGACGAGTGCAGATGGCGCTGGAACTCCACGATGCGCTCGACCATCGCCGCAGGCGGTTCGCCCTCGAGCTGCGCATGCGCACGCATCGCCGAGACGGCCTGCGACTCAAGCGTGGCCTCGCGGCCGTCGGACTGGAACGGCCCACCGAAGCTCGCATCGATGACCGTGGGCACCGCGCGCCAGACCGACGCGGTCGTCGCCATCGCGTCGTCGCCACGTTTCACATTGGCCGGCAGCGGCAATGTCACGCGCACCAGCGCCTTGGTGCGCAGGGTAGTGAAGTCCTGCGCGAAGTCGTCGGCGTCGATCGATCTGAACAGTGGGTCGTCGGCGCCAGGGTCGTGCCTGCGGTGCTGCTGCAGCCGCTGCCAACGTGCTTCGACCGTGGCTGGCGTCAGCGCGAAGTTGTCCTCGGGCCGATGGCAGGTGGCGCACGATCGGCCGTTACCGCCCGGCGTGGGCCGAAAGAACTCGACCGCGTCGCGCAAGGTACCGGTGTACACGAACCGTGGTGCGCCAGCCGACTCCGTCTTCAGCGCGGCGATGGCCAGGGATTCGGGGTGCTGCTGGGCGTCGGGCTCGCCGCCACCACAGGCGGAAAGCCCAAAACCGGTCATGCAGGCGCATGCCAGACACCGACGCAAATGCTTGAGACAGGCGGTAATCATGTTGACCTCGCGGATCGATTCTTGATAGGCGCAGTATTCGTACGATCGTCTTTTCGGTCTTGGAGCTTTGCGACAACATGCCTTCACGCCAGCTGCGACAGCCGCGGCCCGCGGGCACGCTGCGCGCGCAGTTTGCGGTTTCGGTGCCAGTACGCCATGGAACCAGATCAGGTGCAGCCCTGGCCGGGTCGCCAGTGCCGCCAGTCGCTGCATGATTTGCAGCGGGCTCATCACCTGGTGTGTGGTACTGTCACTGCACGGTGTCTCCTTCAGACGCAGCCGCTTGTGCGCGGTGCGCGCGGGCCAAACGCTATTCGGTCATCGGTCACTATCCGGGAAAAAAAGCGCCGCCCCGCTCGCCAGACCTGGACGCGAAATCGACGCCAGAACTTCGTGGGAAACAACAGATGCCGTCAAATAACGCCGACCGCTACCTGGCGCCAGACATTGCACAAGCCGCCATCCGGCTGCGCACCGCCTCTGGGCTGCTGACATGATCCACCGCTTCGACTCCACCACGCTACCGTCCTCGCCTTGGAAAAACGGTGGCGGAACCACACGAGAACTCGTTTGTCAGCCACGCGGAGCGGGAATGTACCGCTTTGACTGGCGCGTCAGCATTGCCACGATCGATCAGGCAGGACCCTTCTCCGCCTTTCCCGGTATCGACCGGGTGATCGTGTTGCTGGACGGGGACGGCATGCACTTGCAGGCCAATGGCATTGACCACTGCCTGGAGACACCTGGACAGTTGTATGCGTTTCCTGGTGACCTCGCTCTGGATTGTCGCCTGCTGGGCGGACAGTCCACCGATTTCAACGTGATGAGCCGGCGCGGTCGGTACCGGGCCGATGTGCATTGGGTCAATGCAGCGTGCCGGATTCCCGCTTCGGCTCAGGGCTTGTTGCTGGCCGTGCGGGGATCCTGGCATTTGCAGTCCGACGGACAGGAGGATCAGTGTGTTGCTGGCCACGGCTTGTGGTGGGATACGGTCGCCAGCTGGCAGTCAACCCCGCTTGACACCCATGCCCAACTGGTCTGGGTTGGCATACACGATGTTGAGGCAAAAGATGAATGACCGGCTGTTACTCGCCACGCTCCCTGCACCCGCCACTGACAAAGCAGCGCCCCTGAACACCCCCACGAACAACGGTGCGGTCACCAGTGCCGTAGGCATCTGGCACAACCTGAATTTGGCGGATGGCCTTGACCGAGCTCGACCGCCTCGGTCAGAAAAGGAGAGAACTGACCGATCTCAGATCGGAACTTGAGTCGTCGAGAAGCACTGGCTTCAACACCATGAATGATCGGATCTGCCGCACGCCGGGCAGGTGCAGCAGTTGCTCCGCGTGCAGCCGATTGAAGCCATTGCTGTCGCGCGTGCGCACGAGCATGAAGTAATCGAATTCGCCAGTGACCACGTGGCACTCCATGCACCCCGACACCTTGACGGCGGCTTTCTCGAAGTCGGCAAAAGAATCGGGCGTGGAGCGGTCGAGCACCACACCGATCATCACCAGCATGCCAGCGTCGAGCGCGCTCGGCTCCAGCAAGGCGACGATCCCCTTGATCAGGCCCAGTTGCTTGAGGCGCTCAACCCGGCGAAGGGTGGCCGGCGCACTGAGGTTGACCTTGCTGGCCAGCGCCACATTGGACACCGAGGCGTCTTGCTGCAACAAGCGAAGGATGGCCTTGTCAATGCGGTCGATGTCGACTGCCGGTGCGCCCGCCAATGATCGCTTTTTTTCGAATTTTTGTTGCGCTCATAATTGATCTATTAGTCTTTAAATTCTCCATACTACAAAACTGCAATTTTTCAGCCAATTTTTAACGCAATACTCGCAACCCTGTAAAAAGCCAGTTTCTCTAGCATGGAAGGGCGTCCCCCACCACCACCCATGGAGATCCGCATGAATCTCGACAAATTCCCCCGCTACCCGCTCACCTTCGGCCCTTCGCCCATCCAGCCGCTCAAACGCCTGAGCGCCCACCTCGGCGGCAAGGTTGAGCTGTACGCCAAACGGGAAGACTGCAACAGTGGCCTTGCCTTCGGCGGCAACAAGACGCGCAAGCTTGAATACCTCATCCCCGAGGCCATCGACGGTGGCTTCGACACCCTGGTGTCCATCGGCGGCATCCAGTCGAACCAGACCCGGCAGGTTGCCGCGGTTGCCGCCCATCTGGGCATGAAATGCGTGCTCGTACAGGAAAACTGGGTCAACTACTCGGACGCGGTGTACGACCGTGTTGGCAACATCGAGATGTCGCGCATCATGGGCGCAGACGTTCGCCTGGACGCAGCCGGGTTCGACATCGGCATCCGCCCCAGTTGGGAGAAGGCCATGGATGACGTACGGCAGGCCGGTGGCAAACCCTTTCCGATTCCGGCTGGCTGCTCCGAGCATCCGCTGGGTGGCATCGGCTTCGTCGCCTTCGCTGAAGAAGTGCGTGCACATGAAGCCAAATCCGGCTTCAAGTTCGACTACATCGTGGTCTGCTCCGTCACGGGCAGCACACAGGCTGGTATGGTCGTCGGCTTTGCCGCTGACGGCCGCGCCGACCGGGTGATCGGCATCGACGCGTCGGCCAAACCCGAGCAAACCCGGGCACAGATTCTGCGCATCGCGCAGCACACGGCGAAGCTGGTCGAACTGGGGCGCGAGATCACCGAAAAAGATGTGGTGCTCGACACCCGGTTCGGTGGGCCTGAATACGGCCTGCCCAACGCTGGCACGCTGGAGGCGATTCGGCTGTGCGCCCAACAGGAAGGCATGCTCACGGATCCGGTCTACGAAGGCAAGTCCATGCACGGCATGATCGAGATGGTGCGCCAGGGCGAGTTCCCCAAGGGCTCCAAGGTGCTCTACGCCCACCTGGGTGGTGTGCCCGCGCTCAACGCGTACAGCTTCATCTTCCGCAACGGCTGAGCGCGCGCGTCGAGTCATGGCACTCCAAAACCATCCAGGCTCATCCGCGCCGGCCGACGCGCAGGACCCCGAAGCACTGCGCAAGTGGTGCGAGTCACTCGACAGCTCATCTGGCGGCGGTATCAGCCCACGTTCGTCGATTGAATGCTGCATGCGCAGCTCGAGGGCAAGACCTCGCCTCAGACCGACAATCGAACGAACCCGCTCTCATTCGACGGCGATCGTGCGCAGCGTGCGCGACAGGTTTCCCGGTGAGCGCCCGGTCAGGGCCGCCAGCTCATGCAATGAGGTGGGCTGGGCGCCGGCAATCTGGGCGAGAAGCGCACGATTCCGGTTGGCCAGCACCTTGGCAAAGCTTTCGGGCGAGCGTGTGGATCGTCAGGCATCACCTACGGCGCTGCACCTACTGCATGGAGTTCAGTCCGAACACGTTGCCCTCAGTATCCATGCATAGAGCTACCCAACCGAATTGACCTATGGAAAACTTGGGTCGCAGAAGTTTGCCGCCAGCCGCCACTACGCGGGCCTGTTCCTCGGCGCAGTCATTCACGCTGAAGTAGATCATGGTGCCGCCAGATCCTGGTCGACCATGGGGCGATTTGACCAGTGCGCCAGCCGCGCCGTAAGCGCTCATGTTCGCGGGGAATCCACGCATGTCGGTCTCACCGGTCGGATCTCCGATTGGCTCCAGTCGATGCGGCAAGACGGCCTCGTAGAAGGCCGCGGCGCGGCCCATATCGTCCACATACACATCGAACCAGCCAATTGCGTTCGGCTTATCCATTGCAAGCTCCTTCAGAGCAGGTAAAGCCGTGAGCTTATCGGTGCCGCTCGGGGCTGTCTTGTATGGATCAGACAGGAAAGCGTTTTCGGTATTGGCCCGGGGTATAGCCGGTGGCTTGCCGGAAGGCATGGGTGAAGTGAGCTTGGTCGGAGTACAGATCGAGATAATGCTTACGGAACGACTGCTGCAGGCGCAGAACCTTGATCAGATCATGCGGCGAAAAGCCCGTGGTTCGCTGGAGCGTGCGCTGCAGCTGTCGAGTGGACAGCCCGACCAACGCAGCCATGTCGGCGACCGACCGGATGGCATCAAGATTCGACAGAATGAGCGCGGTGATCGCGTTCGCGCGAGCGTGACCATGGGTCATGCACCACCGTGTCTGCTCGGCCAATATGGGCACCATGTCCACGAGTTCGAGACCCACGAGTCGTCGGCACGTTTGCACAAGCGGCAACCTACCCCGGTATGGCGTTCCGACATAACTGTCCAGGATCTCGGACCGGTCTCCCTGCCACACGCCGGGATAGAACTGAACCCCGGCGTAGTGGAATGACTTTCCAAGGTTGAGCGTCGTCGCCTGGGTATGCAGCGCCGTGATACCGGCGATTGAGGGGTCGACGAGGTTGAACAAGAGATTCACGCACGCATCGGGCAGCGCGTGATAGAGAAAGTCATCCGGTAGCGTGGCCAGTGTGCGCAGTTCCCAGAAGCAGTGGACCACTTCGGACAGATCGTCGGTCGGCGGCGACTCGGCGTAGCGCACAGCCGATCCTGTATTCGAAAAACCGTCAGTGGCAGGGGAATACATCGGTAGTCGGTTCGGTGTCATCGGGCTGTTGAAATCGGATCCGGCACAGTCCGTCGGTTTCGCGGCCTGAGGCCTGAGTCATTTGTCCGTTGCAATGCCAAATTGTCCAGCATCTCACCAATACTCCCATGAAGGTATGCCTGCGCGTCATCCAACGACAGACACATCGACGTCAATGACAGGCCAGCGAATTTTTGTCACTCCCGCATCCCGACTGACGATCATCCTTTCCGCCTGAAGAGACAGGATCTGGCCGGTCTCAGATTGGAATTTGAGTCGTCGAGAGCACTTGCTTCAACACCATAAATGATCGGATCTGCCGCACGCCGGGCAGGTGCAGCAACTGCTCCGCGTGCAATCGATTGAAGCCATTGCTGTCGCGCGTGCGCACAAGCATGAAGTAATCGAATTCGCCAGTGACCACGTGGCACTCCATGCACCCCGACACCTTGACGGCGGCCTTCTCGAAGTCGGCAAATGAATCGGGCGTGGAGCGATCGAGCACCACACCGATCATCACCAGCATGCCAACGTCGAGCGCGCTCGGCTCCAGCAAGGCGACGATCCCCTTGATCAGGCCCAGTTGCTTGAGGCGCTCAACCCGGCGCAGGGTGGCCGGTGCACTGAGGTTGACCTTGCCGGCCAGCGCCACATTGGAGACCGACGCGTCTTTCTGCAACAAGCGAAGGATGGTCTTGTCGATGCGGTCGATTTCGACCGCCGTGGGGCCTGCCATTGATCGCCTGTTTCGAACTTTTATTGCGCTCATGATTGATTTTTTAGGTTTTTGATTCTCCACATTATAAAACCACACCTTTTTAAGTCGATTTCGCCGTGATACTCGCAACCCTGTAAAAGGCCGATTTCTCTAGCATGGGAGGGCGTTCAACCCGACTGAAGAAGCCTCTCCTTACCCTCGGTCTTCGCCACCAATGTCGCCTGGACACCGTCCGCCACCACCACCCATGGAGATCCGCATGAATCTCGACAAATTCCCCCGCTACCCGCTCACCTTCGGCCCTTCGCCCATCCAGCCGCTCAAACGCCTGAGCGCCCACCTCGGCGGCAAGGTTGAGCTGTACGCCAAACGGGAAGACTGCAACAGTGGCCTTGCCTTCGGCGGCAACAAGACGCGCAAGCTTGAATACCTCATCCCCGAGGCCATCAAAGGCGGCTACGACACCCTGGTGTCCATCGGCGGCATCCAGTCGAACCAGACCCGGCAGGTTGCCGCGGTTGCCGCCCATCTGGGCATGAAATGCGTGCTCGTACAGGAAAACTGGGTCAACTACTCGGACGCGGTGTACGACCGCGTTGGCAACATCGAGATGTCGCGCATCATGGGCGCAGACGTTCGCCTGGACGCAGCCGGGTTCGACATCGGCATCCGCCCCAGTTGGGAGAAGGCCATGGATGACGTACGGCAGGCTGGCGGCAAACCCTTTCCGATCCCGGCTGGCTGCTCCGAGCATCTGTTGGGTGGTATCGGCTTCGTCGTTTTCGCTGAAGAAGTGCGCGCATACGAAGCCGAACTCGGCTTCAAGTTCGACTACATCGTGGTCTGCTCCGTCACGGGCAGCACACAGGCTGGTATGGTCGTCGGCTTTGCCGCCGACGGCCGCGCCGACCGGGTGATCGGCATCGACGCCTCGGCCAAGCCCGAGCAAACCCGCGCACAGATTCTGCGTATCGCGCAGAACACTGCGAAGCTGGTTGAATTGGGGCGCGAGATCACCGAAAAAGATGTGGTGCTCGACACCCGGTTCGGTGGGCCTGAATACGGCCTGCCCAACGCTGGCACGCTGGAGGCGATTCGGCTGTGCGCTAGACAGGAGGGCATGCTCACGGATCCGGTCTACGAAGGCAAGTCCATGCACGGCATGATCGAGATGGTGCGCCAGGGCGAGTTCCCCAAGGGCTCCAAGGTACTTTACGCCCACCTGGGTGGTGTGCCCGCGCTCAGCGCTTACAGCTTCATCTTCCGTAATGGCTGAACGCGCGCATCGAGTCATGGACCTCCAGAACCATTCGGGCTAGTCCGCGCCAGCCGATGAGAAGGACTCCGGGGCACTGCTCGAGTGGTGCGATCATGGGCGATCCGCTCAAGACAGCCGCGCTCCTTGAACGCGCTCACCGCACCGCCGCCGACGTCTGGAGCGTGACCCGCTGCGTCAAACTGCTTCGCCCTGGCGGGTGTTTTTCTGCCGGCGGCAGGCGTCGGAGCAATACTTGACCTCATCCCAGTTTCTGGCCCAGGCCTTGCGCCAGCTCATGGTCCGGCCACAGACCACGCAAGGTTTGCTGGGCAGGTGAGCTTTGTTGCCTTTGAAGTCTTTTTGCACTTCGCAGTTTTACCGCATTTACCAAGTACGAGTGCGGTCTGGGGTTTCGTTCGCGGTCACCTCGGTGGGAGCGGGTGCACTGCGCGCAGCTCACCTCGGGAATCGGTGGGCCAGAATGCCGCACGGTGAGTAGACCTCAATTTCGGGACGATGGCCGGCGTCATGCACCCACGCGCCATCGGGCAACCGGGCGGAGCGATATGGTTATCATGGCCTGAATCCAGGGACGACACAGGTCGAATCAGTGATCGGTTGGCGCAATAGGCCGACAAACCTGCCGATCATGACCTGCCCTGTGCAGTCCCACCCGCCGATCTGGCCAAACGGAGATCCGAACATGAGCGATTCAAAAGTTGCCATCATCACGGCCGGCGGGTCAGGCATGGGCGCCGCCGCCGCCAAAAAACTGGCAGCAGATGGCTACAAGGTGTCGGTCTTGTCCTCGTCGGGCAAAGGCGAAGCGCTGGCCAGGGAACTTGGCGGCTTTGGCGTCACTGGCTCCAACCAGTCGCCGGATGATCTGAAGCGCCTGGTCGACGGCACCGTTGACAAATGGGGCCGCATCGATGTGCTGGTCAACAGCGCCGGTCACGGCCCGCGCGCTGCCATTCTCGACATTACGGACGAGCAATGGCACATCGGAATGGAGGTCTATCTCTTGAATGTCATTCGCCCGGTCCGGCTGGTAACGCCCATCATGCAGGCACAGAAATCCGGCTCCATCGTCAACATCTCCACGGCCTGGGTGTATGAGCCGGCGCCAATGTTTCCGACCTCGGCCACCTTCCGCGCCGGTTTGCTGGCCTTCACCAAAATCTTTGCCGACACGTATGCGGCCGACAATGTGCGCATGAACAATGTGCTGCCCGGTTGGATCGATTCGCTACCCGCCACCGAGGAGCGGCGCTCCGCCGTGCCGATGGGTCGCTATGGCACGTCGGAGGAAATTGCCAATGTCGTGGCCTTTCTGGCGTCCGCCCAGTCTTCCTACATGACAGGCCAGAACCTGACGGTGGATGGCGGCCTGATGCGGGGGATTTGAGCCTGCGTCTGAGGGCAATGCCCGTCCTCGCACCGATGGCCAGCCGATGCTGCGCTTCGGAGATGCGCACCACAGCGTCGCCTCTCCGAGATCCCCTCCCTGTTCGCACGCGTCAGGGCCGAATCTACTCAAAATCCCGGATTCACGATCCGGTGGATGGCGTCCCAAGCATCCGTGTACCCACATCGCGCCAGTTCGCGGCTTCAATCCCATCGGACCAATGTCGCGCCTCGCCGTCAAAGACGAGGATCTTGCGCGACAGCGGTTTGACTGTCGAATCGAAACGCGCGAGGGAATCCTTGAATCGCTGATGCAGGGTCGAGGCGGATTTTGCCTCGATAGCCGAGAGTTCCGGGCCATCGCGAAAGAGCAGGTCGATCTCGAGCCCGTGGTTGTCCCGGTAGAAGTAAAGTTCCGGGGATTCACCTTGGTTCACGCGGGCTTTGAGTGCCTCGACAATGACGAGATTCTCGAACAGGCTTCCGATCAAGGGATCGCGTCTAACCTGTGCAGGCTCACGCAGGCCGAGCAGCCAGACGAGCAAGCCCGGTTCGGTGAAGTAGTATTTCGGCGTCTTGATCGCTCGCTTGCCGAAATTCTCGAAATACGGCGGCAGGCGAAACACCACGAATGACGCTTCCAGGACGGAGAGCCATTCCTTGATCGTCTTGCCGTCAACGCCAACGTCGTTGCCAAGCGACTGAAAATTGATGAGCTGACCGACTCGTCCGGCCAGCAGCTTCATGAACTTCTCGAACAGTGCGGCATCCTTGAGCCGGATCAGTTGTCGAACGTCGCGCTCGACATAGGTCCGATAGTAGTTGGCATAGGCGACGGAGGGTCGCTGCTTGCTGTCATGGATCCGTGGCAGGAAACCATGCAACAGATAGTCGATGAAGCTGTTGAAGCGGATGCCGGCAGCGGCCAGCTCGCCAATCGTCAACGGGTAGAGCGTCAGCAGAGCACTTCGTCCCGCCAGCGACTGTGCCACGGCAGCGCGCAGTTCGAGTTGGTGCGAACCGGTCAGAACGTATCGACCGTTACCGCCTTGCTCGTCAACGATGGCCTGGATGTAACTGAGCAAGGTCGGTACGCGCTGGATCTCGTCGAGAATGACCGGTGCAGGATGTTCGACGAGAAAAGCGCGCGGATCTTCCTGAGCAAATTCGCGCACATCGGGCAGCTCGAGGTTGACATAGCCATGGCCGGGCAATTTCTCGCGGACCAGGGTGGTCTTGCCCGCCTGCCGCGGTCCTAGAACCGCGACAACCGGATATTCCTCAACCAGCAGGGCGAGCTCCGCCGAAAGATCACGTTCGATCATCATGAATTGCTTGTACAAATCCGGAGTTGAACTCCGATATTGTACGATACCGGCTCGTTGGTGGAAAGCGGCCAGATCGACCGGCGGGCAGCCTGAGACATGATTCTGACGCAGCCGTTCTGGGTGATCGGACACGAGGCCCACCCATGGTCGATAGGTTCACGAAGCCACGAAACTGCCAGATGGTGATGGGAATGAGCGCGGTCCAACATCGCGATCAGGACGTTGACATCGAACAGGGCGCGTACCGCGGCGGACCTAGTACCCGCCTTCGTCGCGAAAGCGGCTGAGGAGTTCGTTGCTGACGATTCGTCCTTCGCCAGGGAATGGGCGAATTCCGCAAACCGATTCAGGTTCGATTGCGACGAGACCAGCGTGGTCGGCAAGCCCCTTGCGCGCCAACTCGGATATCACCTGCCCGGCTGTCTTTTTTTCCTTTCGCGCAAGATCTTTCGCCGCGTAAAGCACGTCGTCTTCGATATCAAGGGTTGTACCCATCATCTGACGCTTCGGCATCAAACATCAGATGTCGATTCCGACGCGATACCGGCGATCTCCACGCGTGATTCATCAAGCGTGGAACCTTCCGTCTTGTACGATTGAGAATGTCTGACACGACGATACGGTGGAGTGTCCGTTCGAGAGTTCTTTCTTGCAGACGGAAATGATGAAATCTGTACTGATCTTGAATTCAGTGACGACACCCCCGTCCTCCGATTCGCTGAAAGAATAGAGTTGAATCTGATCAACCACCCGATAAGAGTCGATCAGCCACAGCGCCCGCATTCTTTTTATTCATGACTAGCGCAATTCAGGCAATTAAAAATTAGAGGGCGCGCGGCGATCGTGAATGATGATCAATCGTGACCGCAATTTGGTGTCCAGTGCTTCCAGTTTGTAGAGCCGGCATAGTGGGTGTTCGTGCCTGCCATAGAAAAACCCGGTTCCCTGCCAGCGCTCGACCCATCGCGCAAATTCGGGATCAAACGCCTTCTTGGCCGACCCATAGTGCCTCGATTTGAAAACGACAGGATCGACGCAAGTATCGTAAGCGGCATACAGGCGTCTGCTGCGGGCCAAGCGTTCCTATGAGGCGACGCGCACCCATGCCCGCTCGAGGGTCGAGGTCGGACGGCGAAGACGAGACAACGTTTGCCACATAGCCTGCCAGGAATAAACAGGCGGTCGCCAGCGGAAGCAGGGGCGTTTTCATCTCGGAAGAGCGCGACGAGTGTGGGTTGTTGTGTGAGCCAGTGGGCCATTTACTGCCGACCGCTCGAGGCGACAGTTTAAGGGGTGGCGTCGACAACCCACGGTTTCGCTGGATTCCTCCCTCGGGGCGTTGCGGCGGATGAGGCGGCATTTCTGACCCCTTTCGCCAGTCCTGCCCACCTGAGCTAAACTGATCGGATGCGATCGATCCTGCGTGCCGTCCTGATCTGGCTCATGGCCTTGGCCATGCCGGTCCAGGGTCTGGCTGCGGCCAAGATGATCTTTTGCGGGCCGGGCCATCATCCCCCCGCCGTGTCGTCGGTCGCTGATCACCACCAAGCGGCCATGAGCACGGCGCAAGATCACCAGGCTGCGGCTCACGAGCACGCCGTGACCGATGCCGTCGCGACAATCCATGGCGATGTTCCCCATCACTGGCCGGACGATTCGCCACCGAAGGTCGGCAAGACCGGTTGCAGCGCCTGCGCATCCTGCTGTTCGATGCTGGCCATCCCCAGCTTGTTGGCGGTGCCCGGCGAGCCCGATCTGCTCAATGCCGTGCCGCACACCCGTACCGATGGCCGCAGTTTCTTCGTGGCCGGCAATCTCAAACGACCGCCCTGAGCCGCGCGACCCGACGCGGCGCCATTGCCGTGAGACCGAGCATCAGCCGGTTGCGGACACCCTCCGGAAATACAGACCCGATCGGTTGAGCCTCACGTCGCGCACCGCGATGCCCCCTGTGCCTGCGTGCCTGATCAGGCCGCAGCGTTCTGTCGTGGATTCTTCGAGGTCATCATGGACTCTTCATTTCATCGCCCTGGTCGTCGATGGCTGGCCGGCTGCGCGCTGCTGTTCACAGCAACGGCGGCCCCTGCCCAGCCGGCGTCAA
Organism: uncultured beta proteobacterium; assembly: GCA_963732405.1. Taxonomy (GTDB): domain Bacteria; phylum Pseudomonadota; class Gammaproteobacteria; order Burkholderiales; family Burkholderiaceae_E; genus JAUIAI01. The sequence goes on from CAVSZG010000001.1 coordinate 64,602, forward strand.
CCCAACCCGGGCGGCCCGATCCGCTCGATCCGCTGGCCCAGGTGCCGGCAGCCACCTACGTGTCGCCATTCGCGAATTATCAGCGCTTGGGCGATGATCAGCGGGTGCCCTGGTCGCAAGCCAACGAGACCGTGAACCGCATCGGCGGCTGGCGTGCCTATCTGCGCGAAGCCAATCAAGCGGATGCCGCCCCGCCATCGCCAACCCCTGCCGCGCCCCCGGCACCGACGGCGGACCAGCCATCGGGCAGCGTATCGGCCGGGCCGACCGGTCAACCGGCCGACCGCATGCAAACGGATGCGCCGCGCCCGAGTGGCCATCGTGGCCACATGAACCATTGAGGCGCTCATGAACGATCCAACCATCAGGGCCACGCGGGTGATTCACCGATCGCGCCGGCGGGCGATTCCGCTCGCCATGTTCGCGATGACGCTGAGCGCCTGCGCAAGCTTCAGTGATGACGGCGGCTTCGGCACCGTGCGGACCAACACGGCCGAACGACTCGGGCCGGACGTCAAATTGACCTGGGCACGCGAGCCCGGCGATCAGGATCTGATCGACCAGCGTGTGCGCGAGTTGCTCGCCAAGCCCCTGGGCATGGATGACGCGGTCCAGGTGGCCTTGCTGAACAATCGTGGGCTGCAGGCCGCCTACTCGGATCTGGGTCTGGCCGAGGCCCAGGTTGTGCAGGCGGGCCGTCTGCCCAACCCCGGGTTCACTCTCGGACGATTCACCCGGGGCGATGAGATCGAGCGGGAAGTGGGCTTTCATGTGAATCTGGCGCGGCTGATCGCCATGCCGTTGCTGCAAGGTGTGCAGGAACGTCGCTTCGCGCAGGTGCAGGCCGATGTATCCATGCGAGTGTTGTCGCTGGCAGCCGATACCCGCAAGGCCTGGGTCCAGGCCGTGGCCACGGAGGAATCGGTGCGCTACAGCCGGCAGGTCATGCAGGCTGGCGAAGCCGGAGCGGAGCTGGCCAGGCGCATGGCGCAGGTGGGTAACTTCAACAAGTTGCAGCAGGCCCGAGAGCAGAGTTTCTATGCCGATGCGGCGATGAATCTCGCGCGCGCCCAACAACAACGGCTGGCCGCGCGCGAACGGCTCACACGGCTGTTGGGGCTGTGGGCGGAACAAACCCGATTCACACTGCCCGAACGCCTGCCCGACCTACCCGCGCAAGCGCGCGAACTGCCCGATCTGGAACGTACCGCCCTGACCCAACGACTTGACGTGACGGCCGCCCGTGCCGGTGCCGAGCAGACCGCGCGCAATCTCGGGCTCACGCGCACCACACGCTTGGTCAATGTGCTGGAGTTGGGCGGGATGCGCAGTCGATCCAACGAGGAACCCACCCAGCGCGGTTGGGAGGTCGGGTTCGAGTTACCCCTGTTCGACTGGGGTGGCGGACGCATCGCGCAGGCCGAAGCCGTGTACCGACAAGCGATGAATCGTGCGGCGGAAACGGCGATCAACGCCCGCTCGGAGGTACGCGAAGCGTACGGCGCTTACCGCACCGCCTGGGACATCGCCCGGCATCAGCGCGAGGAGATCGTGCCGCTCAGGTCACGCATCGCCGAAGAGAACCTGCTGCGCTACAACGGCATGTTGATCGGCGTGTTCGATCTGCTGGCCGACGCCCGCTCGCAGATCGCCAGCGTCAACGGGGCCATCGACGCCCTGCGCGACTTCTGGCTCTCTCATGCCGACCTGGACATGGCGCTGGTCGGACGCCCGAGTTTGTCGGCTGCTGCCGGCCCGGTGATGTCCGCCAGCGACGCCGGCGGTGCCGGCCATTGACCGACCCGCATCGACCACAAGGAATCTCTGCATGCAATCCCGACGACATTTTCTGAGCGGTGCGGGCGTGGCCGCTGCGGCGGTCAGCGTTGGCGCCATCAGCAAGGTGGCCATGGCCGCTCTGCCCGAACCAGTGATCCAGACGCGACCCGACACCATGCCGCCCTTGGTCCCCGAGACCGGGCGCCCCTACAACCCGGTGGTCACGCTCAACGGCTGGACCCTGCCCTGGCGCATGAACCAGGGCGTGAAGGAATTTCATCTGGTCGCCGAGCCGGTCGTGCGCGAGATGACGCCAGGCTTCAAGGCACATCTATGGGGCTACAACGGTCAGAGCCCGGGTCCGACCATCGAAGTGGTCGAGGGCGACCGGGTGCGCATTTTCGTGACCAACAAGCTGGGCGAGTTGCACAGCGTGCACTGGCACGGCCAGCGTCTGCCCAACGGCATGGATGGCGTGACCGGCCTGACCCAGCCGGGCATCCCACCAGGCAAAACCTTCGTGTATGAGTTCGTGGCACGCCGGCCCGGCACCTTCATGTATCACCCGCATGCCGATGAAATGGTGCAGATGGCCATGGGCATGATGGGACTCTGGATCACTCACCCCAAGGGTCGGCATCCGCTGATCGATCCGGTGGACCGTGACTTCTGCTTTTTGCTCAATGCCTACGATATCGATCCGGGCAGCCATACGCCCAAAATCATGACCATGCTGGACTTCAACCTATGGAGCTGGAACAGCCGGATCTTTCCAGGAATCGATCCACTGGTCGTGCGCAAGAACGACAAGGTGCGTCTGCGCATCGGCAATCTGACCATGACGAATCATCCGATCCATCTGCACGGGCATGAGTTCCTGGTGACCGGCACCGATGGCGGCCCCACGCCAAAGAGCACCCGTCAATACGAAGTCACCACCGATATCGCGGTCGGGCAGATGCGTCAACTGGACTTCCTGGCCGATGAAGAAGGCGACTGGGCATTTCACTGTCACAAGAGTCATCACACGATGAATGCGATGGGTCATGATGTGCCCACCATGATCGGTGTGGATCATCGCGGTCTGGCCCGTCAAATCACCAGCCTGATTCCGGACTATATGGTGATGGGCGAGCGCGGCATGAAGGACATGACCGAAATGGAGATGCCGCTGCCCGACAACACGGCAGCCATGATGACGGGCACCGGGCCGTTCGGTGCTGTCGGCATGGGCGGCATGTTCAGCATGATCAAGGTGCGACGGGACCAGAAGCCCGGCGACTACAGCGACCCGGGGTGGTACCAGCATCCGCCTGGCACCGTGGCCTATGAATTCACGGGCAACCTGCCTGACCCGGCACGATTTCAGGCCGAAGGTCAGGGATCGATGCGGCCGATGTCACGGCCGTCGCAGGACATCGAAGTCAAAGCCCGCAAACCGGCAGGCGGCCATGGCAATCACTGAACGGTGGCAACGGCCGCATCACCATTCATCCATCCTGTCCACGATCGGAGAACCAGCATGATTCACGGAAAACGTCGCCTGCTGCTCGCACTGTCGGGTAGCCTGCTCGGTGTCTTTGGGCCGGCGCGCGCCCATGGAAAAAAAGAACATTCTGACAAGCCCGCCCCGGTCATCAAGGAGCAGACCGACTGGGGCATCGCCGGCGATGTGAAAACCGCCAGGCGGACCATCGAGGTGCGCATGCTCGACACGATGCGCTTCACGCCGGATCGCATCGAGGTGCAACAGAACGAGACGCTGCGTTTTCGCGTGCACAACACCGGCCAACAGATGCATGAGTTCGTGATCGGCACTCAGCAGGAAAATCAGAAGCATGCCGCGCTGATGATGAAGTTTCCGGATATGGTGCATGACGAACCCTATATGGCCCATGTGCCACCGGGCAAGACCGGTCAGATCGTCTGGACCTTCAACAAGGCGGGCGACTTCGAGTTCGCCTGTCTCATAGCCGGTCACTACCAGGCCGGTATGGTCGGCAAGATCGAGGTCAGTGCCGCCTGAACCCTTCCATCCATCAAACCCAGCCTGCCAATCCATTCCATCCAGGAGTCACCCATGAAACCATTCATCATTCCAGCGCTAATGTTTGCCCTGCTCGGCGCGCCCGCTCTGGCGCAGCAATCCACCCATGACCATTCGGCCCCTGGTGCTGCCACGGCAGCATCACCGGCCGGCGAATTGGCCGAGGGTCAGGTGCGCAAGATCGACAAAGAGAACGGCAAGGTCACGCTGCGCCATGGTGAAATCAGAAACCTGGACATGCCGCCCATGACGATGGTGTTCCAGGTCTCGGATCCGGCGCTGCTGGACCGGGTCAAGACCGGTGACTCGGTGAAGTTTCGCGCCGAGAAGTCGGCCAGCGGCTATGTGGTGACCGCCATCGAGGCGGCACCCTGACGCTGGCTCGACCGTCTGGCGCGGTGGATCCGCTCAGACCCTTCAGGCAGGCGTGAGCTGCTTCGTAAACACCGCCGACCCGCCCCGGTCGATCAGCGACACCAACATCGTGCCCGACTGTGCATCGATGTCGACCTGACCGAAGAACTGATTGGTATCGCTGGGCGGTTCGTTCTGTACGGCGGGTCCCTTGACAAAGACCACATCGGGCCCGAACGTGTCGTCGATTTTGTTCGGACCAAACCCGCCGGCGTGCAGCGGACCTGCCACGAATTCCCAGAACGGGTCGAAATCCTTGAAGCTCGCGCGCGCCGGGCTGTAGTGGTGCGCGGCGCAGTAGTGCACATCGGCCGTCAACCACACCACGTTGCGGATGCCTTCGCGGCGGATATAGGCGAGCAGATCGGCAATGTCGGCCTCGCGCCCCAGGGGGCGTCCCGGATCGCCGTTGGCAACCGCTTCCCAACGGGCGACGCCATTGGCCCCCTGGCCGTCGCCAATCTGCAAGCCGATGGGCATGTCGCTGCCGATGATCTTCCACGTGGCGCTCGAGTGCTTCAGGCTGCGCTTGATCCAGTCGATCTGGGTCGAACCGAGAATAGACGACGCCTCATCGTAGGTGGTCTGCAGATTGTCCGAGTTCGGTCCACGGTAACTGCGCATGTCGATCATAAACACGTCCAGCAGCGGTCCCTGAGGAATGTGCCGGTAGACCCGCGCCGGTTCGGCGTCGCCGTATGAGCGCATCGGTGCATACTCCCGAAACGCCTGGGCACCCCGGGCGGTGAGCAGCGCAACCCGCTTCTCCGTGTAATTGACGTTGCCCGACAAGTCTTTGCTGTCCGACCAGTTGTTGGTGACTTCATGGTCGTCCCACTGCCAGATCTGCGGCACTTCATGATTGAAGCGGCGCACATGCTCGTCCATCAGGTTGTAACGGTACCGCGCCCGAAACTCCTCGAGGCTCTCGGCGACCTTCATGGTCTGCTCGGTCACGATGTTCTGCCAGATCTGGCCATCGGGCATCGCCTTCTCCGGCGCAATCGGGCCGTCGGCATAAACGGTGTCGCCCGAGTGGATGAAGAACTGCGGCTGTTGCGCCAGCATGGTCTGGTAGGTGAGCATGCCGCCCTGATTCGGACTGATGCCCCAGCCCTGCCCCGCCGTATCGCCGCCCCAGACGAAACGAATATTTCTGGGCAGATGGGACGGTGTGATGACCGAACCCGTGATCACCTCACTGCCTGCCCTGGCCGAATCCAGGTTGCTGGCGCTCATGCGCACGAATACCCGCTGCCCACCGGGAAGGCCGCCAAGGTCGATCCGGCCGGTGTAGTCGCTCGAGCCTGTCAGATAGAGCGGGGGCAGGCGATGAACGGAGGCGAAGTTCTCGTCCAGCGACCATTCCACCTGCAGGCGGGAATCCCGATCGGCCCGCGTCCAGGAAATGACGCTGGCGCTGTCGGCCAATCCATAGGTGCCGGGCTTGTTCAGACGCGGATCGCCGAATTGCAGGCCGTAGACCAGCGACGGGCGCGACGATTCGCTGGCGATGACGGCCGGCGCCTGCTGCGCAATGGCAGGTCGGGCGATCAGCGTTGCGGGCAAGGCGGCTGCGGTTGCGGTTGCCGCGCTGCCGATGACAAGTCGGCGTCGCTGTGCATTCACTGGGGTTTGGGTCATGGCTCACTCCATTGCAGGATTGGTTGTCGACGGTTCACTACACTCGGGCGCAGCCTAGTGAGATCAGGTGACAGGAGCGTGACCCGCTGCCACACGGGCCGTCACGATGCGTTCACAAACCACCCTGAAGATGACCGGACAACCACCAGCGGAGCCCGTCATGTCCAGACCTGCGATCCTCACCCCGATCACCCGTTCGATCCTCGCGCTGGCGATCGGCATGGCCGTGGCCGCCTGCAGCAGTAACGACGATGCCCCTGTTTCTGCCGATCCAGCCGTCAGCCCACCGCCGGCCGCCGGCGCTCCGCCTTTCCAGGTCAAGATCATTGCCTTCAATGACTACCACGGCAATCTGGAGTCGCCCGGCACCTTCGGCCAGAACACGGCGGTCCCGAGCGAACAACGCCCGCCAGTGGGTGGCGCCGATATCATCGCGGCCCATGTCGCCCGCCTGAAAGCCGGCAATCCGAACAACGTGGTGGTGAGTGCGGGCGATTCGATCGGCGCATCGCCGCTGATCTCCTCGCTCTTTCACGATGAACCGGCAGTGGAAACCCTCAACCGGATCGGGCTCGAATTCAATTCGGTGGGCAATCATGAGTTCGATCGCGGCGCCGACGAGTTGCTGCGCCTGCAGCGCGGTGGCTGCAAGACGGTTGATGGGCAGGCCGATCCGGATAGCTGCCAGGGCGCCAAGGTCGGCACACCGGTACCGTTCGAGGGGGCTACGTTCCAGTGGCTGTCCGCCAATGTCCTGGACACGCGAACCGGGCAACCCCTGCTTCCCCCTTATGGCATCAAGCGCTTCAATGGTGTCGATGTGGCATTCATCGGCATGACGCTCGAAGCAACACCGCAGATCGTCACGCCATCCGGGGTGTCTGGCCTGGCGTTTCGCGACGAAGCCGATACCGTGAACGCATTGATTCCCGAGCTTCGTGCCCAGGGCATTGAAGCGATCGTGGTGCTGATTCACGAAGGTGGACGTCAGTCCGGCAGCCTGGCCGATATCAACGGCTGCGAAGGCGAACTCGTGGATACGCCGATCGCGGGTATCGTGCCGCGATTCGATGCGGCGGTCGACGCGGTGATCACCGGCCACACCCACAGCGCCTATAACTGCCGTCTCCCGAACGCCGGTGGCACCGCGATTCCGGTGACCAGTTCAAGCGCGTTTGGCCGGGTTCTGACCGACCTTGATATCACCCTCGATCCGGTGACCCGCGATGTCACCGGTGCCACGGCCACCAACCGACTCACCGTGCGCAACGATCCGGCGATCGCGCCGGTGGCGGAGGTGGCCGCCATTGTCGAAGGCTACAAGGCGCAGGTCACCCCCATCGCGAACCGGGTGATCGGCGCGATATCGCAGGATGTGCCGAATGCCCGCAGCGATGGCGCCTGCAACATGCCCGCTGGTGAGCTGATCGCCGACGCGCAACTGTCGGCCACCCTTGGCGACGAATCGGGCAATGCGCAGATCGCCTTCATGAACGGCGGCGGCGTACGCAGCCCCGGCTTCGTCTATGCCGGCAGCAATGCCGGTGAAGGCGACGGGCAGGTGACCTATGGCGAAGCCTTCACCGTGCAGCCGTTCGGCAACAGTCGGGTCACCATGACGCTGACGTCTTCCGACCTGAAGAACCTGCTCGAGGAGCAGTTCGCCGGCTGCCAAGGTCAGTCGCCGTCAGCCACGCGCGTGCTCATCCCGTCGGGCGGTTTTCGCTACACCTGGAACGGTGCCGCTGCCTGTGCAGAACGGGTCACTGACGTTTCGCTGGCACTGCCCGGCGGCCGGGTCAGCATCGTGAATGCCAGTGGTGCGATTGCCGAACCCGATCGGGCATGGCGCGTCACGGTGAACAGCTTTCTGGCCGATGGCGGCGATGGCTTCGCCACCCTCAAGGGCGGATCCGACCGACTGGGCGGCGCGCAGGATATCGACGCCTTGAGCGACTACCTCGCCGCCTATCAGTCTCCGAATTCTGCGTACCAGCCCGCCAACAATCCCGCCGATGAAGGGCGGGCGCGCATTTCGCGGGCGGGCAACAGTGGCAATTGTCCGGGCGGCAGTGACACCAATCCCTGAGGCCTGGCTCGCCAGGACCGACCGGGCCCGGTGCGGTCAGGTCAGGACTTGCCGGGCAGCGTGCCGCCGAAATAGCGCTGGGCCAGTTCGGCGTCCGCCAGCTTCATCACTTCTGTGCGCCGGGTCTGAGGGTCTACGCACCAGCTGGTGAGCAATGCTGGCTCCAGACTGCCCAGGCCGCGGTAGCGCAGCGTCTGCACCTCATGCACACCGCGCGCGGCCAGGGCGTCGACCTGCGCCGCGTGCTGGGCGGGGGACGACAGATAGACGGGTTGCTCAAGCATGGGTGAACTGAGGCGCAGCAAAGGGGCCCTGACCATCAGGATCCGTCCGTCGGTGAGCGCACCCGGCATGAACCGATGAAAAAAGATGAGCATCAAGGCACCGCTGTGAATACCATCGGCATCCGGATCGAACAACAGCAACACCCGACGGTAGCGCATCGACTCGAGCCTGAATCGTTCGCCGATGTCGCAGCCCAGCGCTTCGATCAATGCCTTGAACCAAGGGTTGGCCGATAAGCGCGCGACACCAGCCTTGTGTGCGTTCATCGGCTTGCCCTGCATGGGTAGCACGGCCTGGCTCTGCGGATTGCGCACGCTCGCCACGCTCCTGGCGGCCGAATCGCCTTCGACGATGATCAATTCATTGTCTGCATCCGCGCCGTGGTCCCGACAGTCGTCGAGTTTGGGCGGACCGTTGACAAAGCGCATCGCCAGCTCCCGATTGGCCTGCCTAGAGGCTCAGCGTGATCAGCCGGTCGACGTGAACATGCCGACTGGCCAGATCCATCACATGCTGGTGATGGGTGAAGACCAGCACCTGGCTGTCGATGGCGAAGTCGGCCAGCGTGAGCAGCATGGCAGTGGCACGCGCATCGTCCGAGGTCATCAGGATGTCGTCCAGCACGACGGGCAGATCGATGCCTGACTGGCGCCGGATGTTCAATGCCGCCAGTCGCAACGCCAGATACAACTGATCCAGTGTGCCTTCGCTGAGCTGGTCAACGCTCAAGGTCCGGCCATCATGACGCCGGGCGAGCAGGACGGGTTCGTTCGCCTCATCATCCTGCACCAGGCCGGAGAATTCGTCGCGCGTCATCCTGGCAAACCAGATCGAGGCCTCCCTGAGCATCGGTCCCTGGGTTCGCTCTCGAAATGAGGTCATGGCCTGACCGAGCAAGGCATGGGCGATACGGGCTCGAATCCATTGCGGCATGGCGGCCTCGATGGCCGCGGCACTGCGCGCCATCGCATCGCGGGCATTCGCATAATCAGCCGAACTGTCAATGGCCTGGAAGGCGTAGCGGGCCTGCTCTTCTTCGATCCGCGCAGCGGGCAGGCTGTCCTCGATCTGGCGCACCTGTTCACTCATCTGATGCTCGCGCGCATCGAGTGAATCCTCCGAATCATCGTGTTCGTCGGCCAGTTGCTCGCGCAACTGGTCAATCGACTGACGTGATGCCTGTCTGAGCTGAGCATGGATCCGCGCGATGGTCTGTTGCGCCTGTCGTCGTTCGGCCGAGCGAATCTCGGCTTCGGGTAGTTGCTCGATGCTGCTCACCGCGGCCTCGCGACACAGCGCTTCGAGTAAGGCCTGCGCCTGATCGGCCGCCGCGCGCTGACGGTCGGCATCCTCTCGGGCATGATTCAGCGCCTGCTGCTGGCGCGCGCGATGCTCCTGCGCCTGCGCGGCCAGTGTCAGACGTTTGTCCAGGCGGTCGATGATGACCCGCCAGTCGTCGCCGGCCGGCTCGGCCAGTCTCGCCTGAAGCTCGCCTGCCCTGGTGGCCAGCGAATCCAGATGGGCTTGCGCCTGGCGGCTGGCGACAGCGGCCGCATCCAGCGAGCGCTGACCCTCGATCAGTTCCGCAAATTCGGCCAGTCGTGCCCGGGCCACGGCAATACTCGCATCACCGGGCAGTCCCAGGGCAATCAGACACGGCGTCAGTTGCGCCTGGGCCTGCGCCTGTTCGGTCTCAAGTTCGGCCTTCTGGCGGACCCAGCGCTCGTGCTGTCGTCGCCGCTCATCGGCAATGCCCGCCACCTGTCGATGTTGCAACTGGCGTTGCCGCAGTTCGCTCTCGGCCCGATTGATCGCGGCGATCACTTCGTCCGACCCGGCTGGCACCCGCGCACCGGCGTTGGTGATGCCAGCCAGGGCCACGCGACACCGGCTGATCAGCGCAGCCTCATCTTGTTGTCGCTCGACGAGCTCATCCTGCAATTGATGCCATTCGCTCAACGCCTGCCGGGCCGCCGGTAGCAGGGCCTGCCATTCACGCAGAGCCGAGGGCGCGAGCACCGGCAGGCGTGCGGCGGTGAGCAAGGCCTGCCATTGCGCAGCACGCGCCCGCTCGGCCTGGTCATTTGCCTGCAGGCGAGCGCTCAGCTCGTCATGCTCGTGGGCAAGCCGTTGTTCAAGCGCACGGGCCGCGGCCAGACGGGTGGCGCGCGCCGTGTCCGCAGCGAGTCGGTCGATCAGGTCGTCGGCATTGATCACCGCCGCTTCGAACGCGTCGGTCAGGGGTAGGCCTGCCGACCAGGTTTGCTCGTTCGCATCGGGCGGCGCATCGCGGGTGACGGTACTGCGCCGGGATGGATGAACGCGCTCACCCCGCTGCACCGGCGCTCGATCAAGCAGCTGGCGGATGTGTTGCCACCCGGCCTGCCGATGGTCACGCGCCGCTTCGACCGCCGCCCACGTGGGGATTTCCCCGGCCAAGGTCAGGTCATCGAGTTCCTGTTGCAGGCTGGCCGCCTCGCGCCTGTTCTCATCGATGCGCCGCTGCAGGTCGGCGCGGCCGGCCTGGGCCTTGTCGATGTCCTGGATGGCCGCATCGATCTGGCTGTCGAGCAACGGTCTGAGGGTTTGCAGAGCCGACCCGTCATCGAGATGGAGCTGGCCCAGGGCCTGGGCCAGATCGCGTTGCGCTGTGCGAATCAATCCGGGCAGGCGGGCCAGTCGCTCGAGCTCACCCCTGGCGGCCACGCAGCCCTGATGGGCCATCTCGAGCGCATCGATGGCCGAGGGGTCGGGCAGCGGCGCGATGACATCAGTCGGTTCGTCTTGATCCGATAGGGCCTTGTCCGGATGTCGCACGAGGGATTCTTCGGCGTGCTGCGCCCGCCGCAGGATTTCGTCGATCCGCGCGACCTCGCTACGCCCCGGTGCACGGGCCAGCAACTGAGCAAGGCCTGCCGACGGATCGATCTGCGCAGCAAGGGCTACCAGCTCGCGTTGCAATGCCTGCACGGTCCGTGCATTGTCGGCGATCGATTGGTCATGACGATCGATCTGGCTGCGCGAAGCCGTCAGCCGTCGCACCTCGGTATCGACATCGAGAATGGGATCGGCGGCGGGCAGCGCATCGATCTGCGCCTGCAGGCGGGCGATCTGCTCATTGGCGCGCCGGCCATCGTGCTCGGCCACCGCCATCGACGTCAGGGCTGCCGAGCGTCGACTGGTGACATCGACGGCCAGCAGCGGCGCATCGCGCAAGGCCTGAGCGGCTTGTTCGGCCTGCCCGAGTTCACGCAGCAGCGGCGCGACCGCACGCAATTCCTGGATCCGGGCAAGCTGTGCCTGACACTGGCGATGCATCGCCTGCAGATCATCCAGTCGCGCACGCGCCTGCTGCAGGCGATGCGAACATTCGGTCCAGGTCGCCGGCCGCAAGGGCAGCACCCGACTGGCGGCGAGTTGTTCCTTCCATTGCCGGATCTGGTCATTGATCCGGCCCTTGCTGCCGCGCGGCACGAACCAGGCTCGCGCTTCATCGTGCAGACCTTGAAGAATCCGCGGCATGCTGCGCGAGCCCGCACTGGCCTCGAACAAGGCCGCGCCCACGTCACCCCGGCCCTGGAGCAGATCCCGACCGCCCTCACGCAGGCGAAGAGAATTCAGGCCGTACATCGCATCAAACTCATCGCGGCTCATGCCACCGGTAAGTTGCACGAGCAATGCCGGATCAACCGGCTCGCTGTCGGGTTCACGCGCCACCTTGCCCGCACGTCGCGCCTGGCGATCGGCCGACTGGATCCTGGACAAGGTATGGCGCGATCCCTTACGTCGCTCGAATTCGTGAATCACCCCGTCGCGATCGATGAATTCACCGCCGATGCGCATCTGGGCATAGGCGTGGATGAAGTCGTCCGGACTCTGAACCGGAATGCCATAACGCAGATCACCCATCGCGCGCAGGGCGGACGACTTGCCGGCTTCGTTGGGGCCATAGATCAGGACCAACCCCAGCGCCTGCTCACCCAGATCCAGTGTGCGCCCGGTAAACGGCCCGAAGGCCGTCAGATGCAGACGGCGCAGTCTCATGGATCGCCCGCCGCGTTTCCAGTGCGCCATGCATCAGCGCCATCGTCCTGCTCGACGATGCGCGCCAGCACCGTGGCCTCGGCGTCGGCCAGACAGGCCCGGATGGTGGCCGGATCCAGGTGGTCTGGCGACAGATCTCGCAGCCCCGGTGGGATCGAACCGCCAATCTCGTCCAGTAGTTGCCCGTTGAACCACTCCCGAAGTGCGGCTTCATCGGCAGCGAGCCGATTCACCAGCCGGATCACTTCGCCCACGGCGTCATCGCGCGCGGCGGCGGCCTCGCGATCCAGCGGCGAACGCAATTGCAGCACCAGTTTTTCGATCCAGATATCACCCTGGGCCAGATCCTGACCGGCCGCTTCAATGGCGGCGCGCAAGCTGCCCGGTTGCCTGGCCTCGAGGCGATGCAGGGGCGACTCGCCGATCAGGGTGATGCGCAAGGCATGCAGGCACTCGGGTGCCTGGGCGACCAGGTCAGCAAGCCGTGCCACGACCCGCTGGCCCAGCTCGGTCGCACTGCCCAGATCGCGGGCGTCAATGGTCAGGTGATGCCATCGCACGATGTCGAAGGACACCGCCTCGCTGGCGACGATCTCACCGTGCTCGACGGTGATCAGTTCACAACCCTTGGGACCGGTTTCGCGCGCGTGACGGCCCTGCAGATTGCCGCTGAACACAATGCGTGGATGACGCTCGCGCACGACTTCCCGCGCGTGCACATGACCAAGCGCGAAATAGTCGTAACCCTTGTCAACCAATGCGGCGACCGTGGTCGGCGCATAGGGGTCATGCAGTTCACGGCCGTTCAGACTGGTGTGCAGGATGCCGATATTGAAGCGACCCGGCATCGGCGCCGGATAGTCAGGCAGCAGATCCATCGTCTGCTGCCGCTGCGCAAAACTGCGGCCGTGGATGGCTACGCCCAGATCGGGCCTGTCGACCGTCTCGCCCTGCTGCGAACTGAAGACATGTACCCCTGTCACCGCCGGCAGTTCGCGCGTGATCACGCAGCTGGCATCGTGATTGCCCTGCACGATAAACACCTGAATGCCGGCACGGGTCAGTTGCACGAGTTGTTCGCGAAAGAACAGCCCGGTGCGAAAGTCGGTCCAGTCGCCATCGTAGATATCGCCGGCCAGCAGAACCAGATCGACCCCTTGTTCGATCGCCAGCGCCACCAGCGCCCGCATGGCGCGGCGCGAGGCTTCGCGAAGCCGTTCAACGGGCGCGCCCTCATAGGCCTTCAGGCCACGCATCGGACTGTCGATATGGAGATCGGCGGCGTGGATGAATTTCAAGATAGGAAGATTGGAATGGTTATGTAGCGGGGGCGCGCGCAGCGACGGCGGGAATGGGCGCGATCATCTGGCGGCGATACTACCGATCTGCAGACTGATGGGCAACCGGTGCCAGTGGCGATGCTGGCGCCTGCACCGCGCCGCCGGTGGTGCGCAGCCCCGGCATCGTATGATTGGCCTGCACAGACATCTTACCGGGAGACTCAGTGATGGCAGGCGAACAGGACCTGGCCGACTGGCGCCATCAGGCGCTGGCGGTCGAGCAGGCCGTGGGTCATGCCGTTGTCGGCCAGTCCGACCTGATCCGGCTGATCAACATTGCCTTGTTCGCCCGCGGTCACGTGTTGCTCGAGGGTGATGTGGGCGTGGGCAAGACCACCTTGCTGCGCGCCTTCGCGCGGGCGATCGGCGGGGCCTTTGAACGGGTCGAGGGCACGGTCGATCTGCTGCCCGGCGATCTCATCTATCACACCTTCGTCGATGCCTCGGGCAATCCACGCATCGAACCGGGGCCGCTGCTGCGTCACGAATCCTCGCTCACGGTGTTCTTCTTCAACGAGATCAATCGCGCGCGCCCGCAGGCGCAGTCGCTGCTGTTGCGGGCGATGGCCGAAAAATCGGTCACCGCCTTCAATCGTGAATTCCGGTTTCCCCATATGACCGTGTTCGCCGACCGCAACAAGGTGGAAAAGGAGGAAACCTTCGAGCTGCCATCGGCCGCGCGCGATCGCTTCATGTTCGAACTGAGCATGAGCACGCCGACCGACGAGGCGATCCGCCGGCAGCTCTTGTTCGATACCCGGTACATCGACGCCGATGCCCTGATCGATACGGTGCCGCCGGGGACGATCCGCTGGGCCGAACTGAACATGATTGGTCAGCGCATCCAGCAGGCCGTGGTGGCCAGCGAGGCCATGCAGCATTATGCGCTGCAGGTCTGGCAGGCGACCCAGGATCCGGCCCGCTTCGGCATCCAGCTCTCGGGCGTCGATATTCACCGACTGATACTGGCCGGTGCCAGTCCGCGCGGCATGATGGCGATGTTGCGCGCGGCCCGCGTGCTCGCCTGGCTCGATGAGCGCGACTACCTGGTGCCGGACGACATCCGGCGCGTGATGCCCGGCACCCTGGCCCACCGGATCTTCCTCCAGCCGGTTTATGAACTGCGCCGCGAGCAGATTGCCGGGCCTCTGGTCGACGAAATCATCCGGCGCGTGGCCGCGCCGTGAACCGGGTGCGCACCGACGATCCATCGGACGATCTGGCCAGCCCGGCCGATCAGGTATTTCACTATCGCATTGACCGGCGTCTGCGAGGTGAACGGCCCGGTGCGCACCAGGGCCTGGCGCTGGGGGCCGGCCTGCGGTTTGCCGGCCATGCGCGACTGTTCGACCGACCCGATCCGCGTCGCCTGGATCTGCGGGCCAGTCTGCGCAATCCCTGGCGCGACTGGCTGGTGCGGGTGAACCGGCAACAGTCCAGTGCGGCGATTCATGCGGTGGTGGATGTGTCACGATCGATGCGGGTGGCAGGCATCGACAAGCTCGAGATCGCGGCGCGATTCATTGAACATCTGAATGCCAGCACGCATCGCAGCGGCGACTCTCTGGGTCTGATCGCATTTGATCAGACCGATTGCCAGGCGCTGTATCGACGTGCCCGACCCGGTGGCGGCACGGGCGCCGACTATGCCGCGCTGCTGCGCGCGGTGAATGCCCAGGGTGATGGCTGGGCCGGTTTTGCCGATGCCGTGCAACGCATAACCCATCGCGACGGCCTGATTTTCCTGGTGTCCGATTTTCACGGTCCGCTCGATCGACTCAACGAGGGTCTGGACCTGCTCGAGACGAGCCGGATCGTGCCGGTCGTCATCTGGCATTCGGTGGAGACCGAACCGCCCGCGCGCAATGGCTTGTTGTCGCTGCGCGATGCCGAGCGCGGCAGCTTGCGCACGGTCTTCATGCGCCAGGCCTTGCGCGATCGCTGGCGGGCCCGCATCACGGCGCGGCGCGAGGCCTTAATCGCGTTTTTTGCGACGCGCGGCGTCTTGCCCTTCTTCGTGCTCGATCGCTTTGATGGCGAGGCCATGACACGGTATTTCATGGCGGGCCAGGCATGAGATGGATTCGCTGGCCGATGACGGGTCTGGCCGGTCTGACAGGCGTCGCCTGTTGTGGCCACCTGCTGGCCCAGACCCAGGCGACACCGGAGGCGGCACTGGCCTCGTCGGTGGTGCCGTCGTTCGGCGTGCGCCTGGGCGATGTGATCGAACAACGTGTGCCGCTGCCCGCAACCCTCGATCATCGCGCGATCGCGCTGCCCGCGCCGGGCCGTGTCGGGCTGCGCTTTGACCGGCTCGATGCGTCCTGGTCGGTGACGTCGGACAAGAGCGCGAGCCT
The DNA here is from genome assembly GCA_963732405.1 of uncultured beta proteobacterium. Taxonomy (GTDB): domain Bacteria; phylum Pseudomonadota; class Gammaproteobacteria; order Burkholderiales; family Burkholderiaceae_E; genus JAUIAI01. The sequence continues at coordinate 80,601 of CAVSZG010000001.1, forward strand.
GGTCATCCGGTATCAACTGATCAGCCTGGACCGCGAGACCACCACTGCGCCGATACCGGGCTGGACACTGAGCCCGATCACGCCCGCCGATTCGTCGCTCGCATCGATCCAGGTGGCGGGCGTGACCGTCGATGTGGCGCCGGCGGTACACGGTGCGGTGACGCTGCAAACTCTGCCCGAGCGCCTGCGCGACGACCTGCCGCTACCCGCCATCGATGTGGCGGGCGCGCGCGCGCGTAGCCTGCAGGCGCTCGCCGCCCTGGCCACTGTGCTGGGTCTGTGGATGGCGTGGTGGGCCTGGCGAGTCTGGCACGATCGGACCCGTCTGCCCTTCGCGGCGGCCCGTTGGGCCATGCAAACAAAACGGGGCGATCCCTGGCAGCTGCTGCATCAGGCCTTTGATCAATCGGCCGGCATGACGCTGAGCCCACGCAATCTGGACCAGTGGCTGGATCGTGATCCGGCTTTTGCAGGCGAACGCGCCGCCGTCGCCGATTTTTTCGCTCGCTCGGAGCGGCATTTTTTTGCCAGGCAGACGACGGATCAGGCTGACCCACCGGTAGCGGACGCATCGGACCCGGCCGCACTGCAGGCCTTGCTCGAGCGGCTCAGCCGCATCGAAACACAGGCTGCGCGATGATCGACGGCTTGCGCTTCGCCCATCCGGCCGTTTTGCTGCTGCTGCCGCTGGCCTTGTTGCCCTTCATCGCCAGGCGACGCGACCGGCTCGACTTCACCGATCTGGATCTGATCGATCATGATCCACTGGGCGGCATGATCGATCTGCTCTGGCGGGCCCTGGCCGCGCTCGCGCTGCTCGCCTGCATCATCGCGCTGGCCGATCCGGGCCGATCGATTCGCGAGTGGGTGAATCAGGGCGTGGGCGCCGAGATTCTGATCCTGATGGATCGCAGCCGCAGCATGGACGACACCATGCTGCCGGCCGACTGGCGCACCGTCGATCCATTGTCGCTGCGGGCTCAGGCGCGGTCGCGCGGTGAACTCAAACGCGATGCGGCGGCGCGGCTGCTGCGCGAGTTCGTGCAACGCAATCGCGCCGACCGATTCGCCTTGATGTATTTCAGCGCCAATCCGATTCTCATCCTGCCCTTCACCACGCGCGACGAGCCGATTCTGGCCGGCATCGATGCGGCCACGATCGGTCGGGGCCTGTCCGACACCGATGTCGGTTGGGCGCTGCGGGCAGCGATCGATCAATTCGAGAACCGCCCCTACAACGGCAGCCGCACCATCCTGCTGGTCTCCGATGGGGGTGCCGATCTGGACGAGACCACGAAGACGGCGCTGCGCAATGGTCTGGCGCGCAACCGGATCGCCCTGAACTGGATCTATCTGCGCTCGATCAATGGCGCCGATTTTGAATCCGCCGACAACACCACGCGTGCCGCGCCCGAGATCCGCCTGCATGAGTTCTTCCAGACCCTGTCGACTCCCTATCGCGCCTGGCAGGCGGCCAGTCCGGATGATTTCGCGGCGGCCGTCGATGCCTTCGGTGCACTGCAGGAATACCCGATGGATCAGCTTCAGACCACACCCTGGCGACCCTGGTCGGACCGCCTCGCCGCCGGTGCGGCCCTGCTCGTGCTGATCCTGGCCGGATTGCGCGCCGGCGCGATGAGGCAATGGTCATGAGACGTCGCCATGGCCATGTCTTGTTCGCGATCGCCGCGCTGGCCTTCGCCGGCCATCTGCTCTGGCATGCCAGCCACTGGCAACAGGCCCGCGCGATCAGTGCCGATGTCGCCAGCGAGCGGGCAAGGCCGGGCACGGCGCCGGACCGACCCGAGGTGCAGTTTCTGCGCGCGGCAGTCCACGGCGCTGGCGGTGATTATTTCGCGGCAATCGAGGCCTATAAGCCACTGATCGGCCGGCCGGGCAAGCATCCGCTGGCCGATGCTGCCGCATTCAACCTGGGCAATCTGCACCTGCGCGAAGCGCACCGGCTGGCCAGTCCGGAACGCGCCCTGCCGGCGCTGGAACTGGCCAAACAGCAATATCGCGACCTGCTGCGCGCCCGGCCGCAACACTGGCCGGCGCGCTACAACCTGGAACTCGCGCTGAGGCTGGCGCCCGAGACGCAGCCAGAGCCCGAAGCCGGGCGTCCGGACACCGCGTTCGAGCGCCGGATCAGCGGCATGCGCGATTTCCGCGTGGTCCTGCCATGAGGCAGTTGGTCGGCCGGATCGATGCCGGCCTGCTGCGTCTGGGCGTTGCCGCGCTGTTGTTGCTGATCGCCGCCGTGCTGCCCAGTGTCCCGTTCATGCGCGACACCTGGCGCTATCTGATCTTCGTCGATATTTCGCAGAGCATGAATGCGCGCGACGGCCGGATCGGCGCCACCGCGGTCAGCCGCATCGACTTCTCACGCCAGGCCATCGCCGGCGCGATTGCGCAACTGCCCTGCGGATCGCAGGTCGGCCTGGGCGTGTTCACCCAGTACCGCACGTTGTTGATGATCAAACCGGTGGAGATCTGTGCGCACATCGATGACGTGAATGCCACGCTGGCCAACATCGGCGGGCGGATGCGCTGGAACGACTCCAGCGAAGTGGCCAAGGGCGTGTCATGGGCGATCAGGGCCGCCCGGCAGGTGGGTGATTCATCAGCGGTCGTGTTCCTGACCGATGGTCATGAAGCACCGCCACTGCGCGCCGATCTGCCGCCGATATTCGACGAGGTCAGCAAGGGCATCACCGGTGGTCTGCTGGTGGGTGTGGGTGCTGCCACGCCGGCGCCGATTCCGCGCACCGATCGACTTGATTCGATGATGGGCTACTGGCGCGCCGAGGATGTCGTCCAGGGTCCGCTGGGCAGCGATCATCTGTCCGCCAGGGCCCAGGATTACCTGATGACGCTGGCCCCCAAGGCCGGGCTGTCCTATCTGGGCCTGGATGCGGTCGACGATCTGGGCGCCGCACTGCGCGATGAGCGGTTCGCGGTTCGCGCGCCGGTACCGACCGATCTGCGTTGGCTGCCGCTCGGTGCCGCCCTGATCCTGCTGCTCTGGCAATACCGGCCGCAGTGGCCGCAGCGGCGGCTCAGTCGCCCTGCCCTTCCAGCGACGCAAGGCGTTGGCGAAGCGCCGCCAGTTCGGCGCGATTCGCCTCGATCGCGCGCTCCATGACCGCAGGCGCCGGCGCGATCTCATCGGGTTCGCCCGGCCCGACGAATCGACTCGACAATCGCCCCAACCACTTCGACAAGTCATCCATGATCAGGAAGAACGAGGGCACGACCACCAGACTAAGCACGGTGGAAACGATGATGCCGCCGATCACCGCTGTGGCCATCGGCGCGCGGAACGCACCGCCCTCGCCCACGCCCAGTGCCGAGGGCAACATGCCGGCCGACATCGCAATCGAGGTCATCACGATCGGCCGGGCCCGCTTGCTGCCCGACTCGATCATTGCCGTGAGCCGGTCCTGCCCTTCGTGCATGCGCTCGACCGCAAAATCGACCAGCAGGATCGCATTCTTGGTCACGATGCCCATCAGCATCAGCATGCCGATGAGCACCGGCATCGACACCGGGTTGCCGGTGATGATCAGGGCGGCCGCCACGCCGCCGATCGACAAGGGCAGTGAGAACAGAATCGTGAACGGCTGAATCACGTCCTTGAACAACAGGATGAGCACGGTCAGCACCAGCATCAGTCCCAGCACCATCGCACTGCCGAAGCTGGCCATGAGTTCCTGCTGCACCTCGGCGTCGCCCGACTCGAGCACCCGCACCGAGGCCGGCAGTTCGGTCTGCGCGGTGATCTCCTTGAAGCGCGCCGCGGCGCTGTTCAAGGCCACGCCGAAGGGCAGGCTGGCCCCGATGGTCGCGCGACGCTCGCGGTTGTAGCGCGCGATCGTGCTGGGCCCTTCGGCGATCCGGATCTCGGCCACCGAGGCCAGTGGCACGCTGATCCCGCGGGCGGTCGGTACGCGCAAGGCGGCGATGCGATCCAGATCGGCCCGCAACGACAGGTCGGCCTGCACACGCACCGGAATCATCCGGCCGTCGACCAGCACCTTGGCCAGCGCAGCATCCACGTCGCCAATGGTCGCCACCCGGACGACGTCGGCGATCTGGCGGGTGGTCACGCCCAGGCGGGCGGCCTCCTCCTCACGCGGCACGACCTGCACCTCGGGCCGCGGCAACGCGCCCGTGGTGCTCACATTGGTTAGCAGGGGATCGGCGCGCAGCCTCGCTTCGAGCAAGGCCACGGCCTGATTCAGATCGACATCATTGTCGGCCAGCACATTGAAGGCCAGATCGCGCTCGCCGCGATCATTGAGCTTGTAGGCGCGCACGTCGGGCACGGCGGCCAGGCGCTCAAAGACCTCAACCTCGATGGCCGGCTGGCGCCGCGTGCGGCCGGGGTTCTCCATGGTCGGAATGAACGGACCGATCACGGGCAGCCGATGCACGCTGTTGACCAGGGTGCGCACGATGGAATGATCGAGTCGCTCGAGCAGCACCGACACCGAGGCGCGGCGCACATCGCGCTCGCCGCGCGGCGATGCACCGCCCAGCACGAACACATCCTCCACGCCGTCGATGTCGCGGATCGCCAGGCGCATCTGCTCGGTGGCCCGCTCGGTATCGGCCAGCCGCGAACCGGGCGGTAATTCGACGCTGACCAGGATTCGCGAGACATCCTCGGGTGGCAGGAAGCTGCCCGGAATGCGCAGCATGAAGAATACCGAGGCGATCATCACCGCAATGGCCACGATCAGGGTCAGATACGGATGACGCAGGGTGCGGCTGATGAAGGCGATGTAGCCGCGCATGACCGGCCCGCCGCCTTCGGTCTCGACATGCGCATCTTTCGTGCGCATCAGGTAGGCGGCCATCATCGGCGTGATCAGTCGCGCCACGAGCAGGGAGAAAAAGACGGCCACCGCCACCGTGAGGCCGAACTGGCGGAAGTACTGCCCCGGAATGCCGCCCATGAAGGACACCGGCACAAATACCGCAATGATCGTGAAAGTGGTGGCAATCACAGCCAGACCGATCTCGTCCGCCGCATCGATGGCGGCGCGGTAGGGCGTCTTACCCATCAGGATATGACGCGAGATATTCTCGATCTCGACGATCGCGTCATCCACCAGAATACCGGTGGCCAGCGTGATCGCCAGAAAGCTCACCAGGTTCAGCGAAAAGCCGAGCTGGTCCATCACGAAGAAGGTCGGGATGGCCGACAATGGCAGGGCCACGGCCGAGATCAGAGTCGCGCGCCAGTTCTTCAGGAACAGCAACACCACCAGCACGGCCAGCGCGGCGCCTTCCACCAGGGTATGCAGCGCCGCTTCGTAATTTCCATAGGTGTAGAACACCGTGTCGTCGACCGGCGTGATGGCCACGTCCGGATGCGCGGCGCGGATCTGCGCCAGCGATCGCTCGACCGCTTCGGCCACGCTGACCTCGCTCGCACCCTTGGCGCGAAACACGCCGAAGGTGACCACCGGTTCGCCATTGAAGCGCGCGAAGGTGCGCGGCTCTTCATTGGTGTCCAGCACCGTGCCCAGTTCGGCCAGGCGCACATAGCGTCCGGCGCTGGTGGCGATGGTGGTCTGCGCCAGTTGCGCCGCCGAGGACGCATCGCCCAGCATCCGGATGGTCTGCTCCTGGGCGCCGACATTGCCGCGACCCGCGCCCACATCGGCATTGGTGGCGCGAACCTGGCGGCTGACCTCCTGGGCGGTGATGCCGAACGAGCTCAGGCGGTCGGGATCCAGTTCGATGCGGATTTCGCGATCGGCACCGCCATATCGCTCGACCCGGCCGATGCCGCGCTGACCCTGGAGCCGTCGCTTGACCACGTCATCGGTGAACCAGGAGATCGCATCGAGCGACATGGCCGGCGCGGTCACCGCGAAGGTCATGATCGCCTGGCCTTCGACATCGATGCTGTTCACGATGGGCGCTTCGATGTCGGCGGGCAGATTGCCGCGAATCCGGTCGATCGCATCCTTGACGTCCTGCACCGCCTTGTCGGTGGGCACCTCCATGCGGAACTCGACCACGGTCGAGGACACGCCGTCATTGATCGTGGACACGATGTTCTTGATGCCGGTCAGGCCGGCCACCGAATCCTCGATCTCCTTGGTGACCTGGCGTTCGATCTCGGCGGGTGCCGAACCGGCCTGGGTGACCGTGACCGACACCAATGGCACGTCGATATTGGGAAACCGCGTGACCGGCAGTTTCATGAACGACTGGATGCCGACGATCAACAGAATCGTGAACGCCAGAATCGGCGCGATCGGATTGCGGATCGACCAGGCCGAAAAATTCATTTTGCGTGTCCCGATGCCAGGGGTTGATCCTGAATCGGCCGGATGCGGTCACCGTCGCGCACGAAGGCGCCGGCACGGGCGACCACGATGGCGCCCTCGCTCAGGCCCTCGACAATGGCCACCATGCCGCCGGCCCGCGGGCCGGTCACCACCGGCACCCGCCTGACCCGGTCATCATCCACACGCAGCACACTCGTCCCGTCATCACCCGCACCGATCGCCGAGACCGGCAACACGAGGGCCCGACTGCGGCCGATCTCGATGCTGGCCTTTGCGAACATGCCGGCCCGCACCGCATTGCTGTCATCCAGCACGATGCGCACCCGGCCCAGACGCGAGACCGCGTCGACCGTCGGTTCAACCAGGCGCACCCGGCCGGTGATCGGCTCGCCGAGTCCGGCCACGGTGATCTGTGCCGGCTGTCCGGCGGCGATGCGCAACAGGTCACGCTCGGCAACATCGGCCCGCATTTCCAGCGCGCTGTCGCGCATCAGCACGAACATCGGATTGCCGGCCGCCGAAGCGATCGATCCGACCCGCGCATTGCGGGCAATGACGGTGCCGGCCACCGGCGCGGTGATCGCGGTTCGCGACAGACGGTAATCGATGTTGTCGATCTGGGCGTTGGCGCCTTCGAGCTGGGCACGCGCCGCCTTCAGACTCTGACGTGCGGCACTGAGCCGGGCATCGGCCGCCGTCAGCGCGGCCGCCGCCTGGTCGAGATTGGCCTGCGACACCATGCCGCGCCCGGCCAGACTGGCGGTGCGGTCACGGCTGCGCGCGGCTTCATCGGCCGTCGATTGCGCCTCGACGATCTGCGCCTCGAGCTGGGCGATGGTGGCCCTGGCGCCGGCACGGGCGGCCAGCAACTGACTCTTCTGCAGCTCAAGCGAGGTCTGCGCCAGCTCCGCCATTGTCTGACCGGCGCTGACCCGGTCGCCCACATCGACTGCCAGCGAACGGATTGCCTGGCCGTCGATTTCCGGCTGTACATTGACCTGTTCGACCGGTTCGATCAGACCCGAGGTGATGACCTGCTCGATGATCGCGTCCTGATGGGCGGCCACCACCGAGATTGCCGGAATGCGCACGTCCACTGGCGCAGGGTCGCCCTTGTCGACCGACGCGCCCGCTGAGGGTGCAGACGTGACGCGACCGGTCTGCCCGTCCGGCGTGTCCACGCTCTGGGTACTGAAGGATCGCTGCGTCATGGCAATCGCGACGGCGGCAACCACCAGCGCAATCGTCAGACCGATCACTGACTTCTTCATGAGATCGCTCCGCGGGTCTCGGTGAGTTCAGGAATGGGCGACCAGGCGTTCGCCCGGTCGACCCCTGGTTTGGCCAACGCCCGCACCGTCGACCGAGGCGATGGCCTCGTCGACGGTCCGGTCGATCAGTCGGATCACATACAGGGCCAGCGCATCGTCGGGCGGCAGATCCGCCTCGCCGTGAGTCAGGCGGGTGGTCGACATCATGCCCTTGACCAGCAGCATGATCACGCGCGAGTAAGTCGCCAGACCTGTCGCCACGGCAGGATCCGACGTGCCCGCCAGCCGGGCGAGCAATTCATTGAGATTGGTTTCGATGGCCAACATGAAGCGATGCAACTGGCCGGCCACCCCGGGGCTGCGTAATGCCGCCGCTTCGATCTCGTGCATCATCGGCTTGGAGCAGCCGGGTGCGCCCAGCACATGCTGAGTGATGAGTTCGCGAAACCGATCGCGCGGCCGATCCGACTGGCGCACGCTGTCGAAGTTGGCGGCCATCTCGTTCAGATCACGCTGGATCATGGCCTCGATGATCGCGTCTTTGGAGGCGAAATACAGGTAGAAGTTTCCCGCACTCATGCCGGCGGCACGGGCCAGCACCTGCATCGACGCGCCGTCGAAACCGCGCGCGATGAATACGCCCCGGATCTTGTCCAGAATGTGATTGATGCGGTCGGACGACGGGTCGGTCTTGTCCGGCATGGGAATGACCTGTGCGGGCGCGATGGCGCTAATGGGTGAGCCGCGAAACAGCCACGGATGAACGCAAAGAGAGGGGGCTTAGATCGGGGGGGTGACTGAATGAACGATCATTCAGTGTAGTGGCTCGCCGGAACCGGTGCAACTGCGTCGCGCCGGACGGTGGATCGCCAGGGTCATGATGACGCCAGACAGACCGCCGGGCGTGCCCGGATGACCGATCAACTGTGTCATCAGACACCACAAAGTCGGCCATTCACCACGATTGACGAGGGGGTTTGCCACGAAATGGCTGCCTTCCAGCCAGTTCGGCGGCTAAGATGCCACAAAGCGACCGACTAACGGCAGTCGATGTCGCATCAATGCGGCAGCATTCGGAATGATGGAGCCGGATGGTCGCGGACTGTAGAGGATGGCAACTGATGGCAATGCTGGAACCGGCAATCCGCACGCAGGGAGCCGCCTATCGGGCCGTCGCCCTGCCGGTCAATGAACCGCCGCGCGCGGACCGGCGCCTGCCCCAACTCAAATTCATCTGTGAATTCATCATCGAGCTGGCCAGCCTGGACGATGATGTCGGCACCCGCCCGCTGCGGCGGGCCGTGCCCATCGTGGGCGGCGTGGTCGAAGGTCAGCGCCTGCATGGACGCCTCATCGAGCCTGGGCCAGGGGCTTGCGCGGTGTTCAGCCCCGACGCACAGGGCGGTGGCGATGCGGTGGACCTGGACGTCGAGTTCCGCACGGCCGATGATGCGTTGATCCGCGTGCGCCACTTCGGCCTGCGGCACCGGCCCGAGCATGTGCGCCAGGCCCAGGCACGCGGCGAAGCGGTCGCCTCGCCGCAACACTACTTGCGCACGCATCCGCGCTTCGACACGGACGATCCCCGCTATGTCTGGCTCAATACGCTGGTGGCGGTGGGTTCGGGTGCCCGCGGGCGCCGCCACCTGCAGCTCACGGTCTACGAAGTGATCTGAGGTGGCGCAGGCTCAGAGAAACTTGGGCATCAACCAGCGCGGCAGGGCCAGGATCACGTCGGGAAACAGCACGATGAACAGCAGCACGCCCAGCATGGGCAGCAGGATGATCATGGTGTCGCGCAAGGCCTGGGACAGCCGGATTTCACCGATCGCGCTGGCGATCAGCAGACACAGACCATAGGGTGGTGTGACCAGGCCGAAGGCGAGTGACACCACGCCGATGATGCCGAAATGCACCGGGTGGATGCCGGCGGCCTGGGCAACCGGAAACAACACCGTGCCCACGATGATGATGGCCGGAATGGCATCGATGAACATGCCCACGATCAGGAATGTTGCGGCGATGATCAGGCCCGTGGACACCGGGCCCGTACCCCAGCCGGCCAGCACATCGACGGCCAGCTTGGGAATCTGGAAGAAGGCGAGAATCCAGCCGAATGCGGAGGCTGTGCCGATGCAGAACAGTGCGATCGCCGCAAAACGTGCCGAGTCATAGAGCACCCGGGGCAGATCGCGAAACCGGATGCTGCGATAGACGAACAGGCCCAGCACCAGCGAATAAATCACGGCAATGACCGAGGCCTCGGTCGGGGTGAACAGTCCGCCGACGATGCCGCCCACGATGATCAGCGGCGTCATGAGCGCCAGCGATGCGCTGGCCAGTGCACTGCCCAGTTCGGCCCAGCTCGAGCGCACATAGACCGGGTAGCCGCGGCGGCGGGCATACACATGGACGATGCCCATCAGCGCGCCCCCGATCATGATGCCGGGCACCACGCCGGCCAGGAACAAGCCCCCGATCGAGACTGACATCAGGCCGCCCCAGACCACCATCAGGATGCTGGGCGGAATGATCACGCCCATCACCGATGAGCAGGCCGTGATCGCCACCGAAAAGCTTGCGTCATAACCCTGCTTCTTCATCTGCGGAATCAGCAGCGAGCCGATGCCGGCGGCGTCTGCGGTCGACGAGCCGGATATGCCCGCGAACAACATGGACACCACCACATTCACATGGCCCAGACCACCGGGCAGATGCCCCACCAAGGCACCCGCCAGATCGATCAGCCGCTGGGTGATGCCGGCACTGTTCATCAGATTGGCGGCGAGCAGGAAAAACGGCACCGCGAGCAGGATGAACGAGTTGTAGGACACGAACATCTGGTCGAACAACAGCGTGGGCGAGAGCCGGTCGGAGATGAAGAACACCGGCACGCAGGCCAGGCCCAGGGCGAAGGCGACCGGAATGCGCAGCAGCACCAGCAGACCGAAGCTGCCGAACAGGATCAGTGCGACCAGGCCCGGACTCATGCGGTTTTCGAGGGGTGCCGGCCCCGGATCAGGGCGATGTCATCGCCGAGCTTCTCGATCAGGAACAGGGTCCAGACCAGGCCGGCCAGCGGCCAGGCACCGTAGATGGTGATCATCGGCAGCTCGGCGATTTCCGAGGTCTGCATCAAACCTTCGTTGGCGAACTCCCGGCCATACCAGATGAAGCACAAGGCAAACGCGAGCATCGCCCCATGCACGACCAGTTGCGACCAGCCGCGGCCGGCGGCCGTGGCGGGCGTACCGAACAGATCCACGTTGAAATGGGTTTCGTCACGCACCGCGATCATGGCACCCAGCATGATGACCCAGATAAAACAAAAACGCGCCACCTCTTCGGTCCAGATGTAGCGCGGAATGAGTTCGGTATACCGCGCGAGGATCTGCAGACAGACCGGGATGATCAGCAGAGCGAACAGCATCGTGATCGCGATCTGCAGCACCCGGTTGAGCCCGTGCAGCAATGGTTTCATGTCGGCAGTCCCCGCGGACCTCGTGCGTGCTTACTTGATCCGGGTGATCGCATCCAGCACGTCGGTGGCACCGAGCTCTTCGGCGTACTTGGCCTTGACCGGCTCGGCCAGCTCGAGCAGCCTGGTGCGGTCGGCAAACGGATGGGTCTTGAGCTTGCCTTCGGCCTTCATCTTGTCCAGTTTCGCCTGATCTTCACCCGACTCGATCTTGCGACCGAATGCACCGGCTTCCTTGCCCGACTTCATGATGCAGGCCTGCAGATCCTGGGGCAGGCGCTTGAAGGTCTTGCCGGAAAAGCCGATCGGCCGCACCGTGATCGCGTGCTGGGTCAGCGCGATTTCGGGTCCGACCTCGTAGAATTTCATCTGCTCGATGCCGGCGGCTTCGTTCTCGGCGGCGTTGATCACACCGGTCTGGATCGCATTGTAGACCTCCGAATAAGCGATCACGCTCGGCGCGGCGCCCACCGCCTCGAAGATGCGGGTCTGGATCGGGGCACCCATCACCCGGATCGGCAGACCCTTGAGTTCATTCATGTTGCGCACCGGCTTGTTGACGATGAGATTGCGCGTGCCGCCACCGGCATAACCGATCAGGATCACATCGGCCCGCGCTTTCACGTCGTCGGCAATCGGTGCCAGGCCGTCGGCATCCAGCACCTTGTTCCAGTGCTCGAGATCACGGAACAGGAAAGGCATGTCCATCAGCGGCGCTTTCTTGGAATAGGTGGACATGTGCGAGGGCGAGACGATCGCATAGTCGACCGACACGCCCTTACTCATGAAATTGAAGTAGTCCTTTTCCAGACCGAGTTCGGAGTTACGGTGCAGCACGAACTTGATCGGCTTCTGGTAACAGGACTGGGTCAGCTCCTGGAACTTGAGCAGGGTCTTGTTGAAGGCATGGTCATCGTTGAACTGAACGGCCCCGTGCAGCTCGATGTCGGCGGCGTGAACGGGAACGGTGGCGATGAGCGCAACCGCGGCGACGGCGGCCGCAGCAACACGGCCTTGAATTCGACTGGTCATTGATGTCTCCCTGATGAATGTTGGGCCATGAAACGGTGCCAGCGATCGATTGATCGAGCGTTGAATCCGGCCGGTTCGACCCGTCGCGGGAGGCTAGCATAGAACCGGTCCGTTACCGATCCAGACCGCGACTGCCGCTCGCCTGTCCTGGAGGCCGGTCCGGCCGGGCAGTGAGGAACATTGCCTTGACAATGACTGCATAGGCAGGGAATATCCCTGTCCCAGTCCAGATGCCGTTCGCCCTCGCCATTCGGCGTCGATATCGACACGCCCTATCCGGTGCTCTCATGTCCAGCAATCCATCGGCCCGCGTCACCCCATTGACCACCGCGAGGCCGGCGCGCGCGCGCCGCGTCGCTGGCCGGCCGACCGTGCAGCATCATCCCGAGGCGTTCGAGCCCGACGAGTCACCGGGTTATCTGATGCACCTGGCGCTGCACTCCATGCAGGCACAGATCGAACGGCTCATGTTCGATCATGACCTGACTGCGATGCAGTGGCGCCCGCTCTACATCCTGTCGCGCGGTCGGGCCGCCACCGCCGCCGATCTGGCCCGGCTCATGCAGGTTGATAACGGCGCCGTCACCCGCATGCTCGACCGGCTGGAAGCCAAGGGCCTGGTCGCCCGCGAGCGCAGCACCACCGACCGGCGTGTGGTCAAGCTTCTCGCTGACTCTGGCCGGTCGCCAGCGGGCCCGGCATATTCCGCAGGCCATCTGCCGCACGCTCGACACCCACCTGGCCGACTTCACGCCCGATGAGGCGGCCTTGCTCAAGACCTTGCTCAGACGCGTCATCGCCAATGGCGGGGCGGCGGCCGACCGCCAGGCTTCATGAGCGAGGCAGCGGCCAGTGGCGCGGCGCCGCTCGCCCGGCCGGGCAGCCGGCGCTGGCGGATGCTGGCCGGCCTGGCGGTGCTGGTGGCCCTGGCGATCGGCGGATACGCCGCCTGGCATGAACGGATCGGTCGCCACTACGAGCGCACCGACAATGCCTATGTGCAAGGTCCGGTGGTACAGATCACGCCGCAGATGCCCGGCACCATCATCGAGATCGTTGCCCAGGACACCGAATTCGTGGCCGCCGGCCAGTTGCTCGTGCGGCTCGACCCGGCCGACGCGACGGTCGCACTCACCCAGGCCAAGGCGCTGCTCGCCCAGACCGTGCGCGAAGTCAGTGCGCTCTACGGCAACAATGAAACGCTCGCCGCGCAGATTCGCGCGCGGGAGGCCGAGTTGGCGCAGTCCCGCTCGACGGTCCGGCGTCTGCAGGGCGACCTGGTCAGACGGGGCAAGCTGGCCCGCTCGGGCGCGGTGTCGGCCGAGGAACTCACCCATCTTCGCGCCCAGCTCGAGGTGGCTGCCAGTGCGGCCACGGCCGCGCAGGCCGGTGTAGCGGCCGCCCGCGAGCAACTGCTCACCAGCCGCCTGCTCACCAACCACACCACGCCCGCGGAGCATCCGAGCGTGGAGCGCGCGGCGGCCGCCGTGCGTGAAGCCATGCTCGCGCTCGAGCGCACCGAGATCCGCGCACCGACCGATGGCCATGTCGCCCAGCGACGCGCCCAACTCGGTCAGCGCGTCGCAGCGGGCGCCGCCCTGATGTCGGTCATTCCGCTGAACCGGGTCTGGGTGGATGCGAATTTCAAGGAGGGCCAACTGGCCAACATGCGCCTGGACCAGGCGGTCGAGCTGACCGCCGACACCTATGGCCGCGAGGTCGTGTACCACGGCCGCATCGAGGGGCTGGGCGCCGGCACCGGCGCGGCCTTCGCCCTGCTGCCCGCGCAGAATGCCACTGGCAACTGGATCAAGGTGGTGCAGCGAGTGCCGGTGCGGATCCGGCTCGATGAAACGCAGCTGCGCGAATATCCGCTACGCATCGGCCTGTCGATGCAGGCCACGGTCAGGACAGACGACACCAGCGGACAACGACTGGCACTGGCGCCCAGCCAGTCGACCGGCGAGCGGCTGGGCGATCCGGGCCGCGCCGCGGCAGCGGCCCAGGTCGAGGCAACCGTGCAGGAGATCATTACGCGCAATCTGGGCGCCCCATCGGCCGGGCCGACCCGCTCGATCAACTCATTGTCCGTGATCGATGAGGCGGTTCGCTGAACCGCGACTCTGACCATCACCCGCGCCCGTCTTGGCCACCCAACAAACCAGCCTGCCGCCGCTGACCGGTGCCCGGCTCGTGTTCGGCACCATCGTGCTGTCGACCGCGACCTTCATGAACGTGCTGGATTCGTCGATCGCGAATGTGTCGATTCCGGCGATCGCGGGCGATCTGGGTGTGAGTCCCGCCCAGGGTACCTGGGTGATCACCTCGTTTGCCGTCGCCACGGCAATCTGTGTGCCGCTCACCGGCTGGCTGACCCAGCGCTTCGGCCAGGTGCGCCTGTTCTGCATCAGCATCCTGTTGTTCACGCTGGCCTCGATGCTCTGCGGCATGGCCGGCAGCATCGAATCGCTGATTCTGTTCCGGGTGCTGCAGGGCGCCGTGGCCGGGCCGATGATTCCGCTCTCACAAACCCTGCTGTTGTCGAGTTATCCCAAGGCCAGAGCAGGCATGGCATTGGCCCTGTGGGGCATGACGACCCTGGTCGCGCCGGTCACCGGCCCGTTGCTGGGTGGCTGGCTCACCGACAACCTGTCCTGGCCCTGGATCTTCTACATCAATGTGCCCATCGGCATCCTGGCGACCATCGGCACCTGGCTCATCTATCGGCGTCGCGAAACCATCACGCATCGCCTGCCCATCGATGTCGTCGGTCTGGCCTTGCTGGTGGTCTGGGTCGGTGCGATGCAGATCATGCTCGATCTGGGCAAGGAACTGGACTGGTTCGCCTCCACGCAGATCGTCTTGCTGGCCGCCGTGGCCGGTATCGGCTTTGTCGCCTTCGTGATCTGGGAACTCACCGAGACGCATCCGATCGTCGATCTGCGGCTGTTTGCCGATCGCAACTTCACGGTGGGAACGATCGCCACCTCGACCGCCTACGGTGCCTTCTTCGGTTCGATCGTGCTGCTCCCGCTGTGGCTGCAGCAATGGATGGGTTATTCGGCAACCTGGGCCGGTATCGTGACCGCGCCGGTGGGCGTGCTGGCCATCATCCTGTCGCCGCTGGTGGGTGCCAATGTCGGCCGGGTCGATCCCCGCAAGGTGGTGACCTTCTCCTTCCTGGTGTTCGCCCTGGTCATGTGGATGCGCTCGCAGTCCACGACCCTGAGCGACGCGCAGTCCATCGTGCTGCCGATCATCATCCAGGGTATTGCGGTGGCAACGTTCTTCATACCGCTCACGACCATCACCCTGGCGGCAATACCGCCCGAGCGCATGGCATCGGCCTCGGGCCTGTCCAACTTCGTGCGCATCACCGCCGGGGCGGTCGGCACCTCGATCAGCACCACCCTCTGGGAGCGCCGTGCGGCCCTGCATCATGCCGAGATCACCGACCGCCTGACCGATGCCCATCAGCCGCTGGCGCAGACGCTCCAGGACCTGCAGGCCAACGGCCACAGTCCCGAACAGGCCCTGGCAATGGTCGAGCGCCTGGTCAGTCAGCAGGCGTTCACGATGAGCGTGGACGATCTGTTCCTGGCCACCGCCGTATTGTTCCTGTTGATGATTCCACTGGTCTGGCAGGCCAGACGCATCCCCCGCCCCCCGACGGTGACCAGGTCCGATTCCGCCCATTGATCCATCGATCGAGATGCCCTCATGATCAAGCTGTTGCTCACCCATGCGCCCGACGCGCTGAACCTCTACTACGGCGAGCAGGCGCTCGATGGTCTGCGCCGGCATGCGAATGTAATGCTCAATCCGCTGGGCCGGGAGATGAGCACGGCCGAGATGATCGAGGCGGCCCGCGACTGCCAGATCATCGTGTCCTACCGCACGGCTGCCGCGCCCCGCGAGGTCTTCGAACAACTGCCCGGGCTGGTGGCGTTCAGCCGCTGCGCCATCGACATCCGCAATATCGATGTCGAGGCGGCCTCACGCGCGGGCGTGCTGGTCACCCAGGCCAGCGCCGGTTTCATCACGTCGGTGTCGGAGTGGGTCATCGGCGCCATGATCGACCTGAGTCGATCGATCAGCGATTCGACCCATGCCTGGCGCAGCGGCGGCACGCCCGCCATCGTAATGGGTCGCGAACTCAAGGGCGCCACGCTGGGCATCATCGGCTTCGGCCAGATCGCCCGTTACCTGGCCTCGCTGGCCCGCGCATTCGGCATGCGGATCGTGGTCTTTGACCCCTATGTCGATGAGAGGACATTCGCGCAGGCGGCGGGCCAGGCGGATACCGGCGCCGGCGCGCTGGCGCACGGGCCTGGCGCGGCCATCCTGCGCACCGATCTGGCGGGCGTGCTGGCCCAGGCCGACTACCTGGTCTGCCTGGCCACCGCGACCGAGGAAACGGAAAACCTGCTCGATGCCGAGGCGTTCGCGCAGATGAAACCGGGCGCGCTGTTCATCAATCCGTCACGCGGCAATCTGGTGGATGAGCAGGCGCTGATCGCTGCGCTGGATCGCGGCGCGCTGGCCGGCTGCGCGCTGGACGTGGGCCGGGCGCCCGATCAGATGCCGACCACGCAACTGGCCCGACACCCCAAGGTGATTGCCACCCCGCATGTGGGCGGTTTGACGCCGCCGGCGATCCGCCATCAGGCGCTGGAGACCGTCGAGCAGGTCGCTCGTATCGTCCAGGGCATGGCACCGACCGGTTCGGTCAACGCCGATCAGGCGACGCGGCTGAGCCGGTTCGCCGGATCGCAGCCGGCGCAATAACCGCATTCGCAATCAGGCATTATTGCTGGTCATCACGACAACACCGAGGAGCCAACCCATGTCCGTCAATACCTTGAAGGCCCGCTGGAAATCCGGCAAGGCTGCAGTCAATGGCTGGTTAGCCATCCCGTCCGGATTCTCCGCCGAAGTCATGGCCCAGTGCGGCTTCGACAGCATCACCGTCGACATGCAGCACGGCGTTCAGGATTACCAGAGCATGGTGCAGTGCTTCCAGGCGATGGGTCAGTTCCCGGCCACCCGTCTGGTCAGGGTGCCCTGGAACGAACCCGGCATCATCGGCAAGGCGCTCGATGGTGGCGCCTGGGGCGTGATCGCGCCGATGATCAATACCCGGGAAGAAGCGCAGTCGCTGGTCTCCTCATGCCGCTACCCGCCCCATGGCACGCGCAGCAACGGGCCGATCCGTCATGCAACCTACGGCGTGCCGAGCGACTACCAGAAAATCGCCAATGATCAGATCCTGGTCATTCCGATGATCGAAACCAAAACTGCGCTCGACAACCTGGA
The DNA here is from genome assembly GCA_963732405.1 of uncultured beta proteobacterium. Taxonomy (GTDB): domain Bacteria; phylum Pseudomonadota; class Gammaproteobacteria; order Burkholderiales; family Burkholderiaceae_E; genus JAUIAI01. Next base: position 98,006 of record CAVSZG010000001.1, read on the forward strand.
CGCGATCCTGTCGGTGCCGGGCATCGACGGCATCTATGTCGGCCCCAGCGATCTGGCCTTCTCGTTGGGCAAGACCCCCAAGCTCGACCATGAAGATCCCGAGATTCTCAAGATCTATGAACGCCTGATCACCGAATGCGGCAAGCGTGGCATCTACCCAGGCATTCATTGCGGCACGCCCGAGTACGCGGCGCGCATGATCCAGATGGGCTTCCGGCTCACGACCATCGCCAATGACAGCGGGCTGATGGCCAAGGCGGCGCTCGAGGCGGTGTCGACGGTCTGGAACACGGCGGGCAACTTTCGCTGATTCCGGTTTGCGATGAAACAAGGCGGCCCGCCTGCTCACGCAGGCGGGCCGCCGTCGTATCGGGCGCTCTCAGCGGTTTGTTTCGTCGCTGCGCCGTTGTTGCAGGAAGGCTTCGAAGTCGCGCTCATCGGCACTGCGACGTTCGGCGTCCTTGAAGGCCTCGAACGCCTTGACCAGATCGTCCAGCCGCGACTGCTCGGCACGCAGGCGCTCCTGCTCGCGCTCCAGATACTCGGCCAATGCCACGTTGTCCGGGCGACGGCTCATGAGCCCATGAAAGCGGGAAGCGGCTGGTGAATCGTCGCGTCGCGACGACCAGCGCAGGTTGCGCAGCGACTGCCAGGCCGACGATTCGGTGATCTGCCGGCGCCAGAGCGTCCAGGCGAGCAGGGCCAGGCCGATCGGCCAGAACACGATGAAGCCCAGTACGATCAGGGCGATTCGAAATCCGCTGACCGACCGGTTCCGACAGTGTCGATGGGCGGGCGGGCCGGATGGCCTGTCGTCGGTCTGGGCGATCGGCTCGGCGGGGTTGGCGGCAATGGTCATGTGGACTCCTTGATGGCAGGTGAACAGGCGTTGCGGTCATGGGTGCCGCAACCACATCGCAAGTGGTGCCAGACTGCAGACCCCCCGCGACACCGATGCAGATTACGGCATATCGGTCCGCGTTTCATGACGAAAGATGAAGCAATATCAAGCCGATCGATGCGCTCGTGGCGGCGGCGCCCAGTCCCGCAATGGCCCGCGCCGGTCGGCCTGGACTATTATGGCTGCAAAGTCCGCAAGCACCGGTATCCGGCGCCTGATCGGCCTGTCACATCTACTGGAGGCAGTCTCAATGGGCAGCAATGACATCAAGGGAGCGACCCTGCACAACGGATTGCGCGTCAATGGCGAGCGGCTCTGGCAATCCCTGATGGATCTGGCCACCATCGGCGCGACCCCGCGCGGTGGCGTGCGCCGGCTCGCCCTCACCGATCTGGACCAGCAGGGGCGCGATCGCGTGGTCGGCTGGTTTCGCGAGGCGGGCCTGCAGGTGCGCATCGACCGGATCGGCAACATCTTTGCGCGACGGGCAGGCACCGATCCGGGCCGCCATGCCGTGGTCTCGGGCAGCCATATCGACACCCAGCCCTCGGGTGGCCGCTTCGATGGCAACTACGGCGTGCTCGCCGCGCTCGAAGTAGTCAGAACCCTGAACGATCAATCGATCCAGACCGCTGCCCCCATCGACATCACGATCTGGACCAACGAGGAAGGCACCCGCTTCACGCCGGTGATGATGGGCTCGGGTGCTTATTCGGGTGCGTTCACGCTCGAGCAGGTATTGAGCGCGCGCGATATCGACGGAAAATCAGTTGGCGATGAGTTGCAGCGGATCGGTTATGCGGGCGATACCGAACTGGGCAGCGAGGTGTTCGACGCCTATTTCGAAGTCCATATCGAACAGGGGCCGGTGCTCGAGGCGGCCGGATTGCCCATCGGCGTGGTCACCGGTGCGCTGGGACAGCGCTGGTTCGATGTGCAGGTCCATGGCATGGACGCGCACGCCGGCCCCACGCCCATGCCGATGCGCCGAGATGCCGCACTGGGCGCCGCCCGCCTGATCAGCGCGGTCAATGAGATTGCGCTGTCCGAAGCGCCGCACGGGCGCGGCACGGTCGGCTTCATGCAGGTGGTGCCCAATTCACGCAATGTGATTCCGGGCCTGGTGAACTGTTCAGTGGATCTGCGCCACCCCGACGACGCGGGTCTGAACCGCATGAAAGCTGCGCTGCTGTCAGCCTGCAGCCAGATCGAGACAGCGACCCAGACCCGCATCCAGATCGATGAAGTGGTGTCGTTTCCGCCCTGCCATTTTGATGCGGATTGCGTGGCGCTGGTGCGTGAGGCATCGCAGGCGCTCAACCTGCCCCATCAGGACATCGTCAGCGGCGCGGGTCATGACGCGGTCAATATCGCCCGCGTCGCCCCCACCGCGATGATCTTCATTCCATGCAAGGATGGCATCAGCCACAATGAAATCGAAGATGCCCAACCCGCCCATATCGAGGCGGGCGCCAATGTGTTGCTGACCGCAATGCTCGCCCGCGCAGGATAAACCCATGGCCCAGGACAGCCCCATTTATTGGAAGAACAATCGTGTCGAAGTGCGCGCCGCCGGATTCGATCCGGACCGCGCTGCCGGCACCAACACCATCGTCACCATCGCCAGTGCCTATACCAATGCGCACCGGTGCAACAACCGGGTCCGGGAAATCACCGACCTGCTGGTCCAGACCATTGGCGAGCGCGGCGGCCAGGGACTCATCGTGGGCGCACCAGCCGTCTCGGATGCACTCACTCAGGGCACGCCAACGGCCGGCTACAGCCTGGTGTCGCGTGATGTCGCTGCCGACTGCTTCGAAATCGGTCACTATGCGCATCATGGCGAAGCGATGATCGTGATCTCCGGTTGCGACAAAACGGGCGCGGCCGCCCTGATGCCACTGGCCCGCACCAATGCCTTCGGTCTGGTGCTCTATCCAGGCACCTCGTCACCCGGACGCGTGTCCTTCGAGCCCTATGCGCAGAAGGGCAGCAACATCACGATCATGGACTATGCGGAAAGCCGCGCTGCGCATGAATCGGGCCGGCTCTCACGCGAGCAGTTCCTGGAGATCGAACGCAATGTGATGCCAGGCAGCGGAACCTGCGGCGCCATGTTCACCGCCAACACCATGAGTACCTGCGCCGAATCCATGGGCATGATGCTGCCCCGCGGCGCATCCCATCCGGCCGACCATGACGCAGCCAGTCCGATGCACGATGACGTGCGCAGCCAGGCCCTGGCCTCGGTCGATGCGCTCTACCGGCTGATCGCCGCGGGCATCCGGCCGCGCGACATCATGACCGAGAAGGCCTTCGAGAACGCCATCACCACTTTGTATGCGATGGGCGGCTCCACCAATCTGTATCTGCATCTGCTGGCGATCGCCCGCGAGGCCCAGGTGCCGATCACCATCGATCGGATCCAGGCAGTGGGTGAACGGGTGCCGCTCATCGTCAATCTGCAGCCCCACGGCAGCTATGCCATGACGAGTCTGCATCAGTTGGGCGGCGTGCCGGTGGTGATGAAGGAATTGTTACGTCACGGCTTCCTGCATGGCGACGTGATGACGGTGACCGGTCGCACGCTCGCGCAGAATCTCGAGGCCGTGCCGACGCTGGAGCAACTGGGCGACCAGGACATCGTGTGGCCGGTGGCCAAGCCGATCGCCGCGCCCAATAACCACATCAGTGTGCTGACGGGCAATCTCGCACCCGAGAAGCTGCGTGCTCAAGCTGTCCGGCAAGACACTCGAAAAAGGCGTGTTCCGGGGCAAGGCGCGGGTATTCGAATCAGAGGCCGACACCATGGCCGCGATCCGGCAGGGTGTCGTGCGTCCAGGCGACGTGGTGGTGGTGCGTTACGTGGGGCCGATCGGCGGACCGGGCATGCCCGAGATGGTGATGCTGACGATTCAGCTGCAAGGACAGGGCCTGGGCGCCGATGTCGCCCTGATCACCGACGGCCGTTTCTCCGGCGTCTCGCACGGCATCCTGATCGGCCATGTCTCGCCGGAAGCCGCCCGCGGCGGACCGATCGCCGCCGTGCGCGACGGTGACAGCATCGTCATCGATCCCAAGGCGCGCACGGTCAACCTGGAACTCGATGATCAGGAGATTGCCCGTCGCATGGCGAACTGGCGCGCGCCCGACCTGGCAATCCGGATCCGACCCGGCAGCGTGCATGACAAATACGTGCGGCTGGTCTCAACCGCGCACCATGGCTGCGTGCTCTGAGCCACTGCCCGACACTCAGGATGGTAGAAAGGCCGCGAATTCCTTCTCGAGCGCCTTCGGATCATTCTGCAGCGCGCTGTTGATCCAGTCGCACATCGGCCCGAAATAGACTTCTTCCTGGCCGGCTTCCAGCCCGGCCAACAGCGCGCGCGCCACATCGGCCGGCGCCGACTTGGGCCCCTGGAAATCGCGGCTCATGTCGGTGTCCAGGGCGCCGGTCATGAGGGCGACGACCTGCGTACCCTGAGAACGCAATTCGGCGCGCACGCCTTCGGTGAGCCGCAGACCAGCCGCCTTGGACGCGCAGAGCGAACCCATGGCCGGCAAGGCGATCTTGGCGAGAATGGACAGCACATTGATGATGGCACCGCCGCCATTGGCCGCCAGCACTGGCGCAAAGGCCTGGCACATCGACAAGGTGCCCAGGTAGTTGGTCTCGACTTCGGACCGGGCCGCGTCGGTGGAACCAGCCGCGATCAGTCCGCTCATCCGATTGATGCCCGCATTGTTGACCAGCAGAGTGGTGTCGGCGCAGCGCGCGACCGCAGCGGCAACCTGATCGGGCCGTGTGATGTCCAGTTCGATCGCCTGGACCCGCCCCGGGTACTGACGGACCAGATCGGCAGTGGCATCGGCCTGACGGCTGGCGGCATAGACCCTGGCGCCGCCCGCAGCCAGCAGGGCATGAACGATGTCGCGTCCCAGTCCACGGTTCGCACCGGTGACCAGGGCAATGCTGTCAGCGATTTTCATGAGGATTCCTCGGGTTGTTCGTCGAACCAGCCGGGCTCGACATCGGGCAGCGGAATCGCTGCAAGCAATCGTCGCGTGTACTCGGTTTTCGGCCGGGCGAACAACTCGGCGGTTGGGCCGGTTTCACGAATCGCGCCGTCATGCATCACCATCACCCGGTCGCAGAGCACGCGAACCACCGACAGATCATGCGTGATGAACACCAGACTCAGGCCGAGCTCGGCCTGCAGGTGGCGCAGCAACAGAAGTATCCGCGCCTGCGTCGATACATCCAGACCGGAAACGATTTCATCGGCCACGATCAGATCGGGCTCGAGGGCGATGGCCCGCGCGATGCCAACCCGCTGGCGTTGGCCGCCCGACAGTTGGCCGGGGAAACGGCTCTGCAGTTCAGGCGGCAAAGCCACCCGTTCGAGCAGACGCGCCGCGCGTTCACGGCGCCCGGCATGGGTGTCCAGCCCGGCGACCCGACCGAAGCTCACGAGGGGCTGCAGCACGATGTCGCGCACCCGGCGACGCGGATTGAGCGACGACAGGGGATCCTGGAAGATCATCTGCATGCGCGCGCGCAACGGCTGCATCGCGCGCTCGTCGCAGGCGAGCAGATCCTGACCGGCGAACAGGATGCGACCCGCATCCGGCCGGTTGAGTCGCAGCAGACAACGACCCAGCGTGGTCTTGCCCGAACCGGACTCACCCACCACGCCAAGACACTCGCCCGCCGCCAGCTCGAACGCGATGTCATGCAACACGGTGCGCCGCCGTGTGCGACGATGCCACCATGCACCGGCCGGGTCGGCGAAGGACATGGTCAGGCCGCTGACCGACAACAAAGGCTGGCCTCCGGGGAAGCGATCCGGATCAGCGGTCGGCTCAGCCATGACGACCATCCGGCGCGGCCAAGTGAACCCGATGGGTACGCGCATACTCGATGTCGAATTGCCGCGCGTGATGGATCAGCGTCGCGTTGACGGCATCGTCGACCGGTACCAGCGCTTCGGCGGGCCGGTCATGGCGAGGGGTCGCACCGATGAGCGCGCGGGTATACGGTGACCGGGGTGAGGTGAAGACGTCGCGCACTGGTCCGTGCTCGACCACCATGCCGGTATGCAGAATGGTTACCTGGTCACACAGGCGCGCCACGATGCCCAGGTTGTGTGTGACAAAGACGATAGCGCTTCCCTTGTCGCGCTGCAGCCGTCGCAATAGCATCAGAATCTCGCGCTGCACGGTCACATCGAGGGCCGTCGTTGGCTCGTCGGCGAGGATCAGTCGTGGCTCGCCACAAAAGGCCATGGCAATCAACACGCGCTGGCGCATCCCGCCGGACAATTCATGCGGATACTGCCGCGCCACCCGAGCCGGATCGGCGAGCCGGACCGCGTCGAGCCAGTGCAGGACGCGTGCAGAGCACTCGGCGCGGGCCAGGCCGAGGTGGCGCGCCAGGCAGTCGCCGAGTTGATCGCCGATCCGCCAGGCCGGATTCAATGCGGTGAGCGGGTCCTGGGGGATCAGCGCCACGTCGCGCCCAAGCATGGCGCGTCGGGCGCGGTCGGCCAGGTCGAGCCAGTCATGGCCGAGCAGATCGATCCGTCCGCCCAGCACCTGCACGCCGGGTGGCGCCACGCCCAGAATGGTGCGCACGAACAGGCTCTTGCCGGCACCCGACTCGCCCACCAGCGCATGAACTTCGCCGGCTGCCACGCGAAGCGACACGTCGCGCAGCAGCATCTGCAGGCGCCGACGACGGCGTGCGGCGACCTGCAGGCCATGCACAGCCAGGACAGCTGCGCTTGCCGCAGCACCCGGTGCTGTGTCGATCGGTGACTCGTTCATGGTCTGACCACCGGATCGAGGGCTTCGCGCAGACCCTCGCCCAGTGCATTGCAGCCCAGCACCGTGATCGCGATCGCGGCAACCGGCAGGCCGAGCAGCCAGGGCAGCTGATTGACGTACAGCCTCCCTTCGCCGATCAGGCTTCCCCAGGTGGGCATGTCGCCGGCCATTGACAGACCCACGAAGGACAGAATGGCTTCGACCACCACGGCCACACCCATCTCGAGGGCGATCAGGGTCAACACCAGGGGCAGCACATTGGGCAGCACTTCGCGTCGGAGAATCTGCGCGCGGCTCATGCCCAGCGTGCGCGCCGACACGACATAGTCGCGACGCGCCTGTTGCATCGTCTCGGCGCGAATCACCCGTGCAAACCGGGTCCAGTCGATGATCGCGATGGCAAACACCACCGAGGCCAGACCGGCGCCGATGATCGCCACCAGCACGATGGACAGCAGCACCGCCGGAAACGCCATCCAGACATCGATGACACGCGAGATCAACTGATCGATCCAGCCGCCGCGATAGCCGGCCAAGAGCCCCAGTGAAACACCGATCAGCGCGGCGAACCCGGCACCCAGCACCGCCACGGCGAGCGCCGGGCGGGTGCCGTAGATGAGTCGCGACAGGATGTCGCGGCCCAGGGTATCGGTGCCAAACACGAATGGTGCCTCACCCTGCGCATGCCAGGCCGGCGGTAAACCGCCCACGAGCAGATCCTGAGCGAGGGGATCATGCGGCGCCAGCCAGGGTGCCAGCGCCGCCACCGCGATGAACAGGCCGAGCACGGTGGCGCCAAACACCAGCCGAAAGATCATGACATCCCCGCGGCATCGGGCTGATGTCGATGTGCTCGCGGGTCGAGCCACGCATTGAGCAGATCGACGAGCAGATTGACCACGATGAACAACACGGCAAAGGTCAGCACGATGCCCTGGATCAAGGGCAGATCGCGATTGGTCACGGCGTCGATGGCCATGCCACCGATGCCAGGCAGGCCGAACAATTTTTCGATCAGCACCGTGCCGCCCACCAGAAAGGTGAATTGCACGCCGGTCAGGGTCAGCGCCGGAATCGCCGCATTGCGCAGCGCATCGCGCATCAGCACCCGGATCGGTGAAAAGCCGCGAGTGCGCGCCACCAGGATGTAGTCCTGGCTGATGGTCTCGACCAATGAGGCCTTGAGGACGCGGGCGATCATCGCCGCCAGCGGCAGGGCGAGCGCTGCGGTGGGCATGACCAGATGCCAGAGCAGGGACGCGAGCACATCCAGGCGGGCGCGCAGCAATGCCTCGCCCAGGTAAAAGCCCGATGTCGGCGTGAATCGCAAATCGGCTGACATCAGACCAAATACCGGCATGAATGCGAGCACGACGCCGAAGACGAGAATGCCGGCCAGCGCCCACAGAAAGTCAGGGATCGCCACGACGGCGCCGGTGAGCAGATCGATCAGGCGTTCGATCCAGCGCCCCCGCCAATGAACCGCGGTCAGGGCGGCGCCTGTCCCCAGAATCACCGCGCCGATCAGGGCCAGCAGGGACAACTCGATGGTCAGGGGCAGCCGCTCGAGCACCAGTTCGAGCACATCGCGCCTGAGCGTGATCGACTGACCGAAGTCGCCCAGCCAGGCGTTGGACAGGAATACCGCAAACTGACCGCTCAGACTGCGATCGAAGCCATACAGCGCCCGCAACTGGGCGATATCGTCCGGGGTTGCGCCAGGCGCGATCATCATGGCGATCGGATCGCCAGGCGCAACCCGCAGCAGCACGAACACCACCACCAGCACGCCCAGTACAGTGGGCACCGCGAGCAGCAGGCGCCTGGCCAGCAGCCGAGCGACCATCGCGCTCAGGCGCCCACGCGCCAGCCGGCCCGGCTCGGTTCAGGCAGGTACACCACGAATGCGTCAGGCCTTCCTGACCGATTGAGGCAGCACAAAACCGGCGATGTGCGGCGTGACGCGCAAGGTCTTGCGGAACAGGATCGGCTGCACCTGCTGGTAGAGCGGCAGCACGAGCGCATTCTCGGCAATATGGGCGTCGACCTTGCGCCAGCCGGCCAGCCGACCGTCTTCGTTTTTTTCACCCCAGAGCGGGCCGATCATCGCATCGAGCTCGGGCGACTTCCAGGCCGAGTGCGGGCTGGGGCCGAACATGGCAAAGCCCGTCGAATCGTTCGGATCGCCGATCGCATCGCCCCAGTTGTAGAAGGCAAGTGGTGCGAGCCGGTCGCTCATGCGCAACTCGAAGTGGCGGGCGATTTCGTAGGTTTCGATCTCCGCCTCGATGCCCACCTTGCGCCACATGCCGACCAGCGCCTGGACGGTTTCGTAATCCTTGGGCAGATAACCTCGGGTGGTCTGGATCTTGAGCCGCACCGGCTTGTCGGGTCCGAAACCCGATCGGGCGAGCAGATCGCGAGCCAGCGCCGGATCGTAGCGAACCTTGATGGACGGATCATAGGCCGCATACTCGGGCGTTTGCAGGGTATCGACCACCCGGCCATAGCCCTTGAGCAACCGCTTGACGATCAATTCCTTGTCGATCGCGTGAACCACGGCCTTGCGCACGTTCGGATCGAGCAGCGGCTCGACATCATTGATGAAGATCATCGCGATGTCGGAGATCGGCGTCGACACGCCGGTCAAGCCGTCCTTGACCTTGAGTCGATCAAACTCCTCGAAGGGCACGGCCAGCGTGAGATCGCTCTTGCCGCTTTCGATCTCGGCCACGCGGGCGCTCGGATCGGTCACGAACTTGATCAGCACCTGCCTGAACTCGGGCTGCTCGCCCCAGTAGCCTTCGTGCGCCGCCAGGCGAACAAAGGAGTCTTGCACGAACTCGACCACCTTATAGGGTCCCGAACCCACGGGCTGCTTTTCGAAGCCGGTGGCACCCACCCGCTGATAGTGATGCGGCGCAATCACGTAGCCGGTCAGAAAGGCCATCCATTTGAAGAAATCGGCCACGTACTGCCTGACCTCGCCAGTGATGCGCTGCCCGTCGGCCTTCAGATTGGTGACACTGGACCAGATGATTGCGCCCACCGGGTTGCCTGACTTGGGGTCGGCCGCACGCTCGAGATTCCAGATGATGTCGGCGGCGGTGACGGGTTTGCCGTCATGCCAGGTCGCGCCCTCGCGCACCGTCATGGCCACCCGGGTCTTGTCGTCATTCCAGCCCCATTCGGTCAGCAGACCGGGCTTGAACGACAGGTCGGGGTTCTGGTCGATGTACTGGTCGAACACCGCCTTCCAGATGCTCTGCAGGGTCGGATTCACCGACGAGGGCCCGGTGGTGGGATCCCAGCTGGGCAACGCGACGTTGTACGCGATGGTGAGCGTATCGCCGTGCTGGGCGTTGGCGACACCGGCACCGGCCAGCCCCAGCGCGGGGACGGCAATGAGCGCGCCTGCCCCTTTGAGCAGATCGCGACGATCGTTGTTCATGTTGCTCCTCCTTGTTTTGTCAAGCCGGATCGCCCGCGCGAAGGCCCGGCGGGCATGGATGATCGGCCTGGTTGTTTCACGTAGGATAACCAGAAACCGTCAGATTGCAATCGACGGATCTGGCACCCCATTCGTGCACCCAAGAGGAGATCAGTCATGGCAGGTCAGTGGATCGACGTGGCGGCAAGCGACGGCTCGGGCAGCTTTCGCGCGTATCTGGCCCTACCCGCGAGTGGGCAAGGGCCGGGCATCGTGCTCGCGCAGGAAATCTTCGGCATCAACGCCACCATGCAGGCGGTGGCCGATGATTACGCCGAAGAAGGCTATGTCGTGCTGGCCCCCGATCTGTTCTGGCGGCAGCAACCCGGTATCGAACTGGGCTATACGCAGGCCGACTGGCAGCGCGCCTTCGAGCTGTATCAGGGATTCAGCGAGGACAAAGGCATCGACGACATTGCGGCCACGCTCGCCGCGTTGCGCCAGCGACCCGAACACGTCGGCAAGCTTGGCTGCGTAGGCTTCTGCCTGGGCGGCAAGCTCGCCTACCTGGCCGCCTGCCGCACCGATGTCGATGTGAGCGTGGGCTACTACGGCGTGGGTATCGAAAACGCACTGAACGAGGCCGGCAGCATCGCCGGCCGGCTGGTCCTGCATATCGCTGAAAAAGACGGCTTTTGTCCGCCCGAGGCTCGCGAGAAGATTCTGGCCGAACTCGAGGGCAGGGAGAATGTCGAACTCTACGTCTATCCGGGCGTCGATCACGCCTTTGCGCGCAAGGGTGGCGATCATTTCGACAAGCCCTCGGCACTCATGGCGCATGAGCGATCGATCGCGGCATTCCGACGGGTGATGGGCCCGCATTACAACCTGTCGGCGCTATGGGATAAACATTGCGAATATGAATTCGCCACGCGCGATGTGGCCGCGACCATGAGCACCATGGTGGCAGACCCCTATGTGAACCATATCCCGACCATGACGGGTGGCGTGGGCAAGCAGCGTCTGGCGCATTTCTACGAGCACTTCTTCGTCAACAGCAACCCACCCGATACCCACCTGGTGCCGATCTCGCGCACCGTGGGTGCCACCCAGGTGGTCGATGAGATGCTGTTCTGTTTCACCCACACCACCGAGATTCCCTGGATGCTGCCCGGTATCGCGCCCACCGGAAAACCGGTGCGCGTACCGCTGATCGCCGTGGTGAAATTCCGCGGCGACAAGCTCTATCACGAGCACATCTATTGGGATCAGGCCAGCGTGCTGGTGCAGATCGGCAAGCTCGATCCAACCGGCCTGCCCGTGGCAGGCGCCGCCACAGCCGACAAACTGCTCGATGAGCATCTGCCCTCGAACACCTTGATGGGCGCCGGTTCGTCAGGCTGATTCGCTGCGCGCCTGGCTCAGAAACGAACCGCCGCCACCGCCGCAATCTTTTGCAGGATATCGGCGGGCGCATTGCCCACGAGCACGAAACCGAAGCCATCACGGTGCCAGGTCAGGGCTTTGGTGGCGTTGATCATGCGCATGCCTGGCGCACTTTCGGTCTGATCGGTGCGCATGACGCTCAGCGATACCGGCTGACCGTCGGGTGAGGTGAACAGCAGTTGCCCGATCGCCTGCCCATCCAGGCCCAGGCGCTGGGAGTGGCGGAACTGCAGTCCGGGCAGATCGGTCAGACTGATCGGCACTTCGCGACCCAGATGGGCTGACAAATCGGTCAGTTGCGCTTTGAGTGCCGGGTCCGCCGGCCCGGCCGCCGGCATTGATTCGGGGACCAGCAGGCGATGGGCATCGACCACGACTTCATGCCAGGCTGGCGCGCCGACCGTGTCGTCCAACAGGCTGGCGATGCCCCAACCCGCACCCAGGCCGACCAGTAAGGCGACAGGCACCGCGGCGAGCATGGCCCTGGGCCGGCGATGATGGCGTTGTCGTTTGCGCGCTGCCGGGATGGCGGGTTGGTCGTCGGCTGCGGGCGGTCGAACCCGCGAACCGGGCAGACCCGGGCCCCATGAAGGTTCGAAGCGGCCGGGTTCGATGGGCTTCTCGACCTGCCAGGATGGTGTAACGACCGGCTGTGGTGCAGCCTCGGGGGACGCGACCTCGGTCGGCCGTTTGGCATCGGCAGGCCCGGACGCGGCGTCGAAAGCGGCACCGGCGGTGGACGCGCCGGCTCCGGACGGTACGGCGTCAGGCCCGCCATCGGCCGGGGAGTCAGCGGCAGGCGCCAGTTCGGCTGCTATCACAGCATCATGGCCCGGTGCGGGCGTCGACCAGGTCGGTACCATCGACGCCGGTCGCGAGCGGGTCCGCGTCGCAACGGACGCCGAGGCGGAAGCCGCGGAAATCACATTGGAGGCATCGAGGTGGACGACACTCCCCTGAGCGACCCGACGGGCTAGCGCCGGGTCGTCCTGCATGGCCAGGCGCAAGGCCTCGCGCCGTGCGGTATCGAGCCGCTGTTCGAGGAATGCCTGGATTTCCTCGTCGGAGAAGGGCTGGTTCATTCCGGACACCTCGCTGATCGAAACCGATTCTACTCAAGCGCGCCGCTCGATCCTGCCAACGGAATTCTTGACGCTCTGACACTGGCCGCTCAATCCGGTATCGCGTTATGCTGATCCGGTGTTTCCACAAAAACGACAGGAGAAAGACCCTATGGCTACCAAAGCCGATTTTACCGATGCCGAATGGAAATCCATCGTTGCCGCTGCACCGATGGTCGGTCTGGCGGTTGCCGCCGCAAGCCCCAATGGCCCCTTTGGCGTGATCAAGGAAATGATGTCGGTCGGCATGGCGATGGCCGACGTCGTCAAGAGTGGCAGCAACAATCCGCTGATCACAGCGCTGCTGGACGATATCAAGGCCCGTCAGACCCGGCCCGACCGACCTGAAGGCGTGAGCAATCCCGATCAGGCCAAGTCGATGGCGCTCGATCATCTGGCCCAGGTCGCGGCGATGCTCGACACCAAGGCAGGGCCCGACGCTGCCGAATTCAAGCAATGGCTGCTGGTCATCGCCAACCGGGTGGCCGAAGCCTCCAATGAGGGCGGGTTTCTGGGCTTCGGCGGCACGCGCGTCTCGGAAGACGAAAAACAGATGATCGCGCAGATCGCCGGCCGACTCGGCGTGTCGACCAGCGCCTGACGATCAGCCCTGGCGGGCGAGGCGCTCGTTCTGCGGGAACATCGAGCGCTTCGCCAGTTCATCCATATCGGTCTTGAACCGGTGCGAATCGACCAGACGCTTCACACCGGAGGCGGCCGGCCGCGCATTGATGGCATCGAGCAGCCGCTTCAGATTCGGCAGCCGCTCCCAGGCCTTGTCGTCGCCAAGCACGAAGGGCACCATGCGGGCCCATCCCCAGACCGCCATGTCGACGATCGAATAGGTGTCGCCGAGCATCCACTGACGCCCGCTCAGCCGGTCTTCGAGAATCTGCCAATGCCGGTTGGCTTCGAAATCGTAGCGGTTCAGCGCGTATTCCTTGGGCTCGGGAGCGGCCGTGCGAAAGTGCACCGCCTGACCGGAAAACGGCCCGATGCCGCTGGCCACGAACATCAGCCATGACAGCATCTCCCCACGCTGCGCCGAACCCGTGTCGGTGGGCACGAAGCGGCCGGTCTTGTCAGCCAGATAGAGCAGGATGGCATTGCTGTCGAACACCAGCGTGCCGCCATCGTCAATGGCCGGCACCTTGGCATTCGGGTTCACGCGCCGAAAGCTGTCGGTATGCTGCTCGCCCTTACGGGTGTCGACACCGATCGGCTCATAGGGCAAGGCCATTTCTTCGAGTGCCAGCGCCACCTTCATCGGATTGGGTGCGGTGTTGTAGTAGAACCGGATTGTGCTCAATTGAACTCCGATGAACGGGTTATTGGATGACCGAGTAATCGGTTGGCGCAAGGATCAGATTGCTGGTGCTCATCAGAATCGGCTGATCCTTCTCGCTATCGGCCTTGGCTTTGAGCCAATCCGGATCACTGGCAAAGGCATTCCATTTTTTCTCACGCTCGGCCAGATCCGCCCAGGCGAGCAGGTAATACAGCTCGTGCTGGTTTTCCCCGATCAGCACCGTCCAGAAACCGGCCTGCCGGATGCCGTGTCTGTCCCACAGCCGGAGCGTGTGATTGCGAAAGCGATCATGCAGGGCAGGCAGGCGCCCCGGCAGACAGCGATAAATTCTGAGTTCGTGCAGCAAGCGGGTCTCCATCCGGTCGGTTGATGAATCGGCTGGTCGCGCCCGCGACCCGATCCGCATGAAACCCGGTGCCGGAAGCGAAAACCAACCGCCCCGCCGTATTGCGGCGGGGCGGTCATGGACTCTACACGTTTTCGCGGCGTTCGCGCGCCAACTCAGCGACGATAGATGCGCACGTGGTCCAGTTCCATCTTCACCGGGAAGCGGGACAGGTCAACACCGTTCTTGCCCGCCCATCCGCCGCCGATCGCCATGTTGATGAGCAGACTGCCCGGGTTGGCGACGTTGCCGTCGTTATCCACCCAGCGGTATTTTTCGCAGGCAAGCGCCCGTCCGTTGATGTAGTGGCAGACATGCTCGGCGCCCCATTCGGTACCCACTTCCAGCCAGATATCGCGCAGGCTGTTGACCGATTTCCAGTAACCCCATTGTGTGTTGTAGGCCGGGTCGGCGTAGTCATACTCGTGGCCACCCGACACGGTCTGATTGCGATGAATCTGCAGATGCTGGTACAGGTTGTAGATCGTTTCAGTGTCGTCATTGACCGGTGCCTCCAGAATGTCGATCTCCGGGGGCCACTGCGAATTGCCCGCATCGTCCAGTGCCGGCGCCAGCCAGACCATCGGCCAGGTACCGCGTGCACTGGGCAGCTTCACCCGCACCGTCATGTAATACATCTGTGCGCCTTCGGGGCGGAATGTCTGCTTGCTGCGCAGCATGGCGGCTTCAAAGGTCCGGTCTGCCGGATCTGCCGAGTTCTTGGTCGCGCGCAATGCAATGACGCCATCACGCATTTCATGCAGCGCCTCTCCGCGCCGATTGAAGTCCCGGTAACGCTGCCATTCGTCATTCACGAAGTCCAGCGTTCCCTGCCCATGCCGCGTGCATGCCTCATCGGGCATTTGCAGCGGCTCCTGTCCCCCCCCCCAGCTGAATCTCGTACACCATTTGCTGCGATCGAGTTCACTGCCGTCGAACTCGTCGGCGAATACCAGTTCGTCATAGCCGGCCGGACGATAGTCGTCGGACCCGAATGCCGGTTCGATCGTGAGCCCGCCACCGATCCGGTCGGTCTGATCGAAGGCCGGATTAAAACCGGGATCGGACATCACGCTGAACGTATTCAGATCGCTCGCCGTCGAACCGTCCGCCGTGCCCGTCGTGGTACCGTCATCCGGGACGGCATTGCCTGCGGCATCGGCGCCACCGCCACCGCCCCCGCATCCGCTCAACAGCAGACTGATGAGTGCCGTCGCGATCATGATGCGCGATCGCTTGTCCTTACTGGGCGACCCGGCGTCCGGTCGCTTGTCTTTCTGATTCATCACGCAGATTCCGATAGGGCTGACCCCTGGGTATTCGGCATAAAACCCGGCTGTTCCAGCCACTTGCCGACCGACGGTCTGCATCCAGGCGCAACGGCCGACGCCGACCATCGATGGCGCTCAGGCCGCCGCTCATGCGCGAGTCCGAGTCATGGCGGCGTCGTGTTTGCGGCAACGCCGGCTTGCGTTCGTCTGGTCGGGTGCTGCGCATCGCTGACCGAGACCGATGTCGGACGCGTTTCTGACCCTTGCCAAGGTGAACGGCGATGATGCGGCATTGAACTGCGTTCAAATGCCAGGGTGGCGCAGGCTATGTGGAGCAAGCACCGCTGGCCCGTGCCTTCAGGCAGTCACCACTGAACGGCATCCGGGAGGGTTCGGGCAACGTGATCGCGCTCGATGGATTGCGCGTGGCCGCAAGCAAGCCGGCCGCGCTCGGCGCGCTGGAAGACTGATGCGGGCGCCCATCGCCCGCGCGTCACCGGTCGTCGAGAAACCGGTCGGTCCAGGCCTGGTAGTCGTCTGCGCGGGTCAGCGTGCGGATCAACGATGCCGGTGCGACACCCGGCAGCGTGGCCGGATCGTCGCCGGCCCTGAGCCGACTCAGGGTGTCGTGAATGGCCTGCACCGCGGCGGCAAATGGTTGATGGCCCAGCAGGCAGATTTTCACCCGGTTGGCCTCGAGCAGCGCCGGATCGCGCAGCTCGCGTGGGGCACTGCCCAGGATGATCGGCAGCGTAGTGGCCGCCGAGATCAGTTCGAGCGCCGCGCGATCGCGCACGCCAACGGCGAACAAGGCATCGACGCCGGCGTCCTCGTAGGCGCGAAGCCGCCGCGCCGCATCCGTCGCATCGGTGATGCCGGCCGCACTCGTTCGTCCGGCGATCACCAGCGCCGGATCGGCACGGGCCGCGAGCGCCGCGCGCATCTTGCCCACGCCTTCGTCGAGGCTGGTCAGGCGTGCCGCGCCCTTGCTGCCGGCTGCCGCGGGCAACTCGGTGTCTTCGATCGATAACGCGGCCACACCGGCCGCTTCCAGTTCCTCGACACAACGCATCACGTTCAATGCATTGCCATAGCCGTGATCGGCATCGACCAGCAGAGGCAGATCTGCAGCGCGCGAAATCCGCATCGCCTGCTCGGCGAATTCGGTGAGGGTCAGCAGGATGATGTCCGGGGCGCCGAGCACGGTGAGCGAGGCGACCGATCCGGCGAAGATGCCCGCCTCGAATTCCAACTGGCTCGCGATACGGGCGGACATGGGATCATGAACGGATGCGGGGAATGTGCAGCCGGGCGCGGCGAGCAATGCCCGCATGCGTGCTCGTCGTTCGTCCCATCGTGCCATGGTCGACTACCGGGTGTAGATGCGGATGTGATCCAGTTCCATCTGAACCGGGAATTTGGACACATCAACACCGTTGCGGCCCGGCCAGGCGCCACCGACGGCCATGTTGATCAGCAGATTGGACTTGTTGGCCGGTCTGCCCGCGTTGGTCACCCAGCGGTAGTTCTCGCAAGCCAGCTTGATACCGTTGATGAAATAACAGACTTCGTCGGCGCTCCATTCGGTGCCGATCTCCAGCCAGATCTCGCGCAGGCTCTGCGAACCCTTCCAGAAACCCCAGCGTGTGTCATAGTCGGGATGCGAATAGGTGTATTCGTGCTGATTTGAACCGGTCTGATTCTGGTGGATCTGCGAATGCTGATACAGCGTATAGATGGTCTCGGTCTCATCATTGACCGGCGCTTCCAGGATGTCGATTTCGGGCGGCCAGTTGGCCACACCGTTTTCATCCAGATCGGGGGCGAGCCAGATCATCGGCCAGGTGCCGCGGGCGCTGGGTAGTCTGACCCGGGCGGTGATGTAGTAGCGCTGCGAACCCTCGGGACGGATGTTCAGCTTGCTGCGCAGCATCGCCCCCTCGAACGAGAGGTCGCCGGGGTTGCTGTTGTTCTTGGTTGCACGCAGCGCGATCACGCCGTTGCTCAGTACGTGAAGGGGTTCGCCGTCGATGTTGACGTCCCGGTAGCGCTGCCATTCATCATTGACGAAATCCAGATTACCCTGGCCGACGAAGGGCGTGCATTCCGGATCTTCTACCTGAGGTGCCGTCGTGCCGCCGCCCCAACTGAAGCGGGTGCACCACTTGCTGCGATCCAGCGCATCGCCATTGAATTCATCGGCGAACAACAACTCCGTGTAGGACGCTGGATGAAAATCATCATTGCCGACGGCGGGGGTGATCTCCAGCCCACCTCCACGGGTGTCTTCCTGGGAGTAGGTGGTATTGAAGGGTACGTAAACCTGGGCCTGGAGCGGCGAGCCGTTCAAAACGAACAGGCCGGCCATCGCCAGTCGCAACTGATGCCGTGCAAATCGGGCAACGGTGGAACGGACGAGGGCGCGGGCGGAGGCGAGAGGAGTCATTATGGTTTTCATCGCCCGCATCATAGAGGGTTGTGATGTCCGGATTCGCCCGCCGGGTTATCAACGGCGCATGAAAATGGAATCCGTTTGACGAAAATCGTTTCGGTCGTCCATGCCCTGACAGTAGATGTCAACCTCTGTAACAGCATGTGTGGCAGACCGGAATGCACTGTCCGTTCTTACAGACTCCGGAATTTTCTCACTGCGCTCAGAATTTTGCGGAGCTTCGTGTCAGCGCTAGTTGTCGATCGCCATCGAGTCTTGAATTTTGCCACTGCGCTTTGAATTACGGCCTTAACTCGGTCCGGTGGCAGGGATCGGCTAAGGGGCCGTCACGCGAGAGAGGCAATATTTGGGAGCTGAAGTGTCGAGGTGCTGTCCACGGAGAAACTACCCGGTCGACATCAATGTCACGAACAAGTGCTTCTGAACATATGCCCTACAAAGGTGTATTCTCTCAACATCTCAACATCTCAACATCTCAACATCTCAAGGTAGCTAAAAGTGGCGAAACAAGCAGCTCAAAAACCCTTCAGCTCGACAGTGGAAGCAAGACCGAAGGCCAAGCGAGCCCTGACGGTCGCCGAGGTTGAGCCTGACGCTATCGAGGGAAAGCCCACGGTTGTTCCTAAGCCCCGCCAGATTCACAAAGCGGGCGAGGTAAACATTTCGGCCTACTTCCCAGCCGAGGTGAAGGCATCTCTGCGAATGGTCCAGGCAAAGACAGGATATAACGTCAAGGATTGCTTGGCCGAAGCGCTGCGCGACCTGTTTAGAAAGCATAACGTCCCCATCTCCGTTGATCTGGGCGAAGGGCGCTGATATGGCAGAGGTCAAGGAAGGCTTACCGATCACTCCCGCCGTTGTTAGATGGGCGCGTGAACGCGCCGGCTATTCGATGGACGATGCTATCCGTCACTTTAAGAAGATTGAAGCCTGGGAAGCGGGCGAGTCGCTGCCGACCTACGTGCAGGTAGAACAGATGGCCGAGCGGTTCAAGATCCCTGTTGCCGTCTTCTTCTTCCCTAAGCCGCCCGCAGTGCCGCCAATCGAACAGTCTTTCCGCACGCTCACGCCAGCGGACTTCGCCGCCATTCCGCGCACGGTTCGACTTTTTCTGCGTCGAGGCCAGGCAATGCAGCTCAACCTCGCTGAGCTGAACGACGGGAAGAACCCGGCGGGGCGCGTTATCTCACGGGACCTCAAACCGTCGACGAGTACCTCGCTCGAAGAGATTGCTGCTCAAGTTCGAGAGTACCTAGGCGTGAGCATTGAGGAGCAAGCGAGCTGGAAGAGCGTCGACGAGGCCCTTGAGCATTGGCGTGAGGTGTTCGCCACGAAGGCGGGCGTGTACGTCTTCAAGGACGCCTTCCGCGCGCCCAACTACTTCGGGTTCTGCCTCTACGACGAAGAGTTCCCAGTCATCTACATCAACAACAGTTCGGCGAAGTCGCGTCAGATTTTCACGCTGTTCCATGAGCTGGGTCATTTGCTCTTTCACACGAGTGGTATCGACATGATCGATGACCATACGATCGACCACCTTGGCGGAGCGGAACAGGCGATCGAGATCATTTGCAATGGATTGGCCTCACGCGTCCTCGTCCCCGACGACGTGCTAGACGAGTTGCTCAAGGATGGAACCATCGGCAGGCCATTTGCGACTCACCTCGCGGCTCACTTCAGCGTGAGCCGCGAGGTGATCTACCGGAAGTTTCTTGACCGAGACTTGATCGACGCCGCCGAGTACGATGCAGCCGCTAAAGAATGGGCTGCACAGATTAAGGGCAGGGACGATGAATCGTCAGGCAACTTCTACAACAGCCAGCGCGCCTACCTCGGCCAACGCTACATCGATCTAGCTTTTACGAGGTACTACCAACGGCGCTTTGACCGAATCCAACTCGCCGAGTATCTGAACCTCAAACCGAAGAACTTGCCAACCTTTGCTGAGAAATTCGCGGGGGGAGGCCTTTGATGTACGTGCTCGACACCAACGTCATATCCAACCTGCACAAGAACTACTTCCGAAAACGCTTCGTTTCGCTGTGGAAAGCGTTCGATAAGCTCGTTTTAGAAGGCAAGATCACTTCGACGCGCGAGGCTTACCACGAGTTGCATGACGGCGTGCCAGGTGCCGACACTGAGTGGGCCAAGGCTAACGAAAAGCTCTTCGCGACACCCGACGCGAAGGAGGGGGCCTTTGTAGGGCAGATCTACATGGTGGGACACTTTCAAGCCAACATCGAAAAACAGAAACTCTTCAAAGGTGGCCGCAATGCCGACGCCTTCATCGTTGCCCGTGCCTATGCGGTCGGCGGCACTGTCGTGACGATGGAGCGGCGCAAGCCGAACGCAGTCAAGATACCCAACATCTGCGAGCACTTCAATATTCCGTACCTCGACCTCGAGGGCTTCATGGAGGCCGAAGGCTGGGAGTTCTGAGCAGTCGGTCGCCGTACAGCGGATGGCAGTCTACGACCGCTCCTAGCCGAGAGCAGATTTTCGGCCAATTCCAACGCCGAGCCGACCAGCCTCTTGCTTCGGCTAGAGCGAGAATCTAAGGCATCAGTTGCACAGATTCCCAAGAGTTTAAAGCTTAATGGCAAATCGATTCAGCGTTACCAGCCCACGCGCCCTGCAATCCGTCGAACCTGTGAGCTGCGCAGTTCTGGGCCTGGCGGGTGTCGACACGAACAGACGCCGGGCTCGCGCCCGGCGTCTAGATTGCCACCCAATGCCCAGATGCCAACTGACCAGTGCGTGATCGGTGGGGTATCGGTTCATCCAGCGTGTTGCCGGCACCCTATGTACCGTGGTTTGCCGTCAGCGTGATGCCTTCAGTGCCAGGCGGCGCGCATGCAAAACCGGCTCGGTATATCCCGAGGGTTGATCCACGCCCTTGAACACGAGGTCGCAGGCCGCCTGAAAGGCGAAGCCATCGTAACCGGGCGCCATGGGCCGATACTCCGGGTCATGGGCATTCTGCTTGTCCACCACCACCGCCATCCGCTTCATCACGTCCATCACCAGTGCCTGGCTGGCAATGCCATGATGTAACCAGTTGGCGATGTGCTGCGAGGAGATGCGGCAGGTTGCACGATCTTCCATCAGGCCCACATCGTTGATGTCGGGCACTTTCGAACAGCCCACACCCTGATCGACCCAGCGCACGACATAGCCCAGAATGCCTTGCGCATTGTTTTCCAGTTCGGCGCGAATATCGGCCTCTGACCAGTTCGGATCGGCGGCGACCGGAATCGTCAGGATATCGCTCAGTTTCGCGCGGCGACCGCCGCCGGCGATTTCGCGTTGTCGCGCCAGTACATCCACGGCGTGGTAGTGCGTGGCATGCAGGGTGGCTGCGGTCGGGCTCGGCACCCAGGCGCAATTGGCACCGGCGCGCGGATGCGCGAGCTTTTGCTCGAGCATGGCCTTCATCAGATCGGGCATGGCCCACATGCCCTTGCCGATCTGCGCATGGCCGGACAAGCCACAGGCCAGACCCACGTCGACGTTCCAGTCTTCATAAGCCCGGATCCAGGGCATGGCTTTCATGTCGGCCTTGCGCACCATCGGGCCGGCATGCATGGAAGTGTGAATCTCATCACCGGTGCGATCCAGAAAGCCGGTGTTGATGAAGGCCACGCGGTTCCTGGCCGCACGGATACAGGCCTGCAGATTCACCGTGGTCCGCCGCTCCTCATCCATGATGCCCAGCTTCACGGTGTTCGCGGGCAGACCGAGCGCCCGTTCAACCATGGTGAAAGTCTCATCGGCAAACGCCACTTCGTCGGGGCCGTGCATCTTCGGTTTGACGACATAGACTGAGCCCTGGGTTGCGTTGCGCAGCCCCCCGGTCTTGTTCAGGTCGTGCATGGCGATCAGCACGGTACACATCGCATCGAGCAGCCCTTCGAACACCTCCTGCCCGTTCCGATCGAGCACCGCCGGTGTGCGCATCAGATGGCCCACATTGCGCACCAGCATCAGGGATCGACCCTTGACGCTGAACGGGCTGCCATCAGGTGCCCGATACTCGCGATCCGGATTGAGTCTGCGCTCGAATCGGCGCCCGCCCTTGTCCACCGACTCGGTCAGATCACCCTTCATGAGCCCCAGCCAGTTGCGATAGGCGAGTGCCTTGTCGTCGCCATCGACCGCCGCCACCGAGTCTTCGCAGTCCATGATCGTGGAGACGGCCGACTCAAGCAACATGTCGGCCACACCAGCCGGATCGGACTGACCGATCGGGTGTGCCGGGTCTATGCTCAGTTCGACATGCAGGCTGTGATTGACGAACAGGATGGCCTGCGGTGCCTCGGGATTGCCACGGTAACCCGCGAACCGGGCGGGATCGGCCAGACCGGTTTCGCCTGACGGTGTTTTGGCCAGCAGCCGGCCAGCCTGCACCCGCCAGGCGCTCACCTGCGCATGACTGCCTGTCGCGAGCGGCATCGAGCGGTCCAGAAACGCCTTGGCCCAGGCGATCACACGCTCGCCGCGCACGCTGTCATAGCCGCCGGCCGTCGGTGCATCGCCCATCGCGTCGGTACCATACAGCGCGTCATACAGGCTGCCCCAGCGGGCATTGGCCGCATTGAGCGCATAGCGCGCGTTCATCACCGGCACCACCAGTTGTGGGCCCGGAATGGTCGAGAACTCCGGATCGACGCCGCTGGTCGATACCGAGAAGGCCGGTCCCTCTTCGAGCAGATAGCCGATCTCACGCAGAAAGGCCTGGTGGGCCTGCGCATCATGCGGCTGGCCTTTGCGATCCAGATGCCACTGGTCGATCTGGAGCTGCAATTGTGCGCGGCGCTCGAGCAGGGCGGCATTCTTCGGACCCTGGGTATGGACGAGGTCGGCCAGGCCCTGCCAGAAACGGTCCGCGGCAATGCCCGTGCCCGGAAGGGCCTCGCGCTCGATCATCTGATGCAGTCCTGCCGAAACGGACAGGCCGTGCGTGGCAACGCGCCGGGTCATGAAAATCTCCTAAATGGTCGATTGGTTGCGGCCGATTGTAACGATACCGCGCACGGCATCGAGGGCCGGATGGCAGTCCTGCCGACGAACTGGGGTCAGCCGGCGCGTCGCTCAACCAGGGCCAGGCCCGGCGGGATCCGCGTCACGACCGATTCAAGCGGCTCGGGCTCATGCAGTGCATTGCCCTGCAGATGATCGATCCTAATGCTGGTCATCAACTCGATCAATTCATCACTTTCGATGTACTCGGCCACTGTCTCGACACCCAGAATATCGGCAATGCGCTGGATCGACTCGACCAGCACCCGATCGAGCGGATTGCTGATCGCGCCCCGCACGTAGCCGCCGTCGATCTTGATCTGATCGACCGGCAGCCAGCGTAGATTCGCAAATGAATTGAATCCGCTGCCGACGTCGTCCAGGGCCACCCGGCAACCCATGACGCGCAGCTTGCCGAAAAAATTCAGGGCCTGATCGAGATCGAAGATCGCCGCCGTCTCGGTGAGTTCAAAAGTCAGGTTGGCACCGGCAATGTCGAACTCGCGCAGCGTCGTGCCCAGCCACTCGAGCAGGGTCGGATCCCGCAGACTGGTGGGCGACAGATTGATCGACAGATGGGGCAGTCGGCGACCCGAGGCGGCCAACTGGGCCAGCGCCGAGACCGCCATCCGGATCACTGCGCGATCGATCGCCCCGATCTGGTTGAAACGCTCGGCAGCCGGCAGGAATGCGCCCGGCTTGATCACTTCGCCATCGGGTTCGATCATGCGCACCAGCACCTCATACTGATCGACCTCGGTGCGCGACGAATTGATCGGGACGATACGCTGCAGGTAGAGCGCGAATCCCTGGTTCTGCAGGGCATCGGCAATCCGCCGCCCCCAGCCCATGTCGATCTGATGACGCGCGATCTCCTGGTCACTGGGCGCATAGACCTGCGCGCAGTTGCGGCCCCGCTGCTTGGCAATGAAGCAGGCCGCATCGGCGCGCGACAACAGGCTTTCGCTGCTGAAGCAATCGCCAGTGATCTCGGCCAGGCCGATACTCGCGCCGATCCGGAACAGGCGACCATCGCGCCCGAAGCGGATATCGGCCATGGCCAGGATGAAGCGGTTGGCCAGCGCCTCGACGGTCGCGAGCGTCTGACCGCGCACCAGTAGTCCGAATTCATCGCCGCCGATACGGGCCAGCGATGCACCCGGCGGCGTGAGGCTGGCCATCACGCTGGCAGCCTGACAGAGCAGGTCGTCGCCGGCCTCGTGACCGCAGGCGTCATTGACCATCTTGAACTGATCCAGATCGATGGCCAGGATCACGCCGGGCGGATCGTCGCCGCAGGGTGTGTTGAGCAGATGCTTGAGCCGGATGATGAAGCCACGTCGGTTGAGCAGGCCGGTCAATGAGTCATGGGTTGCGGCATGTTCCAGCTCGCGCATCAGCCGCCGGGTCTCGGATACATCACGCACGACCAGCACGAAGCCTTCGATCCGGCCAGTCTCGGTCATCATCGGTGAGGCCGAGAGCCGGATATCGCGATACGCGCCCGTATCGAGTTCGATCATGCCGCCGATCTGACCCGAATCCCGCGCATCGCCTGGTTGGCCGTCCACGACCGCGGCCTGCCTCACGCCGGCCTCCAGCTGACGCCCCAGCAACGACAGCGTGTGGCTGAGCGGCGCCTGGTCCACGAAGCGACAGATCCGGTCGAGCGCCGGCCAGGCCTCGATCTCACGGGTATAGCCAAACAGCTCGCGGGCCGCCCCATTCATGAAGCGCACGGCGCAGTAGCGGTCCACCGTCAGCACCGCCTCGCTGAGTCCGTTCATCGCGATATGCGAGACCGCGCGTTCGGTCCGGTTGCGCCGACGCAATTCGGTGTGCTGACCGCCGATCAGGGCCAGGGTCATCAGCGATGCCGCCAGGGCCCAGAAATGCACCAGCGCATCGCGGGTATCGATCGGATGGGGCGGATCGAACCACTGGCGCGCCAGTAGTTCGGCAGCGGCGAACAGCAGGACGACCGCGCCCAGTCCGAGCAGGGTCAGAAAGCCGAAACGAAACGAGGCGTAGACGAAGGCGATCGGCACCATCAGCAAGGCGACGGCATGACCCTGGGCCGTGGCCATGTAAGCGGTGACGATCAACACGATACTGGCCAGCAGTGTCTGGCCGATGGTCAGACTGGGGTCACGAAACCGCTTGTTCACGCCACTGAGCAGCAGCGTGAACACCAGCGCAATCGTGCCGGCAACCAGGGATATCGACAGCTGCATCGCCGCGATATCGAGCATGCCGGCGGCGTGCATGCTCACCACCACCAGAATCACGGCCAGCGACGACAGAGTCGCCAGCAGGCTGCGGCGAAAGCGCACGAGCTGGTCCGGTGGCCGTGACTGCAGCAGATCGACCGGGCTGGATGGGTGGGCAGTGGTCATGCGGGCCACGTGGCGGGTCAAATCTGCCACGCAATGGGTCAAAACGTGGCCTGAGGTTAGCTCGGTTTGTCGGAAAAGCGTACAAATCTCGACCTTTTCTAACAAAATAATCAGATAATTTGGCCGAAATAACTCTTTTTTTATTTTTCTTGGGGTTGCCGGCTTCACCGGCCGGTCTGCATCGAGCCGGACAGCATCGAATCAACCGATGGGACGGCCTCCTAGGTGATATCGACGCAGTAATCCGGGAAGATCCCGCTGCGTTCGCACAAGGCAGCAATGTCCTCGTTCTTGAACAGGCCGTGATCGGTCACCAGCACCGATCGCCAGCCAAAGGACGCGGCGCCCAGAATATCGGTATGCAACGAGTCGCCAACCATGGCAATACGTGCCGGCGATACCCCGGTCAATCGGGCAGCGGCCAGCTCGAATACATTGCGATACGGCTTGCCGTAGAACACGGGAAAGACCCGTGTCCGGTCAGCCAGATCATTGGCAAACCAGCCTGGCTCCAGTGAGGGAAAGTCTTCACGCGGGGCCACCAGATCCGGATTGCCCACGAGCAGCAGGCGACGCTGTCGCATCAGCGACTGGTAAAGCAGTTCCTGACGCCCGGCATTCCAGTCCAGCGCACTGAGCAATACGATCGCATCCACCGCGTCGTACGCCGCCGCGTCGTCTTCGAGCAGGATGGCGTGCGGCGCGAGAGTCTCGATCTCGGAGTCGCGGGTCGCGGCAAAGCCCCACTGCATCGATTCCGGATACTCGGCCAGCCCGACCGCCAGGGCATCACGACTGGAGATCACATCGGCATCGGCCAGATCAAAACCCCAGCGGCGGTATTTGTCGGCCGTGCGGCTGCTGGGAAAGCTCGCGCCATTGGTCAGCACCAGCACCTGCTTGCCGGCCGCGCGCATCTGGCCGACCCGCTCGGCAGCCTGGGGTACGGGCGCGTCCCCCACGTTCAGCACGCCGAAACCATCGAGCACGAAGGCGTCGAATTCATCGAACAATTCGCGCAGATCGGCACGCACTTCGCCATTGCCGGGAAAGTCGGCCGGCGGCATGCGCGGGCGGACCTGTTCGTATCGCTCGAAAGCCTTGTACGGTGTGATTCGGTCGGCTGGGTCGGTCACGGAGAATCCTCGGGGCTGGGGGCAAGGCCGGTCGGGCCTTCAGCCCTTCGTCCTTGAGCCCTTCGTTATACCATTTGCGGCCATCCACGATGCTTTGTCATCACCATGCCGATCCCGTTTACCGCCCTGGTCGCCAGCCTGCCTGCCGCCATTCCGTTTGTCGCGCCCGAGGCCATGGAGCGCGAGCGTGGCCGACTGTTCCGGGCGCGTATCGGTGCCAATGAAAGCGCCTTCGGTATTTCACCCAAGGCGCTGGCTGCCATCATCGAAGGCGCATCCGGGGTGGCCTGGTATGGCGACCCGGAGAATCATTCATTGCGCGAAGCGCTGGCCGCGCGTCATGGCGTGTCCATCGATGAAATCTGCGTGGATGCCGGCATCGATTCGCTGCTGGGCCTGATCGTGAGAATGCTGGTGGCACCCGGCGCATCGGTGGTGACCTCGCGGGGCGCCTATCCGACCTTCAACTATCACGTGGCCGGATTCGGCGGCGTGCTCAACCTGGTCGATTACAACGACGATCACGAGGACGCGCTGGCTCTGGTGGAGCGGGGACGCGAGTGCCGGGCGCCCCTGATCTATCTGGCCAACCCGGACAATCCGATGGGCACCTGGCATGCGGCCCAGACCATTGACCGCGCGATTGCCCAGGTGTCCCCGGGCAGCGTGCTCGCCCTGGACGAAGCCTATGCGGAATTCGCGCCGGCCGGCGTCATTCCGGGCATCGATACCCGCTGTGACCGGGTGCTGCGCCTGCGCACCTTCTCCAAGGCCTATGGCATGGCCGGCATGCGGATCGGCTATGCCATAGGCCATCGGGACCTGATCACCGGTCTGAACAAGGTGCGTAATCAGTTTGCGGTGAACCGGCTGGCTCAGGCCGCGGCGCTGGCCTCGCTGCATGACGACGATTTTCTGGCCCAGGTGCAGGACCGGGTTCAGGCTGGTCGCGAACGGATCTATGCACTGGCGGCGCGTCATGAGTTGGCCTGGCTACCCTCGGCGACCAACTTCGTCGCCGTTGACCTGGGCACGACCGAGCGCGCGACCCGGGTGCGTGATGCCTTGCTCGACCAGGATGTGTTCGTGCGCATGCCCGGCGTTGCCCCGCTGAACCGGACCATCCGCATTGGCGTGGGCCGCGACGACGAGCATGAATGGCTCAGCCAGGCGTTGGCGAGCGTCATCGCGGCCGACGCGGCCAGGGGCTGATCCTGTTCATGCGCAGGGCCATCGCGGCCACCCTGCGCCGCTTCGCCTCACGAACCGACGCGATTGCCCCATAGTTGCTGCAAGCGGGCATCACGACCACACCCGGTGCGGTAATAGTGATAACGCAACGGATTCTTCAGGTAGTAGTCCTGATGATAGGACTCGGCCGGATGGAACCGGCCGGCCGCGGTGATCTCGGTGATGATCGGCGCGCTGAACGGCTTGTTCATCGCCAGCGCCTCACGCGAGGCCACAGCTAGCCGGAATTGTTCGTCGTCGACCGGAAAGATGGCCGGACGATATTGCGTGCCCTTGTCGCAGAACTGGCGATCCTTCGTGGTCGGATCGTGATTCAACCAGAACACTTCGAGCAGCTTGTCGTAGGACACCTTGCCCGGGTCATAGATCACCTGAACCGCTTCGGTGTGACCGGTACTGCCGTCCGAAATGGACCGGTAGGTCGGGTCGGTCGTTTTGCCACCCGTGTACCCGGACGTGGTCGACACCACGCCGTCGAGCTCATCGAACGGTTTTTCCATGCACCAGAAGCAACCACCGGCAAATATCGCCGTAGCCTGGCCAGGCAAGGCGACCGGCGCCTGGGCGGGCATGGTGTCGTCGGCCATCGCCAGACCGCCTGGCGCAGCGCCCGGAACGATCAGCCAGGGTATCGACAGGATGGCCGCGGCGGCCAACAGCAGCAGCGTGATTGTTCGGTTCATGCCGGAATGAAGGCGAGCGCCACCCCGTTGTTGCAATACCGCTTGCCCGTGGGTTGCGGACCGTCATCGAACACATGGCCTTGATGACCGCCACATCGCACGCAGTGATATTCGGTGCGCGGCAGGATCAGCTTGAAGTCGACGCTGGTGCCCAGCGCATCGGGTAGAGGCTCGAAAAAACTCGGCCAACCCGTGCCGCTGTCGTATTTCGCCGCACTGTCGAACAGGGGCAGGCGGCAGCCCGCGCACACGAACCGGCCCGGCCGTTTCTCGTTATTGAGCGGGCTCGAAAATGGCGCTTCGGTACCCTCCTCGCGCAGCACGCGGAACTGGGCCGGCGTGAGCAACTCGCGCCATTGCGCCGGCGTCTTCTCGATCTTGTCGATGGGCGCGGCGGCATGGACGCGGCCATGGCGGTACAGCAGGCTCGAGGCAATTGCCGGGATCGCCAGCATCGCGCCGCGGCCCAGCAGGGTTCGTCTGTTCATTCTGACTCCTGAATTCGATGCCCGAGTGATTGCCGTAGACACAGCCAACAGACCCGGGGAGGGCAATCATCTATCGGACAGTCGGTCGGAAACACGGGCTCAACCTTACCAGTGCCCGCTCCAGGTTGCCCGATCAGACCTGCCGTGGCCCGGGGAACCGATCGGGCCGGATACTGTCGTCGACCATCACGGACCGTCTGTCCGGTGGTCGTTCGATAAGGGCAACATCAGGACGATCGTCCCACTGCCTATCGTTAGGCTTTGCACTTGTTCACGTCAGAACGCCGATCCGCGGTTGCCAGGAGGTCACCGGATCGGGCCAATGCCCATCAATTTCCGAACTGCCGCTCGAGCGGCCGGACACCCTCAACATGACCGAGTTGTCTTTCTCTCTCGGCACCGCGCTGCGCATGCGCCTGCTCGCCCTGCCCTTGCTGATCGCGCTGATCGCGAGCTGTGGCGGCGAACCCACCACTGACCGGGCCGACCCGGCACTTGCCGATCATCCGTCGGACGAGCCGGCAGGATTCGCCACGACGATAGTCGGGGCCGACCCGCCACCGATCATCACCGGCAAGCCTTTGCAAGGACTGATCGAGCTGAACATGAGCGGCATCGGCAGCGCCGCCATGCTGGCCTCGCTGGACCCAGTGGACCCGGTGGACCCGGTCGGATCGGGCCCGAGATCGACCAAGGCCGATGCGTCGCTCAGGTCCTTGCCCGCCGGTCTGGACTTTCGGCGGATCGCGACCAGCACTCGCGACATCGGCGTGCGGGGCAACGGGGGGCGCCGATACGTGACCTCGACCTTCGAGGTCCGCAATGCCATCCATTGCGACACGCCGGGGTCTTGCGCCGCTTATGGGACGGCACGGCGCAACGTGACCCTGATCGCCATCTCGGCCCCACGGTCAATCGGGCAATCGGCCATTTCACGGCTGTTACGGGCCGATTCGCGGGCTGCGGATCCGGTCATCGCAGCCAGCATCATGCCCAGCCATGGCGTGAACGCCGATGCCTCGGCGGCCCTCGCCGGACGCGAGTCGTTCCAGGTGTTTCGGGAAGGTGAACTGCCGCCGCCGCAGTCCGGTGCAAGCTTCGTGCTGCCCTATGGATTCGTGGTCAATCAGAAAAGCGGATCCGGTCGCACGCTGGCGGCCAACCCGGCACCCGGTCAGTTCGACGGCCTGGTGACAATTGCGTATTCGATGCCGCTGCAGGCCGATCCGGCCGATGATCCGGTCGGCATCAATGCGTTGTTCCAGTTCGCCGAAGACGACAACACCCGGGTCACGCAGTCCCTGGAGGAACGAAACCCGGCGGGCGACAAGGCCGCTGAATTGCGACGAGTGGTACTCGGCGCCAGCGAAGTGATGGCGCTGGGTTGTGATCGCACGCCGACGATCGCTGCGAACCAACTGTGTCGCGTGCGCCTGAGCGGATCCGCCGAAGCGCCCCTGTCCTGGATCATCGATACCGACGAACCGGGCATGGTGCCGGTTGCCGAACTGACCGATGAGTTCGACAGCAGTTCGCTGGATCGCGGCAAATGGTGTACCCGCTTCGTGTTCGGCGGGCTGCCCGGCGAAGAAGGACGCAATCAGATTCAACCCGGCTTCGCCGATGCCTTCTGCCAACGCTTGGACCAGTTCGGCGGTGGCCGCGGCGATGTGGTCAACGACGAGCAGCACCGATATCGCGATGTTGATTCACAGGGCAATCTGTTGCACGTGGTCAGCGACGGAACGCTCAAGCTGCGGGCCGCCAGGACGCTGCCCGACCCGTTTCCGAATCCACAGTGGGCGAACTTCGTGAATCTGCCGCGCAATGACGGCCTGGTTGCCTATGAGTCGGCCATGATCAGCAGCAAGGCGACCTTCAAGCCAGGCGCAGGCGTCGCTTACCTGATCCGCGCGCGCATCCGCACACCTGATGTGCAGGGCACGTTTCCCCAGGTGTGGCTGTATCCGGAAATGACCGCGGCAGGCAGCCAGTGGCCACCCGAGATCGACATCTATGAAGGCGCCCTGAACCGCATCGAAGACAATGAATTCCAGTTCTCGCAGAGTGCGCGCCTGTATGCGCCGCCTGGCCAGACCTCGGGCCAGACCGATTCACGTAAGCGCGAACGCACCTACATCAACAATCCTCTGGTCAATCCGTTTGAACCCGGCTTCACCGGCCAGCTGCCTGGCTATGAACCGGTCAATGATCGTTGGGTATCGGCCATCTCGCAGAAGGACCGATGGATCGAGGTCGGCGCGCGCTGGGATGTGAATGGCGTGTGCTTTTTCGTCGGCGAGGTCACGACCGTGTGCGAGAACTATCGCTGGGTGACCAATGTCGGTGAGCCGGCCAATCCGGCGGTGATGATTCTGAATCTGGCCGTGGGCGGCAATTTCGCCGGTCGGCATGGAATCGAAGCCGACCGTTTCCCGACCCATGCCGAGGTGGACTGGGTGCGGACCTGGCGGATCACGACGCCGTGACTGTGCCAACACGCTGGCGCGACGGCGTTCGCACGGGCGCCGGCTGGCACCGGCTAAATGGCATCGCGGCTCAGGAACGCACGGCCAGCTCGCGGATCGCCCGCCAGGCCTGCCGCACCTGATCGTCGGTGGTATCAAAAGGCCCGATCTGGAAGCGGATCGCCACGCGTGAATCGATCCGGGTCTGGGTCACATAGGTGCGGCCATCATCATTGATGGCACCCACCAGGGCAAGATTGGCCGCATCCAGCGCGTCGGCCGAGTGATCACCCCCGGGCGGTATCCAGCGGAAGGTGAACAGCGAGAGCATGGGTTCGGTGACGATCTCAAAATCGGCTTCCTGGCCGATGGTCTGGGCCAGTTCGCCGGCCCATTGCACATGGTTGCGGATCATGGTGCGCAGGCCTTCAAGGCCATAGTGGCGCAGCAGAAACCAGAGCTTGAGCGCACGAAAGCGGCGACCGAGCGTGATCGACCATTCACTGAAATTCACCACGCCGTCGCGACCATGGGTCTTCAGGTATTCGGGCTGGATCGCCAGGGTGCGCACCAGGGTGTCCGGATCGCGCACAAAATGAGCCGAGCATTCCATCGGCGTACCCAGCCATTTGTGCGGATTGAACACGAGCGAATCGGCCAGTTCCACACCCTGCCAGATCGGCCGGAACTCGGGCAGATCATGGCCGATCCAGCCCAGGCCGCATCGACATGCAGAAACAGATTCTGTTCGCGCGCCAGCCTGCCCACCGCATCGATGCGATCGCAGGCGCCGAACGAGGTGCCGCCCACGCAGGCAATGATGCCGGCCGGCAGCAGGCCGGCGGCCCGATCGGCGGCAATCGCCTCGCCCATGGCCTGAACGTCGACCGACCAGGGCGATGCGCACGACGCCGGAATCTTGACCAGATTATCCTGGCCGATGCCGGCGATCCAGAGCGCCTTGTCGATCGAACTATGGGTGTGCCCTGACGCATAGATGCGTAACCTGGGCAGCCCGGACAAGCCGTGCTGGTTGCCCTGCCATTGCAGCGCGCGCTCGCGCATGGTCAGTACCGCGCACAAGGTGGCGGTGGACGCCGTGTCCTGGAGCACGCCCTTGAAGCTGTCGGGCAATCCGGTCGCCTGGCGCAACCAGTCGACCATGCGGATCTCCAGCTCGGTCAGCGCGGGCGA
This sequence comes from uncultured beta proteobacterium, assembly GCA_963732405.1. GTDB lineage: Bacteria > Pseudomonadota > Gammaproteobacteria > Burkholderiales > Burkholderiaceae_E > JAUIAI01. The sequence goes on from CAVSZG010000001.1 coordinate 130,782, forward strand.
GGTCTGCCAGAGCATGCCCTGGGCCGCCATGGCACCGGCCAGCGCCTCAGCGATCACGGCCGGTGGCGCCGCATTCGACGGAAAATACGCAAAAAACCGCGGATGCTGCCAATGCGTCATCGCATCAGGAATGATGCGCTCGAAATCGGCGAAGATTTGCTCGAAAGGTTCGGCCTGCTCGGGGACGCCGACCGGGATACGCGCCAGCACGTCGCCCGGCGCGACCTGGGCGCGCACCGGCCGCGCCGGCAATCCCTCGCGATAATCCACGCTCCAGTCGGCTGCGCGGTGCAGCCAATGGCGAAACGCCTCGTTATCCATGCTTGATTCGCCCAGGCAGTCACAAACGGGCCGAGCCGCTCAGCCCTTCGACCACGGTTCAGGCATCCGTGAGCACGTGAATGACGCGGCCGGCCAGCAGGTCCTTGACCTTGGCACCATAGGCCGCCATGTGCGGCGCGACCGAATGCGCCTTGAGCGCATCCGCGCTGGCCCATTTCTCGATGACCATGAAGGTATCTGGGCCCAGAGGCGTCTGGATCTTGCCAAATCCGTCGGCGTCGACCACCGGGCCGTATTCGATGCAGCCCTGCTCGGCGCGCACGGCGGGTACATTGGCATGAAACGCCTCGAGCACGGCGGCGCGCTGGCCCGGCTTGGCAGTGATGACAGCGACAACGTGAATCATGAACAGGTCTCCTCGATGGGTGGTCAGCGTCCTGACGCGCTGCGGTGAATCCTAGCAGGCTCAGCGCTGCGACCAGGCGGCCAGCGCCACCACGGCGAGCATGGCCAGTGCCATCGCAATATTGATGAGTCGCTGGGTAGCGGGCTGCAGATCGAGCTTGTGCAGACCAACGCCCGCAGCCAGCCACAACAGGTGAACCGGAACCCAGATGAGGTTCATGATCACGAATTTGATCATGATCTCCACCATCAGGCTGTCGGGCCAGAAGGCAAAGCCGCTGAACAATGCGGTATTGACCGCATAAGCCTTCGGGATTGATGGCCTGAAGCATCAGGCCGGCGACCACGCCTGGCGTTCGTCTGGACTGCATGAAGGCAATGCGACTGCCCGAGAAAGCGATCCGCGCCGCCAGAAATACCAGATACGAGGCCGAGGCGAGCAGCAGGACGGTGCGCAGCCCCGGCACCGACAGGACCACCGCCGCCAGGCCGCTGACCACCGCCAGGCCGACCAGGTTGGTGCCGATGAACAGTCCGGCCAGAAATCGCAGCCCGGCCGCATAACCGAAGCCCGAGCCCACGCCGGCCGTGGTCAGCACGCCGGGACCGGGCGTGATGATCAGAAAAAAGACGGCAGCAGCGAAGGTGAGCACCGCGCGATCTTACCCGCGTCGAGGTGTCGCCCTGACCGGCCCCTGCGCCAGGCCGCCGGGATCGGCGGCGCAGCGGTCTGGACGTTCAGCGCCGATCGCCGAACTGGCGGGCATGAGCGGCGCATTTCCCGCGCTGATGCCGCATGGCCAGCCGCTATGATCGACTGGCCATGGCCGATGACGCGAACGCTCCGCCCTCAGCAGCGCCCGACCCCCCGGCGCTGGTCAGACTGCGCACCGCGATCGACAAGCAACGCGACCTGCCCGCGACCAGCTACGCGCCGCGCCGGCTCGGCATTGCGGCCAGCAATCTCGACATTCGGGTGCAGGTTCTGGCGAACCTGGCGACCACCGACCCGGCCATCGTGGTTCGGCTGCTGCGCATCGCCAATGGATCGACGTATCAGACCCGGGACCGCGCCGAAGTGGTGTCGGTGCGACGGGCGATCGCGCTGCTCGGTCATGACCTCGTGCGCCAGCTGTCGCGCGAATTGCCCGAGTTCAAGACGCGCGTGCCAGTCGAGCATCATGCCATGGTGCGCGCCGAGATCGCCCAGACCGTGTTCGCGACCCAGCTCGTACGCAATCTGCTCGATGCGCGCAATCCGCTGGTCACCGACGAAGGGGTATCGACCGTCGTGATCAGCCGGCTGGCCAGGATCTGCTGTGCCGTCCATGCGCCCCACGAAGTCGCTGCGCTGCGCTGGGTGGGCACCCACAAGCCGTCGCTGATGGAAAAGATCAGCCGGGAATTGTTCGGTTTCAATGAAGAGGCGCTGAACCGGGAGATCGTTCAGGCCTGGCAGTTGCCCGGTGGTGTGCTGGCCACGATCGGCCGCGCGCGTCAACGACCCCATCCCGTCGAACATGCCCGGGACTGGTTGCCGCTGACCGTCGGTCTGGCACTGGACGTTGCGGCAACCACGCGGATCGCTGCGCGCAGTGCACGTGACGATGCCTTGATGGAAATCGTGCAACGTTATGCGCGAAGCGTCGATATCGACGGCCCGAGGCTGGACTCGCTGATCGAGGAAAGCGCCCAGGACTGCATGCGCGCCGAACGCTCGATGGGCTGCGCCAGCGACGAGATGGCGCTTCGACCGCTATTGCAACCGCTGCTGAACCGGGACAATCACCTTGAGCCCTGGTGGCCGACGATGGAGCGAATCGACATCACCGGCGTGATCTCGCGACTCGGAGCGCGCGACCCAGGCCAGGGAACAATGCTCACGGAATCGTCGGATGCCACGCAGTCACCGGCCAACGCCGACCAACGGCTGGCACAACTGGACACAGACATCCGGGAACTGATCGCGACCTACTGTGAGGTCGAAACGGAAGGTCACTTCACGGCGACATCGGAAAGCCCGTGGGATCGGATCTGCACGCGAATCGCACCGCGTATTCTGGATGGTCTGTGTCAGGCTCTGCACTTCGATCGCGCCGCCCTGTTCCTGCAGCGGGACCAGAATGGGGCGTTCACCATGAGCGCGGGCGCACCGGCGCTCTCGACCTACGATCCACTGTTCACCATTCGCCCGACGGGCAACGATCTGTTCACCGCCGCACTGCGCAACCACGTGGATCTGCATATTGCCGACTGCTCGGTCGCGAAGATTCGCAGCCGCTTGCCCGACTGGTTCATTCAACGCTTCGACAATGCCGGCAGTTTCGTGCTCCTGCCACTGGCCGGCGCAACCGACACGATGGGTTTCATCCTCGCCGTCTGGCCGCGGGCAGAGCCGCACGGGGTATCGCGGACCCAGTTGGATCATTTGCGGCACGTCCGCACCGCGTTGGCCGACGTGCTCGATCGCTTCGCCCGTGGCACCCCGGTCAGTGACGCGACGCCGGCCTGAGCCGGCACCGCGCACGCTGCCATCACAAGCCTCAGTTGATCGAGATACGTTTGGCCGCCACTGCTGCCTTCTTGGGCAGATTGAGTTCGAGAACGCCGTTCTCGTAACGCGCAGTCACGCCATCTTCATCGATCTCGTTGGCCAGTGAGAAGGATCGCGACATCGTACCGGTGTAGCGTTCGGTACGCAGCACCCGCTCACCCTCACGGGTTTCGCTCGATTTTTCGATCTTCGCGGAAATTGCAACCTGCGAGCCGTCGATCTGCACGTCGATATCGTCCTTGGCCACGCCCGGCAGATCGGCTTTGACCAGATACGACTTCTCGGCTTCGGTCACGTCGATACGCACGGACATCGCGCCCGAGCCATTGCTCGTGCCGGCGGAACGGCTCACGGGTTGCAGAAAGCCGCGCATCAATTCGGGGAAGACGTCGGCGAAGGGATCATAGACAGTCAATCGATTCATAATGAACTCCGTATAGGTTCGCTAATGATGGGAATCTGGTGGTCGAGCGCCCGATTTCAAGTGCTCCCGCCACCCGGACAGGCTGCTGGAGCCGCTCCGACACCGTCAATATGGGAACGGCCCGGACGCATTCAAGCGGCGGCACGCGTACACTTTGATTTTGATCAACGACGAGTGGCTGGCGCCCGCGCGGCGGCCCGCCACTCCGACCACCGACCCGCCATGTATTCGATCCTGTCCGGCCTGCGCATCGTCGAGGCCTCCTCATTCGTTGCAGCACCATCAGCCGGCATGCACCTGGCCCAACTGGGCGCGCAGGTCATCCGCATCGATCAGATCGGTGGCGGGCTCGACTACCGACGCTGGCCGCGCCAGGGCGAACACAGCCTGTACTGGGAGGGACTGCAAAAGGGCAAACGATCCGTGGCGATCAATCTGCGGGATCCGCAGGGGCGCGAACTCGCCCAGGCCCTGATCACCGCACCGGGCGAACAGGCCGGCCTGTTCGTGACGAATTTCCCGCGGGATGGATTTCTCTCGCATGAACGCCTGGCGACCCGGCGGGCCGACCTGATCACGATGCGCGTGCAGGGCTGGGCCGATGGTCGCTCGGGTCTGGATTTCACGATCAACTCACTCGCCGGCTATCCATATTCCACAGGTCCCGACACGCTGGGCGACGAACCCGTGAACCATGTCCTGCCCGCCTGGGATCTACTGACCGGTGCCCTCGGTGCGATGAATCTGCTCGCTGCCGAGCGCCATCGCCGGGCCACGGGTGAAGGCCAGGAAATCGCGATGCCCTTGTCCGGCGTAGCGATCTCGGCGCTGGGCGCACTCGGTCAGATTGCCGAGATCGAAGTGCTCGACGAGGATCGCCCGCGCCTGGGTAATCAGGTCTATGGCGCCTTCGGCCGGAATTTCGCCACCCGCGATGGCCGCCAGGTGATGATCGTGGCGATCTCCCCGAAACAATGGCAAGGCTTACTGGCCGCGCTGGACATCGGCAGCCAGATCGCGGCGATCGAAGCGGCGCAACAGGTCGACCTGTCGACTGACGAGGGCCTGCGGTTCATTCATCGGGACCGGATCAATCCGGTGGTGGCCGCCGCCGTTGCCAGCCTGTCGTATGCCACGGTGGCCGAACGCTTCGAGGCTCACGAGGTGTGCTGGGGCCCCTACCAGACACTGCGCGAAACGGTTCACACACATCCCGAACTGCAGACCGGCAATCCCCTGATCGAGCAGGTCAGTCATCCGAGCGGCCAGACCTATCGCACGCCGGGCAGTCCGGCCCAGTACTCGGGCAGCCCACGGGTGCCGGTGCGCCGGTCACCCGCTCTGGGCGAAGACACCGAGTCGGTGCTGGCCGAGGTGCTCGGTCTGTCCGATGGTCAGATCGGTGAGCTGCTCGAGCGTCGCGTCGTGGCGGGCAGCCACTCATGACGTCGACTTGCGCCGGCCCGGGCGACCTGCCCTCAAACGACAGCCTGCTGGATCTGTTGCCCGCTGCGCGACAGGCTGGCCAGCGCTACCTGGACGAGGCACGCGAGGCGGTGGGCAGGCGGATCGGCGCGATGGGTGCCGATGGGGATCCGGACCCGGCGGCGGGTCGTTCCGCCCGCCCCTTGGCGGCTGTCGAACGCGAGCAACGCGCCGTTCATGGTCTGGCCTGGATCGCCACGACGGTGCAGGCCATTCATGAAACCGCCGCCTGGGTGCAACGCCTGCGTGTCAACCAGCGGCTCGGCCGCACCGACGCCCTGATCGCGCTCATCGGTTGCGGCGAATACCTGGCCCAGTTGTGCAGCGCGCTGCCCATGAGTCAGCTCGAATTGTTGCGCCCGGCCGATCTGGATGCGCAGGAAGCAGCCGCCCGCCTGGCCGCCGATCCGGCGGTCGCCGCCTTGATCCGCCATGGCAACAGCGCCGAGCACCGCCGCCTGCTCGCCATGGCCATCGCCGACGGCGACCTGGGCAGCGAACAGCTGGAGGATGAATCGCTGAATCAGGTGCGCGAGACTTTCCGCCGCTTTGCCAGGGAACAGGTCCGTCCCCATGCCCATGCCTGGCATCTGGCCGATGCCCTGATCCCTGAGCCCGTCATTCACCAGATGGCGCAGATGGGCGCTTTCGGGGTGACGGTGCCGCCCGAGCATGGTGGCCTGGGCATGGGCAAGCTGGCCATGTGCGTGGTCTCCGAAGAACTCTCGCGCGCTTGCCTGACGGTCGGATCGCTGGGTACCCGCTCCGAGATCGCCGCCGAACTCATCGCGCTCAATGGCACGCCGGCCCAGCAGCAGCAATGGCTACCCGGTATTGCCGATGGCAGCGTGCTGCCCTGCGCGGTGTTCACCGAACCCGACACGGGTTCGGATCTGGCCAGCCTGAGCACCCGCGCCGAGCGCCAGGATGACGGCTCATGGCGCATACACGGCAACAAGACCTGGACGACCCATGGGGCCCGCAGCGATCTGATGACCCTGCTTGCCCGCTCGGAGAGTGCCGTGGCCGGCCATCATGGCCTGTCGATGTTTCTCGCACCCAAGCCGCGAGGCAGCGAGGCCAGCCCCTTCCCGGCTGCCGGCATGAGTGGCAGCGAAATCGCGGTGCTCGGCTACCGCGGCATGAAGGAATATGAGATTGCCTTCGACGGCTTCAGCGTGCCCGCCGACGGACTGCTCGGTCGCGAGCCGGGACGCGGATTCCGTCAGCTCATGCAGACCTTCGAGAGCGCGCGCATCCAGACCGCCGCGCGTGCCCTGGGCGTCGCCTGGGACGTGATCGACGTCTCACGCCGCTATGCGCTGGACCGACGACAGTTCGGCCGTGCGCTGATTCAATTCCCGCGCGTGGCCGACAAGCTCGCGCTGATGCTGGCTGAGACCGTGATGGCGCGGGAACTCACGTATTTCGCCGCTCGCGAGAAGGATCGCGGCGAGCGATGCGACATGCAGGCCGGCATGGCCAAGCTGCTGGGTGCCCGAGTGGCCTGGGCCTGTGCGGACAGCGGCCTGCAGATTCACGGCGGCAATGGTTATGCCCTCGAATACGAGATCAGCCGCCTGCTCTGCGATGCGCGCATTCTGAACATCTTCGAAGGCGCGGCCGAGATCCAGGCCCAGATCATCGGCAGGCGCCTGCTCTGAGCGCCCGATCCGAGTTCTGGCGCGCCGTGCGCGAGATCACCCCGCTGTCGATGGGCGTGGCGATCTATGGGCTGGCCTTTGGCGTATTGGCCGCGCAGGCCGGCATGAGCGCCCTGCAGGTCGGCGCGATGAGCTCACTGGTTTTCGCCGGCTCGGCGCAGATCATCACCGTCGAACGGCTGGCCGCCGGTGCTGGCGCAAGCATCGCGATCGCGGCCGGGATTGCGCTCAATCTGCGATTGCTGCTGATCACCGCCTCGATCCGCGATGTGTTCGCCGGGCGCCCGCTCTGGCAGCGGCTGTTGGGCGCCCATCTGTCCACCGATGAGAACTGGGCGATGCTGCTGGCCGACCGGCTGCGCCATCCGGGCAGTGGCTACGCGTATCTGGTGGGCGGGGGCATCAGTCTGATCACGACCTGGGTCGCATCCACCGTGCTCGGCGTCTGGTTCGCCCATGCGATTCCGGCGCCACGCGCGCTCGGCCTGGACTTTGCGTTCACGGCGGCCTTCATCGCCATCGCCCGATCGCTCTGGCGCGGCCGACCCGATCGGTTGCCCTGGCTGGCGTCATTTCTCACCGTGGCCGCCGCCCTGTCGCTCGATCTGGTCGACGCCTCATGGGCATTGATCGCCGGCGGACTGGTCGGCGCGGCAAGCGCCGGCCTGCGTCGCGATGACTGAGCCCTGGATCGTCATCATCGGACTGACCCTGGCGACCCTGACGATCCGCCTGGCCGGGGTCGCCATCGGCCAACGTCTGCCTCGTCGGGGCGCCTGGCTGCGCATGCTCGAAGCATTGCCCGGCTGTCTGATCATTGCGCTGCTGTCGGTCCTGCTGCTGCAGGGCGGTGCCCGTGAATGGCTGGCCGGCGGGCTGGCCCTGATCGTGGCGATGATCAGCCGCAGCCTGTTGATCACGATGCTGACCGGCGTCGGCGCGATCTGGCTGCAGCGTACGCTGGTCTAGACGCACGCCGGCGCAGCGCAGCGCTCAGACGCCGTTGACCGGCAACATCACCGAATACAACGAGGTCGTGCCACAGATGAACAGCCGGTTGCGCTTGCGCCCGCCGAACTCGACATTGGCCACGGTCTCGGGCACCTTGATCTTGCCCAGCAAGGTGCCGTCGGGGTCGTAACAATGCACGCCATCGCCGGCCGAGGTCCAGATGCGGCCATCGGTGTCGAGGCGGAAACCGTCAAACAAGCCCTCGGTACAGTCTGCAAACACCTTGCCCCCCGAGAGCCGGCCGTTGCGCCCGACCTTGAACCGACGGATATGCCGGGGCCCGTCGTCGGCGTGGCTGGCGCCAGTGTCGGCGATGTAGAGCAGCGACTCGTCAGGCGAGAAGGCAATGCCGTTGGGTTTGTCGAAGTCGTCGGCGACCACTTCGGGTTCACCGCCGCCGGACGGGATCCGATACACATGGTTGGCGCCGATCTCGCTCTCGGCCTTGTCGCCTTCGTAGTCCGACAAAATGCCGTAGGGTGGATCGCTGAACCAGACTGAACCGTCGCGCCTGACCACCAGGTCGTTGGGACTGTTCAGACGCTTGCCGCCGACGTGGGAAGCCAGGGTGATGACCCGGCCATCATGCTCGGTGCGCGAGATTCGCCGCCCACCATGTTCGCAACTCACCAGCCGGCCTTCGTTGTCGACCGTGTTGCCGTTCGAAAAACCGGCGGGGTGACGAAACACGCTCACGCGACCATCGCATTCATCAAAACGCAGCATCCGGTCATTCGGAATATCCGACCAGATCAGATAACGTCCGGCGGCGAACCATGCAGGGCCTTCGGCCCATCGACAACCGGTCCAGAGCTTCTCGAGGTTGGCACTGGGCGTGAACAGATTTCGAAAGCGCGGATCGATGAGCTCATAGTCGCTGATCGCCATGCAGGTCTCCGGTTGGTTTGAACTCAGTCTCTGAGCAGTGTTGCCGATTCGGTCACGATCGCGGACAAGGGTATGTCGTGAGCCATCGGATACACCGAGGCAAGGCGGGCAAACTCGAAGGCGACGCCCACCGTGCGGGGTCGGCCGCCGAGCTCGGCCAGGGTGCGATCGTAGTACCCGCCGCCATAGCCCAGGCGATAGCAGCGGGTATCGAAACCCACCGCCGGGGCGATGATCAGATCCGGGACGATGCTCTCGCCATCGGCCGGGATCGGAATGTTCCAGACACCCGGGGTGAGGCGGGCGCCGTGAGTCCAGCGACGAAACTGCATCGGCGCGCCACGCTCGATCACCACCGGCAAGGCGCAGCGCACGCCGCGTGCATCGAGCGCGCCCATCCAGGCACGCAGATCGGGTTCAGCGCGCAGCGGCCAGTACAGCGCCACGGTCTGATCGTGCAGATCGCCGACGAGGTCTTGCAATCGCTCAACGATTCTGGCGGTCAGGTCATGACGCAGGTCGGCGCCGAGCGCCTGGCGGGCTGCGAGCAGCCGTGCGCGCTCGGCCTTACGCCAGCGTTTGACGGCGGCCTCATCGGCCGGATCGGGATCGACAGACAGGCCCATGTACTGCGGATTCACTTCGCCCAACAGGCAGGGCGGCGACGAGTACTGCGCCGGTTGGTTCACAAAACCTGGCAGACCTGGGCAAATTCAAAGCGCGGGCTGCGCGGGAAGGTCTTGTCCGGATCACCACGCCCCAGATTACACAGGAAGTTCGACTTGAACCGGCCATCGGGGAAGAACTCGGCATCGACCTTGGCATTGTCGAAACCTGACATGGGGCCGCAGTCAAGGCCGATCGCCCGGGCCGCGATGATGAAATAGCCACCCTGCAAGGTGCCGTTGCGAAATGCGGTGCGCTCACGATGCTCGCGCTTGTCATCGCCATCGAACAGATTACGAAAGTCGGGCGCATGAGGAAACAGCGTGGGCAGATGTTCCTGAAACTGTGTGTCGTGAGCGATGATCGAGACCACCGGTGCCTTCATGGTCTTGTCGACATTGCCCGGCGTGAGCATCGGCCGCAGGCGCTCCTTGGCCTGCGCCGAGCGCAGGAACACGATCCGGATGGGCTGGCAATTGGCCGAGGTGGGCGCCATTTTCATCAGATCGAACAATTGAACGAGCTGCGTGTCCGTCACGTCGCCCGACAACCAGCCATTGGCCGTGCGCGCATTGTTGAACAGCTTGTCCATCGCTTCCTGATTAATCATGGTGTGTCCTGCCTGTGGTGTTTCAGCGTATGAGGCCCGGCTGATCGCCTGCCCGTTCGAGCTCAACATGAAAGTTTAGCCCATGAGCGAGTCAGACAAAGGCGGTCGGCGGGCGGGCGAGAGGGTCACCCAAGCGGCATCGGTGTCGTTTCCCAGGCCACCATCTTCCAGTCACCACCTTGCTCGGCCCAGACCTGCAGATAGCGACCCTGGAAGTTTTTCTCGGTGCCATCGACAATCACATGGATCTGCATGTCACCATGCACCAGAACGGTGGATCCGAATCGCCGGAACTCGCGCCGCTTGGGCGTCATGCCCAGATAGTCGTAATAACCGCTGCGCAGGCGGTCGAGATACAGGGCACGATCCTCGTCAGTGCCGCTGCCATGCACATAACGCAAGGTCGAGCCCAGCACCTTGTCCACCTCGTCGAACTGCTTGGCCACGGTCTGCCGCTGGCGCGCATCGTCCAGCGCCGTAATGTGTTGGAACAGTTGTTGATCGTTCATCGTATCTCCCTGTCGTTGATGGTTTGATAAAACGGATTCTCGTCCGCTCAGGCACGCAATTGGTGCAGCAGCCCCGGCAGCAGGCGGTGGATCTGGGCGGCAATGAACAGCACACCGAGCGGGTCGCCGAAATGGCCGGCGGTCGGTGGACCGATGAGTCGGATGTCCTGAGGCAGGCGGATACCCGATGGGACAATCCGGTTCTGATCGTCGACCACATAACCCACGCCACTGGGATCGGGCGTGAGCCAGGCACGAGCCAGCAGCCTGGCCATGAGGGTGCCGGGACCGGGCGAGCCGCCGATGTCCAGACCCGTGCAGTTGATGAAGGCCTCGCACTGACGACTGTCGCGGGCACCGTGCCGATCGCGGGTGCGCACCCACAACGAGCCGGACGGCGCATCGCCTGCGCTCACCGACTCCAGATGGGCGGCGCGAAAGTGGATCTGCCCCGCCGCCTCGGCCGGTTCGATCAGGGCCGTGGTCTGCGGCGCCATGCGAAACCGGTGCACGTCGTACCAGGGCCGCAGGCGGGCCAGGAAGCGACGCTGTTCGCGCACGGGTAATTGCGGCCAGACCTGCCAGACCACATCGCGCAATTCATCGAAGCCAACCTGCCAGCTTCGCCCTTGCGCCTGAACCTGTGCGATGCGTTCGCGCAGGGCGCGGGTCAGACCACGCATCGACCGGGCCCGGTCTGCGTCGACGGCCAGGAAGTCGGGCACCGCGCCATTGATTCGGTCGATCAGCCAGGTGGGCGGCAGGTCGTTTGGCACGGGTTCGACCGGGCGTTGCTCGCGTGGGCGCAGGGCGCGCCGGGAAAAGGCCTCGATCGGGCCATGATGACCCTGACGCACCAGGGTGGCCAGCACATCGGCCGCCGTCAGCCCCGTTCCCATGATGATCACGCGCGCCTGCGGATCGATCCCGGCGATCCGGCCCGCCTGCCAGGGGTCGGCAATCATCGCCGGATGATCGACCAGACCGGCCACGGCGGCCGGCACCCGCGCCGGCGGATTGCCGGTGGCCAGCACGAGCGCATCGGCCGCCAGCCGCCCGCCGTCGCCCAGGACCAGTTGCAGGCCGCCTGGCGATGACGGGTCGCAGGGGTCAGTCAGAATATCGACGACCCGGTCACGCACATGGGTGAGGGTTGATCCGGACGGATTGGACCGCGCATGATCGGCAAACGAGTCGGCCAGATAACGGGCGAAATCGCGCCGCCGCGGAAACAGGCCTTCAGGCGCTTCGAGGGCGGGATCATCGGCGCGCAGGCCGACCCGCTCGACCCAGGCATGGGGATGCTCCAGGTCGTTCAGATCGACCGAATGCCCGGCCATCGGCCCGTTGATCCGGTGATCCGGGTCGGTGGTGCCATAGGCGGGTCCTCGACCCAGGGCCCGGGCTGGCTCGACCACCCGGATGTCCAGTGCCCGCGAGGCGCGTCTGGCGGTCTGAACCGCCATCGACACCCCTGAATAACCGCCCCCGATGATGACCAGCCGCATGCCTCAGACGCGCTCAATCAGGGTCGCAATACCCTGCCCGACGCCGATGCACATGGTGGCGATGGCGCGCCGGCCGCCGCCCAGTTCGAGCTGATTCATGGCCGTGAGGATCAGCCTGGCACCCGACATGCCCAGCGGGTGGCCCAGCGCAATGGCGCCGCCACGCGGATTGACCTGGGGGGCATCGTCGGGCAGACCGAGCTCACGCATCACGGCCAGGCCCTGGGCGGCAAATGCCTCGTTCAATTCGATGATGTCGATGTCGTTGATCGTCAGGCCGGTTTTGGCGAGCAGTTTCTGGGTCGCCGGCGCCGGGCCGATGCCCATGATGCGTGGCGCCACGCCGGCGGTGGCCATGGCGACCAGCCGGGCCCGCGGCTTGAGCCCGTGCCGGCGCACCGCGGCTTCGGAGGCGATGATGATCGCCGCCGCCCCGTCATTGACCCCGGAAGCATTGCCGGCGGTGACGGTGCCCCCCGGCTTGACGATGGGCTTGAGCGCGGCCAGGGCCTGCAGCGTGGTCTCGCGCGGATGCTCATCCTGCAGGACCTGAAGCGGATCGCCCTTGCGCTGCGCGATCGGCACGGCCACGATCTCGTTGGCGAAGAATCCGTCACGCTGGGCGGCGGCCGCGCGCTGTTGACTGCGCATGGCGAACGCATCCTGATCTTCCCGACTCACGCCGTACTGCTCGGCCACGTTCTCGGCCGTTTCGGGCATCGAGTGAACACCATGAGCGGATTTCATCAGCGGGTTCACGAAGCGCCAACCGATGGTGGTGTCGAAGATCTCGGCCTGGCGGCTGAAGGCACTGCTGGCCTTGCCCATCACGAACGGCGCACGCGACATGCTTTCGACGCCGCCGGCAATCGCCAGATCGATTTCGCCGGCGCGGATCGCCCGGGCGGCCGTGCCGGTTGCATCCATGCCCGAGCCGCACAAGCGGTTGATCGTCGCCCCGGCGGCGGTATCGGGCAGACCGGCCAGCAGGGCCGCCATCCGGGCGACGTTGCGATTGTCTTCACCGGCCTGGTTCGCGCAACCGAACAAGACCTCCTCGATGGCCGCTGGATCCAGGCCGGGGTTGCGCGCAAGCAGGGCGCGAATCGGAATGGCGGCGAGGTCGTCGGCCCGCACGGTGGCCAGCGAGCCGCCATAACGGCCGATCGGGGTGCGAACCGCATCGCACAGGAACGCTTGCTGAGTCGTCATGGTGTCCTCACCGGTCTCAATGGCATCAGGGCGGACAAGTTTAGCTGCTCGGGCCTGCATCGAGACTTCGCACGGCGGGTCGTAGCCAGCGCAACAGCACGAGACCGGGCAGAGCCGTGATCACCGTGATCAGGAAAAAATCCGGCCAACCCATGGCGGTGACCATCACGCCGGCCGCCGGGCCGACATAGATCCGGCCCACCGCCGCCAGCGCCGAAAGCAGGGCATATTGCGCGGCCGAATACCGACGGTCGGTCAAGGCCATCAGAAAGGCCACGAAGGCGGCCGTGCCCATGCCGCCGCACAGGTTTTCCAGGCCGATCGCGCCGGCCATCAAGCCGTAGTGCTTGGGCAGCACCGAGATCAACCAATAGCCCAGATTGGAGACCGCCTGCAGGATGCCGAACACCATCAGCGATGAATACAGTGGCCGGCGGGCCAGCCAGGCGCCGCCGAGCAAGGCGCCCACGATGGTGGCGATCAGACCGAGCAGCTTGTTGACGGTGCCGACCTCGGTGGGCGTGAAGCCCGCGCCGCGGATCAGGAAGGCGGTCGACAGGCTGCCGGCGAAGGCATCCCCGAGCTTGTAGAGCACGATCAGGATCAACAGGCTGATTGCCCTGTCCCGGCTGAAAAACGCATCCCAGGGGCCCAGGAACGAGGGGAAACCGACCCGGCGGGCAATCCAGATCGCGCAGGCAAAGGCGGCGACCATGGCCAGGGTATTGGCCATGAGGCTGGCGACGTCGGACAGCGGCGACAGTAATGACAGAATCAGCCTGGCGATCAGCATCACCGCGCCACCAGCCGCGCACATGGCAACGAACCCGGTCAGCTCGCGACGCATCGTGCCCACCACCCGCTCGGGCTGGGCCACCGAAGGCGAGAGCAGGCTGACCAGGGCAGCGACCAGCATCAGGCCACCCATCAGGCGATAGGTTGCGGGCCAGCCCAGTATCTGATCGGCCAGGATCAGCGCCAGACCGCCCGACACCAGCATGGCCAGCCGGTAACCGAGCACGGACAGCGCCGCGCCCGCTCCGCGCTCGGGTCCATCCAGCAGGTCGCTCCGATACGCATCGAACACCACGTCCTGCGAGGCAGACAGAAAGGCCATGGCCACGGCCAGTCCTGCCAGCCAGGCGGTGTGTTCGCCAGGCGTGGCGCCAGCCATCAGCAGGCAGACCACCGCCAGCGCGAGCTGGGTCAGCACCAGCCAGCCACGCCGGCGCGCCAGGCGCGGTGGTTCAAAGCGATCCAGCAGGGGCGCCCAGATGAACTTGAAGGTATAGGGCAGACCGACCAGCGAGAAATAGCCGATGGTGCGGATGTCAATGTCCTCAACCGTCAACCAGGCCTGCAAGGTGCCGGCCGACAGGGCCAGCGGCAGGCCGCTCGCAAAACCCAGCGCCAGCATCGCCGCCATGCGACGACTCAGAAAAACACTCAGCAGTCCCGGTCTGGTGGCCGCCCCTGGAGCAGCCGCCCCTGGCGCAGCCGGCCTGTCTGCGCCCGGCGGCTCAGCGCCGGATCGCATAGTCGATGGTCAATGGCGCATGATCGGAAAAGCGCTCGTCGGTATAGATGCTGCAGGCCTTGGCCTTGCTGGCGATGCCTGGTGTGGCAATCTGATAGTCGAGCCGCCAGCCCACATTCTTGGCCCAGGCCTGACCACGATTGCTCCACCAGGTGTAACGATCGGGATTCGGATCAAGCCGGCGGAATACATCGACAAAGCCGACGTCGTCGAACAAGCGGGTCAACCATTCGCGTTCTTCGGGCAGAAAGCCGGAGTTCTTCTGGTTCGAGCGCCAGTTCTTCAGATCGATGGGCTTGTGGGCGATGTTCCAGTCGCCACACAGGATGATTTCGCGACCGCTCTCACGCAGCAGGCGCAGGTGCTCCATCATGACCGCCATGCAGCGGAACTTGGCGGCCAGCCGCTCGGGCGAACTGGTACCCGAAGGCAGATAGATCGAGATCACCGCATACGCGCCGAAATCGGCCTCGATATAACGCCCCTCGCCATCGAACTCCGGGTTGCCGAATCCTTCGCGAATCGAGCGCGGGCGCTTGCGCGAATAGATGCCCACCCCGCTGTAGCCCTTTTTTTGCGCGCAATGGAAATGTCCGCGCAATCCGTCGATCTCGCGCAGCGCCGGTTCGATATCGTCAAGGTGGGCCTTGAGCTCCTGCACGCAGAGCACATCGGCCTGCTGCGCCGCCAGCCAGGGCACCAGGCCCTTGCGCGCGGCCGACCGGATGCCGTTCAGATTCAGTGAGATCACCCGTATCATGCGCGCTGTCACTCCGTCCCTGTCTGGTCGATCCGAACCTTCCGGATCGATTGTTTCCATCCAACCTCGGAGAGCCGATGGCCACCGATCTGCGCGCCGAGTTTATCCGCTTCTGCGTCGACGCCGGGATTCTGCATTTTGGTGAATTCCGCACCAAGGCGGGCAGGCTCTCGCCCTACTTTTTTAATGCCGGCCTGTTCAACGATGGACGTCTGCTTGGCCGACTGGCGGGCTTCTATGCGCAGACCCTGCTGGCCGCCGAGGCGACCCAGCCCGCGCGCTTCGACATGTTGTTTGGTCCGGCCTACAAGGGCATCACCCTGGCCAGCGCGACCGCCATCGAGATGGCCAGGCTGGATCGCAACATGCCCTTCGCGTTCAACCGCAAGGAGGCCAAGGATCATGGCGAGGGAGGCCATCTGATCGGCGCGCCGCTGGCGGGCCGGGTCGTCATCGTCGATGATGTGATCAGCGCCGGCACCTCGGTGCGCGAATCGGTCGGCATCATCCGCGCGGCGGGGGCGACGCCGGCGGCCGTGCTGATCGCGCTGGACCGCCAGGAGCGTGCCGGTGATGCCGGGCAGGTCAATCCGCTGTCTGCCGTCCAGGAGGTCGAACAGACCATTGGTCTGCCGGTGTTTCCAATTGCGCGGCTGGACGATCTTCTGAGGGTGCTCGCCGACCAGGGCGATCAGGCGGACGCAGCCGCCCATCGCAGGAGCATCGCCGCCTATCGAGCTCGCTATGGAATCATCCGCCAATTTCCGTAGCATGGTCGGCTATGAATCGCCAGACTGCGTCCATTCGCCTGATGCTGCTCGTCGTCATGACGAGCGCCTGGCCATCGGCGTGGTCACAGAGCACCGCTACCCACAGCGTGCAGGGGTCGATTTTCAGTTGCAAGGATCCGAGCGGGCACACGATCACCAGTGACCGGCCGATTCCGGAGTGCGCCCAGCTGCCGATGCGCGAATTGCGCCGCGACGGCGCAGTGCGACGGGAAATCTCGCCACCGCTGACCCGTTCCGAGCGCGATGCACTGTCCGCCCAGCAGGTTCGGGAACGGGCCGAAGCCCTGATCCGTCGCCAGGAAGTCACGCGCGACCGCGCCCTGCTGCAGGCCTTTCCAACCATGGATGCGCTGGAGGGAAACCGCGACCGGCAGATTGCCGACATCCAGGTCCAGATCAATCAGACCTATGAGCGAATGGTCAACCTGCACAAGGAGTTGCAGGCCAGCCAGGCATCGGCGCGCGCTTACCCGCCGGGTCGGGTACCGGGACAGATCCGTCAACGAATCGCCCAGGTGGCCGGCGCGATTCTGAGCGAGGATGCGCTGGTCAAGACGCGCCTGCAGGAACAGGAGAGCATCCGGCAACGTTTCCATGAAGACGCTCAGCGGCTGCGGGTGCTGCTCGAGCGACAGGCCGAGGCCGACCGGCTGGCGGGCTGACCGCCCGCTCATTCGGGCAGCGGCGTGTCCAGCGCGGCAGCGCGCAACAATTCATTGATGCGTTTCGGATTGGCCTTGCCACCGGTGGCCTTCATGACCTGACCGACCAGTGCATTCAATGCCTTGTCCTTGCCGGCACGGAACTCCAGCACCGCCTTCGGATTGGCTGACAACACGCCCCTGACAACCTCGCCAAGCGCACCCTCGTCATTGATCTGACGCAGCCCCCGGGCATCGATCAGGGCATCGACGACGGACAAGGCCGATGGCGCGGCTTGCGCGGCCTGGTCAGCAGCGGACTGAGCCGGATGTTGAGTCCAGAGTTCGGCAAACAAATCCTTGCCGATCTTGCCCGAGATCGTGCCATCGACCACGCGCTGCACGAGAGCGGCCAACAAGGGCGGGGACACCGTCGCCCGATCAAAGCCGATGTCATCACGATTCACCGCAGCGGCCAGATCGCTCATCATCCAGTTCACCAGGTGCTTGGCCTGCATCGGCGGATCGCTCAGGGAGCCAACGGCCGACTCAAAATAATCCGCGACATCGCGCGAGGCGGTGATCAGTCCGGCATCGTATTCGGTGAGTCCGTAGTCGGCCACCAGACGCTGTCGGATGCTTGCGGGCAGTTCCGGCATGGCCGCGCGCACGGCAGCGATCCATTCGGGCCCGATCACCAGATCGGGCAGATCGGGATCGGGGAAATACCGATAATCGTGGGCGTCTTCCTTGCTGCGCATCGATCGGGTTTCATCGCGGTCCGGATCATAGAGCCGGGTTTCCTGAACGATCCGCTCTCCGTCTTCGAGCCGCTCGATCTGGCGACGCACTTCGAAATCGATCGCCCGTTCCATGAACCGGAAGGAATTCAGGTTCTTGATTTCACAGCGCGTACCCAGCGCCTCGCCCGTGCGACGCACCGACACATTGGCATCGCAACGAAACGATCCCTCCTGCATGTTGCCATCGCAGATGCCCAGCCACATGACCAGGGCATGCAGGGCGCGCGCATAGGCCACGGCCTCGGCCGATGAGGCGAGCTGCGGTTCGGTGACGATTTCCAGCAGCGGCGTGCCGGCTCGGTTCAGGTCGATACCGGAGGCATTGGCAAAGTCTTCGTGCAGGGATTTGCCCGCGTCTTCCTCCAGATGAGCCCGGGTCAGATCGATGGTCTTGATCATGCCGCTGCCCGGGACCACGAAACTCACCGTGCCACCGGTCACCACCGGCATATCCATCTGGCTGATCTGATAGCCCTTGGGCAGATCGGGATAAAAATAATTCTTGCGCGCGAACACCGAACGCGCGGCCACCTGACCGCCAATAGCCAGACCGAAACGAATCGCCAGGGTCACCGCCTCCCGGTTGAGCACGGGCAGCACGCCGGGCATCGCCAGATCGACCGCGCAGGCCTGGCGATTCGGTTCAGCGCCGAAGGCGGTAGACGCACCCGAAAAAATCTTCGAGCGAGTGGCCAGCTGGGCATGGGTTTCCATGCCGATGACGACTTCCCAGCTCACGCAGTCACCGCGACGCGTCAGCGCAGCCGCCGCTGCGCGGATCGAACATGACGGGCCAGACCTTGTCATACACGCCGGCCGTGCAGAACTTCTGACAACCATTGTGGGCCAGCGTGACCCGACGGTCGTCCGCCCACATCAGCAGACGGCAGCCCGATCCATCAAGCGCGAGCATCTCGATGCTGGGCGCCGTCTTGGTCTGACGAAAGCCCGTCCCGTCGAATGAGCAGCTACCCTTGCGACCTACCTTGACCTTCCAGGACAGCGACTGCACGTTGCCGTTCTGCACCTGGACCTGCGCGTCTTCGGCGAAGCCATCCACCTCGGTCTGCTTGCAATTGCCGGCCAGCGAAATGCTGCGGGCGGTGATTGCCGGCGGGGCCTTTGCCGCCGGCGGCGGCGGCGGCGCGCTCGGCGCATCCGCGCCGGGCATTCGGTCGCGGATGACGGCAGGTAGCTGGACATTCGAGCAGGCGGCCAGCAGACCGAACAGACACGATGCAACGAGCAGGCGGCCAATCCGGCCGTGGCGATGAATCGGACAAATCATGAGGTCTCCCCTGGTGTTTTGGTATGCCAGTCGGTCGCCTGCTGAAACTGATGGGCAATACCCAGCAGCCGCGCTTCCTGGAAGTAGTTGCCGATCAGCTGCAGGCCGATGGGTCGGTTGTGCCGATCGAATCCGGCCGGGACGGACAGAGCGGGCAGGCCCGCGAGTGAAGCCGGCAGGGTATGGATGTCGGCCAGATAGTTGCTCACGGGATCCTGTTGACGCTCACCGATCGGCCAGGCCGTGGTCGGACACACCGGTCCTGCGATGATGTCGACCTGCTCGAAGCAGGCGGCAAAAGAATCGGCGATTCGCCGACGCAGGCGCTGGGCCTGTCGGTAATACGCGTCGTAATACCCATGCGACAACACATAGGTGCCGATCAGGATGCGGCGCCTGACCTCGTCGCCGAATCCCTGGGCGCGGGTGCGGCAGTAGAGATCGTCCAGGTCGAGGGGATCGTTCACCCGGAAACCATAACGCACGCCATCGAAGCGCGACAGATTGCTCGATGCCTCGGCAGGTGCGATCACGTAATACGCCGGAACCGCGAGCTCGGTATCGGGTAGATGCACATCGATCAGTTCGGCGCCCTGCGAGACCAGTTGCGCCAGCGCAGTCTGCACGACCTGACGAACCTCGTCGGCCAGACCGGCGGCAAAGAACTCGGCCGGCACGCCGATCCGCAGCCCCTTGATATCCCGATCGAGTGAACGGGAAAAGTCTTCGGGCGCACGTTCGATGCTCGTCGAGTCGCGCTCATCGAAGCCGGCAATGGCCGAGAGCAGGGGCGCGCAGTCCTGGGCGGAGCGTGCGATCACGCCGGCCTGATCCAGGCTCGAGGCGAAAGCGATCATGCCGTAGCGCGAGACCCGCCCATAGCTCGGTTTGATGCCGGTGACACCGCACATCGAAGCCGGCTGGCGCACCGAGCCTCCGGTGTCGGTCCCGGTGGTGGCCGGCGCGAGGCCGGCAGCGACCGCTGCAGCCGAGCCGCCCGACGAGCCGCCGGGAACGGCTGTGGTGTCCCAGGGATTGCGCACCGGGCCGAACCAGGAATTCTCGTTGCCCGACCCCATGGCGAACTCGTCGCAGTTGAGTTTGCCCAGCGTGACCGCGCCGGCCTTCGCGAGCCGCTCGACCACCGTGGCATCGAAAGGACTCACGTAATCGGCCAGCATCTGTGAACCCGCTGTCGAGCGCCAACCGCGTGTGACGAAGATGTCCTTGTGGGCGATCGGCACGCCAAGCAACGGGGACCCATCACCCCGGGCCAGTCGCTCGTCGGCAAGCCGCGCCTGCTCGAGCGTGAGTTCGGGCCGAATATCGATGAATGCGTTCAGCTTGCTGGCCTGGATCCGCGCGAGGAAATGCTGTGCGAGTTCGACGGCACCCAGTTCGCGTCGCTGCAGCAGCCGGGCAAGCGCGGCGATCGACAGGCGTTCGAATGCGTCGGCCATGGGCGCGACTATTCGATGACCCGAGGCACGAGATACAGCCCGCGTTCGGTACTCGGCGCCGGTTGCTGCAAGTCCTCGCGTCGATCGGGTTCGGTGACGGCATCCTCTCGCAGACGCAGGGCCATGGCGTGCGGATGTGTCATGGGTTCCAGATCGGTGGTGTCGGCTGCCTGCATGGTTTCGATGAGCGCGAAGACGCGATTGAGTGGCTCGAGCATCTCGCCGACCTGATCATCGGTGATCGCAATTCTGGCCAGTCGCGCCAGGCCATGAACATCATCGGGTAATAAAGCCATGGGGCGACACGCGCAGCGCGCGACATTTCCTGTACAAAGGCGGACCGAAGATTATACGTTAAGATGTAACGCTCCTCGCTCGGAGAGCCCATGCTCGGCTACGTTCGCAACCACCTCGCGCACGACCTCGCAATCGATCTGGGCACGGCCAATACCTCGATCAGCGTGCCTGGCAAGGGCATCGTGTTTTGCGAGCCCTCAGTCGTTGCCGTTCGCGAGGCGGCCGGTGCCTCCATGCATGCCTCGATTGCCGCGGTCGGCCGCGAGGCTCATGCCATGACCGGCCGCGCGCCGGCCAACATCAGAATCCTGCGGCCGATCCAGGCCGGTGTGATCGCCGACCTGACCATCGCCCAGGAGATGCTGCGCCAGTTCGTCTCGTCCGTGCAGCCGCGTCGCCTGTTCGCACCGCGACCCAGAGTGGTGATCAACGTGCCCTGCCTGTCGACCCAGGTCGAACGTCGCGCCATCCGTGATTCGGTTCACTGGGCCGGCGCCGGGTCGGCACACCTGCTCGACACACCGATCGCCGCAGCGATCGGCGCCGGCCTGCCAGTCACCGAAGCCAACGGTTCGATGGTGGTCGACATCGGCGCCGGCACCACCGAGGTCGGTATCGTCTCGCTGGGCGGCATGGTCTACAAGGGCTCGATTCCGGTAGCCGGCAACCGCTTCGACCAAGCCATCATGCAGTTCGTGCGTAAGCAGTTCGGCATCCTGATCGGCGAGCCGACCGCGGAGGCCATCAAGATCCGACTCGGCTGTGCCTTTCCGGGTGCCGACCGGCAAGAGATGGAAGTGAACGGGCGCAGCATCAATGAAGGCGTGCCACGCAGTCTGCGCCTATCGACCAGTGAGGTGCTCGAGGCACTGGCCGCACCGCTGGACGAGATCGTCATGTTGATCAAATCCGCACTCGAGGCCACGCCCCCCGAACTGAGCGCCGACCTGAGCGAACGCGGCATCATGCTCACCGGCGGCAGCGCCCTGTTGCGCGACCTGGACCGACTGCTCATCGAGGAGACCGGGCTGACCGTGCTGGTTGCCGACGACCCACAACGATGCGCCGTGCGCGGGTCCGCACAGGCACTGCAACAATTTGAGGGCATTGGTGCTCTGTTCGCCGCCGACTGACCTTGGAGATCGATCCGGCTCGACCGGGCGGAAGCCGTGGGACTTGACGAATTCCCGCCCTGGGCTTAACTTAGCCAATGTCCGGTCCCAAAGGCGAGAAGTGCCGAGCAAGCCGGCAACGTCGAAGCGGCGTTGGGCAGGCAAAGCATCTCGAGCTGGCGGAAATACGGCTGCCACTCGCAGCCAACAGTCGGAGATCGTCGCCGATGGCGACAACACGGGGCGCTGTCATGCGCCCCTTTTTCATGCCCACCCGTTCCCCTTTCCCTGTTGCCCGGCACACGGGTTGGCTGGATGAGACTCAAGGATCCCCCGCTGCTGGCTGCCGCCGTCTCCACGGGGGCGCTGGTCGCGCTTGCCGGCCACCTGAACCACAAGGTCGAACTGATCTGGCTGTTCCACCCGCTGCCCCTGCTGCTCGCCCTGGTCGTGGCCTGGCAGCGTGGCCGACTCGCCAACGATTATGCGCAGTTCATCACGCTGGGCCTGGTCCTGTCGCTGATCGCCGATGTGCTGCGGATCGCACCCGGGCAATGGGCGGCGGCAGCCGCTGTGGCGCTCCTGGCCTCGCTGAGCACGCTGCGCGCCTTCACCGCCGAGTTGTCGCTACGCCTGCTTCGATGGCCGCTGGTGCTGGGGCTGATGTTCGCTCTGGCGGTGATCCTGGTGGCGTGGCCGGTCCTGCACGGCAGCCTGACCTTGATCGTGCCGGGTGGTCTGCTGGTGCTGGCGCTCACGGCCGGACAGGGCGGCGAGCGGGCACGGGTGCTGCGCCGAAACCCGTCGCACGAGGGCCGATCGGGCGGCACGATGCTGGCCGCACTGGGCGCGATGCTGCTGCTGTTGTCCTGCTCGATGGCGGTCATCGACCTGTTGCGCTGGCCGAATCCGTGGTCCGCGATCTGGATTCTGGTCACCTGGTGGGCCGGCCAGACGATGCTCGCGCTGTCGATTCCAGAGCGCCATGACGAAACGCCCCGGGTGGGCTGAGCGGCGCGGCAAACACCACTCGGACTGGCCGTGCGCGGCACAGGGATTTGAGTTGACTGGACCGACAAGCCTGCTCACCATTGCCGCATGGCTTCATTCTCGATCAGTGAACTGGCGACCGAGTTCGACATCACCCCGCGTTCGATCCGCTTTTACGAGGATCAGGGCATTCTGTCGCCCGCCAGGACCGGACCGGGCAATCGCCAGCGCGTGTACTCGCAACGCGACCGGATCCGGTTGAGGTTGATCATGCGGGGCAAGCGGCTCGGTCTGAGCATCGCTCAGATCCGCGAATTGGTGGACATGTACGAGTCGCCCTCAGACTCCAGACTGCAACTGGAGCGCTTTCTGGACGTGCTGGGCCAGCATCGACTGGCGCTGCTTCAGCAGCGGGAAGACCTGGACATCACCCTGGCTGAAATCGAGGGTCATATCGCGCGCGCGCAGGCGTTGCTGAAACGGCATGATGATCTCGCATCGGGTGTAGCGCCGGGCTGAGTCATCGACCGGCCGGACAGTCGCCACACGCGCTGCCGGGTCCGCGACGAGTTCAGTCGTTTGCGATGCGAACCATGAGCCGACGCTCCTCGCGAAAGCCGATCTTCTCGAACATGGCGAGCGCCTTGGGGTCGGGAACCGCATGCACGATCTGGACACTCAGCGCGGCCGCGCTGCAAAATCCGTTGAACGCATGCAACAAGGCTTCGGCCACACCCTGACCGCGCACCGCCGGACCCACGAACAAGGTCTGCAGTTCGGCATATCGCACATAAGCCTGATAGGGCAGACCCTGCTTGACCGACCAGGCGCAATGACCGATGAGCACATGGTTCTGCTCGGCAACCGCCACCCAGCCTTTTTCGATGTGATAGGTTACGTAAGCAAATCCGTCGGCAGAGCCCAACCACCCCTGGTTGTAGCCGGCCGGATAAAGGCGCGCGATACGTTCGACCATTTCAACCAGCACGGCCGAGTCATCAGTGGTCGCGTTGCGAATCCTGAAACCTGGATAATCGCTGGATTCTTTCATTGATTATGGGTGTTTGCGCAGTCGCTGAAAAACTTTGATGAGCGTGGTAGATGTCTTTATACCCTAATTCCGGACTTCGGCGCGAGCCCGTGAAGATCCAGCGCGCTGCCCCCATCAATGACCGCTTCGATCCGACCATTCCACCATGAACACCGCTGAATCCGCCAAACCTCGCTCCTCCGAGCGGACCGCCCGACCAGAACGCCGTCAGGGCGTCCATGATGCGCAGATCTCCACCGTGATCGCGCAGACCATTCTGGACGGGTTCGTGGGCCACTACAGCCGGTTCCGCTATCACGCGCAACTGGCCAAGCCTCGCTTCGAGGCCGGCGACTTCCACGCGATCCGGCGCCTGGCCAGCGAGCGCATCGCCTTTTATGACCAGCGGGTTCGCGAGGCGGTCGAGCGGCTGGCCACTGAATTCAACGCCCAGGCCCTGAGTAATCCGATCTGGCAGCGGGTCAAGCGTCACTATGTGAGCCTGCTGGAACGATCCCACCAGCCCGCGCTGGCCGAGACCTTCTTCAATTCCGTGTGCTGCCAGATCCTGCATCGCACCTATTTCCACAACGATTTCATCTTCGTGCGCCCGGCCGTGGCCACCGCCTACCTCGATGTCGATCCGCCCTCCTACCGCTGCTACTACCCGGGTGCCACGTCCTGGACCCGGGCGATGCGTCAGGTGGTGGTCGACTTCGGTCTGGCCTGCCCATGGCAGGACATCGACCGGGATATCGGCTTCGTGCAGGCGGCCGCGCGCCAGTGGGTGGAACGTGACTTCCGGGTCACGGCCGACTGCCAGATTCATGTGCTCAACAATCTGTTCTTTCGCAACAAGGCCGCTTATCTGATCGGCCGGCTGATCAACGATGGCGAGATCCTGCCTTTTTCCGTACCCATCCTGCGCGATTCACAGGGCCGCCTGACACTGGACGCGGCCTTGTTCGGCACCGAGCGCATCGAAGCCTTGTTCAATTTCTCGCGGGCCTACTTCATGGTCGACATGGAGGTGCCGTCCGCCTTCGTGCAGTTTCTGCGTACCCTCATGCCCAGCAAGCCGGAGTCGGAGATCTATACGATGCTGGGCCTGCAAAAGCAGGGCAAGACGCTGTTTTACCGGGATCTCCTGCATCATCTGAGCCACTCGCATGATCAGTTCGTGGTTGCACCCGGCATCAAGGGTCTGGTGATGGGCGTGTTCACGCTGCCATCGTTTCCGTATGTGTTCAAGTACATCAAGGATGTGCGCGGCAAGGACGTGTCCCGCGAATTCATCAAGAAGCAGTACCAGCTGGTCAAGTTTCATGATCGTGTGGGGCGGATGGCCGACACCTGGGAATATTCGAACGTGAGCTTCCCGCGCAAGCGCATGTCGGCCGAACTGCTCGAGGAGTTGTACCGGACCGCGCCCTCGCTGCTCGAGGATGATGGCGACCATATCGTCGTGCGGCATTGCTACATCGAACGACGCATGATTCCGCTGAATCTTTACATCGACGAAGCCACCGAGGCCGAACGCGACCATGCATTGCGCGAGTATGGTCAGGCCATCAAGGACATGGTCGCCGCGAACATCTTTCCGGGCGACATGCTCTACAAGAACTTCGGCATGACCCGCCAGGGTCGGGTGGTGTTCTACGACTATGACGAGGTCGCCTACCTCACCGACTGCAATTTCCGCCGCGTGCCGGCGCCGCGAACACCCGAAGACGAAATGGCCAGCGAACCCTGGTATTCGGTCGCACCCAATGATGTGTTCCCCGAGGAGTTCGCCACCTTTCTGCTCGGCTCGCCGCAAGTGCGCGGCCCCTTCCTGCGCCATCATGCCGACCTGCTCGAGCCGGCCTACTGGCAGGACAAACAGGCGCGGATCCGGTCTGGAGAACTCGTCGACGTATTCCCGTACCCCGAGGAATTGCGTTTCGATGGTGGGCGCGGCCCTGCTGCCCGGGCGATCGGATCGGACCCGGTGGAGCCGCTACACTAGGGAATCAATCAAGGAATCAAGGAGGCGGATCCATGGCGGACCGGGTCATCATCGCTGCCGCTGCACGCACGCCGATCGGTGCCATGCAGGGCGTTCTGTCGGGGCTGCAGGGCCACGAACTGGGCAGTATCGCGATACGCGCAGTCATCGAACGCGCCGGCATTGACCCGGCCCGGGTCGGCGAAGTGCTCATGGGCTGCGTCCTGCCGGCCGGACAGGGTCAGGCACCCGCACGCCAGGCAGCGATGCATGCCGGGCTGCCGGCAGCCACGGGAGCAACCACCTTGAACAAGGTGTGCGGCTCCGGCATGAAGGCGGTGATGCTCGCCCATGACCTGATTCTGGCCGGCAGCCAGGACATCGTGGTGGCCGGCGGTATGGAAAGCATGAGCAATGCGCCCTATCTGCTGAAGCGCGCCCGTGGGGGCTACCGCTATGGTCATGACACGGTCTATGACCACATGGCGCTGGATGGCCTGGAAGACGCGTACGACCGAAACGCCCGTGGTGGCGGCCGCTCGATGGGCGAATACGCCGAAGACTGCGCCGACCATTTCGCCTTCACCCGCCAGGCCCAGGACGACTATGCCATCGAGTCGTCACGACGTGCCCGCCAGGCCAACGAGGACGGCAGCTTCGATTGGGAAACAACGGCCGTCACGATCACCACGCGCCAGGGCGAACAACGCATCGAGCATGATGAAAGTCCGTTCAAGGTGAGCGCCGAGAAGATCCCTCGGCTCAAGCCGGCGTTTCGCGCCGACGGCACCGTCACCGCCGCCACGTCCTCATCCATCTCCGACGGCGCGGCGGCACTATTGCTCATGCGTGAGTCGATGGCCGCAACACTGGGCCTCACGCCCATCGCCGCCGTGGTCGCACACACCACGCATGCGCAGGCGCCGCAATGGTTCACCACGGCCCCGGTCGGCGCGATCACCAAGCTCTACGACAAGACCGGCTGGCGCTCGGACACCGTCGATCTGTTTGAAATCAACGAGGCGTTCGCCGTGGTGGCCATGGCCGCCATGAAGGAACACGGACTGGCGCACGATCAGGTCAACGTGCATGGTGGCGCGGTCGCCCTGGGTCACCCGATCGGTGCCTCGGGTGCACGCCTGCTCGTCACATTGCTGGGCGCGCTGCGCCGGCGCGGCGGGCGCCGTGGCGTGGCCTCGTTGTGCATCGGCGGCGGCGAGGCCACGGCAGTGGCCCTGGAACTCTGTTGAGTGCCGCGTGAATACCGTCCTGATCGTGGGCGCATCGCGCGGCATAGGGCTGGAAATGTGCCGCCAGTACCTGGCTGAAGGTTGGCAGGTGTTCGCCACCCATCGCAGCGAACCGGACCGGCTTGCGCTGCGCGACCTGGGTGCCCAGACCCTGCGCCTGGACGTGGCCGATCCCGACGATCTGGCCGCGCTCGGTTGGCAACTTGATGGCGAACCGATCGATCTGGTCGTGTGCAATGCGGGCGTCTATGGCCCGCGCTCCAGCCACATCGCGAGTCCACCCTCGCCGGCCGATTTTGATCTGGTGATGCAGACCAACGTCCTGGGCACCATGCGCCTGGTGCCGGTGGTCGCGCCGCTGCTCTATGAGCGCAGCGGCACCCTGGCCTTCATCTCCAGCCGCATGGGCTCGATCGCCGCCACGAATGCCGGATTCGGCTCGCTGTACCGGGTTTCGAAGGCTGCGCTCAACATGGTCACCCGCTTGGCCGCCAGCGAGTATGGCCCGCGAAATGTGCGCGTGCTCACGCTGCATCCGGGCTGGGTACGCACCGACATGGGCGGGCCCAATGCCAGTGTAGCGGTCCAGACCAGCGTGACCGGCCTGCGTTCGGTCATCGCAAGTGCCGAGCGATATCCGGGCGGCGGATTCTACGACTACCGCGGCGAGCGGCTCGAGTGGTGAGCGTAATGCCCGTGCGTCATTCGTCGAAGCGGCTGCGGGGCCGGCGGGCGATACCATGATCGGTCAACCGGAGCGCACTGAATGATACTCAGCGAAGATCAGCGCATGATGCGCGAGGCCATCCGCGACTTCGTCACGGCCGAAGTGTTGCCGCATGCGGCGCGCTGGGATCGTGATGCCGAATTTCCGGCCGACGCCCTGCGCGGTCTGGCCGCGCTCGGTTGCATGGGCGTGGCCGTGCCAACCAGCGAGGGCGGCAGCGGACTCGACTATCGCAGTCTGGCGCTGATTATCGAAGAGATCGCCGCCGGCGACGGTGCGCTGTCGACCATCGTGTCGGTGAACAACTGTCCGGTGTGTTCCATCCTGATGGCCTGGGCCGATCCGGCGCAAAAGCAGGCCTGGCTCACGCCGCTGGCCAGCGGCGCGATGCTGGGTGCTTTCTGTCTGACCGAACCCCAGGTGGGCTCGCAGGCCGATGGCCTGACCACGCGGGCCGAACGGATTGGCGAGCACTACCTGATCAAC
Organism: uncultured beta proteobacterium; assembly: GCA_963732405.1. Lineage (GTDB taxonomy): Bacteria > Pseudomonadota > Gammaproteobacteria > Burkholderiales > Burkholderiaceae_E > JAUIAI01. Next base: position 159,159 of record CAVSZG010000001.1, read on the forward strand.
GGCACCAAGCAGTTCATCACCTCGGGCAAACACGCCGATGTGGCCATCGTGATGGCGGTCACCGATCGGAATGCCGGCAAGAGGGGCATCTCGGCCTTTATCGTGCCCACCGACACACCGGGGTATGAAGTGGCCGGACTGGAGCGAAAGCTCGGTCAGCATGCATCGGACACCGCGCAGATCCGCTTCACCGATTGCCGGATTCCCGTGGCCAACCGACTCGGTGAGGAAGGCCAGGGCCTGAAGATCGCGCTGTCCGGGCTGGAGGGCGGGCGGATCGGCATCGCCTCGCAGGCCATCGGCATGGCGCGGGCCGCCTTCGAGGCGGCGCTCCACTATGCGCATCAGCGCGAAGCCTTCGGTGTGAAGATTTTCCAGCATCAGGCCGTGCAATTCCGGCTGGCCGACATGGCCACCCAGATCGAGGCCGCGCGTCAGCTCGTGATGCACGCGGCGAGTCTCAAGGACGACGGCCAGCCCTGCCTCAAGCAAGCCGCGATGGCCAAACTGTTCGCCTCGGAAATGGCCGAGCGGGTCTGCTCGGATGCAATCCAGATTCATGGGGGCTATGGTTACGTGGCCGACTTTCCGGTCGAGCGGATCTATCGCGACGTGCGGGTCTGCCAGATCTACGAAGGCACGAGCGACATTCAGCGCATGCTGATCGGCCGCGCGCTGGCCGTCTGAACCTATCCCCTGACTGAACCGACACCAGGACCATGACCATGCCCGCAGACGCGTTCACCACCGTGCAGATCGACACCGCGAATTCGGTGCGCACGATCTGGCTCAACCGGCCCGAGGTGCGTAATGCGATGAATGCCGTGATGATCGCCGAACTCAACGCAGGCATACGCGCCGCCATCGCCGATCCGCAGGTCCGCGTGATCGTGCTGGCCGGACGCGGCAAGGCCTTTTGTTCGGGTGGGGATCTGGCCTGGATGAAGACGGCGCGCACCATGACGGCCGACGAGGCACGCCGGGATTCGGGCCAACTGGCCCAGGTCATGAGGGCCTTGTATGAAAGCCCCAAACCCACCCTGGCCTGCGTCCATGGATCAGCCTTCGCCGGTGCCATGGGCCTGGTCAGCGCGGTCGATATCGCGATCGCCAGCGAAGAAACCCGCTTCTGCCTGTCCGAGGTCAAGCTGGGCCTGATTCCGGCCATGATCAGCCCCTATGTGATCCGGGCGATCGGCGAACGTCATGCCCGTCGACTGATGCTCTCGGCCGAGGTGTTCCAGGCCCCTTTCGCCCAGCGTATCGGCCTGATTCACGAAGCCGTGCCCGCCGATGATCTGCCCAAGACCCTGCAGACCCTGCTCACCCATCTGCTGGCCGCCGGCCCCAACGCGCTGGGGGGCACCAAGGCCTTGATCCATGCCGTGACCGGCCGCGTCATCAACGACGACCTGATCGCCGATACCGCGGCGCGCATCAGCGCCGCCCGGGCCAGTGACGAAGGCCAGGAAGGCATCAGTGCTTTCTTCGAGAAGCGCTCGCCCGCCTGGCTGGTATCACCTCACTGAGGCTGGCGACATCGGCCGGGCCAATCGGTCGCGCTGCTAGAATCCTGCTTGGCCCTGGCGCCGTCGTCAGCCACTGCCTGAACGGCATCGTGGCCCGGCAGCCGGCCGATTCTCCGACGCTCAACCGAAAGGTGCGCCATCAAGCTGCCCGACCGAGTCCACATCACCGAAGTCGGTCCGCGCGACGGACTGCAGAACGAAGCCCAGCCGGTCGCCACGGCCACCAAGGTGGAACTGTGTCAGCGCTTGCTCGCCGCTGGCGTCGTGCAACTCGAAGCGACCTCGTTCGTGTCGCCCAAGTGGGTGCCGCAGATGGCCGATGCGGCTCAGGTGCTGGCAGCCATTCCGCGCGAAGGCATCCGCCTGTCGGTCCTCACGCCCAATGTGAAGGGCATGGAGCTGGCACTGGCGTCGGGCATCGACGAAGTCGTGATCTTCGGCGCGGCCAGCGAGGCATTTTCCCAGCGCAACATCAACTGCTCGATCGCCCAGAGTATCGAGCGTTTCGAACCGGTCGCGCGGCTTGCCCTGGACAACGGCATCCGGCTGCGCGCCGCCATCTCGGTCGCCTTCGGTTGCCCGTATCAGGGCGAGGTAACGTTGGCCGATGTGCTCGATGTGGTTCGACGCTTCCGGGACATGGGTTGTGACGAGATCGGCATCGCCGACACCATCGGCGTGGCAACGGCCGGTCATGTGCAACGCGTGTTCGAGGCCGCCCAGCAGCTCGTGCCCGCCTCGACGCTCTCGGGTCATTTCCACGATACCTATGGGCAGGGTGTGGCCAATGTGCTGGCCTGTCTGCAGACCGGCATCGCCCGTTTCGACACATCGATCGCCGGTCTGGGCGGCTGCCCGTTTGCCAAGGGCGCCACCGGCAACGTGGCTACCGAAGATGTCGTCTGGATGCTGCACGGCCTGGGAATCCAGACCGGCCTGGACATGAGCGCGCTGGTCGACACCGGCCAATGGATCTCCGGCGTGCTGGGCAGGCGCAGCAATGCGCGCGCGGGTAATGCACTGGCTGCCAAGCGGGTCGATCAACCGGCAACCGGCCAGGAGTCTGCCGGTGTCCGTCACTGATCCGCCCTCGCCCTGTATTTCCGTCTGTCGTCTCGATGATGACGGCGTCTGCGAAGGCTGTCTGCGCACCATCGATGAAATCGCCGCCTGGGGCGGCATGCCCGGTGAACACAAGCGCGCCATCCTCACGCGAATTGCCGCCCAGCGCGGGTCGATCGAGTCCGGCGACGGCCGTGCTCAGGGCCCACGACCGACGCCACCCCCGACGCTGACGCGAAACCGATCCTGATCCAGGCATGCCGATGATCCGACCCGACCCGACCGAGCAAGCGGCCAGCGACGACGCCGATCTCGCGAGCATTCCGCCCGACCCGGTGGTCGCGCAACTCGCGGCGCGATTCGCGCAACCGGTCAGCGGGTATGCCTATGGCCCGGCGCTGCGGGTGATCGCCCTCATCGTGACGCTGTTCAGTATCGCCTTCGCCGTGTTCGCCTGGTTCTCGGCAGCCGCGCAAACCATGTCCGGCTATTGGTTGCCGATGGCCATCGCGGTCGGCATGATTGCCACCTGCTGGTACATCGTGACGGGTCAGACGGTACTCGACCGCGATGGCATCAGTCAGCAATGGATCATGCCCAAGGCGTATCGCTGGGATGGCATCTATCGGGCCCGGCTGCTCAGACTGCCCATGAATACCCGTCTGATGCTCAACGTGGGCAAGCCGCCGTTCAAGACCATTCATGCCGGCACGCCGGAACTGGCGGCCGCCTTCGCCGACATTGCCCGGCTGTACGAAAGCCGCACGCCTGATCGCTCGCGTCGCTGAGTCGACCCATGACCCTGCCCGCAAGCATCCGTTTCATCGAGCGCGACTGGCTGTCGGCCAATCATGTGCTCATGCATGACGAGGACGGCAGCGCCACCCTCGTCGATACCGGGTATGACAAGCATGTGCCGCTGACCTGCCGGCTCGTCGAGCAGGCGCTGGCCAGGCCCCCCATCGGGCAGCAGGCCCGACTGACGCGCATCATCAACACCCATCTGCATTCGGATCACTGCGGCGGCAATGCCGCGCTGGCCGCCGCCCATGATTGCGCGATCATCGTGCCAAAGGCCTGCCTGGAGGCCGTGCGTCAGTGGGATACCGACGCCTTGTCGTATCGGGTGACCGGCCAGCGCTGCGCGCGATTCACCGCCACCGCTGCGCTCAGCCCTGGTGAGGCATTCGATGCCGGTGGCCTGACCTGGGAAGCCCATGCGGCGCCCGGTCATGATCCGACCTCACTGGTGTTCTTCAACCGTCGGCACCGGATCCTGATCTCGGCCGATGCACTCTGGGCATCAGGCTTCGGGGTGATCTTTCCGGAACTGCTGGGTGCCTCGGGCTTTGCGGAGCAGGCGGCGGTGCTCGAACTCATTGCCGGACTCGCACCGACCACGATCATGCCAGGCCATGGCCCGATCTTTCATGACCTCGACGCGGCCCTGCGCACCGCGCATGACCGACTGGCCGCGCTGCGCGCCGACCCGCGTCGCAACGGCCGACATGCGCTGAAGGTCTTGCTCAAGTTCGTGCTGCTCGACCATGAACGACTGTCGTTCGCCCAGGCCTTGCAGGTGGCCGAGGGCGCGGCGGGCATGCGCGCGGCCGCCGATTCCTTGGACATGCCGCTGGCCGATGCTTCTCGACTGGGCCGCCGATTCGCTGCTCGCCCAGGGACAGATTCTTCGCCAGGCCGACCTGCTCATCAACGCGCCCTGAACCAGCCCCGGCGCATGGCGCAGGTCCGGACAGGTGGCCGACAGTCCTCAGCGCCGATTGTCGATGAAGCGGGTGACCTGCTCACGGGACGGAATCGGCGCCACCGCACCATAGCCGGTGGTCGCGAGCGCGGCAGCCGCATTCGCGTAATGCGCCGCCTCGAAGGGATCATTCACACGCAGGCATTCGGCCAGAAACGCCCCATCGAAGGTATCGCCGGCACCGGTCGCATCAACCGAATCAACGGGGTGCGACGCGATCCGCTCGCGTCGCCCGGCGGTTGCCACCAGCACACCCTGGGCACCCAGGGTCAGGGCGACCACGGCCGGACCCAGACGCAGGTAAAAATCGACGATCCGATCAGGATCGGTCAGGCCGGTGAGTGCCTGCGCATCGTCGATACCCGGCAGGGCGAAATGGCTCTGCGCCATCGCCGCATGAATCATCGCCCGCGCCCGAGGCAGTGACCACAGGCGTGGCCGGAAATTGGCATCGAAGGAGACCGGCACACCGGCGCCATTGGCTGTCTCGATCGCGGCCAGCACCGTGTCGGCCGCACTGTCGGAGATCGCCATGCTGATGCCCGAGATATGCAGCACGCGGGCCTGACGGATCAGATCGCGACGCAGATCCGCCGGTCTCATTCGGCTGGCCGCCGAGCCGGCGCGCAGATAACTGAAGGCATGACCCGATTCATGATGGGTGACGAAATACACGCCGGTGTGCCCATCGTCAGTGACCACCACGCCCCGGGTATCGATGCCTTCACGGGCCCACAGAGCCATGAACTGATCACCGAAGGGATCACGCCCGATGCGGGTCAGATAACCGGTGTGAGCGCCTTGCCGGGCCGCCGCGATCGCGCAATTCGAGGTGTCGCCACCATAGCCCGACAGATAACGCCCATCAGGTTGCTGGTTGAATTCCAGCATCGGTTCACCCAGACACAGGACCGCCGGCTGGGCCGTGGGCTGTTCCTCCATGCTCAGTCGAACTGCCAGCGCGTGCGGGCCCGGTCGGGTTCAACCTCGGACAGGGGATAGACCGCATCGAGTCCCGCCCGGCAACGTCGGGCCAGTTCCACGTAAAGATCGGTACCGCGCGACTTGCCGGCCAGCGCGGCCGGCGTCAGCTCACGAACCACCTGCCCCGGCACGCCTGTCCAGAGCGTGCGCGGGGGCACTTCGCCACCCATCTTGACCAGGCTCATCGCGCCCACGATGGCCTGATCGCCGACCCGGGCCCGATCGAGCACCACCGCATTCATGCCCACCAGCGCATCAACACCGATATAGGCGGCGTGGATGATCGCACCATGACCGATATGGGCGCGCCGCGCCATCACGCAATCAAAATCGGGCAGCGAATGCACGGTGCAGTTGTCCTGCACATTGGACTCCTCATGCATTTCGATACGACCGAAATCGCCGCGCAACACCGCGTTACCGCCGATGAAACAACGTGGTCCGACGATCACGTCACCGATCAGCACCGCGCTCGGATGCACATAAGCAGTGGGATCGACAACCGGCGTGACCCCTTCGAACGAATACACCGTCAATGCCATCTCAGCTCCGCTGGGCCCGATCTTTGCGATTCTGCGCCTCGATGTTCTGCCGGGCCTCCTGCCACTGCTCATCGGTCCAATCGCGCATCTCGTAAAAGTTGCCGCCGGTGGCCAGATAATTGCCCCCGTCCATGTGAATGCATTGACCGGTGAGCCAGTCGCATCCGCCCGACATCAGAAAACTCGCCAGATTCTGCAATTCGCTCATCCGACCCACGCGACGATGCGGATTGTTGCGCGCCGACCGCGCACCGGGTTGTTCGCCCGGATTGAGCCGCTTGCTCATGCCTTCGGTCGGAATTTCTCCGGGGCCGATGGCGTTGAGGCGGATGCCGTATCTGGCCCACTCGACAGCCAGCGAGCGCGTCATCACGGCGATGCCGGCCTTGCTCATGGCGCTGGGCACGACATAAGGGCTGCCGTTCTCGACCCAGGTCGTGATGATCGACACGACCGATTTCATCGGGGCGCCGGGCTGATAACCACCGGCCGCCTTGGCCGCTTCGGCCCAGCGCTTGCCCACCGCCTGGGTCACGTAGAAGGTGCCATGAAACACGATGTTGGCGATGGCATCAAAACCGCGCGGCGACAGCGATTCGGTTGGGCTGATGAAGTTGCCCGCCGCGTTGTTCACCAGACCGTCCAGACCACCGTGGGTGAAGATCTCACCGACCATTTCCTCCACGCCCGCGGCGTCGCGGATATCGAGGGTATAGGTGCTCACCTGGCCACCGAAGTCTTTCATCATTGCCTCGGCGGCTTCGTCCAGCACGGGTTTACGCCGACCGCAGATCACCACGTTTGCGCCCAGGGTCAGAAAGGCTTCGCTCATCGAGCGGCCCAATCCGGTCGCGCCACCCGTAACGAGAATGCGCCGGCCCTGCAGCAGGGTCGGTGAAAACATCTGATCCGGTATTTCCATTATTGCCTCCAGTCTGGTTGACCAACCTCCGATCGGGCCGGTCCGGCTTTCATTCGTCGCGCGGTGACGCCGGCCTCTGGCGCCCGCTCATTGCCCGGACTGCCGCTTGGCCAGCCAAGCCGCATAACGGGCCTTGTTTTCATCATTGGGCGGATACAGACCAGGCAGGGAGACTCCCGTGTCGACCTGACTCATGATCCATTGCTCCAGGGCTTCCTGCTCCAGCGCCGCCTGCGCCACCGCTGCCGCCATCGCCTGCGGCACCACCAGCGCGCCGTCATCGTCGGCAACGATCCAGTCGCCCGGAAACACCGCCACGCCGCCGCAGGCGATCGGTTCCTCCCAGTTCACGAAGGTGAGTCCGGCCACGGACGGCGGCGCAGCCGCGCCCGCGCACCAGATCGGCAGACCGGTCGCCAGCACACCGCTCAGATCGCGCACCACGCCGTCGGTGATCAAGGCCTGCACCTGGCGCCGACCCATGCGTGCGCAGAGGATGTCGCCGAAAATACCCGCGTCGCGCACGCCCAGCGCATCGACCACTGCAATGCAGCCAGCCGGCATTGCCTCGATGGCGGCCCGGGTGGAGCGCGGCGAGGCCCAGCTCTCGGGAGTGGCCAGATCTTCGCGCGCGGGCACGAAGCGCAGGGTGAACGCGCGCCCGGCAACCCGCGCCTGACCGGTGCGGATCGGCATCGGACCGCGCAGCCAGACATTTCGAAGTCCCTTCTTGAGCAGAACAGTACTCAGGGTTCCGGTGGAGGCGCCCAGCAGTTGATCGGTGAGGGTTTGGTCGGCGGAGTTCATGAGGGTTTCCCAGTCAGGATTCAGGCTGCCTTTGGCTGGCCGGCGCGGTGAACGAAAGCCCGGATCGACTGCACGCAACGACGGCCGCCAGCCAACGCTGCACCCGTGGTCGGTCCGGACGGCAAGGCAGGATTCACGCCGGGCATGCCCGGGCCGGTCAGGGGCGGCGACGAGGTGGGCAACATCAGGTGGGCAACATCGGGCGGCCGGTGATGAAAATGATAGCAGTTCACGACAGCGCGACAGCCCCCCCGGGCAGCCGAGTTCGGTATGATCGGGCTGAGACCGCAGCATGACGCGGCGAACCAGCCCGCTGCCGACCGGATCGGTGGCGTTCAGGGCGCAGGCGGGCTGACTGGCCCGATCAGCCGGAGACTATCGACTTGCCCAGAATCACCTACATCGAACACGACGGTACCACCCACGAAGTGCAGGTGCCGATTGGCGAATCCGTGATGCGCGGCGCCGTCGACAATGACATACCCGGCATCGACGCCGATTGTGGCGGTCAGTGTGCCTGCGCAACCTGTCATGTCTTTGTCGATCCGGCCTGGTACGACCGAACCGGCGAGCGCACCGAAATGGAAGTGAGCATGCTCGACTTCGCCGCGGCTGCGCAGGACAACTCGCGACTGGCCTGTCAGATCACGGTCAGTGCTGAACTCGACGGCCTGATCGTGCGGATGCCGCAGGATCAGCACTGAACCGGCGCACTCCCCCGCTCCGAACCGACCGAACCAGCGGCACACACAAGAGGACACGCTCATGAACACGATGACCGATGCAACAGCGGCAAGGGCACGCGACAAGGCCTGGTCGATTCCGCTGGACGCCATCGATGTGAGTGATCCGGCGCTGCATCGTGACGACACGGTGGGCTATTACTTCGAGCGGCTGCGCAAGGAATGTCCGGTGCATCTGGGCAACACCGAGCGCTTTGGCTCCTTCTGGTCGGTCACGCGTTATCAGGACATCCTGCAGACCGACATGAACCACAAGGTGTTCTCGTCGGAGCCGTCGATCAATATCCGCGACCTGCCCGCCGAGTTCCGCCGACCGATGTTCATCGCCATGGATCCGCCGCGTCACGACGAACAGCGCAAGGCGGTGAGTCCGATTGTTGCTCCGGCCAATCTGGAGAAAATGTCGCAGACGATCCGCGAGCGGACCTGTCGCGTGCTGGACGAGTTGCCGCGCAATGAGGAATTCGACTGGGTCGAAAAGGTGTCGATCGAACTGACCACGCTGATGCTGGCCACCTTGTTCGACTTTCCGCTTGACGATCGCCGACTGCTCACGTGGTGGTCGGATGTCGTGACCGTCGATCTCACGGCAGGCACGCCCATCGACACCGATGCCAAACGCATGGCCGAACTACAGAAATGTCTGGAGTATTTCACCGGCCTTTGGAATGAACGGGTCAATGCCGAGCCGCGACCCGATCTGATCTCGATGCTGGCCCACGCGCCGGCCACGCGCCACATGAATCCCATGGAATTCCTGGGCAATCTGATGCTGCTGATCGTGGGCGGCAATGACACGACCCGCAATTCGATGTCAGGCAGCGTGGTGGCGCTGAACCGGTTTCCGCAGGAGTATGACAAGCTGCTCGCGGCCCACCGTGACATCATCGGCAAGAGCTTCATTCCCGAGGTCATCCGCTGGCAGACGCCGCTGGCCCACATGCGACGCACCGCCAAGACCGATGGTCTGATCGGCGGGCAGAAGATCGCCGCGGGCGACAAGGTGGTGATGTGGTATTTGTCGGGCAATTACGATCCCGAGGCGATTGAGGAACCGACCCGGTTCATCATCGATCGACCACGGCCTCGCCAGCACATCTCGTTTGGCTTCGGCATTCACCGATGCGTGGGCAACCGGCTCGCCGAATTGCAGCTCACCATCCTGTGGGAGGAGATCCTGGCCCGCTTCAAGCGCATTGAAATGGTCGGCGAACCCGAACGCACGTTCTCCAACTTCGTGCATGGCTGGACGAAATTGCCCGTGATCATCCGCGACTGAGCGCGCTCGCGGCGAGTGCGGCCTGACAGGCGATCAGATCAGATCAGATACTCGGACTGATTTTCGCCGCCCAGGATCACGTAATTGACCCGGCGGATATCCACGAGCCGGCGCCCGCCCGCATACGAAATGGCGCTCTGCAGGTCTTCTTCCATTTCGCGCAGGGTATCGGCCAGATGCCCCTTGATCGGCTCCAGGATCCGTTTGCCCTCGATATAGCTGCGATGCTCCTTGTTGTGTTCGGAGGCTGAACCGAAATATTCCTTGAAGCGTTCGCCGTCGACCTCGACGGTCTGTCCGGGCGATTCTTCCAGACCGGCAAACAGTGAGCCGATCATCACCATGGTTGCGCCAAAGCGCACCGACTTGGCAATGTCGCCATGTTCGCGGATACCGCCATCAGCCACGATGGGCCGGGTTGCCACCCGCGCACACCATTTGAGCGCGGACAATTGCCAGCCGCCGGTACCGAAGCCGGTCTTCATGCGGGTGATGCAGACCTTGCCGGGACCGATGCCCACTTTGGTGGCATCGGCTCCCCAGCGCTCCAGATCCATCACGCCTTCGGGCGTGCCGACATTGCCCGCGATCACGAAGCAGTCGGGCAAACGTTCCTTGATAAAGCCGATCATGTGCTTGACCGAATCGGCATGGCCGTGGGCAATGTCGATGGTGATGAAATCGGCACCGGGTCCCTGCGCCGCCAGCGCGGCGACCGTCTCGCGATCGGCTTGCTGAACGCCCACCGACACCGACACGTAATGACCGGCATCGCGCATCCGCCGGGCAAAGGCCACTGCGTCGATATCGAATCGATGCTGGATATAGAAGTAACCTCCGGCGGCCAGTTGCATGCAGATGGCGTCATCGACGACGGTGCGCATATTGGCCGGCACCACCGGTATGCGAAACGTCCGGCCGCCCAGTTCCACCGAGGTATCACATTCGCGGCGGCTGGTCACGGCGCAGCGGCGCGGCAGCAGCAACACATTGTCGTAGTCGAAAATCTCCATTGCTCACTCGTCCTCGAGCAGTTTGAGTCGCTGGACCTTGCCCGATGCACCCTTGGGCAGGGCATTCACGAAACGGAAGTGACGTGGTGTCTTGTAGCGCCCCAGCTCGCGCTCGCAGAAGGCCCGCAAGGTGGGCTCGTCCACTGACTGACCGGGCTTGAGCACGATCGCCGCCAGGATATCCTGGCCATAGGCTTCATCGGGAATGCCGACGGCGGCGGCTTCGAGCACGGCCGGATGCTGCAGCAACGCTTCATCGATTTCGCGCGGCGCGATGTTTTCGCCGCCCTTGATGATCAACTCCTTGAGTCGGCCGGTGATGTAGTGATAACCATCGCTGTCGCGCCGGCCCAGGTCGCCCGAGCGCAACCAGCCATCGGCCGTGAACGCCTTGGCGGTCTGCTCGGCCGACTTGAAGTAGCCCTGCATCACCGATGGCCCGCGCAGGCAGATCTCGCCGCTGTCACCGTCGGCAACCGGTGAACCATCGTCGCCGATGATGCGCACCTGCACGCCCAGTGGCAGGCCTGGCGTGCCACTGCGCCGCGCCGCGGGCGGCATCGGATTGCAGAACACCACCGAGGCCGTTTCGGTCATGCCCATGGCCTCGATCACGGGAAAACCGAAGCGCGCTTCGAAGGCCTGATGGTGCTCCGGTGGCAATGGTGCCGACGCCGAACGGCCGAAGCGGATCGCGGGCAGGCTGTACGGCGCCTGGGCCTTGGCGTTGAGCAGATAGGCGATGATGGTGGGCACCATGTTCAACCAGGTGCAGTGATTGTCCAGGGCCGCCTGCCACCAGGTGGACACGGAAAACCGCACAGGTGCCACGATCGAGCCGCCCGAGACGAAGGGGGTGAGGGTCGCGATCACCTGACCATTGATATGGTAGAGCGGCAACGCCGACAGAACCCGGTCGGCAGGGCCCAGCCCATGCCAGCGCGCGGCCGCGAACGCCGCATGCAGCAGATTGCGATGACTGAGCGGCACGCCCTTGGGCACACCTGTGGTGCCCGAGGTATACATCAACAAGGCACCGGCATCAGCGCTGAGCGCCCGCCACCCATGCGGCTCGTGCACGGCCCCGGCGGGCTCGCCATGGCCAGCCTGTGACCAGGGTCCGGTCTGCAGATCATCCGGATCAACCAACACCACCCGCTGGTCTGGCTCGGCCAATGCATCGTGCAGGTTACGCGCCTGCTCCGGACCGGCAAACACGCATTTGGCCTCGCAATGACCCAGCACATACCGCAGCTGCGATGGCTGGGCCACCAGGCTCAGCGGGGCGATCACCCGGCCCGTCGCCATGGTTGCCAGGAACAGCGCGCTGGCGACCAGGCCGTTGGGCAGATACATCGCCACATGCTCGCCCGGGTCGATGCCCCGGTCGTGAAACCACCGATCGAGCTGACCCGCCAGCCTGTGCAGGCCGGCGTAAGTCAGGGTGGCACCGGTTTCGGGGGCAATCAGCAGGATCGCATCGGCCTGTGTCCGGGCATGGCCGGCGAGCACAGACGCCATCGTCGCCTGGGCCGGCGCTGAATCGTTCATCGGCCGAAGCGGTCGAAGTACCGGCCGAAAATATCCTGCTCGGTGGGTTCACGAGATGGCAAGGGCCGTGCGATCCGGGTCACGTTGATGAAATGTCGCCAGTTCAGATTGGACGAAAAATTGTTGCCGCCCCAGGTGCCGCAACCCATGGACAGGGAAAACGGCAGCCCGTTCTCGAAGCTGCCGCCCGTGGCGACGCAGTGTGGCTGATTGACGATGACTCTGGAGACCGGCAGGCGCTCGGCCAGGACCAGTGCCTGGTCAGCCTTTGTGGTGTGCAGGCCGACCGAGTGACCGGCGCCCTGGTAGGCATAGATGTGCTCGACGATCTGCATCGCATGATCGAAGTCACGAGCCCGGTAGATGGCGAGCACCGGGGCAAGCTTTTCCCCCGAGAAGGGGTGATCGACCCCGAAGCCCTCTTCGCCGACCATCAGGAAGCCCTGCGCCGATACGGCCTGGGCGGCCGGCGACAAATCGGCTCCCGCCGCGATGACGCTGGCCGAGCGGGCGGTGGCGGCCGACGCCAGGCGTCCGTCCGGCCACATGAAGGCCTGCAGCCGGCGCTTGTCCTGCGCATCGAGCATGACGCCGCCCTGCCCGGTCAGCGCCTCGAGCGTTTCTTGATAGACGGACTCGACAATCACCAGCGCATTTTCCGACGAGCAGCTGGTCGCGTTATCGAAGGTCTTGGACAACGCGATGCGCTTGGCGGCCAGGGTGATGTCGGCGCTCGCATCGACGATGGCCGCCACATTGCCCGCCCCCACGCCGAAGGCCGGCGTGCCACTCGAGTAGGCCGACCGGATGTTCGCCTGCGACCCGGTCGCGACAATCAGATCGGCCTGGCGCATCAGTTCATGCGTCATGGCCTTGGTGACGGGCGCGGGCAGCAATTGCACCAGACCGTGGGCCATGTCGGCACTCATGCCGCTGCGCTGCAGCTGCGCACAGACAAAGTCGACCAGGCGCGCGGCAGTGGTCCATCCCTTGGGCGAAGGCGCGAGGATCACCGCATTGCGCCCTTTCAGGGCATTGATGATCTTGTTGGCCGGTGTCGCGCCCGGATTGGTCGATGGCGTGATCGCCGCAACCACGCCCACCGGGCGGGCGATCTCGGTGACGCCGGTGACCGGATCATCGGCGATGATGCCCACCGATCGAACCTGCGCGAGATCACGCAACAGGCCAAGTGTCTTGCGATGATTTTTGGCGATCTTGTCGGCGACATTGCCCAGACCCGTATCACGCACCGCCAGTTCCGCCAACTCCCGGTTTCGTTCCGGATTCATGATCGCCCAGCCGGCGGCCAGCACGGCCGTATCGGTCGCGGCCTGGTCAAAGCCGGCGAACTGCTGCTGCGCCTGCCGGGCCAGACCGATCATCGCGGCGATCAGGCGGGCGGCGTCAGGCTCGCGATCGGCCAGGCCGGCATGAGATGGATGGGTCGATGGATCGGGTGTCATGTCGTCGGTGCGACGCCGATGTTGCAGACCGGCGCTCAGAAGTAATAGGAGAAGATCAGGCCCGCGTGGTTGCCGTTGACGCTCGGTTGGCCGAAGGACCTGGACCGGTAGTGCTCGACGACCGCACGTCCTTTGAGCCCCATGTTCGGGTTGAATCGGTACTCGACCTCGAACACCGGACTGTAGGCGGTCCGGAATCGTGCATCCACATAGTCGGCGACGCGATCACCCACCAGCCGCGGATTGAACGCCACGCGCAGGCCCCCGCCGATACGCCAGTGGCGGGACAGGTAGGCATGCCCGAGGGTTTCGACCGGAAATCGCCGGAAACTGATCGAACCGTTGCGGGCACCGGCGCTGTCGGCGTGATAACCACCCGACACGGCCAGCGCGAAGCGATCGGACAGACGGAATTCTGCGCCGCCCTGCAACTGGAATGAACCGCCGCCACGCAAGGTGTATTCGCTGCCATCGGTATATTCGGCACGAGCGACCCGGTCGCCGCCTCCGGTCAGACCGACAGCAACGAAGCCGCGCACGGGTCGGTCCCAGACCGGGCGATCATCGGTCGCCTGATCGGCATAACGGACGGTCTGTGCGGAGACGCCGCCCGCAGCGGACAACAGGGCCCACGCCAGGCAGGCAGATGCCGAGTGCAGCTTGGTCATCATTCGATCCCTCGGGACAGGTCTCAGATAGCATACCGCAGACGCTATCGTGCGCCGTCCGGATCGCGGTCTGGTGACCGCAGTCACGGGTCCGTATTCACCGACCCGACAACCGGAAAATGTCCGCCAGGAGGATTCCATTCATGATCAACGCCCGGGAAGCCCTGCGCCGCCTGATCGAAGGCAATCGGCGCTTCGTTCACGAAATCGCCGGCGATGCCACGAACACCAGTCGTGCCCGGCGCAACTCCCTGGTCGACGAGCAGGCGCCGTTTGCGATCATTCTGGGTTGTTCGGACTCGCGGGTTCCGGCGGAGATCGTGTTCGATCAGGGCCTGGGCGATCTGTTCGTGATCCGGGTGGCAGGCAATGTGGTCGCGCCCTCGCAGGTTGGCAGCGTGGAATTTGCGGCCGAGCGATTCGGCACCCGGCTGGTGGTGGTGCTGGGCCATTCGAACTGCGGGGCGATCGCCGCCACGCTCGAAGAGCTCGAGCGGCCCAGTGAACGACGCTCGCGCAATCTGTTTTCCATCGTCGACCGGATCCGCCCTTCGGTGCAGGCACTGGTTGATGCCGAGCCGCATTTTCATGCCCATGATCTGCTCGCCCCGGCGGTACGGGCGAATATCCTGGCCTCGGCCAACCACCTGCGGCACGGCTCGGAGCTGCTCGAGAATCTGTGCGCGAAGGACGGGTTGCTGGTGGTGGGCGCTGAATACTCGCTGGAAACCGGCGTGGTCGATTTTTTCGACGGATTACCCGACGACGTTCCAGGCGCCTAGTCGGCCCGCTCAGGCACCGTCGTCGGGGCTTGTTGTTCGCCGGAGCCCTGCGCTCGCGCCTTGATGAGTTTCTGGCTGGCCAGCACGGCACCCATCAGCACAATGCCGAGCAGGTCGGTCCACAGGCCCGGCTTGATCAGCACGATGGCGGCGGCGATCAGCAGCGCGCGCTCCCAGAGCCGCGCCTCCCCGAGCAGGAACCAGCTGTGAAGGCCACCGGCCAGGCAGACCACGCCCACGGTGGCCGTGACGGCAGTCAGCGCGATGGCCATGGGCTCGCCAATGAACAGCAGGGACGGGCCATAGACGAACATGAAGGGAATGATGTAGCCGGTCAGGCCCAGCTTGACCGCTGCCCAGCTGCTCTCCATGAGACCGGCCCGGGACAGACCGTTGGCCGCATACACGGCCAGCGCGACTGGCGGCGTGATCGCCGAGAGCACCGCGAAATACAGCGCAAACAGATGCGCCGCCTCAACCGGCACGCCCAGCTTGACGATCGCCGGCACCAGCAGGGCTACCTGGACGATATAGGCGGGTGTGGTGGGCAGCCCCATGCCCAGCACGATGCCGGCGAGCATGGTGAGCAACAGCGCCAGAATCAGCGAATCCTGGGCGAGCGCGAGTACCACGCCGGTGAAACTCAGACCCAGGCCGGTCAGGGTGATCGTGCCGATCACGATGCCGGCGCAGGCACAAGCCAATGCCACCACGATGGTATTGCGCGCCCCCGATGCCAGTGCCTCAACGATGGCCGACAGCGTGAACACACCGCGTGTGCTGGCGCGCAACCAGGTGGTCGGCAGCACCGAGGCAATGCCGGCGAGCGCGGCGAAAGCGGCGCTGCGCCCGGCCAGCAAGGTGGCGATGATCACGACCAATGGCAGGAAAAGATGGCCACGTTCGCGCAACACCTGACCCATGCGTGGCAGATCGGCACGCGGCAGGCCTTTGAGTCCCAGGCGACACGCCTCGAAATGCACCGCGACGAATACCGCCACGTAATAGAGCAGCGCGGGCAGAACGGCGAACATCGCCACCTGCAGATAACTGGTGCCCAGGAACTCGGCCATGACGAAGGCGGCCGCCCCCATGATGGGCGGCATCAGCTGACCGCCGGTCGAGGCGACGGCCTCGACCGCACCGGCAAACGCGGGCCGGTAACCCGTGCGCATCATGAGTGGAATCGTGAAGGTGCCGGTGGTCATCACATTGGCCACCGCACTGCCCGAGACCGTGCCAAACAGGGAGCTGGTGATGACCGCCACCTTCGCCGGCCCCCCCGACGTGTGGCCGGCCATGGCCAGCGCGAAATCCATGAACAGCTGGCCCGCACCGCTGCGTTCAACAAAGGCGCCGAACAGGATGAACAGCATCACATAGGTGGCCGATACATAGAGCGGGATGCCGAAGATGCCCTCGGTGGTCAGGTACAGTTGATCGAGCATGATGCCCACCGACTGCTGACCTGCCGTCACGCCATAGACGAGGAAGGCCACGGCCGTGAGCGGCAGCGCCCAACCCGTCGCTCGCCGGGTTGCCTCCAGAACGGCCAGGACCAGTGCACCGCCGAACACATAGTCGAGCACGAGCGGATCGTCGACGTAATACATCCGGTTCTGGATGTATTCCAGATTCAGGCTTGGATAGAGCGCCGCCACGCCTCCGACTACCGCCAGCACCAGGCCCGAGACACCCGGCTCATTGCGGCCAAAGCCTGTGCCCAGTGTGAGAAAGGCAATGACCAGCGCGAATGCCAGGTGGGTGCCGCGCATCACATAGGCATCGGGCGGCCCGATGAACGCCACCCAGAGATGAAACAGCGCCATCGCGACCGCGATGATGGTGACCAGCCGGTTCAGACTACGGATAAGGGACGATGTCATGTGAATGATTGTCGGGCCAGGCGGAAACGCCGCGCCTCAGTTACATCACGCCCTTTTCCTTGAAGAACTTCTCGGCTCCCCTGTGCATGGGTACGCCGGTATCCTCGGCCATCATTTTCGGCGTGGTCTCGGCCATCACCTTGGCGATCGTCACCAGATCGGCCTGATTGACCATCATGGCATTGAGCACCTTGTACACCACGTCCGCATCGAGGTCGCAACGCGCGATCATGTGGGTGGCATAACCGATCGCCTGCACATCCTTGTCCTGCTTGGGATAACTGCCGGCCCGGATGGTGAGCTTGGCGTAGCCGGGATTCAATTTGCGCATGGCCTGGAAAATGTCGTCGGGCACATCGACAAGCCTGATATCGCGCGCCGAGGCCAGGTCCATGATCGCCGACGCCGGCACCGTGGTGCCGAGCGTGAACAACTGCGCATTGTTGTCCTTCATCAGCGAGACTGCATCGGTATAGGACACGTGACTCACCCGCGCCATGTCCTCATACTTCAGGCCATAGACCTGCAACAGCTGACCACTGATGAACTCGGCCGTATTGCCCTTGGGCTGCACGGCGATCGGTTTACCCTTGGCGTCCGCCATGGAATTGATGCCCGAATCGGCGTTTGCGACGATCTGGAAATACTGCGGATACAGCGTGGCCATGTTGCACACATTGGCGGCCTTTTCGGTGAATGGCGCTCTGCCCGCCACCCCGTCGACGGTCGAGATCGAATTGCCGAAACCCATGTCCGCCTTGCCCGCATTCACCGCCTTCACATTGGCGATGCCCGCGCCGGGCAGCACCTGGACATTGACGCCATCCTTGCCGGCCATGTTCGCGATCGCGCCACCGAGCGGATACCACGACCCGCCCTGTGGTCCCGTCATCAGCTTGATCGACTGCGCCTGAGCCAGGCCGCTCGCCAAACCGGCGGCGAACAGGGCACCAGTCAGGATCGAGTGCGCGCCTCTGGACAGAAATGAGCCCCTGGATGTCATGGTGTCTCCCTTGCATGGATTCAGGATGGTCAGCCCGGACGATCCATGCCGTCCGTGCTTGATCGCGGGATCATGACATATTTCCCGTGACTGTCGAATTCAAGCCATCCGGGCAATCGGGCAACCGGGCAGGCCATGGGTTGTCGCGGCGCCTGATCGACGGCACCCGATACGTTCCGCGCCCGGCCCGTTCACGGGCTTTCGTGACAAATGCCCGCGGCAGGATGGCCTTCGGTGGACTTTGCACTATGGCGCGATGCCACTTGGGGATAAGTTCACGAAACAGACCCGGTTTGCGCCATCGAATCGGGATTCCCGTCTCCATTGCCCCGATCCCATCTGTCAATTCTGCCGAAGATGAATCCGATCGAATTGCCAATCCGAAAGAGCAGCCGCCATGTTCGAACGGCGCTTCATCCCGACGGCGATACACGGGTTCAGCTTAAGATTGAACCCACTCACGACACCGGCTCGTTGACGCCCATTCCGGCGACCCAAGTGATGCAGCCCACCGATTCGATTCAAACCCAACTGCTGACAGTCTGGCGTCATGTGCTGGCATCGCCCGACCTTAGCGTCGATACGACGTTTTCCGATGCGGGCGGTACGTCGCTCGCCGCGATGCAGTTGCTCAATGCCATCCATGAGCGCACCGGCTATCGATTGCAGCCGCGCACGCTGGTCACCGCACCGTCGGTTCGCGAACAAGCCGCCTTGATCGAGCGCATGCGGCACGCCGTCGCCGACTCCCAGGAACTGATCGCCATACCTGTGCAGTCGGGCGGCAATCGACCACCCCAATTCATCATTCCCGGTTATGGGGACACCCTGGTGAGCATCCATCAGCTCGCCCAGGCCATGGGATCGGACCGCCCGTTCTACATTCTCGACCCGGCCTCCTTCGACCCGGTTGGCAAGCACTATGAATCGCTGCACCAACTGGCTCAGGCCATGGTGCGGGAGATCCGCCGGATCCGGCCACAAGGCCCGTATCACATCTGCGGCCATTCGATGGGCGCCAATCTGGTCTGGGAAATCGCCTGCCAGTTGCATGACGCCGGTGTTGCACAGGGAGCGGTGGTACTGCTCGATTCGAATGCACCGGGTTATCCGCCCAAGGTGTTGCGGCCACTGCGCTGGGCCATGAAGCTCGTCGATGCCGCGCGGCACGGCCCCCGACAACTCGCCATGCTGTTTCAGCAACGCTGGCAGTTGGGATTTCGGGATCTGTTCAACCTGCCGCCCCTGGTGTTCGATGCCCGGGAAAAGGAACAACTGGGCGAGATCGCCGAACAGCTCGAACGGCAATGGATGGCAACCTGGCGCTTGTGCGCGGCCGACACGCCGCGAACCTATCCGGGCCAGGTGCATCTGGTGCGTGCCAGCATCCGCAAGGCCGAAGTGGGTGCGCGAGATGAGGACCCGATGCTGGGCTGGGGCCGGTTCGCGCAGGAACCGATCCAGGTTCTGGCCATCGACAGCGACCACTGGGACATTCTCGAGGTCAGGCACGCGCGCGAACTGGCCGCGCTGCTTCGGCAGGCTATCCTGAACTGAGCGTTGAGTCGGGTCGGGTCGCGGCCTGGGAATGTCGCGGCACCGACCTACAATGACGTATGCCCTCGAATGACCGTCCAGCCGTTGCGATCGCCGATCAGCGCCGATCGCAACGGCGTCTGCTGCTGGCCGCGGGTCTGCTGCCCGTTTCCGCGAGCGCCTGCGCGAAAAAGCCCTGCGCCAATACCACCGTCGGTGAATCGGATCAGATTGCCCGTGTCCAGGTCGGATCGCATCGGGTCAAACCCATCGCGCCCTCATTCTTCGGCTTCAACTTCGAGGTTTTTGATGTTCAGCGGTCCTTCTGGAACGAGACCGATCATGCACCGCTGACGCAACCCCTTGAACTGATGCGCGCCTTTCCGGGGGCTGTCTACCGATTCCCGGGTGGCACCATCGCCAATCATTACGACTGGCGAGCCGGGGTGGGCGAGCACGCCCGGCGCCCGGCCTATCGGATTGCCGACTGGCACGGTCCGTGGCAAAACAGCATGGGTCTGGCCGAATACCTGGCCTGGGTACGCGCCGTCGACGGCGAAGTCTGGTACGTGCTCAATCTGTTTGGCCGCTTTCGTGACGAGCGGGGGCTGGAAGGCCTGAAAGACGACGCCCGCGAGTTGGTCTCAGCCCTGCGCCGGCTCGACCCGAAACCAGACCAGGGCGTGCTGCGTTGGGAACTGGGCAATGAACTCGATCGGGATGTTTATGAGTGGCGGCCCGACAAATACATTGCCCGCGCCCGCGCGATCGGCGGGGCGTTGCGCCAGGCCGATCCGCAGGCGCCGATCGTGCTCATGATGCAGGACTACCCGGCACTCGAGGCCAAGGCCGGTATCAGCGTGAAGGATTACAACAGTCAGATCCTGCGATCACTCGGGGATTTGTCGATCGAGTATTCCCGCCATTTGTACTACGACGACCCTCCCAATGGACCTTACCTGCCGGTCATCATCGACTGGTTGTGCGATTCCGTGACGCTGCTCGATCAGGCATCGGCGGCGCAGGACGCCTCGATCTGGATCACCGAACATGCGCGTTGGCCGGGCGAGGTCAAGGGCCAGTCCTGGGAATCACAATGGTTCAAAACCGCCAATCTTGCCGCTGCGATTTCAGTGGCCGACCTGATGATCGCGATCACGCAGATGCGGCGCATCAGGAGCGGGTTCGTGCACTCGATTCACGGCAGTCCGGGTCCCTGGCCGCTGCTGCATCAGCTCGACGACGGGCAGTTCGTCGGCTCCGCGGTCTATCTGGGTCTGCGGGTGTTGCGTGAGCATCTGCTCGACCAGGTACTGGCAACCGAGACCCTTAGCACCCGACTGTCGGCCTACCCGGGTGGCTATGATGTCAGGGCGAGCATGATGACCAGCGCCGATGGCCGTCGCCATGCGCTCTGGGCCATCAACCGATATGCCAGGCCCGTGACGATCGAACTGACCCTACCGGCCCTGGCCGGGCGTCGCCTGGACCTGGACCGCTCCTTCATCAGCGGCCCGACGCCCGAACGCGACAACTATCGCGGCCAGGTGATCGACATTCAACGAGACCAGGTGAGCGCCACCTTCGATGCCAGTGGCATGACCCGGCTGAGTCTTCCCGGCAATGCGGTGGTCGGCCTGTCAACTCGCTGACCGGCCTGTGGCGCGGTCGCGTCGGTTGCGATAGGACCGATGGTCATCCGGCGCGGGCCTGCATAGACTCGAAGCATCCTCCCGGAGAACCTGCCATCGACAATGTCTGTATCGGCTGCGGCGTGTGCTGCCTGTCGTATCGGGTGGCGTTCCATTGGTCGGAAACGACCGCCCATCCGGAAGGGCGCGTACCGCTCGAACTGACCGTCCCGCTGCGCCATCACGAGGTGGCGATGCGCGGCACGCTGGGTCCCGATATCCATTGCATTGCCCTGACCGGCGTGCCCGGCATCGATGCGCATTGTTCGATTCATGGCAGACATCCCGGTTGTTGCCGGGCGGTTGAACCCGGATCGGATCCCTGCCAGCGGGCCCGTCAACGCCATGGCATGGCGCCGGTCACGGCCGCGCAGGTCCGGCGCGCCTGGTCGTCGGCCGATCCACCCGCCAGACTGCCGGACGATCCGGGTTCGCTGGCCATGAAAGAGGCCTGATTCCGCGGACGGCAGCCTGCTAGTCGTACTTGCGCGCGTCTTCGATGACTTTGCCATCATTGGGCAGGCTACCCGTCTGCACCAGCAACACCTCGGCGCGCAGCCGGGTCACTTCTCGCACCACCTGGGCGATCTGGTCGGCCAGCCCCTCAGGTGCGCCGTCGACCTCGCATTGCATCTGCAACTGATCATTGGCCATTTCGCCGGACACCACCATTCTCGCCCTGCCGATCGCCGGGAAACGCCGCACGATCTGCGCCACCTGCTCGGGCTTGATGAACAGGCCACGCACCTTGGTCGACTGATCGGCCCGACCCATCCAACCCTTGATCCGGACATTGGTGCGACCGCAAGGCGACGGGCCGGCCATCACGGCCGACAGGTCGCCCGTGCCGAAACGGATCATCGGATAAGCCTGGTTGAAGCTGGTGATGACGATCTCGCCCACTTCGCCATCGACCACGGGCTCATCGGAGCCCGGACGCACGATCTCCAGGATCAGGTCTTCATCGAGCACCATGCCTGGCGAGCCCTCGGTTTCATAGGCGATGAGTCCCAGGTCGGCCGTGCCATACCATTGCAACACGGTGGCGAGGCCCTGATCATGAAACCACTGTCGCAGCGACGGGGGCAACGCCTCGGCTGCGACCAGCGCCCGGGTCAGATTGCTGATATCGGCACCGGTTTCGCGGGCCTTTTCAATCATGATGCGCAGGAACGAGGGTGTACCCACGTAGGCATCCGGCTTGAACAGGCGGATCAGATCGAGCTGCTGCTCGGTCTGGCCGATGCCCGCCGGAATGATCGCGCAGCCGATCTTGCGCGCTGCATGATGGATCATCCAGGCACCCGGCGTCATGTGGTAGCCGAAGCAGTTCTGCAGCACATGACCGGCGCGGATACCGGCCGCATGCAGGGCCCGGGCGACCCGCCAGGGATCATCACCCCGGCCTTCCGGATCCAGGATGGGCCCTGGCGACATATAGAGCGCGCCCAGTTTGCCGGGTGCCACGGTGGTGAGCCCACCGAAGGGCGGATCGGCCTGCTGTAGTTCGCCCAGATCGGTTTTGCGCAACACCGGCAGTTGGGCGAGTGCACGCCGCGAATGAACCGACTGGGCATCGACGCCGGCCAGCCGTCTGGCCCAACCCGGTGCATTGGCCTGGGCATGGGCGACCAGACCGGGCAGGCGTGCCATGAGGCTGCCTTCACGCGCCTCGGGCGCTCGGGTCTCGAGTTCGTCGTAGTACAGGGTGCGATCAAGGGTCATGATGTCAGAGCCAACGCTTGCGGCGGCGATAGGACTTGATGTCGCGGAACGACTTGCGCCCGTCCTGGGCCACGCCCAGATAAAACTCGCGCACGTCTTCATTGTCGGCCAGTTCGGCCGACACACCATCCATGACGATGCGCCCGTTCTCCAGAATGTAGCCGTAGTCCGAATTCTTCAGGGCGATATTGGTGTTCTGCTCGGCCAGCAGGAAACTGACCTTCTCCTTCACATTCAGATCGCGCACGATCGCGAAGATCTCGGCGACGATCTGCGGCGCCAGACCCATCGACGGCTCATCGAGCAGGATCATCCGGGGATTGGCCATGAGGGCGCGTCCCACTGCCGTCATCTGTTGCTCGCCGCCCGAGGTATACCCCGCTTGCGAGTCGCGCCGTTGTTTGAGCCGCGGAAAGTAGTGATACACCCGCTCCAGGGCCTGATTCAGATCGGCCCGCGACAGCCCGCGGGTGTAGGCGCCGGTCAGCAGGTTCTCCTCGACGGTCAGGTGACCGAAACAATGCCGGCCTTCCATGACCTGGATCACGCCGCGCTTGACCAGATCCGACGGCGTCAGCCTGGCGACCGGCTCACCGCGATATTCGATCGTGCCCTTGGTCACATCGCCACGCTCGGCTTTGAGCAGGTTGGAGATAGCCCTGAGGGTGGTGGTCTTGCCGGCGCCATTGGCGCCCAGCAACGACACGATCTTGCCTTCGGGCACGGTCAGCGACACACCTTTGAGCACGAGGATCACATGGTTGTAGATCACCTCGATCCCGTTGACGACCAGCACGGGGGGAGCTTGGACCAAGGGGTTCTCCTGATACACGGACGATTGAATGAAACGGCCGGGGCTGCTTCGTTGCAGACTGGCGGGCTTCAAGGGCGGGCCGGATCAACCCGGCCCGCCCATGGCCCGACCGGCATCGGCCTCAGGAGGCCGAATACTCCTTGGCACAATCACGCGCGCCGATTTTCTTTTCCGCAGCATACCCGGCAGCGGCCTTGTCGATCATCGGCTTGATGATCTGCATGTCGCCCTTGTAGACCTTGGGTGCCACGACCCACTTGGCCCCGTCCCAGGTATGGATCTGGGCCGTGTTGCCGCCCATGTGATCCTTGCAGGAGGTGATGATGGGTTGCATGAAACCTTCCATGCCCAGTTCCTTGATCCGCGCCGCATCGATGTTCAGATTCTCATAGCCATAACGCACCTGATCACCGGTCAGCGGCTTTTTGCCATACTTGCCCTGGGCGACCCGCACACCTTCGACCGCCATGGCTGCCGAGGCGAGCCCGCGGTTATAGAGCACCTGTCCGACTTCATCGAGCGGTCCGGAGCCCTGGCCCTTGTCATGCAGGTGCTTGACGATGTCGGCGTGAATCCTGCCCTTGCCGGCCGGCGCCAGGAAGGTCAGCGCGTTGTACCCCTTGGCACCATCGCCGGCGGGCACCACATCAGGCTCGGCACCGGCCCACCAGACGCCATACATCTTGTCGCGCGCATACCCGGTGGCCACGGCCTCCTTGATGGCCGTGGAGTTCATCACGCCCCAACCCCAGAGGAATACCGCATCGGGCCGATCACGACGCACCTGCAACCAGGCCGCCTTCTGTTCCACGCCCGGATGCGTGACCGGAATCAGCGAGAAGCTGATAACCATGCATCTTGGCCCGCTCCTCGAGCAGGGGAATCGGCTCCTTGCCATAGGGCGAGTCGTGATAGATCAGCGCGATCTTCTTGTCCTTGAGTTTGTCCATGCCACCGAGCTTCTCGCCCAGGTGCTGGACCAGGATGTCGGCAGCGACCCAGTAACTGCCACCCAGGATGAAGTTGTACTTGAAGGTTTCGCCATTTGCCGATTCGGAGCGGCCATAGCCGGCCGTGATCAGCGGAATCTTGTCATTGTCGGTTTTGTCGGTGAGGGCGAAGGTGATGCCGGTCGACAAGGGCTGGAACACGGTGGCGCCAGTGGGGCCGTTACCCTTTAGGCGCTCATAACACTCGACGCCGCGAGCGGTTGCATAACCGGTCTCGCATTCCTCGACCGTGATCTTCACGCCGTTGATGCCACCATCGCGTGCATTGATGAGTTTCAGATAATCATGCATGCCGTTGGCGAACGGTACGCCATTGGGTGCATAGGCGCCGGTGCGGTAAACCAGCAGCGGAAAGAACTGCTCGGCCGCGGCCGCCGGCACACTGGCGCTGAGCGCAGCCAGTGCCACCGCCAGTCCGGCCAGGCGTTTCGATGATGTCTTGTTCATTGTTAACTCCCTGTTATCGATTGCTAAGTTCCCAAACCCACTCACGACTTCCCTGTTTTCGCTGCAGCCAGTGCATCGAAGGCTGCCGCCAATCCACGCCCGACATTCAATGCGGAAACGGCCATAGGCGCAGCTTTTCCTTGCCGATCGCCCAGAGCCGTGCCAGGCCATGCGGTTCGACGATCAGGAAAAAAATGATCAATGCCCCGAAGATCATGAACTCCAGATGGCTGGCCATGGCCGTGGAAATCGGCAGACCGACCATGGCCGGGAGCTGATTGAGCAATATCGGCAACACCACGATGAAGGCGGCGCCGATGAAGCTGCCCATGATCGACCCCATGCCACCGATGATGAGCATGAACAACAGGCTCAGCGACAGGTTCACATCGAAGGCCAAGGGCTCCCATGAGCCCAGATAGATGAAGCCATACATCGCACCGGCCACGCCGATATAGAACGAACTCACGGCGAATGCCGACAGCTTGGCGAACATGGGCCGGATGCCGATGACCGATGCGGCGATATCCATGTCGCGAATTGCCATCCAGGAACGGCCGATGTGGCCGCGCACCAGGTTTTTCGCGAGCAAGCCCATCACGCAGAGCACGGCCAGGCAGAACAGATATTTCTGCCAGGGCTCGATCACGGGCAGGCCGAAGACATAGAGGTCGGGTACCGAGACCGAACCCGAGGAGGAATCATTGGTGAACCAGCCAACGCGCGCGAACACCCAGTCGCTGAAGAACTGCGCCGCCAGCGTGGCCACCGCCAGATACAGCCCCCGGATGCGCAGACTCGGAATGCCGAAGACCACCCCCACCAGCATCGAACAGAGTCCGCCAATCAGCAAGGCGGCGAGCAACGGCATGCCATCGATTCGCACAAAGGCGTTATAGGCCATGTAGGCGCCCACCGCCATGAATGCACCCGAACCCAGGGAGATCTGGCCGCAGTAACCGACCAGCAGATTCAGCCCGAGCGCGGCCAGCGCCAGGATCAGCACGGGAATCAGAATCGCGCGGAACAGGTACTCGCTGGTGATCAGGGGCACGACGATGAAACCGAAGGCCAGCAGCGCCGCCATGAACCAGCGGTCCTGGATGATCGGAAAGATCTGCTGATCGGACTGATAGTCAGACTTGAACTGACCGTTTTCTCGATAGAACACCTAGTTCTCCACAACCCGTTGACCTGACAGATGGGCACTGACCGGCAGGTGCGCCCGTTCAGACCCGATCGATGATCCGCTCGCCGAACAATCCCTGCGGACGCACGAACAGGATCAGCAGGGCCAGTGCATAGGCGAACCAGTTTTCCAGGCCGCCGCCGATGATCGGACCCAGGTAGAGCTCGGCCATCTTTTCGCCCACCCCGACCATCAGGCCGCCCACGATGGCACCGGGGATGGAGGTGAATCCGCCCAGGATCACCACCGGCAACGCCTTGAGTGCGAGCAGCGACAGCGAGAACTGCACACCCAGCTTGCTGCCCCAGACCATGCCGGCCACCAGGGCCGTAAACCCGGCCACCGCCCAGACGATGACCCAGATCCGGTTGAGCGGGATGCCGATCGACTGGGCTGCCTGATGATCGTCGGCCACGGCGCGCAAGGCCCGACCCGTGGCGGTCTTCTGAAAGAACAGGAACAACACCGCGACCAGCACGACAGCCATCACGGTGGCCACGATATCGTCATTGTTGAGCAGGATGCCGCCCTCGAACACCGATTCCAGCACGATGATCGGATCCTTGGAGATGCCCAGATTGATCTCGTAGATGTCCGAGCCCCAGATGGTCTGGCCAAAACCGTCCAGGAAGTAGGTGATACCCAGGGTCGCCATCAACAGCGTCACCCCCTCCTGATTCACCAGGGGTCGCAACACCAGACGCTCAATGATCATGGCCAGCACGACCATGATCGCCATCGCCAGCGCGAAGGCGAGCAGATTGCCCAGCAGACGGCTTTCGATCCCGAGCCATTCGGGAATCCATTGCGAGAGTCTGGCCATCGCGAGGGCCGCGAACAAGACCATCGCGCCCTGGGCGAAATTGAATACGCCCGAGGCCTTGAAGATCAGCACGAAGCCCAGCGCGACCAGCGAATACAGGATGCCGGCCATCAGGCCGCCCAGAAGCACTTCGAGAAAAAAACCCATGAATACCGTCCTTCGCGATGAGATGCCGGGTGATCAGTCGTGCGCGACGCCCAGATAGGCGTCGATCACATCCTGGTTGTTGCGGACTTCATCGGGCGGACCATCACCGATCTTGCGACCGTAGTCCAGGACGACCACCCGGTCCGAAATATCCATGACCACGCCCATATCGTGTTCAATCAGGACGATGGTTGTACCGAACTCGTCATTCACATCGAGGATGAAGCGGCTCATGTCCTGCTTCTCTTCGAGGTTCATCCCGGCCATCGGCTCATCGAGCAACAACAGTCTGGGTTCCATGGCCAGCGCCCGACCCAGGTCAACCCGTTTTTGCAGGCCATAGGGCAGACGGCCCACCGGCGTCTTGCGGAAACTCTGGATCTCCAGGAAGTCGATGATCTGCTCGACGAACTCCCGGTTGCGGATCTCCTCACTGCGCGCCGGCCCGATGTGCAGCATCTGGGCCAGGACCCCCGTCTTCATCTTGAGGTTTCGCCCGGTCATGATGTTGTCCAGCACGCTCATGCCACTGAACAGGGCGAGGGACTGGAAGGTGCGCGCCACACCCATCTCGGCGACTTTGCGCGAATTCATCCGGCGAAAATTCTGCCCCCGGAACAGGATCTCGCCTTCCTGGGGCACATAGACACCGTTGATCACGTTGAGCATGGAGCTCTTGCCCGCCCCATTGGGACCGATGATGGCACGCACTTCATGCTCGCGAACATCGAAGGAGATGTCGGTGAGCGCATTCACGCCGCCGAAGGACAACGAAATCCGTTTGAGCTCGAGGATCACCTCGCCAATCGCGCGCCGGCTCATGCGGCCATCCGGGCCGCAGCCGCGTCGTAGGTTCTGGCGTCGGCAATGCGCAAAGTGGCTGACACACTGCCCTTGCGCCCGTCCTCAAACTGGACCTCGGTCTCGATGAAGCAGTCGGGCTTGCCGCCATACAGCGCGTCGATCAACACGGCGTACTTCTGCGCGATGAAGCCGCGCCTGACCTTGCGGGTTCGGGTGAGCTCACCATCATCGGCATCGAGTTCCTTGTGCAGGATCAGGAATCGATGAATCTGCGAATCGGCCATCTTGGGGTCGGCGGCCAGATCGGCATTAACCTTCTGCACACAATCCCGGGCAATATCGTAGATCTCGTCGCGACTGGCCAGATCGACATAGCCGGCATAGGCAATGTTCTTGCGCTCGGCGTAGTTACCGCAGGCCTCGATATCGATATTGAGCATGGCCATTGCCCGGTCGCGGCCGTCGCCAAACACGACCGCCTCCTTGATGAACGGGAAGAACTTGAGCTTGTTCTCGATATATTTGGGCGCGAACATGCTGCCATTGGCCATCCGACCCACGTCCTTGGCGCGATCGATGATCTTCAGGTGGCCATCGGCGTCGAAGTAGCCGGCATCACCGGTGTGATACCAGCCCTCGGCATCCTTGATCTCGGCGGTCGCCTCGGGATTCTTGTAATACTCGCGCAGCAGACCGGGACTGCGGATCAGGATTTCGCCCTGTTCGGTGGCCTTGATCTCGACCCCGGCCAGCGCCGGCCCCACGGTATCGGGTTTGACCTGGCCGTCCGGTTGCACACAGACCCAGACCGCGGTCTCGGTCTGTCCATAGAGCTGCTTCAGATTGATGCCAAGCGAACGATAGAACACGAACAGATCGGGGCCGATGGCCTCACCGGCGGTGTAGGCGACCCGCACCTTGCTCATGCCCAGGCTGTTGCGCAGCGGCCCATACACGAACAGGCTGCCCAGGCGATAGCGCAGCCTGTCCATCGCGCCCACGGCGTTGTCGCCATCGAGCAGCCGTCCGCCTACCCGCCTGGCCACACCCATGAAGTAGTCGAACATGCGCCGCTTGATCGGCGCTGCATCCTCCATGCGGATGGTCACCCGGGTCAGCAGGGCTTCGAGAATCCGTGGCGGTGCAAAGTAGTAAGTGGGGCCGATCTCGCGAAGATTTTCCTCCACCGTATCGGAGGACTCGGGACAATTGACCGTATAACCATTGATCAGCCACTGGGCATACGAAAAGATGCTCTGACCGACCCAGGCGACCGGCAGATACGCAAGGATCTCGTCGCGCTCATTGAGTCCGTCCATCTCGGAAGCCACCCGCGACATGGTGATCAGGCTGCGATGAGTGTGAATCACACCTTTCGGATGACCGGTGGTCCCCGAGGTATAGAACATGGCCGCGGTATCGTCGGGCGAGACTTTGTCGATCGCCCCGACGATGAAATCCGGTCTGGCGGCGAGCGCCTTCCGGCCCGCCGCGAGCAGCGCTTCATAGCTGCCCAGCACCGGATCGTCGTAATTGCGCAGGCCCCGCGGATCGTCATAGATGATGTGGGCAAGCGAAGTCCATTGCTCGCGCACTTCCAGCATCTTGTCGACCTGCTCCTGATCCTCGACGATCGCGAACCGGATTTCGGCATTCTCGAACACGAACACCATTTCCTTGGCGACGGCATCCTGATACATGGGCACCGGAATCGCGCCCAGGATCTGCACGGCCAGCATGGTGGCATACAGGCGGGGCCGGTTCTCGCCGATCAGCGCGACATTGTCGCCGCGCGCCAGTCCGAGATCCGACAAGGCAATGGCGATGGCCGAGGCCTCGTCGAGCATCTGCGACCAGGTACGGGTCTGCCAGATGCCCAGATTCTTTTCCCGAATGGCCGGTCGGCCTGGCCGCACCCGCGCGTTCTCGGCCAGCAAATGGCCGAATGTCGTGTTGCCCTTGGCCATAATGGCCGAATGATCCTGCCTGTCCGAAGCGGCCCTGGTATCCGGCGCCATGGACATCTCCCTGTCGGTTATTTGACTGAGCCCGGAGTGTAACTGGTAACGATCAAGTCCTTCGGCGCAAGGATGGGCAAACCGCACAGACTGGCGCATAACGCGGCGCGTGACCGGTGGTTCAGGGGACTGTCGGTGAGGCCGCCGGCGATGTCGCGGCGCAGCAAACCCATCGGCGGATCAGCGGGCGAAGCGCTCGAAAAATCCGCGCAACGTCTGGCGCACCAGATCCAGTCCGGGCTCGTCGATTTCAATGGCCTGCGGGTCGAACAGGGCGCGAATCTGCGCGGCCTTGGCCATGGCATCACGCCGGCCCAGGTCGATGAGTTCATCGGTGAACTGGGGTTCGAACAACAGATAACTGGCCAGCGACATGCCACTCGATTCCGTGCCGCCAAAGGTCTTGAGAAAACTGCGCACCCTGGGCGGCAGCGTGCGTACATGCCGAAGCGCAATATTCTCGATAGGTTCACTCGGAAATATCGCCAGAACGTCCATCGGCCGGAACGGAAACTGATCGGGGATTTCGCGCTTGAGCAGTTGCATTGCCGCATTGACCCGTTCGATCTGCTCGATCTCGGCCGGCAATGCGTCATAGAAGACGCTGGCCAGTGCATGGCCAGCCACCTGGGCCAGGGTGGGCGGCTTGTCACCGCTGTCCTGGCGGCGCGCAAACATCGATGCCCGCTCTTCCGGCGACACCGAGATGGCCAGGATGCGTTGCGCCCCCGCCTGCACCAGGGGCATCAGGGGCGCGCTCTGGCGCATCGTGCCATCGCCGAACCATTCAACGCCGCCATTGATCTGCAGGGGCACGGGGCTGAACACGAAGGGAATCGCGCTGGAGGCGGCCAGATGCTGGATGGACAAGGGCTGACGCAGGGCGACCCGGTCCGCCGATTGCCAGTCGCTGACCTGCTCGCGCGCCTGATAGAAGGTGACATGCCGACCGGACGTGTAGCTGGAGGCGCCAATGCCGATCGCATCGAAGTGCCCGGCCGACAGATTCTCGCCGATCGCATCCATGTCGATGAGTTCGCGCAGCGTCTTGATCAGGGGTGAGTTGTCCAGAAACGCATCGGGCTGATGCTTGACGATTCTGGGTACCGCCAACCAGGAGATCCAGCGGGCGCCACGCAGATACCAGTTCAGGACCTCGGTGCTGAACACGCGCTCGGCGGTGATCGAATGCCACACATCGCACAGATCCTGAGCGGCCTGAGGCCAGCGGGTGGCGTGCGACGCGAGAAAGGCGGCATTGATCGAACCGGCCGAGGAACCCGACAGGAAGCGATACGGAAAATGGGTACCGCCCACGATCTCGGCCACCGCCGAGAGCACGCCGGCCTGATAGGCCGTGCGCGCCCCGCCACCGGTCAACAACAGGCCGATGCGGGCCGAATGCAGGGGATTGACGGCTGGCGAGGGCACCGGGCGCGCCCGGGAGGCACCATTGCCCCCTCGGTGAGGCGCGGGATTCGCGGCGGGGATGTCGCTCGGCACGGACGGTTTCTTGGGCATGTCGGAAACAAGGCCACGACTGGCCATCGGAATGGATCGATTCTGCCTGCCGCAGGCGCCTGAATTTCGCTCGGTGCGCGATGACGACACAGCCGGGAGACGAACGGACGATATCAGGTGCCCAATGCGTGCAGGCGGTACGATCCGACTCACGGTTCGGTAAGGAGACCAGTATCGGTCCCGGACCGAAACACCATGATGGGTTAACGAACAGGAGAGGAGCATGGAAGGCAGGCTGAACAATCGGGTCGCCATCATCACCGGGGCGGCATCCGGGATTGGCCGCGCCACCGCACTGCGTTTCGCGCGCGAAGGTGCCAGGGTGGTGATCGGCGACCGCAGCGACGCGATTCACGATACCGCCAGGCAGATCACCGATGCCGGCGGTCAGGCGATCGCCTCGGTGATGGATGCCGGCAGTGAAAACGATGTCGCCGCACTGGTCGGGCAGGCGATCCAGGCCTACGGCGGCCTGGACATTGCGTTTGCCAATGCCGGCGTGAGCGGTGGACTGGACGGCATCTTCGAGATCGAGGTCGATGCGTTCGCCCAGGTGCTGCGCGTGAACCTGATCGGCCCGTGGCTGATGGTCAAGCATGCGGGCAAGCGGCTCTGGGAGCAGGGTCGAGGCGGTTCGATCATCCTGACTGCCAGCGTGGCGGGCATCCGCTCGGGCGCGGGCGGGCCGGCCTACTCGGCCTCGAAGGCGGGCGTGATCAACCTGGCCAAGACCGCCGCCCAACAATTATCCGGAACCGGGGTTCGGGTCAATGCGATCTGCCCGGGGCTCACCGAAACCGGCATGACCAAGCCCACCTTCGACTATGCCCGCGACAAGGGCGTGACCGAAAAGATCGGCCGGCTCAACCCCTTGCGCCGGGCCGCGCAACCGGACGAGCTGGCCAGCGTGGCCCTGTTCCTGGCCTCCGATGATGCAAGCTATGTGAACGGGCAGGCGATCGCGGTGGACGGCGGACTCTCGAGCAGTCATCCGGTGACCCGTCAACTGACCGGCAAGACCGCGGTCTGATCGGCAGCAACCGCGGCGGCTGACGCGCTAGCCGGCGCGTCAGGACATCAGACCCGCAGGGGTTCCTCGCTCATCGCACCCAGTTGTTCGCGAAGTTCGAGAATCCTGTCCTGCCAATAGCGATGCGATTCGAACCACGGAAACGCCACCTTGAAGGCCGGATCGGTCCAGCGCCGGGCAATCCAGGCGCTGTAGTGAATCAACCGGAGGGTTCGCAGGGCTTCGAGCAGACCCAGCTCGCGACGATCGAGTTCGGCGAAATCCTCGTAGCCAGCCAGCACGTCGGAGAGTTGGCGGGTCATGTCGGCCCGGCTGCCCGAGAGCAGCATCCAGAGATCCTGGATGGCCGGCCCCATGCGAGCATCATCCAGATCAACGAAGTGCGGACCTTCGTTGGTCCAGAGCACATTGCCCAGATGACAGTCGCCGTGCAGCCGGATCGGGCGCACGTGCGCCAGCATCTCGAAGGCCCTGCGGGCCGCCTCGATGCATTGATCGATGACCGCCGTCCAGGCCGGACGCAGATCATCAGGCACGAATCCGTTGTCGAGCAGATAGGCGCGCGGCTCGACCGCATACGAGGCGACATCGATGCTGGGCCGATGCTCGAAGGGCTGCGTCGCACCGATCAGATGGATGCGGCCCAGGAATCGGCCCAGCCGCTCAGGCACTTCGGGATCGTCCAGTTCGGGGGCACGGCCGCCCGCCCGCGGATACACGGCAAAACGCAGTGATTGACGATGATGCAGGCTGGACCCGTTGATGATGCGCGGGGCGACAACCGGAATCTCCGCATCGACCAGTTGCGCGGCGAAACGATGTTCTTCGGCAATCTGTTGATCGGTCCAGCGGTGCGGTCGGTAGAACTTGACCACCACATCGGGCTCGTCCTCGCCATAGACGAGATAGACGCGGTTCTCATAACTGTTGAGCGGCAACAGGCGGCCGTCGCCGCGCACACCGATCTCGAACAAGGCATCGAGGATCACATCGGGCGTGAGGTCCGAGAAGTCGTGCGGCGTGATCGACAACTCGCTCATTCAGCTGCCCACCTTGAAGCTCGCGACCAGTCCGCGCAGGCAGGCCACCGCGCTCAGCGCGGTAATGCGGCCACTGGCCGGATTGGCCTCGCTGGGTATGTTCTCGATGCGCATGCTCAGCCGCGCACTGTCCGCCTCGATCTCGATCTGATGGGTGTTGCGATCCAGGCCAGGATCCGCCCAGATCTCGAGCATCGTGCGATCCGGACCGATACCGGCCAGACTCAGGGCCGCCGCCACGTTGACATTGGCCGGAAATCCGGCAACCCCCTCACGTGCACTGCCTTCAAAGACGCGCAGGGGTTCGCTCAGCTGGCTGATGTCGATCCCATGGCGGGCCAGATACGGCGCGCCCATCAGACCGCGTGGCGGCTTGCGGGTGATGACACGCGCCGAATGAATGGTGCCCTCGGCGGCCGCGCGCACCGCGTCAAGCCCCAGCAATGCCCCCGTGGGCACGATGATCCGGGCACCCGCCTGGCGCGCCCGCTCAACCAGGTCTTCATGGCGCAGCAGTCCGCCCACCGACAAGGGCACGAAGATGCGACGATGGGCAATGGCCGCATTCGCGATATCGGCAAACACGGCGGCCGGCGCGCATTCGAGCACCACGTCGCAAGTCCGGGCCAGGCCATCGGCATCGAGCACCGGCACCACCATGCCCACGGACTCGAGCCAGGCCTTTGCCTTGGCCGGGTTACCGGCCGACACGCCGGCCAGCGTCAGGCCGTGCACGCCTGCCTGCAGGCGGGCGGCCACCTCGCGTCCGATCGTGCCCAGGCCGTAGATGCCGACGGTCATCGGGCGTTGCTGTGTCATGTCACAAACTCCTTACGTGCGGCTGGCGGTGACGGATGAGACGATCCCGGCGATTGATACTGCGCGAACCGGCCGTGGTCGCCGACGGTCAGTTCGTGCGCTCACGCGCGAGCGCCCGCTCGCGGATCTCGTCGAACGCCGGTGGCGGTGCATGATGCCTGAGTCGCTCCCCGGCGCGCGACACCTGTGACGCGAGCTCATGCCCGACCAGGGTTCTGAGTCTGGCCGCCGCGGCGATCAGACCGTCCAGATCCATGCCGGTGGCATAACCCATGCAGGACAACATGTGCACCACATCCTCGGTCGCCACGTTGCCGCTCGCGCCCGGCGCATAGGGGCAGCCACCGATCCCGCCCAAGGACATGTCTAACTGGCCGATGCCGGCCTCGATTGCGGCAACCGTATTGACCAGTCCCATCGCACGCGTGTTGTGGAAATGCGCGGTGTAGGCCAAGGCCGGATGCCGCCGGATGACGGCCTCGCAAATGGCCTGCACCTGGGTCGGATACGCCATGCCGGTGGTATCGCAGAGGGTCACGCCACGTGCACCGATCGCGGCAAACCGGTCGATCCAGTCAAACACCTGGTCGACCGCGATCTCGCCTTCCATCGGGCAGCCGAACACACAGGACAGGGACACATTGGTGGGTACACCGGCCGCGCAGGCGAGCGCGATCACCTCGCGCAGCTCACGGAAGGATTGTTCGCGGGTCATCCGCAAATTGCTCAGATTATGGGTTTCGCTGACCGACATCACGACATTGAATTCGTCGATCGCGCTGGCCAGGGCCCGCTCGCCGCCGCGCACATTGGGCACCAGCGCCGTGTAGACGACGCCGGACTGCCGCTGGATGCGCTGCATGACCGCCTCGGCGTCGCGCAGGGCCGGAATCGCCTTTGGCGAGGTGAACGAGGTGACCTCG
Organism: uncultured beta proteobacterium; assembly: GCA_963732405.1. GTDB lineage: Bacteria > Pseudomonadota > Gammaproteobacteria > Burkholderiales > Burkholderiaceae_E > JAUIAI01. The sequence continues at coordinate 194,698 of CAVSZG010000001.1, forward strand.
ATCTTGGCATAACCGAGCCGGCTCAGTTCGTCGATCAACGCAACCTTGTGATCGGTCTCGATGAAGCCCGCCTCCATCTGAAAGCCATCGCGGGTGGCCACTTCATTGATCCGGATCGCCCGGCCATTGCCCGTTTTCATCTCAATCCTCCTGTCGGGTCGGCCAGCCCGAACCGGCCTGAATCTGGCGGGTATGCTGGCCCAGCCGCGGTGCCGGATGGCTGATGCGGCCGGGCGTCGCGCTGAGCTTGGGCACAATGCCGGGCACCTTGAGCATTGCGCCGTCGGCGGTCTGTGTCTGGACGATCATCTGGCGTGCGATGTACTGCGGATCATTGACAATGTCCTTTATCGAATAGATCCGGCCGGCCGGCACGCTCGCCGCATCGAGCACGGCGAGCACCTCGTCGAGTGATCGCTGGCTGGTCCAGGCTTCGATGGCCGCATCGATCTCCTCGACCCGGGCCACACGACCACTATTGCCCGCCAGTGCCGGGTCAGTCGCCAGGTCGGTGCGGCCGATTGCCGTCATGAGGCGCTTGAAAATACTGTCGCCATTGCCCGCGACCAGGGCGAACCCACCGCCCGCACATCGATAGGCGTTGGTTGGCGCGATGCCGGGCAATGCGCTGCCCGCACGCTCGCGCACCACGCCGAAGGCATCGAACTCGGGCAACAGACTTTCCATCACGTTGAACACGCTCTCGTACAGGGCGACATCGATCATCTGGCCTTGGCCACCCTGTGCGTCGCGGTGATACAGGGCGGTCAGGATACCGATCACGCCGTGCAGGGCCGACAAGGTGTCGCCGATCGACACGCCGGTGCGCACTGGCGTGCGACCTGGTTCTCCGGTCAGATGGCGCAGTCCGCCCATCGCTTCGCCCAGCACCCCGAAACCCGGTTTGTTGCAGTAGGGGCCGGTCTGACCATAGCCCGAGATGCGCAACATGATGAGCCGCGGATTCAACTCGTGAAGCTGGGACCAACCCAGACCCCAGCCTTCCAGCGTGCCGGGCTTGAAGTTCTCGATCAGCACATCGGCCTCCAGCGCCAGCGAACGCACCAGCGCCTGACCGTCGGCGCTGCGCAGATCGAGTTCGACCGAGCGCTTGTTGCGCGATTGAATCTCCCACCACACCGACGTGCCATCCCGCAGCAGACGCCATTTGCGCAGCGGGTCGCCCGCCCCCAGGGGTTCGACCTTGATCACGTCGGCACCGAAGTCGGCCAGCGTCTTGCCGGCAAACGGCCCGGCAATCAACTGCCCCAGTTCGATCACCTTGATGCCCTCGAGCGCCTGCTGCATGACCACCTGCTCCGGATGAGGCGGTCGACCGACCAACCCACACGATTGGGCGTCGGCGCACCGCCTGATTGCCTGACTGACCGCTTGGCCCGGGCTGGCGCCAGAGCGGAGCGGATCCAGATGCAATGATGCACCGCCTGCGCGTGCCGGTGAGAAACCGCCGGACCGCGACCGGATCTTACTTGGGCAAAACCAGGCGCCGACCGGTCTGCGCATCGAAGCCATGCCATGAACCGGGTTCGATATGCAGGCCGAAAACCTCGCCGATGGCGACATTGCTGCTGCCGGGCAGGCGCACCACCACTTCGGGCAGATCCGTGTCGGGGCGCGGCTGACGGGGCGAGCCACCCGGCGCAATGACCATCAGGCGGCCATGCGCCAATGTGTCGGCCCCCAGAATCTCGATTGCCTGCACCGTCATGGCCAGACCGCCGCGATCGACCGGCACCGGGATGATGTGTTCGGGCCGCACGCCGAGCAGCCGGTCCGCGGTGGGCGCTGCGGCCGGCGGACCTCCCGGCAGATCGGTCGCGCCGGCGGCCTGAAGCAACGCAGCCGACCACAGGTTCATCGCCGGGGATCCGATGAACCCGGCGACGAACACGGTCGCCGGGCGGCGATAGACCTCCAGGGGCGTGTCGATCTGCTCGGCGACGCCGGCGTTCATCACCACGAGCCGATCCGCCAGGGTCATCGCCTCGACCTGATCATGTGTCACGTATAACGAGGTGACGCCCACCGCCCGCTGCATCTGGCGGATCTCCAGCCGCATCTGCACCCGCAGCTTCGCATCCAGATTGCTCAGCGGTTCATCCAGCAGGAATGCGGCCGGCTCACGAATCAGCGCCCGGCCCATCGCGACCCGCTGACGCTGGCCGCCGGACAACTCGCGCGGCTTGCGGTCCAGATAGGCCGATAGCTGCAACATCGTGGCGGTGCGCTCGATCCGGCTGGCGATGTCAGCCTTGGGCATGCCGGCGATTTTCAGACCATAGGCCATGTTCTCGCGCACGCTCATGTGCGGATACAGCGCATAGTTCTGAAACACCATCGCGATGTCACGGTCCTTGGGTTCGACCTCATTGACCACGCGCCCGCCAATCGAGATGGTGCCGCCCGTGATGCGCTCCAGGCCCGCCACCATGCGCAACAGGGTCGACTTGCCGCAACCCGAGGGGCCGACGATCACGATGAATTCCCGATCGGCAATGTGAATGCTGATGCCGTGAATCACATCGGTCCTGCCATACCGCTTGCGCACATCGTTCAGAACCACGGCAGCCATCAGTGTCGACCCTCGTCTATTTCTCGGTTTCCACCAGGCCTTTCACGAACAGCCTTTGCATCAACACGACCACGGCAATGGGCGGCAGCACGGCGAGTATCGCAGTGGCCATGATGACCGGCCATTCGCCGTAATCATCGGACTGCGGCATCATCTGCTTCAATCCCATGACGATCGTGTTCATGGCCGGTTCGGTGGTCGCCAGCAAGGGCCAGAGATACTGGTTCCAGCCATAGATGAACAGAATCACGAACAAGGCCGCCATGTTGGTTCGCGACAAGGGCAGCAGAATGTCGAAGAGAAAACGCATCGGCCCGGCGCCGTCAACCCGCGCCGCCTCGAGCAATTCGTCGGGCACGGTCATGAAAAACTGACGGAACAGGAAGGTCGCCGTGGCCGATGCAACCAAGGGCAGGATCAGACCCGGATACGAGTTGAGCAGGCCCAGCGATGCCACCACCTCGTAGGTGGGCACGATGCGCACTTCCACCGGCAGCATCAGGGTCAGAAACACAGCCCAGAAGAACAACATGCGCAAGGGAAAGCGGAAATAGACAATCGCATACGCGGACAGGATCGAAATCGCGATCTTGCCGATCGTAATGCCCAGCGCCATGATGGTGCTGTTGAGCAGCATGATGGCCACCGGCGCTTTCACGCCAGAGAACAAGGCCTTGCTGTAGTTCTCGACCAGATGCGGCCCGGGCACCATGCGGCAGCGGCGGGGTCAGGATATCTTGCTGGGTGACGGTGGAGGCCACGAAGGTCAGCCAGATCGGAAAACAGATCACCGCAATGCCGAGCGATCAGCAGCAGATGGGTCAGCCAGAACGTCCAGCCCCGGTTCTCGACCATGCCTAGTCTCCCTCGTGTCATCAGTAGTGCACCCGTCGCTCGACGAACCGGAACTGCACGACCGTCAGCGCCGCCACCACCACCATCAGGACCACCGATTGCGCCGCCGACGAGCCCAGATCCTGGCCCACAAAACCATCGGCGAAGACCTTGTAGACCAGAATGGTGGTGGACTGCCCCGGCCCGCCCGCAGGTGATCGTATGGATCACGCCGAAGGTCTCGAAGAAGGCGTAGATGATGTTGACCACCAGCAGAAAGAAGGTGGTGGGCGAGAGCAACGGAAACACGATGGTGCGGAACCGATGCCAGCGCCCTGCGCCATCGATCGCGGCCGCTTCGATGAGGCTGCGCGGAATCGCCTGAAGACCAGCCAGGAAAAACAGAAAGTTGTAGCTGATCTGCTTCCAGGCCGAGGCCATGACCACCAGCGCCATCGCTTCCCCGCTGTTCAGCACATGATTCCAGGAATAACCGAGCGCCTTCAGATAGTAGGAGACCACACCGATCGATGGTTGGAACAGAAACAGCCACATCACGCCGGCGATGGCCGGCGCAATTGCATAAGGCCAGATCAGCAGGGTTCGATACAGGCCCGATCCCTTGATGACCTGATCGGCCGCCACCGCCAGCAGCAGGGCCAATGACAGCGACAACCCGGTCACGGCCAGACTGAAGACGGCCGTGGTGCGAAACGACTGCAGATACAGCGGGTCGTGAAACAGGAAGCGGAAATTCTCCAGGCCGACGAACTGCGAGGTCAGGCCGAACGGATCGGGCAGTTGAAACGACTGCACGAGGGCCTGAACCGCCGGCCAGAAAAAGAACACGATGGTGATCACCACCTGCGGCAGCAGCAGCAGGTAGGGCAAACCGCGGTGGTGGAAGGTAACCCGCTTGTCCATGGCAGGACGAGGTGGTCAGCGACTGTCGATCAGCCGGATTCCCGGATCACTTCGCCGCTTTGGCAAACCGCTCGAGCAACTGGTTGCCGCGCTTGCTGGCCGATTCAAGGGCTGTCTTTGCATCCGACTTACCGGCCCAGACCGCCTCGAGTTCCTCGTCGATGATGGTCCGGATCTGATCAAAGTTGCCCAGTCGCAGTCCCTTGGAGTGTTCAGTGGGCGGCTTGGCGGTCATCTGCAGAATCGCAATATCGGTACCGGGATTCTCGGTGTAGAAACCCTGCGATTTGGTGAGTTCATAGGCGGCCGTGGTGATCGGCAGGTAGCCGGTCTGCTGATGCCAGGTGGCCTGGATCGGCGGGGATGACAGGAAGCTCATGAACCGGGCCACACCCTTGTAGACCTCGGCCTTTTTGCCCGCCATCACCCAGAGCGAGGCGCCGCCGATGATGGTGTTTTGCGGCGCGCCGGCCACATCCGGCCAGTATGGCAGATTGGTCACGGTGAACGGAAACTTGGCCTCGGCCTTCACCCCCGCATAGCCGGCCGAGGATTCCGTAAACATAGCGCATTCTCCGGCGCGAAACCGCGCGCCGCCCTCATTGCGTCGTCCCGAATAACTGAACAGGCCCGCCTTGGCCCATTCGCCCATCTGGCCCACATGCTTGATCGTGAGCGCATTGTCGAATACCAGTTTGGTGTTGGTGCCGGCAAAGCCGTTGGCCTGGGTGGCGAAGGGCTGGTTGTGATAGGCATTGAGATTTTCCAGATGGATCCAGGATTGCCAGGCCGTGGTCATCGGACACTCGATACCGGCCGCACGCAATTTCTCGAGCGCGGCGCCAACCTCTGGCCAGGTTCGCGGCGTGAGCCTGGGGTCCAGCCCGGCCTTGGCCAGTGCGTCCTGATTGATATAGAGCACCGGGGTCGACGAGTTGTACGGCAGCGAGAGCATCTGGCCGTCGGTGGTGGTGTAGTAACCAGTCACCGCGGACAGATACGCCGTCGGGTCGAAGGGTTCCTTGGCATCGGCCATGACCTGGTAGACCGGCTTGATGGCGCCCTTGGCGGCCATCATGGTGGCCGTGCCAACCTCATAGACCATCAGGATGTCAGGATGCTGGCCGGCGCGAAACGCCGCGATGCCGGCGTTGAGCGTCTCGGAGTAATTGCCCTTGTTCGAACCAATGACCTTGTAGTCGGTCTGCGAGGCATTGAAGGTTTCGATCTGCTTGTCGAGCAGTTCACCCAGACGCCCGGTGAAGGCATGCCACCACTGGATGTCGGTCGCTGCATGGGCGCTCAGGGGTTGCAGACAGAGCAGCGCAGCAGCCGCGGGCATTGCACCCAGCCAGTTCTTCATGAAGAGTCTCCCGGATTTGAATGGCGGCGGAACAGTTCATTTGATCAGGCATGGTAACCGGATCCGCCGGGGTGGTCGGGGCCAGGCAGCCAGTGGACCATCAACATCACGATCGCAAAGGCGAGCAGGCTGTAGACCAGGCCGTCTTCGAAACCGGCGGCGTGCGCCGCCGACGCCGTTTCGCCAAGACCCAGCCCCGACTGGGTCCGTGCAAAAAAAACCCCGGCAATGGATGCCACGCCGAAGGCGCCGCCCACCTGTTGCACGGCCTGCAGGGCACCCGAGCCCGAGCCCATGTCGGTCGGCTCGACCCGCGACAGAATCGTCTGAAACAGAGGGGCGATGGCGGTACTGAAGCCCACGCCCGCCAAGGCGAGCCAGGGGGCGAAATCGGCCCAGATGATGGCCTCAGGCACTTGTGAGACGAGTTGGCGCACGCCCAGCATGGCCAGCGCGAGCAGCGCCACACCGATGGCGATCCGCCGGCGCGGCCAGCGCGCGCCGATCCGGCCCGACAGCGCCGACGAAACAAGAACGCCCAACGAGAACGGTACCGCGGTGAGTCCCGATTGCAGCGGCGTGAGGCCATACCCGGACTGCAGCAACACGGCCAGGATCAGAAAAAAGCCGGGTACGGTGGAAAACAGAATGGTCGTCATGCCGGCACCGAGCACATAACCACGATTGCGCAACAGACTCATGGGCAGCAGTTGGGCACCGCCCCGACGCTCCTGGCGGCGCAACCAGACCACGAAGAGCGCAGCCACCGGCACGGCGGCGGCGAGCATCTGGAAGGCCCAGACCGGCCACTGAACCTGACGGCCTTCCAGCAGCGGATAGATGATCAGGAACACGGTCACGGCGGCCAGGCCGATGCCCACAGGGTCAATGCGCAGACCTGGCGATCCGGGCAATTCGGGCACGAAGCGATAAGCGGCAATGATGGTCAACACGCCGATCGGCAGGTTGATCAGAAAGATCGACCGCCATCCCAGGGAGAGCAGATCGGCCTGGATCAGGTAGCCGCTCAATAAGGGCCCGGTGACCGAGGCCAGACCGGCGGTCAGACCGAATAGTGCGAAGGCCGCGCCGCGCGATTCGGGCGGCATCAACGAGGGCACGATGGCCAGGCTTTGCGGCGCCATCATGGCGCTGCCCAGACCCTGCATGACACGCGCGGCGATCAACCAGTTAACGCTTTGCGCCGCGCCACAGCAGACCGAACCCAGCGTGAAAACCACCAGCCCCATGACGAACAGGCGTCGCTTGCCCAGGATGTCGCCCAGACGGCCGAACGGCAACAGCCCCAGACCAAAGACCAGGATGTAGGCCGCAACGACCCAGGCGATCTGGCTGTCGGTCGCGCCAAATGCCTGCTGCAGGCTGGGCAAGGCCACATTGACGATGGTCACGTCCATCAGATTCATGAAACTGGCCGTGAGCAGCGCGATCATGGCGGCCCAACGGCCGCGCCGCGACAGCGTGGTGATCATGTCAGGCGCGGGCAGGCGAGTTCGTCGGACCATCGATGGCCTGGCCCATGAGCCGGGCCCGCGGACTGGCGCAACAGTCTCTGCTTGTGTGCAACAGCGCATCGGGCGGCTGCTCCCTGATTCATCGTGTAACTCCCTGCATCGCGACCCGCGTCGCGCGCGGCCGTGGCATTATCACACCGCCATGCCATTCAATCCGACCTATTCCGATCAGGTACTCACACGCGCCGAACTCGACGCGTTGCCCGGGCCCGTGCTGGTTGAATTCGGCAGCGCCGGCTGCGGTTGGTGTCGCGCCGCTCAGCCGGTCATCGAGCATGCCATGCTGGCGCACGCCGGCATCCCTCATATCAAGGTTGCTGACGGCCCGGGCCGTGCGCTGGGTCGCTCGTTCCGGATCAAGCTGTGGCCCACCCTGGTGTTCCTGCGCGATGGCCGGGAGATCGAGCGGCTGGTCAGACCGGACGATGCGGCACCGATCGCCTCGGCATTACAACGAATCGCCTGAGACGGCATCCCTGCACGGTTTCAACCCGCTCGGCCCTGGGCGTCGATGGGCTTTGGCCGGCGACATGCCGGTGCACCAACTCCGGGGTGCGAATACACCTGGCCAGTACCACGATCGCGATCTGGACGGTGCCAGGACTGTCTCGTGTGCGCCGACCGGTTGCTCGGGTGCCAACGAAGTGCCCACCAGCAGCGCCAACCGGGAACCGGGAACTTACAATACTCATCACTCCATCCCTGAGGCAGCCCGGTTCAATACGGTTTACTGTCGTGACGCGGAGCTGGTTTGATACCGTTTTGTCTGTCGCGCGTCAGATTAACGGTATCCGTCAGGCGGCAGACAACATCCAGGGTTGCTTCCATGGTCCTCCGAGATTCAATAGACGTCCACGCCCCGCCCGCCAAACTCTTCGAGTTCTTCGAGGGCATGAGCCAGGAGCGCTACCTCAGCTGGCATCCGGACCACAAGGTTTTCCGCTGGACCAACGGACGTGGGGTCAGGGCGGGGAATCGGTTCTACTTTGAGGAGGTCATTGCGGGCAAGCTCCTCAAGAAGTCGGTCGAGTTCACCCGCATCGAGCAAGACAGTCACATCGAGTTCGCACCTACTTTCTGGCTCATGCGGCTTATCCTGCCTCGCCTGGTCTTCAAAGCCGAGGTCAGGGGTCCCGGCAGCTTCCGATTTGTCGCCGAGATCTTCCTGCGCGTTGGTCCGATTGGAGTGCGCCTGAACAAGCGAGAGTTCGACGCCGTGCGAGAGCACATGCGCATCGAGGGCGTCAACTTCAAGCACTATGCGGAACAGGGTGCGCTCCGGGCTGCGGCCTCTCAAGAAGCTCCTTCCATGTGATCGATGCATCATTCGATACACAGTCTTGGGTGCCACCCATTGGGCCGCTGCGATCTGCGCCGCACCCATACCCCTACCCTGGTCCAACGCCAGAACGATCCGCGCGAGGGGCGCTTCGCCTAGCGCCAGGGTAGGCATCTTCTATCACTTCTCAAGCTTGGCCGGATCACCGCGCTTGAGACGAAAATTGGCTGCTGTCGTCATCGCAGCAATGACCGAGCAAATGCAGCAGTGAGCCGGATGTAGTTCAGTAATTTGCGCCCGTCCCACTGGCATCATGGAGCTCGTTGGATCGAGTTGACTCATTGCTCCGCTTTGAGTAGCGTGTCAATCACCTGCTCCGCGACGAGACGTCCCTGTTCCAGACCAGTGCCCAGCGCGCGACGGAAGTGAATTCCGCAGTAGATGCGCGAGACGCCTTCTTCGAGTGCTGCGTCGCTGAAGCGCCTGTAGCGGCGCTCTACGCCTGGCAGCGTGGGGCTGGTGACCGAAAACTCGATGTCGCCGCCGAACGCCTGTGAGAGCACCGTTGCGGCGGCGGCGCCCGTGACAGCGTGGGTCGAGTTGTGCTCGGGAAAGGGTGGCGTTACGCACAATGGCTCCCAATCCTGGTCGCCGACGGTGGCATCATTGCCGTCGGTGTCGCCGGCGCGAATCGCCGTGATCGGCCGCCAGAAGTTGCTGGCGAACTTGGTGTCGAAGCTGGCGATCACCCCGTCGACCATCGCCACGCTCAGCAGCGCTAGCAGGCGTGCTGCCTGCCATTCGCCGGCCTTCGTGGCGGACAGGCTCTGGCGTGCCACGTGGTGCCATTCTTTGGCGATCACGTCATACCAGAACTGACCGGTCTCGGTCTGTGCGGCGCTGCGCTGCGCGCTCGCCGCCGAGCCAAGCTGGCGCACTTCGTCGTAGTCGGCGGCGTAGTCGCTGCTATCGAGAGGATGCGGCGCCGGCGAACGAAGTTGCGCGACCGAGCTCAACGCGAACGGTTCGATCTTGCCCAGCCCGGCGCCGATCACGATGTTGGTTGGCGGCGTGAGCTGATAGTTGCCTGGGGAATTCGGTCCCACGGCGAACGGTTGCGCTAGCGCGGCACTGATGTCCTGGTTTTCGCGCTTCGCGAGTACGGCTGCTGCAGCGGCACGGCCTGTGGCGAGTCCTGCGGTTTTGTCCGCGCCCTCTGCTACATCAGCCAGCCGCGTTTCGTAGCGATCCTGGATCGCATCGCGCTGTGCTGGCAATAACTGCACGAGCACGTCCCGAGTCGCTGCGGCAACCGCTGCGGGCACGGAGGCGCCTGCCGATCTACCGGCGTAGGCATAGCGCTCGTACCGCGGCTCGATCGCATTGAGCGCATCGTGTACCGCAAGCTGGACAATGGCGAGGGCATTGACCTGGGACGCCGGTGACTCGCCGTCAGCGATCCGCTCGGTGGCGAACGCATTCCAGTCATTCACGTATTGCGCGGGAGGGTCGTCGCTACTGCAGGCAAGCAAAAAAATGCCGACGGCGAGAGCAATCGGAACGCCGAAGCCGCTATCGCGAGCAGACCGTCCTATCCGGTCTGTCGTCGGTATGCTCATCGGATTCAAGTGGCAAGGATTCACGGTCTGGCTCCACGGTTGACGCCGCCGATCGCGGCTAGGCAAATAGTCGTGGTTTGACCCGTCGTCGTCCATTCGCTATCAACGCACACCCCTGTGCATAGCAGCTCGCCTGCAGTTTGGGCATTCGACTGTCAGCCGGCGATTGATACGAATATCAGCAACACAGATGGTTCCGAGAAACTGTCCACTCCCGACCGTCAGGCCGGTGCCGTTGGTCGAGGACCTGCTGTTCCGTCTCGCTGCCCGACCGTTCGGTGGCTGTAACAGATGAATGACGATCAACCGGGCCCGTTGTCGCGTAAGCCAGCGACACGAAATCCCTGCAAGGATTCCTCGGCATCGGTGATGACCTCGATCGTGAAGCGGATGACGGCCTGCACGGCCAAAGACAGACGCATCTCACGGCGGTAGACGATCCAGACGTCTCGACTGACGATCACGTCGGGGGTCAGGCGCGACAGCCCCGATGTCGAGTCACCGAGAAAGCAGGGCAGCAAGGCAATGCCCACGCCGGCCTCAGCCGCGCCGGCCATGTCCATCATCTCACGGCTGCGCAATACGACATCGGCACCCGCGACGTTGGCTTCGATCCAGTGACCCGGTGGGGTCGTGCTCAGCAACGGGTCGTAGCCGATGACCTTGTGCCCGCGCAAGTCTACCGTGTTGTCCGCCCATCGATGCTCGCGCAGGTACCCGGGCGCCGCATAAAGCGACCAGCCGACATTACCGATTCGGCGCGCCACGAGATCAGCATCGGCAATGGGTCCAACCCGCACAGCCAGGTCCGCTTCCCCTTTCTGGAGGTCGACGGTCCGGGCACTACTCACCAGCTCAAGCACGAGCCCGGGATGGCTCGCGCGTAGGCGTTCGATCCTGCGCGTGAAGATTCCGGTGAAACCGGACGGCAACGCCAACCGCACATGGGGTTGCTCGGACAGAGCGGCGTCGAACAGCGCGAGGACTTCCCGGTCGACTTTTTCGGCGGCGGCGGCCACTCGTTCGCCGAGGGCGGTCAGGACCAGGCCATCGGGCTTGCGCAGCACCAGAGACCCGCCGAGCGTCTGTTCAAAGGCGCGCAGACGGCGGCCAACCGTCGAGTGCTCGACGCCCAGTGCGCGGGCGGCACCTGCCAAGCTGCCCGTGCGCGCCGCGGCAAGAAAGAAGCGCACATCGTTCCAGTCGATTCGATCGGCGCGGTTCATGATTGAATATACTGCAGGCGTGCGGTGTTGCACAGGGCTGTGCACTCGAAGCGCTTGACCGATTCGCGCGGGGTGAGTACAGGCACCTCGTGATCGAAGATTGGACACCGCACGCACGCCTCTAGGCGCCGTCATCAAATACATCGAATAGGAGGACGGAATCGATACTGATCTTCACTCGCAACTGCGGGGGCAGAGCCAAGAGTTCACGATGGTGGCCACTGCGTTGGCCACGTCGCGTTGGCGGTTTGCGTCGCTCCTTCTATTCAGTGCCCTGGGCTTAAGCATCGGGTCGGGTTGTGGGGGTGGTAGCGGCGGTACGGAACCCGTGTCAGCGCCGCCTCCCGCACCGGGGCAACCCGACGGGAAGCGGTCGGGCAGCCTCATTGTCAGCGGCCGGTCCAACGAGGCCCATCGGGTGACGCTGGGGACGGGCCAAATGGCGAAGATGCCACTTCCTGATCAGGGCGTCGGCCAATACCAGGTCTACTGGTCGGGTCACGCCGCAGGGCGGTTGCTGCTGCTTCATCACAGTGTTCGTGCGTTCTTCTACGACGCGGCTACCCTCGAGAAGGCTGCGCCGGACTTCGAGCTTCCAGGGGCATTGGCATCCATGCGCGGCGCGAAGGTCTCCCAGGATGGCGAGTACTTCGCAGCGTGCTGGAACGGGGACGGATCCGAATCGATAGGGCTCTTCAGGGTCGGCGGTGGTTATGTCGGCAAGCTTGCGACGCCAACCAATCGATCAACCGGTTCGTGCGTTCGCTTCGCCTGGCTGAGCAACCAGCGTCTGATCTATGACAGCGTAACCGACGTCGTCGTCACCAACGGCAACTCGAGCCAAGACGTTCGATACCCTTACCCCACGCTCCCGGCCGGATGGACGCTGTTCGGCTCGCAGTTCGCAGTCGATCGCGCCGAGCAAAGAATCATATGGACGGCACAACTGCCGATGGTCAGCGTGAATGCCCTTCTACAGGTTCTGGTGATCGCCAATCTCGACGGGACGTCGCCCAGACAACTCACGGATCACCCCGAGAGCGCGAAGACCGGACCGACCCGGGCGTGGCACGCGAATGCCGCCTGGTCTCCAGACGGCCGCTTCGTCGCTTTCAATCGGGTGACCGAAATTGCCGCGCCCAATCCGATCCCGGGACGCGACGAATGGGTTGGGTCATGTACTCCCGTCATCATCCTCTCAGCAGATGCCGGTACGACGGTCATCGACCCCTATGGGGTGTCGGTCGACGAGTCCCTGCTGTACACCGAGCCGTCGACTGGAAAGCACCTCCAAACTTGTGGGCCACTGATTTGGATGGAGTAGCGCAGGTCGAGGGTCTGTCGTCGCTCGCGTTGGACCTGTGTCCGGGCCTGGGGGTCTACCCGGACTGACTCCTCTAGCGGTGACAAGGCGTGACTCGAGGGGCCGGGTGTACTAACCGCCCGACCCCAATGTTTACTGGTCGGGAGGTATTCGATGCAAACACGCTGGTCTTATGTATTGATTCTGCTCGGTGTCCTTGGTGTTGCAGCCAGTTGCGGCGGCGGATCGTCTGAGCCGACGCAGCCGGGAGGCAATTCCGGTACGACCGGAAAACCTTGGCCGGGTCACATTATCGTCACTGGCTCCGGCAGTGCTTCGGATCAAGTTACCCTGGGTACGGGCAAGGTATCCAACATACCGATCGATTCATGGCTGCAGTCGCGCGGTGCGTACTGGAGCGGGGGTCAATCCGGGGCCAAGGTGCTGATGGTCTATTCTTCCTTGCGCGCCTTCTTCCACGATGCGACCAGCTTCGCAAAAGTGGCACCCGACTACACGCCGCTGGACTCTCAGGGGTCTCTGTCGAGCATGCACAGCGCGAAAATCTCGCGCGACGGCGTCTATTTCGCAGCATGCTGGGACGGCAACGGTACCACGTCGATCGGGCTCTTCAGGGTCGGTGGCGACTATGTCGGCCGCCTCGCCAGCCCGCCATCCGATGCATGTCTACGCTTCGATTGGTTGAGCAACCAACGTTTGGTGTATGACAGCGGTACTGGTGTCGTCATCACCGACGGCGATGCGAGCCGCGATATCCGCCACCCCTATCCCAACCTGCCGGCCGGAATGACGATCAGCGGCTCGCAGTTTGCAGTCGACCCGGCGGGCACGAGGATCATCTGGGCAGCGAGCATGGCGCCTCCCAGCGACGCGCCGAACGCCCGGCTTGTCGTGCTCGTGGTTGCCAATATCGACGGCAGTTCGCCGCGACAGCTTACTGACTACACCGAAGCAGCCAAGCGCGGCACCTCTCCCCTGTGGGACGGTAATGCAACTTGGTCACCCGACGGTCAGTACATTGCTTTCCATCGAACCACGAGCGGTGGCGACTTCTACCACGTGCCGTCAGGAAGCCAGTGGGTCGGGACATGCACGCCGATCATCTTCCTCCCTGCAGGTTCGAGTGGCGTCGTCATCGATACACTTGACCCCGCGGCACCTGTCGACGATTCGATGCTGTATACCGTGCCGTCGACCGGAAAGCTGCTCAGCACCTGTTCGGCTCCGCTTTGGACGGAGTAGGGGATGACCGAGTAGGGCGCGTTGCTACCGACGACCCTGTTCTTACTGCGAGCGCGTTCACTGAACCCCACGCAGGCGGCATCCGAAGCTCGGCGAGGGCGCGGGCGGCTGTTGCGCGGCAACATTCCGAAAATGACCAGACGTCCGGCACCCTGACCCGGTCAGGGCCGACACGCCGCCAACTCGTCTACACTCAGTGACCGACCGGCAGGGTCGAAAAGCCGACTACAATTCAGGGAGATGCACCATGAAAACCCGAACAGTCTCATCCAGGGCGGTAGCGCCGATGGCCGTGGTGGCGGTTCTTTTGTGGCTGGGCTTCGCCGCAAGCGCATCAGCCGAGTTCAAAATTGATTCGCGCTACACCGATGCCGACGGCGATCTGGTGGCCGACACACCTAGCGATCCGGCCAAGCAGATCGATCCACCCACGCTGATCTTTGCCTACACCCCGGTCGAGGATCCCGCCGTCTACAAGGCGGTCTGGATCGACTTTCTCGATCACATGGCCAAGGTCACGGGCAAGAAGGTGCAGTTCTTTCCGGTTCAGTCCAATGCCGCCCAGATCGAGGCCATGCGGGCCGGGCGCCTGCATGTGGCCGGCTTCAATACCGGATCCAATCCGCTGGCCGTGGCCTGCGCCGGCTTCGTGCCATTCACCATGATGGCCTCTGCCGACGGCTCCTTCGGCTACGAGATGGAGATCATCACCCATCCGGGCTCGGGCATCGACAAACCTGAAGACCTCAAGGGCAAGAAGCTCGCCTTCACGGCCCAGACTTCCAATTCCGGATTCAAGGCACCTTCGGCGATTCTCAAGGCCGACTACGGCCTGGAAGCCGGCAAGGACTTCGAGCCGGTGTTCTCGGGCAAGCATGACAACTCGGTGCTCGGCGTGGCCAACAAGGATTACCCGGCGGCCGCGATCGCCAACTCGGTGATGGTACGGATGATCGCGCGCGATGTGATCAAGGCCGATCAGGTCAAATCGATCTTCAAGTCGCAGACCTTTCCGACCACGGGTTACGGCACGGTGTACAACCTGAAGCCCGAATTGCAGGCCAGCATTCGCGAGGCATTCAAGACCTTCCAATGGGCGGGCAGTTCGCTCGAGGCCGAGTTCAAGAAGTCCGGCGAATCCCAGTTCATTCCGATCACCTTCAAAGAGAACTGGGCCGTGGTCCGCAAGATCGATGAGGCCACCGGCGTGCAGTACAGCTGCAAGTAGTCGGTTCGATGCTGACCGTCGAGGCGCTCACCAAAACCTATCGCACTGGCGACAAGGCGCTCGCCGACGCCAGCTTCAGCGTGCCGGCCGGTCAGGTGGTCGGCCTGATCGGGCCATCGGGCGCGGGCAAATCAACGCTGATCCGCTGCATCAACCGGCTGGTCGAGCCCACGGCCGGCACCGTGCGCCTGGGCCAGACCGATCTCACCCGTCTGGGCGCGACCGACCTGCGCCGGGCCCGACGGCGCATCGGCATGATCTTCCAGGAATATGCGCTGGTTGAACGCCTCACTGTCATGGAAAACGTGCTGTCGGGTCGGCTGGGCTATGTGTCCTTCTGGCGCAGCTTCACGCGCCGGTTCGAACCCCAGGACGTCGCCAAGGCCTACGAGCTGCTCGATCGCGTGGGGCTGGCCGATCAGGCCAACAAACGTGCCGATGCCTTGTCGGGTGGTCAGCGCCAGCGGGTCGGCATCGCCCGCGCGCTCGAGCAGGATCCGGAGCTGCTGCTGGTCGACGAGCCCACCGCGTCGCTGGACCCCAAAACCTCGCGGCAGATCATGCGCCTGGTGCGCGAGATCTGCGATGAGCGCGGGCTGCCGGCGATCATCAACATCCATGACGTGGTGCTGGCTCAGCAGTTCACCCAGCGCATCATCGGCCTGCGCGCCGGGCGCATTGTGTTCGACGGACCACCCGATGAGTTGAGTGCCGACGTGCTCACGCGCATCTATGGTGAAGAGGACTGGGCCGCGATCCGCCACAAGGGCGATGAGACCGAGGCGCCGGGTCCGTCGGCATCGGTGGCCGGCCTGGATGCCGAACGCCTGGCCGGATTGGGTTGAGCATGCCCGGCACGCCAACCCCCATCGATGCACGCGCGCTCGCCTGGCGGCGTGCGCCGCTGCTGATCCCGGACCGGCGTTGGCGCATCGGTCTGGCGCTCGCCGCGCTCGTCTATCTGGTGCTGGCGATGGCCTCGGTCGAGGTGAACTGGGTGCGAATCTACGAGGGGCTGTCACGCGGCGCCCGCTTCGTGATGGGCTTTTTTCCGCCCGACTTCACCTCGCGCTGGACCGACATTCGCGACGGCCTGATCGAAAGCCTGACCATGACCCTGACCGCCACCGTCGTCGGGATCCTGTTGTCGGTGCCGGTGGGCCTGGGCGCGGCACGCAATATCGCGCCACGCCCAGTCTATTACGTCTGTCGCGCCCTGATTGCAGTAAGCCGGTCACTGCAGGAGATCATCGTGGCGATCCTGTTCGTCGCGATGTTCGGCTTCGGGCCGTTTGCCGGCTTTCTGACCCTGAGCTTCGCCACCATCGGCTTTCTGGCCAAGCTGCTCGCCGAAGACATCGAGGATATCGATCCCGGTCAGGTCGAGGCCATCCGCGCCACCGGTGCCTCATGGGCGCAACTGGTCAACTATGCGGTTCAGCCGCAGGTCATGCCGCGCCTGATCGGTTTGTCGCTGTATCGCCTGGACATCAATTTCCGGGAATCCGCCGTGATCGGTATCGTCGGTGCGGGCGGCATCGGTGCCACGCTCAACACGGCCATGGATCGTTATGAATTCGACTCAGCGGCCGCCATCCTGCTGATCATCATCATCATCGTGATGCTGGCCGAGTATTCATCCGGATATGTCCGCCGGTGGGTCCAGTGAACGGGCACCCGACCGCTGGTGCCGCACGCGCATCGGCCTCACCCCGGGTCTGGATGCATCGCACCCGGGGCGCGCGACTGGCGCACTGGTTAGGCTGGCTGGTCCTCGTGGCGCTGACGGTCTGGTGCTGGCGCATCATGACCGCCGACACGATCTGGGCCTTTGTCGCCGATGCACCGACTCAGGCCGCCGATATCGGCGCCCGGATGTTCCCGCCACGCTGGAGTTATGCGGCCAACCTGCTGGGCCCGTTATGGGACACCCTCAATATCGCCACCCTGGGCACGCTGCTGGGCGTCGTGTTCGCGGTGCCGGTGGCCTTTCTCGCCGCACGCACAACCACGCCGAGCACGGTCTTCGTGCGCCCGGTTGCGCTGTTCATCATTGTCGCGTCCCGCTCGATCAATTCACTGATCTGGGCCTTGCTGCTCGTGTCCATCATCGGACCAGGGCTGCTGTCGGGCATCATGGCGATCGGCCTGCGCTCGATCGGCTTCGTGGCCAAGCTGCTCTACGAAGCGATCGAAGAGACCGACATGAATCAGATCGAAGCGGTGCGCGCGACGGGTGCCTCAAAGGCCCAGGTTCTGGATTACGCGATCGTGCCCCAGGTCCTGCCCGCCTTCTTCGGCATCTCGGTATTCCGCTGGGATATCAATATCCGCGAATCGACGATCCTCGGACTGGTTGGCGCCGGGGGCATCGGCCTGCAACTGCAGGCATCGCTGAATCTGCTGGCCTGGCCGCAGGTCACGATGATCTTCATCGTGATCCTGCTCACCGTGCTGGTCAGCGAATGGGTATCGGCCAAGGTCAGGCATGCCATCATCTGAGGCAAGGCAGGCGCGGTGCCTGGGCGCCGGGCTCACCGAGGTTCAGCGTGCGCCAAACCAGTCATTCAGGCGCTCGAGCACCTGATCGAGCCCATCGAGCACAGCCAGGCTGTCGGCACGGATCCGCTCGTCCGGTTGTTGCAGATCAGGCACGACCACCACCGCCATGCCCGCCGCCACCGCGCCACCCGCACCGGCACGCGAGTCCTCGAAGACCAGACACTGCTGCGCGGGTCGGGCCAGTCGCTGCGCCGCCAGCAGAAACAGATCGGGCGCCGGCTTGCCCCGACTCACCTCGTCGCCGCCGGCCAGCGCATCGAAGTAACCGAGCACGCCCGCCATGCGCAGTCGCTCTTCAATGTGACCCAGCCGGCTCGACGACGCCACACCCAGCGCGATGCCCGATGCGGTCAGCGCCTCGAGCAGCACCCGCGCGCCCGGCTTCAGGGCGAAGCCGCCCGCCTCGTGCAAAGCCTCGATGTCGGCCATGGTCTGAGCCACGATGCGCCGATAACGCATCGGGTCGCCGATCATCCGGCCCAGCAACTGATCCGTGTCGTGCCGGTTCCGGCCGATCACCTGGGCGTAGGCCTGCGGCGTGATCGACAAGCCGTTGGCCAGACAAGCGGCCATAAAGGCGTCGCGAATCGGTCGCTCCGAATCGATGAGCAGGCCATCCATGTCGAAGATCGCCGCGCGAAACGGCGGCACTGCCAGGCGTGTTGGCGGCGCGCTCGGGTCGCTAGCCATCAACGATGCCGGAATACCGGTGCGCGCTTTTGCAGGAAGGCCTGCACGCCTTCGCCCGCGTCCTCGGTATGGAATACCCGGCGCACCTGCTCATCCTCGACAGCCAGGCCGGCCGGGGTGACCGTGCTGCCGGCCGCATCGACGCACAGCCTGACCGCATCGATGGCCTGTTGTCCGTAGACGGTGATCTCGCGGGCGAATGCAAGAGCCTGATCGAGCAAGGGTCGGCTGGGCAGGGCCAGGCGGGTGATCAGCCCCATCTGATGCGCCTGCGCCGCATCGACAGCGCGGCCCGTGAGCATCATCTCGAGTGCGCGATCGCGACCGATGATGGCGGGCAGAAACTGGGTACCACCATAGGCCGGAATCAGGCCCAGCTTGATCTCGGGCAGCGAGACCCGCACATGCGGCAGGGCCAGGCGAAACGTGCATCCCATGGCCAGTTCCAGGCCACCGCCATACGCCAGGCCATTCAGCGCGGCGATACTGAGCACACGCGAGCGTGAGAGCCGCACCATCAGGTCGCGGGCCAGCGAATTCTTGGCCAGTCGCGCCGGTGCCGGCATGCCCTGGATCTCGGCCAGATCGGTACCCGCGCAAAACGCGCGCTCACCCGTGCCGATGATGATCAGTGCCCGACCGGCGCCCTGCTCCAGCATCGTGAGGGTCTGTGCCAGCCCATCGAGCACGGGTCGCGTGAGCGCATTCAGCTTGGCCGGACGATTGAGCCGGAACACATGGATGTCGCCGTCGATGCGCTCGACGATGAATGGCGCGGGCGCGGTGTCGGGTTTGGGGACGGTCATGGCAGCGTTCTCGCAGATGGGGGACTTGAATCGGGGTCGGTACCGGCGCGGATGATGAAGCCGACCCGAACGCCGCCCTCGACATTCTCCGCGAAAGCGTGACCCCCATGAAATTCAGCGATCAATCGGACCAGATAAAGACCAAGGCCCAGATGGCTCTGGTCACGCGCCCCCGGTTCACGCACCGACACCATCGATTCAAACAGACTCTCGCTCATCTGATCGGGCAGTGCTCGCCCCTGGTTGCGCACCGCGATGGCCAGGGTCCGGGCCGCGTCGCCAGACTCGCGGCGACCATCACGCGGATTCGCCAGTTCGAGCACGATCGCAGAGCCGGGGGTGGCAAAATCGACGGCGTTGGCCACCAGCTTGTCGATCGCCTGGGCAATCGTTTCCGGCACGACCATTGCGTGCACGGGCGAGGGCGGTGACTCAAGCATGAAGCGCGGCGGCCCGGGCGACTTCGCGTAGACAGCATCATAGGCCTGTACCAGACCGCCCATCATGCCGACCAGGTCCACCTGCTCCAGTTGCGAGTCGGCCAGCATCGATTCCAGACTGGCCGCCTCGCTCATGCTCGCCACGATGCGCTCGAGCCGGACCGTGCCGCCGAGCGCGCGTTCAACGAAGGCATCGCGTCGCCCCCCGTCGTGCTCACCCTCCACCAGATTCTCCAGTGAGGAGCGCACCACCATGATGGGTGTACGCAACTCATGCACCAGACGGGCCCGCAGATTGGCCAGATAGTGCTGATGCTCGCGCAGCCGATCCAGAACACGGTTGTAGCCGAGGGCCAGCGAACCCACTTCGTCCTGCCACCCGAAGCGCGGAATCGCCGCCACCACCCGACCGCGGGGATCGATCGCGGCATCGGCCGCATCCCGCAGGCGGGTGATCCGCCGGGTCGTCAGACCGGTCAGGGCAAACAAGGCCAGCGCGGTGACAACGATGGCGGCGGCGGCGAGCAGCGCCAGCCATTGCAAGGCCTCTTCGCTGGCCGCCAGATCGCTGCCATTGCCCTGCTCGAGCACGAGCGCACCGGCCACCCGCGCGTCGAACCAGATCGGATGCGCGCTGGTGGTCAGCCAGAACGCGGAGCCGGCGCCGGCGACCACGCGCAGACTTTGCTGCAGCGGCAGACCGGTGAGTGCAGCGGACAAGGGCGACAGATTCTGATCGACGGCATTGAAGTCGCCACTGAGTCCGACCGCGAAGGTCAGCAGGCGCCCGGCCAATGAGGCTAGCCAACCCTGACGTTCGGGCTGGCGCAGATTCAATTCACCCAGACGGGCCAGCAACGAGCCTTGGGCATCATGCACGCTCACGCGCAGACCGGCCTGGTCGAACCCGCGCAGCGCTGCCGACCAGCGGGCTTCGAGTTCGGCCGCGCGCAGCCCTTGCGCACCATCATTGGCCAGCGCCGGCGAGGTCAGGGCGAACAGGGGCGAGCGAGCCGTCGCTTCGAGCCGGCGGCTCGCCTGATAATCAACATCGCTGGCAGTGATTCGCAGAAACCGTGACTGCACCGGCAGGGCCGCTTCGACATCCCAACCGTGCCCGCCGGCATGGATCCGCCCCTCGATCGGAACCAGAGCATCGGGAGTCGGCCCGGCCAGAATCTCCAGTTGATCACCCGCCCGGGGTTGCCCGTTGACCGGATCCTGATCCGGCGCCACATAGCGTTCGTCGCCTACCTCAACCAGCAGGAACAACTGCGCCGTCTGTTCCTGGCTGCGCGCCACGGCCACCTGAACCGACAGGGTGCTCACGGGCGCATCCGACGCGGCCCGGGTGCTCAGCCCGTAGCGGGCCGCACCAATCCATTCGTCGGCGCGACCATCGACCTCGGCACGCGCCAGCACTTCGAGCGCGAGCGGCGCGGTGTCAGGGGGCAAGACCCGGCCGGCTGCGCCATCGCCCAGCAGATCGCCCCGCTCACTGAGCGCCGCCGCATAGTTGCGCGCCGCGGCGTTGAGGGTTTCACGTCGTTCGTTGCGGGTGATCTGCGCCATCTCGCCGACGAACCACAGACCCAGCACCGGCAACAGCAGCACCGGCAGCATCGCCAGCACCAGGGCCATGCGCAGCCCCGGCACGAGCGGCAAGCGCCCTGCCCGTGTGGTCATCAATCGGGCCGCCGGTCAGCGCGCGTCGGCACTAGCTGCCATCCGCCACATAACGATAGCCCACGCCGTAAACGGTTTCGATGGCCACGGTCGAGCCATCGATGGCCTCGAGCTTGCGCCGGATGCGCTTGATGTAGGACGTGATGGTGTGATCGTCGACGACCAGTCTGGCCTCGCGCATCAGCGCATCACGATCCTTCACATGCCTGGGTGTGCGGGCCAGGCCATGCAGCATCCAGAACTCGGTGACGGTCAGATCGAGCGCCTGCCCATGCCAGCTGGCCTCGAAGCGCTGCAGATCCATGCGCAGCGGCCCCTGACTCAGGATCTGCTCGGCCGGCGTGGCCCGGGCATTGAGTTCGGCACGGCGAAACAGCGCAGTGACCCTGGCCATCAGATGGGGCAGGCTGACATTCTTGGTCACATAGTCGTCGGCGCCCAGGCGCAACCCCGACACCACGTCGATATCCGAGTCGCGAGCTGACAGCATCAGGATCGGCAAGGCCGGCGCCTGGGCACGCAATGATCGGCACAATTCGAAGCCGCCTTCGGGTTCGTCGGTCAGGCCGACATCGATGATCGCCAGATCGGGCAGGCGCTCATCGGCCGCCTGCCGGGCACTTGGACGATCCGGAAACACCGATACCGCGTGCCCCAGGCGGCGCAGCGCATCGGCGAGGTTGTCGCGGATCGCGGCATCGTCTTCAACGATGAATACATGGCGTGCCATGGTTCAAGAGTAACGCAAGGCCGCTCGCCACTTCAATCGCGCCCGTCGCCCGGTCGGCTGTTCAGCGGCGTTCGATGCCTTGCCGGCGCAGCTGTCACCAGTTTGCCCCAATTGATCATCGCGTTGCCAGGGCCTGCACACCGCGACACCTCATCGCCGCGGTCCAATGGCCTTCCCCCTGGATCAAGGCCGACCACCATGCCGCAAGCTCACGCCCCTACCACAGTGATGGATTCAACAACCACGCCACCGGCGCTCAACGAGGCACAGATCCGCCAGGCCATGGCGGCTGCCGGCGACTGGCGCGGCTGGTTGCGACTGATGCTCGAAGCGATGGCCACCAGCGTACTGATCGCCGTCGCGCTCGGCCTGGCCGTCTTGCTCGGCACATCGGTCGTCAACGCCCAGCCCCTGGCCGAGTCGTCAACGCCGCCGCGACCGAGCGCGGCAACCCGAAACGATACCGGGCAGCAGATTGCCGGCACCGCCGCGTTGTGGTTCGAGACCGAGCAAGGTCCGGTGCTTGCGCCCTTGCAGACCAGCACCGTGCATCTCCAGGTCACCGGACCGATCGTGCGGGCCCGGGTGACCCAGACCTATGCCAACCCCGGCGACATCTGGCTGCATGGCGTGTATCAGTTTCCTCTGCCCGACGATGCGGGCGTCGATACCTTGCGCATGCGCATCGGCGAACGCGAGGTCATGGGACGCATTGAAGCGCGCGACACTGCCCGCCGCGTGTTCGATGCAGCGAAAGCGAGCGGTCGGCAGGCCAGTCTGGTGGCCCAGCATCGACCCAATGTGTTCTCGGCAGCCGTCGCGAACATCGGGCCCGGTGAATCCGTACGGATCGAGTTCGAGTACCAGCAGGTGCTGGCGCAGACCCGGACCGGCTGGACGCTGCGGTTTCCGACCGTGGTCGCACCACGGTATTCGCCCGGCGTGAGCCAGGAATCGATGATCACGCCGGCCGCGCATGCCGATGCAATGCCGCAGCCGCCCACCATGCTGAGCCCCGACCCCGACCAGAATCGATTGCAACTGAGCGTCGCCATCGAGGCGGGTGTCGATGTCACGATGCCGGTCTCGCCCACTCATGCGGTCTCGGTGAATCCGACCGATGCCGGCTGGCAGCTGTCGATCGCCAGCGACGCACTGGCCGACCGGGATTTTGAACTCGACTGGGCACCCAGGGCAGACCAGGCAACCCAGGCCTCCCTGCAGGTCGAACAACACGAGGGGCAGTGGTACGGACTGCTGGTCGTGGCGCCACCCGAACTCGATGCGCAAAGCCGGATCGAGGCGCCGCGCGAAGTGACCTTCATCATCGACACCTCCGGATCGATGTCGGGCGCACTGCCCAAGGCCAGGTCAGCGTTGACCGATGCGCTGACCCGACTGAGCCCTCAGGACCGGTTCAACATCA
Organism: uncultured beta proteobacterium; assembly: GCA_963732405.1. GTDB lineage: Bacteria > Pseudomonadota > Gammaproteobacteria > Burkholderiales > Burkholderiaceae_E > JAUIAI01. Next base: position 218,205 of record CAVSZG010000001.1, read on the forward strand.
TCGAGTTCAATGATTCTCACCGTTCCCTGTTCACGGATGCAAAGCCTGCGATCCCGGTACATCTGGATACGGCCCGGCGGTTCGTGCGCAGCCTGGAGGCGAACGGCGGCACCCAGATGCGGGGCGCTCTGCGCGCGGCGCTGCAAGCGTCGGTTCCCGAGGGTTATCTGAGTCAGGTCATCTTCATCACCGATGGTGCGGTCGACAACGAGGATGCCTTGTTCAACCAGATCGACAGCCTGCTCGGCCAACGTCGTCTGTTTACCGTGGGCATCGGTTCGGCGCCCAACGAACACTTCATGCGCCGGGCGGCGGCGGCGGGACGCGGCACATTCACGACAATCGGCACCCGCGAGGATATCGCCGACCGGATGCAGACGCTGTTCGACAGCCTGAGCTATCCGATGCTCGCCGACCTCGCAATTCGCGACGACCAGGGCAATCCGGTGGACACCGGCGGGCCGATTCGTGATCTGTATGCCGGCCAGGCCATTACGCGCACTTTCCGGTTGCCGGCACGACCTGCCGGCCTGCATATCGAAGGTCGCCGGGGCCGGTCCGGATGGCAGGAAAACCTGTCAATTCGCGAGGTCGACCAGCGTGGAATCAATCGGCTCTGGGCCCGCGAAGCCATCGATGAATTGCGCGCCCGGATCCGCCGGACTTCCTTCGAGGGACATGATGCCGACGACCTGCGCCGGCAGGCCACGGACATTGCGCTTGACCATCATCTGGTCAGCGAGTTCACCAGCCTGGTGGCGGTGGACCAGACGCCGGCTCGTCGGGTGGATGATCCGGCCATCGATACGCAAGTGCCCCGCCACTTGCCCGCGGGCTGGGACGCGCGCGCAACCTTCGGCAGCGCCGTGGACACGCTGGCACAGACCGATAACGGTCTGTGGCACACATTGCTGACCGGCGTGCTGCTGCTGATGTCCGCCGGCGCGATCATGCTCGTCGCCTGGCGCAGCGACAGAACAAACCGGACGTCGGATCTGGGCATGACGGGCACCCATCAGGCGGCCCGCGTTTCATGATTGCCCAAGCCGGCGCATCGCACCGTATCAAGCCGATGCGCGTGGCGGGGGCGCTCCCCCGTCACCGTACGCTGCGGGGCGGCATCGTCGCTATCCTGGTTCTGGGTCTGCTGCTGGCCGGCCTGGCGCAGGTCGGTGATGCCGTGCGCATCATCGCCAAGGCGCAGATCGCGCAATGGCTCATCGGCCGTGCCTGGGACAACAATCTGGCCGCCGGCCATCCCGAGGCCCGGCCCTGGTCATGGGCGGATATGAAGCCGGTGGCGAAAATCGGCTTCACTCGCCAGCGCGACTCGGCGATCGTGCTGGACAGCGATGCCGCCCGTGTGCTGGCCTTCGGCCCGGGGCTGAGTGCCCGTTCGGCGGCGCCGGGACGGGCAGGCAATGTCGTGATCAGCGGTCATCGCGATACCCATTTTTCGCTTCTGCAAAATATCCGGCTGAATGATCCGATCACGCTTCAGACGATCGAAGGACACGTCCTGCATTACCGCGTGAGCGCATCCTTCGTGGTGGATGAGCATGACACCTGGGTGGCCGCCGACCATGGCCTCGACGAACTGACTCTGATCACCTGCTGGCCCTTCGATACGCTGGTCCCGGGCGGGCCGCTGCGCTTGGTCGTCACGGCCGAGCGCATCTGAGGATCGGTCGTGACGATCCGGCGCCCGACAACCAGTCGTGCCACGACACCGACCGTCTGTCGCCTGTCCGACTCAGATATTGCATGACAGAGACTGTCCCGGGTCACTTCATTGCAGCGACGCATCAATTCCATTACCGTGATGAGTCGCACCACTCGCGGCTGTCATCATCGGCCGCCAAGCGGGCACCAGCCTTGCGCACAGGATTTCCCCCTCCCCTATCCCGATGTCCGGATCCGTCGTCTTCCTTCACCTCGCCGGCGCAGTGGCCTTGCTGCTCTGGGCGACCCGTATGGTCCGTACCGGTGTCGAGCGTGCCTACGGCAGTCGCTTGCGCGATGCGTTTCGCAAGACCCTGAGCCATGCGCCGGCGGCCACCGGCTTCGGTGTCGTGCTGGCCGTATTGACGCAGAGCGCGACCGCGGTTTCGCTGATCGTTGCCGGATTCGTGGGCAGCGCATCGATGAGCGGCGCAGTCGGCATTGCCACCGTGCTGGGCGCGGATCTCGGTTCAGCGCTGGTCGCCGGCCTGTTGCGCATCGACCTGAGTCTGATCGCCCCGCTGCTGCTGATCGCGGGCACCACCACGTTTCGCAGCAGCGAGGCCCGCGCCTGGCGTCAGGCCGCACGCATCATGATCGGCCTGGGCCTGTTGTTGCTGTCCTTGCAGCTGATCGGTCAGGCGAGCCTGCCGCTGCGCGACAGCCCGATCCTGCCCGGACTCATCCGTTATCTCGACCATGACTGGTTGACGGCGTTTCTAGTGGCTGCCGTGCTGACCTGGATGTTTCATTCCAGTCTCGCGGCGATCCTGTTGTTCGCCACCTTGTTCGATCAGGGCGTGATTCCTGCAACGCTGATCGGCGCGCTCGTACTGGGCGTGAACTTCGGTGGTGCGCTGATCGCCGCCGTCCTGACCCGCAGTCTGAGTGTCGAGGCCAGGGTGGTGCCGCTGGGCAATATGGCGATGCGCGGCACGGCGGCGCTCATCGCGCTGACCTTGCTCATGGTCGGCAGCCCCTGGCTGGCCGGGCTGCCGGCCATGCTCTCGGCCTCACCCGGCAATGCCGCCGTGCTCACCCATATCGGCTTCAATGCCATCGTGGCCTTGCTCGGCATGCCACTGGCGGGACTGATTGCCCGGCTGATACTGGCCTTGCTGGCCTCGGGGGCAGCACCCGGGGAGCCTGGTCCGATTCCGCGCCGCTCGGCGCTCGACGACAAGGACCTTGGCAGTCCCAAGCTCGCCCTGGCCAATGTGTCGCGCGAGTTGCTGGGCATGTGCGAGCGCATCGATGCGATGCTGGCCGGTATCTTCGAGGTGTTGCGATCGACCAATGCCGAGCAGGCCAGCGCGCTGATCAAGCTCGATGACGAGATCGACTCCACCCATCATCAGGTCAAGATGTATCTGGCCCGCATCGACGTGAGCCGGCTCGACGGTCGCGACTCACGCAAGGTGGCCGATCTGATGCACGCGACCATCAAGCTGGAGCAGGTGGCCGACATCATCACGCGTAATCTCGCAGGCAAGATCGAGAAAAAGCGCGCCCGGCAGATCGATTTTTCCGAGGAAGGCTGGCGTGAACTCGGCGAATTGCACAGCGAAGTCTCCAAGAACGCGCGTCTGGCCTTCAATGTGCTGCTGTCCTCGGATGTGGAGACCGCCCGGCATCTGCTCAGCCAGAAAGAGGCCGTGCGCAAACTCGAACAGACCAGCGAAGCGCGCCATCTGAGCCGGCTCAGAGCCGGCAACTCGGCCAGTCTGGCGTCCAGTTCGTTGCACATCGACGTGATCCGCGATCTGGAGGAGATCAACTCGCTGCTGGTATCCACCGCCTATCCGGTGCTGGAGGAGGCGGGCCTGCTGCATGGCAGCCGCCTCAGAGCCGATGCCATCGCACCGGCCCTCACGTCATAGGCCGTTACGGATCCAGCGCGGTTTTTCACCCTTTTGCACGACCGCACGCACGTTGTCATGCGCCCAGGCCCAGATCCGGGCGGTGGTTTCACTGGCCACACCGGCCACATGGCTGGTCAGCAGGCAGTTGGGCAGGCCGATCAGCGGATTGTCCGGCCGGATCGGTTCGATCTCGAACACATCGACGCCGGCCGCCGCGATCCGGCCACTCTTGAGGGCGTGGGCCAGCGCGGGCTCATCGACGATGCCGCCACGGGCGCAGCAGATGATCACCGTGTGCGCACGCATGTGAGCGAACGCGGCCGCATCGATCATGTGGCGCGTGGTGTCGTTCAGATCGGTGCAGACACTGACGATGTCGGACCGTTCGTACAACTCGCCCTTCTCGACCCGGCGCGCACCCAGACTGGCCGCCAGATCGGCATTGACATCTCGCACATCGTTGTAGAGCAGGTCCATCTCGAATGCCTTGGCACGTTTGGCCAGCGACGAGCCGGTGTTGCCGAAGCCGATGATGCCCAGCGTCTTACCCTTGAGTTCATAGCTGATGCTGGTGAGCTTGCGCGCACTGAGCCAGTCAGCCGCCTGCGTGGCCGCGTTGGCTTCGGGCAACCGCTTGTACAAGGCGAGCATCAGCATCATCGCATGTTCGGCCACCGCCTCCTTGTTGACGCCTTCGATATTGCAGGCCGGCACACCATGTCGGGCACAGGCCGCCAGATCGAGGGTTTCGTAGCCAACCCCCAGGCGTTGCACGATCTTGAGCCGCGGCGCAGCGGCGAGGATCTGCTCGTTGACCGGTTCCATGCCGATCACGAAGGCATCGACATCATGCAGTTTGGCCAGATCCGCTTCGGCATAACGACCATCTTCGCCTACCTGCAAACGAACGCCCTGGACGTCGGCGGGAATGATGTCATCGAGGTCGGGACGGATGCGCATGAGATAGGCGATCTTCATCTGGTGTCTCCTGATGGAATGGACGCGGCGAATCATGCACCAGGCCACTGCGGGCAGAACTGCACTGATTGATCCGATCTAGAATGCGATTCTACGTCAGCCGATACGGGGAACCGGGATGTCCAGCCAACCAGATGATGCACAAGCGTCAACCGCGACAACCGATTGGCCGGGCCTGGCGTCATCGCTGGAATCCCTGCTGAAGCTGCGCAGTTTCCCGATCGGCATGAAGTTGTTCGACACCGAAGAGGCGATGCTCGCCACCGATCGGATCCGCCGGCCGGGCAAGATCCACACCACGGATCAAGTCGTCGCGCAGGCGGCTCGGCTGGGACGCACCGTGGGCATCACCGGCGAGGATCTGGTCGGCGCGCAGTGCCGGGCCGTGATCGGTCTGGGCGAACAGGATGCGAGCTGGCGCTCGGGCCAGCACATGGTGGGTGTCTGGTATGCGACGCTCGCCGATGCCACCGCGCATCAGGCGGCCATGGCCGTCGTGCCGCACGGTCGCTACAAGGGCCTGGCGGTTTCGCCCATCGCCAACGGCCGGCTCGATCCGCCCGATATCGTGCTGTTCTATGCCACGCCGGGCGCAATGATGTATTTCATCAATGGTCTGCAATGGTCGGGCTACAAACGATTCGACTGGAGCGTGGTCGGCGAGTCGGCGTGTGCCGATTCCTGGGGACGCGCCTTGAGCACCGGCCAGCCGAGTCTGTCGATTCCGTGTTTCGCCGAACGCCGCTACGGTGGCGTGCTCGACGATGAAATGCTCATGGCCTTGCCACCTGCGTATCTGCCCAAGGCGATCGCCGGCATGACGGCCCTGGCACGCAATGGTTTTCGCTATCCATTTCCCCAGTACGGCATCGGCCAGGATGTGCGCGATGGCATGGCGGCCAGTTATCCGGATCGCGCGGCCTGAGCATCAGCGCGGTTCGAACACCGCCGCAACCTTGCTCGAATTGAACACCCAGGTCTCGACAAAATCTGACCAGGCCACGCGATGCCCCAGGGCATTCATGGCACCGATCAGGGCAAACCAGTTGAGCACCTCCTGCTGGCCGGACGCTTCGATGTCGGCCAGCGTGCGCGAACGCCAGTAGTCGGCATCACCGTCGATCATCGCCTGGTAGAGCGCACGATCGGCCGCCACATCGGGTTGCAGACGCCAGGTCTTGTCGACCAGAAAGGCATGTGACCAGCTCGACGAGGCCAGCAAGGCCACCCGCCACGGACTGTCGCTCACGATGCGCGCCACCGCCGCGCCCATATCGAAGCAGCGGCGCGGCGAGGGCGAGGGTGGATCGGGCGGGCGGCCACGCTCGGCCCAGCGGCTGATGAAGCCCTTGTAGCTCACGACATTTCGCCCATAACAGTTGATGGCCATCGGCACCACCGGATAGGGGAAACCGCGCCGGTCGTAGTCGAGGTACAGCACGGCATTCAGGAAGGCATGCGAGAGGCCGGGATGATGAAGCGGCTGGTAGGCGTAGGCGATGTCGAAATCATTGGCCAGCAGTTCGCCCGTCAGGTAACGGGCTGCCTCGGGATGGCCGCGCACCGTGATGCAGGTGTCACGTCCTTCCTGCCAGACATTGGGCCGCCCGCCGCCCCATTCGTCGGACGTCTTCGCGCCAACCATGGCCGAGGCACCGGCATCCCGCCAGGGGTATAGATCCATGTCGCCATAGGCAAGCACCGAGAAGGCCGGAATCAGATCCTCGCGGAAATTCTCGTATTGATCATCGCCCCAGACCAGCACGAGATCCGGCTTGAAGGCATCCAGGGCGGCGCGCGTGCGACGCATGCCCACGAGCATGGCGGCGCGATGCCGGCGCGCCGCCGAGGTACCCTGATCCTCACCCCATTCCTCGCGCATCCGGGCCGGCCAGTTGGCCGGATCCCTGGCCTGCTGCGGAATGTCGGGGTCGTTCAGGCGCCCGCGCAGAATCCCGGCCATGTCTTCGTCCCGCCCGCTGAGCGGCGGATAATGCGACACTCCGATGCCCAGTACCTGGCCCATGACATCCTCCTGACGATGAGCGTTCAGGCTAGCAGATAATGTCCGGGCCACGATTGAGCGTCATGAGAACAATGTCTCCGGGGAGACCACTGTTGAACACCTCGCCAGGCGAGTCGGCCATGCCGATCGAATCGAGCCAGCTCGGTCTGCGTCTGGCTGCCCGGGCGCTGGGTCGACACGGGCTGGCGCATGCCTATGGTCATTGCAGCCTGCGCCTGTCCAGCACTCACTTCCTGGTCTGCGCCGCGCAGCCCATGGGTCTGATCGGTGCGGGCGAGCCCGGTGAGGTGGTGCCGGTGAACGGGCCATTGCCCGCCGGCGTGCTGGGCGAGGTCCGCATTCATCAGCGCATCTATGCGCGCCGCCCGGATGTGCATGGCATCACGCGCACGCAACCGCCCGCCCTGATGGCACTGGGCACCGCGCGGCGGGTGCCACAGCCACGCCACGGGTTCGGTGCCTATTTCGGGGCCGGTATCGGGTTGTGGGATGATCCACAACTGCTGCGCGATGATGAAAGTGCCGACCGCCTCGCCCTGCAACTGGGCGATCGGCGGGCGATCGTGATGCGCGGCAATGGCCTGGTCATGGCGGCGGCGTCGATCATCGAGGCCACCGTGTTCACCTGGTATCTCGAAGACGCCGCGCGTCTCGAACTGATGGTCGAGGGTGCCGGTCTGCAACAGGAGTCGGTAATCCTGACGCCTGACGAGTGTGCCCGACGGGCGGTCATCACCGGTCAGATCATCGAACGGATGTGGACGTTTCTCACGGCCAATGATCCGGAAACGCCGGCTGTCATGAGTCGCGGTGCGGTGGGCTCGTCAGACACACAATCGAACGGATCGGCCTCGCCGGATCCAGGGGACGGCAATCCATGATCAATCTGTTCCTGACCCAGATGCTCAACGGCCTGCAGTACGGCGTGCTGCTGTTCCTGCTGGCCGCCGGCCTCACGTTGATCTTCGGCATCATGGACTTCGTGAACCTGGCCCATGGGTCGCTCTACATGCTCGGGGCGTTCTTCACGGCGGCCGGCCTGAATCTGACGGGATCATTCTGCTCGGCCTGTTGCTGGCGGTACCGGCCACGATGCTGGCCGGCATCGCGATCGACCGGCTGGTGCTTGTCGGGTCTGTATGCACGACCGCACCTGGATCAGGTGCTCGCGACATTCGGCCTGGTGTTGTTCTTCAATGAGCTGGTCGTGATCGTCTGGGGCAACAGCCCGCTGTATGCCGAGGTACCTGCGGCATTGTCCGGCACGGTGCAGTTGTTCGGCTTCAATTATTCCTCATATCGGTTCGCGATCATCGCGGTCGGTCTGGCGGTGGCGGTGTTTCTCTGGTGGTTGATCAACCGGACCCGGATCGGCATGCTGATCCGCGCCGGTGCGAGCAATGCGCCCATGGTGGCGGCACTGGGCGTCGACATCCGACGTCTGAACATGATGATCTTCGGGCTCGGCGCCGGGCTGGCGGGCCTGGCCGGCGCCATGATGGCGCCGATCTTCTCGGTCCAGTCGGGCATGGGTGATTCGGTGCTGATTCAGACGCTGGTCGTGATCATCGTCGGCGGGCATCGGCTCGATCCGCGGCGCATTCCTGGCGGCGCTGATCATCGGCATCGTCGACACCATCGGTCGGGTGTTCCTGCCGATCTGGATGGGCTCGCTCATGAGTGGCAACGTCGCCCAGGCGGCCGGGCCGGCGGTGGCCTCGATGCTCATCTATCTGCTGATGGCCGTCGTGCTCGCGTTCAAACCGGCGGGCTTGTTTCCGGTTCGTCAGGGCTGACCGACATGGACAGGCTCTTTCCCGAAACCATCGATTTCCGCGTCGCCCAGACTCTGGGTCAGCATGCTGCTGCTGTTGTTTCTGGCCGCGGTGCCGATCTAGTCGCAGTGTTCGACGAGCCGTTCTATCTCACCCAGTACGGCCGCATCATGGTCTATGCGATTGCCGCCAGCGCGCTCAACCTGTTGATCGGCTACACCGGCCTGGTCAGTTTCGGCCATGCGTTGTTTCTCGCGCTCGGCGCGTACTCGGTCGGCCATTCCTGGATTTCCACGGCGTATCCAATGCCTGGCTGCAGCTGTCCGCCGATGTCGGTGCCACCGCATGGTGGCGCTTGCTGACCGGTCTGATCGTGCTGCGCACCCGCGGCATGGGCTTCATCATGATCACGCTCGCCTTTGCGCAGATGTTCTTCTTTCTCGGCATCTCGCTCAAGCAACTACGGCGGCGACGACGGGATCCGCCTGAGCCACGGCGGGGCAACTGGCGCCGTTCGATCTGGGCAATGCCACGCAGTTGTACTACCTGACCCTGGCGCTGCTGCTCGCGCTGTTGTTCTTCACCTGGCGGCTCGTGCATTCGCGCTTCGGGTATGTGTTGCGCGGCATCCAGGCCAATGAGCGTCGCATCACTCGCCCTGGGCTATCCGGTGTTCCGCTTCAAGCTCGCCGCCTGGGTGTTGTCGGCAGTGATCGCTGCGGTTGCCGGTTTTTTGCTGGCCCACCTCACCTCCTATGCCTCGCCGAGCTATGCGGCCTGGAACGTGTCGGGCGAATTGATCGTGATCGTCATGCTCGGTGGCATCGGCACGGTGATGGGGCCACTGGTCGGCGCGCTGGTGTTGTTGCTGGTCGAGGAGCAGCTGGCCAGTCTGGACCGTGCACTGGATGGCACCATTGGGCATAGCCATCGTGCTCGTGGTGTTGCTCGCGCGCCAGGGACTCTACGGTGCCCTGCATGCCTGGTCGACCCGGCGCGAACGAATGGGCCGCGACGCGGCCAAACCGGGTGTGGGGTCATGACGGCGGCCTTGCGCACCGAAGGTCTGGTCAAACGGTTCGGCGGCCTGCTGGCCACCGACCATGTGGATCTCACCCTCGAAGCCGGCGAGATGCATGCGCTGATCGGTCCGAACGGCGCGGGCAAGACCACCCTGGTCAGCCAGCTGTGCGGCGAGTTGCTGCCCAACGAGGGGCGCATCTGGCTCGGCGAGCGCGACATCACCCGGCTGCCGGTCGATGCGCGCGCGCGACTCGGCCTCGCCCGGTCCTATCAGATCACCCAGTTCTGCCCGGGCTTCACCACCCTGGAAAACGTCACGATGGCGGCACTGACCCAGACCGATGCCGGCCAGCGTTCATTGCGCGGTTTCATCGACTGCTGGTCGCCGCTGCGCCGTCAGTCGGGTGCGCTGGCCAGAGCCGGCAGTCTGCTCGAGGTGGTGGGTCTGGCCGCGCTGGCCGATACACCGGCACGCGACCTGGGGCATGGCGAGCATCGCCAGCTCGAGCTGGCGATGGCGCTGGCACTCGAACCCAGCGTCCTGCTGCTCGACGAACCCCTGGCCGGCATGAGTGGCGCCGAATCGCAAACAATGATCGAACTGCTGCAATCGCTGCGCGGACGCTACCCGATCCTGCTCATCGAACATGACATGGATGCCGTGTTCTCGTTGGCCGACCGGATCAGCGTGCTCGTGTATGGCCGGATCATCGCCTCCGGGTCGCCATCCGACATCCGCGAAAACGCCGAGGTCCGCGAGGCCTATCTGGGCGACAACGATCTGGTGGCCTGACGACCATGAGTCTTTTGCATATCGATGGATTGCAGGCCGGCTATGGATCGGGCCAGGTGTTGTTCGATATCGGTCTGGACATCGATCAGGGTGAGGTGATCACACTGCTCGGGCGTAACGGCATGGGCAAGTCGACCACCATCAAATGCCTGACGGGCATGCTTCGCCCCTTGCAGGGTCAGATCGTGTTCAACGGACGCCCGGTGGTGGGCTGGCCGTCTCACCGCATCGCCCGGCTCGGCGTCGGCCTGGTACCCGAAGGTCGTCAGGTGTTTGCCAATCTGACGGTGCGCGAGAATCTGGTTGCGACCGCCTCAATGCGTAATGCCGGGACCTCGCCCTGGACCCTGGAGCGGGTTTACCGGCTGTTTCCGCGGCTGCAGGAGCGTGCCGCCCAGATGGCCAACGGCCTGTCGGGCGGCGAGCAGCAGATGCTGGCGATCGGCCGGGCCCTGATGACCAATCCGCGGCTGCTGGTGCTGGACGAGGCGACGGAAGGCCTGGCACCCCTGATCCGCGCCGAGATCTGGAACTGTCTGCGCCTGCTCAAGGCCGAGGGCCTGGCGATGATCGTCATCGACAAGAACCTCAAACCCTTGCTCGCGCTGGCCGAGCGTCATTACATGGTCGACCGTGGCCGGACGGTCTGGCAGGGTCCGGGTCAGGCGCTCACGGCAGATCCGGGCATCGCCGAGCGTTATCTGGGCGTCTGATGCCGATCCGGCCGCATCAATGCGGCTCGAATCGAGGCCTGGAACCGGACGGCACGCCGGCAATCCGCTAGACTTTCGGGTTGCCCGGAATCCCAATGCCCAAGCCGACCAGCGATACCCCAGCCTTCAGCGATCTGGGTCTACCCAAACCGCTTCTTGCCGCCCTGAGCGCGGTCGGTTACGAAACCCCCTCGCCCATCCAGGCGCGCACGATCCCGATTCTGCTCGAGGGCCGTGACATCCTGGGTCATGCCCCGACCGGCACCGGCAAGACGGCCGCCTTCGCCCTGCCGGTGCTGGCCCGGCTGGACTTCAAGCGTACCCAGGTACAGGCGATGGTGCTCACGCCGACCCGCGAACTGGCCATCCAGGTGGCCGAAGCATTCCAGCGCTATGCGAGCAACCTGAAGGATTTCCGCGTCCTGCCCGTGTATGGCGGACAGGACTACGGCGGGCAGATCCGCCAGCTCGCACGCGGCGTGCATGTCGTGGTCGGCACGCCCGGACGGGTCATGGACCATATGCGAAAGGGCACGCTGCGTCTTGACGGCTTGTCCACCCTGGTGCTGGATGAAGCCGACGAAATGCTGCGCATGGGTTTCATCGACGATGTCGAATGGATTCTCGAACAGATCCCGGGCGAGCGGCAGATGGCCTTGTTTTCGGCCACCATGCCCAAGGAGATCCAGCGAATCGCCCGGCGTCATCTGCGCGACCCGCAACAGATCACAATCGAGAGCCGCACGGCCACCGCCGAAACGATCCGCCAGCGTTACTGGCTGGTCAACGGCATGCACAAACTCGATGCGCTGACCCGCCTGCTCGAGGTCGAGTCGTTCGACGGGATGCTGATTTTCGTGCGCACCCGTCTGGCGGCCGTCGAACTGGCCGAGCGACTCAGCGCGCGTGGTCATGCAGCCGAGGCGCTCAATGGTGACATGCCGCAGAAGCTGCGCGAAAAAACCGTCGAACGACTCAAGCAGGGCGCACTCGATATCCTGGTCGCCACCGATGTCGCGGCCCGCGGACTCGATGTCGAGCGGGTCAGTCATGTGATCAACTATGACATCCCCTACGACACCGAGGCTTATATTCACCGGATCGGGCGCACCGGTCGCGCCGGCCGCACGGGCGACGCGATTCTGTTCGTCGCCCCGCGCGAGCGACGCATGCTCAGTGCCATCGAACGCGCGACCCGTCAGCCGATTGCGGTGCTCGAGCTGCCCAGCACCGAGATGGTCAACAACAAGCGGATCGCCGACTTTAAGCAGAACATCACCGATACCCTGGCTGCCGGCGAACTGGGCTTCATGCAGAACCTGATGGAGCAGTATCAGCAGGAACATGATGTGCCCGCGCTCGATCTGGCGGCAGCACTGGCCACCATGCTGGTGGGCGAGCGCCCATTGCTGCTGGAACCGGGCCGATCAACGGATACGCCCGGTGCCTTCGGGCGCGACGATGGTGTCGGGCCGGGTCGCGATACCGGTCGCGACCGTGCACGCGACAAAGGTCGGGAGACCGATCGCGACCCGGGCGCGCGACGAGCGGCACGGCCGTCGGCCGCACTCCCCGCTGCCATGCCGGGTGCCCACCCTGGCGCCGATGATCGGCCCGCCCCGGCGTCGGAGCGCCCGTCGCGCGAGCGGGTCGAGCCACGTGAACGATCGTCCAGCTCAACAGGGGCCCGCGCCGGTGCCCCCGAAGCGGGCAAGGAGCGATTCCGCATCGAAGTGGGCCTTCAACATGGGGTCAAGCCCGGCAACATCGTGGGCGCCATTGCCAATGAGGCAGGCCTGGACTCGCAATACATCGGCCGGATCGATATTTTCGACGACCATAGCCTGGTCGATCTGCCCACCGGCATGCCCGAGGGCATTCTGCAAGGCCTCAAGCGTGTCTGGGTCTGTGGCCAGCGCCTGAACATGTCGCGTGAATCGGCACAGGCCGGTCCCGCACGCCAGCCGGGTCGAATTCGGCCCGCCAGCGCATCGATCCCGTCGCCGGCGTCGCCGGCCTCGCGTGGCAAGCCGCCCGCCGCCCGCCGCAAGCCGGGCAGCACGCCGGCCGACAAGCCAAAGAAGTCACGCCGCCCCAAGGTCTGATCGACCCGCAAGCGCCGGGACCTCGCTTGTCAAACATCGCCGGGCTTGTTAAGCTCGATTCGTTCGTTGGGGTGCCGAAAGGCTGAGAGGCGCAAGTCCAACCCATCAAACCTGATCCGGGTAATGCCGGCGTAGGGAATCGAATGGCCGCCTGTTCATGCAGGCTGGTCCGGGCCAGCCGCTTCGGCCCGCTCACGATTCCCTGATCATCGATCAAGGAAGTGCAGTGAGCGCAGCAGCGTATCGATTCCTCTCCCCCTTCGGGCAGGGCTCGTCCTGTCATCGGACGCAGGCCCCATGAAGGCCGTCGTCGTGGGTGCCGGCGTCGCCGGACTGGTCTGCGCCACCGAGTTGCTCGACCGGGGATTCGCCGTGCAGGTGTTCGAGCAGGGCAGCCGGGTCGGCACGCGGGCCTGCTCCTGGTATGCCGGCGGCATGCTCGCGCCATGGTGCGAGCGCGAAAGCGCCGAGCAGGCGGTAATCGACCTGGGCCGGGAATCCATTCACTGGTGGGAGCGGCACACGGGCAGCGTGAACCGGCGGGGCAGCCTGGTCGTCGCGCCGGCGCGTGACCGCAGCGAACTGCAACGCTTCGGCCGGCGCACCTCGATGTTCGAGTGGGTCGATGGCGGCCGTATCGCGGAACTTGAACCCGACCTGGCGGGACGGTTCAATACCGGCCTGTATTTCAGTCAGGAAGCCCACATCGATCCGCGCCAGGCGATGCAGCGACTGGCTGATCATCTCATCGCTGCCGGCGCGAGCCTTGTGTTCGACACAGCAGTCGATCCGGACGAGCTGGCTGCCGATATCACCTGCGCCGCCGATGTGGTGCTCGACTGCCGCGGCTTCGCCGCACGCGCCGCCTGGCCCGGCATGCGCGGCGTCAAGGGTGAGATGCTCATCGTGCGCTGTCCCGATTTCGCCCTGAGTCGGCCAGTGCGCCTGCTGCACCCGAGAATTCCACTCTATGTCGTGCCCCGCGCCGATCACCACTTCATGATCGGCGCCACCATGATCGAGAGCGAAGACCGGCACCGGATCAGCGTGCGCTCGATGCTCGAGTTGCTCGGCTCGGCCTATGCCCTGAATCCGGTGCTGGGCGAAGCCGAGATCCTCGAGACCGGTGTCGACGTTCGCCCGGCCTGGCCGGACAACCTGCCGCGGGTCATTCGCCGGGGCAAGATACTGGGCGTCAACGGCTTTTACCGCCATGGTTTTCTGCTGAGTCCGGCCATGGCCCGTCTGGCGGCCGACGAGGCCATCGCGATGGCCGGGTCAGATCGCACGCACGCCAGTCACGCGCTATGAACATCGTGCTAAACGGCGAGGTGAAGGCCGTGCAGAGCGACCGGCTCAGCGAACTGCTGGTCGAACTCGGTTTTGCGGGCCGCCGCATCGCCACCGCGGTCAATGGTGAGTTCGTGCCATTGCATCAGCGCGCCGACTGCCGCCTGGCCGAAGGCGATCGTCTGGAAGTCATCGCGCCACTTCAGGGAGGCTGAACCATGAGTTCGCCCGCACATACCGATGCCACCGATACACCCGCCCCGGATGGGCTGATGCTGTATGACAGCGTTTTGCGCAGCCGGTTGCTGCTGGGTACCGCACAGTATCCATCGCCCGCGATCCTGCAGCGCGCAGTCGGCGCCGCCCAGGTCGACATCGTGACCGTGTCGCTGCGTCGCGAGTCGGCGCACGGCCACGCCGGCCAGGATTTCTGGCGCCTGATCAGTGAGCTCGGGGTGCGGGTGCTGCCCAACACGGCCGGTTGTCATACGGTCAAGGAAGCGGTCACCACCGCCCGGATGGCGCGCGAGGTGTTCGACACCCCCTGGATCAAACTCGAAGTGATCGGCGAGGAAGACACGCTGCAGCCCGACGTGTTCGCGCTGGTCGAGGCCGCCGGCATTCTGGCGCGCGAGGGCTTCCAGGTCTTTCCCTACACCACCGAAGACCTGATCGTCGCAGCTCGACTGCTCGATGCCGGTTGCCAGGTGTTGATGCCCTGGGGTTCACCCATCGGATCGGGCCAGGGCCTGTCCAATCCGCTCGGCCTGGAAACCCTCAGAGCCCATTTTCCCAAGGTGCCGCTGATCGTCGATGCGGGCATCGGCCGTCCCTCGCATGCCGTCAAGGCCATGGAGATGGGCTTCGATGCGGTCCTGCTCAACACGGCCGTGGCCAAGGCCGGCGACCCGGTCACTATGGCCGGTGCGTTCGCCCAGGCGATCGCTGCCGGGCGGGCCGCCTACCTGGCCGAACCGATTGAGGCGCGACCGATGGCCTCCCCGTCCACGCCGGTCATGGGCAAGGCATTCCTGTCCTGACATCGCCCCGTCTGTGTCGACAAACCCCGTTGCCGCGTCGGCCGGTCGCGGCCTGATTTATTGCTGGAGAAATCGCTTGAAACTCATCGTCAGTCTTTGGTTCCTGTGTCTGTGCGCCCCGGCGATCGCTGCCGACAAGATCACGCTGGTGCTGGACTGGTTCGTCAATCCGGATCACGGGCCGATCGTGATTGCTCAGGAACGGGGCTATTTCAAGGACGCCAATCTTCAGGTGGAGATCATCGCGCCGGCCGATCCGACCGATCCGCCCAAGCTGGTTGCGGCCGGCAAGGCCGATCTGGCCGTCTCCTACCAGCCGCAGCTGCACCTGCAGGTGCATGCCGGCCTGCCGCTGACCCGGGTAGGCACCCTGGTGGCCACCCCGCTGAACTGTCTGCTGGTGTTGAAAGACGGGCCGATTGCCACGATCGCCGACCTCAAGAACAAGAAGGTCGGCTTCTCGGTGGCCGGCATCGAACAGGCGATGCTCTCCGCGATGCTGGGTCGGCATGGCCTGAAGATGTCGGACATCGAACTGGTCAACGTGAATTTCGCGCTCTCGCCCTCGCTGATGTCCAGGCAGGTGTCGGCGGTGCTGGGCGCCTTCCGTAATTTCGAGCTCAATCAGATGGCGATTGCCGGCGTGCCGGGGCGGTGTTTCTACCCGGAAGACGAAGGTATGCCGGCCTATGACGAACTGATCTACGTAGCAAAGCGCGATACCCTCGACAAGGACCGGATCGCCCGGTTTCTCGAAGCCACGGAAAGAGCCACCCGCTACATCGTCAACTATCCGAAGGAAAGCTGGCAGATCTTTTCGGCAACCGCGAAGGAACTGCGGGATGAACTGAATCAGCGCGCCTGGGTCGATACCCTGCCCCGATTCGCGCTACGCCCTTCGGCGCTGGACCACCGCCGCTATGAACGCATGGAGCGGTTTCTGCACGAGGGCGGCATGATCGACTCGATCAAGCCGGTTGGCGACTTCGCGATCGACGTGTCGGCCGATCGCCACTAGCCCCGCGCCTGGGCGCTCAACCAGTCGCGCACCTCGGCATTGAAGCGCTCGGGCGCCTCTCGCATCACCCAGTGACCGGTATCCAGGCCGACGACCCGGTTGCCCGGCCGGGCCGCCAGTGAATCGGCCCAATGCCGGGAATGGAACTGGAATGGCTTACGTTTGCCGAACACGAACAACATCGGGCAGGCAGGGACCAGTTTGAGCCGGTGTCGGAACGAACCGAAGGAGCCGGTCCACTGAATGTCATAGGGATAATTCATCCCGGACCAGATCGCCGCGGGATCGGATCGTGCCCTGAGCAGCGCAGCGCCACGACGAGTCATCCAGTCGCCAGCCCTTCCACCGATCCGCCAGGCCATCACCAGCCAGAGCTGGTAGGCGGCGATCATGAGCCGGGCACGAATGTCGAGCGAAGCCAGGTGCTCGCGCGACCCCGCATCGCCGATATCGACACCGATCAGGTGCGAGACGCGCGACGGATGACGCATGGCAAATTCATAACCGAACAGACAGCCCCAGTCGTGAAGCAGCAACACCACGGGCTGGTCCGGGCTCACCTGATCCACGACCTTCGAGATGAACGCAACGACCTGGGCCAGCGAATGACCTTGTCGAGGTTTGCCCTGATCGAAGCCGGGCAGCGTGAACCGCACGCAACGATGGTCAGCCTTGAGCGCGTCGACCGTCGGGTCCCAGAGCCGCCAGGTGTCGGGCCAGCCATGGACCATCACGATGGTCTGGTCGCCGAGCCCTTCGACGATCAGTTCGATGCCGTCAACAGACGGGTGCATTGGATCGTTCCGCCATAAACCCGGTGACCCGTTCGCCGGGACAGGCCTGGATCCTAGCACCGGTCAGCTCCCGCACCCCGCATGACGGGCTGCCGTATGATTCGGCTGTTGCGGCCGCTGGATGACTGGCGCCGGGATGCCTGACCAGGTCACCCGATGGCGCCGATCACGATCCAGCCGCCATGTCCGTGTGAACCAGACCAATCATTTCAGGGAGACAGCATGAATCACTCCACTTCCGGCAGCCAATCGCTGCGTGTCAGCGCTGCCGCCTGCCTGGCGGCGGCAGCTTTCAGTGTGGCGCCGGCTGGCGCGCAGGCTCAGATCCGGATCGGCTTCATGGCGGAGTTGTCCGGACCGCAGGGCCCGCTTGGCCAGGATCAATACGATGCCTTCATGATGGTTGTGGAGCGAAACGGCGGCAAGCTGGGTGGCCAGCCGGTCAGCGTGCTGCGTGAAGACTCGCAACTCAAGCCGCCAGTTGCGGTTCAACTGGCTGAAAAGCTGATCGACAAGGACAAGGTCCAGATCATCACCGGCATCACCTTCTCGAACATCATGATGGCCGTGCACAAGCAGATCACCGACAAGAAAGTGTTTCTGATCGGTTCGAACGCCGGTCCGTCGCCGATCGCCGGCGCGGGCTGCTCGCCATATTTTTTCTCCACCTCGTGGGAGAACGGGCAGCAGGCCGAAGTGGTGGGCAAGTACGCGGCGGACAAGGGTTACGCGAAGGTCGTGACCATCGCGCCAAATTACCAGGCGGGCAAGGACTTTGTGGCGGGCTTCAATCGCCGCTTCGGCAAGACGCCGGTCCAGGAACTCTGGCCCGCGCTGAATACCCAGGATTTCTCGGCCGAACTGGCCCAGATCGTCGCCGCCTCACCCGATGCCTTGTTTGCCTTCCTGCCGGGCGGGCTGGGCATCAACTTCATCAAGCAGTTCAATCAGGCCGGCCTGCTGGGCAAGATCCCGCTGTTGAGCGCCTCGACCACCGACGGCATCGGCCTGCCCGCCATGGGCGATGCCGCATTGGGCGTGATCAGCGGCACCTTCTGGGGACCGGATACCGCGGGTGAGGCCAACGCCCGGTTCGTGACCGAGTTCGAGAAGAAGTTCAACCGGATCCCCTCGCAGTACGCCGCCCAGTCGTATGAAGCGGCGCAACTGCTGGATTCGGCGATCGCCAAGGTCGGTGGCAAGGTCGATGATCACGAAGCCTTCCGCACGGCCTTGAAGGCAGCCGACTTCGACTCGATCCGCGGCAAGAAGTTCCAGTTCAACAATAACCAGTTCCCGATCCAGGACATGCATGTGTTCCAGGTCGTCAAGGATGGCAAAGGCCGCCATAACCTCAAGACCATCGCCACGCCCATGACCGATGCCATGGATGTCTATCACGACAAGTGCCCGCTGACCCGCTGATCCGCAGATCCGGTCGGTCGGTCGCGACGGTCGGTCGCCGCTAGACCGGCCGTCGCGCCATCAGTGCCCAGATTCCCGCGCCGCACAGCAAGGAGCCGCCTACCCGCTCGAAGGTACGTCGGGCGCGCGGCGCGGCGAGCCAGCGCCGCGCGGTGGCGGCGAACACCGCATACAGCGTGGCATTGATCGTTGCCAGGATCACGAAGGTCACGGCCAGCACGGCCAGTTGCGCGGCGACCTCGCCGCCAGGCTGCACGAACTGCGGCAGGAAGGCGACGAAGAAGATCATCCCCTTCGGATTGAGCGCGGTGACCAGCCAGGTGTTGGCGAACAATCGCCAACCCGAGAACGCGATGGGCGCGCTCGCTGACGCGAGCGATGGGCCACGCGCCAACAGCATGCGCGCGCCCAGCCAGATCAGGTAAAGCCCGCCCGCCCATTTGATCAGGGTGAACCACCAGGCCGATGTCGCCAGCAAGGCGCCCAGGCCCAGCAGGGCGAGCGCGAGAGCCGTCGAATCGCCCAGTGCCACCCCGGCGATCAGCGGTAGATTGGCCCGTCGGCCATGGGCAATCGAATAGCTGATGACCGTCAGGATGGTTGGTCCGGGAATGATCAACAACACACTGGAGGCGGCGATGAAGGCCAGCCACAGCGAAAGACTCATCATCGTGGTTTCCTGGTCGGGCGGGGCGGCCGCGCCGGCTAAAATGCGGCGGCGTCCGGGGCCATGTCATCGCCACGAGTATAGTCGTCACTCGAAGCGCGGGTGCCGGCTTCGGGCATCGCAGGCGGTGGTTCATCGTCTGCTCGACAGCCGTGCCCGTTCAACACCGAGTGGATCAAGCCGATGAATCAGTTGACCAAACGACAGACCGACCATGCCGTGACCGAATATGGCGACCTGGCTCAGTTGCGCATCGCCATCATTTCGTCATCCTGGCATGAAGACATCGTCGCCAAGGCGCGCGATGGCATCCGTGCCGAGTTTCAGCACAAACAGATCCCGATGTCCTGCCTCGAGGAATACGACGTGCCCGGCGCGTTCGAGATTCCGCTGCTCGCGCAGCGGCTCGCTCGCAGCGGCCGGTTTGCGGCCATCATCGCCTGCGGCCTGGTCGTCAACGGCGGGATCTATCGGCATGAATTCGTTGCCGGCGCCGTCATCGACGGCCTGATGCGGGTGCAACTCGATACAGGTGTGCCGGTGTTGTCCAGCGTGCTGACGCCACGTGACTTCCATGAGCATGAGGATCACCGCGCGTTTTTCCAGGAGCATTTCGTCAAGAAGGGCCGCGAGGTCGCCCAGGCCTGTCTGGCCACCATTCTCGGCTTTCGGGAGCTCGAAGTGGGTCGGCGCGGCGAAACGCTGCGCTAGCCTGCTCGCCCGAGCTGCTCACGCATCGCATCGATGAACAACGGCAGATCGGTGTGCACCATGGCGTCGCGACAGGCAGGCGCCCACTGCTGACGCTCGACGCAGGCCTCGGACATCCAGGGTTGCACACCAGCCTCGGCAACCGTCACGGCAACCTCGCGCATTTCTTCGGCACGGCGCACACCGTGTTCGATGGAGCGGGAGATCATGTAGCGGGCCAGCGCCGGCCAGTCGGCACCAGGCAGCAGATTGCCCAGCGAGGCCAGCACCTGTTGCTCGACCCCGTGATGGCGGGCGGCGAGCATCGCCTCGGTCAGCAAGGCTTCCATGCCCTTGATGATCACGCTGCGACACATCTTGGTCGCCGATGCGGGACCGATCCGGTCTGAGAACACGGTCAGGGACGAAAAGCCAAGGGGTCCGGCCAGATCGGCAAAACCGGCGGCATGCGGGCCGCCCAGCAGCATCGGTGAGGCCAGCCGGGCCGGTTCGATCGGTGACATCACGGCCGCCTCGACATAACGCGCCCCGGCCGAGCCGAGTGATTGCGCCGCCTGCTGCTTGACGCCGGGCGAGGCCGAGTTCAGATCAACATAAAAGGTGCCGGGCAGGATCACATCGGCCGCCGCTGCGGCTGCGTCGAGGTCGGCGGCGGCAGTGACGGCACAGAACACGATCCGCGCGCCGGCCAGGGCCGGACCGATCTGCGGATGCGGCGCCAGCCCGCGCGTGAGCGCGGCCCGGTGTTGCGCCGACGCCGGATCGGTGAACGCGATGTCGAATGCCTGGACCGGATGCCCGTTCGCGATCAGATCGTCCGCCAGCACCTGACCCACCTCACCAAAACCGATCAGCGCGATGGACATGACCGCCCCCTTCTGACGCAGGGCAGCGGCTGGACCGGACCAACGAACGGCTGGGTGAATGGGTTCATCAAGGCTCTCCGGACTTTGATTCACACGCAGGCCGCACGGCTGATGGTGCTGCGGCCGTCGATTATCGCTGACCCGCGACCTGAACGGCGAATTCCGGTTACAGTCCGCTCGAGGCCGAACCCGGGGTTCCGATCATCGGCCAGGGTGTCCATCCGCGGAGCAGACCATGACAATGAACAAACTCGGTCACAGTGATATCGACGTGTCGCCCCTCTGCTTTGGCGGCAATGTGTTTGGCTGGACGCTGGACGAGTCACGCTCGTTCGACATGCTCGATGCGTTCGTCGACGCCGGCTTCAACTTCGTCGACACCGCCGATATGTATTCCCGATGGGCACCGGGCAATTCGGGCGGCGAATCCGAGACCATCATCGGTCGCTGGTTCGCCCGATCCGGTCGGCGCCATCAGGTCGTGCTGGCCACCAAGGTCGGCATGGACATGGGCGAAGGTCGCAAGGGCTTGCGCGCCCAGTACATCATGCAGTCGGTGGAGTCGTCATTGGCACGTCTTCAGACCGACTACATCGACCTGTACCAGGCTCATCAGGATGATCCCGCGACGCCCCAGGATGAAACCCTGGGCGCCTTCACCCGTCTGATCGAACAGGGCAAGGTACGCCTTGTCGGGGCCTCGAATTTCTCGCCGGACCGGCTAAGCAGCGCGCTGGATATCAGCGCAGCCCAGGGGATCGCGCGCTACCAGACCCTGCAACCCCAATACAACCTGGTCGCACGCAGCGACTTCGAAAGCGGCCTTCAAGCATTGTGCGTGCGCGAGGGGATCAGCGTCATACCCTATTACAGCCTGGCGAGCGGGTTTTTGTCGGGCAAGTATCGCAGCCGCGCCGACGCGCACAAGAGTGCGCGCGGTCCAGGCATTGTCGAACAACGCCTGAATGCACGTGGCGAGCGCATCCTGCGGGCACTGGACACGCTGTCGGCCCAGACGGGAGCGAGCCTGAGCACCTTGTCCATCGCCTGGCTGATGTCCCGGCCCGCCGTCACCGCACCGATCGTCAGCGCCACGACTCGCGCCCAACTCGCCGAGCTCACGGCGGCCGTCGACCTGAGTCTGCCAGCCGACGCGATTCAGGCGCTCGACGAGGCCAGTGCACCCGACTGATCCCGCACACATCCCACGCCCGGGGGCGAACCCGACTCAGATGCCCTGAGCCAGTGCCCGGGTGGCAGCCAGGGACAGATTGAGCAGCTGGGCGAGCTCCTTGAGGTCGTTGATCAGGGCCGGATGACTCCAGCCGCTCTCGGTGTGCCGCGCGAAGCGTACGGCCAGACGGGCCCTGCGGACCTGTCCATCCGCCTCACCCTCGCCATCACGGGACAATCGCCGCAGCACCACCGGCAGCGACCAGTTCACCATCAAGGCCTGGCCCAGTTCCGCGAGACTGAACCCCATGACATCGCGCTGGGCGGCCGTGACCCCGGCAGTGCGATGCTCACGGTGCCGGGCTTCGATCTGCCGGCCCACGTCGGGATGACCCACCCAGAGCAGCAACTCGGCGAAATCGTGCAACAGGACCGCCTCGTACACCACGGCGACATCCGGATCCTGGCGCTGGGCGCAGAACGCTGACGCGAAACGGGCCGCCCGCGCGCCCCGGCGGATCAGCTTGCGCACCGCCTGAAGGGCATGGGCATCGTCCGCCAGCCGCTCCTCGAGCACCGGCAGCGCCGCATAGCGTTCATAAAACGAGGTGATGCCGATCATCAACACCGCGGCGGTCACGGTCTCCATCTCGGTGACGATGCGCCCGCTTCGATGGCTGCGCAGTGCGCTGGCATCGATGAGCAGGCGCAACGTCATCAAGGGATCATCCAGAATCACCTCGGTCAACTGCTGGGCATCGACGGCATCCGGATCGGCGCCGAGCCGCGCGAGTTGGTTCACAGTCTGTCTGAGAACCGGGATATCGATGGCCTGCAGCCGCAACTGCCAGGCGAACAGCCCTTCTACCGGGTCGATCATTCGCACCTCACCCACGACCAATACGCCCTCGCTGTATCGACAACGCAACGACCTTTCGTCAGACAGTGTGTCGAAATGAACTGCCTGGCACTCATGGTGTCAACGCGCGTCGCGTCAGAACCTGCGCGGCAACGGCACCGCTACGCAACATTCTGGGGCCTTGTGGGCAGATCCGATCGATCGATAAGTGCAATTCGATCCGACCAGCCGCCACAATGCCCCGCTTGTCTGCTCAGGAACACTTTTCGCTTTATTGTCGATGCAGAAACTGAGTGACGTTAACGTCAACCGTAAATGCGTGATACGGGTCTTGAATCGGCCACAGGGGTCAACGACGGACAGACAATATCGTTTACGCTAGTAACTGCCGGAGCGCTGAATCACCGCGATACTGAAGCGGCGCGGCACACCGAATTCTCTTTGAAACTTTTTGATCGCCGTAACGACTCACATCAGTGGCCTGACTTATTGACCCAAGACTGTTCGAGTGATTTGCGGCCCGCCATGGTCATGAACCAGCCCTACAGGAGGTTCAACAATGAATCTGTTTGATCAGTATCGTGAAACGTACGTCAAGGCCCGCGATGAAGAGATGTCGCTTCTCGAGTACCTCGATCTGTGCGCCAAAGACCCTCTGGCTTACGCATCTGCGGCTGAGCGCATGCTTGCCGCGATCGGCGAGCCCCAGATCATCGACACCCGCAACGATCCGCGCCTGTCCCGTCTGTTCTCCAACCGGGTCATCCGCCGCTACCCCGCCTTCCAGGATTTCTACGGCATGGACGACGCGATCGCACAGATCGTGTCCTACTTCAAGCATGCCGCCCAGGGACTGGAAGAGCGCAAGCAGGTGCTCTACCTGCTGGGGCCGGTCGGCGGAGGCAAATCGTCGATCGCCGAGAAGCTCAAGTCACTGATGCAGAGCTTTCCGATCTACGCGCTCAAGGATTCGCCGGTCAATGAATCGCCGCTGGGCCTGTTCAATCCCGATCGCGAGGGTGAAGCCCTCAAGAAGGAATACGGCATTCCGTCGCGTTATCTGACCGGAATCATGAGCCCCTGGGCGATCAAGCGCCTGGAGGAATACGAAGGCGACATCACCCGCTTCAAAGTGGTGCGCATCCAGCCCTCAGTGCTCAAGCAGGTTGGTATTGCCAAGACCGAACCGGGCGACGAGAACAACCAGGATATCTCGTCCCTGGTCGGCAAGGTCGACATCCGCAAGCTCGAATCGCTTTCACAGGACGATCCGGACGCCTACAGCTACTCGGGTGGGCTTTGCCTGGCCAATCAGGGCCTGCTCGAGTTCGTGGAGATGTTCAAGGCACCGATCAAGATGCTGCATCCGCTGCTCACCGCCACCCAGGAAGGCAACTTCAAGGGCACGGAAGGATTCTCCGCGATTCCTTTCCAGGGACTGATCCTGGCGCATTCGAATGAATCCGAATGGCAGACGTTCCGCAACAACCGGAACAACGAGGCCTTCCTCGATCGCATCTACATCGTCAAGGTTCCGTATTGCCTGCAGGTGTCCGAAGAGGTGAAGATCTACGAGAAACTGCTGGCCAACAGTTCATTGTCCAAGGCGCCCTGCGCGCCGGGCACCCTGCAGATGATGGCCCAGTTCGCCACCCTGAGCCGCCTGATCGAACCCGAGAATTCGAGCATCTTCACCAAGATGCGGGTTTACGACGGAGAAAATCTCAAGGATGTTGAGCCGAACGCCAAATCGGTGCAGGAATACCGTGACTACGCCGGCATCGATGAAGGCATGACCGGCGCATCCACGCGCTTTGCCTACAAGGTGTTGTCCAGCGTGTTCAATTTCGACCAGACCGAGGTGGCGGCCAACCCGGTGCATCTCATGTACGTGCTCGAGCAGCGCATCATGCGCGAGCAGCTGCCCGAAGACACCCAGCGGCGGTATCTGGAGTTCATCAAGGGTTATCTGAGCCCACGATACGCCGAGTTCATCGGCAAGGAGATCCAGACCGCCTACCTGGAGTCTTACTCCGAGTACGGCCAGAACATCTTTGACCGGTATGTCACCTACGCCGACTACTGGATCCAGGACGAAGACTATCGTGACCCGGAAACCGGCGAGAGCTTCGACCGGGCCCAGCTCAACGGCGAGCTGGAAAAGATCGAAAAACCGGCTGGTATTGCGAACCCGAAGGATTTCCGCAACGAGATCGTCAACTTCGTGCTGCGCGCCAGAGCAAACAATGCCGGCAAGAACCCGGCCTGGACCAGCTATGAGAAATTGCGTGAGGTGATCGAGAAGAAAATGTTCTCGAACACCGAGGAGTTGCTGCCGGTCATCTCCTTCAATGCAAAGTCATCGTCCGAGGAGCAGAAAAAGCACGACAGCTTCGTGGCGCGCATGGTCGTCAAGGGATACACCGAAAAGCAGGTCAGACTGCTCTGCGAGTGGTATCTGCGGGTCCGTAAGTCACAGTAGGTCTGCGGCCGAATCTTCTCAAGGGAGAACCGCGTGTCCGTCATCATCGATCGACGTCTGAATGACCGCAACAAGAGTGCGACCAACCGGTCGCGCTTCATGCGGCGATACAAAGGCCAAATCAAGCGGGCGGTTTCCGATATGGTCGGTGAGCGCTCGATCAAGGACATGGAAAAAGGCGGGTCCGTGCGCATCTCGGGCAAGGACATCGCCGAGCCGCATATCCGTCATGGTCAGGGTGGCGACCGGGAAATCGTCCTGCCGGGCAACCGGGAGTTCAACCCCGGCGATCAGATCGAGCGACCGTCCGGTGGTGGCGGTCGGGGCAATGGCAAGGGCGATGCCGGCGAAGGGGGCGATGGCGAGGACGATTTCGTGTTCACGCTCTCGCGTGAAGAATTCATGAATATCTTCTTCGACGACCTGCAGCTGCCACGGCTGATCCGCACCTATGTCGGCGACATCAAGGAAGTCAAGCCCCAGCGTGCCGGCTACACCCGCCAGGGTGCACCCACCAATCTGTCGGTTCTTCGCACGATGCGCAGTGCCATCGGTCGGCGTCTGGCCCTGACCGGCGAGAAGCGCACCCGGCTGGCCCAGGCACTGGACGAGCGTGCCGACGAGACCGATCCGGCCGCCCAGGCCGCGCTGGACCAGGAGATCGCCACCCTGCAAAGCCAGATCGCCAACGTACCCTTCCTGGACGACATCGACCTGCGTTATCGGCACCGGGTGATGGTGCCCAAACCCATGAGTCAGGCGGTGATGTTCTGCCTGATGGATGTGTCGGCATCGATGGACGAGTTCAAGAAGGATCTGGCCAAGCGCTTTTACACGCTGCTGTTTCTGTTTCTCTCGCGCAAGTATGAGAAGGTTGAGGTCGTGTTCATCCGGCATACCGACGATGCCGAAGAGGTGAACGAAGAGCGCTTTTTCAATGATCGAAAGACCGGAGGGACTGTTGTGTTCTCCGCGCTAAAGCTCATGCGTGAAATCATCGACGATCGATATTCGCCGGGCGATTGGAACATCTATGGGGCGCAGGCATCCGACGGCGATGCATTTGGTGCCGACCCCGAGAAGAGCCGCGGCTTCCTGGAGGACAAACTGCTGCCGCTGACCCGGCATTTCGCCTACATCGAAGTGACCGAGCAACGAAGCCTTCGGCTGTCCACGCTCTCCAATGCCTATAGCCGGATCGATTGCGGGCATTTTGCGATGGTGGAAGTCGAGGAGCACCGGGATATCTATCCGGTGTTCCGTGAGCTATTCGCCCGCCAGGGCAAGACGGTGACCACATGAATGCCTCCTCGCTCAAGGGAAATCTGCTGTCCACCGGATCGGACTGGACGTTCGAGCTCATCGAACGCTATGACCGGGCCATTGCCGATATCGCGGTCAATGAATACGGCCTGGATTGCTACACCAACCAGATTGAGGTGATCGCCTCGGAGCAGATGCTCGACGCGTATGCGTCGGTCGGGCTGCCCATCAGCTATCCGCACTGGTCCTTTGGCAAGGAGTTCATTGCCAACGATCGGGCCTACCGGACCGGCGCCCGTGGCCTGGCCTATG
This sequence comes from uncultured beta proteobacterium, assembly GCA_963732405.1. Classification (GTDB taxonomy): domain Bacteria; phylum Pseudomonadota; class Gammaproteobacteria; order Burkholderiales; family Burkholderiaceae_E; genus JAUIAI01. The sequence goes on from CAVSZG010000001.1 coordinate 245,102, forward strand.
AGATCGTGATCAACTCCGATCCGTGCATCGCCTATCTGATGGAAGAGAATCCCATGCCCCTGCAGGGTCTGGTGATCGCCCATGCCTGCTATGGGCACAACTCCTTCTTCAAGGGCAATTACCTGTTTCGTCAATGGACGAACGCCGACGCCATCATCGATTACATGGTGTTCGCACGGCAGTATGTGCTCGATTGCGAAGAGCGCCATGGCGTAGCGGCAGTCGAGGAAACGCTCGACGCCTGCCATTCACTCATGGATTACGGGGTCAGCCGCTACCGGCGCCCCAAGCCCTTGTCGGCGCAGGCCGAACGCGAACGCAACCGGCAACGTGAAGCTTATTCCTGGAGTCGTCACGACGAGATCTGGCGGACGGTTCCGACCAAGGAGCATGCCGTCGGTGAAGGCGAGGATGCCGGGTTCCCTGGTGAACCCCAGGAGAACCTGCTGTATTTCGTGGAGAAATACTCGCCACGGCTGGCGCCCTGGCAGCGTGAGATCGTGCGCATCGTGCGCAAGATGGCTCAATATTTCTATCCACAGGGCCAGACCAAGGTCATGAACGAGGGCTGGGCCACGTTCTGGCACTACACGCTGCTCAATCGGCTATATGACAAGGGTCAGGTCGATGATGGCTTCATGATCGAGGTGCTGGCCTCGCATACCAATGTGGTGGCGCAGCGCGGATTCGATCAGCGCGGCTACGGTGGCATCAATCCGTATGCGCTGGGCTTTGCGATGTTCAGCGACATCAAGCGGATCTGCGAGCAGCCTACCGCCGAAGATCGTCAATGGTTTCCCGATATTGCCGGCGGCGACTGGCGCAAGGTGCTGGACTTCGCCATGCGTAACTACAAGGACGAGTCCTTCATCGGTCAGTATCTGTCGCCCAAACTCATCCGCGATTTCCACCTGTTCGCGATTTCCGACCGTGAAGATACCGAGCATCTGGTGGTGGACAGCATTCACAATGAAGCGGGCTATCGGCAGGTCCGACGCCTGCTCACCCAGCAATACAATCGCGACAGTCAATTGCCGGACATTCAGATCGTGCGCTTTGACAAGGACGGCGATCGCAGCCTGACCCTCGCGCATCGCGTGCTGCGCGGCCGTCCACTGAATGAGGATGCCGAGCGCGTGCTCTGGAATCTGCATCGCCTGTGGGGGTTCACAGTCACGCTCCAGACCGTCGATGAGTCGGGTGATGTGATCCGCACCCAGGAATTTTCCGACTGACGCTGCGCACGGACACTGGCATACTGGGCGGCTTACATCGCCGCCCGGAAACCTCATGTCTGCTGATCAAACCGCATTGGATGGGGCTGTCGCCGTCGATCCGACCGCCCAGCCCCTGATGATCGACGTCATTTCCGACGTCGTCTGCCCCTGGTGTTTCGTTGGCAAGCGACAGCTCGAGCAGGCGTTGGACCGATTTCGCCGGGATCATCCCGATCTGCCCGAGCCGGTCGTGCGTTGGCATCCTTTCCAGCTCAATCCGGATCTGCCACACGAGGGCATCGCGCGGGACGCTTACCTGTCGGCCAAGTTTGGCAATGCGGATACCAGCGCCATCTACGAGCGGGTTCGTCAGGCTGCGCGGGCCGTCGGACTTGAGTTGAGGCTGGATGCCATTGCTCGTCAACCCAATACCATCCGGGCGCATGCGCTGATCTCGCTGGCCCAGGACGGCGGCCAGGACGGCATGGTGGAAAACCTCTTCGAGGCTTATTTTCAGTCGGGCAACGATCTGACCCGGGACGACACCCTGATCGAGATCGCGCGGGCGAGCGGGCTGCCCGAACCACTGATCGAAGCCGCCATCACCGATGACGGCGTGCACGACACGATTCGCAGCGCGGATGCGCATGCCCGGGAGCTTGGCGTGCAGGGCGTGCCCTTCTTCATCTTCAATCGGCAACTCGCGGTGAGCGGCGCCGCGGGTGCGGATACCTTGCTGCGGGCCTGCGAGCAGATGCGCAACGCCACCCCATCAGCCGCTTCGTCGACACCGGCCTGAGCCTGAGCGAGCAGACCAGGCCGCCCTCTTCGAAGTGTGGCCGTTCTTGTTGACGCATCTCTTCAGGGTGGTACCCTTGAGACGCGGTCCGGAGCGAGGCCGCCTGCGATCCGCCGATTGCGTCGATGCCCGTTGCGGGCGACCGGTATTTCCGGCCTGTCGGATCCCACCTTTCGAATCCAACGCTCTAGAGGAGAGGAGACAGACATGTCGGATCTATATTTGGTCGGGTATGACGGTACCAAGACTGCGCGACGCGCCGTGGATTTTGCCGCCGCCCGGGCCAATCAATCGGGCGCCACCCTGCATCTGGTCATGATTCTCGAATGGTCGCCCTACAGCTTCCTGTCGAATGAAGAGCTCGCCGATCGCAAAAAAGCCCGCGATGTGGAAATCAAGGGCGCCCATGCCGTGATCGATCCAGTGGTCAACGAGTTGACCGGGCACGGCTTGTCGGTCACCAGTGAGATTCAGCATGGTCACTCCGCCGACCTGCTGTGCCAGATCGCGTCGCGACTGGATGCAACCCAGATCATCATCGGGCGCAGTGGCGATGGCGTTCTGGCGCAGCGCCTGTTGGGCAGTCTGGCCATCTCACTCGCCCAGGTTGCTCCAGTACCCCTGACCATTGTGCCCTGATGGCCGGACACGGCCCATAACACTTAAAGAGACGGAGAGAAAGATGCTGAACAAGTCCCTGGCGGGAGGCCTGGCTTTGGCGATGGCGCCTGCCCTCACGATGGCGCAGGAGGTTAGCGGTATTGACAAGATGATTAGCGACGCAGTCGCGCCATTCGTCAATCCCCTCGTCAATCTGATCTTCTACTCCGTTCCGGTGGCGGGCACCCAATTTCCACTCATCGTGGGCTGGCTCGTGTTGGCCGCCATTGTCTTCACGATCTATTTCGGATTCATCCAGTTCCGGGGCTTCCGGCACTCCATCGAACTGGTGCGTGGTGACTACCTCGACCCGAATGACGCCGGCGAGGTCACGCCGTTTCAGGCACTGGCAACCGCCTTGTCGGGCACGGTCGGGCTGGGCAATATCGCCGGGGTCGGCGTGGCGGTTTACCTGGGTGGGCCGGGTGCAACCTTATGGATGATTCTGGCCGGGCTGCTCGGCATGGCGTCAAAGTTCACCGAATGCATCCTGGGCGTGCGATACCGCAATGAGTATCCCGACGGTCGTGTCTCGGGCGGGCCCATGTATTACCTGTCCAAGGGCCTGGCCGAAGACGGCAAGGCAGGACTGGGCCGGTTTCTCGCCGTGTTCTTTTCGATTTGTTGTATCGGGGGTGCGCTCGGCGGCGGCAACATGTTCCAGGCCAACCAGTCGTATGCCCAGGTATCAGCCATCATGCCCATCTTCGAGAATAAGGGCTGGCTGTTCGGGCTGATCATGGCTGCGATCGTCGCGGTCGTGATCATCGGTGGCATTCGCTCGATCGCCCAGGTTACCGAAAAGATGGTGCCCGCCATGGCCATTCTGTATGTCGGCGCGGCCGTGATCATCATCCTGATGCATCTGGACCAGGTGCCGACAGCGGCCAGTGCGATTCTGACCGGCGCCTTCGCCCCTGAAGCGGTTGCGGGCGGTGCGATCGGCGCGCTGATCCAGGGCTTCAAGCGTGCAGCCTTCTCGAATGAGGCCGGCATCGGCTCCTCCTCGATCGCGCACTCGGCGGTGCAGACCAAGCACCCGGTCACCGAAGGGTATGTGGCGCTGCTCGAGCCTTTCATCGATACAGTGGTGATCTGCACCATGACTTCTCTCGTGATCGTCATCACGAATTCCTGGGTGCCCAATAATGGCGTCACCGGCATTGCGCTGACCGCCAAGGGGTTTGAAGCCGGCTTCCCGGGTGCGGGCTACGTCCTGGCGATTGCGGCCGTGTTGTTCGCTTTCTCGACCATGATCTCCTGGTCCTACTATGGCCTTAAGGCTTGGACCTATCTGTTTGGCGAAGGCAATGCCAAGGAGCTCGTGTTCAAGGCGATCTTCTGCGTATTCGTCGTGATCGGCTCCTCGATGAACCTGGGTCCGGTGATCGACTTCTCCGATGCAATGATCTTCGCCATGGCCATTGGCAACATCGTCGGGCTGTACATGCTGATGCCCAAGGTCAAGGCCTTGCTCAAGGACTATCAGGGCAAGCTGGCCAGCGGCGAGATCCGTAAGGTCAAGTAGCCGCTGGCAAGGGCAAGGCCCGGCCGCTTACTGCCGGGTCATCGCCATGGCAGGCTCGGCGAATCGCTCGGCGGCCTGCGTGGGCTGGGGCGCGGCGAGGGTCGCTTGAACCGGTTCGGCGCTGCGCTCAGGCCGGACCGACAGCCAGGCACAGATCAGCGCGGCCAGGTAGGGCACCGATTGCAACGCCAGGATCCACATCCAGAGTTCACTTTCGAAGTGATCCGGCTTGCGCGTGAGCAACATGCCGACAATGCAGAACATCATGGCGACAAACAGCCCGGCTTCTTCCCTGACCATGCCGAGCGCACGCTGGATCGACATCAGCACACCCGCCGGGGCAGGCGACAACGCACTGACCGCCGGTTTGATCACCGGGTTGGCGGCAGCGGCCTCCTGACCATGCTGACCCGCTGCGTCTGAAGACCGGGCGACTGACGCGGACTGACTCACTGTATTGACCGGCTGAGTCGAAGCAGCCGCCAGCGACCGCGCATCGGTGCCCGCACCGCCCGCTTTCTCGGTGATCTCGAACACCGCGGTTCGCTTGAACAGCCCGGTGAACACCCCCATCGCGATACCGTGGGACAAGGCCATGCCGGCCAACGCAGAGCCCATCACATCGCGCAGGCTGCAGGGCACGCGACGCCAGTAGAGCAGCGGGCCCAGCACCGCCTTGCCCACGAAGAAGATGAACACCGGCAGCATGAACAGGAAAATCGGCAGGCTGAACAGGTGCGGCGCCGCCATCATGCCAATGGTCCAGAACATCGCGCCAAAGGCAAACAGCAGATGCATGGCATCGCCGAACCAGGACATCCAGCCGGCCACGAAGTGGTACCGCTGGCCGCGGCTGAGCTGACCCGACGCGCTGCCATCGGCCTTCACCGAAGCCCGGCCGAGGAACAGTGCACTCGCATGAGCCTTGAGAATCTGCATGGCACCCTGGGCCCACCGCCGACGCTGCTTGCGGAATGCGGAGAAGGAATCGGGCGTGAGGCCCTGTCCCATCACTTCATCCACGTAAACCGTTTTCAGGCCGGCCTGCATCAGGCGCAGCCCCAGTTCGGTGTCTTCGCAGATGCACCATTCCGACCAGCGCCCATGATCATTGAGAGCTGACGCACGGATCAGGGACATGGTGCCATGCTGAATGATCGCATCGCGCTCATTACGGTGATGCATGCCGACCCGGAAAAATCCGTCGTACTCGAAGTTCATCATGCGGCGAAATACCTGACGTTGCCAGTCACGATGGGCCTGGGGTGCCTGAACGACCGCCACCTTGGGATCATTGAACTTGCTGACCAGGCCTCTGAGCCAGTCGGCACGAACCTCGTAGTCGGCATCGATGACGCCGATGATGCTGGCCTGCGGATCGGTTTGCTCGAGCGCAAAATTCAAGGCGCCCGCCTTGTAGCCTGGCCAGCTGGGCAGATGGAAGAAGCGGAATCGGTCGTCGAGCCGGGCAATGTGCTCCTGCACCGGACGCCAGAGCGCCTCATCCCGGGTGTTGTTGTCGATCACCAGGACTTCAAAATTCCGGTAGTCCAGCGCAAGCAGACTGTTGATGGTGCCGATCACCATGTCCGGCGGCTCATTGCAGCAGGCCAGATGAATGGACACGCGCGGCTCGGGCTGGTCGGCCGGCAGCGGCTCGGGCCGATAGGTACGGCGCAGGTTGCCGGACCAGAACATCTCGGCGAATTCGAACCCATTGGCCAGCAGGATCAGCACCATCATGCTCAGGGTCGGCAGCAAGACCGCGATGCCGATCCAGTCGGGCAGGCGCAGATAGAACTCGGTCGGAATGGCCAGCATCCAGACCGACAGTGAGGTCAGCGACTGGATCAGTGCGGCATAGAACAGGCGACTGGCCAGTCTGAGTCGCCGGAAGGCGAACAGGAATGCGATCATGGGTACCAGCCCGATCAGCGAGGCCAGCGTCGCCTTCGTTTCCCAATTCGGATCGCTCTCGATCGGACCGGTCAACGGAAACTTCATTTCGCGCTCGGAATCGATCACTCCCCAGTACGAACCGACCCGTCCCTCAGTGGCCCGCTTCCAGGGCTGGTCGATCGCTTCCATCAGGAAATAGTCGAGATTCCGGCCCTTGCTGTAGGCCAGGAATTCGCGGATGAAGGTTGCCTGCGCCGCGCGGCTCGCCGTGGCGCCATCGAAACGATCACCCTGGCTCGGCCAGCCGATCTCGCCGATCACCACATGCTTGCCCGGAAACCGCTTCTTGACCTCTTCGAAGCGTTGCAGCGAATACTCCAGGCCTTGTTCCAGCGGTACGCCTTCCCAGTACGGCAGCAGGTGAACGGCGATGTAGTCGACGTGATCGGCCAGCTCGGGATAACGCAACCAGACATGCCAGGGCTCGGCGGTGGATACGGGCACACCGACCTGTGAACGCACCTGCGTCAGGTAGCCGATCATCTGCTTGGGCGAGATCTGACCGGACAGGATGGTCTCGTTACCGACCATCAGGCGTTCAATGTTGCGATGCTCGTTGGCCGCCTTGACCGCTGCGGCGATTTCCTTCTGGTTGTTGTCCTCGCGCAGGTCCAGCCAGATGCCCTGGGTGATCTTCAATCCGTAGTTGGCGGCGATACCCGGAATCTGCGGCATTTCGCTGGCGCTATAGGTACGCAGTCGGCGGGTATGGCTCGCCAGCATCGACATGTCGCGATGAATGGCTTCGTCGGTCGGATATTGTTGGGTTAGCGGGCTGTCCCAGCGTCCGAAGGCGTTGTAGGCCACGCCGGTGAACTCGCCCTCGGCGTCCGGGGCGGCAATGGTCGGATGGGTCCATTGCCAGAGCCCGATATTGGCGGCGGATATGCCCATCGCGATGGCGATCGCGACCAGCAAGGCCCAGAGGGCCCGCAGCGCATTGGTTGGCGCGAGCCGACCGATGATCGTTCCCACGCTGCTGCCCTGGCCGCGATCCCGCCCGCCGGCGTGGCCGTCGATGCCAGGGGAAACGAGGCCGGTGTAGGCATCATTGTTCAGAGTGCGCAGATCAGGCATGGTGTTGAGGCTTCCAGGACGGAAACGGATTGGGATTGAGGGTGGACGATCGGGCGGAACGCCGGCGCGGACAACGCAGGAAGACGCAACAACCGCGCGCTCAGTGATCGCCAGTAGAGATCAGAGCAATGCTCATGCCAGGTATTTGAGGAGATGGATGGCCCGCTGGACAGATTCCTGACCGCCTGTGCGACACTTGCGCGATTGTGTTTGCCTTCCTGGCCGCTGGCCGGGACCCAAACCGAATCGCAGCGCAGTGTAGTGCAGCCGTTTTTCGGCCGCCAACGGTTTGTGTAAGCGATAGTTTCCGTTGTGTATTCGCCGGGGTCATGTGGTCGTTCGCCGTCTGATTGCCATCGCAGTTTTCCTGACACTCACGCTGGTCGTCGCGTCAGCCTCGTTGAACGCCTCCCGGCCTGTCGCGTTGACAGAGCCGCCTGCGTCCCGGATCGGCTGCGCCTCCTATGCGCCCTATCGCCTTGCCGGCGAGTCGCCGTTCGATCCGGATCATGTCGTGTCGCCGGCGCGCATAGCCCAAGACCTCGGCCTGCTGGCCGGCCTGACCCGGTGCGTGCGCACCTATTCGACGCAGCAAGGCCTGGGTGCCGTCCCCAAAGTGGCGCAGCAACTCGGGATGACCGTCTTGCTCGGCATCTGGATCGGTCGCGACCCGCAGGCCAACGAGATCGAGATCGCCGCCGGCATCGAACTGGCCAGGCAGTTTCCAGACACCGTGAAAGCGGTCATCGTCGGTAACGAAGTGTTGCTGCGGCGCGAGCAGACGGCGTCGACCATGGCCGAATACCTGGCACGGGTGGGTGCGGCGGTTGCAACGCCTGTTACCTATGCGGACGTCTGGGAGTTCTGGCTCCAGAACCGATCGCTGGCCGGACAGGTCGATTACGTGACCGCCCACATCCTGCCGTTCTGGGAAGATCATCCGGTTGCCATCGAGCAGGCGGTTCAGCATGTGACCACGGTCTTTCGCGAGGTGCAGGCCGTTTTTCCGGATAAGCGGGTGATGATCGGCGAGACCGGCTGGCCCAGCGAAGGACGGATGCGCGGACCGGCCCTGCCGGGACCTTTGGAGCAGGCCAGATTCATGCGGGAATGGGTGGCGGCTGCCATCCAACAGGGTATCGACTACAACGTGATCGAGGCGTTCGATCAACCCTGGAAGCGGCGCCTGGAAGGCGCGATGGGCGGCCATTGGGGATTGCTCGATTCAGCCGGTGAGCAGAAGTTTCCCTGGCAGGGTCCGATGGTCGAGCGGCCGGGCCGGTTTCAGGCCGCGCTCATCGGCATGCTCGTGATGAGTCTGGCCGCAGTGCTGCTTCTCGACTTTGATGCAGCGTCGGTCGAACCCAGCAGGACCGGCCGCCCGACGCCAGCCGACCCGCGACGTCTTGCTCGTCAGTGTGGGCGCCTGCGTGGGCGCGATGTTGCCCGCGCAGCTTCACTACCTGACGACCTGGAATCGGTTTGCGGTTGAATGGCTGGGCAGCACGTCGTTCTGGGCTTGCGGCATCGCTGCGGCGCTGTTGTTCGGCCAGGTGGTGGACGCACCGGACCGGATCCCACATTGGCGTCTGGCCTGGGCTATGCTCAGGAGCGCGGCACCCCTTGACGGTCCGCCGGATCCGGCAGGCGGCACCCCGGCCGGTCAGCGCCGCCTGCTCGCCGTGGTCGGCCTGCTTCGGACCGGTTTGTTGTTCGGTACCGCGCTATTCCTGTTGCTTCACGCATTCGATGCCCGTTACCGCGGCTTCGCCCTGGCGCTGTACGTGCTGCCGATGGCGACGATGCTGTCCTGCTGGCTGACCCGCCAGCGGCTGCCGGCCGATGCCGTCGAAGAGCGGTGGCTCGGCCTGATCATCCTGGCGGCGACCCCGTTCATGCTCATGCCGGAATGGCCGGACAACCATCAGGCCTTGTTGCTCGCCGCAATGGTCTTACCGATCGGCCTTTACCCGCTGCTCGCCCGGCGGCCCGATGGTGACTGACGCAGCAACACCAGGCTGCCCACCAGGGTGGCAACGGCACCCGGCTCGACCGAATACAGCATCAACGAGGCGGCACCGAGCAGGAAGGCAGTGACGAACAGCCAGCGCCATCGGGTGAACAGGGCAAGCGCCATGCCGGACAGGGCAATCCAGCCGAGCCGCTCATGCTGGATCAGCATCACCATCGATGACCGGGCCGCGCAGAGCCACTGATCGGGGTTGGACGCGCAATGGGCAGACCAGGCCAGCGGTTCGATCCAGTGCAGCCTGAGCCAGGCGCTCGCGCCGATGACCAACGCAGCGGCGAGCAGCCATCGGAACGGCGGCCAGGGGTGGGCGGATCGTGGCTGCCCGGTGGGATCGACAAGTGCCATGGGATACCTGGTGATGCGACCACGACCGCGGCCGGACGATCGCATGGTAAAACACGTGACCGGACGGGCGTCAGTGCGGGGGCGGCCCCGGCGCAGCGTCCATCCACCCACTTTCCATTACAGTGATTCGATCCTTGGGTAGTCCGTCATGACTCACACCGTTGCCGATCCGGGTTCATCATGGCAGGCGGTGGCCGACCATGCGCGCGAGCATGAGACCGACTGGTCGCGCGATCCGGTGTCCGCCCCACGCCAGTGGGGCATTCACCTGGCCGATCCACCGCCCTGGAACCGCCTGCTCGGCCCGGTATTTGCACGTGGTGCGCCCAATGGCGTGGTCATGCGTGGCCACCAGGTCCTGGCCCGATGGGGCGAGCCGGACCGCGCCGATCTGACCTTCAGCATCGCCAAGACCTATCTGGCGCTACTGGCCGGCGTGGCTCACGACCGTGGCCTGTTGGACGATCCACAGCGCGCAGTGGCCGAGCAATTGCCCGGCATCGGCTTTGATGACCGGCACGACGCCGGCGTGACCTGGGAGCAGTTGTTGCAGCAGACCAGCGAATGGTCGGGCACTTGCTTCGGCGTTCCCGATCAGGTCGACCATTTCCGGCGTCTGAGCTTTGAACCCCCTCTGCCCGATGGCCAGGTGGCGCCGGCCAAGGGCAGCCTGCGCGAGCTGAAATCCCCGGGCACCCATTGGGAATATAACGATGTGCGGATCAATCAACTGTCGCTCGCACTGGCCCATCTGTTCGGCGATGCATTGCCCGTCGTGTTTCGCGACTCGATTGCCCGCCCTCTGGGACTGAGCGAGACCTGGGCCTGGCACGGCTACGACAACAGCTGGGTCACGGTTGGCGGTCAGCGGATTCAAAGCGTGCCGGGTGGCAGTCATTGGGGCGGGGGAGTGCAGATCAGTGCCATCGACCAGGCGAAACTCGGACGCTTGTTGACCAGTGACGGACTGGTCGATGGCCAACGCGTGTTATCCGCTTCCTGGCTGGCTCGCATGCGCCAGCCCTGCGCGATTGCACCGTTTTACGGCTACCTGCTCTGGCTCAACACCGACCGACACCTGTTCGCATCGGCGCCGGCCAGTGCCAGCTTCGCCATCGGCGCAGGGTCGTCGGTGGTTGCGCATCTGCCCGAGCAGGATGCCGTGATCGTGATGCGCTGGATTCGCTCGGACGCGATCGATGGCCTGATCGCGCTGGCCATGCAGGCGCTCGCCAGGGACGGCTGAAACCGATGAAACGAGCCGCAAGGCGCTAGAGAAAGCGGTAAAAGAACTGACCGTCGCGAAAGCCCATCTGGTCAAAGACATGGCGGAAATGATTGGCGCGCAACATGGCCTCGCCGATCCGCTCGGCACCCTCACGGCTTTCGCCGGTTTGCCGGACCAGCCAGTCGGTCGCCGCCGCGCCACTGAAGCAGTTCGGATAGCGAACCAGTCGATGACGGAAACTGCCCACTCGAACGCCGCCAGGGGCCCGCATCAGGCGCGACAATTCGGCCAGGGCCGACGGTGTCAAGGCGTGGTTCCTGTCGATCGATGGGCAGCTGGCGCTCTCGATGAAATAGAAGTACTGACCGTCGATGAAGTCCTGCTCGCCCAGCACGTGACGGATCAAGCCCTGAGCCAGCAACCGCTGCCCGATCCGCGTCGCCTGCCCGCGCGACAGCGCCAGGCGATGGCAGAGCAGGTCGACCAGCTCGCTGCCAACGAAGCAAGCGGGATAGCGCACCATGCGATACAGACGGCTACGGATTGAGACCCCGTCGGAGGCGGAGATCAGACGCATCAATTCGGTTGAATCCAGGGCACCAACATCGACGCCGTCGGCGAGGGCCTGATCATCGATACGGTCGATCACCGGTGAGGAACGTGGGCTCATGATCAGACCGCGACGAAGTCATCGAGCATGATGGTCGGTCGCGGCGACATCGACCAGGAACGGACCGGCGCCGGATCCTTGACGGGCGGGACGATACGGCGATAGCTCGAGTGATGGGCATTGGCGTGCAGCCAGCGGGCGAAGTCGGCAACCAGCATCGGCTTGCCGATCAGATACCCCTGGATCGATTGAACGCCGCGGCTCAGCAGATACTCATGCTGGGCGATCGTTTCCACACCTTCGGCAACCGTGTGCAGGCCCAGCTGCGTGGCCATGTCGACGATCGCATTGAGCACCGGCAGATTCAGGCGGTTGCAGTCGATGGCCGAGACGAATTCCCGATCGATCTTGAGAATATCGGCCGGGACGCTGGGCAGAATCGCCAGGCTGCTTTGCCCGGTCCCGAAGTCATCGATGGCGATCCTGTAACCGCGACCCCGCAACTGCACGAGGGTGTCGCGGACATTGGCATCGATTGCCTCGCGTTCTACCACCTCGATGACCACATTGGCCGGTGGCAGGGAATGCCGATCGAAGATCCGGTCCAGCGCGTCCGGAAAGCCCGGGTCACGCAACTGCGCGGCCACCACGTTGAACGTGAAGTAGAGACCGGGATTCGACCGGCGCACGTCGGCCAGCACATCACGCGCCTGTTTCATGATCAGGTGGGTCATCTCGATGATCAGGCCCGTCTGTTCGGCAACCGCCATGAATTCGACCGGTGCCAGCAGGCCTCGCGCCGGATGCCGCCAGCGCATCAGGATTTCACCACCGATACAGGCACCGGTCTCGGCATTGACGATGGGTTGAATGACCGGCTCAAATTCACGTTTGCGCAAGGCCTGGCGCAGGCGACGTTCAATGCTGGCTCTTCCCGAGAGCATCCGGTTGATGGCCGAGATCACTGCCGTGGACAGCCCGACGATAAGCAGCACCACCAGAAGCAGACGATTGCGCACGCGTTCGAGCAGTGCATCAGGCCTGGCAATCAGCGTGATGGCAATCGGCAGGCGCTCGCTGCGCGCCACACTGGCCAGCCATTGCGTGCCGATGCCGTCCGATTCGCCGGCTTCGCCAGGCGGGAGCCAGTCTTGCGATGGTGTCTGCGCGTGTGACCAGTCATGGAGGGTTGCACCATCCCAGCGCGTCAACATCACCCGGGCCACATTCGCACCGTGGGTAGAGATCGCATCGGCCAGTCGCTCGCCATAGATCTCGGCCACGAGCAGGCTCGCATCGGGCAGGGTGCGAGCCACCAGCAGGCTCGCCGGCCGGTTCGTGCTGCTGGCCAGGATCACCGACTGATCCAGACCCTGCAGATCGGAGCGCGCGGTCCGGACAGGGCCCGTCACGGTATCTGACGGCCCGGTCAGGGGCGAGCATGCGCCCTCGAGCGACGCCGGTAGCCAGTGCAACTGGTCCAACACCCGGCTGGACAGACTCCTGGTCACGAGCCAGTCGTAGGTGGCGCGAGTGCAGCCGGTCGGCGAGGTCGTTCCGCTCGTATCCAGGCCCCACAATACGTCGTCCAGAATCAGTTCGATCCGCTGGACGGTGCGCCCGGCATCCCTGGCCATTTCGCGGCGGATATCCCCGGTGAACAGGACAAACATCAACACCGTGATCAGGCTGGCCACGCCCAGCAACACCACCGCGCAGCCGAAGCCGGAGAAACGGGGCTGATCCTCGTCCTCGGGCACGGCAAGCGCCCGCCGCACCGCGCGCAGCACGAGCCGCCACGGCCGCCCGGAAGTATTCGCTCGCGATTCGGCTGCCAACATCGTTTCATTCTCGGTGCCGCGCCGACGGCGAGCGCCGGTCCGCAGACAGGCGTCATCGGGCGCTCTGCCAGCGGCAGGCCGACTGTCTCGCTCCTGCAACCCGATGCGATCGGATCATTGCTGCCAGAATGTCGGGATGCCCCATCAGACGACGCCACTGCTGCCAACTCGCGCCCGCCCCTTCTTCGGACCCCTCATCGGCGCCGCCCTGCTGATGTCGATTGGCTTGGCCATCGTCCCGCCAGCCCTGGCGGCCTCGGCGTCGCCGGCTCTGCCTCACGAGGGATTCGATTGGCGCAGAATCGGTATCCAGTCAGACAACGATGAATATGCCGGGATCAACGGCAATGATCACTGGTATACGAGCGGCGTGCGGCTGGATGTCCTGGGACGCGGTCGGCATCTGCCCGATCAGTTGTCGATGAGCACGGGTTGTCCGGCAATGCTGAGCGAGGCGACCCGGGGTCACGGACGCGGTTATGTCTCGGTCGGTCAGGATATCTACACACAGAACATCCGGACCCAGACGGAGCCCAATCCGAATGACCGGCCGGTGGCCGGCCTGTTATGGCTGCAGGCGGGCCGGTCACTCCGGCAATCAACCTCGCGTGCCGATCTTCGGCTGGAACTGGGTGTCACCGGGCCGGCGGCGCTGGGTGAACAGACCCAGGACACGATTCACTCGATTCTTGGCGTCGCGCAGGTGCCCTTGTGGCAGAACCAGTTGCGTCCGCGGCTTGGCCTGAACCTGCATCTGGGATGCCTGAACCAACTCCGTTTCGCCAGCGACCCGTGGCGTTCAAGCACGGTCAATCTTCACTATGGTCTGTCGCTTGGCAATCTGCTGAGCCAGGCCTCGGCCGGGATTGCGCTGGCCTACGGACCCGATGCGCAGCGACTGCACCTGCCGAGAATCGCGCGTCATGTCGATCCGGTCCGCGAACCCGTGCGGCAGTGGGTCTTGGCGACCGGCATCAGCGCGCGGGCCGTCTTTTACGACTACCTGGTCGACGGGGATGCGTACGGATACCAGAGCCAGGTACACAGCCGACGCTGGCAGGGTGAGGCCTTCGTCAGTCTGGCCGTGGCGATTGGCGGTCACTGGCAGATCAGCTACAGCATCGTTCGCCGGACCCTCGATTTCGATGGTCCCGGCGTCGCGGCGCAAGGCTTCAAACCGCAGACCGTCGGCCTGATCGCCATTGAGGCCCCCTTGTATTGACCATCGGCCAAGGTGACCCGGATGGCCGCCGATGACGCACGGCAGACGCTGCGCGACCGTCGCTGTGTTCACCTCGAGAGGGAAGGTGCATCCGCATGAGTGCGACCGTGCCGGGCGCGCCAACAATAGAAAACGGGAGCCCGAAGGCTCCCGTTTCAAGCGCGACGCCGCGTCGGCGGCGCCCGGTCCTGCCAACCGCTGACCCGTTCGGTCAGTCGGTTGACGTGGCGATTCAGCGCTTCTTGGCAACCGTCGCCTTGGTGGCCGACGTGATATTGGCTTCGACCATGTCGGCGGCCTGCTTGCCGGCCTTGCTGGCCTGCTCGTAGGCACCGCGCGCGGCGGTCAGCGACTGCTTCATGAAGCTGATCGCGCCTTCGCTACCAGCCGGCGCGCTCTTGGCCATGGCATCGATGGCGGCAAACAGCTGCTTGTTGCCTTCCTCGACCTGCTGCTCGACCAGAGCGGCGATTTCGGCGCCGGTCGTGCTGGTGATCGCGTAGGCATCCTTCGCGTAGGCAGCGACGGACTCGCTGTTGGGTTGGGCGACGGCGGTCAGGGTCTCGTTCAGGCTCTTGATGTCCTTGACGGCCATCAGCGACTTGACCTGCTCGGCCGAGGCTTCCATCGAGGCCTTGACGGTCTTCATGTTCAGGTCGGCAAGCTTCTGCATGCCTTCGATGCCCTTGGCGGCCAGGGCGTTCGAGGCCTTGATGGCGTCGGACTGGAACTTAACGAGATCGGTTGCATTCATCATGGTGGAGACTCCGGATAACGGGTTATGAGTTGGGAATCGAATCACGGACTCCCTGCGCGTTACGACGTTTAGGACTTCAATCAGCAACCCGTCAAGCGTTTGTGTATCGGGTTTCTTGCTGCACTGCACAAGAAGCATTATGCATGCTTTTGCTGCGGTGCGTCAACTTTTTTTTCGACTGTGGCGCGGGTTGATCAGAATGCCCTGATCACCGAATTAACCATCTGATTTATAAAGATAAATAATTACCCTTCAGGGTCATCCCAGAGCGCCACCATGCGGGTCCTTAGCCTCGAACCTCTGGCGCTCACGCCGTCGAGAGCGGTTGACGATGGTGCAGCGCCCGCCAAACCGGGCAGGTCGGCATCATCGACCCGGGCGTCCTGACTGCCGGGTGAATCGACCGGCTCCGCGTCCTGCCCGGTCCGGGTCAGGGTGGCGAGCACCCGGTCATCGAGGAAGCGACTTCGGGCCCCCTGAACATGACTGCCGCCAAGACGAGCCTGATGCGTCACGTAATACCGCATGGGTTCGATCAGATGCAGATGACGACGGGCCCGCGTCATCGCGACATACAGCAGGCGGCGCTCCTCATCGAGCGCAGCCGGTTTGGCGGTGGCGAACTCATTGGGGAAATTGCCGTCGGCCACGTTGATGATCATGACGTTGTGCCATTCCTGTCCCTTGGCCGAATGCACGGTGGACAGAATCAGATAGTCTTCGTCACGCATCGCGTCCTCGCCCCACCCGCCGGTGGCGCCCGGTGGGTCCAGCGCGAGCGCGGCAAGCAGGCCGGGCATGTCGTGAAACCCGGCCCCGATCGTCGACAGCATCCGGATATCCGCCTGGCGCGCAGACACCTCGTCATATCGCTCGGCGATCACGGGCGACAACCAGTCGGCCAGGGCGTCGATCCGCGTCGGGACGGTGCTGCGCCGGTCGGCGAGCGTGTGCAAAACGCCGGCGAACGCCGACCAATCGCCCGCCGCGACACCGCGCGGGCAGACGCCCGGCATTGTGGTCAACAACCGACCGGCCGGTTCGGCAGACGCCGATGATGTCGCAAGCTGCGCCAGACAACGCCTGGCGATCGCCGGCCCGACACCGGGAACCAGTTGCAGGGACCGGAAGGCAGCGAGCGTGTCACGGGTATTCACCGCCCAACGCATCATCGCGACCGCATCCTTGACATGCGCAGCCTCGACGAACTTCAGGCCACCGTACTTGACGAATGGAATGTTGTGACGGGTCAGATTCACTTCCAGCAGATCGCTGTGATGCGCATTCCTGAACAATACGGCCTGGTGTCGCAGCGGAACGCCCGCTTCGCGCTGTTGCAGCACCTGCTCGATCACCCATGCCGACTGGGCATCATCATCGAGCACCGTAACCAGGCTCGGTTGCGGCCCACCGCGGGTATCGGCAGCGATCAGTGTCTTGTCGAATGGGCCGCCTGCGCCGGCGATCACGGCATTGGCCGCATCGAGGACCGGTTGCGTCGATCGATAGTTCAAGGACAGCGAAATCCGCGCCGCTGGCGGTGAGAACTGGCTGCTGAACCGATAGATGTGTCTGACATCGGCACCACGAAATGAGTAGATCGACTGGGCATCATCGCCAACCACGAACAGTCCCCGACCGTCCGGACACAAGGCCGTCAGCACCTCGACCTGCAATCGGTTGCTGTCCTGATATTCGTCGACCAGCACATGATCGAAGTGGGCGCGAACCCGGGCGGCGAATTCGGCCTCGTCCATGCCCAGACGCCACCAGAGCAGCAGGTCGTCATAGTCGAGCAAGGCCTGATCGTGTTTGTGCGTCACGTAACGGCGCAGCAGGCGCTGAAGCTCGGCCTGCCATTGCACGCACCAGGGATAATCCTGGCCAAGGATATCGGCCAGTGAACGCCCGGTGTTGGTCCGGTCCGAGCAGATCGACAGACAGGTGCCGGCTCTGGGAAACCGACTGGCCGAGCGGTCAAAGGCGAGTTCGGTGCGCAACCAGTCAATGCAATCGACCGAATCGCCACGATCCAGGATCGTGAATGCCGGATTCAGGCCGAGCAGGTCGCCGTGGCGACGCAGCAGTTGCGCGGCGACCGAGTGAAAGGTGCCGGCCCATGCCAGGCCGAAGCCACGATCACCGGCGCGCAACGGATCGACAGGAGCCTTGCTCGATCGTACGGTTTTGTCGGCGAGCAGCAGTGCCCCTGCCCGACGAACCATCTCGGCGGCAGCGCGGCGGCTGAAGGTAAGCAACAGGATTCGTTCGGGCGCCACGCCGTGCGATACCAGGCTGGCCACGCGATGCGCCAGCGTGGCCGTCTTTCCCGTACCAGCACCGGCCAACACCAGCAAAGGGCCGGCCCGCAATGGATCGTCGAGTCCGTGCTCGACAGCGCGACGTTGATCGGCATTCAGGGCGAACGGCTGGTTCATGTCGTTCTTCTACAATGCGGTCCAGTCCCGCGACACCGGATCTTCATGCGTTCGTCCCTGCGTCTGTTCAGTCTACTGGTCATCACCGCGGTCGTTGTCCTGATCGTCGCAGCCTGGCAGCTCGGCATTCCCTCCACCGCGGCGGGAATGGCGGCCAAAAACACCTGCTCGGCGGTGTTCATCTCGCGTCGCCCGGTCGAGCGCGTGATTGCCGACGACATTCTGCCTGCGAGCGTCGTGTTGCGCCTGGTCCGGGTCGAGGTCGATCAACAGGCGCGAACGGCCAGCGCAATCCTGCCCGGCAGTGCGCAGCGGCATGCGGTGTTTCGGGGACGTCTGGGCTGCGTGCTGCTGGCATCGGGCAAGGTGCCCGATCCCGATGACAACCGCTCGCTCGGATTCGATCGGCCCGCTACGCCGCGTATCGTCGCCGATCATGCCACCGGGGTAGCTGCTGACAATGGCTCCGGGGCAGAGCGGACAACGGCCGCCGGACCGGCGGATTCTCCGACGGTCAACGACGCTCCGCTCTGGCCCGACGGGAATCGCGTGATGGATCCCGCGCAATGGCCCACGACGGTCGATGCGCGCCGGCTCCAGGCTGTCGTCGCCGGCGCGTTCTCTGCCCAGAGTAGCCACAGCACGAGTCCGATTCGTGAGCTGTCCAGTACCAGCGCCACGCGCGCGGTGGTCGTGGCGCGCAACGGTCGCCTGCTGATCGAGCAATACGCGTCCGGATTCGACCGCGACACGCCGCAACTGGGCTGGTCGATGGCCAAGACCGTTCTGTCTTTGCTGACCTGGATGCGTTTCAGTGAACAGCAGACACCGCTCGATACGCCGGTGGTCGATGCCATGAGTCGCGTCCCACGCCCCAACTGGGTCGGCGACTGGCTGCGCGACGGGCGGGCAGGGATCACGGTCGAGCAGTTGCTGACGATGCGCGACGGACTGGATCATGCCGAGAAGCTACCGGCCCTGGAGTGCAGTCCCGCGCATGCTCTGGCGCGAACCCGATATCGCCAGCTGGGCCAGCCGGGCCGCCATTCAGGCCCAGCCCGGAACAACCTGGCGCTACTCGAGCGCGGTCAGCAATCTGCTCTCACGCGTGCTGCGCGACCAGTTCGCCTCGGACCGCAGCTATTGGCAATATCCAGTCCAGGCGCTGTTCGATCCCATCGGCATGCGCAGTGCAGTCCTGGAAACCGATGCCGATGGCACGTTCATCGCCTCCTCGTATCTCTGGGCCAGCGCGCAGGACTGGGCAAGACTCGGGCAACTGATACTGGCCGATGGCAACTGGCAAGGCGATCAGATCGTGCCGCCGGGCTGGCTGGCCTACGCCCTGGAAGGCCGGACCGACACGACGGGCAGACGCCTGCCGTATGGTGCGCAAGTCTGGCAAAGCCACGACATGGCGAGCATCGACTGCCCGGCCGCCACCCGGCTACCGCCGAACGGCTTGCTGCTGCTGGGCCATTGGGGGCAGGTGGTTGGCGTGTTTCCCAGCCAGGCGGCAGTGATCGTGCGACTCGGTTGGACGGCCGATGGTGAGCCCTGGGATCGCTGCAGCTTTCTCGCAGACATCCTGCAGGCGCTCGGGCCGGTCTGAAGCCATCACGGATCTTCAGAAGGTGATTGCGGCATGCCGAACAGGAGCACTGCCGCCCACAGGAGAACGAGGGTGATCAGCATGACCGGTAAATCGTCATGGCGAGAAGCGACGATCCAGGCGAGCAGACTGATCGGCATCAGACAGACCTCGGACGATCCAGACGCCTTGTCCGATCCGGATCCGGTCGGGCACAAGGCACCAATCGACGAGCGAGCACTGTCATCTAACGCCCCAAACCACGGTTCATCGGCCTGCATTCGTCGAAACGCCGCCCGCAGTCGGTATCGACCCGGCGGGTATGCCCACTGCCGGCTCCACCCGCGGCGGCGTTCCTCCGTCCGACAATCTATCGACCCGCCCCGGGCAAAACTTGAGGGCTTTGAGCATGTGCACGAATTACATTCCGACCCGCGGTGACCGCCTTCAGCAGTTCTTCGACGTGACTGACGCCGGTCGCACCTGGCGCGATGAGGCTTACCCCGGCTACATGGCGCCGATGATCCGGTCCGCTCAGATCGATGGCCCGGCGGGCGGGCAGATGCCGGTGTGTGAAGCGGCCTGCTTCGGGCTGATTCCGGGGTGGTCTCGCGACGGCCTGAACTTTCGTCATTGCTACAACTCGCGGACCGAAACAGTGGCGCAGAAGCCCTCTTTTCGAAACGCCTGGCGCAAACGTCAGTTCTGTCTCGTGCCGGTCGATGCGTTCTTCGAACCCAATTACGAGTCCGGTCGCCCTGTGCGCTGGCGGATTGAACGAAGCGACGGCGAACCCATGGCCCTTGCGGGCATCTGGGAGGCCTGGCGCCGACCGCCAGCCGAATCCACGGGACGCAGCCCCGGGCCCACCGATGCGCAGGTCGATGAGCACGGCTGGTTGTTGAGCTTTGCCCTGCTGACCATCAATGCGGACCAGCATCCCGTCATGCGTCGCTTTCATCCCCCCGATGACGAGAAACGTTCTGTTGTGGTGATTCCATCCGCAGACAGGCTGGACTGGCTCGATGGCGGGGGTCAGGACCCTACCCGATTCTGGTCAGGTCCGGATCCCGACGAAATGCGGATCGTGGCCGATCCCCGGCCCGTTGCGGCCCGGAAAGCGCCGTCGATTCCACGAGCCCGGCCCCGTCAGGCCGGTTAATGTCAGATCGACCGACACGTTTTGAGGGCGCCCGGCAGGATCAAATACGTTAGGATTTATGGTCCCTGGCTGGAAACGCGAATGCAGGCTTGCACGACACGTTTCGTTCAACCGTCATGTCGCTGGCACGATGGCCAGTTTCCTGTGCAGGGTTCGCCCTGCAGTCAAACCTCGCATTCCTGAGCCCTGCGCGCTCGCGGTCCAGGCGCAAGGGGAGTACCGATGGCCACACCTGATCCCGGATTCAACCAACTGCTGTGGTGGTTCCTGCTTGGCGGGATGTGCGGATGGCTGCTGTTCGTCGTCATCGACAGGCTGTTCTGGCGCGACGGCCGCGCCGCGGCGGACCGTGAGCGCACGACCATCGCCGGACTCGAAGCGGAACTGGAAACGCGACGGGCCGAACAGGCCGAACTGCGCGAGGCGCTCGATACCCGAATTCATGAATCCCGGCGCCTCACCGAACTGACTGAACAACTCCGGGATCGCGCCGCTCAACACAGTCAGAAGGTGGTCAACCTGGAGGCGGCTCTGGCTGCCGCGCGCGAGGGTGCCGCCGCGCCCTTGATCGGCGGGGTGAGTGCTGCACTGGTCGACAGTATCGCTCGCGATCGGATCCCGCCGCGCGACATCCCCGCCACTGCTGCGGTGCCTGGAGAGCCTGCCCGATCCGAAGACGGCGAGCCTGGCTTCGACGAGGCGGACGATGGTGAAGACCGCCCGGCGCGGGTACCCGAGCAGGGGTCGATGTTCGAACCGGTGACCACCATCATGCGCAGCCCCGAGCGGGGCGACAACGGGCTGCCCGACCCTGATACCGACGGGCGACACGAAGAAGCCGCCGCTAGCGAGCCGCCGGCTGCCGATGCTGCCCCCGACCGGACGATCGGCGAGACGCATCCACCATTGGCGCAGGTCGACCGTCCCGGCGACCGCTCACCGGCCGGAGCCGGGACCGGTACGAGCGAGCCGCCGGCCGATCCGGTGCAGGCCTTGCGAGAGGTGCTCGATTATTCCGACGATACGCTGGACCCGATCTCCGACCCGATCGGTGATGACGAAGATCTCTTCGGCGCACCCACCGAGATCCTGACCGCCTTTCATCTTCATGATGAAGACGACGAGGAGGCGCGTTCGTCGGATCCGGACAGCGACATGATGCTCGATGCGGACACCATCACCCTGATCGATGCGGATCAACAGGGTCAGCCGACCCGACCGCGATCCGGTCATGCGCGCCCGACCGAGGTGAGCGAAGCGCACTCGACGCAGGCCGCCGGCCATCCGACCGATGCATTCGGGCACACCCGGACCATGCTCGATCGGGTGCGCGGCTCGAAACCGGGTCGCGGTCGTCCGAATCCGGCAAGATCGGATACGGACGAAGACATGAGTCTGGTCAGCCGCCTGCGCGGTGCCTTTGGGCGACGCAAACCCAGCGCCGATCGTTGACCGGAAAACACATGGCAAGGCCGTCGCGCTCGCAGATCCGCACCCGGTCAGGTTGGCAGAAATTCGATCGCCTGAACCTGGTGATTGGCGCCATGTTCGCGGGCGCCCTCGCACTGCTGTGGCCCGGCGCGCGCGAAGTCCAGTCGACCGTGCCATCCGTGGTGGCCGAATCCGGCCAGACTGGCGACGCACCTGGCATGGGGCCGAGCGGCGTTGCTGCGGGACAAACACCGACCGCTGATACCGACGCGCCTGCCGAACGCGCTGGGGATGAGGCGTCGGCGCAGGCCGCTGAAGCCGTGCGTCTTGCTGAAGCGGCAAGGGCCGCCGAAGCCGAGAAGGCCGCCGAAGAGGCCAGACAGATCGCGCTCGCCGAGGCCGCCAGGGCCGCTGAAGCCCAACGACTGGCCGAAGCCGAGAAGGCCGCCGAGGAGGCCAGACGAATCGCGCTGGCCGAGGCTGCCAGGGCCGCTGAAGCCCAGCGATTGGCCGAAGCCGAAAAGGCCGCCGAAGAGGCCAGACGAATCGCGCTGGCCGAGGCTGCCAGGGCCGCTGAAGCCCTGCGACTGGCCGAAGCCGAGAAGGCTGCCGAGGAAGCCAGACGAATCGCGCAAGCCGAGGCCGAGGCAGAGGCCGCCAGGGCTGCTGAAGCCCTGCGACTGGCCGAAGCCGAGAAGGCCGCCGAGGAGGCTAGGCGAATCGCGCAGGCCGAGGCTGCCAAGGCCGCTGAAGCCCAACGACTGGCCGAAGCTGAGAAGGCTGCCGAGGAGGCCAGACAAATTGCGCTGGCCGAGGCTGCCAAGGCCGCTGAAGCCCAACGACTGGCCGAAGCTGAGAAGGCTGCCGAGCAGGCCAGACAGATCGCGCTGGCCGAGGCCGCCAGGGCCGCTGAAGCCCAGCGACTGGCCGAAGCCGAGAAGGCTGCCGAGCAGGCCAGACGAATCGCCCAAGCCACAGCCGCTGAAGCCGAAAAGGCCGCCGAAGCCCAGCGGATCGCCGAAGCCGAAAAGGCCGCCGAAGCCAAGGCCGCCCAGGCAAAACTCGCGGCCGAACAGCAGCGCCTCGAAGCCGCCCGGCGTGAACAGGACGCGCTGCAGATTGCGCAGGCCAAGCAGATTGCCGAACTTCGGATTGCCGAGGCCAGGGCGGCCGCTGCACGAAAGACCAATCCGGATGCGGATGCTCGCGCCGTATTGCCTGCCACCGAAGAGGCTCGCACCAGCCTCACGCCAGGGCGCCCGAGCCTTGGCGACCTGGCGATGGTCGATCCGGGCAGTACTGCCCGGAGCCGACGCGAGCAGGACGATAGCGAACGCGCGGACATCCCGGCCGGTTCGCCCTCGACCTCGCTGAACTGCTCCCAGCTCGCACAGGGCTACGATCTGCCATTCCCAACCGGCAAGGCGACGCTGGCCCCTGAAGTCAGGCGCCAGCTTCGGGTGGTTGCCAGTTGTATCCGGCGCGACCAGAGCCGTTTCGAGATTGGCGGGCACAGTGACAACCTGGGTGAACCGGTGGATAACCTGCTGCTGTCGGTCGACCGTGCCCAGGCAGCCGCCGATTACCTGGCCTCGCTGGGAGTTGCCAGGGACAGGTTGTCGGTCAAGGGCTACGGCCAGACGCAGCCTGTGGCCGACAACTGGACCCAGAGCGGCCGCAATCAGAATCGCCGGATCACGGTTCGTCGCGTCACGAACGGATAGGCTGATGATCCGGGGATGCACCCCGGGTCATTTGTCACGGCAGCGCCAGTTTTTCTAACACATTCCAACAGATCGGCAATCATCTAGTGCAATTCGTCACCTACGCCCGGGCGTGCAACGCTTTAGGCTACGGGCATGACGAAGAACCCTGCCGTTCCTCTCCAGGCCCTGATCAGTGGCCCCAATGCCGGATCCGAAGACCATTGGCTCGATCAGGCCCGTGCGGCCTGCGCAGAGTCGTTGGAGCGGATCGAAGCGATGCGTGACACGGTCGCTGCCGACCGTGACACGCTGGCCTGCCTCGGCGCTGTCAGCAAGAGTCTGCAATGGGTACTGTCCAGCGACTCCTCGGCCAGCCAGTTGACCTTCACGGTGCGGCGGGCCATTCAGGTGTTCGACCGGATATCCGCGCGCAGCTGACGCCCTGCCCTGTGACCAGTCGCCGGCCCTGAGTGCGCTCAGGAGCGCTCCTGCACCTCGGTGGGTGGCAGGGCAGCCCGGAGACCGCCAATCACGCGCGTATCGCCCCTGTCCATCTTGCCTGACGACTCGGATGACAATCGCCGCGCCGCGATGACGGTCTGTGGCCAGTCCTGGGCACGATCTGGCGCTAGATAACACCGGTTCTTCTCACGCGCCTTGCCGGTGATTAGTGCCTGATCCGCGCGAGACAGCAGGTCGTCCAGCGATTCGCCCTGTTCGGCACAGGCCACCCCGGCCGTGACCCCCAGCAGATGTCGTCCACCTGGCACATGAAACAGCCGCAGTACACTTTCACGACGGATCGTGTCAATGGTGGTCATGACATCCACCGCAGGATCCAGTCGCATCGCGACCACGAATTCATCGCCACCGGTGCGGCCGACCAGATCGGTCTGGCGCAGACGCGAACGCAATCGACTGATGAACTCTTTCAGCACCGAGTCGCCCGCGCTGTGCCCATACAGATCATTGACCTGCTTGAAACCGTCCAGATCGAACGCGACGACCACGACCCGCTTGTCCCGTTCATGTTCGCGCCGGCTGCGCAACATGCCTTCGAGCCGCCGTTCGAACTCTCCCCGGGTCAAGGCGTGCGTGACCTTGTCCACGGTGGCATCCTCGTGCAAACGATAGACGGGTTCGGTCAGGCCGAAAATGGCCAACACGGCGATGATCGCCGGCACGATGATCACCGCCAGCAGCGTACGGGTCTTGTTCGTGAACAACACGCCGAGCCCCCGCGCGAATTCGTCAGCCGGCGCCTGCACCATCAGTAACCAGTTGACCCGCCCGCCCGACATCTGCAGGGCGCGCACATATCCCACGTGGGTTGAGTCTGCCGCCTTAAAGCGTTGGAATCCCGTCGGCAGGGTGGTGACTTCCGCGCCCGGGCGTTCGATCTGGGCGAACAGACTCTTCAAGGCAGGTCCGGCCACCCGGTCCAGGGTCGGCATGGTGCCATCGCGGATCTGCGCGGTCAGCAGGGTCAGCTCTGAAAAGGCGACGGCATGCCGGGTCTCGTCGAGAATCACTGCCGTGCTTTTACTGGTCCCGGTCAACCGGGCGAGGAAAGCGGACAGATCGACGATATCCACATCGACACTGAGTACGCCGGCATCGCGTTGGTCGGCGAACAAAACCGGCGTGGCCGCCGAAATGCCCGGGACATTGGTCGAAAAGAACGAGTAGACCCCGGTCCAGACCAGAGATTGTTCATCGCGCGCCGATTGATACCAGGGTCGGGTGCGCGGATCAAAGTCGTCGGTGGCCGGTGCCCAGCTACGGGTGATGACGAGCCCCTCATTACGCTGCGTAAACAGCACGGCACGGTGCCTGCCCGTCACGGTGACCTGCCGGGTCAGCAAGCCCTCATCATTGCGCGCGACGCCGATGAAGCTGCCATCGCTGCGGCCAAGATGCATGCCGTGCAGCTTCGGGCTGAAGCGCATCTGGGCCAGAAAAAACCGCTCGAGGTCGCGATCGGACGTGGCATTGAGCACCCCCTCGGCGATCAGATCCCGCCCCACGACCAGGGCATTTTCGGCCGGGGCCAGGAAGTCCTGGGTCTGGTCGGCCACCGTGCCGGCCAGACTGCTCAGAGCGGACTGCGCCGACTCGGCGAACAGATCGACCGTTTCATGACGCATGCCCAGGAGCACGATCGCAGCCGTGACCAGCTGAACGACCAGCAGGACGACCACGAGCAATGCGCGCAGTACGGCGGGTTTCATACCCCTTATTGTCCTGAATCGCTCGCGTCAGGTGCGAACAATCGATTCGGATGACGAATGGAAACATCAAAAACGTGGCGTATTCATCCAAATTCGACGGCCATGTCTGGCCGGGCAGCCACTCGGACAATCAAGCGGACGCGTAGAATTGGGCTCCCGCCCTCGCCAGAGGTGTCGGACGCACTGATAAACCGCTGAAACCGCTGAGGAAAAGAGACCCGTGGCCCGTCCCATCGCCTGCATCGAAGACCTGCGCAAACTCGCCAAATGGCGTGTGCCCCGGATGTTCTACGACTACGCCGACTCCGGCTCCTGGACCGAGAGCACCTACCGCGCGAACAATGATGATTTCGGGCAACTCAAGTTTCGTCAGCGGGTTGCCCTGAATATCGAAAAGCGCAGCCTGGCCAGCACCATGATCGGTGAATCGGTCGCCATGCCCGTGGCATTGGCACCGACCGGGCTGACCGGCATGCAGCATGCCGATGGTGAAATTCTCGCGGCCAGGGCTGCCGAACGCTTCGGCGTGCCCTTCACCCTGTCCACCATGAGCATTTGCTCCATCGAGGACGTGGCGGCGGCGACCACCCGGCCATTCTGGTTTCAGCTCTATGTCATGCGCGACCGGGACTTCATTGCCGATCTGATCGAGCGGGCCCGCAAGGCCAGATGCTCGGCGCTGGTGCTGACGCTGGACCTGCAGATCCTGGGGCAGCGCCACAAGGACATCTACAACGGCCTGTCCGCGCCGCCCAAGCCCACCCTGCTCAACATGCTGGACATTCTGCGCCGCCCGCGCTGGGCGATGGGCATGGCCAATACCAAGCGTCGGGAGTTCGGCAATATCGTCGGTCATGTCAAAGGGGTGGGCGACATGGGTTCGCTCTCCGACTGGACCGCGCAGCAGTTCGACCCGACGCTGAGTTGGGATGACGTCGCCTGGATCAAGCAGCAATGGGGCGGCAAACTGATATTGAAGGGCATTCAGGATCCAGAAGACGCAAGCCGTGCGGTCGACAGCGGCGCCGATGCGCTGATCGTCTCGAATCATGGTGGCCGGCAACTCGATGGTGCGCCCTCGTCGATTCGCGCCCTGCCCGAGATCGTCAAAGTGGTTGGTGACCGGATCGAGGTCCACATGGACGGCGGGATCCGCAGCGGCCAGGATGTGCTGCGCGCGGTCGCCCTGGGTGCCAAGGGAACCTATATTGGTCGACCGTTTCTCTGGGGGCTGGGCGCCATGGGCGAGGCCGGTGTGACCCGCTGCCTGGAAATCATCTATAAGGAACTGGATCTGTCGATGGCGTTCTGTGGCAAGTGCGACATCGCCGACGTCGACCGTTCGATCCTGTGGCGGGACGGTTCTTAGCCAGGCCATGGCGGCTCAGATCCCAGGGAGTCCTGCGTGTTCCATTCCTTCTTTCCAAAGCCCAAACAGTTCTTCCTGAGCTTCGCCTGCTGGGCCTTGTTCTGCATCCTGCTGTGGTATTTCGCGGCCCAGGGAATGGGCCGGCACCTGAGCATCGGCCCGGCGCTCGGCTTCGGCTATCCGGCGCAGGTCATCAATGCCGAGGCGAACCCGACAACGCCGGGTGAGGCGACCGCTGGTGCCTCCGGCGATGCGTCCAAGCCGACGGCGGACGCCGAAGACGCCAAATCGGCAGCGGATCCAGCCCTCAAGGCCGAGACCGAACGCGCCGATTCGTTCTGGTTCTACCAGTACATGGCGGCCAGTTATCTGATCTTCATCGCCTTCTGGTGGTTCTACTCACCGCATCCCTGGTCCCGCTGGTCGGTGCTCGGTTCGGCCCTGATCATTTTCGTGACCTGGTTCCAGGTGCAGATCGATGTCCTGATCAATGAATGGTTCGGTTCATTCTACAACATCATCCAGCGTGCGCTGGGCACGCCGAATTCGGTCACTACCGCGGAGTATTACGGCCAGTTGCTGACTTTCGGCAAGCTGGCGCTGGTGGCGATCACGGTGCTGGTGCTGACCAACTTCTTTACCAGTCACTACGTGTTTCGCTGGCGCACGGCGATGAACAATTACTACACCTCGCTGTGGCATCGGGTTCGCCACATCGAAGGCGCGTCGCAACGTGTGCAGGAAGATACGATGCGCTTCGCCTCGATCATGGAAGGGCTGGGCGGCCGTCTGATCAGCTCGATGATGACGCTGATTGCCTTCCTGCCCATTTTATGGGGGCTGTCCAAGCATGTCACGGCGCTGCCGATCATCGGCGCAGTGCCGCAGTCGCTGGTGTTCGTGGCGATCATCTGGTCGATCGTGGGGACCAGCCTGCTGGCAGTGGCCGGAATCCGGCTGCCCGGCCTGGAGTTTCGCAATCAACGGGTCGAAGCCGCCTACCGCAAGGAACTCGTGCTGGGCGAAGACAATCCCGGCCGGGCGCAACCGCCCACCCTCAGTGAACTGTTCAGCAATGTCCGGAAAAATTACTTCCGGCTGTATCTGAACTACCTGTATTTCAACATCGTGCGCTACGGTTATCTGCAGGTTGGTGTGCTGGTGCCCTATATCGCACTGGGGCCCACCATCGTCGCCGCTGGCTTCACCCTGGGCGTGATGCAGCAGACTGTGCGGGCGTTCGGCACGGTCGAGAATTCGTTTCAGTTCCTGGTCAACTCCTGGACGACCATCGTCGAGCTGATGTCGATCTACAAGCGTCTGGCCGCCTTCGAAGCCACGATCAATGACCAGCCACTGCCGGCAATCGATCGGGAATACATCGCCGATCAGACGGGAACCGCGTGACTCATCGCTCCTCGGCCAACACCATGGTCCAGTAAGCGCTGTACTTGTTGTCGGCATTGCCGGGCACCACGGCGATGCCGACCAGCGACAGATCGCCCCGCATCAGTGCATGGCAATGGGGCGGGCTGTCGATCCAGGCCTGGATGGCGCCCTCGATCGTGCCAAACCCGGCTGCAATGTTCTCGTCGGCGCGCGCCCAGATGAAGTGACTCCGGGTGAGTCTGTCGCCCACGCGGGTGCCGTCCGGCCACGCATGACCCCATGAATTGGTCGACTGCATCCATTCCGATTGCATCAATGCCGCAGCCGCGACACGCGGATGCCACTTGACCGGTTCGACCGCGGGAAGTTCCTCGTCGCCACAACGTCTGGCCTGCGCCCGGGCGGCATTGGTGGCTTCCAGCGCCTTGAACGACAGCTCATCGGCCGGCGTATCGGTCGCCGCTACCTGGATGCCCAGATCGGACTCCGCACGGATCTCGGTGCCATTGCCCTTGGCCACCAGCGGCTCGAGCGCGCGCTCGTTGTCATTGTCGAACAGGTCTCCGCAGCCGGACACGGCCATCGCGAGCATCATCACCGGCATCAGGCGACGCCATGAGTCGACCCGGATGTTCGAAAGAGAGGCTGACAGATTGACCATCACAGACCCTGGCGAGTTGGAATCTGGTCATTCTCGAAAGCTGGCAATCTTCCGGCGCGTAGAGCCGGACAGGTGGCGCTGGGCACGGAACGAACGGCGCGGCGAGGATCAGCGGTGTCGGGCTGTCACGACGAACCGGACTTTGTGTGGGACCCTGCCCGACTGGCGTCGCATAAAGCGCACAACCGGTGCCAGGCAGGCTGTCTTCGACTGGGTCATCGAAAAATTCATCGGGCCATGGGGGTAGACTGAAAGCTGTCACTTCTCGAACACATTCACTGACAACAACGATGCTGATCGACGGCCGAAACCTACCTGAAGACCATGTAGTGAAATGCGATATCTGCGTGATTGGAGCAGGCCCTGCCGGCCTGGCCATCGCCAATGAATTCCTCGGTGACAGGCGAAGCGTCTGTCTGATCGAATCGGGGGGTTTTGACTACGATCAGGCCACCGATGAGTTGAGCAGTTTTGAGCGGATGGACACCGACGGGGCTTACCCGGATCCGCGCTACACCCACACCCGCTCGTTCGGCGGCAGCGCGTATCTCTGGACCGTCGAGTACGGTGCCAACCCGCTGGTGCGCTACACAACACTCGATCCGATCGACTTCGCCGACCGCCCCTGGGTATCGCCGGTGGGCTGGCCGATCGATCGTGATTCGATTCTGCCGGTCTGCGATCGGGCCCATCGCCTGAGCGATGCCGGTCCGATGCAGTACGACACCCGGGCCTGGATCACCGACGATCGCAAACCCTTCGATTTCGAGGGCGGCCGGGTGGAAAGCAAGATGTTCAGCTTTGCCAACCGCCTGGTCTTTCTGGAACAGATCCGCGATCGGATCCTGGTCAGCAGGAATGTCGATCTGTACACCTGGTCGAATGTGGTCGAACTCGAACCAGTGGACGATGCGTCTCATGTCCGAGCCGCCCTTGTCGCCTGTCTGAACGGCCGGCGGTATCGGATTCAGGCCGGCATGATCATTCTGGCCACTGGTGCCTTCGATGCGCCACGTCTGCTGCTGGCGTCTGACCGGGTCAACCCGGCCGGACTGGGCAATGGATCCGATCATGTGGGCCGTCATCTGATGGATCACCAGATTGTCGACGTTGGCACCCTGTATCCATTCAAGCCCGACCTGTTTGCCCGCGCGGGCTTCTACGATCAGCGCAATGCGGGTGAGACCCGGATCGTCTCCAGTCTGCAGTTGTCCGCCGCCATGCAGACCGAGCACCGGCTGCTCAACTCATTCTTCGGCCTTTGTCCGCGGACCCGTTTTTCCGCCGCCCGTTTCGTCCAACGACCGTTTGGGCGGCCGACAACCCTGTACTCCAAAGGCCTTGACCGGCTCCGGGCCTGGCGCTCCCGGGACCCCGGGTTTCACCAGCCTCTGGATGGTCGGGGAGCGCTGACCATCATGTCCCATGCCGACGACCTGATCCGGGCCAATCTGTGGCGGTTCAAAAACCTGCGCCCGGAGTACAACATCGACAACGGGGCCTGGTGGGAAGACCCGGGACGGGATTCACGCTTCGTGGGCTTCGACCTGTATCAGGTCTGCGAACAGGCCCCGGATCCCGACAACCGGGTCACCTTGTCCACGACGCGCGACGCCACGGGCATGCGCCGGGGCCGGATACGGTTTCGCTGGGATCAGTCGGATCGCCGCAGTGTCGCGAAATCACAGGAGTTGTTGCGCACCGAACTGGAGCGCGCCGGGATCGGTCGGCTGGCGATCGATCGCCGCGGCGACGATCCGACACTGCGGCAAATGACGGCACATCATCCGGCCGGCACGACCCGCATGTCGGTCGACCCAGCCGATGGCGTGGTGAATCGCGATTGCCGGGTTCATGGTGTCGACAACCTGTTCATTGCCAGCAGCTCGGTGTTTCCGGTGTCGGGTGCGGCCAATCCGACGCTGATGATCGTCGCCCTGGCGATCCGGATCGCCGATCACATCAAGTCATTCGCTCAGGCTGCAACCAGCATTGTCTGATTCGCGATTGACGCCGTTCCTGGCGAAGGGCTGGCTGCTGGTGGCGATCCAGTTCGTCCTGATCACCGTGCTGGCCGCCGGCGCGTTCGGACGTTGGACAACCGGCACCCCGCCATCGGCGCCGGCCATCGTTCTCCTGTTGGCCGGGGTTGGACTGGGGGTCTGGGCCATGCTGGCCATGCAGACGGCCAATTTCAGCGTGCTGCCCGTGCCTCGTGAGGGTGCTTCATTGATCACCCGCGGCCCCTATCGGTGGATCCGTCATCCGATGTATGCGGCCGTCTTGCTCGCCTGTGCGGGGCTGGTCCTGAACCTGTCCGAGCCGATGCTCTGGATCGCCTGGATCCTGCTGGCGGTGAATCTGATCGTCAAACTGAATCTGGAGGAACATCTGCTGGCGACGCGGCATGCCGCCTACGCCGACTATCGTCGCCGCACCGCCAGGCTCATTCCCCGCGTCTTCTGAATACGCCGGTCAGTGGCGGCTGCACCGCTGACCGGACGGGCCAATCCCTGGGTCAGTGCCTGCCCATCTCGTCTTCCAGATAGACGCGGATGATGTCGTCGAAGGACGACTCGGCCACGAAACCCAGCGAGCGAGCCCGCGCGGTGTCGAAGTTCCTCGGCCAGCCGGCCACGATGCCGGCAATGACCGGATCCGGTTCACGGCGGATCAGCGCAGCGGCCTCATTGCCCACCACCCGCCTGAGTGATTCGATTTCCTCGCCAACTGTTACAGACAGTCCGGGCATGCTCAGGTTGCGACGCGCACCGATCACTGCCGTATCCAGGGTTGCCGCATGAAGGCAGAACCCGACCGCCGCCCGCGGGCTGGCAAACCAGTGACGGACATCCTCGGAGACCGGCAACACGGCGGGCTGACCATTGATGGGCTCGCGCAGGATATTGGAAAAGAAGCCCGAGGCGGCCTTGTTCGGCCTGCCCGGCCGGATGCAGATGGTCGGCAGTCGGATGCCCACACCATCGAAGATACCCCGGCGCGAGTAGTCGGCCAGCAGGAGTTCACCGATCGCCTTCTGGGTGCCATAACTCGTGAGCGGCGTACAGAAGAACTCATCGCCGATCTTGTCGGGAAAGGGCGCGCCAAACACAGCAATCGATGAGGCGAACACCACCCTGGGTGAATAACCATCAAGGGCGTTGAGGGCCCGGATCGCCTCGAACAGATAGCGTGTGCCATCCAGGTTGATGCGATAGCCCTTGTCGAAATCCGCTTCGGCCTCACCCGAGACGATGGCCGCCAGATGGAAGATCGTGTCCGGACGATTGGCCAGCATCTGCTGCGCCGATCCCGGTTGGGACAGGTCGGCCGCCCCGACAGTGACCTTGGCAATGCGTCCCGCCGGTGCCACCGGGTCGATGACGTCGATCAGGTCCAGCGAATCGATAGCCTGGCCACCGAGTTGTCCGTCGGCGCTCAGCCGCTCGGCCAGCTTGCGGCCGATCATGCCCGCCGCACCAATGACGAGAATTTTCATGGAATGACTCCTCCTGTAATGTCAGCCCAGATGCTAACCGCCAAACGGGTGGCGGGCGAGGCGCTCTGCCTGGCTTGCGATGCGCCCCGGCAGGGCGTATGGTCGCAGGCGATTCATGCCCGCCCACTTCATGCCCGCCAACTCTCACGGTCCTTCCATGCAGCGACGACGACTCCTGAAGAATGCCGCCGGCCTGCTGGGCGCCAGCCTTAGCACACCGTACATGGTCGGCGCCCAGACCCGCGAGGCGACTCGACAGACCGGCGTGGTGATCGATTCCCGTTTCGATCTGCCGGCATTCGGCGCCCGGCATCCTGAACAACCCGCCCGCGTTCAGGCGGTGAATCGGGTGCTCAGGGCGAGCGAGTCGATCGACCGCCTGCAGACCCTGGCGATCGACGACCAGGCAGTGAATGCCGCCATCGAACGGGTCCATACCGGGCAACACGTCGCCTCGATCGGGGTTACCTATGATGCAGACATCAACCGGCTGGCACGCGCGGGCGTGGGTGCCGTGCTGGCCGGGGTCGAGGCGGTGGCTGCGGGAACGGTGCGCAATGCCTTCATCGCGTCTCGTCCACCGGGCCACCATGCGAGCAATACCGGCGAGGAAGAGGGTTTCTGTTTCTTCAACAACATCGCCATTGCGGCACGTCACGTGCAGCGAAACCTGGGCTTCGAACGGGTGCTGATCATCGACTGGGACTATCACCACGGCAACGGCACCGAAGCCTTGTTCTACGATGATCCGAGCGTGTTCTATTTCTCTACCCATGATCCGGAAGCTTATCCCCGGACCGGTGACGCCTCGCGCACCGGGCAGGGACCGGGCGCCGGTTATACCCGCAACGTGCCCCTGCCCTGCGGCACGAATGATCGCGACATGCTGGCGGTCTACCACGACGTGCTGGTGCCGATCGCGCGTCGCTTCGATCCGGATTTTGTCCTGATATCGGCCGGCTTCGACAGTCGCGTCGATGATCTGCTAGGTTGCTTCGCCCTGACCGATGAGGGCTATGCGGCAATGACCCGGATCGTCGGTGACATCGCCGCCCGGCACTGCGCCGGGCGACTGGTGTCGATGCTAGAGGGGGGTTACAACGTGGCCGGGCTCGCGTCTGCCGCGCTCGCCCATGTCAATGCGCTGGTGGCGCTGGCGGCCGAATCAGGTCAAGGCGCGCCGCCGTCCTCGCCGCAACCGGCTAGAGCCAGCCCGCGGCCGTGAGCGCAGTGCGAACCTGACCCTCGAACTGCCGGTGTGCACCCGTGGTCGGATGCACGTCGTCGGCAAACTGCCAGGTGGTCTCGGATGCGCCGGCGCGCAGGCTGTAATAGGTGCCACCGGGCTCGGAGTTGCAGAACAGGGACGAACCATCGGTGACATTGCCCTGGGTGATCGCCGAAATGATCTGTTCATCGCAGGCCGGTTCGGTCGCATTGGTGAAGCCGAAACTCGCCGGGTCTGCCCTGACCTGCATGGCCAGGTCGTGCGCGTCGATGAGCAGCACGGGCAGGTCAGCCAGTTTCGCTTCGAATGCGGTATTGAAGGTATCGACCAGACCGGACAACACACCGCGGGCAGATTCGGGCAAGGCATCACCGAAGGGAGTGAGTGATGAGTCGGGCAGATTCATCACCGCCACATAGCGCGCACCCCGACCCAGAATGTCATCGCGCACGGAGTCGCTCAGTTCCGTGGCGGCGGTGGTCATGGCCTGCTGAGCGGTGGTCAGCGCCTGGCCCTGCTCCGCCTGGGCCTGCTCGGCCGTCTTGGCGCCACTGGCCACCGCCCGGGCCAAGGCCTCGGCCGTGGCGGCAAAGGTACCGAATGCCACGAACACATCATTGTTGCCGCCATAGACCATGACCAGATCATTCGCGGTGAACTGGTTGAATCGGGCCAGATGCCGCTCGATCTGCGCCTTGACGGGTTCGGTGAGCGCACCGCCGGCCTTGCCGATTCCCTCGGTCGACGTGACCCGGGCACCACCCTGTCCATAGAGGGTGCAACTGGAGGCCAGACCCGGATTGATGTTGGTCACGGGACAGGCGACCGATTGGGTCGCAAAACCGACCACCGCCGGGGTGGCTGCGATGCCGAGCGATTCGGCCAGCACCTCGACCCAGACCTTCGCGGTCGAACTGTTGTTGGTGAACCGTCCGCCGATGTAGGGCGGTTGGCCATCGGCCGTTACCGAGGTGGCTGGTGCATAGGTGCCGGCATCGCTGAGGCTGTCACCAAACGACACCACGGCATTGAACTGGCCCGGGGTGGTGGGCACGGTGGCGGCCGGTGCCGGCGCCGGTGCCGGCACCGGAGCGGGGTCGTCGCTACCGCAGGCGAACAGACCCACCGCAAGACCGGCCAGCGACAGGATGCGAAGATCGCGACGCCATTGAGGCGCGCGGGTGTTGACCAAACCTGGTACCGGAGCTGACATTGCATGCCTCCCTGATGTGGCCTGCCCCACGGCAACCGGCTCGGCTGCGCTGGACAAGTCTATTGATTATCCGGCCATGGTATCAGTCCCAGGCTTGCATCGCCTGGCCGGCCGGGCGGCTGCCCGGCGGGCCGATCGACCCGGTCAGCGCCCGAGTTCAGCCGCCCAGCCTGTCCTGGGTGCGCCGATCAAAATCGCTCGCATCGTGCCGCTCGCGCAACTGGCCTTCAGGCGGGCCGGAAGTCTTGTTGACCATCCGGCCCCGGCGGACCGCGGGCCTGGATTCGATCAGGCGCGCCCAGCGCATGACATGTTCATAGGAAGCGGTGTCGAGAAACTCCGCCGCTTCATAGACCGTGTTCAACGCCAGCTGACCATACCAGGGCCAGATCGCAATGTCGGCGATCGAATAACCCGATGCACACATATATTCATGCTCGCGCAGATGACGATCGAGCACATCGAGTTGCCGCTTCACCTCCATGGCGAAGCGGTCGATGCAATACTCGATCGGCCGGGGCGCATAGCGATAGAAATGACCGAAGCCGCCGCCCAGATACGGCGCACTGCCCATCTGCCAGAACAACCACGACAGACATTCCGTGCGCTGGGCAATTTCGCGCGGAATCAGGGTCTGGTGTTTGTCCGCCAGATACAGCAGGATCGATCCCGATTCGAACACGCGCAGCGGTGGCGATTGTGAATGGTCGGCCAGAGCCGGAATCTTGGAATTCGGATTGAGCTCGACGAAACCACTGCCGAACTGCTCACCCTCGCCGATCCGGATCAGGTGCGCGTCGTACTCGGCGCCGGCAATGCCCAGGGCGAGCAATTCCTCCAGCATGATCGTCACCTTGACACCATTGGGCGTGCCCAGCGAATACAACTGCAGGGGATGCCGGCCCACCGGCAATACCCGCTCGCTGGTCGCACCCGCAATGGGTCGGTTGATGCCCGCCCATCGACCGCCGTTGTCGGTGTTCCAGGTCCAGACCCGGGGAGGTTGATAGTGATTGTCCTCAGACATGGTCAGGATGCCTCGAAAGTAGGTGTAGGCGGGCCGATCGGCATCAGCGCACGTCGTGCGGCAGTGGTTCGACCACAGCGAACTGCATGGTGAAGTCGTCCAGCATATCGAACAAGGCGATCACGGCGGATGAATCCCCCTGCACCTGCAAGCGACCGGCAGCCAGCGCCTCGCTGACCGTCTGTTGGCGCAGGATCAGCGAAACGAGGTCAGACCGGCTGATCTGGATGGTGGCATCGGCATTGGCCAGCTGCCGGTCTTCCAGCTGGCTCAGCGTACTGTGAGCCAGCGTCTGAGCGATCGATTCACCGGTCGGCGTTATCTGCCAGTTCAGCACGAACGAGCGGCCGGCCACACGAGCCGGATTCAGGCGTACCGCCATGAAATCAAACAAGGTGCCAGTGCCGACCGCAACCAATATGTCGGGACTGATCATCGGTCGCGGCGGCAGCGGCGTGGTGCCATGACGCATTTCCTGCGCGCCATACAGATAGGCGTTGCGCCAGGTTCCCGATTCAGCCTGATAGCCCAACTGCTCGAACGCATCCGCGGCCAGTGCACGGGCCTCGCGATTGCCCGGGTCGGCATGCACGAGCTGACTGGCCACCTGCGCGACCCATCGATACTCGCCCGCCGCAAAATCCTCGCGCGCGCGGGTCAGGACAGCATTGGCCCCCCCCATGTAATCGATGGTGCGGGTTGCGCTCTGGCGCGGTGGCAGCGGATGCAGATTGGCCGGGTTGCCGTCATACCAGCTCAGATAGCGTTGATAAACCGCCTTGGCATTGTGACTGACCGTACCGTAATAGCCTCGCACCGACCATTCGCGCTGCAGTTCGGGGGGCAGATCGAGCGCCTCGGCGATCTCGGTCGGCTTCAGGCCGTGGTTCATGAGACGCACGGTCTGATCATGAATGAACTTGTAGAGGTCGCGCTGCTGGGCGAGGAAGCGGTGGATTCTGTCCCGTCCCCAGGTCGGCCAATGGTGCTGGCCGATGAGAATCTCGGTGCGATCGCCGAACAACTCGACAGCCTTGGCAAGATAAAACGACCACAGGCGCGGATCGCGCACGAGCGCCCCGCGCAGCGGACAGAAGTTGTGCAGATGACGGGTGGCATTCTCGGCCATGTTGAGCACCGAGAACTGCGGCGTGAACAGGTGCATCTCGGCCGGTGCTTCGGTGCCCGGCGCGAGCTGGAATACGATCTCCACGCCGTCGACAAGGTGAGTCTCGACAGGCTCGACAATGCTCAGATTGGGCGCGATCAGGCCGGTTCGCCCCCGGGCAATTGCCTTGCCCAGACCCACATCGACATGGCCGCCTGGTCCGGGCGGCAGCAAGGTGCCGAATTGAAACTGGGCACGGCGTCCCATCACATTGCCCGCCAGCACATTCTCGCCACCGACCGCCTCGAGAAATCCGTCGGGAGCGATCACCTGGACACGACCGGTCGCCGCCTCCTGCTCGTCGATGACACCGCCCACGCCGCCATAGTGATCAACATGGCTGTGACTGTAGATCACGGCGCGAACCGGCCGCTCGGGGCGGTGCGCATGATAGAGCGCGAGCGCCGCCCGCGCCGATTCGGCGACCATCAGGGGGTCGATGATGATGGCGCCCGTATCGCCTTCGATGATCGTCATGTTCGCCAGGTCATATCCGCGCACCTGATACACGCGATCGGTGACCTTGAACAAGCCATGCTGACGGTTCAGCCGGGCGATGCGCCAGAGACTGGGATTGACCGATGGTGGCGCCTCGGGGGAATCGAGAAACTGCCAGGCACGGGCGTTCCAGACGAATCCGCCCGAGCCGGCTGGAATCTGCCCGTCGGGGATAGTGCCGATCAGCCCGCGGGCCGCATCGGCAAAATCAGCCTCATCGTCAAAGGGCAGAGCGGCGCGCACCGCCTCGTTTGCCCGGCGGGTCTGTGGCGTCGCCGGTTTGGGCGCGTTTTCGGCGGATCGGTCGGCATGGCTCATGGCCAATCTTAGCCCATCGATCACTCAAACTCGCGCCGCCGCTCGATACCGGGCGGCGGCGCGAATTTTTAGAACAACGGGTCGTTCAACCGAACAGACCGAGGTTACGCTGGTCGAAACGCGACAGGTTCTGGAAGATATCGTTCAGTCCGGTGTCGCTCACACCGAACCAGCTACCCATCGTTGCAGCAAGCTGATCGACCGACGTGGTCGGCAGCAGGCGCCCCCGACCGACATCGTCCGGACCATCGTTACCCAGTTCGGGCGCCACGCCGTAAAAGCGCTGGCCCGCCACCGCGCCGCCCATCACGAAGTAGTCGCCACCCCAGCCATGATCGGAACCATCGCCGTTGCTCGTGATCGTGCGCCCGAAATCCGAGGCGGTAAAGGTCGTGACCTGGTCGGCAACGTTCAGTTCCTGGGTCGTGCGGTAAAAGGATGAGAGCGCGGCATCCAGTTCGGCGAGCAGCTTCGGATGCTGAGTCACGAGACTGTCATGAGTATCGAAACCTGGCATGGCCACAAAGAACACCTGCCGGGTCATGCCCAGCTGATTGCGTGCCGCAATCAGCCTGGCCACCATCTGGAGTTGCTGACTCAGGCTGTTGGTGCCCCAGGCCGTGGTGAAACCGGGCACCGATGCCAGTGCATTGGTCAGCGTGTCATTGGCCGCCAGTGAACGACGGGTCACGCTGGCATAGACCTTCTCCAGTTCGTGGGTGCCCTCGCTGGCGATCAGCTGTTGCAGTGCCGAGGCGACTGCCCGGCTCCCATAAACATTGCCATTGGCGGCCTTGAGGCCGACCGGTCCACGGAACGACATCTGATACTGCAGCGTTTCCTGGCCGGACAGCAGCACCGCATTGCCTGCCATCGAGATCGACGAAAAGATCTGCGACTGATTGCCCGCGGCGAACAGATCGGTCATCCGACCGCCCCAACCCGTCGTGGCCCCTTCGGCGGCCAGCGACTGCCAGAACGACTGCTGGTCGTTGTGCGAGAACAGCTTGGGCGGCAAGGGAACGCGGCCGAACTGGAAATCGTTCTTGGAAGTCGGTGCCAGCAGCGGGCCGACATTCAGGGCGACCGCCAGTCGCTGCTCGGTCCAGATCTTGTGCAACTGTTTGAGTTGCGGCGCCAGCGCATAGGCACGCCCGCCCGGCAGACTGTCGGTCGATGTCAGCGCGGTGGCGCTCAGGTCGCTGCGTGGCGTGGCCAGGCTGCCGCGCAACTGGGCATACTGGTTGTAAGTCCCAACGTCGTAGGGCACCACGGTGTTGTAGTTGTCGTTGGCGCCAAGCAGAAAGACGCAGACCAGAGCCTTGTAGTCGCCAGGCGTGGCGGCCGCTGCACTACCAAGGGCGGCAAGGTTCAGAGCGACCGGCGCGCCGGCACCGGAAATGGCCGCCGTGGCCGCCTGACGCATGAAGGCACGGCGCGAGCGATGGGCAGTAATCGAGGTCATCATGGGGGTCCGGTTCATTTTTGGATCAAATACTCTGGGCATGTCATCACCATCAGAATCGCTGCGCACACGCGCAGCCGCAGGTCTTCCGCGTTGCCGGCCGGCATCGCGTCAATGGCATTGATCATGAGGTTGCGGTTTGCCTGGCTCAATTGCCCGGCGCTGAGCAACAGATCGATCCGCCCGACGAGCGCCGCGGCGTCATCGGCGATCGCGATCTCCGCCGAATAATCGGGCAACACACCACCGATACCCTCGTTGATCACGTCGGCCATGAAGTTCACATAACCAATGACGGCAACTTCGCTCTCGATCTGCATTTCGGGCGCCACCAGACCCAGTTCACCCAGACGGGTATTGGGCGGCGTGAAACCAGGCCGGAAGAAATTGAACACCGAGGGCGACCGCTGCGGACTCTGTCCAAGATGGGTGGCCGGATCGCTCAGATCGCCGATGTAGTTGCTGTCGTTGGCACTGCCTGCCTTGAAGCTGCGGGCCCACTGTGCCAGGCGAATGATGGGTTCACGCACCTTGCCGGCGTAAGGATGGTCCGTCGCTTGGTTGCGCGCCGCCGAGTCGAGCAGGATCGCCTTGATCACGGCGCCAAGATCACCTCGCACACCCTGGCCGTTGTCGTTGAACACGGCAGCCACCCGCGCCACGTAGCTTCGGGACGGGTTGCTGGTGACCAGACGCTGTATGAGTTGACGCGACAGGAACGGTCCGACGTTCGGATGATTGGCAATCCGATCGAGCGCGATGCGCAGGGATGTGGGACCGTCGGTGCCCGGTGCAATGGTGATCCCGAGGAAACTCTTCTCGCCCGATTCATGGTCAGCCGGATTGAACACCATCCGGGTACGCCAACGCTCAGGCGCCTCGACGACATTGTTCGCCGACCAGCCCGTGAAGACTCTGGACAGCCCGACGACATCGGCATTGTCATAGGTTTCGAGTGCCCGACCGTTGGCCGCGTAACGGATCGATCCGTCCAGATTCAACTCATAAAGACCGATCGAGAACAACTGCAGGATCTCGCGTGCATAGTTCTCGTCCGGTGCCCGTCCGGTGCCGTTTTCGCGCTTGCTGTCGCGCATGCTCAGATAGGTGCCCATCTGGTGACTGAGCGTGATCTCTTCGAGCAGGACGCGGTAATTGCCGAAGGCGTGGCTCTCCAGCATATCCATGAACCAGCCATTGCCGGTCATGCGAAAGTCCGCGACCCCGATCAGGCTCTCGCCGTTGATCACGAAGATTTCGGACAGCGCCTGAGTGACCCGCTGACGCAAGGTGTCGGGCGATGTGAACAACTTGTACCACATCGCTTCGTCGCTGCCGTTCTGGTTCATCCGATTGGGTTCGGCACTGTAACCGTGCCAGGCCAGCCAGTCCCAGCGCGACCGGTTACCGGGCGTGCTCATTTGCTGGTCGATCCAGCCGGCATACCCCAGTTCGAGCACGCTGGCGATCTCCGCATCATTGGCACCCATGGCGGCCTGCCCCAGAAATCGCGCGGCGGACTTGGTTGTCGGCGCAGCGATCGGCAGCACGGGCTCATCCGGAACCGCTCCGCCGCCACCCGCCTGAGGCGTGCCCGGATCCGACGTGCCGTTGTTACTACCGCCGGAGGGCGACCCGGCAGCGCCGCCCGCACCCGGATCACCGAGTCCGCCGGAATCGCCAACAACCGTATCCCCGCCCCCGCCACAGGCGGCCAGCAGACCCGCGGTCAAACCGAGCAATGCTCCGCGGCGAGACGCGCGGACGAGGCCGACCGGCGTCGGGACGGTCGAGTCTGAATCGAGATGGTCGGATACGCTGCCTGGCCCTGGAGCGGACGCAAGCCGCGGCAAGCGATGGTCGCGAGTGTCTGAAGTCATTTGCCTGATACCTGCCTAAGTTAAACAACCGGCTCCAAGTCCGGCGTTCGATCGGATTCCCTGGCAGGTCACTGTGTGTTCTGGTTCTAGCTGCCAGGATCACTAGTCCTGTGCGGCGTCGTGGAGGCGAATCTTGTCGTAACTCGTGCCACCAGGCGATGAACTCTGTCACAAACGAATAGCGTTTCCGCCCACGTTATCGGGCGGGCCGCCCAGCCTCGATGCGACAATGTCGCTCCAACTCTCCCTGCCCAGATGAGGACAGCCATGTCTGCGACCCCCGCCACCCATCAACCCTGTCTTTTACCGACGTCGGCCCGGTGCCCAGTGGCGCCGCGCGGCATCCGCAGCCGGCTGGTGCAGGCGGCAGGAGCCGGGCTGTTGCTGGGGGCAGCCGGCATCGCTGGCGCCGCAGACCTGAACAACTTCGGATCACTGACCCAGCAGGAATTCCGTCTGCTGTCCGAAGACTTCGGCGCGACGCTGTCGTACAAGGGTCTGGTGCCCGCCGAAAGCCTGGGCGTGACCGGATTCGACATCAGCGTCGGCGTGACCGGTGCCGAGTTTCAACACGCTGATCTGTTGCGCCGGGTGGCCGGCGACGTCGATCTGGCCGGAACGGTCGCGATCCCGAGCTTGCGAGTGGTCAAGGGACTGCCGGGCAATGTCGATATTGGCGGCTATGTTGCCGGCATTTCGAGTACCGATGCGCGCCTGATCGGCGCCGAATTGCGCTGGGCCTTCATCGAGGGCAACACCGTGCTGCCGGCCGTGGCCGTGCGCGGCGCAGCGACCAAGATCACCGGCGTTGACCAGCTTGATTTCATGACCGGCTCAATCGACATCTCGGTGTCCAAGGGCATCCTGAATTTCACCCCCTATGGCGGCATTGGCCGGATCTGGGTCAAGAGCGAGGTCGACCCGGCGCTCGGCCTGCAGAGCGAATCGCTGGGCATGACGCGGGTCTTTGCCGGCGTCAATGTCAACCTCGGCCTGAATCTCGCGATCGAGGTGGATCGGACCGGCGATCTCACGACCTACGGCGTGAAGGCCGGCATCCGCTTCTGACCGTCCGGCCGCCCCCAGCGGGCGGCGAATCGGCTCGCAGTAACCGCGCAGGCCTGCGGTCGGCGCTCAGCGCGCCGGTCGCAAGACCTGCGTGTCAACTTCGAGATCCTGCGGCGAATCGGCCTCCACGGATCGGTTGCGCGCCTCGCGCGCGTGATCCCTGGCGATCAACACATACAGCGAGGGCACGATGAACAGCGTGAACAAGGTGCCCACCGCCATGCCGCCGACCAGGACCAGACCGATCGAGTTGCGCGCCGCCGCGCCGGCGCCCGTGACCAGCACCAGCGGGAAATGCCCGGCGATGGTGGCCACGCTGGTCATGAGCACCGGGCGCAGGCGGGTCATGGCGGCTTCACGGATCGCGCTGATCTTGTCGACTCCCTCTTCCTGAAGCTTGTTCGCGAACTCCACGATCAGAATGCCGTTCTTGGCGATCAGGCCGACCAGGGTAACCAGACCGACCTGGGCATAAATGTTCAAGGTGGTCGTGAACGCATTGGTCCAGTGGGGCATGTTCGGGTTGGGTATTTTCAGCACCGTGAAGATCAGCGCGCCGAACATGGCCAGGGGCACGGATCCGAGCAGAATCACCAGGGGATCACGAAACGAGTTGAACTGCACGGCCAGGGCCAGGAAGATCAGCAGGATCGCCATCGCAAACGCCGGCAGAAACTTGTTGCCCTCGGTGCGCAACTGGCGCGACTCGCCCGTGTAGTCGTAGCCATAACCGGCGGGCAGGATCTGATTGGCCGTGGTTTCCAGGAACTGCAAGGCCTCGTCCAGGGTAAGCGCGGTCACGCCGGACAGTTTGACGGCATTCAGTTGCTGGAAACGGTTCAGCGATCGCGGCACGACCGAATTCGTCAGGCTGGCCACGGCCGACAGCGGAATCATCCGTCCATCGGGCGCCCTGAAATGGATATCGTGCAACTGCTCCGGGGTCAGACGGTCGGCACGCTGTACCTGGGGAATGACCTTGTAGCTTCGGCCATCCATGCTGAACCGGTTCACGAAATTGCCACCCATGGCGATGGCCAGATCCGCCCCCACCTGGGACAGACTCAGTCCCAGCGTGGCGAGCTTGTCCCGATCGATGTTCACCGTGGTCTGCGGCTGATCGATCTTCAGATCGATGATGGGCGGAAAGAAGAACTTGCCGCTCGCCGCCGCCTTCTCCTGAATGAGCTGGGCGAACTGCAACAGTTGCTCGGAGTCCGCCGTCGCCGAGATCAGGAACTCGACCGGGAAGTTGCTGCCACCGGGCAGGGCGGGCGGCGTGGTCACGAACATCTGCAGGCCGGGCACCTTGGCCAGCTCGGCCTGCACCTGGGGCAGGATCTCGCCCACCGTACGCTCGCGATCGGCCCAGGGTTTGATGGCCATGCCGCTGAATCCGTCAGCGCCCAGGCTGGCGCCAATCGCAGGCGGGAACAGGAACTGAAACGTCAGGCGCGACTCGGGCACACCGAGCATGATGTCTTCGGACGCCTTCGCATACACCGATTTCTGGTCCGCCGACATGTTGGCGGCGGTGTTGATGATGCCAAACAATACGCTCTGGTCCTCGCTGGGCGCGAGCTCCTTGGGCGAGAACATGAACATCGGCACGGTCATGAGGCTGAGCACGATCCAGACCAGATACACCGCTGGCCGGGCCGACAGCGTGGCGTCCAGGGCCTTGCCATAGGCATTGCGCAGGCTGTCGAAGCGATGATTGACCCAACCGGTGAAACCGCGCTCTTCGTCGGCTGCGCCCTTGAGCAATCTGGCGGCCATCACCGGCGACAAGGTCAGGGCAACGATGCCGGAGATGGCCACCGCGCCGGCCAGGGTCAGCGCGAACTCACGGAACAGGGC
Source organism: uncultured beta proteobacterium (assembly GCA_963732405.1). Taxonomy (GTDB): domain Bacteria; phylum Pseudomonadota; class Gammaproteobacteria; order Burkholderiales; family Burkholderiaceae_E; genus JAUIAI01. The sequence goes on from CAVSZG010000001.1 coordinate 289,579, forward strand.
GCCGGTCAGACCACCCTGCAGGCCGATCGGGGCATAGACTGCGACCAGGGTCACCGTCATGGCAATCACCGGTCCGATGAGCTCGCGCGCGCCCAGCATGGCTGCCTCGCGTGGCGTGCGGCCTTCGCGAATATGCCGCTCGGTGTTCTCGGTCACGACGATCGCATCATCGACCACGATACCCACCGACAGCACAATGGCCAGCAGGGTGAGCAGATTGAGCGTAAATCCGAACATCTGCATCAGGAAGATCGCGCCGATCAGCGAAACCGGTATTGCCACCACCGGCACGATGACCGAGCGAATCGATCCGAGAAACAGGAAAATCACGACGATCACGATCGCCAGCGTCTCGACCAGCGTCGTGGTGACCTCGGTGATCGCGTTGCTCACATACTCGGACGCGTCGTAGCCGATTTCGCCCTTTAGCCCGGCCGGCAGATCCCGCTGCAGGCGATCGAGTTCACCGCGCACATTGCCGATCACGTCGATGACGTTCGCATTGGGTTGCGGGAAGACGCCGATGAACACCGCAGTCTGCCCCGAATACCGCACCCGGGTTTCATAGTCTTCGGCGCCCAGTTCGACATCGGCAATGTCCTGCAGGCGCACAATCGCATCACCGGCGCGGTACACGACCAGGCGATTGAAGTCCTCGACGCTGCGCAGATCGGTGTCGGCGGTGAGACTGGTCGTCACCAGCGCGCCATTGGTACTGCCCACCGCGGCCAGGTAATTGTTCGCAATGAGCGCCTCGCGCACCTGCAACGGGCTGATCCGCAATGCGGCCATCCGCTCCGGTTTGAGCCAGATCCGCATCGCGAAGGTACGCGCACCGAAAATCTCGATGCGCTGCACCCCGGTCACCGCAGCCAGCCTGGGCTGGACCACCCGGGTCAGATAGTCGGTGATCTGCTCCTGCGACAGCAATTCCGATGAGAAGCTCAGGTAGGCGGCCGCGAACTGCGAATCGGCCGACTGCACGCTGATTGCCGGCACCTGTGCCTCGGCCGGCAGCTCATTGCGAACCTGATTGACCTTGGAGGTGATGTCCGCCAGTGCCTTGGTCGTGTCGTAATTGAGCTTCAGGCGCGCATTGATCAGCGAATAACCCTGAAGACTCTTGGACTCCACGTAGTCGATGCCCTCGGCCGAGGCGATCGCCCGCTCCAGGGGCGTGGTGACGAAGCCGCGCACCAGCTCGGCACTGGCACCTACATACACGGTGGCGATCTGGACTGCCGCATTCTCGCTGCGCGGATATTGCCGCACGCTCAGCGAATTCCAGGCCTGAAGGCCGGCAATGATGATCACGAGATTGACGACGATCGCCAGCACGGGGCGGCGGATGAACAGGTCGGTGAAATGCTTCATGGCAATTGCCTCAGGATCGCGGCGGCGTGGGATCCAGCGACGGCTTGGGCTCCAGCGCGTTGTCCACCACCACCGACATGCCGGAGCGCAACTTGAAGACGCCCGACGTCACGACCTGATCCCCGTCCTTGATACCCTCGGTGACCTCGACAAAATCGCCACGCGATTCACCCAGCTTCACGAAGCGTTGGCTGAGCGTAAGCGTCGACTGACCATTCTGATCACCCCTGCCATTCTCGACCACGAAGACCGAATCGCCGAAGGGCGCATAGACGATGGCGGTGGCCGGTATCGCGAGCACAGCCCTGGTTTCCGGGCGCACCACCTCCACCTGCACATACATGCCGGCCCGCAGTTGCTCGAGCTGATTGTCAACCTGGGCCTGGGCCCGCACCGTCCGGGTCACCGGGTCGACCTCCGGGCTGATCGCAATCAGCTTCCCGCTCAGATTGACGTCCTTGGTCTCGGACAAGGTCAGTCGTACCGTCATGCCCACGCCCAGACGGCCCAGCCATTCCTGGGGCACTGAAAAATCCACGTAGATCGGATCCAGGGTCTGCAGCGAGACGATCGGATCGCCCTCGCGCAGAATCTGGCCGATATTGACCTGCCGCAGGCCAAGGCGACCGGCAAAGGGCGCACGCACGGTCTTCTTGGCGATCAGGGCGCGCACGACACCAACCTGGGCCTGAGCCTCCTTGGCCTGGGCGGCTGCGGTGTCGATATCAGCCGGCGAGACCAGTTGCCCCTTGGCCAGCTCGCGCCGACGAGACAGCGTTGCCCGGGCCAGATCGGCCGATGCCTCAGCCGCCGCCAGCTGGGCCGTTTCGGCCGCGGTATCGAGTTGCACCAGAACGGCGCCCGCCTCGACGCCCACGCCGGGTTCGAACGCAATGGCGATGACCCGGCCCGGCGCCTCGGCCTTGACGGTCACGCCCTGGACCGCACTGGCCGTGCCCGTGCTTCGCATGATCTGTTCCCACTGCATGGCTTGAGCAGCCGTCGCGGTAACGGTTTCAGGCGGCATCACCATGGCCTTGCCGGCCTCGCCCATCGCCTTGAACTGACCAAGCTTGGTGTAGACGAGCCCACCCACAACGACGGCAACGAACACCAGAGCCAGCAGAATTTTCCTGAACATCACAGACCTGCACAAAGCTGTTGAGACACAAACGGTCAGGTGACCGGAGCGGCGTGAGAACCCCTGGGGATTGAACTGCGCCGTCATTGTCTCCGATTGCCCGGTCGTCAGCCAGCCACCACGCCGGATCGTTGCATTCCCCATCGGGTCGCCATGAGGTCGGCAATCGTTGAATGTCCCCACAGGCCCGCCGATCCGACAGACTGCGTTGACACGGGCCGTTTGATCGCCTCACACTCCATAGGGTTAACCGACGTTCCGGCCATCCGGTCGCATGCCCGCCACTTACATTTGTTTACCATGCCGTCCTCATCGACACCCAGCGCGCAGAAGGCTTTGCTGGTCACCGCCTGCAGCAATGTCTTCTTCGATCACTATGTCGATCTGCTGGATTCGATCGACAGCGTGGGCATCGCCACGCCCTTCGACATCGGACTGATCGACCTGGGCATTACCGCCGAGCAGCACGCGGCGCTGGATCGACGCGGCGTGCATGTGGTGCCGGGGCGCTGGCCGATCGAGCCGCCTGCCCGACAGAATCAACTGCATCTGATCGGCCATGGCGGCAAGCCCTTTGCCCGCGATTTTTTTCCCGGCTACGACATCTATGTGTGGATAGACGCGGACATGTGGGTGCAGACGCCCGAGTTCTGGACGCATCTGATCGATGGCGCCTGGCATCATGGCCTGGCCGTCCCACTCGAGACCGATCCCGACTACCAGCGCCTGGCCTGGTCGGTGCGGCTCTGGATGATGCGTCACTTCATCACGAGTTGGGGTCCGCTTCAGGCCTTGAGCCTGATGCGCGCACCGATGGTCAACAACGGCCTGTTCGCCCTGCGTGGCGATGCACCACAATGGGATCTCTGGCAAGGTCGCTATCGCACCATGGTCGACCGGACCCAGCGCACCCTGGCCATCGATCAGCTCGCGATGATCGCCATGCTGGCCTTCGACAAACCCGATGCGATGCTGCTGGATGCGACCCACAATTGGGTCTGCTCGCTGGCCATCCCGGCGTTCGACACTGCAGCACAACGATTCATCAAGCCCGGAAAGTCGGCCGAGACGATCCATGTGATGCATGTGACCACCCCGGTTCGAACGAGCCGGTTCCCGGTGCGTGGCAGCGACGGATCGATCATGACCCGCTGGCTGCACCGGCCACAAGGCCTGGTCATCGACCGACTGGCGGCCCAGGTCAGAGAGATGACGGTCAAGACCAAGGGCCTGACCGATGATGCGGTAAGCGCAGCCACCGAACGCTGACCCGGCTTTAGCCGGTCGCGCACGGGCCGTTCCCGATCAGTCCTTCACATAGTCAGGCCAGGCCAGATCCTTGTCCGACAGGATCGAGGGCGTGATCGGCCACGCGATATCAACCACCGGATCATTGAAGCGCAGGCCGCGTTCGGTATCGGGCCGGTAATAGTCCGACACCTGGTAGAAGACTTCAGCATCATCGGCCAGGGTCAGGTAACCATGGCCCACGCCGGGCGGCACATAGAGCGCGTGACCATTGTCGGCGCTGAGCGTCACGCCCACCGTCCTGAGATACGTGGACGACTCCGGTCTAAGGTCGATCAGGGCATCGAAGATCGCACCGCGCACGCAGCGAACCACTTTCGCCTCGACCGAGGGCAGTACCGAGTAGTGCAGACCCCGCAATGTTCCGCGGTACTTGTTGAACGCTGAATTTGCCTGGGCCACCGGCATCTCGATGCCGTGCTCGGCGAACTCCCGACGACAGAAGGCACGCGCGAAATGGCCGCGGTCATCAGCGCGGCGCTCGGGCGTGATCAGGCTGGCGCCGGCAATAGCGGTCGGTTCAAATTTCATGATGTCCTGCGAGCGGAATCATTCCTGGGCCCAGCGAATGCCGGCCCGTTTCGCCGAGTCGGTGAAGAAGTCGATCTGCTGGCGGGTGACCGCTGCGATCGTCTGCGGATTCTCGTAAAAGGCCCGATACCACTCGGTGGTCAGGCGCACTGTCTCGCGAAAATTCAGGGCAGCCGACCAGCTCAGGCGGTGCAAGGCCTTATCGCAGTTCAGTTTGAGCAGACCGGATTCATAGGGACCGACAAAACCCTTGGACAGATCCTTCCAGCGAACCTGCTGCCAATGCTGCGCCATGGCTTCAACCAGTTCGAGCACGCTATGGTTCTGCTGCGCCGGCGGGCCGAAATTGAACGGTTCGCCATGCATCGCCGGCTGGGTCGCCAGGGCGGCGCCCAGCGCCAGATAACCGCTCAAGGGTTCGAGCACATGCTGCCACGGCCGCGTGGCATGCGGCTTGCGCAACTCCACCTCGCGACCCTGAGACCAGGCCCGCATGCAATCGGGCACGATACGTTCGGCCGCCCAATCGCCACCACCGATGACATTGCCCGCGCGCGCCGAGGCGATCCGCACGGCACTGGTCTCGCGCGGAAAAAATGAATGGATGTGCGAGCGAATCGCCAGTTCGGCCGCGCCCTTGGACGCGCTATAGGGATCCGGCCCACCCAGCGCATCGTTTTCGCGGTAGCCCCACTCCCATTCGACGTTGTCATAACACTTGTCGCTGGTCACCATCACGGCCGCGCACGGCTTGTCGAGCTTGCGCAGCGCCTCGAGCACGCTGAGCGTGCCCATCACATTGGTCTGCCAGGTGGACAGTGAGTCGGTGTAGGAGGGGCGCACCAGGGCCTGGGCCGCCAGGTGAAACACGAAGTCGGGTTGGGCGGCGACCATCGCATCGGCAACCCGGCCCGCCTCGCAGATGTCGAATCGGTGGTCCGAGATCGCGGCGGCCATGCCGGCCGCCTCAAAATGGGAGGGACTGGACGGCGGATCGAGTGCAATTCCGGTGACGCGCGCGCCGAGCCGGTCGAGCCAGGCGATCAGCCACGACCCTTTGAAGCCGGTGTGACCGGTGACGAGCACGGACTTGTCGCGGTAAATGGATTGAAGCATCGTGACCAACATCGATTGAAATGAATTCAGTGCCTTGTCCGCTCATCGAGCGGCCCAGGCACCCCTTGTGAAAATTCCGGCATCAGCGACCGACAGCCGATGCCGCGTCGGCGAAGAACAAGGCATCCTGCTGACGACGCAGGCGCACGCACAGGTTGTCGGGCAACTCGACATCATCATAGGTGAGCACGGCATCGCGGGCGATGGGGCGCTTGACGCGCGCGCCTTCGGCAATGCCCATGGGCAGCATGCGCTGCGCAATGACGGTGTCGGCGTTTTCGCAAAGGCCATAACACTTAAAACCACCCAGCATGTCGATGGTGTCACCGGGCTTCAGATCGACCTTGGCGGTGGCCACCACATCGACCACCGGCTTGCCGATGGGCGCTATCACCGGATCCTGGCACAAGGCCAGGCGGGCTGCAGACAGCGGCACCTCAAGCACGGTCAGGTGATAGGGAACGTAGAAGCTGTAGAGCGGCCCCTTGCCCAGCTTGCCGTAGTCCAGATAGATCTGCTGGGCATCGTTACGCCGCTCGGCGAACACATAAACCCCGGGACTGGGCAAGGCCCCGACGACATAATCGACGATGCCGCCGTGGTGACGCAGCATCTCGATGTCGTACATCGAGGTCATTTCATCAACATGGCCCTTGAAGTTCATGCCGATCATGCCGCGCTGCGAGACCTTCATGCCGGTCGCATTGGCGACGATCGCCTGTTCGAAGGAAATCTTGGTGCCATCGGCAAAACTCGTGACCATGGTCGCGGTCTGCCCCCACTGTTTCGCAAACGACGCCTGGGTGTCGGGGTTGCGATAGCGATCCTGCAAACCCTTGATGTTGCCGCAGACCAGCGGGCGCAGGCCGCAGGACTCGACAAAGCGCAGCAGATTGATCTGCACGCCGGGTTGGTCGCCGTCGCACCCGGAGTAGATGACGCCGGCCTGATCGGCCAGTGTCTTGAGCAAGGGGCCGACAGTACCGTCGAGTTCGGCATTCATCAGCACGATGGGCTTGCGGCATTCGAAAGCCTTGAGCGTGACATGGGCACCGAAGTCGACCGCGCCGGTCGACTCGATGAGCACATCGATTGCGCCGGATTCGCAGAGCAGGCGATAGTCGCCGGTCACGCAGCGCCGACCACGGGCGATCGCATCCTCGAGCTGGCCGACGGTCTGTGCCTCGACCACGTCATGCACGCCTGCATACGCGTAAGTGCTCACCGCATTGCCGACGGTCCGGTTCGAGATGGCCACCAGGTCCATGCCGGGCAACAGATTCTCGATCTGGTTGGCAATACCGCGCGCCATGAAGCCGGCACCGATGAGACCCACCTTCAGGGGATTGTTCTGTGCATGCCGACGCTTGATCTCGGTGTCGACGATGATCATGTTCAAACCCCTTCTAGCGGTGCGGATCGAGTTCCGTGATGGTAGTCGAGGCGGACGCCGTCACGGTCATTCCAGTGGCCTGCGCCCGACAAATGCACCCTTTTGCCCGCCAGACTGCGATCGGCCCCGACGAGCGGCGCAAATCAGCGCACCAGACCGTAGCGGGTCAGGATGTCGTCAGGCTTGAAGGTCTCGAAGGGCACTTCGGGCGCCGTGGCCAGATGCACGAGCGCCTGGACGATCTCGCCCGGATCGAGCTGGCGGCCGAGCATGCGCTCGCGCGTGCCGCGCGCCAGTCCGGCTTCCGGCGTTCCGTGCGGAATCATGCGTTCGACCCCCTCGACCATCCGGTCGTTGAATCCGGTGGCATAGGGACCGGGATTGAGCTTGCAGACCTCGATGCCGTAGTCCTTCATTTCGGCGGCCAGCGATTTCGCCATGGCCTCCAGCGCATGCTTGGTCATGGCATAGGGGCCGGAGAGCGGACCCGAGAAGACGCCCGCGATCGACGACACGATGATGATCCGGCCACTTTTCCGGCGCATCATCGAGGGCAATGCCGCCTGGGTGACCTGCAGGGTGCCAAACACATTGACGTCGAACACGTCACGGACCGCCTGCATCGGCACCGAGGCGAGCGGACCGAGCTGGCCACGACCGGCATTGTTGATCAGCACATCGAGCTCGAGCGCTTCAACCTGGGCCAGATCGGCCGGGCGGGTGATGTCAAGCCGGAGTGCCTGGACACCGGCTGCGCCGAGGCTGGCCATCTGTTCATCATCCACCGCCCCGCCAATCACCCGGTGGCCCAGCGCCTGCAAGGCCCTTGCCGCGCCCAGGCCGAAGCCGCTGCCCGCGCCGGTGATCAGGATCGTGCGGTGTCTGCCGTCTCCCATGTCTGTCTCCTGATTGATCGGATTCACCAGAATACACAGGATTGCAACGGATCAGACGGCGGCGCTGGCTCGGGCGCGCATCGCCTCATGCCAGCGCAGAATGTTGCGGCAATCGTCAGGCACCGTCAGCTTGACCCACTGAATGAACTCGACGAACACGAAGGCATCGATATCGGCGGCGCTCAGGGCGTCACCCGCGATGAACGCCTGGTCACCGATGAGCTGGTCCAGCCGGGGCAGAAACCGCAGCACACGGGTCCGCCCCCGTTCAGCCAGCTCGGGAATCTGCGCGTAATCATCGGGCCCGGTGACGGCGCGGTCTTTCATGCCCTTGGCCGAGTTTCGCAGGGTCTCGGCCATTGCCGCGAGCCCGTTGCTCTCGATGGTGCAGACCAGATCGGCGATCCGGCCCTTCTCCAAGGCGGTGCGTCCGAGCAGGGGGGGCTCGGGATTGAGCGCCTCGATATAGGCACGACAACCCACGGTGCTGGTCAGCGCCGTGCCATCGTCAGTGACCAGCACCGGCACGGTGGCCAGCGGATTGATCGCAAGAAACCAATCGGACAACTGTTCACGCTCACGCAGATTGACCTGGACCGTCGGTATCTCCAGCCCCTTCTCCGCGATGAACATGCGCACCCGTCGCGGTGACGGTGCCGTCTGGCAATCAAAGAACTTCATCCCTGTCTCCCGGGCCGGTCGGTCATCAATCCATCCTACCAGCACGCCACATGGCGGATCCGCCCCCCTCGAATCCGTCAATCGGACGATACGGCCGACGGTCGGCGCTGACTTTGTCGCGCGCACGCATTCGGGGACACTCCGGGTCTCCTGTATTGCTCGGACACAGGCCTCAGGTCTGCCTCATGGAATCGATTACCCCGACCGGCACAGCGCTTCGTCCCGAAGAACCGGCTGTCGATCTCGACACCGCGCTTCAGCGCCTGCGCGACGAAGCCGCCCGCAACGCGGCGATGCTGGCCGCGACCGCGTCGGTGTTGAACCAGCAAAGGCCGGCCGTTTCCGTACCCCGGCAGGCATCGCCAGCCGGGGCGCCACAAGCGGTCAAGACGACGGCAGTGACGGATGCGCCGATTCCGATCTGGGCAGCGTCGACGGCCGATGCGTCGCCGGTGCAGGCGGCGCAACCAGTACAGGCGGCGCAGCCGGTTCCAACCGTTCAGACCGTCGCAAGCCCGACTGCCGTGCCCGCGCCAGTGCCGGCCAACCCACCTCGCCGGACCACCGGCAGTCCGGTCAAGCTGCTCAGTGTGCTCGCCACGGTTTTCCTGGCGGCCTCCTTCATTCTGGGCATCAGCGGCAATCGTGATTCATCCGGCGTGGCCACGCAACTGGTGGTTGCCGCCGACTCGATGATGCATGCCCAACGCCTGGCCAATGCCGCCGAACATGCGTTGTCGGGCAGCCCGTCCGCATTTGATCAGCTTCAGGACAGCCGTCGCTATCTGGATGCAGCAGCAAGCGCACTGGTCCAGGGCGGCGATGTCGGCGGAGCGACGATCCAGCGGGTCGATGTCGCGGTGGTCGAGAATGTCGAAGACCTGCTCGCCATCTGGCGGACGATCACCGGCAATCTCGACACCTTGATCGATCGTCAGACCACGCTCGCGACATTGGCGCAGATGAGGACTCTGGTCGAGGGCCAGAGCAATGCCCTGGATGCCATCGCGGACGAACTGGCGACCGTGCTGGCCAATCCGGGTCGCGTTGCGTCCAAAGCCGATCTGGTCGCGCTCCAGGTATTCCGGGGCCGGCTCGACCACCTGAACCGTGAATGGCACGCGATCGTCCTGCCGGCCGATCGGCCGGGCAGCCGAAACGGGACCGGGCTGGGTACCGCGCTGGTACGCCTGGGCAATCAACTGAACGCCTTGTACGACGGCGACCCCAAGCTCGGGCTGGCCCCCATCGCCCACCCCCCTGCGCAGCCTCTGCTCAGGGCGCTGGCAGCCGCCTATGCGCCCCTGGTGGATCCGGTATTGACCTTGGCCGACAGCCTGTCCGGCTTGGATCAGGCGCGTGAATCCGTGCGCAAGACCATCGAATCAGCCGAGCGATTCCAGGCAGAGATCGCCCGGACGCAACAACGCCTGCTTCAGGCACGTGACGCCTTGCGAGACCAGCAGTGGCTTGCGCTCGCCCTGTTTGCGGCCGGCGCACTGACCCTGATTCTGATGGGTTCGATGCTCTCGACCGCCAGCCGGCAACGCGCCGCCCAGGCCGAGCGGGAGCGGGCTCAGGCCGAAGTGCTCGAGGCCAGGGCCAAGCAGCTCAATACCCAGAATCAGCAAGCGATCCTGCGGCTGATGAATGAATTACAGAAGGTGGCCGATGGCGACCTGACGGTCCAGGCCACGGTGTCGGACGATATCACCGGCGCGATTGCCGACTCGATCAACTATACGATCGAAGAATTGCGCAGCCTGGTCGGTCGGATCAACGAAACCGCCGACTCGGTCTCGGTGGCTTCCGGCCGCGCCGAACTCATCGCCACCGGCCTGCAGGCCGCCAGCGATCAGCAGTCGAGGGAGATCCGCGACACAGGTAAGTCCGTGCTGGACATGGCCGGTCGGATCAAGTCGGTATCTGAATCGGCGGCCGAGTCGGTGCAGGTGGCCAATGCCACGCTGGAGGCCGCCGATCGAGGCCATCGGGCCGTCGAGAATTCGATTGCTGGCATGCATCTGATTCGCGACCATATTCGAGAGACATCCAAACGAATCAAGCGCCTGGGCGAATCGAGCCAGGAAATCGGCGAGATCGTCGAATTGATCTCGGACATCACCGACAAGACCAAGTTGTTGTCACTCAATGCGGCCATCCAGGCGGCCTCGGCCGGCGAGGCCGGACGGGGCTTCAGCGTGGTCGCCCAGGAAGTGCAGAAACTGGCCGAACGCTCGGCCCGGGCAACGCTGGATATTTCGGCCCTGATCAAGACCATTCAGGCCGATGCCCAGGATGCCATCGCGGCAATGGAACGCAGCACCCAGGGCGTGGTCGATGGCAAGCAGCTCTCGGACGAGGCGGGTAGCGCCCTGACCGGCATCGGCAAGGTGTCGCGCGAGCTGGCCGACCTGATCTCTCGTATCTCGATGACCACGGCCCATGAATCGCGCTCCGCCCAGGACGTCGCATCGAGCATCCAGCGGATTCTCATGGTGACCGAACAGACCGGTGCAGGCACCCGTCAAACCGCCGACTCGATCAAACGCCTGGCCGAACTGGCCGGCGAGTTGAAGAACTCGGTCGCGCGATTCCGCGTTCAGGCCTGAATCAAAGGGCCTGGCCACTCACCCGGTTGCACAATGGTGCGGCACGAGGCTTGCGGCATACTCTGGGGCCAGTCGCCCTGGGGAGAATCCCATGAATGAGATCGCACCGACCGGTTCATTGCACACCCGCTCGCAAAAGGTTCCTGCCAGTCACGCCATTGACTGGTACACCAGGGCCTTTGCCTTGTTCATGCGCGCGCCACTCATGTGGACCCTGCTCGCCCTGGGCATGATCGCGATCTGGATTCTGCTCGGCCTGATCCCGCTGCTCGGCCAACTCGCCCTGCCGCTGGTCATGCCGGTGTTCGTGGCCGCCTGGCAGGTGGCCGCGCGCAAGGTCGAGGCGGGCGGCACCCTGGAGTTGAGTGATCTGCTGACCGGCCTGCAGGACAAACTCGCCGCCCTGATCATTCTGGGCGCGATCGTCCTTGGCGCTTCGCTGCTGATCGTGCTCACCGCCGGCCTCGTCGGCATGGGCGCCGTGGTCGGTGGTATCGCCGGTGGTGCGGCGGATAGCGATGCCGGATTGATGGCAGCCATGGGCGTGGGCCTGCTCGCCATTCTGCTCGGACTGGTGTTGTCGGTCCTGATCGGCATGGCGTTCTGGTTCGCGCCGGCCCTGGTCGTGTTTCGTGATGTCTCGCCGGTGAACGCCATCACGGCCAGCTTCATGGCCAATCTGAAAAACATCCCGGCGTTTCTGCTGTTCGGCATTCTGTATCTGGCGGCCGCGCTGCTGGCCACGATTCCGGCCGGCCTGGGCTGGATTCTCCTGGCTCCGGTGGTCATGCTCACCACCTGGACGTCCTACCAGGATGTGTTCGGTGATGAAGCCGCCGCCCATGCCGGCGCGAGCACTGGCTGAACCGTCCCGACGGCCAGCCTGTCATGAATCAGCCAAGGACCGAGGATTTGATGGCGGATCCCGCTGCACCGGCCGACTGGAGCCGGCTGAGCATCGTGCTGCACTGGCTGATCGTATTGCTGGTGATCCTGCAATTTCTGACCGGCGGGTCGATGGCCGACTTTTTCGACAAAGGTCTGGATGCAGCCGCGAACGCGCGGCGCAATGGCTACATGCATCTGCTGACTGGCTGCCTCATCTTCTTTGCCGCGCTGGCGCGCCTGGCTGATCGGTCGCTCAACGGACGGCCGCCGGTCAGCGCGCACTCGCCGACCTGGGCCGTGTCGATGGCCAGAGTCACCCATGTCGCGCTGTATGGTTTGCTCGTGGGCATGCCACTGGTCGGCATGACCGGCTGGATCTTCCATGTCGAACTCATCGCCCAGGCCCATGGCCTCGCGGCGAGGCTGTTGATCGTCGTGGTGGCGCTACATGTGGCGGGCGCACTGGTCGAGCATGTCGTGTTCAAAACCGACGTGTTGCGACGGATCATACGGCGATCACGCCCGGCCGCCCGACGCTGAGGACGCTCAGCCGAAGCGCAGGCCACGCCACTGCAGCGCCATATTCATCAGCAACATGAATTGCGCCGGTTCGGTGAACAGATGCAAAAGCCCCCCCCGCTCAGCGTCGCACCGCCATCCGTGGTGCCCAGATGGGCCAGACTGCTATTGCTGACCATCAGCGGACCGGTGGTGGGGGCCATGCGGGTCGTTCAGGCCCACATCATCACCGGGGAGACCGGCGCCGCCATCATGGGCAAACACGCCGAACGGAACACCACCGAGCAACATGACAACCAGCAACACTCGATAGGCACGAACCGCCGCGTGCCGATTCATCGGGTCACCGCCTCGACGACGGCCTGCCATTCCGTGCCCACGAAACGTGACAACAGGAACAGCGTCGGTCGGCCGTCCACCTGCACATACTGCAGAAAGCCATCGGCATTGAGCGCGCCGAAGCGGGCCTGGAGCACGGCCCCGTCCGTACTGCGCAAACTGAGCGTGAGCACCGGCTTGTCCAAGCCGTATTGATCTGTCTGACCGGCCGATGCCGATGCCGACGGATGATCGAACTCGCGCACCGGCGGCGAGGTATGCATGAATTGCACCGCACGCTCCAGGGTGCTCACCTGTGGCGCTGTCAGGGTGATGCCGTCGTGTTGGCGAATCCATCGGCCATCGGCGCGCTCGAAGCTCAGCGAAACGCCATTGCCTGACATCAGGTCGACCTGCTGCACCTGACCGGGCTCAACCGCCAGCAGGCCATCCGCATGGGTCTGCACGAGTTGACGACTCCGGGGCAGCGCCCCCGTGTAAGCCATGGTCGCCAGATACGCAACCGAGAACAGGGCGGCCAGCCACCAGCCGATCAGCCGGGACCGCGCGCTCAGGCGAGAGGCCAAGGCCGTCATCGACGTCGCCACCAGACCGATGCACCGACCATCAAGACCAGGGCGGGCAACAACAATTCGAGCATGATGAAGATCCAGCGGCTCTGCGTATCGGTCAGAATGATCAGCGACGGTGCCGGAATTCTCGAGGCAATCGCGGCATCGCGCTCCTCCCGCACCAGCCATCGCAGCAGCGACAAGGCCAGATCGCTGTTCGCCACGAACGGCAGGAAGGAGTTGCTCGCAAAGTCGGCATCACCCACCACCGCCACCCGTAGATCGGCCTCGCTCGTCGCGCTGAGCCGGCCTTCGCTGATCGCCACGATGGGATGGCTGCGTGCGGCTTGATCGACGGGTACTTCATCGGTGGCCCCCTCGCCGACCGGGGCAGGCGCCGAATTTAGATGCAGAACACCAGACGGTGGCCTTGCCATCGTACCGGCGGCATCGCCCGGCAGGCGCTGCGCGACCGGCGAGACGGCCACGGCATAACTCTTCTGACTGCTGCTCACCAACGCGGTGCTTCGCAGCCCGTCGGCCGGCGCAATCACTTCGATCGGTCTGACGCCGGGGAATAGCGTCATGGAGACGCGCCGCGTGATCGGATGTGGATCATAGGCCGTCACCGCGACGGTCTCGATGTCCCGACCATAGTGGCTGGCCGGGTCACGCAGAACCTGTTGCGCCATGCGCATGCCGAGGCGACCGAGCAGCTCGGCCAGGCCGGGTTCCAACTCGAAACCCAGGTCGAACATGAGCAACATCGAACCGCCGCGTTCCAGATAGGCCGATACGATGCGGGCCTCGTCCGGCAACCAGGTGGTGCGCGGTCCTGCGGCAATCACGACCGAGCAGGTGGGCGAGATGGAACCTTCCAGGGCGGGCGTGATGACCCGCGTGTCATAGCCCAGACCCGCCAGCGAGCGCTGCAGACGACCGACACCGTGACCCTCCGACTGGATCCGCGCCGAACTGCTGTCACCATGGTTGTGGCCCGCGACGCTTTCGAAATGCGTATGGAACTCCAGGCCCTGCATCGGGTACTCCTGATGCCCCTCCATGAAACAGGCCGTGATCACTCGCTCGCGCAGCACCCGCTGCAGGCCGATGGCGATCTCGATCTCGTCGGTCGAACTGACCAGGATCCGTCGGCCGTCCGCCTCGAGTACGGCGGTGTTGTAGAGCTTGAGCCCCGCGTCTCTGGCCAGACCCGGTTCCCGATCCGGATCCAGGGTGCGGACCTGCAGCAAGGGGTTGCGCCTGGCCATCACCTGCCAGATCTCGGCAGCGCGGCGACCATTTTCATCCTCGCCCTGATAGTAATAGGTGAGTTGCACCGGACGCTGCAATCGGTCGACCACCTCGATGGCCTCACGCGAGGGAGTGAACACGGCTTCGCGCGTCAGATCGACATGCACATCGTGCAGCGACAGCGCGACATTGGCCAGCACCGCCACGGCGCTGATGCCGAGCACGACGACAGCGTTGTAGGCGAGGCTGAACCCACGCGACAAACGGGTCTGCAAGGGTAGCCGCAGGACGAAGCCGAACAACACCAGCACCGCGATCGTCCAGCCGGCAAACCATGCCAGATCGGCGACGTCGATCGTTGAGGCATGCATCTCAGCGCCTCGCCAGGGCACGCACGCCGAAGGCCAGGCCGACCAGCACCAGGCTCACAAAGAAGCCGAGATCCGACAGATACAGTGCGCCGGTGGCGAACGGCGTGAAGTGCGCGAGCAGCGACAGATTGATCACGATATTGTCGTAGGGCGCGGGCAACAGTGATCCCAGGGTGTCGAGCATCCAGAGCAACAGGAACAGCCCCAGAGACACCACGGCGGCGATGACCTGGTTGGCCGTGAGCGCGGAAATCGCCAGACCGATGGCCACCAGCGCCGCGCCCAACAGCAACAGGCCCAGATAACCACTGTAGATGGGCCCCAGATCCGGGTCGCCGAACAACACCAGGGTCAGGGGATAGGCCAGGGTGAGACTCACCATGACGACCACCACCGACAGACTGGCCAAAAACTTGGCCAGCACCACGTCGATTTCGCGCACGGGCGCGGTGAGCAGCAGCTCCAGGGTGCCGGCCCGGCGTTCTTCGGCGAACAACCGCATCGTGATGACCGGGACAAACAGCAGCAACAGGGTCGCGGCCTGGAAGAACGAATGAATCAGGGTGGCGGTCTTGTTCAGAAACAAGGTGGCCACGAAGGTGTACCCCATCAACACCAGGAATACAGCGACCACTGCATAGGCGATGGGTGAGGTATAGAGAGCCCGCGTTTCCTTGGCGACCAGGGCTTCGAAGGCACTCATGAGGCCTGCTCGGCGGTCAGTCCGAGAAAGACCGCCTCGAGGTCGACATCGGCGTCGCGTAGTGGCAGATCGGCCAGCAGGCGACCGTCGAGCAGAATCAATGCCCGGTGCGCGACCCGCTCGATCTCGGCCAGGATGTGCGAGGTCACCAGAATGGCGCGATCGACGGCCAGCCCGCGGATCAATTCTCGCAATTCGATGATCTGACGCGGGTCCAGGCCGTTGGTGGGTTCATCCAGCACGAGTAATGCGGGCCGGTTGAGCAAGGCTTGGGCGATGGCCACCCGTTGTCGATAGCCTCGCGACAGATGACCGACCGATCGGCCGATCACCGGCTGCAGCGACAAGGCGACCACAACTTCATCGATGGCATCACGCAAGCCCGCGCCGCTCAGGCCCTTGAGTTGGCCCATGAATGCCAGCGCCTCGGTAACGCGCATATGCCCATAGAGGGGCGCGTCTTCGGGCACATAGCCGATATGCCGACGCGCTTGCAGCCCCTCGTCGAGCAGATCGTGTCCGGCAACGCTCACCCGGCCGGCACTGGCCGTCAGGTAGCCGGTCAGCACCCGCAGGATGGTCGATTTGCCCGAGCCATTGGGGCCAAGCAAACCCACCACCTCGCCCCGGGCCATCTCGAAACTCACATCATGCACGGCCCGAAAGCGGCCATAGAACTTGCTCAGATTCTCGACCCGGACGACAGCCGCCATCGGCGCTTGTACCTCATCCACCCCAACAGCCTTCTTCGCACGATTATTCGTAATACGCCGGCGCCTGTTTCATGGCCTTAAAGGCATCGGGATCGTGGGCAGTGAAAAAATCCGCCCCTTCCGTGGCGGCCATGTAGCGAATCCACTCGTAGGCGCGCATGATGCCTGCCGGGTCATAGGCCAGGACGAGATTGGGTGGAATGCTTTTTTCGACGTTCTCGCGGAAGTAAACATTGTCGCCGGTCAGGATCGTCGAACCAAGCTTGGGCAGCCGGACCAGCATCATCTGGGAACCGGGGGTGTGGCCGCGCGAGCTTTTGACGATGACGCTGCCGTCGCCAAAGATGTCCATATCCTGATTGTCGAGGATGACCATCTTCATCGCATTGGGCTTGCTGCTGCCCACCGGGGAGCGTAATGCCCAGGAATCCCCAGGAATGAAAGCGCCGGTGAACGGCTCGTCCGGGAACATCGCGAAATTGATTTCGTCCCGTTGAATGATCAGTGTCGAATTCGGAAACTTGCCGACATTGCCCCCGTGATCCAGATGCATATGACTGACCACGACATACTTGACGTCATCGGGCGAGACACCGACTTTCTTCAATTGCACGTCGATCGCGACATCGGGCGTATTCACCGGTTTGAGCGCATCAAACGACGGCCCCCAATAACTGGGGTCGGTGATGATCTTGTCATTGTTGCCGGTATCAAAGAGCACGTTGCCCTTAGGATGCTTGATCAGGTAAAAAGCCACGGGAATCTTGATCGGCGGATCCATCGGCCCGAAATTCTGCAGCACGCCCTTACCGATCGTGAGCGCACCCGAAGAAAACACATAGAGCTTCATGCCGTCGGGCGATGCGGCATTGACGGGTGGTGCTGTCGATACCAATGCGCAAGCGGCCAGACTCCCGGCCGCAGCCAGGCGACGAATTGCGGAAACAACCACGGTGATCTCCTCAGCTTGATGTTGTTATGGACCTGCCATGCCAGGGCGTCTTGTGGTTGACGCTTGATTGGCACTATCTAACATTGTCAGATAGTCAAAAGACTACTCCTGCGCCCGCCCGTTTGGCGGGAATTTACAAACACAAACAAGTCTCATCGTTGAGTGGCCAGCACCGTGAACCCTTCACCGATCAGGCTGCGATCGATGGCCCCGGCGAACCCGGCCTGGCGCAGCAGTGTCTCCTGCTCGGCGCGATCGGGAATCACATTGCCCCAGGTCATTTCCTCGAAGCCGGTCTGCACCGGAAACAGAAACTCGGGGTGACGCGACTCAGACAGCTTCCCCGGATAGGTTTCGTCGACGATCAACAACCAGCCGCCGGCACGCAATGCTCGATGACATCCATCGATCACGTGTTGCCGGATCGACTGGCCGATCTCATGCAGCACTTCGATCATCACCACCACATCGGCGATTCCAGGCTCGACAGCCGATGCGATGTCGCCTTCGATCAGCGTGATGCGATCGGCCATCGCCGCCCGATCAATGGCAGCCCGGGCCACCTGGATGCCGGTGGGATCGATGTCCACGCCCAGGCAGTGCGCGGCCGGAAACGCTTTGGCGATTTCGATCAGATGACGGCCCGCGCCACATCCGAGTTCGAGCACGGTGCCCCCGCTATCCAACCGCGCCTGCAGGCCGGGCAGTTCGGGCAGCAGCTTGCGTGCGCTTAGGATCTGCAGGCCGGCCGTGCTGTCGGCAATGACCTGGGCAAAGGCGTCGCTGCGCCCCTGGAACGGCCGGACAGCGCCGCTGCGCATGGCCTCGATGGTGAAGCGAAAGTCCTCAGTGGCGAACTCGGTACCCAGGTGGACATAACCGCCCAGGTAACGTGGATGACCGGGCTTGCCGAAGATCTGATCGATATGAGGTGCCAGACGGAAGCCGATTTGATCATCGGTCTCGAGCAGGCCGAACGAATACGCGGTCGTGCACCAGGTGGCAACATAAGGCGCGTGAAGGTCCAGCGCCCGGGCAACCTGGGCCGGTGTTGAACCGGGTTGGTCCACCCAGGCCCGGAACAGGCCGAGACGAACCCCGATGTCGATCAGGTGCATGGCATTGAAGCCGCGCCGCCATTCAAAAACGCGCGCGATCTGTTCATCGACGGTGGGTGTGCTCACGCCCTGCGCACTCGTGTCATCAGCCATGTTGGTCTCCGTCCTGTTGTGATTGTGTCGACCACTGTACTGGATCGGGCGTCCGGACCGCAACAACGCGGACATTATCATCCGCGAGAGAATCTAAAGCGCGAACGCCGCATCGAACTGGCAGAAGACGGTTGACTTGAACGTTCACGGCACCTTCTAACGGAAGTTCTGCTGCGGCTACGATCGATAGGAAACTCAAACGCCCTTTGTCGCGGATCCGATCATCTCGCTACAATGACGATGCGCGAGCACGTCGCAGGCTTAGACAACCATCTGCATCATACGCTCGACGATCATCTGCCACAGTCCGTCAAGGGAGTTTCGATGAATGACCGTTCCGTCAGTCTCGACCGCGGTTCCAATCACTGGTGGCTCGTCATCGCACGGCGACAGGTGGGCTGGCAACGGGCGACCGCCGCCATCGTTTGGGCCATCGTGATGCCAACGTTGGTCGCGGGTTGCGCCGCATCGGGCACCGCAGTAATGAAATCCGCAGTCACTGGGGAGGTCAAGCCCTCACGTCGGATGCTGGTCGTCGCCAACGTGGTCGATCAGTACTTCACCCAAGTGCACTATTTCTCGTTCCAGACGGCCTTGACGCTGGCAATGAAGGAATGCGGGGTCGAGGTTGAGCACCTTCGCTACGACAATCTCGATCTCGACTGGCAAAAAACCGTCAATAACAAGGTCAAGGCGTTTGGCGCCGATTCGATGCTGACCGTGCGCAATGCCGGTGGCGGCAGAGTCATCGTCGGCAGCGGAGGCACCCAGAACAGGTTGAACTACGAGGCCCGCCTGAGAGGTTCAGACGGCAAGGAAATGTGGCGAGCCAGGGCCGAGCTTTCGTTCCTGAGTGGAAACATATTTACCGAGGACAAGGGCGGCGAAACGCTGGCCCGTAAAATCGCCACCCAGATGCGCGAAGACAAACTCGTCGACGCTTGCAAGGTAACCGCCTCGCCAGCCACAACCTCGCCGCCGACCACCGCGCCGCCAACGACTGCTCCGGCAACGACCGCGCCGGCCAGATGACGGTGACCTGCACCCGCACCGTCGTGTGCAGTCTTGAGCCGACCTGTTCCAGCGCGGACAGCGTCGGCGGTCTTGCGGGAAGGCCGGGATGCGCGAGCTGGTTCCGGCGCACGACACCACCGGGAGGCCACGCCCATACATGAAACCCATTCTGCTCAAACTGCACCGGTGAACCACGCTGACGCTCGCGCTACCGTGGGTGGTGATACTCGTCACCGGCCTGATCCTGTCATTCGAACCGATGCTGATGGATCGTTCCCTCACCGGTCGTTCGATTTCCCTGGACAGGGTCGAATCCGCGCTGGCGAAGCACGATCCGGCCGGCAAGGCGACAACGCTGAACGTGCGCGCCTACGACAACGCGATCCTGCTGGCCGAGGGTCCACGCAAGCCGGCGATACGGATCGATCTCGCCACTGGTGAGCGACTCCCCGCAGACAGGTCGCTCTGGTCAGACGTCTTCACGACCTCGCGCCGCCTTCACGAGAGCCTGCTACTGGACCTCAAATGGCTGGTCGACACCGCGACGATCGCAATGCTGGTGTCTCTTCCGCTGGGGCTGCTGATAGGCCGGCCAGTGTTCAGGAACACGCTGAGCGGCTGGCATCGCGTGACGGCCTGGACCTCTTTGCCACTGCTCCTTCTATCACCCTTGACCGGTCTGGCCATCGCCTATGGCGTGATGTTCACCGGCCCTGCTCCGACGGTGCAGGGGCCACCGCTCGCCTTGCGCGAGGAAACCAGGGTCGTCGCGAAGTCCCACGATCTGGCCGATGTCTACTGGATCAGGCCGATGGGCAGCGTCACCCGGGCCCGCATTTACGACGGCGGCGAAACGCGAGTCTTTGGGGTTGGCGCAAGCGGCCTCGTGGCCGGTCCGACCGCGTGGCCACGCGCGCTGCACGAAGGCGTGTGGGCAGGCGCCTGGAGTGCACTCGTGAATATCGTGACCTCGATCGCGTTGATCGGACTAATGGTCAGCGGGCTCTGGATCTGGGCGCGGCGCAGGCTGCGGATGCGAGGGGTTCGACAACGTCGGACCGCTTAAGACCTGTTCGCTGGAACAGTCCGGTCTTCCAAGTAACGGTTGTCACGAGCCGGTACGCTCCTGTGCTCGCTAGCGAGAGCACCGTTGCATGAACACCGTCTCGTGAGCCCGACTGCGCAAAAATCGTCGAGCGATTCATCGAGCGAAACTTGGCCTCACACGCCGCCCTATCCCGCAGTGACTCGGCCAGCCAGCGTTGCTCACCGTCCTGCTCAGATACACCCCGACCGATGAGCTCGAAACATCCATGGTGCAGTTTGCTTTCGACCCGTGAATCAATTTGGCGTGCCGAGAAACCATCTGAACTATTGGCAGTCAGGCAGTCGACTGTGGCGTCCATCCGTTGTAGATGCCATTCAGGACGATTGCCAGCAACGCGGCGAGCAAGATGCCACTATGCAGTATCGGCCCCAGCAGCTGTGGCATCTGGCTGAAGAACTCGGCTGACATTTCGGGAATCAACCCGAAGCCCACACTGATTGCAACAATGTACAGATTGTGCCGCCTGTGGCCGTCGAACTTCACACCACTCAGAATACGGATGCCGGTGGCGGCCACCATGCCGAACATCACAATGCCGGCACCCCCCAGCACGAACAACGGGATCGACGCCACCAACATCGCGACCTTGGGCAAAAGGCCCAGCGCCACCAGGATGGCGCCACCCGCGACACAGACCCAGCGACTACGTGCACCGGTAATGCCGACCAATCCCACGTTCTGCGAGAACGGACTGTGTACAAAGGTGTTGAAAACGCCACCGATGATCGAACCCACGCCGTTGACACGCAAGCCCCTGGCCAGATCGTTCCGATCGAGCACTCGACCTGTCATTTCGCCAAGCGCGAGGAACATGCCCATCGACTGAACCATCACGACAATCATCACGATGCACATGGTTGCAATCGCAATCGGATCGAAGGTCGGAAGACCGAAATGCAACGGCGACACAACCGCAATCCATGGCGCATGCGCAACACCGTCGAATTCGACATGGCCGAGCGCAAGCGCAAACAGGAAACCGATAACCAGTCCAAGCAGCACTGCGATGTCGGCCCAGAATCCTCGGGCCCATCGCGTAATCGCCACGATGCTTGCCAGCACGGTCATCGCCACACCGAGGAAAGTCGGTGCACCGAAGTCCGGATGGCCGGCCCCGCCCCCCGCCCATTCGATCGTGACACGCATCAGCGACAGTCCCATCGCCGTAATGATCGTGCCGGTGACGACGGGCGGAAATAGCGGTAGCATCCGGCTGATGAAGGGTGCGGCGGTGACACCGAATAGGCCGGCCGCAATCACTGCGCCGAAGATGCCCGGAAGGCCCAGCTCCGGGTCGGCGGCCATCGCCAGCATTGGCGCGACGGCAACGAAACTGACACCCATCATCACGGGTAGCCGGATACCCAGTTTCCAGAATCCGACGGACTGGATCAGAGTGACGATTCCCGAGGCAAGCATTGCCGAATTGATGAGTAAGGCAAGTTCATCCTTGGGTAAAGCCAGCGCGCCCCCAATGATGAGCGGAACCGCAATAGCGCCAGCATACATGACCAGCACGTGCTGCAAGCCGAATACGAGCAGCGCCCTTACGGAGAGTCTATCGTCAACGGGATGAACTGCGGCGGGCAGTGAATGGCCCACCGCAGCCGTGGGCGAAATGGCGGTGTGGGTCATCGAGTGTCCTGCGAGTGGGTTCGAACGGTCAACATCACAGACCTGCTATAGCAATGAGGAGTGCACCTGGCTTGGATGCGCAAAAGCGATGTGGGCCAATATACGAATCAGGTATCCGGGCGTCACCCCCAACGTGAGTGACGGAGTGATCGCAGAATCTATCGTTCTTGGTGAAGTGGAACGCCTCTGGCATTTAGTGCCGCGTTTGACGAAGCGCTGGCCTCTTTGCAATCGATGTTCATCACATGATTTTCGGCGACCGATGCATAGCTCGCATTGACGGTCGAGAGTGCGCCGTTCTCATGCTGCGGGGCGGGCGCCTGTGGCGGGCCGGCGGTTTCGACCGGGTCCAGGGTGACAACGCGTTCATCTGGATGCCCGATCGACCGATGTCGAAGCTCGTGTACAACACCAACCCGCAGTCACGCGGCCGGATTGTGCACTGGTTGATGGAGGAGCTCGGCGATCCGTACGAGACACAGTGGGTCGACTTCGGTCCGCCGATGATAGATCCGGAACACCTGGCGATCAATCCGATGGGCAAGGAGCCCGCGCTGCGCCATGGCGGCGCGGTCGTCACCGCTGCGGCCGCAATCTTTGCCTACCTCGCCGTCGCGTTTCCAGACAAGGGCCTGATCCCTCCGCCGGGTGACTCAGCGCGCGCGGCGATCTTCCGCTGGATGTTTTTCGCCGCCGGGTCGGTGGAGCAGGCGGTCGTTGCCCGCGCGCTGACGTGGGAGGTGCCCGAGGGGAGCAGCGGGCGAACCGACTCAGCGGATTGCGCGTGCGCAGCGTTGCGAACCGCGAGAAATCACGATCCGCCGACAGCAGTTCCAAAATGCAGTGAAACAAGCAGATGGCAGCGATGCACGCATCGTGGATCGCGCCACCGTGAACCCGGGCCTGCAGTACCACTTCTTCCAGCCGGCTCAGGTAGCCTTCGCCTTCAGCAATGACGATGATGTCGGGTATGGCAATGAGGGCACGGATCTGGGCACGGGCTGTTGCGGCGGGTGTCGGCGTCCTGAAGATGTGCGGGTTCGCGAAGACGGCCAGGAATTGCCGATCCAGCGCGAGCTGCGTCGTGTCGTAGGATCTCGGTCACGCGTCTGCGGCCAGCGCCGGTTGCCAAATCTCAGCGATGAGTGGCCAGCACCGTGAACCTTTGTGCGATCAGCGTGCGATCGATGGGCATGGCGAACCCGGCCTGGCGCAGCAGGGTGACCAGCTCGGCGCGATCGGGAATCACATTGCAACCGCGCTGGCTCCAGTATCGCAGCGATAATGCTGAGCGTGCCGCCGCAATACGGGCAGTGCTTCAGATCAAGCAAATGGCGCCTGATCACGCCATGAACCACCCGCAGAACCGGCGCCAACCATTGCGGCTGGGTCAAAGAGCGTTCAGAAAATCGGCGACGGTTTGGATCAGCAAACCGCCCGACTTGTTGCGGTCATTCATCAAAAACCCGAATTCGCGCAGATCGCCCGTGAGCAGGACATCCGCCCGGCAGGCGTGCGCTGCGCGATAGATGGGGCAGTCCTTTTCCGGCAAGCCCCCCGGGCAATCCGTGTCGGTCGCGTCGGGTGACAGTCGCAATCCCTGAGCGAAGGTCTCAAGCCGCGCCAGACCATCAGGAAATTTTAGCGCCAGATTGCGGCGCGCTTCTTCCAGCGCGTAGGCACTGGTGACGAGTTGCCAAAGTCCGGCCTGACCCAGCTCGATCACCAGCGCCGCCTTGCCCTTGGAGTTAGGCGCAGCCGTGAACAGGATATTGGCGTCGAGAAAAACCCGCATCAGGCTTTTTGCAGACGCGCCAGAATGCGCTTGCGCGAGGCAGTGGTGAGCTTGTCTTCGGTGTCCCACTGCGCGATCTGCTCGTCGGTATGACGCTCGATTTCCGAAACAGCAGCGGGTTTCAACGCCAACTCGCCGTTTCGCGATTCGATAATCACAACGCTGCCAGGCGTGATGCCGAACTGCTTGCGCATGTGGGCAGGCAGCGCGATCTGCTCGCGCAGCTCCAGAATGCGCGCCTGGGGGGATAGGAAGATCAAACGCCCTTTTTCCCGTCTGACCTGCGCCGGCTTGGCAGTCGGTCTTTGTTGAAAACACCTTGAAAACACCCTTGTCCTCGGCCAAGACTGGCCCAGGAGCGAGGATCTGCCCAAAGCTCGCGTTTGCGGATCTGGTCAAGCCGCCAAGGGGCCAGCCCCTGCCTAATATCCTCACGGTCCAGGAAGCGGCCCAGGTGCTCAAGGCACCCGTGTGATTAGCTCGCGGGTGTTGTTCCTCACTCTGTACCGCACGGGCCTGCACCTGGGCGAAGGCCTGCGCCTGCAGGTGAGCGACATCGATGCGGCGCGCGCCCGCGTGCATGTGCGCAATGCCAAGGGCAACCGGGACCGTCTGGTCCCACTGCCGACGACCAACCACAAAGCCAAGGCGATTGGCGCCGCTTCGATTCTGGCCTTGCGCGATGCCGGTGGCGGCAGAGTCATTGTCGGCAGCGGGGGGCACCCAGAACAGGTTGAACTACGAGGCCCGGCCGTGAGGGTCAGACGGTAAGGAAATGTGGCGGGCCAGGGCCGAGCTTTCGTTTCTGAGCGGAAACATGTTTGCCCAGGACAAGGGCGGCGAAACGCTGGCCCGTAAAATCGCCACCCAGATGCGCGAAGACAAACTCGTTGACGCTTGTACGGTAACCGCCTCGCTAGCCGTAATCTCGCCGCCGAACACCGCGCCGGCAACGACTGTTCCGGCGCGGTGTTCGGCGGCCAGGTGACGGTGATCTGCACCTGCACCGTCGCGTGCAGGCTGAAACCGTCTATCCGGGCCCACAGCCACCCACGGGCTGGGCGCTATGGCGTCGTCGCGGCACGCTCAGGATGTTGGCGCTTCGGGTCTCTGCCGTTCGCGACGCGATCCGACGCTTCAGGCCGCGTGGATCGTGATCCGTCGCATCGACAGTGACTGGGCAAGGCGCACGATCCGATACTTCGTTCACATCAACCCAATGACACCGGAAGAATGCGATGAAACATGAACTGTCGAACCCACTCGCGTCGCAGCGAGGTCGTGGCCTGCACCCGGCGAAGATTGCGCTTGGCGCGCTCGGCCTTTGTAGTATGCAGCCGGTTACACCTCGGCCGCAGACCTGACGATCAACCTGACGAACATCGAGCGCAGCGAAGGCATGGTGCAGATCGCCATTTATGGATCGGAAGCCGACTTTCGCAAGACACGCTTGCATGGCATCCAGAAACCGGCGACGCGCGGCAAGATGACGATCGTGGTGAACGATCTTCCAGAGGGCGAGTACGCGGTGCTCGTTTATCAGGATCTCGACGGCAATGGCAAGCTCGACACCAACCTGATTGGCATCCCGAAGGAACCCTGGGGAGGATCGGTCCAGGGTAAGTCCGTGATCGGTGGGCCTGGCTGGAACGACGCCAAATTCAGATTGCCGGCCGGTGGCTTCGCGGTGGAGATCGGACTGTGAGCATGCCGGAGCGCATGACGCCGACGATGGCATCCCGACGCTCGGCCTTGCGGTCGCTGTCCGGGACCGCGATCTCGACCGGCCTGACAGGAATCAGCGGCTGGACCGGCGCGGCCGAGGCACGCGGGCGCGCTTCACCCTCGGCCGTCGATCCGATACGGGCCTTCGCGAGTAGTTTCGACGATTTCGTCGAGGCGCGCGGGCCGCTTCGGGTGCGCTTCGATCGGCCACTGCCCAAGGGCCTGTCGGGCACACTCTATCGCAACGGCCCTGCCCGGATGCAGCGCGGCGTTACCCGGTATCAGCACTGGTTCGATGGCGACGGGATGATGCAGTCCTTTCGCTTCGATGCCGATGCCGTTGTGCACCGTGGCCGGATGATCCGTACGCGTCGCTATGAAGTCGAGGAGAAAGCCGGTCGCTTTCTGCGCGGCGGGTTCGGAACGGCCTTCACCGATGCGCTGCCCGTCGCGTCGCCCGATGACATGAACGTCGCCAACATCGCGGTATTGCCGGTTGCCGATGAACTACTGGCGCTGTGGGAGGCGGGTTCGGCCTGGCGTATCGATCCCGACACCCTGGCGACGCGCGGACGCAGAGTCTTTTCGCCGGATACCGACGGGCTCTCGTTCTCCGCTCACCCGCGGGTCGATCCCGATGGGCGCATCTGGAATTTCGGCTATCTGGGCGGCAGCGGGAAACTGGCGCTCTACGATATCGATCGCCACGGTCGATTGAATCGCGCGACATTGATCGACGCGCCGAACGCCGAGATGGTGCACGACTTCGCGGTCACGCGCCGATTCCTCGTCTTCGTCCTGATGCCGATCACCTGGGCTTCGATTTCTCATAACGGTGAACGGTCACAGGCCTCCGGCGCCGGACCGAAGGGCCCAGGCGCCGCGTTCATGGATCGCCTGGGCTGGAATGCCGCAGGGCAGGTCGATGTGCTGCTGATCGACAAGGCAACCCTGGGCGTTGCCCACCGCTTTTCGCTGCCCCCCTTCTTTGCCTTTCATCTGGGCAACGCCTGGGAGGATGGCGAAACGGTTCGCGTCGAAGTCGTGCGTGCGCCTGCCTTCGATCGCCTGATGCAGGCGATCGTGGGTGCAACGACGGCGTCACCGGAGCGTGTCGTGCTGGATCAGGAGCCGGTCTCGGAACTTCGGCTCGACCTGAGAAGGCGATCGGCACGGATCGAGACGCTGCCCTTGCGCGGTGCGGAGTTTCCGCGCTTCGATGCCCGTTTTACCGGCCTGCCGACCTCGCGGCTCGTGCTTGCGAGTCGTACCCGGACCATGCCCGAGGCGGTCTTCGGTTTTAATGCAATCGTCAGCGTCGACCGAAAGCGGGCCAGGTTGCAGCAATGGGACTACGGCGAACGCGTGATCGCCGAGGAACATGTGTTCGTACCACGCCCCGGCAGTGCGGAAGGCATTGGCTGGGTCGTGGGCACGAGCTACGACTGGCGTGTGCAGCGCAGCCGGCTGTCGGTGTTCGACGCGGCGCAGGTCGATGCCGGCCCGATCGCCCAGGCAGAGCTGCCGTATCGTCTTCCGCTGGGCCTGCACGGGCAGTTCGTGACGAGCTGAGCGAGGATCTGGCCAACGCTCGCTCGTCCCGGAGTTCCTTTGCCGGTGAACGCTGATCGCCCGGCCTGCTGGGCATGGTGTGCAACGATCGCCGCGTTACCACCCTCCCTGGCCCCGGTGCTCGCGCAGATCGATCGTCCAACGGTTGGGGGTCTTCAGGCCGAGTGCCGCTCGTGACGGCGCGCCGGCCCCACCGGCATCATTCTCAAGCAAGGTCCATGGCTGCTCAGCTCAGCGAGCAAAGGCCGCGACAGTGCCGGACAGGATCACCGCATCCTGCCCTCCGACGCCCGTCAGACGCAAACTCTCCAGTTCGATTTCCGAGGTTTCGTCATTGAACTGAACGGCGTTGGCATCGATGGCAGGATAGCCGCTTGCCGACTCGCTGCTGCCGGAATACAGCAGATCGAGAATCACGGTGATTCGACCCTGATAGAGCAACGAACGCCGGATGGAGAGCGCGTGATCGGTGCCCGACGCCGCCGTATAACTCAGGATAGACAATTCGGCGATATCGTCCTGCGTAGCCGAGACGCTGCGCGAGACATTGCATTTACCGTCGCAGGAAAATGCGAAGCGCCCGTCGGCGGACGTGATGCGGCCACGCATCGGCGGGCCCGAGGTGAGCGTGGCTCGGGCCCGCACGGATTTCACCTGGCGCGAGGTGATGTCGTCGTACAGTGTCTCATTGAACTCCCCTCGGAGGGTGCTGCCGACCTCTTCATGAACTAGCGAACGACAGCGGCGGGCTTCAACCAGGAATGAACGGTCGCAGGGAACACCCAAGGTGATGGGCGATTCGAGGCAGGCATACTCCGCATCGCTTAGCGGGCGGCCGCAGGAATAGACAACGCCCTCTCCTGGGATCTCCTGATCCGGCAGTGTCACGTAAATGTCGGTGCTATCCAGTGTGAGGCTGTTGGCCACTGCAGGTGCTTCGAGCAAGGCCTCAAGCCGGCCGCCACTCCCGTCGCTGGCTGAATGTTTGATGATGGCGGAAATGGGCGCCGACTCGTCGTTGAGCAACACCGAACCGCTCGAACCGGACGGATAGTCGTCAAGGCTTGCGATCGCCAGCGGCGCAGGAAACACCACTTCCAGTTTGCCGGTGACGCTGGAGGATCGCTGCCCGAAGTTGGCGATCAGCTGCGTGCCGGAAAACGTGAGCGTCAGGGTGGTTCGATCGGTAGAGAGGGCGGCCTGAGCGGCATCACAGCGTAAGAGCAGGGGCTGGGATGTCATCGTGAGCCCACCGCAGGTAAACGGATCGGTGCCCCTGGGCGCCAGGGAAACGCTCCAGTTGCGATTGCCGCTGACCGGCGAGCGTCTCATCTCCAGCGCCCACGACCCTGCCCCTGCTTCCGATGGCGTGGCAAGCGCGATCTTGTAAACCGTGCCGACCCCGGTGATCTCCAGGTCGAATGCCTTGCCTGTTCCGCTTGGCGCCAACCGCAGCGGGTCGCCCTGACCCGCGACAGTGAGCTCGCCCGACACAGTGATGGATTTGTCGTTCGGGGCAGCGCCCAGGGAGGGAGCTGCTGGAGCGGCGGGGCCCGGCGCCGGGGCCTGACCGGGCTCTTGTACCGAGCCGGAATCGCCGCAGGACGTCAACAGCAAACCCAGCCCGATTAGTACGGCCGATATTCGTAGACGGGATGAACGGATCAAACGGGGCAATTCAGACTCCTGACGCAAACATTGAGCCAGTATTTTCTCTCGTCTGTCGAATTCGGATCGCACGGATATCACAGTCACCCAGCCGACCGTCGGAAACTGTGCTCGCCCTCCTGTCTCTGACGCGAAAGGGACCGTCTCTGAAGCGCGCGAAGTTTGGCGTTCGGCGCCAGCACACCACGGAACCGGCACTTAAGCACTGACCACCCTCTCTGCAGGGCGAAAGCAGCACATCGCCTGCATCGTCACTACCCAGTCACTGGAATCGCGTACCGGATCACGGACTGGTCCGACCCCGGATCATAGTCCGCGCCATAGGACTCGAGATCGGCGCCGTAGGTGTGTCGCCATCCGGAACGGGCAAGCCAGCTCGAATAGATATAGTTGATCGTGTGATCGATGGCACCGACCGGGCCACGGTGGGTGAACTGGGCGTACCTCGACGCCGGGAGTCGCACGCTGACCATGCCCTTGGGCAGCGCTTCGATGCTGGCCACTTCTGCCACTGCAAAATACTCGAGTTCGTCGGTCATTGCGGGCGTCTGCCGCAGCAATCCGAAGAGCTGATCCGATAGGTTGTGCGGGACTTCATGGGCCCGAGAGAGGAACTGCGCCCACAGCGCGGGCAGCTTTCGGGCCATGTTGTTCTTGTCCGAATCGACGCCGAAATAGCGGGTTCGCACGCCCACGAACAGGCGTTCCGCCTGAGCGACAATCTCGGGTTCCATCGAGATACCCTGATGAAGGTGCTTCAGATATTCGGTGTCGAACTGAATCTTGCGCAGGAACTTGAACTGGTTCGCGTGCCGGCGATAGCTCGCGGGGGTCACGCCGAACGCCAGCTTGAACGCACGGGTGAAGCTTTCCTGGGTCTCGAAGCCGGACGCGAGCGCGATGTCTAGAACCCTCTCCTTCGTGGAGGAAAGTCGGTCAAGCGCACTCGCCAGACGGCGCGAACGAATGTATGTCTTCAAGGTCTCGTTCGTCAGCGCCTTGAAGATGCGCTGAAAGTGCCACTGGCTGATACCGGCGCAGCGCGCAACCTCGGCCAGTTCGATGTCGACATCGAGGTTGGATTCAATATAGTCGATACCGCGTTGCACGCGTTCGAGGTAGTTCATGGCGCGATCAGGACTGCGGTGTGTCGAAGAACCCGGTCATCGATCGCAATCGCCCGACTTCGTCGTATTCCCCATAGCTGACACCCTCTCCAACGATGGCGCCTTGGCCGTCATGCATCGTCCACTTGCTGATACTGCGATCATGATGGGCCAGAAACCAGGTGGTCTCGAAGTAGCCATCGGGAATCTGCTGATGGAATGACATCATGTACTCGACCAGGGAGTCCTGGCCTTCTGCCTGGGTGAGCGGGTCTCGATAGACGCACGACTCGATCGTGCTCGCGCGCAGCCTCTGCAGCTTCTCCTGTGCAGTGCGCGCTTTCCATGCCAATGTATAGGTGTCCCATGTTTCCCGCATGACTGGTTTCATCGCTAGTGCTCCTTTCTTCGGTTCGATTGAGCGAATGCCATTGGAGCATTCAGTCTAGCGACGTGTCGGGTCCGGGATTTGACATTTTGTGCGCGATGAACGGACGTCGGCAATGACCTGGGCGAACGCATCGATGCGCATGGCCTCGATGGTGTCGACCACGGTACTGGGTCCGGCGAACCGGCCGCCATCAGTCCCGAGGCGCCGCCGTCGGCCAATCGTTCACAGCGCGCACCAACACATCAAGCTCCGGATCACTCACGCCCACGCTGGCTAGCTTTTCCACCAGATTGAACAGATACTCGCGACACGTGCCCAGGTGGCCGCTGGCCGTTGCGATCGCCTCGACGATGCGCTCGGTCGGCATCACGCCTGCGTAGCGCCGATGCTGGTGATTGGCCCGCAGACAGATGCAGGGCTTCATGGTCTGGCCGATGCGCACCGGCAGCACGACCGGCACATAGGCACCGCTGCCCATCTCGCGGCGCCAGAGCATCAGGGTTTCCAGATCACGCACCGCATCGGGCACGCGAAACGCCATGCCCGTGCAGCTGTCGCCTTCGTCCAGTCCCAGCCACAGGCCGGGACGCTCGGGGCTGCCGCGGCCGCGCCAGGCCCAGAGACAGAAGCGGCGCGCCAGGCCGGGCAGCGTGGCCACTTCGCATCGGTCGTACTCGAAGGTCGGATTCCAGATGAGTGAACCGTAGGCGAAGATCCAGAGCTCGTCGCAGCCGCTCATTTCCTCGAGAATGCGGGCGCGCGAGGCCTCGAACTGTGCTTCATCGAGCATCTCGTGCGGCTCACCCGCGGCAATCTCCTGGCGCAGATGCTCGCGCAGGCGGTCGTGAAGCAGATCGTCGCGGGTGATCGGCATGAGGATAGACGGACCTCAGCGGGCCGCGCCCAGTGCTCCGCCCGAGGGCAGTCGCTTCCCCGCATCGATGCGCCGGCTACGGGTCAGCAGGAACGCCACGATCGCAAAATTGACCAGGTTCCAGGCAATGCCATTGATGAAGGCGGCCTCGTAGGATCCGGTCAGATCAAACACCTTGCCCGACATCCAGCCACCCAGTGCCATGCCGATGATCGTGCTAGTCAGCACGATGCCGGTGCGCACGCCCACTTCGTTGGGCGCAAAATGCTCGCGCACGATGATCGCGTAACTGGGCACCAAGCCACCCTGGAACAGGCCGAAAATCGCCGAGATCACATAGAGCGAGACCAGCGAATCAAAGGGCAGGAACAGGACCAGGGCCAGTGCCTGCAGGGCCGAGCCGATGAGCAGGGTGCGCAGCCCGCCAATCCGGTCACAGATCAGCCCGGAGACCAACCGGCTCACGATGCCGAAGCCGAGCATCAGCGAGAGCATCTGCGCACCGCGCGCCGCGCCAAAGCCCAGATCGGTGCAATAGGCCACGATATGAACCTGGGGCATGGACATCGCCACGCAGCAGCCGATGCCGGCAATGCACAACAGATTCTGCAGGGCGCGGGGCGACAATCCCAGCGGTCGCAATCCGCCCAACGACGACACCTGAGCGGGTGATCCGAAGCCCTGGACCGCCGCTTGGCCAACTGCCGGAGCATCGTCCATCGGGCGGATGGCGGCGAGCAACGCCGGGGCACGCCGCCGCAGAACAAGCGCCAGCGGCGCGCTGATCAGCAATACCACCAGGGCCAGATTTTCATAGGCGCTTCGCCAGCCGCCCGACTCGACCCACTGCTGCACGATCGGAGGCCAGACCACGCCGGCCAGGTAATTGCCGCTCGCGCAGATGGCCACCGCAATGCCACGACGTTTGTCAAACCACAAGGCCACATCGGAGATCAGGGGGGAAAACGTGGCCGAGCTGCCCAGCAGGCCGAGCAGCACGCCATTGATGATCGAGAATGTCAGCAGACTGTCCGCCTGCGCGGCCAGCCAGTAGCCGCTGGCCAGACCGAACGCACCGATCATCACCGGCACCATCGCGCCGAACCGGTCGGCCATGCGACCCATCACGATACCGCCCAGGCCGAAACCGATCATGAAGCTCGCATACGGCAGCGAAGCATCGGATCGGTCGATCTGAAACTCGGCCTGCATGGGCGGCAGGACAACCGCCACGACATACATCGCGCTGCTGCCCACCGTGGTCAGGATCAGACCGACGAGCAGCCGCAAGACCGGATAAGAGAACAGGCCGTCGGATCCCGCCGTGGTTGACGCATTCATCGGTGCTGCAACCGCCTACATGCCACCATTGACCACCAGACACTGACCACTCACGAAGTCGCTGTCCGGGCTGCAGAACAGATACACCGAGCCGGCCGCCTCCTCGGGCAGGCCGCCGCGGCCGAGCGGGATCATCTGATTCATCATGGCCAGGCGACCGGCCTGGATGCCGAACTTGACTTCGCGCTCGCCGACCTGAACCGTGCCGCCCTCGCCTGCCTCCAGCGGTTTGGTCATGCGGGTCTGGATATATCCGAATGCCACCGCGTTGACCGTGACGTGGTAGCGCCCCCATTCCTTGGCCAGGGTCTTGGTGATGCCTACGATGCCCGCCTTGCCGGCCGAATAATTGGCCTGTCCGGCATTGCCGTTGACACCCGAGGTGGAAGATATGTTGACCACCTTGCGCACGATGCGTTGACCCGCCGCCTCTTCGCGGGCGACCGCCTCCTTGAGATAGCCCTGGAAGGCGCGCAGGATCCGGAACGGCGCGGTCAGGTGAACGTCGATGATCGCGTACCACTGGTCATCGGTCATTTTCTGGATCACCGAGTCCCAGGTGTAGCCCGCGTTGTTCACGATCACATGAATATCGCCGAAATGATCGACGGCGGTCTTGATGAGCCGATCGCCGAAATCGGGCTGGGTCACGTCGCCATTGCAGGCGATCGCTTCGCCGCCCATCTGGCGGATCAGCGCCAGGGTTTCATTCGCCGGGCCTTCATCCAGGTCATTGACCACCAGGCGGGCGCCATCGCGCGCCAGCCGCAGCGCGATCTGCTGTCCGATGCCGCGGCCCGAGCCGGTCACGATTGCGGTCTTGCCGTCGAGTTGTCCCAACATTCATCTCCTTGTCGATTTGCACGAATGGCTGCCGGCGCCGGCCCAGGAGGCACCAGCGCCGAATGACTGACTGCGCCAGAGGCTACATGCTGCGCCGATACTGACCACCCACCTCGAAGAGCGCATGGGTGATCTGGCCCAGTGAACAGACCCGCACCGCGTCCATCAGGACCTCGAACACATTAGCATTGGCGATCACGGCCTGCTGCAGGCGCTTGATCATTGCCGCACTGTCGGGCTGATGCCGGGCCTGGAAATCATGCAGCCGCGTCAGCTGTCCCTGCTTTTCCGCCTCGGTGGAGCGCGCCAGTTCGAGGGTTCCGGCCGCCGTGTCGCCCTTGGGATTGCGGAACGTATTCACGCCGATGATGGGCAGCTCGCCGGTGTGCTTGAGCATCTCGTAGTGCATGCTCTCGTCCTGGATCTTGCCGCGCTGATAACCGGTCTCCATGGCGCCCAGCACACCTCCTCGTTCGGCAATCCGCTCGAACTCGGCCAGCACTGCCTCTTCGACCAGTTCGGTGAGGTCTTCGATGATGAAACTGCCCTGGTTCGGATTCTCGTTCTTGGCCAGGCCCCATTCGCGGTTGATGATGAGCTGGATCGCCATCGCGCGCCGCACGCTTTCTTCGGTGGGCGTGGTGATCGCCTCGTCATAGGCATTGGTGTGCAGGCTGTTGGCATTGTCGTAGGTGGCGATCAAGGCCTGCAAGGTGGTGCGAATGTCGTTGAAGTCGATTTCCTGCGCATGCAATGAGCGCCCGCTGGTCTGGCAGTGATACTTGAGCTTCTGACTTCGCTCATTGGCACCATAACGCTCGCGCATCGCCACGGCCCAGATCCGCCGGGCCACCCGACCCATCACCGTGTACTCCGGATCCATGCCGTTGGAAAAGAAAAAACTCAGGTTAGGCGCGAAGTCATCGATCTTCATGCCCCTGGCCAGATAGGCCTCGACAAAGGTAAAGCCGTTGCTCAGGGTGAAGGCGAGCTGGCTGATCGGATTGGCACCGGCCTCGGCAATGTGATAGCCGCTGATGCTCACCGAGTAAAAATTGCGCACCTTGTGCTCAATGAAGTATTGCTGGATATCGCCCATCACCTTGAGGCTGAATTCGGTGGAGAAGATGCAGGTGTTCTGGCCCTGGTCTTCCTTGAGGATGTCGGCCTGGACGGTGCCGCGCACTGAACTGAGCGCGCGCGCCCGTATCGCGGCCGCCTCGTCCTCGTCCGGTTCGCGCGATTCACGCGCCCGGAAGGCATCGAGCTGCTGATCGATCGCGGTGTTCATGAACATCGCCAGAATCGTCGGCGCCGGGCCGTTGATGGTCATGCTCACGCTGGTCGACGGATCGCACAGATCAAAGCCGTCGTAGAGCACCTTCATGTCGTCCAGCGTGGCGATGCTCACGCCCGAGTTGCCGACCTTGCCATAGATGTCCGGACGCAGGTCCGGGTCATTGCCATACAGCGTGACCGAATCGAATGCGGTCGACAGGCGTTTGGCCGGCATGTCACTGGACAACAGATGGAAACGCCGGTTGGTGCGAAACGGATCGCCCTCGCCCGCGAACATCCGGGTCGGGTCTTCATTCTCGCGCTTGAGTTCGAACACGCCGCCAGTGTAGGGAAAGTACCCGGGCAGGTTCTCGAGCATCAGCCAGCGCACCAGCTCGCCATGGTCAGCCCAGCGCGGCAAGGCTACCTTGCTGATCCGGGTGCCCGACAGGCTGGTGCGGACCAGCGGCGTACGGATCTCGCGATCCCGCACCGTGGACACGAGCTCGTCATCGGAGTAGCGCTCGCGGGTGGCCGGCCAGCCGGCCAGCAAGGCCTTTGCCTCCGGATCGATGCGCGCTTCGCGCACCAACGCCTGCTCGTCGAGGGCATCGCGGGCACGATGCTTGTGCGGCACCGCCTCGAGCAGCATGCGCTGGCTTTCGCGCAGTTGCTGAACCTCCCGGGCCAGTCGGGCGTTGCGGGCCGCGCGTTGCTTGTAGCCGCGCACGGTCTCGGCAATGTCGGCCAGATAACGGACCCGCGACGAGGGCACGATGGCGTTCACGCTGCTGGAGAAACGCACCGAGACCGGTGCCAGCATGCCGGTGCCCGACGCAGCAGAATCGGCCGCCGTGCCGGTTGCATCCGGCACGCTCGCTCTGGCCGATGCCAGGCGGGCCGCATAGTGGTCCGATCGGCCGGCCAGCGCCCGGGATACGGCGAAATACAAGGCCGTCACGCCATCATCATTGAAGCGCGAGGCCTGGGTGCCATAAACCGGCATCTGCTCGGGCGGAACCGTGAAGGCCTCGCGATTGCGCTGCACCTGCTTGGCCACATCGCGCAGGGCATCGGCCGCGCCCTTGCGGTCGAACTTGTTGATCGCCACGAAATCGGCGAAGTCCAGCATGTCGATTTTTTCGAGCTGACTCGCGGCGCCGAACTCGGGCGTCATCACATAGAGGGTCAGATCGACATGGGGGACGATCGCGGCATCGCCCTGCCCGATACCGGATGTCTCGACCACGATCAGGTCGAAACCCGCTGCCTTGCACGCGGCCACGGCCTCGGGCAGCGACTGGCTGATCTCGCTGCCCGCGTCACGGGTCGCCAGCGAACGCATGAACACGTGACGCCCATCGTCACCAGGCCGCGGCCAGGGGTAGATCGCGTTCATGCGGATCCGGTCGCCCAGCAGCGCGCCGCCGGATTTTCGCCGACTGGGGTCGATGGAGATGACCGCGATATTCAGCGAATCGCCCAGGTCGATGCGCAGCCGCCGGATCAGCTCATCGGTCAGTGAACTCTTGCCCGCGCCCCCGGTCCCGGTAATACCCAGGACCGGCGTGCTCGATCGGTCGGCCCACTGCGCCACCTCGGCCCGCAGGTCCGCGTCGGCAGAACCGTTCTCCAGCGCCGTGAGCAGTTGAGCAAGCGAGCGCCAGGCCGATTCCTCATGACCCTGGATCTGCGCCAGGCGCGTGGGTGCATACGCGGACAAGTCAGCATCGCAGCGAACCAGCATGTCGCCGATCATGCCGGCCAGACCAAGCTGCTGGCCGTCTTCGGGCGAATAGATCCGGGTTACGCCATAGTCGTGAAGCTCGCGAATCTCGTTGGCGACAATCACGCCGCCGCCGCCGCCGAACACCTTGATATGCGCGCCGCCACGCGCCTTGAGCAGGTCGATCATGTACTTGAAGTATTCGACATGACCACCCTGGTAGGAACTGACCGCAATACCATGCGCATCTTCCTGCAGCGCGCAAGTCACCACTTCGTCAACCGACCGGTTGTGTCCGAGATGAATGACCTCCGCGCCCATGCTCTGCAGGATGCGACGCATGATGTTGATCGAGGCATCGTGACCGTCGAACAATGACGCGGCGGTGACGAATCGCACCTTGTTCCGTGGTCGGAATTCGGCCAGTTTCCTGGCTTCGGATAAGTCGGTCATGACAGAGTCTCTCAAACGGTCGGCGGCGGCCCGGCGGCATGCCTGGCCGCGCGGCCAAGACTGAAGCTTACGTGAGGATTGAATCAGTGTGCCGCCGCACGTCGGAACTCGAAGCGAACCATCACGCGCGAGGCGGTGTTTGCGCTGAGCATCAGGGCGAACCAGCGACGTGCGGGGTCGATGAACAGCGACTGCCCGGTCACCCCTGACCATGAAAACTCACCGGGCGCCGATGGCACGGCAGCCGCGCCGACATCGAGCCGCACCGCACCGCCCAGGCCGAATCCCCAACCACCGCCGATGAAGCCACCCGGCCCGTCGACGCCGGGTCCGAGGTGATCCTGGACCATCAGGGCGACCGAGTCCTCGCTGAGCAGGGCACGACCCGCGATCCGCCCACCGTTGGCGATCAGGCGCGCAAAGGCGGCCACATCGTCCAGGGTGCTGATGAGCCCGCCACCGGCACTTTCCAACGGCCCATCCAGACCGCCCGGCTCGCCCTGCCGCTGGGACAGCACGCGCTCGACGGATTCGAACTGGCCGTTGAACCGATGCCAGGCCTGGTCTGCGGTGAAGGCGGTCGGCATCGCGGCATGGCGGGCTGGGTCTGCGCGAAAGCTGCTGGCCCGCATCGCCAGCGGTTCGAACAGGTGGCTGCGCATGAGATCGCTCATGCGCGCACCGATCACGCGCTCGAGGATCAGGCCGAGCAGGTCGGTTGAATAGCCGTACTGAAAACGGGTGCCGGGTTCGGCCTGCAAGGGTAATCCGGCGATGGCGCCCAGGAAGCCGGACCGGGTCATCGAGGCGATGTCGCCCAGCCCGGCATCCAGGGCCTGACGGCGAACGGCCGGATCGCGGATCTCGGGTGCATAGGGCAGACCGGCTGTGTGGGTGAGCAGATGCAGCAGGGTGGGCTGGACAACCGGTGCGCGGCCCCCCGCCAGACGACGGTCGGCCAACTCGGGTAGCACCTCGGCCAGCGGCATGTCCAGCCTCAGCTTGCCACGTTCGATCTGCATCATCACGACCGCACTGACCATGGGCTTGGTCAGGGAGGCAACGCGAAAACGCGCCGTGCTGGTCAACCGCGTGGCATCGGCTTCATCATGGCCGTGCAGCCGGCCCGACTCGCGCCGGCACAGTGTTCTGCCATCGGCTTCGATCAGCACCAGCGCACCGGGGTAGTGCCCGGTGGCCTGGTGATACGCGAGCATAGGGTCGATGGCATTGGACATCAGGCTCTCCACGGGGCGCCCCTGCCGGGGCATCATTCATTGCAACAGGTGGCGTGGGAGTGTCGACCAGCCTGGCCAACGATGCAAGTCGATCGGCCGCCGCCGCGGCAGGTCAATAAAAAGGCCGCCCCACGGGGCGGCCATCAAGAGGAGAAACCTGGAAATGCGCGGCGGTCAGGAACAAACACTCTGCAAGCTGCAAGCGCTCGTCCGCTGCGCAGTGATAGAACGTCGCGCCGATTCGATTCGATGACAGCCGAATGAACATTTCCGATGAAGTGGCCGGCCATGAGACCATTCACCTTTCGATATGGTCTTTCGGTCAATCGACCAGATTCCCATAGCTTTTGAGCATGGGTTTCCCTAGAATCTGGCCGTTTCGGCATTTTCGCTGTGAGTTTCCGATCGGAAAGACTGCCATCGGGCACCGCCGGCCGGCGGCCCCGAGTGAGCATGCGGCTGAGGATGGCAACTTTTCTGTTTTCCTGACGCTGGGTATTCGTCTCATGTCCTGGTTTGGTCGCCTGTTGCAGTGGCTGGTCGTCGCGCTGATCGTGCTGTCGGCATCGAGCCTGTTGCTGCCCGCCACCCAGAGGGTGGAGCGATCGCTGATGATCGAGCAGCCACCCGACCGGATCTGGGAACTGCTCGAGGATCCGACGGCATGGAATCGCTGGTCGCCCTACTACGCCCGCGATCCGGACATGAAAATCAACTATACGGGCGCCCCCAGGGGCATGGGCGCACGATGGCACTGGGACAGTGCCTCCGAAGGCAGCGGCACGGTGTCGATCATCGGTGCCAGCGTTCCGCGGCAACTCGATCTGATCGTTGTTCGAGACCTGCTTGGCACCGCCTTGTGCCAGTTCATTCTGGAGCCCGTGAACAGTGGCACCAAGCTGACCTGGAAGATCGAAGTGGATGCCACCTGGAACCCGATCCTGCGATGGCTGGGCCTGGGCATGGAGCGCTGGATCGCGCCTGATTTCGAGCGGGGCCTGGACAATATCCGGGAGCTGCTCGCCCAGCAGCCCAAGTAAATAAGGCTCAGCCCGCTTCCGGTTCAGTAGGCCAGATCATTGGCACTGCGTCCGACCACCTCGATGCCCTGGTCGGATGTGCGCAGCAGTCGCCAATGGAGCGTTGGGCGATCGTCGGTGGCACCCACTGCGATGTCCAGCCGGTAGCGCCAGGACTCATGCAGACGGGTGATCACCTCGGGTGGAATCCGCTCACGCAAGGCCATGCGCACAGGGCCGACCAGGGTGCCCTGATAACGCGCCTGGCCTGGTGCGGCATCGCGTCGCCACTGTAGCCAGACCTCCTCGGGAATCCGGTGCGGGCCGGCGGCTGGCTGAAAACTGCCCGCCATAGGGCGCGGCAGATCCAGCGATTCATCGCCCGGATCGGCGTCGAAGGCCGGCGTTGCCACGTGGCGACCCGGCAGCGGTTGACCAAAAGGATCGAAGCGCAGATGGCCCTGCTGGGGCACGGGCGCCCGGATTGCGGAACGGCCGGTCTGTGGCCATGCCGCCCCGGTGATCAGCGACGACCCGGCCCGCATGGCTTGCAGATTGGCATAAAGCCGGGTTCGCCGATCTTCGGCGAACAGTTCGGGCATTTCAATGACGGGTGAGTCGGTTGCGTTGAACACGTGATAGGCAGCCTGCTCGCCATGCAGCGGCGCGCCCCAGGGGCTCGCGCAGGCGCTGGCCAGCAGAACCAGCAGCGTGATCAACAGGAGCGGCTGGCCGCGCCTGATGGGGGTGTGCGCGCGGCTCCCCGGCACTGGCGAGGTGGCCGATGACGGCGTGGACAGCGTCTTGGCATTTCCCATGGAGTCTCCGGATCGAACAGCCAGGTCACAGACAGGATTCACTCTAGCGCGGGCAGAGTCGGCCCGGATCCGCTCCTGCCCGACCGTGCGGCCCTGCCGCATGGCTGAAGCCGGCTATCATCGAACGCCCTAGGCCACGCGATCGACGCGCCGTCCCGCCAGGCCTGCCACCCGCTTTCCCTGCACGATGACCGAGCCGCAACCGATCGCCCCGCATGAGGGTGCACCCTGCGTGTCCCGCCAGGACCGGGTCTGGACTATCACCCTGAATCGGCCCGAGCAGCATAACCGCCTGGATCCGGCGGATGTGGCGGCCCTGACCGACACATTTGTGGCGGCGCGCAATGAGCCCTTGTCCTTGCTGGTGATCACCGGCGCGGGCACGCGCACGTTCAGCTCGGGCTATACCCTGAGTGCGATTGCCAGCGAGCTGGATGACCGCTTCGAAGTGATGCTCGACACGCTCGAGACCCTGCCCTTCGTCACGCTGGCCGCCCTAAATGGCAGCCTGTATGGCGGTGCGACCGACCTGGCGCTGTGCTGCGATATCCGCCTGGGCACGACAGGCATGCGCATGTTCATGCCAGCGGCCCGGTTCGGTCTGCATTATTACCCCGGCGGACTACGTCGATATGTGAGCCGGCTCGGCCTGCCCACGGCCAGCAAGTTGATGCTCACCGGCATGACGGTGGACGCCGAGGAGATGCTTCGCACCGGCTATCTGACCGAGTTGCTGGGCGCCGGTGCGTTGGCAGCGCGGGTCCAGGACTATATCGAGGCGACCCGCGGCACCGAACCCGTGGTGGTCGCTGCGATGAAGCGACACCTGCTGGCGCTGGCCGCCCAGCTGCGCGATGCGCAACTGGCCGGACTGAACGAGGCAATGCTGGCCGATCACCGGGCCAGTCTGCATGCGCCAGCCCTGCATGAACGACTGGCTCAGGTAAGCCGCAAGTAAGGCCGCCAGGCCGCGGCAAGGGCGGCAGACGATGCGGTTTAGCGGGTCATGAGCCGGCGCGCGAAAAGGCTCAGGGAATCGACCACCGCGACCAGCAGCAACATGGCCGCAACGATGGTGGCGGTGCGGCCCATCTGGAACAGGCCCAGATGAAAGGCCAGCATCTGACCGAGACCGCCGGCACCCACGACCCCGAGTATCGCCGCCGCCCGGATGTTGTTCTCCCAGCGGTACAGCGTGTAGCTGAGCAACTGCGGTGCCAGCTGGGGCAGCGTCGCGTACGCATAGATGCGCACCCGACCGACACCCTGGATGCGCAAGGCCTCGCCCGGTCCGGGCGGCACATTCTCGGTGGCTTCGGCAAACAGGCGGCCCAGCACACCCGTGGTGTGCAAGGCGAGCGCCAGCGTGCCGGCAAACGGTCCCAGGCCCGCACCAATCAGCAACAAGGCCGCCCAGACCAGTTCGGGCACGCTGCGCAAGGCATTGAGCAGCAACCGGGTCGCGCCGCGCATCCAGCCCGCTTCACCGCGCAGAGCGCGGCTGGCCGGCAGCGCGAGCATGAGTCCGCCCGCCGCGGCGAGCGCCGTGCCGAGCACGGACATGGCCAGGGTCTCCAGACTCGCCCAAGCCACCTTCTCGAGGAAGCCGGCCGATAGATCCGGGGGAAAGAACTCGCCGACGAAACGCCCCATGCTGCGCGCCGCATCCATGGACAGGAACTGACGCCATTGCAGATTCAGCGACCAGAAGCTGGCCGCGACCACCAGCAGCAGTCCGACCACCAGCCAGCAGCCCCGGCAACGGGCATCGATGAGTGGCGGTCGAGGCGGTATCGGCCGATGCCCGGCGCCCGTGATCACCGCCATCTCAGCTCAGCGCCCGGCGCAATTGCGTGCTCAGCACATCGGCGAGCGCCACCAGTGCGACAAACACCAGCAGCAGGGTCGCCACTTCGCCGCCATTGAACATCTTCATCGAATTGTCCATCTGCTGACCGAGTCCGCCGGCACCAACGAAGCCCAACACCACCGAAGAGCGGATCGCGCATTCCCATCGGTAGACGGTGTAGCTCGTGAGTTCGGTGAGACTGGCCGGCAGCAGGCCATAGACGAAGGCCTGCAGACGTCCGCTGCCATTGGCCAGCAGGGTTCGCGCGAACCGGGTTTCGCCGCTTTCGAGGATCTCGCCATAGACCTTGCCGAGCATGCCGCCATAGGTGAGTGCGATCGCCAGTACACCGGCCGTCGGACCCAGGCCCACGACCCGAACGAACACCAGCGCCCAGACCAGTTCGGGAATGCTGCGCAGAAGAATGAGCATCCAGCGCAGGAGTTGACGCAGCCAGAAGGGGCCGCGCGCCATCGTGCCCGTGAGGCCGGAGATCGACAACACCTGGGTGGACAAGAGGGTCAACGGGATGGCGAGCACGAGGGCCAGCGTCATGCCGGCGGTGGCCATGGCAATGGTGCGCCAGGTATCGGCCAGCACCAGCGTGAGGAAGTCGCGGCCCAGGGCCGGTGGCCAGAAACTCGCGGCAAACGCCTGGGTGCTGCGCAGGCTCTCGGGCTCGAACAACAACCAGGGCCTGAATTCGGTGGCCACGGCCAGTGGCCATAACAGCACCACGCCGACGATCAGCCAGGACAGACGCGTCTGCCACGCTGGATCACTAACCGGTGACAACACGGAAGAGTCGGCCGACGGCATGGGGCTCGGAAGTCCGTGAACTCAGCGGCAGTGCATGAGCACCG
The DNA here is from genome assembly GCA_963732405.1 of uncultured beta proteobacterium. GTDB lineage: Bacteria > Pseudomonadota > Gammaproteobacteria > Burkholderiales > Burkholderiaceae_E > JAUIAI01. The sequence continues at coordinate 332,448 of CAVSZG010000001.1, forward strand.
GTTCGCGTTCGACGGAAACGGGCTCAGGTGGCAGTGGCAGATCGCCGCGCAATTCGTGCTCATGCTGAGCGTAGAGTCTGGCCAGCATGTCGGGGGTGACCTCGCGAGTCGGCAGGTCGAAGGCCAGGGCGCCGTCGCGCAAACCCACGATGCGCGGAAAATGGGCCAGCGCCATGTCCACCTGATGCAGCGTGGCCACCAGCGTGACCTGACGAGCCGCGGCCTGTTCGACCAGGGTGAGCATCGCCTGTCGCGCACGGGTCGGATCGAGTGCGGACAAGGGTTCGTCGATCAGCCATAAGCGCGCGGGCGCGAGCAAGGCGCGCGCCAGACCCACGCGTTGCCGCTCGCCGCCCGAAAGGCGGTCGACACGCTCGAACAATTTATCGCCCATATCGAATTGGGTCAGCGCCTCGTGCGCGGCCGGGATGTCCACCGGATAGATCAGTGAACGCAGGCTGGACCACCAGCCCATGGCCGGCAGACGTCCCGCCAGCACGGCGGTGATCGCCCGTTGACGCGGCGGCAGGGGCGGCACCTGAGGCGCCAGGATCAGGCGGCCCCGCAGGCGTTGCAGATCGCGCCGTCCGAGCTGCCAGGGATTCTGCCCGTCCAGTGTCAGGCTGCCAGAGGCCAGTGGCAAGGCGCAGGCAATGGCCAGCAGCAAGGTGGTCTTGCCCGCGCCGGACGGTCCGATCACGGCGACCTGTTCACCCGAGGCGACCGTCAGGTCGAGCGGAACCAAGGCTGGCGACGCACCGGCCAGCGCCGCCGGATGGCGCGCACTCGCGCCGGTCAACTCGACGATCACGACAGGATTCCGCTCAGAGCAGAGCCGCGTTGAGCGCAGCCGCCTCGATTCCCTTGTAGTTCTCGACGCGGGTCGGCACGAACCGGCTCGCACGCTGCAGAGACAGAATCTCCTTGCCTTGCGCCGTGCCGGGGTCGAGGTCGAGGAAGGCTTTGGTGATCTGCTCGCGCAGCGCCGCCGGCATGTCGGCATGGACCGACCAGTTGTAGTCGTAGTAAGGCGGCGTGGTGAAGAACACCCTGACCTTGTCGGTATCCACCTTGCCTTCCTTGACGAACTTTTCCCAGACCGAGCCGTTGAGGGCGCCAGCCTGCACCTTGCCCGATGCGACGGCCGCAATGGTCGCGTCATGGGCACCGCTGTAGGCAACCCGCTTGAACGCCTTGTCGGGATCGACACCGGCCTCGAGCAGGAAGCTGCGAGGCATGAGATGGCCCGAGGTGCTGCTCTGCGAGCCGAAGCTCACATCCTTGCCCTTGAGATCGGCCAGGGTACTAATGGTCGGATCGCTGGTGATGAACACCGATTTGAAGACTTCATCCTCGGCACGCTGCACCAGCGGGATGACCTTGCCGCCCGATCGCGAATGGGCCTGCACGAAAGTGAAGCCGCCGAACCAGGCCAGATCAACCTTACGATTTACCAGAGTCTCGACCGCTGCCGCATAGTCGGTGACCGGCGTGTACTCGACGCGCATGCCCAGCCTTGCCTCGAGATACTTGAGCAAGGGTGCTGCCTTGCGGGCCAGCTCGGTGGGCGACTCATCGGGAATGGCGGTGACGCGCAATACCTGTTGGGCTTGTGCGATGCCGCCCAGACTCAGGGCGGCGCAGGCCAGTAGAACACGCAGCGATGGCAGCAGCTTCAATTCAAACTCCAGAGGGCAAAGGGTTGACGGATCGACCGAGCATAACGCAGACCAGCAACAGCGGTTGCCGGCGCATGGGCATTAGCTGAGCACGCTGCGAAATCCGGCCATGATGTCTGTCCGCTCGGGCAGGAAATAATTACGGTAGGTCGGGTCGCGCAGGCGCGGGACCGTCGCAGGGCTGGCCCCCTTGAGCACCGGCCGGCCATCGAACCAGGGCTCTGAATAGTCGGCATAGGGGTGGGGTCGGAAGCCCGGAAATGGTGCAAAAGGGCTGCCGGTCCACTCCCAGACCGAGCCCCAGACGAAATCGGGCCGGGTCGTGGCGGCCACGGTCCATTCGGCCTCACTGGGCAGACGTCGACCCGCCCAGCGGCACCAGGCCTGGGCCTCGAAGGCACTCAGGTGGCAGGCGCTGGCAGCCAAATCCAGCGCCTGCCACTGGCCAAAGCGCAGACATTGCCAATGGCCGCCCACCTCCCGCAGATAGCGCGGCGCCTGGTGATCGCCGGCCTGGCGCCAGGCCCGGCCGGCCGGCGTCCACCACTCGTCCCTTTGATAGCCGCCATCGTCGATGAAGGCCAGAAACTGAGCCCAATCGACCACCCGGGCATCGATCTCGAAGGCATTCACGCGAATCTGCTGCGCCTGCAGTTCATTGTCGAAGGCAAAACCTGGCCCGCTTCGACCGAGCCGGCAGGACTGAGCCGGCAGCGTCAGACGCCCGACCGGCGCGGTGATTGATGGCAGATCAAACGGCCTTGCGCCGCCCGTATAGGGATCAAAGCCCAGCGTCTGCGCCATGTAGATCGCCGCCTCGGCATGCATGTCTTCATGCAGCAGGGCGAGCCGGTGGAAATACAGCCCTTGATCGTCCTGCGGCGCGCGTTCCAGGCAATTCAGGATATCGTCCAGGCTCGCCGCGAGATCGGCGCGGGTGCCGTCCGCATCGGGCAGATGCCGCTGCCAACGCTCATGATGGGCCACGGCGCTCGAATCATAGGTGTTGTCCGCATCCAGCCCTCTGGCCTGCTGACGCGCGGGCAGACGCGCCACCCGGGGATTCGACGCCAGCCCCAGGGCGCGCTCGGGATTGCGGGTGATCCACCAGTCGGCGAACCAGCCGATATGACCCAGTTCCCAGAGCGGCAGGTTCAACTCGGCGGTACATGGCACGCGCATCTCGGGTCCGAGCGCGCTGCACCAGGCATCGAACAATTGCAGGCTGCGCTGCCTGGCCGCGCTCAGGGCCTGCGCCAGATAGGGTCTGCCGCCCAGGCGCGCGGCCCTGGCTTGCGCCACAATGTCATTCATGACGCCCCCAGCCAGCAAACCCTCTTTGTGCATCGTGACCCCCGCGCTTGCTGACGCCAACAATGGCAACTGGCAGACGGCCAAGCGCTGGGCGCATCTGCTTGCGGATCATTATCGCGTACGACTGGTCCGCCACTGGGGTAACGATCCGGCCACCGATGAACCGGCCGACTGCCTGATCGCGCTGCATGCGCGGCGCTCGGCCGCGTCGATCGCCGCATGGGCCAGCGTTCATCCGCAACGGCCGTTGGTGGTGGTCCTGACCGGCACCGACCTGTATCGGGATATCGACATCGACGCGTCGGCTCAGCGCTCGCTGGCACTGGCCCACCGGCTGATCGTGCTGCAGGAGATGGGTCCGCAGGCACTGCCCCCGTCCCTGCATGACAAATGCCACGTCGTATTCCAGTCGTGCCGATCCCGCCGCCCGCTGAGCAAGTCCGCCACCCGCCTCAGAGCTCTGATGGTCGGCCATCTGCGCGATGAAAAATCGCCGCAGACCCTGTTTGATGCCGCGCGCCTGATCGTGCCTCACGAGGGCATTCTGATCGACCATATCGGCGCGGCGCTGGACCCGGCCCTGGGCGAGGCAGCCCGCCAGACCCAGGCCCTGGCACCTCATTACCGTTGGCTGGGCTCCCTGGCCCACGGGCCTACCCGTGAGCGGATCCAGCGCGCCCATGTGCTCGTGCATGCCAGTCGGATGGAAGGCGGTGCCCATGTGGTCATGGAGGCGGTGGCCAGCGGCACGCCGGTGCTCGCCTCCGACATTCCGGGCAATGTGGGCATGCTGGGTCGCGACTATCGGGGCTATTTTCCAGTGGCCGATGCCCCGGCGCTGGTTCAACAATTGCGCAGACTGCGCATGGATCAGTCCTCGGGTTCGGGCGAACTGGCAGACCTGCGCGCGCAGTGCGACCTGCGCGCCCCGCTGTTCGAGCCGGGTGCCGAGCGGGCCGCATTACTGACCGTGCTGGCCGGTCTTCACTGATCACGCGCCAGCCAGGCGGCGATGTCGTCAAGCCGCTCCTTGCCGAACCACATCTGCTCACCCACGAAAAAGCTGGGCAGACCAAATACGCCTCGTGCCACCGCATCGGCGGTATTGGCGGCCAGTCGGTCCTTGACCGCCTGATCCTGCGCACTGGCCATGAACTCGGTTGCGTCATAACCACCGAGGGACAGCACCTGGGCGATCACGCCCGGATCATCGAGCTTCTTGGGCTCCTGCCACATGTGATGCATCATGAGTTCGACATACCGGGGCAGATCGCCGCGGTTATCGGCCAGGATGGCACCCCGCATCAGATGCAGGGTATTCACCGGAAATGACGGATTCATCTCGAACGGGATGCGATGCCGCTCGATGAAGCGCGTCATCTCGAGCCGCTCGTAAGCCATCTTGCCGCGGACCTGGGCGAAGGCCACCATGGGCGCCTGATTGTTGGTGGCCTTGAACACGCCACCGAGCAGCACCGGTCGATAGTCGACCGTCGCGCCCGTGCGCGCCATGAATGCGGGCAGCACCCGATGAACGAGATAGGCGTTCGGACTGGCAAAGTCGAACAAAAATTCAATTCGGTGCATCAGCGTTGTCTCCGCTCACCAGGGTTCGATCCAGGGACGCAGATCGAGTTCATGCGTCCAGGCACTTCGGGGCTGACAATGAAGACGCCAGTAATTCTCAGCGATATGGTCGGGAATCAGGATGCCATCGCAAGGGGCCCGCTGCGCATAGGCCTGCGCGAAATTGTCGCGAATGAAGGCCGTATCGATCATGCCATCGATGACCACATGGGCCACATGGATGCCTTGCGGACCCAGTTCGCGGGCCATGCTCTGGGCCAGCGCCCGCAGGCCATGCTTGGCGCCGGCAAACGCAGCGTAGCCCGCCGATGCGCGCATCGATGCGGTGGCGCCGGTGAACAGGATCGTGCCACGGCCGCGCGCGCGCATGACCCGCGCCGCCTCGCGACCGGTCAGGAATCCGGCCAGGCAGCTCATCTCCCAGACCTTGATGTAGCGCCGGGCGGTTTCCTCCGCCACCGGGGCGCGCACATTGCCGCCGATGTTGAACACCAGGACATCGATGGGTCCGATGTCGCGTTCGATGGTGGCAAACAACTCGAGCACATGCTCTTCTCGGCGGGCATCGCTGCCAAAGGCATAGGCCCGACCGCCCTGATCGACGATGGTCTGAACCAGCGTGCTCAGGCGCTCGACTGCACGTCGCGTCACGCAGGCCACATAGCCTTCGCGCGCGAAGCGGCGTGCGATGGCTCCGCCGGTCGCATCCCCGGCACCGATGACCAGGGCGACCGGGGGTCTGTCATCTGTCATTGTCTTCTCCGCCTGCTGCGACACCGTTGCCGGGCCGCCTCCGATCGTCAGTGTACACAGGCCCGCCCAATGGAATCCGACGTCGCGGCCGGCCATTAGAATCGGGCCAGCGTCGACCGACCAAACCTGAGCATTGCGGAGTGCCAGACCATGCCACTGTTATCGCCCATTGTCGCCAGGCATCAGGAAATGACCGACTGGCGTCGCGACATTCACGCCCATCCCGAACTGGGCTTTGCCGAAACCCGCACCGCCGAGTTCGTCGCGCGGCAACTCGAATCATTCGGCATCCAGACCCATCGCGGCATTGGCAGGACCGGCGTGGTGGGTGTGCTCAGCAATGGTCAGTCGACCCGCTCGGTCGGACTGAGGGCCGACATGGATGCCTTGCCGATCGAGGAACAGAACGGCTTCGACCACCGCTCGGTGCATGGTGGCGTGATGCATGCCTGCGGTCACGACGGGCACACCGCGATGCTGCTGGGTGCGGCCCGGTATCTGGCTGAAACCCGGCGATTCAATGGCACCGTGAACTTCATCTTTCAACCGGCCGAAGAAGGACTGGGCGGCGCCCGGGCGATGATCGCCGACGGTCTGTTCAAGCGATTCCCCTGCGATTCGATCTTCGGCATGCACAACCGACCGAAACTGCCGGTGGGTCATTTCGCCGTGCGAAGCGGGCCGATGATGGCCGGTGGCGCATTCTTCGACATTCACATCGAGGGTCTGGGCAGTCACGGGGCGCGGCCCGAGGCCGGGGTCGATGCGATCCTGGTCGGCGTGCAGATCGCCTCGACCGTGCAGAGCATCGTGTCGCGCAATATCGCGCCCCGCGATCCGGCGGTGGTCTCGATCACGCAGTTCCACGGCGGCGATGCCTACAACGTGATTCCTCAGACGTGTCGGCTATCCGGTACGGCGCGCGCGTTCAGCGACCAGACCATGGCGCTGATCGAAGCCAACCTGCGCCGCATCGCCGAGCACACCGCCAGCGCCATGGGCGCCCGCGCCACCGTGCACTTTCACATCAATTTCGCACCGACCATCAATGATGCCCTCGAGGCGGACTTCGCCGCCGCCGTCTGCGCCGAACTGGTCGGTGCCGATCGAGTGGACCGCGACCCCGCCCTGATCCTGGCGTCGGAAGATTTTTCGTTCATGCTGCGCGAGGTGCCCGGCTGCTACCTCAATATCGGCAACGGCGATGTCGAAGGATCCTGCGAAGTTCACAATCCGAAATATGACTTTAACGATGCCGCCCTGCCGCTGGGCGCCAGTTTTTTCGGACGGTTGATCGAAACAAAGTTGGCATAAGTTGCATATTGACCGGTCCCGCCGGGTCGTGCTTGGACTACATTACAGCCCATAAATTGGGTATTGCCAGATATCGACGCAATCCCCGTTGGCCATCGCTTCGCCGCGTGGCAAGCCCTCGATCGGAGTTTCCCTTGCCAGTCAGGATCTACATCATCACCGTGCTCGGTGCCGCTCTGCTTGCGGCCTGTGGCGGCACCGAGTCCGATTCCGCCAGCAGTCCGGCGATTTCTGGTCAACCAGCCGGATCCGCGGGCCCTGTAGCCGCCCCGGCTCCGACGTCCGATCCGGCCTCTCCGCCGGTGAATGCCGGGGACGGCGGCAACCCACCCAGCGGCGACACGGTGCTCCCGCCCAGTGCGATCAGTGGCGACCAGTCCACTCCCCGGCCGGGCGCCGATGCAACCGATCTGCCGCCAATCGGCACGGCAATGGGCACAGTTTCGCCGACCTCGTTCCAATCTGTTGCACATGATACGAACGGCAATGTTTTGCCCACTGGCAGCGGAAAACTGGCATTCGAGGTGGTCACTGCCGGCCTGACCCGGCCCTGGGGCTTCGTACCCCTGCCTGACGGTCGCATGCTAGTCAATGAGAAAGCGGGCACGATGCGCCTGGTGGCCGCCGATGGCGGCCTGTCGGAACCACTCACCGGTGTCCCGGCAGTGGACGACCTCGCGCAGGGCGGCCTGCTCGATGTCGTGGCCAGTCCGACCTTCTCGACCGACGGGCAGATCTTCTTCAGCTATAGCGAAGCCACCGAGGGCGGTACCCGGATCGCGGTGGCCCGCGCGTTGCTGGGCAACACCGGATTGAGCAATCTGCGCGTGATCTTTCGTCAGCGCACGAGCCGTGGTGACGGCTTGCACTACGGCACCCGGATGGTCTTCGCACCCGATGGCAATCTGTTCGTCGCGCTGGGCGAACGCAACAATCGCCCCTATGCGCAGAGCCTCGAGACCACCCTGGGCAAGGTGATCCGGATCGGGCCGGACGGATCGATTCCCGCCGACAATCCGTTCATCAATACGCCCGGTGCCGCGCCCGAAATCTTCAGCTACGGACACCGCAGCCCGCAGGGCATCACCATCGATCCACGAACCGGCTCGCTCTGGATGTCCGAGCACGGTCCGCAGGGCGGCGATGAGATCAACCAGGTCAGCGCCGGCCTGAACTACGGCTGGGCGCACATCTCCCACGGGCGGGAATACGATTCGGGCGCGCAGGTTGGCGAAGGCACCAGCGCACCGGATGTCGTGCCACCAGTCGCGTACTGGACGCCGGTCTCCATTGCGCCGAGCAATATCGTCTTCTACACCGGCGACAAGGTGCCTGCACTCAAAGGCAAGCTGCTGCTGGCCGGCATGCGCGCCGAAGCACTACTGGCGCTCCAGGTCGTGGGCAATGCCATCACGTCTGAGGCGCGTTATGCGACCGAGCTCACTGAGCGGATTCGCGACGTGCGCGTGGGTTTCGACGGTTATCCCTACGTGATCACCGACACCGGCCGGCTGCTGCGGGTCACGGCGCGCTGATCGTTGCGCCGTTCTGGCGGCGGCGGAAGCGGTAGACCGCCTGGGTGGCCCGAAGATTGGGCAGGGTATACACCCGCCGGCCATTGGCGAAGAAGGCGCGCGCAGTGATCTCGACGTCGAGCGCACCGAGAAACTCCTCGAAATCCTGAATCGTGCTCAGGTGCAGGTTGGGCGTATCGTGCCAGCGATAAGGCATCTCGCGCGACACGGGCATGCGTCCCCGCAGGATCGACCAGGCGTGAAACCAGTGGCCGAAATTCGGAAACGACACGATGCCCTGGTCACCGACCTCGGCCATCTCGCGCAGCACGTACTCGGTGCGATGAGTCACCTGGATCGCCATGGACAGCATCACGAAATCGAAGCGGGTGGACTTGAACAGATCCAGACCATCTTCGATGTCGCGCTGGATCACGTTGACGCCGCGCTTGACGCAGGCCAGCAGTTCGTCATCGTCGATTTCCACGCCGTATCCCAGGCACTGCTTGTGCACCTGAAGGTGATGCAGCAAGGCACCGTCGCCACAGGCCAGATCGAGCACATGGGCGCCCGCGGGCACCCACTGCGCAATCAGGGCCAGATCGGGACGTAGCGGTTCGGGACTCATGCTCATCAGCCTTGCGGCCCTGCGCCGCGACCCGCTCCTGTGGTCAACGCGCCAGACTGGCGCTCAGCCAACTCCTGCGCGATGCGGTCGAAATAGGTGCGCACCAGCGCGTGATAGCGCGGGTTGTCCAGCAGAAACGCATCGTGACCGTGCGGCGCATCGATCTCGGCATAGGTGACCGGCCGATTGTTGTTGAGCAAGGCCTGGGTGATCTCGCGACTGCGTTCGGGCTCGAATCGCCAGTCGGTGGTGAACGATGCAATCAGGAAGCCGCAGGTCGCCGGCGCCAGCGCGCGCGTGAGATCGTCCTCGCAGGCGGCGGCCGGGTCAAAATAATCGAGTGCGCGGGTGATCAACAGATAGGTATTCGCATCGAAGTAGCCGGCGAACTTCTCACCCTGATAACGCAGATAGGATTCGATCGAAAAATCCACATCGAAACTGAAGCTGTAGCGGCCGTTTTGCAAGGAGCGCCCGAACTTCTGCGCCATCACGTCATCGGACAGATACGTGATGTGACCAATCATGCGGGCAACCTGAAGCCCCCGCCTGGGCACCACACCATGGTCGTAGAAGCGCCCGCCGTGAAAGTCGGGGTCGGTGATGATCGCGCGCCGCGCCACTTCATTAAAAGCGATGTTCTGGGCCGACAGCTTCGGCGCTGAGGCGATCACGATCGCATGACCAACCCGGTCGGCAAACATGGTCGACCAGGCGAGCGCCTGCATGCCGCCCAGACTGCCGCCCATCACTGCCGCAAAGCGCTGGATGCCCAGCCGGTCGGCCAGCCTTGCCTGGGAGAGCACCCAGTCTTCGACCGTGACGAATGGAAACGACGGACCATAAGGCCGGCCGGTGGCCGGATCGATCGACGAGGGCCCGGTCGAGCCGAAGCAACTGCCCAGATTGTTGATGCCGATGACGAAGAACCGATCGGTATCCACCGGCTTGCCCGGGCCGACCATGTTGTCCCACCAGCCGATGTTCTCCGGATTGTCGGCATACAGGCCCGCCACATGATGCGATGCATTCAGGGCATGACAGATCAGCACCGCATTGTCGCGCGCCGAATTCAGTCGGCCATAGGTCTCGTAGGCCAGCTCATACGAGGGAAGGATCGCGCCACTGCGGGTGGTCAGCGGTTCGTCGAAGCGCTCGCGCCTGACCACGACCGCCCCTACCGATCGGCCCCGGCGTTCGCCCTCGACCCGGCGTGTGACCGACGCGCCGCTCATCCGCCGGCCTCTGGCAAGGCGAGCTTTTGCAGCGCACTGGCCACCCGGGCCGGATCGTCGATCCGCACCAGACGCGACACCGGCGCGCTGAGCCGCTTGACCTCGGCAAGCAGCACTTCGCGCTTGACCTTGAGCAGGCTCACCGGATGCATCGAGAATTCGACCAGTCCCATGCCGAGCAACAAGCGGGTGGCGATCGGATCACCAGCCAGTTCGCCGCAGATCGACACCGGCTTGCCGGCTTTGCGTGCCGCATCGATGGTCTGGGCGATAAGTCGCAGCACCGCCGGATGAAACGAATCGTAGAGCGAGGCAACCTCATGATCGGCCCGATCGATGGCCAGCGTGTACTGGATCAGATCATTGGTGCCGATCGACAGAAAATCCAGATGGCGCACGAAGAAGCCGGCAGACAAAGCGGCCGCGGGCACTTCGATCATCGCGCCCACCGGCACATCGGCGGCCATGGCCTGATGTCGGGTGACCAACTGATCGCGTGCCCGTTCGATCAGCCGCAGGCATTCCACGATCTCGCGATAATGCGTGATCATCGGGAGCAGCAGGCGGATCGGGCCGTGCGCCGAGGCGCGCAGAATCGCCCGCAACTGCGTCAGGAACATATCGGGACGGGTCAGGCAATAACGCACGGCGCGTCTGCCCAGCGCGGGGTTCAGCGCATGATGATCGTAGGCATCCTGCTCCAGGCTTTTGTCCGCGCCCACATCCAGCGTGCGGATGGTCACGACCCGACCCTCCATCGCGATGGCGACGGCCCGATAGGCTTCGTACTGCTCGTCTTCGGTGGGGGTTTCGGTCCGGTTCATGAACAGAAATTCGGTTCGGAACAAACCAACCCCATGCGCACCGTTGTCCAGCGCGATGGCTGCCTCGTCGGGCATCTCGATGTTGGCCATCAGCGTGACCTCCACCCCGTCGAGCGTGCGCGATGGAATATTGACCAGACGTTTGAGCCGGCTGCGCTCCAGTTCGCGCGATGCCTGGCGATGGCGATACTCGGCCAGCACCGCATCATCGGGGGCCACGACGACCAGTCCGGCATCACCGTCCAGGATGACCCAGTCGTCGTCGCGCACCATGTCGCTGGCACAATGCATGCCCACCGCCGCGGGCACATCCATTGAACGGGCCAGAATCGCGGTATGCGAGGTCGTGCCACCGAGATCGATCGCGAAACCAATGCCGTGCTTGAGTTCGAGAATGTCGGCCGGTGCGAGATCGTCGGCCACGAAGATGAGTGGTTCTTCGGAGTGCCCGCCGATGAGGCGGCTCGTGCCGACCAGAGCCTTGAGAATCCGGTCGGCCACCTGACGCACGTCGCGATCGCGTTCGCGCAAGTAGGGATCGTCGAGTTGCTGAAACTGATTGGCCAGCGCCTCGGCCTGCGCCGCGATCGCCCATTCGGCATTGCGCAAGTCGTCGCGGATCCAGTCGAGCGCACTGTCCACCAGCATCGGATCGGCCAGAATCATCAAGTGCACATCGAGCAGGGCGCGCGCCTCCTGCGGGGCATTGGCAGGCAGCCGGTCACTCACGGCCTCGAACGCGGCACGCGCACTGTCGGTGGCTTCGGTGAGCCGGGCGATTTCCCTGCTCACGCGCTGTGCATCGATGTGGTAGCGCGGTACGTCCCTGACCTGCATGGCCAGCACACGGGCACGGCCGATGGCAATCCCGCCGCCCAGACCCTGACCGTGCAGGCTAAACACGGCGCCCGTCCGCGCCGCGCTCAGTTCTCATACGACTCCCCGAAACCGGAGGCAAACAGATCGGTGAGGCTCTGCAGGGCCTGATCTTCATCGGGACCGTCGACTTCGAGCAGCAGTTCGCAGCCCTGGGCGGCAGCCAGCATCATCACGCCCATGATGCTCTTGGCATTGATCCGGCGACTCTTGCGCGTCAACCAGACCTCGGATTTGAAACCGGTCGCCACCTGGGTGAGCTTGGCCGATGGCCGGGCATGCAGACCGAGTTTGTTGACTACCGTTACCTGGGTCGTTTTCATAAGGCAGACTTCTCGCCGGCCTTGCCGCTTGCCAGGCCAACGTCGGCGCGAACCCGCTCGTCGGTGGCAGCGGGTGGACCGGATGCATGGTTGTTCGGCGAGGCAAGCGGCTCGCCGGGCGGGTTCAGTGGCTCGACAGCACCATCGTCGACGAACAAAGTGGGTTCCATGGTTGCAATCGCCTCACGCGCGGCCGGTAACAGCAGCTCGGCCAGCGCATCGAGCTCACGACCACGACGATAGGTGAGCGCCTTGACCAGCATGGGCAGATTCACGCCGACCAGCACGGTGGCGCGTCCGGGATCGCTCAAGCCGGCGGCGATGCGCGAGGGTGTGCCACCCAGCAGATCGGTGAGCACGAGTACGCCCGAGCCGTCGTTGATGCGATTGGCCAGGGCTCGAGCGGATTCAATCGCCGCGGCCGGATCTTCGTCGGGAATCACGTCGAGCGCCGCCAGTTGCGCGGGCATGCGGCCGAAGATATGCCGCGTGCAATGAATCAGCGCAGTGCCCAGGGGCTCATGGGAGACGACCAGCACACCGATCATCTTGCCATCACCGCCCGCTCGAGTTGGTCGACGAACAGGCCCGCCACGTCGAATCCGGTCTGTCGGCCGATCTCCTGAAACCCGGTCGGACTGGTGACGTTGATCTCGGTGACGCGCTCGCCGATCACGTCCAGGCCCACCAGCAGCAGGCCTCGGGCGGCCAGTTCGGGCGCCAGGCGTTCGGCAATGCGTCGATCGGTATCGGACAAGGGCTGGGCGACCGGCTTGCCGCCCGCCGCCATGTTGCCGCGAAACTCACCCTGCGCAGGTATGCGCGCCAGAGCATGCGGCACCACCTGGCCACCGATCAGCAGGATACGTTTGTCGCCCGCGGCGATCTCGGGCAGATATTTCTGCGCCATGACCGACACCCGACCGAACTGATTCAGCGTTTCAATGATGACCGACAGGTTCGAATCATCGGCGCGGGCCTGGAAGATTGACGAGCCCCCCATGCCATCGAGCGGTTTGAAGACCGCGCGGCCATGCTGGGCGACGAATTCGCGCAGTCGGGCCGCACTGCGCGTGACGATGGTCGGCGCGGTGAGCTCGGGAAACTCGGCGATGGCGAATTTCTCGTTGTGGTCGCGGATGGCGCGTGGCTTGTTGAAGACGCGCGCGCCTTCCGCCTCGGCCCGCTCGAGCATGTAGGTCGCGTAGACATATTCCATGTCGAAGGGCGGATCGGTGCGCATCAAGACCGCATCGAATCCGGCCAGGGCCCGCGGCGTGTGCTGACCCAGCTCATACCAGTCGGGACGATCGGGACGCAGCGTGAGCATCTGCGAAACAGCCTGCACTCGCTGGCCGGCCGCGCCCTGGCTATCGAAGCTCAGATCCTGAATGCCGCAGACCGCCAGTTCATGATCACGGGCCTGAGCCGCGCACATCATCGCGTAGGTCGTGTCCTTGGCGGTTTTGATACCGGCCAGCGGATCGAGAATGAACAAGAATTTCATGGTGTGGCGGCACGGGCACCGCTGACGGCCGCAACGACTGCCGCCGCGGACCGGGCAGACGCCGATCAGTGTGGGAAGTCGATTGTAGCGGGTGCCGGCCCGCTCAGGGCCGCTGGGGCCTGCATCAGCCCTGCGGTCGGGACACCTGCGGGGTGATGCAAGGCAAACACACGAGGCAGGCTTACAAAAAAACCGGCTCACCACCCCAGTGGTGAGCCGGCCTGATCAGTGCATGGCGCCCGATTCAGCGCGCGTAGGCCTGCTCACCATGGGCGGCAATGTCCAGACCCTCGCGTTCCTGATCTTCCGGCACCCGCAGACCGATCACCAGATCCACCAGCTTGAAGGCAATCGCCGCCACGACGGCCGACCAGACGATCGTGATGCCCACGCTCTCGGCCTGGATCAGCACCTGTTTGGTCATGTCGAAGTCGACAGCACCGGTACCGCCAAAGCCAGGCGCCGTGAACACGCCGGTCAGCAAGGCCCCGAGAATGCCGCCCACGCCATGCACGCCGAACACGTCCAGCGAGTCGTCGGCTCCCAGCATGCGCTTGAGACCGCTCACGCCCCAAAGACAGATCACGCCGGCGAGCAGACCGATGATGATGGCGCCCATCGGACCCACCGTGCCGCAGGCAGGCGTGATGGCAACCAGGCCCGAGACCGCGCCCGATGCCGCGCCCAGCATCGAGGGCTTGCCCTTGCCGACCCATTCGGCGATCGACCAGGCCACGGTGGCGGCGGCCGCTGCCACCAGGGTGTTGATGAAGGCCAGCGCCGCACCGCTGTTGGCCTGCAGATTGGAGCCGGCATTGAAGCCGAACCAACCCACCCAGAGCATGGCCGCACCGACCATCGTGAGCGTCAGTGAATGCGGTGCCATCGATTCCTTACCAAAGCCGATGCGCTTGCCCAGCAGATAGGCACCCACCAGACCGGCCACACCGGCATTGATGTGCACCACGGTGCCGCCAGCGAAATCGAGTGCCCCTTCACCCAGCAGATAACCGCCCGGCCCCCAGACCATGTGTGCGATCGGCAGATAACAGAACGTGAACCACAGCACACTGAAGGCCAGTACGGCGGCGAAGCGCACGCGCTCGGCCAGCGAGCCCACGATCAGCGCGGCCGTGATGCCCGCAAAGGTCGACTGGAAGGCCACGAAGATGAATTCGGGCAGCTTGGCGGTCGGCGTGAAGGTATCGGACAGGGTTTCGACCGTCACGCCGGCCAGGAACACCTTGTCCATCGATCCGATGATCGATGAGCCCGCAGTGAAGGCCAGACTGTAGCCATAGACGGCCCATAGGACGCAGATCAGGGAAAACACCACCATCACCTGCATGAGCACCGACAACATGTTCTTGCTGCGCACCAGGCCGCCATAAAACAAAGCCAGGCCAGGCACCGCCATCATCACCACGAGCAGGGTCGAGACCATCATCCAGGCGACATCACCATTGTTCACCGTGACCTCCTGGGCCACGGCCAGCGCCGGTGCGGTCAGAGCCAGCGCAGCGGTCAGACCGGCCGCCAATCGGGAATTTCTCAGCATTTTTTTCTCCAGAACCAAATAGTCGTGATCGCAGCGGCAATCCGCTGGACAGGGAATCCGTCAGAGCGCCGCCGGGCCGATCTCACCGGTGCGGATCCGCACCACCTGCTCCAGGTCGTTCACGAAGATCTTGCCGTCGCCGATCTTCCCGGTGCGCGCCGCCGTCTCGATGGCTTCGATGGCCTGCTCGAGCAATTCGTCCGGTACCGCTGCCTCCACCTTCATCTTGGGCAGAAAATCCACCACGTACTCGGCACCGCGATACAGCTCGGTATGTCCCTTCTGTCGGCCGAATCCCTTGACCTCGGTCACGGTGACGCCCTGGACACCGATCGTGGACAAGGCCTCCCGGACTTCGTCCAGCTTGAAGGGTTTGATGATCGCCGTGATCAGTTTCATGCTTTCTCCCTGAGGTGCGAATCTGCGGTCACGCACCCGATGCGCCGACCGGCACACAGTCGTACCGGCTCTCTGGGCAGAGGGCATTGCACAACTTATGCCAGCGGCCCAGACGGGATTGAGGTGAGTTTTTTGCACCGCAGCAGTGAGAGTCTGCCGTGTTTGCGCACCAGCTTAGTGCGTCCACGCCAATGCACCGATCCAGTGCAATGTTGAGCAAAGCCCTTCGACACCAGGGTCAGCGACGATGGAACGGCGGTGCTAGACTGGATCCATATCCAATTGATGGAGTCCGATCCGATGGCCGATACCGCCCCTGAACCCGACTACGACCCGTCCGATCGGCCCGGTCCGGGCCAGTCCCGTAGCGGTTTTCGTCCCCCCAATCTCACCGAACTGCCTGAGCGACTGCTCGAGCTGCTGCGCAAGAGCCCGGCCGCCGAAATCGAACATCAACTCAAGGCGCTGGTCTCATCGACCGTTTCCCGGCTCGATCTGGTCACCCGCGAGGAGTTCGATATTCAGGCCGAGATGGTCGAGCGACTGCGCGAGCGAGTCGAAGCGCTGGAGCGCCAATTGTGCGTTGAACGATCACCCCGGGCAGAATAAAGTAAGCGCTTGCTTACGGAATCAGCATTGGTTTTCCTGTTGATTAGTCCAATAGACTGATCCCTGCGGCGGGTCTGTGTCGGCAAACAGATAACACCGGGCCGGCTAGCATGGGCCTGATGTCCCGCCCTGTCCGTCCGCCCTCACCTCAAACGCCCGGTCCTGATCCATGACCCTGGCCCGCATCCACACCCGGGCCCTGGTCGGTATCGACGCGCCACCGGTCGAGGTCGAGGTCCACATCGCCAATGGCCTGCCGGCATTCACCATCGTCGGTCTGCCCGAGGCCGCCGTGCGGGAGAGTCGAGACCGGGTCCGCGCCGCGATACTGAATTCCGGCTTCGAGTTTCCGAACCGCCGGCTTACCGTCAATCTTGCGCCGGCCGATCTGCCCAAGGATTCCGGTCGCTTCGATCTGCCCATCGCCATCGGCATACTGGTCGCAACCGATCAGCTCGATGCCCGGCCCATCGGCCGCCGCCTGTTCGTGGGCGAGTTGTCCCTGAGTGGCGAGCTGCGCCCGATCCGGGGTGCGCTGGCCATGGGCCTCGCTCTGGCCAGGCTGGCCGCCCGCTGTCCTCAGGCGGGGCCGGCCGATCCCGGCATCGAACTGATCGTGCCGCAGGGCAATGCCGACGAATTGTCGGTGCTGCCCGAACTGTGGGTCAGCACCGCGACCTCGCTGGCCCAGGTCTGCGACGCGCTCGCCGGGCGTTCGGCTCTGCCCCGGCTGGTGGCGCGAGCTGAGCCACCAGATTCCCGAACGGCTGGCGGTCAGTCGATGCCCGGGGTCGACATGGCCGATGTTCGCGGTCAACAGGCGATCAAGACCGGGCTCGAGGTGGCCGCGGCCGGTGCTCACCATGTGTTGCTGATCGGCCCCCCGGGTAGCGGCAAATCGATGCTGGCGCGCCGGCTGCATGGCATCGTGCCACCGCTGCGCGCCAGTGAAGCGCTCGAGGCGGGCGCCATCTGGAGCCTGGCTGGCCGCTTCGATGTCACCCGCTGGCGGGAACGGGCGTTTCGAGCGCCGCATCACAGCGCCTCGATGGCCGCGCTGATCGGCGGTGGTGCCCGACTGCGCCCGGGCGAAATCAGCCTGGCCCATCACGGCATCCTGTTCCTGGACGAATTGCCCGAGTTCGGCTCGCGAAGCCTGGACAGCCTGCGCGAACCCATCGAAACCGGGCAAATCGCCCTGTCGCGGGCGGCGCGCCAGGTCGAACTGCCGGCCCGCTTCCAGCTCATCACCGCCATGAACCCCTGCCCCTGCGGCCTGTATGGCGATCCGCGCTGTCGCTGCACGCCCGATCAGGTCGCGCGTTATCAGCACCGGGTTTCCGGTCCGCTGCTCGACCGGCTCGACCTGCAGCTCTGGGTGGCACCGGTCGATGGCCACACCTTGATGCGCGAGCCCGATAGCGCCGGCCGGGCGGCAGCGAGTGGCGCCGCCGACGAAACCGCCGCGGCCAGGACCGCCGCGCCTGAGGGGGCTTCGCCAGGGTCGCAACACCCCGTCGAAACGAGCGCCATGATCGCCGCCCGCGTGGTCCGTGCCCGCGAGCGGCAGCTCGCGCGCCAGGGCTGCGTGAATGGCGAACTGGACGCCCGCCAGGTGCCGATCCACTGCGCACTCGATGCGCGCGGCCGGCAGCTGCTGGTGCAGACCGCCTCCCGTCTGCACTGGTCGGCACGGGTCTTTCATCGCATCCAGAAAATCGCGCGAAGCATCGCCGACCTGCAGGAATGCGATGACATCGCGGCCCATCATGTGGCCCAGGCCATCAGTTATCGGCGTGTGTTCGGTCTCATCGGTCAGACTCGATGATCCCGGCGGCCGGCTCTGGTGCTCTGGTGCTCTGGTGTAGAGTCAGGCGCATCGAACCCCACCTGGCCTGAACCGGAGCCCGCGCCATGACCCGCGCCGACGACCTGCCCCTGAGCGACATCCATGTCATCGAACTGCATGCAATCGGCCCGGTGCCGTTTGCCGGCATGTTGTTGCGCCAGCTCGGCGCACGCATTACCCGGGTGAGCCCGCCCGCGGATCCGGCGCTGGGCGTGAGCATCGATCCGCGATTCGATCTGCTCAACGCCGATAAGACCGTGGTTCATCTGGATCTGAAGTCCGAGAAGCGGCCGGGCTGCCCTGCATGAACTGCTGGGCGGCGCGGACGCCTTGCTCGAGGGTTTCCGGCCCGGCGTGCTGGAACGCCTTAGCATCGGTCCGCAGACCCTGCTCGAGCAGCATCCGCAATTGGTGATCGGTCGTCTCTCGGGCTGGGGCAATGCCGGCCCCTGGGCGGCCCGCGCCGGCCATGACATCAATTATCTGGCCCTCGCCGGCCTGCTTCATGCCATCGGCCCGCAGGACACGCCGGTCGCCCCGCTCAACGTGGTGGGCGACTTCGGTGGCGGCGCCATGCACCTGCTGCTCGGCGTGCTGGCCCGGCTGATCGCACGCGGCAAGAGCGGACGAGGCGGTGTGGCCAGCACCAGCATTCTGGCCGGGTCGATCGGCCTGACCCCGATGTTCTTCGGCCTGATGGCCGCCGGTCGTTGGAATACCCGGCGCGCCAACAACATCCTGGATGGCGCAACGCCCTACTACCGCGTCTACGCCACCGCGGACGACAGACACATGGCGGTCGGGGCAATCGAGGCGAAGTTCTATCGCGAATTGCTCGCGCTCACCGGCGTGCAGGACCGGATCGACCCGGCGCGCCAGCATGACCGCAGTACCTGGCCGGACACGATCAACATCCTCGCCGAGGCATTCCGGCGTCGCACCCGCGATGAATGGTCGGCGCTGGCCATCGAGCGCGACTGCTGCGTGGCACCAGTGCTCGACTTCATGGAAGCCAGTCGTGATCCACACAATCTGGCCAACGGCTGGTACGACGCCGAGCCCTTTGCCCGGCCCTCACCCGTCATCGATTTCGAATGACCAGCGCCTACTGACCGGTCTGGCGCAAGGCGATCGAATCGAAGAAGGTCGCGGCGGCCTCATCCGACCAGGGCATGCCCATCACCACGAACTGCGCGAGCGTATTGCCATTGGCCGCAAACACGGCCTGCATGCGCACCGGTTTGCCCAGAGCCTGGCCATGGGCATCGATGAAGGTTGCCGCGCGCTCGCCGACAGGCCGCCCGCTCGCATCCATGAGCCGGATCGTGCGCGCCTCCTGGCGATCGATGCTGCCTTCGATATTGCGCAACATGCCCGTCTGCATTGACTGCAGCGGTTGATCGGTCTGCGTGCCCGTGGCCAGCCTGAGCCAGGCGGCTGTGAATCGCTGGCCCTGAACCAGCGCACCATGCATGGTCATCTGGACCGGCAGGCCGTTCAGGTCGATGGCCCGGGACATTTCGGCGGGCTTGGCCGGCAGCATCATCGCCACGGGCTGCCCGTCCGGGCGAACCTCCCGCCAGTCCCAGGTCGGTGCGCAAGCTGACAGGCCCAGCCCCACCAGCACGACCACCAGACTGAACAAGGATTGGCGCAAGCCGATCATCCCGTATTGATGCGGCTGCTTGATTGAACCCCTACCCATGATGACTCCCGAATCGGTATGCTCTCCACAGACGAACGCTCTGCAGGAGCCTGATCATGATCTATGAATTCAAAAGCCGCGCAACCGGTACGGTCATCATGACCGCGTCGGTGGGCGATCAGATGCTCAAGGCCATCGGCAAGCCACCCGGGCCTTCCGGCATAATCACGGTGGATCAGATGCCGTCGGCCATCGCCGCCTTGCGCAAACTGCTGGCCGATGTGCAGACGCAGGAAAGCCGTGGTGAGCCAGCCGTTTCCGGCAATGAAGGCGATGATGAAGCCGATGATGATGCCGATCATCAGGTGTCGTTCAACCAGCGTGCCTGGCCGCTGATCAAGATGCTCGAAGAGGCACACCAGGCGGGCAAAGACATCACCTGGGGCGTCTGACCGCAGTGGGCACTGCCCGCTCACCTATCCCAATGAGCTGGTGCCCTTGAAGTTTCTCGAACCGTTTGCCCATCCCCTCACCCGACCCGCCCGCTTCCTGGCCGACCTGGAGCCGACCGCGCTGGTCAATGCCTTCATCGGCTTTCTGTTCGCCGCCACCGGGCCGGTGGCCGTGATCCTGACGGTGGGCCAATCGGGGGGCCTGTCCGAGGCAACCCTCGCCTCCTGGGTGTTCGGTTCGTTCTTCATCAATGGCTTGCTGTCGATCATCGCCTGCTGGCTGTATCGCATGCCACTGGTGTTCTTCTGGACGATTCCGGGCACGGTGCTGGTCGGCCCGGCACTGAATCACCTGAGTTTTGCGCAGGTCATCGGCGCCTTCTATGCCACGGGTGCGCTGATGCTGGCCCTGGGCCTGCTGGGCTGGGTGGGCCGGGCGATGCGCGCCATCCCCATGCCCATCGTGATGGGCATGGTCGCGGGCGTGTTCCTTCGATTCGGCACCGAGTGGATCATGGCCATCCGGCATGACGCGCTGATCGCCGCGCCCATGACGCTGGCCTTCATTGCACTGAGCGCCCTGCCGTCGCTGGGCCGGCGCCTGCCACCCCTGATTGGCGCATTGCTGGTGGGCATCGTGGTGATCCTGGCCACCGGTCAGCTCGAACTCGGTGAAGCGCCGGCCACCGGCTGGATGAGTTCGCCGCAATTCATCGCACCCGAATTCTCCGCCCAGGCCATGCTCGAACTCGTGCTGCCGCTGGCCATCACGGTACTGGTCGTGCAGAACGGTCAGGGCATCGCCGTGCTGCGCCAAGCCAGGCATGACCGGCCGCCGATCAATGCCATCACCGTGGCGTGTGGCATCTGGTCGATGCTGGTGGCCACCGTGGGCACGGTGTCGACCTGTCTGACCGGCCCGACCAATGCCCTGATTTCGAGTTCGGGCCGTCGCCAATCGCACTATGCGGCCGGTGTGGTGGTGGGCCTGCTCGCCCTGGGTTTCGGCCTGTTTACGCCGGCGTTCACGCGGTTTCTGCTGGCCAGTCCGCCTGCCTTCATCGCCACACTGGCCGGGCTCGCCATGCTGCGCGTGTTGCAGGGCGCCTTCACCACCGCCTTCAGTGGCCGCTTTCAACTGGGCGCGCTGATGAGTTTTCTGGTGACCGTCTCGGGCATTGCCATCCTGAACATTGGCGCGCCGTTCTGGGGCCTGGTGTTCGGCTTCGCCCTGTCATGGCTGCTCGAGCGCGCCGACCACTTACCCGCCGATCCGCCAGGAGATCAGAAGGCATGAAAAAGAAAGTTGATCTGTTCGTCATTGGTGCGGGCTCGGGCGGCGTGCGCGCCGCCCGTGTCGCCGCAACCCATGGTGCCTCGGTCGCGATCGCCGAGGAGTTCCGTTATGGCGGCACCTGTGTGATCCGGGGCTGCGTGCCCAAGAAACTGCTGGTGCTGGCCAGCCGCCTGCATGATGAGTTCGAGCGTGCCCACGCCTACGGCTGGGACATCGGCACGCCGCATTTTGACTGGTCGCGCCTGCGCCAGGCCAAGGAAAGGGAAATCAGCCGTCTCGAGACGCTCTACAAACGCAACCTCGACATTCACCACGTGCAGCTGCATGAGGAGCGCGCCGAACTGATCGGCCCGCACACCGTGCGCCTGCAAACCAGTGGCACAACGATCGAAGCGGACCGGATTCTGATTGCCACCGGCGGCCGCCCCTTCAAACCTGAGGTGACCGGCGGCGAACTGGCCATCACCTCCAACGAGGTGTTCGACCTGCCCGAACTGCCCGATGCGATGGTCATCGAAGGGGGTGGCTATATCGCGGTCGAGTTCGCCTGCCTGCTGCAGCGGCTGGGGGTCGCGGTGACCCTGGTCTACCGGCGCGACCAGATCTTGCGCGGTTTTGATCAGGACATGCGCAACCACCTGACCGATGCGATGAAGACGGCCGGGATCGACGTGCGAACCAATACGATGGTCCGCAGCATTGCCGGTGCGCCGGGCAATCTGGCGATCGAACTGTCCGATGGCCAGACGATCACGGTCGGCCAGGTCATGATGGCGACTGGCCGGGTGCCCAATTCGGCCGGCCTTGGGCTGGAGCAACTCGGTGTGCAGATCAATGATCGGGGTGCGATCGCCGTGACCGCCGATTCCCAGACCAGCGTGAGCCATATCTGGGCGGTCGGCGATGTGACCGACCGGATTGCGCTCACGCCGATCGCGATTCGCGAAGGACATGCGTTTGCCGATACGGTATTTGGCCATCGTCCCTGGGTCTGTGACCACCAGACCGTCCCCAGTGCCATCTTCTCCACGCCGGAAATCGGCACCGTCGGGCTGAGCGAACACGAGGCGCGCGAGCAATATGCCCATGTCGATAGCTATCGAACGGCGTTCCGCCCCATGACCAATGTCTTGTGCGAGACGCCCGAGCGCATGGTGATGAAGCTGGTGGTCGATCGGACCAGCGACCGCGTGCTCGGCGTGCATGTCTGCGGGCCGGACGCCGCCGAGATGGTTCAGCTTGCCGCGATCGCGCTCAAGATGGGCGCGACCAAACAGCAGTTCGATGCCACGGTGGCCCTGCATCCCTCGGCCGCCGAGGAACTGGTCACGATGAAGACACCGGTGGCGGTGTCGTGAACCGAGGCGAAAACCACGATGTCGCGTGGTCTTCGCCACCGGTCTGAGCAACTAGCGTGGCACCGGTACCGGAATGCGCAGGGCGCCCAGCACGGCCCGGCTGGCCACGTCATTGAAGCCGACCTGATCACTCACGCCCGGGCGCTCCATGGTGCCCGCATAGACCGCGCCGCCACGCTCGACGAATACGCGATCACGCCCCAGGCCATCGAAGGCGGCCGGCACACCGCTGAACATCAGCACACGGGCATCGCCGGCGTTCTCCACCACGTAGCTGCCCTTGCCAACCTCCTCGCAACTGCGCGCATTACGCGGCGTGACATTACGCACTAAGCACTGGTAATAGGTCACCTCGCTGCCCTGGGTGAACGCCACCCGCATGCTGGGTTCGGGCAGATAGTAGTCGCCGCTACCGGCCGGCCGGACATCCACGCCGGCCAATACGCCGAACTCCTGGGTCGTCGCCTGCCACCAGGAATCGGGCGAGACCGGGCGGTTCGTGGTGCTGCTGGTGGCAAAGATGCAGGGCGTGCCACGCGCAGCTGCAATGACCTGCTCGAGCGTGCTGGCCAGCGGCGAAACCGAATCGGGCGTCGCGCTGTTCGGAATATTCGCGCAGGCGACGCCGGGGCTGGAACGCGAATCGCCGCCCGCTGCAATGTTGGCCGTCCAGTAGCGCAGCTTGTTTGCATCCTGCTGGGCATAGCGGGGTCGGAACAGATCGACCGTGGTGACCACGTCCTGGCGATAAGAGCCAGCCGGAAACACCGCGCCGCCCAGTGCGCCCGGATCGGCCGGGCCATAGTCCGCATAATTGACGAAGCCATCACCGCCCGGTTCGCCACGGATCGTCTGCATCACGCTGGCGATGGTCAGCCCGGACACGTCGGTCGGGACGATGGTTTCGCTGCCGGTCTTGTATTGGTCACAATAGTTGACATTGCGCTCGCCCAGCGAGTTCAAGCCAGACACGGTGGTGCGATAGCCGGCCGCACACTGGCGCCAGTTGCTGCCGTTGAAGAACAGATCGTCCTTGCCGGATGGATCCGGGCCGAAGCTCCAGGTCTGCCGGTTGCCCGCCGCGTTGCTCGAATATTCCTCATAGCGGGCCAGATTGCCTTCCGAGTCGGCAGTCGCGTCGGCCGCGGTCTGTAATTCGACCCGGTAACGCCAGTTGGCGGTGTCCGTATAGCTGAGCGAGCGCAAGGCCACGTTGGCCGTGCCGGGCGCAACGCCAGGCCCTGCACCGTCGAGGACGGTGCCACCACCGCCGCCACCACCACCGCCGCCACCGCCGCCATCACCGCCCGGGACGGTCGTGCCACCGTCACCGCCGCCGCAAGCCGTCAGGCTCACAGCCATGGCCGTGATCGTGATCGTGGTCCAGCGGTTCCGATTCAGCTGTTGCATGATGCTCCCCTAGAGATGACCGTGACCTGATGTGAACACGGGATAATGTCAGTCCGCATCCTACACAACAAGCCAGCCGGGCAACCATCCGGCCCGGCGTGGCCGCAACGGAAAGCCGATGGGTCACCACCGCCAGGAGCCGTTCATCCACCCGACCACACAACCCGACCTGAATTGCACGCCGCAACTGCGCGACCTGATCGCCGCCCGCCTGCAAGCCTTTTCAAGACACACGGCAGACGATCCGGCGCTGACCCGGGCGGCGGTGGTGGTTGGTGTCGTGCAGGCCGGCCATGGTGCCGATCTGGCCGGGATGCCCGAGCATGCCCACTGGCAGACCGAGGCGGCACTCCTGCTGACGCGCCGGGCGGCCTCCCTGCGCCGCCATGCCGGCCAGTGGGCGCTGCCCGGTGGCCGCACGGATCCGGGTGAGTCGGCCGAAGTCGCGGCGCTACGCGAGTTGCACGAAGAAGTTGGCCTGAATCTCGAGCCGCAAACCGTGCTCGGCCGCCTGGACGACATCATCACGCGCTCGGGATTCGTCATGACACCGATCGTCGTGTGGGCCGACATCGGGCATGACCTTCGGCCCAACCCGGCCGAGGTTGCGTCGATCCACCGGATTCCGGTCAGCGAATTGCTGCGCGATGATGCGCCGTTGCTGCAGCCCTCGTCGGTCAGTGAACATCCGGAGCTGCGTATGCCGATCGGCACGAGCTGGATCGCGGCGCCCACGGCGGCCGTGATGTACCAGTTCCGGGAAGTTTGTCTGCTGGGTCGCCAGACCCGGGTGGCTCATTTCGAGCAACCGCGCTTCACCTGGCGTTGAACGGGCTGAACCGTCTAGGACTGGCCGGACAGTCGGGGGGCCGGCTGCACGTTCATCCGCATCTGGGCCAGGCCGGCGATGAGCCCGATGGCGACCGCGCCCCGCCATGCCCAGTCATAGGAGCCGAGTGCGGCATAGATCGCACCGCCGCCATAGGCGCCCAGGAAGGAGCCAAGCTGGTGACTGAAGAAGGCCAGCCCGACAGAAGGGTGCCGATCGCATTGAACAGACCAATCAGGGCCAGCGTGGCGGCGGCCACCGATGAGGGCATGCCGCAGATCTCGATATAGGTGGGCAGATGCGTGGTCAGGAACACCAGTTGCAGGCCGCACACGAAATAGGCCGAGGTCATCAGCAGATAACCCGAATGCGTGCCGGCCTCGCGCATCGCCGAGCGCATGCTCTGCGCCTCGGGGCCGTCCCGGGCGACGCCCAGTGAATCGGCCCCGCCGGCGAAAAAGCCTGCAACGATCAATAGGCTGGCCAGTCCCGCATAGCCCGCCAGCGTCAGCGTCCAGCCACCCTGATCGAGCAGATGCTGGGCCAGCGGTGCCACCACCAGCAAGCCCAGCGACCCGGCCGCCGACACCGCACCCATCGCGACACTGCGCGCCATCGGTGACACCGTGCGCGAGGTGATGCTCATGGCGATCGTCGAACCGGTGCAGGACATGGCCAGACCGATGAACACGCCCAGCCCGACGATCAGCATCGTCGGACCCTCGGCCGAGCGGGCGATCAGCAGGCCGCTCAGGTAGATGATGCCGCCCAGGATGGCGATCCGGCGGCTGCCGAGTCGATCGGCCGCCATGCCGACCAGGGGTTGGGACACGCCCCAGACGATGTTCTGCAGCGCGATCGCGAACGAATAGTCGGCTGCACTCACCCCGAGCGATCGAATCACATCGGGTTGCAGCAAGCCCATGCTCTGGCGCATGCCCATGGACAGCGCCAGCATCAGCCCCGCACTGATCAGAATCGCCGGACGGGCCGCCCGATACCAGTCGCTCATCGCGCGCGCCCGACCCGCGGGCTAGCGATAGATCCGAGCGAGCTTGTCGAGCAGCGCGGTATACATGGCACCACGCTGTTGTTGCAGGGTGGCCGTGGCGGCAACGAACTTGCGCTCTTTTGCCGGCCAGCTGGCACAGGGATTCTGGTAATTCCAGTCTGAATCGCCGGCCACATCGGTCCAGAAATTCGGTCGCTGACTCGGGAAGGGCCGGGTGAAGGCCCCTGCCCAGCTACCTTGCGCCGGATTGGTGAGCCGGTTGGACGGGTCGATGAGGTACAACACGGTCGGGGTGTCGCCCGCGCGGAAATACTGCAGGCCCGGCGATCCGGCCACCACTGCCGCCATCTGCGAGCCCATCGATCCATAACCGGATAGCGTGTTGAGCATCTGTCGGGGTTCGGACCCGATGAACATGCCGTTGTAGGTCCAGTCGCTTTCGATCCACCAGAGGTTGCTGAAGCGCGAATCGTTGAACACCGCGTCGCGCCCGGTTGAATTCCAGTTGCGATCCGCGCAGCCGCCCTCGTATTTGACATTGGAGGCGATCGTCAGCACGCGCAGTCTGGATGCCAGATCAGGCCGCTGATTGAGCGCCAGATTCAGCGTCTGCAGCCCGCCCCAGATCAGGACGTACAAGGGCTCATTCGATGCCGCCGCCTCGCGGTTGATCATGGCCACCGCCTCACCGCTGTTGGTAGCGATCCGGCTCAGCATGGTGGCCGGCGTCGGGTAATTGAGCGAGCCCCAGTTCCTGGCGAAATAATCAGCCTCGTAGGCACCAACGAGCTGGCGCGTCTGCTCCACTCCGCCGCCGCCCCAGGCGTCGGGCACGATACCCACGATATCGAGCTGATCGGCATACCAGAGCAGATGCAGCAGCGATTGCATATCGTCCGGATCGCCGCCCGTATTGTTCAGATCCGTCAAGACGACCACCCGGGGACGGGTCCCGGCGGAGGCGGCAGGTGGAGGATCGACCGGCGTGGGCGCCGATCCATCCGGGGCAGGCGCAGGTGCCGGGGTGGAACCGGTGGTGGTCCCCTGGGTCGGCGGATTGGTTGTCGATCCGTCGGATGACACGGCAGTGGAACCGCCTCCACCGCCGCAACCCATCAACAGCGCGGATACGGCGAACACGATGGCAGCGGCCGACAATCGGCCCGCTGCCCCTTGAGCGGAACAAGCTTGCATCGTTAACTCGTGACCTGGCAGGTCGTCACGCCGTCCGGGTGGCCGGCATCACGGATTGGAGAAATGGCTTCACTGACGAGGGGGTCAGGCTGAACGCAGGATACTAGAGACGCAGCCCGGCGCATCGATCAGATGCGTGCAAATGTGACGACTCGCACGTAATGAATATCGACGGGGCGCGCAATGGTTCCGGGCTATTGACCGGCCGGGGTTGCCGCAACTGGCGGGGCCGGCGTGTCGTCGGGTGCGGCCGTGTCGTCGGGAGCCCCCTCTTTTTGCTGACGCTTCTCTTCCTTCTTCTGTTTTTTGGCCAGCTCACGCTGACGTTTGGCAAATGCGTAGTTCGGTTTGGCCATCGGCAATCCTTGGCTGGGCCGGCAGCAACACGCTGGACCGGCGGTTTCTGTCAACGTTCAAGCCCTAGGGTAACCTCATTTTCGCGGGGCCCTGCCGTAGCCGAGTGCCGCGGGGGTGATAATGGCTCCCCGCCACCGCACAGCGATCGACGATCCACCATGATCACCGTTCATCACCTCAATGATTCGCGCAGCCAGCGCATCCTCTGGTTGCTCGAGGAGCTCGAGCTGCCCTATCAAATCCGGCAGTACCAGCGTGACGCCCAGACCCGCCTGGCCCCGCCGGCCCTGCAGGCCATTCATCCGCTGGGTAAATCGCCGGTCGTCACCATCGACGATCGAACCTACATCGAATCGGGCGCCATCATCGATCTGATCGTCCGGCGCCACGGCGCGGGGCGGCTGCAGCCGCCGATCGAATCACACGCCTACGATGAGTACCAGCAATGGCTGCACTATGCCGAAGGCTCGGCGATGCTGCCGCTCATGTTGCGGCTTTACACCTCCCGACTCGGTGATGCAGCCGCCCCGCTGGAACCACGCATCAGCAGCGAGATCAACAACCACCTGGGCTATCTCGATCAATGCCTGACGAATCGGCAATGGCTGGTCGAGAACACGTTCGGCGCGGCCGACGTGCAGATGAGTTTTGTCGGTGAGGTCGCAGGCGCCTACCAGGTGCGCGCGACATTTCCGGCTATCGACGCCTGGGTGGCACGCTTTCAGGCGCGCCCCGCGTATCAGCGGGCGCTGGCCAGGGGCGGTGCCTACCGGTTCGCCTGAAGTCGGCGCCGGCCTGCCTTCAGATGCCGATGCGATTCAGGATATTCATCACTTCGCGCAAGGCCTGCTCGGCCACCGGATGATTGGCGGCAAATCGGGTTTCCAGCCGCTTGGCGCGCTCGATCAGCGACGGATGGTCGGCGCGGGATTCGTCCGCACCGAGTGACGCGATGATGTCCGCGTCCAGAGTCCGCATCAATGCGCGGGTTTCCTCGTCGATATCGGTCCGGGCCAATTCCTGATCGAGGCTGACCAGCAGGTCACGAATCTTCTGGTTACTCATTCGGCCATCCTGTCTTGGGTCGGGTCGGGCTTTGCGTGTTGCATGGGAATGCTGCCGGGTGCACCATTCTGTGTTCAATCCGATGAAATCACTCACCACCGATAACGAGGAGACAGGCCATGATCAAGGTCAGCGTGATGTACCCAAACAAACCCGGCGCCCGCTTCGACCATGAATACTATCGCGACAAGCACATGCCACTGGTCAAGGCGCGGATGGGCGATGCCTGCAGGAGCTATACCGTCGACAAAGGCATGGCCGGCGGAGCGCCCGGCGAAGCGCCCACGTATGTCTGCGCGGGCCACATCTTTGCCGATTCGGTTGAGTCTTTCCAGGCAGGCTTTGGTCCGCATGCCAAGGAAATCATGGCCGACATCCCCAACTACACCGACCTGGCGCCGATCATGCAGATCAGCGAGGTCGTGGTCGGCTGAACCTCAACGGTCCACGCCACCCCAGATGGCCTGGGCCGTTTCGACCAGCAGTTCGAGTTTGCGGCGCTGGTCATCCTGGCTGATGGTGTTGCCCTCCTCGGTGGAGGCGAAGCCGCACTGCGGCGCAATGCCCAACTGATCCAGATCCACGTATTTGGACGCCGCATCGAACTGACGCTTCAACCCTTCCACGGTCTCGAGTTCGCCGGTTTTGGTCGTGATGAATCCGGGCAGCACTCGCTGCTTGCCCTTGGCCAGCAGCCCGAGCGGCTCCAGGCCGCCGGCCCGTTCGGTGTCATATTCCATGAAGAAGATATCGACGCCGGTCTGATTGAATACCGCATCGGCGGCAGCGTCGTAGCCGCCCGTGGCCGCATAAGTGGAGCGGAAGTTGCCGCGGCACATGTGCATGCCGATCATCATGTCGGCCGGTCTGTCCTTGATCGCCTCGTGCATCATCCAGGCATAACTACTGATGAGCTTGTCCGGATCGTGACCTTCAGCCTGCTTGGCAGCCCGATGCTTGGGATCGCACAGATAGGTGAAGAAGATGTCATCCATCTGCAGATACCGGCAACCGGCGTCATAAAACGCTGAGACCGCCTTGCGATAGGCCGCGGCAATATCGCTGAACAAGGCCTGGGTGTCCTCACGGTATTCGGCCGGGCCGATATCGTCGGCGGCAATCCGGAAGTGACAGCAACTCGGACCCGGAATCGAGATCTTCGGCATCGCCTTACCGGTGTCGGTCACCGAGGCCAGGAATCGGTAATGCTCGAGCATGGGGTGATCATCGGGAAAACCGATCTTGCCTTTGATCACCGGAAATACCGGCCGCAGCTTCACACCGGCAAACTGCACGCCCTCATCACGATTTTCGAGCTCGTAACCATCCAGCGAACCGATGAAATCGTAGTGCCACCAGGAACGGCGAAATTCGCCATCGGTCACGACGGGCAGACCGACCGATTCCTGCATCCGGACCACGTCTCGGATGGCCTCGTCCTCGACGCGACGCAGTTCATCGGCGCCGATCGAGTGCTCGTTCAGGAACTGGTGGCGCGCCGCCTTGACGGGATCGGTTCGCAGCAGACTGCCGACATGATCGGCGCGAAACGGTGGGGTGGGATGGGCCATGGGTTGCTCCGGATGATGGGTTCTGATCAAGCCTCGCGCTGCCGTCTGGCGAGATAAGCGTCGAGGTGGCGCGCAAATTCCTTGCGATCGCGTTGACTGAAGACGGCAGGACCGCCGGTATCGATGCCACTGCCGCGCAGCGTATCCATCAGATCGCGCATGCTCAGCCGCGCGCCGATATTATCGCTCGAAAACCGCTCACCCCGCGGGCTCAGCGCATGGCCCCCCTTGGCGATCACATCGGCCGCCAGCGGAATATCGCTGGTGATGACCAGGTCACCCGCCACCAGCCGGCGGACGATTTCATGGTCGGCCACATCGAACCCGCGCGCGACCTGCACGAACCGGATGGTGCGCGATGGCGGCACGGCCAGGTACTGATTGGCCACCAGGGTCAGGGTGATGCCGGTCCGCTCAGCAGCGCGATACAGGATGTCCCGGATCACCACCGGACAGGCATCGGCATCGACCCAGATGTTCATGGCTATGGCCGCAAATGCAGTGCAGGATTGCACGCCGGGATCGTACAACAGCCCTCGTGGGCTACGATGAGGGCCTCTCAACCCGACCATTGAACCATGACCGCAGTGAACTGGCCGCATCTGGTGATCCTTCTCGCCTTGCTTCAGCTGTTGATATTCAGCTTCCTGGTTGGCTGGGCGCGCGGCCGATATGGCGTCAAGGCGCCGGCCACCACCGGCCATGAGATCTTCGAACGGTACTACCGGGTGCAGATGAATACGATCGAACTGCTCGTGATGTTCATCCCCGCCCTCTGGATCGCCGCCCAACACTGGTCGCCTGCACGAATGGCAGCCATCGGTGCGATCTACCTGATCGGCCGGGTTATCTACTTGTTCGCCTATACCCGAAACCCGGCCAGCCGAAGCCTGGGCTTTGGCCTGAGCCTGTTTCCGATCATCGCGTTATGGCTGGCGGCGCTGGTCGGCGTGGTGGCACCGGCCTGAGCGCGAGCCCCGCACGCCCCTATTGAAAGGCGACCTCGGCGAAACTACGCAGCTTGCGGCTATGCAACTGCCCAGGGCGCTGTTCGCGCAACAATTCGATCGCGCGCATGCCGATGCGCAGATGCTGATCGACCCGGTCGCGATAAAACAGGTTGGCCATGCCGGGCAACTTGATCTCGCCATGCAAGGGCTTGTCGCTCACGCAGAGCAAGGTGCCATAAGGCACACGGAAGCGAAAACCGTTGGCGGCGATGGTTGCACTTTCCATATCGAGCGCGATGGCGCGACTCTGGCTGAAGCGACGCTGCGGCGTGCTCGGCACATTGCGCGCCGGCAGCAGTTCCCAGTCGCGATTGTCGGTGCTGGCCACCGTGCCGGTACGCATCACCTTCTTCATCTCGTAGCCTTCGATCCGGGTCACCTCGGCCACCGCCTGTTCGAGCGCCACCTGCACTTCGGCCAGGGCCGGAATCGGCACCCAGAGCGGCAGGTCTTCGTCCAGCACGTGATCCTCACGCACATAACCATGGGCGAGCACGTAGTCGCCCAGCTGCTGACTGTTGCGCAGCCCGGCACAGTGGCCCAGCATGAGCCAGGCATGCGGGCGCAGCACCGCGACATGATCGGTGATCGTTTTTGCATTGGCCGGCCCGACACCGATGTTGACCATCGTGATGCCGCTTCGATCGGCACGCATCAGGTGGTAGGCCGGCATCTGGGGCAGACGACCCGGCGCCGGAGACGTTGCCGGTTGGTCGCGGGTACTGATGATGTTGCCGGGCTCGATGAAGGCGGTGTAGCTGTCGTCGGCAGCCACCGCCGCCCGACCGATCTTCACGAATTCGTCGATGTAGAACTGGTAATTGGTGAACAGCACGAAATTCTGGAAGTGCTCGGGTGCGGTGCCGGTGTAGTGTCGCAGCCGATGCAGCGAATAATCGATGCGCGGCGCAGTGAACAGCGACAGCGGGTGCGCCTGGCCAGGTTCGGGTTCATGAGTGCCGTTGGCGATACCATCGTCCATCGCAGCCAGATCGGGCAGGTCGAACAGATCGCGCATCGCCAGACGACGCTCGGGCGTCAATGACCCTTCCAGATTGTCGGTATCGGACAGCGAAAAATGCACGGGAATCGGCTGCGAACTGCTGCCGACCTCCAGTGCCACGCCATGGTTGCGTCGCAACAGCGTGAACTGCTCGGTCAGATACTTCCCGAACAGATCGGGGCGGGTGATGGTGGTTTCATACACGCCCGGCCCGGCCACGAAACCGTAGGCCAGGCGCGAATCGGCCCGCGCGACCGTCGCGGTACGCACGCGAACGAACGGATAGCAGGCGCGAACGTGCTGCCCGAAGGACTCGCCCGCCACGTAGCGCTGCAGGCTGTCGCGCAGGTGCGCGACACTCGCGTCATAGATCCGGCGCAACTGGGCGACGGCCTGGGCCGGATCGTCGTAGCGCTCGGGGGCCACGAACGGCGGGGTCAGCATGCCGGCCCCACCCGCACGGCCCACGTGATGTCCAAGGTGACCGACGATCCGCCCGGCATGAGCGACTCAGTCCATCTGCGTGACGAACTTGGTCACCAGATAACCATCGAAGGTCTCGGTGCCACCTTCGGAGCCGATGCCGCTGTCTTTGATGCCACCAAACGGTGTTTCGGGCAGCGCCTGTCCGAAATGATTGATGTTGACCAGACCCGCCTCGATGCCGTTCTGGGCGGCCAGCGCATTCTTGGTGGACGTGGTGAACACATAAGACGACAGGCCATAGGGCAACGAATTGGCCCGTCTGAGCACTTCGGCCGTGTCCTTGAATGGCGTCATCGGCGCCAGCGGGCCGAAGGGCTCGGTGGTCATGAGCATGGCGTCATCGGGCAGACCGGTCACCACGGTCGGCGCAAAGAAACTGCCCGTGCCGCCGAGCCGCGTGCCACCGATCTCGATCTTGCCGCCACGGGCGCGCGCGTCGTCGATGAATCGTTCCATCTGCGGCAGGCGGCGGTCGTGGGCCAGCGGTCCCATGCTCGATTCGGGATCGATACCGGGGCCCACCTTGAGTTTGCTCGCATGGTCGATGAAGGCCGCAACAAAGCGGTCATAGACCTTTTCCTGAACATAGAAGCGGGTGGGCGAGACGCAGACCTGTCCGGCGTTGCGGAACTTGAAGCCGCTGAGCAGCTTGGCGGCACGATCAACATCGGCATCATCGAACACGATGACCGGTGAATGCCCGCCCAGCTCCATGGTGATGCGCTTCATGTGCGCCCCGGCGAGCGCGGCCAGTTGTTTGCCCACGGGCACCGAGCCGGTGAACGAGACCTTGCGCACGATGGGCGACTTGATCAGGTATTCGGATACCTCATGCGGCACGCCCCAGACAATGTTGAGCACGCCGGGCGGCAGACCGGCATCGTGAAACGCGCGGGCGATGGCGATGACCGCGCTGGGCGCATCTTCAGGCCCCTTGAGCACGATGGTGCAACCGGCACCGATGGCCGCCGCAATCTTGCGGATGGCCTGGTTGTACGGAAAGTTCCATGGCGTGAAGGCCGCACACACGCCCACCGGTTCGCGCAACACCATCTGGCGCACATTGGGCAGACGCGGCGGCACCACGCGACCATAGATGCGCCGGCATTCCTCGGCATGC
Organism: uncultured beta proteobacterium; assembly: GCA_963732405.1. Lineage (GTDB taxonomy): Bacteria > Pseudomonadota > Gammaproteobacteria > Burkholderiales > Burkholderiaceae_E > JAUIAI01. The sequence continues at coordinate 366,226 of CAVSZG010000001.1, forward strand.
CAGTCGCAATGGTCGGCGCACGACACGACCTCGGCCACCGCCTCGCCGATCGGCTTGCCCATGTCGAGCGTGATATGGCGGCCGATGTCCTGGGCGCGCTCGCGCGACAGTTCGGCCACCTTACGCAGCACCTTGGATCGATCCAGGGGCGAAGAATGCCGCCAGGTCTCGAAGGCCCTGGCGGCCGCAGCCAGGGCCCGGTCCAGATCGGCGGTGCTGGCATGGGGTAGCTGACCGATCACCTCGCCAGTGGCGGGATTGGTGACGGCCTGCTCGCGACGTCCCTCACCCTTGATGAACTCACCATCGATATACAGGGTGAGGTCTTCATAACCCAGGGCGTCGGAGACGGCGGTGTGTTCGGGGGAAGCGGGCTTGTTCATCGATGGCTCCTGCAGGATTCAGTCAATGGTCGATCGTCGACGGCCATTGTATGCGGCGCGGCGGTCTTGCGTTGGGTTTCGCAAGGACCCGGCAGCCCCCCGACCGCCGCTCAGTTGCCCTTGGCGACGATGCCCAGCAGACGGCTGGCAAACACCGCGCTGCGCAGCGTCGGCCGGGTCGATCCGTCGGACTTCAGATAGGCGAAATTGATGGTATCGACCAGGCTCAGCTGGTCATCCGGGCAGTAATACATGGCCGTGCCCAGGGCGCCTTCATGCCCCCAGCAGGAGCGCCCGCCCAGGGGCAGGTTGAACAGACCGCTGCCCCGCCCGGGTCCGGCCCCGGTCTGCATCGACGCCAGCGACACCGGCGAGACGATCCGTCCCTCGAGCAAGGCGCGGATGAACCGGTTCAGGTCGCCCACCGTGGAGACCAGACCTCCACCGCCCCAGGCGTCACTGCTCGCATTGATTCGCTGCAGGTCGATGCCGCGTTCGTCGTAGGCGTGGGCGATGCGCAGCGTCGGCGCTGCCGGCTCGCTCGCCTCCAGCCAGGTCGACGCCAGACCGATGCGCTCATAGTTGATCAGTTCGCGAAGCGCAGCGCCCAGCGACTGCCCGGTCCTGGTCTCGATGACTTCCCCCAGCAGGTTGTAACCGGTGTTGGAATACGAGAACCGCTCACCGGGCTCGCCGGTTCTGGTTGAACGCTCGAACGCGAACGCGAGAATCTGCGCACGCGTCCATTGAAGCTCGGGGTCACCAAGCACCAGATCGTCATACTCGGCGGATGCGATATCGGCCACCCCCGAGGTATGGGCGAGCAGATGTCGCAACGTGATCGCCTCGGGCACATAACCATGATCACGCAGCAAGGCCACGCTGGCCAGCGTCAGGTAAGGGGCAATCGGATCGTCGACAGTCAGCTGACCGAGTTCGGCGAGCCGGTGAATGGCCGCACCGACGAAGGTTTTGGTCAACGAAGCAATGCGAAACGCTGTCTCGCCATTGACCGGCACGCCACTGTCGCGATCCGTCACGCCGTTGGCGCCGGTCCAGAGCAGCGACAGCGCCGGCGCCTCGACCTGGGCAATGAGGCTGGCCACCTCGGTATGTTCGTTGCCGAACTCGGCGATCGATTGATCGAGCTGCGTCAGCAGCGACGAATTCACCGTCGGCGGATTCACCGGCACTGCGCCTGTCTGCGGCGTCTGCGGCGTCTGCGGCGTCTGCGGCGTCGGTGGCGTCGGTGAAGTCGCGGAAGGATCGCCGCCCACCGCGGAATCGCCGCCCGAGGCGAGCGAATCCGATGAACCACCGCAACCGGCCATGCCCAGGCCACCCACCAAGGCCGCCACCCACGCCAGCTTGAGGAATCCGTTGTTCATTGCCGTCTGATCGCCAGGAGTTCGAGCGCAGGGACCGACCCGGCGCAACGTGGAGAGTCTAGCGCTTGTCGTTACCTGAGATGGAGCATGCCATCACGATCGACTCGCTTGTCGCTCAATCTGACGCGCAGACCGCCATCCAATGGCCAAGGGTGTCGCCGCTCTTGTCATTAACCGCAACGTCCAGGTGCTCCAGTGCGTTTTCCCCATCATCGAACTGTTCGTCGAACCGCTTTGTCTCAAGCGTCGCCTTCCTACAGGGCTACCATCGACCCTGCCGACCGAGGACCTGTCAAGCCGACTCGCGTCGGATGACCTCGAAGCCCAGATCGAGGCAGACGCCACTACCGGCCCGCCCTTCCAGCCGATCCAGCACCAGCCGGGCGGTCTCGTGACCGATTTCGTAAGCCGGCACCCGTACGGTCGTGAGCGACGGCCAGCTGCGCGCGGCCACCGGCAGATCACATAGACCGGTCACCGCAATCTGTCCGGGCACGGCCAGACCCTTGCGATGGCAGGTGAACAAGACATCGAGTGCGATCAGATCATCGGCGCAGACCACCGCATCCAGTTCGGGGCAACGCTGCAACAGCTTGTCGAATTCATGTCTCGTGTCGAGTCGATCGCCAGGAACGCTCGGAATCGACACGAGATCGTCCGGCAATCCGGCCTGACCCAGAGCGGCCTTAAATCCCGCCAGACGCGCCCGGGACCGCGGATGAGCCCGCCGTGCTGATGAAGCCGATCCGGGTGCGCCCTTGCCGGATCAGGTACTCGGTCATCGCCTGCATGGCCGCCTGATTCGAAAAGCCCACCACGCAGTCGATGGGCTGCTCGGGCAGTTCCCAGATCTCGACCACGGGAATGCGCGTGGCCTGCAGCATGTTGCGCGCGCCATCGGTGTGCTCGCTGCCCACGAGAATCATCGCATCGGGTCGTCGCCCGAGCAGCGTGCCGATCAACGAAGCCTCGACACCCTGGTCATAACCACTGTCGCCCACCACGAGCTGGCAGGCGTTGGCGCGCAATACGTCGACCAACCCCTGGACCGATCCGGCAAAGACGGCCTGGGTGATGGTCGGCAGGATGATGGCGACGATGCCGCTGCGACTCGAGGCGAGACTGGCGGCGACCAGATCCGGAAAATAGCCCATCTCCGCAACCGCCTGTTCGATGCGCAGACGGGTTGCCGACGAGACCTTGTCCGGTGAGCGCAGTGCCCGCGAGACCGTGATCGGCGATACCCCGACGCGGCGCGCGATGTCGGCCAGATTGGTGCGGCCCGATGAGCGTGAAGCAGTCTTTCTGTCCATGTTTCGCAGTGTCGCACCGATGGGCGTGATGGCCGGATCGAAGGCGTTGACGATGCCCGGATGATAGCGCTATCATTGAACCGTGCCGGGCGACAAGAACCGGTATCGATCACATCCCCATCGCATCCCGGAGACTCACCATCATGATCACCAGCAAGGACCTCGAGTTCTACCGTCAGCAGGGTTACCTGGTGGTGGATGGCGTGCTGGATGCTGCCGAGCTCGCGCAGATCCGCGCCGACCTCGATCGAGTCGTGGCCAAGGCAGCGTCGGTTACCCGCAATGATGAAATTTACGATCTGGAGGCCAGCCACACGGCCCAGGCGCCTCGGGTCCGCCGCATCAAGACGCCACACAAGGTCATGCCCAGCGTCAATGCGCTGATCCGGCATCCGCGGCTGATCGGTATTCTGACCGCGCTCCTGGGTGAGAGCGTGCGCTTTCAGACCAGCAAGCTCAACATGAAATCGGCCGGTTATGGCGCAGCCGTCGAGTGGCATCAGGACTGGGCGTTTTACCCGCACACCAATGACGACCTGCTCGCGGTGGGCATCATGCTGGACGATGTGGATGAGTCCAACGGGGCGATGCGGGTGGTGCCCGGCAGTCATACCGGGCCAACCCATGACCATCATGCCAACGGCTATTTCTGCGGCGCGATGGACCCGACCACCTGCGACGTGGACTTTGCCTCGTCCGTGCCGGTGGTCGGCAAGGCGGGGGCCATGAGCTTTCACCATGTCCGCCTCGTCCATGGCTCGCCGATGAACCGGTCGGATCGCTCACGGAACTTTCTGCTGTTTCAGTTCACTGCGGCCGATGCATGGCCGTTGCTCGACGGGGTGACCGATCTGGCCGCCTATGATCAATGGCTGGTGGCCGGTCGGTCGACGATCACGCCGCGTCTGGTTTCGGTGCCCGTACGCATGCCGCTGCCGGCCGCACCGATGCAGGGATCGATCTACGAAAACCAGCGCACCCTGGCCAACCGGTATTTCGACGAACTGGCAACCGACCAGACCGCATAGCCGGCACCGATCACATCCTGATTGCCCGACCCACCGGCGCGGCGGCGGGCCGACCGTCTGAACCCGGCGACCGTCGGCCCTTCAGCGGCGCTCGATCCGTCCAGACGCGTCTAGAGTGAATGACCTCTGGACCTGCCGGACACCGTCGTCTCTCGTCTCTCAATGGGCAATGAATCCGCTGGAAGCACCCATCCTGACACCGGCGCGCTCCAGCGGGTCCGGCGGATCAACCTGCTCGCGGCAACGGCAATCACCGCCACCCTGCTCGCCTGGGCGGTCTTCGGCGCGCTGGCTGGCTTCATCAAATGGCCGGTCGTGGCCATGGCCGCGCTGCTCAGCCTGACCTGTTGCCTGATCGGATTGGAAATGATTCGGCGCGGCTGGAATCTGCGGCTCCGTCACCCCGATCTGGCCGAGCCCTTCGTGATCGCAGCCACGTTCGTGGTGTTGCTGATGACGCATCAACTGGACCCGGCGCTGCGCGGTTCGACCACGCCCTGGGTGATCATGGCCTTCGCGTTCGGCACCTTCGGTACCCGCACTCGCGCGGCGATGCCCATGGCCATGAAAGTCTCGGTCATGTTGCTGATCGAGGCGGGCTGGTACGGACTCGCCGCTGGCAGCTGGGCCTGGTTGCTCTGGCAGACCAGCGCAACGGTGGCCGCGGTCAGCTGTCTGGCCGTCTTCAGCACTCAGGTCAATCGGCAACGCTCAGCCGCCAACCGCCAGCTGCAACTGGACAAGACCGTGCTGGATTCGATCGCCGACGCCGTGGTCACCCTGGACTGCACGGGTCGGATTGTTGATCTGAACCGCGCAGCCGAAGAATTGATCGGCTGCGATTGCCGAACGGCCGCCGGCTCGCGGCTGATCGACCGTCTGCGATGGGCAGGCGCCGACGACGCACGATTGATCGAGACGCTGATTGCGGGGGAGGACCTCGAAGGACTCGCACGCGTGCAGGCCCATGGCCTGGATGAACGTCGGCGGCGGCAGCCGCTGCTCGACATGGAATGTTCGAGCGCCCGCGTGCAGGACCGCAGTGGTCAACTGTTCGGCCAGGTACTGGTGATGCGCGATGTCAGCGAAACGGCGCAGTTGATGCGCCGGCTCGAACACGATTCGTGTCATGACGAGCTCACCGGCCTGCGCAATCGCCGCGGCCTGCAAGTCGCGCTGACCCAACTGGCAACGTCCGCCACCGCCAGTCATGATGCAGCGCCCTTGCCCCACGCCCTGATGATCGTCGATCTGGACCAATTCAAGATCGTCAACGATACCTGTGGCCATGCCGCCGGTGACGAACTGATCCGCCGGGTGGCGCAGACCCTGCAGGCGGCCGTGCGTCAATACGATGTCGTGACCCGGTACGGCGGCGACGAATTCGCGATCCTCTTGCGCGATGCCGACCGGGACACGGCCTACCGGCTGGGCGAGCGCATGCTCGCTGCCGTGGCCGGATTACATTTCGAATGGGGTGGCCGCCGCTTCCAGACCGGTGCCTCGATCGGCTGCGCCTTGATCGATACCCCCGCATTTGACGCCGACACCTTGATCCTGCGCGCCGACTCCGCCTTGTACCTGGCCAAGGATCTGGGCCGGGGAAGAATGCAGATGCATGCCGAAGGCGACGAGCACATCGCTCGCAAATCCCGGGAGCTCGAATGGGCCTGCCGGATCAACGAGGCCCTGGAGTCGGACGGTTTCGTCTTGTTCGCCCAGCGCATCGTCCCAGCGGGCGCGGCAGACAACGAGTACGTCGAGTTGCTGATCCGCATGAAGGGGGAAAACGGCGCGCTCATCGGCCCGGGCGAATTTCTGCCAGCCGCCGAGCGCTTCTCCCTGATGCCCGCCATCGATCGATGGGTGCTGAAATGGGCACTGCGCAGTCTTGAGCAATGCCGGCACGATCGTCACGAGGGACCTCGGATTTCGATCAATCTGTCGGCCCAGTCGATTCACGATCTGACCTTTCTCGCGCATCTGACCGAATCGATACGCGCCAGTAGCGTGCCGGCCGACCGGCTGTGCTTCGAACTGACCGAAACGGTCGCCGTGGCCAACTTCGAACGAGCGAGGCAGTTTATCGATACAGTCCGCGCCCTGGGGTGTCAGTTCGCGCTGGACGACGTGGGCTCCGGGTTCAACTCCTTCAGCTATCTGCGCCACCTCACATTCGACTCGATCAAGATCGACGGTCACTACGTGCGGGGCCTGGCGCACAACGCCGTCGACCGGACACTGATCCAGTCGCTGATCGATCTGGCCCGCACCATGGGCATGGGAACCGTTGCTGAAATGGTCGAGACCGACGCGGACGCCGATCTGCTACGCGAGATGGGGATTCTGCATCTGCAAGGCTATGCCCTGCATCGACCAGAACCCTTGAGTGATCTCCTGCGGATGAGCGCAGTGCCCGCGGCAACACCGGACGAATCGTCGGAATCGATCCCGCTCGCCGCCGAACCGGTTGAATCCTGATCCCGAACGCTGCAGCCATCGCAATGCAACCCCTGACCGCAATCAACCGTCGGGAAAGTCTGCCGCGGGGTCAGTGAGCTCGCGCAAACTCGGGCACCGATCCCCACGGACCTGTGCGAAGATCGCCTGATCGAGACCCCCGACACGGCCGGTCGGATCGACCAGGAACCCCCGCCATGAGCGAGTTCGAGTGGCCTTATTTCAGTGCCGAGCATCGCGCCCTGCGTGACACCCTGCAGCGCTTCGTGCGCGAGCAGGTCCTGCCGCAGGCCGATGCCTGGGAAGAAGCGGGGTACGTGCCGCGCCCAGTGCTGCAACAGATGGGCGCACTAGGCCTGCTCGGCATGCGCTATTCGCCCGAGTTCGGCGGCAGCGGTATGGACACACTGGCCACGGTCGTGCTGGGCGAGGAACTGGGTCGCTCCACCTACGGCGGCTTTGCGATCACCGTACTGGTCCACACCGACATGGCATCGCCCCATCTGCATCATGGCGGAACGCCCGAGCAACTCGCACGCTACATGCCGGCGATCTGTGCCGGCCGCTGTATCACAGCCGTGGCAATGACCGAGGCCGATGCCGGCTCCGATCTGGCCGGAATGCGCACGCGCGCCGTGCGCGACGGAGCGCACTGGGTGATCGACGGCAGCAAGATGTTCATCACCAATGGAGTGCATGCCGACCTGTACATCGTCGCAGCCAAGACCGGTGATGGCGGCGGCGCGGCGCGGCATCGTCAGATGTCGATGTTCCTGGTCGACAAGGGCACCCCCGGTCTGCGAATCGCACGGCCTTTGAACAAGACCGGCTGGCTTTCGTCGGACACCGCCGAACTGGTGTTTGAACAATGCCGTGTGCCGGCGGCCAATCTGCTGGGCGAAGTCGATCGCGGCTTTTATGCCCTGATGAAGAACCTGCAGAACGAGCGCATCGTGCTGACTGCCCAGGCGCTGGGCGAGGCTTCACGTGCGATCGAACTGACGCTGGACTGGGTCACCACGCGCAAGGCCTTCGGCGCCCCGCTATGGGACCGGCAGACGATCCGCCACCGGCTGGCGATGCGCGCCGCCCAGGTCGAATCGGCGCGCGCCTTCACCTACAACACCGCATGGCGGGATGCGCAAGGCCAGCAGGTGAGCAAGGAAGTGTCAATGCTCAAGGCGCTTGCGGGCACTCTGGTCAACGAGGTGCTCTATGATTGTGTGCAATTTCATGGCGGCATGGGCTATATGCGAGAGACCGCCATCGAACGAATGGCGCGTGACGCCCGGGTTCAGGCGATCGGCGGCGGCGCAACCGAAGTGATGCTCGAAGAGGTCGCCAAGCGCCTGCGCTGAGCATTTGCCAGCGCTTCCCGACAACGGAAACACTGACGTGACGTGACATTCGTATCGAGTTCGGCACTCAGATACCGAGTTGCCGGGCGGCCAGGTCCTTCATGATCTCTTCGGCACCACCGCCGATCATCATCACTTTCGCCTCACGGTAAATGCGCTCGCTGCGCAGGCCGCGCATGAACCCCATGCCGCCCAGAATCTGCACGGCCTGATCGGCGCACATCTGCATCGCCTGGGTCGACATCACCTTGGCCAGACAGGTACGGGCCACCAGTTGAGCCGGATCACCCTGTCCTTCGCGCAAACGCCAGGCGAGGTCGTAGATCAGACAACGCGCCGCATCGATCCGTGCATACATGTCCATCAACTTGTGGCGCACGACCTGACGCTCGGACAGACTCATGCCGAATGTCTTGCGTTCGCGGGCCCAGTCCAGCGCCTCCTCAAAGCAAACCTGCGCATAGGCGCAGGCCTGAGCCGACATGCCCAGACGTTCGCCATTAAAATTCTGCATGATCACCTTGAAGCCCTGATGCTCCACGCCGATCAGATGATCCACCGGGACCCGCACCTGGTCGAAGTGCAGACGGGCGGTGTCCGACGCCCACCAGCCCATCTTCCTGAGCTCGGTCCGGGTCAGGCCGGGTGAATCACCGTCGACGAGCAGTACCGAAATGCCCGAGGGTCCCTGGCGATCGGGGTCAGTTCGGACCGCCACGGTCAGGTAGTCAGCGCGCATGCCGGAGGTGATGAACACCTTCTCGCCGTTGACCACATAGTGATCCCCCTGGCGGATTGCGGTGGTCTTGAGGGCTGCTACGTCCGATCCGCCGGAAGGCTCGGTTATCGCCAGAGCACAAATCGTGTCGCCCCGCAGAATCGACGGAATGATGCGCTGCTTCAGCCCGGGACTGCCGAAGTCGGCCACCGGCGGCAGGCCAATGGTGTGCGACAGCAGCGACGCCGCCACGCCGCCCGCACCGCAGCGAGCGATCTCTTCGGCAATGATCAGGTGATAAAAAATATCGGCGGGCGTGCCGCCGTAGATTTCATCATATCCAACGCCCAGGATGCCCATGGCCCCGGCCCTGCGATACAGCTCACGCGGAAAGGTCCCGGCTTCATCCCATTCAGCCACGAATGGCGAGATTTCACGCGCCACGAAGTCTCGCAAGGAAGCCCGGAACGCGTCATGATCCGCGTCGAAGTAATGCCGGGCGGACGGCATATCGAAAATCGAAGTCATCGAGTCAACGAATCAGACGAGGGCATCGCCCAATATTGTCGCACTACCGGCACTGACCGGAGATCCGGTGCGCGAAGCCCCCATGGTTGAGGATTTGCCGCGCGCCGCAGTTCAGCCGAGTGCGGCCGCCACCACCTCGCGCGCCTGCTCCTGCACCTGCGCCAGGTGGGCGGGCCCGAGAAACGATTCCGCGTAGATCTTGTACACATCCTCGGTGCCTGAGGGTCGCGCGGCAAACCAGGCGTTCTCCGTCACTACCTTGAGCCCGCCGATCTTGGCCCCGTTGCCTGGCGCCTCGGTGAGGCGGGCGGTGATGCGCTCACCGGCGAGCCTATCGGCCTTCACATCCGCCGGTGCGAGCGACGCCAGTCGCGCTTTCTGCTCACGAGTGGCGGGCGCGTCGACCCGTGCATAGGCGGGTGCACCGAACTGGCGGGTCAGCTGAACATAGTGCTGACTCGGGCTGGTGCCGGTCACGGCCTGGATTTCCGCTGCCAGCAAGGCCAGGATGATGCCGTCCTTGTCGGTGCTCCAGACCCGGCCATCGCGTCGCAGGAACGACGCGCCGGCCGACTCCTCACCGCCAAACGGACCTGAACCATCGAGCAGACCCGGTACGAACCATTTGAAACCGACCGGCACCTCGACCAGTCGTCGCCCCATGGCCTTTGCCACCCGATCGATCATCGAACTGCTGACCAGTGTCTTGCCGATGAAGCCATCGGCCGGCCATTGTCCGCGTGAGCGATACAGGTAGTCGATCGCCACCGCCAGATAGTGATTCGGATTCATCAGACCCGCATCCGGGGTGACGATGCCGTGGCGATCCGAATCCGCATCGTTGCCGGTCGCGATATCGTATCGATCACGCTGCGCGATCAGACCGGCCATCGCATCGGGCGAGCTGCAATCCATGCGGATCTTCCCGTCCCAGTCCAGCGTCATGAAGCGGAAGGTCGCATCAACCAATGGATTGACGACCGTGAGCGCCAGGCCATGTCGCTCGCCGATCGCCGCCCAGTAGTCGACCGATGCGCCGCCCAGCGGGTCGGCGCCGATTCGCACCCCGGCCGAGCGAATGGCCGCCATGTCGACCACGTTGGGCAGGTCATCAACATAGCTGCCCAGAAAATCATAGGACACGGCCTGGGCGCGGGCGCGGCCGAACGGGATCCGCCGCACCTCGCGCAATCCGTCGCGGATCAACGCGTTGGCTCGTGCCGCGATCCAGCGCGTGGCATCGGTATCGGCCGGCCCGCCATGCGGCGGGTTGTACTTGAATCCGCCATCAGCCGGCGGATTGTGCGAAGGGGTGACCACAATGCCGTCGGCCAGTCCGACGCCCGCGGGCAAGGCATCAACGCCATGGATCCGACCGGCATTGGCGCGCAGGATCGCATGCGAGATCGCAGGCGTGGGCGTGTAGCGGTCGGCCGCATCGACCCGGACCGCCACCTCATTGGCGACCAGCACCTCCAGCGCGCTGGCCCATGCGGGTTCAGACAAGGCATGAGTGTCCCGGCCGATGAACAGCGGCCCGTCGAAGCCCTGGGTACGACGGTAGTCGCAGATCGCCTGGGTGGTGGCCAGGATATGGGCCTCGTTGAAAGATCCGCGCAGACTGCTGCCACGGTGGCCCGAGGTGCCGAAGGCGACCTGCTGGGCGATGTCATCCGGATCCGGTTCGAGCGTGTAGTAGGCCGTGACCAGATGTGACAGGTCGACCAGATCAGCGGATGCGGCGGGTTGTCCGGCACGTTGGCGATTCATCGATAACTCCAGTTTGGAACAGGTATCGTGACAATGGTAGGCCCTGTGCACCGGGCAGTCTGCGCGGGTTGTCCGCACGGACACACGGCGGCCGGCCCGGTGATCCCGCCGGTCAGATGATCGACCGCTCGACAAAGGGTCGATTTGCCACAATCCGGTCGTAGTGGAACGGGCTCAGGTCGAGCGTGCGATATTCACCGTAGGTCAGCCATTCGGCCGTGCCCCGACCCATGGCCGGCGACTGCTGCAGGCCGTGCCCGGAGAAGCCGTTGAGAAACAGGAAATTGCGCACCCGGGTATGCGGCCCCAGGATCGCATTGTGATCGAAGACGTTGTAGGCATAGTGGCCGGCCCATTCGCGCATCACCTTGATCGCCTCGAACTGCGGTATCCGATGGGCGATGGCCGGCCAGATCTTCTCCTCCCATAACGACAGATCCATCGTGAAGTCATCATGATCAACCGCCGGGTCGATCACCGAATGACCGCCGGCCATATAGGTGGTACGGCCATCCTGCCGGCAATGAACGCCACTTGGATCGATGGTCAGCGGTAATTCGCGATCGAGCGGCTGCTGCGCCGTGAACACATAGGTATATCGCTTGCGCGGCTCCACCGGCAGATCGTCGATGCCCGCCATGCGCGCAGTGAGCGAAGCGCGTGGTCCCGAGGCATTGACCACCTGATCGCAGCTCAGCGTCTCACCGGTGGCCAGGGTGACGCCGCTCACCCGATCGCCGACCGGGCTCAGCGACATCGCGACCACGCGGTTGCTCAGGAACTCGACGCCTCGCTCGCGCGCGATCCGACGCCACCAGTCGAAGACCGTCATCGAATCCCAGTAGCCCTCATCGAGGGTGTTGATGCTGCCCAGCACGATGTCATCGAGCCGGTAGAACGGATAGTCATGAGCGATCTGATCGGCCGTGAGCAGCCGGGTCGCCGCGCCCGCACCGACCTGCACGCGCTGATTCTCACGCAACACCTGGGCCGCCTGCGCATTGTCCGCGAGATACAGGTAGCCAAAATTCTGGATCCGGATCGATGGCACCCGTGGATCATTGCCCAGGCGCTCGGGCAGATGATTGATGAAGTCGGCGGCGAACTGCGAGACCCGCACATTGAGCTCGGACGAGAACTGCAGCCGGATGCAGCTGTTGGAGTGACTGGTCGAGGCGAACTCGTAGCTCGGATCCTGCTCGACAACGAGGATGGATCCCTTGAAGTCCGGGTTGTCGGTGAGAAACCAGGCAGTAGAGGCCCCCATCATCGCACCACCGACGATCACGACATCATAGTGTGCCGCCCGGGGCGGCTGAAAGCTCACGGCCATCAGATCAGTTCTCCGTTGCGAACGGCGGCCGTTATGACCACCACCTCATCGTCACCGAGTCCGTATGGCTGCCTGACGACCGGTTCGCCGATGTAGCCGCAAGCCTAGCCGATCGGATGGATTTGCGGAAACGGCCTGGCGCCTGATCACGATCGCGGTCGCGTGGACCGGGGTTGACGTCTACGGTACCCTACGCCGAATCCGCCATGTTGGTTGCCCATGCCTCGCACACCAAAGCTACCCGACGCCCTGCCAACCATCCACGGGCGCTGGAACGACGATCCCGATGCGGTCACCCTGGTCGATGCGCATCACCATATCTGGGATCTGCAGCGCAACCACTATCCCTGGCTGGCGGACCGACCCGATCCGCATTTTTTCCTCGGCCCTTACGATGCCTTGAAGCGGAACTATCTGCCGTCCGACTATCGACGCGACAGTGCCGGCCACAATGTGCTGGCCACCGTGCACTGCGAAGCCGAATGGGATCGCGACGATCAGGTTGGCGAGACGCAATGGCTCACGCAGATGCACGAGGCGCAGGGTCTGCCCACGGCCATCGTCGCCCATGCCTGGTTCCATACCGACAATGCCCACGAAGTGCTCGCGCGTCAGGCCGCCTCGCCGCTGGTTCGCGGCATCCGGTCCAAGCCCGTCACGGCGCTGTCGCCGGACACCATGCAACCCGGTCTGCCGGGCAGCATGCAGGATCCACGCTGGCTCGAGGGCCTGGCGCGACTCGAGCGCTACGGCCTGTCCTGGGATCTGCGGGTCCCTTACTGGCACCTGTACGAAGCGGCGCAGGTGGCGCAGGCCTTTCCGCGCATCCCGATCGTGCTCAACCACACCGGCTTTCCGTGGGATCGCAGTGCCGAAGGACTGGCCGCCTGGCGGGCCGCGATGGAGGCGATTGCCCAACAACCGAACGTGCACCTGAAGGTGTCGGAATTCGGCCTCAGGGAGCAGCCCTGGGACTATGAATCGAACCGGTTGGTGGTGCGCACAGCCCTGTCGATTTTCGGCATCGAGCGGTGCATGTTCGCGAGCAACTTTCCCGTCGCCGGATTGCGCATCGACTACGACACCCTGGTCAGATCGGTCGCACGAATGCTCGAGGACCACACCGCCAGCGAGCGCTATCGGTTCTTCGTGGGCAATGCGGCGGCGTTCTATCGGCTGGATGGCATCGAAAGCGACGAATGAATCCGGTAGCGGGCGCGCGCTCGTCGTTCAGGCCGGCGCTTCGAACAGACTGTCCTGGGCCTGGCGAAGCTGCCACAGGGTCGAGTCTTCCGGCGTCAGGACATCGGCAACGGTCAGTGGTTGGCCCGCGCTGACCGAACGGGCTAGCCGCCGTCCCAGCGCCAGATAGTAGGGAATGGGCTGCTCAGGCGCGAGCGTGACCTTGGCCGCGAACCGCGGTGCCACCCCGGCGATCGTGTGCGTATGACGGTCGCCAATCTGCAGCAGCGTGCCGGCTGGCAGATCCTGCGTGGCACGACCCACGACGTCATAGCGGGGACGATACCGCTCATCCACGCTGGCTCGCCCATGCCGCACCGCCTCCAGGATCGAGGCCAGCGCCTCGACACCCAGCAGATGCGTCGGGTTGTACAGCAGCAGGCGCGAACCCGAGCGGCTGGCCGGAATACCTTTGGCGCGCAAGACGGCGAAGGTGTCATCGTCGCCGATGTCGCACACCACGAAGACACCGCCCGCAAAACTGAGCTCATCGACTCGGCGCAGGCAGTTGAAGGTATCGATGGTGCCCTCATCGGCGAACAGACCGCCCTGGCGGATCGGACAAAACAGATCGGGCAGCTCGAGCGTTCGGGCGATGGGTGCGCGCAGCGTCGCACCATCGAGACGCAGACCGGTGGCATTGGCGACAATGGCCATCTCGCAGTAGTCGGGCGCGCTGGCCCGGGGGAGTTCGGCCAGCAATGCGGCCCGCGCCTCGATTGACTGATCGGGCGACGTCGTGGGCAGTTGCCAGGCCTGGTCGAGCGCCGGCACCTCGAGCGTGCGACCCTGGGTGATCAACACTTGTTTGCGCGGGTCATAAACGAAATCGAACTCACTCGCCTTGCCGGCACCGAGAATGCGCAGACCCAGCAAACGCGCCCAGGCGACCAGTTTGATCAGCAGGCTGGGCTGATCGCCATCAACCGGTGTATAGACCACGCCGGCGTCGCGCGCCTGGCGGGCGAGCCACGGTCCGATCACCGAATCACATTCCTTCGTGGCCATCGCCACATGCTGGCCGTTGGCGATGGCGGCCTGGGCCAGGCGCGCGGCCGCCTCCGGATGCCCGGTCGAGTCGACGACGATATCGAGCGGCAGCAGCGGAAGCAGATTCGCATCGGGCGTCAGCACCCTGGCGCCCAGCGCCAACGCCGTCATGGCCTGCGCCCGCGACTCGCAGAGGTGGATCAGGTCGCGCGGCACACCCGCACGTTCGAGCCGACGGCGCGCCTGGTCGACATTCAGATCGGCAAATGCGCAGACGCTCACCGCGCTCACGTGTTGATCCCGAATCGCCAGCGATGCCCCGAATTCGCCCACGCCGGCCACACCAATTCGGATCGGTGGCTGGGTTGGGGCGGTGTTCGTTGCGACAGGATTCTGTACCATCCCGATCTCTCGTTGCAGGTTTAGCGGTCGATCTTATCGCGCCGCGAGTAGCAGGAGAGTCTGGAGAGCGACGGTATTTTGACCACCGGATCCGTGCTGAGCGGAATCGATTCAACCGGCTGAGGCTCCATGCGGCGAACCGACAAACCTCACGATCACCTGGCGCGTCCCCGGCTGATCGTCGACTCGACCATGGTCTTATACATCGGCATGGTTGATGTCGTGCCGGAACACCGCTGTGGCGTCACCGTTTTTGGTGCCGGGATCGATGGCCCGGTGCGCGTGCAATGCGGGGACCGGATCAGCGAGGGCCGGTTATTCATGATGGCTCCCGGAATCATCCGATCGGTAACTGCGTTCACCAGTCGTCTGGGCGTGCTGCTGATCGACCCCGGCGTACAGGTGACCGATACGATCGCCCCGCCCCGGACTCTTGCCTCATTAACCCGCCTGGCTGCCTGCCCGGATCCTGCCGCCTGGCGCGATTTGAAGGCGAGTCTGGCCCTCGGGCCGAGAACCGCCACGTTGCCAACGGCGGTGCAACAGGCCGCGCGACTGATCGACGTCTCGGAACATCACGCGATGATCGCGAGCGAGATCGCGACATGCGTGGGTCTGTCCACCTCGCGCCTGGAACATCTGTTCAGCGAATCGATGGGCACGCCCATGGGGGCCTATCGGACCTGGCGTCGCTTCAGGGGTATTGCCAGCGCCATCGCCAACGGCGCCAACCTAACCGAAGCGGCCCATCAGTCTGGCTTCTACGACTCGGCGCATTTCACCCGATCATTCAAGGCTGCCTTTGGTCTGTCGCCATCGATGATCTTTCAACCCGATCTGCGCATCGATCTGCTGCAATGAGAGGGACCCGGCCGGCCATCCAGACAATGACTGGCGGCAGGACCAGTTCGGCGACAAGCAGCCCGATGATCAATGGATGGGGGAGCCCGAACGCGCTGATGGACACGATGCGGGCCAACCCACCCATGAAAAACGCCAAGGCCAGGAAACGGATCGGATCGCGCCGGGTGACCGGGTCACGCGCCGCCCACAGGATAACGATACCGACGAACAGGAAGATGGTCGCGTAAAAGCGGTGCTCGCTATCGAGTGTGGCATTGACCGGCAGCGTGCCTGGAATCCATGACTGACCCAGGGCAATATGAGTCAGTGCCACGACAATGACGACCACGCCGAGGCCGTACAACACCGCCTGCAATATCCGTTTCATTGCGACAGGATACGATGCCGGCCGGCGGCCGGCTTGTACGACTCTGCTGCGGCAATCGACTCAAGCGCCCGTATCAGCGATCAATCCCTGCGACTCGATGCCGGCCACCGCGCAGATCTCGTCATTGTCCGACACGTCGCCGGTCACGCCGACCGCACCGACAATGACACCGGCCGCATCACGGATAAGCACACCGCCGGGCACCGGCACCATGCGACCGCCCGACATGGCATTCAGGGCCGTGAAAAAATGCGGCATCTTGTCGGCACGCTTGGCCAGATCGCGACCACCGAAGCCCATGCCGAGCGCACCATAGGCTTTGCCCACGGCGATGTCGGGACGCAGGATGCTGCTCGAGTCGCTACGCTTGAGCACCACGAGATGCCCGCCGGCATCCAGCACGGCCACTGTCAAGGGAGCGAAATTCAGTTCCCGGCCCTTGGCCAGGGCGCGATCGACGATCGCATCGGCCTGGGCCAGCGTGATCGGGGTCAGGGTGCTCATCAATGGATCTCCGGATACAGGTGTTGCCGATTCAGGCTTCGCGGGTCGCCTGCCCGCCGCGCGACAGCCGCGCCATGTCGGCCAACACGGCGCAAACCGATGCCGTGTCCTGGGTCGCGAAACCCTGGGCCATGGCCGCAGTATAGACAGGCGCGGCGGCACTGAGCAGCGGCGTGGGGCAATCGAGTGAGGCGGCGAATTCACCGATGATACGCATGTCCTTCTGCCAGACCTCGACCTTCATCGTGGCCGGCTCGTAACAATCGGCCACCATCTGCGGACCGCGCACACTGAGCATACGCGAGCCGCCGGCACCGTCGCCCACCACCTCGAGAATCTGCTGCGCATCCAGCCCCGCCTTCATGCCCAGCACCATGGCCTCGGCCGCCGCCACATTGTGAATCGCCACGAGCAGATTGGCCACGAACTTCATGCGGCTGCCATTGCCGAATTCGCCCAGGTCATGACTGGCCCGTGCGAAACCCTCGAACACCGGGCGGCAGCGGGCGATGGCCGCCGGATCGCCACTCGCATAGACCACCAGATCGCGCGTGCGGGCCTGGGCACCGGTGCCCGAGAGCGGGCAATCGAGCACAGTGAATCCAGGATGCGCAGCAGCGCGCGCGCGCTGCTTGTTGTCGATCGGCAAGGTGCTGGTCTCGATCAGAATGCCGTCACGGCGTCCACCCGCCAGCAGGCCATCGGGTCCGTTGAGCACCGCTTCCAGCGCGGCGCCGCCGGGCAGCGAGGTGATCACGATGGCCGCGTGCCGCGCCACCGCGGCGGCGCTGCCCGGCGCAAGGCCGCCGGCATCGACAAGGGCGCGGCAACGCGCCGGATCGATGTCATGTCCGACCACCGTAAACCCTGCCGAGATGAGATTGGGCGCGATCGCGCTGCCCATGATGCCCAGGCCGACCAGTCCGACCATCTGGCTGTCGTCGGCCGCTGCATTCACCGGCGCCATGCTCATATCTTGCCCAGTGCACGCAGCACGCGGGTCGGCGTGATGGGTTGGCTGTCGACGAATCCACCCAGGGGTGCCAGGGCATCATTGACCGCGTTCATCACCGCGCCCGGTGCACCAGCCGTGCCCGCCTCACCCACGCCTTTGGCCCCGAGCTCGGAGGTCCGGGTAGGTGTGCAGACATGGGCGATCTCGATGTCGGGCATCTCGACCGCCATGGGCACGAGATAGTCGGCCATCGAGCTGTTGAGCAGCTGGCCGCGCTCGTCATACACACATTCCTCGAACAGCGCACCGCCGATGCCTTGCACGATGCCGCCGCGAATCTGCTCATCGACCAGCATGGGGTTGATGATCGTGCCGCAGTCCTCAACACACCAGTGACGCAGCAGGGTCACGAAGCCCGTGTCCGGGTCCACCTCAACCCAGGCGGCCTGAATGCCATTGGTGAAGGTGAAGCCATATTCACGCGGCGTGTAGTGCCGTGTGACCGTGAGCTCGGACTGGAACTTCATCGGCAAGGTATCAGGCCGGAAATAGGCAATGCGACCGACTTCGGCCAGCGATGTATGCCGGGTGCCGGTCAGGGCATCGACGATGTGATCATCGCGGATGTCCAGGCCGCCCGACTCGACCTCGAGCATGGCGGCCGCCACGGCGAGAATATTCGCGCGCAAGGCCTTGCCCGCCTGCAATACCGCCTCGCCGCCGATGCCCGCGCCGCGCGAGGCCCAGGTGCCTCCGCCATAAGGGGTGACGCCGGTGTCACCGGTGACCACCCGAACCTTGTCGAGCGAGACACCGACTGCGGTCGCCGCGATCTGGGCAAACACCGCTTCGGTGCCCTGCCCCTGCTCGGTCACGCTGACCAGCACATTGACCATGCCGGCGGGGTCCAGACGCAAGGTGGCCCCGTCCTGCGCCGAGATGCGCGCGCCGCCCACACCATAAAAGGCCGGCGATGGATTGGTCACTTCGATCATGGCCGCAAAGCCGATGCCCCGATGAATGCCCTGGGCCCGCAGTCGCTGCTGCTCGGCCCGCAGCGCCGGGTAATCCATCAGCTCGATCAGCCTGTCCAGACACTGATGATGCGAGAGTTTTTCGAACTTCAGACCCGAGGGAAAGGTATAGGGATAGGCATCATCGGGGATCAGGTTACGCCGTCGGAACTCGAGCGGATCCATCCCCAGGGCGCGCGCGCCCTCGTCGACAATGCACTCGGTCAGGGCGACTGCGATCGGATGGCCCACCGCACGGTACTGACAGGTCACGTTCTTGTTGGTGAACACCACGTTGAGCCGCGCGCGATAGGCCTGATGCCGATACGGCCCGCCCACCAGATTCACCACCTGGTTGCCTTCGATGCCGCTGGTGCGTGGATACACCGAATACGGGCCGATCGCGGTCAGGTCGTCCAGATCAAAACCCAGGATGTCGCCCTCGCGGGTGCAGGCCATGCGGATCGTCGCCCGGTGCTCGCGCGCATGAATGTCGGTCAGAAAGGATTCCAGGCGATCGGCCACGAATTTTACGGGTCGGCGCAGGATGACCGACAGGGCGACGGTGGCCATCTCATCGGGATAGACATGGACCTTGATGCCGAAAGAGCCGCCCACGTCCTTGCACACCACACGCACATTCGATTCGGGAATCGACAGATGCCGCGAGATCACGTCCTGGATCATGTGCGGCGCCTGGGTCGCCTGATACACCGTGATGCTGTGGTCGGCCGGCTGATAATCGGCCAGCACGGCACGTGGCTCGTTGGTCACCCCGGTATGGCGCGCAAAATCCAGCCGGCGCTCGACGATCACGTCGGCCCTGGCGAAGGCCTGTTCGAAGTCGGGCGTTTCGAGCGTGCGCGAAAAGCAGATGTTGTCGCCAAGCTCATCATGAACGAGCACCTGACCGGCCAGCGCCGCTTCCATATCAACCACCGCGGGCAGTGCTTCATAGTCGACCACCACGTGCTCGAGCGCATCTTCGGCGGCCCGCCGTGTGTTGGCAACAATCGCAGCCACCGCCTCGCCCTGCCAGCAGGCCCGATCGATGGCCACCGCATGCTGGGGCGCCGACTTGATGCCCTTGAGATGGCACAGCACGCCGACCCAGGGTGTACACACCTGCGCGATCGCCGCGCCATCGACGACCGCGATCACGCCGGGCTGCTGCCGGGCGGCCGTCAGGTCGACGCGCCGGATACGGGCATGGGCATGCGGGCTGCGCACGAACACCACATGGGCCAGACGCGGCAAACGCATGTCGTCCAGATAACAGCCCCGGCCCTGCAACAGCCGACGCGCGCCGCGCCGCGGTTCGGACCGGCCGATATAACCATCACTGACCAGAGCCTGGTCGGCGGTATCAACCGCCTCTCGCGGCGGCACGGGCAGTTCGGATCGGGCGTTCATGGCTGCGCTCCTTCACTGAGGCCGGCGCCGGCGAGCCGTTTCAACACCGAGGCTATCGCGTTCACAATCGACTGATAGCCGGTGCATCGACAATAGTTGCCGGACAGCTGGTCGCGAATCGTCGCCCGATCGGCCTTCGGATGACGGCGCACGATATCGAGCGCCGTGAGCAACATGCCCGCGCTGCAGTAACCGCATTGCAAGGCGTTGTGTTCAAGAAAGGCCTGCTGCAGCATGGCCAGCTCACCACTGTCGCTGAGCCCTTCGATGGTCTGCACCGAGCGGCCATCGGCTTGCACGGCCAGGGTCAGGCAGCCGCGTACCAGACGCCCGTCCAGCATCACCTGGCAGGCGCCGCACACGCCGTGCTCACAGCCCAGGTGCGAACCCGTGAGATCGAGTTGCTCGCGCAGGAAATCAACCAGATGCAGGCGCACCGGCACCGTGCAGTCATGCGCCTCGCCATTGACCTGCACGGCGATGCGACGGGTCTTGTCGTTCATGAACGCGCTCCGGTCTGGCTGGCAATGGCGACGAGCGCCCGGTTCAGCAACACGCCGGCCAGATGCGAGCGAGTCGGTGCGTCGCAATGCAGATCGCCGTGTGGTGGCAGTTCCTCGGCCAGAGTTCGGCGGGCAGCCTCGATGCTCGCCTGATCAAGATCACGGCCGAGCAGCACGGCCGCGGTCGCCGGTGTAGCCAGTGGCTGGTCGCCCACCGCAAGCCAGCCAAACCGGGCGGCCGCGACCCGGCCATCGACCCATTCGAGCGCGGCGGCCAGGCCAACCATCGCATAGTCACCCCGGCGTCTGGCCAGTTCGAGAAACACCGAGCGATGCGCCGCACCGGCCACCGGGAATTCGATCGCCACCAGCAGTTCGTCGTCGCGGCGGGCCGTGGCATACAGGCCTACGCACCAGTCGGCGGCCGCCACCCGTCGCTCACCGGCTGCGCCGCGCAGAACCAGCCGGGCATCGAGCGCCAGCGCGACGGCCGGGTATTCGGCGGCCGGGTCGGCCAGCGCCAGGCTGCCACCTATCGTGCCGGCATTACGGATCGCCAGATGGGCCACATGCGGTACGGCCGCGGCGAGCAAGGGCACCGAGCGGGCGATCAGCGCCGATTCGAGCAACTGGGTATGAGTGACCAGGGCACCGATGCGGACATGGTCATCGAGCATCTCGATCGAGCGCAGCCCCGGCAGGCCGCCGATATCGACGAGCACATCGGGACTGCTCAGGCGCAGATTGAGCATGGCCAGCAGACTCTGGCCACCGGCCAGCACCTGCGCCCGATCGCCGTGCTCGGCCAGCACGGCCAGCGCCTGGTCGATGGAATCGGGTCGAACATAATCAAAATCGGGGGCTTTCATTGCCAACTCCCAGAGGCAGACCCGTCGCCGGTCCGCCCATCACGCTCTGTCTAAAGTCGCACCCCGGGGCTCAGACGCCGAGATAAAAACTCCTGACCAGCTTGTTTTCCTTGAGCGTGTCCACATCACCCGAGAACACGATTTCGCCGTGCACGATCACATAACCATGATCGGCAATCCGGATCGCCTGATTAAAATTCTGTTCGGCCATCAGCACCGTCAGCTGGTAGCGCGACTTGAGTTCCTGAATGCGCGAGATGGTCTGCGAAACCAGCAGCGGCGACAAGCCCACCGAGGGCTCGTCCACCAGCAACAGTCGCGGTGAGGACATGAGCGCGCGCGCAATGGCGAGCATCTGTTGCTGGCCACCGGACATCGAACCGGCCAGTTGCCGGCGCCGTTCCCACAAGGCCGGAAACGCCTCATAGCAATACTGCAGATTCTCGTTGATTTGGGCCCGCGCGTCGCGCCGATAGGCACCCAGGTAAAGATTCTCCTCGACGCTGAGCGCCGGGAACAGGCGTCGCCCTTCGGGCACCATGGCCACACCGAGGTCGACGATGGCCTGGGTGGACAGTTGCGTGAGGTCATGCACCTGATCATCGATCTGCAAAGTGATACTGCCACGGGTCGGGCGCACCATGCCCATCACGCATTTCATCAAGGTGCTCTTGCCATTGCCATTGGTGCCCAGCAGGACCACCGTGCGGCCCTGATCGACCACGGCCGACACGCCCATCAGCGCCCGCACCGCGCCATAGCCGGCGTGCACATCGGTGATGTCCAGTTTAATCGCCAAGATAGGCCCTCTGCACCTGGGGATTCGCCACCACCTGCTCGGGTGTGCCTTCACAAATGATCTGACCGGTATCGAGACAGACCACACGCTGCGAAAACGCCATCACCGCCTGCATGATGTGTTCGATCATGATGATGGTGATGCCCATCCGGTTCAGATCGAACAGGATCTCGAGCACTTCGTCGACCTCGGCACCGGCCAGTCCGGCCATTGCCTCGTCCGAGATCAGCAGCTTGGGCTTGGCGGCCATGGCCCGGGCCAGCTCCATCTTGCGCAACTCCACCTGCGACAGCTGACCGGTCGCCGCGTCGGCCTTGTCGGCCAGATGCATGCGTTCGAGAATCGCCATCGCCTCGGCACGCGCCTTGCGCCCGTCCGAACCGCCCACCCAGGCGCAGGGCACGAGCAGGTTCTCGATCACGCTCATGCTGCGAAACGGGCGGGGAATCTGGAAGCTGCGGGCGATGCCCAGGCGGGTGCGACGATAGGCCTTGAGCCGCGAGACATCCCGGCCCTCGAAGCGGATCGCGCCACCATCATTGAACAAGGCACCCGAGACGCAACTGATCAGGGTCGTCTTGCCCGATCCGTTCGGGCCGATCAGGCCCAGCCGTTCGCCGCGCGCTACCGACAGGTTCACGCCCGACAAGGCTGTGAAGCCACCAAAGCGCTTTTGCACCTGATCTATTTCGAGGATCGCGTCCATTTTTTCCAGAGACCCCAGATGCCTTCGGGCGCCAGTACGACAAACACAATAAGCAAGACGCCGACCACCAGCACATTGAGTTCGCTCGAGATCGTGACGGTCACGACCTGCTGGATCACCCCCAGCACGATGGCGCCGATCAGCGGACCGATCCAGTGCGACATGCCACCGATGATGGGCATCGCGAGCGCCGACACCGCATAACTCAGATTGAACGAGGACGCCGGTTCGATGAAGCTCAGATACATCGGCATCGGTGCGCCGGCCGCGCCGAGCAACGCCCCCGACACGGTACAGGCCACCAGCTTGAGCGGCAGGGTCGGCACGCCCGAGCATTCGGCGGCCTCCTCGGAATCGCGAATGGCTTGCAGGCCGCGGCCGAACTTCGAACCCTGGATGTAACGGGCGATGGCCACCGCGATCACGGCCAGCACCACCATCAGGGCGAACAACATGCGTGTATAGGTCTCGAACGGCGCCATGACATCGGGCCTGGCGATCTGCATGCCGGTCGCGCCGCCCACATAACGCCAGTTCATCACCACCGCTTCGAGGATGAACACCAGGGCAATCGTGGCGATGGAGAAAAAGATGCCGCGCAGGCGCAGGGTGAGCATGCCGACCAGAAGGCCGAGCACACCGGCCATCACGGCGGCGGCGATCATCTGCACGGCAATGGGCAGGCCGGTCGACAGGAAGATCACCAACGCCGTATAGGCACCCACGGCAACAAAGGCCGGCACGCCGAAATTCACATAACCCGCATAACCGCCCAGAATGTTCCAGGCGGTGGCAATGACCACGAACTGCAACACCACAAAGCCGGCAAAGAACAGGTATTCATTGACGTCGGCCAGTGACATGCCGATCAGGGCGGCGGCGACGGCGAGGGTGATGATCCAGAATCTCATGGGCTTATCTGCCGAACAGACCTTGCGGCCGGACACCGAGGATGATGAGCAGCATGCCAAAGGCCACCGCCGGCGCCCACGAGGCACCGAACATCATCAACACGATGGATTCAACCACGCCCAGGATGATTCCCGCCGCCAGAGTACCGCTCATGCTGCCCAGGCCGGCCAGCACGACCACGCAGAAAGTGCGCCCGATATAGACCCGGTCCATGGCCGGCTCGACCGGACTGACGATGATCAACATCGCGCCGGCCAGGGCGCTGACCGCGGTGGCGATGCCGAAGGCCAGTTGCTTGATGCGCACCGGATCGGCGCCCATCAGGCGCAGTGCCTCCTGGTCCTGACCGACTGCCTTGATCGCACGCCCCACGAAGGTTCTGGCAAAAAACACGGTCAGGGTCACCGTCAACACCACGGCCACGACAAAGGCCACCAGCATCCGGTAGGGAATCCGGAAATCGCCGATCTCCCAGCTGCTGCCGATGTATTCGGCATCGGCTGATCGCTGATCGACGCCGAAGGTGATGATCAGCAACACCTCGATCACGAAGGCCAGACCGAAGAAGAAGGCCAGGCCACGCACCGCCGCCTCGGCGCCGCGCTTTTCAAAGGTTTCGTAATAAAAACGATAGATGGCCACACCGAGCAGGAAGAACAGCGGCATCAGCAGCAGCCCCGCCAGGATCGGGTCCATGCCGTATTCACCCAGCAACCAGGTGCCATATGACCCCAGGATCAGGATGGCGGGATGCGCGACATGCGGCACATCGAGCAGGCCGAACGACACCGACAGGCCCAGGCTCAGCGCCGCATAGAAGCAGCCCAGCAGGACCCCGAAGATCACTGCCTCGATCAGTAGTTCAAACGAAAAAAACATCGGACCGACCAGACTCCTGAATGGGGCGCCGGCATCCGGCCGGCTTGCCGGATGCGCGATGCACCGATGACTGACGACTGGCGGCCTACTTCGCCTTACGCGCCTTGTCGAAGGGTGTGATCACGTCACCAGTCTTGTCGCCCTCGGGATCGAGGATCACCTGTTTGGCCGTCCCCTTGAACTGTTCGACATCCTTTTTCTGCACGTCGCGGAACTGGATCGTGACCAGCCGCTGATTGGCGCGCTCGCCAGTGGCGTCAAAGCGCACCGGACCGACCACGGTCTTCAGTTCATTGTCGCGCAGATACGCGGCCAGCTTGGCGTCCTCGATGGTGCCGGTGGCCGTGATGGCCTGTTCGAGCATCTGGCCGATCGCATAGTTGAATGGCGGCAGGTAATAACCCAGCGGATCGACCTTGGCATCAGCCGCACGCACCGAATAAGCCTTGAGGAACTCGTCGATACCCGGAAACTTCATGCCCGGCACATAGGTGTGATAGTTGACGACGCCGTTGAGCAGATCGCCCAGGTTGACCATGATCGGCGTGAACTGCAAACCCACCATGGCGCCGCCGAACACCTGCACCTGACTGCCCAGGCCGATCTCGTTGACCGCCCGCACGATGGCGACCGAATCATTGGGATAGGACGCAACGAACACCATGTCGGGCTTGCGCGAACGGATTGCGCGCACGATCGACGAAAAGTCGGTCGTGGTGGGTGGGTAGTTCTCGTCGTAGACCAGTTCCAGCCCCGAGGTCTTGATAATATTGCGAGCGCCATTGGCCAGGTTCTGCGAGAACTCCTGATCGGATGCCAGCATGGCAATGGACTTGCCGCCTGCCTTGATACCGGCGGCGAAAAAGCCCTTGGACCAGCCATCGGCATCATTCCAGGGCGCGTTGTTGAACCACATGTCGTGCTTGATCTTCGAGTTCACCTGGAACGAGAAATTGCCCATCAGCAGCTTGTTGCGCTGCTTGACCAGGGGCATGATCGGCGCCGTCGGCACCGTGGCATAAGGGGCGATCAAGAGATCCACCTTGTCGACGTCGAGCAGCTTGGTGTAGATGCCCGGCGTATTCGCCGGATTGGATTGATCGTCGTAGGCGGTGAATTCGATCTGCCGCCCCAGCAGACCACCACGTCCGTTCACATCATCGACCCACATGCGCAGCGCCACCAGAGCGGCCTGCCCGCCACCGCCCAGACCGCCGGTCTGGGGCATGCTCATGCCGATCCGGATCGGCGAATTCGCGGCGCGCACCAGTGCCGGCGCCATGCCGGCGACCAGTACACCGGCACCCGCCGCACCCATTACCTGACGACGAATCTTGTTCATGCTTGTCTGTCTCCCTGTTATATCGACCACTGAGCGGTCCTGTAATGATCGTGCCACATCTGCGCGTCGCCGGCGAACACTCGCATGCAACGGCCTGCGACCTTGGCCTGTCAGGTCGCGCGCACCATACTCGCATAATCTTCGGCCCCATCGAGCGCCGAAATGTCGGTGACATCAAAAAAGTTCAGCTCCAGGGTGATGCCATCCGGATCGGGCACGAACAATTGATAGAGCTTCGCATCAGCCAGATACCGGGCGCGGAACGAGACACCCGCGGCACGAAGCCTGGCCAGCACCTGGGCATGGTCGGTAGCGGTGAACGCCACATGATCGATGACGCCGCTGTTGTCATTGGGCGCACCGGCTGGCGTGCCCAGAAAGTACAACTCCTTGTTCGCAATGTTGGCCGGGGCCAGATGAACCTGGACACTGCCATTCACACCGAGCCAGTATCCCGGAAACGGAAAGTCCGGACGCGGCGCCTCGGTGAAACCCAGCACATCCACATAGAAGCGCCGCGTTCGTTCGAGGTCGGCGGCTCGGATCAGGTAGTGATTGATCGCGGTAATGGGCATGATCCCTCCTGCGCTGGCGGCATCGGCGCCAGTCTGCCGATGCTTGATGTCTCTGGATTCGCCGGTTCACTGTTCAAGTCGCGGGCCGTTTCGCCCGAGTCTGTTGATCGACCGATCACCGACTTTCGGATGGTAGCCTGTTCGATCCCGACCTGCAGCATTTTCGGTCACTGCCCGGGCATCACCGGGTCGATCGATGGGTCGGCCGGCCGCGTCGGCTGATCCTGCGCGGTCGCCGCGAACGGGATGAGCGAGGGCACTATAGAATGGGGCTCGGCCGAACTGTCGGTGTCGTTGACGATGGGTCGATCGATCCAGCGGTCGGATCGGCAAGCGCGTCGCTCTGGCGGCGCATCGGCCACCCATCGACCCTGCCGCGACGATCGTCGCGCGCGGTCTTCTTCCGATCTGCGTTGGCGAAGAGTGTTGAACCAGAAACGGGCCATCAATCAACGCGTCGGCAGGGGCCTGCGGCTCGAACCGGCCGTGCGACGCCAGCAGATCCTCGATGCCGCCATTGCCTATTTCGCCGAGGCCGGACTGGCCGTGCAGACGCGGGAGCTCACCCGCCGGATCGGTGTCTCGCAACCGCTGCTGTATCGCTACTTTCCGTCCAAGGATGCGTTGATCGCCGCGGTGTTCGACGCCGTGTTCATGAACATCTGGGACGACTCGCTGCTCGACCCCCTGTCTGACCGGAGCCGCCCGCTTCACGAGCGGCTGCTCGAGTTTTACCGCGCTTATATCGCAGCGACCTATCAACCCCAGTGGTTGCGCATCTATCTGTTCGCCGGCCTGGCGAACCTGGATTTCAATCGACACTATGTGAACCAGGTGGTCGAAGAACGCATTCTGCGGCGGCTGTGTGCGGAGCTGCGCCATGAATTCGTGACGCCGGCGCTGGCCGAACGAGTGCCGGCGATCACACCGCGCGAGATCGAACTGGCCTGGTCACTGCAAAGCAGCGCTTTCTACTGGGTGGTCCGACGCACCATATTCCAGATCGACTCACCGCTCGATTTCGACACCCGCTTCCGCGATTCGATCGATCTTTTCCTGGCCGGCGCCCGGCAGATCTACCCGCGTTTGATCGAAGACGTCGCCACCGGCACAGTGGCCTGATTCTGCCGGGTGCAGACAGCACAAACCCGATAATTGATCGATTGATCATTAAAACCTACACTGGCGCCGGTACCCGGGGCGTGACCCCGCCACGCAAGGACGCTCGCGATGAAACTGGGAAGCTTCATGATGCCGCTGCATCCGCCGGGTCGGCATGCCCATCAGACACTGCGCGAGGATCAGCAGGCGATCGTGCTGGCCGATGAGCTGGGTTATGCCGAAGCCTTTGTCGGGGAGCATGTCACCGATCTGGCCGAGAACATCACCTCGTGTCTGATGTTCCTGGCCAGTGTCGCCGCCCAGACCCGGCGCATCAAACTGGGGTCGGGCACGGTCAACATGCCCAACAGCCACCCCGCGGCCATTGCCGCCCAGGTGGCGATGCTCGATCACCTGCTCGAGGGCCGGTTCATTCTGGGCATCAGTCCGGGCGGATTGATGTCCGATGCCGAAGTGTTCGGCAATTTCGGCAAGGACCGCCTCGAGATGTTCGTCGAAGCGATCGATATGGTGCTGGCCATCTGGGCGGCAGATCCACCCTACAACCTGAGCGGCAAACACTTCAGCGTGAGCACCGCCCGCACGATGATCCCCGAGATCGGCCAGGGAGCGATTCTCAAACCCTGGCAGCGCCCGCACCCGCCCATCGTGGTCACGGCCGTGGCACCCTACTCCAAGGGGGTCACGGCAGCCGCATCACGCGGCTGGGATCCGATCTCGGCGAATTTTCTGCTGCCCGAATGGGTGCGCACCCATTGGGCCAGTTATGTTCAGGGTTGCACGGACGCAAACCGTCCCGCCGACCCGGCCAACTGGCGGGTGGCCAAGAGCATTTTCGTCACCGAATCGGACGATGCGCTGGCCAGACGCTATGCCCATGAAGCCGGCGGCCCCTATCACTTCTACTTCAGACAACTGATCCGCAAGCTGGTCGGTGCCGGGGGTCGGGGCAATCTGTTCAAGCTCGATCAATCCGAGCCCGACGAGGCGATCACCGCCGACACCATGACACCCAGGCTGGTGATCGCCGGTTCGGTCAACAGCGTGGTCGATCAGATCCTGGCGTTTCGCGAAACGGTGGGCGACTTCGGCACCTTGCTCTACGCCTGCCATGACTGGCTCGATCCGCAACTGGGACGAGAATCGATGCAATTGATGGCCGAGCAGGTGATGCCCCGCGTCAATGCCGCGATCGGCCACAGTCGCTGAGAGTCATTCAGTCCGGAGCGGGAACCTGCGCCGAATACCAGTCGGCAATCGCCGAGCCGGTCATCACCGCCACATCCGATGCATTCAGGATGGCATCGAGCAATTGCTCGAAATAGTCGATGCGATGTGGCACGCCGGTGATATACGGATGAACCGAAACCGCCATCACCCGCGGATTGGTGTCGCCCTCCGCGCGCAGCCTGGCCAGTTGGGCAATGCCGCGCTTGAGCAATTCATCACTGCCGTGATGCTGGATCACATGCACCGGAATATCGTTGAGCTCGACCGTGTAGGGTACCGACAGCACGGGCCTGGGCGAGGCCTGTAACCAGGTCGGCTGATCATCGATGACCCAGTCCGCCACATACTGAATACCGGCCGCCGACAACAGATCGAGTGTCTGATCGGTTTCGGTCAGCCCCGGGCTCTCCCATCCCCGGGGTGTCGATCCGGTAAAGCGGCGAATCGAATCGATGGCCATCCGGATCGCCGCGGCCTGATCCTCCAGATGATGCATCGGCCCCTGCACATGGCCATGGCCGATGAACTCCCAGCCCGCGTCGAGTGCCGCCTGGGCCACGCGCGGATAGCTGTTGCACACCACCCCGTTGACCGCGAAGGTCGCCCGAATTCGGCGCGATTCGAGCGCCTGCAGCAGCCGCCAGAATCCGGCGCGCATACCGTATTCATGCCATGACCAGTTCGGCAGGTCAGGCATCAGTGCCTGACCCATCGGCGGGGGAAGCACCGTGCGCGGCATCGCGCGATCGATCGACCAGTGTTCAACATTGACGATGATCCAGACCAGCACGCGTGCCGGCGCGCTGAGCACCGGACGATCGACGAAGGCCGTATAGGGCGCCCGTGCACTGAGCAGACCGGGATTGATCGACTTCATGATCGACGGGTCAGGCGACTGGCTCGGTCTGCGCCGCCAGTTCATGGTTCTGGACGAAGAAATCGGGCACCGCCGGCCCCCAGAGATACATGCCATCCTCGGGCGGATAATTGCCGGCCGGCCAGTCGGATTGCGCGTCGATGAAATCGATGTCGAAGGAAAACTCGGCGAAACTGCCCCAGGGATCGCGCGCATAGTAGAAGTAGTTCGAGCCGATCACATGACGGCCCACACCCCATCCCTCGGTATATCCGGCCGCCAGCATCTGCTCCATCCCCATGCCCACCTCATCGAGCCGTTGCACGGTCCAGCTCGTGTGGTGCAAGCCCGGCCCTTCGGATTTGGCCATCGCCAGCAAGTGATGATCGCTGGTATGGGCGCCATGCATGAACGCCAGCAGATCGACCGACCGATCGGACAGGCGAAGGCCGAGCATGCGTTCATAAAACGCCAGCGTCGCATCGACATCGGTGCAGAACACCAGCACATGCGACAGCCGCACCGGCCGCACCGGCACGCCTTCGCTGCGCATCGGCGCAATATCGGCACCCACCGGATTGCGCTTGACCACTGGCCCCAGAGCGGGCGCGCGCTCGGTCGGCGTCACCTTGTCGGCGACGAGCACCTGGAGCGCCACGCCGTCGGGATCACGCAGCCAGAAGCCGTCCGCGCTGCCCAGCGGGTGGCGGTCTTGCATCAGCGCGCCGGCCGCTCGGGCGCGAGCCTTGAGCGTGTCAAGGTCGTCCGCATAGGCGCCAAAGGCGAGGTATTCCAGCTTCTTTCGCGCCCCGCTGCCGCGATACACCTGGCCCCAGCAATGCGGATGCCCCACCGTATGAAGATCCAGGCGATCCGCATGACGGCGCACGTCAAGGCCGAACGCCGCGTAAAAGTGCTCGGCCTGATCGAGGTCGGGCACGCTGATCACGAAGCGGTGGATTGAATGCACGGCGATTACATCGTCGCGTCTGTGCTGACTCATGAGTTGTCTCCTGGCCCTATGTGACACGGGCAACGCTGACGCGCTCGAGCGGCGCGGCTCCCTGCAGTCGGATCATACCCGCGAACGCCGGCGCCACCCACCGGGTTCGTCAGGCGAGCGCCGCGCACCGTCCGTCACCGTCCGGGCATATCACCACAAGCCTGCCGGGCTGCCGTAGCATCAAGCTCGCAGTACGCACCAGTCAGCACCTCACCGGAGAGCCCCATGGCCAGACGATTTGTCGACCTGTCGATCTACCTCGAGAACGACGTGATCAGCGACCCGCCAGCGTTCGCCCCCAGGATCGACTACATCACCCATGAACAGAGCGTCGAGCAGATCGCGAGTTTTTTCCCCGGCCTGCAAAAGGGCGACCTGCCCGATGGCGAAGGCTGGGCGGTCGAACGGGTGCAGTTGAGCACCCACAACGGCACCCATCTCGATGCGCCGTATCATTTCCACAGCACCATGGACCAGGCACTGGGCGAGCGCAAGCCGGCCATCACCATCGACGCGGTGCCGCTTGACTGGTGTTTCCAGCCCGGCGTCAAACTCGACTTCCGCCACTTCGCTGACGGTTACGTGGTCACGGCCCAGGATGTGGCCGATGAACTCGCGCGGATCGGCCACGCGCTGCAGCCGCTCGAGATCGTCGTGGTCAACACCCGGGCTGGCAGCCGCTATGGCCATGACGACTATGTGAGCGCCGGTTGCGGCATGGGCTATGACGCCACCATGTACCTGCTCGAACGAGGCGTGCGCCTGACCGGCACCGATGCCTGGAGCTGGGATGCCCCCTTCGTGCATACCGCCCGGAAATACGCCGAGAAGCCAGGATGCCTCGTTGATCTGGGAAGGTCACAAGGCCGGGCGTGACATCGGCTATTGTCATATCGAGAAGCTGAACAATCTGGAGTCCCTGCCCGGTGACGGATTCATCATCAGTTGTTTTCCGCACAAGATCCGTGGTGCATCGGCCGGTTGGACCCGTGCCGTGGCCATCTTCGACTAAGCCGGGCCGCCAGCGGAGCGTCGAATGACGGCTCGGCAATGGTTGGGCGTGGCCTTGCTGGTGCTGGCCTATGCCTTGTTATGGCCGGGTCTGACCGAACCCATGCTCACGCTCAATGGCACAGTGGAACGAGCGGATCTGGTCAGAATCGGCCGGCAGATCCTCAACGAAGGCACAGATCTGCCCCGATTTCTGCGCGACTTGGTCGATCGGTTCGTCGATACGATCGATGCACGCGGGACGATACCCGCCTTCAGCAAGACCAACAGCATTCTGGGTACCGCAACCGACCTGTATCGCAACGGCCATGTACCGGTGGCCGCGCTGATCGTCGTGTTCAGCGTGATCGTGCCGGCGCTCAAGGCCATCGTGCTGATTCTTGCCCAGCTACCCGTCGTGGCGCGTGCGCGGTCCAGCTTGCTGCGAATCGCCCTGGCCACGAGCAAATGGTCGATGGCCGATGTGTTCGTGATCGCCATCTTCATTGCCTACCTGGCAGGTCGCGGCATGCAGCAAGGCGATTCACTGGTCGACTTCAAGACCGAACTCGGCGTGGGCTTCTGGTTTTTTCTGGCGTATTGTCTGGTGTCGATTGCCGGGACGCAGTTGCTGTGCTCGGCATCGCCGAAGCGCGCATCGGCTGACGAATGATCGTCTTCCAGCGGGCCGGGTCGGCGCGGCGGATGTCGCTCAGATAAATTTCGTGGTGCTTGCCAGTCTTCACACCCTGCCCATCGATGAAGCGATGCACCCGCTCGATGGTCGGACCTTCATCGGTGAACGGGCCGACATGGAGCACCTGGGCGCAAAGCCCCTCCTCAACGGTTTCGAGCCGCAAGCGATCAATCGCGGGCAAGGCCTTCATCACTTTGACCTTGCTGATGGCGTCACTGATGACGCTGTCGGCAACAAAGGCCGGCTGCATGATCATCATCGTCCATTGCCAGCTCGACCGGTCATTGGCAACGAAGGCCGATAAGTCGTCGGCCCACCAGAGCCCCTCGAGCGGCATGACACCATAGTCGGGCCCGGAGGGGCTGTTCCTGATCATGAACTTGGCCGTGTATGACACCGAGAACAAGGCCTCGACCGCCTGCGCATAGGCGGGCGTGGTGTTCGGATCGCCCCGGCCATCGATCATCAAATAGCGCAGCGGTGGCACGTCGACCGGCACCACCTGCCTGGCCGAAGCCTGATACAGATGCCTGAGCTGCTTCTTCAGGTCGATCTTGTCCATCGGGAATCAAGACAATGATGAGGATCGCACCAGCGCAGCGTTCACCGCAAAGCCGCCTCGTGCACCAGCGCCCTCACGGCTGGATCATTCGCCCGACGGCTCCCATCGAACTTAGCATGGCGCATCGCCTTGCCCGTTCCCTCGAGCAGACCGGATGGATCACTGAGCGATGCACCCTGTTGAAATCCCAGCAAGGCATATGACCGGGTGCTGTGCAGGTAACAGAACAGGCCACGCGCATTGGCGTAACAGGGGCGATTCCATTTGATCGATTCAGTGGCCGCCGGTTCGATCGCCATGATCATGTCGCGAAGTTCGAGCAGGATCTTGCGCTGGGAGGGTTCCACCGCTGCGAACCAGTCATCGGTGTCTTTTGAGGGCATAAGCCAATCTCCTGAGAGTAATGCAGACGCCTGATTTCAACCGTGGCAGATCATGATCGACGACCCCTCCACAAGCATCGCGATTGTCAGGATGACATCGTCAGCACGGGTTCACAGCGAACCTCGGTCAGCACCGAGTTGGCAATGAAACACTCCTCATGGGCTTGATGATGCATGGCGATGAACACCTCCTGAGTTGGCCGGGCGTCTCCCGGGAATGTAACCTCGGGGTGCAGTGTGACGACCGCCATCGCGAGCTTGCCCCTGGCATTACGACGCATGATGCCCTGAGCCTGATCCACATATTGGTCAACGCAAAAGCCCCGGCCGGCGGCGATCGACAGAAACCACAACATATGGCAGCTGGACAACGATGCCACGAAAGCCTCCTCCGGATCAAGCGCCGAAGGGTCAGAGTATGGTAGCTTGACCACCCACGGCGAGGATGAGCCCGGCACGGTCAGGCCGCCGTCGAACGTGATCTCATGGCGTCTGCTGTATTGATTGTCCACGAAGACCTGCTCGCCCCGTGTCCAGATCAGGTGTGAGGTATAGGCATGCATGAGAAGCTCACTGAAATAGAGAGGTTCGTGCGAAGACGGTCCGACAATAACAGGGTCTGATGTCAGTCCAGCGTACGGCGATACCGGATCAGGGCTAGCGCCGCCGCCGCCACGGTAAAGCCGAGCAGCGGCCACAGCTCGGGCAGCAGCTCGGTCATGCCATTACCCTTGAGCATGATGCCACGCACGATGCGCAAGAAGTGGGTGAGCGGAAGCAACTCGCCCAGGCTCTGTGCCCAGTCGGGCATACCGCGAAACGGGAACATGAAACCCGACAACAGCAACGAGGGCAGAAAGAAAAAGAAAGTCATCTGCAGGGCCTGAAGCTGATTTTGCGCCAGGGTGGAGAAGGTGAATCCGACCGCGAGGTTGGCGAGCATGAAACCGCCGATCATCAGGATCAGCAACAGGTAGCTGCCTGCCATGGGAACCGCGAACAGCAGGTGTGCGGTCAACAGGATCACGCCGAATTGCACATAGCCGATCACGACATAGGGCACGATCTTGCCGAGCATCACCTCGATGGGCCTAACCGGCGTGGCCAACAGGTTCTCGATGGTGCCGCGCTCACGCTCGCGGGTCATGGCCAGGCCCGTGAGCATCACCATCGTCATGGTCAGTATCGTGCCGATCAGGCCTGGCACGATGTTGTAGCGCGACAGACCTTCAGGGTTGTAGCGACGATGCACGCGCAATTCGAATGGCAGTGTTGCCGGCTGGGGCGGTGCGAGCACACCCTGCAGATCGGCCGACAAGGCCTGCTGGCCGACCGGCCCCAATGCCGCCACCGCATTGGCCGCCGCGCTCGGATCGGTTGCATCGACACTGACCAGCACGGCGGGTTGTTCACCGCGCACGATGCGCCGCGTGAAGTCAGGTGGAATCACGATCAGGAACTGCGCCTGACCCGCGGCGATGAGGGCATCACCATCCTGCTCGCTCGCCGGTGTGTGCACGATCCGGAAGTAACCGGTGTTCTGCAGCGCGGCGCTCAGGCTTCTGGCCATCGGCCCGGTGTCGTGACTCACCAGCGCCGTCGGCAGCTGCCTGGGGTCGGTGTTGATCGCATAACCAAACAGGATCAGTTGCAGTACGGGTACCCCCACGGCCATGGCGAAGGTTAGTCGGTCACGCAGCATCTGCTGAAACTCTTTCAGGAAGACCGCCCAGACCCGGGTCGGGCTCAGCGACAACCAGGTCTTCATCGGCCTGCCGCCACTGCGGCCGCGAAGTTGTCCGGCGTTCGGCCGATCAGACTGATGAACACATCCTCCAGATTCGGCTCGGTCCGCGACCAGCGCAGCGCATCCCGGCTGCGCACCGGCGCAATCGCGCGTTCCAATGCAGCGGCATCCTGCCCTGTCACGTGGATTTCACTGCCGAATGCCGCCACGGACAACACTCCGGGTGCCCCACGCAACTCGTCAACCAGTCGACGCAAGCTCTCGCTGCCCTGACCCTCGCGCGCTCGTACCCCCCAGACGGTGAGGCCGGCCTGCGCGATGATCTCGGTTTCCGTACCCCGTGCGAGCACGCGGCCATAGGCGATGTAGACCAGTTCATGACAGCGCTCGGCTTCATCCATGTAATGCGTCGACACGAGCACGGTGATGCCCTGAGCCGCCAGACCGTGGATCTCATCCCAGAAATCGCGCCTGGCCTTGGGGTCGACGCCGGCGGTCGGCTCGTCCAGCAACAACAGCCGCGGTTCATGCAGCAGACAGGCGGCCAGCGCGACTCGCTGTTTCCAGCCTCCCGAGAAGCGTGCCGGCCAGTTGCTGCTGGCGGGTACTCAGGCCAAGGCGTTCGAGCGCTTCATCGACCCTGGCTCGGCGACGGTCGAGTTCGAACAGCCGTGCGATGAAATCCAGGTTCTGGCGGATCGACAAGTCTTCATACAGACCGAAGCGCTGCGTCATGTAGCCCACCTGACGCCTGATGGCGGCCGTGTCCTGACGCAGATCCAGGTCCAGGCACCGACCCTGACCCTCGTCGGGGGTCAGCAGTCCGCACAGCATCCGGATCATCGTGGTCTTGCCACTGCCATTGGGCCCCAAAAAGCCGCAGATCCGACCGGTCCGTACCTGCAGGTCGACGTGATCCACGACAGCACGACCGTCATAACGTTTGGTCAGGCCCTGGACATCGATGGCCCAGCGTGGGCCCGCCGCCACTGGCAAAGCCGATCCGTGGGCCGGCCGATCACTCATCGCCGCGGTTCCGGATTCATGGCGGCAATCGCGAGGCCGCGGAGGGGTCGGGCGGGCGTGACACGTCGACCGGTTGCCCCGGGCGCAGCCGCGTCGAATCGCGGGTCTGCACGGCCTGAGCCTCGACCATGAACACCAGGCGCGCCCGCTGGGCATTGGAATAGATCACCGGTGGCGTGTATTCGGGTTGAGTCGCGATTCGGGTCAGGCGAGCGTCGATCGGCACACCACAACCATCGCAGGACACTTGAACACCCTGCCCTGGTGCCAGGCCGGCGACTGCCGATTCGGGTACAAAAAAGCGGATGACTCTGGCATGAGGGGGCAGCAATGCCATCACGGGCCGGGTCGGGTTCACATATTCGCCAACTCGGAAATACACATCATCGACCACGCCAGTCACTGGTGCCATCTGATCAGTCTGCTGTTCCTGCCAGGCTGCCTGATCCAGGGCGTGCCGCGCCGCCTGCGCATTGGCCAGCGCGGCTTCCTGCTGGGCGCTACGGGCCGGTGAGTCGGCCACGCGCAGCGCCGCCTCCAGTTCAAGCACCTGGGCGCCGGCCCGCGCTGCGGCGGCGCGCGCATCATCCAGCCTGGCCGCGGAGATGAAGCCCTGTGTCTTGAGCTGGTTCTGTCGTCGCAGTTCCGCCTCGGCCAGGCGGGACAAGGCTTTCGCCTGTTCGAGCTGGGCGCGCGTGATGGCGATCTCGTCGGGCCGGCGCCCGCTTTGCGTGTCCATCGCCTGAGCCTGCGCCGCACTGGCCCGCGCTGCAGCCTCGGCCACGGCCGCACTGGCCTGCGCATCATCGATGCGGAACAAGAGCTGTCCGGCCGTGACCTGCTCACCCCGCTGCACCGCCAGCTCGGTAAGCGTGCCGGCCACTGGCGCGGCGATGCGCACATAC
Source organism: uncultured beta proteobacterium (assembly GCA_963732405.1). Lineage (GTDB taxonomy): Bacteria > Pseudomonadota > Gammaproteobacteria > Burkholderiales > Burkholderiaceae_E > JAUIAI01. Next base: position 403,361 of record CAVSZG010000001.1, read on the forward strand.
TCACCCTCGACATAACCAGACCAATGATCCGGCACCACGCTCGGCGAGCAACCGCCCGACGCAGCCAGCGACAGGCAGGCTGCGAGCACCATCCGTGATCGGGCGAGGGTCGCCAAGCCCTGCGCCTCAGGCTCCAGCCGTCAGGCGTGCGTAGTCCGTATAACCTTCCGGGCCTTTGCTGTAGAAGGTCGCGCGGTTATAAGGAGTGAACGACGCGCCCTGGCGGATGCGTTCCGGCAGATCGGGATTACTGATGAAATACCGACCGAATGCGATCGCATCCGCATCCCCATCGGCGATCATCTCGGCCGCCGTATCAGCCTTGAAGTTCCCAGCGGTGATCAGCACGCCGGACCATAACGGGCGAAACAATTGCGCGGCCGACGGCAAGCCCTCATGGTCGACCTCCTTCTGTCCGGCGCCACTGGCGCGAGGCTCGATCAGGTGCAGATAAGCCAGTTTCAGATCATTGAGCTGCTCGATGAGCGCCGTATACAGCGGCAGCGGTTCATCTTCCCCGCTGTCATTGGCAATGCCGAAGGGCGATAGCCGGATGGCCACTCGCTGGGCACCGATCGCATCGACCAGGGCCTGCGTGATCTCGATGACCAGACGACAACGATTGGCGATCGACCCACCATAGGCGTCGGTGCGACGATTGGTGCGGCTCTGCAGGAATTGTTCGAGCAGATAGCCATTGGCCGAATGAATCTCCACGCCGTCGAAGCCCGCGTCGATCGAATGACGCGCAGCCTGCACATACCGTTCGATGAGCGCGGGAATCTCGCCGGTATCGATCGCACGCGGAACTGGTGCCGGCACGCGCTGATGATCGGCCGTGCTCACCTCGACCCGCGCGGCCACGGCCGAGGGCGCAATCGGCAGGCCGCCACCCGGTTGATGCGACGGGTGAGAGAGACGCCCCATGTGCCAGAGTTGCTGGAAGAACACCCCGCCCGCCGCGTGGACGGCCTGGGTGATCGGCTGCCAGGCACGGACCTGCTCGCCCGTCCAGATGCCTGGTGCCCCGGGAATGCCGATCGCATCCTGGGAGATCGGCGATGCTTCGGCAATGAGCAATCCGCCGCGACTCGCGCGCTGGCCATAGTACTCGGCCATCATGGCATTGGCGAGATTCCCCGGCATGGTGGCGCGAACCCGCGTGAGCGGTGCCATCACGACGCGGTGGGCGAGTTCATGCCGGCCGATCGTCAACGGCGTGAACAAGGTGGTGTTGCTCATCGGGTCATTCTCCTGGTGGTCCGGGCGCATGGACTCGCACCCGGTGGTATGAAAGTGAGATTGTTCGTCGAGTCAATCGGCAGATGACCGGGCCGACTTCCGTAAATTATGGATCGGGCCGTCCGCCTTGGCCAGACGCATCGGTCAGGCCTCCCGGCGAAATGCCGCAACGGTCGGCGACAGCGCGGTGACCGCGCGGTGACCGCAGACGACCTTGAGTCTCAGGCATAGTGACTGCTACAAGCGGTCGACGTGGTCAAATCAGCCGCCGTATGCCACCCACCCGTGCGCGGGTAACGGGGCAGCGAATCAGCGATCCATCATAGGATGCGATGGGGCGCTCGCCCTCTGGTGTGACGTCCAGGCTCACGAGGAATAGCGGTGCGGATTGATGCTTTATCACCCTCGGCAACACACGAATGGCCACCCACCAGGTCGACGTCGGGTCGAACCCGGCCGCCGCCTCAAACATTGGGGCGGCCAAATCATGCGTGACGGCGTCCAGACCTGGACCCTGATGTCCATTGCCGGGCTTGCCGGTGCGGCATTCCTCTTTGTCGGAATCGCCGATGCCGTGCTCGAGGGTGGCACGCACCGATTCGACACTTGGCTGCTGTTGAGCCTGCGTCATCCGGCCGATCCGACCGACCCGCTCGGACCGGCCTGGTTTGAAGCGACGATGCGCGACATCACGGCCCTCGGTAGTACGACGATTCTGGTCTTCGTTTCCCTGGCGGCCATCGGCTACGCTCTGATGATGGGCATGCGCCATGCGGCCGTTGCCATTGCCGCCGCCACCTTTGGCGGGATCGCGCTCAGCCATGCACTCAAATGGGGGTTTGATCGGCCGCGTCCCGATCTGGTGCCACATGGCACCCTGGTATTGAGCCAGAGCTTTCCGAGTGGCCATGCCATGCTGTCCGCCATCGTCTACCTGACGCTCGGCGCGATGCTCGCACGCACCCAGAATAGCCCGCAGGTCAAGGCTTACCTGTTTGCGTTGGCCGCCATGTTGACCTTGTTCGTGGGCGTGAGTCGCGTTTACCTTGGGGTGCACTGGCCCAGCGATGTGTTGGCCGGCTGGAGCCTGGGGGCGGCCTGGGCCCTGATCTGGCAGGTGATCATGCTGCGTCTTTCGCGCCGTGGCGGCATCGAGGCACCTGCCAGCCTTCGAGCACGTGACTAGCCAGCCGAAATCTGCTGTGATTCGCGCAGGTTCTGCGCATACACGTTGATGATCAGCGCGATCAGCAAGATCAGGCCGCGGATCAGGATCTTCAGGAAGCTGTCGATCTGCACATGATCCAGGCCGTTGTTCAGCACACCCAGCACGGACAGGCCCACGATGGTGTTGCCAATGCCGCCCCGACCACCGAACAGGCTGGTACCGCCCACCACCACGGCGGCGATCGAATCGAGCAGAAAGCCGTCGAACTCGTTCTGCTGGGCGCTGCCGAAATGCGCCACACCCAGCATGCCCGCCACACCTGCACACACAGCCGAGATGACCATGACGGCGGCGAGCACCAGCTTGACATTCACACCCGAGTACTCGGCCGCCTCACGATTGCCCCCGACCATATAAACATACCGGCCAAAGCGCGTATGGGCGAGCACCACATGGCCGACCAGCAGGAAGATCGCGAGCACGATGACCAGGATCGGTATGCCGGCCACCGAACCGGACCCCAGTGTGGTGACTGCCGGCGGTACCGCATAGAGAATCTGGCCTCGCACCAGTAAGGCACAGATACCAGCGCCGATCTGCATCATCGCCAGGGTCATGATGAACGACGGAATGCCGATGACCGTCAGGCCGAAGGCATTGATCGCACCGAGCATCACGCAGACGAGCAGCGCCATCGCAATGGCTGCCCAACCGGGCATGGGCACGTTGGCCACGTTGATGTAGGACTCCTGCATGGTGAAGTAGGCCACAGCAATGCCGGTGGCATTGGCGATCGCAGCAAACGACAGGTCGATCTCGGCGCACAGAATCACGAAGGTCAGTCCGACGGCCATGATCCCGGTGATCGAGATCTGCGTCAGGATGTTCGCCATGTTTCCCCAGGTGAGAAACGAGGGGCTGGCCAGACTGAAGAACACCAACAGGGCGATCAAGGTGGCAAAGGGCGCGATGTTGCGCATCTGGTTGCGCAAAAATGCGCCGGTCCTGGACGGCGTGCCCGGGTTCGTGGTCGTCATCGTTTTGCCACCTTCTGGTTCATGCTGCTTCGAGCATCCGATCCTTGCTCACCGATTCATTGGCGAACTCGCGCACGAGCCGCCCCTTCTTCATGACCACGATGCGATCGGCAAGCGACAACACCGTTTCGGGCTCCGCCGACACCACCACGATGGCCAGACCCTGGTCGCGCAGATTCCGCACGATCCTGACCACGTCTTCCTTGGCACCCACATCCATGCCGCGCGTGGGCTCGCTGAGCACCAGCACCTTGGGCGGAAAGGTCAACCAGCGCGCCAATGCCACTTTCTGCTGATTGCCGCCCGACAGCCCACCGAGCAGCGCATCCACATCGGGCGGCCGGATGTTCAGGGCCTGGGCCTGATGCCGGGCCATGGTTCGTTCGATTCGCGGCCTGAGCCACAGCCGCGCGATGCGCCCCAGCGAGCTGATCGATTCATTCTTGTAGACCGGCTCCTGATAGAACAGCATGGCGCGACGGCTCTCGGGCACGAAGGCGACACCGGCCCGCCGCGCCTGTGAAGTATTGCGAAACCGCACATCGACGCCCTCCATCGACATCGTGCCCGCATCGGGTGCCAGCCGACCAAACAAGGCGCGCGCAAGTTCCAGCTGTCCGCAACCCATGAAACCATAAATGCCCAGCACCTCGCCGGCACGCACCTGTAGCGAGATATCGGTGAAGGCGCGGGACCGGCCGAGCTGACGGGTAGCCAGCACGACCGGCGCACCGGGGTTGCTGTGCAGTGCAATCGATCCGGTATAACTCTCTTCGAGATTCTCGTGACCCTTGCCGATCATGTGCTCGATCACGCGGCTCTTGTCGGTGTCGGCCGCCGCCTCGGTGATCACACGCTGACCATTACGGAAAATGGTGACGGTATCGGAGATCGCCAGGATGTCATCCAGAAAATGCGAAATGAATATGATGCTGCGACCGCTCCGGCGTACATCGCGCAGCACGTCGAACAGGCGGGCGATCTCGGGCGGCGACAGGGCCGAGGTGGGCTCATCCAGAATGATGATGCGCGCGCCCGAGTAGAGCACTCGTGCCAGTTCGATGAGTTGCTGCAGGCCGATCGGCAGCGAACCCATCGTGGCCCTGGGATCCACATCGATGCTCAGCCGGGCCAGCTGTTCGCGGGCACCCTCGCGCATCGCCCGCCATTGAATCAGGCCCAGGCGCGTCGGCTGATGGCCCAGATACACATTCTCGGCAACGCTCAGATCGGCCACGGTGCTCAGTTCCTGATGCACCATGCCGATGCCGGCGGCGAGCGCATCGCGCGCCGACCGGAAACGCACCGGCTGTCCGTCGAGCAGCATCCGCCCCGCATAGTCGGTATGCACGCCGGCGATGATCTTCATCAAGGTCGACTTGCCTGCGCCGTTCTCACCCACCAGGCCGTGAATCTCGCCCGGACGCAGGTCGAAGTCGACCTCGCGCAGCGCGGCCACGCCGCCAAACGATTTGGCGATGCCCTCCAGACGCAGATGCGGTGCCACGCCCGCCACTGTTGACGCTTCGGTTCCCATGCTCACCCTGGCTCGGAAGCGTCGTGCCGACCGGGCTCGCGCGGTGCGATGCCCGGGCCGGCAGACGACCGAGGTGTCAGATCAGAAAATGCTCCTGCATCCAGAGCATGCCGTCGGCATTGGCCTTGGTCACCACCGGCCCGTCGGTAACCACGCTCTTGGGAATACCCTGGCCCGATTTTTCGCCGCCGGTCACGGCCGCTACGCCGGCGATGATCGCGCCGCCGTGAATGCGGCAGGACGGATTGCGCACCGTCGCATACATGCGGCCATCCTTGACGGCCGCAATGGCCGGCGGCATTGCATCGCAGCCACCGATCTTGATGTTGGTCCGATTGCGCGCCTTCATCACGTTGTAGGCGGCCAGCGCCATGTCGTCATTGTGAAAATAAGCCGCATCGATCTGCGGATACTTGTTCAGGAAGGTTTCCCACAGGCGAGCGACCTTGGTCACGTCCCAGTCAGCCGGCTGGTTGTCCAGAACCTCGATATCGGGATACTGCTTGATCACCGACTCGAAGCCGCGTGCCCTGCCCTGTGCGCCCGTGTGACCGAGCGCGCCCTGGGTCATGATGATCTTGCCCTTGCCGCCGATCGCGGTGGCCAGCGCCTGGGTCACCGATGCACCCATGAATTCATTGTCGGGCGCGAGAAAGGTGTGGACATTGATCTGATCGAGCGGGGCGATCAGTGTATCCATGTCGATGACTGGAATGCCGGCGTCGATCATTTTTTTGACCGGCTGGGTGAGCGTGCCGATGCCGAAGGCCTGGATCGCGACGAAGTCCCATTTTTGCGAGGCCATGTTGTCAATGGCGGCACGCTGTTTGACGGCATCGAGCTGACCGTCGAACCAGGTGACCTCGACGTTGTAGAGCTTGCCCCAGTATTCGGCGGCCTGCTTGCCCTGGGCACACCAGGTGGCTTGCAGACCGGCATTGGAAAAAGCGGCCCTGAGCGGCTTTTCCGAACGGCCCGGCACGGCGGCATGCGCCGACTGTGCACCCACACCGCTCAGAACGGCGGCCGCTCCACCCACTGTTGCGCCGGCCAGAAACTGGCGCCGCCGCGCGATAGTCGAATCGTTCATGGTCTCCTCCAGGTTTGCCCGCCGTTGACCGCGGGATCGGCGAGTATGGCAGGCGACATCAAGGTCGGCAAGACATGCCTTGCATGAACGCGCCGCGCATCCCTGACGCGACTGGCTCAGTGCAGGGCCGCAATCGCGTTCGGGTGATAATCACGACATGAGGTCAGCGCGGAATCGTTGGGGCATCTGGATCTGGGCATGGCTCGTGATCACCTTGCTGGGTTGCGCCGTCATCGTGCGTCTTGACATCGCCTCGCGCCGCGATGCCTTTCAGGCACAAGCGCGCACCGCCCACCGGGTGCTCAGCCAGGCGGTTTCGCGACTCGACGCCGTGATCTCCACGCTCGTGCTGGTGGCGCCATCGGCGAACGAACTTGCCGATCCCGAGGCGACTGGCAAGCTGTCCGCCCTCTATCCGCAGGTCATCGCCGCCTGGCGACGAGACCCGCATCAGTCCTGGCCGGCCTCATCGGCTGAGTTTCTCGATGCGGCCGAATCCCGCTCGCGCAATCTGAGCCCCTCGCAACGCCACGCCGTACTCGCGGAGGTGAATGCGCAGCGCGGTCACTACACAATGGTGCTGGCCGGCCTGCCGGGCAGTTATGCACTGCGCATCGATGCCCATTCGCTGATTGCGCCAGTGGAATGGCCCTGGGCAGCCGATGAACCGATACGCGCCGTGATCGCCGAGGCTGACCAGACGATCGTCCTGCATGACGTGGTCAGCCTGCCGGCACGCCCGTTCGGTCTCACCGATGGCTTCACCATGTCCAAGACGCTGGACAGCCCGAGCCAACCCTTCGAGATGCAGGTGCAGCGGCTCACCGGCCCTGGCGAATGGCCCTGGATCGGCCTGGCCGGCTGGACTGCCGCGGCATCTGTGCTGTTTTTCGCAGCCTACCGCTGGCGACTCGCCCGCCGTGAGCGATTGCGCAGCCAGGCCCTGGCGACCATGGCGCAGGCATCCCGCCTGGGCACGCTGGGCGAGCTCGCGGCCGGCATCGCGCATGAACTGAATCAGCCGCTCACTGCAGTGTTGTCCAGCACCCAGGCCGCTCTGCGCATCCTGCGCGAGTGGGAACACAGTCCCGGCGTGGCGCCACCGGGTGATGAAACCGCGAGCGCGCGACAAGCACTGGAGTTGGCCAGCGCGCAGGCCAGGCGCGCTGCCGATGTCGTGGCACGCCTGCGCCATCTCGTTCAACAGCCCGGCGTACCGGCATCGATCCGAATCGTCGACCTGGCGGGTCTGGCCAGACGCGCCATCGACCTGCTGGCGCCGGAATTCGAACGACGGTCCATCACCGTGCAGGTGATCGGCCCGTCGATGCACGTGAACGCCGATCCCGTGGCTCTCGAGCAGATCCTGCACAATCTGCTGAGCAATGCCATGCAGGCGCTGGAACGCGGATCAGAAGGTCCGCCCCGCATCAGCGTGACGCTAAGTCAGCAGGACGATCAGGCGCACTGTGCGGTGTCCGACAATGGCCCCGGTATCGACGACGACACCTTGCCGCGCCTGTTCGAGCCATTCTTCACCACGCGAGCAGGCGGGCTGGGGCTCGGACTGCCCCTGTGTCAGTCACTGGCCCTGGCCATGGACGGACGGCTCGTCTACCAACCCGATGCCGCGCATGGCGCCCGCTTCGTGCTCCAGTTGCCATTGGCCCAGACCCACCAGAGACAGGCATGACGACAATCTCACCGATGATCCATCTGGTCGATGACGACGCTGCGGTGCGGGAGGCGCTGGCGATGCTGATCGCCACCGTCGATCTGCGCGTGACGCAATGGTCGAATCCGAATGACTTTCTCACGCAATTCGATCGCGACTCGATCGGCGCGATCGTGCTCGATGTGCGCATGCCGGGCCTGTCCGGACTCACCGTCATCGACCTGTTGCGCGCGCAAGGCGTGGATCAACCGGTCATCTTTCTGACCGGGCACGGTACGGTCGACATGTGCCGGCGTGCCTTCAAGGCCGGGGCGGCCGAATTTCTGGAGAAGCCCGTCGACGACGAACGCCTGCTCGAGGCCATCCACAACGCCGTGCGCGCCCATGTCCTGGCTCGCCAGCGCGATGCTGCCGATCGTCAGGCACGTGAACGCTACGCCACCTTGTCGGCCCGGGAACGCGAGGTGTTGGCGATGGTCGTCGCCGGTCTGACCAACAAGGAGATCGGCCGGGCCCTGACACTGTCACCGCGCACGGTCGAGACCCACCGTGCCCACCTGTCCCTGAAACTGCAGGTCCAGACCCTGGCCCAGCTCATCCGGCAGTACGCCGTGCTCGTGGACGAGAACGGCGCTGCGTAGTTATACGGATGCCGGGCGCGAACCGTGCGGATGGCGAGCCCGCCATGGGCCACCGAGAATGGCGTCACGGTCGGTCGTCGGCCGCACGGACAGGAGTCAGACCATGAAATCAGGATCGCGCAAGCTTGTTGCCGCACTGGTGCTTTGCACCGCCGCCACCCCGTTTGCCCATGCCCAGGCTGTTCGCAGCGAGCGCAACATCTCGCTCGAGATGGCCAACCAGATTGCCGCCGCCAGCGTCGCCGCCTGTCTGTCCAACGGCCATACCGTGACGGCCGCAGTCGTGGACCGGGCCGGCCAGCTGCGTGCCCTGCAACGGGCCGACAATGCCGGACCGCACACCATCGGCGCCGCTCAGGCCAAGGCATTCACCTCGGCCTCGGCACGAAACAACACATCGGCCATGATGGAGACCGCACAGAAAAACCCCGGTGCGGCCAACCTCGTGCATATCCCGGGGTTCCTGCTGCTGGGCGGCGGTGTACCGATTCGCGCGGGCAATGATGTCATTGGCGCAGTCGGCGTGGGCGGTGCCCCGGGCGGCCACCTGGACGAACAGTGTGCACTGTCGGCCATCGACAAGGTCAAGGACTCGCTCAAATGAGCGTCGGCCGAACCCGCCCGAGCGCCTGGCTGGCCGCAGCGGTGATCGGTGCCTGGCTGACGGCCGGTCCGGCCCATGCGCAGCAGGCGCCGTCGTCCGCTGAGATCACCGCCTACCAGGGGTTGCATGCGGCGGCGCACACCGGCGACCTTGCCATGATCGAACGCCTGGCCACGCAGGCCTCTGCTCGCGAAGCGCGCGACAGCAATGGCCGCACGCCATTGCATGTGGCCGCGTTCGCCCGTCAGCCAGCCGCAGTGGCCGCGCTGATTCGCGCCGGCGCAGACACCAGCGCGCTGGACGCCGGACGTTACGATGCGGTGACCATTGCCGCGGTCGCCAATGATGAGGCCTCCTTGCGCACGCTGCTGGACCTGGGCGCCAGTGCCAGCCTCGTGACCAGTCGCTACGACGGCACGGCATTGATTGCGGCGGCCCACCTGGGCCACGATGGCGTGGTCGAGCAGCTCATCGCCGCCGGCGCGCCGCTGGACCATGTGAACAACCTGCACTGGACTGCACTCATCGAGGCCATCGTCCTGGGTGATGGCGGCGCGCGCCATCAGCGCACGATGCGGGCGCTATTGAATGCCGGCGCCGATACGCAACTGAGCGATCGGGATGGTCAGACACCATTGCAACTGGCCCGCGCCCGGGGTTACGACACCATGGTGCAGATGTTGACGCAGGCCGGCGCCCGCTAGGCCAGGCCCATTACGCCGTGGGCGGCAGGACGAGCTGAGTCTGCGTCACGGCTTTGCAACGGTCGGCGCGCGCCGTCATGTCGGGGTCAGTCGCGCCAACCCTGCCGATACTTTCCGACCCGCGACATCGTTGTGGGCGAAACGCCTTTCGGCATAACACCGCATTCGGCCTGCTGAACCGAAAGGCGCTTCGCCATTTCGTGTCTGCTGATGCCCATTTGCCTGGAAATTCAGCCTGGCACGATCGATGCATTGGCATCTACCTGAACGTGCCGAGCAGGGTATCCACCCTGGCACTCCGATGGAGCCTCGAAATGCGTCACCGACTGCTCGACTATCGCCCGACGATCGCCGCCCTCGAGGAACGGGGCAGTATCGTGACCGATGGTGCGGCGGGCGATCCGTTACGCCTGGCTGCCGAACTACTCGAAATGACCGACGCCGGCACGCTCGAGCCGGGACTCGCCCGCTTGATCGGGCGCGCCGCTCCGCGTCTGAATCAACGCACTCGCGCCAGGCTTGCGCATGTTCTGGCGCGGATCGGGCGTCCACTGCTGCATCAGACAGGCGCGACACCGCGAAGCCTCGCAGGCCAGGTGTTCGGCCTCGAATTGGAGGGCCTGAGCCCGGAGGATCAGGCCTTCGAGGTGGCCCGTCACTTCGGTGAATTCGCGGAACACGCGGCGCGATTCGCCAGCCAGACGACGGCTGTCGGCTCGCCAGACTCACTGGCCCAGAGGTCGGTGTGGGCTGTTGCGCGCCGCCTTGCACCCGGCTTGCGCGTCGCTCGGGCGGCTACTCATCGCAACACACCAGGTTATCGGGTCGCCAGAGTCGATCGATGGTCGCTCGCACCAGCCGACTCGGGCACCTGGATTCGCCGAGGGCGTCAGCTCGTCGTCCTCGATTCTTAGTCCCGGTTCGATAGCACCGGGGATCGTTCGCGCCACCGAAGGAGTCTGCCATGCATGATCTTGATCGCACCCAACTGGGATATGAAGCCAATTCGGAATTCGAGTTCGAAGCTAGTGAGTTCGAGACCGATGAATTCGAGTACGCCGACGAGGGCGGCGCGATGCTCAGTGAAGTCGATGAATATGAACTCGCCAGCGAACTGCTGGCCGTTCAGACTGAAGCTGAACTCGACCAGTTCCTCGGCAAGCTGATCAGACGAATCGGCCGCGGCACGAAAATGCTGATTCGTTCGCCAATCGGCAAGGCCGTTGGCGGCATCCTCAAGGGGGTGGCGAAAAAAGCCTTGCCGCTGGCCACCAGCGCCCTCGGCGGCATTGTTGGCGGGCCGCTTGGTGCCCAGATCGGGGCCGGCGTGGCCTCCGCTGCCGGCGACGCCGTTGGTCTGGAATTCGAGAGCGGCGAACAGGAGGACCGGGAGTTCGAAGGTGCCAAGCAGTTCGTTCGACTGGCCGCCAATACCGTCAGCAAGGTCGCCACAGCCCCACCTGGGGCAGACCCTCGGGCAATCGTCCAGGCGGCGGCGGTCGGCGCCGCGCGCAAGCTGGCGCCCGGGCTGCTCAAACAAGGCGGCACGCCGAACAGCACGAGCGGACGAAGCCAGAGTGGTCGTTGGTCCAGGCGTGGCAACACGATCATCCTGCACGGCGTCTGAGCCTGACGGGACCACGATGAACGCCTTTGCCGCCCGCATGCTCGACCAGGAAGCACGTGCGCTGCTCACGCGACTCGCGCGTCTGCAGCACTTCGCGCTGCTCGAGCCGATGCTGCCGGCAGCCAGCCTGTTGCCGGCCGCGCAGATTGCCATCGAAAGGCATCTGGTTCGTGGCCGGCGCGATCTCGAACGATCGGTGCAACAGTTTCTGCGCTGGCTGAACCGGGTCTGGCGAGTCGTCAACCCGGCGCAGGCGCAGCGGCGCTTCGTCTATCTTCGGCTGCAGTTCAATGCGGCGCTGACCCAGTTCGATTTATTCAGTGACGTGATCACCCAACGAAGCGAACATGATTCAGGGGTCTGGATGTCCGGCCTTGACTTCGTCGCGACCGACGCGCTCACCTTACCGGGCGGTTTTTACGAGATCCCGCCCATCATCTGCTATCTCGACCGTGGTGCAGGTGCAGCGATCCGCCGCGCCCGCACCCGCCTACCTGGCGGCGGTGCCAATCCGGTGGCGATAATCCGGGTGCCGCGTGAGCGCATGATTGGCAGTGGCATCGCCTCATCGCTGGTCCATGAAGTCGGCCATCAAGGCTCTGCCTTGCTTGACCTGGTTGGGTCTGTCCGGCCGGTACTGCAGGCAATGCAGCGGGTGGACGGCCCAGACCGCGCCGCCTGGCGACTTTGGGAACGCTGGATCGGCGAAATACTCGCCGACTTCTGGGCAATTGCCAGGGTCGGCATCGCGTCGACCCACGGCCTGATGGGTGTGGTGAGCCTGCCACACGCGTTCGTCTTTCGCATCGAAGAGCAGGATCCGCATCCGGCGCCATGGTTGCGTGTGCTGTTGAGCTGCGCGATTGGCGATGCACTGTATCCCCATGCGCAGTGGTCGCGCTTCGCTTCGCTCTGGGTGTCGCTCTATCCGCTGCGCGGCGTCGACATCGTCCAGGCAAGACTGATCGGCCGCCTGCGCGCCACCATGCCAGCCCTCGTCGTGCTGCTGATCCAGCATCGCCCCCGCGCTCTGCGCGGGCGATCCCTGGGTAGCGTGCTGATGACTGAAGCGCGCGGGCCACGGCAGCTGGCGAGAACCTATCGAGAATGGACCGATGCGCCGCAGGCAATGTACGACGCGGCCCCGTCGCTGGTCTTCGCCGTCATTGGCCAGGCACGCGCCGACGGCCGAATCACCCCCGAGCTCGAAAGCGAACTGCTGGGCCGACTACTGACCCACTGGGCGTGCGCCGGGACACTGGGCGAGGCGGCAAAACAGCTGCGCGCCAGCAACCACCAATCCCATTGACTGGCTTTTCAAGGAGAGCAAGATGGCAAGGAACAAGAGCAACTCGACGCGCATCCATCAAGGAGCGATCACGGTCACGGTGACCGACTCCGGCGGCGCCGGCGGTCTGGTGAGCGGCGCCCGGATCAGCCTGCATCGAGCCCCGCCGAGCAGCGGCAAGGCGACATTCGACGCATCCAAGTGGCATGACAACGCAGCGAACTGGCTGGCCAATGAACACACCGACGACGAGGGCCAGGTCACATTCAACGATCTCGACGCCGGCGTGTATGTTGTCCGCTACGAGCACTATCCCCGGACCCATCCGCAATGCGTCGAGGTGGGCCAGGGTTGTCATGAGTCCACATGCTTCCACCTGGACCTGGCGGCAAAGGGGGCGTTGACCTACATGAACCCCGATTGCCAGCCGATCGCCTGTCCCCAGCCCCACGTCAATGATCGCGTGGTGCTGACGGTATCCTTCAATGGCTCGGATGCACTTAAGGACCACGCCCGGCTGCAACTGCCTCGCGGCATGGCCCGAATGCCCGGCAATCCGTTAGCCGGCTCGATGGCTTTGCGTCGGATCGGCGCCCAGGATCTGGACTGGGCATTGTTGTTGGATCCCCTATCCGGTCCGGCAGAAGAATCAGCCGATCGAATGATCGACACGGCGCTGGTGCCTGCCCGGTTGCTCGGGCGCGAGCCAATGTTCGTGGAGGCACGGGTCCCCAATCCCATTGCCGGCAGCCTCAGCGTCGCTTTGTCCCGATCGGAGACCGCACCAACCGACGACATCGAACTGTGGGGCGCCATCCGCGCCAGTACCGAGACCGTCTCCTTCAATCGCTATGAACGCTTCATGGATCAACTGTTCTGTGGCAATCAGACGAGCAGCACCCATAAGACGAAGACCGAGGCCTATGACCGGCTGCTCAAGCGACGATTCCTGCCGTTCACCGACACCGATGCCTACCGTGTCCTCAAGGTAGCGACCGAAGCCTTTGTGATGGTCAACTGCAGCGTCCTGACCGGCGACCAGGACGACACGGGCGCAAGCGATGTGTTGGCCGATCTGAACGACTACCTGGGTCGACGCGATCTTCCCGCACTGGACTCGAGGGACCGATACTCGGATTCGGTCGACGGAATCAACCTGCTTCCTTACCTGGCGATCATTCGCCGCAAGCTACCCGATGTGCCGATCAATCCGCGGGTCAATCGCAATAGTGGCGAGGCAGACTTGTGCGACGGCTTCATCCAGGAGAAGCTGAGCAATCCCTGTCTGATCGAACTGATCTGGTCGTACTGGCAAGAGGAAGGCATGCTGGTCCAGACGATGAATGCCGTGACCCGGCGATTCCAGAATCTGCGCGGCCTGCGCGAACCCGATCCACTGGCCAATGTCGAGGTGAATCCACTTCGGCCGCTGAACAATCTGCTGTGGGGTTATGTTCAGGATGAGCAGCATCGACTGACGGTGGCTCGACGCAATGCCGAATATGACCACCATTATGGTCTGCGTTTGGAGGGACGCGCCGTGACAGGATTCCGTGGTGCCGATTCCCGCTCCAGGTTCATCGAGGCTTTTCACCACCTGCTGCGATTGTGTACCGTGTTTTACAAGCAGGACGATAACACGACAGTCAAGGCCGACGCTTTCAGTGTGCTCAATGCACTCAAGGAAGTGCATCTCATCCTGTCCCAGGGTGCGCACAGCCAATTTGGTGATCTGCCGGCGACCGCGCGCATTGAGATGCTGATGCAGCAGTGGATGATATCCCGGCCAGAGTTCAGGGAATTTCTGCCAACCCGGGTGATGGTCGCCTACCCCGAACCATGGATGGACCGGGTCGATGCGATGAAGAGGCTCCAGGGCTGGACTGATACGAGTGTTCTGCACTTTCACAATCTGGCTGTTTTCGGCGAACAGATCCTGCTGGCGATCCGCTATGGTGCATGGAGCACTGTCGTTGAGCCAACCCAGGCGTTCAACTTCGCGCGATTCTTCCGTCCCCAGGTGCAGGGCTACGTTCACGCCTATCGGGCGGCGACCGGCGCTGAGTTGGGCGCAGAGACGGTCGACACGAGGGTGGATTCAACGCTGCCGTCCGTACTGCTGCAACGCCGACTGGCCGCTCAACCGCGCAGCACATGAGTGAATGTCCATGCGACTCGTACCGCATCCAAAAGGGAGATCGTCATGCACATGCTGACCTGCCAATGCCTGAAATGCCGACCTGGATCGGAATCGGCGTTCGAGGTTCTCGAATTCTCGCTGTCGCCGCGTATCGGTGAGTATCAACAGGAGGAAGCGGACTCTTACGACAACGATCTGGACAGCCAGGACGGTCGCCCGGGCGGACGCTGGATCCGCCGGAGCAAGCAGATCGTCGTTCTGCTCACCTGAGGCCTCATCCGGAGAACTGTCATGGCAAACGAATCATTCGAGTTGCTGCCGCTCCAGGCCGATCAGGGCGCCGACAGCGAGGCCCCGGATTCCGAAAGCAGTCGAGGGCGGCCGCCAGCATCACGCCCCTCCGCTATCCGTCGTCCATCGTCACCTGGCCGCAATCCATCTTCTCAGCGGGCCGCATCGACCAGGCGCGCCGGACCGAGTCCATCGAAACCACCGCGCGGACCCAGACGGTGGCCGCACTCCTCGCCGCCCGGCAGTATTGGCCTGGCCGGCGTCAGCGCCCCCTGTGTGTGCCCGGCGCACGGTACCGAGTATGTGCGATGGGTGCAAAGCGCACTCAACCGGATCGACGGAGCGAATCTGCCAGTCAGCGGTGTGATGAACGCGCTCGCACGAAGTGCATTGCGCCAATTTCAGCGCCGGATGGGCTTGCCCGTCGACGGCATTGCCGGTCCGGACACAGAACAGGCGCTGCGCGACGCAGCCAGGCCATCCGGACAGGCGACGGCGGATCCGCCATCTGCCTCGGCGCAGGACGAACTCGATGAGTTAGAGACACTGGCACTCGAAGTCCCCGCCGACATGCCCACGGTACGCCGTGGTTCACGAGGCACGGCGGTCGCGGATCTGCAGCGCAGACTCGTTGCAGCCGGATTCAACGCCGGATCGGTCGACGGAATCTTCGGCTCGAATTCCGACGCTGCGGTACGGGCATTTCAGCAATCACGCGGCCTGAGCGTGGACGGCATTGCCGGACCGATGACCTGGGTGGCATTGCTCGGCCAGTCGCCTGCGCAACCAGGCGGCGGCGCCACCTCGGACATCTGGGTTTTACCGGCCAGCGTACGTGCCGCCGGCGATGCACAGACGGTGCGCTACGACTCACCGCCCGCCTGGCGGGTCAATCCGAGCAGTTGTACCGGCGACTTCACCGCCGGTGCGGCCGAGTTGCGGCAACATATCCTGGCGAGCGCCCCGGGAGTGTCGACCATTTATGGTTATAGCTGCCGGCAGAACACCGGGAACCCGACCGAAACCTCGGTACACGGGGCTGGACGCGCACTCGACATCATGATTCCGATGGTCGCTGGCAAGGCCAATCGAGTCATTGGCGACCCGATCGCAAACTGGTTGGTGCTCAACGCAGAGGCAATCGGTGTTCAGTACGTGATCTGGAACAGGGTGCGCTGGAGCGGTAACCGCACGCCGCGCGTAGCGGCTTATACCAGGAGCTCGCCGCATATCGATCATGTGCATGTCGAGCTGAACAATGATGGCGCCGCGCGGCGCACGCCCTGGTTCCAGGCGCGAGCCGGCGTTCCCTCGCGCAGCCAGGAGATCATGGCCGGCGAAGTCGGATTCGATTCGCCGACCCGGCTGCCCCGACCTGTGCGTGCGAGCCTGGTCAGCTGCGGCAGGCCCACGGCAGCATTCGCCGCCGTGGTTGGCGCCGACCCGGTCGCGACAATTGGCCGCGCCAACTCCCGCGCCATCGCCATGCTCGATTCGGCGATCAAACTCCTCCATGGCACGCGCAGCCGCATTATCAATGGCGCCCCAGCGGCTGCGCCAACGATCCCGACGCGGGTTCGCGACGCGCTCAGAGGTCGCTTCAGGATCGATACAGATGTGCGCGCCAACTGGACAGGCACCGGAGCACGATCGATTCACGTGTTGATTCGCCGACTGCGCGGCGCCCGCCAGATTCTTGCCGACGGCGCGATGCGCTACACCTGCCTGGGCCCGGCGACCATCTCGCTCGGCGGATGCACCGGGCCGGGATGCCCTCCCGACCGACCCGATCGGCGCGCTATTTCCTGCGGCGGTCATTCGAGAATCGTGTTGTGCAGGGCCTGGTGGTCCGACGGCCTGGACGAACAGGCGGCGACACTGATCCATGAGTGCTTCCACATCTACTTCGGCTTTATTCACGACGGCGGCAACTTTGGCAATGCACATTGTTATGAGCACCTGGTGCTCAACCTGAACGGGGTGGCGGTGCCGACGCCGTTTGCCGCCTCCTGCCCTTGATTCGATCCGCCATCACCCAGCTCAAGCCGCACAACGCGATGCCGCCACCCATCATTATCGACTGTCATTGTCATGCGGGCCGGGGCGACGGCTTCACCGGCCCATGGGACACCGCCGCACCCATTGATCGGTATCTGCGCCGTTGCACGCAGGCCGGCATCCGGCGCAGCGTCATCTTCGCCGCCTTCCATAGCAACTACGTCGTCGCAAACCGCGAAGTCGCCCGCCTGGTTTCCGCCCGGCCCGACCGGCTCTACGGCTTTGCCTTCATTCACGCCAGCCGCGATCGAGGTCGGGTTCGGGCGATGATCCGGCAGGCGGTGCTGGTCGACGGATTCGTCGGCATCAAAGTGCACCGTCATGATGCGCCGATTTCCCGCGAAATCTGCGAGGCAGCCCGCGAATTTCGATTGCCGCTGATCTATGACGTCGCTGGTGAAGTGACGGTTTGCGAATTGCTCGCCCAGGAGTATCCCGACGTTGATTTCATCATTCCCCATCTGGGCAGTTTTGCCGATGACTGGCGGGCCCAACTGGCCCTTATCGATCATCTCGAGCGCCATCCGAACGTCTATGCGGATACCGCCGGTACACGCCGCTTCGATCTGCTCGAGCAGGCAGTTCGACGGGCCGGCGCGACCAAGCTGCTGTTCGGCAGCGACGGGCCCTGGCTTCATCCGGCGGTCGAGCTGACCAAGATCCGGCTGCTCGGATTGTCAGGCGCCGACCAAGTCCTGGTGCTCGGCGGTAATCTGCTTCGCCTGATCAGTCGGGTGGCTGGACCGCGCGCCGATTGGCGCGCCGAATCTGCAACGCCCGGTCAGTGACGCCCAGGCGGGCGGCGGCACGTTGCAGACTGCCAGCCTCCAGTTCGAGCGCTGCGCGGGTGGCGAGATCGGCGACGACCTGGCCGATTTCCTTCAGACCCATGCCCTGTTCAACAGCCCGGCGGATCGCGCCGGCCAGATCATCTTCGGATCTGGCGCTGCGCAACCGGCAGTCCGGTGGCCGATCGTGTTCGGGTATATCGCCTGCCGTCAGCGGGCCAGCGCCGCTATGTCGTTGCCATAGTCGCGCGATAGTCTGGCGCAGATCGCGAACGTTTCCGGGGTACGGGCGGGTCTGCAGATAGTCGAGAACGGCCGGATCCATCGTCATATTCGCGGCATCCGGATCCAGTTGGCCGAGGATGAATCGGCACAACGGCAGGATATCGTCGGTGCGATCGCGCAGTGGCGGCATCATGCAACGCAGTCCGGAGATCCGATAAAACAGATCGGCCCTGAACATGCCCTTGGCCATGGCATCGTCCAGATCGCGGTGAGTCGCACAGATCAGGCGGAACTGGCTGTGCTGCCAGTGATTGCTACCCAGGGGTTTGTACTGACGTTCCTGAACCACGCGAAGCAGCTTCGCCTGCAGTTCCAGCCCTAGTTCACCCACTTCGTCCAGAAACAGCGTGCCACCGTGCGCCAGCGCAAAAGCACCCTCACGTCCACTGGCGGCGCCAGTGAACGCACCACGCTCGTGACCAAAAAACTCGCTGCCGGCCAGATCGCCCGACAATGTGGTGCAATCGACCACAATGAATTCACCCGCCGGCTGGCGGGCATCGAGTTCGTGAATCAGGCGTGCGACTTGTTCCTTGCCAGTGCCAGTCTCCCCGGTGATCATGACCGATGCCTGGGTGTGGCGAGCAACATCGACCACGTCATGCAACATTGACCGCCAAGCCATACTCCGGCCAGCAACGCGGGACCGTACGACATCGGAGTCGACCAACTCACGAACCGTCTGCCAGCGTTCCAGGCGGCAGGCGATATCGCGCGCGCTGACCGGCAATTCCGGCCAGCAAATGATGTCCCGCGCGCCGGCGCCAAGCGCTCGCCAGATCGTACGGGCATCGGTCTGTTTTCCGCCCACTGCCAGCACGAGTACGGTCGCCCGACTGGCAAGCCAGGCGATCCGGTCGAACGTCGCGTCGTCAGCTTGCTCGACCAATGCGACGCAAAAGCCGCCCGACAGTGTTGCGTCGGAGGATATCTCGTCAACGACCAGACTCTCGTTCTGCAGCAACGCGAGAATAGCCGCGCGTCTGGATACCGCGATGGGGCTCAGGCAACAAACGCAAACCGACACGGCCATACCGGAACCTCATGGGCCATCGAGCGGGTCGTCGAGAACGCGAGAGAGTGGTGTTGCAGTCAGCCAGTGCGGGATAGCGGCCGGTGTCGACCAATCCATCAGTCGCAGAGATCAATCAGGAACGTCAGTCAGGGCTAGGCGAAGACGCTGTGTGGGTTGCCTCGGTCAGTTCGACTTGAATGTCGGATCACCGGTCAACGGTGACGTGGACGACGTGGCTCTATTGCAGCATTGACCGGGTCGCCGCATCAACCTGCAGATTGATGACGAAGACATGGCCGTTTCGTCAGCTTCTTCGGGCTTATGGGCGTCCCACTGCCATGCCATTGCCGCGACCCATCTGGTGCTTGAACCGTGCCAACCGCGCGGAGCGGATCGGAATGCGCCATGTCGATACCACGGTCAGTCCGACATTCTTTGCTGAGCTAACCCTCAACCGGTGGCGCCAAGTGCCCAGTGACCTCGGCCGCCAGTCGTCCGAGTACCTGTGCGTTGGCCTGGGCGAGGAAATCGGCCAGTGGCGAAAAATCATCCACCGTGTCGAAGGTCTGCCGCCACGCGATCATCGTGCCGCCGACTCCTTCCAGCAGCTCGATGGTCAGCGTGAAGTGATGATCTGTCGACGGATGATCAAGTTCGACCAGTCGATCGGATTCGAGGCGCAACACGCGATACTCATTGGGGTAGGCCGACCCATCGGGCCCGTGCAAGGTCAGCTGCCATCGGCCACCCGGATGACACTCGAAGGCATGAATCGTGCTGGTGAAGCCGTCGGGACCCCACCAACGCGCGAGTCTGTCCGGATCTCGAATGGCCGCGAAGACTTTTGCGGGCGCGGCCGCGATGGTCATGGTTCGCGCGTCGGTGCGCCGATCAATTGGATCCACCTGTAACCCTTGGCAAAGCCGAACGATTCATCATGCAAGCCCCTGAAGCCGGGGCGGGCACATCCAGAACGCCAGACTCTACACCGGAGCGCGTACCGCCAGCCGATTGGGCAGGATACGGTCGGCCATGCCCGGTTCAGGATCTCGCCGCGCTGACTGCCAAGGTGGCGGAAGAACCACGCTCAGAGGCATGCATCCAGCGACGCAGACGCGCCGGCAGGGCGAGCCACGCCACCGCGCGATCGAGCATGAGAGCCGCCGCATAACTGAGCAGAACAGCACTGATGAGACCGGCGAGGTTGATCCAGGGATTCGCGCCCGCCCAGCGACTGACAGCCGCGTTCACGGTCAGGCACACCGGATAGTGAATGACGAAGGCGGCATAGGACAGATCGCTGCCGACGCGCCAGAGTCGATGGCGCAGGATCGAGGCCGCCGGCCGCAGCACGAGCAGGATGGCTAGCAATACCGCCAATGCGGTTCGAAAGCGTGGCACCGACAGCAAGGCGACGGCGCAAGGCACCAGCAGCACCAGCCAGCCGATCATGTGCTGCCTGGCGGCAGCGAGCCCGCCCGCAGCGCCGGACGGAACCCAGGCCGCCAATACGCCCAGCAGATAGGCGCCGACGAAGTACACGCCAAAGGCGTCGAGGGCGCTGAAGCGGGCCAATAACGCCCACCCGAGCAGGGCCAGCAACAGGATCACGGCTCGCAGATCCACACCGGCCCGTCGCCCGCCGAGCGCATTCACGAGCAAGACAAACAGCACATAGAGTTGAAAATCCACCGCGACATACCAAAGCCCGGCCGACAATCCGTCGATGCCCAGAATGTCCTGCAACAGAAACAGATGGGCGATGATCTGCGCGACGCTGGCCGGCTCCGGCGTTGCCTCGTGGATGAACCAACTGCGCGCCACCGCGGCAGCGAGGATGGCGGCGACAATGGCTACCCAGGCAGCTGGCGCCACCCGTGCATAGCGCAGGAGGATCGTGCGAAAAATCCCACTGGGGAAACGAGTCGGCGAGCAACTCGCCGGATCGGGCGCCAGCGACCGCGCGGCCAGGAAACCGCCCACGACCAGAAAACCATAGACGGCCGCCCGCCCATGAGTGTTCAATGCATCGACAGCCCAGGCGGCAACCGATGGCCAGGCATCGCGCACGACATCGGCCATCGGACCGTAGAACGCCAGATGGTGCAAGATAATGGCAAGACAGCCGACAGTCTTGAAGACATCGACAATCGCTTCGCGGGAATGTTGCATCGGCCCTCTCTTTTCCAATGCTGGCCGTAGTCTAGCGGCGACCCTCGATGCGCACCCGTTTGAATCTTGTAAGCTGCTCGCCGAATCTCACGAAGTTGTAACTGCCGTGAACCGCACGAATCCAGCGCTATTGACCAGGGGGTCCTGAATGGTCGAAGACCGGCCATCCGAGTCGTCGAATTCAGCATTGGATTCGGGCACCCCGTCGCGGCTGCATCCTTCGCGCACCATCCGGGGCTTGCTCTGGATGGCCGGTAGTGTGTCGCTCGTGCTGGGTCTCATCGGCATCGTCCTGCCCGGACTGCCCACCACACCTTTCATCCTGCTGTCGGCGGCGTGTTATGCCAAGGCGTCACCGCGCCTTCATCAATGGTTGCTCGGCCACCGATGGTTCGGTCCGATGTTGCGCGACTGGGAGCGCGATCACAGCCTGGCCGGACGCACTAAATTCATCGCGATCACCGCGATGACGCTGATGGTGGGTTTGTCGGCGTGGCACTTCCAGGGGCGCATCGCCTTGCAAGGCGTATTGCTGCTGGCCGGTTTGATCGGCGTCTGGGTGGTGCTGCGGATTCCGACGCGACGACGTCAATGACTCATTCTGGCCGGCAGCATGGCGCCACCGGCCGGTCCGACCATCCGGTCAGAACGTGTAGCGTCCGATCGCCGTCAATGACCGATGGTCGTCACCGAGCTGCACTTCGCCGCCGATCGACCATTGTTTGTTGATCTGATAGAGGGCTCCTCCCTCGAGGTAGATCGTGGTGTCGCCATAGTTGTCGATAGCCAGTCGACCGAATCCTTCGACTTGCGGCGCGACCTGGCCACGCACGCCACTGGCCAGCGTCAAGCCCCAGTCACTGGATGAATTGAACACCGTGTCAAAGGCAACCCGACCAATCGATGCAGTCGTGACGATGTCAAGCATCGGGCTGAGTCGCACCACATAGCCGGCACCGACGCTGAAGAACGAATAATCGCCACCCGACAGCCACAGGCCGTTGCCCCCCAGGCTGGCAGCCTCGCCGGTCACCAGGACATTGTTCGCCACTTCGAACGAACCTCGCACCCGTAGGCCTTGATCCCGGACGGGGCCGCGATAGCCTCGGACCAAGACACCGGCTTCGACGATGTTGTAGCTCAGATCGGTCGCACCGACCGACTCGGCCCCGCTGATGCCAAGGGCGATGGCCAGCCCGATAACGCACTGCTTGTGTTTCATGGTGAGGTTCCGCTGAAGAGTGAGGTGCTGAGTCCGGGTGGCAAGGCCAGGTTCAGGGACATCGCCACGACCTTCCTGCGCATTCAGCGCCGTCCTATCGAGATCTGAACGCGACGGCGGTCGAACGTCAGGAGCGGGGCGATTGTAACCTCCGGTTTGCCGGGGCCAGCCGACCCCGCTCAACCCGGTGCTTTTGGGAAGGATGCGAGCCCGTCCGGCAGTCGCGACCATGTCAGACGTGAATCGCAATACACCTGAAAGCCCGGTTCGACCCAGGACGGATCATCGAGGGTTCCCGCCTTCACGAGTGCCATGTCGGGCATCGCATCGATCAGGGAGTAGATCGGCGAGCCGCACTCGCCGCAGAAGTGCCGGTATACCGGCAGACCACTGTCACCCGTGTCTTGGTAGCGCCGTAGTGCTTCACCCTCAACCAAAAGCGCAGCCGTGGGCACGCCGATGTTCATCGAGAAGGCCGACCCGCTCTGGCGTTGGCAATGGGTGCAGTGACAGACCACGACCATTGAGGCTTCGCCGGACGCCTGGTAGCGAACCCAACCCATATCGCGCCGGGTGTCTACACGCTCAGGCAGAAGAGCAGCGGCCGATTCCTTGACGCCCATGAAAATGCCGAAATGGATTTTGGCGTGGTAACCCGGACAGCTCAGCACAACGACACGCAACGCTGGATCGTCAGACCGGTGGGCCTGATTTGTACCGTGAAGCAGCGCAGCAATGGTCGTTTCGTCGATGCGCATGAACATAGTGGTCAGGATTTCCGGGTCGTCACCCGGGAAGCGCAGAACAATGACACGCAGAAATGGCAGATCATGTTTCTGGGCGAAGGCGAATACACGATTCAGCAGGTCAGTTCGGGCCGATTTCTTGACGCCTACAGTGATTCAGGCAAAGACTTCTCGATGGTGACGCGCGGCGCGACCGGCTCCGATGCGCAGAAATGGCTGATTCGTGCGGCGACGAATTCGAGCTTCACCATCCAGCAGAAAAGCACGATGCGTTTTGCCGATGCCCACGAAATTGCCGGCCGGGACTTTGCCCTGGTCACCCGGGGGGCTCAGCAAAATGCAACTCAGGAATGGTTGCTGACACCGACCGAGACGATCTGCACGATTCAGCAGATGAGCAATCGGCGATATCTGGACGCCCATGAATCGGCCGACCGGGACTTCGCGGCAGTGACCCGGGAGCACAGTCAAGACGACAAGCAGCATTGGCTGTTGCGCCCTCAGGGGAACGATGCCTTCACGCTGCAGCAGTTCAATTCCCGACGCTTTCTCGACGCCCATGAGATAGCGTCCAGGGACTTCTCGGTAGTGACGCGGGATGCTCAGGGTAACGATACCCAGGTATGGATGGTGGATCGGATCACGCTCTGAACCCGATGTCCGTCCCATCACGGCCCGATCGGCCGGTGCCCACGATGAGTCCGGTCAAAGATCCTTTACCAGGCGCAGCGCATCGTGGATGGCGGCGTGGGTGTTGCGCGATGACACCGCGTCACCGATCCGGAACAGCTGGAAACGGCCCGCGTCATTCGTCCGTAGAGTCTGTGCCCGCCCATCGATCAGAGCATCATGGTCCACGGCGCCTTGATTGGCGGACTCGGCCTTCAGGTCGAAATACAGCTCGTCCAGCGGCAGGGTGCCGTGGTTGACGACGATCTGGTCGTATCGCTGTTCATAACAAACGCCACCATAGTCGCTACCGATGGTGGCCACCAGTTCTGCGCCGTCACGCCGGACCGACTCAAGCCGGTAGGTGACGGTGAATGTTGTCCTGAGCTTCTGTAGCGAGCGCATGTAGGGCACGAGGTTCATGCTTATCACTTCAGGCGCGAAGTTGCGGTCGGGCGTCATCACTTCGATCTTGCCGCCGGCCTGGGCGATCGTCTCGGCGGCCTGCAATGCGGCATGGTCGCCAGCGTCGTCGAACAACAGCACATTCACGCCCGGCTTCACCTCACCGGAAATGATGTCCCAGGTGGACACCACATGCGCATTACCCTCGTTCAGCACATCGGTGTGCGGCATCCCGCCGGTGGCGATGATCACGACATCAGGGTTTTCGGCGCGCACCGCGTCAGCATCCGCATAGGTGTCGAAGCGAAAGCGCACGCCCAGGCGATCACACTGAGCCATGCGCCAGTCGATGATGCCCATCATCTCCTTGCGCCGCGGGTTCTGCGCCGTGAGTCGGATCTGGCCGCCGGGCTCATGCATCGCCTCGAAGACCGTGACCGCATGGCCACGTTCGCCGGCCACCCGCGCGGCTTCCAGGCCGGCCGGGCCGGCACCCACCACCACGAACCGGCGCGGTCGGGCCGCCGGTTCGATGGTGTGCGGCATCGTCAATTCACGGCCGGTAGCGGCATTGTGAATGCAGTAGGCGGCACCGCCCTGATATATGCGGTCCAGGCAGTAGTTGGCCCCGACGCAGGGGCGGATGTCGTGTTCGCGGCGTTCGGTGATCTTGCGAACGAGGTGGGGATCGGTCATGTGCGCGCGCGTCATGCCGATCATGTCCACCTTGCCCGATTCAATGGCATAGCGGGCGGTCGCCACATCCTGGATACGCGCGGCATGGAAAGTGGGAAAGCCGGTTTCCTGGCGGATCTCGCCGGCGAAGTCCAGATGGGGGGCACTCTTCATGCCCATGACCGGAATCACGTCGGTCAGGCCGGCATCGGTGGCCAGGTTGCCGCGCACCACGTTCAGGAAATCCACCAGGCCGCTGTCGCGCAGCAGGCGCGAGATCTGCAGTCCTTCTGCCCGGGTCAACCCGCCCTCGAGCAGTTCGTCGCCGGTGTAGCGGATGCCGACCAGGAATTCATCGCCGACTCGTTCACGGATGGCGCGCAACACCTCGAAGCCAAAGCGCGTTCGATTCTCCAGCGAACCGCCATAGGGTTCATCCAGGGTGTTGGTCAACGGCGACCAGAACTGGTCCATCAGGTGGCCATAGGCCTGCACTTCGAGTCCGTCCAGACCGGCGGCCTTCATGCGCTCGGCCGCATCGGCGTAATCCTTGATGATGCGATCGATGTCCCAGGTTTCCATTTTCTTGGGAAACGCCCGATGCGCTGCTTCGCGGCTATGCGAGGGCGACACGGCCGTCAGCCAGTCGCCCTTGTCCCAGCGCGTGCGCCGGCCCAGATGGGTGAGCTGAATCATCACCTTGGCGCCGTGTTCATGGCATTCATCCACCAGGTCGCGCAACCAGCCGACGACCTCGTCCTTGTAGGCCAGCAGATTGTTGAACACCGGCGGGCTGTCCTTGGAGACGGCTGCCGAGCCCGCCGTCATGGTCAGCGCGACGCCACCTTTGGCCCGCTCCACGTGATAGGCGCGATACAGCGCCTTGGGCATGCCGTCTTCCGCATAGGCCGGCTCATGCGAGGTGGTCATGATCCGGTTGCGAAAGGTCAGGTGTTTGAGGGTGTAGGGCTGGAGCAATGGGTCGCTGGACATGCGGGGCTTCCAGTTGGCGATGCACCTGGGACGGTGCGAGGGGTTAGGCCTGCAAGCCAGTGTAGGAGCACTGTACACTAGTGTCAAGTAACAAGACGATGATGTACATTACGAACATTGACGCTCTGGATGTATCACCGATGGACCAGCCCGTTTCCGAACCCAATCGTGGATCGGCCGATCGATGGCTGGACGCCGCCTACGAAATGTTGTTGAGCAGCGGCGTCGATTCGATCCGCATCCTGCCATTGGCCAGAAAGCTCAACCTGGCCCGGACCAGCTTCTACTGGTTTTTCACAGACCGCGATGCCCTGCTGGAGGCGCTGCTGGTGCGCTGGCGAGAGAAGAACACCGGCAACTGGATCGCGCGCACGGGCGCGTATGCCGAGAGCATCTGCGAGGCCGTGCTCAATGTCTTCGACTGCTGGTTCGACGACTCGCTGTTCGATTCGCGTCACGAATCGGCCATTCGCAACTGGGCCCAGCAGTCGGCCGACGTGGCCGATGAACTGGCCAGGGCAGACGCGCTGAGAATCGCTGCGCTGGCGGCCATGTTCGCCCGCTTCGGCTATGACGAGATGGCCGCCGACGTGCGCGCCCGAACTGTCTATCTGACCCAGATCGGCTATCTATCCATGCGCACGCAGGAGAGCATAGACATCCGCATGGCGCGAATTGCCATGTATGTCCGGATCTTCACCGGGTGCGAACCGTCGCCGCGCGATCTGGATCGCTTCTTTGCGCGTCGTGGCTATCAGGCGCCGGAATCGGCATCGCCATGAATCGATCAGATCGGCATCGGCTGCTGATTCGTTGATCCTGCCCACGGCGTTGCACGACAATGACCGAGCGGTGTTCTGCGAACAATGTCCAATCACCTGTCGGAGTAGGAATGCCGATCACTCGACACCCCCTCCACAGATCCGTGCGAGCGGGATTACCGCACACGGCTCCTGCCTCGGGTCGTGACGCTCAGACGCTGGTTGGGGTAAGGGTGACAGATGCGAGGAGAAGGTAGCCAGTGATGGATCAGCCGGTACATTCGACGCCACGTCACGAAGCCCGTTTGGCTGCGGCGGCACATCGTGCGGTGCCAAAGCCGGGCGACCTGATGACGGAATGTTCTCAGGCGGGCCCCGTTCATCGGCACGCCGTAGTAGCGCGTGTGCCCGATGACCACGGCGCGCAGGTAACGGCCCTGCTCGCCGATGGGCACGTGCATGCGTCGTCTGAGTTCGACCTTGAGCGCTGCGAGCTTGCCCCGCAGTCGTTTCGCACTGGTGAGCCGCAGCACGATGAACTTCCCCTGTCGCGTCTTGCCGCAGCAATGCGTGAAGCCAAGGAAGTCGAACGTTTGCGGCTTGCCCTTTCCTCGACGCGCGATGTTGCCTCGGGCAAATGGCCCGAACTCGATCAGTCGCGTCTTCTCGGGGTGCAGCTTCAGCCCGAACTCCTGCAGCCGTGCCTTCACGTCGCGCGCAAAGCGCTCGGCGTCGTCACGGAACCGGAAGCCGGCAACCCAATCATCGGCGTAACGCACGACGATCACGTCACCTCGGGCATGGCGAGCCCGCCACTGTTTCACCCACTGATCGAACACGTAGTGCAGGTAGATGTTGGCCAGCAGCGGACTGATGCTGCCGCCTTGCACCGTTCCCAACTCACTGTGCTCGAGCCGTCCCTCTTGCAGCACGCCCGCGTGCAGCCACTTCTTGATCAGCCGCACCACGCGCGCATCGGCAACCCGGTGCTCGATGAACCGTATCAGCCAGTCGTGATCGATCGTGTCGAAGAACTTGCTGATGTCCGCATCGAGAATCCAGTTCACATATCTGCTGCCCATCCCCACCACCACGGCATCGAGCGCATCGTGTGCGCTTTTGCCGGGCCGAAAGCCGTAGCTGAACCCGATGAAGTCCTGCTCGTAGATCGCGTTGAGCACATCGACCGTGGCGCGTTGGACCAGTTTGTCCTCCAGCGCCGGCACGCCCAGCGGGCGTTGGCTCCCGTCGGGCTTGTCGATGTACACACGCCGCACAGGCTGGGGCCGGTAGCCCCCTCGGGCGAGCCGATCGGACAGATCCACAAGCCTTGCTTCCAGATCGAGCCCGTACGACTGCCACGTCTGGCCGTCCACGCCGGGCGCCGCATCGCGCCTGAGCGCGTGATATGCCGCGCGCAGTCGGTCGGTTTGGTAGATGTGGTGCATCAGCGAGGTGAACTTCGCATCGCGTCTGCCTTTTGCCGTCTGACGTATGCCGTTGAGCGCCGTTCCCATGTCATAGACCCGCATCGATCTGCGGGACATGCGCGCTGCAACCGCATTGCCCTTGGCCTGCCGCCTTCCCTCCACCGCCTCCGCCGCCGCGGGAACTTCCCCCGCCGCTTTGTTCGGCAGTTTCTGCGGTACTACGCAGCAGTCCGACTTCCCGCCCCGATTGCTCATCGTCGTGCGCCCACAGGCTTCACGATGCGCTCTGCGCACTTGCCCGCCTCCCGGCGGAGCGCAGAAGGTGACGGGATCTCCCGGTTCCCGAACAAGGTGCATCCGTGCGTGCACGGGGTCTCTGACCGCGCGGGGTCCAGCGCTGCCTCGCCTATGCGGCAGCGCCAGTGTGGCCTTCGGCATGTCTCCACGGCCTCGGCACCCCGGACCACCCACGCCTTGCGGCATGGGGCATATATTTCGCGGCTCAATACCCGGCCCACACGTACCCCTGTCAACGCTTCGCCTACACCCTCACGGATGCACTCGCATGACTCGGGGCCGTCGTGGCTGGCTAAACCTTCAACGTATGAAACTTCCATTCACAACACCTTGCCGGTTTTGACCGGCGCACGGAGACGAACATGACGCTATCCCTTCTCGATTCCGCCCAATCGATGGCCGGCGCCATCCGCTCGGGTGATGTGTCCGCCACCGAACTGCTGCTCGCTTATTTCGACAGAGTCGATCGGATCAACCCACAAGTGAACGCCGTCATCTGGCAAGACCGCGAAGCGGCGCTCGCGCAGGCCAGAGCCTGCGACGATGAACTCGCGCGCGGCGTGGCCCGCGGGCCGCTTCATGGCGTGCCGGTGACGGTCAAGGAGAGCTTTGATCTGGCCGGCAGCCCCTCGACCTGGGGCTACCCACCATGGGCCGACAATGTTCGCCCGGTCGACTCCGACGTCGTGAGTCGCCTTCGACGGGCCGGCGCGATCGTTTATGGCAAAACCAACGTGCCCTTGAAACTGGCCGACTGGCAAAGCTTCAATCAAATCTACGGCAGCACGTCCAACCCCTGGGATCTCACCCGGACACCGGGTGGCTCCTCGGGCGGGGCGGCCGCCGCCATCGCAACCGGCATGTCCGCACTCGAGGTGGGCAGCGACATCGGCTCGTCGATCCGCAACCCCGCGCACTACTGCGGCGTGTACGGGCTCAAGCCCACCTGGAACCTTGTGTCGATGCAGGGACATCTGCCCGACGGCTGGTTCGGTGACATCGACATCGGCGTGGGTGGGCCGCTCGCCCGTAGTGCATCCGATCTGGCCCTGGCTTTCGATGTTCTGGTCGGCCCCTCGCGCTTTGAGGCCTCGTGTGGGCAGCCTGCAATTCAACGGGATGAGCGCATGCGCCTGGCGCAATTCAAGGTCGCCATCAAACTGGACGATGCAGCGAGCCCCGTCGATGCCGCCTACCGCGAGGTACTTGAAGGCTTCGCTCATCAGCTCGAGCAAGCCGGCACAACCGTCGTGTGGGATCGACTGCCGTTGATCGACAGCGAGGCCTACTTCACCCTGTATCTGAAACTGCTCGGCGCCGCCTTGTCGTTCGGTGCCACTGATGAGGAGGTCGCCGCACTACGCGCCGCAGTGGCGCAGGCACCACCGATCGCGCAGCGGGTTGCCGGCATCCGGTTCGGCGGCATGGACCTGAGCCATCGCGAGTGGCTCGGGCTGGACAATGAGCGACGCATTGCGCGCCGCATCTTCGACGCGTTCTTCGAGGATTGCGACCTGATTCTTACGCCTGTCTGCGCCGGACCGGCCTTTCCGAAGAATGAGCAAGGCATGCGGTTCACCCGCTACATTGACATCAACGGTGCGCCTCAACTCGAAATGCTGCAGTTGTTCTGGTCCGGTTACTCGGGCGTCATCGGCTTACCCAGCGTGGTCGGGCCGATCGGCATGGTCGGTCACCTGCCGGTCGGTTACCAGGCGATTGCCGGGCATGGGCGCGACCAGACGGCATTGGCCTTCGCCCAATGCGTCGAGCGGGAGATTCGAGGCTTTTCGCCACCGCCATTGGTTCGCTAGTGTTGCGCATCGGCCAGGGCTGCTGGATCGTGGACGATCTGCGGCCGACCGGACGCGTGACCGGTACGAACGGCCAGAATTGCCTTGTCAACCACGGGCACTTCGCGCACGACCTGGAGCTGGCCCGATGCCAGCATGTCGATCATCTCCGAGCGTGGCACTGATCGGGCTACGTCCGGAAAGCGCGAGGGCGCGAACAATTTGCGCGACGGGCTGATCCAGGCCACCTTCACGCGCATCGGCGGTTCTCCCGCCACTTCGGCGAGGTCGACGAGCTGGCCCTTGCACAAATCGTCGACGGGCGAGTGTTCGTTGAATGGCGCTTCGGTCGCGGGCACCGGCGACACCGGCTCAGACGACAGATGAAAGAAGTGCACGCTACCGTCGGCGCACAAACGCACCGGTCGTTCGGCCCGCGGCCGGCCACGCTCCGCATTGGCCTTGGCTTTGGCGATCGTTCGGGTGTGCCAGGACATCAGTTCATTGAAAAAACGCTCGCGAGTAGCCGCATCGATGTCGGTGTACTTCAGACCATTGAGCACCCCCGGAATGAGTGTCGGTAACGTAGCGGCGAGCTGCGCGATCTCGTCCGCATCCTTGGGTGCGACCGACCACAGCAGTTGCTCGGCCACTCGCAGCGCGGTATCAGCGCAAAGGCCGACCCGCTCGGGTTCGACCCGCGCACGCGTCAACACTGTCGACCACCAGTCCTCGAGGAAGTTGCTCGCGAATGCGGGCGTATTTTCATCGCAGCGCGCCAGGAGTTCAGCGCGGGCCCGCTCCTCTCCGGTCACGATCGCATCGATTCGTTCGGCGCGTTGGGTGAGTTCAGCGATCCGCGCAGCGCGGCGCTCCTGCTCGGATGCCTCGAGCCTGTCGAGCCGCCGTATCGCTTCCTCGAACACCTCGAGATCGCGGTCGAAGCTGACGATGATCGCATCAATGAGAGTGGCGATGCCGGTCACCAGCGCTGACTGAGGTTCGATCTCGGCTTCGGGATCGTTGGCGAGTTCGGTGATGCGGTCGATGAGGCGCCGCATCGGATGCTGACGCCGGGCGAAGAAACTTCGATCGAGAAGGGCCGCTTTGATCGCCACGACCTGCAGCCGCAACAATTGCTGCTTGAACAGGTCAGGCAGACGCTCGTCGCCGTAGATGTAGTCAAAAACGAGCGCGACGATTTCGACCGTGATCTGGTCGAGCGACGATCCCTTGTCACGCACCTGGTCCACGATTCGCGTGGCCAGGATCGGCGTGAACCGGGCGCCAGCCACGTCAGCCTGCAGCGAATTCAATGCGTCGATCAGCGGCGGCTGCACATCGGGTACCGGGATGTCGGCCATACCGAAGCCGCCGGGGTCACTCAGGAACTGCACCGCCGACCTGTGCGCACCGGCCTGACCGGCCCGCAATTGGCTTGCGAGCGATTCAGCGAGCGCCATCGGACCGCCGGCTTCGGGTGCAGCTGTCATCATGCCCGGACCCGCTGTGCCCTTGCCCAACCCACCGCCGCCGCCGGCTGGGTGCCCTGGCGCGCCGGCGGGCATGCCGCTCCACCCGGTACCGCACGGGCCGCTCACGGCACCCTGGCCGACCGCGGTGACTATCGCCTGAGGCTGGCCACCGTGCGGCGCGGCCGTTTCCTTCCGGTTGCCCGCTACGGCCACACGCGGCCGGATGCGGGGCAGCACCTGGCACGAACGAAGCCGCTCGTTGATGTTCTTGTAGATCTGATTGAGGTGGGCCGACACGTGGGGCTCGAATGCATCGAGCAGTGCCGACTGGACCTGCGGCGCCGGGTCGAGCTCATCGAGCACACGCTTGATCGCCTCGAACACGACCTCGGGCGCGGCCGGATGTTGTTCCTCGTCGAACCATTCGCGATCAACGAGCGCGGCCATTCGCGCGCGCATTCCGAGCACTTCATCCGGATCGAGCCGGGTCTTGGCGCGACGCACCAGGCGATCGACGGTGAGCTGCTCATCCATGGCCTCATCGCCAACGAGACTGAGTTCAGCCAGCGTTACCCGCTCGTCGGCTACCGGTGCGCCGGTGTCGGCCAGACGCCGCTCGAAGGCTTCAGTGAATGCGCGCCGGAAGTTCTGCTCGATCTCGCTGCGTCGCGTGCGCACGAGCGAAACGGCGTCCAGCAGCGCCTGTTGTTCCTCGCGGCGCGTCTTCTTGAACGCAAGCGTTGTCAACTCCTCGCTCATGCGATCGAGCGCGTCGTGAATCACCTTGGCCAGACGGGCGAAGATGTTTTCCCGGCTCTCATGCAGCAACTCCCGTCGAACGCCGGCATCAAGCAAGACGGTGGAGTCGTCGTCGGCAATGACCGACGTGGCGCTGAGCGGGTTCATGACGGCGACCAGTGGATGAATCACTATCGCAAGCGTAGCGACGCAGCGACCGTCCGGTCAATGCCGCAAGGGTTTTCCAGCGATCTTCTGGCCATTGCACCGACCGGCGGTCAGACCCGGGGAACAAGCGGCAGCGGCAAGCGCGCGAGCGGCAGACGGGAACAGCAGCAAACTCAGCCGTCGGGCGGACGCACCAGAAAACCGTTCATCAGCGGATCGCGACCGTCCAGCACCCAGGTCGAGTAGCCACAGACATGGGCCGTGCCCGAGATCTGCGGCACCACGGCCGGCAGCCCGCTCACGTCGGTCTCGTGCAAGACCCGGGCGCTCATAATGGTGCCGATCACCGATTCATTGATCAGAAGCTCATTCAGCGCCAATTGACCGCGTTGGTACAACTGCGCGGCCCGACCGGCAGTGCCCGACCCGGTCGCTGAGCGATCGATCTGGCGGTCGGCGAACACGCAGCAATTGGCCTGCGTGGAACCGGCGTGGCGTGGTGGCCCGTCGATGATGGTGCCGTAAATGTGGTTGATCTGCGGGATCTGCGGATGCACCACCGGGCAGGCCAGGTTCGCCGCCGTCTTCACCTGAGCGCCAAACCGGGTCAATGCCTCGATCTGGTTTTCTCGAATCTGCAGCCCGTGCGGCTCACCGCTGGTATAGAAGTAGAAGGCGCCGCCGTAGGCGATGTCGCCGGTCACTGCACCGAAGTCGGGCGTCACCACCGTGAGGTCACGCTGATAGATGAAAGACGGCACATTGATGAAGCGCACGCTGCTGGCGTGCAGGCCGTCCCACTGCACAAAGGCTTCGATGAAGCCGCAGGGTGCATCAATGCCCACGCGGGTTTCCGGCTGCTGGCGCTGCACCCAGCCCAGTTCAACGGCCGCCGTGGCCAGCGCGATGACGCCGTGCCCACAGTGATCGCTATAGCCTGCGTTGTGCAGGAAAATGACGCCGAAGTCGGCCTCGGTCGACACGGGCGTGGTGAGATACCCGCCGTACATGTCCGCATGGCCGCGCGGCTCGAGCATCAAGGCCCGGCGGATGTCGTCGGCATTCTCCAGCAACCAGGCGCGCCGCGCGACGATGCTGTCACCCGGCAGACGCGGCAGACCCGAGGTGATGATACGAAACGGTTCGCCACCGGTGTGTGTGTCCACCGTGGTGATGGTGCGGGTGATCTGCATAACGATGTTCTCAGCGAATCGTCCGGTCGTCCGGTCTGGCCCGATGCCAGGCGGTGACCGCCTGAAACGCTCGTCTGGCGCGAATCAGCCGATCTTCTGAAGAATACCCGCTGGTCAATTGCGCGGCCAAGGGCGTCTTGCGGCTGGACCGGTCTGCCTGAAGGACAATCAAGAGATTGCCGGATCGATCGATCTGCCCAGTGGCGCCGTGAACCGGGTCAATGCCGACAGGGCGGCCGGTCATGGCATCGTGGGCGGCGAGCGCATCCTGGGAACCGGAGTTGGCGCAGGTTGCCAACCGATCCGACAGATCGTCTTTGGACGGTGCTCGGCGAATAGGAATTTCAAAAGCCCTGAGCCAGTTATTGGATGGCATCGGGGATGGCATCGGCCGTGACGTTGCGACGCTTTAGACGCGGAAAATGACGTCATTGCGTAGGCATTGGCAATGCAAGACGAGCCATTTGGCGGGCTGACCGGCCTGGCCAGGGGCTTGAGCCTGCCAGCGCGCAACACGACCCGCGGCACTGGGTTGAGCACCGTTGCGTTGTGGTGTTGGCGCGGTGCCCAGCCATGCGCCATCTTGTGCCAACCTGCCGGCCTGCCCTGGCACCGGGTATCGATGGTCAGTCACCAGGCCTGATCGGGCTGTGGATCATCAACCGGCGCCCGCGGCGGTGGTTGCGGATCCAGCCCCAGATGCCTGAGAAGCTTCTCGATCACCGCCCGCTCAACCATGGTCGCCACGACCTTCAGTTGCCCCGTGCCACCGTTCGGGCAATGGTGCATGTCGATATCGAACACCCGCCTGAGCAGGCGCGCCCAGCCCAGGCGAACCGCCCCGCCAGGCTCGGCCTGATCCTGGTTCTGGCCGTGCTGGCCAGCGGCCTGGCTCGCCTCAGGCGCCTTGGGCACGATCTGCGCGCGCCATTTGGCATTGGGCGCCAGCACCCCGTGGAACCGGATCTGGTGCAGCCGTGGCCTTGGCACCCGTGCGGCCAGGCGCTGCATGAACTGCAGCGGGCTCATCACCCGGTGTGTAGTGCCCTCGCGCCAGGGCCCCACGGTGCACGACGAAGCACAAATGCCGTTCGGCGGCGTGAAAGGCTCGGGCATCGGCCGCTTCGGCGGCAAGGCCGGCATCGCCGAGTTCACCGAGCTGCGCTGGATCACGGTGCAGACGACGCCGCGGCACTACCCGTTCTGAACACTTTCGGCGCGGGGCCGCAGCACGCGGCTTCTGCGCAGCGTCACCGCTGCGCCATCCGCGTCGGCGCGAACATGCTGCGCCCCAGCCAGCGCCAGAGCCGCTGGCCGTTGCGCCCCGCACCCTGTACCTTCAGGTCGCCTGACAGGATCTCTTGTTCCGGGGCGCTGTCGCCGGTCCAGATTTCGGTGAGCGCGCGCACCGTCGAGTCGACCAGCACGCTGACGTCGTGGCCCGGGTCGTCCCGGCACAGATCGGCCTCGCGGTCCTCCACCACCAGCCACCACAGCCGCTCGGACGCGGGGCCGTCGCTGAACCGGAAATGGACCACCGTGCGTTCGGCGTCGGGGAACTCGTCCATGGGTGCAAAGCGGCGGATGTCCCACATCAAAAAGCCGGCGTCGAGTTGTTCGGGCCGCAGCCGGCTGCCGATCCAGCGCGCGCCCCAGTGACCCAGACCCACCACGATCGGCCGCAGCTCCTCGCCAGCGGGCGTGAGGTGGTATTCCCAGTTCTTGTCGGCGCGGCGCCGCTCGATGACGCCGATCTCTTCGAGCTTGCGCAGGCGCTGCGTCAGCAGCGTGGCCGACATGCGCGGCACGCCGCGGTGGATGTCGTTGAAGCGGTGGCTGCCGCACAGCAACTCGCGCACCACCAGCGGTGTCCACAGTTCGCCCAACACCTCGGCGCCCCGGGCCACGGTACAGAACTGCATGTAGTCGATCATGCGGGCTAGTCTAGTCGTGGGCGATCGGAACGCCTACTCCAGATTCTGGACTTGAGCGCGCCGTGCACCCGGCCTACCTTGGAGCCCGACCGTGCATGTCGCACCGGTCACGTCCAAGGAGCAAAGCCATGACCAAAGCCCTCGTTTGCGCACCCGTTGCACCCGCCACACTGGCCGTCTTCGACGCCGAGAAGTTCCGCCAGACCACACGCGCGCAGTGGGAGAACACCGCCGAGGCCTGGAACCGATGGGCGCCCTTGCTGGCCCGCTGGCTCGGCCCGGCGACCGAGGCCATGCTGGACATGGCGGCGGTCCGTCCGGGTGCGCGCGTGCTCGACGTGGCGGCCGGTGCGGGCGAACAAACCCTGGTCGCGGCGCGCCGCGTGGGTGCGACGGGTCACGTGCTGGCCACCGACATTTCACCGGCGATTCTGCGCCACGCCCAGGCGGCGGCCGGGCAGGCCGGGCTGGCGAACGTGGACACCCGGGAGCTCGATGGCGAGCGCCACGACCTGTTGCCCGGTGAGTCATTCGACGCTGCGATCTCGCGCGTCGGCCTGATCTACTTTCCCGACCAGCAGCGCGCGCTGGCCGGCATCCGCCACGCGCTGAAGCCGGGCGGGCGCTTCGCTGCGGTGGTGTATTCCACCGCTGAGCGCAACCCCTTCTTCGCGCTGCCGGTCGGCATCATCCGGCGCCGCGCGCAGCTGCCGCCGCCCCTGCCCGGGCAACCGGGGCCGTTCTCGCTGGGCGGTGAGGGCGTGCTGGCGAAGGCGCTGGAGCAGGCGGGCTTTCGGGACGTGGCGGTGCGCAAGGTCGATTCGCCTGTGCGCCTGCCGAGCGCCGCCGAGTGCGTGCGCTTCGAGCGCGAATCGTTCGGTGCCCTGCACCAGATGATGGCCGGCCTGGGCGAGCACGAGCGCGCCGACACCTGGGCGGAGATCGAGCAGACCTTGCTGCGTTTCGAATCCCCTGCCGAGGGTTTCGTGGGACCGTGCGAGATGCTGGTGGGCGCGGGCACGCGCTGAACCGGGTCAAGAGGGCCGCAGACTCTTGGCTGCGACAACAGGCGGCCCCTCTGCGAAAATCCCCGCATGAACGCGACGAACACCACCGAACTGATGAACACCCTGGGCAGCCAGGCCAAGGCCGCCTCGGAGCTGATGGCCAAGGCCAGCGCAGCGACCAAGCTCAAGGCGCTGCGCGCGCTGGCCGCGCTGCTGCGCGCCAACGTGGCGCCGCTGCACGTGGCGAACGCCAAGGACCTGGAGCGTGCCCGAGCTGCCGTCGGCAACTCCGTCAGAGAATTTCGTTAAATCGGTTTTTAACATCGAATTGTTTCGCTTAGGAGGTTTTTTTGGTTAGAAGATGCTTTGATTGAAGTCGTAACCCTCCCGGTTTGTAGCGCACCCAGCGCATCGCCTGCCAGCGGAGCGGCCCGGAGAACATCGGCGAAATGTTTCGTTTTGTCTTCAGGAAGTTTCATTCGACGAAATAACGGAACATACTCCACCCATGCTCTCCAGTACCCATACTCAGCGCGTCCTCGATCTGGCCAGCCAGAAAGGGCTGCTGCGCGCCAGCGACCTGGACGCCATCGATGCGCCCCGGGTCGTCCTGACGCGCCTGACTGCCGCCGGTCTGCTGGAGCGGATTGGGCGTGGTCTGTACCGCCTGCCGGACTCCCAGGGATCCGAACACGAGAGTCTGGTGACCGTCGCCACCAAGGTGCCGCAAGCCGTGTTCTGCCTGCTCACCGCGCTGCAGTTCCACGAGCTGACCACCCAACTGCCGCGCCAGGTCTGGATTGCCATGCCGCGCGGCAGCCATACCCCACGGTTCGACTATCCGCCGGTCAAGATGGTGCAGTTCACCGGTGAAGCCTACAGGGCAGGCGTCGAGGAAGTTGCACGCGATGGCGTCAAGCTTCGGGTCTACGGCGTGGCCAAGACCGTGGCGGACTGTTTCAAGCACCGCAACAAGATCGGCCTGGACGTCGCGCTGGAGGCCCTGAAGGACGCCCGGGCCCGCAACAAGGCATCGGTCGATGACCTCTGGCGCTTCGCCAAGGTCTGCCGCGTGGCCAACGTGATGCGGCCCTACCTGGAGAGCATCGGATGAACGCCGCCAGTCCGAACGTCGCCGCGTCCGTCCGTGCGCGCTTGCTCAACGTTGCCAAAGCGCAGGGTGTCGATTTCAACCAGGTGCTGGTGCGATTCGCGCTGGAGCGCATCCTCTACCGCATGACCCGATCGCAGCACGCGGACCGCATTCTGCTCAAAGGCGCGCTGCAAGACGCAGATCGATGTGGGCTTCGGCGATGCCGTCACACCGGCACCGGTGGATTCGGTCTATCCGGTCCTGCTGGACGATCTTCCCGCGCCCAAGTTGCGGGCCTACCCGACGTACACGGTCATCGCGGAAAAGCTCCACGCCATCGCCCTGCTGGGCATGACCAACAGCCGCCTGAAGGACTACTTCGATCTGTCGGTGCTGCTGGAAAGAGAAACACTGGACGCCGATTTGCTGGCCCAAGCGATCAAAGCCACATTCGAGCGGCGCGGCATGTCCGTGCCCGATGCAGTGCCGATTGGGCTGACGGACGAGTTTGCACACGATTCCTCGCGGCAGTCGTTGTGGCTGGCGTTTCTGAAGAAGAACGAGCTTCCCCCCGAGCCCCTGCCTGCCATCGTGGATCGGTTGCGATCGGCCCTGGCAACCGCGTTGAACCGAGCCGCTCTTTGAACACCGACTTGTAGAGCAGCAGCTTCGCGTCCATCGCCACGGTCAGTGGCAGTCTCCATACGGACTTTGCATGGAGACACGGATAATGACCAAACGCTGCGCGTACTGCGGCCAACCCTTCGAACCCCGTCCGCAGGTTCCTGACCAGGCCTTCTGCTCCTCGCCCGATTGCCAGCGCGCCCGCAGACGCCAGTGGCAGCGAGACAAGCTCAAGTCCGATCCCGACTATCGGAGCAATCAACAGGATGCGCAGCGGGCATGGACGCAACGCAATCAAGACTACTGGTGCACCCGCCGCGAGATCACCATTAGCTCCGGGCAACGTGACCCAAAGCAGCCTGAGCAGCCAGATGCGCGGCAACCGCTGGTTGCAAAGATGGACGTGTCGACCTTGCCGTCCGGCATCTACCGAATCACCAGACACCCAGCATTTCCAAGGGAGGACGGCGACTCGCGGGTGGTCGAGATCACGCTGCTGTGCGCAACCTGTTCGTGCAAGATGGACGTGTCATGAGATGACTTGATCGACACCCAGGCCATCGGAACGTAACTTCGCTTCCAAACGCGTTCACGAACATCCTGCATGGCAACGATTCCGACCGTGTGCGCCGCCGCCGTCTGGCGACTTCGCGTCCATTGCGATCGAACCTCCTCCAAGTCCGCCGGGGTCAGAACCGGCATTCAGAGCTGCGCAGTACGTGCGGATGTCGACCGAGCATCAGCAGTACTCGACGGAGAACCAGGGCGACAAGATCATTGAGTACGCCGCCAGGCGCAACATCGAGATCGTCCGGACCTACGTCGACGAAGGCAAGAGCGGGCTGCGCATTGATGGTCGCCAGGCGCTGCAGCAATTGATCATGGACGTCGAAACGGGCAACGCGGACTTCGAGATCATCCTGGTCTATGAGGTAAGCCGCTGGGGTCGGTTTCAGGACGCTGACGAAGGCGCCTATTACGAGTACATCTGCCGCCGCGCCGGAATCCAGGTCGCCTACTGCGCCGAACAATTCGAGAACGACGACTCGCCCGTGTCCACCATCGTCAAGGGCGTCAAGCGTGCGATGGCTGGCGAATACAGCTGGGCGTTGTCGGCCAAGGTATTCGCCGGGCAATACCGCCTGATCGAGTTGGGCTTTCGGCAAGGCGGGCCAGCCGGATACGGCCTGCGGCGCGTCCTGAGTGACCAATCCGGCTCGGTCAAGAGCGAGCTGGCGCGTGGCGAACACAAGAGCCTGCAGACCGACCGCGTCATCCTGCAGCCTGGACCGGATGCTGAGGTCGCCGTCGTCATTCAGGTCTACCGCTGGTTCGTCGATGACAACTTGCCTGAATCGGAGATTGCGGAGCGTCGCGGATAGTCGCGACCGGGGTGTCGCACCCGGCGGCACTTTTCGGGCTC
This sequence comes from uncultured beta proteobacterium, assembly GCA_963732405.1. Taxonomy (GTDB): domain Bacteria; phylum Pseudomonadota; class Gammaproteobacteria; order Burkholderiales; family Burkholderiaceae_E; genus JAUIAI01. The sequence goes on from CAVSZG010000001.1 coordinate 443,369, forward strand.
ACGATCTTCGTGGGCCTGGGCAACGGCTTGATCGTCGCGAACGCCAACGCGGGTGCGATCTCGGTACGGCCGGACCTGGCAAGCACTGCGGCAGGACTCGGTGGCGCGCTGACCGTCGCGCTTGGTGCGCTGCTCCGCTGGCTGACGGCGTATGTGATCGAGCGTCATGCGGAGCCCGCGACGCTTGTGATGTTGATGCTGGGCTGTGTGCTGCTGTCGCTCGTGGTGGCGCTTGTGGCCATCCGCATGGATCGCAACGCCTGAGGCGAAGCGTTGCTTGGGATTCGGCGCTAGATTCGTGTCCTGAGCGTCGTCACTGTCCGGATGTGCGTCGTAGCGCGGAAGTGCGCCGTCAACGACGAAAGGCGGGCATCAAGGTCCGGATTGGCGAGCTTCGGTTTCCCAGTGAAAGACCTTCGAGATGATCTGCCAGCGATCCTCCACGTGTATCAGGGTCAGGAGGTCAATGAAGTGCCTGGGTTCGATCGAGCACCGCAGTCTGGCGATCGCGGTGACGGGCCCGGCGAATTCGATCGACTCGATGCGATCCGTGCGTGCTTCTCCTCGCGACGCTGGTGACGGCCGCGCATCGACGATCGGGAAGTACTCTTCCATGCGCAGGATCAGTGGTTTGCCGTCGGTCGCGGTCGCGTAGATCGCACTTGGGTGAAAGACGCGGCGCAGGCGTCGGGTGTCGCTTTGGTAGAGGCCGTCGAGGTAGTCTTGAAGCACGGTGACGACATCGACATATGGTATTGCGTGCGTGTTCATCGTGGACCCTTCAATTTGCGTGCCCTGCGGCGGGGCGCAGCCGGCGCCTCGAAGCGCCGCAGCGCCTCGAACCTGGCACGTATCGCGGCGATCACTGGTTGCAATTTTGCCAGCTGACGGTGCCGCGTGTGCGCGACCAGAAAGAGTTCGGCCGGTGGCCCAAGATCGAAGGCCACCGGCAGTTCGACGAGATCCTTCGCAGCGCCTGCCATATCTTGTGGCAGGACCAGTGCACCGACGCCGGCACGGCAGGCCGCGATCAACACCAGGTAGTCATCTGAGCTGAGCACCGGCGAAAACCCGGGGATGCCCGCACGCAATGTGCGATTCAAACTGAGTTCGTCGTATGGAGGCGCCCAGGCGATCCAGTCGATCTGCCCGGGTCGCGGCCGGGCGGGCAGTCGGGATGCGTAGGCCGGCGCCGCGTAGACCCGCATCGCGCTGGCGATTTCATCGAGAACTTCCAGGCCGGCATCGGTCGGGCGTTGCGTTCTTAGTGAGAGGTCCGCTTCGCCACGATTCAGATTGAGCACTTCGACTCCCGAGCGAATCTGTATTTTCAGCGCCGGGTGACTGACCCTGAGCCCGACGACCAGCGGCAAAAGCATCTCGGTCGCGATGCCCGGTGGCGCCGCGACCCGCACCGTGCCTTCGGCCCGCCGATACCCCTGGTCGGTCAGATTTGCCTGCGCTTCGGCGGCCCACTCGGCCATTCGCATTGCAGCGGGCAAGAGCCGCTGACCCGCGATGGTCAGCGGACTGCCCTTTGTGTGGCGGGCGAACAAGGGCTCTCCCACCTTGAGCTCAAGCTCGTGGATCCGCCGACTCAAGGTTGGCTGTCCCAGACGAAGGACGCGGGCTGCGCCGCTCAGGCTGCCTGCTTCGGCGACCGCAAGAAAAAGATGAATGTCGTCCCAGCGAAGCATTGACTCGGCCTTGAATCTTGTCAGGCGCGGCTACGAACAACGACGCCGGATCAGAGCCTGGTAAGCGCGATGACATCCAGAATCGGATGGAGATATCAAATTTTAGTCGATTGCGATTCAAAAATGTTGGTGCGAATATCGACGCCTTCCATTGATCCTCGTTGACAAACATGCACTCGAGACCTTTTCGCCGGATCGCCCATGTCGTGCAAGTGGTGCCGCTGGCATTCTTCCTCCTGCAAGGCTGCGTCACCACGTCGCATCCCGAACGATCGGCCGATCTCGGTCGTCCGATCGCCATGAAGGCGATGGAGCAGCGGTTGATCGATCCAGACTCGGCGCGCGGCCCGATCGAACTACGGCCCATCATCAGCGCCGACTGGTCGATCCGCCTTTCGCAGATCCTGAACCTCGATCACACCCTCGCTCGCGCCGGGAATCTAGGCGAACGCGATGAACCGATCCAGGTCTACTTCCACGTCCTGCGTCATCCGACCCGCGGGCTGTTCCTGATCGACACCGGATTCTCGGCGCAGATGGCCCGGGATCCGGGCAGTCTCGGCGTCGACGCAATCCTCAGGCGTGCGATGGCGTTCGAAAGGCTTCGCTTTCATCGGGGTCCGGCCGACGTGCTGGCCGCAGGCAACCAGCCGCTGCGGGGCGTGTTCCTCACGCACCTGCATCCCGATCACATCGGCGGGCTGGCCGAAGTGCCACTCGATGTGCCGATCTATGCGGGGCCGGGAGAGACGACCGAAGCGCACTGGACGCACTTCTTCACGGCAGGATCGGCTGATCTCGCGTTTCGCGGTCGGCCGGCGTTGCAGACGTGGGCCTTCACGCCTGCTGAAGCGGCCGCGGGGGCCAACGACATGCAAGTGATCGACGTCTTCGACGACGGCAGTGTGTTCGCACTCGCCGTGCCTGGCCACACCGGCGGCAGTACGGCTTATCTCGTGCGCAGCACGAGCGGGCCGGTTCTGCTGACCGGAGACGCGAGCCACACCCGCTGGGGCTGGGACAATGGGGTCGAGCCGGGAGCCGCATCCGTCGACCGAACCCGCAGCAGGCTCAGCCTGAATCAGCTCAGATCACTGGCGGCTCGGCATCCGGATGTCGAGGTCAGAGTCGGCCACCAGCCCTGAATCGATCGCCTGCGCTCGTTTCACATCCTGCCTTCAAGCATCGAATTCAAGTCCACGGGATCAATCGACAGGTGTTCATCATGATCGTCTACACCACCACCGGCACCAACGACCTGCGCCGCGCGGCCGCCTTCTACGACGCGCTCTTCGCTCCCCTCGGCTACAAGCGCCTGATCGAATCAGACAGCAAGTTCGCCTGGGGTACGGATACCTCGCGGCCGATGTTCTTTGCCAGCAAGCCTTTCGACGAAAGGCCCGCGAGCGCCGGAGTGGATAGGAATTTCAAAAGCCCTGAGCCAGGTATTGGATGGCATCGGGGATGGCATCTGCCGTGACGTTGCGACGCTGTAGACGCCGAAAATGACGTCATTGCGTAGGCATTGGCAACGCAAGACGAGCCATTTGCCGGGCTGACCGACCTGGCCAGGGGCTTGAGCCTGCCAGCGCGCAACACGACCCGCGGCGGTGGTTGCAGATCCAGCCTCAGATGCCTGAGAATCTTCTCGATCACCGCCCGCTCAACCATGGGCGCCACGACCTTCAGTTGCCCCGTGCAACCGTTCGGGCACCACCCCGTCTGTTCTTGCACAGTGGGCGTTGCGCCTGTCGAAAGAAGTGGCTGGTGTCGACGCCGTCCATTTCATCCAGATCGGCGATGTCGGCCTGGCGTCACCAGCGCTGAACGTGCGCCTGGCTCTCGGCGGGGGCGGGGTGCTCGAGATCCGTCGGGGATAGCGGGCGATGTGGCCGCGGGGAACTCGCGTGGTCGTGTGCGTGCAGCCCACCGCACAGGCCGCCCATGCGTCAGCACATCGGTAGCGAGCCGTCCTGTCTACCCATCGCCCGGATGCGACTGCGCATCGCGCTCGACCCAGTACGCCAGCGACGCACGGATCTGCTCAATCGGCACGCTCACTTCCGAATTGCGGCGCATATAAACCGTCAACATCCTGCTCAGAAAATCCTGGAACGTCGCAGCATCGTAGTAACGCACCGGGTGGCTCGGGTCGCCGAATTCCTCCGGGTCAATCAGCGATGCGCAGAATCGCGCCCACTTGGGCCAATCTGGGTCAGGGCCAGCGTCTGGGCTATACGGTCGGAAGGTGTGGCGCTTGGATTGACGCAGTTTCCAATAATATTCGTACTGCTCGAATAGCTCACCCTTGCGAAGCTGGCGAGACAAATACCAGCCGGGCTCGCCGGTAATTCCCGCATGAGGAACCTTGGGGTCAAGGAAATCGCGCAACTCGTTGAAGCGCCTGTCGGCAAGTACCACAGAGAAAGATATCTCCAGCGCGAAGTGCTCATATCCGTATGGATCTTCTCCACATGGGATGATCGGGTCCAAAGCCTCCTCCCAAATAGAGACCGGACGCTTGGACTGTCCTGGATCGATCATCTCTCGCTCCCGTTTGCATTCGAGGAATCGGATGAATGTTGCCGACGATCATTCGACCCGTGCCCGGTTCTATATCACGCCCTCCACGTCGATTCGGTCGTACTGAGTATGCGTACCGCCAGACTTCACCCAGACTATTCACGTCTGGTACTGGGTTCCATCGCGACATCGACTCAGCCTGGCAATCTCATCAACAGTTCGTCCCGTACGACCCTGCCCGCGACTTGAGGGTCGTACTGCAGTCCGGTGCGCAGCAGTGGCTCCATGTCCGAGCAGAATCCCCTGTCTGCCGATCGCAAGTCGAGTTGCTCCAGGAACGCGCCGCGCTGTACCGCGGTGTCTTCCCGCTCCATGTAGTGCTGAAAGGCTTCGACGATGCCGTCCGGCTTGACTTGCATTGCGCTCGGCATGGTCAGCGCCCAGTACAAGTCGAAGAGGTCTCTCCCCCGGCGGCGCTGGAACAGCGCACGCATCTTTGTTCCCAGCATCTCGTGAATGTCGAAGGAACGAACCCGCGTTGCCAGAGCCCCCTCTCGGAACGGCACCGTGAACGGCAGTTCGACAACGGGTTTGTGGGGCTGACGCTCCGTTACGTTGGCCTCCACAACGATGCTCAGCGTGCGCTCGGGGGCTATCACGGAGGGCACCTCGTAAATGACGCGCAGCACCCGCGACGGCCTGGCAAGATTCCGCACCGTCAGCTTCAGCTCGTCCCAGCCCCATCGTTTGTGCTTGCCGAGGTCATCGAGGAGCACTCGCTTAATCGCCGCGCGCAGGTGCTCTTCGGGTCGGTCACCGACGGCTACCAGGTCGATATCTTCCGAGTATCGGCTGGCGGGTGGCAAATGCACCTTGTGAAGTACGGTGCCACCACGCATCGCAATCTGCTCCCGCAGAAACGGGTCGTTGAACAAGGCAACCATGGCGCGGCATAACAGCAGGTCCTGTTCGACCTGATACGGCACGGACCAGGGAACTTCGGCTTGGTGCCCGAGAACGTCTTGTCGGGTCAACGGAATCATGTGACGGCAGGCGCCGTGGAATTGAGCACGACAGACCAGTGCGGGTCCGTGGGGACGGAGCGTGTGGTGCGCACGTCGGTGCCGATGTCGAGCGGTACGGACCGGAGCACGTGAGGTAGACGCGCATGCACGGCGTCCGCCAGCCGCACATAGCCCGAGGCCTGCAGCACGAACCCCAATCGCTGAAGGGTAGGCGTCTCCACGCCATGCGCCAACAGCGGCACGAAGTCCGATCGCTTCAGATGTCGCAAGAGCGGCTGCAATGTTTCAACGGCGCGCTCGATACCGCCTATGCGGGGCGCGTATTGCACTAGGTCCAGGACGGTCGCTGCCCGGGTGCTGACGGCAAGAGGCGCGAAGGCGTTGGCAGCCGGTTGGGTTGGCGTCGTGCGGACACCACTTTTCACGAAGAACTGAATTCGAACGCGCCCGAGCACGATGTCTCGCCGGGGTTTGTCGGTCATGACCTGGGTCACCTGCAGTGCCTGCATGGTCGAGCCATATTCGGCGGCCGCCGACTGCAGTGCAAGGTAGTAGGGGCGCCCAAGCCAGGCGAAGTAGGCATCGAGCCACCATGCCGGGGGCGGCGCACCCAGTGGCTGATGCACCGGATCGACGATAAGAAAGAACTCCTGGCGCGGTGTGACCCGGGTGACCTGCGACGACAATCTGGTGAGTTGTCTGCGCGCAGCGACGTCCGACAGGCCGGTCGCGGCAATAAGTTCTTCAACGCCGAAACCTATGCGCCCGCGTTGACGCATAGCGCTCACGAATCGGCTCGCAGCGCCAGACCTGTACCCCGACGATTGCCGGACCGCTGGTGGCTCACATTGCATTTGCAGATTGTACCGATAAATGGTTCAAAGCGGAAATCAGATAATCGTGCAACTTCCGTATCAGGGGCAGCCCATAACACGCGCAGCTGACCGCCCCTGTACATCGCCAAACGGCCATTCAGGTTGTGGCACCACTTGTCCGCCAGGGATTCAGGACCGACATGTCTGGGTGCGCGCGGCGATGGGCGTGACCTGCAGGCGGCCGGCCACCGGAATGGGCCGCAGCCTTTGACTTGTGGTAGCAGCGTGTCGAGTTCATCCGCCAGCATCGAATGACACCTGAAGAACTCAAGAGGGAACGCCGCGACGATCTGGGCGATCCGCATATGCGTGCCGAACGACGCCGCATTGCACAGCAGGATGGCGGCGAGAGCCTGCTGTAGAGAACCGAAAACGCGAGTCTGGTCATTGTTGACCCAGTCCGGGAGGCGGCAATTGCTGTGCGGGTTGACCCAGGGGAAGATGGTGCCGTATGGGTCTTGAACAAGGGGCTGGGGCTCGTGGCACAAGCGGTCGTTGCCATGGCGAATGAATCGCGCATTCAGGTTGCCAACGATTCGGCACTGGCGGACAGACTGATCCGAGGCGTTTCGATCGACTCGGATGTCGATGCCGAGAGTGCCGATGCGATCCGGGAATTGATCCGGCAGGACAGCGCATCGATAGGTGGCTATAGTGGATAAAGCGTGGCGGGTACATTCCCGGTCGACAATCGACCTTACCCGGTTTCGGCAAACCATCATCGGCGTTTGTCATGAATAGCCCGCCGTGTGCCAGTCGGTTCCGGGTCGGCGTCGTGGAGTCCGGCGAGCGCGACGCGCTGGTTACATTGCGTGTCGTAAAAGCGCCGAGGCGTTCCTCGAATACTCGTTGGCAGGTGTTCCGGATCGATTTCCTGCGCTGGTTCCCAGCCGGTCGGCCACATTGCCAGCGGTTCAGCGCCTTGGATTGCACGCCATGATGCGAGCAGCCTATCTTCGTGCCCTGCCAGGGATCAACATCGGGACTCGGAGTCGAAGTCGCGAACCAGACCTCTGATCCTGAGTCTGCCCGACCACGCCTTCGATCGGGCGCGCCAGCATTGTGAGGGTCAGGTTGACCGTCAGATGCTCGACGTTCGATTCGACCACGCGGCTATCGACGCGGCGTTGCGTGAGGGTTGGGCTTAGCATTTCCCCCGGCAGGCGCGGCAGCCCCGAGGTGACGATGCGCAACGGCTCGCCACCGGTGTGTGTCCACCGTGATGTTGGTGCGGGTGATCTGCATGCAGGCGCTCTCAGCGAATCGTCCGATCGTCCGGTCTGGCACTATGCCAGGCGGTGACCGCCTGAAACGCACGTCCGGCGCGAATCAGCCGATCTTCCGAAAAATATCGGCCGGTCAATTGCAGCGCCACGGGCGTCTTGCGGGGCGACCAGCCTGCCGGCAGGGTAATCGAGGGATGGCCGGACATGTCCAGTGGCGCCGTGAACCGGATCAATGCCGACAAGGCCGCCGGGTCCTTGCCCAGGGCGGCCATCTTTGCATTGGTGGGCGAGGCATGGGTCTGCGCGGGCAGCAGTAAGGCATCGACCCCCTGGAGCAGCCATTCAAGGCGACCGGCGAAATCTCGACGGCGAAGAATCATGGCTTGATACTGTGTCGCCGAATAACGATCGGCCGACTCAAGAAACCCGCTCAGTGTCGGGCCGTAGTCGGCTCGTCGCGATGGGAACGTGTGTCGGTGAGCATAGGCCGCCTCGATCGCACAGATCGGACCCCAGTCTTCTACGGCCGACCGATAGTCCGGAAACGCAACCTCGACGATCTCAGCGCCCAGAGTCGCGAATTCGCGCTGCGCCTCGCGCAGACACTGCTGCGTGACCGGATCGACATCGATGGCGTTGAATCCGGGGTCGATGCCCAGGCGGAAGCCCCGCAGCCCGCGACTGTCGCCGGCGAGGTAATCGGGTACCGGCACCAGCGCGCAGCGCGGGTCATGCTGATCGGCGCCCGCCATTTCCTGCAGCAGGATGGCACAGTCGGTGGCGCTGCGTGCCATCGGACCCAGATGATCCAGCGTAGCGGCCAGTTCGAAGGCGCCATGAACCGACACCCGGCCCCAGGTCGGTTTGATTCCGGTCACGCCATTGGCCGCACACGGGAAGCGGATCGAGCCGCCCGTGTCGGAGCCGGTGGCGCCGAAACACAGGCCGGCCGCCAGGGCCACGCCGGACCCGCTCGATGAGGCACCTGACCAGGAGTCGTCCCCCCACGGGTTGACCGGTACCGCGATCGCCGGATGATGTTCGGTGAACGCGCCTTCGGTGAGCTGCAGCTTGCCCAGCAGGATCGCGCCCGCATCGGCCAGTCGACGGGCCGCCGTGCCATCGAATTCGGGCACGAACTCCCGGTGCAGTGGCATGCCGGCGGCCGTCGGAATGCCACGGGTAAAACACAAGTCCTTCAGTGCAATCGGAATGCCGTGCAGTGGCCCCAGATACTGGCGATTCGCCAGTCGTGCTTCGGCCGCCCGCGCCTGTTGCATAGCGTGTTCCGGCGTTACCCTCGCATAGGCATGCAACTGCGGATCGAGCCGATCGATACGCGCCAGCATCTGACGGGTGATCTCGACAGGCGACAGCTCACGGCGCTGAATCAGCCGTGCCAGCTCGGCGATCTCCAGGTAATGCAGCGAATCGGTCATGCGCCAGGCACCTCGGTCAGACCCAGTTCCTGGATCATCTGTCTTCTCATGTCGAACTTCTGTGGCTTACCGGTCACTGTCAATGGAAATTCGCGCACGAATCGGATCTGGGATGGTGCCTTGTAGTGGGCGATTGCACCCTTGCAGAAAGCGGTGAGGTCGGCCGCATCGAGCTGAGTGCCCGGACGCAGCACGATCCACGCACATACCTCTTCACCGAGCCGTGGATGCGGAATGCCGAATACCTGCACATCCTGTATAGCGGGGTGGGTCAGCAGGAATTCCTCGATCTCGCGCGGATAGATGTTCTCGCCGCCGCGGATCAACATGTCCTTGACCCGCCCGACAATGCGGCAATAACCCTCAACATCGATGACGGCCAGATCACCCGTGTGCATCCATCCGGCGGAATCGATTGCCTGCGCTGTCTGTTCCGGTTCCTCCCAGTAGCCGCGCATCACCAGATAGCCGCGGGTACACAGTTCGCCCTGGGTGCCGACGGGCACGATACGGCCCTGCGCATCGATGATCTTCACCTCGACATGTGGATGCACCCTGCCGACCGTCGACACGCGTCGGTCAATCGGGTCGCTGATCCCGGTTTGAAACGAGCTCGGGCTGGTTTCAGTCATCCCGTAGACAATGGTGATCTGCGCCATGTTCATCTGCTCGATGACCCGGCGCATGACCTCGCTCGGACAAGGCGCGCCGGCCATGATGCCGGTGCGCAGGCCAGACAGGTCGAAGCGATCGAATTCGGCATGCTCGAGCATCGAGATGAACATGGTGGGCACGCCGTGCAGTGCCGTGCAGCGCTCCTGACTCACCGCCCGCAGCGTGTCACCCGGATCGAAGGATTCGCCCGGAAACACCATCGCCGCACCAACGCTGGCGCATGTGAGCACCCCCAGCACCATGCCGAAGCAGTGGTACAAGGGCACCGGAATGCACAGCCGATCGGCGGCGGTCAGCTTCAGGGCCTGCGCCGAATAGCGCGCGTTGTTCACGATATTGAAGTGGCTCAGCGTTGCGCCCTTGGGTCGTCCCGTAGTACCACTGGTGAACTGGATATTGATCGGATCATCGGGATCGAGCCGGGCGCTCACCCCGGGCAACCGACTGCGATGAGCTGGCCCACCCAGGCGCATGAGGTCGGAAAAGGCCATGGTACCGGGCGGTCTGGCGCCCTCGCCGAGCACGACGATATGCCGCAGCGCCGGCAATCCGCTCGCCATCAGTTCACGGTCGTGTCCGCCAGGGTTCGCGCGGTGAATCTCCGGTACCAGCTCGCCGATCATCCTGAGGTAATCGCTGGTCTTGAGGGTGCGCGCCATGATGAGCACACGCGCCCGCACCTTGTTGAGGGCGTAACGCAGTTCATGGGTCCGGTAGGCCGGATTGATGTTGACCAGCACTGCGCCGATGCGCGCCGTGCCGAACTGGGCGAGCAGCCACTCCAGCCGGTTGGGCGACCAGATGGCGACCCGATTGCCTCGACGAATGCCCAGGGACAACAGACCCGCGGCGAGGTCGTCGGCCTGATCGCGCAGGGCATACCAGCTCAGCGACTGACCCTGCGCGACAAACACGGCGGCATCACCCGTTCCGTTGCGCTCGCAGGCCTGGTCGAGCAACTGAGGAATGGTCATGAAGGCCAGGGGATCGGCACCCGAGCCGACCACATACGACATCCCACCACGAGGCCGAAACGACGCGTCTTCACGGTCGCTTTGCATCATGGTGGCAAACGGATTGACTGACATCTCGATGAGTGTTTGAGCGAATCGGCGCGGCAGGATCTACATATCGCGCCAATCGCCCAGTTGTTCAAAGGCATGAGCCGCACGATAAATGGCGGACTCCTGATAGCGCCCGCCGATCAGCATCATGCCCACCGGCAGGCCATAACTGAGCGCGCAAGGCACGCTCATGGCCGGGTGACCCGTGACGTCGAACGGCGACGTATTGGCAAGCATCTCGAAAGCACGCTGGCAATACAGCGCCAGTGGCGCATCCTGGGCGGGAATCGGCGTCGCCTTCATGGGCAGGGTGGGCATGAGCAACAAGTCGTAGCGGCTCAGGGCTTCGTTATACGACTGACGTAGCAGCCGCCCCAGATTCTGTGCCTTCGCATAAAAATGGCCGCGATGATGCTTGATGAAATACTCACCGGCGAGCATCGAGATTTTCAGGGTTCTGGACAATTCATCGGCACGCGATCGCCAGTTTGAGTGCGCATCCAGCAGACTGGTGGTGTAAAGGCCCTGCCAATTGAAGCCCATGCCGTTGCCATGCATCATCTGCGCCATCAATCCCTCGAGCGCGATCGGTGTCCAGATCGCTGCACCATCGAGATGCATCGGTATCGACACCTCCTCGACCGTGGCACCGAGCTGGCGGTATTTGTCCGCGGCGGCACGAACGGCCGCGTCGACGTCGGCCTCACTGTTGGCATGACCGAAGCCTTCCGTGACCACACCGATCCGCATCCCGGCCACACCGCGACCCAGGGCTGCCGTGTATTTGTCGACTCGCACATCGTATTGACGCGGATCCAGCCCATCTGGCCCGGCGATCACCTCGAGTAACAACGCATTGTCCGCCACGTTGGTGGTCATCGGACCGGTGTGATCGATGGTGGCTTCGATGGGCATGACACCGGTGTAGGGCACCAGGCCATGGGTGGGCTTCATGCCGTAACAGCCACTCCAGCCCGATGGCATGCGGATCGAGCCGCCCTGATCGCCACCGATCGCGATCTCGACTTCGCCACTGCCGACCAGGGCCGCAGAACCGCAGGATGAACCGCCGGCCGAATAGCCATAACGATACGGATTGTGGACCGGACCCATCTGGGTGGTGTGACTGCCGCCGGACAGGCAGAAGCTTTCGCAGTGTGCCTTGCCGACAATGGTTGCCCCGGCATCGAGCATGCGGGTCACGATCGTCGCATCGATGTCGGGGACATACCCTTCCAGCGTCCGGGCGCCGTTCATCATCGGCACGCCGGCCAGACAGACATTGTCTTTGAGGACGACCCGCTTGCCACTCAGCGGTCCATGTGCCGCGCCGCGCACCTCTGACTTCACCGCCCAGGCGTTCAGCGGATTTTCGGCCGGCCCGGGTCGATAACCCGGCGTTCTGGGGTAGCGAACGGCCGGCAGATTGTCGGGCAGTTGCGCCACCCGGTCATAGACCTGGAACGTGCCTTCCAGCACATCGAGATACTCGCCCACTTCGCGATCCGACATGTGCATGTGCAGCGAGTTCACAATGCCCTTGAGTTGGTCCAGGGTGGGCCGCTTGACGATGGACATAGGGGCTCCGGCGGAAGGAACGGGTTCGCGGATCAGGGGTGGGCGGTTCGGGGGTAGGCGGTTCGCCTGTTCGCGCTTCGCCTGATCGCGATGGGGTGACTCTCGATATGACGATTCTTGGTGGGTCGGCGCAGGCATGACGGGAACGGAGCGATCGGCGGACAACGACGGGCCGCTGCGCCTGACACCCGGTGCGACGTCTGCCGCACGCCCCGGTCCGATCGTCGCCCTGGCAGGCTTCGGGTTCGCGGTCCGCCCGCCGCCCATGCCAAGCAGGTCGGCAATGTCGGCAATCTTCAGTTGCTCGGCCAAAAACTCGCGCTGCACTCGTCCCCGTTCGAACAACAACACGCGATCGGCCACATCCAGGACCAGGTCCAGATTCTGCTCCACGATGATCAATGACAACTGATGATCACGATGCAGCGTGCTCAAGACCTGACCGATCTCCTCGACGATCGATGGCTGGATCCCTTCTGAGGGTTCGTCCAGCAGCAACAGCCAGGGGTCGGGCATCAAGGCCCGGCCCAAGGCCAGAATCTGCTGCTCGCCGCCCGACAGCGCCCCACCCTTTCGATCCAGAATGCTGGCCAGGCGCGGAAAGCTGGTGAGAATGCGGTCCAGCGACTGTTGTTCGGTTTCGCCGGTGTCGGGCGTCCAGGCGATGCGCAGGTTGTCCAATGCCGACAGGCCGGGCAGAATGCCACGCCCCTGAGGCACATAACCAATGCCCAGCCGTGCGCGCAAATGCGCGGCCGCGCGCGTCATGTCCTTGCCATCGATGGTGATCCGTCCGCCGCGAGCCGGGATCAGGCCCACGATGGTCTTGAGTAATGTGGTCTTGCCTGATCCGTTGTGACCCACGATGCCGATCGCTTCGCCTTCATGCAGACTCAGCGACGCGCCATGCAACACCGGCAGCTCGCCGTATCCGGCGCGCAGATCGGCAATCTCCAGAACGACATCGAGCCGTTCGCTGACCGCCCGTTCATGATGGCTGGCCTTGTTCATGCTGCCCGATTCCCGACATAGACTTCCCGCACCTTGCGATCGGCCAGCACATGGTCGGCAGGCCCTTCCATCAGGATAGCGCCCTGATGAAAGACGGTGATGTCGCTGCCCAGCATGCGCACGAACTGCATATCATGGTCCACCACGATCAGCGCAGCCTCCTCATTCATTCGGTGGATCAGCTCGACCAGCTTTTCGCACTCGGCGCCGGTGATGCCCGCCGCGGGCTCGTCGAGCAGCACCAGTTGCGGACGCTGGGCCATCACGATGCCCAGCTCCACGATCTGCCGCTCGCCATGGGCCAGCTCGCCGACCAGTCGGCGGCTCAAGGGCCCCAGGTCGAGCTGTTCCAGCACCTGGCTGGCCTGCGTGTCCGCAGCCTGCCGATCGCGCACCTTGCGGGCCGACAACCAGATGTTCTCGTACACGCTCAAGCCATTCATCACCGACGGCACCTGGGTCTTGATGCCCACGCCCAGTCGGACGATTTCATAAGGCCGCCAACCGGTGACGTCCTGGCCACACACATACACCCGGCCATTGTCATGTCGCAGTCGGTGCAACCCGGTCAGACATCGGAAAAAGGTACTCTTGCCGGCACCGTTGGGGCCGATCAGACAGCGCAGTTCACGCTCGCGCAGCGTGAAGCTGACATTGTTCACGGCTGTCACGCCGCCAAATCGCATGGTCAGATCGCGGGTTTCGACGATCGGCTCTCTCACGACTCGCCCTTGCCCGACAGACCGCGCCGGCGGCCCGATCGCTGCTGCCGCTGTGCCACGAAGCGGCGACTGCGCCGCGATCGCCAGGCGGCCAGTTGCGGCGCAATGCCTTTGGGGATCAGCAACACGGCCAGCACCAGAATCGCGCCCATGATCAGTGAATTGTCGATCACCGTCTGTTCGCCAAGCAGCAGCTTGATCATGCCCAGGACCACGGCACCGGCCATCGGTCCGACCAAGGTTCCCAGCCCGCCGACGATCACCCAGATGATGATTTCGGCCGACTGGGTCAGCGCAAACATGCCAGGCGTGACGATTTCCGCCCACATGGCGAAGAACGCACCAGCCAGCCCGGCCATGGCCGCGCTGAGCGTGAATATGGCGGTCTGATAGAGCGGAACGTTATAACCGAGCAACTCCGCGCGAAGGTCGTTCTCGCGGATGCCCATCAACACCCGCCCGAACGTGCTGCTCAATACCCAGCGCGACACCAGATAACACAGCAGCAAGGACACCGCGACCACGTAGTAGAACGCGGTGCCCCAGATCTGCGCCGACGGGTCGCCTGGCACATTCAGAACGGGAAACCCCGGAATGCCGTTGAATCCGCCCAGCCTGGCATCACCGATGCGGTAGGCGTCGCCCGCGGTCGCATTCATGAACTTGAACAAAATCAGGCTCACCACCAGGGTGATCACGCCCAGATAGACGTCACTGATTCGCCCGAAAAACATCATCGCGCCGATGATCGCAGCCAGCGCCGCCGGCACCAGAATGGCCAGTATCAGGGCGCCGGTGCTCTCGCCCAGATTGATGGCCGAGATCGCATAGGCATAGGCACCCAGGCCGAAATACGCGGCATGACCGAAGCTCAGAATGCCGGCGTATCCCCACATCAAGCCCAGCGACAAAGCGAGCAGCGACCAGATCGACAATACGGTGGCGGTGTGGGTATCGGCCAGAACCAGAGGCAGCAGCAGCATGACCACCGCCCAGGCGATGAACCAGCCCCAGCGCATCCGCCCGGCGGCATTCGATTCGCCGATCATGTCGAATGACGGAAAAAGCGCCCGGTGATTCCCTGAGGCATCAGACGCAGGATGACGATGGCCAGGGCGAGCATCGCAATTTCGCCCAATACCGGATTGATCCCGAATGACACGAGTTGGTTGATCGCGCCGAACATCACGCTGCTGGACAACACACCCGAGATGACCGCCGCCCCGCCGGTGATCACCGTAATGAAGGCCTTGGCGATGAAGGCACCACCCGACGAGGGCAGCAGGCCGGTGAGTGGCGCCAGCACACCGCCAGCCAGACCTGACAGCGCCGCGCCGGCCGTGAATGTCAGCATGTAGATGGTGCCGGGGTTATAACCCAGCGAGGCCGCCACCTCGGCATTCTGCATCGCACCTCGCGCGACCAGACCGACCCGGGTGTACCCCAGGATCAACCACATCAGCATCACCAGCAGGATCGTGATCGCGATGATGAACAGGTTGTAGCCACCCATCTGGTAACCACCCATCTGATAGCCTGGAATGGGTGTCGGAATGCCCACGGCTGAGCTGCCGAAGATAAGCGTTACCAGACCCACGAAGAGCAGACTGAGCCCCCAGGTGGCGAGCATGGTGTCGATCATGCGGCCATACAGCCAGCGCACCACCAGGCGCTCGACGATCAGGCCCAGGATTCCGACCACGATCGGTGCAATCACCAGCATGGCGAAAATGTTCACCCCCGCGTTGTAGCAGGCGAGCGTGGTGTAACCACCGAGCATGACGAACTCGCCGTGAGCCAGATTGATCACGCGCATCATGCCGAACACGACGGCCAGACCCATGCTGACCAGCACGAGAAAGGCGACCATGTAGATGATTTCGAGAAAGACAACCGCCGCGTAATCCATGGCCACCCTTGCTCACCGCCTGCGTCACACACTTGCTTGAAACCGGCCGGTGCCGCGCCTGGCACCGGACCAACGCCGGAACCCGGATTCAGATATCGACTTCGTACTGCTTGTTGGAATCGGGGTTTTTCTTCAGGTCGCAGTAACGCGCCGTATCGGCCGGCGGACGCTGCTTCACCGTCTTGATGATATTGAGCTTCTGACCCTTGACCTCCATGAGCTGGATGTCCAGCGACGCATGGTGGGTTTGAGCGTCCAGGGTGACCTTGCCGGTTGGCCCCTCGATCGACAGACCGGACTCCAGGGCCTCGAACATCTTCATTCGGTCGAGTGAACCCGCCTTGCGTACCGCCTCGGCCCAGAGCAGGATGCCCTGGTATTGCGCGACAGACAATTCATTGATCACGCTGGTGTCACCGTTGCGGCTCTTCCATTTCGCCAAAAAGGCCTCGTTAGCCGGTGTCTTGAGCTCCTGGCTGTAGTTGTGCGCGACCATGATCCCATCGCCCTCGTCGGCCGACAGCGCTCGCTGCTCATTGCCCCCACCGAACGTGGTGGACGCCAGCGGAATCAGCTTGTTCATGCCCGAGGCCGCCCACTGCCGGTAAAACGACATATGGGCACCACCCACCAGCGCCGACACCACCCAGTCCGGCTTCTCCTGCTGGATCTTGGCGATGGTCGAGCCAAAATCCGCCACATCCAATGGGAAAAAATTGGTGGCTGCGATGCTGCCCTTGCGCTGCTCGACGTAATACTTGAGCCACTTGGCCGTGATCTGCCCGTAGTTGTAGTCGGCGGCGAGGATGTAGCACTTCTTGCCCCACTTTTCCATGGCTGCCTCGACCAGTGGCTCATTGGCCTGGGCAGGGGTGCTGCCGGTACACACCACATTTCGATCGCAGACACCGCCTTCATACAGCACGTTGTAAAAGTAAAGCACATCGGCACGCTTGAAGGTCTGACGAATCGCCTCGCGGGAGGCCGACGTGATACCGCCATGCACCACGTCGACCTTGTCGCGACGCGCCAGCTGCTGGGCAAACTTGGTGTAGAGCGCGATGTCGGACTGGGTGTCGTACTGGATCACCTCGAGCTTCCTGCCGAGCAAGCCGCCTGCTGCATTGATCTCGTCGACGGCCATCGCGGTGGCCAGGACCATGGGCTTGCCATAGATATCCAGGTTGCCGGAGTTGTCCAGGACGCTGCCGACCTTGATGGTGTCCGCCGCCATGGCGCTGCGCCCGGGCAACGCCATGGCCGCAACACCAGCACCGGTGGCCAACAAGAGATCCCGCCGAGAGATTGTCATACCTTGCTCCATTTGGTTTTCTAGTGTGTGTGCTGCGAGCCGTATCGCGGCGCAGCGCGAATGACTTTCGAAGCCAGTCAGTCAGCAGAGCTGGCACCGGAAGGGGGTTCGGGTCCCTTGAGTCGACTCTGATGCTTGTTGCTTGGTTGAATGCTGTCGAGCGCACTGGAAAAGTCGTAGCCGATCGAATCGCCGATGTTCTTGAGCGCCGGTAATTGCAAGGCCATCCCGAGAATGCTGTCCATCACCTGGCTGACCGGCGGCTTGTTCGACCCGTCCGCACCACCGGGCGAAGCGCCACTGCCGCCACCGGTCGATGAGCCAAAGCCCGACACCTGATGAATTCGAATGCTCTCGATTTTCTCGGCAGGTTTCATCAGCTGGCCGAAGATGGCGGGCAGACTGTCCAGCCGGTATTGCTCCAGGTTCAGCGCCATGAGGGCCGGACTGCGCGCGTTTTCGGCCGCCACCTGGGCCTGCCGTCCCTCGGACTCGGCCACCATGCGCAGACGCTCGGCCTCGGCACGTATCCGTACCGATTCCGATTCGGATTTCGCCTTTTGCAGCAACACATGGGTTTCGGTGGCCGCATTGGCCTCGGCCACCTCGCCAGCTTCTTCCACACGTTTCAAGGCCATTTCGCGCGAACGGTCCGCCACCGCACGTTCGCGCTGAGTCTGTACCGCTTCCTTGGCCAGCACGATGTCGGTGCGGGCCAATTCGGCCCTGGCCAGCGCCTGAGCCTCTTCGGCCTGCTTGGCGGCCAGTGCGATCGCACTGTCGGCCTTGCGGACCTCGGCATTCAACTGCGCCTCGATCTCCACCTGACGCAGTTCGCGCTGTTTGGCGAATTCGGCCACCTTGGTCGCACGCTCGCGAACGATTCGGGCGTTTTCACTGGCGGTGAGCGCCTCTTCCCGCGCCCGTGCTGCCTCGGCATCGCTGGCCGCACGAAACTTCTCGATATCCAGTCCCTGGGCGATCTGCGCTTCCTCCTGCTCACGCGCCAGACGCAGTCGTTGCTTGATCGCCTCCAGTTCGGTCTGGCGAACCGACACATCGGCGTCGGCTTCGATTTCTGCCCGCTTCTTTTTATTGATGGCGATGACTTCGGCCAGTCGGCGCATACCGACCGCGTTGAACGCATTGTTCTCATCCATTGCGCCAAACTGGGTCTGATCCATCCGGATCAGCGACACAGAGTTGAGCAACAGACCATTCTCGAGCAGATTATCGCGTAACAATGCCGACACCCGTTCGACGAATTCGGCGCGATGCTCGTGCAAGGTATCCATGGTCTGGGTGGCGGCTACCGATTGAATCGCATCGATGAACCGGCCCTCGAGCAGATTGCGGATGCCCTCGACATTCAGGGTTTTTGAGCCCAGCGCCTGGGCCGCTGTCGCCACACCGTCGATGGTCGGCTGCACCCGCACATAAAACTGCAACTCCATGTCGATGCGCATGCGGTCTTCGGTGATCGCCGACTCATTGCCAACCCGGCTCACATCCACCCGGATCGTGCGCATATTGACTTCATCGATCTTGTGCAGAAAGGGCAGCGCCAGGCAGCCACCGGTCAGGAAGATTCCCTGGCCACCGTAGCCAGTACGGATCAGTGCGACATCGCGGGATGACTTGCGGTAAAAGCGATTCAGAAAGATGACGGCGAAGGCAATCACGATGATTGCCACGATCAGGCCGAACAAGGTGGCTAGAAACGTCATTGGTCCTCCCCGCTTGCTGCAAATGCTGGTGTGCAAAGATCAGACCGCAACCGGACCGATATCCATCCGATTGATCGCATCATCACCTGTTGGTCGACGATCCTAATCGAAACTATTTTCCAATTCAAGTAAAACCGGCTGATTGGAAAACGGCCATCCCTGTCCGCTGCTTGATCGCACCAGACGCGTGCTCAGGTCAGCTGACGCAGTACGGCAAATTGATGCCCATCGGCCCTGGCGAGATAAATCGAGGTTTCCCGACGCTGATTGCTGATGAATTGTCCGCAGCGGGCGCTGCGATAGTTCACCGGGGCGTTCAGGCGATGGTTGTCTGATGACCCGGCCATCGAGGCATACAGACTCATGCCCTCGTACACCGACTGGCCCAGCGCATTGAGTACCGGGGGCCTGACCGTATGCATTGCCCGGTAGCGTTCGCGAAACGCCTGATTCCGTTGCGTATCGAGGTTGGCGAAATAGGCTGAGGCCACGTACAGGCGCTTCGTATTGGTGCCGCCGGTGGCCAGCAACACGTTTTCATCAATGGCACTCGAAAAGCGGAACATCTGCCGATCCAGATTCATGGCGCCAAAAGATCGATTGAATTCGACCGCATCCTGGCCCACCAGCGACACGATCACGATGTCAGGCCGGCTCCGGGCCAGGCTGTCCAGCAGATGCGCCGGTTCGACCAGGCCGAACGGGACATATCGCTCGAACACCACTTCGCCGTGATGGCGCCGGATCACCCGTCTGGCCACCGCATGCGAGACACGCGGCCAGACGTAGTCGTTGCCCACCAGAGCCCAGCGACGAACACCCAGTGACCGGGTCAGTTGGACGATCGCCGGCGCCAACTGCTCTGACGGCGTCTCCCCGATCGCAAACACGTTGGCCGCGCGCTCATTGCCTTCATAGAGTGGCGTATAGATGAACGGGACACGCCCTCGGATGACAAGATTCAGGCGCTGACGCACGGAGCTGACCGTCATGCCGACCACGGCGCGAATCACTCTGGCATCAATGAGGGCTGCCATCTCGCGGTGCAGCGCATCGATCTTGCCGGCATCGGCATCCAGGAAGATGGGCTGCAGGCATTCACCCTGGATTCCGCCGTCGCGGTTGATCTCATGCAGGGCCAACTGCGCGCAGGCGATGCATGACGGCCCCCACAAACCCGCCTCACCGCTCATCGGCAACAGGACCGCAATGACGTGACCGATATCCGGATCAGAACCGGCAGGCTTTCCCGCGCTGCACAGCGCCGTGGCGAGCGTATCGGATCGGTGGTATGGAGCCATGCAGCGCGCCTTGGCGACGTATCGGGACGACTCAAGCAGCAACTCATCCGGTTGATCAACTATATACTAGACGGGCCGATAGCCGCAGTGCCCACATCGCCAGACCCGATGCTTCAGCCGCTTCTCGGTCTCACACTGCACAACCGACTTGACCTGCCAGGGAAATGGCCCGACTTCAGAACACCAGCCTGACCGACTCGATTGCCTGCGTCCATCGTTGCCTCAATGCAATGCTGGATGCCACGCTGCAGGGCGAAGGCCTCACGGTTGAACAATGGCGGGTGCTCGAGAATCTGAGCGATCGAGAAGGCCGGGCCATGGGCGATCTGGCCGCCGCAGTGCTGATGAACCACCCGGCACTCACCAAGATGATGGATCGCATGGTGGCCGATGGCATGGTTCATCGTGCTCCGGATGAAGCCGACCAGCGCAGGGTGCTGGTGTTCCTGACTGACCGCGGGTTTGCGCTGTATCGGCGCGTCAAACCCAAGGTTGATGCGCATGATGCGCGTCTGCGTCGAGCGATCGGCGTGAGCGATGCGAGAGCGCTGTCTGGCCTGCTCGCTCAGGCGATCAGCACTCTTGCAACGGTGTCGGTCAAGATCGAGCAGAACTGAGCCGGGTGAGCGGGCAAGCGTTCAATCGATGGTCGAGAGTCGTTGAGCCACTCTGGGAGCAACGGACTCGGCTCCTTCTGCGCATCCATTAAAAATGAGGATGACCTCATGATCGGCGAGCGGTAAATTCTGAATCGCAGCGTCCGTGCGAACGACGCCTGCGCCGGAGCATTCCACCCGCCATGTCTGCTTCGGACCGGCACTGTGTTCGGACTCATCAAGGCGGGACTGATCAGGTGATCCCATGTCGAACAAAGACGCAATACGAATGATGTCTGAGCAGGTCAAATCCAGTCTCTCGCTGCCGGACTGGACGACGGTACTTGCCACCCGTCCCCCTCCACCAACAATCAATCTGCTGTTCTACGCGGACGGAGCGATCTCATTCGATGGTGGTTTTTTCGGCGGTCTCAATCAGGTGATTGCCACGCTGCAGGCCGACCTCTATCCCTGGGTCCGATTCGCCATCACGACCGTGCACCGGGGGGCGGATCCAACCGCCGACCAGAACTCCCTGAACCTGGCGCAAGCGCTCGCCTTGGATGATTTTGACGAGTTGTGGATCTATAGCGTGCTGGATGGGCCTCAGCTCACGGCATCCGAACTTGCCGCTGTCGACACCTTCATGAATGCTCGCCAAGGTGGGGTACTGATCACCGGCGATCACAACAATCTGGGCGCGGCCTTCGGCAATCTGCCGCGCGCAGGCAAGATGCGACGACTTCCTGCCCCTCCGGCATCCCCACCCTTCTGGAATGCCACGATTCGTCCGGGGGACGACACCATATACGATGAAACCGATCAAATGGACTCGATTGCACAGCCCCTGCGTTGGCTTGAAATCGGGATACCCCCCACCATTACACCGCATCCAGTGCTGAGCAGCCCGCTGGGGCCGATCGACATCTTTCCCGATCACGAACATGAAGGCGAGGCCGTGGCGCCTGAGCCCGTGTCTGCAACCGAGTGGCCCGGCGGTGTCGGCGCACAGGTCATCGCCTGGGGGAGCGTCCTGAATCGGCCTTCAGGCACCATCAATCGTGAGATCGGACTGCTGTCGACTTATGACGGTCATATCGTCGACGTGGGACGCATCCTCGCCGATTCAACCTGGCATCACCACTTCGATATCAACCTGCGAGGCAACGGATCGCCAGGCCGAACCGGATTCGTCGACCCTGGCACGGCGAACTGGCTCCCTGAGGCACGCAGGATTGCCTATTTTTTTGTCAATGCAGCCGTCTGGCTCGCGCCGCCGTCCAAACAAAGCGCCATGCGTGCCGCCTCAATGTGGAGCACCGTGTTCACCGACATGATCGCTGAGGCCGCCAGTGATATGGACGATCCCATGATCTTCGGACGGGCGGTCTATAACGCGTTGGGTCGCTTCGCGCCGCTCGGCCACCAGGCTGAATTCATCTGGTCGCTGGTGCCTGACACGGTTCAGGCCGAACATCTGAGTCGCGCGCAGCGCTACCCCGCCCCACCGCTGCACTACTATGTTGCAGGACAAGCTGCCCGATCGCTGATCGAGCAGTTCAATATCGATCTGCGATCGCCCAAGCCAGTGGAACCACCCGACCTTGAGGCGATGGCCAACGTCATCGACGAGTCAGTCCCGATGGCACTGACCAAGCTCGTGGAAGACGAAGCCGCATTCAACCAGCGCTTTGTGCAGGCACTGAGCAAATCGGCCAGGAAGAGACCGGGTCTGGCACCGACCAAACCCAATCGGGGCACAGAGAGCAACCGAACCCGTTGAGATCGCGTCCCGGACGATCCGGCCTGCCATCGGGCAGGACGGCTTGTTCCGGGTCGACGTCGAAGACGCGCGACAGTTGCCGCGCCCGCAGTCCGGTCAGCGACTCAGGTCAAACAGATAGACCGCGCCTGAGCCGGAATGGCGAGGTTCGGCGTCAAGCGCCGGGTTGATCCCGCTGCCGCCCGAGGTTTCGTCGGCCGAGCCGGCTGCCAGCCAGCGATTGTCTGCGCTCATCGCCAGGCTGCAACCCAGGCTTTCACCGCCGCTCAGGCCTTCAGGCAATCTTGCGCTCTTGTACGGGCGATACCCGCCTGCTTCGTTGCGCACATAGGTGAAGACCGCCCCATCGTTCAGGCCTCCATCACCTGGGACGCCGGTGAACCCCGGCATCCCGACCGCCAGAAAATCGCCATTGGCACTGAGCGTCATGCAGACACCAAAGCGATCGGCCCCCAGCGAAGCAGACGGTGCCGGAATGCGCTGGGTGAATCGCCAGCCGTTGGCATCGCGTCGATACATGATGGCTTCACCGCCGGGCGTGATGTCGGCCGGCGGAATGTCATACCAAAGATCGAACAAGCCTGCCGAGATCCCTTCGGCTTCGACGGCCAGAGTGTTCCCGTCGGCGGACAAGGCCAAACCGTACGCGAACGTATCAAGCTGGGTGTTGCTGGGCGATTTGAGCACGGCGTCCAGGGCGAACCGACCGTCGGCCTGGCGGGAGTAGACCATGGCTGCCCCTGAGTTTTCGTCCGAATTGTCCTGCAAAATCGCCGCGCCATTGACGCCGAGCGCGTTGCTGTCGTCACCATGGGCGGACACGACCAGCGTAGCGCCGTCGGCGGACAAAACGAGCCCTTGGCCGAAGTGATCTTCCGCGTCGGGATTCGGATGACGCAACTGCTGGATCAGTTCGAATCCGCTGCCGTTGTGTGCGTAGACGTATGCGGCACCGGATCGTTGGCGCGAGTCGATCGGGCTGCCATTGGTGCTGACATCGCCGAAGTCGCGGCCAGGCGCCCCGGTAACAAACAACTGCCCGTCGGCCGACGCGGCGACCGAGCGGCCCAGATAATCGAGAGGCTGGGGATTCGGGTGGGTCAGCAGCGCGATCGCTCGCCACGCCCCGTCGGGTTGGCGATCAAAAACCTGAACGGCACCGAGCACACTGTTTGAATCGCCGCCATCGCCCAGTCGGGTGTAGGGGCCGAACCAAGACTCGGCGCCCAGCACCACGCGCTGACCGTCGCGCACCAGTTGCTGACTCGAGCCAAGGCCGCTGGCACGCCCGCCAGACGGATCCGGTACGGGTGCAACAATCTGCCAGCCGCTCTGTGCATCTCGCTCGAATACTTCGAACTGACCGACAGGAAACTGGTCGGACGTACTCGATCCGACCAGCAACACGCGACCATCGGCGGACAGGCTCAGGCTTCGCCCGAACAGAATATCCCGGTCCGGGCGATCACTCTTGAATCGGCTGTCCAAGGCAGCGCGCGTCCAGTCTCTGGCGGTCGCCGGTACTGAGCCGCCATTGCCACCGCCACCGCCCACCGTGTCTGACGCGGTGCCGCTGGAGTCTCCACTACCCCCGCCGCTACAGCCAGCCACTAGAGCAACAGCAAGCAGTAGCATGGCGACCCGCCGATGGATCGGAGAAGACGATTCGCTGGTTCTGGGTTGATTGCGCATCAATGTGTCCGACATTGCCCGTGGGCGGATCCGAGTTGCCACCCACTGCTGACCGGATGTTGCCATAGGCATCACAATGGCGGCACCGGCGGTGAGTAACGATCAGTTGCATCATTGACAGCAATGGCAACCGTGATGCGATGCTGCTGCACGGCTCTATAAAGCATGGCGTGACCATGACCGCGCCGGCACAGCAACCCGTCGCTCCCGCGAAATGATTGCTGCTCGGCCAGGCAGGTCACCTCATTGTTGAATGTGCAGGTGCTGGAATAACTGACATCACATTCCGCGCTGCCGCGGCAGGCCGTTCAGCGGACCGCCACGCGTGAGGGCCCTAGACTGTGAAGCCGAAGTTATGGCCTCGACCATCGGATCCCAAGTGCCAGCCTTCTGATTCGGGCAGGCAGAGTGTCGCCCGTATTTACGGTCAGCAAATTCCCTGAATCCGAAGCTATCGCAATGAATGGCATTGGCAATCCAGCAAGCCGGCCTTCGCGTCAGAGTGCATCGATTGAGTGTGAGCGTCGAACGGGTGGCTTCCTGTCGGATGACTTGCCGAACTTTGGGGTTGGAGCGCCATCGGTTTCCTGCTAGCCTCATTCGATAGTGTGATTAGCGCACGGGCAGACTGTCTGTCCGTACAACCCGTCTGCTTGCCGGGTCCAGCGGTCCACGACAATTCAGCGGCGACACGCCACCCCGGGGAAGAGTTCAATGATCGATGCGATGCGCAATATGGTTCGCTTGAGCGGCGTGATGGCCTGCTCAATTCTGGCTGCCTGCGGCGGCGGTGGCGACGGTGGGACGCCCCCATCCGTTGTGTCAGCGAACTGTGTGCCGGGTCTCATTACCGGATTCAACGCACCCGTCAGCGACGCGATTATCGGCAATGTCGACCTGCAACCCGGGGCATCCGAAGGACAAGGCGGGGGAACCGGCGACGGCAGCGGGTCGGTGGGCGGCGGCGAGGGTGTCGGCATCGGCGGCAGCGACGGCCAATACGCCAATGTCGATGTCACGGTCGAAACCGCACAAGGGCGCATTTTCGGCCCCTGGAAGGTGGACAGCGACAAGGGCATGGTTACCTTCGTGCCCTGCGGCGTGCCGCTGCCGGCCAAGATCACCTTCGAAGGTATCGACGCCAACGCCACGTATTACGACGAAGGCCTCGGACGCGATGTGTCCTTTGTCGGCAAGCGCCGTATCGGGGTACTCACCACCACAGTGGTCAATGCGGGCGTTTCGCCCTTGACCGAAGCCTTGTTCGAGCGGGCCATGGCGATTGGTTCGTCGCGTGGGGTAGCAGAAGGCTGGAAAGACCCATCGATTCTTGAACAGGCGCATCGCGAGATTCTTGCCCTCGTCAACGATCAGCTGCCGGGCATCTACCGCATCGCCGATTTGCGACGTCTGCCGGTTCCCTTGAATTCGCGCAATGACCAGCCCGGTTCCGGTGCATTGCCCGCCAACGATAACGGCCGCTATGGCGCCATTCTTGCGGGTCTGGCCAAGACCGGCGCCACGGCGTTGCCCTACAGTCAGAGTCCGGCGCTCGATGTGGCCCAGTCGCTGATTGCCGATCTCGCCGATGGCCGACTCGACCCGCTGTCTTCGACAACGACTACGTCCGGGCCGCCGCCCTACACGCGCGAAACCCTCTGGACTCAGGCAACTGTTGCCACGGGTGCCACCGCGACGGCCAACGGCAGCGGCGAGCTGGCCAGCACAGTCGTGCCTATTGGGTATGTCCGCAGCAAGACCGTCGGTGCTGTTCCGGCGGGTGCCATCGGCGAGACGGAATATGTCCTCGGGTCGAATGGCGTGCTGGTGGTCAACCTGGATCCGGCCGTCGGTGGGGGTACGCGCCGATTGCCCGCCAGTGGCGTGCCCTTCGTGCAGATGTATCGATTCGGTGCCTCACCGGTCGTGGCCTTACGCCGCGACGGCAAAGGGGTGCTGGTGTTTCCGAACCCGGCCGACGGTACCAACTTTGTCGAAGTTGTTCCGCCCGATCCGCAAACGACCTTTGTCGACCTGTTCGACGTGGATGGCCCGGTGCTATTGCTGTCGAACGGCTCCCGTCTGCGTCTCAATGGCACGGCCATGAGCGCGCTACCGGCACCGCCGGGCGTTCCTGACTTCGTGTGTCGTGAGGAGTTGCCCGGTGCGCTGGCCAACCCCGGCGATCCGGCACTCGGTGGTACCCCGGGCACCATCTGTTACGGCACGGCCGTGGGCGGCAGCGCCAGGCTCTGGCGCCTGGGTGGCACCGGGGGGCGCGATCTTCCCGTGACGAATGCGGAGCAGATCAGCAGCAATGGCCAGATCGTGCTGGGCTTGCAGGCTGACGGCGCCCTGTTGCAACTCGATGCGGATCATGCGGTCAGTGGGCCCTCGGGCGCGCTGGTCGCGCCAGGGGCGCAACCCGCCCGCATCACCGTGCCGCCAATCTGCTCGGTTCAGGCACCGTTTGCCGTGGCCTGTGATGGCTCGGCCTATGCGGTTGAATACACCGAGTTCAAGACGGGAAGCGGCGACTTTGCCGGGGCGGGTGCTGTGACCGGCGCTCGTCGCTTATCACTGCCCGGCCCGGTCTGGCGGGCGCGGTCCAATCGCAAGCTGGGCTCGAGCGAGGCCGAGCTGGGCAGTGATGCGGTGTTCCTTGGCGTCGATGGCAATGTCTACGACCAAAATGGCGCCGTGCTCAACCTGCCGCTCGACGGCACGCCCCTGACGACCCGGAATCCACCCACGGTGCCGGTCGTGACGGCAATCGCTGGCGATGATGTGCTCACGCTCGCCGAAGCCCGTACCGGATTGACCATCAACGGAACGGCCGAGCCCGCCAGCACGATTGCCGTCAAGCTCGGTGCGGGTGTCTCGCGCAGCAGCGCGGCCAACGCGCAAGGCGCATGGCAGGTCGATTTCACGCCCGCCGAATTGCCCAGGGCCGACGGCGATGTCACGATCACGGTCACGGCAAGCAATGCCAATGGCACGAGTAATCCGACCACGCGGACGCTGCGCGTGCTGGTCACCCTACCTGTTGCGCCGACAATTGCGGCGGTGACGGGTGATGACGTGGTCACGAGCGCCGAGGCGAGCCAGGGCGTCACGATCACCGGCACGGCACCGACCCGCACAACGGTGGCCGTGACCTGGGGCAGCGCTGCCCGCTCGGCGGTCACTGAAGCCGGTACCAGCTGGTCGGTCACCTTCCCCGCTACGCAAGTGCCACCAGCGGGTGCCTCCCAGGTGACGGCCACAGCGGCCAATGAAAACGGGCCCGGTCCTGCAGCCACCCGGGCGGTCGATATTCGCGCCGATCCGACAACGCCGCCGCCGGAGCCGCCGCCACCACCGCCGCCGGAGCCACCACCGCCGCCGCCTCCGGAGCCACCACCGCCACCACCGCCGGAGCCACCACCGCCACCACCGCCGGAGCCACCACCGCCACCACCGCCAGTCATTACGCTGACGCTGGATTCGGTCACGGGCGACAACGATCTGTCGGAGGCCGAGCAATTGGCCGGTGTCACGATCGGTGGCGTTGCGCCGGCAGGTACGACAGTCTCGTATACCTGGGTCAGCGACCGCAGCAAGTTCGCGGGCAACACGGTCGCGTCGGCCAACAATCGGTGGGCGATCAGCGTGACCGCGGCGCAACTTGCGACGCTGCTGTCGTCGAATGAACTCACTCAATCGACGCTGAGCATTTCCGGTGTCGACTCGACCGGCTCGCCGGCCTTGGTTAACCAGATCGTCGCGCTGCAACCGCCGGCACCAACGCCGCCGCCGGTCGTCACCTTCGATCCTGTTGCCCAGGATGACGAGCTGTCAGCGCAGGAGGTGAGTGCTGGCGTGACACTGACCGGCAGCGCGCCCGCCAACGCGATCGTCACCGTCGAATGGGTCAGCGAACTGGGCAAGGGTGGCGGCCGTGCCACGGCAAATGCCGATGGCCGATGGGCCCTGGGAGTCGCGCCGGCATCGCTGGCCGCGCTGAACACATCCCAAGTTGCAGTGAAAGCGACGTTCACGGCAACGGCAGTGCCCAGAGGCAGCTCAACGCCGCTCCCGCCGGTCGGACGGACGGTCCTCGTGCAGCCAACGGTCGTTGAACTCACATTCGATCCGGTGGCCAAAGACGACGATGTGTCCTACGACGAGCAACAGCTCCCGGTGGCGCTGCAGGGCGCAGCGCCCTTCAGAACGACGATCAACATCGTGTGGTCAAGCGGCTTTGGCAAGTTTTCCCTGTCGACCGAGGCGGGCGATAATGATCGTTGGATCGTCCAGATCTCGACGAAGGTCATCGCGCAATTGACGTCGCCCGAAGAGGTCGTCAAAAGCGAGGTGAATGTGTTCGGTGTTCAGCCAACTGGCGCACGACTGGGCTCGATCACGCGAACCGTCTCGCTACAGCCGACAACACCGCCCAATGTGCTCACGTCACTGAGCCATCGATAGACCCTGCCGGTGGCTGGCCGGGACGGCGTGGGCAATGAATGGTTGCCGCGCCGCCTCCGCGAATTTTCCTGGTTGTGTCAGCGACTTGGTCGAATGTCGGGTTTGCGGTTCTGTCTACACGGTGATAGCTCGCACGAGATCGAGCGCGCGCAGCTTGGCCAATGCATGATTGCGGCACACCACCAGTCGCTCAGCCGGGTACAG
This sequence comes from uncultured beta proteobacterium, assembly GCA_963732405.1. Classification (GTDB taxonomy): domain Bacteria; phylum Pseudomonadota; class Gammaproteobacteria; order Burkholderiales; family Burkholderiaceae_E; genus JAUIAI01. The sequence continues at coordinate 472,198 of CAVSZG010000001.1, forward strand.
CTCGGAGCAGATCTCCAATAGATTGCGTTCCTCGAACAGGCCGAACTGCAAATCACCAACTTGGGCAAGCCTGCGGATCGGCACGTTCTTGAGCGCGGTGATCCATTGCAGCCCCTGTTCCTTGCGCATCGCCTCGATCGACGCGTTGCCGATCATCCCCGGTCGCCCACCAGCACCACGCGCTGCGTGGCCGAAGTCCTGGCGCAATTGGCGCATGACCGGGATGACGGTCTGGCTGTCGTTGGTATTGCCCTCATACACCGAGATCGACACCGGGCAGCCTTGCGCGTTGGTCAGCACCCCGTCGTTGACCTGCAGCGTGCCACGCTTGCGATCCCGACTGTGGCCCGATACAGATCGTCTTCGCTGGCATCGGCCACGCCGAACTCTTCGGCCAGCGTGCTCTGGTGCCAGGTGCGCGTGGTGGCCAGCTTGGAATGCGGCTGCAACACACGCGCGACGATCATCGCCACCACCAGATCGCGCTCGCGCGAGGCCTTGCCGGCGATCAGTGAGGCCAGGCCCAGGCGCTGCATCGCGATCTGCGCGGCTTGCACATGACCGTGCGCCCGCGAAGCGCAGATCTCAATGGCCTGCGACACCGGCACGAAGGTCTGGCCCTGCAACGCGGCGCGCACCAACTCGACCACATGCTCGGGCACTTGTAGGTGCGCTTGGTGGTGACGACGTGAGCTGTGCCGGTTCTTGCAGTCATATCAAGAGAAAGTGGCGTTTCGCCCGGCATTTCGACTACTTTAGTGACTACATATTGAAACAATGCAATAACGCCGTTGCAGGGAAAGCCCAGCAACGGCGCGGATTGTGAAGCTATGAGTGACGACAGGCGGTGAGGAACTTCAGGCTAAATTGTTTCATTGCGCACAATGGCAAAATCCGGCACGCCGATCGGCGAAATCGTCACCGGCGTCTGGCGACCCTCTGTGAGTCGTCGCACCTCATCCGAGATGTAGAAGTCGAGCGCCTTGTACGTGATGCGGCCGGTCTTCTGGAAATCGGCCTTGCCGCGCATGCCCTCGATGGCGGCTTTGGTAAACGCGCCATTGCCCCAGGCGTCGTTTTCTTCCGATAGCTGCCGGCCAGTGCTCGAGGCGAACACCACGACACCATTCTCGGACGATGCCAGATCGTTGGCCAGTTGCGCCAGCTCGCGTCGCGCCGATTTCATCGTGCCCACCGCCGAACCGGCATAGCAGGTATCGACGAACAGCAAGGCCTTGCCCCGCATCCGGCCAAGCGTCTGGCGAATGGCACTCTCGGGCACTGCTGTACGGGTCAGCGATTCATGTTCGCCATCCCAGGGCAGAAAGTGGTACTCACCCCCGTCAGCATTCAGGCCGTGTCCGGCCAGGAACAGGATACCCACGTCATCCGGGCCGGGTGCATTGCGCAGCCAGTCGAATCCGGCCAGAATGGAGGCGCGGTCCGCCTTTGCGTCGGTCAGCACCCGAGTCTGCACATCGGCATAATTTCGCCCGGCCTGTGACTTCAGAACGGCCGCGAAGTCGCTCGCGTCCTTGGCGGCCAGCCCAAGCTTATAGGCCGGAACGCGATAATTGCTGATTCCTACGGCGAGAATGAACAGGCGTGGGCGGCTCGGCCGGGCATCGACGATGGCGGCGCTCAGGGTCGACCCGGGCCCCAGGGGGTCCGCCTTGGCAGGGACCGTGGCATTGGCCGCCTCGGGCGCTTCCGGACGAAGCACCTCGACGACGATCGCACTCGATGTGATGGGCGTCGCCTGGGCCGGCATGACTGCGCTCATGACCAGCGGCTCGGACCAGACATTGCCGTGATGCGCCAGGATCTGCACCGACAGAGTGCCGGCCGGCAGGATCAGGCGCGCTTCGCCAGCGGCCAACGTGCCGCGCCGCTCACCCAGGGCAATCTGCGCATCCGGCGCCGGGCGTCCGTCGATGCGCACGACCACCGACGCATCGGCATCGGCGCGCAGGAGAAACGGGATGGCGAACTCGCCGGTAACGGCATCATGGCGTGCCGGGCCCGCATGACTGACCACCGGCGGGAACCGGGGTGGACGGGTCGCCGCGAAACTGCCACTCGTGACAGCGGCGCGACGACTGCCGCCGGCCGTGACCCGGTCGATGTGTTCGGGTTGATTGAATTGTTCACGGAAGCGGCTCAGCGAATGGAAGTCTGCCCGCCCATCGTCGGACCGATTCACAGCCCATCCGGCAAGCCGGTCACCACCCGCACTCGCATCAAAATAGCCATCCGGGGTCCAGAGGATCCAGCGCTCATCCGGGAGCATCAGCAAGGAGACAAGCAGCTCGCCGGTGCCGGTTCGCCACCAGCGGATCGTGCCGTCGGCCAGGGCACCCACCACCACTTCGCCATCACTGCGACTGTTTAGTGACCAGATTTCCGCTGGCGCATCGACGGCCCATTGGGTCTGCCCCTGCGCATCGAGGCGAATCAGGCGACGGCTGGTACCGAGCATGGCATGACCGCTCGAACCGATATAGGTGATGGCGCGCGAGACTTCATCGAATCCGAGTGCAATGGCTGCGCCATTGACGATGGGCTTGTAGGTGTTCTCCCACTGCGCGCGTCTGTCGTGCGCTGCGCGCAGGGTCGGGCCAATCATGCCGGAAGGGGCGGTGCCACGGACCACGGCCCTCTTTTGCAGATCGAACCACTGGGGCTCGCTGCCATTGCGCATCGACACGGCGATCGTGCGGGCCTGTTCGTCGATCAGCAGATTCCCCGCCCCGCGCAAATCCACCAGTGGTGGCGAAGCCGCAGCCACGCTCATGTCGGCGCCGATCGTGCCCCAGCTGCCATCGAAACTCGCATACACCAACGCACCAGCGCCGACCGGAACGAAGTCGGTCACTGTATTGGTGGCTACGATGCGCTCATCGATCAGTGTGCGCTTGCGCAGGTCATAGCGCAGCACCGGATGCGCGCCCTCGCGGGAATAGGCCGAGCCGGTGGCGTACAACATGCTGCCGTCGGCGCTGAAGGCGACATTGGCGATATTGCCGGCAAGCAAGGAGCCGGGGCGCGGCAGTGCAAAGGATTGCTCGCCGGTACGGGCCGAATGCACGGTCGGTGCGCCCATCTGGTTGTTCACGCCCCGGTAGCCCACCGCGAGCCATTCTCCGTCGGGAGAAAATGCCACGCCGCGCGGCGCGGCGATGGACGGCCTGAAGGTGGTCTGCACCGAGATCCGGGCACCGTCATATTGATAGAGCGATACCTTGCCTTCATACGATGTTGCCGCGATCCGGCCGGATGTCGAGACGGCCAGTCCGTAACTCGCCTGAGCGAAGCGGTCTTCAAAGACCATCTGTCCGCTGCGATCGAAGGCCCGCAAGGCACCGGGATTCCGATACGCCGCGAGCAACAGCCGGCCATCCGGTGTGTAGGCCAGCTTCGTGATGTCGTCGCCTCGTGCATCGATGGCCTGCACGAACTCGTTGCTGCTCGGCCGGAACAACAGGATCCGGCCAGTGTGCGCGGACTTGCCTTTCTCGTCCGGTGCCACCACAGCGGTGGTGCCGCCGACAGCAACGAGGTCTTCGGCCGGATGGGCAGCCACGCCGTACAGTGCGCCGACCGCGCCCGGACCGACAGCCGGCCGGAACACATGACGCAGGCGTTGGTCGGCCAGACTCCAGACGCGTGCGGACTTGTCGCCCGACACCGTGATCGCGAATGCGCCATCATGACTGGCCGCGACCCCGCGAATCGGGGCGGCGTGGGATCCCAGTTCGATCTGAAGGCGCGGCTGTTCCGCCGGATCTGCTCGGACGGCCGGCGCATTCGAGGCCTGGACCTGCTGCGCCGATGCACCGGTCCAGGTGCCGGTAAACATCGTCAACAAACAGGCCAGGACGACAGGCGCAGGGCTGAGACACATGGGCGGATTCCCTCATTCGACAATCGGCGCGATCGGTCGCTCAATCCCGGATCGTAAAGCCGGCGGGCGTGGTGACGGATCGATCCCGACCCATCTCCAGACCTTGTGTGACACGACACGGCCGTTCGGTTCAATGTGCATCGCAGTATGCTGCGGATAATCATGAGCAGCAATCAGAGCCGTGCCCAGGGCCGGGGGACCAATCGTTCAGGGCCCGGATTCTCCGCTGTTGCCGCCCTGCCCGGTCCGGGGCAGAATCGCCAAAAAAGGCAGTGTCATCGAGCTTCGCCCGACAAAGGAGATGCCATGAGCAGCGAAACCAACAACTACGCCTATCTCGGCCATGCATCACGCCGCCAACTCCTGCGCGCCGGTTCGGGCTCACTGGCCCTGATGGCAGCGGGCGGCCTGTTCGGCGCCCGGGTGGCCACTGCCCGCGCGCTGGTCACCAAGGCCGAAGTGCCGGTCGTGGACAAACTGGCAGTGCGCGTGGTCACCGATTCCTATCACCATGCCTTCGAACCCAGCCGCACCGTCGGGGCGGTGCAGGTGCAGCGACTGGGTTTTGCGGTCGCGCCGCGCACGCCGCCCCAGCGCACCCTGCAAAACGAATGGGGACTCGCCCTTCACCTGGAGTCCACCCGCGGCGCCGAATCCCGGCAGGTGCTCATCGACTTTGCCTACACCGCCGATACCTTGCTCAACAACATGCTGCTGGCGGGCATCGATGCCGCCAAACTCGATGCCCTGGCGCTCAGCCACGGCCACTATGATCACTTCGGCGGCATGGCCGGATTTCTGAAAGCCAATCAGGGCCGGCTCAAGGCCGGCCTGCCGTTCTACCTGGGCGGCGAGGAGTGCTTCTGCGCACGGGAATTGAATGTGCCGGGCGAAGCGGGCAGCTTCGGTGCGCTGGACCGCGACGCCATCAAGGCGGCCGGCCTGACTGTCACATTCGCCGAGAAGCCCTCGATCCTGGCCGACCATGGCGTGACCACTGGCTGGATTCCGTCCGAGTCTTTCGAGCGCGTGCTCTCACCGACCCGCATGAGCGTGGGCAGGAACGACGCGCTGGGCTGTGAACCGGCCGGCCTTCCCGAGGCCAAGCGCAGCATCACTGTGGCGCCGGACGATTTTCAGCACGAGCAGGCCACGGTCTATCACGTCAAGGGCCGCGGGCTCGTCGTCATGACATCCTGCGGCCATCGCGGCATCGTCAACTCGGTGCGCACGGCCATGAAGGTCACCGGCGTCGACAAGCTGCATGCGGTGCTGGGCGGGTTTCATCTGGCCCCGCACCCGCCCGAGTATCTGCGTCAGACCCTGGCCGAACTCAAGGCATTCAAGCCGGATGTGTTGATTCCGATGCATTGTTCGGGAGAGGCTTTTGTTTCACTGGTGCAGCAGGAGATGCCCGAGCAGTTTGTGCGCTCCTCAACCGGCACACGTTTCTTGTTCGGCGCCTGAACGGGCACGGCGACCGGCATCACTGCCCCGAGACGGCCGCCTCGATGCGCGCGATGTCGATCTTCTTCATCGACATCATCGCTTCAAAGGCGCGTCTGGCCACGTCGCCACCCTGGGCCATCGCCTGGGTCAGCACCCGTGGCGTGATCTGCCAGCTCAGCCCCCAGCGATCGCGGCACCAGCCGCACGCGCTTTCCTCCCCTCCGTTGCCGACGATCGCCGCCCAGTAGCGGTCCGTTTCGGCTTGATCGTCGGTGGCGATCTGAAAGGAAAACGCCTCGCTATGCCTGAACACATTGCCGCCGTTCAGGCCCAGGCACGACACACCACAGACCGTGAACTCAACGGTCAATACATTGCCGGCCTTGCCACCCGGATAGTCGGCGGGCGCGCGATGCACGGCCTGCACCGAGCTATCGGGAAACGTATCGGCGTAAAAGCGCGCGGCTTGTTCGGCCTCATGGTCATACCAGAGGCAGATGGTGTTTTTCGTCATGATCTCGCTCCATCTGGATGATCGTCACAGCCTGATGCCCTTGCTGCAGGATTCATCGGCCAGGCGGGGCATCCGATTCCTGTCGGACGTTCACGATAACAGGCTCGGTGTGATGTTGCCAGACCGGGTCAATCGGCAAGGCCGAGGAAGTCATGCAGTCGTTGCAGTTCATCATCCATTGCCGCCGCGAAGCCGGCATCGTCGATCCGCCGACCCACAAAGCCCACGGCCGGTTGGAGACGATTGCCCTGCACGCTCACATTGGCCCAGCCCACCACCTGGTCGCGCCAGAGCAAGGGCAGCGCGTAATAGCCCAGCTGGCGTCTGGCCGCCGGCGTGTAGGCCTCGAAGCGGTAAGCCCAACCCCAGAACAACTCGAAGCGACGTCTATCCCAGACCACGGGATCGAAGGGGGCAAGCAGCCGCACCGAATCATCCGGATGATGTCGGCGCGAGGCCGGGTTCTCGCCGACCGGCCAGACCCATCGCACGCCATCGATCTGCGCACCCGGCAACCGTTGTCGCGCACGGGTCAATGCGGCGGCACGCGCCAGCCGCCACTGCGGCGCGGCCGATCCGGCGACCGCGCTAAGCAGCCAACCCAGCGTGGCAGCCGGCAGTGGCGCGTATTTCATCACCGCGACATCGATCAGAGCATCAAGGGCGGACGCACTGTCTGGCGGGGCCGGCCAGGCATGGGCATCGTGCGCGGCATAACAACGGGTCCCGCTCTCGCGTCGCGCGACCCGCAACAGGCCGCGATAGTGCATGTCATCGAGCAACTGGGTGCTCGCATTGCCGGAGCCGCCGAACCAGTTGCGCGCCTTGCCATGCTGGAAATGCGCATCCACCTGCCGCGGATGCACCACGCCCTGCTCGCGTACATAAGCCTGAACGTCGCGTGCCAGAGCCCGGCGCGACGCTGTCCACGGTGTACGTGCCGTGCGCGGATGCATCAGGCCTTGCAGGGCGCGTGGCACGAATCCGTAATTGACGAAGAAGTCCTCTTCAATGGCCAGCCTGGGGTAGCGCGCCTCGAGCTCGCCCGCCCGATAGCCAACCACCCGATGGCGCAGGGTCAGATCCTGTGCGCGCGCTGGCGCGCGGATCGGGTCAGCCTGCACGAAGCCCAGGCGGGCAATCGCGCGCGGCAGACTGGTCGGCGTGAACAGGCTGCGTGCCACGGCATAGCGTCGAAGGGCGGGCAGGTCGGGGACCGCCCGGCTCATAGCGCTGCCGGCCGAGGGTTCCGGATGGATTGTTTGATCATCACTATCGATAGCGCTGTCAGAAAGGCAATCAATTTACCGCCTTATCATTGACCGGCCACCCTTCCCGTTGGAGAACTCCATGCCTTTGCTCGGTTCGGCCGCCATGCTGCTGTCTTTTGATATCGAGCCGGAGGCCATCGGGGAACATGACCGCTGGCACACCCATGAGCATTTTCCGGAGCGCCTGGGCATTCCTGGATTTCTTCGTGGCACGCGCTGGATCGCGCATGGCCCAGGGCCTCGCTACATGGTGATCTACGAGGTCGATGGGTTGCCGACACTCGCCTCGCCGGCCTACCTGGCCAGGCTCAACGACCCAACGCCCTGGACCCGACGCATGATGCCGCACTACCGGGGGATGACGCGGGGCTTGTGCCGTGTCGTGGGCAGCGTCGGCTTCGGACAAGGCGGCTTCGCCGCATTGCTGCGCTATGGACTTGTCGACGCGCAGGCAGGCGGGCCGACCCGCTGGTTGCTCGACGAGGCCCTGGCCGCCGTGCCGGCCATGCCGGGTCTGACCAGCGCCCATCTGCTGCAGGGCGCGCAGCCAGCGGCCATGACCAATGAACAGCGGATCCGGGGACAGGATCGCAGCATCGACTGGGCGCTCATCATTACCGGGTATGACAGCGACGCGGTCGACGCCTGCGCGCAGGTGATGATGGGCACCGATGGCCTGGCGTTGCGAGGGGCCACCGACTTGAGCAGTGCTCGATACCGTTGTTGTCATTCGCTGGCGCACACCGAAGTCGCCGCTCAACAGATCAGTCATTAATCACCGGGTGGCTGTCTGCCGCCATAACACGCAAGGGCAGACGCGGTCAGCTGGCCGGCACCGCACGACGCCCGATTGCACTGCGGATTAATGCGAGCACCGTGATCAGCGTCAGCCCCCAGAATACCCAGGTGATCGCGCCACGAAACAGAATGCCCGGATCGCCGCCGGACATCAGCATGGCCTGACGGAAATTATCTTCAAACAAGGGGCCCAGAATGAACGCGATGAGAAAGGGGGCCGCCGGCACGCCCAGACGCATCATCGCAAAGCCGACCCAGCCCATCACGAACATCACCATCACGTCAAACACGCTGTTGTTGACCGCAAAACAGCCGAACACGCACAACACGAGCACGGCTGGCATGAGCACCGACCGCGGCACATAGGCAATGAACCCGAACAGACGGATCGCCGCGCCGCCAATGATCAACAGCAGAACCGAGCTGAAAATCAGTCCGATGAACAAGGCGTAGATCATGTCGGTGTTGGTGGTGAACATCAGGGGTCCGGGCTGCAGACCATGAATCATGAAGGCGCCGATGATGATGGCCGTGATCACATCGCCGGGCACCCCGAGTGCCAGCAGTGGGATCAGGGTGGCGCCACAAACCCCGTTGTTTCCCGACTCCGATGCGGCCACGCCTTCGATCTCGCCATGGCCGAAGTTGTCCCGATTCGGCGACTTTCGCCGGGCTTCGCTGTAGGACAGAAACGCAGCCGGTGCCGCGCCAATGCCCGGAATACTGCCCAGTATCACCCCGATCAGGCCACCGCGCACGATGGTTCGGAAGCACTGCCGATATTCGGCGAAAGTCATGCGATCTGCACCCAGCTCGCGCACCACTTCCTTTCGCTCGGCCGGTTGCAGCACATAAGCGAGAATCTCGGGAATGGCGAACAGACCGATCAGTACGGCAATGAAGTTCAGCCCGCCCATCAGTTCCGGATCATTGAAGGTAAAGCGGTTGGTGCCGTAGACCAGATCCAGGCCGACGGTCGCGAGTAGCAATCCAAGCGCTGCCGACAACATGCCCTTGAGCAGGCTCTCGCCCGAGACACCGGCGATGATCGTGAGTGAGAACAGGATCAGCGTGAAGAACTCGGGCGGGCCGAAGCTCAGGGCGAACGAGGCGAGCCAGCCGGCGAACAAGATGAGCGACAGGTTCGACATCATGTCGGCGGTACATGAGGCATACAAGGCCATGTCGAGTGCCTTGCCGGCCCGGCCCTGCTCCGCCATCGGGTAACCGTCGAGCACAGTGGCGCTGGAAGCCGGTGTGCCTGGTGTTTTGATCAGGATGGCGGGAATACTGCCGCCGAAGATCCCCCCCTTGTACACACCGAGCAGCAGCAAAATGCCCGTGATCGGGTCCAGCGCAAACGTGAAGGGCAGGGTCAGGGCGACGGCCATGGTGGCTGACATCCCCGGTATCGCGCCGGCAATCACACCGACCACCAGCCCGCTGAACAAGCCCAGAAAGCTCGTCAGGTTGGCCACCATTCCGAAGGCCGATGCGAGGCTGTCCCAGGCAATCATGGCAACTGCAGGTAGTCGCCCTGCGGTATGGCCACGCCGGCGACATGGGCGAAGAATGCATAAAGCAGCAGCGGCAGGGCAACAGCCACGATCAATGAGATGACCGGTCGGCGCGAGCGCACGAGCAGCATGAACAGGATGACGGTCGCCATCGACGCCCAGACCATGCCGATTCTCGGAATGGCCCAGATCATCGCCGCCATGATCACGGCCATGATCAGCAGCCGGGACCAGGCTTGAACGCCGATGGGCAACTCGACCGATTCGTCCGTCGAGGACTCATCGGCAGGGCTGGCGAACCACTCCCGAATCAGCAGCACCGCACCCAGAACGATGAACATCGACGCGATGATGACTGGCCAGAAGGTTGGCGACAACACCGCGACCCGGATATTGCTGGGCTTGGATATGCTTTGTGGAATGGCGACGAACAGCAGGAAAACGCCGAATGCGGCGGCACCCGCTCCCAACCAGGACACTTTGCCGGAAGACTGCATAGATCCGGCTTATCCTTCAATCCGCATGCCAAGCTCGTCAACGAGCTGACGGAAGGTCTCGTACTGCCGGCGGATGAACTGGTTGGATTCTTCCGGCGTCATGAGTCGGATGACCGAACCAGCGGCGGACATCTGGCGCTGGAATTGTTCATCCGTCGTGGCCTTGGCCAGCCATTCACCCCATGTCTTGGCCACATCATCGGGCAGGTCCCGGGGCCCGGCAATACCGGTCCAACCGACCAGCTCGGTCAGCTTGGGTTTACCCAGTTCGACGGCGGAGGGTGCGTCGAACCCGGCGAGTCGCTCCGGGGTCGTCACCATCAGGGGGCGCATCTGCTTGTTCTGCACGAACGAGGCCACTTCTGAGGAATTGGTACAGATGAAGTTGGCCGTGCCGGCGATCACGGCGGTTGCCGCATCGCCGCCACCCTTGAGCGGCAGATGAATCACCTGCGTCGCCGGGTTGTCCACACCGAATTCCTTGAGTGCCATGGCACTGGCCAGGTGCAGCAGACTGCCCACCCCGGCCGAACTGAAGCTGATCTTGCCCGGCGCGGCCTTCACCTGGGCCGCCAGATCCTCCATGGATTTGATCGGCGAGTCGACAGATACCGCGCAAACCACGGGATTGATCTCATAGACACCCACGAAGCGGAAATCATCGAGCGTGTAGGGCAGCGTTGCCTTCATTGCCGGGCTGACGGCGTGCGAGCCGACCCGCGCGAACAATAGCGTGTAGCCATCACTCTTGGCGTTCTTCACGGCAACCGACCCGGTGGCACCGCCCGCACCGGTTCGATTGACCATCAGCAGTGGTTTGGGTGACAAGCGGCCAAGCGGTGCGGCCAGGGCGCGCGCGGAAATGTCCGTTGCACCGCCGGCACTATAGGGAATTACCATGGAGATCGGACGCTCAGGGTATTCCGCCCTTGCCGGGGTCAGCGCAGCGGCCAACGACAGGGCGACACCCAGCGGGACCAGCATGCGGCGCAGGGATATCGGGCAGATTGCCGCAGCGCTTCGGATGGTCTTGGAAGTTTTCAAGATGTCTGCCTCTCTTGGATATGGTTTTCACGAATAATACGGGTATCTTGGAAACTGCCGAGCAAGGAGCAGTCCACTTGCACAATACCCATCCGAACATGGTCGTGTCGGTCTGGCGAGGCAATGCCGACGGCGGGCAATTCCAACGCTTTGAGGTGCCGCGCTTTTCCAGCCAGACGGTGCTGGACGTGGTCACCTGGATTCAACGCCATCAGGCACCGGGCCTTACCTATCGGTTCGCCTGCCGGGTGGGCATGTGCGGCTCCTGCGCAATGATGGTCAATGGCGTGCCCCGATGGACCTGCCGCACCCACGTGAAGACGGTGCTGGCCGACAACTGCATCGAGGTTGCACCGCTGCGCAATCTGCCGGTCATCAAGGACCTGGCCGCCGACATGACCACCTTCTTCGACAAATGGGTGGCTGCGCAGGGCTATCACCATCCGACCGCCACCCGGAACGATCCCATCGTGCCGGTGGATCCCGCGTCGCCTGCACGCACGGCGGCCAGCGCCGGCATCGAGTGCATCAACTGCGCGGTCTGCTATTCGGCCTGCGATGTGGTGCAGAATAACGAGCGCTATCTTGGCCCTGCCGCGCTCAATCGAGCCTGGACCCTGATCAATGATGAGCGGGATGGCGCTCGCACGGCGCGTCTGAAAGCCGTTGCCACCGATGCCGGTTGCCATAACTGCCACTCGCATCAAAGCTGCATGACTTACTGCCCCAATGAATTGAACCCGACCAGCGCCATCGCCGGCCTGAAGCGGGTCACCGCGATTGCCGCGCTCAAGCGGCAGATCTGAGCCCCTGCGGGAGAACTGACGACATGCTCGATGTGCGCCTCTTTCTGGCCCAACGAATCTCTGCGCTGATCATGGCGCCCCTGGTCCTCGGTCATCTGGTCCTGATGATCTATGCGGTGCAGGGCGGCCTGAGCACCGCGGAAATTCTGTCGCGAACCCAGGGCAGCGTCTGGTGGGCCTTGTTTTATGGCTTGTTCGTGCTGGCGGTATCGGTGCACGCCGCCATCGGTCTGCGTGTGGTGCTGCACGAGATGCTCCACGTGACCGCCCGTGCGCTGAATGCATTCACTGTGCTGGTCGGACTCGCGTTGCTGGTTCTGGGCGGTCGCGCCATCGTCGCGGTGGTGCTTTGATGCCAGTGCACCAATGATTGCGCCGCATCGTCATCATCCGCTGTACGTTGCGCATGTCGTGCACCGGGTGTCTGGCCTGGCCTTGGCGCTGTTTCTGCCGCTGCATTTTTATGTGCTGGCCCTGGCGCTCAATGACCCGGCCGGCCTGGACGGGTTTCTGCTGTTTGCGCAGCAGCCGCTGGTCAAGGTGGCCGAGTTCGGCCTGGTCTTTTTACTGGGTGTTCATCTGTTCGGCGGGCTCAGACTGCTGGCGCTGGAGTTTTTACCCTGGTCGCCGCGCCAGAAGACTTTTGCTGCGGCCGCGGCAGCCGGATCGTTTGTGATTGCCTGCGGTTTTTTTCTGAGTGCCCTGTCTCATGCTTGAACGCTTCGATACCGACATTCTGATTCTGGGCGCTGGCGGCGCCGGATTGTTCGCCGCCCTGCATGCCCACCGCGCCGCGCCCGAACTGAGCGTCACGGTCGCAGTCAAGGGCTTGATGGGCAAATGCGGCTGCACGCGCATGGTCCAGGGTGGCTACAACGTGGCCTTGTCTCCCGGCGACTCGGTCGAGCGCCACTTCATGGACACCATCATCGGCGGCAAATGGCTGCCCAACCAGGACATGGCCTGGAAGCTCTGTGAAACCGCGGTCCTGCGGGTCCGCGAACTGGAAAACGAGTACGGCTGCTTTTTCGATCGCAACCCCGATGGCTCGCTGCACCACAAGGCGTTTGCCGGGCAGACCTTCGATCGCACGGTTCACAAGGGTGACCTCACCGGCATCGAGATCATCAACCGGCTCATGGAACAGGTCTTGGCCAGCCCGGCGATCACTCGGCTCGAGGAGCACCGCGCCATTGCCCTGGTGCCCGATCGCCGCGGTGAGGCCTTGTCCGGCGTGCTGTTCATCGACATGCGCCGGGGCGTGTTCCGCTTCGTGCGTGCCAAGTCGGTTCTGCTGGCAACCGGTGGCGGCCCCACCATGTATCGGTATCACACGCCCTCAGGCGACAAGAGCATGGACGGGCTGGCCATGGCAATGCGGCTCGGCCTGCCGCTGCGCGACATGGAAATGGTGCAGTTTCATCCGACCGGTCTGCTCGGCGGCGATCAGACCCGCATGACCGGCACGGTATTGGAAGAAGGACTGCGCGGTGCGGGTGGACATCTGCTGGGCGGGGACGGCCGGCGCTTCATGTTCGACTATGCCGAACGCGGCGAGCGGGCCACGCGCGATGTGGTGAGCCGCGGCATCTATGCCGAAATGCGCAAGGGCAACACCAGCCCGCTGGGCGGCGTCTATATTTCGATGGGGCATCTGGGCCCGGCCGAGGTCAGCCGGCGGTTCAGGGGCATGGTCAAGCGCTGCGCCGACAGTGGCTTCGATCTGGCCGGCGGGCGGGTGGAAGTGGTGCCCACCGCCCATTACTTCATGGGCGGCGTGGTCTGCGACCCGGACACACGAACCGGATTGCCCGGCCTGCATGTTGCCGGTGAAGATGCCGGTGGCGCGCATGGGTCCAACCGCCTGGGCGGCAATGGCGTGGCCAATTCCACGGTCTATGGCGGCGTCGCGGGCGACGTCATGGCGGCCGAGGCAAGGGCCATGAAGCAGTTCAGGGATCCGGATGAAAGTCTGATCGAAGCCGGCATCGCCACGGCCAGACACCCGTTCTCATTGCCCCCGGCAAACGTCCATGACTTGCGCGAGCGACTCATGAATGTGATGTGGGACGACGTGGGCATCATGAGGACGGGTGAGTCCTTGCGCCGCGGCCTCACCCGTCTGACCGAACTGCGCGATGAACTCGGCCACACCGGCCTGGCCGACGACGACATGGTGTTCAATCTGAGCTGGCACGACTGGCTCAATCTGGACAATCTGTTGCAGGTTTCGCAGGCCATCGCCCATGCCGCGCTGTCGCGCGAGAATTCTCGGGGCGCGCATTTTCGCGAAGACTGCCCCGACGAAGGCAAGCTGGACGAATCGTATTTCACCGTGGTCCGCCACGACGGTCATGCGCTGCACACCACTCACGAGCCCGTGGTCTTTTCGATCGTCAGGCCCGGCGAATCGCTGGTTGAAGACATGACACCGGTCCAGGCGACCCAACACGGTTGAGAAGCAAGGCCTTCCATGATCCCTATCGACATTATTCAAGCGACCGCCGAGACCCTGATGGCCAAGGCGGCCATCGACATTCCCGACGATTATCTCCAGGCCATCCGACGGGCCAGCGACGCCGAGGAGAACGAGCTGCCCCGGTTCGTGCTCAAGGTCATGCTCGAGAACTATGACGCGGCCACCCAGGACCGGCGGGCCATGTGCGGTGACACCGGCGTGCCGCGCTGGTACGTCAAGATCGGCAATGAAGCGCAGATTCAGGGCGGCCCGGTAGCGCTGGAGGCGGCGCTGCGCCGCGCGACCGCGATCGCCACCGATGCCGTGCCGCTGCGTCCGAACCGGGTCCATCCGCTTTGGCGCACCGATCACAACAACAACGTGGGCATCGCTGCGCCGGAAATCGAATACGCCTTCGAGCCCGATGGCCAATGGCTCGACCTGATCACCGTGCACAAGGGCGGATTGTTCGGCACCGACTACCGTATGCTGTTTCCGAGCGACGGCATCCAGGGCATCAAACGCTTCTTTCTCGATTCACTGATGGCCTTCGGCAAGCGCGGGCTCGCCTGCCAGCCCGCAATCATCGGCATCGGCCTGGGCGGCTCGAAGGACACCTGCATGGTGCACGGCAAACGCGCCGCCTGTCTGCGCACCGTGGGCGAGCGCAACCCGGACCCCAGAATCGCCCAGATGGAGCTCGAACTGACCGAGGCCGGCAATGCCATCGGCATGGGCGCGATGGGTTTCGTGGGCAAATCGATGGTCATTGACACCCATATCGAGGTCGGCTATTGCCACACCGGCGGCATGCAGATGAGCGTGCACGCGTTCTGCCTGTCGTCGCGGCGCGCCTGCGCGCGCATTCATGCCGATGGCACGGTCACCTACCGCAACGACCCGCAGTGGTATACCCCTTACATGCGCCGCGAAACAGTCGAATGGACATCAAATGAACAGGCCCTGACGTCATGAAGACGCATCACCTGGGCACCCAACCGTCACGCGCCGATCTGGAACCCCTGCAGATCGGCGACGTGGTGTATCTGGATGGCGTGGTCTACACGGGTCGAGAGGGGGTATACAAAAAGGTCGTGGAAGAAGGCGTCGCCCTGCCGCTGGCGCTGCCCGAGGTGAGCGCGGTTAATTTCCACTGCTCCCCCGCGGCGGCCCCCAGACCCGATGGCGGCTATGCGATTGGCGCGGTCACCGCCACTGCTTCGTTTCGCTTCACCAAATGGCTGGAAGACTGGTTCCGGCTCTCCGGTTCCCGCCTGATCATCGGCAAGGGCGGGATGAACCCCAGGGACTATCAGCGCTATTTCGTCCCGAATGATGCGGTCTATCTGACCACGGTGGGCTATGGCACTGGCGCGCTGCTGGGTCGTGGCGTCAAGCGCGTGCGCGAGGTGCACTGGCTGCAGGAACTGGGCATCGCGCAGGCCATGTGGGTATTCGAGGTCGAACGCTTCGGCCCCTTCATTGTCGAAAGTGATCTGGCCGGGCAAAGCCTGTTCGAGCGGGAGAACCGCTTGATCGCGCAACGCCTGCCGGCCATTTACGAAGGCACCACGCCGGCGGTGCTCAAGCGGTTTGGCGAGACCGACGATCGCGGCGATGAGCTGATTTAGCGATCACTTCGTCAGAGGCGCGCGTCGATGCAGGCGTTCTTGGCATGTCGTCAATAGGTGCGAGCAGACTTGGTATCGCCATGTGATTGCCAGCCCAAGGAGAATTGGCGGGCCTACCCAATTTGGCCCAATCTGTCAGGAAACGTCCGTTTTCCGGTTCTGACGCAGACGACTCAGGCCGTCTGGCCATACTGCGCATCCGTCACCGCCTCGGCCCAGGCCGACTTGCCCAGTGAGGTGGCCAGGTGAATCATGTAGCTGTCGGCAGCGGCGCCGTGCCAATGACGCTCATTCGGCCCGATCCAGACGACATCACCCGCGCGGATCGGCTGCGCTGCCTCGCCATCCTTGCAGATCCAGCCCTTGCCGCCCGTGACATTCAGCACCTGACCGTGTTCATGTGAATGCCAGTGAGTGCGGGCACCGGGCGAGAAGAACACGTGGTTGATCGTCACCCCATCGGTACTTGGCATGACCGGATCGGCCCACACCACTCCGGTGAAGGTTGCGCCGCGCTGCTCGGATGGGGCGGCCTCGGTGCGGCCGTGGAATACTTTCATGGTCTGTTTCCTGGTTGATGGTGGAACCGGCTCGGCCAGGCCTGGCGCACAGCCGTCGGCTCGGCGCCCGAAACCCACGGTGTGGGCTCCGAGCGGTGGAGCGTAGAAGTACCATGAATTTGCACCGATTGGGCATGCTGTACCGGTTCAATCGATTGCGTTTCTCACTGCTTGGTCGACCGAACCGCCACAGCCGCCCTGCCCTGGGCATCAGCGATCGGCACCCCGGAAATACTTGAGCGGCTTCTGCGACTCCGCGGCCACGTAAAAATCGATCGAGCCAACCTCGGCACTGGACACCTCATACGGCATCCGGCAAATCTTCGTCGTATTCAATTCAACTGCCTCGTTGATCCAGCAGTCGTCATCAACACCTGCTCCCGCCGCCCAGCGCTCGATCGAGTCCTTCGACGGTGTCACACCGTAGAAATTGGCGCCATTGCGAACGAAATTTATGCCGGAGCCGCCGAGCCAGGTGAGCTCCAGACGCAAGCCGGCGTATTGCGATCCGCTGGCGGGTGCAGGATTTCTGGCGTCTTCTGCGAGAATCTCAGCCGTCATGTCGGCGTCGAAACCGGTCACGGCGATTCGCCAGCTGGCAAGCTGCGTTGTCACGACAACGCTTTCATTGCGACCCAGGGGATTGAGCTGGCTGCCACGCGGATGCCACTGCTGCGCATTACCAACCTGGACGCAGTCGAAGCGCTCTCCCGACGAACTGGACGTGGCATTTAACGTGGAGCATGGCAGGCCGGTTCCAACCACTTCAGTGGTGGTGCCCCCTGTGGTGGTGCCCCCTGTCGTGGTGCCCCCTGTCGTGGTGCCCCCTGTGGTTGTGCCCCCGCGTCCCGGGTCCGAGCCCACGGCTGGCGGGTCGTCAGCGCCGCCGCAGGCCGACAGAAAAAAGCCGACCATGCATGCAGCAGCAGTCGTTCGGAATTGTTTGGATGAATTGATCGTCATTTGTTGTCCATTATCGAGATGAGTCGATCGGCCGCCGCTGCGCAATCCCGATGATCTGCGATGGCTCCGATCAGGAATCAAGGATGACTTCTGTAATATCGATTGACCCAGTGATTCAAGTCGTTGGTCGACTGACTGTCGGACCATAACCGGCCTGCATTGCCGAATCATGCGACCTGAACGAGAGTAGCGGACGGCTGTCGCCGCTCAACCCCCAAAATTCAGTACGAGTGATGTCGCTCAGTCGTCAGAGGCGCTGATACCTTCACGGATCCGCCTGGTCTGTGGTGTGGCGCGACATCACGATGCCAGTGTCAAAACCGTTACGTCGGCCCTGGCGCCGATCGCGGTGATTGGCGATCGCGTCAGCCTGCGACCAAACGATTCGGGCATTGAACGCAATGCTCATCGACTTGATGGATGCGGCCCGGCCTGACGCTACAGATTGTCCTTCAACAGTATCTCGATGCGCAGCGTCTCCTGCGATGCCACCGGTAGGCGATTGTCCGCCCGGGCCCGCAGCAGGCGAAAGGCGCTACGCACCGCATGACCCGGGTTCTGCGCAATGATTGCATCGATCTGGTCGGCCTTCAGCCCGTCGATCGTGAACGGCGTTCGCTCGTGAGCCACGACAACAATCCGATTGAGATCGACGTACTCACCGATGGTCGTGAGTGGCATCCTGGCTTCGGGGCTCATCACATAAACCGCTACGACCGGGTTGAACCGGATTGTGCTGGCCACGATCTGCCGGGTGCGCTCCGGATCGGCATGTGTCTCGAGTGACGGCAGCGCGGCCAGCCCGGAAAAATCGCGATTCAACACGCGATCGAAACCCAGACGGCGTTCGATGCTGTCGCGCGAGCGCATGGTCTCGGCCAGCACCATGACCTGACCCTGCAATGCCCCGCAGAACCGCCCCACCAGACGGGCCGCCGTGGCACCAGCTGCCTCGTTGTTGATGCCGACCACGTCGACATCTGCCTGCGTTTCCTGACCCGACATGAACCGCACCACGTGGATGCCCCGCTCGGCGAGTCGCCGGATGGCGTCGCACACCTGGGGAGACTCGGGTGCCATGATCGCCAGGCCATCGATGCGGGCGTCGGCAAACCCGCTCAAGATGTTGGCAACGGCATGGGGATCTTCGATGGCTACCCGTGAAATGTCGGCGCCGACCCAGTCGGATTTGAGCGCTGAATTGGCCGCACCGATTTCGCGGATCACCTCGTTCATGAATTGATCGCCCGATTCGGGCAAGACGAACTGGAAACGGTAGCTTCGACCCTTGGCGAGATTCACCGCGGCCGGGTTGCGCACGAAGTCGATGCGCGCAATCGCGTCGTGCACTTTCTGAACCGCCCGCTGACTGACGTTCGCCCGGTCATTCAGGACGCGATCGACCGTGGCCAGGCTCACCCCGGCCGCCTTGGCCAGATCCTTGACCGTTGGCCTCACTGGCGCGCCCGCTGGCCGCGTGAGAGAAAACCACCCCGACAGTTGGCCCGCTTGATCGGAAAATTCATTCGATAAATCAGCATGTTATGAAATATACCTGTGATGACGAAAAATCGCTTGTATTGAGGTACGAACCTCAATAAGATTAATCCGAGGGCTTGAGACGACATTTCCAATCGATATCGCTCAAGATAATTCAAGAAAAGCCCGGCAGCGAGACAAAACTGAGGTGCGAACCGCAGTCTAGCCTTCAATGCCATCGGCGCGATAGGCCGATCGGGCTTGGCTATCGGTTTCATGACCCATCAAACCCATTCGGAGGCAATTCGTGAATCGACATTCCTGGCCATCCGCGGCATCGGCGGGCGTCATCGCCTGCGCCGCTCTCTTCGCTTCTTCCGCCGCCCGCGCCGACGACCTGACGCTCTGCTGGGCCGCCTGGGATCCGGCCAATGCACTGGTCGAACTGTCCAAGGACTTCGAAGCGCAATCGGGCCACAAGATGAAGTTCGAATTCGTGCCCTGGCCAAATTTCGCCGACCGCATGCTCAATGAATTGAATTCGGGCGGCAAGCTGTGCGACCTGATGATCGGCGACAGTCAATGGATCGGCGGATCAGCCGAGAATGGTCACTACATCAAGTTGAATGACTTCTTCGCCAAGGAAGGCATTTCGATGGCCGACTTCATTCCGGCCACCGTCACCGGCTATGCCGAGTGGCCCAAGGGCACGCCGAACTACTGGGCGCTGCCCGCCTTCGGCGACGTCGTGGGCTGGACATACCGCAAGGACTGGTTCAGCCGTCCGGCGCTGCAGGCCGAGTTCAAACAGAAGCACGGGCGCGACCTGGCTCCGCCCAGGACACTGGCCGAGTTGAAGGAGATCGGCGAGTTCTTTCAGGGCCGGCAGATAGATGGCAAGAAGGTCTATGGCGCGGCGATCTATACCGAGCGAGGCTCCGAAGGCATCACGATGGGCGTGACCAATGCCTTGTACAACCATGGCTTTCAGTACAGTGATCCGAACAAGCCGTACACGCTCGAAGGCTTCGTGAACTCCGATGGCGCGATCAAGGGCCTGCAGTTCTACAAGGATCTGTATAACTGCTGCACACCGCCGGGCTCCTCCGATTGGTACATGTCCGAGAACATCGACGCCTACAAATCAGGCCAGGTCGCCATGCAGATGAATTTTGCATTCATCTGGCCAGGGGTGCAGGCCGATCCAAACGTCGGCGGTGGCAAGTCGGGCTACTTTCCGAATCCGGCCGGTCCCGGGGGGCATTTCGCCCAGCTCGGCGGGCAGGGCATCTCGGTGGTGTCGTACTCGACCAAGCAGGCCGCCGCATTGCAATACATCAAATGGTTCGCCCAGCCCAAGGTTCAGCAGAAATGGTGGGCCGCGGGTGGTTATTCAGCCTTGCGCGCCGTGGTTGAAGACCCCGGCTTTGCAACCAGTCAGCCCTATGCACAGACCTTTCTCGATTCCATGGCGATCGTGAAGGATTTCTGGGCCGAGCCCAGCTACGCGTCCCTGTTGCTGGCCATGCAGAAACGCGTTCACGACTTTGTCGTGGCCGGGCAAGGGACGTCCAAGCAGGCGCTGGACGGTCTGGTCAAGGATTGGAATCAGATCTTCCTGGACGAAGGCAAAAAGAAGTAAGGCTCCATTGCATCGCGACCCACCATGAAAACCACGCTCATCGACACCGCCGCCAAAGCGACACCACCCGCGGTGTCGCGACGGATTCGCGGCCTGTCGGACCGCGCTCTGGCCTGGATATTCGTCGCACCCACTGTGTTGCTGTTGCTTGCCGTCAATATCTTTCCACTGATATGGACAATCTGGCTCAGTTTCACCAACTACCAGGTCAATCGTCCCAGGCGGGCGGTGAATTTCGTGGGCTTGAGCAATTACCAGCGCATTCTCAACGATGCGGATATCTGGATCACGATGCAGGCAACGGCGCATTTTCTGATCTGGACCCTGGTGTTGCAGGTGATCCTGGGATTTTCCCTGGCCTATCTGATCAACAAGAAGTTCCGCGGCAATGACCTATGGACAACGGTTATCGTGTTGCCGATGATGCTGTCACCGGCCGTGGTGGGCAATTTCTGGACCTTTCTGTATCAGCCGCAGATCGGCTTGTTCAATTACGTGGTGGGTTTCTTTACCGGACGGGATCCGGCGAGTTTTTCCATGATCGCCGATGTCTCGCTCGCCCCCTGGGCCATTGTGATCGTCGATACCTGGATGTGGACCCCGTTCGTCATGCTGATCTGCCTGGCCGGATTGCGCTCGATTCCGGACAGTGTGTATGAGGCGGCCGAGTGTGACCGGGCCAGCCCATGGCGCCAGTTCTGGACAATCACGATTCCAATGGTGCTGCCATTCCTGATGCTGGCCGTGCTGTTTCGCGGCATCGAGAACTTCAAGATGTTCGATCTGGTTGTGCAACTGACCGGCGGCGGGCCGGGTTCAATCACTGAACTCACCTCGATCAATCTCAAGCGTGAGGCATTCGAGAAGTGGCGTACCGGATACGCCTCGGCCTATGCCGTGATCCTGTTCGTCACCGTGTTCGGCCTGGCCTCGATTTATGTGAAGGCCTTGAACAAGGTCAAGGAACGATGACGCTGTCGATTACCGAACCGTCGGCACGGCAAAAGTGGGTGGCCGGCACGTTGGTCATTCTCTACGCGGTGATCACGATCATGCCGTTGTTGTGGATCGTGGCGACCGGATTCAAGACCGCTTCGGACGCCATCGCTTATCCGCCCAAGCTGATTTTCACACCCTCCCTGGAAGGTTATGTGAATCTGTTTACCACCCAGACGCGCGCGAGCCCACAGGCAGTCGAGCAACTGGGTGAGCCCGCGACCTGGTACGACCGGATCGTTCGCGACAATGGCATGGTGATCGCCGGACCGTCTCGTTACGGCGAACGATTTCTGAACTCGGTGATCATCGGCTTCGGCTCGACAGTGTTGTGCATGGTGTTTGGCACGGCGGCGGCCTACGCATTCTCGCGATTTCGCATCCCTGCCAAGGACGATCTGCTGTTTTTCATCCTGTCCACGCGCATGATGCCGCCAATCGCCGTAGCGATTCCAATCTTCCTGATGTTCCGCTCGCTCGGACTGAGTGACACCCATCTGGGCATGATTCTGCTGTATACCGCAGTCAACCTGTCGCTGTCGGTGTGGTTGCTCAAAGGCTTCATCGACGAGATTCCGATCGAATATGAAGAAGCCGCACTGATCGACGGTTACACGCGTTTCCAGGCATTTATCAAGGTGGTGCTGCCCCAGGCCGCCACCGGCATCGCGTCAACCGCGATTTTCTGCCTGATCTTCGCCTGGAACGAATATGCGTTCGCCGTGCTACTCACCTCGGGCACCGCACAGACCGCGCCCCCCTTCATTCCCACGATCATCGGCACCGGCGGGAAGGATTGGCCCGCCATCGCCGCCGGGGCCACGCTGTTTTTATTGCCCGTCATGGTGTTCACGGTGGTCTTGCGCAAGCACCTGTTGCGCGGCATCACGTTTGGAGCCGTGCGCAAATGATCCGATTTCTGCGCGACCTGCTGCGTTGGCGGCGTGGACCCTGGGAGATGGTGGCTTCCACGCTGATCGCCATTGGCGTGGTGATGCTGATGCAACCGCTGGCCATGGCGCTCTACACCTGGTCGTTTGTCGTCACCCTGGTCGGGACCGTGATGTTTATCGTGGTCAGCCACTTTCCAGAATGAATCATGGCCCAGATTCGAATTGACAGGCTCCGCAAGGAGTTCGGTGACTTCACCGCCGTGCAGTCATCCACCTTCACGATCGAGAATGGCGAGTTCTTCATGTTGCTCGGGCCGTCGGGTTGCGGCAAAACGACCACCCTGCGCATGATGGCCGGACTGGAGTTGCCCACCAGCGGCCAGATCTTCATCGATAACGAAGAGGTCGGCATGAAGCCCGCCTCGCAGCGCGATATCGCCTTTGTCTTCCAGATGTTTGCGCTCTATCCACACCTGAATGTGCGCAAGAACATCGCCTACCCGCTGGTGAGTCAGGGCATGGGCCGCCGACAGGTGCGCGAGAAGGTGGCTGAAGTGGCGCGTATTCTGGGTATCGAGGCGATACTGGATCGGCCCGTGGGTGGGTTGTCCGGCGGTGACCGGCAACGGGTGGCGCTGGGCCGTGCGATCGTGCGGGAGCCCAAGGCCTTTTTCATGGATGAACCGCTCGGCGCACTTGACGCCGAGTTTCGCGAGCACATGACGCAGGAGTTGCGAGCCTTGCACGATCGGATGGGCGCCACGACCGTCTACGTCACCCATGATCAGCTCGAAGCAATGCAGATGGGTGACAAGATCGTGGTGATGAATCATGGCGTGGTCGAGCAGTTCGGCGTGCCCCAGGACCTCTACGACTGGCCGGCGACCCTGTTTGTCGGCGGGTTTCTGGGCTCACCCTGCATGAACTTCCTGCCGGGTAACGGCCTTGTTCAGGCTGGGGACGATCATCTCCTGCTCAATGAACATCGATTCCAGATCCCCAGGGCATTGGCAACCGTCCATGGCCCCCTGACACTTGGCGTGCGGCCCGAGCACGTACGATTCAGTGACGACTCCGCGTTTCGCGCCACCGTGTTCGCCACCGAGTATCTGGGTACGACGCAGATCGTTTCATTGTCGTCGCCGCTGGGGGATGTGAAGGCGCGCATTTCGTCACAACACCCGGTCGCGCCAGGTCAAGTGGTCGGACTGCAATTCGATGCCCGCACGCTGAGTGTGTTCGACACCACGAGCGGCCGCGCCTTGCCCTCCGAAGCCAACCGGGAGGTGCTGGGCCATGGCTGAAGTCGTGCTCGACCAGGTCACCAGGCGCTTTGGCGACAACCTGGCGCTCGACGCCCTGAGTCTGACCGTCCCCGACGGTGCCTTCGTCGTGCTGCTCGGCCCGACCGGGGCCGGCAAGACAACCACCCTGCGGCTCATCGCCGGCCTCGATCAACCCGATGTCGGTGACGTCCGGATTGATGGCCAGAGCATGCGAGGCGCGAGCCCGGCGCAGCGCAATGTCGCGATGGTCTTTCAGCAGTATTCGTTGTATCCCCATCTGACCGTGCGACAGAATCTGGCGTTTCCGCTGCGCAGTCCGCTATCCACATTGAGCCCGATGCAGATCGGGCAACGTGTCAATGAGGTCGCGCAGATCCTGCAGATTCACCACAAGCTGGACAACAAGGCCACCCGGTTGTCCGGTGGAGAAATGCAACGGGTGTCGATCGGCCGCGCTCTGGTCAGAAATCCATCGATCTATCTCATGGATGAACCCTTGTCCTCGCTGGATGCCAAACTGCGGGCTGATCTGCGGATCGAGCTCAAGGCGATCCACGCCAACTCGGGCGCGACCTTGTTGTATGTCACCCATGATCAGACCGAGGCCATGACCATGGCGACTCATATCGGCGTGCTCGAGCAGGGTCGGCTGACCCAGTTCGGTTCGCCGCGTGACATCTACGAGAATCCGGTGAGCGTGTCGGCCGCCAGTCGGCTGGGCCAGCCCAGAATCAATCTGCTGCCGGCCGATCTGTTCGGTCCTGCTCCATCCGGCGCCCACACGATCGGACTGCGACCCGAACAGATCCGGCAAGGTCAGGGTCAGGCGTCAACGGTGACCCGTGTCGAACATCTGGGTGATCAGACCCGGCTTCACTTGTCGTTCAAGCAACATGACATCATCACGGTCACGGATGCGCACACTCCGTTGGTCGCGGGCGATGTCGTCAGCATCAACCCCGACCGGCCGTTCTACTTCGATGCGAACGGTGCCCGGATAACCTAATCGGAGTGGCTCGCATGGCTCAGTTCATCAACCGCAGGGAAAGTCTCGTCACCGAAGCCATTGATGGCCTGGTCGCCGCTTCGGGTGGCCGGCTCGCACGGCTGGACGGTTATCCGCACATCCGCGTCGTGGTTCGTAACGACTGGGACAAATCGCGCGTGGCCCTGGTGTCGGGCGGCGGATCCGGCCACGAGCCTTCCCATGCCGGCTTTGTCGGCGAGGGAATGCTCACGGCGGCCGTCTGCGGCGACGTATTCGCCTCGCCGAGCGTGGACGCGGTGCTTGCCGGCATTCTGGCCGTGACGGGTTCGCCGGGCTGCCTGCTCATCGTGAAGAACTACACGGGCGACCGGCTCAACTTCGGCCTGGCGGCCGAGCGGGCCAAGGCCTTTGGTCGGCGCGTCGAGATCGTCATTGTCGACGACGATATCGCCCTGCCCGATCTGCCCCAGGCACGCGGCCTCGCCGGCACCTTGTTCGTGCACAAATTGGCGGGTGCCATGGCGCAGAATGGCGCCGATCTGGCGACGATTGCGGCGGCCGCCCGGCGCGTCATCACGCGCACACGCAGCATCGGCATGTCGCTGGATACCTGCACGATTCCCGGCTCACCCAAAGAAGCGCGCATTCCCGAGGGCATGGCGGAATTGGGCCTGGGCATCCATGGCGAGGCCGGCGTCGATCAGGTGAGGTTCGAAGGAGCTCGCCAGGCCATCGCGGCCGTGTCCGACAAGCTGCTCGCCACCATGTCCGATGCGCCCCATGTGGCCTTGCTGAACAATCTGGGGGGTGCCTCGGTGCTCGAGATGGCGGTATTGCTCAACGAGCTCAGGCTGGCACCGATCGGCGCGCGAATCACGAGGCTGATCGGCCCCGCCGCGATGATGACCTCGCTGGACATGCGCGGTTTCTCGATCTCGGTCCTGCCAGCCCGGGCCGACGAAATCACCTTGCTCGAACAACCGACCGCGCTGTCGGCCTGGCCTGGTGTGTCGATGCTGACCGAGGTCACCCGACAGGCCCTGCCCGACGGGCTGGCGCCGATCACACCGATTGCGTCGGCCCATCAGCCCACGCGCGACTTTCTGACCCGTTGCTGCGAACACCTGATCCAGGCGGAGGCCGATCTCAACGCACTCGATGCGAAGACTGGCGACGGCGACACCGGATCCACCCTCGCGGGCGCGGCACGGGCGCTCATCCAGGCCATGGACCGGCTGCCACTGGCCGACCACACACAACTGTATCGGGCGATCGGGCTCGAGCTGAGTCAGACCATGGGCGGATCATCCGGGGTTCTGCTGGCAATCTTTTTCGAAGCAATGGGCGACGCGGCATCCGGCGGATTGCCCTTGCCGCAGGCCTTGCGCGCCGGGCTGAACCGGCTGTGCGAGATCGGCGGTGCCAAGCCCGGCGACCGGACCCTGGTGGATGCCTTGTCGCCGGCTCTCGATGCGCTGGATCAGGGCATGGGGGCGGCGGCCAGGGCGGCGCGTCAGGGTGCTGAGCTGACCGCCACCATGACCCAGGCGAAGGCCGGCCGTGCCGCCTATGTCAGCGCCCGGCAGCTCGTCGGGCATACCGACCCGGGCGCCGAGGCGGTGGCCCGATTGTTCGAGCATCTCGCCGCCCGGTAACGCGAGGCCGTATCGCATTCCCCTGCCCGGCGATCAGGGCAGCAGCACCTTGTCGATCACGTGGATCACGCCATTGGTGGCGGCGATATCGGTGGCGATGATGAGGGCCTGCCGATGGCGCGCATCGGTAATGCGAAGCTGCTGATCGATCGAGAAGCTCGCGCCATTGAGCGTCGTGATCGGCTGCCCGATCGGCACATCGTCCTTTCGCACGGCAGCCCCAAGCACATGATAGGTCAGCACCTGGGTGAGCAGATTCGTATCCGCGAGCAGAGCGTCCTTGGTCAGATGCAGCTCCGTGAGCAGCGCGGCGAAGGCGTCATTGGTGGGCGCAAACACCGTGAACGGTCCGGCTCCCGAGAGAGCCTCGACCAGATTCGCAGCCGTCAATGCCTCGACGAGCAGGCTGAACTGCGGATCGCCCAGCGCGATATCGACGATCGACTGGCCCGACGGTGCCGGTAAGGGTGCCGGCATCTGCATCGCGGCCGGCAGGATCACTTTGTCGATCACATGCACGACACCATTGGTCGCCAGAACGTCCGTGGCGATGATGCCGGCCTGACGACCTCGCTCATCGGTTATCGACAGGGTCGAATCCACCTGGAAACTGCCACCTTGCACGGTCGTGATCCCGGTATTCAGTGGCACCTCGGCCTTGAGCACCCGACCCGGCACGACGTGATAGGTCAGCACCTGGGTGAGCAGTTCCGTATCCGCGAGCAAGGCCTCCTTGGTCACCCCGAGCTCGTCGAGCAGATTCGCGAACGCCTGATTGGTTGGTGCAAAGACCGTGATGGGCCCCTCGCCTGACAACACATCGACCAGACGCGCTGCCACTACCGCCTCGACCAGGATGCTGAAGTCGCTGCCGGCCTGCGCAATGCCGACCACGGTCTTGTCGGCCGGCAGGATCACCTTGTCGATCACATGGATCACGGCATTGTCCGCCATGACGTCCGTGGCAATGATGCCGGCGTCGCGTCCCTGACCGTCGTTGACCGTCAACCGGCCATCGGCGGCGACATCGATGCTGAATACGTCGCCCGACAAGGGCACGATCGGCTTGCCCGCAGGAATGTCGGCTGCCTTCACTGTCCGGGCCACGACGTGATACGTGAGTACCTTGGTCAGGCGCTCCGTATCGGCAAACAATGAGTCCTTGGTCACGCCGAGTTCATCGAGCAGGCTGGCGAACGCGTCGTTGGTGGGCGCGAAAATGGTGAAGGGTCCACCATTGGCCAGCGTGTCGGTGAGGCCAGCCGCCACCACCGCTTCGACGAGGATCGACAGATTGGCCTGGGCGCTGGCGACATCGACGGCATTGTTGCGGGCTGCCGGGGGATCGGCGGGTGATGGTGTGTCGGTTGACCCGGGTGCAGGCGCCGTGACGGGAGGACCGGCCGGATCGGCACCGACCGGCGTGTCGGCGGTGGTGTCATTGTCACTGCCACAGGCGGCCAGGACAGCCAGGGACAATGCCGCCAGCAGGCGGCGTGAAGTGAGAAGCATGGACTTCCTCCGGATTGGAATCGTTGGGATGCAGCGGCGCTCCAGCCGGGTCAGGGTCAGTTTCTGACCAGGTGGATTCAATATGTGCCTATATAGTCATGATATGACTTTATGAGTCAATCGCCACTTATCCCCTGAATCTGCCCGGGGGCATTCAGGTTATCCGCCCCTCGACCCGCCCCCACGACTGCTCTATGGCCCGAATCTGGCCCGGATTCATGACGCACGTAATCGCCGATGAGCAATGAGCCCACCCCGAATACCGTGGTCGGCGGGGTTTCATCGTCCAGACGCACGACCTGCACGAGAGCCTGGCCGCGATCCGCAAAGTGGTCGCCATCTGCCGGATTCAGGTCCGTTGGCCGATGTCGGCTTCTCAGCCGAAGTTGAGCGGCTTGCCGCGAATGTCGAACGGCAGGAAGTTCTCGACGCTGCCGGAATTGATCGACTCGACCATGCGTTGCAGTGGCCCTTCAGCATCCACATCCGTCGGAGTGCGGCCGGCGCCGCCCGACAGCGCCGCGACGAAAACGACGTCCCAGGCCGGCCCGGCGCGCCGCGACTCTTCGACCAGGGCGTCGAACGAGGTCAGTTCTTCGGGCGACTTGTCCACGCACATCAGGGGGGTCAGCGTGCCACCTTTGCCGGCCTTGAAGCGGGCCCGCTGCGCGGGCGTCGCGTTGGGTGCCAGGCCAGCCTTGGTGAAGACGAACAGCAAGCGCTGGGGCTCAGATTGCTCGCGCGCCGAGCGCAACAGTTCATCGAAATCGACAGTGATCATGGCAACCTTCGGTTGATGGTTGATGCTTTCCGGTCAAAAGGCTCACCAGCCGAAACCGGGCACTCATGCCGATATCAACCCGGTTCAGATCGCGACACACTTATCCGTTGGAAACGCTGTGGTGAGCAGGTCGTGCGGCTGCGCAACGCCCGAGCTAACGGCATTCCTTTGCGTCGCGGCCCAGTTTGCGGCTCCGCGTGATTGACGGAATGCCAGCGGGAATTTCACCTGAAAATATCTACAGACCCTGCAATAACCATTTCAACTCAATTGCGGCCAGACGCTGGTGCACTGGGCACGATGCGCGCCCGAAATTTCAGCGGCGCACTCGAGCACGCCGCAGCGAACCAGCCTGATCGGCGGATCGGTGCGAAAACGAGGGCACGCCGGGACATTCAGTTCACTTCCTGGGTGGTTCACGGTCGCGACCATCGGGGGGCAGCCAGGGAAACTTGATTCCCCGATGACCGCAGCCGTCAATCCGTCGCGGTCGCTGTTCAGCATGACGTTGCAGCCAGGTCAGTACGCGCTGAACGAGCGCGAAAACGCAAAGGTCATTCAGCCTTTCGATCTCGAGTCGACCCTGTACAGAACTTCAAGGGCTGCATTCACGTCAGCATCGGCCACTCTGGTCA
This sequence comes from uncultured beta proteobacterium, assembly GCA_963732405.1. Classification (GTDB taxonomy): domain Bacteria; phylum Pseudomonadota; class Gammaproteobacteria; order Burkholderiales; family Burkholderiaceae_E; genus JAUIAI01. The sequence goes on from CAVSZG010000001.1 coordinate 501,477, forward strand.
AAAACCGGGTTTGGGCATCAAAGTTGGCCAAGGCGACGGTCGCGAGCTCGTCGATCAGCTTGTTCACGCTGATATTGCTGGCCTTGGCCAATGCTTTCAGGCGTTGGTGCTTGTCGTCAGGCAGGCGGATGGTCAGAGTTGACATCAAATCTCTCCAGACAAAGTTCCGGACGAAGGATCTTGATATGCGGGAAACGCCGCTCGCCACGTGCAAGGTCTCGAATATTCCGCGTGACGATTGCGGCGGCGCTTGCTGCCACGGCAAGTTCGACTAGATGGTTGTCGGCCTCGTCAGGGAGATTGGGACGCCAACCGAAGTACACATCGACCCACTGGCATCGAGACAAAAAGGCGTTCAAGACCGTCGCGCGCTCGGACGGAGAGACCCCTGTGGCAGAGAACAGGCTGTCACGCCCGAACACATCTTCATACTCGGTGTAGAGAGCGGCACCGACAACCGGTTGATACGCACCGGTCAGACAATGGCGAAGCACGCGACGCGGAGCGCCCCGACCAGAATGTTGGTATCGATCACTGGCACGGGTGCAAATGGCGTGAAAGCATCCACGCTATCAATTTGGCGCGTATCTTGCAATTCTCCATGGCTGCCGTGGCTGCCAGCACAACGGCTACGAGCAACCCGTGAACACGAATATCAACCGGTTGCGCGCCAAGGTCGAGGCGCCGCCAGGGCCACGAACTGCGGCTCACCGTCACGGTCGCACCGGTATACCCCATTGAGCACCAGGCAATGTATCAAGCCCGAGGCGGGCCTGTTGCTCAGTTCGCCTGCCAATGGCGACGACTGCGCACCACACGATGTGAATCCCGAGGAGCGGGACATCGCACTGGGCATCGACCGTATCCAGACCATGACCACACTGCGCATCCAGCGCCCCGAGCGCATCTGGGCCGGGCTGCGTACCTTCTCGCCCGACGGCGCGCTCGTCGGCGGCTATGACGAACGCGCGCGGGGCGCCGTGCCCGACAGCACGGGATTGTCCAGCCGGCGCGCGCCATCGCCGCAATTGCTTCGCCCGCGATTCGCCTCTGCATGCCCAGATCGGATCGCGGCAGGCTTTCGCGCTTCAGTCGCCGATTTTTGGCCCGATCGAGTTGCCCGGGACAAATACCGGCTTGAGCAGGACATGCCTGGTGTCCAGCGTGCCGCCATTGACAAGGGTCAGCAGCATTTCGGCCATCGTGCGACCCGCCTGCTCTGCGGTCGGCTGTTCGATGGCGGCGATTCGCTGACCGACCAGCAGATTGTCGGTCGACAGCCCGTCGTACACCAGCAATGACATCGATTTTCCGATCACCACCTGGCTATCCAGCATGGCCCGTGCAACGCCCACGCCACAGAGGTTGTTGTCGACGATGACGGCAGTCGGCCATCTTGCGAGCGCGAACAACCTCAGCGCCGCCGCGTATCCGCCGAGCCTGGAGAAGCCGCCGGCAATCACGCGATTCGGATCGACGGCGATTCCTGCATCCTGCATCGCGCGCTGATAGCCCGCATGTCGCTGGAATGCGAAGTTCAAGTCCAGCGGGGCGTGCACATAGGCGATATCGCGATGACCATGCGCCAGCAACGCGCGTACGGCCATCATCGTTCCGGCTTCGTTGTCGAAGTCCAGCCAGGCGATGTCATCGCAATCCGCTGTGCGACCGTGCGCCACGAAAGGCAGCCCGGACTTGCGCAGGAATTCGATGCGCGGATCCGCCATTCGAGTCCGCGACACGATCATGCCATCCACGCGACGTCCCTCCACGAGGCGCCGATAGACGCGCATTTCGCTCCGCTCTCGCGCTGGGGTGATCAAAAGATCCTTGTCGACACCTTCCAGAAATTCGGACATTCCCTTGAGGATTTCGAGGAATCGCGGGTCGCCCAGATCGCCGTCATCGATCGGATACACGATGCCGATCGCGTCCGCTTGGCCTCGCGCGAGTCGTCGCGCGACCGGATTGGGCTGGTAGCCCAACTCCTCCGCCATGCGGGAAACCCGCTCCCGTGTTGTCTCGCTGACGTCCGAGTAACCGTTGATCGCACGGCTGACGGTGGTCTGGGACAAGCCGAGTCGGGCAGCGAGTTCTTTTAGATCGACAGGCAAAATTGGGAAGAGGTGGAATTCGTTTGCGCAGGGGATTTTCACACGCAATTCGGGCGTGTGGTGCCAGATTGACGGAACACCGGGAAACTCGGGGCCGAACCGACGGACGCGTCTTGACACTCACGTGGCGCAGCGCCATACTGCACTGCAACAAAATCTCCTTTAACCCTCCTTCGTCGTTCCCCCTCGCTGAGTCATGAACCTCATCGCCACCTACCTGCTGTCTGCATTCCACCGCGAAGAAAAAGCATTCCTGCCGTCGATCAGTCGACTGATGGCGACAATCGCCCGCCGGATCGCCACCGTAAGCGACGCGCCTCGCACGGACGCCGCTTGGCTGATTGCGTGCGCCAGTCAATACCAGGCCACTCAGCCCTCCTTTGCGGACGACCTGCTGGCCACCGCAGCGGCTGCGCAACCCCCAGGGCGTGCACAAGGCTGAGTGACGACGCCCACCCCCCCGAATCGGTGGGTGGGCAGTCGGTCAGCGGCCCGGTCGATCTTCGGCGAGGTCGTTGCCGGCGTTCGCAGCGCATTGACCGTCTCGGTCGGTCTGCCGGTTGTCAGGTCGGCAGTTCGACCGTGCGCGCGAAGGCCGTCCCTGCCTCGTCGAAGAGATGGCAGTGCTCGGGCCGGATGTACAAGCCGACTTCGCTGCCGGGCTGCGCCATCGACGCACCCTCGACCCGCAATGTGACCAGCGGAGCGTCGGGCTCGCCTTCCAGATAGAGCAGTGACACGTCGCCCAGGCGTTCCTTCTGCCTGAGCGCCAGGCGCAGCGACGCTCCGGTCTCCGAGCCGCCTTCGCTCAGATGTTCAGGCCGGATGCCCAACCAGACCTTGTCCCCCGGCCTGGCCCTGCGCGCGTCGACTGCCGCGCGTACCTGCCCGCGGTAGACCTCGACGATGGCGTACCCATTCTCCACGCTGACCAGCCTGCCGGGCAGAACGTTCATCTTCGGGCTGCCGATGAACTGGGCGACGAACAGGTTTGCCGGCCGATGGTACAGATCCATGGGCGAACCGAACTGCGCCACGCTGCCCTCGGTCTGCACTTCCGGGCCAGCGCGAAGCAACACGATCTTGCTGGCCAGCGTCATGGCTTCGACCTGATCGTGGGTGACGTAGATCATGCTCGCCCTGCCGATATCCTTGTGCAGCTTGGCGATTTCGAGTCGCGTCTGCACCCGTAACGCGGCGTCCAGATTGGACAGCGGTTCGTCGAACAGAAAGACATCGGGCTCCTTGACGATCGCGCGGCCAATCGCGACTCGCTGGCGCTGCCCACCCGACAAGGCCTTGGGCAGACGGTCGAGCAAGGGCGTGAGCTGAAGGATCTCCGCCGCTTTGGCGACCTTGCTGTTGATCGTCGCCTTGTCGGCGCCGAACACCTTGAGACCAAACGCCATGTTCTCCTTCACCGTCATGTGCGGGTACAGCGCATAGCTCTGGAAGACCATCGCGACACCCCGTTTGGCGGGCGGCAGATCGTTGACGCACCGGCCACCAATGCTCAGATCGCCCGAGGTGATGTCCTCCAGCCCCGCCACCATCCGCAGCAGCGTGGACTTGCCGCAGCCCGACGGCCCGACGAACACGCAGAACTCGCCGTCGCCGACCGTCAAGTTGGCATTGTTGATCGTCATCGGCAGATTGGGACCGTAGCGCTTGCAGACGCTGTTGAATTCGATGCGCGACATGGCTCTTTGTCTCCGGACGTCTGACCGTCAAGCAAGGCGCGCAAAAAACACGCCGTAAGAAAGAAATTCGATGTTATCGGCGGCGAGGACCGCCGCTGTTGCGCCACTTGCATCCAAACACCCGCTGACCACTAATCCGGCTGGCAGCGGATAGCGGCACGCGCGCGGGCTCAGGTTGAACGCGCACAGCACCCGCTCGCCCTCGTGGCACCGCACGTACGCGAGCACCTGCTCATGCTCGGCAAGCAATTCGAGGGTGCCGCGGATCAGTGCGGGCACCTCGCGTCGCCAACGGATCAGCCGCCTGTAGTGGTGCATCATCGAGCCGGCATCGGCCTCCTGACGGTCGACTGCAAGTGCGCGGTGACTGGCCGCGACCGGCAACCAGGGCCTGATGCTCCCGCTGCCGAATCCGAGGTCGGGCGCACTTGAATCCCAGGGCATGGGTGTTCGGCAGCCGTCCCGGCCCATGTGTTCCGGCCACATCGTAATGCCGTAGGGATCACGCAAGTCTTCGAACGCGATATCGGCTTCGGGCAGGCCCAGCTCGTCGCCTTGATAGATGCAAACACTGCCGCGCAGGCTGCATTGCAGCGCCGCGGCCAGCCTCAGCAGTGCCGGGTCGGGATGAGCCCCGCCCCAGCGCGTGGCCAGCCGTATGCAATCGTGATTGGACAGTGCCCAGCAGGCCCAGCCGCTGCCGGCGACATTCTCGAAGCGCTCGATGATACGACGCACGTGAGACGCGCTGTGGTCGGATGTCAGCAGATCGAAGCAATAGCCTTGATGTAGCTTGTCACCACCTTCGGTGTATTGCGCGACCATCACCATGCCAGCCTCGTCGCCGATCTCACCGAGCAGCGCAATGTCGCCATAGCCATTCACCAGGGTCCGCAGGCGCCGCAGAAAACCCAGTGCCTCAGGCTGGTTCTTGTCGTACCGGTGTTCCTGCCAGCTATAGGGGTTGGCCGACGGTGCAGTCGGCTCGTTGGCAGCAGGCATGCCACGCGCCGGATTGTCACGCAGCCTGGCGTCGTGAAAGCAGAAATTGATCGCGTCGAGACGAAATGCGTCGATGCCGAAGTCGAGCCAGAACTTCACGCTGTCCAGCAGCGCTTGCTGAACGGCGGGCTGGTGAAAATTCAGATCGGGCTGACTGGACAGGAAGTTGTGCAGATAGTACTGGCGTCGCCGCGTGTCCCACTGCCAGGCACTGCCGCCGAAGACGCTGAGCCAGTTGTTCGGCGCAGTCCCATCACGCCGGGCGTCGGCCCACACGTACCAGTCCGCGCGCGGATTATCGAGGCTGGCGCGACTCTCGCGAAACCAGGCATGCTGATCCGACGTGTGCGACAGCACTTGATCGATCATGACCTTCAGACCGAGCGCATGCGCTCGATCGACCAGGCGACGCAGGTCGGCCATCGTGCCGAAGATCGGGTCGACGTCGTTGTAGTCGCTGACGTCGTAGCCGTAGTCCTTCATCGGACTCTTGAAGAACGGCGACAGCCAGACGGCATCGGCGCCCAGCCGCGCCGCGTGCTCGAGCCGAGAAGTGATGCCCGGCAAGTCGCCAATGCCATCGCCGTTGCCATCCGCGTAGCTGCGCGGGTAGATCTGATAAATCACCGCGCCTCGCCACCATTCGCTGCTGGAAGTCTGCATCATCGCACTCACCCCTTGACGGCGCCTGCGGTCAGGCCGGAAACGATCTTGCGTTGGAATACCAATACCAGCGCGATCAGCGGTACCGTGACGATCACCGAGGCGGCCATGATGCTGCCCCAGGGAATTTCGTAGGCCGTTGCACCGGTGATCAACGAAATGCTCACCGGAACCGTGCGCTGATTGTCGTCGGCGACGAACGTGAGCGCGAACAAGAACTCGTTCCAGGCTCCAATGAAGGCAAGCAGGCCGGTGGACACCAGCGCCGGCCATAGCAGCGGCATGAACACCTGGAAGATGATGCGCAGCGGTTTGCAGCCATCCATGATCGCCGCCTCTTCAAGCTCCTTGGGCAGGCCACGCATGAAGGTCGTCAGCACCCAAACCGTGAATGGCAAAGTGAAGATCGTGTACGGAATTACCAGTCCGATCGCCTTGTTGTAAAGGCCGAAGGCCTGCATCAGTTCGAACATGCCCGACAACACGGCCACCTGCGGAAACATCGACACGGCGAGGATTGCAAGCAACAGGGTCGACTTGCCCCTGAATTGGATCCTGCCGAGCGCATAAGACGCGGTGATGGCCATCAGCAGCGAGATGGTCACCGTCACCGTGGCGACCATCACCGAATTGAGCAGGTGGCGACCGAAAGGCTGTGCACCTTCGAACAACTGGACGTAGTTGCGCAAGGTCGGTTCGGCGGGCCACAGTGATGTCGAGAACAGCTCGGTTCCGGTCTTCAGCGACGTCGAAATCGCGTAAAAAAAGGGATAAACCGACAGCACGACAACCAGGATCGCCATCAGGTAGAGTGCAATCGACCCGAGCAATGGGCGTTGATTCATCGCGTCAGTCCTCCGAAAGCTTGAGACGCGCGGCACGCAGGAACAGTACTGCAGTCACGAAGATGATGAGCGTCAGAGACGTCGAAGCCGCCGATCCGAACCCCATATAGCCGTTGTCGATCATCTCGCGCCGCACGAAGACGGACATCGTGATCGTGCTCAGGCTGTTTGAAGTCAGTACATAGATCAGGTCGAAGATGCGCAACGCATCCAACAACCGAAAGATCACCGCGACCATCAACGGCCCCTTGATCAGAGGCAACGTCACCTTGAAGAACACGCGCAGCGGATGGACGCCGTCGACGCGCGCCGCCTCATAGCAGTCCCTGGGCAGCGTCTGCAGCGCGGCCAACGCCAGCAGCGCCATGAACGGTGTGGTCTTCCACACATCCACGGCGACGACTGTCCAAAGTGCATACGACGGATTGGCCGTCCAGGCAATTTTCTCGGCGATTACGCCCCAGTCGACAAGCATCTGATTGATGACGCCAAACTGGTCATGCAGCATCCACCCCCACATCTTGGCCGACACGATGGTCGGAATCGCCCAGGGGATCAGCACCGCAGTGCGCACCAGCATGCGGCCCTTGAATTCCTGATTCAGCAACATGGCCACGCCGAGGCCGGTTGCGGTTTCCAGCGCCACCGAGACGATCGAGAACTTGAACGTATTCGCGATCGCGATGCCCCAGTCGGTAGCCCAGAATCCGTCGGCCCCGCTGTTGAACAGTCCGAACTCACCGAAGTAGTTGTCCAACCCGATGAAGGTGCTCTGGGACATATCGTTCAGATTGGTCTCGGTCAGGCTGAACCAGATCGAGCGGGCGAGCGGCCAGCCGGCGACGATCGCCATCAGCACCAGCATCGGCGTCAGAAAGATCCAGGCGGTTCGTATTCGGGCACTCATCGGATCGGTCCTGTGCAAAGGGTCGCGACGGGCGGTGCCTGGCACCACCGATAGGGGCCGCGCGGGGGTAGCCCACGCGCGGCCCGGCCAATCACCATCCGCGGCGCTTGACCTGCTTGAGCTTGCCCTCGATTTTCTTCACCGCGTCGGCACCCTTGGCCGAGCCGGAAAGAACCTCGTGCACGCCGTCCCAGAACGCGCGCGTGACCTCGGGATATTTGAGGCCGGCGACGGACGCCGGGCGGGCCACTGCCGCGCTGAACACACCGAGCAGGTCACCCATGAACGGGTTGGCCTTGAGCACATCCGGATCCTTGTAAAGACTCATGATGGTCGGGTTGTACGAGCCCCCGATTGCACGCTGCTTCTGGATCTCGGCGCTGGTCAGGTATAACAGCAGCGACGCCGCCGCGTCGACGTTCTCGGAGTACTTGGACACCGCCAGTTGCCAGCCACCCAGAGTTGCCGCGCTTTTGCCCCCCTCGCCTGCCGGCAGCGCCACGACGCCAACCTTGTCCTTGACCGGGCTGTCCGCCGCCTGGATCAGCGCCCAGGCGTAGGGCCAGTTGCGCATGAACAGCGCCTTGCCTTGCTGGAACACGCCACGCGTATCTTCTTCCGCATAATTCAGCACACCACGCGGGGCGACGGTGCCGATCCACGAGGCCGCCGTATCCAGCGCGTTCGCAGCGCTTGCATTATTGATCGTGATCTCGCCTTTGTCGTCCAGGATCGAGCCGCCGCCGAAACTGGCGACCCATTCAAGCGCATTGCAGGTCAGGCCCTCATAGGCCTTGGCCTGGAACACGAAGCCCTGGAAGTCCGGATTGCCGGCGGCATGCTCACCCTCGATTACCTTCCTGGCTGCCGCAGCCAGATCGGCCCAGGTCTGCGGCGCTTTCAGACCGTACTTTTCGAGCAGGTCCTTGCGATAGTAGAGCAGACCGGCGTCAGTGAACCAGGGCAGGCCCACGAGCTTGCCATCGACCGTGTTGTTAGCGACGATTGCTGGGAAATGCTCACTTTCGACGCCTTTGGTATAGGGCTTCAGATCGACCAGGTGGTCCTTGATGACGCCGGGCCAGACGACGTCGATCATGATGACATCGAGGTCGGTCGACTTCGCCGCGAACTGCTGGCGAAGCAGCGCCAGGTTGTCGGTCGTGTTCGCTGGCGGCGAGTACAGCTTTACCGTGTTGCCGTTCTTCTTGGCCCATTCTTCTGCGTATTTGCCGCAGAACTCGCGGTCGGCGGCGTTCGAACCGCATGAAATGGTCAGCGTCGCCGCTTGGGCACCACCGGCGGCGCCCAGCGCGATAGCGACAGCAGCCAGGAACTTGGTCAGCTTTGAAGTCATTGTCAGGGTCTCCGTTCGTCGTCGTGTCATTACCACCAGGCCTCAACCTGGACACCAAAGGACAGATTGCTGCGGCGATCGGCGAAGCCGTCCGCCGCGGTGGCGCAGTCGCGACCCGAGCAAGCCACTGCCCCGGCGCTTGCCGCCGCATCGTTCCACTTGGCATAGGTCGCGTAGAGGCGGATCGAAGGGCGCGTCGTCACGCCCGGCCCCATCGAGAACTGTGTTCCGATGGTCGCCTTGGTCAGCCGGCGTGTGGCCTGAGCGTCCTGCTCCACCTGCTGGTACCCGACCTCGCTGAACAAACTCCAGACGTTGTTCAGACTGTATACCGGGCGTGTACCGATCCAAAGATCCTTGACGACCGAGCCGTTGATGTCCGAATTCCGGTAGCCGAGGGTCGAGGTCGCCGTAAGCTTGCTTTGCTCCGGCGCGAGGAGCCAATGATCGAACACCATCCATTCCCTGCGATCATCCGTGCTGCCAGCAAAACCGAAGCCCTTGAGCGAAACGGCGTTGTTCGCGAGTTGCAAACCGACCGTATTGGCGCCGGCCAGCCCGAACGGCTTTTCCTGGGTATGGGCCAACGTGAGTCCGAATCCGTCTTTTCCGGGCTTGTTGTCGACCGTCTGCGTGTCGCGCACCACGACCTCGACCGCAGGGGTGGTCGGATCGTTGTCGAGGTCGACGAGCTGGGTCGACTCCGATGTGTAGGTGCTGGTGCCGCCCCGGTTGCTCGACTGCACCAGATCCACGCCGACCGTCAGCTTGCCACCGGCATTGACCTCGATGCCCTGCAGCCGGAAGTCGTGCACGGTGGCCGTGCGAGTGCCGCCCCCGATGAGATCAGGGTTGTAGCCCCCCAGCGACGTGTTGATGCCATAGCCCGTGAAATCGCCAATGCGAAACATCGCGTAAGAGAACTTGCCCAGGCCGACATCGACGTTGTCCAGACCCGCCCCAGGACCCTGCGCAGGCTCCCAGTAGGTGTAATCGAGCATGTGTATGTCGGGGTTCTTGTAGTAGCGCTTGCCGGCCCAGAGCGTCGCCCCTTTCAGAGCGGGCATCCCCATGGCCGCGCCAATGTCCTCGGCCGAGACGTAGGCTTCACGCAGCGCCGGAGAGCTTTGTTCCCAGTTGGCCAGGCCCTGGGTGCCCTGGGCCGTGGTGAACTGGGCCTTGAAGGTTGTACCGTCCACCTCGCCCAACTTGGATTTGAACGTCAGTGCGACGTAGGTGTCACACTCGTTGCCCAGGCGGAACCAGACCACCGAGCCGGGTAATCGATAACAGACGACGTTGCCACCCTTGCTGGACCCGCCAGCGCCACTACGGAAATAACCAGCGAAGTCAATTTCCGTCGCAGACGCTGGCAGAGCCGTTCCAGCAACGGCGACGGCACAGGCAGCTTTGATCCAGCTCTTCATTTTTGTTGTCTCCTCGGATGGATGCCACTCACATCGGTTCGGCGACGAATCGCCCAAAGCGCTTTTGTTTTGTTTCAGCGGACCAAGCATATCAAAATCCAAATCGCTTTGGGTACTATTGTTACTTCTATCGGCCCTTGATAGCGGTGATTGACCCGGCGTCGGACTGTACGGTTCGACGGCGAAGTCAAAGCGCTTTGTTGTGCAACGCATCATTCACAATGGCTGCCAGCCCCAAAACCTCATGCTGACAACGGACCATCAGATAGCGCTGTGCCTGGGCCATGTGCGCCAGTCCCTCGGTCGTCGCCTAGTCGGCATGACCTCGGGCGCAGCCTGGCGGGCGTTCGACACCCGCCTGGAGCGTCACTTCCCGGTCCTGCTGCGAGAACTCGCCTCGCTCTATGCGCACCGGACCGACTTCCTCGATTTCCTGGAAGCGCTGATGTTCACGGCCTGGCAGGGCTGGAGCGAGCGCCCACTAGACCTGCGTGAGCTCGACAGGCGGCGCGAGTCGGAGCCGCGGTGGTTCGAGACCGAGCGAATGGTCGGTGGCGTTTGTTATGTGGATCTTTTCTGTGGCGACTTGCGCGGCGTGAAAGCCCAGATTCCCTTCTTCAAGGAACTGGGGCTGACGTACCTGCACCTGATGCCGCCGTTTCTCTGCCCGGCGCAGAACAGCGATGGCGGCTATGCAGTGACCAGTTATCGCGATGTCAATCCTGCGCTCGGAAACATCGAGGACCTCAAAGACCTCGCTGCGGCACTGCGGGACAACGGCATCAGCCTGGTGCTCGACTTCATCTTCAACCACACCTCCGACGAGCACGCTTGGGCACGCGGTGCAGTCATGGGTGACGAAGCATTCCGCGATTTCTATTTTCTGTTTCCGGACCGTCAGATGCCCGATGCGTATGACCGTACGGTGCGCGAGATCTTTCCTCACGAACACCCTGGCGCCTTTTCGCAACTTCCCGACGGCCGCTGGGTCTGGACCACCTTTCACAGCTTCCAGTGGGACCTGAACTATCGCAATCCGGCAGTATTCAACGCTATCGCTGGCGAGATGCTGGCCATCGCGAACCTGGGCGCCGAGATCCTGAGAATGGACGCAGTGCCCTTCATCTGGAAGCAACTCGGCAGCACCTGCGAAAACCTGCCACAAGCCCACACGGTGATACGAGCCTTCAATGCGCTGGCGCGCATCGCCGCACCAGGCCTGCTGTTCAAGTCCGAGGCCATCGTGCACCCCGACGACGTGATCAAGTACATCTCGCCGCAGGAGTGCCAGCTCTCGTACAACGCTCTGCAGATGGCCCTGCTATGGAACTCGCTGGCCACGCGCGAAGTGAATCTGCTCCACCAGGCATTGGAGGAGCGTCACCACCTGCCTCCCGGCACGTCATGGGTCAATTTTGTGCGCAGCCACGACGACATCGGCTGGACGTTCTCCGATGAAGACGCGATGCGCCTGGGCATCAACGGGTTCGATCATCGGCAATTCCTGAATCGCTTCTACGTCAATCGATTCACCGACAGCTTCGCGCGCGGCGCGCCGTTCCAGGACAATCCGGCGACCGGCGACTGCCGCATCTGCGGTACCTGCGCATCGCTGGCTGGCGTCGAACACGGCGACCCGCACGGACCGGCGCGGGTGCTGCTGCTGTACAGCGTGGCACTGAGCAGCGGAGGCATCCCGCTGATCTACCTGGGCGACGAAGTCGGTACCCTCAACGACCCAGGCTACCTCGACGATCCGGCAAAAGCCGGCGACAGCCGCTGGATTCACCGTCCCCGCCGCGACCGGGCGCGATACGCCCAGCGCTTGGACTTGTCGACGCAGGCCGGACAAATATTTGGCGGCCTGCGCCGCATGATCGAGGTCAGAGTCGCGTGCCCGGCATTCGGCGGCGGCACCCTGACCGGTTTTCGCACCGGTAACCCGTCGGTCCTTGGCTACACTCGACAGGGGGGCACGACGCGCGTGCTGGCCCTGGCCAACTTCAGCGAAGTGGCGCAGCCTGTGCGCGGCGAAGTCTTTGGCGCGCTCCCGGCCGCCGCAGACGATCTGCTGAATGGTCTCAGGCTCGAGCTGCACGCGGGCCTCACGCTGGGGCCGTATCAAGTTGTCTGGCTGGACCTGAAGTAAGCAATGGATTGAAGCCGCGCCGTGTGTCGCGGTTGGCTGGCGAATTGCGTACTTCTGCATTCGACCCGCTCCCGGCTCGGTGCCCGGGCCGCGAAGTGCGTACTAATCTGCCGATCCGGGCATGACTCGTGCCGCGCGCCCAGCCGATGCGCCCTGGCCGGTTTGGCTCGCCGCTGTCTTGTTCGTTGGCCTGGTCGCCCTGCCCCGGTGCCGACCCCGTTGGCACCACGCGCGCGCGCAGCCGGGCAGCATTCGGAGACAGCACCCCGTAAAAGCGAATCAAGTGCAGCCGGGGCCGCGGCACCAGTGCGGCCAGGCGCTGCATCAGTTGCAGCGGGCTCATTACCCGATGCGTGGTGCCATCGGACCAGCGCGTCTGCCATCATTGGCAAACACGCATTGATCTGAAATGGTCAGCAAAAGTCCGGCATCTGATTCGGGGGAGGTCATTTGTAGCACTTATGTGCTACATTCGATTTCGCGATCAACGACTCCAGCAAGACTTGCGATGGCCACGACGACAATTCGAATTGACGACGAACTGAAGGCTCGAGTGTCGGCAGCCGCGGAGCGCGCCGGTCAAACGCCGCATGCTTTTATATTGGATGCCATTTCCAGCACGCTTGAAAAGGCTGAGCTGGCGCGAGATTTCGCTGACGACGCAGATGGTCGGTGGTCGAAGGTCCTTGATGGCGGCAAGACGATTGCTTGGGATGACATGCGTCGCTACCTGTCGGCACGACGAGCCGGAGAAGATCCGTCGCCGCCCAAAGCCAGAATCAAACGGCGCTAGCTGTCGATGACGAGCATAGAATTTGCGCCAGAGGTTCTTGCTGATTTAGATAGAATTTTCGATCATATTGCTGAGCATGGCCCTCAAGAGGCACCAGATCGCATTTCGAGCATTATCGAAGTAATCGATCTACTACGTCATAGTCCGCAAATCGGGCGACCGGTCGTTGCCCAGCGACGAGAACTCATCATAGGGCGAAAATCACACGGGTATATAGTGCTGTACGAATATGTAGAACTCATTGACACTGCGTTTGCGTTGGCAATTCGAAGCCAGCGTGAGGCTGGATACTCCTCAAGCCGATAGAATCTACAATCAATTTTCCTCATGAAAGCCGAATACGTTTCTCAAAGTCTCAAAAGAATCCGTATGCTTCTCAGTTGAAGAAGCAGATCACAATTCGACTCGATGAAGCGTCAATTGACTATTTCAAAGCGTTGTCGGAAGAGCTGGGTATTCCATATCAGAGGCTGATGGCATTGTCCGGTTATCCCAGTCATGCTGAAATGACACCTTGATCCCCGGGAGCCGTTATCACCGTCATCGTTACCCAATTGACCTTCGCAACGACATTGACGCACTGCGCGGCCCCGAGCTTCTGAAGACGATCGACTATGCGAGGCCCAACAGCGTGGTCGTCGACATCTCCGATGTGAAGCGCATTCGGGCGGTGCGCGAGGCGACGACTACGGCTGCGCCGCCATCACGAGCGTCTGGTTCAGCGTGAAGAAGGGCTCGCCCATCACCGTGCCATCGGGTGTCTGCCCGGATTCATGACGCACGTAATCGCCGATGAGCGATGAGCGCACCCCGAACACCGCGTCGGAATCCAGATAGGGATCGCCGGCGCGAAACACATGCGTAACGAGGGTCTGATAACCATCGGCCTGAACCATGAAATGAAGATGGGCGGGGCGCCAGGGATGCCGGCCACTGGCCATCAGCATCTGACCGACCGGTCCATCGGTGGGGATCGGATAAGCGGTAGGGGTGATGGTTCGAAACCGGACCGAGCCATCGGCCTGCGAATGCAGCACCCCTCGAGCCTGGCGCTGCTCGCCCAGTTCTGGTCGCTGCACGTCGTAGAGGCCTTCGTCATCGGCCTGCCAGACATCGACCTGCGCACCGGCAACCGGATTGCCCTGCAGGTCGACGATGCGTGCCTGCACGAACAGTGGCGTGCCGATCGCCGCGCCGCCGATATCGGCGCCATCGGCCACCACCGGCGCATCGGCCACGTGGAAGGGGCCGAACACCGTGGCCTCAGTCGCCCCGGGTGGTTTGTCATTGTTCATGGCCACCACCAGCATCGACAAGCCCAGGGTGTCGGACAACAGAATGAACTCCTGCCGCTTGTCGTCGCACTTTTGCCCGGTCGCCGTCAGAAACTCGATGCCCTGCATCCATTCGGATTCGGTCAGCCGGGTTTCCCGCGCGAACTCATGCAGATGCGAGACCAGCGAGACGAGGATCGCCTTGAGGCGGAGGTCGTCGCATTGCCCCAGCCTTTCGATGAAGGCCGGGGTGATGGTGTTCGCATCGATGTTGCGCATGGTTCAGATTCCTGCGGCTGGGTTAGAGTGGCGCAATCGCGGCGTTCGACGTCGTGGCGCATGAATGCAGGAGAGTCCGACTGGTGCCGACCTCAGTGTAGTATGGGCCACGAACCAGAGGGCGATCCGCCACACCGGCAGTTGAGACTTCGATACGCGTAACGGACGATGCCTGTTTCTGCCCTTTCATGATGGCCTGGTTGGTATCCCTGCCCTGTCTGGTTGCCGTGATCGCCATCATGGGCTTTCGCCAGAGTGGACTCGTCGCGGCCGTGGGGGCGGCGCTCAGTGCTGTCGGAATCTGGGCAGCGGGCAGTTTTTCGCCACCGAGCCTCGTGCATCTGCTCCATGCCATCACAGACGCATCAGTGTTGTTGATGCTCGTGGGCGCCGTGATCGTGCTCGGACTCATCTTCGTGCAGATCAGCAATCGGGCGGGCGGACTCGAGGCCCTGGGCGACATCGTCCGATCGATGAATCTGCCACCAGCCCGGGCGCTGATCCTGATCGTGATCGGGATCGGCGTCACCGTGGAATCACTGACCGGATTCGGCGTGTCGATGATGGTCACGATCCCCTTGTTGCTCACCATGGTCGATCGCCAGCGGGCGATCATGCTGGCCTTGATCGGCATGAGCCTCATGCCCTGGGGTGCCTTGTCGATCGCTACGCTGCTGGGTGCGGAAATCGCCAGCCTGCCCGTCACCGCCCTGGCGCAGGCGATGCTGCTCACCAGCGGGCCCGTCGCCCTGATCCTGCCGGCATGCTGCGTGTGGCTGGCGAACCGATGGCTGGGCGCGGACTGGATGCATGCCCTGCTCTGTGGCGCGGCCCTGGTCGGTGGCATTACGCTCACAACGCTCTGGGTTGGCGTCGAAGTCGCCGGCGTTGGCGGTGGCCTGGCCGTGCTGGCTCTGTCCTGGCTGCGCGCCCGATCGAGCCAGTCAATCCGCAGCGTGCTGGTTAACCCGGCGCTGGCCCCCTATGCACTGCTGATCGGCACCATCATCCTGCAAAAGTTCGTCGTGCGCCTGGTCCATCAAGCCGGCATCTCGATCGAACTGAATACCGGACGGGTGGCCTTCGATCTGCTCGCCTCCCCAGGCCTGGCCCTGGCCGGCGCATCCGTCGCCGCCTTGTGGTTGCAGCGGCGCCGCGGCGTTGCCATTCACGGCCACCCGGTGCTGCAACCGATCGCCATGCGATCGATCCGGGCGCTCACCGGTATCTGGCTCTTCCTGATCGCAGCGCGCCTGCTCATCGAGGCGGGAGGCGTGGCCGCCGTGAGCGATGGATTGGCGCGGATGAGCCTGTACGGGGCGGCCAGCCTGACCGTGTTGATGGGTGGATTCGGCGCCTATGCCACCGGTAGCGGAGTCACGTCGAACGCCTTGTTCATGGCCGCCGCCGCCAATGCCGGCGATGCCTTCCAGGCCCGGTTGCTGTTCGCCGCCCTGCAAACCAGCAGCGCCGGTCATTCGGCCATGGCCTCATTGCCCATCATTGCTGTACTGCTGGCGGCGCTGCCGAACCGGCAGCCGACCGATGAACGCCATGCGATGTGGATCGGCTTGCTGTTGGCGCTAGTTTGGGGCATGGTGGTGGTGACCAGTGGCATCATGCAACTACTGCGATGACGATCAGCCTCAATCACACGATCATTTCCGCCCACGACAAGGAAGCCTCCGCTGCCTTCTTGTCCGGGATTCTCGGCCTGGACGCACCCAGGCATCTGGGCCATTTTGTTGTCGTTGATGTAGGCCTTACGTCACTCGATTTCGTCAGCACCAGCGATCCGATCGCGCAGCGTCATTTCGCATTTCTGGTCAGCGACGAGGCATTCGATCAGATATTTGCGCGAATCCAGGCGCGTGGGCTGCCCTGGTGGGCCGACCCGGGTCGCACGCAAACGGGTCAGATCAACACCTATGACGATGGCCGTGGCTTGTACTTCGATGACCCGAACGGGCATCTGCTGGAAATCATTACCCGCCCATACGGAAGCGGTGGGCTCGCGGCCGAAAATCCGAATCCATTGCTGTTCCGATAGGCTGACGGCGATAGTCCCGATCGGCAACGCCAGCACACACTGGCGCACCGGCACTGCCTGAATCACATGCCCCACCATATGGGCCGCACGTTACCCTATGCACCGCGCAACCCACGAGGGGCAATACCCGCACCGCTTGCAACGGGACCATGATCTCGGACTAGATCGGTGAGGCAGAACCCCAGGTCGCCCCTTTTGGCATGGCAGTCCACCTCGCCGTGCCGATCCAATAGCGATTATCCTAGCAACAGGTCGTTGTGCTCGCCCAGCCGGGGCAGACGGCCCACTCGCTGTACGGGTTCGCCAAGCCACCGAAAACCCGGGCCGAGCGCATGCTGGCCGTCAGCGGGATCGATGCCCCCGGTGTGCGGATACAGTTCATTCAGATACTCGGCCAGATTGCGCACCCGGGCAACCGGTACTCCATCGGCAATCAGTGCGGCTTCGATCTGCACGGCATCGGTCTGGGCCAACGCCTGGGCCAACTGAGCCCGTAACGCAGGGGTACCCGTCCCGGACAGGAACGCCGAATCGGCCAGGCTCGCCGGGACATGAGGCGGCCGGGCCAGGTCCGGTCGACCAATGACCCCGCATAGCCGACGGTACTGACCCAGCGTGTTGGCACCGACCGAAAGATATCCGGTGCGCGTTGCAAAGGTGTCGGATCCAGGGCTGCCCGCAAATCCCCTGTTACCCACCCGTGCAGGCGGCTCTCCAGTGGCGCGCACGGACGCCACCATGCCCGCCATCAGGACGGCGGCGCTGTCGACCATCGAAACATCGAGCGTGATCGGCGACTTGTCCCCCCGAAACCGTCGGATTAGCGCCGCCAGCACAGCTTGCGCACCTGTCATACCGGTTGCGATGTCAATGACCGGAAAGCCGACCTTGACCGGTGCCGCGTCGGCCTCGGTGCCCTGCAGGGCCATCATGCCCGTGGCGGCCTGGATCACGTGGTCATAGGCGCGTTGGCCGGCGAGCGGTCCGCTCTGGCCCCAGCCGGAAATCGAACAATAGACAATGTCGGCACGAA
The DNA here is from genome assembly GCA_963732405.1 of uncultured beta proteobacterium. Classification (GTDB taxonomy): domain Bacteria; phylum Pseudomonadota; class Gammaproteobacteria; order Burkholderiales; family Burkholderiaceae_E; genus JAUIAI01. Next base: position 519,070 of record CAVSZG010000001.1, read on the forward strand.
CGGCATGGATGTCGGCTGGCGACAGGCCAAGGGACGCCGCCACACCCGGGCGGAAATTCTCGATGAAAACATCGGCGCTCGCCACCAAGCGCAGCAGGCTGGCCCGCCCATTGTCCGAGCGAAGGTCTATCTCGACCGATTTTTTGCCCGCATTGAGCGCGGCAAAGGCGGGCGGCATGCCGTCGGAATCCGGGCGGCGCGCGAGATCACGCATCACGTCGCCCACGCCGGGCTCTTCGATCTTGATGATCTCGGCACCGTAAAGGCCGAGTTGATGAGTGACGAATGGACCGGCCAATACTCGGGTCAGATCGATGACACGCACGCCGTGCAATGGCAACATGAGGCAATCTCAGTGAGCAGTTCTGAATGACCTGGAAAGAGGCACGAATATCAGCAAGGTGATCAATAGCAGGATGATCGTCAGCGCTGCGGCCTCCCCTATGCGCGTCTCCGACCAGAAATGAAAGATCGTCACCGCCAGGGTCATTGACTCGGTGGCCCCCCCGCCGATGAACAAGGGCGTGTTCAGGTCGCGCAGCGCTGATAAAAACACGACGGTGAATGCGGCCAGCAGCACCGGGCGCATGAGGGGCAGCGTTACCGAGAAGGCCACCCGAGTTCGGCTGGCGCCGCAAATGGTGGCCGCCTCCTCGAGCGCATCATCTATCTGGCCCAGGCCGTCGCTGATGTTGCGTGTGGCGATGGGCAGTGAACGAGCCGCCTGGGTCATCGCAATCAACAGCAAGCTGCCATAAAGGCCAATCGGGGAACCAATCCAGGCCCAAAGCACCGCGGCAAGAAACGCAACCGAGGGCACGAGCACCGTGTAGTACGCACCGCCCATCAGCAGGCCACGCCCCGGCAGCCGGGTGCGCCGCGCCACCCAGCCGACGGAGATTGCCACTGCCAGGACGATCGCCGCCTCGATCAGCGCCACTTTGAAGGTGTTTCCGGTGATCTGCCAGAACGCCAGGTATTCGAACACGATGTAGCGAAAATTTTCCAGCGACAGATCGGAGAAGCCGCCGCCGCCGAACCAGTTCGCCTTCAGCGACATCCACAGGATGACCGAATAGGGTCCGATGACGGCGAGCAAGCCCAGCGTCACGACAAACCCGACGGCCAGCCAACGCCATCGCCCCAACGGCAACGCAGCAGCCTTCACCCCCTTACCGGCGATCACGGCGAAGCGGTTGACCTGGCTCTGCCGGCGCACGGCCCATACCAGTGCGCCCAGAAGCACCGCGGTGAAAACGAAAATGACCCCCATCGCCGCCGCCAGCTCGAGGCGCGGAGGAAATGCATTCAGGAACAAGTAGAGCTGGGTGGCGAACACATAGACCCGCGACGGCATACCCAGAATGGCCGGCACGGCGAACAGTCCCCACGAGATAATCAGCGAGAACACGGTGGCCGACAAAATGGCCGGCGTAACCAGCGGCAGCGTCACCGTGGTGATGACCCGCCATGGGCTGGCACCGGACACCCGGGCGGCCTCTTCGAAGCTGCCATCGAGCGAGGCCAGCGCGCCCTCGACAGTGAGAAATACGAACGAGAACAGGAACAACGCCGACACGAAGATCATGCCGGTCATCGTCTGTACATCGAACGGCTTGACTCCGATCACGGCAGCCAACACCTCATTGATATAACCCGCATTGGGGCTGGCCAAATAGACATACGCCATCGCGGTCAACCACGGCGGCGACACGAAGGCCAGCACCGCCAGCATTCTGGCCGGCCGCTTGAAGGGCATGTCCGTCCGTGCCACCAGCACGGCCAGCGTGACGCCGAGCACCATTGCGCTGAGCGCAGTGCCCAACGCAAACACCCATGAATTCACCAGCACGTCCGCGAAGCGGAATTTGCCGATCAGCTCGCGGTAACGGCCCAGGCCGTAGCCGTCCGTCTCAGTCAGGCTGCCAACGACCAGCCAGATCATCGGCCAGACGGACAGGATGAAAATCGCGGCGCCGGCGGCAAGCGCGAGCGCGACTGGTCCTAGTCCGTGATTCGCGCGCAATCGGGAGAACCAACTATCCGCCACAGGGGGCGTAGTGACGATGACGTTCGAGCTCATGGGGTAGGCAAGGCCGCACCAGCAGGCAGCGGCGACTCGGGAAATACCATGAGGGCCTTGGGCGAAACGACGACAGAGACCCTATCGCCTTCGGCAAAATGATGCCCCGACGCCGGCACCTCGACCGTCAGTTCATGCCCGCCACACTGCACCAGGTATTGGATGTGCTGACCCAGGAACTGCGTAAGCGATACGGTGCCGACCCAGACCGCCCCGTCGGCCGATGGTTCGAGTTGCACGTCGGTCGGGCGGAAAATGACTTGCGCCGGCCCTGATGCGCAAGGCGCCCCATCGGGCAGTGGCCCGACACCTTCGATGACCAGGCGACCATCGCTTGGCGTCGCCTTCAGGCAGTTCACCCCACCGAGAAAACTTGCAACGCCGGCGACGTTGGGGCTGCGCCAGATCTCCTGCGGAGAACCGCGCTGCAAGATGCGGCCGGACGACATGACCAGGATCTGGTCGGAGATGGCCAGCGCCTCGGACTGGTCGTGGGTGACGGCGATCATCGTCGTTCCCGTTTCGCGCTGGATCCGTTTGAGCTCCTGACGCATCTCTTCGCGCAGATGCGCATCGAGGTTGGCCAGAGGCTCGTCCAGCAGCAGGATCTCGGGGTCGTAGGCAATGGCCCGCGCCAGCACGACCCGCTGCATTTGACCACCTGAGAGCTGCCCCGGCAAACGTTGCTCGAAGCCCGACAGGCGCACCAGCGCCAATGCATCACGGACGCGCCGCTCGATCTCGGCGCGCGGCCGCCCGCGCACTTTAAGTCCGTAGGCGACGTTGGCGGCAATCGACATATGGGGCCAGATCGCATAACTCTGGAAGACCATACCCAGATTGCGCTGCTCGACCGGCACGCGCGACAATCCGCCGGAGAATACGACACGACCACCGATGACAATCTCGCCGTCGGTGGCCGTTTCCAGCCCCGCGATGCAGCGCAGGATCGTGGTCTTGCCACAGCCCGACGGCCCGAGCATCGTGGTGATGCCGCCGGCGGGCACCGTGAAGGAAACCCCGGCCACCGCCTGCACAGTGCCGAAAGTCTTGACCAGGTCTCTTACCTCGACGCCACGCATCAGCTCATGATCCTGCGCCAGGTGTCAATGACCTCGCCGCGGGTCTTGACCAGCTCGGACAGGTTCGGCTCGTAGATCTTGATCGAGTCAAGGGACGGAATGCCCGGCGCGAGTGGCGTGTTCCGGTTGGCCGGGTAGGAACCGGTCGCCTGGGACGAGACCTGATACTCGGCCGACAGCATGTGGTTGGCCAGCAGGCGCCCGCCGTCGGGATGCGGCGCGTTCCTGGCAACGAACAGACAGGTCTGGGCGAGAACGGTACCGTCCGACGGAAAGATCATCTGCACCGGGGCCTTTTGCTTCTGATACAGGAAGCCCCAGGCCTGGGCGACGACACAGATTGGCTTCTCACCACGGGCCACGGCTTGCATTGCCTCCGCCTGCAGGCGCATCTCGGCCACCTCGTTGGCGCGCAACTGTTTGACGAAGTCCCAGCCATATTGCTCGACGAGCCCTTTGATCAGCAGCGTGGTTGATCCGGCGTTTTCCGGTGCGCCAAACAGGATCTGGCCCTTGAACTTTGGATCGGCCAGATCGGCGTAGCTTTGCGGGGCATCGCCCGCCTTGAGCATTTTCTCGTTGACCACGATGACGAGGCCGAATCCGCCAACGGGCACCAGCGACGGATCACGCTTAGCGAAGCGCTCGCCCAGTTCGGCTTCGTTGGGCAAATCGACGACATCAGCCCAGCCCTCCTGCGCGGCATGCAGCCCGAGCGCATAGTCGGTCAGAGTGCAAACATCGGCCAAGGGCTTGCCACCCTGGACCTCCTGGGCAAACTTGCGGATGACGATCTCGCCGCCACCTGGTCTCGAGTAATTGACCCGTACGCCGCTGTCACGCGAGAACTCGGCCATTCGCGGCTCTTCCTGACGCGCCACGCCCGACGAGTAGATGGTCACCTCTGCATTCGCCCGTGCCCGGGCGACGAGTGCATCCCACTCGGCCCCAGCCCGACCGAGCGACGGCCAAGCCACCCCCAGCGCACCCGCGGCCGCAGCAGTACGCAAGAACTGTCGTCTCTGGAACATGTTTGTCTCCTGTGATTGAAACGTGGCGCACCGCTGCCACGAAGAATCGATGATTCAGACCATGACGGCCTTATCCCGCAAGACGACCTGCTCCTGCAGGCAGCGCATGACTTCTTGATGATTGCGCTCGACGATTCCACGGGCGATGTCACCCGCCTCCCGCCCGCGTCGCCCTCGGATGGCGTCGCGCATGCGGCGACCTTCGTTGACGGTCTCGGCACGGCGCTCGTGTGTGCGATGGGCCAGCGCCGCATAGTGCCGGAACGAGCGGCGGGTCATGCGGCGCATGGTGTCGCAGAGCCGCTGATTCCCGCAATGCGCCAACAAATACGCACTAACCGCCTGGGTGGCCGCCGCAAACGTCGCCGCAGAGACATCGCGGGTTTCCAGCAACTGCGCCGGACGCTGGGCGACTGACACGTAGGCCTGCACCTGAGCGTCGTCGGCGCGGAGGGTAAACAATTCGGCAGCCAGGCCGTAGAGCACCGCCCGCATCTCGAACATCTCGGACACCTCGTGCGGCGTATAGGCCCGCACCCTGGCGCCCCGCCGGGGCTCGATGATGACCAGCTCCTCCTGGGCGAGCAAGCGCAGTGCCTCGCGCACCGGCGCCCGGCTGACACCGAAGCGCTGAGCGATCGCCTCTTCGGACAAGCGCTCATCGGGCTTGAATGTCAGATCCTCTATCTCGGCCATGAGCCGCTCGGCAACAAAGACAGGCAGCGATGGCGGACTCTCGAAGGGTGTGCTGATTTCCATTTTGTCGACAATATACTAAAGACTGTCGACAGGCGAGGAAAATCTGAGGTCGAAACACCCGTTGATCGAGGCATGACGCGCCAGAAAGAGCGTCAACGTGACGAACGCCTAGCGTGCCGCTAGTTCGGCGGAATTAGGTGAGGCCAAAATCCGCCGCGATGCGCGCGCTGCGCCCATGTTCTGGCTGTCGATAGATCGCAGAGCCCCTCGCCGCGGTTGGCTCGCCGCGGGTGCCCGGCCCGGACCCGCTCAACCGAGGCTCGGTCCGATCATCCAGTGCTCGTGCAGCCCCGTAAACCGCGCGAACGCAATCGTCGAACTTCTTCTCATCGATCATGGTTGGCCACCTCCCTGTCCCAGGAATCCTGCGATCAAGCGCAGCAGGGCTTCTTCGAAGGCCGGTTCGCGCAGTATCGTTTCGTCACGCAGCAGTGCGCCGCGGACCGCGCCCCCGACCGCGCGGCTGAGTACGAAGCCGTTAAGGGTGTCGGCCTCGCTGACCGCCCCGGCCCGGGCGACCAGAGCCGCTGTCATCGAGTCGGTCTGCGCAAGCACCGCCTCGAAACGACCGGAACTCATGATCGCCATCATCAGTGCACGACGGGCGCGCAGCCGGCCGTCGAGCGCGCCGAGCAGGGCGCGCACGATCTGGCGCAGGCGTTCATCGCGGGACGTGGCCGGCGCGTCCGCTTGGCGCAGCCGCGCCAGGGATTCGAACACGCTGGCGATCTCCCGCCGTGCGAGTGCCTCCAGCAGCGCTTCGCGGTTGGGGAAGTACTGATAGAGCGTGCCGATACTTACGCCGGCCAGGGCTGCGATCCGGTTGGTGGTCAGTGCATCCAGGCCATCCGCCTCCAGGATGCGCACGGCCGCCTCGAATATGAATGAAACGGTCTCACGGGCCCGGGCCTGGCGCGGGGTGCGGCGCGTAAGCGATTGTTTCTTCATGGATTTTGTCCCAATCGCGGGACTGGAAAAACACGAGCACGAAACATGAGCATTGCTCAAATACTACGTCGACACTGTTGCCACTGGCTCTGCCGCCACTCTTGGGGGATAGACCCAACCGCGACTGCCGACTACGTCGAGGGATGCCTCGCACAGTGAGATTACGAGGAGCAAGAGTAGGTGGGCACGATCGGCGCGCTGAAGCCGACGCTCAGCCGGCCTGCCACCGAGCCTGCCCGACGGATCCAAATCGTCGTTGACTAGCGGCGGTTCCGAGCGTTGCCGTTCGGGTCAACTCATTGGCGCACGTCTGTCGAAAAGTCTGACGTGGTAGAATTGGCAAATCTTGGCAATCAAACTGCACACTCGGCTAGGGCGCGCAACATGGCCGAACCGGAAGGCGAAATTCTGACCCTTGACGAGGTTGCTCTGTACCTCAAGGCCGGCAAACGTACGGTGTATCGCCTTGCGCAGAAGGGTGAGATCCCTGGCTTCAAGTTGGGGGGAACTTGGCGCTTCCGGCGCACGGAACTGGACCGCTGGATCGCGGCCGGCATCCGAAAAACAAAGTCGGAGGCGTCGTGACTTCGCCGGCCCTGACGCGTCATCAGAGCCAGTACGTCGCTTGGCTGCTAACCCGCCGCGCAGCGGGTGATTCGGTGGAGTCGTTGGCGGCGACACTGGTCGATTCGCAGGTCGACCTCAACCCCCATCAGATTGATGCCGCACTGTTCGCCTGCCGCAATCCGCTCTCGCGTGGGGTCATCCTCGCCGACGAGGTCGGCTTGGGCAAGACCATCGAGGCAGGGCTCGTCATTTCGCAGCGGTGGGCTGAGCGACGCCGGCGCATCCTGGTCATCGTCCCGGCCAACCTGCGCAAGCAATGGCATCAGGAACTCCAAGACAAGTTCAACCTGCAGGGCCTGATTCTCGAGGCCAAGAGCTACAACGCCATCCGAAAGAACGAGCGCCAGAACCCGTTCTTGATGCCGTCAGGCCCGGTCATCTGCTCCTACCAGTTCGCCAGGGCCAAGGCTGACGACATCAAGGAGATCGAGTGGGATCTGGTCGTGCTCGACGAAGCCCACCGTCTGCGCAACGTCTACAAAACGAGCAACGTCATCGCCAAGACGCTGAAGGACGCGCTGGCAGGCGTTCATTCCAAGGTTCTGCTGACTGCCACGCCGCTGCAGAACTCTCTTCTGGAGCTTTACGGCCTGGTCAGCATGATCGACGAGCGGGTGTTCGGCGACCTCGACAGCTTCCGCGCGCAGTTCACGGCGCAGGGGCGGGGCCAGGCTTTCGACGGTCTGCGGCAACGTCTGGCGCCGGTCTGTAAGCGCACCCTACGCAAGCAGGTGCAGCCCTATGTCTCGTACACCGCGCGCCTGGCCATCGTCCAGGAGTTCACGCCGTCCAGCGAAGAAAAGGAACTGTCCGGACTGGTCGCCGACTACCTGCGCCGGCCCAACCTCAAGGCCTTGCCCGACGGGCAGCGCCAACTGATCTCGCTGGTGCTGTGGAAGTTGCTGGCTTCCAGCACACACGCCATCGCGGGCGCGCTGGAAACGATGGCCAAGCGACTGCAAGGCGTGCTCGACGAAGCACCGACGGTTCCGGATCTGGCCGAAGAACTGGATGACGACTACGAGTCGCTCGACGAAACAGCCGAGGAGTGGAACGGCGACGGCCAGGACTCACCGGCGCGGCCTCGCGCCGAACGCGGCGCCGTCGCCGTCGCCGACGAGATTGCAGAGCTTCGGCACTTCAAGACGCTGGCCACCAGCATCCGCGACAACGCCAAAGGGAAGGCGCTGCTCATCGCGCTGGATCGTGCTTTTACCGAACTGGATCGGCTGGGGGCCGCCAGAAAGGCCATCATCTTCACCGAGTCCAAGCGCACCCAGGAATACCTGCTCGGCCAACTGGCTGGCACGCAATACGGTGACGGCATCGTATTGTTCAACGGCACCAATAGCGATGCGCGCGCGCAAGCCGTCTACAAGGACTGGCTGAAGCGGCACGAAGGAACCGACCGCATCACCGGCTCGAAGACCGCCGACACGCGCGCGGCGCTGGTCGAGCACTTCAAGGATCGCGGCACGGTGATGATCGCCACCGAGGCTGGCGCCGAAGGCATCAACCTGCAGTTCTGCTCGCTGGTCATCAACTACGACCTGCCGTGGAACCCGCAGCGCATCGAGCAACGCATCGGCCGCTGCCACCGCTACGGGCAGAAGTACGACGTGGTGGTCGTCAACTTCGTGGACCGCAGCAACGAGGCCGACGCCCGCGTGTATGAACTGCTGGCACAGAAGTTCCGGCTCTTCGAGGGCGTATTCGGCGCCAGCGATGAAGTGCTGGGCGCCGTCGGCTCGGGCGTGGACTTCGAGCGCCGGATCGCCGAGATCTACCAGAATTGCCGCGAACCGGAGGAGATCAAGTCCAGCTTTGAACAACTCCAGATCGACCTCTCCGGCGAGATCAACGAGGCGATGGTCAAGACGCGGCAGATCCTGCTGGAACACTTTGACGAGGAGGTACAGGCCAAGCTGCGGATGCGTGCCGAAGACAGCCGCGCCACCCGCAACCGCTTCGAGCGCCTGTTGATGGACCTGACCCGCGCCGAACTGAGTGAATGTGCTGACTTCGACGACGACGGCTTCGATCTGCGCCACGCGCCGCCCGATATCGAGGGCAGCGGCCTCGATGGCATCGAACTTGGGCGCTACGAACTGCCGCGACGGTCAGGTGACGCGCATCTGTACCGCGTCAGCCATCCGCTCGCGCAATGGGTCGCCGAGAGTGCCAAGTCCCGTCCGCTTGAAGGCGGCAAACTCGTCTTCGACTACGGCGCCTACGGCTCGCGGATGAGCACGCTGGAGGCCTACCGTGGCAAGACCGGATGGCTGACGGTCAAGCTTGTGTCGGTTGAGGCACTGGGCGACAGGGAACAGCACCTGGTGGTGGCTGCCAACACCACCGGCGGCGTCGCCCTTGCCGAGGCCGATCCAGAAAAACTGCTGCGCCTGCCGGCAACCACCCGGCCGGCGGGGCTGTTCAGTGCGGCCGACGCAGCTTTGGAGGCCGATGTCGAGATCCGTAAGGCCAGCCTGCTGCGCGACATCAACCAGCGCCATCTGGGCTTCTTCGAACAGGAAGTGCAGAAGCTCGACGCCTGGGCGGACGACTTGAAGCTGGGGCTGGAACAGGAGATCAAGGACATCGATCGAGAGGTGAAGGAAGTGCGCCGGACCGCTTCGATCTCCCCGACATTGGACGAGAAGCTGGGATGGCAGAAGCGGCAACGCGAACTGGAGAACAAGCGCACGCGTCTGCGCCGGGAGCTGTTCGCGCGCCAGGACTTGATCGAGGCGGAACGCAATGAACTGATATCGAAGCTCGAATCGCAGCTCAACCAACAGGTGCAGGAGCAGACCCTGTTCACGGTCGAGTGGGAACTGATCTGATGGCAGCTGCTCTCGCCCGCCCTCTCGAACTGGACCTTCTTTGTCAGAAGCTGGACGCTGACTTCGGTGAGCGAATCGCGCCGGTCGGCGCTGGCCCCAACGCCCGGCGGAGCAACTTCCTATCGCGGGCCATCGCTGCCTTCGTCCTTCACGAGGAGGCTGGCGCGACGCTGGACGACGCAGTAGGCGCAAGTGTCGATGGCGGCAAGGATCATGGAATCGACTCGGTGTACGTGGCGCCCGACCAGACGATCTGGATCATTCAGTCCAAGTACAAGGAATCCGGCACCGGCGAACCTGATCTTGGCGACGTGTCCAAGTTTCGGGACGGCGTTACTGACCTCCTGGAAGGAAAATCCGATCGCTTCAACGATGCCCTCAAGGCCAGGCTCCCCGCCATCACCGCTGCGTTGAACAGCGGCGTCGGCAAGCTGAAGGTGGTGCTGGCGTACAGCGGCACGGCTGTGTCTGACGACCGACGCGACATTTTTCGCGACTTGGAGCGAGCGTTCAACGGAACGGACCCCGGCTTCTTGCGCTGTTATGCTTACGGGCTGGCTACGCTTCACGACCTGCACTTGGACGGCGCATCGGCACAGCCCATCGAAGCCGACATCGAGCTGAAGGACTTCGGGCATACCCGAGAGCCATACAAGGCCTTCTACGGGCGAATGGATGCCAAGCGGCTGGTAGAGTTGTGGTCCTCACACAAAGAGCACCTGGTAGACAGAAACATCCGCCGCTTCAAGGGCGCCACGACAGTCAACCTCGGCTTGAGCGAAACCCTTCGGCAAGAATCTGAACACTTCTTCTACTTCAACAACGGCGTGACGTTCCTTTGCCAGTCGATTAGCGAGCAGCATCCGCGCGACCCGAACCGGCAGAACGGCAGGTTCAAAGTCAAGGGCGTGTCGATCATCAACGGAGCCCAGACCGTAGGTGCTATTGCACGAGAAGCGCCGGCTTACTATGACGCACATCCAGCCGTCGTCATGGCCACCTTTGTGTGCCTGGAGAACACGCCAAACGGCTTCGGGGAGCGCGTCACGCAGTCCCGCAACCGACAGAACGCGGTCGATGTCGAAGACTTTGCTGCGCTAGACGAGCGCCAGATCATGTGGCAGCAGACGTTGCGGATGGCGGGCATCACCTATCTGATCAAGCACGGCGAGGACGATCCACCCCTGTCCGCCACGTGCTTTAGCGCACGCGAGCTCGCTTCCTTCTTGGCTTGTACCGTTACGTCGAACCAGTGGCCAGACTATGTAGTCGCGGCGAAGGCCGACAAGAAGAAGCTGTTCGGCCGCGGAGGTTTGGTCCCTCCGACCGATCCATTAAGCGGCGCCTACGACCGCTTGTTTGCGGACTCTCTCACCGCCCGCCAGATGTGGCACATCGCTCAGGTCGGTCGTGCTGTTATGGAGAAGGTCCGGGCCCGGGCGAACGCGGAGGCAGATCCGATTGGCCTCACACCCGGTTCGCTTCCGTCGAAGGAAATACTGAGCAACGGCGTGTGGCTGCTATTGCACGTCATCTTCATCCGGCAGACATTGGCCGTTGGTGCGGAGTTGACGCTCACCGCTGATGAGCTGACCGGCCTATCGGTCGAGGTCGACGCGGTCGCCCAGAAACTCGTCGATGTCGTCCAGTCCGTTCAGTGGGGAAAGCAAGCGCGTGCCGTTTTCGAGAACAAGTCCGACTGCCGAACAGTGAAGACGCGCTTGATGGCTGCCCTCGCACAGCCATAGGACAAGTAAAAATGAGTAAGCAGAAACTCGAACTCACCTGGATCGGAAAGGAGAAGCGCCCTAAGCTGGAGCCGCGCATCTTGCTCGAAGATCCCGAGAAGTCCTACCACGCCAAGCTGCGTGTGACGGACAACGACATCTTCGACAATCGGCTGATCTTCGGGGACAACCTGCTGGCGTTGAAGGCGTTGGAGGCGGAGTTCACCGGCAAGGTCAAGTGCGTGTTCATCGATCCGCCGTACAACACGGGCAGCGCGTTCACGCATTACGACGACGGGCTTGAGCATTCGATTTGGCTGGGGTTGATGAGGGATCGGCTGGAGATCATCCGAGGGCTATTGGCTGAGGATGGTTCGTTGTGGATCACGATCGATGACAACGAGGCACACTATCTCAAGGTGCTGTGCGACGAAGTCTTCGGAAGGATCAACTTCGTAGCGAATGTCGTTTGGCAGAAGAAATACTCAAAGCAGAACGACGCGAAGTGGCTCAGCGTCAGCCATGACCACATGCTCTTGTATGCGCGCAGAAAAGATGACTGGAAGCCAAACCACGTCGAGCGAAACAACGAGCAATTGAAGGGATATTCGAATCCAGACAACGACGCTCGAGGTCTTTGGCAGTCAGTCGTCTATACATGTGCGAAGACGCGTGCTGAACGTCCGAATCTGTACTACGGAATCCGCCATCCTAGGACTGAGGCTTTGATCTTCCCTAGCGAGACACGCGTTTGGGCATACGACGAGAAGCGCCATTCGGAGCATGTGCGAGAACACATGATTTGGTGGGGTGCGAACCAAGAGAAGGACAAGCCGCGGCTGAAGTCGTTTTTGCAGAAGGTCGGCACGGGCCTGGTGCCTGACACGCTTTGGCTGCGCGACGACTCCGGAGATAACCAGGACGCAAAACGGGAGATGCTGGCGTTCAATTCTCAGAATGTCTTCCCCACCCCCAAACCTGAGAAGCTGTTGACGAAAGTCCTGCAAATCGCCACCAAGCCCGGCGATCTCGTTCTCGATTCCTTTGCCGGCTCAGGTACCACCGGCGCCGTTGCCCACAAGATGGGCCGCCGCTGGATCATGGTCGAGCTGGGCGAGCACTGCCACACGCATATTATTCCGCGCCTGAAGAAGGTCGTCGACGGCGAAGACAAGGGCGGCGTCACCGAAGCTGTCGGCTGGCAAGGCGGCGGCGGGTTCCGCTACTACCGGCTCGCGCCCAGCCTGATCGTCAACGACCGCTGGGGCAACCCGGTTATCAACCCCGAGTACAACGCGGCGCAGCTCGCTGAGGCGCTGGCCAAACTGGAAGGCTTCATCTACGCACCCTCGGAGTTGCGCTGGTGGCAGCACGGTCATTCCAGCGAGCGCGACTTCATCTACGTCACCACACAGAACCTGTCGGCCGAGCAGTTGCAGGCGCTGGCCGACGAAGTCGGACCCGAGCAGAGCCTGCTGGTGTGCTGTTCGGCGTTTCGCGGCGTGACGGCCACCCGGGCGGCGGAGCGCTGGCCGCACCTGACGTTGAAGAAGATCCCGAAGATGGTGTTGGCCCGCTGCCATTGGGGGCATGACGACTACAGCCTCAACGTGGCCAATCTGCCGATGGCTGAGCCCGACAGGACGGAACCCGCAGCGGATGCTGACAGCGGCCGGAAAACACGGAGCAGGAAGGCCGCGCTTGCCAACACGGCGAACGCGAATCAAGGCGGCCTGTTTGGGCCGGAGAACGACGAATGAACACGCGCGTTTTGCATGCCGTCACCGGCCGTCTTTCGTTGCGGCCGCCACAGGCGGAATCCCTCGCCAGACTGGCGCGCATGCTCGATGCCGCCCCCGATCTTCTGGAACACGAGCGCGATGTCTCGGCCATCCTGTGGGCGCTGAAGGCCGAATTCAGCACGCTGGAGGATTTCGAGCGCGAGTTTCCTTCGTTGTGCTTTGCGCTGGCCACCGGCGTGGGCAAGACGCGGCTGATGGGCGCCTTCGTCGCCTACCTGCATCTGGCTTATGGCATCAGCAACTTCTTCGTGCTGGCGCCCAACCTGACGATCTACAACAAGCTGATCAAGGATTTCACGCCCAACACGCCCAAATACGTGTTCAAGGGCATTGCCGAGTTTGCCATCGTCGCCGCGAGTAATTACCGGTGACGACTACGATCAGCGCGACCAGTGCACGCGGCGAACTGCTTCGGCAACGTTCGTATCAACATCTTCAACATCTCGAAGATCAACTCCGAGGTGCGCGGCGGCAAGGAGCCGCGCATCAAGCGCATGCGCGAGGTGCTGGGCGACAGTTACTTCAACTATCTGGCGAACCTGCCCGACCTGGTGCTGCTGATGGACGAATCGCACCGCTACCGCGCCAAGCGCAGGCGTGCGTGCGATCAACGAGCTCAAGCCGCTGTTCGGCCTGGAACTGACCGCCACGCCCTTCGTCGAGTCCAGCCACGGGCCCGGTGCCGTTCAAGAACGTGGTGATGGACTACCCGCTGGCGCGGGCGATGGAGGACGGCTTCGTCAAGGAGCCGGCCGTGGTTACGCAGCGGAACTTCGACGCCCGGACGCACACGCCCGAGGAGATCGAGAAGATCAAGCTGGAAGACGGCGTGCGCCTGCACGAGACGACCAAGGTCGAGCTGACTGACCTATGCGCGCGAGAACGGCGTGAAAGGGGTCAAGCCCTTCATGCTCGTGATTGCGCGCGATACCACGCATGCAGGGCAACTGTTGGCGCTTCTGGAATCGGTTGCCTTCTATGAAGGGCGGTATCAGGGCAAGGTGATCCAGGTTGATTCCAGCCGGACCGGTGCGGAGGAAGAGGCGATGATCACGCGCCTGCTGGCCGTGGAGAGCGTGGACGAGCCGACCGAGATCGTCATTCACGTCAACATGCTCAAGGAAGGTTGGGACGTGACCAACCTCTACACCATCGTGCCGCTGCGCGCCGCCAACGCCCGCACGCTGATCGAGCAGTCCATCGGCCGCGGCCTGCGGCTGCCCTACGGCAAGCGTACCGGGGTGGCCGCGGTGGATCGTCTGAACATCGTCGCGCACGACCGGTTCCAGGAGATCATCGACGAGGCCAACCGTGGCGATTCGCCGATCCGACTGAAGCAGATCATCCTCGACGCGCCAAGCTCCGAAGACAAGAAGGTCAGCGTGTACGTGGTGTCGGGCGCAGCCGCGCGTCTCGGATTGACGGACGCGCCCGTGGTGCAGACGGGTGCCGCCGGAGATTCCGACGGGTCAGCCACCGCTGTCGCGCCACAACCAGTGTTCACCACCGAGGCCGAGAAGCAAGCCGCGCGCGTGGTCATGGACGTGATCGGCACGTACGAGGTGCGGCGCGATCTTGTGCCCACCAGCAGTGCATTGCTGAAGCCCGAAGTACAGCAGGAGATCCTTGCGGAGGTCGCGGAGCGGCTGAAGCCGATGCAGGGCGCGCTATTGGCCGGCGTGGACGAATCAGCGTCTGCGCTCGATCTGACCGCCGTCGTCGCCAGAACGACGGAAATTGTGGTGCAGCAGACCATCGACATCCCGCGTATCGCCGTGGTGCCCGCCGGCGAGGTGACGACCGGCTTTCGCGCGTTCACGCTGGATCTGAGCCGACTCCATCTACAACCCGGGCAGCGCGAGATCGTCGGACAGATGCTGCGCACCAGCGAGCAGTTCACGTTGGCTGCCGAGGCCGAGCTGAAGGAGCAGCGGCCGGAGGACTACATCGTTCACGCGCTGGTCGACTTCGACGACATCGACTACTTCACCCACGCCGATCTGCTGTATGACCTCGCGGGCCAGATGGTGCGGCACCTGCAGGGATACCTTTCGGGGGCCGATGCACTTAACGTTCTGAATGGACAGCGCAAGCCATCGCCAAGGAAATTCATTCGCAGATGATGGCTCACTTCTGGGAGGAGGCGACCGAGTACGAGGTACAGGTAAGTCGTGGCTTCACCGAACTCCGCCGTGCAACTACACCGCCACGGCGGGCCAGACGGCGCATCACTTCCGGGAGACGGTGACCGACCTTGGCCGCATCAAACAGATGATGTTCGGCGGCTTCACGCGCTGCCTATACCCATTACAAAAGTTCGACTCGGACACCGAGCGGCGCTTCTCCGTCATCCTGGAGCGCGATTCGCTGAAATGGTTCAAGCCCGCGAAGGGGCAGTTCCAGATCTACTACAAGCTCGGCATCGAGCAGCCGGAGTACGTGCCCGATTTCGTGGCCGAGAGCAATGCCACGATCCTGATGGTTGAGACGAAGGCGCGCGCCGACATCGATACCAAGGAGGCACAGGCCAAGGCCGCCGCTGCCGCGCAGTGGTGCAAGCACGCCTGTGACCATGCGGCCAGCGTCGGCACCAAGCCCTGGAAGTACCTGCTGGTGCCGCACGACGAGATCAACGAGTCCAAGCGGCTCTTGGACTTCATGCGCTTCGAGAAGAGGGAGTAAGGAGACGCGAGCGATGGCATTGGGACAAGTCGAACGCATCCTGATCTTGGCGAAGACGTACCCTTCGCCAAGCGCGCAGTACGTCGAAACTTCCTGCGTCGCGGGCATCACCCAAAGCGGCGCGATGCGCCGCCTCTTCCCTGTGCCATTTCGAATGGTCGAGGACAGTCAGCAGTTCAAGAAGTGGCAGTGGATCGACGTTCGCGTCGAGAAGTCGAACAAAGACCACCGGCCCGAAAGCCACAAGATCTACGTCGACACCATCAACTGCAGCGAAATGATCGATACTAAGAAGGCGTGGGCCAGCCGGTGGCAATGGCTGGAAAAGATCCCGTCGTTCGAGAGCTTCGACGCCATCGACGCGGCACGTCTGGCCGACGGCTTGTCGCTCGCGCTGCTGCGGCCCAAGAGGCTGCTGGGACTCAACATCACCGAGTCTCGCAACCCGGACTGGACGGACGAGGAACGGGACAAGCTGCTACAGGAACAGATGCAGGGCAATCTATTCTCGGAGGACGAGGAGCGCAAGCAGGTGAAGCAGTTACGAAAGGTTCCGTTCGACTTCCACTACCGCTACGTTTGCGACACGGCGGAGGGCGAGAAGGAGCACGAGCACAAGATCGTGGACTGGGAGGCCGGAGCGCTGTTCTGGAACTGCCGCAGCAGTCACGGCGACGCTTGGGAAGCGCCGTTTCGAGCCAAGCTGGAGCAAGACCTCGGCAGCAAGGATCTGATGTTCTTGATGGGCAACCAGCACCGGTTCCAGCGCCAATGGCTGATCGTCAGCCTGTTCTACCCGCCTAAGCGTAAGCCAACTGACGAAAGCCAGATGCCGTTGTTTTGACGACGGCTATGTGTTTGATTCCCGTATCGCACCGCTTGCGGACGGCATCGGCCACCATCGAGCGGTGGCAGAAATTGAAATCGGCCTCGTAGCACAGCAGTGCGCAGGTCGACGACTGCGCCAGGTCGACCAATTTGGCGACGGCGCCCTTCTGCTTCTTCAGGTACGTCATGAATCCCGTCGTGTAGAGCTTCCAGTCGCCATCGGCGCGGTAGCCGTCGCGCACGGGTCTCGGACAGCCCAGCTCGACTATGTGGACGTACTCGAGGCCAGACAGATTGAGCACGTTGGCCAGTGCCTTCTTGGAGAATCCGGGCTTACGGGACAGCGGCAACTCGCGGATGTCCACCACCGTTTCGATGCCGTGCTCGGATAGCAGCGACATGAAATCGTCAATGTTCAGACCTTCGTAGCCGATGGTGAAAATGGTCATCTTTCTCGTGTTCCTCTTGAAATTCCGATCTTACCGGAGCCTCTCCTCGAAAAGCACCTGTCCGAAATGGCATTGTTGTCACCACAGCAGCGCCATCTACGCATAGCGGCCAACGCCTCATATCAGGACGAGACGAAGGGAGTTGCGAGCCTGTTGCGTAGCGCAACGATCATAGCGCGGAACTCCGGGACTGGGCCCGAGAGATTCCGCCCCAAAATCTGTTTATTGTCGCAGCTTGCGTGGTCTTCAACAAAGTCTTTGCTCAGGCCGTCGGGAATCAGCGAAGGAATCATGGCGGGTCGACCTGACGTGATCGATTTCTAATTCTTTGAGTCCGATCAATGGGCAGGTCGCCAAATCGGTCGACTATTGCCCATCAGGCTGTTGGCCTGATGTTAATCTCGACGAACTAGGTATTTCGGCTCATCGTGACCGACGATTTCGGTAACGTGACCGCGGATTTCGGGCCATCGTGACCGCGCATTCCGGCCGATCGTGGTCGGTCGTTTCGGCATCATGACCGGACGTTTCGGTATCGTGACCGCCGTGGCGCTGCGTATACAACAAACCCGGGGCCCGTAGCCTTGGCGGATTTTTCTGCTGGAGGGGAGCGGTGCCCAGAGAAGGATTGGGGCTACGCATGATCAAGGTTGTATTGCGACTGAATTGGGAGTCCGATCTGTCCCACGAGAAGGTTGCCACCGCGTTGGGGGTTTCCAAGGGCGTGGTGAACAAATATGTTGGACTGGCCAATGCCGCCGGTCTGAACTGGTCGGCAGTGCGCGACTGGGACGAGAAGACGTTGGCCTCACGCCTGCTGCCGCGTTCGGCCAGTCTCACCCCCTGTGTTCAGCTCGACTGGGGGCACATTCACCGAGAACTGGATCGCAAGGGGATGACGATGATGTTGCTGTGGGAGGAGTACCTCGTCGAGCACCCGCATGGGCGCTCCTGGCGCTACACGCAGTTCTGTGAACACTACAAAGCATTTGCCCGAATCCTGAAGCGCTCGATGCGCCAGCACCGGCGTGCCGGCGAGAAGCTGTTCATCGACTACGCCGGTCCCACTGTCCCCCTGAACACCGGCGCTCGCGAGCAGATCTTCGTGGCGGCGATGGGCGCCTCCAGTTACACCTTCGCCTGCGCCACCGAGGCGCAGAAGCTGGGCGATTGGATTGGCTCGATGGTGTGCGCGCTGAGTTTTTACGGTGGGGTGCCACAACTGATCGTGCCGGACAATGCGCGTTCAGTGATCGCTGATGCCGATCGCTACGAGCCGCGGGCCAACCGCACCGTTCAGGACTTTGCCCGCCACTACGGCACGTCCGTCCTACCTGCCAGGCCACGTTCTCCGAAGGATAAGGCTTTGACATCGCAATGCATCTCATTGTGAAGGTCGAGCGGGCATAACCCGCGCCGGGGTGCTGCCATACCGGCCGCCAGCGCCCTTGACGTAGCGTACATCGCCGGGCGGCTCATTCAGGTAGCGACGGTTGTTGCCGTAATGATGGCGCTTTAGAACTCCTTGTCGTCCATGGTAATGAACGGTGCTCGGCGAGACCTTCAACTGGGCGGCAATCTCTTCGCCGGTGAGCAAGCCGCGTTCGCGAAGCCGAGCGAATCAATTCTTGAGGCCATAGGTCCGACGCACCGCGCCGACCTTCTTTTCGGTGAAGATATCGCCCCGTCAGTTGCGATGACCGTCGGTGTTTAGGCGTTCGGTGATCTGTCGGTCGCACTGCGTCTCGAGCATTTCGTCGATCATTGCGACAACGGTGTCGGGCGTCTTGCGGATGCGCGCGATCGGGTTGGGCCGTTCGATTGACTGGCTCTGGGTGCGGCGGCCGCTCCAAGGTATGTGAATGTGCACACGAGCCTCGATCGTGGCCAACGTGACGTCTTCGATCAATAGGCCAAGCATATTATTTCGCTCGATGGATTGGGTGCGCGGATCCCGCCATACGCGTGGGAAGTCGGCGGCCAGCGCCTGGATGCGCTTGCGTGCCTCGGCGTCCAAGAGTGTCCGATCGGCCTGGCCTTGCTTCTCGTGCTCGTGATGGAGCGCATCGAGCTGGCCCAGCCGCTCGTTCCAATCTGCCTCCAGCGATGTCGCGACCAACCGGGTTTCGGGATCCACTTTGACGTACCGCCGTCGCGCCAATTCGGCTTCATGGCGCGCGCGCTCGAGTTGCACCTTGCGACGATTGTCGGCCTCTTCGATCCGGTGGGCAATCTCTTGCTGAACCCCCAACGCCACTTCGATGGCCGCCGGCGCCACGATGTCCAGCAACATGGACCCGATGACTTCATCGACCGCGGTACCGTGAACCCACTGGCAGGTCTTGCCCGCGCGACGCACGACTTGTTCATTGCATATGTAATAGGGCTTCAGGCGTCCTTCCAATAGTTCATAGTGCACCCGCATACGCGCGCCACACCGCCCACAGAGTAGCCGCCCCTGCAGGAGCGCGCTGCGCTCGCGTGGCAGCCGACCGCGTTGCCCAGGGGAGAAGCCAGCGCCGTTTCGCGTGAGCGCAGCATGATTGCGCTGATACTGCGGCCAGTCGATGTAGCCCGCGTGAGCCTGCGGGATTAACACCTGCCATTTGTTCTGGTCGACCTTCAGCTGCACGGGCTTGAGCTTGGCGTTGTAGGCGGTGCGGGTGCGTCCATAGGCGAAGGAGCCGGCAACAGGAATTTTAAACGGTATTTGCCGAGTAACCGACTGCCAATGACGGCCGGCCAAGCGGGGAAAAAGCAGATCGACCCGTGCTGTTTGCTGGTGCCAGCTCGGTGCCCGGGCCGCAAGGTGCGTACTAATCGGCCGCTCCGGGCATGACTCGTGCCGCCCCGGCACCGAACGCGCAGCAGCGCCCGCGACACGGTGTTCCCTGCCGGCCTGACTGATTCGACCTGTCCCCCTGGCTGCTTGTCGCCGTCGCGATACCGATCACCACGCCTGATCGGCCTGAGCCATGCGCGCCTGGCCCCGCGGTGGCGGTTGTGGATCGATCCCCAGGTGAGTCAGGATCTCCTCAATGGCCGCCCGCTCAACGATCGGCGTCAGTACCTTCAGTTGCCCCTGCCCACCGTTTGGGCTCTGGCTCATGTCGATATCGAACACCCGTTTGAGCCCGCGCGCCCAGCCGATGCGCCCTGGTCGGTTTGGCTCGCCGCTGTCTTGTTCGTCAGCCTGGCCGCCCCCTACACCGCGCGAACGCAGTCGTCGAACTTCTTCTCATCGATCATGGTTGGCCACCTCCCTGTCCCAGGAATCCTGCGATCAAGCGCAGCAGGGCCTCTTCGAAGGCCGGTTCGCGCAGTATCGTTTCGTCACGCAGCAGTGCGCCGCGGACCGCGCCCCCGACCGCGCGGCTGAGCACGAAACCGTTGAGCGTGTCGGCCTCGCTGACCGCCCCGGCCCGGGCGACCAGGGCCGCTGTCATCGAGTCGGTCTGCGCAAGCACCGCCTCGAAACGACCGGAACTCATGATCGTCATCATCAGTGCACGACGGGCGCGCAGCCGGCCGTCGAGCGCGCCGAGCAGGGCGCGCACGATCTGGCGCAGGCGTTCATCGCGGGAGATGGCCGGCGCGTCCGCTTGGCGCAGCCGCGCCAGGGATTCGAATACGCTGGCGATCTCCCGCTGTGCGAGTGCGTCCAGCAGCGCCTCGCGGTTGGGGAAGTACTGATAGAGCGTGCCGATGCTCACGCCGGCCAGGGCCGCGATCCGGTTGGTGGTCAGTGCATCCAGGCCATCCGCCTCCAGGATGCGCACGGCCGCCTCGAATATGAATGAAACGGTCTCACGGGCCCGGGCCTGGCGCGGGGTGCGGCGCGTAAGCGATTGTTTCTTCATGGATTTTGTCCCAATGGCGGGGCTGGAAAAACACGAGCACAAAACATGAGCATTGCTCATATACTACGCCGACACTGTTGCCACTGAGTCCGTTCATGAACACCGAGTTCAAGATTCTCGCCTTTGCATTTCCCCTCATCGTGCTGGCCTCGTTGGTCGAGGCGGTCGTGCTCTCGCGTCGTACCGGCACGGAGCGCTACGACTGGCGGGCGGCCGGCGTCAGTCTGTTAGATGCCCTGGTGCGCAACGGCCTGCGTTTCATGCCCCTGCCGTTCCTGGCGGTGATCTTCGATTACGTCTACGCGCATCGCATCTACACGATTCCGCTTGAAACCGGCTGGGCGTTCGCGCTGATGTTCTTCGGCCAGGAGTTCTTCTACTACTGGTATCACTGGGCCGCCCATCGGGTTCGCTGGTTCTGGGCAACGCACGCCGTGCACCACTCGCCCAACCAGCTCAATCTCTCAGCTGCTTACCGCCTGGGCTGGACGGGTAAGTTCACCGGGACGCTGTTCTTCTTCCTGCCGCTCGTCTGGTTGGGTTTCGAACCTGCCGTCATCATCGGCACGCTCTCGCTGAACCTGCTTTACCAGTTCTGGCTGCATGCCACCTGGATACCGAAGCTGGGCTGGCTCGAATACGTGCTCAACACCCCCTCGGCGCACCGCGTGCACCACGCCTCCAATTTGCGCTATCTCGATGCCAATTATGGCGGCGTGCTGATCATCTTCGACCGGCTGTTCGGCACCTACATCGAGGAACGTGAAGACGAACCCTGTGTCTACGGCTGGGTCAAGCCCATCCGCAGCTACAACCCGCTGCGCGTGGAGTTCACGCAGTGGGTCGACTTGTTTCGTGATGTCGTAAGCGCGCGCTCGCTGCGCGAAGTGGCCGGATATGCGTTTGGGCCTCCCGGCTGGCGGCCGGACGGCGCGGGCGAAACCACCGAGGCGCTGCGGGCGGCCGCCGGCATGGAAAATGACGACCCGCGGCCGGTTTCGAGGATGGTGGCCGGTACCTGACCGCGAAGCGGCGCGCAGCGGGCCCTTTCCGCCTCAAGGGCCCGGGGTTTCCGCCCACGCCGACGCCGCGGTCGATGAAGTTGTCTCGGCCATGGACCGCCGACTCTTGCCTGGCAAGATCCGGGCCGTATTCTTGTCGTCACGTGTGTGGCCGTTCGGCCAGCGCATGACCGCGCGACTGCTGGCGCAGGCCGCCCAGCGAGCCAGTGCGCTGACCATCGTCGACGGCGTTCACCACATTAGACGAAGTTCCTTCAGTTGCGGGGCGAGTTCGGGTGCTGGGTTCATGCGGGAGTACTCCTGGAGTCGATGCAGGCACCACCGCCACGCTGCCCATTGCTGGCACTATGGCTGGCGCTTTCAGGCGTAAGGCTGGAAATGGTTGTTGTCCCGGCTGAGTAGTTGCATGAGCTTGGGGTGGATAAAAAGCTTCTCTTTGCCGAACGGCATTTCGCGCAACACGCCCAGGGCGGTCAGGTCGTGCAGGTAGCGTGAGGCGGCCTGGCGTTGGGCAATGCCCTTGTCCACCAGATTGCCGATGCGGCAGTAGGGCTGCTCAAAGATCACGTCCACCAGCTCGCGGGTGTAGATCTTGGGCAGGCGTGTGCGCACGTGTTCGGTGGTGTGTTCGGCCAGCGAGCGGATGGCGGCGATTTTGCCGGTGGTCCATTTGGAGGTTTCAGCCACGGCCTGCAACATGAATAACAGCCAGGGCTCCCAGGCTTGATCTTTAGTGACGCTGAGCAGCAGGCGGTAGTAGTCGGCCTTGTGGGCAATCACATGGCGGCTGAGGTACAGGATGGGCAGATTCAACAGCTCTTCCTGGATGAGGTAGAGGATGTTGATGACACGGCCGGTGCGGCCGTTGCCGTCGGTGAACGGGTGAATGGCTTCAAACTGGTAGTGGCCCACGGCCATGCGGATCAATGGGTCCAGTTCGGTCTGGTTGTGAAGGAAGCGCTCCCAGTTGGCCAG
The DNA here is from genome assembly GCA_963732405.1 of uncultured beta proteobacterium. Taxonomy (GTDB): domain Bacteria; phylum Pseudomonadota; class Gammaproteobacteria; order Burkholderiales; family Burkholderiaceae_E; genus JAUIAI01. The sequence goes on from CAVSZG010000001.1 coordinate 541,788, forward strand.
CATGTCGCGCAGGCGAGCTTCGCCTTCGGGCGGGGTATAGACCACCTCGCCAGTGCGGTCGTTGGCGAGCTGGGTGCCCGGGGTTCGGCGGATGTCCATGTCCACGCCTTTGAGGGTGCGGCAGACGTCCACGGCGGTGGCGGTGCATAGCGGCCGGGTCTTGAGCGACTGAAAGCCCTGGTGCAGCGCGGTGCGGTAGCGCAGGGCTTCTTTGGTGGCCGGGTCGGCGTTGTCATGTCCCTGCGCGTACTGGAAGAGTTGATCGGTCGTGGTGACGATGTTTTCAATTTCCGAACTGTCTTTGGCTTCCAGCAGCGGGATGGTGTTGATCAACATCGCCTGGTTGGGGATCAGTTGGGCGGCCTGTTTCAGCTCGGCCAGCGCGGCCCGGGCCTCTATGCAGGCCTTGAGCACGGCACGGGTCTCCAGTTCGTGCGCAGGGGGCAGCGCAGAGAGCCGGTTGTGGGGTTGCTCAGGGTGCCAGGCAAGGACGGCGTCAGTCATGATGCAAAAAACTTGTTTTGGCGACAAATGGGCAGCTTAAGTCGCCATCGACGACACGTCAACGGAACATGTTCTTGTTTTAAAGAAACGGCGACATGTTCGGCTTTCATGTCGATATTGACGACATGAATCCCATGACATGTCGTCGAAATTGCGTTTTTAGAACATTAAACCACCCTCCGGCGCAACACAAACAGGATTTGGTGTCACCGCCACCGTTGCACCGGTACACACCATCGAGCACCGGCAGTGCAGGTGAATATTCAGGTTCGCCGCCGAGCCAAAGCCCTGGATCAGGGTCAACGCCCCGCCCTGCCCGTCCCGCAAGCCGGTCTGATTACGCAGATATCGACCGCATGGTCCACATACCAAAACGTCGATTTCGGAAGCGGCCGATAGGGTGGCGGGACTGTGTGTGGTGAGAAAGGCCTGGGAAGCGTTGGTTTGGAGCATGGAAACGATAGACGCGCCTTGCCCGCCTGTGATGGCCAAATCGAGCCCGGCGGGATGGCTCTCCTTTCGGAAGGCGACGTCCAGATTTGTCAGCGCCGTCTGTGCGGCTTGGGTCAACTCGTCCTTGACGTCGCATTTCGCAAGCGCGCTTGCCATTCGCGAGCGCAACCCCTTGTCCGAGAGCAGTCGGTCCAGCGCCGATCCCTGAACCAGCCTGAGGTCACGATCTTTCCGGTCGTCGCCACTGCAGCGAAATGATGCCGCGAAAGCGTTCGATGCAGAGCGAGTAGACTCGTCGTTGTTCGCGCCTTCGCCCGGGAGGTGTCGTTCATGCCGACTCCCACACTTTTCGCCAGGCGGAGAATTCGGATGGCCGGATTTGATAGCGGGCGAAATTTCCCTCATGCAGGCTGGTCAGCTCGGCCTCGACGACTTCGTTGAAGCGCTTGCGGTCGTCCGACTCGATCGCCTCGTTCGGCCAGGCAGCTATGCGCGCTGCAGTCTCCTTGCGGCCCACGCGCGAGCGGATGAGGTCGGCGATGATTTCGCGCAACTGGGCGCGATAGCGCAGCCGGAAGGGATCGGGCTCGCCGAGCGATTGGCGGACGGCGGCATAGCGCGCGGCTGATCGCTCATAGGCCCAAATGAAGACGTCCTTCAGAAGGTCGATCTTGTTCAACTCGTAAACGCCGAGCACGGCATCGGTGTACGCTTGCCGTGGCACGTCCGCGAAGGAGAGCGGCGAGAGGTTCTCTTTGATGAGCGGGATGTTGGCGGCGAGGCGCGATACGCGTTTGTTCACGTCGTCGAAGGGCTGCAGGTAAGGGATTTGCACCATGATGAAGAACGCCTGTTCGAACGGATCGCTGATCGCAGCCGCTGTAGCGAGGATCTGATCGAAGGCTTCCTCAATAAGTTGCGGCACCTCGAGGGGATGGAAGGCGGAGCGTTCGATGCCAACGGCGATGTAGCGCAGCCTGCCGGCCGCCGTCACATCGGCGAGAAGGTTATTGGCGAGCAGTGCGTGGAGATTGAGGATCGTATAACGGTTGAAGCCGATTTCGTCGGCAGCGCGCACGAGAAACTCGATAGCATCCTTGTGATTGAGGATCATCTGCGCTTCGAGATGTGCGCGGCCTTCGCGCCACTTCGCCGAGCTCGATGAGGCGCTTGGTGTCCAGGAACGAATAGGTGTTGCCTTCGAGCCGACTCGAGTTCCAGGCGAGATCTATCAGGAGCCTGCTCAAGATCTGCTTGGCATAGGTGCCGGCGGGCAGCTCGGCGATCTGCGGCCGCCCGACTGCCGCGAGATGCGCGCGCTCATCTTCCGACAAGTAGAAGCTGGAGTTCGGCCGGTAGGCGTCTAGGAAACCGTGCTCGTAGCCCACCGGCCTTCGCGCTTCGGGTGGCTGTCGAACATAGTCGCGGATCGCGATGCCCGCCGACGACAGGGGAATAAAGGACTCGTCGCCTTCTTGCGCGATCGCACCCGCAGCGTCGGATTTCGACGCCGAGGAATGCAGGAGGTATCGCGCCCATCGCCCTTGGCCCTGTTTGACCAGACGATTGTGGGTGACGAGATGCTTCAGGCGATACTGGAGCGTGCGCAGAGGAATGGGCGGCGTCAAAGCCAACAGAATCTGCTGCGCTGACGCACCCTCAGGATAGCTGCCGACAGCCTGCTCGATGGCGGTCAGGTCCTGGTCGGAAATTTGCTTCGCCAATTCGTCCCCTAAGTTGCGCGTAGAATTTTATACGCAACTATGTTCTATCTACGCGCAACCATCAACCTCTAAGCGCAGCTTGTCTTGCGCATAGACGCCTTGGCTAGCCGTCGACGACGCTCAAGCGCCGTTCAGCTTCATAGAAAAGGGGCGCTGCGATGGCGTCGGGCACCATGGCCCATGAGGAGAAGAAAAGCGCCTTGGTCGGCGGCGGCCCTGACCTTTGCGTGAAGTAGCTGGGCATGGCGGCAGCATCCAGAGATTCTCTTCCAGATCAGTGCCGAATATGTCGTCCATGGTCGCCCACATACGGCCGGTGGCGGGATCGAGTGGAGCCTAGACGTCAAGCGCCTTGGGATCGAGCATCGCTGGCCTGACGGCCAGGAGCGTATCGCCGAGCACAGAAGAGGGACCGTGCATCTGTGCCTCCAGCAGGCGCTTCAAGCTGTAGTGCCGCATGACGTTGAGAAGGTATCCTCGTGGAACGCACCGGCGATCTGCTGCGGGACGCTGGGTTCGTTGGCTTTCCAGCCGAATCGACCAATCGCCGAGTGACCGCCGATCTGGTCGTAGACGACATTCGGGCGCCCGCGCAAACCCAGCCTCGCCTGATCGGCGGCCATCGCCCGGATTGTGGCATCGGGAACCGCCTCGAGAAAACCCAATCCGATCAATGCCTGCGTATTGCGCACCGAGGTCATCGTCGTGTCACCGAGCGGCCCGAAATTCAGATCCTGCGTGCGCAGACGCGGCTCACGCAGCATGACGGTCTCACCGTCCGGCAGGCCAACCGGTGTTTCGCGCCAGTCGAGAAACGCCTTGCCCTCGGCGGGAATGCGGTTGGTCTGCACGCCGACCTGCACGCCGAACACCTTAAGCTGGGAGCCATAGTTGGGATGCGGCCGCGGCCCGCCATTGGATGTCGGCCCGGGAACCGACAGGCGCACCAGCTGATGGACCAACGTAGCGGCCGGGTCCGGGTTGACGCTGCCTCGCCCCCCGGCAACATGACAGCCGGTGCAGGAATCGGTGATGAAGGTGGGGCCCAGGCCCCAGTCACCGTCGAGCGAGGGGAAGACCACCCACCGCGCGGCCATCGCTTTCCTGCCGCGTTCGAACAGCGCTTTGTCGCGGGGTGTCAATCCGGGAATCGGCGTCGCGTCCCTCCATCCTGTCTCGCCGGTGGACAACCGCGCAACTATCAACTTGTTGGACGGACTCCGCAAGCCGGGACGCGAAAGTTTCGTTCAAATTTCGTGCAGGCTTCCGAACGCCATCGACCGCACTCGACAGCGTCTCGCCTGTTCGACGACCTCGAGGCTCTTCGGATGAATGCCGTTGCCGATGTCATGTTGCAACACACTCTCCAGCGTTGAGACCGGCTTTCACAGCCGCATCGGGATGGCATCATTCACTTCCTGAACCTGTGCAATGTCTGCTCTGCCAAACCAGCGAATGTCGCCATCCATCCTCAAGCAATCGTTTGCGACGCGCTTCTGGCGAGGTCAGCGGCGCACGCTCGCCTGGACCCTGACCATTACATTGCTGATCCTCACGGTGGCGCAGGTGGCCATTCCGGTGGCGATCAATACCTGGAATCGTCATCTGTTCGATGCGCTGGAGCTGCGGGACATCGATCAGCTGTTTCGCCAGGTGGCCTATGCGGTCTTGATCATCCTGGCCAACATGTTCGTATTGACCTCGCACCTGCTGATCAGGCGCCGCCTGCAGGTTGAGTGGCGAAGCGATCTGACGCTTCACATCACGACGCAATGGGTGAGCAATGGTCGCCAGGACCAGCTCAGCCAGATCGCCGGCCAGCATGACAATCCCGATGGCCGGATTGCCGAAGACATCCGGATCGCGACAGAACATGCCATCGACCTGGCTCACTCACTGCTCTACTGCCTGCTGTTGCTGATCAGCTTCACCCAGATCCTCTGGGCACTATCTGGTTCGCCACAGGTGAATCTCGGTTTTGCCCGGATATGGCTACCCGGCCATCTGGTCTGGGCGGCATTGCTGTACGCAGGGGCAGGTGCGGCCTTTGCCACCTGGCTGGGACGCCCGCTTGTGGTGACGGCCAACGTCCGCCAGGCGCGCGAGGCGGATTTCCGGTTTGGCCTGGTACGGGCGCGTGACACGTCATTGACCGTTGCGCTGCAATCGGCGCAGTCCGAGCAGCGAAGCGAGCTCGAGCGCCTGTTCGGAACATTGGTTGGTGCCTGGCGGCACCAGACAAAGGCGCTGGCGAACCTGTTCATGTTTTCGTCGAGCTGGTCGATCATGACCCAGACTGTGCCGGTGTTGACCGCCGCGCCCAGATACATGACCGGTGAGATCACCCTGGGTGCCCTGATGCAGACCGCGCAGGCGTTTCAGCAGATGATCGCCGCCCTGTCGTGGCCCATCGACAATATGCAGAAGCTGGCCGAGTGCCGGGCATCGTTTGCGCGCGTCAACGAGCTTCAGACCGCCCTGACCGAGTTGGCCCGATTGAAGTCGGATTCGACAGTCAGCGCGATCAAGATTGGAACAGGCGCGACTGCGCAGCTCGCTTTTCACGACGTTAGCCTGAACAACGCCGCGGGCAAACCGCTGCTCGAGCATTTTGATGGCGCCATCGGTGCCAGCGAACGGGTTGTCATCGACGGGGATCCCGTCGTGGCCTTGTCGCTGTTCCGTGCGATCGGTGGCATCTGGCCATGGGGATCGGGACAGATTTTTTTGCCGGCGGACGACGGCCTGGTGTTCGTGCCGCGCCGTCTGAGGCTGTGCAAATCCACTTTGCGCAATGCGCTGGGCGAGCTTCCGGCGTTTGTCTCGGTGTCCGATTCGTGGTCCCGGCGCTCATTCAGTCCGCAGGCTGCTGCGGCGGCGCTGAGCGCAGTAGGCCTGCCGACCCTGATTCCGGATCTGGACAGGGAGGATGACTGGTCAGAGCGATTGACCAGTCAACAATGCCAGCGACTGGCATTTGCCCGCCTGTTGCTGCTGCGCCCGCCCTGGATCCTCATGCGTGAAGCAACCAGCTTCCTGCCTTCTGCCGAGGCGATCGCCTTGTTTGAACTACTGTCCGCCGAACTGCCGCGATCGACGATCATCGCCATCGGGCACGACATGACTCGCTGCCTGACCGGCTATCGGCTGATTGACCTGACACCATCGCAGCCGTCGCGATGATGCTCTCTGGGCCACTGTTCTGCCCTTGATCGCAAATGGCCAAGATCTCGCCAGCTCGGGCCGTCGACGCATAGGCGAGTAAACGGGAGGAAACCGGCGGTATTCCATCAACCGGCCATGACAGCCCCCGTTAAGCTGATTCGCATTGAGTACAGGCGCTTGCGGCCTCCCGTCGGCCGCGGTGCGACCTGCCATTTTTATCCGTCACTATTTAACTGGACACTGCAGATGAAACCGATCGCCAACTACTTGCTAGCCCCTGCACTGGGCGCGGTCCTGGCTCTGACCACCCCGGGATGGGCAGCCGATTCTGCCGAAACGCCCACTTCGCTGAACGGCGCCCAGGTGATTACGGCGGCCGAAGCCAAAGCCTTGCTCGATGCCCGATCGGCCACTTTCATCGATACCCGCAGCGTCGTGAATTTCGGCAAGGGCCATGTCCCCGGAGCCATTACGGCGTCGTACAAGGAAAAGAGCGAGAAGGTCGTTGATTTCGACGCCAAGGTCGACAAATTCGAACTCACCAAATTGCCCAACGACAAGGCTGCGGTCATCGTCTTCTACAGTGATGGCCCCACAGGCTGGAAGTCTTACAAGGCCGCCGCATTGAGTGTCAATGCCGGTTACACCAACATCAAGTATCTGCGCGGCGGCTTTGCCGAATGGACCGCCATGGCTTTCCCTGTGGAACTCTGAGCGCCTTGTCGACCCGGACGAGGCCGACCATTCCATTGCTCGGCGTAGTCCGGAGTTTATTCCCGAATGACTTTTCTGAGATCCTCCATGCGGGCTAACACTGATCCGACCGTCGTCACCCGATGGCTGGTCACGACGGCGGTGGTGTTGCTGGCCAGCACGCTGGGCCTGTGTTGGCTGGCCGCACAGAGTTATGCCTACGCCGATCGCCACAGTGAGGTGTCGCTGCATGCGGCCACCGCTCAGCGCTATCTTCAGGGCTACCTGCGTGGTGTCAACGAGCTGTTGATCACCGAAGGCTCATCCAGTGCGCGCGATCTCGTCAAATCGAACGGCGAAGCCTTCGCCCGCGAGCTCGACAGCCTCCTGATCTACGCCAGCGCCGACAGTGCAACGGCGATCAAGAAAGTGCTTCAACCGGGTTGGATCCAGATCAGCAGGGGCGTCGCAGCCTTGCTGGAACAAAGTGGCATCTCCGCCACAGACGACGATTCGATGCTGGCCTATGGAAAGGTCGCCGGTCAGGCAGAAGCATTGACCACGGCTGTCACCGGGATCGAGACGCTGGCTATCCCGGCGGCCGATGCCGCACGCGAACGCCTGCTGTTCGTTGGCCTGACCCTGACGGTGGTCACCTTGCTGTTTGTCGTCACGATCGCACGCCTGGTTGCGCAATTGCTGTTCAACCGTCTGGGCGGACGGCCTGACCAGATTCGCGAGATCGCGATCAAGCTGGCGGCTCATGATCTGACGGTCGAGATCGGCGAACCCCGTGCCGGACGTCAGGCCACGCTGCTGGACGCGCTGCGCGGCATCAAGCAGAACCTGGGCCAGGTCGTTGGCAATGTGTATGACAACGCCAATACGCTGGCCGGCGCAGCCGCGCAGATTGCCCATGGCAACCAGGACCTCAGTCAGCGTACCGAGCAACAGGCGGCTTCCATCGAAAAGACGGTTGTATCGATGCAGCAACTGGGCGCCACGGTGCGGCTGAACGCCGACCATGCACAGCAGGCCAGCGAACTGGCCACCAGCGCCACCAGCGTGGCCCGCCAGGGCGGCGAGGTGGTGGGCCGGGTTGTGGATACCATGAAGGGCATCAACGAGAGCAGCCGCCGGATCGCCGACATTACCGGCGTCATCGACGATATCGCGTTTCAAACCAATATTCTGGCGCTCAATGCAGCCGTCGAGGCCGCCCGTGCCGGTGAACAAGGCAGGGGCTTTGCCGTGGTCGCGACTGACGTGCGCAGCCTGGCGCGGCGCAGTGCCGATGCCGCAAAAGAGATCAAGACACTGATTTCGGCCAGCGTCGATCGCGTGGAGCACGGTTCATCGCTGGTCGATCGCGCCGGCGCCACCATGGCGCAGGTCGTCGATGCCATCGGGCGCCTGTCCGACATCGTGGGCCAGATCAGTGCCGCCAGCGCTCGTCAAAGCAGCGAAGTCTCGCAGGTCGGCGACGCCATGGGGCTCATGGACGACGCGACGCGTCAGAACGCCGCCTTGGTTGAGCACAGCGCCCTGGCCACCGAGAGCTTGCGTGCACAGGCTCATCAGCTGGTGCAGACGGTGGCGGTGTTCAAGCTGGACGCGGCCGCAGCGCACTAGTCGGTCCCTCCTCACCGTCTTGCGGGTCGATATCAGCCCCGGATACGAACGATCGACATCGCCTGAATCGGGTCATCAGCCCGTTGTTGCGCCTGCCGCAACCCCCGGGCTCTGTTAAGCAGCCGTTAATCCCGCCGCGCTATCCTCCAGGCGATAGTCTGCTTGACGCGCTTGACCGCGCCTTTCCTGATGACAATCCGCTCCCTCCTGCCGGCATCGCCTGGCACGCGCAACGCTGTTTCTCCTGCCGTGCTCGTTCTGATGAGCTCGGTCTTTGTCGTGCTGGTGTTCAATCGCGCGTATTGGCGGGTGGTCGACAACGGCATCGCGGGAGGATTCGCCGAGGCACCGCTGCTGGCCGTGCAGATGGGCCTGCTGCTGGCCGGGGTCGTCTTGTTGCTGATCTCGCTGCTGCATTGGCGGTACCTGCTCAAGCCCGCGCTGGCCGTGCTGCTGCTGGCCGGGGCTTCGGCGTCCCACTTCATGGACAGCTACGGCGTGATCATCGACGAAGGCATGTTGCGCAATGCGCTGCAGACCGATCGCGCCGAAGCGGCCGGACTCATGACGGTCTCGGGCATCACCTGGTTCGTGATGCTCGGCGTGGTGCCTGCCCTGCTCGTGCTCCGGTTGCGCCTTCGGTGGGCCAGCGGATGGCGAAACCTGGCACAGACCGGGGCCCTGATCGCACTTGCCCTGGTGATCATCGCTGCCAGTGCGGCCATCGACTTCAAGGCGGCGGCTCCGTTCGTGCGTGAACATGGCAAGCAGATGCGCTGGCGCGCGGTGCCGCTCAATCTGGCGCATGCATCCATGAACCTGTTCCGGCACGGCGATCTGGCGGCAGGGCCGGTGGTGAAGTTGCCGATCGCCAGGTTCGTCGGACAGCCTGCCGCTGTGCCCGGTGCACGATATGATCCGATACTGGTGCTGGTGGTCGGCGAAACGGCACGGGCCGGCAATTTTTCGTTGAACGGATATGCCAGGCAGACCAATCCGATGCTGTCCTTGCTGCCAGTTGTCAATTTCAATCAGGTCAGTTCCTGCGGCACCTCCACGGCGGTCTCAGTGCCCTGCCTGTTCTCGGACCTTGGTCGAGCGGATTTTTCGGTCTCGGCTGCCCGCGCCCGAGAAAATCTGCTCGACATCGCAAAGCGGGCCGGATACCGGGTGGTCTGGATCGACAACCAGGCCGGCAGCAAGGGGGTGGCCGATTCGGTGGAATTCCGGCAACTCGCCGGTGACACGGCCCTGCAGGGCGAGGTGGGTGATCACGAGTTCGTCGGTGCGCTGCGCCACGAGCTTGCCGCCTCGGCGGGCCCGACGCTGCTGGTGTTACATCAGATGGGCAGCCATGGACCGGAGTACTACAAGCGCTCGCGGCCGGCGATGAAGGCCTTCCTGCCCGAATGCCGTACCGCCGAGTTGCAGAAATGCTCGAGCGAAGAAATCCGCAACGCCTATGACAATACGATACTCGAAACCGATCAGCTGCTGGCCGATCTGATCGGCGTGCTGGGGGGCGAAGCGACCAGTCGCCCGGCATCCCTGCTCTACGTGAGCGACCATGGTGAATCGCTCGGCGAAGGTGGGTTGTATCTGCATGGCATGCCATATCTGCTCGCCCCGAAGGATCAGACCAGCGTACCGATGATCTACTGGTCGAACCAGGCCGGCAAGGAGTCAGGTGGCCTGGACGAACCCTGTCTGCGTGGAATCGCCGATCAGGCCTTATCCCATGATCACTACTTCAATACGGTGCTGGGCCTGCTGCGAATCGACACCGATGTCTACCGTCGGGACGGCGATGCGTTTTCTGCCTGCCGGCGGCAACCCCCGGGTGGATCCGGTCGCCGCGATGCCGGCTTGCCGCCAGACCGTGCATCGTGAGAATCCTGCTCATCGAGGATGACCGCGAAATCGGCGAGGGCTTCGCCAGCGGCCTGCGCTCAGGTGGCTACGCCATCGACTGGTTCCGCGACGGTCAGCAGGGCGACTCGGCGCTCAAGAGCGTGCGTTATGACGGCATCGTGCTCGATCTCGGCCTGCCGGATGGCGACGGGCTTCAGTGGCTGCGGCGCTGGCGCGCCGAAGGTCATACGACCCCGGTCGTGGTGATGACCGCACGCGACGCCGACGACAGCAAGATCGCGCTGCTCGATGCGGGTGCGGACGACTATGTGGTCAAGCCGGTGTCGGTCCGGGAATTGATGGCGCGCCTGCGTTCGGTGAGCCGGCGAGCGGCCGGGCGCACCGACGCGGTGTGGCGTCACGGGGCGCTCGAATATGACTCGGGCGCACGACGCGCCAAGTGGCGCGGCCAGCCAGTGGATCTGACCAGTCGCGAAACGGCGCTGCTGGAAACCCTATTGCAGAATCCGACACGGGTACTGAGCAAACCGCAGTTGCTCGACAGCCTGTATGGATGGGAGCAACCTGGCGACAAGGGCATCGAAAGCAACGCGCTGGAGGTATTCGTGCACAACCTGCGCCGCAAGCTCGCGCCCGAAGTGATTCGTACCCTGCGCGGCATCGGCTACGCGCTCGGTCCGCCGATCGAGTAGTATCGGGTCGGATCGGCGCAGCAAACCGGTTCCCCCGGAATCACCCATGACCGTACAGAAGCGATTGCTGATCTGGCTGCTGGCACTCGCACCGGCAATCTGGCTGGTCGCACTGGTCAGCGCTTACCTGCTGGCCCGGGTCGAGATCGATGAGTTCTTCGATACCCGTCAACTCGCTCTGGCTGCCGAAGCGCTGAGTCGGGCACCCGATACGGTCGTCTCGCCTGGCGGCTCTCTGGCCGGCCTGCCGGGTGCGCGCAGTGGCGCGGCCGAACCCGATGAGTTGCTGGTCGCGGTCTGGTCGGCCGACGGGCACCTGCTCACGCCGGGTGGCGAAGCGGCTCGAGTGCCGTTCGACTGGGCGGCCCAGGGCTTCGTTGAGCGCCACATCGGCACCGAGGACTGGCGCATCTTCTACCTGCACGGTGGCGAGCCCGAGCGACTCGTTGCCGTGGCACAGGCGCTGGAGGAGCGCGCCGAGATGCTCTGGCAGTTGCTCGGTGCCTACCTGCTGCCATTGCTGATCGCATTACCGATCATGATCGGTGGCATTGCAATAGCGGTGCATCGGGCATTTACGCCCTTGCGCGAGCTGACTGCCGGTATCCAGCATCGCACCGCCGATGATCTGGTGCCGATTCAGGCTGACCGCGTGCCGGGCGACGTGGCCCCGCTCATCGATGCCTTGAATGCGCTGTTCGCCCGGATTCGCTCGGCAATGGCCTACGAGCGCCGGCTCACCGCGGATGCCTCGCATGAGTTGCGCACGCCGATCGCCGCCCTGAAGGCGCAATGGGATGCGTGGACGATGGCTCAGGATGCCCATGAGCGGGAGTTGGCAGCCCACCGGGTGGGCATCACGATAGACCGTCTGTCGCGCCTCGTTGGTCAGTTGCTGAGCCTGTCGGCCATCGAGAGCGACAATGCGCCTCATGCGTTGACCCGGGTCGACTGGCCGCAGGTTGTCGAGAATGCGATCAGCGATGTGTTGCCCATACTGAACGACCAGGATGCCGAGATCGACGTCGAATGGCCTGCCCAGGGCGAAGCGATGCCGATGCGCGGAGACAATGCCTTGTTATCAGTCATGATGCGCAACCTGCTGGACAATGCACTGCGTTACGGCGGTCGCGGCGCGCGCGTTCTGGTGCGTTTCGGCATTCACCGTCTCGAAGTGCTTGACAATGGCCCGGGCATGCCCGAGAGCGTCGCGCAGCGGATCGGCGAGCGCTTTGTCAGGCCGCCCGGGCAGGCTCAGACCGGCAGTGGCATCGGGCTGTCGATCGTGCAGCGGGTGGCCGGTCTTCACCAATTGACGATCCGCTTCGGGCGCGGGGTCGACCCCGGCTATCCGGGCGTGCACATCACCATCGTCCGTGGCTAGCGCAATCCCACCGGAGGGTGTCGTGACCGAATCACCGACGATCGACGTGTCGAATTTCAGCAAGACCTACGGGTCTCATCGTGCCGTCCAGGACCTGAGCTTCGCCGTACAACCCGGTCAGATACTGGGCCTGGTCGGCCAGAACGGTGCCGGCAAGACCACCACGCTGCGTACCCTGGCGGGCATCATCCGCCCGGATCGAGGACGCCTGATCGTCGCCGGGCATGACATCGTCGCCGATCCGATCGCCGCCAAGGCCCGACTGGGCTACATTCCCGACGACCCGCGCCTGTTCGAGACGCTCACCGTCTGGGAACACCTGGAATTTGTGGCGGCAACCTACCGGGTTACCGACCTCGCCACCAAAGCCGAGCGTTTGTTGAGCGCCTTCGAACTTCAGGACAAGCGCGACGCCGTCACCCATGCCCTGTCGCGCGGCATGCGCCAGAAGGTGGGCATCATGTGTGCTTATCTGCATGATCCGAAGGTGCTGCTGTTCGACGAACCGCTGACCGGCCTGGACCCGGGCGGCATCCGGGCGATCCGCGAGTCGATCCACCAGCGGGCCCGCGACGGGGCGGCAATCGTAGTCAGCTCGCACCTGCTGGGGCTGGTCGAAGACCTGTGCACCCATGTCCTGATCCTGCATGAAGGGCAGTTGCGCCGATTCGGCGCGCTGCAGGAGGTACTCGCTGACATCCGTAGTGGCGGCGATGATCGAACACTCGAGCAACTGTACTTCGAGATCACCGGTCATCAACAGCAGACCTGGAACTGACGGATGGATGCGGTCCTGATCCGCCTGCTCTGGCTTCGGACCAAGGCCGGCATTCGTTCGCGCGCGGCCGAATTATCGACCGTGCGCGGCTTCCTGTTCATGGTCGTGACCGTGTTCATCATCGGCTGGCTGCTGATGGCCAGTGCCATCCGCATTGATCAATTGCCAGCCATCGCGCGATACATCGGATCGCCAGAAAGCCGGATTCTGACCATCGACCGATTTGTGCCCGTCACCCTGTTGGGCATGGCGTTTTTTTCAGTGTTCACCGCCAGCGGGCCGGCTCTGCATTTCACAGCGGCCGAGATCAATCTGCTGTTCACGGCCCCGATCAGCCGGCGGGGGCTGTTGCTGTACAAGTTCGTGATGTATACGTTCGGCGGGCTGTTGAGCGCAGCACTGCTTTCGCTGGTCGTCTCCACCGACTTCCGGCTGACCTTGTTTGTCGGCGTTTTTCTCACGCTGATCTTCAAGCAACTGTTCAGCGTTGTTGTCGCCATGATGATCGAAGCCACGCGTTCGATGCTGTTCAGAAACTGGCATCGCTTCGCCGCAGGCGGACTCGGCATTGCATTGCTGAGCGCCCTCGTCTGGGCCATGCTCGGGGCCGACTCGGACGTGCTGAGCCGCTGGGACGCGTTTCGCAGCACACCCGGCGTGCGGTTCGTCCTGGCTCCCTTCGTACCATTCGCGCAGCTTTTTGCCGCTCAGGCAGACACCGGTTCGTTGATCTTCTGGGGAGTCGTCTGTATCGCGATCAATGCCGGGTTGGTGATGGCCATCATCCGCCTTGACGGATTCACCTATGAGCGCAGCCTGGCCGCCGATGAGACCCGGCATGAACGCTGGGCCGCCGTGCGCAACAGTGGTCGGCTGCTGTTCGACCACACCCGGATTGCCCGATCCCGCCGATCGGCCCCCAGACTGGCCGGGATCGGGGCCATTGCCTGGCGGCAGTGGGTGGTCGCCAGCCGTAGTTCGGCCCGTACGATCTGGTTCTTCGTCTGCGTGATGGCTGCTGCCGGCCTGCTCATGACGGGCTGGGCCTCGGACGTCATCGGGCCAAGCGGCAAGATCGCGGCCATCATTCTGATCAGCGTGTTCTTCCTGCCCCGCTCGATGGTGTTCGATTTCCGCGCCGATCTCCAGACGATCGAGCGCTTCAAGGCATTGCCGCTTGCGCCCTGGCGAATCTGCCTCGGCCAACTTGCCGTGCCTGTGCTATTGACCAGTCTGATGGAATTCGTGCTGATCAGTTGCGCGATGCTCTACGCGGCCGACTTCACCCGATGGGTCGGCTACAGTCTGCTGCCCTATCTGATTCCATTCAATCTGGTTCTGTACTCGATCGAAAATCTGCTGTTCCTGGTAATGCCCACCAGCATGGTCCCGACCGGCCGCATGGACTTCGAATTCATGGGCCGAACGCTGGTTGATCTGAGCATCAAGTTTGCGGTGCTGGCCATGGCGACGATCTCGGCGATTGCCTTCGGCGTCTGGGCGCGGGCCAGCCTGCACGATTCGCTGCTGATGTTCGGCATCGCCACCTGGCTTGCCTTGTTGGCGATCGGCCTGGCCATGCTGCCCTTGTTGTCGATCAGCTTTCAGCGCTATGACGTGACGTTTCGTGGCGCTGAATGATTCGATGTCTAGCGAGCGATGTCAGCGTGATTCGCTCGCTCAGACCTGCGATGCCTTGAACGGCCGGCCGCCCAGCACCGTGCCCCAGACGCCGATGTCGCGCAGTTCGGCCTCGGGAACCATCGTCGGATCGACCTCGAGCACGGCGAAGTCCGCACGCTTGCCCACCGCGATCGAACCGACCTCGCCGTCCATCCCCAGGGTGTAAGCCGGGCCGAGCGTGATCGCATGCAATGCGGCGTCGACGCCGAGTCGTTCGGCGCGCCCGTAGATCCGGCCGTTCGCGCCGACCCGGTTGACCGCACTCCAGGCGCAGAACAGCGGCGCCATCGGCGTGACCGGTGCATCGGAATGCAACGCCAGCGGCACGCCGCAGGCGATAGCTGTCGCGCAGGGATTCATCCGCTCGGTGCGTTCCAGGCCGAGGGTCAGCGTTTCATGCTGCTCGCCCCAGTAGTACAGGTGGTTCGGAAACAGATTCACGCAGGCGCCAAGCGCATGCATGCGCCGCAGCTGGGCGGCATCGGCCAACTGGCCATGCTGGAACGTCACGCGGTGGTCAAAGGCCGGTTGTGAACGAAGGGCCGACTCCAGCGCATCCAGCACCATGTCGATCGCCTCGTCGCCGTTGGTGTGAACATGCAGGTGCAAACCCTGCGCCATGCCCAGGCGCAGGGTGTCGACGATCTGCTCGGGTGGCGTGTACCAGAGGCCATTGGGCGCGCCGTTCAGGTAACCGGGCCAACGCAGCCGCGCCGAGAACCCCTGGATCGACCCGTCGGCGAACATCTTGACGCCACCGAAGCGCAATTTGTCCGTGTTGAAGGCGCGTAGTGCAAGGACCCGTTCGACGATGGCTGAGGACGAGATGCCCTGGAAACGCCGGAACGGCACGAGCCGGATCGGAAAGTCGTCGCCGGCCGCGACCCGGCGCATCATCGCAACGCCATCGTCAGGCAACAGATTGGCGAGATCGGTTGCCGTGGTGACCCCGGCGCGGACGCAGATCCGGCCGAACGCGCGCAATGCCGACTCATCGGCCGCCTGACGTTCACGGTCGAAGCCGACGAAGCGACCGACCGTGGTCATGGCTTCCGGGCCCTTGAGTTCGCCCAGCGGCATGCCGTCATCACCCAGCGCGATACCCGGATGATCAACATCCTGACGCATCAGGCCCGCCGCCTGCAGCGCCGCGGTATTCACGCTCAGGATGTGCCCGCTGGCGTGCATCAGACCGATCGGCCGCACACGATCGACTTCATCGAGGTCATGCCGGGTGAGCCGCCGCTGCCCGGGCGGATAGTAGATCGGATCGAGCGACCAGCCCGACAGCGGCGAACCCGGCGTGCTCTGAGCAGCCGCAGCCCGCAGCCGTTCGATCAACGCCGCGCGATCGCGCACGCCGTGCCAGAGGCGGCCATCGGGGTCGCGGCGATCAAAATACCCGCAGTAGACGGACTGCCAGAACACCCCCTCGGAGGCATGCGTGTGGCCCTCGACGAATCCGGGCATCAATACCTTGTCGGCGAAGCGATCATCGATCGATGCCGGGCCCCAGGCCTTCAGATCGTCGGGTTCGCCGACGCCCAGAATCCGCCCGTCGCGAACCGCGACGCAGCTTGCTCTGGGCCGCGTGTGATCCATGGTCAGGATGGCTGCGGCCTTGTAGATAGTGATCGACATGTTGGTTCCAGTGGCTTGGCGGTTCCGTGACACGGCCTTGTCCGTGTCGATTGTCCGATGAAACCCGAAAATGCCGGCCCCGTCCACTGGCCATCATCTGATTTCGGGTGTCGCGCACGAACCCGATTCGTTACGCTCGCGCTTGTCGTCGATTCAAGGCCGGACACTCCCGGTTCACAAATGCCCAATCTGGCAGCACGAAGTTGCAGCAAGCCCTCGATGGTACGGTCCCTCGACATCGACATCAGCCAGCCGTGATGGCGACTGATCCGGCATTGCAGGGGCTCGGGGATTTTTTCCTCCTGGCCTTGTTGATGGCGGCAACCCCTGGGCCGAACATGGTGTGTCTGCTTGGGTGTACCGCCGCCCTTGGGCCATCAGCCGGGTACGTCACCCTGGCAGGCATGGCTGCCGCGTTCGGGCTGCATGCATTGGTGGCGGAATGCGGCTTTACCGTGGCGCTGACTGCTGGCAGTCACGGCTTGACCGTTCTACGCTGGGGTGCGGTGCTGTGCCTGTTGTGGCTCTCGTGGCAATCGTTGTCCCAGGGCATGACGCTAGAGAGTCGGAGCCAGGTGCGCGACGGTACCAGAACCGTCTCAGCCGGCAGGTTGTTCGCTACCGGTTTCATGGTCAATGCGCTGAACCCGCTGGTAGTCGTCTTTTTCCTGACCGTGTTGCCACAGTTCGCGGTGCATTCTGGCATTGGTACAGGCTTTGGCAGCGTACTGGCGCTGGGCATTGCCTACGCGGCCGTGAGCGTGAGTTGCAACTTCGCGGTGACCTTGGGCGCGTCGCGGGTTTTCGGATGGATGCGTCGATGCCCCGGACACATCATCTGGATGCGACGGACGTCGGCGTTTGTGCTGGCAGCGTTTGCGATGAAACTGGTCGGTCAAGCGCCTGGCTGAGTCGCCAGCCTCTCGGTTGACGCAATGACCGGGAGGCAGGTAGCTGGCATCGACGTGATCGTCAACCGAGTGCATCTGCTCAACACGGTTCTTGACATCCCGGGCCGTGGCACGGCGCCTGCCGCCGATCTGCAGCGCTGATCGGCCGCGCGCCGGGTCGCCCGGCCGGAACATCCTTTATCAGCGATACCATTGCGCAATTGATTCGCTGTTCAATGCCGCAAAACATCTGACGCAGATGCAGGCCTTGCCGATGTCATGGTCCGCCAACCGCGCCAACATCTCCGTATCAAAATGGCTCGAGGCACACCAACACGGCGCCTGGGCCACACCAGCGGCCCGCGCTGCCTCGATCGCGCAGCGATTGTCAGCGCCGCACAAGGGACAACGCAGCGGATCGGCCGTCGGTTCAATCGCCATGGTGCATCAAGGGATGATCAGGGTGCTCTGCGGCGTCGCCGGTGCGCTGATCGGGGCCGAACGTACCGCCCCGTCACCGATTGCATACACCGAGTCGCCAACGAATATCGAGCGCTTCGCATCACCCGCCCGCCAGCCTTGCCAGTTCTGCGGATTCGTCAACAGGTCATCCATGGCCAGCGTGCCGGTCAGGCTCAGGGCGGTACTGCCCTGACCGGGTCGCACCGAGACCACGCGAACGCCGGCGCTATCGCGAGTGCCGTAGTACGGCGAACCGTAGCTGCGCACCGGAATGCTCATGGTGCCATCGGCCGACGCCGGATCAGGTGCATACCAGGCGAAGGCGTGAGGATCCCAGATCGCGTCGGATTCGGTGTAGGCGTCACCGAGCAGCAAAGTTGATTGTTCGATCGGGTTGGCCGGGTCACGCACGTCGAACAGACTGGCCTTGATGCGCACCGGCCAGCCGCCACCGTCAAAACCGATGCCCAGAATGTGGCCCTCGCCCACCGGATGCAGATAACTGGAAAAGCCGGGAATCTTCAATTCGCCCAACTGCGTCGGGTGCTGCGGATCGCTCAAATCGAAGACAAAAAACGGATCAACCTGACGGAACGTAACCAGATAGGCGCGATCGCCCATGAAACGGGCCGATTGCAGGGTTTCGCCCGGTGCGATGGCGGCGGTTCGGCCAAGCACCTGCCAGCCTTCGCCGTTCGCGTCGGGTTGGTAGGTGGCGAGGTAGGTTTCCGAGCGGCCATCGGCGAACCGGGACGCCGCCAGGCGCACGACGCCGTCCGCCGACTCGTCAATGGCATAGTCGTTGATCAGCGAGCCTTCGATACGGCCGCTGCCCTGGTAGCGGAAATGGTCTTCGGCGGCGGTGAAGCGATGCAGATAGGTTTCGACCAGGCCGTTGTTGCGACTGCTCCAGGTCGGTGTCATCAGGATCAGCGATCGGCCCGACATGTAGAAACCCGACGCGGCGCCCAATGCGGTCTGGTGCGTGATCTGCCGGCTCGTCAGATTCACCGATGCGATGCGCAGCCACGACAACCGGCTCGGTGCGTCCACGCGCGCATAGGACGCGCATTCGGCATCTGTCGGCATCACGGCAGGCTGTGCAGGAGCGGTGGGATCACCGGTCTGCACGGCGGTTGGTGCCAGCCAGTCGACCAGGCTTGCAGCCGGAATCAGGCGCGCATTCTCGGCAATCTGGCGGTCGATCGCGGCATTCCAGCTGTTTGAGTCCCGGGTGTTCGACGGCTCATAGACGGGCCAGCCACGTACGCCGTCGGGCAATTCGAGCGCCGACTCGGTGACCAGATGCAATCGATCGCCGATGCGTCGTGAGCCGATCAGGCGCCCGTTCAGTCGGATGTCCCACTGTGTGGCCAGTGCCGAGGAATCGGCATCGATCAAGCGGATGCGCACGGACGGCGGTATTGAGGGATAACCGCCGCACCCGTTCTGGTCGCAGTAGTGAGGCATCGATGCGCTGGCATCGGTCATCACCGGTTCCGCGGCGTAGGGCATGGCGTCGACGCCATAGCGAGAGAGGGCCAGCACGCGGGCGTCGTCCAGCAGATACAGCCCCTCGGGCTGTTCGAGCCCGACCGGATACCACGAGGATGCGGCAGGGGCCGGCGTCGACCAGCGCGCCTGGGCACCCAGCGTCATCGCACCATTGGCGCCCAGCTCGATACGGCTCAACACGACACCGTCACTGGACGACTTCAGGGTGAACAGCCGTGTGCCATTGTTCTTGACCGGATCGGCTTCGTCGACACCCGTGGTGCGTACATTGGTCGTGGAATGCGTCGGGCTCGGTGGCGCGGCGGAATCACCGGCCGCGGCTCCGGTACCCACAGCGGGTGCTGGCACGACCGGCGTGCCGACTAAGCCTTCCCGACCCTGCCAGCGCAGGGATTCGAGTTGCTCGCGCAGCATCGCTTCGGCCGTGGTCTCGACGTAGGTTTCCAGGCTGGCACAGGCCGACTCGCCTTCAAAAAACTTGAGCTTGCCGCTGCCACTGTCGAGCGGCGGGAGCGGCGTGGGGCCCGTGGGGTCATCGTTGCCACCACAGGCAACGAGCAGACCGGCCATGCCGATGGCGACGGCGAGCCGGTACCGTGACCGAGATGACGTGGATCGGCCAATGCCGTGCGGCAAGGCGGAAATCTGGCGGCGTTTTCGCATGACTTGGCTCGATCAAGAGGTTCGATTATCTGGGATATTATCCCAGTTTAGGAGAAACCGCAAGAGTTGGGATATAATCCCGACTCATGGCTGGCCCGCGCACACGGCGGAAGTCGTCCGCCCAGGCGGGTAGCGACACCGTCACCCGAATAGAATCCGGTCAGGCCGAGCCTGACGGGAAACCCACGCCCGCCGGCCGACCAGCCAGATCCGTCACCGATTCCGGGCCGGACACCAGCCTGCGCGCCGGACCGGCCCCGTTGACGTCGGAAGAAGCGATCGACTGGTTCGCCGCCACTCTGGAACCGATCGCTGCCATTGCAATCAGCCGCGGCGTGCGGCTACCAGTCCTGATCGACGGCCTGAAGCTGGCCCTCGTGCGGGCGGCCGCCGCCGAACCGGGTGGCGGCGGGTCCGATTCGCGGGTGGCCGTCATGACCGGCGTGCATCGGCGCGACCTGCGCCGGATCCGTCAGACCGGCGCTACGGCACGGGAGAAGCGCACGAGCCTGGCCGGTGAAGTGTTTGCGCGCTGGCAGTCTGACCCTCGATTTCTCACCCGGCGTGGCGAACCACGCGTGTTGCCACGGCAGGACGACGGCAGCGGGCGGGTCAGCTTTGAAGCGCTGGTGGGCAGCATCAGCCGTGACGTGCACCCACGGCCCGTGCTGGACGAGCTGGTCCGGCTGGGCATGGTGAGCGTGCAGTCTGATGGCACCAATCGATCAGACAACGCCGGTGGCCGGGTACGCCTGATTCAGTCCGCTTTTGTACCATCGGCCGATCAGACTGAAATGCTGGCGTTCGCGCGCGACAATCTGGCCGACCATGGCCGGGCGGTGGCCGCAAATCTGACCGGTGGCGGCCGTCGGTTCCTCGATCAGGCGCTCTACTCCGACGCCTTGTCGGCAGAATCGGCGATGCAATTCAATCGCGAGACACTCGACGCCTGGACTCTGGTCTTCGACCGGATGATGCCCCGGTTACGAGCACTCTACGAAGCCGATCGTGAATCGGAGCGCGCGCGGGATCATCGTGTACGGTTGGGCATGTACGGACTGGCCGTGGTCGACCCGGCATCCGCTTTGTCGGATGATTCGATCCAGGCGACCAAACCGGAGCGAACAGATTGAGTGAGGCGGGAAATCAGATCGGTTCGATGGCACGACATCTGTGGATGATCGTCTGGCTGTCTTTGCTGCTCGGTGCCTGTTCGGATCCGGGTAGTGGGGGCACAGGGATACCCGGTACCGCGGCCTCTCCGGCGCCTGTGGGGGGCAATGATTCGGCCGCGCCGGATGTCGGGGCAAGCTGCAGCACGCCAGGCGCCAACAGCGAGACCTTCACCGGCGTGATTCAGTCACTGAATGGCGATTGCCTGGTCGTGGGCGAGCGCTCGATCCGCATCGATACAGCCTTGATACTCAGGCGCTCGGGCGCGTCTGCGAACCGCAGTGACCTTGTCCCGGGCACCCGGGTCATTGTCGAACCGCTGTCCGACGAGCCTTCGCGCGCCCGCCAGGTGACGATCGACGATCTGACCTGATCAGCGCGCAATCGATCACGGCTGCCTCAGACGGCTCGACCCGACGTAGCGGCGAGCTTGAATGCCGCAACGGCGGTGACGAGCTGATGCGCATGGGTTTTCAGGCTTTCCGCCGCGGCGGCGCTTTGTTCCACCAGGGCGGCATTCTGCTGTGTCGCCGAATCCATCTGGCCGACGGCGTGGTCAACTTCGATCACGCCATTGCGCTGGTCGGAACTGGCCGCATTGATCGCCGCCATGATGTCGGTCACCCGCTTGATCGACGAGACCACTTCGGTCATCGTGTCACCGGCCCTGTCGACCAACTCGGTACCTTGTTCGACGCGACCGACACTGGTCTGAATCAGGTTCTTGATCTCCTTGGCGGCCTCGGTACTGCGTCGCGCGAGGCTACGAACCTCCGTGGCCACCACGGCGAACCCGCGGCCGAGTTCTCCCGCGCGGGCCGCTTCCACCGCAGCATTGAGCGCA
This sequence comes from uncultured beta proteobacterium, assembly GCA_963732405.1. Classification (GTDB taxonomy): domain Bacteria; phylum Pseudomonadota; class Gammaproteobacteria; order Burkholderiales; family Burkholderiaceae_E; genus JAUIAI01. Next base: position 563,556 of record CAVSZG010000001.1, read on the forward strand.
AGGATATTGGTCTGAAAGGCGATACCGTCGATCAGGCCAATGATCTCGGCGATTCGCCTGGACGAATCATTGATGCCTTGCATCGTGTCAACTACCTGCGCCACGACCTCGCCGCCTTTGGTCGCCACCGTGGCTGCGCTGGCCGCGAACTGATCGGCGAGCGTGGCGTTGTCGGCATTCCGCGCAACATTGGCGCCGAGTATCTGCATGGACGCGGTGGTCAATTGCAGCGCGGCGGCCTGGGCGCTGGTGCGGCTGGACAGATCATTGCTGCCCTGGGCGATCTGCAGTGACGCGCTGGCCACTGCCTCGGCTGCCATGCGCACGCCGCCAACCGTTGACGCCAGGTTATGACGCATCTGCTTGATCTGGGCCATCAGGCTGGTGGTGTCACCCGGCGAGAGGCGAATGTCGGCACTCAGATCACCGGACGCTACCGCTTGCACGACGGCCGCCACATCACTCGGCTCGGCACCCATGGTGCGCATCAGACTGCGGGTGATCAGCCAGGCGACTACCGACAGACCGATCAGACACAACACCGCTGTCGTTAGACCTGCCGCGAGCAGGAAGCGGCTCTTGGCGACAGCCGCCTCATAGTCGGTGGCCGCAGACGCCTGGGTGATCGGAATCAGCGCCTGCAATGGCTTGATCGCTCCTGTGTGCAGGACCGGCCAGTCATCTTCAAGCGCCGTGGTAATCAGACTGGTGTCCTTTTGGAGATACGCCTTCTCGAACTGCTCGAGCGTGCCGGCCACGAGACGCCAGTTGTTGCGCAGCCGCTGGAACTGCTCGAGTGCGTCGCCATCGACAAAGACGCGCTCGGCGGTCGGCAGCAGTTCGGCCCAGATTGATGAAATCTCGGTGCGAACCTCGCGGATATGATTCAGCGCCCCGGGTGTCGGGAGCTGTTCGAGCAACACACCGGCGGCTCGGAACCGCACCTCCAGAAGGCTGTTCTCGATCCGCTGCATGCGCACCAGCGTGGCCACCTCGTCGCCATACAGTCGGGTCAGCGCGCGTTGATTGACCTGATTCGATCCGATCGCCAATGCGGCCAGCACCAGCGTGCCCAGCAATGCGAAGGCTGCCAGCGACACGAGCTGGCCCTTCATCGACATTCTCAAGCGCATGGTCGATCCGGGTTTGTTGTTTTTCTTGGGAGGCTCGAGTCAGCAATCACTACTGAGTGGGCAGGCCTTTGCTGGTCCACTCCGGAACACCACCCCGGAACCAGCGAACCTGGGTGTAACCAGCCCGAGCCGCCACCACCGAGGCCTTGTAGCTCTTCCAGCACTCGCCGGCATTACAGAAGAACACCACGGGGGCCGATTTGTCGGCGGGAAGCTTGGCCAGATCGAAACGATCCTGCGAGGCATCAAAGTCAGGCGACTTCGCGCTCTTTTCTTTGTAGGGCACGCTCTGCGCACCCTTGATGGTTTTCTCAGCGTATTCGGCAGCCACCCGGGTGTCGATCACCGGCACGCCCGAATCGAGCAGCTTCTTCACGTCATCCGCGCTGACGACCGTCACGCCATCGAGAGAGGTCGGTGTTTCCGCGGCTGCGACCGGAAAAGTAGTCGTCAGACCGAGGGTCAATGCCAGTGCCCACTTGATCGTATTTCGTTTGTACTGGTTGCGCATAATCAACGGCCTCGAGAAAAGGTGATGTCTATGGGGAACTGCCGTCATCGGGATTGGTCGGGCAGCCCGCACCGCGGCCAAAGATGGCAAGGTCGGTGGAATATCGGGGCAGGCAGCTCGATGAACCGTAGTCTGCAATCGTTTGCACTACTGCCATCGATTCAAATGACGGCAATAGAGGACTCTTATTCGGCCCTGGCCCGGTCAAACGCTCAAGCAGGCCACCATTGCGAGACGATCTGGCCGGTTTGTTGGTTGTCCTGCGATGTCGACCCGACACCTGGTGCGGTCGACTCTGGCACGCCGGCATCGCGCCGGACCTTCGTCGATAGGATTGCGGCACCGGTCGTCGTCGTTACTGTCCGGTCACGGGTCACGCCGGGTGCGCGAACTCAGCCAGAGACGGTAAGTCATCAAGGGCAGCAGCAAGAGTGGCACGCCGTGCAGGAGCAGATCAAAGATATCGATCGTGCGCACCAGTGTGCCCTGCGCGAGCATGCGCAGCTTTTCCACCAGATGAGGCTCAGGAACAATCGGCGCAACGCTCAGCCAGATGGCACCGACGGCGAGCCACTTGAGCGGCAGACGGTCCAGCCAGGACATCAAGCGCACTCACTTCCGTCAGTGGTCGAATGGTTGAACGCTGCCAGACAATGGGCGCAAATGCAGGCCTTGCCAACGGTATTGGCCGCCAATTTCGCCAACAACGCGGGGGCGAAATGGCCCGTTGTGCACCAGCACGGCGGCTGCGCCATGCCAGCCGCCCGCTCTGCCTCCATCGCGCAGCGGTTGTCACCGCCACACAAGGGACAGCGCGTCGGATCGGGAATCGGTTCATCTGGCATGGTGAATGCAAGTGTAAATCAGAGTGATCCGATTCATCGTCCTGGCCGCCGATGGTGATCCACGCCCGTAACGATGGTCGGTGCCACTGTTCCACCGGGAATCTGTTCGCGACTGGCGACGGCCGGCTGCCGCAACAAACCGCCGGCGCCCCCGATACCTTGCGCCCTTCAACGCGAGGCGTTCACGCCGAGTTATACGCCCCTGCCAGAAAATCCGCGCCGCCACGCCGTCCAGACTCCGGAGAGCAGCAGGGTGCGAAACCGTTTCATAGTGCTCAGGTCGGCATGTTGTTTGTCGGCACACAATGTGTCTTGAGTCGAAGGCAGAATAGCGAACAGAAATGTGCGTCGACCATTACCTGTGAGGTGATGATGACCGGCGGCACGGCCAGGCGATCGCGCGACCCGACCAACTACCGGAACCCTCATGGCCTACCAACTCTACTACTGGCCTGCCATTCAGGGCCGCGGTGAATTCATCCGGCTGGCGCTGGAAGATGCTGGTGCACCCTATGTGGATGTGGCTCGTCGTTCGGGCAAGGGTATGGGCATCGCGGCGATGATGAAGCTGATGGGTGAAGGCGCTTCGGAGAAGGAACTCAAGCGAATCTGCGCTGCCGGACCACTGCCATTTGCGCCACCCATCCTGCGCGATGGCGATCTGCTCATCGCCCAGACCGCGAATATCCTGCTGCACCTGGGAACAAGACTCGGGCTGGCCCCACGGGCGGTGGCAGCGCGCCTCTGGGTGCACCAGCTCGACCTGACCATCGCCGATTTCATCGTCGAGGTTCACGACACGCATCACCCGATCGGCAGCAGCCTGTACTACGAGGATCAGCGCCCGGAGGCCAGGCGGCGCTCGCAGGTTTTTGTCGGGCAGCGCCTGCCCAAGTTTCTGCGCTACTTTGAATCCGTGTTGGCGGGGAATCTGGCGCGTGGCCCCTGGCTCGCTGGTTCGCGGGCCAGCACGGCAGATCTGTCGTTGTTTCAGGTGGTGGCCGGTCTGCGGTATGCGTTTCCCAACGCCATGACGCAGATTGAACCCGACCATCCCAGGCTGGTCGCCCTGCATGACGCGGTGGCCAGTCGTCCGCGCATCGCGGCGTATCTGACGTCGACCCGCCGTATTCCATTCAATGATCAGGGCATTTTCCGCCACTACCCGGCGCTGGACAGTCAGGTCAACGCGGTGGATGATGGCCGCCGTTGATACCGCTGGATGAATCATCGATAGCGCTTGCTGTGTGGTTCGCGCGTTTCGCGCATTTCGCTACCCATCACGGCCTGCTGCTGTTCGAGGGAGTTTGATCCGCCGATCCGGGAGTCTGACATCACGCGTCATCTGCACGAACTCGGCACCGCTGGAAAATCGTTGCTGGGGCTGGCCATTGCGCTTCATTCGGTCGTGACTCGCCGCATGCTCGGGTGGGCGATGCTTGCGCTGCTGGCGATCATGACCAGCATCCCTGCCTGGATCGCGTTTGGCCCGGGCGAGCGGCAATGCGTTTCAACCGTGGCGCTGCTGACTGGTGAGATCGGCTGTCGTGTCGTGTTCGGTGCGGGCGCGATGGTCATGGCGGGCCTGCTCGTTTTTGCCGTGGTCCTGGCACGCAAGAAGCGCTTGGTCGGAGCCAGAGCCGCAATCGCGAGACTGCCCATGGCTCGATCAGGGCCAGACTGACGCCGCTTTTGAACCCTTCGTTCAAGGGCCGGCGCACTACAGTGGACGATGCGACCTTTCCGTCCAACCCTATTTGTGAGAATTGAATGAAGCCGCACAGCCACTGCGTCGAATCCCGTCTCGCTGTCTCATTGCTGTGCGCCCTGCTGGCCGGCGCTTGCGCAGATAACGATGCGCCATCCGAGCCGCTCACGACAGCCTCGACTCCGGATACGACAACGCCGGATACGACATCTCCCGACTCCCCTGCTCCCGATTCCCCCACTCCCGACTCCCCTGCCACGCCGCCCCCCGATCCGTCCGTCGCAGTACCGGCGGCACCCACGCTCGCTCTCGATTCAACGGGCTCAACGACCCTGGACTTCACTTGGTCCAATATTGCCGATGCCACGCAATTCCAGATGCAATACAACCTTGCCGGGGCTGGCTGGGTGAATACCGGCAATGCCATCGTCGCGGGCAGCACCGCCACATCACTCAGCCGACCGGTGGCCGTGCCCCGCTGGGACGACGCCCAGTACCGGCTGCAGGCCTGCAATGCCGGTGGATGCTCGAGCTCCAATCCGATCGACGTCGCCGCGTCGTTGTCGCAGGCCATCGGCTACATCAAAGCCAGCTATCCCGACATCAACGACCGATTCGGCCAAGTCGTCGCCGTGTCCGCCGATGGAAACACCATGGCTGTCGGCGCAATGCTTGAAGACGGTGCAGGCACCGGCGTCGATGGCGAGGAGACCAGCAATACGGCCGAGAGCTCTGGCGCCGTCTATGTATTCGTGCGCAGCGCTACCGGCTGGTTGCAGCAGGCCTACCTCAAGGCGAGCAATGCCGAGGCCTACGACGCGTTCGGCCAGAACATCAGCTTGTCAGCCGACGGCTCGACGCTGGCTGTCTCGGCGCCCAATGAAGCCAGCAATGCCACCGGCATCAACGGCGACCAGAGCGATAATTCAGCGCTCATGGCCGGCGCGGTCTATGTGTTTGTCCGAACCGGCTCCGACTGGGCGCAACAGGCCTATGTGAAGGCCAGCAACACGGGCCAGTTCGATGTATTCGGCCAGGCGATCGCGCTGTCAAGCGATGGCAACACGCTGGCGGTCAGTGCCAACAGGGAGGCCAGCAACGCTCAGGGCATCGATGGCGACCAGAACAATGATCTGAGCCGCGCGTCGGGCGCAGCGTATGTCTATACCCGCACAGGTTCCACCTGGCTGCAGCAGGCCTACATCAAGGCCAGCAATGCCGGACAAGACGATTTTTTCGGCGTTACGCTGGCGCTGTCGGGCGACGGCACCACGCTGGCGGTCGGTGCCTTCGGAGAGGCCAGCAATGCCACCGGCATCCAGGGTGACCAGCTCAATGACGCGGCCAGGCTATCCGGCGCCGTCTATGTCTTTCAACACGAAAACTCCGGTTGGTCGCAGCAGGCTTACATCAAGTCGAGTAATTCCGCGGCTGAAGCCCTGTTCGGCAGCCAGGTCGCCTTGTCGGACGACGGGTCTACGCTGGCCGTTGGCGCAACGGGTGAGGACAACGCAGCCACCGGCATCAACGGCGACCAGAACAACGGCGTGACGTCCGACTCGGGGGCGGTTTATATGTTCACGCGCAACAACGCAATCTGGGCACAGCAGGCCTATATCAAGGCCAGCAATGCGGGCGCCTCGGACCGGTTCGGCCTCAGAATCGCCTTGTCGGGCGACGGAAATACACTCGTCGCAACGGCCACGGGCGAAGACAGCAACGCCACCGGCATCAACGGCGACGAGCTCAACGACCTGAGTAGCGATTCAGGGGCGGCTTACCTGTTTCGCCGCAACAACGCGAGCTGGACTCAGCAGGCCTACATCAAGGCCAGCAATACCGGTGCGGGCGATTGGTTTGGTACCGGTCTTGCGCTGTCAGGTGATATAACCACGCTGGCGATCGGGGCAGTCAAAGAGGACAGCCACGCCACCGGCGTCAACGGCAATCAGTCTGACGAGTCGACAACCGACTCGGGCGCGGTTTATCTGTACTGATTGAACAGAACACGAAGGTTCAGGCGCGGCGCCCTGTGGCGTCGCGCCTGTGTCGTTGGCGATGAGCTGTGCGGCGCCGGCGAGACAGATCCAGACGCACCACGCAGTCCAGACCACTACCGGGCAGCCCGTCATTTCCCGATCGGCATGATCTGCCCTATGCTCAACGGCATGACACCCTCGCGCCTAACCACCCGATGCTGAGCCTGGCGGGCTGGCTGGCCATCACGTTTGCCGCCGCGGCGCTCGGCGGCATTGCGTCGATCGACGCGCCGCAGTTCTATCGCGACATCACGCTCCCCGCCTGGGCACCACCGGGCTGGGTATTCGGGCCGGTCTGGACGGTGCTCTATCTGCTGATGGGTACGGCTGCCTGGTTGATCGCGCGGACCCGACCCCACAAGGGGGCAAATGCGGCGCTGCTCCTGTATGGCGTCCAGCTACTCCTGAATGCGCTCTGGACCTGGCTCTTCTTCGCCTGGCGCCGGGGCGATCTGGCGTTCGCCGAAATTCTGGTGCTCTGGGTGCTGGTGGCGCTCACCGCCTTGTCGTTCTGGCGGATCAGGCGACTCGCCGGCGTCATGCTCCTGCCTTATCTGCTCTGGGTGAGTTTCGCGACGGCACTGACGCTGTCGACCTGGCGATTGAATCCCGACGTGCTGGGTTGATAAGGCCGGGCGGCGAAGCGGCGTCTCGCCTCCATCAAGCAGCGTACTCGTCAAAGGTCGGCAGACCGTCTCCGGCGCATGACCACTGGGCTCTAGAGCCTGAAAAGATGCGCGCCTGCGGGCGCATCGGCGGTTCCACGTCGAGCGAGCCCGCGGGAATCATCACCCACTGCACCGCCTCCATGAAACGCGGCAGGCGGCCGCCACAGTCCGAGCAGAACACATTGGTGAAACGCTCGGCCTGCGGCACCTTGAACCGCTTGATGTGTTCTTCACCGGCATCCCATTGCAGGGTGCCGGCGACAAACAGATTGGTCGCATGGCCGGTGCCCGTCGCCTTGCGGCATCGCGAACAATGGCAGTGATAAAAGCGTTGAGGCTCGCCCTGCACGGTGTATCGGACAAGTCCACAAAGACAACTGCCGGTCAGGGTCTGAGCTTGCATGAGTGAACATCTCCATTGATTGTCGGGCGCTCATGGGCCCCGCGCCGCCCGCGCCGCCTGGATTGTGTAGCGCCCCGGTGCTGCGCCGATTCTATCGTCAGGCCGGGTGAGCCAGCCATCAGGCCGCCAGCGTCGATGTCTCGTCGGCCAGAAAGCCGCCACTTTGTCGGGCCCAGAGCCGCGCATAAATGCCATCGAGCGCAAGCAGGCTGCGATGGTCACCCTGTTCGACGATGCGCCCACGATCCAGCACGATCAGGCGATCCATCGCGGCAATCGTCGACAACCGATGGGCGATGGCGATGACTGTCTTGCCACGCATCAACTCGGCCAGGCTGTCCTGAATGGCCGCCTCAACTTCGGAATCGAGCGCACTGGTCGCCTCGTCCAGCAACAGGATGGGCGCATCCTTGAGCATGACCCGCGCAATGGCGATGCGCTGACGCTGGCCACCCGACAACTTCACGCCGCGTTCGCCGACATGGGCCTGCATGCCGCGGCGCCCCGCCAGATCGGTCAGTGAATCGATGAAGCCGCTGGCCTGGGCGCGATCGGCGGCCGCGCGAATCTGCGCCGGATCCGCATCGGGCCGGCCATAGGCGATGTTGTCGGCCACCGACCGGTGCAGCAGGGAAGTGTCCTGCGACACCATGCCGATGGCCGCGCGCAAGCTGTCCTGGGTGACCAGGGCGATATCCTGACCATTGATGAGAATGCGCCCGGACTGGATGTCGTAGAAGCGCAGCAGCAGATTCACGAGGGTCGATTTGCCCGCGCCCGAGCGTCCCACCAGGCCGATCCGCTCGCCGGGTCTGACCACCAGGCTCAGGTCATCGATGACGGGAGCGCCGGCGGACTCGTCAGCGCCCGCCGCACGGCCCTGCTCGTAGCGAAAGCCAACCCCTTCGAATCGCACTTCGCCGCGATTGACCACCAATGGCACGGCTTGTGGTGCATCGACGACCGCGCGGCGTCGGGCCAGGGTGTGGATGCCGTCCTGCACGGTGCCCACCGCCTCGAACAGATCGGTCATCTCCCACATGATCCAGTGCGACATGCCGGACAGGCGCAGGGCGAGCGCCGTGGCCGCAGCGATTGCGCCGATACTGGCCGCGCCGCCGGACCAGAGCCACAGGCCGGTGCCCGCCATGCCGGCCACCAGCATCATGCTCAGCGTGTGATTGACGATCTCGAAGGCGCTGACCAGCCGCATCTGCCGGTAGCCGGTGCCCAGAAACGCCTGCATCGCGGCGCGCGCGAAACCGGCTTCTCGACGGGTGTGGGAAAACAGCTTGACCGTGGTGATGTTCGTGTAGGCGTCGGTCACCCGGCCGGTCATGACCGAGCGCGCATCGGCCTGGCGCTCGCCGGCCCGACTGAGCCTGGGCACGAAGTAGATCAGCATGCCCGTGTACAGGACCAGCCAGATGGCGAAGGGCCAGATCATCCCTGGCTCGACCGCACCGGTCAGCACCAGCACCGTGATGGCGTAGATCACCATCATGACCGCGACATCACAGATGACGAACAAGGTGTCGCGCACGGCCAGCGCCGTCTGCATGACCTTGGTGGTGATGCGACCGGCAAACTCATCCTGATAGAAGGCCATGCTCTGACCGAGCAAGAGCCGATGAAAATTCCAGCGCAGGCGCATCGGCAGATTGACCGCCAGGGTCTGGTGTTTGACGATGGTCTGCAGGGCGACCACGACGATGCTGGCGGCCAGCGCAATCAGTATCCAGGTCAGGGTGGTGCCACGCTCGGCCCAGAGATTCTCCGGTTCAACCACGGCCAGCCAGTCCACCACCCGACCCATCAGCGCGAACAGCAAGGCCTCGAAGGCAGCGATCGCGGCGGTGAGCCCCGCCATGGCCAGCAACAGGCCGCGCAATCCGTGCGAACACGCCCAGATGAAGGTGAGCAGGCCCGTGGGCGGTCGGCCCGGTGCATCCGGAGGAAAGGGTGAGAGCAGATTCTCGAAATACTGGAACATGAACAGGCGCGCGGCGGCGAGCAGAAGCGACGGCTGAGCCAGACATGTTACAAGGGCCGCATGACGCGCTGACTCAGGCCAGGCCGACCACCTGCATTTCGACGCGGTTGCGACCGGCCTCCTTGGCGCGATACAACGCCTGATCGGCGCGTTGCATGAGTCTGGCCTCGTCGTCATCACCCAGGGCCTGGGCCAGACCGATGCTCACCGTTACTGTCTCGCCATGGACGAAGGTATGCAGTGACACGGCGCGGCGCACCCGGTCAACCAGGGCCGCGGCGGCGGAAATGGACTGCTCCGGTGCCAGCAACAGAAACTCCTCGCCACCCCAACGACCCACGATATCGATGCCGCGCAGCTCGGCACGCATGACCTGGCCGATCTCACGCAAGACATCATCGCCTGCGGCATGACCAAATCGGTCATTGACGCTCTTGAAGTGATCGATATCGATCAGTGCCACCGCCAGGGGCCGTTGTGCCAGCCGGCTGTTGGCCAGCAGCGCGCCCACCTGAGCTTCCATCGCGCGACGATTCGGCAACCCGGTCAATGCATCGCTGCGGGCCAGATGTGTCATTTCACGCGCCGTCTGCTCGGCCTGGTGCTGGTTGGTGCGCATCTGCCCCACCGCCAACATCATCAGCACATACATGCCCTGCGCGAGGGCCATGACCGAGACATAGGACGTGAAGTTCGGCGCCCAGCTGGGGGACTGGTTGGTCAGGATCAACCAGGTCAGGGGACAGAACATCCCCGCAATCGTGATACCGGAGACGATGAGCGCGGCGCGGGTATTGAGAAAAACGAAGGCGGCACCATAGCCGAGCGGCAGCCAGTGCATGCCGGTGGCAAACTGATACCAGGCTTCCGCCTCTTCACCAAAGTGCAGGGTCGACTGCAGTGTAATGACCAGGTAGATGTTCAGGGTCAGCGTCGAGACCAGTTTGAGGGTCATATGCCACTGCGGTCTGACCCAGAGCAGTAAGCCATTGAGCAAGGTGATCGCCGCCATGGATGGCAGCAGAATCCGGTCCCAATCAGTGATCAGGCCGGACGCGCGCTCGAGCCACCAGACCATCCCGAACACCAGGCCGCCCACCACAAAGATCAGCTCCAGGATGATGAAGTCCTGGCGCGAGGGCGTTCCTGAGGTATTGATGGCCTTCATCGGCGCGAGGCGTGGCGAGCGCCAGGGGTCGGTATGAAGACACTATCGACCGCCGGATCCGGAACTTGAGGCGCATTCGCAGGCCGGGCGCCATTGTGACGACACCATTGGCACAGCGCCGGGAGGCATCACCGCCGCTGGGCGAGGGCCAGGATCCGGTCCAGGCAATCGGTGATCAGTACCAGCTCCGATTCCAGCGCCCGTCGGGCGGCCAGACGGTCACCCGCGAGCAGGTCACGGCTTTCCGCGAGCTGGTACGCCGACTCGTACAGTGTCCGGGACACGGACTCGGGTGAGAAAACCTCGGCCAACTGCCAGGCCTGCTTGCCCAGCCGAAGCACATCGGCCAGGAAATCCGCCTTCTTCTTTGCGGGCGCCGCGCCAACGACCACCAGAGCCGTGGCCAGGACCCGGTAGGCATCGACGAACGCGCGCAACACGCCGTGAGCCACCAAGGGACGCACCTGGGCAAGCCGCGCTTCAGTGGCCTGAGGGCCTTGCTGAATACAGGTCTGCCAACCGCTCATCCGGTCATTGGCGGCGTAGGTCAGCTCCTCACGGAACCCATCGGATGGCGCGAAGTAGAACTCGAAGCGGAACAATTCGCGCAATGCATCGCCCGATGCGTAGAACGCGTCGTCAGCATGCTCCGGATCAAACCTGGCCGCCTGCAGCAGGGCGACTTCGGCCACGGCATCAATCACAAAATGATGGATTGCCGTATTGCGGTAGTAGGCGGCCTGATGATGCTGCTCGGGCTGAATGTTGTAGAGGCGCTCGATGCCTTCATCGAAGTAGCTGACGATGCCGGTGTCATGGAGCTGGCCCAGGGTTGCGCGCACGTCGTGCTCGTCGCGGAAGCGGACCAGTCCGACGATCTCGATCTTGCGGCGGCGCACCAGGATCGCGACCGAGCGGGCCAGCGACTGGATCTCGGCGAGGTTCTGGGCACGCCGACCACTGGCCAGCAGGATCAGGGTCAGGATCGCCGTGGCCGTGATGGGTGTCGCCCGGTTCATCCTCATCGCGACCTGCGTCGCCAGCGATTGCACCAGCGCCGTCCGGTCTGGCGCGCTCAGGTGTCGTGACAGTGACGCATCGGTGCCCAGTTCCGGCAGACTGATTGCGTCACCAAACCGCACGAAGATCCGACCGTGGGATTTGCCACGCCGGAAAAACCGCAGCATCCATCCCATGCCTTCGGCGCTCTTTGACCGGCCCCGCTGCTCGATTGCATAGTCGCCAACTTCGGTGATCTGATCGTAGGTCACGCTCACCGGAATGAAGGCCAGATCATGAAGGCCGGTGCGCAGCACCGAATCGACCACGTAATTGAACAGGCCGTAGCGCGGTGCCAGCAGTTTGCCGGTTCGGGATCGTGTGCCCTCCAGCGCCCACAGGAGTGAAAACCGCTTCTCGATCAGGTAGTCGATATAGCGGCGGAACGTGGCCTTGTAGACCTCGTTGTCCTGGAACGAGCGCCGCAGAAAAATGATGCCGGCGCGACGGGCGAAGGCACCCACGCCCGGCGTGCTCAGATTGATGCCACCGAAGGTCAGTGGAACCGGCAGGTTGGCATCGAACAACACCAGCGACAAGGCCAGGGTATCGAGCATCGACTTATGGCTGATCAGAAAGACCACCGGACGGCTGCCGATCAGCGAGGCGACACGGGCCAGTTGCGCGTCCTGAACATCGATTCTCGGATCGTGATTGCTGCGAATGGCGGCCCGGTACACGGCGGTCAACAGATCCAGGGTCAGCGGGGTCTGTGAGGCGGCCATCTCGCGCAGATAACGCACCGCCCGGGTATGCACCTTGACCAGCGGCTGACGAGTCGACGCCGATTCGCTCAGCAGTGTTTCCTGGAACCGGCTGTCGGCAAACACTTCGTGGGGCAGCAAGCGGGAGATCTTGTAGCGCGCCCCGCGTGCGAGTCGTTCGGCGCGCTCGAGCACCAGAATCGCCTGATCCTGCAGAAAGTCGGCGACGGTCTGGCCGCCCGACAGACGATCGGCCCGGTCCCGGTAGCGCGCCGCCATGTCGTGCGTGAAGGCGCCCTGGCCGCTGATGCAGCGCATCCGGTCGGGTCGATAACGCGCCAGCCAGCGCTGCCGAAGGGGTCCGGGATGCGTCAGGTGGCCATGGAACAGATCCTGCAGCAGGCCATGGCCTCGGCGCTGATCGGCGAACCAGGCCAGGCGCAGCGGTTGCAGCCAGATCCTGGGTGCAGGTTCCGCCCCGGTCGGCTCGAACGATGCCAATGCCTGCATGTGGGCGTTCAGTCGCTCGCGGGTCTGGCGGGTTCGCAGCCGAATGAATTCCCGCTGGCCAGCATTTCCCGAAGCAAACCGGTCGACCCATTGTTGCAATACCTGGGCGGCGAAGCGGTCACGCGCATCGAGCAGGAACACCAGACGCACGCCCTCATGCACCGGCCAGGGCGGTGCGTCCGGATTCGTTGCTGGTGCGTCTTGTGGGTTGTTCAACGTGTTCAGCCCGTCACCTTGTGAGTTGCTGAGCGGCCATGGTCTCCCTCCTGCTGGATCACGGCGCCGGTTCGATGGTGCCGTGGTGCGACGGGATCGATGATCAAGGATACCTGCACACGCCTATACTCCCTCAACCCGAACAAGCCGCCATACGCTGCGGCACCCACCGAGGAGACGATCATGCAACCGGCCATCCGTTCCGGGCGACAAGCTCTGCCTGTCACCAACCATCTGTTTCTGTCCGGGAGCCGGCTCGTCCTCATCGCCCTGCTCACCACCCTGGCCGCTTGTGCGCCGTTGCAGCGAGCGGCCACTGTCGGCAAACAGGCCGCACCGCACCAGGCCTGCGATGATTCGCTCAAGAGCGCCGCTCGACTGGACGCCGACACGACGGTGCTGCTCGTGAAATCATTTGCCGCCGGCGCGCCACTGACGCTTGGCTCAGCCGCACCCGATCCGAAAACACCAACCGCCGCCGTCGCAACCTGTCTGGTCAAATTGCTCGTGGGTCCGGGCAATCCGGGTCCGGCCGATTCGCCGGCCACCTCACCCGGTATCGGCATCGAGGTCTGGCTGCCCGATCCGGCCCGATGGAACGAGCGCATTCGCGCCTTCGGCAGCGGCGGATGGGCAGGCGGCTCACACGCCCTGACCACCGCTATCGGCTCGCGACCGATGTATTTCGAGGCATTGGCGCAGGGCTATGCGGTGAGCGCCTCCGACCACGGCAACCCCGACAGCAAAACGCCCGGTCGCGGGGCAGGCTTCACCCTGCAGGCCGATGGCTCGCCCAACACGCCGGTATGGCGCGACTTCGCCGAACGAAGCCTTCATGAACAGGCCGTCAAGACCAAGGCACTCGTGCTGGCTTGTTACGGGCGGGCACAAAAATATGCCTACTGGGACGGCTACTCGACCGGCGGTCGCCAGGGATACAAGCTCGCACAGCGTTACCCGGGCGACTTCAACGGCATTCTGGCGGGTGCGCCGGCCTTCAACTGGACGCGTTTCATTACCGCCGAGTTGTATCCACAAGTGGTGATGCAGCGCGAACTGGGTGGGCCGATCGCCGCCGCCAAGCTCGAAGCCGCGGGCGCCGCCGCAACCCGGGCCTGTGGCGGCGACAAGCTGGGCTTCCTGATTGATCCACGGACCTGCCGCTACGATCCGTCGCGCGATCCGGCGGCCCTGTGCCGTGGCGTGAAGGGTAACGGGCGCGTCGCGGGTGCAGGCACCGATCCGGCCACTTGTCTCAAGCTCAACGAAGCCGTGGCGATCAATCGCATCTGGTATGGCCACACCACCGATGGTAAGGCGCCCAATCCAGCCACTGACAACGGCACTGGCGATCGCCTGGCCAGTGCCACTCACCTGTGGTGGGGTCTGACCCGCGGCACACAATTGGTCCGGCTGGCCGGCGAGTTGCCCTTTGCCATTGCAAGCGATATGGTCGCCATTGAGTTGGGCAAACCGTCGATCGCGCAGCCCACGTTCAAGACTGCCGCCGGTAACGGTGCCGATGGCTGGAAACAACTCAGCTATGCGCAACTGGCCAAGGCGCAGGCACAAGGTATCTCATTGCAATCGGCGCTCGGTGACATCAATACCGATGACACCAATCTGGCCGGCGCGCGCGAGGCCGGAACCAAGATTGTTTCCTATCACGGCTGGGCCGATGATCTGATCATGCCTCAGGGTTCGATTCAGTATTACACGCGCCTGGCGGCGGCAATGGGCGGCGACGAGGCGGTCCAGCAGTTCAATCGTCTGTACATGATTCCGGCGCTCGCCCATGACAGCACCTTCAAGCGGACAGCCTCACTTGATCCGGCCACCGGCGCGCCCACCCTGGTGAACAAGGTGCCACTGCCCGAGTCGCTCACCGGGCGCGATCATCTGTTCAAAGCACTGCGCGACTGGGTGGAAAACGGCAAGGCGCCGGATCGGATCGATCTGAGTTCGGCCGATGGCAGCGTGTCGATGCCAATCTGCGTGTTTCCAAAGATCGCGCGGTACGACGGAAGCGGCCCGGTCGGCAGTGCCACCAGTTATCGCTGCAATTGAGGCTCAGGGTTTGGTGCTCATCGGCCCGGGCTCAGTCATCGGCTCGGGCTCAGTGCCAGGCGGATGAGCGGGCAGCGTTGTGATGCCACCGTTCAGGGCGCGCTGCATCAGGACGGTGTCCACCCAGCGGCCGAACTTGAAACCGGCTCCCTCGATGCGGCCGATCAGGACAAAGCCGAGTGACTCGTGCAGGCGGATCGACCCGCGATTCGCACTGTCACCGATCACGGCAATCATCTGCCGCCAGGGGCCACGCTCGCAGCGCTCGATCAGGCTGCCCAGCAGTTGTCGGCCCACCCCACCGCCTCGCTCGGTCGCTGCCACGTACACCGAGTTCTCGATGGTGAAGCGGTAGGCCGCACGTGGTCGATAGCCGGTCGCATAGGCATAGGCTACGACCCGCTCGTCGCGCTCGGCCACGAGATAGGGCAGGCCCAGGGCCAGCACGTTGGCATGCCGGGCCGCCATCTCCGATACCGATGGCGGGACTTCCTCGAAGGTCGCCGTGCCCTTGAGCACCTGCTCGGCATAGATGGCCTGAATGGCCGGCATGTCGGCGTCGGTCGCAGCGCGGATGCCGACGGGGATGGGGATGGACCTGTCTGTTGTCTGAGACCGCTGCGCCGTCCGATCCATCGATGCTCTCCAACGCCTCCCCTTGCCTCGGCCTAGTGTACGTGACGCGGTAGACTGCGCCGGTGAATCACACCCTGGACGGAACCTGATCATGCATGCGCCACTCAATGCCTGGTATGTCGCCGGCACACCCGATGAGATCGCCAGCGGCCCCCTGGGTCGCACCATCTGCGGTCAGGCCATTTGCTTTTATCGGGATGCCGAAGGCCTGCTTCGGGCGGTGGAAGATTTCTGCCCCCATCGCGGTGCGCCCTTGTCACTGGGCACGGTGCAGGACGGGGTGCTGACCTGCGGCTACCACGGTCTGCAGATGGGCTGCGATGGACGCACCGTCGCCATGCCGGGTCAGCGGGTGCGTTCATTTCCGGTCAACCGCATGTATCCGGCACACGACCGGTACGGCTATCTCTGGGTCTGGCCAGGCGATCCAGCCAAGGCAGCGCAGGTGCCCGTGCCCCGGCCGGCCTGGGCCGATGAGTCTGGCTGGTCATTTGGTGGTGGCATGTTCCGCATCGAATGCGATTACCGCCTGCTCATCGACAACCTGATGGACCTCACCCACGAAACCTACGTGCACAAGAACAGCATCGGCCAGAAGGAGATCGATGAAGCGCCGCCACGCACTCAATTCACTGAAGACCGAGTGGTCACGGAGCGGCAGATGACAGACCTGATCGCACCGCCCTTCTGGCAGGCGGCCATGGCAAGCAACGGACTGGACCCGCAGGCCCGGGTAGACCGCTGGCAGGTCTGCCGTTTCGTGGCACCGAGCAACGTGATGATCGACGTCGGGGTCGCGCTGGCCGGCACCGGCGGCATCGAGGCACCGGCGCAGCACAAGGCGTCGGGCATCGTGGTGGATTTCATCACGCCGGAAACTACTACCTCGTGTTGGTACTTCTGGGGCATGGCGCGTCACTTCCAGGTTGATGATGCGGCTCTCACCGATTCGATCCGCCAGAGTCAGCAGGCCATTTTCAGCGAAGACCTGGAGATGCTCGAGCGTCAGCAGCGCAATCTGCTGGCCAATCCGTCGCGCAAGCTGCTCAAGCTCAATATCGACGCCGGGGGTGTTCATGCGCGACGCATCATCGATGGTTTGTGTCAGGCCGATTCCGCGTAAATCCTGGCCCGGACGCCCGGGCGATTCGACAGCAAGACCCGGAGTGCGTAGCGCCTGGCCTGAGATCACACTGAGCGCCTACCCACTTCACGCAGACCATCATGAACACCATGTCCGCCCCGACCGCCAACGACCCTCGCTGGTCTCGAATCATGGCGCGCGACAAGAGCGCCGATGGCGCATTCTGGTACTCGGTCGCTACGACCGGGGTGTACTGTCGCCCTTCCTGCCCATCACGTCGCGCCAATCCAAAAAACGTCCGCCTTCATGACTCCATCGCCGCGGCCGAGGCGGCGGGCTTCCGGCCATGCCGGCGCTGCAATCCGCAAGGTCTGTCGATCGAGGCGGCCAACGCGGCCATCGTGGCCAAGGCCTGCCGGCTCATCGACGAGGCCGGACAGCCGCCCTCGTTGGCGCAACTGGCCGACGCGGTCGAACTGAGTCCGCATTATTTCCATCGCCTGTTCAAACGGATCACGGGGCTCACGCCCAATGCCTATGCGCAAGCCGCCCGCGCGGCCCGGATGCGTCAGGCCCTGACCGAAACACCGACCGTCACGCAGGCTGTTTATCAGGCGGGCTTCGGGTCGAACGGACGCTTCTATGAGCACTCGGCTGGTGTGCTGGGCATGAGTCCGACCCGATATCGAGCCGGCGGGGCGCACGAGGTGCTGCATTTTGCGGTGGGTCAGTGTTCCCTGGGAGCGATCCTGGTCGCCTCGAGCGCCAAAGGGGTGGCGGCGATTCTCCTGGGCGATGATCCCGACGCGCTGGTTCGGGATCTGCAAGACCGTTTCGCCAATGCGCAACTGGTGGGTGGCGATGCCGGGTATGAGCAGCAGGTGGCGCGGGTGATCGGTCTGATCGAGGCGCCGGGCCACGGGCTGGACCTGCCCCTGGATGTGCGCGGCACGGCGTTTCAGCGGCGGGTCTGGCAGGCGCTTGGCGAGATTCCGGCCGGCCGCACGTGCACCTATTCGGAGCTTGCGCAGCGGATCGGCGCACCGCAGGCAGTTCGTGCCGTGGCCGGTGCCTGCGCGGCCAATCCGCTTGCCGTGGCCATTCCCTGCCATCGGGTGGTTCGCCGGGACGGCAGCCTGTCGGGCTACCGATGGGGCATCGAGCGCAAGCGCGAACTCATCGCCCGCGAAAGTGGCCAGGTGAGTGCGCGATGAGGTCTGCACCGGAATCGGACCATGGCAACGACAGAGGGCCGATCATCGAGCGCGTGAATCGCATCGACCCGGCAGCGATGGCCGACGAACTCGATGGTCAGGGTTGGTCAATGATCAGGCAGTTGTTGAGTGCGTCAGAATGCAATGCGATCGCCGCGCACTATGACCGCCCCGACGGATTTCGCAGCCGGGTGGTCATGCAGCGTCACGGCTTCGGTCAGGGCGAGTATCGTTACTTCGCCTATCCCCTGCCCGATCCGGTGCAGACCTTGCGTGAGGCCTTTTATCGCCTTCTGGCACCGATCGCCAATCGATGGCATGAACGCCTGAACCTTGCCGGGCGCTTTCCGCCGACTCACGACGCATTCCTGGCCTTATGTGCCGCCGCCGGTCAGACAAAACCCACGCCGCTATTGCTGCGGTATCGCGCCGGCGACTACAACTGTCTTCATCAGGATCTCTACGGCGAGCAGGTATTCCCGCTACAGGTCGCCGTGTTGCTCAGTGAACCGGCGCGCGATTTCAGCGGCGGCGAGTTCGTGCTCACCGAGCAACGTCCTCGCCAGCAGAGCCGCGCCGCGGTACTGCCTCTCAACCAGGGGGATGCGGTCGTCTTCGCCGTCAACACCCGGCCGGTACAGGGTTCCCGCGGCGACTATCGCGTGACGATGCGTCACGGCGTGAGCCAGGTGCGGACCGGCCAGCGCCATACGCTGGGCGTGATCTTTCACGACGCGAGCTGAGGCGCGATCGCCGGGTCAGGCGATGTGTGGCCCGTTCGCCATGCCCAGGCCGATCACACCACGGGGCATAAACCCCCGTCGACATTGATCCCGGTACCGGTGATGTAGCTGCCCTGCTCGCTGGCCAGGAAGCAGGCCATGTTGGCAAATTCTTCGGCCGTGCCCACACGGCCCATGGGCAATGACGCGCCCATGCCTTCATAGAGTTCGGTCAATGGCCGGTCGGTGCTGGCGGCCAGTCGCACCCATTGATCACTTTCGATGCGGCCGACCAGCAAGGCATTGACCAGGACATTGTCGGGCGCCACTTCACCGGCCAGCACCTTGGTCAGGGCCAATCCGGCGGCGCGGCTCACGGCCGTGGGCGCCATGCCGGCCGAAGGCGCTTTCGCGCCCGTGTTGAGCACATTGATGATGCGGCCCCAACGCTGCGCCCGCATGTCAGGCAGCACCGCACGAGCCAGTCGGATCGCCGCAAACAGCTTCAGATCGAGGTCTTGCTGCCAGATCTGATCCGTCACGCTGGCAAAAGCACCTGTCTGCGAGGTCCCCGCGTTATTGACCAGAATATCGATGCCGCCCAGCGCCTCACGCGTCTGGCGAACGGCCATTTCGCAGCCCTGCGCCGTGGCGACGTCCGCCATCACCACGACCACGCGCCGGCCATCGCCACCCACCTCATCGGCCAGCAATCTCTCACGAGCACGGGCCAGCGGTTCGGCGCGTCGCGCCACCAGGGATACCGAGGCACCGGCCTGCAGAAAACGACGCGCAGTGGCCAGGCCAAGGCCGAAGCTGCCACCGGTAATGAGCGCCCGTCGCCCGGTCATGGTCAATTGCATGAGGTGTCTCCGTCATCCGTGGAGGGTCAGCCAGGGGTGGCAACCGGCTCTTGTGCAGCCCATGGTACCCGGACTGTTCGCCCCATCTGGTCCCGGACCGCCATGGCCGTTGCAAACGGCCAGATCTGCGTGCCGGTTTGAGCCGAGACCAAACTCGTGTAAGTTAGGTCCGGGCGGCCGGACGCAGACTCATCGGTTGCTCCGCCTGGAATCCTCGCGTGTCCGGGTCGGGCATTGCGACCGACCCAGGCCGGTCTCGGCATCCGAGGCACCGGTAGACGACCAATCCATCGAACCAAACCTTCCATCGAACCAAGGAGATTTCATGCGTCGACGTACTCTGCCATTGCTGGGCACCGTATCGGCTCTCGTGCTACTGGCCGGTTGCTCCACGGCCATGACGGGCGAAGCCGCCAAGACCGGCCCCATGAGCTTTTTCATCACCAGCGTGGGCAGCGGCAAGGGCGCTGACTTAGGCGGCCTGGAAGGCGCTGACGCCCATTGCGCCAAGCTGGCCAGTGCAGCCGGTGCAACCGCTGCCACCTGGCGTGCCTATCTGAGCACGCCAGGCACCTTCCCCTCAGCCACCATCCAGGGTGTGCCCGGAGTGAATGCGCGCGATCGAATCGGCAAAGGCCCCTGGTTCAACGCCAAGGGGACACTGATCGCCCGTGACCTCACCCATCTGCACAATGGCAACAACCTGAGCAAGGAAACGGCACTGGATGAACGGGGCAATCAGGTCAATGGCCGGGGCGACAAGCCCAACGAGCATGACATCCTGACGGGTTCCCGCGCCGATGGCACCGCCTTCGCGCCGCAGACCGATACCACCTGCAAGGCCTGGACCAGCAGCACCGAAGGATCGGCGATCCTTGGACATCATGATCGCACCGGCCCCTTGCCCGATGAGTGGGCCAAGAGCTGGAACTTCTCGCATCAGTCGGCAGGTTGCAGCCAGGAAGCGCTGGTCAAGACCGGCGGTTCGGGTCGGCTGTACTGCTTCGCCGCGCGATAACTGTGCCTGGATGCATCAGCGGTTGGCGGCTGCCGTACTGCTGATGTGACGACTCAGGCGCATGAAGTGCTCTTCGAGCCCTGGATGCGCCTGATTCACCTGCTCGTCGATCCGCGCGCCGACCAACGCCCAGTCAGTGGCGTCGAAGGTCTGCGCGATGCGCGGAATGATCACGTCTTCTTCGATCGCCAGATGCTCGCGCTGCAGGTCGATATAGCCGTAGGCGAGCACCTCGATAGCCTCGCGGCTGACCAATGCACCGGCCACCACCTGCTCGAGCCTGGCTTCGAGGGCTTCCCCATCGGTGAAGATGCGGGTGTGCTCGGCTTCGAGTCGCGCGATGGTCTCGGCCAGTTCAGGTGCCTTGGTGAGCAGATGCGCAAAGCCGATGTCTTCACGCGGATGGTGCAGGGCGTGACCATACCGGTGCAGATAGGACACGATATCTCGAAGCCATTCATGATCGATCGGCGCACCCGCCCGGCTGTCGGCGAGCAGGTTCTGGATGGTGTCGAGTAGCCGGCTGAATTTGGCATGCTCGGCATGCCAGAGCGCGACCGCATCTTTCATGATGACCTCCTGCTGATGGCTGCCATCGCGGCGCTGACGTCCGCGTGGGCGGGGCAGGCTACATGATGACGCGCGACGATTCAGCAGGTTTGACCAAGATCAATGAATCGGGTCGGCTCACTACGGGTGCCTGCCGGCCCGATCCAGCCAATGGTTGATGGCGCGCGTGAGCGTCATCTCGCGGGATGGTGAGCCTGGGTCAGAATCCGCTCACGCGCCCGTGAGTCGCATCATCGCGCCGTCCGGGGGCGCATCGGCGGGGTCATGCGTGACCAGAATCATCGGCAGACCGCGTTGGCGGGCGTGGTCGAAGACATGCCGCCGGAAATCCTCCCGCAAGGTGGCATCCAGCTTTGAAAACGGCTCATCCAGCAACAGGGCGAGAGGCTCGGCCAACAAGGTGCGCAGCAAGGCTACCCGGGCGCGCTGCCCCCCGCTGAGCGTGGCCGGGTCCCGATCGGCGAAGCCGGCCAGACCAACCTGACCCAAGGCCTCGTCGATATGCGCGCGACGCAAGGACCGGCCATTGATCCTGGCCGGCAGCGCAAAGGCCAGATTGCCGCCCACCGACAGATGTGGGAACAGCAGGTCATCCTGGAACAGGATGCCCAGTCGCCGCCGCTCGGGTGGCAGATGCTCGAGCGCGCACCCGCCGATCGACACACGGCCACTCCCGGTGAAGGCGGACGAAAGGGTGCCGGACAGATAGGCCAGCAAGCTGCTCTTGCCACAGCCGCTCGGGCCCATCAGGGTCAGGCAGTCCCCGGGTGCGATGTCGGCGGACAGATTGTCGACGAGCCGTCGGGCGCCGATCGACAGCGTAATCTCACGAAGCTGCAAGGCGTTCAAGATCGTCCCCGCCCCGGGCGCATGAGTCGTTGCGGCAAGGTGGCCGCCAGGGCGTAGACGATGAGCGGGAACGCCGCCTGGAGCAATGCCCAGGTGGCGATGACGCGTCGATCAGCGCCCGATGAGAGAGTCACGGCCTCGGTCGTGAGGGTGGCTACCCGCCCGGCGCCGGCAAACAGCGTGGGCAGGTATTGGCCCACGCTGACTGCAAAGCCGACGGCGGCGGCCAGCATCACCGGCTGAATCAGAATGGGCAATTTCACCCGCCAGAACACCCGCCAACGCGATGCACCCAGCGCCAGCGCGCTGCGCGTGTAGCGATCATCATAGGCCCGCCAGGCATCGGCCAACGACAGGAACAGATAGGGCAGCACGAATACCAGGTGAGCCCAGAGCACCGCGATGAATTGACCGTCGGCATGCAGTCGCACGAGCAGAACCTGCAGGCCGAACAGAAACGCCACTTGTGGAATCAGCAATGGCAGATAGAGCAGCCAGAGCCGGCGCGCCGGACCGCGTCGACTCTGCGATTCATTTTCCAGACAGGCCAGCACGAGCACCAGGGCGATCAGCGTGGCCCCCGCCGCCAGCGCCAGAGTCGTGATCGCGGGCGGAACGAGCGCGGCCGACTGGCGCAGCCAGTTGTCCATGGTGAAACCGGTGGGCAGCACCGCCGGCCAGCGCCATTGGGTGGTCACCGACCAGAGCGCCAGGGCGATCATTGCCAGGCCGGCCAAACCGGCCAGGCTGGCGGTGACCATGGCGCCGGCACCGGCGAGTCCACCTACCCAGGGCTGACGAATGCCGGCGCGAGCCCATCGGGCGAACACGGCGAGCGTGGCCGACTCGATCAATCGCCAGAGCGTGAGGCTCGCGATCACCAGACCCAGCAACAGGCAGGCCGCCGCGGCCGCGGGAAACACCCGGCTGGTATCCGGGTCGGCAAACCAGCGCACCGCAAGCACGGCCAGCGTGGGCGGATTGCCCGGTCCCAGGATCAGCGCCACATCGACCACCGAGAGCGAGAAGGCCAGCACGGCCAGCACCGGCAGGCGCAGTTGCACCAGCACCTGTGGCAGCACCACGGCCAGCCAGGCCTGGGCAGGACCATAGCCCAGCGCCCGGGCGGCCCGCACCTGGGCCGTTGCCGGCACCTGGTTGAGCGCCCCCAGGGTCATGAGGACCAGGTACGGCACTTCCTTGAGCAGTAATGCCAGCACCAGCGGCCAGCCGGAGGGATGGCCGACAGTACTCACATCGGGCGGCAAGGTCCAGCCGGTGAGTGCCGGTGAAACCCAGCGAACCAGCCAGCCCGAGGGCAGGATCAGGAAGGCCAGGCCGATCGCCAATGCCGAATGTGGCATGGCCAGCAGCGGTGCCATCCATTGGCCCAGCTGCCGCCCGGCCGGGCGATGGTGCAGGGTGGCGACCACACCCATCGTGAACAGCAGGGACAACAGCGTGGCTGACCAGCCTGTGCTCAGACTCAGGGTGATGGCCGACGCCACACCCGGCGTGGTCACGAGCTCGCGCCAGGCATGTAGCGAAAACTGCGTACCGCCGAGCGCGGGCAGCCAGCCCAGCGCCGGCAGCAGGGTGCCGGCCAGGCCGGCAATCATCGGCAACAGAAAAACCGCCAGGGTCAGCACCGGCGCCAAGCCCAGGGCCGCGGCAGCGCGGTCCATCAGCCCGCGGTGCGCCGGCTCCACTCGGCCGCAATACGGGTCATCCAGCTTGAATGCGGCTCGAGCTGGGGCGCACCGAGTTGGGCCGCATCGGGTAGTGCCGGGTGACCGGGCAATGACTCGAACAATTGGCGCTGCGCGGCATCGAGCTTGTCCAGATCGAGCACGGTCCGGTTGCCCATCTGGCGGATGTCCTGCGCATGGGCCTGGGTAGCCGGCGCGAGCAGGAAATCGGCCACGACGAGCGCCGCTTCCTTGTGCGCGGCATTGAACGGGATGGCCACGAAGCTGGTGTTGCCGATCGTGCCCTTGGCAAAGGTGAATGTCCGGACCGTATCAGGCAGCAGCCCGCCCTGCACGGAGACCGCGGCCTCCGACGGATTGAACGACAACGAAATGTCGATCTCGCCGTCATTGAGCAATTGCCGTTGAGCAGGCCCGTTCTCGGGAAACTGCCGTCCCTGACGCCAAAGATGCGGCCTGAGTTCGTCATACCAGCGCCAGAGCGCGGCAGTGGTCGACTCGAAGTCGGCATCGGTGGCCGGCTGCTGGAATCGATCGGGATCGGGCGCCAGGTCGATCAGCGCCTGCTTCAGGAAGGTGGCGCCCAGAAAATTGCTCACGTTGGGATGGGTGAGCCTGCCGGGATGGGCCCTGGCCCAGGCCAGCAGATCGGGTGCCGAGCGTGGCACCTGGGCGGACGGAATTCGCGACGACTCGTAGATGAAGACGATCTGCGCCATCCGCCAGGGCACGGCCATGCCCTCGACCGGCGTGGTGAAGTCGATCACATTCGATCGCTTGTTGACCGTGTCGATGTACCTCGCGTTGGGCAGGGGCGGGACGACCGGGCCGAACAACAGGCCTTGCTGCAACATGTTCAGAAAGTTCGGACCGTTGATCCAGATCAGATCAACACCACCCCCATCCAGGCGACCGGCGGCTTTCTCGGCAATGACCCGAGTGACGGCTTCAGCGGTGTTGGTCAGACGCACATGCTGCACCTTGATGCCATGGCGGGTGTTCACCTGTTCGCCAACCCAGGCGATGAAGGCATTGGTTTTTTCGTCGCCCGCCCAGGCATTCCAATAAACCGTCTGCCCGCGCGCCTTGTCCAATACAGTGGACCACGCGGGGATGACATGAGCCTGGGATTGGGACCGGGCAAGCCCGGGCAGACCGGCCTGCGTCAGCCCGGCCAGGATGGCGAGCAGACCCTGAAGATGTGAACGGCGGTTCATCGAGCACCTGCGGATTGAATGGGAATCTGGATCGCGCGTGGGCTGGCCGGCTGGCCTCGTGCGGCCCGCCGACGCTCGCGCGCCGCCGCCAATACCGGCCCCAGATGCTGGCGATGATATTGATCACAGCCGATGCACAGATTCTCGTAGGGACGACCATCGGGCAGGGTGGTGCGCGAGGCCTCGATGAAGCGTGCCTCATCCCAGCCATCGAGCAAGCCCATGCGTTCGGGATGACCCATGTCGATGGCTTCATAGGCGGGCAGACCGACCAGCGATTCGAGGATGTCGATGAGCGGCTCCTCGGTGAGGTTGCCCAGTGGCAAGGCTGTCTTGACGCAGCACGGGTAGACGCTGCCATCGGGCTCGATCGACACTTCGCTGCCGCTGTAGCGGTGGCGCAGGAAATTCAGGCCGCCCGACCAGCGATTGCAGAAATTGTCGGCCACCGAGCCGCGCGGCAGACTGTTCGTCCAGGCGCGTCCGCGTGGCCAGAGCTTGCCGATCCAGCTATCGGGCGTGGCGCCGAAAAACCCATACAGCGGACCCTGCTCCTCGTGCCAGTTGCGCGTGGTCGCAGCCACGCCGGAGGCGCGCATGCCGAATCGGTCAAACAAGGCCGTGAGTCGCTCGACAAAGGCCTGCTGCCGATCGGCGCCTTCCAGGCCGACATGGAAATCATCGATGCTGGCCACCGAGATCATGTAAACGCCACGCTCTAGCAACTCACCCACGATTCGTTCGTTGAGCAGGTCGCCCGTGGTCTGCACGATGATCTTGATGCCACCGGTGCCGCGATACCGCGCCTGCAGGCCTTCGATGACCGGATAGGTCACTGACTCACGCACGGTGTCGAGCAGGGCTTCGCCACCCGACAGAATGATGCGGCCGACCTTTTCCGTATGCTGACCCGGCCCTTCCGCCAGATCGATATACGTCATGCGTTCGGGCAGATTGTCGATGATGCGCGGAAAATTTCGCACGGCCTCGGCCACGACGCCATCGAAGGCCTCGCGCACATAGGGGCGAAAGCGCTCCTCGTAGCAGTGCCGGCAGCGCCGATGACAGGCCCAGGCCATGACGTAATAGATCGATTCCATGCATTCTCGAGGCGGCGGATGAAGCGGGTTTAGACGGTACAGCGGCACTATTCTTACATGGGCGACCGGCAGCCCCGTCTTGTTGTGCGGCGAGACACCATGCGACCGAGTCGGGCATCGGTCCAAGTCGAGCATGATGCCGACCGACCGAGCGAAGGCGGTACAGTTCGCCTTTCGCCACCGTTCATTCGGAAACCCTGCCTTGACCGACGATTCACCGAGCAGCGCCCTGAAGGGCCCTGCGACGACCTCGACCATTGCCTCCCCTGCGAGCCGGCGACTCCATTTTGCTCAGGCCTTGTTGTTCGTGACGCCGGCGCTCTGGAGCATGAACTACATCGGGGCGCGCGCGGCGGTCGGCCACATCGACGGCCATCAGCTCGCGCTCGGGCGATGGGCGCTGGCCTTCCTGCTGATGCTGCCGTTCGCCTGGCGTGAATTGCGCGACCAATGGCCGCACTGGCGAGCGGAAATTCCCCAGATGCTTTTACTTGGCGCGCTGGGCATGTGGATCTGCGGCGCCTTCGTCTATATCGGCGGACAAAGCACCACGGCCGTGAACATCGGCCTCATTTATGCCCTGGCGCCGGTCTTGATCGCCGTGCTCTCGGTACGCCTGCTCGGCGAGAGATTGCATGCCGTGCAGGTGCTGGGCGCGCTGGCCGCGATCACAGGCGTTGCGGTGATCCTGTTTCGAGGCTCGATCGACAATGTCGCGCAGGTGCGCCTGAACCCGGGCGACCTCTGGGTGGGTGTGGCGGTGCTGTCCTGGGTTGTGTATTCACTGCTGCTCAAGGGCCGGCCCAGCGTCCTGGGCCCTTTTGCACGGCTGACGGCGATCACCGCAGCCGGCATCGTCGTGTTGTTGCCATTCACCTTGCTCGAGATCGCGCTGGTCGGTATGGCCGAACCGAGCGCGAGGGTGGCCGGGCTGATTCTGATGCTCGCATTGCTGCCCGGGTTTGGCGCTTACCAGGCCTACTCCTTCGTGCAACGGGAGCTGGGCGCCGCGCGCACCGGGCTGATCCTCTACCTGTCGCCCATTTATGCTGCACTGATCGCCTGGGCGTTACTGGGTGAACGACCCGTATGGTTTCATTGGCTGGGTGCCGCGCTGATCCTGCCGGGCATCTGGTTGGCCACTCGCACCGTTCGACCGAACCAGTAGCGTGACCGTGGCGGGACTCGAGACTCATGTCGACGAACACGTCTATGGGATGGTCACCGGCCTGGGAATTGGCCTTGCACTGCTCGATTGTGCACGACACCATGCAGCCGACGCAGGTCAGAGACTACTGGCGATCGACGCCGATCCGTTTGCCACAGGCGCAGTCCTTGAGGCGGTCCAGTTCAACACGGTTTATCTGACGCGATGCTGCGACGTCTTGCTATCGATAAGGTGGTTCCGCGTCAGATAAGCGCTATTCGTTCGACACCCGGTTGAACAGACGAGCCCGGCGGAGAAATCGAATTCAGACTACTCACGGCTAGAAGGCCGGAACGAGCCAAGTGTGCGTTTGGTAGAAGAACGCAATATCGGAGAACTTCTTCGGTAAACGTCGAGAGCAAGGGGCCAATCGCGCAATTTCCAAAACGGATACGATGCCCAGCATGACATTTCCGACCATTGCATATATCACCTTCTTTAACAAACTCGGCGATCAGCGCCGACCATTGGTTGCATAGTCCCCAATCGGTTTAAAGTGCAATTGCCGTATACGAAATGGGAGATCAATCAGTTGTAGAAAAATACTCGAATTGGCAAACGAGACTGATGACTAGGAGCTGCAAAGTGGATCGTAAGTTTCGGTGTAAACAGACTATGAACTGGATTGCCGGAATTGCACTGGTTGCAATAGGAATTCCCGCTGATGCGCGATGGGAAATTCAGGAAACTCCGGATCCAATGACAGACAAGTTGACCCATTCAATCACACTCGAATCTGCAAGGATCTTGCGTGGTGATTCATTTGCAAGGGCCAACCTGCGTGTGGAATGTGAGGATAGGAAGCCAGCATTTGTGTATGTGTTCTCCAGTTGGCTCAACTTCCGTGAGTTTTTTAGCATAAAGGGTTTGCTCGGAACGAACTCGAAACCGGAATTACGTTACCGCTTTGACGATGCGGAACAGAAAGCAATGGTCGTGACAAAAGACGAACTAGAGAATCGAATGAAAGCCAATGGCGATCCGTTTGTCAGTGAAATGCTCTCGGCAAAACAGCTTAGGATAAGCATTCCAGACGAAAAGAGGGATGTTGTAGTTGAGTTCGATCTAAGTGAAGGGTTCAGCGAAGCGAAGCGGGCACTCGAGAACTGCGACACCGAGGCTAGTCGCGCTGCTAGGTATCAAGATGGAAACCGGAAGGCTTTAGGAGGTACACCGAGCCAGCGCGAGCCTGTTATAACTGAGAGGTCAGATCCGGAACTAGCACTGCTTAAAGAATCAAACCGCCTATTGGCCGAGACGATTGCCACGCTTCGAGCGTCTCAGAAAAATTCAACTACTTTGCCGTCACCATCTGCGTCGGAGAAAAAGGTCGGCGTCGAGAAAGCGAACGAAGCCGAGCGCCGGCACTCAATGAATGATCGTAATCAGGGCTCAAAAAGCGCAGTGCCGATTGAGAAAGAGGCAATTCGATCGGCTTCAAGTAACAATATTGCGCTTGCCGAATTAGAGCGACTTCGCGCAGAAAGGAAGGCCGCGATTCAAGATGCGCAGAGACTGGTTTCCGGTCGAGCCTACCTTGCTGAGAATGATTGGTACATCCTCGCATCTCGATGGGACGGCGAGGCGCTTCAAGTCGATGAGTTCACGCTGAAATTCGATGGGAAGCGTTGGCCGCTCCAATGTCGTACTTTTCTCGGTGCCAACAAAATTCCTCTTCACAACGGTAGTGTGTTGCCGCGAACGTGTTATGGACCGACCTCGGACTTCCCAACATTTTCGGTGTCGGGAGAATTCCCGCTGCTGAAAGTCACCGCACAAGGACGTGGAACGTCGACGCTCTACCTAAAGCCTCGCTAAGCAGTACCACTTTAAGTTAGAGCTTTTCGAAGCAGCGCGCGATGAGCAGCTGATGACTGGAAATACCATGCGGAAAGATTGGCGAAGAAGATTCGCACGCAAACTCAAAGCAGTCCGAAACGGGGGGCGAACGAATAGCGTTTATCTGACGCGGAACGAACCTATTGATAGCAAGACGTCGCAGCATCGCGTCAGATAAACCGTGTTGAACTGGACCGCCTCAAGGACGGCGCTATGGGTATTGTAAGTTTGCGGCTTGCCGTTCGTGCTGCTGGTGGGTACTTTGGTGGCATTGGAGCAACCGGCATGCGCACTGAACCCTGTCCTTGCACAGTTCCGATCGGCGCTCAGGCGTCTGCCCGGCGCCGGCGCGCTGAGGAATTCGCCCATTAGCGCTTCGCTGGGCGCAGTGGGTCTGCTCCCGGGGGCGAGCGGTTCGCAGTCGATGGGTGGGCGAGGTGCTCGATCTCATCATGGCGGGGCACCGCTTTGCCAAGGCCCACACCGTGCGCCCAGGGTCATGGCCTGGCGACACGAGATCGTCTGCACGCAGCGGTAGCGTCCGCCGGCGCAGCGTGCGCAGGTGTTGATCTGCACTGCGCTGACCCGCTTCATGAAGGCCTGGGCGCTTTCCTGGGCGATGGGATTGGGCTGGGGCATGGACAGCGATGCTCGGGCCCGGGCCAGCCGCTCTCGCTTGACCGCGGGGGCCAGCAACCCGTAGTGGCGGATCCGCTTGAAGCCGGCCGGCAAGACGTGCGCCAGGAAGCGACCGATGAACCGCTCGCCCGGAATGGTCACGACGCGTTTGCCCCCGGCCTTGCGCTGGCGAACGCGGATCTTCACGTGGGTCGGGGTCATGGCCAGGAGGCGTTCGTGGCCGATGGCGGTGCGATGCGTGTAGCGCGACAGGTAATCGAGCACGGCCCCCGGGCCGCCCATCGGGGTCTTGGCGTAGACCACCCACGGATGGCGGCGCAGCGCCCGGTGCCGGGCCTGCCGCTGGGCGCCGCTGGCCTGCGGATCGCGGGGCAACTGACCTCGGCTTTCGATCTGTTGCAGTGCCGCCAGGAACTTGCTGCGGAACACCTTGGACAGCGCCTGCACCGGGAACAGGAACGTGGGCGAGCGCACCGGCTCGCGCCACTGGCCGTGTTCATCCAGTGCCCCGCAGGCCATCAGCGCATGCACATGCAGATGACGACGCAGGTCCTGCGTCCAGGTGTGCAGCACCAGCGTGAAGGCGCCCTGCCCACCCAGCCAGCGCGGGTTGGCGGCAAATTCGCGCAACGTGTCGGCCACGCTGCCCATCAACAGCTCGTAGACGGCGCGCGGATGCGCCGCGGCCAGCGCGTTGATCTCGTGGGGCAGCGTGAACACCAGGTGCCCGTAGGGCACATCCAGCATCTCGCGCAAGCGCGCCACCCGCCACGCCTCCCGTGCTCGACTCTGGCACCGCGGGCAATGCCGATTGCGGCAGGAGTGCCAGCGCCACTGCTCGTCGGCACATTGATCGCAGCGCCAGCGCTGCCCGCCCAGCGCCGCTGTGCGACAGGCGTGGATCGCCCGCCACACCCGCGCCTGGCGCGCCGTGAGCGCATGCTCGCGCAGATAGGCCGGGCCGAACCGCTCAAGCACCTGGGCCAGCGTGAGGCCAGCCACCGACTCAGCCGGGCTTGCCCGGCACCTTGCCCTTGGGTAAACAGGTCAACAGATCCAGCGGGCGAGCCCGGGCCCCATCCGGGCAATTCGGTTGCGCCAGATGCAGGTAACGGGTCGTGGTGCTGACCTGGCTGTGGCCCAGCCATTGCGACAGCGAATGCAAATCCACCCCCGCCTCCAACAGGTGCGTGGCATAACAGTGGCGCAGCGTGTGCACGCCACCGCGCTTGGTGATCCCGGCGCGCACGCAGCCCGCCCGGTACCAACGCTGCACGGTGTTGATCTTGACCGGTTCGAGCGGATCGCTCTGGCCCGTGAACAACCAATGCCTGGGCCGGCTGCTGCGCCACCACTGGCGCAACAACACCAGCGCATCGGGCGCCAGCGGCACGTAACGGTCCTTGGCACCCTTGCCATGCACCACCCTCACGCACATCCGATCCGGTGCGCTATCGATGTCGGCCACCCGAAGGTGCTGAATCTCCGAGACCCGCAACCCCGTGGCGTAGGCCAGTTGCAGGAAGGTGCGCGCCTTCTCGCGCCGGGTCAGCGCGAACAACCGGGCCAGTTCCGCACGCGAGAGGATCTCGGGCAGCTTCTGCTCCAGTTTACCCAGCGGAATCTGCACATCGGCATCGGCCCGGCCCAGCACGGTTCCATACAGAAACCGGTAGGCGCAGCTGTACTGATTGACCGTCGAACGCGCCCGATGCCGCTCGTTGAGCAACACCAGCAGGAATTGCCTGACCTCATCGGCGCTCAGGCAATCGGGCGACCGACGATAGTGCTGCGCCAGCCTCACCACCGCGAACACATACGCCTGCTGCGTTCGCGCCGCCAACCCGCGCAACACCATCGCATCGCGCATCTGCTTCTGTAGGGGGCTCATCACACGCTCCTTGATTCACCCGGGCTCATGCCCGTCAAACCAAGGTGCACCGATCAGGCGCGCCAATCAATCGACGCCAATTGTCGATGGCCGTTTCCACCGCGTTAGCGGTTTAGTTCAACTTCACGTTGGACACGGCCGTTTGCAAAGCCAACGGAACTTGGGCTCCGCCCAGAGCCCGGTGCCTTGGCAAACGCCGGTCAACTCGGCGTGCGTCCAAACCGCGGAGATCGATGAAGGCGCTATGATCGCTACCGCTCTGATTGCCGCTGCTGTCACGCTCATCGTCGCGTACTTCACGAATTTCGAGAAGGAACGCTACGTACGGTTCTTAGACCGTAAAGCGTTGGCGGGTGGCCTAGCGGGGGAATTGCGATCGCATAGGAAGGTGTTTCCAGACCTGATCGAGCTCTTCAATAGCCTGGAGGCCGTAAACGGCGAGAAGAATCCGCCTTTCAGGTTGATCGCCGAACCCACCAGCCCGGTCTTCGAGGGCAACGTTGCGCGTATTGGGCTTCTTGGCGGCGACCTCGCTGAGAGGGTGGCATATCTTTACGAGCAGCTACGCGCATTCCGCGCAGGATCCATGACGCTCGCTGTCGCGGGTGAAGCGATGGAGCAAGCTGAGTTCAAAGGTCGTTGTGCAAGACTGCGCAGCATGATCCGGGACAACGAGCAGGAGGCTGATCTGACCATCGGTCTGTTGAAGGAGGCTGCCGACAAGGATTTTGACTGGGCTCCGCAAGTCGCATGGCGCGGGATTAACAAGATGTGGAAAGCGAGGCGAAACGCATAACAGGTCGCCCTTACGGACGTCTGATGCAGCCACCGCACAGCGCCGAGTTGACCGGCGTTTGCGAAGACGCCGGGTTCTGGGCGGAGCCCAGGTTCCGGTGGCTTTGCAAACGTCCGAGTCCAACGTGATGTTCGACCCCCGACTCGAACTGAGCCGAATCATTGCGCTAACTCTTCACGCAATACCTTCCGCAGAACAGCGACGGTGACCGGCCGATCGTCGAGCCCCTTCGAAAGCTCAGTCTCGACCACCTCTCGCAAAGCACCATTGATTCGGGTCTGATACCCAGTACCCTCAGCGTCAGCCTTCGATCTGAAAAACTCGAGCAAGTCGTCGTCAATCATGATCGTGATTCGGGTCTTTCCAGGCGAAGGAATAACCGGTCCTCTCCTACCCTTCGAAAAATCATATTCTCTACGCGCCATATTGCCTCGCTTGGCTTCGTGTTGCCTTCCGTGCAGAAATCAAGCGCGTTCTACCTCCGCGCAGTGTATGAACAACCATGAGAACACGGCTGAGAGCGTCCATGCCCAGTGTCACGTATCGCTCTTCGCCGACAGAGTATGGGTCCTCGATTGTCGCAGTCAGAGCCATTGGATCTCGTAACGCTTGCTCGGCATGCGAGAAAGAGACCTTGTGCTTCGCAAGGTTCTCTTTCGCCTTGATCGGGTCAAACTCGACGTCCACAGTGTCATTATGCATATTGTCAAGAGTAGCCAGTGCCGCATGCAACCTTCCGCATACCTTGACGGGGCAACCGGGTGTCGAACTTCGGCGTTGAACGTCATGAACCGCTTGTGCATTGTTCGCAAATACGCTAACTTTGTGCATGCCGTATCAGGTCGATTACTTTCATCCTCGTGTTCTCGCTTATGTCGAGGCCTGGCCAGTCGATATTCTGGCCGACTACCCTTGGATAGTTGAGTTGCTTGCGGAGTTCGGGCCGAACTTGAGGATGCCTCATTCAAAAGGGTTCGGAGGTGGTCTTTTTGAACTGCGGCTGAAGAGGCGTAGCGGAATCGGGCGCGCCTTTTTTGCTGTTTTCAAAGCGGCCAGCGGATCGTTATCCTGCGCGCCTTTATCAAGAAAACTCCCAAGACCCCTGATCATGAACTAAAGCTGGCGCGGAAGCGGCAGAAGGAAGTGCGAGATGACTGCGCTCAAGTACAAGCCGAAGAAGCATGACCATTCCGCAATCCTGGCAAAGGCGCGGGCGAGAGAAGGATTTTCGGAAGCATACGACTCCTTGGCGTTGGAGTATGAAGTGGTTTCCCAGATGCTCAAAGCGCGATCGCGTGCGGGCTTGACGCAGGAAACTGTCGCTGAACGAATGGGTACGACGAAGAGCGCAGTTTCTCGTTTAGAAGGTGCAGGAAAGCACGCACCATCGCTTAATACGCTCAAACGATACGCAGAGGCCGTTGGGTGCGAGTTAAAGGTGAAGTTGGTTCTGCAAAAATCGGCATGATGTTCAACTTTACGCTGCAACGGAACTATCAGCAATGACGCGTGCACTTGATATTTTTGAGCGACTCCAGAAAGGTGGGGTCTCAGCACTTGACGCCCTGATAGCCGACCGAGAGCCTGAATCCCTATTCCTGGACTTCAAGCGGTCACCGAGGGACGGCGCAGACACAAATTTGGCGGCTGACGACAATAAAAATCTTTCCAAGGCAATATCTGGGTTCGGCAACTCGTCTGGAGGAGTTGTTGTGTGGGGTGTTGATTGCCGTCCCGACTCGTCTGGGATCGAAGTGGCTAAAAAGAGCCCCCTGGTCGATGCTGAAGGCTTTTGCACCAAACTTCAGGCTGCTATTTCTCGTACGACCGTGCCCCCGCATCCGGGCGTAGAAATGCGGGCCTTTGAAGAAACCGGGCAGTGCCGCCGCGGGTACGTGGCCGTGTTCGTTCCTCAATCCAGTATCGGCCCCCTTCGTTCAATCGCCACAAATCACTATCACATACGTATCGGATCAGACTTCGGTTTGGTATCGCACGATGTGCTTGCTGGCATGTTTGGCCGGGCTCCCCAACCAATTGTGGACGTAAACTTGGTGTCATACCCAGTACGAGTCGATATTGATCGGAATTCCCTTGTTCTCGCGGTCGGCATCGTAATCGTCAATCTTGGTGCAGTTGTAGGAGAGCGTCCCTATCTGTCTGGCTATTTCGGAGATTTCCCGCAAGAGCAGCTCAACTTGGATATCCCGGATCCGGAAGCCTTCTTCCTTCGTCGTGGTCATCTTCCTAGCTTTAGCGTGGTTGCTTCAGATAGGTTTCTTCTTGCTCCTGGGTCGACCGAGATTATTTGCAACGTCTCGCTTAACGTCCCTATTGACTTTCCATCGGCAGTCCGACTCGAACTTACTCTTGGAGTGCTTGGCGCTGCTCCTGGTCGCTTCTCGCTTTCTGCATCTGAGCAGTCAGTGCGAGCCGCAATCGCAAAAGTAGCCACTGCTCAGGTCCAGTCAATAGAAGTTGTACATCTTGTACCGG
Source organism: uncultured beta proteobacterium (assembly GCA_963732405.1). Classification (GTDB taxonomy): domain Bacteria; phylum Pseudomonadota; class Gammaproteobacteria; order Burkholderiales; family Burkholderiaceae_E; genus JAUIAI01. Next base: position 598,430 of record CAVSZG010000001.1, read on the forward strand.
GTTAGGTAGGATGAGAACGCGTAGGCCAAGGTCTAACATCACGTTGGACACGAACGTTCGCAAAGGCGCCGGACCCTAGGCTCCGCCCAGAACCCGGCGTCTTCGCAAACGCCGTTCAACTTAGCGTTGTGCCTCTGTGGAGAGCCTCACGACATGCCACCGAAGATTCGCGAGTTGATCGCCGATCTTGAGGCCGCTGGTTTCACGAACCGAGGTGGCAAGGGGAGTCACAGGAACTTTGTCCACCCACGGGTTGACCGTCCGATTACGGTTTCGGGTACGCTGGGCGGCGACGCGAAGCACTATCAGGTGCGGGCCGTTCGCACAGCAATCGAGGAGTCGAAGAAATGAAGGAATCTGCCCGCTACGCCAAGATCGTCGAATGGTCCGAGGAGGATCAGTGCTACGTTGGAAGCTCGCCGGGGCTGTTTTATGGCGGCTGTCATGGAGACGACGAGACGGCCGTGTTCGAGGAGCTACTCGAAATTGTCGAGGAAACTGTCGCGCTCTATGTCAGTGAGGGACGCGTACTTCCGCCAGCGACATCTGGCCGCGATTTCGCGAACAAGATGCAGCACGTGGCATAACATTGTGCTCGAGCGGACGCATGACACGACCAGCGCCTTGAGCCTGAAAGCCACCGGCCGTATCAATCGCCGATCACCTGAATCGTTACGCCGCTCTGATCGCCTGGGCGCTGCAGGGTGAACGACCCTTATGGTTTCATTGGCACGGTGCCGCGCTGATCCTGCCCGGCATCTGGTTGACCACTCCCACCATCCGACCGAACCAGTAACGCAGACACTCAGATGGCGTATCGGCTCACCGCCTGTTCATCCCACTCGATGCCGATTCCGGGTCGATCCGGGATAACGATGTGGCCATCGACCACCGGAAACGGCTCTCGAAGGATTGGATCCGCCCAGTCCTGCCATTCCAGCCAATGGGCCGTCTCAGTCACTCGCATCAGGTGCGCCGACACCTCGGGATACAGATGCGTGGAGACCTCGATGCCCGCTGCGGCCGCGATGGGCGCCGACCGGAGCCATCCGGATACGCCGCCGATCCGCATCATGTCGGGCATCACATAGTCACCGGCCTGCAGAGTGATGGCGCGGTACAACTCTCGAGGACCGTAGAAGTTTTCGCCCAGTTGCAACGGCGTCTTCAGCTCCCGCGCCAGTTGCGCATAGCCATCGAGATTGTTGTATGTCGTGGGCTCCTCGAACCAGTAAAGCCCCTGGTCATCCAGCGCATGACAGCGTCGTAGCGCATCACCCAGGGTCAGCCCCTGGTTGAAGTCGACCATGAGCAGTGCATCGTCGCCCACGCCCTGGCGCACCTCAACGATCGCCGCAAGATCATCCTTTAATTTGTCGCGTCCCAACCGGAGCTTGAAGCCCCTGAAGCCGCCCTCATCGGCCAGTTCACGGGCTTCCCTGGCCAACGTCGCCGGGTCCGTCAACCACAGTCCGTTGCTGTTGTAGGCCGGTACGCGACCGATTGAGCCGCCCAGCAGCATGGCCAGCGGCATGTCGGCCGCCTTGGCCAGGGCATCCCAGGCAGCCATGTCGATGCCCGCATTGGCAATCATCGCCACGCCTTCGTAGCCGATCAGGTTCATGGACTGGCGGGCCGGCTGGAAATCGGCGATCGGCGCGATCGGTTGGCCTTTGCGCGCTGCGATCAGGTCCAGGATCGCGGGAACGATGTACTTGGGCGCATGACTCAGATAGGGCTCGAGATAGCTCCTGCCGACCACGCCCTCTTTGCTGAACAGGTCGATGAGAATCAGCGGCCAGTGGTCGTAGAGCCCGACACGCGAGACGACCTTGCGTTTCAGTGGAACCGATACCGTTCGTATTTGCACCGAGTCATAGGTCAAGCGGATCGGGGTCATGGCATCTCTCGTTAGGATAAGTCCTGGATCAATCGCTTACGCCGCCAGAAACGCCAGAGCCCGCGAGACGAAGTCGGCGTGATTCTGGAAAATTCCGCCGTGCCCGGCGTCCTCGTAAATGACCAGCTGTGCATGAGGCATGCGACGAGCCATGTCCCGACTCAGCGCAGTCGGTACCATGATATCGTTGTCGCCGTTCGCAATCAGCACAGGTATGCGCACGACTGAGAGGTCTTGTGGCGCCTGCTGTCCCCATGCTTTGATCGCCTCGAGCTGGCGAAGGAAGGCGCGAGGCGTGGGCCCCTTGTCACGACCGGTCTTGCGTTGCCCGATGCGCGTGAGAAATTCGCTGGCTGCCCGACGCCCGTTGGACGTGGCAGTGAAGAACAAATAGGTCTTGGGATCGCGCAGCGTGAGCAAGCCCTTGAGGATGAGCGGCCAGGAAACGGCACCGACACGACTGATACCCGGGCCGCCCGCGGGGCCGGTGCCCGTCAGAATGAGCCTGCGCACCAGTGTCGGTGCCTGCAGCACCAGGTCCTGAGCCACGAAGCCACCGAGCGAGAACCCCAGCAGGTCGATCTGCTCAAAGCCCATCGCCCGGACCAGTTCGATGGTGTCGCGCGCCATTTCGCCTACCGTCACCGGCGCCAATCCGGCCGATGAGCCGATCCCGCGATAGTTGATGGCAATGACGTGATGCCGGCGGGCCAGCTGATCAACGATGGCCGGGTCAAAATTGTCCAGCACGGCACCCCAATGGTTCAGGAGAACGAGCGGAATGCCGTCCCGCGGACCCAGTTCGCGGTAGGCGAAGGTCGTGCCGCCCGCCTCGACGAGTTTGGTTGGCGCGCCGGCATACGACATGGCCGCCGGGGGATTCGAATCGATGCGGCTCAATATTGGCTCCCTGGGGCGTCGCTATTCGCTGACGATATTGACGCGTGATGAGGTGAGGATCAATGTCGGCAACTCGATGCCGGTTGTCTGGCGAATGAACCGTGTGTTTACTTCGCCAGAAACGCCAATGCCTTGGGTACGAAGTCCGCCTGATGCTGGAAGATGCCCCCATGGCCCGAATCGGCATAGATGATCAGTTCGCTGTTCGGCAAGCGTTTGGCCAGATCGTAGGTATTGCTGGAGGGCACCATCCGGTCCGCGTCGCCGTTGGCCACGAGTGCGGGCTGCGTGACCACCGACAGGTCGGCCGGTCGTTTCTCCCCCCAGGTGCCGAGCGCGCGAAGCTGGGCGAAGTAGGCACTGAAGGAAATTTCCTTGTCGCGCTCCGTAGTACGCTCCTTCAGGCGCTGCAGGAAGGCCTTGCCGCTCGAAATGCCATCAGGGGTGCGGGTGAAAAAAAGGTATTGCTTCGGATCCTGGCCGGTCAGTGTCGCGCGCAGCAGGTCGTAGTTCGCTACGCCGGCCACCTCGCTGATGCCCGGGCCGCCAGCCGGTCCCGTGCCTGCCAGGATCAGCTTGCGCACGAGCTGCGGTTCCTTGAGCACGATCTCCTGCGCAATCATGCCGCCCATCGAGAAACCGAACAAGTCGACCTGTTGAAAGCCCTTGGCCTTGATGAAGGTGATGGCGTCGTCGGCCATCTGCTCGATCGTGTCGGCCGGCGAGCCGGTGGACGCGCCGACGCCACGGTTGTCGAACGCGACCACGTGATGCTTCTCGCTGATTCCATCCACGATGCGCGGATCCCAGTTGTCCAGAACAGCGGCAAGATGGTTGAGAAAAATCACCGGCGTACCGCCATTGGTTTGACCGAGCTCGCGATAGGCAAACTCGGCACCACCAGCCGGGATGGTCCGGGTCGGCACGCCGGCCCAGTTCGTCGGGCTTGCCGTGACGATCTGGGCGGATGCCGCGTCGCCGGCGGGCGGATGATCGGCGGTGGCACATGCCGACAGCAACATTGCCGACAGCACGAGTACGCCCAGGCCGACGCCGAACACGGCTGGCTGGCTGGCAATAGCCGATCGCTCAATACGCGCCCTTCTGGTCATTTTCTATTCCTTCAGTGGATTAAATCGAAATTAATGATGACGTCCATAATCTTTATTGTCAAGTCTTTGATGACGCTTGACATCAATGTATAGTGTGTTGTTATGGCATCAGCAATCACCGTGGAATCGACATGAAGGTCTCCAAGGCCCAGGCCCAGGCCAACCGGGCGAACATTATCGAAACAGCCTCCACGCTCTTTCGGGAGCGCGGCTACGACGGGATCGGTGTTGCCGATCTGATGGCCGCGGCGGGCTTCACCCACGGTGGCTTCTACAAGCACTTCGGCTCCAAGGCCGATCTGATGGCTGAGTCGGCCGGCTGCGGCCTTGCGCAGACCGCTGCGCTGAGCAATGGCGTGGACCTGGCAACATTCGCGCGCCTGTATGTTTCCCGCGACCACCGTGACGCCCGCGCCAGCGGCTGCACGATGGCGGCGCTGGGGGCCGATGCCGCGCGCCAGTCGCCCACCGTCCGGGCCGAGTTCGCCGCCGGTATCGAAAGCCTGCTGGCTGCGCTGAGCACCCGGGACACCACATCGGACGGGTCGGATCCCGATCTGGCGCGTGCGCAGGCGCTCGACATGTTTGCGCATGTGGTTGGCGCCATCGTGCTGTCACGGGCCTGCCCGGACGACTCGCCCCTGGCCGACGAGATCCTCGCCGTCTGCCGCGCCCGGATTCTCGCGTCACTATCTGGCGCCAAGGGCGCGGCATCGCCAAACCGCCCGGTCAGCCGGGCCAGGCGTCGAAGCCGATCAACGACCTGAGAATTACGCGCTGCGCCGCCCCACGAAGGAACACGAAGCCCAGCGGCGCAATACCGCGCCGCGACTCCAGTTGCTGGAAGCGCGCGGAATCGGCTGCGGTCTCACCCGCACAACCATCCTGGCGCGCGCCGTCGGGGTCGCTGGCTCGGGTGCCCGGATCACGAAGGATCTGATTGGCATTGTTCAGACGCCGGCTGGCGCCGAATCGCACCGATCAGGCCTGAACAGGCGGTACCTCCGCCCAATTGGCCGACGCGAAGCGTCGGTGAAGAACTGTCGGCAACCTGCCGATTTTTCTTGCCATGCGCTTTGTCGTTTATGTATGATGATCATCATGCAAAAAACAAAATCAACGGCCAAAGCTGCTGCCAAGCAGACGTCGCATGAGCGCATCGTGGCGGTTGCCGCGCGCGCCATCCGCCAAACCGGCTACGACGGCACGGGCGTGGCCGACATCATGAAGCAGGCCGGCCTCACCCATGGGGCCTTCTACGCCCACTTTGCCTCTCGCGACGCCATGCTGGCCGAAGCGGCTGACTGGGCTGGCGCCGAGTCGGCCGCGTCAGCAACAAAGACGATGGCAAATACAGAGCCGTCGAAAGCGCTCGCCGCCATGCTGCAGTCCTATTTGTCCCAGGCCCATGTCGCCCATCCGGAGCGCGGATGTCCGATTGCCGCGCTGGGTTCGGAAATGCCGCGCCAGGCACCCGAGGTCCGGCGCGCAGCCACGCGAGGCATCAAGGAGATGGTCGATCTCGTGGCGCGGCAATCGCCCGACTGGGGTAAGCCGGGCGCCCACGAACAGGCGCTCGTCACCGTGGCCACGATGGTCGGTGCCGTCATGCTCGCGCGTGCGGTCGATGAACCGTCGCTCTCGAACGCGTTCTGCCAGGCCGCGCTGACCCACCTGATCCCTCAGGACGACTGATGCGCACCATCCGCGACTTTGTTCGCCAGAAAATATGATGTTCATCATGCCAAAGGCTCGTTCGGCGTCGATTCATCAGGTATCCATCGAGGAGTTGAAATGAAGGCTTTCGTGCTTGACCGTTACGGCAAGCAGCGCGCACTGCAATTGACCGATGCGCCAACTCCGCCATGTCGCGACGACGATGTGCTGATCGACGTGCACGCGGCGAGCGTGAACCTGCTCGACGCCAAACTCCGAAACGGTGAATTCAAGTTCATCCTGCGTTATGCCATGCCACTCGTGCTCGGCCATGATGTGGCCGGCGTCGTGGCAGCGGTCGGCTCCAGGGTGCAATCGTTCAAGGTCGGCGACGAGGTCTATGCGCGGGCTGACGACATGCGCATCGGCACGTTTGCCGAACAGATTGCGATCAAGGCGTCGTCGGTGGCGCTCAAGCCGACCACGCTGTCGATGGCGGAAGCTGCCTCCCTGCCGCTGGTGGGCCTGACGGCCTGGCAGGCGCTGGTCGAGCGAGCCGCCGTGCGGAAAGGTCAGGACGTTTTCATTCAGGCCGGCTCGGGCGGCGTAGGCACCTTCGCCATTCAGTTGGCCAGGCACCTCGGTGCCCGTGTCGCCACCACGACCAGCGCGGCCAACGCAGACCTGGTCAGACGCCTTGGTGCCAACATCGTCGTCGACTACAAATCCCAGGACTTCGAGCAGGTCCTGCGGGATCAGGACCTGGTGCTGAACAGCCAGGACAGCGCGACGCTGATGAAATCTCTGCGGGTGCTCAAGCCCGGCGGCAGACTCATCTCCATCTCCGGTCCGCCGGACCCGGCGTTTGCCCGGCAAATCGATGCGCCGGCCGTCCTCAGGGGCCTGCTATGGCTGCTCAGTGCCGGCGTCAGGCGCCAGGCGCGCGCTCGCGGCATTCACTACAGCTTCCTCTTCATGCGGGCCGAGGGCAGTCAGTTGCGCGAGATCGCCCAACTCGTCGACGCAGGCGTGATCCGCCCGGTCATCGACAAGGTCTATCCCTTTGCGTCCACCAACGAAGCCCTGGCCCATGTCGAAGGCGGCCGCGCCCGGGGAAAAGTGGTGATCGCCATGCGCTGATCGCCCCGGCCGAACGCGACCCGTCTACCGGCCCTGTTGACCCACCGTCCATCGGCAGTGCATTCACTGTGGTGGGCCTCCCGACCCTGAATTCAGGAATCCCTCATGAAGATTGAAAATGCTGTCGTCCTCGTCACCGGTGCCAATCGCGGCATCGGTCTCGCGTTCTGCCGCGCCTTGCTCGCCAGGGGCGCCCGCAAGGTGTACGCCGGTTCCCGGGATCCTGCCAACGTGACGCTGGCGGGTGTGCATCCGCTGAGACTGGACGTGACCCGACAGGCCGACGTGATGGCTGCCGCGCAACAGGCGACAGATGTGACCCTGCTGATCAACAATGCAGGCATCGCCCAGCCGGGCGGCTTCATGGCGCCTGACAGCGAAGACACCGCAAGACGCCTGTTCGAGACGAACTTCTTCGCCATGCTGCGCATGAGCCAGGCCTTCGCCCCCGTGCTCAAGGCCAACGGTGGTGGCGGTTTGCTCAATGTGCTGTCCATTGCCTCCTGGATCAGCACCGGTCAGCTGGCCGCCTACTCGGCCAGCAAGGCCGCCGCCTGGTCGCTCACCAATTCCCTTCGCCATGAGCTCGCGGCACAAGGAACCCAGGTGCTGGGTCTGCACATGGCTTATGTCGATACCGATCTCACGCGCGGCCTGGATGCGCCGAAATCGAGCCCCGACGACATCGTCAGCCGCGCGCTCGACGGGCTGCTGGCCGGGCAGCATGAAGTCCTGGCCGATGCGCTCACGCAGCAGGTCAAACAGGGCATGACCGCGCCCACGCCAAGCTATCTGCCCCAGCCCGTCTGATGTTCGAGGCCGGTGCAGTATCCGGCCCGACCCCTGCTCAGCCAACCAACGATCGTCAACCTTCGCCAGGAATGCCCATGCTCTTTGATCCCTTCCAGCTACGCGCGATGCAGCTCCCCAATCGCCTCGTGATGTCGCCCCTGACCCGCAGCCGTGCCGTCGAGCACAACACCGCCAATGCCTTGATGGCCACCTACTACGCGCAGCGCGCCAGTGCCGGACTGATCATCACCGAGGGCACCTCGCCATCACCCAATGGCCTGGGCTATGCGCGCATTCCGGGCCTGTTCAACCGATCGCAGGTGGCCGGATGGCGAGGGGTGACCGATGCCGTGCATGCCAAGGGCGGGCGGATCGTGGTGCAGCTGATGCACACCGGCCGAGTCAGTCACCAGGCCAACCTGCCGACCGGCGCCGAAGTGATCGGGCCCTCACCGGAAACCTGCCCGGGTGAGATGTGGACCGATGGGCAAGGCAGTCAGCCGCACACCGCGCCGCGTGCGATGACACAAACCGACATCACGAACGCCGTGAACGAATACGTGCAGGCGGCCGGCCTCGCGATTGAAGCGGGTTTCGATGGCATCGAATTACACGCCGCCAATGGCTACCTGCTGGAGCAGTTCCTGAACGCGAATGTGAATCGCCGCACGGATGGCTATGGCGGCAGCGCCGAAGGGCGTAACCGTCTTGTTCTGGAAGTGGCGGCCGCCGCCGCCAAGGCCATCGGCGCAGAGCGCGTCGGCATCCGGCTGTCGCCCTATGGCGTGTTCAACGGCACCGGTGGATTTCCCGAGGTCGATGCGCAGTATCTGGCGCTGGCCCGAGAGCTCTCCACACTCGGCCTCATGTACGCCCATGTGCTGGACCATTCGGCACTGGGCGCACCGGCCGTTCCGGAAAGCCTCAAGACCGGCCTGCGCGCCGCGTTCGGCGGTCCGTTCATCCTCGCCGGCGGCTTCGACAAGGCACTGGCCGAACGGGCACTGGCCGATGGCCGCGCCGATCTGATCGCGATGGGCCGACCGTTCCTCGCCAATCCGGATCTGGTGGCGCGTCTGCGCCAGGACGCGCCCCTGAACGCACCAGATCCGCAAACCTTCTACACGCCTGGGGAAAAAGGCTACACCGACTACCCGACACATCACGCCTGACCCAACGACCCACCATGCAGGCCTCTCATGACAGCTGAACAGGATGTGCTGGCGCAACTGCGCGCCATCAATCAGATGGCCGCGTTCAACCGCTGGTGTGGCCTGGAGGTCCGGTCAGCCTCCGAGGGCCTCGTCGAACTCGCCGTGCCCTGGCGCGCCGACTTCGGCCAGTACGCCGGCTTTCTGCATGCCGGACTGATCGGCGCGCTCATCGACACGGCCTGCGGCTTTGCAGCGGTGACTGTCGCGGGCAGCGGCGTGCTGGCCGCGCACTTCTCGGTGAACTGCCTGCGACCGGCCCGGGGCGAACACTTCATCGCGCGGGCACGGGTTGTCCGGGCGGGCAAGACGCAGGTATTCACCGCCTGCGACCTCTTCGCCGTTGCGTCTGAGACGGAGAAACTGGTCGCTACCGGCGAAACACTGCTGAGTGTCCCGACGGCGACCGCCTAGCGGATGTGAGCGGCGCCGCAATCGGTGCGCAGACCACACGGCCTGACCGGCGATTACCGTCGGGCCGTTGGTCAACCGATCACTGCGGCAACCAATAGGTGCGAGTGCAATGCGTCATCGAATCGGTGCCGACCTCGGCCCCCAGCAAATCTGCCAATGAGTCTCTCGCCTGGTCGATGTCCTGGTCGACGGTAGTGGCGGAGATGATCACCGCCGTCGTTGGCGCGAACATGGTGCAGGAGCCGTTGATGGCCACCAACTGACTGCCATCGGGGCTCCACATCGGCACGCGGGCGTCGACCCGCGCGATCGTGAGCCGGGTGAGTCCGCTGCCATCCAGATTGATGCGCCAGATGATGCTGCCTTGCGTATACGCGATGCTGCGCCGGTCCGGCGACAGCGAGGCCGAACCCGGGCCCGGGCCACCGGGCAGGCCCAAACCGGGCTCGCCGATACGAACTGGTGCCGCCCCGGGCTGGGTGATGTCGAGAATGAAGAAACCGTCTGCGCCGGTGACGAGAAGTCGTGAGGCATCCAGCCAGATCGGATAGCCATAGTCGCGAACGCGATACTTAATCTTGAGTTCGGCATCGATCACTGTAATGAAGACGATCGTATCCTCGCCCAGGCCGGGCGATTCATGCGTCTCAATCACGAACAGACTGGCGTCGGGTGATGGCATGACCGGATAGAAGACATTGCCGAAGCCATTGCCCGAGGGCAGCCGGATCGGCGGCAGCTCCCCGACTTTTTGCAGGTGTGGTGCGTCTGCGCGACGCAGATTGACGGTGTAAGTGGTTGGATTCTCGTCGTTCTCGAGCACCGTGGTGAACAACCCGCCACCGTAGCCCAGAAGGCCTTCGTCAGAGATGTCGATTTTCACTTCAGTGGCGCGGCGGGCACCGAAGTCGTATCGGGTGACGCTGCCCAGGTCGCTGAAGTACCAGAACCCGGTGGGGAAGCCAGCCGGTGAATCGGAGACCACGGGTGGCGCAGTGCCACCACCGGTGGTGCCGGTGCCGGTGCCGGTGCCGGTGCCGGTGCCGGTGCCGGTGCCGGTGCCGGTGCCGGTGCCGGTGCCGGTGCCAGTGCCAGTGCCGGTGCCAGTGCCAGTGCCAGTGCCAGTGTCGCCGCTTCCACCGCCACCACCACAGGCGGCCAGGATCAGCGACACGAGCACTGCGGTCAAGGGGCCAAAAATCTTCAGCTTTGACATGGTGAAAACTCCTCTCGTGATCTTGTTCGAAAACAGACTGTCCGGCGAATGGCCGGAGTCGGTTCAGCCCGGCGGCGAGGTGCGTCTGATCGTGGGGTGCGATTGAAGTAGTGCAACAAACGACGGTCTACGCATCGGGATTGGTCGTCGACCTTCCGGGTCAGTCGGTACGAAAGGCGTCAAGGTTCACCGGCTCGCCCGGCTCGCACAACGTTGATCGGATTCGCGAGGCACTGACTCCGCCCTTGGCCGTTAATGCGTTGTCGATTGGCGGGCCTGATTGCATATTGCGCGAGCGCGGAATGCACGGTCGTCAAGCGGGTAGCTGTGGTGCCAATGAACAGCCTGGGCTTTACGGGGCCAGTGCTGACTTGAGGACCGTGTGCGGATTCGTGGATGGTGATGCCAACACCATCTCCGCAGTCCGGATCTGATGCTACCGATTTCGTCAGTCGGAATCGGTAGCATCAATGTTTTCGGTGTTCGGCACGTTGACCGCATTTCACTTTTTTTGAACCTGGTCAAGATTGACAGTGAGTGACGGGTACTGCTCGAAAATATGGACTTTGAATACTCCGTGTATCACGGCCAATTAATACTGGTCGTTTATACAGTATTATTCCGCATAAGATGCTGATGCTCGGCGATTTGACCAATTGGAATGGGCGTTGTTATGCGGCACGAAAAGGGTTGTTGAACGGACGGTGTCTGGGATAGGGTTTGTCCGTTCAAATCCAACGTTGAACTAAACCGCTAACGCGGTGGAAACGGCCATCGACAATTGGCGTCGATTGATTGGCGCGCCTGATCGGTGCACCTTGGTTTGACGGGCATGAGCCCGGGTGAATCAAGGAGCGTGTGATGAGCCCCCTACAGAAGCAGATGCGCGATGCGATGGTGTTGCGCGGGTTGGCGGCGCGAACGCAGCAGGCGTATGTGTTCGCGGTGGTGAGGCTGGCGCAGCACTATCGTCGGTCGCCCGATTGCCTGAGCGCCGATGAGGTCAGGCAATTCCTGCTGGTGTTGCTCAACGAGCGGCATCGGGCGCGTTCGACGGTCAATCAGTACAGCTGCGCCTACCGGTTTCTGTATGGAACCGTGCTGGGCCGGGCCGATGCCGATGTGCAGATTCCGCTGGGTAAACTGGAGCAGAAGCTGCCCGAGATCCTCTCGCGTGCGGAACTGGCCCGGTTGTTCGCGCTGACCCGGCGCGAGAAGGCGCGCACCTTCCTGCAACTGGCCTCGGAACGTGTCAATGACTTTGCGACACCGATGCTGATTAATTTACTGCGCAAATGTGTGTCGTTTTCGGGGCGAGACTCTCCTTGGGTTTGGGCGGGTTTATCCATGCCTCAGTTGGCAGACGTGGCGGTTGTGGCCTGCGACCTTTGAATCGTTCGGGTTTCGCATGGAACGCAGCATCAAGGGCGGTTTGCCGAATTACCTGGAGTTCGGCGGCGTATCCGAAGTGCACGGCGTGAGGCGTCATGTAGCCAATACCCGAGTGTCGATGCTCGAAGCTGTACCAGGCGAAGAATGCCTGGCAATGGGCTCGAGCGTCTTCGATGCAGCCGAAGCGTTCGGGGAACTCCGGTCTGTACTTCATCGTCTTGAACTGTGACTCGGAGTACGGATTGTCATCAGAGACGTGAGGCCGACTATGGCTTTTGGCCACACGAAGATTGACCAACAAATCGGCCACGGGCTTGCTACGCATGCTGGCGCCGCGATCGGCATGAAGGGTCAGCGTGTCGGGTGTGATGGCGTGGCGCTTGATCGTGGCATCGATCAATTGCCTGGCAAGGTCGGCGCTCTCGCGCTCGGCGATCATCCAGCCCACGACGTGTCGGCTGAAGATGTCCAGGATCACGTAGAGATGGAAGCAGGTCCACTTGGCGGGCCCCTTGAGCTTTGTAATATCCCACGACCACGTCTGGTTTGGTCCGGTCGCCAGCAGCTCGGGTTTGGCGTAGGGCGTATGGACACGTTGGCGCCGGCGCTCGCCTGCTGCGCCCAGAGCGGCAAGCCGGCGATGGAAGGTGCGCACCGAACCCAGATAAATCCCTTCATCGAGCAGCACGGCGTGCACCGCCGCCGGCGCAACGTCGGCGAATCGGTCGCTGTTGAGCATCTCAAGAATCCGCTCATTCTCTTGGTCATCCAGCGCAATGTGGGAACGGCGAGGCGTACGAATCCGCTGCGGCGGACCAACGAAGTTCTCCCGATCAAGGCGACGCTGCACTCGTGCTGGTGTGCAGCGCGGCACGCCCATGACCTTGCAGGCCGCCACCACGCCCAGCGCAGGGGTCAGTTCCCGAACGCTGGCCATCACGAGTTCCCGTTCTCGTCGTCGATCGGTCGGCCCAGCAAAGTCGCCAGTTTTTTTTGAACCCCGATGACCAGCATCGCCTTGTCCAGTTCGCCCTGCAGGCGGGCCACCTCGCGGGTCAGCTTGGCGATCTGCTGGACCTCGGCACGGTTGGCCGCAACCTTGGGTCCGCGCTTGTTTGGCGCCAGCGCAGCCAGTTCGGCCTGCTCAAGCTGGCGGCGCCAGGTGCTCAGGCTCGAGGAGTACACACCCTCCCTGCGCAACAGCGCACCGATTTCTCCCGGCTGAGTGCAGCGATCGGCCGCGGCGAGGATGCGCCGTTTCTCCGCGTTGGATCGATGAAGCCGTTTGACTACCTCAGGGACCACCTCGCTATCAGGGCCAATGGCATCTGACGACGACGCCGATCCTGGCGCATCTCCAGTCGCCCTACGGGCTCCTTCCAATGCGCCAGGCTCAGAACTACCGTTCATTGCTGTCGCTGCCGCTCGAACCAGTTGACGATTTGACATGTCTACCTCACTGCTCACTAATTTAACTTCCGGAGGTGTCGCATGTCATATTGGCACAGGGGGTGGCGAACCTCCACGCGGGGCAATTCGGTAGGCAACGCGGCACGCTTGGGTTGGCCCTTCGGAGGCTCCTTTCCCTGACGGTGATTGAGCGCCTTGAGCTCCAACGCGATCGCTTCGAGATCGGCCTCGATCGTCTCGTCGAAGAGCAACTTCTGCTCGCCATGCAGCAGTTCGCTGCGCCGGCCGAAGCGCCAGTTCTTGATGATCGCCATCTCATGGATGAGCTGATCGATGCGCAGCTGTTTGCTGCGATTGTCGTGATCCAATTGCTGGACACGGTCGATCAGCGAAGCAGCCAACTCGCGCAGTTGATGCGCGTTCATGTCGGCCAATTGAGCGTGCGACTCCATGGCAGGCATGATGCCATAAGCGAACGCCTTCGACGAGAGTATCAGGCCACTCTGATCGCCGCCCATGCGCCGATTCGCTCCCACGGCAATCCGATCATCAATGCCTGAACCTGTTCGGGTGTCAACGACAGCCTTGGACCGGAAGCAGCGTTCGCCCAGGTGAAGTGACCCCTATGAAGACGACGGGCGCATAGCCAGATTCCCAGTCCATCATGCACCAGCACCTTGATCCGGTTCGCCCGTCGGTTGGCGAAGATGTACGCGTGATGCGCTTGCGCCTGACCGAAGACTTTAACCACCCGCGCCAGCGCGGTATCGGTTCCAGCGCGCATGTCCAGCGGCTCCACGGCGAGCCAGGCTTGATCGACGCGTATCACCGAAGGACCTCGTTCAGCCAGGCAGCGCATTGACCGGCCGATGACTGGGGCCACGCGATGCTGATCGTCGTACCGCTGCGCTCAATTGAGATCTGGATTGGCGCTTCCGATGGTCGCGGCACATTGGGTAACGCGACGAACTCCAATGATGCCGGCGGTGGCTGATCCGCCGTGATTGCAGCAGGCCCAAACGAGTCTGTCGACCGTTGTGATTCCTTCACCCACTTGCGCAGCATATTGGCATTCAGGCCGTTGGCCAGTGCGATGGCGGCCACCGAAACACCAGGTTGGTGGCACGCCGCAATGATCGACGCCTTGAACGCGGCGCTGTGACGACGCCGGCTGCGTCGCGAGGCCGTATTGACTGGAGTAGTGTCCATGTGTCCGCCTAAGTTAAGCGGACGCTAGGATCCATCGCAACGATTCGTCATTCAAGATGACATGGCCAGCCGGATACGCCTGAAGAGCCGCTTCGCACAGTCAGACTGAGGGCGGCACGATCGGCACTTCACAGCGGCGACCGCTGATCACGGCACTGCCACCGCAGCCCGTTGGTTCGCGATCCAGGCGAGAAAGACCCCTGCCTCATCGCCCGGCGCAGCGGACTGCTGGCCGTAGCGATCCAGCAGCACGGAAAACTGCCGCAGCAGATCCATGGCGAGCGACTCGGTGGCAGCCCGCAAACTGTGCGCATCCTCCACGGTCCCCGTTTTCGACAAGGTCGAGAAAGTTCCATGCAGGATGCGGGAACGGGCTTGGACGATCTGCCCGACAAACTTGCCGACGGTCAGACTGGCCTTCGGGTTGATGGCATCACCTTTTGAGAGCCCGTAGAACGCCTTGAAGGCTTCGACCAGGCGATTGGTGCTGCCCTTCGTGCTGCCGGCCCAGAGCAAGACCTCGAGCGCGGTTTCAAGCTTCGCGGTAGCGACAGTGTCGAGCGGTTCGGCAAGGCCTTCATGGAACCAGTAGGCAGCATCGGCCCAGGCCTGCTCCAGGCGCGGCAACTGACACTGGCGGGTGACAAACGCCGTCACCCGATTGCCGATTGACGTGAGCATGTCCGCTTGCTGCGCCATGAAGTGATCGAAGGCCTGGGCAGAAAAACCATGCCCAGGGTCTTGCCGGGTGATGCCGGAACTGATCTGCCCGGCACTCTTTGAGACTTGACCGGTCCATGCCGGAAAGGTGCGGCCGGTGATTCTGGCCACTGCGCGGGAGTAGTGCACGGGGATCGCCATCTGGATGGCGACCAACGCGATGTCGACCGCGAGGTCAGCGGTCTCAACAGCCAGCTCCTTGTCGCGCCCGGCGACGGTAATGTCGGCAAGCCAGTGCGCCGACCGTTCGCGCATCGCCTGGTGCAAGGGGCCGTAGCTGATGCTGCTGAAGGCGTCGCCGCCGTCGCCCAAGCCTTCGCGGGCGACGAAGTCCTGAAGGCTCAGGAAGGCAACCGGGCCGATGCTGAAGGCGGTCGCGTGCTCCGGGAGAATGGCGCAGGGGATGAAGAAGGTGCGCGCAAAGGTCTGGCTGGTAAACCAAGTGAGCAGTGACGCTTCGAGAACAGCGTCTTGGTCTGGTTGAAGCGGGGTGGTGCCGCGCGCACGGAAGTCAGAGGTAACGGCGTCGACGACGGCGCACAGGAACCGCCCGGCTTCGGTGCCGAGGTGATAGGACGGGTTCGCGCGCCAGAGCAATGCCGCCAACTCTCGAAGGGCCTGGGCACCGGTCGCATCGAAGCCGAAGCCGGTGCCGTCGGGGGCATGCCGGCCGGCAAAGACGATGCCATGGGTTCCAAGGCGCTTCTGCGCCGCGTCATTGACCAGGACATGGTCCGGCGGCGGCAACTGAACGAAGCCCGCATGAGCGGTACGCAAGAGATTGAGCTTTTTCATGATCCGGCCTAGCGCACGCGGCGTGGTGTTGCTGCATTGTCAGTCACGCTTGGCGCGCAGCAGCAATGCGGCCAACTGGCGCGGCCTACGCACGCGCTCCCGCATCCCCAGCTCGGCGAGAAGACACCAAAGGAATGCTTCCAACCAGAGCGCTGACCACGACCACGAGGTGAGCGCCCCTCAAAGCGGGCTTCGGCGTTGGCCAGCTACAGCGGGCATCTAGCCCCATCTTGGCGCCCTCCAAAATATGCTTTACGTATCGCATATGATAGCCTTTGTAGGGTCACCTGACCCATGTCCACGAGGCGCACCATGTCACACACTGCCATTCATCCGGGCGAGCAACTCGCCGAGCAGTTGTCCGCCCTGAACATGAGCGCGGCGGAGCTTGGTCGTCAGCTCAAGGTACCGGCCAATCGCATTACCGAAATCTTGAACAAGCAACGTTCCATCACCGGCGACACCGCGCTGAGGCTCGGCCACTTCTTCGGCACCAGTCCCGAATACTGGCTGAACCTGCAAGCGACCTATGAGCTGCGCTTAGCCGAGCAAAAGGTCGGCGCTGACATTCAGAACTTGCCGACGTTGCGCATGCGCAAGAAAAAGCTGGCTGGCCGACAGACGGCGACCGCATGATGGGCGCGCCTACATATCCACGTGGCCACGCGATTCCGCGTGTGCTACGACCGAACCGAACGCACAGAACTCGAACAGGAGATGCAGCATGAATGCCGACATCCTCAAGCGTGTTGTCCGCGCAATCTCTGAAGGCGCCCAGGGTGACTTAGATCGACTGGCAGTCAAGATCGTCGAAGGCGAGCGGAAAACTGGCCATGTCCGTTTAGCCGACCAGTTGGATGCGATCCTCAAGCAGCCGCGTGCCAAGCGCCCTCTAGCGCCGCCAGTGAGCCCCGTAGCGGACATCGAGCGAACCCTGAAGGAGCTGCCGCTCAGCCGCCGGCATGGGGAGTCCTTGGCCACGTTGCTGACCACGGATGCGCTTGAGCACCACATGGTGCTGCCCCCGGCCATTGAAGAGCGCTTCGCGCGGATTGAATCCGAATACGCCGCCCGCGATCGGCTGCGTACCTTTGGCCTGAAGCCGCGCAAGACAATCCTTCTCTACGGTCCTCCGGGCTGCGGCAAGTCACTCGGTGCGAAGCGCTTGGCGTGGAACACCGGGTTGCCGCTGATGAAGGTCCGCTTTGATGTGCTGATCTCGTCGTACTTCGGCGAGTCGGCCACCAACCTGCGCTCGATCTTCCTCGCGGCAAAGGAGCGCCCCTGTGTGCTCTTGCTTGACGAGTGCGATTTCATCGCGCGGTCGCGCATTAACTCGAAGGACATCGGTGAAGCCTCACGCATCGTCAATGCACTGCTGCAGTTGATGGAAGAGTACGACGCCCCAGGCCTGTTGGTGGCTACGACCAATGTCGAGTCAGCGCTCGATCCGGCGTTGTTCCGCCGCTTTGACGATGTGTTCATGGTGCCGCTGCCGGGTGCTGTTGAGATCGAAAAGCTGCTGCGCATGAACCTGGCGACAGTGAAGCTCGCCGAGCCGATCAGTTGGACCAAGCTGGTGGAGAAGCTGACCGGCGCCTCGGCCGCGATGGTCGTCAAAGCGGCCCAGGACGCCGCGAAGGCCGCAGTGCTCAGCGGCAAGCAACTGGTGACGCAGGCTGACCTGCTGCAGTCCATTGCCGAACAACGGCGCACGGACGCGGAAGCAAGCGAGGCGTAACGCATGCCGGGCCAACATTTCGACTACCTCCCGCTGCTCCGCACCTTCAAGGGTCGGGCGCGGCTGGGCGGCGGCGGGAAGGCGTCGCCGCAAACGGTGGCGAACCGCAATGTGCAGCGGCAGGCCCACAGCGCCACACTTGACGCCGCAGCCCAGACCTTCAGCACGGACTGGAAGGCCCGCAAGGCGCAGCGCCAGACGACCGCCCCGACCTTGCCGGAAGTTCCGGCCGGCGTCCCGCTGCTTCTGGAAGTCGATCCGAGCCTGGATCTCGATGCGCTACGCCACTACTTCGACTTCGAGATCGTCGCCGAGCAGGAAGATGGGTTTGTCATCGTCGCGTCGGAAGACATCGACATGGCGACCTTCCGCGACAAGGTGCGCGGCTTCGCCGTCAAGATCCAAGGCTCCGCAACGATCGCCGAAGTGCATCGGCTGCATACCGATGACGCGGATCGGCTGGCCCGCATCCTTTCCGATCACCTGTGGGGCATATGGGGGCAGATCGGCGACGACGATCCCTACATCGTCGATATCGGCATTGCCTGCGCGGGGACACTGACCATTCCGAAACGCCCGAAACGTGGCAAGCGCACTAAAGACGCCGAATGGGCAGAGCAAGAATTCACGTGGTCGGAACAACGGGCCGCGGCCTACAGCGAATGGGAAGACCTGCAGCTTGAGCGTGAGACCGCGCTGGCGCGTTTCATCACCTTCTACCAAGGTGAGATGCTGCATCTGGTCGACGGCGCCGACTTTGAAGCCGGCGTGCTACCGGACAGCTTCACCGCCCGGATCCGGATCTCGGGGAAGGGACTGAAGGACATCGTCCTCAACTATCCCTATGTGTTCGAAGTCGTCGAACCGGAAGACATCGCGCTCCCTCAAACTGCCGGCCAGGCCGCAGCGCAGCCGCAGCTCGCGGTGGAACCGATAGCACCGAGCGCTGACGCGCCAGCCGTCTGCGTCATCGACAGCGGCATTCAAGAGCAGCACGTGCTGCTGCAGCCGGCGGTGGATCAAGCGACCTCACGTTGCTTCCTCCCGAACACGACACCGACCGATGTCGGCGATGCCGTCGCTGGTGGTGGCCACGGCACGCGGGTCGCGGGTGCCGTCCTGTACGGCGAGGAAGTCGCCAAGGCCGGTACGCCGCAGCTGCCCTACTGGATCCAAAACGCGCGCGTGATCGATGCCAACAATCGCTTGCCGGAAACCGTATTCCCGGCTGAAGCGATACGCACGATCGTCGAGCACTACCACTTCGGCCCTCGGACGACGCGCATCTTCAATCATTCGATCAACGCCTACGGCGGCTGCCGGCTGCGCTATATGTCCTCGTGGGCGGCCGAGATCGACGCGCTCGCCGACGCGCATGACGTGTTGGTCATCCAAACCGCCGGGAACATCCTGCCGACCGGGCCGATGCCCTACCCCGGCGTGCGCGATCACTTGGCTGCCGGCCGTGCCTATCCCGACTACTTGGCCGAAGCTGCGGCCCGGGTGGCCAATCCCGGTCAGAGCCTTCAGGCGTTGACAGTTGGCTCAGTGGCTTACGACACCTTCGCGCAAGGCGGTTGGCAGAGCTTCGCGGCAGCGCCAGACTGGCCTTCGGCCTTCTCACGCTCCGGCCCTGGCATCTGGGACGTGATCAAGCCGGAAGTGGTCGAGTATGGTGGCGACTACATCCGCACCGCCAATCTGCCGCCCGATGTGCAGGGGGGCGGGGGCATCCCGGCCGCCTGCCCGGAGTTGGTCCGGTCGACCCTTGCCACACCCGGACCGGCCGTGGATCGAGCTGCGACAGGCACATCCTTCGCGGCGCCCAAGGTCGCGCGCATCGCCGCAGCCCTGCAAAGCGTACTGCCCGACGCAACTACGCTGCTCTACCGAGCGCTAATCGTCCAGTCGGCGCAGTGGCCGCAATGGGCCGAAGCCGTGCTGGCGCAAATTCGTGTGCCGCCAGCTGGGCAAACCAAGCCGCAACGGCAGCAACTGCTCGGACAAGCATTCAACATAATGCGCAGCATCGGTTTCGGTATCCCCGACCTGGCACGCGCCACCTCCAACACCGATCACCGCACGACCTACATCAGCCAGTCCGAAACCTCGATCCATGCCTATGAGTGCCACATCTACCAGGTGCCTATTCCGGAGGAGCTGCGGCGGCCCGGCGATGACTTTGACATCCGCATCGATGTGACGATGTCTTACGTGGCCCAGCCACGGCGGACCCGCCGCAACCTACGGCGCTACCTCTCGACCTGGGTTGACTGGATCAGCAGCAATCTCGGGGAGGGACTCAACAGCTTCCACGACCGCGCCATCAGGGGCGACGAGGATGAGGAAGCACGGGACGCGGCTAATCCAGGTTCACCCTTGCCATGGACGCTGCACGTAAGCGACACCGCTGGCGCCGTACGTGGCACCCGCCGCAACAGCGGCACGGTGCAGAAGGACTGGGCGATCGTCAAATCGAACTCATTGCCAGAACACTTCTGCATTGCCGTACGCGGACACGAGGGCTGGAGCAACGACCCCGACACGAGCGCGCGCTACGCGCTGGCCGTCACGTTCGAGATCGTCGGTCAGGAGATCAGCATTCACGACCCGCTGCGCACTGCGGTGCTTGAACTGCAGACCCAAATTGAGACTGAGCTTGAGGTCGACGCAGAAGCCGAGGTCGAAGTGCAAGATGAGGCGTACCGGTGAGGCTGCGCCGGATCCCGGCATGCGCCTCCTGCATGGCATGAGGCGCCACGCTCACTGGCCAATTGCGCCGCACGTAACGCGTTGATTTATATGCAGTCAGCGAGTTGGGAGGTCTCCTCTAGCTTGTCGCATGAGTGCCAAAGCCCGCGTCGCCGACGCCAGAGTTGAAGGCCTTGCTGTGCCTTCGCGCATCAGTCGTGCATGCAGCTGAACGTTGAGCTGAGGGGCTCGCACGGACGGAGTTTGGAAGTCCTCCACGACTACTCGTAACCGGCTGGCCATGTCACATTGACCCGCGTGCTTGGTGGTGCCGGGGCAGCTATGCGGCCGGCGTCCACCGATGCGGTAGCAGTTCGTCGATTGCGCTCGCCCGCTGCGTGGGCAGTCGCTGCAGCACATCCTTCATGTAGGCGTATGGATCCTGTCACCGACCGGCATATATGAGCCATTTCGTGATCGGCATGTAGGAGCCAGGCTCTGATCGGCATATAGGAGCCACGGCGTGATCGCCGTAATGGAGCCACCTTGTGATCGGCATATAGGAGCCAGTGCGGCGGTGGTGGCCGGCGTCTCGAATTGATCGTTCCCGCTACCTTCCGGGTTTTTCCCGGAGGAGTTGGCGGTGTCGCGAAGGAGATTCGAGGTGTACGAGTACAGATTGGTTCTGGTGCGCATGCGCCAGGGCGATTCGGACCGTGAGATCGCCGCCAGCAAGTTGATGGGCCGGCCCAAGGCAGCGGCGCTGCGGGCCCTGGCGCTGAGTCAAGGCTGGCTCGATGCTCAGCAGCCGATGCCTGAGGACGCCCAGATTGCGGCGGCGCTGAGCGCACCGCGCCGGGCGGCCAGCACAGTGTCCACGTTGCAGCCGTGGCGCCATCTGATCGAGCAGTGGGACCAGCAGGGGGTCTCGGGGGTGGTGATGCACCGAGCCCTGCGCCGCGAGCACGGCTTTGCCGGCAGCTACTCGGCGGTGCGCCGCCTGCTTGCCGATCTGCGTGCCAAGCGGCCCGCCCAGGCGACCGTGCGCCTGGAGTTCGAGCCGGCCCAGGCGGCGCAGGTGGATTTCGGCGCCGGTCCCAAGATGGTCGACCCCAACGGGGTCACGCGGCGCACCTGGGCGTTCGTGATGACGCTGGCGTTCTCCCGGCATCAGTACGTCGAGTTCGTCTGGGATCAGACCGTAGCGACCTGGCAGGGTTGTCATCGACGCGCCTTCGAGTGGTTTGGTGCCGTGCCCCAGCGCCTGATCATCGACAACGCCAAGTGCGCGATCATCAAGGCCTGCCGCACCGAGCCCACCGTGCAGCGTGCCTATGCCGAGTGTGCTGAAGGATACGGTTTCAGAATCGACGCTTGCCCGCCGCGAACGCCACAGTTGAAGGGGGTCGTGGAGGCCGGGGTCAAGTTCGTCAAGACCAATTTCCTGCCGCTGCGCACGTTCCGCGACATGGCCGATCTGAATCGCCAGGTGCGCGATTGGGTGATGCTGGAGGCCGGCGTGCGCGATCACGGCACCACGCGCCAGCACCCCTTGGATCTGTTCGATCTGGAGCGCCCGCTGATGCGTGCGCTGCCGGCGCAGGCCCCGGACCTGGGCACCTGGCACGAAGTCAAGGTGCATCCGGACTGCCACGTCAAGCACGCCACCATGCTGTACTCGGCACCGTGCGCGCTGATTGGGCACACGCTGTGGCTGCGCGCCACCGACAACACCATCACCCTGTACGAGGACTATCGGCACATCGCCACTCATCGGCGCGGCCAGCGCCGCGGCGAGCGCATCACCATCAACGAGCATCTGCCAGCCAATGCTCGGGCCTTCTTCGCCCGCGATCGGCGCTGGTGTCTGGAGCAGGCGCGCCAGATCGGGCCAGCCTGCGAGGGCCTGATCGAGCGCCTTCTGGGCGATCGGATCGCCGAGAAGCTTCGGGCCGCCCAGGCCGTGATCGGCCTGGCCAAGCAGTACACGCCGGCCCGCCTCGAAGCGGCCTGCACCCGCGCCCTGGCGCACGGCTCGGCGCACTACCGTACCGTCAAGACGATCCTGGCCGGCGGCCACGATCAGCGTGCCGATCTGAATGGCGGCATCGAGTCCCACACCCGCCACGGCGATCGCGCACGCTTCGCGCGCGACGCCGCCGATCTGTTCACCGAGCAGCCCGGCTGGCTGCACTGACCCCTTGGAGGATTGATGAACCCTATCCCTGAACTGGCCCCACAACTGAAGCAGTTGCGCTTGTCGGGCATTCTGGACTCGCTGCAAGCCCGCAACCGTCAGGCGATCGACGGCAAGCTCGCCTACACCGAGTTTCTGGCCATGCTGATTAGCGACGAGGTCGCCCGGCGCGACCACAAGAAGTTCTCCACAAGGCTGCGGCGGGCGCAGTTCCGCGCCACCAAGACCTTCGAGCAGTTCGACTTCGATCGCTTGCCGGGCCTGAACCGTGCTCAGGTCCACGACCTGGCCGCCGGGCGTTACATCGATGAAGCGGCCCCGGTACTCATCGTTGGGCCGTGCGGGACGGGCAAGTCGCATCTGGCACAGGCCCTGGGCCACGCGGCCGTGCGTCAAGGCGTGGACGTGGCCTTCTTCAGCTGCGCAGCGCTCACCGCCAGCCTGAACGCCGCCCGCGCCACCGGCGGCTACGAGCGCAAGTTGGCCAACCTGGCCCGCGTGCCGCTGCTGATTGTCGATGACTTCGGCCTGAAACCACTGCGACCACCCGCCGACGAAGACTTGCACGATCTGATCGCCGAACGTTACGAGCGCTGCGCCACCATCGTCACCAGCAACCTGGACTTCCCCGAATGGGATCAAGCCTTCCCGGCCAACCGGCTGCTGGCCTCGGCCACGCTCGATCGACTGCGTCATAACGCGTACTGCCTCACTCTCGAAGGGGCTTCGTTCCGCACCCCCAGACAAGCCCCCACGCAATCGAAAAGAGTGCTTGCAAAAGCCGCCGAAACAAGCAATTCTTAACCCTCTCGAGACGCCGGATTCACCTCAAATAACTGGCTCCATTACGCCGACCATCCCCGGCTCCATTACGCCGATCCGTGACAGATCCAGGTCGTTGAGCTTGGCCGATTGAATCAAGCTCATGACCGCCGCCGCCCGTTGTCCCCCGCGCAGCGAACCGGCGAACAACCAATTCGATCTTCCGAGTGCAATCGGGCGTATTCGATTTTCAATCCTGTTGTTGTCAATCGGCAGGTCGCCGTCGTCCAGAAATAGCACCAGCGCCTTCCATCGCTTCAGGCTGTAGTCGATCGCTTTGGACAGCGCGGTGCCATCGGTCGCTCGTTGCCGATGCAAGGTCAGCCATTGGTGCAGGGTGTCGGCGATGGGCTTGGATTTCAACTGCCGCAATCGATGGCGATCTTGCGCATCCAGGTCCAGCGCCACCCGCTCGATGTCGTACAAGGCGTTGTAAATCGCCAGCGTTTCCTGGGCCAGCTCGCTCTTGTTGCTGATCCACAGGTCGCTGAACTTGCGTCGGGCATGCGCCATACAGCCGGCTTCGGTCACGCCCTGGCCGAACAGCGCTTTGTAGCCCGAGAAGTCGTCACAAACCAGCTTGCCTGACCAACCTTGCAGGAACTGTCGGGCATGAGCGCCCGAGCGGCTGTCAGCGAACTCGTAGACGACCGCTTTGAGCGAATCGAACTGAGTTGATCCGTAGGTCCAGACATAGGCCTTGTGGGTCTTGCCTTTGCCGGGCACCAGCATCGCCACCGGCGTCTCATCGGCATGCAACACCGACGGGCCAGCAGGGCCTGCCGAAGGGCGGCGACCAGCGGTTGCAGCTGCACGCCGCACGCACCAACCCACTGGGCCAAGGTCGAACGCGGAATCGCCAACCCTGCGCGCTCGAAGATCCCTTCCTGCCGGTAAAGGGGAAGTTGAGTGGCGCGAGGGAATCTCACCCTCGCGCTCTCCCAGAACCGTACGTGAACCTCTCGGCTCATACGGCTCCTATCGTCCAAACTGTTCGCATACCAACAGACCAATGCGGAAACAGGTCCGGAGAGCGGCGTCGAAGTTCGGCGACCCAATTCCATGCACGGGTAATGTGCCCACGCAAGCGCTTGTACTTGCGTTGAGCCCAGCGCATGAGATGGAAATCCAACGAACGCAGCGCCTGCTGCAATTCAGATGGATGGAAGAGACCGTAGTACCGAATCCACCCCACGAGGGTAGAACTGAATCGATCCACGATTTCCTGCAGACTATACCGACTCAATCGAGCCAGACCCCAACTTCGGATGGTCCGTCGCATGGTCTTGCCCGCCTTATCGCTGACAGCTGGGGAGAAGCTTGTAAACACCTGACCCCGACTGTTCATCGCCTGCCGCGGCTTGAACGTATAGCCCAGAAAGTCGAACCGGCGACATTCATAGTCACCGCGCCGATTAGCATCGGCACAGTAAACGATTCCAGTCTTATCCGGGTGCAACTCCAGATTACACGCCGCAAGTCGATCAGCCAACGCAGCATGCAGCGCCTGCGCTTGTTGCCGACTGTCGCAGTGGCAGATGATGTCGTCTGCATACCGCTCGAACTTCACGTCTGGATAGCATCGCGCCATCCAACAATCGAAGGCGTAGTGCAGAAACAGATTCGCCAACAGTGGACTGATAACGCCCCCTTGTGGCGTTCCCTTCACCGTCTTCTGCAGTTCACCATCAGGCATGCATACGTCAGCCTTGAGCCACCGCTCGATATAGAGCAGGATCCAACGGCAGTCCGTATGTTTGCGCACGGCTCGCATCAGTAGATCGTGATCGATGTTATCGAAGTAACCTCTGATGTCCAGATCGAGCACCCAGGCGTGACGCCAGCACCGGGTTCGCGCGGTTCGCAAGGCATCGTGTGCCGAGCGTCGCGGTCGGTATCCATACGAATCCTCATGGAACACCGGATCAAGCAGCGGTTGAAGCCGCTGCTTGACAACCATCTGTGCAATTCTGTCCGCCACAGTGGGCACGCCGAGCGGGCGAGTCGTGCCATCATCCTTTGGTATCTCAACGCGTTTGACCGGTGGTGCAAGGTAGCTCCCCGAGGACATCCGATTCCAGATCCGATACAGGTTCTTGCTTAGATCCCGATCGAACATGTCTATCGTCATGCCGTCGATACCGGGTGCACCTCGACGGGCCTTCACGCGCTTATACGCCTCCCAAACCTCTCTCTTGGATATTGCGAACGATTTTGCTTCAACTGCCGACATCATCCCCTCGCGGGTTGTATTGACAGCGAAGCTGGACGACGACGCCCCTTCGGTCCAGTTCCATTACAGAACCTTCATACCTACTACAAGCGTCTCCGCCCCTGTGCCTCGCATCGGTACTCTGGCCCTCGCAGTGTCTTCCGCTTGGACGTCTCCCTTGGCATCGAGGCGACAGGTTCCCTCGTTCCTTATCGAAGCCTGAATCAGAGTCACGCCGCCTTTATGCCGGACGCCAATCGGGTGCTCGGCAGGCTTGCCCCGATCTTCATCCCGGGCCAACCACCTGGGCCCGGTTTCGACGTCATTTGTATACGTTTCGACATCACTTCGACGGTTCACTTTCGTTCGTCTCTCTGACTCGCACCTAACGCGATCATTGCCGCGCCCTTAGCTGCAACGCTCACCACCAAGGCTCTTTACCTCAGCAGCTTGCAGTGGTTTGAAGCCCGCTCCTGCAAGCCGGCTCCGAGGGGCCCACCCTCATCTTCGATAAAGTTACGCACGATTGCCATGACTACGGCGGTCGTGCTCGAGGCACACAGTGGTACACGAACTTGTCGATCAGCAGCCCGGCCAGGAAACTGACATCGACCTGGGCATGGTCGAGCACGCCCAGCGGCGCGGCGGTCGTGATGAGTTTGCCGCTGTCCTTGTGCTTGACCACCGGACGTTCATACTGCAACACCACGTGACTGCCAGGCTGGCGCGCCAGGCGCTGGCTGATCTTGGTGCCGATGATTTCGTATTCGTGGGCATCCGGGCCACTCAACTCGGGGCACGAGAGCGTGATCACGCGAACCGGTACGTCAGGGCCAAACCGCAGCCCCGTGTCGTTCACCTCCTCACCGGTGCGATGCTTGCGACGCTGGTGCTCGGGAATCGTAGTCGTTGGCACCTTGTCGGACGGCACTGCTGCTTTGAGCGCGGCAAACAGCGCGAGCTGTTCTTCCTCGCTCATCGAGCGCTTCTCGGACTTCACACCGAACACCTGACGCTTGAACCACTCAAGCTGCGCCGTCAGATCCGTGATCTTCTCGTCCTTGTCGCTGAGCTGGCGCAGTAACTCCTGCAGTCGCGACTGCGTCAAGGTAACGACGGGATCGGAATCGGTGTCTTGCATCACATCGGCATTATCTCAGATTGACAGGCCGCACGAGCCCGATCAGGCAATACAAAGCGTTTGCGTTGGTGCCGATTCGTCAGCTCGATGCCGTCCAGCCACATCATCAACTGCGTGTCCGTCATCGTCGCGCTGGCGTGATCGGTCGACATCCTGGCAAAGGTTCCCTCGTCAAGCCGCTTCGCCCATACACAAAAGCCCCCGCGCGAGTAATACAAGATCTTCGCGTGGGTCGATCGACGATTGACGAAAACGAAAAGATGGCCCGATAGCGGGTCCTGCTTGATCAGCGAGCGGGTCAGCGCCTGCAAGCCATCAAATGACTTGCGCATGTCGGTCGGCTCGGTGCACACGAAGACTCGAACGCCTTGCGATAGCGCCAGCATCTCACCTCCGGGAAACTTCGAGCACGACGCCATCGCCCAGCTCCAGGCGAACCAACGTCATCGTGGGCCGCGCCTGCGACTGCAGCGGGCCAAGTTCCACGAACGGTTCCGGCGGCGCCTGCACGACGGGCATCATCGTACGCAATCGACGCTGCCAGTATCCGAAGCTGGCCAGCGACACGCTCTCGTGCTCACAGAAGGCAGCTTGGGTAAGACCGCTGACACGCTGGCGCTCGATCAGGCGGCGCCATTCGTTCTCGCCCCGGCGGGCGAAGCGTTGCGATGTTCGTGGGGGATTGCGGGGCTTGGTCATCTCGGTCCTCAATGGTTGGCTTCACTGAGGACGAGGTTATGCGACCGATCAAGCGACGAGAAGGACGTCGAACTCTGGACGTGTATGGACTCCTCCTCATTTGCAAGCACTTTACTCGATAGCGACGAAGTACGACTGCCTACGTGTATCCGGTCTCGATTGATGCCGTTCCATTTCTGGCATTGGACCATAATGGGCTATTCGCACGTCGGCTCCCATACGCTTACACGAGCTCCGAGGCTCTGCGTTCAGAATGGGTTTTGCCGACATCGGTTCGACCTGTTCGCCATCAAGCGCTGCGCTTTGCAATCGTGGTTGACTTGTTCTCCTGGTGACGCCTTGTCAATGATATCAAGCGGGTCTGCCCGCTGCGGCAAGAGCGGGGTCATACTCCACGCCGCCGTGGATGATTGCCCACGCCATTCGCGCCGTCTTGTTGGCCAGCGCCACCGTTGCAACATTCACGTGCTTTCTCCCGACCAACGCGTTGAGCCAGCGGCTCAACTCATCATCGCGGTTCTTCGAGTGTCTGATCACGGCTCGCGCCCCGTGTACCAGCAGCTTGCGCAAGTACGGGTCGCCTCGCTTGGTGATGCCCAGCAACCGTTCTCGCCCTCCTGTGCTGCCCCCTGTGCCAATATGACATGCGACACCTCCGGAAGTTAAATTAGTGAGCAGTGAGGTAGACATGTCAAATCGTCAACTGGTTCGAGCGGCAGCGACAGCAATGAACGGTAGTTCTGAGCCTGGCGCATTGGAAGGAGCCCGTAGGGCGACTGGAGATGCGCCAGGATCGGCGTCGTCGTCAGATGCCATTGGCCCTGATAGCGAGGTGGTCCCTGAGGTAGTCAAACGGCTTCATCGATCCAACGCGGAGAAACGGCGCATCCTCGCCGCGGCCGATCGCTGCACTCAGCCGGGAGAAATCGGTGCGCTGTTGCGCAGGGAGGGTGTGTACTCCTCGAGCCTGAGCACCTGGCGCCGCCAGCTTGAGCAGGCCGAACTGGCTGCGCTGGCGCCAAACAAGCGCGGACCCAAGGTTGCGGCCAACCGTGCCGAGGTCCAGCAGATCGCCAAGCTGACCCGCGAGGTGGCCCGCCTGCAGGGCGAACTGGACAAGGCGATGCTGGTCATCGGGGTTCAAAAAAAACTGGCGACTTTGCTGGGCCGACCGATCGACGACGAGAACGGGAACTCGTGATGGCCAGCGTTCGGGAACTGACCCCTGCGCTGGGCGTGGTGGCGGCCTGCAAGGTCATGGGCGTGCCGCGCTGCACACCAGCACGAGTGCAGCGTCGCCTTGATCGGGAGAACTTCGTTGGTCCGCCGCAGCGGATTCGTACGCCTCGCCGTTCCCACATTGCGCTGGATGACCAAGAGAATGAGCGGATTCTTGAGATGCTCAACAGCGACCGATTCGCCGACGTTGCGCCGGCGGCGGTGCACGCCGTGCTGCTCGATGAAGGGATTTATCTGGGTTCGGTGCGCACCTTCCATCGCCGGCTTGCCGCTCTGGGCGCAGCAGGCGAGCGCCGGCGCCAACGTGTCCATACGCCCTACGCCAAACCCGAGCTGCTGGCGACCGGACCAAACCAGACGTGGTCGTGGGATATTACAAAGCTCAAGGGGCCCGCCAAGTGGACCTGCTTCCATCTCTACGTGATCCTGGACATCTTCAGCCGACACGTCGTGGGCTGGATGATCGCCGAGCGCGAGAGCGCCGACCTTGCCAGGCAATTGATCGATGCCACGATCAAGCGCCACGCCATCACACCCGACACGCTGACCCTTCATGCCGATCGCGGCGCCAGCATGCGTAGCAAGCCCGTGGCCGATTTGTTGGTCAATCTTCGTGTGGCCAAAAGCCATAGTCGGCCTCACGTCTCTGATGACAATCCGTACTCCGAGTCACAGTTCAAGACGATGAAGTACAGACCGGAGTTCCCCGAACGCTTCGGCTGCATCGAAGACGCTCGAGCCCATTGCCAGGCATTCTTCGCCTGGTACAGCTTCGAGCATCGACACTCGGGTATTGGCTACATGACGCCTCACGCCGTGCACTTCGGATACGCCGCCGAACTCCAGGTAATTCGGCAAACCGCCCTTGATGCTGCGTTCCATGCGAAACCCGAACGATTCAAAGGTCGCAGGCCACAACCGCCACGTCTGCCAACTGAGGCATGGATAAACCCGCCCAAACCCAAGGAGAGTCTCGCCCCGAAAACGACACACATTTGCGCAGTAAATTAATCAGCATCGGTGTCGCAAAGTCATTGACACGTTCCGCTGTGTTGATGTGGCACCAATCCCAGTGAGGCGGCAAAGTCACGCCCTCGCGCATAGCTCGACCCAGAACCTAGCGCGACCACCAGGGCTGTGGCGCCCAACGGGCCGACACCACGCAGTTTCATTAGCCGTTGTGCGGTATCACTTTGCTGCGCCTGGGTCGCAATTCTCTGGTCCTGTGCGTCGACCCGCTCGTCCAGCGATATCAAATCGCTAGCGAGTTCTCTGAGCAAGACGCGGAACGTTTCGCTCAAGCCGTTCTCGAGGTTATCGAGCCAGATAGGTATTGCACGGCGCAGCTGCGAAATGCCGATCGGTGCCACGATCCCGTACTCGCCCACCAGGCCGCGAATCTGGTTCGCCTTGGCGGTTCGCTGCTTGACGAGCTCGGCTCGAATTCGATGAACGGCCTGGAGGTCTTGCTGCTCTGCGCTCTTGACAGCGACAAAGCGCATTGTCGGCCGGGCCATGGCTTCCGTGATCGCCTCGGCGTCAACCCGATCGTTCTTGTGGCTCTTCACGAATGGTTTGACAAACTGGGCGGCGATCAATTTCACAACGTACCCGCGCTTTTGAAGAACACGGCCCCAGTGATGAGCGGCCCCGCAAGCCTCCATGGCAACCTCACAGCCCGTCGGCACTCGCTTGCAGACCGCTTCGATCCAGGCCTCGCGTCGCAGCTTCGCCTGCCAGACACAGCGCCCATCGCGATCCACCGCATGAACATGAAAAACGCTCTTCGCAATGTCGACGCCAACTCGGGTAATCTTGCTCACGGGCTTCTCCTCATCCGGGTGAATGGCTTGCTTCATCGCCATTCTGGCGCATAGACGCCGATCTGTCGTAGGGTGAGGAGGAGTCCATCCCATTGCTTACGCTTCCGGTCCAAGGCTGTCGTTGACACCCGAACAGGTTCAGGCATTGATGATCGGATTGCCGTGGGATCGAATCGGCGCATGGGCGGCGATCAGAGTGGCCTGATACTCTCGTCGAAGGCGTTCGCTTATGGCATCATGCCTGCCATGGAGTCGCACGCTCAATTGGCCGACATGAACGCGCATCAACTGCGCGAGTTGGCTGCTTCGCTGATCGACCGTGTCCAGCAATTGGATCACGACAATCGCAGCAAACAGCTGCGCATCGATCAGCTCATCCATGAGATGGCGATCATCAAGAACTGGCGCTTCGGCCGGCGCAGCGAACTGCTGCATGGCGAGCAGAAGTTGCTCTTCGACGAGACGATCGAGGCCGATCTCGAAGCGATCGCGTTGGAGCTCAAGGCGCTCAATCACCGTCAGGGAA
The DNA here is from genome assembly GCA_963732405.1 of uncultured beta proteobacterium. Classification (GTDB taxonomy): domain Bacteria; phylum Pseudomonadota; class Gammaproteobacteria; order Burkholderiales; family Burkholderiaceae_E; genus JAUIAI01. The sequence continues at coordinate 629,388 of CAVSZG010000001.1, forward strand.
AGGAGCCTCCGAAGGGCCAACCCAAGCGTGCCGCGTTGCCTACCGAATTGCCCCGCGTGGAGGTTCGCCACGAACCCGATAGCACGACCTGCGGATGCGGCTGTCAGCTCAAGCGCATCGGCGAGGACATCAGCGAGAAGCTCGATTACACGCCCGGCGTGTTTACCGTGGAGCGTCATATCCGCGGCAAATGGGCCTGCACCAATTGCCAGACGCTGATGCAGGCCCCGGTGCCGGCCCAGGTCATTGACAAGGGCATTCCGACAGCCGGATTGCTCTCTCAGGTGCTGGTGGCCAAATATGCTGATCATCGTGTGCCTCGAGCACGACCGCCGTAGTCATGGCAATCGTGCGTAACTTTATCGAAGATGAGGGTGGGCCCCTCGGAGCCGGCTTGCAGGAGCGGGCTTCAAACCACTGCAAGCTGCTGAGGTAAAGAGCCTTGGTGGTGAGCGTTGCAGCTAAGGGCGCGGCAATGATCGCGTTAGGTGCGAGTCAGAGAGACGAACGAAAGTGAACCGTCGAAGTGATGTCGAAACGTATACAAATGACGTCGAAACCGGGCCCAGGTGGTTGGCCCGGGATGAAGATCGGGGCAAGCCTGCCGAGCACCCGATTGGCGTCCGGCATAAAGGCGGCGTGACTCTGATTCAGGCTTCGATAAGGAACGAGGGAACCTGTCGCCTCGATGCCAAGGGAGACGTCCAAGCGGAAGACACTGCGAGGGCCAGAGTACCGATGCGAGGCACAGGGGCGGAGACGCTTGTAGTAGGTATGAAGGTTCTGTAATGGAACTGGACCGAAGGGGCGTCGTCGTCCAGCTTCGCTGTCAATACAACCCGCGAGGGGATGATGTCGGCAGTTGAAGCAAAATCGTTCGCAATATCCAAGAGAGAGGTTTGGGAGGCGTATAAGCGCGTGAAGGCCCGTCGAGGTGCACCCGGTATCGACGGCATGACGATAGACATGTTCGATCGGGATCTAAGCAAGAACCTGTATCGGATCTGGAATCGGATGTCCTCGGGGAGCTACCTTGCACCACCGGTCAAACGCGTTGAGATACCAAAGGATGATGGCACGACTCGCCCGCTCGGCGTGCCCACTGTGGCGGACAGAATTGCACAGATGGTTGTCAAGCAGCGGCTTCAACCGCTGCTTGATCCGGTGTTCCATGAGGATTCGTATGGATACCGACCGCGACGCTCGGCACACGATGCCTTGCGAACCGCGCGAACCCGGTGCTGGCGTCACGCCTGGGTGCTCGATCTGGACATCAGAGGTTACTTCGATAACATCGATCACGATCTACTGATGCGAGCCGTGCGCAAACATACGGACTGCCGTTGGATCCTGCTCTATATCGAGCGGTGGCTCAAGGCTGACGTATGCATGCCTGATGGTGAACTGCAGAAGACGGTGAAGGGAACGCCACAAGGGGGCGTTATCAGTCCACTGTTGGCGAATCTGTTTCTGCACTACGCCTTCGATTGTTGGATGGCGCGATGCTATCCAGACGTGAAGTTCGAGCGGTATGCAGACGACATCATCTGCCACTGCGACAGTCGGCAACAAGCGCAGGCGCTGCATGCTGCGTTGGCTGATCGACTTGCGGCGTGTAATCTGGAGTTGCACCCGGATAAGACTGGAATCGTTTACTGTGCCGATGCTAATCGGCGCGGTGACTATGAATGTCGCCGGTTCGACTTTCTGGGCTATACGTTCAAGCCGCGGCAGGCGATGAACAGTCGGGGTCAGGTGTTTACAAGCTTCTCCCCAGCTGTCAGCGATAAGGCGGGCAAGACCATGCGACGGACCATCCGAAGTTGGGGTCTGGCTCGATTGAGTCGGTATAGTCTGCAGGAAATCGTGGATCGATTCAGTTCTACCCTCGTGGGGTGGATTCGGTACTACGGTCTCTTCCATCCATCTGAATTGCAGCAGGCGCTGCGTTCGTTGGATTTCCATCTCATGCGCTGGGCTCAACGCAAGTACAAGCGCTTGCGTGGGCACATTACCCGTGCATGGAATTGGGTCGCCGAACTTCGACGCCGCTCTCCGGACCTGTTTCCGCATTGGTCTGTTGGTATGCGAACAGTTTGGACGATAGGAGCCGTATGAGCCGAGAGGTTCACGTACGGTTCTGGGAGAGCGCGAGGGTGAGATTCCCTCGCGCCACTCAACGTCCGCTGTACCGCCAGCACCAGCGCTTGGCCGACGAAGGCATCGTGGTGGCACGTGCGACGATCGATGCGTGGGTGCGTCGCACGATCGAGTTGCTCGGTCCGGTGGCCGCGGCGGTGCAAACGGCGATCCTCTCGGGTAGCTACCTGAAGATCGACGAAACGCCGATCAAGGCCGGTCGCACGAAGACCACGACCGGTCAGGGCAAGATGAAGCAGGGCTGGCTGTGGCCGATCCTGGGTGAGCACGGCGACATCGCGTTCAGCTATTCCGGGACGCGCGGGGCGGCCATGGTGACCGAGTTGCTGGGTCAGGCCTTCAAGGGCACGATCCAGACCGATGGCTACCGGGTGTACGCCGACTACGCGAAGAACCTGCCCGAGTGCACGCACGCACTTTGCTGGGCGCATTCGCGGCGCGCCTTCCTCAAGGCCGAGAAGCAGGAGCCCGAGGCGGTGGCCCAGGCGCTGGAGATGATCCGGGCCCTGTACCGGATCGAGCGTGAACTGCGCGAGGCTGGCGCCGATCAGGCCATGATCCTGGAGCGACGACGGCGCGAGAGCGAACCGATCGTCACCCAGTTCTTCGAATGGGTCGACCAGAAGATCATCGACCCCTCGCTATTGCCCAAGAGTCTGTTCGCCAAGCCGCTGGGCTATGTGGCCGGGCGACGAGAGGGACTGCGCGTATTCCTGAACGACGCCTGGCTGGCGCTGGACACCAACGACCTGGAGCGGGCCCTGCGGGTCATTCCGATGGGCAGAAAAAACTGGAACTTCTGCTCCACTGAGTTGGGTGCGCGTTACGTGGCCACGATCCAGACCTTGCTCGCGACCTGTCGAGCCCACGGGGTCGATCCATACACCTACCTGATCGACGTGCTACAGCGGATCAACACCCTGCCGGCCAGCCAGGTTCATGAACTCACTCCACGCGAATGGGCCAAGCGATTCGGTGACGACCCACTCAAATCAGATCTGGCCACCGCCTGTCAATAACTGCGCGGTTTGAGCGTATGCGATCCACGATCCCCAGGGTTTTCACTTCTTGACGATGCGCGGTAGTGTTCCGGGATGCAGATTCCAGGGCAACATGGCTTCGATGGCTTCGACCGATGTGGCGGCGGGGACGTTGCGCAGCAGGTATTCGAGCCAGGCACTGGGCTCCAGTTGATTGGCCTTGGCGGTTTCGACGAGCGAATAAATCAATGCGCTGGAATCGGCCCCGGCCGGTGTATCGCTGAACAACCATGCTCGACGCCCAACAACAAATGGGCGAATCGCGTTTTCGGCCCGGTTGTTATCGATCGGTGTGTCGCCCCATTCCACGTAGCGAATCAGCTTGGGCCAGTACTTGTCCATGTACGCCAGCGCTTTGCCCAGTGCCGACTTGGGCGTCACGGCAGGCAACGCCTTGTCCAGCCAAAGGCGCATCTCTTTCAGAACGGGCACGCTGCGGTTGCGCCGACCGAAGAAGCGTTCCGTCACGCTGGCGTTCTTCAGCTCGCGCTCGATGCGATACAGGTTTCGGATCTGCCGGATGGCTTCATCGGCCCGCCCGGTCTTGCCTTTGGGTTGAATCCGCTGCGCCTCGATGAAGCCTCGGCGGCAATGCGCCCAGCATACCTGGTGCTGAACGCCCTGGCTGCGCGCCAGCGCGTTGTAGCCCTCGTAGCCGTCAGTCATCAGGAATCCCTGGAAGCCGGCGACCAGATTCATAGGTATTTCACCGCTTCGACTGCGGTTATAGTCGTAGATGACCACCGGTTTGTCGGGAGGCCCTCCGGTTTGCACCCACATGTAGCTCTTGTCGGTTGCGGCCCGGCCCGGTTCCTTGAGCACCTGAACCGACGTCTCATCCATGTGCAGGATATTGCCCTCAAACAGTTGGTCGCGCAGCAGGTTGAACACCGGCTGCAGCACCTTGGCCGCTGCAATCACCCAGCGCGCCAGCGTCTGGCGGCTCATCGACACGCCATGGCGAGCCAGCACCTTCTCGAAGCGCGCCAGCGGCAGGTGAGTGGCGCGCGGGAATCGCACCCGCGCGCTCTCCCAGAACCGGACGTGAACCTCTCGGCTCATCCGGCTCCTATCGCCCAATCGCATGCAATCCCTCTGGCCAATGTGGAAACAGGCGGGGAGCCCGTTTACGCAAGCTGGCCAGCCAATTCCAGGCGCGCGCGAGATGTCCACGCAAACGCTTGTACTTGCGCATCGCCCACTTCACCAGATGCAAATCCAGTGTGCGCAGCGCCTTGCCTAAAGCGGACTGATGATAAAGGCCGTAGTAGCGAATCCAGCCGGCGACTTCCCGACTGACGCGCCCGACGATCTCTACCAAACTAAAGCGACTCAGCCGCTGCAAGCCCCAGCTTCGGATTGTCCGACGCATAGCTTTGCCCGCCTTGTCGCTAACCGCCGGGGAGAAGCTGGTGAACAGCTTTCCCCGACGATTCAGTGCCGCTCGCGGCTTGAACGTGTAGCCAAGGAAATCGAACTTAATACATTCGAACTCCTCGCGCCGATTTGCATCGGCGCAGTAAACAACCCGGGTCTTCTCCGGATGCAACTGCAAACCACACGCTGCCAGACGCTCATCGAGCGCAGACTGTAGTAATTCCGCCTGCGCCCGACTCTCACAATGGCAAATGACGTCGTCCGCATACCGCTCGAACGACACGTCCGGGTGATTCCGGACCAGCCATCGGTCCAGTGCGTAGTGCAGAAACAGGTTTGCCAACAAAGGACTGATAACACCCCCTTGCGGCGTCCCCTTTGAACGCTTCTGCATCGACCCATCAGGTAAACACACATCCGCCTCCAGCCACCGCTCGATATAGAGCAGTATCCATCGGCAGTCTGTGTGTTTGCGAACGGCCCGCATCATGAGGCTGTGATCGATGTTATCGAAGAACCCCTTGATATCCAGATCGAGCACCCAATCGTGCGACCAGCATCGGGTTCGCGCGACTCGCAAGGCATCGTGTGCCGAGCGCCGCGGCCGATAGCCATACGAGTCCGTATGAAATATCGGATCGAGCAACGGCTCGAGCCGTTGCTTGACAACCATCTGTGCAATCCTGTCTGCCACGGTCGGAATGCCCAATGAACGCATCGAGCCATCACCTTTGGGAATGTCCACGCGTTTGACTGGCGGCGCGAAGTAGCTGCCCGAGGCCATTCGATTCCAGATTCGATACAGGTTCTTGCTCAGATCCTGATCGAAATCGATGATCGTGACTCCGTCAACCCCTTCCGCACCACGATTGGCCTTCACGCGTTTGTACGCCTCCCAGACTTCACGCTTGGAAATTACAAACGATTTCGCTTCAACAGCCGACATCATCCCCTCTCAGGTTGTGCCGGCGGCAAAGCCGGACGACGACGCCCCTTTGGTCCAGCTCAATTACAGAGCCTTCAACCCTACTACGAGCGTCTCCGCCCCTGTGCTCCGCATCGGTACTCTGAGCCTTGCGCAGGCCCTGCGCTTGACCGTCTCCCTTCGCATCGGAGCGACAGGTTCCCTCGTTCCTCATAGAAGCCTGAACCAGAGTCACGCCGCCTTCATGCCGGACGCCAGCCGAGCACTCGACAGGCTCGCCTCGACCTTCATCCCGGGTCAACGGCTCACACCCGATTTCGACGTCATCTGAATTCGTTTCGACACCACAACGACGGTTCACTTGCGTTCGTCTCTCTGGTTCGTACCTGACACGGTCCAAGCCGCGCCTTTTGCTGCAACGCTCACCACCAGGACTCTTTACCCCAGCAGCTTGCAGTGGTTTGAAGCCTGCTCCTGTAAGCCGGCTCCGAGGGGCCCACCCTCATCTTCAATGAAGATACGCACAACCCCCAACCTACGGGGACTGCGCTCGAGGCACACACCCATCAATGAACTTCACCGCCAGCAGCATCGCGATCAGCGCCGGACTCGCGTTGCTCTTGGGGATCGGCTGCACCGGCATCGGCGCGGTGACCGGGGGCTGATCCCGGTCGGGGCACGCGTAGCGCTTGCGAATATGGCGCAGCACCTGGATCTTCATGGGCACGATGTCCAGCTGCTCACTGACTTCTTCACCGATCTCGATCATCGGCGTGCCGCAGGCGCACAGGCGCTGGTCTTCGGGCAGTTCGTGAACAATGTCCAGGCGTGGCAACTCGGCGGGCAGCGGGGCGCGTTTACCCCGCGCCTTGGCCTTCTTTGAGTCAGTGTCCGATGCGCAGTCCTGTGATTCGGATTCGTCAGCCTGCGCCGCCTGGGGCATCCCGGCCAGTAACTCGGCTTCATCGAACAGGCGTGCCTGATCGGTTGACTGTTCGCTGCTCGGACCAAACATCCGGTGGCGCGACAACAGAATCTGCTCGTACAGGTAATCGATGTGGTCCTGCGCCTTCGCGCGGATCGCCGCAATGGTCGCCTGCTGCTCACGCATCAGCGCGATCAGCTCACTCGGATCGGTGGGCAATTGATCGGGGAGCGTGAAGTCCGGCAGCTCGAACGCGATACGATGCGCGGTCGGTATATCGGCGCTCTTTGATGAGGTCTTTTTGGCGTCGATCGTGGCTGATGACATGCCACGATTTTACCCCGATCCGCCTACGAAACGCTATCGAAATGAAGACTTTTATGCGGTCGGTTTCGCCATAGATCGAAGCCCTCGAGCAGCCATTCGAGCTCCTGCAGCGTCACGGTTTGCGTGGCCCCTTCGCAATCACTGGGCCAGGCAAATTTGTCCCGCTCGAGCCGCTTGTACCAAAGACAAAAACCGTTTCGATGCCAATACAGCGCTTTGATCTTGTCGCGCCGGGTATTGATGAACACGTGCAACGCCGCATCGAACGGATTCATCCCCAGGCCCTGCTCGACGATGGCGCTCAGTCCCGAAATTGACTTCCTGAAGTCTACCGGCTCGCGGCACAAATACACCGCTTCGATCTGGCTACCCGGATGCATCAGCGAACGCCTCGCACCGCCGAGCCCAGTGCGGCCAACCACGCCGGCGGTGGCAGTTCACTCAACTGCAAGCGAACGTCGCTGCCGATCATAATCGTCACGTTCGCCGAGGGCGCCATCATCGGCTCGGCGACCTTCAGCGCGACGAATGGGGATGATTTCGATGGGGCCGTCGCCGTTACTGACCCACTCGACGACGCACCCCTCAGTTTACGTCGCCACCAACCCAACGCATGCACCGACAGGCCATGCTCGCGTGCGTACGACACGACGGTCAAACCCGACGCTCGCAGTCCCTCGACATGCGGCTCCCAGTAGTCACGCCCATTTGCCTTCGTTGCCATCAACAACTCCGATATCCAGATGGCACAAGTCTGGAGCTCCGATCACGGAACCTCAAGGAGGTGGGTCATGGATCGTTTACGTTTGAGCGCTTACCCGGAAGCAGCGTTCGCCCAGGTGAAGTGACCCCTATGAAGACGACGGGCGCATAGCCAGATTCCCAGTCCATCATGCACCAGCACCTTGATCCGGTTCGCCCGTCGGTTGGCGAAGATGTACGCGTGATGCGCTTGCGCCTGACCGAAGACTTTAACCACCCGCGCCAGCGCGGTATCGGTTCCAGCCCGCATGTCCAGCGGCTCCACGGCGAGCCAGGCCTGATCGACGCGTATCACCGAAGGACCTCGTTCAGCCAGGCAGCGCATTGACCGGCCGATGACTGGGGCCACGCGATGCTGATCTTCGTACCGCTGCGCTCAATTGAGATCTGGATTGGCGCTTCCGATGGTCGCGGCACATTGGGCAACGCGACAAACGCCAATGATGCCGGCGGTGGCTGATCCGCCGTGATTGCAGCAGGCCCAAACGAGTCTGTCGACCGTTGTGATTCCTTCACCCACTTGCGCAGCATATTGGCATTCAGGCCGTTGGCCAGTGCGATGGCGGCCACCGAGACACCAGGTTGGTGGCACGCCGCAATGATCGACGCCTTGAACGCGGCGCTGTGACGACGCCGGCTGCGCCGCGAGGCCGTATTTACTGGAGTAGTGTCCATGTGTCCGCCTAAGTTAAGCGGACGCTAGGATCCATCGCAACGAATCGTCATTCAAGATGACATGGCCGGTCGGATACGGTGGCCAGACGGAGAATCAAGATGTTTCAGTACCGGGAAGTGCTTGCGCGCCTGCGCGCGGGCGACACCGATCGCGAGGTCGCGCGCTCGGGCCAGATGGGCCGCCAGAAGGTGGCCGGCTTCAGGGCGGTCGCCGCCGGTCAGGGCTGGCTATTGCCCCAGGTGGCGCTGCCCGAAGAGCAGGCCATTGCCGCCGTGCTGGGCACCTAACTCTTCCGGCTCATCCGCAGCCGCTTGCAACGAGTGGCACCGGGGTGGCAGATTCCATGACGGCACGAGCCACCAGACAAGGCTCAACTCAGATGCCGGATATACGACTGCAAGCGACTCCGTTAAACCAACAATATCGATCAGTTCTTGCTCGTTTGAGGGGAGTCCATATACGACATGTTAGGCAGCAGCTGCGTTCGCATACTCGTCCGCAAGCTTGTTCCAACGGTCCTGGTCTGGTTTGAGCCAAGAGTAGAACTCTTTGTCGAGTTCAAAAAACGGATCCCACTCGGATCGCCTACTCCCCTTTATCGGTGGAGGAAGTGCAGTTGAGCGCGCACTTCTTTCCCTAAGGTATTCAGGACCAAAGAACGAAAGTGCGAGCCGAACCTGTTCGGACCACTCCAACGCGCCAATCTCCCTGAAGGCGCGATGCGCCTCAGGTGCAAGTATTCCGGTGGAGTTAGCAAAGAATTGATAGAAGCCGCCATCGCAAACTTCCGACTGGCACCAGTGTGCGGCAAGCAAGTTGGCTGTCGCAGCGTCCAGCTTCTCAAACTGCAGCTTGAAGCGTGGGGGGCTCGCGTGAATGGGCACTCGCTTGTACGCGGCGTTGATTCGCGCCCAATAGGCTTCACCAGGCTGTCGCAGTTTCGCCACCGACGTCTCCGAGGATTCTGCTGCCTAACGCCGAGTTGACCGGCGTTTGCGAAGGCGCCGGGTTCTGGGCGGAGCCCAGGTTCCGGTGGCTTTGCAAGCTTCCGTATCCACCGTGATGTTCAGCATCACTTGCGATTGCCTCGCGATTGACGCTCGACGTGCTTTCGCAGCACTCCGTCCATACGTGCCTGCCACCCGTCGCCGGTGGAACGAAAGTACTCGATGACTTCTTTGCTATAGCGAACCGACACCAATACCTTCTTGTTGTCGGATAACGGCCGCCCCCGCAGAGTACGCATCGGAACCATCGACTTTAGCTGCTCTTCGCTCAAGGGCTGAGCATCTGGATCAGACTTCGCCGCTTCTACGATTGCTCTATCTTCCTCTTCCGAAGGCATCTTTATAGCGGGGCGTTTAGAAACTTTTGACATAGCGCGTCACCTCGAGGCGGGTAGCCCGGCGAAGGCTGATGATTCGCCGCACTTCATCACGTTCAACGAATGCCACGTAGTAAAGCGTCGCGGTATCTGGCGCCAGCGCGATCATTCGCAACTCGCTATACCCGAAGCACCCGTCTACCCATACCAGCGCAGCATCTCAATCGAGCTGATCGGTCAAAGACAGCGAAACCCCGTGCTTGGCACGGTTCTCTGCATCTTTACTCGGATCGAACTCGATTTTCACTTGTATTGTAGCTACAGTAATAAGCCCAGTCAATCGCGATCCGAGAGGCTACCCAGTGACGCTGAACGCCGGGTTCTGGGCGGAGCCCAGGTTCCGGTGGCTTTGCAAACGTCCGTGTTCATCGTGATGTTCGACGTCACGCGACCCGCGATGGCCAATACCCAGGCTGCTTCTTGTCGGGTGCGATTGCAATGATATGAATTTCGGTTTGTGACGCCCTGTATATGACGCTGAACTCGAATCCCTTAACCCGCATTCGCCTCGTATTCTTGTGCGAAGGCGTACCTCCCAATGGAAACCGGACAGCCAATTCCACTGCTTGAAGGACCGCGGAACGGAAACGAATGCCTGTGCCGATCCCGCCTTGCGAGTAGTAGCCAACCTCGTGAAGCAATTCCGAGTCTGCTTCCGGAAGAAATCGAACTGCCGTCACTTTGCGATCTTTGCCGCCTTGGCAAATACTTCATCCGCGTCGATCGCTTGAACCTCCCCCCGATCGTAGGTAGCCAGCCGTCGTTCAATCTCTGCGTCCCACGAAGGATGTAGCTCGTCGCCCGTTGTCTCATTGACGGACTCCAAAAGACGCTCAAGAAGCAACTCAAGCTCCGCATGCGGTAGCGCTTTCGCCTGTTGCACCAGTTCTTCAACAGTAGCTGACATGTGATACCTCGCCGAGTAACCACATTTTACCGCGGTTCAGATCACCACACGCAGTCCGCGGCAGCTTCTTGGTGATGTCGAACGTTTGAATTGAGCCGCGCCGTTAGGCGTCGGCTCGAATGAAGGGTTAGGCGTCACCGATTCCTCAGAATGGAATGTCATCATCGAACTGCTTGGCTGGCTTCTTGGTGACTACTGGGTCGATCCCGCGCGCTGAGAGCATCGTGTTCAGCTCCTCCAACGGCTTACCTGTCATGAGGACGGACGACGCTGACGCAGACTCCTTCAGTTTCTGGAGGTGAGCCGCCGGCAAGTTCTTGATGCTGGCAAGCTTGCGCAGCTTGAATATGGCCTCAGCCTCCGACTTGGATTGAAGAGTTGTCTCGGTCAAGCATGACAGCATCTTGGCGCGCGTCTTGGGTGAGTTTGCCAAGATGCGGAAGAGTTCATCTGCAACGTCCCCAACCTTCTTGCCAGACGCGCTCAGGCCTTGGTACTTAGAGATGAAGCCGTATGGATTGAGGCCCTTGATGACGGGAATGACGAGTACACCGCGAGCGACAGCCACGCCCACCTCTTGATCCGTCCAGTTGCTCTCCTTGAAGCCTGGCATAAGGATTGCGACGAGGGCGTCCATCGAGTGAAGGCCTGCTTCGATTTCGTCTTGCCACTCACGGGTGGGCTCGATATCAACGTGGGCCACGAAAGCCGAGATGCCGAACTTTCGCAATGCGGCCTGCAACTGGCCCGTTGTTGCCTTGAAAGAGGATAGGTGGCTACGGAAGAGCTTGAAGTGAAAGGACTCCCAGAATGTTGCTTCGAGTGTCCGCCCGATCTCCGCCACAACATGGTTGTGAGGTACCCCAAGCTCGTCGGCGATCTTGAGAACGGTTGCGTCCGGTTCTTCGCCTAGCAGTTCCTTTGAATAGACCCACTTGCTATTTACATCGGACGTGGTCTTATTGGTGTCGACGCCGTAGGCCTTGAGATATGTGTCGATCTCTCCGTAGCTCATGCGGCTTTGCAACTCGCGGCCGATGCGATCGATGAGTTCGAGACGTTCGAGGACCTTCATGGTGTTCGTGACGCATAACGAATAGCGTTTATCTGACGCGGAACGAACCTATCGATAGCAAGCCGTCGCAGCATCGCGTCAGATAAACCGTGTTGAACTGTACCGCCTCAAGGACGGCGCTATGGGTATTGTAAGTTTGCGGCTTGCCGTTCGTGCTGCTGGTGGGTACTTTGGTGGCATTGGAGCAACCGGCATGCGCACTGAACCCTGTCCTTGCACAGTTCCGATCGGCGCTGAGGCGTCTGCCCGGCGCCGGCGCGCTGAGGAATTCGCCCATTGGCGCTTCGCTGGGCGCAGTGGGTCTGCTCCCGGGGGCGAGCGGTTCGCAGTCGATGGGTGGGCGAGGTGCTCGATCTCATCATGGCGGGGCACCGCTTTGCCAAGGCCCACACCGTGCGCCCAGGGTCATGGCCTGGCGACACGAGATCGTCTGCACGCAGCGGTAGCGTCCGCCGGCGCAGCGTGCACAGGTGTTGATCTGCACTGCGCTGACCCGCTTCATGAAGGCCTGGGCGCTTTCCTGGGCCATGGGATTGGGCTGGGGCATGGACAGCGATGCTCGGGCCCGGGCCAGCCGCTCTCGCTTGACCGCGGGGGCCAGCAACCCGTAGTGGCGGATCCGCTTGAAGCCGGCCGGCAAGACGTGCGCCAGGAAGCGACCGATGAACCGCTCGCCCGGAATGGTCACGACGCGTTTGCCCCCGGCCTTGCGCTGGCGAACGCGGATCTTCACGTGGGTCGGGGTCATGGCCAGGAGGCGTTCGTGGCCGATGGCGGTGCGATGCGTGTAGCGCGACAGGTAATCGAGCACGGCCCCCGGGCCGCCCATCGGGGTCTTGGCGTAGACCACCCACGGATGGCGGCGCAGCGCCCGGTGCCGGGCCTGCCGCTGGGCGCCGCTGGCCTGCGGATCGCGGGGCAACTGACCTCGGCTTTCGATCTGTTGCAGTGCCGCCAGGAACTTGCCGCGGAACACCTTGGACAGCGCCTGCACCGGGAACAGGAACGTGGGCGAGCGCACCGGCTCGCGCCACTGGCCGTGTTCATCCAGTGCCCCGCAGGCCATCAGCGCATGCACATGCAGATGACGACGCAGGTCCTGCGTCCACGTGTGCAGCACCAGCGTGAAGGCGCCCTGCCCACCCAGCCAGCGCGGGTTGGCGGCAAATTCGCGCAACGTGTCGGCCACGCTGCCCATCAACAGCTCGTAGACGGCGCGCGGATGCGCCGCGGCCAGCGCGTTGATCTCGTGGGGCAGCGTGAACACCAGGTGCCCGTAGGGCACATCCAGCATCTCGCGCAAGCGCGCCACCCGCCACGCCTCCCGTGCTCGACTCTGGCACCGCGGGCAATGCCGATTGCGGCAGGAGTGCCAGCGCCACTGCTCGTCGGCACATTGATCGCAGCGCCAGCGCTGCCCGCCCAGCGCCGCTGTGCGACAGGCGTGGATCGCCCGCCACACCCGCGCCTGGCGCGCCGTGAGCGCATGCTCGCGCAAATAGGCCGGGCCGAACCGCTCAAGCACCTGGGCCAGCGTGAGGCCAGCCACCGACTCAGCCGGGCTTGCCTGGCACCTTGCCCTTGGGTAAACAGGTCAACAGATCCAGCGGGCGAGCCCGGGCCCCATCCGGGCAATTCGGTTGCGCCAGATGCAGGTAACGGGTCGTGGTGCTGACCTGGCTGTGGCCCAGCCATTGCGACAGCGAATGCAAATCCACCCCCGCCTCCAACAGGTGCGTGGCATAACAGTGGCGCAGCGTGTGCACGCCACCGCGCTTGGTGATCCCGGCGCGCACGCAGCCCGCCCGGTACCAACGCTGCACGGTGTTGATCTTGACCGGTTCGAGCGGATCGCTCTGGCCCGTGAACAACCAATGCCTGGGCCGGCTGCTGCGCCACCACTGGCGCAACAACACCAGCGCATCGGGCGCCAGCGGCACGTAACGGTCCTTGGCACCCTTGCCATGCACCACCCTCAGGCACATCCGATCCGGTGCGCTATCGATGTCGGCCACCCGAAGGTGCTGAATCTCCGAGACCCGCAACCCCGTGGCGTAGGCCCCCTGTGCCAATATGACATGCGACACCTCCGGAAGTTAAATTAGTGAGCAGTGAGGTAGACATGTCAAATCGTCAACTGGTTCGAGCGGCAGCGACAGCAATGAACGGTAGTTCTGAGCCTGGCGCATTGGAAGGAGCCCGTAGGGCGACTGGAGATGCGCCAGGATCGGCGTCGTCGTCAGATGCCATTGGCCCTGATAGCGAGGTGGTCCCTGAGGTAGTCAAACGGCTTCATCGATCCAACGCGGAGAAACGGCGCATCCTCGCCGCGGCCGATCGCTGCACTCAGCCGGGAGAAATCGGTGCGCTGTTGCGCAGGGAGGGTGTGTACTCCTCGAGCCTGAGCACCTGGCGCCGCCAGCTTGAGCAGGCCGAACTGGCTGCGCTGGCGCCAAACAAGCGCGGACCCAAGGTTGCGGCCAACCGTGCCGAGGTCCAGCAGATCGCCAAGCTGACCCGCGAGGTGGCCCGCCTGCAGGGCGAACTGGACAAGGCGATGCTGGTCATCGGGGTTCAAAAAAAACTGGCGACTTTGCTGGGCCGACCGATCGACGACGAGAACGGGAACTCGTGATGGCCAGCGTTCGGGAACTGACCCCTGCGCTGGGCGTGGTGGCGGCCTGCAAGGTCATGGGCGTGCCGCGCTGCACACCAGCACGAGTGCAGCGTCGCCTTGATCGGGAGAACTTCGTTGGTCCGCCGCAGCGGATTCGTACGCCTCGCCGTTCCCACATTGCGCTGGATGACCAAGAGAATGAGCGGATTCTTGAGATGCTCAACAGCGACCGATTCGCCGACGTTGCGCCGGCGGCGGTGCACGCCGTGCTGCTCGATGAAGGGATTTATCTGGGTTCGGTGCGCACCTTCCATCGCCGGCTTGCCGCTCTGGGCGCAGCAGGCGAGCGCCGGCGCCAACGTGTCCATACGCCCTACGCCAAACCCGAGCTGCTGGCGACCGGACCAAACCAGACGTGGTCGTGGGATATTACAAAGCTCAAGGGGCCCGCCAAGTGGACCTGCTTCCATCTCTACGTGATCCTGGACATCTTCAGCCGACACGTCGTGGGCTGGATGATCGCCGAGCGCGAGAGCGCCGACCTTGCCAGGCAATTGATCGATGCCACGATCAAGCGCCACGCCATCACACCCGACACGCTGACCCTTCATGCCGATCGCGGCGCCAGCATGCGTAGCAAGCCCGTGGCCGATTTGTTGGTCAATCTTCGTGTGGCCAAAAGCCATAGTCGGCCTCACGTCTCTGATGACAATCCGTACTCCGAGTCACAGTTCAAGACGATGAAGTACAGACCGGAGTTCCCCGAACGCTTCGGCTGCATCGAAGACGCTCGAGCCCATTGCCAGGCATTCTTCGCCTGGTACAGCTTCGAGCATCGACACTCGGGTATTGGCTACATGACGCCTCACGCCGTGCACTTCGGATACGCCGCCGAACTCCAGGTAATTCGGCAAACCGCCCTTGATGCTGCGTTCCATGCGAAACCCGAACGATTCAAAGGTCGCAGGCCACAACCGCCACGTCTGCCAACTGAGGCATGGATAAACCCGCCCAAACCCAAGGAGAGTCTCGCCCCGAAAACGACACACATTTGCGCAGTAAATTAATCAGCATCGGTGTCGCAAAGTCATTGACACGTTCCGGGGTCAACGCCCTTCGCGGCCTCAAGACAATCTTCGGTCTAGGACCGCAAATCCAAAAGGCAGGCGACGCCAAGCCTGAAGGCCTATTACATGCCGAAACGAACATAATTTATAGAGTGTTCCCCTTCGATATCGGCATGCGCTGGTACTGGAAGGACTTCGAGTCTATGGAGGCTTGGACTCGCTCTCCCCCTCATCGGGAATGGTGGAAGCAGTTTCTGAAGGACTCGGGCGGCACTGGCTTCTGGCACGAAACCTACTGCATGGGTGGTGGCATCGAAGCGATCTACGATGACCTGGCTGATTCCCAATTGGGCTTGCTGGCCTTTGCTCCCAGAGTCCCGGCCAGGGCGGGGTCGTTCAGCTCCCGGCACCGCTTACAGAAAGGCGGCGAAGGAGCTTCACCCCCACAGGGAATGTCCGAAAGTGAGTTGCACCGGAACACCTAACCAGCGAATGGAACGGAGACTTGCGCGCTGCGCGCTTCAGCGCCGCTCATCGGCGCGTTAGATCTGCAAGTCTGTCGCTTGCTGTATGCATACATAATATACATACTGCATCACGCGGTTCGACTATGACCCGAACAAGGCCGCCTCGAACATAAGGAGGCACAAGGTTTCCTTTTCGGACGACGAAGCGGTCTTCGAAGACTCCCTCGCCCTACACTGTGCAGATCCGGAGACTATGCGGGCCGAATACGATTTTTCTAAGGGCGAGCGACAGGCGCTGATTTCAACCAAGGGGAAAACTCGAATTTCCATATTTATCGACAACGCCGTACTCGAGGAGTTTCGCGCACGGGCTGAAGCGCAGGGTGTTGGTTACCAAACCATGATGAACCAAGCACGGAAGGCTTACTTGTCGCGAAGTAAAAAGCCCCTGACTGAATCGACACTTCGCTCTGTGCTGAAAGAGGTACTTCCGAGCAAGGGTGAAGACCTGACTAGTCGCTCAACGCGGACACGCGCCAAGACGCGTGCGGGTTAGCTCCGATGTTGAGGCTGTGAAAAAAGCCCGGGATTGTCCAAATGAGCGTTGAGACCGCATTAACGAGCCGTAAATTCGCCCACAGTTGCGCGGGGCCTATTCCTGGACTCGATCGACGATTAGCGGCCCTGTGTGAGGCTTCTCTGGCTGTGTTTGTGGCTACAATTTCCTGCCTTATTGCGCGTACAAAGTGCGTTGGCTTTTCATCGGCTCGAGGTTTTTGCACAGTCTCGTCAGTCGTCACAACACCTGGTTTTCGTACATCATAAAGGGATCAAATGACTCGCCAACTTATTAGCTCTGGTTCGACTTTCGAGGCAGAAATCGGCTACAGCCGTGCCGTTCGCCAAGACCCGTGGGTTTTTGTGTCAGGGACCACGGGCTTCGACTACTCGACCATGACCATCTCAGATCGCTTGGAGGAACAGACCGAGCAATGCCTGAAGAACATTGAGCAGGCGCTGAAGTCTGCCGAGTCAACACTCGCGGACGTCGTCCGCGTCATCTACGTGCTGCCGGTAGCCTCGGATTTCCCTAAGTGCTGGCCGGTGCTAAAGAGGTATTTCGGTAGCGTTCGTCCAGCTGCCATGATGATCTCTGCCGGATTGTCCGACCCGCGTATGCAAATCGAAATTGAAGTAACCGCCCTGAAGGGGTAACTCATTGCTATGACAAAACTTGAACACCTGATAGACACATACTGCATGGGTTGGTCACATCCATCGGCGGAGATCCGAGAGCGCCACATCCGCGCGTCGCTGTCGGACGATTCCTGGTACTGTGATCCACGTACCGGGCACCGACTTGATATTGCAGCACTACTTGTGCACATTACTGCTGTTCAGGCGTCTCGGCCCGGCGCCACTATCTTGCGCACGTCTCTGGTCGATGCACACCACAAATGGGCTAGATTTGCCTGGCACGTCGTTTTGCTCGACGGCACCACTCTCCCCGAAGGCATAGACATAGTCGAGTTGAGCGACGACGGAGCCAAGCTCAAAAGCGTTCTGGGGTTCTTTGGTCCCCTGACCCGACATGACGCCTAACCGGTTCATCGAGCGGGCAACCGCCGGCCTATGGCCGTCGTTCTCCGCTCTTGTCCATCGATAGGCGCCACGAAATGCACCCCGATCCGCTGACCTGGTGGCAATCTGAATTCGGCGGCATTGCGCCCGTTGGTCATGCGCTTCGGCGGCATTTGAATTCGAGTTGGTCTCGCTTTCATTCGCTTCCTGAGTCCAAACGTTATCCCGAATCAAAGGATGACGTCGAAGAACTTGTGAGGCGCCACTCCCAGGTCGCGACAGCGTTGTTTGAGCCCGGCGAACTGCTGTACGTGTTTAAGTCTCGGTACTCAGTGTCACGGCGCCAACTCAGAGCAAAGCAAGCGGTTGCCGGAAGACAACTTCGTGAAACCGGCGTTTTGCTGCCAGTCAACCCGGGAGCCGCAGCAACCGATGACAGCGACATTCTGATAACGCGCGCCTTGGTAACGAAGTGGAAGCCAGACTTTTACGATCGGCTCGTCTGGGAGGTAGCCGTCGAGGAAGAGTCCTTGGTCGCGCTGGTTGCGCCTGGCTCCAGGAATGTCTATTGCCCCTACGATGGGGGAATGGACATCTTCTCTTTCTCGGTTGCGCCTTCGCAGCTGGCAAAGCAGTTTTCGGCCTGGATGTCAGATCGGCCAGACAAGCTGTGACCCCTAACCCCCCATGTCCAATGTTGAGACTGTTCAAAACGTCGGCTGAAGCGCGACAAGCGACGCATTGGACGGAGGATCGACGAGGTGCCGCGCTATAACTCTATTGATCGCCGTGCGAAGTTCCTTCCCGTCGTGCTCACCGAGCCGATCCAGCCTGCAACGTTCGAGTTCGCACTGGATCACCTGGTCGACAACGACCTTGATCTGTCGGGTCTGGATGCACGGTTTCGCCATGATAAGACGGGCGCCATGGCGTTCGATCCACGCGTGCTGCCCAAGATTTTGCAGCTGGCTTACGGTCGAGGCTTGATCATATTAACCCGCGTGCTTGGTTGTGCCGGGGTAGCTATGCGAGCGGCGTCCACTGATGCGGCAGCAGTTCGTCGATTGCGCTAACCTGCTGCTTGGGAAATTGTTGAACTCCGGCCGTCGAGAGCGTGAGCTCGCCTACAAATGGGGAGGCAGCGCGGAAGTTTTTCTGCTGAGAACGTCAACCTGAATAGGTAGTATTGAGAACGCAGTGCTCCATAGGAACTGAATGATGGCGACCGAACCAAAATTGAAAGGCCCGGCCTCGTATTTCCCCTCGATTGAAAAGACGTACGGAAAGCCAATGGCGCACTGGTTCCAGATTGTGAAGAATGCGGGGCCCCTCAAGCATATGGAGCTTGTAGGCAAGCTCAAAACTGAGCACAAGATGGGGCATGGCCACGCAAACGCAGTCGTCGCGCACGTACTTGCAAAGAAGTAGGTTCCGCATGCCGGGTCAAACCGCGATCGCAGCGCAGCGAGGCTTGGCCCCTGGGGCAACCGGACCTATTGCATCGGCCAGGGCAAATCGATGGACTTCCTTTGCAAGGTCAACGGCTGCGGTTGTCGCATTCGCCTTGGACAGCGTCGGGGGTTGGGACACCGCTGACTCACGCCACATCATCAACCACTGCCACCATGAGGTCGTTCAAAAACGAGGGAAGTCCATCCCATCATTTGTTTACCCTCACCATGCTCATCCGGCCGATCAACCGCGACGAAATCGAAGCTGACAGGCGTTTGCCGGCTGATAGCGGATGGCCCCTCAAAGTCGAAGATCCGGCGAGGTTCGCGCAGCTGATCGAACAATCTCAGGCGGCCCTGATAGCTGTTCACGAAGGCAATGTTGTAGGTTTTATCCGAGCCTTGACAGATGGGTTCTTCAATGGCTACATCTCGATGGTGGCTGTCTCCAAAGCCCATCGAGGCAAGGGCGTGGGAACGGCACTGGTGCGCGAGGCGATGGACACGAAGCGGATGAATTGGCGCCGGGTATTTCACCGGCAGTTGTAAATCCGGCATTTATGAGGTGAGCCCATCTCAACACGGTTTGTCAGTCGCGATGTGGTGCAGGTTTGAGAACGTTCTGTCTGTCTCGCGTCAGATAATGGCGACTCGTCAGGCGACACAGGAATATTCGATGCGAGTCGGCTACTCAGGAACACCGCTCATCAGGAAGCTCGGGCTGAAGGAGACCACCCGCCTCGTCGTGCTCAACGAGCCTCCGGAGTACACAGAGCTGCTGGGCACACTGCCACCTGGATTGCAAAAGCAGCGTTCACCGTCGAAGACGACCGACATCGTTCATGTGTTCGTTACCAAACGGCAAGAGCTGGCGCGTCATCTCGCAGCGCTTCGAAGCAAGCTCAACACCGACGCGGCCATATGGGTCTCTTGGCCAAAGAAGTCCTCCAAGGTTTTCAGCGAGGTGACTGAAGACACCATTCGCGAACTCGCGCTTCCCCTGGGCTTCGTCGACATCAAGGTCTGTGCGGTTAGTGAGGTCTGGTCGGGCCTCAAGCTCACTGTGCGTAAAGAGTTGCGCGGCATCGAATGAGGCCAAGCCCGTCGTCCGACTGGTCTCGTAAGGAAGTCGACGCCATCGTGGCCGATTACCTGACGATGCTCGCGCTCGAGCTTTCCGGTTCTCCCTACAACAAAACGGAGCACCGCCGGTTATTGGCCGGAAAGCTGAATGGTCGATCGAACGGATCCATCGAGTTCAAACATGCCAATATCAGCGCCGCGCTGATTCAGGCCGGGTTGCCTTTCATTTCCGGCTACAAGCCGCGTTGGAACTTCCAGGCCATGATCTCCGATGCAGTTGAAGAGCAGGTCGTCGACAACAAGACACTGCTTCTCAATCGTTGCTGCCGATGCGGATCGGCCTATGCCCGTGCCTGAAATCACGGATATTCTGACCGTGCTGAAAGACAGGCCCACCGGGCTTCAGGTTCCATTGGTGGCCAATGATCCGTTGAGCGGTGTTCGTCGTCTCTCCACCGACTATCTTCGCCGTGAAGCGGCGAATCGGGCGCTTGGCGATTCGGGTGAGACATTCATTCTTGCCGATGAGAGAGAACGACTCATTCGTTGCGGGCACGAAAACCTTGCCTCACGAATTGAACATACGGCCAAGGTCAAGGGTGACCACGAGGGCTTCGACATTCTGTCGTTTGAAGCGAACGGGCGCGAGAAGCTCATCGAAGTCAAGACGACGAAGTACGGTAAAGACACACCGTTTTTTCCCACACAGAATGAAGTGCTTGTCTCTCAGGCAAACTCGACTCAATACCATCTCTATCGACTTTTCCAGTTTGGCAACGATCCTTCGCTGTACACACTTCCTGGTGCATTATCGACATCGTGCCACCTGGCACCGGTAACTTTTCAAGCGGTTCCGCGCTGATGTTCCTAATGGTCAATTCATCTCGGACCGGCGCTGTCCCTCATTTCGGCGTGGCAGCCGGTTCACCTGGCGCGCCAAACGGCGATGCACCGGGTGAATCCCCGCCATACGGGTTGAATCCGAATCCTTCGCCTTTCATGTCGATCTGCAGGGTGCCGGGCGAGACCGGCTTTTGATCGCCCTTGTAATGCGTCACCAGGCCCGGAAACGACAGCACCACCGCCACCATCGTGATCTGAATCAGGATGAACGGGATCGAGCCCCGGTAGATCTGCCCGGTGGTGACTTTGGCAATGCGTGCGCCGCTCACCCGGTCGACATAGTCGTCTTGCGGCGCAACCGAGCGCAGGTAGAACAGCGCAAGCCCGAACGGCGGATGCATGAACGAGGTCTGCATGTTGACGGCGAGCAGGACGCCGAACCAGATCAGGTCGATGCCCATTTTGTTGGCAACAGGACCGAGCAGGGGCACGACAATGAAGGCGAGTTCAAAGAAGTCGAGGAAAAACGCCGCGATGAAGACGAACACACTGACGAACACGAGGAAGCCCATCTCGCCGCCAGGAAGCCCGGTCAACAGATGTTCGACCCACAAGTCGCCGTTCACCGCCCTGAAGCTCAGGCTGAAGACCGTCGAGCCGATCAGGATGAAGACCGCGAAACAGGTGAGCCGGGTGGTCGCGTCCATCGCCTGTCGCAGCAATGGCATGCTGAGCCGACGCCGTATCAACGCCAGCACGAGGGCACCCACTGCTCCCATTGCGCCGCCTTCAGTTGGCGTGGCAATGCCGATGAAGATCGTGCCAAGTACGAGGAAGACGAGTGCGAGCGGGGGGATCATGACGAAGGTGACGCGTTCGGCAAGTTTTGAGACGAGGCCAAGGCCCAGCAGCCGATTGGCCAACGCGATGAGCCAGGCAACTGCGCCCCACACCAGCAGGGCGATCACGAGCCGTTCATCAAGCGGCGCGTCGGCGCGCACCAGGAACTCACCGACCAGCAGCGCTGCGAAGAACGCGATCGTCATCACGACGACCAGCGAGCGTACGCCCCGTCCGCCGTCGGGTTCGACGAAACGGCGGGCTTGCGGCGGGATGGCCGGTACCGAGGCCGGCCTGAGCAGTGCAAGCACCGCGACGTAGGCGAGGTAGCTGGCCGTGAGAATGAGCCCCGGCAGGATCGCACCTCGGTACATGTCGCCGACCGATCGGCCGAGTTGGTCGGCCAGGATGATCAAGGTCAGTGACGGCGGGATGATCTGCGACAGCGTGCCGGAGGCGGCGATGACCCCGGTGGCGATCCGTCGGTCGTAGCCGTATCGGAGCATGATCGGCAGCGAGATCAGACCCATCGAGATCACGGAGGCCGATACCACGCCGGTGGTGGCCGCCAACAATGCGCCGACCACGATGACGGCAAAGGCGAGGCCGCCGCGCAGCGGGCCGAACAACTGGCCGATGGTTTCGAGCAGGTCCTCTGCCATGCCCGAACGCTCGAGCAGCAGCCCCATGAAGGTAAAGAACGGCAGTGCAAGCAGCGTGTCATTGGTGATCACACCGAAGATGCGCTGGGGCAGCGCCTGGAACAGCGCCGGCGACAGCAGGTCGAGGTGGATTCCGATCAGCGCGAACAACAGGCCGTTGGCCGCCAGTGAGAACGCGACCGGATAGCCCAGCAGCAGAAAGGCGATCAGCGTGGCGAACATGACCGGTGCCAAGTTCACCACCAGGAACTGGCTCACCGATCCCCCTCGACGCGCCCCTCGACGCGCCCCGATGGGCGGCCTGCATCGGCGGCGGGCCTGGCGGGGCCATCGGTCCGGAGCTGACGCGCGAGATCGGCCGCGAGCGCCGCTTCTTCGGACATCGCCGACTCACGCCTCGTTGGATCGGGGCAGTGCCCGAGCAGGTAGCCAATGCATTTGATCAGGTGCGAGACGGCTGCCGCGATCAACAGACTCAGACCGATCGGGATCAGCAGCATCACCGGCCAACGCACGAGGCCGCCACTGTTGGACGACACTTCACCGCTTGTCCACGCCTGCAGAAACATTGGCCAGGACAACCAGAGAATCAGTCCGAATACGGGCATGAGAAAACACAGCGTACCGAAGATCTCGATGCCGATCTGCGCTCGCCGGGGCAGCTGCGATGACAAGACATCGACACGGACATGGCCGTTCTTGAGTAGCGTGTAGCCCGAGGCCAGCAGAAACAGCGCGCCAAACAGATACCACTGCAATTCGAGCCAGGCGTTGGAACTGCTGTGCAGAAACTTGCGGCTCGCCGCATTGCCGGCGGCGATCAGCACGACAATCAGCGTCAGCCAGGACACGCTGCGGCCGATAGCGAGATTGACCCGATCGATCAACCGTGAGAGGGCCAGCAACGTGTGCATCGACGTCTCGACCTCAGCGCGCAAGTAGGCCGCATCGACGGCGCGGGTCGTGGCGCATCAGCGCCCAAATCCGATAGCCCGACGCAGCCGTTCCCACAGGATCGCGGCGAGCACTCGGCTTGATGTCGACCCAAGGGGGTCAGCATCGGCTGCGGTGGTGCCCGGCCCTGACGGAATCATCGACGCGGCTCCCCGCTCCGAACCCACTGCTGCACACGCATCACCCGACTGCTCTGATCGCACCATGCGATTGCCCACGTTACGCCCGAAGTCGGCGATCATCCGGCGTACGAAATCGCGCACCAGCCCTGATCGCGAGAATTGCGCAAGCGGGCCCTGCAGCGTATAACGCAGCTCGACGTGTACGCGGGTCGCGCCGTCGTCGAGTTCGACGAGTCGATAGCCGACGTCGCCCTGTGCGCGGGATCGACTCAGTGAGTCCTGGCCAGCACCCCGAAGCACCGCAGATCGCGTCGCCTCATCGCGCTCGAGCCGGGCCGCGCCGACAAACGCAGCCGACATCGGGCCGAACTTGATCGAGATGCGGCCATTGACGCGGTCGCCCTCATGCGCATCGATCGAGGCGCCGGGCAGGCATGCCGCCACAGCCTCGAGATCGCCCATGAACGCCCATACCCGCTCGGGCGACTGGCCGATGACGAACTCGCCTTGAACGACCGTGCCCGCGCCCTGCGTTCCGGCAGGCGCATCCTTGCCGCGCCCGCCAGTCGATTCCGCACCGGGGGTTGGTGCGCCGCCTGCCGCCCCTGGCGGCGCCGCTAGGCCAGGCGGGCTCGCCGCCAACGCCGCGGCCGTTTCGAATGAGGGCCTCGATGCCGCGCCAGGGCGATCAATCGTCGGGGCATCCGTATCCGCATCGGCGCGGGCGGACGCGCGGATGGCCGCGCGCAGCGCTTCGATGCGCGGATCGGCTTGTTCACGACACTGGGCGAGTACGTCGAGAATGGCTGCGACGATGCCCATATAGCCAGTGCAGCGGCACAGGTTACCGGCCAGCTCGAGTCGCACGCGTGCCTCGTCCGCATCGGGCAGGCGCAGCACGATATCGCGGGCGGTTGCGAGCATGCCCGGGGTGCAGTACCCGCACTGCAGCGCGTGATGTGCGTGAAAGGCGCTGCGCAGACGGCTCATCACCGGGTCGGCGCCGTGACCTTCGATGGTGGTGATGCGGCGCCCTTCGCAGGCAACGGCATAGGTGATGCACGAGCGGACCGGCTCGCCATCGATCAGCACGGTACACGCACCGCACACGCCGTGCTCGCAGCCCAGGTGGGTGCCGGTGAGGCGCAGCGTGTCGCGAAGAAAGTCGCCCAGGTGGGTGCGCGGCTCGACCTCATGGGCGTGCGCCGTGCCGTTGACGACGAGTGACACACGGTTCATGCGACACCTGCGCGCGCAAGCGCCCGGGCCACGCAGACCGCATGCAGGCCGCAGTCGATCGCATCACGCTGAGGCAGTGCTTCGCGGACCGCCGCGATGATTCGCTCGCGCGACGCTGCGCCATGACCTTCGTGGGCGATGGCGACCGCAAGCGCGGCGAGCTCGAGCGGGGCGCCATCGAGTGCGCCCAGGACGATGCGCGCGGTCCGGGTCGTCGGCGCGAACAGCACCGCCGCGCTCGCCTCGGCGAATTCGCCGGGCTTGCGGCAGAACTTGTCATAGCCCCAGCGCGTGTCTGCGCCGAGCGAGGGCACGGTGACCGCCGTCAGGAGTTCGCCATCGCGCAAGGCGGTCGTGTAGGCGCCCAGCATGAACTCGCCCATGGGCAACGATCGGGACCCGTGGGCCGACGCCATCGCCAGGGTCGCGCCGAGCGCCGTCATCACAACAACCCAGTCCGCGGCCGGATCGGCATGCGCAAGGCTGCCGCCGACGGTGCCTCGATTACGCACCGCTCGATACGCGATCTGGGCGGCCACCGCCTGCACCGGGTGTCCGCGCAGCGGCGCATGGACCCCGTCCTCGATCTCGGCATGCGTGATCCCCGGCGCCGATCTCGATGCCGGCAGGTGTCACCGTCACGCCCCTGAGTGCCGTCAATGCTCCGACATCGATCACGCGCGCCGGCCGAGCAAGCCGCAGGTTCAGCATCGGGCCGAGCGACTGGCCGCCAGCCATCGGCTTGGTCGACTCCGTGAGCAGTGGCAGGGCCGCATCCAGCGACATCGGCCTCGCGTAGTCGAACCGTGCGGCCTTCATGACGCTGGCCCTTGCGTCGGCCATGCCATTGTCAAGAGCAGGGCCGGACGGCGGCGCATGGTCCGCCGCGCCTGCCCTGCCCTGCTCGATCGCCGCGAGCAGGCGACGAGGCGTCAGGGGCGTTGCGAGCAGTTCTGCCGCACCGATGGCTCGCAGCGCATCGTTGACCGCGTTGAACAGCACGGCTGGCGGTGCAATCGCGCCGCCCTCGCCCATGCCCTTGGCCCCGAACTCGGTGTGCGGCGACGGCGTTTCCATGTGCTCGATGCGGATGTTGGGCACCTCCGTGGCACCTGGCAGCATGTAGTCGGCGAGTGTCGACGCCAGCGGCTGGCCGTTCTCGTCGTACGGCATTTCCTCATAGAGCGCGGTCCCGATGCCTTGTGCAATACCGCCGATTGCCTGACCTTCGACCACCATCGGGTTGACGATCACGCCGCAGTCTTCGACAAACGACGTAGTCGAGAATCTCGATCGCGCCGGTGTCGGTGTCGACCGCAACGACGGCCGCCTGGCTGGAGTAGCTGAAGGCACCGGTGTCGACCTTCGGCTTGTAACCCAGCGTCACTTCGAGCCCGGCCGGATCCACGTCGGACGGCAGACGCTGGGGCGTCAGATACCAGGCGTTTGCGATATCAGCCAGCGTAACCGACCGTTCACCGGCATGGGCCCGCCCGCCGTCAAGCACGACACTTGCCGGATCAACCTGCATCAGGTGCCCGGCAATGTGCTGCAGGCGGGGCACGAGACGCTTGCAGGCGACCGCCACCGCCCCGCCGGAAATGACCAGAGAGCGTGACGCGTAGGTGCCGGTGGAAAACGGTGTCTGCCCGGTATCGCCGTGAATCATCCGAATACGCGCGATGTCGATTCCGAGCACTTCATTCGCAATCTGCGCAAACGTGGTTTCCATGCCCTGTCCGTGCGAATGCACACCCACCCGCAGCTCCAGACCACCGTCCGGCGTCATTCTCACCGTGGCCGAATCGAAGCCTGGAATGACCGGTGTGCCCCAGGTGGCGAACACTGAGGTACCGTGCGCCGATTGTTCGACGTAAGTTGCCGTGCCCACACCGATCAGGCGCCGGTCGGGTTCCCCTTGCTCGTTGACGCCGGCGCACCGCGCCCACGTCGATCATATCGAGCGCACGCCGCAGGCTCGCCGGGTAGTCGCCGCCATCGAAGTGCTTGTTGGCGACATTGACATACGGCATCTGCTCGGGCGTCACCAGGTTCTCGAGTCTCACCTCCCACGGCTCCCGTCCGACCTCGCGTGCGATGGCGTCGATCGTGAGCTCGATCGCAAAGCACACGCCCGTGCGAGCGACACCCCGATAGGGCACGAACCCGGGCTTGTTGGTCGCGACACATCGGGTCTCGCAGCGATAGCCGCGAAAGGCGTAGGGGCCGGGAAGGTTTCCGACGGCCTGGCCAGGCTCGAGCCCGGCGGTGAACGGCCAGACCGAATACGCCCCACCGTCGATGGTGATGATGGCATCAAGCGCGAGCAAGCGGCCACGCCGGTCAGCGTAGGCGGTCATCTCATAGTGATGCTCACGCGAATTGGCGCCGGCAATCAGGTGCTCGCGGCGGTCCTCGAGATATCGGAATGGCCGGCGATGGGTCTTGGCCAGCCAGGCGACGCAGAGCTCTTCCTGCTGCATCACGCATTTATAGCCAAACGCCCCGCCAACATCCGGCGAAACCACCCGCACCTGGCCTTCTTCCAGTCTGGAGGAACTGCGCGAGCCCGCTGCGGATCATGTGCGGAACCTGCGTGGAGGTGTAGACCACGAGCTGATCGGCCCGGTGATCCCAGTACGCCAGGACCGCCTTGCCCTCGAGCGGGACCATGCACTGGCGGGCGAGATCGATTCGGCGACTGACGACCACGTCTGCTGTTGCGGCGAGCGTGTCGAAGTCGCGATCGGCCTTCAGCGTGACAAATCGGTTACTGGTCCAGCCCTCGTGCATGAAGTCGCTGGTCGCGGCGAGCGCGCTCGTGACGTTGGCATGCACCGGCAGTTCGTCGTAGTCGAACCTCGATGCGTTCGACCAGGTCTTCGGCCTGTGCGCGGGTTGGTGCGAATGCCAAGCGCAACGGGCTCGCCGACGAACCGCACGCGGGTCGTCGGCCAGAGGCGGCTGAGGCGACACCTGGTAGGACGGCAGTGTCGAGTCGGCGACGATGTCCCGGCAATCCATCATCGGGCGCAGCACCACCACGTCGGCGATATCGTCCGGTATCCGTGTGGCGCTTATCGTCGCGTGGGCGAGCGGACTGCGCAGGAACGCCACTTCCTGCAAGCCTGGCATCGCCATGTCGCCAACGAAAAACCCCTCGCCGGCGAGATGACGAGCGTCTTCCTTGCGCGGCACGCTCGCACCGATCCCCTGCGCCTTGACGCCGTGCGACGGCCGATCGCTCTGGTCCATCGCTACGGCCGGCTAACAGGAGCCGTCGCCACGATCCGGATTGGGCGAACGACGCGCATCAGCCACGAGGCCTTCCGCCCTGCCGGTCAACGCTTGCCAACGGCGTTGAAGGTGTAGCCATCGAGCGCAGCCTCGGCGACCTTGAACCAGCTTGCCTGATCCTGCTGGAATTGCTGCCAAGACGGAAAGATCCGGGCGAAATCCGGATTCTTCTCGATAGCTCCGCGTACAACTCCTGCGACGCCTTGAATGACGCGTCCATCACATCGCGCGGGAAGTAGGCGACCTTGGCGCCGCCGTCGATGAGCTTCTTGAGCGCCTGCGGATTCACCGCATCATAGTGGGCGAGCATTTTCATCGTCTGCTCGGCACAGGCCGCCTCGAACGCCGCCTGATAGGACTTGGGCAGCGCCTCCCAGGCTTTCTCATTGACATGGGTCGTGATCGATGCGCTGCCTTCCCACCAGCCCGGCGCATAGTAGTAGGGCGCGACCTTGTTCAGGCCGAGCTTCTGGTCGTCATAGGGGCCGATCCACTCGGCCGCATCGAGTGAGCCTTTCTCAAGCGATGGGTAGATGTCGCCCGCCGGAATCTGCTGCGGTATCGCGCCGAGCTTGGTCAGCACCATGCCGCCGATGCCGCCAATGCGCATCTTGAGGCCTTTGAGATCGGCAACCGACTTGATCTCCTTTCGGTACCAGCCGCCCATTTGCACGCCGACGTTGCCACACACATGATTGACAATGCCGTATTGCTTGTACATGGCGCGCAGCAACTCAAGGCCGCCACCATAATTGATCCATGCATTGTGCTGGCGGGCGTTCAGGCCAAATGAGAGGCCGGTGTCGAAATGCAACAGCAGAGTTCTTGCCGATGTAGTACGTGCTCAGGACATGATTGCACTCGACGGTGCCATTGCTGACCGCATCCAGATTCTGTGAGGCGGGCACGATCTCGCCGCCCGGGAACGGACGAATCTCGAATCGGCCTTCGGTCAGTTCGCCGACACGGCGACAGAGTTCATCGGCCGACCCATAGATGGTATCGAGGCTCTTTGGCCAGGTGGTCGACATCCGCCACTTGACCGAGGGATTTTGCTGCGCGAAGGCGGGTGCGGCCAGGGCAGCGAGGCCAACCCCGCCAGTGGCGGCGGCCTTGTTCAGGAAACGACGTCGTTGCATGCGTTTATTCTCCATTGGGAACCGGTTTGTTCGATGCTCCGACAGATGTCGTGATGGTCAGACTGTCTCATACTCAGTGTACTGAGCGTGCCAGGTAGTGTCAACGACACGGCTCGTGCGCATCGTTCGGACCGTCCGTTCATGGTGTCGGTTTGCCATACCCGCCGCCGCCGCCAGGCAGAGCGAGTTCCAGCGTATCGCCTTCGGCCAGATCGACGACACCCTTCGGATTCTCGACCGGTGCACCATTGCGCCACACGTGACCGACACGACCGGCCTCGCCGCCCAGGATGCCCTTGGCAGGCACGCGCGTGCGATCGGTCAGCAGCGACACGCGCAAGAGCCCGGGCCAGCGCGATTCAAACGCAACGACCTGCCCCATGCCGCCGCGGCGCGCACCAACGCCGCCCGAACCATCGGCAAGTCGTTTGGTCGTGAACCGCACCGGTGCAAGCGTCTCGGCGATCTCGATCGGCGTGTTCGAAATATTGGCCGGGAATCCGGCGGCCGGCGCACCGTCGCGATCGCGCATGGCTCCCATGCCGCCGTTGAAGAACAGGATCGACGAAAACGATCGCCCGCGTTCGATGTCGACCCCCCGCATGAGCACCGACCACAGCGGCGTGCCGCTATCGGCCTGCACCTTGGCGGGGAGCACAGCCGCCAGCGCGTCGAATACGGCCGCCTGGAGTTGATGCCCGATCAGGTGCCGGGCACCGACTGCCGCTGGCGCCCGCGCGTTGACGATCGTGCCTTCGGGGGCGATGACGGTGAACAGCCGTGTGAAGCCGTCGTTGTTCGGTACGCCTGGCGAGAACAGGCACTTGAATGGATAAATCGTGTAGGCGTAGGTATGGTTGAAGGTTTCATTGATCCCGAAGCGCACCTGCGGGGTGCTGCCAGAATAGTCGACGGTCACGCCGTCCGCGCGCACGGTGACCTCGGCTTGAATTCGCACCCGTTCATCGCCCCAGCCATCGGACTCGACGCTGCCGCGATAGACGCCGGGTGGCATCTGCCGAAGCTCGCGCAACGCCGCCTCCCGTGAGGCCGCGAAGATGCCATGGGCGATCTCATCGATGCCCTCAAGTCCGTATTCCTCGAGCAGGTCGACCAGTCGGCGCTCGGTGACACGCAACGCACCGATCTGCGCTTCGATGTCGCCGCGCACCTGCTGCGGCAGCCGCACATTGATTTCGAGCATCTGCATCACCAGCGGATCGAGCCGACCCTCCCGGGCGATTCGGATCACCGGGAAGCGGATACCTTCCTCGAACACCTCACTCGCATCGGCAGACCATTGCCGCCCACCGATGTCCGACAGATGCGCAACGGCCAGTGCGAACGCGACGAGCCGCCCGTTCGCGAAGATCGGCGCAGCCATCGTTGCATCCGGCAGATGCCCGGTACCGATCCATGGATCGTTGGTAAACAGCACATCACCGGGCTGCAGCGATTCCTTCGGGAAACACCTTGAGCATGCCGGCGAGCGACAAGCGGCGCCGTGCCGATGAATCCCGGGATACTCAGCGACGACTGTGCGACGAGCCGCGCTTCGGTGTCGAGCAGCACGCAGGCGAAATCGTTCGATTCGCGCACCACCGTCGAGAACGAGGTCCGCTTGAGTACCGCGCCAGCCTCGTCGGCGATCGCAATCAGGCGGTTCCAGTAGATCTCAAGATCGATCGGACTCATCGTTGCGACCACTCTGTTGGTTGTGCTCGTCGCGTGATCGGCGACGAACGGTGCGCGCCAGCGTAATGCGCAGATTGCCGGCTTCGTCGATGCCGAAGTGATCGCCTGGACCGATGACGACTGTCGAGCCGGCCTGCTCGATCAGCGCCGGTCCTTCCTGGATCAGGCCGGCACGCAGCGTGACTCGGCGAGGACCGGCGTGTCGACGAAGGCCCCGACATCGGGGAAGTACAGGCTTTCCGTCACGCCGTGATGCAACCCGTGCGGTGGTTTCGCTGACTCCCGGCCGTTCCGGTGCCGGCGGCGCGGCGGCGATCGCCTCGACTGCGCCAGTTGACGATTTCGATGCGCTGGTTCTCCAGGTGGCTGTCCGAAACGCGCCGGTAGGCAGCGTCGAAGCGGGCCGCGAATTCTCCCTGCATGCCGCCAGCCGTGGTGCATGGCGCCGCATGTCGCGGCACCGTCGAGTGACCGCTGACGCACGCCGGCAGTTCGGTCTCGACCTCGAAGCCCTGCCCGACGTAGCGCATGTCGGCGGAACGCGACGAAACCGGATCGGCGGCCGGCAGCCTGCACCGACGCCAGTTCGGCGGCCGAGCGTCGCCTCCATGCGCGGCGAGCAAGCGCCTCGATGGCGGTCCAGTCGACTGTCGGCCAGCCGGGCGAAGCGTGTGCGGACCGTATCGACCTTCATCGGCGCGACCAGCAGGCCGAAAGGCCGAGAACACGCCGGCGTTGGCCGGCACCAGGATCTTCGCGGCAACCAGTGCGTCGCGCCACCTCGCGCGCATGGATCGGCCCGGCACCACCGAACGCGAGCAGGGTGTAGCGCCGCACGTCGCGGCCGTTCTCCACCGCATGGATCTTCGCCGCGCTCGCCATGTGCTCGCAGACGATGCGATGCACGCCGTTTGCGGCTTCGATCGTCGTCATGCCCGAGCGGCCTGCCGATGTGTTCGTCGATCGCCCGCTCGGCGAGATCCGGCCGCAGGCAGCACCGCGCCGCTCAGCGTGCCTTGCGGATCGAGATAGCCGAGCAGCAGCGCCGCGTCGGTGACGGTCGGTCGCGTGCCGCCCAGGCCGTAACACGCCGGCCCCGGGATTGCGAGCCCGCGCTGTGCGGACCGACCTTCAGCAGTCCGGTGGCATCGACGTGCGCGATGCTGCCCCCGCCCGCGCCGATCTCGATCAGGTCGACCGTCGGCAGGCGCACCGGCAGGCCGCTGCCCTTCTTGAAGCGCTGCAGGCGCGCCGCCTCGAACTCGGTCGTGATCGAGGGCACCCCGTCGGCAGATCAGGCAGGCCTTGGCGGTCGTGCCGCCCATGTCGAAGGCGATCACGTCCGGCTATCTTCGCCAGACGCGCCGCATGCGCGGCACCCAGTGCACCGGCCGCGGGCCCCGACTCGAGCATCCGGATCGGCATGCGCTCGCCGAGCTCACGCGAGATCACACCGCCGTTGGACTGCATGATCCGCAGCGTCGCGTCGATACCGAGCTGCGCGCAGGCCGCGCTCGATGGTCGCCAGATACGGACCGACCATCGGCATCACATAGGCGTTGAGCACGGTTGCGACCGTGCGCTCGTATTCGCGCAGTTCGCCCAGCACCTCGTGCGACAGCGACACCGGCACCTGGGCGCAATCCGCTGCGCGATCTCACGAATCCGCAGCTCGTGCGCGGGTTCGGTGAAGCTGTGCAGCAGGCAGACCGCGATCGATTCGGCGCCGCCGTCGAGCAGCGCTGCGGACCGCGGCTCTCGATGTCGGCATCGATCGGTGCGCGCGATCACGTCCCCGCCGCGGCGACCCGTTCGTTCACCTCGACCCGCAAGCGCGCGCGGAACGACCGGATCCGGACCAGGCGAACTCAGATCGTAGAGATCGAAGCGCAGCTCGCGGGCGATCTCGATCACGTCGCGAAAAGCCCGCAGTCGCGATCAGTCCGGTACGCGCGCCCTTGCGCTCGATGACCAGGTTGGTCACGGCCGTGGTCGCGCCGGCGACCACGTCGCTCAGCGCGCCGATCGCGATGTCGTTCGGCGTCGAGCATCCGCATCAGACCCGG
This sequence comes from uncultured beta proteobacterium, assembly GCA_963732405.1. Lineage (GTDB taxonomy): Bacteria > Pseudomonadota > Gammaproteobacteria > Burkholderiales > Burkholderiaceae_E > JAUIAI01. The sequence continues at coordinate 662,069 of CAVSZG010000001.1, forward strand.
TCGGCGATCGGTGCGACCACGTCATCGTGGTCGCTCAGCACCTTGGTGGTCAGCACGCTGGCCGTCGTTGCCCAGCAGCACCAGATCGGTGAACGTGCCGCCGATGTCGAAGGCGAATCGATACCGGGTGACCGAACCTGTCAGCGCGAGTCGTCAGTCAGTCCTTCAGCTTCGAGAGCTTGAGCCCGCGGTCGAAGCCCTTCTCGAACTTTCCCTTCTCGAAGACATCCGGCGGGATCTGGAAGAACGGCTGCTCGGCGCGCGCCTGCCTCGGTGGTCGTGTGCATGCTGGTCGCATTGAACGGACAGGTCTGGGTGCACATCTCGCAGCCGATGCAGTTCGCATGCAGCGTGCCGACCTTTGCCGGGTGACTGGATCAGCGCATCGTAGAAGCAGGTCTGGATGCAGATCGTGCACTTCGGGTTCTTGCAGGCATCGACCGCCACTTCGCTGTGCATCCGCGGCTTGCGGAACTGCTCGCCGTAATCCTTCACCGACGCGCGGGACGCGATGCCGGTCATCGAGGCGACGTCCGGGTAGCCGTGGCTGTCCATGAACTCCTCGAGCCCCGCGATCATGTGCGGCAGGTACTTGATTCCCTTGAGCATCAGGATCGACCCGACCTGCACCAGCGGCGCACCGGTCATGATGAATTCGACGACGTCACGATGGTCGTAGATGCCGTTCGAGCCGGTGATCGGCATGCCGAGCTCGGTGTAGATGCGATGCACCCAGCGCAGCGAGAGCGGCTTGGCCCAGACGCCGCCGATGCCGGCTGGTCCGCCGAGGCGGGGCTGTCCGGTCTCGATGTCGACCGAAAAGCCGGTGTAGCGGTTGGTGGCGGTGACGCCGGCGGCGCCGGCCTCCTTGACGGCCCGGGCAACGTCGAGCACCCGCGACTGGTCTGGCGTCAGCTTGATGACGACCGGGATCTTGACTGCCTCGCAGACCCGTGCCGTGACCTCGCGTCGCGATCTCGGGCTCCTGCCCGATCATCGAGCCGCCGTGCACGCCGGGCATCATCGCCGGATGCGGACAGCCGAAGTTCAGCTCGACCATCGGCAGGCCGCAGTCTTCGATCGTGCGCGCAATGTCGATCCAGCTCTGCATGGTCTTGCCGCCGGCGCTGCCGATCAGGTGCGATCCGCGATCCTGCGCATACTTGTTCAGCTCGGTCAGGTACGGGATCCAGTCGCGAAACTGCATGCTCGAGTAGCCCGAGCGACTGTAGAAGATGAAGTTCTTGTTGACCTTGCCCTTGATCAGCTCGTTCTTCTCGTTGAGGATCGCGTACTTCGAGTTCTGCGTCAGACGCGCCATGTCCTCGATATCGGTCAGCGTCTTGACGATCATGCCGGCCGCGCCCGCGTCGACGCATTCGCGGATCACTTCCGGGCTGTTGGTCGTCTCGAGCGAGGCGATGATGATCGGGTGCTTGAACTTGACGCCGCAGAAATCCAGTGACATATCGGCCATGACGCTACTCCTCGGATGATTTGCTTCGTGTACTGACGATAGTGATGATGCTAAGCGCTGAATCCTGGTCGCGCCGTGATGTCCGCGCCCATGGCATGACGTGTGACGCCCTTACAGACCGACCCGCGACGGAAGCCAGGTCACCAGGCCCGGCCACCACCAGATCACAACCAACATCAATGACATGATGAAGAACGATGGCAATGCAGCCCGACTGACGAAGCCGATGTCACGCCGGAACGCGTTCTGAAGCACGAACAGATTGAAGCCGACCGGTGGCGTGATCTGCCCCATTTCGACAAGAATCACGACAAACACGCCGAACCACAAGGGGTCGATGCCGGCCGCACTGGTGATTGGCAGCACCACCGCCATTGTCAGCAACACGATGGAGATGCCATCCAGCACACAACCCAATACCACGTAGAGTACCGCCAGCGCGATCAGCAGTTCGCCCTGGCTCAGACCTTGGGAGCCGACCCAGTGCGCCAGCTTGATCGGGATGCCCGAGAATCCCATGGCGAGCCCGACGAAGGACGCACCCGCGACGATGAGCATGATCATCGTGGTCGTGCGCATCGCGCCCAGCACCGTCGTCACAAAGAAGCGGCGGTTCACATCCCCCTGCAACCCGGCGACCACGAACGCGCCAACGACACCAATCGCGGCCGATTCGGTCGCCGTGGCGTAGCCCGCGTAGATCGAACCGAGTACGCTGACGATCAGCACGACGATAGGCGTCAGAGCGAGCGCTGCGCTGAGCTGCCCGCGAAAGCGCATTCGCAGATCGTTCGCCGGAATCTGTTCCGGGTGCAGCAGCGCCCATGCACCGTTGTACACCATGAAGGCCAGGCCCAGCACCACCCCCGGCAGCACGCCGGCCGCGAACAACTTGTTGATCGAGACATCGGCGGCAACCGCGTAGACGATCATGATGATCGACGGCGGAATCAGCAGACCCAGCGTGCCCGCGCCCGCCAGCGAGCCGATCATCATGCGCTCCGGGTAGCCGCGCCGTGTGAGCTCGGGCACGGTGATCTTGCCCACCGTTGCACAGGTTGCGGCCGACGAACCCGAAATAGCGGCGAACACCATCGACGCCGCGACATTGACCTGCAGCAGCCGTCCCGGCAGCACCGCCATGAGCGGCGCCAGACCGCGGAACATCGCCTCAGAGGCACGCGAGCGGAACAACACCTCGCCCATCCAGATGAACAGAGGCAATGCGGTGAGCGTCCAGGTCGTCAGTGAACCAAAGACAGTCGTTGCCATTGAATCGCCGGGCAGCCTCGCGGAGAACAGCAGCATCGCAAGCAGGCCGGTGCCGATCAGCGCGATGCCGATCCACACACCGGCGGCGAGCAGGCCGAACAGCATGGCAATGACGAGCAGCGGGCCCAGTGCATCCATTTCAGCCGATCCGCTCTGGCCGCTCTGTCGGTGGCGCATCGCTGCTGCCGGGAAGCGGCATGCCCGCGCCGAGCCGTACGGCCGCCTCGAGCAGCGCGACGACGAACGCAAGCGCGCCCCACGCCATCGCCCCCTGGGGCAACCACATGGGCAAGGCGATCAAACCGCTGCTCAGTTCGTTGAATGACCAGGAGACCCATGCCTGCCTGACAAAGTACCAGCTCATCCAGCCGGCGAGCCCGATGGACACGATGATGGATACCCACGCGAGCCGCCGGCGCGCCGCAGGGCCGACCCGATCGCTGAGCAGCGTGACCCGCACATGTTCGCCCGACCGGAACGTGTCGGCGAGTGCGAGAAATGCCGACGCACCCATGCAATAGCCGGCGAATTCGTCCGCCGAGCGGGGCACATAAGGCAGCGCCTGACCGCCCAGCTGGTAGAGCACCAACAAGGCGATCGAAACGAACAGCACCGCCGCAACCGCTGTGGTCAGGCCGAAAAATCGGTCCAGCGCGCGGCTGATCGCACCCCCGACGTCGCCCCCTGGGACGGGCAGGTTTGCCATGCTGGCCCGCCCGACCCTACTTGCGGTAGGCGTCGACGGCGGCTTTGCTGTCCGGACCGGCACTGGCGAGCCATTCATCGAGCATCTGCCTGCCGATTGCTGCCAGTTCGTCCTTGAGCCTGGGCCCGGGCGCGACGACGGCAACGCCGTTCTGTTTGAGCGTCTCTTTCGTCGACTCGGACGTCTTCATGCTCGATGCCCACCCGGCTTCCTCGGCCTTTGCCGCCTCCGCGAGCAGGATCGACTGCACCGACAGGTCAAGCTTGTCGAACGCGGCCTTGTTCGCGATGACCATGTTTTTGGGCAGCCATGCCTGCACGTCGGTGAAGTGCCGGATCGATTCCCAGACCTTGTAGTCGACCCCGGACTGGGCCGACGAGACCAGCGAATTGATGCGACCTGTGGCCAGCGCCTGCGCGACTTCTGCGGCCTGGATCGTCACCGGGCGCGCCTTGAAGATCTCGCCCAGTCGCGCCGTCTGTTTGTCATAGGCACGCCAATTCAGGCCGGCCATGTCAGCCACGCTCTGAACCGGCTTGGGCGTATAAAGCCCCTGCGGCGGCCACGGCACCGCGTAGAGCAACCGGATGCCCTGGGCGTCGAGCAGCTTTTCAACCAGCGGCCGCTGGATCTTCCACAACCGCCTGGCCGCGTCGTAGCTGTCGGCCAGGAACGGCAGGCCGTCCATCGCGTAGAGCGGGTTCTCATTGACCAGCGTGACCATCAACGTCTCACCGATCGGCACCTGGCCCTGCTGCACAGCCCGCTTGATCTCCGGCATCTTGAAGAGCGATGCCCCAGGATGCAGCTTGATCCGCAGCTTGTCGCCAGCGGCCTTGCCCACCGCATCGGCAAACGCAGCATTGTTCACGGTGTGGAAGTTTGTCGGTGCATACCCGGTGGGCATGTCCCATTCTTCGGCGACCGCGGGCGCGGCGGCAATGCCTGCCGCGACGGCCAGCATGGCGAGTGTCGTTATCGGACGGGCAATCATCGGCGTTCTCCTTCGGATTGTTTGGCGAGCCTGGGGGATTTCGGGGTGCGCCGGCCCACAACACGCGCGGGCGCTGATGGCGAAGTCGGGCCCTTCCCGACTTGCCGCACGAGCGCCTGCCCGTCCGGACGCAACGCGGTGCGGCCCGCTTCGTTGTTGCTTTCGACCAGCCTGGAGAGCAGGTCCATGAAGGTCTCGCGCTCGCGGGCGTTGAGCGGCGCGAGCAACTGCTCCTGCGAGGCCTGCATGTCTGGCTCATGGCGGCGCAGCAGCGCCCTGCCCTGCGGCGTGAGGCGGCACAGGCGGCGCCGGCGATTGGCCGGGTCGATGACGCGGGCAACCAGCGAACGCGACTCGAGCCGCCTGATGATGTCGGCGACGTTGGCGCGGTCAAGCCCCAGCTCGGCGCCGATCGTGAACTGATCAATGCCCGGGCGCTTCGCCAGAATACTCAGCAGGCCGAACTGCACCGGCGTGACCTGTCCGCCGGCGACCCGCTCGAGGAACATCGCGACATGAATCTGGTGCAGTCGCCTGACCAGATACCCAGGGCGATCCCAGATCGTGTGATACTCATCGGCCTTGATTGTTCGCATACTGAGCATTAGCCCACGAGCCCGGGTCTCGTGTCAAGACCGGCGCGGGTGCGCCCGCGGGACCGGGCGGCGGTACGGGCGGGCCATCCCTGTTCCGGTGCACCGCGATGACAGACCCGGCGACACCCGGCCTGTCGATCGACTGGTTGGCACGACCCATTGCCAGAAGCCAACCCCATGCGCCGCAGAGCCTGGCTGGAGGCTCACGAACCCAGAGATTCCGGTGGTTCGGCCGTGCCAGTGTGCGAGATGACACACTCACGGCGTACCCGGTGCGCGTCAGCCTTTTGCTCAGATGCCATTAAGCGAATGACTCATACTATCGTACCTGCGCGGGGGTCGCGACAGTTCATTTAATGGAGAATCGCGTGCCGTTGTGGGCTTCGCTAGTGCCGATGGTCGCCACCGCGCTGCTGGCTGTCTCCGTCATGCTGCCGGTCGGCGCGGTGCTGGCCACCATCTGCGCACTCGCGCTGATGGGCGTCGTCATCACCGCGGTTCACCATGCCGAAGTGGTGGCGCATCGCGTCGGAGAGCCCTTTGGTGCGTTGGTGCTTGCCATTGCAATCACGATCATCGAGGTGGCGTTGATTGTCTCGATGATGGTGGCAGGTGGACCAGACAAAGCCACGCTGCCACGCGATACCATCTTCTCGGCGATCATGATCATCTGCAATGGCGTGGTCGGCATTTGCCTGCTGCTGGGCGGCGTGCGTCACCACGAACAGTCGTTCCATATCGAAGGCGCCAACGCCGCACTGTCCACGCTGATCGCATTGACCACCCTGTCGCTGGTACTGCCAACGTTCACGACGAGTTCCACCGGTCCGACGTATACAGGGTCGCAACTGGCCTTTGCTGCCGTTGCGTCACTGGTGCTGTGGTCAACTTTCGTCTTTGTGCAAACGGTGCGGCATCGCGACTATTTCCTGCCGGCTCCAAACACCCTCGACGAGGCGTTGCGCGCCATGCCGCCATCGAACCGGCATGCCTGGATCAGCTTCGCACTCCTTTTGGTGTCGCTCGCCACCGTGATAGGGCTGGCCAAGATCCTGTCCCCGACCATCGAGGCTGCGGTGGCAGCGGCTGGTGCGCCACCAGCGGTCGTCGGCATCGCGATCGCGATGCTGGTGTTGCTACCCGAAACCTGGGCGGCGGCGCGAGCGGCGAGAGCGAACCGGCTACAGACCAGCCTCAATCTGGCGTTCGGCTCCGCGCTCGCCAGCATCGGCCTGACGATCCCGGCAGTCGCCCTGGCATCGGTACTCATCGGCATGCCACTGGCGCTGGGTCTGGAGCAGAAGGATCTTGTGCTGCTGGTGCTGACCTTCGTCGTTGCGTCGATCACGCTGGTCTCGGGCCGCACCCATGTGATGCAGGGCGCGGTGCATCTCGTCATTTTCGCCGCTTTTCTGTTGTTGGCGTTTGTGCCGTAATGCTGCATCTTCTTTCGGTGTTCCACCAACGACGAGGTCCAGATAAGTTGGTGCGCAACATCGGGAAGCCGGCCTGAGCTTGCGTGCTGAACACAAATCAGCGATGCTTGTTCCATGGAATCCTTCACCGAGATGGACTATGCGGCGTCGGGCTTTCCCGGTGATAGCAGCGCCTGAACTGACCGAACAGTACACAACATGTCACACTCAGAAGACCCGACCGAACCACCCTATGAATTCGACGCAATCCTGGCAGCCGGATTGATCGGAAAGCGAGTACTCGTTGGTGTGACCGTCGTAGACCGACGTGGGCAGTTCAAGCGGCAGGAGCAATATCATGGGGTGGTAGTTGCCGCTTCAAAAGAGTCTGGCGTTCAACTGGAACTGCAAGGCGCAAGGGCAGGCGAAAAGAAATGGCTCCCGCCGGCAACGAGCTTTTTCCAACGGGCGGCTCCAGGGATCTACAAACTACGTAGCTCAGGGGAGTCGGTCAGCGACCCCGATTTCACCTGCACCTGGCGACTCATTCAACCGGATGCATAGCCTGACCCGTTCCCACGAGATCAGAAAGCAACCCGGTAGGCGCTCGCGTTGTAAAGTCGGCAATCAGCAGCGCTGACGTCATGTGATCCACAGCACAATGGGGCTGTGCAGCGTCTTTCAGGCAATGGGCCTGACGGCTTATCGCACAGTCTCTTCAGGGCTGAATATGGGAACCTGGGGTACCGGCCTCTACTCCGACGACACCACTCGCGAGGTGCGGGACGAGTTTCGGTCTCACCTCGCATCAGGGCTGGCTCCGGCAGACGCCGAGGCCAGAATACTGATTCGGTACGGGTCGTTGCTCGACGATCATCAGATTGCGTGCTTGGTGTATTTCGCGCTGGCCGATGTCGAATGGCGACTGGGCTGCCTTACCGATGCAGTCAGGCAGGGCACGTTGGACTTGTTGGATCGAAACGGCGATCTCGAGCATTGGGCACAGGAATCCCCACGAGACCTTCATTCACGTCGGCGCACGCTTGGCGCACTACGCGAGCGATTGTCATCCCCGCAGCCTGCGTGGAAGCCACTCAAGACCAGGAAACCTACCATTCGCACCCAGATCGACCTACCGGTTGGATCAATCATGCGCCTGAATCTACCGGGCGATCGCTTCGCACTTCTCAAGCTCGTGGGATTTCTGCTCGTCGGCAATGTTTCCACGGCGATGTTCAGGATATTGCCCTGGCGCTCGCTGCGTATGCCAACTGTGCAAGAACTCGAGGCCATCTCCGAGCAGTGGATCCCGATCGCCGGCCACTACGAATTTTCAATTCTCTTTGACGGCAGAAAGAAGCTAACCTCATTACTCGATCCAATCGGCATCGTGCTAAGGAGCGAAACACCAATCGACCATAGCCGGTGGCGAGCCCTTGGTCCCGATGCACTGCTGACCGTGACGTCGTCGGCCTTGGTCGCCTCCAGTGGTGAACATTGACGTCTATTCAGGTTTTCTCACCATTGCCAGCGCTGGCGTTGTTCTTTCTGATTTCCATTCCACTCATTCTGGCCAGCAAGCGATCAAAGGCAACTGAATCTGAGCGATAGAGCAGACGCTGTCTTCGCCGTGGTGTTGCTTGAACGCCGTGCATGTCATCCCGCTGTGACGCCAGTCGCGACGCCCTGATTTGCTTTCGGTAAGGGTTGCATGTCATATTGGCAACGGGAAACGCTCCGGCTTCCACGCCTATCGCGCAGGGTCTGGGCGATCGTCTGCTCAGGTCAAAACCCACGAGTCATCGGAGGTTCCATGAGGCGAGTCACAGGAATCGGCGGAGTCTTTTTCAAGGCGGTTGATGCGCCGGCACTTAGGGATTGGTACAAGCGCCACCTCGGGATCGACGTTCAGGAATGGGGAGGTACGGCGTTCACCTGGGCCGATAGCGATGGCGATCCGATCACCGGTTCAACTATCTGGTCCATCAGTCCTGTTGAAGCCGATAGCTTTGCGCCGAGCAAATCGGTGTTCATGGTGAACTATCGAGTCGACGATGCTCGCGCTCTGGCCAGCGTGCTGAAGGCGGAGGGCTGCAATGTCCTCGACAGGATTGACGAGTCAGAGTATGGCGTGTTCGCCTGGGTGATTGATCCCGAAGGCAATAAGGTTGAACTCTGGCAGCCGCCAGTCGGCCAATAGCGCAAGCCATGTGCCGGTGGTTCTGTTCCCCTTAGCCTTCTGCGCCTGCGGCGCTCGGGAATCAGATCATAGGAAGTATCGGTATGTTCCAGGACGCCATTCGCCGCGGATCCGCCCTATTCCTGATGCAGTTCAGTCTCGCCCACGTTGCCATTGGCGCGGCCTATTGCCATCACCGAAGCATTTCAGGCATCTCATTGTCGGCCCGTTAGCCGCCAACTCATTGATTCAAGGATAATCATGCAGTCATTGCAGATCACGACACTCTTCGTCGGCTTGTTTGCGCTCATCCAGATCCCGCTGACCGTCATGGTGGGCTTTCGTCGTGCTCAGACTGGCGTCCAGTTTTTCGACGGTGGCGATCAAGCGCTTTTGCGCCGAATGCGTGCCCACGGGAACTACACTGAAACGGTGCCAATCGTTCTGATCGCCATGGCGACCGCAGAGGTCGCCACCATGCCCCAATGGGCGCTCTGGGCGGGCGGTATCAGTCTGCTGATCGGCCGTCTCATGCATGCCGCCATTCTCGTCACAAAGGGGTGGGGAAATCCTCGCGCCATCGGCATGATTCTGACCTTCCTGCCAATGGCGGGTTTTGGCGGGTGGTGCCTCTATCACGCGCTGACACTGCTGTAATGCGACTACGCCGCCAGTGCGGTCGACGCATCCTCCATGGCCAGGAGTGCCCGAATCTCGTCGAGCCTGGCGAATGCCGTCAGCCGCCCCTGTTCGACCAACCAGGGCGTTGATCCGGTATCAAACAGGCCAACCCGTCTCTCGAAGCGTGGAAAGATAAGCAGCACGCGAACGCCGAACGCGATAATCGCATCCGCAGCGTCGGCGGCGAGTCACCTCTAGGGTCCGATGAGTTGCGGCGATCCGGGTTGCCTCGTCAGCCGTGTGCCCGATCGAAATCAGTGCGCCAAACATCGCTCCGGCGCTGCAACCAACGATGAGGTCGAAGTTGATCCGTTCTTGCGCCAGAACCTCGAAGAGCCCCAGCGCGGCGATACTTCGAACGCCACCGCTGCCCAGCACGATCGCCAGACGGGGCGCGCTGCGTTCAATCATGGGTTTGATCGACCTACTCAGAAGAATTGGACCGAGCCAGCCGAATGCTGTGCGATGCTGCCGTGAGGCGTCGCCAGGCCCATGGCATGAGCGCGATCAGATGCGCGGGACTGCGAATCGAGGTGAGCGGCAAGGCCCGATCGACATGCAGAATGGCCGCATCGTCCCCAACCTTTTGCTTAGGCCTGACGGGAAAACGTATGCGATCCATAAACCTCCTACTTGCGACCACGTGATCGGAGCGCCAGACTTTGGCCATCTGGATATCGGAGTTGTTGATGGCGACGAAGGCAAATGGGCGTGACTACTGGGAGCCGCATGTCGAGGGACTGCGAGCGTCGGGTCTGACCGTCGTGTCGTACGCACGCGAGCATGGCCTGTCGGTGCATGCGTTGGGTTGGTGGCGGCGCAAGCTGAGGGCTGCGTCGTCGAATGGGTCAGTAACGGCGACGGCCCCATCGAGGTCATCCCCATTCGTTGCGCTGAAGGTCGCCGAGCCGATGATGGCGCCCTCGGCGAACGTGACGATTATGATCGGCAGCGACGTTCGCTTGCAGTTGAGTGAACTGCCACCGCCGGCGTGGTTGGCCGCACTGGGCTCGGCGGTGCGAGGCGTTCGCTGATGCATCCGGGTAGCCAGATCGAAGCGGTGTATTTGTGCCGCGAGCCGGTAGACTTCAGGAAGTCAATTTCGGGACTGAGCGCCATCGTCGAGCAGGGCCTGGGGATGAATCCGTTCGATGCGGCGTTGCACGTGTTCATCAATACCCGGCGCGACAAGATCAAAGCGCTGTATTGGCATCGAAACGGTTTTTGTCTTTGGTACAAGCGGCTCGAGCGGGACAAATTTGCCTGGCCCAGTGATTGCGAAGGGGCCACGCAAACCGTGACGCTGCAGGAGCTCGAATGGCTGCTCGAGGGCTTCGATCTATGGCGAAACCGACCGCATAAAAGTCTTCATTTCGATAGCGTTTCGTAGGCGGATCGGGGTAAACTCGTGGCATGTCATCAGCCACGATCGACGCCAAAAAGACCTCATCAAAGAGCGCCGATATACCGATCGCTCATCGCGTCGCGTTCGAGCTGCCGGACTTCACGCTCCCCGATCAATTGCCCACCGATCCGAGTGAGCTGATCGCGCTGATGCGTGAGCAGCAGGCGACCATTGCGGCGATCCGCGCGAAGGCGCAGGACCACATCGACTACCTGTACGAGCAGATTCTGTTGTCGCGCCACCGGATGTTTGGCGCGAGCAGCGAACAGTCAACCGATCAGGCACGCCTGTTCGATGAGGCCGAGTTACTGGCCGGGATGCCCCAGGCGGGGCAGGGTGACGAATCCGAATCACAGGACTGCGCATCGGACACTGACTCAAAGAAGGCCAAGGCGCGGGGTAAACGCGCCCCGCTGCCCGCCGAGTTGCCACGCCTGGACATTGTTCACGAACTGCCCGAAGACCAGCGCCTGTGCGCCTGCGGCACGCCGATGATCGAGATCGGTGAAGAGATCAGTGAGCAGCTGGACATCGTGCCCATGAAGATCCAGGTGCTGCGCCATATTCGCAAGCGCTACGCCTGTCCCGACCGGGATCAGCCCCCGGTCACCGCGCCGATGCCGGTGCAGCCGATCCCCAAGAGCAACGCGAGCCCGGCGCTGATCGCGATGCTGCTGGCGGTGAAGTTCATTGATGGGTTGCCGCTGGCGCGCTTCGAGAAGGTGCTGGCTCGCCATGGCGTGTCGATGAGCCGCCAGACGCTGGCGCGCTGGGTGATTGCAGCGGCCAAGGTGCTGCAACCGGTGTTCAACCTGCTGCGCGACCAACTGTTTGAGGGCAACATCCTGCACATGGATGAGACGTCGGTTCAGGTGCTCAAGGAACCGGGCCGGGCCGCGACCGACAAGAGCTACATGTGGGTGCAAACCGGAGGTCCTCCCGACAAACCGGTGGTCATCTACGACTACAACCGCAGTCGAAGCGGTGAAATACCCATGAATCTGGTCGCCGGCTTCCAGGGCTTCCTGATGACTGACGGCTACGAGGGCTACAACGCGCTCGCCCGCAGCCAGGGCGTTCAGCACCAAGTATGCTGGGCGCATTGCCGCCGAGGCTTCATCGAGGCGCAGCGGATTCAACCCAAGGGCAAGACCGGGCGGGCCGATGAAGCCATCCGGCAGATCCGAAATCTGTATCGCATCGAGCGCGAGCTGAAGGACGCCAGCGTGACGGAACGCTTCTTCGGTCGGCGCAACCGCAGCGTGCCGGTTCTGAAAGAGATACGCCTTTGGCTGGACAAGGCGTTGCCTGCCGTGACGCCCAAGTCGGCGCTGGGCAAAGCGCTGGCGTACATGGACAAGTACTGGCCCAAGCTGATTCGCTACGTGGAATGGGGCGACACACCGATCGATAACAACCGGGCCGAAAACGCGATTCGCCCATTTGTTGTTGGGCGTCGAGCATGGTTGTTCAGCGATACACCGGCCGGGGCCGATTCCAGCGCATTGATTTATTCGCTCGTCGAAACCGCCAAGGCCAACCAACTGGAGCCCAGCGCCTGGCTCGAATACCTGCTGCGCAACGTCCCCGCCGCCACATCGGTCGAAGCCATCGAAGCCATGTTGCCCTGGAATCTGCATCCCGGAACACTACCGCGCATCGTCAAGAAGTGACAACCCTGTGGATCGTGGATCGCTTACGGGAAAACACCTGCTGCAGGCGCCGGAGGACGTCGACCATCGGCACTGCGCGCGGCCGCACTTCCACGACACCGGCGTCGAGCTTGTAACCGTCGAGCATCGAACTGAAAGTCACCTCGAGCGATTCAACACACTGCATCAGATTCTCGGATTTCGTGGCGTTGGACGTTCCCGCCAGCGCCATTCGTAATGTCGTTCCGAACAGCCCGATCGAGTGCAATGGCTGTCGCAGGTCGTAGGTGCCGGTCTCGGCAATCCTTGCACGCGCTGTGCCATTGGTCATCACAGCATCAGCGGAACTTGCTGATCAGATGGGCACGCGAACGAACGTCCAGAGCCAGCAATATCGACGAGACCGCGTTCTTGACCGTGCCAATTGCCAGGCTGCATTCGCTCGCGACCTCGCAATTGCTCATGCCAGCGAGTACCAGTGCGAGTACACGAAGCTGAGTCGGGGAGAGATGTTCACCCGACACGTGGCGTGCTCGGGTATCGAGTGGATCAAGCGTGACAGGCTACCGTCCTTCGGTGCTATTGGCCGTGCTGCCGGCCTGACCCCGGTCGAAGTCTGCTTGCTCATGGCGTCGATCACGAGCACACGAGGCACGGCGATCGTCTGCATCGAGTGAGCTCCTCCCGGGGTGGCGCCTGATTTCGGATTTTGATCGAGCCTGGCGGATTGGCAAGTGACGCTAGTCACGCTCCGGTTCGTGCTCCCACTGGGTGTCGCACGTGTCTTCCCGTCGATAGCTGGAATTCTTCTCACTTTACCCCGAAAAAATCAATCCCCAATATATGTCTCTGCAAACCTGAACCCGGTCGACAGAAGGAGAGACCAAACCACTCACCAGTCAGAGATTGAATATGAATACATCAACATACCATTGGAAAGGAACGATTGAACTGTCCGTTTTACTTCTGGGTGTCGCCCTTCAAGCGGCTTGCGGAAGCGATGCCGGCACACCGGATTCCCCGGGCGATAGCACTCAACAGATTCAGTACGCCGACCAGACCTTGAAGGTGCGGGTTGTCGACGGCCTTGCGATCTTTCAAGGCGACATCATCCTCGGTGAGATCGCGGATCTCCAGGGGCTCAAGCCGGAAGGAACGGATACGCAAGGGTCAGATCTCCGTGCCCAAAGCATCTTTCGGGATTCACCCAATGATTACCGCTGGCCGGGCGGTGTGGTGCCCTTTCAATTCGAGGGCAACATCACAGCAACGGAGCGGCAGATCGTATTGGACGCCATGCGGGCCTGGGAGGCGGTGACCCCGGTACGCTTCGTGGAACGAAACGGTGAAAATGATTTCGTGATGTTCGCGCGCGGTACCAGCCCGAATTGGTGCTTTTCGGACATTGGACGACAAGGTGGTCAGCAGCGCGTATTGCTCAGGGCTTCAGAGTCGCCGTGCCCGGTGGCGACAATGACCCACGAACTCGGTCACACGCTGGGGCTCTTTCATGAGCAGACCCGGGAGGATCGTAACCAGCACATCCGCATCAACTGGAACAACCTGCGGGAGGGAGAATGCCGCGACGCCTTCGAACAGCGGAACGTTGACAACGGCCTGGACGTCGGGCCTTACGATCTGAATTCGATCATGCACTATGATCGCTTCGGTTGCAGCGACAATGGCGAAGCCGTCTACGACACCATACCAGCGGGCCAGCCCGCAAGAGGTGGTGAGCGTATCAGCGCGGGTGACATCGCCGCGGTACGCTGGCTTTACCTGCGTAACTGGATCGTCTCGGAGGGCGGACAAAGCGCCTGGCGGGCGTTCGGCGATCTCGAGGCCAAGGCCGACCAGTTGGTCAGTGGCGACTTCAACGGCGACGGCCGAACCGATTTGTTCCACGCTGATCCCCAGGCCTGTGTCTGGTATGTCTCCTATTCCCAGGGAATCAGCGCCGGTCCATGGCAGGTGCTCAGCACCGGCAAATGCGAAAGCCAGTCAGTCATGCGATTTGGCGACTTCGATGGCGACCGGCGAACCGACGTGTTCGTGACCAGCGGCGGGGTCTGGTGGGTGTCGCGTGGCGGGGTGGACTGGTGGGTCGAGCTGAACTCCTCGAATGCCGCCCTCTCCGAGCTGGCCTTCGCCGACTTTAATGGTGACGGCCGCACCGACGTATTCCGCGGCAACGGCAGACAATGGCTTGTCTCCTACGGTGGTTCGAGTCCATGGGAGCATCTGAATACCTCGAACTATCGATCCTCGAGCCTGCGGTTCGGCGATTTCAACGGCGACGGGTCAAGCGATATTTTCCGTAGCACAGGGGGCATCTGGTACGTCTCCTATAGCGGAACCAGTCCCTGGCAGGACATCAACGCCTCGAACTACTCGGTCGGCCAATTACGTTTCGGCGACTTCAACGGCGACCGGCTCACCGATGTATACCGCTTTGATGGCAGCCAATGGGTAGTGTCGTACGGCGGGACGAGCTACTGGACAGGCCTCCCGAGTCTGTTCAACCTGCCGCCGCGCACGTCAGTAACCAGCTTTCTGTTCGGTGACTTCGACGGAAACGGTTCTCGCGACGTCTTCGCGACGGTCCGGTGATGCTGAGGGCCACACCTTGCCTCGCATTGTGTCCATGCAGGCACCGAACCCCTATCGCTGAAGCAATATCGGCCAATCTGAAGGCAGCCGACGCCTGATTGCCCGGTGCAGCGGCTCGTGAGCAATCATGACGCTCTGCGGTGATTTATCATCGATGGAACGGGTCGGCATGAACGCCAACGATCGGATTGCCGACTCAGGGCGATCAAACGCTGTCGATGAGGAGAATCATGCGCAATGTGGCTCACCCGGCAATACTGGCTATTGCTCTGTCCGTACTGCAGGCCTGCGGCGGGTCTGGCGATAGCAGCAGCCCAGTCAACAATGTCGGCAATGATGGCAGTGGCTCGGGTAGCGGTAGCGGCTCTGGAACCGATGCCGTTGCCGCATCGATAGACAGCTTCGTGATCGACGCCAGACTGCGGCTCACACCGCTCGGCAGTTCCGAGTATGTAACGTTTCCGGTCGCCCTGTTCAAGGATGGACGGGCCCTGACAAGCAGTCGCGGGCTCATCGATCCACGGGGGCTGGACGCCCATCGGGCGGCGAATCCGTCGGATTGGACAAGCTGGCGTCGCGCGGGGAGTCGGGTGGAACTACTCCGTTCGGACGGTAACTGGAAGGCGGTGCCGGATGGCGATCCGATTCCTGTCCGCACGGGAAGTCTGTCGCTCAACGCTGCCTACAAGACCATCTATGCCGCGTCCAATCAGGGCACAATCGCCTTCACATCGTCCACTGAATACACGTTCCTTGCCAACGGCGAAGTCGGCTTGACGGTGCTGAACATTGGCAGTTTTGATCCCGTGGGTGGTCCGGCGTCGGGATTCTTCAGTTCTCTGGATCCCGATCAGCGAGGCCGGTATTCAATCCAGGGGTATCGGATGAGGGTCGACCTGGACAGCGGCGAGACGGGCGAGCATGTGCTCATCGCAAACCCCGCCAAGTCGGACTACATCTACATTGACGACAAGCTCTACTGGCTCGCCGATTGACGCCAACGACGACATCGTTGACGTTGGTCGGGAATGGTATTTCGCGGCAGGTTATGGCGCTGCAGTGCCTGGCATCGGCCGCGCTGGTTGCCCGCGAAATTTGACCAGCGCGATGACGATGACCATTCCCATCGTTGAGCCCAGGCTCACCAACGCGCCGACGCCAACCCAAAGCGCCGTCACACCATTCTTTTCATTCTTCACGGACTCCTGAGTATCAATCAGCATCACGCCATTGCTCCTGAGCCCATAAGACTTGACCGAACCATCCGGGAGTGCTGGCGAAGCCGGTATCGAATAACTCACGCGGGCCTTCTTGCCGACCAGCGCTTCCACGGTTTGATCCTGGACCCAGTAGCGCTGCGATCCGCCCCCGATCGTGAATGACCAGGTGTCCTTCGACCGGGAACTGCCGGCCTTGCCCGACGACACCGCGATCAGGTCCGGGATCGGCCAGGTGAGCCATCCACCAGCTTGCCGGTTCTCGACCCTGGCGATGTCGCCAACGATCCCTTTGACGGATGCGAATTCGATCCGATCCAGGTGGTTTTGCAGCGCGAGCGCATCTTTGGCCAGGAACGCGGCACCTGCCATGGCCGCCGCATCAAGCAGCAACAATGGCACGAGTATCGCGAGCAGGCGGCGGTTCGCAGTGGGGTGGCGGGCGCTGTCGGGGCTGATGGGTGTGTCCATGTCGGCCGGTGCCAGTGGTTGGCTCTGGGCTACTCTATGCCGGTCATACCCGGGCGTGTGGCAGCCGTCGACAATCGGTGTCAGGCGAGCGACGAGTACCAGGGAAATTGATCGGGTGGTTGATGTAGGCTCATTTGACCGCCCGCGGATCGGCTCGTGCCGTCACCCGTCTCTGCGGGGAAATTCCGGTTCAGGCCGCAGCGAACGATATCACCGGGCATCGGAATGAAGCTGATCTTCGCTCTGCTTTCTGCCGTCTTCCTGGCCGGCGCGGGCTGGCTGTTCGTTCGCCGCTGCCATGTCGCACTCGCCGGGCTTGGCACCGTGGGCCACGTTGTGGCGCATGATCGGCGTGAAATCGACGACTCTGTCTTCTTTCACCCGGTTATCGAGTTCACCGACCGTCAGCAAGTCTTGCGACGCTTTACCGCCGCTGCGGGAAACGACAAGCGGCATCCTGCAATTGGCACACCGGTCGCCGTGCGCTATCTTGCGTCCGACCCCGGTCTCGCCTTCATCGCTTCCTTTTTGCACATGTGGGCCGCCCCGTTCGGTTTTCTCGCGCTCGGCCTGGGCGCACTCGCCGCTTACATGAAGTGGTGAACGATGACGGCCCCTTCGTCCTACCTCTCATTCGCTTGCTGACATTGCCGTTCGGCGTCGGATGGGCAGCGATCCGCTATACCTCCCAGGTAATCGCCGCCATGAACGTTATCCCGTATAAGGAGGATTCTGCAGCTTCGGATTCCTTCATGCGCCTGATCGTCCCGATTGTTCTCCTTGTCGTTGCCGTCATCCACGCTCTGCCTCTGATCGGCGTGCTCGGAGCAAGCCAGCTGTCGCGACTCTATGGTCTACCTGTCAGCGAAGAGGCCCTCGAGCTCATGCTGCGGCATCGGGCAGTTCTGTTCGGCTTGCTCGCAAGCTTTCTGGGCTATGCGGCCTTCAAGCCCGAGCTTCACGCGCTAGCCCTCATTGCCGCAGGCGTCAGCGTTTCATCATTTCTTGCATTGAGCGTTCTGACCGGCCCGCACAATCCGGCCATCGCAACAATTGTCAGAGTCGACGGGATGGCGCTGATGCTTGTTTTGGTCGCTGCCGTCGCGCATCTGCGCACAGATTGACGGCACACGCTCGCTCATCTTCACCTGCAGTGGTTACCGCGGTTTGCGTACCAGCAGCCTGCCTCGGTCGAATTCGTCGCCGGCGCTTCGATTGACGTTACTCACCACGGCTTGGGTGCTACAGTGCCAATATGGGAGCAGCTTGAACGCATCCCGAACGCCGTGCTCATGAGTGATTCAGGTCAGAGAGCCAACATCGATGATTCAGCGCAATCGCAAAACCGGGTTTCCAGACGGGCTTGGTGTCATTGCATGCCGTTGCGTCATAGAAGGGCGTCTGCCAGTGTTGTTCGCTTCACACGCCGGCGGTGACTGGCAGATGTATTGCGACTGGCGGAGCCATGATTTTGATTCGCCAGCGGCTCTGAAAAACGAATTGGCATTGGTTCACATCGAGCATCTGATTGCTCAGGATGAAACCCTCATGTCGCTCGCAGACCTTCCTCTCGACACTGGCGCAGAGAGGCTGGCGGTTGGTCGGCCATGGGAACGGTATGAAGACAAGGATGAGGAATAAAGCGAATAGACGGCCAAATGAAGGCTCTGCGACAATGCGACACTGAAGTACAGGGTGTCATCTTCACGTTTCGTCAGGAAACCGGCAAATGAAATCCATTCTGCTTCCCCTCCATCTTGCCTTCGTTGGTGTCTGGCTCGGGTGCGTCATCACCGAGGCTCTGTTCGAACGAGCCCTGCTCGGCAAGGGCCGCGCCCAGGAGCTCATTCTGGTCGCGCTTCATAAGCGGGTAGACCTCATCGTGGAAATACCTGCGTTCATTGCAGTTCTTGCGACTGGCGCGGTTATGCTTTCTTCCGTCAGCCCGAGCCCAATGTTCATGGCCAAGATCGCTCTTGGGTTGCTCGCTATCGGAACAAACATTTACTGTGTCCGGCTTGTCTTTCGTCGCGCACATGCCGCGCAGTCGGGCTACGATGACGAGTTTGCACGCCTCGATCATTTACAGCACAAATTCGGCGCCGTTGTCCTGCTTTCGCTACTGGCTGCGCTTGCGATCGGGCTTTACCACTATGCCGACGCATGAACCCGCGGTCGAGTTGACTGCGCAAGCCCCGCGCGGGGTCATGGGCTCCGCGCCAGGGCGTTTGGAGATTCCGGCATGACCTCACCCACAGAAATACTCACCGCTGAGGCCCTCCGTAGCCTGTACGCAGTGCCACAGGAGCGCGCCGTCAGGAAGCAGATTGCCGCCCTTGATCAGCATTGCCGCAGTTTCATCGCGCTGTCGCCCTTCCTGATCCTGTCGACCTGTGACCGGAACTTCAACCTGGACGCTTCACCGAGGGGTGGCGACCCCGGATTCGCCAAAGTCACCGACGATGGACAATTGTTGATTCCGGATTCGCCCGGCAACAACAGGCTCGACTCCTTTGAAAACATCCTGTCCACGAAGAGAGTTGGCCTGCTCTTCCTGATTCCGGGCTTTGACGAAACGCTTCGAGTGAACGGCGATGCTGCACTTTCCATAGGCCCGCAGGACATCGCTGCATGCACCAGCGAGCGGCGCACACCAACGCTGGTACTCCGGGTCTCGGTCACCGCTGCCTACTTTCACTGCGCCAAAGCGTTTCTGCGCTCGAGGCTGTGGTCAGAGTCTTCGAGGATTGAGCGCACTGCACTGCCCACTGTGGGCCAGATGATCAGTGACCAAACCGGCGTTCGGGTCGCGCCAGAGTCGAAAGAAGACATGGAGAGACGATATGCACCGGACCTGTGAGCAGGCAAACGAGGATGAAGAACATGAGTGTGATGACCGCAGAGATGATCCTCGAGCGACTGCGGCAAGAACTGCCGGCTGTCGATCACCACCATGAAGAGATCATCGATATTGGCGACACGCACTTGACGATGCGGCTGCCCCTTCGGCCGGAATACATTTCCTGGGATCTCCCGCCAGGTTCCGGCCAGGCCGTGTTTTCCGCGCCTGTCATGATGGGGTTTGCCGATACGGCAATGTATGCTGCCGTTCACGCGTTTGGCAATCGAAACAAAACGGTGGATAGGCCTGTGCCGGTTGCCGCCCTAGGGACAATCCGCGCAACTGCACGGTTTGCAGCTGACAGACTGAAAAAATGGCATTTCATCGCGAATTGATCAGATTTCGGCCCGGTTTGATCGAAAAATCGATCACTCTCCGCTTCTTTTCCTCACTGCAGGCGGACTGCTCCCAGGACCGAATACCGGACGAGAAAAATGTTCGCCAACGCTGCCGTGACGTACACCCGATTGGCGTTCTTGGCCAACCCGCGGTAGCGCACTTTGCTGAACCCGAACACCCGCTTGATCACGCCGATCGAATGTTCAACGCGCGAACGGATGCGCGACTTGGTTCGGTTCTTCGCCTTGATCGACTCATCGGTGAAATGCTTCCACTTGCATTGCTGGTTCGTGAAGTCCTTGGCCTTGGGCGCCCGGGCGCGGATCACCTCGCCCTGGCTCTTGTAGGCCTGATCGCCGTAGACACGCGTTTCGTGGCCACGCAGCAGCTGGCCCATTACCTTGTTATCGGCCGTGTTGGCCGGGGTCACTGCGACCGAGTGGATCACCTTGCTCTGGCTGTCCACTCCGACATGCATCTTCATGCCGAAATACCACTGGTTGCCTTTCTTGGTTTGATGCATCTCAGGGTCGCGCTCACCCTTGGCGTTCTTGGTCGAACTGGGAGCCGCGATAATCGTTGCATCAACGATCGTGCCCTTGGACAGGCGCAGTCCGCGCTTGATCAGCACATTGCCCACTTCCTCAAAGATGCGCTGCCCCAGATTGTTCGCTTCGAGCAGATGGCGAAACCGCATCACCGTCGTTTCGTCGGGAACCGGTTCGCGTCCCAGATCGATTCCCACGAACGAGCGCATGGCCAGCGAGTCATACAGCGCCTCTTCTACCGCCGGGTCCGACAGATCGAACCACAGTTGCAGGCAGTGAATCCGCAGCATCCGTTCCAACCCGAACGCCGGACGACCGCCCGCGCTGGTGCTCTTCGAGTAAAACGGTTCAATCAGCGCCGCCAACTCCTTCCACGGCACCACCGAATCCATTTCGGACAGAAACTTCTCGCGACGCGTCGGCTTGCGATATCGCTCAAAGTCGCTGACGGCCAACGTCAATTGCTTACGATGCTTGCTGGTCAACGCAATTCCCCAGGGCTGCGGCGTGAACGCTCATTTTATCGTTCCGCCGCAGTCAAAGCGACGGTTTTGCGGAACTTCCCTAGGGGATGTCGAAGCCACCCTCACCGAGCATCCCGGATTCATTGAATCGCGACATTATCGCCGTCGTCAACGCTGAGAGATTCACCATGAAGATGGAAGGAATACCCTTTGGCACCACTGACTGGGAAACGCTGCCCCGCACGGAGCACAAAGGAATCACCGGCGTCGCCTACTGGCGCACGGCGAACTTCGGGAGCATCCGAGTGCGAATGGTTGAGTATTCGCGAGGTTATGACGCCGACCACTGGTGCTCGAAGGGTCACATCCTGCTGTGCCTGAGTGGGCAACTCGACACAGAGCTCGAGGATGGCCGCCGATTCCTTCTGAAGCCGGGCATGAGCTACCAGGTCGCCGATGGCGCCGAGCCGCACCGCTCGCGCACAGAGCTTGGCGCCACCCTGTTCATCGTTGACTGATCGCCGCCATGTCTGCCCGCATCCCTCGGAGGCTTCAAGGCAGTTGCCACTGTGGCGCCGTCCGTTTCGAAATTGAAACCGACTTTCCCGAACTCACCACCTGCAGCTGTTCCCTCTGCCGGATGAAGAATGCACTCATGGTCAAGGTGCATGAGAGCCGGTTTCACCTGATGGCGGGAGAGGAAGCACTCACTGAATATCAGTTTCATACCAGGACGGCCAGGCACTACTTCTGCAGGGTCTGCGGCATCTACCCCTTTCATCGCAAGCGGGTAACACCTGATTACTACGGCGTGAACGTCTACTGCCTCGACGGCGCGCAGTTCGACGATGTGCCGATTCGTCGTGCGGACGGGGCAGCAATGCCTTGAGCCTGCTCGGGTGCGCGGCTGAATCCTGGCCTGCCCATTCGAACATGATGCCCGGCCCGCCTCGCTGATGCCAGCGGGCCGTCCGGTCAATCAGATCGTCAGCACGATCTTGCCGAACTGCTCACCCTTGTCCATGCGCGCCAGCGCCGCATTGCCGTCGGCGAGCGCATAGCTCGCATCAACCACCGGCACGACCTTGTGCTGATTGACGAAGGCGACCATCGCGACAAAGTCGCGGTCCGAGCCCATGGTCGAGCCCTTGATGTCGATCTGATTGAAGAAGACGACCTGCGGGCTCACGTCTTCCCAGTTGCCTCGCGTGCCACCATACAGGCCGATCCGCGCACCGCGCCGGGTCAGCTTGACCAGATCGCCAAAGCCACGCCCACCCGCACTGTCGATGATCACGTCGAATCCACCGGTCTGCTGCTTGAGCGACTTGACGAAATCGGCGTCCCGATAATTCACGCCGCCCGCCGCGCCGAGCTCGATCGCCCGCGCGATCTTGTCGGCCGAGCCCGATGTCACCCATACCTCGGCGCCCGCGGCAATCGCGAACTGGCACGCGAGCAAGGCCACACCACCACCCACCCCGCTGATGAGCACCTTCTCGCCCTTGTTCGCACCGCAGCGGCTGAACAGGCAACGATAGGCGGTCAGGCCGGCCAGCGGCAGCGCGGCGGCCTGTTGCATGGTCAGATGGGCCGGTTTGTCGACCACACGATCGGCCGCCACGACGATCTGCTCGGCAAAGGTGCCGTGGGTCGGCATGCCCAACATGTGATAGTCGGGGGCCGGATAGCGTTCGCTCTCGCCCCAGCCGATATTCGGATTCAGGATCACTTCACGTTTGTTCAGTAATCCGGCCCCGTCCGAGCCCAGGATGATGTTCTCGCGAATGCCTGGATACAGGCCCTTGGTGATCCAGTTGTCACGGTGGTTCAGTGCCGCGGCCTTGAGCTGCACCGCCACCTCACCATCGGCCGGCGCGGGCAGGTTGATGTCTTCATAGGCAAGCGGGGTGTTGCGGGCTTTGTAGACGAGTGCCTTCATGGGTCCTCCGGTTCGTGTTGTCGGGTTTGGACCAATACTACCCGTTGCCCACCGCAGGCGACGCCGCGCGGAGCCGGCGATGGCTCAGGGGCGTCGATGGTCGACGCCGTAGCGCCGATAGATTGCCGAGATGGTGCCATTATCGAGCAGTGCCGAGATTGCCTCATCGACGGCAGCCACCAGTGGATCGTCGGCGCGACGCATGCCCACCGCAACCGACCAGCGCAATTGCTGTTCGGCATCTTCGGCGTGAACCAGTTGCACTTGCTGGTCGGGATGCTGAAGGTTGTGATAGCCGATGGATGCGGTCGACAGCGCGCCCGCGGTTACCGAACCGGATGCCACGGCCTGAATCAACTCATCTTCAAAGCCAAACGGCACCATGGCTGCACCGGTGCGACTGACAATCTGACTGGCCAGTGAATTGACCATGATGCCCACGCGCATGCCATCGGGCAACAGACGATACTCCGCGACGATGGGCTTTCCCGGTGCGAATGCCAGGGCAACACCGCTCACATGGTAGGGCCTGGACAATCGAATCGATCGGGGCAGCGCGTCGGGATCGACGATCGTATCCATCAGGATGTCGCAGTCGACCGTGGCGGCACGCCGCCGGGTGATGATCCATTCGGTACGCAGCCGCACACCCAGACGTTCGGCGAGCGCGCGGGCAATCTCGATCTGAAAACCCGGTTGGTCGGGTTTGTTGGATGAATAAGGCAGCGAATTCTCGCTCGCGCAAAGCGATAGTTCACCGTTGGCCTGGATGGTGGACAGCGGCTTGGCCGCTGCCAGGGCAGGCAGTGCGGCCATCACTACGGCGAGACACATCCGAAAAACTGTGCTGGGCAGATTCATATCGGCTTCGATGGGAACACTGTGAATCGACAGGTCGCGGGCATGGTCCTGTCCATTTACTGAGTGGCGGGTTCCAGCGCGCGAATGTACTGAATGATCGCCTTGATCTGATCGTCATTGAAGGCCGACTTGTAGCTGGGCATCTGACCGACCTTACCGGTGCGAATCCGGTACGCGATTTCGCCATCGGTCAAGGTCGTATTCATCAACTGCGGGCCCTTGCCGGCTTCCCGGCCGCCCGCCGAGTGGCACCAGCCACAGGTAGTGGCGAATAACTGTCGCACATCAAAGGCCGGGCTGACTTTGTCTCCTGGCACTGGATCAGCATTGCTGCTCGTGACCGGCGATGATGCCGGGTTGCCCGTATCCGCATGCTGACCCGATTGCATGGGCCCCGGCTTGGTCGTCGGTTGAGCCGACACACCGGCAGCAATGATACCGAGCATGGATGCCGTCAGGAGTGTTGATCGGTATGGGATGCGCTTCATTGCGTTAGTTGAACTTGGAATGGAAAAACCGCGGCACCAGCACCCCACTCAGGGTCTTGGTGCCGCGACCTGCTGCAGCGATCAGATCTCGAACAACGAGAAGTCGGCTTACTGCAGCGCGAAGACCTTGATCACGCCGGAGTCCTTGGGCATCTGGGCGAACGTGCCCTTGAAGAAGGCGGCATAGTCGTCGCCAGCCAGTCCGCCCCAGCCGGTCATGACCGCGACATACTGCTTGCCCTTGGCGCGATAGCTGATGATGCCGCCATTGTGGCCCTGACCATTGTTGTGACTCCAGAGCTCCTTGCCCGTCGTGGCGTCATAGGCGCGTAGGAATCCGCGTGCATCGGGCACGAACAAGAGATTGCCCCCGGTCGACAACAGACTGGCCAATGGCGGCTCGGGGAACTGGATTTCCCAGGTCATCTTGCCCGTGATCGGATCGCGCGCCGACACATGGCCGCGGACCGGGCCGTCCTTGGGATGAGTCAGGTTTAAATCCGCGCCGATGTTGAGCTGGGCCATGGGCTCCAGAATCGGCGTGGTCTTCTTGATATCCAGGTCCATGCACCACTCGTTGCCCACCTTGTACATCATCCCGGTCTTGGGATTGTAGGAGCCCATGTTCCAGCTCATGCCGCCAGCGATGAACGGGCACAGATTGGTATGTTTGCCTTCGGTCATGTCGCGGCGACCGACCAGGGTGCCATCTGGTTTGATGGTCTCGACGAAATTGATGTTCTTGACCAGCGGCCACACATTCTTGACCTTGGCCTCGCGGTCATAGACCCAGACGAAGCCGCTCTTGCTCGGATGGACGGTGTACTTCTTGCCGTCCCTTTCGATCATGATGAACTCGCCGGTGGACGAGTCGAAATCCCACGCATCGTGCGGAATCTCCTGGTGATAGTTCTTCAGCTTGCCGGTATCGGGATCGAGCAGAATCACCGAGGTCGTGTACTTGTTCTCGCCGGGCCGGGCACCTTTGGTCATGTAGTCGGGACCGGACCAATCATAGAGCGGCCCCGGATTCGCGGTTCCCCACCAGACGGTATTGGTTTCGACGTCATAACCGCCCGGCATCCAGCCGCCGCCGCCCCCGGTCTTCCATGAATCATTGAGCCAGGTGTTTTTGGCATCGCCATTGCCTTCCTCACCTGCCACGGTGAAGAAGCGCCAGAGTTGCTTGCCTGTTTTGGCATCGACGCCGAAGATCGGACCGCGGCTGGGCCACTCACCGCCTTGCGCACCAATGATGACCTTGTCCTTGACCAACAAGGGAGCGCCGGTGAAGCCCACTGTGAGCTTCTCGGAGTCGACCAGCTTGACTTCCCAGGCGAGCTTGCCGGTCTTCATGTCGATGGCCGCCAACTTGCCGTCCAGAGTCCCCATGTAGAGATTGCCGTATCCCATGGCAATGCCGCGGTTGTATGGCGAATGCGTCTGCTTGGACACCAGATCATCATTGAGCTTGTGGGCATAGTGCCAGAGCACTTCACCCGTGGCGCCATCGAGCGCCCAGATCTGGTTGTAGGCGCCGGAGTAGTAAAGCACCCCATCCGCCACCAGCGGATAGGATTGCAGACCCCGCACTGATCGCGCGGCGACGTGCGACCAGGCCTCGCGAAGATTCTTCACGTTGCCCGGATTGATTTCGTCGAGCGCGCTGTAATGCCAGCCTTCGTAGTTGCCGTGATAAATCATCCAGTTATCCGGCTCGCTGATGGCGTTGTTCAGCCGTGCAGCGTCGATGTCCTTGGCGACCGCATCGGCCGTCCATGCCAGGGAGAACGCCGACGCGACGGCCAGGGTGAGGCCGGTGGCGCGAATGGAGAGAGCTTTAGAAGCGTTGTTCATCCTGCATCCTTTGATCATTGGAGTTTTGGCAGTAGCTGCCTGCCGTAAGCAGCGCGACGAGCGCGCAAGACGAGATAGCGGAGCAAGTCCGCTGAATGTCAGTCAGGGTGTGGTTTGCAGCCGGATCAGATCCGGCGATGTCTCCTCTCGTTCCGGCGTTGCATGTCGACCTGATTCATGACAACGATGCAGATCAAACCTTGCATCGAACAAGAAACTCAGTCGGCCACCAGATACGAGTCTGTTTTATACACGCGTGATACACATTCTTCAACATTGCAACCCGCGTCGTTGCAACTGGATACGATATTCGCAACGCAGCAAGTTAAGGTTGATTGGCGCGGCCGATTACGCAGACCGGCCGCGCCAGACAACAACTCGTGCGTCAACGCTTGTGGTAGGACGGCGCGCGTTCATACACCGGGGTCGCCAAGCCCTCCATGCGCGCCTTCAACTGCAAGGCCAGAAACTGCGAGTAGTGCCGTGACTGATGCAGATTGCCGCCGTGAATCCAGAGATTCTCGACCTGGGTGGGCTTCCACATGTTGCGCAGCTCACCCTCCCAGGGGCCGGGATCCTTCGGTGTATCCGAGCCCAGACCCCAGCACTTGCCCACTTTGTCGGCCACGTCGGGCGAAATGAGATCGGCCAGCCAGCCATTCATCGAGCCATAACCGGTTGCATAGACGAGCAGGTCGGCAGGCAGTTCGGTGCCATCACTCAGGGTGACCGACTCCGGGTTGATACGCTCGATCTCGACCCCGCTCTTGAGCTTGATGCTGCCGTTGGCGACCAGTTCAGAAGCGCCCACATCGATGTAATAGCCGGAGCCGCGGCGCAGATACTTCATGAACAGGCCCGAACCATCGACGCCGAAGTCGAGCATGAAACCGGCCTTCTCAAGTCGCGAATACAGGTCGGCATCCCGCTTTTTCATTTCGTCATAGACCGGGATGTGGAAGGTGTGCATGATCTTGTAGGGCACCGAGGCGAAGATCAGATCGGCCTTGTGATGATCGATGCCGCTTTCAACCGCCTGCTCGGAATACAGACCGCCCAACGCCAGTTCCATGAGTGAGTCGGAAGGCGCGATGTGGGTCGATGTGCGCTGGATCATAGTCACATCGGCGCCCTGCTCCCAGAGCGCGGCGCAGATGTCATGCGCCGAATTGTTCGAACCCAGCACTACGCAGCGCTTGTCCTTGTAGGCCTCCGGGCCGGGATGTTTGCTCGAATGATGCTGATCACCCTTGAAAGTATTGGCGCCCGGTATCTCGGGCACGTTCGGGTATCCCGAAACGCCCAGCGCGAACACGAGCTGCCTGGGTTTGAGCAACACCGTTTTACCTTCGCGCTCAACCGTAATGACCCAGTTCTGGTCCTTTTCATCAAAATGTGCCTTGGTGGCCGTGGTCGAATGCCAGTAGTTGAGCTCCATGACCTTCGTGTACATCTCCAGCCAGTCACCCAGTTTGTCCTTGGGCGCGAACACCGGCCAGTCATCGGGAAACGGCAGGTAGGGCAGATGGTCATACCAGACCGGATCGTGCAGGCAGAGCGACTTGTAGCGATTGCGCCAGGAGTCGCCCGGGCGGGCATTTTTTTCGATGATGATGGTCGGCACGCCCAGCCGGCGCAGACGCGCACCCAGTGCGATACCGCCCTGCCCGCCACCCACGATCACGACATAGGGCTGCTCGTCATAGCCCAGACGTGCCAGCTCTTCCTGACGTCGCTCCAGCCAGGATTTTCGCCCGCGTGCCGCGCCATGTTCGGCACCCATCAAGCGTCGTCTGCCCTTGTGTTCTTCGTGACCCTTGAGCTCGGTCATGGTAGTGAGCAGCGTCCAGGCCTTGCCGCCGCGCAAGCGTGCATGGGCGCGTCCGCGCGCGACAGCGGTCTCGAAGGTGAACCAGGCGTCGATCACGCCATCGGCCTCGGTGGCCTCGCCCTCGAGCGCGAATCCGGTCGGCTGCACATCGGCCAGCCGCGCCTTGAGCATCCGACCGATGGCGGCCTGGCCCTCCAGGGTCTTGATGTTCCAGGTGAAGCTGACCAGATCGCGCCAATAACTATCGGTTTCGAACAGCGCCATGGCGCCGTCGATGTCCTGCCCGGCCAGTGCCTTTTCCAGGCTGCCAAGCCATTGTCGTGCGGCGGCGGTCGCCGCGGTGACGGTTGGGTCCAGTACTTGTGTCACTGCCTGTCTCCTTCAAAGTGTCGTTGTGATCAGGATCGTCGGCTCGAGAACCGATGTTGCGATCCGGCCCGGATGGGCGTCTGTATGGCGGATCCGTTTCATCGGCCGTCCGACAGCTTAGCCAGATGCTGCAGATAAGCCACCAGTTCCCAGATTTCTTCAGGGTTGTAGGCACCGCCCCAGGCGGGCATCACGTCGGTCCCGCCCCGCCTGCCAACGGTGATGGTCTTGAATGCGAAGGCCGGATCGAAATCCGTGCGTCCCTTGAACCGCGGCGCCCGCCCGCCCATGCCCTCACTGCCATGGCAATACGCGGCGCAGGAAGTGCCGAAGCGCAGCTTGCCCGCCTCGATACGCTTGGCATCGGTCAGATCAAACGGTGCCTGTGTCGCATCAGTTGCACCGGCGGTGCCCGCCGTCGTCCCCGTGATGGAGAGCGCCGCGCCGATCAGCGCCGGGGCCATGATTCGTCGCCAGCCAGTCATTCAATCGACCGTGAAGGTGATGATCGATGCACCGCCGGGCAGATCACGGATCTCGGGAAACGCGCCGACCAGGAATCCCGGTGCGTGTGAACCGAGCCCGGTGGGAATCGAGATGTACTGCCGGCCATCGACCCGGTAGCTCACCGGACCGCCGCGCGAACCCGATCCGGCATTGAACTGCCAGAGCACGTCGCCATTGTCGGCATCGAAGGCATAGAGGTTGCCCACAATGTCGCCGGTGAACACGAGGCCGCCGCCGGTCGCCAGCACGCCGCCCAGCGCCGGCATGTCGAAGCGTTTCTTCCAGGCGAGTTTGCCAGTGATCGGATTCATGGCGCCCAGCCAGCCGTCAGCCTTCTTGCCCGGCGGATTGGTCAAGGTGATCTCGGACAGGCCGAGCGACAACATGTTGATGGCGGGTACCGGACCCTGTTTCGCACTGGTGACCGTATTGCAAACCTCCATGCCGTGCGAGAACCAGAGGTTCTTGCCGGGATCATAGGCACCATGGTTCCAGCTACGGGCCCCTAGCAGATTCGGGCAGTGCAGCTTCTGCTTGCCGGTTTCCGGGTAATTGGGCTCGATCGGCAAGCCGGTTTCCGGATCCACACCCTTGGCCCAGTTCATGTTTTCGGTGTACTGCCAGGCATTGATCATGTCGCCGTTGTCCTTGTCCATCACATAGACAAAGCCGTTCTTGTTCAGATGCGCGAGCACTGTCTTGCCCTTGCCATCGGGCACCAGCAAGGCTTCGTAGGCGGAGTCGAAGTCCCAGGTATCCATCGGTACTTCCTGGCGATACCACTTGAGCTTGCCGGTTTTGGGCGCCAGGGCGAGCACGGATGCCGTGTAGAGGTTGTCGCCCTTGCGTTCGTCGTGATTGAAGTCGGGCGACGCATTGCTCGTGCCGATATAAATGGTGTCGGTGGTTGGATCATAGGTGCCCGGCAGCCAGGCCGATCCACCACCCTTGTTGCGACTGTCGCCGGGCCAGCTGGTGTTGTCATCGCGCGGAATCTCGAATGTCCAGGCGCGTTCGCCCGTATCGGCATTGACCGCGAAGATCTTGCCGATGATCGGCTGATCGCCACCGGTGGTGCCCCCGAACAGGATGTCGCCCGCCAGTTGCGGCGGCGAGGAGAACAAGGCGCCGAATTCTTCGCGCGGCCGGGTCAACTGGGTGGACCACAATTCCTTGCCCGTCTGTTGGTCCAGCGCAATGAATCGGCCATCGAGCGTGCCGATGAACACCTTGCCGCGACCCACGGTCACGCCGCGGCTGGCCGACGCATAGAACACTTCGCCGACTACCGGATCGAGCTTGGGCGTGTAGCGCCACCGCACGGCGCCGGTTTTTGCATCGAGCGCAAACACGTTGTTGTCGGCCGCAATCGAATACATCACCCCGTCGATGACGATCGGCGTGGCCTGCATGCCATGAGTGACCGAGCCGGGCTGGTGAATCCAGGCAACCCGCAGATGCTTCACGTTGCCCTTGTGAATCTGATTCAGTGGACTGAAACGCCAGGCGTTGTAGCTGCGATGGTATTGCGGCCAGTTGTCGGGATCTTCGTAGCCAGGCCCGGTTGCCGTGGCGGCCCATGCCGCCGGGCCACACACACCCAGACACAAGGCCATCGTCAGATTGATCGCGCGGTGATGATTCGGAAGTCGAATGCTCATGATCTGCTCCTCTCGTTCTTGGATTCGGCTGCCGTGAGGCTCGCCGCTGGCGGGGCGCGATCGACCGCAACGCGACGATCCGGGCATCACCTGGACAAGGCGTAAAGCAACATGTGTGCCACGCCATTCACCTGACCGAAACCGCATCAAATGGCGTCATTCGGCGATCGCTGTGATGGCATCCGCCGACCTGTCACACCCCGGGTGTGACAGGTGTCCCGGTGCTGTAACAGTTGCAGGTCGGTCTTGTGGCACCCGATACCGGGCGTTAGACTGAGGCTCAAAAATCGCACCCTGACCCGTCGCGTGAATCGGCGCACCGGTTTGCCTGGGGCCATATGGAGACACCGATGCTGGCACAGCAGAGCGAACACATCGCAACGGTCCTGCATGTCGTGGAGCGGGGCGTGAATGCCACGCGGGCCAGTGCCCATGATTCCATCATCCGCGACTCATGGTCGCGCTGCGTAGCCGAACACCGGCTCGATCCCACGCGCATGCAGGAGGCGGTGATTCTGCCAGGTGAACGACTGCGCGAACATCAGGACCGCATGGAGGAGTTCCTGCAGATTGCACGGCACGGCCTTGAAACGCTGTATCACCAGGTGGCCGGGCTGGGCTATTGCGTGTTGTTGACCGATGCACGCGGTGTCACGGTCGATTTCCTGGGTGATCTGGTCTTCGAACCGAGCCTGCGCAAGGCGGGTCTGTACCTGGGCGCCGACTGGAGCGAGCAGGTGGCCGGCACCTGCGGCGTGGGCACGTGCATCGCCACGCTCGAGCCACTCACCGTGCACCTGGCTGATCATTTTGATGCGACCCATATTCCGCTCACCTGCACGTCGGCACCGATCTTTGACGCCTCCGGTGAACTGCTGGCGGTGCTCGATGTCTCGCAATTGTCGTCGGCCCAGCCCAAGGCCAGCCAGCACCTGGCCTTGCAACTGGTGATGGCCCATGCCCGATTGATCGAGAGCGCAGCCTTTATGCGTCGCTTTCGACATGACCGGGTGTTGCGCATGAGTGGGGCGCCGCAGTTTCTGGACGTGAATCCCGAGTATCTGGTGGCGCTCGATGACGCGGGCCGTGTCATCGGGCACAACCGACGCGCCCAGTTGCTGCTTGGCGGCGACCGCCCGGGCAATTCGGTGCTGGGGCGCTCGATCGACACCTTCTGCGATGCATCGCTGGAGCGCCTCGAAGGCTTCACGGTGGCCTGCCCCTTGCAGGAACGCGCGATCATGCTCACCGGCAGCGCCCGGGTATTGTTTGCCCTGACCGCCGCCCCGACGCCGCGCGTCAGCACGCAGCGTGGCCAGCGCAGTGGTGCGGGCGCCCTGCCCGAGCCGCTTGCATCGCTGTCCGGCGGCGATCCCGTGCTCGATCGGCAGATTGAGCGGGCGGCCAAACTGGTCAACTCACCGATCAGTATCCTGCTGCTGGGCGAAACCGGTTCGGGCAAGGAATATTTCGCCAAAGCAATTCATGCCAGCAGCAAACGACGGGCTCATCCGCTGATTGCCGTCAACTGCGCAGCCATTCCCGAATCGCTGATCGAAAGTGAATTGTTCGGTTATGAAGCAGGCAGTTTTTCGGGTGCTCGCAACCGGGGCAAACGCGGTTTGATCCAGGAGGCCGATGGCGGCACCTTGTTTCTCGATGAGATCGGCGACATGGCCCTGGACCTGCAGGCCCGCCTGCTGCGGGTGCTGGCCGAGCGCGAGGTGTTGCCGGTCGGCGCGACCCGGGCGATTCCGGTGGACATTCGCGTGATTGCGGCAACCCATTGTGATCTGGAGGCGCGCGTGCGCGACGGGCAGTTCCGCGATGACCTCTATTATCGACTCAATGGTGCACTGGTCTGCCTGCCGCCGCTGCGTGAGCGCAGCGACCTCGATTGGCTGATCGACCGGATGCTCGGTCAGCTTCACAAAGCCGGCGATCGCCACAAGGAGTTGCCCCGACTCAGCGAGCCGGCCCGGGCGATCCTGCAGGCGCACCGATGGCCGGGCAATCTGCGCGAGCTGCGCAATGTGATCGAATATGCTGGGGCCGTCTGTGCGGGCAACCGGATTGATGTGGCGGACCTGCCCGATGGTCTGGTCGAACCCGACGCCGATGCTCCGGACGATGACCGCTCGTTAACGACCGATCTGATTCCGCCGCACACGGCCTCCACGCTGCTGGCTCAATTACAGGCCGCGAGCTGGAACGTGAGCGCGGTCGCGCGGCAACTGGGTGTGGCGCGCATGACGGTGTATCGGCGCATGCATCGGCTCGGCCTGCGATCGCCGGCCCGGCTGGACCGGCCCGCCCGGTCCTCGATGCCCGACTGATCGCCTGGCCCCGATCGGGGCCGGGCGTCGGGACCGGTTCGCTGCGTCAGATCTTGCCCAGGAAATCGCGCTTGCCGATCTCCACCCCGTTGTGGCGCAGGATGTTGTAGGTCGTGGTGATGTGGAAATACAGGTTGGGCAGCGCATGGCCGAGCAGGAACTGCATGCCCTGGTAGTGCGTTTCGGTGTCGCCCCGCCGGGTCACGATGGCCTTGTCTTCGGTACCGTCGATCTGGGCAGCGGTGAAGCCTTCGACAAAAGCCAGGGTCTTGGCCACGCGGGCGCGCAGATCGGCAATGCTGCGTTCGTTGTCCTCATGGGTCGGGTTGTCCACCCCGGCCAGCCTGGCCACCAGCCCCTTGGCGGTATCGCAGGCGATCTGGACCTGGCGACGCATGGGCAACATGTCCGGATAGAGTCGAAAATCGGTCAGCGCAGCCTCGTCCCACTGGCGCGCAGCCACATGGGCCTGGGCTTTTTCAAGCAGATGATCCAGATTGCGCAGTGCATTGCAAAGACGCGGCACGCTCGCGTGAAACATGGAAATGGTCATGAAAGACTCCGGGATACACCGTGACCGGTCGGTCGGCTGGGCCGCATTATCCGCTGTTCAGCGGGTCGCCCGCGTGAGTAATGCCGCAATGCCGATGAAGGTCGCACCGGCGATCCGATTGAACCAGCGGCCATGCGCGACGATCCAGGGCCCGATGCGCCCGGCCATGGCGGCCAGCACCAGCTCGTAGAAAAATTCGATGATCGTGAAGGTGCCACCGAGCACCAGGAACTGGACCCACAGCGACACGCCAGGCATCATGAATTGCGGCAGGAAGGCCGCGAAGAAGATCAGGGCCTTGGGGTTCGACACCGCCACCAGAAAGCCCTGACTGAAGCGGCTCCAGCCCGAACGCTCGGCAACCTGACCACCGGGGCCGGCGTTCGCGCGGCGCATCGTCACGGTAGGCGGTGGCGCGAACCAGAGCTGCACGCCCAGGTAAACGAGATAGGCCGCGCCCAGCCACTTGGTAACGGTGAAGGCCTGCTCGGAGGCCGCCAGCAGCGCGCCCAGTCCCGACAGCGACAATCCCACCAGCACCAGGAAGCCGATCATGCCGCCGGCGGCCGTTGCCACCGTTGAACGGAAGCCAAATTGCAGGCCATGGGTGAGCGACAACAAGCCGTTGGGGCCCGGCGTGAGCGACAGGCCGATGGCGGCAGCGAGGTAGATCAACCAGTGGTCGAAGGTCATGCGGATTCCGGCGGGTTCAACTGAATCGGTCAGGGAGCCTGATCGACCGGCCGCTTGAGCACCAGGGTCAGGATGTCGTAGCTGGCCACCAGTTCATCCAGTTGGTTGGTGACCTGCACATCCCAGGCCACCACGCCCTGGTCGGGTTGCCCTTCGCGGGGCGGCCGCTCGGTCTTGCGTTTGCAGGTCAGGCGCGCCCGAATGGTATCGCCGATGCCCACCGGCTTGACGAAACGCAGGGTGTCCAGACCGTAGTTGGCCAGTACCGGCCCCTTGGCCGGCGACACGAACAGCCCGGCAGCCGCCGACAGCACAAAATACCCATGGGCGATGCGCTTGCCGAACGGCGATTCACGGGCGGCGATCTCGTCGAAGTGCATGTAGAAATAGTCGCCCGAGATGCCACCGAAGGCGACGATGTCGGCCTCACTCACGGTACGCCGGTGGGTCAGCAGCGAATCGCCGATCTGCAGGTCGTCGAACCACTTGCGAAACGGATGCTCGACCGACTCCTGCACCCGTGCGCCGCGCACATACTCGCCGGTGACAGCGGCGAGCATCGACGGCGAACCCTGGATTGCGCAGCGCTGCAGGTAGTGGCTGACCGCGCGAAGTCCACCCAGCTCCTCTCCGCCGCCGGCACGTCCGGGCCCCCCGTGCTTGAGCCCTGGCAGCGGCGAGCCGTGGCCGGTGGATTCGACCGCAGCCTCGCGGTCAAGGATGTGCACCCGGCCATGCCAGACCGCCAGCGCCGGCACGACATGCGCGGCCAGTGCCGCATCGCGGGTGACGAGCGTACTGACCAGGCTGCCCTTGCCCAGCGCCGCCAATACCACCGCCTGGTCGATATCGTCATAGGGAATGACCGTGCTCACCGGACCGAAGGCTTCGATCTCGTGCACCGCCGGATGGGCGAAACCATCGTCGCAACGCAACAGGGTCGGCGCGAAGAACGCACCCTCGGCCACGCCCTCGCCGATCGGTGCGAAGCCAGGTCCGGACTGAGGCACGATCTGGCCATGGTGGGCCAGCATCGCGACCTTGGCCGCCACGTCCTGTTGCTGCGCCCGTGAGGCCAGCGCCCCCATGCGCACCTGCTCGAGCGCCGGGTCACCCACCGTGATGGCGGCCAGTTGTGCCGCCAGTCGCTCGCAGACCGCATCCAGATGCCGGCGCGGCACCAGCACACGGCGGATCGCGGTGCATTTCTGGCCGGCCTTGGCGCTCATCTCGCGCACGACTTCGCGGATATAGAGCCCGAATTCTTCGTCCGAGGGATCGATATCGGGTGCGAGCAAGGCACAGTTCAGCGAGTCGGCCTCGGCGTTGAATGGCACCGAATGGGCGATCAGATTGGCATTGGCACGCAGGCGCGCTGCGGTGTCGGCCGAACCGGTGAAGGTGACCATGTCCTGACCGTCGAGTCGATCGAGCAGATCGCCCGTGGCGCCGATCACCAGTTGCAAGGCCCCCGGGGGCAGCAGGCCGGAGTCGGTCATGAGCCGGACCATCGCCTCGGTGAGATAACTGGTGGCGGTGGCCGGCTTGACGATGCAGGGCATGCCGGCCAGGAATCCGGGCGCGAATTTTTCGAGCAGACCCCAGACCGGAAAGTTGAAGGCGTTGATATGCACCGCCACGCCGGCACGCGGCACCAGCACATGCGTGCCGGCAAAGCCTCCGAGCTTGCCTAGCGCACTGGCCGGTCCTTCGTGCCAGACATTGCCCGACGGCAGTTCGGCGGCGCCCAGACCGGCATAGGCGAACAAGGTGCCGGCGCCGCCTTCGATATCCACCCAGCTGTCGCGCCGGGTGGCGCCGGTGTGACGCGACAAGGTGTACAGGGACTCCTTGTGCTCCATGAGCCAGCGGGCCAGGGACTTGAGCAGCGCCGCCCGTTGCTGAAAATCGAGCGCGCGCAGGGCGGGGCCGCCGACCGTGCGGGCGTGATGCACAGCCTCGCCAAAGTCATTGGCTTCGGCATGGGTATGGGCAACGATCGACCCATTGATGGCGCTGCCCAGCGGCGAGGCTGCGGATGCGCCCTGCCAACGGTCGGCAATCAGACTCTGCAAAATGGGCGGGCTGGTCATGATGGGGATTCCGGTTCGGTGAGGCCGAGCAACATGCCGGGGATTTTCGCATCATCGTCGGCCCGGTGCCTGCACGATAGCCGGGCGGGCCGACGCTTATCTGGACACCAGCGAGCGCTCCTTGAAGCCGTTGTTCTGGCTGTTGATGACTTCGCCATAGCCGGGCGCGAAGTAGGCCACACCCTGCCCGCCGGCCGCGCTGAACGAGACCCGCACACAGCGCTCGAAGCGGGCATCGCGCAACTGACAATCGGCGATGCTGTCGATGGTGCGCCGGGTCAGCGAGCCATCACGGTTCACGGTGGGCCAGCTCGCACCGGCCTGAAGCGGCAGCGCGAGCTCGCGCACGGCCTTGGCCTGCGGATCGGTGGAATAGCGGGTGTAGATGCCCTGATCGTCGACCCGCATGAAGATGGTCTCGTTCATCGAGGCAATCACCTTGGACGTCACGCTGACCTGCTGCCAGGTCTGCCCGGCGATCTGCACCTCGCCTTCGCGACTGAAATGCAGCGCATCGCGCAGACCATGCGAGCGGATCCGGTAGTCGAGGGCCTCGCGATGGGCCGGCCAGAAGTACTCCTTCGCCGGCGATTCAGCCTGAGCCGGGGGGGTGGCAAGCAGCCCGAGAACCAGCAGGCCGATGGCGGTGAGTGGGATGGTGCGCGGTATCGCTCGCGATGGCATGGATTCGTCTCCTGGATTCTGATTGGAAGGTGACCGGACGGGGGGCGCATCGGGCGCACCGGCCTGGCCGGGCCGCGCCGGATCCTGCGTTCACGGTCACCCGGTCGCTCAATCATGACACGGCCGGCGGCGATCGAGAAGCCGACCCCGGGGCAGATCCTGCGCACGCTTGGGCAGACTCGGGCAAGATTCGGTTTTTGCGACCCGACTCTTCAAGACCATCATGAGCATAGACACCACCTTGCAGTCCTTTCAGGCTGACGTCATTGACGCATCGGTCAATACCCCGGTTCTGGTCGACTTCTGGGCGCCCTGGTGCGGCCCCTGCAAAACCCTCGGCCCCATGCTCGAGGCGCTCGAACAGGGTTATGGAGGTCGATTCAAGCTGGTCAAGGTCGACACCGAGCAGGAGCAACAGCTCGCCCAGCATTTCCGGATCCGCTCGATCCCGACCGTGTATGCCTTCGTCAATGGCCAGCCGGTAGACCAGTTCCAGGGCGCGCTGCCCGAGGGCAAGCTGCGTGAATTCATCGATCGACTGATGCCCGATCCGGCGGAATACGAACTCGATCAAGCTGCCCAGGCGCTACAGGCGAATGATCAGGCGCGTGCCACCGAGCATGTGAAGCGTGCGATTGCACTGGATCCGGCCAATGATTCGGCCCGCCTGCTGTTTGCCCAGCTGCTGGTCAGCGCGGGCGATCCCGGCGCCGCCCAGGCGCAGATCGAGGCCTTGTCGGCGGCGGCCAGGGCCGACCCCCAGGTTGACGGCCTGGCCCGACAGATTGCCGCTGCGGTCGAGGCCGCCCGGATTCCGGCACCGCCGGGCCTGCTTGCCCGGGTGGCGGCCGATCCGGCCGATCTGAGTGCCCGCCAGGAACTGGCCGAGCACTACATCACCTGCAAGGAATGGGCACAGGCCTTCGAGCAACTGCTCGAGATCGTGCGCATCGACCGGGCGTATAACGATGACCACGGTCGCCGGCGGATGATCGAAGTGTTCAAACTGGCGGCCGGGCAACCCGCGCTGGTCAGCGAATGGCGCCGCCGGCTCGGCGCGACCATGAACGTGGTTTAGCCGATAACGCCGCTCGCTTGCGCTAGCCCAACTGGCTGGCCAGCGCGCGGCGCAGCTCGTCGGCATCGCGGGCGCTTCGCCTGGCATAGTCGGCGAGCTGATCGTCGCCGATGCGCCCCACATTGAAGTAGGTGGCATCGGGATGAGCCAGGTAAAAGCCCGACACGCTGGAGGCCGGCATCATGGCCAGTGAATCGGTCACGCTCATGCCGATCGATGCGCAGTCGAGCAGATCAAACATGGCGCGCTTGACGGTGTGCTCGGGACAGGCCGGATAACCCGGCGCCGGCCGGATGCCGCGGTAGCGCTCGGCGATCAAAGCCTCGTTGTCCAGCGTCTCGTCGGGCGCATAGCCCCATAGGTCGGTGCGCACCCGGCGATGCAGGGTTTCGGCGAACGCCTCGGCCAGCCGGTCGGCGATCGCCTTGAGCATGATCCCGGAGTAGTCGTCCAGCAGTTTGCTGAATTCAGCTTCCTTTTTCTCGATGCCCAGACCGGCAGTCACGGCGAACACGCCGATGTAATCGGCGATGCCTGAGGGTTGGCCATCGATGGATCGGGGCGCGATGAAATCGGCCAGGCATTTGTTGGCCACGCCATCGCGCTTTTCGGTCTGCTGGCGCAGGTTGTGCCAGACAAACGCAACCTGCTCACGCGACTCGTCCGTGTAGATCTCGATATCGTCGTCGTTGATGCTGTTGGCCGGCAGCAGGGCGATCACCGCATTGGCCTGCAGCCAGCGGCCACTGATGACCCGCTCGAGCATGGCCTTGCCGTCGGAGAATACCCGGCGTGCCGATTCACCCACCACCTCGTCCTCCAGAATGCCGGGAAACGCACCGTGCAGTTCCCAGGTCTGGAAAAAGGGCTGCCAGTCGATGAGCCGGGCGATCTCGGCCAGATCATAGTTGCGGAATTCGCGCCGCCCGATGAATTTGGGCCGCGGTGGATGCAGATGGACCAACGGATGCGGTCCGACACCCGGATGGTCGTCGGCGCGCATCACCCAATCGACGCGATGACGATTGGCGCGCGCCGCCTCGATGCTGATCAGCTTGGGCCCCTTCTTGCCCGCATGCTGGGCGCGCACCTTGTCATAGTCGCGCACGATCTGGGCGAGAAACGCCGGCCGGGTCTCGGGCGAGATCAGTTGCTGGGCCACCGGCACCGAGCGTGAGGCATCCACCACATGGATCACGGGGCCGGAATAATTGGGCGCAATTTTGACCGCGGTGTGCACGCGCGAGGTGGTGGCACCACCGATCAGCAGCGGCAGCTTGCGACTGCGGATCTCGACATCGCGTTCCATCTCACGAGCCACATAGGCCATTTCTTCCAGCGAGGGCGTGATCAGTCCGGACAGCCCGATAATGTCGGCATTTTCCTGCTTGGCCTTGGCCAGGATGTCGGCGCAGGGAACCATCACACCCATGTTGACCACGTCGAAGTTATTGCACTGAAGCACGACGCTCACGATGTTCTTGCCGATGTCGTGCACATCGCCCTTGACGGTGGCGATGACGATCTTGCCTTTGCTGGCTACGTCGCCGCCCGCGGCAAGAATCTGCGCCTTCTCGGCTTCGATATGCGGAATCAGGTGTTGCACGGCCTGCTTCATCACCCGAGCCGACTTGACCACCTGGGGCAGGAACATCTTGCCCGCGCCGAACAGATCACCGACCACGTTCATGCCGTCCATCAGCGGCCCTTCGATCACTTCGATCGGGCGCCCACCGCGGGCAGCAACAGCCTGCCAGGCTTCCTCAGTGTCCTCGACAATGTAGTCGGTGACGCCCTGGATCAACGCATGGGTGAGCCGCTCCTGAACGGATCTGGGCGCCTCGGGCGTGCCGCGCCAATCGAGATTCTCCTCGCGCTTGCGGCCCCCGCCGGTGAGGGTGGCGGCGAATTCGATCATGCGCTCGGTGGCGGTCTTGGCGCGCTCGGGCGAGTCGGCCGGCAGATCGGCGGCAAAGGTCGGCCCGCGATTCAGGATGATGTCTTCGACCCGCTCGCGCAGCACCGGATCGATCTGATCGTAGACACCGACCATACCGGCATTGACGATGCCCATGGTCAGGCCATTGCGGATCGCGTGATACAGAAAGACGGTGTGGATCGCCTCGCGGGCCGGCTCGTTGCCGCGAAAACTGAACGATACGTTCGATACACCACCCGACACCTTGGCATGGGGCAGATTGTCGCGGATCCAGCGTGTCGCCTCGATGAAATCGACCGCGTAGTTGTCATGCTCCTCGATGCCGGTGGCGATCGCGAAGATGTTCGGATCGAAGATGATGTCTTCGGGCGGAAAACCCACCCGGTCGACCAGCAGCCGGTAGGCGCGCTCACAGATCTCGATCTTGCGCGCATAGGTGTCGGCCTGGCCCTTCTCATCGAAGGCCATAACCACGGCGGCGGCACCATAGCGCCGGCAGAGCGTGGCCTGGCGGATGAACTCGGCCTCGCCTTCCTTCATCGAGATCGAGTTGACGATGCACTTGCCCTGCACGCATTTGAGGCCGGCTTCGATGACCGACCATTTGGAGCTGTCGATCATGATCGGCACGCGGGAGATGTCCGGTTCCGAGCCGATCAGATTCAGAAAGCGCTGCATGGCGGCGACCGAATCCAACATGGCTTCGTCCATGTTGATATCGATGACCTGGGCGCCGTTCTCGACCTGCTGCCTGGCCACCGCCAGCGCCTCGTCGAACTGCTCGTTCAGGATCATCCGGGCGAATGCCCGCGAGCCCGTGACATTGGTGCGCTCGCCCACGTTTACGAACAACGAGGACGTG
Source organism: uncultured beta proteobacterium (assembly GCA_963732405.1). Lineage (GTDB taxonomy): Bacteria > Pseudomonadota > Gammaproteobacteria > Burkholderiales > Burkholderiaceae_E > JAUIAI01. The sequence goes on from CAVSZG010000001.1 coordinate 702,751, forward strand.
TCGATGTTCAAGGGCTCCAGGCCGCTCAGGCGCAACACGCCAGGTTCGATCTCGGGGACCACGCGCGGGGCGATGTCGCGCACCGCGGCGGCGATCGCGGCAATGTGCGCGGGCGTGGTGCCACAGCAGCCGCCGGCGATGTTCACGAAGCCGCTGCGCGCGAACTCCTCGAGCAGTGAGGAGGTGATCTCGGGTGTTTCGTCGAAGCCGGTGTCGGCCATGGGATTGGGCAGGCCGGCGTTCGGATAGACGCTGATGAAAGTGTCGGCCAGCTTGGCCAGCTCCTCGATGTAGGGCCGCATCAGGGCCGCGCCCAATGCACAGTTCAGGCCGATGGCCAGGGGCCTGGCATGGCGCATCGAATGCCAGAATGCCGCCACCGTCTGGCCCGACAGGATGCGCCCGGAGGCATCGGTGACCGTGCCCGAGATGATGATCGGCAGCCGCGGCAGGCCCTCGGCGTCGCGCTGCGCATGCAATTCGTCGATCGCGAACAAGGCCGCCTTGGCATTGAGCGTGTCGAAGATTGTCTCAACCAGAAACAGATCGGCGCCCCCTTCGACCAGGCCGCGGGCCTGCTCGAGATAGGCCTCACGCAGTTCATCGAAGGTCACATTGCGGGCGCCCGGATCATTTACATCGGGCGAGATCGAGGCCGTGCGCGGTTGCGGGCCGAGTGCACCGGCGACGAAACGCGGTCGATCATCCGTGGCGAACCGGTCGCAGGCGGCTCGCGCCAGCCGGGCGGACTCGCGGTTCATCTCATAGGCCAGATGCGGCATTTCATAGTCGCTCTGGGCGATCGCGCTGGCACCGAAGGTATTGGTCTCGATGATGTCCGCGCCGGCGGCCAGATAGGCATCGTGAATCTGCGCGATGATCTGCGGCTGGGTCAGGGTCAGCAGTTCATTGTTGCCCTGTACATCGAGCCGGTGGTCGGCGAATCGCCCGCCCCGGTATTGCGCTTCGGTGAGCTTGTACTGCTGGATCATCGTGCCCATGGCGCCATCGAGCACGAGGATGCGTCGTTGGAGCAGGTCGCGCAGTTGTTGCTCGAGTGCGCTCTTGGCCGAATGAGGCGTTTGAGGAAAGCTGGAGGATTGATTTGGAGTCATACCGGATTCTAACGGTCGATGCCGGGCGAAACCGCACTGACCCGGCTCGCAAGAGGCCCTGAGCGGATCGTCGACGCCCACCATTCCATGATGACCGGGGCTTGTCGAATCGAGCGGCGGTCCGGTCTGACGGTTTCCTGATCAGCCGACGACTGCATCGGTTTGTTGTCGAAAGTGGCGATTTATATTCCAAGTGGAATATGCTAGTATTCAAATCATGCCTGCCAAACCCGACCTCGGCCCGGCCCGCGCCGCCGACGAAAAAATCAGCCTGAATATCGGTGCGATCGATCTGGGTCAGATCGATCTGCTCGTGCAGGAAGGTTTTTATTCGAACCGATCCGATCTGATCCGCACGGCGATCCGCCGCGAACTCGAGCGTCGTGAAGTGGTCGTGCAACGCGCCCTGGAGCGCCGGATGATGGTGCTCGGCCTGCATCACTTCACCTCGGCCGACCTGCTGGCTGTGCGCGCGAATCATGAACAGCTGCGAATCCGGGTACTGGGCCTGGCCAGTTTCGATGCCGACATCACACCCGACCTGGCCCGCGAAACCATTGCCTCGCTCACCGTGCTGGGCGCCATCCATGCCGAGCCCGCGCTGCGCAAGCTGCTGCTGAGCCTCACCGATGAGGGTCCGGCGGCCGGCGCCGTTTCCTGAACTCCCCTGACCCGAACGGACGCTCACAATGAATGAACTCTTTTCCCGATTGATCGGCGAGGCGACCGACCACACCCGCCGCGGTGATCTGCAATCGGCCATGGCATCGATCCGACGCGCGCTGGCTGGCACGAGCGACGAGACAGCCCCGCCTGCCGATGCAGGCGTGCGCCGTGGCATGTCCGGTGGCGAGCACACCCGCGCCGGCCACGCCGATCCTCGCACCGATGATGACCGCATCATCGATGGCGCGATCCGTGAGCTTCCCGATGCCGACGATGTTCCGGACATTCGGCATGCCGAGGATCTCGTCGGTGCCGACACGGTCATCGAGACGCAGCGCTCGTCGGCAACCGCCGAGCGTGCGGCGCCGCACGTTCACGCGCCCAATCCCATCGACCCCGGCACCGAGAGCGACGTGATCCGGGGCACTCATCGGCATGGCGAGCGTACGGTGTCGTTCCGCCTGTTCGTGCCGGCAGGCCGGGCCGGCATGTCCGACCCGGCGGCGACCTCGACACCGCCCCGACCACGCGCACTGGTCGTGATGCTGCATGGCTGCACTCAGAATGCCGACGATTTCGCGCGCGGCACCGGCATGGATGCACTGGCCCGCCAGCACGGCTTCCTGGTCCTTTACCCCGAGCAGTCGGCGCGTCACAACCCGCAACGCTGCTGGAACTGGTTCAAACACAATCACCAGCGACGCCAGTCCGGCGAGCCGGCTCTGCTCGTCGATCTGATCCGCACGGTGGCGGATCGCCATGCCGTCGACCCGGCGCGAATTTATGTGGCGGGCCTGTCGGCTGGCGGGGCAATGGCGACGCTGTTGGGCAGCCTGTATCCGGACGTGTTCGCAGCGGTCGGAGTGCATTCCGGATTGGCCGCCGGACTGGCCGATTCGATGCCCGCGGCGCTGGCCACCATGCGCACCGGACCGGGTGACAAACGAGGCAGCCGACTGCCGCCGACCATCGTGATTCACGGTGATGCAGATCAGATCGTGCATCCGGCGCACGCTCAGGCCGTGTTCGATGCCAGCTCGTTATCGGTGTCCGATGCCATTCATTCCAGCGCCCGTCTGCCGGCGCGCGAAACGACCATCGCGTCCTGTCATGACGCACAGGGGCGCCTGCGAGCGCAGCGTTGGACGATTCACGGCATGGGTCATGCCTGGTCGGGTGGTTCGACCAGCGGCACCTACACAGATCCGAAAGGACCGTCGGCGAGTGACGCGATCATCGAGTTTTTCTTCGCACAATCACTCGATACGCGCACGTCAACCACACGTAATGGCGTATCGTGAATCCGTGATTTGAGTGAAATCCCGCGCAAAGATCGACCAAAGCGTCGCGATTCCGTCGCAAATTAAGCAGAAAACCGCTTGAAAACAGCATGAATCGCGAAGCTCAGGTAGGATCAAGCTGCTTTTTCGCTGGAAATCATGCTGTTTCCGAGTGATGAGCCGGTTCCATCCGCGCCAATTCTTGAAAGCGGATCACTTCTCGAGAATGAAAACACCCATGCCAGCAGCCAAGAAACCTGCGAAGAAACCTGCCAGCAAGTCCGCCAAGAAGGCGACGAGCGCCAAGAAGAGCACTGCGAAATCCGCATCGGCCGCCAAGAAGGTGGCTGCGCCGGTCAAGGCCGTGAAAGAGACGCTCAGCAAGACCGGGCTGGCCGCCCACCTGTCCGCCGAGACCGGTGTCGAGACCAAATCGATCAAGGCCGTTCTGGCTGCGCTCGAGTCCACCATGATGGGTTCGGTCCACAAGCGCGGGCTGCGTGGCTTCACCCTGCCCGGCCTGATCAAGATCACGGTGCAGGATGTGCCGGCGAAGAAAAAGCGCTGGGGCAAGGATCCGTTCACGGGTCTGGAGCGCGAGTTTGCCGCCAAGCCGGCCACCGTGCGGGTCAAGGCGCGCGTCATGAAGAAGCTCAAAGACGCAGCAATGTAATCGGCTGACCCTGCGGGTCATCCCTGATTCACCGGTCCGGCAGTACTGCCGGACCGGCATCTACCCGCCGGCCGGATCGCGTCGATCCGGCACGCTGCGACGCATGAGCGTCGACTTGCCGAACAGGCTCTCGATCAGGTCCACCGCCAGCACCGCCGTACGGTTGCGCACATCGAGCGCGGGGTTGAGCTCCATCACATCGAGCGAGGCCAGCCGTCCCGTGTCCGCGATCATTTCCATGCAAAGCTGCGCCTCCCGATAACTCGGACCACCCGGCACCGTCGTGGCCACGCCGGGGGCGATCTCCGGGTCCAGAAAATCCACATCGAAGCTCACGTGCAGATGAGTGTGCTCATCCAGGTCGGCCAACGCCGTCTGCATGGTCTGCCGCATCCCCAGCTCATCGATATAACGCATGTCGAACACCTCCATGCCGGCCTGATGGACCAGTCGCTTCTCGCCGGGATCGACACTGCGAATGCCGATCTGCCTGATCTGCCCCGCTACGATGGTCGGCGTCACGCCGCCGATACCGGTCAGCTCGGGCGGGCCTGATCCGCACAGGATCGCCACAGGCATGCCGTGGATGTTGCCGCTGGGCGTGAGCGCCGCCGTATTGAAGTCGGCATGGGCGTCGAGCCACAGGATGCGCAGCTTGCGTCCGGATTCGCGGCAGTGACGCGCCACCGCACTGATCGATCCGATCGCCAGGCTATGGTCGCCACCCAGAACGATGGGCAGACGCTGCCGTTGCAAGGCGGTATGAACGGCATGGTGAACCTGCTGATTCCATTGCACGACCTCGGGCAGGTGGCGGTAACCCTGCTGGGGCAACTGCCAGGGATTGGTCGGGCCCGTCAGATTGCCCTGATCCAGCACCCGTAGCCCCTGACTTTCGAGCACCGCGCTAAGGCCGGCAACCCGTAGCGCCTCCGGGCCCATCGACGCGCCCCGGGCTCCGGCGCCGATGTCGGTGGGCACGCCAATCAGCTGGATGGTTGCTGGCATGTGACTTGTTGAACGTTGCTCATGATTCCTCCCGATCGGGCCGCTTGCGGGCGTACATATCCGCATCGGCCACCTTGAGCAGGGTTTCGGTATCGAGGCCGTCATCCGGACACAGGGCAATGCCGACCGAGGCGCTGACCGATTCGATCGGCACCGGCGAATCGACGGTGGTGAGCACTTTGAGCGGCAATCTCAGTCCGCGTTCGATCTTGTCGCGAATCAGTTTCGCGTCGCTACGGTTCGCCACATCATCCAGGAACACCACGAACTCGTCGCCGCCGAGTCGCGCGACCAGGTCATGCTCGCGCACCTCCTTCTCCAGGCGCCGACCCTGCTCGATCAGCACCGCATCACCCACGTCATGCCCCAGTTGATCATTGATCTGCTTGAAGTTGTCCAGGTCGAGGAACAGTACTGCAAACGGATGATGATCGCCACGCCGGCGCTGGCGAATGATCCGATCCTCTATCCGTCGCACCATCGCCTCGCGATTGGCCAGTCCGGTCAATGGGTCGGTCAGCAGGCGTTCGCGCATGGTGGCGAAGGCCTGGGCGAGATCGCCGATCTCATCGTTTCGATCGTCGGCGACCAACGCTTCGGACTCTCCCTGACCAATCCGAGTCGCCGCAACCGCCAGTCGGCGCAGTCGCGCAGCGATTGAATTGAGAATCCATAATCCGGTCAGGGCGATCAGCAGGGCACTGGCCAGTGCCATCCAGATCGTGCGAACCACGTTGTCCGTGATGTCTTGCATGAAGTCGCGCCGCGGAACCGCCACCACCACCAGCCAATCGAGACCGGCGTCGTCCTGCAGGCGTTGATAACCCAACTGGATCGATTGGCCGTCGCTGGCCGTGAACGACGATGTGTTGACACCGCTGGCGTGATTCGCGGCGATCATGGAGCGGACCGCCTGATAGGTCGCGGCGACCAGCGGATCGTCACTGTCCAGGGCATTGAGCCTCACGTTTTCGCCGGCTTCGCTGCGTCGCAGATGCGGGCCGCGTGACGCAGCGATCAGATTGCCGTCGTTCTCGACGATGAAGGCGAAGCCATTGGGACTGAGCCGCAGATTCGACAGAAATGCATTCAGGTGCCTGAGGGACAGGTCGGTGGCGACCACGCCGGCGAATTCATGGTCCGAACCCAGTACGCGGCGCGCCCGCGTGGCCACCAGTTCCAGCGTCTTGAAGTCGATATAGATCGATGTCCAGGTCTGCGAACGGGTGTCCTGACCGGCCTTGTACCAGGGGCGCTCGCGCGGGTCGAAGATGCGCTCTTCGATGGCGGGATCCCGGAGCTCGCCATTGATGCGCGAATAGCGGTAGATCGATCGGGGCCCGGTCGATTCAAGACGCAGCCGCAACTCGGCCTCATTGGCGGAGGCCCGCCACAGGCCCACGAACTGACCGCTGCGGTTGCCGTAGTAGACGTAGTTGTTCGGATCCAGGTGAATGGTCGTGGCCAGCCAGAAGCGGGTGCGCAATTGCTGCAGGCTGTCCTGTACCGAGGCAGTGGGTGGCAGGTCGGACGGAAAGGCGGTCTCCAGAACGGCTTCGGAACCGGCGATATGTCGATCCACCGCCTGCGCGATACGGCCGACCGTCTCATTGACCAGGTGACCCGACAGGCGATCGACCGCATCACGGCCGGCATTGTAGGAAAGCAGACCGATGATCGCCACGCCGAGCAGCACCAGAACCAGATACGGTACGGTCAGCATCTGCCGCAGACTGGCCCCTGAGAAGATACTCATGACGATCCTGGTCTCAGTCTTGGATTACTTGTCGGCTTGTCGGCTTGTCGGGGCGAATCGCCCCCGACCGCAGGTAAGCCCTGCCTGATGGCGATCGCTGTTCTGGCGAACCTATTGGTCAGTCTCGACAGCCCGTTGTGATGACACCCTTGGCTTGTGAACTATTCTGACATAGAAGGGCGGGCGCGATGCCCCACCGGACCATACCGGTGACGCGTTGTAAACTACTTCGGGAGAACGCATCATGACTCGCAGCCTGATTGGCACCTGGCACCTGGTACATGCCACCGCTAGCGCGGCCGATGGCTCGCCCTTGCCGCCGCCCTACGGCGGCCCACATGCAATCGGCCTGGTCTCGTTTACGGCCGAGGGCAGGATGGTCGCCGTGCTCTGCGACAGCCGCCCGGCCGATCACCTCGACACGGCCCGCGAATTCGTGTCCTACTGCGGCGCCTACCACTATGACGGTCGGGAGTTGGTCACCCGGGTCGATGCGACGTCGCGGCCGCCATGGCTGGGCACCGAGCAGCGTCGATCGGTGTCGTTCGAGGATGACCTGCTGGTATTGCGCCCGCCGCTGCGCGCCTATTCGTCGGCACCCGAACAGCGGGTGCTCTATTGGAAAAAGGAGACCTGAATGCCCAAGCTTGCGATCCCTGCCCCTGAGGCCACCACCCTGCCCGTGGCCGGGACAGACACGGCCTTTCCGGTGCGCCGTGTGTACTGCGTCGGTCGCAATTATGTCGAGCATGCCAAGGAGATGGGTTTCAGCGGCCGGGAGGCGCCCTTCTTTTTCATGAAGCCCGCCGATGCCGTCTTTCATGTGGCACCGGGTGGTACGGGTGAGATGCCCTATCCGCCAGGGACCACTGACCTGCATCACGAACTGGAGTTGGTCGTCGCGATCGGCATCGGTGGCGCCAACATCAAGGCGGCCCAGGCTCGCAGCCATGTCTTCGGCTATGCGGTCGGTCTGGACATGACGCGCCGCGACCTGCAGGGCGAGGCGAAAAAATCCGGGCGCCCCTGGGAGATCGGCAAGGGCTTTGATCGATCCGGCCCGATCGGCAGCATCGTGCCGGCCGCACGGGTCACGAACATCGATCAGGCGGCGATCACGCTCGAGGTCAATGGTGAATCCCGGCAGAAGGCCACAACGGGCGAACTGATCTGGTCTATCGACGAAATCATCGAACACCTGAGTGCATTCTGGCGCCTCGAACCCGGCGATCTGATCTTCACCGGCACGCCGGCCGGGGTGGCGGCCGTGAGCCGTGGCGACCTGATGCATGGCGAGATTGCCGGCGTGGGCAGCATCACGGTCAAGGTGGTCTGACATGAAAGAACATCTGATCGATACGCAAAAGGTCCATGCCTGGATCTGCGAGATTTTCGAAGCCGCCGGTTCGAGTGCGAATGAGGCCAGACTCACGGCCGATCATCTGGTCCTGGCCAATCTGTCCGGGCACGATTCGCACGGCGTGGGCATGGTGCCCCGGTATGTGAAGTCGCTGCTCAATGACGAGTTGCAACTGAATCGCAAGATCGAGCTGGCGGTAGACGCCGGATCGATGATCATCGCCGATGGCGGGGTCGGCATGGGACAGTCGGTTGCGCATCAGGCCATGACCGTCGCCATCGAACGCGCCGGCCAGTACGGCATCGCGCTCATGGGGCTGCGCAATTCGCATCATCTGGGCCGCGTGGGTCATTGGGCCGAAATGGCAATTGCTGCCGGGATGGTGTCGATTCATTTCGTCAATGCCAATACGCGAACACCGGCGGTGACGCCCTACGGCGGCAGCCAGGGGCGTTTCCTGACCAATCCGTTCACGGTCGGAATTCCCCGCGCCAATGGCGAGCACCTGGTGCTGGACTTCGCCACGAGCGCGATCGCCCACGGCAAGGCGCGCGTGGCGATGAACAAACAAGTGCCCCTGCCCGAGGGGACGACCATCGATCCGGATGGTCGCCCGACCACTGATGCCAGGGTGTTGTTCGACGAGCCGATGGGCGCGATTCGGACCTTCGCGCAACACAAGGGCCATGCCCTGGCGATGGTCTGCGAGATGCTGGGGGGCGCGATGACCGGCGGTCAGACGCTCAAGCCCAAGGACTGGCCACGGCAATGGTCGATCATCAACAACATGCTGACCATCGTTTTCGATCCGCGCAGGCTGGGCACGGCGGACAGCTTCGAGACCGAAACCCGTGACTTCATCGAGTGGGTTCGGTCGGCCCGCCTGGATGAGATCGGTCGCGAGTTGGGTGGCATCCTGATGCCGGGCGATCCCGAGCGGCGCATGCGCAAGGCCCGAGCGCAGCAATTGCCGATCGATGACGGCACGATGATCGAATTGATCGACGCAGCTCGTGCCGTGGCGGGTGCACGTGGCAAGCCGGTCACCGATCCGACCTCGCTGATCGTCGGCTGAACCTGGTGCCCACAAGTTGATTTGAATGGCGTTTATCTCGATGGGGAAGACTATGAAACGACCGGGCTTGCGCTCGATGGCGATAGTGCTGGCAGTGTCAGGTATCACCGCACTGGGGGCCTGCAGCAAGGAGGAACAGGCCAAGGTGAAGGAAGCGGCCAACGAAGCGGCATCCAAGGCGCAAAGCGCGGCGAGCGACGCAGCGGCTAAGGCGCAGACAGCAGCGAGCGACGCGGCCACCAAGGTGCAGGGTGCGGCGAGCGAGGCGGCCGCCAAGGCAACCACGCTTGCCGACTCGGCCAAGGATGCCGCCGGCACTGTTGCGCAGTCCGCCAAGGACACGGCTGGTTTAGCCGTGGACGCCACCAGGGATGCAGCAACCAAGGCGGGTGAGGCGGCGCGTGAAGTGGGCGAGAAGATCACCGCCGCCGGATCCGATGCCGCTTCCCGCCTGGGCAGTGCGGCGGCTAAGGCCGATGCCTCGGCCGGTGATCTGGCCGCCACCGTGAGCGAGTCGGCCAAGGCACTGGCCGACCAGGCCAGACAGTCTGCTGCCGCGATGACCGCCAAGGCAGCCGAATCAACGGCGCAATTGTCGGACAAGCTGGCCGGGTCCGATGCAGCGGCGCCCGGCGGCAACGCCGCGGCTAATACCGCTGCCGCCGCCGCCGGCGCTGCTGTTGCGGCAGCGGTCGGCGCGGCGGCCGGCACGCCGGGCGCCGCGCCGGCTGCCACCCAGCCGCTGAAGGCCGCCTGGGTCTATATCGGACCGGTTGGCGATGGCGGGTGGACCTTCGCCCATGACAACGGACGCAAGGCCGCACAGGCGGCAATGGGCAACTCGATGGTCTCGACCATCGTGGAAAGCGTGCCCGAGTCGGCCGATGCGGAACGCGTCTTTCGTGACCTGGCCCTGCAAGGCAACAAGATCATCTTCGGGACCACGTTTGGCTACATGGAGACCATGCGCAAGCTCAGTCGCGAGTTTCCCGACATCTACTGGGAACATGCGACCGGCTACAAGACCACCGAGAACCTTCGCAGCTACGATTCGCGCACCTATGAAGGCGCGTATCTGGCCGGCCTGATCGCTGGCGCGATGACGACATCCAACTCGCTGGGTGTGGTGGGCTCGGTACCGATTCCGGAAGTCATCCGCAACATCAACTCGTTCACCCTGGGTGCCCAGCGGTCGAATCCGGCGGTCAGCACCCGTGTGGTCTGGGTCAACAAATGGTTCGACCCACCCCGCGAGAGCGAGGCAGCCCAGTCGCTGATCGACCAGGGGGCCGACGTGCTGTTTCAAAACACCGATTCGGCGGCCGTGCTGCAGACAGCCGAAAAGGCCGGCAAGCTGGCCTTCGGTTGGGACAGTGACATGACCAGCTACGGCCCGAAGGCCCATCTGGCGTCGGCCGTGATCCATTGGGGCCCTTATTACACGTCGCGGGTCAAGGCGGCGGCGGCCGGCACCTGGAAAACCGGCAGCGACTGGTGGGGCGTTCCCGAGGGCGCGATCGACATCGTGTCGCTGTCCGACAAGTTGCCTGAGGATGTGCGCAGCCGGGTCCAGGCTGCTCGCGCCGGACTCAAAGATCGCAGTCTGGCCATCTGGCAGGGTCCCATCATCGACAATACCGGCAAGGAAGTCGTGGCCGCCGGTCAGGTGGCCGACGACAAATTTCTGGGCGGCATCAACTTCTACGTGAAGGGTGTCGAGGGAACCGTGCCCAGGGGCAACTGATCACTTGGTGTATTTCTTGACCAGTGTCCTGGCGCCGTCAAGCAGCTTCTGACCATCGAAACCCTTGTCGGCAACGTCCTTCATCCAGGCCTGATCGACCGCGGCGGTTGCCTTGCGAAAGGCTTCCGCATCGGTCGCCAGCAGTGTGGTGATCGTGTCGCCCTTGGCCAGTTGCTCACGATTACGCATGGCCTTGTGGTCGAAGGCCTGACCGAATCCGGCCGAGACGTCGAGCCCTGAATGGCGTTCGACGATGGCTTTAAGTTCGGCCGGCAGCGAATCAAAGCGTTTGGCATTCATGACCAGCATGAAGGGCGCGGTACCGAAGGTGGTCGATTTGATGTCGAATTCGGTATGAAAACTCAGGCGCCCGGGCAGATCCAGCGTGGCCAGCTGAGGCCAGGACGCTATCGCACCGTCGAGTTCGCCGCGTTCCAGGGCAAGGGCCAGATCAGCACGCGACAGGTTGTAGGGCTTGGCTCCCAGCACCGAGAGCATCCGGGTCGATTGTCGTCCCCAGGTGGCAATACGCAGGCCTCGCAGATCCGTGACGGCAGCGATCGGGCCCTTGATCGTATGCAGGGCGCTGGCAGCCCGCACATGTAACGCGAGTACCCGCGTGTCCTTGAATTCATCCGCGGCGTAGATCGACATGTATTCCCAAAGGGCGCGTGAGACAGCCTCGGCCTGCGTCATGACGAACGGTAGTTCGAACACTTCGATCCGGGGAAACCGGCCTTCGTTGAACCGGGTGGACGTCCAGGCGATATCGATGCGGCCATCCTTGGCGGCGTCGTAGAGCTCGGAGGGCTCGACAGTATTGGCGGTTTCGCTGCCCTGCGCGATGATCCGGATCCGACCCTTGGACTCGGCCTCGATACGCTCGATCCAGGCTTCGACGATTTGACGCCAGGAATTCGATTCGAGATCGGCATGGGTGTGCAGCGAGAAGCGTGACGTCCACGGTCTGTGCAAACGCAGCACAGCAGAACAGGGCGAACCACAGTCCGACTGCCCAATGCCTAAACCCCATCGGTTCCCTCCCGATTCAACCCTTTCGAATCCGGCCGTCTTTCATCGAAAACGTATCGGCTTCGCGACACCAGCGCGTGCGACGCGCCGCTCTTGTTCTTTCAGGACTGGCTCGCCGGCATGCGAACGACGATGCCCGCGAGAGCCGCCGACATTTCGATCTGACAGCTCAGCCGGCTGTTCGGCTGCCTCGGCGAGGCGGTCTGGCCAAGCATGGTCAGCTCGTCGTCAGAGGCGGGCGGCAACTGCGAAAACCAGGGCTCGTCAACCTGAACATGACAGGACGCACAGGACAGACAGCCGCCGCACATGCCCTCGATACCATCGATGCCGTCGAATACGGCGGCCATCATGAGGGAATTGCCAACCTCCACTTCCAGTTGACTGACCTTGCCATCATGGGCGATATAAGTGACTTCTGGCATACGACAGGTGGCAATCGGGATTGGTCGCATCCGCGCCAGGAGATCGGCAGGCAAGGCCCGGGAGTTCCTGATGGATGTGCCCGACATGATAGTCGATTGTTGGCGATCCGATCGGCTTGGCCAGGAGGGAAATCCAGAGCGCTGAAGGCCGTCCGGGCTCAGTGCAGCAACAGCGGATGATGCATGAGGCTGCCGAACGTGCTCAGATAATCGTCGATTTCCTCCATCGACGGTTCACCCTGCACCAGCTGTGCGACATCCTCGCGAAAGCGCTCGGCCAGCGCACCACCAATGTAGATTTCACGCCGGCTTGCCTTGTCCATGATCTCGAACCCGTCGCGAGGATTCACCGCACCCTCGTCGAGTTCAAATTCGACCACGCAGTAGGTCGGACTGTTGTAGATCATGTTCATGCTCGCATTCTCCGAGGTTGCGTGTCGCATGCCCGCAGGCTGGCGGCCAGGACGGCGGGTCACCGGGGCGGGACGTAACGCGGCGCGCACGCGGCCCTCCCCTGGTGATGTCGGCCGCCCGGCCGGAAAGTTCAGTGCAATCGGTCTGATGACTGAGCGGCCGGTGAACCGCTCATCGGGACCATCGCTGCACCGTTCATCGGCACATTAACGCGAGAATCGGGCGGCTGGCGTACATTTTTTCACCGTTTCAAAACCCGGGATCGGGGGGTCGTCGGTCGTGCTGACGTTCGCATGGTGAAAACCGTGTCCAGCTGCCAATGCTGGAAAGTGATTACTTACTATCGAAAATCAGCATTCGATAATGTTGACGGCCAGGCCGCCGCGCGCCGTTTCCTTGTACTTGGTTTTCATGTCGGCGCCGGTCTCGCGCATGGTCTTGATCACCTTGTCGAGACTCACGAAATGGGTGCCATCGCCGCGCAAAGCCATGCGCGCCGCATTGATGGCCTTGACCGAAGCGATCGCATTGCGTTCGATGCACGGAATCTGGACCAGCCCGCCGACCGGATCGCAGGTAAGCCCCAGATGATGTTCCATGCCGATTTCGGCCGCATTTTCGACCTGCTCGGGCGACCCGCCCATCACCGCACAGAGCGCGCCGGCGGCCATCGAGCAGGCCACCCCGACCTCGCCCTGGCAACCGACTTCGGCGCCGCTGATCGAGGCGTTTTCCTTGTACAGGATGCCGATGGCTGCGGCCGTGAGCAGGAAATCGATGACGCCGGCGTCGGTCGCACCGGCCACGAAACGCACGTAATAGTGGAGCACCGCCGGGATGATGCCGGCCGCACCATTGGTCGGCGCAGTGACCACCCGGCCACCGGCGGCGTTTTCTTCGTTCACGGCCAAGGCGTAGAGGTTGACCCAGTCGAGCACCTGCAGCGGATCGCGTAAAGCGGCCTCCGGATTCGACCGTAGCTGGGCCAGCAGCCCGGCCGCGCGGCGGCGAACCTTGAAGCCGCCCGGCAGGATGCCCTCGGTATTGCAACCCCGACGCACGCAGTCCTGCATCGCCTGCCAGATCTGCAGCAGATCGGCATCGATCTGCGCGTCCGTGCGCCAATGGCGCTCGTTGCGACGCATGATCGTCGCAATCGAGCAGGATTCGCGCCGGGTGAGCACCAGCAAGGCCTCGGCGCTGCGAAACGGCAAGGGGAGAATATCGGTCTCGGGTGCGATGACTCTGACCTTGTTGCCATCGGCCAGGACTTCATCAGCGATCACAAAACCGCCGCCGACCGAGTAGTAGATCCGGCTGTCCAGCAGCTTGTCTGCCGCATCGTAAGCCTCAAAGCGCATGCCATTGGCATGACCGGGAAGCGTCTCGCGACGATGGAAGCGCAGGTGCTCGGCCTCGCGAAATTCGATAGCGTGGCGGCCGGCGAGCATGATCCGACCCTGTTGGCGAATGGCGGTCAGGCGTGCCGGAACGCCTTCGATATCAACGGTTTCGGGCTTTTCACTTTCCAGGCCGAGCAGCACCGCCTTGTCACTGCCATGGCCCTTGCCCGTGGCACCCAGCGACCCATACAGATGGGCATTGATGCGGCTGACCCGGGTAATATCGCCAGCGCCCTGCAGGCGTTCGACGAACAGGCGCGCTGCCCGCATCGGGCCCACGGTATGCGAACTCGAGGGCCCGATGCCGATTCGGAACAGGTCAAACGCGCTGACGGCCATTCGGTCTGGCCCGGCGCCGGTGGCTACTGACCGCCGCGATTGCGATACGCGCCGCGGGCCAGATCGATACCGAGTTGCTTGAGCTTGCGATACAGATGAGTGCGTTCGAGACCGGTTTTCTCCGCGACCCGGGTCATGGAGCCGTGTTCGCGGGTCAGGTGGTGCTCGAAATAGACGCGCTCGAAGGCATCGCGGGCTTCGCGCAGGGGAATGTCGAGGGGCAGATCGAAGGCAGCCACAAATCCCGGTCGGCTATGAGGCAGATTGGGATTGCCGTAGCCGGCTTCGAGCGATTGGGGTGAATAACTATGCAGATGCGCGGGCACCGCAGCCGCTGGCATCGCATTGCCCATGGTGAGCGGCGTCCGCACCGGCGCGGTGGCCGGTGTACCGATGGCCGATGGCACGGCACCGGGCATCATCGGTGGGTAGGGGCGCGCATACAGGCCGTTGGCCAGGGCGGCGGGGTTGGGCACGCGATTGCGTTGCAGACCGGACTCGACTGCCGATAGCAGTTTTTGCAGGGTGATCGGCTTTTCGAGAAAATCGAGCGCACCAATCCGGGTCGCTTCGACGGCTGTGTCGATGGTCGCGTGACCGGACATCATGATCACCGGCATGGTCAGCTTGCCGGTCGTGGCCCATTCCTTGAGCAAGGTCACGCCATCGGTATCGGGCATCCAGATATCGAGCAGGACCAGGTCTACATGACTTTTTTCTCGGATTTCGCGCGCCTGACTCGCGCTGTCGGCCAACAGCACCGCGTGACCTTCATCGCCGAGGATCTCGGAGAGCAGTTCACGAATGCCGATTTCGTCATCGACTACGAGTATCTCCGCCATGAATCCTTACGCGTTGGTTTCCCGCGAATGCAGTGGAAGGAGGTTATTGTCCACGCTTTTGGCGAGTTTGGAAAAAACGATAGAGACCTGCGCACCTGATACGACCGGTTCGGCATCGTTCGCAGCATCACCCCTGGCAACCTGACTGTCGTCCGAATCATCATTCGTCAGGTTGAAGGCCTCGATTCTAGCGCCATGTTCGTCGGCAATCTTTTTGACGATCGCCAGGCCAAGTCCGGTGCCCCTCGCCTTGCTGGTGACATACGGTTCATACAGCCGAGACAGCATATTACTGGGAAACCCCGGTCCGTTGTCACGTACGGTGAGACGGATCGCCGCCGCGCCACCGCTGGTGACCATCGATTCGGTGATGATCTGGACGTTGGCCTCGTGAATTTTCTCGGTGGCTTCAAGGGCATTCTTGACCAGATTGTGGATCAGCTGGCGTAACTGGGTCCGATCACCCATGACCGGCACCAGGTCGGCGCCGAGCCTGGCTTGCGGGCGGGGGCGGCCCGGCGCATCGGTCTGATACAGGCCCAGGACATCCTCGATCAGCGAGTTCAGATCGAGGGGCTCCAGCTTTGCGGCCGGCAGCCTGGCGTAGTCCCGGAACTCATCGACCATCAGCTTGAGTGCACCCACCTGATTGACGATGGTTGTTGCACTGCGCTCGAGCAATTCACCGTCCTTGCCCTCGAGCCGGGGCCGCAGTTTGAGCAAGAGCCGTTCGGCCGACAACTGGATCGGCGTGAGCGGGTTCTTGATTTCGTGGGCCAACCGCCTGGCGACCTCGGCCCAGGTATTGGCGCGCTGCGCCGAGACCAGTTCGGTGATCTCGTCGAACACGATCACATAGCCGACCCGCCGCTCCGGCAGGATCGAACCGCGCGCGACGATGGTCGTATCGGCCCGCAGACTGATGCCCGGCATGCGCGGGCCCGTGCTCGGTTCGGGCCGTCGGCGCGAGGCCAGGGTGAACTGGCGCTGCCAGCTCGCATCACCCGCCTCGGCCTGTTCGCTGAAGGCCTGGCGGATCTGATCGGCGATCTCGGCCAGCGGCGTGATCTCGGCAATGGGTTCATCCAGATGTTCAAAGGTGCTGATGCCAAGCACCCGCTCGGCACCCTGGTTGGCGAGCGTGAGTCGAAATTCGGAATCGAGCACCAGGACCCCGGCCGTGAGGTTCGATAACACGCTTTCCAGGCGGGCATTGACCTGTTCGAGTTCATGCTGATTGCGATCAACCAGCAGGCGCGCCTCTTCGAGCTGGCGCGTCATCGCATTGAAAGACTGGGTCAGAACGCCCAACTCGCTGCGACCGGAATAGTCCTTGACCGGTCGGAAGTCGCCTTCGGCGACGGCCCGCGTGCCGGCGGCGAGCATCGATAGTGGGCCGGTGAGCCAACCCGACAACAGAAAGGCCGAGGCAATGGCCGCAAAGGCCGTCAATACGAAGATCAGGGTGAGCGTGACCCGGAACAATCGCTTCAGGCTGGCTCGGGATTCAAGCAGTTGCTGGTAGCCCGCCCGCCCCTGCGCGATCGCGTCGGCGCTCTCGGCCAGGGCATCGGGAACCGGCTGCAGCAACTGCAGGAAGTAGAGCGACTCGGCCGGTCGTGCCGAACTGCCGATCGGCACGATGACCCGCAGCTTCAGGACGGTGTCGCCCTGCCGCGGATCACCACTCTCGTATTCGGCGTAGTGCTGCGTCATCCGCGCCCGCAGCAACTGATTGCCGCCTGGCAGATCGGGGATCAAGGGCTCGAGCCGATCACCATCCGACACCACCAGCTCACCTCGCGAGGACACGACCGCCGCCCCGGGCACGGCGTTCTGGGCACGCAGTTGTGAGAAGCATCGCCGGCCATTCAGCGGGCTCGGACCAGTCGAGGGCCGCGGCCATCGCATTGGCCTTGGCGCGGGTCTCGTCACGAATGTTGTCCAGGGCGGCCCGACCCATGGTCAGCCCGGATTCGAGCGCCCGGCCCAGTGGCACATCGAACCAGGATTCGATGGAGCGGCCCACGAAAGTGACCGCCACCAGATAGATGAGCAATACCGGCAGCAGCGTCATCAGGCTGAACGACACGGCCATGCGCGCCATCAGCTGGGTGCCGAACAGACCGCGCCGATAGCGCACGATCAGCCGGCGCAACAACTCGAACACGAGCAGGCCCAGCGCGATGGCGACCATTACCGTGAGCCAGAACAACAGGTTGTAGGCCTGCTGGAAATACTCGGTATTGGAGGTGGCGGTCGCCAGCAGCGCGAGCAGGATCATCGCCACGCCGACGGCGCCGATCAGGGCGACGCGCAGCAGGCGGCCTATCGCACGCTTGTCGTTGTCCCCGGGGTCAGCGTGAATCGCTTCCATGGCGCGTCCAGCTTCCAGTCCTGATTGTTGAGTACATCAATCTGCAACGGGCCAGGCAGCTGGCTGGAATCGAGCCGCATGCGCAGCGCCGCATCATAGGTGGTGCCCGACTGCAACGGCGTGTCATTCAATACCAGCCAGCCACGGATCCGGGCCAGAGATGCCATGGCTTCGGCGATGGCAATGTACTCCTGTGAGTAGCCAGACCGGGTCAGCCGGTATCGGCGCGTGATGGGATGATAGGACAGGCGATAGGCCTGGCTGGCCTGTGCAACCCGCTGGTCGCGCCACCACCAGCGTGAACGGGTCAGTTCGAACTCGACCACGTAATACAAGGGCACGCCCAGCTCCAGGGTCTCCTTGACCCGGGTCGGCACCGGCAGATAGAAGTCGGCCGACAGCAACCAGTCGTCCGAATCGGGAACTGGCTCGATGACGACTGACGTGACGTCGATGCTATCGGCCGCGCGGGCAACCGGGTTGCCACCTACCAGCACGACGATCAACGCCAGCGCCAGGAGGTAACGGGCGATCACGTTAGTTTTTCGATAAGCGCATAGAAGAAGCCATCGTGGTCGCGGTCAGACCCGGCTTGCGGCAGCAATTGACCGATCGGAATCCACTGATCCGATGCGCCGGGGCTGCCCATGAGGGTCAGACGACGCGCCTCGCGCCGGTCAGCCAGAAATCGGTTGATTACACCTTCCCCTTCCGAAGGAAACACCGAACACGTGGCATAAAGCAATTTACCACCGCGCTCCAGCGTGGGCCAAAGTCCGTTGAGGATTTCGCACTGGGTCCGGGCGAATGTCTCGATATCGCGACGCTGGCGCAACCAGCGAATTTCCGGATGTCGACGCACCACGCCGGACGCCGAGCAAGGCGCATCGACCAGTATCCGTTGGAACGGGCGCCCATCCCACCATGCGGCCGGGTCGGCGGCATCGGCCACCACGACACGGGCACCCGCGGCCAGACCGAGGCGATCCAGATTTTCATCGATCTGTCTGGCCCGTCCCGCATCGCGGTCGAGCGCGAGCAGTTCCACGGCGTGATTCTCCAGCAGATGCGCCGTCTTGCCACCCGGCGCGGCGCAGGCATCGAGCACCCGGTGGCCATCGGTGACATCCAGCAACCGTGCGGCCAGCTGGGCGCCGGCGTCCTGGACGGACACCAGGCCGTCGGCGAATCCGGGTAGCCGACCCACATCGACCGCGCTGGCCAGCCGCAGCGCGCAGGGGCCCAGCACACTGGCACTCATGCCGGCGGCCTCGAGCATCGCTAGATAGTCGTCGCGCTCGATGCGGCGCCGGTTGACGCGCAGCGTCATCGGCGCATTCTGAGCCGATATGTTGAGAATCTGCTCCCAACTTCCGGCATAGTCACGCTTCAGATCGGAAATCCACCAGGCCGGGAAATTCCACACGGCGACCGGATTGGCCGAGATCCGCGCAGTGAGCGGCTCGCGCTCGCGCAGGAAGCGGCGCAACACCGCATTGATCAGTCCGCCGGCATGGCGGGTGGCCGCTTGCTCGCTGGCCGAGCGGACGGCCTGATCGACAATGACCGCCGGCGGGCGCATCGGCTTGATCAATTGCTCCAGGGCGACCAGTTGCAGGGCGGCAACCATCGGATCGACCGTGCGGTTGTTGAGCTGGGCGAGCATCGCTTCAAGCCAGCCCAGGCGGCGAACGGTTGCATACGCCATGTCGCGGATCGCCGCGCGCGACCTTGGCGGCATGACCCGGCCGCCGGCCTTGGGGACCATGACGGTGCTGCTGGCCATCGATCCAAGCTCGTCGGGCAGGCCCGGCGCAACCGGCAGCGGATGCCCGGCCCGGACTCGGGCGACCGACACGGCCGCCGAGGCCATTTCCTGAGCGAGGGTCAGCCGCGCCTGATCATCGGTCAGCGCGGCGCCGGCCTTCAGCGGGCGCCCCGCACCATCGCCATCAAGCGCCGGACCCGCTCGTCGGTCGCAGGATGGGTGGAGAACAGGCCGCGCAGACCACCGCCGGAGAGCGGATTCATGATCATCATCTGCGCCGTCTCGGGATGCCGCTCGGCGGCTTCCAAAGGCGTGCCTTGTGCATAACGCTCGATCTTGCGCAAAGCCGACGCCAACGCCTCCGGATCGTCGGCGATCTCACCGCCCAGCCGGTCTGCTTCGTATTCACGCGCGCGTGAAATGGCCATCTGGATCAGCATCGCGGCCATCGGCGCCAGGATCATCATCAGGATCGAGGCGATCGGGTTGATGCCCCGGCCTTCGGAGTCCCGGCCACCAAAGAACATGGCGAAATTGGCCAAGGCGGAAATCGCACCGGCCATGGTCGCGCTGATTGTCTGGGTCAGGATGTCCCGGTTTTTCACATGGGCGAGCTCATGAGCCATGACGCCGCGCAGCTCGCGCTCGGAGAGCACTTCGAGAATGCCGGTGGTCGCGGCAACCGCGGCATTGGCCGGATTGCGGCCCGTGGCAAACGCATTGGGTGCTGCCTCGTTGATCAGATAGACCTTGGGCATGGGCAGGTTGGCGCGGGCAGCCAGTTCCCTGACCATCCGGTAGAACTGGGGGGCCGAGTGCTCGTCGACTTCCTGCGCGTTGTACATGCGCAAGACCATCTTGTCGGAGTACCAATAGGCAAAAAAGTTGCTGAGCACCGCAAAACCCAATGCAAGCAGCATGCCTTGCTGGCCACCGATCATTGCACCGATCGCGCCGAACAATCCAACGATGCCGGCCATCAGCAGGCCGGTACGTGCCCAATTGAACATGGTTGACTCCGTAAAAGGTTGACCGGTCATCCAGCGCGCTGGCCCGGTGGTTCAACCAACTAGATGGGGACCCCGGGGCAATCACTCAAGCCTGGGGTACCAGGAACCTGTCATTGTCGCGAAACGCGCCCGAGGCACGCTGAAAGTCATTGATCGTTATACGGTTCCCGCCAGGCCGTTGCACGGACTGCAATTTCAGCCAGGTTGTATCACCACAACTGACCAGCACGGACCCCTCGACGAACCGCAACAGACCGGGCTCACCGATACCAAGTCCGGACGGGCGCTCGGGCAGGGCCTGCGCCGACCAGATTTTTAAGGCCTGGTCGGGCTCGCGCGCCAGCCGGGCCGCGCAGCCCGGCACCGGATCGAAAGCGCGGATCTGGTCGGCCAGCCGATGGGCCGGATGAGTCCAGTCCAGCCATCGTTCCTCGGGCAGGACCTTCGCGGCATAGGTGATGCCGTCGGCCGGCTGGGCAACAGCCTGCAGGTCTCCCAGGGCAAGTCCTTGCAGAGCCGCGACGATGGCGTCGGCACCAAGCATCGCGAGCCGATCATGAAGGCTTGCACCCGTGTCGGTGGCCAGGATGTCGCAGCGCCGTCGCAACAGCACCGGACCGGTGTCCAGGCCCTCGTCCATCTGCATGATGCAGACCCCCGAGACCGTATCGCCGGCGGCGATCGCCCGTTGGATCGGCGCCGCGCCACGCCAGCGCGGCAGCAACGACGCATGGATGTTCAGACAGCCCCGCCGGGGCACGCGCAGCAGGCCGGGCGGCAGAATCAGGCCATACGCCGCGACGATCATTGCATCGGCGCCTGCTGACTGCACGGGTTCCCATGACGCCGGATCGCGAAGACGGGCCGGCTGGGCGATGGGTATGTCCAGCGCCAGAGCGGTCTGTTTGACCGGACTCGCCCGCAGTTGCTTGCCACGACCGGCTGGTCGATCGGGTTGAGTGAGTACTAACTCAACGTTATGACCAGCGGCGATCAGGGCACGCAAGGCCACATCGGCGAAAACCGGGGTACCGGCGAAGACGAGCTTCATGGGCGGGCGGCCCCGGCCTTGCGGGCGCGATGCGGGCTAATCCTGGGTGACCGGACGTTCGAGCTTGTTCATCTTCGATCTGATCCGGCTCTGCTTGAGCCGCGACAGATACTGTACGAAGACCTTGCCATCCAGGTGATCGATTTCATGCTGGATGCAGACGGCCAGCAGGCCGTCACACTCGAGGGTGAATGGCGCGCCCGACGCGTCGAGCGCCCGGACAGTGACCTGATCGGGTCGATCGACGGATTCGTAAACGCCAGGGACGGAAAGACAGCCCTCTTCATACGACTGCTGTTGATCGCTGCGGCGGATGATCTCCGGATTGACGAATACCTTCAGGTCGTTCTTGTCGTCGGATACATCGATCACGATGACCCGCCGGTGCACATTGACCTGAGTCGCCGCCAGGCCGATGCCCGGTGCCTCGTACATGGTCTGCGCCATGTCCTGGATCAGTTGGCGCACGGCCTCGTCAACCACCTGAACCGGCTGTGCCACCTGGTGCAGTCGTTTGTCCGGGTATCGCAGGATGTCGAGTACGGCCATCGGTTCGCAGCGACCGTCCGGCGGTCGACGATTACAAAAATATGTTGTGAATCAGGATGTTGAGTGAAACGGCACGCCAACAGCGTGGCAATTCCAACCAATAGATGATGGCGGCAGAGCGCCAATTCAACTGACAATCTGACTGATGTACGACCCCTCCTCCGCCATGGAAGAAGCCATGAAAAAGTTTATCACGCAGCTTGCGGCCTCGGCCCTGATCCTGACTCTTGGTGGGCCTGCGCTTGCCGACGAACTTCGCCTGGCACCCGATGCGCCGGACAGCTACTCCGTGGTGAAGGGCGATACGCTCTGGGACATCTCGGGCCGTTTCCTGGCTGAGCCGTGGCGCTGGCCTGAAATCTGGCAGTTGAACCGGGCATCGATCAAGGACCCGCACTGGATCTATCCAGGCGATGTGGTCTATCTGGACCGAAGTGGCGAAAGCCCGCGATTGCGCCTGGGCAAATCGGTCGGTGACGGATCGGCAACGCGAGATGGGCCCGGCGCCGTCGCCGATGGCGCTCGTCATGCCCGCAATGGTCGGAACGCCCAGGATTCGAGCCGGGCCGCCAGCGGTGTGGACCGCCGCCAGCCGATGGTGCGCTCGATTCCGGGTGACGAGGACGCGATTGCAACGATCAACACCGCCGCCATCGATGCGTTCCTGAATCGTCCGCTGATCATCGACGAGAAAAGTCTTAACGAGAACCCCCGCATCGTCGCGACCCAGGAGGGTCGGGTCTATCTGGGCCGTGGCGATAAGGCCTATGTGCGGGGCATCACGGATGAATCGGTGACCGAATACCATATCTACCGGCAGGCCCGGCCGCTGACCGACCCGGACACCCGGCTGCCCATCGCCTGGGAAGCGCTGTATGTGGGCTCGGCCCGGCTCGAGAAGGCCGGCGATCCGGCCACCCTACGGGTCTACAACACCAGTGAAGAGGTCGGTGTGGGCGACCGGCTGATGCCTGCCGAACGGGCTCGCATGTTCAACATGGTCCCCCGATCGCCCGAGCGCGATGTCCAGGGCCGAATCGTGTCGGTCTATCGTGGCGTCAGTCAGGTTGGCAAGAACTCCGTGATCGCGATCAACCGGGGCACCGAGGACGGGCTGGATGTGGGCAACGTACTGGCCGTGCGGCAGCTCGGCCGGGTGGTAGTGGATCGTGACGCGCAAGAATCGGTCAAGCTTCCGGATGAGGCGGTAGGCCATCTGTTGGTCTTCCGGGTCTTCGACAAGATCGCGTATGGTTTGGTCATGGACGCTTCCCAGACAATCTCGGTCGGTGATACGGTCGCCAAACCCTGATCCCGGCCCACTGCCGCCAGCCCGCGCGTCGGCGCGCGAGCTTTCCGCCTGGCTGCGGCTCACCCTGACTCACGGGGTCGGCCCGGCCACGGCATTGACCCTGCTGCGGGCGTTCCGCAGCCCCGATCGTCTGCTGGGTGCATCCCACCAGGCGGTCACCCAGGTCGTCGGGGCCGCGTTCGCCACCCGCTTGCTGAGCCCCGATCCCGACATCGACGACCAGGTGAATCAGGCGCTGGCCTGGAGCCGGATGCCCGGTCGTCGTCTGCTGACACTGGCCGATCCCGACTACCCACAGCGGCTCCTGGACATCGCGGATCCACCGCCGCTGCTCTATGTCCAGGGTGAGGTGGCCAGCCTGAGCACGCCGATGCTGGCCATCGTGGGCAGCCGTCATGCCAGTCTGGGCGGCCTCGACAACGCCCGCGCATTTGCCACCGATCTGGCCGCTCAGGGCCTGACCATCGTGAGCGGCCTGGCCCAGGGTATCGATGCCGCCGCGCACGAGGGCGCACTACAGGCGGATCAGGGCAGGACCGTGGCCGTGCTCGGCACCGGCGTCGACCGGGTGTATCCGGCCGGGCACCGGGCATTGGCCCAGCGCATTCCGTCCCGGGGCGCGCTGATCTCGGAGTTGCCACTGGCAACGCCACCACGGCGCAGCCACTTTCCGCGACGCAACCGCCTGATCGCCGGCCTGGCCGCCGGCGTGCTGGTGGTCGAGGCGGCCCGCGAGAGCGGTTCGCTGATTACCGCCCGCCTGGCCAATGAAGCCGGCCGGGAAATCTTTGCAATCCCGGGATCCATTCATTCGCCGCAATCCAAGGGTTGCCACCAGCTCATCCGAGAGGGTGCCCGACTGGTCGATTGTGTCCAGGACATCCTGGCCGAACTGGGTCCGGTAAGCCCTTCTCCGGGTGGACAGGCACGGGCGGGATCCACCGGCCCGAACCCCCTCGATGTCCGGTGTGGTGATCCGGGGACAGCGGATCGGCTGCTGTCGATTGTCGGCTGGGAAGCTGTAAGTGTAGACTCACTTTTATTGATGCCTGAATTTGACGCGCCTTCACTCGAACAAATACTGCTGGTGCTCGAGCTCGACGGACGGATCGAACGGCTGGCCGACGGACGGGTGCGGCAACGTCGCCCCCCCGACTGATCCTTCCAGACAGCTTGCCTACCGCTGGGGCGGTCCTTATGATGTGCGGCCGTGAAAGACCCAGATAACCGTCCCAGGACGATGTCACAGGAGCCAGACCCTCGCCGGGCCGCCCATGAGCAAAACGCTGATCATCGCTGAAAAACCCTCGGTTGCGGCAGACCTGGCGCGCGCGCTCGGCGGCCTGAAGCGCGAGAAAGACTATTTCGAAGGCGATCAATACGTGATCTCGTCGGCGGTCGGACATCTGCTCGAGATCAAGGCACCCGACAACGTCGAGGTCAAGCGAGGCAAGTGGTCATTCGCCAACCTGCCCGTGCTGCCGGATCACTTCGACCTGAACCCGATCGCGCGCACCGAAGATCGACTCAGGGTCCTGACCCGGCTGATCAAACGCAAGGACATCGACCAGCTCATCAATGCCTGTGATGCCGGCCGCGAGGGCGAGTTGATCTTCCGGCTCATCGTGCAGCACACCAATGCCAGACAGCCGATCAAACGCCTGTGGTTGCAGTCGATGACGCCAGCGTCGATTCGTGAGGCCTTCAACAAGCTACGCGACGACGAGCAGCTGTTGCCGCTGGCTGACGCCGCCCGTTGCCGTTCCGAGGCGGACTGGCTGGTCGGTATCAACGGCACGCGGGCCATGACGGCCTTCAATTCCCAGGACGGCGGGTTCTACCTCACTACCGTGGGGCGGGTGCAGACACCCACGCTGACCATCGTGGTCGAACGCGAAGAACAGATCAAGCGCTTCGTGTCGAGGCCATACTGGGAAGTGCGTGCTGACTTCGATGTGGCCGCCGGACGGTATGCCGGGCGCTGGTTCGATCCCTCTTTCAAGAAAGACGACCAGGATGCCGAGCGACGCGCCGAGCGGATCTGGGATCGACCCAGTGCCGAAGCCATCGCCGCCGCCTGCCAGGGACGCCAGGCCGTGGTCACCGAGGAAACCCGGCCGTCCAATCAGAGTGCGCCCCAACTGTTCGATCTGACCAGCCTGCAGCGGGAAGCCAACGGCCGCTTCGGGCTGTCGGCCAAGGCCACCCTCTCGGTCGCCCAGGCCTTGTATGAGCGGCACAAGGTGCTCACCTACCCCCGTACCGATTCCCGAGCGCTGCCCGAGGATTACATCGGCACGGTCAGGGAAACCATGGCGGCACTGCGCGATGAATCGGGCCCGCGCCTGGCCGAGATCATCGGCGATCGAAATGCCAATCCGGTCGGCCCCCATGCCGCCGAAATCCTGGCCAACGACTGGGTCAAACCCAACAAGCGCATCTTCGACGATCGGAAAGTGTCCGATCACTTCGCGATTATTCCCACGCTTCAGGCACCCAGGAATCTGAGCGATGTTGAAGCCAAGATCTATGACCTCGTTGTTCGCCGATTCCTGGCCATCTTTTTCCCGCCCGCCGAGTACCGGGTGACCACCCGTATTTCGCAGGTCGGCGATCATCGCTTCAAGACCGATGGCAAGGTGCTGGTCAAGCCGGGCTGGCTTGCGGTTTATGGTCGGGAGGCCATTGTCGGGGACGACACTCTCGTGGCCGTGGGCGCCGATGAGCAGGCGGCCGTGGCGGCGATCGACGTGGTCGATCTGGCTACCCGTCCGCCGCCGCGTTATACCGAGGCCACGCTGCTGTCCGCCATGGAAGGCGCCGGCAAGCTCGTCGAGGACGACGAGTTGCGCGAGGCCATGGCGGGCAAGGGACTGGGCACACCGGCAACCCGGGCGGCCATCATCGAAGGGCTGATCTCGGAAAATTACATGGCCCGTGAGGGCAAGGAATTGTTGCCGACCACCAAGGCATTTCAACTCCTGACGCTGTTGCGGGGTCTGGGTGTCACCGAACTGACCATGCCCCAGCTTACCGGTGAGTGGGAGAACAAACTCGGCCAGATCGAGCGAGGTGATCTGGCGCGCGACGCCTTCATGCGCGAAATCAGCCAGATGGCTCAGCAGATCGTCGATCGCGCCAAAAACTATGGTGCGGCCACCGTGCCCGGCGACTACGCCACGCTGACCAGCCCCTGTCCGCAATGTGGCGCGGTGGTCAAGGAGAACTACAAGCGTTTTGCCTGTACGCAATGCGACTTCTCGATCACCAAGGTGCCCGGGGCGCGCCAGTTGGAAGTGCAGGAGGCCGAAACCCTGCTCACCGACCGCCGGATCGGGCCTTTACAGGGCTTTCGCAGCAAGCTCGGGCGTCCGTTTGCGGCGATCCTGACGCTCAGTGGCGAGAACAAGCTCGAGTTCGATTTCGGACAGAACGACAATGATGAAACTGCCGAGCCGGTGGATTTTTCGGACCGCGAGCGGCTGGGCGACTGTCCCAAATGCCAGTCCGGGGTGTACGAGCACGGCATGAACTATCTGTGCGAGAACTCGGTCGGGCCTGACAAACGTTGTGATTTCCGCTCCGGCAAAGTGATCCTGCAGCAGGAAATCGAACCCGCCCAGATCCGCAAGCTGCTGGCCGAGGGTCAGACCGACCTGCTCACGAACTTCGTCTCATCACGTACCCGGCGAAAGTTCAAGGCCTATCTCAAGCGAGGGCCCGACGGCAAGGTCGGATTCGAATTCGAGCCGCGCAAGACCAAGGAAGGGTCGGCGCCTGCGGACACCGCAGGCCGCCAGTCCGCTCAACCGGCCGCCGGCGCGGCGAAGACAGCCGGCGCCCGTGCCGGGCGGGGTGCCGGGGCCGCTGATGATGCAAAACCCGGGGTGGCGGCCAGCCCCAACGGATCGGCAAAGACCCCTGGCACCCGCAAAACAGCCGCCAAAGCCGGCACTGCCAAGAAAGCGGCATCCCGCAAGGCGCCGGCGAAAAAGCCAGCCGCCCGCAAGACAGCCAGCGCCAAACCGGCTGGCACGGGCACCAAGACCACCAAGACCTCGAAGAAATCGACGCAGAAGGGCGTCGGACTATCGGCGCGGGCCAGGACCGGCTCGAGCGATTGAACGCCAGGGCCCTCAGGCCGCCTGGTTGGTCGACTGCGGCGCAGGGTCCAGCCAGCGCTCGAGCGCCTGTTGCTCAGTCGGCGTCAGGCTGTCCAGATCGAAGGCCTTGTGCCCGCGAAAAATCAACTCGCCGTAGATGGCAGCGAGCACGCCGACTTCGGGATCCAGTGCGGCGTGATTACCCGTTGCCGGCGATGCCTCGCGGGCCCGATTGATCGCCCGTTCAAGGGCGGCGATG
The DNA here is from genome assembly GCA_963732405.1 of uncultured beta proteobacterium. Classification (GTDB taxonomy): domain Bacteria; phylum Pseudomonadota; class Gammaproteobacteria; order Burkholderiales; family Burkholderiaceae_E; genus JAUIAI01. The sequence goes on from CAVSZG010000001.1 coordinate 730,312, forward strand.
GTGACCGGTTTCATGCCGCGAACGATACCAGACAAGCTCATGCGCCGCTGCTCTGCGTGATTGCTCAGGGCATCAAGCGGCAAAGCAGGTAAGCTTGCGGCCATGAATTTGTCTCGCGAACTGTTGGAGAATGAGTACTTTCAGAAGCTGGCGCTGACCAGCACGAATCCGAATCGTCCGGCGCCCCTGACCCGCGATCAAATGGCCCAGTCACTGGCGCAAACCCTGTCGTGCCGACCGGCCGGCGCGCCGGTCTGGATCTTCGGCTATGGCTCGCTGATCTGGAACCCCTTGTTCGAGTTCGAAGAGCAAGCACTCGTAACCCTGCATGGCTACCGTCGGCGGTTCTGTCTGAAAACGGAACTCAGTCGCGGTACCCCTGAATTTCCGGGGCTTGTGCTCGGGCTGGAGCCGGGCGGATCATGTCGTGGAGTCACCTACCGCCTCCCATCCGATACGCTGGATCGGGAACTGCAATTGTTGTGGCGCCGTGAAATGGTCACCGGCGCCTATCAACCACGCTGGGTGACACTTCGCGATCAGCAAAAGCGATCGATCACCGGCTTGGCGTTCGTGATGAATCTGAATTACCCCTTCTATGCGCCAGGCCTGAGCGACGAACAGACCGCACAGGTGCTGGCCCATGCGCACGGACCGCTGGGAAGCTGCGCCGAGTACCTGTTCAATACGCATACCGGTCTGACCGCCCATGGCATCATTGACGCCCATTTGCACAAGCTGGTCGAACGCGTGCGCGAGTTGCAGGACAACGCCAGCGCGACGACATCGGCGCGCAAGGCCTGAGGTCTGATCCGCGCCAATTTCTGTCTGAGGTTCTGATGATCACTACCGGTTCGATCAATCATCCCGACAACGCGACCGGCACGTCGCTTGCGGTGAATTTTGCCGATGTTTGCGCGGGGGCCGAGCGGATCCGCGCGCACGCCCTGCGTACGCCGGTGCTCACCTCGAGCGCGGCCAATGCGGCAACCGGTGCATCGATCTACTTCAAGTGCGAAAACCTGCAGCGTATCGGCGCATTCAAGTTCCGCGGTGCCTGCAACGCCTTGGCACGCATGAGCGAGGCGCAGCGGCGACGTGGTGTCATTGCCTATTCATCAGGCAATCATGCCCAGGCCATTGCCCTGGCGGGCAAGCTGCTCGACTGCCCCACGACCATCGTCATGCCCTCTGACGCACCACCGATGAAGCTGGCCAACACCCGCAGTCATGGTGCAACCGTGATCCTGTACGATCGTTACACCGAAGACCGCGACGAGATTGCCCGCACGCTGGCGCAACGCGACGGCCTGACCGTGATACCGCCCTTCGATCATCCCGATGTGATTGCCGGTCAGGGTACCGCCGCGCTTGAATTGCTCGACGAAACCGGACCGCTGGACCTGCTGTTTGTCTGTCTGGGCGGCGGTGGGCTGATTTCCGGCTGCGCGCTTGTCGCTCATGCGATGGCTCCCCGATGCGAGGTGATCGGGGTCGAGCCCGAGGCGGGTAACGATGTCCAGCGATCGATCGCCGACGGACGGCGGGTTGCGATCGAGGTGCCCAGAACGATCGCCGATGGCGCCCAGACCTGCCAGGTGGGGGCCCTGACGTTTCCGATCATTCAGCGTTATGTGAGCGCAGTCGTTACGGTCAGTGATGCCGCACTGGTGCGCACCATGCGCTGGTTCGGCGAAGCCATGAAACTGATTGTCGAACCCACCGGGTGTCTGGCGGCGGCGGCCGTCCTGGAGAAGATCGTTCCGGTGGCCGGCAAACGGGTCGGTGTCATCGTCAGTGGTGGCAATATCGATCTGTCCCGATACACTGAGCTGATGGGCGATCAGGCCTATGCATGATCTTGAGCGAATGAACCAACCATGTTGACCAGCCCCGACGATTTTGAAGGCGCGCTGTCGTTGCAGCTTCATGACGACACCATCGTTCATCTGTTCGTGCGTGACGCGCTGGTCCAATCCCTCGATCAGCCCGGCGGCATTCCGTGGCGGGTCTGGCGGGAACTGGGCTTTGTTCCTGGCGGAATCTTTCCGCTGGGCCGACTCGGCGGGCACGAGCATGTGGGTATTTCGCTGGCCGATGATATCGATGTCGCGCAGATGCCCCAGGGATTTCGGGCCGGCGGTCTGCGCAGCTGGTTCGGTGTGCTCGATGATGCGAACCTGGCGGTGGCCATGCGCGCGGTACAGATCATCGAATGGGACCGCACCCATCGCTTCTGCGGGGCTTGTGGCGAACCCACCGTGGCGTCACCAACCGAGCGACTGCGGACCTGTCCGCGTTGCAAGCTGGGCGTGTATCCGAGAATCTCACCGGCCATGATGGTGCTGGTCACCCGGGGTCGACAGCTCCTGCTCGGCCGGGGTGTCAACTTCCCGGCCGGCTTTTACAGCGCTCTGGCCGGCTTCGTGGAGGCCGGCGAAACGGTTGAACAGACGGTTCATCGCGAGGTGATGGAAGAGGTCGGGCTGCGAGTGCGCAATCTGCGCTATTTCCGCAGTCAGAGTTGGCCATTCCCGAACTCGCTGATGATTGCCTTCAATGCCGAATACGAGAGCGGCGATCTGCGATTCGATCCGGCCGAATTGCTCGATGCCCAATGGTTCGAACCCGAGGCCCTGCCCCGCATGCCGCCACGCTTCAGTATTGCGCGTGCGTTGATCGACGCCACCCTGGCCGAACTGGGCACACCTCCATGACTGCAGCGCACCGTACACGGTGTCGTTGCACCACGTGCTGAACCCGGATCGATTCGTCTTGTCCGCCAAGCTTCGGATGCCACACCCATGACCAATAATGTCCCACTCCCATTCGCGCTCGCACACCGGTTCCGCCGCCTCTGCGCCGTGCTTCTATGCCTGGGCCTTGCCCTGATCGTGGCTTCCTGTGCAACCCAGCCGATTTATTCGTCGGGTCGTCTGGCGAAAATCACACCCAAGGATTTTCTGGAGATCCGCCCCGAGATGGTCGCCGTGGGTGTCGATCTGGATTCGCGCGTGCCGGCGACACCGAATCGCGGACCCGAGTTGCTGATGGCCGTACTGCCGGTCGATCACGACGCCTGGGAGCCGGTCGGTGCGCGCATGCGCATGCGACCCATCAACATTGGCAGCGAGTCAGCCGATCCCGCCGCAGGCAAGGCCTTGCGCAGCTGGATGGAGCCTCCCAGCGGCCGGATTCGCCTCACTTACGTGCTGACCGATGAAAGCAAGGCAGAGTTGACCGAGGTACAGCGCAAATTCGACGACCTGCTCAAACGATTTCCCCCGTCCTCCGGGAAGAAACTGGCCATCCGGATCTCGGCCGATACCCGGTTTCTGGTGGGCGCGGATCAACAGACGGGCGGCACACGCTTGTTGACGGAACTACAACTGACGCCCGCCGAAGGGCCATTCACGCTTTGGGAAGGCCGGATCAACGAAATGCGCTGAGCAGGATCGGTTCGGCCTGTGAATCAGGCTGCATCGGCGACATCGTCGCCGCTGATCGTAATCGACCCATTGTTCAGCGCCTGTAAGCGGTCGATGGTGGCGGGATCGACCATCAGATCGCAGAACAGGGTGCGCTCGAGTGCCAGCGCTTCGGTCAGTTCCATGCCTTGCTCAAACTGCCGTACCAACGATTTCACATGCGCCCTGGCGCGTGCCGGTCGCAGCGCAAAGGCGCGTGCGATTTCGAGAGCCACCGGCAACACCGGCCCATTCACGACATCATTGACCAGACCATACGAGCGGGCTTCTCGCGGATTGAGCGTATCGCCCATCAGCATCAGTTCGAGTGCCTTGGCCACGCCCACCAGTCGGACCAGACGTTGCGTGCCGCCCGCCCCAGGAATCAGACCGATATTCACCTCGGGCAGACCAATCTGGTAGTCGCCAGCCTGCGCCACCCGTAGATCACAGGCCAGAGCCAGTTCATAACCGCCGCCCATGGCCGTGCCGTTGATCGCTGCAATGTAGGTGCAGTCGCTTTCCTGGATTTCACGCAACGCCCGGTGAATCCCCACCTCGGGAACCGGGCGACGCACATCAAACTTGAGCCCGCGTGCCCGCATCTGCCGCGCGCGGGCCTCCAGCACGAGCGTGTCATAGTGGCGGATGAACACATCGGGCATTCCGCCAGTGATCACAGCGACACTGATGTCGGCTTCCCGGTGAATGATATCGATGGCCTGGACCAACTCTTTCTCGGTGTGGTCGTCCATGAATCCATGAGGCGGATTGGTGATGGTCAGCAGCGCGACATGCGCACCACTGACGGTGACGGTGACTTGGCTGCCGTTGTACATCGCTCCCCTTTCCACGAAGATGACCGATCTTGATCATCGATACCCGACAAAACCGCCTTGACGCGCACTCTACCCGAGTGACAGACATCGTGACAGTCTCGCATCGATGATCAACTGTCCGATTACATCCTGATACAGCGCCGCCATCAATATTCACGGCCAAGGTCGACCGGTCCGACCTGCCGCCCGTTATCGGCACACCACGACCCGTCAGGAAACCACCGTGAAACGATCGATTCGAACTGTGCTGTCCATTGCCGCACTATCCCTGACCCTGGCATCTTGCGCGGTCGTGCCACTGGGTTATGTCGGCGCACGCCACGGCGCTGTCGGTGTCGGAGTGGGTGTGATTCCCGGACCTGGTCTGTTCCTGGGTGGGCACAGTCATCGTTACGGTGGCCGTCATTCCTCACGCAATTACCGACGAGGCCACGGCCATGGTCATCGCTACTGAACCGGGCCCTATCCACTGATCGCACAGCTTCCGTTGCCTGGTCAGAAGATCAGTGCGACCACGAAGACTCCGATCGTGATGAAGCTCAACGCAATTTTTAATGCCGTGCCGATGATCATGCCGATCCAGGTGGCTACACCCACATTACCGGCCCGACGCACATCACTGATCGCCAGGTATTCGCCGATGGCGGCGCCGGCCAGCGGGAAGAACAACAAGCCGAGCAATCCCGAGAAAACGCCGGCGATGGTGCCGATCGTGGCCCCAATCATCGCCTGACGCGACGCACCAGCGCGTTTGGCGCCCATCATGGCCGCAACATAATCGGTCACCCAGGCCAGTACCGTCAGGACACCGGCAATGATGACGGTGGTCGAGCCAACCCGCGTGAAATCATCGATCCACGCGCCCAGCAGTACACCGGCGAACACGAGCAAAGTACCTGGCAGGGCCGGCACAATCGTGCCGATGATCCCCGCAATGAACAACAACACGACCGCCACCCACAGTGCAATCAATCCAGCCGTTGCCATCGCGAAAGGTCCGATCAGTTGTCAGACATCGATGTTACGCGCAACCAGCGCGTACTTTTCGATAAACGCACGACGCGGCTCGACATCATCGCCCATCAGGGTGGCGAAAATCTGATCGGCCGCAATCGCGTCGGCAATCTGCACTCTGAGCAGACGTCGCGCACCGGCATCCATGGTCGTGTCCCAGAGTTGATCGGCGTTCATTTCACCCAGGCCTTTGTAGCGTTGCAGGCTCACGCCCTTTTCCGCTTCACGGCGCAGCCAGTCGATTGCCTGTCTGAAGCTCGTGATCTTGCGTGAGCGCTGGCGCTCTCCCTCGCCGCGGCGGATCTCACCGCCCTCCCCGATCAGCCCCGTCATGATCTGGGCACCTTCATACAGGGTCTGATAATCGGCCGACAGCAGAAAGTCGTTGTCGATGATCGAGACCTTGACATTGCCGTGCAACCGTCGCTCGACGCGCAGGCGCCAGGCCTCGGTCTTGTCATCATAACGGGCACTGGCCGTGGCGACATTGCCGCTGCCGGCCGACAAGACATCGAGCCGGCTCTGCAGGTCTGCTGCACTGCGAATGGCGGCCTGCTCGCTGCTCAGGTCTGGCGCATAGCCGTTCAACATTTCGCGCAAGGTTTCCGCATCGATGACACGCGCCAGACGATCCACCACGGCTTCGGCGAGCAGATACTTTCTCGCCAGTTCCGCGAGCGTATCGCCGGTCAGCAATTGCGCATCGGTGCCCGGCAACAACTGAGCGCCGTCCAGTGCATGGCGCAACATGTATTGATCGAGTTCGGTATCGTCCTTCAGATAACGCTCATCACGATTGTGCTTGATCTTGTAGAGCGGCGGCTGCGCGATATAGATATAACCATGCTCGACCAGGTCGGGCATCTGTCGATAGAAGAAGGTCAGCAGCAAGGTTCGGATATGACTGCCGTCCACATCAGCATCGGTCATGATGATGATGCGGTGATAACGCAGCTTGCCCACGTCATAGTCAGGGCCGATGCCGGTACCCAGGGCGGTGATCAGGGTGGCGATCTGCTCGGAGGAAATGAGTTTGTCGAAGCGTGCCTTCTCGACATTGAGCACCTTGCCGCGCAATGGCAGCACGGCCTGGAACTTACGGTCCCTGCCCTGCTTGGCCGATCCGCCCGCAGAGTCACCCTCGACAATGAATATTTCCGACTGGGCCGGATCCTTTTCCTGGCAGTCGGCCAGCTTGCCGGGCAGGCCCACGCCATCGAGCAAGCCCTTGCGCCGGGTCATGTCGCGCGCCTTGCGCGCCGCTTCACGCGCCCTGGCGGCCTCGATCACTTTTGAACAGATGGCCTTGGCATCGTTGGGATTTTCGAGCAGAAACTCCTCGAGCACTCTGGCCACGACATCTTCGACGGGTGCGCGCACTTCCGAGGACACGAGCTTGTCCTTGGTTTGCGACGAAAACTTGGGCTCGGGCACCTTCACTGACAACACGCAGGTCAATCCTTCGCGCATGTCGTCGCCGGTGGGTTCAACCTTGGCCTTCTTGGCGAACTCGTGCTCATCGATATATTTGTTGAGCACGCGAGTCATCGCCGCCCTTAGGCCGGTCAGATGGGTACCACCATCGCGTTGCGGAATATTGTTGGTGAAACACAGCACCTGTTCGCCATAGCTGCTGTTCCACTGCATGGCCACGTCAACCGTCACCTCAAAGCCCAGGTCGGTCAGTTTGCTGCCGGTTGCGGCGAAACAGGTGGGATGGATCAGAGTCTTGTTCTGATTGATGTACTTGACGAACCCTTCCACACCACCGGAAAACGCAAAGTCCTCTTCCTTGCCCTGACGCTGATCGATCAGCTTGATGCCCACGCCATGATTGAGAAACGACAGTTCGCGCAGCCGTTTGGCCAGAATCTCATACTGGAATTCGACCGTACCGAAGGTTTCGGTGGCCGCCATGAAATGAACCTCGGTGCCGCGCTTGTCGGTCTTGCCGATCACCTTCAACGGTTCGACACGCTCGCCATGACGAAATTCCAGGTAATGGACATTGCCGGCCCGACGCACGGTCAGGCGCAACCAGCTCGACAAGGCGTTCACGACCGAGACGCCCACACCATGCAGACCGCCTGAAACCTTGTAGCTGTTCTGGTCGAATTTTCCGCCAGCATGCAGCTCGGTCATGACGATTTCGGCCGCCGACCGGCCCTGTTCGTCCCCGGCATGGATGTCGACCGGTATGCCCCTGCCGTTGTCGGTGACCGATATCGAGTTGTCAGTGTGTACCGTGACGACGATTTCATCACAGTGCCCGGCCAGCGCTTCATCGATGGCATTGTCCACGACCTCGAACACCATATGATGCAGTCCGGTGCCATCGCCCGTGTCGCCGATATACATGCCCGGGCGCTTGCGCACGGCTTCCAGGCCCTTGAGCATCTTGATCGATGCCGAACCGTATTCGGCATCGTCATTTACTGGTTGCTGCTGTTCAGTCATTGAAACCGGTTCCCGCTGGACTTCTTTGCTTCAATCAAAGCTGCTGCCTGCCTGAATCCATGAATTCATGAAAACATGGAATGGCAATTCAGATGCGCATCGGCATGACGACGTACTTGAAGCCGGCATCATCGGGGATCGTGACCAATGCACTGCTGTTGGCATCGCCGAAGCCGATCAAGACCTTCTCGGTCTTGAGGTTGTTCAGTGCATCCTGCAGGTAGGTCACGTTGAAGCCCACTTCGATGGGCTCGCCGTAGTAATTTGCATCGAGTTCCTCGACCGCCTCTTCCTGCTCACCGTTGGTGATCTGCAGACGCAGGCTGTCGTCCGACAGCGACAGGCGGATCCCACGGTATTTGTCCGAAGCCAGGATCGAGGCTCTCGCCAACGACCCCACGAGCGATTGCCGGCCGATCTCGAGCTGATTGCGGTAGCCCTGGGGCACCACGCGGTTGTAGTCGGGGAACTTGCCTTCGACCAGTTTGGAGATCATGGTCACGTCGCCGAACTGGAAGCGGATCTGATTGCCCGCAATATCGATCGTGACCGGGTCATCGGTATCGCCCAGCAGCCTCATCAGTTCGATGACGCTCTTGCGTGGGATGATCACCTCGTGCGAACCGAGTTCCACGCCCTCGAGCTGGGTTTCGCACAGACATAGCCGATGACCATCGGTGGCGACCACCCGCACGATGGTATTGCTGGTCACCAGCAACAGACCGTTCAGGTAATAACGGATGTCCTGGTGGGCCATCGCGAAATGCACCATCTGCAACAAATGGCGCAGCGTGCGCTGGGGTGTGGTGAAGCTGGCCATGAAGCTGTCACTCACCGTCATGGCCGGAAAATCGTCAGCCGCCATGGTCTGTAGCGAGAACCGGCTCTTGCCAGCCGACAACGATGCCTTGCGGTTGCTCAGATTCAGACTGACATCCTGCTCGCTCTTGTCTGGCAGGGCACGCAGGATATCCAGCAGCTTTCGAGCCGAGATGGTCGTCGCCTGATTTTCTGCACCGGATCCGATCTGCGCCGAGGTTTCGATCTGGATTTCGACATCGGTGGCAACGAAGGTCACGGTATCGCCGATCTTGCGCATGAGCACATTGGCGAGAATGGGCAAGGTATGCCGTTTCTCGACGATGCCGGCGACCGTCTGGAGGGGTTTGAGGATCGCGTCGCGGGTTGCCTTAACAAAAGCCATTTTTTATATATTTACCTGTTGTTCGTTGTTGTACGCCGGCCAACTCTGTGGAGGAAGCGCTCGATGCGCGGATGGACGGGCCTTTCAGACGAATGAACGGTTGTTGATGAGCTTGTGCAGCCTGTGGACAAAGTCGAACAAGGTGACGACGAAATGGCCAGGTTCGACACGGACCGATTTTTCAGAGGTAGTTGTTCGACTGTCGCACACGGTTTGTTCACAACTTGTCCGACCAGGTTCGCAGGGATTGTTCGATCTGGTGAATCTGTCGATTCAGTTCGCTATCGGTGGCGCGCAACTGGGCGATCCGTTTGGCGGCGTGCATGACCGTGGTGTGGTCGCGGCCCCCGAAGGCCTCGCCGATCTCGGGAAAGCTCTTGAGGGTCATTTCCTTGGTCAGGTACATCGCAATCTGTCTAGCCCGGGCAATGTTTGCCGGACGGCGTTTTGAATACATGTCGGCAATGCGCATCTTGTAGAAGTCGGCAGTGACCTTCTGGATCTGCTCGATCGATACGGTTTCCTGATTCTGTCGGACCAGATCGCCACAGGCCTCGCGCGCGATCGCCAGCGTGACATCGACTCGATGGAAGGCGGCCCGGGCGTAGACACGCAGCAATGCGCCCTCGAGTTCACGCACGTTGCTGCGCACATTGTGGGCGATGAAATCGGCAACTTCGTCAGGCAGGGTCGAATAGGACGGATTATTCGCCCGCAGCTGTTCGGTCTTGCGTTGCAGGATGGCGATTCGCATTTCCAGTTCGGGCGGCTCGATTTCGACGATCAGACCGCTGCCGAATCGTGAGACCAGGCGTTCCTGGAACTTGCTCAGATGCCGGGGATAGGTGTCGCACGTGATGATCATCTGCTTCTTGGCAGAGAACATCGCCTCGAAGGTATAGAAAAACTCCTCCTGGGTGCGCTCGCGATTGCCCAGGAACTGGATATCGTCGATGAGCAGGAAATCGAGCGATTGATACTTGCGCTTGAAGTCCTGGGGGGTGCGGCGCTGAATGGCGTGAACCATTTCATTGAAGTAGGTCTGGGCGTGCAGACAGGCGATCCGGGCCCTTGGGACACGGGTGGTGAAGGCGTTGCCGATTGCATTGAGCAGATGGGTCTTGCCCAGCCCGACGCCGCCATAGAGAAACAGCGGGTTGTAGGCCAGGCCGGGTCGCTCGACCACCTGTAGGGCGGCCGATACCGCCATCTGATTGGATTTGCCCTGAACCAGGTTGTCGAAGGTGAAATCGGGATTCAGTGGTGTCGCAACCGAGACGCCTGACCCCTGGCGGCCACTGTCAGGCGATGAACCCAGGCGCCCGCCCTGCCCGTTCACCCCCGGTTCGGCGCCCGCTGATCGACTATCGCCCGATCCGGCGGTGAATTCATCCGACAGCGGAATCTCATCATCATGATCGCCGAATGGCGGGCTGGCCTGGCTTATCCCGTTGGTACCGGCATTGCCCCCATGGCCGTTGCTCAGCTCCAGCTGCACCGAGGTCTGATCGGGAAAATGTTGACGAGCAACCTGCTCGATCAGGCCCAAAAAATTGGTGCGCACGATGTTCAGTTTCAGCGCATTGGCCAGGCCGAGTTTAAGTGTGTGGTTACTTTCGTCAAAATCTATGAAGCGTAAGGGTTTGATCCATGGCGTGAACTTCTGGGAAGTCATTTCGGCTTCCAGTTGCTCGATGCATTTCTGCCAGTTCTGCTGCATGGATTGAGGCGGTTGTCCGGTCATGCTACGGCTGGAGGGCAGCAGCTCATTATGGTGTTCGCAGGATAGTGCCGACGGATTCCGGGCGGACTCGAGTCTAGTGCAGATTCTACTCGCTCCACTTGGTAAATCCCAATCCTTCGATTGACAGAGGGGCGGGTATCGAGTTGTAATCGAAGGCTTTTTTATAGAAGGCGTCAAGCCATGAAAAGGACTTATCAGCCGTCGGTCGTGAAGCGCAAGCGCACCCACGGATTTCGGGCCCGCATGAAAACCCGTGGGGGTCGGGCGGTGATCAATGCACGCCGCGCACGGGGTCGCAAGCGTTTGGCTGTCTGATCCATCCGGAACATTCTGCAAGATTCGTCTGCAAACCCGTCTGGAAAATTCGCCAGGATTCTGGAGAATTCGCCGGGATGGATTCGCCGGGGCAGTTGACTCGTCGGATGCGGCGAGCGGAGAAGGGCGGTGATGGTGGATGAAACGTCAGTGGGCCAGACGTCAGTGGACCAAGCGCGAGCGGCCGGAACGCCGGTGGACGCGAGGGAGGTGCTCGGATGGTCGGTGGGCGTGAGGTAGACGGCCATCAGGCTGGCGGGTACCAAGCAGGCGAACATCAGCCAGGCGAACATCAGTCAGTCGGACATCAGGCGTTCGAATCCCGGGCCGGGTCCAGCGGGGAGGGTGCAGTGTCCCAACCGGTTGAGCGAACCAGCGTAGACCGTGTGGTCAACCGGGGGAACCGTGCTGCGCAACGCCCGGCGTCAATCACCAGCGGTCAACACAAATCCCGTAAGCGCGCAAAGTTTATAAGTACTCACTTCGTGATCAGTATCGACAAATCCAGCCATCCCACGTCGGCGGCCGCCAATCCGGGCGCAGCGTCGGGTGTCACCCTGATCATGGCGATCCCCAAGAAGGTGTTGCGCCGTGCAGTGGACCGCAATGCGGTGAAGCGGGTCGTTCGTGAAGCCTGGCGCGTCGCTCAACCCAGCGGTCCGATCCACGGTTTGGGCCGGGTCCATGTCCGCCTGACCGGCCGTCCGGCCGATTTTGCGACACTGGGGCGACCGGGCCGCAAGCGTCTGTGGCGTCTGGAGTTCGACGAACTCCTGGCGAGGATGAGTGGCTGACAATGCCTGGCCGACCGGCGGTGACCAGATGAACGCCCGTTATCCGCTTGGCCAACTGATGACACGGCTCCTGATCCTGTTGATCAAGGGCTACCGTCTGTTGGTGAGTCCCTGGCTGGCACCGCGCTGTCGCTTTCTGCCGAGCTGCTCGGAGTATGCGATTACTTCGCTTGGACGCCATGGCGTGCTCCGCGGCGGCTGGCTCGCGGTCAGACGACTGGCACGCTGTCATCCCTGGGGTGGCAGCGGTATCGATGAGGTCCCGGAAGTTGCGGCTGTATGCCGTTGCGGCAGCCGGTCCACGGGCGAACGCCCGCTTCAATCCAACTGATTCTTATCATCATGCAAATGCAGCGCACCATCCTGTGGATAGTCTTCAGCTTGTCCCTGGTGCTTTTATGGGATGCCTGGCAGTTGCATGTCGGCAATCCGTCCCTGTTTGGCGGCCGACCCCCTGCGACCCAGGGTCAAACCGCAGCCGGTGGTCCGTCGGCTGCGAATGGTGCCGCTGGCGCGACCCGTCCGGCCGATGCGGGCATCCCTGGCGCCGGTGCGCTGGCATCCTCGGCGGCCAGCCCGGGTGCCGGCGATACCACCACGCCAGCGGCGCCGGCCAGTCCGGTAACGGCGACCGGCGCAGCGCAAGCCGGCACCCGTGGCAAGGTTTTTGAACTGACCAATGATGTATTGGCCTTGCAGGTACAGGCCCAAGGCGCGGTCTTGACCCGGGCCGAGTTGCTCAAGCATCTGGAAATCGACAAGTCCGGCAATGTGGTGTTGTTCAACGATCAGCCCGGCAAGTTCTATGTGGCCCAGAGCGGCATGATCGGTGCGCCGGCAGGGGCTGAGGGGTTCCCGACTCACTACACCGTGTTTCAACCGGTTGAACCGGCGACACCGGGCAAGCTCACACTGGCGGCTGAAAGTGGTGGGATCCGCATAGTTCGCGAGTACTCACTGTCGCCAGGATCCTACGTTATCAACGTCGTTGACCGGGTGAGCAACCTATCTGGCGAGAGTCTGTCGCCCATCCTGTATCGCCAGCTGACCCGGGACAACCACCAGCCGCCCGGCGATACGATGTTCTACAGCACCTATGCCGGACCGGTGATCTACGAGGAAGTCGACAAGTTCAAGAAGATCCCGTTCGACACCATCATGTCGCGCTCGGCCAAGCATGCCGGTGTCACCGACAACGGCTGGCTCGGGATCATCCAGCACTATTTCGTGGCGGCCTGGTTGCCGGCGGCCACGTCGACCCGCGAGTTCTATACCCAGAATTCGAGTGAGGTGCTGGCCTCGATCGGATTCAAGCAGGCGCTGGGCAGTCTGGCGCCAGGGCAGAGCATCGAGAATGCCGCCCGGTTGTATATCGGGCCCCAGGACCAGAAGACGATGGGCGCACTCGCCCCCGGGCTTGAACTCACCGTCGACTACGGCTGGCTGACCATCATCGCCAAACCCATCCACGGCTTGCTCGAGTTCCTGCATGGCATTGTGGGCAACTGGGGCTGGGCCATTGTCGTGCTGACCCTCATCATCAAGACCCTGTTCTTCCCGCTCCAGGCGGCCAGTTATCGATCGATGGCCAGGATGAAGGCGGTCACGCCCCGACTCACCGCGCTGCGCGAGCGCTATGGCGACGACAAGGCCAAGCTCAATCAGGCGATGATGGAGTTGTACAAGACCGAGAAGATCAATCCACTGGGGGGTTGCCTCCCCATTCTGGTGCAGATCCCGGTGTTCATCTCACTCTACTGGGTATTGCAGGCCTCGGTCGAAATGCGCGGAGCGCCCTGGCTGGGCTGGATCCAGGACCTGGCCTCGCCCGATCCCTACTTCATCCTGCCGGCCCTGATGGCGATCAGCATGTTCGTTCAGGTCAAGCTCAATCCGAAGCCGCCGGACCCGATGCAGGCCAAGATCATGATGTTCATGCCGATCATTTTCTCGGTCATGTTCTTCTTTTTCCCGGCCGGACTGGTGTTGTACTGGTTGGTCAACAACCTGTATTCGATCGCCCAGCAGTGGGTCATCACGCGCAAGATCGTCGACTCACCCATGAGTTGAACCAGCATGCCGGTCGCTGAGCCGATCGTTGCACTGGCGACCGCGCCCGGGCGCGGGGCGATCGGGATCATCCGCGTGTCCGGGCCGGCGCTGGGTGGCCTGCGCGCGGCCATCCTGAATCGTGAGCTGCCGGCCCGGCGGGCGGTTCATACACCGTTCTTCGGCGCCGACGGTCAGCCCATCGATCAGGGGCTGGCCATTTTCTTTCCAGCCCCGGATTCTTATACCGGTGAGGACGTGCTGGAGTTGCAGGCCCATGGCGGGCCGGTGGTGTTGCAGATGCTGCTCGAGCGTTTGCTGGCCCTGGGCGCGGCGCAAGGCCTTCGGCCCGCGCGGGCCGGCGAATTCACCGAGCGGGCATTCCTGAACGGCAAGATCGATCTGTGCGAGGCCGAGGCGGTCGCCGATCTCATCGATGCTCAGTCCAGTCAGGCGGCGCGGCTGGCCGTGCGGTCGCTGCGCGGCGAGTTCTCGCGCCGGATCCATGCACTGCTCGAGCCGCTGATCCATCTGCGCATGCTGGTCGAGGCCACGCTCGACTTTCCCGACGAGGAAGTTGATGCGCTGGATCGGGATGATCTGACCGGGCAGTGGCACCAGGTGCGTGAGCAACTTGATCAGGTGCTGGCGCAGGCCAGTGTCGGCGCCCGCTTGCGCGAGGGGATCACGGTGGTCATCGCCGGTGAACCGAACGTGGGCAAATCGTCCTTGCTCAACCGGCTGGCCGGGGAGGAGGTGGCGATTGTCACGCCCATCGCTGGGACCACCCGCGATCGGATCCGCGAATCGGTGGTGCTGGATGGCGTGCCGGTCAATCTGATTGATACCGCTGGTCTGCGGCAGACCGATGATCTGGTCGAGCGAATCGGCGTGGAGGTCACGCGTCGCGAAATCAGCCGGGCCGATCTGGTGTTGTTGATCGAGGCGGCCCGGCTGGGTGGATCCGACGGCACCACCGCATCGACCGACGACGACCATTCCGATTCCTCCTTAGTCGTGCGCGCCGAGGCTATGGTGCTGGCCGAGCAGGCCGGCATTCCAGTGTTGCGGGTCATCAACAAGATCGATCTGAATCCTGGTGCGAAACCCGGCATCGACGAATCGGGAGTCATCCACCTGAGTGCCTTGACCGGTGCCGGACTGGCCGATCTGCAGACCCGCCTGCTTCAGACCGCGGGCTGGCAACCCGGTGCCGAGGCCCAGTTCATGGCCCGTGAGCGACATCTGCAGTCGCTGCGGCGGGCGGTGGGCCATATGGATAAGGCGCTTGAAGTGCTGCCCGAGGGACTGGAGTTGTTCGCCGAGGAATTACGTCTGGCGCAGCAGGCGATCGGTGAGGTGACGGGACAGTTCAGCGCCGATGATCTGCTGGGCGAGATCTTCCGGTCGTTCTGTATTGGAAAATAGTCGGGCGTCTGCCTGCGTCTATCATCTCCGCTCGTCAGAATTTCGCCAACCCATTGGAGACCCGCCCGTGCATTCGCCGCCCGACAACCAGACACGATTGGCGCTGTATCGCACCATGGTGCGGATTCGTGCGTTCGAGGAAGCGGCCAACGAGGCCAGCCAGGGTGGTGTGGCGGCTTTCGGGCAAGCTCTGGGCCAGGTGGCGAAGGTGCGTGGGCCGCTGCATCTGTCCATCGGTCAGGAAGCAGTGGCTGCGGGCGTCTGTTTTCACCTGGCCGCGCAGGACTGGCTCACCTCGACGCATCGCGGTCACGGCCACACCCTGGCCAAGGGGGCCGATCTCGAACGCATGATGCATGAGCTGTTCGGCAAGGCGAGCGGCTTTTGTGGCGGACGGGGTGGTTCGATGCATATCGCCGATTTTTCGGTGGGCATGCTGGGCGCCAACGGTGTGGTGGCGGCGGGCATTCCAATTGCCGTGGGTGCCGCCCATTCCATGAAGATCCAGGGACGCGATGCGATTGCCGTGACGTTTTTCGGCGACGGCGCGATCAATCGCGGGCCGTTTGCCGAGGCCTTGAACTGGGCGGCCGTGTTTGCGTTGCCGGTGCTGTTCGTTTGTGAGGACAACCAATGGTCGGCGACCACGCGCACCGACCAGATGTCGGCCGGTGAGGGCGCGGCCGCCCGGGCACGGTCCTATGGCGTGACGGCCCGGTCGGTCGACGGGATGGATGTCGAGGCCGTGCATGCCGTGGCGGGCGAGCTCGTGGCGGCCATCCGCGGCGGCGCCGGGCCGCAACTGCTGCATGCCGATACCTATCGGTTCAGCGGGCATGTCTCGGTTGATCCGGCAAGCTATCGTGATCCGGGTGAACTGGCGGTGGCGATGGATCGTGATCCCATCGTGCTGGCTCGCGAGCGCTTCATCGCGGCGGGCATTACCTCGGCCGAGCTCGACTCGATCATGGCGCAGGCGCGTCGCGAAGTGGCGCTGGCGGTCGAGTCGGCCACTCATGCGCCAGCGCCTGAACCGGGCGCGGCCTATTCCGAGATTCAGGATCTGATGGGCGCCCAGGCCCCGATGGGAGCATCGGCATGAGTGAAACCATCAGTTATGCCGAAGCAGCTGTGCGGGCGCTGGCCGATGCCATGACGAATGACGATACCGTCGTGGCAGTTGGCGAAGATCTGGGCCGTGGCGGCATCTTCGGTCAGTATCGTGGTCTGGTGGAGCGATTCGGCGCGCGTCGCATCATCGATGCACCCATCTCCGAGGCTACGATCGTGGGCGCCAGTGTCGGCATGGCGCTCACCGGTCTGCGCCCCGTGGTTGAAATGCGGGTGGTCGATTTTGCGTTGTGTGCGATCGATGAAATCGTCAATCAGGCGGCCAAGAATCGTTTCATGTTCGGCGGTCAGGGCAGGGTGCCGATGGTCATCCGGATGCCCTCGGGCATCTGGAGCGGGTCGGCGGGACAACATTCCCAATCGCTTGAATCCTGGTTCGCCCATATTCCGGGTCTGGTGGTAGTGGCGCCCGCCACGGTGCAGGACAACTATACGTTGTTGCGCGCGGCCATTGCCTCCGATGATCCGGTGATTTATCTCGAACACAAGGAGTCCTGGGGCCAGACGGGCGAGTGCTCAGACCTGCCCGCCGATGGTACGGACCGCGAGGCATTGCTG
The DNA here is from genome assembly GCA_963732405.1 of uncultured beta proteobacterium. Classification (GTDB taxonomy): domain Bacteria; phylum Pseudomonadota; class Gammaproteobacteria; order Burkholderiales; family Burkholderiaceae_E; genus JAUIAI01. The sequence continues at coordinate 747,312 of CAVSZG010000001.1, forward strand.
GCCACGCTGGGTCGGGCAGCGATCCGCCGCGCGGGTCACGACATCACGGTGGTGACCTGGAGCAAGGCGGTGCATTGGGTGATGGATGCCGCGGCCGAACTCGCCGAATGCGGCGTATCGGTCGAAGTGATTGATCTGCGCACCTTGTATCCCTGGGATGAACAGACCGTGATGGACTCGGTGGGCCGTACCGGTCGACTGATGGTCGTGCATGAGGCGGTGCAGTCAGGCGGGTGGGGTGCCGAGATTGCCGCCACGGTTGCCGAACGGACGGGCAAACCGGTGGCCCGTTATGGCGCCCCGCGCACGACAGTGGGCTATGCGAGCGTGCTCGAACAGGCGGTTCGGCTCGATGGTGCGCGCATCGCCGCCCGGATCGGTCAGTGGTTGGCCAGTTGAGTGCAAGCAGTCGTCAATCCGGCCGGGAGCATGCGCGCCGCATCGACTGATCTGGTGCGCACGGGCGCGGTTGCATTGCTGGGCGCCGGGTTGTTCCAATGGCTGGCCACGCCGCTGCCGTGGTTGCTCGGTCCCTTGTTTGCGGTGGGCGGATTGCGCATGGCCGGTGTTGCCCTGCACTCGCCGATGCCGGTGCGTAATCTGGGGCAATGGGTGATCGGCACGGCGTTGGGGCTGTATTTCACGCCGGTGGTGCTGGCCGGCATGATCTCGCTGTGGTGGTCGATCCTGCTCGGCCTGGTCTTCGCCTGGGTGCTCAGTCTGTTGTTCGGCGAGGTGCTGACCCGCATCGCCGGTCTTGATCCGGTCACCGCCTTTTTCTCGGCAACGATCGGCGGTGCCTCCGAAATGGCGGTGCAGGGCGAGCGCCATGGTGCGCAGATCGAAACCGTGGTTGCGATTCACACGCTACGGGTGATGATCGTCGTCGTGAGCTTGCCGTTTGCCTATCGTTGGCTGGATCTGCAGGGCACCGATGCGGCCCTGCTGAGTCAGCAGAACGTGCACGTACCGGGCCTGTTGCTGCTCTGCCTGGTGACACTGATCGCGGCGCTGCTGGTCAGACGACTCGGTTGGCCCAATGCCTGGATGATCGGTCCGTTGCTCGCCACGATTGCCATCACCGGCACTGGTTACAACTCGTCGGCATTGCCCGAGCTGGTCCTCAAACTCGGCCAGGTTTTCATCGGCATGTCGCTGGGCAGTCGCTTCAGGCCCGAGTCATTGCGGGTGTTGCGACCGATTCTGCCGATCGTCATCGGATCGATCGGATTGTTGATGGCGATATCGGCGCTGTTCGGCACGATGTTGGGCCAGCTGAGCGGCGTGCCGATGGCGACGATGATTCTCGCCACGTCACCCGGTGGTATTGCCGAAATGAGTCTGACCGCCAAGCTGCTCAGGTTGGGCGTGCCGACGGTAACTGTTTTTCATGTCACCCGGTTGGCCTTTATTCTGCTGACGGTCGGGCCGGTATGGCAATGGGTGTCGCGGCGACGCGGCTGGCAATGATGCCGGTGGTCGGGTCAGACGTTTCAACAGCGGAGAGAGCAATGACGGATAAAGCGGCAACACCGGCGCAGGCCACTATGTTTGACGTGACTGCGCAGGGCGCGTTATGGCTCGCGCAATTGTTCGCGCCCTGGGTGCAGGCGCTGGGCCTGCAGGTGGTGTCGGCACGCGGCGGTGAAGCGATGTTGCGCCTGCCCTTTGCTGACACCTTGTGTCGTGAGGGCGGATCGATCTGTGGTCAGGCCTTGATGTCCAGCGCCGATACCGCCATGGTGTTCGCGATCAGCTCGTTGTTCGGCGAGTTCCGTCCGACCACCACGGTGAGTCAGAACATTTCATTTCTGCGGCCGGTGACCGGTGGTGAGGTCAGCGTGCAGGCGAGGGTGCTGCGGCCCGGACGACAACTGATGTTCGGCGAGATTGAACTGAGCGGCAGCGATGGCCGGCTGGTCGCTCATGCCACGACAACCTATGCGATGCTCTGAATGCCGATGATCACCGGGTTCAGGCCCCGCGAGTTGGTGAGGCCCCTTTTTCGAAGCGACCGGCCTCGCGATTCTTGTGCACGTCATTCCAGGCGAATGTCTGGCCGTTCATCGCGATCCAGACACCGGGCTGAGCATGTTGTGCAGCGGCAATCGCGTAGCCCAGATTGAACAAGGCATCGGAACCATTGACACGCGCGGGGATCATCGCACCCGTGATCACGATGGTCTTGGGCAAGGCAAGAGCAGCGAGCGCCTGCGCAGTCAGGTTCATGGTATCGGTACCATGAACGATCACGATACGCGATTCATCACATTCGCGGCAAGCCATCGATATCTGTGCGCGGTGCGTGTCGGTCATGTGCAGACTGTCGATCAACATCAACTCGGTGATCGGATACACGATGTCCGCACGCATGAGCAATTGAGGCACTTGCGTGTGATCGAAAACCAGCGCGCCGGTGAGCGGATCGTAGACCTTGTCGAAGGTGCCGCCGGTGGTGATGATCCGTGGCGGAAAGTCGGTAGGGTGGTCGGTGTTCAATGTCGCCTCGGCAGAATGGGCAGATGGATGGCTCGATTCGGGTGGCGCTCGGACCGATTCTCCGCTCACCCGATTGTAGTGGGTGCAGGCCGTGTTTGATGCGGTCGTGTTGGCCGGCGGCGGGCATCGTTGCTGGTGGCAACTGGGCTGGTGGGACGTGGTGGCGCCGGCGCTCGGCCTCGCGCCAATCGAAATGGCCGGCGTGTCGGCTGGCGCTGCCACGGCCTGTCTGATCTACGCCAGCAGTTCGGCGGCGGCGCTCGACTATTACGAGCGTCGTCTGGTCAAAGGTTCGCGCAACTTCTATCCGGGCAACGTGTTGCGTGCCGGTGCCCGCGCATTGCCTCACGAGTCCATTTATCGGGAGGCGCTGGCCACCTTCTTCGATGACGAAGGCTTTGATCGACTGCAGCGTAGCGCGCCCAGAATTCGCGTGATGATCGCCCGGCCACCGGCAGGTTGGCATCCGGTCGTTGCGGTGGGGGCCGGGCTGCTCGCCTACAACATCGAGAAATACTGCTACCGACCGTTGCATCCGACGTTCGGACTGCGTCTGGGCTTTACGCCCGAGGTGTTCGAGGTGGCTGACTGCGCGACGGCGCAGGCACTGATCGATCTGATCATCGCATCGAGCTCGACGCCGCCGTTCACCGCCATTCAGCGCGTGGCCGGTGGGCCGACCCTGGATGGCGGCCTGATCGACAACGTGCCCGTCTCGGCGTTGAGCCCGATGACGGTCGATGCGCCGCGTTCGACTCTGGTGCTGGTCACCCGTCACTATCCCGCGCGCGCGCCGGTGTTCGAGCATGAGGGCCGGGTCTATGTGCAACCGAGCCGCGCGGTGGCGGTGTCGAGTTGGGATTACACCTCACCGTCGCGTTACCGCGCCACCTATCAACAAGGGCGCATCGACGCGCGTGTATTCCTCGACTGGATCAAAACGCGACCAGGCCTGTAGACTCGGCGGGCTATGCCCACTCGGCGGATGAGGAGACAACTCGATGAATACCCGTGCGACATCACACGACACCACACCACACTCTGCGCTGACCTGGATCACGGGTGGTGGCTCGGGTATTGGCCTCGCCTGTGCGAAGGCGCTCGGCGCACTGGGCCACCGGGTGGCCGTGTCCGGCCGCGATGCGGGCAAACTCGATGCCGCTGTGGCGCTGCTGACCGACGCCGGTGTCCGTGCGCTGGCTGTGCCGCTCGACGTGAGCGATGGCGATGCGGTGTTGCGCGCAGCGCAGACACTGACCGACGCGCACGGGCCGGTCACGACCCTGATCGCCGCGGCCGGCACCAATGTGCCCAATCGATTCTGGCAGGATCTGCGTCCGGCCGATTTCGCCATGGTCAGCGCGATCAATCTGAACGGCGTGGCGAGCATGGTGTGCGCCGTGTTGCCGGGCATGAGGGCGCAGCGTGCAGGCAACATCATCGTCATCTCATCCTGGGCCGGATGGCGATTCACCGCATTCACCGGTGCGGCCTATGGTGCAACCAAGCATGGGCTCGCGCCACTCGTCGAAAGCATCAACGAGCAGGAGGGTGTTAATGGTATTCGTGCCACCGTGGTTTGCCCGGGCGAAGTCGCCACACCAATTCTGCGCACGCGTCCCGTGCCACCATCGGAGGCCGACATCGCCACGATGCTCAAACCGGAGGACGTGGCCGATGCGATTGCCTATACCGTCAGCGCGCCGGCCCACGTCTGCATCAATGAACTGGTGATCAGTCCGACGGCCAACCGGGTGTATGCCGGCGCGCCCGACCTGGTCCGGCGCCGTTGATCGAGCCCGGCGTGTCGGGCTCAGGCCATCAGGCCGCGACCGCGGGAACGGCCCGTGACATGAGGGACTGCCAGGCCGCATCATTGACCGGCCAGTCGCGTCGCTCAGTGTGGTCGAGTTGTCGCAAGATTTCGGCCAGATGCCAGGTCGGTGGCTGACCGAGCGCCGCGGGTCGATCATGCCAGATCAGGCGGATGGTGTTGGTCGTCACGTCGAAGCGTTCGGCCAGCGCATCGATCACGGCGCGATCCTGGCCCGCATCCACGGCCTGGCGCAAACGCATCGCGCACAACACGCTTTTGAGGGTTTCGCCACGACCGGCGATGCGTTGCAGATTGAACGGTGGGGGTGTGGGTCGTTTGCCGGCTGCCAGTTCGTCGTGTTCGGTCTGTTCGTCGACCTCGGCCATTGACGAATACAGATCGTCGATCGATTGATCGGTGGGCTGCCAGGTTTCGAGTGGCAGCATCGCCTCGGCAAAGTAGCTGGCGAAGCAGGGCAGATTGCTCAGGATATGAGCCCTCGCGGCCGCCCTCGATGGCGACAGGCTCAGCCAGTTATAACAACCCAGATGTTGACCCACACCGGTGCGCGCGAGTTTCGCCATCACCACCGGATCCAGACAGTCTTCGATCTGGACGGCGGCGCGCTGCTCGACACTGTGCTCGCGCAGATCGATGGAGCGCAGCACCCGCCCATAAAAATGCACATCGATGGTTTGATCGAGCAACGCGGCACGACAGCTCGCCATGAAATCCGGATAGCGTCCCTGTCGATCGAACAGGGAATGTTCGACACCGGGTTCCAGGCGGTCATGGGTATTCAGATGACGACTCCAGTCGTCGCGCCGCTTGTCGAGTACGGTGAGCATTTCCCGCCCCAGGCCGGCGAACAGGATATCCAGCCCGGTCTCACCGGTCGCGACGTGATCATCGACCCGGCGTCGTTGGCGGCCAGGCCTCGAACGGGCGATCTCACTGGCGCGCAACCACTCGATCAGACCGGCCAGCATCGGATCGCTGAGCAGGGATCGGAAGTCGTAGACCAGACCGTTACGGTCCACGCCCACGAACCGCAGATGCATGCCCCAGGCGCGGGTCAGTTGGGTGAAGATCGGATTGCCCAGTAACGACAGTCGCGAGGCGATCGGCAGCAACAGCATGAACAGGCGCCATTCCGATGAGGGCTGGCGGAACACGATGGCGCGCGGGCTCGAACAGTAAATGCCGGCGAGATGGGCAAGCTCGGGGCCGGTTGATCCGGCGTCGAGCAATTCCTGATCGATCGGTTGGGCATCCACATGCAGCGCTTCCTGGGCATGCATGATCGATCGACGTCTGGTGGAACAGAACCGGGACGGTTCAGTCGGCGCGCTTGGCGAACAGGAGCAGGCTGGCGCCTGCGGCGACGATCGCACTGGCCAGCGCCGCCCGGGTGGCCGAGCCACGCAACAGCGCTTCGGTGATGAAAAACGCGCCGGCCATCAGGACGATACGAGCCGTCGAGGCGGTGCGCCGGGCAGGGGAGATGTCAGCCATGTCTTACTCTACCGCATATCGGTAGGCCCGGGGGTAAGGCAAGCTGCTCAGGTGGTGGCCTGGTGTTGACAGACGTCACGCCGGTGGCCGGTTCGGCAGGGTCTGGCAGGGTCCGTCTTGGAACCGGATGTTGTTCGACCCGCGCGTGTCAGGCCGAGGTGACCAGGTCGGCCGGACCGACCGTATTCGCGCCACAGAGCAGCACGCCGATGCGCTCGCCGGGCGAGGCGCGGTAGCCCGAGTCCAGCCAGGCCGCCAGCGCGGCGGCGCCGCCGGGTTCCAACACCAGGCGCATCTGCTCCCAGGCGAAGCGGCGTGCCCGGGCAATCGCGTCGTCATCAACCAATAGGCTCGCCGCCACGTGCCGCTGGGCGATCGGAAACATCAGTTCGCCCACCTGACGGGCGCCCAGCGAATCGACCGCACTGCCCGACACATCGATCTGCACCCTGGCCCCGGCGGCCAACGAGTCATGCAGGGTTGGGCAACCGGTGCTCTCGACGGCCACGACCTTCACATCGCCCTGACACCAGGCGGCAATGCCACCGATCAGGCCGCCGCCGCCCACCGCCACCAGCAAGGTGTCGACACCCTGGGTTTGTGCCAGCCATTCGCGGGCCAGTGTTCCCTGGCCGGCCAGGGTCTCGACCTGATCATAGGCATGGCAGGTCAATGCCTGGGTCTGTCTGATAAAAACCTCGCAAGCTTCGGCCGCTTGGGCGTAGTAATCGCCCACTACGTGAACTTGGGCACCCAAGCGGCGCAGCAGTTCCCGCTTGGCCATCGGCGCGACGCCGGGCACGAAAATATGCGCGGGCACGCCGAGTCGGGCCGCGGCGGTCGCGACCGCAATGCCATGATTGCCGCCCGAAGCGGCTGCCACGCCGTTGCCGAGCCGGTCACGATTGGCCAGCAGTCGGTTGAACGCGCCCCTGGCCTTGAAGGTGCCGCTGACCTGCAGGCATTCGAGCTTGAGTTCGGCCTGGCGGCCATTCACATCGATCGAGAGCACCGGCGTATGACGCACGAAACCGGCGATGCGGCGGGCCGCCGCCGTGATCGTATCCCGGTCGATGGGCCCGGATGACGTCGTCATCAGCGATCCTCCACGGTCAGGTTGAGGCCGGCAATCGGACTGATGCCCTCGATCACGGTGTGCCAGTGCTGGCCTGGGGCGAGCGGTTGTGCATCGGTCAGGGTGCCGGTCGTGATGATGTCGCCGGCCTGCAGATGCTCGCCGTCGGCCGCCATCGCGGCGACCAGATGGGCGATCGCATGCAGGGGCCCGTCCAGCACGACATGGCCGCGGCCGGTATCCACTGGCGCTGAGGCGTGGTTCAGATGCAGGGCGATCTGCAACGCAGACAGCCAGTCGGCCAGCCGGGCCGGATCCGGCAGGGTCGGCACCGGGTGGCGGGGGCCGACCAGCAAGGCGCCATGCAGGCCTTGCGCGGCGAATGCCTGGGCACCGGTGAATCGCCATCCGGGGTAGGCCGACTGGACGATTTCGAAGCCATGGGCCACCCATTCCAGGGACCGGGCCACGGCCAGCGGGGTGGCCTCGTCCGGTTCGCGCGCCAGTCGCACGACGATCTCCGGTTCCAGACGGGGTTCATGAAATCGGCCGATCGACAGGCGGGTGTGATCGCTATCGAGCAAGCGGACGGTTGAATCGAACATGGGTGACCAGATCGGGTGGTGAACACCGTAGCGATCCCAGATCGTGCGGTTGGTGAACCCGATCTTGTAGCCGACGGTGCGCTCACCACGGCTGCGCCGTGCTGCGATGATCATGGCCTGAATCGCCTGCGCGCCGGGCAGGTCCAGGTCGGCTGGCACGGTGTGGTCGGCCACCGCCTGCCCACTGTCGAAACTGGCGAGCAGGGCGGTCGCCACATCTTGAGCTGTCATCGGGCTTCTCTTGTCGTCCTGGCGTAGTCGGTCCGGGTGCGGCCGCCTGCAACGGTCAAAGCCCGGGCAATCATTGTCCCGGGTCAAAGAGTGTAAGCGGTTTGCCGGTGATCATAGGTGCTCGTGACATTGTCCGCTGCGCGATTCGGGCGCCGGTGCGATGCTTGGTGACTGACTGATGAGCATTCACGGGGTGTAAAATCGACGGCTTTTCGGCAACCCGGAGCGCGGCCTTTCGTTCGAATAGCATTGGTCGTGCCGGCCAGTCCGAGTCTATCGTCCAAGAGGATGTCTTTTCAGTGGCGAACCGATCGCGTGTGTTCCGATGGTTCGTCAGTCAGCGCCTGGCCATTGCTCACGGCATTGGTCATTCGGCCATCGCTGCCGGCCTGTGGCCAGCGGCCAGGCAGCGACCCAGTTTTTATCTCACGGAGAATCTTCGATGAACCACGCATCCGTCGCCGGCAACGGCCATCAGGACGCCAGGGCCGCTGTTAATGCGCCCGCCTATGTCAAACATCAGCCCTTGATCGATTGGGTGCGAACCATTGCCGAATTGACCCAACCGGATCGAATCCTCTGGGCCGACGGATCGCAACAGGAATACGACCGGCTCTGTGCCGAGATGGTCAGCAGTGGCACCTTGCGCAAGCTCGATGAGGGCAAGCGGCCCAATTCGTATCTGGCCTGGTCGGATCCTTCCGACGTGGCCCGCGTGGAAGACCGCACTTTCATCTGTTCGGCGCAGGCATCCGATGCGGGTCCGACCAACAACTGGGTCGAGCCGGCAACGATGCGCAAGACCCTGGAGGGCTTGTTTGCCGGCTGCATGCGTGGCCGCACGTTGTATGTGATTCCATTTTCGATGGGACCGCTCGGTTCGCCGATTGCCCAGATCGGCGTTGAGTTGAGCGATTCGCCGTATGTGGTGGTGAACATGCGCATGATGACGCGCATGGGCAAGGCGGTCTTCGATGTGCTGGGCACCGATGGTGAGTTCGTGCCCTGTGTGCATTCGGTGGGCATGCCACTGACCGATGGCAAGGGCAAACGCATTGCCGACGTGCCCTGGCCGTGCAACCAGACCAAGTACATCGTGCATTATCCCGAGTCACGCGAGATCTGGTCCTTCGGGTCCGGTTATGGCGGCAATGCCTTGCTGGGCAAGAAGTGTTTTGCGCTGCGCATCGCCTCGACCATGGGGCGTCACCAGGCCGATGTCGATGGCATGGGCTGGTTAGCCGAGCACATGTTGATCCTGGGCGTGACCAACCCCGAGGGTCGCAAGTATCACGTTGCGGCGGCGTTTCCATCGGCCTGCGGCAAGACCAACTTCGCCATGTTGATTCCGCCCAAGGCCTTCGGCGGCTGGAAGGTCACGACCATCGGCGACGATATCGCCTGGATCAAACCACGCCAGGATCCAGCCACCGGTCAGCTGCGTCTGTATGCGATCAATCCCGAGGCCGGCTATTTCGGCGTGGCGCCGGGTACCAATGATCAGACCAATCACAATTGCATGGCGTCGATCCGCTCGAACACCATCTTCACCAATGTCGCGCTCACCGATGATGGCGATGTGTGGTGGGAAGGCATGGGGCCGGCACCGGCCCATTGCACCGACTGGCAAGGTCGCGACTGGACACCGGACATCGGCCGGGCCGAGGGCCGGCCTGCCGCTCATCCGAACGCCCGCTTCACGGTCTCGGCCGAGCAGAATCCGGTTATCGACGCTGACTGGGACAACCCGGCCGGCGTCCCCATCGATGCCTTCATCTTCGGCGGTCGTCGTTCCACGACCGTGCCCCTGGTGACCGAATCGCGCTCCTGGCGCGAGGGTGTGTACATGGCCGCCACCATGGGATCCGAAACCACCGCGGCGGCAGCCGGCAAGCAGGGCGTGGTCCGTCGCGACCCCTTTGCCATGCTGCCATTCTGTGGCTACAACATGGCCGACTATTTTGGCCATTGGCTCGCCCTTGGCGAGAAGTTGCAGGCCCGTCAGGCGCAGCTGCCCCGGATCTTCTGTGTGAACTGGTTCCGTACCGATGCCAACGGTCGTTTCGTCTGGCCCGGGTTTGGCGAGAACATGCGCGTGCTCAAATGGATGCTCGACCGGATCGAGGGCAAGGCCAACGGTGCCGCACATGTCTTCGGCACCACGCCAGGCTATGCCGATCTGAACTGGGACGGGCTGGACTTTCCGGAAAGCAGTTACGCCACGATCACGTCGATCGATACCGAAGCCTGGCATCGTGAGCTGGCGCTGCACACCGAGTTGTTCGAACGGCTGCATGATCGATTGCCCGTTGACCTGCTCCAGGTGCGCGACCAGTTGCGCGACCGCCTCGGGGCCTGACCCCGACGGCGCGGTTAATCCGGTCTGGCCAGGCGCGACCACTGCCCGGCCAGCCGGATCGCTGCGAGCAGGCTGTCCGGGCGTGCGATGCCGCGCCCGGCAATGTCGAAGGCGGTGCCATGGTCCGGTGAAGCCCGGACAAAGGGCAGGCCCAGAGTCACATTGACACCGTCATCCACGCCCAGGTACTTGACCGGAATCAGGCCCTGGTCGTGATACATCGCGATCACGGCGTCGCAGGCCTTCAGACCTCGGGCACGCATGAACACGGTGTCGGGCGGAGCCGGCCCCTCGACATCCAGACCCTGGCCACGGGCCGCCTCGACCGCCGGCCCGATCAGATCGATCTCCTCGCGCCCGAGCAGTCCGCCTTCGCCGGCATGGGGATTCAGCCCGGCCACCCAGAGTCGGGGTTGTCGTCCCAGGGCCGGCCGCAATGATCGATCCGTAATCTGCAGGGTCTGAAGGATCCGGTCGACGGTGATGGCCGCGAGCGCCTCGCGCAGCGGTTGATGAACGGTGACCAGGACGACGCGCAGCGTCGGATTGGCCAGCATCATCCTGACCGGACAGCCACCGGCGAGTTCGGCGAGCAGCTCGGTATGCCCCGGCCAGTGATGGCCGGCGAGGTTCAGAGCGCGTTTGGAAATGGGCGCGGTGACCAGGGCCGCGGCCTGGCCGGCCAGCACCTGGCCGGTGGCGGCGGTAATGGCGGCATAGGCCTGGGCGCCAGAAGCTTTGGATTCAACCCCTGTTTCTATTGGTTCATTTGATAAGTGAGTAATTGCTTCGACATGTTGCGGCAAAGGCAGACCGAGCGACTCGGCGGTGGCGGCGAGCACCGATGCACTGCCAAACACCGTGCAGCGATCATTCAATGAGGGCCGGGCGGCCAGGGCCTTGAGCACGATTTCCGGGCCGATGCCGGCCGGATCACCCAGGGAGATCGCGATGCGTCCGAGGGCGTGTGAACGTGAACGGGTGGGTCGGGCAGGCTTGGCCAAGTTCGAATTCCGGGTAGCGACGGGCGGCAGCAGCATCAACAGTCTGCAACAATAGCGCCATATCGAACGCGCGCCGAACGCTGCGTTCCCAGCTGAAATTCTTGGAGGCAGATCATGGGCAATACCGATCAACCTGTACTCGCACAGTCGCTCGTGGGTCACTGGATCGACGGCCAGCCGGTCGGTGCCAGTGGCGACACGCGCACCGCGCCGGTCTATGACCCGGCCCGTGGTGAAGCCGTGCGCGAAGTGCTGTTGGCCACCACGGCCGACGTGGATAGGGCGGTGATGTCCGCCCGGCGGGCGTTTGCCGACTGGGCTGCCACGCCACCGCTGCGTCGCGCGCGGGTGATGTTCCACTACAAGGCGCTGATGGACGCGCATGCGGACGAGCTGGCCGAGACCATCAGCCGTGAACACGGCAAGGTGTTTTCCGATGCCCAGGGTGAAGTCACGCGCGGACTCGAAGTGGTGGAATTCGCGTGCGGGATTCCACAACTGCTCAAGGGCGAGTACAGCGAGCAGGTGGGCGGTGGCATCGACATGTATTCGATCCGTCAGCCAGTGGGCGTCTGTGTCGGGATCACGCCCTTCAATTTCCCAGCCATGGTGCCGATGTGGATGTATCCGGTCGCGCTGGCCTGCGGCAACACTTTCGTGCTCAAGCCCTCCGAGCGCGACCCGTCGGCCTCCTTGCTGATGGCCAGGTTGCTCACGGAAGCCGGTCTGCCGCCCGGCGTGTTCAATGTGGTGCAGGGCGACAAGGTGGCGGTCGATGCGCTGCTCGGCCATCCCCAGGTTGACGCGGTCAGTTTCGTGGGTTCAACGCCGATCGCCCGGTATGTTCATGAGACCGCGAGCCGGGCAGGCAAGCGTGTCCAGGCGCTCGGCGGTGCCAAGAATCACATGGTCGTGATGCCGGATGCCGATCTGGACCAGGCGGTCGATGCCCTGATCGGTGCGGCTTATGGATCGGCCGGCGAACGCTGCATGGCGGTGTCGGTGGCGGTTGCCGTGGGCGCGAGTGCCGATGCCCTGGTGTCGCGCCTGCGCGAAAAGGTGCCGGCGATCCGCGTTGCCCCGGGCATGAGTGAGGGCGCGGAAATGGGGCCTCTGGTCACCCGCACGCATCTGGACAAGGTTCGAGGCTATGTGGATGCGGGCGTGGCAGAAGGTGCCGACCTCGTGGTCGACGGACGCGATCTGTCGGTGTCGGGCAGCGAAGACGGGTTCTTCCTGGGCGGCTGTCTGTTCGACAACGTGCGGCCGGGCATGCGCATCTATAACGAGGAGATCTTCGGACCGGTGCTGTCCATCGTGAGGGTCGACTCATTCGAAGCAGCCGTGCAACTGGTCAATGATCATGAATTCGGCAATGGCGCGGCGATTTTCACGCGCGACGGCGATGCGGCCCGAGAGTTCGCCCATCGTGTGCAGATCGGCATGGTCGGCATCAATGTACCGATCCCGGTGCCGATGGCCTTTCATTCATTCGGTGGCTGGAAGTCGTCATTGTTTGGTGACCACCACATCCATGGCCCCGAGGGCGTGCGTTTCTACACGCGCTACAAGGCGGTCACGCAGCGCTGGCCGACCGGCATTCGCGCCGGTGCCGAGTTCGTCATGCCGACCATGAAGTGACGACACATCGTGTGGGCCGGCGACGGCACCTATTCCGAATCAAGCGAGGACAGTCATGACTCTGGCATTGAAGAAAGCGACGCTGCTGCGTCAGGACGGTTATATCGGCGGCAAATGGCAGCAGGCTGAGGGTGATCGACGATTCGCGGTCACCGATCCGGCGACCGGTGAAACCATCGTGCAGGTGGCGGACATGGGCCGCGCGGAAACCGAACAGGCGATTCTCGCGGCCCGTGATGCGCTGCCAGGCTGGCGCAAGCGCACGGCCAAGGAGCGCGCAGTGATATTGCGTCGCTGGTATGAACTGATCATGGCCAATGCCGATGATCTGGCCTTGCTCATGACCACCGAACAGGGCAAGCCGCTCGCCGAAGCCCGTGGCGAAGTGGTTTACGGTGCCTCGTTCGTCGAGTGGTTTGCGGAGGAAGGCAAACGAACCTATGGTGACGTGATTCCGACCTTTGCCACAGACCGTCGGGTCCTGGTCACCAAGGAGCCGATCGGCGTGTGCGCGGCGATCACCCCGTGGAATTTTCCGGTGGCCATGATCACGCGCAAACTCGCACCGGCATTCGCGGCCGGCTGTACGGCCGTCTGTAAACCGGCCGAGGCCACGCCGCTGTCAGCGCTCGCGTTGGCCGTGCTCGCCGAGGAGGCGGGATTCCCGCCGGGTGTGTTCAACATCGTCACGGGCAATGTCGACAAGGCACCCGACATCGGCCTGGCCCTGTGCGAAAGCCCGATCGTGCGCAAGGTGTCATTCACCGGATCAACGGAAGTCGGTCGAATCCTGCTGCGCCAGAGCGCCGACACCGTCAAAAAACTGTCGCTCGAGCTGGGCGGCAATGCACCCTTCATCGTCTTTGACGATGCCGATCTCGATGCTGCGGTCGAAGGCGCCATCGTCTCGAAGTACCGCAATGCCGGCCAGACCTGCGTGTGCGCCAATCGCCTGTACGTGCAGGATTCGGTCTACGACGAGTTTGCGAAAAAGCTCGCAGTCAAGGTCAGGGAACTGAAGATCGGCGCAGGCACCGAAGCCGGGGTGTCCATCGGACCCCTGATCGAGCAGGCGGCCGTCGACAAGGTCAAGGCTCACGTGGCCGATGCCCTGGCCAAGGGCGCCGAGCTGGCGCTGGGTGGCCACTCGCATGAGCGTGGCGGACTGTTTTTCGAACCCACCATTCTCACCGGTGTGACCCAGGATATGCTGGTCGCCCGCGAGGAAACGTTTGGTCCGGTAGCGCCGCTGTTTCGTTTTAAGACCGAAGACGAGGCTGTGGCCATGGCCAACAGTACCGAGTTCGGACTCGCCGCGTATTTCTACGCGCGTGACGTGGGCAGGGTGTTCCGCATTGCGGAGGCGCTCGAAGCCGGCATGGTCTGCGTGAACAGCGGACTGCTTCTCAACCGAGGTTGCGCCGTTTGGCGGGGTCAAGCAGTCCGGCCTGGGCCGGGAAGGATCCAGGTACGGAATCGATGAATACCTCGAGATCAAGTATCTGTGTCTGGGCGGAATCTGAGCGGGATGGCCGCCTGACCAGTCAGGCTGAGCACACGACCAACAGGAAGGCGGTTTGCAGACCTACGACTTCATCGTGATTGGCGCGGGCACGGCGGGCTGTCTGTTGGCCAACCGCCTGTCTGCCGATCCGCGACACCAGGTGTTGCTGCTCGAGGCAGGTGGCCGCGATAACTACGTCTGGGTGCAGATCCCGGTGGGTTACCTGTATTGCATCGGTAACCCGCGATGCGACTGGCTGTTCGAGACCGGTGCCGAAGCCGGGCTCAACGGACGCCGGATCAAATATCCCCGGGGACGCATCTGGGGCGGCTGTTCGTCGATCAACGGCATGATCTACATGCGCGGGCAGCAAACCGACTATGACCATTGGGCTTCAGAAAACAAAGGCTGGAGCTGGGAGGAAGTGCTCACTTACTTTGTGAAGCATGAGAACTATTACAAGCTCGACGATGGCTCGGTCGACCCACTGCACGGCCATGGCGGCGAGTGGCGGATCGAGAAACAGCGATTGCAATGGGAGATTCTCGAGGCGTTTCGCAACGCAGCCATTGAACAAGGCATTCCGTCCAGTGACGATTTCAATCGCGGCAATAACTTTGGTGCGGGTTACTTTGAGGTCAACCAGCGCCGTGGGGTTCGGTGGAATTCGGTCAATGCATTCTTGAAGCCGGCGTTGTCCCGACCCAATCTGACGGTGGTGAGTGGTGCCCATGTGCACCAATTGTTGGCCGACCCTTCGTCACCGACGACCTTCGACCAGGTGGCGTACAGCCAGGTCAATGCCTTCGATTCCCGGTCTGCTACCGCCAGCCCGATCATCACCGTCAAGGCCCGCCATGAAATCGTGATGGCGGCTGGTTCGATTGGCACGGTACAGATTCTCGAGCGATCGGGCATCGGCAATCCGGCGGTACTCGAGCGCGCCGGCATTCCAGTCAGGCACGCGTTGCCCGGCGTCGGTGAAAATCTGCAGGATCATCTGCAACTGCGAACCGTCTGGCGTGTCCAGGGCGTGGAGACCTTGAATCGTCAGGCCAACAGCTTGCTGGGCAAGGCGCGCATGGGCCTGGATTATCTGTTGTATCGGCGGGGTCCGTTGACCATGGCGCCGTCCCAGCTGGGTGTGTTCGCGCACAGCAGCGCCGACGTCACTATGCCGGACCTCGAATATCACGTCCAGCCATTGTCGCTGGACCGGTTTGGCGAACCGCTGCATCGCTTTCCGGCCTTCACGGCATCGGTCTGCAATCTTCGGCCGAGTTCACGCGGCACCGTGCATGTGCGTAGCGCCGATCCCTACGAGGCACCGGCGATTCAGCCCAACTATCTGTCCACCGAGCACGACCGCCAGGTCGCTGTCCAGGCCATCAAGCTCACGCGACGTATCGGCAATAGTCCGGCATTAAAGCGTTATTCTGCAAGTGAGTACTTACCTGGATCAAGCATTGATGATGATGAGGCGCTGGCCAGGGCAGCGGGTGATATCGGGACCACGATTTTTCACCCGGTGGGGACCTGCCGGATGGGCCGATCGGACGACCAACTGTCGGTGGTCGATTCCCGGCTGAAACTACATGGGGCGAACAAGGTGCGGATTGCCGATGCCTCGATCATGCCGACGATCACGTCAGGAAATACCAACTCACCGACCTTGATGATCGCAGAACGCGCAGCGGAGTGGGTACTCACGAATGCGGCGCGATCTGTCTGATAGTGAATAACTATTGACACTCCAGCCGTGATAGATCGTCCCGGATATGACCCGGAAGGCGACTTTGAATGATCAAACGCGGTGAGAGAGGGTGTGTGACGGGTTTGTCGACGTTTCTCTGAACAAACCATGCTCCCAAGCTTCATGAGCGTGCTGCAATACAACGGCCGAATAGGGTTTCCCCGTCAATCAATCCCGAATTCCACTCTGGTTTTGTGACAGGGTCGAGAGGATTTGACAGGAATGTGCGGCGAATGTGACCACATGGTTTAGATCTGGCCCAGCAATGTGGATCAACCGGGTCCAGACGGGCCGTGATTCGATGGTCAATCAGGTTGAGAGAGATATTGGGGCCACTTCGTGGTCGGCCGGAAACGATCTCTGCGGACCTTGTCCGATCGAATAGTGGGACACCGGCCGGGCTGCTTCGATGCCTGAGAGTTCGACGTAGTTGGTGCTGATCTTGAGAATGGGTGCGATTCTCCTTCCTCCTGATGACCTTCCCTCCAGTTTGTCTGTTTAGCTTGAGAATTGCAGCTTCCGTTAGCGAAGTTTTGCCTCAGATCAGCATCACATCGATTGCCTGAATCCGCGCTAGTCAAGGCTGAGCCATGTATGTAGTCGGCGGCCTGGTCATTTGCTCGATGCTTGCGGCCGCGGGCCCTCCCTGGAAGGGTTGTTAACCGACCTGAATCCCGGGTTGATTCCAAGATTGAAGGCGATAAGTGCCCAGATCGTGGGTGCAAGTAAGGGGTCCAATCATGCCAATTTTTTGAGTACCAGCGACATGGTGGAATCTTGATTGTCGGTCAAAACGCGGCGTTTTCGGTAGCTTGTGCCCTTACGATTTTCCCAAAGTTTGGGATTGGGCTCGAGGATTTCGGAATCTCTGCGCTGAATCGCTATATATCTGGTGTGGTGTAGACATGATGCTCCTCGTATGAAGCTTTATGCGTGCCCGTGGATGGTCCGAGAAAGGGTTATTGAGTCCTTATTCGTATTCGTTGATCACTGTCCTCGATGCTTGCTGCGGATATGGACTTGTTGTTCACGCTTTTGGCGATATAACGCGATCGTTTTGGGAATCGGATCGCTCTTGTTTGATCCAACCGTGATTGAAACAAGTGGGTCCGCGTTGTCGCGACAGAGGGTGTTTGTTTCACGTGAAACATTCGTCTGTATACCCTGTTTGTTGCTCTCGTTCGAACTCTTAACCAGAGCATGAAACCCTGATTTGATAGAAACCCGGTCGCGACACAGGTTTCGAGGCTATTCATATTTCTCAAACGTATCAAGCGATAGACCCTATATACGCTGGACGCATACAGACGGAGGGCCTTTCCGAGCAATTCCTAGGCGCGATCCGAGAGATTTGAGGGATCGGCGTTCGGCACGACGCGTTCTAGAAGTAAGGAAGAGTTGGATTCGATAGTGGGTATTCGTTTTACGGGCCTGCTCATATTGACAAGGCTATACCTTGGACAGAGGAGGCGGCTGGCTATGATTCGGCCGATCATGCGGCTTGTTATGTGCATCTATGTTGTTCGCGTGTGTCCGAGGGCTTGTTTGGTCGGCAATTCCTAGGTCGTGGGCTCATCCGGAAAGGCGTTTGACGAACTACACCTACGCAATAGAACCCAATTCGAACGGTTTTTTCGTTGTGGAGAGCTATAAAATGGCTCTTGTCGCTCCATCGGTATAGCTACCATCCCTGCGATTGACGGAATGATTTGGCCGACGGATACACACTTGACAATTTGCCCTATGCTCATCGTTGAATCTGGATTTTCCTCACAGACAAGAAGAAATCTGGCCGAAGGTATTTGATTTACCTTCGCTTTCGGCGTTGTGGCCAGCGCAAATGGCGATTTATTGGCTAATGTCGGCTGAGCAATAGGCGAATGGTGTTTGAATTCGCATGTGGTTCAATCTG
Organism: uncultured beta proteobacterium; assembly: GCA_963732405.1. Taxonomy (GTDB): domain Bacteria; phylum Pseudomonadota; class Gammaproteobacteria; order Burkholderiales; family Burkholderiaceae_E; genus JAUIAI01. The sequence continues at coordinate 765,226 of CAVSZG010000001.1, forward strand.
AAGTCGATATTCTAGGGAACGCGGCACTACTATTTGCGTCACGGCCCGTTGGGTATCGCATCAATCGCTTGATGGTTTCACGTGAAACATTGGAGGGTTCATATCTAGTGTTTGGCAAAATGGCGCCTTGCCTTTCGTTACTTCAAAACTGATAAAGATCACCTCTCGATCATCTATAAGGTCACTTCCCTCGAAGCATTTCCCTCGTTTGTTGCATCGAAGAATGTCTTCAATCAAGTAGGGTGGGCCTCATCTAGCGTACAAGATGACTAACCGTCGATTCTTTATTTACTGGCAACATATTTTCGCTGTTTTTGAGTCGAAGATGCGTCTGTTCCCGTTGAACGGCTCACACTAGTTCAGTGGAAATATGGAGGCTTTGTTTCACGTGAAACAAGGCCGACAAAAGGTGCTTAGGTGTTGTGGCGAGTCACAAAATTCGATCGCGTGGAGTCCATTTAAGTGTTGCGCGAATGGATTCCGCAATCGATTAGGCATCCAAGAGCGACGAATTATGCTTTCAGCCATAGGTTTCGACATCTCATTTTGTCCAATGTCGACTCTGGATAGCTGACTCAACAGCTTGCAACCTCCCGTTGACTTGCGGTTTATAGTTGTCTTGGACTATTGAATTGCACATAATAGCGTCGGTGGGCTCAGCTGTGTTCGAAGGGGAGAAGCTCTCTTCGCTTCAAGATTGATCAGATCCCCCCGGAATTCGCCGTGTCATAGAGCGATGGTTTCACGTGAAACCAAAAAACACGCAAATATATCGGTCTAGAGCGGCCATGTAACCGCCAACACGAGGTCTTATCCCACTATAATGAGTGCAGCTATTTGCACCACTCACACCCCCGCTCAAATTGGTCAACCTGGCAAGCCCGTCAGACCATGAGCCACATCCCGAATTCATGAATTACCCAGATTCCTTCGATGTCATCGTCGTGGGCGGCGGTCACGCCGGCTCAGAGGCGGCCGCCGCGTCCGCCAGGGCGGGTAGTCGAACCCTGCTGCTGACTCACAGCCTGGAAACGCTGGGCCAAATGTCCTGCAATCCATCGATCGGCGGCATCGGCAAAGGGCATCTGGTTCGGGAAGTGGATGCGTTGGGTGGATTGATGGCGGCAGCGACAGACGAAGCAGGTATCCAGTTCAGAATTTTGAATAGTAGTAAAGGGCCAGCTGTCCGTGCGACTCGTGCACAGGCGGATCGGGTTCTGTATCGACAGGCCATTCGCCGTCGGCTGGAGAATCAACCGAATCTCTGGTTGTTCCAACAAGCGGTTGATGATCTGATCCTTGAATCCGACGGAAAACTAGATCGGGTTGTGGGTGTGCGAACCGCCATCGGGCTGGTATTTCGGGCCCGTGCCGTGGTTCTGACGGCTGGAACCTTCCTGAATGGCAAGATTCATGTCGGTCTGGAGAATCATTCAGGCGGACGAGCTGGTGATGCGGCAGCGGTCACCCTGGCCCATCGATTGCGCGAGATCGCCTTGCCGCAAGGGCGCCTCAAGACTGGCACGCCACCACGAATCGATGGACGGACAATCGATTATTCCCAATGCCAGATTCAACCGGGCGATACCGATCCCATTCCGATTTTTTCCTTTTTGGGGAATCCGGCATTACACCCTCGGCAGCTTCCGTGCTGGATAACCCATACCACGAACCAGACGCATGAGCTGATTCGTCGCGGTTTGGATCGTTCGCCCTTGTTTACGGGGGTTATTGAGGGTGTCGGTCCCCGTTATTGCCCGTCGATCGAAGACAAAGTGGAGCGTTTTGCCCAAAAATCGTCGCATCAGATTTTCCTGGAGCCCGAGGGTTTGGATACGCACGAGGTGTATCCCAACGGCATTTCGACGAGTCTGCCCTTTGATGTGCAAATCGACCTGGTTCGGAGTATTCCGGGGTTAGCAAGTGCTCACATACTTAGACCCGGTTACGCCATCGAGTATGACTATTTCGATCCGAGGGCGCTGCGTCCGACACTGGCGTCGAATGTGATCGCCGGCTTGTTTCTGGCCGGCCAGATCAATGGCACGACCGGTTACGAAGAAGCCGCTGCGCAAGGATTGCTTGCCGGTATCAATGCCAGCCGATTTGTTCGGGATCTGGACGGATGGATGCCCCGGCGTCAGGATTGTTATCTGGGTGTGCTCGTCGATGATCTGATCGGCAAGGGCGTCTCCGAACCCTATCGGATGTTCACCAGCCGAGCCGAATATCGACTCAGCCTACGCGAAGATAATGCTGATCGCCGCCTCACACCCATTGGGCGCGAGCTGGGTCTGGTCGACGATCGTCGTTGGGCCTTTTTTAATGACAAGCTTGCGGCCCTGACGGCCGAGAGCAGGCGGCTGAGCGAGACCCGTATCGGCGGGGCAGCCAGAACACCCGATCATCCGGCAGAGCCGCTCACCATTCAAGGCATTGCGCTTAACCGTGAGTACTCACTATCCAAATTGCTCGCACGACCTGGCACTCGGTACCGGGAACTGATTCTGGCCCAGGGTGAACCGGCGGTACCCGTGCTGGCCCAGGGCGCACAGATTCATGGCAGTACCTGGGTCGATCAGGTCATCGAGCAACTTGAGACCGATGCCCGCTATGCCGGCTATATCGAGCGCCAACAGGATGAGGTGGCGCGTCAGGTGGCGCACGAAGATCTGCCCATCCCTTCCTCACTCGACTATGCCGAGGTTCACGGCTTGTCGACTGAAGTGCGAGAGCGACTGGCCAAGGGCCGGCCGGCCACGCTTGGGCGGGCTGCGCGCCTGCCGGGCGTGACGCCGGCCGCCGTATCCCTGTTGCTCGTGCATTTGCGCCGGCGCACCCGACCCGGGTCTTCCGCCCAGGCGTCTTTGGCAGCCGTGACCGGGTCCGGACCGAGCGGCGACTCACCGGCACTTCCCGATCATGCCCGTCCATCATGAATCAGGGCCCTGCCCGATCCGGGGCGAATCGGTGCCGGTCGTGAGCGCCCGACCGCCACTGGCCTCGCGCGCCCCGGCGAGTCGGGCAGCTAGCCCGGCCGATGAGCTGGCCGGACTGCTGGAACGTGGCCTGACCGACATGGCCATCGAGCTGAGTGCGTCAACGCAGGCGCGGCTGCTGGATTATCTGAAATTGCTCGCGCGCTGGAATCGAACTTTCAATCTGACCGCCGTCCGGGATCCGGTGGCCATGGTCGGACTGCATCTGCTGGATTCATTGAGCATTCTGCCGCTCGTGAAACGACTCACCGCCGGATCGCCTGCGCATATCGTCGATGTTGGCACGGGTGCCGGCCTGCCTGGCATTCCCCTGGCCCTTGCCGATGGGGGTCTGCGTGTTTCGTTGGTCGAGTCCAATGGCAAGAAGGTGTCCTTCCTGCGGCAGTGCATGGCCGATCTTGCCCTGAGCAATGTTTCCGTCAGGCACACGAGAATCGAATCCCTGGACGGGCTCGATCCAACGCTCGGTCCGGCCGATGTAATCGTGTCGCGCGCCTTCAGCTCGCTGCGCGAGATGATCGCCGCGACCGACAGACTGATCCGTCCCACGACGGCAATCGTCGCAATGAAGGGGCCCGGCGCCCAGGATGAACTCATCGACCTCGACACCAACGGATTGCCGGGTCGGGACCTTGCACAGTGGCAGGCGCTGGCCCGCAGTCATCAGCTCTCGGTCCAGACGCTGCAGGTGGCGCAGGTTGATGCGGTCCGTCAGGCGATCGTGATGGTGCCTCGATGATTATCCGCGTGACGAACCATCAGTCGGCTCGTTTATCCGCCCGCTTGCGGGCGCAAGAAATCCAAACAGGAGGGTAAGTCTTGGCGAAGATCTTCGTCGTCGCGAATCAGAAGGGCGGGGTAGGCAAGACCACCACCACGGTGAATCTTGCCGCCGCCCTCGCCAAACTCGGCAAACGTGCCCTGATGGTTGACCTGGATCCACAGGGCAACGCCACGATGGGTAGTGGAATCAACAAGCGGACACTCGAGTCGTCGGTCTATCAGATCCTGATCGGCCAGAGCACCATTGCCCGGACGCGCCGCAAGTCGGAGTCTGGTTATGACGTTTTGCCGGCCAATCGTGAACTGGCGGGGGCCGAGGTTGAACTAGTGGGCATGGAGCGACGCGAATCCCGTCTCAAGCAGGCGCTTGAAACAGTGGACGGCGAGTACGACTTTGTCCTGATCGACTGCCCGCCCTCGCTGTCGCTGCTCACGCTTAATGGATTCTGCGCGGCTCATGGCGTGATCATCCCGATGCAGTGCGAGTATTTCGCGCTCGAAGGGCTGGCCGACCTGGTCAACACGATCAAACGAGTCCATGCCAACTTCAATACCAATCTGCGAGTCATCGGGCTGTTGCGCGTCATGTTCGATCCGCGGGTCACGCTGGCCAACCAGGTGTCGGCGCAGCTGGCCCAGCACTTTGGCGACAAGGTCTTCCGCACCGTGATTCCCCGGAATGTCCGCCTGGCCGAGGCACCGAGTTATGGCAAACCCGGCGTGACCTTCGACCCCGCCTCCAAGGGTGCCAAGGCGTATATCGAGTTCGGCGCCGAATTGATCGAACGGGTCGGCAGTCTGCCAGCCGATAGTTTTCCGGCCTCGCGCACCGATGCCGGTGCCAGTGTCGCGACGCAAGTCCCGGCCCAGGTCGCCGCGGCTCCCGCCATGGCGAGCAACCCGGCACCGGTGTCGACCCCGGCGCCCGAGCCGGCTGAAGCTCACGATGTCGACAGCGGGAGGGTCGCGACATGAGCCGCCCCCCCAAAGGACTCGGACTCGGCCTGGATGCCTTGCTCGGCGACAGCGAGCCGTTTGCCCCGCCGCCCCCTGCGCCTTCTGCCCAGTCAGTTGTTGACCAACCGGTCATTGCGACCCCGCCGGTTGCCGAGCCAGCGCCTGGCCCGACCACTCACCTGCCTATCGCCCGGATCCAGGCGGGTCAGTATCAGCCACGCCGCCAGTTCGACGATCAGCCATTGCAGGAACTGGCTGAGTCGATTCGCCAGCATGGATTGATTCAACCCATTCTCGTGCGAGCACTCACTTCGGCTGAAACCCGCATTGAGGAACGGCGATACGAAATCATTGCAGGCGAACGTCGGTTTCGGGCGTGTTCCCTGGCCGGTCTGACCGAGATTCCGGTCATTGTCCGTGAGGCCGACGATGAACAGGCGCTGGCACTGGCACTGATCGAGAACATTCAGCGCAAGGACCTGAACGCCATCGAAGAGGCCAAGGCCATTTCGCGGCTGATCGACGAGTTCGGCTACTCACATGAACAGGCGGCTCAGAGCATCGGCCGCTCGCGCAGCGCCACCAGCAACCTGCTCAGGCTGCTCACCTTGAGCGACACGGTTCAACAGTTCGTGATCGAGGGTCGGCTGGACATGGGTCATGCGCGTGCGGTGTTGCCGCTGTCGCGGGCCGAGCAATTGATGGCAGCCAACCGGATCATCGAGCAGTCACTGTCGGTTCGGGACGCCGAAAAACTGGTTGGCAAGATGCAGGCCGAACAGGGTGAAGGTGGCGACGGGAAGTCGGGCAAACGACGGAACGACGCCCAGGCGAACGGACCGGATCAATTCGATCCCGACATCACCCGCCTGGAAACTCAGCTGGCCGACATGCTGGCCACCGGCGTGCAGATCAAACCGGGAATCAACGGGCGCGGCAAGCTGATCGTTGATTTCGTCGACGCCGAACATTTTGATGGGTTGTTGCGCCGTCTGGGCCTGGGCAGTGCCCTGGATGCCTAGGCGGGGGAGTTCATCAATTCAGGCCAGGGGCGGACCTGGCCGACCCGGGCTTTGCTCTGCGATCGCTTTCGTTTGACCGGCAAGGAATCACGTTCTAGAATTCCGAGGCTTTGTTCGACGCATTGCAGCATTGGCAACGCGACGGCCCGACTGTTCGGAGTAGGTGTACCGAACTACGTGGACCGAAATAGGTGGACCGAACGAGGCGGACCGAACGAGGCGGACCGGAGTCGGTGATCCGGGGCAGGTGAACAAGCGCGAGGATGTAGGCAGAAACTTGGGCGAGTGGGGCGGGTCGGGCAATGGAATGCCGGCTCTTATGGTCGCGGAAGGCGCGCGAATACCACGCCCCGATTCATGGGCGCAGCCGAGGGAGTACCTGGCAACATGGTGGCTGCAATCTTGCTGCAGTGGTTTGCAGTGCTGGTCACGGCGGCAATCGCTCTGATGCTGAGCGGCCCGACGGCGGCTGGGTCGGCGCTCCTGGGCGGCATGGCTGCGGCGATACCGAACACCTTGTTCGCGGCCCGACTGGGTCTGCATCGTGGTCGCCGGCCCGAGTCCTATCCGGTGGTGTTCTTCCTCGGGGAGTTCATCAAGATCGGACTGACGATCCTGCTGTTCGGCGCCGTGATCGTCTGGGGCGGTGAGCAGCATTGGCTGGCGCTGACACTCGGCCTGATCGTCACCTTGAAGGCGCCGCTGTTTGCGCTGTGGTACGCGCCGGATGGCGCGCAGGAAGTGTTGAATCAGCAGCCGGGGGCCGGGCCCGCCCCAGAGGGCAGTGAGTCGGCCGGGTCGCCGAGGGTGGCGATCAGTCAGTAGACCGTAAGGCGTGATCGTCACAATATCCGGGCCAAGTGGCCGTCACCAGTCAACAGAGTCAGCACAGGAATATGGCTTCAGAATCTCCGACCTCATCCGAGTACATCGTTCACCACCTGGCTCACCTGAATACCTCGGGCCACGCGCAGAAGGACATCGTCGATTTCTCCATCGTCAACATCGACACGGTGTTTTATTCGATCCTGCTGGGCGGGCTGATGATGTGGGGCTTGTACAGGGCGGCCCAGAGCATCAAGGCTGACGCGGTCCCCAACCGTTTCGTGGGTGCGGTCGAGTCGGTCGTCGAATTTGTGCATGAGCAGGCCCGTTCAATCGTCCATGGCGATATCCGCTATATCGCTCCGCTGGCACTGACCTCGTTCATCTGGATCGTGCTGATGAACGCCATGGATCTGCTGCCGGTCGATCTGCTGCCCCGGCTGGGCGAACTCATCGGCATCAAGTACATGCGTGTGGTCCCCACGGCAGACCTGAACGCGACCATGGCCATGTCATTGATGGTGCTGGGCGCCACCATCTACTACGGCATCAAGATCAAGAAGCCTGCCGGTTTCGTTCATGAGTTGTTCACCGCGCCATTCGGCACGTCGAAGAACCCGCTGGTTGCCGCCGTGTTGGGTGTGATCAACCTGGCGATGCAGATCATCGAATACATCGCCCGGATGGTGTCGCTCGGCATGCGTCTGTTCGGCAACATGTTCGCCGGCGAACTGGTGTTCATGCTGATCGCGTTGCTCGGCGGTGCGTTTGCCTTCAGCGTGGGCGGTCTGCTGTTCGGCTTTGGCCATATCGTGGCCGGTACGATCTGGGCAGTCTTCCACATCCTGATCGTGCTGTTGCAGGGTTTCATTTTCATGATGCTGACCCTGGTGTACATCGGTCAGGCGCACGAGGCGCATTGATCGATCGGTTCGCAGTTCACTGAAGGCCGCCCGGTTGCTGTATTCAATCAGCGTCAGGCTGATAAGCAGACAGCGGGCGCGCGCTCAGATCACATCCTTGCGGTTGCCGTCACACGGGTCGACCATCGCGGATTTTTTGTTCCAGTTTCTCAATTCCATCAACACGGTTCATTAGCTTTCTACTGAGGAGTCACCATGACTAACGTCGCTCTTGTTGCAGTTGCCTGCGGTCTCATTATCGGTCTGGGTGCCTTGGGTGCCTGCATCGGCATCGGCATGATGGGCGGCAAGTACATCGAGGGCGCTGCCCGTCAACCCGAATTGATGGACAAGCTGCAAACCAAGATGTTCCTGCTCGCCGGTCTGATCGACGCGGCATTCCTGATCGGTGTCGGTATTGCGATGTTGTTCGCGTTCGCCAATCCCTTCAATTGATCGAATCGACAGGTTGTCCGATTCCATCGATCCACATCACTGAAGGGGAGGCGTCGTGTATCTGAACGCGACACTGGTCATCCAGCTCATTGTCTTCGCGATCCTGTGGTGGTTCGTGGCCAAGTATGTATGGCCGCCGATCACTGCAACGCTCGATGAGCGCGCGAAAAAGATCTCTGACGGTCTGGCCGCGGCTGACAAGGCCAAGATCGAACTCGCTGCGGCTGAGCGACGCGTCGAATCCGAGCTCAAGCAGGCCCGGGCCGGTGCGGCCGAGGTGCGCACAGGTGCCGAGAAGCAGGCCGCGTCCATCGTCGACGAGGCCCGAGCCGAGGCCGCGCGGATTCTCGCCCAGGCAAGGAAGGCCGCCGAGGAAGAAGCTGTGCTGGCGGCGCAACGCGCCCGCGACGAGCTTCGCGAGCAGGTTGCGGCCTTGTCGGTCGCCGGTGCCGAGCGGATCCTGCGTCGCGAGATCGATGCGGGACGCCACGCGGAACTGCTGGCCAATCTCAAGAACGAGTTGGTCTGAGGCCATGGCAGAAGCACTCACCATTGCCCGGCCCTATGCCGAAGCGGCGTTCCGGATAGCCCGTGAGCAGGGCGACCTGGCCGGATGGGGCGATGCCCTGGCACGTGTGTCAGCGGTGGCACAAGACGAGCTGGCGCGTGAAGTGATCGCCAACCCGTCAGTGCCCGCGACCCGGGTCGCCGAGATCCTGAGCGACAGTGCCGGCGGGCTGGGTGCCGAGCAGCAGCGCTTCGTGCAGACACTGGCCGAGAATGGCCGGCTGTCGGTGATGCCCGAGGTAAAGGCCTTGTACACCCAGTTGCGTCACGCCGAAGAGGGTTCGGTCGACGCGCTGGTGACGTCGGCCTTCGAAGTCACCGACGAGCAGCGTCAGCAGATCGTTGAAACCCTCGAAGCCAGGTATCAGCGCAAGGTGAATGTCGAGATCAGCGTCGACCAGGCCCTGATCGGTGGCGTGTCGATCCGCGTCGGTGACGAGGTCATGGATGCATCGGTCCGGGGCAAGCTGCAGCGCATGGCCTCGGCATTGAAAGTTTGAGCCCGCTTGGGCAGGAGTTAGACGAATGCAACTGAATCCCGCTGAAATCAGCGAGCTGCTGAAGAGCAAGATCCAGAACCTGGAGGTGTCGGCCGACAGCCGCAACCAGGGAACCGTGGTTGCAGTCACCGACGGCATCGTGCGTGTGCACGGCCTGTCGCATGTGATGCAGGGCGAGATGATCGAATTTCCCGGCAACACCTTCGGCCTGGCGCTGAATCTGGAGCGTGATTCGGTCGGTGCGGTCGTGTTGGGTGACTATGAACACATCTCGGAAGGCGACACGGTCAAGGCGACCGGCCGCATTCTCGATGTGCCGGTCGGTCCTGAGCTCATCGGCCGCGTGGTCAATTCGCTCGGTCAGCCCATCGACGGCAAGGGACCGGTCAATGCGAAGATGACCGACGTGATCGAAAAGGTCGCCCCGGGCGTGATCGCCCGTCAGTCGGTTGATCAGCCGGTGCAGACCGGACTCAAGTCGATCGACGCCATGGTGCCGGTCGGCCGCGGCCAGCGCGAGCTGATCATCGGTGACCGCCAGACCGGCAAGACCGCGGTCGCCATTGACACCATCATCAATCAGAAAGGCAAGGAGCTGACCTGCGTGTATGTCGCAGTTGGTCAGAAGGCCTCGACGATCGCCAACGTGGTGCGCAAGCTCGAAGAGCACGGCGCAATGGACTACACCATCGTGGTCGCTTCGTCGGCTTCCGAGTCGGCCGCCATGCAGTACATCGCACCCTACTCGGGTTGCACGATGGGCGAGTATTTCCGCGATCGCGGCCAGGATGCGCTGATCATTTATGACGATCTGTCCAAGCAGGCGGTGGCCTATCGGCAAGTGTCGCTGCTGCTGCGTCGTCCGCCCGGTCGCGAAGCCTATCCGGGTGATGTGTTCTATCTGCACTCGCGCCTGCTCGAGCGCGCGGCCCGCGTCAATGCCGATTACGTCGAGAAATTCACCAACGGTGCTGTCAAGGGCAAGACCGGTTCACTCACCGCACTGCCGATCATCGAGACCCAGGCAGGCGACGTGTCGGCATTCGTGCCGACCAACGTCATTTCGATCACCGACGGCCAGATCTTCCTCGAGACCGATCTGTTCAATGCCGGTATCCGTCCGGCCATCAACGCGGGTGTGTCGGTATCGCGGGTCGGTGGTGCGGCGCAGACCAACATCATCAAGAAGCTGGGCGGCGGTGTTCGCCTCGCTCTGGCCCAATACCGTGAACTCGCTGCGTTTGCGCAGTTTGCCTCCGACCTCGATGAAGCGACCCGCAAGCAGCTCGAGCGAGGCCGCCTGGTCACCGAACTGATGAAGCAGGCGCAATACCAGCCCTTGCAGGTCTGGGAAATGGCGCTGACGCTGTTCGCGGTGAATGAAGGTTATTTCGATGACATCGAAGTCACCAAGGCCTTGTCGGCCGAGAAGTCGATGCGCGAGTTCGCCAAGGCCGAACATGCGGGTCTGGTCGAGCAGATCGAGCGCGACAAGAAGTACGACAAGGATATCGAGGCCAAGCTTCACGAGCTGGTCAAGGGCTTCAAGAAGAAAGGCAGTTACTGACGCGGTGGTCGTGCCGCCTGAGGTGGTGCGATCGATGGCGTAGCGGTTGGTCGGCCGCCTGAGCGCGGCCGGATTGATCCGAACTGGAAATCAGCATGGCGAATTCGAAAGAAATACGCGGCAAGATCAAAAGCGTGCAAAACACGCGCAAGATCACCAAGGCAATGGAAATGGTCGCCGCCTCCAAGATGCGCAAGGCCCAGGAGCGGATGCGCCGCGCCCGTCCGTATGCCGACAAGATCCGCATGATCGCGGCGCACCTGTCTACCGCCAATCCCGAATACCGGCATCCGTTTCTGGTCGACCATGACACCGTGAAGGGTGCGGGCATGATCGTCGTGACGACCGACAAGGGCTTGTGCGGCGGGTTGAACACCAACATCCTTCGGGCGGTCACGATCAAGCTGCGTGAGCTCACCGACGAGGGCGAGACGGTCATCACATCGGCCATCGGCACCAAGGGGCTGAACTTTCTGAACCGCCTGGGGATGAATGTGGTCTCCAACGTGTCCCAGCTCGGCGACACGCCCCGCCTGGAATCGCTGATCGGACCCATCAAGGTTCAGCTGGACGCCTACACGCGCGGTGAGATCGACCGTGTGTTCCTGTGCTACACGCGTTTCGTCAACACGATGAAACAAGAGCCGGTCATCGAGCAGTTGCTTCCCCTGACGGCAGAAAGCCTGTCCGGACAGGGCGACAGTCGTGAATACACCTGGGATTACCTCTACGAGCCCGATGCGCAGTCGGTGCTCGACGAGTTGCTGGTGCGGTATATCGAAGCATTGGTGTTCCAGGCAGTCGCGGAAAACATGGCGTCGGAGCAGTCGGCGCGAATGGTGGCCATGAAGGCGGCCTCGGACAATGCGAACACATTGATCGACGAACTTCAGTTGTCCTACAACAAAGCCCGCCAGGCGGCCATCACCAAGGAATTGGCCGAGATCGTCGGCGGCGCAGCGGCGGTCTGATCCGCGACATCGCCACCGGCCATCCATCCCAGGCGCGAATCGCGTAACCAAACACAGCAAACAGGAATCGAAGCAATGTCCCAAGGTCAAATCGTTCAGTGCATCGGCGCGGTGGTTGACATCCAGTTTCCGCGCAGCGCGATGCCCAAGGTCTACGAAGCGCTGATTCTCGACAAGGATGAGAGCAACACCCTGGTCGAATCGGGCCTCACGTTCGAGGTGCAGCAGCAGCTGGGCGACGGCGTGGTGCGAACCATTGCAATGGGATCGTCCGACGGCTTGCGTCGCGGCATGGCGGTGACTGGGACGGGCAAAGGCATTGCCGTGCCCGTGGGTCAGAGCGTGCTGGGCCGGGTGATGGACGTGCTGGGTCGGCCGATCGACGAGCGCGGGCCCATTCAAGCCGACGAGCGGCGCGAGATCCACCAGGCCGCTCCCAAGTTCGATGAGCTCTCACCCTCGGTGGAATTGCTCGAGACCGGCATCAAGGTTATCGACCTGATCTGCCCGTTTGCCAAGGGCGGCAAGGTCGGCCTGTTCGGCGGCGCCGGTGTGGGCAAGACCGTGAACATGCTGGAGCTCATCAACAACATCGCCAAGGAGCACTCGGGTCTGTCGGTGTTTGCCGGCGTCGGTGAGCGCACCCGCGAGGGCAATGACTTCTATCACGAAATGTCGGATGCGAAGGTCATCGTGCAGGAAGACCTGGGCCAGTCCAAGGTCGCGATGGTGTTCGGCCAGATGAACGAGCCGCCAGGCAACCGACTGCGCGTGGCGCTCACCGGTCTGACGATGGCCGAGCGGTTTCGCGATGAAGGCCGCGACATCCTGTTCTTCGTCGACAACATCTATCGATATACGCTGGCCGGCACCGAGGTCTCCGCGCTGCTGGGCCGGATGCCGTCGGCGGTGGGTTATCAGCCCACACTGGCCGAGGAGATGGGCCAGCTGCAGGAGCGCATCACGTCGACCAAGACCGGTTCGATCACCTCGATCCAGGCCGTGTACGTGCCGGCTGATGACCTGACCGATCCGTCGCCCGCCACCACCTTCGCCCACCTTGACGCTACGGTGGTGTTGTCGCGCGACATCGCCTCGCTGGGCATCTACCCGGCGGTCGATCCGCTCGATTCGACAAGCCGTCAGATCGACCCGAACGTGATTGGCGAGGAGCACTATTCCTGCACGCGCGCCGTACAGGCAACCCTTCAGCGGTACAAGGAATTGCGCGACATCATCGCGATTCTCGGAATGGACGAGTTATCCCCCGAAGACAAGCTGGCAGTGGCGCGGGCCCGCAAGATTCAGCGCTTCCTGTCGCAGCCCTTCCATGTGGCCGAGGTGTTCACGGGTTCGCCGGGCAAGTACGTGTCGCTCAAGGAAACGATCCGCGGCTTCCGCATGATCGTCGACGGCGAATGTGATGCGCTGCCCGAGCAGGCCTTCTATATGGTCGGCACGATCGACGAGGCGTTCGAGAAAGCCAAGAACATGAAGTAATCCGACGGGTGGCGACTCACAGCGCGCCACCGAATCGGACCACAGGAAAATCGATGGCCCATACATTCAAGGTCGATGTCGTCAGTGCCGAAGCGTCCATCTTCGAGGGCGAGGCGGAGTTCGTCGCGTTACCCGGTGAGAGCGGAGAAGCTCGGGATCTACCCCCAGCATATGCCGCTGATCACCCGGATCAAGCCCGGTGCTGTACGCATCAAGCTGGCCGACAAGAACGATGAAGAGTTCGTGTTCGTTGCCGGCGGTATTCTCGAAATACAGCCCAACCATGTCACGGTGCTGGCCGACACGGCGATCCGGGGGGGCGACCTCGACGAGGCCAAGGCGGCCGAAGCGCAGCGTCTGGCCCAGGAAGCCATGGCCAATGCCAAGAGTGATCTGGACTTTGCCAAGGCACAGTCTGAGTTCGCCATGATGGCGGCGCAGATTGCCGCGATCAGAAAGCTGCGGGGCAAGTAAGGACGGTTCACCCGATTCGTGTCGGGTGAACCAATAACTGTGTCAGAGTGTATAGTGATCCGACACTTTGCGTGACGACTGACCCGGCTTGCGCTAACGTCAGCGCATGCCATTCAGCAATGTTTACAGTCCGTTCCTGATTCCGTTCGCGGCCTTCGTCGCCGGCGCCTTGTTGATGTGGTTGATCAGCCGGCGCACGGCGCGCGACGATGCCCTGCAGATCACCAGTCTGCGCGAATCGCGCCTTCGGCTGGCTGGCCGACTCAAGATCATCCGCGAGCGGCTCGACGAGATCAGCCTGGAAGTGAGTCGTTTGCGCGGCGAAAACCGCACCCTCGGACGAATCATCGAGAGCCTGGAGGCCGAGCAGGCGCAGATGGTTTCGGCCTTTGCCAACCTGGGTGCCGGTGTCGGTCAGTTACCGGTGTTGGATGATGAAGCCGATGAGGTGATTGGCCCGATCTCATCCGACATGCATCGGTCGATGGCCGCCACCGTAGCCACAGGTGGTGTGATCCTCGCCAGCATGCCAGGGGCGGGATATTCGTCTGCCGTGGGCACCGCGACGATCGACGCCACCGCCGATCAGACGGTAGAAGGACCACCCACCATGGCCGCGATCGGCGAGGTGGACGACATGGTGATCGATGGTCCGACCGCCGGCCAGCTGGCATCGACCGGACCCACCATGCGCACCCGTGATCGTTCATCCGATGCTGATCACGACATTGAAGACGATGAGACGCAGTCCAGTATCCCGGCTGACTGGCTCGAAGCCGTGACGATTGCCGGCACACCCGAACCAGCACAAGCCGAAGAAGACGATACGCCGGATCATCCGACCGAGCATGGCCGCCGCAGAGAACTGCTGACCCGCGATGCCGAAATCAGTCGCTTGCGCGCTCAACTGGCTCCGTTGCTCGGTCTGCCGCTGGCGATCTCGGCGCGTGAAGCCGAACGAGATCGGCTGGCGCGACGACTGAGCAGTCGTGAGCAGGAACTGACCCAGATGAAGCTGCAACTGGCCCAGCTAAGGGATCGGGAAGATCGTTTGTTGCGCACCATGCGTGAGCAAGGCGTTGATGCCGCCAACGCGTGGTCAGATCCCGACGCCTCGACCGACGAATCCTCATCGAGCGACGGGCAGACCCATGATCACATCGATGTTGGTCAGGACCTGGACATGCCGAGCCTGCCCACGGCCGGAAGTGATCGCCGAGAGCCGTGGATTGCCATGGGCACCCTGTATTCCGGGTCTTCCCGCGAAGCGGCCAGTCACATCGCCAATGGTGGCCAGGGTGCGCTATCGAGCGGATCAGCTTCGCGAGCCGCGTTGATCGATACGACAACAGGTATCGAAAGTGCTTACTCACTTCCGACGGGAGACCTGAATTACCAGGTTCCGCGTCAATATTCCCAGCCACCCGAGCAGATCGACAATCTCAAGCGGATTCGCGGCATCGGCCCCGTCCTCGAGCGCATGCTGAATCGACTCGGGGTGTATCAATATCGCCAGATTGCCAACTGGACCGCTGAGGACATTGCCTGGTTCGATGGTGAACTGGCCGAGTTCCGCGGTCGGATTGAACGGGACGGCTGGGTCGACAGCGCGGAAATCGAATACCGGCGCAAGTACATTGATCCGAACCGGATGCATTGACGCCCGGCCAAGTTGCCTGTCGAGCGCCGTGTCCAGGCCCCAGGCCCCAGGCCCGCGTGGGCCCCCGCCCGTGCCGTGCGCGACGTCAACCCAGATGTTCGGCCAGAAAGGCGAGGGTACGTGATCGCGCCAGCTCGGCCGCCTCCGGATTAAAGGACGCCCGGTGGTCGCAGTTGAAACCATGACCTGCTTGATAAAAGTGAGCAGTTACTTCAGGGTGCGCTGCGACCACCGCCCGTGCTTCATCGGCGCTCGGATGGGTATCCTGTTCGCCGAAATGCAACATCGTCGGGCATGCAGGCGTACTCTGGGCATGGGCCGGAATGCCGCCCCCGTAGTAAGCGACCGCTGCGCGTAAACCCGAGACCTGGGCTGCGGCCAGCCAGGCGATGGTGCCGCCCCAGCAATAGCCGACAACCGCAGCAGCATCCCGTGCCTGGACATGGGCGATGCAGGCCTCGATGTCCCGCAAGCAGGCATCGAATCCGATGTCTTCAATGATTGCCCGTCCGGCGGCGATGTCGGTGGCCTCGTAACCTGCCTCGTAATCGGGTTCGGATCGGTCGAACAACTGGGGCGCAATCGTCAGGTAGCCCTGGGCCGCGAAGCCATCAGTTACCGCCCGGATATGGTCATTGACCCCGAAGATTTCCGGCGCGATCACGAGCAGCCCGCGCGACGCCTGCGTCGGTGTTGCCCGCCACGCCTTGAAGCGATGACCATCGGCAGCCCGGATCTCGATCAGATCTCCCATTGTCCATTCCTCCTCGGTTGGAGACCGGGATGATACCGGCGAAAGTCAGATCTCGTTAACTGGTTCGGGCCTCGTTCCCGCACGCGCGGCTTACCATTGATGGGTGGGTCTGGCGCACTTGTGCGATAGTCGTAAGGCATTCAACTGTCGCTGGTACAAGACCTGCGTACCCGGCTCGCGGCGCATCACGATGTGCCGGGCCCAACAACAGGAGGCGAATCTAGGCCATGAGTCAGCTGATAAATAGAGACTCTAATCGAAAGCAACTGCTTACTTTCGTAATTCTTGCGGCCGTTTTCCCGGTCCTCTGGGTATTGGGCGATCGGGCCACCGCGGCCGACCAGACCGGGAAGACGCCGCGCAGCATGACGCGCCCGCCCATTAATGCGGGGGCCGTTGCGCCGCTGGAGAATCCAATCGAAGACCTGGGGCGGCGCATCTTCTTCGACACGAATCTGTCGAATCCACCCGGCACCGCCTGTGCATCCTGCCATGATCCGGCCCGGGCCTTTGCCGGCGACAACGGCTCGGGCCTAGGGGTGGCCCAGGGCGCGCGCGACGGCGAGACCGGATTCCGCAAGGCACCGACGCTCAAATACCTGGCGGGTGCCTCGGCGTTCTCCTGGGTTGACACGCCCGACGGGCCGGTACCGGCTGGCGGCCTGTTCTGGGACGGCCGCGCCAACTCCTTCGAGGAACAGGCGCGCGGACCATTGTTTGCACCTCATGAAATGAACAACCAGGACGAAGCGGCGCTGGCCACTCGCGCCAGAGCAGCATCGTGGGCCGGCGACCTGACGCGCCTGTTTGGTCCGACCACCCTCGACGATCCGGCCCGCGCCGTGACCGCCATGACCACGGCGCTGGGTGCCTTTCAGCGCTCGGCAGTCTTTGCCCCGTTCACCTCCAAGTTCGATGCGGTCAAGCGCGGCCAGGCCAGGTTCACCGAGCAGGAAGAACGCGGACTGACCCTGTTCTCGATCGGCCAGAAGGGCAACTGCCATGAATGTCATGTGGTGGATCTGGACAGCGCGAATCCTGCTGACTCGCTGTTCACGAACTTTCGCTATCACGCCCTGGGTGTGCCGCGAAATCCGCGACTGCCAGCCACCGCCGCCCAGGACTATTTTGATCTGGGCTTGTGCGAACCCTTGCGTGCACGTGGCCAGCCGGCCGAGCCCGATCGTTACTGTGGATTCTTCCGGGTGCCCACCTTGCGCAACATCGCCTTGACCGCGCCCTACATGCACAATGGGCACTTCGACTCACTGCGCGATGCGGTGGCTTTTTACGCAACCCGCGATACGAATCCCGAGCTCTGGTACCCCGATGCCGACAAATTCAATGATCTGCCGGCATCGATGCGCACCAACGTTGATCTGCAACAGCGCCCCTATCATCGTAAGCTGGGCAAGCGCCCCGCGCTCCAGGATGCCGAGGTCGACGATATCGTGGCCTTTCTCCGTACCCTCACCGATGGCTGGGATGGATCGGCAGTATCCGGGGCCAAGTCGGAATAGCGGCTCATGAAGGCGCGTGCGCGCGCCGATCTCACGGCCACGCCCGATTCGGGCTACTCCACCGGCCTCATTCTGATCCTGCTCACGGTCACGGTCTGGGGCCTGCAGTTTCCGATCGCCAAGGATGCGTTTCAGTCGGTGAATCCGTATCACCTGGCGATCGTGCGCTACGGCCTGCCCCTGCTCGTGCTCCTGGCGGTGCTGGTGGTCCGTGAAGGAGGCCGGGCGCTGCGGTTTGATCGCAATGCCAGGCTGGCCACGGTGTTCGGCCTGGTCGGCATGTGCGGCTCACCCTCGCTGGTATTCGGCGGACTGGCGATGACCCGGCCCGAGATCGCGGCGATCATCGTGGCCACTCAGCCGGCAATGACCGCTGTCGTGATCTGGGCGATGCGCGGCGTTCGCCCGGACGGATTCTCTCTGATCTGCATCGGCGTGGCCTTCTTCGGTGTGTTCACGGTCGTGACTCGCTGGAGTCCGAACTTCATCGAGCACACGGGGGAACTGATCGGTGATGCGATGATTCTCGCCGGTGCCCTGTGCTGGGTGATCTACACGATCGGTGCCCAGCGGCTGAGCGGGTGGTCGATTCTGCGGGTCACGACGCTGACCATGTTGCCCGGCGCGCTCGGCAATCTGGTCGTGGTGCTCTCACTGACCTGGCTGGGCGTGATCACCACGCCGTCGCTGGCGCAATGGCAGGCTGCCAGCTGGCATCTGGTCTATCTGGGTGGACTGGGAGTGCTGGCGGCCATGCTGATGTGGAATGCGGGCACCAAGCGAATCGGCCCGCTCAATGCGATGTTGTTCCAGAATCTGATCCCGGTGATCACATTTGGCGTGCGGTTTTCCCAGGGTCATCAGTTCGAAGTGCTGGAGCTGGTCGGCGCGGCCATCGTCATCGCGGCCCTCGTCGCCAATAATCTGGCCCTGCGCAAACGTTACAGGAGCCGTCAACCGGCCACCTGAACCGCCGGACCGGCGCGCGGTCCCGTCTCGCCTATACACTTAACCCATGACACCAACCCGAAACGACACCTTTCTGCGCGCCCTGCTGCGCGAACCCACCGACTACACACCGGTCTGGCTGATGCGCCAGGCAGGTCGTTATCTGCCCGAGTATCGGGCCACGCGTGAACGTGCCGGCAGTTTCCTGGCCCTGGCCAAGACACCCGAACTCGCCTGCGAAGTCACCTTGCAGCCGCTCGAACGATATCGGCTCGATGCCGCGATCCTGTTTTCGGACATTCTCACCGTTCCCGACGCCATGGGTCTCGGACTGCGCATGGTCGAGGGTGAGGGTCCGCAGTTCGAACGCCCATTGCGCGACGAAGCCGCGATCCTCAGTCTGCCGGTGCCCGATGTCAACGAGAGTCTGCGCTATGTGATGGATGCGGTGCGAACCATCCGCCAGGCGCTGAACGGACGGGTGCCCTTGATTGGATTTTCGGGCAGCCCCTGGACCCTGGCCTGCTACATGATCGAGGGCGAAGGGGGCACTGACTTCCGCCAGATCAAGAACCTCATGTATCGACGTCCCGACCTCATGCGCCATGTGCTCGAGGTCACCACCACTGCCGTCAGCCATTACCTGACTGCGCAGATCGAAGCCGGTGCCCAGGCCGTCATGATTTTCGATACCTGGGGCGGGATTCTGGCCGATGGCAATTTCCAACAGTATTCGCTTGGCCCGATGCGTGACGTGATCGCCGCGCTGCCCCGCCATGCGGTCCAGGACGGCATCAATGTCCGGATTCCGTCGATCGTGTTCACCAAAGGTGGCGGGCAATGGCTGGAACCGATCGCCGGTATCGGTGCCGATGCGGTCGGCCTGGACTGGACGGTCGATCTGGGCCAGGCCCGCGCCAGGATCGGTGACCAGGTTGCGCTTCAGGGCAATCTTGATCCCATGGTGCTCATGGCCGAGCCCGCCCAGATCGAAGCCCAGACACGGCAGGTCCTGGACAGTTATGCCGGTTCACGAGGTGGTAATGGCCATGTCTTCAACCTGGGGCATGGCATTTCACAATTCACCCCGCCGGATCATGTCACGGCGCTCGTCGATACTGTGCATTCACACAGTCGGCGATCGGTCTGATCCGCGGGTCTGGCCCGGTATCTGACGCTTGAGTTAGCTGTCACTTCGGCTGCGTTGTCATAAACCGGCCGACTTGACAGACCGTCGGAAATCACTCCGTCATCGGGCCGCCAGACCCTGGTTGTACACACGATGCGGTGGATAACCCAGGCACCTGACACCCTGTAACATTCTCCGACGATGCCCGGATAAGTGATTGATTCTTGGGTGCAAATGGCTGTTCAATTTGTGAGCAAACCACTGACCGCGGCGCAATTGCGCGATTCTGGCAAGGTTCTGCACAGGCTTATCCACAGGTTCTGTGAATGACCCGGAAATTACCTTTATGACCGTATTGTTAAGGTGAGAACTTAAAGTCGATTATCAATACAGGTCCGGCCAGACACGCCTCATCCACCTCGAATGACACCATCGGCCAAGCCGGAAGCACCCACTCAAACGGGTCAGCCGCCAACCCATCACCACTTGTCGTCCACCGCCCGGTTCGCGTCGGTCTGGCTCGATTTTCCATTCGCCGCTGCCTTCGACTACAGCCTGCCGGCCGACTGCCCCGGACCCGCCATCGGTCCCGGCGACTGGGTGGTGGTGCCCTGGGGTAGAAAACGGCTGGTCGGCATCGTTGCCGCCATCACTTCGTCACCGGCGATCGATCCCGAGCGGGTCAAGGCCATCCTGGTGCGCTTGGACACGGCGCCGGTAATGCCGGCCCGGTGGTTGGCACTTGGTCGGTTTGCGGCCACTTACTATCATCGTCAGCCAGGCGAAATCATGCTGCCCGGCATTCCCAAGGGCCTGAGGCTTGCGCCACGCGATGCAGCCTCGGGCGATCCGGCCAAGCCGCCCAGACGATCGGCAACAGCCTTCGAGCGGGCGCGCAAGCGCTGGCTTGCCATGGCGCCCCGCATCGTCGCTGCTGCCAAGGTCGCGGACGCTCCCGACGCGGCCGAGACAGCGCCGGTCCTGACCGACGCGCAGCGCGACGTGCTCGTGCAGATCCAGGCCGCAGGCGACCGATTCAATGTGCATCTGCTGCACGGCATTACCGGCAGCGGCAAGACCGAGGTCTACCTGCGCTGGATGCAGCAGCGTCTGCAGGCCACGCCGACCGGTCAGGTGTTGATGCTGGTGCCCGAAATCGCCCTGACGCCTCAACTGGCGGCCAGTGTCGCGCGGCGCCTGCCGATGCCCATGGCGATCCTGCACAGCGGCCTGGCCGAAGCCGAACGGGCCGCTCACTGGCTGGCGGTGGCCGAGGGCCGCGCCCGCATCATCATCGGCACGCGACTGGCCGTGCTGGCTGCGATCCCTGAGCTCGTGG
The DNA here is from genome assembly GCA_963732405.1 of uncultured beta proteobacterium. GTDB lineage: Bacteria > Pseudomonadota > Gammaproteobacteria > Burkholderiales > Burkholderiaceae_E > JAUIAI01. The sequence continues at coordinate 786,099 of CAVSZG010000001.1, forward strand.
GCATCATCGTCGACGAGGAACACGACCCGTCCTTCAAGCAGGCCGAAGGCGCGCATTATTCGGCGCGCGATCTGGCCATCGTGATGGCCCGCGAGGCCGATGTGCCGATCATCCTGGGTTCGGCCACACCGGCGCTGGAATCCTGGCACAGCGCCCTGACCGGCCGCTTCAGGCGTCACAGCCTGCCACGGCGCGCCAGCGGCGCATCGCTCCCGGAGATCCGGATCGACCCGCTGCGTGAATCGACGCGTGCCGCACACAAGACCTGGCGCCCGGGTGATCCCGTCCAGGGTCTGACACCGACCAGTGTCGAGGCGATCCAGCAAGCCCTGCAACGCCGTGAACAAGTCCTGGTGTTCATCAACCGGCGCGGCTATGCCCCGGTACTCAACTGTCGGCATTGCGGCTGGTTGTCGCAGTGCGAGCACTGTTCGGCGTGGCGGGTATTGCATCGTCTGCCCTCGGCCCGGGATCGGCAGCGTTGGCGTCTGGTCTGTCATCACTGCGGCATCGATGCAGCGGTGCCCGCGAGTTGTCCCGGCTGCGGCGATGTGGATCTGCAACCCGTGGGTCAGGGCACGCAGCGTGTCGAAGAGGTGCTCGGCGCGGCATTTCCGCAGGCCAGGATCGCTCGTCTGGACCGTGACGTGGCCAGGCGTCGCGGTGGCACCGACGAGGTGCTCGCGTCGATTCACGAAGGCCGGGTTGATCTGATCATCGGCACCCAGATGCTCACCAAGGGTCATGATTTCCGCCACCTCAATCTGGTCATCGTGCTCGATGCCGATGGTGGTTTGTTCGCAGCGGATTTCCGCGCACCGGAGCGCCTGTTCGCCACGCTGATGCAGGTCGCCGGTCGTGCCGGACGTCATCCTGGCGTGGTCCCGGCCCGCGTGATCATTCAGACCCGTTTCCCGACCCATCCGGTCTTCGCCGCACTGGCGCGGCATGATTTTGATGCCTTCGCGAGCCAGCAGCTCGCCCAGCGCGAACAGGCATCGCTGCCACCCTTCAGTCATCAGGCATTGCTCAAGGCCCAGGCCGATTCACTCGAGATCGCGCTGACCTTTCTGCATCGGGCGCGCAAGGCGCTACCCGACGGCTTTCCCGCCGTCTCGGTGTACGATCCCGTTCCCATGCCGATGGCGCGGCTGGCTGGTCGAGCCCGGGCCCAGTTGTTGGTGGAATGTGCCGAGCGCTCGCCACTGCATCGCTGCCTGACGCAATGGTTGCCGGCTCTGCCTGCGTCCACCCCGCGACTGCGCTGGCAGATGGAGCTTGACCCGGCCGACATCTGACACTCCTCTGACCGTATCGATGGCCACCCAGCAGCTCAATCAACCCCAACGCGATGCGGTGCGATATCTCGATGGGCCGTGTCTGGTGATCGCCGGCGCGGGCAGTGGCAAGACACGGGTGATCACGCAGAAGATCGCGCATCTGGTGTCGGTGGGTCAGTTGCCCGCCACGATCGCGGCGATCACGTTCACCAACAAGGCCGCCCGCGAAATGGCCGACCGGCTCAAGCCCTTGCTCGAGCGCGAACGTGCCGATCGTCAGCCGCTGGTCTGCACGTTTCATTCGCTGGGCGTGCGCATGCTCAGGGCCGACGGACATCGCCTGGGCCTCAAGCGCAAGTTCTCGATTCTCGACAGTGATGATGCAACCGGCATCCTGCAACAGGCGCTGGGCACCACCGATCGACGAGCGGCGCGTGATGCGGGCAGCCAGATCTCGCTCTGGAAAAATGCGCTCATCGAACCCGATGAAGCAGCAGCCCAGAGTCCGGATGAGCAGACCCATCAGATTGCCCGTGCCTATCGCGACTATGCGGCAACGCTGCAAGCCTATCAGGCCGTGGATTTTGATGATCTGATTCGTCTGCCCGTGATGCTGCTGCGTCAGGACGCCGAGGCCCTGGCGTCATGGCGGGAGCAGTTGCGTTATCTGCTGGTTGATGAATATCAGGATACCAATGCCTGCCAGTACGAACTGTTGAAGCTGTTGTGCGGCACTCGCGGGGCCTTCACCGCGGTTGGCGATGATGATCAGTCGATCTATGGCTGGCGCGGTGCCACGCTCGCGAATCTGGAGCGCCTGTCAGTCGATTACCCGACGCTGCGGGTGATCAAGCTCGAACAGAATTACCGCTCCAGCCAGGCCATCCTCGCATCGGCCAATGCGCTGATCACGGCCAATCCGAAGCTGCATGAAAAGCGCTTGTTCAGCGAACTGGGGCAGGGCGATCCGGTGCGCGTGATGCCATGCGATTCGGATGAAGCCGAAGCCGAGCAGGTGGTCATGCGACTGCAGGCCATGAAGTTCGACAAACGTTGTGAGCTCGGTGACTTCGCGATTCTCTATCGCAGCAACCAGCAGGCACGGATTGTCGAAAAAGCCTTGCGCAAGGAACGGATTCCGTATCAGCTGTCGGGTGGCCAGAGTTTCTTCGACCGCGCCGAGATTCGTGATCTGATGGCCTGGCTGCGACTGTTGGCCAATGATGATGATGATCCCGCCTTCATCCGGGCCGTGACCTGTCCCAAGCGCGGCATCGGACCGGCGACACTGACGGCGCTGGGCAACTATGCCGGCCGGCGCCATGTGTCGATGTTTGCTGCCGTGTTCGAGATCGGCATCGAACACGAGATGGCGCCACGCCAGCTGGCCGATCTGCGTGAATTCGGCGAGTTCATCAATCGCATCGCCTGGCGTGGCGAACGCGAACCGGCCGGTGCGTTGCTCGATGAAATGGTCGCTGCCATCGACTACCGAGGTCATCTGTTTCATGCGCATGATGACAAGGTGGCGGCAACCCGCTGGCAGAACGTCACGGACTTTCTGGGCTGGGTCAAGAAGCGCGCCGAGGAAGACAATGCAACGCTGAACCAGATGGCGCAATCGCTCGCGATCCTGACCCAGCTCGATCGCGGCGATGGCGACACCCGAGGGCAGGTTCGGCTGTCGACCATCCATGCCGCCAAGGGTTTGGAGTATCCGCATGTATTCATCATCGGTTGCGAGGAGGGCTTGCTGCCGCATCACGGCGGCGCGCCCGGTGCCGATGATCAGGATGACGCGACGGCTGCCGACGAGCCGGTTGATCCGGCCGGCAAACCGCCGGCTGGTGCCGATGTCGCGCGCATCGAAGAGGAACGGCGGCTCATGTATGTCGCGGTCACCCGCGCCCAACGCAGCCTGCAACTGAGCTGGTGTCGCACGCGCAAGCGCAGCCGCCTCGTGCTCCAACCCAAGCCCTCGCGTTTCATTGCCGAAATGCAGCTTCAGGCCGAGCCGACCGCCGATACCACCATTACCGGCGTGGCCGCCCGTGGCCGGCTTGGTGCCTTGAAAGACCTGCTCAACCGTCCCCGGGGCGACGAGAATCCGTCGCCGGTGTAAAGTCAGCGTTATAACCGGTGAGGAGTCTGGCTTGGCAAGAAAATCCGTACGGCAGTCGAGCGCCCATGGCGCCCCCATCGTCGTCACCGGACCGGCCCCGAGCACGGCACCGCCCGGCACCGACAGTCCGGGCACGACGACAACCAATCAATTTGCCGCCTACGAGGTTTTCGGGCGCAGCGAATGGGCTGCGCTGCGCTCGAATACGCCGATGACGCTGGATCAGGAAGACCTCAATGCCTTGCGCGGCGTGACCGAGCAGGTATCGATGGTCGATGTCGAACAGATCTATCTGCCCTTGTCGCGCCTGCTCAACCTGCATTTTCGCAGCGCGCGAAGTCTGAGCGGTGTGTGCGATGATTTCCTGGGTCGACTGGTCGGCCGCCGGCCTTATGTCATTGCCGTGGCAGGCAGCGTGGCGGTTGGCAAGAGCACGTTTGCCCGGGTGTTGCAGGCCTTGCTGGCGCGCTGGCCCGATCATCCCCGCGTGGCCTTGATCACCACCGACGGTTTTCTCTATCCGAACCGGGTGCTCGAGTCACGCGGCCTGATGGGACGAAAAGGTTTTCCGGAGAGTTACGATCGGCGTCGCATGATCAGCTTCCTCGCCGAACTCAAGCGCGGCGCGCCAGTCGTGGAGGCACCCCTGTATTCGCACGAAGCCTATGACATCGTTACCGATCAGACGCAGATCGTCAATCTGCCGGACATCCTGATCTTCGAAGGGCTCAATGTCCTGCAGACCGGTGCGTCCGGTCAGACTCCCGCTGCTGCGGCGCCGTCAGCCAACGGCATGGACAGTGAAGCGGCAGGCACGTCGCCGCTGTCGTTCGCACCCAGCGTAGTGGTCTCGGATTTTTTCGACTTCTCGATCTACGTCGATGCGCTCGAGCAGGACATCGAGTCTTGGTATGTGACCCGCTTTCTCAAACTACAACAGACCGTCTTTCAGAACGCCAGTTCGTACTTCCATCATTACCGTAACCTGACCCCCAGCGAAGCGGAAAAGACGGCCCGCAAGATCTGGCGCGACATCAACCTGCGCAATCTGCGCGAGAATATTTCGCCCACACGCGAACGCGCCAACGTGGTCCTGAACAAGCGTCTGGATCACAGCGTCGATCAGGTGCAACTCAGACAGATCTGAACGTGCGCCGCATCGTCATTCGTCTTGATCGACAGCCAGCTTTTCCCGGCCGGCGCTTGCTGACGATTCCCGGTCGCCCGTCGCGCCCAGCATCTGCGGCTTGCTCACCGTCGGACTCCAGCCCCTGGGTACCAAGACATTGGCCGCGACGATTGCCTGGGCCCAACGTTCGCTCAGCTCGAACAATACCGCGGCCGATTCACTGCCTTGCACCGGTGCGATGATCATCACCACCACGACCTTGTCGCGGACATGCACGAAGGTCTCCGTGCGCATCATGGCCTGCGTGCTCGAGTGGCCGGACTGGTCGACCTTTTCAACACCGAAGGCATAGGCATAGCCGATACGGCCGGCATTGTTGTCGAACACACCCAGTGGCAATGCGGCGGGCTCCGCACCTGGTGCTGCCTGACGCGATTTCGTCGGTTTGGCCAATTGCGACTTTTTGAACTGTGCGGTTTCGCTGCGCGCGATTTCGCCACGCAGTCGCGTGAACTGTTCCGCATCGATCGACTTGTTGTCGAACTCGCGGGGAATCGTCACGAACGCCGTGGCCTGGCGACCCATTGACTGAATGTCGTGATAGCAGGCCTGCAGGCTTGCATGAAATCCGATCCGGATCGCTATTGTCGTGAACTCGTCGGCGGTACAGGCGGTCGCCGGCCCTTCGGGAGGCGCCATCTTCAGTGCGGTCGTGTCGCCGGTACGTGCGTCGCGCCAGACATCGGATGAGTTGGCCCAGGCATCGACAGCGCCCAGATCGCAGGCCATTACGATCGTCAGGCCCGCGATCACCCGCATCAGTCGGGAGCGGCGCGCTGCGGATATGGCCGCGAAACAAGATTGCTTGCCAGCTTCGTCCATCGGTTCAGTCTCGCAGTCGTGAGGAGGCGTTCGGCCCTCGCTCATTGTGGGTCGGCCGGGTACCTGATGCAGCGACAAAGTTGGCAAAGCGGCCGTTCGTCGGGTGAATCGGCGTCGTGCGTCGCCTTGTTCACGGCAAGCCGACCGGAATCGCGCTTGAATGTCGCAGCCCGAATCCGTGGAAACCGCATGAATCGAACAAGACAGGCGCGAATCGAATCGTCCGTGATTGCCGGCTCACCCGTCGGCGCGCGCAGTCTGGCGGTCGTCGGGGCGGGTCTGCTCGGACTGCTCAGCGCCTGGCGGCTGGCCGCCTCCGGCGCAAAGGTGACGCTGTTCGACGCGAACAGCAGTATCGGCGGCATGATGGGCACGACCACGGTGGGCGCCATGCCATGCGACCGGACGCCGCTGGTGGTGTCGCGGGACGACACGTATCTGCTGGCCTTGCTGGATGAGCTCGGTCTGAGCCACCGGCTGCGCTGGCATGACATGGCCACCGAGTTCCATCATCAGAGCGCGGCATTGCCCGGGTCGGCGGTCGGCGATGGTTGGCACCATCCGGAATTGACGCGCATCGATCGATGGCGGCTGATGGCCACCCTGAAGCGAGCGGCGTGGGCGCGCGGGACCGAATCGATCGAATCGATCAGTGCGACACGCTGGTTGCGCCCCTATGCCGGGCACCAGGTGATGGAGCGGATCTTGCGGCCCTGGCTGCAGGTTCGTGCAGGCGTGAACCTCGATGAGGTCAGCGCTGCCTTCATCCTGCCCTTGCTGGCCGATCGGCATGCCGGGCGTTCGGACAGAATCGCACAACGCGCAACGCTTGCCGGTGGCTACGGCATCGTGCTGCATGCGCTGACCCGTCGGCTGAATGCACTGGGCGTCGATATCCGCACCAACACCAAGATCCGCGCGATCGCATCGCACCCAGGGCGGGTGAGTCTGAAGACCAGCGGGCAGCATGACGACTGGTTTTTCGGTGATGTCGTGGTCACGCTGGCCCCGGCGAGCGTGGCGCGGCTGTGCCCGCAACTGGATCCGACGCTTGCCGCCCGGCTCCGTGCGGTGCCCACTCTGGAGGCTCTTCTCGCCGTTTTGCGAATCGATGGGCGACTGTCGGATGCGCAGCGCATCGAACATGATGATCCGCGCCTGCCCTTCGGGCTGCTCGTGCAGCAGCCGCTCGACACCGGCGATACCGATGAATCGTCGGGCCAGACCCTGGTCTATTCATGTGGCCTGTCCAGGGACCATGTGGCCGCCTCGGGTCAGGACATCAACGCGACCGGCGAGGCGCTCATCGCCGGCATCCAGCGCCTGTACCCCGCGTTCGATCGGCACCGGGTTCGAGCCATGCGTATCACCCAGGCGCGCCGGCTGGTGGCGATCACCACGACTGATTATCGCCGCCGACACCAGCCACCAGCCGATCTCGGATTGCCCGGCATCCATCTCATCAATGCGGCGCAGGCCACCAGTGGCGTGTTCGGTCCGAACGACTGTCTGCAACTGGCGGCAGCGCGCATTCCCGCTCTCATCGACGCGCTTCACGAACGTTGCGAACCGCTCAGGGTCGAGCGCGGCGCCCCCGCGGTCATTGGTCAGTCTTCATTGACCGCATTGCCGGTGCCGTCGGTCAGCTCTGCCGACAATTCAGCGCAGCGATCACGGCCCGCCGCGCCGCCGCTGGATCAACCGGACGCGTCAGCCAGCAGCGTCATGGCCGCCCAGGCCGACCCGGAGGCCGCCACGGCTGCCATGAGCGCAGATCCTGCCCGCGCCCTGTCATTGCCGTAAGGGTTTGGGGCATCTGGCTGGCCCAACTGAGCTATGCTCACCGGTCCGAATCCAGTCCGGAATCCCATGAAATCACTCGATCGCATCGGTCAGGCGGCCATTCAACCGGTAGACCGGGAGGAGCCGTCCGGTCCGCCTCTGTCCGAGGTCATTCGCAGCCGGATCCGCGCCTCCGGCAAACGTTACCACGCGAATGACAATATCGGCGCCTTCCTGCGCCCCGGCGAACTCGATGGGTTGCTCGATGAAGTTGCCGGCCATATGTCAGCCGTGCTGCGCAGTCTCGTCATCGACATCGAGAGCGACCATAACACCCGCGACACGGCGCGACGAGTCGCCAAGATGTACCTGAAGGAAGTGTTCAAGGGCCGTTACGAGCCGCAGCCCGAGCTCACCGAATTTCCCAACGTCGAACACCTCAACGAGTTGATGATCGTGGGCCCGCTGACCATCCGCAGCGCCTGTTCACATCATCTTTGCCCGATCATGGGCCGCGTCTGGGTGGGCATCATGCCCAATGGCCAGTCGAACCTGATCGGTCTGTCCAAGTTCGCGCGACTGGCTGACTGGATCATGAGTCGTCCGCAGATTCAGGAAGAAGGCGTTACGATGTTCGCCGATCTGCTGATGGAGCTCATCAAGCCCGATGGACTCGCGGTGATCATGGAAGCCGATCATTTCTGCATGCACTGGCGCGGCGTCAAGGACAATGAATCCAAGATGATCAACAGCGTGATGCGCGGCTCGTTTCTCAAGGACTCGTCACTGCGTCGCGAGTTCCTGTCGCTGATTCCCGGACGTTAGGAGCGTGCTCGCATCATGATGGTTCGCTTGATTTATGTATCGCGATTCAAGGGTGACCAGCCGTTTGCGGCGGTGGACCGGATCGTTGCCCAGTCACGACGCAACAACCCGTCCCACGGTGTCACCGGCGTGCTCTGCCACACCGGGAGCCTGTTCATGCAGGTGCTCGAAGGCAGTCGGGAGTCGGTCAACGCGCTCTACAACAAAATCAATCGCGACGACCGTCATCGCGACGTGACCCTGCTCGAGTACGCGGAGATTTTCGAGCGGCGATTCGCCGGCTGGACCATGGGCCGGGTCAACCTGAACAAGGTCAATGCATCGATGCTGCTCAAGTATTCCGAGCAACCCGAGTTCGACCCCTACCGACTCTCGGGCAAGGTCAGTCTCGCCTTGCTCGAGGAACTGCTCACCAGCGCCGCCGTTCTGATGCGCCCTGAGTCATTGGGCGCGGAGAGCAGCGACGGCTGACGCCGGTCGGTGCTCCGCCTGCCAACCCAACGGTATTACTTGAGCGCGCTCAGCATGTAGGCCACGGCATGGTGGATCTGCTGGTCCGTGCCGGCGCTGGCGCCCCGCGGGGGCATCGCGCCTTTGCCGGCAATGACTGACTTGGCCAGTTCATCGACGCCCTTGGCGGCGCGCTCACCCCAGGCGGCCTTGTCGCCGAATTTCGGGGCGTTGGCTACGCCACTGGCGTGACAGGCCATGCAGGACGAGTCGTAGAGCTGTTTGCCGGCGGCCAGGTCGGCGGACGCCGCTGGTGCGCTGGGCGCGGCCTGCACAGCTGCCGCAACGGCCGCAACGGCCGCAACCGGTGCAGCAGGGGCAGGTGCAGCGGGAGCCGCCGCAGCAGCAGCAGCAGGAGCCGCAGCAGCAGGAGCCGCAGCAGCAGGAGCCGCAGCAGCAGGAGCCGCAGCAGCAGGAGTCGCCGCTGCTGTCTTGGCACCCCCCGCGGCCGGTGCCTCGGGCGCCGCCATCGACCCACCCGCCGCATTGGCCATATGGACAATGGCCAGGCCCAGTTCATGATCGTTGAACTTCCCACCCGCCTGGGCAGGCATCGCGCCCTTGCCCTTGACGACCGATCCGAGCAAGGCCTCATAGCCGGTGGCGATCCGCGGCGCCCAGGCGGCTGCGTCGCCGAACTTTGGTGCGCCGGCCACGCCGGCCGCATGACAGGCCGCGCATTGCGCCGTATAGACCGACTCACCGCTCGCCGCCTGTTTCGGCGCGGACGCGTCGACCAGTTCAAAATTGGCCACCGGCCGAATGCGGGCGGTGATTGCGTCGGGTGTCAGGGCATCGGCCCCCGCGCCTTGTCGGTCGGTAAACCCGACGAACTTCACCAGCATCGCAATCAGTGCAATGGGCACCACAAACGACAGCACGATCACCGCGATCAGCTGTTTCGGGGTCTTGATGAACGCCTCGTGTTCATCACTCATGATGGGTGAACCTCAATTTGCTCGGCCATCCGGACGTCGGTTCCGGTGAGTGCCGGGTTGATAGGCGACGAAATGCCGGCGAAACCCAACATTATAGCGACGCGATCTGAACCGGGGTGAGTAAGGCGCTACACTTGGGCCTGAGCGTCATAATGCCGTTCAATGAGTTTCCTGATAACTGCGACCGTTGGCCAAGGGTCGGGCGAGCGAGCGGGGGTGCACGAACAATCATGAGCTGGGACGCGCTCTGGTGGCTGATCCTTGGTAGCCTGTTGGGCTGGATCGCCCTTTGGTTCTTTGACAAGTTGTTTCTGCGCGATGGTGAAGTGGCCGGCATCCGCGCCGAGCGTGCGCTCAATGAGCGGCAGCTCGAGCTCGAAAACGCCCAGGAACAACTGCGCATCACGGCCGAGCAGGCCTCGACCCTGCAAAGTGATCTCATGGCCAGCAATGACCAGGCCGAAGCCTTGCGGACCGAGCTGGCCGTCATCGGTGATGAGCGCACGGCGATACGGGCCGAGGTGGCTGCCGAGCGCGAGCGAGTGGCCAACCTGCAAAAGCAACTCGATGCTCAGCTCAAAGACCTCGAGTCGGCGCGCAAGCTCAGCGCCGACCGGGTCGATGAGATCAACCGCATGAAACAGAGTTTCATCGCCCTCGAAAATGAGCGCGACGTCGCCAAGCGCTGGGCGCAGGCGAAGGAGGCCGAGGTGGCAGGCCTGTCCGGCGATGTCGAGGCCCTGGCCGAACGCGCCGACCAAGCCACACGGACCATCGAGAGGGCGCAACGCCAGGTACTGGCCGCGCAGCGCAACATGCGCCAGCTCGAGGCCGGTATCGGTCTGGGCTCGCGCGGTGCACCGCGCCTTCAACGGCGCCTGCGGGCCAGAATGAAAAATCTGGCCGCCTTGCAAAGCACCATGGATGCGCTCGAAGCGGCTGATCTGGCGCGGCGGGCCCATGGCAATGGTGCCCAGCCGCGGCCATTGGCCGGCAAGGCCGCTACCAAAGGGGCGCAAAACGCATGACGTCCACGCGTTCCGAAACCCGTACGGCAGACGGCTGGCATAGCTTCGATCGCGTCGCCGGCCTCGTGTCGCTGTTTCTGGTCGTGCTGCTGTTGCTGATCTCATTGGCCCGTGGCAGCCTGGGGGATTCGTCAGCCGACCAGGTCGCCGCGGACGTGGCCCCTTCCCGCACGCCGGACTCTGCCGTTCGCGCCGAGTCGGGCAATGCCCGCGCCCCGATCCGCGCCCCGGATCAGGCTCAGGCCGGGCGGGCGGGCGACGCCGCACCCACAGCGTCGCCCGACGTCGTGGCCGATAGCCGTCGTCCTGTCGCGCCGCCAACCGGCGATTCGTCCACCAGCACTGGTGACCGGATACCGGCCCGGCCCGACCCGGGCAGTGCCTCGACTCCCGCGGGCGATCGCCGAAGCGTTTCCTCTTCAGATAGTGGATTGGTGCGGCCCATCCTGGACATCCGTGCAAGTGAGGGCAAACTAACTATCGATGGCATCATCGGCGATGAGCCGACCCGAAAGGCCATTCTGCAGGCAGCCCTGAGCCGGTTCGGGATGCGCAATATCAACGACCGGCTGGCCGTGAGTGCGGGCGTTGCCCGCTTCGACTGGACCGGCGCGCCCGAGGAGATCATCGCGCTCGTTGGCGATCCGTCCATGCCCACCTCGATCAAGGTCGACGGCAATGCCATCACGCTCAGCGGCAATCTGCCCGATCTGGCGGACAAGGAGGCCCGCAGTCTGGCGGCCCAGCAACTGTTCGGTCCCACTGCCCGCGTGACCAATCGCATTCAGATCGGCACGTCTACCGGCGATCCGGTCGATCGCCTGAGCGCAGCCAACAGCCGCGCGGCGGTCATTTCCGCGGATGGGCGCATACCGGCAGCCGGCAGCGGCAGCGGCAGCGGCAGCAAAGGCAACGACAGTCGTGGCGCTGATATCGCGCGCTCGTCCAACGCGGCGGCTGTCGATGTGCCGGCCGCTCCCCAGACGGCTGCGGCCGATGCCAATGCCGCACCCGGCACGGCAGACCAGCCCGGCGTGACGAACCCGGACACAGCCATGGCCCAGGCCGTGGACAGCGAGGCCGGTGAACCCGCCGAAGACGGCGCGCTGGTCCTGACCCTCGACACGCCGCCACCGTTCAAACTGTCCGAGTGCGCACGCGTCGCGACCGGCATCACCATCCCGTTTCGCAGTGGCAGTGCCGAACTCACGGGCGACGTCCAGGCGGCATTGAAGGCGATCGCGCCCTGTTTCGAGCGTCGCGAATATATCGTCGGCGGCCATACCGATGGCCGTGGCAGTGATGTCGGCAATCTGATCCTGTCCCAGGCGCGCGCCGAGATGGTCGTTGAGTTCCTGAAAGGGCTGGGTGTGCCCGAAGGCCAGCTGACAGTCAGGGGCTATGGCGAGAGTCGGCCGGTTGCGACCAATCAGACCGAGGAAGGCCGGGTCCGCAACCGACGTGTCGACTTCCGCTTCGCCAAGTAGGCAAGCGAGCACTAACTTCTTTTATTGTCCCCTGGTTATGGTGTTCTGGACGGTGATGTCAGGGGTAAGGCCGTCTGGTACTTGACCTGCTTGAGGGCAAAGCTCGATCGGATATTGGCGACGCCCGGGGTCTTGCTCAGTCGGGCAACGATGAAGCGTTCGAGCGCCGGCAGGTCGGGCACGACCACCCGAACCATGTAGTCCGAGTCGCCGGTCATCAGATAACACTCCATGACTTCCGGATTGGCGCGCATTGCCGCCTCGAAGCTGGCCAACGCAGTCTCGGTCTGCCGCTCCAGGGTGATGTGAATGAACACATTCATGCCAAGACCCACCATTGCTGGATTCAGCAGGGCGACATACCGGTGAATGAGGCCACTGGCCTCGAGTCCTCTGACTCGGGTCAGGCAGGCCGAGGGAGAGAGGGCGACCTGAGCGGCGAGCTCCACATTGCTGATCCGGGCGTGTGTCTGCAAGGCGTCCAGGATTCGCAGGTCGATGGCATCGAGGCTGATCGGTTCTTTGGTCAATCGGGTGCTCATCGGCTCAATCGCCGAATAATGTATTGAGTTTTTATCAAATCAGTGAATATTGTACGACTCATTCCCGTCGCAGGCCGTCGATTCGCAAGCCTGTTCGGTCGACTCGCCGGTATGCTTGCCGTGATGATTCAATCCGGTGAAATCCATGAAACCCGAATCCTTGCGACCCGCTGCCAGCACGCTCGATCCGGTTGATGCCGATCCGCAGGAGACCGCCGAATGGCGTGACGCCTTCGAATCCCTGGTCCGCACCGAGGGGTCCGAGCGGGGTCGGTTCATTCTCGAGACGCTGGGTGACCTCGCGCGCGATCTGCGCGTGGTGTCGCGCGCCCTGCCGTATTCAGCCTATCGAAACACCATCGACCTTTCCGAGCAGGGCGCCTATCCCGGCGACCTGGCGATCGAGGAGCGTCTGGTTGCGATCATCCGCTGGAACGCACTGGCCATGGTGGCCCGGGCCAATGCCGCCTACGGCGAACTGGGTGGCCATATCGCCAGTCTTTGCATCGGCCGCGGAAATCTTCGAAACCGGCTTCAACCATTTCTTCCGGGGACCCGATCAGCCCGGTGGCGCCGACCTGGTCTATTTCCAGCCCCATTCGGCGCCCGGCATCTATGCCCGGGCCTTCCTCGAAGGCCGGCTGCAGGAAGCCGATCTGGCCCATTATCGACAGGAGATCACGGCGGCCGGCAGGGCGTCCGCGGCCTGTCCAGTTATCCCCATCCCTGGCTCATGCCCGATTTCTGGCAGGTGCCGACCGGCTCGATGGGCCTGGGTCCGATCAGTGCGATCTACCAGGCCCGGTTCATGCGTTACCTGGCCGGTCGCGGTCAGATCGATACGCGGGACCGTCATGTCTGGGGCGTGTTCGGCGATGGCGAAATGGACGAGCCGGAATCCATCGCCGGCCTGACCCTGGCTGCCCGTGAAAAACTCGACAACCTCACGTTCATCGTCAACTGCAATCTGCAGCGGCTCGACGGACCCGTGCGCGGCAACGGCCAGATCATCCAGGAACTCGAGGCCTTGTTTCACGGCGCGGGCTGGAATGTGATCAAGGTGCTCTGGGGATCGGACTGGGACGGCCTGTTCGCCCGGGATCACGGCCATGTGCTGCTGCGCCGTTTTGCCGCCACGGTCGATGGCAAATACCAGACCCTGGGGCGAAGGATGGTGCCTACAACCTGGCCAATTCTTTCCAGGAAGACCCGGAGCTGGCCGCCTTGGTGGTGCACATGAGTGATCGGGAGATCGACGCCCTGCGCCGCGGTGGCCATGATCTGCGCAAACTCTATGCGGCGTTTGCTGCCTCGCGTGCCCATACCGGCGCACCGACCGTGATCCTGGCCAAGACCAAGAAGGGCTTCGGCATGGGCGGGGCGGGTGAATCGCGCATGACCGCACACCAGACCAAGAAGCTCGATATCGATGCCTTGCGCGCCTTTCGCGACCGCTTCCACCTGCCGCTGAGCAATGAACAGGTCGAGTCGCTCGCGTTCCTGCGTCCGGCGCCCGACAGCGCCGAGATGCGTTACCTGCACGAGCGCCGCGCCAGGCTTGGTGGCTTCATGCCGCAGCGCACGTCCAGCGCCATGCCGATCGCGACGCCGGCGCTGGCGGTATGGGGTGGCTTCGCCCTGGCGCCGGAGGGCAAGTCGATGTCCACCACCATGGCCTTCGTGCGCTGTCTGAGCAATCTGCTGCGCGATCCGACCCTGGGGCCGCGTATCGTGCCCATCGTCGCCGATGAGGCGCGCACCTTCGGCATGGCCAGCCTGTTCAGGCAGGTCGGCATCTATTCGCCCGACGGCCAGCAATACGAACCCGAGGATGCGGGCTCCATGCTCTCCTATCGCGAGGCAGCCGATGGCCAGTTGCTCGAGGAGGGTATTACCGAAGCCGGGGCGCTCGCCTCCTGGACGGCCGCCGCCACGGCGTATTCAATCCATGGCCATGCCATGTTGCCCTTTTATATCTACTACTCGATGTTCGGTTTCCAGCGCGTGGGCGACCTGATCTGGGCCGCCGCCGATCAGCGTGCGCGCGGCTTCCTGATCGGCGCAACCGCCGGCCGCACCACGCTGTCGGGTGAAGGCCTGCAACACCAGGACGGCACCAGTCCGCTGATCGCCGCCACCGTGCCGAACTGCCGGGTCTGGGATCCGTCCTTTGCCGGCGAACTCGCCGTGATCATCGATTACGGCATGCGGCGCATGCTGAGCGAGCAAGTCGATGAGTTCCACTACATCACGGTGGGCAACCAGAATTATCTGCAGCTGCCGGTGCCCGAGCAGGCGCACCCGGACATCATTCGCGGCATGTATCGCGTGGCAATCGCGGCCCAGGACGCCGACACACCCGTCCAGGTGCGGCTGCTCGGCTCCGGGGCCATCATGACCGAAGTGCTCGCCGCGGCCGACCTGTTGCGTGAACACTGGCAGATCCATGCCGATGTGTTCAGCGTCACCAGCTACAGCGAGCTGGCCCGCGAAGCACGCCAGTTGCAGCGCCAACAGATGCTGGGCCTGGATGACGAGCAGGCTGAGCCGATCAGTCATCTGCAACGCCTGC
Organism: uncultured beta proteobacterium; assembly: GCA_963732405.1. Classification (GTDB taxonomy): domain Bacteria; phylum Pseudomonadota; class Gammaproteobacteria; order Burkholderiales; family Burkholderiaceae_E; genus JAUIAI01. The sequence continues at coordinate 801,196 of CAVSZG010000001.1, forward strand.
TGGCCGGTACTGCACCGGTGATCGCTGCCAGCGATTATGTGCGCGCGGTCGCGCAACAGATCGCCGAGTATCTCCCGGCGCCTTTCACCTCGCTGGGTACTGACGGCTTCGGGCGCAGCGATACGCGCGCTGCTCTGCGCACCTTCTTCGATGTCGACCGCCATGCCATCGTACTGGGCGCCCTGAATGCGCTGCGGCGCGAGGGCCTCGTGGATCAGACCCGTTGGCGAGCGGCGCTGGCCCGCCATGCGGGTGAGCGAGATGGCCAGGCGCCCTGGTCGCGATAAGTGAACTGACCAGACGGCAGATCGCCGCGACCCGTCATTGATCCGTCAGGCGCTGGACAATTTGCGCCGATCGCCTACTATCGATCCGCTGCGCTGCCAACCAGAGACTCCCTTGACCCAATCAATCGTCTTTCTCGATGCCGCCACGATCGGCCCCGGCATCACCATCCGCCGGCCCGACTTCGCCCATCACTGGATGCAGCATGAGCGCACCGCGCCGGGTCAGCTGCTCGAACGACTGCAAGGCGCGAGCATCGCCATCACCAACAAGGTCGCCATCCGCGCCGCGAGTCTGGCCGAACTGCCCGATCTCAAAATGATTGCCGTGGCCGCCACCGGCTATGACTGCCTGGACATCGAGGCCTGCAAGCAGCATGGCATCACCGTGTCGAATATCCGCGGCTATGCCGTCAATACGGTGCCCGAACATACGTTCGCGCTGATCCTAGCCCTGCGACGCAATCTCATCGAGTATCGCGAGCAGGTATTGGATGGCGAATGGATCCGCTGCGAACAGTTCTGTTTTTTCAATCGGCCCATCCGCGACCTGGCCGGCTCCACCCTGGGCATCATCGGCGCCGGTGCGATCGGCCAGTCGGTCGGCCGGGTCGGCGCCGGCATCGGCATGAATGTGCGCTACTACGATGCCTATGCCAAAACCGCGCCGGCGCATGGCGCGCTCGTGTCGCTGGACGAATTGCGCGACACGGCCGATGTGCTCACCTGCCATTGCCCGCTCACCGATGAAACCCGCGGCCTCATCGACGCCCGCTTCCTGGCCGCGATGAAGCCCAGTGCCATCGTGATCAACACTGCGCGCGGCGGCATCATCGACGAGGCGGCGCTGGTTCATGCCATCCACCATCAACAGATCGCGGGCGCCGGTATCGATGTCACCGCCACCGAACCGCCGGCCCTCGATTCGCCGATCATGCAGCTCGCGCGTCTGCCCAATGTGATTCTCACGCCCCATGTGGCCTGGGCCAGCACCGGCGGCATGCAGACCTTGTGCGATCAGTTGATCGACAACATCGAGGCCTGGGAGCGCGGCGCACCCGACAATGTGGTGGTGGCAGGCCGCTGAGCCGCACCGACCCACCAGGCGGGCGATGCTTCAGCCGATATCGAACGACGCGATCGCTGCACCGATCTCGTCGGCGCTGTCTTCCTGAATGAAGTGAATGCCCTTGACGGTGACCTCGCGCTGATTCGCCCAGGTTCGGCAGAACTCGCGCGGGCGACCGACCAGAATCGAGCCCGGATCCGCATTGATGAACAGCTTGGGAATCGGCGAATCCTTGAGCCATTGACCGTATTCGTGGATGAGCTCGACCATGGCCGCTGGTTCGCCATCGATCGGAATCTCGCGTGGCCAACTGAGCGTGGGACGGCGCGCTTCGCCAGGCTGCAGGTAAGGCCGCCGATACACCGCCATTTCCGTGTCAGTTAATGGGCGCATCACCGAGCCGGGCAGCACCCGTTCGACGAAGATGTTTTTCTCCAGGATCATCGCGTCGCCGGCCGGCGAGCGGAACCCCTGGAAGGCCCGGCGCGCGTTGTCCGGCCAGTCTGCCCAGGTCACCGGTTGCACCAGCGCTTCCATGTAGACGAGTCCGGCCACCCGGTCACGATGCCGAAGCGCCCAATCGAAGCCCAGCGCTGATCCCCAGTCATGCAACACCAGCACGATGCGATCGCCCAGATTCAGTTGCGCCCACAAGTCGTCCAGATAGCGACGATGCTCGACATACCCATAGCTCGCCGGCCCGACCGCATCGAGCTTTTCCGACTCGCCCATGCCGATCAGATCGCAGGCAACCAGTCGACCCAAACCCTCGCAACGGCGCATCACATTGCGCCAGAGATACGATGAGGTCGGATTGCCGTGTTGGAACACATAGGTTGGCTGGCCTGCTGCAGCCGGGCCGGAATCGAGATAGGCCATGCGCTTGCCGAGCACCGTTTTGAATTGCGGCGGTGCATAGGCTTGATCGGTGATCGGCATAGACGAGACTCCTGGTGGGCTCGCGGGCCGGCCTAACGACCCGTGAACACGGGCTTGCGCTTGCCAACGAATGCGCCAACACCTTCCAGACCGTCATGGCAGCGACTGGCGGCGATGATGCTGCGCGCTTCACGCTCGAGTTGCGACTCAAGCGAATCATTCATGGCCATCTGCACCAGCTTCTTGACGCCGCCATGGGCCAGCGTGGGCCCGTTGGCGAGCTTGATCGCCAGCGCCTGCACGGTCTCGTGCAACTGCGCATCAGGGACTACCTGATTGACCAGACCCCAGGCCAGCGCTTCGTCGGCCGACAGACTGCGATTGGTCAGAAACAATTCGAGCGCGCGACGTGGCCCGAGCATCCGGGTCACGTAATAGGTCGAGCTCCCATCCGGGGTCAGACCGATCTGGGTGTAGGCGCTGGTGAAGCGCGCGCTCTGCGCGGCAATCGCCAGATCGGTACAGGCGGCCATGCTCAGGCCTGCCCCGCCGCCACGCCATTGACGGCGGCAATCAAGGGCGCATTCATCCGCGCAAAGCGCGACACCGCCGAATGCAGATAAGCGGTCATCTCGTTGAGCAGGCGTTGCAGATCCTGCGGATCGGCTGCAAAGCCGGCCACATCGCCCCCGGCACAGAACGCCTTGTCACCCGCGCCGGTCAGCACGGCGGCGCGCACCGTGGAGTCGGTCGAGATCCGGTTGGCGATCTCGAACAACTCCTGCATGGCCTTGATGTTGAGTGCATTGAATGCCTTGGCCCGATCGATCGTGATCCATGCGACCGATTCCTGCATTTCGAATCGAATGTGTTCGTAACTCATCGCGTTGTCCTGATGGTGGTGTGCAATATCGGCACATCCTACGCCAATACCGGCGGCCCGCTCGACCGCATGAGCCTGGTGACAGGCAGTGGCGATGCCATCGAATGCACGGGCATCGTGTTTTAATCATGCATCGAGATGCCAAGGTCGGGCAATCCCCCTGAGCCATCGCCTGACCAGGCCTGCGCCGTGCCGGTGAACACCGTGCCGGCCCATCAGTCAACCGGATCGGAGATTCCACATGGATGTACGTGCCGCCGTCGGCTTCAAGGCCGGCGAACCCCTGAGCATCGAAACCGTGCAGCTACAAGGGCCCAAGCCCTTCGAGGTGCTGGTCGAGATCATGGCCACCGGTGTCTGCCACACCGATGAGTTCACCCGCTCGGGCGCCGATCCGGAAGGCCTGTTCCCGGCCATCTTTGGTCATGAAGGCGCTGGCATCGTGCGCGAAGTCGGTTCATCGGTCACTTCGCTCAAACCGGGCGACCATGTCATTCCGCTCTACACGCCCGAGTGCCGCACCTGCAAGACCTGTCTGTCGCAACGCTCGAATCTGTGCACGGCCATCCGCGGCACCCAGGGGCAGGGCGTCATGCCCGATGGCACCAGCCGCTTCTCGATCAACGGCGAAAAGATTCATCACTACATGGGCTGCTCGACCTTCGCCAACTTCACCGTGCTGCCCGAGATCGCGCTGGCCAAGATTCGCGAAGATGCACCCTTTGACAAGGTCTGCTACATCGGCTGCGGCGTCACCACCGGGATCGGTGCGGTCATCAATACCGCCAAGGTCAGGCCCGGTGACAGTGTCGTGGTGTTCGGCCTGGGCGGCATCGGTCTGAACGTGTTGCAGGGTGCGCGGCTGGCTGGCGCCGACAAGATCATCGGCGTGGACCTGAACAATGACCGCAAGCCGATGGCCGAGAAATTCGGCATGACGCACTTCGTCAATCCGAAGGAAATCGAAGGCGATCTCGTGCCCTACATCGTCAGCCTCACCGACGGTGGTGCCGACTACAGTTTCGAGTGCATCGGTAACACCACCGTGATGCGCCAGGCGCTCGAATGCACGCATCGCGGCTGGGGCACCTCGATCATCATCGGCGTGGCGCCAGCAGGCGCCGAGATCAGCACTCGGCCCTTCCAGCTCGTGACCGGCCGCAACTGGCGCGGCACAGCCTTTGGCGGCGCACGCGGGCGTACCGATGTCCCCAAAATCGTCGACTGGTACATGCAGGGCAAGATCAACATCGACGACCTCATCACCCACAAGCTGCCGCTCGAGCGCATCAATGAAGCCTTCGATCTCATGCATTCGGGTGAATCGATCCGCAGCGTCGTCGAGTTCTGAGATGAGCCTGGAAAAAATCGCCTCCAACAAAAGTTTCGGCGGCACCCAGGCCGTCTATTCGCATGTGTCGACAGAAACCGGCACGCCGATGCGCTTTGGCATCTATCTGCCACCTCAGGCGCAGCAGGCCAGGGTGCCGGTCTTGTACTGGTTGTCCGGCCTGACCTGTACCGAAGAGAACTTCGTGGTCAAGGCCGGTGCGCAGCGACTGGCCGCCGAACTGGGCCTGGCCATCGTCGCGCCCGACACCAGCCCGCGCGGCCTGGGTCATGCCGGCGAGGACGAGAGCTACGACTTCGGCACCGGTGCCGGCTTTTACGTCGATGCCACCGAGCAGCCCTGGGCTGTCGGCTATCGCATGTATTCCTATGTGAGTCGCGAGCTGCCCGAGCTCATCGAGGCGCAGTTTCCAGTTGATCCGTCGCGCACTGGCATCTTCGGTCATTCAATGGGCGGGCATGGCGCCCTGACCATCGGCTTCAAGCATCCCGAGCGCTTTCGGTCCATCTCGGCATTCGCGCCGATCGTTGCACCCTCGCAGGTGCCCTGGGGTCAGAAGGCACTGGGCCGATACCTGGGCGAAGACCGGCTGCGTTGGCGTGATTACGACGCAACCGAACTGATGGCCGCGCGCGGCTGGGCGGGCGCGCCGCTGCTGATCGACCAGGGTGGTGCGGATCAGTTCCTCAACGAACAATTGCGACCGTCAGTGTTCCAGGCGGCCTGCCAGAAGGCGGGGGTGGCGCTCGAGTTGAACCTGCGCGAGGGCTATGACCACAGCTACTTCTTCATCGCCAGCTTCATCGACGATCATCTGCGGCATCACGCTCGGCACCTGGGGTGAGCGCGCGCACGGCCGCATCGCGTGATCCCTGGATGCGCTTGCGCGCCGTTTTGAGAACGGCCTCGATGTCGCGGCGTTCAACCGCCCGTTGCAGCGCACGCCACGACCTGAGCGACAGGTGCATCAGCGCCGGATCGGCCGCGAGCCCAAGGCGAACGTAGCGCAGCGTTCGCAGCGATATCGAGGTCAGCAGATCAACGATGATCCGGTTCTTCGACAGCTCGGTCATCGCCAGGTTCAGCACGAAGGTCTGCAGCGTGAAGTCATCAACCGAATCGTCGTCCACCGCCTTGGCAATCTTGGGCATGTAGGTTTCGAACACGGCCCGCAGATCCGCGGCGCGCTCCTGCATCAACTGCTCGAGCAGGATCTGATATAACGCGTCACGCACCACATAGATGTCCTGCAGATCCTCGGCATCGGGTTCGGTCACCACCGCGCCGTGACGTGCCCGGAACTCGACCAAGCGTTCCCGTTCAAGAATCCGCAGGGCCTCGCGCACGGGTGCGCGACTCACGTGCATCATCTCGCTGATGTCTTTCTCGAGCAGGCGCTGGCCCGACTGGATCAGATTCATCGTGATGGCACCCGCGATCCGCACGGCGATCCGCTCAGCCACCGATGCGGTCGTAACCGACCATTTCTGTCCGCGCAGCACCGCCTGCTCGACAGCGAGCATGATCGGGCTTGGCGGAACGAGCAGAACGTCCAGGTCGGGTGCGTTCGCGGTCTTGAGTCTGGCCATGATCCTGGATGCCCGGGTAACGAGGCAGGCACGAGGCAGGCACGGCCTCGGTCAGCGACAATGATTTCAGTCGACAATAATACAATTTGACGATTTTATCCGAACCGCTGTCACGAACAAGCAAGGTCTTGTCCGGCATAAGCAAGCTGCGCCGGTGTAGGGCTTGCAATACTCGTGGATACGCGGGGCGTTCCGACTCCGCCCATCCACTGGAGACTGAACAATGACGATGCCGCTTCCCCGCATCATGGCCTTGCTGGTCGGATTGACCGTTTCATTCCATGTCTGGGCCCTGGGCGACAAACCCCTCACGCTGATCGTGCCGGCACCACCGGGCGGCACCATGGACATCGTGGCGCGTCTGATCGGCCAGCAACTGGCGGCCGACATCGGCCAGCCGGCGATCGTCGAGAACAAACCCGGCGCGGGCGGCGGAATCGGTATCAAGGCCTTGCTGCAGGCCCCGGCTGATGGCAACACCTTGCTGGTGGGTGCCAGCAATCTGCTGGCAGAAATTCCGCACATCATGAAGCCGTCCTTCAACCCGCTCGAGGATGTCATTCCGCTGGCCAGCGTTGCCCGCTCGGGCATTGTCCTGGTGACCAACTCGGCGAGTCCGACGATCGACTTCCAGGGCCTGATGGCGCAACTGAAGCAGAACAAGGGCAAGACTTCCTATGCCACCTATAGCGCCGGCACCGTGTCGCACTACGCCGGCGCCATCCTGAGCGACGAGCTCGGTCTGGACATGCAACACGTGCCGTTCGCCGGATCACCGCCGGCGCTGCAGAACCTGATGGGCGGGCATGTGGACATGATGTTCGACGGCATGCTCACCTCCGTTCCGTTGATCAAGGCGGGCAAGCTGCGCGCCTATGGCTTCACGGGATCCGCTCGCTCGCGTCATCTGCCCGACGTGCCGACCATGAGCGAACTCGGTTTTCCACAGCTCGAGTTTGTCGGCTGGATCGGCATCATCGGTTCGGCCAAGCTGCCAGCCGCCGAACTGACCAAGATAGAAGCCGCCCTCAAAAAGGCCATCAGCGCGCCGGCCGTCCAGGAAAAGCTGTTCGAAACCGGCCTGGAGCCGGAGGTCAATGTTGATCGGGCCGCGCTGATTCGTCAGACACGTGAGATTTCCGACCGTAATGCGGCGATCGTCAAGAAGTTCGGAATCAAGCTCTGAGTGACCGGCGGCTCTCAGGGCACCAGAATGGTGGCACCAGTCGTCTGGCGGGATTCCAGCGCCCGGTGTGCCTGCGATGCCTCGGTCAGCGGATATTCCTGCTTCGGCTCACCGCGGATGCGGCCGGCCAGCACATGGCCGAACAACTCGTCGGCCATGGCCAACATCTGGCTTCGCGGCGTGGCGTAGTGCACCATGGCCGGCCGGGTCATGAACAGCGAACCGTGGCGGGCCAGTTGCGAACTGTCCACCACTACCGCACCGGACGACGTGCCGTTGCTCACCAGCGTGCCTCGCACCTGCAGGCTGCCCAGTGAGGCCAGCAGGGTGTCCCGGCCCACGGAATCGTAAACCACCGGCACGCCCTGGCCATTGGTCAGTTCGCGAACCCGGCGCGGAATCTGCTCAGCCAGTTGCTCGGGTGTCAGGCCACCGGTGACGATGGTGTGAGTGCAGCCATGGGCTCGCGCCACCTCGGCTTTGAGTTCCGTACTGACCGTACCGATCATGGTCACCCCCAGCGCGCGAGCCCACTGGCAAGCCACCAGGCCCACGCCACCAGCTGCCGCGTGATACAGAATGGTCTCCCCACCCTTGAGCGGAAACACCTGGCGAAACAGATATTGCGCCGTCAGGCCTTTCATCATCAGGGCGGCGGCGCTGCGGTCGCTCACGCCCTCAGGCAGGCGGATCAACACGTCGGCGGGCATCACCCGCACGTCGCTATAGGCGCCTTGCGGGCCCAGCAGATAACCGACCCGGTCACCGACCGTGATATCGGTAACACCTTCACCCACCGCTTCCACCACACCCACGGCGTCCGAGCCCAGGCCGCTGGGCAGGGGCAGCGGGTAATGACCGGTGCGAAAGTAGATATCGATGAAATTGACGGCAATGAACACATGGCGCACGCGCGCCTGGCCAGGGCCGGGTGCGCCGACCTCGACCTGCTCCAGCTTGAGCACGTCGGGGCCGCCGGTTTCGTAGAAACGGATGATTCGCGACATCGGGGTTCCTTCAGATTTGATGTGGTGAGGCAAGTTGCGCGATGAGGGTCAGGGCCTGTGGCCATTCACCATAGCCCGAGGCCGGATTGAGATGACCCACGTTGCCCAGCTGAACGATTTCGCTACCCCATTGCCCGGCCAGCTGCGCGACACGGTCGAGACTGCCCAGCGGATCATTGGCACTGATTGCCACGATGCTGCGAAACGGCAGTCGCCCGCGCGGCACCGGCAGCCAACCGCCCCGGTCCAGCTCGTCCAGGCTCGGGTAGCCCGCGGGCATGGGGGATTCAAAGTCCGGCGGGGTGGCCAGCAGGGCGCCTTGCACGGTGCGCCGGGTCTGCTGCGCCCAGTGCGCCACCATGATGCAACCGCCGCTATGGGCCACCAATACCAGCGGTCCCTGGATGGACATCGCCGCGTGCTCGATCGCCGCCAGGCGAGGCGCGATCGCCAGATCCTCGCGGCCCATGGCGGGCACCGAATGAAAAGCCGGGTGAGCCGCCTGTAACAGCGTCTGCCAGTGCGCAGGCACCGCGTCGCGCAGACCCGGCACCAGCAATACCGAGGCGGCGTGCGGTGTCATGCTCAGGCGGCCTTGCGCAGGAAACCTTGCTGGCGGCCCTTGGCATTGGGTGCGAAGCCGTTGGCGGCCAGCGTTTCTTCGACACTGTCGTAGGTGACGCCGATGCGGCAGATCTCACGCGCTTCGCGCGCAGTGGCCACCTCGCGGCCGAAGTCCCGGGACATGCGCACGAGCTGCTCGATCTGCTGCACCGTGCTCATCTTGGCGCGATGGTCCTGGGTCCAGAGGTTGTCCTCGATGCCACAGCGCACATGCAGGCCCATGACCAGACCCATCATGTTGATCGGCAATACGTTGCGCATGCTGCTTTCCACCGTCAGCATGGCGCCATCGGGCACGGCGCGCACGAAGTTGGCCAGGCTGTACAGATTCGGCGCATCCATGCCGCCGCTGATCGCCACCCAGTTCATGACCAGTGGACCCTTATAAACCCCGCGCCGGATCATCCGCTCGACGGTCTCGAAGCTGTTCAGGTTGTAGAACTGGAAGGCACTCTGAATACCGGCGGCCGACAGGCGACGCACATGCTCCTCGACCCAGCCAGGGCCGGCCGGCACCGTCATTTCCCGATAGGCCTGATAGGTCTGCGGGTCGGCCAGCGAGGTGCCGGCGATGTCGTCGGCATCCATGTGCTCGAAGATGTTCATCTGCGTGGTGTTGACCGTTACCGTCACCTGGTCGGGCTTGGGTTCGAGTTCGGCCAGCATATGGCGGGTATCGTCGGACAGCCACCGGGCGGCGGCTCCCTCGTCTTCCGGGGCGAATGAAATCGAGCCACCGACCTGGATGATCATCTCGGGAACGGCCTTGCGCACCCCGGCGATCAACTCATTGAACATCGACAGCCGCTTGCTGCCCTTGCCATCGGGTTCGCGCACATGCAGGTGCAGTACGGTGGCACCCGCGTTGTAGCAGTCCACCGCTTTCTTAATCTGCTCCTGCATGCTCACGGGAATGTCTTCGGGGAAATCCGACGGAATCCACTCCGGCCCATAGGGCGCGGCAGTGATCACGAGCTTGGGCTGATTCTCGGGGAACAGGTGGCCATCGAGCAGGTTCATGAGTTGAATTCCTATTGAGAGTCTGGGTTCAGAACGGCAGGTCGCCGATGATGCCGGCGCGTTCCATCTTTCGATGGGACGGCGGATAGTCCATCACCGCATAGTGCTGGGTCGAGCGGTTATCCCACAGGGCCACGCTGTTCGGCTTCCAGCGCCAGCGCACCTGAAACTCGGGAATGAAGGCCTGGCTGATCAGGTATTGCAGCAACTGGGCTGCGCCGGGCGCGTAATCCTGGCCGAAACGAATCCGATCGGGCGTGTGGAAGTTGGTGAAGTGAGTGCTGAAGCTGTTGACGAACAACACCGATTCACCCGTCTCGGGGTGGGTGCGCACGACCGGATGTTCGGCGTCCGGATACCGTGTTTTGAGCGCCAGGCGTTGCTCGATCGGCATGGCCGCGCCAAAGGTGGCCTCGATGCTGTGGCGGGCGCGCAGACCCTTGATCTGCTGCTTCACCCCTTCGGGCAGATGGTCGTAGGCCAGCACCATATTGGCCCACATCGTGTCGCCGCCGACGGGTGGGCACTCGACACATCTCAGCACGCAGCCAAACGGCGGCTTTTCGCGCCAGGTTGCATCGGTATGCCAGGCATTTTCATAGCGGTCATTGGGCGTGTCGGGCGACTTGTAGATGCGCACGAGGCCTGGGTGATCGGGATCACTGCTGGCCACCGGGTGATCCTCGAGTTCACCGAAGCAACGCGCAAACGCCACATGCTCGGACCGGCTGATGTCCTGATCACGAAAGAACAACACACGATGCGCGAGCAGCAGCGAGCGGATCTGCGCCATCAGCCCGGGGTCTTTCGAGGCCACGCCAAGATTCACGTTGAGAAGCTCGGCGCCGATGGCGCAACTGAGCGGTTCCACGGTTATCGCACTGCCCAGGGCGGCGGCATTCACCACCGCCGGTGCATGGGGTTTCATCGGGGCGGTCGCATCGATCATCGGTGGTCTCCATCGGCGTTGTGTGGAAGGCATGCTACGGTGCTGATCAGGGCGGATCAAAATCTGCCCGGGCAACTGACACGAACTGAAAAGCGAGCGTCATGTTGCGCCAATCGGCAAGGGTCAATGATGGCCGCCACCGGGGCCGGCCTGAGCGCTGCGGCTCTGCGAGGGGCTGCAGTGAAACTGCTGCTGGTGCCAGCGCGAAAAGCCGCTCAGCGCGGCAAAGCCGAGCAGGGTGGCCACGTCGGTGAGCGAACGGTCGCCATGCACGATGTGGCGCTGGGCCAGACCGACTCGCAACTCGTTGACCAGCTCGGAGAAGCTGCGCCCGCTGTCGGCAAGACGCCGCTGCACGGTGCGCGGGACCAGACCCATGTGGGCCGAGACCTGTTCGATGTTGCAGCGCCCGCTGGGTAGCAACAGAGCGATGGTGCGCCTGACCTCATCCAAGGTCGAGGCGGCGTCGTCGCCAGGTAGCGCATCGAGCAGGCGCTGCGCATATCGCCCCATCAGCGGGTCGGCCTGGGGATTGCTCGCATCGAGTTCGCTGGCCAGGCAGACAATGCCGTTGAAATCCTGCCTGAACTCGACCCGTGGACCCAACAGCCTAAGGTGGGCGGTGGTGTCGAGCGGCGCGGCGTGCATGAAGCACACCTTCTGCGGCCGCCAGTCGCTGCCCAGCAGATGCCGCAGCACCACGAACAACACGCCCACGGCCAGTTCGATGGATTGCCGTGTGGGCTGCGCTGGAAAGGTGGGCAGCAATTCCTCACACACCTGGACGAGCGATCCGTTATCCACCAGGTTCATCGCCAGCGCACCATTGAGCGCCGCATGGTGGCGCATCAGCACCTGGATGGCGGCGCGGGCGGTGGGTTGATCGCGAATCACCAGGCCCACCGGGCCCAGATTGGACAGCTGCCGGGTCATGGCCATGCGCAGACCGAAGGCCTCGTCGCCGGCCTTGCGCGCCGTGGTTTCCAGCAGCCAGCGGACCCGGTCAGCGGGCACCATGAGATCGGGTTCGGACAGCATAGCGGGCGTCAGCCCCGCATCGAGCAGCAGGCGGTCCGAATTCAGACCGGCCAGCCGGGCGACCTCGGCGAAATTGGTCAGACTGGCCGCTCGCACGAGCGTGCACAGGCGAGTGGCGGCAGGCTGCCGCTCACGGGTGCAGGAACGCCGGATAACGGTGTCCATCGCGCGGCTCAGGTCTGCTCGTCCCAGATGCGCTTGCGCAGAAACCCCTGATCGGCACCGTTGCGATTGGGTGCAAAGCCATTGGCCGCCAGGGTTTCCTCGGCGGTTTCGTAGAACACACCGATCTTGCAGATTTCGCGGGCCTGACGGGCCGTGGCAATTGGGCGACCCAGCTCGCCGGCAATGCGTACCAGTTGCCGGATCTGCTCGACCGAACTCATCTTGCCCGAGCGGTCCGGCTTCCAGAGCACGTCCTCGATGCCACAACGCACATGCAGGCCCAGGGCCATGCCGATCACGTTGATGGGTAACACGTTGAGCACCGAACTCTCCACCGTGAGCACCGCACCGTCGGGAACGGCGCGCAACATGTTGGTCAGGTTATAGATGTTCGCCTGATCCATGCCGCCACTGATCGCCACCCAGTTCATCACCAGCGGCCCCTTGTAGACACCGCGGCGAATCATGCGTTCGATGGTCTCGAAACTGTTGATGTTGTAGACCTGGAACTCGCTTTGAATACCCGCGGCGCTCAGGCGGCGGATGTGCTCTTCCACGAAGCTCGGGTTGGCGGGGACGATCATGTCCCGGTAGGTTTTGTGCAGATGGGGAAAACCTCGCGAGACGCCACGAAAATCGTCTTCGCCGGCATGCTCGGTGACATTCATCTGCGTGGTGTTGACCGTCACGGTGACCTGGTCGGGGGTCGGCTGCAACTCGGCCAGCATGTGACGGGTGTCGTCCGAGAGCCATTTGGCCTCGCCATCCGGACCTTCCGGTGCGAAGCTGATCGAACCGCCCACCTGGATGATCATCTCGGGCACGGCCTCGCGCACACCGGCGATCAGTTCATTGAACATGGACAGGCGCTTGCTGCCCCGGCCATCGGCCTCGCGCACATGCAGATGCAGCACGGTGGCCCCCGCCTCGTAACAATCGACCGCCTTCTGGATCTGCTCCTGCATGGTGATCGGAATGTCTTCCGGAAAATCGGCAGGAATCCAGCCGGGCGCATAGGGCGCGGCGGTAATGATCAGTGGCGGCTGGTTCTCGGGGTAAAGATGTCCGTCCAGAAAATTCATGGCTCGATGTCTCCGGGTTACAGGGTGTTCAGGGCAGGCCGTGTCAGTGGGGCACGTCGCCGACGATCCCGGCGCGTTCCATCTTGCGTGGCGCGGGCCAGTAGTCCATCACCGCATAGTGCTGCGTCGACCGGTTGTCCCAGATCGCCACGCTGTTGGGCTTCCAGCGAAAGCGCACCTGATACTCCGGCACGGTGGCCTGGCTCTGCAGATACTGCAGCAGCAGACCGGCACCCGGCGTCTTGTCCAGGCCGAAGCGCACGTTGTCGGGGGTGTGGAAATTGAGCAGGTGGGTGGTGAAGCTGGCCACGTAGAGCACCTTCTCGCCCGTCTCGGGATGGGTTCTCACCACGGGATGTTCGGCCGGCGGATGCTCACGCCCCAGCGCCCGCCGTTTATCGGCGTCCATCACCGCGCCGAAACTGTGCTCGATGCTGCTGCTGGCGCGCAAATGGTCAATTTTGGATTTGATCTCGTCGGGCAGACGACGATAGGCCTCGACCATATTGACCCAGATCGTGTCGCCGCCGACCTCCGGGCATTCGATGCAGCGCAACACCGCGCCCATCGCTGGTGCAGGACGCCAGAGCCCATCGCAGTGGAAGTTGTTCTCGTAGGGGTTTCTTTCTTCGCTGCGATGGATCTGCACCAGGCCAGGATGCTCCGGATGGCTGCCCGCCACCGGGTGATCTTCCAGCGGGCCGAAGCGGCGGGCCAGCGCCACGTGGTCACCCCGCGTGAAACCGTCCAGATCCTGGTCATGGAAGAACAACACCCGATGCCTGAGCAGCAGCGTTCGCAGTTCGCCAAACAGGGCGTCGCTGCGCGCCGCATCGCCCAGACGGATGTGCGACACAACAGCGCCAATGTTCACGGTGAGTCGTTCGACCTTCATGGCATGCCTGCTGGTGGGCTGGATTCGAGCGGATATTATCTGCATAAATAATTGTTGTCGACAAGAATTAAAAGCATTGTTATAGTCCTCGCCATCATCCGGCCATCACGACAAAGCAACGATGAGACAAGTCAACCAACGGGATCTGATCGCCGGCGCGCTGCTCACGGGCTTCGGTGTGTTCATTGCGCTCTATTCGGCCGAGCACTACCCGGTGGGTGATGCCAGGCGCATGGGCTCGGGCTATTTCCCGCTGCTCCAGGGCTGGATCCTGGCCGGACTCGGCGGCCTGATCATGCTGTCGTCGCTGCGCCGCTCGCGGCTGTTGCGCATGCCAGCGCCGATTCACTGGCGATCCCTGCTGGCGATTCTCGCCGCCGTTCTGGTGTTCAGTCTGCTGGTCAACAAGCTGGGCCTGATACCGGCCGCGATCGCGCTCGCACTGGTGGCCGCCTTCGCCGAACGACCCTACCACCTGCGCCGAACGGTGCTGCTCGGTGGCGGCCTGTCCGTGCTCGCCTGGCTCATCTTTTCAGTGGGGTTGAAGATGACGCTGCCGGCCTTCGTGATCCCCGGGTGACATGATGGAAATGTTCGCCAACTTCGCCTCGAACCTGTCGATCGGCATTCACGAAGCCGTCACGCTGGCCAACCTCTGGTACTGCTTTCTCGGCGTATTCCTGGGCTGCCTGGTCGGCGCGCTGCCGGGTCTCGGATCCCTGATCGCGATCTCGCTGTTATTGCCCATCACCTATCACCTGCCGGCCACCGGCGCGCTGATCATGCTGGCGGGGGTTTACTTCGGCGCAGATTACGGCGGGGGCACTTGCTCGATTCTGCTGGGCGTGCCAGGGCATCCCGCGGCGGCCGTCACCGTACTGGACGGTTATCCGATGGCCAAGCAGGGGCGCGGCGGGGTGGCGCTGTTCATGAAATGCGTCGCCTCGTTCTGGGGCTCGGCCGTGGGCATCATCCTGCTCATGCTGTTCGCCCCGGTGCTCTCACAGGCAGCGCTGTCCTTCGGTCCAGCGGAATATTGCACGCTGATGCTGCTCGGATTAGTCGCAGCTTCCACGGTGGGCAGCGGCTCGCCGATCAAGGGGGTGGCCATGATGGTGGTCGGTCTGATCCTGGCCACGGTCGGTACCGATGTCAACACCGGCATCGTGCGCTTCGGATTCGACATTCCCGAACTGGCCGACGGCATCTCGCTGATTCCAATCGCAATGGGGGTGTTTGCCATTGCCGAAGTGGTCAGAGGCACAGGCAGCGGGACGGCTGTCGTTGTGACGCACAAGCTGCGCCTGCGCGACCAACTGCCCACCCGGGACGACTGGCGACGCTCCTTCGGCCCGATGCTTCGCGGCTCAGGCATCGGTGCGTTTCTCGGTGCTCTCCCCGGCACCAGTGGTGGCATGGGCACCTTCATCTCCTACGCCCTCGAGAAGCGCATCTCAAAAACGCCTGAGCGCTTCGGCAAGGGCGCGATCGAAGGCATTGCTGGTCCCGAAGCCTGCAACAATGCGGGCGTGGGGACTGCCTTCATCCCGACCCTCACCCTGGGCATTCCAGGTGATGCGGTGATGGCACTGATGCTGGCCGCGATGGTTATCCAGGGCGTACAGCCGGGCCCCCTGGTCATGACCAATCATCCGGAGTTGTTCTGGGGGCTTATCGTGAGTTTCTGGATCGGCAATATCATTCTGGTGATTCTGAACATTCCATTGATCGGCGTGTGGGTTCGTCTGTTGCAGATTCCGTATCCGTTGCTCTACCCGGGAATCATCCTGTTCACCTGCATCGGCGTGTACAGCACGCACAACAGTGTCTTCGACATTTACCTGTTGGTGTTCTTCGGGTTGATCGGCTATGTCATGTCACTGCTTGAACTGGAGCCGGTACCCTTGCTGCTGGGCCTGATCCTCGGTGGCCCTTTCGAGGAGCACTTCCGGCGCAGCCTGTTGTTGTCCCGAGGCGATTTCGCCGTATTCCTCGAGCGGCCGATCAGTGCCGCCGCGCTCCTGGTCACCGTGGCGGTGCTGCTCTGGTCCTTGCATACCTATCGCCAATCGGCTGCCCGGATGCGAGACGCCGTCGACCCGGACCCGCATCCATCCGAGACGCCATGAACACCACACAGAGTCGACAGGTCATACTCGCCAGCCGACCGGTTGGCATTCCACAGGCCGAGCATTTCCGCATCGTTCAGGTGCCGATGCCCGTGATCGGACCGGGCCAGGTGCTCGTGCGGGCCGTCTATTGGTCCGTCGAGCCCGCGATGCGGGGTTGGGTCAATGCCGTGGGCAACTATTCGGAACCCGTTGCCGTCGGTGCGGTCATGCGTTCCCTGGCCAGCGGCGTGGTCCAGGCCTCGAATCATCCCGACTACGCCGTCGGCGACCTGGTGACCGGGATGCTGGGCTGGCAGGAATATGCGGCGGTCGACGCCAGCGTCATCAGCCACAAGCTCGATCCGGCCGGCCCGCCGCTGTCCACCTCGCTGGGGGTGCTCGGACTCAACGGCCTGACCGCTTATTTCGGCTTGCTGGACATCGGCAATCCAATCGCCGGCGAGACCGTCGTGGTGTCGACGGCGGCGGGCTCGGTCGGTTCGGCGGTGGGTCAGATCGCCAGGATCCACGGCTGCCGCGTGGTCGGCATTGCCGGCGGGCCCGAGAAGGTCCGGCAATGCCTGGACGTGTTCGGCTATGACGCCTGCCTCGATTACCGGACCCAGGACATCGGGCAGGCACTTGGTCAGGCCTGCCCGAATGGTGTCGACGTGTACTTCGACAACACGGCCGGGCCGATCAGCGATGCGGTCATGACCCGCTTGAATCAACGCGCCAGGGTGATCATCTGCGGCACCGCCTCGATCGCCGCCTGGGATCCGATGCCGACCGGTCCCCGGGTGGAACGCCATCTGTTGGTCAAACGCGCCCGCATGCAAGGCCTGTTGATCTTCGACTATGCCGACCGTTATGCACAGGGGCGGGCACAGTTGACGGACTGGGTGAACAGCGGGCAGCTCCGCTACCTCGAAGACATTCTGCCTGGCATTGAACACGCGCCCGATGCGATCGCCGGCCTGTATCGCAGCGAGAACAAGGGCAAGCGCCTGATTCAGGTGAGCGCCGACCCGACTCATCGTTCGTGAGGCGAACGAATCCGGAACCAGGTTTCCGGATTCAATTGCAAGAAGTCAGGGGCAAACCCATCACAAACGCTAAGGCAAGAGTCGAAAGCCTTACGCGCACTTGCGATATGACTCTGATGCTGTCATTGTGAAAGCATGACCATACAACTCACCATCCGCGATGTACCTGAGCATGTTCGAGACGAACTGGCCAGTCGCGCAGCTTTGCAAGGCAAGTCAATGCAGGAATACCTGCGTGCGGAACTGGAACGCCTCGCCGCGCGTCCGTCAATCGATGTTTGGCTGGATCAGGTGCGCAGGCGTAAGAGAGCGTCCGGATCCCGCATCTCCACGCAGACAATTGTCGCCGGGCGCAACGCGGATAGACGGTGAGCGTCGTCGTTGATGCGACCGTGCTGGTTGCCGCGCTAGTGGATGCAGGTGCCCGCGGTACGTGGGCAGAGTCAATTCTGGCGAGCGGTTCGCTTCATGCGCCCGATCTGGTGCGCGTTGAGGCCACCAACGTATTGCGGCGTCTCGAGCGGGCGGGGCAGATTTCAACGCCGCAAGCGTGCTCGGCTCATGATGACTTGATGCAGTTGTCCATTGAATTGCTTGCATTTGATCCATTCGCCGACCGCGTCTGGCAGCTACGACATACTGTCACCAGCTATGACGCCTGGTACATAGCTGTTGCCGAAGCACTGAAGCTACCTCTGGCAATACTGGATCTGCGGTTGTCGAACGCCAGCGGACCAACCTATGCGTTTCTGACGCCTTCGGTTTGATGACGCCGCCAAGGCCGGCGGCCTAGTCATCAGCCTCTGACTGCGCCTGGGCACTCTCGCTGCCGACCGTCTGCGCGCCGCGTTGTTCCCGGCTTGGCAAGGCCCAGGTCATCTTGATCGGTTTCGCATTCACCGGCAGATGCTGGCCGTCGCGCTGCATCGCGGCCACATTGTCGGCCGCGATCTCCGGGCTGAGTACCGGCATCAGGCCCATGGGCTGGCGTGGGTGGCGCTTGAATTCACGCTTGATGCGCTCGAGCTCAACCTTGTTCTTGTTGAAGTAGCGCATCGCCTTCACGGTCTGTGGCACATGTTTGGCCAGGTGCCACAGGCTCCAGCGATGCTGCCAGAGCCGTTTCACGAACCGCCGGTGATAGACCCGGCTGTTGTAAAACCGCATGATGTGCCAGTTGTAGAGCGCGTCCATTTCCTCGCGCGTTTCGAAGGCATGCGGCTTGTAGACGAAGTTCAGGCAGTTCATGAGCCGCCAGTCTTCCTCGAAGTCGCCCGACTCGCCACTGAGCGCCTCCTCCCAGATCGGCGCACCATGCAGCGGGGCGAATTTGGTCATGTTCATTTCATCGAGCTCGAGCTCGAGAATGAAGTCACTGGTGCGCCGGAAGGTTTCCTCGGTTTCGCCCGGCATGCCGAAAATGAACAAGCCCTTGGCCCGCAGCCCTGCCTCATGGATGTCTCGTACGGTGCCGCGCACCTGATCGAGCGTGACCCCGGCCTTGTGGCGCACCATCATCTCGGGATCGGCCGACTCGATGCCAAGCGACACCATCAGGGCGCCCGCCTGCTTGAGCCGCCGCAGCATCTCGGGCGAGGTGTGGCCGGCGCGGATGGCGCAGTTAAACTGCATGCCCAATGGCTTGGTGATGAGCAGCTCGGTGAGTCCCTCGACCCGCTTCTTGCTCGCGGTGAACAGGTCGTCATAGAAGTTGATGTGATGCACGTCGAAGCGATCGCGCAGATACTTCATGTGCTCGTAGGTGTACTCGGGCGAATTGGTCTTGTAGAGCCGCTCAAAAACCGTGCGATCGCAGAATGAACAGGTATAGGGGCAACCGCGCGAGCCCACCATGGTGGCGCCGTAACGCAGCTCATAGGTGAACAGCGGCATGTGATAGTCGCGTGGAAAGCCGCGCAACTTCTCATAGGCCGGGAAGGGCAGCTCGTCCAGATCCAGGATGCGGCTGCGCCGCTCATTGAAAATGGCTCTGCCCGTGCCATCTCGCCAGCACAGGTTGCTGATGCCCGCCAGCGTATTGCCCTCGCACAGATCGAGCAGCGGGCCTTCGCCTTCACCGATGATCAGGTAGTCGATCTCGGGGAAATGGTCCAGCACCGGCGTCCCGAGCGAGGACACATGCACGTTGCCCACCACGATCTTCACATGCGGGCGCTTGTGCTTGATGTAGCGCGCCATGTCGGCCGCGTCCATGAAACTCGAGGTGGTGGCCGAAAACCCCACCATCTCGGGATCAGTGGCCAGCACGATCTCGGCGTTGGCTTCGATGCCGGGCGGCGCGAATGGACCCAGGCAGTCGTGCAGCTCGGTCGGGTGACCGTGCTTTTCCAGCCAGCTGGCCAGCTGCATGATGCCCACTGGCGCCATGCGGTTGGCGAGCATCGCGAAATCGGGTTGGCCAGGCACGAAGTTGAAGCCAGCCGGGTGGACCAGGGTGACGCGCATGAAGGGCTTCCTGCAGTGGTGGCGTAGGTGTCGGGGCGCGCCGGATCAAGGCCGCGCCGCCTGGTGCACTCATCGGTTCTCGACAGGATTCTGCCAGTTGGTGGCCCCGCCGCCTATCAATACCGCGCCTGCGCTACGAAATGGCCTGGTCCAGCGTGACCGGGGTCAGGCCGGCGTCCCGCAGCGCGACGAGCAGGCGCGGCAATACTGCCAGCGACACCGGTTGCCCGGAGGCACTGCGCGCCGCGTCGCCGTCGTGCAGCAACAGGATGTCACCGGCCGCCAGGCCCTGAGTCAGGCGCCGATACACCACCGCCGGATCGCCCTGCACCGAGTCAAATCCGCGCCGGGTCCAGCAAACCTGGCGCAGATCGAGCTGGTGCAGCAACGGGTCGAACCACGGATTGCGAAAACCACCCAGCGGCCGGAAGAACCGCGGCCGCCGACCGGTGAGCTCTGCCAGGGTCTCCTGAGCGGCCACGATGTCCTGGCGTAGCCTCGAGTAGCCCAGCAATGCCGTGCGCCGGGAGTGCGAATCGCCGTGGTTCTCCACCTGATGACCCCGGGCGGCGATCTCGCGTACCAGCGCCGGCAGCTGCCGCGCGCGATGGCCGATGCAGAAAAAGGTGGCCCGAATACCAGCCTCGTCGAGCTGGTCCAGCACCCGGGGCGTGGCCTTGGCGTCCGGTCCGTCGTCGAAGGTCAGCGCCACCTCGCCGCGCCCGGCGGCATCGGCCGGCAGGCGAATCAGGTTGGGGCCGAGCAGGCCCGAGCGTGGCGTGAGGCCCGCCGCAACCAGGCCCAGGTGATTGGCCGCCAGGGCGCCCAGGGTCCAGGGCCATAACGCGGGCGCCAGCGCTAACGCCGCGCCGGCTGCGCCGTGCCAGGCCACCGAGGCCCACAGCACCGGTGCCGGACGCCATCCGGTGCGCGCCAGCGGCGGACGGTCTGCCAGCACCGGATCGCGGCCGTTTGCGCGCGGCCGTGGTTGGGTCGAGTGAACGTCAGCAGGCATCGGGCAGGGCGGTCAGAAACGGCACCGATCATAACGCCGATTGTTGGCCCGACGGCGGGCTATGGCGATTCGGCCAGCCCCGTCTGAATCGCGCGGATACGCGCCAGCGCCGCGCCGGGCAAGGGCCCCTTGTCGACCGCACGGGCCGCCTGCTGCAACTGTTCGAGCGTGGCCATGCCGACCTCGATGGTGGTCAGATGCGGATTGGAAATGGTGTAGCGGATCGCCAGCTCGGGCAGATCGGCCGCATACCCCTCATCGACCAGCGGCTGGAAGCGGCGCGCATGGCGAACATCGGTCTCGTAGTCGGTGTTCGACCCGATTGGCGCGACCCTTGCCATGCCCAGGGGATGACGCGATTCGGTGCCCGACAATGCACCGCCGGCCAGCACCCGCACACCGATCGACCCCAGACCGTGATCATGGGCCAGACCGAGGATCTGCCGGTAGTCCTGAGCCGGATAGCCCGGCGGCACGACATCGCCGGCCGAGGGCACCAGCAGATTGAAGAAGATCTGCGCGCTGTGAAATGCCCCTGAGCGAATCATCCGGTGCATCTGCGCCGTATCGCCGTCGGCCGTGAAACCAAAGAAGCGAACCTTGCCCGCATCGCGCATTGCCTGAAAGGCGGGAATCACATCGCTCAGCACCTGATCATCCGTGATTCGCGCCCAGTGCCCCGGGGTGTCGATGGTGTTGTGCAACTGGATCAGGTCGACATGATCGAGCTTCAGGCGTTTCAGCGAGGCCTCCACCGAGCGCCGGACCGCTGCCGAGATGTCGGCCATGTCCGCCTCGCGCAAGCCAACCTTGGTGCCGATCACCAGACCATCGACCCTGCCCTGCAAAGCGCGGCCCAGATTCGACTCCGACACGCCATCCCCATAGCTGGGTGCGGTGTCGAACAGATTGATGCCGTGATCGCGCGCCCAGGCCACCGCATGGTCCTGGTCGCTGGCCGCCCCGCGTGTCATCAGCCCGCCAACCGCACCACAACCGAATGTCAGTCGCGACACAGACAAACCGGATCGGCCGAAGCCAAGTGTTTCCAAGATGAGTTCTCCATGGTTGCGCCGCCGGGTCCGAGCCCTCGATACCGATCAGCGGTGTTTTCCGTAGGTATGCGCCGGCGTACCGGGTGCCAGGGAAAAATGGGTATGCACGGCGAGCCAGATACCGCTGCGCCGCTGCAGGATCGCCGTTGCACGCCCGGGCCGGTCAAACGGCTCACCGTCGGCATGGTAGCCGGTGGATGACCACGGCGCGATGCCCCAGGCGTGGGCCGTGTCACCGCCTGTATGCAATTGCTCGAGCGCGAAGCGAAAGTCAGAAATATTGCCCCAGATGCCTTCCCATTGTTGGCGGCGCAGGTGGGCAAGCCCGGACACGATAGTGGCCTTCGTGCCAAACGAGAACACGTCATCGGCGAACAGGGCTTGCGTGGCGTCGTAGTCGACGGCAGCGCAGAACCGGCCCATGAGATCGAACCATTGCGCCACCGCGATGTGGGGATCGGGGTCGGTGACAGGGGTGGCGGGTGCTTTGCTCATGCGGCAACTCTCTCGGATGACTGAGACGGCTCGACCATGACGCTGGCAAACGCCAAGGCTGCCAGATCGATGAAGGCCTTGGCCTTGGGCGTCAGGTAGCGGGCACTCGAAAACACCGCATATACCGGCGCGCTCGGCAGCGTCCGGTTCACCATGACGGGTTGCAGGTTGCCCAGATCCACCTCCCCCTGGGGCAGCATGCCGAACGCTACGCCACAAGTCAGCCGCAGCGTGCCGCGAGCATCGCCCTGTACCTGTTGCACCGCTCGGCGTGCGTCATCGGCCGCACCCAGTATGCCGACCGCGCGTGAGACATGGGCCTTCTGGCTGCGCAGCCAGAAGGCCGTGCGGGTGAAGCTGCCGGTCTGCACGACCTTCACAAAGGTGTTGAGGTGGCTGAGTTCCATTGTTACCAATCACGGCAACAGAAAGCCTCATTGTGACGGATTTAACGGTTCCACGGAAACAACTGAGATCGATCCTGTTCCGATCACGCGACCCTCGGAAACGCTGACGACCTGCCACCACTGGTCCACGGACGCAAGGCCACCTGGTTCGACCAGCAGCGGCCTGGCCATGTTGCGAGCGGCATCGACAAAACCCGATTGATGACTCAACGCAGCGACGATGTCACTGACCAGTACGGTTCTGACGAAGGCCGCGCTGAGATGACCTTGATTGAGACGAGGATGATCGTGGCGTCCGCGCCGACCGACGCAACCTCAGTCGGCGTTGCGCAACCGGCACGATCGGTCGACGAACTGGTCGAGGAGGCGGCCGAGACCATCATTGCCCGGCTCATCCGCTACGATGGGCATTTGAACGAAACCGCACCGCCACCTCATCAACTGACGATCAAGTTAAACCATTAGCGAGCATCAGGCGCTCCACGCGGCGGCGCATGAAGACGAGCGCGCCGCCCACGGCAAGTGCGAGCACCAGCGCATACAGCGACAGGTAGTCGACGAAACGCATCGACGGCGCGATCAGCCGAGAAACACCGACGAACGAGGCGAATAGCCAGCTGGCCGTGCTGATCGCACCCAGCACCAGCGGCAGCGTAGCGCCGCTGGTGGTGTGCAGCCACGGTCGCTTCAGGCGCGGAAAGACAAAGTGATGCAGCGCCATGCCGTTGGCTGTCAGTGCCGTGACGACCAGTAGCTTGGCGCCCGTCTTTGCGCCGCCGAACCATGCGCGCCAATCGGGTCCGATGTCGATGAACAACAGCGCGGCGCCGCTTACCCACAGAATCGCCAGCGCGACCGCCAGCAGGCGCGCCGTTGTCATCAGGCGATCGGTGTCAAGGCGCCTGGCCAGAAGCAGCTCGACGTCAGCGCGCAATACCGCGGAAAGGGCAATTGCGAAGGCGATCAGGTGAAGGAATAGCACCGCCTGGTGCCAAAGCGTCACAGTGTTCATGTCGTTGACCTCAGTGACACATCGACAATCTGCGCAGCGGCGGCAGCGTGCGCGGGTTGGCCTGCAGCTTGCCGAACAGACCGTCCTGCTCCTTGTTCGGCCCGGCGGCAAAGTACAGATGGTTGGCGGTGCCCAGGCTCGCGCCGTTGCCAAACTGTAGCCCCCAGAGGCCATCGATGCGTACGCGCTCCCCGCGGTCGTCGCGCACGTAATCCAGCGCCACTTTCAGTCTCGGATGAAACGCCACCATGGTGCCGTCGCCGAAGTTGCCGACCAGCAGACAGCCCGAGTAGAGGCCAAAATCCTTCGGTGCCTGCGCGATACCCCAGGGGTAGTTGAGCAAGCCGCGGCCGTGCCAGCGGGCCACGAATTGGCCGTTGCCGTCGAATTCGGCCAGGCGTCCGTCAGTGGGCCGCGGCTGGGTGTCGGGCGCCACGTGGCGGCCATACATCGCAAACACCCGCTGGTCGAGCGTCTGGACATTAAAAGCAGCAAACTCGGGGCCGTTGCCGGCATCGAACGGATTGGCCAGCGCCGCGTGTTCGTTGAACTGGCCGTCAAAGACGCGCAACGCGGCTTGGGCGCCGAAATCCGCCGCGAACATGCGATCTCCCGCGGGCGCAACAGTCACGCCAAAGTACGCCGAGCGACGCGCGCTGCCGTCGACGACGACGACCGCGTCAGTTGGGTGGTCGAACCCGCCATCGGGACGTGCTCTTTCGGTCCAGGCCGTGATGCTGCCACTGAGGTTGGCGAAGAAGAACTTGCTCGGATTCGTGATCTCGCCGTTTTCGTGTGGCTGCGTGATCATGAACTGAGGGCCGTGATTGAACGCAACGCCAGAGACGGGGCCCCTGGTGTCGACGATCTTCAGTTCGTCCTGGAAAAGCGGTGTGCCGTCGACGTCGCCAACATATTGGATCGACTTGCCGGTCTCGGCAGCGCCGACCCAGAAATGACCGCCCGCGCCGGCTGGGCGAATCGCGATTCCCCAGGCGTTGCGCAACTCGGGCTCGACGATCTGCGCGCCGAAATCATCGTTGTTGGCCACCAGGTTGGTCTGCACCAGGCCGGGAAAGCGACCGCGGCGCGCGGACTGACTCTGGGAATGGTCAATCGTGACTCCCGGCTCAGGCGCGGCGTCGTTATCGCCGGAATACTGAACGCGAATCGATGCATCGACGGAACTCAGAATGTCGGCGACCTGAGCCGACGTCGCCGAGTCGGGATCATCGCCGCTCGCAGTCAGCGCGAGGTTCGGCGAATCGTTGGCGCTGCAGGCGGCGATGCCGATGGAGACGGCGGCGGCGATTGCAGTGAGGGAGCAAGTGACGATGGATGGCTGTTTCATGGTGTGGACTCTCGTAGAAGGTTTGAAGAGGGCAGACTGAGCCGCCAGTTTTGCGCGTACGCCCGCAGTCGTCTTGGAGGCTTGCGACATGATTCGCGTCGCACGCCGGATCAAGGACGTTGCGTATCGACTGGTGGAGCGCGACAAGAAACGTATGCGATCCATAAACCTCCTACTTGCGACTACGTGATCGGATCTGCAGACTTTGGCCATCTGGATATCGGGGTTGTTGATGGCGACGAAGGCAAATGGGCGTGACTACTGGGAGCCGCATGTCGAGGGACTGCGAGCGTCGGGTCTGACCGTCGTGTCGTACGCACGCGAGCATGGCCTGTCGGTGCATGCGTTGAGTTGGTGGCGGCGCAAGCTGAGGGCTGCGTCGTCGAATGGGTCAGTGAGGGCGACGGCCCCATCGAAGTCATCCCCATTCGTCGCGCTGAAGGTCGCCGAGCCGATGATGGCGCCCTCGGCGAACGTGACGATTATGATCGGCAGCGACGTTCGCTTGCAGTTGAGTGAACTGCCACCGCCGGCGTGGTTGGCGACACTGGGCTCGGCGGTGCGAGGCGTTCGCTGATGCATCCGGGCAGCCAGATTGCAGCGGTGTATTTGTGCCGCGAGCCGGTAGACTTCAGGAAATCGATTTCGGGACTGAGCGCCATCGTTGAGCAGGGTCTGGGGATGAATCCGTTCGATGCGGCGTTGCACGTGTTCATCAATACCCGGCGCGACAAGATCAAGGCGCTGTATTGGCATCGAAACGGTTTTTGTCTTTGGTACAAGCGGCTCGAGCGGGACAAATTTGCCTGGCCCAGTGATTGCGAAGGGGCCACGCAGACCGTGACGCTGCAGGAGCTCGAATGGCTGCTCGAGGGCTTCGATCTATGGCGAAACCGACCGCATAAAAGTCTTCATTTCGATAGCGTTTCGTAGGCGGATCGGGGTAAAATCGTGGCATGTCATCAGCCACGATCGACGCCAAAAAGACCTCATCAAAGAGCGCCGATATACCGATCGCGCATCGCGTCGCGTTCGAGCTGCCAGACTTCACGCTCCCCGATCAATTGCCCACCGATCCGAGTGCACTGATCGCGCTGATGCGTGAGCAGCAGGCGACCATTGCGGCGATCCGCGCGAAGGCGCAGGACCACATCGACTACCTGTACGAGCAGATTCTGTTGTCGCGCCACCGGATGTTTGGCGCGAGCAGCGAACAGTCAACCGATCAGGCACGCCTGTTCGATGAGGCCGAGTTACTGGCCGGGATGCCCCAGGCGGCGCAGGATGACGAATCCGAATCACAGGACTGCGCATCGGGCACTGACTCAAAGACAGCCAAGGCGCGGGGTAAACGCGCCCCGCTGCCCGCCGAGTTGCCACGCCTGGACATTGTTCACGAACTGCCCGAAGACCAGCGCCTGTGCGCCTGCGGCACGCCGATGATCGAGATCGGTGAAGAGATCAGTGAGCAGCTGGACATCGTGCCCATGAAGATCCAGGTGCTGCGCCATATTCGCAAGCGCTACGCCTGTCCCGACCGGGATCAGCCCCCGGTCACCGCGCCAATGCCGGTGCAGCCGATCCCCAAGAGCAACGCGAGCCCGGCGCTGATCGCGATGCTGCTGGCGGTGAAGTTCGTTGACGGGTGTGTGCCTCGAGCGCAGTCCCCGTAGGTTGGGGGTTGTGCGTATCTTCATTGAAGATGAGGGTGGGCCCCTCGGAGCCGGCTTACAGGAGCAGGCTTCAAACCACTGCAAGCTGCTGGGGTAAAGAGTCCTGGTGGTGAGCGTTGCAGCAAAAGGCGCGGCTTGGACCGTGTCAGGTACGAACCAGAGAGACGAACGCAAGTGAACCGTCGTTGTGGTGTCGAAACGAATTCAGATGACGTCGAAATCGGGTGTGAGCCGTTGACCCGGGATGAAGGTCGAGGCGAGCCTGTCGAGTGCTCGGCTGGCGTCCGGCATGAAGGCGGCGTGACTCTGGTTCAGGCTTCTATGAGGAACGAGGGAACCTGTCGCTCCGATGCGAAGGGAGACGGTCAAGCGCAGGGCCTGCGCAAGGCTCAGAGTACCGATGCGGAGCACAGGGGCGGAGACGCTCGTAGTAGGGTTGAAGGCTCTGTAATTGAGCTGGACCAAAGGGGCGTCGTCGTCCGGCTTTGCCGCCGGCACAACCTGAGAGGGGATGATGTCGGCTGTTGAAGCGAAATCGTTTGTAATTTCCAAGCGTGAAGTCTGGGAGGCGTACAAACGCGTGAAGGCCAATCGTGGTGCGGAAGGGGTTGACGGAGTCACGATCATCGATTTCGATCAGGATCTGAGCAAGAACCTGTATCGAATCTGGAATCGAATGGCCTCGGGCAGCTACTTCGCGCCGCCAGTCAAACGCGTGGACATTCCCAAAGGTGATGGCTCGATGCGTTCATTGGGCATTCCGACCGTGGCAGACAGGATTGCACAGATGGTTGTCAAGCAACGGCTCGAGCCGTTGCTCGATCCGATATTTCATACGGACTCGTATGGCTATCGGCCGCGGCGCTCGGCACACGATGCCTTGCGAGTCGCGCGAACCCGATGCTGGTCGCACGATTGGGTGCTCGATCTGGATATCAAGGGGTTCTTCGATAACATCGATCACAGCCTCATGATGCGGGCCGTTCGCAAACACACAGACTGCCGATGGATACTGCTCTATATCGAGCGGTGGCTGGAGGCGGATGTGTGTTTACCTGATGGGTCGATGCAGAAGCGTTCAAAGGGGACGCCGCAAGGGGGTGTTATCAGTCCTTTGTTGGCAAACCTGTTTCTGCACTACGCACTGGACCGATGGCTGGTCCGGAATCACCCGGACGTGTCGTTCGAGCGGTATGCGGACGACGTCATTTGCCATTGTGAGAGTCGGGCGCAGGCGGAATTACTACAGTCTGCGCTCGATGAGCGTCTGGCAGCGTGTGGTTTGCAGTTGCATCCGGAGAAGACCCGGGTTGTTTACTGCGCCGATGCAAATCGGCGCGAGGAGTTCGAATGTATTAAGTTCGATTTCCTTGGCTACACGTTCAAGCCGCGAGCGGCACTGAATCGTCGGGGAAAGCTGTTCACCAGCTTCTCCCCGGCGGTTAGCGACAAGGCGGGCAAAGCTATGCGTCGGACAATCCGAAGCTGGGGCTTGCAGCGGCTGAGTCGCTTTAGTTTGGTAGAGATCGTCGGGCGCGTCAGTCGGGAAGTCGCCGGCTGGATTCGCTACTACGGCCTTTATCATCAGTCCGCTTTAGGCAAGGCGCTGCGCACACTGGATTTGCATCTGGTGAAGTGGGCGATGCGCAAGTACAAGCGTTTGCGTGGACATCTCGCGCGCGCCTGGAATTGGCTGGCCAGCTTGCGTAAACGGGCTCCCCGCCTGTTTCCACATTGGCCAGAGGGATTGCATGCGATTGGGCGATAGGAGCCGGATGAGCCGAGAGGTTCACGTCCGGTTCTGGGAGAGCGCGCGGGTGCGATTCCCGCGCGCCACTCACCTGCCGCTGGCGCGCTTCGAGAAGGTGCTGGCTCGCCATGGCGTGTCGATGAGCCGCCAGACGCTGGCTCGCTGGGTGATTGCAGCGGCCAAGGTGCTGCAGCCGGTGTTCAACCTGCTGCGCGACCAACTGTTTGAGGGCAACATCCTGCACATGGATGAGACGTCGGTTCAGGTGCTCAAGGAACCGGGCCGGGCCGCAACCGACAAGAGCTACATGTGGGTGCAGACCGGAGGCCCTCCCGACAAACCGGTGGTCATCTACGACTACAACCGCAGTCGAAGCGGTGAAATACCCATGAATCTGGTGGCCGGCTTCCAGGGATTCCTGATGACTGACGGCTACGAGGGCTACAACGCGCTGGCCCGCAGCCAGGGCGTTGAGCACCAGGTATGCTGGGCGCATTGCCGCCGAGGCTTCATCGAGGCCCAGCGGATTCAACCCAAGGGCAAGACCGGGCGGGCCGATGAAGCCATTGAGCAGATTCGAAACCTGTATCGCATCGAGCGCGAGCTGAAGAACGCCAGCGTGACGGAACGCTTCTTCGGTCGGCGCAACCGCAGCGTGCCGGTTCTGAAAGAGATGCGCCTTTGGCTGGACAAGGCGTTGCCTGCCGTGCCGCCCAAGTCGGCGCTGGGCAAAGCGCTGGCGTACATGGACAAGTACTGGCCCAAGCTGATTCGCTACGTGGAATGGGGCGACACACCGATCGATAACAACCGGGCCGAAAACGCGATTCGCCCATTCGCTGTTGGACGTCGAGCATGGTTGTTCAGCGATACACCGGCCGGGGCCAACTCCAGCGCATTGATTTATTCGCTCGTCGAAACCGCCAAGGCCAATCAACTGGAGCCCAGCGCCTGGCTCGAATACCTGCTGCGCAACGTCCCCGCCGCCACATCGGTCGAAGCCATCGAAGCCATGTTGCCCTGGAATCTGCATCCCGGAACACTACCGCGCATCGTCAAGAAGTGACAACCCTGGGGATCGTGGATCGTTTACCAAGAAACGCACGGGCAACCGGCCGACAATTCATTGAGCGGTCTGGCGAAACTGCCGGACACCAACGATGAAGGTGACACCGTCGGGGCGTTTGTCCCGTTCGAGCAAGCTGTCACCCATGGAGTTGAACGACCGTCGGGACACCGGCCCTATGGTGTTCATCGACCCCTCGTGGAGAATCTGACATCAGCTCGCGCCGGTTGGCGCTGCCATCACCCACCGAGGACGCCGCCTTGCATCACTCCCTTGAACCTCACAGCATCGTTCATTCGCTGGATGTCGGTGGTTCTTTGCGCCCCTATGTCAGCGCGCTGATGGCCACTGAGATCAAGCGGGCCGGACCGTTTCCGCTTGCTGTCGCACCGCATGAGTCCGTCATGCTCAGCGTGCAATTGGGCCGCGGTTCGGACTGCATCGAACAAAAAGGGCCACACGGCCAGAACACCAATCTGACTGGCATCCGCGAGTGGACCGGCTCGTTCAACGGCGCGGGCAATTGCGTCACCCTGTTTGCACTGCTGACGCCACTTGGGGTGGTGCAGCTGCTCGATAGCCAGCCGCTGGACCGAGTGCCCCGCATCCGGGCCTCGGTGGCCAGCTTGCTCGACCAGCGCTTGACGCGACAGCTTGAGTCTGAGGTCGCACTGGCGCCGACGCTCGAGATGCGACTGCATGCCTTCGGCGCCTGGCTGGAAGAGCGCGCCACGGCCCCGCGCCGCCTGGACCGCGCCGCCATGCGCGCGGGCCGGGCTGCGATGCGCGTGTGCCAGCAGCCCAGGGTGGCGATCGAGACTCTGGCTGATGAGCAGCATGTCTCCAGGCGTCAACTCGAGCGCGATTTCAGTCGATGGATCGGGACGTCGCCGCGTCACCTCGCGCAGGTCGCGCGCGTTCAGGCGGTGTCACGCCGCGCGCAGACGCGAGGCGCTTCGCTGGCCGGCATTGCCGCGGACATCGGCTTCGCAGACCAGGCGCATATGTCGCACATCGTGCGTCAGCTCACCGGCCTGACACCGCTGCGCTTCGTGCGGCCACGATCCTCGACACTCGCGCAGACGTTCCGTATGGCGACTGGCGGGGCAACCATCTACCTGTGACGCTCAATGCGACAGCTTGCCGAATCCGCTATCGCGCGCCCGCACAATTGCCTGGGCGCGGTTCTCGACCGCCAGCTTGGCGTAGAGTGCGCTGATCTGGTTACGCACCGTCTTCTCGCTCAAGGCCAGGCACGCGGCTATCTGCGCGTTGTCGCGGCCCTGCGCCACCAGTTCCAGCATTTCTCGCTGGCGCTCGGTCAATGCCGCGAAGGCCGGATGGATGCCACCGGTGTCGGTCGTCAGGAATTCGCGAACCGCCTCAGTCCACTGCAGCCAGCCCGGCTCGTCGGCCAGCAGGAGATGGTTGCCACTGTCGATCGCCACGAACTGCGCGCCGGGAATGCTACTGGCAATCAGCAGGCCTTCGGCCATTGGAACGCGTACGTCGTTGCGGCTGTGCAGAACCAGCGTCGGGCAGCGTACCTGCGGCAACAACGCCTGCACGTCGATGCGCGCGAATTCCTGCATGAAGCGCACGGCATTGGCCGGCGAAGTGGACAGGCGCTCGAGTTCGTTGAACCATTGATGCTGCTCGGGCGTGCCGCCGGGAATGAATTGGCTGGTGAAGAACTGGCGAAACGATGGCTCTGCCCTGCCCCAACCAAGTTCAACCAGCTTGGCCATCATTTCGCTCTCTTCTCGTTGCTGCGGCGAATCGCTGCGCACGAGTCGGCCGCGCGCGTAGCCACCGTGCAGCACCAGATGCGTGACTCTCTCAGGATGACGCACCGCATACGCGATCGAGATCGACGCGCCCTGCGACATTCCGAGCAACGCAAACTGCCCGACTCCGAGCGTATCAACAAGGGTTTCGAGATCACTCAGCCAGCTGTCGAAGGACAGTTCGGGCACCACCCAGTCTGACAATCCACAGCCACGCTCGTCGTAGCGCACGAAGCGGTGGCTGCGCGACATCTCATGCAGCAGGTGACGCCAGACCGGGCTGTCCCAGTCGTACTCCAGATGTGAGAGCCAGGTCGCAGCCTTGATCAGCATGGGTCCTGTGCCGGACGATGCATAGGCCAAGCGTACGCCGTCTTGGCTGTGTGCGAACCGGATCTGCTGCGTCAGGCGCGTCATCTAACCAATCTAGCATAGAACGCGCTCGCATGGTGGCTGCCATCCGACAATAGCTCGATGCACGACGGCCTTGCGCCTGCAGGCCCACTGCGTGACAAGACACCCGGCACTGACGCAGTGCCTGCCTACCGGCAGGCCAGGGACACGGAGAGAAGATGGAAGGCGAGTCGTGTCCCTGGGTTCAGGCGGTCTACTCTGACAGGTATGACTTGGCGCCCGACGTGTCGTTGTTGAACCCGAACGGTGCGTACAGCTCGCCACCCGTGGCATGGATCGACGAGGCAGCCTGTCTCGGCGTCGGCGAGGCGATCGTCCGGGCGGCAGCGCGCTCCATTTCAGGGTAAAGCTCACCACCGGCGACATGGGGGGCAACAACCCGCGCAGCGGATGAAGGCTGCCGGGCGGATGGCTCATCGTGATGGCCGTACAGTTCACCAGCAATGGGGCTGCCCATGCAGGCGAAGGCAGCCAGGATGGCAAGGCTGATTTTGATGTTCATGACGAATTAATCCTGAGTATTAAGTGAGGGTTTCACGTCGCGATGCCTGTGGATCGGTGACATCGATAAACGACGAACGGTGAAGGAGAGGGTGCTTCTGAGCCTATTGAAGATGGAAAGACTGTTCACATAGTGAAGTCCCATGAGTGGATTCAAGGAAGATTGGTGAATAGGCAGTGTCGCGCTGTTGCCTACTCGCGTATTGAAGAATTGCGACCAGATGCGGGTCAGGCGCTTCGAAGACGCCGACGCGATTCATCCTTCAGACGTGGCGAGATCGCGCGCCTTGGGACGGCTTCGCCTGTGCAGAGTGCTGGCGAGCCCCTCAGCCCATCACCAGCCGCGGCAACCACAGCGCGATATCCGGCATCGCGATGAGCAGCAGGATCATGGCAAACATCGCCAGCACGAACGGCAGCGAGCCGATCACCACGTCGGCCATCGCACCATGCGGGCGCAGCCCCTGCACTACATACAGGTTCAGGCCGACCGGCGGCGTGATCAACGCGGCTTCAATGAGGATGGTGAGCACGATCCCCCACCAGACCGGGTCGTAGCCCAATCCGACCACGACCGGCACGACGAACGGCGTGGTCAGGATCATCATCGAGATGGTCTCCATGAAGCAGCCGAGCACCAGGTAAAAGACCACGATCAGCATCAAGGTGCCGAACCGACCTAGCCCGAGCTGCTGCAAGGCGCCGACCACGCCTTCGACGACGCCGATCGCGCCTAGCACGAAATTGAGGAATTGCGCCGCGAGGATGATCAGCATCACCATCGCCGTGGTGCGCATGGTGCCCACGAGCACGGTTCTGAAGAACGCGATGCTGAGCTTGCCCTCGATGGCGACCAGGATGATCGAGGCGACCACGCCGATCGACGCGGCCTCGGTCGGCGTTGCAAAGCCGGCATAGATCGAACCGACCACGACCAGAAAGATGGCCACCGGCGGGAGCAGGTCGGGCAGCAGGCGGATGCGTTCGCGCCAGGTGGTCTGGACAGGCTCGCCGCCCACGGCCGGGCGCACGATGCAGATGACCATGATGATCAGGCCGAACAGCGCGGCCAACAGAAAGCCCGGCAGGAAGCCGGCCAGGTACAGGCGCGGCACGCTGGTATTGGACAGCAGGCCATACAGAATCAGATTGATCGAGGGCGGGATGAGAATGCCCAGCGTACCGCCCGCGGCAACCGAACCCAGAAACAGCCGCTCGTTGTAGCCGCGCCGTTCGATCTCGGGCAGGGAGACGGTACCCACTGTGGCCGCGGTGGCCACGCTGGAGCCCGAGGTGGCGGCGAACATCGCGCTGGTGCCGATGTTGGCGTGCATGAGTCCGCCGGGCAACCAGGAGATCCACTGGGCGATTGCCGCGTATACCCGCGACGCAATGCCCGAGCGCAGCAACACTTCACCCAGCATCACAAACAGCGGAATGGCGATCAGTACGTATTCGGCGCTCGCGCCCCAGATCACTTCGCCCATCGCGCGGTGCAATGGCATGAATGAGAAGCCGGCATCAAGCGCGAGGCCGAGCAGGCCCAACACCGCGGCAACCGGCACGCTGAGCACCAGCAGGATCACGAGCAAGGCAAGTGCGGTGGCGAGCATGGGCGTCAGTTCTGATCGTGGCCGGGCGGGCGTTGGCTGGTGTGGCGATTGATGCCCAGCTCACTCAGTTCTTCGGACACTTCTTCCTGCGCCGACACGGCGCCACCGATCCGGGCCGCTTCGTCCACGTCGCCGCGCAGCAGCGCAGCCAGCGTGGCCGCCAGCAGCAACACGAGCGCCAGGAAAAAGATTGCCAGCCCGACCAGCCAGGCCAGTTGCGGTATCGCCAGCGGCACTCGGAGCGTCGTATTCGAGACGATCCAGTCCGTGTAGCTGAGCGAGGCAACCGACCAGGCGCGCTCGAGCAGGACGGCGGCGAACACTAGCAGTGCTAGCAGCGCGAGCACATCCATCAGCACACGGACCCGCGGGCCGAACAGTCGGTACACCGCATCGATGCGCACGTTGCCGCGGGTGAGCACGACATGCGCGAACGACAGACTGGTACCGACCGCAAACAGATAGGCGGCGATCTCGTCAGAGCCCGTGAAGTTGTACTCGGGCCCGAGCACG
Organism: uncultured beta proteobacterium; assembly: GCA_963732405.1. Taxonomy (GTDB): domain Bacteria; phylum Pseudomonadota; class Gammaproteobacteria; order Burkholderiales; family Burkholderiaceae_E; genus JAUIAI01. The sequence goes on from CAVSZG010000001.1 coordinate 835,492, forward strand.
GGGCTGACCAGCTTGCGCATCACCACCTCTGCCGTGACCGTGAGCGCGGCAATGAGCAGCAGCACGCCGCCAAACCAGGCGCACCAGCGCGCGAGCGCCGAGAACGGATCGAGCAGCCGGGTCATCATGGGTGCTGCCAGCTGCGCCTCACTTGGCGACAGCCTTCAGGTTGTGTCTGGCGCCAACCAGTACATTCCACTTGGCCACACAATCGGCCGTGCACCGCTTGGCCCAGTTGGCCAGCACAACCGAGTTGAGTGCCGTCTCGCGCGCCTTCGCGTCGGATTCACTGGGCAGTACGAGCTTCACCTTCGCCGCCGGACCCGCCGAGCAGGTGCCGCCGACACCGGTATTGCAGGCGATGCCCTCGTCCGACTCGGCTTCGATGGTCGACCATGAGCGCGCCTCCAGTTCCTTGAACTGTGTGGTCAGGAAGGCCTGGGTTGCCGGGTTCAGCTTGTTCCATGTCTTAAGGTTAACCGCCCAGAAACCGATTGTGTAGCCAACCGGCAGGCGGAACAAGGTATCGACAACCTCATGCCACTTGGCCTTGTAGCCCGGCATGGTGCCGGTAATGCCGCAATCGACCACGCCCTTCTGCAGGCCGGGCAGCACCTCGGCAAACGGGATCGTGACCGGCGAGCCGCCCACGGCCGTCACGAAGTCGCCCTGTGAGGTGCCTTGCACACGCACCTTCTTGCCCTTGAGATCGGCGATCGACCGGATTTCTCCCTTGCAATAGAACACCTGCTCGGGGAACGGGAAAGTGCCCAGAATCATCGCGTCATGGCGATCACGCATCACCTTCTGCATCTCGGGCACCCAGGCATCGGCGATCTCGCGTGACATCTTGAAGCTGCGCGACACGCCGGCGATATCCACTGCTTCGATCACCGCGCCACCTTCGTCGACATAGATGGGCAGCGCTGCGGCAAAGTCGAACACGCCCTGCTTCATCAGACGCAGGATCTCGGTGCCCTTGAGATTGACCTCGGTCTGCGCCTTGGCCACGCCGGTAATCTGCCCCTTCGAGGCCGTGGGCAGCACCTCGTTCCAGAACGGGGCCTCGAGCTTCTGCCAGTTGGTCAGAAAGCCCCAGGTGCCCACGACGTTGAACTGGTGTTTACCCAGTTCCTGGGCTTGCACCGGCAAGGCAGCGGCAAGCGCTGTGACCGAGGCCATGGTTATGGCCAGCATGGATCGTTTCATGAACTTTCTCCTGGTGGATGGCGCGGGAATTCCGTTGCGTGATTGATCAGTGGCGGATCGACGGGCGTGCTGTCGAGTCTGGTGCCCGGTGTACTAGAAAGCGGCCAGGTCCTTGTTGAGGCGGTCGGTCACCAGCATCGATCCGGGCTTGTGCGTGATGCACAGGGGCGGGCGGGCTTCCAGGGCAACCGATTGCGGCGTCACGCCGCAGGCCCAGAACACGGGCAGCAAACCGTCGAGTGCAACCGGCGGCGGATCACCATAATCGGGCTTCATCAGGTCGGCGATACCGAGTGCCTGTGGCTCACCGATGTGCACTGGTGCACCGTGCACCGCCGGATAACGCGATGTGATCTGGATCGCACGAATCGCGTCGGCGGCGTAGAGCAGGCGCATCGAGACCACCATGCGACCGCGGAAGGGGCCGGCAGGCTGGCATTGCACTGAGGTGCGGTACATCGGCACGACCGTATCGTGGTCGATGTGGTGCATAGCAATGCCGGCCTCGATCAGCGGCGCTTCAAACGAGAACGAGCAGCCCAGGACAAAGGCGACGAGGTCGTCACGCCAGTAGGCGCCGATGTCGGTCGGCTCGTCAATGCACACGCCGTCGCGAAACACCCGGTAGCGCGGCAGATCGGTGCGGACGTCGATGTCACCCAGGTCGGGAATCGCCGGGTCGCCGACGGCGCTCATGCCGATCAGCGGACAGGGCTTGGGATTACGCTGGCAGAAGGCCGCAAAGTCGATGGCCAGACTGGCCGGCAGAATGCACAGATTGCCCTGCACATAGCCGGGTGCGAGCCCGGCGGTGTGGCCGGTCACGGCCCCCTGGCGACAGGCCAGTCGCGCCGCCTGGCCCGGCAGTCGCACGGCGGCTGAATTCACTTCGCGCGCTGACACTGGATTCATCGTCTCTCGTTCTGGTTCATCGCCCCACAACGAGGCGTCGCCAGGGGCTGCGTTAACACTCAACCGCAGCATGTCGAGCCCCTGCTCTGACGATCTGGCCGAGTCGATACTAACACCCGCTGCCCCAGGCCAGGAATCCCGGGGAGGTCCGCACGGCCTCTCCCGAAACCGCCCCTGACTATCGGATCAGCACCGAACTGGAATGGCGGCGCACAAATTCCTCGTTCAGCGACAGCCCCAGGCCCGGCGCATCCGGTGCGCGCAACCGGCCATTGATCGGCTGAAAATCTTCCACGCAGATATGGCGGTTATTCGCGCAGGTTGCGTTGATATGGTGTTCATGGATCTGGAAGTTCGGAATCGCGGTCTCGATATGCATGGCCGCGTGAGTGGAGATCGGCGAGCCGCAGACATGTCCCTGAATCGTCACCTCATAGGCATGAGCCATGTCACAGATTTTCTTGCCCTCGGTAATACCACCGACCAGACAGAAATCGGGCTGCAACATGTCCAGCGACCCATCCTCCAGATAGCCGCGATATTGCCAGCGGGTGAAGATGCGTTCGCCGCCGGCCATGCGCAGATGCGGCGCCCGGCTCTTCAGTGTGCGCGCCGGTCGATCGGAGTTGTAGTTCACCGCCTCCTCGACCATGAACAGATCCAGATGCGCACAGGCCTGCGCCAACTGCTGGCCGCCGGTGAGCGACGTCAGCGAGTGCAGTTCGAGAATGATGTCGACATCCGGGCCCGCCGCTTCGCGAATCGCTTCCATGCGTGAGGTGGCCCGGTGAAGGATCGCCTTGTCCAGTGCACCCTTGAATCGGTGCGGCGTCTCGACCTGGCCGTCCTCGGTATTCATGATGGGATCGACCTTGAGCGCAGTGTAGCCCTGCGCAATGGCCTTGCGCGCCGCCTCGGCATACTCGGCGGGGTCGCCGTATACGCGAAAATCTTCTTCCCAGCCGAACTGGATCTGGCTGGCATAACAGCGCAGCTCCTCATTGATCCGGCCGCCCAGCAATTGCCAGATGGGCTGGCCGAGCGCCTTGCCCTTGATGTCCCAGAGCGCGATGTCGATCGCGCTCATCGCTGCATTGATGACCGGGCCGCAGGCGCCACCCCAGAACGAGAAGCCGTTGCATGTCATTCCACACCGCTTCGACATCGAGCGGATTGCGTCCGATGACGAAGGCTTCGACGAAATCATGCAACATGCCCGCGCCACCGCGTTGGCCGACACCATAGGCGAGCCCGGCCTCGCCGATACCCGAGATGCCTTCGTCGGTATCGAGCTTGAGAATGATCGGATGCCAGTTGCCAACCTTGTCCGAGTCCCGGCCCAAGGAGAGCTTGAGGCTGAAGATTTCTGCCGAGATGATTTTCATGATTGTTTCTCCGATGGTTGGAATGTTTAAATGATGCCGATCACAACGCCGCGGCGATTTATCAGCGGAATCCGAAATACGATGGCACTGCCGTGGTCAGCGCCGGGATCAGGCCGATGATGATCAGCAACACGACCTTGATCGCCAGGAATGGCAACAGCTCGCGGATCAGCTCTGAGGTCTTGAGCTTAACCACGCTGGACATAGCAAAGAGCACGTTGCCGATGGGCGGAGTCGCCAGGCCTACGGTCACGTTGATGACCAGCATCACGCCCAGTTGCAGCGGTTCGACGCCGATCGAATAGGCCAGCGGGGCGACCACCGGGCCGAACAGGATCAGCGCGAGCGCTGAATCCATGAACATGCCCAAAATCAGAAACAGGAAGTTGATCATCAGGATCAGCAGGAAAACCGAAGTCTCCGACCCCACGAAGAGCTGACGCGCCATGCCCGCAACGTCTTCGAGCGCGAAGATCCACGACATCGTCAGCGCGGACCCGATCATGAACAGCAGCCGCGCAGCCTCGAATGCCGAACCGGTCACGCTGCGATAGAGCGACTCCCAGGTGAATGCCCGATAGACCAGCGTGCCCACTGCCAGGGCATACACGACCGACACCGCTGCCGCTTCGGTCGGGGTCATGATGCCGCCGACGATTCCGCCGATCAGGAAAAAAGGCATCAGCAGGGCGAGCGCGGCGTCCTTGGTCCCGGTGAGAAATTCACTTGCCGAGCGCTGCACCTCGGACTTCGGAAAATTCCTGGGCTTGGCCTGCAGCGCAATCACCAGCATGTCGGCCAGCGCCATGAGCAAGCCCGGCAGCAGCGCCGCGAGGAACATGCCGCCCACGGACACATTCATGATCGCGCAATAGAGAATGATGATCCCGCTGGGCGGGATGATCGGCCCGACCAGTGAGGAGGCCACCGTGACCGCTGCGGCGAAGGCGCGCGGATACCCGGCGTTTTCCATGGCATGCACTTCAAGCTTGCCCAGCGCGGCGATGTCGCCCACCGCGACACCGGTCAGCCCCGAGAAGAGCAGGGATGCGAGCACATTCACATAAGCGAAGCCGCCGCGCACCCGGCCAATCACCAGGTTGGAGAAGTGCATGAGCCGCTCGGCCATGCCGGATTTATTCATCAACTCGCCGGCCAGCAGGAAAAAGGGGATGGCGGTCAGGATGATGAAATCGGTGCCTTCGAAGATCTTCTGGGGAATCAGCTCCACGAAACTGGGGATGGGTCCGGTCGCAAAATAGAGTGCCGAGGTCGCGATCATCGAAAACGCAATCGGCACCCCAAGCATGATCATCGCAAAGAACAGGATCATGATCACTTCGAAGGACATGAGGCGCTACTCCGTATCGGCCGTTTTGAACGAGCCATCCATGATGGTCGTCTGCGCGAGCATGGCGGGTGGTGTGCGACCGGTCAGTGCCGCAAGATCTCGAACAAGCCGATAGATCGTGAAGATCGCGATGAGCGTCATAGCCACCGGCACGGCGAGGGTCGGAATCGTCATCGGCAGACTGCTGCCGGGTGCCAGTACATTCCACATCGAAAAGGCGAACTGATAGCCGGTCCAGGCGGTCAGAATCGAGACAGCCAACACAATCAGCCGTACCAGAATGCTATGAATCAGCCGCCCACGACGACCCAGTTTGTCTGGCACCAGATACAGCGTGATGTGATCATCGAACAGAGTGAGCGTGGCCGCGCCGAGCATCACCATCCAGACCATGAGATAACGCGTGATCTCCTCGGTCCATGAGGGGGAGTACGAGAATGCGTAGCGCGTTACCACCAGACTGTTCATGGCCAGTGCCATCACAACCATGCAGATGACCAGCACGAGCGCAACGACCCGGCAGTAAGCGGACAGAAATTTTTGCATGAGGGGTATCCTGATCAGGCCGATCACCCGGCGTTGCGGACCGATCCGCCTGAATCGGCCCCCAACGGCTGTGGCAAGGACCGACCGGTCAGAGTTTTGCTTCGGCGGCCTTGACGGCGTCGAGCAGCGACTTGAGCAGTTCACCATCAACCTGGCCCTTCAGGGTATTCAGGGCAGGACCCTGAGTCTTGGTCTGAAAGGTGGCCTTGACGGCAACCGGCGGATCGACGATCTTCACACCGGCGCCTTCGAGATACTGGCGATCGACTTGTTCGTTCTCTAGCGAAATCTTGCGATTGGACTGCTTGAAGTTCTCGGCGGCCTGCACGACCACGGCGCGCAAGTCATCGGGCAGCGACTTGAACCACTTTTCCGACACGCCCAGCATCAGCACCGAATAGACATGGCCATCGAGAATGATGTGCTTTTGCACCTCTTCGAGCTTGGGCACCCGGAAGGTCGACAAGGCGTTTTCCTGGCCATCGACAACGCCGGTCTGCAGCGAGGTGTACAGGTCGGTCCACGGGATCGGCGTGGGCGAGGCGCCCAGCGAGCGCACGATCTCCATATGCACCGGGTTGTTCATCGTGCGAATCTTCAATCCGGCCATGTCTTCCGCGGTTTCCATGCGCTTGTTGGATGAATAGTGGCGGTAGCCGCCGTTCTCGAGCCAGGGCAGGGGTCGAATGCCCGATTTTTCGGCCATGCGGTCGGCCAGCTTCTGACCGAATGCCCCGTCGAAGACCTCATACGCCACCTTGCGATCGATGAACAGATACGGAATGCCGAGCATCTGCAGATCAGGAAAGTAGGGCGCCGCATGCCCATCGGCCGCGATCGATGCCTCGACCTGGCCGTTGCGCACCAGATTCAACACATTCTCGACCTTGCCGAGCTGCGCACCCCAGTAGATCTTCGCCTTGATCCGTCCACCGGACTTCTCATTGATCTCCTCGACCAGGGCCTTCAGGCCGGTGCGCGCATAGTGGCTCTCCGGTGCAGTCGGCTCGGGGTCGGTGATGGCGACCTTCATCGTGTAGTTTGCGGCCCAGGCAGTGCAGGCCGTCATGATCAGCGCACCGGTAACGAGCGCCTTGAGGGTGTTCTTCAGCATCGGATTCCTCCCGGGGAAACTACGGTTTTTGATTGACCATTCATCCATCGTTGTTGCGCACCGGACCGGTCATGTAGTCCGTTGCCTTGATCGAACAAGCCATCGATGCCATTTGCCGCCTCTGTTCACAGACGCCCCCTGCGCGGCACGGCCTGGGCAATCGATTCGTCTCATTGTTCCGCCGCCTTCCGTTGTACGGCCGGGCCGACATTGGCGGCATAGTTCGCGGTGCCGCCGTCGATATGGCGGATCAGACGGTCGCGCGCCTCGTGCGTCGATCCGGCCTTGATCAGGTCGAGCAGCGCGCGATGATCATCGTGAGCATTTCGGATGTACTCCCAATGTCGTGGGATCAGGTTGCGAAACACCGCGAGCTTCAGGCCGACCAGTTGATAGGCCTGGCGGATATACAGATTGCCGCCGCGCGCAATCAGGCATTCATGCAGCCGGGTGTCCAGCGCGCCATAGGCATTCGGATTCTCGGTGCCAAACACCGCGCCCATCTCGGCAACGATCACTTGCAGATCCGTGACCAATGCATCACGGTTGTCCTGCATGGCCATCTCGAGAGCGGCCACTTCCAGCAGCCGGCGGAATACACCGAGCTGGCCGATCTCCTGCTGGCTCAGGTTGAACACGCTGGCCCCCTTGTAGGGCGCGATGTCCACCAGACCCTGGCCCTCCAACTCCATCAGCGCCTCGCGCAGCGGCGTGCGGCTGATCCCCATCGATTCACACAATGCTGATTCCGACAGCGGCTGGCCCATCGACAGCGTGCCGTTGATGATCGCCTCGCGAATCGCGTCCGCAGCCGATGCCGCTGCCGATCGGCGCCCGATCGGCTTCACGCTGGCCATAGATCGACGGTGGCTTTGCATGCGGCGGTTTGTCTCGTCGGTGTAATTTGTATTTTGTATACAATGCACAGTATACAGACGAGATTTCATGCTGGCTACGATTCCTGTTTCAGTCGACGAGGCAGAATCGTCGCAGGGCTACATTCAGAGAGCACTCACTTCTCCGGAGCTCCCAGTGCCGCAGGCCGAAAAGCGCGCGCAGCAAAACGCCACGCGCGCGGCGTTTTTCATCCCGGGGTTCGTGATCGCCTGTTGGGCGCCCCTGGTGCCCTTCGCCAAGACCCGGGCCACCCTCGACGAAGCGGCGCTCGGCATGGTCTTGCTCTGCCTCGGTCTGGGGTCGCTCACCGCCATGCCGGTGTCCGGTGTGTTCGCCGCCCGATACGGTTGCCGGCCAGTCATGCTGGTCACGTCAGTTGTGATGCTGCTGGTGCTGCCATTGCTCGCCGTTGCATCCACACCGCTGTCATTGGGCGCCTTGCTGCTGATGTTCGGCGCCTCCATCGGCGCGATGGATTGCGTCATGAACCTGCAGGCGGTCGTTGTCGAACGCGATTCCGGGCGCGCGATGATGTCCGGCTTCCATGCGTTCTATAGCATCGGCAGTCTTGCCGGTGCCATCCTGGTCAGCCTGCTGCTGGGCATGGGCGCCAGCCCCTTGTCCAGTACGCTCGCAGCTGGTGTGGCCGGGTTGGCGATCGCCCTGGGCTTCATGCACGGCTGGCGCACCGATCGCGTGCGCAGCGGAACGCCGGTGGTGGCGCTGCCCCGAGGGGTGGTCATCCTGATCGGCCTGGTGTGCTTCGTGAGCTTTCTGGCCGAGGGGTCGATGCTCGACTGGAGCGCGGTGTTTCTGCATGAAGTGCGGCAGGTCGATCTTCGGCGGGCAGGGTGGGGATTCATCGCCTTCAACATCGCGATGACCGTGACGCGACTGCTCGGCGATCGCGTGGTGGAGCGACTTGGCCATGCCAGGGCGGTGATGCTGGGCGGTATCACCGCCGGCGCGGGACTGGCGATCGCTTCGCTCTCGCCCGATCTGACCGTTGCCTTGATCGGGTTCGCGCTCATCGGCATCGGCTGCGCCAATATCGTGCCAGTCATGTACACGTTGGCGGGCCGGCAGACCACCATGCCCGAGAGCGTGGCGATTCCCGCCGTGACGACGCTGGGCTATGCGGGCATTCTGTCCGGGCCGGCGGCGATTGGCTTCATCGCGCAAGCGTGGTCTCTGACGGCGGCGTTTCTGATCACCGCGATTGCATTGGTGGGCGCTGGTGTCGTGGGCGCGCGTTTGCGCATCCGCTGAGTGGAGCGCATTTGCAAGAGCGCCTTGACGACGCAACCGCTCATAATGGACAGCAGGGGCGTCACTGAACCCGCTTCAGTGGCTGGCTGGAATCGCACAAATCCATCGATATCAAGAACTGCTGGGTGCATTGACCGCGGAATCGTCTCGGCAGAGCCCATTGAGCTCAGCCGTACGAGCTTGCCGTATGGTCATAAGGGAAGTAAAATATTGCTAACCCTACACCAGCGAGCTTGAATTCGTGAAAACCACATTCGACCTGTCGGATAGCTTGCTCGAGCAGGCCCGCAAAGTTGCCGCCAGAGACGGCGTCACGGTCAAGTCGTTGGTCGAACAGGGTCTTCGGTCGGTGCTCAGTCAGCGGACCGGGTCGCGTCCGTTCAAGCTACGCAAAGCCAGCGTCAATGGCCAGGGTCTGAGCGGCGAGTGGCGGGATGCATCATGGCGCCGTATCCGAAATGCCGCTTACGGACAGGAGTCTGGGGGAGACTCGGAGTAATCGAGCCGTGATCGCCGTCGACACCAACATTCTCGTCTATGCGCATCGAGAAGACTCGGTGCACCACGATCCAGCCAGTGCGAGCATGACGGCACTCGCGCAGGGATCTCGCGCCTGGGCAATTCCCTGGCCTTGTCTGTGCGAGTTCTATTCGATAGTCACGCATCCGAAGATCTATCGTCCCCCATCGACACCACAGGCGGCCATTGCCCAGCTCGAGGCCTGGATGGAATCGCCGACGCTCGATTTACTGGCCGAATCTGCGCAGCAATGGAGCACGCTGAAAGAGTTGCTCGCCCATGGTCGAATCATGGGGCCGGTCGTTCATGACGCACGAGTCGCGGCCCTTTGTATCAGCCAGGGAGTCCGCGAATTGTGGAGCGCGGATCGCGATTTCAGTCGCTTTGCAGGGCTCGCCGTCAGAAATCCGTTGATTGCCTAACTTCTTTCGGCTTCGGCAGTCGAGCGATCGCATTCACCGTGCGCCACGGGGCGAGCGGACCGGCAGCGCACGTCGCCTCACACAGTACTGACTGATGGGTCGGGCCACCATCCAATCCCCGCCGGTTCCGTCTCCGTGCGTTTCACCGGTCGCTGCCTTGTCAGCCTGCAAAGGCGGCCGCATCAGCCAGTGGCAATGCCACGACCAATTCAACCGCCAGTTGTATGATCGAGCCATGAAAGTTCTCGAATATGTTGGTCTCGATGTCACCCGCGTCCAGGCGCGTTATCGCAAGGTTCGCGAAGCGATCGAGCGCGATGATTTTCGTCAGGCCGACGTCAAGAAGCTCAGCGGGTCCGGGCGTCGGCCGCTCTACCGCGCCAAGCTCGATGATACCAATCGTCTGCTCTTTGCGCTGATTCGCTGCGGCACCGTCCGTTATGCACTGATGCTCGAAGTCATCGAGCAACATGCCTACGACAAATCCCGATTCCTGCGCGGTGCCACCATCGACGAGGCGAAGATTCCGTCGGTCGACAATGCCGAGGCGCTATCCGGCGATGACGCCGAAGTGGTCCGGTACATCCATCCCGAGCGCCGCGCGATCCACCTGCTCGACAAGGTCATTTCGTTCGACGATGCCCAGGACGAAGTGTTCAGACTGGCCGCGCCACTGGTGGTGGTTGGCAGCGCCGGCAGTGGCAAGACCGCATTGACGCTCGAGAAGCTCAAGGGACTGGCCGGCGAAGTGCTGTACGTGACCCGCTCGGCATTTCTGGCGCAGAACGCGCGTGGTCTCTATTTTCATGACGGATTCGATCCGGACCATCAGAATGCGAGCTTCCTGTCGTACCGTGAGTTCATTGAGAGTCTGCGTGTGCCCGACGGGCGCGAAGTGCAGTGGCGCGACTTCGCGGGCTGGTTCGCCCGCCAACGCCAGGCGTTTCGCGAGATTGACCCGCGCCAGGCGTTCGAGGAGATACACGGCGTGCTCACCGCTGGCGACCAGGGGCCGCTCGATCGAGCCGCCTATCGAGCACTGGGCGTTCGCCAGTCACTGTTTGTTGACGATCGCGACCGACTCTACGACTTGTTCGAGCGGTATCTCGTCTGGCTCGATGAATCCAGGCTCTATGATCCGGGGCTGATCGCCTGGCGCTGGCGCGAGCATGCCGCGCCGCGTTATGACTTTGTCGTGATCGACGAAGTCCAGGACCTCACCAACAGCCAGCTGGCACTGGTGCTCGCCACCTTGGCCAAGCCCGGGCAATTCTTGTTGTGCGGCGATTCGAATCAGATCGTTCATCCGAACTTCTTCTCATGGAGCAAGGTCAAGTCGCTGTTCTGGCGCGACGAGGCGCTGGCAGAGCAACAGATGCTGCGAGTGCTGCGCGCCAACTACCGCAATTCCCACGAGGCTACCCGGGTGGCCAATACCTTGTTGCGGATCAAGCAGCATCGCTTCGGTTCGGTCGATCGCGAGAGCAACTTTCTGGTTGAGTCGGTCGGCGGCGATGCGGGCTCGGTCACCTTGCTCGCCGACAAGGAAACCGTCAAGCGCGATCTGGATCGGAGAATCCGGCAATCAACTGGTGTAGCAGTGCTGGTGATGCGCGATGAGGATAAGCCTCAGGCGCGCGAGTTTTTCGACACGCCCCTACTCTTCTCAGTGCACGAAGCCAAGGGACTGGAGTACGACAGTATCGTGCTCTACCGCTTCGTTAGCGGCAATCGGGCTGCCTATGCCGACATCAGCGACGGTGTTGAGCCGGCTGATCTCAACCATACCGAACTTGAATACCGCCGCGCGCGGGAAAAGACCGACAAGTCACTCGAGCTGCACAAGTTTCATGTCAACGCCTTGTATGTCGCACTGACCCGCGCGATCCGGCATCTGATCCTCGTTGAATCCGATCTTGAGCATCCACTGCTCAGACTGCTTGGTCTGGCACCAGGCGACGGATCCGTCACGATCGAAGCCCATGCGTCCAGCCGCGACGACTGGCAGCGAGAGGCGAGAAAACTGGAGCTGCAGGGCAAACATGAGCAGGCCGACGCGATCCGGGAGCGAATCCTGCGCCAGACGCCGGTACCTTGGCCGGTTTTCGATGAGGCGAAGCTGCGTGAGGCGCTGGCGAAGGTGTTTCGCGACCAGTCGCCGGGTAACAAGGCCAAACAACAGTTGCTCGAGTACGCGACCTGCTACGACGAGCCGACCCTCGCCGAGTGGCTGGTCGCGGACGCGCGCTTTGGTCACAGCGGCGACTTCGCGCGGCAGCGCGCCACGCTCGGTCGAAAACACTACGTCACCTATTTCTCGCCACGTTTCAAGGACATCCTGCAGGCCTGCGATCGGCATGGCGTGGAGCATCGAACGCCCATGAACCAGACGCCGCTGATTGCGGCGGCGGCGGCCGGCAATGTCGCCCTGGTCGATGCCCTGCTCGAACGCGGTGCCGATACGGAAGCCACCGATCATCTGGGACGCAATGCGCTGCACTGGGCGCTTCTCGAGGCGTTTCGCGATCCCGCCTTCGCGGCCGGTCCCTTCGCCGCCCTCTACGATCGCCTCGCACCCCCCGTCATCGATTTGAAGAGTGACGAGCGGCTCGTGCGCATCGATGCTCACCTGTCCGAATACCTGTTGGTGCAGACGATCTGGGCGCTCTTCAAGTCGCGTTTCGTCATTACCCGCCATCACGGCGCGTTCGACGCCGCTGCGATCATGAAGGCCTGGGAGAACCTGCCGGAGTCGGTATTGCGCCCCGAGCGCAGGCGCCGCCAGTACCTGTCGGCACTGCTCTCGCGCAATGAGGTCGAGCGTGACTATGCCTATAACCGTCGACTGTTCCTGCGCCTGGACAAGGGCTGGTACCAGTTGAATCCGGCGCTCGCCATTCGTCGCCGCCAGGGTAATGAGGAGCATTGGATACCGGTCTACGCGGCATTGAATCTGCGCTTGGTCGCCGAAGGTGCCTCCCCCTGGCATCGGGAACGGATCGATGCCCTGCTCGTTGCCGCATCCGAGCCACCCATCGATCAATCGATCGGCGGGGCAAGCGCGGCGCGCGAACTCGCCCAGCTTCAGGAGTGGCGGCAGGCCGGTCGGCGTGCGGCGCAGGAGCGACATGAAAAGCGCGAAGCTGCCGACCGGCTGATGGCGGCCAGGGCAGCCGCAGTCGACGCGGCCATCGAGGCGAGCGCAGCCGATCCGGACACGACGCCGGCCTTGTCGTCGGGTGCAGGTCATGCTGAGACTGCCGACTCGGTACCTGATGCAGAACCGGTCATGCGCCCGCGCCCTCCCTGGGGCACACCGGCAGCACGACAATGGGAGATCGAGCGCATCCGACGCGAGATTGCGCAGCGGCAGGCACGCGAAGCAGCAGGCAACTCGGCAGACGCGACGGATGCCGGCAATGAGGCATAGCTCAATGCAACGCACGCTGACAAGGCCATCCATGACATGCCGACGGCCAGGCAGGCGGTGGCGACCGGGCCGGGCGAATCGCGACCCCGAAAGAGCCCGTAGCCGATGAGCACAACGGCGAGCAAGAGGGCGAGGCTCAGGGCCAGGGCGTCGGGCATGAGTTCAATCAAAGGTCGGCGTGGATGGATCCCCGACTGACCCCGACACGGTGCCGCAGCCTTCCAATTGAAATGCCGTGCCATTACTCGAAATTGATGCCGAGCCCACTCGTCAGTGCCGTAATGGCCTTGCTGCGCGCTACAAATCTCCTTTCCTGAAATCGATTTGCAGGTTATGTTCGCTCCCTGCCGCGCCCGGGCATCGAACCGCCCCGGCGGCAGCGGACACAGTGCAGGCCCGGCGATGCCGTTCCGGGCCTTACGATGCACCGAAACCGTGCAATCAACAACAAGACTCAGAGAGGAAACAGCATGTCCAACCCGTTGTCCCGGCTCATCCGCCATTCATTGTTCTGCGCCAGTGCGGTGGCCGCCCTGTTCGTCGCGTCGCCGTCGTTCGCCTGGGAGCCGACCCGTCCGGTCGAGTTCATCGTTCCTGCCGGTACCGGTGGCGGTGCCGACCAGATGGCCCGTCTGATTCAGGCCATCATCGTCAAGAACGAGTTGATGAAACAGTCGATGGTCGTGGTCAACAAGGCTGGTGGCGCCGGCGCCGAAGGCTTCCTCGATGTGAAGGGTTCGAAGGGCAATCCGCACAAGATCGTCATCACGCTGTCGAATCTGTTCACGACGCCGATGGCGACCGGCGTACCGTTCAACTGGAAGGATCTGACCCCGGTCTCGATGATGGCGCTCGACCAGTTCGTGCTCTGGGTCAACGCCGACAAGCCCTATCAAAGTGCCAAAGAGTATCTCGGCGCGGTCGCCGCAGCCGGTCCGTCCAAGATCAAGATGGGTGGCACCGGGTCCAAACAGGAGGACCAGATCATCACCGTCGGTCTGGAAAAAGCCACCGGCACCAAGTTCATCTACGTGCCGTTCAAGGGTGGTGGCGAGGTCGCCGTGCAACTGGTCGGTGGACACATCGATTCGACGGTCAACAATCCGATCGAGGCGGTCGCCCAATGGCGCGCCGGCAAGCTGCGACCGCTCTGCGTGTTCGATGCCGAGCGCATGCCCTACAAGGAAAAGGTGACCGATACGCAAAGCTGGAACGACATTCCCACCTGCAAGGAATCGGGCGTTCCCACCGACTACTTGATGCTGCGCGGCATCTTCACGGCACCGGGCGTCACCCAGGAGCAGGTCGCCTACTATGCCGACCTGATGGCGAAGGTTCGTGCCACACCCGAATGGCAGGAGTTCATGGCCAAGGGCGCGTTCAATACGACGGCCTTGACGGGTGATGCGTTGGTCAAATGGCTGGAGAACGCCGAAGCGACGCACAAGGAGCTGATGGTCGCCGCCGGCTTCATGGCCAAGTGACGATGAGCGACGACAACGCACCCGACGGCAGGCCGCTGGCCAGGAATCACACGGTTGATGCCGTTGTCGCCGCCGTGCTGTTTGCACTGGGTCTGCTGGTTGTGTTCGACGCGAGCCGCTTGGGGGCCTCCTGGACCGATGATGGTCCGGGATCGGGTTATTTCCCGTTCTACATCGGCCTCATCATCTGCATCTCGGCCGTGGTGATTTTCTGGCAGTCCACCCTTGGCAGACAACGTGATCGCGGTGCCTTCGTCGATCGTGAACAACTGGGCCGCGTCCTGTCGGTGTTGTTGCCCGCCTTCGTCTACGTGTTCGGCATCACGATGATCGGCATCTACGTGTCGTCGGCCATCTACATCGCCGTCTTCATGATCATCCTGGGCAAATACCCGCTGTTGAAATCGATGCTGGTGGGCGTTCTGGTCGGTGCATTCTTCTTTGTGATGTTCGAAGTCTGGTTCAAGGTGCCGCTCTACAAAGGGCAGTTTGATCCGCTGTATTTCCTGGGGTATTGAATTGCGTTGTCCCACTGCATTGACCGGATCGAACTGACGTGGAAGCCATTGGTGCATTGCTGGATGGCTTCAATGTCGTCCTGACCCCGGGCAATATCGGCCTGATGTTCGTGGGCATCGTGCTCGGTGTCCTGATCGGCGTGCTCCCCGGACTCGGCGGCGCCAATGGTGTGGCGATTCTGTTGCCGCTCACGTTTACGATGTCCCCGACCTCGGCGATCGTCATGCTCTCCTGCATCTATTGGGGCGCGTTGTTCGGCGGTGCGATCACGTCCATCCTGTTCAATATCCCGGGCGAACCCTGGTCGGTGGCCACCACCTTCGATGGTTACCCGATGGCGCAGAAAGGCCAGGCCGGCCAGGCGCTGACGGCCGCGTTCACCTCGTCATTCGTGGGTGCCTTGCTGGCCGTCCTGATGATCACCTTCCTGGCGCCGCTGGTCGCCCGGTTCGCATTGCAGTTCGGACCGGCGGAATTTTTCGCTGTCTACCTGCTTACCTTCTGCAGTTTTGTCGGCATGGGCAAGGGGTCGCCGTTCAAGATCCTGATCTCGATGGCGCTCGGTTTCGCGCTGGCCTCGGTCGGCATGGACACCGTGACGGGGCAGTTGCGCCTGACCTTCGGGTTCCTCGAACTGATGCGCGGTTTCGACTTCCTGATCGCCGTGATCGGGCTCTTTGGCATTGGCGAGATCCTGCTGTCGATGGAAGACGGACTGCGTTTTTCGGGCAAGTCCGCGCGCCTGGATTCGCGCGTCGTGCTCGAGACCTGGAAGCGGCTGCCGCAGTACTGGATCACGTCGCTGCGCAGTGCCGCGGTCGGCATCTGGATGGGCATCACCCCAGGGGGCGCGACACCGGCATCCTTCATGAGCTATGGCCTGGCCAAGAAAATGTCGCGCGACGGCTCCAAATTCGGCACTGGCCAGATCGAGGGTGTGATCGCGCCCGAAACCGCGGCCCACGCGGCCGGCACGAGTGCGCTGTTGCCGATGCTGGCGCTGGGCATTCCGGGCTCACCGACTGCCGCCGTGCTGCTGGGCGGCCTGCTGATCTGGGGGCTTCAGCCGGGACCGCTGCTGTTCGTCGAGCAGAAAGATTTTGTCTGGGGCCTGATTGCGAGCATGTATCTGGGCAATATCGTGGGCCTGATCGTCGTGTTGTCCACGGTGCCGTTGTTTGCTGCCATTCTGCGGATCCCGTTCGCCATCGTGGCGCCGGTCATTCTCGTGATCTGCGCCATCGGTGCCTACACGGTGCACAACGCGCTGCTCGACGTCTGGTTGATGCTGGGCTTTGGCATCGTGGGCTACGTCTTCAAGAAGCTCGATTATCCGTTGGCGCCGCTCGTGCTCGCCCTCGTGCTCGGGGACAAGGCCGAAGACTCGTTTCGGCAGTCGATGTTGCTCTCGCAGGGCGACCTCGGTATCTTGTGGGCCAACCCGCTGGTGGGATCGATCAGCACCTTGGCGCTGATCATGCTCGCCTGGCCGCTGCTTTCCCGGTTGATCGCGTCGTTGCGGCCGCGTGCCAAAGAGCGGTTTCCTGAGGATCAACCGGTCGACTGATCAGGAGAAATCACGATGCCCGTGATCGCGTTCACCCAGGAAATGGGCTCTCTCGTCAAGGATGTCGCGCTTCGCATTGCAGACGACATGAAGCTCGATGTCATGCGCCATGAAGTGGTCGACCATGTCGCCCGGCGGATGCATGTCCCGGCCAGCCTGATCACGCGACTGCGTGAGGGACGGGCAGGGCGCCTCGAAAAATTCCGGGCCGACCGGGAAGCGATGGCCTTGTACTCGGCCGAGGAAGTGCTGGAAGTCGCCGCCCGCGGCAATGTGGTGTTGCGCGGATGGGGCGCCGCCTTCCTGCTGCGGCCGGTCGCCCATGTGGTGTCGGTGCGCATCACGCGCCCGTTCGAGCAACGCGTGCGCTGGCTGATGGACCACCTCGAGATCAGCGATGAAGCGACCGCCGCCAATGAGATCAGGCGCAGTGATCATGCGCATGCGTCGCGCATGCATGCCATTCATGGCGTGACCTGGGGCGATCCGCTGCTCTATGACCTGGTGCTCAACACGGACCGCCTCTCGGTCGATAGCTGTGTCGATGCCATCCGCACGCTGGCCGGTCGTCCCGAGTTCCAGGAAACCCCCGCGTCGCAGGCGAAACTGCGCAACATGCTGACCGAGGCGCATGTGCGTTCGGCGTTAAGGGCCAACGACGACACGCACGATATCCGCATCACCGTCACCTGTGACGACGGCAAGGCCGAGTTGACCGGCATCGTGTTGAGCGAGGCCGAGCGGGCGCTGACCGAAAGAGTGGCGGCGCAGGCAACCGGCGTTACCTCGGTCGACAATCAGCTCCACATCATGGCGCGATCGAAACTGTTTTCGTCGGCGAAGAACTGATTGCTGCGGGGCGCATGCCGTGTGCTGAGGTCCTGCCCCACGCCAGACACAGCCTTGCCTGTTCAGGCCATGGAGCCGGGCGTGCCCGGCTTGCCCATCTGCTGCCAGGTGCGGCGCAGTTGGGTATCGGAGCTGAATCCGGCCATCTGAGCTGCCTGGGTGACGTTGTGGCCCGCACGCAGCGCCACCTGCGCCACATCCAGACGAATGCGTAGAAGGTATTGCAAGGGCGCGATACCGCCATGGGTCAAAAAGAGACGGGTGAGATGGCGCGGCGAGGTGCAGGCCACCTCGGCCATGCGTGCGACCGACCAATCGGCCTGCGGCTGTTGTCCCACGGCGTCCTGCACGCGGTGCAGGGCAGGGTGCAGGTGGTTTCGGTGGCAGAGAAATGGTGACAACTCGGGGTCGTTGGGGCCGCGCCGCGTGGCCACGACCATGGCCTGCGCAACCTGGGCTGCCAAGGCGGGGCCGCAGACGGCAGTGATGCGTTGCAGGAAAAGATCGATGCCGGTGGTCACGCCCGCGCTGCTGGCCACGGCGCCATCCAGCACGAACACGCGGTTCTCGACCACGTCGCAGTCAGGGGCGACGCGGCGCAACTCATCCAGATGGTGATGGTGGGTCGTGGCGCGGTGACCGTGCAACAAACCGGCGTGGCCGGCGAGCACGGCGCCGGCGCATACCGTGACCAGCTCCAGCACGCCGGTCTGCAAGCGCAAGCCACGCAGCCAGCGCAGCAGGGTCTGCGCTTCGGCGGTGGCAATATCGATGGTCTGTCCAGGCTGACCGAGCAACACCACCCAGCTTGTGTCGGGCAGGGTGGTCGGCAAGGGCGCGATGGCTGAAATGGTGGCGCCGACCGAGCTTTGCGCCTGGGCCCGCGGACCGATGAAATGCAACGCGAAAGCGTCGGGCTTGCCGGCGTCGCGCAGCCGCTGGTTGGCCATGCGCAATGCTTCGGCCGGGCCTGCCCAATCCAGGATCAGGCTGCCTGGCAGCAGCACGAAGTGCACGTGAATGACGGGTGTCATGCGTTGCGCGCCACGCTGCAGGCATCGTCGAGTGCTCGATTCGCAACCTCTCGCGTGTGCCGAAGGGCGTTCATGAAATGGCGTCCAGCGCCTGGTCCACCGTGCAGATGCGCGCGAAGCGGTCCTGCAACACGGTGGCGGTGCGCATCTTGATGTCGGACGCACTGAGGACCCGGCCATCGGCCTGCTGCATGTCGAACGTGAGCGTGGCGTCGGTCACATAGTCCACCATCCAGCCCAGATCCGAGGCGTGGCGCGCGGTGGTTTCGCAGCACTGCTCGGTGCGGATGCCGCTGATGATCAGCCGCTGGATGCCGTTTTGAGTGAGCCACACGTCCAGCCCGGTGCCCACCAGGGCGCTGTGGCGTGATTTCTGAAATGTGGCACTGGCCTCGAATTCGATCAGCCCGGTGATGGGTTTCACATAGCCTGAGATGAGCGCAAAAGGATTGCCGGCGTCCGGCGGCCCGTCCACATGGTAGATGCGTACGATGGGCGTCCGGGTCGCCTGCGCGCCCTGGATCAGCGCGTTTTGCGCCGTCAGATAGGCGGGCATATCCCGGTCGGTGGAATAGGGGCGATGCTGGAATGAAGCTTGGGCATCGATCACAATAAGACAAGTTTTCATGAGAAGGAGTCCTGCGGTATCGGGTTGGAATGGTGCTATTTTCCAGCCAATAGCTCATGCCGTCCGCTCTTTGCCGGACCAAAACCGATCATTTCAGGACATCATCTTACCCAGTGGGTGAAGCCTGGGCGCGGCACGAACAACGGGCGGCGGAGTTCGGAGATGAGGTCGACCGCATCCTCGAACATCTTGCTGCTCATATCAGCACGAGCCCGCCAATGCCGGTTGCAGGGATTCAGCAAGGGTTCGTTTCGGTGAGTAGTATCATTGTAAATCCCGCATTTATTGCATGATTTGCAATGATCATAGATCGTCGAGCTTTTCAAGAAGCTTCTTTCCGGCTGGATCAAATGCCTGCCGTGGCAATCCTAGGCCCGCGCCAGGCCGGCAAGACCACCCTGGCGCTACAGATTGCCGAGCGTCGGCCCTCGATCTATCTGGATCTGCAGTTGGCGTCCGATCGGGCGCGCTTGAGTGACCCGGCCCCCTACCTGGCCGAGCATCGCGACAAGCTCGTGATCCTCGATGAAATCCATCGGGTGCCGGAGTTGTTCGCAACCCTTCGATCGATCATCGATGCCAACCGTCGCGCCGGTCGACGGCATGGGCAGTTCGTGATTCTGGGCTCGGCGAGCCCAGATCTCCTTCGTCAATCGGGCGAGTCGTTGGCTGGCCGGCTCGCGTATCTCGAACTGCACGGAATCGATTTGCTGGAGGCTGTGAAACCTGCAAACGGCGAACCACCCGTTGACGGATCAGTTGGCAACCCGGTCATGAACAAACTCTGGATGCGAGGGGGTTTTCCGGACTCCTTCCTGGCGCAGACCGACGAGACCAGCCGGCTGTGGCGGCGCGATTTCATCACGACCTATCTGCAACGGGACATCCCGGATCTCGGACCCCGCGTGGCCGGGGAGACGTTGCGCCGTTTCTGGACCATGCTCGCCCATTTGTCCGGTTCGCTACTCAATCGTTCACCCTTGGCGCGCAGCCTCGATGTCAACGCAACGACCGTCTCGCGCTACCTGGATCTGATGGTGGACTTGTTGCTGGTCAGGCGTCTGCCACCCTGGTATGGCAACCTCAGTAAACGCCTGGTCAAGTCGCCCAAGGTGTACCTGCGCGATTCCGGCATCCTTCACGCGTTGCTGGTGATCGAATCGCGGCAACAACTGTTGGGACATCCCAAATTGGGAGACAGCTTCGAGGGGTTCGTGATCGAACAGGTCCTGTCCGTCATTCCGAGCGATACGGCGGCATACTTCTACCGTACTGCTGTTGGCGCGGAAGTCGATCTGATCATCGAATTCGGCCTGGAACGCTGGGCGATCGAAGTCAAGCACTCCAGCGCGCCGACTCCGAGCCGGGGGTTTCACGAGGCCACCAGTGACATCGCGGCAACACGCAAGATTCTGCTCTATCCCGGTGATCAGGCGTATGTCATCAAGGGTGGAATCGAGGTGATGCCAGTAGAACATCTGATGCAAGAACTGCTGGAGCGCAGGTAGACGGTTTGTCTGCCGACAATGAACGCTGCGGTGCCTCATCAGTTGGCGTCCTGGTTGGAGTCAGACCGCCGAGCGATAATCCCGATCCGGCAGCGCGCCCAGCCGAGTGACGCGCAGTTATCCCGCTGGCTCAGACAACGCCCAGTTAGCCAGCATCAGACCCGGTACTCGGGCAAACTCCTGCGTGTTGTTGCTGACCAGCGTGACACCAAGGCTCAACGCATGCCCTGCAATCAGTGTGTCCAGTGGACCGATCGATTGTCCCATGGTCTCGAGATGGGCGCGCAGTCGACCATATGATTTGGCCGCCAAAGCGTCGAACTCAGCAATAGTCAAGGGTTCGAGAAACTGCTTCAGTGCCGTGACGTTGCGTTTCGATCCGCTTTTCCAAACACCGAACTCGAGTTCGGCAACCGTGATGCTGGATAGTCCCAGGCCCGCTGCTTCATGTTGACGAAGCGCCGACAGCACAGACGCTGGACGTCGCTTGATGGCATCGATGCAAATAGTGGTGTCGAGCATGAATTGCATGACGACACTCCGTCAGAACGTTTCCCGTGACTGTTCCGTCGGTGGCTGTTCCCGATCCGGGAACTCAACGAATCTGTCCAGCGCCGCGATCAGGCGCTCGATCGATGGCTTGCTCGTCGGTGTCAGAATAATTCGGTCGCCATCTCGCTGAATGTAAACCTCAGTGGCGCCTTCGAATCGAAAGGCCTTGGGCAGGCGCACCGCCTGGCTTCGGCCGTTCTGAAAAAGTTTTGCTGTTTGCATCGTTGAATTGCCGCGACCTTCAATTGCTGTGCCCATCGGGTACTACCAAATATATATCATACGCGACCCTACCTCCAAACCCCTTTGGTGCCGGCACATCAATCGTGCCAACTGGCTCGTTATTCCCTGAGCCATCCGGTTTCTCGCGGAACCGATCGGCTGCGCTGTTCGACCCATTTAGTCTAATCTTAATAAAGTTTCGATATCTTGATAAGATCATAAAGATCGATATAAACTCCCGCTATGGACCCCATTCGCAACCCCTTCGCCCCCGGTGCCGGCCACCAGCCGCCCGAACTGGCCGGTCGCGACGAGCTTCGCGAGGCCTTGCGCATTGCGTTCGAGCGCGCCCGTATCGGCCGCCCGGCCAAGAGCGCGATGCTCGTGGGGCTGCGCGGCGTAGGCAAGACCGTACTGCTGGACCGGGTCCGGCTCGATGCCGAGGGCGCCGGCATCCATACCGTACGCATCGAAGCGCCCGAAGGCCGCTCGCTGCCGGCCATGCTCGCCCCCGAATTGCGCCAGGCCCTGCTGCGTCTGAGCACCTCGGAGGCCGCCAAGGATTTCGCGATTCGCGGCCTGCGCGCGCTCGCCGGTTTCGTGAGCAAGCTCAAACTCAAGTACGACGACATCGAGGTGGGGCTCGACTACCCGCCCGAGCCGGGCCTGGCCGATAACGGCGACCTCGAAAACGATCTGCAAGCCTTGCTCGAGACAGCCGGTGTGGCGGCCAGAAGCGCCGGCACCGCGCTGGCCATCTTCGTGGACGAGTTGCAATACGTGGAAGAAAAGCAGATGGCCGCCTTGATCACCGCCATGCACCGGATCGCGCAGGCCAATCTGCCCGTCGTGCTGGTGGGCGCCGGACTGCCCCAACTGCGCGGCCAGATGGGCAACGCCAAATCCTATGCCGAGCGCCTGTTCGACTTTCCCGAGATCGGACCCTTGTCGGCCGAGGCGGCCGAGTCGGCGATCCGCAAACCACTGGATGCCGAAGGCGTGGGCATTGACGATGCGGCCATGACGCAGTTGATCCAGCTCACCGAACGATATGCCTACTTTCTCCAGCTCTGGGGTTTCCGCACCTGGGATGTGGCCAGGGCCTCGCCGATCACGCTCGACGACGTGGCACTGGCATCGGTCACCGCCGTGGCGACGCTGGACGAGAGCTTTTTCCGCGTGCGATTCGATCGCCTCACACCCAAGGAAAAGCGCTACCTGCGCGCCATGGCCGAACTCGGGCCGGGACCGCATCGTTCGGGTGATGTCTCGGCCTGCTTCGGCGACACGGTCGAGCGCCTTGCGCCGACCCGCGCCAAGCTCATCCACAAGGGCATGGTCTGGAGTCCGAATCACGGTGACACCGCCTTCACGGTGCCGATGTTCGATCAGTTCATGCGGCGGATCGTGCCCGGGGACGATTGGCGCGATCGCTGAAGCTGCGCGGGGCGGGCCGGTGCAGTGCCGATGGCGGACGAGTCCGCCCCCGCCCAATTCAAGTCGCCCCGATTTCTGCCGATGATGTCGTCATGGTGGAAAACTCCCGACTCGTCCAGCGCTTGCTCGACCTGCCCCAGTGGCTCGCGGTCGGCATTGTGGTGCTGGTCAGCCTGGCCGGTTCGATCATGGTGACCGTGATCCTCAAGCTCTTCCTGGGCCAGCCAATTCAGCTGTTCGTCCCCTACATGCTGTATCCAACCATTGTGTCGATCCTTGTCTCCGCACCGGTGTCGGCTTTCGTGCTGGGCTTGATGCATCGCCTGCAGGCTGCGCACGCGGAGGCCGAGCGCCTGTCGCATACCGACATGTTGACCGGCGCGCCGAACCGACGTCGTTTCATGGCAATTGCCCAAGACATACTGGCTCGCTCGCGTAGCGCCCGTGCGGCAGTCGCGGTGTTGCTGCTCGACATCGACGACTTCAAACGCTTCAACGACACCCATGGCCATGACGCCGGCGATGCACTGCTCAAGATGGTCTCCTCGGTGATCGCCAGTACGCTCAGACCGGATGAGCCGTTCGCGCGCTGGGGTGGCGAGGAGTTTGTTGTGTTGCTGCCCGGTGCGGGCTCGCGCCAGGCGATCGGCATCGCGCTGTGCCTGCGCGATGCGATCGCCGCGGCGCGCGTGCCCGTCGGTGATCAACATCTTGCGGTCACCGCCAGCATCGGCGTCTCGGTAGTTGAAGACGGCAACAGCACGCTGGCGAATCTGGTGACCCGCGCGGACCACGCGATGTATGAGTCCAAGCGCTCCGGCAAGAACACTGCGACCATCGCCGAGCCGAATCAGGCGTCGGCGCGCACGCCGTCGCTGCCACCGGCCGGAATACCCAGGTCATTGATCAAGGCATCAGCCAAGGACGCCTGGGTCCGGTAACGCAGCACGCTCGACACGACCTGATCGGACAAGCTGCCCAACGGATTTCCCGTGCCGCCAGCTGATCCGGCGTGAGCCGATCACCCCTGCAGGCGAAACTGCACACGCCGATTGGAGCTGTCATTCGGCATTGTTCCTGGCATCGGCTCGGTCGGCCCTTTGCCGACGACTGCCAGCCGGCCAGGGGCGATGCCGTATTGTTCGACCAGAAGCCGGTACACACCAACTGCCCGTTCCCAGGAAAGCACCATGTTCTTTTCAAATCGGCCAACCGCATCGGTATGGCCTTCGATCACCAGATTCAGCGACTGATCGCCAGTCATCATCTCGGCAACGGTGCGGATGAATTCCGCGGAAGAGGGGTCGACCCGGCTGCTGCCACTGGCGAAATTGATCGGCATGCCGGCCGCGGGGGGGCTCGAACGATCTTCGTACGCAGTGGCGTAAGCCGAAGGACCCGGTCCGTTGGAGATTGGTGCCTTGACATGGGCCTTCGAGCTTGCATCGGCATTGACTGGTCGCTCATCCGGCCCCGGAGGGATGCCATCGGTCGACCACACGATGGTTCGTGAACGGACACCGGCGGGACGTTCAATCGCCGCCGGGTCCTGCGCGACCTTGGGTCTGGTCGACGGTTGCCCGGCAGTCAGGGCGCGCTTCAGATCATTGGCCGTCGGCGGACGCTCGAAATACGTGACCTGGGCGTTGGCATGGCCGGCTGCACCGACCAGTTGAGCCAGCACCACGGCCACGGCAATCGCCGTCAGCCTGAGGCAACCGCTCGACTGGATGGAAGGAGGAATGGTCTTCGAGGAACTGGTTGAATGTTTCATGATCGACTCCGTTGCGTTTGCACTGGATCAGGTGGTGGTCGGCGAGGTGTTCACTGGTTGCCGATTCGAATCTTGTTCTCCGAGCCGAATCCGCTCTGGCTCTGGACGACCGATCCAACCGATACCGAGGTATTGCCACCCTTTGCATTGCCGATCTCGACAGAACCTTTGTTGAAAGCGCCGCTCTGCGTCTGGTTTACCGAGCCGACGCTGACATTCGTCTGACCACCGCGGGCGTTGCCAATCTTCAGACGCTGGTCGTTCGATGAGCCCGACTGGGTCTGCGTGGCACTGCCCACGGTAACCTTTGTCTTGCCACCATCGGATGCATTGCCAAGTTCCATCTGCTGGTTGTTGAACGTGCCGGTCTGTCCCTGCTTGGCCGTGCCGACGTGCACATTGCTGCTGCCGCCATTTTTCACGTTGCCGATATCCATGCCCTGGGTATTCTGCTGTCCGCCCTGCGCCTGGCCCGCGGCACCAACACTGACCCGGCTACTGCCCGAGCCGTGAACGTTGCCGATATCCATGCGCTGGGTGTTCTGTGAGCCGGACTGGGTCTGCGACACCGAACCGGCCGTGACATCGGACGAGCCGCTGCCGCGTACGTTTCCAACGTCGAGGTCCTGGCGATTCTGACTGCCGGCCTGTTGTTGACGGATATCGTTGAGGTTCACCTGACTTGAACTTTGGGCGACGGCATGGCCAGCCGTCGTCGCGGCGATGATCAGCATCATCGCGCACGCCAGGGGTGTTCCGGATTTCTTGATCGTAACAAAAGTTCTCATGGGATTCCCCTTCGGCCGAATCGACCGGTGGTGTCGGAAGTGGCGGTTGACGAGTCTTGTACCGTCGCTGAACGTGGGTGTCTTTGGAGGCTGGACAAGTTCATTGTGCATTGAGAGATGCGGCATCTGAAACCGAATCGTCGATCTTCGGGCTACCGGCGTAGACGACCCGTGCGGCATCGGTCAGCACTACCTTCAACCTGCGTTCGACGCTGATCGATGCCGTACTCGCATCGGCCGCCACGACAGTCGCATCTTTAGACGCGAGCTCCAGGCCATCGACGCTGCTCGCCCCCTTAGTCGCAAGTTCCTGCGATGAAGCGACCCCCGAACAGCGGGCCTCGGCGCTGTCCTCGAGCTTCATGGAAAGTTGCTGCAGGTTCAGCCGATCCAGTGTCAGAGATGCGCTGCCATTGGCATGCACCTGGAGGCGATCGGCTTGCAGTGATTCCAGCCTGACGCTCGCCGAGCCGCCAATCTCAAGCGTCCGTAGTTCGGGTGTCTGGATCTCGATTCGAACGCGTTCGCGAGTCGAGAAAGAGCCACTGGCGCGCAGAGTCAAGGTCTGCGCGGAGACCTCGACTGTCAGCACGTCCAGTACCGCCGGCTCCGCGCTCATCACGACACTGACCGGTTTGCCGATCCGGATCGTGATTTCAGCGGGCACGTCGGTGCGCACACCGCTGAACGCTGCCGGCTTTTCTTGACGCGTCTCTAGGGAGGTGGCGCGGGTCGGCACGCTTGACGCACCGATGGGCAGCAGGAGAGCTTTAACGCACCGTCGTCGCAAGGCGCAGAAAGAACGAATATTCCGGCCTTCGCGATGGAGATGATCAATCATTTGGATCTTCCAGAATGCACAAGCCATTCTTGAAGTCCATCAGACGAATGGATTTGCTTCCAGCTGCCAGAACCAGGCTCGGGTTGGATCCTTCCTCGCTATCGCGACGACGCACGTCGCGAGACTGGAAAATCTGCTTCCCGTACTGCCAGCAAGTGAAGGTGCCACTGTTGGAAGCAGGCTTTTCCACGCGTGCCATCGATTCAACCCGGGTTGGTTCTGACTTGGCGACAGCATCGACCATGCCGGCGCTAAGTAGAGAACTCGTCGTTAGCAGCAGGCTTGCCACCGTGAGGAAACCGGTCATTGCCCATTTACTGTTGCGCAACCACATCGTAGACTCCTTTTCCGAAGCTGGATCCCGCAATGCGGGCGAAAGCGGCGACCAGAGAATTCGCATCCGGAACAGTCTTGATCCCTTTCAGCGGTTCCGATCCCAGCGATTTTGGCGAGCCAAAGCAGGCGACAGTTTCGGTCAAACCGCGTGGACTGGTGATCAGCCTGAACGGATACTCGCCAGGAAACTGTAACCGCGACCCTGCCGCAACGCGGGGCTGAGGCTGCATCAGGTTCGGAAAGAACTGGTTGACGACGCGATTTTCGTCGATCAGGTAACAATACAGGTTGGTGTCCTGGTCCACGGTCACGTCGATCGCGAAGGGTTGCCCACGTCGGTAGACCGAACGCGGGCCGTTCACACCATTGACATAGACGAACACCGTCGAATCGCCAGCCGGGTTCTGCGCGTCGGTCTGCGCCGACGAGACCGCAGCGACCACCGCAGCGGACTTGTCTTCGCCGCTTGCAGGCGCTGACGGCGCGGGCGCCGGATTGCGCTTGAGCAACTCCCCGGCGAGCTTTTGGTTGGTCGTGTGATCGGCGCGCAGGTAGGCATTGAAGAATTCGAGATTGATCGACGCGTCGTTCGGCATGCCCATGGCCTCCTTGTAGATGCCGATGGCATGGATCAGCGCGTCATCGATGGTGCCGTTGATTGCGCCGCCATAGAGACCGCGTGCGATCATCTGTTGCTGCAGGTAGGCGACCAGAGAAATCGTATCGCTGGAAAGTGTCTCCCACCAGTCTGAAATCTCGGCTTGCACTTCGCTGGAATCGGGTGATGCACCAAGGCATGTCCAGTAGGGGATCTTGGTCAGCTTGCCGACCAGCTCGATGGTGGCGAGTTCGACGAGTGTGCGCAGTGCCTGCGACCGGCCTTCACTGCGGGCGAGCACGAAATTGAAGTTCAATCCGAATTTCCGGGTGTTGACTTCGCTGTCGGCACCGGCTCCCTTGGTGACGACCAGCATCGAATTGTTCGATGTGGATCCGGGGACCAACTGCAGCGACGCGGTCTCGATGACGCTCAGATCGAGGGCGAGAATGTCGGCTTGTCCCTGGCCCGCCGCGCCAGCGCTGAAAGCGCCAAGTCCGATGCCGGCATCGCCTTGTTTCCGGACGACCGAGTCGTCAAACTGGGAGATCGATCCGCGGATCGTAAAGTCAGGTGCGTTGGGAATGAGTTTGTCGCGAGTGCCCAGACCAATGACGGCTCCCAGCGTCTGGTCGTTGATGCTGAAAGCGATCAGGTTAATGCCGCGGGAACGACGCGACATCTGAGAGACCGCCGATATGATCATGTCTTTGGAACTCGCGCTCACCTTCTTGGTCGAGTCAGGAATGTCTTCCACCAAGATTGACAGATTCTTGACCCCGTAGGTGATCATCAGGTAGTCCATGCAGCGCAACGCGTCACGGAATCCGGTGGCGTTCGCGATGGGCTCGTCCCGGGGGTTGCGATCGAGTTTTGCGCGCTCCCGGACCGTTTCATCATAGTCGGTGAGTTGCCTGGTGGTGGCGCATGCGCTCAGCAGGAGTGCGCAACAAAGACCCGCGATGGCCGCGCAGGCCAGGCGGCCATAGGAGGTGTTTGAATGCGGTCGCGAGTCGGCGGAGTGCATGGTAGGCAACCTTATCTGTCATCAATTGAAGTGGCGGGGTCATTCATCGCCGGCGAAATCAACGGCAGCGTGCAGCGTTGATCACCGGGCCGGTGACGATCACTGTTTGGCCGCGCGGGTTCACGCGATTGCGAGCCGAATTGTTGGCCTTATTGTTGTTGCCGATGTCAACCTGACCGCAATTTTCGGAATCGCTGTCGTTATTTCCGGTGCCGCGGCGCGGACCGCGCTGTTTGATCCTTTCGCGCGCCACCTTGGATTGAAGATCGGGAGAGAGTTCCAGAATCTCTGCCTGCGCAGCGTGAGCCGCGGTCGTGATACCTGGCAGCGATGCGATGGCAACAGATACGGCAAGAACCGCGGCCTGCATGGCCCTAATGTGGGGTGCCGGGAGACATACCGGAACCAGAGTGACCGGGACTTTCATGAGGGCACCTCTTTGGAAAGGGTTGGAAGCGGGGTTGAAGAACTTGCAAGGGCAAGCCGCGCCACGCGATTATCCAGCAGGCGCGGCTTGCATTGAACGACGACGGGAGTCTGATCAGTGGCAGGCCGATTAATTTGGCTTGGCGTTTCCGACGCGCATGGTTTGCTCGTTGTAGTTGCCGCTCTGCGTCTGATCGATATTCGAGACATTGACTTTCGTCTTCGCTGACGAGCCGTTCGCGTTGCCGATCCGAAGCTTCTGGTCGTTGTCGCTGCCTGACTGGGTCTGCGAGACACCGTGTGCAGTGACGTCGGTCGTTCCGCCGTTCTTGGCGTTGCCGATCTTGAGACTCTGCTCGTTGTCACTGCCGACCTGCTTCTGATTGATGTTGGTCGCGTTGACCTTGGTGGTGGAACTGGAGTTGGTTGCGTTGCCGACTTCCGATGTCTGCTTGTTGTACGAGCCGTCCTGGGTCTGCTTCGCCTTGTGCAGGTTCACGTCGGTCGACTGCGCCATGGCAGAGACGCTGAACAGACCGGTGATGGCGGCGGCGATGATGATTTTGGTGGCTTTCATGTATTACTCCTGATGGTTGAACAAAGTTGGCTGGGTTACTGAGCAAGTGGTTGTTACGTCGGGTTCAGCTTCAAGAGCGGTGGCCTTGGATGTGCCTGTTGATGCTCTTGAAACCTTTGTTGCTTGCGAAAGAGGAAAGGTTCACGAATTCAGAGATGAGTAGGAAGTTGTTTAGAAAAATTCGCCGGTCTGGGTCCGCTCTGTTCACGACGCCCGGCACGACCGGGCCGGTGCCTGATCGCCGCGTCACAATAGGCGCAAGCACGCCACGGCGAATGCCGCGTTTTGGTGAACCAGGCGTCGCTCACGAGAGGGGACGCGTCGAGGCCGCTGATTGCCGATCGATGGTTGTGAACCCGTTCACTCCAGGCATGTGAACGGGTTCACATCGGCCCATCCCGGGTCTCGCGTGAATCCGCCATTCCCGAAAAATCGGGTCTATTCAGCCAGAATTGCTGCAGTGCGGATCTGCCCGCCCAGGCAAGGTGCTGCCGTCGCCCCCATTTCCTGGCTCATCGGGCTGAAAGGCGTCGAGCTCGTCGCGATGGCCACGGTGTTCGCCGGCACACAGGCGGCGACCGTCGTCTTTCCGTCGCTTCAGGCCGGCGGATTGCCCGGATCGTCCTGGGTCAGGCGCAGCAGGCCGTCGCTGCCGCCGGCCGGAATGCCCAGGTCATTGAGCAAGGCATCAACCAAGGGCGCCTGGGTACGGTAACGCAAGGCACTGGAGACCACCTGATCGGACAAGCTGCCCGACGGATTCCCCGACTGGCCATCGGTTCCCGAGAGCTGCACGATCTTGATGCCTTCGATGCGCTCAAGCGGTTTGCCGCTTTCGCGAATGATGCCTTCGAGGCGTTCGATCACCGCAAGGCGAGTGCGCAATGCCACGGTCTCTGGTGTCTGCAGGTTCTCGGCCTCGTACAGCGCCCGTCTGCCAGCAGCATCGATCGCATAGCGGGTTTCGTCGGCTGCAGCCCGCAGTTTGCGCGCGGCTACCTCGGCCTCGACAGTCAGCCGATCGGACTCGGCCCGGTGGGCGGCCGCGGCCTTCTCGGCCTCGGCCTCACGGATCCGGGCCACGGCCGCCTTTTCAGCCTGGGCCCGTGCGGCCGCCACCTCGACCAAACCCGCCCGTTCGGCCCGTTCGACATCGCGGGCCGAGATGACCGACTCTTCTGCCTTGACGAATTGCGCACGCGCTTTCTCGGCCTCTCCCTGCGCGACCGACACGGCGCCGCTTTGTTGGGCGATGGCTATCTCACGTTGCTGCTCGGCCAGTTCAATCGCCTGGCGGTTCTCGATCTCGGCCACTTCCAGGGCCCGCGCCTTGTTCAACTCGAATTCGCGCACCTTACGATCGAGTGCGATGCGTTCTTCACGAATGGCGGCTTCGGACATCAGGCGGGCCTTCTCGATGGCCTGGCCAGAGCCGATGCGCGCCTCTTCGGCCTCGCGTTCGCGCGCAGCCGCATCGACCGACACCTCGGCACTTTGTTTGGCCCGTTCGATGGCAATCTCGCGCTCCTGCACGAGACGGGAATGTTCCTCCTCGCGCCCCAGTTCGAGCATCTGCTGCTCGGCGAGCAGGTTCTTGCGCTGAATGGCCACCTGGGCGTCGCGCTCGATCTCATTGCGCTTGCGACGTCGTTCTTCGATCTCCTGGGTCAACCAGGTCAGACCCGCCGCGTCGAAGGCATTGTTCGGATTGAAGAACTCCCGACTGGTCTGGTCCAGCCGGGCAATCGACACGGTTTCAATACCCAGGCCGTTCAGCTTCAGGCCGGGCGAAACCATCTCGCGCACCCGCCTGGCAAAGACGTGGCGGGTCTCGTGCATTTCTTCGAGGGTCATTTCGGCTGCCACGGCCCGCAGTGCATCGACAAATTTGGCTTCGACCAGGTCGAGCAAGGCCTCGGCCGACATGGTGCGCCGACCCAGGGTCTGGGCTGCCGCGGCAACCGACTCGACATCGGCTTCGACCCGCGCGTAAAAATCGGCGCCGACATCGACGCGGATACGATCGCGGGTGATCAGCGACTGTTCCTTCTCGCAATGCACGGACAGCCGCAGCGTATTCATCCCGACCCGAACCACCTGGTGCAGCACGGGCACCACGAAGGCGCCTCCGCTGATGACAACCTGCCGACCCATGAATCCGGTGCGCACGAAAGACACCTCGGTCGAGGCTCGTTCAAACAGCTTGGACAGGATCCACCACGCCACGGCGATCAGGATGACCAAAAGGATCAGGGACAGCGCCAAGGCGCTCCAACTGGTCTGCATGCTCATCTCCTGTGGTGATGATTTATGACGTAGTGATGCATAGTTTCAGCTCCCGGCGCCAGAACTGTCAACGCCCTGGCCCGCGATCCCGACCATCATTCGCAGGCATTTCAGGAACAAGGGCCGATACTCCGGTGGCAATGGCGCAATGACCTGATCCTCGACCCGTCGATCCAGCGGCATGACCTGCTTGAGCAGGTCAATGCCGCGCCGGGTGATGAACACCCGCTTGGCCCGTCTGTCTTCGGGATCCGTCGCGCGGCGCAGCAACCCGGACTTGACCATTCGCGCGAGCATCTCGGCGAAGGTATTCCGGTCGACCGCGATGCGATCGGCCAGATCGCCCTGATTGGATCCGGGATGCCGATAGGCCACGATCAGCAGTGCTTTTTGCCGCGGTGTGAGCCCCAGATCACCGATTTCGGCGGCAAACAGTTCCTCGGCGCGGAAGTGCGCCCGCCGCAGCAGGTGCGACGCAATGTAGGTCAGCTCGAATCCATCCAGCAGCGCCTCGAGTTCGGGATCGGGCGTCAAGGCTTCGCCCCTGGATGGTGCGGCGCGTGTGGCGATCGGCGCCGTCGCACGGTCGGTGATCGAGCTCGGTGCGACGGGCTCCCGTTTCGCCAATGTCTTCGTACGCACCCTGGCAATCTGGCTCATGCACTCTTCTCCTCCACGCCTTGCGCCCACCGAGGAATCGACAAGCCGAATTCACAAGCCGGTTGCTTGTTGACAGTCGGGTCAGGCCACGCGTAGTATGAAAATCCGTATACGTCATAAGTGTACGCTGGAACAGTCCAACAAACCATGGTGGCAAGGAGCACAAGGTATGAGAGGTCAGATTCTCGCCGGCTATCTGGCACCGCACCCGCCCCATCTCGTTTATGGCGAGAACCCCGCGCAGAACGAGCCCCGCTCACAAGGCGGCTGGGAGCCGCTTCGCTGGGCCTATGAGCGCGCACGCGCCTCACTCGAGGCCCTCAAGCCAGATGTCTTGCTGGTGCACTCGCCGCACTGGATGACGCAACTGGGCCATCATTTCCTGGGTGTGCGCAATCTGCACGGCAAGTCGGTCGATCCGATCTTTCCGAACCTGTTCCGGTATTCGTTCGAATTGTCGATTGATGTGGAGCTGGCCGAGGCCTGCTGCGCCGAAGCGCGCGACGCGGGTCTGGTGGCCAAGATGATGCGTAACCCCAACTTCCGGGTCGACTACGGCACGATCACCACGCTGCACATGATTCGCCCGCAATGGGACATCCCGGTGGTGGGCATCTCGGCCAACAACTCGCCGTATTACCTGAACACCAAGGAAGGCCTGTACGAGATGGACTTGCTGGGCAAGGCCACCCGCCGTGCCATCGAACGAACCGGTCGGCGGGCGGTCCTGCTGGCCTCGAATACCCTATCGCACTGGCACTTTCACGAAGAACCGGCCTTGCCCGAAGACATGTCCAAGGAGCATCCACAAACCTTCGAGGGATACCAGTGGGACATGCGCATCATCGAATTGCTGCGCAAGGGAAAAACCCGCGAGGTTCACCAGTTGTTGCCCCAGTTCATCGAGGAAGCCTTCGCCGAAGTCAAGTCGGGGGCCTTCACCTGGATGTTCTCGGCGATGGATTACCCCGAGATCCCCGGTGAGCTGCACGGATACGGCACCGTCATCGGCACCGGCAATGCCGTGATGGAATGGAACCTGGTCAAGGCCGGGCTCGCCGACATTGCGCAGCGCGCCCCGGCATGAGCGTCGTCGCCGCCCTGATGGTGCCGGGTTCGCCGCTGCCGCTGCTGCGCCCGGACAACCTGCCCTGGGGACGCCTGGCAACCGGCATGGAGCGGGCGGGTCGCGCCCTGGCCGCCGCCAAGCCCGACGTGTTGCTCATCTACTCGACCCAGTGGTTGGCCGTGCTCGATCAGCTCTGGCAGACCCGGCCCGCCATCAAGGGCGTGCATGTTGACGACAACTGGTACGAGTATGGCGATCTGGCCTTTGATATCCGTGTCGATACCGAGTTGGCCTATGCCTGCATCGCGGCCAGTTCGCGCATCGGCGTCAGTTCCAAGGCGGTCAACTACGACGGCTTCCCGATCGACACGGGTTCCATTGTCGCCACGCGGATGCTGCTGCGCGACCGCCAGATCCCGGTGGTGCTCACCACCAACAACCTGTATCACTCTGCCGAACAAACCGAAAAACTCGCCCAGATGGCTGTGTTGTGCGCCAGCGAGATCGGCAGGCGGGTCGCGATCATCGGTGTCGGTGGCCTGTCCGGATCG
The DNA here is from genome assembly GCA_963732405.1 of uncultured beta proteobacterium. Classification (GTDB taxonomy): domain Bacteria; phylum Pseudomonadota; class Gammaproteobacteria; order Burkholderiales; family Burkholderiaceae_E; genus JAUIAI01. The sequence goes on from CAVSZG010000001.1 coordinate 869,279, forward strand.
ATCTTTCGTGAGGAGATCGATATCCGGTCCGACAAGATCGTCTCGGAGCACGATGACCAGTGGAACAGGCGCATGCTCGATCTGCTCGAGCGCGGCGATATTCCCGCCATCGTGGAGACCGCGCCGCAGTTTGCCGCGCAAGCGCGCGCCGACATGGGTTTTAAGCATCTTTACTGGATCCTAGGCGGTACCGGGCGGCGCTTTTATGGCGCCCGTGTGCATGCCTATGGCCCTGTCTATGGGAGCGGCGCCGCCGTCGTGGAGTTCAAGCTCTGACGAACGCGCAGCAAGCAGTTTGATCAACAAGGCAACAAGGCCGATCAGCGGCCAGGAGGAGAACCCATGAAACTGAGCATCACATCTGCAGCCTCGTCGGCTGCTCGATTGACCTGTCTGTTGACACTGGCCATTGCCGGGCAGGTGGCCGCCCAGGAATGCACGGTCAACGTGGGCCGTGTCGAACCGATGACCGGGCCACTGGTCGACGTCGGTCGCCAGGCACCCTGGATCGACGACTACAAGACCAAGGCCCTCAACGCCAAGGGTGGTCTGAAGGTCGGCGACAAGATGTGCAAGATCAACACCATCTTGTATGACTCCAAGGGCACGACCGCCGGCTCGGCCGAAGCGGCCAACCGGGCGATCCTGCAAGACAAGGTCGATGTGCTGATGGCCCAGGGAACGCCTGACACCACCAATGCGCCGTCCGACCTGTGTGAACGTTATGAAATTCCGTGCATCACGGCGGACACGCCGGTGGAGGCCTGGCTGTACGGCCCGGATGGCAAGCCCAAAACCTTCAAGCACACCTTTCATTTCTTCTTCCAGGTGCCCGACCTCGTGAAGAACCACCTGGGCATGATTGCGGCCTTGCCCGGCGGATTCAACGGCAAGATCGGCTACCTGTATCCGAATGATCCGGATGGCACGGTCTTCGCCTCGATCTTCGATCCGGCCTTCAAGAAGGCGGGTTGGAGTCCGGTGGATCCGGGCCGCTTCCAGCAGGGGCTGCCCGACTTCTCGGCGATCATCAACCAGTTCAAGCGTAATCGTGTTGAAGTGGTCACCGGCGTGCTCGCCCCTCCCGACCTGCAGAACTATCTGCAACAGGCCGCCCAGGCCGGCTTCAAGCCCAGGATGTACGTGATCGACAAGGGCACGGGCTATCCGGAGCCGATGAAGGCCATCGGCAAGAACGGCGAGAACATCCTGTCGGTCAACTTCTGGTCACCCGCCTTCCCGGGCAAGTCCGAATTCAGCGGCCACGATGGCACGCAGCTGGCCGCAGCCTACGAGAAGGACAGCGGCATCCAGTACGCGCCGCCCCTGGCCTTCGTCGATGCGCAATACGATGTGTTGTTCGATGCGCTGCAGCGGGCCGGCAGCAAGGACAAACCTGCCCTGCTCAAGGCGCTGCGTGAGACCAACCTCGACACGGTGGTGGGCACGCTCAAGTTCAACGAGCAGAACTTTGCGGTCACGCCACTGGGCGGCGCCCAGTGGCACGAGAAAGATGGCCGCCTCGTGAAGGAAAACGTCTATAACGAGGTCTATCCCGACGTGAAGAAGACCGCCGACATGCGGCTGTACGGCAAGTAGGCAGACACCGGGGCCCTCGATGCAGACGCTGTACCGCGACTTCGCGACCCAGGAAGCGCTCGACGAGCAGTATGACGTCGAGCGCTCCGTGCCCGACTTCGGGATCTACGCGCGTCATTTCATCGACCAGAGCAAGCTGGCCAGGCATCGGCTCAAGTGTGAGCTCGACGTGCGTTATGGCCCGACCCTGGCCGAGTATGTCGACGTGTTTCCGGCGGCCACGCGCCAGTCGCCGGTGCTGGTGTTCATTCACGGCGGCTACTGGCGCATGCTCAGTGCCAAGGAATTCAGTTGCGTCGCGCTGGGGCTGGTCGAGGCCGGCATCACCGTGGTCAATGTGAACTACGCCTTGTGTCCGTTCGTGAACATCGACGAGATCGTGCGCCAGGTCCGCGCGGCTATCGCCTGGACCTGGCGGCATGCAGCCGATTTCGGCGCCGACCGGGAACGCATCTTCGTGGCGGGCCACTCCGCCGGCGGACACCTGACCGTCATGAGCATGAACACCGACTGGCCGGGGGTCTATGGACTGCCCGATGATCTGATCAAGGGCGGCCTGTCGGTGAGCGGTGTGTTCGACCTGCGCCCGATCCGCTACACCGGCATGCAGCCGGCCATCCAGCTCGACGACGGCCTGATTGCACGCAACAGCCCGTTGTTGCTCACGCCACGCCGTCAGCGTGCGCCGCTGCTGTTTTCGGCCGGTGGCAGCGAGCCGGCCGAATTCCAGCGCCAGACGCAGGATTACCTGCAGCATTGGCAACTGGCGGGTAACGAGGCGCGCTTCATTGCCCAGCCCGGCAGGAACCACTTCGATGCGATCTATGGGTTCGAAGCAGTGGACAGCCCGCTCTGCCAGGCCTTGTTCGCGCTGATGGGCGTGAGCCCGCGTCAGCGCCAACGCCACGCGAGCCGCTGAGCCCATCCCATGACCGCGCTGCTCACCGTGCACGGCCTGTCCAAGTCCTTCGGGGCATTGCGGGTCACCGAGAACGTGAGCTTCGAGGTCAATGAGGGCGAGATCCTGGGCGTCATCGGCCCCAATGGCGCGGGCAAGACCACGTTGTTCGGCCTGCTGGCGGGCAACCTGACGCCCTCACAGGGCCGCATCACTTTTTCTGGCGAAGACATCAGCCCGCTCGCCCCGCACGAGCGGGCGCGCCGGGGTATCGGCCGCACCTACCAGGTCCCGCGTCCGTTCACGCACATGAGTGTTGCCGACAACCTGCGCGTGGCGGCCCGTTTCGGCGGGGTAATGTCGGAGCAGGAGGCGCGCAGCTGGACCGGCAAGGTCATGGCCATGACCGGGCTTCGAACCGAGGCCAACACGCTGGCCGGACGCCTGCCGTTGTTGCTTCGTAAACGCCATGAACTGGCGCGCGCGCTAGCGATCCGTCCCCGCCTGTTGCTCATCGACGAGGTGGCGGCCGGTCTCACCGACCAGGAAGTGAACCAGTTCATCGAACTGGTGTTTGCGATCCGGCGCAGCGGCGTCACGATCGTCTGGATCGAACACGTGATGAAGACCATGCTGACCGCGACCGACCGCTTGATTGCGCTGCAGTCGGGGCGCATCCTGGCCGTCGGTCCGGCCCAGGAGGTGATCAACCGGCCCGAAGTGCGCAAGGTCTATCTGGGCGCCTGAAGGAAACGCTGATGCCACGAGGAAACCGCTGCTCATGACGTCGCCTGACCCAACGGTCGGCCGCCCTGCGGCACCGGCCACGCACGTGCCTGACGAACATCCCCAGGTGCTTCGCCTCTCAGGCCTGTCGGCGTATTACGGTGAACTGCGCGCCATCTACGACGTCAACCTGACGGTTCGCGAGGGTGACGTGCTGTCCATCATCGGCGCCAACGGCGCGGGCAAGTCAACGCTCATGAAGTCGGTCACCGGCCTGATGAACCGCGGGCGCGCTGCCCATACCCGCGGCGAGATCACCTTCCGCAATCAGCGTATCGACGCGCTGTCGCCCGAGAAAATTCTCGACCTGGGCCTGGCCATGGTCCCCGAGGGACGACGCCTGTTCGCCCGCATGAATGTTCAGGACAATCTGCTCTGCGGCGCCTACCTTGGCCGTTGTCGTGCCAGCGCCCAGCAGCAACTCGATGCCGTGTATGCCCTGTTCCCCCGGCTGGCCGAGCGGCGCGCGCAGCTGGTGACGCAGATGTCCGGGGGCGAGCAGCAGATGGCGGCCATCGGCCGCGCGCTGATGTCATCGCCGCGCCTGATCCTGTTCGACGAGTTGTCGCTGGGGCTGGCCCCGGCGGTGGTGGAAGACATCTATGTGGTCGTCGACCGTATCCGCCGCCAGGGCGTGACCTGCATCATCGTCGAACAAGATCTGCGCCGTGCGCTGGCGGTTGCCACCCAGGTGTGCGTGATGCTCGAGGGCACCATCGTGCTCGAAGGCACGCCGCAGGAGCTGTCCGAGGCGCGCATCACGGCCGCCTACTTCGGCCAGGAGAGCATGGCCTGACGGCCGGTGAGCCCATGAGCAACGACGATCTGTACTGGCACTTCATCGACATCGCCAACGGCTTGCTCACCGGCTCGATGCTCGGGGGGTATTACGCCATCATCAGCATCGGCCTGGCGCTGAACTTCGGTGTCATGCGCCTGGTCAACCTCGCCCATGGCGACTGGCTGATCGTGGCCGCCTATCTGGCCGCCTCGATATTGACCCTGCTGCCGATGTCGCCGTTCTGGATGTTCGTGCCACTGATCCCGCTGATGTTCTGCATTGGTTACCTGTTGCAGCGCTACATGCTCAACCATGTGTCGGTGCAGGCCATGGAGCGGCGCGGAATGTCCGCCAACTTCGGGCTGATGTCGCCGCTCCTGGTCACGTTCGGCACCTCCATCGTGCTCGCGCAGGTGTTGCTGGCCCTGTTTGATTCGAATGCCCGCGGCATCCAGAACGATCTGTCTTACGCGGCCATCCGCCTCGGAGAAGACCTGAATGTCTCGGTGTTGCGCCTGATCTTTTTCGGGATCGGCCTGGCCATCCTCGTGTTCCTGCATCTGTTCCTGAACCGCACCCACATCGGCCGGGCGATCCGGGCCGCCTCCGACGACAGCGAGATCGCACCGCTCATGGGGATGCCCACCGCCCACGTCTACGCGATCGCCAGCGGTATCGCCTTGTCGATTGCCGGCGTGGCCGGCGTGATGGTCGGCATGTCGCGCTCCTTCCAACCCTTCGACGGACCGCAGTTTTTGTTGATCGCCTTCGGTGTCGTGATCATCGGCGGCCTGGGTTCCATTCGCGGCACACTCATCGGCGGCATGTTGCTGGGCATCGTCCAGGTGCTGGCCGGCACCTACTTCGGACCGGCCGCGCAACAGGTCGGCGGCTATATCCTGATTCTGCTGGTGCTGGCATTCAGACCGAACGGATTGTTCAGCAAGTGACATGAGAGCGATCCGTTCCTTCCTCGACGCCATCCACCAGCCACGGCTGGGTGGCTGGCTGCTCGCGGCACTGCTGCTGCTGCTGATCGTATTGCCCTTCGGGCTCGATGCCCGCAGCTACTGGCTGCAACTGCTGTTCACCACCTTCGTATTCGCCGTGCTGGGCCATGCCTGGAACCTGCTGGCCGGCTATTGCGGCCTGTTGTCCTTCGGCAATCAGGTGTATATCGGCCTGGGCGGTTTTGCCATGGCCATTGCGTTCTACTACGGCGGCCTGCCGATCTGGCTCGCTTGGCTGTTTTCGGGCATCGTGGGTGTGGCCTTCGCGTATCTGCTGGCCATTCCGCTGTCGGTCAGGCGCGAAGGGCGAGGCCTGCGCATCCCGCTGGCCATCGCCGTGGTGGTCTGGATCCTCTATGAATGGCTGATCGCCTCTTATCCCGACCTGGACGTGTTTCGTAGCGACTACGTCCGCCGGGTGGCGATCGTGTTGTTGATCTTTCTGGGTGCGCTGCCGCTGCTGCGTCTGCAGGGGGCGTATTTCGCCATCGCCACCTGGCTGATCGCCGAATCGGTGAGCAGCGTATTCAATGAATGGAAGCTGGTCGGCGCCGGTGGCGGCATGCAGATCAAGTCAGATGTGACGCTGACCCAGCTCTATTTCGCCGCACTGATGCTGCTGGTCATCATGACCGCCATCATCTGGCGCCTGCTGCGCTCGCGCTATGGCGTGGCGCTGACCGCCGTCCGCGATGATGAAGAAGCCGCGCAGACGGTCGGGGTCGATGTCCGCCAGGTGAAGATGGTGGTGTTCCTGATCTCAGGCCTGTTCACCGGTCTGGCCGCCGGCCTGTTCTTCATGGACACTGTGATCATCACGCCGCCATCCGGTTTTGCATTGTCCTGGTCGGCCTACATCGTGTTCATCGTGGTGGCCGGCGGCATGGGTACGCTGGCCGGACCCGTCCTGGGCGCCATCGCCTATGTGATCATCGACCGCCTGCTGGCCGCCCAGCTCGGTGGCGGACTGCTCGTGCTCGGCCTGGCCTCCATCCTGCTCATGTTCTTTCTGCCGCGCGGCCTGATGGGCGTGATCGCCGATCTGCGCCGGGCCGATGAGGAGCGCGCCGACTTCCCGTCGGCGGCCACCCGCCTGTGGCGACTGATCGTCGGTGAATCCGGTACAGCCGATCCGCGACATCTGCAGCCCGGGGTGGTCGGCGCCTACCTGCTGCCAGGCAGCCCGCTGCCGGTGCTGCGTCCGGACGAAGCGCCTTACCAACCCATCGTCCAGGCCATGGAAACCGTGCGCGACCAGATCCGCGCGCTGCAACCCGACGTGTTGTTGATCTATTCGAGCCAATGGCTGGCCGTGCTGGACCAGCTCTGGCAAACCCGCCAGCGCATGAGTGGGTTGCAGGTGGACGACAACTGGCATGAACTGGGCACGTTGCGCTTTGACCTGCGCACTGACACCAACCTGGCCCGCGCCTGCGTGCGCGCGAGCGCGGCCCAGGGCATCACGTCGCGGCCCGTCGACTACGACGGTTTTCCGATCGACATCGGCACCATCGCCGTGAACGCCTTGATCAACGCCAATGGCAGCATCCCGACCGTCATCGCCTCCAACAACCTGTACCACGACTGGGATCGCACCTGGAAACTCGGCAGCATTGCCGCCGGCTGCGCGATCGAACAAGGCAAGCGCGTGGTGGTGATCGGCATCGGCGGCCTGTCGGGCACTGTGTTCCGCGACGAGCGGCCGTTTGCCAGCGACGAGATCGCCTCCGAGGCCGACGATAGCTGGAACCGCCAGATCCTGGCCACACTGGAGCGCGGCGCACTCGATGACCTGGCCAATGAGCTGCCGGGTTACCTGCGTGATGCCAAGGCCGACATGGGCCTGAAGCATCTGGCCTGGATTCTGGGCGCCGTGGGCGACGAGTTCCGTGGCGCCAGCGTACTGGCCTACGGCTCAACCTATGGCGCCGGTGCAGCCGTTGTCGAGATCAAGGTGGGCTGAGTCACCGCCCCACGGTCGTCGCTGCGCGCCAACCCGTTTTTGCCAACCGTGAGGGAGACAACACCGTGAACAATGACGATTCCAAGGGCGTGCTCATCGAGGGAAAACCCAGGCCTCGCGGCAAGTATCCGCACCTGCGCCGGGCGGGCGACTTCATTTACGTGTCGGGCACCAGTTCACGCCGGCCGGACAACACGTTTGCCGGCGCCTCCGTGGACGCGATGGGCACGATGACGCTGGACATCCGTGAACAGACCCGGGCGGTGCTGCGTAATATCGAGTCGACCCTCGCCACCGTGAATGCCACGCTGGCCGACCTGGTGGAGGTGACGAGTTTTCTTGTGAACATGAATGACTTTGGGGGATACAACGAGACTTATGCGGAGTTTTTTGACTATGACGGACCAGCGCGCACGACGGTGGCGGTTCACCAGTTGCCGCATCCGTTGATACTGATTGAGATCAAGGCGGTGGCGTATAAGCCGCTGAGGGTGGGGCAGAAGCAGGGGTGATGGCGGCGGGTAGGTGGGCAGCGGTTCGGAGGCGTTGGTGCGATACATCAAGGTAGCAGGCCGTGTCAGCAAGGCACCAATCAGTTAGGCGGCCTGCAGCATGTACTCGACCTTGATCGTATCGAATGGAAACTCGACCTTTCCCTCTGGTGACCGAATCAATACACCGGCATTCAGCAATGCCGTGACATCACCATGAACTGCCTTGACATCGCGATCCACTCGCCTGGCCGCTTCTCGAATGGCCAGAGGACCCGCGCCACACATTGTTTTGAGTAGTTCCCATCGCTTGGCAGTCAGTACCTGCCAAAGCAACTCTGGCGTGGCAAAACCAATGCGCGCCTCTGAATCGGCTCGGCCAGAGGTCATTGCCCGCGATGTGTCAACCAAGGTATCCGTGAGGCTGCGAACTTCAAGGATGACGGTGCTCATCATTCCACCTGTTGATATCAGCGCTGAAGTCCAGCATCAACTGATCTGGGGTTATAAAGGTATAGCGCGATTCCCTATCACCGAAGTGCCGATGATCACCATTGCCGCGCTCGTTGTCGTACCGCAGCACGCACTCGCCATTGACGACATAGGCGAGCCGAAACTTAAAAAAGTGCCATGACGGGGAAACCGGCTCACTCACTCGCCATACAACTACCTCTGCAAACGCATCAGTAGCCAGAACGATACGTCGTCGAATGAGTATTGATGCGCTCATGTTGGAGATCGTAACAACAGCATCAATCGTCGGCAATTGCTCCAACACCTTGCGGTCAATGGGCCGACCGAATCAGGACAAGGAGACGGCGCAATGTGCGCAATCGGGCCGCCAGTAGAACCCGCCTGGCCAACGAGTTGCCAGGTTACCTGCGCGACGCCAAGGCCGACATGGGCCTGAAGCATCTGGCCTGGATTCTGGGCGCCGTGGGCGACGAGTTCCGTGGCGCCAGGGTGCTGGCCTACGGCTCAACCTACAGCGCCGGTGCAGCCGTCGTCGAGATCAAGGTGGGCTGAATCACCGCCCCACGGTTGTCGCTGCGCGCCAACCGGGTAAAGGCGCGATTGACCTATACGAACAAATCTAGCCATAATAGCCAGATGGAAAAGGCCTCAATATCTCAGTTGAAGAACAACCTCAGTGCCTACCTGGACAAGGTTCGCTCAGGACAAACGATACTCGTCTGCGATCGTGATCAACCGATTGCACGCATCGAGCGGCCCCCATTGGGATCTCAAGAAGATGATCGCCTGACCCGCCTCGAGCGCGCCGGACTGATCAAGCGTGCCACGAAGAGATTGTCGGCCGAGTTCTTCGATACGCCCTTGCCGGAAGCGCGGGAGAGTTTGCTCGACGCTCTGCTCGACGAACGACGAGGCGGACGTTGAAGTTTTGGGACAGCTCCGCGATCGTTCCCTTGCTTGTTCGGGAGCCCAATAGTGCCGACGCATTGGGCTGGTTAAAGGACGATTCCGACATGCTGGTCTGGTGGGGGACGCAGGTAGAGTGCGCTTCGGCCATCGCGCGCCGGGAACGCGACGGATCGCTGGATGACACTGCATCGCGCACCGCCTTCGATCGGCTTCGAATCCTAGCGGAAGGCTGGCAGGAAGTCAGCCCGGTCGATGCCGTGCGCACGCTGGCGGCGCGCCTGCTGCGGGTTCATGATCTTCGTGCGGCCGACAGCTTGCAACTGGCAGCCGCATTGGTCGCATCCGAATCAGATCCCTCGTCGCTCACTTTCATCTGCCTGGATAAACGGCTTGATAAAGCCGCCGGCCTGGAGGGGCTCAAGCGCATGGCAGGATGAGTGCCATGCGCGGTATTCCATGCGCCATGGACGAGTTCCTTGAGAGGGCAGAGCGAATCAGGACGAAGAGACGGCGCAACGTGCGCAATCCGGCCGCCAGTAGAATCCGTTATCGCGATCGGCCAGACCCTCAGGCGCTGGCCATGACCAAGAATCGCAAGCGCCCAGGACTGCCATGCAGCTATACGCCGGATCTTCCAAGGACTTCATCAGCGACGCCGTTCGAAACGGCATTGCAGGCAAGCTGGAGCACGCCTTTTTGGACGCGTTCCACTACAAGCCCTCTATTCAGGAAGTGCAGTCGTGGCAGAACTCGCTGTTTCGGATGGCCGCTGCGCTTCAGGAAGGTGGTTTTGTCGATCACGGCGTCCTGCTCGAGTACCAGCTCCCGCTGTCGAGCCGCCGCCTGGACTGCATGGTCACCGGGCATGACGACGGCGACCATCCCAACTCCCTCATCGTCGAATTGAAGCAGTGGAGCGATGTCGAAGCTTCCAATGCCGACGACTGCGTGACCACCTGGGTGGCCGGTAAAAAGCGGGACATTCTTCATCCCTCGCGTCAGGTCGGGCAGTACGAAGAATACCTGCGCGACATGCACTCGGTGTTTGTCCGTGGTGAGGTGGGCCTGCGCTCGTGTGCGTTCCTGCACAACCTGACCTATAGCGCCAACAACGAAATCTTTTCGCCCCGGCATGCCCAGGTGCTGGAGCGTTATCCCGCATTCACCGGGGACAAGCTGGATTCGCTCATCGACTACATGGGCGCACACATCCGGGCGGGGCGTGGTGAATCGGTGCTCGATCGTGTGCTCGCAAGCCGGTTTTCGCCGAGCAAGAAGCTGCTCGAGCACACCGCGACAGTTGTCGCGGACCAGAAGGCCTATGTATTGCTCGATAGCCAGCAGGTGGTCTTTGCCAAGGTGCTTGCCGAGACCCGTGAAGCGGCCAAAGCATCGAAGTTGAAGAAGACCGTGGTGCTGGTGCATGGCGGACCGGGTACCGGGAAGTCCGTGATTGCCCTGCATCTGCTGGGCCGGCTGTCGGGTGAGGGCTACAAGACAATGCACCTGACCGGATCAAAAGCGTTCACCGAGAACCTGCGCAAACTGGTGGGCTCCAGAGCCGCCGCGCAGTTCGGTTACTTCAATGTCAACAAGAAGGGCGCACTGCCGCCGAACCAATTCGATGCCGTGGTCATGGACGAGGCTCACCGAATCCGCTCGAGCAGCAAGGACCGGTTCACCAAGGCCACCGACTGGTCCGGCCTGCCACAGATCGACGAGCTGATACACATCGCACGGGTGAGCGTGTTCTTCATCGACGATCGACAGATCGTTCGCCCGGGCGAAGTGGGCAACTCGGCGCTCATCCGCGAAGCAGCCACTCGCGCTGGCGCCCGGCTGCTCGAATTCGAACTGGATGCGCAGTTCCGATGCAGCGGCTCGGATGGTTTCATCAACTGGGTCGACAACACGCTGGACATAAGACGCACCGCCAATGTGCTCTGGCGGCGGGACGACCCTTACGAGTTCCGCATCATGGATTCGATCGAAGCGCTCGAGCAGTGCATCCAGCAGAAGGCGACCGAGGGCAGCGCGAGACTGGTGGCAGGGTTCTGCTGGCCCTGGTCGGCACCTGCTCAGGACGGCAGCCTGGTGAAAGACGTGCGAATCGATTCATGGGCACTGCCCTGGAATGCCAAGCCCGATGCCGGGCGACTCGCGGCCGGCATTCCGAAATCCAACTTCTGGGCCTCGGAACCGGGCGGCCTGTACCAGGTTGGCTGCGTATATACCGCGCAGGGATTCGAGTTCGACTACATCGGCATCATCTTCGGCCCGGATCTGCGATACGACTGGGACAAAAACACCTGGATCGGCGACAGGCAGTATTCGTATGACTCGGTGGTGAAGAAGAGCAAGGATCAATTCACCGATCTCTTGAAGAACACCTACCGGGTTTTGTTCACTCGAGGCATCAAGGGCTGTTATGTGCACTTCATGGATGAAGGCACGCGACGGTTTTTTCAGAGCCGGCTTGAGTGAGAGGAATGGCGGTGTCGCTGCTCGCCGACAAACGCAAGGGCGGGCTGCGCGCACTGGCGAAGTGACCGGGATCGGTCGCGCCGGATGAAGGTGCGATTGACCATTGACGAGAGATCGGGCTGCAACAGCTAAATGGAAGAGGGCTCAATATCTCAGTTGAAGTGCGACCTCAGTGTCTGCCTGGACAAGTGTCACTCTGGATAATCGATACTCGTCTGCGATCGTGATCAACCCATTGCACGAATCGAGCGGCCCCCATTTGCATCGCGAGAAGATGATCGCCTGATCCGCGATCGTTCCCTTGCTTGTTCGGGCGTCCGAAAGGGCCGAAGCGTTGAGCAGGGTACGAGCTGATGATTCTCGACGAGATCCAGCGCATGCCACAGCTCTTTCAGAGCCTGCGGGAGCTGATCGACATCGGGAGAGGGAGCCGGCCGTACCAGGGTCATGGCAAGGGCAGCGGCCGATTCCTCCTGCTGGGTTCAGCGTCGATCGACCTGCTCAAGCATTCCAGTGAAACGCGTCGCCGGACGCATTCGCTATCTGGAGTTGTCGCCGGTCGACCCCGGCGAGCATGGCCGCGATCGTCTGGACGACCTTCGGCTGCGGGGCGGCTATCCAGAGAAGCCATCTATACGCCAGGGGTCGCCTTTCTAGCGGGCACCGCCACTTAGTCGCCGACCTCACATAATGTGGATTCGTACGCGCTTCGAGGCTCGGCGCCAGGATTGTCGGGATCGATCATGGACTGGTATCAAGATCCTTGAAGGTTCTCGCGACGATAGTCCTGGTGAGTAGCTGCCGCGGTACGCAGTCGGAAAACTTGATCGCTTCACTGAACAATGCCAACTCGTCGTCAGTGAGGATCTCGGGATAGGAAGGCGCTGCAATGGATCTAGTCAGGCTTCCTTGAACGCAGATTGCATCAAAGGCAACCTTCGAGCCTCCTGCTGATGCCTCCCGGGCTAGGGTGCGATTCGCGCGAGTGCCTGCGAATGTCCAAGTTCGGATGGGGGCGTTATCGGAGCGTGACGACACCCCGTCCGCTACTGTTGGTGTCGGAATTTCCTCCACCAATCTGGCTAACCCCATCTTCGCCCGGCGAGACAACGTCACGATGGGCGAAGGCCCGCTCGCAAGCACCTTGCGGATCCCCTGACACACATCCCGGCCCAGGCTGCGCGCGTCGCCCATCCAGCGTGCTTTACCACCCTCGGCTACAGGTTCCAGCCATACGATCCGCTTGGACCAGTCGACCTCGGTGACACGCCAGCTTCTGCCTGCCAGCAAGAGCAGGCGCTCGGCGCGGTCGCCGGTCAAGACCGTCGGGTCGATGTACCCCACTTCCGCCGTACCGTGACGGCCCACCAGCAGTTGAGCGCCGCTGAACGAAGCCAGCAGATCCCGGTAGTGACCGCGCTCGAAACATCGCTCAGTCTGCGGACCCACGCGCACAACGTTCTCGTTTCGATCCAGGTAATGCTTGTTCACCAGATGCTCGACGAGCACTTCGATGTCCGCGATGTCCAATTCGGGAAACGAGCCATGTAGCAAGACGACCAGTTCTCGCATCGCAAGCTCGCCTTGCTCGAGGCTCAGCACCAATGCCTGCTGCGCGACGATGTGCCAAGGCTCGGCCGGCGGCACGGCCGCCTCGACCCAAGCCTCGGACCACTTCTGCGTGACGCCAAGAGCCAGGAGGAAGGCGTTGTCATTCGTCGTCAGGAACAGGCAGTTGCGACGACCTCCGGCTCGTCGACCGGTGCGACCCATTCGCTGAAGGAACGACGAGACGGAGGACGGCGAGTCGATCTGCACCACACGATCGAGATCACCCACGTCGATGCCCAGCTCGAGCGTCGAGGTGGCGACGATGACGCAGTTCCGCTCCTCGCTGAACGCCGCTTCCGCTTGCCGCCGTTCTGAAAAGCTGAGTGACGCATGGCTGACGAAAGTGCGGATGGCGTGTCCCCGCAACATGCTGCTCAGCCGTTCCGCGCTGCTGCGCGAGTCGCAGAAAACAAGCCGCTTCTCGCCGCGGTGCAGCCGTGCGATCACGGTAGCCGCGTTCTCGAGCGAGCTGACATGATCAATGGTCACATCGGCGTCCGTGCTGACGCTCGCACTGCCGACGACGCGTCGGTTACCGTTTGGTGCCAGCCACGCCAGCAACTCGTTTGGATTGCTGACGGTTGCCGACAGGCCGATGCGCTGTAACGGTCGCTCGAGGTACTGATCCAGGCGGTGCAGCACCGATCGAAGATGCCATCCGCGGTCGTCGCCGGCGAACGCGTGCAACTCGTCGACGATCACCGTTCGAAGATTGCCGAACCACGTGGGTCGATCGACCCGCGCAGAGATCAACATCGCCTCGACAGACTCGGGCGTCGTGAGCAGGATGTCCGGCGCGTCCCTGAGCGCCCGATTCTTGCGCGATTGCGAGATGTCGCCGTGCCAGACCTCAATGCGGCGCCCAACCAGGCCGGCGTAGTGCGAGAGCCGTGGCTCGAGGTTGTTCAGCAGCGCCTTGATCGGGCAAACGTAGAGAACGCTCGTTGCCGGCCATGCCTCGACGAGCATCCTCGACAAGATCGGAATCGCCGCCGCCTCCGTCTTGCCGCCGGCCGTCGGAGCGAGAAGCAGGCAATGAGAGCTGGCATGTATCGGAGCAATCGCTGCCAGCTGCGTCGGGCGCAGCGTGCTCCACCCCAGCGTGTTGACGACGTGGTACTGCAGCGAAGAGTGAAGCTGCTCGAATTCGCTCAAACCGCCCCCTTTGCCCTGCGGGCCTTCCCCGCGAGGGGGAGTGTGCGCCTTTGGAGCGGCCGTGCAGCGCTCACAGCTCGATGTCGTCCACCGACGTGGCGCTGGCGGCCGCACGTTCGACGACCGACATCTCGCTCTCGGCGAGCGTCAACCTGTAGTGCTGGCGCGGATCGAAATCTTGGTGAAGATCGACGCGATCCAGGATGTCGGCGACGAGCTTTTTCAAGAAGAGTCGGGGTGCCACGCCGACCTTTCCGCCAAGGCCACCGGCCACGGCACGAGCCAGCATGTCCAAATAGCCGTCGTCAACCATGTCGCGCAGGCGCTCCTCGTTCAAGCGGCCTTCGGCGTAGATGTCCCGCACGCGCCGACCCACGGCGAGCAGCGCCGAGTGATCGAAGGGCGACAGGCGAATCTGAACAGCCCGTGGGTTGTCGAAGCGACGGTCCGTACTGAAGTCGACGTGTAGACGTTGGGCCAGCGGGGCCAGGCGCTGCACTCCCTGAGGTCCATCGAAAAAGGCCGGGGTTCCCGTCACCACCAGGTAGAGACCGGGGTACCGTCCGGCGTCAATCTCGTCAATCCATTGCCGCAGCGCGTTCAACCCGCGCTCGCGGGTGTCGGTGCGCATGCGCTGCAGCGTCTCCACCTCGTCTAGCACCAGCACGAGTCCGCTGTACCCGCTGTCGCGCAGGATGGTGAGCAGGCCCACCAGGAAGTTGGAGGCTCCGAAGTGATCGAGGTCGCCTTTGATGCCCGCAGCGCGCTTGACACTCGCCGCCACGTTCGGCTGCCCCGCGAGCCAGCTGATGAGACCCTCGGCCAACGTGCCGTCTCCGTCCACCAGGGCGCGCCGGTAGGTGCGGAGCACGGCCGAGAACGCCGGTGCGGTCTTGCTGATGGTCGCCAGGCGTGCTTCCATCAGCGCATCGGTTTTCGTCAGCAGCCCCTGCGCATCGTTTGGATCCATTGACGCATCGGCCAAGACGTCCTGCTCAAGCACATAAAACCACCCGTCGATGACGCCACGGAAGGCGCCGCTGGCCGTGTCAGCCGTACCGAGGTGTTCGACGAGTCTGCGGTACACCGTCTCCTGGCGATGCAGCGGTGTTTCGGTTTCGTTGATCTGCACCTCGGTCGCCGCGAAGCCACGGGCCCGGGTTCGTTCCTGCAGCCAGCGCCCGAAGAACGTCTTGCCGGTGCCGTACTCGCCGCGCACGGCTTTGAAGCCACCACGGCCGGCAGCGACCACTGTGAGCTCCTCGTCAAAGGTCGCCGCGAACGCATCGATGCCCACGGCCAGCGCGTCCAGGCCGCTGCTGGGCACAGTGCCACGGCGCAAGGCGCTGACGATTTCCTGGCGTCGCGCGCTGCTGATCATCGAGGAGCTCCTTGTCTGTCAACGTGAAACTGCTGCTGGAGTAGAGCGATGTTCAGCTCGACCATTTGCGCCGACTCGTCGACCATCAGTACGGGAACCTGGTCTACGTTCAGGACCCGTCGAGCCGCACTCAGTATGCCCCCGAGGCGGATCTCCGGTAGCGAAAGTCGCTGCGCAAGCGCGGCGCGCGACAGCTTTCCCCCGCGTTCCGACAGTGCCACCAACAGCGCCCGCATGCGCTCCTCGGGCAGCGCAACCCGCGCAGCAAGTTGCTTCTGAGATGCATAGATCGGCCCGCAGAGCAAAGCGCTGATCCAGTCGGATGCTGCCCGCGTCGGCGGCAATTCGGTCTCGTCGAACAGTTGAGGCTGACCGACGCGTGAGACCGGCTTGCGGCCTGCTGGTCGTGGGGGCTGAATGACCGCGGACTTGTCTTCTTTGAACTTCGAGATCGGTGGCAACTCCCACCACTCGGGCTGGGCCGGCAGTGCGGGCGTCCATCCGGGCAGGCTCAGACCCAAGGGCACCATCACGGCGAGCGGCACCGTCACCTCCTGGGGTGACAGGCCGCCGTGGTAGCCGTTCTTGCGCCCGCCGTATCGCGTGCGCTCACCCCAGAGGCAGACGACTCCACCTGCGCCTTCGCGTGTCACCACGCGCCCACCCGGCACAGCCATCTCATGCGGTCCGCGCGCATCCGCCCCCGGGCGCCAGCGGTCGCTGCCGCTGCCATGGCCCACCTGTGTCGTGCCGTCTTCCAACAGATGACCATGGTCGGCTGTGATCACCACCACCCGTTTGGCCTCTCTCGCTTCCCGTAGTAGGGGCAGAAGCAGCCGAAGGTCTTCGAGCGTCCAGCGCTGATGCAACTGGTCAGGTCCGCTGAGGTGATCGTCGACGGCGTTGTAGACCACGCCGATCACGCGTTGATGTGGGTCCTCTATCGCCGCGCGCACATCGGGTGCCAGATTGGTCGCGTCGGCCAGATCCCCTTTGTGGAATAACCGCGGAGGTGTTCCGGCGCGGCTATGCGCCAGCAGCGCAGGATTAGTCGCAAACCCCGATCGCTCCTGAGCAGCCGCGCCCAATGTGAGGCGTCCGCACAGTAAGCTCGTCCGGCTCACCTCGGTGATGGTGGGCAGTGCCGCCACACCGATCAGTGGCTGCCCGAGGTCGCTGCGCACCACCTCAGCCCAGCCATGGCTTGCGATGCCTGCGAACAGCTCTCGAAAGATGCTGATACTCAACCCATCCATCACCAGCAGTAAGGTCGCATGAGCCGCGGCGATCGGCGCAACGACATGCTCGAGGACGGACTCGAGCGGCACCAGACGTCCGACGACCGACGGTTTGTTCGCGTTCCACTCGATCAACGCCTGCGCAAACGGCTTGGCGATGGTGTCGCGTCGCTCGATCAGCGCAGCACGGCATTCAACGTAGGCCTGCGACAGCTCCACGATCTCGTCGCCGCCGAGCAAACGAAAGCGCGCCCAGTCAACGAAGGCGCCTTCGTCCGCCTGCCAGGTTGCGGCGCTGGCCAGCGTTGTCGCGGCTCGGGGCGGTGTGAGCAGCCAACGCGACAGGCGACGCGCCATCTCTACCCGCTCCGCACGCGGTGGTTGAGCCTTCATCAGTTCGTGCCGCAGCACGCGGTCGGCCTGCAACTCCACGTGCGCAAGATTGACTTCGCTCGGTTCGACCACATGTGACGAAAGCGCCAGCGAAAAGTCCTGCATCCTCTGGTCCAGCGCTGTCGGAAGCCAATTGCTCGCATGCGCAAATTCCGCCGCACGCAGGTCCCGCAGCAAGGTATCCGCACGGTCCAGCGCCGGCCGCGTGGCCTCCAAGCCGGCTGAGCGCGACAACTGCTGCACAACCTGTTCTGCAGCGTGCGCCCACAGACGGCCTTCGGTGATCCCGATGTGCTTGTCGTGGACATAACGCTCGAGTCGGATGGCGGCCTGACCCAAGGCCGCCTGTCCTTCGCCTTCCGGTGCAAAGACCACGCCGCAAACCAGCCCGAGCGGCAAGGCATCGGTGGTCCTGCCGGCCTTGACGCAACCAAGAACCAGTTCACCGGTAGCACCCGCCGCTTCTGCGAGCCAGCGCATTGCATCTTCTCTGGCGGCTACAGGCAAGCGCCCCAGTGCGGTGTCCGCGCCAACGGTCATCGACCAGGTCAACAATGCGACGGCATCCGGGCGCGCCACCGGAATGCCCAGGAAACGTTGCAGCACTTCATGCCACGCTGCGTCCAAGCCGAGAAAGCCGTTGGCCACCGGCTCGTACTTCCCCTGCGCTGCGCCGTCGATCAGACACTGCGGCATCCACGCGAAACGTCCCAGACGGGAGTCGGTTTCCCTGGCCTGGAACAGCTGCCGGACGATGTCCCAACCTTCGGGCTGAAACACACGCGCTCGAGCCAGTCGCGCGGCGATGTCCTCGGCAATCTCGTGCGTCGCCAGTGGTGTGATGACAATGAGCCCCGTTGTCGTCGGATCGTGTTGCTCAGCATCGCAAAGCGCCTCACGGATGGCCAGCGACGATTCACACCAGCGCAGCGTGAACTGACGGCCGCGCTGGTTCAGCGTCTCGGGCCACGGTTGGCGAGCGTTCGCGTGAATCGCCAAGGTAACCGTCGACGCATCGCTCGTCAGCACCCGATCGAGCTGCGCTTCGATCTGCAGCTTCGACAGGCTCATGTCTTCGTACCCTTGCGCTCCAGCCGCCAGCTCAGTGTGAGCTCGAGGTCGCGGTCGCGGGCCATGCGCGCCTTCAAGTCATCCAACTGCGCAGCAGCGGCGGCACCGCTCAAATGAACCGCCTGCTGCTCATCCACCACCTCCGTGCCACCGAAGGCAGTCGCGGTCGGCAATATTGGGGGCGGTGGTCGGGTTGCAGCACTTGCACTTGATGTAGGTGCGGTCGGGTGAGCCTTCGCGGACGGTTGCGTCGGCGAAGCCGCTGCCAGCAGTTTCATGGCGTCGTGCTCAAGCTCCGCCAGCCCCGTCTTCAGCGGCGCGACGTGCTCATCGGCGGTGAGCACCTCGGCCAAGCGTCTCATGATGCCGGTTGCGGCTTCGCTCCTGTGGTCGCTCAGATCTCGCACCACATCGAACAACTGCCAGTTGCCGTTTGTGAGTGTATCGGCGCACGGCTGAGCCTGGCCCAGGGTGCGGCTCACCGCTGCCTCCGACGTGTTCAGCGTGGCCAGGGCCAACGATGTGACGACATCACTCTCCGCTGCCTGCACGATCATGGCCAAGAGTCCCTGCGCTGACTCTGCCGACTGCTGGCGGGCCCCGACCGCGCCCGCCGCGTAGCGGCTTGATCGGGCGCGGACCTGCGCCACCAGCCGGCCGACCGCCTCGCGTTTGCCGCTGGCAGCGCGTTGTACGTCATCGACCAGGCGCCCCACGTTGGCCGCGTTAAGCGTCTCCGCGAGGGTCAGGCCGAAGAGGCTCGACGCGCGTTGGAGAGCCGTCTGCCAGTCAGCCGCGTTCGGCAGTGCCTGCTCCTTCACCTCCAATTCATTGGGAAGGTTGTCGGTACTGGGCTCGAACGGCCCGCCGCGCAGCGTAAAGCGGCGGTTGGTCGCAGCGGCGTATGTCAGGATGATCAGGTTCTGCAGTTCGGTCGGCAGCCCCATGGGTACAGGAGTATCAATCCAGCCACGCAGCTTCGCCACCGTCATCGGCCCGCCGCCTTCGCGCGCGTGAATCTGCGCGAAACGCGATTGCCAATGCGGCTCGACCAGCAGGTGTGTCTCGCCCATCTGGCCGAGCTGGCAAGGGTTTGCGATCGAGCGGACCTTCTTGCGTGTCAAGCTGTCCTGAACCAGCCCGCGTTGCCCTGGCGATTCAATGGCCCGCTGTATCTCGGGCCAGACTTTGCGAATGTCGCTGGCCTTGATCTCGGTGTCGAACTCGGGATGCGCCGGGTACTGGTGAGCGAAGAGTTGTCCGAGCAACCCTTCGAATGCGCTGCGGAAATCCGCGCCCACGGGCGGTCGCGGCGACAGCGTCGGGTCCAGCGACTGGTACTGCTGGTCCGCCGTGAGCGGATCACTCACCGCGTCGCGCGGCTCGGTGCTGATGCCGTAGGCCACCTCGATCTGCGAGCGCAGCTTGATCCGCAACTGGTCGAGCTGATTCTTTGCCAGTGCCTTCGCCTGCACGCGGTCCACAAACGACAGGTGCGCAGCGTAATTGTCGAAACGCTCGCCTTGCAGGATGTAGTCGAGCACGACCAGGCGGCCCAGTTCGGCCAGCGCCTTGTGGCTGAGGAAGGACGGCAGCCACACCAAGGTGCGCGTGTCGCCGCCGCGGTATTGGCCCAGGCGGGCCAGGTCGTCCTTCGGGCCGTACTTCGCGTCGTCGAACGGAAAGTCCAGCACCACCGACCACACACCCGAGCGTCCGCGCAGGCGGTCGTCGGCCATCTCGCGTACGTTTTCGTAGAGCACCTCCACTTCACGCCGCGTACCGCGCCAGACGAACTCATACGTCGTGAATAAGCCGCCGTCGTCCAGAACACCGAGCTGCTCGAACAAGGTCTCGCGGATCTTCTTGCGCCGGTTGCCGATGTTGTCGTTGGCTTCGGCGGCGCGCAGGATCGGCTCGATGTCGACGCCCGTCACCTGGATCGAGATCACCGGGTTCTGGTCCTCTGTGATCTTGATCTCGCCGATCTGGCTGGCCCAGTCGCGGCATTTGCGAAGCACGTCCTGCGCCTCGCGGCCGGGGATGGGCGACCGGAAGGTGCCGTGATTGAGCGCAGCCAGGCGCTGCGCGGTCAGCCCTTTGAGCGATTCCACTTCGGGCACCAGCGCGCCTAGCAGAAGTGTTTGCAGCAGCCGCGCGTCGTTGCGCAGGTTCTTGGCTGCCGTCGGGTCGGCCTGGCCAAGTTCGAGGGCTTCGCGGGTGACGCCGTGGTGGCGCTCCAACATCGGCAGCAGTCGCTGGTTATACAGGCGCTTCGCGTTCTCGAAATGCAGCCGCATGCCTTCCGAGAACGGCTCGTCGCCTTCGGCAATGGCTTCGTATAGGTCACCGACCGGGATCAGTTGCCCTAACTCCAGGTCTGCTCGACGGTCGACCAGCAGCTGAAGCATCAGCTTCAGCGCCGTGCGCTCGCGTTGCAGCGCGGCTGAGACGGCGATCAGCGTCTGCACCAGCGCCGGGCTGAACGGGTAGACCTTGCGGAACATCTCGCGGTCAGCCGTGG
Organism: uncultured beta proteobacterium; assembly: GCA_963732405.1. GTDB lineage: Bacteria > Pseudomonadota > Gammaproteobacteria > Burkholderiales > Burkholderiaceae_E > JAUIAI01. The sequence goes on from CAVSZG010000001.1 coordinate 890,047, forward strand.
TGGTGAGCAAGGTGTCGAGCACGTCCTTGCGCATCTTCAGCACATCGTCGAACGCGGCCTGCAGCGTCTGGCGCGCGGCTTCGTCCACCGGGCGCAGCACGCGCTTCTCGGCAATGGCCGGCAGATTGCGGTCTTCCAGCGTGATGCGATGAAAGCGTGCTTCCCAGTGCTTCAATACATCGCTGAACTGCAACTGCACCGCGCCGGCGAGGTTCTCGCCCACCAGGTCGCGCAGGTCGCGCTGGCGTGCTACGAAGCTGACAAGCGGCACGGGCCGGTCGGCGTTGGTGGCCTCCACCAGCTTCACCAGCTTCGTGCCCTCGTGGCTGACGAAGTTGACGTCGGCGGCGTGGCTGGCGAGCCAGAGCACCAGTTCATCGAGGAACAGGATCACCGCGTCATAGCCCAGCGCCTGGGCGTGACGGCTCATGATGGAGAGGCCATCATCGAGCGACACGAACGACTCACCGCTGCCGGCCAGGCTGCGGTACGACGTGAAGTACTGCGTGATCAGGTCGCCCACCAGACGCGCGCGTTCGTCGCCGTTGGGCGGCTCGAGCATCGCCGCCTCGAAGCTGCCGGCGTCCCAGCCACTGTCCAGGTCACCCCAGTCGCCTCGGCCTGCCTTGTTGAGATCGGCGAAGAACCTGTCGTCGCCCATGCGCTCGCGCAGCTCACGCGCGTCTTTGAACAAGCCCTCGGCCAGGTAGAAGCCGGGCACCGGCGCTTCGGGGTGGCGCTTGCGCACGAACTCGGCGTACTGGCCCAGGATGGCCGACTCCATGTCGCGCGCGCCGACCATGTGGTAGGGCACGAGCAGAAATTTGCGGCCGTGCGTCCAGCTGTGGCGCGCCACGACATCGGCCAGCTCAGGCGTCGAGCGGGCCTGCGTGTTGCCGGCCAGCAGCAGATTCAGCACCGCCATGAAGTGGCTCTTGCCCGAGCCGAAGCTGCCGTGCAGGTAGGCCGCCTTGCTGCCACCGGTCTGCACCGCCTGCTGAATGAACCCCAGCGCGTTGTTGAAGGCGTCGACCAACTGCGGTGTCACCACATAGTCGCGCAGCGTCGCTTCCGGCTCGTTAACGCCCTTGGTGAGCTGCAGGACAAAGTCGCCCTGGTGCACACGCTCGGGGATCGGGATCAGGTCTTTCAGCAGCGGCATCGAGAGGGTCCTTTGCAGCGGCCCGGCGTGCCGGGGGACTTGTTGGCCAAACGAACATATCGCCAAAACATGTTAAAAATAACAACCTATTTTTAACACGTCCGCCTTTGGCCCTGTCCGGGGGGTGAGAGCGTTCGGAAACGGTGGACCAACTCATCGCGTCAGCAGCTCGAACAGCGCCTGGTTGATAAAGTACACCTCGCGACCGATCTTCTGGCCGTGCAGCACGCCCAGGCGTTCCAGCTCGCGCAGGTACTTGGCGCAGGTCTGGCGCGTGCCCATGCCCGCACGCTCGAGGAAGGCAATCTTGCAGTAGGGCTGGCGGAAGATCTGCTCGATCAAGTCTTTGCTGTAGACGCCCGGCGCCTCGCGCTGCACACGCTCGCGCACCGACTCCATCAACGCCAGGATGTCGGTGATCTGCTGTCGCGTGCGCAGCGAGGTCTGCTCCACCGCGTCGAGCATGTACAGCACCCACTCGACCCAGGCACCTTCTTCGGTCACCCGCCGCAGCCCTTCGTAGTAGGCCGGCTTGTAGTCGATGATGTGGCGCGACAGGTAGAGCACCGGCAAGTCCAGCAGCCCCCGGTCCACCAGGTACAGGATGTTGAGGATGCGTCCAGTGCGACCGTTGCCGTCGGGGAAGGGGTGGATGGCCTCGAACTGGTAGTGCACCAGGGCCATCTTCACCAGCACATCCAGCCCGGCGCCGGGCCCATCCTCGGCGTGCATGAAGTTCTCGAGGTCACGCAGCTTGTCGCGGATCACCGCCTCGCCCTCGGGCGGCGTGTACACCGTCTGCCCGCGGCCGTTGGCGATGCGCGTGCCGGGCGTGCGGCGAACGTCGAAATCCGTCTGCTTGATCCGCTGCGCGATCTCGATGAAGAGCCCCGTCGCCAAGGGCCGCGTCTTGATCTGCCGGAAACCATGGTTCAGCGCCTGCCGGTAGCGCAGCACCTCCTTGGCCTCGGCGCTGGCCGGCATCGACTCGTCGGCGGCGGCCTTGAACAGTTCGTCGTTGGTGGTCAGGATGTTTTCGATCTCCGACGACGCGCGCGCCTCTTGCAGCACCAGGCTGTCGATCAACATCGCCTGGTTCGGCATACGCTCGGCCATGCCCTTCAGCTCGGCCAACGCGCGCGCCGCGGCGATGGCCTTCTTCAGCACGGCAGGCGTTTCGATGTCGGCCGCAGGCGGCAGTGCGGGCAGGTCGTTGAAGGGGGCGTTGCGGTCGAACATGGCTCAGTCCTCCAGCGACGGCGCGGCGGCTTTTTTGCGCCCCCGCTTCGTCGCCCCCGCCGCCGGTTTCCATGCGCACAGGTCGTCGAGGGTGAACCCAAGGGCTCGAGCTTCGTCATTGACGAAGCCACGGTAGTACGTGCCCATGCGCTCGCCGTAGGCGGGGTCGATCTCGTTGTGCCACTGCTCGAGCCAGGGCACCAGCTCCAGCAGGCCGGCGAGCAGTGGTTGCAGGCGTGATGGCTCCCAGCCTTCGTTGTCCTTCATCTCCAGGTAGTAGGCTGCCAGGGCGGTGGCTTGCTGCAGTTGGTTCCAGCCGGCCCAGGCAATGACCAAGCTCGCGTCGGCGCCGCGCTCGCAGCAGGGGTAGCTGACCCAGCGCTCCTTGGGCACGTCGAGGCCGCCGCGCAGGCGCCAGACTTCGGTCTTCAGGAAGTCTTTGCCCTGGTACTTGGGCGGCACGGGGATCTTGCCGACGGTCTCACCGGCGTCTTCGCGGCGTTGCAGCGCCCAGGTGTCTTCCCACTGCGCGCGTTTGCGCAGGCCCGTGTCGCTGTAGCGCAGCACGGGCAGGAAGGGCACCGATTCGCCGGCAACGAGTTCGGCCACGACCTGGGTGAGGTCGAAGCCCGAATGGCCCGCGAACAGCTCGGCGATCTGCATGAAGGCGGCATCGGCGCGCACGGCGTCGGCTAGGCGGTTGACGGTGCTGATCTGCGGCGGATGGTCGGCGCTGGCGGGCCACAGGTGCGGCGCTTCCAGCCGGTCGAGCAGCCAATCGCGCAGCGCGGCGTGCTCGAGGTCATTCCACTCAGGCGTGTTCCAGCGGCGCTTGTATTCGGGCCGTTCGATCAGGCCGATGTTGCGGTCGCGCTCGATCAGGTCGATGCGGCGCTGAACGACCTGGCCGTAGTCTTCGGGCCAGTGCGGCGGGATGTCGGTGATGGGCTTGGAGCCGTGGCGCTCGAACCAGGACGTCGTTTCGCGACCGGCTGCCACGCGGCGCGCCAGCACGATCTCGAAGGCGCGCTCACCCAGTTGGACCTCGGGCGGTGCACCAGAGGCGAAACGCAGGTCTGTGGAGTCGGCGGGCAGCAAGCCATAGAGGCGGTAGCACTCCCAGTCGAGTTCCTCTTGCCACGCCACGGCGCTGCGACGGAGTTGGGCGGTGCGCTCGCGCATCTGGTCGAGGGTCTGCCGCGTGGGCAGTGGGTGCGAGCCCTGCGCAGCGAGTTGGAATCGAGCGGTGGGCAGGCACGACTGGATGTCGCGGGCCAGGGTGTCGAGCGTTTGCGCCAGGGCCAAGGGGCGTGTCGCCGACAACGGAAACTCGGCAACGTTGCTGGCGTTGAAAGCGTAGCGCTCGTCCCACAGCGTCTTGCGCACGCGAGCGCCTTCGCCGCCGACGCTGTCTCCCCCTTTTGGAAAACAAACCTGCTTCAACCAGAAGCACGCCACCGACGAGTTGAGCAGCCCGAGCAGCCCGAGGTGCTCGTCCTCGCTGGCGCCGGCCGGCAACTTGATCACCGGCGCCGTCTGCTTGAAGACCTTGCCGCCGCGGTCGAGGACGAAGTGGTTGTGGGTGGCGATTTCGGCGAAGTTGATGGTGAGTGGACTAGCGAGGCGTTGCTTGTAGACCTCACGCAGGTCCCACCAACGGAGCCCTCGCTGTTCGACTGGAACGCCAAATGCCTTTCGGTCTCGCAGTGAGGTGCGATACGGCCAGAGGTAGGCGATGTGAGCTGCCGTCCCACTAGGAGAAATATCGGCGCCCCGCTCATCGTAGGGCCAAAGCACCACAGATTCAGGGCCGCAAACCCAGTCACGGACTTCGTCGCCCTCCACGAGGGTACGCACCTGAATCAGCCCCGCACGTCGAGGCATAGAGCTCGGGGTCACTAAGCAGTTATCTTCGCCGGTGATGACGTGGTATCCAAGGTCTGCACCAACGTCCGTGAGACGTCGGGCGCCTTCCTCGATGGCTTCTTTCAGATCCGATGCACCGCCGCCCGCAATGGACCACGGATGCTTTGCGAACGTACTTCTCGGGGTGTCGCCGACGCTGATGAACTCTGTCTCCGACCCTGGCTCGTTTATCTGTCCAACGATGGCCGACCACACCAGTCCGCGCGCGGGGTCGTCGGGCGTGCTCGGCTCGCCCTTGATGCCCATTGCCGTGCGAACCGTATCGCCAGTCGGCACCCGGTGCCGGCCGAACAGAATGACGGTCGGCGTGCCGTGGCCAGGAATGTAGGCGCCTGAGGTGTCGATCACATGAGTCAGGTCCAGCCGCGGAAGCACCTGCTCGATGAGCTTGCTGCCGAACTCGCGCTTCATGAAGCTGTTGGCGGTAATGAGCCCAATGAAGCCGGCCATCCGTTCGTTGCCGGTGACCGCCAGTTCGAAGAGGCGCTCGGTGAAGGGACAGCCCAATGAGTACTGGCGATGGCAGCTGGCATATCGATTCCGGTAGGCCGCGTTCAGTGCGGCATCCCGCACCACGATGTACGGCGGGTTACCCACCACCGCGTGGTACTGCCGCCCGAGGATGCGATTCACTTCGCCCAGATCCTCGCTGGCATACGCATGCGCCAAACCGGTATCGGCGTAGTGTTCGGTACCTTCGAACATGCCCTCGGTTTCGGTCATGCCGAAACGCGTGCCATGCAGCAGGCTGTCGCCGATGGCCACTTGCAGCTTGAAGTCGGGCGCTTCGGACAGGCGATGCACGCGGCTCACGTGCAGCGCGGCCAGCAGCAGGCGAAAGCGCGAAATCGCTACGGCGAAGGGGTTCAGGTCCACGCCCGCGACGGCGTCCAAGGCCCGCTGTGCAATGTCACGAGGGTTGCGCGCCGGTTCGTGCCGCGCCCACTCGTCCACCAGACGATGAAACCCGCCCAGCAGAAAGTGGCCTGAGCCGCAGGTGGGGTCGATCATCCGCACGTCGCGGAAACCGTATTCGTGGATGGCGGGTGTCAGCGTGCGGTCGAGGATGAAGGCCTCGACGAACTCGGGCGTTTGCAGCAGCGCATAGCGCTTGCGCGCGGCTTCCGACAGGTCTTGATAAAGGTCGCCGAGGAAGCGGGTGTTCCAATCGCCATCGGTGAAGTCATGTGTCAGCGCGCCGGTGTTCGGGTTCACCTGCTGCCAGAACTGGCGCAGCGCCATCGCGGCATCGCCGCTGATGCCCAGGCGAAAGGCCGGGTTGTGCGCTTCGTCGAAGAAGGTGCGCAGGCCCGGCAAGGCACCCGCTTCCCGAAAGCACGCCAGAAGGTAGTTGCGGTCACTCTCCAGCGGCTTGGCGCGAAAGTAGGCCTCGTGCCGGTCGCGCGCCAGTGCCAGGCGGCCTGAGGCCGGCGTGCCGCTCAGCCACGGGCGCTCGACCAACTCGTTATCTTCGATGAAGCGCAGGAACACGCAGCTCAGCAGCCAGTGCACGCCGGCCTGTGTGATGATCTGGTCGGCCCAGCTATCGAAAGTCTCGGCCGTGCGGTCGGCATCGCGTGCGGCCTGCCACTCGGCTTGCAGGCCGGTCTTCAGATCGGGCAGCTCCGCAATGCGCTGGCGCAGGTCGTCTTCCAGGCGCTTCAACAATCGGGTCAGGTCCGCGAGCAGTTGGGGGGCTTGGATCACTGATGGCCCTGCGACGCCACCCGGCTAATCGCATCCAGAACTTCTCGAACCTCCTCATCGATGGCAGCGGCAGCCACGTAGGGCGCGAGCGTGTGGTAATCGGTCTTTCGCATGACGTTGGGTAAGTTCACCTTTTCATAAAACTCAGTGAATAGTGGATGCAAAAAGTCGTCGCTTGCCTTGACATCTGCACTCCATGGTCCGGGCTTGCCCAGCGTGGTTAGCGCAGCAGACACGTCAATGTTGGCTGCCGACATCGCTTCACGCCAGTTGCTGGCGAACAGTTCTCCGTCTTGGGCGTTGCCCTTGGCCTCGGCCCACGCCAGGAGCGTCTCATGCTGACATAGGTAGTTCTCGATTTCTCGACGCTTCCACATGTATTGCGTCAGGCTGGGCTCGCCCTCTTGCAAGGACATTTCCAGTCGGTCATAAAGCGCGAAGCCGACGAGAGCCGGGGCCGCTTCCCGCAGACCATAGAAATGATGGCGAGCCTGGCCGGGTTGGTTGGCAACGTAGTGAACGAACGGACGATCCAGCGCAGCGAAAGCCGGGTAGAGCGAACTTCTCGGCGAACGCGCGTAGGATGGCGAGGTCGGTCGAGCCTTCGAGGTAGAGCACCCAGCCGGTTTCCTGAGCTTGGAGGTATTGCTCGAAGCCAATTTCCTTGAGTGCCTTTGCGACTTGGCTCCCTCGATCGTCGATGCGGTGCGGCTTGCCGATAAACGCAACCACCACGTCGCGGTCCGCAGCCTCGTTGAGGATCACCTCCGAGTGACTGGCGGCGATGACCTGGCTGCCGGTCGCCTGGGCAGTTTCGGTCAACACGTTGTAGATCTGGCGCTGTCGCAGGATCTCCAGGTGTGCATCAGGCTCATCAAGCAGAAGCACGGCCCCCGGATTGGCGGCCATGTGTGCCAGCAGAAGCAGTGTCTGTTGCTGGCCGCGACCGCAAGCCGACAGATCGAGGCGGATTTCCTGAGACGTTCGAAACGTCATCACGATCTCGCCACGTTCCTTGATGTATTCGGGATTATCGATCGTCACGCCAAAGAGTTGGCGCATGCGTAGAACGATCTGGTGCCAACTGTCTGGGCTTCGCTGCTGCGCTTGCCAGCAGAGATTGCGAAGAACTTCGGCAGTGCGCCCTTCACCAATTCGCACGCCAATCGCCCCTTCGTCGAGTCTCGTCTCATTGGCCGCGAGGCCAGACATCGGTGGCAGGTACGCGAGGTACAGCGCCGCAGCTGCAGGCGGTATCTCCCTGCGTGTGCCTTCCGTCGATAGCCGCGATCGGCAGTAGAAGGACTCCTCGTTGGCGTAATCGAATTCGAGTTCGGTCGTCCATGGTTGCCCGTTGTCGATGCCCTCGACGGCGATCTCGATCTGGACGTTTCGCGTCTTTTGTTTGTTGGATTCCCGATAGCCCTCACGAACATGCAGGTCGCGCCAAAGAAGGTTGGATGAAGGAATCGGGAGCCCGATCAAGTCGCGCCGGTTGATCGTGACGCCAGCACGCTCCTTCGGTACGTTACCGGAGCCGCGTTTCTCCACCCATCGACGCACGCCGTAGCTCCACAAGGCAAGCGCTTGAAGCGCCGAGGTCTTGCCGGCGTTGTTCGGACCCACGAACACGACGCGATCGCCGAGTTCGATTTCTGCTTCATCGTATAGCTTGAAATTCTTGATTGTCAATTTGGTGAGCATGCTGACTCTCAGTCCTGAAGCCGCCGGTGATGCTGATCCATTTGTACAGCCACTTCAGATCAGAGGGCGACACTCGCCCGGTGCTTGTTCTCCACCCAGGCTTGCGGCAGCGCCAGCGTGCGGGTGTTCTGAAGGTTGTTGACCAGCGGCACCGCCACACCGTCGATGACCGGTGGGCCCTGGTGGGTGGTGGGCAGCAGCAACCACACGCCGGGCGTGTGGCCGGGGCGGCCGGCGTGTTGCTCGATGTCGCTGATCAGCGCCATCAGCTCGTAGCGCGCAAGTAGACCGGCGCTGACCAGTAGGATCGGCGCCTGGCTTTGCAGCAGCGCGGCGCGCAACGTGGGCATCGTGCGCTGCACCAGTCGCTGCAGGTTGATCCAATGCCGGCTGCCGCGGTCGGCGGCGTCGGCCTCGAGGACGATGGTCCAGTCGACGCGTGCGGCCGTGGCCTGCTCACGCAGCGCGCCAAGGATCAACACATCGAAGTTCACGCGTTGCAGCGGCGCGGGCGGGTTGCCCGCCTGCCCGAAGCGGCGCAGCAGGTGGGCTTCGGCCCGCCGTGCGATGCGCGGGGCAACGGTCAGCACCAGCAGGCCACCCTGGCGCAGGCTTCGCGTGAGCCGGTCATCGACCGTGGTGGCGTCGGCGAGTTCGACGCTGTCCGCTTGCGTCGCCGCTTCGCCGGTGTGCTTGGTGGCGTGGTACGAGAAGGCCGTCGTCGTGCCGGCGGTCTGCGCACCTTGCAGGGTCGACAGCCGGTACGCACCAGTACCTTCCGCCGCTGCGGCGTCCCAGCCGAGTGGTGCGCCGGCTTCTTCCAGCAGGCGGTCCAGTTCGGGGCGGCCGGGCAGCGGCGCGGCTTCAGGGTAGCGGCCGCGCACGCGGTCCTGGATTTCGCGCGGGCGCAGTTGCGGCGCACCGACCAGTGCACCCAACGACTGGCGCAGGGCCTGCAGCGGCGCCATGCCGCGGGGATAAAGCTCCTGGCGGCTGGACAGCGCGGCTTTGCGCGACGCGGACGCGGCAAGGCGCAGCAGCCGCGTGGGTGCAAGCGCTACGTGAGGCGCGCTCTCGACCGCGAGCACGGTAGGCAGCGGCACGTCTTCGAGCGTCTGCAGCACGCGGGGCGGCGGCAGCAGCGGGTCCGCTTGGGCACAGGCGTCGGCAGCGGCGCCGAGTTGGCGCGCGTAGTCGGCCCACGCCGGTGCGCAGGCAATCAGCGCGCAGGGCTGGTGGTCGAAGGCTTCGAAGCGCGGTTGCTCGAGATGCGACTCGGCTTCGACGGCTGCACGCAGCACGGCGCTGGCCTGGCGCAGGCGCTCGGCGTCGTCCTGTGAAGCGCAGCCGCGCAGCGCCAGCAGCGCCATGGCGCACTCGTGCGCGCTCATCACCTGGCCCTGGCTGCGCAGCAGGGTGTCGAGTTGCTGGCGAAGCTCGGTGAAGGCCGGGTTCTTGAGCCAGCGCTCGCGCGCCTTGATGAGTGAAGCGGTCAGCGTGCCCCGCTCCACCTGGCTGGCTTGCACGGATTCGCCAACGCTGGGCCAGGCGCCAGCGACCACCGAGTCATCAATGCCGAGGTAGTGCGCCAGTGCGGCTTCTTCCGGCCGGTCATCGGCTGCGGGGCGGCGCGGCAGCAACTGCGCCGCGAGTTCGTTGACGCTGACGGCGCCGCCGACTTCATCATCGGCGTCGTGCGCGGTGCTGCGGCCCTGCGTGAGGTCGGGCCGCAGGCGGGCGAGTTCCTTGGCGGCGAGGCGGATCTCCTTGCGTATCTTGTCGCCCACACCGCGCAGGTAGCGAAAGCGGATGCGATCGACGGCCAGCAGCTCGCGCGCGTTGTGGACGCCCATGCGCTCGAGCACGTCTTGCGCTTCGAGGCTGTAGCCCAGCTCGGCCATCGTGGTGAGCGGCGTGGCCGTCATGGCGATGGCGGCCAGACCCTGCGCTGATGCTGCCTCGTTGGGGTGCAGGGTCTGCCGAGCCGCGAAGATCGCGCGCCACGCGCGCAGCATGTCTTCGGCGTTGTCGAAGCGTTCGCGGTAGTCGCGCTTCAGGGCCTTGGAGAAGAACGCGGTGAAGCCTTCGCGCGTGACAGGGTCGAACACGTCGCTCTCGACGTTGGCCTCCACATCGAGCATGGCCGGCGAGGTCTGGCCGTCGCCCCAGACAGGCGGCTGGCCCACCGCCATCTCGTAGAGCGTGACGGCCAGCGCGAAGCGCTCGGCGTACAAATCCCAGCGCGGCGGCCGGCGCAGCGACAGGAACGGGTCAAGGTAAGGGTGCGTGCCGGCGGTGATGTTGTCGGCCGACGTGCGGCACAGCGAAAAGTCGAACAGCACCAGCTGCAACTTGCCGCTGCGGCTCTCGGCGATGCCGATGTTGTCTGGCTTGATGTCGCGGTGGGCGACGCCTTCGGCTTCGAGGTGGTTCACTGCTTCGATCAGCTCTTCGCCAAAGCGCTGAAGCATGTCGAGCGAGAGGCGCCCTTCGGCCTCGAGCTTTTCCCCCAATGTGCGGCTGCCGGCGCTTTTGAGCAGCAGGGCCGTGCGGCCGGCTACGGCGAGCGTTTCGCGGTGGGCGACGATGTTCTGGTGATGCAGTCGCGAGAGGACATCACCTTCCGCGGCCAGACGATCGTTGTGGGCAGCGTCGCAGGCGACCTTGAGGACGTGCTCTTCGTCGCTGCCGTCCCTGCGCACGAGCAGCGCGTCGCTGGACGAACCGCGGCCCAGGCGCTTGACGACGGTGAAGCCGCCGTCGAGACGTTCCCCGGGCAGTTTGGCGATGCTGGGGTCAACCGTGGCTTCGGGGTCGGGGGTGGTGAGCTCGTCTTCGACGCGATCCAGGTCGTCGAGAAACCCTTGGATCGTGTCGTAGCGGGCGAGCAAATCGGGGCAGGTCGCGAACTGAATCAGCTCTTGCTGGCGCGCGCCGCAACCATCCATCACGTCCGACAGGCGCAGCCCTTGGCCAGCACGCAGCTTCTCGGCAAGCTCAAGCGATGACTCGGCGGGCGGCTGGCTGCTGAAGAGGTGGTAGGCGATGCAGCCGAGCGAGAACACGTCGAGGCTCGGACCGTGTGCGGGGTCGGCGCGTGTGGTTTCCGGCGCCAGGTAGACCAACCCCGGGTCCTCGACATAGTCCTCGACGTGTTGGGTGCCGGTGGTGCGGTGCACGGTGTCGGGTGACGCGGAATCACTCACGTTGCGCGACGCCGTCTGCCAGTTCATCAGGCGAAGCTGCGGGTGGGCGCTGTCAATGTCGTGGACGAGGATGCTCTGTGGCCCGAGCGCGCGGTGATACAGGCGCTTGGAGTGGGCGTACTTCAGCGTCTCGGCGATGTCGCGCACGAGTTGCAGGCGTTGCGTGACCGAGAAGCTGCTTGCCCCGGTCGCGCAGCAAGTGATCCAGACGCGTGGCCTTGGGTTCGTGATCGAAGATCAGCGCCGGGCCGAGTTCGGTTTCCTTGTAGTCCTTGACCTTCAGGATGCCGGGGTGGTCGATGCCTTCGAGGACTTCGAACTCGCGCCGCGCCTGGCGTACACGTGTGGCGCGAGCCTCCGGGCTCGACGCCGAAGCCACAGTGTAGATGCGCACACGGCGATGCACCGTGTCGATGCTGACGTGCTGGGCTTCCCAGTCCTGAAACCCTTCGCCTTCGGACAGTGGCGCGGTCAGGCGGTAGTCCCCCACCTGACGATGTTTGTTGGAGGGGCGGATGCCGGCCTCTGCTAGGCCCCGCGCTATGGCGCGCGCCTGCTTGGAATCGACGACGGTGGCCGAACGGTTGGTGATGCCATTCGCCAATGCGCCGACGATGCCGGGGTCGTCGAGTGCGCCGGGGCGACCGCGCATGAAGGTGGCGGCCTTGGCCAGCCCTTCGAGCCGACACGACAGGCTGGTCGACGACAGAAAGATCGCCGGCTCGACAAAGGGCAGGCGGATCTTGGCCTTGCCGATGGCGGGCTGCCGTTTGAGCAGGCTGGCGAGGCGCTTGGCTTTTCGATTGGCAAGGATGACTGGGTTGTCGACAGTGGTCGCCCGGCCGTCGGTGGTCCAGGTCCAGCTGTGAACGTCGCCTCTCAAGGTGCCTGGGCGGCTTTTGATCTCGATCAGAAAGAGCCCCGCTGGCGAAAGCACGAGCGCATCAACCTCGCTGACCTTCCCTTCGTCGTCGATGAACTCGAGGTTGGTCCATACGTGCCAAGGGTCGCGGTCGGGCAGTTGCATTCGAAGCCAGTCGAGTGCTTCGCTCTCCCATGCGAAGTTGGACTTGGCGATGACGTGCCAGCGGGATGCACTCAAGGTCATGGCTTGGCCTCACCGCCGTCATCAACGAGTTCGAAAAGTTCGCCGACCTGGCAGTTGAATAGCCGGCACAGCTTATCGATAGCTGGAAGGTCGACCCGGGTCGCTGTCTCACGATAGAGCGCCTGCACCGTGCTGCGGTTAAGCCCGGTGCAGCGCGCGACGTCTGCGATTCGGAGCTTGTTGCGACCCATGAGAGTGGAAAGATTGCACCGAATCATGATTGATTGAAGAGCGGGGTGTTGCGCAGTATATCAAAAAACCTTGCTGCGGCTCACCCGGATAGGTCTTAGCCGGTACTCGGCCACTTCTGGATTGCGCTGAGGTAGTACGCCAGAACCCTGGCCTAGCCGTGTCTGAGATCAGTTAGTACTCGGGCGGATACACCAGGCCACCTTTGCCGACCCCCGTCAAAAAACACGCGCAGGTAGGACAGATCGACGTGGATCGTGCCGGTCTTGAGACCTGGCGCGACGAATTGGACGATCGCATCGGCATGTCACGAGTGCAGCGGACGCGAATCGAGGCGGCTGCGAGGGGGCATCGAGTGATGCTTTGCACACTCTGGTGGAATCCGGCTGGGGTTTGATCACTGATTGAGCCGGTGCCGAAATGGTTGGGAGCCTGTTGTATGCGGGAAGCGCCGAACGACGAACGCCAGAATTGATCATCACCCCCTCCTTGTCGAGGTCGATCGAACTCCCCGTGCCGCCCAACCTCAGGTTTCGACCCAAGGGGGCCTGGCCTGCATCGTTCGACACAACCGCTCGTTGGGCTGCGTCGGGGCCTCCAACGCAGCCAGGAACTTCGCGTGGATCGACTGACTGACAACAACAGGGCTGGGCACAAGCAACTCATCTTCGGCGGCACGGCGGGCGGCGTCGAGGATGAAGGCCGTGCGCGTCTTCCCACTTGTCACGGCGGCATTTTCGATAAGATCGCGGTCGGCGGCAGGAATGCGCAGATTCAATGTTTCATGGGACATGAGTTCGGGCGGAGCGCACAGTTTCGATTGGGCTACGTGGAAGTCGACGATGTTCCTGATCGAACGATGCGCGACAATACCGAATATCCCGACCGAATGTAAACAAGGAGTCCGAAATGAACCCCATTCCGGAGCTGGATCCCGATCTGCTCGACAAATTTGTGGCCCCAAGCAGCGAGTCCACCAGGACGGCAGCCGTGACGTTCGCCTTGAAAGAGTTTATCGCCCGCAGAGAACAGAAACGTGTCGCGGAGCTCCTTGGCAGGCTCGAGTGGGACCCAACCGATGACTACAAGGCGGACCGATCAAGACCGTAACCTTGATCGTCAACGCCAGTATTGCAGCGACCTCAACCTCCGGCAGCGTCGACACGCGCCCAAAACGCCGGCTTGCGCCCGTGCTGCTTCCGGATCCGGCTGACAAACTGCGCCGGCGTTTCGATCCTGCCGAAGTCGATCGCTTGCTTCGAGAGCACTTGAAGTTGTCGCCAGTAGTCCGCGCCATGGTGGTAGGTCTTCGCCTTGGCGCGCGTAAGTATCGATTCGATCAACGCCCGATAGGCGAGCGTAGCGCCGAGCAGGTGGCCATTGCGCTCGAGCGCCTGGGCGATGGGCAGCAGATCGTAATAGGCATCCCCGTCAATCGCGGCATGCTTGTCGACGAAGATGGCTTCGATGGTCTGCCAGTCCTCGATGAGGGCAAGCAGATTGGCTGCCTCAAGCGGGCCCGCCTTCCTGCGCGCTGCCTCTAGCGCGGCTATGCGCGCCGGATCACGCCCTGAGGCCGGAAGTACGTCGAGCCAGGCCGAGAGCGCATAGACATCTGGCTTTGCCCGGAACCGTTTCTCGAGCAGGTTGGCTGCCTGCTCAACGTCGCCCAGTGCGGCATGGGTCTGTGCGAGCAGGTCCAGGCGCCTGGATTCGTCTTCCCACGGCCCTTCCAGCCAGGCCAGCGCGCCCGACGCCTGACCAAAGCGCAGGAAGTCGGCAACGAAGCCCGCACGTTGCTGCTCGTTCGGTGTTGGCGCATATAAAAGCGTTGCGTCGACCGAAAGCTGTGGATCGCGCAGAGCCTGGGCGATCAGCGACGCTTCGATCGCCTCGCGGGGAATTCGGCGGCTCTCACGTTCTTTGATGTCGGCATTGCGACTGGTAGCGGCGAAGGCGAGTTGCTCGCGGGCGTGCGCGAGCAGCCACTTGGGTTCGACAGCCTTCGCTGCGTTGGCAAGCAGATGCTCACGAGCGCCATAATCGTCGGCGCGATGCAGTGCGATGATTTTTTCGAGTCGGCTGGTCTGATCGTCGGCGCAGACGGCGAGTGCGTTCAGGTAGAGATCGCAGGCCTCACGCATGATCGCGCCAATCTCGCCATGCGAATCGTCGATCGCCTCGAACATCAACTGGTCCGACTCGACAAAGCGCAGCGCAAGACGGGCCGCATCGTCTGGCTTGGCGGGCAGCACACGAGATCCGACGCTGTCCAGCCAGTCGTAGAGAACCTGCACGACTTCATCCGAATCTCGCCAATGCACACCGGCATCGAGCGAATCCAGCACGCGTTCCAGGTCTGCCTCCAGCGCGTGCGACAAAGCCTTCGGGCGTTTGGCCAGCCGCGCTCGCTGTACCGCGTCACGCAGCGATGACGAGCGTTGTCGCTCACGGGCGATGATCGCTCGCAGTTCCGGCGCAGATAATTCGTCCAGGTCGCTATCGTCTGGATGGTCGTCGTTCAGACCGTGTCCGAAAATATCAGGGTCAGGGTTCCGGCCCGATGCCATGGGAACGATCCGCCTAGAGATCGATTCCGTTCACCGAGCCTGCGCGTTCGACACCGTCCGCCCAGAGCTCGATCTCATCGGCTGGTCCGTTTGAGAACAGAGGCAGGTCGAAATCCATGGCGCTTCTCCGGTGTCAGTGAAGGTGATCGGGTCTGTACTTGCCCGGCTGCCGGAGTCCGGCAGGGCGGGGGAGCCTGATGGTAACCAGATGCGGCTGGCGCGCGAATCGAATCCCGGCAGACTCCTTCACCTTGTATGCAAGTGATCTGGTTTTACCTCCTCACCCGTGAAGCCGGCCGTCGCGTAGTCGAACGCCAGATTCAGGCTTCTCGCGGTCGACATCGTCCGCCCACTGCGCAATCCACGAATCGGTCTTCCGAGGACGGACCCTGCGCAGCCAGGAACCAACGTTCGATCCAAGCACTTGATCCGTGCAGCGACTTGATGCGATTTGCGACCACTGCGACAGCGTCACTTGCACTCAACATGCACATGGCGCAATGTACACACATATTCGTACACACATGAGCCGCACCATGGAAACTCTCACGACTCGGGTCTTCAACAACGGCAACAGCCAGGCGGTCCGAATTCCTGCAGAGTTCAGGTTGGACACCGATCGGGTCAGCATTTCGCACAACGAAAATGGCGATCTGATCATTCACCCGTTACGGGCCGAACGAGGCGCTGAGCTGCTCGACACGCTGCGCGCCGTGGGTGAGGCGGATCAGGACTTTATTGCCGCGTTAGAAGCCGAACAGACCCGCCAGCCGCCCGTGCAGGAACGCAAGGCGCTGTGATCTATCTGCTGGTCGCCAACATCCTGATCTACCTGATCAAGAACCAGCCTCCTACCATCGCGCAACGCGTCGACGCACTGCCTGAGACGGCGCGGCTCTGCATGTCGTTCGTTACCTGGGCAGAGTTGCTCAAGGGCGCCGAACGCATCGTGTAACAACTGCAGGTAGGTCTGCGCCTGGTCAAGGCCGTGGTTGCGAAGCGTGTATTCATCGCCGCCGGCAATCTGCGCCTTGACCCAGGCGTCCTGTTGATCGGAAAGGTTACCCGCGCCGGTCCAGCCCTTGCCTTCAGACGCGTTGGGCGACAGCTCTCGTCCAGAGAGCGGCCGGTGATCGCTCGGCGTCGACATGCCGGTCTTCGATGTGTTCGACAACAATGCGGGCCATCGATGCTGGTGCGATCTTTATCTATCGCCGCGACGCCACCGGCTTATACCGACCGTTCAAGACTGCCCGGATCCCGGGCAGCTTCACCAAGGTCGAGTCGCCCGGTTTTGGATTGGCCCTGAGTGCAGACGGGCGTTGGCTGTTCGCCCGCGCTTCGGGGCGCTTTTCTTCTATGTAAGAATTGGACGCGCATCCAATAAGTAACTGGACGGCCGTTTATGTCATAAATAGACGGAAACTAATGTTCGAATCAGACGCATGGCAGAACATCCGGGAAACCAAACTCCATCAGTATCAGCGCGGTAACGGCACGACAGGTCTTCCCTGGAGTATTCATCATGGACGGTAAGGGTGAAGCTTATATTCCGAGGGCGCTTTCAGGGGCCATATCAGACGCCATGTCGGACACCCCTGTCGTATGCCTGCTCGGGCCGCGCCAGTGCGGCAAGAGCACGCTGGCGATGCATCTGGAACCCGAGCGGCTATTTGTCAGCCTCGATGAATACCGCTATCTGGATGTTGCAACAGAAGATCCCGACGGCTTCGTCCAAAGCCTCCCGCGCCGGGTGACGATAGCCGAAGTGCAGCGAGCCCCCGCGATATTGCGGGCGATCAAGCGATCGGTCGACAAAGATCGCGCACCCGGGCGCTTTCTGCTGACTGGATCGGCAAACCTCTTGTTGCTGAAGAACGTTGACGAGTCACTGGCAGGCCGCCTGGAAGTCAGGCGTCTCCAGCCCCTGACCGAATCGGAGAAAGCGCGCAGACCCGGCCGATTTCTTGAGGCACTCATCGAGGGACGACTCGAGCCAGGCATTCGACGCCAACCGAATACAGGTCAATCACTTGTCGAACGTTTGCTGCTTGGCGGCTACCCTGAGCCATCTCAGCGACGCCTTCCTCGGGCACGGGATTGGCACGGCGAATATCTGCGCGGCATCGTTGAACGCGACGTGCGTGACATTGCCCGAGTCAGGGATGCCGAAGACCTGGCGCGTTTGCTCGAACTGTGCGCGATTCGCACCGGTGAGCTGCAGAACACGAGTGCACTCGCCAATGAACTGAGAATGACCCAGGCGACCGTTGAGCGCTATGTGCAGGTATTGGAACGCCTGTTTCTGATTCGCCGATTGCCGGCATGGTATCAAAACCAGGCAACCCGACTCATCAAGGCGCCAAAGTTTCATGTTGTCGACTCAGGTCTAGCCGCAACGCTTTCGGGCCTGAACACCGACTCGTGGCGTGATGAGCGCAGTCGCATCGGCCATCTGCTCGAGAAGCTTTGTATTGCAGCAAATGTTTGCACAGGCCGGCTGGACGGACAATGACTTGCGGTTTCATCATTATCGGGACAAGGACCAGCAAGAGGTCGACATCGTCATTGTCCGGGGCAGGTCCGTGTGGGGCATCGAGGTCAAGGCCGCATCGAGTGTTTCCAGCCGCGATGGTCGCGGCCTTCGTCGTCTGGCCGAGCTTGCCGGTAGTGGATTTCGCGGCGGTATCGTTTTCTACGACGGTGACGACATACTGCCGCCGGCCGACAAAATGCTGGCCGTGCCTATCAGCGAACTCTGGATGCGTTGACGGCGCAAGGGATGGAGTTGCTGTCACGCCTTCATCACAGGCTCGGTCATGGGCATCGCGCGGAGCGCTTCGGTCTGCTCGAGCGCGAATACGTTGCGATACCAGGGTACCGGTCCGATCGATAAGCGGCCGTCGGCGGTAATCCTGGCTTCCACGATCGTCCCGCAGCGCAACCCGAGCTGGCGCACGACTTCGGAAGGAATGCGCAGGTGTTGTGCACCGAGGTCGCCGGCGCAACTGCGAGCCAGTTCCCGGCACCCGGCGATCCGCGACCTCGTTGCCTGCACACCATGCAAATTGTCGGATACGCCGTCGACCTACTGAATCCACGGATTCAGGAGCGTGACACCCGTCGCCTCGAAGTCGCCGTGATTGCGGGTGACGATCGTCAGGCCATGGACCAGGGCCGTGGCAGCGATCAGCGCATCGCGCTCGGCGCGCGGATCTGGCACGTGCAGTCGTGCACAACGTCGCGCCACCATTGCATCGACGGGCAGAATCCGATCTTTGAATGCGGGCAGAACCAGCGCCTCGAACCAAGATCGCAGCAGCGTGCTCTGCCTCGGATCCCTGCGCTCGATCTGCAGGATGCCAAGTTCGATTTCAAGCACGCTGATGACTGACAGATACAGATTGGCTGCGTCGACACTGTCGGCCCACTGCGCAACCCGACGATCGGCCTTACCGAGACGGACTTTGCGCAGTTCGGAAACGACGTTCGTGTCGAGCAGGAACATCAGGTGAGGTCGGCTGGCCGACTACCAATCTTCACGCGCGGTGGATCGAACTCGATGTCCTCGAGACCCGGCATTGCCAGAGCGTCGGCGATCTTCCGGGGGCCGCCCGTGATGCGCCGGTACTCCTCGATGCTGAGCAGTACATGAGCGGGCTTGCCACGATCCGTGATGAATACCGGACCTGCCGAAGCCGCCTTCTTGGCCCGACTCGTATCCTGGTTGAACTCTCGGCTCGTGAGGGTGGTGATCGCCATGGCTTGCCTCAGCTTGCTTGACCAACTTATGTATAAAGGTTACTACAATCCAGGTGTCTGGTCAACCACCATGGCGATCCCTTGGCACCCCAGATCTTCAACGACGACAACAACCGGGCGGCGGGAATTCTGGAGGAACCCCGGCTGGCGCATGGCCAGCGGCGGCGGCCTACCCTAGCCTGATGCCCGGTCCTCCCCGGGCCGCCCCGGTGGCAGCCGTAGGCCTGGAACTACCGGTTCCTCAGGGGGCAAAAGCGCAAAGGTCTGATTGTCCAAGCGCTCGAATTCGCGGATGCCCGCACTGTAAGGGCACCAGATGCAGCATGGCGGGCAGCGCAATCTCAACCGACGCCGTCGCTGCGATCGATCAGCCACCGACTCGACAAATGCGCTGGTAGCCCAGGTGATGCAGGCACTCGCGCAGAATCAGCAAGGTCGCCGTGCCCTCTCGGCCCGGTAGCAGGTCGCCGAGCAGTCCTGGTCGGCTGAGCGAGGACGAGGCCGGCGGATCGATAAAATCCGCCACCTTTTGCCTGCGGTCATCACGTCATGCACCTGCAAGCCCAGCCAGGCATGCAGGCGCGGATCGCTGACCTCAGCGCGGATCGATCGGCGTGGCCGAGGGTTCACGCGCCTCGATGACACTGGCCGCATCGAGCACCATGTCCTCACGGAATCGCTGGCCGATGATCTGCACGCCGATCGGCACGCCGTCAACTTGGCCGGTGGGCGCCGATATGGCAGGCAGCCCAAGCACCGGCACCGCGAATTGCGGCCCCTGCGCGGCCAGCACGCGGTCGGCGCTGGCCTGCGATTCAACATCCTCTCCCTGGCGAAACGGTGGCTCGGCGCTGACCGGCCCCAGCACCAGCGGAAAGTCCTGCATGAACAAGGCCCAGCGCCGGATCAACGTGGTCCGCCGGGCGAGTGCACGTTGGTGTGCTTCGATGTCAAGCATCGGCTGTCGCCCGAACTGCATGCCGAACGAGGCGCGAATGCCGTCGTCGCCCTTCGCCTCGATCGGCGGCTTGGCGAACAGCAGGTTGTCATTGCGCGAGAGCAAGTCCCAGAGACGACAGGCCTCGCCCAGGTCGGGCAGCTCGGTTTCCACGACCTCATAGCCGGCCTCGGCCAGCCAGGCGCCGGCACGACGCACGGCGGCGTCGATCGCCGGATGCGCTGTCGGTCCGGCGCAATCGATGCTCATGGCCACCCGGATCGGGCGCCGCGGGGCCGGTCCGTCCAGCGGCGCCGGCACCCACCAGGGATCGCGCACATCGAAGGCGGCCATGGCCTGCAGTGCGATGCGCAGATCCGCCACATTGCGCGCGAGCGGTCCCTGGACCGACATCAGTTGTGCGGACAGTGGACGTTCGTCGGCCACGCTGGGCAGGAAGGCGGGCACGCGGCCAAACGACGGGCGCAGTCCATACACGCCGGTGCAATAGGCGGGGTAACGCACCGAGCCGGCGAGGTCGTTGCCGTGGGCGATCGGCCCCATGCCGGCGGCAACTGCGGCCGAGGCACCGCCGCTCGAACCACCTGGTGTGTGTGCAGCCGACCATGGGTTCGAGGTGAGGCCATGCAGTGCGTTGTCGGTGAACCAGCGCATCGAGAAGGCCGGGGTATTGGTGCGGCCGAACAGGATCGCGCCGGCACGCTTCAGGTTGGCGACCACGGGGCTGTCGAATCGGGCGATGTTGGCGGCCTGGGCGACGATGCCGTTGGTGGTGGCCAGGCCTTGCTGGTCGACATTGATCTTGGTGGTGACCGGCACGCCGTGCAGCGGTCCGAGTGCATCCCCCCGCTTGACCGCGCGATCGGCTTCGTCGGCAGCCGACAACGCGGATTCGGCCAGCAATTCGACGATGGCATTGAGCCGCGGATTGACGGCAGCGGTGCGGGCCAGGCAGGCCTCCACGGCTTCGCGACTCGATAGGCGGCGGGTACGGATGCCGTCGGCGAGATCAACTGCCCGCCAGCGCCAGAGTTCGGTCATGGTGGTCTCCTGGTTTGGTTTGCGTCGATGATAGCGGGTCCCGCCTGTTGGCGGCCGCATCCGCTACGCCTCGCGAAACCCCGCCACGCGTTTGTTCCAGACGCCGCAGCGCGAATTCATGGGCACCGGTAATGATCAGCACGAGGATGATGCCGCCGTATACGCCCGGGCTGTTGAGCAGCGTGCGGTGCCGGGTGATCAGAAACCCCAGGCCGCCCACGGCGCCCAGCATCTCCGCCACGATGACGCCGACGATGACCAGCGCGCCGCCCAGGCGCAGGGCCGCCACGAGCGCCGGCAGGCTGGCCGGCACCTGAACGTAGAGAATCTGTTGCCATCGGGTCGCACCGAAGGCGCGCGCCGTTTCGCGCAGGTTAGGGCTCAGTGCCGCGACGCCGGCCACCGTGGTGAGCAGCGTCGGCACGAAGGCGAAAATTGTCGCAAAGCCGATCTTCGACCCGATGCCGAGCCCGAACCAGACCATCATCACCGGATACAACACCACCACCGGCAAGGCATACGCCGAGCGCAGCAGTGGCAGCACGATACGGGTGGCGCGCTCCGATGAGGCGATGAGCATGCCGAGCACGACGCCACCGCCACAGGAGAGCAGGTAGGCCGCGCCGATGGCGATGAGCGTGATCGGCAACTGCGTTAGGTATTCATGACCGTACTGAACCAGTGCCCACAGCGCTTCGGACAAGGGCGGCACGAACAGCTTGGGCACAACGCCCGCACGCGGCATCACCTCCCAGGCGATCAACACGGTGGCCAGCAGCAGGATGCGCGCGTTGCGCACCTCGTGCGCCACGCCGGGCATCAGTGTCCCGCCTCGCGAATGTGCGACCAGATGCGGTCCTTGAGCACGGCGAAGCGTTCGCTCGACATCATCGCGAAGGTGCGTGGACGCGGCAGATCCACCTCGACATCATCGACGATTCGGCCCGGTCGCTTGCTGAACACAACGATGCGGTCGGCCAGATACACCGCCTCCGAGAGGCTGTGCGTGACAAACAGGATGGTCTTGCCGGTTGTTGACCAGATTCGCAGCACCTCTTCGCCCAGCACCATCCGGGTCTGCTCGTCCAGCGCCGCGAAGGGTTCGTCGAGCAGCAGCACGCCCGGGTCCTGAACCAGGCCGCGGGCGATGGCGACGCGTTGCTTCATGCCACCGGAGAGCTGGTGCGGCAACCGTTGCTCGAAACCGCCCAGGCCGGTCATCTCGAGCATGTCCATGGCCATGCGGATCCGCTCCTGCCGGGGCATTCCCCGCAGCTTGAGCGGAAAGGCGACGTTGTCGACCGCGCTGAGCCAGGGCAGCAGGTTGGGCTCCTGGAAGATCATGCCGATTCTTTGGGGCAGTGGTCTGTCGATGGTTTCGCCGTGGCACAACAAGGTGCCGGCACTGGGCAGGCGCAGTCCGGCGGCCAGAGAGAGCAGGGTGGACTTGCCGCATCCGCTGGGCCCGACCAGTGCCACGAACTGGCCGACTGGAACATCCAGATTGATGTTGTCGAGTGCGACCGTCTTGCCCTCGTCGCCGTCGAAGTGCTGGCTGATTCCCCTGAGCGACACGGCGAACTCATTCGTCATCGGACACGCCTCCAGGCACCGATGCGTTGTTCGAGCAGGCGCAACGCCTCGTTGATGCCGATGGCAAAGGCCGAGATGATCACAAGCGCGGCGTACAACTGGGGCATCTGCAGGCTCTCGCCCCAACCCGCCAGCCGGTAGCCGATGCCGTCGCGGGCGCCATAGATCTCGGCCAGCAGCACGGCGGTGACATTGAAGATCATGCCCAGTCGCGCCGATTCGAGCAGGATGGGTGCCATGGCCGGCAGATAGATTTCCCGGATGACCTGCCAGCGGCTCGCGCCATACGCGCGCGCGACCGTGAGCAGCTCACGCGGCACGGATTCGACGGCGGCGATGCCACCGATGATCAGGACAAATACGGTCGTGAATACGCCGAATGCGATCTTCTGCTCAAAGCCCACGCCAAAGATCAGGATGAACACGGGCAGGAAGATCGACTTGGGCACACCGAACAGGAAATTGACCACGGGCCGGAACACGGCACCGACCCGCGGCATCTCGCCCAGGGCGAAACCGATGAAAAACCCGATCGGCGCGGCGAGCAGAAACGCGGCCACGATTTCCGTCAGGGTGATCCACAGGCTGCGCAGCACTGCCGGGCGCCCAAGCAGTTCGAACACCATCGGCACGATGGTGTCTGGCGCCGGGATGATGCTCGCATCGAGGAATCCGGCGGTGACCAGCCACTGCCACACGCCGACCAGTGCCAGGACGCCGAGTGCGACCAGCAACCACTCGACCTTACGGGGTGACATCGGCTACATCTTGGTGGGCGTGATGTTGATGTTCTCGAAGATGGTCTCCGGTTCGGCGAGGTCTTTTGCGCCGCTCGCCACGGCCATGTCGAGCGCCACTTTGACGGCATCCAGCGTGATCTTGCCGTCTTTGGACAGCCGGTTGAAGGTCTTGTCGAACTCCATGGTCGCGATCTCAACGGGCAATTCGTTGTTGGTGGCGATGAGCTTGATCGAATAGTCGCGATTGCTCAGCATGTACTGCAGTGACCCGTACATCGCGTTCATGATGCGGCGCGCGAACTCGGGCCGTTCGCGCAAGGTCTTGTCGCTCACCGCCCAGCCGCCGGTGAGGTTGGCCGGCATCGCCGAGGCGAAGTCGATCAATGGCCGCACCGTGCCCTTGGCCACCTCCTGGTAACTCAGCGGCGAGTAGATCACTGCGGCATCAAGATTCTTGTTCTGCAGGTTGGGCACCAGGCCGCCTCCGCCCACCGCGACGCGGTTGAACGTGACCTTCGACTGGGTCTGTGCCCAGAGGGCGAGTGCATCGGTGCCGGATCCAGCCGAGGTGATGCCGACCTTCTTGCCGTCGAGCTCCTTCGGATCCTTGATCGGTGAATCGGTCCGCACGCCAAGAATCCACCCGGACCATTCGTTCGCGCCGTTGCCCACCAGCTTGGTCTCGACACCCCGCTTACGCGCGATGGCGACCAACGCAGCGGCGACATTACCCACGTCGGCGCTGCCCGCCGCGACGGCTTCGAACGCTTCGGCGCCACCCCGATAAACCGTCATCTCTGCATCGAGGCCTTCCTTGGCGAAGATGCCTTTTTCGATACCGGCCGTGACGAGAATCGTCGGCCAGTAGGTTTTGGTGGGCACGGCAATGCGAACTTTGTCAGCGGCGACAGCGACACTGCTTATCAGTAATGAGCTGGTCACGATGGCACCGGCCACGGCGGCGCAGCACAGGCGGCGCCTTGTGAGAAACTGCATGGTCTGTCTCCTGTATTGTTGTGTCGACAATCATACCTGCCACCCTCAGAGAAAGGCGAACGAACCATGTCATCGATCCTCCTTCCGACCACCGTCGTTGGCAGTTATCCGCAGCCGGACTGGTTGATCGATCGGCAGATGTTGTCGAAGATGGTGCCGCGCGTGCGGGAAAAAGGGCTCTGGCGCATTCCGCCGCCGTTGCTCGAAGCGGCGCAGGACGATGCAACGCTGGTCGCGATCCGCGACATGGAACGCGCGGGCATCGATATCATCACCGATGGCGAGATGCGGCGCGAGAGCTACTCGAACTACTTCGCCACGGCGCTGGACGGCATCGACACCGAGAATCCGGCGCTGATCGTCGATCGTTATGGCAACCAGACGCGCGTACCGCGGGTAACCGGACCGATCCGGCGACGTGCGCCGGTCGAGGTGCGCGACATGACGTTCCTGCGCCGCAATACCGACCGGCTGGCGAAGATCACCTTGCCCGGCCCGTTCACCATGTCGCAGCAGGCGAGCAACGAGTATTACGCCTCGTCGGAAGAACTGGCCATGGCGCTGGCCGACGCGGTGAATGAGGAGGCCAGGGATCTGCAGCGCGCAGGCGCCGACGTGATCCAGATCGACGAACCCTGGTTGCGCAACGACCCCGAGGCAGCCGACCGGTATGCGATCAAGGCGATCAACCGGGCCTTCGAGGGCATCACGGTGACGACCGCGGTCCACCTGTGTTTTGGTTACGCCGCGGTCGTGCACACCAAAAAACCCAGCGGTTATGCCTACCTGCCGCAACTTGCCGACTGCGTTGCGCAGCAGATCTCCATCGAATCGGCCCAGCCCAACGTGGATCTGTCGGTGCTGCGGGCGCTGTCGATGAAGACCATCATTCTCGGTGTGATCGACCTGGGCGATCCGGGCATCGAAACTGCGGCCAAAGTGGCCGAACGGATTCGTGCCGGGCTCGAGCATGTAGCGGCCGAACGCCTGATTCCGGCACCCGACTGCGGCATGAAATACCTGCCGCGTGAGGTGGCCTTCGGCAAACTCAAATCGCTGGCGGAAGGGGCGGCTATCGTGCGCCGGGAACTCACCGGCGCGTGAGCCAGGCGCCGGGTATGAAGAGCTGGATTTGAATGGCTGATTGCAAACCGGGTTACTTCAAACCGGGTTTCGGCGAATCGGTTATGGCGAATCGGTTACGGCGTGCCGGTTGCCCGCCGCTTCGCTGCGGGTGCCACACTCAGGCCATCGACCGCATGCCGGGCAATCAGTTCGGCGATGAGCCCCGACGCTTTCGCCTGCTCGACCTGATCGGCCAACCAGGCCGCCGCTTCAACATGACGCCGGGGCGTGCCAACCGCCTGCTGCACGGAGGTGAACCGGCCGTCCAGAATCCGCGCACCGGGCAGTTTGCGCACGTCGGTGAGCAGACGCGGGCGCAGGCCGGCCAATACCTCGAGCCCGCGATCGACGAACACCTGGAACGATTCGTCCAGGGAATCGGTGGTGACCAGCTCGGCATGCTCGATGTGATCGGCCAGCCATAAGCCATACGCAGCCCGTCCGGCGACGGCGATGCGCACGCCGAGCCGGTCGACCGAGGCGATGTCGCTGATTGGCGAGCCTGCCGGCACGAGGTAGGTGGCTTCGATTTCACAATAGGCGGCCGTGAACGCAATGGACTGCGCGCGCTGCGGCTCGGCGCCGATGTTGCCGATGTCCCATTCATCGTTGTCGACGGCATCGGCCAGCACGCCCGGTGACGGATAACAGACGTAGCTCACGGGCACGCCCAGCCGATCGGCAATGTGTCTGGCCAGATCGGGTGACACCCCGACCGGATCCCCATTGCCGGCCTTGCCGGTCACGAGCAGGAAGTTCGAGAGGTTGATCGCCGCGCGCAACACGCCGGTCGGGGCCAGTTGGCGACGGATCAGGTCATTGTTCATCGATTGGTCTCGATGGGCATGCAAAGCGCCTGCCTGGCTCAATCGCCAGACTCGTATCGTTCGAATCTGGCATTTGCCGCCTGCAGATCGAAGGCCCGCGGATCGAATTCGCCGCCGACCCACTCCCGGCAATCGGCATGTTCTTCGTGGTCCGGGTCGGCTATGATCTGCACAAAATGGTCGTAACCAGGATATCCGCCCACGTCTTCCGGCGGACAGGCGTTAGCGCCCGCGACGCAGCGAATGGCTTTCGAGGATCTGGCTGCGGAATCCAGCACGTCTTCGACCTGGACCAGATGTTGCCAGTCGTCACCGAAATCGTAGATGTAATAACAGGTGCGGGTAGGCCCCAGTGCCTTGAGCAAACGCACGCGACGCTCCGATTTCATGTCGTCATTGAAGGGGTCGTCCGGATCAACATTGCCATAGCTACCGGTGGCCGTGCGAAACTCATGCAGATGACTGTCATACCATCCCATCGCGGCCTGGATTGCATCATGCAGCGCCGGTAGCGTGATCGTCTCGGGCACGACAATGCTGCGCCAGACCAGCGGCACTACATCGAGCAGGCTGATGCGAAGCTGAAGTAACCGGACTTTGGCGGCGGGGCGTTTGCTGGCCGTGGTTTTGCCCTTCGATCGCGACCCGCTCACGGCTGCACCTCAACTCCACGCCAGAACGCAACCCGTTGCGAAACCGCCTCAGCGCCCTTCATCGGTTCCGGGTAATACCAGACCGCATCCGGATTCACCTTGCCATCCACCCGCAGCGTGTAATAGCTGGCCGTTCCCTTCCAGCCGCAGTGCGTGTGCGTTTCGCTCGGTTCGACATACTGCATCACGAGGGCGTCGCGCGGGAAATAAGCATTGCCTTCGACCGTCACGATGTCGTCGCTCTCGGCGACTACTGTGCCGTTCCAGACTGCCTTCATGCGGAGCTCCTGTCGTATCGATGGGTCACGATGCCCCGACCCTGGCGTTCGATCACGATCGGCCCGGTACGGGTCACTGAAATTCCCATGGTAGACCACACCCAGCCCAGGCCCTCGCCCCGCCTGAACACCCCCTGGCTCAGATGGCCGCTGGCACGACCAGGACCGCGCGGCCAGTATCGGCCCGTGCAAACTGCCAGACGGCCAGGCCACGGGCGGCAAACCCGCCGCTGAGCAGGCCGAACAGGCCGGCGCTGGCGATCTGGAATCCGTCACTGCTGACCATGGCCACACCGAGCCCGGTCGCGAACCCGATCGAGAACTTGGCCGCGAAAATCGTCATCATCAACACCAGCGGCACGAGGCTGCCCGGCACCTGCACCCTGGCGCCGGCCATCGCGAGCGGTCCCGGATGAAACATCGGTCGGCCGACAGACAGCGCGAGCACGAGGCCTGTCGCCCATGCCAGCAGCAATCCAGCCCCCGGCCCCGGCATGGTCACCACCCCGGCGAGCGACAGGCCGACCATCGCGACGCCGACCCAGGCGAGCAGCGCCGGGCGCAGCGTCCGGGTGGTCGCCTGACGCCAGCCCAGGGCGAGCAGCAGGACAAACAGGGGGAAGACCCAGACGGGAATCTTGGCAAGCATGGTGCGCTCCGGCGTTGCGGTCGGTCCGATACCGACCATGCCCATTACTCTGACAGCGCCGCTATCCGCTCGCCAGTGGGTTGCGACAAAATGCGCCAAACCGGTCGGGAAACGCCCGATCGGCGCCTCCAAACGTGGTGGGCTGTCGCTCGATAGCTGGACGAAGGCAGCCTTCTCACCGAAGCGCTCGCCAGTCTTACATCCCCATACTGTCCATTCCACCCATGGCAGCCGTACCGCGGCCCGCATCGTCGGCCGGCCCTTCGCCGATCATGGCGTCGGTGGTCAACATCAGGCCTGCAATGGAGGCTGCGTTTTTCAGCGCGGTTCGCGCAACCTTGGTCGGATCGACCACGCCCTGAGCAACCAGATCGCCATATTCACCGGTGGCGGCGTTGTAGCCGAAATCACCCGTACCGGCCAGCACCTGCGAGACCACGACGCTGGGTTCGTCCCCGGAATTGGCTGCAATCTGACGCAGGGGTTCTTCCACGGCACGCATCACAATCTGGATACCGGCTGCCTGGTCGGGGTTGGCGCCCTGTACCTTGATCTGGGCACGGGCGCGTAACAAGGCCACCCCGCCGCCAGCAACGATGCCTTCTTCCACGGCTGCCCGGGTCGCGTGCAAGGCGTCCTCCACGCGAGCCTTCTTCTCCTTCATCTCCATCTCCGTCGCGGCGCCGACTTTGATCACCGCCACGCCGCCGGCGAGTTTGGCCACCCGCTCTTCGAGCTTTTCGCGGTCGTAATCGCTGGTGGCCTCTTCGATCTGGGCGCGAATTGCCTTCACGCGCTGCTCGATGGCTTCCGTGTTGCCGGCGCCATCGATGATGGTAGTGTTTTCCTTGCTGACCTCGATGCGCTTGCAGGTGCCAAGATTGGTCAATTCAGCCGATTCGAGTGTCATGCCGGTCTCCTCGGCGATGACCTGGCCGCCGGTCAGTATGGCAATGTCTTCCAGCGTGGCCTTGCGACGATCGCCAAAACCGGGTGCCTTGACCGCACATGTCTTGAGGATCCCGCGAATATTGTTCACCACCAGGGTTGCCAGGGCATCGTTTTCGACGTCTTCGGCCAGAACCAGCAAGGGGCGGCTGGTCTTGGCCACTTTTTCCAGCAGCGGCAATAGGTCGCGGACGTTGCTGATTCGCTTGTCATGAAGCAACACGTATGGATCCTCCAGAACCGTAATCTGCCGGTCGGGGGAGTTGATGAAGTAGGGTGACAGATAGCCGCGATCGAACTGCATGCCCTCGACGACCTGAAGTTCATTGGCCAGTGATGTGCCGTCTTCTACCGTGATGACACCTTCCTTGCCAACCTTCTCCATGGCCTCGGAAATCATGGCGCCAATCTCCTGGTCAGAGTTGGCGGAGATCGAACCGACCTGCGCAATCTCCCTATGGCTGGTGCAGGGCCTGGTATTGATGGCCAGCTGCGCAACCAGTGCAGCGACGGCCATGTCGATGCCTCGCTTCAAGTCCATCGGGTTCATGCCAGCGGCGACGTATTTCATGCCTTCTCGCACGATGCTCTGCGCGAGTACGGTCGCGGTTGTTGTGCCATCACCGGCCAGATCCGAGGTCTGCGAGGCCACTTCCTTGACCATCTGTGCGCCCATATTCTCGAATCTGTCTTTCAGGACGATTTCCTTGGCGACCGAGACGCCGTCCTTGGTAATGGTGGGGGCGCCATAACTGCGTTCGATGATGACATTGCGTCCCTTGGGGCCGAGGGTTACCTTGACGGCGTTGGCCAGCAGGTTCACGCCTTTGACCATCCGGGTACGCGCTTCGCTGTGAAATAAAACTTGTTTCGCTGCCATTTGTCTGCTCCGACCGATGCGTATCTGTTGAGTGTTCTTTTCGTTGCTGCTGCGTATGTGCGGGGCGCTGACCGGCAAACGCCTTATTTCTCCACAATGGCCATGATGTCGTCTTCGCGCATGACCAGCACTTCGTCACCGTCGATCCTGGTGGCCTGGCCACTGAATTTGCCAAACAAGACCTGGTCGCCTGGCTTCACCGTCAACGCCATGCGTTTGCCGTCATCGTTGATCTTGCCAAGGCCTGTGGCCAGCACCTTTCCCTGGTCGGGCTTTTCTGCGGCGTTCTCGGGCAGGACGATGCCCGAAGCGGTCTTGTGTTGGTCATCCATGCGTTTGACGATGACGCGGTCGTGCAAGGGGCGCAGCTTCATGGGTAGTTTCCTCAGGGTTGCGGGCAGGCTGCGCCATTTCGCCCCAGGGGGGCGGCGGATCAGCAGACAATCGAATGGTGATGGCGGGCTGCAGGCCGAGGAAGGCCGATTGGAATTGTCAATGCATCCGTAGGGACTCACCGCATATGTGCAAGGTAGATGGGGCCGCCACTCTCAAATACAAGAGCAGAAGATACCGGCCCGGCCATGTCCGCATCGACGAGGTTTGCCCGTGACCTCACCCTTTACAGCCAACTTTTGGAAAGAATCGGTGGCATCGCGGAATGTCCTGTATGGTGAACGACCCGCCATCCATTCATGGCGGCGTGAGTCAGGCGGCCATCGGGGCTTTTCGAGCCGGCGCAATCGCGTAGCCTCCTCTGAGCGAAAACCAAGGAGTCGTCATGTCTGCTGGCATCTGCGGCGCGAAGTCATTCGCGCGAAAAACCTCGTCCCCTGCCATGGTTTCATCCAGACCGATCCGCCCTGGCGGTCATTGCTCGCGTCCGACAGCCATTGTTTATGCCGAAGGCTTCCTGGGCGAACTAGACGGTAAAACCGCCAACGGCCTGATGCGCCAATCTGACAAATATCGCATCGAAGCGGTCATCGACAGTACCAAGGCGGGCTTTGACGCCGGGCTGGTGCTGGAGGGCAGGATGAATGGCGTGCCCGTTTGCACCGGTCTTGACGAGGCGCTGGCCGCTGCGAGCGCGCCACCCAACGCTTTCATCGTCGGCATTGCGCCATCATCTGGCTTGTTGTCGGCGGCTCATCGCGAAGTCGTGCTGGACGCGCTGAAACGCGGCATGAATGTCGTGAGCGGATTGCATGAGTTCCTGGGCGATGATCCGGTGCTGGCGGCGGCGGGTCGGCTGGCCGGCGCGACCATCACTGATATTCGCAAGCCACCCGACAAGCGTGATCTTCACACGTATTCCGGACGTATTCTATCGGTCGATTGTCCGCGTATCGCGATCCTTGGCACCGACTGTGCCATCGGCAAACGAACCACGGCTTGTCTTATTACGCAGGCGCTGAACGATGCAGGCATTCGGGCTGTGATGGTCGCTACCGGACAGACTGGCCTCATCCAGGGCGCGCGATACGGTATTGCCATGGACGCAATTCCTTCGCAGTTCTGTGCAGGCGAACTTGAAGCGGCCGTCGTCGAGGCGTATGAAGCAAAACGGCCGGACGTCATCATCATCGAAGGGCAGGGAGCGCTGAGTCACCCCGCCTTCTCGACCTCCGCGTCGATACTTCGCGGTTGCATGCCCGATGGCGTCGTGATTCAACATGCGCCGCACCGGCAGTATCGCTGCGACTTTCCGACGATGCCCATGCCGAGCCTGGTCAGCGAAATCAAACTGATCGAACTGTTTGCCAGTACCAAAGTCATCGGCGTTACGATCAATCATGAATCCATGACCGAACCAGAACTGGCCGCAGAGATCGTCAGGATCAAGCGCGACCTCGATCTTCCGGTCACCGATCCGTTGACGCGCAGTGCCGATGAACTGGTCGACATGGTCGGGTTGGCCTTTCCCGGAATCCGGCAATCAGCCTCGCTTGTCCTCGAGTGAATGCACCGCGGCTGCGGATAGATCTGGCCAAGATTCAGCACAACGCCCGAGTGCTCGTGCGGCGTCTTGGTGCCTGCGGCATTCAGGTCACCGGGGTTACCAAGGCGGGTCTGGGTGATCAAGCCATCGCGCAGGCAATGCGACTAGGTGGTGTTCGAAGCCTGGGCGACTCGAGGCTGCGGAACATCAGGGCGCTCAGTATGGTCGCCCATGCCGAGGCTTCCGATGGCGGTGGTTTCAATGAGAACCGGGGATCCCCATTGCCCGTGTGGTTGTTGCGTTCGCCCATGCTCAGCGAATCGGCAGAGACAGTTGGCCTGGTGAACATCAGCTGCAACACGGAGCTGGATATACTGGATTCACTCTCGACCGAAGCCGTCAGCCAGTGTCTGATTCACCAGGTGGTTCTGATGATTGAACTGGGTGATTTGCGCGAGGGCATCGTGCCGGGTCGGTTGCATGCGTTCATCCATCGCATGATGAGATTTCCCGGTGTGCAGCTTGTTGGCATTGGTACCAACCTTGGGTGTCTGTCGGGGGTGATACCCGATGCGCGCAACATGGCAGAGTTGTCCAGTATTGCCAGTGCGGTGGAACACTCGTTTGCGATGCGCCTGGGGATTGTTTCGGGTGGCAACTCGGCAAACCTGAACTGGGCAAGTGGGTTGAACGTATCCAATATTGGCCGGCCGGGTCACGTCAACAACCTTAGGCTGGGGGAAGCCATTTTGCTAGGGCGGGAGGCCTCGGCGCGACAGGCCGTACCGGGTCTGCATACCGATGCATTCTCTCTCGTGGCCGAGGTCATCGAGTCGAAGCTGAAGCCTTGCCAACCGTGTGGGACCGTCGGTCAGATGGCCATTGGAGTCAGGCCGGAACCTCCCGGTCGATGCGGTCAGATGCCTGGCCAGCACGGCTATCCGGAGGGTGCGACGCGGAATCAGTCCATTCTTGCGCTCGGCGTCCAGGATGTCGACGCTGCCGGGCTGACGCCCCCCATTGGAATTCGCGTGCTCGGCGCCAGCAGTGATCATCTCATCATCGATACCGGCAACTTGGCACTGCGAATCGGCAGCGAAGTGTCGTTCACGCCCGACTACAGTGCATTGATGCGGGCGATGACCTCACCTTTCGTATCCCGCGAATGGAATCGGGAGTGCCTCCGTACATCGGACTACCGGCGATGATAGGTTGGGCGTCGGTCAGCACAGGCGATCGTGTTGCGGACGGTCTCGACGTCTATCCGCTCGTCGAACGTCCTGGCTCGCGGATTCAAGCTGCCGGCCCGCGCCTCTCTCCAAATGTCCCTGACATGGTCTGCAGTAGCGTCTCGCGTTGGACCATGCAGCTATGCAGCAGGCTGGTGAGATTCAGCGACACCATCACGAGGGTCCGGCCGACGAGCCGTCATGCGCCAGCCATGAACAAAAATTCAAAACACGCAGGCGCTGGCGATTCGGAGCCTGTCGCTGGTAAAAACCGCCACGCTCCGGCCGGTCGCGGACCCGGGTCGGATACCGCTGCGCTGACCGGCCCGATGGCCAAGGTCGTTCCAATTCCGACCATGGCCACCGCTCTGATAGTGCCGCTATCGGCTCGTCAGCACGATGCAACCCGATGCGCCGCATCGGTGAGCAAGGCCTGATCGGCGACCCCGATCGGGAGTGCCGCGGCCTCAGGCCGTGGCCATAAAGGCCGCAATGTCGGGTGCCGGTGACTTGATCTCGACCATGGTCGCGGCCTCGAGTGCCTCGACCGAATGCGGAACCCGGGCTGGATGCCGGCAGACATCGCCGGGGCCGAGCTCAAAGTGCTGGTCACCGACGACTGTGCGCACTCGTCCGGCCACGATATAAATCAGTGACTCGTGATCGTGCACATGCAGCGGAGCACCCACGCCGGCCTCGTAACGGATCTCGAGGAGGGTCATCGTATCGCCCCGGATCATCGGTCGCGCCAGCAGGGGCCCACCATAGACCGGCTGGCCTTCGATGGCCCGTACCTCGATCGGTGTCACGTCGGTGTGTCTGCTCATTAGCATGGTTTTCTCCATTGGTGCCTATCCCGGCCGGCCGTTCCAGTGTAAGTTTTACCAGTCTGCGCACAACAAATGGTTCGAGCCAGTCACCGGGCAAAGCGCAAGGGCAATCATGACACCGATCAAGATCACTGTTTACCGCTGGGCCGGCGCCTGGGGACCGTTCAAGGTGACTATCCCGTGCGGCGAGTGTTCGCTGACCAAGGATGTGATCCTTGACACGATGGCTCACGAACTTGACGGCATTGCAATCGAGTTGGATATGCGCGATTGGTTGAGTGAATGGTATCGACCGCTCGTGAAGGGCGGCTGGCACGCACCGATCATCATGGTTGAGGGGCGAATCATTGCGCAAGGCAGTGCCCTGAATCGCGGCGTGTTGACGCAAGCCGTCATCGAAGAACATTCGAAACGAACGGACATTGCCGGCAATCATGTCTTCGGCAAAAAGACCTGCCCGCATTGCGCCCGGGCGAAATCGTACCTGGACAATGCTGGCATTGAGTATCGATATCGAGATGTCGTGACCGAACCGGCTGATCTTTACGAGATGCTTGCTCGTGTCAAGCCGATTGTCGGACCCAAGACGCCGATTACGGTGCCGCAGATCTGGATTGATGGCCGGTATGTGGGCGGCGCCGACCAACTGAGCCAGCTGGTGAAAGAAACCGTTGATCCCAACCCGGATCGCGGCCAGTGTTCGATGTCGGCAGGCGCCGCCCGCTAAATGATTCCCATCAGCCCGGCTCGCACCAGGTCAATGTGTGTGAGCATCTATTTCAACGGCCAATCGCTGACAAAGCCATCCCGGTTCGGCATTATCACCTGAGGCAGGGACTGGGCGTTCATGACGTCACCGTCTCCAACAATGCCATTGAGCTTGAGGATATAGGCGCTGACGGCATACACCTCGTCGTTGCTGAGTGACTGCGGCGCATCAAGCGGCATCGCGCGGCGCGTGTAGTCAAACAAAGTGGTGGCATAGGGCCAGAAGCTGCCTACCGTCTTGACTGGATTGGCGGTGCTCAGTGAGCCGATACCTCCGACAACGGCATCGGCGAGTCCTTTCCCGCCCTTGCCATCTGCGCCGTGACAGGACGCACATTTGGCCGCATAAACCATGGCGCCGGCTGCTGCGTTGCCGGAGCCAGCGGGCAAGGTCGCGCCGCTCGGGTCGATGCTGATGTCAATGCGTGCAACAGTTGCGGCATCCAGCGGTTTGCCCAGACGTGGCGCTTCGTCTTTGGCCGAAACACCGATCGAATAACCGGCCGCCGCACCGGCGATCAGCACACAAATTGAAGCATTACGCGAATACATTGCTGACCTCCCCGCTGCTGGCGATTCTCCAGGCCTGAATCCCGTTGTAGTGATAGAGCTGACCGGCAGCGTATTGTTTTGACCACTCTGCGCGCATGACCTGGACATTGCCCTTGTCATCGTGCGCGCGACTCATCAGGGTAGACACAGCGCCATCCCATCGCCAGGGTATTCGAAACCGCACGGGACTCATGGGCAGGTTGGGCTCCGACAGCGCGGCATCGGCCCAGGTCTTGCCAGCATCAGCCGAGACTTCAACGCGCGTAATGCGTCCGTGTCCGGACCAGGCGAGCCCTGACACCTCATAGATGCCCTGCCTGGTCAGATTGAAACCGGTTGACGGCTGTGTGATGGTCGACTTGACCCCCATTGCATAGGTAAAGAGGCGCGACTTTCCGCTTGGCATGAGTTCTGTGTACTTTGACGTTTCGTCTTTCGTGTAGGTTGGCGTGGCGGTAACCTTCAGCCGACGCAGCCACTTCACGTTCATGTTCCCTTCAAAGCCGGGCACGACCAGTCGCATCGGATAGCCCTGTTCGGGCCGCACGGGCTCGCCGTTTTGATACAGCGCGAGCATGACGTCATCCAGTGCTTTTTTGATCGGGATGCTGCGACTCATTGCGGCGGCATCGGCCCCTTCGGCCAGGAGCCATTTGCCGTGCGGCTCAATGCCGGCTTCGTCGAGCAGAACAGACAACGGTATGCCCGTCCACTCTGCTGTCGAGATCAAGCCGTGAAGGTGTCCGACCGGGACTTGCTGAGGCTCGGGCACCAGGTTGCTGTTGAAGAAACTATTGCCGGCACACTCGATAAAACAGATTCGGGTGATGGTCGGGTAGCGAAGCAAGTCGTTGTAGGAGAATTTGAGAGGCTGCTTGACCAAACCGTGAATGAACAGCTCGTGTTGTTCGGGCGAAATGTCTGGCACGCCGTTATGGCTGCGCTCGAAATGCAGGCCGTTTGGCGTTATCGTGCCGTGAATCGACTGCAAAGGGGTCAGGGAAACGCCAGAGCCGGGTGCCATGTCGCCGTAGGGCTTGAGTACTGCGCGTTTGATCGCTGCGTGAGCGGAGGGCGCACCGTATTCGCGCAAGGCCATGCCGGGCGTGGTCATCCAGCGCGGGGCGTGCTCACCGATACCGGCCGCGCCTGCCGCGCTCGCTGCGCCAGCGGATGCCGCCGCGCCAAACAACCAGCTGCCTCTCTTCAAGAATATCCGGCGATCCAGCAGCCCGTTTCCCGCAACGACCTGAGGCGGGTCCGATGCCTGCACTTTGGAATCCACAGTGTCTCTCCTCGATTTGGAATTATTTATGATCTCGATACTAGTCGATCAATGCCAGTGCCTGCAATCACGCATCCGACATCGAGCGAATCGGCGCAGGCCGGCATGACCCGGTCAAGGTTTCGCCGTGGATTCCCGGTGCATGGGGCCTGGCGGCAGGCCGCGGTCGGGTGAGGTGATGAGTTGCCAGTTGGCGTCGGCGGCGACCGGACGCGACGCATCGGTGCTGGCGGCAACCGCCTGCGTGATCGCCGCGACGACCAGTTTTTCGAGCAAGCCACCGCTTGACGAGCCCGATTGGTTTTGTGCCGTGGCCGTCCCTGACCACAGCGGTTCGCCAGTGCGGGCGTCGACCAACCGAGCCTCGAGACTGACCCGCGCCACGGTACTGAATAGCTGGAACTGATTACCGTATTGTTTGACGGTGACATAGAGCACGGCATCGGCACCCGTCACTTCGCGCAGCTTCGACACCGGCACGTCGTGCATTTCGCCGGCCGTGGGCAGACCATTGGCCTTCATGAGTTGGTCGATGACGCCGACCGGGAATACGTAGTAACCCTGCTCGGCCAGCGGTCGGCTCACCGTCGACAGAAAGCCCCAGGTTGCCTCGACCTCGGGGCTTTCATTGAGTGGCGGCAAGACCAGAATGGCACGCGGCGCAGCCTGCCGAAAGGCTGTCAGATCGCGTGGCTCGGGTGCAGCGCAGCCCGCCAGCACCGCCATGACCAGCGTCAGGCCGCTCATCAACACACCCCATCGGCGCCGGGCTCGGGCATGGTTGACGAGCATCATTTGCCTCGCTTGCCGTCTAGGTTGGCGACCAGCCGGTCGATCAGGATCGCGCTCTCGGGGAAGCTTGCCTTCTCGAGCAACAACAGTCGGCGTGCCTCGCCGATGTCACCCATCTGGTCGTACAGCGAGGCCAGGTGCGCATACCAGCCTGGCGGCAGACGCTGGCCGGCTGCCCGGATTTCGGCGCTCTCTTGCTCGAGCTGACGAGCCGCTTCCCGGGGCGCCAGTTCTCCCGGGCGTGCGTTGAGCGTGTACAACTGCGTCTCGTAGCTACCCCAGCCATAGAGCGGCGGGTCGATTGCACATGCGCCCAGCGAACCGGCCAGCACAAGGACGCAGGCCACCCGGTGGAAGCAGGCCACCCGGGCGCGATACCAGCCCGCGCCGTACATGCCTAGTGGGCTGCGCGGTTAGTCCTGTAACGCATGACGAGCCCGGGCAACGGCAGCCAGAATCTTTTCGGAGTCAGCGGTCCAGACGAACGGCTTGGCAAGATGGTCGTTGTGAACGTCGATGAATCGTTCGACCTCTTGGATCAGGTCGCGTACGCTGGTGAATACACCGCGGTACAGCGAACGGCGTTCGAGTTGGGAGAACCACCCTTCGACGGCGTTGAGCCAGGACGAGCTGGTCGGGGTGAAGTGAAACTGAACGCGCGGATGCCGTTTGAGCCAGTTGCTGACCTCTTGGGTCTTGTGCGCACTGAGGTTGTCCAGGACGATGTGTAGATCCTTGTCCTTCGGGGTCTTCTTTTCCACCATCTTCATGAAACCCAGGAACTCTTCAGACTTGCACGACTGGCCCATCTTCCCGATCACCTGGCCGTTGAGCACATTGAAGGCAGCGAACAGGCAGGCCGTGCCGTGGCGCTTGTAGTCATGCGTGCGGCTGGCCACTCGCCCAGGACTCAGCGGCAACCCCGGTTGCGTTCGATCCAGCGCCTGGATCTGGCTCTTCTCGTCCACGCACAGAACCAGCGCATTGGTGGGCGGGTCCATGTACAACCCAACGATATCGATCACCTTGTCGGCGAAGTGCGGATCGTTGCTGATCTTGAAGGTCTTGATGCGGTGCGGCTTCAGATCGGCTGCCTTCCAGATCTGACGAACCTGCCAGGTACTCACCCCTGCATACTGGGCCATCAGGCGAATGCTCCAGTGAGTAGCTTCCTGCGGAACCTTCTCGGTGGTCAGTTTGAGTACGCGTCGCACGATCTTGTCATCGATCACGCTCGGGCGTCCCGAGCGGGGCAGGTCCCGCAACCCATCGATGCCCATTTCCTCATATCGATGCATCCACCGATACACCGTCTTGGGTGCCACCCGTTGGGCCGCCGCGATCTGCGCCGCACCCGTGCCCTCGTCCAACGCCAGAACGATCCGCGCGCGGGTCGCTTCGCCTTGCGCCAGAGTGGGCATCTTCAACCACTTCTCAAGCCTGGCCCGATCACCGCGCTTGAGACGAAAAGTGTCTGCTGTAGTCATCGCAGCAGTATGCGAGCAAATGCAGCGGTGAGCCAGATGTATTACAGTACTTTACGCTCAGACCACTAGCTCCCGACCTGCCAGCGGCCCGTCTCCAGGCCTTGCACCAGCCTGTCGACCGCCTCACGTACCGACAGGTCGAGGACCTTGCCGTTGAGGGTGGAATCGTAGCCGGCCGACGTGCCGAAGCCGAGCACCTCGCGATTGCTCAGCGCATATTCGCCGGCGCCCTGCACCGAATACACCACTTCGGATGTGAGCACGTCAACGACATTGAGCGTGACCTTGGAGTAAGCGATCTGCTCCTTGCCACGGCCGAAGATGCCGAATAACTGTTTGTCGCCGGTTTCCTTACGGCCGAACTCGGTGACGTCGCCGGTGAGCGCATAGCGTGCGCCCTTGAGCGTCTGCTGTGCGCCAGCCAGCTTCGCCTCGCGTGCGATCTCGTCCATGTTGTCGCGATCGAGCACGCTGAAGCGACCGGTCTGCTGCAGGTGACCGATGAGAATGGTCTTGGCCTGACCACCGAGCCGGTCGACGCCATCGGAGAACATGCCGCGCAGGTAGCTGGATCGATTGTCGAACTTGCCGACGACCAGCGCGCTCTTGGGCCCCGTGTATGGCGTTGCTGCACTGACAGTCTTCGGGGTGTCGAGGCTGCGGCTGGTTTCGGTGACGGCGCAGGCGCTGGCGAGC
This sequence comes from uncultured beta proteobacterium, assembly GCA_963732405.1. Classification (GTDB taxonomy): domain Bacteria; phylum Pseudomonadota; class Gammaproteobacteria; order Burkholderiales; family Burkholderiaceae_E; genus JAUIAI01. The sequence goes on from CAVSZG010000001.1 coordinate 928,886, forward strand.
AGCGTGGCGGACAGCGCGATGAGGGTCTGGCGGCGGACGGCATATCGGATCATGGTAGTGGGTTCGCAGATACGGGAGGTGGCAACCCGAACGGTCGGCGCGATCGTTGCGGTTGCTGATTCGTGACCCGTCGAGGTTACACTGCCCGGGCGAATTTTGTCATGACCGCCCGTTGCCGGCTTTGCGTGAGTCCAGCCGCCTGGCGATCACGCCTACCAGGGTCGACTGGTCAGCCAGGCCGATTCGGTCTCGGGAACGATTCAAAGCCCTCGAACACCGAGTCAGGGTGGGGTCGCGACACGGTCATCGAGGTAGTTAGACGCGACACTCTGGAATATTTTCGGTAGAGGGAATTCGATGAATCACGCCACCGCCAAAAAGATGCTCATTACTGAGCTCCTTGAAGATCAACCTGAAATCCGCAGGCAATTTCGTGACAGATACTTGTAGCGCGCGGAGAAATTCGCTGAGCTTATGGCCGATGCTTCAGTTGATTGGTTCGAGATCGATATGCTATCGAGTAGGGACGAGAGGTTTGCTTACGTATCTGCGTTAGGGAAGTTCCGCATAACCGTCGCTTTGACTGCGGCGGAACGATAAAATGAGCGTTCACGCCGCAGCCCTGGGGAATTGCGTTGACCAGCAAGCATCGTAAGCAATTGACGTTGGCCGTCAGCGACTTTGAGCGATATCGCAAGCCGACGCGTCGCGAGAAGTTTCTGTCCGAGATGGACTCGGTGGTGCCGTGGAAGGAATTGGCGGCGCTGATCGAACCGTTTTACCCGAAGAGCACCAGCGCTGGCGGTCGTCCGGCGTTCGGGTCTGGAACGGATGCTGCGGATTCACTGCCTGCAACTGTGGTTCGATCTGTCGGACCCGGCGGTGGAAGAGGCGCTGTATGACTCGCTGGCGATGCGCTCGTTCGTGGGAATCGATCTGGGACGCGAACCGGTTCCCGACGAAACGACGGTGATGCGGTTTCGCCATCTGCTCGAAGCGAACAATCTGGGGCAGCGCATCTTTGAGGAAGTGGGCAATGTGCTGATCAAGCGCGGACTGCGCCTGTCCAAGGGCACGATCGTTGATGCAACGATTATCGCGGCCCCCAGTTCGACCAAGAACGCCAAGGGTGAGCGCGACCCTGAGATGCATCAAACCAAGAAAGGCAACCAGTGGTATTTCGGCATGAAGATGCATGTCGGAGTGGACAGCCAGAGCAAGGTGATCCACTCGGTCGCAGTGACCCCGGCCAACACGGCCGATAACAAGGTAATGGGCCAGCTGCTGCGTGGCCACGAAACGCGTGTCTACGGCGATCAGGCCTACAAGAGCCAGGGCGAGGTGATCCGCGCCCGGGCGCCCAAGGCCAAGGACTTCACGAACCAGCAATGCAAGTGGAAGCATTTCACCGATGAGTCGATCAAGGCGAAGAACCGAACCAAGTCGCGCATCCGTTCGCGCGTTGAACATTCGATCGGCGTGATCAAGCGGGTGTTCGGGTTCAGCAAAGTGCGCTACCGCGGGTTGGCCAAGAATGCCAATCGGGTGTACGTCACGGCAGCGTTGGCGAACATTTTTCTCGTCCGGTATTCGGTCTTGGGAGCAGTCCGCCTGCAGTGAGGAAAAGAAGCGGAGAGTGATCGATTTTTCGATCAAACCGGGCCGAAACCTGATCAATTCGCGATGAAATGCCATTTTTTCAGTCTGTCAGCTGCAAACCGTGCAGTTGCGCGGATTGTCCTTAGTGCATTGTTCAATCTCTCTCCATGTGCAATCCATGCAGTTGTTTATGAGTGGTCACACAATTGCTGCCGGAAATCTTATGCGCCAAGTAGTGGAAGCGATGTCGGTCGCACTGCTTGCATCTTCATGTCAGCTGAATGTCTTGAGCGAGTTTGTGAACTGCCACTATTCGACGAACAAGGCTGTTGATCAACTGCTGAAGCACCACAAAATGCTCTGTTTGAACAAGGATGCGGTCGAGGCGTTGCGTACCACTCAGAAAAGTTTTAACGACTACAGTCATCCGACAAAAAAGACGATTTGTGTATTTCTGTCTATGCAACATCAAGCCCCATATGTCGGCGCCGCGTTTGGCGAAGGGAAAACTGAAGTCTATGACCGTGAGGTAGAAATCCGGCTCGGCTTAGCGTCTGTATTTCCAAATTTTGTCAAATGTGTTCTGCGCAACCTAACCCAATAGGGACATGATCTCGACTGACATCGATTTGCAGCGGACAGTTGACGGTGGGGCAGAGCCTCGGCTCCGCCCAGAACAGTGCCCGCTACCAACTGCAGCGGAACTTGGGTGACGATGATCAATCCACTGATAGACCCCAGTGCCGGCACCATGCAATTTGATCGCCAGAACTAGTTGTCCACGCCGGCCGCGTGGATTGCCATCGCGCCGCGCCGCCATCCAGATGGTGTTTCGGGATGCAACCGACAGACTAAATCCCCGGTCGACCGCCCGGGCCGTCATTCCTGAACCGGTCCGTCGCCTGGCCAGCGAGCCGGTCCAGTCGCGTGTAGAGGAGCTGGCCCGGCAGGTCGGCCTGCCCGCCGCCTTGCTCGATCGTTTACCGCACCAGTTGTCCGGCGGACAGAAGGAGAGGATGGGTATTGCCCGTGCACTGGTCTCGCGACTCAGGCTGCTGATCCTGGATGAGCCGACGGCGGCGCTCGATGTCGCGGGGCACTGGTGCTGAACCTGCTCGTCGATCTGCGAACCGAGCTGGACGTCTGCTACCTGTTCGTGAGCCTCGACCTCCAGGTCGTCCGGCTGCCATGCGACCGGGTTATCGTCATGCGCCAGGCACGGATCGTCGAATAGGGGGAACCGGTTCGCTGATTGCCGCGCCGGCCGATGACTACATGCGGCGCTTGCTGGCTGCGGCTCCGCGGGCGCAGGCCGTTTAGTGATTCAAAACAAGGGGTTGATGCCAGCCGCTGTGCGCTGCAGATGACATTGCTCACTAAAGCTTCTCGTCGTCGCTGATCGACAGGTTGATGCCATACATCGAGCGGTATATTCTTTGGTATCTATCGCTACGGTGGTTAGTGCCATGACAAAAATAGCCAAGATTTTCACGACCGGCCGCAGCCAGGCGGTTCGCCTGCCGCTCGAATATCGATTTGCCGAAGGCGAGGTCTATATTCGCCGCGATGCCGTAACGGGTGACGTGATTCTGTCGCGTCGGCCGGATTCGTGGGAAGGCTTCTTCGCGCTAGATGCGACAACGGATGTGCCTGACGATTTCATGAGCGAGGCTGATCGCAACCAGGGAGCGCACGATCGCGACCCGTTGGAGAACATGCCAGCATGACAACGTACCTGCTCGACACCAACATCGCGAGCCACATCATCAAAGGCGACATCCCACGCGTGCGGGAGCGACTGGTCGCTGTGCCAATGCACTGCGTCGCGGTGTCGGTCGTTACGCAGGCTGAATTGTTGTATGGCGTGGCCAAACGCGGCCATCCTCAGGCACTCGCCACCAAGGTCCGCGAGTTCCTGGCGCGCGTGTCCGTCCTGCCGTGGACGGTCGAAGCGGCGCAAGCGTATGGCGAGCTGCGCGCGGCTTGCGAGGCTGTCGGTGTCACGCTTGCGCCATTGGACATGATGATCGCTGCACACGCGAAAGCCCTGACGCTGGCCGCCACCCGTGCGAACGATCAGGCGATTCTGGTGACCAGGAATGGTGCCTTTTCGACAGCGCGAATACCCGGTGGCTTGACGCTCGAAGACTGGGCCAAGGAGCCTCGTCCATGAGACTCGTTCACCATCGGCCTGGTGCCGAGATCTACGTCCTGGGGTGCCGCCCGGTTTATGCATCGATTTGAAGCAAGCGCCGGGAACGCGATTGGCTTGGCCGGCGACAACCGCCGCGTTGCCGTCAGCCGGTTTTCTTTTCTCGCTTGGCCTGCTTTTTCTCCTGCGGCGTCTTCAGGGGTTGTTTCTTTTTTTCCCGTTTGGAATCTTGCGATTTGCTCATAAGGCCTCCTTGGCCGTCCGGGTCGGCAACCGCCGACGCGATGTCGATTATCGCACCAGCAAATCCGATTCAGGGCGTCTGGATGGCATCGGTGTCGCGTCCTCGGCGCACATCTTCTGCCATCGTGCCCCAATCGTCCGACGCTCACTCACTCAATCCAGCAACGGTAGCGCGGCCTCGCGCTCGCGCACTCTCGCCCAGCGCCAGTCGGCCTCAGGCAACAACCATTGCATCCCGAAGCGGGCGGTGGCGATCTTGCGGGCATGCCAGGGCTCGTCGGCATCACTGGCGGCCAGTCGCGCACTGATGGTCCAGGCCCAGCCCAGCAGGGTCAGGCCGATGGCCCGCAGGCAATCGTCAGCGACCTGAAGCGGCCATTCCGGTGCATCCTGCGCGCCCTCGACCAGGGTCTGAATCGAGGTACGCGCCAGCTCGAGCCGGGGGCGCAATGCGGCGCCGAATCCGTCGAGTCCATCGGTGGCATCGGCGCGATCGGCCTCGAGCGCCAGATGCCCGAGCAACTCGGTGAACTGCCGGCCGCCATCATTGAGCAGCTTGCGCATCACCAGATCGATGGCCTGGATCTCATTGGTGCCTTCATAGATCATGGCGATGCGGCTGTCGCGCACGGTCTGCTCGATGCCGTAGTCATGTACAAAACCATAACCACCCCAGACCTGCAGGGCTTCGTCCGCGCCGCGATGGCCGTTGTCGGTGAAGAATGCCTTGGCGACCGGCGTGAGCAGACCCACCCAGGCATCGGCGCGCGCGCGGGCCTCGGGCTGCGGATCATGATGGGCCTGGTCGATCAACTGGGCGGTCCAGTAGGCAATCACGCGCTGGCCCTCGGTCAATGCGCGTTGCGTGAGCACGATTCGCCGGATGGCCGGATGATGACCGATCGTCGGCGTTCTGCCCTGGATACGCTCGGTGGCGTAGCGCTGCGCATTCTGCTGGGCCGCCTCCAGATGTCCCAGGCCTTGCAGCGCCACGTGCAGGCGCGCCGAGTTCATCATCACGAACATGGCGGCCAGGCCACGATGGGGCTCGCCGACCAGCCAGCCGGTGGCGTCATCGAAGCGCATCGCACAGGTGGCGCTGCCCTTGATGCCCATCTTCTTCTCGATGCCGTCGCAATGAATCGCATTGCGGCTGCCGTCGGGCAGCCATTTGGGTGCGATGAACAGGGAAATGCCTCGAGTGCCCGCCGGCGCATCGGGCAGACGCGCCAGCACCAGATGCACGATGTTGTCGGTCAGATCGTGCTCACCACCCGAGATGAAGATCTTGTTGCCAGTGATCCGGTAGCTGTCGTCACCGGCCGGCCTGGCCAGGGTGCGCAACCGGCCCAGGTCACTGCCGGCTTGCGGCTCGGTCAGATTCATGGTCGCCAGCCATTGGCCCGAGGCGATGCGCGCCAGATAACGTTCTTTCAGCTCGGCTGAGCCGTGGGCGCGCAGGCATTCATAGGCGCCATGCAGCAGGCCCGGATACATGGTCCAGGCATGATTGGCGGCGGCCATCATTTCGTTGAATGCCGCGTCCAGCACCGAGGGTAATCCCTGGCCACCATCGTCGGGGTGACAGGACAATGACGCCCAGCCGCCGTCGACAAAGGCCGCATACGCCTCACGGAACCCGGCCGGCGTGCTGATCTCGCCGTCGATCCAGCGGCATCCCTCCAGGTCGCCGCTGGCATTGATGGGCGCCAGCACCCCGGCGCAAAACCGCCCGGCCTCCTCAAGAACCTGGCGAGCCACCTCGACGTCGCAATCGGCCAGCGCCGGCATCGAGGCCCAATGCGCCGGCGCGTCGAGCACGCGCTCGATCACAAAGCGCATGTCGCGCAGCGGGGGATCGTATAACCACATCGTCTGCCCTTCCGGATTCGCTGAGAATCATCCAAGTGTATCGGGTCGGCCCGAATCCGGACTGGCCTGGCAACAGCACCACCCTGCAGGAATCAGGCATCTGGCGGCTGTTCATTGCGCCAGCAGGCCCGCCACCAGGGCCAGCTCAGCCCCAGCAACACCAGTCCGGTCATCGCGGAGCACACGGCGGCCGTCGGCGCACCCAGCCATTCGGCCAGCCAGCCCAGCTGCAGGAATCCGATCGGACCCATGCCGATGCACATGGTGAGCAAGCCCATCGCCTGCACGCGCCGATCGGCTGGTGCCGAAATGAAGACGATGGTGGCCTGCATGACTGAGAAAGCCGAACTGCCCACGCCCAATATCAACAACGCCGCGCCGGCACCGATCGCATGCTCGCTCATCGCAAACAGCGGCAGCATCACTAGAAAGACGCTTATTCCGCCCACATACAGGCGGCCGTACCACTGGGGCCGGGACAACAGGCTGAGCAGAAACGCGCCCACCAGCGCGCCGCCACCGTCCATGCTGGCCAGCAAACCGATGCCCTCGGCATCCAGGCCCAGGCGGTCCTGCCCGATGACGGGCACCATGCTCAGGACCGGCCAGCCGAACACATTGAAGATGAGCGTGATCCAGAGTGCGCCCGCCAGGCGCGGGCTCTCCCGGGCGGTGGACAGACCCGTCGCGAGCATAGATCGCAACGACATGGGCGAGCGATCTCGCGCGACTTCCGTGTATTGCAGCAAGGCCATCGCGAACAAGGCGATCGCATACAGGCAGGTGATCAGCATGAACACGCTGGCCATGCCATGGCGCGCGAGCAGAAAGCCACCCAGCGCGGGGCCGAGCAGACGGCAGGCATGGCTTGATCCGACATCGAGCGCCATCGCGCGTCCCATGCGCAGCGGACCGACGACATCGCCGATCAATCCGCGACGCAAGGGGTTGTCGCCCGCCCAGGCCACCCCGTTGATCAAGGCCGCCAGGGCCAGGTGCCAGATGGCGAGCTGGTCCAGCGCGGCAATGATGGCCAGGGTCGTCGACACCAGGGCGAGCACGGCGAAGCTCACCAACAGGCCCAGCCGCCGCGACATACGGGCGGCATAGGCACCGAACGGCAGGCCGAACAGCGCCATTGGCAGCAGTCTCAACATGATCATGCCGGCCACGAGAAATGCCGAATCGGCCTGCCGATAGGTAAAGACACCGAACACGAGAATTTCGAGCCAGCGCACGGAAAACGCAACGAAACCCGCCAGCCAGAGCCGCAAAAAATCGGGCTCGCGAAACAGCGAACGATTGGCAGGCAGCGTGCTCACCAGATGGCGATGGCCTGGATCAGGTGACGCGCCTTGCCGTCCCGGTCAATCACACGGGAGCCGGGCGCCGCCGATCTTGGTGCGATTGCGCCGCAGGTTCGAATGACGACTGGCATTGGCGACACCGTAGAGCTCGGCTCACTGCATGCCGGGTCGGCAGTTCCAACCGGCTTCATCGTCGCCTCCTTCGGTATGTCGCCCGGCATGTCATTCGATTCTGCGACGAAGATCCGTTCAATGCCGTCCATTCGCAAGCTCAGAGCTTCTCAGTCTCCCCCACCTTCGGCTGCCACTTCATCAAGCGCTTCTCGAGCACGCCGACCAGCCCGTCGATGAGCAGTGCGAACGCGGTGAGCACCAGAATGCCCGCCATCACCGTGTTGATGTCGAACGAGCCCTCGGCCTGCAGGATCAGATACCCCACGCCCTGGCTGGACCCCAGATATTCACCCACCACCGCACCCACGAATGCGAGCCCCACCGAGGTGTGCAGCGAACTGAACACCCAGCTCGTGGCGCTGGGCAGATAGACATGCCGTAGCAATTGTCGCTGGCTCGCCCCCAGCATGCGGGCATTGGCGAGCACCACCGGGCTGACTTCCTTGACACCCTGATAGACATTGAAGAACACGATGAAGAAGACGAGAGTCACGCCCAGCGCGATCTTTGACCCCATGCCCAGACCGAACCATACGGCGAAGATCGGCGCGAGGATGATCCGCGGCATCGAGTTGAAGGCCTTGATGTAGGGTTCGAGAATTGCCGAGGCCATGGGCGAGAGGGCTAGCCAGAGGCCGCCGGCCAGTCCGGCCCCCGCACCGATCAGAAACGCTGCAACGGTCTCGGTCAGGGTCACCATCAGGTGCCGGTAGATGTCGGCGTCGGTCACGAACCAGGCAAAGATGCGCTGGAAGATGGCCACGGGTTCGCCAAAAAAGAACGCCGCCTGGCGGTCATTCTCGAACATGATCAGGGGCAGCAGTCCGGGCTTGGTCATGACATGCCAGAACAGGAAGAGCAGGGCCAGCAGGCCGATCTGCCACAGGCGCAGATTGCCCGGTCGGGGCTTGATCAGCTGCCACATCGATCGCACCTCATGCAGCCTTGTCCAGCTGCTGCCGGTAGCCCTTGAGCACTTCGTCGCGCAGCACCGCCCAGATCGCCCGGTGCAGCTCGATGAAGCGCGGCGTCATGCGTACCTCGGCCACATCACGCGGGCGCTCGATGTCAACGATGAATTCGCCGATCGGGTGTGAGGCCGGCCCGGCGCTGAGCACGATCACGCGATCGCTCATGGCGATGGCTTCGTCCAGATCATGGGTGATGAACAGCACTGCCTTGCGCCGGCTCTGCCACAGGTCGAGCACCTCGTTCTCCATGAGCTGGCGGGTCTGGATGTCCAGCGCCGAGAATGGTTCATCCATCAGGATGATGTCCGGATCGAGCACCAGGGTCTGTGCCAGGCTGGCCCGCTTGCGCATGCCGCCCGAGAAGCTGATGCGGATATCGATCACCAAAACCGCCCAGGCCGACGCGGCGCAGCCAGTCGTTGGCCCGGGCCAGCGATTCCTGCCGGGGCACGCTATGGAATTGCAGCCCGGCCAGCACATTGTCCAGGGCCGTGCGCCAGGGCATCAGGCTGTCGGTCTGGAACATGTAGCCGGCGCGGCTGTTCACCCCGTTCAGCGGTTCGCCGAAAATCCGTACCGTGCCTCGACTCGGTTCGAGCAGCCCGGCTGACACATTGAGCAGGGTGCTCTTGCCGCAGCCGGTCGGCCCGACCACGCTGACGAATTCGCCATCGGCAACGGTCAGGGTGACCCGGTCGACAGCGGTGTATCGCTGATCGGGCGCGTCGCGGCTGATGAAGGTGCAGGCGACATCCGCCAGCGCGATGGCCGCCGTCGTCTCGCTCACGGGATCACGACCTCCGCTCAGCCCTTGGGATATTTCTGGTTCGCCTTGTTGACGAAATCATTGGTCGACACCAGGGCCAGATCCAGCCCGGCGGCGCCGATCTTCGGATCGATGCTGGCCAGCGCCCGCAGGGCCGTGTCCGCGCTGCCTGGCGCAAAGCGACCGTCGGGTGACAAGGCCTTTTGCGCCGCCTTGAAACCTTCGACATACACCGCGCTGTCGCCCAGCAGATAGCTCTCGGGCACCGCCTTGATGACATCGGCCGAACTGGCCCGCTGGATCCACAGGCTCGCCCGTACCATGGCATTGGTCATGGCCTGCACGGTGTTGGGGTGCTTCTGAATGAAGGACACCGGGCAGTACAGACAACCGCCAGGCATCGGGCCGCCGAAGATCGCCTTCGCTTCAGCCATGTTGCGGGTATCGCTGACCACGGTCAGATGACCGGAGCGTGCAAGCAGCGTGATCACCGGATCAAGGTTGCTGATCGCATCGATCTGTCCGGACTGCATCGCGGCGACGGCGCCGCTGCTGGCACCCACCCCGACGAAGCTCACATCGCCAGGCTTGATGCCGGCCTTGGCCAGTACGAAGTTGGCCAGGATGTTGGTCGAGCTGCCCGGCGCGGTAACGCCGATTTTTTTGCCCTTGAGGTCGGCCACTGTCTTGAACCCGGGCATGGTTTTCGGATTCACGCCCAGCACGATCTGCGGCGCTGCGCCCTGCAAGACGAAGGCGCGCATCGGCTGGCCCTTGAACTGCATGTTCAGGGTGTGTTCAAAGGCACCGGACACGACGTCTGCGCTGCCGCCCACTACCGCCTGCAAGGCCTTGGAGCCGCCGGCAAAGTCGACGATCTCCAGTTCGAGGCCTTCATCCTTGAAGTAACCCTGTTGCTCGGCAATCGTCAGGGGCAGGTAATAGAACAGGTTCTTGCCGCCCACGGCGATCGTGACTTTGGGTTTTTCCAGGCCCTGGGCAAAGGCCAGGCGGGGGGCGAAGGTTGCGGCCAATGCGCCGCCCAGGAAGTTGCGTCGCTGCATCTGATCTCTCTCGATGTGTTGTTGGTGTCGCCGCAGGCGCCGGGTGAGTCGGCCGCCCATGCTCGTCCATTGCGCAGGATAATAGCCTGATGACGATTGACCCGCGGCGTCACGAGGCCGATTCATGACTGTTCACCCCGACACGATCCAACAGGCGCGCGACTGGGTCCGGACGGCCCGGCGTATCGTCGTGCTCACGGGTGCCGGCATCTCCACCGATTCCGGCATCGCCGATTTCCGTGGTCCCAGCGGGGTCTGGACCCGCGATCCGCAGGCCGAGAAGCAATCGACGATCAGTCACTACATGGCCGATCCGGCGGTGCGGCGCCTGGCCTGGCAGGCGCGCCTGACTCATCCCGCCTGGACCGCCCGACCCAATGCCGGTCATCATGCGTTGGTCGAGCTGGAACGCAGCGGCCGGCTGCATGCACTGGTCACCCAGAACATCGACGAGTTGCATCAGATCGCAGGCAACTCGCCGGACACGGTGATCGAGGTGCATGGCACGGTGCGGCGTGTGGTCTGCATGGCCTGCGGACGACGCATGCCGATGACCGAGGTGCTCGAGCGGGTGCGCGCCGGCGATCCGGATCCGGCCTGCCCGGATTGTGGTGGCATTCAGAAAAGCGACACCATTTCCTTCGGCCAGTCGTTGGTTCCCGAGGTCATCGACCGGGCGCTGGCCGTGGCCGGTGAGTGTGACCTGTTGCTGGCCGTGGGCAGCACGCTGCAGGTGTATCCGGTGGCCGGTATGGTGCCAATTGCCGCGCAGGCGGGCGCGAAGGTGATCATCATCAACGACCAGGCCACGGCGATGGATTCACACGCTGATCTGGTCCTGCGCGAATCGATCAGCGAGGTCTTGCCGCAATTGCTGCGTGGGTCCTAGCTACGGGCACGGCCAACCGGGTCGGTGCCCGATTCGGAGGTGCCGCAGGGTTCATGCGATCATCAATGACCAAAATATTCAATACTGCGGAGCACTCACTGCATGGTCCAAGCTCGAACCCCACCCACCAGTCTGCGGCTGCATCAATACGGCGGACCGACGCCCGGGCCGCGGCTCATCGTGCTGGGCGCGGTGCATGGTAACGAGACCTGCGGCACCCGGGCCATCGAACAGGTGGTCGCGCAGTTCGACGACGGCCGGCTCAGCCTGCGCAAGGGATTGTTGTCGCTCGTGCCGATCACCAATCCGCTGGCGTATGCGCTGGGTCAGCGGCAGGGCGATCGTAATCTGAATCGTAATCTTCGCCCCAATGCCGATCCCCAGGATTTCGAGGACCGCATCGCCAATGTCTTGTGCCCGTGGCTGGCGGCTCATGACGTGTTGCTCGATCTGCATTCCTTTCACACCGGCGGTCAGCCCTTCGGCCTGCTCGGGCCGCTGGACAATCAGGGCGCCGATGAACCGTTTGCCCTGGCGGCACAGGAAGAGCGACTGGCCGCTCATCTGGGGCCGAGCCGCCTGGTGGAGGGCTGGATGCAGGCCTACGGCCGGGGCGTGCGCCGCCGCCGCGAACAGGTCGGCCGGGTGGGTCCGGCCAATCTGCTCGATATCGATTACGGTGTGGGCACCACCGAATACATGCGTCGTTGTGGCGGTTATGGCGTCACGCTTGAATGCGGACAGCATGATGATCCCCTGGCACCGGCAGTCGCGCTGCACGCCATCCTGCAGACCTTGTCGCTGCTGGGCATGATTGACCGGGCGCTGGAGCCGCCCAATGCCGTACCTGATGCGCTCAATCTGGTCGATGTGATCGATCGCGAGGCCGAGGGCGATCGTTTCGTGCGCGACTGGGCGAGTTTCGATCCGGTCGGGGCGGGCGAACTTATCGGCCTGCGCAGCGACGGGCGCGAGGTGCGCGCACCCGATGCGGGCTTCGTGGTGTTTCCTAACCCGCGTTCGCTGCCAGGCAATGAGTGGTTTTATTTTGCGGTGCGCAGTCAGCGCCGCTTCCGCGTGTCCTGATGTGCCGCCCCGCCCTGATCGCAACCGATCCGAGGTGAGTTCACGATGACTGATTCCCTGGCTGACCTGGCGCGGGAGCTCGATCGCTTTGCCGCCGCACGCAACTGGCAGCGCTTCCATTCGCCCAAGAATCTGGCCAGCGCCCTGATCGTCGAGGCCGCCGAGCTGCTCGAACCCTTTCAGTGGATGACCGAGGCGCAGAGTCATGAACTGAATGCGGCGCAGCGCGAGGCGGTCGCCTCGGAAATGGCCGATGTGCTGCTCTACCTGATCCAGCTCGGCAATGCGCTGGACATCGATCCGGTGGTTGCGGCCAAGGCCAAACTTGCGCAAAACGAATCGCGGTTTCCCATCGATCCGGATTCGGCCGGGTCGCGAGGCAGCTGACCCCCGACGCCTTCCCGGCCCGGCCCGGTTCCATCCCGTCCACCGCCCATCGTCCCTCGTCCCTCGTCCACCATCAACCATCCGGAGTCACCGCCTTGAGCCAGTCCACCCCGACACCGCCCGATCGCGACGACGAACCGCTGCTGCAAGGTCTGGTGGTCATCGACTTCACCCGCGTGCTGGCCGGCCCGTATTGCACGCGTTTGCTGGCCGACCTGGGGGCCACCGTCATCAAGCTCGAACGCCCGGGCGAGGGCGACGAGGTGCGTCCGCTGCCCCCGCAACTGGATCCGGCGTACACCGATCAGGGCGCGTATTTCGCACGCATCAATGCCGGCAAGCGCAGCCTGGCCATCGACTTCACCAAGCCCGCCGCCCGCGAACTCGTGGTCGAGCTGGTGCGCGGGGCCGATGTGGTCATCGAGAATTTTTCGCCCGGCGTCATGGCCAAATACGGCTTCGACGAGCCAGCGCTGCGCGCGATACGGCCTGACCTCGTGTATTGCTCGATTTCAGGGTTCGGCCAGACCGGCCCGCTGCGCAGCCGTCAGGCCTATGCGCACCTGGTCAATGCCTTCTCGGGTCAGATGGAACTGGATACGGGTGGCATCCATGCGCCGCGCGCCTCGAACCTGCAGGCCGCCGACGTGCTGGCCGGGGCGCATGCATTCGGCGCGATCTGCGCGGCCCTGGTGCGCCGCGCCCGCAGCGGACGCGGCGCCTATCTCGATGTGTCGATGCTTGAGTGTCTGGTCTGCGCCGATGACATCAATATGCCGGCCTTGCTCAACGGCGAGTCGGTCACGCGCCGGCCGCGCACCAACATGGTCGTGCATGGCATTGGCGGGCGCCATATCGCCGTGCAACTGGGCGGGGCGCCCACGATGTGGCCCCGGATGACCGAGATGATGGGGCGGCCCGAGCTACGCGACGATCCGCGTTTTGCCACCGGCGCCGCGCGGCGCGAGAACTGGCCCGCCCTGCGTGAGCTGATCGGCGCCTGGCTGGATACCTACGAGTCGGTGGATGCGGCCGTAGCCGCGCTCGATGCGGCGCGTCTGCCCTGCTCCCCGGTGATGACCGCCGAAGAAGTCATCGCGCATCCCCACCTGCGTGAACGCGAGGCCTTTCCGACCATCACGCATCCGACGCGGCCTCAGGGCGTGACCGTGACCGCGGCGCCATTTCATCTGGATCGGCGGGCGGTCCATCCGGCCGGGCCGGCGCCCTACCGGATCGGCGAACATAGCCGCGAGGTCCTGTCGTCTGTCTTGGGTTACCCGGGCGAGCGGATCGATGCGTTGATCGGTCAGGGGGTGATTGCCGAGCCGTCGGTGGGTTGAACGACGCCGGCCCAGCCATGTTGCGCACGTTGCATCCGGACTGCTATCCTGCGCCAGCCTGCCACGACCAGAATTCCAACAGGAGACCAAAATGGCCCGCTTGTGTTCGGCTGTGAATCCGTGTTTGTCCATCGCGTCCGCGCGTCCATTGAGCCTGACGGCTGCCTTGATCGCGTCGCTCGCGTTCTGGGCCTCGCCGGTCAGTGCCCAGAGTGCGGCCCAGCGTGCCGTCGACGCGGCCAAGCCGCTGTGCACAGGGGGCAAGACCGTCACCATCGTCTGGGAGGCCGGACTGCAGTCGCTGGATCCGCTCAATTTTTCGGGCCCGAAGTGGGAGGCCGCCACTGGCTGCAAGATCAAGGTGGTTGAGGTGCCCACTGCCGAAATGTTCACCAAGATCCTGCAGGAATATCGCGCCAACACCGGCGCCTATGACGCCTTGAACGTCGGCCCGGCCTGGATGCCCGATCTGGCCCGTGCCGGCGCGCTCGAGGTGCTCGACCCGTATGTCGACAAGTACGGGTATCGCGACGAACTCAAGACCATCGCGCCGACCTACCGCGACAACCAGATGACGGTCAATGGCAAGATCTACGGGTTTCCGGACGACGGCGACGTGTTCGTCTTCTATTACCGCAAGGATTTGTTCGAGCGGGCCGATCTCAAGACAGCCTTCAAGGCCAGGTTCAATTACGAGCTCGCGGTGCCCACCACCTGGCAGCAGTTCGACGATATCGGCAGCTTCTTCACCGAGACACTCAAGGCCGATGGCATCTATGGCGCCAGTTTCTTCCGTGATGCACCTTATGCCATGTTCATGTTCCAGGAGCGCTTTCGCGTCGAGGGCGGCAAGTTCTTCGATGCGAACATGAAGGCAACGATCAACAGCGAGGCCGGGGTCAAGGCCCTTACGGGCATGCGCAACGAGAACCGCTTCATGCCGCCAGGCGTGGAGAAGTTCGGCTTCGTCGAGAATCTGGCGGTGTTTCTGAAGGGCCAGAGCGCAATGACCATCTCCTGGCCGCCCTATGGCCGGTTCGCAGCGGGTTACCTGGCCAATGAAAAGGCGCTGGATTGGGTGCCCAAGACCACGATCGCCGGCAAGGTCGGCTATGCGCTGCCGCCAGGCGGCCATCCCGAACTGGCCACCGGCTTCGCCCTGTCGGTCGCGTCGACCAGCAAAAACAAGGAAGCGGCTTATCTGTTCATTCAGTGGCTCAACAGCGAAGAGATCAGTGCCCAGCGCGTCAAGCTGCCCTTTGCACTGCGCGATCCCTTCCGCGATTCGCACTATGTCGATCCCGACTATATGAAGTTGTGGCCCGAAGCCAAGGAGTATCTGGCGGCGCTGGCCGCCGGCTCCAAGACCGGTCTGCTCGATCTGTCGATCATCCAGACCGACAAGTATGAAGAGGCGATGCGCCAGGGCATCTCCCGGCTCTGGGCCGGCGAAGATCCGAAGAAGATTCTCGACGACGTGGCCAAGGGCTTCGACGAGATCACGCGTCGGGTCGGGCTCGACAAGCAGAAGGCTGCCTATGCCGAATGGGCTGCGAAATCAGGTGCCTATCCAGCCGCCAAGGCGAAATAGCGGCGCGCGGTCGTGAGCGGACAGACCTTCGGGGAACGTCACTTCCGTTTTCTGTCGGCCGCGCCCGCGGTCTTCGTGCTGCTGCTCATCGGCATCTTCCCGCTCGTCTACCTGCTGGTGTCGAGCTTCCAGAATGTGTCGATGATCGATGTCGACTACAGCTTCCAGGGATTGTTCAACTACCGCCTGCTGTTCGAGGATGAGCGCCTGTGGCAGGCGCTCTGGCATACGGTGGTGTTCACCGCCATCGCCCTGCCTATCGAGTTGTTGCTCGGCCTGGCCATGGCGCAATTGTTCCTGGACCGCCTGCCCGGTCGGGCCATCTTCATTGCGCTGCTGGTCATGCCGGTGATGATTTCACCCATTGTGGCCGGCGCCACCTGGTCGCTCATGTTTGACAATCGATTCGGGCCGATCAACCAGATCGTGAGCTGGCTGTTCGGGCGCGAGATGACGCTGCTCTGGACGCTGGACCCCATGCTCGTGTATCCGGCGATCATCGTGGCCGAAGTCTGGCAATGGACGCCCTTCATGTTTCTGCTGCTGCTCGCGGCGCTGTCCAATGTGGACCGCTCCCAGCTCGAAGCGGCCAGCATCGATGGCGCCGGCTGGTGGCGCACCTTCACCCGTATCGTGCTGCCCGCGATCTGGCCGGTGATGGCCATTGCGGTGCTGATCCGCGCGCTCGACCTGTTCCGGCTGTTCGATATCGTCTGGGCACTGACCCGCGGCGGGCCGGGCACGAGCACCGAGACGATTTCCATCTTCACCTATGTGAAGGGTTTTCAGCAGTTCGAGACCAGTTACACGGCGGCGGTGGCCCTGCTGATCATCGTGATCCTGACCGTGTTGCTGCTCTGGGCCCTCAAGCGCGTGCAGATCACCCGATGAGCGAGCCACGATATACCTTCAGAACCTGGCTGCGACTGGCGCTCGCGGTACTGGTGACCCTGGTGTTCCTGTTTCCGGTCTATTGGCTGTTCATGATCTCGTTCAAGACCGCTGACGAGATCTTCGCCTATCCGCCGGTCTGGTGGCCGCAGGGCCTGCAGTGGAGCAATTACGCGGTCTTGTTTCGCGACGGTGACGCGACCACGGTCTGGAACAGCCTGGTGATCGCCTCGGTGAGCACCCTGATTGCCATGACGCTGGGCTCGGTGTGCGCCTATTCGCTGGCCCGTTACCGGACCGGCGGCGACCACCTGGCCAACTGGATCATTTCCCAACGCATGGTGCCGCCGATTGCGGTGGTGTTTCCGATCTTCCTGCTCTATGCCTGGCTGGGCTGGGTCGATACCTATCTGGGCGTGATTTTGCTCTATACCGCCTTCAATCTGCCCTATGTGATCTGGATGATGCGCGGCTATATCCTGGATGTGCCGATCGCGCTCGAAGAGGCGGCGCTGGTCGATGGCTACAGCCACTGGCAGGTACTCTGGAAGGTGGTGTTCCCGATGTGCCGGGCGGGGCTGTTCGCCACGGCAATCTTCACCTTCATGTTCGCCTGGAATGAATTTCTGTTCGCCCTGGTGCTGACGCGCACCTCGGTCACCACCTATACCGTACAGATCACCCATTATTTCGGCGGTCAGTCGAACTTCTGGACCAAGATCGCGGCCATGTCGGTGCTGGGCACCGCACCGATCTTCGTGGCCGTGGCCTTCCTGCAGCGGTATTTCGTGCGCGGTCTGTCGCTGGGCGCGGTCAAGGGCTGACCGCCCGGCAAGGGCTGACGGTCAAGCACTGATTCACTACCTGATTCAAGGGCAATAGCCGGATGGCGGATCTGACAATCTCTGGTTTGCATAAGCGTTATGGTGAGGTTCACGCCGTGCGCGGCATCGATCTGCAGATCCCTGAGGGCGAGTTCGCGGTGCTGGTCGGTCAGTCCGGTTGTGGCAAAAGCACCTTGTTGCGCATGATCGCCGGTCTGGAGTCGATCACCGAAGGCGATATCGAGATCGGCGGGGTACGGGTCAATGACGCGCCACCGGGCCGGCGCGATATCGCCATGGTGTTCCAGAACTATGCGCTTTATCCGTATATGAGCGTGTTCGAGAACATTGCCTTCGGCCTGCGTGCCCGCAAGACGCCTCGCTCGGAGATCGGCCCCAAGGTTCAGCGTGCCGCGCAGATGCTGGGCATCACGGCGCTGCTCGACCGGCAGCCGCGTCAGCTATCGGGTGGCCAGTTGCAGCGGGTGGCCATCGGCCGGGCGATCGTGCGCAATGCGCGCCTGTATCTGTTCGATGAGCCCTTGTCCAATCTCGATGCGCAGCTACGCGACGAGATGCGCGGCGAGATCAAGCGGCTGCACCAGGAACTGGGCAAGACCATGATCTACGTCACTCATGATCAGATCGAGGCCATGACCATGGCCGATCGCATCGTATTGCTGCGCGAAGGCCGGATCGAGCAACAGGGCGCGCCACTGGAACTCTATGAGCGGCCGGCCACCCGGTATGTGGCGAGTTTTCTCGGCTCACCCTCGATGAATTTCATCGCCGGTCGTGTCCAGACCGATGGCCAGGCCGGCGCGACCGGCATCCGTCTGGACGATGGCGCGGTCCTGCCGGTGGCCGGCGCACACGCCCGGGCCCGCTTGGCGCGCCTGCCCGATGCGGTGGTGCTGGGCATCCGTCCCCAGCACATCCGACGCGCCGAGGGCGAGGTGCGGCCGGCCGAATCGGTGGTCCGCACCTGCATCGATCTGCTGCAGCCCACCGGTGCCCGCACCTATGCCACCTTTGCGCTGGGCGGCGTGCCAACGGTCGCCGAACTGCTGGCCCATGACGTGTCCCGGGTTGGCGAGTCGGTGGATCTGGCCATCGACATGGACCGCGCCGTTTTTATCGATCCAGCCACCGATCGGGTGGTGGCATCATGACAACGAGGTCATGCCGGCACTGCCGGCGGTCAGCCACCTGAGGAGGAGCCATTCATCATGAACCCGTCCCCCGTCGATCGCGCCATCATGCTCTGTGGCACCGCGCAGCCGGACAGTGTCGGCCGGATTCTGAGCAACGGTCCGGTAAGCGTCGAGTTCAGGGATGGCCAGCTCCGGTATCTGCGCTACCGCGGCGTGGAGGTCCTGCGGGGCGTCGGCTTTCTGGTGCGCGATGAGAACTGGGGCACCTATGTGCCCAGCATCACCCGCCTGAAGGTCGACCAGCAGCGTCGTCAGTTCACGGTGTCGTATCGCGCCACCTGTCGCAAGGGCGAGCAGCAACTGGTGTTTGATGTGCGGATCGAGGGTCGGGCCGATGGCAGCGTGCATTTCTCGGGCAAGGCCCGCGCCAGGACCGACTTTCTCACGGCGCGTACCGGCTTCGTGGTCCTGCATCCGCTGACCGGCACGGTCGGTCAGGCGGTCGAACTCGAGCATGTGGATGGCCGGCGCGAGCGCTCGGTGTTTCCGCGCAAGGTGGATCCCGTCCAGCCTTTCCTGAATCTGCGCGCCATGACTCACGAGGTATTGCCGGGCGTTCGGGCCAGCGTGCGCATGGAAGGCGAAGCCTTTGAAACCGAAGACCATCGCAACTGGACCGATGCCTCGTTCAAGACCTATGTGCGCCCACTGGCCAAGCCCTGGCCGTATGTGATCAAGGCCGGCCAGATCGTCGAGCAGTCGGTGGTGGTGAGCTTCGAGGCACCCAAGCCGGCGCCTGCGGCCGGCCGGGCAAGGCGTGCCGGCGGGCTGCAGGTGGTGCTGGGCCGGACGAGCCGCGCGACCATGCCCGTGGTCGGACTGGGCGTGCCGGCCGAAGAAGTCGAGGCGAGCCTGGCGGTGGTGGATCGCATCCGGCTGGCGGCGCCAGGCCGGTTGATCGGTCATTTCGACACGCGTCGCGGTCACGGCATCCAGGTGCTTCGGGCCTATCGTGAACTGGTCGAGCAGACGGGCGCGGCGTTCACGCTGGAAATCGTCGCCACCAGTGTCGAGCGACATGCCTGGGAATTGAGCATGATCGCCCGCGAGATGGCCGAAGCCGGGCTACGACCCGATGCGGTGGCGGTGGTGCCCGTGGGCGACCTCAAGTCGGTCTTGCCCGGTGGCGAACGGCCGCCCGCGCCGCCGCTGGCCAATCTGTATGCCTCGGCGCGTCATGCGTTTCCGGGGGCGCAACTGGGTGGTGGCATGTTCTCGTTCTTCACGGAACTGAATCGCAAGCGAGTGCCGGCCGAGCTGCTCGATTTCGTGCACAACACCACTTGTCCGACCGTGCATGCAGCCGACGACCGCTCCGTGATGGAAACCCTCGAAGCGCTACCGCATCAGGTGCTCACGGCCCGCAGCTTCATCGGTCGCACGCCGTACCGGATCGGCCCCAGTGCGATCGGCTGCCGCGACAATCCGCATGGCGAGACCTACACCGCCAATCCGGACAATGTGCGGGTCTGCCTGCCCAATGTCGATCCGCGGATGCGCGGGTTGTTCGGCGCGGCCTGGATCGGCGGTTATCTGGCCACGCTGGCCCGCACCGGCGTGCAGGAAATTTCCATTGGCGCGACCACCGGTCCACTGGGCATCATCCATCGGCCGGCCGATCATCCCCAGCCCGGCTTTGCGGGCCTGGCGGCCGGCGTGGTCTATCCGTCGTTTCATGTGGTGGCGGGTCTGGCGCGGGCAGCGGGTTCGAAGCAGGTCAGTGTCACCAGCGATGATCCGGCCAGGATTCAGTGCATTGCGTATCGGCAGGGCAGGGGCACGCTGCTCTGGTTGTTCAACCTGACCGCGCAATCGCAACGCGTAACGCTCGCGGGCCTGGGCAATGGCGCGCGTCACTATGGCGTGCTTGACGAGCACCAGTTTGCAATGGCCGTGGCCGATCCGCAGGGCTTTCAGGCGCAGCGTCGGCCGTTGCGTCGCGACCGGGTGAACTTGCCGGCGTATGGCGTAATGTTCATCGGATGTTGAGCGGCGGGGTGCCGTCATGAATCCACGCGAGATCAATCGTCGCCGTCGCCAGGTGCTGGGCGCCGCGCTGTCCGCGCCGGCACTGGTCGGTGCCGGCGATCAGACACCCGCACTCGCTCCATCACCCGCGTCCGGACCGGTGCCCGCACTGGCCCAGGTGGCTGGCGCGGCGCCAGCGCCCAGGCCGACGCAGCGGATGCCCGAGGGCTTCGTCTGGGGCGCCGGCACCTCGTCGTACCAGATCGAGGGTTCACCGACCCGGGCCGGTGGCGGCGAATCGGTCTGGGACGCCTTCTGCCGGATGCCCGGCGCGATTCGCGATGGCTCGTCGGGCGAGATGGCCTGCGACCATGTCAATCGCTATACGGGTGACGTGGCCCTGATGCGCCGACTGGGTCTGGGCGCGTATCGGTTTTCGTTATCCTGGCCCCGGCTGTTTCCCGAGGGGGTTGGCCGGCGTCACGAGCCCGGGTTCGACTTCTACGACCGGCTCATCGACGCGCTGCTCGAGGCCGGCATCACGCCCTGGATCACCGTGTTCCACTGGGATTACCCGCTGGCCTTGCAGCGACGCGGTGGCTGGATGATGCGCGAGTCGAGCGACTGGTTCGCCGACTATGCACGGGCGGTCGTCGAGCGGTATTCGGATCGCGTGCGGCACTGGCTCACCCACAATGAGCCCGAAGTGTTCATCCGGCTCGGCCATCATCTGGGCACGCATGCGCCGGGCGAAAAACGACCCTGGGCCGATGTGCTGCGGGTCGCGCATCATGTGCTGCTGGCCCATGGCAAGGCGGTGCAGGCAATGCGCGCCGCCGCGCGCCAACCCCTTGAGATCGGCATCGTCGCGGCGCTGCATCCGGGCATTCCGGCCAGCGAATCACCTGCCGACATCGAGGCGGCCCGTCGTTTTTCCTTCGATGGCCTGGCGGGCTGGTTGATCGAGCCCGTGTACAAGGGCCAATGGCCGGCCGCGCAACTGGCGCAATACGCGCCGGATCTGCTCGAGCATGACCCGGCCGATCTGAACACCATGGCCCAGCCGCTCGATTTCTTCGCCATGAACACCTATCAGGGTGCGGTCGTGCGCGGGCTCGACAATGGTCAGGTGCAGGCTTTGCCTCGCGAGCAGGGCCATCCGCGCACCGCGTTTGCCATCTTTGATGTGACGCCCCAGGCCTTGCGTTGGGGGCCGCGCTGGTATCACGAGCGTTACCAACTGCCCGTGGTCGTGACCGAGAACGGCATGAGTCTGACCGACTGGGTGTCACTCGATGGCCGGGTCGATGATCCGCAGCGCATCGACTTCATGCGCCGTTATCTGCGCGAGCTCCGTCAGGCGGTGACCGATGGCGTGCCCATCAAGGGCTACTTCGCCTGGAGCCTGTTGGACAACTTCGAATGGGCCGAAGGCTATCGCGAGCGTTTCGGCCTGGTGTTCGTCGACTGGCAGACCCAGGCCCGTCTACCCAAGGCTTCATTTGACTGGTATGCCGAGGTGATCCGCAGTCAGGGTGCCACCCTCTGAGGCACCACCGGCTGCGCGCGGACCGCGCCGGCCGCGATGTGGCCATTGCACCTGCGACGACCCGTGCGATCGGTCGCGGGGCAACGGCCATCCCGACGACTCAGGTTGCCATGGCGGTGAGCTTGCTCATGATGGGGTCGACGATGGGCTTGACCACGCCCTGGACACCCGGAATCGCATAGGCCTTGTCGAGCGCCTGCTGCAGCGGACCCAGCAGCGGGCCGAGCGCTCCACTGAGCGCCGTCCTGGCCGGTGCGGGCAGGCTGTCCAGGCTCAGACCGTCGATCGCCGTGGCCGCACCCTTGAGCTTGTCGACGGCCGCCGTGGCCGAAGCCTCGTCGGTAATGCCGCCCACGGCGGTGGACAGACCGGTGACCGCGCTGGTCAGCTTGCCCGAGACGGCGTCGATGTCGACGCTGGGCATGGCGCCCTTGGCCGCGTCGGTGACTGTCTTGCCGGCATCCTGGACAGCGCTGCCGGCCTTGTCCACCGCCTTCTGCACATCGGTTCCGGCGAAATACTGATAACCCAGCCAGGCCAATGCCGCCAGTACGGCGATCGGGATCAGTTTGCCCAGCATGCTGCCGCCGCTGGCCGCAGTATCGGCCGCTGCACTCGCCCCGGCACGGGCTGCGTCGCCCGCCGTGGCACCGGCGCTGCGCAGCGCGCCACCTGCATTGGCCCCGGCACTTCGTATGGCGTCACCGGTATCGCGCACCGCATCAGCGCCCTTGCTGAGCAATCCGCTCAGCCCCAGCTCGCTCTGCAATTCCCTGGGCATGGCCTTGGCCACATGATCCTTCTGCGACATCAGCAGACTGGCGATGCCACCGGCATCGAGATTGCCGGTGGACCTGGCCTTGCTCAATGCACTCATCACCATTGGCGCGACGATGCCCAGCAACGATCCGACGGCACCCTGATTCAAGCCACTGAGTCGGCCGATCATGCCCATCAGGTTGTTCTGCTGGCCACCGAAAATCGAACCCAGCAAACCCATGCCGGTCTGAATGAGCGACGAATGGTTACCGCCGCCGAGCGCGCCGGCCAGATTGCCCAGCATGCCGCCATCGAATTGACCAACGCGGTCGAACACCTGTTGTGCACCGGCCGGCGTACTCGCCTGCTTCATCAGACCACCGACGATGGCCGGCAATCCGGCGCCAAGGGCAGCACCGGTCTTGGCTTCATCCGCACCGAGAATGCCGCTCAGGTGCTTGAGTCCGTCGCCACCCATTGCACCGCGAACCATATCCATCAGGTCGATTGCCATGTTGAATTCCTCCTTGCCTTTAGTCGTCAGAGAGACATCGGTGAATTACCGATCGGAGGCCCATGGTAGTGCATTCAGCTGGCAAGCATGGCCCGGGATTCACATGGCATATAAAGCGCAACTGATTGTTTCCACAATGCAAATCAGTGCAAATTCAATCGCGCTGAAAATCGCTCAGCCGTCATTCAGGAATTCATTCATGGTTTGTTCGAGCGGCAATGAATAGCCCGATCCGGGACGGCGACTCGGCCCCAGGCCATCGAGTCGTCGCAACTTGATGGCCATTTCCGCAGTCTTGAGCAATACCGTGCAACCGTTTACCACCGGTGCGCCGTCGACATTGGCGCCGGGCGAGCCAAACAACATCATTGGAATGCCGCCCGTGGGCACGATCACATCCGCGCCCGCGTCCAGCAGAATCCGGCACTCGCGTTCGAAGGCGGTGAGCAGCGACGCCTTGGCCTCGGGCGATTCAAAACCACGCATCCATTCGCTCATGTTGGCATTCACTGCGCGCACCCCGGTGACCCGGTCGCTCACGCCGTAGCGCGTGACCTGATCACGATGCCAGGGAATGAACACCGGATTGATCGCCACCAGGCCGAGCTTGCGGCCCAGGGTACAGGCATGCAGCAGCGTGGATTCGCCAAGTCCGAGCACCGGAATCGACACCGAGGCCCGCGCTTCGGCCAACCCGGCATCCTGGAAGTGATTCATCATGAACGCATCGAAGCCGGTTCGCTCGGCTTCGATCGCCCCGCGGATGGCGGCGCGGGCGAAGCGGAACTCCGACAATGGATGAATCGTCGTCACCGACGGTGTGGTGGTCTTGAACTCGACGCTGAAGCCCGGATCCAGACAGGCGCGCAGATGCGGCAGCAGCGCCGCCAGATAGGGTCGGTGACCAACCTGATCGGTGGCTCCCTGCGCCCAGATTCGAAAGGTGCTTCCGGTCTCGTCCATGTGATGCTCTCGTGGCTGGTGAATGATGGGTGGGGTGATCGGCTGCTAGGGCCGATTGCCGCCCGACTATAGGTAGCCCGCGGGCGGCCTGTCAACGCGGGGCCGTACCCGGGCGATGGCTGCCCGTGCCCGCGTCAAATGACGGTAAACTGCGCGTTCAGTTGGCAATCCAATAACCAAAGGGGACCAGTCCATGAAGTGTCGTTCCATTCTGTTGACCGCGTTGCTTCTCGGGCGGCCTGCTCGCAGCGGGTAGCGGCAGCGCATTGGCCAAAGATGTCATCAGCGCAACCCACGCGTTTCCGGCCACCCTGATCTACTCCCGCAGCTTTCTCGAATTCGTCAAAAAGGCCAATGAAGCCGGCAAGGATGTGTTCGAGATCCAGGTGCGTGGCGGGCCCGAGGCCGTGCCGATGATGCAGCAGCCCGATGCCGTTCGTAACGGCGTGGTCGATATGGTGCACATTCCCTGCGCGTTCTATACCGGTGCGGTGCCCGAATGCGACGTGGTCTCGGCGTCGAGCATCGATGCGCCGACCGCGCGCGCCAACGGTGGACTGGCACTGCTCAGCAAGGCCCACGAAAAAGGCAATGGCACGATCGCCCTGGGCTGGTTTGACAGCGGCATCAAATTCCACCTCTGGTCGGTGCGCGAACCCAAACTCGATGCCAATGGGGCGCTCGACGTGTCGGGCTTCAAGGTGCGCGGCAACGCCATCTACAACGCTTTCTTCGCCAATTACCTGAAGGCGCAGGTCATCAACGTCAACATGCCCGACATCTACACCGCCCTGGAACGCAAGACGGTCGAGCTCATGGGCTGGACGGAAATCGGCCTGATGGATCCGAACTGGGATCGTTTCCTCAAATACCGGATCAATCCCGCGTTCTTCACCACCGATGTGATGTTGATCATGAACAAGAAGAAATGGGATGCGTTGTCGCCCAAAACCCAGGAGATCCTCACAGCCGCCGTTGCCGAACACGAAAAGGCGTCGGTCACTGCCCGACGCGCGCTGGCTGAGCAGGAAAAGGCCGAGCTCGAGAAGCGCGGCGTCAAGACCATCGACCAATCGCCCGAGGCAAGCCAGAAGTTCGTGGCGGCCGCCGTCCAGGAGAATCTCAATCGCATGAAGGAGCGGATGGAAAAGGCCGGTTCCATAAGCGGTATGGATGAAATCGTGGCCAAGTTCGTCACCCAGAAGTAAGGTCGCCTCCATCCATCGTTCCGGCCGGGCGTTCACAGGCAGCAAGGCCCGGCCGCTACACCACCTCATTCACCGAGTCGTTCATCCGTCATGATGGGTCGTGTCTATCACTACATTCTGTACGGAATGAGCGCGGCGGCCGGTGTGCTGATGGGCGTCATGATGGTGTCCATCGTGATCGATGTGGTGCTGCGTAACCTGGGGTCACAGAGTTCGGCCCATATTTTCACGTTCAACGAATATTTCCTGCTGCTGATTCCCTTGCTGGGCGCGCCCGTGCTGGTGCGCGAAAGGGGCCAGATCTATGTCGAGGCCCTCCTGATGCAACTGCCCTCGGCGATCCGGCACCTGGCGCTTCGGTTGATTCTCGTATTGAGCGTGATCACCTGCCTGATCCTCACCTGGTATTCGGCCGGGCTCGCCTGGGCCGATTACCTGAACGGCACCATCGATGTGCGATCGCTCGACATGCCACGATGGCTGCTCACCGGTGTGATGCCCCTGGCCTTCGCGTTCATGGCCATCGAGTTCGGTCGGTTTCTGGTCACCGGCGAAGATCCCTACCTGACGGCCGACGGCAAGCCGGTGAGTCACTGATGCCCTGGTTCGAGGCCATCGCCCTGTTGTTCGGGATGATCATCGCCCTGATGCTGCTGGGCATGCCCGTCGCCATCGCATTCCTGACCTGCAACATCGTGGGGGCCTGGATATTCCTGGGCGGTGAGATCGGCATCACCCA
Organism: uncultured beta proteobacterium; assembly: GCA_963732405.1. Taxonomy (GTDB): domain Bacteria; phylum Pseudomonadota; class Gammaproteobacteria; order Burkholderiales; family Burkholderiaceae_E; genus JAUIAI01. The sequence continues at coordinate 954,959 of CAVSZG010000001.1, forward strand.
GATGCTCACCAGCGGTTTTGGTGCCATGACCAATTTTTCGCTGGTGCCAATACCGATGTTCCTGTTGATGGGTGAGCTGTTCTATCACACCGGGCTGGGTCAGCGCATGTTCAACGCGATCGACAAGCTGTTCGGCAATATCCCGGGGCGCCTGGCTTATGTCACGGTCGCTGGCGGTACGGGCTTTGCGGCCTTGTCGGGCTCGAGCATGGGCTCGACCGCCCTGCTGGGTTCGCTGATGGTGCCCGAAATGATGCGCCGGGGTTACAACAAATACCTGTCGATCGGACCGATTCTGGGCACCGGCGGGCTCGCGGTGATCATTCCGCCCAGCGCACTGGCCGTGCTGCTGGCCACGCTGGGTCAGACCGATGTGGCCGCGCTGCTGATTGCCGGTGTGCTGCCGGGCATCCTGCTGGCCACCATGTACTTCGTGATGATCGCGGTCTGGACCCGGATCGATCCGTCGGCGGCGCCCGGCTATGATGCTCGCAAGGTCGGCATCGCCGAAAAAGTCCGCCTCGTCGTGGTCGACATTCTGCCCCTGGTCGGTGCCATCATCATCACCATCGGCATCATGGTCACCGGCTGGGCCACGCCCACTGAAGCGGCCGCCATCGGTTGCGTCGTGGTGATGATGCTCGCCTTGTTGTACCGCTGCCTGACCGTCAAGTCGATCCGCCTCTCGGTGATGGGTTCGCTCAGGGTCACGGTCATGTCGTTCCTGATCATTTTCGGTAGTGCCACCTTCAGCCAGATTCTGGCGTTCTCGGGGGCCTCGAGCGGACTGATCGCCTGGGCGACCGGATTCGATATCTCGCCGTTCGCGATGCTGATGGTGATGATCGCGGTGTTGGTGTTCCTGGGCTGCTTCATGGATCAGTTGTCGATGATGTTGCTCACCGCGCCCATCTTCTTCCCGCTGGCCAACTCGCTCGGCTTCGATCTGACCTGGTTCGCCCTGATCATGCTGCTGACGCTGGAGATCGGGTTCACGACGCCACCGTTCGGTCTGCTGCTGTTCGTGATGAAGGGCGTTGCGCCGCCGGGTACCACAATGAAGGACATCTACCTGGCTGCCATGCCCTTCATCGCCTGCGTCTTCCTGCTCATTGCCCTGATCATCGCATTTCCGCCCCTGGCCACCTGGCTGCCCTCACTGGCCAACTGAGCCGGCAGGGCCTGCGGTCAGAGCACCGGTGGCTTGAGCAGCTTCTGGTGTTCGAGCATCGCGACCATGCGGGCCAGCGCGTCATCACGCTGCTGATCCGGATTGCGGTTCTGCCAGGCATAGATGCCCTGACCGGTTCGAAGACCGATTCTGCCCTCGCGCATGCATTGCTCGACCAGGGCCGGCGTGGCGTAGCGTTGCGCATCGATCGTGTCGGCCAGGTAGCCCGAGGCACGATGCAGGATGTCCAGCCCGCCGATGTCGATGAATTCGAGTACGCCCATCGACGCATAGCGCAGACCGAAGCCAAGACGGGTCGCCCGGTCGACATCCTCGGCGCTGGCCACGCCTTCTTCGACCAGACGCACCGCTTCATTCATCAGTAATGCCTGCAGACGCGGCACGATGAAACCGGGGCTTGGCGCACAGATCACCGGTTCCTTGCCTGCCTGGCGCAGAATTTCGCACAGTTGCCGGGTTGCGTGCTCATCGGTGCCTGCGTGGGGCGACACCTCCACGAGCGGAATCAGATAGGCCGGATTGAGCCAGTGGGCGTTCAGAAACCGCGCGGGATGGCTCAGCATGGCGGCCAGTTCGGTGGCCAGAAAGGTCGACGTGGTGGAGGCGATGAGGCAGTCGCGGCGCGCATGGGATTCGATCAAGGCAAACGCCGATCGCTTGTCGTCCAGCACCTCGGGTACCCCTTCGAACACCAGGTCGGCGCGGCCGAGCACGGTGGCGGCTGCCTCGACCGGATGCACGCCGATTCGCGCCGCGACGCGCCGGGCGCCATCGGCGTCGATCAGCCCGACCCGGATCAACGAACCCAGATGCGCGTCGATCTCGGCGCGCGCCTCGTCGGCCAGTCGCCTGAAGCCCGCATCATCCCGCGGTTTGAGATCGAGCAGATCAATCGACCGCCCGACCCAGGCGAAGGCGATCGACATGCTGCGTCCCATGCGTCCGGCACCGGCGGCCACCAGACGCATCGCGTCAGCGCCCTGGTTCACAAACCCTCCGCGAGCAGGCGGCGCAACGAACCGGCCGACAGGTCGGCCAGGCCCAGGTTGTCCAGCGAACGGCTGCCATGCATGAACTGCCCGCCGCAGATCGCCCGTCCGATGTCGAGCAGCGCAGTGGCCAGCGGCGCGGGAACCGCCGCATAGCGGGCCACCGATACCAGTAGCGACAGACCGTAGGCGACATCTTCGGTCATGTACCGATGGCTGGTCAGATCGATATGCTCGCGCCAGTCGCCGCTTTCGGTGAGGCGGTCATGGGCATCGCCATACATCCAGCGATCCGAGGTGTAATGATCGACCAGCGGGTAATGGCTGGGTGCATAACCCAGGGCCTCGCGCACGGTAATGCGTTCGGCGTCCAGTGCGTCGGTGACGCGTCGGATCGAGGGTTGGGTGCCTTCATGATGAATGTCCCAGGTCTCGAAGTGTTCGAGCGGCCCGGCATTCATCATGATCAGCGGCGGATGGATGATCGGTCCGGCATTCATCAATGCACCGGAGAGCGCGTCTTCGACCGGATGCACGGATGGATAGGCCTGCTGAATCGTGGCGATGGTCGCCGCGCTGCGCGCCGAGGGGAAGACGCCGGTGGGCAAGCGCTTGGCGCGCATCGTGATCGCCACCGAAGCCGGACCGTGTTTGCGCGCGAGATACGGCAAGGTGCCGGTTTCGGCAAAGGCGGCGGCCCGGCCCCCTGCTTCGGTCACTGCCCTGGCCATCGCATAACTGCCAAGAGTACCCGGGGCCAGGAACACGGTCTGATCGGTCGTCAGGTAGGGCGCCATCGCCTGCGCAATATCGACCTGCGCGAACGCGGGCGCAAACACCAGGATCAGGCTGGCCTGATCGAGTGCCTCACCCAGGTCGGCCGTGATCCTGGCGATCCGCACGGCACGTGTGCCCTGATGATCCTTCAGTTCGATGGCATGATCGGTCAGCAGCGTGCCGAACTGGCCGGCACTGCGGCGCCACAGGGCCACTGAATGCCCTTGTTCGGACAGGTCGGCGGCGGCGGCGTAACAACCATGTCCGCCGCCGAGTACAGCGATGTGCATTGAAGTCTCCTGTCGGGTCACACCCGCTCGTTCAGGGGCGGACCAAATTTGCGCAAATATAGGATTGTCGAGCACAAGCAGGCCATGCGACTATAGAGGACAGCAATCGGCGTGCGCGCGGGGGCCCATCTCAAGTATCTGGTGTGACCTGGCGCAGGCCGATGCCATTGATCCAGATCAAGCCAGTCGACGCCGATCATAGTCTGACATGACAATTCCGGAGACCTTCATGATTGCTTCCGATCAACGCCCGCTTCCCGGCATCGCGTCGCGGCCTGCCGCTGCTCACCAACGCCGCTTGACTGCCCGGTTCGGCCGACTGGCCGCGCTCGCAGTGCTGACCGCGTCCCTGGCCCTCATCGGCCCACCACGCATCGCGAAGGCCGATGAAACCTGTCAGTCGCCCTACATGCCCTTCATCAAGGGGCAGGAAGAATTCGTCTATGTCTGGACACTCGGCCAAAAGGGGCTGGGCGATGAGTCCGACAAACTCGTCACGGTCGATGTGCGGCCAGGCTCATCCACTTTCGGCAAGGTGGTGGCGTCGTTGTCCGTGGGCGGCCGGCATGAGGCCCACCATGGCGGATTTTCGGCGGACCGAAAGTTCTTCTGGGCGGGCGGCCTGGACACCAGCACCATCTTCGTATTCGATGTGCACAGCAATCCGGGCAAACCGGCGCTGGCCAAAACCATCAAAACCTTCGTGTCTGACTCCGGCGGTGTCGTCGGTCCGCATACCTTTCTGGCGCTGCCCGGCAAGATGCTGATCACCGGCCTGTCCAATGACAAGGATCATGGTGGGCGCACCGCCATGGTCGAGTATTCCGATGATGGCAAGTATCTGGCCACGCACTGGATGCCCGCACCCGGCGCACTGAATGGCGCCCAGGAGGTGGGTGGCGCCAAGGCCGATGGGTATGGCTACGATGTGCGCGCCAACATCCGCAAGAATGTCCTGCTCTCCTCCAGTTTCACGGGCTGGTCGAACTACATGATGGATTTCGCCCAGATGCTCAAGGATGGCGAGGCGATGAAGCGCTTCGGTGGCACTGTCGTGCAATGGGATCTGCACACGCGCAAGCCCAAGCGGGTGCTCGGTGTGCCCGGTGCGCCGCTCGAAGTGCGTTTTGCCTGGGGTGAGAAGAACAACTGGGCATTCACCTCGACGGCGCTCACCTCCAAGCTGCACCTGATTCACGATGACGACAACGACGGTAACTGGGACGTCGCTGAAGTCGGCGACATCGGTGATCCGTCCAAGATTCCCTTGCCGGTCGATATCTCCATCGCGGCGGACGACAGCACGCTCTGGGTCAACACCTTCATGGATGGCAAGACCCGGCTGTTCGACATCTCGAATCCTCGCAAACCGACCCAGATCTATGAGAAGAAGATCGGCGAGCAGGTCAACATGGTGTCGCAAAGCTGGGATGGCAAGCGCGTGTACTTCACGTCGTCGCTGTTGGCCAACTGGGACAAAACAGGCGATCAGAACGAGCAGTTTCTGAAGGGCTATCAGTGGAACGGCAAAGAGCTGGTGCCCCAGTTCGAGATCGACTTCGCCAAAGAAGGCCTGGGCCGTGCCCACATCATGCGCTTCGGCGCAGCCTCGCTCTACGGCAAGACCTGAGGTGAATTCCGGGTCGGCACAGCGGGGGGCAGCGGCGCCGGCAAGGCCGGCCATGCTCGCCCTTGCCGCAGCCAGCCTGGGTCTGGCGCTGGTCTGGTTCACGCACGATCGATCGGCACCGGCTGGCGCGCCACCGTCAGCCGACACCATTCGTGCTGCCGTGCCGGCGTCGGCGCACCAGTCGTCGGGCAGTGCGCCGACAGTGGTCACTGCGGCCGACGAGTCGTCCGCGACCGGTCCGTCAGGTACCTCGCTGGCCAGCCTCTTTCCCCGACGCGCCAGCTTCGACTACCAACCGCCTCGCGCCGGCACCTACCAACTACCCGCTGTCAAGCCCGCGCCCGACGCGGTATTGCTCGACCACACGGGCGCGCCGATCCACCTGGCTGAGCAACTTGCGGGTCGTCATGCGCTCGTGAGTTTCGTCTATCTCAACTGCGCGGATGCCCAAGGGTGCCCGGTCGCCATGGCCACGCTCTATGAGATCCACGATGCAAGCGCTCAGCGCCCGTCGCTGCGTCAGGATCTGCAACTGGTCACCATCAGCTTCGATCCCGAGCGCGATACGCCCGAAGCCCTCGGCGCGGTCGCCGCAGCCCTTCAGGCCGACCGGCACAGCGGTCGCAAGATTGCCTGGCGTCTGTTTACCGGTACTGACCGGCCGATGCTCGAGCCCTTGCTGGCCGCTTATGGTCAGCCGGTTCAGGCCGGTCGTTCGCCCGGTGAGATCAACCATCTGCTGCGCATGTTCCTGATCGATCGTGAGGGCAACATCCGCAACGTCTACGGCCTTGGTTCGATCGATCCCCGACTGGTCATGACCGATGTCGAGACCTTGTTGATCGGCGAGCAGGCCCAGCGCTGAGCGTCCCGATGGGTGGAGAATCCGTTTCACTCGTGGCCGCGCGTGGCCTCGCGCTATGTCTGGTTGCCCTTCTCACCGTCATTGCAGCCTGGCCGGGCGCGGCTATCGGGGGTGCAGCCGGTGCAGCAGCGGAAGGGTCGAGCGACGCGGGCTGGGCCGAAGCGGCGGCCAGGCGGGCGCTCTCGCCGATCCGCGGTCTGCCGGCCATGCCCCATCCGCCAGGCAGTGAGCCCACGCCCGAGCGGGTGGCGCTGGGTCGCAAACTGTTTTTCGATCGCCGACTCTCGCACAATGCAACCCAGTCCTGTGCGATGTGCCATATCCCGGAGCAGGGCTTCGCGAACAATGAGCTGGCCGTTGCGGTCGGCATCAATGGCCGCACAGTCAGACGCAATGCGCCCACCTTGATCAATATCGGCTTTCATCGCCGGCTGTTCGTCGATGGTCGCGAGTCCGCGTTGGAGACCCAATATCTGTCGCCCCTCACCTCGCGCGATGAAATGGCCAATCCGTCGGTCGGTCATGTGATCGACCTGCTGCGCACGCTGCCCGACTATGCCGGTCGCTTCGAGCAGGCCTTTGGCCAACCGGTGAGCCCGGACCGTCTCGGTCAGGCACTGGCCATCTATCAGCGCACCCTGATCGGCGGTGATTCCCCCTTCGACCGATGGCGTGAGGGGGTTGATCCGCGGGCGATCGATGCGCAAGCCCGGCAGGGGTTCGCCCTGTTTGTCGGCAAGGCCGGATGCAGTCGCTGTCATCTCGTGGCCGAGTCAAGCGCCTGGTTCACCGATGAGGCCTTCCATGACACGGGTTACGGCTGGCATCGTGAGCAGCTCAGGCAGCGTCCGGCGCCAACCGTGCGCGTGCAGGTGGCCCCAGGCGTGTTCCATGATGTCGATGAGCGCATCGTGCAGTCGGTAGGTCTGCGCACACCCGAAGATCTCGGGCGCTACGAGGTCACGCTCAACCCCGCTGATCTGTGGCGATATCGAACGCCATCACTGCGCAATGTGGCCCTCACCGCGCCCTACATGCATGATGGTGGGCTGGCCACGCTGCGGGATGTGCTGGCCTTCTACAACCAGGGCGGGGTGGCGCATGCGGGGCTCAGTGAACGCATTGCGCCGCTGGGCCTGAGCAATGACGAGATGGATAGGATCGTGGACTTTCTTCGCACGCTTACCTCGGACACGATAGACGAGCTGGTCGCCGAAGCGCGCAGCGCCGAGCCGGACAATTGGCGACCAAGTCCCTGAGGGCGCGAGGCAGACGGGTAGCGATTCGCCTCAGTCGTCGGCCGGACGAGCCGATGCCGCCACCGCGCGTTCGAGCGCATCGATCCGATCGGTCAGTTCATATTCGAGCATGGCAATGCGCTGCTCGAGTTCAGCGATCCGGCGGCTCACCTCGTCGTGCCCGCCAGGCGCTTGTCCAACGGCAAATTCGCGATCAACCGGGCCATGGGGCTCGCCATTATCACGCGTGGGCGCTGCACTTCGGTCGCCGACCGGATCGGCGACCGCCTGTGCCGGCATCCCGCACAACAGATGCGTCCAGCGATGCTCGCGTGAACCTGGCGCACGGGCCAGCCGCGCCACCAGGGCGCCGGCAGCCCGGTTGGCCAGTTCTTCCAGGTAGGCTTCAACCGACGAGGTGTCGGCAAAGTGATGCCAGCGATCGACATTGGCGCGCAACTCGGCCGGCGTCTGGGGGCCACGCAGCATCAACACCGCCAGCAAGGGCAGGCTGTTGGACGGAATCTGCAGCACCCGCAGGACATTCTGCTCGTAGCGCATGACCCGGCTGCCCGATGTCTCGAACACCCAGCTGGCGGATCGCAGATCGTCCAGCGCGGCGAGCACATCGGCCTCACTGAGCGACATGACCGGGTCGCGCGCGGTTTTCTGATTGCAGCCGGCCGTGAGCGCGGCCAGAGACAACGGATAGGTATCGGGCACCGTGCGCTGCTTTTCGGCAAGCACACCGACAATTCGGGCCTGAATGGGGGACAGAAGCGGCTGGGTCATCAGACCGGTGAGTCTATCCGCAACCCGGATGCCGCACAATTCGGCGGGTCGGCCGGTCCGTTATCCGGAAAACCGGGATAATCACTGCACAATCGATCAATCAGGGAGACGCCATGAATTTCCGGACACGCTCATTGACCCCGGTCACCAGGGCCGCGCGCAAAGCCCTTCGCCCAGCTGCATCGGTCGCCGCCATCACCCTCATGACACTGGCCCTGAGCGCCCAGGCAGCCGACGAGATCAAGCTGCCCAAATCGATCACCCTGTCCGCCTATGACACCGGCTCCTCGGGCTTCAACATCGCCGTGGCCGTGGGCAAGATGATGAAGGAAAAACATGGCGTGGATCTGCGTGTGCTGCCCGGGGGCAATGACGTGGCCCGGCTGGCGCCGCTCAAGGGTGGCCGGGCCCAGGCCTCGGCCATGGGCGTCGGTGGTTATTTCGCGCAAGAAGGTGTGTTTGAGTTCGCCGCATCCGATTGGGGGCCGCAGCCCTTGCAGTTGATGCTGGCCTCCACCTCCTGCAACGGTTTGTCCCTGGGCGTGGCCAAGGACTCCGGCGTGCAACAGGTGGCCGATCTGAAAGGCAAGCGCGTGGGCTTCGTGGTCGGCTCGCCGGCACTTAATCAGAATGCGCTGGCCGTGCTCGCCTATGCAGGCCTCAAGCAGTCCGATGTCAATGTCGTCGAGTTCTCCAGCTATGGGGCGATGTGGAAGGGCATGACCAACAACGAGGTCGATGCCGCGTTCGCCTCGACCATTTCCGGTCAGTCGCGCGAGGTCGATGCCTCGCCGCGCGGACTGGTCTGGCCACCCACGCCCGCCGGCGACGAGGCGGCCTGGCAGCGGGTGCGCGCGGTCGGACCGTATTTTTATCCGCATCAGGCCACCTGCGGATCGGCCGGCATCAGCAAGGACAATCCGGTCACCCTGCCCGCCTATCCGTATCCGGTCTTCATGGCGTATGCATCGCAGCCGGTCGACGTGATTCAGGGCATCACCCACGCGATGATCGCGAACTATGCCGACTACAAGGATGGCGCCCCGGGTGCCGATGGGCTTGAACTCAAGCGCCAGAATCTGACCTGGGTGCTGCCCTACCATGCGGGTGCTGTGGCTGCCCTCAAGCAGGCCGGTGCGTGGACCGACAAGGCCCAGCAGCACAACGAAACGTTGCTCAAGCGTCAGGCCGCGCTGGGCAGCGCATGGAAGGCATTCACCGCGGCAAACCCGCCGGCAGACAAGACAGAGTTCGCCACGGCCTGGATGCAGGCGCGCAAAGCGGCGCTGACCAAAGCCGGCATGGATCCCATCTTTGACTGAGGACTCACCCGTGAGTGATGATGGCGAGGCTGCATCCGGGCGGCGTCAGCTCACCGGCGTCTGGTCGATCGTGGTCCTGGCCTGGACGGTGGTGGTGCTGCTGCTGTGCTTCAATCAACAGTTCACCCTGCGCTTTCTGATCGGCTTCACGATGCTCGACACCGAGTATTTCTGGGCGCTGGTCGCCCTGCTGGTGCCGCTCGCCTTCATTCTCTACCCGCTTGCGCCGGGCCGTGGCATCGACCGGGTGCCGGTCTACGATGTCTTGCTGTTCCTGGCGGCCTCTGCCCTGTCGGTGGCGATGATCCTGGTGGCCCGCGAATCGGCGGCGGCCGGCTGGGAATACAGCGCCGCCCAGAGTGCTCCGGCCTGGACCCTCTGGGCGGCGGTCGCCCTCTGGTTGCTGGTGCTGGAAGCCTTGCGGCGCGCCGGTGGCACCGCCTTGTTCGTGATCATGGCGCTGTTCTCGGTGTTCCCGCTGTTCTCTGGCGTGATGCCGGCGCCACTGAACTCGCCCTCGCTGTCGCTGGCCGATACCGCGGCGTTTCATGTGTTTTCGCGCGAGAGCATTCTGGGCGTGCCAATGCGCGCATTCGCCGAACTTGTGATCGGCTTTCTCGTGTTCGGCACCGCCTTGCAATACACGGGTGCGGGCACGTTTTTCATCGACTTCGCCTTCGCCCTGTGCGGACGCTATCGCGGTGGCGCCGCCAAGGTCGCGATCTTCTCGTCCGGTCTGCTCGGGTCGATGAGCGGCAGCGTCATCTCCAATGTGCTGACCACGGGCACCATGACCATACCGGCCATGAAACGCTCGGGCTTCACGCCGGCCACAGCCGGCGCCATCGAAGCCTGCGCCTCGACCGGTGCCGTGCTCGCGCCACCCGTCATGGGCGCCACCGCCTTCGTGATGGCCGAGTTTCTCGATGTGCCCTATGCGGAGGTGGCGCTCGCCGCGACAGTGCCGGCGCTCCTGTACTTTTTTGCCCTGTTCGTGCAGATCGACTGCAATGCCGGACGCCATGCGATGCGGGGCCTGCCGCCGGAGGAATTGCCCAAGGTGCGCCAAGTCTTGCGCGATGGCTGGTACTTCATGTTCGTGATCATCCTGCTGGTGGTGCTGTTGCTGATCATGAAGCGCGAGAACTGGGCGCCTTGGCTGGCCACCGGTTTGCTGCTGGTGCTTAACCAGGTCTTTTCGAACCAGCGCTGGGGCTGGCGCGAGGTACGCGGATTCATCGAGGCCAACGGCCGGGTGTTCGTCGAGCTGGCGACCATCCTGGCCGGTGTCGGTCTGCTCGTGGGCGCCTTCTCGCTGACCGGCCTCACCGGCACGCTCACCACCGAATTGCTGCATATCGCTGGAAAGTCACCGCTGCTGCTCATGCTGATGGGAGCCGTGACCGCCTTCATTCTTGGCATGGGCATGACCATCACGGCCTGTTATATCTTCCTGGCGGTGCTGCTGGCCCCCAGCCTCATCGATGTGGGACTGGACCGCCTGGCCGTGCACATGTTCGTGATGTACTGGGGCATGGTTTCGTTCATCACGCCGCCGGTGGCGCTGGCTGCGTTTGCCGCCGCGTCGATCGCCGGCGCGGGGCCGATGCAGACCGGTCTGCAGGCCATGAAGATTGGCGCGGTGATCTATTTCGTGCCGTTTTTTTTCGTGATGAATCCGACGCTGGTCCTGCAGGGTGACCTGACCATGTTTCCGCTGCATTTCGCGACGGCGCTACTGGGCATCGTGCTGGTTGCCAGCGGCCTGCAGGGCTATCTGCCGGGTGTGGGCGATCTGCGCAACAGCCGTTCACTCGAATGGCCGGTGCGCGCGGCGCTGATCGCCGGCGGCCTCATGTTCATTGCGCCTGGCGGCGGCCTGATGCCCTTGTCGGCCATGCAGATGACGATGTCTGCCGTCCTGGTCGCGCTGCCCGCCGTGCTGATCGCCTGGCTGGGCGCCCGTCGATCCTTGCCCGTCGCCCGCTGACGCTCGCGGGCTGTCCGCCGCGCTGCAGAACACGCTGCAGAACGCGCTGCAGAACGGCCGGCTCATCCGCCGGCCTCTCCGCAGATGTCGATCCGATGGCGAATCGGACCAGATACGTTGCAGTGCAGCTTGTGTGTGAGTGCACAATGAGTTCACACTTCGACACCCAAAAACAACCGAAGTCCTGGAGGACGAACCATGGAGCATGTCGAGCAACACCGACTGATCGATCTGACCGAGCAACTACCCGAAGACGCTTCGCCCCGACTCAAGGCGCGTCGCCGGTTTTTTGCGCAGGCCGGGGCCGCCGCGTTTGCCGCGAGCGCCACAGCCGATGTCTTCGCCCAGCATCTGGACCGTTATTCACCCGACGGCCCCATCCAGCGCTACCCCGAGCCCGATGTGATCGCTCTGGATCCGCGGTTCAAGTACAAACTGGGCAATACCCCGATCGTGCGCCTGTATCGCGGCACCATGTGGGCCGAAGGCCCGGCCTGGAACGGCTCGGCACGCTCCCTGGTGTTCAGCGACATCCCGAACAATGAATGCCTGCGCTGGTCTGAAGAAGACGGCCATGTGGGGCGTCGCTTCCGCTATCCGGCGGGCAACAGCAATGGCAACACCTTCGACTTTCAGGGGCGGCAGATTGCCTTCTGTCATGGCACCCGCAATGTGATCCGCTACGAGCACAGTGGCAAGGTCACCGTGCTCGCCGATCAGGCCGACGGCCAGCCCTTCAATGCGCCCAACGATGGCGCCGTGCATCCGGACGGCTGGATGTTCTTCACCGATCCGGGTTATGGTGGGCTCATGGAATATGAAGGCAACCGGTTGCCTGAGAGTGCCAAGAGCCCCCAGCCGGTACGCAAGGAGGCCATCTACCGCATCGATGCGCCCGGTCAGGTGGTCAAGGTGGCCGATGAGCCATTCAAGCCCAATGGCCTGTGCTTCTCACCGGACTACCGCAAGTGCTACATCGCCGACACCGGCGTGTCGCACTACAAGGAAGCCAAGAGCGTGATCTGGGTCTATGACGTCGATGGCAAGAATCTGCGCAATCCGCGGGTGCTCGCGAACATGGAGTTCAATGGCAAGACCGGTTTCGCCGACGGCATTCGCTGCGATGAAGATGGCAATGTCTGGGCAGGCATGGGCTGGGTGGGCGACGGCTACGACGGCGTGCATGTGTTTTCGCCCGATGGCACCCGGATCGGTCACATCAAGATGCCCGAAATCATCTCCAATGTCTGCTTTGGCGGCAGCAAGCGCAACCGGCTGTTCATGACCGGCAGCCAGTCGCTCTATGCCGTCTATGTCGAAACCCGGGGTGGCACGCTCACCTGAGTGACAGATCGCTGGGCGGCGGGTCGGATTCGAGCGGCAGGGTGGCATCGGTCGACCATTCGCTCAGCGAGTTGTCATACACGCTGATCTGGTCGTAGCCCAGTTGATGCAGCACAAATGCATCCAGCGTCGCCGCGATGCCACCGCCGCAGTAAATCAGTGTGGGTTTGTCGCGTCGCACGCCGGCCGCATCGAAACAGGCCTGAGCGGTGGCCGGTGGCACCAGCGCCAGACTCACCGGATCGCGCAGCGACGTGGCGGGCACATTCACGCTGCCCGGGATCCGGCCGGGCCGCCCATAGCGCCGGCTGTGACCGGCATGCAGCTCGGCACTCAGCGCATTGAGCACCACCGTGCCCGGATCGTTGATGGCCGCCTGCACCGCTTCGCGCCCGACGAACAAGCCGGGCCGCGGCCGGATGGCCAACGACGGGGCGGGCGCATACCGGCTTGAGGATCGGCTGACCGGCCGGTCCTCGCTCAGCCATTTTTCCCAGCCCCCGTCCAGAATCGCCACCTGGTCGACACCGATTGCACGCAGCATCCACCAGACGCGCGTGGACCATTGCAGATTGCCCCGGCTGTAGAGCACGACCCGCGATGCATTGCCGATGCCCAGCGCGGCGAACCGCTGCGCGGCATCGGATGGCTCGGGCATCGTGAATCGAAACGCACCATCGGGGCGCGACAGGTCGCGCTGCAGGTCGACATAGACCGCGCCCGGAATATGGCCGGCGTCATGATCGGCCTGGGCATCCTGCACCACATAAGGATCGTTCGGGCTGGGCGAGACTAGATACAGGGTGCAGTCGTAGAGGCGCAGATCAGGATCATTCAGGCTGTCGGCCAGTGCCTGGGTGGTGATCAGTGCATCAGGGAATCTGTAACCGGACGGTGTCATGATCAGGGCTATCCATGGTGGCAATGGTGCGCGCCATGGTCGGCCGCCAGCGCGCGATTGCGTTATTGTGCAGGCCCCCGGCAACGGGCGCGGCATCCTTGTCACCCCCGCGTCCCGATTTCGGGAGGCATGTCCACGCGTACACTTGAATGCCATGAGATCCATGAGTCGCACCATCCTGATCGGCCTGCTGACAGCGGCGCCGCTGATCATTACCTGGCTGATCGTGAGCTTCCTGCTGGACCAGCTCTCGCATATCGGTCAGCCCTGGGTGAGGGGCCTGGCCTACGGGATGATGTCCAGGTATCCGGCGCTGGCCAGCCTGATGCTCAACGAGACCGTGCAATATGCGGTCGCGGTGCTGGTGGTACTGGTCGGCCTGTTCGTGCTGGGCTGGGCGACCGGCCGGGTGATCGGCCAGCGCCTGATCAGGCAATTTGAAAATTTCATCACATCCATCCCGTTTGTCGATTCGATCTATCGGGCCACCAAACGGTTCCTTTCCGTGGCGGGTGCCACGCCGGGCGGCGAACAGCGGGTCGTGCTTATCGACTTCCCGTCGCCGAATATGAAAACCATCGGCCTGGTCACCAAGCGCATGCGCGACGCCACCACCGGCGAGGGGTTGCTGGCCGTCTATATCCCCACCGCCCCGAATCCGACTTCGGGTTATGTCGAAATCGTCCCCGTCCAGGATGTGGTGTTTCTGGACATGACCTTCGACCAGGCCATGTCATTCATCGTGACCGGTGGGTCCAACGCGCCGGACATCATTGACTATCGCGGTGGTGCAGCCAGCCGGGCGGCGCGTGGCGCGATTCCGACGGGTCCGTCGGATGCGGGTGCCAGCGCTGGCCCGGGTGCTGGCACCGGCGCTGGCACCGGCGCTGGCATTGCCGGGGACACCGGCACGGGCGGGGGCGGGGACGCGAGTGCTGGTCCAGGTGCCGACCCGGGTGGGACGCCGGCCGCGATTGCCAGCATCGGCAAGGTACGGACCCATTAGGACAAGCGTCCCGTGGCACGCTAGAATGGCAGATGCTGTCAGCAAGGGTACGCGCCCGTAGCTCAGTGGATAGAGTACTGGCCTCCGAAGCCAGGGGCCGCTGGTTCGATCCCAGCCGGGCGCGCCAGCACCGCCGCACAGGCCGGGTGCGATTGAACCGACCGAGCCCGGTCGGTTAGGCCAGACCAGACCCGATCCTGTCTGATATCGTCAAACCCTGTCCGGCCTGCGCTGGCCGCTTGCGCAGCAGGTATCGGTGTTCCCCGGTGAGCACTGTTTCGCCTCGCTGGTTGAGCACCACGCAGTCCATCACCACCACCCCCGTGGTGCGGCCCGGCTCCAGGGCGGTGATCGTCAGGCTGCTGTAGAGCGTGTCCCCGACATATACCCCCTTGAGGAAACGGCTGCGCTGCTCGATGAAACCCTTGAGCGAGTGCTCCACCATGTGAGGAAACAGACCGGCACCGGCCGCCGTCTGAATCAGCACCTGGAACCCGTGGGCGAGCATGTGCGGCATGCCGCGCGCGCGGCAGTAGTCCAGGTCGTAATGCACCGGATGATTGTCGCCACTGGCCAGTTGGAAGGCGGCGAACAAAGCATCGGTCATGGTGCGTGACGGATTGGCAAAGCGCTCACCAACGCGAAAGTCGTCGAACCATCGCTGCTCGCACAGCTGATGGGTGTGCATCGGGTGATCCGGCAGGCCGTAGTCGGGGGCTGATGTTGGGGATGGTTTCGAATCGCTCAATGGAACTCCGGACAAGTTCAGATGATGTGGACGGGCCGTCGTGTCAGCCAGTGTGCCGTGTATGAGTCAACCCCGGTGTGCAGGCTTGCTGCGCTCGGATTTCGTCGCTAACCTGACATGCTCACTCACTCGCTCAAAAGGTACCTCATGACAGTAAAACGCCTGGCGCTCATCGCCATTGTTGGCGGCGCATTCATCGCTGGTTGCTCGACACCCGGCTCGGGTGGCTCCAGCTCGAGTTCAACCGCCGCGACGCCAGCGGGCTCAGGTAGCGGCCGGATGGTCAAGTCTGCCGATGGCAGCTTCGAGGGCGAGATCAAGGGCACGCCGGCACCGGGCAGCGGTTTCTCAAAGCTGAAGATCGGCATGAGCATGGCCGAGACTCAGGACGTGATGAATCGAGCGCCCGATCGTTCACATTCCTATGAAAGCGGCAAGCGCTGGATCCCGTTCTATTTCGGCAATGATGCGCGACGCCTGCAGGCCTTGTACAAGGGCGAGGGATGTCTGGTGTTCACCGGTGGCAATGCATGGGGTGGCGACGCAGGCGGCCAACTGTTGCAGATCGAGGCCGATCCGGCTGGTGCCTGCTACCAGCCCTGATCGATCCGATCGCGTTGTCGTGAACCGGGCGGGCGCCTTCTGAGACGCCCGTTTGGCGCGGTTCAATGAGAGCGGGCCGCCTTTTCCTTGGCGAACCGCTCCGTGGCCGCGGCGACGGCCTGGCTATGCACTTCGGCCAGCGCCGGTCGGGCTGCGCGGGCCCGATCAGCTGCGGCCTGCGTGGCCATCTGGCCCTGCCACAGCGGAAACACATGGCGGGCGATCAGGTCGTAGCTCTTGCGCGTGGCATCGAAGTTCGCCCAGTTATGGGCCAGCATCAGATACGCCCCAAACCCGCCGTTCGATTGTTTCCAGAGCCGGTCGATCTGCGCATTGACCATGTCGGGTGTGCCGATCGCGCCCATGCCCGAATCGTTTACGAACGAGATCATTTCCTTCACGTTGCTGCCCGGCACCGCCATCTGCGGAAACGCCGCCACGGCCTGGAAGTAATCGAACCACTGCTCGATGCCGTACTCGACGTCGCGATAGGCCTGATCCATCGATTCGGCACAGTGAACCATGCCCACCAGACGCCATTTGTTGCGATCAACCACGGTCTTGTAGTGGGCCGCCTGCTCTTCCATCACATTCCAGTGCAGGGCCAGTGCATCAAAACCGGCGGCAGTGGTTGCGCCGATCGACAGCAAGCCCACGCCGTGCATGCCGGCCAGCTTGGGCCCGGTCGGCGAGGCCACGGCTGGCACCGCAATATCAAACAGCGGATTCGAATAGGGACGCAGATGCAGCCGGGCATCGCACAGCTCCCAACGATCATTCTTGAAGTTGACGGGCTCATCGGTGGTCAGCAACTTCATGATGACGCCCAGCCCGTCTTCGAGTAAGGGTCGGGTCTGGGTCTGCGAGATGCCGATCATGGCGCCGTCGCTGGGCAGTGAACCCGGGCCCAGGCCGAGCATGACCCGCCCGCGCGTGAGGTGGTCCAGTTGCACGATGCGCTCGGCCACCCAGAGCGGATTGTGATAGCTCACGCTGACAACGCCAGTGCCCAACCGGATATGGCGGGTGCGCTGCGAGGCCACTGCGATAAGAATTTCGGGGCTTGCGCTGATTTCCGAACCGGCTGAATGATGCTCGCCACACCAGGCCTCGTCGTAGCCGCAGCGATCGAGCCATTGCAGCAACTCGAGATCTTGCTCGAGCGCCAGCGTCGGATTGATGCCGGGCTTATGGAAGGGCGCCAGAAAGATGCCGAATCGCATACGGTGATTCATGTCGGTCGTCTCCTTGATCGTTTTGCCACCCGCGGGTGGTGCGCGTTTGCTTCGCCCGATCAGTGTACACTCGAACGAATAGGTCGATCCGATCCGGATACACGGTCTTGCAAACCGGACCAAGGCGTGTGCCGCTGCGGTCGGTTTGGTGCGAATGCACTGCATTGATGCCCTGGGCCGGGCCACAAGACAAGCGTAGCGGTTAATGAGTCAACCCCCATATATCGTCGGCCTGGGCGGCACCGCCCGCGATGGTTCGACCTCCGAACTGGCCCTGCGGGTCGCACTCGATCATGCGGCTACGCTGGGCTGCGAAACCGACCTGTTTGCCGGGCGCACCCTGCCGGCCGAAATCTACGACCCCTCGCAAACCGTGCGCACCGAGCAGGCCCGTCGCTTCGTCGCAGCACTGCAGCGGGCCGACGGGGTGCTGATCGCCTCGCCGGCGTATCACGGCGGCATTTCAGGGCTGGTTAAAAACGCACTCGACTTTGTCGAGGATCTTGCCCAGGACAAACGGGTGTATCTGGATGGCCGGGCAGTTGGCCTGGTCGTGTGCGCCCACGGCACGCAGGCCATGGGCTCCACGCTCGCCTCGCTGCGGGCCATCGTGCACTCACTGCGCGGCTGGCCGACACCGTATGGCGCCACGGTCATTTCAACCGAGCGACCGTTCGATTCACTCAGGGACGACAACGAAGCGGTCATTGCATGCCGGCTCGTGGCTGCGCAGGTTGTTGAATTTGCGCGCATGAAACTTGGCAAGGCGAAGGGTTGACGGCGAGGTCAATCGGTCGACCTGGCAGTGGGCGTGTTGGGAAGCGGCGACGAACCGATGCGGGTCGCATTGAACAAGGTATCGAGTGGGCTGTGCACCCCCGCCCCGCCGACCTTGAGCACGTGGGTGTAGATCATTGTTGTTGAGACATCAGCATGCCCCAGCAGCGACTGAACGGTCCGGATGTCGTAGCCTGACTGCAGCAGATGCGTGGCGAATGAATGGCGCAGACAGTGCGGGGTGGCCGGCTTGTGAATGCGAGCGTCGGCGACGGCGCGCCTGAACGCGCGTTGAAACGTTTGCGCGAACAGGAAATGCCGGCGCACGATGCCCGAACGTGGGTCCGCTGAAAGCCGGGCCTGGGGGAACACCCAGAACCATGCCCATGACTGACCTGCGCGTGGGTACTTCCGTGCAAGCGCGTCGGGCAGCCAGACACCGGGCACATCCGAATGACGATCATTCGTCCAGCATTGGTGAGCCGCCTGGAGTTGGGCTTGCAGATCATTGACCAGTGATTCCGGCAACATCAGTGCCCTGTCCTTGTCGCCCTTGCCCGATCGCACGATGATCGTACGGTGCGCGAATTCGATGTCCTTCACGCGCAAGGACAGAGCTTCGGCAACGCGCATGCCGGTTCCGTATAGGAGACGGGCAAGCAGCAGGTGCTCGCCTTCCAGCTTCGCCAGCACCCGAGTGACGTCATCGCGGGACAACACGACCGGAAGCCGCCGCCGCTCCCGTGGCCTGCCTACCGATTCCATCCACGGCAAGTTCACCTGCAAGACCCGCGAATACAGGAACAGAATGGCTGACAGAGCCTGGCGATGCGTGGCCGCCGATACGTGTTGATCGTCCGCCAGCCAGGTGAGGAAGGCTTCGACCTCGGGCTGACCCATTTGAGCGGGATGACGCAGGCCGTGATAGCGCAGGAACTTGCGAACCCAGTACACGTAGACCTTTTCGGTTCGATAACTGTAGTGCAGGTACCGAATGCACTCACGCACCCGACCGAGCAGGGTAGGCGCGGTAAGTGGCGGGTTTTCTACTGTCCGCATATGTCGGCCTGTTAATACTGTTTGTACATACAGTACAATGGGCGGGAGCGGGTTGCTATAGGCCTGTTGTGCTATTTCCGGGACTGGTTGTTATCGGGCAAGAAAGTGTTTGTTGAACGGACGGTGTTGGGATAGGGTTTGTCCGTTCAAATCCAACGTTGGGCGTCAGTGGGTTCGAGTTCTTCGTCGAACGACAGTTGTGGCATTGAGGTCCGAACCGCGCGAGGCTCGGAATGAATGAGTCAGAGGAAGAGGCAACTGACATGAAGGCTAAGAAAAGCCGGGACACGGCGAAATCACTGAAGCCACTCACGGCCAAGAAGGCGCCGGCGCCAACAGACAGCCACGCGGCCATCGAGGACTGGATCCGGCGCGTGATGCCGGATCTGCATCCCATCGTCAAGCACCTGGATGAATTGATCTGCGAAGCGATCCCCGGGCTTCAATACGCCATTAAGTGGCAGAAGGCGTACTACGGGTTGCCGGAGCAGGGGTGGATCATCGAATTGGTCGCCTACGACGTCTCCGCCAACGTCGTGTTCTTCGGTGGCGCGGACTTCGATCCCTCTCTTCCGCTTGGAAGCGTTGGACGGAGCCGTTACGTGAAGGTGAAGTCCTTGGAAGAGGCGCGGGAGCCCTTGATGCGCAAGTGGATCGAAGAGGCAGGGCGCGTGCGCGGTTGGAAATGAGGGTCGGCGACGCGACGACGGGCGAGCTGACGCCCAACCTGTCGTTCAACCGGACGTGCCACGGCAGGCGGCTTTGGCCCGGCGCCGGCGTACTTCGTTCATTTTCCGGCACCGGGCCAAAGCCGCCTGCCGCAGCCCGCCGGTTAACTCCACTACAAGGGCTTCCCTTTTCAGTTCAAGCGGTTTTTATGAAGTATCTGCTTTCATGATTGCTTTCTCTTTCGGGCCTCTTTCACGTGCATTTCGGTCGATCGGCGAATCAATGCGGACGGCAAGACTACAAACGGTCATTGGTGCAGCGATGTGAGCTGCGGACCCTTATGAAAGACGCACGCGGGGACCTCATTCGTTAGTCGCGGTCGAGATGCTCTTCGCCGCCCCGAGATAATCAGGTATTCCCCGCGCAGGTCCAACCTTGATCCATAAACGATTGACGTGCGCGCTGTGGAAGAAGTCGTTGAAGTGGGTTTGGTCGGTCGTGATGGATTCAACGGGATGGCTACGCTGGCATCTTGAACTCGTCACCGAACTTCAAGATCGCCCAGGCCATTCGCGCATTCTTGGCGGCCATGGCGACGACGGCCTTGGCGTAGCCGCGCCGCTCCACGAGAGACTTAACCCACAGGCTGACCGGGTCAGTCTTGTTTGCTGCCGTGGTGATGACAGACCTGGCCCCCAGAACCAGCATGGTTCGAAGATATGGATCACCTGCCTTGGTAATTCGCCCCAAGCGTGTTTTGCCACCGGAGCTGTACTGTCCGGGTACGAGGCCAAGCCAGGCGGCGAACTGACGGCCGCACTTGAACTCGTGTCCATTGCCGACCTCGGCTAGCAGCGCGGTGGCGGTGGTTTCGCCAATGCCGCACAGTCTCATCAATCGCTTTGCACGCTCATCCTGGCGGGCCATGAGCACGATGCGCCGATCGTAGTCGACAATGCGTGCATCGAGGCGATGTAATTCACCGAGCAGATCGCCAATCGCCAGGTTCGCCTCGCCCGGCAGGTCCTCAAGCGCTTGTGCCGCTTGGCGACGTACGACAGCTGCTCGCTGCGGCATGACAAAGCCGAATTCGGACAGCAAGCCGCGGATGCGATTGATGGTCGCGGTGCGTTGCTCAACAAATCCCTGGCGCACACGGTGAACGGTCAGCCGCGCCTGCTGGTCTTCATCCTTGATGGGAACAAAGCGCATGTTGGGTCGCTGTACGGCCTCGCAGATTGCGGCAGCGTCGGCGGCATCGTTCTTGCCGCGCTTGCCCGACATGCGGTAAGGTGTGACGAACTTGGGTGCGATGAGTCGAACGGTGTGACCATACCTGACGAAGAGCCTGGCCCAGAAGTGAGCACCCGAGCACGCCTCCATCGCGATGGTGCAGGGCGGTAGCTTGGCAACCAACTCGTGCAGTTTGCCGCGCGGAACTCTCGGGTGAACCAGTGCTGGCTTGCCGGCCTCATCGACACCGTGGACAGCGAAAACGGACTTGGCGAGATCGATCCCAACGTAGACAATAGACATGGACTTCCCCTTCCGGATGAGTTGATGCGAGAGTCGAATCCCCATCATGGCACTCAGTTGCCGAGCGCCGCAATAACCACGCGGCTGGTTCGGGACGGGGAAGTCCCTTTCATTCGTTAGGCATCACGGGAGCATCCACCATGTCCACCGAGACCATGATGTCGCTGTTCGGCTACAAGTGCTGGGCCAATTCGGAGCTGTTCTCGCTCTTGGCCGCGCTGCCGCCGGAACATTCCGAACGGGTTCACACTTGCGTCCGCACCCTCAACCACATCTACGTCGTCGACAGAATCTTTCGCGCCCACCTCAGTGGGGAGCCGAGACCCTTCGACGCTACGAATACGAAGGCTACTCCGTCGCTTGAGCAGCTCCGAGCCGATGTCGAAGCCACCGACGCCTGGTACCGCAACTACGTTTCCAGCCTCACGGCTCCAGCCCTGTCGGAGGTTCTGGCCTTCACTTTCACCGATGGCGACCAAGGTCGCATGTCCAGGGAAGAAATTCTTCTCCACGTTCTCACCCACGGCGGGTACCACCGCGGCAACGTCGGCCAAGTACTCAAGTCGATATCGGTCGCGCCACCACGCGATCTCTACACGAAGTTCCTGCATCAGAGCGAGCCAGGGCGAAGGGATGCCTAACCCTTCGCTCCACCTGACGTTCGCCAGCCGGCTTCGCCGTCTGGCGCCCGCAGGTGAGCTCAAACGTTGAGGTTGTGCAAAAAGTCCCCTGAAGCGCGACAATTGACGCATTGGACGGAGGAACGACGAGATGCCGCGCTATAAGCCTGTTGATCGCAGCCCAAAGTTTCTTCCCGTGGTACTCGCCGAGCAGATCCAGCCTGGAACGTTCGAGTTCGCGCTGGATCACCTGGTCGATAACGACCTCGATCTGTCGGGTCTGGATGCACGGTTTGGCAATGACGTGACAGGGGCCACGGCGTACGACCCGCGCGTGATGCTCAAGATCGTGCTGCTGGGCTACAGCCGAGGCTTGATCAGCAGCCGGGCGATCGAGCGGGCGTGCCGCGACAACGTGCTCTTCATGGCGATCAGTGGCGATCAGGCGCCGGCGTACACAAGCATCGCGAAGTTCGTACGCGAGCTCGGCTCGCAGATCGGGCCATTGTTCACGCAGGTACTGCTGGTGTGCGACCAGATGGGGCTGATCGGTCGGGAGATGTTCGCGATCGACGGCGTGAAGCTGCCCTCGAACGCGAGCAAGGAGCGAAGCGGCACGCACGCGGAACTGGCGCACAAGGCCGATCGGTACGAGAAGGCGGCCAGGAAGATCCTGCAGGCCCATCAACGCCGCGACGAAGGCAAGGACGAGCCCGCGCTGGACGAACGCCGTGCCGATCGGGCCAAGGCCCTGAGCAAGGAGGCCGAGCGCATCCGTTCGTTCATCACGAGCAAGGCGCCCAGGCGTAACGCCAAGGGCCAGGAGCTCAAGGACAACGTGACCGATCCGGACAGCGCGAAGATGGCCACGAGCAAGGGCGTGATCCAGGGCTACGCGGACCAGGCAGCAGTGGACTCAAAGCATCAGGTGATCGTGGCCGCCGACGTGCACGGTTCGGGGTCGGAGCAGCAAGCGTTGTTGCCGATGATCGAGGCGACCTCGCTGGTGCGCGACGAGAACACGTTGATCACGGCCGATGCGGGTTACCACAGCCAGGAGAACCTGCGGCAGCTAAGCGAGCGCAATATTCCGGCGATGATCGACGACGGCGAAATGCGCAAGCGAGACGAGCGCTTTGCGGATCAGGGCAGACACAAAGCCAAGCCGGATCCTCTGTACAACAAGGCGGCGTCACAGGACGAAGGACCGAAGAAGTTCCGGCCCTCGGACTTCAATGTCGACGCGAAGACGAACACATGCATCTGTCCGGCGGGCGAGCGGCTCTACAGCAATGGATCGAACTGCACGGTCAACGGCCGAGGGCATCACAAGTACACCGGCGCGGTCGCGAGCTGCGTGCCGTGCGCGCTGCGTGAACAATGCCTGCGCCACCCGGACAAGACACGGGTTCGCCAGGTGGCGATCTTCGTCAAGGGGCAGGCGAGCCCGCATGCTGAAGTGCAGATGATGAAGAGGGCAATCGACACCGAGCGAGGACGACGGCTGTATAGCCAGAGGATCGGGACGGTGGAGCCGGTGTTCGCGAACCGTATAAGTCCGGGAATCCCCGTTCTTCCAAGATGCGATCTGACGCGGCAATCTTCCGAGAGATCAGCAATGACGGGAGTGATTGATGGAAGGGATGGGATTCGAGTCAGCAAAGACGACTGATACGGGCGCAGTCCGTAGTCGCCTGGATCCACGCACGGGCAAACAAGTGTTGATTCTGGGCGAATCGTTCTGGCGCGACCATGAGGCCAGGCGCAAGGCAGCCGGCACTTCGCTGGTTGATTACTGCGCGACGAACCAACTGGCGGTATCGACATTCCGGCGCTGGGTGGCGCGATTCGAAGGACGCTTGGCGCCAGGGCCACGCCGAGCCCCAGGGCGGGATGAGCCCAAGGGGCAAAGCGCCGCCTTCCTGTCGATGCCGATACGGGCTGCAGCGCCGACGGTTCAATCATCAGCGGACCCAACCCGTGTGTCGCCGATCGAAATCGATGCTGCTGGCGTGACGGTTCGCCTGTACGATGAGGCAGCCCGCCATGTGATCGAATCGTTGCTGTCACGACTGAGGGGATCGGCATGATTCTGTCGTCGGCGATTCGCGCCTATATCTGCGTGGAGCCGGTCGACATGAGGAAATCGATCGACGGACTGGCTGCGTTGGTGGGTCCGATGCTTGGCCATGACCCATTCTCGGGCCAGGTGTTCGTGTTCTTGGGCAAGCGGCGCAACAAGGTGAAGTGCCTGCTGTGGGATCGCACCGGTTTCTGGTGTTTGTACAAGCGCATCGAACGCAGTCGGCTGCCCGATCCACGAACCCTCGCGCGCGAGGGTCTGGCAATGGGTGAGCTCAGTGCATGGCTCGAGGGCATCGACACCACGCGGGCACGAACGCTGGAGTCGGTGAGGGCAAGACTCGTAGCGTAAGTGTTCTGGAACGCGCAATGCATGATGCCGAATCGGTGACGATTTGAATCGAAAAAGTCTCCTCGATTCACATGACCATCGTCGTGACTCGAACTATCATTGCGCATGTCCTTCGCCCTACCCGATCGCGCCGCCTTGCCAGCCGATGCCGAGCTGCTCAAGGATCTGGTCCTGCACACGATGCAGCGCGCCAACGTCGCCGCGCAGGATGCTGTCGAACACATCAGGCGGCTCGAATTGCAGTTGGCGATTCTGCGTCGCAAGGTCTTCGGTGTGCGCTCCGAGCAGCTTGTCGGCCAAGCCGATCTGTTCGATGCGACGGTGACGCTGTCGATTCCGCCGCAGGACACGATACCCGTCACCTACGAACGCAAGCGCCGGGGCCGTCCCGCGTTGCCGGCCGATTTGCCGCGCGAGCGCATCGAATACGCACTGGACGCCACCGAGCGGGCGCAGTTCGCCTGGGTCGAGCCGATCGGCCACCAGATCAGCGAGACGCTGGAGTTCACGCCCGCGCGCCTGGTCATCATCGAGCACGCGCGCATCAAATACCGGTGCGCGCACGCCGACGGTCAGTGCACGATCCGAACCGCGCAGGCCTATCCGTCGCCGCTGCCCAAGTCCAACGCCGGGCCCGGGCTGCTGGCCCAGGTGCTGATCTCCAAGTACGCCGACGGCATGCCGCTGGCGCGCCAGGAGCGCCTGTTCGCTCGCCACGGCGCCAGGCTCTCGCGCAAGACGCTGTGCGATTGGGTGCTGGCGGCGTGCGAGTTGCTGGGAGCCTTGCGGGGGCCGCTGCACCAACACATCCTGGGCGCCCCGGTCATCTTCGGCGACGACACGACGCTGCGCCTCATCGCCGAAGGACTCGCCCGTGATCGATGCGTGACCGCACGGCTGTGGGGTTATGTGAGCGCGGGCGCCGTGTGCGATGAGGACGGAAACTGGCAGCCCTACCCGAAGGCGGTGCTCTACGAATTCACCCGCGATCGGCGTGGCGAACATCCGCAGCGCATCCTGGAGCACTACCGCGGTTACCTGCAGGCCGATGACTATGCCGGGTATCACGCGCTGTTCAAATCCGGGCGCGTGCTTCACGCGGCCTGCTGGGCGCACGCGAGGCGGCCGTTCTTCGACCTCGATCGGGCCAGCCCCGCCGGCACGGGTCCGCCGGGGCTGGCCCGGCAGGCGCTGGATTGGATCGGTGCGCTGTACAAGATCGAGCGCGAAATCCGCGAATGCGCCCCCGACATCCGTGAGGCCCAACGGCGCGAACGCACGCGACCCTTGCTCAAGGCGTTCGGGCGCTGGCTGTACTCGATCCTGCCCGATCTGCTGCCCCGGGGGCCGTTGGCCCAGGCGGTGCGCTACATCCTGTCGAACTGGCGGGCGTTGAACCGGTTCAGCCGGGTGGGCATTCTGGAGCCGGACTCCAATCTGGTGGAGCGCTGCATGCGCCCGGTCGCTGTCGGAAGAAAGGCGTGGCTGTATGCCGGTGCCGAACGGGGCGGGCACGCAGCGGCCACCGCGTTCAGTTTGATCGAGTCGTGCAAGCTTGTTGGCATCGAACCCTACGCCTACCTCAAGGATGTCCTGGCGCGTATCGGCGGACATCGCCAGGACCGGCTTGCCGAGTTGCTGCCGTTCAATTGGACGCCGCTGTCGGCCGGCCACCCCTGAACAGCCGTGGGGCGCGCGAGCAACCGGAAGGCCAAGAGGATGGGCGTGGCGCCTTGGATCGGCACGAAGATCTCGGCCACGCTGGTCGACTTCGGTGAACCGCTGCTCAAACAGCTGCCGCCCGACGCGTCGCTCGAACTGCGACATGGCCTCGTCAACTTGATCGTGACCCAGTGGAATGCGCATGTCATGGCTGCCGCCTGGGGCCAGCCGCAGCACCTGGCTCAGCTGCGCGACACGCTCCAAACCGCGGTCGCGGCCGGGCAGTTGGATCCGCAGGCATTGGAAGCCTTCCACACGCTGAGCGCACGCCGCCAACTCGCGCGCTTCGTCGATGACCCGCGCGCCATCGGTCACTGGGAGGTGCGCGACACCGGGCCGGGAGAGTGGAACATCCGATGCGATGCGCGAATGCCGCCACAAGGCGTGGTGCCGCCGCCGGAATGAGCCGCTGCGTCTGACGAGCGCACCGAGGTCACTCCTGCTGGCAAGTCCGCTCACGCGGCGGATTGATCGCTTCGATCGCATCGCGCAAGCCTACTGCGCATCGACGCCGATCGGAAGACGGGGATTCCCGGACTTTTACCGCGAACCTGCGGTACAACAAGCGGCTGGACCGCTTCACGTTGCGCGGACGCGAGAAGGTCGCGACGCAATGGCAGCTGTACTGCTTGGTGCACAACATCGAGAAGATCGCGGCGCGGTAAAGTGCGAAAGTCGTGGCCTGAGACAACAGAATCGGCGCCGTGGCGCCAATCGACTTGTCGGTCGGGTCGAAATCAAGCATTCTGACGGCATGAACAAGCGATCGAGATTGGAAAGACGACCGCCGGGCCATGCGCGTCGAATTCGCGTTATTGCACAACCTCGTTAGGCCTCACAACCCATCTCCAGCCCCACGTCATGCAAAGTATCAATGTAACTTGCCGCTGCTCAAAGACTCGCCTACGACTACACGGTGATCCCATTCTCGTGTCGGAGTGCCTGTGCAGCAGCTGCCGCACCGCCGCTGATCGGCTATCGCGGCTGCCCCTCGCTACAAACTTTCTGACTCCATACGGGGCCACTCCGTGTGCCGAGTACAGAAAGGATCGCGTGGTGGTCACAGAGGGAGCAGAGAACCTAGGCGAGTTCCGCCTGGTGCAAGCTGCGACCACGCGCCGCGTCCTCGCCACCTGCTGCAACACGCCGCTCTTTCTCGAAATGAAAGGAGCTCACTGGGTGAGCGTCTATCTTCACCTCTGGCCAACGCCTACACGGCCACGCCCTCAGCTGCGAACAATGACTAAGGACTTGGGAGACAAGTCCGCCCTACCGGATGACATTCCAAACCTTGACACACACTCGTTCGCTTTCTACTTCCAGTTGTTTAAGGCTTGGGTTGCTATGGGCTTCAAGAAACCCAAGATTCTCGTCCGCGGGCGTGTTGATGCGTAGCTGCGGTGTCCCACCAGTTTGTACGCGGTCAGTGAGGCCTAACCACTCGGTCAACCTGACCCGCTATGGCAGGCGTTGCTCGCCCGCTCCAGGGCAGGTGTGCTATTTTCCATCCGCGAGCAAGCAACACCTGCCTACGCGGTCAGGTTACCTCGAACTACAAGGGCTTCCCTTTTCAGTTCAAGCGGTTTTTATGAAGTATCTGCTTTCATGATTGCTTTCTCTTTCGGGCCTCTTTCACGTGCATTTCGGTCGATCGGCGAATCAATGCGGACGGCAAGACTACAAACGGTCATTGGTGCAGCGATGTGAGCTGCGGACCCTTATGAAAGACGCACGCGGGGACCTCATTCGTTAGTCGCGGTCGAGATGCTCTTCGCCGCCCCGAGATAATCAGGTATTCCCCGCGCAGGTCCAACCTTGATCCATAAACGATTGACGTGCGCGCTGTGGAAGAAGTCGTTGAAGTGGGTTTGGTCGGTCGTGATGGATTCAACGGGATGGCTACGCTGGCATCTTGAACTCGTCACCGAACTTCAAGATCGCCCAGGCCATTCGCGCATTCTTGGCGGCCATGGCGACGACGGCCTTGGAATAGCCGCGCCGCTCCACGAGAGACTTAACCCACAGGCTGACCGGGTCAGTCTTGTTTGCTGCCGTGGTGATGACAGACCTGGCCCCCAGAACCAGCATGGTTCGAAGATATGGATCACCTGCCTTGGTAATTCGCCCCAAGCGTGTTTTGCCACCGGAGCTGTACTGTCCGGGTACGAGGCCAAGCCAGGCGGCGAACTGACGGCCGCACTTGAACTCGTGTCCATTGCCGACCTCGGCTAGCAGCGCGGTGGCGGTGGTTTCGCCAATGCCGCACAGTCTCATCAATCGCTTTGCACGCTCATCCTGGCGGGCCATGAGCACGATGCGCCGATCGTAGTCGACAATGCGTGCATCGAGGCGATGTAATTCACCGAGCAGATCGCCAATCGCCAGGTTCGCCTCGCCCGGCAGGTCCTCAAGCGCTTGTGCCGCTTGGCGACGTACGACAGCTGCTCGCTGCGGCATGACAAAGCCGAATTCGGACAGCAAGCCGCGGATGCGATTGATGGTCGCGGTGCGTTGCTCAACAAATCCCTGGCGCACACGGTGAACGGTCAGCCGCGCCTGCTGGTCTTCATCCTTGATGGGAACAAAGCGCATGTTGGGTCGCTGTACGGCCTCGCAGATTGCGGCAGCGTCGGCGGCATCGTTCTTGCCGCGCTTGCCCGACATGCGGTAAGGTGTGACGAACTTGGGTGCGATGAGTCGAACGGTGTGACCATACCTGACGAAGAGCCTGGCCCAGAAGTGAGCACCCGAGCACGCCTCCATCGCGATGGTGCAGGGCGGTAGCTTGGCAACCAACTCGTGCAGTTTGCCGCGCGGAACTCTCGGGTGAACCAGTGCTGGCTTGCCGGCCTCATCGACACCGTGGACAGCGAAAACGGACTTGGCGAGATCGATCCCAACGTAGACAATAGACATGGACTTCCCCTTCCGGATGAGTTGATGCGAGAGTCGAATCCCCATCATGGCACTCAGTTGCCGAGCGCCGCAATAACCACGCGGCTGGTTCGGGACGGGGAAGTCCCTTTCATTCGTTAGACATACGAAAGCAAGCATGGTGCCTTTCCCACTCGTCAGACCAATCCGACGCGATGACTACCCGCAATGGCGGCCACTTTGGGATGGTTACAACGCCTTCTACGGACGCAGCGGATCCACGGCTTTGGACGAGCCTGTGACGGAACAAACGTGGCACCGGTTCTTTGATCGCGCCGAATCTGTGCACGCGTTCGTAGCCGAATTGGACGGCCGCATTGTCGGCATCGTGCATTTCCTATTTCATCGCAGCACGTCACGTCTTTCGGACGTCTGCTACCTACAAGACCTTTTCACCGAGGAGGCATGCCGTGGTCGGGGAGTTGGGCGCGCGCTCATTCAAGTGGTCCTGGACACGGCGAAGGAGGCCGGGAGTTCGCGCGTCTATTGGACTACGCAGACAACCAACGTTGCTGGCCGTGCGCTATACGACAAGATGGCCGAGCATCGTGGCTTCATCGTGTACGCCCATGAGCTCTGACCCTTCGATGTCTAACAGATCGTTCGACACGGACACGCAACGGCATTGCGCCGCAAGGCGTGCTGGTGTGCGTACGCCTCGCGGCGCAATGCCGTTGCGCGCCGGTCATCTCCGACGTTGTACCCTTTGGAGAGACCGCGGGATGGCACCGACAGTAGTACGTTACGGACCGTTCCGGCTATTCTTTTTCTCACGGGAGGAGCCACGCATCCATGTCCACGTCGCGCACCCGGACGGTGAGGCAAAATTTTGGTTGAGTCCGCAAATCGACGTGGCCACTTCGACAGGGTTGAGCCAGCTTGCCCAAGCGCAGCAGGTTGTCGAAAAACACATTTCGGAGATCGAGCATGCCTGGAACGAACACTTTGGCCGCAGTTGAGCTTTCGAACGTCTCGCCACATGGTGTCTGGCTGCTGCTCGGCGAAGAGGAGCTGTTCATGCCGTATGAGCATTTTCCGTGGTTCAAGAGGGCGACAATCGAGCAAATCGTTGACGTGCAGCGTCCGACGCCGGAGCATCTCTACTGGCCGCAGCTGGACATCGATCTTTCGGTCGCCTCGATTCGCGATCCGTCGGCGTTCCCGCTCACGTCGCGGGCCGGGGTACAACAACGCGATCCACGGGACGCTTGACCCGCGCCGTCGCCCGCTGCCGCGGGCTAGTCGCGCGTCAAGCGCCCGTGAGCTGAATCGTTGGGCAGCATGTGCGACGCATCAGTGCGCACTCGGTGCAGAGGTTGCGTGACCCTCAAATTGTATGTACAATCTGAGGCGTGCGCATATCCTTCGATCCGCAAAAGAACGAGCGAAACCTTCGTGAACGGGGGTTGTCATTCGAGGCGGCATCGGAGTTCGATTTTCGGTCTGCGCTCGTACTTGTTGATGACCGTTATGAATATGGTGAGTTGCGGTATGTCGCAATTGGCTATCTTGGAAATCGGTTGCATGTACTGTGTTTCACGCAAGAGGCTGAGGGCATTCGCGTCATCAGTTTCCGCAAAGCCAATGATCGCGAGGTAACGCGCTATGTCAAGTCGCAAGCCACTCATTGATGCCGAAGGCGAGGTCCGTGAACTCACGGCCGCTGACATGAAGCGCATGCGGCCGGCGCATGAGGTTCTACCTGAATCGCTTCGCTCAAAGATGGGAATCCGTGGGCCGCAGAAGTCTCCTGTTAAGGAGCGCATAACGATCCGACTCTCGCCTGAAGTTGTGAAGCGCTTTCGCGCGACCGGTGAGGGTTGGCAATCGAGAGTTGATGCTGCGCTTCAAGATTGGTTGAAATCGAACTCGCCCGGGTAAGCACTATCCAGCGAATGCGGCCCAACAGATCGTTGCACCGGCATTTGCAAAGCCGCCGGAACCTGGGCTCCGCCCAGAACCCGTCGTCTTCGCAAATGCCGGTGAACTTTGCGTTAGGCTGCAAATTCAACACTCAGGTCGAACCGCCATGTCAATTTCCACCAATGTTGCTCCGAACGACTTCGACTTCATGATCGGCAGTTGGACCGTGGCTCACCGGCGGTTGAACAGCCGGCTTGTCGGTTGCACCGAGTGGACTGAGTTCAGCGGCATATCAAGTACTCGCAAGATCCTACGTGGATTCGGAAACGTCGAAGACAACGTCCTCCACTTTCCCGAAGGTTCTGTTCACGCCGCAGCAGTTCGCTCGTTCAACCCCAGTACCAATACTTGGGCGATCTGGTGGTTGGACGGGCGCAGCCCGCATCACCTCGACGTTCCAGTTGTGGGCCAGTTTGCGCAGGGAGTCGGCGCCTTCTACGCCGACGACGTACTGGACGGACGGCCAATCCGAGTTCGCTTCCTCTGGCATCCGAACCCCGACACTCGGCCGCGCTGGGAGCAGGCTTTTTCGGCTGACGGTGGAAAGACTTGGGAGGTCAATTGGGTCATGCACTTTGAGCGCATTGCGGCCTAACCCGTCGTATATGGACTCCCCTCAAACGAGCAAGAGCTGATCGATATTGTTGGTTTAACGGAGTCGCTTGCAGTCGTATATCCGGCATCTGAGTTGAGCCTTGTGTGGTGGCTCGCGCCGTCATGGAATCTGCCACCCCGGTGACACTCGTTGCAAGCGGCTGCGGATGAGCCGGAAGAGTTATCGGCATTGTTGGGGTGTGGTGCGACCGTTGTGGCCATGATGAGCGATCGGTCTCGGTGCAAAGCGAGGTGGGTGGTTAACTGGGTTCAGTGAGCCAGTTCGAAGCTCTGGCGAGTGAGTTTCTTAGAGAGGCGAACGGCGGGCTGGCCAAACGGTTTTTGGTCACGAAGCATGGTAGGAATCGAGGATTGCTCATCGGCGATGGCACGGCTCATTGCTTCCAGGCCAGTGCGCGCGCCGATTGGGACGTGCAGTCCCATCTCTCTGTAGAACCCGCGAAGGGTGTAGCATTCATCTCGGACTCCTTTCGGGATTGGGATGCCGCTCGCTCACACCACATGATGAACAGCTGGTACTATGATGCCGCTCAAAAACGGGGGGAGTCCATCCCATCACTCGACCGGGCCTCCACCGGCTTGGCGCTTGGCCCGCGAACCGGCCAGTGTCATCATCCGTTTCACAGGCCAAGCACCAACCCGGTGGCGTCCGCTCAGCTCAAACGTTATAGCGCCCGCCACCACCCGGGTGCGCATTGTGAAGGTCGGCTAAAATGGAGCTACTAAGAGGGACTTTTCTATGGCATCTGACCTAGCGACATTGAAGGCCAATGCGGCCGAGTTGACTGAAGCCGAGCGCGCGGACTTGGCCTTGGCCCTTATCGAGTCTTTAGACGATCCGATCGAAGATCCAGGCGAAGTCAAAAAGGCTTGGGCGATAGAAATCCAGCGACGCGTTGCGGAAATTGATGCAGGGGTAGCTGAGTTGATTCCCGGAGACCAAGTATTCGCTGAGATACGAAAGAAATTGCGTGCTTGATTATTCATTCCACCGGCTCGCGCGGGATGAATTCGAGGACGCGGCGTTGTTTTACGAAGGGCGACGCGAAGGTCTTGGGATGGCGTTCGTCGAATCTGTAGATGCCGCCGTCACGATAGTCAGACAGTTCCCAGATATTGGCGCGCCATATGATTTGGGAGTGCGCAGATTCGGCATAGAAATATTCCCGTATTCGGTTTTCTACCGAAGGTACGATGAGGCAGTTCGCGTCATCGCTATCGCTGCCCATGCTCGACGGCCAGGCTACTGGAAGCGCAGGAGATAAGCGCTATAACATCACGATGAACACGGACGATTGCAAAGCCGTTAGAACCTGGGCTCCGCCCAGAACCCGACGTCTTCGCAAACGCCGGTAATCTCGGCTACAAGGGCTTCCCTTTTCAGTTCAAGCGGTTTTTATGAAGTATCTGCTTTCATGATTGCTTTCTCTTTCGGGCCTCTTTCACGTGCATTTCGGTCGATCGGCGAATCAATGCGGACGGCAAGACTACAAACGGTCATTGGTGCAGCGATGTGAGCTGCGGACCCTTATGAAAGACGCACGCGGGGACCTCATTCGTTAGTCGCGGTCGAGATGCTCTTCGCCGCCCCGAGATAATCAGGTATTCCCCGCGCAGGTCCAACCTTGATCCATAAACGATTGACGTGCGCGCTGTGGAAGAAGTCGTTGAAGTGGGTTTGGTCGGTCGTGATGGATTCAACGGGATGGCTACGCTGGCATCTTGAACTCGTCACCGAACTTCAAGATCGCCCAGGCCATTCGCGCATTCTTGGCGGCCATGGCGACGACGGCCTTGGAATAGCCGCGCCGCTCCACGAGAGACTTAACCCACAGGCTGACCGGGTCAGTCTTGTTTGCTGCCGTGGTGATGACAGACCTGGCCCCCAGAACCAGCATGGTTCGAAGATATGGATCACCTGCCTTGGTAATTCGCCCCAAGCGTGTTTTGCCACCGGAGCTGTACTGTCCGGGTACGAGGCCAAGCCAGGCGGCGAACTGACGGCCGCACTTGAACTCGTGTCCATTGCCGACCTCGGCTAGCAGCGCGGTGGCGGTGGTTTCGCCAATGCCGCACAGTCTCATCAATCGCTTTGCACGCTCATCCTGGCGGGCCATGAGCACGATGCGCCGATCGTAGTCGACAATGCGTGCATCGAGGCGATGTAATTCACCGAGCAGATCGCCAATCGCCAGGTTCGCCTCGCCCGGCAGGTCCTCAAGCGCTTGTGCCGCTTGGCGACGTACGACAGCTGCTCGCTGCGGCATGACAAAGCCGAATTCGGACAGCAAGCCGCGGATGCGATTGATGGTCGCGGTGCGTTGCTCAACAAATCCCTGGCGCACACGGTGAACGGTCAGCCGCGCCTGCTGGTCTTCATCCTTGATGGGAACAAAGCGCATGTTGGGTCGCTGTACGGCCTCGCAGATTGCGGCAGCGTCGGCGGCATCGTTCTTGCCGCGCTTGCCCGACATGCGGTAAGGTGTGACGAACTTGGGTGCGATGAGTCGAACGGTGTGACCATACCTGACGAAGAGCCTGGCCCAGAAGTGAGCACCCGAGCACGCCTCCATCGCGATGGTGCAGGGCGGTAGCTTGGCAACCAACTCGTGCAGTTTGCCGCGCGGAACTCTCGGGTGAACCAGTGCTGGCTTGCCGGCCTCATCGACACCGTGGACAGCGAAAACGGACTTGGCGAGATCGATCCCAACGTAGACAATAGACATGGACTTCCCCTTCCGGATGAGTTGATGCGAGAGTCGAATCCCCATCATGGCACTCAGTTGCCGAGCGCCGCAATAACCACGCGGCTGGTTCGGGACGGGGAAGTCCCTTTCATTCGTTGAGGTTGTGCAAAAAGTCCCCTGAAACCCGACAATTGACGCATTGAACGGAGGAACGACGAGATGCCGCGCTATAAGCCTGTTGATCGCAGCCCAAAGTTTCTTCCCGTGGTACTCACCGAGCAGAGTATGAGAAGGCGGCCAGGAAGATCCTGCAGGCCCATCAACGCCGCGACCAAGGCAAAGACGAGCCCGCGCTCGACGAACGCCGTGCCGATCGGGCCAAGGCCCTGAGTAACTAGGCCGAGCGCATCCGTTCGTTCATCGCGAGCAAGGCGCCCAGGCGTAACGCCAAGGGCCAGGAGCTCAAGGACAACGTGACCGATCCGGACAGCGCGAAGATGGCCACGAGCAAGGGCGTGATCCAGGGCTACGCGGCCCAGGCAGCAGTGGACTCAAAGCATCAGGTAATCGTGGCGGCCGACGTGCACGGTTCGGGGTCGGAGCAGCAGGCGCTGTTGCCGATGATCGAGGCGACCTCGCTGGTGCGCGACGAGAACACGTTGATCACGGCCGATGCGGGTTACCACAGCCAGGAGAACCTGCGGCAGCTAAGCGAGCGCAATATTCCGGCGATGATCGACGACGGCGAAATGCGCAAGCGAGACGAGCGCTTTGCGAATCAGGGCAGACACAAAGCCAAGCCGGATCCTCTGTACAACAAGGCGGCGTCACAGGACGAAGGACCGAAGAAGTTCCGGCCCTCGGACTTCAAGGTCGACGCGAAGACGAACACTTGCATCTGTCCGGCGGGCGAGCGGCTCTACAGCAATGGATCGAACTGCACGGTCAACGGCCGAGGGCATCACAAGTACACCGGCGCGGTTGCGAGCTGCGTGCCGTGCGCGCTGCGTGAACAATGCCTGCGCCACCCGGACAAGACACGGGTTCGCCAGGTGGCGATCTTCGTCAAGGGGCAGGCGAGCCCGCATGCGGAAGTAGAGCTAATGAAGAGAGCAATCGATTCAGAGCGAGGACGCCGGCATTGACACAGCAGGCGGATCGGGACGGTGGAGCCTGTGTTCGCGAACCTGCGGTACAACAAGCGGCTGCACCGGTTCACGGTGCGCGGACGCAAGAAGGTCGCGACGCAATGGCAGCTGTACTGCCTGGTGCACAACATTGAGAAGATCGCGACGCATTGAAAGGCGAAAGGCGTGGCCTGAACCCCCTCGAACCGGGGGCGTGGCGCCAACCGACTTGCCGGTCCGTTCGAAATCCATCATTCTGACGCCACGAGCAAGCGATCGAGATCGGAAAGACGGCCGTCGGGCCATGCGCGTCGAGATCGCGTTATTACACAACCTCGTTGAGGCTGTACAAAAATCCCGGGAACGTCCAAATGAGCGATAAGACTGCATGAACGAGCCGAGAATTCGCCCACAGTAGGGCGCGGGCCCATCCCAGGACTCGACCGACTGTAGGTGCCGCTCAGAACGCGCGACTATTTGCCGCTATACGGTGACCGACTGATTTCACGATAAGGCCGGCGGGACTCGAGTCCCGCCGGCCTTATCGTGGCAGCTTGGTCGGGCGGTTTGCTGCGTTGCAGGGGTGACGCGGGTCCGTTCCAGGCGTACAACGAATCCGCCGATGAGGTGGGGGCAACGCCGGTCAGATTTCGAGGTCAGTCTGGCGTGGCCCCCGGTACCGTGCGTCCGCACAGCCTGCGCAGTATCGCTGCTGCGTCGGTTCAAGTCCAGCGCTCATCGGCCGGATTGCGCCGATGCCCGAGTCGATACGCCTGTTCCTGTGCGCCCGCTGCCGGTGCCAGGTGTTCTTGTGCCGCCGATGTGATCGTGGCCAGGTGTATTGCCTTCACGGGTGCGCGGTGGCTGCGCGACGCCAGTCGCGCCTTCAGGCTGCCCACCGCTACGCGCACAGTGTCCGGGGCCGAACCTGCAACGCGCTTCGTCAGCGCCGATTTCGCCAGCGCCGCCGTGATGCGACCGTCCAAACGGGCCCGATCGAAGAGCCCGGACAGAGCGGCGAACTTGTAAAAGTAACGCATCAGGGTTCCCCCGCAGTGCGCGTGCTTGCTCTACTGGCCAGCCCGGCAAGCGTGACGGTTGCAGCGTCGGTTTCTTGGTCTCCCAATGCGCTGCGCTGTCACGGTTGCGGGAATCAGAGCGCCAGGTTCGTGCGGCGCGGGTTCTTGCCCCCGCTCGAACGTGGTCGCCGTCCGACTGTGCCCCCCGCCCCAATGCCGCCATGACCATAGACCGTGACACCCAGACCCAGATCCTGCGCTACCACTTCGTGGAGGGCTGGCCGGTCAACACGATCGCCGCGCAACTGCAGGTGCACCATTCGGTGGTGGACCGGGTGATCTCGCAGGCCGGCCAGCCCAAGAGCGAACGCACCCGGCGCGCCTCCAAGATCGATCCGTTCGTGCCCTTCATCCTGCAGACCCTGGAGCAGTTCCCTCGCCTGAGCGCCGCGCGCCTGTACGGCATGGTCTGCGCGCGCGGCTATCAGGGTGGCGCCAGTCACTTCCGCGCCCGCGTGGCCCAGCTTCGCCCGGCGCGGATCGCCCCGGCCTACCTGCGCCTGCGCACCCTGGCCGGCGAACAATGCCAAGTGGACTGGGCCCACTTCGGCCAGGTGCAAATCGGTTCGACCTCGCGCCCGCTGATGGCCTTGGTGATGGTGCTGTCCTACAGCCGGATGCTGTTCGTGCGCTTTTACCTGAACGCGCGCATGGACAGCTTCCTGGACGGGCACGTGCGAGCCTTCGAGCTGTTTGGTGGCGCGGCCCGCTCGTGCCTGTACGACAACTTAAAATCAGCCGTGTTGGAGCGGCGCGCCCAGGCCATCCGATTCAATCCGGCGTTGCTGGAATTGGCGGCTCATTATCGGTTCGAGCCCCGTGCGGCCGCCCCCGGGCGGGGCAACGAAAAGGGGCGCGTGGAGAGGGCTATTCGGTACCTTCGCCAAGCCTTCTTCGCCGCCCGAATCTGGTCCGATGTGACCGATCTGAATGCCCAGGCTCAGGCCTGGTGTTTGAACGAAGCCGCTCAGCGTCCCTGGGCCGAGGGTCCCCAGCGCACCGTCGGACAGGTCTGGCGCGAGGAGCAAGCGCTGCTGGTCGGCTTGCCCGACACGCCGTTCTTCGCCCAGGAGCTGACCGAAGTGCGCGTGGGCAAGACCCCCTATGTGCGCTTCGATCTGAACGACTACACGGTGCCCCACACCCATGTGCACCGCACCCTGACCGTGGCCGCCACCCACGACACCGTTCGCGTGCTCGAGGGGGTACAGGTGCTGGCCTGCCATCGGCGCGCCTGGGGGCGCAACGAGTGCGTCGAGCAGCCCGAACATGTCCAGGCGCTGGTGGCCGACAAGCGCCAGGCGCGCGAGCACCGCGCGCAGGACCGCCTGGCACTGGCCGCCCCGGCCAGCATCACGTTGCTGGAAACGGCCGCCGCCGCCGGGCGACCGATCACCAGCCTGGTGCGCGAGCTCGATGAATTACTCGATCACTACGGCGGGGCCGAATTGCAACTGGCCTGCACCGAGGCGCTGGCCGCCGGCGTGGCCCACACCAACGCCGTGCGCCAGGTGCTCGAGCGCCGGCGCGATGCGCGCGCCTTGCCCCCGCCGCTGGCCGTGGCCTTGCCCGACGATGCGCGGGTGCGCAACCTGGTGGTCAGACCCGCCTCGCTGGCCGCCTACGATCAACTGGGCGCCGCCACGACCGATCCGAACGAGGATCCGAACGCCGACAGTGCGGCTCAGGCCTGGACATCCGAACCCCCTTCTGAGGAGACCTCATCATGACCATGAACGCATCGAACTCGTCGCGCGTACCACTTCGCGAGCGCGCCGCGGCCCTGCAATTGAGCGGCCTGATCGCCCACTGGGATGAACTGCTCGACACTCAGTCCGATTGGCTGGAAGCCCTGATCACCTGGGAGGAGAACGAGCGCAACGATCGGGGCCTGCGCCGGCGGCTTCGCAACGCGCGCATCGGCCACTTCAAACCGATGGCCGACTTCGACTGGGACTGGCCCACCGCCTGCGACCGGACCGCCATCACCGAGTTGATGATCCTGGGCTTCTTGCACGACAAGTCCAACGTCGTGTTGGTCGGGGGCAACGGCGTGGGTAAGACCATGATCGCGCAGAACCTGGCCCACCAGTGCGTGCTGCGTGGGCGCTCGGCGCTGTTCGCCAACGCGGCAGCGATGCTCGGCGAACTGGCCGCTCAGGACAGCGACAATGCGCTGCGGCGCAAGCTGCGTCACTACGCGCGCCCGGATCTACTCGTGATCGACGAGGTCGGGTATCTGTCCTACGGCACGCGCCACGCCGACCTGCTCTTCGAGGTCATCAACCGCCGCTACGAGACCAAGTCGACGGTCGTGACGACGAATCGACCATTTGCCGAATGGAACGAGGTGTTCCCCAACGCCGCCTGCGTGGTCTCGATCATCGATCGGCTCGTGCACCATGCCGAGATCATCCAGATCGAGGGCCAGTCATACCGACACAAGGAAGCCCAGGAGCGCACCGAGCAGCGCAGGGCCGAACGCAAGCGCAAGGCGATGCCCAACCGAGGGCACAAATCATGATCTCGCGTCTGGTCATCTACACCGACTGGAATGCCCAGCAGGCCCACGCGACGATCGAACTCCTGAAGACCTTGCTGACCGAGATCGTCGACATCCATGGGGAACAAATCCGGCGTCACCGCGGCGCCATCGTAGAACCTAGCACCGAAATCGACACGCAGCTATCCCTTGAACTGGAACCCTACCGGGCGGAACAAACACCGTTCTGACGATCAGCATCGTCGAAATCCGCGTTGCCGCCCTCAGCAATAGCGGCGAATATCCGCGGATTTACGCCGTCGTTAACAACCGACGAACGGCAGCCCTATTTCAGGCTTCTCAGTCTATATTTGTGGCTGAGAACTCTTACCTCATTGAGCGTACAAAGTGCGTTGGCTTTTCATCGGCTCGAGGTTTTTGCACAGCCTCGTTAGGCCAGGCGTTGCCTGCTACTAGTCTGCGCTGCCCGCTGCGACAAACATCGTCTTTTAAACCTTGTGAATTTCCACCGATTGGGAGTTGTATGAGTATCAGGGGATCGTTCTATTCGCTCACAGATGACCAGCTTACAGCGCTCTTAAGCGGATCGCTCGACGGTGATGCGTTTTTGGGTGGACGTTTGCAGGTTGCGCCCGCGGAGAAGTTCTCAGGTGGCGAAGCTGTGTGGTACGAACTGACCAAGCTTCTCGGCCCAGAAGACGGCTGCGGTGTTCATGGTACAGAGGTTGTTCCGGAGGGGGGCGCTTTCTCGAACGAAGCGGAGGTAAGGCGCACTTTTACCAAAATTAGCGTTTTGCCTGAACAGGAGCTCGAGCGGCGTTATGCCGCGCTGGACACTGATTTCTCGTGGGAGCAAATCCACGAGGCAATTCAAGGCTTGATCCATTTCTATCACCGTACAGCAATGGCTGGCAACGCGATGCTTTTCAACCTTCGCTAGATGCTCGCGCGCTGGCCGAACAATTCTTATAGGGACTCCTCTCAAACGAGCAAGAGCTGATCGATATTGTTGGTTTAACGGAGTCGCTTTCAGTCGTATACCCGGCATCTGAGTTGAGCCTTGTCTGGTGGCTCGTGCCGTCATGGAATCTGCCACCCCGGTGCCACTCGTTGCAAGCGGCGGCGAACGGCACCCACCAGATTATCGTGGCGGCCGACGTAGTTGGCTCGGGCTCGGAGGGAAAGCACAGTGCTGCGGCTGTAGGCATGATGCAGCATTCCAATGACGACTTGAGCGCTGCCTTTTGGCGGTTGTAGCGGAGCCTGTTCAGCTACCAACGCTCGACACTTACGTATGCGAGTACTTCCCTTACCCCCTGACGCTCACCACGACCCCGAGGCACTCGAGTTACTTCGGGCCTGGGTGGTTGATGGCGAACTCCAGGTATCGCTGGCAGCGTACATCTGGAAGAATGAACCGGCGACATGGGGTCGACTCCTTGCGGAGAGTGCGGCGCACCTCGCCGATGCCATCTCCCAAGAGACGGGTCAAGCTCGAGATGCTGTCTACGCGAGGATCCGGCACCAGCTCATCGCTGATCTCGAGGATCCCTCCAGCGAGTTAACGGGCGAGTTCATTCAGAGCCCTCAATAGCGTGTTTAACGTCAGGATGAAACAGTCCCCGTCCGATAAAGCGCCCACCGAGGCGACGGGCCGTCTATCCTGCTGGTGGACAACTCTGGCCCGATGGCAGGTGAACTCAAGAACGAATTCGGGCCGGACAACTGTGACTACTACACCGAGCGCTCGGGAGCCTTGATTAATTATCGATGAAATGCCGTTTCAATGGTCTGTCAGATGCAAACTTTGCGATTGCGCGGACTGTCCTTATGACCACCTCGAGCCCGTTCCTGCGCAGGCCTCGATCTCGCTGCGCGTCGATCAGGATGGTCTGGAGTGGTTCAAGGCGCAGGCGGCTTCGACATCGAACGCGCATCATCATGGCTCTTCGAGCTCTTCGAGCTCTTCGAGCTTTTTCGTGATGCATCGGTATAACAACGCCCTCCACCGTTCGCTTGCCCCGCGCGAGAGGGATTTTGAATGCTAGCGCTGAGTTGATTCTTTGGAATAATTATTGCGATGGGCTACAACGATCACGTACCGCTGAATTTTCACGCGAGGAACGGGAGTGAACAAACGTCGATTTCAATCGATGACGAAGGTGTTCTTTCTGGCAACCTTAGCCGGCGTACACGGGCCAATATCACGGCCTCGATCCGAACGGCGCGATGACAGTCTCATGTGCATAGGCCAGTTGCTCGGGCGCCACCAAAGTGCCCGCCAGCAGTGCTAATCGGGAGCTGGGAACTTACAATATAGACCGTGCTGTCATTGAGGCGGCCCAGATCAACACCGGTTTATCTGTCTCGAGGCGGTGCTGGTTTGTTGTCGTTCGGTCTGTCTCGCGTCAGATATACCCTATTGGCAAGCCGCCGTGTGCGTCACTTCCCTCGATTCTTTTGTTGACCAAATCCGCTTGGAGCTCGGCCTCTCAGCTAACGTCCCTGGGTTTGATCCTGAGAACGGCAATGACAAGGCAAGATATCTTCTAGTTCTAGAGGCGCCTGGACCAAAAGCCTGCGAAACGGGCTACATCTCGTTCGATAATCCAGACGGCACAGCCGCAAACCTGCGGTACCAACAGACCGAGGCTGGAAT
The DNA here is from genome assembly GCA_963732405.1 of uncultured beta proteobacterium. Classification (GTDB taxonomy): domain Bacteria; phylum Pseudomonadota; class Gammaproteobacteria; order Burkholderiales; family Burkholderiaceae_E; genus JAUIAI01. The sequence continues at coordinate 996,225 of CAVSZG010000001.1, forward strand.
CGACAGGAAAGACATTGCTCTTTGGAACGCGGTGCCTTGGTATGTGGGCAACGAGGCCAGGACTTTGATTCGCACTCCCACTCCACGGGAGGTCCAGACCGGCACTGAATACTTGAAGCAACTCGTAGGTCTTCTACCCCAGCTGAAGTGTGTCGTTCTGGTCGGAAGCAATGCACGCAAAGCGCATGTGGGCAGCCGAATGCTCGGTCAAGGCACGGCCGCAATGCTTCCCGCCGCAGTCGTCGCGTTTTACTTCGGCAGTCGCTTCAGGCGCCGTAACAACACGATTTCCGACCGCCCCTGTCACCGACCTCCGAGCCGTTGAGCACATGTGCAAGCCAGGCAGATCTCTGAGGCCTAACCTTCGGTCGACCTGACCCGCTACGCCAGGCCGGTTTGCCCCGGTTGGTGGTTCAGGGCGGATTCTCACCAACCGAGCAAAGCCGTCCTGCCTACGCGGTGAGGTTATCTCGAACATAAGGCCACAAATCAGGTTATGCAAAGTCCAGAGCGTTTCACTGACGGTTGCACCATCGATTGGGCGCAATACTATTTGTTTGCCGGGCTCGCGAGACGGAGTGATTTCTTACGGCCGCAACTGCCAGACGTTACGCGTCGATTGGTGATAGCGACACAGCTACAGCAGGATTCTTTCTTTCCGGTTCTTGTTGGTCCTGCGGCCAATCCCATCGGTTGAGGAGCGGCGCCCCTCGCCATTGCGTTGAACGTTTAAGGTGTTGACTATCCATGCAAGCATCCGGACACAAAGTTCTCATCACCGGCGCCAGCCGTGGTATCGGCCTGGCCTTGGCTCGCCAGTTCAGCGCCGGACCGAATCAAGTGATTCTTGTGGGTCGCGACCTCGAGGCACTTACCGTGGCCGCAGCGATCCTTCCGGGCGCACTCGTTCGACGTGCCGATATATCAAATGAATCTGATAGGCATGCCCTGGTTGACGAGTTCAATGACCTGTCCGTCCTTGTAAATAACGCCGGAATCCAGCGAAACGGAAGCATTCAAGAGTCGGCTTCAGCAAGCATTCGAGATGAGTTTGAGGTCAATCTTTTGGCTGCAATACTGCTCACCCATGCATTCCTACCGATTCTTCAACGGCGCACCGAAGCTGCCGTGGTGAATGTTTCTTCGGTTCTGGCACTGGTCCCTAAGCAATCGGCAAGCATTTACTGTTCATCGAAAGCTGGTCTGCATAGCTTCACCAAGTCGCTACGTTGGCAGTTGGACGGCGGCCCTGTGAAAGTCTTCGAACTCATGCCACCGTTGGTGGATACCGCCATGACCGCAGGTCGCGGTTCGGGCAAGATGTTGCCAGAAGAGATTGCCAAATACTTCTGGCGCGCTTTCCTCAGCGATCAATTCGAAATCTTACCGGGCAAGGCCAAAGCTGCACGCCTCTTGTCCCGTTTTGCGCCTTTGGTGGTCGAACGCATGTTCCGCAAAGCGTAGCGTGTGTTCTAAACGTTCGCTACGGCTGGCGTTCGCCATCAAGTTTCGCCGTCTGTGGCCCGCAGGTCAGTGACCTATAATGGCTTTGCAGCGAGCCACGACATTCGACGTGGGACACAAAATCAGCGTTGTTCGGGGTCCTGATCGTGATGACATGATTTCATTTCATGGATCGTCGATAGAAGCGTTTTTTTAGAAGTCCAATCGGCGTCGATGGCGATCTGGTCGCTCGCCATGAACTTCATTTCGCACCGGAGAAGCCTGCCAGTGGCAATTTAGTGCTCCGTATCGCGCCGGAATTGTCCGCTGTTGCATTGAAGTCGGCATTCCAGCATGGGATCTGCCTGAATGATTGGATAGAGGCACTAGTTGATTACGCAGCGTGCAAGCCAGAGATTTGTTCAGGGGCGGGTGGCGTTGCAGGACAATACAGTGGAGCGGAATGTCGACCCGGCCGCCGCCGGGCTGCCGTAAGCTGGCGTCGTTCTAAAATGCCGATCACTTTTACGTTAAGTGACTGGAATGGTGTAGCCGATCATGAAGTTTTTCACTGTCGAATGGGCAACGGGGCAGCTCTCTGACGATGAGTTCGAGCGTCGTCCCGACAGCTACCAATCGCATCTCGACCAAATCGTGGACAGGCTAACTCCTGCGATCGGGACACTCGCTACAGGTATAGACATCCACGACGGGCTGATCAATGAAATTTCTGCGGATAAGATTCGAGGAGAACTTGTTATTGATTTGGTGTGTGGGGACCATGAGGCTGGCTATTCTGATCTCAGGATTATCTATCGCGGAGTAGACTGGTCCGTCACTGACCTTGGTGTACTCGAGAATCTCGCGAATAACGTTAAAGCAGAGGCGCTCCGCGACGAGGTGCATTTGGGGCCATGCTCCTCCTTCGAGCATCACATTCTGTTCTGGCCGTATTCGGAGGTATTGATTCGGTTCTCCGATCTCGCTATCAGCTCCACTCTTCGACAAAATCCGGCCGATCGGTCAGTCAAGGAAGTGGCGAATAGATTCTCCGTGAAGACCAGAGATCCCTAGTTTGATCCCTCCGCCTGGCAAATTGCTGCATCCGACGTCAATCTCGTGGCGTTCTGCCCACCCGGCCGTGGCTGTGCTCATTCGCTTAGCAGCATCCATACTTGGATGCGTATCGCCTATTGTTTCGATATGGTGGTTGTCCGGCTGCCCTACTTCCAGTCGCTGGCCGCTCGATCTGAAGTTAATCGCTCTGAGTACGCCAGGGGTCTACGCGCCTACAGTGAATCGCTGGTCGGTTGGTGCAAGTGAACGCCTCTCGCTCATCTCAACGCGTTCGGGCTGTGTCTTGCCCACAGGCTGGTGTGTTCATCGCCGAGATCGCCGTGGCGCTCAGACTTCATGTCGAATTAATGGCTTCGGTTTTCGTTCTCTTCCGAGTTTTCCGCGCTGCGCTCGACATCGCAAATAAGACCCTGTTGCGCAGTCTCGCCTGGCGGCAAGGCATCATCTGTGTCATCGGGAGTGCCGTGCACGCTGCGGTCAATGGCCAGGGGACAGTTTCGGTTACGGCCTCCGGGCGAGCGGCCTGGGGTGCTGTCCAATTTGGCAGTCATTGGGATGGCCACCGGAAATCTACTTGGCTTGTGCAGCGACCGGTGTCATCATCTGCGGATTGCACCAAAGACCGTTTGCGGCTTTGGCCCGCGGTTCAACGTTTCGCGTCCTTCGAAAAGCCCCAAAGTAGGCGATGATGAATACCACGAACTACGTGAATGCATTTATTTCGGTCGCGGATGATTGCCCGGTGACAATGGCCGAGGTTCCCCTCGTACGGGATGGGAAGCCAACTGTCGCCAGCATGCAGTACGAGAAGCTAAACGGCAATCCTTACAAGCACACGTCGGACGATGTGTCATTTCTCGTCCACGCCAAGAAGAACGGCATTGCACCCAAGGAACTTTCTCAGGCACGGACGGAGTTCTTCGCGAAGGGACAGCCCTGTTTTCGAGCTTCTCCGTTGACCAAGCGCTATGGCTGGGGCGTGCATAGCGACGCCGAGGGGCGCATCGCCATCTATGCCGTCGAATCCAAGGAGTATGCCAGGCTTGCCAGGGACAAGTCCTTGAAGCAGCTCAAGGCGATGCGTTCAAAACGTGCTTGAGGAATGAGCGGCGAAACAGGCAATTGCGACGACCGGTCCGCTGCGTGGTTCGCCGCTGAACCCGTGTGTTGTGCCGCACTGAAAGGCAGCCCCTTGCAATCCTCCTGGCGAACTGCGTTTGCCGTCGTTCTCGCATTTTTATCCGCTGGTACCTCAGCCGAGGAGCCTGACCGCTGGCAACTCATGGCTCGCCACGGGGAGTGTGCTGAGATCAGCGGTCTCAGGCGGCTGTTTCCGGACATGGAGAACGTCACAACACCGGATGCTTTCGCCCAGTTTGTCGCGCAAAAGGGAATGACGGCAAAGATTGAAACCATGCCTGTGCCGGTTGGAAAGCTAAGGTCTGTTGAGATTTCCGAGAAGCAGTTGCATCTACTTTTCGCAACTCACAGCTTGTGCCTCTCGTTAATTATGAAATAGGCATGTAGATGCTTTAACGCCACGCAATGGCCAGCGACTCAGTGACAAGCACTAGTCTCGTGCGGCAGAGTTCCTCGGTTAGTCCGACCCGATATGGCGCACACTACCAACGCAGGCAGGTTACCAAGTACGTTGAGGCTGGACCATCGGCCCTTAACGCGGCAACGCCGAGGTAGCCCTCCGGAGCATACTGAAGATGGTGCGCGACAAATCAGTTGATCGCAGGTCAGAGTTCCCGCCGTTGGTCATGATAACCAGAGGCGCCAACGCGACGAGCGTTTCGTGTTCTGGGCTAAATACAAGGCGAAGCCCGGGCCGCAACACGACAAGACGAGCAAGCCCGACAAGAAGTGAATCCAGCCGTCGAATTTCGTGCACTCTACCAGGACGAATACTGGTATCTGCCCGGGGGTCGAGCGCCTGTCTGGCGGCGGGTCGATCTGCCGGGTTGATGGCCTGGTGCATCACAGACACAAGGGGGACAAGGCCGGCTGCGTACCGTATAGGCCGCGCAACTGATGCCTGTGCCGATCCAGACGGAACGCCGGTTCGGCAGGTGACGAACATCGCCTAGCGCCAACCGAGCCGGCATAAAGCGACCAAGAAGATGAAGTGGGCGATCCACAGCGAATCCTGGCATCGCCTGTACAGTCGGCAGATCGGCACGGTTGAACCGATTATCGTGACCCGGAAACACAACAAGCGATTGACGCGGTTCACGCTGCGTGGTCTGGGCAAGGTAGGCACGAAAAGTCGGAACACGACATCCAACCCGTTCAGACGCATTCGCTGCTTGCATGTTGGCACCGAATCGGCGAATCTACTAAAATGAATTGAACAACCGAAGTTCACTGTACTAAACCGATCATGCATCGGCATCGGTGGGTGATTGACCAGTCTCGTTAGGCCTTTGCGAACTCATGCTCAAACAACTTCGGCAAATGCTCTTTCGACCCTCAGATCCCAAGATGATCCGAGTGGGTGGCGAGCAGTTCGAAGCGAGTCTTCTGGTGCCGGTGATCAAGGGAACAGGTCTCGTCAAGACGGGCCATGACAAGATTTATATGGTAGGCGAGCCGTGGGAAATGCTGCCATTAGGGTTCGACTTGACCGGCGATCTGGCAGTCTTGCTCGCGATCAACTTACCACGGACTCTGCATTTTCTATCGAACGCGTCGGCTCTCGATTCGGGTCTCGCTGCAGTTGATCTGCTTGAGTTAGCCAAAAAGAATTTGGCCAAACTCAGCTTAACTATCCGGATCACTGAGGATGGTCCGATTGGTTTCAGAATTCAGCTCGATGGCAACTTGGATGCGTCGCTGCTTCTGTATGACGATCTTTGGGATCAATTCGAAAAGTTGGTAGGTGGTACTCCATTGGTCGTTATTCCGCACAGGAGCATGCTCTTCGGTTGTTGTGCCGAGACGGAAGGTGCGGCTGACTATCTGTTGAGTAAGGTTCGAGACTTTGATCCAAACGTTCGCCATGTCGTATCCAAGAATCTTTTCGTTCGCCAGGATCGAGCATGGCGCCTGTATACAAACTGAGGTCTAACGAATCGCTACAATTGGCGATTGACGCTGTACCGAAACTCGCTCGTCATTGCGGTGTACCGTCGACGGATGTGTAGTTTGAGCCGTAGGACGCTATGGCTCGTCCGAGCTGCCGAATGTTTCGGCGTCAATACGGCAAAAAATCCTGGCAGGGCATGCGCAACTATTGCCGAAGAATAAGATGCCGGCCCCTCAATCAATGCGAAGCCGAGTTTATTAGCCGTCGGCTTGACGCATAGTTGAAGAGCCCGGAAGACATTATTTCCTGGGCGGAAATAGAGAATGCCCGCAGATTGTAAGCCGCTTGAAGTAGCCATCGTGCCAGCGTCCTATGCGGACATTCTTCAGGTCTGTATTGGGTGTTGAGAACGGGTACCGTTACTGGGCCAGGCATTCTCAAGTCGATTGCAGAAGGCAACACAACGGTTCTCGCACCAGCCAGAGGCTGGACGCAAAATTAACCGTAGCGTTCGCCGATTTGTGCTGCGGGAGTTCCCGAGATCGAACTTCCGTGGAGGGCGATCCCACCATGCAACCGGAGTACCCATGTCTTTCAGTCGAATCCTCACGAACGTCTGCGCCGACGATCTTCCTGCCTGCCGGGACTTCTACATTCAGCTGCTGGGCTTTGAGGTCAAGTACGACAGCGACTGGTACGTTCAGTTGGGCGCTCCGGGTTCTCGGGATCTGGAGTTCGGCATTATCAAACGCACGCATGACCTCGTCCCCGCCGCCTACCAGACCCCTCCATCCGGAATGTATGTGACCTTTGTTGTCCCGAATGTCGACGAGGTCTACCAAAAGGCGCAGGCGATGGGTGCGAACATCCTTCAGGAGCCTCGGAACGAGTTTTACGGCCAACGCCGGTTCTTGGTGCTTGATCCAGCGGGTTGCCTGATCGACGTCTGTTCGCCCTGGAGCGAGGAGGAGAAGTGAGTCGCGTTGATGCCCAAATACCGCTCATACTGAGTCGTTGGATCGCTCACTGCGGTGAGCTGGTTGACTCGAACGATGTCGGTCCAAAATATCTCCACCAACCGGCGCCCGTCGATGAAACCAAGAATTTCCGTCCTGACCTTGACAGTCTCCAATCTTGAGAAGTCAGTCGCCTTCTACCAAGATGGACTGGGCTTTGCCACTGAGGGAATTATCGGTCGTGAGTTCGAGAATGGTGCGGTCGCCTTCTTCCAGCTTGAGCATGGTCTTCGCCTGGCTTTGTGGCCGCGGCAGAGCTTGGCCGCTGATTCTGGTCTCACCGACGGTCCGCCAAGCCATCTGGAGCATTTGCTGGGCCACAACGTAGCCTCATCCGTCGAAGTTGATCAAGTCATGGCTCAGGTGGCCAAGGCTGGTGGCAAGATCATCAAGCCCGCCCAATCGACGTTTTGGGGTGGGTATGCTGGCTATTTCCAAGACCCAGATGGTCACGCCTGGGAAATCGTGTTCAATCCTGCCTTTAACTGAACAATGCCAACGAATATCCGGTCCGCGAAGGTCGTCGCCGTTCACGCTAGTTCGAACCATGCCTTTTCCAAGGCCGTCCAACCAAGCATTGAGCTCGTGCAGGGCCACGGGGTGCAAGGTGACGCTCACTATGGCGTCACAGTCAAGCATCGGTCTCGTGTGGCTAAGGATCCGAGCCAACCCAATTTGCGACAGGTTCATCTCTTGCACGAAGAGCTGTTCGAAGAGCTGTCAGCGAAAGGGCTTGCTGTGGCGCCGGGGCAAATGGGCGAGAACATCACAACCCGAGGATTGCAGCTTTTCGCTCTGAGTGTGAGCACCAGACTTCAAATCGGATCGACCGCAGTCATTGAACTGACCGGTCTCAGAAATCCGTGCGTCCAGATCGAGCATTTCCAGCCAGGTTTGCTGGCGGCGGTGCTCGACCGATCGGAGGATGGAACTCTCGTGCGAAAAGCCGGTGTCATGGGCATCGTGATCATCGGCGGGTTGGTCAGTCCTGGTGACGAGATAGTTGTAGTTCACCGGCCATCCGACTACCGTGCGTTGCAGCCTGTTTAACTGGTGGCATGGCCATTGCGAAATAATTCGACGCACCAGCTCAATCGTTCGACGCCAGTTGTGCTGATATCCCCTTTAGCGATGGCAACTGCATAGCAGACCGTCGACCGGTAGACGGCCTGCCTGGCCACCGTTGATCCTGGTAGCGTGAGCTGGTGGCAATTGGCGATATCATTATCTGATGAACAAGAATGGGCGTGGGGCTGCCAGAGACCGGGCTCAGGGCGGTTTTCATCGACCGCTCAGTCGACAGTTGTCTCAGCGATTGGCCTCATCGATTATGGCCTCGTTCGTCTCATCGAGAAATTTCGCTGCTGTGGCGGAAGACTGTCATTTTGTCATTTTGTCATTTTGTCATGTTGCCGTTGAAGCGCTTCAACTCGAACCCGGCGAACCTCTGTTCGATGTGGCGTTCGCCTGGCGAGTCGGCGCTCTGGACAGAAGGCATCCTGCTTTGGGTGCAAGGGCTCTGCCAAGGCTCTCCGCCTGCCTTATCCCTCGCGGCAAAGTGTTCATCGATGAGGGGGCGCTTTTGCGTGTGCTCATTGTTTCCTGGCCCATTGGGCAAGCTGACTCGCTACAGCCTGCAATGTAAGCTTGGTCTTTGGTCCTTGGCGCAGCATCGATTGCGCGATCAGTGCTGTACGCCTGGTCTGATTGAGGGCTTGATCGTTGGCCCGCCAAATCCACTTACCTATCGATCGGCAAAATGAGGCAGGCAATCAAAATAAAAGTTCTGAACGCGGGCGATCTCGATCTGATGCGAGGCATGCTCGACATGTTCGGCGCGGCCTTCGAGGACGTTGACACATATACCGACAGGCGACCTGATGATGCCTACCTTACCTCTCTTTTGTCGAAATCCGATTTCATCGCGGTGGCCGCCATGTCGGAGGGCAAGGTTGTTGGTGGACTAGCGGCCTACGTACTGACCAAGTTCGAACAGGCGCGATCGGAAACCTACCTATACGACCTTGCGGTTGACCAGGCCTATCGGCGACAAGGCATCGCAACGACGTTGATCAGAGAGGTCCAGAACGTATCCAAGGCCAAGGGATCCTACGTTGTATTCGTCCAGGCAGACATTGGTGACTGGCCAGCGGTTGCGCTTTATACGAAGCTTGGAGTGCGCGAGGACGTGCTTCACTTCGACATCAAGGAACCAGACGATGCAGCCTGAGAGTTTGTTCAATAGCCGCCGCGATCGCACGGCACCGAATTTTGCGCCCATTGCGCCGGGGTCATTGATCGGGCAAGATGGCTTGCATCACTCGACGACCAGATCGGATGCTCATGCGCGAAGCCGTTCTCGCTTTCCTCATCGTCGCCACTGTTCAGGCACACGCGGTGGTGCCGTGTGCATTGACAGTCATCGCTTTGAATGAGCGTGGGGAACGGATCGAACCCGCCCTGATCGCGCCTGATGATGTCGAGTCGACAGCGCTGGCGCCGGGTAACGATGAACATCGTTCCGAAACGCTCTTACTCTTACTCAGGTTAAAACCTGACGCCAGACGCCGGTTGGCGACATTCACTCGATCAAATATCGGTCGTCAAATGGTCATCGCCTGTCATGATGTCGAGGTGTCCAGGCCGTTCGTCAATGCGCAGATTGAGAGCGGCGTGGTGGTTGTTTCGTTGCCGGCTCCGCAAGTGGTGGAGCGGTGAGCATGGGCATGGCGACTCCTGACGACTTGGCGCGCCCCGCTAAACCAATGTTGCATCGGTCCGCCCAGCGGAGTAAATTGCCATGAGGTGATCGTGTCGACGTTGCCGGATCCTCCGATCGTGCCGATGAACGAGTTTGAAGTGTCGATTGAGATCAACGCGCCGTCGGCGATCACTTGGTCGCGTCTTGAGAGAGTCGTCGACTGGCCGAAATGGATGCCCACCGTGTCCTCGGTGGTTCCCATTTCGAATCCCGCGCTGACGGTGGGTGGATTGTTCCGAATCCGGCAGCCGAAATTGCCATTGGCGATATGGACAGTCACTGCCCTGAAGGATGGTGAGTCTTTTGTCTGGCAATCCAGATCGATTGGAGTGGTAACGGTGGCGCAGCACATACTGCAGCCTCGAAGTGACACACAGTGTCAGCTGACGCTGCGGCTTCGGTTTGAGGGATTGTTGTCTGCTGTCGCCACGCTCGTGGCCGGCAGTCTCACTCGCCAGTATCTCGAGGCTGAAGCATTGGCATTGAAGCGGCATGCGGAACGCGATGCAGGCATGGTGATCTGATCAGCTGATCCCGATTGTTTTGCCGGGTCTGATACGCTGAGCCTGGGTCTTGCTCGCTGGACGTCAACCTTTCGATGGGACGTGATATGGAACTGCCCTCTCACCAGCTCAGCATGACCGTGCTGATGACGCCGGATACGGCCAATTTTTCAGGGAAGGTGCACGGCGGCACCATACTGAAGTTGCTGGACCAGGTGGCTTTCGCGTGTGCGAGCCGTTATTCGGGTCAGTATGTCGTCACGCTGAGCGTGGATCAGGTGATGTTTCGCCAGCCCATACATGTGGGCGAACTGGTGACCTTTCTGGCGTCGGTCAATCACACCGGCAGGTCTTCCATGGAGGTCGGCATCAAGGTCATTGCGGAAAACATCCGCACGACGGTCAAACGGCATGTGAACAGCTGCTTTTTCACCATGGTTGCGGTGGACGAACAAGGCAGTCCCATGGCCGTCCCGGTGCGAACGGAGTTCACCGCCGACGAGCGTCGTCGATTTGATGCGGCAGAAGTTCGCAAAGCCATGCGCAGGGAAATGGAGCAGCGGTTTCAGATGATCCATTCGGCTGGTTGAGGAATGCACCAGCCAGGTGGGGCCTGTCTGGATCAGGCTCGAGCGGGCTTGTAAGCCACCGCCTTGATTTCGATGAGCAGATGCGGATGAGGGAGTTGGCGAACTGCCACCGTTGTCCGAGCCGGTCCGTCCGCATCGAAGTACTCACCGTAGACGGCGTTGTAACCGTCAAAGTCGCGCATGTCGACCAGATAGGTGGTGATGTCGACGATGTCGCCCAGATCCGCGCCAACGGCCTGCAGAATGTCGCGGATGTTGTCGATCACACTGGCTGTCTGGATGCGGATGTCGAGCGATGCCGTGCCCATTTCGTTGACGGTCGCGCCGGCGATGGAATTGTCGGCACGTCGCGAGCTGGTGCCCGAAACGAACAACAGGTCGCCGGCCCGGCGCACATGGGGATAATTGCCGCGAGGCTTGGCTTTGCCGGTGACGACGGTCGCGTGGGGCTGGTCAGATGGCATCGGGATGCGTCCTTGGAAGAGGTCGGTTGCCCCCTGGCGCCGCTGGCGCGGGTCGGCATTCGCGCGCAGGGGCCGGTGCAGGATCGGACTGCGTCGGTCAAAATGGTCACCGGACCTGAGCGTTCGTCGGAATTCTAAGGGATAGTGCTGCGCAGTGGCAGCGCGAGATGCCCCTGCCCGGCCGGGAGCCCTGGTCGTCATTCATCGCCTGCCCAACTTGACTTACACTCCCAGCCAGACAGTTCGACGAATCCACCGCGTGAAGGAGACAACCATGACCCGCCAGCACAGACTTATCCCGCAGAACCCCGGCGCCTTCGCCGCCGCGTTTGCGATCGCTGCACTGACCGCCTTCGCGCCGGGTTCCGCGCAGGCGCAGACCAAGCTCAAATGGGCCCATGTCTATGAGACGGCCGAGCCCTATCACACCGAGTCGGTCTGGGCGGCGGAGGAGATCAAGAAGCGCACGAACGGCAAGTTCGATATCCAGGTGTTCCCGGCCTCGTCGCTGGGCAAGGAAACCGACATCAATCAGGGATTGTCGCTGGGCACGGTCGACATGATTATCAGCGGGCCCTCGTTCGCGGCGCGCAGCATGCCGCGTCTGGGCATTTCTTACTATCCCTTCATCTTCCGCGATGGCGAGCACCTGCTGGCCTACTCCAAGAGCGACCTGTTCAAGGAGATGGCCGAGGAATATCGCAAGAAGTCCGGCATCGCGATGATCGCCTACACCTACTACGGCTCGCGCCACACCACGTCGAACCGCGCCTTCAAGGATTGCGCCGGCATGAAGGGGCTGAAGATCCGCGTGCCTGATGTCGCGGCCTACATGGCCACGCCGAAAGCCTGCGGTGCGAATCCCACGCCCATCGCGTTCGCCGAGGTCTACCTAGCCTTGCAGAACGGTACGGTCGAAGCCCAGGAGAATCCGCTGCCCACCATCGAGGCCAAGAAATTCTACGAGGTGCAAAAGCACATCATGCTGACCGGCCATATCGTGGACGGTATCGTCACCCAGGTGGCGCCGCATGTCTGGAACAAGCTGTCCGATGATGAGAAGAAGCTGTTCACCGAGGTGGCTCAGGAGGCGGCTGCCCGTGCCTCGGCCAAGATCAAGGCCCGTGAAGACGAACTGGCCGAGGTTTTCCGCAAACGGGGCCTCACCGTTGACGACGTCGATCGCGAGAAGCTTTAAGCAGGCCGTGCTGAAGAATTCTCCGCTCAAGTCAATGGGCTTTGAGCAGGCCGATTACGACCGGGTGCAGGCGGCCAAGTAATGGTCGAGGGGAACCAGACGGCGCCGGACTCCTCGGCGCCGGTGCTCGACGAGGACGGCAACTGGCATGCCCAGGATGTCGAGGTGGATCTGTCGGTCTATGGCTGGGAAGACTGGTTGGTGCTCATCGTGTTCTGGCTGCTGGCCCTCGATGTGTTCTACCAGTTCTTCACCCGTTATGTGTTGGATAACTCCGCTTCCTGGACTGAAGAAATCGCCCGTTACCTGCTGATCGTCACCACCTTCGTGGGCGGCTCGATGGGCGTGCGCAAAAACACGCACATCCAGGTCGAGTTCATCTATCGTTATCTGCCGGCACCCGTTGGCCGGGCCTTGTCGACTCTGGTTGATCTGGTGCGCACGCTGCTGCTGGGTTACGCGGCCTGGCTGGCCATCGATCTGGTGCCGCGCATGCACAATCTGCAGATGACGGTGATCGACTGGCCGATGAGTTATGTGTATGGCTGCGTGGCTTTCGGACTCGTCTTGATGACATTGCGGTCCATCCAGGTGGCCATGCAGCATTGGCGTCAGGGATGGAGCGTGCTCGAGCGCCCGGACCAGGCCTACTGATCGGAACCTCATGAACAGTCTGCTTTTCGGTTCGTTTCTAGCGGCCATGGTGACCGGGTTGCCGCTGGCCCTGGCGATGTTGCTGGGCTCGCTGGCCTACATCTGGTTTTCCGGATCGATTCCGCCACTGACCGTCGTGCACCGGATGGTGGGCGGCATCGACAGCTTTCCGCTGCTCGCGGTGCCGTTTTTCATTCTGGCCGGCAATCTCATGAATTCGGCCGGCATCACCAATCGCATCTTCGGCTTCGCCCTGTCTCTGGTGGGTTGGCTCAAGGGCGGGCTGGGCCACGTGAATGTGGTGGGCTCGGTGATTTTCTCCGGCATGTCGGGCACTGCGATTGCCGACGCGGGCGGACTGGGCACCATCGAAATCAAGGCGATGCAGGATCACGGCTACCCGGTCGAGTTCGCCGTGGGGATCACGGCGGCCTCGGCCACGCTGGGCCCGATCATTCCGCCCTCGTTGCCCATGGTGATCTACGGTGTGCAGGCCAATGCCTCAATCGGCAAGCTGTTTGCCGCGGGCTTCATCCCCGGCGTGCTGATGGCCGGCTTCATGATGGCCATGGTCGCCTGGTATGCGCACAAACGGGGCTATGGATCCGATCTGCCGTTTGCCTGGCGGCGCATGGGCCTGGCGTTGTTTGAACTGCTCACCGTGCTCATCACGGCCGTGGTGTTGTTCAAGCTCTGGGGCGATCCGGATATTGGCGGCATGGCCAAGTTCGGGTATCCATTGATCGCCGTGCTCGTCATCGACAAGTTGTTCCGCTTCGAGGCCTACATGGCCTTGCTGACGCCGGTGATTCTGATCGGCGGAATGGCTTCGGGTCTGTTCACGCCCACCGAGGCCGCAGTCGCCGCCGTGGCCTGGGCCTTGTTCCTGGGCTTCGTCTGGTATCGCTCGCTCAACTGGCGTCTGCTCATCAAGATTTCGATGGAGACCATCGAGACCACCGCCACCGTCTTGTTCATTGTGGGCGCGGCCTCGGTGTTTGCCTGGGTGCTGACCACGACGCAGGCTACCGAAGCGATTGCGCAATGGGTGTTGTCGATCAGTTCGAGTCCGGCAATGTTTCTGCTGCTGGCCAATCTGTTTCTGCTATTTGTCGGCTGCTTCATGGAGACCATCGCTGCAATCACCATTCTGGTGCCGGTATTCATGCCGATCATTGCCCAACTGGGTATCGATCCGGTTCACTTCGGCGTGGTGATGGTGCTCAATCTCATGATCGGCCTGTTGACACCACCCATCGGCATGGTCTTGTACGTCCTGCAGAAGATCGCGCGGCTGTCATTCGAACGAACCGTGATTGCCGTATTGCCGTGGTTCATTCCACTGATTGGCACGCTTGTCATCATCACCTACACGCCGGGCCTGATTCTCTGGCTGCCCGAACTCTGGTATGGCAAGTAGGGGCGTGGCGGGCAGGCCCGGGCCTGATCGCCGTTGATCGGTGGAGCCGGGCCCATGGTCGGCCCTGCACTGGATTCATCGATGGCCGTGTCGAAGCAGATCAGGTCAAGCGCCGATCTGCTGTGGCCACGAACATGTCGATCTTCCAGCACGATACCGGTCCGCCGGGTCTTCCCGAAACGTCCCGGGTCGCGAGCCGGCCGTCCGACCTGCAGCGCCGCTACGTGCGCCTGTTCGCGCTGGTGCCGGCGTTTTTGTATGCGGTGTTCGCCTGGGTCAACTGGATGGGCTGGGCTTCGGTCGGTCTGATGTCGGTCTGCGTGCTGGCTTCGTTGCTGGCCTTGTCCGGGTATTGGCTGGTCGCGCGATCGGATGCCTGGGTGACCCTCGGTGCGCACCTGGTGGTGGTCGCAGTGACCGTTCAAACGGTTGGTTCCATGTACTTTTCGGGTGGCTTTGAGGCGACCGTCACGCCGACCCTGATCCTGATCGTGCCCTGTGCCATTTTTCTGGCGGGACTCGGGGCACTGCTGCCCTGGACCCTGGTGGTGTTGTTGATACTGGTCGGGTTCGCGATTCTGACCGGCGGCGAACTTCTGCCCCGTTCGGAGATTCCGGACGACAAGGGCCGGCTGGTCCGGCATCTGATCACCTACTCCACGGCCATCATGGCCGGTTCGTTCCTGGGTCTGCGTCTGATGCGCATGATCCGCGACTCGATGACCCGACTGGATGCTGACCGCAAGCGCTTCCAGTACGACGCCACCCATGACGCGCTTACCGGCCTGTCCAATCGTGCGGATTTTTTCGATCGGGCAGCGTCGGCATTGATGGTCGCCAAGGATCGGCTTGAGTATTGCACCTTGCTCTACATCGATCTGGACGGCTTCAAGCAGATCAATGATTCGATGGGCCACGAGGCGGGCGATGCTTTGCTCGTTGCCTTTGGTCGCTGGCTCGCGGCGCGCTTTGGCGAGTCCGACCTCGTCGCCCGGCTGGCGGGTGATGAATTCGTGGTGCTGGTCGGCAATTGTGGTCAGCAGGGGTCGGAGCGTCATGTCATCGATCGTGTGGCGTCGATTCCGGCCGAGGCTTTCCGCATTCAGGACCGGTCGCTGACGATTGGGGCGAGCATTGGCGCGGCCGTGTTTCCGCGCGACGCGGATAGTCTCGAGCGTCTGCTGCATATTGCCGATCAGGCGATGTATCGGGACAAGGAAAGCCGGCGGCCGGCGCGGCAAAGTGCCAGCGTGCTGCCGATCAATACCGCGCAGCGGGCTGCCACGGGCAATCGTTGAACTCCCGTGTGGGCGATCAGATGCGGGTGTTGATCCGGTAGCCGGGCGGATAGGCCAGGCGCACGCAGGTGATGGCCTGCGCCAGATCGAAGGTGATGCGCTCGATGATCAGCAGCGGGGCGCCCACTGGCACATCGAGCAGTTTGGCCTCCGTGCTCGAGGCAGCTGCCGCCGACAGATTGAATTCACCGCGGGTGAAGGGTGCCTGTTGCACCAGCCATTCGTTGGCACTGATCGCCTGTAGATCCGCCGAGGCGATGGTCGGCACGGCCTCGATGTTGATCCACCGGTCCTCATAGACGAAGGCCTGGCGATCGGCAAAGTGCAGGCAACGCAGGTGCAGTGCCGGATGGCCATCGGGCAGCATGAGGCGGTTGGCGATCAGCACGGGTGGTTTGAGCGTGCGGGATTCGAGGATGCGTTGAGACCAGGCTGCGCCCCGGCTTTCAACTTCCAGCCGGATGATCGGAATCTCAAAACTCGCCCGGCGCACCGGCGTGTGGACCACGCGAGTGCCGGCCTTGCGGCGCCGGTCGATCTGGCCTGCATCGGCCAGCTCGCGCATTGCGCGACTCACGGTGGCCCGGGCGCAGCCGAATTCCCGGGCCAGTTCGGCCTCCGTGGGAATCAGTTGTCCGGGTGGCCAGATGCGCTGGCTGATCCGCCGTTGCAATTCGGCGCGCACGCTTTGCCAGGTATGGCTCGGCGTCTTGACCGCTCCAATGAGCGATGGACCGGGCGAACTCATAACAGCGCGCGCAGCCGGTCAATGGTGCGGCGGTAGTCGCGCGTGATCGCCGCCGCCTGCGCATGGGTGCCGCCCTTGATCACATGCCGGCCGGCCGACCAGACATCGGTGATCAAGCCATCGCTGCCGGCAAAGAGATAGGTGTCGAGCAGGGTATCGCCATGCAGACCGGCCAGGTCGGTCGAGTCCGCATCGAGCGCGATCAGGTCGGCGAGTTGGCCGGGTGCAATACGGCCCGCCTCGCGCCCGAGCGCCTGCGCGCCGCCCCTGGCGGCCTCGGTGTAGAGCACGCGCCCGGTCGAGTGATTCGCACTGGCCAGTACCGCCCGCGATCGATCGCGCAGGCGCTGTGAGTATTCGAGCAGGCGCAACTCCTCGACCAATGAGATCCGCACATTGGAATCCGAGCCGACGGCCAGGCGCCCGCCGCCGGCCAGAAACATCGATGCATTGAAGATGCCATCACCCAGATTGGCTTCGGTGATCGGACACAGTCCGGCGACCGCGCCACTGGCGGCGAGCGCCCGGGTTTCCTGCTCGGTCATGTGGGTGGCATGCACGAGGCACCAGCGTGCGGTGATGGGATGGTGCTCGAGCAACCAGTGCACCGGCCGCATGCCGTAGGCGGCCTGGACCTCATCGATCTCGGCAGTCTGTTCGGCGATGTGCAGATGGATCGGTGCGTGCGGTGCCAGCGAGACCATCTGTCCGAGTGCCTCGCGGGTCACGGCGCGCAGGGAATGGGGCGCCACACCAGTGACGCAGTCGGCCGCGATCTGGCTGACCGCCGCGGCCGATGCCGAGTGCAAGCGGGCGAAACGGTCGGTGGTGTTGGCGAAACGCCGTTGACCGCCCACCAGGGCGCGGCCGTCACAACCGCCCTGCTGGTAGAGCACAGGGAGCAGGGTCAGGCCGATGCCGCTTTGGCCGGCGGCAGCAGCAAGCCGCCCGGCCATCTCGGCCAGATCCGCATATGGCGTGCCATCGGCCTGATGATGCAGGTAGTGGAACTCGCCGATCGCCGCATAACCGGCCTTGAGCGACTCCATGAACACGAAGGCGCCGATCGCCTGAACATCGTCGGGGGTCAGGTGGGCCAGGAAGCGATACATCAGTTCGCGCCAGGTCCAGAACGAGTCTTGCGCGGTCGGGCCGCGACTTTCGGTGAGCCCGGCCAGTGCCCGCTGGAATGAATGACTATGGACATTGGCCAGCGCGGGCAGCAGCACGCCGCAATGAAATGCATCGGGCGACGCGGTGGCACCCGACTGCACCGAGCCGATCCGCCCGGCGGGGTCGATCGAGATCGCCACCTGCCGGGCCCAACCCTCGGGCAGTAGCGCATGGTCGGCAATGAGTTTCACGGGCTTCAGGCTCGACATTGACAGGGCCTCATTGCAGGATTAGGATTCATGCATCGATAATATGTGCAGACATAATAGCATTAAGATCAGCATAATCCCAGCACGAAACACGGCATGAAACCCAGCATGAAGCCAGTCAAGATCCCCAGCCAGATCGGATGCGAGCCTTGAACTCGCCCGTGGTGCTGCACAACGCCCGCCTGGCCACGCTGGCCAACACAACCCCAGCCTATGGCCTGCTGGCCGATGGGGCAGTCGCGCTGGAGAACGGCACCATCGCCTGGGTCGGCCCGCTGGCCGACCTGCCGTCGGCTCATGCCTCGTGGCCCAGGCGCGATCTGGGTGGTCGGCTGGTGACGCCCGGTCTGGTCGATTGCCACACCCATCTCATCTTCGGCGGCAACCGGGCCCGCGAGTTCGAGATGCGTCTGCAGGGTGCGAGTTATGAACAGATCGCGCGGTCGGGCGGTGGCATCCAGTCCACCGTCAGCGCCACGCGGCAGGCCGATGACGAGACCTTGTTCGCGGATGCCTTGCGCCGTATCGATGCGCTGATCGCCGAGGGTGTGACCACGGTCGAGATTAAATCTGGTTATGGTCTGGACATCGAGACCGAGTTGCGCCTGCTGCGACTGGCGCGGCGTATTGGCGAGCAGCGGCCGATCCGGGTGCGCACGACTTTTCTTGGTGCCCATGCGCTGCCGCCCGACTATCTGGGCCGCGCCGATGATTATCTGACCGAGGTCTGCCTGCCCGCCATGCGGGCGGCGCACGCGCAAGGCCTGGCCGACGCGGTCGATGGCTTCTGCGAGACCATCGCCTTCTCTGTCGCGCAGATCGAGCGCGTGTTCCGCGAGGCCACGGCGCTGGGTCTGCCGGTCAAGCTGCATGCCGAGCAGTTGTCCAACAGCGGCGGGGCGGCACTCGCCGCGCGCTTTGCCGCCTTGTCGGCCGATCATCTCGAATGGCTGGATGAGGCGGGCGTGGCCGCCATGGCCAAGGCTGGCACGGTCGCCGTGTTGTTGCCGGGCGCCTTCTATTTCCTGCGCGAAACCCGCCTGCCGCCGATCGCCGCGCTGCGTGCGCAGGGTGTGCCGATGGCCGTGGCCACCGATAACAATCCGGGCTCCTCGCCGATGGCCTCGATGCTGCTGGCCATGAACATGGCCTGCACGCTGTTCCGGCTCACGCCCGAAGAAGCGCTGCGGGGTGCCACCCGTCATGGCGCTGCCGCGCTGGGCCTGCACGACTGCGGGGTGCTGGCCGCCGGCAGGCGTGCCGATCTGGCGATCTGGGATGCCGAGCATCCGGCCGAGCTCGCCTATCGCATCGGCTTCAACCCCTTGCATGAACGAATTTTCGGATCATCAATATGACCGCACTCGAACTGTCACCCGGCGACGCCACCCTGGCCCAGCTCGCGCAGGTTTATCGCCATCCGTGTGCGGTGACACTCGCCGCACCCGCGCGTGTGGCGGTTGATGCAGCCGCCGAGCTGATCGCCCGGGTAGCCATGCGCGATGAACCCGTTTATGGCGTGAACACCGGCTTTGGCAAGCTGGCCAGCGTGAAGATCGCCGCCGCCGACACGGCCACCTTGCAGCGCAATCTGATCCTCTCGCATGGCTGCGGCGTGGGCGAGCCTCTGCCGGCCGAGGTGGTGCGCCTGATGATCGTGCTCAAGCTCTTGTCACTGGGTCGTGGGGCCTCGGGCGTGCGCTGGTCGCTCATCACCTGTCTGCAGGCCATGCTCGCCGCCGATGTGATGCCGGTGATTCCGACCCAGGGCTCGGTGGGCGCCTCGGGCGATCTGGCACCGCTCGCCCATATGGCCGCGGTGATGATCGGCGAGGGCGAAGCCGTTTATCAGGGTCGGCACATGCCGGGCGGGGCAGCCATGCAGGCCGCCGGTATCGAGCCCATCGTGCTGGGCGCCAAGGAAGGCCTGGCGCTGATCAACGGCACTCAGTTCTCAACCGCCTGCGCGCTGGCGGCCTTGTTCGATGCCTGGCGATGCGCCCGTGCGGCCGTGGTCACCAGTGCCTTGTCGACCGATGCGATCATGGGTTCGACCGCACCGCTGAAGGCCGGCATCCACGCCTTGCGCGGTCATCGCGGCCAGATCGAGGTGGCCGATGCGATGCGCGCCCTGATGTCGGGTTCGGCGATCCGCGACAGTCATCGCACGGAAGATACGCGCGTGCAGGATCCCTATTGCATTCGTTGTCAGCCTCAGGTCACGGGTGCGTGTATCGATCTGCTGCGCCAGGCTGGCGCCACCCTGGTCATCGAGGCCAATGCCGTCACCGACAATCCCCTGGTGTTCAGCCAGACCGGCGAGGTGCTGTCGGGCGGTAATTTCCATGCCGAGCCGGTCGCCTTCGCGGCCGATCAGATGGCCCTGGCGATCGCCGAGATCGGCTCGATCGCGCAGCGTCGGGTGGCGCTGATGGTCGATCCCACGCTCTCATTTGATCTGCCACCCTTTCTCACTCCCTCGCCCGGCCTGAACTCGGGCTTCATGATCGCCGAGGTCACCACCGCCGCGCTGATGAGCGAGAACAAGCATCTGGCCAATCCGTGTTCGACCGATTCCACGCCCACCAGCGCCAATCAGGAAGACCATGTCTCGATGGCGGCGCATGGCGCGCGGCGGCTGGCCCGCATGAACGGCAATCTGGTCAACATCCTGGCGATCGAGCTGCTCTGCGCGGCGCGCGGCATCGAGTTTCGCGCGCCCCTGCACACCAGCGCGCCGCTGCAGCGGGTGATCAATCGCCTGCGCGAGGACGTGCCCACCCTCGAGAATGATCGCTACATGGCCCCCGATATTGCCCACGCCGCCCACCTCATCGCATCCGGTGCAATGGTGGCGGCAACGGGTTCCTCCATCCTGACCGCCCTGGGAGAACACTGATGAATGCCCCCGAAAAAACCCTCGATCTGGCCGCAGTCATGGCCAGTCGCCGCGATCCGTCGCGCCGGATCATCGCACCCACCGGGTCGACCATCACGGCCAAGTCCTGGTTGACCGAAGCGCCGATGCGCATGCTGATGAACAATCTGCATCCCGATGTGGCCGAGAATCCGCAGGAGCTCGTGGTCTACGGCGGGATCGGCCGCGCGGCGCGGACCTGGGCCGACTACGACCGGATCGTGGCCACGCTGCGCGAGCTCGAGGCCGATGAAACCCTGCTCGTGCAATCGGGCAAGCCGGTCGGCGTGTTCCGCACCCATGCCGATGCGCCGCGCGTGCTCATCGCCAATTCGAATCTGGTGCCGCACTGGGCCAACTGGGATCATTTTAATGAGCTCGACCGCAAGGGGCTGGCCATGTATGGCCAGATGACGGCCGGCTCCTGGATCTACATCGGCTCGCAAGGCATCGTGCAGGGTACGTATGAAACCTTCGTGGAAGTCGGTCGCCAGCATTTCGGCGGCAATCTGCAGGGCAAGTGGATTCTCACCGCGGGCCTGGGCGGCATGGGTGGTGCCCAGCCCCTGGCCGCCGTCATGGCCGGCGCCTGCTGCCTGGTCGTCGAATGTGATCCGACCCGCATCGACTTCCGTCTGCGCACTCGGTATGTCGATGAAAAGGCCCAGACCCTCGATGAGGCACTGGCGATGATCGATCGCTGGACCCGCGCCGGCGAAGCCAAATCGGTGGGCCTGCTCGGCAATGCCGCGCAGATCCTGCCCGAACTGGTGCGCCGCGGCGTGCGCCCGGACGTCGTCACCGATCAGACCTCGGCCCATGATCCGGTCAACGGGTATCTGCCCGAAGGCTGGTCGCTGGCGCAGTGGCGTGAACAACGGGTGAGCGATCCCAAGGCGGTGCAGGCGGCGGCCCGCGCCTCCATGAAAAAACACGTGGCCGCGATGGTCGCCTTCCATGAGCAGGGCATCCCGACGCTCGACTACGGCAATAACATCCGCCAGGTGGCCAAGGAAGAAGGTCTGGCCAATGCCTTCGCATTTCCCGGTTTCGTGCCCGCCTGCATTCGGCCCTTGTTCTGCCGGGGCATCGGACCGTTTCGCTGGGTGGCGCTCTCGGGTGATCCGCAGGACATCTACAAGACCGATGCCAAGGTCAAGGAGCTCGTGCCCCATGACCGTCATCTGCATCACTGGCTGGACATGGCGCGCGAGCGGATCGCCTTCCAGGGCCTGCCCGCGCGGATCTGCTGGGTCGGCCTGGGCGTGCGTCACAAGCTGGGCCTGGCCTTCAATGAGATGGTGCGTACCGGCGAATTGTCGGCACCGGTGGTGATCGGTCGCGACCATCTGGACTCGGGCTCGGTGGCCTCGCCCAACCGCGAAACCGAAGCCATGCGCGACGGCTCGGATGCGGTGTCTGACTGGCCGATGCTCAACGCCTTGCTCAATTGCGCCTCAGGTGCGACCTGGGTGTCGCTGCATCACGGTGGCGGGGTGGGCATGGGCTTCTCCCAGCACAGCGGCATGGTGATCTGCTGCGACGGCACGGACGATGCGGCGCGGCGCATCGAGCGGGTGTTGTGGAATGATCCGGCCACCGGCGTGATGCGTCATGCCGATGCCGGTTACGATGAGGCGATTCAATGTGCGCAGGAGAACGGGCTGAACCTGCCCGGCATTCTCGATTGAGTGGGAGCGAATGATGAATCAGACCCCGATCCGCCTGGACGAGCAGACCGTGGCGGATTTTCGGCGCGATGGCGCGGTGTTGCTCAAGGGCGTGTTCACCCCCTGGGTCGAGGGGGTGCGCGAGGCCATCGAACAGAACAAGCGCTCGCCCAGCTGGCGGGAGCGCACCTATCGCCCCGACGATGGCGGCCAGCCGTTCTTCCAGGACTATTGCGTCTGGTCACAGTTCGACGGCTATCGCGCGCTGGTTGCCGATTCGCCGATGCCGGCACTGGCCGCGCAGCTGATGGGCTCACGCACCGCGCGCATCTTCCATGATCATGTGCTGGTCAAAGAGCCCGGTAATTCGGTGGTGACGCCCTGGCACCAGGACCGGCCGTATTACCTGGTCAAGGCCACGCAGACGGTGAGCTTCTGGGTGCCCCTGGACCCCGTGCCGCGCGAGCGCTCCATCGAATACGTGGCAGGTTCGCATCGCTGGCCCGAGGATTTTAAACCGCAGCGCTTCGACGGCACCGACCTGTATGCCGACGATCCCACCCGACCGGTGCCCGATGTGAATGCGCATCGCGACCAGTTCACCATCCTGGGTTGGGCGGTCGAACCGGGCGATGCCATCGCGTTCGACTTCGGCACGCTGCACGGTGCGCCGGCCAATGCCTCGCCGATCCGGCGCCGGGTCACCTCGATCCGTTGGGTGGGTGACGACGCCGTGTTCGTCAAGCGTCGTGGCACCACCTCGCCCGCGTTTCCCGATCTGGTCTACCAGGACGGTGCGCCCTTCGAGGGTGAGCTGTTTCCGGTGCTGTACTCGGCCGCGGCCACCGGGCGGGCCTGAGCATGACGGTTCGCGAGGTGCTCGAAATCGGCCATCCGGTGTTGTCCAGCCCGGCGCTGCCGGTTGATCCCGCCACCATTGGCACGGCCCAGGTTCAGGGCTGGATCGATGACCTCATCGATACCATGCGTGCCCGCAATGGCGCCGGCATAGCCGCCAACCAGATCGGCATTGCGCATCGTCTGTTTGTCGTCGAGGTCAATGAGAATCCGCGCTATCCGTACAAGCCGGCCATTCCGCTCACGGTCGTGATCAACCCGCGCATCGACTTTCTGTCGGCGCAAACCTTCGTGAACAACGAAGGTTGTCTGTCGGTGCCCAATCTGCGCGGCGATGTGGTCCGGCACCTGGAGATTGTGGTCAGTGGTCACGACCGGGAGGGCCGGCATCGGTCATTCGAGGTGCGCGGCTATTCGGCCGGTACGTTTCAGCATGAATACGATCACCTGGATGGTGTGCTGTTTCCGCACCGCGTGAGCGATGCGCGCAGCTTTTGCACCTGGTCGGTGTTCGCTCAGTATCGGCAGGCCGCGTTCGCCCGGCAGGTCGGCGAACTGGTGGCGCGCTGGGGCTGCTGACAACCCCGGCGCAGCCGGCTCTCAGTGCGCGTCCTGCCTGACCGATCCCAGCCTGACCGATTGACTATTTGGCGCTGCCAAGCTTTTTGAGTTCGGCCCGATATTCGGCGACGATGGCCTTGCCGTCGAAGCCCTTCTCGGTGGCCAGCTTGATCCAGTCGGTTTCGAATTGCGCCGTCTTCTGTGTCACGCCCTTGACCAGTGATTCACTGGCCGGCACCACCTGGCCGCCGGCCGCCTTGAAGGACTGGATGCCGGCCGTGCCATTGGTGTCCCAGGCCTTGCCGATGTTGCGCGACAGGACCTCACCCGAGATGGCCGTGATGGCGTCCTGGTCGGCCTTGGCGATCTTGTTCCAGCGATCGGTGTTCATGATCACCGCATGGCTGTCTGAATACAGCCCGCCCGGAAACTCGGTTGCGTACTTGACGAGCTTGTCGAGCTTGAACGAGTTGATGCTCTCACCCGGAAACATCACACCATCGACCACGCCCGAGGAGAGCATCTCGTAGGATTCAGGCGCCGGCTTGAACACCGCATTCACGCCCAGCGCATTGGCCACATCGGCGGCCATGCCGCCACCCACGCGGATCTTCAGCCCAGCGAAATCCTCAACGGTCTGAATTGGCAGCTTGGCGTTCCAGAAGATGCCGGGGCCATGGGTATACACGGTGATCAGCTTGACGCCCTTGTGCTCGTCCAGCTTGCCGAAGTGTTTGGTGTAGGTGCGCCAGAGCGCGACCGAATTGGCCTCGGCGCTGTCGCCCGAGAAGGGCAACATGCCCACACGGATCATCGGAAAACGCGCCGGGGTGTAGCTGTGCGAGATGAAGGCGGCATCAGCCAGACCGTCGCGCACGGCATCAAAATGATTGACCGCGTTGGTGACCGGCTTGGGCAGCAGCTTGATCTTGACGCGACCGTCGGTCACCTTGGCCACCTCATCCATCCAGGGCTGCATGCCGTCACGCACGAGCATGTGGGAGGCCGGCACCCAGGCCGAGAAACTCAGTTCGACCTGGGCGTGCGCGGGGGCAGTCGCCGCGGCACCGGCCAGCGCGAGCAGGGCGGCGCTGGCGACGCGGGTCGCACGGGATCGGAACAACAGGGCAGGGTTGATCATGGGCAGGTCTCCAGGGTGGGCGGCGGTGCCGGGCCGGCATCGCTCGATCATTGTGACCTCAGAGTAGCATGCAGGCGGAACCCGGCACGCGCGGTGGGCATGCGGCCCAAGCCTGGCGCGGGCCATCAGAGGAGCGGTGAATGCAAGTGCTGATCACCGGCGCTGCCGGTTTTCTCGGACGCGAACTGGTTGCCCGCCTGGCGGCCGGCGCGATGCTGGGGGATGCGCAAGGCCGGATGGCCCGCCCGACCCGGCTGGTACTGACCGACCGGGTCGGCCTCGATCCGCGGGGGCCGGCGATCGACCCGGTACACCCGATGCCGGCCAACGCGACAAGCGGCGGCGAATCACGCGCCCGCGCCTGCGCCGATCATCGAGCACCGCCTGGGCAGCCTGACCGACCGGGATTTCGCAGCCTCGTTGATCGGTCCCGACACCGCCTGCGTGTTTCATCTGGCCGGGCTGGTCAGCGGCGCGGCCGAGGCCGACTTCGATGCCGGCATGCAGGCCAATATCGATGGCACGCGCCATCTGCTCGAGGCCATGCGTGCAGACCGGGCTCAGGCCCGCCTCATCCGCCTGGTGCACGCGAGTTCAATCGCGGTCTATGGTGCGCCGCTGCCCGCGCGCATCGACGACCTCACCGAACCCAGGCCGACCCTGTCGTATGGCATGCAGAAGCTCGTGGCCGAATGGCTGATCGGCGGCATGTCGCGGCGTGGCCTGATCGATGGCCGATGCCTGCGTCTGTCTGGCGTGGTGGTGCGGCCGGCCAATCCGAACGGGGCCTTGTCGGCCTTCAATAGTGACCTGATCCGCGAGTTGCTGCAGGGTCGGCCGGTGGTGTCGCCAGTCTCGCCCGAGGCCACGATCTGGGTTCAGTCGGTCGCGCGCACCATCGATAACCTGATGCTGGCGATGACGCTGCCCGCCAGCGACTACGGATGGCCGCGGGCGGTGTTGCTGCCCGCCTTGCCGGTGCGGGTCGCCGACATCGTCGCGGCCGTCGCGCGGGTGGCCGGTCGCGACGTGAGCGGCGGCGTTACCTGGCGCCCTGATCCCGCAGTCGAATCGATGTTTGGCCGCTGGCCCGACACCTTCACCGCCTCACGGGCCTCATCCCTGGGCTTTGTTGGCGATTCGGATATCGGGCGCATCGTGGCCGATCATGCACGGGCGAGCGGTCTGATCCGCGAGTGACACCCGGGCCATCGGCTCAGAGGTGCTCGACGCTCAAGCGCACGGACAAGGCATGGGATTGCCCGGGTGCCAGGCTGACCGCATGTTCGCCGATGCAGGCCGACTCCACGCAGCAAAAGTCCGTCCATTCCTCATCGCCCAGATCGGCCAGCGCGCGGGCGCGAGCGATCCAGGGATTCCAGACCACGGTGGACAAGGATCCTGCCTTGTCGACGCGGATGCGGCGGCCCAACGAAGGATCGGTGATCGTGCAGGAGGCCGTGCTGTGCTGATAGATGCGGTCGGTTTCCGATGTGAAGCGGATGGCTTGCTGCTCGGCTGCCCGCCAGTGCCGGCCACCGCCCACGGTATCCAGGTAGTCGGCCGATTCGAGGCCGGTTATGTCGATCTGTCGCACATCACCAACCCGAAGATAGGTGTGCAGCGCCGCCTCGAAGACCCGGTGGTTCGCCGATGCGTTGCTCACGAGCAGGCGCATCGACAGATTGGCGCCGAAGTCGGTGTGGAACTCGACCTGCCAGCCATCCAGTTGCAGGACCCAGACGAGCTGCACGCCATTGGCATTGCACGATGAATGCACGAGCTGCCAGGGCCTGGTTCGCACCAGGCCGTGATTGGGCGCACTGCGATCATCGGGATGGGCACCGAACCACGGAAAGCAGATCGGCACGCCGCCGCGGATCGCCACCCCATCCCGGAAGTTGGCCCTGGCCGAGGTAAACAGCACGGGTGCATGGCCGGCCGGTTGCCAGTGGGTGATGGTCGCGCCCAGGCAATATTGCTGCGCCTGGCAACTGTCGGTGTGAATGTGCAGGCAATTCAGGCCGCCTTGGGCGGGTATCAGGCGCAGCGCGCCGGGCAGATCGACGTTGTCGACGGATCGCGGATCGGCATCAGGCATGCAACGGCATTCCAGTTGAATCAAATTGGGCCGGACGATGCGCTGGGCGTGCCATGTCAGCGGAACAACAAGGTGGGCAGCCAGGTCGACAGCGCCGGAACGGCAATGAGAATGGCCAGGCGAATGATATCGGCGATCACGAACGGAAACACACCGCGATACAGGGTGCCGGTGGACACCTGGGGCAGCAGGGTGCGCAAGACGAAGATGTTCATGCCCACCGGCGGGGAGATCAGACCGATCTCGACCACCACCACCACGAGCACGCCGAACCAGATCGGATCAAAACCCAGGTGGATCACCAGCGGAAACAGCACCGGCACCGTGAGCAGGATCATCGATAACTCTTCCATCGCGGTGCCCAGCACGACGTAGATCAGACAGATCAGCACGATCACGCCGAGCGGATGCAGTTCGAAAACGGTGACCGCGTTTTTCAGATCCTGCGGCATCGAGGTGAAGTTGACGAAGTTGGCGAAGATCAGTGCGCCGATCAGGATCGTGAACAGCATCGCCGTCGTGCGCGCGCTATCGACCAGAATGTGCGCGAGCACGGTCAGGGTCAGCGTGCGTCGACCCAGGGCGAACAGGAAGGCACCGAAGGCGCCGATTGCTGCGCCTTCGGTGACCGTGAACACACCGCCGTAAATGCCGCCCATTACGAGTGAGAACAACACGAGCACGCCCCAGATGCCGCGCAGCGCCCGCCAGCGTTCGGGCCAGGCGGTGCGTTCACCGGGCGGGCCGGCGGCCGGATCGCGCCAGGTCTGCCAGCGCACGGCGAGCATCAGCAGCCCGGTGGCGAGCACGCCGGGGATCATGCCGCCGGCGAACATTTCGCCGATATTGACTTCGGTCATCAGCGCATAGATCACCATCATCACCGAGGGCGGGATCAGGATGCCCAGCGTTCCACCCGCGGCGATCGCGCCGGTGGCCAGCGCGTCCGAGTAGCCGTACTTCTTCATCGAGGGATAAGCGACCGATGACATCGTGGCGGCGGTCGCGATCGACGAGCCGCAGATCGACCCGAAGCCGGCACAGGCCACGATGGTCGACATCGCCAGGCCGCCGCGCCAGTGTCCGATGAAGGCATAGGCGGCGCGGAACAATTCATGGGACAGGCCGGCGCGACTCACAAAATTGCCCATCAGGATGAACAAGGGCACGACCGACAAGGTGTAGGAGAAGCCGGTTTCATACATGAGCGTGCCGGCCGAGGCCAGCGCCGGATTCCAGCCGCGCAGCAGCGCCAGGCCGAAGAAGCCCACGATGCCCATCGAGAAGGCGATGGGCAGGCGCAGCACCGACAGGATGAACATGGCCAGCAGGCCGAGCAAGGCTTCGGTCATAGCTGGCTCATGGGCACTGCCTCGGGTGGGCGGGCGAAGGCATAGGCCAGGTGCACGATGGCCGTGGCCAGCGTGAGCACGGCCATGAGATAGACGAAGGGCGCGATCGGAAACTTCAGGGTCTGGGTCACGTCGCCGATCTCGGCGAACTGCCCGGCCTTGCGTTGCAACAGATACGCCATGCCGACCAGCGAGGCCGCGCAGACCAGGTGGATCACCCCATAGAGAATGCGTCGCACGATCGGCGGCAGAAAACGATCGAAGGCATCGATGGTCACGTGTTCATGACGGCGTGAGACCAGTGGCAGACCGGCGAAGATCAGCACCGCCATCATCATCTCGGTGACCTCGAAGCCGCCGGTCAGCGGCGCATTGAAGAAATATCGAAGCACCACATCGACGAAGGTCAGCAACATCATCGCGAACAGCAGACTGCCAGCCACGCTGGCCAGCAGGATGTCGCAGACCCGGGCCAGACGCGCGGCAAAGCCGGGCGGGTCAGCGGAAAAAGCCATCAGGGAATGTCTCGTGATTGTTTGCGCGAATCTACCACGGTCGCCATGGTCGCATCGCATCGTGGCCGCTCAGCCATGGCGCCGGCCTCGGCCTCGGCCCGGTGCATCGGTCACGATCCTGGCCAGGTATCCCCGATCTGGTGCGTCGTGAGGGTTCGCAGGGCAGGGGGATCGCCGGCAAAACGCCCGATTGCCGTGCAGTCGTGCCCATGAATGGGGCGATTGTTTGGCTCAAGGCCCTTTTTTGCGGGCTGGCATGAACCCTGCAATGCGCTGCTGGCGGCGCCCCATCCGGGCGCGCCAACTCACACAATCCTTGGGAGGAATCATCCATGTCACGTCGACACGTGCTGCGAACCCTGTCTGTCAGCGTTGCGCTGGCGGCCGCATCCATGGCCCAGAGCGCCTGGGCCGCCGAGACCATCAAGGTCGGTGTGCTGCACTCGCTGTCGGGCACGATGGCCATCTCCGAAACCGTGCTCAAGGACACGGTATTGATGGCCATCGAGGAGATCAACGCCAAAGGCGGCGTGATGGGCAAGCCGCTCGAACCCGTGGTGGTGGATCCGGCGTCGAACTGGCCCTTGTTCGCCGAGAAGGCGCGTCAGTTGCTCACCCAGGACAAGGTGGCCGTGGTGTTCGGTTGCTGGACCTCGGTGTCGCGCAAGTCGGTGCTGCCCGTGTTCGAGGAGTTGAACGGGCTGCTGTTCTATCCGGTGCAGTATGAAGGCGAGGAGTTGTCCAAGAACGTGTTCTATACCGGTGCGGCGCCCAATCAGCAGGCGATTCCGGCGGTGGAGTATCTGATGAGCGAGGATGGTGGCGCGGCCAAGCGCTTCTTCCTGCTGGGCACCGACTATGTGTACCCGCGCACCACCAACAAGATCCTGCGCGCCTTCCTCAAGTCCAAGGGCGTCAAGGAGAGTGATATCGAGGAGGTCTACACGCCATTTGGCCATGCCGATTATCAGACCATCGTGGGCAACATCAAGAAGTTCTCGGCAGCCGGCAAGACGGCCGTGATCTCGACGATCAATGGCGACTCGAACGTGCCCTTCTACAAGGAGCTCGGCAACCAGGGACTGGCCGCCACCGACGTGCCGGTCGTGGCCTTCTCGGTCGGCGAGGAAGAGCTGCGCGGCGTGGATACCAAGCCACTGGTCGGGCATCTGGCCGCCTGGAATTACTTCATGTCGCTCGACAATCCGGCCAATACCGCCTTCAAGGCCAAATGGGCCGCCTATGCCAAGGCCAGGAATCTGAGTTCGGCCGCCAAGCCGCTGACCAATGATCCGATGGAGGCCACGTATATCGGCATCAATATGTGGAAGCAGGCGGTGGAGAAGGCCGGCACCACTGCGGTCGATCCGGTGATCAAGGCAATGGCCGGGCAGGGCTTCGAGGCGCCCTCTGGCTTCATGGTCAAGATGGACGAGCGCAATCATCACCTGCACAAACCGGTCGTGATCGGCGAAGTGACCGAGTCCGGGCAGTTCGATGTGGTCTGGCAGACCAAGGGGCCGATCCGTGCGCAGCCCTGGAGTCCGTTCATTCCCGGCAACGACAAGAAGCAGGATGGTCCGGTCGGCGCGGCCGAGTGATCCGCCCGACTCACCGCACCTGAACCCTGAGGGATAACCCGCGTGTTCATGATGACATCGACGCCAAGGCTTCGGACTGTGTTGTTTGGTCTGCTGGTCGGATTCGCCGCAATGCTGTCGCTTGTCATCGCGCCGACCGTCCAGGCGCTGACCCTGGCGCAGGCACAGGCGATCGCCCGGGGAACGCCGAACGAGCGGATCGAGGGCATTCGTGCGGCGGTTCGTTCGGCTTTCGAGCAGCCGGTCGGCTCGGTGGCGGGTGGGAGTGCGCCGGCTGGTACGGCTGCGGCAGATGTTACGGCTGCGGGAGATGGCACCGTTGCGACAGATGGCACCGTTGCGACAGATGGCACGGTCGCGCCAGACAGCGTGAGGCTCGCCATGTTTCTGCAGGCCGTGCTGGCCCGCCAGGTGCGCAGCGATGCGAGCGGTGTCTATCTCGTGGTTGATGGCCAGAACCGTGATGCGCTGACCGGCGTATCGGTGGAGCCGGCCGCCGACACCGAGGAAGTCCGGATCAACAACCGGATGCGCGGCGAGATCAATCAGGCGCTGGCCGGTCTGCGCCTGCTCGCCCCCGAGGCGGGCGCGCGGCTGGCGGCCATTGATGAACTGGCCGGCAACCTGAATCCGAGCAACCTGGCCTTGCTCGATTTGGCCCAGGCGCGCGAAGTGGATCCGGTCGTGTCCGCCCGCCTGGCGCTCGCGCGGGCGCGGGTGTCGATCACCGATGAGAATCCGGCGGTTCGACTTCAGGCCGCGCAGGCATTGGCGCGCAGTGACACGCTCGAAGTGCGGCAGTTGCTGCGTGAGCGGCTGCAGGTGGTGGACGGGGTGGTGACCGAAACCGACCCGCAGGTGCAGCGCGCACTCAAGACAGCCTATGCCGATGTCGAGTACCGGATCTTCATGTCCGAGATTGCCGGCACCTTGTTTGCCGGCGCGAGCCTGGGCAGCGTGCTGTTGCTGGCCGCGCTTGGTCTGGCCATCACCTATGGCCTGATGGGCGTGATCAATCTGGCCCATGGCGAGCTGATGATGATCGGCGCCTACACGACTTATGCGGTGCAGCAGGGCGTGCGCCAGTGGCTGCCGCCCGCCGCCTTCGACTATTACCTGTGGCTGGGCGTGCCGATGGCCTTTCTGGTCGCGGCCCTGGTGGGCGCCGTGCTCGAACGCACCGTGATCCGTTTCCTCTATGGTCGGTCGCTGGAAACCCTGCTGGCCACCTGGGGCATCAGCCTGATCCTGATGCAGGCGGTGCGCAATCTGTTCGGCGCGCAGAACGTGGCGATCGAGAATCCCTCCTGGATGTCCGGTGGCCTGGTGGTCAGCTCAACCCTGGTGTTGCCCTGGAACCGGATCGCCATCATCGGCTTCGCCGTGCTGGTACTGGCCGGGGTTGCCTTGCTCGTGGCGCGTTCGCGACTAGGCCTGTGGGTCCGGGCGACCACCCAGAACCGCAGCATGGCGCAGTGCGTGGGTGTGCCCACGCGGCGCATCGATACGCTGGCGTTTGCGCTGGGTGCGGGCCTGGCCGGCCTGGCTGGCTGCGCGCTCTCGCAAATCGGCAATGTCGGCCCGGATCTTGGCCAGAGTTATATCGTCGACTCGTTCCTCGTGGTGGTGGTGGGCGGTGTGGGACAACTGGCCGGCTCGGTAGTGGCCGCGCTGGGTCTGGGCATCCTCAGCAAGGTGCTCGAAGACATGTCGGGTGCCGTGATCGCCAAGATCCTGTTGCTGGTGGCGGTGATCGTGTTCATCCAGAAGCGTCCCAGCGGCATCTTTGCGCTGCGCGGTCGCCATGTCGAGGCCTAGATGAGCGCCGGTACCGACAGTCTGTTTTCTGCCCGCATCAGTGCTGGCGTGGTGCTCGCACTGCTGATCGGGCTGGTGCTGGTGCCGTATGCCAATCTGGCCCTGCAGCCCGGACATCCGCTGCATGTGAGCGACTATGCGGTCACCCTGCTGGGCAAGATCCTCTGTTATGCGATGGTGGCGCTTGCCATGGCGCTGGTCTGGGGCCAGGCCGGCGTGTTGTCGCTCGGTCATGGCCTGTTCTTCGCGCTGGGCGGTTATGCCATGGGCATGTATCTGATGCGCTCGATCGGTCGCGAAGGCCAGTATCAGCGCGACCTACCCGACTTCATGGTGTTTCTGGACTGGCCGGCGCTGCCCTGGCACTGGAGCTTCTCCGAGCATTTCCTGTGGGCGATGTTCCTGGTGGTGGCGGTACCCGGCCTGATCGCGTTCGTGTTCGGCTACTTCGCGTTTCGATCGCGCATCAAGGGGGTGTATTTTTCGATCATCACCCAGGCACTCACCTACGCGGCGATGCTGCTGTTCTTTCGCAATGAAACCGGCTTTGGCGGGAACAATGGCTTCACCGATTTCAAACGCATCCTGGGCTGGCCGATTGCCGCGCCCGAGACCCGCGCCGCCCTGTTCGCCATCAGCACGCTGACCCTGGTGGCGATGTATCTGCTGTGCCGGATCATCGTGCGCTCCAAATACGGCCGGGTGCTGGCGGCGATCCGCGATGCCGAAGGCCGGGTCATGTTCAGTGGGTATGATCCGCTCTGGTACAAGCTGTCGGTCTGGACCTTCTCGGCCGTGTTGTGCGGCATTGCCGGCGCGCTCTATGTGCCGCAGGTCGGCATCATCAACCCCAGTGAAATGTCGCCCGCCAACTCGATCGAAATCGCGATCTGGGCGGCAGTCGGCGGGCGCACTACCCTGCTCGGGCCGATCGCCGGCGCCTTCCTCGTCAACGGTGCCAAGAGCTGGTTCACGGTGGCATTCCCCGAGTACTGGCTGTATTGCCTTGGCCTGTTGTTCGTGCTGGTCACCTTGTGGCTGCCCGATGGCGTGGCCGGGCTGTTCCGGCGCAGGCGGGGTGGATCATGACAACCACGGGCACTGCCCAATCTGCCGCCGGCAGCACCACGCCCACCGGCATCGGCGGGGCGGTGCTCTACCTCGATGGCATCTCGGTGAGTTTCGACGGCTTCCGCGCGCTCAACGAACTGAGCCTGGCCATCGATCCGGGCGAACTGCGTTGCGTGATCGGACCCAATGGCGCGGGCAAGACCACCATGATGGATGTGATCACCGGCAAGACCCGACCCGATGCGGGCGTCGCCTTCTTCGCCAATCAGACGGATCTGCTCACCTTGTCCGAACCGCAGATCGCCCATCTGGGCATCGGCCGCAAGTTTCAGAAGCCCACCGTGTTCGAGCAGCTCACGGTCTTCGAGAATCTGGAACTGGCCCTGAAGACCGACAAGTCCGTTTGGCCGTCGCTGCGCTGGCGGCTCGATGCCACCCAGCGTGATCGGATCGACCAGACCCTGGCGCAGATCCGGCTGGTTCAGGCCCGGCACGATAAGGCCGCCAATCTGTCGCACGGCCAGAAACAATGGCTGGAGATCGGCATGTTGCTCATGCAGGAGCCCGAGTTGCTGCTGCTCGATGAACCGGTGGCTGGCATGACCGATGAAGAAACCGAACGCACCGCCGAGCTGATTCTCTCGCTCAAGGGTTCACATTCACTGGTGGTGGTCGAACATGACATGGCCTTCGTGGCGGCGATTGCTTCGCGCGTCACGGTACTGCACGAGGGTTCCGTGCTGGCCGAGGGCACGCTGGCCGATGTGCAGGCCAATGAGCGGGTCGTCGAAGTCTATCTGGGCCGCTGAATGCTGACCGTCGAGAATCTCAACCAGGCCTACGGCGGCAGCCATATCCTGCGTGATGTGTCGCTCAGCGTACCGCCCGGTCAGGTCACGGTGCTGCTCGGGCGCAATGGCGTGGGCAAGACCACCTTGCTCAAGTGCCTGATGGGTGTGGTGCCGATCCGCTCAGGACAGATCCGCTTCGAGGGCCAGCGCATCGACGGGCTGCGACCCGAGCAACGGGTGAGCCGCGGGCTCGCCTATGTGCCGCAGGGCCGCGACATCTTCGCCCGGCTCACGGTCGAGGAGAATTTGCTCATGGGTCTGGCCAGCGCCGGTCGCCAGGCGCGGCTGCCCGACGAATTGTTCGACCTGTTCCCTATCCTGAATCAGATGATGCGCCGGCGCGGCGGCGATCTGTCCGGTGGCCAGCAGCAGCAGCTGGCCATCGCGCGGGCGCTGGCCAGTCGGCCGCGGCTGCTGATCCTGGACGAACCCACCGAAGGCATTCAACCGTCGATCATCAAGGACATCGGTCGGGTGATCCGCAAGCTCGCCGATTCGGGCGACATGGGCATCCTGCTCGTCGAGCAGTACTATGACTTCGCGGCCGAGCTGGCCGACGACTATGCGGTGATGCAGCGCGGGGCGATCGTGCGCCAGGGCAGGGGAGATCAGATGACGAGTGACGGGGTGCGGGAGATGGTGGCCATCTGATGAATGATGTGGCCTTGCTGACCGATCGCCATCGCCATTGCAACAGTACCAGCACCAGCACCCGCGATGCCGATGACGCCGAGCATCCGCCATGGCGCGCCGGGCTGGACCTCGCCTACAGCGCGGCCAGCGGCATCACGGTGCCGACCCGGCGTCGACACCATGGCCCCTTGCGAATTCTTAAGGGCCATCGGCAGGAGGGCGGCGACGGCTGGGAACAGATCATCGTGCATCCGCCCGGTGGCATCGCTGCCCGCGATCAGTTGCAGATCGATGTGCATGCGAGCGAGCAGGCCCGCGTATTGTTCACCAGCCCGGGGGCGGCCAAGTGGTACCGATGCGCACAGCCCACCGGACAAGCCGCCACCCAGCGAACCCATCTCATCGCCGACTCAGGCGCAATCATCGAATGGCTGCCGCAGGAGAACATATTGTTCGCCGGTTGTGATGCGCAGCTACAGATGCAGGTTGATCTGGATCCGACGGCAGCGCTGCTGGGTGCCGAATTGATCTGTCTGGGCCGGCCGGCGGGTGGGCAGGCCTTCACGCACGGCCGTCTGCGCTTGCAGACCCGCGTCTCGCGCAGCGGTACACCCTTGTTCATCGAGCGTATCGACCTGCAGGCTGGCGATCGGGCCATGGCCGCGCCTGCCGGGCTGGCCGGCAGGGTGTGCTTCGGCACGCTGCTGGCGGTGCCGGCTCATCATGCGGATCTGACCGGGCGACTAACGCGTCTGGTCACCCGGGTGCGCGAGTCGCTCGCCCAGGCCATGCCGCCCGCCCTGGGCGAGGTGGCGGTCACGGCGCTGAGCCAGTTGATCGTGCTGCGCTGGCGCGGCGATCATGCCGAAGATGGTTGGCAGGTATTACGTGCGGCCTGGCAGCTCATGCGCGCTGAGATCGTGGGTCGCGCGGCACTCGCCCCGCGCATCTGGTCATGCTGAGCGCCGCCATCCCTTTTGTGGAGAACTGATTTGGAACTCACCCCACGCGAGAAAGACAAGCTGATGCTGTTCACCGCCGGCCTGCTCGCCGAGCGACGCAAGGCGCGCGGTCTGAAGCTCAACTATCCGGAAGCCATCGCCTTTATCAGCGCGGCGATTCTCGAGGGCGCACGCGACGGTCGTTCGGTGGCCGAACTCATGGCCTATGGCACCACGCTGCTCGCGCGCGACGAAGTCATGGAGGGGGTGCCCGAGATGCTGCCCGAGATCCAGATCGAAGCCACGTTTCCCGATGGCACCAAGCTGGTCACCGTCCATCAACCCATTGTTTGAGGAGCCGGCATGATTCCAGGCGACATACGCACTGTGAGTGGCGACATCGAATTGAATGAGGGCAGGGTCACCGTCACGCTGACCGTGGACAACACGGGTGACCGGCCGATCCAGGTGGGCTCGCACTATCACTTCGAAGAAACCAACCCGGCCCTGCAGTTCGACCGCGAGGCGGCCCGTGGTTTCCGGCTCAATATCGCCGCCGGCACTGCGGTTCGCTTCGAGCCGGGTCAGCGCCGCACCGTGGAACTGGTCGCCCTGGCCGGCGATCGTCGGGTGTTCGGCTTCCAGGGCCGGATCATGGGCCAGTTGCCAGGCATCCCATCATGAAGATCAGTCGTCATGCCTATGCGCAGATGTTCGGACCCACCACGGGCGATCGGATCCGCCTGGCCGACACCGAGCTGTGGATCCAGGTCGAACGTGATCACACGATCTACGGCGAGGAGGTCAAGTTCGGCGGTGGCAAGGTGATTCGCGACGGCATGGGCCAGAGCCAGCGCGTGGCGGCCGAGGTAGCCGACACCGTCATCACCAATGCCCTCATCGTCGACTGGTGGGGCATTGAAAAAGCCGACATCGCCATCAAGAACGGGCGGATCAGCGGCATCGGCAAGGCCGGCAATCCCGATGTGCAGCCCGGCGTGACCATTGTGATCGGCGCCGCCACCGAAATCATTGCGGGTGAAGGCAGCATCGTGACCGCGGGCGGCATCGATGCGCACATCCATCTGATCTGCCCGCAGCAGATCGACGACGCGCTGGCCAGCGGCATCA
Source organism: uncultured beta proteobacterium (assembly GCA_963732405.1). Taxonomy (GTDB): domain Bacteria; phylum Pseudomonadota; class Gammaproteobacteria; order Burkholderiales; family Burkholderiaceae_E; genus JAUIAI01. The sequence goes on from CAVSZG010000001.1 coordinate 1,032,971, forward strand.
CCACCATGTTCGGCGGCGGTACCGGTCCGGCCACCGGTACGGCGGCCACCACCTGCACGCCGGGGCCCTGGCATATCGGCAACATGTTGCGCGCCTGCGAGACCCTGCCGATCAATATCGGTCTGCTCGGCAAAGGCAATGCCTCCTTGCCCGAACCCTTGCGCGAGCAGGTTCGGGCCGGTGCGATCGGCCTGAAGCTGCATGAAGACTGGGGCACGACGCCGGCGGCTATCGGCAACTGCCTCGATGTGGCCGATCAATTCGATGTGCAGGTGGCGATTCACACTGACACGCTCAATGAATCGGGATTTGTCGAATCGACAATTGCAGCTTTCGCCGGCCGCACCATTCACACCTATCACACCGAAGGCGCGGGCGGTGGCCATGCGCCTGACATCATCAAGGCCTGCGGCCTGCCCAATGTGCTGCCCTCGTCGACCAATCCCACGCGACCCTACACGGTGAACACCATCGACGAGCACCTGGACATGCTCATGGTGTGTCATCACCTGGACCCGGCCATTCCCGAAGACGTGGCCTTCGCCGAGAGCCGGATCCGCCGCGAGACCATTGCCGCCGAAGACATCCTGCACGACCTGGGTGCTTTCTCGATGATGGCCTCCGATTCGCAGGCGATGGGCCGCGTGGGAGAAACCATCCTGCGCTGCTGGCAGACCGCGCACAAGATGAAGGTGCAGCGCGGCTCGTTGCCCGGCGACCCGGCCGAGCATGACAATCAGCGCGTCAAGCGGTATCTGGCCAAGTACACCATCAATCCGGCCATCACCCATGGCGTGGCCGATCAGGTGGGCTCGATCGAGGTAGGCAAGTTCGCCGACCTCGTGCTCTGGAAACCGGCCTTCTTCGGCGTCAAACCCGCGCTCGTGCTCAAGGGCGGACAGATCGCCATGGCCGCCATGGGCGACCCCAATGCCTCGATTCCGACACCCCAGCCCGTGCACTATCGACCGATGTTCGGTGCGCTGGGCACGAGCCGGCACACGAGCTGCCTGAGCTTCGTCTCGCAGGCCGCACTCGAGGCAGATGTGGCGGGGCGTTTTGGTCTGTCGCGCACCCTGGCGGCCGTGAGCAATACCCGCCAGCTCGACAAGAGCCGGATGCGGCTCAATGATCGGTTGCCCGTCATCGAGGTGGATGCCCAGACCTACGAGGTGCGGGCCGATGGCGAGTTGCTGCGTTGTGAACCGGCCACGGTGCTGCCGCTGGCCCAGCGTTATTTCCTGTTCTGATGACTACCGACCATGACAAGGCGGTTCGCCCGCCCGGCAGCGCACCGGTGCGCATGGTGTTCGACCGTGTGCTCGAGCCGACAAACCAGAGCGACGCCTGCGCGGCGGATGCGCCGATCAACCAGGTCTGGCTGCCCTTCGATGCCCGCCAGCGTTCACGCCTGCGGGTGCAGATAGACAAGGGGCCGCTGGCCGGCCTGCTGGCCGGCATCGATCTGCCACGCGGCACGGTCATGCGGGCCGGCACCCTTGTGGCCACCGCCGCCGACCAACGGCTCTGCGTGCTTGCCGCACCCGAGCAACTCATCCAGGTCGATGCCGACGATGCCCATCATCTGACGGTCATTGCCTATCACCTGGGCAACCGGCATGTGCCGGTGCAACTGGGCCGTGGCTGGCTGCGCCTGCAACAAGACCATGTGCTCGAACAAATGGTGACGGGTCTGGGCGCGCGCGTGACCCGGGTTGAACTCGCCTTCGAACCCGAAGCGGGCGCCTACGGTGGCGGCCATCATCATCATGGGCATGATCATGATGATGAGCCTGCCCATGATCGACCGGCGAACCGACCGGCCACGCCACCGGATCGGCGCCATGCGCCGAAGATCCATGATCTGGTGCAGACCCGCGGCCGCCGCGATGCCCCTGATGGCGACATCACTCCCTCATGATCGGCCCGACGCATTTTGCGATGATGCGACTGGCCAGTCCGGCGATGCCGATCGGCGGCTTCAGTTATTCGCAGGGGTTGGAGAGCGCCATCGATTGTGGCTGGGTGCAGGATGAAGCCTCGCTCATCACGTGGCTGCGCGATGCGCTCGCCATGAATGTCGGGCGCTACGAGGCGCCCCTGCTGCATGCCTGCGTGCAGGCGCTGCTGGCTGGCGACATGGCACAGGCCGAAGCCCTCAATGCCGATTGCCTGGCCTCGCGTGAATCGGCCGAACTGCATGCCGAGACCGTGCAGATGGGTTATTCGCTGCTGCGGGTGCTGGCCGGGCTCACGCCAGGCGAGCTCAACCAAGCCGCCATCGCGGCTGCCGTCGCGCGCCTGGCAGCCGATCGCCCCTGCTCCCTGCCCATGGCCTATGCGCATGCGGCACCGGTCTTCGGTCTGAGCGCCGACGAAGCGCTGGCCGCGTGGCTCTGGTCATGGCTGGAGAATCAGGTGGCCGCCGCGATCAAGACCGTGCCGCTCGGACAGCAGGCCGGCCAGCGAGTGCTCGATGCCTTGCTCGACGACCTCACCGACACCCGGCAACGGGCAGCAACCCTGCCACGCGATGCCTGGTGCAACTTTGCGCCGGGTTTTGCCATGGCCTCGAGCTGGCATGAAACCCAGTACTCACGATTGTTCCGATCCTGACCCGACAACTCAGGCGAAGGCCTGCCAGCAGACAGTGGAGAGCAGTGAATGCAGACAAGAGACGCCCTGCGCGTGGGCATTGGCGGACCCGTCGGTTCCGGCAAAACCGCCCTGACCCTGGCCTTGTGCCGACTGCTGCGCGGTGAACGCAACATGGCCGTGGTCACCAACGACATCTACACCCGCGAAGATGCCGAGTTCCTGGCCGACCATGAGGCCTTGCCGATCGACCGCATCATGGGCGTGGAAACCGGCGGCTGCCCGCACACCGCCATCCGTGAAGATGCGTCGATCAATCTCGAGGCCGTCGCCCGATTGCAGCGCCGTCATCCCGGCCTTGAACTGGTGCTGGTTGAAAGTGGCGGCGACAACCTGGCCGCCACCTTCAGCCCCGAGTTGTCCGACTTGACCATTTATGTGATCGATGTGGCGGCCGGCGAAAAAATTCCGCGCAAGGGCGGCCCCGGCATCATCAAGAGTGATCTGCTGGTCATCAACAAGATCGACCTGGCCGAGCATGTGGGCGCCAACCTGGACGTGATGGCCCGCGATGCCGCCCGCATGCGGGGCGAGCGGCCCTTCGTGTTCACCAACCTCAAAACGGGCCACGGGCTGGACGAGATTGCCGGATTCATCCGCGCGCACGGCTTGCTCGACGAGCGCCCGGCAAGCGACGCGCCGTGAGCGCTGGCATTTTGCTCACCGAGACAGGTGCGCTCTCACATGCCCAGCAGCCGCTTGAACCAGGCAAAGAACCCGCCAGGCGCCGGTTGTTGGCTGGCGGCAGGTTGGGCCTGCGAATGCGGACGTGACGGCTGGGCACTCGCCGGCGCGGTAGCGGGCGCGGGCGCGCGGGTCGAACTTGCGGCAACGGGCGTGGGCGCAGCGGCGGCCGCCACGCGCGGTGCCTGCGGAGCAGCGGCCACTGGCATCTCACCACCGCGGGCGGTCAGGGTACTGCACAGGTGCTCATAGTGCCGCTTCAGCACCGAGTCGGTGGGCGGTTGGCCGACCAGGCGAATGCGTTCGGTCATGGCGTGCCGCCGCAGCACTGAGTCGGTCGGCGCGTCGAGCGAGATAGTCATGTCTTCTCCTGTGGTGGGGACGCTTTTCCAGCGGCCTGGCCGGCTATCGTACGACGGCCCGCCGGAAACCCAAAAAAGGGGTCGTGATGCATTCGCGGCCCGCACTGGCTGCTCGATGGTCCCGGACCCACGGCGCTCACGAGTGCCGCCTCCCGAATCGAGGTGAGACGGCCGAATGGCCACCAAGAATGGAGATGTCGGTGGCCAATAAAGCGACCAGGATTGAACCGTTGGTGGTCTGACCGTCACAAAGAGTGAACGGCGCTGTCGTACTCCGGAAAACCCTCCCCTCGGGATGGGTCACCACCGGGCCAGGCGCCGGCGGTTGGTCGGCCAGGGGCAGGCAGAGGCGGCAAGCAGGCCAGCGGCTGACCCGTTACGGATTTCACCGGAGTGGTCTCATGAATACGGCATGGCAAGTCTTCCCATCCATCGATCTGACCCTGCTGGGCTTGCTGAGCCTGGCGGCCCTGCTGCTGGCCGGTGGCCTGCGGATCCGCCGCGATCTCATCGCCCGTGAGCGAGCGATTCGAGCCGCCTGGCAAGGCGTCGAGCAACGGCTGCAGGTGAGGAGCTGGCTGGCGTCGGCACAAGTGGCCATGTCGGGTCGCGAGACCGCCTATGAACGCCTGCTGCTGGCCGAGTTACGTCACTGTGTCGAGGCGGCGGAGCGGGCCAGGACGGCCCGCCCGGAGCAACGTGCGCCGATCGAGCGCGAACTGAACCGGCTGTTCAATCGTGTGCTCGCCTCGCTGGCCCGCTACTCGAACACCGACGAATATCCGCAGTATGCGAATGTGCGTGAGGCAGCCAGCCATGCCTGTGCCGGCGTGCGCCGCAGTGTGGCGGGGTTCAATGAACAAGTGGATCAGTACAACAGCCGCCTGTGCCGATTTCCGGAGAATCTCATCGCCGATCTGGTGGGGCTGCGCCTGATCGAGCGCTTCGAGGTGGATGGATCGGCAGACGTGCTGGGCATTCGATCGCGGGCTCCGGTGTTGCCGATTCGTGAGCTGGCAACAGCGGGTGTGGAGGCGGGGTGGAATGGGGCGGTGCGGGAGTTGGGGTCGCGGTGAGGGGATGGTGCTGGCGTCGGGACGGGGCCGGGTGCCGGAGTTGGCGCTGGATCGTAGACGCTGCCACAGGCAGCGAACGCACGGGCCAGTATGTCGAGCACCGCAGCGTTCTTGAGACGGTGCTTCATGAAACTTCCTGACTCGAGCTGCCCCCTGGCGCGGTCGATGCACGGAGCAGATCGCGTCATCAGCGATCCAGCACACGACCAGTAAGCTCAGCAAAGCCGCGATCGCGGCTACAGGCGATCTCGGGGTTTCGCGGCGACGTACGCAGACTTCATGCAATCCACGGCGCTCGGGCAAGTGGAAATGGCACGGACCCGCGACCTGGCAGGCCGGTGCGGCTTGCCCGCTCCGCGATGGCGGACTATTCTGGTCACCCCATTCCGGAGGCACCGACCCGATGCTCAGCAACATCCAGATCCAGCAGTATCGCGACCTCGGCTACACAGTCGTGCCCGACCTGTTCACCCGCGCGGAGATCGCCTGCCTGAATCGAGGGCTCGACGCCTACCTGGCGCAACCCAGGCCCGAGATCCACTTGCAACGGCGCGGCGAGGCGGCAGCTCGGCTGGCCTACGCGGCCGACCGGTACTCTGAAGCATTCCGGCGACTCGTCCGTCACCCACGCTGGATCGAGCCGGCGCGCCAGCTGCTGGATGACGACATCTACATCCATCAACTGCGGGTTAATCCGAAGGCACCGTTCGACGGCGAAAGCTTCTGGTGGCATCAGGACTACGGCACCTGGCGCATGGAAGACGGCATGCCGACGCCAAGAGCCCTGATGCTCGGGCTCTACCTCGACGACGTGACGGCGGCGAATGGGCCACTACTCGTGATTCCCGGTTCGCATCACCACGGTGCGATCGACGAGGTGCATCCGGACCGCAACGAGAGCGGCTACACGGTGGTCGACATCGATCGCCCGGCGATCGCGCGGCTGGTCGAGACGCACGGCATCGAGGCGTTGACTTTCCCGGCTGGCACTGCCGTGTTCATCCACTGCAATTTGGTCCACGCTTCCCCTGAAAACCTGACGCCGCACCGACGCACCATCGTCTACCTGAACGCGAACGCGGTCAGCAACCGCATCACCCGGCTGGTCCGGGCCGAACATCACGCGAGTCGGGACTTCACGCCGCTCGTGCCCCTGGCGGACGACTGCCTGGCGGAGCTCGCGGCCGAGCCGGCCGCGGCTTGATCGTTCGCCATCGCATCACCCGGTTGCACAGCGCCCCGGTGATCGACGCCCCATTTCGTCCGGAGAACTAGCCGGTGACACGAAGCCACCCGTCACACACCGTGAGGGGCCGGGAGGCGCATCATTCGAGGCTCCCCCGCCGAGGGCATGATGTGTGGCCACAGCCATTGGAAGTCAGCGGCGAACGACACGCGCAGGCACGGCCGGTGCTCGTCCGACGATCGCGCCGATCGCTGCAGCGACCAGACCGAGCAGCGACGCGATGAACGCGCCGAACGCTGCCTTGGACACTGCCTCCGCCGCGACATCGGCGGCCTCGAGGCTCTGCTGGCGCACCGCGAGCAGATTGTCCTGCGCAGCCTTCAAAGATTCGTCGGCCTCCGCGACCAACCGATCATAAGCCTGCTCGGCATCGCCATGGCTGATGCCGAACCGCGTATCCATCTGTGCGAGCACATACTGCCGGTTCTCTGGTGACACGAGGTTGCCGGGCTCGGTCAGTTGCTGCTTCAACCGCTCGAAATTGGCCTTGGCGGACGACGGGTCCTTGATGGTGGCAGTGATCGCCGTCATCAGTGCATCTTCGCCTCGCTGGCGCTCCGTGTCACTGATCACCGTATCCAGCATCTGCCTGGACTGGTCGCTGAACTGTTCTGGCGTGACACCCCGATCGCGCAGCCCGTTGCGAATCGGCTCGGGCAGGGAGTCCATGCTGAGATTCGCGGGCTTCAGGTCTGGTCGTTCGATATCGTCTGGAACGATCGCCGGTCCCACCGATTTCGCCGAGGATGCTGCCGCCGACAGCACATTGGCGCTACCGGTGATGACCGTGCCGATTGCTGTCGTGGACAGCCACACGGTGGCCAGCGTGGACAGCAGGATCATGACCGCCAGCGCGATCACGCTGCCAGCAAACAACCCGCTCCACGACACACGGGGCAGGGCGGCCGGGGAGACCCGAACGGCTGAATCGGAAACTTCGCCATAAGTGGCATTGTTAATCGACCCCATCAAGTCATACAAGTGGGTGGTTTCGCAGGAACGCGACGCGCTTTTCCGGCAATGCGTTGAAGCCGGGCCGGGCCGCCGCATAGGATGAACATCCAGTCAAGTGTGACGACTGGCTGACCGACCATACCCGGCGTGAAATCACAGATGACGGCACCTTCGACACCCATAGGCCAGAGGGTCTGACACTGTATGGTGCCGAAGTCTTCGTCGATTCGGCGATTCGCGGATGCAAGGTCGGACATCTGTTGTACGACGCGCAAGTTCAGCTCCGCGAGGGCTTCGATTTCTGCGGCGTGATCAAGGGATACCTTGGGGACGATCATGAGTCGGCCGGAGTTTGAATGTCCGTACGTATCGCCGCCGTTCAATATCTGCTCAGGCCGATCCACGACTGGTCGGGGTTCGAGAACCAGGTCCGCTTCGTGATGCAGGCGGCCCGTGACTACAAGCCTCAGTTCGTATTGCTACCCGAGATTTTCAGCACCCAGTTGCTTTCGTTCATGGATACCCGCGATTTTCCCCAGGCGGTTCGAAACATGCACGACTACACAGCCCGCTACGTCGATCTGTTTTCCGAGCTCACACGCCAATGGGGCGTCTACGCAATCGCCGGCAGCCATCCGACGATGGTCGACGGCCATCTGTTGAATCGAGCCTATCTGCTTTCGCCGAGTGGTGAAGTGTTTCATCAGGACAAGATTCATCGCATCCGCTGAGAGCGTGAAAAATGGGACACAGCAGCCGGTGATGTGCTGCGAGTTATCGACACTCCTCATGGCCGTATCGCGGTACTGATTTGCTATGACATAGAGTTTCCGGAATTGTCGCGCGTCGTTTGCGAGGCCGGTGCGGACATTCAGTTCGTGCCGTCCTGCACCGACGATCGACAGGGATACCTGCGAGTACGCTATTGCTGTCACGCCCCTGCGATCGAGAACCAGGTGTATGTGGCCATGACGAGCACGGTTGGCAATCTGCCCGTCGACGGCCTTGGCCTTCACTATGGGCAGGCCAGCATCCTGACCCCGTCCGACTTTCCGTTCGCGCGCGATGGCATCGCAGCCGAAGGAACCCCGAACATCGAACAGATCGTGATCGCCGACGTCAACACGGCGTTGCTGCAGGAGGTGCGCATCAACGGATCGGTGATTCCGCGGGACGACAAGCGGCGCGACGTTTATGCACGGCAGGTCGAGCGGATAACCATCGACGAGACGGCGCGCAATTGGCCACTGATTTGGTCGTGTTGGTGGCGCAAGGCCCGGCGCGATTCATGTCAGAATAGACGATCGGTGAAATGACGGGGGCATTTCTTGCTTACCGGTGCATCCGAAAGCGCGCCAGCAGCATAGTCAACTAACGCGTTCGGCCAGATGCCGCGGCTGGCATACCTGCGCGATTTCGGGAAAATCCATGACCCATCCAACATTCGACTACGAGGCGGCCCTTCAGCGGTGCGCCAAGGGCGATCGCACAGCACTTCGTCAGATCTACGAAACCGAGAGCCGCTGGTTGCTCGGTGTGGCCTTCCGGATCGTTCGTGACCAGCAGGTGGCTGAAGACGTCGTGCAAGAAGCGTTCATCAGTATCTGGACCCGCGCGGCCACGTTCGATCCGACTCGCGGGTCGGGGCGCGGCTGGATCTATACGATCATCCGGCATCGGGCGCTGCAGGAGATCCGGGGGCCCGGGTCCAAGCGCCGTGTCGAAACGGATGACCTCGAGGCACTGATGGCGCATCACGCCGATGACGGTGATGACGCCGGTGCCGGTGACATCGAGCGCTTGCAGAGCTGCCTGGAACGCCTCGAGCCCGAACGTCGTCGCTGCCTGGAAGCGGCCTTCGTGGAGGGCTACACCCAGCAGGAACTCGCTGGCCTGCTCGGCAAACCGCTGGGTACCATTAAGTCATGGATCCGGCGTAGCCTGCTCATCCTGCGGGAGTGTCTGCAATGAATCTCGATGAGCGGGAAGATCGTGAGGCCGCTGCCGGCGAGTACGTCATCGGCACGCTCGAAGCCGACGAGCGCCGGCAATTTGAATCCCAGTTGGTCAGTGACCCGGATCTTGCCTCGCTCGTCGCCCGATGGCAGGACCATCTACTGCCACTCACCCGACGCGTCGAGCCCGTCGAACCGTCGGTCGGGCTCTGGCAGCGCATCGTCCGGTCGCTGGACGAAGCCGAAGCGACAGCGCCGACCCGCGATGCGCGTATCTCGGCATCGCCCTTGACCGGCAGTAGCGAGACCAGCCGCGAGCGTTCGGCGTCCGCGCCTTCCCGCGGGTCGCTCTGGGACAGTCTGCGCCTCTGGCGTGGGGTGAGTGCGCTGGCGGTTGCCGCTTCGCTGGTGCTCAGCAGCATTCTGATTTTCCGCCCGCCGGAAGTACAGGTGTATTACGCTGTACTGCGCTCGCCTGCCGACCAGGTCGGCTGGCTGATCCAGGCCAGATCTGCTGGCACCCTGCGACTGGTGCCGCTGGAAGCGGCTCAACCGGTGCCTGCCGGCAAGGCGCTGGAATTGTGGACCAAGGCCGAAGGCGCTGCGGGTCCGACGTCTCTCGGGCTGATCCAGCCCGATCAGGCGATCGAGATTCCGACCAACCAGTTACCTGCCCTGGGTCGCAACCAGTTGTTCGAGATTACCGTCGAGCCGGCTACCGGATCACCGATCGGCAAACCGACCGGTCCTGTACTGTTCATCGGCAGGACCGAAGGTATCTGATGAGTCGGGAAGCCAGGCCGGTATGACGCTGTCAGCCCGGCAACAAGACCAGGTCGAACGCGCGTTCGGCGAACCATCCGGAACCGAGCGCGACCAATACCAGCGACAAGGTCGTTGCCGCATGCCGCTGCACGGACGGATGGTGGGCCAGCAGCCAGAAGAGCGGCAGGGTGGCCACCACGAACAGGATCTGGCCGATCTCCACACCCAGGTTGAACCCGAACAGGCCGACGAGCAATGCGGAACCTTGCGCATCACCAATCTGCATCACGTTTGCGAATCCGAAGCCGTGGAGCAGGCCGAAGGCGAAGGCCATGCCCGGCCCCTGCCAGCGACCATGTCTCAGGAGGTTCGCCAGGGCGGCAATCGCGATGCTGGCTGCGATGAGTGCCTCGATCGGTCCCGCGGGAAGCACTACCCATCCCGTTGCCGCCATTGCCAGGGTGATCGAATGGGCCACGGTAAACGCGGTTATGGTGAGCAACAATGCCCGTGCACGTGTCGAACGACGACGACTCTGCCCGCCCGTTGCGCTACGGCCCGGCACCAGCCATACCGGCACCATCAGTGCCACTAGAAAGGCCAGATGGTCCCAACCCACGAGAATGTGGTGGATGCCGGAACGAACGAAGCCGCCCAGCGACTCGGCAATGGCGGCGGTGGTCTCCGACTCGATGGTGGTCTGCACCCGCTCGGCAGGCGCACCCGGCACCAGCAAGCGCTGTTGGTCCCCCACGGTGAGCAATGCGCGGTGGCTCGCATCGTAGTCGCCAAACAAGCGGTAGTCGATCGTCAGCGCATCGACCGGTCGTCCGCAATCGAGAGCGGCATTCAGCCGTGCCTGGGCGATGCCATCGCGCATCGCCACCTGATGAGAGGTGCCCAGCCACCGGCAGGTCTGGCCATCCGAAGACAGCCCAAGGTTCGACCGGGCAAGCGATTCGATCGCTGCGAAACCGGCGTCGACTTCCCCGCCCGTCAGCGCTCCGTCGCGATTGCGATCCAGATCCAGCACCATGTCCAGATCGCGCAAGGCAATGTCCCACTGCAGGTCAACCCGCCCATCGCCGCCGGGCGACGGCGACAAGGCAAGCCAGGACTGGCTCGTCTGGTGGGCCCTCACCGCATCGGGAGCGATCAGGAAGCCCACGGCGGCCAACCAGGACACGAACAGGACGTGACCGGGCAGCGAGCCGGCCATCGACCGTAGAAACACGAGAGCGCGACGTACGAACGGGCTCGCGACGCGCAGCGGATCGACCGCGCTGCACCGGTTGGTGTTTGAGAGCATGCCTAACCCGCGTCTGAATCGAGTCGCGCCGCCACGCCGGACATCCCGCGCGAACGTAACTCGTCACGCAGGCGCAACCGCACCTGGATTTCGCCGGCCTCCAGAGCGGCACGATCGAGGAGCCAGGCGTCGATGGGCTCTTTCTGGGTCTGCCAGTTGATCTGTGCGCAATGCAAGGTGTGTTTGACGTCGTTTCCAAACGCCAGACCGTGGCGGGCCAGCTCGCGCCAGTGGCGCGGCGTATCACCTGCCGGCTGCGGCGCATTGCGCTGCAGAAACACCGCGCTCAGGCTGTCCGCCCGTTCCGGGTCGCCTGCGACCTGCGCTGCGATGGCCTGGTCGAGCAACAAGGTATCCGGTAGTTCCGGGTTACTCGCTTGCCACCAGTCGAGCAATCGAAGTGCTTCCGCGGCACGCTCCTTGGCCATCAGGAAGCGCACATGACGGTGCACGGCGAACGACGATCCGCCTATCAGCAAGGCGCGGCGGAAATGCTCTTCGGCCTCCCGGGATTCACCGGCGCGATCCGCCAGATCGCCCAGCCACGCGGCCAGCAGGGGATCGTTCCGGTACGCGCCGTCGGGCAATGCCGATAGCGACGCCTGCAGACGCTCCCAGGTACCGGCTTCACCGCTGAGCATGTCCAGGTCGGTGACACAAACCGCGCTCCATGCATCGTGCCTGATCGCCTTCGCCCGCGCGCAGGCCTGCCTGGCGTCCGCCAGCCGCCCCTGCACCCGAGCGACGCTGGCGCTCAGCAACCAGGCGGCGCGGTTGTCCGGCAGGCGTTCATGCACGGTCCGTAGCAGTGTCGCAGATTCGTCGAAGCGGTGCAGGTGCTGCAGTAGATCGGCCTTCAACAGCATCGCCTGCGCATCGTCGCGCAGGGGATCGGCGGCCAGCAGATGCATGGCCCGACCGCCGTGTGCGGCATCGCCCGTGCGCCGGAGCTGGATGAGATGGCGCTCTACGAGTGGCAGCGCGACGGCGAGTGGCAGGCTTTCCAGTGAATCGAGGGTAGCGCGTGCGGCGGCGCGCAGCGCCGGATCGCGGTTGGCGGCGGGCAAGCGCTCGATGACCTCGTCCTTTGCCGATGTGACGAGATCCGTCGTGCGAGCGGCGACATCGTCGATGCGGCCGGCATCGCCGGATTCCTTGGCGGGCAGGATGACCGCGCCGATCGAAATGGCGGCGACGGCGGCGGCAAGGGTGGCATTTTGTGGCATCACGAAACTCCGGTCTGCAATATCTATTCCCGATTTGTGAAACGTCAGGCGCCGCATTGATTGACGGTGCTGCTCTTGTCACGACTACGCCGATTGCGCCGATCCGGATGCAGAAATATTTCGTCGATGCTGCATCCAGGCAGCGATCCGGCACGTAGCAGTGCCAGGACCCCGTCTGGTCGCTGGCGCTCCCGATGGCCGGGCGGCCAGCGTCGATAATCCGAACCACCATGAGGACAACCAATGAGTAGCAAGAACACCCTGACTCTCAGCGCCATTGCCATGGCGATCGCGCTGCACACCGCAGCGGGCCAAGCGTCGAGTCATCGCGAGGCGCCTGCCATTACCGGCACACCGAAGGTGGATGCCACCGACTTCTACATGTTCCGCAGCTACGAAGCGGGGCGCGAAGCTTATGTGACGCTCATTGCCAACTACCTGCCCTTGCAGGACCCTTATGGTGGACCGAATTACTTCCGCCTCGACGACACGGCGCTCTACGAAATCCATGTCGACAACAATGGTGACGCTGTCGAAGACATCAGCTTCCAGTTCGAATTCCGCAACGAATCGCGTGGCATTGCGCTGCCCATCAATGGCCAGCAAGTCGGCGTGCCCCTGAGCCAGGTCGGTCCGGTCTCCCAGGTCAACGACCCCAACCTGAACGTTCGCGAAACCTTCACTGCCCGGGTGACCCGCGGCGGACGCCGTAGCAACGACGTGATCTCGTTGACCAATGTGGCAGACGGCTCACAGGTGTTCGACAAACCCGCCGACAACATCGGCGACAAGACCTTCGGGGGCAACGGTGGCTATGAGCGCTATTCCTGGAAGCATGCGCACAACGTGGAGATGCCGGGCTGTGGGGCGGCCGGCAAGGTATTTGTCGCGCAACGCAAGGATCCGTTCATGATTCCACTGGGCAGGATTTTCGATCTCATCAATCTCGATCCGCTGGGTCCGACGTCCGACGGGAATACCGACGACCTGAACGACAAGAACGTCACGTCGATCATCGTGGAGATGCCGATCGCTTGCCTGACCAACGGTACGGAGCCGGTGATCGGTGCCTGGACCACCGCCAGCCTGCGACAAGGTCGACTGCTGAATCCCGAACCGCAAGGTATCGGTGACGCAAGCATTGACGGAGGCGCGTGGTCGCAGGTCTCGCGCCTGGGGATGCCACTCGTCAACGAAGTCGTGATCGGCCTGAACGACAAGGACCGATTTAATGCCTCTCGTCCGGCCGATGATGCGCAGTTCGCCACCTACGTGACCAACCCGACGCTGCCCGCATTGATCCAGACCCTGTTTCCCAGTGCGCCTGCGCCCACCAACTTTCCGCGAACCGATCTGGTCGCTGCTTTTTTGACCGGTCTGAGGCTGTCCGACGGAACCGTGGTGAATCAGCCAGCCAATGTGACGCCGGCCGAGATCCTGCGCCTGAATACCGCCATACCGCCCACACCGATGGCGGAACAGAACAGCCTCGGCGTGGCCGGGGGTGACCTCGCCGGTTTTCCGAACGGGCGGCGGCCGGGCGACGATGTGGTCGACGTGTCGTTGCGCGTGGCCATGGGAGCCTTGTGCGTGCTCACCGGAGACCACGACATGCTGGGCGTGGGCTGCGCACCAGGTGATGCGCCGGCCGGTGGCGCCCCGATCACCGACGGCGTGGCAACCAATGCCATGCAGTTCTACGACACCTTTCCCTACCTGGCGGCGCCGCGACCTGGCTCCACGCTGGGCGGACGATAAGGAGGATCCTGATGAGAATGCAATCGACTGATCGGATCGCACGGACCACTTTGGGCACCGCCTTGGTGACAGCCATTCTCTCCCTGGCTGCATGCGGCGGCGGCGGCGATGATGCCACGACCGCCAATCCGGGAGGGACTGGTGCTGGTTCTGGTTCCGGTTCCGGCGGGAGTGGATCGAGTAGCCAGCAGACAGTGCCGTTGCCGGCCACCGCGCTGGCATCCGGCGACCAGTTCATCGCTTGGATGAAATCGTGGGTGAGCGCGAAAGATGACCGCGGCGCACCGGTGCGCTACGAAAAGGCCGCCATTCCGACCGATGACCACGGGCAGCCGGTCAGACTTCGTTAACGCTCAGGTCCGGGCATCGTCCCCTGCGCCAGTCCCCGACTGCTGACAAGACAGAGACCGCCTCGCTAAAATGCGGGTTTGCGGTTCCTGAGTGCTCCGATGACTGTATCAATGACTCGCCGATCCCTCACGATCGGCCTCGGTACGCTCGCTGCGGCCGGGCCGATCATCACCGCCTGTGGTGGTGGCGGGGACAACAACGCAGTCGAAAGCGATCCATCGCCAGGTAGTGACGGCAGCGAATCCGGCCTGTCCGGTTCGTTCTGGTATGAAGACAAGGGTGACCTGATCAAGGTGGGCAGCGGCGGTGCAGGCACGCCCACCGCTGTCGCCACGATCCTCGGGGCCAGCGGCGGCGTGAGTACCTGGTTCCCCAGGATCTCTCGCCAAAGCAGTCGGTACCTGCAACTGGGGCACACCGGCGCGACGACGAATGTCACCACGGCGCTCCAGTGTTTCGACCACGCATCCCACAATCCCTATTGCTTCGTCGACATGGCCGGCTTCGCGTCTGACGTGCTCGTTTCTCCGTCGGGACGCTTTATCAGCGCCTTGCGCAGCCCCGAGCTTCTCAAGACGATCGACTATGCAGGGCCGAACAGCGAGGTCGGGTTGGTCATCGTCGACATCGCCGATGTGAACAACATCCGCGCGGTGCGCGAGGCTTACCTGAGTGGCCCCGAGGCCGTGCACTCCTTCTGCTGGCTAGACGGCGACCGTTTCGTCTATGTCGCGTACGACCACAGCATCGTCACCGGCTTGGCGTCGGCAGGGCCGCAGCAGGACCGTACGATGGGCCGGATCGATGTTCGCGGGCAGGGCTTCGGCGGTTTTGACCTGCACCCCGACGGATCGACCATGCTCGTGAAGCTGATTCAGAGCGATTCGTCGAGCGACATCTACTTGTACTCGTCGACAGGCGAGTGGCTCGATCGCATGACCGCAGTAGACCAGGCCTACGCCCCGCAGTGGTCGCCCGATGGACGACATTTCGCGTTCAAGTGGGGTTCGTCGTCGGGCTGCCTTCCGGTGACCTGCAGCGGCTCGGGCGGCAGCACCTGCACCGGGTTCTTCTCGGCGTCGACTTCACGCAACCTCGAGTACTCGCAGGCGACGCAGTTCGATGGGCTGAAGGTACCTTGCCGGAAAGAGACTTACTGGTCGGCGATTGACTGAGGCTTTGCCGACCATGAACGACTCGGCGCGATTCGCTGGGCCGAACCAGCCCTGCGAGGTGAACGAACAGACCGGTGATCGAAGAGATTCTCAAGCACCTGGGGTTGGACCCGCAGCCACTGCCGGTGGCGCCGGCAGGTGATCCAAAACCGGTGTCATGGATCGGCGCAATGGAGCCAGTTATTTGTGGTGGCTCCGGCCGTCTCGGGGGGTCAAGAATTGATTGTCTCGGCGGCTTTTGCAAGAGCTCTTTTCGATTGCGTCGGGGCTCGGCCTAGAGCTGCCACCGGAACCGCCCCTGGGCCGTCATCATGTGGCGGCTACAGCAGGTCAGGCCGATTGGCCTGCAGCCAGCTGCGGACGTGGCTGAACAGCTCTTGTGCGCTGGCCAGGCACTCGGCAGCGGCGGCGTCAGGGATCAGGTCGCCGGAGTAGTCCGACAGGTTACGCTGCTTGCGCAAGGCGTCGAGCACGATCACCTTGGCCTGCGGCAGGCCCACACTGAGCTGCAGTGTCTGGATGGCGGTCCGGTGATGGCCAGGCTTGCTGGTCAGCGTGCGGTAGCCGTTGGCGTTCAAGGCCACGATCGCCACCTGCATGATGGCCTTGTAGGCGGCGTCGAAGCGGTTCTCTGCGCTCAGGCCAGCCAGCTGCGCGTCGGCAATGTTGCGCTGCGCAGCAGCCAACAACTTGGCCACGAGCCCTTTGTCGGCCGGCACGGCGTCAAGGCTGAGGCCGAGCAAGTTCTTCAAGGTCATGCGCGTTTCCGATCAGGAACAGCTTGGGCTTGGCCAGCACATCGGCCAGGAAGGGTTCTGTGGGGGCCTTGGCACTGAACTCAGTTGTCGAGAACAACTTGGGGTTCACCTCGCGACCGAGCACGGCTTGCGTGGGGTGCAGCAGCTCTACGGCCTGGCGGAAGCTGATGTCGCCGATCAGCATCACGTCGATGTCGCTGCCGGCGGTTTCGCGCCCCTGGGCCACCGAGCCAAACACGAACGCCACCCGCAGTTGCATGGCCACCGGCGCCAGTGCCTGCACCAGCACGTCGGCCAGGCCGGAGGTCTTGCGCAGGATGCTGGCCAGTTCAGTGAAAATAGGGCCGCTGGTGTCGGCGCTGTAGACCTGCTGGTTGCCGCGCTTCTCGCGCTTGAGCAGCCCCACTTCCGCCAACTTGCCCAACTCGCGCGTGATGGTGCCGGCCGGCAGGCCCGTGCGGCGGGCGATCTCGCGCCCGTGCAGCGCCTCGTCCGGGCGCAGCAGCAGCAGGCCGAGCACGCGGCGGCGGTACTCAGGGAACAGCAGTGCGGGCAGGGATTGATGCATATTTAGCGTCGATTGTCGCTTTATTTGCATCGAAATTCAAGCCTTTTGGGCTACGCAATGACCAGAAACGCGACCACCTCGAAGTCGGTCATTCCCGCGAACTCGCCCTTCCGGGCGTGCGTGCCACCCGGCGTGAACAGGCTAGCCACTGCACGTTCCTGCGACTTGCCCACGATGCTGGCGATCGCCTGCTGTAGCATGGTTTGGTTCCGGCTTCTACCCGGCGTCGACTTCACGCAACCTCGAGTACTCGCAGGCGACGCAGTTCGATGGGCTGAAGGTACCTTGCCGGAAAGAGACTTACTGGTCGGCGATTGACTGAGGCTTTGCCGACCATGAACGACTCGGCGCGATTCGCTGGGCCGAACCAGTCCTTCGAGGTGAACGAACTGACCGACATGATGACGATCGTCATAGATAGGAAGGCAAATGAACCCAGGCATTTCTCGGCGAATCTTCCTTCTTACGGGTACCGCGGCTGCGGTCATGTTCGCGAAGGGATGTGGTGGAGGAGGGTCGGAAGCCCCGGCGCCGACTCCCAGCCCCGGCGGTACACCTGCACCGGGCGTCGCGGGCCCCGGCGGCTACCTCTGGTACGAACGGTCCGGCGACCTGTTCAAGGTTCAAGTCGCCACGGGCGAGCCACAGCGCGTGAACGGGCTCAAGCCGGATGGCGTCGGGGGCATACGGGCGTTTCGGGTCAGCGCGAACAGTACGCGCTACCTGCAGAAGAGCAACTATGGCAGCGGCAGCAGCAGCGCGTGCATGATCTTCTACTTCGACGCCGCCATGCACACCCAACAAGGCTTTGTCGACATGGCCGGCTATGTCGGTGATGCACGGGTCTCACCCTCGGGCAACTACATCGCAATGGTCCGCAGTCCTGAGTACATCAATACGCTCAACCTCGCGACGTCGGAGAACATTGCCGGCCTGACGGTTGTCGACATCAGCGACTCAAGGAACCCACGCGCCATCCGCTCCGCCTTCGATCGCGATGCAGCGGCGGTCATCCAGTTCGCATGGCACGGCGATGACCAGTACGTGTACATGACGCTTGACGGCACTCTGTATGCCGGCACTGCCGCGGGAGGGCAGGCCAGCGATCGACAAATCGGCCGATTCAGCTCCAGCACGTTGATCAAGGGCGAGTTCTCGCTGCACCCCAGCGGCACAAGCTTTCTGATCCAGGCAGCGAAGGCCCCTGACAACTATGACATTTACCTTTGCGGTATCGACGGCCGCATCCAGCGCCAGATGACCGCAGTCGGTCGAGGATACGATCCGCTGTGGTCGCCCGACGGATCGTGGTTCATGTTCAAAGTCGGCTCCGACATCGGTTGCTCGGATCCCGGATGCACCAGCACCTGCAGCGCGTATTACGCGCCGGCAACCGAATCGAACCTGGTCGAGGCCGATGCCATCGGACTGGATAGCCTGACTGTGCCGTGCCTCGGGGATCACTACTGGTCGGTCGCGTGAGATGGGTCCCAGTCGATTCGCGATGTGACCGGTAGCGTGGGATGAACCGCCGCGATGGTCTGCGGGTCGCACCGGCCGGCGTTGCGGTGTTCCCCTCAATCCCCCCGCAGCCGCCCCGCCTCGATAATCTGCTTCAGAAACTGCCGAGTGCGCGGCTCCACCGGATTTCCGAAAATCTGCTCGGGCGGGCCCTTCTCCAGCAGTCTGCCCTGTTCGAGAAACACCACCATGTCCGACACTTCGCGGGCGAACTGCATCTCATGAGTGGCGAGGAACATGGTCATGCCCTCTTCGGCCAGATCACGCACGATGTTGAGCACCTCGGCCACGAGTTCGGGGTCTAGCGCTGAAGTAATTTCATCCAGCAGGAGCGCCTGCGGTCGCATGGCGATGGCGCGCACGATGGCCACGCGCTGCTGCTGGCCGCCGGACAACTGGTCGGGGTAATACTTGGCGCGCTCGCCCAGTTGCACCTTGTCCAGCAGGGCGCGGGCCTGGTCGCGGGCGGCCTCGCGCGGCTCGCCCAACAGGCGCATCGGCCCGGCCATGATGTTTTCTTCCACCGACAGGTGTGGAAACAGATTGAAGGACTGGAACACCATGCCGACTTTGCGGCGCAGTCGATTCTGATCGACGCCGGGGCCGGACACCACATCGCCGTCAATGATGATTCGGCCATCGTTGATGGACTCGAGCGCATTCAGGCAGCGTAGCAGGGTGGATTTGCCGGAACCGGAGGCGCCGATGAGGCTCACAACCTGATGGCGCTCAACCGACAGGTCGATGCCCTTGAGCACCTCGTGGCTGCCATACCGTTTTCGAAGACCGTCGATCTGAATGAAGGACATGGCCTAGGCCTTCTTGCGCTTGTCGAGGCTGCGTTCGAGCATCCAGTCGACCAACCGGGTCTGGGGGATGGTGATGATGACAAACAGGATAGCGACCACCAGCACCGAGGACAGATTGAAATTGGCCGATGCGTAAAACTTGGCCTGGTTGAAGGCGTCCATGGTGCCGATGACATTGACCAGTGAGGTGTCTTTTTGCAGCGCGATGAAGGCGCCCAGCAGCGGGGGAATCACGATGCGGATGGCTTGCGGCAGGATGAACCAGCGCATCGTCTGGGTGAAGGAAAAGCCCAGCGACCGGGCGGCCGACCATTGTGATGGGTGGATGGAATCGATGCCGGACCGATAAATCTCGGCAACATAGGCCGAGTAGGTCAGCGTGAGCGCAATGATGGCGAACCACTGCGACGAGACCTTGGAGATGAGCGGCAGCCCGGCCATCGGCAGGCCGAAGCCGATCAGATACAGCACGATGATGGCAGGGATGGCGCGAAACAGGTCGATGTAGGCGATGGCGATCATCCGCACCGGGGCACCGGCCTTGCCGGGGGTCAGGCGGGCCACGGCCAGCAACAGGCCGACGATCAGCACCAGCACCTGGGCGATCAGCGCCAGTTTCAGATTGACCAGGAATGCCTTGGCCACATCGGCGGCCGATTCGGTCATCAGATCCCAGCGCAGAAGGTTTTCTGGATCTTGCCGTCGTTGAACAGGATCATCTGCGCCATGAAGAACGCGATCATCAACGCCAGCGTCAGGCCAAAGACGATCAGGCTGCGGTCACGTGCCTTGGCCGCACTGGCGCGGGCAGCCAGGATGTCCTGTCGTGCGGTCTCGGCTCGTGAGCTGAGTGAATGCGTCAGCGCTTGCGTGGCCAGCCAGAGCGTGACCGCTGCGCCAGCAAGGGCCGCATACAGGGCCACGCTGGCCAGGCCGTGCAGGTCGGGGTCAGTGACCCCGGCGCGGACGGCCCCGCCGATGATGGCAATGCCGACGATAGCCCCGGCCGCCACCAGCATGGCCCACAGGGAGAGCCCGAGACTGGGCGGCGCGGGGCTGAGTCTGGCAGGCTCCAGCGCCGCCATGGCTGCTTACCGGGCCCAAATCGGTATGGCGTTCGGGTCCTTGCCGAACAAGGGCGTCAGATAGGTGGCGGACAAGGTGTTCAGCGTGCCATCGGCGGCCATGGCGCCAACCGCTGTATCAACGGCGGGTGTGTTGGCCGAGCCCTTGGGGGTGATCACATTGACGCCCCAGTTGGTGTTGTACTGACCGACCACTTCGATCGCGCCCTTGGTGCCCGCAGTAGCCGTGAGCAGGAGCGTGGTGTCGGTCATAATCGCATCGACCTGATCCGCCATGAGCGCGGCCACCATTTCGGGCTGGCCCTGATACTGTCTGACCTGCACGGTCGGCTTGAGCGTGTTGATCACCCAATCGGCCCCGAGGTTGCCCTGTAGCACGCCGATGCGCGCGTCTTTCAGGTTGGCTGCCGTGACACTGGCGCCTTTTTTCACGGCCACGCCCAGATTGGCGGCGAAGTAGTTCTGCGAAAAGTCGAACACCTCGCGGCGCTTGTCGGTGGCCGATGCCGAGGCCATGGCGATGTCATATCCGCTGGCCGCCCCGCCAATGAACTGGTCCCAGGCCAGGTTCATCAGCTTCATGTGCTTGAGGCCGGCGCGATGCGCGATGTTGGCGGCCAGGCAGTATTCAAAGCCGTCTTTGGTGGCTTCGGGCGACTTGCCGTTCCACCAGCCTGGATTCGGCAGCACAGTGGCCACGACCAGGGTGTCGGGTATCACCGTCTTGATGCGGATGCTGCCCGCTTCGCCGGTGGGCGAGCAGTTGCCGAAATTCGGCGCATCGCCATCGGCAATGGCCGTGATCGGTAGCGCGAGAGCGACCACCATGGCCATCGTGAACGAACGTTTGCTCATCATTGTCTTCCTCCTGGTTGTGGATCGGCTCGCGGCGAATCCGTGTCGACCGTGTGGCATTTCCCCGGCCTCCAGCACCCTGAGGTGCTTCAGAAAGCTGGGCAAGGCCATGTCATGGGGTGCCGCCAGTTCTGAGACCGGCGCCGGCCCCATGGCCAGACGCGCAACCGCAGCGTGTCGCGTCGGGTCCGCGAGGCCGCGAAACAACGCGTTATCGTAAGCCATACGGCCATCTAATTGGTCGATCGGACGGCGTCAAGACACGGATCGATCTGGCGATCGATCGGGATGACGGGCGAGGCGGCTCCACGGCGATCGGGAATCATTGACGCGACCGGGCCGGCCAGGGATAATCTGAATGTAATTCAGTTTAATCAAGGAGACGATGCCATGCCATCAACCGCATGCGCCAAGGGCGTTCGCTACGATCATCCCAGCGCCTGGCGAGGCGCTGACCTGGCCAGGCGGCAGGACTGGGTCGTCCGCTTGTCAGACGCGGACAATCGGGAGCTTCGTGAAGCGCTGGCCACGGCCAAGGGCCGGGGCGCGGCGATTCCCTCGATGGGCCAGCCCGACTTTCCCCTGCCCACGTTGGGCGGCAGGCTGACCCAGTTGTCCCGGGAGATCGTCAACGGCCGCGGCGTCGTGTTGTTGCGCGGCCTGGCCGCCGATCATCTGCCGGTTGCCGATGCGGCCATGATCTACTGGGGTATTGGCAGCTACCTGGGCAAGGGCCGCGCCCAGAATGCCCAGGGTGATGTGCTGGGACACGTGACCGATCTGGGGCTCGACTTTCATACCGATCCCAATGTGCGCGGCTATCAGACCCGACTGCGGCTGCCGTTTCACAATGACTCCATGGATATCGTCGGTCTGTACTGCGTGAACACGGCGCGCTCGGGCGGGCTGTCGCGCGTGGTGAGCAGCACGGCCATTCACAATGTCATTCTCGAGCGCCGCCCCGATCTCTATGACGTGTGTTCGTCACCGATGTGTGTCGATCGGCGCGGCGAATCGCCGGCCGGCAAGAAGCCATACTATGAGGGCAGCATCTTCGAGTGGGTCGGTGATCGCCTGTTCTGTCGTTATAACCGGACCTACATTGAATCGGCTCAGCGTTTTGCCGAGGTCCCGCGCCTGACCGCTGCCCAGAACGAGGCGCTGGACCTCATCGACAGCCTGTGCAACGATCCCGAGTTGTATCTGGATATGGAACTGCAGCCCGGGGACATGCAGTTCATCAGCAATTATTCGGTGCTGCACTCGCGCACCGCGTATGAAGACTGGCCAGAGCGCGAGCGTCGTCGTTATCTGTTGCGCCTGTGGCTCGACACCGGTCTGGTCAGCGAGGTACCGGCGTCATGGGCCGACCGCAACGCCGACACGCTGGTCTGGCAACGTGAGCCCAGGCCGCCCATTTTTGATCTGTCGGCGCGTCATGCCGACCTGGCCCATTGAGTCGGTTGCGTGATCACTGCCTGTTCGATTGATCCTGTTGCCTGAGACGGAGCCCCAGATGTCGACTGCCACGCTCGCCCACCATCAGCCGACGCTGACCCGATTCAACGATGCGAGTGCCTGGTATGGCCCCGCCATGGCCGGGAATCGCAGCTGGATGGTCGAGCTCACACCAGACGAGTTGGCCGAGCTCGACCAGGCCACCAACCAGGCGCTGGCGCGCGGCGCGGACATGGTCAGTCTGTCGGCACCGCAGTTTCCGCTGCCCTTGCTGGCGCCTCGGCTCAAGCAGATTCGGCATGAGCTGCTGCATGGTCGCGGCTTCGTGCTGTTTCGCGGCTGGCCCAGCGACGATCGCCGCTTCGAGCAATCGGCAATGGCTTTTCGCGGGATCGGTGCCCATCTGGGCGAGGCCGTCTCGCAAAATGCCAAAGGTCATGTGCTGGGTCATGTGGCCAATCTCGGTCTGGACTATGCCGACCCCTCGACGCGCGGCTATCAGACCACGGCCGAACTGCGGTTTCATACCGATGGCGGCGACCTGGTCGGCTTGCTCTGTGTGCGTCCCGCCCGCAGCGGCGGCTTGTCGCGCATTGCCAGTTCCGCCACCGTCTGGAATGAGTTGTTGGCCTCGCGGCCCGCGCTGGCCCAGGTGCTGTCCGAACCCTTCACGTTTTCCCGGGTCGGGGAAATCGGCCCGGGGCAGAAGCGCACCTTCGAGATGCCGATCTTTCAGGAATGCCAGGGCCGGCTGATCACGGTGATGGTGCGCAGCTTCATCGACAAGGCCCAGGCATTCGAGGAAGTGCCGCGCCTGTCCCCGCTGCAGATCGAGGCACTGGATGCCGTGGACGCGCTGGCCGGCGATCCGCGCATCCGGCTCGACATGGACTTCCGGCCGGGCGACATGCAGTTTCTCTGCAATCACGCCATCCTGCATTCGCGAACCGCCTATGAAGACTGGCCCGAGCCGGCCCGGCGTCGCCAGTTGTTGCGCCTGTGGTTGTCCAGCGCCGATGGCCCGCCACTGCCAGACAATCTCACCAGCGAATTTCAAGGCCGCACCGCCACCGGGCGGCCCAACGGGATACACGCGGCGGGTGTGCCATTGAATGCGCCGATGGAGCCGGTCTGAGCAGGGCTCACGGTGTCACGGTGTCAGACCGGAGCCGGGGTTCAAATCACTCAAGGAGACAAGCATGATCATCCGAATCCGATCCAGCCGCTGGCTCGCCCGATTGGCCGGCGCAGCGATGCTGTCGATCATCGCGCTGCCGGCCATCCAGGCTAAGGCGGCCGGCAACTGGCCCAGTGAACCGATCAAGCTGATCGTGCCTTCGACGCCCGGACAGGGCACCGACCTGATGGCGCGATTCGTGGCCGAGCGGCTGGGCAAGGCGCTGGGACAGCCGATGATCGTCGACAACAAGCCCGGGGCGAGCGGCACCGTCGGTACAGCGCTCGCCACCAAGGCCAAGGCCGATGGCCACACCTTGTTGTTCACGAATGCCTCGTTCACGGCAATGGTGCAGTCACTCAGGCCACCCACCACCTACGACCTGCGCAAAGACCTGATGCCCATTGTGCAGATCGGTGCCGGCGGCGTCGGTATCGCGGTGCCGGTTGAATCGCCGATCAAGCGTCTGGCCGATCTGGTGGACCATGTGCGCGCCAATCCGGACAAGTTCAACTACGGCACCTGGGGAACGGGTTCATCGGCTCACCTCGTCATGGAATACCTCAATGCCAAGACCGGGATGGTGATCAATCATGTGCCCTACAAGGGCACAGGCCAGGTCCACCAGGACTTGATGGGCGGCACATTACAGGTGGGTTGGACCGACATGACCTCGGCGCTGCCGCTGATCAAGGCCAATCGGATCCGCGTGCTGGCCGTGAGCGGATCGAGGCGATTCCCGGCGTCGCCGGAGATTCCGAGGCTCAAGGACGAGGGCTTTGATTTCGACACCGACGGCTGGTATGGCCTCTTCGCCCCGGCCGGCACGCCCGCGTCCATCGTGCAACGGGTCAACGAGGAAGTGAACCGGATCATGCTCTCGGCCGAGTCCGAAGCGCAGCTGTTGCAGTTGAATCTGCCGGGAGCGCCGGCGAATTCACCTGAAGAGTTCGCTGCCACCCTGGAGCGGGACATCAACACCTGGACCGGGATCGTTCAGCAGAACAACATCAAGGTGAACTGAGGCCGTGCCAAGCGACTTCCGCGGTTCGAAGCAGACCGTAGTCGCTGAGATGCCTCCTCAACGGTCTGGTCGGGCCGCCGGCAGCCCGTACAAGATGTTGTGCTCACCCAGCGACGGCGCAGCCGTGTGCACCGGTGGCCGCACGCCGTCGAACGACAGCGGCAGGGCGACGACGGGCAGATCGATGCCGGGCAGTGTCTGCAACTGTCCGATCGCCTGCACCTGTTCGGCCCGGCTGATGGCGGCCAGGTCATTGACGGGCGCGCACGGAATGCCGGCGGCCTGCAGGCGATCGATCCAGGTCTGCGTGGTCGCGGCGCGAAAGAGCGGCTCCATGCCGGCCAGCAGCTCGGCCTTGTGCTGCACGCGTAAGGCATTGCTGGTGTAGCGAGGGTCACTCGCCCATTCCGGATGTCCGAGCACGGCGCACAGGCGGGCGAACAGGCGCTCGTTGGCAGCGCCTACGACCACCTCGGTGTCGGCCGTCTCGAAGGACTGAAAGACCACCAGCACCGGGCTGCCGCTGCGGTGGCGGGTTGGCAACTGCCCGGTCAGCGAATAAATCGGCAACGCGGCGCCGAGCCAGCCCAGCGCCGTTTCGAGCAGTGATGTCTCGACCATGCCGCCCACACCCGTGACATGGCGTCGGTGCAGCGCGGCCACGCAGCCCAGCGCAGCCCACAGGCCGCTGCCCATGTCGAGCAGGGGCACGCCCACGCGCGTGGCGGGGCCGGCGGCGTCGCCGTTCACGCTCCACAAGCCGGCAAAGGCCTGGACCATCGGTTCGTAACCCGGTTGCATGGCCATCGGGCCGCGATGACCAAAGGCGCCAATCGCGCAGACCACCAGCCGCGGATTCAGCGTTTGCAGCGCCGCGGCATCCAGGCCGAGTTCGACCATCGCACCCGGTCGCAGGTTCTGCAGCAGCACGTCCGCGTCGGCGAGTTGCGACTTCAGCCAGTGCATCGCCTGCGGCTCTTTCAAATCCAGCGTGACGCTGTGCTTGCCATGGTTGACGGCGTGAAACGCGGCGGCCGTGTCGCCCACGAAAGGCGGTCCCCAGGCCCGCGCGTCGTCGCCCTCCGGTCGCTCGACCTTCAACACCTGCGCACCGAGCGAGGCCAGGATTTCGCCAGCGAACGGCCCCGACAGGTTCTGGCACAGCTCGAGCACCCGGATGCCGGCCAATGGCAGGGCCGATGCGGGCGCAGGCATGTCGCTCATCTCATCGGCCCGTAAATTCGGCCGGCCGCTTTTCGACGAAGTGGCGGATGCCTTCGCGGAAATCCTCGCTGGCGATGCACCCGGGCAGTTCGGCATCGGCGGCATGCACGGCCTGGGCCAGCGTCTGGCGCCAGCCCTGGTAGACCTGGCGCTTGATGATGGCCACCGCACGCGGCGAAGCCGCCGTGGCGAGCTCGGCCGCCCGGGTTGCCACCTCTTTGGCAAACCACTCCTGCGGAAAGACTGCGCTCACGAGTCCCATGCGATAGGCCTCGTCGGCACCGATCAGCCGCCCGGTCATCAGCAGATCCAGCGCATGCGCGGTGCCGATCAGTCGGGGCAGCAGCCAGGCCATGCCGTGTTCGGCCACCAGGCCGCGGCGCACGAACAGCGCGCCGATGCGTGCGTTGGCCGATGCGAAGCGCAGATCACAGAACATCGGCAGCACCGCGCCAATGCCCACTGCCGGCCCATTGATCGCGCAGATGATGGGCTTGGGGATGCCGAGCAGAAAACTGTAACGCTGCCCGAAGTCGTCATCGCTGGGTGCGCGCCCGGCGAGCGGGTTGACCCCGGAGGCCTGCGCCGTCTGCAGCACCGCCATGTCGGCGCCGCCGCAGAAGGTGGGGCCGGTCCCGGTGATGACGATCACGCGCACCGATTCGTCGTCCGCGCATTGGCGCACCCGTGTTTCCAGGCGCGCGCCCATGGTGGGCGTCCAGGTGTTGTGGCGCTCGGGCCGGTTGATCGTCAGGGTGGCGACGGCGCCGTCCTGATCGTGGAGCAGTTCTTCGGGTTCGGTGCTCATGACAGGATTGTCCTCGTTCGGTGGCAGTGGCAGTGGCTGCGGCTCTGGACATGGCCGACCGGTTTCGGTCAAAATCTGAACTGCATTTAGATTTTGCGGCTCGCTGCCAGGCTGTGTCAATCGCCAAGGCGACGGACCGAACCCTGCGCCGTTCGCCGCACCGGCAACATGGCAACATGGCACCATGACCACACGATCCGAATCGCCGCCGGCATTCTCTCCCACGCCCGCTGCCGGCCACGAACCCGAGGGCGCCCATCCGGTCATGCAGGAGCGCAGCCGAGTGTTGCGCGACAAGGCGCTGGCCTGCGCCCGCGAACTGGTACTCCAGGGCCGCTTCACGAGCACCTCGATGGCCGACATCGCGCGCGCTGTCGGCTGTTCAGTGGGCGCGCTGTACTTTCGCTTCCACGACAAGGAGGCCTTGTTCGCCAGCGTCGTCGAGGTCGCCATGGCGCAAGAGGTGGATGCGCTGCAGGCGCGTGTGGCGAAAGGGCGTTATGCGGGCCTGTCGCTGCGCGACACGGTCGATCGATGCGTGCAGGACTACCTGGCCTTCGTGCAGCGCAACGAGAGCATGATCCGGGCGCTGTACCAGCGCGCCGGCGACGAACCAGGCTACTGGAGCATCGTGCGCGTGGCCGCGTTCAAGATGGTCCAGTGCTGGATCGTGGCGGTGGCCCAGGCCGCCGGTCGCACCGGCGATAGGGCCTTCATGCGCCAAGCCGGCACCGCCTTCTGGTTCGTTTCCAGCAGCCTGGTCTACTCGGTGCTGGTCATCGACAAGCCGGTGCGTCCCCTGAGCACCCAGGAGCAGTTGTTCTGGCTCAATGAAATGGTGATGCACTTCATCGGGCTCGACGTGCCCGCATCACTTCGGCAGTCCGCCGTGACCCGGCCGATGCGTGCACTGGTGCCGCGGGGTCGGGCAAAAAAGCAGCGCGCCTCATCAGGAGAGAATGAATGAACCCGGATCCCGACACTGTTGCCGCGCTGCGCGCCCTGCTGGCCGATCGTTACGGCGAGGATGTCCCGGTGCCCGACGGGCTGGGCGGTCTGCCCGAACTGCTGCGCATGGCCAGCCAGACCTCGCACCGCGCGTGGTCCGCCACCGCTGTGCCGGCCGAACTGGTGAAGCTGCTCGCCGCCTGCGCGCTGGCCGCGCCATCCAAGAGCTTTCTGCAGCAGGCCGACATCATCGACGTGCGCGACCCCGGGCGCCGTGCCGGCATCCACGCCCTGGTGCCCGGCATGCCCTGGATGGCCGATGCGCCTGCGCTGCTGGTGTTCTGCGCCAATGGGCGACGCTTCCGGCGCCTGTTCGAGCGCCGCGGCCGGCCCTTCACCAACAATCATCTGGACGGTTTTTTCAATCCGACGGTGGATGCGGCACTGGTGATGATGAACTTCATCAACGCCGCCAGCGCGGTGGGTCTGGTGGCCTGCCCGATCAGCATGATCCGCAATCATCCGCAGCGGCTGGCCGAGATTCTGCAACTGCCCGAGCGTGTGGTGCCGGTGGCCGGCCTCTGTCTGGGCTGGCCTGCGCAGGCCAGGCAAGTTAATCCGCGCCTGCCGCTCAACGCCACCTTTCATGTTGATGGCATCGGCAAGCCCGACGACGATGCCGCAGTCGATGACTTCGATCGTCGTTATGTCGCTGCGCGTGCCGCTGTGCTGCCGTCGTCGGCGCCGACGCCGCGGGCCTGGTCCGACGAGCGTGCCGATCAGTATGCCGAGACGCAGCGTGCCGACTGGGGTGCCTTTGTTCGCGCCATGAAGTTCGACATCAACTGAACTGAATCGTCATGAGCCAGATACTGAAAAAAATCCGTGTCCTCGACCTGAGCCGTATCCTCGCAGCACCCTGGGCCGCGCAGATGCTGGGCGATCTGGGGGCGGATGTGATCAAGGTCGAACGTCCGCGGGTGGGGGATGACTCGCGCCGCTTCGGCCCGCCGTTTCTGAAGGACCACGAGGGCCGTGACACCACGGAGTCGGCCTTCTTCATCAGCGCCAACCGGAACAAGCGCTCGATCACGGTGGACCTGTCCGGGCCCGAGGGTCAGGCGCTGGTGCGCCGGCTCGCCGCACGCTGCGATGTGCTGATCGAGAATTACAAGGTGGGTGATCTGCAGCGCTACGGCCTGGACTACGAAAGCCTGCGGGCCGTGAACCCCCGGCTCATCTACTGTTCCGTCACGGGTTTCGGGCAGACCGGCCCTTATGCTGCGCGCCCGGGTTACGACACCGTGTTCCAGGCGATGAGTGGCCTGATGAGCGTGACCGGCCTGCCCGATGGTGTACCCGGCGGCGAACCGATGAAGACCGGACCCAGCCTGGCGGACATCCTGGCCGGACACAATGCGGTGTCTGCCGTGCTGGCCGCTCTCTACTACCGTGACACCGTCTCAGGCGAGGGCCAGCATCTGGATGTGTCGCTGCTCGATTCCGCGGTTGCCGCCATGTCGCACTACGCCAGCCACTATCTCGTGAGCGGTGAGCTGCCGGTGCGCCGCGGCACCGAAGGCAATGGCGGCATGCCGTCGCGATTGTTTCACTGCGCCGACGAGGCGATCGTCATCGTGGCCGGCAACAACGAGCAGTTTACCCGGCTGTGTGAGGTGCTTGGCTGCGCGCAACTCGTTAACGATCCGCAGTTTGCCAGCGTTGCGCTGCGCGGACGCAACCGGCAGGCGCTGGGGGCGGTGCTCGAGCCCGCCATATCGCGCTGGTCAGCGGCCGACCTGCTCCAGGCGCTCGAAACCGCCGGCGTGCCGGCCGGGCCGGTGAACAATCTGGCCCAGGTGTTCGAGGATCCGCAGGTGCTCGCGCGTGGGCTGGCGGTTCAGGCCGCGTGCCCGACATCGGCCAGCGGTTCGGTGCGCATGGTGGGGTATCCGGTCAGGTTCTCGGGCACGCCCGTTGATCACTATGGTGTACCGCCGGCCATCGGCGAGCACACGCATGAGGTGCTGCGTGAGGTGCTGGAGCTGGACGATGTTGAGATTCAGCGACTGACCAGCGCAGGCGCTATCTGAACCGGGTCAAAGCCAGGCCAGTAACGTCATCAAGCCATTGCGGCGAGCCTTCTGCTCTGGCATGCCGAATCGCAGAACGTTTGTGATACAATGAATACATTGCATACAATTCAACAGGTTGAACCCGATGGCAACCTCAATTCGCCTGGATTCTGCGCTTGAACAGCGCCTGGATCGCCTGGCAGCTGAAACTGGGCGAACCAAGGCGTTCTATTTGCGTGAGCTCATTGAACGAGGGCTGGATGAGTTAGAGGACGTTTATCTGGCCGATGCAACGATGGAGCGTGTCCGGCAAGGGTCGGAAGCGGTGCACTCCGCCGCGGACGTGAGGAAAGCGCTTGGCCTGGACGATTAAATACACGGATACCGCGTTAAAGCAGCTGAAAAAACTGGACAAGCCGACCGCCAAACGGCTGATCGAATTTCTCGATCAACGAATCGCTCCACTCGCTGATGCCCGCGCGCAGGGCAAGGCTTTGTCTGGCCGTTTTCGGCCCTATTGGCGATATCGCGTGGGTGACTATCGCATCGTTTGCGATATCGATGACTCAACCATCAAGATTCTGGTGGTTCAGATAGGACACCGAAAGGGCGTCTACGAGTGACGGTGGCCTCAAATTGCCGGCGCCGATCAGTATGACTTCTCCTGCCCGAGCACGCGCTCGGCGATGTGACATAACACCAGTTGTTTGCTGACCGGAATGATGCGCAACATCATGGCCTCGCGCAGATAGCGCTCGACATGATATTCCTTGGCATAACCAAAGCCGCCGTGCGTGAGCACCGCGGTTTCGCAGGCCTTGTAGCCGGCCTCGGCGGCGAAATACTTGGCGGCATTGGCGGCGGGGCCACAGTCCAGGCCCTGGTCGTATTGCCAGGCTGCCTTCATCATCAGCAGCTCGGCCGCTTCGAGCTCGATCCATCGCTCGGCCAGCGGATGCTGGATGCCCTGGTTACGGCCGATGCTCCGATCGAACACGATGCGCTCGCGCGCATACTGACTGGCGCGTTCCAGGGCGGCGCGACCCAGCCCCACCGCGCAGGCGGCGCCGAAGATGCGTTCGGGGTTCAGGCCGTGCAGCAGGCATTTGAAGCCTTCGCCTTCCGCGCCAATGCGGTCCTCGACCGGCACCTCGAGCTGGTCGATGAACAACTCGTTCGAGTCGACGCACTTGCGCCCCATCTTGTCGATCGCACGCACCGTGATGCGGCTGCGATCCAGATCGGTGTAGAACAATGAGAGGCCATCGACCGGGCGCTTGGTCTCATCCTTGGGTGTGGTGCGCGCGATGATGAGCATCTTGTTGGCCACCTGCGCGGTGGAGATCCAGACCTTCTGGCCGCTGATCACATAACGATCGCCGTGCCGCTCGGCGCGTGTGCGCAGGTTGGTGGTGTCCAGACCCGTGGTCGGCTCGGTCACGGCGAAGCAGGCCTTGTCCTGACCCGAGATGATGCCCGGCAGAATGCGCGCCTTCTGCTCCGGCGTGCCGAATCGCACCACCGGGTTCAGGCCGAAAATATTCATGTGCACCGCCGACGAGCCCGACATGCCGGCGCCGGAGCGATTGATCGCGTGCAGCATGCTCGCGCCGGCCTGGATGCCCAGGCCTGCACCGCCGTAGGCCTCGGGCATGCAGATACCGAGCCAGCCACCGTCGGCCATGGCACGGTGAAAGTCATGCGGGAACTGGCCGTCGTCGTCGCGCGCGAGCCAGTAGTCGGCGTCGAAACGCTCGCAGATGCGGCCGATGGCCTGCGCAACCTCCAGCTGCTCGGTCGTGGGGGCAAAGTCCATGTCAGATCACCTCAGGCAACAACTGGGCAGTATCGCGGGGAGGTCGTCAGCGTGATGCCGCCAGGGTGTTGCGCGCGACGACCCATCGGTGCACCTCGTTCGGTCCTTCGTAGATGCGCGCCAACCGTGCATCGGCCGCGATCAGGTGCAGCGGCATTTCCTTGGCCATGCCCATGGCGCCGAAGGCCTGCATCGCGTGGTCGGCAACGTCCCAGCACAGTTCGGTGGCATAGGTCTTGATCATCGACGTCTGGGTGCGGGCATCCTGGCCGTGGTCCAGCCGCCAGGCGGTCTCCTGGGTCATCAGCCGGCAGGCATGGATGCGGGTGGCGGCGTCGGCGATCCACCACTGAATCGTCTGCCGATCGGCCAGCGGCACGCCGAAGGTCTTGCGCTGCGGCACATGCTGGCAGAGCATGTCCAGCGCGCGCTGGGCGCGGCCGATCGACCAGGCCGCCATCTGCACGCGTTTGGCGCCCAGTCGTTCCTGCATCGGCTCAAAGCCCTTGCCTTCCTCGCCCAGCAGCTGGCCGGCGGGAATCCGGCAGTTGTCGAACAACACCTCGTGGGTATGATGGCCACCCAGCATCGGGATGCGCCGTTCGATGCTCATGCCCGGCGTGCCACGGTCGACCAGAAAGGCCGAGATGCCACCGCG
Source organism: uncultured beta proteobacterium (assembly GCA_963732405.1). GTDB lineage: Bacteria > Pseudomonadota > Gammaproteobacteria > Burkholderiales > Burkholderiaceae_E > JAUIAI01. The sequence continues at coordinate 1,065,271 of CAVSZG010000001.1, forward strand.
TGAACCCTTCTCACCGCTGGTGCGTGCCATCACGATGGTGAAGTCGGCGGCATCCAGAAAACTGATCCAGATCTTGCGGCCATTGAGCACCCAGTGCTCACCTTCGAGCCTGGCGCGGGTCGTGAGACCGGTCGGATCGGCACCCGCGCCAGGCTCCGAAATCATGATGGCGGCACGCGTCTCGCCGCGCACAAACGGTTCGAGGTAGCGCTGCTTCTGCTCGTCATTGGCCGCGATGAGCAGCATGCGCAGGTTGGCAGTGTAGGGCGGCAGCGAGTAATTGACGATGGTGTGGCCCAGCGCCTCATGCACACCCACCATCGCGCAAACCGGCATGTCGGCGCCACCGATCTCGGTGGGCGCATCCAGCCCCCACAGCCCAAGCTCTCTGGAACGCGCGTCGATACGCGCCTGCTCGTCGTTGGCCAGGCCGTTACCCTGGCCGGCCGCATCGCGTTGCAGGATCGCCGGTTCCAGCGGCATGAGCTCATCGCGCACGAAGCGGGCGACGAGCTCATGGAGCATTCGGTGCTCGTGGGGTGTTTCGAAATCCATTGGCTCAGCCCGGGATGCGCACGGGCAGTTCGGTGAAGCCGTGGATGAAGTGAGACTTCACCCGCACTGGCTCACCCACCACCTCGATGACCGGGAAGCGGGCGAGGATCTCCTCCCAGAGGATCTTCAGCTGCATCTCGGCCAGCCGGTTGCCCACGCAGCGGTGAATGCCGAAACCGAAGCTCAGATGCTGGCGCGGTCGTGCGCGGTCGATGATGAATTCGTCAGGGCGCTCGATCGCATCAGCATCGCGGTTGCCCGACAGATACCACATCACCACGCGGTCACCCTTGCGGATGGTCTTGCCATGCAGCTCAACATCGGCCATGGCCGTGCGAGCCATGTGCGCCAGGGGTGTCTGCCAGCGCACGATTTCGGGCACCAGCGAGTCGATCAGCGCCGGATTGGCGCGCAGCCTGGCCCATTGATCGGGGTTCTCATGCATCGCGAGCAGGCCGCCGCTCATCGAATTGCGTGTGGTGTCATTGCCCCCGACGATGAGCAAGCCGATGTTGCCGAGGAATTCCATGTAGGGAACGTCGCGCGTGGCCTCGCCCTGCGACAGCATCGTGATCAGGTCAGCGCGGGGCGGGCCGTTGCGGCGCTCGTCCCACAGGCGCTTGAAGTAGGCGCCCATCTCGCGCAAGTGTTCGATCCGCGCTTGCTCGGTGGGCACGACGCCGTCCACGCCCGGGATGGAGGTGGCCACGTCAGACCACCAGGTGAGCTTGCGGCGTTCCTCGAGCGGAACGTCGAACAAGGTGGCCAGCATCAGCGTGGTCAGCTCGATGGAGACCCGCTCGACCCAGTTGAAGGTCTCATTGCGCGGCAGCGCATCGAGCACTGCAGCCGTGCGCTGGCGGATCAGGCCCTGCATATTGGCCAGGTTGGCCGGCGCGACGATGGGGCTGACCACCTTGCGCTGCTCGTCATGGCGTGGCGGATCCATCGAGATGAAACTCGGAAATGCGCCCTCCTGGGGTCGGTTGGTCAGCGACACACCACCCAGGCCGAGCGCCGAGGAGAATACGCCGTGGCTGGTGTCCACGCTCATGATGTCCTGGTAACGCGTGACCGACCAGAAGTCGCCGTACAAGGGGCTGTGCGAACGATGCACGGGATCGTCGCGGCGCAGGCGCTCAAAGTAGTGGCCGATGCTGTCGTCGGCAAACAAGGTGGCATCGCTGGGGTCGATCTGCGAGAGCGGCAGGCTGAAGGCATGGTCGCGCGCAGCGGCGCTACGGGCTTGGGCAGTGGTCATGATCCGGGCTCCTGGTCAGTGCTGTGCTTCGGGCATGTGCACGGTGAGGCCGTCCAGCGCCTCGGTCAGTGAAAGCTGGCAGGCCAGTCGCGAGTTCTCGCGCGCTTCGGCCGCAAACCCCAGCATCTCGGACTCCATGACCGAGGGCGCGGGCAACTGGTCGAGCCACTGTGCTTCGACAAAGACGTGGCAGGTTGCGCAGGCGCACTGGCCGCCGCAGTCGCCGTCGATGCCGACCACGTCGTTGTCGACGGCGGCCCGCATCAGACTGGTGCCGACTGGCGCGTCAACCTCCCGGCGCTTGCCGTCATGAGCGATGAAGACGACTTTGGGCATGGGGAACTCCTATAGGGCAATCGTTGGCGGGCCAGGGCGTGTTTGGCAGCGGCTCACTGCCACTTCAGCAGAGTTCGTTCGAGCCAGGTCATGCCCTGGGTGACGAGCATTCCCAGCACGGCCAGCAGCACGAGCAGTCCCATCACGCCGTTGATGTCGAAGGTGGACTGCAGATAGGCCAGGTTCTGTCCCAGACCGTGTTCGGCGGCGATCAGCTCGGCGCCGATCACACCCAGCATCGAATAAATCAGTGCCAGCCTCAGGCCGGAGAAGATCACCGGTACGGCGGACGGCAGCGTGACCTTGAAGAACATCTGCATCGGACTCGCGCCGAGCGAGCGCGACAGCGTGAGCAGGTCTTGCGAGACCCCCCGGATCCCGGCCACGGTGTTCGCCAGCACGATGAAAAAGGCCAGGCTCACACCCACCGCGATCTTGGAGCCCAGTCCAAGCCCGAACCACAGCAGGAACAGAGGGGCGAGCGCGATCCGGGGCATGGCATTGAGCATCATCAGATGCGGCTCGAGCGCCCGTTCGACCGTCGGGAACATCACGAAGACGAGTCCGAGAACCAGCGCCGCGAGGCTGCCGATCACGAAGGAGATCAGCGTACCGGCCAGGGTGTAGCCCAGCCCCAGCCAGAGCTGGCCGTCGCTGACGAAGCCTTTCCACAAAAAGGCGGCGATGCCAGTGGGCTGGCCGAAGAAGGCTACGTCTATCCATTCGCGGCGCGTGGCAGTTTCCCACAGGGCCAGGAACAGGCAGACCGCCACCAGATGCAGGAAGACGGTACGCCAGCGGAACGTGTTCACAATGCCTCCCTGCCGCCGCTCATGCCTTCCTCGAGCTTTTCCCAGATCCGGGTGTAGGTCTCGTGAAAGTGCGGGTCTCGTTGCAACGCGCGGGCATGGCGGGGGCGCTGGATGTGAATGGTCATGTCGGCGACGATCCGACCCGGCCGTGCGCTCATCACGATGACGCGGTCGGACAGCGTGACCGCTTCGGCGATGTCGTGAGTGATGAACACCACCGTGCGCTTGTGTTCCTGCCACAGCGCGAGCAGCACGTCCTCGAGCTGCAGTTTGGTCTGGGCATCGAGTGCGCCGAAGGGCTCGTCCATCAGCATGATGGGCGCGTCCAGGCAGAAGGTTCGTGCGAGGGCGCAGCGCTGGCGCATGCCGTGCGACAGGTGTTTGGGGAACTTGTCCTCAAAACCCGCGAGCCCGACGCGCGCCAGCAGATCGCTGGCCCGCGCCCGCCGCTCGGCCGGCGCGATGCCGCGCACTTCCATGCCATAACTGGCGTTGTCCAGAGTGCTGCGCCAGGGCAGCAGACAGTCACGCGCCAGCATGTAGGCCACGTCGGGGTTGCCGACAAAAGGCGTTTTGCCGCGCATCGTGATGCGCCCGTCCTGCAGCGGCACCAGGCCGGTCAGCATGTTCAGGATGGTGGTCTTGCCGCAGCCGCTGGGCCCGACGATGGAGACGAATTCGCCGTCCGCCAGATCCAGACTGACACGGTCAACCGCGAGAACCTCGCCGAAGCGCACGGTCAGATCCCTGACACTGATCGCGGCGGGTGCCTCGGCCGCCGGCGTTTCCTGGCGCGACGGCATGTCGGGTCTCGTGGCCATCAACATGATGCTCAGGGCGCGCGGTCGAGCACGATGTCCGACACCGAGACCACCTTGTCAATTGCCTTGGTGGCCAGCGACAGGTCCAGGCTGGCCTGCACGGCCTTGCGATCGATGGCCGCGCGGAAGTTCTTGGTGGCCAGATAGTGCTTCAGGTTGGCGCCCAGGATCGCGTCACCCTTGGGCATCTCGAGCTTGAAGTGCTTCATGGTGATGGCCAGCGTTTCGTCGAAGTTGGCCGGGTTGTTGACGAATGCGTCGGCATCCTTCAGCGCGGCGATGACAGCGTCGATCACATGCGGGTTCTTGTCGATGTACTCCTGCATGAACACCTGGTTGACCACGCCGCCGTTGGTCGCGTGGATCGCCGCCGGTTCAGGCGCCGAGTCGGCACGCCAGGCCACCTTGCAGGTCTTGGCCAGGTCGCAGATGGTGCCCAGCGGGTCGTAGCTGAGCACGGCATCGACCTGCTTGGACTGCAGCGCGCCATAAGACGTGGGCACGCCACCGACCGCAACGAAAGTCACGTCCTTGGTCGGGTTCATGCCGACCTGCTCCATCATCCACGAGGCGACAACCTCGATCGCCGAGCCACGGGCAGGGATACCGATCTTGCGGCCCTTGAGGTCCTGCATGAAGTGCGGCCAGGGTCGCCCGGCATTGGGTGATTCGACATGGTTGCCAAAGGCCAGCAGCATGATGCTGTTGACCTGGCCGCCAGCGACCATCTTCATCTTCGAGCCACGCAGCACCGCTGCATTCACGGCATCGACCGGTGCGAGCGCCGAATCGATGTTCTTGGCCATCATCGCCTGCACGCCCAGCGGCGAGGTCGGAATGGTCTGCAGCTCGCAGGTGATGCCGTGCGCGGTACAGAAGCCCTTGGCCATGGCCACCCGGATCATGGTGTTGCCCAGGCCCGGGTAGTCCTGGAACTTGACGGTTTCGCCCTTGCCCTGGGCCAACGCCGTGGGCGCGGCCAGTGCGACGAGGGCCGACAGCGCGGCGCCGGCCAGGGTCTTGAGGGTTGCCTGCATGCTGTGTCTCCGTGCGCCGGTCAAAACCGGCAAGGTGTTGTGAATGGAAGTTTCATACGTTGAAGGTTTAGCCAGCCACGACGGCCCCGAGTCATGCGAGTGCATCCGTGAGGGTGTAGGCGAAGCGTTGACAGGGGTACGTGTGGGCCGGGTATTGAGCCGCGAAATATATGCCCCATGCCGCAAGGCGTGGGTGGTCCGGGGTGCCGAGGCCGTGGAGACATGCCGAAGGCCACACTGGCGCTGCCGCATAGGCGAGGCAGCGCTGGACCCCGCGCGGTCAGAGACCCCGTGCACGCACGGATGCACCTTGTTCGGGAACCGGGAGATCCCGTCACCTTCTGCGCTCCGCCGGGAGGCGGGCAAGTGCGCAGAGCGCATCGTGAAGCCTGTGGGCGCACGACGATGAGCAATCGGGGCGGGAAGTCGGACTGCTGCGTAGTACCGCAGAAACTGCCGAACAAAGCGGCGGGGGAAGTTCCCGCGGCGGCGGAGGCGGTGGAGGGAAGGCGGCAGGCCAAGGGCAATGCGGTTGCAGCGCGCATGTCCCGCAGATCGATGCGGGTCTATGACATGGGAACGGCGCTCAACGGCATACGTCAGACGGCAAAAGGCAGACGCGATGCGAAGTTCACCTCGCTGATGCACCACATCTACCAAACCGACCGACTGCGCGCGGCATATCACGCGCTCAGGCGCGATGCGGCGCCCGGCGTGGACGGCCAGACGTGGCAGTCGTACGGGCTCGATCTGGAAGCAAGGCTTGTGGATCTGTCCGATCGGCTCGCCCGAGGGGGCTACCGGCCCCAGCCTGTGCGGCGTGTGTACATCGACAAGCCCGACGGGAGCCAACGCCCGCTGGGCGTGCCGGCGCTGGAGGACAAACTGGTCCAACGCGCCACGGTCGATGTGCTCAACGCGATCTACGAGCAGGACTTCATCGGGTTCAGCTACGGCTTTCGGCCCGGCAAAAGCGCACACGATGCGCTCGATGCCGTGGTGGTGGGGATGGGCAGCAGATATGTGAACTGGATTCTCGATGCGGACATCAGCAAGTTCTTCGACACGATCGATCACGACTGGCTGATACGGTTCATCGAGCACCGGGTTGCCGATGCGCGCGTGGTGCGGCTGATCAAGAAGTGGCTGCACGCGGGCGTGCTGCAAGAGGGACGGCTCGAGCACAGTGAGTTGGGAACGGTGCAAGGCGGCAGCATCAGTCCGCTGCTGGCCAACATCTACCTGCACTACGTGTTCGATCAGTGGGTGAAACAGTGGCGGGCTCGCCATGCCCGAGGTGACGTGATCGTCGTGCGTTACGCCGATGATTGGGTTGCCGGCTTCCGGTTCCGTGACGACGCCGAGCGCTTTGCGCGCGACGTGAAGGCACGGCTGCAGGAGTTCGGGCTGAAGCTGCACCCCGAGAAGACGCGACTGATCGAGTTCGGGCCATTTGCCCGAGGCAACATCGCGCGTCGAGGAAAGGGCAAGCCGCAAACGTTCGACTTCCTTGGCTTCACGCATTGCTGCGGCAAGACGCGACAGGGGAAGTTCATCGTGCTGCGGCTCACCAGTGCGAAACGACTGCGGGGCAAGCTCGCAGCGCTCAAGGTCGAACTCAGACGACGCATGCACGTGCCCATCGGCGAGCAGGGCCGTTACCTGCGCGCCGTGGTCATCGGGCACACGCGCTACTACGGCGTGCCGATGAACGGGGCCCGCCTGAGAACATTCCGTCATCAGGTCGCCCGGCTTTGGCACCGCACGATGTGCCGCCGCAGCCAAACGGGCTTCGTGACGTGGCGTCGAATGTACCGGCTGATCCATCACTGGCTACCTTCTCCTCGCATCTGTCACCCTTACCCCAACCAGCGTCTGAGCGTCACGACCCGAGGCAGGAGCCGTGTGCGGTAATCCCGCTCGCACGGATCTGTGGAGGGGGTGTCGAGTGATCGGCATTCCTACTCCGACTGAGGATGTGTTTTTGAATGGTCTTGGGTGGCTGGTGCGGGCCGGACGCATGCGAAAGGGCGGTTTTCATGGTGTCTCCATCACGTGGCCATGGACGACCGGCGCCCCCGGCTGGATAATTCACGTAAATTAAACAGGCGCAGAATCTGAATGTCAATCAGATTTGCGAGCCGTCGACCCGGGAAACACCATGAACAGGGCTTCCGCCCCCCAAGAGAGCGGTGGCACCGCGGCCACCGCGAGCCGCCTGCTCGACGTGGCCGAGCGTCTGTTTGCCCAGCACGGCATCGAGGCGGTGTCGATCCGCCAGATCGTGCTGGCCAGCGGCCAGGGCAACCTGTCGGCGGCGCACTATCACTTTGGGTCGCGGGATGTTCTCACCCGCAAGCTGCTCGAGCGGCGTATGGAGGTGGTCGATGGCATGCGCCACGAGCGGCTCGATCGCCTGTTGGCCGCAGGGCCTGCCGACCTGACCGGCTTGCTGGGGGCATCGATCGGCACGCTGGCCGATGTGGTGATTCAGATGCCCTGGGGTGCGGATTACGTGCAGGTCATCGCGCAGGCGTTGTTCAATCCCCGCATGAAACTCCTGGAGCAGATCGATCCCCGCGCAATCAGCGGGTTGACCCGCATGGTCGAGCTGGCACGTGCGCAGTTGCCGGCGCTGGCGCCGGAGGTCTTTGATGCCCGCATGAGCATCGTCCAGCATGAGACGGTGTACAGCTTCTCGCGCTGGCTGCATGCCCATGGTCCGCTGGATTCGGATAATCGGGCGGCCTTTGACGCGATGGTCGGCCGGTTGATTCACTTCATGTCGGCGGGTATGAGGGCGCAGGTGGGTGGTTAGTGGGCGTTGCAGCGCTGTTGTGCATGACATAGGTTGCTTCCGATTTTGGGTTTTTGCGGCTTGTCAGGGCGAGCTTGCCGCGGCTGGCGCAGTCATACAATTTATGACTGTCAAATCACGATGGGGGAGCTGACGGCTCCTTGGGAGGCCTTGATGCACAACTTGACCTTTGTCCGAAGTGTCACAAGCTTTGCTCGCCGCGTTGCGACCCTGGTCACGGCCGTACTGGCGAGCAGCATCGTCATCGCCTGCGGCGGGGGCGGTAGCGGAGGAAGCGACGTCAGCGGCGGTGGTGGACCGTCGGGCAGTGCTTCGGGCACCTTGTACCTGACTGAAGCGGGCCGCGCGCTCACGGTGAACGTCGCCACGGGACAGGAGACAGTGGTGGCCAGTCTGTCGATCAACAGCCTCTGGCAGTTGGGCTACGGCGGCGGCGTGTTCACGGACGTTGAAGTCACCGGCGTCGAGCCGATTCAGGTGACAATCAATCTGCGCGATGTGGCACCTAATCCATTCGTGCTGCGCGGCAGCATGGGGCCGTTCCCGCTGTCGTTGGCCTCTGTTCGCGGGCCGGTGCGTCCGTCACCGGACGGCAAGCTGTTCGCCATGAACACCGATGAAGGAGTGCCTGATTCGCGATTTGTCTACGTCTTCGATGCCGCACTGGACATCGTCTTCAAACTTAAGGACTACTACCATCCGGTATGGCTGGGCAATGATCGCCTCGTTGTCGCCCGCGATGACAACTTGTATATCCTCACCGTGACCACGTCGCCAGTGACGACCCGAATCGGTCCCGATGGGCTGGGTATCCCGGGTGAGGGCACAGCCGTACCCTCGGTCTCGCCCGATGGCCAATCGATCGCCTTTACCCAAGGTGATGCTGTCTGGCGAATTAACGTGGACGGCACAGAACTCATTCAGCTGACCAAATCTTCCGTCCACGCGAACTGGCCTTCATGGGGCCCGGACGGATCACGAGTGGTGGTATCCAGTAGACTGTGTCGAAATTATGGTGGTTCGATCCCAGGCGCTGGCAAGATCGTCATCATCTCAGCCACCGAACCGAACCAGGACCGCGATGCATTGACACCCACCGCGATTGGTTGTGGCCCTGTCTATTGGTTGCCATGATTGTTGCGAGTGCAGTGCAAGCCAGTGACCACGGCCGCGGCACCCACGCTCACGCTCTCGCGCAGGAAGAGCCTCTGATCTAAGGCGACAACCTCGAAGCAATCAAGGCTCTGCTGCCGTTTTACCGAGGCCGGGTCAAGTGCCTGCCGATTTGGCGAATCTATCCCTTGCCCGGCAGCGTCTGTCGAAGAGCCCCATCGCCCATCTCGCGCCGAATCAGCCTGCGCAAGGCACCGGGGTCTGCATAGCCGACATGCGCAGCCACCTTGGCAAACGGCAGCCGCGAATGCTTGAGCAAGTCGACCGCGAGCTCCACACGCTGGCGCTGCACAAGTTTTAAGGGTGACATGCCCAGCGACTGCTCGCAACGACGGGCCAGCGTACGAGGCGTCATTCCAAGGTGCTCGGCCAACGCCGCCACGGAAATCGCCTTTCCGATGTGCCGCTCGATCCAGCGCTGCGCACGGGCCATGACGGGGTCCGCGCCAGCCAACCAGGCGATCTTCAAGTGGCGCGACTGGCCGTGCCTGAACTCGGCCATCAGCAGCCGCGCGCATTGCTCGGCCAGCTCCTGGCCAAGCTGACGCGCCACGATGTTGAGCATCAGGTCGGTGTGGGCCAAGGCCGCCCCGGCGGTGGTGAGCCCGCCATCGATCACCACCAGCTCTCGTGGCTCGAGTTGAACCCGCGGGTACCGACGCCGGAATTGCGGTGCCAGCCACCACACGGTGGTCGCCGATCGACCGTCGAGCAGTCCGGCTTCCGCCAGGGCCCACGTTCCTGCGCAGGAGGCCGCCACGCACGCGCCGGCGGCGGCGTGTGCGCGCAAGGCGGCGACCAGGCGGCGCTGTGGCGTCTCCTGCAACCAACCCACGATGTCCTCGGCACTGACGGCAAAGATGCCCGGCACAACGAGTTGATCCCACTCGCCCGGGGTCGGCCATGCATCCGCCTTGGCCCGCAGGCCCCCGCCGTCATGACAGATGAGCCGGCCGTTGTGGCCAGCGCCATGTGAATCGTGGGTCCGCGTCCCGCCTGCGCCTGCAGCGCGTTGGCCGTCTGCACGATGGCCAGTGTGCTGCCCAGGCTCGCATCAAGGCACCGCTCGGGCACCACCAGACAAAGGCGCCAAGGTCGACGTTTTGGGTGAGGTCTTGCTGAGGGGATCGATCCGGATTGTCGGCGCATGGTGAATGTCCGAAAGAACATCCATTTTGTCATTTCGGACATTCACCACGCAACCCACTGTCGGCAACAATGGCGCATGGCTTTCAATTCCTTGCCCCGCATCTTGGCGGACCACCCCACGGGACAGTTGACGCTTCTTGAACGCTGGAGGACCGTCACGGCAGCACTCCTCATGCGCACCGCCCGCAGCCGTCGTTCGAACGCCAGTGCGGCAGCCCCGGCGTGGATGACCGGCAAGCTCGTCGCGTCGATGCTGCCGCCCGAGGGATCACTTGCCCAAAAGGCCTGGCAACTCGCCCAAGCCCATCAGCCGGAATGGCTCAATCAGCACACATTGCGCACCTGGGCCTTTGCCCAGGCGCTGGGCATCGTTGGCGACCTGGCCTTCGACCGTGAACAGCTGTTCGCCGCGGCGGCACTGCACGACATCGGACTCGTTCCCGAAGCCGCCACTCCCACCGATCACTGCTTTGCGGTTCGCGGCGCGCGTTATGCCACCAGAACACTGCAAGCTGTCGCTTCCAAGCGAGCCGTCGACATCGTGGCCCATGCCATCGCCCGTCACCTGGACTTGAGCGTGGAACCGTCGGACGGTGTGGAGGCCCACCTGCTGCAAGCAGGCGCCATGGCTGACGTACTTGGTCGTGGCCTTTCGCGATTGTCGACCGATTACCGCCAAATCGTCCTCGAACGCCATCCCCGTGCAGGCATGAAGCACGCGCTATGCCAGTGCATGCGACACGAAGCCGCCACTGCCCCACGGTCCCGAATGGGTCTGTACGTGCGCAGGATCGGATTCGTGGACCTGATCCAACGCGCACCCTATGAGGACTGAATCATGAGTGGGCAACCCACCCTCATGGCGTTGACGATCTACGCGGCGTGGGCGCTCCTGCTGGTCACGGGGATCGCCGCGTTGAGAACGACACTGGTTGTTCGCCGCGAGCGTCGCGCCAATGGATTCTCACCTTGGGGCGATGACGTGTCACCCTTCTCTGCACGGCTTTGCCGAGCCCACGCCAATTGTGTCGAGAACCTGCCGATCGTGACGGCACTCATTGCCGTTGCGGCGTGGCAGCAGCGATGGGATGTGACGGACCCAGCGGCGTCATGGCTCGCCCTCTGTCGGGTGGCGCAATCGGCCGTTCATTTGACATCGATCAGCGAGGCGGCTGTCCGGCTGCGCTTTGCCTTCATGGCTACGCAGATCGCGATACTGGTCTGGTGGTGCGTCGGCCTGGCTCAGTCTTGAGTTGCTGAGACCGACTCAATGCGTGGGCCAATCACGCTCGCGAATTGTCTATGTCTTTGACGTCGCGCTGAATATCGTTTTTAAACTGAGTGACTATTACCACCCGGTATGGTTGGGCAACGATCGACTCGTCGTTGCTCGCGATAACAATTTGTACACGCTCACCGTCGCGGCCTCGCCGGTTGCGACGCGAATCGGACCCGAGGGACTGGGCCGACCCAGCGAAGGCACGGCCCTTCCTTCGGTTTCGCCCGACGGCAAAGCGATCGCCTTCCTCCAAGGTCAGGCTGTCTGGCGCATCAACGCGGACGGCACCGGGCTCGCGCAGCTCACCACCCGGTCCGTTGGTACGAGTTGGCCGTCGTGGAGCCCCGATGGAACACGATTGCTCGTGTCGAATCAATGTCGCAGCAGCGTGGACAAGATCGTCATCATCTCAGCCACCGAACCGAACCAGAACCGCGATGCATTGACTCCCTTAGCGATTGGTTGTGGCCCCGTCTATTGGTTGCCAAGATTGTTGCGAGTGCGCTGTCCATCTCGCAAACGCGGATCACGACGGCGAATCCGGCCGCATGAAATGCATCACACCTGATTCGGCCCGGCTCTTGGCGTGAATACCGCATTGTTACCATTGGCCGACGCAACGAGTCTGTCGGCGAGAGACAACCGGGATTCCAGGTTGGCCACTGTCTTGCCTCGTTTCAGGAGTTCGGTGACGCACTCGAGCGGTCCTGACGTGACGGGCTTGAAGTAGTTGATTTTGATCTCGATCGTGGCGCAGATCTGGCCTGCTTCGAGCGTCGGATAGAGCGCCGCGCCCATGCCGGTGTCAGCCAGTGCAAACATCACCGCGCCGTGCACGACACCATTTCCATTCAGTCCTTACACCCGGCGTGGCCTGACTAATGGGTTTGCCTGAACCAGTCGCGCGGCGCCACGCCGTAGCGCTGCTTAAAAGCCTTGGACAGGGCCGTGGCACTGCCGTATCCCACCGAATCGGCGACGGCCTTCAACATGCCGCCTGCGCGCAGTTCGGACATGGCCAAGGTAAGCCGCCAGTTGGCGAGATAGTCAGCCGGCGTGGTTCCTGTCGCCCGCTTGAAGACCACGGCAAACGCGGTGCGCGACATGCCTGCCTGCGCCGCCATGCGCTCCAGAGGCCACGACTCGGCCGGGGCCGAATGCAAGGCGACGAGCAGCCTGGCCAGCCGGGTATCAGCCAGCCCTGATATGAGCCCGCTGCTCACGCCCGCCGCACCCGGGTGGTCGATCAGCCAGCGCAGCAACTGGATCAGCACGACCTCGAACAGGCGGTCGGCCAGCAGCCGCGAGCCACAACGAACGCGGTCGGTCTCGGCAAACAACAGGTCCAGCGCAGGCCCCAGACCATCGACCCGGTCAAGTGGCATGAGCACGAGGGCCGGCAGCGCCGCCACCAATGGGTTGTGCTCCGCGCCGTCGAAGTCGAGGGTGGCACAGGCGAAATCCGATCCGTCGTGCGGCGGGTTGTGAAACGTGTGCATCACCGGGCGAGGGTAGAGCATCAGCGTTGGCTGATCCAGAACGATGCGCGGCGTCAGGCCTTCCGCGGGGCCATGGGTCACCACCAGCTCGCCCCGGCGTAATACGTGCAGGAAGGCGCGACCCGGCTTCGCCTCGAAGGCCGTCATGCCGCAGAGCGCACCGGCATGAAACAGATGGGCCCGGACGCGGAAACGGTCCAGAAGACTGGATAGTCGATCGATGCCCGGAGGGGCTATTGCCGCCATGTGATTGAACGCTGGATGGTGTTTCGTGTACGACTCAGCATCTGTCGTACCGGGATTATGGTCACACTGGAGGCGTTGTGCAACGAAGACCAGGTGCCCGGATTCCAACCCATCAAACCATCAGGAGTCATCCATGAAGTTGCTGACACTACTCTTTGCCACCACCACGCTGGGTGTGATGGCCAATGCCGGGGCAGCGCCGTCGCGCCATGACGTGCCCGGTTACGCCATGGGCAATTCGACACTGGCCCGTGCGCCGTATTCGATGGTCGATCTGGCGGCGCTGCAGAAGTCGATGCTGTTCGGTGCCGAGGACGTGGCAGCGCTACGCCAGAGCAAGGCCATCCTGGCTGATCAGACCGAGGCCATCCTCGATGTCTGGTACGGGTTCGTGGCATCGACGCCCGAACTCGTGGTGTTCTTCGGCGACACTCGCACCGGACAGCCGGATGGCGCCTATCTGGCGGCCGTCAGAAAGCGCTTTGCGATGTGGATTCTGGATACGGCCGATGCGACATACGATCAGGCCTGGCTAGACTGGCAGTATGAAATCGGCCTGCGCCACAATCGGCGCAAGAAGAATAAGACCGACGGTGCGCATGGCCCCGCCCAGGTGGACTTTCGCTACCTGCCGGCGTTGACCATCCCCATCACGACGACCCTCAAGCCCTTTCTGGCCAAGACTGGCGCCTCACCGGCAGCTGTGGAGACCATGCACGCGGCCTGGGTGAAAGCAGTCTTGATGCAGGCCATTCTGTGGAGCCACCCGTATGTCAAGGAAGGCGAGTTCTGATTGCCGGCCTGGTGAGCCGGCGCTAAGCCGATGCCAGCAGGAGCGCGCCCCCCATGGCCGCCTCGACCCGTGTTGGCTCATGCCAGGCAATCGTTAGCCGGCATGACGCGTATGGGAGAATGATTCAGCGACCTGTGGTCTCGTGCCGAACCGTGCCTTGGTCCGTTCCGAGGTGCGCAGCCCAGCCAGGCCGGCAGGCCGCGTCGCGGCTGGCCGGGTGGGTAACGTCAATGAGCCTGCGGGCTGGAGAATATTCAATGGACAAGATCGGATTCATCGGGCTGGGCCGCATGGGTGTAGGTGCCGCTCAGAACGCGCGACTATTTGCCGCTATACGGTGACCGACTGATTTCACGATAAGGCCGGCGGGACTCGAGTCCCGCCGGCCTTATCGTGGCAGCTTGGTCGGGCGGTTTGCTGCGTTGCAGGGGTGACGCGGGTCCGTTCCAGGCGTACAACGAATCCGCCGATGAGGTGGGGGCAACGCCGGTCAGATTTCGAGGTCAGTCTGGCGTGGCCCCCGGTACCGTGCGTCCGCACAGCCTGCGCAGTATCGCTGCTGCGTCGGTTCAAGTCCAGCGCTCATCGGCCGGATTGCGCCGATGCCCGAGTCGATACGCCTGTTCCTGTGCGCCCGCTGCCGGTGCCAGGTGTTCTTGTGCCGCCGATGTGATCGTGGCCAGGTGTATTGCCTTCACGGGTGCGCGGTGGCTGCGCGACGCCAGTCGCGCCTTCAGGCTGCCCACCGCTACGCGCACAGTGTCCGGGGCCGAACCTGCAACGCGCTTCGTCAGCGCCGATTTCGCCAGCGCCGCCGTGATGCGACCGTCCAAACGGGCCCGATCGAAGAGCCCGGACAGAGCGGCGAACTTGTAAAAGTAACGCATCAGGGTTCCCCCGCAGTGCGCGTGCTTGCTCTACTGGCCAGCCCGGCAAGCGTGACGGTTGCAGCGTCGGTTTCTTGGTCTCCCAATGCGCTGCGCTGTCACGGTTGCGGGAATCAGAGCGCCAGGTTCGTGCGGCGCGGGTTCTTGCCCCCGCTCGAACGTGGTCGCCGTCCGACTGTGCCCCCCGCCCCAATGCCGCCATGACCATAGACCGTGACACCCAGACCCAGATCCTGCGCTACCACTTCGTGGAGGGCTGGCCGGTCAACACGATCGCCGCGCAACTGCAGGTGCACCATTCGGTGGTGGACCGGGTGATCTCGCAGGCCGGCCAGCCCAAGAGCGAACGCACCCGGCGCGCCTCCAAGATCGATCCGTTCGTGCCCTTCATCCTGCAGACCCTGGAGCAGTTCCCTCGCCTGAGCGCCGCGCGCCTGTACGGCATGGTCTGCGCGCGCGGCTATCAGGGTGGCGCCAGTCACTTCCGCGCCCGCGTGGCCCAGCTTCGCCCGGCGCGGATCGCCCCGGCCTACCTGCGCCTGCGCACCCTGGCCGGCGAACAATGCCAAGTGGACTGGGCCCACTTCGGCCAGGTGCAAATCGGTTCGACCTCGCGCCCGCTGATGGCCTTGGTGATGGTGCTGTCCTACAGCCGGATGCTGTTCGTGCGCTTTTACCTGAACGCGCGCATGGACAGCTTCCTGGACGGGCACGTGCGAGCCTTCGAGCTGTTTGGTGGCGCGGCCCGCTCGTGCCTGTACGACAACTTAAAATCAGCCGTGTTGGAGCGGCGCGCCCAGGCCATCCGATTCAATCCGGCGTTGCTGGAATTGGCGGCTCATTATCGGTTCGAGCCCCGTGCGGCCGCCCCCGGGCGGGGCAACGAAAAGGGGCGCGTGGAGAGGGCTATTCGGTACCTTCGCCAAGCCTTCTTCGCCGCCCGAATCTGGTCCGATGTGACCGATCTGAATGCCCAGGCTCAGGCCTGGTGTTTGAACGAAGCCGCTCAGCGTCCCTGGGCCGAGGGTCCCCAGCGCACCGTCGGACAGGTCTGGCGCGAGGAGCAAGCGCTGCTGGTCGGCTTGCCCGACACGCCGTTCTTCGCCCAGGAGCTGACCGAAGTGCGCGTGGGCAAGACCCCCTATGTGCGCTTCGATCTGAACGACTACACGGTGCCCCACACCCATGTGCACCGCACCCTGACCGTGGCCGCCACCCACGACACCGTTCGCGTGCTCGAGGGGGTACAGGTGCTGGCCTGCCATCGGCGCGCCTGGGGGCGCAACGAGTGCGTCGAGCAGCCCGAACATGTCCAGGCGCTGGTGGCCGACAAGCGCCAGGCGCGCGAGCACCGCGCGCAGGACCGCCTGGCACTGGCCGCCCCGGCCAGCATCACGTTGCTGGAAACGGCCGCCGCCGCCGGGCGACCGATCACCAGCCTGGTGCGCGAGCTCGATGAATTACTCGATCACTACGGCGGGGCCGAATTGCAACTGGCCTGCACCGAGGCGCTGGCCGCCGGCGTGGCCCACACCAACGCCGTGCGCCAGGTGCTCGAGCGCCGGCGCGATGCGCGCGCCTTGCCCCCGCCGCTGGCCGTGGCCTTGCCCGACGATGCGCGGGTGCGCAACCTGGTGGTCAGACCCGCCTCGCTGGCCGCCTACGATCAACTGGGCGCCGCCACGACCGATCCGAACGAGGATCCGAACGCCGACAGTGCGGCTCAGGCCTGGACATCCGAACCCCCTTCTGAGGAGACCTCATCATGACCATGAACGCATCGAACTCGTCGCGCGTACCACTTCGCGAGCGCGCCGCGGCCCTGCAATTGAGCGGCCTGATCGCCCACTGGGATGAACTGCTCGACACTCAGTCCGATTGGCTGGAAGCCCTGATCACCTGGGAGGAGAACGAGCGCAACGATCGGGGCCTGCGCCGGCGGCTTCGCAACGCGCGCATCGGCCACTTCAAACCGATGGCCGACTTCGACTGGGACTGGCCCACCGCCTGCGACCGGACCGCCATCACCGAGTTGATGATCCTGGGCTTCTTGCACGACAAGTCCAACGTCGTGTTGGTCGGGGGCAACGGCGTGGGTAAGACCATGATCGCGCAGAACCTGGCCCACCAGTGCGTGCTGCGTGGGCGCTCGGCGCTGTTCGCCAACGCGGCAGCGATGCTCGGCGAACTGGCCGCCCAGGACAGCGACAATGCGCTGCGACGCAAGCTGCGTCACTACACGCGCCCGGATCTGCTCGTGATCGACGAAGTCGGGTATCTGTCCTACGGCACGCGCCACGCCGACCTGCTGTTCGAGATCATCAACCGCCGCTACGAGACCAAGTCGACGGTTGTGACGACGAATCGACCGTTTGCCGAATGGAACGAGGTGTTCCCCAACGCCGCCTGCGTGGTCTCGATCATCGATCGGCTCGTGCACCATGCCGAGATCATCCAGATCGAGGGCCAGTCATACCGACACAAGGAAGCCCAGGAGCGCACCGAGCAGCGCAGGGCCGAACGCAAGCGCAAGGCGATGCCCAACCGAGGGCACAAATCATGATCTCGCGTCTGGTCATCTACACCGACTGGAATGCCCAGCAGGCCCACGCGACGATCGAACTCCTGAAGACCTTGCTGACCGAGATCGTCGACATCCATGGGGAACAAATCCGGCGTCACCGCGGCGCCATCGTAGAACCTAGCACCGAAATCGACACGCAGCTATCCCTTGAACTGGAACCCTACCGGGCGGAACAAACACCGTTCTGACGATCAGCATCGTCGAAATCCGCGTTGCCGCCCTCAGCAATAGCGGCGAATATCCGCGGATTTACGCCGTCGTTAACACATGGGCAAGGGCATGGCGGCGAATCTGCGCAAGAAGGGTTTCGCGCTGATGGTTCTCGATGTCAATCCGCAGCCGGTTGCCGAGCTGGTGGCGCTCGGCGCCGTAGACGGCCAGTCGGCCGCGAACATTGCCCGCCACTGCAGTGTGGTGATCACGATGTTGCCGACCGCGGTCGAAGTGGAGCAGGTGGCGGCCGGTGCCGAGGGCGTGTTTGCGCATGCGGCAAAAGGCAGCGTGCTGATGGATATGAGCACGATCGATCCGCTGGCCACCGATCGCCTGCAGGCGGCCGCGCTGGCGCGGGGCCTGTCCGTCGTCGACGCGCCGGTGGGACGCCTGGCCGAGCATGCCGATCGGGGCGAATCCTTGTTCATGGTCGGTGCCAGCGACGCCGACTTCACGCGCGTGAAGCCCCTGCTCGATGCGATGGGCACCACCGTCTACCACTGCGGCGGGGTTGGTAGCGGCGGGCGCACCAAACTGGTCAACAACTTCGTCGCGATCACCCTTACCGAGGTGAACGCCGAAGCGCTGGCGCTGTCGCAACGCTTCGGTCTCGACCTGAGCAAGACCCTCGCTGTGCTGCTCGGCACCTCGGCGACCAACGGGCAGTTGCGCATGAACTTTCCGAACAAGGTGCTGGCCGACGACACCACGCCAGGCTTCACCATCGATCTGGCCCACAAGGATCTCGGCCTGGTGATGGGCGCCGCCCACGCCGTCAAGGTGCCCATGCCGGTGGCGGCAGCCGTATTCGAGTCGTACAGCCGCGCGCGAGCCAACGGATACGGGGATATCGATTTCTCGGGCATGGCCGATGTGGTCTGCGATGGCGCGAAGATTCCGCGCGCACGGGTGCCGCACGGGTGGAAGCTGGATTAAGCGGCGGCCTGGCCCTCTCGTCGTCCACCGGACAACGCCAAGCTGGACTGTCGCGCCCTGAGCTTCTCTAGGCCATTGTCAACACAACGCTCGTTTGCTCGGCCACTGCGCGGTCGAGCAAAGCCTGAGCGGGTGCCGGCCTGCCCAGCCCGTAGCCCTGTCCGGTATCGCAGCCGAGCGCGCAGAGCGCCTCGCGCTGCGCATCGGTTTCGATGCCTTCGGCGGTGACCGACAGCCCGAGGCTGTGCGCCATCTGCACCACGGCCTTCACGAGATTCACATTACGAGGATCGGTCTGCATGTCGCGCACAAAGCTGCGATCAACCTTGAGCACTGACACCGGGAAGCTGCGCAGATAGGCCAGTGAGGAATAACCGGTGCCGAAGTCGTCGATGGCCAGGGTCACGCCCAGCGCTCGAAGGTCGGACAACACCCCCAGGCTTTGTTCACTGTCGGCCATGAGCGTGCCTTCGGTCAGTTCGAGCTGCAGCCGCGACGGTGAAAGGCCGGAACGGTGCAGGGCCAGGCGAACCTGATCAACGAAGTCGCTCTGACGGGCGAACTGCAATGGCGAAACATTTACCGAGACCAGTTCAAGGTTGGCGCCCGCCGCCTGCCAGCGCATCATCTGGTGGCAGGCCTCTTCCAGCACCCATGAACCCACGGCATGGATCAGGCCCATTTCCTCGAGCAGGCTGATGAATTCGACGGGCGGCACCAGGCCACGCTGCGGATGCTGCCAGCGCAGCAGCGCTTCACTGCCCGCGAGCCGGCCAGTCTTCAGGTCGATGAACGGTTGATAATGCAGCACGAACTCGTGTCGATCGAGAGCGCCGCGAAGATCCTCTTCGATCTGCAGGCGGCGCAGCACGGTTTCTTCCATCGTGTCCTGGTACACGCGTCCGGCATTGCGACCAGAGGCCTTGGCATGCAGCATTGCCGTATCGGCGCAGGCCAGCAGTCGATCGGGGTCGTCGCCATTGTCGGGAAATTCGGCCACTCCCACACTACAGCCCAGGTGCCATTGACGGTCACCCACGGTGAACGGGTCCTTGAACCGGGACAGCACCTTGTCGGCGAGCGCAACGGCCGCGCCTTCAGGCGCTTCGATCAGAATCGCAAATTCATCACCCGAGAGCCTTGCAAACACATCGTCGGCACGCAGACTGGCGGCCAGGCGATCGGCCACGGCCTTGAGCGCCTCATCGCCCGCATCATGGCCCAGTGAATCATTGATGCTCTTGAATCGATCCAGGTCGATATACAGCACCGCGAGCCGTCGCTGCTCGCGTCTGGCCAGGGTCACGCCCTCGGCCAACAGACGGCGGAATGCATCACGGTTGTACAACCCGGTCAGATCGTCGTGAAAAGCCTTGTGTTCGAGCTCCCGCTCCACGTTACGCAGTCGTTCGATCGGCAGTCGGGTTAGCATCCAGGCGAGACTCAGGCTGACGCCCAGACAGGCCAGGGCAGTCATCAGCGCCTTGCGCACTTCACCGCGCAGCGAGCGGTGCAACTCGACATGGCCAACCACCTGGCCACTGTCGTACAGGGGCTCCGCGTGCATGATGGTGGGCCAGGGCAACAGGGCCGATCGGCCATTGTCGGCGAGTGAATCGCCTTTGGCGTCCACGATCCGCCGAAAATCGTCTCGGCTCTCGGACAGCAGATCCTGGGCGACATCCTCTTGCAGCCGATAACCCTCGAAGATCCACATCTGCGGATTCTCCGTGACGCGTTGGCCGACGGTATGCGCTCTTGCGGTGGCATCCGCGGCCAGGCTGCCACGGTGAAAGTGCACCGCGAAGGCGTATTGCGAGGCCGGCAGTGCCAGTCCCATCAGGAAGGCTGCGCTCCATACCAGCAACTGCAGGATGGAGGCTGCCGTTCGAGGGCGAAGCAGCTTTCTCACGGCGTTCTCCGGGGCATCATGCAGGGGTAGCCGACTGGCAGCCGACCGTGGTCAGCAGCTTGGCAGCGGATGGACTCATCAGGCGAGCCACCATGTCAGCCACTTTCCCGGATGGCGTTCCCCGGGTCACGATAAAGACGCGTTTGACATACGGATAGCGGCCGGCCAGCATCGTCTCGAGGCCGGGTTCCACGCGGTCGATCTCCAGCACATGCACACGGCGGCGTTCGGCCAGCATCAGGCCCAGCGTCGTCACGCCCAGCGAGCCGGAAATGCGTTCGATCGCCTCGGTGGCATCGGTGTCGGTAGTCGCCACACGCACGCCTGGTCGCGCTTGTGCCAGCGCCACCGCCGCCGACATCGACGGGCTGATGGCGTGCAGGAAATGCGTATCGGAGTCGGACTGCGGTCGCATCACCAGGCGCACAGGCCGACCGTCGGCCCATTGGGGTGTTCGGGCGGCGTACAGATCTTCCAGTTCGTTCAATGCCAGACGGCGCAGCGGCACGTCGTCGTGCACCGCCCAGACGATGGGCGTGCGGAACAGTTCATGCTCGATGAGGCCGGCCGCGCGTTCCTTGTCGCCGAGCTGGCGCGCCGAGACGGCGATGTCGATCGCGCCAGCCGCAACGGCTTTCAGCCCGCCACCGCTGCCCAGGTTGGGCACGAATCGTAGCGTGTGGGCATCGACGCCGTTGGCGATGCGTTGCAACGGGCCCAGACCGACGCCGGTGCCACCGATCTTCAGGTCACCATCGGAATGGGCATCCGGTGCATGACCGAGCAGGGGGGCGAGCAGTGCGCCGGCCAGGAATTGTCGGCGCGGGAGGGTGCGTGGCATGGTCCAATCCCTTTGGTTGGCAGCTGGATAAACGCCAGGGCAGTGGTACCTGGTCGCTTGGCTACCCGTTGTATCGACAGTGCACGCCGCCTCTTGAGGCTGCTGCCGTCGGCACACCGCCGCAGATACGCCTGCCGACCCCCGCTATTTCCTCGTTGTCGGCAACGAACAACCGGTCCAGAATGCCTCGCGCACCACCTGCAGCGTGACATGGCGGATCTCGAAGTGTTCGAGCAGTTCGTCGGTGGCCTGTCGGAGAAACGCGTCGTCGCCACCGCCGGCCGGCATCACCAGATGCGCAGTGAGAGCGATCTCGCTGGTGCCCATTGCCCAGACATGCAGATCGTTCACCTGCGTGACGCCGGGCAGATCAACGGTGTCCGGCACGCCGTCAAACAGCAGGTGCAACGACTGTCTGAACAGGCTCCAGGTCCCAACCACGATGATCGCCGCGATGAGCAGGCTCACCACCGGGTCCAGCCAGGTCCAGCCGAACCAGAGCGCCAGGGCGCCGGCCACCACCACCCCGGCCGAGACCAGCGCATCCGCCGCCATGTGCAGGAAGGCACCACGGATGTTCAGGTCGTGTTTGCTGCCGCGCATGAACAGCAGGGCGGTGGCGGTATTGATCAGAATTCCAATGCCCGCAACGACCATGATCGTCACACCCTCGACCGCTTGCGGCGATTGCAAGCGGTGCAAGGCTTCCCAGGCCAGCGACCCCATGGCCACCAGCAGCAGCAATGCATTGATGAAGGCAGCCACGATACTGGCCCGCTTCCAGCCGTAGGTGTGACGCACGTCAGGCCGTAACCGACCCGCCAGCGCGCCGCCCCAGGCCAGCACCAACCCGATCACGTCACTCAGGTTATGCCCGGCATCGGCCAGCAGGGCCAGCGAGTTGATTCGCCAGCCGACAAAGGCCTCCACGGCCACGAAGGCGATGTTCAAGCCGATACCGACGCAGAAGGCCGTGTTGAAGCTCGCCGGCGCGTGGCTGTGGCTGTGGTGGTGGTGGTCTGCGTTCATGACCGACTCATCTCACATCATCTGATTCAAAAACAATGCGTGGCCATTGCACGTGCCTTTGCATTCGACGGCGCGATCATTCGCGTTCAAGCTCCAGATAGGTGCGATTCGCATTGCCAGGCATCAGCTCTGACGCATTGAGCAGTCGCATGAACGGTGACCCATCGAACGACCGGACCGCGGCACCGATGTCGACACCGTCGTCGACTGCCTGCTTCATGTGGGCGCGCAGCGCCTGCAGATAGGCCTTTGTGTCGGCCTTCGCCGTGGCCAGATCGGTGATCCGACCGTGACCGGGCACCAGTATGGCGGGCCGCAGCTCTTCGATCGCGGCGAAGGTGTCGAGCCAGCGGCGCGTGTTGCTGACCGGGATCACACCGAGCAGACGGTCAACGTAGACCACGTCGCCCGTGAACAGAACCTTGGACTGTGGCAGCCAGACCATCATATCGCCCGGCGTATGCGCGCCGCCACGATGCTTGAACTCGAATCTAACGCCACCCAGGTCGAGCACGGTATCGGTTCCCTCGATCGATCGCATGGGCAGGGCCGGCCTGGTGCCATCGGCTTTGTGGCCGAGCACGGCCTGCAGGCCCACGAGGTGGTCGTTGCCGCGATTGTGCATGTCGGGCAACGCGGCGGCGTGGGCGATGGACTCGGCACCCTGTGCCTGAAAGTAGTCGTTACCCAGCCAGCGATGATCCTGGCCACCGGTATTGATGACCCAGCGAATGGGCTGCCCGCTGATCCTGGCCGCAGCAGCGTGAATCTGGCGAGCCCCTTCAAGGGTGGCACCACTATCGATCAGCACGACGCCGGCTGGCGTGACGACCAAGCCGATGTTGGCATTGAGCCCTTCGTTGTCGGCGTTGCGAGCACCCAGGTCGCCGATATGCGCGTATACGTCATCGGCGACGCGCTGGAACTCGACTGTGACGGCATTGGCCACCCCAGCCGCGACCAGGAGCGTGGCCGGTACCAGCCGGCGGATCAGGCGGGTGACGTTTGCGCGCAGCATGGCAACTTCCTTGCAGGTCCGGATCGTCATCGTACCGGCTCAGGCACGACATTCACGGGCAGGACATCATCGGCGACAACGCTGGACTCCGGGACCGGGTCGGCATCAATCACACGATGGCTTCCGGCAGGAAGAGGGCATGTGGTCAGCGCCAGAGCCGGGCGGCCTTCAGATCTCCGGATGTCATCTATTCGTCATACTGGCGTTCTATCATTCGAATATGCTGGAAATATAAGATCAATCAAAAACCCGCTTGGCAGAATTGCAATGAGAGTTGGTATCAATGGCATGGGCCGCATCGGCCGCCTGGCGCTGCGCGCCGCTTTTGGCGCGGCTGAGCGGCCGTCTGACGATCCGCGCGCCGGCAATCGCCTGTCGGTAGTCCACCTCAATGAGCTCAAGGGGGGCGCCGCGGCCACCGCCCATCTGCTGCAGTTCGACAGTGTCCAGGGACGCTGGCGGGCGGATATTGCGACCGACGGCGAAGCCGCCATCCGGATCGATGATCACAGGCTGGGCTTTTCCTCGCATGCCGTTGCTGCGGACATCCCCTGGGGCGACCTGGGCGTCGATCTGGTTCTCGAATGCACCGGCAAATTCCTCACGCCCGACACCCTGCAAGGCCATCTGGATCGTGGTGCCAAGCGGGTCATCGTCGCCGCGCCGGTCAAGGTGGGCGACGTGCTCAATATCGTGGTGGGCATCAACCATGATCGATACGAGCCCGCCAGGCACCGAATCGTCACCGCGGCCTCCTGCACGACCAACTGCCTGGCTCCGGTGGTGAAGGTGATTCATGAATCGATCGGCATCCGCCATGGTCAGATCACCACGATTCACGATCCGACCAACACGAATCTGGTGGTCGACGCCCCGCACAAGGATCTGCGCCGCGCGCGCAGCGCGATGCTCAGTCTCGCGCCGACCACCACCGGCAGTGCAACCGCCATTGCCCTGATCTACCCGGAGCTCAAGGGCAGGCTCAACGGACACGCCGTTCGGGCGCCGGTGC
Source organism: uncultured beta proteobacterium (assembly GCA_963732405.1). Classification (GTDB taxonomy): domain Bacteria; phylum Pseudomonadota; class Gammaproteobacteria; order Burkholderiales; family Burkholderiaceae_E; genus JAUIAI01. The sequence continues at coordinate 1,089,482 of CAVSZG010000001.1, forward strand.
TCAACGCGTCGCTGACTGACTGCGTGTTCGAATTGCAGCGCAAGACCAGCGTCGACGAAGTGAACCAGTTGTTCGCCGAAGCGGCAAAGGGCTCGCTGGCCGGCATTCTGGGCTACGAGCAACGGCCACTGGTCAGCGCCGACTACGCCCGCGACACGCGCAGCAGCATCGTCGATGGCTTGTCGACCATGGTGACCGATGACACCATGCTTAAGGTCTATGCCTGGTACGACAACGAGATGGGCTATGCCTGCCGCATGGTGGATCTGGCCTGCATTCTGCACGAGCAAGGCCTCTGAGCGAATCTGTCTTGACGATGAACACGGGTACACGCAACTACGCCATCGTCACGGCGGCGTATTGGGGTTTCACGCTCAGCGACGGTGCGCTGCGCATGCTGGTGCTGCTGCACTTCTACCGCCTGGGCTACTCACCGTTCACGCTCGCCTTCCTGTTCCTGCTTTATGAGGCAATGGGCGTGGTCGCGAATCTGATCGGCGGCTGGCTGGCTACCCGCTACGGTATCAAGCGCATGCTGACCGTAGGCTTGTTCACCGAGATCACGGGCTTTCTGCTGATGTCGGCACTGTCGCCGACCTGGTCAGTCGCCTTGTCGGTCGCGTGGGTGGTCGGGGCCCAGGGCATCTGCGGCGTGGCCAAGGATCTGACAAAAACCGCGAGCAAGTCGGCGATCAAGGCGACAGCGGGTGAGGCATCCGGGCAGTTGTTCAAATGGGTCGCGTTTTTCACCGGCAGCAAGAACGCGATGAAGGGCGTGGGCTTTTTCCTGGGCGGGCTGTTGCTGCAGACCCTGGGCTTTCAATCGGCGCTTTGGGCGATGGCCGCGCTGCTGGCGATCGTGCTCGTGGGTGTCATCGCTTTCGTGCCGCCGCTGATGGGCAAGGGCAAGGCGTCCCGATCGGCCAGGGAGTTGTTCGGCAAGAATCGGGGCATCAATCTGCTGGCCGCGGCAAGAGTGGCGCTGTTCGGTGCGCGGGACGTGTGGTTCGTGGTGGGTGTGCCGGTGTTCCTGTATGCGTCGGGATGGACCTTCACAATGGTCAGCGGCTTCGTGGCGCTCTGGACCATCGGCTATGGCGTGGTGCAGGCCATTGCCCCATCGATCGTGCGCCGCAGTGATGATGGGCTCAGCGCCGAGGTGCCGGCGGCGCGGCTCTGGTCGGGGCTGCTGGCGATCGTGCCGATGTCATTGGCGGCACTGGTGGCGCTGGATGTGCCCAGGCTGGAATGGGTGGTCGTAGTCGGGCTCGGCGTGTTCGGCTTCGCGTTTGCCGTCAATTCCTCGGTGCACTCCTACCTGGTCCTCGCTTATGCCGGCTCCGAGAAGGCCGCCGAGGATGTCGGCTTTTACTATGCCGCGAATGCGCTGGGGCGCTTCTTTGGCACGCTCCTGTCGGGCCTGCTGTATCAATGGGGCGGTTTGTTGTTCTCCCTGGTTGGCTCGGCGACGATGCTGGCCGTTTGCTGGCTGGTGACGCTCGCGTTGCCCCTGAGTTCGCCGGAAAGGATGTCGCTTCAGCGTGAGGACACGAGCATCGGCACCCGCTGAACCATGGTTGCCGCCACCTGGGTTGCGCCGATGATGGTTGGACTTGGCGCGCGAGCGTCTCGATTAGCTCGATCACCCGGATACGATCTGCATTCGGGTCGATATTCTCGATCGCCTATCGGGCTGATCGCGTGATTCGAATGTCATAGCTTGCCAAGACGCCTCAAATCTTTGAGGACCCTCTCGAATGAATAGTCGGGTTCCGGCTCCCGCGCTTCAAAGGCCAGGACATCATCTGCATCTTCGGATAAGGCCATTCTCACGGCATCGTTGACCAGGTCGGACATCGATTGTTCGGTTTCCACCGACTTCAGGCGTAGCGCGCGGTGCATTTCAGCATTGAAATACACAGTGGTTCGCTTGAGCGCTTCGTTGGCCATCAATGTGCTGCCCGGTTATGGTCTGACCCGGCTGAAACAGGTGGCTGGCACTTGACACCGGGTGCGCGCGATCGGGATGATGATGGACTACTGGGCGCCGAATCTGGGCAATGATGGCCCGGGTGCCGAATATGTGGCCACCCTTAGCACCGATGAACACGACCGTCTGGAACGCGCCGTTCGGGCCGCGTACCTGGATGGTGAGCCGGATGGGCCTCGCAGCTATGCTGCCTTGGCATGGGCGGTCAAAGGTGTTGTCCCTTGAGAGACCGCTCCGGCGCCGCCGTTGCTGCACCCAGTGACACCGATCATCGGCCGGCTTGTCTGGTCTGACTTAAGGCGGTGCGTGGATGGGCGATATCGATCCCATGAACGCCACCAGCCTTTCCTCATCGCCATCAACCGATACTGACAGCCGTGCCAGTCGACCGGCACGAGCGACCCCGTTCCGGTTGACCCGCTACTTCTCGCTGACCAGTCTGATCGGTCTGCTGGTCGTCACTGCGTCGCTGTTCTGGACCTACCGTGAGCTGACCGAACGCCAGTTGATCGAGCATGAAAGCCGGGCCAATGCCGACCTGACGCAGGCATTTGCCAATGCGGTCTGGGCCACGCATCGCGACTTCGTGCTGGGTTCGTCGGGGCGCACTCGGGATGCCCTGGTGGCCGACCCGGCCCAGACTCGCCTGCTGGCCGATGTGCATGCCCAGATGAAAGGCCTGCCGATCGCCAAGGTCAAGGTTTACAACCTGGACGGAGTGACGGTGTTCTCGACTGACGCGCGTCAGATCGGTGAAAGCCGGCAGTCGAATGCAGGCTTCCAGGGTGCCGCGGCGGGTCAAGTGATGAGCAACATTACGTTCCGCGAGAAATTCGACGCATTCGAGAAGCAGATCGCGAACCGCAGCCTGATCGCATCGTACATCCCGGTTCGAACCAAGCCCGATGGTGCGATCGAAGGCGTGTTCGAGGTCTACTCCGACGTGACCGATCTGGTGAGCAGGCAGTCACGGGCTCAGTGGCGCATTGCGGCAGTGGTGGTTGCCTTGCTCGCCACTTTGTACCTGTTCCTTTCCCTGGTCGTGCGCAAGGCCGACGCGATCCTGTCGGCGCAGGAGCGCGATCGCGCCAGCAAGGAGGCGGAGATCCGCCACCGCGCCTATCACGACGCGCTCACGGGTCTGCCCAACCGGGCCTATTTTGCCGAACGGCTGGACGAGGTGATCGGCGCGGCCGGACGCCATGGCCACATCTGTGCCCTGATGTTCATCGATCTGGACCGGTTCAAGATTGTTAATGACAGCCTGGGCCATCACGCGGGCGATCTACTGCTGCAGCAGGTCGCCAGACTGTTCGAGCGCCACCTGCACGATGGCGACCTGCTGTTCCGCATGGGCGGCGACGAGTTCACGATCATTCTGCCGAACATTAGCGCCCCAGAGGACGCGGCTTATATGGCCCGTCGGATTGCCAGCGCGCTGGAAGAACCGATTCTGATTCACGAACACGAGCTGTCCGTGGGTGCGACGATCGGCATCGCCATCTTTCCGGGCGACGGTGAGCGGGCCGAAGCGCTGATCAAGAATGCCGATGCGGCAATGTACGCGGCCAAGGCCTCTGGTCGAGGCGGTCATGCTTTTTACCGCACCGAGATGAACCTGCGCGCCTCGCAACGCCTGAGCCTGGAGACCGCGCTGCAGAAGGGATTCCGTGATGGTGAGTTCGCGCTCTATTACCAGCCCAGGCTGGACGCCGGCTCGCGGCGGGTGGTGGCGGTCGAGGCCCTGCTGCGCTGGGTCAGCCCGACCCGTGGCGTCGTGCTGCCAGCCTCGTTCATTGGCGTGCTCGAGGATATCGGCATGATGCCGATCGTCGGCGAGTGGGTGCTGCGCAACGCCTGCCTGCAGGTCAGGCGTTGGCACGAGCAGGGGTTCGCAACGCTGCGTGTGTCGGTCAATGTGTCGCCGGTCCAGTTCCAGAGTGACACCTTCGTCGCCTCGGTCGCGCGCGTGCTCCAGGAGACCGGAGCACCGGCTGGGTCGATCGAACTCGAATTGACCGAATCGCTGCTGATCGAAGACGCGCCGAAGACCAGCGAGACCATCAGTGCGCTCAAGTCACTGGGACTGCGGATATCGATCGACGACTTCGGTACCGGCTATTCCTCACTGAATTACCTGCGGAAGTTCCCGGTCGACTACCTGAAGATAGATCGCAGCTTCGTGTCCGATATTCCGGCCAATCCGCGCGACAGCGCGGTCGCCACAGCAATCATCGACCTGGCGAAGTCACTCGACATGACCGTTGTCGCCGAAGGCGTCGAGAACGAAGCACAGGCGGCCTTTTTTACCAATGCGAGCTGCCATGAGTTGCAAGGCTTCCTGTTCAGCCGACCCTTGCCGGTGGATCAGTTGAACGGCGTGCTCAGTTCGCTGGTGGATAGTGTGACCAGCGAGCGTCTGCCGGCGGTGACTGCACACGAGGCCTGAACGGTTCAGCGGATTTCGCGCCGACCGGCCGGGGTGATCGTCGGCACGATCACCCGAATTCGACAGCGTATCGGGTTCCTGGCCTGGGAATGCAGGCCGATTACCTCGCCTCGGGCGGGCGCAGTGAATCAGGCACCGTCCAGCCATTCTCCTTGTAGTACCGGTAGGCGCCGGCGTGCAGAGGCACATTCATCTGTACCAGTGCGTTTTCCCTGGAGAGCGTGCTCGGTGCCCATGCGGCCATGGCATGGATGTCCTTGATATTCTCCCAGAGTGCCTTGGTCATGTTGTATCCGACTTCTTCCGGGATCTTGTTATTCGTGGCCAGACCGATCCAGGAGGCCATCGTATAGACCGGCTCGGTGTTCGTCACCTTGTTGCCATAGGGTTTCGGATCGATTGTGCCAAGCGAGAACCCTGGCTTATTCAGGATCGCGGCGATCCTGGGCTCATCGATCCGCGACTTGGGTATGCCGAGAATGCGCAATGGCGAACTGGAGCCGAATTCCTCGACGACTGTAGATGGCACCGAGGTGGGAAACCCGGTGAGATCCATTTGCCGGTCACTGAACGCGGTACGCCCGGAGGTCCAGTCAAATCGCATCAGCTCGTAATCGGCTTTGGGTTTCAAACCGGTGACCGCTTCGATCAATGCCGAGCTCATCGCCGGCGCCTCCCCGCCTGGCGGCCCCAGGAACAGCTTCTTGCCCTTCAGGTCCTCCAGGGTCTTGATGCCCGACTCGTCCCAGACCAGGTAGTGGTACACCCCAGCGGGAAATTCACGATGCCGCGGATGTTCTTGGCCAACTCGGGTGCGTTCTCCACCTTTGCATACATGCTGTCGCCACGCTGCATCGCCTCCATGATGCCAGGCGAGGTGGCAAACAGATCGATCTCGCCCTGCGCGCCGGTGAGAACCGATTTGGTCACCGGCTTGCCGGAGGACATCTGTACCTTGTACGGGGTGCCTTTCTCGATCGCCTGCACGAAGCCCAGACTGACGGTGCCCAGCGTGCTGCCCGGCTGCACGCTCTCGAAGCGGAAGATCTGTTGGGCCGCAGCCGGCTCGCTCGTTGCCAGAATGGCACTGGCCGTGAGTGCCAGCAGGCCGCTGGCGATCGGATGGGTCATGTCGTGTCTCCGTGCGCCGGTCAAAACCGGCAAGGTGTTGTGAATGGAAGTTTCATACGTTGAAGGTTTAGCCAGCCACGACGGCCCCGAGTCATGCGAGTGCATCCGTGAGGGTGTAGGCGAAGCGTTGACAGGGGTACGTGTGGGCCGGGTATTGAGCCGCGAAATATATGCCCCATGCCGCAAGGCGTGGGTGGTCCGGGGTGCCGAGGCCGTGGAGACATGCCGAAGGCCACACTGGCGCTGCCGCATAGGCGAGGCAGCGCTGGACCCCGCGCGGTCAGAGACCCCGTGCACGCACGGATGCACCTTGTTCGGGAACCGGGAGATCCCGTCACCTTCTGCGCTCCGCCGGGAGGCGGGCAAGTGCGCAGAGCGCATCGTGAAGCCTGTGGGCGCACGACGATGAGCAATCGGGGCGGGAAGTCGGACTGCTGCGTAGTACCGCAGAAACTGCCGAACAAAGCGGCGGGGGAAGTTCCCGCGGCGGCGGAGGCGGTGGAGGGAAGGCGGCAGGCCAAGGGCAATGCGGTTGCAGCGCGCATGTCCCGCAGATCGATGCGGGTCTATGACATGGGAACGGCGCTCAACGGCATACGTCAGACGGCAAAAGGCAGACGCGATGCGAAGTTCACCTCGCTGATGCACCACATCTACCAAACCGACCGACTGCGCGCGGCATATCACGCGCTCAGGCGCGATGCGGCGCCCGGCGTGGACGGCCAGACGTGGCAGTCGTACGGGCTCGATCTGGAAGCAAGGCTTGTGGATCTGTCCGATCGGCTCGCCCGAGGGGGCTACCGGCCCCAGCCTGTGCGGCGTGTGTACATCGACAAGCCCGACGGGAGCCAACGCCCGCTGGGCGTGCCGGCGCTGGAGGACAAACTGGTCCAACGCGCCACGGTCGATGTGCTCAACGCGATCTACGAGCAGGACTTCATCGGGTTCAGCTACGGCTTTCGGCCCGGCAAAAGCGCACACGATGCGCTCGATGCCGTGGTGGTGGGGATGGGCAGCAGATATGTGAACTGGATTCTCGATGCGGACATCAGCAAGTTCTTCGACACGATCGATCACGACTGGCTGATACGGTTCATCGAGCACCGGGTTGCCGATGCGCGCGTGGTGCGGCTGATCAAGAAGTGGCTGCACGCGGGCGTGCTGCAAGAGGGACGGCTCGAGCACAGTGAGTTGGGAACGGTGCAAGGCGGCAGCATCAGTCCGCTGCTGGCCAACATCTACCTGCACTACGTGTTCGATCAGTGGGTGAAACAGTGGCGGGCTCGCCATGCCCGAGGTGACGTGATCGTCGTGCGTTACGCCGATGATTGGGTTGCCGGCTTCCGGTTCCGTGACGACGCCGAGCGCTTTGCGCGCGACGTGAAGGCACGGCTGCAGGAGTTCGGGCTGAAGCTGCACCCCGAGAAGACGCGACTGATCGAGTTCGGGCCATTTGCCCGAGGCAACATCGCGCGTCGAGGAAAGGGCAAGCCGCAAACGTTCGACTTCCTTGGCTTCACGCATTGCTGCGGCAAGACGCGACAGGGGAAGTTCATCGTGCTGCGGCTCACCAGTGCGAAACGACTGCGGGGCAAGCTCGCAGCGCTCAAGGTCGAACTCAGACGACGCATGCACGTGCCCATCGGCGAGCAGGGCCGTTACCTGCGCGCCGTGGTCATCGGGCACACGCGCTACTACGGCGTGCCGATGAACGGGGCCCGCCTGAGAACATTCCGTCATCAGGTCGCCCGGCTTTGGCACCGCACGATGTGCCGCCGCAGCCAAACGGGCTTCGTGACGTGGCGTCGAATGTACCGGCTGATCCATCACTGGCTACCTTCTCCTCGCATCTGTCACCCTTACCCCAACCAGCGTCTGAGCGTCACGACCCGAGGCAGGAGCCGTGTGCGGTAATCCCGCTCGCACGGATCTGTGGAGGGGGTGTCGAGTGATCGGCATTCCTACTCCGACTCGTTGAATAAACAGGTTCAGGCCGCCATGGGGCGGGTATCAGCGCGTCGCGCGGCAAGAATCAACGTGACTGCCAGCACGATACCGGCGAGTTGATAAGCCAGCATCACATTGAGCACCAGCACGACCGCGAGCAGCCGCAACGTGCGAGACCACAGCGCAAGGCGGGCATTCTCAAAGCCCGCAATCGCGGTCGACACCAGATAGATGGCCAATGACAATCGCAGAATGACCCAGAGGAGCTCGCCCCATTCGAAACCGAGGATCAACAGCAGACTCTGGTCGTAAACGAAGACGAAAGGAATCAGGAAACCTGACAGGGAGAGCCCGACAGCCATTGTCGCAGTGGCCATCGGGCTCGCACCGGAAATCGGCGCCGCGGCGAATGCGGCGATCGCCACGGGTGGTGTCACCGCCGAGAGCACGCCGAAATAAAACACGAACATGTGCACGGCGACGTCCGGAATGCCCAGATGCTTGATACCAGGTCCGAGCACGAGCACGATGATCAGGTAAGCCGGAAACGTCGGCATGCCCATGCCGAGCAGCAGGCAGGCGCCAGCCGTGACCAGCAGCGCAATGAACAGGTTCGCATCCGAGATCACGTTGATCGAGGTCGCAAAGCGCAGGCTGATGCCGGTGAGATCGAGAACGGCAAGTAGGATGCCGATCGCGCCAACTGCCATCATCAGTCGCGCGGAACTGACCCCGCCTTGGGTGAGAGCGTTCACCAGCGCTGCCGGATTCCTGCGCACCGCGGGATTGATGAAGCCCATCACCATCGCACTGAGCGTCGCCCAGAAACCGGCCATCGCCGGCGAGCGCCCCATGATCAGCACGATGATGATGACGGCGATCGGCACCAGGAACATCATCGCATTGGTGAGGTCGGACCACGACAGGCGTTCGCGCTCGGCCGCCGGCACTGGTTCGATGCCCAGACGGCGCGCCTGCATGGCCACCGTGACGAACAGACTCGCGTAGTAGAACAAGGCGGGCAACAATGCGGCGATACAGAGCTGCGCATATGACACGCCGGTCAGCTCGGCCATCAGAAAAGCTGCAGCGCCCATCACCGGGGGCATGATCTGTCCGCCGGTCGACGCAGCTGCCTCGACCGCTCCGGCAAACGTGCCCGAGAACCCGCGCTTCTTGATCATCGGAATCGTGAATGCGCCGGTGCCCACCACGTTCGCCGCCACGCTGCCCGACATCGTGCCGAAGATCGCGCTCGCTGTGATGGCCGCGTGCGCTGGCCCACCGCGCGATCCACCCGCCAATGCGAATGCGATCTTGATCAGGCTGTCGCCGGCGCCCGTTGATTGCAGCACCGATCCGAACACGACGAAGATCATGATCAACGACAAGACAATCGCCGTTGGCAGACCAAATACACCCTGAAAGCCGAACCAAACCACCTCAACCACTTGTTCCAGCGAAAACCCGGTGTGGCGCAGCAGGCCCGGTAGGTATTGGCCATACAGCGCATAAAGCAAGCTGAACAACGCGACCAGCGCAAGCGATACGCCGAACAGCCGCCGGGACAATTCGATCAAGGTCAGCATCGCGCCCAATGCGACCCACTGATCAAACGTGGAAAATGACGCGACCAGGTTCTCCATGTCATCAGCGCCGGCGAGAAAACGGTAAACCGCTGCGCCCATCACCACCAACATGACCAGATCGAGCGCCGTGACCGCCCACCGGGTCAACCGGCTACCGCGGGAGACGCCCAAACCTCCGTGAGGCACCAGCAGAACCACCGCGGTACAAACCCACAACGCCACTGACCGGTGCAGAGTTGGTTCGAACGCGCCGAAATACGAGACCCAGATCGACTGGATCGCCAGGCCGAATGCGAACAAGTAGCCAAGCTTGCGGGCCCAGCCGACTGCCGGAGGTTCCGGGGAATCGTTCAATTCGGTACCGATAATTGCCTCCCGGTGCACACACTTAGCGCGCACTTGTTCTGGTCAACTGATGACAGCGGACGCAGCATGCCACCATACGGTAAGGACCGCAAGTTGCCTGCGCGAATCGGTCAGGCGTGCAGGGCCTCATCGATGCGACCGGCAGAATTCCGTTAGATTTTGTGAACCATCGGCGGAACGTAACTCTGATCCAACATGCCTGGGCCGGGTAGGTAGGTCCGCAGGAAGAGATTGAACTTGCCTGCGGGGGTGGGCAGCCAGTTGGCGTGCTGCCCCGGTGCGGGATGTTCAGGTTGCAGGAGTATCGGCAGCGAACCATCCGCGTCGTAGTACAGATCCTGATCCAGGCTGCCGATGCTGTAGCGCTGGATGGGGTTGTCTGCGAGATTGAAACGCTCGTCATAGAGCGTGACCGACCAGAACGCTTTCGCCTGCGGGATCTCATCCCTGGCAAAGCGCAGCATGTAGCGGTGCTGGCCACTCAGCTCATCGCCTTGCGCATCGACGAATGTGCGCAGCTTGGTTGACTGTTCAATCCAGTGTTCCAGCGTGCCGGCGAAAGCCTGCGGCGAAGCGCGTCCCAACAGGTCGCCAGCAGCGGCCATGCGGCCCCAATGACGGTCGCCGTAGGCCCAGTGGTTCACCACCTTGGTGTTGCCACCCCCTTTTGCCACTTTACCCAGCAGCAAGAAGCCATCCGACAAAGCGCGGGTCAATCCCCTTTGCATGGCGGCGTCCAGCGTATCGAGACTCACCATTGCAAAAGGCCCCAGGCCAATCTGGCCAAATTGCCGCACCAGCACATCGTCGTCAGCCGGTGGTGGGTTCTCCTGCATCGCCGCGTTCATGGTGCGGAAATCGGCCAGCGGATCGCGTTGGTCGAAGGGCTCGAACACGTCCGGCAGCTCGGGTGGCGCGACGCCATCGCGCCATAACGACAGCGGCTTCACGAAGAAGCGTTGCTGAATTTCCCGGGCCGCCGCGAGATCGTCGCCGCCCGGAGTGGACACCCTTGCCACTGCCATCACGCAGGGTGTGGGCGAGCGCAGGACACGGTCGATGCCGGCCGGTGCTTCGCCCTGCCAGCCCGGCCCTGTCACAAGGCAAACCTCCGCCTTGTCGCCGTCGGGGCTGGACCCGATGTAGCCAAAAACATCGGAATAGAACTCGGCGAACTGCATGCCGACATAGCGGCCGCCACCGTCAGGCGAGGCGGCCACGATCGGTTCGCGCGACAGGTCCAACCACGCGGCGGAGTAGATCGCATCCCTCATGGGAGATCCGCCGAACTTATCATGATGGTTGGACAGTCGAGGCTTGTGAAAGAGCTCATTGACCTTGGTAACGACGCCATTGCGAGGCGCATGCAATTGGGCATGCCGCACCTTGGCGAAGTGAATGGCAGGGTAGCCGTAGATATAGGCCTGCATGGCCGCGAGGTAGGCGTAGTCTTCCCGCCAGTCGGTTGCTTCGTTCAGTGTCATGTTGGCGATCTCATGTCACTCTTGTTATCGCACACGTTCAGCGCCAGTGCTTTTCGTCGGCAATGAATGCGCCACCCGGCAATGGTCCGGCCCGGCTGAATGCATCCAGCACATTCTTCATGATTTTCGACACGTTGTTGTCGAAGCCGTTCGAGGGCAAGGCCTGGCCCCAGGCGATCGAAGACGGCGCAAAAACAGCACCATGACGCCAGGTCGTGAAATAGACCATGTCACATCGAACCATTGGCTGCTGGGTACCGCCCATGCCCGGATGGTTGTACATGATCTCCTCCTGCACCAGCGGATAGTTGTCCGAGTACATGTCGCTGCTGGCCAGCAATCGGGCGTGGGGCGGCGTGCCCAGAGTCAGGTCATAGCGGTCGATTTCGACGCCGGCCGCGCCATTGCCGGCCAGGCCAAAGTCGCCGATGACCTCGCCCGCCACGCCGTCGAAGATCCAGGCGACCGACTGGTGATAACTGTCGGGCATTCGCCGATACGGCACCGATTCATCCATGCCTTCGGAGGCGAAACCGGTGCCGACAATTTTTTGCGGCGCGCGATTGCGATGACGCCACAAGCCGCTGCGTTCGCCGGTGCTGGCCAGATAATGCTCGCCGGCCCGTGCCTGCCAGGCTCGAGAGCCGGCTTCGAGTTTGCGCACCTCCAGTATCCAGGGTTCGTCATCCCGAAAGCCGCTGACCCAGTAGTAACCATTGCCCGAGAGATACATGAGCCGGCCACCATCGGCCAGATAGTCTTCGGTGGCGTCAAGCATCTTCTCCGAGTAATACTCGGCATGGGTGCCGTTGATCACCACTCGATAAGGCCGTAGTGCCGCAACGCCTTCGCGATGCAGATCTTCGTCGGTGAGCACTTCATAGTCATAGCCCTGATGCTCAAGCCAGGCGACGATCGACAGGTCGGCCGGAAACTGCCAGGGCCATGAAACGCCGGGCATCCGATATTTGGGGCGCATGTTGAAGATCGGCCGTCGAGATGAGCTGTAACACACGCCTTCGCCGTCATGATGATGGTCGTAGGTGGATAGGCCGAATTCCAGCCCATTCTTGTAGATCTCGAGATCTTCGGGCTGTAACACCGCTACCGCGGCAGTGATGGCTTGCCCGGCGGCAGCCTCGAGTGACATGATGACATTGGCATAGGCGAGATAGCTGGCCGTTGGTATGAGCAGGCAGATGGGCGCACGCGGTTCGCGCGCGCGCACGAAGAACGGCAGATACTCCTCGGCCTGATGAGGATTATTGCCCGCGGTGAGCTTGATGGCATATATGCCGCTGCGCAGATCCGGCGGGACCACCCATTGGATGGTCGGCGACCATCGGCAATCGGTCAGTGCGTCATCATGGAATTCGATACCACCGTATTGTTCGGGGGCCAGCCGGAAACAATCGTCACGGCCCTGCCAGTTGTAGCCGGTCTGGCCGCGCACCGGCCGGTTGACGCCCATCCCGTGCAGCGCATGCGGGTCCCTCGTCATGCACGTGATCGTCGATTCCCTGGTCGGTGTAGCCGTGGGCGGTATTCCAATAGGCAAGCAGGCCATCGCGCTGGGGCGGTTCGCCCCGCGCGATCGCATCCAGTTCGTCACGAGGCAGAACCCGATCGAAGCATGCCCGGGCGATCGAGCTTGCCGCAGTAGCACTGACTCGACATGCAGTCCGCGCGCCGGATTTCGATCGCTGGCACCCGCCAACAAAAACGGGATTCCCTCACCATGAGACGGTCTGACTCGCAGCGATTCGCTCACATGAGATCGATAGTCAATCGGTACGATCTTTGAAAATAGCGAGTTGTAGCGATTGAGCACGGCGCTCTGATGCACGGTCGCCCGGCCGGTTGCGGGCATCGTAGCTCGCTGCCACGAAGTACCAGACTCGAGCCACCAGCGGCACCTCGGCGCGACCGCATCGGTACGTTCGACCGTCGCCGACCCAGACTTCGAGGCTGCCCGAATCATTGATACCCAGCGCAAAGCCCTGCACGCGGTCGCTGTCCCAACGACCGAGCAGGGTCTGGCGCCCGGCAGCGGGCAGGGTGGGATAGATGAAGCTGAATACGGTGAAGACTGCCAGCGGCTTGCAGTCGGTGCAGGGGGTCGTCGATGACGACGAAATTTCCCTTCTGCGTGTACTGCCGGTGTGCCGGCCATTCGCGGTTCAGCGCAGCGGCGCCAGTCGAGTCGACGGCCTGCTCGACGAAGCCGGGACCGAGCGGATTTTGATCGCCGTGAATCAGCTTGACCAGGGTGGCGCGGACAACAGCGTCACCTTCCAGGCTGATCATGCAGTCGAGCGAATCGCCCGGTCTGACGCTGCAGTCGATCGGTATATCCATGAATGGTGATTTGTGCCATGTTGGTCAGGAATCCAACAGATCCTGAACGCGCTTGACGAAGACCGCATGGTAGGCCTCGTCCGGCGTTGTGTAGGTGCGATCGTCCACTGCGCGCGGCGGTACGCCGCGCTTGCCCGACAGCGCGATCAAGCGGTACTCAGCATAGGGGCGAATGCAGAGCACGGCGTATTTGTCGACGATCGACGCGCGTCGGAAATAGTTGAGCAGGCGGTCGAGGGCGGGACTGTGCTGGCCGGATGGCTTGCGTCGGTGTTCTTCGATCAACTCATCATTGACCAGGGTCTTGAGATAGTCGCGTGAGCGTTTGTCGAAGTGACGCAGCGCAATCTGCTGCTTGTCGCGTATTTCGGTGGCTTCTTCGGGCATCACTTCACCTCCTCGTTCCGTGCGCATCGGCGCGTCGCTCGCTTTTTTTCTTGTTGCGCCAAGTCGAAACTGGGCCTTGATGCCGAACAACCCGCCCCGGGTGAACAGCACCGACGCCAGCATGATTGGCCGATCAGGATCAGTCGCGCCGGCCCAGGTCGATCAGACCATGATCGATGAACACGACGAGGGCGTCCCCAGTACGGCGCCCTCGGCGGTGCCAATGCCACCGATCACGATCATCGCCAGCATCAGCATCAGGTTGTCCATGGAGAACAACGACGGCGACGCGCCCTTGAAGTGCGCCGCATAGAAGCCGCCGACTCGCGCCAAGCGCCGCCGACGAGATCAGGAACACCTGGATACGGGCTCGCCGGTAGTCGATGCCGATCGCTTCGGCGAAGGCTTCCTGCTTCTCGGGTGCGGCACGCAGCAGGCGGCCCAGCCGTTGGCCGTTGACCAGTCGATAGAGCGCCAGCGCCAGCAACATGACGACGAAACTGGCGAAGTAGGCCAGCACCAGCGCCGCGTCTCGCTCCAGTGAGTCGGGATGTAGCCGTCGGCACCAAACAGACCGCCGGTCGCCGACCCGAAGCGCCTTGGACTGGACCACTGAACACCCGGCACAACTCGACCAGGCCAAGGGTCAGCAGCGCATAGTAGAAACCTTCGAGCCGGATCGCCGGAACGGCGATCACGATGCCGAACACCAGGCCGATCACCGTGCCCACCGGAATCATTCCCCACCAGGGTAGCGCGTGCTCGATCGACAACCAGGCACTGCCGTAGGCCGCGGCGCCAACGATCGCCAGGGTTGCGAGCGAGAAGATGCCGGCCGTCCCCAGGACCAGCATCCAGACGAGATTGATGGCGGCGTAGATGGCGAAGATCGCGGCGGCTGACAACAGGCTCGATGCTGTCCAGGGCAATACCGAGCAGCGGTGGCACGATGGCCAGGGCGATGAGTGCCATCGCCCACCAGATCGGTCGCTTGTCTGTGACGCGTTGTTCGCGCGCCAGCGTCTTGTCGTTGTATTCGCCTCGCACCGCCAGCACGGTGCGGCGGGTGAACGGGTAGCGCCAGCGCCGCCACAAGGTGTCGCCATGGCCGGGCAGACTTGGCCACCAGCGTCGGCGTCCCACCAGGTATCGCGTCGGCTCGTTCGCGGTGGCCGCGCGTTGGCGCGGATCGGCCAGCGGCTCTGCGCCCCTTGGCATTGGTACATGGCCGCTTGGAATAAAGGGTTCGGTCATTCGCGGGTGTGGTCGAGCAGACCGGCGATGCCGCGGGGGCGGATCAACAGCACTGCAATGATGAATCCGAACTGGGTCATGAGCACATACTGACCGCCGAGCAGGGCACTGGTGAGCGCTTCGACGGCACCGATGAGCGCCGCCGCGATCAATGCGCCGGGTATGCTGCCCAGTCCGCCGCACAAGGCCACGATCAAACCCTTGATCAACGGCGTGAGACCGGCATGCGGGCTCACGAAGTAGGTCTGGGCAAGCAGCACTGCAGCCAGACCTGCCAGAGCACCGGTCACGGCCATCACGGCGATGGCGGTGTGGCGGATACCAATGCCCACCAAGGCTGCGCCCTCGGGGTTTTGCATCATCGCGCGGATCTCCAGGCCTTGGCGCGATCGTTTCATCCAGAGCAGCACCGCTGTCATCAGCACCAGCGATGCGCCGATCGCACCGACCCGGTCGGCGCTCAAGACGATATCGCCCAGTTGCAGCGATCCCTGGCCGAACAGCGGTGGCAGACTCTTGACCCGCGGCCCGAAGCTCCAGAGCAGCCCTTGCGTGCCCAGCAGGCTGATGGACAGCGTGGCGATGAGGCTGCGCACGACAAAATTCGGCTTGTCGTGCAGCGGAATGAAGGCAATCAGGCCGATCAGGATGCCGACCAGCGAGCCCGTGAGCACGCCGGCCGTCAGCACGACCATGCCATGGGCGCTCAGATACTGCGACGCGAGCCAGGCACCGTATCCGGCGGCCGCGAAGGTGAAGCCATGCGCCATGTTCAGCATGCCCAGGCTCGACCAGATGATCGAGATGCCCAGCGCGAGCAGTCCGTAGATCGATGCCAGCGTGAGCGCCGACATCAGCACGAAGTTCAGGTCGAAATCCATCAGTCGGGTGAGCGATGCATGTTTCAGCCCGCCCGCAGGGTGTAGGTACCTGTGACCGGCGGCGGCCCGTCCGGCGATGGCCGGCCCGCCGTGGTGATGCCACCCCCTTTGAGACGTCCCGCATGCATGCCGAGCAGACGGGTGACGCGGCCCTGAAGCAACCCCAGGTTCTGTTCAGCGATGATCATGGCGCCGCTCGCCAGGTCGATCCGGGTCAGCGCCTCGATGACATTGGCACTGATGGCCGGTGCCAGGCCCAACGATGGCTCGTCCACCAGAAAAAGATGGGCATCGCACATCAGGCCGCGCGCCAGAGACACCATGCGGCGTTCACCGCCGGAAAGTTTGCCCACCACCGAACCGAGCAAGGGGCGTAATGGCGGAAAGATGTCGAGCACTCGCTCGCGCCGGTTCATCCGGTCGCGCCAGGCGTCGCGCGTGAAGGCACCGGCATCCAGATGCTGAGCGACGGTCAGCCCCGGGAAGATGGCGTCGCCCTGCGGCATATGTGCCAAGCCTAGGCGCACGATCCGGTGGGTATACCGACCCGGCCCCTGGCTGCGCGTGCCCCCGACTTCATGCCCATTCAACCGGATGGATCCGCGCTGCCAGCCCGTGAGACCGGAAATGGCCCGGAACAACGTGGACTTCCCATGCCCGTTCAGGCCGACCAGACC
This sequence comes from uncultured beta proteobacterium, assembly GCA_963732405.1. GTDB lineage: Bacteria > Pseudomonadota > Gammaproteobacteria > Burkholderiales > Burkholderiaceae_E > JAUIAI01. The sequence continues at coordinate 1,105,995 of CAVSZG010000001.1, forward strand.
GATGCGTTCACCGGCGAATACGGTCAGGTCCAGGTCGTGCAGCACAGTCAAGGGCCCATAGCCGGCGGACAACGATTCGATTCGCAATACGTCATTCATGGACGTGGGGGTCGCCAATGGGCAGCCCGTTCACGGCGCGACCGCCGCATCAAAATACGCCGCGCGAACCTGCGGATGATCGAACACCGTTTCCGGCGGGCCTTGGGCAATGATCTTGCCCAGATCCAGCACGATCACCCGGTCGGCGATGGCCGCGAGCAGCTCGAGCCGGTGTTCCACGAGCATCACGCCGATTTGCAATTCGCGCGCCAGGTAGCGCACCACCACATCGAGTTCGTCGATCTCCGCATTGATCAGTCCGGAAGCTGGCTCGTCCATCAATAACACGCGCGGTTGGCGCATCAGCAGGCAGGCCAGCAGCAGTTTGCGACGATTGAGCGTTTCGAGAGTGCCCGCGAGCGTGTCGGGCGGCACCCGGAGATTGACCTGGCGGCATGCCCATTCGGCGTGATGCCGGGTGAGCATCGGGGCGTAGGCCTGACGTGCCGCCTTCAACACCTGGGCAACGGTCAGTGCCTCGGGCACCACGGGCGACTGGTAGGTCCGGCCGATACCCAGGCGGGCCCGTGCGTGCAACGCCAATGGGGTGATGTCGCGATCTTCGAGCCAGACCCGGCCGCGCCCGGGTCGCGCGCGACCGGACAGGACTTCGAACAGGGTGGTCTTGCCGGCACCGTTTGGTCCGACCACGCCGAGTATTTCGCCCGCGCGTACGCCGGCCGAGATTCCGCTCAGAATGGTCCGGCCACCCAGAACGATATGAATATCGTCGCAGTGGAACAGCGCGGATGCCTGGGTCAGGCCTTCTTCATCCACGGCGTGGGCCTGAAGGAGGCTTCTTTCAATGCATCAGGGGCAATGATCCGGTGCTGGCCGTCCTGCACCTGGAAGAACAGATGGGCCATGCCCTTGTTGAGATCCTGGGTCTGCAAGGGATAATGCAGTGGCGCCTGATACGGGTTGTTCCACTGGTAAAAGCCGTTCACGCCGCGATAGGTGCTGGCGCGCAGTGCATCGGTGACGGCTTTGAGATTCTCGGGCTCGTGATCCTGCCAGATCCCGGCCAGAATCATGATTGAGTCATATCCACCACCGGTGTAGGCCAGACCCATGAGGCCGGGATAGGCCGCCTGATAAGCGGAGCGGAAGGCCTTGCCCTGCTCATCGGCATACGCGCCATACACCGTACTCCACACGAAGCCCTCGGCAGCCGGGCCGGCAAGACCGAGAAATTCAGGCTGCGATGGCCCGTATTGCAGATACACGAGTGTGTCGTTGAGCGGATTGGCCGCGAACGCCTTGGCAAATGCGGCTTCCTCGGCCGCAACCCAATGGTCGATCATCACTACGCCGGCGCCGGTTTTCCGGATGTCCTGGATCACCGGGCCCCAGTCCTGCACCGGGAATTGGATATCGGTGGTCTTGGCCAGTTGGAATTGGCTTTTCTTCAGTGTCTCCTGAGTCATCTTGGCAATCATCTGCGTATAGGCAAGTTGCTCCTGGACGATATGCACCTTGTTGTTGCTCGGTTTCCAGGCGCCTCCTGCCTGCAACTGTTCGAGGAAGATCGGAAAACCGGTGCCGTAGAAGGTCTCGGGCGGATCGAGCGAAAACACATGATTGAACCGCGCCGGCGACTTCTTGACCGCCTCGAGCGTGGCGATTGACGTGTTGCCATTCAGATAAGGCACTTTGAAATTGGCCACGGTCTCCAGGGCCGGAATCGGGATGATCACGAAGGCGGAGGCAATGGCCTGTACCTTGGCATCGACGATCTTGCGGAATGTTGCCTGGGTCCCCTCGGGCGTGAGCAGGTCGATATCGACCACCTTCAGCTCGAGCGGGCGGCCGCGCACGCCGCCGGCGGCATTGACCTGTTTGACGGCAAGCATCGCGCCGTTCAGATAGTCGGCATGATCGGCTACGCCGGCCGGTCCGCTCTGCGCGGTTGGCACGGCGATGACAATGGGCTTTTTATCCTGCGCCGTGAGCGAGCCGGCAAACGGTGCGATGCCCGCACCGGCCAGACCCTTGATGATCGTTCGGCGATGTCTGCTTGCCTGCATGATCTGTCTCCGTTGTTATTTGTCGGACTCAGGCAGGTGTGGCGTGCCGCAGTCCGAGGCGATTATAGGCGGAACCTTGATCGACCGACAGCGGATTTCAACCCGTGCGGCTCAGGCCAGGCCAAGTTTGACCAGCCATTGATCGATGGCATCGCCACTACCCATGTCGGCCTGCACCAGGCCGCCGATCATGAAGGTCGGCGACACGTGGATGCCGTTCTGGCGCGCGTACCTGGTGTGCCACTTCATCTCACGATCCAGGCCGACCAGCCCGAAGGCCGATGCCAAGGCGATTCCGCTGTAGCCCTCGATGCGCGCGATCAGCTCATCTGGCGTGACTGCCATGTTCGGCCCCGAAGCATGATTCATGAACTCGAACTCATCGCGATGGGCGAACACCGCGGCCATGACCGTCCGTGCGTCATCCTTGCCACCCGGCAGGGTCGACGCGGCCAGTATCGCCCGGGTGACGATGCCCGAGAACAAGTGCCAGGGCTGCGAATGCAGCCGTAGCTTGATGGTCAGGCGTTCCTCACCGGCCTTCGCCAGCAGATCGTCGAGCTTGGCGAAGGCCTTGGCCGAGAAAGGACAGGTGGGCTCGAGGAACACTTCCAGCAGCGTCGGGCCCTGTCCAAAGGACAGCGGGTCCGCCCGCCATTGTGTCGGTCCGGTCGTCATTCAGTACGCTCCTGTGCCATCGCGCGAGCTGCCACGCCTGTCGTCACGCGAGTCTGCCACGCTTGTGCGCCGTCTGACCACCGGGCAAACGCCGACATTCACGGCTCGCGACCCTCCCGTCGAGGAAATGGACCGCGAAAAGGGCATAAGGTCGGGCTGACCGGGCGCAGCGCGCTGTGCTCGGCAGCCGATGGACGACTCAGCCGTTAGCTGCCTGCCGGCGCCGCGGCGACCGGCTGACGAGCCTCGCGGGCGATCCCGGTTGTGCTCGGCGAACCGGTGCCAGTTCTCACCGGCTCGTCGGCATGACCTTGCTGCGCGTCGTTCACGATCGACAGGAGCGCCTCGTAGACGTCGGCGTCCACCGCGCGGCCGACTTCCGATCCAATGATGGCCAATGCCTTCTCGACCGGCATTGCACCGCGATAGGGGCGGTCGGCCGTCAAGGCATCGAAGAAGTCGGCAATTGTGATGATCCGGGTCTCACGGCTGATCTGATCGTCGCGAAGCCCAAGCGGGTAGCCCCCACCGTCGATGCGCTCATGATGCGCTGCTGCGATCGATGCCATGTCGCCGAACACCGAGATACGCGACAGGATCTCGTGCGAGTGCGTTGCATGGCGGCGCATGGCTACCCATTCGTCATCGTCCAGCTTGCCAGGCTTGTCAAGGATTGCGTTCGACACGCCGAGCTTGCCGATGTCGTGCAGCAGCGCACCGCGCCACAACCACCGCCGTCTCGCCGGTGCGATGCCCAGCGGCGCGCCAAGTGCGTCCGCGTACTGTGCGACCCGCGCCGAGTGACCACTGGTAAACGGACTCTTGGCGTCCACCACCTTGCCGAACGCGGCGGCGATCTCGTCGAGATAGTCGTCGTCGACGTCGACCTGTCCGTGTGCCGGCTCGAACGCCAGGATGCGCGTGTTGATATCGGGTGCCGACAGACCCTCCCAGAAAGCGTCGTCCCGGGCGATGGCTTCAAATGTCGACGCCAACGCCGGGTCGAACCAGCCGCCAGCGCGGCGGCGCACCTCGGCGACTGCCGCGTCCCTGCCGGCACTGGTGTGGAATACGTCCACGACCTGTGCAAGCAGCGCGATCCGGGCCGCGAGCGGGATGGTTTCGCCCTGCAGTCTGTCGGGCCGTCCGCTGCCGTCCCAATGTTCGTCCAGGCTGTGGATACCGTGGGCCACCGACTCCGGAAAGCGCAGCTGACGGGCGATGTCCGCACCACGATGACAGCGCGTGGCGATCAGCTCGTCGGCGATCTGACTGCCATTGCGCATGATGTTCGCGACCGCCCGCAGCCGTCCCGACATGCCGGCATTCAGTCCGGTGTGACGGAATACAAAATCGAGTGCACTCGCCAGGCCGCCGTCCACCAGCTTGAAGTCGTGTTTGAACGAACGATCGTCGGTCAGGTAGAGCTCGCAGATGCGCGCTGCGTTCGAACTGCAGCCCAGGTCCTTGAGCAGCAGCGTGTAGTACAGGGCCCAGAGCATGTCGTCGCGCAGGCCGATGGCGCGACCGATGTGTATGCCGATCCAGCAGCTTCGCACGCAATGGCCCGCGGGCTGGCCCTCTGTGATGTCCAGTGCGTAGGAAAGTGCGGACAGGATCTCGGCGAGCGAAACCCGGGATCTTCGAGCGAATGATTCGGACGACATCAGGGGAACCCTCTCCGGTGAAGGTGCGACTGGCGACCCTATCAGGCCGCGTCCGGGTGCGATACGGCACCAGGGACGAACGGCGTCCTGCGCGCGGCGTCCGGTCGGCGGCTGCGCTATTTGGTCGTTTGATCCGGCCCGAGCGTCATCGTGATCAATTGCGCCGCAAACTGCTCCGGCGTCATCATGCCGGGCTTGAACCACACCCGGGTCCAGTTCAGCGCACCGAGCAGGGCGAGGCGAAACACATCGTGCGAGACACCGGCGGGCAGCGTGAGCGCATTCACCAGCCCACCGATCAAGGTTTCATAGCGGCGTCGCTCCCCGCGCATCCGGTGCTGCAGGCTGGCCTCGTGGATCGCGAACAGCGAGGTTGCGGTCAGGCGCGTGACCGGATGATCATCGATCACGGCGGCCACATGGGCGGCGCAGGCCAATTCGAGGCGCTCGCGCGGCGTGGCGGCGCGTGTGATCGCAACCTCGACCATGGCGGTCAGGCGGGCAAAGCCTTCCTGGTTGATCGCCACGAACAGGTCTTCCTTGGACGGAAAATAATGGTAGACCGAGCCTGCCATGAGGCCTGCATGAGCGGCGATATCGCGGATCGATGCGCCCGCGAAGCCGTGGCGCACGAATTGTTCGGCGGCGGCGAACACGATCTGGGCGCGACGGTCATCGCTCCATGATGGGTCGTCGGCCCTGGCGATGCGCCGGTTCTTGCTGGCGAGACGGCGGGCGGTTTCGCCGCGCGCCAGGCGCGCGCGGCGCTCCGGTGTCAACGTGGCCGCGCCCTGGGTGGTTTTGGCGAGCGCGCGCAATCGTTTGTAGGCGGTTTCGATGCCGTGCTTGCGCCAGATGTAGCGCACGCCGGCCGGCGACACCGGTGAACCGGCGCGGGTCAGGATCTGCGCGGCGCGCGCCTGACCATCTTCGGGATGGTCGCGCGCATGGCGCAGCACTGCCTCTTCAAGGCCGGTGGCCGGCTTGGGCTTCGGTGGCGCGGCGCGTGCAGGCTTGTCGGGGTCCATCGTTGTCTCAAGTCTGGCGGGAATGATAACGAGCGTTCACCGGACTGACTACCTTTTCGGTCAAATGTTTGACTAGCAAGTCGAGCCCTGTTATGGTTTGAACGTGGTGGCAGCCGCCATCGGAACAGACGACGCGGTATCGCCAGCGTCGCGAGGAGACCGCATGCCCCTGACAGCCGAACAACTCTGGTCCGGTTTCGCCAAGCCCGCTGTGCAGGTCGAGCGCACCGCTGATGGTTGTCTGGTGCTGCGCTCGCCCCAGCCGCTGGGTGCCCACCCCGGACGGATCGGAGACAGCCTCGTGCACTGGGCCGGCGTCGATCCGGGCCGCGTCTTCCTGACCGAGATGCGTGGCGATGTCCGCGTTGCGCTCGACTATGGCAGCGCGCATGCGAAGGTGCGTGGCCTGGCCGCCGCCTTGCTCGATCGGGGCCTGGGTCCCGAGAGGCCCTTGATGATCCTGTCGGACAATTCGATCGCCCATGCCCTGCTGTCGCTGGCTGCCATGCACGCCGGCGTGCCGGTCGCGCCGATTTCGCCGGCGTATTCGATGCTTCTCGCGCGACCATGCGAAGCTGCGCGCCATCGGTGGCTTGCTCACGCCGGGGCTCGTGTATGCGGATGATGCGCAGCGTTTCGCCCCGGCATTCGCCGCGCTGGCCGATGTGTGCGCCCGGACCATCAGCGATAGTGACATTCACCGGCTTGCCGCAACCCCGGCTGGCGTCGCCGTCGATGAGGCATTCGCGCGCACCGGTCCCGACTCGATCGCCAAGATCCTGTTCACCTCGGGTTCGACCGGCCTGCCCAAAGGGGTGATCAACACCCAGCGCATGTTGTGCTCGAACCAGCAGGCGATCCTCCAGATCTGGCCCTTCGTGGTGGACGAACCGCCTGTGCTCGTTGACTGGCTGCCCTGGAATCACACCTTCGGTGGCAATTACAACTTCAATCTCGTGCTCACCCGTGGCGGCACCCTGCACATCGACCACGGCAAGCCGATGCCGGGCCTGATCGAGCGCAGCGCGGCGAATCTGCGTGAGATTGCCTCGACGATCCATTTCAACGTGCCGCGCGGCTTCGACATGTTGCTGCCCTTCCTGGAATCGGATGCGGTGCTGCGCGAGCGGTTCTTCTCGCGCCTGCGCATCCTGTTTTATGCCGGCGCCGCCCTGCCGCAAAATCTCTGGGACCGTCTCACGCGACTGGCCGAGCAGACGCACCATGCGCAGGTGGCGATGCTCTCGGCCTGGGGTTCGACCGAAACGGCGCCGCTGTGCACCGCCGTGCATTTTCCGATTCCGCGCGCCGGCGTGATCGGCCTGCCGGTACCCGGCGTGGAGGTCAAGATGGTGCCCGACTCGGGCAAGCTTGCATTGCGGGTGCGCGGTCCGAACATCACGCCGGGCTATTGGCGCAGCCCCGAACAGACCGCCCAGGCGTTCGATGCCGACGGCTTCTACCAGATCGGCGACGCCGGCCGTTTCGAAGATCCGGATGATCCTGCGCGCGGCATTGTGTTCGATGGTCGGACCGCCGAAGACTTCAAGCTCACCACCGGTGTGTTCGTGCATGTCGGTGCGCTGCGCGTGCGGGCGGTGGCCGCTCTCGCACCGGTCGCGCAGGATATCGTGATTGCCGGCCATGAACACGATACGGTCGGCTTCCTGGTGTTTGCCAATCCCGCGGGTTGCCGCCAGCTCTGCGCCGACCTGCCGGACGACACACCCTTGTCCGCCCTGATCGCCGATCCGCGGGTGATCGGCGCGGTGCGCGCCGGCATGAGCGCGTTGGCCGCCGAGGGTGGCAGCTCGATGCGTGCTGAGCGCGTCTTGCTGATGGCGACGCCGCCCTCGATCGATGCGGGCGAAATCACCGACAAGGGCTACATCAACCAGCGCGCGACCCTCCAGGCTCGCGCAGATCTGGTCGAGCGCCTCTATGATGAGACCGATCCGGCGGTGATCCGCCTGCACGATGCCGATTGAATCGGCAGGAGAGTCTGATGTCTGACCATGCCTTCATACCCTTTCGCGCCTGGTGGTCCACGCCGTTTGCCCGCTGGCAGGGTTCGCTGGCGAACATGAACAGCATCCGGTTGGCTGCGGTCTGTGCGCAGCGCGCACTCGCAGCGCGTGCAATTGCGTTGGACGCGATCGATGCCGGCCTGCTCGGCATCACGGTGATCCAGCGCGGCGGGTTTTACGGGCTGCCATGGCTGACCGGGATGATGGGCCTGGACCGCGTTCCGGGCACCACCATCCAGCAGGCCTGCGCGACCAGCGCCCGCGCGCTGCAGATGGCGGCATCGGACGTCGCTCTGGGTGCCAGTGATTGCACGCTGGTGGTCACAGCCGATCGTTGTTCGAATGCGCCCATCCTGTATCACCCCGATCCGAGTGGTCCCGGCGGCACCGGCCTCACCGAGCGCTGGCTGCTCGACGCCTTCGAAGCCGACCCGTATGCCAATGTGGCCATGGTCGATACCGCCGAGAATGTTGCGCGACGCTATGAGATCTCCATGGCCGAACAACATGAACTGGTGCTCCTGCGTGATGCGCAATATCGCGAGGCCCTGGCCAACGATCGTGCCTTCCAGCGACGCTACATGATCGATGCACCGATCTTCGACGCGGGATTCCGGCGCGAGACGGGCGCACTCACGGCCGACGAGGGCGTGCGCACGAGTACGCCCGAGGGTCTGGCCAGGCTCAAACCGGTTCGCGCCGGCGGCACGGTAACCCACGGTGGGCAGACCTTTCCGGCCGACGGTAATGCGGGTGCGCTGGTCACGACGCGCGCCCGGGCGCGTGAACTCTCTGCCGATCCGGCCATCCTGGTTCAGTTGCTCGGCTTCGGTCAAGCCAGGGTCGACAAGGGATACATGCCGGCCGCGGTCGCGCCGGCTTGCGCCCGCGCTCTGGCCAGCGCCGATATCGGGTTCGACGCGGTGGATGCAGTCAAGACGCACAACCCGTTTGCCGTCAATGACATCGCCTTTGCGCGTGAGACCGGGGTGGCACTGGATCGCATGAACCGCTATGGCTGCTCGCTGGTCTGGGGCCATCCGCAGGGCCCGACCGGCCTGCGGGCGATCATCGAACTGGCCGAGGAATTGGCCGAGCGCGGCGGTGGCATCGGTCTGTTCGGTGGCTGCGCAGCCGGCGACTCTGCCGTTGCGGCGGTGATCAAGGTCGGTTGAGCCGATCGACGATCTCGAGGGCGCGGTCTCGGTGATCAACCAGGCACAATCGGCGCCTAAGCTGTTCGATATTGTCATTGATGGTGGCGGCGCGGGTGGCCTGGAGCTGGCAGCGAAGCTGGGCAGAAGGCTAGGACGCGGCGTCGGGCCCGAAAAGGTGCTACTCGTCGATCAGGCAGCGTTGCCTGTATGGAAGCCGTCGTTGCACGAGGTTGCCGCGGGCACTCAAGGTGTTGACCGGCACGCCTGTCAGAGCAGTGACGCGTGCGGGCCTGACCACGGATGCCGGTGATTTACCGGCCGATTTTGTCGTGTGGGCTGCCGGCATCAAGGCCGCCGAAGGCAATCGACGATTCGGTCTCGAGGTCAACAAAGCCAATCAATTCGTCGTGAACAATAAATTGCAGAGTTCGGTGCCCGGGATCTACGCATTGGGTGATTGCGCCGCGCTCCTCTGGCATGACGACAAACTCGTGCCCGCACGTGCGCAGACGGCCCATCAACAGGCTGCACACCTGACGACCACTTTGCTCGCTCAGCTCAAGGGCCGGCCCATTCCGTCAAGGCCGTTCGAATACCAGGATTTTGGGTCTCTGGTTTCGCTGGGTGAAGATTCCGGTGTCGGCATGCTGATGGGGGTGCTGTCCGGTCGGAGTTTTCTGGTTGAAGGCTTGATTGCCAAGTGGATGTACATGTCACTGCATCTGAATCACCACCGCGCGATCCTGGGCCTGAGAGGCACTTTCGTATTGGCACTGGCAAGACTGCTGCAACGTCGAGTGTCCGGTCGCTTGAAACTGCACTGAGCCGGTCCCGCGACCCATTGGCCGCCTCGATCAGGTCGTCGCAGCGCTCAGTGCTGCGATGTCGGGCATTGGCCGGGCAAGCGCGGGAATCTCCGAAAGCCGCTGTTCGAGCGCAGCAGCAATACCCAGCAGCTGGCGGTCCTGGTGGATATGGCCGCAGATCTGCAGCCCGAAGGGCATGCCGTGCGCATCCAGGCCGCAGGGAATCGTCACGGCCGGATGGCCGGTCAGGGTGATGCCGTAGGCCAGGCCCAGCCAGTGAAAATAACTGCGCAGCGTCTCACCGTTGATCTGGGTCGGATAGAGCTGTCCGACCGGGAAGGGTGACACCGCGGCGGTGGGCGTGATCAGGATGTCGATGTCACGCATGAAGTGAAGGTGCCGACGATACAGCGCGGTCTGCTCGGCCTGCGCGCGGGCCGCATCGGCGAAGCCGTAACCCAGCGCCTGCTCGACATTGGCCACCAGGTTGGGCCCGAGCAGTTCCCGTCGCTCGCGATAATGACCCTCGAAGGCAATGTAGAAGGACGTGGCGCGCAACACCTCGAAGATCTCGTTGGCCCCCTGTAATGGCGGCGCCTGCTCGATCACGCGCCCGAACCAGCCGCCGATCTGCGCAATCGCTGACCGGAAGGTCGCGCGGATGCCATCATCGACGGGCGCAAAGCCGAGGTCTTCGGACACCGCCACGCGCAGGCCGTTCAGATCGATCGTGGGCGGGTTGGCCAGTGCGGCGGCATCGACGGGATACGAGAGCGGATCGACCGGGTCATAGCCGGCGATCACGGCAAACATCAAGGCGGTGTCGGCCACATCACGACCCATCGGTCCCTGAACCGAGATCGGTGTGTAGCCGATGCCCCGGCGCGACATCGGCACCAGTCCCGGCGTGGGCCGGAAACCGACCACGCCGCAATAGGCGGCCGGTGTGCGCAGCGAGCCGCCCGTGTCCGAGCCGGTGACCAGCGGCAGCATCGAGGTGGCCAGTGCCACCGCCGATCCACCGGAGGAGCCGCCGCAGATTTTGGCCGGATCGAAGGGATTGCCGGTGGCACCGAACACCGGGTTGGTTGTGTTGGCACCCGCGCCGAACTCGGGCACGTTGGTCTTGCAGACCACGATGGCACCCGCCCGGCGCAGCACATCGACCAGGCGCTCATCCTGATCGGGCACATTGTTCGCAAAGATTGGCGAACCGAAGGTGGTGGTGACGCCGGCACTGACCATGGTGTCCTTGATGCCGATGGGCAGGCCATGCAGCGGGCCCAGGGCAGCGCCGTCCATGACGGCCTGCTCGGCGGCGCGGGCCTCGGCCTCCCCTCGTTCCCAGCAAAAACTCACCAGGGCATTCAGCCGTGGATTGACCGCCTCGATCCGGTCCCGGCAATCGGCGAGCAACTCGACCGGCGAGATCTGTTTTGCGCCGATCATGGCGCGCAACCGGACAGTCGAAAGATCACACAGTGCCGTCATCGGAGTGGCTCCTGACTGGATTACGGATCAGCGGGCGGCGGTTGACGCCGCGGGATCGAACAGATGGCAGTCGACCTGTGCGGGTCCTGCCACCACCGAGCGCGGCGGCGTTTGCCGACAGATCGGCATCGCCTGGGCGCAGCGTGGATGAAACGTGCAACCCGACGGTGGATCGATCGGATTGGGAAATGTCGTGCCGAGCTGGGCATCGGGCACGCCGAGTCCGGGTTCGGGCGTGAGCACCGAATTCAGCAGGGCTTTGGTGTAAGGGTGGCGGGGCTGCCTGAACAATTCTTCGCTGTCGGTCTCTTCGATGATGCGGCCCAGATACATCACCGCCACGCGGGTGGCGATGTGCTGCACCACCGCCAGGTTATGACTGATCAACACATAGGTCAGACCCAGCTCCTGCTGCAGATCGAGCAACAGGTTCAGGATCTGCGATTGCACCGAGACATCGAGCGCCGAGGTCGGTTCGTCGCAGATCACGACCTCGGGGCGCATGACCAGCGCGCGGGCAATCGCGACGCGTTGGCGCTGGCCGCCGGACAACTGGTTCGGATAGCCGTCATAGGCGCGTCGGGGCAGCCCGCACAAATCCATGATGCTGCGCACTTCCCGTTCCCAGTCGCCCGGTCCGCCCACGCCGTGCACCCGCAGCGGCAAGGAGATGATCGAGGCGATCGATTTGCGCGGATTGAGCGAGGAATAGGGATCCTGGAAGATCGGCTGGACACGCCGCGCGACCGCCTTACGATCCAGACCCCCCAGGGCCTGGCCATCGATGAGAATCTCGCCGGCGGTCGGCCTCTGCAATCCCAGGAAAATCCTGGCCAGCGTGCTCTTGCCGCAGCCCGATTCGCCGACCAGCCCGAGCACTTCACCCTTGGCCACCTGGAGCGACACGCCATTGACCGCTGCGAGCGCACGCTTGGGCGAGAACATACCCTGGCGCACCTGGAAGACGCAGGACACGTCGCGCGCCTGGAGAATCGGCGGCTTGACGGCTTGACCCGGCAGCGTCATGGGTTGACCTGCGCGGTGGCAGAGGCGCGTGTCCAGACCGCTTGCGCATCGTCGAGCACGCAGCGAACGCGGCGGCCCGGCGACAATTCGCGTTCGGCGATCGTCTGTTGACACGCCTGGCTGGCGGCAGGGCAGCGGTTGGCGAATGCGCAGCCCGGGATCGCACCGATCAACGACGGCACGATGCCTGGAATCGAGCCCAGATGTTCACCGCGGCGGGTTCGGCCGGGCACCGGAATGCAGTCGAGCAGGCCCTGGGTATAGGGATGACGGGGCTGGGAGAAAATCTCGCGGGCCGTGCCGGTCTCGACGATCTGCCCGGCGTACATGACCGCGACCCGGTCGGCCAGGCGCGCCACCACGCCCAGATCGTGGGTGATCAGAATGACCGCCATCTGGAATTCGCGCTGCAAGTCCTTGAGCAGATGCAGGATCTGCGCCTGGATCGTGACATCCAGCGCCGTGGTCGGTTCATCGCAGATCAGCAGTTCCGGCCCGCACATGAGCGACATGGCGATCATGACCCGCTGGCGAAGCCCGCCCGAGAGCTGATGCGGATACTGGCGAAGTCGGCTCGCGGCCGAAGTGATGCCGACCTTCTCGAGCAGAAACACGGCCCGGTCGCGAGCCTGTCGGCGTGATACCGGGCGATGGCGCAGCAAGGCCTCTTCGAGCTGGTTGCCGATCGAATAGGCCGGGTTCAGCGATGTCATCGGTTCCTGAAAAATCATCGCCATCTTGTTGCCGCGCAGGTCGGACATCGTGCGTTCGTTCAGGCTGCGGATATCCCGGCCCGCAAACTCGAGGCGATCGGCCTGACGCTGCGCCTTGGCGGGCAACAGATTCATGAGCGACAACGAGGTCAGGGATTTGCCGCAACCGGACTCACCGACGATGCAGAGGGTTTCGCCACGATCGACATGGAAGCTGATGCCGCGCACGGCATGCAGCGTGCCCACGGCCAGCGGAAACGAGACGGCGAGATTCTGAACGTCCAGGGTTCGCGAGCTGTCCATGCGCGATCAGTTCCGGTTTTCCGGCGCGGTGACATCGCGCACGCCATCACCGAGCAGATTGACCGCGAGCAGCAACAGAAACAAGGCGCAGCCCGGGATCGCGATCAGCCAGGGATCGAACAGCACGTAGTTGCGGCCCTCGGCGATCATCAGTCCCCACGAGGGCAGGGGCGGCTGCACGCCCAGTCCCAGGAAACTCAGGGCGGCCTCGAGCAACACCGCATGCGCGAATTCGAGCGTGGCCACCACGATCAGCGGGTTCATCACATTGGGCAGGATCTCGCTGCTCAGGATGCGCCAGGTCGAGCAGCCTGCCGCCTGAGCGGCCGCTACATAATCGAGCGAGCGGATCTGCAAGGTGCTCGCGCGCATCACCACCGCGTAGCGATCCCAGAGCAGCAGGCCCAGCACGAGGATCACGATCTGCAGCGAGCCGCCGATCAGGGCCACGACCGCCAGGCTCACCAGAATGACCGGCAACGACAGGCGGCAGGTGATCAGGAAGGTGACGAACAGATCCACCTTGCCTCCGAAATAACCGGCGGCCACGCCCATGACGGTTCCGATGATGCCGGACAGGATCGCTGCCAGGAATCCGATCATCAGCGAGATCTGCGAACCGTAGATGATCCGGCTCAGATAGTCGCGACCGTTCTGGTCGGTGCCCAGCACATGAGACCAGTTGCCTTTGGCATGCCAGACCGGTGGCTTCAGGCGGGCGCTGAGCGATTGTTCGTAGGGGTCGAAGGGTGCGATCCATGGTGCCAGCACGGCCATCAGCACGATAATGCCCAGGATCACGCCACCGATCATGATGCCCCGGTGACCGAAGATACGTCGCCGGATCTGCTGGCCCGGCGTGAGACCGACGATCTCCTCGGCAGCGGGCAGGGTGGTGACCGTGACGCTCATTTCAGCCGACCCGGATCCGTGGATCGAGCCAGGCATTGAGCATGTCGGACAGGAAGGTGAGCACGATGTAGAACAGCGAGAACAGCAGCAGCAAGGCCTGAACGGTCGGGAAGTCCGAGCGGGATATCGATTCCCAGGCCAGATAGCCCGCGCCGTGCAGGGCGAACACGGTTTCGATCACGACCGAGCCACCCAGCATGAAGCCGAACTGCACCGCCGCCAGACTGACCACCGGAATGATCGCGTTGCGCAAGGCGTGCTTGAACAATACGGTGAAGGGGCGCAGGCCTTTTGCTCTGGCCGTGCGAATGTAGTCGGAGGACATCACGTCGAGCATGCCGGTGCGGGTCAGTCGCATGAAGGCCGGGGTCGCGTAATAGCCCAGCACAATGGTAGGCAGTACAAAATGCCGCCAGGTATCCGAGCCAGAGGCCGGCAGTATCGGCCAGGTGAAGGCGAACAGCACGATCAGCATCAAGGCGAACCAGAAGCTGGGCAAGGCCTGGCCGACCACCGCCAGCGACAAGGCGGCGCGATCGATGAGACTGTTCGGATACATGGCCGCGAGCACGCCCAGCGGAATCGACAAGAGGATGGCAAACACGATCGCGCAGACCCCCAGGGTGAGCGTGGTGGGCAGCCGATCCAAGATCAGTTCCGACACGGGCATGCGGAAGTAGATCGAATGACCGAAGTCGCCCCGCACCGCATTGCCCAGCCAGGCCAGGTATTGCATGGCAACCGGGCGATCGAAGCCGTAGTCCTTGCGCAGTTTCTCGATCGATTCGCTGGTGGCGTTTTCGCCGGCCAGGGCGGTGGCCGGGTCGCCCGTCATGTAGAGCAGGCTGAACACGAGCGCCGAGATGGTGATGGCCACGGCAATGGCCAGCACCAGGCGCTTGAGGGTGTAGGCGAGCATCGCGCGAGCCGGCGGCTGTTGTTTACTTCCAGCTGGCGGTGAAGAAACGGGGAATTTCGTCTTCCGTGGGCGTCCAGTCCAGATCTTTGGTCATCACGTAGTTGGTCGGATACGTGAACAATGGTACCCAGTAGGCCTGTTCGGCGATCCGATTGAAGGCCTTGTGATAAGCGGCCTTGCGCACGTCAGCCTTCATCGTGCTGCTGGCCTCGACCAGCCATTTCTGAACGTCAGTGTCCATCGACGTGTCGTCGGCCTGGCCACCGAAGAACACCGATACGCTCGCATCGGCATCGGCCACCGATCCGGAGCCCCAGGTCATGAAGGCGAAGGGCACCTTGCCACCGCGGATCGCGTCACGCGTTGCCGCGTACTTGCCATAGCGCAGGTCAGTCTTGATGCCGATGGCCGCCAGGTTGCCGATCATGGGTTCGAGATAGTTACGATCGCGGTAGGCGTAGATCTCGGTCTCGAAGCCATTCGGATAACCGGCCTCGGCCATCAAGGCCTTGGCCTTGGCCACATTGAAGTCGTAGCTCGGCACATCGTCGGTGCAGCCGAACTGAGTCGGATAACAGGCCGCATTGATGATCTTGGAGCCGTCGCGCACGATATTGTCGGCAATGGCCTTGCGGTCGATCGCATGGGCGACCGCCCGCCGCACGCGCACGTCCTGGAACGGGTTCTTACCCGACTTGCCGGCTGCGTCAAAAGTCAGATAACCAAAGCGCATGGTCGAGGCATCCTTGACCAGGATGTTGGGCAGTGAGGTCACCTTTTCGGCCTGGTCGGCCGGCACCTTGAAGATCCAGTCGAGGGTGCCGGAGGCCAGTTCGACGATCTGGGTGTTGACGTCGGGAATCGTGCGCTGAATGATCTTGCCGATTTTTGGCTGACCCTTGGGGCTGCCGGCAAAGTAGTTGGTGTTTTTCTCGAACACAATTTTTTTGCCCGGCTGCACTTCCGTGACCTTGTACGGACCGGTGCCGATCGGCTTCACGCCCATGCCTTCTGGCCCGACCTTTTCATAGTAGGCCTTGGGATAGATCGGCACATCGGCGGCCAGATACAACAAAGCCAGCGGTGTCGTCTGTTTGGCATGAATCCGCACGGTGTCGGGTCCGACCTTTTCGGCACGATCGATCCAGTCGACTGGTCGCGATTGAATCTTTCCCGTGCCGGGACGGGTCACGAAGTCGATGGTGCCGATCACGTCGTCGACCGTGAGTTCGGTGCCGTCGTGGAACTTCACGCCTTTGCGGATGACAAACTCGAATGTCTGGTCATCGACCACCTGGTAACTCTGGGCGAGCAATCCCTTGAACTCACCGGTGACCGGGTCTTGAAACAGCAGGTTGTCGAAGATATGCCGATTGATGATGATGCCTTCGCGCGAATTCTGGAAGTAGTAGTCAAGGGTTGCCTGCTCACGCTCCCAGGCGATATTGAGCGTGTCGTTGGCTTTGCCGGCATGGGCGGCCAGCGGCATCAGCACGGTGGTCGCGGCGGCGATGGCGATGGCGCGAAGTGCGCCGATACGGCCTTGCCGGATCTTCTCGATCGTCATGATCTCCCCTTGTTTCTGGTTCATTGGCGGCAGGACAGACATCCGTTGCCGGCTGGAATCGATTCGGGATGAATCGAGGGCATCATATAGCATCCGGGCAGCGCATCGCCCGCCCCTGGCGCTCAGTCGTCAAACCGATCGAGCGGCCAGATCGGCCGGCGCACATGCCGATAGTCCAGTCGATCCAGCCGATGCGAGCAGATGCCGCCCCCCTCGTCGACCACGGTGATGCCCGAGGCAATGGGGGCGTAGTCGGCCCGGAAATGTTGCGCCGATTTGACGGCGAGCACGCGCTGGCGGATCGGATCGATGCCGAAGGCCTCAAAGAACTGCCGATCGTAGTTCTGGGCGCGATGGCTGGCCAGAACGATCTGCAGGCCGCTCACCCGGATCACGGCCACATCGCCCAGACTGACCTTGACGCCGGTGGACATCGGACCGCGCAAGGTGAGCCACCCGTCGTGCAGGCTCTGCACTATCGCCTGCACCGCAATCGGCTCGCCAAGCGAGGGCGCGAATCGCCCGCCCAGGCTCAGGGCGACGCTGGCACCGACGCCGGCCTGGCGACACAAGGCCACCGACGGTGGGTCATACAGGGCCGAGTAGGCCGCCTGATCCAGATCGGCGGTGATCATGGCGCGCAACAGGCCGGTCGAATCGCCATAGCCGCCGCCGCCGGGATTGTCGGCAAAATCGGCAATCACGAATGGCGAACCATCGCGCCCGAGTGCCCGCGCCTGGGCGATCGCCTGCGCTGATCCGACATGCTCGACGGTGACCTGGCCGCGGCTGCGCCAGATGAACTCGGTGAGTTCGGCAAGGGCGCTGCCCACCCGGGGGTCGCCGCGCTCGGCGACGATCAGCGCCGACGGCCCGCTGTCATGCACATCGGCCCAGGGAAAACCGGCATTGATCGAGCAGGCATGAAAGCCGTGCTGCGCGCACAACGCATCGCCCAGTGCGATCGCCTCGAGCATCGGTCCGGGACTGGTGGTGCGGCCATGATCGACGCCATCCAGTTGCGGGCGCCGCGCGACCGAGGTGGCGGGTCTGATCTCACCGGCCAGCGTGCGGGCGAGCAATGCGGCGCAGCGCGTGCCCGTGTCGCCCTGATCCGTGTGCGGATAGGAGCGATAACTGACCATGATGTCGCAGCAGGCGGCGAGGCGGTCACTGACATTCGCATGCAGATCGAGCGTGACCGCGATCGGCACATCCGGCCCAACCCGCGCGCGAATCGCCTCGAGCAGATCGGCCTGACCGTCAGTCCGGCCTTCGGTCACCATGGCGCCATGAAGTTGCAGCAGCACCGCATGGATCGGTTGGTCCGTCTCGAAGGTGGCCAGAATGTGCCCGGTGATCGAGTCGTAGGCTTCGCGGGTCACCTTGCCCGATGGCGTGGCATCGGCCACCACGCTCAGGACCGGCTGCCAGTTGTGCGCCGAGCAGGCCGCCAGAAAGCCACCGATCTCCGTGTTGGTGCCGGTATAGATCAATCGGATCTCGTCGCCATGGTGCAGGGCTCTGGCGCGGTAGGCGGCCAGGTCAGTGGGCAGTGTCGAGAAGGTATTGGTTTCGTGCTTGAATCCGGCGATCAGAACGCGGATGGCCATGGGTATCTCCGAGGAATATTGATGCAGCGCCGACATCGGCGGGTCCGCATTCGGTCGTGTCGGTCGGTCGGTCCACAGCTTGCCATACTCCTGGCCACTCCGATCGACCAAGCAGATCGCGCCGTCGTCGCGGATCCCTGTGGCGCGATCACATCATCCCATTGACCCTTGTCAGGGTCCGATCCTGCATTGCAAGGCACACTCCCGGCATGAACCAAGCTCCTTCATCAAGCGACCGAGCCGGCTCTGCCCATTCGCCCGGAACCGCCAGTGGCACGCATGCATCAGTTCGGTCCGAACCGGTGGCGGCGGACCTTGCACGGACGCTGGGCATCCAGGCGACTGGCGCGCGGCGCGGCCGGCATTCGCGACGCTGGGCCCTGGCGGCAGTGGTCGCCGGTGCGCTCGGATTGTTCTGGTATGCCGCCCCATTCAGCCAGGCCGGCGATGGTCGTGCCTACCGCACCGAGGCCGTGAGCCGGTCGGATATCACGGTCATCGTGACCGCCACCGGTACCGTCGAGCCCACCAACCGGGTTGATATCTCCAGTGAGTTGTCCGGTATCCTGCGCAGCGTCGCCGTCGACTACAACGCCCAGGTCACCGTGGGTCAGACCCTGGCCGAACTCGATACCGATCGGCTGACAGCCGCGCTCAACAGCTCCGATGCCAGGGTGAATGCGGCCTTGGCACAGGTGGCGGAAGCCGAGGCCACGGTGGCCGAGAAGCGCAGCGAGCTGCGACGCAAGGAATCGCTCGCCACTCGCCAGATGATCTCCACACTCGAACTGGAGTCTGTCCGGGCCATGGTTGCGCGCGCCATGGCGAGCCAGTCTCGTGCCCAGGCTGATCTGCAGGCCGCCCGGGCCGACTTCAAGCTCAACGAAACCAATCTGCGCAAGTCGGTCATTCGTTCGCCCATCGCCGGCGTGGTGCTCAGTCGCCAGGCGGAACCGGGCCAGGTCATTGCCGCCTCCTTGCAGGCACCGGTGTTGTTCACCATCGCCGAAGACCTGCGCAAGATGGAGGTGGCGGTCGATGTCGATGAAGCCGATGTCGGCAAGGTCCGCCCGGGGCAGCAGGCGACGTTTACCGTCGACGCCTATCCCGAGCAGCGGTTCGACGCGCGAATCACCGAATTGCGCTATGGCTCGCAGGTCGTGCAAGGCGTGGTCACCTACAAGGCGATTCTGGTCACTGACAACGATCGCCTGTTGCTGCGTCCGGGCATGACGGCAACGGCGGAGATCGTGGTGGATTCACAGGCCCAGGTCTTGTCGGTTTCCAATGAAGCCTTGCGTTTCTCTCCACCGGATCTGGCCGATGCGCCCGATGATCGCGGATTTCTCAGAAAGCTTCTGCCGACGATGCCCAGGTTTCGTCCGGCCAGCCGACCCGACAGCGTCGGTCCGGATCGGCAACTCTGGGTTTTGAAAGACGGTGTTCCTGCGCCGCTGGCCGTGATGGTCGGTGTCACGGACGGGCGGCGAACCCAGCTCGTATCGGGCGACCTGCAGGAAGGTCAGGCGGTTGTGATCGACGCGATCTCGCCAACCCGATGACGCTGCCATCCTCTGCCGACGGCCCGGTTCCATTGATCGAACTGCGCAATGTGTGCAAGGTGTATGGCACCGGGGAAGCGCAGGTGCGCGCGCTCGACCAGGTGAATCTGCGCATTACAGCTCATGCGTTCGTGGCCATCATGGGTCCGTCGGGATCGGGTAAATCGACGGCGATGAATATGATCGGCTGCCTCGATACGCCCAGCACCGGCCAGTATTTGTTCCAGGGCATCGATGTCGGCGCCCTGTCTCAGCAGCAGCGCGCCCTGTTGCGGCGCCACTATCTGGGATTCGTCTTTCAGGGCTTCAATCTGCTCGCCCGGACCTCGGCGCTGGAAAATGTCGAACTACCCCTAATCTACCGCGGCATCGTCGGGCCGCAACGTCGCCATCTGGCCATGCAGGCGCTGGAGCGGGTCGGGCTCAAGGGGCGGGAGCATCACGATCCGAGCGAGTTGTCCGGTGGCCAGCAGCAACGTGTCGCGATCGCGCGGGCGATCGTGACTTCCCCGGCCGTATTGCTCGCCGACGAACCGACGGGCAATCTGGATAGCCGCATGAGTCTGGACATCATGGACCTGCTGGCGCACCTGAATGTCAATGACGGCATCACGATTATCATGGTCACGCATGAAGCCGACATGGCCGCCTACGCTCAGCGCATTGTGCGTTTCGTCGATGGGCGTATCGATATGGCCGAGCCGGCTTTGCTGAGCACCTGATGCTGTTCGAGACTTTCAAACTTGCCGTCCAGGCCATCGCACGCAATGCGTTGCGCTCTGCCCTCACGGTATTGGGCATCGTGATCGGCGTCGGGGCGGTGATCGCCATGATGACCATCGGCAATGGCACGACGGCCAAGGTGGCGGCCGACATGGCCAAGCTGGGCACCAATCTGCTGTTCGTTCGGCCCGGGCAGTTTGGCCCCGGACGCTCGAGCACCGACGCTCGTGCGTTCAGTGTGCGTGATATCGACGCGCTCAAGACCCAGTTGAGCGATGCGCTGGCAGTTGCCCCCTCGGCCCAGCAGTCGGCTATTGCGGTCTATGGCGCCCAGAGCCGAAGCACGGTTGTCACGGGAACGGACAATGATTTTTTCGTGACCCAGGCCTGGACGCTGCGCGAGGGCCGACGGTTCTTTGAGGGCGAAGTCCGCAGCGGCCGCGCCGCCTGCGTGCTCGGCACCACGGTAAGCGATGCGCTCTTTCATCGGGGGCCGGCCATTGGTCAACGGCTGCGGGTGGGCAAGGTCTCGTGCGAAGTGATCGGTATCCTCGAATCGAAGGGCCAGTCGGGCTTCGGTACCGATCAGGACGACATCATCCTGATGCCGCTTCGCGCGTTTCAGCGGCGCCTTGCCGGCAATCAGGACATCCGCACGATCCTGGTCTCGGCCCGCCCGGGTGTCAGCACGAAGAAGGTGCAGGCCGACATCGAGCGGCTGCTGCGCGAACGCCGCAAGATCAACCCCGGTCAGGAAGACGATTTCAGCGTGCGTGACATGAGTCAGATCATCCAGATGCAGACCGCCACCACGTCGATACTGACCGGATTGCTGGCGGCCGTTGCCGGTGTGAGTCTGCTGGTCGGTGGCATCGGCATCATGAATATCATGCTGGTCTCGGTGACGGAGCGAACGCGGGAGATCGGCATTCGGCTGGCGATCGGCGCCCAGGGCTCGCAGGTGATGCTGCAGTTTCTCGTCGAAGCTGTCGTGTTGTCGCTGTTCGGCGGCATCATCGGGGTGCTCACGGGCCTCGGTCTGGCCGGCATAGCGGTTCACGTGATGAAGATACCCTGGGTGCTCGATCCCTCGATCGTTCTGCTGGCATTCGGTTTCTCGGCCCTGGTCGGCGTGGTATTCGGCTTTTTTCCGGCACGGCGCGCGGCAGGTCTGGATCCGATCGAGGCGCTGCGTTATCAATAAGCATGGACGGATCCGCATGGACGGCATGCTCAGTCCATCGTGAGCACCACCTTGCCCACCACCGTCCGGTCCATCATCAGGCCAAATGCCGAGCGCCACTGCGCAAGCGGGATGGCCGCATGGACATGCGGCCGGGTGCGGCCCTCGTTGGCCCAGCGCCAGATCGTTTCGCGATCCTGCGCGCCACGCGCCGGAAAGTGTCGGCCATATTCACCGGCGCGCACGCCGACCACGGAAAACCCCTTGATCAAGGGCAGGTTCGCCGAGATCGTCGGGATACGCCCCGAGGTGAAGCCGATTACCAAGAGCCTGCCGTCGAACGCGATGCAGCGCACACTCTCATCAAAGACATCGCCACCGACCGGATCGACGATCACATCCGCGCCGCGTCCGTCGGTCAAGGACTTGACCGCGTCGCGAAAGCCGCCGCTCACCGGCAGCACATGATCGGCGCCTTGCGCGAGGATCGCATCCCGCTTCAGATCGGCCGTGCAGGTGGCGATCACGGTCGCGCCCAGCAGTTTGCCGACATCCACGCAGGCCATGCCCACACCGCCGCCGCCGCCATGCACGAGCAGGGTTTCGCCGGCCTGCAGCCGGGCACGCCGGATCAGCGCGACACACGCGGTCAGGTAGGTGACCGGATAGGCGGCCGCCTGCTCGACACGGAATGCCGCTGGTTTGCGAACCAGCTCCTCGGCCGGCATCACCAGATACTGGGCGAATGCACCGGTCTTGCGCGCACCGACCACGGCATCGCCGCACTGCCAGCCTGTCACCTCATCGCCCAGCGCATCGATCACGCCCGCGCATTCCATGCCGAGAATGAACGGCGTTGGCGGCTTGAGCTGATACAGGCCGCGGGACATGAGCAGATCGGGAAAGTTCAGGCTCGCCGCGTGCACCCGGATGCGGACCTCGCCGGGGCCCGGCACCGGCACGGGCAGACTGAGTAGTTGAACACCGGACAGATCGTCGGACAGGTGCTGGCAGGTGAGAGCGTTCATCATCGGCGGTCCGGGTCCGGCAGGGTTGTTGGCCACAGCGGCTAGACTCTATCACTTCGTCACTGCCGGACCTGCCCCGATGACACCCGCGCTCGCCGCCACTCTCAGCCCTGCCAGCGTCGCCATCGTCGGCGCCTCGGACAATCCGGACAAGGTCGGTGGGCGGCCGATCCATTTCATGCAGCGCTTTGGCTTTCGTGGCGCCGTCTATCCGATCAATCCGGGTCGCGATACGGTTCAGGGTCTGACGTCCTATGCCTCGCTGGATGCCTTGCCCGAGGTGCCCGAGCTGGCGGTGATTGTCGTCTCCGGCGAGGCGGCGGTGCAGGCCGTGCGCGACTGCGCGCGGCTCGGCGTGGCGGCGGCGATCGTCATTGCCTCGGGCTTCGGTGAGGTGGATGCGGCGGGCGCGGCGGCGCAGGCGAGCATGGTGGCTTGCGCCCGGGCGGCCGGCATGCGGCTGGTCGGACCCAACAGCCAGGGCTTTGCGAACTTCGCCACCGGTGCCGTCGCGAGCTTCTCGACGATGTTCATCGAGTGTCCCCCCGAGGATGGGCCGATTGCCATCGTCAGTCAGAGTGGCGCATTCTCGGCGGCGGCCTACGGCATGATGCGCACCGCGGGCCTGGGCGTGCGTCATGTCCATGCCACTGGCAACGAAGCCGATGTCACGGTGCCCGCAGTGGCCGATTTGATCGTCGATGATGTGGAGCTCGGGCTGATCCTGCTGTACATGGAACACATCGCGCAGCCGGACTTGCTAGCCCGCGCGGCACGCAAGGCCAGGGCGCGTCGCCTGCCCATGCTCGCGATCAAGTCCGGCAGAACCGATCGCGGCCAGCAGATGGCGGCCTCGCACACCGGTTCGCTCGCGGCCGAAGACCGGGTGGTCGACGCCTTTCTCGTGCGACACGGCATTCTGCGGCTGCGTGGGCTGGGCGAGATGAGCCGGCTGGCACCACTGATCGCCGCCGGCCTGCAGGCCACGGGGCGGCGCCTGATTGCCATCAGCAATTCGGGTGCCAGTTGCGTGATGGCCGCCGACGCGGCCGAACTGCATGGCCTCGAACTCGCACAACCGGGCCCCGCCACCGTGGCCGCGTTGCGCAAGGTGCTGCCGGTGTTCGCCACCAGCGTCAATCCGATCGACCTGACCGGCGCCTTGTTGAGCGACAGCGGGTTGTTCGGTCGGGTGATCTCGGTTCTGGCCGACAACCCCGAGACCGATCTGGTGCATATTGATATACCGGTGGCCGGTCAGGGATACGATCTCGAGGGCTTTGCAGCCGTGTCGGCAAAGTTCGCGCGGCGTACCGGCAAACCGGTGACCATCTCGGCCTGGCAGGCGTCGGTGGCTGCGCCATTCCGGGCGGCAGGTCTGCCGGTATTCGACACCATCGACGATGCCTTGTCGGCGCTGAGTCAACTGGTCGATTGCACCCGTCTGCTCGATCGCGAACCGCCGCAATGGCCATTGACGCATAACGCCGCGGGCGAGGCGGCCGCGGCTGCCGCCGCCTCACTGATTGACACGCTGTCCAGCACAAACAGCGGCCGCTTCTGCAATGAAGCAGACAGCCTGCGCGTCGTGGCGGCGGCCGGATTGCCCGTGGTTCACTGGCAGTTGTGCGACACCCGCGACGCCGTGCATGCCGCCCTGACGGCAATCGGTGGCTCGGTGGTACTCAAGGCCTGCTCGGCCCGCCTGCCGCACAAATCAGAGCACGGTCTGGTGCGCCTGGGACTGCGCGACACGGAAGCACTCGATGCGGCCTTCGATGCGCATCAGCGGATTCTGCAGACCCTGGCCATCGAGCCCGAGGGATTCATCGTGGCGGCGATGCGCGCAGGTCGTCGTGAACTGATGTTGGGCGCCCGCCATGATCCGGCCTTCGGCGTGGTGGTGTTGGTGGGCGATGGCGGCAAGTTTGTCGAGGCGATGCCCGATACCGCCGTGCTGCTGGCACCCTTTGGCGAGGCCGATGTGATCGAGGCATTGCGCGGCCTGCGGGTCTGGCCGGTGCTGGCTGGTGCGCGCGGTGACCCGCCGCTCGATGTGCAGGCCTATGCGTTGGCGGCCGTTGCGCTGGCCCGGGCCGTGGCGGCGGCTGGTGGTCGCATCGCCTCGGTCGATGTGAATCCGATCATGGTCGGCCAGGCCGGGGACGGCGTGTGGGTGACGGATGCGCTGGTGGAGATCGATCGGCCGGGCTGAGTCAGGCGTCTTCGCTGTACTGATTCGCCGTGTCGCCAATGTGATCTGACAATCGGCTGAGCTTGCGCTGCATTTGTGGATCGGCTTGTGCCTCGGCCGCGTCGGCGACGAATCCGGCCAGCTCATCCAGCGCATCGACCGTCATCATGACCGTGAGCCGGGTTCCGTCGGCCTGCGCCTGCTCGAGCGCGTGCAGCATGTCGGCCCCGACCATGGCTTCATCGATGATCAGGGTGCGCTGACTCGAGGTCAGATGTAGGGGAACCTTTTCCTGGGCTTTGATGCGCTGCTTGGTCATTGCTGTGGGTCTCTCGCCGGACGCGCCGAATCGCACCGCCTCGGTGCTTTTGCCGGAGAATAACAGCAAGCCGGGCGCTTGCCTGCTGATTTTGATTCCCCGCTCGCTTGTCATTGTTACAGGCTTGGGCTAGTCTGCCGACGATGACTCATGACTTGTTTTCGGGCTACGACCGCCAGGGCTTCTACTGCGAGCTGTTTGGCGCAAGTGATCGCCAACCTGCACACACCCGCAAGCTGGTCAACCGGCTTGCGCGCATGAAGCTGTCGACGCTGCTGCGTCGCGCCAAGGCGACCGAAGCCGAGCTGTTCAACCTGGGCATCACGTTCACGGTGTATACGGAGCGTGACAGCATCGACCGGATCCTGCCCTTCGATCTGGTGCCCAGGGTTTTGTCGCGCAAGGAATGGGATCACATCGAGGCCGGATGCATTCAGCGCGTCACGGCGCTGAATCTGTTCCTGCATGATGTGTATCACGATCAGAAGATTCTGCGCGACAAGGTCGTGCCGGCCGACCTGGTGCTGGGTAACAGCAACTACCGGCCGGAAATGCAGGGATTCAGTCCGCCCAATGGCACCTATGTTCACATTGCCGGCGTGGATCTGGTGCGCGACGATGCGGGCGCCTTCTGCGTACTCGAGGACAATGCCCGCACACCCTCAGGCGTATCCTATGTGGTGGAGAACCGCCATCTCATGCAGCGGGCCTTTCCCGACCTGATGGCCGGTATCGATCTGCTGCCGGTCTCAGACTACGGCCCGCGTCTGCGTAGTACCCTCGATGCGGTGTCGCCGGGGCGCAGCCGCACGCCTAATGTCGTGTTGTTGTCACCCGGTGTGTTCAATTCGGCCTATTTTGAACATGTTTTTCTGGCCCGTGAGATGGGCGCGCCGCTGGTCGAGGGGCGGGACCTGCTCGTGCAGGATGAGCAGGTGTTCATGCGCACCACGGCGGGACTGAGCAAGGTAGACATGATCTACCGCCGGGTCGACGATGCCTTTCTCGATCCGCGCTGCTTCAATCCGGACAGCATGCTGGGCGTGCCCGATCTGATGAAGGCGTATCTGGCCGGTAACGTGAACATCGCCAATGCCGTGGGCACGGGTGTGGCGGACGACAAGGCGGTGTACGCCTACATGCCCGATATCATTCGCTACTACCTGAGCGAAGAGCCGGTGCTGCCCAACGTCCAGACTCACTCCTGTCGCGATCCCAAGATGCTCGACTACACCCTGGCCCATCTGGATGAACTAGTGGTCAAGCCGGTGGGCGAGTCCGGTGGGTATGGCGTGGTGGTCGGGCCGCGCGCCAGCAAGGCCGAATTGCAGACCCTCAGGAAGCAGCTTCAGGCCAAGCCGGGCAATTTCATCAGCCAGCCGCTGATCCAGTTGTCGGTGTGTCCGACCCTGTTTGCCTCAGGGGTCGAGCCCCGGCATGTTGACCTTCGGCCATATGTCCTGACGGGCAAGTCGAGCTGGGTGCTGCCCGGCGGTCTGACCCGGGTCGCACTCAAGAAGGGCTCGTTTGTCGTCAACTCGTCGCAAGGCGGCGGAACCAAGGATACCTGGGTCATTGGATAGCCTGCTCGCCCGATTCGCTGAAGACAGTTACTGGCTCGCGCGTTATATCGAGCGGGCCGAGAATCTGGCGCGTCTGCTCGATGTGACCGAATCCTTCGATCGTGGCCATCAGGACAGCGCCCAATGGGCGAGCATTCTGGCCTTGTTCGGCGATCAGGCGGCCTACCAGTCGCGCTACAAGGTGGTGCAGGCCCGTGATGTGATCCGTTTCTATTCGCTCGATCGGAACAATCCGAATTCGATCATTTCGTCGATCCGCTTCGCGCGTAACAACGCGCGCACGCTGCGACACCTGATCAGTGTCGAGATGTGGACGCGGATCAATGTGTTCTACAACCGGGTCGATGCGCTGCGCAGTCGCGACGTGACCCAGGCCAAGCTGTCGCGGTTTTGCGGCTCGATCAAGGACGACTGCCAGTTGTTCCAGGGCTGTACCCAGAACACCCTTTATCGCGATCAGGTCTGGCATTTCTACCGGCTGGGCCGACTGATCGAGCGCTGTGACCAGACCACCCGGCTGGTCGACATGAAGACCGCTTCGGTGCCTGTGGCCAAGCCCGAGATCGCCCATGCCCAGGATCTGAGTCAGTGGAATACGATGCTGCGCGCGGCATCGGCCTACCATGGGTATCTGCGACGATACCCGCGTGAAATGACGCCGAACACGGTATCGGGCTTTGTGCTCTTTGACCCCGGCCTGCCTCGCTCCATTGCTTTTTGCGCAACCGAGATGCGCCAGGTGATCGATCAGATGCGCGCGGTCATCGACGAGCGGCAACATGCCTCGATTGCCCGGCAGCTCAAGAAGCTGGACAAGATGGCGCGCAGTCATCCCGAAAAAGTCATTGAATCGGGGCTGCACGATTTTCTCGATGCCGTGCAGGTCGAACTCATGGGCCTTCACAACAGCCTGGCCAAGGCCTGCTTCCCCGTGCCGATCTGAGTGGCATGAGCCGCAACGCCGGCGCCGGCGTGCCGCCCGTTCTGCCTAGCCCACGGGTGCCACGTCCACCGAGACCTCGATCTTGTGCTCGCCCCCGCCGATGATGAAGCCGTTGATCGGGCTCACGTCGCCGTAGTCACGGCCCCAGCCCAGCACGATGTGCTCATTGCCCGGCATCAGGCCGTTGGTGGGATCGAACTCTACCCAGCCGAACGATGGCAGCCAGACACCCAGCCAGGCATGGGATTCATCGGCACCCACCAGCCGTTCCTTGCCCGGCGGCGGCCGGGTCAGCAGATAGCCGCTGATATAGCGCGCCGGCAGGCCCAGCGAGCGCAGGCAGGCGATCTGCAGGTGGGCAAAATCCTGGCATACACCTTGGCGATTCTCCAGCACCGTACTCACCGGCGTCCAGACGTCGGTGACACCCCCGCGGTATTCGAAGTGCTCGAAGATGTAGCGGGTCAGCGCCATGGTGGCGTCGAGAAACGGACGACCCGGCGTGAACCATTGTTCGGTGATCTGGCGAACGCCCGGCACGACATCGACGTAGGGCGATGGAAAGCAGAACGAGGCCGCGCGAACCGCGTCGTCGCTGTCCGGATACTGCACGGCCTGGATCACCGACTCCCAGCTGTCGGCGGCATCGAGTGGCCATTGTGGATCATCGACCTGGATCGATGAACTCGCCTGGACGATCAGGTGCCGGTGCGGTTCCTGCACGGACACGAAACTCGTTTCGTTGCCATACCAGTCTCGGGTGCTTCGCCTGACCACCGGCGAGGGCTCGACCAGAATGGTGTCGGCCAGCAAGGTTTGTCGTTCGGTATTGCGCGGCGTCAGGCGCAGCAGCTGCTGGGACAAGGAGACATCGGTGGCATAGCTGAACTCGGTGCGATGCTGCACCCGGTAGGTTGCGCTCATGCTCAGGCACCGATACCCGTGAGCCGGGTCTGGGTGGCATGACTGAAATAGCAGACGGTGAGCCGATCGGTGATCAGGTCCGCATCATTCTCGAAGCGGGTCATGAAGCGGCTCATGGCGGTGCGTGTGCCGGTGCGGCTGCGCCGCGCATCGAGAGCCCACGGGTCCAGCAGTCGCAGTGACGACTCCATGCGGATGAGTGCCTTGACGGCCGGGCCCGGCAGGCCTTCGGCATCGACCTCGGGCATCGCCTTGAGCAATTCACGCAAGGCCACGACCTGGCTGATCATGGAGCGCGGATGCGTGTCGTCGGCCAGCACGATATCGGCCACCAGGGCGAACTGCGCGGCCGCCCGGTAGCGCGTGCGGTAGGTGATGGCGCAGTCGGACAACTCAAGCAGCAGATTCAGCGTGCCGTGCTCGTCGGGGCGCGCGCGCAAGGTCAGTTCACGGAACAGCTGGGCGGACTGACGCACCCGTTCGAGGCGCCGACCCGAGTCGAGAAAGCGCCAGCCGTTGGCCCGCGTCATGTTCAGC
This sequence comes from uncultured beta proteobacterium, assembly GCA_963732405.1. Classification (GTDB taxonomy): domain Bacteria; phylum Pseudomonadota; class Gammaproteobacteria; order Burkholderiales; family Burkholderiaceae_E; genus JAUIAI01. The sequence goes on from CAVSZG010000001.1 coordinate 1,135,024, forward strand.
GCAACCAGGCCGTTGATCGCGGCCATGCTGTCGATCATGGCATTGAGCATCGCGGTCGCCGGCACCAGATCCCGCGCCACCTGGCTGTTGAATTGCGCCGGCAACTGGATCAGTCGCTCGAGCAGTCGCCACATGTCGGGTGACAGACGTTCGCGCACCGTTTCGGCCAGCCTGGCGATGTTGCCCAGCACCTGGATCAGGTTGTCGGCACCGTCGGGGTCAAACAGGATGCCGGACATTTCGCGCAGGAACGAGCGTCTGCCCTGGGCAAGCAGCCGGCGTGCGCGTCGTTGTGACAGATGCCCCTGATCGACCAGGACGGCCGCCAGGTGATCCAGCGTGGCGACCTGCTGGCCCATCATGGTCTCGCCACTGAGTTGTTGCAGCAGGCTTCGAAACAGCCGCGTCGCGCCTTCGGCGCGCTCCAGATAAGAGCCCAGCCAGAACAGATTGTCCGCGGTGCGACTGGCCAGGTTGCGGTCGCTGCGCTGCAGGGGTTGATCCCGGTTGATGAGCGATTCGACCGTCGTGCGATCGCCCACGACTTCGGTGCCGACCCATACATCCTTGTTCAGGTCATTGGGCAGACGCATCTGTTCGCGCGCCTGCGAGCCTGGTGCATCGGCGCGCGCCAGGCCGCCGGGCATCTTCCGATAGCCCTGCCCGGTGTCGGTCAGAAAGACGCGCAAGGACGTGCTCGCCGCCAGGATCTCGCCATTGCTGCCCCAGATCGGGGCGACCGACACGGTCATCGGCTCCTGACCCACGAATTCATGGGGTGCGAGCCGGATCGATTCCCTGAGCCGGGCACGATCGCCCTCGCTCAGCATGGCGCCCACGAAATGATTGGGTCGCGAGCCCGGTCGCACGCTGCCCGAATCGATCCGGCGCACGATCAGCTGGTGCAGATTGTCCAGAACGTGGTCACGCTCCGTGGGTTGTCCGCACCACCATGAGGCAACACTCGGAATGGCCAGCTCCTCGCCGAGCAGTTGCCGGCACAGCGCCGGCAGAAATGGGGCCAGGCCAGGGCTCTCGGCGATTTCCGCGCCCGGCCAGTTGATCATCGTCACATGGCCTGCGCGGATCGCCGTGAGCAGGCCAGGCACGCCGTCGATCGCATCGACCCGCAGTTCCAGCGGATCGGCGTTCTGGGAGTCGATGCGGCGCATGAGCAGATCGACCGGCCGCAGGCCGTGAATGGTCTTGAGAAAGAGCCGTTCATCCCGCACGGTGAGGTCGGCGCCGGCCACCACGTCATGACCCAGATATCGGCCCAGGAAGGCATGCTCGAAATAATCGGCGCTGCGGGTCTGTGAGGCGAGGATCAGCGACAGCGGATCGTCATTGTTGACGGTGTTCTCGAGGCTGGCATTGATCGCGCGGAAAAAGCCCGCCACGCGCTCCACCCGCGCCAGCTCGAACACGCTGTTCAGGCACTGCGACGTGATCAGCCGGTTTTCGAGCGTGTAGCCCAGCCCTGACGGCGATGCCACGCGATCGCGCACGACCCACCATCGCCCATCGGGGCCACGCGCCAGATCGTAGGCAACCAGTTGCAGATAACGGTCCTGCGGGGCATTGATGCCATGACAGGCGGGCAGGAATCCGCCGCAGCCATAGATGACGCCGGGTGGAATGTGTCGTTCGCGCAGCAGTTTCTGCGGGCCCAGACAGTCGGCGATGATCGCATTGAGCAGCCGTGTGCGCTGGGCCAGGCCGGCCTGCAGACGCTCGTGTTCGGCGGGCGCCAGCATGAACGGCAGCAGATCGAGTTGCCAGGGTCGCGACGATGCCGACTCGGTCTGTCCCTGCGGCAGATACGTCACGGCATTGTCGCGCAACAGGCGCTGGGCATTCTCCCGAGCCACCCGGCAGGCGGCCGGCCCAAGCGCCTGCAGGCCATCGATCAGATCGCGCCAATGTGCTCTGACATTGCCCCGCTCATCGAGCAGTTCGTCATAGGCATCGACGGGAGGGCGATAGCGGGCAAGCAGCCCGCCAGGACTCAGTTCAGGGGCGATTGCGCTACGGGTGTTCACTGAGGCGTATTCTCATGGTGTCGATCGGCCAACCACTACTCGTAGAAACATTGACTGCGAGTCCCATGACCCGGACATTCTGATCAGCTCCATGGCAATTCTTGCTGCTTTACATCACCGGACAGAATATCGCTACGACCGTCCGGTCGAACTCGGTCCGCAACTGATCCGCCTGCGGCCGGCAACTCACAGTCGAACGCCAGTGCGAAACTATACGCTCGCGGTCGAACCCCAGCCGCATTTCGTGAACTGGCAACAAGACCCGGTGGGCAACTGGGTCGCCCGCTATGTGTTCCCCGAAAAGGTCGGGTTGCTGCGCATCACCGTTGACCTCACTGCCGACCTCACGGTCTACAACCCCTTCGATTTTTTCGTCGAACCCGCTGCCGAACGTTTCCCCTTCGACTACGACGACGACCTGCGTGAGGATCTGGCCGCGTATCGACGGGTCGACCCGGCCGGCCCCCGCCTGGCCGCCTGGCTGAAGACGCTGGCACCCTCGGCAGTCAATACCGTCGACATGCTGGTCGATCTCAATCGCCGCATCGCCAATGAGATCCGCTATCTGATCCGCATGGAACCCGGCGTGCAGTCGCCCGAGCAGACGCTTGAGCTTGGCAGTGGTTCGTGCCGCGATTCGAGTTGGTTGCTGGTGCAGGTGGTGCGGCATCTGGGTTTCGCCGCACGCTTCGTGAGCGGCTATCTGATCCAGCTCAAACCCGATCTGCCTGCGCTGGACGGTCCCAGCGGTACCGATCACGATTTCACCGATCTGCACGCCTGGGCAGAGATCTATATTCCCGGTGCCGGCTGGATCGGTTTTGATCCCACCTCGGGTCTGCTCTGCGGCGAGAGTCATATTCCGCTGGCGGCCACTCCGCATTATCGCAGCGCGGCGCCGATATCCGGCATGGCCGGCCAGGCGGAGGTGAGCTTCGATTTTGAGATGACGGTGCGGCGCGTGGCCGAACATCCGCGCATCACCCTGCCGTTTGCCGATGACGCCTGGAGTCGCCTGCTGGCATTGGGCGATCGCGTCGACGAGGGTCTGCAGGCGGCCGATGTCCGGCTCACCATGGGTGGCGAACCCACCTTCGTATCGATCGACGACTATGAAAGCGGCGAGTGGAATACCGATGCGGTGGGCCCGACCAAACCGGTGCTGGCCGATCGACTGATCCGGCGTCTCAGGACGCAATTCGCGCCGGGTGGCGCCCTGCATCATGGCCAGGGCAAGTGGTATCCGGGTGAGACATTGCCCCGCTGGACGTATTCCCTGTTCTGGCGGGTCGATGGCCAGCCGCTCTGGCACGATGATGCTCTGCTGGCCGACAGCATCGAGCCGCAATCGGCCGATCCGTCCACTGACCCGGCGCCCGTCGAGGTGTCTGATGCGTCTGATGCCGCGCCTGCCAGGGCTGCGAGCGACGCCACTGCCTCGTTGACTGAACGGTTCGCCCAGGCCATGGCGGTGACCCTGGCGCTCGAGCCCGATCATGTGCTGCCGGCCTATGAAGACCCGCTCTATTGGTCGCAGAAGGAAGGCGAGCTGCCGCCCAATGTCGACCCCACCGACCCGAAACTGGAAGACCCTGAAGCCCGTGGCCGGATGATCGGCGTGTTCAGCCGGGGTCTGACCCGTCCGGTCGGTCATGTGTTGCCCGTGCAGCGTTGGAATGCTCGAGCGGGCGGTTGGCGCAGCGAGCGATGGGATCTGCGGCGTGGCCGACTGTTTGCCGCACCCGGCGACTCTGCGCTCGGTTACCGGCTCCCCCTGGGCAGCCTGCCCTGGGTGCCACCCTCGAGTTATCCGTATCTCTATCCGCCTGACCCAAGCGTGCCGCGCGAGCCTCTGCCTGATTCGCCGGCTGCTTCACCCGGCCAGATCGATCCGTCCACCGGTCGGCCCCAGGCGGCGCGTCGCACGGGTGACCCCGGTCAGGCGCCGGCGCAGAACCGCATCGAACAGGAGAGGCATGCCGAGGCCGTCCGCACGGCGCTGAGCTTCGAATGGCGCGAGGGGCGCCTGTGCGTGTTCATGCCACCCACCGAAGCACTCGAGGATTATCTCGAGCTGTTGTCCGCGGTTGAGTCCACCGCCGCGTCGATGGCGCAGCCGGTCACCATCGAAGGTTACCCACCGCCCGACGACCCGCGACTGAACGTAATCCGGGTAGCGCCCGATCCTGGTGTCATCGAAGTCAATATTCATCCGGCCCGCAGTTGGCAGGAGGCCGTCGCGATCACCGGCACGGTCTATGAGCAGGCGCGGCAGACCCGGCTGGGCGCCGACAAGTTCATGCTCGATGGCCGCCATGCTGGCACCGGGGGCGGCAACCATATCGTGGTCGGCGGCGCCACGCCCAACGACAGTCCGTTCCTGCGCCGTCCCGATCTGCTGGCCAGTCTGCTGCGCTGCTGGCAACGTCATCCGTCGCTCTCCTATCTGTTTTCCGGTCTGTTCGTCGGGCCGACCAGCCAGGCGCCGCGCATCGACGAAGCCCGTCACGATTCACTTTATGAACTCGAACTGGCCATGGCGCAGATTCCCGAACCGGGGTCGGGGTCGACCCCGCCGCCCTGGTTCGTCGATCGCCTGTTTCGTGACCTGCTGGTTGATGTGTCGGGCAACACCCATCGCAGCGAGATCTGCATCGACAAGATGTTCTCGCCGCACGGACCGACCGGGCGGCTCGGTCTGGTCGAGTTTCGGGGTTTCGAGATGCCCCCTGACCCGCGCATGAGCCTGGCCCAGCAACTGCTGATCCGAGCGCTGATCCTGCGCTTCTGGCGCTCGCCCCTGAGTGGCCGCTTCACCCGCTGGGGCACGGCGCTGCACGACCGCTTCATGCTGCCCGCCTTTGTCTGGCAGGATTTCCACGACGTGCTCGACGACCTGGCCGCCCACGATCTGGCGCTCGATCCGGTCTGGTTCGAGGCGCAGTACGAGTTCCGATTTCCGTTCTGCGGTGAGGTCGCCTATGACGGCGTCTCGCTCGAGTTGCGCCAAGCGCTCGAGCCCTGGCATGTGCTGGGCGAAGAAGGGGCGATCGGCGGCACGGTGCGTTTCGTCGATTCATCGGTCGAGCGGCTGCAGGTGCGGGTCGATGGCTGGAATCCCGAACGCCACCGGGTGTTGTGCAACGGCCGGGCGGTGCCACTGACCGGCACCGGCAGGGTCGGGCAGGCGGTCGGAGGCGTGCGTTTCAAGGCCTGGCAGGCAGCGCGCGGTCTGCAACCCGCACTGCCGGCCAATGCGCCGCTCACCTTCGACATCATCGACCTGTGGACCAGCCGATCACTGGGTGGTTGCGTCTATCACGTCGCCCATCCGGGTGGACGCAACTACGAGACCTTCCCGGTCAATGCGAACGAGGCACAGGCCCGGCGCCTGGCGCGGTTCCAGGGGTTCGGTCACACGCCGGGTCTAGTCCAGGCTCCACCGGTGCAGGTGTCGCCCGAGATGCCGTGTACGCTGGATCTGCGTTGGCCGGTCACGCCGGTCTGATTCGGTCGCCGGGTGTCAGAGCCGATACCGGTGGCGGTACCGGCTGGGCCTTCAACCCGCGTACAGGGCTCGTGCGGGCAGGCGATCGTGCTCCATGAAGAAGCCGGCCATCAGATCGATGGCGTTGGGGCCATCCGGATCGGTACCGGGCCAGGCCCCGCTGCCACCGCTCCAGGCATGCGACAGACCGCGAATCATGATCTGGCGGTGCTCGCCCCAGTGACGGGTGAGCAGGGTACGGTTCGGCGTACCGCTGGTTTCGGTCCGGGTTGGCGCGGGCAGCGCCGCGCCGGGTGCCTGACGGCCGTTGATCGCGAGCATCTGACGCATCAGTTCGTCGGCATGACAGGGGGCGACGACCTTGTCGGCCATGCCATGAATCACCAGTGCCGGCAACCGGCTCATCGCGGGCAGGCCTTCGGTGACATCCCGATCGGGGCCCTTCTGCATGACCCGACGGGCGCGCAGGGCAGAGGTGGTGGCACCCATGGCGATGCCCGAATGAAACGCCGCAGCCGCGAAACGATGCGGTGCGTTGGCCGCAATGGCAGCGGCCAGTGCCGCGCCCGACGAAATGCCCGCGATGAAGGTGTTGTCTGCATCGATGTCATGACGCTGGGCGACCTGTTCGATGGCGGCGAGCACGATCGCCGCTTCGCCTGCGCCGGCGGCCGTGCGCGAATCGAACCAGTTCCAGCAGCCATCGCCATTGGCAGCTCGTGACTGCGCCGGCATCAACACCAGCCAGTCGCCGCGTTCGACCAGTTGACTCACGCCGGTTGCGGCGGCGAACTGGGCCGGTGTCTGGCCGCAGCCGTGCAGCAGCACCAGCAACCGCTTGATCGGCGAGGGACGGGCCGGGGCCAGCAGCAGGTATTCACGCGAGGGCGTCACCCAGGGCATGCTGCGCAGGCGACCGTCGGGCGCGCCGGCCACACCGGAATGACCGACAGCGATGTACTGACGCTCGACCGGCTCGGAGCCGTCCGGCCCACTCGCTCCCTGCAACGAGCCAGCGGGCGAATCAACAGATGGTGAATCGGCGCGCCGGAACAGGGCGGACTCGGGAATGCCAGGCTCGGATGCGCGACGACGCCACAGGTGTTGCGTCATCCACATGGTCAACCCGCGCATCAGGTCGGTGGCTCTGGCCAACACGCCGTGACGGGCGATCCGTCTGGCGAAGTTGTCACTGTCGCCAACACCGGCGGGCCGCGACGGCGAGCGCCAGAGCAAAGCGTCAAGAAGTCCAGATCGACCGGGCATTGGAGGAGGTTCCGCAGAGAGAGCCACAACAAGGACACCACGCTACAGGCTCGGCGTCGCGGCCGTGCAACCTGCGGTAACCGTCAGTGCGGGCGTTCGTCCGCCATGGCCTGCGCATCGCGCCGAATTGCGCATTCCATGCGAGTTTTTCCGCGACCCGTCGGGCGGATCCTCTCCGCCAGCGCCGAACAATTACTGACAAACTTCGTCATTGATCTGACATGTTCGCGGTCTGACCGGCGCGTTGCGTGTCGATCCGCGCATCATCGATCGTCGGCTGTTGGGATTCGATGCGATGCTCGTCGAAGAACGAGATGATCAGGTTGCTCGCATTCGGACCGGCTTCGTCAACAAACCGGGCGCGGCCATCGCCACCGCTCCAGGCATGTTCCAGACCGGTGACGATCACCTGGCGATGCTGCCCGAAGCGTCTGTCCAGTGCCGTTCGATCGCTCTGGCAGGACCGCGATCCGTCGCTCCCTGCGCGAGGCAACAGCTTGCTCGAACTCGGTGCCGGCAGCTCGGCACCCGGCGCGATCGCACCGTCCAGCGCGAGCATCTGGCGGTTCAGTTGATCGGCATGGACCGGGCTCACCACGGCGTCGGCATCCCCATGAATGACCAGACTCGGCGTGCCGACCCGCCCTGGCAGACCAAATGTGACGTCGCGATCCGGTCCTGTTGTCATGACCTTGCGCGCCTGTAGAGCGGATGAGGCCGAACCCATCGCCAGGCCGGAATGAAACGCAGCGGCCCGGAACCGCTCGCCGGCATGACAGACCAGCGTCGCGGCCAGCGCGGCACCCGAGGACAGACCGGCGATGAACAGGGATGACCCCGGTGCCGGATGTCGCCCATGCACGGCGTCGATTGCGGCCAGCACGATCGCGGTTTCGCCGGCGCCCGCGACCGTGTTCGAGTCGAACCAGTTCCAGCAGCCGTGAAGATTGGCCGCGCGGGTCTGTCTGGGCAGCAGGATCCGCCAGCGACCGGTTTCGACCCATTGCTCGAGACGGGCTGCGAGGATGAATTCCTCGGCCGTCTGGCGGCAGCCGTGCAGCATCACGATGAGCGCCGGATCGCCGATCGGACGCGAGGGCGAGAGCAACAGATAGTCGCGGCTGGGCGAGACGAGCGGCGCCAGCGAGATTCTGGCGTGCGCAACCCGCGCCTGGCCGGTGGTCCTGAGCACTGTGTTGGGCTCTGCCCCGTCTGGCCTGGCGGCCGATCGACGCGGCGACGTCTGCCTTGGCTGGCGTTTCGCGGCAGGGGGCACGGCAGACGGCACGGCAGGCGGCACGGCAGGCGGCACGGCAGGCGGCACGGCAGGCGGCACGGCAGGCGGCACGGCAGGCGGCACGGCAGACGGCACGGCAGACGGCACGGCAGACGGCACGGCAGACGGCACGGCCGGTGCCTCCGGCGGATCGGGCCGATCGTGGCCGAACAGGCGCCGAATCCAGCCGCGCAGCCTGGCCAGCCAGTGGCGCCATCGAACCGCTCGTGACGGCTTCTCACGCTGCATTGCAAAATCCTCGTTGATCCACAGTTGCGGCCCTGAGCCTACAGCTTAGTCAGCTGGATTGTGCAATGCATCAACACGAGTGCCACGATAGGTGACGCAATGTGAATTCACGCATCAGCCGCCGTTGCAACGATAATCGTGCGATGGCCGCTCCCGAACCCGACCCTCCGACAGACCGACCGATCCGCTGGCGCTGGGCATGGTTCCAGGAGCTGACCGTGACGGAACTCTACGAGATCCTGCGTCTGCGCCAGACCGTGTTCGGTATCGAACAGCAATGTCTTTATCAGGACCTGGACGGACTGGACCCGCAGGCGGCGCATCTGACTGGCTGGCAGGAGACCGGCTCACCGGATTCATCGGTTCCCGGACGGCTGGTGGCCGGCCTGCGCATCCTGGCACCCGGCGTCCGGTATGACGAACCCTCGATCGGCCGGGTCTTGGTCGATCAGTCGATGCGTGGGCAGGGCTGCGGGCGGGCGCTGATGCGCGAGGGCATTGAGCGCTGCCAGGAATGGTGGCCGGCGCTGGGTATCCGGATCTCGGCCCAGCAGTATCTGATCGGTTTCTATGAATCGCTGGGCTTCACCTTATGCTCGCCGCCCTACGATGAAGACGGCATTACCCATGTCCAGATGGTGCGTTCGAAGAACGTGGCAGACCCGGCCAACGGGCCCGATTCCCGGCGCTGAAAGCGCTCCTATCGGCGGCGGGGGTCGAATTCGGTGGCCCTGGCGAAGTCCTGGTAAGCCTTGCGGGCGGCCGGTGTCGCTGCCTCGGGCAGTACGATGCGCAGCCGTACATACAGGTCGCCAGGCAGTGATGCCGGAATGCCGCGGCCCTTCAGACGCAGTCTGAGTCCGGTCTGTGAGCCGGGCGGCACCGTCAGGTCGATGGTTTCGGATGGCGATTGAATCGGGATGACCGTGCCCAGCATGGCCTCCCAGGGCGTCACCGGCAAGTCCATCGACACGTCCTTGCCGTTGACCCGCCAGTCCGGCGTGTCATGAAATCGAACGATAAGGTAGGCGTCTCTATCGAGGTTGTCCTGGGCCGGCACCTTGATCAACTCGCCCGCCTGGATGCCTTTGGGAATGTCGACGAGCACGCGACGCGACTGCGTCTGAGGCTGTCCATGCGCGTCAAGAACCTGCCGGCGCAGGGTGACGGTGCGACGTGCGCCCTGGTAAGCATCGCGCAGATCGATCGAGATCTCGATCTGGTCGCGCTCGTCAGTCGCGCCAGTATCGGGCTGCAGCGTGTTCTGGGGGGGCACCGGTGGCGCGCTGTCGACACGATCGAACAGGTCGCTGAATCCGCGTCGGGTGTTCCTGCCCGTATCGAATGAGAAGCCGCGGGAAAAGTCGGGTGGTGCCGTGAACGGCCGGCCGGAGCCCGGTTTGAGCATATGCCGGTCGTAGGCGGCGCGTCGGTTGGGGTCACGCAGCGTGATATAGGCGACGCTGAGTTGTTTGAAGCGCTCTTCGGCGTCAGGCTCGCGGCTCACATCGGGATGCAATCGACGCGCCTGTCGTCGATAGGCCTGACGGATGGCGTCCGTGCTGGCCGATCGCTCGATGCCCAGGGTAACGTAGTGATCCGGTTGTGACATGGATGATATCGCCCGGTCGTCCCGTGTCGGGAAGTTGTCGGCGCTGGCGGCTCGGTTGAGATGCCGCCGCCATTTCGCGCCCCTGGATGGAAGGATGAACGTCCGCCCCATCGCTGCCCAGGAACTAGTGCGCCAATCCGGCCGGCGCGGCATCGATTCGTGGGAAAATCGGTTCGAACCGCACGGTATCGGACCGGTGCGGTCATCATCCGGAGTCGCACCATGTCGAGCATCGACGAATCCCTGGCCAAGCTGGGCATCAGCATTCCCGAGGTGGCCACGCCCCTGGGCAACTACGTCGGCTATACGATCAGTGGCAATACCGTCTATGTGTCCGGGCAGCTGCCGTTGGTGAATGGCAAGGTCGCCGTGACCGGCCAGCTCGGCGGCTCGGTGTCCGTCGAGCAGGGCTACGACGCGGCGCGCATCTGTGCCATCAACCTGCTTGCCCAGGTCAGACACGCCTGCCATGGCGACCTGGGCCGCGTGCGCCGGGTGCTGCGACTGGGTGGGTTTGTCAGCGTGACCAACGGATTCGTCGATGCGCCCAAGTGCATTAATGGCGCATCCGATCTGATGGTGAGCGTATTCGGCGACGCTGGCCGTCATGCGCGCTTCGCCGTCGGGGTGGCCAGCCTGCCGGCGCACGCTGCGGTCGAGGTGGACGGAACCTTCGAAATCGGCTGATCGGCGGTCGGGTCTTGAAACCCGGGTCTGTCAACCCCATCTGCCTCTGGTTGGTTAGTTCGGGGTGTTGCATGACACCGGTTCCATTCGGGAGGGCTCCATGAATTCTGAATCCGCTGTTCAACCCACGTATCTCGAGTCGGCGGCCGTCGGGTCCCAGGCTGCACCCGTTGCGCCTCAAAAGGCCCGTTCGTCGGTCGGTGGTCTGTTCATCGCCGCCATCGTGGCCGGCTTCATCGTGTTCTGGCCGGTTGGACTGGCCTTGCTGGTCTGGGCGCTCTGGCGCGATCAGATCACCCGATGGCCCCTGGTGCGCAAATGGATGGACAATCCCCGCGTGAGCATGCCGCAAGGGCTGCAGTCCGTCATGACGCGCAAACCGGACAATGTCGCGCTGGCCCGGTATCTGGAGGGTGAGCAGCAGCGGCTCAAGGCGGAACAGGCAAAACTCGACGAACTGGTGCGTGCCTTCGAGGCCTTCAAAGCGGCCGAGCGGCGATCCAGCGATCAACGCGATTTCGAGAACTTCCTGCGCCAGCACGAAGCGGGCGACACCCCGCGATCCTGATTGGTGCCAGGTCAGTCGCGAGCCGCTCCACGCTCGCGACTGCGCATACTGCGGTTGACCAGCGGGGCGAGCAACAGGGGCGCGAAGTACATCGGTATCTGCGCCACGCCGGCAAAGAGCGAAAACGTCTCGCCGGCCGTGCCAGCGGTGACCGCCAGCATCAGGCCCATATTGCGGTTGCCGGTGAGTAGTGCGGCCGACCAGGCGATGGTCGGCCCGGCCCGGCGAAACAGCAGATAACCTGCTGCGTGGTGGAGCAGGCCCGCCACGCAGGCGAGCACCAGCAGCTGGGCGATGTGCAGCGGATCGGCGAACAGTCGATCCGTTACCCCATCCATGACTGCAATGGCAAAGATCAGCAACAACAAGACATTGATGCCGGCCATGAACTCATCATTTCGCGCGAGCCGGTCAACGCCGACCAGGCGCCGGATGATCACCCCCAGCGCGAACGGTGCAGCGACCACCGTGCTCACCCAGCCGAAGAATCGGGCGATATCGACGTCGATGCCGGCTTCGGGCAGTACCAGTGCAACGATCGGTGTGAGACTCAGGGGCAGCAGAATGGTCATCAATACCGAGGCGAGCAGGGTCTGTGTCGCGTCCAGTCGCAGGATCAGGGCAAAGGCGGCCACTGAACCGATCGGTGGTGCGGCGGCCTGCAACAGCAAGGCCACCGCGAACACCGGCGGCAGGCCAGCCATGCCGACCAGGCCCCAGATCAACAGCGGACTCACGATCAATTGCCAGCCCGCCAGCAGGAGGGTAAGCAACGGGCTGCGGATCGCAGACATCAGGCGGAGCCAGTCCAGCCGGATGATGACCGCGGTGAGCGTGCCGATCACGGCCAGCGTGAGCAGGGGCCGCAACAGACTCGCCAGATCGGGCAGCAGGATGCCGATGAAAACGGCAATGGGCAGAGACCCTCGCGCATGTCGACCCAGCCATCGGACAGAGTTTGTTAGCATTCCCAAAATGCTGCTGCCTGCTCCAGAAGTGGGCGTGATGCGCCAGACGCATCGCTACGATTATGCCGGGCGCAGCGCTACCCTCAGTGCACACAGACAGGAAGGACCGAATCGATGACACTTGTCGAGGCACGTGGCTTGAGCAAGCGTTTTGGCCGATTTCATGCGGTGCGTGAGGTCAGCTTTGCGGTTTCGCGAGGTGAAGTGACGGGTTTCCTGGGCCCCAATGGCGCGGGCAAATCGACCACCATGAAGATGCTCACCGGCTTTCTGCCTGCCGATGCAGGCCAGGCGCTGATCGGCGGAATCGATGTGGCGCTCGATCCGATCGCCAGCAAGCAGCGCATCGGTTATCTGCCCGAAGGCGCGCCGGCCTACGGTGACATGACGGTCGCTGCCTACCTGCAATTCATCGGCCGCATGCGTGGCCTGGGCGGGTCGGCATTGCGCGAACGGCTGGGCGACATGGTGGCCCAGGTTCAGCTCGAACCGGTCTGGAACCGGCGAATCGAGAATCTGTCCAAGGGCTTCGCGCGGCGAGTGGGCATCGCCCAGGCCTTGCTGCATGATCCCGAAGTCCTGATTCTGGACGAGCCCACCGACGGTCTGGATCCGAATCAGAAGCACGAGATGCGTGCACTGATCCGCCGGATCGCACCCGACAAGGCCATTGTCATCTCCACTCATATTCTCGAAGAGGTGGAAGCGGTTTGCACGCGGGCGATCATCATCGCCGATGGTCGCATCGTGGCCGATCAGACGCCCCAGGAACTGATGATGCGCGAAACCTCCGTTCGCCGGGTCCAGGTCATCGTGAATCGCGATCAGGCCGCCCTGGTGCTGGACAGTTTCTCGCCCGAAGCGGGCTTTCATGAGGTCAGTGCGCTCGAACATGTCGGTGCGACCTCGCGCCTGCTCATCGAATCCACGCGCGATGATTTCAGCGCGGCCGACGTGGCCGACCGGCTGGGTGCGGCCAGTATCCGTTTCGAGGAAATCACCACCTACCGACCCCGACTGGAAGACGTGTTTCGGCGCATCACCCGTGGCGAGCGGGATGGAGCAAATTCATGAGCACCGGTTTTGTCCACACCACCCGCACCGTGTTCGCGCGCGAGTTGGCCAGCTATTTCGCCACGCCGCTGGCCGCCGTGTTCCTGGCGGTGTTTTTAGCGCTGTCCGCCGGCATGACATTTTTTCTCGGCGGCTTCTTCGAACGCGGCCAGGCCGATCTGATTGCGTTCTTCACCTGGCATCCCTGGTTGTTCCTGATCCTGATGCCGGCGATCGGCATGCGGCTGTGGGCCGAGGAGCGGCGCTCAGGCACCATCGAGTTGTTGATGACACTGCCCGCGTCGCCCTTATCGCTGGTGTTGGGCAAGTTTCTGGCGGCCTGGGTGTTCGCCGGCATCGCATTGATCCTGACCATGCCTTTGTGGCTGACCGTGAACTGGCTGGGCTCGCCCGACAATGGGGTGATCGTCGCCAGCTACCTGGGCAGCTGGTTGATGGCTGGTGCATTTCTGGCGGTCTCCGCGCTGGTGTCGGTGCTGACCCGAAACCAGGTGATCGCCTTCATCGTGGCAGTGATCGTGAGTTTCCTGCTGGTGATGCTGGGCAGTGAACTCGTGTTGAGCGCATTGCGCGGCTGGTTGCCCGCCTCGGTCACGGAATGGTTCGCCTCGATGTCCTTCCTGAATCATTTCGGTCGGCTCTCGCGCGGTGTTCTAGAGGCCGGCACCGTGTTCTTCTTCACCTCGTTGATCGTTCTGTGTCTCTGGCTCAATGCTCAATTTCTTGATCTCAAGCGTGGCTGAAGGCCGTCACGATCGGTCGCTCGCCAGCCGGCGGCGTCGGACCATCATGACCGCCCGAAGGCAGGAGTCTGTTGCATGACTGATTATTTGGCCCGTCTGTCCCGCGGTACGCGAATCGCGCTTGGCGCGTTTGCTGCCATCGTGCTGTTCGGCGCACTGAACGTGCTGGTCGGCCAGTGGCTCAAACCGGTGCGTCTGGACCTCACCGCGCAACGACTGTTCACGCTGTCCGATGGCACCCGGCAGGTACTCGCCTCGCTCGATGAGCCGGTCCATCTGCGCCTGTTCCTGTCGGGTAATCTGGTCGATAGCGCACCCTCGTTGGCCACTTATGCCACCCGCGTGCAGGAAACCCTGGCCGCGTATGAGCGTCAGGCGGGGGGCAAGCTGCGCGTTGAGCTCATTGATCCGAAGCCCTTCTCGGATGCCGAGGACAGGGCGGTAGGGCTGGGCGTGACGCCGATCGCGGCGGGCAATGACACCTCGGTGTTCTTCGGTCTGGCCGCAACCAATTCGACCGACGGCAAGGGCAGCATTCCGGTGTTCAGTCCGGACCGGGAACCGTTTCTTGAATACGACCTCACGCGCATGATCGTGGAGCTTGGTCGGCGCGGCAAGCCGGTGCTGGCGCTGTTCGATGGCGTCGGCCTGGCCGGCAACCCCATGACCCGCCAGCCCGAGCAGCAACTGCTGGTGCAGGCGCGCCAGTTCTTCGACGTGCGTCTGCTCAGAACCGATGCGAGCGAACTGCCGGCCGGCACGCGGCTGGTCATGCTCGTGCATCCGCAGAAGCTGTCGACCCAGTTGTTGTATGCAATCGATCAATGGACGCTCGGTGGCGGGGCGACATTCATCTTCGTCGATCCCTATGCGGAAACCAAACAGGGCCTGCGCCCCGGCATGCCGCCCGACCAACCGGCTTCCGACCTCGCGCCCTTGTTCGCGGGCTGGGGCATCGGCTGGGAACCCGACAAGGCCATCGGTGATCCGGTCAATGCGCTGTCCAGCAATCGCCCCTCGACGGGCGGTCGAGAGGTCTCGGTTCCCACCGTGCAATGGCTGGGTCTGCGCGAGGATTCACTGGCGCGGAATCATCCCGAACTCAGCGAACTGAACAGCATCCTGTTGACCACGGCCGGGCAATTCACCCAGACCCGTGAGGGCATCACGCTTGACCCCTTGCTGGTGGCGTCGGCCAGTGCCGGTACGATCAATGCCGCGGCGGCCGGCGATCCGGGTGGTGACCCGCGAGCCCTGATCGCCGGCATCAAACCAACCGGAACGCGGCCCGTTCTGGGCGCGCGGGTAACTGGCGAACTGAACACGGCATTCCCCGACGGCAGACCGGCCGAGTCCACGCGTGAGGGTGAACATCGGGCGCGATCCGCCGGTGCGCTCAATCTCGTGGTCGTCGGTGATGCCGACATGTTGATGGACCGCAACTGGATGCGTCAGCAGCGGCTGCTGGGCCAGGCCGTGACCACGGCCTTCGCCAACAATGGCGATTTCGCGCTCAATCTGGCCGAACAGATGGCGGGCGGGGCGAGTCTGGTGGATCTGCGCGGTCGCGGTATCTCCTGGCGACCCTTCGACCGGATCAATGACATCGAGCGCGATGCCCAGGCCCGTTATCTGAGTAAGGAGCAGGCGCTCACCACCCGTCTGCGCGAGACCGAGTCGCGCCTGGCCGAACTGAGCCGCAAGTCGGGTGAGGGCGGAGCCTTGCTCTCGGCCGAGGGCACGCGGGAGATCGAACAATTCCGCGCCGACCTGCTCGCCACGCGCGCCGAGTTGCGTGACGTGCAGTTCAACCTCAAGTCCGATGTCGAGCAGCTCAAGACGCGGCTGATCGGTGCCAACGTCGGCCTGGTGCCGGTGATCGTGGCGGCCATCACCTTGTTGTTTGCCCTGCGCCGACGCAATCGGGCCGTACCCGGGCGGCGCGAGCCGACCCCGACAGGAGATGCGCGATGAATGCCGGTTCACTCGCCCGATTGCTCGTCGTGAGCTTGATCGCCGTGGCGGGCGCCGGCGTCAGCGCCTGGCTGGGCCGGTCGGACAACGGTTCTGACCAGCGTGGCGAATCCTTTGTGCCGGGCATGATCGGCAAGGCCAATCAGCTCACGCGTCTGAGTTTCGATGCAGGCAACTGGCAGGCTGTGCTGGTGCGACAGGATCAGGGCTTCGTCGACGAGGCGTCTGGATTTCCGGCCGATCCACAGGCGATCCGCGCCTTGCTCACGGCAATGGCCACATTGACCATCGAGGAGCGCAAGACCAGCGACCCGACCCGCTATGCCGATCTCGATCTGGGCGATCCGGGTACCGACCAGGGCGCAGGCAAACGCATCGAGTTGTTTGCCGGTGATGCGCCGGTGGCGCGCATGGTGCTGGGCAAGCGCGATATGTCGGTCGGTGGCACCAGTGGTGGCGTGTTCGCCAGGCGGCTGGACGAGCCGCAGTCCTGGTTGCTGCGCGGTGCCCTCGATCTGCCGGACAGTCGCACCGGCTGGTTCGACACCTCATTGGTGAGCGTGCCAGCGGCAAAGATCACGGCGGTTCGCCTTCTGGCAAACGATGGCGCGAGCCTCGACTTCGCCTCGCCTGCTGCCGGCCAACCGCTGGCATTGAAGGATGTGCCGGCGGACCGCCGCGCCGCGAGCGCCCGTTTGACCCGGCTGGCCGGTCTGCCAGGCAATCTGCGCTTTCAGGCGGTGCGCCGGGCAGATGCCGCGGTGAGTGTCGTCGGGTCGGCCCTGTTCACCACGGCGGATGGATCAACCGTGACGATCGAGCGACTGAGCCAGCCGGCCGGTGCCACGCCCGATGGCAAGACCGAAACGGCGGCCGATGCGAAGGCCGATGCGAAGGCCGATGCGAAGGCCGATGCGAAGGCCGATGCGAAGGCCGATGCGAAGGCCGATGCGAAGGCCGATCCACCGTCGCCGACCGGGCAATGGGTTCGCCTGTCTGCGTCGATTGCCGGTGACGACGGCCGGGCCCTGCTCGGTGATCTTGCCACCCGCACCGACGGGTTTCACTTCCAGCTCGCCGACAGTGATGTCGAACTGCTGATGCCCGATCAGGCGCAATGGCTGGAGCCAGCCGATCCGCCGGCGGCCGGGAGCCGACCCTGAGCGGCCAGCCGGTCTGGCTGTTCGCCTACGGGTCGCTGATCTGGCGACCCGACTTTCCGTTTCTCGACCAGACGCTGGCTGCGGCCTGCGGTTGGTCCCGGCGCTTCTGGCAGGGTTCGCATGATCATCGCGGCACCCCGGACTCGCCGGGCCGGGTGGTGACCCTGGTGCGAGACGTCTTAGCGAGTTGTGCCGGCGTGGCCTATCTGCTGGACACCGAGACCCTGACGGCCACCTTCGAGGCGCTCGATCACCGCGAAAAGAATGGCTACGCGCGAGAGTCCATCATGCTTGATGCTGGTTCCCGCGGAATTATCGATGCCGTGGTCTATCGCGCGCCACCCGGCAATCCGGCCTGGCTGGGTGATGCGCCTATCCCCTCGCTGGCGGCGCAGATCGCCGCCTCATCGGGGCCGAGCGGGCACAACGCCGACTATCTGTTCGGCCTGGCACAGGCCCTGCGGTTGCGCGGCATCGATGATCCGCATGTGTTCATGCTCGAGTCTGAGGTGAGGGGTTTGCTGGCCGGCGCCTGAGGCGGGCGGCCCGATCGCTGATCGCCCCGGCGCATGCGATCAGTCGGCGGATCGTGGCCTGGCCACACGCATCACGCCCTCCTGGGTGACCACGGCGACCAGCGTGCCGTCCTCGCGAAAGATGCGGCCCTGCACGAGGCCACGACCGCCTGTCGCACTCGGACTGTCCATGCTGTAGAGCAGCCATTGATCCATGCGGAACGGGCGCTGGAACCACATCGCATGATCGAGGCTGGCGATCGAGAACTGACTGCGCGCCACCGTATCGATGTGCGGGCGCGTGGCCACGCTGATCAGTGAATAGTCGGACACATAGGTCAGGATGGCGCGATGCAGCGGCTCATCATCGGGCAGGGGCGAGGCGGTCCGGAACCACATCGCGTAGTTGGGTTCGCGCGACTGCGACTCGGCGAACGGTGGCGCCTGCACGGGCCTGAACTCGAACGGATCCTCCAGCTTCAGGTACCGCGGCAGTTTGTCGGGTGGCATCCGGTCGAGGAATTCACGCCGGTACTGGCCGATGTCCTTGAGGGAATCGGCGTGCGGGACATCGGGCATGGTGCACTGGTGCTCCAGCCCGGTCTCGGGCAATTGAAACGAGGCCGCCAGATTCAGGATCGGTCGACCGTGCTGGATCGCCACGACCCGGCGCGATGCGAAGCTGCGTCCGTCGCGGGCACGATCGACTTCATAAATGATGGGCGCATCATGATCGCCGGCCCGCAGGAAATAGGCATGCAGCGAATGGGCGCTACCCGCCTCGATGGTATGCCCGGCGGCTGCGAGCGCCTGGCCCAGGACCTGTCCGCCGAATACCCGGCTGGTCCCGAAATCGAGGCTCTGACCTCGAAACAGATTGGTATCCAGGCGCTCCAGGGTCAGCAGTCCGATCAGATCGCGCACGATATCGTTCAAGGCAAGGCTCCGGGCAGGGGGATCGGATTCGGGAAGGACCCGCCAATGGTAAGCGCATCGCGCCCGGCGTTGCAGCCCACGCCCATCGCGCCGATGGCCAGCCACCGGCCGCGCCGATGGTCACGACAGCCACGCGCTACACTCGGGTTCATCGTGTCGCGATTCGTCCGGCAGTCTATGCCCCGATCGCGCATGCCGACTTTTCTGGAGAGACTCATGTCGAACATCTTGCTCACCGGCGCCGCGGGGGGCGTGGCCACCATGATCCGGCCCATGCTCCGCGAGCTCTGGCCCGGCCTGTTGCTGTCCGACCGCATCGAGCCGCCCGATCTGCAGCCCAATGAACGGTTCCAGCCGGCCGATCTGGCCAATGAACAGCATGTCACCGCGTTGATGAAAGGCATCGACGGCATCATTCACCTGGGCGGCAAGAGTATCGAAGGCGAATGGGATGACATCCTCGAATCGAATATCGTCGGGTTGTACAACATCTATGAAGCGGCGCGGCTGGCCGGCGTCAAGCGCATTGTGTTCGCCTCGTCCAATCATGCGATCGGTTTTTACCCGCGCAGCCGGCGGATCGACAATCAGGTGCCGGTTCGGCCCGATTCCCGATATGGTGTGAGCAAGGCATTCGGTGAGGCACTGGGATCACTCTATGCCGACAAGCATGGTCTGAAGATCATGAGTCTGCGCATCGGCAATGTCGGGCCTGAGCCACTGGACCGGCGTCGTCTGTCGATCTGGCTGCATCCCGAGGATCTGGTCCAGCTGATCCGGATCGGTCTGACGCATCCCGATGTGCATCATGAGATTCTGTACGGTGCTTCGAACAATCAGCGCGGCTGGTGGGACAACAGCCGTGCGTTCGAGCTGGGCTATCGACCGGCGCACGATTCCGAGACCTTCGCCGGGCAGATTCTGGCGCGTGAGGAAACCCCCGATCTGGTTGCCGATCGTTATCAGGGCGGCACCTTCTGCGCCAGCGAATATTCGCGCTGATCGATATTGCGCGGCACGCCGCCTCGTCCTATCCGGAGTCAGACAGACCATGTATTACGAAGGCAGCCAGCACGGGCTCAAGCACGATCCGTTCAAGGCCATCATCGCGCCGCGCCCCATCGGCTGGATTTCGACGGTCGACGGGCAGGGCCGGCCGAATCTGGCACCCTATAGTTTCTTCAATGCCTTCGGTGGCAATCCAGGCCTGCTCGCCTTTTCCAGCGAGTCGATGAAAGACAGCGCCCGCAATGCCCGCGACACTGGCGAGTTCGTGTTTTCACTCTGCACGGCTGACCTGGCCGATGCGATGAACGCATCCAGCGACCAGTTGCCCGCCGGTGTCAATGAGTATGAGGTTGCCGGCCTCACCGCGGCACCCTGCCGTCTGGTCCGTGCACCGCGGGTGGCAGACAGTCCGGCCTCGCTCGAGTGCCGCACGGTGCTGAGTCAGTACATCCCGGATCTGAACGGTGCGCCCACGAGCAGTTATCTGGTCATCGGCCAGGTCGTCGCAGTGCATATCGATGATCGTTATATTGTCGATGGTCGTTTTGATACGGCTGCCGCGCGCCCACTCGCGCGCTGCGGCTATCGCGATTTTGCGGTGGTCGATGAGTTGTTCGAACTGCTGCGTCCGGGCGAGGCGCAGCGTGGCGGCCAGTTCAGCGTCTAGTCGGCCCCGGCCAGGACATTATCCTGTCGCCGATCAGCGCCTGACGCCATGATGGCCTGGCTGTGGCATTGGTTTGCCTCACTGATGCTGAATCTGGTGCAGGGCGTGCTGGGCAGCGTGCTGCTGCCAGTGCGCGCGCGCTGCCTGCCCTCGGCCCGCAGTGCACTGGTCACGTTGATGCTGCTCAGCCCGCTCCTTCCTGTCTTGCGCGACCGGGGGGCTGCGGATCTGCCGGCCGAGTTGGATCTCTGGGCGTTGCCGGGTCTGCTGATCGTGCCCATGCTCGTCGTCGCGCTCGCGGGCATCTGTGCGGGCTGGTTCGGCGAGTCACGGCGATTGTTCGCGATCGCGATTCCCGGTCTTGCGATCTGGCTGGTCATCGATTCGATCACCGCCATCCTGATCGGGTATCCACCAGGCTGGCCGGCCCTGGCGGCGTCCGACGACGCCGTGCCGCAGATTGGTTTGCTCTGGTTCGCGCTGGCCCTGAGCGTGCTGCTGGTCCGCGAGAACACCGCGCGCTGGCGCACCTGGCCGGTCTCGATGCTGGCGGTCTGGTTCATCGTCTGGCTGCCGGCGGCCGGATCCGATCTGAATCGTCCGGTCTGGGTTGAACCCGCCGGGCTGGCCGCGGCGCGCGAGGAACGGCTTGGCCGGCTGGCCGGCGAGAGCGTCATCTATGCCCAGGAAGGTCTGATCGATGCGGCGCTGACGGCACTGCAGGCCCAGCGCCCGGGCGTCATCGACCTGTATTTCATTGGCCTTGCGCCTTATGCCGGACAGGATGTTTTCGCCAGGGAATTGCAGTTCGCGAAAGATCTGTTCGATGAACGATTTGATGCGCGCGACCGCTCGCTGTTGCTGATCAACAATCCCGATACCGTCCAGACGACGCCACTGGCCACAATCACGAGCCTGCAGCGCTCGCTTGACCATCTGGGCCGGCTGATGGATGCCGATGAGGATTTTGCGCTGCTCTATCTGTCCTCGCATGGCCTGCGAGGTGGCTGGATCTCCTTTGCCAGCTGGCCGCTGCAACTCTACGACCTGGAGCCGGCCAGGCTGCGCCAGATGCTCGATGCGGCCGGGATACGGCGTCGGGTGATCGTGGTATCGGCCTGTTACAGCGGCGCCTTCATCGATGCCTTCGATGATGATCACTCCCTGGTCATCACGGCGGCTGCGGCGGATCGGACCTCGTTCGGGTGCAGCAATGAAGCCGACCTGACGTATTTCGGCCGAGCCTTCCTGGCGCAGGCGCTCAGCCAGACACGCTCGTTCGAGCAGGCCTATGAACTGGCTCGTCAGGCAGTGCTGGCGCAGGAGACCCGCGAAGGGCTGTTGCCCTCGATGCCGCAGATCCGGGTAGGCCGCGCGGTGCCCGACTGGCTCGGCCGTTATGAATCGTCACTGGCCGCGGGGCAGCCCGCGCGAGCCGATTCACGGGCCATCGGGACGCCGGCACCGATCAGCCCTGTCGGGGCTGCGTTGCCAGCCCGGCGATGAAGCGCAGCGCTTGCAGGCCAGGCAGAAAAAAATACCCGCCGCCCACGGTGCGGGTGAACTGACCGAATCCCTCCAGGCGCCGTCCGATCGGCATCGCCGGCGTGGAAAACGCGCGCTCGCCGGCCACGCCGACGGCGGGGTCATCTTCGTCAGCGAGGTTGGCGAAGCCGCGGTTGCCGATCCAGCGTTGCTGCACGAACTCGAACTGTCGATCCAGATCCGCATTGAGCGCCATGAAGAACAAACCCTCGCCGCAGCGATCGCGATACGACAGATCGTCGCAGGGGGGCTGCGCATCACCCGCGCACGGCCGATCGCGGCGCGCATAGGTGCGACCGCGCCTGAGCAGACGGTGCAGCCGCGCGATGCGCAGCCCCGACTGGATATCCCATCCGAGCGAGTCGCGCGGATTGGCCCGGCGCACATGCGCACCACGCGGGCACTGCAAGCCCTCCAGATCGTCCAGCCGATAGCGGAATGCATCCTCTTCCTGCGGCGCTCGAGGCTGGGTGAGCAGCGGCCGGCCATCCTTGTGTCGACCGATCATTTTTTCGGCCAGTGGTGCCGCCCCGGCGGGGCTCGCATGCTCCCGTTCAAAGGCTCGAAACGCCGTCGTGTCCTGATAGATCTGCCGCACTGCCAGATACGACCCATTCATCCCGAAGCCGGCCGATCCGCTCCAACCGTCCACCGATGGGCAGTGGGCAGGTTCGCCGTATTCATTGTCATGACCCAGGATGAATTCGCCCGCTGCGATCACCCGATCGGCGAACATCGCGCCGGCCCTGGCCTTCGCCTGGCGCTGGGCGCCAGACAACGGCATGCCGGCCAGGACCGGCTGGGCGATCCCGTCAGCGAAGCCGAAGGGTTCCCCGGCAGCGACACGCTGGCCATCGACCGAGGTCCGTTCCGCATAGGCCGGGCACATGCCGACGCGCTCGACAATCCGGAATCCACTGGCTTCGATCAGCGCGGGATCGAGCAGATCATCGGCCGCGAGTTGCGCGGTGCTGCGATGATGGACGAGCAAGACATCGACCCGGCGATCCCGCCGACCCGGCCAGCGCGTATCGCCCCAGTCCCAGGAATCGGTCGGCCCATCGCGCAGCAGGACGCGCCGCGCCGGACTGGTCATGCCGGCCCGAAACGGCGTGGGGAAGGGCGCGCGGGCGCTGGCATGGATGCCCAGCCGGCGCAGCCCGCGAAACGAAAACGCCAGCGTGGCCACGGATGACCAGTCGCCATTGCCCAGGTCGGCCACCGACCGAAGCGCCTTGCTGTCGAGCAGTCGGGCCAGCCATTGACGTGCCTGGTCTCGCCTGGTGATGCGCAGCAACAGATAGTCACCATGACGCAGCCTGGCGAATCCGGAGCCCAGTATGGCCTGCATATCGGCCAGGTGCGGTCCGAGTGCGGGTTCGGTCATGGCGGCAGACTCATGATTCCAGGGTCCTCATGATGAGATCGTCATTGACCGTATCGCGCGGGCCGGCCAGTGCATCGCGCAGACGGGTGGCCCGTTCGATGTCATTGCACGACTGCGGATAGGCTTCGAACCGGTACTGGTGCGCGAGCATGCTGTCGCGCGCATAGGTCTTGAACCATTGTTCGCGGCGGCAGCCCCGGAACACCAGCCAATGGGTATCGGGAAACGCCCGGTCCCGACGGACAGCCGGCTGCCCGGGCGCGCAGGCCGATCGTCGACGCAGTTCGGTCCAGCGCCAGATCAGATTGACGCCGGGCATGGCGCCCAGGATGAAATCATCGAGATAGCCGCCGAAGGAACCGTCGTAATTGCTCAGGAACAGCAGCCGGCGGCGACCGTCGATCACATGCCAGTGACCGAAGTGAATGCCCTGCGCATTGCCCAGGCGTCCGTTCACGTAGATCACATGACCAATCCAGCCGATCAGCCAGAGGGACAGCGTCAAGGCGGAGCCATATAGCCAATAGGGTCGACGGATCTCGGTCAGGCTCATCATGTGATTCTGCCGACCCACCAGCGCGGCCTCGCAGGCTTCGATCGCCCGATGGGTCTGCATGGCCCCCTCGATCGGCGGGGCGGCCGGCAAAGGCCCGGCGAAGGCACGGCGTGCGGCCCAGCCGGTTCCCTGAATGGCCGGCTGTAGCAGGATCGCGATCAAAATCAGGATAACCGACACGATGAGCCAGAACGCGTCGGCGCCGGGCAGACCGAAGGGCAGACGAAGCGAGTCGATGCGCGCGGCAAGGTCTGCATACCAGGGCCAGGGGTTGGCCACGAGCCAGGACAGCAGCCCATGCACACCGACGCCAAGCATCACGAGCAGTCCGCCGCACACCCCGACCAGCGCACCCGCGCCCAGGTGTCTTGGCGTGATCAGCAGGCTCAACATCAGCGCCATCAAAACCGCGAATAACAGGCTCGCCGATCCGACGCCGACAATCAGCCCCCAGCCCATCAATACACCCATCGCCCCGCGATAGTCCGGGCTCAGGCCACCGCTCATGAAGAACAGGACGGTCAGCACGATGAGCATGGCGAATGAGGCCGATGAAATCAGGGTTCGGGTGACCCACACGGCAAAGATCATCGCGAGCATGATCGCCAGCAACACCGTGAAGCCCACGGCCATTCGCGCCGACCCGGAGAATGGACCGAAGACAATCGGATCGAACACCTCGGGGCCGATCAACACCGCAGCGGCCGCTATCGCGATCACGCCGAGCAGGGCACTCAGGCCGAACAGGCCGATCAGCGCAATCAGCGCGGGCAACACCGTGGCGATCGAGGTCAGCACGAGTCGGATCGGGCCGGTCATCCAGCGGCGTCGCCACCAGCCGCGCGGTGCCGGCGATCGCAAGGCCTGGAGTTCCGGTTGCAGCCCCGCCCAGCCCGACATCTCGGCGGCGATGGTCGCGGTATCAGGGGGCAGATCGGTCGATGTCGCGGCCGCGTCAATCGATGACCGATAGCTGCGCAGATGCTGGCGCACGGCGCTGAACAGATGGGCCTCGGCATGGATCTGCGCGACGGTCCGATCGCGATTGCCCACGAAGCCGCCACTGGCCTGGCTGCAGTGCCGGCGCAGGAAGTCGGTCAATGCCTGGGCAGGGTCGGCCTGGGATGATTGCGCCACGGCGAACAAGGACGACAAGGCCTTCGAACGACCATCGAGTGCAGCCAATGAGGTCAGGACTTCGTCAGGCGGCATGCGTGCATCGACAGCCAGTTCGAGCATCATCCGGACCGGTGTGCGCCAGGGGTCGTCCTCCGGGCCGGGTGGCAACAAGGCCGTGGTGGCAAAGTGGACGAAGCCGGTTCGCTGGAACAGATCATCGAGCCCCGCCATCAGATCGGGCGGCAGGCGTGCGGAGCGATCCGATGACAAGGATTCGGCGGGCGCGCCGATGATCACGAGCATCTGACGAAAAAACATCTAGGCAGCACTCGTGGCGATTAATCGCATGCGCTTGATCCGCACGCCTTCATAGCGAATCCGACGCAGCCAGCCGTCGTGATAACGCAGCGGGCCCAGCTCGAGCAGGCCGGCCAGCGCGCAGACCAGGATCTGCAGCGCCTGTTCACGCCCGATGCAGTCATGCCCGCCGAGACCGAACACCATGTCAGCCGGCCCAGCACCCGCCGGGCAGCCTGCATCTGCCCCCGAAGACCCTGTGGCACACTGATCATCCATGGCCGCCGCGGTGAGCAACTTGACCGAGGCGCCGGCCCTGACCGGATAGGCGCGTCCGTTGCCCACGTCGATCCAGGTGTCGCGCGGCACGGCGCGCACCAGAATCGGAAATGGCGGACGGGCTTTTAACAGGTCCAGGACCTCATCGCGAAGGCTCTCACGAAACTGTGCCGACTTTCCCTGGCTGGCCGCCTGGGCTGCCTGGGCGCGCAATCGGGCGTACTGCACCGGCCGGGCGAGCAACTCCTGCATCATCAGCGCACCGGCCTGAACGGTGGCCGGATGGGCGACCATCATCAGCCCCGCGGCATTGCGTGCGATCGATGGCGTGTCCGGTGGATCAGCCTGATGGAACTGAGTCTCGAGCGCATCACCGATCTGGCTGATCGAGCGCCGCAGGCTGGCGGCGGCACGCTGGGTTCGGGCCGTCATTGTCGCCGGTTCGCTGGGGCCGGTCACCATATGCGTGGCCAGGCAGGCGAGTTGATCCATGGCCAGATGCCAGGCGCGCTGATCTTCCCGCGCATCGGTGAAACGGTCGGCAACCGGTCCCAGGGTAAGCTGAATCGCGCGCCAGACGACCGGTCGCAAATAGTCGTCGACCAGATCAAAATCGGCCTGAAGCCTGGCCCGCAACCAGGCAAGCCGTTGCCCGACCTCATCGCTGCAGACGCCGGCGATCTGTTCAGCCGGGGGCAACAGTCGCTTCAGGAAAGCCCGCTCCACATCGTGACGAGGTCCGGGTTCCATGCCGATGGCGAATTCCCCGGCCGGCAGATAGGGCCGCTTGGAGGCATTGGTCAGGCTCGCCGGCCGGTGAAACGCCGCGATCACTGATGCCGGCTCGGCCAGTATCCTGAATCGACCGGCCAGCATCGGCCAGCGCCGCAATACCATGCCCGCCCAGCGCAGCAGGTCGGGTTGGTGGTAGAGCACGATGGTCAGTCGATAGAGCAGTCGCTTCACGAATGGGCCTGGGCCTTGCCGATCTCGCTCAGTATGCCGGCGCGACGAGCGGCCCCCACCAGGCCGCGCCCGATCGGGCTGGCGCCACACGCCCGACACAGGCCAAGGGCCTGCTCATGATGCTGTTGGGCCTCGTCCGCATCGCCGGCCATTGCCTCGATCTCGGCTTGCAGCAACAGGGATTCGGCCTCCTGGCCATGCTGCTCGAACGAGGCCGAGGCCGCACGCGCCGCTGCAGCCGACTGAATGGCCGATGCGAAGTCGCCGGCCATTGCCTGGGCTAGCGCCATGTTCTTCGGATAGTAGAAGGCGTTGTAGCGTCCGCCGGCCAGATCGATCCGGTCGGCCAGCGCCTTGTGCAGCATCTGCAATGCTGGCTGGGGCTGTCCGGCGAGGGCCATGGCGCCGGCCAGGCTGGCCAGGACGGCTGGCAGCATCGCATGGAATTCATGCTGATGACAGATGCGCACGGTGGATTCGAGCAGAGCGGCCGCCTCGCCGGGTCGGTCCTGCGCCAACCAGATCTCGGCCTGGGTGAAGTCGACCAGGGTCCGGGAGAACGGATGGTCGTGTTCGCGCAGGTCCAGATATGCCTTGTTGCAGAACTGCTGGGCCAGCGTCATCTCGCCCATGCGCCAGTAGGCGTCTGCCAGAAAGCAGGCCGCATTGACCGATGCGATCATCGCCCAACCCGGGATGAACGAGTGGCCGGACAGCTCACGTGAATAGCGATCGAACAACTGCTGCGCATCGGTGACCACCTCCGGATAACGCCCAAGCCCATGGTTGAGCATCATCGTGAGTTGCAGTGCTGCCATGCCGATCGTATTGTCGTTTTCATCGCGGGCATTGACCATTGCCTTGCCGGCTGCGTCCAGCCCTTTGCGGTAACTGCCCCTGATCCAGTGGGTGAGTGCGAGCTGAAGCAAGGCATTGGATCGTTGACGGCGGTTGCCCAGACGCGCCGCAATTGATTCGGCATGCTCGAGGTTGACGACAATCTCGTCGATCTTGCCGGTCGGCAACAAGGCGCCCAACACCGTGAGCCGCAGCCCGAGTTCGGCTTTCCAGACGTCAGGACCCGCCGTCAGATGACCGATCGCATCCAGGCCCAGCTCGTACATCTTCAAGGCCGCGCGATTGGCGCTGCGCGCGATCGATCGGCGCATCGACACTTGCGCATGGCCGGCAGCGGCCTCCCAGAGCTCACCATGCCAGGCATGATTGGCCAGCACCGCATCCGGATCGGCTCCCAGGGTTGCGGTAGCGGTGCGCAAGGCATGGTGCGCCTCGCGATGCAGGCGTTGGCGGCGACGGGCGGTGAGTGAGCCCACGGCGACCTCTTGCATCAGTCCATGGGTGAACTGAAAAACCTCCCGCCCCGCCCGAATTGCTCGCGACATGACACCGGCAGCCACCGTGACCGACAGCAGGTGGCCGGCTTCTTCGTGAGAGACCGCCTGCATGGTGGCGGCAATCTCGACGCTGATCGGCTCGGCAACCACGGCCGCCGCCTCGACGATCGACTTGGCCGCCGCGGGCAGGCGATCGATACGCGCACCGATGATGGCCGTGATCGTGCCGGGCAGGCGGCGCGAGGTCTTGCCACTGACCTGCTGGTAGGCACCACTATGGCCCAGCAGTGTTCCCTCATCGACCAGCGCGAGAATGATCTGCTCGACGAACAAGGGGTTTCCGTCGGTGCGGGTGACCAGCATGTCCACCAGGTCGGCCACACTGGGGTGATTGCCCAGCAGTGTCTGGGCGAGCGAGTGCGAATCGGTCGTCGGCAATGACTCGATCGCCTGCTCGACGAACCACGGCTCCTGGTCCCAGCGTGGCGTGAACACCGGCCGATAGCCCAGGCACAGCATCACCGGCAAGTCATTCAGTGTGGGCAGCAGCTGGTTGAGCAGGCGAACGCTGTCCTGGTCGGCCAGATGCAGATCATCGATGATGATCAACAGTGGCGCCTGGGACTGGCGCAACGTGATCAACCACTGAATGCTCTGGGTAATCTGCCGGGAGCGCTGGATCGGCGTGAGGCTGCGCCATTCATTCCGTTGTTCGCCCAGACCGAGCAGCTCGTTCGCCACATCGGCATGCCAGTGGTCGCCAGCCGGCCATTGCCCGATCAGTATTCTTGCCTGTTGCGCGCGTTGCTCGCTATCGGCATCGAGCGGCAGATTCATCAACTCGGCAAACAACTCGGCGATCAGACGGTAGGGCGTCTGACCCGACCAGGCCTGCGCGCTGACCTGACAGACCGAATACCCCAGGCTGCTCGCCTCGCGTGAGAATTCGGCGATCAGACGGGATTTGCCGATACCGGCCTCGCCTCTGAGGCCGATGGCTCGCCGACCCGACTCGAGCACATTGCGGGCCATCGTCATCATCGCGGCCAGCACCAGGGTGCGCCCGATCAATGGGCTTGGATTGCCACGCTGCACCGGCGCGGCAATCAAAGCCCGCTGATTCGACAGTGCCAGTTCGAACAATTCGAGCTTGCGCTCCAATCCGCGGATCGGGTGATGTCCGCGCGAGCGGGCGTGCAGGTGGACGTTGATCAGACGCCAGGTCGCATCGCTGATCAGGACGGTGCCAGGCTGAGCCAGCTGTTCGACCCGCGACGCCAGATGGATGGTCGAGCCATCGGCGCGGTAGAACGTTGCAATGTCGTCACGCGCCGGCCCGACCACCACTTCGCCCGAATGAATGCCGATGCGCACCACCATCGGTTGATCCGTCCCTGCCTGCAGACGACTCTGCTTCTGAATATCGATGGCCGCCAGACAGGCCCGAAGGGCATGGTCCTCCTGTGCAATGGGTGCACCGAACAGCGCAATCAGCCCATCGCCCAGCACCTGGCTGACGATACCGCCATACGCATGAATGGCCTGCGACATCAACATCAGGGCGCGTTCGAGGTATTCCTTGGCTTCTTCAGGATCGAGGTCGGCAATCTGCGCGGTTGAACTGCACAGATCGGCAAACAACACGCTGACGAACTTGCGCTCGGTGTCATTGGGAAACAATGGCGTCGATTCGACGCGATGCGGCCGGGACTTCACGGCAGCTCCGCACTCCGGGCAGAAGCTGAAGCTCGGTTCGATCCGTTGATGGCATTGATGGCAGGTGTTCACGGAAGTCCCCGTACCATCGAGGGCGACGCGACGGTCGGCTCACCCATTCGGGTCAGGGTCGGCATCAGCAACGTCGTCGATTCAAGATGGGTCTGGAGCGGACAGACCAGAATCATGCCGCATGTCCTGGCCAGCTCGAGCGACTGGGCCCGGCAGATGGCGGCCTGCGCCGACGCGCCCGATTCACGAGCCAGCGTGGCCATCAGGGCGAGGGCTTGCGCTTCATGAGCACGCTGCTCGTGGCGCCTGGCATTGTCGCAGGCGATCTTTGCATGAGTCATTGCCGTGTCATATCGATGCAGCATTGCGCAGGCCAGGGCCAGATTCAGTGGAAAGCTTACCCTGTTGGCGCTGGGCCCGATCCTGTCGAGCCGTCTTGTCATCGCGTCGTTCAACAAGGCCATGGCCTGCCCGGCCTGGCCGGCCATGGCCAGTGCACCACCCAGCATGGCGGTCAGCGGTGGGATTCGGGCAGACAAGCCGCGTTCGCGGCATATCGTCAGCGTGAGATTGAGCCGTTCGATTGCCTGGGCCGGTTGCTCGCGCGCCATCAGAATTCTGGCCTGTGCCGCCTCGACCATTGTCTGCGAATAGACATGCGCCCTTGCCTGCAACACCTTCCTGGCCCGATCGCAGGTGCGCTGGGCCTGGTCGGTCGCGCCGATGGCGAGCAGCCCATCGATGAGCAAGGTCATGATATGGATCGAGGCGATGACGGGCCAGTTCGCCGTGGGTGTTTGATCGGCCAGTTCGGCGGCGAAGTCGGTTTCGAGTTGCCGGGCATCCCGGATCAAGCCGACAAAATCGCCTTGCCCGTGGCGCATCATCAAGGCAAGCTTTGCGTTGATCAGGCTCGCGGCCCGGTCGGTGTGCAGGTCGGCGGCCAGACGCGTCGAGTGCAAGCCGTCGCGATACCGACCCACCATCCATTGCGCAAGGGCCATCTGGCTCAGCGCCTGCGCCTGACGTGAGGGATCGTGCAGACGTGCGGCCAGAGCCGCCGCCTCACGCAGATTCTCCTCGATCTCATCGATCCGACCCAGCGGTAGCTGCGCACTGCAGGCCTTCAGTCGCAGTTCCAACTCGATCTGGCAGCGGTCGATGCCATCGGGCAGATTGGCGATCGCGATCAGGCCCAGATTGAACAGGCGCAAGGCATCCCGATTGGCCGAGCGGCCGACCGAGCGGGTCATTGCCTGCAGCGAATGCTCGCCCGCTTCCCGCCAGGCACCACCCTGGGCGGCATGCCAGGCCAGCACCGCCGGGTGATCAGCCGGCGCGCCCGTGTCGGCCATGACGAGCGCGGTATAGGCGGCATGATGCAGCGCCCGCCGGCGACTCGCCGTCAAGGTAGCCAGCACCACCTCGCGGGTCAGGCCATGGGTGAAGCACCAGGACAAAGCTGCGTGGCCGGATAGAAGAATCATCAGGCCAGCCCGCTCGCAGGTCTTCAGCGCCTGGGCGGATTCGGCGTCAGTGATACCGAGGATTCGCGCGGCCATTGACGGCGTGATCGGGTCGGCCATGACCGCCGCCGCTTCAAGGACTGACTTGGCCAGGGGTGGCAGCCGATCGAGGCGGGGAGCGATGATGGCTGCAATCGATCCGGGCACGCGCGGCACCGAATGCGAGCCGACCGATGGACCGGGCGCCGCCTCGGCGCCGGCGACCAGTTGTTCGAGAAAGAACGGATTGCCGCCCGCCCGGCTGATCAGCGATCGCACGCGCGAGGCCTGATGGCCGGGCAATGATCGCGCGATCTGGCCCATCGACGCGTCGGACAGGCGATCGAGGCGGATTTCGCTCGTGCATCTCAATCCGGCACTGCGCTGTTCGAAGTCGGGACGGTAGGCCACGCAAAACAGAATCGGCAAGGCCTCGATACGGGTAGCCAGCGAATCGAGCAGCCGGATGCTATGCCGGTCCGCATGATGCAGATCATCGAGCACGATCAGCAGTGGACCGGCTGCCGTGCGACGCTGCATAAGCCAGTGCACGGTACTCGTGATCTGGCCCTGGCGCTCCCTGGGTGTCATGTGCAGCCAGGATTCGGTGCGCACCGGGATGCCAAGCAGGTCCTGGATGGCGGCGCGGTGCACATCGCTGTCCCTCGGCCAGTGCGACATGATCTCGATGAGACTGTCGAGTCGGTTGGCGACGCCTTCGCCGATCTGCGGATCGAGCAGTTGCGCGATCAGATCCACGGCCATCGCATACGGCATCTGATCGGCGTGCAGGCCGGCGGTGATCCAGCAGGTCTGCTCGCCCGTCCTGACAATCGACGACCAGAACTCGGCGAGCAGCCGCGACTTGCCCATACCGGCCTCAGCCCGCAGGCCGATGATGCGCATGCCTTCGGAGCGGGCCAGGTCATAGTCGGCCCTAAGCCGGGCCAGCTCCTCCTGCCTGCCTATCAACGGGCGCTGCGCCGAGGCGATTGACCGTAAGGGATGGCGACGTTGTAGGTCGATCAACTCGAACAGCGCAACCTGGCGATCGGCCAGCTGCAGCGGCGGATGCGGTCGGGTGATGACGTCGACATGCTCGGCGAGCAGTCGACGCGTCTCGTCGCTGATCACGATCGATCCGGGTGCGGCGATCTGTTCGATGCGGGCGGCCAGGTGAATCGCAGCGCCATCGGCGCGGTAGGTGCCCGAATTGCCGAAACCGATCGTCCCGACCACGACTTCACCGGACGCGACCGCTACCCGGACGATGCTCGAATCTTCCGTGGCCGACTGCAGGATGGCCAGGGCGGCACGGCAGGCCCGGTGGGCGTGATCTTCCTGGGCAATGGGCGCGCCGAACAGTGCGACCAGACCGTCGCCCAGCAATTGACAAACGGTGCCCTGGCGCTCGTGAACGGCGGCAATGAAGCGGCGCAGGATGTCTTCGAGCAGGGCTTGGGCATCTTCGGGATCAATCTGTGCGACCCGGCGAGTCGAACTGCACAGGTCGGCAACCAGTACCGTCAGGAATTTGCGTTCGGTGGCCGATCGGGCCGGGGCGACCGGCAGGGGGTGAATCCAGGGGCGCTCGTCCTGACCGGCCCCACACGCCGGACAGAATCGGAATGTGGGGCGTATCGACCGCCCGCATCCGCGGCAATCTGTCATCCCGACCTCCTCACCCGAGGTGTGGCCTGCGCAGCGACAACTACCATCCCGCGTCGCGTGCTACCACGCCCTCCCTCAGAGATGCTATATGCTGGCCCTGCAACGTCTGCTTTAATACAGTGTGCATCGATTCGTTGTCTCCGGCCAGCCATTGCCCGCCGATGGGGAAAGGGCCGCGGTGGGATGTGTCGATATGCGCATTTGCGTAGGCTTGAACCGGTAGAGAATTCGACACCACAGTCCTGATCCTTTCCTGACCTGATGCGATGGATGACGCGATTGAGCCCTCGGCAACGAATGCAACCGACGCAGCGGCGCGCTGGAGCGAGAATCTGCGTCTGTTGGCCTCCAGTGGCGTTGAGCGCCATTACCGCGCTGGCACGATTCTGATCCATGAAGGTGACACGGGTCAGTCGTTGTTCATCATCAAGGAAGGTCTGGTCAAGGCTTTCGTGGCGGGCCCGAACGGACGTGATCTGACGCTCGGCACCTACGGCCCCGACGAATACGTGGGCGAGATGTCGCTCGATGGCGGCCCCCGGTCCGCGTCCATCATCACGGTCGAACCGACGATCTGCTCGATCATCGAACGACCTGCGCTCCTCTCTCATATTCGAAATCATCCCGAATTCGCGCTGGCAATGATGATGCGCCTCATTGCCCGAGCCCGGCTCGCCACCGAAAGCGCTGGTGGTCTTGCACTGCTCGATGTGTATGGTCGGGTTCGTGCGCTGCTCGATCGGGAGGCCACGCCGTCGCCAGACGGCACCCGTCGCATCGACACCCGGCTAACCCATCAGGAAATTGCCAGCCGGGTGGGCGCCTCCCGCGAGATGGTTTCCAAGATTCTCAAGGATCTCGCCCGCGGCGGTTACATCAACATCGAGAAGAAACAGATCTGCCTGCTCAAGCCTCTGCCTCAAGGCTGGTAGTGAGCCCGCCATTGACCTGCAGAAACGACACGGGCGGCAGGCGCGACACGCTGAGCAGCAGATTGCGGATGCTGTGGTTGCCGGTCTTGGCCAGCACGCTCTTGATCTGCGAGCGAACCGTGTTCTCCGCGATGTCGTATTCGTAGGCGATCTGGCAGGGTGCCAGCCCCTTGAGCAGTTCACCCATGACCCGCTGTTCGGCTGGCGTGAGTTGGTGATTGCGCGCATATTGCTCGAGCGCGGCATCGTCGCAGGGCGACTCGGCCCCCATGATGACCAGCAGGGTGGGCGCGGTGCCCCGGGCGGCCTTGATGCGATCGCAGCTTCGGCCGATGGCCACGGCCATTTCCTTGCGTCCGTCGCCGATAAAGGCCAGCCCCGGTTCGCCATTGCCGGCCGTCAGCAGGCTGCGCCGCCAATTGGCCAGGTAGGTCGGTTTGGCGGGCTGGACCCGGCCGTTGTCCAGGCAGAGCAGCTTGCGGGTTGCCAGGGCCATGTGGCCACGGCGATTGGCGCGGACCAGACGCCCATCGGCTTCAACCAGCATGACCGCATGATTGGCGCCTTCGAACATCTGGACGAAGCTGTCATCGGCCGACGCCTCGGCAATCCCGGCGCCGATGCCCGGTGCACCGGGCGCCTGGCCCGACAGGGTAGACAGATCGGTCGGATCGTCGATCGCGACGGCGGTTGCGGTCAGTGACATGGTCTTTCCCCCTCAGGATGGCCGCGACATGCGGTCGATGGGCTAATCCTAGGGATCCCGAGTGGATTCGGACAGTAACTGGTCAGGACACATTTTGTGAACTATTCACGTTCCGTCACATTCACTTGGACGGCTGATCTGGCCTGTACGCTGGCTTAGTGTTGTTTTGCTGGGTCCGAAACAACCAGGGAGGGACGGGATCGTCCTCTGCCCAGAGGCCGATTCGCGCCTCACGGGCCAATTGCTGCGCCTGCGCGTAGGCGAGCGCGGCATCAGGCGCCTGTTCATGGGCGAAGCGGGCGAAGTGCCAGGCCAGGCCGGCCTGAACCATGGCCAGCCCGACATCCCGGTCATCGACGAAGACATTACCGACCCGACGACCCCAGCGATCCGATTTACGCCCATCGATGCGCACGGAGCGTCCGGCGACCAGCGCAGCCAGAGCGTCGCGTGAGTGGCGCGAATAAGGCTGAGCGCGTTCGGGCGCGTCGATACCGGCCAGCCTGACCCGCTCACGACGATTGCCCGACCCCAGCACCTCGATCGTGTCGCCATCGATGACCCGGACAACCCGCCCCTGGGCGGGCCCCGCATCGGCCGCTGCGGGGGCTGAACCAGCCTGACCGGGCAAGAGCTGCACGCATAGGCCAGCGATCAGAAGCAGCGCGGACCAGACCGCGCGGCGGGAGCGGATCACTTCAGATTGACGATGCTCGTGATCGGCTGGCCGTTGACCAGCGTCGGACCATCGGGACCCGGAAACTCGAACAACACATTGCCGTCATCGGAATGCATCACTGCAATCACGCGCGCGCCGGCCTTGACCGGGTTGATGTTGATGCCGAAGTTCTCGTGCCGGCCGGTCGACAGCATTTCACTGTGACTGATGATGTCGCCCGGTGCGCCATTGTTATCGGCACGGATCACGACGAATCCGGGTTTGGTGAAGTCCGCTCGCTCGATCACGATCTGGTCGACGCCTGGTTGCGACGGATTGATCACCAGCGCGGGCGCGGCGATGACGATCGGTTTGACCTGCGGGGTAAGTTGGCTCTGGGTGGTCGAGCAGCCTGCAGCGAAAGCACCAGTGAGCATGGCGGCCGCGAGCAGGATGGATCGGTTCATGAATAGGCTCCGGAACGGGAATGCAAGGGTCGCTTGCCAATAGGATGGGCAACAAGTGAAACGGAATGCAATAGCCCGGCAGTTTAGGGGTAAATCGCGATTCGGCCTATTTCGCCAGACGGTGCACAGGCGACATCGGCAGACCGACGGTGCCCGGCTGGCGATCCGTCCGACCGATGGTCGTCATTGGCCGGCGCAACGTGATCGTGGAACCACTCATGCAATCGACCCGCGCGCTCGTCGATGAGCGCGCGGGTCGGCGCAGGGCAATCGGAGCAGCGGGCTACTTCAGGAAGTCCTTGCCTTCCTTGGTATTGACCCAGACCCGTCCATCGCTCAATACGGCCGCATTGCAGATCGTCTTGCCACCAATCTGAAAGGCTTCACGCAGCGAGGCGATGGTGCTGGGGTTGTCCATCGGCCCACCGATCTGGGTGGTCGGTTCGTTGCCCGAGAAGTGGCCGAACAACACCAGTGACTGCAGTCGTTTGGCCGCGCCAATCAGCACCCAGCGCTGCACATTGATCGGTGCCCGCGGATCAAAGCGGTAGAACTGCCCGCCTTGCTCGGCACCGCTTTCGGTGTCCCAGATCGGCAGGTTGGACAAGCCGGCCTGATCGAGTTGGGCGCGATAACCGTCGACATGACTGATCAGCGCTTCAGGATTGAACCCGTAGTCATAGAAGTGCATGGACATCGCCTGGATATGCGACTTGCCGGTGCCTGATCCGCCCGGCAGGGTTACGGGTGCATTCAAGAAGCGCTGCACGGTATTGGAGCCGCTGCGCCAGAGATCCACGAAGCCGGCCCCGAGTACCGGCACGCCCAGCCTGGCCGATGACAAGGTGTAGGCGATGTTGGCCAGGTCAGACGCCGACCCACTGAAAAATGGCGGGAGCTGGCCGTTGGCTTTGGTCCATTGGGCTGACCAACGGTCGTTGTACGAGGTCAGGCCACCGGTCCAGGGCAGGGTCGGTTCGTTCCAGACTTCGAAGGCGGCAATCTGCGCGCCATAACGTGCCTTGACAGCCTGGGCGAATCGCTTGAGTGCCGCGTGACCGGCATCGGACGGTGGGCTCGCGATACCGGGCCAACTTGGCCACCGGCTGGGCTCGCCCGGATACTTCTGATAAAACGTCGGTGTGCCATAGATCGTCCAGATAATCGGATGACCCGCGTTGGCGCGCACCCATTGATCGACGCCACTCCAGTCATAAACGCCGGGCGACTTCTCAATGTTCAACCAGAAGCCGCGTTCCTCGGCACCGCCGACCTCGATCTTGATGTTGCGCACGTAGCCATAGTCATAGGTAGGCGCCGGAATCGTCGAATAGGCATTGGGCATGTAGGACGGCACATGCAGACCGCGGTGAATGCCCATGAAATTTGCCGGCACGGTGACCGGCGCACCGGGTCGCACCAGATGGGTCTTGATCGCGCCGGGTGCCGTTTTGGCGGTGCAGACGCCGGGCGACACGAGGGGTTTGAGCACCTCGCCGGCGGTGTCCACGCGAACCTTGACCGGCGTCTGACCGGCATCATTGCTCGCGACGAGCGTGAAACTGCGGGATGTCTCGGCGCTGCCCCAGCCATTGGTGTCAATGGTCAGCCGATACCGGCCCAGGACACCGCCGTAGGAAACGCGCGCCCAGCCGGCGTCGGTCCAGCTCTGATAGCCGCCGCCGCCACGCTGTGGACCGCTGATCTGAAAGTCCACCGTCGCGCCCGCGATGCCGGGGGCGACATCGATCACATCGGCAATCATGACACTCGGCCGTCCGCTCACCCCGGCTATCAGCTCAGGCTCCTTGGCCGAGTCCGACGGGGTGGTGACGGTCGGCGTCGTGGGCGTGGTCGTCGTTGTCGTTGTCGACACGCGCGCCCGGATCAACTGCGCAGTGGCACCCGCATCATTGTTCGCGGTCAGGATGAAGTCGCGGCCCGCTTCATCGGCGGCCCAGCCCGTGGTGTTCACCGTGACCCGATAGGCGCCCGGGGTGCCCAGGTACCTGATCGTGGCCCAGGACTGATTGGTCCAGCTCTGATAGCCGCCGGTGGCACGTGTCGGTCCGCTGATCGTGAAGTCCATCGTGTTGGCCGCGGTCGCTGCACGAACGGTCATCGTGCTTGCTGCCGTCAGGGTCGGCCGTCCGGCGATCGCCTTGCTGGACGAATCGATCTGGACCGAATCGAACTGAACGGAATCGGCGGCGACCGTGTCGTTCGCTGGCGAATCACCGCCGGCCGAGCCACACGCGGCCAGCATACTGGCGACCGCGACTGACAGTGTGTGTTGCCAGGCACCTTGGGTGCTCTTGAGGCGGTTACTGACTTCCCGGGCTGGGTGAGCAATTGCGTTGAGCATACTGGCACCCTGAACATACGTGAACCGACACCGGATTCGTGGGGCCGCGCTATCACGACCTCGAACCGGCACATGTGACTTCGTTCACGCACAATAGAGATACCGTCGTCTCCAAACGACGGGAATGCGACCAGTGGTGTTCGCGAATCGACCGGCGGTGGATGCGCCTCGATCGCCGGTGACGAACAGTGTGCCGCTGCTTACTGTTGCAAAGGCATCTGCGCAAGCGGCAGCTCGCTGCCGATCAATGCCGCCACCAGCTCATCCTGTATCCGATCGGCCCAGTTGTTCTCGACCTGGCAGGTACCGGCCGCCAGGTGACCACCGCCGCCGTAACGCAGGCAGAGTTCGCCGACATTGGCTGGCGACGAGCGGTTGATGATGGATTTGCCAATGGCAAAGACCGTGTTCTGCTGTTTCAGTCCCCAGAGCACATGGATGGACACATTGACATCCGGGAACAGGGCATAGATCAGGAAACGATTGGTGGCGTAGATGGTCGCTTCACGACGCAGATCGAGCACCACCACCGGGCCGTGGACCATCGCGCATCGACGGATCTGCTCGGCAGCATGTGGTTCATGCTCGCGATACAGGGCCACGCGTTCACGCACATCGTCCATCTGCAGGATCTGATCGATCGTCATGGTGCGGCAGGCGTCGATGAGCTTCATCATCAACTGGTAGTTCGAAATCGTGAACTGACGGAATCGCCCGAGCCCGGTGCGCGCATCCATCAGATAGTTGAGCAGGACCCAGTCGGTGGGTGCGAGGATCTCGTCCCGACTGAATTGCGCCGAATCCGCCTTGTCGACCGCATCCATCATGTCGTTGGACACGGTTGGAAATCGCTCGGCACCACCGTAATAGTCATAGACGACCCGGGCAGCTGAAGGCGCCTTCGGATCGATCACATGATTGATCGCGCGACCACCGCTGCGCGACACTTCCGACAGATGGTGGTCGAAGGCCAGGTGGGCGCCAGCCACGTAGGGCAGATTGGTCGTGATGTCGCGCTGCGTGATCTCGATCTTGCCGTCCTGCATGTCTTTCGGATGCACGAACAGGATGTCGTCGACCATGTCCAGTTCCTTGAGCAACACCGCGCAGACCAGTCCATCAAAATCGGAGCGTGTCACGAGGCGGAATTTTTCATTGAGCATGGTCGGTTTTCGCAGGGCTTGGAATCCGCCTCAGTCTCTTACATGGCCCGTGTCCACCATGCCCGGATAAGCCGGGCGAATCGACCGTGAATCCGCGTTACGCCTGTACGCGGGTGATCGGCAGCGTCTGCCGGCCGATCGTCGGTGGTTCAGGCGCACATCAGCGATGGCGGGTTTGCGTGGATTCGTCGCTCCGGCGCTATCATCGACGTGGCCGTCGTCCCGGCCTGCTCGTGAATTCAGACATCCATCAGGAGACACACCATGACAGTCGGCGATCATGCCGCGTGGCCTTTTCGCTGCGAGAAGCAGCCCGCCATCGGTTCGCGTGGCATGGTCGTGACCAACCACCCGCTGGCGTCGGCCACGGGGGTGCAGCTGATGCTCGAAGGCGGCAATGCGATCGATGCGGCCGTGGGTGCGCTGTTCACTCTGACGGTGGTCGAACCCATGATGGTGGGTATTCTGGGCGGCGGTCTTGCCCATGTGCGTCTGGCCGATGGCCGGCATCTGGTCATGGACGGACTGAGCACGGCACCGGGGGACGCTCGTGAGGACATGTATGAGTGCCTGTCCGACGATCCGGCCACCCAGCGCGATACCCGGGACCGCGCCAATGAATACGGTGCACTGGCGGTTGCCGTGCCGGGTGCACTGCGTGGCTGGTGCGATCTGCTGGCCGCACACGGTTCGATGTCGCTGGCCGATGTCATGGCACCGGCGATCCGTCATGCGGCCAGTGGCTTTGCCGCCACGCCGTATCTGACGACCTGCGTGGCCGAGAATGCGGTGCATCTGGCACGAGATCCTGGCCTTGCGGCCTTGTTCCTGCCCGGTGGGGCAGCACTGCAGGCCGGTCACCCGGTGGTCCGCGGCGACTATGCCGATGTGCTGGGCACCGTGGCGAGCCAGGGTCCGTCTGTGCTGTATGGCGGCGAGCTGGGCCGACGGGTGGCGGACGACATCGCCGCGCGCGGCGGCCTGCTCAGCGAAGCCGATCTGAGCGCTTATCGGAGCCGGGTGCGCGACGTGGTGCGCGGGCAGTATCGCGGCTATGAAATCGTTGGCCCGCCACCGCCGTCCTCGGCGGGGGTGCACATCGCCCAGATGCTCAATATCATGGAGGGTTTTGATGTGGCCGGGCTGGGCTTCGGTTCGGTCGATGGCATTCACCTGCTCGCCCAGGCGATGTCGATTGCATTCGCCGATCGTGCCGTGGCGACGGCCGATCCGGATTTCGTCGACGTGCCGGTCGCACGACTCATCGACAAGAGCTTCGCGCGCTTGCGTCGCGATCGCCTCGACATGAGTCGGGCCCAACGATGGACTGCGGGTCTCTACGGGCGTGAGTCGGCCAATACCACCCATGTCACGGTGGCCGATGCGAAGGGCAATGTGGTCAGTTCGACCCAGACCATCAATGGCCTGTTCGGTGCCTGCCTGATGATCTCCGGCACCGGCATGCTCACCAACAACTACATGTTCAATTTCGATCCGCATCCGGGGCGTGCCCTGTCGATCGCGCCGGGCAAGCGCGTATTCACGTCGATGGCACCGATGATGGTGCTGGCCGACGGTCGTCCGCGCTGGGCGTTGGGCCTGCCCGGCGGCCTGAGAATTTTTCCGTCGGCGCTGCAGGCGATCGTCAATCTCATCGATCACCGGATGAGTCTGCAGCAGGCGGTTGAGGCGCCCCGCATCTGGACCATGGGCGACACTCTGGAAGTCGAACAGGCGATCGCCCAGCCGGTGGTCGCCGGCCTGGCGGCGCGCGGTCATACGGTGCAGCGGGTGCCGCGGGTGGCCGGCGGCATGAATGCCATTGGTTTCGAGGCCGACGGCAGTCTGCAGGGCGCGGCTTGCTGGCGGGCAGACGGGACAGCAGTGGCGATTGCCGGTGGACTGGCGCGCGAGGGCGTGGGCTTTTCGCTGGTCTAGTGCGCTCTGGCGGGTTCAGAGCCGGCGCGATGCCCGGTAAACCGGCCGGCAAACCGACTACAATCGAGCGATATCGACACCCTCAATGCTGCCATGAGCTTTAAACGCGAAATCCACGGCGTGGATCTCTATTTCGATTTCTCCGACTGGGGAAAGCACTCCTTGCAGGCCATCGAAGCGGCCGAACGGGCGGCGGCCCTGGTCGCCGCCGAAGACGCCGAGCTGGTTCACGAGGCCTATGAGCTGCTGGTTCGCGCCGAGGAAGACGACGAATTCAACGACGCCTTGTTCGAAGCGCCCGATAATCCCGACTTTGCCGCCTACTGGCGGCTGCAGCGCATTGCCGAACAGGCTCGGGCCGAGAAGCTGCCTGGTGGCATGGCCATCCCCGACAAGGGCTATTACGCCTACATCTGCCTGCCGCCCGGCGATGCCTGATCGAGCCAATCATGGCTGACTCGCCCGAGGGCATGCGCAGCGGCCTCACGAGCTATGGCGATGCCGAGTTCTCGCTGTTTCTGCGCAAGGCCTTCATCAAGGGCGCCGGCCTGACCGACCAGGCCCTGGACCGGCCCATCGTGGGCATCGCCGACACCGGCAGTGACTACAACCCCTGTCATGGCAACGCGCCCCAGCTGGTGGAGGCCGTCAAGCGCGGCGTGATGCTGGCCGGCGGCCTGCCGGTGGCCTTTCCCACGCTGTCGATCCACGAGAGTTTTGCCTATCCGACCAGCATGTTCCTGCGCAATCTCATGGCCATGGATACCGAGGAATCGATCCGGGCGATGCCGATGGACGCAGTGGTGCTGATCGGCGGTTGTGACAAGACCGTGCCCGCACAACTGATGGGTGCGGCCAGTGCGAACCGGCCGGCCATTGCGCTGGTCACCGGGTCGATGCTCACCGGCTCGCATCGCGGCGAACGCGTGGGTGCCTGTACCGATTGCCGACGCTACTGGGCCATGTACCGGGCCGGCGACATCGATGCCGATGAAGTGGCGGACGTCAACAACCAGCTCGTGGCCAGCGTGGGCACCTGTTCGGTCATGGGCACGGCCAGCACCATGGCCCTGGTCACCGAGGCCCTGGGCATGATGGTGCCCGGCGGCGCCAGCGCGCCGGCCGTGACCGCCGATCGCATCCGGATTGCCGAACGCACGGGTGCTCAGGCGGTGGCGATGATCGGCAGCGGTCTGACCCCGTCGCGCATCATGACCGCCCAGTCCTTCGAGAATGCGTTCCGCGTGTTGCTCGCGGTGGGTGGCTCGACCAATGGCATCGTGCACCTGACCGCCATGGCGGGCCGGCTGGGCATCACCGTCGACCTGGCCGGACTGGATGCGATGTCGCGCGAAACGCCGGTGCTGGTCGACCTCAAGCCCTCTGGCCAGTTCTACATGGAAGACCTGCACAAGGCCGGTGGTCTGGCCCCGGTGTTGCGCGAACTGTCGCCGCTGCTGCACCTGGATGCACTGACCGTGACCGGTCGCACCCTGGGCGAAGAAATCGAGCGCATGCCGGCCCCGTTCACGCAATCGGTCGTGCGTCCACGGGCGGCGCCGGTGTATCCCGAAGGCGGCATCGCCGTGTTGCGCGGCAATCTGGCACCGGCCGGGGCGATCATCAAACAATCGGCCGCCAATCCGGCGCTCATGGAGCATGTGGGTCGCGCGGTGGTGTTCGAGAATCTGCAGGATCTGGCGCAGCGCCTGGATCGCGACGATCTCGATGTGCAGGCCGACGATATCCTGGTGTTGCGTAACATCGGCCCCAAGGGGGCGCCCGGCATGCCCGAGGCCGGCTACATTCCGATCCCGCGCAAGCTCGCGCGCAACGGCGTCAAGGACATGGTGCGGATCTCCGATGGCCGTATGAGTGGCACGGCGTTTGGTGCGATCGTGCTGCATGTCTCGCCCGAGGCCGCCGTGGGCGGCCCGCTGGCGCTGGTGCAGACCGGTGACCTGATCGAACTCAGCGTGAGCCGCCGGGTGCTTGAGTTGCGGGTGAGCGAGTCCGAACTGGCCGCGCGCCGCGCTGCCCTGCCGCCGACACCCGTGCGCGATGGTGACGAACGCGGTTACCGGGCCCTCTTTCTGCGGACCGTGCTACAGGCCGAGCACGGCTGCGATTTTGATTTCCTGCGCCATGGGGCGATGACTTCGGTCACGCCCGTGCCGCGGCACCAGCCGTCCTAATCACCCTCAGGAGACCAGCCATGATGCCGTTACATCGAACTGTCGCGATGCGGATTTGCCTGACTGCAGCATGGATCGGCGCCGCCGGCTGCGCGAGCCTGGGTGGCGAGACGGCACCAATAGCCAAAACGGCCGATGGCGCCAGCGTGATGATCGATGGCGCGACCGGCCTGGTCAATTTTGATGTGCTGGGTGATGCGAACTGGACCGCCAGCGACGGTGCGGTGCAGGCAAGCGCGGGTGGCAAGTCGGCTTCCTTCCTGGTCAGCAAGTCATCCTATGGCGACTTCGTCATGATGGTCGAGTTCTGGGCCAGTCCGGATGCGAACAGTGGCGTGTTCTTCCGCTGCGCCGATCCCAAGGCGATCACCGATACGAGTTGCTACGAAGCGAACATCTTCGATCAACGGCCTGATCCAACCTATGGCACCGGCGCCATCGTCAATGTCGCCAAGGTCGCCCCACCCATGCCGCGGGCCGGGGGGCAGTGGAACACCTATGAAATCACCGCCAAGGGCAGCCGGCTGCGCCTGGTGCTCAATGGTCAGGCTACCGTCGAAGTCGACGACGCCAGACATGCGAGCGGCCCGGTCGCCCTGCAATGGGGTAAGGGCACGATCCGCTTTCGCAAGGTTACTATCCGTGCGCTCTGAGTCCGATGCCGTATCAGCACCGCATCGGCGATCAGCGCTATCACTTCGATGATCTGGCCAGCCTGCTGGCCAGGGCCTCGCCGCCGCGCTCGGGAGATTCGCTGGCCGGCGTGGCTGCGCAGAGTGCCGCCGAGCGGATGGCCGCGCGAATGGCACTGGCCGATCTGCCGGTGCGCGAATTTCTCGATCAAGCGCTGATTCCCTACGAGACCGATGAAGTCACGCGGCTGATCATCGATACCCATGATGCCGCGGCCTTCGCGCCGATCCGATCCCTCACGGTCGGCGAGTTGCGCGACTGGTTGCTCGCCGAGTCCACCGATGCCGCGGCGCTGACCCGACTGGCACCCGGCCTGACCCCGGAGATGGTCGCTGCGGTGAGCAAGCTGATGCGCAATCAGGATCTCATCCTGGTGGCACGCAAGTGTCGCGTGGTCACTCGCTTTCGCAACACCATCGGCCTGCCGGGTCGCCTGTCGGTGCGACTGCAACCGAATCATCCGGCCGATGATGCGCGCGGCATCGCCGCCTCGATTCTCGACGGGCTCATGTATGGCTGCGGCGATGCGGTGATCGGCATCAACCCGGCCACCGACAGCCCGGCCGCCCTGATCGAACTGCTGAGCCGGCTCGATGCGCTGCGTCAACGATTCGACATGCCGGTGCAGCATTGCGTGCTCACCCATGTGACCAACCAGTTGCAGGCGATCGAGGCCGGTGCCCCGGTCGATCTGGTGTTTCAGTCGATTGCCGGTACGGAGCAGGCCAATGCGGGCTTCGG
Source organism: uncultured beta proteobacterium (assembly GCA_963732405.1). Taxonomy (GTDB): domain Bacteria; phylum Pseudomonadota; class Gammaproteobacteria; order Burkholderiales; family Burkholderiaceae_E; genus JAUIAI01. Next base: position 1,179,546 of record CAVSZG010000001.1, read on the forward strand.
CATCAACCTGGCCTTGCTCGACGAGGCCCACCAGGCGGCTCTGGCGCTGGGCCGCGGCACCGTGGGCGACAACCTGATGTATTTCGAAACGGGTCAGGGCAGTGCGCTGTCGGCCAATGCCCATCATGGACTGGATCAGCAGACCTGCGAGGCCCGCGCCTATGCCGTCGCGCGCCGCTACCGGCCGCTGCTCGTGAACAGCGTGGTCGGCTTCATCGGGCCCGAATACCTGTTCGATGGCAAACAGATCACGCGGGCCGGTCTGGAAGATCATTGCTGCGGCAAGTTGCTGGGTCTGCCCATGGGCATGGATGTCTGTTACACCAATCATGCCGAAGCCGATCAGGACGACATGGACAATCTGCTGACCCTGCTGGCCAGCGCGGGTGTCACCTTCGTGATGGGGGTTCCGGGCGCCGATGACGTGATGCTCAACTATCAGAGCAGCTCGTTTCACGACTCGCTCTATCTGCGTGAAGTGTTTGGCCTGCGTCGCGCCCCCGAGTTCGAACAATGGCTGCAGCGCATGGCGATCATCGACGAAGCCGGACGGCTGCTGCCGGTGTCGGCCGCCGACCGGTCTTCTCATCCGCTGCTGGCCGACCTCGACGGCTTCACGGCCATCGGCCTGCCGCCATGAGTGGCGTCGCCTTCAGGGCTTTGCCGTCATGAGCGATGATTCGGGGTTTAGCGAGCCGACCGCCACGCCGGTCGATCCCTGGTATGCGCTGCGTCGTTACACCAATGCGCGGATTGCCCTGGGGCGTAGCGGCGTCAGTCTGCCCACCCGCGAATTGTTGCCATTCGGTTGGGCCCATGCTCAGGCTCGTGACGCCGTGCACCGGCCGCTCGATGTCGCGGCGCTGCTCGCGCGGCTGCGCGATGCCGGGGCCATGGCGCCGACAGACGAGGCGCTGATCCTGGCGAGTCAGGCCGGCGACCGGCAGCACTATCTGCTGCGGCCCGATCTGGGCCGACGTCTGGACGAACAGAGTCGGGCATTGCTCAAGTCTCATGCTGGTGCCGAGCCCGATCGTCGCTACGATCTGGTGTTCGTGATCGCCGACGGATTGTCGGCGCAGGCGGCGCTGCAACAGGCGGCGCCATTGCTGGGCCGTCTCATCGCGCGCCTGGCGGGTGATCACCGGATCGCGCCACGGGTCGTGGCCACCCAGGGGCGGGTTGCACTTGGTGACGAGGTGGGTGAGTTGCTCGGTGCGCGGCTGGTCGTGATGTTGCTCGGTGAGCGGCCCGGCCTGAGCAGTCCGCACAGCCTGGGCGCCTATCTCACCCATGCGCCGCGGGTGGGCACGGCCGACTCGGCGCGCAACTGCGTCTCGAACATTCATGCCGGTGGATTGTCGACCGATCAGGCGGCCCATCGCCTGGACTGGCTGATCCGGGCCGCGCTGGCCCGGGGCCTGACCGGGGTCGCGCTCAAGGACGACAGCATCGCCCCGGTCTCGATCACGACCGCGACGCCAGCATCCATGCCAGCAGTTGCCGGGCCAGATCGACGGCCAGACTGCGCGTGACCAGAATCTCGTAGGCGTGTTCGCCGGTGCGCGTGATCACCGCTGTTATCTCGCCAAGTCCGGTGGCCGCGCTGCGGTTCACCGGGAAACAGCGCGGATCCAGATCGATGGCCGTGCCGTGCGCGAGCACACTGGCCGCTGCGCATCCCGTGATGGTCAGGCAACAATAGCCATCCGATACGTCCACGCCATGGTGAGGTGACGGCTCCGCAAGGCCGGGCACGGTGCCGATCTGCAATGCCGTGCCCGGACCGATCGCCCGCCAGTTGGCGGCCAGCGCCGCATCCGCCTCATCCAGCCAGGGTTCGGTCAGTGGTGTGCCAGGCCGCGCGACCCAGCAGGTGATCGGCAGATCGGGTCGCCAGCCCAGCCTGGCATCGCCGTCAGCCGCTTGTTCCGGTAATGCCTGGGCGAAGAACCTGGCCAGCGGATGCTCAGGTACCGTGGCATGTCCGTCCGAACCGCTCGCGTTACCCGGCCTCGCGGCGGGTCCAGCGGGCGGCATTGTCTGATCGGCCGGCATTGCCTGATCGGCCGACCCAGCTTCCACTGGCCTCAGGCCGGATTCATCGATGAAGGGCAGCGAGACCACGATGGCTTCGCCGCGCCGATCATTCAGATCGTCGTAGACCTGCACCCGCTGACCCACGCACGCGCGGCCGTCGCGCAGCATCGCCAGCGCGATCGGGCCGCCCCGAAGCGGCGACCAGGCCGCAGAGCTGATCCGGCCCAGATCATTGGCCAGCGTGGCTGGCGAACCGATGGCGAGCAGGTGCGCGCCCACGCTCAGCGTCGTGGCGGACGATACCGGCACCAGGCCGACAAGTTGCTCGCGATCATCGGCCCGCAGGGCCGGACGTTGCAGCAGCGGGCGGCCGATATACGACTTGGTGGTGCCAGCCAGGTGGCCCAAGCCGAGATCGTCCGGCACCACCCGCCCGTCGATCTCGGCATGGGTGACATAACCCATCTCGATGCGCATCACGCCCATGGCCTCGGTGCCATAGGCGGTGATGCCCAGCGCAGCGCCAATGCGCATCAGTTCGTCCGCCACCCGATGTCCGTGATTCGCCGGTACCGCCAGCTCATAGCCCAGACCGCCAGCGAACGACAGACGGAACAGGCGCGCGGCCAATCCGTCATGCAGCCGGATCGGCGCGGCCGCAAGCGGCGGGAAAGCCTTATCGGACAGGTCGGCATTGACGAGTCCTGCCAGCAGTTGCCGGGACCGAGGACCGACCACGGCCAACTGCGCCCATTGATCGGTGACCGGCGCGAAGGCCAGTTGAAGTTCCGGCCAGAGCACCTGGTGACACCACTCCAGATGCGCGAGCACCTGCGCGGCCGCACCGGTGGTGGTGGTCATCAGGAAATGCTGATCGGCGAGCCGACTGATCGTGCCATCGTCGAGGATGAAGCCGTCCTCGCGCAGCATCAGGCCATAGCGGGCACGGCCGACCGGCAGGGAGTCCATGCGGTTGCTGTAGATCCGGTTCAGGAACTGAGCGGCCTGCGGGCCGAACAACTCGATCTTGCCCAGGGTGGACACATCGCAGACGCCCACGCCGTTGCGCACTGCCATCACCTCGCGATCGACTGTCTGTCGCCAATGGGTTTCACCGGCGCGCGGAAACAGGGCGGGGCGTTGCCAGAGTCCGGCCGTCACGAAGCTGGCGCCCAGTGTGCGCGCCCAATCGTCAAGCGGAGAGCGACGCGTGGGTCGGTAGGCGGCGCCGCGATTCGATCCGGCCAGTGCGCCGAAACTGACCGGCACATAGAACGGGCGAAAGGTTGTGGCGCCGATCCGGGCTGGCGAGACGCCGCGCAACTGAGCGAGCACGCCGATCGCGTTCACGTTGGCGGTCTTGCCCTGATCGGTGGCCATGCCGGTGGTCGTGTAGCGCTTGGCCTGTTCGACATGGGCCCAGCCCTCGCGCACCGACAAGGCCAGATCGCCGACCGTCACGTCATGCTGGAAGTCGACGAAGGCGGCATCCTGATGGCCACTGAACAGCCAGGACGGGGGGGTATCGGCGTTGCCTGCCGGTTCATCGAGCGGGAAGCCGGGCGGCGGACCGGGGTCCGACGGTGCATCGACTGGCGCGGCCTCGTCGGAGATCGGCGGTGCATTCGCATCGGCATCCGCATCGCCCAGCGCCGCGATCAATCTCGCCGGCAGGGTCAAGGCCTGGATCAGTCGCATCGCGGCAGCGGCGCCATCGGCCATGCAGTCACGACTGTCGGCATGCCCGGCCGCCGCACCGCACGCCGCCAGGCTGTGGTCGCCTACCGGTGCATCCAGGCATTGACGATGCGGATTCCAGACCGGTTGCGCGCCGCGCTGACAGGCCAGATGCACGATCGGACTGAAGCCGCCGGACATGGCCAGCGTGTCGATGGTCAGCGAGGCCCGGCCACCGGCATGCTCGAACTCGATCCGGCGCAGGCGCAGGCGGCCGTGAGTGGCGATGACCCGCACGCCGGTGAACAGCCGGGCACCGATCCGATCGGCCAGCAGCGCAACACCCTGGGCCTGGCGGGCATCGCGCATGTCCAGCAGGGCGGTGATCGGCACGCCGGCGTCGGCCAGGGCCAGAATCGGCGTGTGCGCCTGATCATGGTTGCTCAGTACTGCGACCGCTGCGCCGGGACGAACCGCCTGGCGAATCACGAAACTGTAGAGCGCACTGAGCATCAGCACGCCTGGCCGATCGTTGCCGGCGAATACGATCGGCCGCTCTTCACTGCCGGTTGCCAGCAAGGCCTGGCGTGCGACGATGCGCCATAAACGCTCGAGCGGCCGCGTCGGGTCGACGACGGGCAGGTGGTGTTGAACCCGTTCGATCGCCGCGTAGACGCCCGAATCCCAGGTACCCACGCAGGTGGTTCGCGGCAGCACGTGCACATTGGGCATGTCGCGCAGCCGCTGCAGGCTCGCCGTTATCCACTCTGATTCGTTGAGGCTGATGCCGCCCGGTGCCGGGGCTTCATCGACGAGCATGATCCGGATACCGCTGGGCGCGGCGCTCAGCGCGGCCGCGAGGCCGGCGACGCCCCCGCCGATGACGAGCAGATCACAATGTGCCCAGCGTTTCGCATAACTGTCGGGGTCGGGCAGGCGCGCGGCCCGGCCCAGGCCCGCCGCCCGGCGGATCAACGGTTCATAGATCCGCTCCCAGAATGCCGCCGGCCACATGAAGGTCTTGTAGTAAAAGCCGGCATGCAGCATCGGTGCGGCCAGACCATTGATCGCACCCAGGTCGTGGCGCAGGCTGGGCCAGCGATTCTGGCTGTGTGCGACCAGTCCGTCATGCAACTCGAGCGTGGTGGCCCGGACATTGGTCTGGATGCGCGCGCCTTCGCCAACGGTGACCAGCGCATTGGGCTCCGATGAACCAGCCGTGAGCACGCTGCGCGGGCGGTGAAACTTGAAGCTGCGCGCCATCAACCAGCGGCCGTTGGCCAGCAGGGCCGAGGCCAGGGTATCGCCCGGATGTCCGCTCAGTTCCTCGTCATCGAAACGAAAGCGCAAAGTCTGGCGCCGATCGATCCGGCCACCGGTCGGAAAACGGCAGGATGGGCTCACGGCCGGTCACCTGCTGGCTGACCGGACGCGGCCACGTCGATCACATCGATGATCTCGTGGGTGACGGTGTTGCGGGTCACGATCAACCAGCGCCGACAGGCCTGCACATGATGCCAATGCTCGGCCAGCACGCCTTTGGGGTTGGTGCGCAGATAGGCGTAGTCGACCCAGCGGGCCAAGGGTGCATCATCGTCCGGGCGGGGCGGTGGCACCTCGCCGCGAGGGGCGAATTCGCTGGTGGGACGGGGACCGCAATGCGGGCAGTCGATCAGACTGGCCATGGCATCCGGATCGTTGCGTCTGCGGGGGCGGGGCCAGGCCCCTCAGTGTTGGTTCGGTTGGGCACCATGGCCGTTCTCGTCGATCAAAAAGCCCGTGCCGAATCGGTCCAGGCGAAATGCCGATGCCAGCGCATGGGTCTGATCATTGGCGATGAGATGCGCAAAACACCAGCCCGAGGCGGGCGTGGCCTTGAAGCCACCATAACACCAGCCTGCATTCAGATAGAGCCGGTCGACCGGCGTGCGATCGATGATCGGCGAGCCATCCATGCTCATGTCCATGATGCCGCCCCAGGTCCTGAGCACCTTGATCCGCGACAAGGCCGGCATCATCGCCACGCCGCACTCGGCCACATTCTCGACCGTGGCCAGATTCCCGCGCTGGGCATAGGAGTTGTAGCCGTCGATGTCGCCACCGAACACCAGGCCGCCCTTGTCGGACTGCGACAGATAAAAGTGGCCGGCACCGTAGGTAACCACGCCATCGACGAATGGCTTGATCGCTTCAGAGACAAATGCCTGCAGGACATGGCTCTCAATCGGCAGCCTGAGACCGGCCATCGCCGCGACCGTCGACGAATGACCGGCCGCCGCCAGGCCCAGGCGGTCGCAAGCGATCGGCCCGCGTGAGGTATCGACGCCGACCACGCGTCCCGCCTCGATGCGTATGCCGTTCACCTCGCACTGTTCGATGATGTCGACACCGCAGGCCTGCGCGCCTCGCGCGAAGCCCCAGGCCACGGCATCATGGCGCACCGTGCCGCCGCGCCGCTGGAGCAGACCGCCCAGCACCGGAAAGCGTGCATTGTCGATGTCGAGCAGAGGTTCGCGGGCGCGCACCTGCTCACGATCGAGCAATTCCGCATCCGCACCCGACAGGCGCATGACATTGCCGCGCCGGATCGCCGCCTGGCGGCCCGCGTCGTCGTGAAACAGATTGAGCACTCCGCGTTGCGAGACCATGGCGTTGAAGTTGAAATCCTGCTCCAGGCCTTCCCACAGCTTCAGGGAATGTTCATAGAAGGGCTGATTGCCAGGCATCAGGTAATTGGCACGGATGATCGTGGTGTTGCGTCCGATGTTGCCCGAGCCCAACCAGCTTCGTTCGAGCACGGCAACCCGGTTGATGCCATGGTTGCGCGCCAGGTAGTAGGCGGTGGCCAGCCCATGGCCGCCACCGCCCACGATGATCACGTCATAGTGCGGGCGCGGTGCCGGAGAGTGCCAGGCCCTGGGCCAGCGCCGATTGCCGCTCAGGGCATGACGCAGCAAGGCCAGCGCGGAATATCGGTCGGGTCGAGAGGTCATGGCGATGCACTGTCTCCGGGCGTGACCACAGGTCGGCGTGGTCGTGATGCAGCCTGCACTCTGCCACATTGACCGTCTGTCATGTCATGGACTGGTGCGCCCCCTGGATCGGGCCGAGATCCGTGCAGGCCGATGTCGCCGGCCCGCCATCGGGGCAGGCCGACAATTCGTCTAAGATCCGGACGTATCCACCGTCACCCGAGTCCTCAGTCTTGAATCCCGTCGATCCCAGTCCCGAAGACGATACGCGTACCGCGCTGATCGAAGTCGCCCGCCATTTCGAAGCCCGAATCCAGACCCCGAACCTGCCGGTCTACCGAAGCTCGACGGTGTTGTTCGACAGTCTCGCCCAGGCCAAGGCCAGAGGCCAGGGCAGCCAGAGCGGCGAGTTGCATCAAAGCACCTATGCCACGGTGGGCACGCCCACCACGTTTGCACTGATGGATGCGGTGGCGGCCATCGAGGGCCGTGGTGCGCAGTGCCGCACCGCGCTCATGCCCTCTGGCCTCGCGGCCATCACGGCCGCACTGCTGGCATTTCTCAAATCTGGAGACGAACTGCTGATCAGCGATTCGGTCTACGGGCCGACGCGCAATTTTGTGCAAGGCATGCTGGCCGATCTGGGGGTGGGGCATCGCTTCTTTCGTCCGGGCGCCGATCCGGATGAAGTGGCCAGGCTCATCACGCCGGCCACGCGCGTGTTGTATCTCGAGAGCCCGGGCAGCTACACCTTCGAATTGCAGGACATGCGAGGCCTCTGTGCCCTGGCGCGCGATCGCGGTCTGATCAGCATGGTCGACAACACCTGGGCATCGCCCTGTTTTGCCCGGCCCTTCGACTGGGGTGTCGATGTGTCCCTGTTGCCGCTCACCAAATACTGGAGCGGACACTCCGATGTGTTGATGGGCGCCGTGACCGTGCGCAGCGAACACTGGAGCAAGGTGTTCCGCTCGGTGCGTCAATTGGGCCTGTGCGTGGGCGGCGATGATGCCTATCTGGTGATGCGCGGCATGCGCACGGCCGCCATCCGCATGGCGCAACATCAGCAAAGCGCGCTGACCGTCGCTCGCTGGCTACAGCAACAAGCGCTGGTGCGTCGCGTGCTGCATCCCGGCCTGCCCGATCATCCCCAGCACGCCTGGTTCAAGCGCGACTTTCTGGGCGCGAGCGGGCTGTTTTCGTTCGAGCTCGATCCGGCGGTCGATGAGGCCGGCGTGGCGGCGCTGGTCGATGGGCGTCGCCATTTCGGCATCGGCTATTCCTGGGGTGGCTACGAGAGCCTGATCATGCCTGGGAACATCGCCACATTACGCACCGTCGAGCCCTGGCAGGGCGGGCCCATCATCCGGGTTCACATCGGACTGGAAGCGGTCGACGATCTCATCGCCGATCTGGACGAAGGGTTCACCCGCATGAGGCGGCTGCGCGCATGAAACCGGAGCAAGACCATGAGTGAACCAAGCACGCAGGTGCGTGCGTGATGAAGATCTGCGTGGTGGGCGCCGGATCGGTCGGTGGCCTCATAGCGGCCCGGATCGCCCGTGCCCGGGCCAACAAGGCCATCGAACCGGTCTCGCTGTCGGTGCTGGCGCGTGGTGAAACACTGAAGGCCCTGCAGCAGACCGGGCTCACGCTGTACGAACCGGTGGCCGGCCGCCCCGGTGAGTTCGCCAGCCAGACCTGGCCGGTGCCGGCTGCCGACGATGCGCACGCACTGGGTACCCAGGATCTGATCGTGATTGCAGTCAAGTACAACGCGCTCGCCGCACTGGCCCCGCAACTGCGTCCGCTGATCGGCCCCGACACGACGATTCTGTCGGCCATGAACGGCGTGCCCTGGTGGTTCACGTGCGGCTTGGACGGCGAGGGGGCGACGCTGAGCCTGCCCGCCGTCGATCCCGAAGGACGCATTTCTGCGGCATTGCCGCCCGATCGTGTACTGGGTTGCGTGGTGCATCTGGCGGCTTCGCGGCGCGGGCCGGCACAGATCCAGGTCGATCTGGGCAACCGGCTGGTGATCGGCGAGCCGATGCATCATCGGTCGGCCCGACTGGCCCGGGTCGGCGCCCTGTTGACGGGAGCCGGATTCGACATCGAGCAGGTCGACGACATTCACCGGGTTGTCTGGTTCAAGCTCTGGGGCAATATGACGATGAATCCGGTGTCGGCCATCACCGGGGCGATGAGCGACACGATCCTGGCGGACCCGCAACTGCGCGGCTTCCTCTCGGCCGTGATGCGGGAAGCGGCGCGAGTGGGCGCCCGGATCGGCCTGCCGATCACCGATGAGCCTGAATCACGTCATGCCGTGACCGAGTCGCTCGGTGGTTTCAGGACTTCCATGCTGCAGGATGCGTTGGCCGGTCGCAGTCTCGAGATCGACGCCCTGGTCACCATCGTGCGCGAGATCGCCGGGCAACTGGATGAAGACGTGCCGTTCACCGATGCATTGCTCGGGCTCATCCGCGTGTTTGCCAAGACACACCAGCTCGACTGATGGATTCGGTCACGCAATTCGTCCTGGGATCTGCCCTGGGCGTGGCCGTCATGGGACGGCGCCAGGCGGTCTGGAAGAGCGCCCTGGCCGGTGGGATCGTGGGCACGTTGCCCGATCTGGACGTGCTGATTCAGTTCGACGATCCGATCTCGTCCATGGTGCGTCATCGGGGCGAGACCCACTCGATCTACTGGCAGACCATAACGGCGCCCGCGATTGCGTTGGTGTGCTGGCTGCTGAGCCGGCGGCTTGGTGGATTTGTGCGCTGGTGGGTGATGGTCTGGCTGGTGTTGCTCACGCATGCCGGCCTGGATGCCATGACCGTGTATGGCACCCAGTTGCTGCTGCCGCGCGATCGAACCCCCTATGGGGTGGGCAGTATTTTCATCATCGATCCCCTCTATACGCTGCCATTGCTGTTCGGTCTGATCATGGCGCTGGTCATGCGAGGCCGGTCAGGCCGGCACTGGAACCTGCTGGGCCTGGTGTTGTCCAGTGCCTATCTGTTCTGGAGCTGGCAGGCCCAGCAACACGTCACCCGTCTGGTGATGCAGTCGCAGGCCGGCCTTGGCCTGTCGGCCGGACAGATCCTGGTCACGCCCACGCCGTTCAACACCGTGCTCTGGCGAATCGTCCTGCGTCGCGACGATCACTATGAAGAGGGGTTTCATTCGCTGCTCGACGCCTGGGTCGAACCCGGGCGGCCGATCCGCTTTCACCGTTTCGAGCTGGATCAGGCGCTCGATCGTGCCACGGCCGACATGGTGAGCGCCGATCAGATCCGCCAGTTCACCAAGGGCTTCTATCAGGTCTATGCCGTCGATCAGAGCATCCGTATCGCCGATTTGCGCATGGGTCAAGCCCCTTATTACCGGTTTTCGTTCGAATTCGCGCGCTCTCAGGGCGACACCTTGACGGCGGTCAAGCCAGTGGCCACCGGTTCGCGTAACAACGATATCGACATGGGCCGATCGCTGACCTGGCTGGTCGCCCGACTGCGCGGCCAGGACATCGATCCGCCGCGCTGACAGGACGCGCGGAGGAACGCGCTCTGACCGCGGCGCAGGATGCCGGTCGATTGCATCGAGCGGTCAATCCCGTATACGCTTGCTGCCTGAGCGCCGGTCGGGTGCAACGAGGAGTCCGCATGAATCCCTATAACGACGAACTGCCGCGCAACGCCGCAAATTTTGCACCACTGTCCCCGGTGTCCTTGTTGCGCTGGGCTGCCGATGTTTATCCCGACCATCTCGCCGTGGTCCATGCAGAGCAGCGCCTCACCTGGGCCCAGACCGCGCGGCGGGCCCGCTCGCTGGCCGCCGCGCTACGGGCACGGGGTATCGAGCGCGGCGATACGGTGTCGGTCCTGTTGCCCAATACGCCGCCCATGATCGAGGCGCATTACGCCCTGCCGATGCTGGGGGCGGTGCTCAACAGCATCAATACCCGTCTGGACGCGGCCACTGTCGCCTTCATTCTCGACCATGCCGAAGCGAAGGTGTTCATCGTCGATGGTGAATATTCGCCGCTGGCCGCCGATGCGCTGGCCAGGCTGGCTGCTGCAGGTCAGCGCGTACCGATGGTGATCCGGGTCGATGATCCCCTGTTCGACGGCGCGGGCGCGCCGCTCGATGCCATCGACTACGAAGTGTTTGTGGCCAGCGGCGAGGCGGGCGAATCATCGTTGCGCGATGGGGGGCCCGCCGATGAATGGGATGCCATCGGGCTCAACTACACGTCTGGAACCACCGGCAACCCCAAGGGTGTCGTGGTCCATCATCGTGGCGCCTATCTGAATGCCATCGGCAATATCGTCGCCTGGAATCTGCCGCGTCATCCGGTCTATCTCTGGACCCTGCCGATGTTTCACTGCAATGGCTGGTGTTTTCCCTGGACCATGCCGGCGGTCGCGGGCACCCAGGTGTGTCTGCGAAAAGTCGATCCGGCGATGATTTTCGACCTGATCCGTCGTCATCAGGTGACCCACTACTGCGGTGCGCCCATCGTCCACACCGGACTCATCAATGCGCCTGCATCGATGGCCGCCGGCATCGACTGGCCGGTGCGTGCCATGGTCGCGGGCGCGTCTCCTCCGGCCGCGATGATCGCCGGCATGGGGAGACTGGGCTTCGATGTCACCCATGTCTACGGGCTCACCGAGGTCTATGGTCCGGCCGGCGTGTGTGCCCGGCATGATTCATGGCAGGCCTTGTCCACTGAAGAGCAGGTGATTCGCAATGGTCGCCAGGGTGTGCGCTACCAGGTCCAGGAAGGCATGACGGTGCTCGATGCCGAGACGATGACACCGGTGCCGGCCGATGGGCAGACCATCGGCGAGGTGATGTTCCGCGGCAATATCACCATGAAGGGTTATCTGAAGAATCCGCAGGCGACCGCCGAAGCCTTTGCCGGCGGCTGGTTTCATACCGGCGATCTGGGTGTGGTGGAGGCAGACGGCTACATCAAGCTCAAGGATCGGGCCAAGGACATCATCATTTCGGGCGGCGAAAACATCTCATCGATCGAAGTCGAGGATGTGCTGTATCAGCATGAGGCGGTGCTCGCCTGTGCCGTGGTCGCGCAGCCTGATGCGAAATGGGGAGAGACACCGCTGGCTTTCGTTGAACTCAAGGAAGGGGCAAGCGTCGATGCAGACACGCTGATCGCCCACTGCCGGGAGCGCCTGGCGCGCTTCAAATGTCCGCGCGAGGTCCGCTTCACCGAACTGCCCAAAACCTCCACCGGCAAGATTCAGAAGCACGAACTGCGCAAGCAGATCGGCTCGACCAGCGCCATCTGAGGGCGCGCGGTGCTCGCCGGCGCCGCGGGTGCGGGTGGTCCGGTGGGTGGCGACGGCCTGGCGATGCCCGTGCCCTGCCATCCGTCAATCCAGTATCGCCCAGCCCTTGGGCGATTGAAATTCGGCGGCGAGCATTGCGCTGGATCGTTCGCCCACCTTGATTCGCCGATCGGCGGTCAAGGGCATGAGCAGGTCGCACATCTGAAGCGGCCCGCGCAGATGAAACGCGGTCAGGACCACGCCGCGCGGCTCCAGACGTTCGCCCGGGGGGCTCTGGTCGCCCCAGTCGATCATCGCGGGCAGCAAGATGTCGTTCGATCCGGCCTGGTTCTCCCGGATGGCCACCTGCCAGGTCAGATCGCCCCGCGACATCGATTGCACCGGCCCGGTCTCGTAGCCCAGCACCGCACTCGTGGCCCGGATATCGGCGGTTCTGATCATGTAGTGCACCAGCCGTGGCCGCACGGCGATCCGGTCCCGCAGCGGCGGGCGGTCAATGCCGAAGGGGCGGGCTCGATCGGGGGCCGGCTGATTCGGGTCCGGTGCAATGACCTCGAGATAGGTTCCCCCGCCCAGTTGCAGCAGGCTGTTGTGGGTGCCCCAGCCGATATGCTGGCCGCCCGGGTCGGGCCGGACACCGAATCGTTGCCATAGATAATCGCTGCCAGCCTCCAGCGTATCGGCTGCCAGTACGAGATGGTCGAGAAAGAAGTCGGTCGACTTGTTGCTCGGTTCGAGGGCGCTCATCAGTCAGGTAGTTTTGTTCTGGTCGCCCACTGCGGAGCGGTCCGGCCGACGCAATGACGCGTCGACCCATCTAGTAGGCAGATGGATTCGCGTCAACCACGCTGGAATCCTGTCGGATACGCCAGGCGCGCACCGACCGTCGCAGACTGCCAAGTACAATTCCGACATGTTACGCGAACAGAAAGCACTTATCGCCCGAAGTTTCGACGCGGCGCTCGACCATTTCATCGAGCGCGATGCCATTGCCGTGGACCGATCCGCGTTGCCGTCGGCAACGCTGGAGCGACCTCGTCAGACATCGCATGGTGATCTGGCCTGCAGTCTTGCCCTGCAGGTGGCCAAACCCCTGGGCAGGAATCCGCGGATGCTCGCCCAGGCGCTGGTCGATCATGTGATGAATCACCGCGATCCGGCACTGATCGAGCGAATCGAGATTGCCGGACCCGGGTTCATCAACATCACGGTCAGCGACGCGGCGCGACGTGATGTGATCACGCGGGTGCTCGCCGCAGGCGATGCATTCGGCTGCCGCGCGCCGGTTGAGGGCCAGCACGTCGTGATCGAATTCGTGTCGGCCAATCCAACGGGTCCGTTGCATGTGGGCCACGGTCGGCAGGCTGCGCTCGGCGACAGTCTGGCCGCCCTGCTCAGCGCCAACGGCTGGACGGTGAGTCGCGAGTTCTATTACAACGACGCGGGTGCGCAGATCGATAATCTGGCGCGCTCGGTCCAGGCCCGGGCCCGTGGCCTGTCGGTCGACGACCCGGAATTCCCGGCTGATGGTTACCGGGGAGACTACATCGCCGATATCGCGGCCCAATATGCGCAGACCGGCGGGCCCGACGAACTGGACAGCATCCGCCAATATGCCGTGGCCTTCCTGAGAAACGAACAGAATGTCGATCTCGATGCGTTCGGTGTTCATTTCGATACGTTTTACCTCGAAAGCTCGCTCTATGCCGATGGTCGCGTCGAGCGCACGGTCGCCGACCTGATCGCCTCGGGCCACACCTACGAACAGGACAATGCGCTCTGGCTGCGCTCCACCGGGTTTGGCGACGACAAAGATCGGGTCATGCGCAAGTCAGATGGTGGTTTCACGTATTTCGTGCCGGATGTCGCCTATCACGTCACCAAGTGGGAGCGCGGGTTTCGCAAGGCCATCAATGTCCAGGGCAGTGACCATCACGGCACCATCGCCAGGGTCCGGGCCGGGCTGGCCGCGCTGGCGATCGGTATTCCGTCCGACTGGCCGGACTATGTCCTGCACAAGATGGTGACCGTCATGCGCGGTGGCGAGGAGGTCAAGATCTCCAAGCGGGCCGGATCGTATGTCGCCCTGCGCGATCTGATCACCTGGAGCAGCGGCGATGGTGATCTGGTCCGAGGCCGGGATGCGGTGCGCTTTTTTCTGATCTCGCGCAAGGCGGACACCGAATTCACCTTCGATGTCGACCTCGCGCTGGCCCGCAGCGACGAGAATCCGGTCTATTACGTCCAGTATGCGCATGCCCGGATCTGCTCGGTGCTGGCCCAGGCCGATGCGCTCGATGCCACACGTTCGCAACGGTCGGCCGATACCGTCGATCTGACACCCTTGTCCGCCGAACGTGAGTATTCACTTATGGCGAAACTTGCGGAATGGCCGGATGTCATCGAAACGGCTGGGGCAGAGTTGGCGCCACACGCGGTCACGTTCTATCTCAAGGATTTAGCCGCGCAATTGCACTCTTACTATAATGCCGAGAGGTTTCTGGTCGATGACTGGGCGATCCGGGAGGCCCGGCTCACCCTGCTGACCGCGGTTCGCCAAGTGTTGCGTAACGGTCTGGCCCTGGTGGGCGTCTCGGCCCCAGAGCGCATGTGAACCGGCTGCTTTGCCCGCCTGGGCATTGCCGCTAACCTGCCCGCCGACATCCTGCCCGCCGACATCCTGATTTCCCTGGCCCGTTCCATGACCCGATCCCCCGCTGTCCGATTCCTCAGTTCGTGCCGACCATCGGGCCAGTCCGGCGGTACGGCAGTCGGTTTCCTGGTCGGGGTGACGGTCGGCCTGCTGGTGGCGGCCGGGGTCGCGTTGGTGGCCACCCGGGCCCCGCTGCCGCTGGTCAACAAGAGCAAACAGGTCAATGCGTCATCGGTCAGCCCGGCTGACGGCGTCCTTCCCGACCCCAACCGGCCGCTGTATCGCGAAGAGCAGGCGGCCCAGGCCAAGGCGGCGCCCGGTAACACCACCAACCCGGATTCGGCGCCCATCATCGCCGCGCCGCCGAGTAATGCGCCCGCCGCCGCCACGACCTACCTGCTTCAGGCCGGAGCCTACCGCTCGCGTGATGACGCCGACGCGATGCGGGCGCGGCTTGCCCTGGCAGGATTCGAAGCCAGCATCGAATCCGCCCGGATCAACAATGAAACCCTGTATCGGGTCCGACTGGGTCCCTACGAGGCGCTCGACAAGATGAATATCGCGCGCTCCAAGCTGGCGGACAACGGAATCGAGGCCTCCGTCGTTCGTCAGCAATGATCGATCCGCCGTGGGCGGCGTCCCGCAGCGGTATGGCTGCAAACTCTAGACAACAGGATTCATCGATGAGCAAGCGTAACTTTCTCAAGAGCTCGGCCATTCTGGGCTCAGCCGGGCTGTTGACACCGGGTCTGGTGTTTGCCGCGGGTGCGCCACCGCAGGTTGGCAAGGACTACCGCGTGATCCAGCCGCCCCAGCGGACCGAGGTGGCCGAGGGCAAGATCGAAGTCATCGAATTCTTCTGGTATGCCTGCCCGCACTGTTACGCGCTCGAGCCGGTGATCCACGACTGGGCCGCCAAGCTGCCCGCCGATGTCGAATTGCGTCGTGTCCATGTGGCATTCCGGGCGCCGCGTCATCAGCAGATCTTCTACACCCTGCTAGCACTCAAGGAAGATCAGCGCCTGGGCGGCAAGGTGTTTGAGGCGATTCACAAGGATCGCAAGCGTATGGAAGATACCGCCGAGATCTTCGCCTGGGCCAAGGACCAGGGGCTGGATGAGGCGCTGTTCAAGAAAACCTTCGACTCCTTCGGCATCCGCACCGCCATGAAGCGCGCATCGCAGCAGGTCGAGTCCTTCGGCGTCGACGGCGTGCCCGCCCTCGCCGTGGGCGGAAAATACCTGACCGCGCCATCGATGGCCGGCTCGAACGGTCGCGCGCTCGAAGTCGTCGATTCGCTCATCGACCTGGAACGCAAGGCCGGCTGACCGGCCACGGCCCCCAGGGCCGGTGCCGGGGCTGGGCTGCACGAGCGCATGGCGGCCGGACGCGTCTTCATCACCGGGGCCTCCAGCGGGATCGGGGCTGCGCTGGCCCGGGCCTTTGCCAGGCGTGTGCCCGGCATTGAACTGGGCCTGTTCGCCCGTCGCCTCGACCGGCTTCAGGCGCTGGCCGAATCCCTGCCGGGCGCGGTCTGCCACTGCCTGCCGGGTGACATCGTCGAGGCCGGCGCCATTATGGCGGCCGCGCGGGCCTTCACCGAGCAGGCCGGCCCACCAGACATCGTGGTGGCCAATGCCGGGATCAGCGCCGGCACCGTGACCGGGATTGCCGGTGATGCCGCGGTGTTCACCCGCATCGTTCAGACCAATCTGCTCGCCCTCTACGACACCTTCGATGCCTTTTTGCCGGCCATGCAGGCGCGCGGTTCGGGTACGCTGGTGGGCATTGCGAGCATGGCCGGGCTGCGTGGCATGCCCGGCGCCGGTGCCTACAGCGCTTCAAAGGCGGGCGCGATTGCCTATCTCGAGAAGCTTGCGTGTCGAACTGGCCGACTCACCCGTGCGGGTCGTGACGATTGCGCCCGGATTCATCCGCACCCCGATGACGCAGGCCAATCCATGGCCCATGCCGTTCCTGATGGATGCCGACGCATTCGCCGAGCGCGCCCTGGACGGCATCGAGCGCGGCCGGTCATGG
Source organism: uncultured beta proteobacterium (assembly GCA_963732405.1). Lineage (GTDB taxonomy): Bacteria > Pseudomonadota > Gammaproteobacteria > Burkholderiales > Burkholderiaceae_E > JAUIAI01. Next base: position 1,196,246 of record CAVSZG010000001.1, read on the forward strand.
CAGGTAATCCCGTGGCCGATGGGCGTGGTGGCGCGGGTGCTGCCGCTGCTGCCCAATCCGCTGTTCGATCGTCTGTTCAAACGGGCCCGGCGCAAGCCGCGAAACCCGGCATGACTGCGCGCATCGTCAGCCTGGTACCCAGCCTGACCGAGTTGCTCTGCGCGCTTGGCCTGCGCGAGCAACTGGTGGGCCGCACTGGGTTCTGCATTCATCCGAAGGCATCGTTGGTCGACGTGCCCAAGGTGGGCGGCACGAAGTCGGTCGATGTCGAGCGCATCCGCGCCCTGCGACCGACCCACCTGATCGTGAGCCGCGAGGAGAACGAGCAGCCGACAGTTGCCCGGATTGCCCGATTCGTCCCTGAGGTTGTGGTGGCCGATGCCTGCAATCTCGAGGAAAATAGGGCCTTGTATCGGCAGATGGGCGATGTGTTCAATGCCCGGGAGGCGGCCGATCAACTTTGCGATGCCTTCGACACGGGGCTTTTGCAACTCATGTCACGGCACGATTCGCCCGTTGCTGTACTGTATCTGATCTGGAAATCACCCTGGATGACGGTGACCCGAAACACGTTCATCAGCAGCATGCTCGCCACGGTTGGCCTGCACTCGGTACCCGACCGGATCGGCCGGCAGGATGCCGATCGATATCCGTGCATCGCCGATGATGCACTGACCGGTCAGGGCGCCGACGTGATCCTGTTGTCCAGTGAGCCGTATCGGTTCGGTGAGTCGCATCGCCTCGAGATGGCGGCGGGCACCGGCCTGCCCTGTGCACTCATCGATGGCGAAATGACCTCCTGGTTCGGGTCACGGGCAATTGCCGGGCTCGACTATCTGGGCAGGTTTCGCGATGCGCTCGATCGAACCCTGGAGCGACGTCCATGACATTCCGGCACGACTCTCTGCGGGCACGACGGCCAGTGCGCCATGCCGGCACGCCAGTGGCGCGTCGCTTCGCCGGTCTGCTTGCCCTGATCGCGCTGGCTGCCTGCGGGACGACCGGCAGTCCGCCGGTCAAACCGGGTGCCTATTACCAGAACGATGGTCCCGGCGATCGCCCGATAGCCGAACTCATGGCCGTGCCGGATGCGATTCCGCGCGACGAACCCGTGGTGAGCGCCTCGATCCAACCCTACACCGTGCTCGGTACCCGTTATGTGCCGATGACCGAGCGCCTGCCGCATCGACAGTCGGGTGTGGCCTCGTGGTATGGCCGGCAGTTTCAGGGGCGTCCCACCTCGATCGGCGATCGCTACGACATGTACGAGATGACGGCCGCGCATCCCACGCTGCCCCTGCCCAGTTACGTGAAAGTGAAGAACCTCGAGAACGACCGGGTCGTGGTCGTGCGCGTCAATGACCGGGGCCCGTTTCGCAACGGCCGGATCATCGATCTGTCCTATGCGGCAGCGGCCCGACTCGGTTATGCCGAGCGCGGCACGGCTCTCGTGAGTATCGAAGTGATCGATCCGGTCGTGGTCGCCATGCAGCGCGAACAAGGGCCGGCGTCACCCACGGTGGTTCGCCTGAGTGCCCGCCCGGCCCGCACCCCGGCTGCCGAACCCGAGCGGCCCGCCGCTTCGCTGGTCGTGCCGACCTTCCCGGCCGCAGCGGCCAGCAGTGCTGCACGGGTGGCATCGACCGCCCGTTCGGTGGGCGGATCCCGCGCCAGCGCCAATCCCGTTGCCACTGCGCCGGCCACGCCTGAAGTGGCGGTCGCCGCACTCGATGGATCAACCATCGGCACGCCTGGCGATACGGTCCAGGTGCGGGTCGAGACCCTGCGTGACCAGGGCTTGCGACCGGCGGTCCCCGAGCCCGATCAGGATCGTCGCCGCGCGGCTCGTGATCCGCTCGCGCCGCCAACGGGTGGCTCGATCATCGGGCCCACCCCGCAGGAACGCGAGGATCAGAAGCAGTTGGCGATCATCGCGGCGGAAGCGCGCCGTTATGCGATCGAACAGCAGTCGAACGTGCCCGATGATCCCGAAATCTTTCTGCAACTAGGCGCATATGCCTCGCAAAAGGCGGCCTCCGAGCAGATGGCGCAATATGGACCCACACTGGAGAATCTGTATCGCCCGGTACAAATCGTTTCCGAGCGCGGCCTGCACAAGATCCAGGCCGGACCTTTCCGCTCGTCGGCCGATGCGGCCGCTGCGGTCAAGTACCTGCGTCAGGACACGCCGTTCAAACCCTTCTACGTGTATCGATAGGTCGTCGGCCGATCAGCGTTTCAAGGCGCTGGCAATCGCATAAAAATCATCCTGCGAGGCGCCGGTCAGCCGGCGCGCGATCTTGGCGGCGCGCGCAGGCGGCAGTTCGGCCAACAGCACCTGCATCAGGGCACCCGCACTGGTCGTGACCGACAGCGGCGAGGCCTGGGTGAGCGACGCAGCCGTTGGCGCGTTGTCGGGATGATCACTTGTGCGCCGGGGCGCCGGTGCGATGGCCAGCACGAATTCTCCACGTTCGTGATGTCCATCGGCAGCGACCCAGGCGCCGGCCTCACCGAGGGGCATTGCCGCGATCTGCTCGAATCGTTTGGTCAGTTCACGGCCGATCACGAGCCAGCGATCGGCGCCGAACACGGCGGCCAGGTCAGCCAGGCAGGCGGCGATCCGGTGCGGGCTCTCGAGCAGCACCAGAGTTGCCTCGAGCGGCACCAGGTCGGTCAGGCGCTGGCGGCGTTGCCCCGATCGTGCGGGCAGAAAGCCTTCGAACAGGAAGCGGCCGGCAGCCGTGCCGAACCGGTCCGCGTCCAGACCGGCCACGCTCAACAGCGCCGTGACCGCGCTCGGACCCGGCACCGGAATCACCCGCAGCCCCGCCGCTTGGACGCCGGCAACCAGCCTCGCACCCGGGTCGCTGATGGCGGGGGTGCCCGCATCGCTGATCAGTGCGCAACTGGTGCCGGTGCGCAGCAGCGCGATGATCTGGTCGATCCGACTACGTTCGTTATGGGCATGGACTGCGATCAGATCGGCCCGTGCGCCGATCTGGCGCAACAGCGGCCCGCTGACCCGGGTGTCCTCGGCCGCAATCAAGCTGACCGAGCGGAGTATGTCGCATGCACGGGTCGAAAGATCGCCCAGATTCCCGATCGGCGTGGCCACTACATATAATGCGGGCTGTTCCGGAGTAACTGAACTGGTGTCCATCGATCGCCGCAAGGCCCTCAGAATCATTGGTCAAGGTGTCACGGGCCTGGCATTGCCGAGCCTGGCTGGGTGGCCGGGTGACGCCCGTTCGGCCGATGACAAAAAACCGGCCGCCAAGCCGGCAACCCGGCAGACCCCGGCCCGCAACAAAAGCCCTGTTCCGGCAGACGCCCCAGCGGAAGACACCGAAGAGGAAGATAAAAAGAAATCGGCCCTCGTCGACGACACCGAACAGTTCGGTCGCGGTCGCACCCAGATGGCCTTGTTGTTGCCCGATATCGAAGGGCCTTACCGCTTTGCGGCCGATGCCGTGCTTCGCGGTGTCATGGCCGCCCATGCGGTAGATGGCAAGGGCATCACGGTCAAGGTGGTCCGGCTGCTCGATCAAAACTTCGCCGACGTCGCGCAAGTGTACCGTCAGTTGAAGCGCGACCGGATCCAGCAGGTGATCGGCCCCTTGATCCGTGCCGAGGTCAACGGGCTGAGCCGGCTCACCGACCTGCCGATTCCCACGCTGGGATTGAACCTGCCCGATCGCGAGCATGCGATTCCGGGCAACTGCATGCTGTTCAGTCTGGCGGTTGAATACGACGGTCGCAGTGCCGCCCAGTTTGCCTTTGCCGATCTGTACCAGCGCATTGGCGATCTGCGACCGATCCGTGCGCTGGCCATCAGTGACAACAGCGAGCTGGCACGTCGCAGCTCAGACGCCTTTCTTGATAGCTGGCAGGCCCTGGGGGGCGAGGTCGAGAAGCCGATCACGCGCGATATCCAGACCGAGGAACAAATGCGTCGGCTGCTGTCCGGGGTGCGGGCGGACATGGTGTTCATTGCCGTCGAACCCGACGTTCTCAAGATCATCCGCCCGGCGTTCTCGGCCCAGTTGCCGCTCTACGGCACATCACAACTGAATCTTGGCGCCACGCCCGCAGTCAGCAATGCGCAATTGCTCGCCACGCCCGAGCTCGACGGCGTTCGCGTGGTCGAAATGCCCTGGCAGCTTGAACCCGAGAACCCGATCGTGGCGCTGTATCCGCGCTCGCGCCGTCTGCCTCATCTGGAAATGCAGCGCCTGTATGCCTTCGGCATCGACGCCTGGCGCCTGGCCCGTGATATGCACGCGGGCAAGCAGCAGATCACGCTCGATGGCGTGACCGGCAGTCTGTATGTTGATCTGTCGGTCGATCCCAGGGTGTCGCGTGAACCCTTGCTCGGTGAGTATCGACAAGGCATTCTCATGCCGGCCTATGCGTCCAGATTCACTCAGCCCGAGACCACGACACCACCCGGCCGCAGTCCGACCCGGCCGAATCGCTGATCGGTCACCGACGACGTGCCACGAACCGAGCGTCAGCAACGTGGCGATGCGGGTGAGGCGAGGGCGCTGGTCTATCTGCAGCAACAGGGACTGGAACTGGTTGCGCGCAACGTAGCCAGCCGGCTCGGTGAGATTGATCTGATCGTGCGAGACGGTCGGCAGCTTGTCTTTGTCGAAGTGCGCGTGCGGCAATCGCTCGCGTTTGGCGGAGCCGCGGCCAGTGTCACACCGGCCAAGCAGATGCGGCTGCGGCGACAGGCCCAGGCCTGGCTGAGCCAGCGATTCGGCAACAGTCAATGGCCAGAGTGTCGCTTTGATGTGGTGGCAATCGATGCGGGCGGCCTGAACTGGATCCGCGACGCATTCTGATCCGGTGCGCCCCGTATAATCCAACGTATCAAAAATGGCACGTTCTGCCGGGGGCCAGTCGAATGACAGGAATCAATGGATGCGAAAGTCACCGGATGTTGCGCACCCGCTGGTCCGGGCGTGTGGCAAGAATCGCGGTGGTGAGCATGCTGTTGGTCAGCACCCTGGGTTTGTCCGCCTGTTTTCCACTGTTGGCCTCGGGCGTGGCCTTTGGTGCGCTGGCCATCATCGATCGCCGCACCATCGGCTCACAGACCGAAGATCAGGCCATCGAACTGAAGACCCGATCCCGTTTGCGCGAACAGCTGGCCGATGCCAGCGGCGTCTCGGCCACCAGCTACAACCGGCGCGTGCTGCTCACCGGACAGGTGATTTCCGAAGCCGACAAGCAGGCGGCCGGTGCAATCGTGGCCGGCCTGGACAATGTGCGTGGCGTGTATAACGAACTTGAGCGAATTGAGCAGCCCCCGCTGCAGGTCACCGCCAACGATGTCAGCATCACCACCCGGGTGAAAACCGCCCTGCTGCGTGATGAAGTGGTCCCCGGCAACTCGGTGAAGGTCAAGACTGAAAACAGCGTGGTCTATCTGATGGGCCTGGTCACCACCGATGAGGCGCAACAAGCAGCCGAGATCACCAGCCGCATCGCCGGCGTCAGCCGGGTCATCACGGTATTCGAGATCATCAGCGCCGATGAGGCGCGAACCATGTCACGTGCGGCGCAGGCCGAACAATCGAGCACGACATCGGCACCTGCCGCCACGCCTCGGAGTCCGGCACAGGCGGATCCGTCCACCCAGTCGGCACCGCCGGCCGACACGACGGTGACGCCGATTCCGGCACCGGGTAGTGAAACGGTCAGTCCGCCGGCGACGCGGAATCCGTCGATGCAGGCGCCACCGGTGAGTCTGCCGCCGGCGCGCATGCCGTCCAGCACCGCACCAACGCGTTAGCTGCGGTAGCTGCGGTTAGAGGCATCGCCGCTGATGCCCGCCTGGCCTGCGTCTGTCAGCCAGCGGCCACGCGACCGGACCAATGCGTTGGCCATGCCGACGAGCGGCATGGCCGATGTCGCACCGATCCCACGAATCGACCGACAATGCCTCCCGTTGCATTGCGTTCGAGGAGTACCGTCGATGTCGATCGGATTGTTGGTCTTTCTGGGCTTGCTGGTGTTGACGGTCGGCTGGGCCGTGGTGGTCTACAACGGTCTGATCGTGATGCGCAACCGCTACCGCAACGCATTCTCGCAGATCGATGTGCAGTTGAAGCGTCGCTACGACCTGATTCCGAATCTGGTCAATGCGACCCGGGCGTATCTGACCCATGAACGCGAAACACTCGAAGCGGTCGTGGCGGCCAGACGCCATGCGATGAGCGTGGAACAAGCGGCCCGCCAGGCACCGGGCAGCGACGCCGCACTGGCGGCGATGGATTCGGCGGAAACCGCCCTCACAGGCAGCCTGGGCCGTCTGTTCGCGCTGGCCGAATCGTATCCGGAACTCAAGGCCGATGAGACGGTCGCACGCCTGAGCGAGGAGCTCTCGTCAACCGAGAACCGGATCGCCTTCGCGCGTCAGGCCTACAACGATCAGATCGAACGCTACAACAGCGCGGTCGAAGCGCTGCCCGCCGCGCTGATTGCCGGCCTCACCGGCTTCAATCGTGCCGCTCAATTGCAGTCCACGCAGAATGCTCAGGAACGCGAGCGCATCGTAGCCACGTTCTGACGGACCGATCTTGGATTTCCATCATCATCAGTCGCGGGCGCGCATGCGCTCGGTGCAACTCGTGTTGCTGTTCGTGGCGTCGATCATCCTGGTGCTGGTCTGCGTCAATGCCCTGGGTGCGTTTGTCTGGGGCCTGATCATGCCTGGCATGGGGCTGCCCGATCATTTCATCGCCACCAACAGCGCCGTGGTTCTGCTTTATGTGCTGGGTGGATCCTGGCTCGAATGGCAGCGGCTCAGTGAAGGTGGCAGTTCCGTCGCGCTCAGGCTGGGTGGCAATGCGCTCAACGAATACAACCCGCGCCATCGACAACTCATGAACATCGCCGAGGAACTGGCCATTGCGGCGGGCATTCCGGTACCCGAGTTGTTCGTCATCGAACATGATTCGATGAATGCGCTGGTGGCCGGGCATGATCCGGCCCACTGCGCGCTGATCGTGACACGCGGCGCGCTGGAGCATCTGAGCCGCTTGGAACTGCAAGGTGTCGTGGCGCATGAGTACGCGCACATCGTCAATGGCGACATGGCCTTGAACACCCGGTTGGCTGGCGCACTCTATGGTCTGCAGTCATTGAGCCTGCTCGGCCATGCCATGCTGCGGTCGATCTTCAATATTCGCAGTCGTGACCGCGCGCCGGTATTGGCACCATGGCCGATGATGCTGATGGGCGGCGTGGTCCTGAGCGTGGTCGGCTCGATCGGCACCCTGGCAGCCCGCCTGGTGCAGGCCGGCGTGAGCCGGCAGCGTGAGTTCCTTGCCGATGCCCATGCCGTGGAGTTCGTGCGCGATGTCGATGGTCTTGGCCGGGCGCTGCGCAAGATCGACGGCCATCCGCATACGCCCATGCGGTCGGAGTACAACGAGGTGATCGCTCATCTCTGGGTCAACAGCAATGACCCGGCCAGTCGTCGCTGGCTCGATACCCATCCGCCGCTGGCGACGCGGGTTCGTCGTCTGTATGGTCATGCCTTGCCTGCCATCCGCCCGATGCGCGAGGAGATGGCCGGCGAGGCCGGCGCCGCACCCCCGGTCATCGAGACCATCGCCTGGCCATCGGCGGGCGAGGCGCCGATGGCTGGCCTTGCGGCACCTGGCTTGCAGCATGATTCGAGTGCGGCCACGACACGGCGCGAGCCAGCGGTCAGCGCGGGGTCGGGGATTCGCCAGGCCGAGCATCCGGCGGATCGATCGGCTGCCGATGTGGCGATTCGTCCGGGCACCCTGCAACGAGACGATCAGGCTCTCACGGCTGCCGCCATGTCGGCGCTGGACAGAGCGCGCGATGGCAGTGCGGACGGTGCGCCCGAAGCGACTGTGTTGATCGCCGCGGCGCGCAATCCCGCCTACAACCTGTCCAAGGTTGCCCTGTTGCTCAATGCGATCGTCGCGGGACCGGGCGTGCTGCTGGCCGATGATCAGTGTGAGATCAATGAACTGCATCATGCCTTGCAGTGGCTGGAGAATCCGCGCGCGCAATGGCTGCGCGTGCCCTTGATCGAGATCCTGGCCGCCCGCGTGCGCCACTGGCCGCTGGAATGCCGTCAGACGCTGGTCCGTTACTGTCACGATGCGGTGCTGGCTGATGGTCGCATCGAAAAAACCGAATGGATTTATTTCACCCTGGTCAAGCATCGTCTGTTGCTGGATGCGCAGACGGATCGACGGCACACGAGCGCGATCGATAAGCGCAGGGCGCTGGCCGAGATTTTTTCGATGGCCGGGCATCTGTCGGACCAATCGGCCCGGCGGGTGCGCGATGCCGTCGTCGAGGCGGCGGCGGCGATCGGTGTCGAGCAACCGGCGGCCACACCGGACGGGTTCGAGTTCCGCTCGCTGACCCGCGCCCTGGATGTGCTGCGCGATGTGTCGCCATTGCGCAAACCGATACTGCTAAAGAGTCTGCGTGATCTGGCCCGGGAAGATGCCTCGCCAGTTTATGATGCGTTTCTGATGGCCGTCGCCGCGGCCATCGATTGCCCGCCGTTGCGCCGACACGGCAATACCGTCTTGGCGCCTGCCGACTAAACCGCGATTCAATCCGATCTGGGCTATAGTCGCGCGCTTGCCTGGGAGCTCGTAAGGTTATGTCTGCATTACCCGCATTCATCGGTGGTCTGGTGCTGCTCATTGCGGGCGGCGATGCTCTTGTGCGCGGCGCGTCGAAACTGGCTCTGGGCTTCCGCATATCACCCATGGTGATCGGCCTGACTGTGGTGGCGATGGGCACGAGTGCGCCCGAACTGGCCGTGAGCATCAAATCGGCGCTCAACGGGCAGGCCGATCTGGCGATCGGCAACGTGGTGGGCAGCAACATCTTCAACGTGTTGTTCATCCTGGGCTTATCCGCGATCATCACGCCCCTGCTGGTCAACCGCCAGTTCGTGCGTCAGGAAGTACCGATCATGCTCGCCGCGTCGGTGCTGGTTCTGCTCATGGCCCAGGATGGCCTGATCGGATTGGTCGATGGCCTGGTGCTAGCCGGCCTGTTGGTGTGCTACATCGTCTTTTCGGTGATTCAGGCCCGTCGACTGTCGGCCCTTGAGCCGCCCCCGCCAGAGCCGGACTCCCAGCCGCGTTGGCATGATCACATGCTCGTGCAGTTGCTGTTGATCGCTGCCGGCCTGGCATTGCTCGTGATCGGGTCGAACTGGCTGGTCGGGGCGGCCGTGACCTTCGCCCGGGACTTCGGTGTGAGTGAACTGGTCATCGGCCTGACCATCGTCGCGGCCGGTACCTCGCTGCCGGAGGTTGCCACGTCGGTCATCGCGGCGTTCAAGGGTGAGCGCGACATCGCCGTAGGCAATGTGATCGGCAGCAATATCTTCAATCTGTTTGGTGTGCTGGGCGTCACGGCAGTCGTGTCGGGTACGGGCCTGACCGTGGCGCCCGCCCTGGTTGCCTTCGACCTGCCATTCATGACCGCCGTGGCCTTTGCCTGCCTGCCGGTATTTTTCACCGGCAACCTCATTGCGAGATGGGAGGGTTTGCTATTTCTGGCGGCCTGGATCGCCTACACCACCTATGTGGTGTTCGCCGCGGTCCAGCACGATCTACTGCCGGTGTACTCAAGCACCATGCTGCTGTTCATCGCCCCGCTGGTGGTCATCACTCTTCTGGTGACCATGTTTCGCGAATCGCGCAAGCGCCGGCACTGAACGCTGGCGCGACCCGCGCGCTGAATCAACCGCGACCGATGAAGGGCATCTTGGTGGCCATGATGGTCATGAACTGCACGTTCGACTCCAGCGGCAGCTCGGCCATCTGCAACACCGCCTGACCCACGTGGTTCACGTCCATCAGCGGCTCGGGGCGGATCGAGCCGTCTGCCTGCGGCACGCCCTTGGCCATCCGTTCGGCCATCTCGGTGGCTGCATTGCCGATGTCGACCTGGCCGACCGCGATGTTGTACTTGCGGCCGTCGAGCGCCGCGCTGCGCGTGAGGCCCGTGACCGAGTGTTTGGTCGCCGTGTAGGCAATGGAATTGGGTCGCGGCACGTGAGCCGAGATCGATCCGTTATTAATGATGCGACCGCCTTGCGGCTGCTGATCCTTCATCACCTTGAAGGCCTCGCGGATGCAGTAGAACACACCACTCAGATTGATATCGACAACATTGCGCCATTGTTCGTCGGTCAGTTCTTCGAGCGGAATGCCCGGCGCATTGACGCCTGCGTTGTTGAACACCATGTCCACCCGCCCGAACCGGGCGACGGTCGCGGCGAACAACTTCGCGACCGATGCCGGATCACTCACGTCGGTGGCCACCGCCAGGCTGGCGCCCGGACCGCCGGCCGCGGCAATGGTGTCGGTGAGCGCGCTTTCGCGTCGACCCGCCAGCACGACATTCCATCCGGCACTGATGAATGCCAAGGCACTGGCCTTGCCAACGCCACTACCGGCGCCGGTGATGATGGCGGTTCTGGTCTGCTTGCTCACGTTGCTTGCTCCTGTGATTGGTATGGGGACTGGATCGGATGGGCAAGTTTAGGCCAAAGCGCTGCGGCCCAGCGTCTGGCCGTGGCACACTACAGCCCTTCGCCCGGTCTGCATTGAGCCATGACCCGACTCCTGTCCCGCACACCGGCGGCCAACCCGGATATTTTCGTGATCTCGCCCTCGGGCGCGATCGACGACGCCGCCCGTCTGAATCGCGGCATCGAGTCGCTGGCCACGCTCGGTTTTCATGCCCTTGCCGATCGCGCCGCCCTGGCCCGCGACCGACGATTCGCCGGCACGGATGCCACCCGCCTGGCCGCGTTCACCCGGGCGGCGCAGCAGGACGCGCCCATCGTGATGATCTCGCGCGGCGGCTACGGTCTCACCCGCATCCTGCACCGGCTCGATTTCGAACGACTTGCCGCCGCGCAGAAGCACTGGGTTGGTTTCTCGGATTTCACGGCCTTCAACCTGGCCATGCTCGCGCGGGCTGGTGCGGGTACCTGGGCCGGCCCCGCCGTGCTCGCCGACTTCGCCCCCGAGTCGGGCGAGCTCGATGAGATCACCGCGGGTGCCTTTGTCGAAGCCATGCAAGGGCAGACCGAAGCGCTGGGCTTTGCCTGCCGGGGGCCGGCCGGTGTCGATGTCGAAGGCGTGTTGTGGGGCGGCAATCTGCGCATTGTCTGTTCACTGATCGGCACGCCTTATCTACCGGCCATCCGCGACGGGCTGCTGTTCCTGGAGGACGTGGGCGAACATCCCTACCGGATCGAGCGCATGTTCGGCCAGTTGCTCGATGCGGGCATCATCGAACGGCAGGCGGCGATCCTGCTCGGGCATTTCAACGGATACCGGCTCGCAGAGAGTGATCGAGGTTACGACCTGTCCGATGCCATCGCGTGGCTACGTCGGCGCACCCGCGTGCCCATCATCACCGGTTTGCCCTTCGGGCATGTCTCAACCAAGCTCACCTTGCCGCACGGCGCCCGACTGGGTCTGGCCACCGAACGCGGGCAGGCCTGGCTGGTCTTTCCGCATGCCCATTGAGCGGGCGGGCGTTCACCGATAGCTGTTGAGCAGAATGCTCGTCTCGGTATTGGCAATGCCTTTGATCAGCCGGATCCGATCCAGCACCTGCGATAACTCGGCCGGCGTGGCCGCACGCAATTCGGCCAGCAGATCCCAGCGTCCATTGGTGTCATGCAGTTGTTGCACCGCTGGCTCGCCGAGCAAACTGGCGACCACCGCGCGGGTCTGATTCCCGTCCACCAGGATGCCGGTCCAGGCGCGGATCGAATTGGGCACGAATTCGGGACGCAGCATCACCGTGTAGCCCACGATGGTCTGGTTGTCCTCGAGCTTTTCGATCCGGTTGCTGACCGTGCCGCGCGATACCCCCAGGCGAGCGGCCAGGTGGGCGACCGTCAGTCGCGCGTTCTGGCGCAGCAGCGCGATCAGCTTCAGATCGGTTTCATCCATCCGGTTCGGGCATCACGAGCAGACACCCAATCATTATGCGGCCGACGCGGCGGGGCGGCCGCGCCAGTGTGGACGGCGAAGGACAGGGTCGACTAGAACGCGGGCGCGAGCATGGGCTCATCGGCCGGGCGAATCCGCGCCGGGCCGGCGGCTGATGCGCTGGCCATCAACTCGCCGAACAAGTCCTTGGGGTCGGCGGTCTGTGGCACCAGATCGATCAACCGGCCCATGCCGAATGCCTGCGCCATCGCCTGCATCTCGCACAGCGCGGAGAAATCTTCGAGGGCAAAACCCACCGAGTCGAAGATCGTCACCTCGGCATCGCTGCGCCGGCCCAGCGCCACCTGCGCCGGATCGAGCAGGCGCCAGAACTCCACGACCGGAAAGTCGGGTGCCATCTGCTGGATCTCGCCTTCGACCCGGGTCTGCGGTTCGTACTCGACGAACACCCGGGCATCGGCGCGCAACAGAATGGCCGGATGCAATTCGGTCTTGCCGGGACAATCGCCACCGACCGCATTGATATGCATCCCCGGCTCGATCATGTCGGGGGTCAGGATGATCGCGTTGGATTTATCCGCGGTGATCGTGGTCACGATATCGGCACCCTGCACGGCCTGGGCAATCGAATCGCAGCGCACCAGGGTGAACGACTCATTGGCCAGATTACGCGCCAGCTTCTCGCTCGCCCGCGGATCGCGATCATAAAGGCGCAATTCCCGGATGCCGAGCAGCTCGCGGAAGGCCAGGGCCTGGAATTCGCTTTGTGCACCGTTGCCGATCATGGCCATGGAACGGCTGTCGGCGCGTGCCAGGCGGCGCGCGGCCAGCGCCGACATGGCGGCCGTGCGGATCGCGGTGGTGAGCGTGAGTTCGCTCAGAAAACGCGGCGCACCGGTGGCGACGTCGGCGAGCACGCCGAAAGCCATCACCGTGGCGATGCCGGATTCGGTGTTGTCCGGATGACCGTTTACATACTTGAACGCAAAGTGTTGAGCGTCGGCCACCGGCATCAACTCGATCGTGCCCGTGGGACAATCGCTGGCAATGCGCGCCTTCTTGTCGAATTCCGGCCAGCGTCGGTAGTCCGATTCGATGCGACTGGCAATGCGACGGATGGTGGTCGCCAGGCCGGCGCGCGATACCAACGACATCATCTCGGTGGCGCTCACGAACAAGGTGTTTGTGCGGTTGTTGGCAGGGCGCTTGGGTTTGATGGACAGGCTCATGATCGATCTCGACGTGGGCTGCGGCGATTCGCCGCAGATTAGTCATTCTCGATCGCGGCCGTGTCAATGAACAGCCGGACTATTGCTCATTCGCCAGGAAAATCCATCATTTCGACAGAGGTGGCTGACACTTTGCCGGATCAGGCCGGTCGGCGTGGTGCAACAGTCTGATCCGCGCCGCTCTCGTGGCTGGCCGGGTCAGCGACCAGCGGTCGGTGTCGCCTGATGACAGGCCATGCACGCATACGGACTGTTGATCATGATGCGATGGTCGATCGCATTGGCGGCCGGTGTCGGATCATTGAACCGACTCACATTGTCCTGTGCGGCACTGATCCGCCGTTCGAGCATGTCGCGATACGGCCAGCGGGCAAAGTCAGGCATCTTCTTGGCGTTTTGATAGATCTTGACCGCGGTCTGCCAATCACCGGACTTGACCAGCATGTCGCCCATGTTCATGAAGAAGCCCTCCAGATTGTGCGGGGCGATCCATGAGTTCCAACATACCCGCTGCGGCCCCTGGGTCTGATAACGAGCCATGTATCGCGAATAGTCGGGATCCTGTCGGCTGACTGTTTCGCCGGCACAGATGTCCAGGGTCTGCCATTGCCACTGCAGGCCTTCCTTGAATCGTTCGGTGTCGGGCGCGAGCTGGCTGAGCACATAGCCGCCCGTGAACAGATTGAATTCGGGCCAGGCATCGATCGCATCGCGCATCTCGAAGTAACCGCGACGGGTGAGCTTTTCGTCCGCATGAATCTGCCCTTCGGCAAGCATCATGCTCGCCAGGAAACCATGAAACCGTGCCTCGTCCGGTTGCAATGCATGGGCCTCGGCGAAGTACCGGCGAGCCAGCATGATCCAGTCGGTACTCACCGGATCTTGCGCCGGCGCGCGGGCGCGCTCGCTGGCCTGCCAGGCCCGCATGAAGCCGATCTGGGCCGCCGTGATTGCATCGCCCGGCGTGTCGATATAGGCGATCTGCAATGCCCTGATGACCGGCTCGATCTCGTCGTAGCGGCCGGCATGCAGGGTTTTCCAGAACAGGGCGTCGGCATTGATGGCCGCTTCGCTGCGCTCGGTCACTGCCTGCTTGGGTGCAGCGGTGCGCACGGCCAGGTAGCTGCATCCCGACACACCCAGCGCGATGACGACCATGATGAGCAGGGTGGCGGAAAGACGGGCCGACCAGCGTGTGTCATGTCGAGGTTCGGAATGACGGGGGGCGGATGTCTTTGCTGTCGGTCGCATGATCGATGCCTGATGTGTCCAATGGAAACATTAACTTAACGGTTAATGTGTTCGATGTCAACATGAGGGATACTCCGGGCATGAGCCGGACCCAGACGCATCGGAAGTCGCCCGCGCGCCCCTACCACCATGGTGATTTGCGCCGCGCCCTGCTGGAGTCCGCCGGCGCGGCCCTTGCGGCCAACGGGCCGCATTTGCTGAGTCTGCGAGACGTATCCCGCTCGGCCGGTGTAAGCCATAGCGCGGCTTATCGGCATTTCCCGAACAAGGAGAGCCTGCTGGCTGCGCTGGCTGAAGCCGGCTTCCAGGCGCTCGCGCAGTCAATGCAACAGGCCCGGGATGATCCCGCTGCGGCAGGTGCGGCAGGCGAAGCCGCCTCAGCCGATCTCAGACAGGCGCTGGCCCGGGTGGGCGCCGCCTATGTTGCGTTCGGCATCGAGCACCCGGCGCTGTTGTTGTTGATGTTCGGCGGTCAAACCGGCCGTCCGGGCGACTACCCGGATCTGGATCAGGCCTCGGTCGACGCCTATGCGGTGCTACGTGAGCTGATCGAGCAGGGTCAGCAGGCTGGTGAATTCCGCTCGGGCGATCCGGCCCTGCTGGCGCTGGCTGCGTGGAGCCTGGTCCATGGGTTGTCACTGCTCTATGCTGGCGACCGCGTTGGCGCGCCCGACCAGTTCCTCCCGCCGTCCGATCAGGTCGGCCAGGCCATGTACGAGCTTTTACTGGGCGGCATCGGCACGGCGCGTCCCTGAGTATGCCGGCTCAATCCAGGCTCTCGCGCGTCACTCAGGCAGACCTGCCAGGCGCAGGGCTTGCGCCCACCAGGCCTGATCCACGAATCCGAGCCAGTCATTGTGGCCGGCCGGCTCGATGTTGAGCAGGCTCACCGGCGTGCCGCCCGTCTGCAGCGAATCGAACAGATCGCGACCGAATCTCGGTTCGATCACCTCGTCGCGGGCCGCCACCACAACGGCCACCGGTTTCTTGAAGCCGTGCAGATGGGCCACGCTATCCCAGCGCTCCCGCAGCAGCCAGCGTACCGGCAACCAGGCGTAGTGCCTCGCGGCCACATCGAGCAGGCGGTTCCAGGGCGTGATCAGCAACAAGCCATCGATGCGATCGCCCACGCGCGGCCCCGCCGCCGCCGCCACGGCTGCGCCCAGCGACACCCCCATCACGAGCACCGGTCCACCGAAGCGTTCATGCACCTGGCTGATCGTGTGAACCGCATCATCAACCAGCGTCTGTTCGGCGGGCTCGCCGGTGCGCGGTCCATATCCGGGATATTCGGCCAATATCACCCGCAGGGAATGGCCATGCAGCACCGGCAGATAGTGGCGCCTGTGGCCGGCATGGCCTGCGTTGCCATGAAACACGATGACCGTGCCGCGGATAGCCGTTTGCGCGGGCGGCACCGCCAGCAGGCCGCGAATGTCGTCCTCAGCCGGCCAGGGCTTGAGGTCCTCGCCTACGAAGGCCCGTGCATCGGCGCGCGCCGGCAGATAGAGCAGGCGATCCTGAAAGATCACCAGGGCCGCCACCAGCACGACGGCGATCGCCCCGATCAGCGCCGCGCCCACCCACAGCGTTTTCAACATATCGGGCCCGACAGTGGCATGATCGCTGAACCAGTGCGCGATGAAGGACGGAAGATGAGCCCGAGTGTAGCCCCTGCCGGTCTGGCCCGATTCGTGAACCGGTTCGCGCGGCACATCGGCGCAATCGTCTTGAGCGGGCTGGCTGCTGCGGGCAGTGGCCACCTGGCTGCCGCCGACCAGTCCGGCGCCGCCGACCGAGGTGCCGACACAGCCACCGTCATCACGGCACACCCGGCCATCGTCGAACTCTGCCTCGAAACCAAGCGACCGCCTGCCATGTGCGAATGCGCGGCCAGACGTATCGCCCAATCTCATCCGACGTCCGTCCAGCACTATGCCGACGTGGCCAACTCGTATCTGGGCAAGCGCCGCGACGGTATGCGCCGCCGTGAAGCCTGGTCGTTTGCGATCCAGGCCCGAGCAGCAGCCAGCGGTCAGAACAGCAGCGAATTCAGCGATGCGATCGATGCCACCGCCGGCGATCATCAAGTCGCCATGCATGCCTGCGGCCAGGAAGGCTGAATCCGCCGCTCGCCATTCATTATCATCCTCCGATCGTCTTTTCCCACCAGGAACGCCCATGAACATGGCTCCCGCCGCTCGCCAGGCTGCTCTTTGGGGCATCCTGCTGCCCGCCGCCCTCATCATGAGCATCACGATGGGCTCGCGACAGGTCACCGGCCTGTTTATCTCGCCGATGAACACCTCAACCGGCATCGGGGTCGCCGGCCTGAGCTTTGCGCTGGCGGTGGGCCAGTTCGTGTGGGGCGCCACCCAACCGGTCTTCGGCGCACTGGCCGATCGATTCGGCCCGATTGCCGTCATGATCGCCGGCACCCTCATGCTCGCCACCGGCCTGGCCATCACCCCGCTCATGACAACCGAATGGGGCATGGTGTTCGCGATGGGCGTGCTCACGGCGGCTGGAGCGGGCGCCGCGAGCTTCTCGATCCTGATCAGCATCGCGGCGCAATACCTGCCACCCGAGCGGCGATCGTTCAGCGCAGGCTTCATCAATGCGGGCGGCTCGTTTGGCCAGTTCGTGTTCGCCCCATTGGCCGAGCGATTGATCGCCGTCGCCGGCTGGGTCAACGCCATGATCGCGCTGGCCGCGACCACCTTGCTCGCGATTCCGTTGATTCTGTCGCTGCGGCGGCAGCGCCGTCGCGGTGTGTCGCCGACCGGTGCCGAACCGGGCAAGCCCGGGAGCACCGGCAGCGATGCCTCATCAACCGAGCGGCAGGATGCCGCGCCGGTCGCTGCGCCCCCTGCGCTTACCCTGCGCGCCCAACTGCGCATTGCATTACGCGATCGCAGCTACCTGTTGCTGCATCTGGGCTTTCTCACCTGCGGTTTTCACGTGGCGTTTCTGATCACCCACCTGCCGGGCGAGATTGCCGTGTGCGGCCTGCCCGCCACGGTGGCAGGCGTGTCGATCGCGATCATCGGCCTGGCCAATATTGCCGGTAGCCTGGGTGCCGGTTGGCTGGGCAACCGCTACCGGATGAAGAGCACCCTGTTCTGGATCTACACGGTCCGCGCCGTGTTGATCCTGGGGTATCTCGCGGCGCCCAAGGTCGCGCTGACCTTATATGTATTCGCCGCGGGCATGGGCCTGACATTCCTGGCCTCCGTGCCACCCACCGCCGGCCTGGTCGGCAAGCTGTTCGGTGTGCGTTATCTGGCCACGCTGTTCGGCCTCACCTTGTTGTCGCATCAGATCGGCGGATTTCTCGGCGCCTGGCTCGGGGGCCTGGCGTTCGAGGCCAATGGCGACTATCTCTGGATGTGGTACGCCGATGCCGCGCTCGCCCTGTTCGCCGGGCTGGTGCATCTGCCGATCCGGGAAGCGCCGGTGCGGTGGGTGGCGGCGTGAGTGATAATGGTGTACCAAGGAGCGGATAATGCGACAGTTCACAGCCGTCATTGAGCGTGACCCCGATACGGGCCTGTTTGTCGGGTCCGTGCCCGGATTTCCTGGTGCGCACTCCCAAGGCGAGACGCTCGACGAGCTTCATGCCAACCTGCAGGAGGTGATCGCGATGCGTCTGGAGGATGGCGAGCCCGAACTGGAGTCGGAGTTCATCGGAGTACAGACTGTTTCAATTGCGTAGCGGATTGGCACCGTTCCTGTCTTGAAGCCCGGCGAGGTCGTAGCACTGCTCACCAGGCACGGCTTTAGTGAGACTCGGCAACGAGGATCGCACAAGCGGTTCCGAAAAGGCGCGCTCTCAACGACAGTTCCTTTTCACCAAGGCAGAGAGATTTCGCCGTGAATGAGCTATCAATGTCACTTACTAGTCCAGCAACCCGATTGCTCCGTTTCCAATCGTTCAACCTGGCTGAGCAGGGAAAGCCGGTCATGCTTTGCGACGTCCATCCAGCCGCGATCGGTCAGAGCGCCTTCAATGGCCCAGAGAAGATTCAAGCTTGGTGAGCAGCCAGCCTGCTTGACCGACACGAAGGCCGCAGCCGAGCCTTTTTCACGGAGCTGGGTTTCTGTGGTGATACCCGCCGCTTCCAACATCCGGATCGATGCATTGCCAAGGTTTCGTAGCCTCTTCATCGATTCTTGCCCACACGCATCAGCTGGCGCGACAGACATCGTTTGGTCAGTCGGCCGCACCGGCACTTCCGGGTAGTGAAAGAACCATTTTCCGGGCCTGTAAATTACTGCCCGGGCGAATGGGTTCACTGTCGCCAAATTCCACGAAACCAACGCGCCGGTATAGCCTGGTCGCCGGGGTATCTCCGCAGGTCACGCTCAGCCTGGCTTCGTGTGCGCCATAGTCCGTTGCCCACTGCAGCGCTGCGCGAAGCAGTGCCTCACCCACACCGCGAGCGCGCGCTTGCGGCGCAACCCACATTTGAAAGATGTTGACCGTGCGCGGATCGGTTGAATCGACTTTCGCCCACACCAGTCCTGATGGCGTTCCGCCCAGTTCTGCCAACAATGCACAGTCCTGGCCCGATGATTCGGCACTTTGCAGGCGCTCAGCCCACGCGGCGTCTGTCCGCGCCAATTCCTGGTCCAGCGTACTGCCAAAGGCATCGGGCGAATCGTTGAGCGACTGAAGTCGCAGCGCCTTGTAGATCGGCCATTCCGATGGAAGGAATCGACGGACGAAGGGCTGATGGGTCATGTTCGTGCCACCTGACGACCGATTGGTGTTGATCTGCATTGTAAGACTCCGGCCGTGAATTTGCGCAGATGATGAGCGCGCAGCCCCAGCGTGACCGCACCCTGGTGATGGCAAGACCCGGACCGTCTGGACGAGCCGCTCCCTGACGACCCGACAGACCCGCCGGCCCCCAAATCTGTCTGAGCTACCATCGTCACTCGCGACTACAACAACCCGATGAGGTGAGGCATGAAACGCAGGGGATTCATCCACAAGGCCGCACTGGGCGCCAGTGCGCTGCCCGTCGCCGCGGGCCTGTCGGCGCCGGCCTTCGCGCAGGGCAAGATGCAGTGGAAAATGGTCACGGCATGGCCGAAGAACCTGCCAGGCCCCGGCGTCGCGGCGCAGATGCTGGCCGATCGCATCACGGCGCTGTCGGGCGGTCGCATCGAAGTGAAGTTGTTTGCGGCGGGCGAACTCGTGCCGGGCAACGGCGTGTTCGACGCGGTGTCCGAAGGCACGGCCGAGCTCTATCACGCCGTGTCTGCCTACTGGGGGTCCAAGTCCAAGGGCATCCTGTTGTTCGGCTCGCAACCGTTCGGCCTGCGTGCCGACGAGCAATACGGCTGGATGGTCCACGGTGGCGGTCAGGCCTTGTACGATCAAATGTACGGGCGCTTCAAGATCAAGCCCTTTCTGTGTGGCAACTCCGGTCCACAATGGTTCGGCTGGTTCCGCAATGAGATCAAGTCGGCCGAAGACCTCAAAGGCTTGAAGTACCGCACGACCGGGCTGGCCTCGGAAATGTGCAGCCAGCTCGGCATGGCCGTGCAGGCCATGGGCGGACGCGACATGTTCCAGGCGCTGCAATCCGGTGCGCTGGATGCTGGCGAATTCATCGGCCCATGGTCCGACAGTGCGCTGGGCTTTCAGCAGGTCGCCAAAAACTATTACTGGCCTGGCGTTGGCGAGCCGTCGTCCGCCGAAGAATGCGGCATCAACGCCGATGTTTATGCCAAGCTCCCCAACGACCTGAAGGCCGCGGTGAGCGCAGCCTGCGAGAGCCTGTATCTGCCGGTCTGGACCGAATACACCACCAAACATGCGCAAGCACTTGCCCAGATGGTGGACAAGCAGGGTGTGGTGGTGCGACAGCTCCCCGACGACGTGGTCGCCGCCATGGCGAGTGCATCGCAGAAAGTGGTGGCCGGCCTGCGCGAAGACAAGGACGAACTGGTGCGCAAGATCACCGACAGCTACCTGGCGTATCGTCAATCGGTGGGCAATTACATGACCTACGCCGACAACGGCCAGATGAACGCCCGGGCCAGGGTCCTGCGCTGAAAGCCCTTGCCGACACACTCGATGTAATCAACCGGCGGATCGGTGAAACGGTCCGCTGGCTGGCACTGGCCATGATGCTGGTCCAGTTCGGCATCGTGGTGCTGCGTTATGTGTTCGGCATGAGCTCGATCGCCCTGAACGAAAGCGTGCTCTACATGCATGGCGCGCTGTTCATGCTGGCGGCCGGTTACACCTTGCAGGTGGATGGCCATGTGCGCGTCGACATCTTTTATGCCAAGGCCGGACCTCGCACCCGGCTCATCATCGACACGCTCGGCCATTTAGTGTTCCTGCAGCCCGCCATGCTGGTCATGCTCTATTGGAGCTGGCCCTCGGTGCGCAATGCCTGGTCCATTCTCGAAGGCCCGATATCGGTGGGAGGCATTCCCGCCTCCTTCCTGTTGAAGTCGCTCATACCCGCCTTTTGCGGCCTGATCATCATCCAGTCGGTAGCGCTCATCCTGCGCAACCTGGCGCTGCTTGTCGAACCGCGCACCGATGCCACTTGACCTGCTGATGTTCGCCGCGCTGGTTGGCTGCATCCTGATCGGCTTTCCGGTGGCTTTCACCATTGCCGGCGTGGCCACCCTGTTTGCCCTGCTCGGCCATGTCACCGGCCAGATGGACCTCTCACTCCTGGGTGCCCTGGGGCAGCGCCTGTTCGGCGTGCTCACCAACAACGTGCTTATCGCCATCCCGCTGTTCGTGCTGATGGGTGTCATTCTCGAAAAAAGCCGCATCGCCGAAGAGTTGCTCGAAACCGTGGGCCGATTGTTCGGCCAGTTGCGCGGCGGGCTTGGCGTCTCGGTTGTGCTGGTCGGCGCGTTGCTCGCCGCCTCCACCGGCATCGTCGGCGCCACCGTCGTGGCCATGGGCCTGATCGCGCTGCCCGCCATGCTGCGCGCCGGCTACGACCCACGCCTGTCCTGCGGCATCGTCTGCACGGCGGGCACGCTCGGTCAGATCATCCCGCCGTCCACGCTGCTCATCATTCTCACCGACGTCATGTCCAACGCCTACCAGCAGGCGCAATTCACCCAGGGCAAGTTCTCGGTCGAAACCCTGTCGGTCGGCCAGATGTTCGCCGCCGCCTTGCTGCCCGGACTGACGCTGGTCGTCATCTACATCATCTATGTGCTGCTCATCGCCTGGTGGCGCCCGCAGGCGGCGCCGCCCGTGCGCCAGGCAGACATCAAACCGTCGCGCCGGGACATTGCCGGGGTCATCGTTCCGCCGGTACTGTTGATCGTCGCGGTGCTCGGCGCGATCCTGGGCGGCATCGCCACGCCGACCGAAGCCGCCGCGGTGGGCGCGGTAGGCGCCATGCTCATGGTCGGTCACCGCTTCGGCGCCTCGACCCGCCTGCTGCTGGCCGGCGTGGCCTGCCTGGCCGTGCTCGCCGTGGGCGCAGGCGTCGCGCCCGTGCGTCTGCAACGCAGTGACGCGAGCCTGGCCGACATGGCGCTGGGCGCGGGATACGCCCTGCTCGCGGTGGGCGGCCTGATCGCGCTCATCGCCTCGGTGTTTACGGCCCATCGTCAACGCATGCTGGTGCCGGCGCTCACCTCGACGATGACTGTCACCGCGATGATCTTCGCCACTATTCTCGCGGCGAGCGCTTTTTCATTGGTGTTCATTGGGCTGGGTGGCGAAGAGCGGGTGGCCCATCTGCTCAAAGCCATGCCGGGCGGGCCCACCGGCGCGCTGCTGTTCTGCATGGTGTTGGTGTTCGTGCTGGGCTTCTTTCTCGACTTCGTCGAGATCTCGGTCATTTTGCTGCCGCTGATTGTGCCCACGCTGCTCATCATGGGACACGAGCCGATCTGGCTGGCGATGTTGTTCGCGATCAATCTGCAGACTTCGTTTCTCACGCCACCGTTCGGGTTTTCGCTGTTTTATCTGCGAGGGGCGGCACCGAAGGAGATTACGACCTGGCAGATTTATGCGGGAGTGGCGCCGTTTATCGGGCTACAGGTGGTGGGGATGCTGGTGATCTGGTTTGTGCCGGTTATTGCGACGTGGTTGCCTGGGGTTTTGTTTTGAGGGTGGGGAGCCGGTCGCGTTGAGACGGCTTACGTGTCAGGCGTTTCGCGTCGACGCAGTGAAGGTCGTGGGCCGGTCATAGGTTCATGGCACTTGCACGAACGTTACTTCGCCAACCTTCGCGTCAGCTACTGCGGCAACAATCAAATCGGTAGGATGCATGATTCTCGGCCACTTCGTTGTGCTCAGTACGACTACAGACAGTCTGAGCGAACTCAGGTTTTGCTGATACCGAATGTTCTGGTCCGTTGTCACGAAGACCTCGAAACCGTCTGCTTCTGCTGCCGCGAGCAAATGGCCGTTTCGGAGAGTCGACCAACCCTTTTGATACGCAGTGGCGACAGTGTGGTCAGACAGAAACCTTCTGAGAGGCAACGGCGTGCCTTGGTCAAACAGGACAAGCATCTAGACGGACGCTGCACTTCGCGCTACGTAATCAAGAACTGCCCGAACCTGTTCGATGGTGACCCCCTCAAACCACTCGACGAACTCGTCGCTCGTACTTCCAGCTTCCAAATTGTCGAATAGAGCCGAGACCGGCACGCGCGTACCTCGGAACACCCAAGCGCCGCTGACACGCTCTGGCTCACGTTCCACTTCCGTACAAGAAGACCAATCAATCATAGTTTGATCCTATCATCACCGCTGCCGACAGGTCGTGGTGCTGTTACCTGCGCCGCTGCCAGTATCCGGGACGCCGACGCTGATGCGCGAGAACGATTACTCATATGAACTCACCTTCGACCCTGTAAACAATAGAGTATGGGAAGCGACGCAATGGAAACCGGCGCGCTGTACCCTCCCAAGTCGTACCGAGGTAAAGCCTCTCGCATAGTAGGTTCAAGCAGCGCTTAAATTCATCAATAAACGCGGTGCCGATTTCCTTTCCCGTTTTCTGGGCATAAGTCCGAGCGCCATCGATCAGCTATGCTTCTGCGGCCTCGGAGACCGAGGGAGTCATTCAATTGCCATTCTCGCGCTTGCAATGACTTCTAGCGCAGGGGAATACTTCATCTCACGTATCCTGACGACATTCTCCTGTGCTAGTCTGCCACTTACGACTTATACGCCCCTTGGCTAGCACTCCCTATTTCCCGGACGACCCATTGGTCTGGAGGCGCCGCGAATTCCACCGCTGATTACCGCGATGTACAGCGCCGAGTTGATCTGCATTTGCGAAAGCGCCGGGTTCTGGGCGGAGCACAGGTTCCGTTGGCTTTGCAAACGCACGTGTCTAACGTGATGTTCAAGGTCAGCCCCACGAAGGCGCCACACGGACAACTTCCGGATGCCGGCGCGCGATTCGAGTCAAAGATTGTGAGGCACCAGAAAGCGACCCACGCCCTTGCTCCCACTCCTGCAGCGTGGGTTTCGAGAGGTCAGGCCTCTGCGATTGCCGCAATTGAGACTTTTAGCCCGGGAATGCGGGCAGGTAGTTTCGCGCCTTGCCGCGCGGGTGGATCTGAGGGGAACCACTTGAGCCACTCCTCATTCATGCCCGCGAAGTCATCTTCGTCCGCAAGCACGACAGTGACGCTAACCAGCTTGCCAAGTGAACTTCCAGCCTCTTCGAGAATGGCTTGTATGTTGGTCAGGCACTGGCGCGTTTGCTCTTGAATGGTTGTGCCTTTGATTGCACCGGTTGTTGGATCAGCTGGTGCGGTGCCGGACACGAACACCAGGCCAGCGGCTTTGACTGCCTGGCTGTATGCGGGCGGCGGCATTGCTGCCTTTGACGTGAACACGATTTGACGGGCCACTTTTTGCCTCCATGCAGCATTGTTAGAGCGACAGCGATTTCTGCGAACCCTAACGCCAAAGTAAGCGGCAGCTGCGCGCGAAGCACGGTGTTGGGCGGAGCCCGGGTTCTGCTTCGTGCGCAACTGTCCGTTGCAGCGCGGTGTAATACGAATTCCACTTCATTCGATGGGCTCATAGAGCTTGAAGTCGATTGATTCACATAAATCTAAAATGCTCGCCGGCAACTGTCCGCCTTCCGGTGGCGGACCAAATTCGCGAACAAGGTGTTCGACGTGCGCAGTCAGTGCTTCTTGATCCCGCCATTGCTCTCGCAGCACAAAGTTTCGCGGATCGTCTTTCTGCTGGTGGAAGTCGTAGGCTAGACAACCATCGTCGGCTCTTGACAATTTAACTATTCGTTCCGCTACTTTGCGAAAATCTTTGTCTTTTGATTCGCGCGCTCGTGCACTGAAAAAGATTGTGATCATTCGCTGACTCCCAATTGATAGGTATAACGCCTAGTTGACCGGCGTTCGCGAAGACGCCGGGTTCTGCGCGGAGCGTAGGTTCCGGTGGCTTTGCAAACGTCCGTGTCCAACGTGATGTTGGCCGTCACCCCTCGACGACTGCAGATGCGTGAAGTTTCAATCCAAGTGCATTCACAACCCTCAGCACGGTGGCGAATTCAGGGTTACCGGTTGGCGAAAGTGCTTTGTACAAGCTTCTCTCTTCCTAGCCCGGTCTCACGCGCAAGCTGAGTCATGCCTTTCGCGCGTGCAATATCACCCAGCGCCGCGGCGAAGAGCGACGCATCACCTTCTTCCAACGCCGCTTCGAGATAGGCCGCCATATCTACGTCTGTTTCAAGATGCTCGGCTGGGTCCCACGTTCGGGGAGACTTCCTTTTCATGACCTTACTCCGTGTACTTTCGCGCAAGCTCCTTGGCCCTTCGGATATCGCGCGCTTGGGCTGACTTGTCGCCACCATTGGTCAGCAGAACGTAAACCGATCCGCACTGTACGAAATACACCCTATATCCAGGACCATAGTCGATCTTTAACTCGGAAACGCCCTCGCCAACTGGCGCCACGATGCCTGGGTTTCCAAGAGACAGACGCCGGATCCGAACATCGATCCGAGCGCGTACTCGGCGATCTCACAGCGAAGCGAACCAGTCCTCGTACTCAGGTGTTTGGCGTATTTCGATCACGGCGCGACTGTATCACACAGGATACGAATGTCAAGGACGTTGTTGTGATGTCCAACGCAGAGTTAACCGGGCGACAGCGGGTGGGCGCCGCGCGGGCCCGGTGGCCAGCCGCTGTCGCTCCGGTTGAGTGATGGGATGGACTCCCCCCGTTTTTGAGCGGCATCATAGTGCCAGCTGTTCATCATGTGGTGTGAGCGAGCAGCATCCCAATCCCGAAAGGAGTCCACGATGAATGCTACAACCGCAGCCGTCGACCTTGCAAAGGATGTCTTTCAAGTGGCCCTGGCCGATGCCAACGGCCGGGTCATCGAGCAACACCGCCTGGGTCGAACCCAGTTTGATCGTTTCTTCGCCAATCGCAAGGTCGATCGGATCGTCATGGAGGCTTGTGGGTCGGCGCACCATTACGGTCGTCAATTTCGTTCTCTCGGTATCGACGTTACCTTGTTGCCCGCCCAATACGTTCGGGCCTACGTGCGCCGCAACAAGACCGATGCGGC
Source organism: uncultured beta proteobacterium (assembly GCA_963732405.1). Lineage (GTDB taxonomy): Bacteria > Pseudomonadota > Gammaproteobacteria > Burkholderiales > Burkholderiaceae_E > JAUIAI01. Next base: position 1,222,286 of record CAVSZG010000001.1, read on the forward strand.
CGACTCAATCGCTCTGCTCGAGGCCGCCCGAGCTCCGGACATCCGGCCTGTTCGCATCAAATCGGTCGAACAGCAAGCTCTGCAGGCCTTGCACCGTACCCGTTCGGGCTGGATGGCCACCCGCACTGCACGCATCAATACCCTTCGCGGGTTCTGCAGAGAGATGGGACTGCACGTCCCGATCGGCGCGCGCACTGGCCTGGAAGCAATGAGCCGTGCCATCGCCGATGAGCAATCCTCGATTCCTACCATGCTTCGTGGCACGATGCATCAGTTGCTTGAGGAAATTCGGGTGCTTGTGCACGCATCGCCCAACTCGAACGCGAACTGGCCGCAGCCGCCAACGAATCACCGGCTTGCAAGCTGCTCATGACCATTCCCGGTGTTGGCCTTCTCACCTCCACTGGCATCGCCGCTGCAACCTCGGGTTCGGTTGAACATTTCGTCGATGCCAGGCACTTCTCCTCCTGGTTCGGAATCACCCCGAAGGAATACTCTTCGGGCAACACCAGGCACCTGGGTCGTATCAGTAAGCGCGGCGACAAGTACCTGCGAATGCTGCTGACCCACGGTGCACGCTCGGTCCTGCGGGCCGCAGCGGCAGCTAGAAATGCCGGCAAGACTGTCGCCGGCATTCGAGCCTGGGCATTCGATATCCAAAGCCGCTCGAACCACAACAAGGCCGTCTGTGCCTTGGCCAACAAGCTGGCTCGCATTTGCTACGGCGTGCTTCGTGACCAAACACCGTTTGGCCAGCCCGCCGTTCGCCTCTCTAAGAAACTCACTCGCCAGAGCTTCGAACTGGCTCACTGAACCCACTTAACCACCCACCTCGCATTGCACCGAGACTGATCGCTCATCATGGCCACAACGGTCGCACCACACCCCAACAATGCCGATAACTCTTCCGGCTCATCCGCAGCCGCTTGCAACGAGTGGCACCGGGGTGGCAGATTCCATGACGGCACGAGCCACCACACATGGCTCAACTCTGATGCCGGATATACGACTGCAAGCGACTCCGTTAAACCAACAATATCGATCAGCTCTTGCTCGTTTGAGGGGAGTCCATATACGAGTGGTTAGGCCGCACCTGCGTCGCTCGCTCGACGTGGATTTCGGATGGCCCGCTTGTACTTCTCCTGATATGCGCGGCGCTGTTTCGTCACCTCGTACAGCACTATGCCGGTGGTTGTTCCGTATGCGATCCATAAACCTCCTACTTGCGACCACGTGATCGGAGCGCCAGACTTTGGCCATCTGGATATCGGAGTTGTTGATGGCGACGAAGGCAAATGGGCGTGACTACTGGGAGCCGCATGTCGAGGGACTGCGAGCGTCGGGTCTGACCGTCGTGTCGTACGCACGCGAGCATGGCCTGTCGGTGCATGCGTTGGGTTGGTGGCGGCGCAAGCTGAGGGCTGCGTCGTCGAATGGGTCAGTAACGGCGACGGCCCCATCGAGGTCATCCCCATTCGTTGCGCTGAAGGTCGCCGAGCCGATGATGGCGCCCTCGGCGAACGTGACGATTATGATCGGCAGCGACGTTCGCTTGCAGTTGAGTGAACTGCCACCGCCGGCGTGGTTGGCCGCACTTGGCTTGGCGATGCGAGGCGCTCGCTGATGCATCCGGGCAGCCAGATCGCAGCGGTGTATTTGTGCCGCGAGCCGGTGGACTTCAGGAAATCGATTTCGGGACTGAGCGCCATCGTTGAGCAAGGCCTGGGGATGAATCCGTTCGATGCGGCGTTGCACGTGTTCATCAATACCCGGCGCGACAAGATCAAGGCGCTGTATTGGCATCGAAACGGTTTTTGTCTTTGGTACAAGCGGCTCGAGCGGGATAAATTTGCCTGGCCCAGTGATTGCGAAGGGGCCACGCAAACCGTGACGCTGCTGGAGCTGGAGTGGCTGCTCGAAGGCTTTGATCTATGGCGAAACCGACCGCATAAAAGTCTTCATTTCGATAGCGTTTCGTAGGCGGATCGGGGTAAACTCGTGGCATGTCATCAGCCACGATCGACGCCAAAAAGACCTCATCAAAGAGCGCCGATATACCGATCGCTCATCGCGTCGCGTTCGAGCTGCCGGACTTCACGCTCCCCGATCAATTGCCCACCGATCCGAGTGAGCTGATCGCGCTGATGCGTGAGCAGCAGGCGACCATTGCGGCGATCCGCGCGAAGGCGCAGGACCACATCGACTACCTGTACGAGCAGATTCTGTTGTCGCGCCACCGGATGTTTGGCGCGAGCAGCGAACAGTCAACCGATCAGGCACGCCTGTTCGATGAGGCCGAGTTACTGGCCGGGATGCCCCAGGCGGGGCAGGGTGACGAATCCGAATCACAGGACTGCGCATCGGACACTGACTCAAAGAAGGCCAAGGCGCGGGGTAAACGCGCCCCGCTGCCCGCCGAGTTGCCACGCCTGGACATTGTTCACGAACTGCCCGAAGACCAGCGCCTGTGCGCCTGCGGCACGCCGATGATCGAGATCGGTGAAGAGATCAGTGAGCAGCTGGACATCGTGCCCATGAAGATCCAGGTGCTGCGCCATATTCGCAAGCGCTACGCCTGTCCCGACCGGGATCAGCCCCCGGTCACCGCGCCGATGCCGGTGCAGCCGATCCCCAAGAGCAACGCGAGCCCGGCGCTGATCGCGATGCTGCTGGCGGTGAAGTTCATTGATGGGTGTGTGCCTCGAGCGCAGTCCCCGTAGGTTGGGGGTTGTGCGTATCTTCATTGAAGATGAGGGTGGGCCCCTCGGAGCCGGCTTACAGGAGCAGGCTTCAAACCACTGCAAGCTGCTGGGGTAAAGAGTCCTGGTGGTGAGCGTTGCAGCAAAAGGCGCGGCTTGGACCGTGTCAGGTACGAACCAGAGAGACGAACGCAAGTGAACCGTCGTTGTGGTGTCGAAACGAATTCAGATGACGTCGAAATCGGGTGTGAGCCGTTGACCCGGGATGAAGGTCGAGGCGAGCCTGTCGAGTGCTCGGCTGGCGTCCGGCATGAAGGCGGCGTGACTCTGGTTCAGGCTTCTATGAGGAACGAGGGAACCTGTCGCTCCGATGCGAAGGGAGACGGTCAAGCGCAGGGCCTGCGCAAGGCTCAGAGTACCGATGCGGAGCACAGGGGCGGAGACGCTCGTAGTAGGGTTGAAGGCTCTGTAATTGAGCTGGACCAAAGGGGCGTCGTCGTCCGGCTTTGCCGCCGGCACAACCTGAGAGGGGATGATGTCGGCTGTTGAAGCGAAATCGTTTGTAATTTCCAAGCGTGAAGTCTGGGAGGCGTACAAACGCGTGAAGGCCAATCGTGGTGCGGAAGGGGTTGACGGAGTCACGATCATCGATTTCGATCAGGATCTGAGCAAGAACCTGTATCGAATCTGGAATCGAATGGCCTCGGGCAGCTACTTCGCGCCGCCAGTCAAACGCGTGGACATTCCCAAAGGTGATGGCTCGATGCGTTCATTGGGCATTCCGACCGTGGCAGACAGGATTGCACAGATGGTTGTCAAGCAACGGCTCGAGCCGTTGCTCGATCCGATATTTCATACGGACTCGTATGGCTATCGGCCGCGGCGCTCGGCACACGATGCCTTGCGAGTCGCGCGAACCCGATGCTGGTCGCACGATTGGGTGCTCGATCTGGATATCAAGGGGTTCTTCGATAACATCGATCACAGCCTCATGATGCGGGCCGTTCGCAAACACACAGACTGCCGATGGATACTGCTCTATATCGAGCGGTGGCTGGAGGCGGATGTGTGTTTACCTGATGGGTCGATGCAGAAGCGTTCAAAGGGGACGCCGCAAGGGGGTGTTATCAGTCCTTTGTTGGCAAACCTGTTTCTGCACTACGCACTGGACCGATGGCTGGTCCGGAATCACCCGGACGTGTCGTTCGAGCGGTATGCGGACGACGTCATTTGCCATTGTGAGAGTCGGGCGCAGGCGGAATTACTACAGTCTGCGCTCGATGAGCGTCTGGCAGCGTGTGGTTTGCAGTTGCATCCGGAGAAGACCCGGGTTGTTTACTGCGCCGATGCAAATCGGCGCGAGGAGTTCGAATGTATTAAGTTCGATTTCCTTGGCTACACGTTCAAGCCGCGAGCGGCACTGAATCGTCGGGGAAAGCTGTTCACCAGCTTCTCCCCGGCGGTTAGCGACAAGGCGGGCAAAGCTATGCGTCGGACAATCCGAAGCTGGGGCTTGCAGCGGCTGAGTCGCTTTAGTTTGGTAGAGATCGTCGGGCGCGTCAGTCGGGAAGTCGCCGGCTGGATTCGCTACTACGGCCTTTATCATCAGTCCGCTTTAGGCAAGGCGCTGCGCACACTGGATTTGCATCTGGTGAAGTGGGCGATGCGCAAGTACAAGCGTTTGCGTGGACATCTCGCGCGCGCCTGGAATTGGCTGGCCAGCTTGCGTAAACGGGCTCCCCGCCTGTTTCCACATTGGCCAGAGGGATTGCATGCGATTGGGCGATAGGAGCCGGATGAGCCGAGAGGTTCACGTCCGGTTCTGGGAGAGCGCGCGGGTGCGATTCCCGCGCGCCACTCACCTGCCGCTGGCGCGCTTCGAGAAGGTGCTGGCTCGCCATGGCGTGTCGATGAGCCGCCAGACGCTGGCGCGCTGGGTGATTGCAGCGGCCAAGGTGCTGCAACCGGTGTTCAACCTGCTGCGCGACCAACTGTTTGAGGGCAACATCCTGCACATGGATGAGACGTCGGTTCAGGTGCTCAAGGAACCGGGCCGGGCCGCGACCGACAAGAGCTACATGTGGGTGCAAACCGGAGGTCCTCCCGACAAACCGGTGGTCATCTACGACTACAACCGCAGTCGAAGCGGTGAAATACCCATGAATCTGGTCGCCGGCTTCCAGGGCTTCCTGATGACTGACGGCTACGAGGGCTACAACGCGCTCGCCCGCAGCCAGGGCGTTCAGCACCAAGTATGCTGGGCGCATTGCCGCCGAGGCTTCATCGAGGCGCAGCGGATTCAACCCAAGGGCAAGACCGGGCGGGCCGATGAAGCCATCCGGCAGATCCGAAATCTGTATCGCATCGAGCGCGAGCTGAAGGACGCCAGCGTGACGGAACGCTTCTTCGGTCGGCGCAACCGCAGCGTGCCGGTTCTGAAAGAGATACGCCTTTGGCTGGACAAGGCGTTGCCTGCCGTGACGCCCAAGTCGGCGCTGGGCAAAGCGCTGGCGTACATGGACAAGTACTGGCCCAAGCTGATTCGCTACGTGGAATGGGGCGACACACCGATCGATAACAACCGGGCCGAAAACGCGATTCGCCCATTTGTTGTTGGGCGTCGAGCATGGTTGTTCAGCGATACACCGGCCGGGGCCGATTCCAGCGCATTGATTTATTCGCTCGTCGAAACCGCCAAGGCCAACCAACTGGAGCCCAGCGCCTGGCTCGAATACCTGCTGCGCAACGTCCCCGCCGCCACATCGGTCGAAGCCATCGAAGCCATGTTGCCCTGGAATCTGCATCCCGGAACACTACCGCGCATCGTCAAGAAGTGACAACCCTGTGGATCGTGGATCGCTTACGTTGTTCCAAGGTTCAGGCTCTCGACAATTCCGAACATCGGGATGGAGATGCAGCATTCGCTGCCTGCAAGGGCTTCATCGCTGACCCCGCGCGACTCGTTGCCGAACCAGACCGCCAGCTTGGGATGCGTGTAATCCGCTTCGTGGAGAACGTAGTTCTTCCTGCCCTTCACATGGGGCGACGTGACGATTGAGGCGAACCGGTTCTTCGCCAAGTGGGCGAGGCACGCCTCCGTGCTATCGAAGCGCTTGACGAAGCTCCACTTGATCGCCGAGACCGAGGTCTCCGAAAGAGACTTGCGCTCTCTCATCTCTTGCCAGTTGTCGGGAAGGGCACGGCGCGAGTCGACAATGTAGGTCTTCTCGACGCCAAGGGCGTTCACGTTTCGGATGACCGTTCCGATGTTCCGGATGTCCATCGGGTTCTCAAGCACGGCGATCAGGTTTTTGCAGCGATATGGCTTGATGGCTTGCGCTGTTTGGCGCAGCGGAGTCTTCGACTTGTCGAGTGGAGTCATTGCTGAACTGTGCGGCCTAATAGCCGAGATAACCGGCGTTTGCGAAGGCGCCGGGTTCTGGGCGGAGCCCTGGTTCCGGTGGCTTTGCAAACGTCCGTGTTCATCGTGATGTTCGACGTCACGCGACCCGCGATTGCCAATACCCAGGCTGCTTCTTGTCGGGTGCGATTGCAATGATAAGAATTTCGGTTTGTGACGCCCTGTATATGACACTGAACTCGAATCCCTTAACCCGCATTCGCCTCGTATTCTTGTGCGAAGGCTTACCTCCCAATGGAAACCGGACAGCCAATTCCACTGCTTGAAGGACCGCGGAACGGAAACGAATGCCTGTGCCGATCCCGCCTTGCGAGTAGTAGCCAACCTCGTGAAGCAATTCCGAGTCTGCTTCCGGAAGAAATCGAACTGCCGTCACTTTGCGATCTTCGCCGCCTTGGCAAATACTTCATCCGCGTCGATCGCTTGAACCTCCCCCCGATCGTAGGCAGCCAGCCGTCGTTCAATCTCTGCGTCCCACGAAGGATGTAGCTCGTCGCCCGTTGTCTCATTGACGGACTCCAAAAGACGCTCAAGAAGCAACTCAAGCTCCGCATGCGGTAGCGCTTTCGCCTGTTGCACCAGTTCTTCAACAGTAGCTGACATGTGATACCTCGCCGAGTAACCACATTTTACCGCGGTTCAGATCACCACACGCAGTCCGCGGCAGCTTCTTGGTGATGTCGAACGTAGAGCTCTTCGGCACTTGACGCGGCCGTGCGACCGCGGCCGCGGGCGCGCGGACGGGTCAAGTGTCCGTTGGAGCGCCTTGTTATGCGTGGACATGCACTGTCTCGACCGACGACGTCGCCGTAGGAACCGGAAGTCCGTCTTCTTTCAGTCCGTCCAAGTGAAACTCGATCGCTTCCCGGATCAGTTGCAGCACTTCGTCCCGCGATTCTCCGACGGCGACACAACCTGGCAGATCAGGCACATACGCACCGTAGGATGTCTCGCCTCTTTCTACGACGACCAGATAGTCCATTTCGACCTCACTTCTTGAGTCCTGCTTGTCGCAGGATATTTTGCAGCGTACCGATGGGAACGTCGACACTTGTCTTTCCGGCCACCGTCACTGTGCCGGGCTTGCTCGTATGCCGGTACTGTCGGTGGCTACCTCGAGTCCGGACGAGAACCCAGCCATCCTGCTCGATCTGTGCGATCAGGTCTTTCACCTTCGTCGGCATGACACCCCTATATCAGAGACGCATAACGAATAGCGTTTATCTGACGCGGAACGAGCCAATTGATAGCAAGACGTCGCAGCATCGCGTCAGATAAACCGTGTTGAACTGTACCGCCTCAAGGACGGCGCTATGGGTATTGTAAGTTTGCGGCTTGCCGTTCGTGCTGCTGGTGGGTACTTTGGTGGCATTGGAGCAACCGGCATGCGCACTGAACCCTGTCCTTGCACAGTTCCGTTCGGCGCTGAGGCGTCTGCCCGGCGCCGGCGCGCTGAGGAATTCGCCCATTAGCGCTTCGCTGGGCGCAGTGGGTCTGCTCCCGGGGGCGAGCGGTTCGCAGTCGATGGGTGGGCGAGGTGCTCGATCTCATCATGGCGGGGCACCGCTTTGCCAAGGCCCACACCGTGCGCCCAGGGTCATGGCCTGGCGACACGAGATCGTCTGCACGCAGCGGTAGCGTCCGCCGGCGCAGCGTGCACAGGTGTTGATCTGCACTGCGCTGACCCGCTTCATGAAGGCCTGGGCGCTTTCCTGGGCGATGGGATTGGGCTGGGGCATGGACAGCGATGCTCGGGCCCGGGCCAGCCGCTCTCGCTTGACCGCGGGGGCCAGCAACCCGTAGTGGCGGATCCGCTTGAAGCCGGCCGGCAAGACGTGCGCCAGGAAGCGACCGATGAACCGCTCGCCCGGAATGGTCACGACGCGTTTGCCCCCGGCCTTGCGCTGGCGAACGCGGATCTTCACGTGGGTCGGGGTCATGGCCAGGAGGCGTTCGTGGCCGATGGCGGTGCGATGCGTGTAGCGCGACAGGTAATCGAGCACGGCCCCCGGGCCGCCCATCGGGGTCTTGGCGTAGACCACCCACGGATGGCGGCGCAGCGCCCGGTGCCGGGCCTGCCGCTGGGCGCCGCTGGCCTGCGGATCGCGAGGCAACAGACCTCGGCTTTCGATCTGTTGCAGTGCCGCCAGGAACTTGCTGCGGAACACCTTGGACAGCGCCTGCACCGGGAACAGGAACGTGGGCGAGCGCACCGGCTCGCGCCACTGGCCGTGTTCATCCAGTGCCCCGCAGGCCATCAGCGCATGCACATGCAGATGACGACGCAGGTCCTGCGTCCAGGTGTGCAGCACCAGCGTGAAGGCGCCCTGCCCACCCAGCCAGCGCGGGTTGGCGGCAAATTCGCGCAACGTGTCGGCCACGCTGCCCATCAACAGCTCGTAGACGGCGCGCGGATGCGCCGCGGCCAGCGCGTTGATCTCGTGGGGTAGCGTGAACACCAGGTGCCCGTAGGGCACATCCAGCATCTCGCGCAAGCGCGCCACCCGCCACGCCTCCCGTGCTCGACTCTGGCACCGCGGGCAATGCCGATTGCGGCAGGAGTGCCAGCGCCACTGCTCGTCGGCACATTGATCGCAGCGCCAGCGCTGCCCGCCCAGCGCCGCTGTGCGACAGGCGTGGATCGCCCGCCACACCCGCGCCTGGCGCGCCGTGAGCGCATGCTCGCGCAGATAGGCCGGGCCGAACCGCTCAAGCACCTGGGCCAGCGTGAGGCCAGCCACCGACTCAGCCGGGCTTGCCTGGCACCTTGCCCTTGGGTAAACAGGTCAACAGATCCAGCGGGCGAGCCCGGGCCCCATCCGGGCAATTCGGTTGCGCCAGATGCAGGTAACGGGTCGTGGTGCTGACCTGGCTGTGGCCCAGCCATTGCGACAGCGAATGCAAATCCACCCCCGCCTCCAACAGGTGCGTGGCATAACAGTGGCGCAGCGTGTGCACGCCACCGCGCTTGGTGATCCCGGCGCGCACGCAGCCCGCCCGGTACCAACGCTGCACGGTGTTGATCTTGACCGGTTCGAGCGGATCGCTCTGGCCCGTGAACAACCAATGCCTGGGCCGGCTGCTGCGCCACCACTGGCGCAACAACACCAGCGCATCGGGCGCCAGCGGCACGTAACGGTCCTTGGCACCCTTGCCATGCACCACCCTCACGCACATCCGATCCGGTGCGCTATCGATGTCGGCCACCCGAAGGTGCTGAATCTCCGAGACCCGCAACCCCGTGGCGTAGGCCAGTTGCAGGAAGGTGCGCGCCTTCTCGCGCCGGGTCAGCGCGAACAACCGGGCCAGTTCCGCACGCGAGAGGATCTCGGGCAGCTTCTGCTCCAGTTTACCCAGCGGAATCTGCACATCGGCATCGGCCCGGCCCAGCACGGTTCCATACAGAAACCGGTAGGCGCAGCTGTACTGATTGACCGTCGAACGCGCCCGATGCCGCTCGTTGAGCAACACCAGCAGGAATTGCCTGACCTCATCGGCGCTCAGGCAATCGGGCGACCGACGATAGTGCTGCGCCAGCCTCACCACCGCGAACACATACGCCTGCTGCGTTCGCGCCGCCAACCCGCGCAACACCATCGCATCGCGCATCTGCTTCTGTAGGGGGCTCATCACACGCTCCTTGATTCACCCGGGCTCATGCCCGTCAAACCAAGGTGCACCGATCAGGCGCGCCAATCAATCGACGCCAATTGTCGATGGCCGTTTCCACCGCGTTAGCGGTTTAGTTCAACGTTTGTTTTGAACGGACAAATGTCGCCCTAATTAACGTCCGGATAATACCAGCGATCCGCCGCATAACACCCATCGCCCGATCCCCTCAATATCGTCCGACAGCCCCAATCTGGCCACTTCTAGACAGCCAACGATGGTCCGGTCCAGCCCGCGTTATCCGGACGTGGAAACCCGCATACCGGAATGCAATCGAGTAATTCGGAGATCTGGTAAAACCAATGGAGGTCTGCGCATGTATGCCTGTGCTGCGGCTGCTGGTCATCGTTCAGCTCCTGAGAATCACGGCCTTATTCTTTTCCGATTGCAAGTTCCATATAATCGACAGACGCATCAGCCGAGCAGATCAGACTGCCGGAACTGACTTTTGACTTTGTGCATCCAACCTGCAATGACGATGCGCAAGAACGGGCGAAAATCCCGTCCGCCGGGCCACATTGATGACGGGGCTATCACGAACATTGACGAGGAAGTCACCCATCCAAGGCATTCACTCTGATCGCCGCCCCGGGACTTGCCAGGTTGCAGTCCAATGACTATTGACCCGCTTCATACAATGAAATTCGCTTCCTCCTTGGCTACCGTCGTCGAGAATAAGCGATCAGGCTCAACCGGCTAGCGAACCTCGAGGTTCACCTCGCTCGCCGCCCAGCGCGGCTGATGGCGATGCGCCAAGTTTGATCCTGCAATCGACAAGTTCTGCGCTGGGTCAGACAGTGTGCGACTTTGCGGACGATGACCTTGGGCGGGCGCATTCAGGTACTCAGGCATCTGCAATGCATGCCCGCCGACCGATGCCACTGACCGCAGCGACACCTCGACCATTCACCCGTCTCACTTCACAATAAGATCCAGCAGCTCAGGAGAATCCCATGGCCCTCACATCGCACGAACAGTACATCGAGACCGTCGCGCCCGAGGTTAGACCAGCATTGCTGACAATCCAGGCAAAGGTCGAGGCCTTGGTCCCGGAAGCGACGCGTTGCATCAGTTACGCGATGCCGGCCTTCAGAACCCAACGCGTATTCTTCTACTTCGCGGCGTTCAAGAAGCACATCGGCATTTATCCCCCGGTCACTCGCGACGCCGATGTGATCCGCGACACCGCTCCCTACCGCGGGAAAAAAGGCAATCTCTCCTTCCCGCTCGATCAGCCCTTGCCGATCGATCTGATCGGGAGGGTGGCGCTGGCGTTGAGCCGGGAATATGGGTGATCATGACACCGTGACGGTTCCGCCGCACCTGTCCGGTCGGCATCTGACCCGCCACGCGTACTCCCAGGCTCACTTCGGAGGTTCCGATGCCACCAAGCCACTTGCGTCTCTACGTTGATACCCAGTTCGCGAGCCCATACGCCATGTCGGCCTTCGTGGCGCTCACAGAAAAGGGCTTGAACGTCGAACTCACGACCGTGAATCTGGCGGAAAAAGAAAATCAGTCAGCGGACTTCGCCGCCAAGTCACTGACGCGTCGGGTGCCGACTCTGGAACACGGCGAGTTCTTTCTGTCCGAGTCCTCGGCCATTGCCGAATACATCGACGAGTGTTTTCCGGGTACGGCCTTGTATCCCGCAGAATCGCGCCTCAAGGCCAGGGCGCGGCAGGTTCAGGCCTGGCTTCGCAGCGACTTCATGCCGATCCGTCAGGAGCGCACGACCGAGGTGGTCTTCTACGGAACCAAGGGCGCGGCATTGTCGGCCGATGCGCGCCATGCGGCGGCCACGTTGTGTTCGGCCGTTGATGCCTTGCTAACACCCGGCGCAGCGTACGTGTGCGGTCAGTGGTCGATCGCCGACGTTGATCTGGCCATCATGCTCAAACGGCTGGCGCTCGATGAGGGTGTGTTGCCCGACAGGCTGGCTGACTACGCGAGCCGGCAATGGGCGCGTCCCAGCGTGCAGCAATGGGTGCATCAGGATCGGCCGCCGTTGTAATCGGCAGCTCAGCCCGCGCGCATCCCCGGCAAGGGTTACCGACGACCTTCGCGCCGAGATTGTTCGACAATGTCGTTCCGCAAACAGTCCCGATCCATCGCCTTCCACGGATCAACCCCCATCCTCCCGGTAGCCCCACCATGCTCACACTCAGACGATCCGCCGACCGGGGCCATGCCGACCATGGCTGGCTGCGCTCGGCCCACAGCTTCTCTTTCGCCCAGTATCACGACCCGGCCCACATGGGCTGGGGAAACCTGCGGGTGATCAATGAAGATCGGGTGGCGCCCGGCGGTGGCTTCGGGTCGCACAGTCACCGCGACATGGAGATCATCAGCTATGTGCTCGATGGTGAACTGGCCCATCGCGACAACCTGGGCAATGTGAAAGGCATTCCGCCCGGCGATGTGCAGCGCATGTCGGCCGGTACGGGCGTGGTGCACAGCGAATTCAATCATGCGCCGGACAAGACCACGCATTTTCTGCAGATCTGGATCGAACCCAGCCGCAAGGGCCTATCGCCCGGCTACGAGCAGCAGACCATGCCGGTGGCATCCCGGCGCGGGCATCTGGCGCTGATCGCCGCGCCTGAGGGCGGCGCCGGGGCGGTGACCATTCATGCCGATGCCCGCCTGTATGCGGGGTTTTTCGACGCTGATGAACAGGCGCAACTGGCGCTGGATCCGGCGCGCAAGGCCTATGTGCATCTGGTGCGTGGTGAATTGTCGGTCAACGGCCAGCCACTGCAGACCGGTGATGCGCTGAAAGTAGCCGGCGAATCGGCGCTGATGCTGTCTGGCGGCCGCGATGCCGAGGTGCTGGTTTTTGATCTGGCAGCTTGACGCTGCCCGCCCCGGTTTCAGGCATCCGCAGCTCCTGCAATTTCATCGAAGCGTTCGCGTACCGCCGTCACCACCATCTCCAGCCCCGGGTCACTTTCGAGTGCCTGGGGATGCCAGAGCGCGACATGATGTAGCGCGCGGCGCGCGGGCTTGAGCGGCAATTCGTGCAACCGGTAGGTGGCGATGCTTTCCTGCATGAGCAGCCGGGGCAGCATGGCGATGTGACGACCCTGGGCGAGCACCGATAACAGGGTCCGGGTATCGCCGGATGTGGTGAGCTGGGTGTTCAGGCTGTGCACGCCGATCTCGCCGAGCATTTCCAGCGTGCCGCGTTCGAAGTGGGTGCTCGAACCCTGGACGATCCAATCCCGGTCGGCCAGGTCGCCCACGCTGATGTCCGGCCGGCCGGCCAGCTCATGGTCGACGCTGCAATACGGCACGATTTCATCATCGAGCATCGGAATGGCCCGAAAACCGCCGACCGTGCTCACGCCGATGGGTTGGCCGATCAGGATGTCCAGTTCGCCATCGATCAACACATCGAGCAGCCGGTTGGGCGCATCACAGCGCACGCTCAGCGACATGCGGCTGTCCAGGGGCAGCAGCCGCATGGCCAGGGCCGGCATGAGGCCCAGGGCGGCGAGCGGACCGATGCCCAGACGCAGTTCACCGCGGATGCCCAGCCGGTAGCGCGAGACGATGTCGCGGGCCACGCCCATGCGCGCGGCGATCGCCCGGCCCTCTCGTCCGAGTCGCTCGCCCAGCGGCGTGCTGCGCACGCCGAAGCGACTGCGGGTGAACAACTGGCCGCCCGCCTGTTGCTCGAGGGTGGCCATGTTGCGCGTGAGCGTGGGCTGGCTGATCGCCAGGTGACGGCTGGCCTCGCTGATCGACCCCTTGTCGAGCACGAGTGACAGTTGCAACAGGTATTTCGAGTCCATGGGCGAGCCCTTGTATGACCGCGCCTGGCTTGGTATTCATTTTCTTTTGATTGGCGCGTCAGAATTCCATTTTACTCGGATCGCCATCGTCCTTACTATGCCGGGGCAGGGCAGCCGATAATTGCCCGCCATCGCCTATCAGGAGACAAGATGTCCGACCGCCGCTCATTCAATCGTCTGCTCGCTGCTGCCTGCGTGGCAGGCACCTGCGTCTTGCCTGCCGGCCATGCCATGGCCGCCACCGTGACCATGGAGGCCGCTACGGCCGCCTCGGTGACGGGCATGCTGCCGCAGATGCTGGCCAAGTACACCGCCCAGCAGGGCCTGGACATCCAGCTCGCGCTCGATCAGACCCTGACCAAATCGCTGCTCAAGCTGGGCACCGGGCAGTTGCAGACCAGCGTGGTGCCGCCGTCTGCCTACATTGCCCTGCAAAACGGTAAAGGACCGTACGAGAAGATGGGTGAGAAGGCCGTGGCGCTCGCGCCCAACGTGCGCTCGCTGTTCGGCTTTCTGGGTTCGGTCTGGCATCCGATCGCCTGGGCCGACAGCGGCATTCAGTCTTGGGCCGATGCCAAGGGCAAACGGGTCTACATCGGGCCGCCAGCCGGCGCGGCCAACGAGCAGATCATGGGCATGATCGAAGCGGCCTCCGGTCTGAAGGAAGGGACCGACTACCAGGGCATCAAGTTGCCCTGGGGCGCTGCTCAGCAGGCTTTTCAGGATGGTCAGTTCGACATCTTTGTGGCGTCCGCGGCGGTTGGTCAGCAGACCATCGTGGAAATCGCCCTGCAGCGACCGATCCGTCTGCTCGGTATGCCCAAGGACAAGGTGATTCCCAAGCACTTGCAGATGGAGGCGTCGGGCATTCCACCCAAGACCTATTCGGGCCAGGTCAATGCGGACCAGGAAGTCTGGGCCTGGGGCACGACGATGATGATGGCTGCCAGCAAGGATTTGTCCGACGATATCGCCTATCAGCTCACCAAGATCTACTGGAAAGTTTTGCCCGAGATGAAGGCCTCCAATGCCTTGCTCGCCAATCAGGATCCCGCGCGCCCCTTCATCGGCGTGGCCGCGCCTCTGCATCCGGGTGCCTTGCGCTTTTATCAGGAAGCCGGCATCCAGGTGCCTGCTGAACTGATCGCGAAATAGTGGGCGGCTCGGAGGGCGACAGGCTGCCAGTCTGGCGGCGTGGCCTGATCACGGTGCTCGGTTTCGGCGTGGCCGTGTTCGGCCTGGCCAATGTGATGCCGGCTTATGGCGGCGTGCGGATCGGGCCGTTCCCGCTCGAGTTGTTTCGCGCAGCCTTCTTCTCGATCTGCATTCTGACCGCCGCCGTGCTGGTCGATCCGATGGATCGTGCTGCGCCCGACAGTGCCAGGGCCCGCTGGCGATTTGCCTTCGGTCTGGTGCTGGCGGCGGTGGGTGTGTGGGCCTGCTGGCAGTATTACTGGGTCGCGATCGAACTCGATGATGCGATGACCCTGTTCGGGCGAAACGATGCCCTGATCGCGATCGCGGCGAGCGTGGTCGCGCTCTATTTCTGCTGGCGCTTCTGGGGCGTGCCGGTGGCCTTGCTCGGCGTCATCGGCATTTTGTATCTGACCACCGGCGACTACTGGCCAGGCTTTTTGCGCACCCAGTCGACCGGCGTATGGGAAGTGCTCGCGCAAAACCTCTGGTTCAGCACCGACTCGGGCATTCTGGGCAGCACCTTCGGCATCGTGCTGACCACGGTGATGCCCTTCATCATTCTGGGCGCGGTGCTCGAAGGCGTGGGTGCGGGTGAATCCATGATCCGCATCTCGTTCTCGATGATGCGGCATACCGCCGGCGGGCCGGCCCATGCGGCGGTACTGGCCTCGGGGCTGTTCGGCACGGTGTCGGGCAGCGCGGTGGCCAATGTGGTGGGTACCGGTGTGGTGACCATTCCGATGATCCGTCGGCGCGGCTTCAGCGCCAACTTCGCCGGCGCGGTGGAGGCGGCGGCCTCCTCGGGCGGGCAGATCATGCCGCCGATCATGGGCGCCGCGGCGATCGTGATGGCCGACTATGTGGGGGTCAGTTATCTCACGGTGATCATGGCTGTGCTGGTGCCGGCGCTCGCGTATTACCTGAGCCTGTTCGTGATGGTGATGTTCGAGGCGCGCCGCCTGAAGATCCGGCCCGAGCTGCAGGATGATCCGGCACAACGGCCGACTGCCCAGGACTGGCTGAATCTGATCATGGTGTTCGGACCACTGGCTCTGATCGTGATGCTGTTGATCAAGGGCATGTCGCCGGCCGGTGCATCGATCTCGGCCTTGCTGCTGCTGTTTCCGTTGAGTCTGGTGAATCCGGTGATTCGTGCGCAACCCATTCGACTGCTGGGCGCATTGCGCGATGGCGGCATTACCTTTGCGCAACTGGCGATGGCGATCGCCGCGGTCAGCGTGGTGATTTCCGTGCTCGCCGCCACCGGCGTACCGGTGAAATTCAGCGTGATGCTCGCCAATCTGTCCTCGTCCTCGCTGTTCGTCGCGCTCTCGCTCGCGGCTCTGGGCTGCATCGTGCTGGGCATGGGCATGCCCACGCTGCCGGCCTACGTGACCGTGGTGGTGGTAATGGCGCCGACCCTGCAGGCGCTGGGTCTGGCACCGCTGACTGCCCATATGTTCGTGTTCATGTTCGCGGTCGCCTCGGCGATTACGCCGCCGGTGGCCATTGCCGCCTATGCGGCCGCGGCGATTTCGGCGGGCCGGCCGATCGGCACGGCGGTGCAGGCCACGCGTATCGGCATCATGATCTTCATCATTCCGTTCGCCTTCGCCTACAACCCCCTGATCCTGACGGTCGAACAGGCGGGCGCGACGTTCACCTGGGGACCCTGGCTGTTGCTGATGGTCAAACTGGTGTTTGCCATCTATGTGCTGGGCAGTGCGCTGATCGGGTTCGAACGCACCCGTCTTGCGCCGCTGGACATCGGCCTGCGCATCGTCGCGGCGATCCTGATGTTCGCGCCGGGTCAGTGGTCGGATCTGGTTGGGGTTGCGCTCGCCGCCGTATTGTTGGTGCTTCATCATCGCGGCCGGGCGGCCGACAGCCCGCCCGACGACGCCGCTTCCATCAAGCCAGGAATTTCATGACCAATTTTCTGTTCATCGTTGCTGACGACCTCGGTTATGCCGACCTGGGTTGTTACGGGGGGCGTCGACCGATCTCGCCGAATCTGGATGCGCTGGCCGCCGGCGGGCTGCGTTTTGTGAACGGCTACAGCAATTCTCCGGTGTGCTCGCCCACGCGTTTTGCCCTGATGACGGGGCGCTATCAGTATCGGGTGCGGGGTGCGAGCGAGGAGCCGCTGGCCGGCAACGCGCGGAACAATCCGGCCCTGGGCCTGCCACCCGATGTGCCGACCCTGCCCTCGATGTTGCGCGACATCGGTTATCGGACGGCGCTGATCGGTAAATGGCATCTCGGGTATCCGCCGCACTTCGGTCCGCTCAAGAGCGGCTATGACGAGCACTTCGGGCCGATGTCGGGCGGGGTGAGTTATTTCCGGCATCGCGATCGTGCGGGCAATACCGACCTCGAGGAAAACGGTCAGCCCATCGACTGCGGCGGCCAGTATCTGACCGACCTGATCTCCACTCGCGCCGCCGACTGGGTGCGCGCGCGTGCCGGTGAGGACAAACCCTGGCTGCTCAGCCTGCATTACACGGCGCCGCACTGGCCCTGGGAAACCCGGTCACAGGGTGACAGCACGCCCGAAGCGCTGGACAACATTGCGCACCTGGATGGCGGCAATGTCGAGACCTATCAGCAGATGATTCTCGAGATGGACGAGGGCATCGGCGCGGTGATCCAGGGGCTGCGCGAGACCGGTCAACTTGACGATACCCTGATCGTGTTCACCAGCGACAATGGCGGCGAACGCTTCTCGGACAACTGGCCGCTGGTCGGCGGCAAGATGGATCTGAAGGAAGGCGGGATCCGCGTGCCCTACATCGTGCACTGGCCGGCCGGCATCACGGCGCGCGGCGCGGTCAGCCAGCAGCATTGCCTGACCATGGACTGGACGGTGACGATGCTGACCCAGGCCGGTGTCGCGGCGCCTGCTGATCATGCGTTTGACGGCATCTCGCTGCTGGCTAATCTGCGTGACCCGGGTCATCAGATCGATCGACCGATGTTCTGGCGCATGAAGCATCTGTCCCAGCAGGCGGCGCGGATCGGCGACTGGAAATACCTGAAGATCGACGAGCATGAGTACCTATTCAATCTTGCCAACGATGCGCGCGAGCGCGCCAATCGAGCCAAACGCGAGCCGCAGCGCCTGACGCAATTGAAGGCCGCTTATGAGGGCTGGGCGGCGACCATGCCCCCGGTGCCGCTCGATGCGCGGGTATCGCTGGTCTACGGGCTGGCGGACATGCCCTCGCGTTAAGCCTCGTTTGCGGCGTCGGCGGACGCTGTCTGGACCCGGCGCCGCCGGTCCCGTAAGATCGGTCATTGACACCGGGTCGGGCCGGCAGGTGCCGTCCATCCATCGGAGGAAACCATCATGAACACCACCACCATTGCCGAACGCGCGGCGCAGGCTTCAACCCATGAGCATCCACCGGCGGCCGATGCCACCGGTCTGCTCGCCATCCTGGGTGCCAAGGCCGATGAGTTCGTGGCCGTGCGCCGGGACATCCACCAGCATCCGGAACTGGCCTATGACGAGCATCGCACATCGGCGCTGGTGGCTGAGCGGCTCGAGCAATGGGGCTATGCCGTCGAGCGCGGCATCGGTGGCACCGGTCTGGTCGGCCAGCTCGTGCGTGGCACCGGCCAGCGGCGGCTGGGCCTGCGCGCCGACATGGATGCCCTGCCCATCGAAGAAGCCACCGGTCTGGCCTATGCGAGCAGCCACGCCGGCATCATGCATGCCTGCGGTCACGACGGACACACCGCCATGTTGCTGGCTGCGGCCGAACATCTGGCGCGCGCCGGCCGATTCGATGGCACGCTCAACGTGATCTTCCAGCCCGCCGAGGAAGGCAAGGCCGGTGCGCTTCGAATGATCCGGGAAGGGCTGTTCGAGCGGTATCCCTGTGATGCCGTGTTCGGCATGCACAACATGCCGGGTCACACCCAGGGGCATCTGGTGTTCCGGGAGGGGCCGTTCATGGCCTCGGCCGACAATGTACGCATTACGCTGCACGGCAACGGCGGTCATGGGGCGATGCCGCACAAGGCGACGGATCCGGTCGTGGCCGCTGCCAGTCTCGTGATGGCCTTGCAGACCATCGTCTCGCGCAATGTTGATCCTCAGCAGCTCGCCGTCATCACGGTGGGCTCATTGCATGCGGGCAAGGCCAACAATGTGATTCCGCCCAGCGCCACGCTCGAACTAAGCGTGCGCGCACTCGATCCGGCCGTGCGTGATTTGCTCATGGCGCGCATCGATGCGGTGAGCAAGGCACAGGCCGAGAGTTATGGCGCGCGTGCCGAACTCGAATGGCGCCAGGGTTATCCGGTGCTGGTCAATACGCCGGCCGAAACCGAGTTTGCGCGCGCCGTCGGTGTCGAGCTGGTTGGTGCCGATCGGGTGATGCCCAACGGGCCAGCGCTCAATGGCAGCGAAGATTTCGCCTTCATGCTGCAGCATGTGCCGGGTTGTTATCTGCTCATCGGCAATGGCGCGGGCGAACTGGGTAGCGATGGCCGGCCGACCAGCCCCTGCATGGTGCACAACCCCGGCTTCGACTTCAATGATGCGAATCTGTCGATCGGCGCCGCTTACTGGTGCTTGCTCGCCGAGCGCTATCTGACCGCAAGGCCTTAACCCGCCACGGCCAACAGTTCGCGGCACTGGGTCGCGATGTTGGCGGCGCACATGCCATATCGTTCGCGCACCTTGGGTGTGGGCCCGACGATGGCAAATTCATCGGCCATGCCCACGAAGCGCATGCGGGTGGGGTGCTCGCGCGCCAGCAACTCGGCAATCGCGCTACCCAGTCCACCGGCCAGCCGATGTTCCTCGGCCGCCACGATGCCCCGGGTCTGGGTGGCGGCGGCCAGTACCGCCTCACGATCCAGCGGCTTGATCGTGTGCATGTTGATCACACGCACGGCAATGCCCTCGGCGGCCAGGGTGTCGGCCGCCGTCAAGGC
This sequence comes from uncultured beta proteobacterium, assembly GCA_963732405.1. Taxonomy (GTDB): domain Bacteria; phylum Pseudomonadota; class Gammaproteobacteria; order Burkholderiales; family Burkholderiaceae_E; genus JAUIAI01. Next base: position 1,242,016 of record CAVSZG010000001.1, read on the forward strand.
CTCGGCAACCAGGCAGCCGCAGGCGATGACGGTGACGTCGTTGCCGTCGCGCAGTGTATCGGCCTGACCAATCGTGGGGCTGGCCTGGACCGGCGTGACGGGTTTTTCCTCGTAACGACCGCCCAGGCGCACATAGCTGGGCCCATCAAGATGCTCGGTGGCCAGAGTCAGGTGCCAGGCCTGGATCGCATCGGCCGGCACGATCACGGTCATGTTGGGCATGTTGCGCATGACTGCGATGTCTTCGACTGCATGGTGGGTGCCGCCCGACACCGCGAGCGTGATGCCCGAGCAGGCCGCGCCGATCACCACCCGCTGATTGGCATAGGCCACGTCATTGCGCAGTTGTTCCATCGAGCGCGCCGTGATGAAAGGGGCGTAACCGCACAGGTAGGGGCGCATCCCGGTGGTGGCCAGGCCGCTGGCCATGCCCATGGCGTTCTGCTCGGCAATGCCGGCTTCGATGACGCGCTCGGGACTGGCCTTGATCAGGGCGCGCAGGCCGATGAGGTCGAGTGTATCGGCCGAGACCGCGACCACGCGCTCATCGCGCGCGGCCAGCTCGGTCACGGCCAGGCCGAAGGACAGGCGCGACTGGTTCTTGACCTGCGCCACCCAGTCGGGCACGCCGGTGCTGTCTGATTGGGCGGTGCGCGTACTCATGTGGGCTCTCCGAGCTCGGCCAGGGCTTTGCGATAGACCTCTTCGGACACGTCATTGCTGTGCCAGAGATGGGAGTTTTCAGCAAAGCTCACGCCCTTGCCCTTGACCGTGTGGGCAATCAGCATCGATGGCTGGTCGGCTGCAAAGGGCAGGGCGTCCAGCGCGTCGACGATCTGGGCCATGTCGTGGCCATCGATCTCGCGCACCTGCCAGCCAAAACCGCGCCATTTGTCCACCAGCGGCTCCAGCGACATCATCTGCGCCACATGGCCGCTTTGCTGCACCTTGTTGTAGTCGAGGATGGCGGTCAGTGTTGACATCCGGTAGTGCGCGGCGGCCATCGCCGCCTCCCAATTCGAGCCTTCCTGCAATTCGCCATCGCCAATCATGACCGTGACCCGGAAATCCTTGCGCTGCAGCCGTGCACCCATGGCCATGCCCAGGCCCACGGACAGGCCATGGCCCAGTCCGCCGGTACTCATCTCCACACCATCGAGCTTGATGTCCGGATGCATGCCGAACAGCGAGTCCAGGCCGTAGAAGCGTTCGAGCACGGCATCGTCGATGATGCCGGCCTGGGCCAGCACCGCGCCCAGCGCTGCATTGGCATGCCCCTTGGACAAGACGAAGCGGTCGCGATCGGGCCAGCGCGGTTCGCCCGGACGCAGGCGCAGATGATGGAAATACAGGGCTGCCAGCAGATCGGCCGCGGACAAGGACCCGCCCATATGGCCGGAGCCGGCGCCGCGCAGCGAGCGCCAGATATTGCGCCGGATCTTGAGCGCCTCGTTGCGCAGGCGCGCCAGCCTGGATCCTGGATCATCCGTCATGGCCAGGTTGTCTCCATCGGTGTTGTATTGCTGGCCGGAGCGGCGCTCAGGTGAGGCCGGCCCGGTGTGCCTGTTGATCGGCATGATAGGACGAGCGCACGAGCGCGCCAACCGCTGCGTGCGAGAAACCCAGGCTCGCGGCTTCGCGCTCGAACATGGCGAAGGTGTCCGGATGCACATAGCGCTGCACGGGCAGATGCGCATTGGTGGGCGCGAGATACTGGCCGATGGTGAGCATGTCGATGTGATGCTCGCGCATGTCGCGCATCACCGCCAAAATCTCGTCATCGGTTTCGCCCAGGCCGACCATGAGGCCGGACTTGGTGGGCACGCCGGGCACGCGTTGCTTGAACTGCGAGAAGCAGCGTGAGCGAATGGGCATAGTCCGATCCTGGTCGGGCCTGCTTGTACAGTCGCGGCACGGTTTCCAGGTTGTGATTCATCACATCGGGCGGGGCGGCTTCGAGAATGCCCAGCGCCCGGTCCAGCCGCGCCCGGAAGTCGGGCACCAGCACCTCGATGCGGGTGGTCGGTGAACCCGCGCGCACCGCCCGGATACAGTCGACGAAGTGCTGGGCGCCACCGTCGCGCAGATCATCCCGATCGACGCTGGTGATCACCACATACGACAGTCGCAGTGCGGCAATGGTGCGGGCCAGATTGGCCGGTTCGTCGACATCGAGCGGATCGGGCCGGCCATGGCCCACGTCGCAGAACGGGCAGCGCCGGGTGCATTTGTCGCCCATGATCATGAAGGTGGCCGTGCCCTTGCCGAAGCACTCGCCGATGTTCGGGCAGGAGGCTTCTTCGCAGACCGTAACCAGCTTGTTTTCACGCAGGATGGCCTTGATTTCACCGAAGCGAGAATCCATGCGCGGTGCCTTGACCCGGATCCAGTCGGGTTTGCGCAGTGTCGGCGCATCGCGCACGATCTTGATCGGGATGCGTGAGGTCTTGTCGCCCGCCTTTTGTTTGCGCCGGGCATCGTAGGCGGGGGCGGATGCTGCCCCGGTCGCCGGGCTGCCAGCGGCAATGCCGGCGGCAGCAGCGGGCGTGGCAGCCGTGGCGGCTGCGGTGACGGACACCTCGCCTGACAGTGGCTCGGCGGGCGAAACGGTGGTGTGCGGATCGTTGTTCAAGGCAATTCCGGATTCGGGTCGGTGGCGGCCATGACGGGGCTGTCCAGTGCCTGGGCCAGGCAGGCGGCCAGCCGTGGCGCCAGATCGGCCGGCGTTGGCGGCAGAGGCAAGCCGTCATTTTCGCAGGCTGGGGCGCGAGCGCAAGCGGGCCGCGGGGTCTGGCCGTCTGGCGCATCAACCGGCGCAATCGAAGCGCGCCGCGCCAGCACCGAACGGATATCCGTGACCGCCAGATCCGCGTAGCCACAGGGGTTGATTCTCGAGAACGGTTCGAGGTCCATGGCCACGTTCAGGGCCACGCCATGAAAGCTGCGCCCGCGCGAAATCTTCAGGCCCAGGGCCGCGATCTTGCTGCCGGCCAGTAGGCCATCGCCTTCGACATAGACGCCCGGTGCACCGGCGCGCCGGATCGCGCCGATGTTCACGCTGGCCAGACAGTTGATCAGTCCCTGCTCGAGCCGGCAGACCAGATCGCGCACCGGCAGGCCGCGCCGGGCCAGATCGAGCAGGATGTAGGCCACCAGCTGACCTGGTCCATGGTAGGTGACTTGTCCGCCGCGCTCGGTGGCGATCACAGGGATGGGGCCGGGTGACAGCACATGTTCGGCTTTGCCGGCCAGACCCTGGGTGAAGACGGGCGGGTGCTCGAGCAGCCAGATTTCGTCGATCGTGTCCGGGGTGCGTGCGGCGGTGAAGCGGCGCATTGCGGTCAATGCCTGCTCATACGGGCGATGGATGAGTGGCCGCACCCTTACCGGCCAGGGCGGGCGCGCGGTCTCAGGGTCAGTCATGGGCAAGACGGCTCCAGTCGGTCAGGGTGGCAATCAGGAGACCATGATCGCGTCCGGCCAGCCGCGCCAGCTTCAGCACCGCCCGGTCGCGGCTGAGCAGTGCGTCGGCCCCATTGAGCAATGCCTGGAAGATGAACTTGCGGTCATCGGGATCGGTACAGCGGTCGGCAAACCGACGCATCTGCTCCTGCCGGGTAATCGATGGTTCGCCTGGCATCGTGGGTGTGCTCGTGAGTCGGTCGAAGCATTGCAGATGGGCAGTGCATTGCCCGGCCGTCTGGCCCAGCGCCGGGCGGCTGATCACGTCAGCGAACTCGGCGCGCATGGGCGGGGAGGCAATGATGCGGATCCGACCGTGTGCCTGGGCCCGGGCCAGCGGGATCGTGGCGGGGTCGTTGAAGACCAGCCAGTCCAGCCAGATGTTTGTGTCGAGCACGAGCAGCTCGGGCCGCCTGGCATCGGGCGGCGTCAGTTCATCCGCCATGACGGCCCCTCGTGCCATACGGTGAATCCGATCAAGGCCGCTATCATCGTCGATTCCATCCCTGATCTTGCGGACCCGAGCCCATGTTGATACTGCTGATTGGCCTTTTCCTGTTTCTGGGCGTGCATTCGATCCGCCTGGCTGGTGACGGCCTGCGCGACCGTCTGCGCACGCAATTCGGCGCGGGCGGTTACAAGGCTGGCTATTCGATCCTCTCCGCGCTTGGTCTGGTGCTGATCATCATCGGCTATGGTGATGCGCGCACCGCCACCAGTTATGTCTGGAGCCCACCCGTGGGGCTGCGCCATGTGGCCACCTTGCTCACCCTGGTGTCGTTCGTGATGCTGACGGCGGCCGAGGTGCCGCGCAACGGCATCAAGCGCGCCCTGCGACATCCCATGGTGCTCGGTGTGAAAGTCTGGGCCTTTGCACATCTGCTGGCCAATGGCAGCGTGGCCGCGATCATTCTGTTCGGCAGTTTCCTGGTCTGGGCCGTGCTCGATTATCGCAGCGCCAGACGTCGGGATCGGGCCGCCGGCTTCAGCACGCCGGCCGATACCAGCGCAGCCATGACGGCGCTCACGGTGGTGATCGGGGTGGTGCTCTGGGTTGCGTTTGCGCTTTGGGGACATGGCTGGCTGATCGGTGTCAAACCCTTCGGCTGATCCCGCAAGCCGCTCAGATGACGATGCGCACCATCGGGTGTTCGGCCAGCGCCTGGTAGAGCGATTGCAACTGCGCCCGATCCTGCACCTGTACCTCGATCGTCAAACTCAGATAACGGCCGCGGCGTGAGGCCGTGCTGCCGATCCGGGCCGGCTCGAATGCGGGCACATGCCGGGTAACGATGGCCAGGATCTCGGCTTCGAAACCGGGTTGCGGTTGCCCGATCACCTTGATCGGGAAGTCGCATGGGAATTCGAGCAACGCCTCGATCCGATCGAAGGTGCCGTCCATCGTGGGATCGGGTCTGGGTGGAGACATCGTGCTGGCCTGCCCGTCGATCAGCCTGCTGCGGTCTGCTTGGCGCGCTGATAAGCCGCATGCAGCCGGCGAAATACGGGGCCGGGCTGACCGTTGCCCACGGGCCGGCCATCGAGCCGGGTGGCGGCAATCACTTCCTTGGTGGCGGAGGTGACGAGAATCTCATCGGCGTGCAGCACGTCGTGACGCGCCACATTGCGCATCTCTAGCGTGATGCCTTCGGCCTGGCAGAGTTCTTCCATCAGGCCCACCCGGATGCCCTCGAGAATGCGTCGATCACGATGGGGCGACAGAACCATGCCATTGCGCACGATCCAGATATTGCTGCCCGAGCCCTCGGTGAGCAGGCCGTCGCGAAACATCATGCATTCGAAGGCCCCGGCATCGACGGCGGCCTGTCGTGCCAGCACATTGCCGAGCAATGACACCGATTTGATGTCGCAGTTAAGCCAGCGCTCGTCGGGCAGCGAGACCAGATCGATGCCCTTCTCGATCTTCTCCGCCGGCATGGGCACGAATTCGCTGGTCATCGCGAACACGGTGGGTGTCGCATCCTTGGGAAATGGATGGTCGCGGCGTGCGACGCCGCGGGTGATCTGCAGATAGACGAACTGGTCGGACCAGGGATGGCGTTCGATGAGCCCGGTGACAATGGCCCGCCATTGTTCATCGGACATCGGATCGGCGATCGAGATCCGCGCGAGGCTGCGCCTCAGGCGGGCTCGATGCTCAGGCCAGCGGAAGGGCCGACGATCATAGACCGGCACGACCTCGTAGATGCCGTCACCGAAAATGAAGCCGCGATCCAGCACCGGGATCATGGCCGATTCGAGCGGCATGTACTGGCCGTTGAGATAGACGGTTTGCGAGGATGTCATGATGGCAGGCTCTGTTAGCGGGCGATCCGCATGCGCAGGCTGTCCCAGAGTTGTCCGAAGAACCCGCCTTCGGACACCTTGTCGGCAGCCAGCAGTTGTTGCGACAGCAGTAGCCGGTCGTCCAGTTTGACGCGCAGGCTGCCAATCGGTGCGCCCGATTCGATGGGGGCCACGAGCGGTTCGATGCGTTCGATTTCCGCGCTGACCCGCTGGTTGGCTCCCTTGGGAATGGTCACGATCACATCATGATCGACCGTGCCGTCGATCTGGTCGCGATCGCCTTTCCAGACCCGGTAGGAACCGGTGCTCTGACCCTTGCGATAAATGCGCAGGGCATCGAAGTTCTGGAAGCCATAGTTGAGCAGCTTCTGGCTCTCGCTGACCCTGGCCTGGGTGCTGTCGGTGCCCAGCACCACGCTGAGCAGACGTCTGGAAAAGCCGCCCCCGGCCTGATCGCGTCGCGCCGAGGCAATCAGACAGTAACCGGCCGCCTCGGTGAAGCCGGTCTTGACGCCATCAACGGTGGGATCGATGAACAACAGCCGGTTGCGGTTCTGCTGACTGATGTTGTTGTAGCTGTATTCACGCTGCGAATACAGCGCATAGTGGGTGGGATGATCGATGATCAGGCGCACGGCGAGCGTGGCCAGATCGCGAGCCGTTGAATAGTGCCCCGAATCGGGCAGGCCGGTCGAGTTCGTGAAATGGGTGTTCGTCATGCCCATCTGCTGGGCGGCGCGGTTCATCGCCTGGGCGAACATCTCCTCAGTTCCCGAAATGGCTTCTGCCAGGATGATCGATGCATCATTGCCTGATTGAATGATCATGCCGCGCAGCAGTTCATCCACCGTGGCCGGCTCTTGCGGATCGACGAACATGCGCGAGCCCACCGCCTTGTAGGCATGTCGCGAGACCGGCGGACGCTGATCGGGTTTGAGCGTGCCATCGCGCAATGCACTGAACGCGAGATAGGCGGTCATCAGTTTGGTCAGCGAGGCGGGTTCGAAGCGCTGATCGGCCTCATGGGCGCTCAGGATCTGGCCACTGGTGACGTCCACGAGCAACCAGGCCCTGGCTTGCAGATTCGGGCCTTCTTCGGCATGGACGAACAGGCTCGCCAGCGCCAGGGCACCCGCGAACAGCATTCGTTGCAGTCGAATCAGCCGGTAAAACATCCGTTCTCCCTCGGGTCAGAATGGTCGATTCGCCGACCATCCCGACATTGAACCATCACACCGGCCGATCCGGCACGGTGGGTGGCAATATCCAACGATTCGTGATCAGTGGTCCGGCCGTGTGGTTCTGAAAATCGGCCTTACCACCGCCACCAGGTTGCGCGCGGCCTCCGAGCCGCTGCGGAAATAGGCCACGTCGATGGCCTCACGCAGAATCCGGCGCAACACCACCAGATTCACCGAGTCATTGACCCGGGCATCCCATATTTCACCGGCGCTGCCCATTTCTCGGAAGAACACGCCGTTCAGGTCGATCTTGATCTGGGCCAGCAGGAGCTGATCGGCTTCCTCCTGGGCCAGCAGATCCTGTTCGGGCAACGGCTCGGCGCGCCCGGTGAATTCGATCAGGCCGCGGGTCTGCAGTTCACTGATCGCGGCCTCGAGGTCGCCCGGCCGCACGTTGTCGGGCAGATCGGCCACGCGGCGCTGACCGTCAATGAGCGGCAGGATGCGTCGCGCCACATGACCCAGCGCGCGTGCACCGGCACCGAGCAAGGCTTCACCCGCCGCCGTGCGTTGGTAGATGAGACCGATATCGGTTCGGGCCTTGTTCATGACAGGGTCTCGCGGGCGAACTGCCTGGCCCGGTCCGGACCCTTCTTCACTTCGATCACGGAAAGAATTGCCGGCACCAGATTGCGCAACTCGCCGGCGCTGTCGCAGCGGGTGATCCGCAGCGCAAACGGTTCGCCGGCCGCGCCGATGAGCCTGAGCATGCGGATCAGCAGTTGCTCACGCAGGCTGCCGAATTCGCCGCTGGACGCCGAGGCACTCAGGGCGGCCAGATGTTGTGCCTGATGCGACCAGCCGGGCGGGTGTGGGCCCGGCATGACCGGATCGGGCGGCATGCCGGTAGTCCCGTCGTCGTCATCGTCAAGGTCGGCCCAGGCAAACAGGCCGGCCAGGGACTCGTCGGGTGACTGATCGGCCGAATACATCGCGCGCAGTTCACGCAATGCCTGATCGTTGACGGGCCGGATCAGACCGGTGACCTCAAGCACGGCCAGGTAGGCGGCGAGTTCGCGCTCGCGAAAAACGCGCAGCAACTGCACTGAGCTGCGGGTGCCATCGAGCCGTTGCAGCAGATAACGCGCCCGCTCGCTCAGGCCGTGCGCCGCCGGCGTGCCGGGATCGGCCTTGCAGGCGGCCTGTCCTGCCGGCGTGCGGATGAACACCGTGTCGGCGATGATCGGCGTGTGATGGCGATCAGCCACGGTCATTGGTCGGAACCGGTGCGCACGCTACCGATCGCCAGCCGCAAACAGGGCGATCAGCGATCCGGGGCGCAGGACCAGTGCTGCGCATCAGATCGTGAGCCGCTCGACCGGCTGGCCATTGATCAGATGGGACTCGATGATCTCGTCGATATCGGCCTCATCGAAGTAGCGATACCAGATGCCGTCGGGATACACGACTGCCACCGGGCCCAACTCGCAGCGATCCAGGCAGCCGGACTTGTTGACGCGCAGCCGGCCTTCGCCCAGCAGATCGAGCGCCTTGGCGCGGGATTTTGCATAGGCCTGCAGGGCCGGGGCGCCGGCCTTGGCACAGCAGGGTCGGGTCTCCTGATCATCGCGCTCGTTGAGGCAGAAGAAGATGTGCCGCTTGTAGAATCCCATGATCACCCGTCCGTTTGTGTCAATTATATGGGTGAGTCCGGCGCGACGCCTGCATGATCCGCTACACGTCGGCGGGCTATCATTGCGCCGTGATCCCCTCCACCCTGCCTGCCGCTGCGGCCTTCCCTCCCGCCCCGGACGACTCCGCCGCGCCCGTGCCTCTGGCCGTGCCGGTCCGGTTCGAGCATTGTTTGCGGACCGGGTCGACCAACGCCGATCTGCTGGCACAGCCATTCGATGGGGCGCCCGCGGGTCCGCGGCTGTTGTGGGCCGATGAGCAGACCGCGGGTCGCGGCCGGCGTGGGAGGGTCTGGCAGTCCAACCCACGCGATTCCCTGACCTTCTCGCTGGCCATCGAAACCGCTGTTCGGGCGGCCGATCGATCAGGGTCGATGGCGGGCTTCAGTCTGGCCGTGGGCGTATGCCTGGCCCAGGCGCTCGAGCGCAGTGCCGCGGCCGCCGGGCCGATCCGACTGAAGTGGCCGAATGATCTGATCCTCGGCGAGGGCAAAGTCGGCGGCGTGCTGATCGAGGTTCGTGAGCATGCGGGTATCCAGCGCATGGTCATCGGCTGTGGCATCAATCTGCGCGCCCAGCCCATCGGGTCGTCCGACGAGGCGGTGGAGGCCCTGCCATCGGCCGGCCTGCTCGCTCCGGATCACCCCGGTCTGTCCTCCGAACAGGCCGGATCGCTGGTGATGGCCTGCGCGCAAGGGCTGGTTCGGGCTCATCATGATTTCCGGCTCAGCGGCCTGCAGACATTTCGCCAACGCTGGCTGGCGCGGGATTTTTTTGCAGATCGGCCGATCGTCCTGACCGATGCCCGGCGCCAGCTGGCCTCGGGCCGGAATGCGGGTATCGATGCCGATGGCGCCTTGCTGGTCGACGACGGCCGCGGCGTGCGGGCCTTCGCCATCGGCGATGTGTCCGCGCGACCCATGGTCGGGCCGAATGCGGAACCGTCTGCCGGCGCGCCCGATGTGGTCGCCACGGAGCCCGGACGATGATGTCCAGTCGCGCCCTGTTGCTGTTCCTGGTCGGCCTGAACCTGATCGCCTTCGCCTGGTGGAGTGGTGCGCTGGGGGTGTTCTCGGATTCGCGTCGCGAACCGCAGCGGCTGGAGCGACAGATCGAGCCCGATCGACTCAGGATGATTGCGCCAGGCGGTGCTCCCGCAACCGGCAACGCAGGTAGCGTGGGTGCGGGTGCCGGTCTCCCCGGCCTGGATACCGCGGCCCAGCAGATTGCCCGCGCCGGTGCCGGATCGGGCCAGATCGACACGATCAAGCAGTCGACCGGCCTGGCAAGTGGCAATGATCGTCGTCCCGATTCGACCGAGGGGCTGGCAGGCTCTAACGATGCGGCGGACGGGGTTTCATCGGATGGCGGACGGTCGACCCCGGGTGGTGCTGTCGACGCGGGGTCGGCAGCCCCGGGCGGATCCCTGACCGAAGCTGATTCGGCGTTGCCGGGTGACAGTGCCGATGCATTGGCGCGCGACGCAGCGGGCGACAGTCGTGAGCCGGTTGATCCGGCGGCGACCGACCCCGGGCCGATGGCTGCTGCCTCACCGCCCGTCGCCGCGTCCGGGTCGACCGGCGCAGTTGATGGGCGTGCGGACGACGGGCGGGTGGATTCGCCGCGTCGGCAGCCGGCAGACCCGCCGTCTGCCAAGGCAGGGGGTGACACGTCCGATCTGGTCTGCGTCGAACTCCCCGACATGGACTTCATCACGGCCCGCCAATGGCGTGACCGATTCGTATCCGTCGTGGCCCAGACCCGGATGCGTCGCCTCGATAACGGACGGTATCTGGTGTTCATCGATCCCCTGGCCAGTGCCACGCAGGCGCAGGCGCTCGAACGGGAACTCAGAGCCGCCGGTATCGTCGAGGCCAGGGCGATCGCCACCGGCCCGCTGCGCAACGGGCTTGCGCTGGCCTCGGCCGATCGCCCCGAGGAGGCCGAGGACAGGCGTCGCGATATGGTGCGCAGCGGGGTCAATGATGCGCAGATCGGGCCGGTCTCGCTGTCCTCGGCGCGTTACCGGCTGCAGTTGCTGGCCGCGCCACCAGTCATTGCCGAGCCGGTCAAGTCGATCGCGGCGCGTGCCCAGTTCCAGTTGGAGACCTGTACACCATGAGCAAGATATCCGCCCTGTTTGCCTATGGCTCGCTCATGTTTGCCCCCGTCTGGCAACGCGTGACCGGATTGAGCGGTGCGGGCGTGCCGGCCCGTCTCGAGGGCTATGCCCGCCATGCCGTGCGAGGCGAAACCTATCCGGCGCTGCTGGCCGATCCCGACGGGCGGGTCGATGGCATGCTCTACGCCGACCTGTCCGATGCGGTACTGGTCATGCTGGATCGCTTCGAAGGCCCCGACTATCGGCGCATCCAGGTGTCGGTCAGCCTGGCCGACGGTGGACCGGCCGTTCCCGTGTTTGTCTACCTCTACATCAAGCCGGACCAGGCGCTGGCAGAACACTGGGACGTGGACGCATTCGAGCGCGAGGGCATGAGCCGGTTCATGCGCGAGTACTGCGGATTCGACGGCACCGCCGGGCGAAACGGCTGAGCGGTCAGCGACGAATCCGTTCGACCAGCGCAGTGGTCGAGGTCTGGTGATCGAAGGGAATCGACAACACCTTGCCACCTCGGGCGAGCACGCCCGGGGCGCCGACAATTCTGTCCAGTGGCCAGTCGCCGCCCTTGACCAGCACATCGGGTTGAATCTGCTCGATCAGGTCGGCAGGCGTGTCCTGCTCGAACCAGGTCACCAGGCTGGTGGCGGCCAGCGCGGCAATGACCGCCGCCCGATCGGCCAGTGTGTTGAGCGGTCGATCAGGCCCTTTGCCCAGTCGGCGCGCAGAGGCATCCGAGTTCAACGCGACTACCAGGCTGTTGCCCTGGGCTCGGGCCTGGGCCAAGTAAGTCACGTGCCCACGATGCAGCAGATCGAAGACACCGTTGGTGAAGACGATCGGCCGGGGCAGATCGGCCAGCCGATCAACCAGTGCCACAGGGTCGCAGAGCTTGGCCTCATGCGCCGGCGCGGCAAACACTCGGACCGTGTTCAAGTGGGCAGGGGCCCTGCGCCAGGCACCGCCTGATTCAGCGAGCGCATCAGCTCGCGTCGATAACGGTTGAGCTCCTGGGCTGTCGTGAACGGCCGCTCGAGCAGCAGCGAGAGATTGTGCAGAATCCGCTCGGCCACCTTTTTCTCCCAGGTCTCGTCGAAGCAGATCTGGTGATCGAGCCATTTGTCCAGCCAGGACGGATCGGGCAGGCGACCCTGAACGGTGTCATCCGGAAACAGACTCTCGTTGACATGCAGGTTGGTCGGATGCAGGGCCTTGCCCGGACGCCGCGCGCCGGTCATGAGCAGACCGATCTTGGCGAAGGCCGCCCGCGCCGTGTCGCCCACCTCGGCGATGGCCTTGCGCATGTACTGCAGATAGGCGCCGCCGTGGCGGGCTTCATCGCGCGCGATGGTCTCGTAGATCTGCTTGATGACGGGTTCGTCATGCCAGTCGGCGGCGGCCCGGTACCAGTGGTTGAGTCTGATCTCGCCACAGAAATGCAGCATGAGCGTTTCATGCGGTGGCGCCGGGTCGAACTCGAAACGCACGGCCGCGAGTTCGGCTTCAGTGGGCAGCAGGTCGGGCCGGAACCGGCGCAGATATTCCTGCAGCACGAGCGAGTGCTTCTGCTCCTCGAAGAACCAGACCGACATGAACGCGCAGAAGTCACTGTCCTGGCGATTGTCGCGCAGGAACATTTCGGTGGCCGGCAGGGCCGCCCACTCGGTGATCGCGTTCATCTTGATAGTGTGGGCCTGAGCGTCGGACAGCAAGGATGCGTCGAAGCGCTCCCAGGCGATATCGTGCGCCATGTTCCAGCGCACCGATTCCAGCGATTTGAACAGGTCAGGATAGAGCATGCGGGGTCTCGGTATCGGCCTCAGTGTAGCAAGCTTACCCGAGCCCGGGGCCCGCCCGGCGGCACGCCTGCCAGACCCGGCGGGTCGACACGACCCGTACCCGGATCACCCCCGGCCATCAACCGCCCGGCTCACCGCGGCAAAATACAGCCGGTAGGGCAGGCTGCGCATGAGCTTGAGGGTGCGGGTGAAGCGCTTGGGAAAGTCGATTTCGAAGCGGCCCGATGCAAAGCCGTCGACGATCGCCTCGGCCGCGGCCTCAGGGCTGATCAACGCCGGCATCCGGAAATCATTGAGCGCCGTCAGAGGGGTTTCGACGAATCCGGGGTTGATGACCCAGACCCCGATGCCGGAGGGGTTGAGGTCCAGATAGAGGGATTCGGCCAGATTGGTGATGGCGGCCTTGGTCGGCCCGTAGATCAGCGACTTGGGCAGGCCTCGATAACCAGCCACGCTGGAGACCAGCGCGATGCCCCCCCGGCGCTCGGTGATCATCCGGGGCAGCAAGGCCGCCAGGCCGTTCAGTGGCCCCATGATGTTGGCCTCGATGGTCGATCGGGCGATGGTCAGATCGAAGCTCTGGGCGCGCATCGGTGCGTAGGTGCCGGCCAGCCAGACCACCAGGTCGATGCCCTGCCATTCATTGAACAGCCGCTGAGCAGCCTGCTCGACCGCGTTGGCATCGGTCACGTCGAGCGCCAGCGCGAGCGAGCCGGGTGCCGCGTCGATCAGCAGATCATCGAGCGCGGATGCCCGTCGGGCGCTGAGCGCGAGAACCGCGCCACGGTTCTTGAGCGCAGCCGCCAGTGCGGCACCGATGCCGCTCGAGGCACCAACCAGCCAGACCCGCTTGTTGCGCCAGTCGTTGATCCGCGGGTTCAAGCTCATTGCGGCTGTCCGGCGGGCCGATGAAAACTGATCGTGACATCGCCCAGGTGGATGCCGAATTTGCTCATGCGTGCGCGATTGATCATCACCCGCTCGTCGATCAGGTACATCCAGTCGTCCAGTGTCACGTGATAGATCCGATCGTTGACCGGCAGGGCCAGGGTGTATCGCCATTGGAGCGCGTTGCCGTCGGCCCGACCGTCGGCCTGGCCGATGACGTCGGCGGCGGTACCGGTATAACGACCATCGCCATGGGCCTTGATCGTCCAGACCCGGCGTTCGGTCGTGCCATCGGAATAGGTGAAATCCTCTTCAAGAACGCCGGTGTCGCCGGTCCACCGGCCGACCAGATCGACCTTGAAGCGCCGCATGACCTTTCCGCTGCGATCCTGGAACATGCCCCAGGCCGTGACCGGCCCGTTGAAATACTGTTCGAGCAGCAGCCGGGGCGACTCCTGCCGATAAACCGAGGGATCCATGCTGGTACATCCTGTCAGGGAAAAGGCCAGCAGACCGGCGAGAATCATGGCGCGCAGCCCGTTGCGGCGAACCGGAGTGGAGGCAGTGGGATCGGCCTGATCGGTCAATGCCGGACGATGGGTGATGGTCATGGCGACGGGACTCGTGGCAGTGGTGGCGGGTGGAGCGGTTCGACCAGTGGTGCGAACCGCAGGACGGCGGCGGCAATCAGTTTGAGCAGACAGGGCAGCGCCGCATAGACCAGGGGCAGCGTCGTGCCCGCGTCGACCGCGGTCTGCCCGGGTTCATAGCCACCGAGCGAGAGCAGGGGCAGGCTTACCCCGGCGGCAGTGGCCAGATTCAGTTTGGTGACGAAATTCCAAACGCCGAAGTACGCACCTTCGCGACGGCCGGTATCGTCATGACTGGCGATGACCGAGGCGAGCAGCGCAGGGGGAACCGCGAGATCGGCACCCAGGGCGAGGCCGGTCAGCGCGCACACTGCCGCGAAACTGGCCACGTCGCCCGCGCCGAGCGCAAGCGCCCAGACGAAGGCGATCACCGAGGCGGCCATGCCGACCAGCCAAGCGTGGCGCAGGCCCGCTCTGCCGACCAGCCAGATCCACATCGGCATACCCAGGGCACCGAACAGGAAATAGATGCCCAGGAACATCGGCGCGTGTGAGCTGGCCTGCAACACATCGCCGATGAAAAACAGCACCAGGGTGGCCGGAATGGCGGTGGCCACGCCATTGATCAGGAAGATCAGCAACAGCCAGCGGAATCGGGGCCGGTCGCGCACGATCTGCCAGGGCGCCGTGAACCATTGCCAGGGACGCGTGCGTTTGTCCGCTTCCGGTGTCGACGGCGCATCCGTTGGCGATTCCCCACCCGATATCGAAGGAACCGACGTCGCGCGCGTCGCCATTGGCGCAAACATCAGCGCCGCGGCACAGCCAGCGGACAGTACGATGAACAGCGTGACCAGCGCGGGAACACCTTGCGGCGTGAGCAAGGCCGACGCGATCAGCACACCGAGCAGACCGAAGCCTTCGCGCACGCCGGTGACCCGTGCGCGCTCGCCGTCGGTCTGTCCGATCACCGCGCCCCAGGCCTGGTAGGCAATCGATGCCACCGAGTAGCCCAGGTAGGTGATGATCGAGGTGATCGCCAGCCAGGCAGCCAGTGAGCCGACATCCGCCGGCGGATTCAGCAGCGCGAAAAAACCAATGGCCAGCACGGGCAGCGAGAACCAGATCCAGTGACGAAACGGCCAATGCCAGCGGCCTCGGCCATCAATCATCGCGCCCAGTGCTGGGTCCAGCACCGCGTCCAGCAGACGACAGGCGAACAAGACGGTGCCCACGATCGCCAGTTCCAGACCCAGCACGCCGCTGTAGTAGCTGGGCAGCAGCACGAACAGGGGCAGCTCGAGCAAGGCCAGCGGCATCCTCAGGGCACCGTAGGCGGACAGGCGGGCGAGCCCGGTGCTGCCCGAGGCGATACCCTGAGCACCGGGAATCATGGTCGTTGCCCGTCGGTCATCCCGAGCAAGGCCTCGCGCAGGCCCGGTGCGCGCGTACGTGGATCCAGCCAGATGGCGAAGAAGCCCTTGCCGAATGCCGGATCGTCGATCTGGCCGATGGGTCGGTCATTAAAAACGAAGCGGGTCGCCCCGTCGGGCAGCATGACGCCGACCAGGCGGTCGCCGTCATTCACGTCCGGAAAGATCGCGCGCATCGCGTCATACCAGGACTGCAGCCGATCCGGTTCGACGCCGCCGAGCCGTTGAATCTCGTCCCGACTGGTGCTCGCGATGCGCTCGCCCGAGAGGCTGCGCGCATAGGTCAGGGACAGCGCAATCGGTGGCGTCAATGGCCGGGCCGGATCGAAGCGTTCGCTATCGATCCAGAGGCGGGCATCGTAGACATGAAGACCGAACCAGCGATAGGTGCCCTGGCCGGCCGGCTGCAAACGGCTCGCGCCGTCGACCGGCAGCGTGGCAGTGGGCGCGGTGTTCGTTGCGGAAACCGGAAGGGTGACGAGCGTGCTCAGGCCCGCCATGAGCAGCAGCGCGAGCAGCCGCGCACCGACCGACCCGGTGGCGGTCGCACGATGCCCGGCTCGGTGCTCAATCATGGGTGAGCGTGAACTGGATCACGTCGGTGTTGTGTTCGACGAAGGCTGCCTCGCAGTAGGCGAAGTAAAACAGCCAGGTGCGCATGAAGGGCTCATCAAAACCCTGCGCCCGGATCTGCTCGGCACGCGCGCTGAACTGCTCACGCCAGAGGGCGAGCGTACGCGCGTAATCGGTGCCGAAGCGGAATTCATCCCGCACGGCCAGACCGGCACGGCCCGCTTCGCGGCGAAAGGCCGCCGCCGAGGGCAGCATGCCGCCCGGAAACACATATTGCTGAATGAAGTCCGTGCCCCGTCGATACCGCTCGAACAGGTGATCGGCAATGGTGATGGTCTGTACGAGCGCGCGACCCTGCGGCGCCAGGCATCGTTTGATGGCACGAAAGTAGTCGGGCCAATACGGCTCGCCCACCGCTTCGAACATTTCGATCGAGGCAATTGCATCATAGCGACCGGACTCGTCACGATAGTCCTGCAGCAGAAACTCGCACCCGGGCGCGTCAGCCAGTCGGCGCCTGGCGTATTGCAGTTGTTCATCGGACAGGGTGAGCCCGCGAACCCGCAGCTTGCGGCGCATCGCGGCTTCGGCCAGGCTGCCCCATCCACAACCGATTTCCAGCAGCCGCTGACCGGCTTGCAGTTCGAGTGAATCGAGCGCGCGTTCGATCTTGCGTTCCTGTGCCTGCGCCAGCGTCGCCTGGCCCGGTTTGTCGAACAAGGCACTCGAATACGTCATGCTCTGGTCCAGCCAGAGCGCATAGAACGGATTACCCAGATCGTAGTGCGCATGAATGTTGCGCCGTGCGCCCCGGCGTGTATTGCGATTGAACAGGTGCCGGATTCGATGAGCAATGCGTCCGATCGACGATCCATAGACCATCTGTTCGAGGCGGTTGCGGTTGGCCACCAGCAGGCCGAGCAGCGCGGGCAGATCATCGGTCTGCCAGTCGCCCAGGATGTAGCTTTCGGCAAAGCCGATGTCGCCCGAGCGGATGACCTCGCTGAACACCCGCCAGTTGTTCAGTTCCATGCTCGCGTGACGTTGGCCTGAACCGAAAGCGAGCACCTGGCCCTCCGGGGTGCGCAGGCTCAGCACGCCGCCGTCGATCTTCTCGAGCAGCGTCAGGACGCGGCGTGCCGGTGGCGGCAGGGACGCGATGGATTGATACGAATTGCCGGAGAGCGTGGCGCTGGAACTCATGGGTCGCGGGGTCGGTGGATCAGTCGGTCTGGGTGAATTCGGCCTGCGCCGGATGGCCGGGGGTCACGGCTTGCGCAGGTGCCTGCGGTTTGCCGAACAATCGCACCCGTTTGAGCACCAGGCGCAGGGCATGCCAGTGGATCCGCGCGATCACGCCGATCGTGAACAAGGGATAGCCGAAAAACGCCCGGGCAATGCTGGCCGTATCAACCGGGCGATGGCTGCCGCTCATGCTGGTGGCCAGCAGCGGCGCTTCATGCTCAGTCGCGCCGCTGCGCAGATAGTCGATGCGCATGACTGAGCGCGGTGGGCGGCTCATGAACCGGAACCGATACTCGCCCTGAACGGCAAAAAACGGCGACACATGGAAGTGCTTGTGCGCCCTGAGTATCTGCCCGGCACGCAGCGGCCGGCCATCGGGGTCACTGAGCAGATAACAATGCCGCTCACCGAAAGTATTGTTGACCTCGGCAATGATCGCCAATGTCGCGCCATCGGCGCGCGCGCAATGCCAGAAGCTCACGGGCTTGAATGCATAACCCAGGACTCGCACAAAGCCCTCGAAGCGTACCGTGCTCACCTGGCTGATGCCGGCGTCGTCGAGCAGGCCGCGCAACCAGATCATCACCCCCCGGCCATCGCCATGGTCGGCCTCGTGAAACGACAACAGGGCGGGGCGATTGATGCCGAACAACCAGTTGCCCTGGGCGCTGCCGTCGAGTTTCTCGGCTGGACCGGCCGCGAAAAACGCCCGATAGCGAAAGGCGTGGCGCACGGGCGACTGGCGGACATGTCGGATCTCGCCAAAGGCGAGCGTCCATCCCGGAGCGGACGGGGGCAGCATCATGCGGCCTGCCGAAGACGCGCAGCGTCGGCTGCGCGGCTCACACCCGCTGCCGCGGCCAGACCAGACACCAGTCCATCCTCATGAAAGCCATATCCCATCCAGGCACCGGCAAACCAGGTGAACCGGCTGCCCTGATGCTCGCGCAGCAAGGACTGGGCGCGCATGGCCGAGTCATCAAACACCGGATGCTCATAGTCGAGGGTGCGGATCACCGTGGCGGGATCGGGTTCACGCAGGGGATTCAGGCTCACCAGCACCGGAGTGGTGAAGGGCAGGGGTTGCAGACGGTTCAACCAGTAGGTGACCGAGACCCGGCCCTGTCCGGATTGCGCTGCATCGGCCGCGTAATTCCAGGCCGACCAGGTCGCGCGTGTGCGGGGCATCAGCGATGTATCGGTATGCAGCCAGGCCCGGTTGGGCTGGTAGGCGATCGCGGCCAGCGCCTGCGCCTCGGTCGAGTCCGCATCCTCGAGCATGGCCAGGGCCTGCGGTGAATGGGTTGCCAGCACAACCGCATCGAAGGATTCACAGCCAGCCGCCGTGCGCACGTCCACACAGCCATGACTGGCCAGACGGGCACGCGAAATCCCCAGCACCGGACAGGCCAGGCGCAGATCATCGAGTTCGGCCGTGATGCGCTCGACATAACGCTGCGAGCCGCCCGGAATCGTGAGCCACTGGGGCCGGTTGCGCACTTGCAGCAGGCCATGATTGTGAAAGAAGCGCACGAAGGAGCCGATCGGAAAATCGTTCATCGTCGCCGTCGGGCAGGACCAGATCGCCGCCGCCATCGGCAGCAGATACCAGTGGCGAAATCCGGCACCGTAGTGATGGCGGGACAACCATCGGCCCAGGGACTCGCGCGCATTCTGCGCACCCGCCGGTTCGTCCAGGCCGGCACTGGCCAGCTGGGTGGCGGCGCGATTAAAGCGCAGGATGTCGAGCACCATGCGCAGGAACTGCGGTCTGACCATGTTGGCCGGCTGGGCGAACAGACTGCCGATCGATGAGCCACTCCACTCGATGCCCTCGGGCTGGATCGATGCCGAGAACGACATGTCAGAGGGTGCCAGATCGATCTGCAACTCGGCGAACAAGGCGAGCAGATTCGGATAAGTGCGCTCATTGAGCACAAGAAACCCGGTATCCACCGGATGGCTGATCCCATCCAACGTCACCGACACGGTGTGCGCATGCCCACCCGCCCGTGGTTCGCCTTCGAACACGGTGACCTGGTGTTGCTCGCGGCTCAACTGGCGTGCAGCGGCCAGGCCCGAAATGCCCGCCCCCACGACTGCAATGCGCATGCCCATCCTCTATTCGGGAGATCTCCATCCCGATTATGACCCATAAGTCATTATATGACCGAATCGGCTTCGCTATGGGCGGGAGATCCGGTCGGCGACTCAGCCGGCGGGTACCGCAGGCCGGATCGTCCAGCGGGGCAGATCGGGCGCGGGACCGGACTCAGGCGGGCACGACAAACAAGGTAATGACGCCCGTGAAGCCGTACAGCCGTTCGCGGGCGATTTCGCCATTCGCATAAAAACCGACCACCGGCACATCACCCAGATTGTGCCGGACCAGGCGGGACTCTGCACCGCGCGTGCCGAACAATGCTTCGCCCCGGGCCACGCAGGATACAAAATGCGCGCCCAGCACACTCAGCCGGTCGGATTCGATCTGGTCCCGCAGTTCCGTGCAGGCGCGGATCAGATCACGGCGAGCCGCCTCCCGGTCGCGTGTACAGAACACCAGGCGGTTGCCATCGGCCGGATGACCGGCGACCGCCAGCAAGCGATTCTCCGGGTCGATGCCGACCAGATTGGTGACCTGATAATCGCCGAAACCCATCGGCCGGTCCTGGCGCGATTCGGCCAGACCAACCAGCAGGCCCTGGCGCAGCCGGTCCGCTGGCAGAGCACGCAGGATCTCGTCGCCGTCGCGGGTCCGGCCCGCGGCCTGATCCACATCGAGGTCTTCGAGCAGCACATCAAGCGCCGGCCGTCCGTCCAGCTCGATCACGAACTGAGACCGGCATTCGGTGATTTCATGCTCGGGTGCCAGTGGTGTGCACCCCTGGGTGACCCGCGACAGCAGTTGCACCCGCTCGTCGAAGCCGACCCCGGACAGGCCGCCGCTCAGCTGCCTGGCCAGCGAGATCTGGGTGGGTCGGGCGGGCGAAGCCGCGGTCAGGCCGCCAAACAGATAACCCGTGCGGGTGCGCGCCGCCAGTTCGCTGAGCAACTGGCCCAGTTCGGGGGCGCGCGGGTCGGCATGGACCAGGGCCGTGTGCATGTTGGTGGTCAGCGGGCCTTGGCCATTGAACACCTGCCAGCTCCCGGCAGGCAGTGCCATCAGCATGGCGCAGGCCGCCGGCGCGTCGGCGAATTCATCGTCGTTGGCGATGATGGCATCGGCGACCGCACCCACCCACTGGACCGAAGGCAGCTGCTCACGCAGCGGCTCGACCATCTGGGCGAACATCGGTTCGGCCTGGCGGGTCAGGTAGATCAGGCCCAGGCATGGTTCGTGGGGCAGTGACTGTCGATCGAGCTGCTCCAGAATCTGGCCGGCCAGCGCCGCTGGCTGCGAGCCGCTGGCCTGGGCGACTTGAAATGCGATCGCGGACATCAGCCCTTCGCCGCGGGCCGCTTCCGCGCGCGGGACGGGGTGGCGGCCTTGGTCGGCCCCGATGCGCGTGATGATCCGGCGCCACCGCGACGCCCTCCAGCCGATTTGCCGGTCGTCGACCCGCCTGTTGCCCCGGACGACGGTGGCGTCATGCCGGCCAGCGCTGTGCCCGCGATCTGCTCGAATTGTTGCTGCAAGATGGCCCACCACTGTTCGGCGGTATTCGCCGCCGAGGGTGCCGGGTCGGCATGGGCTGGGGGCGGATCATCGGCCTCGCTGCGGCTGGCCGCTGGCGGCGCAGCCGGTGAATGCGCGGATGCGGCGGCAGCAGCGGCCTGGGTCATGCTGCGGCCCGCTTCGCCGAAACTCTGCAAGGCGGTGATCGTGGCCCGCTGCATCTGCAGCGTCTGGATCGTGGACTGCACCATGTTCTGGTTCAGCGACAGCCACTGCGCCACGGTGTTCAGGTCGGCAATGCGCCGGTCGATCTCGTCGGGATCGAGCGTGGGCGTCAGCTGGGGCACCGGGGCGATGCCCCACGCGCGCTGCATGGATTCGAACATTTCCTGCATGCCGGATGCTCCGGGCATACCGAATGCCGATGGTCGCCCGGTGGATGATCGCTCGTCGCTCATTACCCATTATGGCATCGACTCGGCTCCTCGGGGATGCTCGCCCGCGAGGACATCCGGTCGCGCGGATGCGTATCATCCGGAGTGCGGCCCATGCGATGGTGGTCGCGCCGATTCCAATTGGAGGAGCGAGTGTCAGATATCGAGACCCTGCGCCGCGTGCTGGGCACGAGCCGTACGATTGCGGTCGTCGGGCTGTCGGCCGACTGGTTCCGGCCGAGCTTCTTCGCGGCCAAGTACATGCTCGATCATGGATACCGGATCATTCCGGTCAATCCGAAATATGACGAGATCCTGGGCCAGCGCTGCCATGCGTCGCTCGATACGATCGACGAGCCGGTCGATATCGTCGATGTCTTCCAGCGCACCGACCGGGTGCTGCCGTTTGCTCAGCAGGCGGTGGCGATCGGTGCCCGATGCCTGTGGCAGCAACTGGGCGTGGACAACCAGCAGGCCAGCGACCTGGTGCGGTCCAAGGGACTGGATTCAGTGGTCGACCGTTGCGTAAAAATCGAGCACGCCCGGCTGTTCGGCGGTCTGAACTGGGTCGGTGTCGACACCCGGATCATCTCGGCCAAGCGACCCAGGCCCTGGGTGCGTTGAGTCCCCCACCCCTCATCGGAGTCAGCCGCAATGGCCGATCGTCAATTCGGGTTTGAAACCCTCTGCCTGCATGCCGGACAGCAGCCGGACAGTGCCACGGGCGCCCGCGCGGTGCCGATCTACCAGACCACCTCCTTCGTGTTCGACTCGGCCGATCATGCGGCCAGCCTATTCAATCTGCAGACCTTCGGCAACGTCTATTCGCGACTGTCCAATCCGACAACCGCCGTGTTCGAGGAGCGCTGCGCAGCGCTCGAAGGGGGACGGGCAGCGCTTGCCGCCGCCACCGGCATGGCAGCCGAGATGGTGGCCCTGCTCACGATCCTGCGTGCTGGCGACCATCTGGTTGCGGCCAGCACGCTCTATGGCGGCAGCTTTTCCCAGTTTTCGGTCACCTTCGAACAATTCGGCATCGAGTGCACCTTCGTCGAGCCCGACGAGCCGGCGAATTTCGCGGCGGCGATCCGGCCGACCACCAGGGCGATCTTCGCCGAGACCATCGCCAATCCCCGGCTCAATGTGCTCGATATCGAAGCCGTTGCCGGCATTGCCCATGCCCACGGCCTGCCGCTGGTCATCGATAACACCATGGCCTCGCCCTATCTTTGCCGCCCCATCGATCACGGCGCCGATATCGTCGTGCATTCGGCGACCAAGTATCTGGGCGGGCATGGCACCACCATGGGCGGCGTGGTCATCGAGTCAGGCCGCTTTCCCTGGGACAACGGCAAGTTTCCGCAGATGACCGAGCCCAGCAAGGGATATCACGGCGTGCGCTTCTATGAAACCTTTGGTGACTTTGGTTTCACGATGAAGGCCCGCATGGAAACCATGCGCACCCTGGGACCCACGCTCTCGCCGATGAATGCCTGGCTGCTGCTGCAAGGTATCGAGACGCTGCCGGTTCGCATGGACCGGCACAATCAAAACGCGCTGGCGGTCGCGCGTTTCCTGCAGGACGATCCACGGGTGGCCTGGGTCAATTATCCGGGCCTGGAATCCAGTCGTTATCACGCGCTGGCCAATCGTTATCTGCCGCGCGGCTGTGGCGGCATTCTCACCTTTGGCGTGCGCAGTCCGGGCTCGGACGCGACGCCCGGGGCCGCGCAACGGGCGGGTGAGCGATTCATCGAAGCCAGTACCTTCATGAGTCATCTGGCCAATATCGGCGACGCGCGAACCCTTATCATTCATCCGGCATCGACCACGCACCGGCAGTTGTCCGAGGCCGAACAGATCGCGGCCGGGGCCTCGCCCGACCTGATCCGGATGTCGGTCGGGCTCGAATCCATCGCTGACCTGATCTGGGATATCGACCGGTCACTCGCCGCGGCAGTTGTTGTATGAACGCCCTATTTTCGGGCGGATTGGTTCGGGACACTTCGCCGGGCAGGACCAAACCCCTAAGCTTGCGCCATGGCTACAAGCGTTACCCTGCGACCATTCCAACACGCTCCTCGCTCGTCAAACCGATCCGGTAACGCCCTGGCGCGATTGCTCTGGGGCATGGTGCTGGCCGGTGTGCTGTCGGCCTGCGCGCTCACGCAATCCCAATCATTCTGGGCAACGGACCGGATTGCCGATCTGAGCCGTGCGCTGGAGCGGGGTGATCTGTCCGGTGCCGATCGACTGATCGATCGCTACCGGGATGTGCTGACACCGGGGACTGCGCTCGACCTGGGCATCCGCCAGGGTTCGATCGATGTGGTCAACCATTACCTGCTCGACGCCGACGTCAACGCGGCCACCGACGCCGACGGCGTGACGCCGTTGATCCGGGCGGTCCAGGCGACACCCGAGACCCGGCGCGAAGCCATCGTGCGACGCCTGCTCGACGCCGGGGCCGATCCAATGGCTACCGATAATTTCGGTCGAAGCGCTGTCAATTATGCGGATTTCGCCGGCAATGCGGCGCTGGCCCGGTTCATCGAAACCGGTGGCACGGCGTATTACCGGGGCGGCCCGGCACGTCGCGTGGAATGGCTTCCCGAACTGGCCTGGGAAGCGACCCGTGGTGCAAGGCGCGAGGGCCGGCAGAGCACCAGCCCTGGTGTGCTCAGTCAATCGCCGCTGGCCGTTTCGCGTGCCGGTCGACCCGATGCCTTGTTCGCCTCGACGTGGTTGCCGGACTTTGACTCGGCGCGCGATCCCGATACGGATGCCGATCTGGCGGGACCCTTTGCGGGGCTGCGATTCCATGCCGACGGCACGGGTGAATTGATGCGCTTTTACCCACGCGACCAGCGCACGGAACCCGGCACATCGGCGCATCTGGCCTGGGCAATGCAGCGTGACCGCCTGAACTTCGTGGTGCTGACCGCGCGTTATGCATCCTTCTGTCAGAGCACGGCGGGCGCGGCGGGGCGCTTCGGCGTCGACTGCACCGACTATGCAACGCGCGGCGGCAATCTGGGCGCGGTGCTGGCCAACGGATTGTCCGATTCATCGGCGCGGCAACTGCTCGACAGTTCAGCACAACGCTCACGCCTGCAGACGGTGGGCCAGACCCGGTCGGTGCTGGTGGCGGCGGGCGACAAATTGTGCAAACCGGTGCGGGCAGATGCGAGGCTGCGCGAAGGACTGCCGGCGGCGGCGGCCGATGCCCGTCAGTTCGGCAACTGGGTCGTATTCGACGCTAACCGGTTTTCAACCTGGTCATCGACCGACCAGTCCTGTACGCAACGCCAGGCGCGCATCGGCGCCCTCGCTTCGTGCCGCCAGGGGGGCGGTCGGTGCGGCAGTGTCGGCGGCTGTACGGCCGGTCAGGCAACGGCCGTGGCGTCAGTGGCCGGTCATGACTGGGCGACGCTTCTCATGCCATGCCGACCTCGAGCAGGCCAAGCAGCAGGCGCTGGCCGACTGTCGTCGCCAGGCCGGCTGCGATTGCCAGATCATTCGCGCAGCCAAACCCTTGCCGGCCCGACCAGCCACGGGCTGCAGCTGACCGCGCCGTTCCGCGGCCGGAACGGATCTGGCCGTTACCCGTCGGGCTTGTTGTCCTTCAGGACACCCCGGCGCACCTGATCCAGTTCGATGGATTCGAACAAGGCCTTGAAATTTCCCTCACCGAAGCCCTCATCACCCTTTCGCTGAATCAGTTCGAAGAAGATCGGGCCGATCACGGTCTTGGTGAAGATCTGCAGCAACAGTCCGCCGCCGGGTGATCCGTCGAGCAGGATCCGGCCGGCCTGCAGATCGGCAACCGATTCACCATGGCCGGGCAGGCGCGCATCGATCATTTCGTAATAGGTGTCGGGGGTATCGAGGAACACCACGCCCCGTTCCCGCAGATGCCTGACCGCCGAATGGATGTCCTGGGTGCCCAGGGCGATATGCTGGATGCCCTCGCCATGGTAGGAATCCAGATACTCCTGGATCTGCCCGCGCTCTTCATTGCCTTCTTCGTTGATCGGAATCCGGATCTTGCCGCAGGGACTGGTCATGGCCTTGGAGCGCACGCCGGTGATCTGACCTTCGATATCGAAGTAGCGGATTTCGCGAAAGTTGAACAGGCGTTCATAGAATTCGGCCCACTCCTGCATCCGGCCACGATGCACGTTGTGGGTCAGGTGATCGACGTTGATCAGTCCGAGGCCGGCCGGATTCGGGTCGGCACCGGGAATCGGCTCGAAGTCCACGTCGTAGATGGAAATGTCGCCGATCGATCCTGCCGCGGGTTGTCCCTTGCCGCGCCAACGATCCACCAGATAGATCAGTGAGTCACCAATGCCCTTGATGGCCGGGATATTCAGTTCACCGGGGCCGCTGCGTGTATCGAATGCCCAGGCACCGAGTTCGATCGCGCGCTTCCATGCCTTGCCGGCATCGGCCACGCGCAGCGCAATTGCACAGATGGATGGGCCGTGCAGACGGGCAAACCGCTGGGCGAATGAATCGGGTTCGGCATTGACAATGAAGTTGATGCCGCCCTGGCGGTACAGGGTCACCTGCTTGCGCCGATGCCTGGCCACCGCGACGAAGCCCATGCTCTCGAACACCTTGCCCAATTGCTCGGGATCGGGGGCTGCGTATTCGACGAATTCGAAGCCATCGGTGCCCATCGGGTTGTCCCAGGCGCTGCTGGTCATGTCGGGTCTCCAATTCAACAAGTCGATCCGGCCATGATAGGCCTCATGGGCGGGCGGATGGCCAGCACCTGCTCAGTCGATGCTGGCCATGACGGACGCTTCGCGACAGGTCGCTGATCCCTCGGGCGAGGCCAGTCCGTGAAACCACAGATCGATCACGAGGTTGGCGAGCCCGTCGGCATCCAGCGAACCGTCGGGCTTCCACCAGGCAAACGAGAAATTCAGCATGCCCAGCAAGGCCATGGTGACCGCCGACCGGTTGGCGCTTGCGGCCTGCGCCGGAAACGCCTGGCCGATCAAGGCGGTGATCGAATCGACCACCGTTCGTTCCTGGGCACGGATTGCCGCGCGTTGCGCCTCGCCCAGAAACTTCACATCATTGAGCAGACTCACATGAAAGTCGTGTGAGTCCGCATACCGGTGCAGCAAGGCCCTGACCAGATCGCCGAGCGCGGCACGGGCCTGAGCCTGATCGCGCACGGGCATCGGTTCACCCACGATGGCCAGCACCAGCGTCTGGAGCTGACGGGTATAGTCGTCCAGCGCCTCGAACAAGATCGCTTCCTTGCTCGTGAAGTAGTGATAGAGCGCGGCCTTGGAGATCGAACAGGCCTGGGCCAGATCGGCCATCGACGCGCTCGCATAACCCAGATGCGCAAATGCAGCGGCCGCTTGCTGACGAATCAGCGCACGTTGCTGATCATGTCCTTCAGCGCGGGGTCTGGCCATCAGTGTCGTCCGTTGTCAGGATCGATCGGCATTCATCGGTCTCAACGCTCGTCATAGCTCACGGTCACGGTGTCGGTGATCGGATGCGACTGACAGGTCAGTACGAAGCCCTTGTCCAGTTCCCATTGCTCGAGCGTGAAATTGCGATCCATGCGTACCTGGCCCTCGAGCACGCGGGCCCGGCAGGTGCAACACACGCCACCCTTGCAGGCATAGGGCAGGCTCGCGCCCTTGAGCAGTCCGGCATCGAGAATGGCCGGGCCGTCGAACGGCACATGAATCCGTCGGGTCTTGCCATCGACAATGATCGTGACCTCGCTTCCGGGTGCCGATTCATCGAGCACCGTCGGATGCGGTGGCGCGCCCGACGGATTGGGCGTGCCGAAGCGCTCGATCGACAGGCTGGCCGCTGGCAATCCGGCCGCCAGCAGAGCCGCTTCGGCCGCATTCATCATTGGCTCGGGCCCGCAGATGAAGGCGTGATCGATGCTGGTCGCCGGCACCAGTGCCTCGATCAGATCGCGACACTTGGTCTGATCGAGCACGCCGTTGAACAGCTCGACATCCTGAGGTTCCTCGGCCAGCACATGAATCAGCCGGAACCGGCTCATGAAGCGGTTTTTCAGGCCCTCGAGCGCTTCGATGAACATGATCGAACGCAGGTCGCGATTGCCATAGATCAGGGTGAAGCGGCTTGCCGGTTCAACCGCCAGGGTGGTCGCGATCAGCGAAAGCATCGGGGTGATGCCCGAGCCACCGGCAAATCCGACATAGTGTCTGGACGCCTGCGGATTCAACGGGGTGAAAAAGCGCCCGTCCGGCGTCATCACGTCGATCGACTGACCCGCACGCAGATGATCATTGGCCCAGTTCGAAAAACGCCCGTTGATGACCCGTTTGATGCCCACGCGCAGTTCGCCGCTGCGCTCGTACTCGGGCACCGCTGCGCAGATCGAATAAGAACGGCGCAATTCCTCATCGCCTACGTTGGCACGCAGGGTCAGGAACTGTCCCTGGGTGAAGCGGTAGGCCTCGCGCAATTCCTCGGGCACCGAAAAGGCGATGGAGACTGCGGCATCGGTTTCGGGGCGCACGTCACGAATTCGCAGGGAAAAAAAACTTGGGGTGGCCATGAGTGTCGGGTCAGAAGGGTTTGAAATAATCGAAGGGTTCGCGACAGGTCAGGCAGCGATACAAGGCCTTGCAGGGCGTCGAACCGAATTCGGACAACACCTCGACCTGACGGCTGTCGCATTGCGGGCAGGTGAGGGCTGGTGGCATGCGCTGGAACTGCAGGGGCTTGCCGGCTGCGCCGGCCGAATCCGCGGGACAGGCACCCATGGGCGGTGCTATGCCATAGGCACGCAGTTTGTCGCGCGCCTGCGGGCCGATCCAGTCGGTGGTCCAGGCCGGCGACAGCGTGATGTCGACCTGCGCGTCATCGTGGCCGAGTTCGGCCAGCATTCGCTGCACGTCATCGCGAATCGATTCGGTGGCCGGGCAGCCGCTGTAGGTGGGAGTCAGCGTGACCCGGATCCGGCCCGACCGCTCGTCCACGTCGCGCAGAATGCCCAGGTCGGCCAGCGTCACGACCGGGATCTCCGGATCGGGAATCGACCCGACCCGTTCACGGACCTGGGCCAGCGTCGCGCGAGTCACGGCGGCTACCAGCGTGCGCCCGGATGGGCACGGGCGATCGATTGCATTTCGGCCAGGACATAGTCGAGGTATTCGGTGTGTCGGCCCGCCCTGCCATGTGAGACGAACGGCGAATCTGCCGGCCGTTCGAGCGTGGCTTCGGCTAGCACCGGATCGATCTGCGCATGCCAGGCATCACGCAGCGACGAGGGCAGCGGTGCCACACCGGCATCGGCGGCGGCGCGATCGGTATCGTCGTCCTGCCAGAACTCATTGGTATAGGGCCAGAGGCGATCCAGCGCCTGCTGGGCGCGGCGATGCGACTCCGGTGTGCCATCGCCAAATCGGATCACCCAGTCGCGCGCGTGACGCCAGTGCCCGGTGGACTCCTTGATCGCCTTGCTCGCAATGGCGCCGAGTTCCGTATCGCTGGAGCCGCGCAAGGCCTGCCACATCGGCACCATCAGCGCCGAAAACAGCAGATTGCGCACGATCGTGATCGCATAGTCGTCGTGTTTGCCCACGCCATTGGGCAGTTCGATCAGCGAGTGATTACGGTACTGGGCAGCATCGCGAAAGTAGGCGAGCTGATCCTCGTCGCGGCCGGCGCCTTCAAGCGCACCGGCATGCGTGAGCAGCATACGCGCCTGCCCGATCAGGTCCAGCCCGATGTTGGCCATGGCCAGGTCTTCCTCGAGCACTGGCCCGTGGCCGGCCCATTCGCCCAGCCGCTGGCCCAGTACGAGGGCATCATCACCCAGGCGCAGGATCGTGTTGACATGCCAGCCCGGTGCGGTGCTTACGGTTGCCGTTCCCATCACATGTAATCCACTTCTTTGGGCAGCTTGTAGAACGTGGGATGCCGGTAGATCTTGTCGTTGGTCGGATCAAAATCGACTTCACTGTCTTCTGGCGCGGAGGCGACAATGGCACTCGAGGGCACCACCCAGATGCTCACGCCCTCGTTGCGCCGCGTGTAGACATCACGGGCCAGGCGCAGCGCCATTTTTGCGTCCGTGGCATGCAGGCTGCCGCAATGTTTGTGATCCAGTCCCTGGCGGGATCGCGTGAACACCTCCCACAACGGCCACTCGGCGCTATTGGTCTGCGGCTCGCTGCCCGATTCGGTGATTGCGCCAGCGGCGCCAGTGCTACTCATGCTGCCTGCTCCCGGGTTCGTTGTTGCTGTTTGGCGGCGTAGGCGACGGCGGCTTCGCGCACCCATCGGCCCTTCTCATGTTTGGCATGCTGGTCGGCCATGCGTTCACGATTGCAGGGACCATC
Organism: uncultured beta proteobacterium; assembly: GCA_963732405.1. Classification (GTDB taxonomy): domain Bacteria; phylum Pseudomonadota; class Gammaproteobacteria; order Burkholderiales; family Burkholderiaceae_E; genus JAUIAI01. Next base: position 1,271,717 of record CAVSZG010000001.1, read on the forward strand.
TCCGCCGACCACCCGCCAGAACTCGCTCCAGTCGATCGGACCGGTTTCGTAGTGCCCGGTTTCCGGATTCAGACGCAGCTGATCGTCGGGCATCTTCAGGCCCAGGATGTCGGCCTGCGGCACGGTGGCATCGACGAAGCGCTGGCGCAGTTCATCATTGGACAGGCGTTTGATTCCCCAGGCCATCGATTGTCCCGAATGCGGTGAATCGCTGTCATGCGGGCCGAACATCATCAGGGCCGGCCACCACCAGCGGTTCAGGGCATCCTGCGCCATGGCCTTTTGCGCTTCCGTGCCCTGGCACAACGCCAGCATCAGCTCATAACCCTGTCGCTGATGAAACGATTCTTCCTTGCACACCCGGATCATCGCGCGGGCATAGGGGCCGTAGGAGCAGCGGCACAGTGGGATCTGATTCATGATCGCGGCACCGTCGACCAGCCAGCCGATGCAGCCCACGTCAGCCCATGAAAGGGTCGGATAATTGAAGATCGATGAATACTTGGCCTTGCCCGAGAGCAGCGCCGCGTCCATCTCGTCGCGCGTCACGCCCAGCGTCTCGGCCGCGCTATACAGATACAGGCCATGGCCGCCTTCATCCTGTGACTTGGCCAGCAGAATCGCCTTGCGCCGCAGACTCGGCGCGCGGCCGATGAAATTGCCTTCGGGCAGCATGCCGACGATCTCGGAATGTGCATGTTGGGAAATCTGCCGGATCAGCGTCTTGCGATAGGCGGCAGGCATCCAGTCCTGCGGCTCGATCTTTTCATCGCGCGCGACGCGCTCGTCGAAGCGTCGCTGGGCGTCGCTCTCGTCGCCGGCCAACTGGACAGGTTCGACTGGTGCAAGGTCCATTGCCTGGGTATACATGGATTGTTCCTCGAATGGGCAGGTGGCGATTATATTGACCGACCGGCCGGTTGGTCAATCATCGAATGCAATCTTTTTGGCGTACTGGCGCGGTCCTGCCGTCAGACCGACCAGGCAATTGGCGCCAGGCGCCGTCACATTGACCCTGCACAGGCGGTTTCCAGACGGATCTGGTCATGAAACGCGACGATCACCAGATCGTTGAGCGAATAGTGAGCGCTGCCCGCGCCCTGGTCCCGCATAATGAGGCCGGCGGCGCCGGCATCGGCGACCGAGCGTCCTGAGCCATCGGTGATCATGGTGAGTCGGACGGCATGGATCGCGATCTCACCCTCGCGCCCTTCACTCCACAAGGTTTTGGGCGACACCCTGGCCGGCCCGGGGTCATAGCCCAGTTCCACCAGGCGCTGCTCGATCTGCAGCAAGGTGCTGGGCGCCCCGGTCTTCACGCGCTGGGTCGGTGCGTTGAGCGACTGCGGGGCCGCACCCGCCGCGACATCGGCGGGTGGCTGCCCGCCTGAGCCGCTAGAAGCGCATCCCCAACGCGTAGCCGCCAAGCAGGTAGCAGACCATTGTGATCATCACGATACCGACGATGTTGAGCACGAGACCCCCGCGTGCCATCTGGGCGATCGACACCAGCCCGGTACCGAATACGATTGCATTGGGCGGCGTGCCCACCGGCAGCATGAATGCACAGGTGGCCGCGAAGGCGGCCGGAATTATCAGGCTCATTGCATCGGCGTTGACGCCCGCCGCGACGCCGCCCAGGATGGGAATGAAGGTGGCGGCGGTCGCGGTGTTCGACGTGATTTCGGTCAGAAACAGAATCAAGGTGACCACGGCGACCACCAGCAGCAAGGGTGGCAGCGCGCCCAGACCCTCAACCTGCGCGCCAAACCATTTGTCCAGCCCCGAGGCGGCCACTGCACCGGCCAGGCTCAGGCCACCGCCAAATAACAACAGCACGCCCCAGGGCAGCCCGTTTTCGGCATCACGCCATTCGAGCACCATCTGGCTGCGACCCTTGCCGGGCAGCAGAAACAGCACCAGTCCGGCGCAAACGGCGATGGCGGTGTCATTGAGCTTGTCCAGCCAGGGCAACGCAGCCTTGAGCGGCGCAAAATTGCCGAGCAGCCCCGGCACGACCCAGAGGAAGGCCGCACTGCAAAACACGATCAACACCATGCGCTCACCCTGGCTCATCGGTCCCAGCGCCTGAAGCTGTTCATCGATCATCTGCCGGCCGCCGGGAATCTCGCCCAGGTCGAAGCGGTAAAGCCAACGCGTCATGAGGAACCAGGCGATCAGAATGAATCCGAGCGAGAGTGGAACGCCGAGCATCATCCATTCGAGAAAGCCCACCGGGCGGCCCAGTTCGTCGGCTGCATAACCGGCCACGATGGCATTGGGCGGGCTGCCCAGCAAGGTACCCAGGCCGCCGATCGATGCCGACCAGGCAATCGACAGCATCAGGCACACGCCGAAGGCCTTGATCTGCGGATCGCGAATCACGTCAGTGAGTCGCCCACCGGCGGCCAGAGCCTTTTGCGCCTGGCCGCCATCGCTCGACGACATGCGGTCGATCACCACGGCGAGCACCGACAGGCCGATGGGCAGCATCATCAGCGTGGTCGCCGTGTTCGACACCCACATCGACAGAAAGCCGGTGGACAGCATCATCCCAAGCACGATCCGCCGCGGTTCGACACCCACCCGCTTGAGCGTGCGCAAGGCGATACGGCGATGCAGCTGCCATTTCTGCATGGCGATGGCGATCAGGAATCCACCCAGGAACAGAAACACAATGGAACTCGCATACGGTGCGGTGGTCTGTGCCACCGTGCGTTCGGTCAGGGTGGGCAGCAGCACGATCGGCAACAAGGCCGTGGCTGAGAGTGGAATCGCCTCGGTCATCCACCAGACGGCCATCAAGGTGGCGATTGCCGCCACCGTGCGCGCATCGGGATTGATGACCGTCGAGCCGCCCAACTGCCAATACACCAGCAGCGCCAGGGCAATGCCGAGCAGGCGCAGCCCCCAGATCATGCCGGCCGACCGACTTTCTTCCGGCGCCTCGAAGGCGTCCTCCTGATCCAGTTCTTCCTTGAGATTGTGATCAGACGCCATGCCGGTCTCCTTTGATGGTATTAGTGAACGACCCATGCCGTCCATTCAGGGCGGGTCGGTCTGCCAACTGTAGAGCAGGCACAAGGCGAGCGGTCCTTTTTTTCGACTGATTCTTGATCCAACACCGGATTGCGACTGGCGAAAACCGATCAATCGATCGCCGCATAGACGAGCTGCTGCAGTTGCTGGCGCATCGGATAGGTCGACGACGGGATCAATTGTGTGGCCTGAATGGCGATCAGTTCCTCTTGCGGGTCGATCCAGAAGTAGGTCGACGCCAGCCCGCCCCAGCTGAAGGTCCCGTTGCTGCCCGGCTGGTGCGTCTGCACGATGTCGGTCACGACTGACCCACCCAGGCCGAAACCGACCCCATCAGCCATCACCTCGGTAAATGCCGAGCGGCCCATGCCGCGCATCGTCCGCCCACCCGGCAGATGGTTCTGACTCATGAATGCCCAGGTTTTGGGACTGATCAGGCGAGCACCGTCAAGCGTGCCGCCGCCCAGCAGCATCCGTGCAAAGCGGTGGTAATCGCGCACGGTGCTGACCAGTCCGCCACCGGCATTGAGCAGCCTGGGCTGTGTCGCGTAGAGCCTGGAAGCGGCGCCCGCCGGATCCGACAGCGTGATGTCGCCGGTCTTCGCATCCTTCTGATAACACGCCATCAGTCGGTGAATCTGATCGGCCGGCACAAAGAAGCCGGTATCGTGCATGCCCAGCGGCCCGAAAATGCGCGACTGGAAAAACCGATCGAGTGTTTCGCCGGCAATGATCTCGATGAGCGCGCCGAGCACGTCGATCGAGTGACTGTAGCGCCATTCTGTTCCTGGAGAAAACGCCAGAGGCAGGCCGGCTATCTGCCGCGCCATGTGCTGCAGCGAATCCTTGGGATGCCCGACCTTCTCGCGCCGGTAGATCTCGTCCGTCTCATCCTGAAACAGGAAACCATAGGTCAGCCCCGAGGTATGCGTGACCAGATCCAGCACAGTTATTTCACGATCCGGCGCGCGAAGCCTCGGCGCGGCCGCCGTGCCGCCGTCCCAGACCTTCACGTCGCGGTACTCGGGAATGTAGCGGCTCACCGGGTGATCCAGCCGGATCCGGCATTCCTCGAAGAGCATCATGATCGCCAGAGTGGTGATCGGCTTGGTCATCGAATAGATGCGGAAGATCGTGTCCGGACCAATCGGCTCGTGACCCGCCATCTCGGTTGTGCCCTGATAACTTTCGTGCGCCACTTCTCCGCGCAACGACACCAGGGTTGCCATGCACGGCAGCTTGCCGGTGTCGAGATAGCCCGACTTGAAGAACTCGGGGATTACGGCGAGGCGGTCCGGGTTCAGCCTGGATTCGCGGCCGTGGGTGGAATATCGGTAAACCATTGCTCTGCCTCGGTTGAGATTGCCTGCGCGGTGCTGCTTTGCGCGACTTGACACGGACCCGGGGTGGCGCAGGTTGCGGCAATCGGGCACTGAGCATTCTCTCATCCTCGCCCACGCCAATGAAAACGCCCGGCAGGAGGCCGGGCGGAAAGACTGAGAGACGAGGAGAGACAGAATCGGGTGATGCGCTGGCGACCTTATTCGGCCAGTTCGGTATTCAGACCTGCGCCAAGAGTGGAGACCATCGGTCGGATGAATTCGCCACCCAGTGCATAGATCGAAGGGGCCGACGGCTTGAGGGCGGCACTGCCAACGAATCCGGCTGCCTGATGCTCGACCAGCCCGTAGAGTTCGCCGCCCGTGATGGCAGGTCCGTCGTTCAGCGCTGCATTGACCGTGCCGCTCGGGAAGCGGGCCTGGCGCTCGAGTTCACCGTAGAGTTCACCGGCAACGGCATTGCCGATCGAGGCGAAGGCGGCAAGCGTGGCAACTGTCGCGATGGCGAGTTTGGTTTTCATGTTCATCGTCCTTATGGATCAAGAGTTGAGGAGGGTTCAGGAGAGGCGCGTCGATCACCAGGGGGGTGTTCATTCATGCGATGACTGCATTGTGGGGCGCTCCCATAACGCCTCGGGCACCGTCAGTGATCGCTTTGGTATCGGCTTGGTCTCGATCCTGTCTCACTCAGGCTGGCGCATCTGCCTGCGCTGACCGCGACGTCACGACCTCATGAACGAACTGGATCTTGCGCAAGGCTTTATAGGACAGCGCGAACGGATAAGCATCTGCGTGACCCAGGCTGCGGGTGAGGCTGTTGGTCACCAGGGTCAGGGGGACCCATGCCTGCAACAGCGCGGAGAATTCGGCTGACAAAACGGCGCTGTCGGGAACATCGTCGAAAACCTGCCCGGCATCGATGGCGCCGACCGTGAGTTGCCAGGATTGCGCCGTCTCGAGCAGATCAACCATGTGAAGATAGTGGGCCCAGGTCTCGGCCCAATCCTCCCATGGGTGCATGGTCGCGTACCCGCTCACGTAGCCGGCTGGCCAGTCGGTGGGCGGTCCGTTCTCGTAATGGTCCGCAAGGGCCTGGGCATAGTCGGCCCGCTCATCACCGAAGAGCGTCCGGAACGTGGCCAGGTGACTCGAATCGCGGATCAGTCGGTCCCAATAATAGTGTCCCGATTCATGCCGGAAATGGCCCACCAGGGTACGGTAGGGTTCATGCAGATTGAGCCTGGACCGTTCTCGCGCCACCGGATCGGACTCGATGGCGTTAATGGTGATCTCCCCGGCGTCGTGCCCGGTCAGCACGGGGCGATCGGCATCCACCTGGCGCAGGAAATGAAACGTCAATCCCTGCTGTGGATCGTCGAGTCGGGAATGAAGCGGCAGGGCCAGTCCGAGGATGGTGAACAACCAGTCACGCTTGGCTGATTCCAGGTCGCGCCATGATCGTTGGTTTGCCTCGATCGTCTGGTCAGGAATCGTCGTCGTCAACTGGCATGACCGACACAACGTGTCGGTCTCGCCCGGGGAGAGCAGCCAGTTGCAGCCGCACAGCGGCGCATTGGCACAGAACTGCCAAAGGCCCTGCTCGCCGGCATGACGTCGCCAGCCGCCGTCTGGTGTCGCCTCAAACGCGGCGATCACGCGCACGTCGGGGATGAAACCCAGCCGGGCCTGACAACCGGTGCAGACGCTGTTGTGGAAGTGGACGATCTGACCGCAGTTCTCGCAGTGGAAATGTTGCATGTCGATCAATCCGGCATCAGTTGGTCGAAAACAGGAAGGGCGAGCAGGTGGTCCGTCTGGTGCATGGGAGAACGAAGGCCGGGTCGATCAGCCCGACGCCAGGTGACTGACCCGCACGTGACGCGACGGTCACTTCGTGTTGATTCACAGCGCCCTCGAGGCGTGGTAACCCGCCCAGGCCGACACGCCGGTCAGCACCGTGCCCCAGGCCCAATCGACCGCCGACACCTGCCAGGGCCAGTTGCGGATCGTTGCCAGATTGGTGATGTCGTAGGTGCCGTAGGCCGCGAAGCCCAGCACCGCCCCCAACGCCAGCGCGTGCAGCGGACTCTCGGCGATGATGGCGGGGCGAACCGCCAGAATCACAACCGCCACCGCATACGCCAGATAGAACACTGCCGCGACGCCCAGCGAGGGCGAAGCCTTCAACAGGTCGCCCAACTGGTCGGCGTAAAAGCGCTTTGCGACCAGTCCGAGCCAGATTGCATCGATGGCCAGAAAACAAGCCAGGCATCCGGCATATGCCGCCAGGTACTTTCCCATCAGATTCTCTCTCAGTAGGCGATGCCCGGCCAACCCGGCATCGACCGGTCGACGGCCGGCCGCCTATTCGCCGCCGATCGGACCCGTGGGGGCGAGCATATCCCGTACCCGTGACGAATGAAGATATGTCGCTCAGCCGACCGGCAATAATGCGGTGACCGATCTAGTTGACGACCGAATCAAGCAAGAGGACATTCGGCGGTCGACCCTAAGGACCGAAATGAACGATATGACGCCAGCCGCAGTGAACGTCGAGCCGCTCGACACCGCCGAGTCAGGTTTGCCGTCCAGGCCTGGTCGTGCGATTACCTTGCCGCTGGGCATTCTCGCTGCGGTCGCGGCTGGTGCAGCGCTGTTCGTCGCCAAGGATCTGTTCATGCCGATCCTGGTGGCGATCCTGTTGGCCCTGACTCTCTCGCCGGTCGTCCGATATCTCGAGCGGCGGCGGATTCCGCCGCCGCTCACGGCCTTCGTGCTCATGGCTCTGGTGCTGGGCATCGCGGTTGCCGGCGTCTATGGTCTGAGCGGGTCGATCAGCGAATGGAGTGAACGGCTGCCGCAGGCCAGCAAGCACATGCAGAAGCACTGGAAAGCCTTGCGCGAGCCGGTGGCCGACGTGCTCGAGGCCTCGAAAAAGGTCGAAGCCATGGCAGATGAGGCCGCGGGCGACGTGCAGAAGGTCTCGATCCAGCAACCGGCAATGCTCGCCTCGGCAGCCACCGACGTGTTGTCGACCCTGACCTCCGCTGCGGTCACGTTGATGCTTACCTTCTTTCTTCTCGCTTCGGGAACCCTGTTTTACAACAAGCTGGTCAGGCTGATGCCGACCTTGGCCGACAAGAAGCGCGCGCTGACCATTGTCTATGCGGTCGAGCAGGAATTGTCGGCCTATCTGCTCACGATCACCCTGATCAATGCCTCTCTGGGCCTGGCTGTCGGGTCGATGATGTGGCTGCTGGGCCTGCCCAATCCGGTGTTGTGGGGCGTGATGGCCGCCTTTCTGAACTTCATTCCTTATCTTGGTGCCTTACTTGGCGCCGCCGTGGTTGCCATGGTGGCGCTTGTGGCGACCGACCAGCTGACGACCGCAGCCACGGTTGGCTTGGGCTATCTGGCCATCTCGGCGATCGAAGGGAATCTCTTCACGCCCTGGCTGGTCGGGCGCCGCCTGGCCCTGAACTCGGTGGTGATTCTGGTTGCGCTGGGCATCTGGGCGTGGCTCTGGGGTCCAATTGGTGCGGTGATCGCGGTGCCGCTGCTGGCGGCTTTGCGGGTCGTTTGTTCGCACATCGAGCCGCTCGGCCCCTTTGGTGAATTCCTGTCCGATGAACGCGGTCTGCGGGCCAACGACACGGCCGACTGAGCCCTACAGGTATTCGGTTCCGTGGCATGATTAAAGCTGTACGTAAATCCAGTGATCGGTTCCTCGGATCCGGATCGCCGATGTGTCGACATGTCCGGACCGCTTGCCATGGAGATTCTCAAAAAACTCGCCATTCTTGCCGACGCGGCCAAGTATGACGCCTCGTGCGCGTCCAGTGGCACGTCGCGTCGGTCATCGGTCGGTGGCAAGGGAATCGGGTCGACCGAGGGCTCGGGAATCTGTCACTCCTACGCGCCTGACGGTCGATGCATTTCGCTGCTCAAGATCCTGCTCACGAATTTTTGTCGTTATGAGTGCCATTACTGCATCAATCGCAATTCATCCAACGTCGCGCGGGCTCGTTTCACTGTGTCGGAAGTTGTCGAGCTCACGCTGAATTTCTATCGGCGCAATTACATTGAGGGCCTGTTCCTGAGCTCGGGCGTGATCCGCTCGGCCGACTACACCATGGAGCAACTGGTCGAGGTCGCCCGGCGTCTGCGCGAAGAGCACGATTTTCGGGGCTACATCCATCTCAAGACCATTCCGGATGCCCACGGTGACCTGCTGACCCGGGCCGGGCGCTATGCCGATCGCCTGAGCATCAATGTGGAATTGCCAACGGTCGAATCCTTGGCAATGCTGGCGCCGGAGAAGAATCTGCGCACCATTCGCCTGTCGATGGCCCGGATACGAGATCGGCTCGACGCCGTGGCGCACGACCGCCGCGGCGCGCAGCGCATCGTTAATCGGCCGGCTTTGGCCAAACCGACGTCATTCGCGCCAGCAGGCCAGTCGACGCAGATGATCATCGGTGCCGACGCATCCACCGATGCAAGCATCCTCGCGACCTCGGCCAATCTCTACGGAGCTTATCGGCTGCGCCGGGTCTACTACTCGGCATTCAGTCCGATTCCGCATTCCTCCCGCGAGCTGCCGGTCACCGCCGCGCCCTTGTTGCGCGAGCACCGCCTCTATCAAGCCGACTGGCTGATGCGTTTTTACGGCTACAGCCATGGAGAAATCACAACCGGACACGACGATGTCGCAGGCGCCGACATGTTGTCGCTCGATGTCGATCCCAAACTGGCCTGGGCTCTGCGCAACCGCGGCTTCTTCCCCATCGATCTGAACCGGGCGACGCGTGAGCAGATGCTGCGCGTGCCAGGACTGGGCATCCGCACGGTGGCCAAACTGATCTCGATCCGGCGCTGGCAGTCGATCCGCCTGCGCGATTTGATCGCGCTGCGGGCCGGCGTGCGCAAGGCTATGCCCTTCATTGTCTGTCGCGATCATCACCCCGGCGCCGGTGAACCGAGCGGTGCGCAGCTGCGCTCGGCCCTGGTCGTGCCGCCCCGACAGCTGTCGCTCGATCTGGTTTGATGACGGCCTGGCAGCCATCGCTGTTCGATCAGTCCGTCGCCAATGACGAGCGGACGGTGGTCCGATTCTCCCCGTGCCTTGACGACTGGCAGCGGGCCGCGCGTGAACGGCTGGCTGCCCAGACCCCGCCCGAGCGAATCCACTGGGTCGAGCGGCCGGCAGATCAGTTTGGGTCGGCGCATCCGGAGCGTGGGTCGGCGCATCCGGAGCGCCTGTCCTTGCACGCGCCACCGGAGTTGCGTCGACCCTCGCCGTCGCCCACTTCGCCCGACCGTACGGCGAAGGGGGCGCACGGGTTTCGCGTGCCGCGCCGTTTCATGGATCTGGCGCGTCAGGCGTGCCTGCATGCCAGCCCGCACCGCTGGTCGCTGCTCTATCGCATGCTCTGGCGTCTGACGCACGGCGAGTCGCACCTGATGGCCCTGGCCGCCGATCCCGATGTGTTGTTGCTCCAATCCTGGGCCAGGGCTGTGAGTCGCGACATACACAAGATGAAAGCTTTCGTGCGTTTCCGCTTGGTTATTTCCGACACTGGCTCTAGCCGCTACGTCGCCTGGTTCGAACCGGATCATCACACGGTCGAGATGACAGCGCCGTTTTTCCGCCGGCGGTTCAGCAACATGGCCTGGTCGATTCTGAGCCCCGATGCCTGCGCGCACTACGACGGTCAAGGCGAAGTATGGTTCACGCCTGGCGTTTCTCGCGCTGCGCCGCTCGACGACGATGCCTTCGAGCAGGCCTGGCGCCTCTACTACCGCAGCATCTTCAATCCCGCGCGCCTGAAGCTCGCGGCCATGCGTTCGGAAATGCCGGTCAGATACTGGAAGAATCTACCCGAGGCGAATGACATCGCCCTCCTGGTGCGCGATGCGGACTCGCGGGTGGCACAGATGCAGGCATCCCAGGTTGATGACTCAGCGCTAAAGTGTGGCCCGCGGCCGCTTCGCCCCGATGAATCGAGTCTGCTGTCGCAAGACCCGATACCCACCGGTTCACTCGATCAACTGGCGCTGGCCGCCAGCCAGTGCCGGCGTTGCTCGCTCTGGAAGACGGCCACACAAACGGTCTGGGGCAAGGGCCGCCAGAATGCCTCGCTCATGCTCGTCGGCGAGCAACCCGGCGATCGCGAAGATCTACTGGGCGAGCCGTTTGTCGGGCCTGCCGGCAATCTTTTGCGACGCGCACTCGATGATGCCGGCATCGATCCGGATGAGATCTGGCTGACCAACACGGTCAAGCATTTCAAGTTCAAGCCCACGGGGCGCCGGCGCCTTCATGTGCGGCCCGCCGAACCCGAAATCAAGGCATGCCTGCCCTTCCTGCGAGGCGAAATCGACCTGGTGAATCCGGTGCTCGTCATCTGCCTGGGCAATACAGCCGCACAGGCCCTGCTCGGATCCGACGTCAGGGTGATGCGCGATCGCGGTCGCGTCATGTTCCACGAGGGCCGCGCATACTCCACGACCATCCATCCCTCGGCCGTGCTGCGCATGTCCGGGGGACAGGCAGCCGATAAGGGATTTCGCGATCTGGTCGACGATCTGAAGGCTGCCGTGCAATGGCTTCACGCAGATCCTGCACGGTTGCGGGTGGCCCAAGCGGGCTGAGCGGGCTTCGCCGGGCACTGGTCTGTCGCGAGTCGGGCATATTGTCGGGCACATTGTTTGCTAGACCATGCTGCGACCATCATCCGCATCGCCAACTCTCGGCAACCCGGACCCCGATGAGGTGACGCTATATTCCACCTTGCAGCCTTACGGGATGTGCAGCCTGGCTTTGCGGGCGAACACCTGAGCGTTGGTTCCCTGACCCAGCCCGGGCGGGGTCGGCCGTTCAATTCTCTGGATCATCATGAGCATCCGTCTTTCCGAAGGTGTCCCGTTCCCGCTGGGCGCCACGCCCGATCAGCGCGGCTGCAATTTCGCCTTGTATTCGGCGCATGCCACCCGGGTCGAGGTCTGCCTGTTCAGCGCAGACGGCGAACGGGAAACCGACCGGATCGCCCTGCCCGAGATGACCGATGAGATCTGGCACGGGCATCTTGCCGGCATCGAACCAGGCGCCATCTACGGCTACCGCGTTCACGGCCCTTACGAGCCGGCTGCCGGCCATCGCTTCAACCCGCACAAGCTGTTGCTCGACCCGTATGCTCGCCGCCATCAGGGCCGGCTTATCTGGTCACCGGAAGTATTTGGCTATACGCTCGAGCATCGTGACAAGGATTTGTCCTTCGACACGCGCGATAGCGCCCGCTTCGTACCCAAGTGCGTGGTGACCGAGCCCGGCATACCCACGCTGCCGCAAGGTCCTCGAGTGCCCTGGCATCGCACCATTCTGTACGAAACCCACGTCCGGGGTTTCACCCAGGCCCATCCGGAATTGCACGAGTCATTGCGCGGCAGCTTTGCGGGCATGGCGCAGCCACCAATCATCGAACACATCCGCTCGCTGGGCGTGACCTCGGTGGAGTTGCTGCCGATTCATACGTTTATCGATGACAGTTATCTGGTCGATCAGGGGATGGTCAATTTCTGGGGCTACAACTCGATCGGCTTCTTCGCCGCGGATCCGCGCTTTTTCGGCAGCGATTCGATTCGCGAACTGCAGGAAATGGTCGACGCCTATCATCGGGCGGGCCTGGAGATCATTTTGGACGTGGTCTACAACCACACCGCAGAGGGCAGCGAGCTCGGTCCGACGCTCTCGTTTCGCGGCATCGACAACCTGTCCTATTACCGCCTGATGCCAGACGAACGCCGGTACTACATCAACGACACCGGCACCGGCAATACGCTCAATCTGTCCACGCCCCGGGTGTTGCAGCTGGTCATGGACAGCCTGCGCTACTGGGTGACCGAGATCGGCGTGGACGGCTTCCGTTTTGATCTGGGCACGATTCTCGGCCGGGAGGATCACGGCTTCGATGAGGGCGGTGGATTTCTGGACAGTTGCGTGCAGGATCCCGTACTCAGTCGTGTCAAGCTGATTGCCGAGCCCTGGGATTGTGGACCGGGCGGCTATCAGGTCGGGCAGTTTCCGCCGGGTTGGGCAGAATGGAACGACAAGTTTCGCGACCAGGTCCGCGACTACTGGAAGGGGACGGAAGGCATGCTGCCGGAACTTGCCCGACGCATCACCGGTTCGGGCGACTTGTTCGACAAGCGGGGACGAAAACCCTGGGCGTCGGTCAATTTCATTACCGCGCACGACGGGTTCACGCTCAATGATCTCGTGTCCTATGACGACAAGCACAACGAAGCCAACGGAGAGGACAACCGGGATGGGCATTCGCACAATCGGTCCTGGAACTGCGGCGTGGAGGGGCCATCCGATGATCCGGCCATCATCGAATTGCGCGAGCGGCAAAAACGCAATCTGCTGGCCACGCTGTTGTTCAGTCAGGGCACGCCGATGCTGCTGGCCGGCGATGAATTCAGTCGAACACAGCAAGGCAACAACAATGCCTACTGCCAGGACAACCCGATCAGCTGGGTAGATTGGGAGTCGGCCCACACGGATCGGAACCAGACACTGACCCGTTTCGTGAACCGGCTGATCCGGCTGCGTCTTGCCCTGCCTGTCTTACGGCGCAGCCGTTTTTTCACCGGGCAACGCGACGAGGCGTTGAACCTGACCGATGTCCACTGGCTCACACCGTCCGGCACCGACATGGCCGAATCTCATTGGCAGGACGCTTCGGCGCGCTGCATGGGCGTGCTGCTCGACGGTCGCGCACCGGTCAGCGGCCTTCGTTCACCAGCCTCGGATGCCACGCTGCTGATCGTGCTCAACGCCCATCATGACGTGGTCGATTTCACCCTGCCCGACATCGAAGGGCCCGACCACTGGACCTGCCTGATCGATACCAATCAACCCGATCCAGAGGAACTGCCCGTGTTCACCAGTGGCGAGCATTACCGGGTCACGGCCCGTTCGCTACTCCTGTTCGCGCTGGAAGCCGACGGCGAGACGGGGGCTTTGTTCGAGCGCCTGGGGCGGCGGCTCACCGCCTGAGCCTGTACCGTCAGGGCCGCCGAATCCAGCCGCGATTCAACAGGCTAATCGCAACAGAAAGTCGACACCGATTATCGAGCGGCGGCCCGGCGCATCAACTCATTTCTTGTGTGCAAGAAAAGCGCCCGGCACAGGGCCGGGCGCAAAACCTCGAGGGGAGGTGAGGAGAAACAGGGGCGACGATGAGACCGAGCAGACCGATTACGGTGCATGTTGCGCCGACGGCTTACTCAGCCAGATGAGTATTGGCGCCAGTGCGATCCTGCATGGCAACCGGCTGGATCCACTCGCCACCGAGTGCGTAGCTGGCCGGCGTAGCGGGTACGACCGCCTTGCCCATCACGATCCGGGCCTGTTGATGCTCGACGAGGCCGTACAACTCACCGCCGGTGATGCCTGCCGCGCGATCGTTCATGGTACTGACCAGTACCGGCTTGGTCTGCACCGGACCATACAGTTCGCCAGCGACGGCGTTGCCGATCGAGGCAATCGTGGCGATGGTGGCGGCAGCGGCGATGATGAGTTTGCGGTTCATGTTGGAGATTCCGAAGGTTGTGAAGTAAGAGGAGAGGGGCCCGGGGGCTGCGTTGATGCGATGACTGCATTCTGGGCAATCGAGATTGCGCCTTTGGCTCTGCCCGGCATCACTTTGCTAACGGCTTGGTCTCGGATTGGTCTCGACGCCTCGCACCGGGGGCGGCAGAATGTCGTGCTTTCTTTGCCAACTCGAACAGGTCCTTTGATGCAATCCATTGTTATCGCCCGGCGCGACCCCGTGCTGTCCGGGAGGGCTGGCCGCCACTGGTGGGCTTTCTTCGTCGTGCTGGCCGTCAGCGCGCTGTTGGCCGGATGCGCGAGCGCCCCCCGTCATGCAGCGCTGGTTCAGGCCGAGCAGGCCGGCACGTTGCCGCCGCTGCTGCCGGTGCGCCGATTCGTCGCCAACGTGGACCAGATCGGCGGCTTCGTCCTGTCGCCCGATGGGCAGCGCCTGCTCTGGACCCAGGCGGTGGGTCTGAACTCGGGAATCGCGGTGCGCATGGTCGATCTAAATGACGCAAGCGGCCGGCCTGCCCACACGTATCCGGTGGGTGATCGTGGTGCCGGAGGCGGGCTCACCACCTGGCTGCAGGACAGCCGCCATTTTGTATTCAGCAAAGACCCGGCCGGCGACGAAAACACGCAGCTCTGGGTCCAGGACGCCGACCTGTCGGCCTATGCACCCTGGCAGGTTGTGCCCGCATCCGGCGGGCGTGTGATTTTCGGCGGCCGTTCGGCGAGCAATGCGACCAGCTTCTACTTCGCGAGCAATGGGCGCGACCGTGCGAGCTTCGATTGGTTTGAAGCGGATGCGTCGACCCGGACGATTCGCGAAATCGCCCGCAATGACGGCACCGTATTGCGGTGGATCACCGATGTGAATCATCAACTGGCCGGTCGGCTGCGCCAGTCCACGGCAGGCAATGGCGCGCAGACGCTCATCGAGTGGCGACATCCCGATGGTTCATGGCGCCTGGTCAAGACCGTCGATGGATTCGACAGCTACGCCGTGCTGCGCGTTGATCGCGCGCAAGGCAAGGCCATCGTGTTGTCGAACATCGGGCGCGACAAGATCGAACTGCTGCTCACCGACCTGGCGACCGGTGCCGAGACATCGCTGGCGAGCCATGGCTCGGTTGATATTGCTTATGCCAGCTTCGCGGCCGATGATCTGCGACCTGTCGGGTTCGGCATGACGCCCGACTATCCCGAATTCCGCTACCTGGATGAATCGCTGGCTCGCGATGTCGCTTCGGCGGTTGCGAGCGCACGGCAATCGGGCATGCTGACCGAGGCACCGGTATTCACCCGGCCACAGCTTGTGTCGGATGATCGGCAGCGGATCATCGTGCGCACGCTGAGCACCTTCGAGTCGGCCGAATTATTGCTTGATCGGCCGACCGGCCAGGTCCAGCGCCTGAACACCATGCATGATCAGTCCACGAACTGGCTGGCCGAGCAGCAACCGATCGCCTTCAAGGCCTCCGATGGCCGGCTGATTCACGGTTACCTGATCCGGCCACGCGGCGTGTCCGGTCCGGCGCCGATGATCGTCAACATTCATGGCGGTCCCTGGGCGCGTGATGTGTGGAGCGCCGCCACCTATAGCGGCAATCAGCTGCTGGCCAATCGCGGCTATGCGGTCCTGCAGATCAACTACCGGGGCTCGGCCGGCTACGGCCAGGAGCACCTGTGGGCGGGCGCGGGCGAAAGCTTCGGGCGGATCCAGGACGACATCGCCGATGGCGTGCAATGGGCCATCGATCAGCGCATTGCCGATCCGCAGCGGCTGGCCGTGCTGGGCGCGAGCTTTGGTGGATTCTCCGTGCTTGCCCAGCTCATTCGCAAACCCCATGACTACCGGTGTGGCGTGAATATCGTGGGCGTGGCCAACTGGCCCAGAACCATCGAAAGCTGGCCGCCCTACTGGCGCAACCGGCATTACGCCGATCGCTTCTTCGGTGCGGTCGATGATCCGGCGCAGCGTGAACGCCTGCTGGCCCAGTCGCCAATCACCCACATCGACCGGCTTCACGCCCCCTTGCTGGTGATTCAGGGCGCCAACGATGTGCGTGTGCAACGCCAGGATTCGGATGATGTCGTGGCCGCCTTGCGCGAGCGTAAGCGACCCGTTGAGTACCTGTTGTTCCGCAACGAGGGCCATTCAATCACGAAGTGGCGCAACCGGCTGGCGATGTGGCGACGAATGGAAGACTTTTTCGCCGATTGTCTGGGTGGGCGAAGCAATGGCGTCGACTTTTACCAGCTCATGCCGCGCTGGTGACAGTTCCGGTCCGGCCATATCGCTGTTGTCGTACTCCGATGCGACGAGTTCAAAGGCTATCCGCCACCCGCTCGCGCGTGCGCGACATGTGCAGCCCCAGCACCGCCGCCAGGGCCTCGCCATCCCGGCGCTGCAAGGCCTGGGCCATCTGCTCGTGTTCGGCCACCGCACCGGCCCATTTGTCGGCATCACCATTGCCCAGATAACGGATGCGCTTGAGCCTGGCCTGCAAGACTTCATGCATTTCGCTGATCGTCGGATTGCCCGCCAGGGCCACGATCGCTGAATGAATCGCCTGATTCATCTTGTAGTAGGCCATGCGATCGCGCCGCGCGTACAAGTTCATCATCGTCGCATGCAGGGCCAGCACCTGAGCGATCTGGGCATCGCTCGCCCTGTCGCAACCCTCGCGCGCCGCACCCTGCTCGAGCAGCCGGATCGCCTCAAGCATATGCGTCACATCGTCGAGCGTGAAGCGTCGCACCACCGCGCCCTTGCTGGGCACCAGTTGTACCAGGCCCTCGCTAGCCAGGGTGCGGATGGCCTCGCGCAAGGGCGTGCGCGAGACCCCCAGCCGCGGCCCGAGCTCGGTTTCATTGATCCGCTCACCGGCCGGCAGCTCACCGGCGATGATCATGTCGCGCATCAGCGAGGCGACCTCGCCATGCAGGTTGCGACGGCGCATCGGAATAGGCGGGGCGGATTCGGGTCCGGACATGGGGCGGCGGGGTCCTGGATTGCACTGTATGCTGCATACAGTATAAACTTACGCTTGATGGACGGATAGATTGGCCGCGGGGCAGGTGCCTTCGCCCTGCCTGCGCGTCATTGCTGCCTTATGTGCCACGTGGGCGACATGCAGCGCCACCCACTCAGAGGGTTTCAACGGTGTCGAATGATTCGAGCAGGCCATTGCTCGCCCTGGCGATGGGCGATCCGGCGGGCATCAGCCCCGAGCTGACGGCCAGGCTGGTGCAGGACGAACAAGTGGCCGCCAGTGTTCGCCTGCTGGTCATTGGCGACGCGCGGATTCTGGCCATGGGCGCCAGGCAGGCCGGTATCACGGTTGATCTGCCCGCCTGGCAGGACGGGGACGGTCCGCCCAGCGAGCATGCGTTGCTCGATCTGCATCATTGTTCGCCCGACGAGGTCGAGATCGGCCGGGCCACGCTGGCCGGCGGGCGCTTCGCGATGCGTAATTTCACGACCGCTTTGCAGATGGCCCGGCACAAGCAGGTGGATGCTGTCACCTTCACCCCCTTCAACAAGCAGGCGATGCGTTTGGCCAGGCCGGGCTATGACGATGAGATTGCCGTCGTCTCGGAAGTGCTGGGTGGCGTGGTGGCCGGGCGCGAATTCAATATCCTCGGTGAACTCTGGAATGCGCGGGTCACCTCGCATATTCCGCTCAAGGATGTTGCCAGTCACCTGAGCATCGCCTCGATCGAGCAGGCAGCGGTGCTGGCCGATCGTTGCCTGCGCGCAGCCGGTTTCCAGGCACCCAGACTCGCCATCGCGGCCCTGAATCCGCATGCAGGCGATGGCGGCAGCTTCGGACGGGAAGAAATCGACCTGATCGAGCCGGCCATCCAGCGGATGAAGCGGCACGGATTGAACGCCATCGGACCTGTACCGGCCGACACTGTGTTCGTGCGCGCCCAGAAGGGCGAGTTCGATGCGGTGCTCACCATGTATCACGACCAGGGCCAGATTGCGATGAAGCTCATGGGCTTCGATCGCGGCGTTACCTTTCTCGGCGGCTACGACTTTCCGATCTGCACACCGGCCCATGGCACGGCCTACGACATCGTGGGTCAAGGCAAGGCGAATCTGCAGGCATCCAGCAATGCCTTGCTGCTGGCTGGTGCCATGGCGCAGCGACTGCAATCCGCCGCCGCGCGCTGACGGCCACCCCTCTTCACCAGGCGGGCGTCCCGCGCCGATCCACATGGCCATCAGACGACCCTGACCCACCACCCAGGAGACCCGGATGAACCCTTTATCGATTACTGCATCATCGACCCGGCGACGCATCAGCGTTCTCGCCGCCGCCGTGCTGAGTCTGGCGGCGCTGCCCATTCTCAGCGCCCAGGCCGCGCCGCAGGAAATCATCTTCGCCATCAGCGCCGCGACGGGTTCACTGCAACAGACCACAGCGGCCGAGTTCACCCGCCGTGCCAATGAGAAACTCGCCGGCAAGGCCGAAGTGAAGCTGTTCGACAACTCCCAGCTCGGCAAGGACAAGGACTTGATGCAAAAGCTCAAGCTGGGCTCGGTGCATTTGTCCCTGCCCAGTTCCACCATGTCCGATGTGGCACCGGAATTCGCCGTTTTCGACATGCCCTTCCTGGTCAAGGACCGCACGCACGTCGGCGCCATCGTCGACCAGATGTTCTGGTCGCAGATGGCACCCAAGGCCGAGAGCAAGGGCTATCTGGTGCTCGCCGTCTGGGAGAACGGCGTGCGCAACATCAGCAACAACCAGCGCCCGATCCAGACGCCGGCCGATCTGCAAGGCCTGAAAATTCGCACACCCCAGTCGACCTGGCGGGTCAAGATGTTCCAGGCCTGGGGGGCGAATCCCACACCCATGGCGTTCTCGGAAGTGTTCGTCGGCCTGAAGACCGGGGTCATCGATGGTCAGGAAAATCCCAATACCAACATCTGGGGCGCCAAGTTCCAGGAAGTGCAGAAATACCTGAGCGTGACCGGCCACGTCTATACGCCGGCCTACATCACCACCGGCAAGGCCGCCTTCGCGCAACTCGATCCGGCCATCCAGAAGGTGCTGAAGGACACGGCCGTCGAGATGGAAGCCTGGGCCCGCACCAAGGGTGCCGAAGAAGACACCGATCTGCAGGCCAAACTGGCCGCCGGTGGCATGCAGGTCAATGTGGCCGATCGCGCAGCCTTCGTCGAGGCCTCCCGGCCGATCTATGCGGAGTTCGCCACGACCGTGCCCGATGGTCAGAAGCTGATTGATGCGGCGCTGGGCCTGGCGAAATAAAATCTTGAGGGAGCCGAGCGCAGGAAGCCGCTCATGCTGATCTGGTTTCGCCGCATCCTGGCCACGCTGACCATCGGTCTGCTCATCATGCTGGCCGCCGTGGTGCTTTATGCGGTGGCTTCACGCACGGCCGGCGCCTCGCCGGTCTGGTATGACGAAGTGGCCTCGGTGCTGCTCGCCTGGCTGAGCCTGCTCGGTGCGGCACTGGCCACCGCGCGCAATGCCCATCTGAATTTCGAAGGTCTGCTCATGAGCCTGCCGCCGCGTGTGCGCGGCACAGCCTTCGTGTTCGGCGAGGCGGTCTTTTATGCCACGTTCGGCGTCGTGCTCTGGTATGGCTGGCAATTGCTCGCGGTGTTCGGCGACGAAACCCTGACCTCGCTGCCCAGGGTGGCATTGGCCCACGTGCAGTCCGTCGTGCCCTTGGGCGCGGCGCTCATCCTGATCGCGCGCGTGCTGGTCACGCCGGGCAACTGGGCCAGGGTGCGGGCCGGCACCGATCTGGAATCGGCGGAGATCGCCGCCGAGATCGACCGGGCCCGTGCCTCGATGGCGCAGGCCGGCCTGGACACCCGGCCATGAGCCCACGCGCCGCATCATGAACGAAGGCCTGATTCTGTTGCTCATGTTGGGACTGATCGCCATCGGCGTGCCGATTGCGGTCGGCATTCTGGCGGCTGCTCTGGTCGGCGTCTGGTTGCTGCGCGGCGAGCTGGGCTTCATGAACGCCATGCTCGCCTATTACGACGGTGCCACCAGCTTCCCGCTGATCGCGATCCCCTTGTTCATCCTGGCCGGCTCGCTGATGAACACCGGGGGCATCTCGCGCCGCCTGATCGCCTTTGTCAGCGCACTGGTCGGCTTCATGCGCGGCGGGCTGGCCATGGTCAATGTGGGCGTGTCGATGGTCTTCGCCGAGATCTCGGGCTCGGCAGTGGCCGATGTCGCCGCGCTGGGCACGGTGCTGATTCCTGAAATGAAGCGCAAGGGCTACCAGCCCACCTTCGCCGCCGCCGTGACCTCGGCATCGGCATCGCTCGCCATCATCATCCCGCCGTCGATCCCGATGATCATCTACGCCGCCATCGCCAATGTGTCGGTGGTCCAGCTGTTCGTGGCCGGCATCGTCCCGGGCCTGCTGGGCGGCTTCTCGATGATGGCCTTGTGCTGGTGGCTGGCCGTGCGCTATGACCTGCCGCGCGATGAGCGCTTCAGTCTCGGCCGTGTGTGGCAGACGGCGCGAGATGCGGCCTGGGCCTTGACCCTGCCGGTGATCATCCTGGGCAGCATCTTCGGCGGCGTGGTCACGGCTACCGAGGGCGCCGGCATCGCGGTGCTCGCCGCCTTGATCATCGGCGTATTCGTCTACCGTGAGATCCGCCTGAGCGAGATCACCCATGCCCTGACCGACGGCGTGGTCCAGACGGCCACGGTCATGTTGCTGGTCGCCGCGTCGGCCGTGCTCGGCCTGTACCTCACCGAGACCCAGTTGCCCCAGCGCATGTCGGCGATGATCCTGTCCTGGTCGCGCGAACCGTGGATCATTCTGCTGATCCTGAATGGCTTCCTGTTCATCGTGGGCATGGTGTTGCATGGCGCGGCGGCGATCATCCTGATCACCCCGGTGGTCCTGCCTCTCATCGAGCAGGTCGGCATCGACCCGATCCACTTCGGCATCATCCTCACGCTGAACATTGCGATCGGTCAGCAGACCCCGCCGGTCGCCTCGGTGCTTGCCACCGCGTGTTCAATCGCTCGCACCGATATCTGGGCAACCACGCGGAGCAATCTGCCGTTCATCGCGATACTGGTGGCGGTGGTGCTGCTGGTGTCATATGTGCCGGCGGTATCGTTGGGGCTGGTTCGGTATTTTTACGGGTGATGGGCTCAGAATTGGCATAGTAAGGAAATTTCCTTGCAATGTGGCATTGCTATCAGGAGCAAAGCCATGCCTGCGATTCATGAAGTCGCCACACTGACCCGCAAAGGCCAGATCACACTGCCCAAGCCGATCCAGCAGGCGCTCGGTATCGAGGCTGGCCGGAACGTACGTGGCCTGCCCGAGGATCTGGCTCGCTCCATGCTCGCGCAAGCAGGTCACGGCGCGACGTTGGACGAGGACATCGACGGTGATGTGGCCCTCGGATGCAACGGCATGGCTGGACACTGCTTTTTCATGAATGCCTGATCGAACAATTGCAGAAGCTGCAGGCAGCCGCACGGCGCGCGCAAGAGAACGATCCGGAGGGCTTCGAGTTCAACGCCAACGTGAAGCTCTTCCGGTCCTTGAGTCGGTTGATGTTGGATCTGGTGCAAAGTGAGCCGTCGCGCGACGAATACCGCCAAGGTAATACCCTGAGCCCGGCTCGCCGTCACTGGCGACGGGCCAGGGTCGGCAGGCGGTTCCGACTGTTCTTTCGATACGACTCGAAGTCAAAGGTCATCGTCTATGCCTGGGTCAATGATGAGCAGACCTTGTGTTCAGCAGGTAGCCGATCAGAGCCAGCGCGAGTAGCCATTCCCTTGCCGCAGGTGAAGGCCATGGAGGATTAGACAGCAGCGGTCGCGTCGTTCTGTGAGAGGTGAGGGAATCTGCGAGTTCGCGCAGAATCGGTCGGACTTAGGCGGGATCTGGGCCAGGCTGCAGCCTCAGCCAGACATCGGCGACCCCGCGATTCTGAGTCGCCGCAGCCAGTCACCGCCTCGCAGCGCAAACCTCGGGCTTGACCATCGACTTTGACCTTGAGCAGACTTGCCCCCATTTTTTCAGTCTGATAGTATTACTAAGTAATACAAATACGGACACGGCAAGTCATGGAAGCCACGCGGGTCACGAGCAAAGGGCAGGTCACCATTCCAAAAGCCGTTCGGCAGCGGCTGGGCATCCGTCAAGGCAGCCGTATCGAGTTCGTGCTGCTAGGCGACCGCGCGGAAATTCGTGTACGCAGTTCGCCAGCGACTGACGTGAGCAGCGGATTCGGCATGCTCTCCAGCCGGCGTGCGGCAGTGCCGGCGGATCTGGATCCCGCCACTCTGGTCAAGGAAGGATCCAGGCGATGATCGGCCTGGACACCAACGTCCTCGCTCGCTATTACATCGACGACGCGTCGGATGCTGAAGCGCAGCGTCAGCGAGCCGCGGCACGTCGCCTGATCGAGACGGGACAGTCGCTGATGGTCAGCAAGTCAGTGATGCTGGAACTCGAGTGGGTCATGCGCGGTTACTACGGGTTCACGCAGGCCGAGGTGGCGTCTGTTCTACATCACCTGATCGGGCTGACGCACGTCACTATTGAGGATCGCGACGCCGTCGAACAGGCGCTGTCCAACTGCGAAGCCGGTATCGATTTTGCGGACGCGTTGCACCATGCGAGCTACAAGAGCTGTGACAGCCTCGCGACATTCGACGACCGCAAGTTCGCTCGACGCGCCAGGAAGCTCGGCCTTGCGCCGGCGGTGGTGGTTGTGCGGTAGCACTCCGCACTGAGCTTTGGGACGAGCTCGTTCGGTTGCATTTGGCGGGATTTCTGCCTCACGTGTGCAGGGCAGTTCGGATGTTGCAGAGTGCGGCAGCTTGGTCGCGTGACCCGCGGATCATATTGCTCATCCTGAACGTGTTCCTGTTCATCGTGGGCAAGATCCTGCACGGTGCGGCGTGGGGGGCGCATCGGTGTTCTTGCCCTGCCTGACCGATATGCCCGGCACGTCCAGCTCGACGCTCAGAATGCTTCCCGACAATGATTCGGTACAGAACAAGGTGCTGCGATCCGGACCCCCGAAGGCGATATTCGTCAGCCAGGCGCCCGTGCCGTCTGCAGTGTCCTGCTCAGGGCAGCGAATGATCCATTCGGGTTCGGCGCGTCGATTGAGCACCCAGACCACACCAAGGCCCGGATTCGCGACGATCAGGCGACCATGGGTATCAACAGCCAGCCCGTCCGGTCCGGTGGGGCCGAAGGACGTGAAGAACTGGCCGACCTTGGACACGCTCCCATCCGGCATGAGTGGTGCGCGCCAGACGCAGTTGCCGCGAGTGGCAGCCACATACAGGACTTGTTCATCCGGCGAGAGCACGATGCCGTTCGGACTGGGCACGTTGGCCATCAACAGATCGAGTTGGCCGTTGGCACTGAGCCGGTAGACCCGGCCCGTCGGATCGTGTAATCCGGTCTGGCCCTGATCGGTGAAGTAGAGATTGCCGGCCGCATCGAAGCAAAGATCATTCACGCCCTTGAACCGCTCGGTGTTGCGACGGTCCAGGTGTGTACGCACGTCGCCGGTCCGGATGTCGCAGATCATCAAGCCGTTCCGGTAATCGGCAATGATGAGTTCGTGTGCGCTCAGGAACTTCATGCCATTGGGTTCACCGTCATACTCGGCGATCTGCGTCCAGTGGCCGGCGGTATCGATCCGGAAAATCCGGCCAAACGGGATATCGCACACAAACAGATTGCCGGCCTCGTCGAACACCGGCCCTTCGAGAAACGAGTCGGTCGCCTGGCCCGATCGATTGGCCTGCGCCCATGGCGGGACCACGGCCTTGCGGCGAAAGTGATCCGGCATCGACGTGAATACCCTGGCCGATACGATTTGTGGCGGCTTGAGTGTGAACATGATGGTGGGTCCTCGTAGGGCCGGCCGCGAGCCGGGCATGGCGGCAAGCCAGGTATGAACCCGATGATGATAACGATCAGCCCGGCTTGGGGCCGCTGGCCAAGGAGCTTGGCACTCGTCAGGATTCTGGTCAGGCGCCGGAAATGATGATTGTCGGGCGTCAATCATTGACGACTCCGTGATGGAAAGACCGGTGATTCCTCTAAGACGAACCGTGAGGGATCTGCGTCATCGACCGTGACGTCGTAGAAGCCCATCATGCGTTCATGGGCCGCCGCAAAACCTCGTGAAGACTGCGGGTCGGCGCGCACAAGGACACTGGCATCTGGCTGTTTCCGCGCCATGCGTCAAGCCCGAGCATGTGCCACCAGTCCGCCGAACCGTGCAGTGCTCGCACAATGACGACACCCGAAGGACCTGATATGTAGAAAATCGGTTGGTTTAAAGAAACATGTTTTTCGCCCTTCTTGGCTTGGCCATCATCTGGCCGATTTGCGAACTATGATGGCGGCGATGGTCTCCTGATAGACGGACCAGTAGCAATCTGACCGTCGATGATTGGTCTCATCAGATCAGGCAGAGAAATGTTCAAGATTTCCATCGCCAGCCTCACTTTGACTCACGATCGACTTTGCAGAAAGAATGCTGAAAATTGCAATATATGCCATTGAGACAGGGGAGCGTCAGAACCAAGGCGGTGGCGATATCACGAGGGTGCGCGTCTGACGCCGGGTAGCCTGAACGTCCTCAGTCGGCAAACTTACGCAGTCCTGGTCTGCCAGGCAGCTTGACGGACCTGAGATGCATTGAACGTTTGACTCGCCAACTGATGATTCCGCCACGGAGTTGACGACTGCATGCAAGAAAATGGAAAGCACTGGGAACGCGGGAACCCCCTGGGTGCGGCAATGCGTTCGGTCAAGGAGTGACGGGCGAGCGGCTGAATGCTCTGGGCTTGCTGGACGGGCGGGGTGAGGCAGCAGAGCCGCTTAACGCCAGGCCTGGTCTTATGCCGGCATTAGCCGATCCGCTCAAGCGCTAGCACTCGCAGCGAAAATCAGCGAGCTCAAGACCTGCCTTGATTTTTTGACGGATCGTATCTCTTCCATCACGCAGGCCCCACAATCCGCGCGCATCGCGATTCATCTAACTTTCCGAATCGCGATAACTGGCCAATCGAATAGTTGCTGTCTCGCCTTGCGGACAGTACCGGCGGATCGATCATCTCACCCTTGTTGATGACATCGCCGCACCCCGCCACTACATGAAATTCAATTCCGTTCGCATAGAGGGCCACCTTGATCGCCGCTGCCATCACCTGCGGCACCTTGATGGAGCAACGATCACCTCCAGCTTTTTGGGCTGTCATTCCCACGCCTCGCAAAATCCGCGCTCGACAACCTCAAGGCGACCGCGCTGCAGTTGTCTTGAGATCATGAGTGGGATATAAATTGCCAAATCTCTGGGAGGAGTCGTCGAATGATCAAACAATCTCAATGCCAATGGCGCGCAGCGATGTTTGTCCTGGGTGCTGTCGCCTTTCTGGCGGGGTGCGCCGGTGACGATGACGATACGTCAGTTGATGTGTCGGGTATCTCTCTAACGCCTGCGGTGCTGTCCGCGCCAGCCAGCGGCACAACGACGCTGTCCATCGGCTACAACGCCAAGTCAATGACTTATCCCGGTACGACAAACACTGCCGCCATTTCTGCGTTCTTGTTGAGCGCCTCGGCTGCTCCGGGCAGTGCGAGTTCCGCCAACCAGATCGTTTCTTCCTCGTGCGGACTCGCCTCGTTGTTTTGTAGCGCATCCTGCACGTTCAGCAGCGAACGCGTGCTGAGTTGCGGCGGCCCCGTTGATGTGACGCTTTCTCGCGGTAGCTACTCGATCCTCGGCCGGGTATGTGTGAAGAACCAGAGCAACGGCGATGTCTGCGGCGAGAAGATCGCAACCCTTACGGTGAATTAGGCGTTGCCTGATTTGAGCGACCAGCCGCCGGGTTCGATAACGGATGGCGACAACGCCGCTTCCGCCAGCGCAGCCCGGGTGTCCCGAGGTGGATTATGAACCGGCGGTGTGGCCCTGGCCGGACCCCGCGTCATACCGGCAGTGCCGTCGTGTCCTTGATGTCTTCCATCACGAAGCTCGCGGAAATGTCTGCGATCGGTACGCGCGTAATCAGTTGTTGGTAGAAGCGATCGTAGTCCTTCACGCTCGCGACCCGGACCCGTAATACGTAATCCAGATCACCGCTCATGCGATGCGCGCCCAGGATCTCGGGCGTGTCATCGATCACGGCCTTGAATCTGGCCAACCAGTCCGGCTCATGATGGTTGGTGCGAATCATCACCAGGACGGACAGACCCAGATCGAGCGCTTCGGGGTCCAACAGCGCAACCCGGGCCCGAATTACCCCGGTTTCTTCCATCACCTTCACCCGACGCCAGCAGGCATTGCGCGACAGGTGAACGGCCTCGGCCAGTGAATCCACACTGATTGAACAGTCGCGCTGGATGATCGCGAGAATTCGACGGTCTATTTCGTCAATGTTATTGGCCATTGATGAGATAATATCCCAAATAATCGGATAACTATGTTCATTATGGGATAATTTATCGTCAATTTTCAGGATAATGGATAGCTATTCCCCGGTTCTTCGAAGGTTTACCGAATGAGCAATAGCCCGTCCAGCCTCAACTCCGCGACCGTCGTCCGACCGGTGCCCAGTGGGTTCCTTGCGCGTACGTTTCTCGATCATCCCGCCTCGGTCGGGGAGAGCTATTTCGGTCATATGCGATTTGCCCTTCGGTTCTCTGGCCGGTTGTTCATGGCTGGCGTTGCCGCCCTGATCCATGCCGTCATTCCCTCACTCTGCAAGACCACGGCGAGCCGGGCGATTCGCACGATGCATTCGTCGATCCACACACGGTCCTGAGTCCCGGGTTTCGCGCGATTACGCACCTATCCAGAGGCGGCCGCGCGCGCTGCTGCCAGGGCCAAAACCTGAATTCGCTCCCGGTCCAGGTTCAGCTCGGCAAAGACTCGCGCAGTGACCCCTCGTTCAAGCGCAGCAACGGCGGCCACGACCAGGGCGCCGGACAGCGGTAGCGTTCGCATCGTCTGATGCTTGTCGTAGAGAATCTTGAACAGCGTCGCTGCAGATGGGTGCGCTTGATAGAGCGGGCTGCGATGATGGATTGCTTGGCCCGCCATGACATCAGGGTCCAGCGCAGAGGGTTCAATGCCGATCTGTCGAAGTCCCCGGTCGTACTGAGCCCGGATCGCGGCGGAAATGGCGGCGCGATCCACTCCAAGTGAATCGAACACGATTTGTGCCGTTCGATCCGGCAAATCGAATGCGGCCAGCAGGAAATGCTCCGCCCCCGGTTTGTCGTCGCCCGAATCATGGGCGATGGTCTCAGCCATTTGCGAAAGCTGGCTGATGCGGCGCATATCGCTCACTCGACGCCGGATTGCTTCAAGCATTCCGCTCTCCTTCATGACTGATTGAATAGCCTGGCGTACTTCTTGTGTACCGCCTGCTTGGTCACGCCCAATGACTGGGCAATCTCAGCGTATGTCCAGCCCTGGTTCAGGGCCTGGCGTACCGCACTGAGCTCCAACTGTGCGGCCAGGCGCTTCATGGATACCACCGCCGCAAACGCGCTGTCTGGATCGTTGGGCGAGGGCAGTGACGAACTGGTCAACATCGGTCAACTTTAGTTGACTTCCAGTGGTTCGTCAACCAAAGTTGACTTTGCATTTGCCCCTGTGGCGCGTGAATCGAATCGGATCGTTTCGGGCGTTACTGGATTGACCGCCGCCCCGGGAATCCCGTCTATGGTCGCGCCAGACTGGCTGATATGACCATATTCTGACAAATTCAGAAGTTCACATAAAAGATGCTCGCATCTGCGGCGCTGCGCTGCAACAATAGAGTCATTGCCCGCCACATCGGCCCCCATCTGCCGTTTGACAGGCCGCGCTGGCACCAGCCATAATTTGCGGTTCCCTGGAGAGGTGTCCGAGTGGTTAAAGGAGGCAGACTGTAAATCTGTTGGCTATGCCTACGCTGGTTCGAATCCAGCCCTCTCCACCACAGATTGACGAACCCTAGGCTGCGGGTGAAAAGTAGCCAGAAAGTAGAAGTTTGGGCGAAGTAGGCTGGTCTGGTTGAGCTGACCAGTACTGAGAATTGACCGGCGGAATCGACCGGCGGGCTGCCCGGTTAGCGGCGGTCCGAGTCTCGGTATTGGTAGTGGCGCTTCGGTATTAGTAGTGAAGCGGGTTCGTAGCAGGATGCGAAGGTCGGGAGGCAGTGAAACCCGGCGGTGCGGGCGGTGATGCGGGTGTAGCTCAATGGTAGAGCAGAAGCCTTCCAAGCTTACGACGAGGGTTCGATTCCCTTCACCCGCTCCACAGGACGAAGCCCCATGCCGCTCGGGGTGGAGTCGGTGGGTGAGAGGTCGCGGCACGGGGCTGGTGGGGGGTACGAAGCCCCATGCCGCTCGGGGTGGAGTCGGTAGGTGAGAGGTCGCGGCACGGGGCTGGTGGGGGTACGAAGCCCCATGCCGTTCGGGGTGGAGTCGGTAGATGAGAGGTCGCGGCACAGGGCTGGTGGGGGGGGGTACTAAGCCCCATGCCGTTCGAGGTACCACAAGATTCGCAGTACGCAGTAGCAACAGATACGCCCATGTGGCTCAGTGGTAGAGCACTCCCTTGGTAAGGGAGAGGTCGCGCGTTCGATCCGCGCCATGGGCACCACGATTTGATTGATTCTTCTAAAGTTCGGTTCTGTACCGGTAGTAGCAGACAGCCAGCATCCGGGAGTACTCCAAATGGCAAAAGGAAAGTTCGAGCGCACCAAGCCCCATGTGAACGTGGGGACGATTGGTCATGTGGACCATGGCAAGACGACGCTGACGGCAGCGATCACGACGGTGATGTCGCGCAAGTTTGGCGGCGAGGCCAAGGGTTACGACCAGATCGACGCGGCGCCCGAGGAGAAGGCACGCGGGATCACGATCTCGACGGCGCACGTGGAGTACGAGACGGCGAACCGTCACTATGCGCACGTTGACTGCCCGGGCCATGCGGACTATGTGAAGAACATGATCACGGGCGCGGCGCAGATGGACGGGGCGATCCTGGTGGTGAGCGCGGCGGACGGCCCGATGCCCCAGACGCGCGAGCACATTCTGCTGGCCCGCCAGGTGGGCGTTCCCTACATTGTCGTGTTCATGAACAAGTGCGACATGGTGGACGACGAGGAACTGCTCGAGCTGGTGGAGATGGAAGTGCGCGAGCTGCTGAGCAAGTACGAGTTCCCGGGCGATGACATTCCAATCGTCAAGGGCAGCGCGCTCAAGGCGCTGGAAGGTGACACGAGCGACATTGGCGAGCCCTCGATCCATGCGCTGGCCGATGCGCTGGACAGCTATATTCCGCAGCCCGAGCGGGCGATTGACGGTGCGTTCCTGATGCCCATCGAGGACGTGTTCTCGATTTCGGGTCGCGGCACGGTGGTGACGGGTCGGATCGACCGCGGGATCGTGAAGGTGGGTGACGAGATCGAGATCGTGGGGATCAAGGACACGGTCAAGACCACGTGCACGGGCGTGGAGATGTTCCGCAAGCTGCTGGACCAGGGTCAGGCGGGCGACAACGTGGGTGTGTTGCTGCGGGGAACCAAGCGCGAGGATGTGGAGCGTGGTCAGGTGCTGAGCAAGCCCGGGGCGATCAAGCCGCACACGAAGTTCGAGTGTGAGGTGTATGTGCTGAGCAAGGATGAGGGAGGGCGTCACACGCCGTTCTTCAACAACTACCGGCCGCAGTTTTACTTCCGTACGACCGATGTGACGGGAGCGGTGACGCTGCCCGAGGGTACGGAGATGGTGATGCCGGGGGACAACATCAAGATGAACGTGGCGTTGATCGCGCCGATCGCGATGGAGCAGGGCCTGCGCTTTGCGATTCGTGAGGGTGGTCGCACCGTGGGTGCGGGCGTGGTCGCCAAGATCATCGAGTGACCGGGTGGGCCGTTTGGCCCGCCAGGTAGGTGGTAACGGGCAAGCGTGGTAGCGTGGTAAACCGGCAGATTAGGGGCATAGCTCAATTGGCAGAGCGTCGGTCTCCAAAACCGAAGGTTGGGGGTTCGATTCCCTCTGCCCCTGCCAATCAGCCGGTATCAGGGTTCAACGGAAGCACATGGCGACTCAGCAGAACGTAGAAACAGTGACCAGCATGGCCGACCGCGCGAAGATGGCGCTCGCGCTGGCGGCGGTGATCCTGGGTGTGGTCGGTTTCTACCTGCTGGCCCAGCAGCCTACCGTGCTGCGGGTTACGTCGGTGCTGGCCGGGGTCGTGGTGGGCGGTCTGATCGCCTGGACATCGACGCCGGGTCGGCGGTTTTTCGGTTTCGCTCAGGACTCCTGGGCGGAAGCCAAACGGGTGGTCTGGCCGACGCGCCAGGAAACCACGCAGATGACGCTGATCGTTTTCGCGTTCGTGGTGGTGATGGCGATTTTCCTCTGGATCGTCGATCAGGCGCTCTCCTGGATCCTCTATGACCTCCTCCTTGGCTGGAAGTGACCCGATGACCGATAGCGAAACGGCAGGTTCGACCAAGCGCTGGTACGTTGTCCATGCCTATTCGGGCATGGAGAAAAGTGTCGCGCGGGCCATCCAGGAACGGGCCGACCGGGCCGGCATGCAGGACAAGTTCGAGCAGATCCTGGTGCCGACCGAAGAAGTGGTCGAGATGAAAAACGGCAAGCGCACCATTACCGAGCGCCGTTTTTATCCCGGTTATGTGCTGGTCAAGATGGACATGGACGACGACTCCTGGCATCTGATCAAGCGCACCAACAAGGTCACCGGCTTCGTCGGTGGCTCGGGCAACCGGCCGGCGCCGATTCCCGATTCGGAAGTGGCCAAGATCTTTGCCCAGATGCAGGAAGGCGTCGAAAAGCCCCGGCCCAAGGTGCTCTTCGAGGTTGGTGAGATGGTCCGGGTCAATGATGGTCCGTTCAATGACTTCAACGGCAACGTCGAGGAAGTCAATTACGAGAAGAGCAAGTTGCGCGTGTCCGTGACGATCTTCGGTCGCGCCACGCCGGTCGAACTCGACTTCGGTCAGGTCGAGAAGCTCTAGCCTGCCCGCGGTTTCCCCGGGGCTCTCGTCAGGGGTAGTGTTTTTTTGATGGCTGTTGGTTCAGCCATTCATCGAGGAGCGTCAGTAGCGGATCAATGCCGCGACCGCGCGTTTGAACTCACTTCAGGAGTTGTGCCAGCATGGCCAAGAAAATCATCGGTTACATCAAGCTGCAGGTGCCCGCCGGCAAGGCGAACCCGTCCCCGCCGATCGGCCCGGCTCTGGGTCAGCGCGGTCTGAACATCATGGAGTTCTGCAAGGCATTCAATGCCCAGACCCAGGGCCTGGAGCCCGGTCTGCCGATTCCGACCGTGATCACCGCCTTTGCGGACAAGAGTTTCACCTTCGTGATGAAGACGCCGCCGGCGTCGATTCTCATCAAGAAGGCCGCGCAGATCACCAAGGGTTCGGCCAAGCCGCACCTGGACAAGGTCGGCGTGATCACCCGCGCTCAGGCCGAGGCGATCGCCAAGGCCAAGGAGCCCGATCTCACGGCAGCCGACCTCGAGGCGGCAGTGCGCACCATTGCCGGTTCGGCGCGCAGCATGGGCATCACGGTGGAGGGTCTGTAAATGGCACACGTATCCAAGCGCATGAAGGCGCTCAAGCTCAAGGTCGACCGGACCAAGCCCCAGCCGCTCGCGCCCGCGCTCGATCTGGTCAAGTCCTGTGCGAAAGCCAAATTCAATGAATCCATCGATGTCGCCGTGCAACTGGGCGTCGATGCGAAGAAGTCCGATCAGGTCGTGCGCGGCTCGGTGGTGTTGCCCGAGGGCATCGGCAAGACCGTCAGGGTCGCCGTATTCACCCAGGGCGCCAAGGTTGAAGAGGCCAAGGCCGCTGGTGCGGACGTGGTTGGCATGGAAGATCTGGCCGAGCGGGTCAAGGCCGGTCAACTCGATTTCGACGTCGTGATCGCCTCGCCCGATGCGATGCGGGTGGTGGGTGCGCTGGGTCAGATTCTCGGTCCGCGCGGCCTGATGCCCAATCCGAAGGTGGGTACGGTTACCGCCGACGTGGCCCAGGCCGTCAAGAACGCCAAGGGCGGTCAGGTCCAGTACCGGATCGACAAGGCGGGCATCGTGCATGCCACGATCGGTCGTGCCTCGTTCGAAACACCGGCGCTCGAGAACAATCTGCGCGCCTTGATCGGCGCACTCAATCGCGCCAAGCCGGCCACCTCCAAAGGGGTGTACCTGCGCAAGGTGGCGGTCTCGAGCACCATGGGCATTGGCGTGCGGGTCGATATGGCCGAGTTTTCGGCCACCCCCAACGCCTGATTGATGCGTAGTTGAATCACTGAACTTTGGGCCGTCGCCCTCGGGCGGCGGGTTGTCAAAGACCGCAGGGGAGTCCGATCGGACTCTCAAAACCACCCTGACGACCAGGGTGAACCCTGCGCAGATGGCGTCCCCGAAGCGGAGTCTGCAGACGACCGGTTGCGGTTCATCGCTGCCGTTTGGCTGACTGCTCTGTTCGGTCGCCGATGGGGGAATCCGACGTCGTTGCCCGGTGGTTTCGGGTGCCGGCACCTGGATTCCGATGGGGCTGATAACCCCGAAACCGGGCGGTTTGCCCGATTTGGAGTAAAGACCGTGGCGCTCACCCGAGCAGAGAAGGAAAACGTCATCGCCGAGGTTGCCGCACAGGTTGCGACGGCCGAGACGATCGTGTTTGCCGAATACCGTGGTCTGGAAGTGGCAGCAATGACGGAACTGCGCAAGCAGGCCCGTGCACAAGGTGTGTATCTGCGTGTTCTGAAGAACTCGTTGGTCAAGCGGGCGATCGCCGGCACGCCGTATGAACCTCTGGCCGGTCAGCTCGTCGGTCCACTGGTCTACGGCATGTCCACTGATCCGGTCGCCTGCGCCAAGGTGCTCGACGGATTCGCCAAGACCAACGACAAGCTGGTGCTCAAGGGCGGCGCGATGTCTGCGTCGTCACTGGATCCGGCGGGCATCAAGGCGCTTGCCGACCTGCCCAGTCGTGAAGAACTGCTTTCGAAGTTGCTGGGCACCATGCAGGCGCCGGTGGCCAAGTTCGTGCGGACCCTCAATGAGGTGCCGACCGGCTTTGCCCGTACGCTCGCCGCCCTGCGCGACCAGAAAGAGCAGGCCACCACCTGATTTGCTGCGGCGACCAGCCGTGTCAGTCAATCGTCAACGATGCAGTCTGCACCAGCGTGTGACGCTGCATCGAACCGCTGAACAACTGGAGTTTTCAAAATGGCATTGAGCAAGGAAGAAATCCTCGACGCAGTCGCAGGCATGACGGTTCTGGACCTGTCCGAACTGATCAAGATGATGGAAGAGAAGTTCGGTGTGTCGGCCGCTGCCGCGGCGGTCGCCGTGGCCGCACCGGCCGCTGGTGCCGGCGCAGAAGCCGCTGTCGAGAAAACCGAGTTCGACGTGATCCTGCTGGCCGCCGGCGAGAAGAAGGTCGAGGTCATCAAGGTCGTCCGGGCCGCCACCGCCCTGGGCCTGAAAGAGGCCAAGGATCTGGTCGACGGCGCACCCAAAGCGGTCAAGGAAGGCATCACCAAGGCCGACGCCGAAGCGCTGCTCAAGCAGCTGCAGGATGCCGGTGCCAAAGTCGAGATGAAGTAATCGGCGTGCCGACCGTCATCGCCCGGACCGTTTGGTCCGGGTCGCAACCGGCCACAGCCCGCCTTGCGGCGTGTTGTGGCCGTCTGTGTCTTGACGCTGCGTATCTTGCTGTCGTTGAAATACCTGGTTCCTGGCTTTCGTTACCCGCTCGCGGGACCTGCGGATGCCGTACCGGCCGCTGAACCGGCCCGTTCTGCATCCCCAGATTCTGCATGACGCATGGAGTGTTCATGACTCAAACCGCTCTCACCTCTTCGCAACAGATCGTCGCCCAAGGCGCCTACTCCTACACCGAGAAAAAGCGCATCCGCAAGAGCTTCGCCAAACGCAGCGTGGTGCTGGACGTGCCGTTCATGCTGACCACTCAGATCGAATCGTATGAGAGCTTCCTGCAGCTGGGCGTGAGCAAGGCGGCTCGCAAGGACGAAGGCCTGCAGGCGGCCTTCACGTCCATTTTCCCGATCACCTCGCACAACGAGATGGCCAGGCTGGAGTTCGTCGACTATGCACTGGGCACGCCGACCTTCGATGTGAAGGAGTGCCAGCAGCGCGGCCTGACTTTCTGCGCTCCGCTGCGCGCCCGGGTGCGGCTGATCATCATGGATCGCGAGGCAGCCAAGCCGACGGTCAAAGAAGTCAAGGAGCAAGAGGTTTACATGGGCGAATTGCCGCTCATGACGACCAACGGTTCGTTCGTGGTCAATGGCACCGAGCGGGTTATCGTGTCGCAGTTGCACCGTTCGCCCGGCGTGTTCTTCGAACACGATCGGGGCAAGACCCATAGTTCGGGCAAGCTGCTGTTCTCGGCCCGGATCATTCCGTATCGCGGCTCCTGGCTCGACTTTGAATTCGATCCCAAGGACATCCTGTATTTCCGCGTCGACCGTCGCCGCAAGATGCCGGTGACGATCCTGCTCAAGGCGATCGGCCTGAACAACGAGCAGATTCTCGAGCGCTTCTTCGAATTCGACACCTTCAAGCTGATGCCCGAAGGCGCGCAGCTCGGCCTGGTGCCCGAGCGGCTCAAGGGCGAGGTTGCCCGTTTCGACATCAATGATCCCTCGGGCAAGCTGATCGTCGGCAAGGACAAGCGGATCAATGCCAAACATATCCGCGAGATCGAAGGCGCGGGCATGACCACGGTCTCGGTGCCCGAAGACTTCCTGTTCGGTCGGGCGCTTGCCAGGGATGTGATCGACGCCGAAACCGGCGAAGTGGTGGCCCGCGCCAACGAGGAACTCAACGAGGAATTGCTCGCGGCGCTGCGCGAGGCCGGCGCCAAGGAAGTGCAGACCCTGTTCGTCAACGATCTGGATCAGGGGCCGTACATCTCGCAGACCCTGCGCATCGATGACACGGCCGACCAGACCACGGCGCGCATCGCGATTTATCGCATGATGCGCCCAGGCGAGCCGCCGACCGAAGATGCGGTCGAATCGCTGTTCAACCGGCTGTTCTACAGTGCCGATTCCTACGATCTGTCCAAGGTCGGTCGCATGAAGTTCAACCGGCGCGTCAGCCGGGAAGAGCTGACCGGCTCGATGACCCTGGACAATGAAGACATCCTGGCGGTCATCAAGATCCTGGTCGAACTGCGCAACGGTCGCGGCGAGATTGATGACATCGATCACCTGGGCAATCGCCGGGTGCGCTGCGTGGGCGAACTGGCCGAAAACCAGTTCAGGGCCGGTCTGGCGCGGGTGGAGCGGGCCGTTCGCGAGCGGCTCGGTCAGGCCGAGACCGAAAACCTGATGCCCCATGATCTGATCAATTCCAAGCCGATCTCGGCGGCGATCCGCGAGTTCTTCGGCTCCAGCCAGCTTCTCGCAGTTCATGGACCAGACCAATCCGCTGTCCGAGATCACCCACAAGCGGCGCGTGTCCGCGCTCGGCCCGGGCGGCCTGACGCGTGAGCGTGCCGGCTTCGAGGTGCGCGACGTGCACCCGACCCATTACGGTCGGGTCTG
Source organism: uncultured beta proteobacterium (assembly GCA_963732405.1). Taxonomy (GTDB): domain Bacteria; phylum Pseudomonadota; class Gammaproteobacteria; order Burkholderiales; family Burkholderiaceae_E; genus JAUIAI01. The sequence continues at coordinate 1,307,324 of CAVSZG010000001.1, forward strand.
CCCGATCGAGACGCCGGAAGGTCCGAACATCGGCCTGATCAACTCGCTGGCGCTCTATGCACGCCTGAACGAATACGGCTTTCTCGAAACGCCGTATCGCAAGGTGGTCGACGGTCGCCTGACCGACGAGATCGATTACCTGTCGGCCATTGAGGAAGGCCGCTATGTGATCGCCCAGGCCAATGCCTCGGTGGACGAAGAGGGGCGGATCACCGGTGATCTGGTGTCGGTGCGCAAGGCCGGCGAATCCGAGCTGACCTCGCCGGCCAATGTCGAGTACATGGACGTGGCCCCCAGTCAGATCGTCTCGGTGGCCGCCTCGCTGATTCCCTTCCTCGAGCATGACGATGCAAACCGGGCGCTGATGGGCTCGAACATGCAGCGTCAGGCCGTGCCCTGTCTTCGTCCCGAGAAGCCGCTCGTGGGCACCGGTATAGAGCGCACCTGCGCGGTCGACTCGGGCACGGTGGTGATCGCCACCCGCGGCGGCATCGTCGACTATGTCGATGCGAACCGGATCGTGGTGCGGGTCAATGACGACGAGACCAGTGCCGGCGAAGTCGGCGTGGACATCTACAACGTCATCAAATACACCCGCAGCAACCAGAACACCAACATCAACCAGCGGCCCATCGTGAAGAAGGGCGACGTGATCGCCAAGGGCGACGTGGTGGCTGACGGCGCATCCACTGATCTGGGTGAGCTGGCGCTGGGCCAGAACATGCTGGTCGCCTTCATGCCCTGGAACGGCTACAACTTCGAGGACTCGATCCTGATCTCCGAGAAGGTCGTGGCCGAAGACCGCTACACCTCGATCCATATTGAGGAGTTGTCGGTGCTGGCCCGCGACACCAAGCTCGGACCGGAAGAGATCTCGCGCGACATCTCCAATCTGTCGGAGTCGCAACTGGGTCGTCTGGATGAGTCGGGCATCGTCTATATCGGTGCCGAGGTTCAGGCCGGCGATACCCTGGTGGGCAAGGTCACGCCCAAGGGCGAGACCCAGCTCACGCCAGAAGAGAAGCTGCTGCGCGCGATCTTCGGCGAGAAGGCCTCGGATGTGAAGGACACCTCGCTGCGCGTGCCCTCGGGCATGAACGGCACGGTCATCGACGTGCAGGTGTTCACCCGCGAAGGCATCGTGCGTGACAAGCGTGCCCAGTCGATCATCGACGATGAGCTCAAGCGCTTCAGGCTCGACCTGAACGATCAGTTGCGTATCGTCGAAAACGATGCGTTCTCGCGGATTGAGCGACTGATCGCCGACAAGGTGGCCAATGGCGGGCCGAACAGGTTGGCCAAGGGTGCCAAGGTCACTGCCGAATATCTGAAGTCGGTCGACCGTCATCACTGGTTCGATATCCGGTTGGCCGACGAAACCACGGCCTCGCAACTGGAGTCGCTCAAGGATTCGATCGAACAACAGCGTCACAGTTTCGATCTGGCCTTCGAGGAAAAGCGCAAGAAGCTCACGCAGGGCGACGAGCTGCCCCCCGGCGTGCTCAAGATGGTCAAGGTCTATCTGGCCGTCAAGCGTCGTCTGCAGCCTGGCGACAAGATGGCGGGTCGTCACGGCAACAAGGGCGTGGTCTCGCGCATCGTGCCGGTCGAAGACATGCCCTTCATGGCCGACGGCCGGCCGGTCGACGTGGTGCTCAATCCGCTGGGCGTGCCCTCGCGGATGAACGTGGGTCAGATTCTCGAGACCCACCTGGGCTGGGCGGCCAAGGGCATTGGCCACCGGATCGGTGCGATGCTGCGCGAGCAGGCCCGCGTGGCCGAGGTGCGCAGCTTCATCGAGAAGGTCTATAACCAGAACGGGCAGCCCGAGAATATCGCGAGCCTGAACGATGCCGAACTCATGGAAATGGCCGGCAACCTGGTGCATGGCGTGCCCTTCGCCACGCCGGTGTTCGACGGTGCCGCCGAGGCCGAGATCCGCGCGATGCTCAAGTTGGCCTATCCGGATGAAGACCCGATGACTGCCCAGCTCGGATTTTCCGAAACCCGCACCCAGGTGCAACTGCACGACGGGCGCACCGGCGACGCCTTCGACCGCCTGACCACCGTGGGCTACATGCACGTGCTCAAGCTGCACCACCTGGTCGACGACAAGATGCATGCGCGCTCGACCGGCCCGTACTCCCTGGTCACCCAGCAGCCGCTGGGCGGCAAGGCGCAGTTCGGTGGCCAGCGTTTCGGTGAGATGGAGGTCTGGGCACTGGAGGCGTATGGCGCCTCGTATGTGCTGCAGGAAATGCTGACGGTGAAGTCCGATGACGTGAACGGACGCACCAAGGTTTATGAGAATCTCGTCAAAGGTGAGCACACGATCGAGGCCGGTATGCCCGAGTCGTTCAATGTGCTCGTGAAGGAAATCCGCTCGCTCGGGATCGATATCGATCTCGAGCGCGGATGAAGATCGGACGAAAGGAGCTGACACATGAAAGCACTATTGGATCTGTTCAAGCAGGTACAGGAAGAGGAACACTTCGATGCGATCCGCATCGGACTGGCCTCGCCCGAGAAGATTCGCTCCTGGTCGTTCGGTGAGGTCAAAAAGCCCGAGACGATCAACTACCGTACCTTCAAGCCCGAGCGAGATGGTCTGTTCTGCGCCAAGATCTTCGGCCCGGTCAAAGACTACGAGTGCCTGTGCGGCAAGTACAAGCGCCTCAAGCATCGTGGCGTGGTCTGCGAAAAATGCGGCGTCGAGGTCACGCTGGCCAAGGTGCGCCGCGAGCGCATGGGCCATATCGAACTGGCCAGCCCGACCGCCCATATCTGGTTCCTGAAGTCACTGCCCTCGCGTCTGGGCATGGTGCTGGACATGACCTTGCGCGATATCGAGCGCGTGCTCTATTTCGAGGCCTTCGTGGTCATCGATCCGGGCATGACGCCGCTCAAGCGCGCCATGCTCATGACCGAAGACGACTATCTGGCCAAGTTCGACGAATACGGTGACGATTTCGACGCGATGATGGGCGCCGAAGCGATTCGTGAACTGCTTCGCACCATCGACATCAATCGCGAGATCGAGACCCTGCGTCAGGATCTGGCCGCCACCGGTTCGGAAGCCAAGATCAAGAAGATCGCCAAGCGCCTGAAGGTGCTCGAAGGTTTCCAGCGCTCGGGGATCAAGCCCGACTGGATGGTGCTCGAGGTGCTGCCGGTGCTGCCGCCCGAGTTGCGCCCGCTGGTGCCGCTCGATGGCGGACGCTTTGCAACCTCCGATCTGAACGATCTGTACCGCCGGGTGATCAACCGCAACAACCGCCTCAAGCGCCTGCTCGAACTCAAGGCGCCCGAGATCATCGTGCGCAATGAGAAGCGCATGTTGCAGGAGTCGGTCGACTCGCTGCTGGACAACGGTCGTCGCGGCAAGGCCATGACGGGCGCCAACAAGCGCGCGCTCAAGTCGCTGGCCGACATGATCAAGGGCAAGGGCGGGCGTTTCCGGCAGAACCTGCTGGGCAAGCGGGTGGACTACTCGGGCCGTTCGGTCATCGTGGTCGGCCCGCAGCTCAAGTTGCACCAGTGCGGCCTGCCCAAGCTGATGGCGCTCGAGCTGTTCAAGCCGTTCATCTTCAACAAGCTTGAAACGATGGGCGTGGCCACCACCATCAAACAGGCCAAGAAGTTCGTCGAGAGCATGGAGCCCATCGTCTGGGACATTCTCGAGGAAGTGATCCGCGAGCATCCGGTCATGCTCAACCGCGCACCGACCCTGCATCGGCTGGGCATCCAGGCTTTCGAGCCGGTGCTCATCGAAGGCAAGGCGATCCAGTTGCACCCGCTGGTCTGTGCGGCCTTCAACGCCGACTTCGACGGCGACCAGATGGCCGTGCACGTGCCGCTGTCGCTGGAAGCCCAGCTCGAGGCCCGCTCGCTGATGCTGGCCTCCAACAACATCCTGTTCCCGTCCAATGGCGAACCGTCGATCGTGCCTTCGCAGGACATCGTGCTCGGCCTTTATTACGCCACGCGCGAGAAGGTCAATGGCAAGGGCGACGGCCTGTATCTGGCCGATGTGCAGGAAGTGCAGCGTGCCTATGACAACCAGGAAGTGGAACTGGGCACCAAGATCTTCGTGCGCCTGACCGAGCAGGTCCAGAACCGCGAGACCGGTGAGTACGAGTCCAAGACCCGCCGCTATGACACCACGGTGGGCCGGGCGCTGCTCTCGGAGATCCTGCCCGTGGGGCTGCCCTTCGAGTTCATGAACAAGGCGCTCAAGAAGAAGGAGATCAGCCGGCTCATCAACGCATCGTTCCGTCGCTGCGGCCTGCGTGCCACGGTGATCTTCGCCGACAAGCTCATGCAGTCGGGCTTCGCACTGGCCACCCGCGCCGGCATCTCGATCTGCATCGACGACATGCTGGTGCCGCCCGAGAAGGAGAAGATCCTGTCCGTGGCCGAGAAAGAGGTCAAGGAGATCGAGCAGCAATACACCTCGGGTCTGGTCACCCAGGGTGAGCGCTACAACAAGGTCGTGGACATCTGGGGCCGGGCTGGCGATCAGGTGGGCAAGGCCATGATGGAGCAGCTGGCCGGCGAGATGGTCACCGATCGAAAGGGCAACCTGGTCAAGCAGGAATCGTTCAACGCCATTTACATGATGGCCGACTCGGGCGCGCGCGGTTCGGCGGCGCAGATCCGCCAGCTGGCGGGCATGCGCGGTCTGATGGCCAAGCCGGATGGCTCGATCATCGAGACCCCGATCACGGCCAACTTCCGTGAAGGCCTGAACGTGTTGCAGTACTTCATCTCGACCCACGGTGCCCGTAAGGGCCTGGCCGACACGGCACTCAAGACCGCCAACTCGGGCTACCTGACCCGTCGTCTGGTCGACGTGACCCAGGATCTCGTGGTCACCACCGATGATTGCGGCACCACCAACAGCGTGGCCATGAAGGCGCTGGTTGAAGGGGGCGAAATCATCGAGGCCTTGCGCGACCGGATTCTGGGCCGCACAGCCGTGGGTGATGTGATCCATCCCGAGACCCAGGAAACCCTCTACGAAGACGGCACCCTGCTCGACGAGACCGCGGTCGAGGTCATCGAGCAGCTCGGCATCGACGAGGTGCGGGTGCGCACGCCGTTGGCCTGCGAAACCCGATATGGCCTGTGCGCCAAATGTTATGGCCGGGATCTGGGCCGTGGTTCACCGGTCAACGTGGGAGAGGCGGTCGGCGTGATCGCGGCCCAGTCGATCGGCGAGCCGGGCACCCAGCTCACCATGCGCACCTTCCACATCGGTGGCGCAGCGTCCCGTCAGGCGGTGGTCAGCTCGATTGACGCCAAGTCCAACGGCACGGTGCGCTTCACCTCGACCATGCGTTACGTGACCAGCGCCAAGAAGGAGCAGGTGGTGATCTCGCGCTCGGGCGAAGTGATCATTACCGATGACAACGGACGGGAGCGTGAGCGTCACAAGGTGCCGTATGGCGCCAACCTGCTGGCGCTCGACGGCACGGTGGTCAAGGCGGGTGCGCCGATCGCCACCTGGGATCCGATGACCCGGCCAATCATCACCGAGTACGCCGGTCGGGTGAAGTTCGAGAACGTCGAGGAAGGCGTGACCGTGGCCCGGCAGATCGACGACGTCACCGGCCTGTCCACCCTGGTCGTGATCGACGCCAAGCAGCGCGGTGCGGTCTCACGCAGCATGCGTCCGCTGATCAAGCTGATCAACGAGGCCGGCGAAGAGGTCAAGATCGCGGGCCTGGATCATGCGGTGACGATCAGCTTCCCGGTTGGCGCGCTGATCACGGTGCGCGACGGTCAGGAGGTCGCGGTGGGCGAGGTGCTCGCGCGGATTCCCCAGGAGTCGCAAAAGACCCGCGATATCACCGGTGGTCTGCCCCGTGTGGCCGAGCTGTTCGAAGCCCGTTCGCCCAAGGATGCGGGCATGCTGGCCGAGGTTACCGGCACCGTTTCGTTCGGCAAGGACACCAAGGGCAAGCAGCGCCTGGTGATCACCGATCTGGACGGCAATGCCCATGAGTTCCTGATCCCCAAGGACAAGAACGTGCTGGTGCATGACGGCCATGTGGTCAACAAGGGCGAGATGATCGTGGACGGGCCGGCCGATCCGCACGATATCCTGCGTCTGCTCGGTATCGAGGCGCTGGCCCGTTATATCGTCGACGAGGTTCAGGACGTCTACCGCCTGCAGGGTGTGAAGATCAACGACAAACACATCGAGGTGATCATCCGTCAGATGCTGCGTCGGGTGCAGATTACCGATCCGGGCGATACCGGCTTCATCACCGGTGAGCAGGTCGAGCGCTCGGAGATGCTGGATCAGAACGACAAGGTGTTGTCGCACGACAAACTGCCCTGTCAGTATCAGAACCTGCTGCTGGGCATCACCAAGGCGTCGCTGTCGACCGATTCGTTCATCTCGGCGGCTTCGTTCCAGGAAACCACCCGGGTGCTTACCGAAGCGGCCATCATGGGCAAGCGCGACGAACTGCGTGGTCTCAAGGAAAACGTCATCGTCGGTCGCCTGATTCCGGCCGGTACCGGTCTGGCCTTCCACAAGGCCAGGCGCAGCAAGGAATTGTTCGATGCCGAGGAGCAGGCCGCCCTGGCCCTGGCCGAACAGGAAGCCTTTGCGGCCCGGGCCCAGGCGGATGCAGCGGCATTCGGCGACCCGGCCCGTGCAGCAGGCGGGATGGCCGGGGACACCGACGGCGAAACCGTCACAGCGGGTGAGGCGGCGGGTGCGTCCGGTGATCAGGGCAGCCCGTCTGGCGAGTCTGGCGGGGATGCCGGCGAGTGATTCGGGCCGGCAAGGCTTGCGGGTACCGGAAAAGCCGGCCTATAATGGCAGGCTTTTCCGGAAAAACGCGAAGCGCCAGGGGAACAAGAGTCTTTAGTCCGAGAGTATTGAGTCCGAGAGTATTGAGTTCGAGAGTCCTGAGTTCGAGAGTCCTGAGTTCGAGAATCTCCAGTCCGGGAATCTTCAGTCTCACGAAATCAGTCAGACAGCAATTGCACGACAAATCGCCGATCCGGGAATGTTGCAGGTTCTCATCGGCTCAAGCCAAGGTCAGTTAACGATGCCCACCGTAAACCAGCTGGTTCGCAAAGGTCGCGAAACCGCCGAAGTCAAGAGCAAGAGCCCGGCCTTGCAGGATTGCCCGCAGCGGCGCGGCGTTTGCACGCGGGTCTATACCACCACCCCGAAAAAGCCGAACTCGGCACTTCGCAAGGTGGCCAAGGTTCGCCTGACCAATGGTTTCGAGGTCATCAGCTACATCGGTGGCGAGGGTCACAACCTGCAGGAACACTCGGTCGTGCTGATCCGCGGTGGCCGGGTCAAGGATCTGCCGGGTGTGCGTTACCACATCGTGCGGGGTTCGCTGGATCTGCAGGGTGTCAAGGACCGCAAGCAGGCGCGCTCGAAGTACGGTGCGAAAAAGGCCAAGGGCAAATAAGCCCCGGGGCGAGGCCGGCGGCAATCAAGCGCCGTCGACCCGCATCAGGCCCGGTTGTTGGTCGAATGATCTGGCGCGGACCCTGTCCGCGTTTGTGATTTTCAGAGTGGCATCGGCGCAGCAATGCGCCGGTGGCGTCGTCAGAGCGGCAGGGGCGGTCCGGGACTGTCGTTGCCGTTCAGTAAGCGGTAGCGAAGAGTGTCCGATGGCAGGCAGCAAGGCTTGCCGGACCGTTGCGCTGCCAGGTATCCGGCACAGGGTGTGCCGGGCCAGCTGAATTCATTTGAGAGGTCTGTCATGCCCCGTCGTCGCGAAGTCCCCAAACGCGAAATTCTCCCCGATCCGATCTATCACAGCGTCGATGTATCCAAGTTCGTCAATGTCATGATGCTCGATGGCAAGAAGGCGGTGGCCGAGCGCATGCTGTATGGCGCGTTCGATCAGATCAAGACCCGCTCGGGCAAGGATCCCATCGAAGTCTTCATCCAGGCCCTGGCCAATTGCAAACCGGTTGTCGAGGTCAAGAGCCGTCGGGTCGGTGGTGCGAACTATCAGGTGCCGGTCGAGGTCAGACCGATCCGGCGCAGTGCGCTCGCCATGCGCTGGTTGCGTGAAGCGGCCAAGAAGCGCAGCGAGAAGTCGATGAACCAGCGTCTGGCCAACGAAATCATGGAAGCGGCCGAGAATCGCGGCGGCGCCGTGAAAAAGCGCGACGAGGTTCACCGGATGGCCGAAGCCAACAAGGCGTTCTCGCACTTCCGCTTCTGATTCGCCGGCCCGGTTGGCCGGGCCCGGCACGCCATGCCCATTGGTTTTGGTGCATCGCGTCTCCACGTGACTAGCTCCCCTCCAGGCTCGCGGTGTCCGCGAGCTGAAATCCTGATCTTCAGAGGTCGATCATGGCTCGCAAGACTCCGCTCAAACGCTATCGGAACATCGGTATTTCTGCGCACATTGATGCCGGGAAAACCACCACGACCGAGCGCATCCTGTTCTACACCGGCATCAATCACAAGATTGGTGAGGTTCACGACGGCGCTGCCACCATGGACTGGATGGAGCAGGAGCAGGAGCGCGGCATCACGATCACGTCGGCGGCCACGACCTGCTTCTGGAAGGGCATGAATCTCAACTACGACGAGCACCGGATCAATATCATTGATACCCCCGGTCACGTCGATTTCACGATCGAGGTCGAGCGCTCGATGCGTGTGCTCGATGGCGCCTGCATGGTCTATTGCGCCGTGGGTGGCGTGCAGCCCCAGTCCGAGACCGTCTGGCGCCAGGCCAACAAATACAAAGTGCCACGGCTGGCCTTCGTCAACAAGATGGACCGCACCGGGGCCAACTTCTTCAAGGTCTATGACCAGATGCGCCTGCGTCTGAAGGCCAACCCGATCCCGATGCAGGTGCCGATCGGTGCCGAGGACAAATTCGAAGGCGTGGTCGATCTGGTCAAGATGAAGGCCATCGTCTGGGATGACGCCGACATGGGCGCCAAGGCCCACTATGAGGACATTCCGGCGAACCTCGTCGACGATTGCGCCAAATGGCGTGAGCAGATGGTCGAGGCCGCAGCCGAGGCCTCCGAAGAGCTCATGAACAAATACCTCGAAGAAGGCGATCTGACCGAGGCGGAAATTCAGGCCGGTATCCGCCAGCGCACGATCGCCAGCGAGATCGTGCCCATGTTCTGTGGCTCCGCCTTCAAGAACAAGGGCGTGCAGGCCATGCTCGATGGTGTCATCGACTATCTGCCCTCGCCGCTGGATATCCCGCCGGTGCGCGGCCATGCCGAAAATGACGAGGCCGTCATCGAGCGCGTAGCCGACGACGGCGAGAAGTTCTCGGCGCTCGCGTTCAAGCTCATGACCGACCCCTTTGTCGGCCAGCTCACCTTCATCCGCGTGTATTCGGGCGTGATGAATTCGGGTGACACGGTCTACAACTCGGTCAAGGGCAAGCGTGACCGCATCGGCCGGATTCTGCAGATGCATGCCAACAACCGGGAAGAGATCAAGGAAGTCAGGGCTGGCGATATCGCCGCCTGCGTGGGTCTGAAGGACATCACCACGGGGGAGACCCTGTGCGACCCGAACAACCCGATCATTCTCGAGCGCATGGAATTCCCTGAGCCCGTGATCTCGCAGGCAGTCGAACCCAAGACCAAGGTCGATCAGGAAAAAATGGGCATCGCCCTGGGTCGTCTGGCCCAGGAAGATCCCTCGTTCCGGGTGCGTACCGATGAAGAATCGGGCCAGACCATCATCTCGGGCATGGGCGAGTTGCATCTGGAGATTCTGGTGGACCGGATGCGGCGTGAATTCGGTGTCGAGGCGTCGGTCGGCAAGCCGCAGGTGGCTTACCGTGAAACCATCCGCTCGACCGTCGAAAGCGTCGAAGGCAAGTTCATCAAACAGTCGGGTGGCCGCGGTCAGTATGGTCACGTCGTGCTCAAGGTCGAGCCCCTGCCACCTGGTGGCGCGGGCTTCGAGTTCGTCGATGCGATCAAGGGCGGCGTGGTGCCTCGCGAGTACATTCCGGCGGTTCAGAAGGGCGTGGCCGATACCCTGCCCTCGGGCGTGCTCGCGGGTTATCCGGTTGTCGACGTGAAGGTCACGCTGCATTTCGGCTCCTACCATGATGTCGACTCAAACGAGAATGCGTTCCGCCAGGCCGGCTCCATGGCCTTCAAGGAAGGCATGCGCCAGGCTCGCCCGGTGCTGCTCGAGCCGATGATGTCGGTCGAGGTCGAAACGCCTGAAGACTATGCGGGTACCGTGATGGGCGATCTGTCCTCGCGGCGCGGCATGGTCCAGGGCATGGAAGACATGGCTGGTGGTGGCAAGGCGATCCGCGCTGAAGTGCCGCTTGCCGAGATGTTCGGTTACTCGACCACGCTGCGATCGCTGACCCAGGGTCGCGCCACCTATACGATGGAATTCAAGCAGTATGCCGAGGCGCCGAAAAATGTCGCCGACGCGATCATCACTTCGCGCACCAAATAACCCGGTCCCTCTGACAAGCTGAAGACCGCCTGAATCTCAGACAAAATACGAAGGGTTTTGAAATGGCAAAAGGAAAGTTCGAGCGCACCAAGCCCCATGTGAACGTGGGGACGATTGGTCATGTGGACCATGGCAAGACGACGCTGACGGCAGCGATCACGACGGTGATGTCGCGCAAGTTTGGCGGCGAGGCCAAGGGTTACGACCAGATCGACGCGGCGCCCGAGGAGAAGGCACGCGGGATCACGATCTCGACGGCGCACGTGGAGTACGAGACGGCGAACCGTCACTATGCGCACGTTGACTGCCCGGGCCATGCGGACTATGTGAAGAACATGATCACGGGCGCGGCGCAGATGGACGGGGCGATCCTGGTGGTGAGCGCGGCGGACGGCCCGATGCCCCAGACGCGCGAGCACATTCTGCTGGCCCGCCAGGTGGGCGTTCCCTACATTGTCGTGTTCATGAACAAGTGCGACATGGTGGACGACGAGGAACTGCTCGAGCTGGTGGAGATGGAAGTGCGCGAGCTGCTGAGCAAGTACGAGTTCCCGGGCGATGACATTCCAATCGTCAAGGGCAGCGCGCTCAAGGCGCTGGAAGGTGACACGAGCGACATTGGCGAGCCCTCGATCCATGCGCTGGCCGATGCGCTGGACAGCTATATTCCGCAGCCCGAGCGGGCGATTGACGGTGCGTTCCTGATGCCCATCGAGGACGTGTTCTCGATTTCGGGTCGCGGCACGGTGGTGACGGGTCGGATCGACCGCGGGATCGTGAAGGTGGGTGACGAGATCGAGATCGTGGGGATCAAGGACACGGTCAAGACCACGTGCACGGGCGTGGAGATGTTCCGCAAGCTGCTGGACCAGGGTCAGGCGGGCGACAACGTGGGTGTGTTGCTGCGGGGAACCAAGCGCGAGGATGTGGAGCGCGGTCAGGTGCTGAGCAAGCCCGGGGCGATCAAGCCGCACACGAAGTTCGAGTGTGAGGTGTATGTGCTGAGCAAGGATGAGGGAGGGCGTCACACGCCGTTCTTCAACAACTACCGGCCGCAGTTTTACTTCCGTACGACCGATGTGACGGGAGCGGTGACGCTGCCCGAGGGTACGGAGATGGTGATGCCGGGGGACAACATCAAGATGAACGTGGCGTTGATCGCGCCGATCGCGATGGAGCAGGGCCTGCGCTTTGCGATTCGTGAGGGTGGTCGCACCGTGGGTGCGGGCGTGGTCGCCAAGATCATCGAGTGACCGGTTTGACGCCCAGTGGGCGTCGGCCAGAGTCCTACAGGGGTGAAGCGCCGGTCGGAGTGACCGGCGCCGTCTTTCGCAGTCAACCGCATACGGGTGCGCCACCCGTCGTTCTTTTGGAGCTGTCATGAATAACCAGAAAATCCGCATCCGCCTGAAGGCATTCGACTACCGCCTCATCGATCAGTCGGCTCAGGAGATCGTCGACACCGCCAAGCGCACGGGCGCCGAAGTGCGGGGTCCGGTTCCCTTGCCCACCCGCATCGAGCGCTTCGACGTGCTCAAGTCACCCCACGTCAACAAATCCGCCCGCGACCAGTTCGAGATCCGCACGCATCAGCGTCTGATGGACATTCTCGATCCCACCGACAAGACGATCGATGCGCTCACCAAGCTCGATCTGCCGGCTGGCGTGGATGTGAAGATTTCGGTCAAGCAGGTCGGCTGACCGATTCAAGGGCTGACGGGTCCGCACCAGAGCGGACCGCGTCTGCGGCAGGGGACAGCGCGGGCGGTCTGCGCCCGTGCCGATTCACCGGCCTTTAAGCAACGTCTCGAATGATTGTTCCAACCAGTTGGCGACCTGCTCGCCGGCATGAATCTGGGGGTTGGACTTCGAATCGAAGAACAGTCGCTCGCGCTCGGCAATGGCCAGACGCGCATTCTGAAAGGCTTCGCCAAGCGGCACCGGCTCGAACAGGTGCTTCATCAGCGCTTCGACGAAGACCGTGTGGTCGAACCGGTCGCTGCAGCCGAAGCTCACGTTGTTGGCATCGGTGGCGGTCATGATCAGTCGATCGGGCGCCTGTATCCCCTGGATCATCGAACCCGAGTAACAGGCCGATACGATCACGACCTGGGGTCCGCCCAGCGCATCGAGCATATCGTCCAGGTTCCTGGGCGTCATGTAGACCGGCCTGGGTTGATCGGGCGTGCTGATGAACAGCCGCTGCCGGTTGCCGTGCGAGCTGAGCAGGATCACGGACAACTGATCGCGAGCTTTGCGCTGACCCGCCGCCCGGAACAGGCGCTGCACATTGGGGGCGCTGGCCAGCGCCCGGGTCCGGGTGCCGGTGCGCTGTGGACGGTTGGACAGAATGACCGATGCGCCGGGTCCGCCTGCGGCGGTCGCAACCCGCTGGCCGAACTGGCTCACATCGTTGTCGAAAACCATTGTTTCGCCGAACAATGCCAGGCCGAGATAGAGCGGGGGTGGTCGGCCGGCGTCGGCGGTGAGGGGTAGTGCACCGGCGATCTGTTCGGTGAGCAGTTGCTGATCGCGCTCGGGTGAATTCAGGACCGTGCTGCATGCACTTAGCAGGCCGATCGCGCAGGCCAGCATGAGCATGTCCAGCACCCGGCCGAGCGGGCGGCCCTTCGTGCTGAGGCAGTCGATCGCGCGCAGCATGTCAGGCGGGCGCGCGATCGATGGTCATGGTCAGGGCAACTTTGGCATGCCGTCGGTCGCCTGATCGAGATTCCAGGTGTCCCTGAAGGCGGCGGCCGGCGCGACGGTACCCGGCTCACAGGTGCTGTCTTCGTCCGTCAGCAGCAAGGGGCCGCTAGCACCCACTTCGATGCGCAACTGGATCCAATCGGTGCAGGCTTCCGGCGTTGGCGGCGTGGGCTCGGTTGATGGGTCGGGGTTGAAGGTGGGACAGCTACTGAACAGGTTCGCGATCGCTGCCGAATCACCCTGGGTGAAGTTGGCGTTGAAGTTCGTGGCGACACCGCGCCGGACTGCAATCTGCAATCCGGGGCTCGCTGCATCGTCGACCAAGGTGTCCGACGGCTGGAATGTGATGTCCTCGGAATAGGATCCGGATGCAACGAGATTGCCGGCCTGGCAAGCCTCGCCCGAGTAATACCGCCCCTCGCCGATCCGGGTCGCCTGAAGGCCGGATGCGACAAACCCCTGCCCGAAGCTGAAGCTGATCGGCGTGCTGCCGCATATGCCGGTCGGAATCGACAAACAGCTGCCCGCTGCATCCTGGCTGAATGCCCAGCGTCCACTGAGCAAGGTATCCAGGTAACCGGATGGCGTGTTGGATGCCGTGCCACCGTTGGCATCACCGGCCGAAATGGCGCTCAGTGCCGGAATCGTGCCGCCCGAGGAGCCGGGCGTCGGTGCGGGCGCGGGCGCGGGCGACGGCGTTCCCGGGTCGATGCCTACCGGAGCCGGCGCTGGTGCCGGTGTGGGCGTAGACCCGGACCCGCTTGCCGGCGGGTCATCGCCGCCACCGCAGCCGGCAAGGACGAGGGCGGCGATCAGCGCGCCGCTTTTGAGCACAACTCGAGCGTTCATTTGAATCCTTTGCGGTTGACTCGGCCACATGCGAGCGTCTCGGAATATAGGACCAGCCATCACCGATCGCCATACCCAGTATCGGTCAGTCGAATCGTCTGACTATTGCTGCGGCGAGGGCGGGAATCCGGCCTGGGTCAGCGCCTCCGCGATCCGGCTGGCGGGCAGCTGACTGTCGACCTCGACCAGATGTTCTTCCACCCGGATCTGGATCGTCGCCGCGGGATCGACGGTCTGGATGGCCTTGGTCACGCTGCGGGCACAGCCCCCGCATACCATGTCATTCAACTGGAATTGCATATCGGAGTACTCTGCGAAAATGGGTCTGGGCCGATTATCGATCCGGATCATCGCCGATGTCGAATGGCCTTTCTGTCTGGGCAGCCTACTTGAAGGCTCGCCCGATACCACTATTATGAACAGTCCCGATCCCCATCTCCCCCTGGCGCTCGCGTCCGAGCCCACGGCATCGCCCGTGGTCATCAATCTGGCCATCACCGGCATGACCTGCGCCTCATGCGTCGGCCGGGTCGAGCGGGCACTCGCGGCAGTGCCCGGCGTGCATCGGGTCCAGGTCAATCTGGCGACCGAGCGCGCCCAGGTTCATGGCGGGCAGGGCATTGATCCTGGCCGATTGCGCGAATCGGTGGAGGCGGTGGGCTTTGACGCCGAGATGGTCAGCAACCGGCTCAGCACGGCCGACGCCGATCAGGCCCGTCGCGAGGCCGATTACCAGGTCCTCAGGCGTGATCTCATGATTGCCGTCGCCCTGGCCCTGCCGGTCTTCCTGCTCGAGATGGGGTCCCATCTCATTCCGGGCATGCATGGATTGATTGGTCGCACGATCGGCCATCAGACCAGTTGGGTGATCCAGTGCATCCTGACCACTGCGGTGTTGCTGTGGCCCGGGGCGCGTTTTTTTCGCAAGGGGCTGCCGGCGCTCTGGCGACGGGCCCCCGACATGAGTTCGCTGGTGGCGGTGGGTACGCTGGCCGCCTGGGGCTATTCGATGGTGGCCACCTTTCTGCCCGGCGTCTTGCCCGGCGGCGCGGTCAATGTGTATTTCGAGGCGGCCGCCGTGATCGTCGCCCTGGTTTTGCTGGGTCGGCTGCTCGAGGCTCGTGCCAAGGGGCGAACCTCGGCAGCGATCCGCCGACTCGTGGGCCTGCAGGCGCGCACGGCGCGCGTTCGTCGGGCGGGCGAAGCGATCGATGTGCCGATTGCCGATGTCGTCCAGGGTGATCTGATCGAGGTCCGTCCGGGTGAGCGGTTTCCGGTCGACGGTGAACTGATCGAGGGTTCGGGATTCGTCGATGAGTCGATGATCACCGGCGAACCGGTGCCGGTCGACAAGCAGGTCGGGGCCAGGGTCGTGGGCGGCACGGTCAATCAGCTGGGTGCCATGGTGGTCCGAGCCACCGCCGTGGGCGGGCAGACCGTGCTGGCGCAGATCATCCGTCTGGTCGAACAGGCGCAGGCGGGCAAGCTGCCGGTGCAGGCCCTGGTCGACCGGGTCACGATGTGGTTCGTCCCGGTGGTGATGGGTCTGGCCGTGCTGACCTTCCTGATCTGGCTCGCCCTGGGGCCGACGCCGGCATTGGCGATGGCCCTGGTCAATGCGGTGGCGGTGTTGATCATTGCCTGTCCCTGCGCCATGGGTCTGGCCACGCCGACCTCCATCATGGTGGGGACTGGACGGGGCGCCGAACTCGGGGTGTTGTTTCGCAAGGGTGAAGCGCTGCAATTGCTCAAAGAGGCCCGTGTGGTGGCCCTCGACAAGACCGGCACCCTCACCGAGGGCCGCCCCGTCCTGACCGATCTGCAGGTTAGCCCGGGCCTGGATCGACATCGCGTGCTGGCGACCGTTGCGGCGGTCGAGGCGCGATCCGAACACCCGATCGCGCAGGCCATTGTCGCGGCGGCTCGCGAGGCCGGGCTCGAGTTGCCGCGGGTGCTTGATTTCCGGGCTGAGGCGGGATGGGGGGTTCATGCCACGGTGATCGACGCCGGCAGCGATGGGTCGGCTGAGGGCGGGCGATCGATCTCGGTGCTGCTCGGAGCCGACCGGCTGATGGTCCGAGAGGGTCTGGATGTCGAACCCTTCGCCGCGCAGGCACGGGAGCTGGCCGATCAGGGCAGCACACCGATGTATGCGGCCATCGACGGCCGCCTGGCCGCCATGATGGCCGTGGCCGATCCGGTCAAGTCAGGCGCTGCAGCCGCGATCGAGGCTCTGCATGCGCTTGGCCTGCGTGTCGTGATGATCACCGGCGACAACCGCCGCACCGGCGAGGCGATCGCCGCGCGGCTGGGCCTGGATGAAGTGGTTGCCGAGGTGCTGCCGGCCGGCAAGGTCGAGGCGGTCGAGCGGCTGCGGCGCGAGCATGGTCAGGTTGCCTATGTGGGCGATGGCATCAACGATGCGCCGGCGCTCGCCCATGCCGATGTCGGCATTGCCGTCGGCTCGGGTACCGACATCGCCATCGATGCGGCCGACGTGGTGTTGATCTCGGGCAATCTGCAAGGCGTGCCGACCGCCATCGCCCTGTCTCGCGCGACCATGAGTAACATCCGCCAGAATCTGTTCTGGGCCTTTGTCTACAACACAGCCCTCATCCCGTTGGCGGCCGGGGCGCTTTATCCGGTCAATGGGGTATTGCTCTCACCCGTGTTCGCGGCCGGTGCGATGAGCCTGTCCAGTGTGTTCGTGCTGGGCAATGCGTTGCGATTGCGCCGCTTCAGCGCCCCATCGACGACCTGACCACATCCCGCCTCAGGGCAGGCACTCGGTCAGGCCATCGCCCGTCAGGTCGATGTCGAAGATGCCGCCGCCGATTGCCGGACCAAACGATATCGAGGGCTGCTCGACCGGGATCACGCACGGCGGCTCGCCACCGGCCAGCCGCAACGACGGGATGATGGTGGCCGTCGCGCTGGCCTGCCAGCCGCTTTGCGCCTGGATCGCAAATCCGGCAATACCCTCTGGCGCGAGAAATTGTTTGCGGATGTTGCGGGTCGCCGCCAGCCAGGGCGAGCGGATGCCGGTGGCCGCATCCGCAAAGTCCACGATCTGGCCGCTGCTGTCGATCAGGAATACGAGAGCGGCGGCCTGATCATCGCTGGCGGCCTCGAGCGACAGTTCGTAGCGTGCACCCGCCACGAGGGCGGTGGCGAAACGATGCACGCCGATGCGGATATTGCCGGTGGGCGGGGGTATCACAAGGCCGGTGCCCTGCGCCACGATTCCCGAGGGACTGCCGAACCAGTCGCGCCAGTCATCGACGGGTGTGATCAGGTTGGGCCCGTCGCCATTGTCCTGATCGGTGGCCATCGTCGCGCTGAGCGTCGTTGGCGATGGCGCCTGCCATTGATTCTGCACCTGCAGGAAAAAGCCGGCCACATCACCGGGCGCAGTGAAGCTGAGCGGTTCGTCGGTGCGTGCAAATCGCAGCTGCCCATCGGGCGTGCCGGGCACCGGAACGATCTGACCGGCGGCGTCGAACAGGAACAGCATGGCGGCCGCGGCCGGGTTGTCAGCCTGCACGGTCAGCGTATAACTGCGTCCGGCGGTCAGACTCTGGTCGTACCGGCGCACCCCCAGCACCATGTCCAGCCCGGGCTGTGAGGCCGGGATCAGCAGGGCACCGATCGCCGGATCGAATCGAACGGTCGAACCCGATCCGGACCAGTTGAGCCAGGTGCCGGACAGGTCCAGCAGATTCTCGCCCAGCGCCTTGGTACTCGGGCCGTCCGCCTGAAGACTGACCAGGGCCTGCATGGCCGGTTGCGCCGACACGACCGAGACCGGCTCTCGTACCGGCGAACCCGGTTCGCTGCTGCTGCAACCGGCAGCGACCGCGACCAGCACCGCTGTCACGATGCGATGGCGAAGGGTCGACAGAATGATCTGGGTGGCGGCATCAAACAACATGGTGGAGGCACTCCGGGTGACGAACTTGGGCTGCAATCCGCAGAGTAGCGAGCCGCCTCTCCTCGATCCGGCGCTTCGCCGTCTGCCTGCAACGCCACCCGATGACCGGCCGATTTCACCCGCCGCTTGCTCTAAGCAAACCAGTAGGCTAGAATTTCGGGTTCTCGAAGCGCGGCCTAGCCAATCGAAGCGAAAGCCGAACAAAAACGGAAGCCACGAACCGGACAGAAAGACCACCCAGGGTGCCCACCCGGGGCGGGCAAGTCGCGGTGATTGGTTGGTTGAGGTGCTCCTTCAGTGGCGCGCTTTGACCCGGTTTGAGCGAGCGGCGTCAGGCAAACCTGGTTTTGCCAAGTACGCGTGCACTCAGATTGTCTGACCCATCAACGCGGCCGGCTTGCCGGTCGAGCGGAGTATCAGTCATGAGCCAACCGGACGGGCGAGACTTGTCGCAATCGCCGTACCGTGCAGCCCGGGCAGCCGAAGCTGAAAAGCGCGGCAAGCTGGGCATGATCGGCCGCAAGGTCGGAATGATGCGGATCTTCACGGATGAGGGTGACTCCATTCCCGTGACCGTGCTGGATATGTCCAGCAATCGAATCGCCCAGGTCAAGACGGCCGACAAAGACGGCTACACCGCTGTCCAGGTGGCTGCCGGCAGTCGCCGCGCCCATCGGGTCACCAAGGCGATGGCCGGCCACTTCGGCAAGGCCGGCGTGCTCGCGGGCTCGAATCTGCGCGAATTCCGGATCAGTGCCGACAAACTGGGTGATCTGGCGCCAGGCGCCGAACTCAGGGTCGACCAGTTCGTCGAGGGTCAGTTCATCGACGTGACCGGCACCAGTCACGGCAAGGGCTTCACGGGCACCATCAAGCGCCACAATTTCAGTTCGCAGCGCGCCTCTCACGGTAACTCGCGTTCGCACAACGTGCCGGGTTCGATCGGCATGGCGCAGGATCCGGGCCGGGTTTTTCCGGGCAAGCGCATGTCAGGCCAGATGGGCAATGTGACCAGCACGGTGCAGAACCTGAAGATCGCGCGCATCGACAACGAGCGTCAGTTGTTGCTCGTGCGTGGCGCGGTACCCGGGTCCAAGAATGGCAAGGTGGTCGTGATGCCGGCGCGCAAGAAGCCGGCACCGGCCGACAAGGCATAAGGGAGGCGTTCGATGCAACTCAAACTCGTGAACGCCAGCGGCACCGCATCGCAGGTCGATGCGCTCGATGCCGTGTTCGGGCGGGACTACAACGAGCCGCTGATTCACCAGGTGGTGACGGCCTACCAGGCCAATGCCCGCAGCGGCAACCGTAAACAGAAGACACGCGGCGAGGTCAAGCACTCGACGCGCAAGCCCTGGAAGCAAAAGGGCACCGGACGCGCGCGCGCCGGCATGACCTCCAGCCCGATCTGGCGTGGCGGTGGCCGCGCCCATCCGAGCCGGCCTGACGAGAATTTCTCGCACAAGGTCAATCGCAAGATGTATCGCGCCGGCCTGTGCTCGATCCTGTCGCAACTGGTGCGTGAAGACCGTCTGGTCGTGGTCGAGCAGCTCGCGCCCGAGTCGCCCAAGACCAAGGCTTTCCTGGGCACCCTGCGCGCCATGGGTATGGACGACTCGGTGCTGATCATCACCAATGAAATGTCCGAGAACCTCATTCTGGCCTCACGCAATCTGAGCTCGGTGCTGGTCATCGAGGCCCGCCACGCGGATCCGGTCTCGCTGGTGCATTTCGAGCGTGTGGTCATCACCCGCGATGCGCTCGCCCAGGTCCAGGAGATGCTGGCATGAATCAAGATCGTCTGATGAAGGTGCTGCTCTCGCCCATCGTGTCGGAAAAGTCCACGATGATCGCCGAGAAAAATGCCCAGGTCGCCTTCCGCGTGCTGGCGGACGCCACCAAGGTCGAGATCAAGGCGGCCGTCGAGTTGTTGTTCAAGGTGCAGGTCGAGCGGGTCAGCGTGCTCAACCAGGATGGCAAGTCCAAGCGCTTCGGTCGCTTTCCCGGACGCCGCCGTGGCACTCGCAAGGCCTATGTGTGTCTGGCCGAAGGTCAGGAAATCAATTTTGCGGAGACCGCATAAATGGCACTGATCAAGGTCAAGCCGACATCGCCCGGCCGGCGGGGGATGATCAAGGTCGTCGACAAGACCCTGCATACCGGAGAGCCGTTCGCGCCGCTGCTCAGACCCAAGAAGCAGAATGCCGGCCGTAACAATCATGGCCACATCACCACCCGGCATCGCGGCGGCGGTCACAAGAAACACTATCGGATCGTCGATTTCCGGCGCAACAAGGATGGCATCGCTGCCAAGGTCGAGCGGATCGAATACGACCCGAACCGCAGTGCGCATCTGGCTCTGCTGTTGTATGCCGATGGTGAGCGTCGTTATATTCTCGCGCCGCGCGGTGTCACGCCAGGTGCCGAGCTCATGAGTGGTTC
Source organism: uncultured beta proteobacterium (assembly GCA_963732405.1). Classification (GTDB taxonomy): domain Bacteria; phylum Pseudomonadota; class Gammaproteobacteria; order Burkholderiales; family Burkholderiaceae_E; genus JAUIAI01. Next base: position 1,327,708 of record CAVSZG010000001.1, read on the forward strand.
CGAGGCACCGATCCGGGCTGGCAACACCTTGCCGATCCGCAACATCCCGGTTGGCTCGACCATGCATGCGATCGAACTGCAACCCGGCAAGGGTGCGCAGATGGTGCGTTCGGCCGGTGGTTCGGCCCGCCTGCTGGCTCGCGAAGGCATCTATGCCCAGGTGCGGCTGCGCTCTGGCGAGATCCGGCGCGTGCACATCGAATGCCGGGCGACGCTGGGCGAAGTGGGCAATGGCGAGCACAGCCTGCGCCAGATCGGCAAGGCCGGTGCCACTCGTTGGCGCGGCATCCGCCCGACGGTGCGTGGCGAGGTGATGAACCCGGTCGATCACCCGCATGGTGGCCGCACCCGCGGCAACCGTCATCCGGTGTCGCCATGGGGTCAACCGACCAAGGGCTACAAGACGCGTACCAACAAGCGGACCGACGGCATGATCGTGCAGCGTCGCAACCGCAAGAAATAACGGACCACCATGACACGTTCAGTCAAGAAGGGGCCTTTCGTCGACGCCCACCTGCAGAAGAAAGTCGATGCCGCCGTCGCCAACAACGACAAGCGTCCGATCAAGACCTGGTCGCGTCGTTCGACGGTGCTGCCGGAATTCGTCGGCGTGACGATCGCCGTGCACAACGGGCGCCAGCATGTGCCGGTGTTCATCAACGAGAACATGGTTGGCCACAAGCTGGGCGAATTCGCCCTGACCCGCACGTTCAAGGGTCACGTTGCCGACAAGAAAGCCAAGCGCTGAGAGGCCCCAGATGGAAACACGAGCCATATTGCGCGGTGTACGGGTGTCGGCCCAGAAGGGCCGTCTCGTCGCCGACCAGATCCGTGGCAAGCCGGTCGAGAAGGCGCTGAACCTGCTCGCCTTCTCGCCCAAGAAGTCCGCCACCATCATCCGCAAGGTGCTCGAAAGCGCCATTGCGAATGCCGAGCACAACGATGGCGCCGACATCGACGAGCTCAAGGTGAAGACCATCATGGTCGAGGGCGGTCCTTCGCTGCGACGCTTCCGGGCCCGTGCCAAGGGGCGCGGTGCCAGCATCGAGAAGCAGACCTGCCACATCTTTATCACCGTCGGAGACTGAGAAGCCTCATGGGACAGAAGATTCATCCAGTCGGCTTTCGTCTGCCGGTCACGAAGGCCTGGAGTTCGCGCTGGTATGCACAAGGGCGCGATTACGCACAGATGCTCAATGACGATCTGCGCGTTCGCGAGTATCTCAAGCGCAAGCTCAAGACCGCTTCGGTGGGCCGCGTGCTCATCGAGCGGCCGGCCAAGAATGCCCGGATCACGATCTATTCGGCCCGCCCCGGCGTGGTGATCGGCAAGAAGGGTGAGGATATCGAGCAGCTCAAGGCCGATCTTCAGCGCATGATGGGCGTGCCCGTTCATGTGAATATTGAAGAGATTCGCAAGCCCGAGACCGACGCCAAGCTCATCGCCGATTCGATCACCCAGCAGCTGGAGCGTCGGATCATGTTCCGACGTGCCATGAAGCGGGCGATGCAAAATGCCATGCGTCTGGGCGCCCAGGGCGTCAAGATCATGTGTGCCGGCCGCCTCAACGGCGCGGAGATCGCTCGTACCGAGTGGTATCGCGAAGGCCGGGTGCCGCTTCACACCCTGCGTGCGAGCATCGACTACGGTTTTTCCGAAGCGATCACGACCTACGGCATCATCGGCGTGAAGGTCTGGATCTACAACGGCGAGAACCTTGGGGCTGGGGATCCGCCTGCACCCGAGCGCGATCTGGCAGCTGACAAAGACAACCGCCGCGATCGTCGCGGCCCGCGTCCGGGCAGCGATCGGCCGGGCTCGCCGCGCGGCGGCCCGCGCCGGCGTCCAGACGGCGACACGCGTGGCGCCGGTTCCCGGTCCGGCGCCCCCGAAGCCGCTGCCGCTGGCGGCGGCGATGCGGCCACTGATTAATCGAGGATTACGATCATGTTGCAACCCAAACGGCGCAAATACCGCAAGGAGCACAAGGGCCGCAATACCGGCCTGGCCACTCGCGGCGCCAGCGTCTCATTCGGTGAATTCGGCCTCAAATCGATTGGTCGGGGTCGGCTGACGGCCCGCCAGATCGAGGCGGCCCGGCGGGCCATGACGCGTCACATCAAGCGCGGCGGCCGGATCTGGATCCGTATCTTCCCCGACAAGCCGATCTCCAAGAAGCCGCTCGAAGTGCGGATGGGTAAGGGCAAGGGCAATCCCGAGTACTGGGTGGCCGAGATTCAGCCGGGCAAGGTGTTGTATGAAATGGACGGGGTGAGCGAGGAACTGGCCCGCGAGGCCTTCCGGCTCGCTTCCGCAAAACTGCCGTTGCAGACGATCTTCGTCTCACGGCATGGCTTGTAACAGGGGGCTGATCTCATGGACCTGAAGGAAATGCGCGCCCGAGATACCGCGGCGCTGGCCAAGGAGCTGACCGAGCTCCTCAAGGCGGGTTTTTCGCTGCGGATGCAGCACGGCACGCAGCAGCTGAACAACAGCTCGCAGCTGCGCAAGAACCGGCGCGACATCGCGCGGGTCAAGACACTGATCCGAGAGAAGGCGGGCGCGTGATGGCAGAACAGCAGGCAGCAACCACCAACACCCGGACCCTTACCGGTCGGGTGGTAAGCAACAAGATGACCCGTACCGTGGCGGTGCTGGTCGAGCGTCAGATCGCCCACCCGTTGTATCGCAAGTTCATCGTGCGCTCCAAGAAGTACCTGGCTCACGCCGAAGAGCAGTACAACGAAGGCGATACGGTCGAAATCGCCGAGTGCCGGCCGATCTCCAAGCGCAAGAGCTGGGTGGTCACACGCCGGCTCAAGGAAGCCGTAAAGGTCTGACTGGCCGGCATTGTCAGCCAGCCGCTTGTCAGTAAATGAAAGGCGAGTTAATATTATCGGCTTCGCTGAAAAAACACGGCAAGCCCGTGCAGCGAACTTCAGTGGTCTAACCCCCAGCGGGACCAAGACTGACCGTCAAACCCCGGCCGGAACATGGATGAACATGGTCTGGCAGGAAAGCCCGGACTAGCGGCCTGCCCACCGATTGGCGGGTCAGCGCAAGCGCCACGGGCGGGGCGGCTCAAGTTGGTACGAGTGAAAACATGATTCAGATGCAGTCGACGCTCAGCGTTGCCGACAACACCGGCGCACGCCTGGTGATGTGTATCAAAGTGCTGGGCGGGTCCAAGCGCCGCTACGCCAGTATTGGCGACGTCATCAAGGTCAGCGTCAAGGAAGCCCAGCCGCGTGGCCGGGTCAAGAAAGGCGAGATCTACAACGCCGTTGTCGTGCGCACCGCCAAGGGTGTGCGGCGCGGCGACGGGTCGCTGGTGCGCTTCGATGGCAATGCAGCCGTGCTGCTCAATGCCAAGCTCGAGCCGATCGGCACGCGGATCTTCGGACCGGTCACCCGTGAGCTTCGAACAGAGAAGTTCATGAAGATCGTCTCGCTCGCGCCCGAAGTACTGTAAGGACGAACCAGTCATGCAAAAGATCCGAAAAGGCGACGAGGTCATCGTGATCGCCGGACGCGACAAGGGCAAGCGGGGCACGGTGCTCGGTGTGGATACGGTCAGCCTGCTGGTCGAGGGTATCAACATCGTCAAAAAGCACCAGCGGCCCAATCCGATGCAGGGCGCCGCCGGTGGCATCGTCGACAAGACCATGCCGATCGACCGTTCCAACGTCATGCTCTACAACCCGGCAACGGGCAAGGGCGACCGGGTGGGCATCAAGACCCTGGCCGACGGCAAACGGGTCCGCGTGTTCAAGTCGAACGGCGAGCAGGTCAAGGCCTGAGGCCCGGCGCAGCAGTCATTCATCAGGTAAACAGAGCAAGGCATAGCGACATGGCAGCCCGTTTCCAGCAACAATATCGAGATCAGGTCGTTCCGGCCCTGATCGAGCAATTCGGCTTCAAGTCGGTGATGGAAGTGCCGCGATTCACCAAGGTCACGTTGAACATGGGCGTGGGCGAAGGCGTGGCGGACAAGAAAATTCTCGACAATGCAGCCGGCGATCTGACCAAGATCGCGGGTCAGAAGGTCGTGATCACGAAGGCGCGAAAGGCCATCGCCGGATTCAAGATCCGTGAGGGTTATCCGATCGGTTGCATGGTCACGCTTCGCGGCGAACGCATGTTCGAGTTCCTGGACCGTCTGATCACCATCGCGTTGCCCAGGGTGCGGGATTTCCGCGGTGTGTCCGCCAAGTCTTTCGATGGCCGCGGCAACTTCAATCTCGGTGTCCGCGAGCAGATCATCTTTCCGGAAATCGAATATGACAAGGTCGACGCCGTGCGCGGGCTGAACATCAGCATCACCACCAGCGCGAAGACCGATGAGCAGGCGAAGGCGCTGTTGACCGCGTTTCGCTTTCCCTTCCGTAACTGAGGACGGCAACGTGGCGAAACTTGCACTGATCAACCGCGACATGAAGCGGGCGAAACTGGTGAAGAAATATGCGGCCAAGCGCGCTGCGCTGCAGGCGATCATCGACGACCAGTCGCGCAGCGAAGAAGAGCGTTATCAGGCCCGTCTGAAGGTTCAGGCGTTGCCACGCAATGCCAACCCGACGCGTTTGCGCAACCGGTGCGAGATTACCGGCCGGCCGCGTGGAACCTATAGCAAATTCGGACTGGCCCGTCACAAGCTGCGCCAGGCTGCAATGGCCGGCGAGGTGCCGGGTGTGATCAAGGCGAGCTGGTAGGAATATTTCATATGAGTATGAGCGATCCAATCGCCGACATGTTCACGCGCATCCGCAATGCACAAGCGGTTGCCAAGCAGTCGGTTGCCATGCCTTCATCGAAACTGAAGGTAGCCATCGCCGGCGTGCTGCGCGACGAGGGTTACATCGACGGATTCGAAGTGGCCAATAGTGGTGCCCATTCGACACTGACCGTGCAGCTCAAGTATTACGCGGGTTCGCCGGTGATCGAGCGCATCGACCGGGTGTCCAAACCGGGCCTGCGGGTGTACAAGGCGCGTGATGATCTGCCGCGCGTGATGAACGGATTGGGGGTTGCGATTGTCAGCACCTCCAAAGGCGTGATGACCGACCGCCATGCCCGGGCTACCGGCGTGGGTGGCGAAGTCCTCGGCTACGTCGCTTAAAGGAGCCGCGAGCATGTCCAGAATTGCACGCATGCCGGTCACGGTCCCCAAGGGGGTCGAGATCAACTTTGCCGGTGGAGTCCTCTCGGCCAAGGGTCCCCTGGGGACCTTGAAACAGACGGTCAGTCCGTTGGTCCGGATCGATCAGGAAGGCGCCAGTGTGACGGTATCGGCAGCCCAGGAAGGCAAGGCATCCGATGCGATGTCGGGTACCTTCCGGGCCCTGATCGCCAACATGGTCCATGGTGTGTCCAAAGGCTTCGAGAAGAAGCTGACCCTGGTGGGCGTGGGCTACCGAGCCCAGGCCCAGGGTCAGAACCTGAACCTGCAACTGGGTTTCTCGCATCCGGTGGTCCACGCTGTTCCTGTCGGGGTGAAGGCCGAAACACCGACCCAGACCGAGATCGTGATCCGAGGCGCGGACAAGCAACAGGTCGGTCAGGTCGCTGCCGAAGTACGCGCCTATCGACCGCCCGAGCCCTACAAGGGCAAGGGCGTTCGCTATTCCGATGAGCAGGTCTCGCTTAAGGAAACCAAGAAGAAATGAGCAATCAGAATTTCAGGCGGCTGCGTCGCTCGCGTCAGACACGGCACAAGATCCGCGAACTCAATGCGAACCGACTGCTGGTATTTCGCTCCAATGCCAACATCTACGCATCGATCACCGATGCTCAGGGTGCCAAGGTGCTGGTGACCGCCTCCACGGTGGAGTCGGAAGTCAAGAGCCAGTTGACCGGCAAGGGCGGCAACGCCAATGCGGCGGTCATCGTGGGCAAGCGGTTGGCCGAAAAGGCACTCAAGGCCGGCATCGACGCGGTGGCGTTCGATCGTTCCGGGTACCGATATCACGGGCGAGTCAAGGCGCTTGCCGATGCGGCGCGCGAAGCCGGTCTGAAGTTCTGAGCAGGGACGAGTAAATCACGATGGCAAAGATCCAGGCAAGAGTAGGCAGCGAAGGCAGCGAAGACGGTCTGCGCGAGAAGATGATCGCGGTCAACCGCGTGACCAAGGTGGTCAAGGGTGGCCGTATCCTCGGTTTCGCCGCGCTCGCGGTCGTCGGCGATGGTGACGGCGGCATCGGTATGGGCAAGGGTAAATCGCGCGAAGTGCCGGTCGCAGTGCAAAAGGCGATGGATGAAGCCCGCCGCAAGATGTTCAAGGTGAGCCTCAAGAGCGGTAGCGTTCACCACACGGTGATCGGTCGCCATGGCGCCTCCACTGTCATGGTCGCACCGGCTCCTGACGGTACCGGCATCATTGCCGGTGGTCCGATGCGCGCGGTCTTCGAAGTGCTGGGCGTGAACAACGTCGTGGCCAAGAGTCATGGATCGAGCAATCCCTACAACATGGTCAGGGCCACGCTCGATGCCTTGCGCAAGATGAATACGCCGGCCGAAATTGCGGCCAAGCGTGGCAAGTCCGTCGAGGAGATCCTGGCGTGAGCAAGAAGACAGTCAAGGTCACGCTGGTGCGCAGCCCGATCGGCACCCGTCAGTCGCATCGCGACACGGTGCTGGGCCTGGGCCTCAAGCGCCTGCACCAGAGCCGCGAACTGGAAGACACCCCCAGTGTGCGCGGCATGATCACCAAAGTGTCCTATCTGGTTCGGGTCGGTTGACCCTGGAGTTTTTCGACATGCGACTCAACACCATCAAACCGGCGGCTGGCGCGACCAAAGAGCGCCGCCGCGTCGGTCGCGGTATCGGTTCCGGACTCGGCAAGACCGGCGGCCGCGGTCACAAGGGTCAGAAGTCCCGCGCCGGCGGTTTTCACAAGGTCGGTTTCGAAGGTGGTCAGATGCCCATGCACCGGCGTCTGCCCAAGCGGGGATTCACCTCGCGTTCGGCCAATGCAACGGCTGAAATCCGCCTGTCAGACCTGCAGCGAATGGAAGTGACCGAGATCGATCTGCTTGCGCTCAAGGCGGCCGGGGTTGCCTCGCAGCTGTCGCTGGGTGCCAAGGTCATCCTGTCGGGATCGATCGAACGGGCCGTCACGCTCAAAGGTATTGCCGTGACCAAGGGCGCGCGTGCGGCCATCGAGGCAGCCGGTGGCGCCATCACGGACCTGCCGGCGGCAGAAGCGGCTACAGCAGGCTGACGTTCCGACAAACCATTAATCGTCATCGCACCCAGGGCAACCGGACCTCACCGACGTGGCAACTTCACAGTCAGCATTGGCAACAGCCAGAAAATCAGGCGATCTGCAAAAGCGCCTGATTTTCCTGTTGATGGCGCTCGTCGTGTATCGGCTGGGCACCCACGTGCCGGTGCCGGGCATCGATCCGGATCAGCTCGCCCAATTGTTCCAGGGGCAGCAGGGCGGCATCCTGGGCATGTTCAACATGTTCTCGGGTGGTGCGCTGTCGCGGTTTTCGGTGTTCGCGCTGGGCATCATGCCCTATATCTCCGCCTCGATCATCATGCAGCTGCTGACCGTGGTGGTGCCGCAGCTCGAAGCGCTGAAGAAGGAAGGTGAGGCCGGCCGTCGGGTCATCACCAAGTACACGCGTTACTTCACCCTGGCCCTGGCAACCTTCCAGGCGGTGGGGATTTCGGTGGCGCTGGAGTCGCAGCCGAATCTGGTCATCGATCCAGGCATGGTATTTCGTGTCACCAGTGCCATTTCGCTGGTCACCGGCACCATGTTCCTGATGTGGCTGGGCGAACAGATCACCGAGCGGGGTCTGGGCAACGGTATCTCGATTCTGATCTTCGCCGGCATCGTGGCCGGGTTGCCGACTGCATTGGGCGGCATGGGCGAACTGATCCGTACGGGTTCGATGAGCATCCTGGTCGGCCTGGTCATCATTGCGCTGGTCGTGATTGTCACGGCGGTCGTGGTGTTCGTCGAGCGCGGACAACGCAAGATCACCGTCAACTACGCCAAACGACAGGTCGGCAACCGGGTCTACGGCGGGCAGAGCTCGCACCTGCCCCTGAAGCTCAACATGGCCGGGGTGATTCCGCCCATCTTTGCTTCCTCGATCATCCTGTTCCCGGCCACGATTGCGCAGTGGTTCACCGCCGGTGAATCGAGCAACCCCCTGATCAATGGATTCCGCGACTTCGCGGCAACCCTGTCACCCGGTCAGCCGGTCTACATCATGGTGTATGCGGCCGCCATCATCTTCTTCTGTTTCTTTTACACCGCGCTCGTGTTCAACAGCCGCGAGACTGCTGACAACCTGAAAAAGAGTGGCGCCTTCCTGCCGGGCATCCGGCCGGGCGAGCAGACCGCGCGTTATATCGACAAGATTCTGATGCGCCTGACCATGGTGGGTGCGATCTACATCACCCTGGTCTGTCTGCTGCCTGAATTCCTGATTCTCGAATGGAATGTCCCATTCTATTTCGGTGGTACGTCGCTGCTGATCATCGTGGTGGTCACCATGGATTTCATGGCTCAGGTGCAGGCTTACATGATGTCTCACCAGTACGAACCGCTATTGCGCAAGTCGGGCGCCAAGGGTCTCTGAGCGAACGAATGGCAAAAGACGACGTTATCCAGATGCAGGGCGAGGTGATGGAAAACCTGCCCAATGCCACCTTCCGGGTCAAGCTCGAAAACGGGCATGTGGTGTTGGGACATATTTCCGGAAAGATGCGCATGCATTACATCCGCATCCTGCCAGGCGACAAGGTCACGGTGGAACTCACGCCATACGACTTGTCGCGCGGGCGGATCGTTTTCAGGGCCCGTTGATGCGGGTGGGGTCAAATACCGCGCGTCGTCCGTCCGGGCGTATGCCGGGCAGCCAGTCACACTGAGTCGAGGTTAGTCATGAAAGTCATGGCATCGGTCAAGAAAATCTGCCGCAACTGCAAGATCATTCGTCGCAATGGCGTGGTTCGTGTCATCTGTACCGACCCGCGTCATAAGCAACGTCAGGGCTGAAGCCTGCACGCCCAAGGGCGGCAGTCGAACAGCGGTTTTGTTTCAGCGTTTTAGCGTATCGCGGACCCAGGGGTCCAGAGGGCACACATGGCACGGATTGCCGGCATCAACATTCCCGATCGTCAACACACCGAAATCGGTCTGACGGCGATTTATGGCATCGGGCGCACGCTCGCGCGCCGCATCTGCGTGGAAGCGGGCGTCGAGACCACCAAGAAGGTCAAGGACCTGAACGACGCGGAGCTCGAACGGATTCGCGAGCAGATCACCCGCTATCAGGTCGAGGGCGATCTTCGTCGGGAAGTCTCGATGTCGATCAAGCGGCTGATGGACCTGGGCTGTTACCGTGGCCTGCGACATCGTCGTGGTCTGCCCGCCCGTGGTCAGCGTACCCGCACCAATGCGCGGACTCGCAAGGGCCCCCGCAAGGCCGGCATCGCCCTCAAGAAATAATCGGAGTACTCGTCAATGGCAAAGGGTCAACAGCAGGGTTCGGGTCAGCGGGTCCGGCGCAAGGTCAAGAAGAACGTGTCCGACGGCATCGCCCATGTGCACGCGTCCTTCAACAACACCATCATCACGATCACCGACCGCCAGGGCAACGCGCTGGCCTGGGCATCGTCGGGTGGGGCCGGCTTCAAGGGTTCGCGCAAATCGACGCCGTTCGCAGCCCAGGTGGCGGCCGAAGCGGCGGGTCGTACCGCCCAGGAATGCGGCATCAAAAATCTCGAGGTGCAGATTCGTGGTCCGGGGCCGGGGCGTGAAAGCTCGGTGCGTGCGCTCAACGCGCTGGGCATCAAGATCCTGTCGATCTCCGATGTGACGCCGATCCCGCACAATGGGTGTCGTCCGCCCAAGCGCCGGAGAATCTGAAGCAGCGGGGCGGATCCTGGCGACTCGTTCGGCCCGGATCGTCTCTTTCGTGAATACAGCCCACACCATCCGGAGTGGGATTGAAGCCCGTCGGCTCCCCCTGGGGCTGGGCATCAATGGCCTGGATCTGCTCTGATCGCAGTTGTAGAAGGGAGGGATGTCGGCTCCCTGGCCCAGTGCCGAAACCGATGTCATCAAGCCCACCGTTCGCCGCCATCCTGTCTTCAGGTGGCCTTTCGAAAAGCGCGAACTGTCCGCGGGAAACCGCGTAAAGTTTTCAAGGAATCATCGTGGCAAGATATACCGGACCCAAGGCGAAACTCTCTCGCCGGGAAGGCACAGACCTTTTTCTCAAGAGTGCGCGTCGACCGCTGGACGGCAAGGCCAAGGAATCCAAGCCAGGCCAGCATGGTCGTACCTCGGGCATGCGCATGTCCGACTATGGTCGGCAATTGCGCGAGAAGCAGAAAGTCAAACGCATGTATGGCGTGCTCGAGCGGCAGTTCCGCCGCTATTTCGCCGAGGCTGTGCGGCGCAAGGGCAACACAGGTGATCTGCTCCTGCAACTGCTCGAGTGCCGCCTGGATAACGTGGTTTATCGGATGGGCTTTGGCTCCACGCGTGCGGAAGCACGCCAACTGGTCAGCCACAAGTCCATCCTGGTCAATGGCGCCGTGCTGAACATCCCGTCGGCCGTCATCAAGCCAAACGATGTCGTCTCGGTTCGCGAGAAATGTCGCACCCAGGCGCGTATCGTCGATGCATTGAATCTGGCGGAGCAGATCGGCATCGCGAGTTGGGTCTCGGTGGATAAGAACAAGATGGAAGGTACCTTCAAGTCTGTTCCCGATCGTGGCGATCTCGCCGGTGATATCAACGAGAGCCTGATCGTCGAGCTGTACTCGCGCTAAACAGTAATAACTGAGGAATTGCCAATGCAGACTGCCATGCTGAAGCCACGCATCGTCGAGGTCGAGCAGATCGCCGGGTCGCACGCACGGGTAGTGATGGAGCCGTTCGAACGCGGCTACGGTCACACGCTCGGCAATGCGTTGCGCCGCGTCCTGCTCTCATCGATGGTTGGCTATGCGCCCACCGAAGTGCAGATCTCGGGCGTGGTCCATGAATACTCGACGATCGACGGTGTCCGCGAAGACATGGTCGATCTGCTGCTCAATCTCAAAGGGGTGGTGTTCAAGTTGCACAACCGCGATGAGGTCTACCTCACGCTGCGCAAAGAGACGCCCGGTCCGGTCACCGCGGCCGACATCGATCTGCCCCATGATGTGGAAGTCATCAATGGCGGACACGTGATCGCGACGCTGACCGAAGGCGGCCGTCTGGACATGTCGATCAAGGTCGAGCGGGGTCGTGGTTATGTGCCGGGCACCCTGCGCGATGTGATGGAGAGCAAGACCATCGGGCGCGTGGTGCTGGATGCCTCGTTCTCACCGGTTCGCCGGGTGAGTTATTCGGTCGAGAGCGCCCGTGTTGAGCAACGTACCGACCTGGATCGCCTGGTGGTCGATATCGAAACCAATGGCGTGATCGCTCCTGAGGAGGCGGTGCGTCAGTCGGCCCGTATCCTGGTCGAACAGTTGTCGGTCTTTGCCGCGCTCGAGGGCGGGGTCGAGCCGATCGTCGAGGCCTCGATCGGGGGCCGCGGTCCGCAGGTTGATCCCATCCTGATGCGTCCGGTCGATGATCTCGAACTCACGGTCAGGTCAGCCAACTGCCTGAAGGCCGAGAACATCTATTACATCGGTGATCTGATCCAGCGCACCGAGAATGAACTGCTGAAAACGCCGAACCTGGGGCGCAAGTCTCTGAACGAAATCAAGGAAGTGCTCGCCTCGCGCGGCCTGACCCTTGGTATGCGTCTCGAGAACTGGCCGCCTGTCGGACTCGAGCGACCCTGATACAGGTAGACAACCATGCGTCATCGTCACGGACTTCGTAAACTCAACCGCACCAGCGCCCATCGTCAGGCCCTGTTGCGCAATCTCTGCAATGCGCTGATCAGGCACGAGCAGATCAAGACCACTCTGCCCAAGGCCAAGGAATTGCGGCGGGTCGTGGAGCCTTTGATCACGCTGGGCAAGAAACCCAGCCTGGCCAATCGACGCCTCGCATTCGACCGGCTTCGCGACCGTGAAATGGTCGTCAAGATCTTCGACGAACTCGGCCCGCGTTTCGCCAGCCGTCCCGGTGGTTATCTGCGCATTCTCAAGTTTGGCTTCCGGATCGGGGACAATGCCCCGATGGCGCTGGTCGAATTGATGGATCGCCCGGAAACGCCCGCGACGGACGCCGAACAGGCCTGATCTCGGTGAATACCCCTGCGCCAGCCGTCCGGCTGGGCGGGGTCTCATCGCATGCCGTTGCAACCCGAACCGTCTGCGGGCTGCGACTTCAGCGATGGCGTACTTGACCTGCCCGAGCACCGTCGAGCAGATGGCCGCTCATGCGGACGATGAAAATTGCTACGTAAGTAACTGCTAACTCTCAAATGGTCCGGAAAGACGGCCGTATGAGTAAGTGGTTACTCTCACGCTAGCGCCGGCCAGAGGCACTGGCCGACTGACCAGCTAACGCATCTCAACCCCACCGAATCATCTGCCTTCAGTCGTGCTTGAGTGACTTGTCGGTGAACAGGTAGTCCTTGAGCTCTGCATCGAACCGGCGATCACGTCGTCGAATCCACTCCAGGACCATGGCGGCATGTTCCTTTTCTTCGTCGCGATTGTGGGCGAGGATGGCCTTGAGCTCGTCGTCCTTGCAGGCATCGACCCGCTGGTTATACCAGTCGACCGCTTCCAGCTCTTCCATCAGCGACACGATTGCACGGTGCATGTCGCGGGTTTCATCGCTCAGTTCAGCGATGGGTTCGTGATAGCCCTCATTCGACATAGATTCCTCCTTGATAGTTAACGGTCATCGGCCAGCCAGCCGGCGACATCCAGCGCGAAATAAGTCAGGATGCCGTCGGCACCGGCGCGCCGCATGGCCAGCAACGATTCCAAGACGACGGCGCGCTCGTCCAGCCAGCCATTGGCGGCCGCTGCCTTGAGCATCGCGTACTCGCCACTGACCTGATACACGAAGGTCGGACATTCGAAGCGTTCCTTGACTCGCTGCACGATGTCCAGGTAAGGCATGCCGGGTTTGACCATCACCATGTCGGCTCCCTCGAGCAGGTCGAGTTCGACCTCGCGCAGAGCTTCGTTCGAATTGGCCGCATCCATCTGGTAGGTCGCCTTGCTGCTCTTGCCCAGATTCTTCGCCGATCCAACCGCATCGCGAAACGGACCATAGAAGGCTGACGCATACTTTGCCGAGTACGCCATGATTCGGGTATGGATATGACCATGGTGTTCGAGGGCTTCGCGGATCGCACCGATCCGGCCATCCATCATGTCTGACGGGGCGACGATGTCTACACCCGCCTCGGCCTGGGTCAGCGCCTGCTCGATCAGGATCTCGACGGTCACGTCATTGATCACATAACCATTCTTGTCGATCACGCCGTCCTGTCCGTGACTGGTATACGGGTCGAGCGCGACATCGCACAACACCCCAAGTTCCGGAAACCGTTGCTTGAGTTCGGCCACGATGGTGGGGATTAGGCCGTCGGGATCAGTGGCAGCACGCCCGTCGGGGGTCTTGAGCGAGGGATCGATGACCGGGAACAAGGCCAGCACTGGTACACCCAGGCCCAGGCAGCGCTCGGCCACCGGTAGCAACAGATCCAGGCTCAGTCGTTCGACGCCCGGCATTGATGGCACCGCATGGCGCTGTCGGTTGCCTGCCTGCACAAAGACCGGATAGATGAGGTCGTCGGCCGAGAGGCGGGTTTCGCGCACCAGGCGGCGTGTGAACTCATCGTGGCGAAGTCGGCGTGGGCGATGGGTTCTGGGCGTGGGGTAGGCCTTGGGACCATTGCGTGGCGATTTCGACTGGGCTGTCATGATGGATCTCGTGGGGTGTTGCCGGATTCAGGGTGCCGCACCGGCATGGAACCATTCTTCGATGAGACGGCGCGTTGCCTCCAGGCCGGCGCCACTCGTTGCGGAAAACATTATGATGCTCGCCGCAATATCGGGCATGAGTTCCTGATATTGCTGCTGGATACGGCCGAATGTCTGCTGCTGCGCAGCCCGGCCCAGCTTGTCCGTCTTGGTGACCAGCAGTAGTCGGGGCACATGGGCGGGCACCCACGCGAGCAGGTCGGCATCGCGCTCGGTGATTTCGCGTCGGCAATCGAGCACCAGCACCAGTCCGACCAGCGAGTCACGCGTGCGCAGATACTCGGCCGCCAGCGGGCGCCAGGATTGTCGAACGGCTTCGGGCGCCTGGGCGTATCCATAACCCGGCGTATCGACCACGAAGCCTTCAACCGAATCATCGGGACCGATCGCAAAATAATTGAGCGCCTGGGTGCGACCGGGCGTCTTGCTGGCGAAGGCCAGCCGATTACGACCACACAACTTGTTGATCGCGGTCGATTTGCCCGCATTCGAGCGACCAGCAAAGGCCACCTCAGGCACGATCAGGTCGGGGAGCCGGCCGAGCTTGACGACGGTATTGTAAAAGCGGGCGCTTTGTAGGCCTCGACCCACGGCGGCTGTCTCGAAAAAAGCGGGCCCCATTGTACAATCAAGGGTTTGGCGAATGCCGAATTCAACGAGACCGGATCAGCAATGAATTCAGAGCGAAATCTGCCGTCAGGCAAGCAGTTCGGAACCCCAGCACATCAAGCATCTGAGCTTCATCCCGATTCACCGCTGCGATCGATCGGTGTGCCGCGCGCAAGAGAAGGTGGTGCCATGGGTGGAGCCGTGCTGGGTCAATGGGTCGCGAGCGCGGGTCTGGCCCTGATGCTCGGCGTGTTCGCGAATCCGTCAGCCAATGCCGCGGGTGCGAAACCGGCCGATCCCGAGCTTGGTGCCAAAATCAGTGGTGAGATCTGCGCGGCCTGCCATGGTGCCGATGGCAACAGCGCGTTGCCGATCAATCCGAATCTGGCGGCCCAGCATCCGGAATACCTGATCAAGCAGCTGAGCAATTTTTCATCGGTCGACGGCGCCCCCCCATTGCGCGAAAACGCGATCATGGCCGGCTTCGCCGCCCAGTTGTCGCCCGATGATCAGCGCAATCTGGCCGCTCATTTTTCCCGTCAGAAACTGACTCCGGCGGTGGCCGGTCAGCGCGACCTGATCGAACTCGGCCAGCAGATCTACCGGGGAGGCATTGCCGCCAAGGGCGTGCCTTCCTGTGCAGGCTGTCACGGCCCCACGGGCGCCGGCATCCCGTCGCAATATCCGCGTATCTGGGGTCAGCACGCCGAATACACGGCCGGTCAGCTCACCGCGTTTCGTCAGGGCACCCGCAAGAACAATTCGCAGATGACCGCGATTGCCGCCCGCCTGTCCGATTCCGAGATCAAGGCGCTGGCCGAATACGTCGCCGGCCTGCGCTGATCGATTGATTGATGTGGCCCGGTCGCGGTGGCCGTCAGGCCTGGGCTGGCCGCAACACCTGATCGACGAAGGTCGACAGCTCCGAGTCGGGTGATACGAAAAAGTCGCGGCTGCGCGTGAGCAGCTCGCGGCGTCGCGCATGAATCTGGGCGTGGGTGAGCGAACCCAGCAATTCGAGCAGCGTCGATTCGACCGGCTCGTCAACCAGCCATCCTGCACTGCGCGTCGCGATCCATCGACCGGTTTCGCCATCGGAAGGAGCGATCGGCGGGACGCCGAAGTATCCGCCTTCGTAGATCCGATTGGGTAACAGCCAGCGCGAATTGAACCGGGCATCGTAAAAATCGCCCGCCCAGATCAGATCGAGTTCTCCGTAGATTCTCGCCAGGTCATCCGGGTAGCGATACTGACCGCGAAACACGAAATTGGGCAGATCATGGACCCGTGAGGCGAAGTCCGGGATCACCGCCAGACTGGGCATGCCATACAGCACCACCTGAATGCGATCGGGCAGAGCCTTGGCAATGCCATGCAGCAGATTCAATGAGCGCTGGCAATGCAGATTGCCAAACCATCCGATCACGATCGGTTGGTCTTCAGATTTGATCGGTCCGGGTTCGGGTCGGCTTTCGACGACCGCCGATGAGGGCAGTCGGTTCTCGATCACGCTGGCCCGGCACACTGCCTGATGATGCACATCAAAATACTCGCGCATGAACCCCGGGGAGCTGACGATCAATCGTTCCGATCGCGCCAGCAGGCGGCGCTCGATCGATCGCATGAGTCGGCCCAGCGGGTCGCTGCGCGTCATCAGGGGATGGATGTCCAGGCATTCGTAGACCAGCGGCGCCTTTGAGCCGGCGATGGTCTTGGCGAAGTAGGCCAGCACCAGCATATCCAGATTGCGCGCGATCCAGAGGTCGGCTTCGAGCAATTCGCCGCGTCGGCGCAGCAGCACGGCCAGGCCGCGGACGATATTGATACCGCGCTGCCAGAACACCCGGTCGTAGGTGCGGCCCAGATCGACGTTATCCCATTCGCGTGGCTGGTTGTCGCCACGGCGCATGGTGTAGGCGCGAACGGTGGCACCGGTGCGCAGCAGACCGACGATGCGTCGTTTGACGGCCGCATCCAGCGCGTTATGTCCAAAAAAGGCAATTCGTGGATTCACGACGGGCAAAGAGGGATCGTGGGCGGGACGAGGGTCCTGACGGGGGCCCGGGCCGGGATGGTCGCCCGTTTCTGAGGGCATTACTGTGCGTTGCTGCATTATTTGTCCGATTTTAATGGTTCGGTCTGGCATCAACCGTCAGCCGAGCAGACCGAGCCGGCCGGGCCAGGTATCAGTCCGGTCATCAGTCCAGCCGGCTGCGGTGGCCCGGGATGCGTGCGTTGCACCGTAAGTTCGCGCGATTCTGTCTGACAACCGGTCAGACCGGTGTTACCGTCCGTATCCCACCATCAGGACAAATGGCATGCTGATTCGATCCATTGGAGCCCATCATCTTCGCGAGTCGGCGGTCACGCCGCCCGGCGTCTATGCCCGGCGCCGGGCGATTCTGGCCGCCGCCGGCGTACTGCCCGTTGCATTCCTGGCCAACCGGGCCCATGGTGCCAAGACCGACGAGGGACGGCTTCACAAGCTGCCGTTCGTCACGAGCCGGTTCGGCACGAAGGAGAAGATCACCGCGTATCGGGACGTGACCACCTACAACAACTTTTACGAATTCGGGACCGAGAAGTCGGATCCGGCCGATTACGCGGGCGGCATGAAGACCCGTCCCTGGACGGTGCGGATCGACGGTGAAGTCGGACAGGCGGCCAACTGGGACATCGAAGACCTGCTGAAGCTGGCGCCCATGGAAGAACGCATCTATCGGCTTCGATGTGTCGAAGGTTGGTCCATGGTCATTCCCTGGGTCGGGTATTCGCTGGCCGCGCTCATCGACAAGGTCCAGCCCACCGCCAAGGCCAAATATGTGCAATTCATCACGCTGGCCGATCCTATCCAGATGCCCGGCCTGGTCTATCCGATCATCGACTGGCCCTACGTCGAGGCCTTGCGCATGGATGAAGCGATGCATCCATTGACCCTGCTGGCCTTCGGCATGTACGGCCAGGTTCTGCCCAATCAGAATGGGGCGCCGCTGCGCCTGGTCGTTCCCTGGAAATACGGCTTCAAGAGCGGCAAGTCGCTGGTCGGGATCCGCTTCACGGAAACCCAGCCCGCGACCAGCTGGAACCTGATCGGGCCCAACGAGTACGGCTTCTATTCGAATGTGAACCCGACCGTTGATCATCCACGCTGGTCGCAGGCAACCGAGCGTCGGATCGGAGAAGACGGTTTTCTGAGTCCCGAACGTGACACGCTGATGTTCAACGGCTACGCAGATCAGGTCGCCTCGCTCTATGCCGGGATGGATCTGGCCAAGCACTTCTGAGGACTGTTCCGCTCTTGTCTGCCAGAGTGCTGTCGGGGGACTCCGCCCGGTTCCGCATGAACCCTGCACGATTGCGCATCGTGCAGGTTCTGGTTGTGATCGCCTCGCTCATTCCCTTCTTGCGCCTGTTTGTCCTGGGTTATGCGAACGAGCTGGGTGCCAATCCGGTCGAGGCTGTCACGCGGCTGACGGGCTGGTGGACGCTCACGATGCTCTGCATCACCTTATGCGTGACCCCATTGCGCCGGATCACCGGGGCAGGCTGGCTGTTGAGACTGCGACGAACCCTGGGCCTGATGACGTTTTTTTATGCCTGCGCCCATCTGACGACCTGGGTATGGTTCGAACACTGGTTCGATCTGCTCCGGATGGCCAGAGACATTCGCAAGCATCTGTACATCACGGCCGGAGTGGCGGCATTCCTGCTGATGTTGCCGTTGGCGCTGACCTCGACCCAGCGGGCGATGCGCCGGCTGGGCCGCCATTGGCAGCGGCTTCATCGGGCAATCTATCTGATCGCGCCGCTCGGTGTACTGCATTTCTGGTGGCACAAGGCGGCCAAGAACGACATCGGCGAGCCGCTGATCTTCCTCATCATCGTCGCGACCCTGCTCGTCTGGCGGCTGGTCGTGCATCTGAAGTCGCGCTGAGCCGCCGAGGGATCAGGATCCGGGCAGATGCTCGCCGGCGATCATCTGCTCGAAGCTTCTCGCGTTCGCGCACCAGATGAGCCACACGGCCATCGACCAACACCTCGGCACCACGGGCCCGTGTGTTGTAGTTCGAGCTCATCACCATGCCATAGGCGCCCGCGTCGGCAAAGCCCAGCAGGTCGTCGGGCCCGAGCGAGAGCCGGCAGTTGCGGGCCAGCCAGTCGCCCGACTCACAGACCGGACCCACCAGATCCCATTCCTGCGCGGGCACCGCGCCATTGCCCGGGTGCGGTTCAACCGGCAGCACCCGATGTATGGCGCCATAGAGCGAGGGGCGCAGCAGGTCGTTCATCGCGGCGTCGATGATCGCGAAATTGCGCACGGCGGTCGGTTTCAGGTAAAGAACACGCGACAACAGCAGCCCGGCGGACCCGACGATGGATCGGCCGAACTCGAAGACCAGTTCGACGCTGGCGGCTGTCTCGCCCAGGCGCTGCGCAAGCCGCTGGTCGATCTGGCGCATGAGTTCGGCGCGCGCTGGCGGTTCATCGTCGTCGCCATAGGCGATGCCCAGCCCGCCACCCAGGTCGATATGCGTGAGGGCGATGCCGTCCTCCCGCACCTGCAGGAACAGGTCGACCACACGATCGAGGGCGGCCAGAAACGGCGCCAGCTCGGTGATCTGCGACCCGATATGACAATCGATACCCACGACCTGCAGGCCGGGCAGGTGATTCGCGATCCGGTAGACCTCGCGGGCGCGTTCATGAGCAATGCCGAACTTGTTCTCGCGCAGTCCGGTCGAAATATACGGATGCGTGCCCGCGTCGACATCGGGATTGACCCGAAGCGAAACCGGTGCACGCTTGCCCATGGAGCGCGCGATGAGGTCGAGCCGCTGCAGCTCGGCCTCCGATTCGACATTGAAGCAGCGTACGCCCACCTCGAGTGCACGCCGGATGCCTGCCTCGCTCTTGCCCACCCCGCTGAAGACGATGCGTTCGGGTAATCCGCCCACGGCCAGCACCCGTTGCAGTTCGCCCTCGGACACGATATCGAACCCCGCGCCCTCGCGGGCCAGACAGTCCAGAACGGCCAGGTTGGCATTCGCCTTGACGGCATAACAGATCAGCACGGGCCGGTGAGCGAGTGCGTCGGCGAATTCATGCCAGGCCGAGACGATTGCGCGTCGCGAATAGACCCAGGTGGGGGTGCCGAAGCGGGCGGCAATGTCGGCCAGGGCGACATCTTCACAGTAGAGCTGGTTGTCGCGATAGTCGAACATGATGTGGGTCGTGCGAAGGGGAGTAAGGGTCGGTCAGGCTGCCGTGGCCGGATGCGCAAAGGGCCGACGCAGGGTCAGCGGCTGTCGGCAGGACGCGGCGGCTCGACCCGGTTCACGGCGTTGCCTGCCTTGGCCTTGGATTGTTCGGCAGTGTCGGTAGGCAGGTATAGCGGTCCACGCTGACCACAGGCGCCAAGCCATGCCGACCAGGCGATGACCAGTACAATGCAGGCGGTTTTTCTCATCCAGCGAGCTTAGCATGAGCGAACAGCAGTTCATCACGGATTGCGAGCACCTGCTCGATCGGATCGAAGACCTGCTCGACGCGAGCGGCGTCGATGTCGATCTGCAACGGTCCGGCCATGTGCTGGAGATAGAATTCGCCGATCGTTCCCGTATCGTCATCAATGGCCAGACACCGATGCGGGAAATCTGGCTGGCAGCGCCCTCGGGTGCGCATCACTTTCGTCAGCAGCAATCCCGCTGGGTCGACACCCGCAGTGGCGATGAGTTGTCGGCAGTGCTGTCGCGCTGTGCCTCGGCACAAAGCGGCTCGCCGGTGTCGCTGCAACTCTAGCCGCCTAGAACACCTGATTGCGCAGCCGCTCGGCGCTGCGCCGCCCCTGGGTGCCCGTGGCAATACCGCCCTCGGTCATGCCCACGCTGCGGATCCCCACGTCCGGCGTGGTCTCGCTCAGATAAATATCGTCGGCCACCTGGACCACGCCCGACGGTGGCTGCATCTGCATGATCGGTACCTCTGCCAGCGCGGTCTGCATGTATTCCAGCCAGATCGGCAGGGCCAGTCCTCCGCCGGTTTCACGGTCACCGAGCTTGCGCGGCTGATCGAATCCGACCCAGGCGGCGGCGGCAATCGAGGGTTGGTAACCGACGAACCAGGCATCGAATGAGTCGTTCGTCGTGCCTGTCTTGCCGGCGATATCGGGCCGGTTCAAGGCCTTGGCCCGCGTGGCGGTGCCTCGGCGCACGACATCGCGCAGCATCGAGTCCATGATGTAGGCGTTGCGTGGATCGATGGATCGATTGGCCTCGTCGCCAGACATCCGGGGTCTGGCCTTCGCAACGACATTGCCGTTGGCGTCGGTGATGTGCGAGATCAGGTAGGGATCGACCCGGAAGCCCCCGTTGGCAAAGGTGGAAATCCCGCTGACCATCTGCAAGGGCGTGACCACCCCGGCACCCAGGCCAAGGGTCAGCACTGGCGGTTGCTGGGCCGGATCGAAGCCGAATCGCGAAACGTAGTCGCGCGCAAATCGGGCACCGATCTTCTGCATGATGCGGATCGACACCAGATTCTTGGACCGTGCCATGCCTGTGCGCATGGTCATCGGGCCGTCGAAACGACCGTCGAAGTTCTTGGGTTCCCACAGTTGCGGACCGGTCACCGTATCCTCATCGATGATCGAGATCGGCGCATCGTTGATCACCGTGGAGGTCATGAAGCCGCGGTCCAGAGCGGCCGAATAGACAAAGGGCTTGAAGCTGGAGCCGGGTTGGCGCCAGGCCTGGGTCACCCGGTTGAACTTGTTACGCTCGAAGTCGAATCCGCCGACCAGTGCCCGTATCGATCCATCGACCGTGTTCAGGGCGACAAAAGCGGCCTGAACGTCGGGCAACTGCGTGATCGCCCAGCCATTGGGTCGTTCGATGATCCGGATCAGCGCACCCGGGGTGATCCGCAAGGCTGCTGGCGCCTTGGCACCCATGGATTCGGCGACCAGCTTCAGGCCTTCGCCGGCGATCCGTTCCGGTTCGCCGCCGCGACTGACCGACACCGAATTCTTGTCGACTGCAACCACCACCGCCGCTATCAGGCCGTCGCGATCACCGGCCTGGGCAACTGCCTCGGCAATCTGGTCATTGGCGGCGACGCGATCCGTGTCCAGCTCGATCCGTTGTTCCGGCCCGCGAAAACCCGTTCGCTCGTCATACTCGATCACGCCATTGCGGATCGCCCGCTGCGCGGCAGCCTGATCCTTGGTGCGCATGGTGGTGTAGACCTGCAAGCCCGCAGAATAGGCGTTATCGCCATACAGGTCATAGACCAGCCGACGCGCCAGCTCGCTCACATAGGGCGCGTTCTCGGTCAGATTATTGGTGGATCTGGCGTAGACCAGCGCTTGTTCGGCCGATTCATCATGGGTTGCCTGATTGATGAAGCCGTTCTCGAGCATGCGGCGCAGGATGTAGCGCTGGCGCTCCTTGGCGCGGATCGGGTTGACCAGTGGATTGAAGCTCGATGGGGCCTTGGGCAGGCCGGCGAGCATCGCCGCCTCGGCGATGCTCGACTCATCAAGCGTCTTGTTGAAATAGGTCTGCGCGGCCGCTTCGAATCCGTAGGCTCGTTTTCCCAGAAAGATCTGGTTCAGATAGAGCTCGAAGATCTGCTCCTTGGACATTGCGCTCTCGATGCGCAAGGCCAGCAGCACTTCGGTGAGCTTGCGTGAATAGGTGCGCTCGTTGGTCAGGAAGAACTCGCGGGCCAACTGCATGGTGATGGTGCTGCTGCCCTGGGCAATGCCGCCCGATCGCAGGTTGGCCACGGCCGCACGCGCCACACCGATCAGGTCGACCCCGCGATGTTCGAAGAAGCGGGCATCCTCGGCGGCCAGAATGGCCTGTTTGATCGTGTCGGGTGCCTGATCGAATCGCACGAACTGGCGCCGCTCTTCGCCAAATTCGCCGATCAGTTCGTGATCCACCGAGTAGATCCGCAGCGGCATCCGCGGGTGGTAGTCGAGCATCGAATCGATGGGTGGCAGCCGGTCATTGACCAGGGACACGGCGATCAGGCCGGCCAGCGCCGTCGATACCAGCAAGAACAAGGGCAGGCCGACCAACCAGCCGAGCAGCCGCACGGCCGATATTCCGGACTGGCCAGGGCGTTGGTTTTCCTTCACGAGTTCTGATCCGTGCGCCCGGGGGCGCGATGAGTTGATTGGGACGCGGCGGACTCGCGCGCTTGAGGCAAAGACACGACAACATGGCGCAGAACCGGCTGCGCAACAAAGCATACCCGCCGTTCGGTCGCCCGGAAATGCCGTCACGGCCATCCGTTGCGGTCCGACGGCAACAAACCGGTCGACGGCCCTGGGGGCAACCGAATACTGGGCGCCAGCCAGGCAGGTTGGCGTTCCGCCTCCTGGCGCCGTCTGTGGTCGGTCGGTCGTCATTATAGAAAGTTCACGGCCTTGCCGCGAATGATCTCCAGATGGCTGGCAGGCGGGGGCTGAATCGCCGTTCATCGGCTCCAGCCGGCCATTCGATCCGGACGATTCATGAATGGTCTGCTGGCAGGGATGGACGGCATGTCACGGTGGCGGGCGCAGCCACAGATTCATTGTCGGTGCGCCAGACCGATCGCTACGATCGACTTGACTCATCGGCACTCGTTTCAAGCCCTTCCCGAACAAAATTTTTTGGTGCGAGGTTGCATTGGCGCTTTCCTTATCAGGACTGATTGGCAGAAAACTGCCCCCGCTTGTCGGGATCGATCTCAGCTCGTCCAGTGTCAAGCTGGTCGAACTGGGCCGTGGTGTACGCGCGCCGATGCGCCTCGAGCGCTATGCGATCGAACCGATCGAACGTGGCGCAATTGTCGATGGTGCCATCGAGAAGCCGGAAGTGGTTTCCGAAGCGCTGCGCAAGGCGATCAAGAAGGCGAACATCAAGATCAAGGACGTCGCCCTCGCCCTGCCCACCGCAGCAGTGATCACCAAGAAGATCATGCTGCCGGCGGACCTGCGCGAGGAAGACTACGAAGTCCAGGTCGAAAGTGAAGCGAGTCAATACATTCCCTTTCCGATCGACGAGGTGAATCTGGACTTCCAGATTCTCGGCGTGAACGAAAACTCGCCGGATGAAGTCGATGTCCTGCTGGCCGCCTCGCGCAAGGAAAAGGTCGACGATCGCGTGGCGATCGCCGAGATGGCCGGTGTCAAGCCAGTCATCGTCGATGTCGAACCGTATGCGGTGCGCACGACCATCGATCATGTCATCTCCTTCCTGCCCAATGGTGGACAAGGTCAGATCATTGCGGTGATCGTGGTCGGTCAGAACGCCACTTACGCGACCATCGTGCTGAACGGCCAGACCATCTTCGAACGCGAGCAGGCACTGGGCGGCAATCAGCTCACCCAGGACATCGTGCGGATGTACGGCATCACTTACGAAGAAGCCGAGATCAAGAAGCGCACCGGCGATCTGCCCGACACCTACGCCGATGATCTGCTCAAACCCTTTGTGGAGCAGGGGGCGACCGACATCAGCCGCGCGCTTCAGTTCTTCTTCACCTCGACGCCGTATTCGCGCGTCGACCAGATCTATCTGGCGGGCGGAACGTCGGTGATCCCGGGGCTGGTTGAGGCGGTTGCCGATCGAACCCAGGTGCCGACCGATCTGGTCGCGCCGTTTCAGGGTATGGAAGTGGCCGAGTCGATTCGCGAAAAACAGCTGCGGGTCGATGCGCCGTCACTTCTGGTGGCGGCCGGACTGGCCATGCGGAGGTTCGACACATGATTCGCATCAATTTGCTGCCGCATCGCGAGATCCGGCGTGAGAAGCGCAAAAAGGACTTTCTGGGCATGGGCGGCGCCGTGGCCATCGCCGGCGCGTTGACCGCCCTGGCGGTCGGCTTCGGTATCACCTCGAAGATCGACGCGCAGAACGAACGCAACCAGTACATCGTCGCCAAGAACGCGGAACTCGATTCCCAGATCAAGGAGATCGCCACGCTCGAGGCCGAGATCAAATCGCTCAAGGCCAGGCAGCAGTCGGTCGAAAGTCTGCAGAGCGATCGGACGATCCCGGTGCATCTGTTCGACGAGCTGGTCAAGCATGTGCCTGAAGGCGTGTTCCTGGTGTCGATGAAGCAGAAGGATGAACGGGTCACGATGGTCGGCCAGGCACAGACCAATGAGCGGATCGCCGAGTTCCTGCGCAATCTGGCCACCGGCTCGCAGTGGCTGGAGCGCCCTGACCTGAACGAGATCAAGGCCATCGACGTGACCGGACGCGGTCGAGATCCGAAGGAAGTCAGGCGGCTGTTCGAGTTCACGCTCAATGCGCTGCTCAAGTCCCCGTCAGCCGTCGACGGGTCAGCCAACGCATCGGCTCCGGGCGCACCCGGCAAGCTGGCGCGCCAGTAACGGATCGGAGAGCACAAGATGAAACTGGATTTGGCTGCGGTTCGCGGCGAATTCGAGGGATTGCAGGGCAAGCATCCCGGTCTCTGGCCGGTGACGCCCAAAGTAGGCTTGCTGCTGGGTCTGTTCGCACTGATCTGCTTTCTGGCCTGGATGTTCTATTGGCGCGGGCTGATCGAAACAGTGGATCTGGCCGAGCAGCGCGAGGTGCAGTTGCGTGCCGAGTTCACCGAAAAAATGACCAAGGCGGTGAATCTTCCGGTGCTGCGTCAGCAGAAGATCGAGGTTGCACAGTATGTGTCGGTGCTCGAGAAGCAGTTGCCCAGCAAGGCGGAGATGGATGCGCTGTTGTCCGACATCAACCAGGCAGGCGTGGGTCGGGGGCTGCAGTTCGAACTGTTCCGCCCGGGCAAGGTGGCGGTCAAGGATTACTACGCCGAACTGCCGATCAATGTCCGTCTGGTCGGTGGCTATCACGAGCTTGGTCATTTCGCCAGTGATGTCGCCAATCTGCCGCGCATCGTCACGCTGAACGATGTCGAACTGAAGCGTAATGAGAAGTCGGGTGATCTCGAACTGCTGGCGATCGCCAAGACCTATCGCTACCTGGATCCGGAAGAGCTCGCCGAGCAGGAACGGGAGCGTAAGAAAGCCGCCAAGGGAGGTCGGAAATGAAAACGCCCCGAATGACATCGGGTGATGGCCACAGTCTGACCGCACAGCGGCAGCCTGTCCTGATGCGGGCCAGCCTGCTTTGCATGGCCATGGGCTTCGTGCTCGCCGGTTGTGATGCCAGGCTCAACGAGATCGATGTCTGGATGGACGAGACGCGCGCCAGCGCGCGGCCGATCAAGATCCAGCTCGAGGAGCCCAAACGATTCGAGCCGTTCTACTACCAGCTCGTCGAGGAGATTCAGCCCTTCTCGCCGGTCAAGCTGGCCTCTCTGCAGGACCCGATGCAGGTTCGGGCCAAGGGTGGACTGGCGCCCGACGTGAACCGACGGCGCGAGATTCTCGAGAACTTTCCACTCGAACAGATACAGATGGTCGGATTCATGCGCAGCCCGCGCTACAACACCGCGCTGCTGCAGGTGGATCGCACGATCTATCAGGCTCGGATCGGCGGTTATGCCGGTCAGAACTTCGGTGTGATTACAAACATTGGCGAGACGGAAGTCGCGCTGCGTGAACTGGTGCAAGACGCAACGGGTGACTGGGTCGAACGCGAAACGGTACTCAAGTTGCAGGAGAGTGGAAAATGACGGTTGGCTCAAACAAGTTCGTCAGGTTTACGCAGGCAGCCCGCGTCACGGCGGTGGCTGCGGTCTGGACCATGGGCGCCATGCGGATCCAGATGGGGCGCCTGTCGGCAGGCTGGTCCTTGCCGCAATCGGTCTGCGCCATTGCGCTGATTTCCGGCCTGTCTGCGGCCGGCCAGGCCCAGGCCCAGAGCAATGCGATCGAAAGCATTTCGACCGCCAGCCGCGGCGACACCAGCTATATGCGGATCCGGATGGCCGAGCCGCTGGTGACCGTGCCCCCGAGCTTCACCATTAACAATCCACCGCGCATCGCATTCGACTTCGCGCAGACCGAGAACCGTTCACCCCGGGAATCGACCGAGCTGGAACAGGGCGAGGTGCGCGGCGTCAACGTGGTCACGGCCGGCAGCCGCTCGCGCGTGGTGCTCAGTCTGAAGCGACAGATGCAGTACAAGACCGAGATCGAGGGCAATGACCTGATCGTCACGCTGGATCCGGCAACGGCCAAGGTGGACGGTCCGGCTCCCGCCTCCAGCTATACGTTTGCGAAGGCCGCAGCGGCCAGGTCTGGTCATGCCTTGCGCGACATCGATTTTCGCCGGGGCAAGGGTGGCGAAGGCCGGATCGTCGTCGATATGTCCGACGGCGGGATCGGGGTCAACATCCGGCAACAGGGCAAGAAGCTGGTGGTCGACTTCCAGGGTACGACGGTTCCCGAGAATCTGCGCCGGCTGCTCGATGTGGCCGATTTCGGCACGCCCGTGCGTACGGTGCGCGCGACCCAGCAGGGCGACAACGCCCAGTTGGTGATCGAGCCCAACGGACTATGGGAACACAATGCCTACCAGAGCGATACCCAGTTCGTGGTCGAGGTCAAGCCGATTCAGGAAGACCCCAGCAGCCTGGCCCAGGGCACCCAGAAGGGCTATCTGGGCGAGCGACTGTCGCTCAATTTCCAGAATGTCGATGTGCGCGCCCTGCTGCAGGTCATCGCCGACTTCACCAATCTGAACATCGTGACCAGCGATTCAGTCGCGGGCAATCTGACCCTGCGTCTTAAGGACGTGCCCTGGGACCAGGCGCTGGACATCATCATGCAGTCCAAGGGTCTGGACATGCGCAAGAACGGCAATGTGCTGCTCGTGGCACCTGCCGAGGAACTGGCCGCCAAGGAAAAACTCGAACTCGAGGCGCGTGCGCAAATTTCCGAGATCGAGCCGGTGCGCTCCGAGACCTTCCAGCTCAACTACCAGAAGGCCGATGAGTTGCAGGCCTTGCTGGCCAACGACAAGCAGAGCGTGTTGTCCAAGCGCGGTAGCGTGGTGATCGATGCGCGCACGAACAAGGTGTTCGTTCAGGATACGTCCGATCGCCTGGAAGCCGTTCGCCGGATGATCGCCCAGATCGATATCCCGGTGCGCCAGGTGTTGATCGAAGCCCGGGTGGTCGAGGCCGACGATCGTTTCTCGCGCAACCTGGGTGTCAAGCTGGGCTACAACGACCTTCGCTCGACGATCTATCAGCAGCAGACCGTGCCTGACGGTCAGGGCGGTACGACGCAGGTCAATGTGCCCACCTATGGTGCCGGTCGGGATATCGGCAGCGGTTATGCATCGGTGGCGGGAAACCTGAGCGGCGTGGCGGACCTGTCCTCGCAAAACGGTGGTGCCGAAGCCGGCGGAGCCTCGGCTCAGGGTCTGGGCCGGCTGACCGCGCTGGACAACACCAACTTCGTGAACCTGCCGGCAGCCGCCATCGCTGGCGCCTCGCCAGGGCAGTTCGCGATCAGCTTGTTCGGTTCCAGTCTGACCCGCTTCCTGAACCTGGAGCTGTCGGCGCTCGAAGCGGACCAGCGAGGCAAGGTGGTGTCCAGCCCGCGTGTGCTGACCGCCGACCAGAGCAAGGCGGTGATCGAGCAGGGTACCGAACTGCCGTATCAACAGGCCACCTCGAGTGGTGCCACCTCGGTGGCTTTCCGCAAGGCCAACCTGCGGCTGGAAGTCACGCCGCAGATCACGCCTGAAGGCAACGTGATTCTTGCTGTCGAGGTCAATCGCGACGCGGTCGGCCAGTTGACCACGGCCGGTTTTGCGATCGATACCCGTCGCGTGCAGACCCAGGTGCTGGTTGAAAACGGTGGCACCGTGGTGATCGGTGGCATCTACGAGCAGTTCGAGCGCAATCGTACCGCCAAGGTGCCGTTGCTGGGCGACATCCCGGTCCTGGGCTATCTGTTCCGCAACAACACCAAGACCAATGACCGCACCGAGTTGATGGTGTTCCTGACCCCGCGGGTCGTCACCGACACGACGCTCTCGCGTTAATCGCTCCGCCCGAGAACCCATACGACGTAGGCAAAGATGAAAACCATGATCCCACTTCAGAAAGCCTGGACCCGAGTCCTCGGATTCGTCTCGATGCTGCTCATTGCCGGCGCGCTGGGTGCGTGCAGCGGTGAGGGCGCCGGGGCCGGGGGTTCGGCCGCCTCGCCGACCGGTGCATCCAACGCGGCTTCGCTCAGTCTCATCACCGACGAAACCTCGCTGGGTACCGATGGCAAGAAAACGGCCACGATCACCGCGATCGTCAAGAGCTCGGACAATGTCGCGCTCAAATCGCAACCGATCACCTTCTCGACTACCGACGCCGGCTCGACCCTGCAGGTACAGTCCAGCATCACCGATGTCTCGGGCAGTGCCACTGCCCAGTTGTCGATTGCCGATCGGTCGGTGCGCAACATTACCGTGCTCGCCCGCTCGGGTCAGATCGAGAACACGCTGGTGATTCCGGTCGCCGGTACGGTGTTGCAGATCAGTGGCTCCAATACCATCGTGTTCGACTCGCCCACGCAGTTCTCGCTGTCCCTGCGCGACTCGGGTGGTAATCCCGTGGCCAATGCACCCGTCACACTGACCTCGGTTGCCGGTAACCTGATCGAACCGGCATCGGTCACGACCGATGCCCAGGGTCAGGCATCGTTTTCGGTCACCGGTACCCGGTCGGGCAATGATTCGATCCAGGCCATGGCGCAGGGCGTGAGTTCCACCTTCCCCGCCGCCGTCTCGGCCAAGCAGCTCACCTTCGAGATGCCGCTGGCCGGTTCCAGCGACCTGCTGGTGAATCAGGATCATAGGGTGCAGGTACGTCTGGTCGAAAGCGGCATTCCGCAGGCCGGCCAGAACATATCCTTCGCTTCGACCCGGGGCAGCTTCCAGGGGCCGGTGTCGGTGCAGACCGATGCCAGTGGCTTGGCCAGCACCACGATCCGTTCGTCGTCCTCGGGCTTTGGCACCCTGACCGCCACCGCGTCGGGCGGCACCACGGTCAACCGGTCGATTGAATTCGTCTCCCGCGTGCCCGAAAGCATCAAGTTGCAGACCAGCCCGACGGTGGTTGGCGCGAACATCGATGTGAACGGGACCAATGCGAGCCAGTTGATCGCCAAGGTTCGCGACCTCAACGACAATCCGGTCAAAGGGGTCCGGGTGAACTTCAGTGCCGATGCCGATCCGAGCAATGGCAAGATCGAACCCAGCTTCGCGCTCACCGATTCGCTCGGCGTGGCCACCGCGTCCTTCGTGGCCGGCTCCAATCCCACTGGTTCTGACGGCGTGGTGGTACGGGCACGGATCAATGACGCGCCAACGATCACGGCGACGGCACCGGTGACCGTTTCCGAGCTCGAACTGTCGGTCCGGATCGGTACGGGCCAGAAGCTTGAGGAGCAGGGAACGACCATCTACAAGATGCCCTGGACGGCCATCGTTGCGGATTCGGCGCAGAACCCGGTGCCCAATGCCCTGGTGACGGTGTCGCTCAACTCGCTGCGCTTTCGCAAGGCGGCCTGGCGCTACCCCGAGGATGGGGATTCCTGGATCATGGTGGATCCGAATGCCGACTTTTCCGCTCCCCTGGCGCCGCCCATCATCTGCGATTCGGAAGATATCAACCTGAATCGTCGACTGGATGCTGGCGAGGATCGTGACGGTGACAGCGAGCTGGATCCGGGCGCCCCGGCCACGGTGTCGGTGATCAGTCCGAATTCCAGAACCGACACGGATGGCCTGGCCAACATCCAGATCACGTATCCAAAGAGTTACGGGGCCTTCGTCGAGGTCGAACTGGTGGTGTCAATCACCACGGTCGAAGGGACCGAGTCGTCGGCCACCAAACAGTTCTGGCTTCCTCTGCTGGCCAATGACGTGCGGGATTCGTCGATCGCGCCGCCCGGCGTGAATCTGCAGGGACCGTTCGGCGAGCGCCAGGATTGTGCCGATCCACGCTGATTGATGGGCTTGGGCGCCGTCCCGATGGGCTGTCGGGCCGGTTGCAGGTAACCTAGAGGGGCCGGAGCGATCCGGCCTCTTTTTCTTTGGGCGCCCGTCGTGGGTGTCCGCCTGCCATCCACGCCCATGCGTCCACCCATCATTCTCGTCGGCATGCCTGGCTCAGGGAAATCGACCATCGGCAGACGACTGGCCGCGCGACTGGGTCTGGATTTCGTCGACGCGGATCGGGAACTCGAAGCCCGCTCGGGCGTGTCGATCGCGACCATCTTCGAGATCGAGGGCGAGGCGGGATTCCGGGACCGCGAATCCCGTCTGCTGGTCGAGTTATGCGCCCGCAACGATGTCGTGATCGCCACCGGTGGCGGGGTCGTGCTGCGCGAGGAGAATCGCCGGGTGCTCGCCGAGCGCGGCCAGGTGGTGTATCTGGAGGCCAGCATCGCCGAGTTGTGGTCGCGGCTGCGCCATGACCGGAAGCGGCCGTTGCTGCAACATGGCGATGCCCGGGAAAAACTGGCCCAGTTGCTGCGCGACCGCACGCCGCTCTATGAATCGGTTGCCGATCTGACGATGCGTGGCCAGCGCCAGTCGATGGAGCGGTTCACCGCCGATATCGTTCTCGCCCTGGCGGGGCCGGCCGCGGTGGCCGGCCCCGCAACCACTGGCCTCGATCATCCAGGAACCGACCATGCATGAACTGACCGTCGCGCTCGGCGAGCGCGCCTATCCCATCCTGGTCGGCGCCGGCCTGTTGGCCGGACGATGCGACGCACTGACCGATCTGGCGCGCGGACGCCAGGTTGCCATCGTCACCAATCCGACCGTGATGGGCTTGCACGGCGCAGGCCTGCTTGACCAGTTGAAGGCACACGCCCATGCCTGCATCGTGATCGAACTGCCCGATGGCGAGGCCTACAAGCGCTGGAGCAGTCTGGAGCAGGTGTTTGACGCCCTCCTGGCGGCCCGATTCGACCGGCGCTGTCTGATCGTCGCGCTGGGTGGCGGGGTGATTGGCGACATGGCCGGACTGGCGGCGGCGCTTTACCAGCGCGGCGTGGAATTCGTGCAGGTGCCCACCACGCTGCTCGCCCAGGTCGATTCATCGGTGGGTGGCAAGACGGCGATCAATCACCCGGCCGGCAAGAACATGATCGGCATCTTCCATCAGCCCCGCCTCGTGATTGCCGACACGGCCACCCTGACCACCCTGCCGCCGCGCGAACTGGCGGCCGGTCTGGCCGAGATGCTCAAGCATGGTGCAATCGCCGACCCCGATTACTTCACCCTCTTGGAGCAGCAATCGGCCGATCTGCTGGCCTGCGATCCGGACGTGATGGCCAGGGCCGTGCTCGGCTCGTGCCGGATCAAGGCGGCGGTGGTCGCCAGCGACGAGCGCGAGACCGGGCGACGAGCCATTCTGAACTTCGGTCATACCTTCGGTCATGCGATCGAAGCCGGTCTGGGTTATGGCCAATGGTTACATGGCGAGGCGGTGGCGGCCGGCATGGTGATGGCCGCCGACCTGTCGGCCCGTACCGGGCGGATCGGCCAGGACGTGGTGGATCGACTCAGGGCCGCGATTGCTGCGGTCGGCCTGCCGGTTTCCGGTCCGAACTGGCCGGCGGAGCGCTATCTGGAACTGATGGCGGTCGATAAAAAATCCCGTCACGGCGTGCCCCGGTTCGTCCTGCTCGACCAAATGGGTGCGGCAAGCCTCGATTCGGTGCAGGCCGACCAGGTCACCGCGACGCTGGCGGCTTGCACAAGCGCGACCTGATCTATTCCATAATGCGGGGCTATGCGACCGGTTCCGGTCGTTCGGTTCATGCGATATATTTTGCGGCCGGCGCCGAATCCATGCGGAGCGCCGGATTCCTGTCCATTATCACTGTCTGTCGGCGGCTGGCCGGGCGCGATGCCTGGCTTGTCCGTCGTATCGACTGCCCGAAAGGGGCCGGGTCGTCCGGCGGGTTGTCGATATGATGGCTGGTCTGCGTGAGCGAGCAGCCCCCTGCGCATGAACGTCTTATCGAGGTCAGTTATGAGCAATTCGACCAGTCACCGGTCGCCCGAAGCCCAGGGTCTCTACGATCCGCGCAATGAGCACGACAACTGCGGCGTTGGATTCATCGCCCACATCAAGGGCAAACGCAGTCATCGCATCATCGAGCAGGGCTTGCAGATCCTGTGCAATCTGGATCACCGGGGCGCCGTGGGTGCCGACCCGCTCATGGGTGATGGCGCGGGCATTCTGACCCAGATGCCCGACCAGTATTTCCGCGAGGAGATGCGCCGCCAGGGTGTGGATCTGCCGCCCACCGGCGAATACGGCGTGGGCATGATCTTCCTGCCCAAGGAGAATGCGTCGCGCCTGGCCTGCGAGCAGCAGCTCGAGCGGGCGGTGCGGGCTGAAGGTCAGGTGGTGCTGGGCTGGCGCGATGTCTCGATCGACTCGGGCATGGAAATGTCGCCCACGGTACGTGCCAAGGAGCCGGTGATCCGGCAGATCTTCATCGGCCGCGGCCCCGATGTCATGGTGACCGACGCACTCGAGCGCAAGCTCTACGTGATCCGCAAACGCGCCAGCCACAACATCCAGCGCCTGCGACTCAAGCACGGCAAGGAGTATTACGTCGTGTCGATGTCGGCGCGCACGATCATCTACAAGGGGCTGCTGCTGTGCACCCAGGTCGGCCAGTATTACAAGGATCTCAAGGATCCGCGTTACGTGTCGGCGCTCGCCCTGGTCCATCAGCGCTTTTCGACCAACACGTTTCCCGAGTGGCCACTCGCCCATCCGTATCGCATGGTCGCGCACAACGGTGAGATCAACACGGTCAAGGGCAATTACAACTGGCTGCGCGCCCGTGAAGGGGTGATGAATTCCCCGGTGCTGGGCGATGATCTGCAAAAGCTCTATCCCATCGTGTATCCGGGGCAGTCCGATACCGCCACGTTCGACAACTGCCTGGAGCTGCTGACCATGGCCGGTTATCCGCTGGCCCATGCGATGATGATGATGATCCCCGAGGCCTGGGAAAGCCATGCCCATATGGATCCCAAGCAACGCGCCTTCTACGAGTTCCATGCGGCGATGATGGAGCCCTGGGACGGCCCGGCAGCGATCGCGTTCACTGACGGTCGCCAGATCGGCGCGACTCTCGATCGCAACGGCCTGCGTCCGGCGCGTTATCTCATCACTGACGATGATTTCGTGGTGCTCGCCTCGGAGGCGGGTGTCCTGCCGATTCCCGAAAGCCGGATTGTCAAGAAATGGCGTCTGCAGCCGGGCAAGATGCTGCTTATCGATCTGGATCAGGGGCGCATCATCGACGATGCGGAACTCAAGCACCAGTTGGCCAACAACAAGCCCTATCGCGAATGGATCGACGCCATCCGGGTCAAGATCCACGATATCGACATCGATCCGCGTGATGCCGGCTTGGTCGCCTCGCCGCCCACGCCCTCGGTGCCGCTGCTGGACCGGCAACAGGCCGCCGGCTACACCCAGGAAGACATCAAGTTCCTGATGGCGCCGATGGCCGAGACCGGCGAGGAAGCGACCGGTTCCATGGGCAATGACGCGCCGCTGGCGGTGCTGTCCCGTCGCAACAAGCCGCTCTACAACTACTTCAAGCAGTTGTTCGCCCAGGTCACGAATCCGCCGATCGATCCGATTCGCGAGGAACTGGTGATGTCGCTGGTGACCTTCATCGGTCCCAAGCAGAACATCCTGGACATCAACAATACCAATCCACCGATCCGCCTGGAGCTCACTCAGCCCATCCTCGATTTCGAGGACATGGCCAAGATCCGCGGCGTCGAGCACTACACGGGCAACAAATTCAAGTCGTATGAACTCGATGTCTGTTACCCCATCGCCTGGGGGCCAGAAGGCATCGAAGCCCGGCTGGCCTCGCTGGCCTCGGAGGCCGAGGATGCGGTGCGCAGTGGCTACAACATCCTGATCGTCTCGGACCGGATGCGTAATGCCGACAATGTGGCGATTCCGTCGCTGCTGGCCATGAGCGCGGTCCATCAGCATCTGGTGAACCGTGGGCTCAGAACCAGCACGGGTCTGGTGGTCGAAACCGCGTCGGCCCGCGAGGTGCATCACTTCGCCCTGCTCGCGGGTTTTGGCGCCGAGGCCATTCATCCATCGCTGGCCCTCGAGACGCTGGTCGATCGCTACAAGCACATGGGCTCGGATATCGGGCCGGACAAGGCGGTCAAGAACTACATCAAGGCGATCGGCAAGGGCTTGCGCAAGGTGATGTCCAAGATGGGCATTTCCACCTACATGAGTTATTGCGGCGCGCAGATCTTCGAGGCGATCGGCCTGTCGAGCGAGGTGGTCGACAAGTATTTCACCGGCACGGCTTCGAACATTGAGGGCATCTCGGTCTTCGACATCGCCGAGGAAGCGATCCGGCGTCACCGCGAGGCCTTTGGCGACAACCCGGTGCTGGCGGGCATGCTGGATGCCGGTGGCGAATATGCCTATCGCACCCGTGGCGAAGACCACATGTGGACGCCGGACGCCATCTCCCGGTTGCAGCATGCCACCCGCGCCAATGCGCCAGGCACTTACAAGGAATACGCCAGGCTGATCAACGACCAGTCGCGTCGCCACATGACGCTGCGAGGCCTGTTCGAGTTTCGCACCGACAAGTGCACGCCGATACCACTTGACGAGGTCGAACCGGCAGCCGACATCGTCAAACGATTCGCCACGGGCGCGATGTCGCTGGGGTCGATCTCCACCGAGGCGCACACCACGCTGGCCGTCGCGATGAATCGTCTGGGCGGGAAATCGAACACCGGCGAGGGTGGTGAGGACCGGCTGCGTTATCGGCCCGAAATGGTTGCGGGCACATCGGTCATCAAGGATGGCGACTCGATCGCGTCGGTGATCGGTTCGGACCGGATCGTGTCCGACATTCCGTTGAAGGCCGGCGACTCGCTGCGCTCGAAAATCAAACAGGTGGCCTCGGGTCGTTTCGGGGTCACGGCCGAGTATCTGTCCAGCGCCGATCAGATCCAGATCAAGATGGCCCAGGGTGCCAAACCCGGCGAGGGTGGCCAGCTGCCTGGACACAAGGTCACCGACTACATCGGGCAATTGCGTTTCTCGGTGCCGGGTGTCGGACTCATCTCGCCGCCCCCGCACCACGACATCTATTCGATCGAAGACCTCGCCCAGCTCATCCATGATCTGAAGAATGCCAATCCGCGGGCCGACATTTCCGTCAAGCTGGTCTCCGAGGTCGGTGTCGGCACGGTGGCGGCGGGCGTGTCCAAGGCCAAGGCCGATCATGTGGTCATCGCCGGCCATGATGGCGGCACCGGTGCCTCGCCGCTCAGTTCGATCAAGCATGCCGGCACCCCGTGGGAGCTGGGTCTGGCCGAGACCCAGCAGACCCTGGTGTTGAACCGTCTGCGCAACCGGATCATCGTCCAGGCCGACGGCCAGATGAAAACCGGTCGCGATGTGGCGATCGCCGCCTTGCTGGGGGCCGATGAAATGGGTTTCGCCACGGCGCCACTGGTCGTCGAGGGCTGCATCATGATGCGCAAGTGCCACCTCAACACCTGTCCTGTCGGTGTGGCCACACAGGATCCGGTGCTGCGTGAGCGCTTCAAGGGCAAACCCGAACATGTGGTGAACTTCTTCTTCTTCGTGGCCGAAGAGGTGCGCGAGATCATGGCCAGCCTGGGCATGCGGACATTTGCCGAGATGGTCGGTCGGGCCGACCTGCTGGACACGCGACAAGGCATCGAGCATTGGAAGGCCAGGGGTCTGGATTTCTCCCGGGTATTTGCCATGCCACGCCTGCCCGAGGGGGAAGCGCGTCATCGCACCGAGGCGCAGGATCACAACCTGCAATTCGCGCTCGATAACAAGCTCATGGAACTGGCGCGCCCGGCAATCGAACGGGGAGAAAAGGTTTCGTTCATCTCGCCGATCCGCAACATCAACCGCACGGTGGGCACCATGCTGTCCGGTGAGGTCGCGCGCCGGTACGGTCACGAGGGGCTGCCCCACGACAGCATTCATATTCAGTTCAATGGCACGGCCGGACAGAGTTTCGGCGCGTTTGCAGTGCGTGGCGTGACCCTCGATCTGGTGGGCGAAGGTAACGACTATGTGGGCAAGGGCTTGTCGGGTGGCACCATCATCGTGCGATCCACCACCGATTTCCGGGGTGAGGCCGATCGCAACATCATCGTGGGCAATACCGTGCTCTATGGCGCCATCGAAGGTGAGGCCTTTTTCAGCGGCGTGGCCGGCGAGCG
This sequence comes from uncultured beta proteobacterium, assembly GCA_963732405.1. Lineage (GTDB taxonomy): Bacteria > Pseudomonadota > Gammaproteobacteria > Burkholderiales > Burkholderiaceae_E > JAUIAI01. Next base: position 1,364,464 of record CAVSZG010000001.1, read on the forward strand.
CTTCGCTGTGCGCAATTCGGGCGCAACCGCCGTGGTCGAGGGGACGGGCGACCACGGTTGCGAATACATGACCGGCGGCACGGTGGTGGTGTTGGGCGAAACCGGGCGCAATTTCGGCGCCGGCATGTCTGGCGGCATTGCCTATGTCTATGATCCCTCGGGCAGTTTCGAGCGTCAGGTCAATCCTGCCATGGTCAGCCTGGAATCTGTCCGGCCGACTTCCGAGCAGATGAATTCGACGGATCCGGCCACCTGGCATCGGGGCGAATGCGACGAGATCATTCTCAAGGGTCTCATCGAGAAACATTTCCGCCTGACCGGCAGCGACAAGGCGCGGGCGATTCTGGATCGTTGGAAGCGCTCACGCGGTCATTTCGTCAAGGTGTTCCCCAATGAGTATCGGCGGGCACTGAGCGAGATGCACGCGAAAAGCCAGGTGAGCCAGCAGCAGGAAATGGCGTGATGACAGGGCCGATGGCCGAGCCGTCGCGCCGGGGGGTTGGCCGGACCCGGTGCGACGGGGTGATGCATGAGCGCCGGATCCGCGGCGTCTTCAAGATTTTCAGGAAGGGTTGAGATGGGCAAGGTAACGGGTTTTCTGGAGTTCGAGCGGCTGAGTGAGGCGGCCGAAGATACCGCCTCGCGAGTCAGGCATTACCGCGAGTTCGTGCTGCACCTGCCCGACGAGGCGGCGTCACGGCAGGGTGCCCGGTGCATGGATTGCGGCATTCCATTCTGTCAGTCGGGCTGCCCGGTCCACAACATCATCCCGGACTGGAATGATCTGGTGTTCCGTGGCGACTGGCAGCGCGCACTCGAGACGCTGCACTCAACCAACAACTTCCCTGAGTTCACCGGCCGGATCTGCCCGGCGCCGTGCGAGGCCGCCTGCACCCTGAACATCAACAGCGACCCGGTGGGCATCAAATCGATCGAGCACGCCATCATCGACAAGGGCTGGGAGATGGGCTGGGTGTTGCCTCAGCCGCCCGTGCGCCTGACCGGCAAGAAGGTGGCCGTGGTTGGCTCCGGCCCTGCCGGTCTGGCCTGCGCGCAGCAATTGCAGCGTGCCGGCCATGAGGTCACGGTGTTCGAAAAGAACGACCGGATCGGCGGCCTGCTGCGTTATGGCATTCCCGACTTCAAGATGGAGAAGTCGCATATCGATCGGCGAGTCGATCAGATGAGTGCTGAAGGCGTCGAGTTTCGACCGTCGACACTGGTGGCCGATCCGGACGTCGATCTGGGTACGGTCGTGAACTGGTCCAGGCAGCGGATCTCACCCGCAGAACTGCTCGAGCAGTTCGACGCGGTGGCCCTGACGGGCGGTGCCGAGCAGCCGCGCGATCTGCCGGTACCGGGGCGCGAGCTCAAGGGCGTGCATTTCGCCATGGAATTCCTGCCCCAGCAGAACAAGATCGTCGCGGGCGACCGGCTCGATCAGCAGATTCTGGCAACGGGCAAGCGGGTGGTGGTGATCGGCGGTGGCGACACCGGCTCGGACTGTGTCGGCACGAGCAATCGCCAGGGCGCACTGTCGGTCACCCAGTTCGAATTGATGCCCCAGCCGCCGGTCACGGAGAACAAGGAACTGACCTGGCCGAACTGGCCGGTCAAACTGCGCACGTCCTCGTCTCACGAGGAAGGCTGCGAACGCGACTGGTCGGTGACCACCAAATCGTTCAAGGACGATGGCAACGGCAATGTCAGCGCATTGATCGCCGCCCGGGTCGAATGGACGAGCGGACCTGACGGCCGCATGCAGATGACCGAGGTGCCGGGCTCGGAGTATGAGATTCCGGCCGACCTGGTGTTGTTCGCCATGGGTTTCGTCGCCCCGGTGGGTTCGGTGCTGGACGCCTTCGGCGTGACCAAGGACCCGCGGGGCAATGCGCTGGCCACCACTGATGGAGAAGGCTGCTACCGGACCAACATCGACAAGGTGTTTGCCAGTGGCGATATGCGGCGTGGCCAGTCGTTGGTGGTCTGGGCGATTCGCGAAGGTCGCCAGTGTGCGCGTGCGATCGACGAGGCTTTAATGGGCAGTAGTTCGCTGCCCCGATAGCGACCGGCATTCGCTCATTCAACGAGAGACATGATGACTTCCCTGGCCGATCTGACGGCACTAGAACTCGGTTCTGCGTATGCGAGCGGCGAGCTGTCGCCGGTTGCTGTCGCCCGGAGCGTGTTCGACCGTATCGAGCGCATGGAGCCGATGCTCAATGCCATGTACCGGATCAACGTCGATGCCGCCATGATGGCGGCCAGTGCCTCCGAGGATCGCTGGCGAAGTGGCAAGGCCCTGGGTCCGCTCGATGGTGTGCCGATTACGATCAAGGAGAACATCGACACGGTGGGTGACCCGACACCGCTGGGCACGGCCGCGACCGTGCTGGTGGCCAAGACGCGTGATGCGCCGCCGGCCGCCCGAGTGCGGGAAGCCGGTTGCACGATCCTGGGCAAAACGACGATGCCCGATTTCGGCATGTTGTCGGCCGGCCGCTCGTCGATTCACGGCACGACGCACAATCCCTGGGACTTGTCGCGCAATACGTCCGGCTCGTCATCGGGGGCCGGTGCCGCCACGGCGGCGGGTTACGGCCCGCTGCACCTGGGCACCGACATTGGGGGATCAGTGCGCCTGCCGGCGGCTCACTGCGGCCATTTCGCGCTCAAGCCCAGTCTGGGGAGGGTGCCCATCGATCCGCCCTACATGGGCAGGGTCACCGGCCCGATGACGCGCACGGTGACCGATGCCGCACTGTTGATGGAGGCCTTGAACCGGCCGGATAAACGCGACTGGATGGCCCTGCCCTGGCAGCCGCAGGCCTATGTCGGGAAACTGCAGGCCTTGCCGCTCAAGGGGCTGCGGATCGGCATGATGACCGATGTGGGCGCCGGCCTGCCGGTGAATCCGGCGGTGCGGGCCGCCACCGAAGCGGCCGGCGCTACGCTCGAGTCGGCCGGAGCGATCGTCGAACCCGTCAGTGGTTTTCTGACGGCGGCCATGCTCGATGCCATCTGCCGGTTCTTCGAGGCTCGCTCCTATAACGATGTGTCCGCCATGACCGAGGAAACACGCAACAAGGTGCTGCCATTCATCGTGCAATGGTGCAGCCACCGGGCGCGACATTTCACTGGCGTCGAGGTGATGGCGGCCTACACCGAGGTGATGGCGATGAGGGCCGCGGCCGTGCGGCACTCGGCAGACGTCGACTTTCTCATCTCGCCCTGTTCGCCGATCCTGTCCTACAGCGTGGATGCGCATGCACCGGGCGACAATCCGGAAAATGCCCTGTCGCACATTGCCTTCACCGTGCCCTACAGCATGAGTGAACAACCCGCCGCGTCGATCAACTGGACCCATACCGCCGAGGGTCTGCCGGTCGGCGTCCAGGTCATCGGCGAGCGTTTCAACGACCTGGGTGTGCTGCAGTTGAGCTGGTGGCTGGAACAGTTGCGCGGTCCGCAGGCGCCCTGGCCGCAACCGGGCTGATCGCCTGCGTCAGGCGCGCGCGTTCGCGATGCGCCTGCGCAGGTAATCCACTTCGATGTCGATGGTGGTGGCGATCATGAATTCGAACACCCTGACCGTGAGCGCCTCGTCCAGTTCATAGCGTCTGGCCAGCGATCGGGCAATGTCGAACACGGCCGCTTCGCGATCCTTGCGCACGATGAGGGCGAGCATGGCTTGGCGATCGCCCTTGCTCTCGATGAAGGCATCGGTGAGTTCGACGAATTTCGCCTCCGCCACCGATTTGCCCAGGTTCACCCGTTCCAGGATGGACAACAGCGTGGCCACGTCACTGGTGACGGTCTCGCCATAGGTGTCGGGTCGATCGCCAGGCGGACAGGCCTCGCCGATCCATCCCCGGTAGAAGCGGATGATCCGCTCACCCATACCGCTGGCCATTCGCTGGACCGGGCTTTGCGGGGCGCTGCGCGCAATGATGGGCGAAACCGCTGAGACATCGGTAAACGCATCCTGGCTCGCGAACGTGTAGCGGCCCAGTTCGGCATGACAGGCCTCGATACGCGACAGTTCGTAGTCGAGCAACGACCGATCGGGCTGGCCGATGACCAGTCCGGGTTCGTAGACCGCTTGATTGCACGCAAATCGCGTGCGCTTCTTGAGGCCGATGACGATTTCATTGGCCAGGATGTCCAGCCCTGGACGTATCCGGCCCGCCAGATCCAGATCGGGATGGATCGCGCTCATGACGGGGTGACACCGTCGGCGGCGCTGGCGCGGGTGCGATACATGCCCGTGCCCCGGACACTCAACACCACCTGGTCGCGCTGATTGAGCACCTGCTGGCTGGCCATCACGAAGCCCCGATCGGGCTTGCTGGCCGAGGGTCGGGTCGAGTCGATGGTGACCCGCACGCGCAATCGGTCGCCGGGGCGCACTGGCTGCAGCCAGCGGATCTCCTCAAGGCCCGGCGAGCCCATGCTCGAACGGGGGGATATGTAGTTGTCCACGAGCATGCGCATGAGCACCGAGCAGGTCATCCAGCCACTGGCCGCCAGCCCGCCGAAATGGGATTTGGCGGCGGCGGCTTCATCCAGGTGAAACGCCTGCGGATCATAACGGCTGGCAAACTCGATGATCTCCTCGCGCGTGATCAGGTAGTCGCCGAACTCGAACACCTCGCCGGCCGCGTAGTCTTCGAAGAAGCGCTCGCGAAGCGGTACGCTCATGGCCATCGTCCTGTGCACCATTGGCATCGGGTTGCGCGCATCCGCGGTCTCCTGGATCGTGTAGACCGCCAGTCTAACAAAGGCCGCGAACGGGTTCGCGGTACACTGGCCGGGCACCGAACATCGTCAGCCGCATGTGTGCCCCGCCTTGGAATGGCCACCAACATGTCCCAGCACCCTTACCCCGGACCCGCATCGCCGATCAACACCGATTTCCTCAAGCAGGAGATCCGCAGCATTCCCGACTGGCCCGAGCCGGGCATCTTGTTTCGCGACATCACGCCGCTGCTGCAGAATCCGCGCACGCTGCGCGTGCTGGTCGATGTGTTCGTGCATCGTTACATGAACACCGGACTGAATCTGGTGGCGGGTATCGATGCGCGTGGCTTCATTCTGGGCGCCATCGTGGCCTATGAACTGAATCTGGGCTTCGTGCCGGTGCGCAAAAAGGGCAAGCTGCCCTTTACCACCATCGCCGAAGAATATGAACTCGAATATGGCAGTGCCACCGTCGAACTGCATGCTGACGCCTGCCGACCTGGCGACCGGGTCTTGCTGATCGATGATCTGATCGCCACCGGTGGCACGATGATGGCGGCCAAGAAGTTGCTTGAACGCCTGGGGGCGGAGGTCGTTGAAGGTGCTGCCATCGTCGATCTGCCCGAACTGGGTGGCTCGTCCCGCCTGCGTGATGCGGGCCTGGCCCTCAATCTGCTCGTCAGCTTCGACGGGCACTAGCGTGGCGGTGGGCGCTCATGCACCGATCGACTGAGCACAACAACGGGTGGCGTTCATGACGCGCGGCCAGGCCGGTGGGCCGGCCGACGGTCCGAATGATGCCGCCGGTGTGCGGGTGGATAAATGGCTTTGGGCGGCGCGTTTCTTCAAGACCCGTTCGCTGGCCCAGACCGCCCTGGAAAACGGCCGGGTGCTGGTCGATGGGGAGCGGGTCAAGCGCTCGCGCAGTCTGCACTGCGGCGCGCGGGTCTGGATCCGGATCGGCCTGATCGAACGCACGGTGATCGTCCGCTCGCTCTCCGAGCATCGAGGACCCGCACCGGTCGCGCAACTGCTCTATGAAGAAACACCCGAATCCATCCAGCAGCGAGCCGCACAGCGCGACAAGCGCAGCCTGTTCGTTGATCCGGCTGCGGCGATCGCGGCGGGGCGACCCACCAAGCGGGATCGCCGCCGTATCCTCGATCTGCAGGAAGGCGAAGAGGGCGATGATGATGAAGAGGGAGGCTATGCAGACCTCGGCGATGATCAGTTTGCCGATCAGAAACGTAGCGACGACCTCGGGCGAGGTGCATGAATGAACAGACCGGTGGTGATGGTGACGGGTGGCTCGCGGGGTATTGGCGCGGCCGTGGCTGTTGGCGCGGCCGCGGCCGGCTATGACGTGGTGATCACCTGGATTGCCGATGAATCCGCCGCGATTGCCGTGAGCGGGCGGATCGAGCGCGAAGGCGGCCGGGCGCTGGCGGTGCGCTGCGACGTGGCCGATGAACACCAGGTGCTGGCTGCCTTCTCGGCATTGGACAACACTTTCGGCCGTCTCGATGCGCTGGTCAACAATGCCGGCGTGCTGGCCGGCGGACAGGACTTCGCCGACTACCCGACCGAGCGGATACGGCGCATTCTCGATGTCAACGTCTTCGGTGCCATGATCGTGGCCCGCGAAGCGGCCAGGCGGATGTCCACCCGGCGAGCCGGATCTGGCGGTGTCATCGTCAACCTGTCCTCGGCGGCGGCCCGACTCGGCGCGCCCGGTGAATACATCGACTATGCGGCCAGCAAGGGCGCCATCGACACCCTGACCCTCGGACTGGCCAAGGAACTGGGCAACCAGGGCGTTCGGGTCAATGCCGTGCGTCCCGGCCTGATCGAAACCGACATTCACGCCAGTGGTGGCCGGCCGGACCGGGTCCGTGACCTGTCGCACCTGGTGCCGATGCAGCGTGGCGGCACGGCACAGGAAGTGGCCGATACGATTCTGTGGCTGATGTCCCCGCGGTCCAGTTATGTCACGGGGGCGCTGATCGATGTGGGGGGCGGGCGCTGAGCCGGCCCTCAGGCCGTCGCCTTCGATTTGTAGACACCGCAGCCCACGTAGAGGTCGTCGATTTTCAGCACATACGACATCTTCGATTGAATCTGGCGCGATACGGGGTTGACGATGCCGTATTCGACCCAGCCCGGCTCGTCGTCGGCCTGGCTCACGATCGCGCGCAATAAGGCTTCACCATCCACGCCGGGAATGTCCCGGACACGTGAGCCGACCTTGTCGGGTCTGCCGCCGAAGGCCCGATAGGTTCCCGTGCTGTCCAGGGCAAAGACGTACATGTCGCGGTCGAAGAACCCATTGGCCGGATTGCTCAGGTCAGCCGCAAACGATTGTCGTCCGGCGCGCTCCCGATGAGCCTGAGCGCGTTGGACCAGTTCCACGGCCTCCTCGGCGGTCCCTTGCTGCAACTGGAAGGCCGACACCGCCTTGCTCAGTTCACCCGCCCGCCGGTCGAGCAATCTGGCCTGATTCACGGCGCGCTCGACCATCTGGCTGTTGCGCTGGGTGATCTGGTCCAGATCCGCCACGGCCGATGCGATGCCGGTCAGGCCATGGCTCTGGTCGGCGCTGGCGGTCGAGATCAATGACATATTGGTGGCGACGCCGCGAATACCGTCGACGATCTGCTGCATGGTCTGACCCGCCGATCGGATCTGCTCGACACTGCCGCCGACCTGCTGACCGGAGGCCTCGATGAGGCCGCGGATCTCGGTGGATGCCGTTGCCGAGCGCTGGGCGAGCGTGCGGACCTCACTGGCCACAACGGCAAAACCCCGGCCTTGTTCGCCTGCGCGGGCTGCCTCGACGGCTGCGTTGAGTGCCAGGATATTGGTCTGGAAGGCGAGGCTGTCGATCACGCCGATGATTTCATTCATCTGCCGCGCGCGCGTCTGGATGCCTTCAACGGCGATGATCGCCGCCTGCATCGTCTGCGCGCCCGACTCGGCCAGTGCGCACACGCGTGTTGCCTGCTCATCAGACTGCCCGGCCGTCCGGGCATTCTGTTGCACGGTGCTCGACAATTGCTGCACGCTGGCGGCGGTGTTCTGCAGGCTCGCCGCCTGCTGCTCGGTACGGTCGGCCAGATCATGATTGCCGACCGCCAGGTTCTTGCCCGAATAGGACACGAGCGCCGAGTTGCTGCGAACCGACGCCACCAGCGCCGACAGATTGGCATTCATGGTCTGCAGCAGCCCGGCCATGTCGGCAAACTCGTCACGGCCACGAACGTCGATGCGCGTGCGCAGATTACCTGCCGATGTTTCGCGCATGGCCTTCAGGGCAATGCGGAAGTCGGCCACGAAGCTCGCGTAAAAGGACAACATCAGGTAAAGCACCAGCGCGACGCCGGACGCGGCGGCGGCGATCGTGATCCGGCGTTGGTGCACGGTGTCCGCCACGCGTTGCGTCAGCAAGGCGTCGAGTTCGTGCACGATGGCCTCACGGTATCGAACAATCGATTCGATGGCCGGCTTGGCTGCCTGGAAACCGACCATGCTCGCGTCACCCGAGGACTGTGCCAGCGCCGTTTCGGCCTGCGCCAGGAATGCGCGCACGGCCTGAATCGTCTGATCACCGGGCAGATTGACCGGGCCGTACTTCCGGGAAAATCCCTGCAGATAGGTGATGTCGTCGGTCACCGCCGAAGCATCATCCAGCAGCGCTCGCAGCCTCGAGCGGGTCTCGCGATCGGCCTGCTCACTGTCGAGCAGGCCGGCGCCGTGAACCCGTGCCTGGCTGATCAACTCCATCCAGTGCGGCAGCCGGGTCACGACCAGGTCCATCAGAAAATAGCTCGCCGGCTCGGGGTCGAAGAGCAGATTGGAGCGTTCGGCCGCGCTGTAGACGAAGTGATTCAAGGCCTGTACCGCCTGCGTATGGCGGGCGAGCGCGACGGAAGCGTCGAGTCTGTCCGTTTCCTGAAGTGATGCGAGCTGGCGATCGAGCGAGAGCCAGTCATCCTGCAGGGCGAAGTCTGGTCGCTGCCCGAGTGTGGTCGCCACGGCAGACCTCGCGGTCTGCAGTCGCCCATGCATGGGAGCCATCGAAGCGGCCGCTTCTTCGTTGCCGCCAAGCCGGCTGCTGGTCTGGTCCCGATGCTGCTGCACCTCGTCGATCAGTCCGTTCAGGCGGTCGACGAGCTCGGTGCCATCGATCTCCGCGCGAGTGAAGGTGATGGCATCACTGAGTCGCTGGGTGAGCAACACGCTGATGACCACGAGTGGAATGAAGACAGCCAGCGCCATGATGCCGAGCTTGACGGGCAGACGCAGGCGTCGCATCAGCTGCGCGCCGGGTCGGAGCAGATGGAGCTTCATTTGATAACCTGGATCGTACGACCGAGAAGCCGGTGATGAGTTGGCCTGGTCACGCTCTGTCGGTTTTGACACGGGAGACGAATCGGCAGAGAGCGGAAGACGCATGGCGGAGTTCCGGCAGGTGTTGGATGGCAGGTGTTGGATGGCAGGCAAGAGCACGCGAGAACAATGCTGACATCAAGCTTACTGTCTGCTGCCAGGGTGAATCTCACGAATAGGGGTGGTCTTTCCGGCATCTGGCCAGGCAGCGACTGACGTCCCGGGTCAGCTTGCCCCGGGGTAGAGCGGCACGTTACGAGGCGTGAAGCAGCCGACGGCGCAGACCTTCGAATCCCTTGTCGAAAACCTCGAGCGCGCGGCGCTTCATCGACTCAGGTTCGGGTGTGTCGAAGTCGGCACGCCAGCGAATCGTGCAGCCAGGGGCTGTCATCTCCTGACCTGCGTCGGCGTCGGCGATCACCAACATCTCGGCACGGTAGTTAGCCATGGGAATGCGCATCGGCTGCGGTGCCTCGACGATGCGGTACTGCAGCTTCATGTCGACATCGGACAATCCGGTGAGTTCATGAATCCAGAGGCCGGCACCGTCGAACTGGAGCACCCGACGGCAGCCGATCCGGTCTGCCGGACCATGCTCGATATGAGAGCGCTGCACGGCCGCGTTCCATGCGGGCATGGCATTGAAGTCGCGGATCAAGGCCCAGGCCAGAGCCGCCGTAGTGGCCAGCCTGGCCTCCTTGACAACTGTCACGCTGATGGAATGCTTGGCACCCGGGTGGTTTGCGATTGACATTGGCCAGTAGAATCCCTTGGCAGTTGACGCATCTGGACTTGCGCCGTTATAGCACGCGGGCGGCCCGGGCACGCGGGCGGCACCGACTTCCACCCGAGCGCCTGATGTCATGGTGCGCGGTGCATCGTTCCTGAACATTCCTGTCCCTGGCGAACCGACCAAGAGAGACTGTCCATGACCATCATGATCAAGCCCAAGGTCTACGGGCCCGTGCGTGTCGATTTCAAGGGCGAGGATTCGCTCATGCTGTCGACCGAATCGGGTAACCGGATCCGCGCCGGTTCGACATCGACGGGTGAGGCCTTGTCGCCGTCAGACCTGATTCTCGCGTCGCTGTCGGCCTGCGTGGCGATTTCCATGCGAATGGCCGCCCGGCAACTCGGACTGGAACCGGGTGAGATCCAGGTATCGGCCGTGGCGATCAAGGCAATGGATCTACCCAATCGGTTCGGTCGATTCGAGGTGGTGGTTGATCCCGGCGTGGTGATGCAAGCCGACCAGCAGACTGAACTGCTTCGGCGGACCAAGGCGCTTTGCACGGTCAGCAACACGCTGGGCGCTGAAGTCGACCTGCGCGTCGCGCCAGTGACCGCGCGCGATGCCTGAGCGCCGGTACCATCGGATCACAGGTTCAATCATGACGCGGCCGGAGCACTCACGATGAACGCGATCTGGTATCTGACGGCGCTTGACGTCGCCCGGCGTATCCGCGCCGGCGAGCTGACATCGGTCCAGGTGACCGAAACCCTACTCGCGCGGGTCGCCGACCTGGACCCCCGTCTGCACAGCTACGCGCGCGTCACCGGCGAGCATGCGCTCGCGCAGGCGCGCGCGGCCGACGTGGAGATCAGCGCGGGCAAGGTGCGCGGGCCGTTGCACGGTGTGCCGATTGCCGTGAAGGACTTGTGCGATACCCGGGGGATCATCACATCCGCCGGCATGCCCCTGCGCCGTGCCCATGTGCCCGCCGCCGATGCCACGGTCGTGGCCCGTCTGCAGCAGGCCGGCACCGTCCTGCTCGGCAAGCTTCAGATGACCGAGGGCGCGTTTTCCGCTCATCATCCCGATATTGCCGCGCCCGTGAATCCCTGGGGATCCGGTTACTGGAGCGGCGTGTCGTCCAGTGGCTCGGGCGTGGCCACGGCGAGCGGCCTGTGTTTTGGCTCACTGGGATCGGACACGCTGGGTTCGATCCGCTTTCCGTCCACGATGAATGGCATCACCGGGCTCAAGCCGACCTGGGGACGGGTGAGCAGGGCGGGTGTGTTTCCGCTCGCCCAATCGATGGACCATGTCGGGCCGATGACCCGGTCGGCCGCTGATGCGGCGGCGATGCTGCAAGTCATCGCGGGCAGCGATGCCGCCGATCCGACGGCCGCGCAGGTGGCGGTGCCCGACTACCTCAACGCCTTGCACACCGGTGTTGCCGGCTTGAGAGTGGGCATCGATCGGCAGGCGATCTCGGCGATTGCCGACGCTGACACTGCCGCAGCAACCGAAGAGGCGATAACGGTGCTGGCCCGGCTCGGGGCCACGATTCATGAGGTCAGCTTGCCGGATCTGCTGCCGGTTGCGCAGGATGCACTCACGCATTGCCTGGCCGAAACCGCCGTGACACATGAGCCCACATTCGGGTCGCAGCCCGAGGCTTACGGGCCGGTGCTTGCCTCATTGATCCAGGCCGGCAGGCGAGTGGATGCGGCCAGCCTGGTGAAAATCGGCTATCGGCGGGCCGAATTCACCGGCCGGGTCAACGCACTGTTCGACACGGTCGATCTGCTGCTGTTACCGGCCATGAATCGGGCGGCATCCACGCTGGCCGATCTCGAAAAACAGGTGACCGACCTGGGGGCCCGCCATGCCAGGCTGGCCTTCACGGCGCCCTTCGACATGAGCCGGCATCCGACCCTGACACTGCCCGGCGGCGCGACTGCGCGGGGCCTGCCCGTCGGGTTTCAGATCATTGGCGCTCATTTCGACGAGGGGCGCATCCTGGCCGCCGGTCATGCCTTCCAGCAGGCCACTGATTGGCATCAGCGCCATCCGCTGGTGTAACCATCAACGGTGCCGAGCCGGGCTTGGCGCCGTGGCTGGCAGGCTAGAACGGAATGTCGTCGTCCATGTCGTCGAAATTGGGTGCCTTTTGCCCACCCGACCCACCGCCGCCTGATTCGCCGCGCGACTCGCCGCCACGTCCGCCGCCTGACCGTGAGCCGCCCTCGCCGCGGCTTTCCTGGCCACCCGACGAACCGCCGCCCATGTCGTCCCGACCACCCAGCATCTGCATCTGGTCGGCGATGACTTCGGTCGTCCAGCGATCCTGACCATCCTTGTCCTGCCATTTGCGGGTCTGCAGACGCCCCTCGACATAGACCGAGCGGCCCTTCTTGAGGTATTCGCCGGCGATCTCGGCCAGCCGGTTGTAGAACACCACCCGGTGCCATTCGGTCTCTTCGCGACGCTCGCCGCTGTCCTTGTCCTTCCAGTTGCGCGAGGTGGCGATGGTGACATTACAGATGGCCGCGCCACTGGGCGCATAGCGGGTTTCGGGGTCGCGCCCCAGATTGCCCACCAGAATGACCTTGTTGACCGATGCCATCTCATTTTCTCCTCGCGGTGTGTATGACCGCAGCTGATCTCGATGCTGTCAATGATAGCCGCTCGATTGCGGGCCGGCCGGCCGCGTCGGCTGGCCCATCGGGTGAGCCGGCAAGCTCAGACCGACGACCGGCAACCCGGACCCCGTTTCACGCGGCGGCTTCACGGTATAGTTGTCGATTGCCTGCCATTTTGATGCATGGAACAGATCCGGATCCGGGGCGCCCGAACCCATAACCTGAAGAACTGCAGTCTCGATCTGCCGCGAAACCGGCTTATCGTGATGACCGGAATCTCGGGCTCGGGCAAGTCATCCCTGGCCTTCGACACGCTGTACGCGGAAGGTCAGCGCCGCTATGTCGAATCCTTGTCGGCCTATGCGCGACAGTTCCTGCAGCTCATGGAAAAGCCCGATGTCGACCTGATCGAGGGCCTGAGCCCGGCCATCTCGATCGAACAGAAGGCCACCAGCCATAATCCACGGTCCACCGTGGGCACGGTCACCGAAATCCACGACTACCTGCGTCTGTTGTTCGCGCGCGCCGGCACGCCTTATTGCCCCGAGCACCCGGGCCATCCGCTCAAGGCCCAGTCGATCGCGCAAATGGTCGACTCGGTGCTGGCCCTGCCCGAGGGGGTCAAGCTGATGATCCTCGCGCCGGTGTTGACCGCACGCAAGGGCGAGCACCAGGAATTGTTCCAGGACCTTCAATCGCAAGGCTTCGTGCGGGTGCGGATCCGCTCCGAGCGCAAGGATGCGAAGCCCCGGATTCTCGAGATCGCCGAATCGGTCCCGGCACTGGAGCGCAACCAGAAGCACTCGATCGATGTGGTGGTCGACCGGATCAAGGCGGGCGCTGATCTGAAGCAACGGCTGGCCGAGTCCTTCGAGACCGCCATTCAGCTCGGCGATGGTCGGGCCGTTCTGGTCGATGTCGATTCGGGCGAGGAGACGCTGTTCTCGAGCCGCTTCGCCTGCCCGGTGTGCAATCATGCACTGCCCGATCTGGAGCCGCGGCTGTTTTCCTTCAACAACCCGGCGGGCGCCTGCCCGGAGTGCGACGGGCTGGGTGTGGTGCAGTTTTTCGATCCGGTGCGTGTCGTGCAGTTTCCGGCGCTCAGCCTGGCATCGGGTGCGATCAAGGGCTGGGACAGCCGCAATCAGTTTTACTACCAGATGCTCAGCAGCCTGTCCGCGTTTTACGGCTTCGACATCAACCGGCCCTGGGAAGAGCTGGACGAGACCGCGCGCCAACGTGTGCTGTACGGTTCGGGTGGCACTAAGATCCCGTTCAGCTATATCAGCGACAAAGGTCGTCGGGTGGTCAAGGAACATGTCTTCGAGGGCGTGATTCCGAATTTCGAACGGCGCTATCGCGAAACCGATTCCTCGCATATCCGGGACGAACTCGCCAAGTTCGTCAATTCCCGCCGATGTCCCACCTGTGAAGGAACCCGGCTGCGCATCGACGCGCGTCATGTCCGGGTCGGCCCGCAGGGTGCAGACCTGGCGATCTGGGAAGTGTCCCGGATGACCTTGCGTGAATCGCTCGCCTGGTTCGAGAGCCTGGCCCTGGAAGGTGTCAAGCAGCCGGTGGGTGAACGCATCGCCCAGGAGATCGTCTCGCGCCTGCGGTTTCTGAACAATGTTGGTCTCAACTACCTGTCGCTCGATCGCGCCGCCGAATCACTCTCGGGTGGCGAGGCCCAGCGGATCCGGCTGGCTTCGCAGATCGGCTCGGGCCTGACCGGTGTCATGTATGTGCTGGACGAACCGTCGATCGGCCTGCACCAGCGCGACAATGACCGCCTGATCGAGACGCTGCGGCATCTGCGTGATCTGGGCAACACGGTGTTGGTCGTCGAGCACGACGAAGACGCGATTCTCGCCGCCGACCATGTGGTCGACATGGGACCGGGCGCCGGCGTGCACGGCGGCCAGGTGGTTGCGCAGGGCACCCCGGCCGAGGTGGCCGCCAATCCGGCCTCGATCACCGGCCGCTATCTGTCCGGCCAGGTCACGATTCCGGTGCCTGCGCGGCGGCATCCGCCGGGCGAGCAGCGCATTTCGGTGCGTGGTGCGCGCGGCAACAATCTGCGCGATATCACGGTCGAGTTTCCGGTCGGTCTGATGATCTGCGTGACCGGTGTCTCGGGCTCGGGCAAATCGACGCTGGTCAACGAGACGCTGCATCATGCGGCCGCCCGCCGCATCTATCGCTCCCAGGCCGAGCCGGCCGAGCATGACCGGATCGACGGGCTTGAGCATTTCGACAAGGTGATCAGTGTCGACCAGAGCCCGATCGGCCGCACGCCCCGGTCGAATCCTGCCACCTATACCGGCCTGTTCTCGCCAATCCGCGACCTGTTCGCCGAGACACCGATCGCTCGCGAACGCGGTTATGGCCCCGGTCGGTTCTCGTTCAACGTAAAGGGTGGCCGATGCGAATCGTGTCAGGGCGACGGCATGATCAAGGTCGAGATGCACTTCCTGCCCGATGTTTATGTGCCCTGTGATGTCTGCGCAGGCAAGCGCTATAACCGGGAAACCCTCGAGGTGGTCTACAAGAAGCGCACGATCGCCGATGTGCTGGACATGACCGTCGAGCAGGCGAGCGAGTTTTTTGCTGCCGTGCCGCTCATCGCACGCAAACTGCAGACCCTGCTCGATGTGGGTCTGGGCTATGTGCGCCTGGGTCAGAGCGCGACCACCTTGTCCGGCGGCGAGGCTCAACGGGTCAAGCTGTCGCTCGAACTGTCCAAGCGGGATACCGGGCGCACCCTCTACATCCTGGATGAACCGACCACTGGTCTGCATTTCCAGGATATCGCCCTGCTGCTCGATGTCTTGCACCAGCTTCGCGATCATGGCAACACGGTGGTGGTGATCGAACACAATCTCGATGTGATCAAGACGGCCGACTGGATCATCGACCTGGGCCCCGAAGGCGGTGCCGGCGGTGGCAGCCTGGTGGTCTGCGGCACGCCCGAACAGGTTGCGGCCAACCCGGGCAGTCATACCGGCCGCTATCTGGGCCGGGTGCTGTCTGGCGGCGGCCGGGTGGCCGGCAACGCAGGCAACGGGGCGCCATCGCGTCGCAAACCGGTTGCCGCGGCCGATGCCGATTGACGGGACGGATCCATGAAAAAAAAGGAACGAGCGCTTCGCCAGGCCATCATCGAGCAATGTCGCTGGATGAACCGGTCCGGCCTGAATCAGGGCACCTCGGGGAATATCTCCGTGCGACTGGGCGAGCGGCTGCTCATCACGCCCTCGGCAATTGCCTACGATGCGCTCGAACCCGAGATGATCTGCAGCATGCCGCTGGCTGGCGACGGGCAATGGGATGGTCCGTTCAAGCCCTCGACCGAATGGCGCTTTCATCTGGACATCATGAATGCGCGGCCCGAGGCGGGCGCAGTCGTGCATACCCATTCGATCCATGCCACGACGCTGGCCATTCTGCGCCGGTCGATTCCGGCCTGCCACTACATGATCGCGGCCTTTGGTGGCAATGATGTGCGTTGTTCAGCCTATGCACGCTACGGCACGGCCGAGTTGTCGCGACATGCGCTGGCCGCGCTCGAGGATCGCCAGGGCTGTCTGCTGGCCAACCATGGCTTGATCACGATCGGCGAGAATCTGAACAAGGCGATGTGGCTGGCGGTTGAACTCGAAACCATCGCCCGTCAGTACTGTCTGGCGCTGCAGATCGGCAAACCTGTGATCCTGAGCGACGAGCAGATCGCTGAAACGGCGCGCAGTTTTGCCAGTTATGGTCTGCAGGATATCGACCAGGCAGCGGTTCGATCCCGGCCATTGGTCGAGCCTGCCATCCAGCCACCCGCCAAGGCGAAGGTCAGTCGGCGTGTGCGTCGTTGATGGCGAGCACCGTGCAAAACATCGCGCTGACGGCCTCGAAGGCCATGGCAAGGTCGATCACCGATTCGGCATTGGCCGCCCTGACCAGCATGCCGTAGCGCGCGATCAGGCAGACGTTCCGTCCGTTCAACGCATCGGCAAGCGACACGCCGGGCACCGGCAAGGGCGATGGCCCCTGCGGCTTCGACAGTGCCGGATCAGTCACGCAGTCCACGCGATCGCCACCGAAGCGAGCGAGCGTGACATGAAACGCCGGGATACCCCCGGCGATGATCGACCTCAGGCAGGACAATGCCCCCGCATGGCGCGACGCCAGCAACAGGGTGCACGGCGTGGTCGGGTCCAGGGCCTGAGCGGCTCCATGAAGGGCGACGATTCCCGGCTCCCCGATGTCCGCAGACGCTTCCGATGGCATCGCTGCCGGCGTCAACCGGCCCTGAGCGCCCTTGGGTATCCAGGACACTGCCGACTCGGCGGCACCGTGCCCTGTATCCATCGAAGTGATCAGCAGACCGTCGCCACCGCTGCGTTGCCAACGGCAGGCGATGCTGGCCTGGACGTTGCCGGCCGGTCCGAGCCCCTCGAGACGCACCAGCGCAGCGATCAGGGCCTCCCGGGCGTTCTGTTCGGTATCCGCTGGTCTGGCCCGATTCTGCAGTCGTGATCGTGCGGTGCTCATCGGCCGATTATTCCAGAGAGTGAGACCGGCGGCAGCGTGATGCCGGATGCTGTCGTGCAGGCGCCGATGATCACCGACCATCCCGCGGCTGACCTCGCCGATCCATTGCCGACTCGACCCGTCCTGCTCCCACGACCACCAGCGATGCCAAACCTTCCAGCCTTATCCGAAGAGAGCCATCCCACCGGCCTGTCTGGCCTGCGGATGCCCCGAATCCATCCCACCGGTCACTCGCACGCTCTATCCGAACCTGCTCGATGCGGTGACGCGGGCAGCGGATGACGACGCATTGGTGTTCTTTGGCACCCGGATCCGCTTCGGAATGCTGGCCGACCTGGCTGCGCGTCTGGCCGGCTGGCTGCAGTCCGGCGCAGCCCAAGGGCTGCATGCATGATCATCAGACCATCGGCCACAACGTGGTGGCCGGGGGCTTATGGACTGGTATGCGGCCGGGCAGGTAGGTCGCGTTGTCGGTGGTGCCGACGTTCCATATCCTCGCGGCTGCGGGCGCGGTGGCACCGTCGTCACGCCGCTGCTCGCGTTCAACCCCGGCGTCGAAGCGGGCCAGCTCGTCGTCGTGGCGCTGGTGTTGCCGCTGCTGCTGATGTGGCGCCACGCACCGCGCTACCGCCTCACCGTTATGCCCACCATGTCCGATCGCGATCGGTGTGCTCGCGGGAGTATGGCTGGTGAAACGCGGCTTCGATCCGGACCTCGGGTTGCCGTTATAGGCAACAAAGAATCGGGTCGAACGAGCGACCGACCGACGTCCTAGGCCTGCCAGACCCCGTCGCCCTCGTCGCGCACGCTGCGCGCGACACGATGGAGTCGCAAACCTACAAGACGGGCGCCATGGTGCGCTTCAGACTGGACATCCGCATTCGCATCCGAGGCACGACCCATGCACATCCTGTTCGTCTGCAATCCGCTCCACGGTCACGTGAACCCGATGCTGCCGCTGGCGCGCGCAGCGCAGGCCGCGGGGCATGCCGTGGTGGTTGCCACCGGCGCCGACATCGCGCCGCTTGCGCAACGTGTGGGTCTGGAGACCTGGTCGGTGGGCAAGACCCACGCCGAGGCCGGAGGCAACAAGCAGGCGTCGTGGCTCGACTATTTCGAGGCCGGCGCGCGCATGCGCATCGCGCACCTGGGAGCACCTTGCGCGGCATGGCGACCCGACCTGGTGATCCACGAAGAGACCGAACTCGCCGGCCCGGTGGTCGCCGCGACCCTGGGCGTGCGATCCGTCGTGCACGGGCTCGGCCCGATGCCGCCGGCGCGGATGTTGCCCTGGTTTGCTGCCGCCATCGAACGCCTCGCGCCGCCGGGCTCGTCAACGACCGTTCTCGACGCCTGGCGCGAAGCAATCTACCTTCACCAGTGCCCTCCCGGGATGTCCTTGGGCGACGATCCGCAAGGACCGATCTGGTCCCACGTGCTGCCGCTGCGCCCGACGCTGCCAAACCCCGTGAACGAACCGGCGCTGACAAGCCGCATCGAGCAACTGCCGCACACCCGTTCGGTGTTCGTGACGCTCGGAACTGTCTACGACGGCAACACCGCCGAACTCGCCGCGGCGATCGATGGCCTGCACGGCCATGCGATCAACCTGATCGTCGCAGTCGGCCCGCAGGCGGACCCTTCACGCTTCGCCGGCCATGGCGACCACGTGCTGGTCGAGCGCCTCGTGCCACTGGCCAGCGTGCTGCCGCGCTGCGATGCCGTGGTGTCTCAGGGCGGCTCGGGCGTGATGCTCGGCGCGATGGCGCTTGGCTTGCCGCAGCTGATACTGCCGCAAGGCGCAGATCAGTTCCGCAATGCCGGGCTGGCCGTCGGCACCGGTGCCGCGCTGGCCCTTATGCCGAGTGACGCCAGTCCGCAAGCCATCGGCGTCAGCGTGCAACGGCTCATGGGTGAAGAGCGCTTCGGCGCGGCCGCGCGCGATCTTCGGGATCAGATCGGCGCGATGCCGGACGCGGGCGAGGTGATGTCGATGCTCTCGGGGGACCACGACCCAGCGTGACCGCGCAACGGTGACGCCGCGGTCGATACCCGCCGAACCTGCAGCCCGTAACCGCGCCTATGCTCGACCTCGACCTCGACCTCGACCTCGACCTCACCGTCCCGGCGCCGAAGCAGTCGCCACGCGCGCAGCCACGGACAGCAATCCGCCGGGTCATCAATTATCACAATATGGGATACTGGGTCGAGTCCGATCGGCGTGCGTCGCGCGGCTGAGAGGGCGTCAACGAAATCGCACGGCGATCGAATAGAATCGAGGGCTGTCCTGAATGCGGTGGCGTGCCATGCCTATCTACGGCTATCGATGTTCTGCGTGCGGCCATCAGAAAGATGTGCTGCAGAAAATTTCCGATCCCCAGCTCACCGAGTGTCCGGCTTGCGGTGCGGCGCAGTTTGCCCGTCAGGTCAGCGCGCCAGCCTTCCAGCTCAAGGGCACCGGCTGGTATGTGACCGACTTTCGGGATGGCAACAAGGGTGGCAAGCCCAAGGCGGCCGACGGCGCCGATGACAAGGCGGCGGGTGCGAGCGCCGGTGGTGACGCATCCGCTGGCCAGACGGCCGGCAATGCGGACGCGGGCGGCAAGGAAACCACCAGCAAGGACGGCGGCGCCAAAGACAGCGCCAGCAAAGACACGGCTGGCGGGCCGGCGGTCGCCGGCAAATCGGAGTCGGGTGCTGCTGGCGCTCGCTCAACGGCACCGGGCCCGACCGGCGGCAGCGCGGGCAAATCGTCCTCAGGTCCCGCTCCAGCGGGGTCGTCAGGTAGCTGAACCCGTGTTCACCGCACCGCGACGCCTGCCGGCCCGGCCCGCTGCCGTTCTGTCGCCATGAAAGCCTATTTCGTCACGGGTCTGCTGATCTGGGTGCCCCTGGTGATCACCGCCTGGGTGATCAACCTGCTCGTGGGCACCATGGATCAGACGCTCGATCTGCTGCCCCTGGCCTGGCAGCCCAAGGTCTGGCTGGGTCGGCAGATCCCGGGCCTGGGCGTGTTGCTCACGGCCCTGATCATTCTGGTGACCGGCCTGGCGGCCCGCAATTTCATTGGCGAGCGCCTGGTGCGCGGCTGGGAGGCGCTGCTGTCGCGCATCCCGATCGTGCGAGGCATTTACAAGAGCGTCAAGCAGGTCAGCGACACCATCTTGTCGCCCGATGGCAATGCGTTTCGCAAGGCCTTGCTCGTGCAATACCCCCGTGAAGGCGTCTGGACGATTGCGTTTCAGACCGGTTCCCCATCGACCGAGGTGCGCGCCCAGGTCAGTGGCGAGATGGTGTCGGTCTATGTGCCGACCACGCCAAACCCGACTTCGGGATTCTTTCTCATGATGCCCGTCGACCAGGTCAAGCCCCTGCGTATGTCGGTCGACGAAGCACTCAAGTATGTGGTGTCGATGGGTGTGGTCGCCCCCGAACTGCTACCCGAAGCCGATCCCATGGCGCCATCGTCGGCGCTGACCCACTGATTGCGGAGAAACACCCCATGCGCACCTGCTATACCGGCCTGGTTTGTCCCGAGCATCTCGATCGGGAAGTAACGCTGGTGGGATGGGTTCACCGGCGCCGGGACCACGGCGGCGTGATCTTCATCGACCTGCGCGACCGGGAAGGCATCGCCCAGATCGTCTGTGATCCCGATCGGGCACAGATGTTCGAGCGCGCCGAAAGCGTGCGCAACGAGTTCTGTCTGCAGATCAAGGGCAAGGTACGTCGCCGACCCAAGGGCACGGAAAACGCCTCGCTCAAAAGTGGCGAGATCGAAGTGTTGTGCCACGAGCTGACGGTGCTCAATCCGTCGGTGACGCCACCGTTTCAGCTCGATGATGAGAATCTGAGCGAAACCACGCGGCTGACTCACCGGGTGCTCGATCTGCGCCGTCCGCAGATGCAGGCCAATCTGATGCTGCGCCATCGGGTGGCGATGGAGGTTCGTAAATATCTGGACTGTCACGGCTTCATCGATATCGAGACGCCGATGCTCACCCGCTCCACCCCTGAAGGCGCACGCGATTACCTGGTCCCCTCGCGGGTGCATCCGGGTGAATTCTTCGCGCTGCCCCAGTCTCCCCAGTTGTTCAAGCAGATGCTGATGGTGTCGGGGTTCGATCGCTACTATCAGATCGTCAAGTGTTTTCGGGATGAAGATCTGCGCGCCGATCGCCAGCCCGAATTCACCCAGATCGACTGCGAGGTTTCGTTCGCCAGCGCCGAGCAGATCCGTGCCTTGTTTGAGGAACTGGTCCGGGTGGTGTTTCGCAATGTCATCAATGTTGCGCTACCGGCCGAATTCCCGGTCATGAGCCATGCGGAAGCCATGCGCCTGTACGGATCGGACAAACCCGATCTGCGCATCAAGCTGCAGTTCGCCGATCTGACCGATGCCGTTACCGACGTGGCGTTCAAGGTGTTCTCGGCGCCGGCCAGCATGCCCGGTGGCCGGGTGGCGGCGCTGCGTGTGCCGGGCGGTGCATCGATATCGCGCAGCGAGATCGATTCCTGGACCGAGTTCGTGGCGATCTACGGTGCGCGGGGGCTGGCCTGGATCAAGGTCAATGAATTGGCCAAGGGCCGTGAGGGATTGCAGTCGCCCATCGTCAAGAATCTGCATGATTCGGCGCTGGCGGCCATTCTCGAGCGTACCGGTGCGGTTGACGGCGACCTGATCCTGTTCGGCGCTGACAAGGCCAAGGTGGTCAATGATTCGCTGGGGGCGCTGCGCAACAAGATCGGTCTGTCCGCCTTCGGCCGCGAGCATGGTCTGTTCGAGGCCGGTTGGCGTCCGCTCTGGATCATCGATTTCCCAATGTTCGAGCAGGATGATGCATCGGGTCGATGGACGGCCGTGCACCATCCCTTCACCGCGCCGGTCGATGGCCATGAAGACCTCATGGCGACCGATCCCGGCCAATGTCTGTCCAAGGCCTACGACCTGGTGCTTAATGGTTGGGAGATGGGCGGTGGCTCGGTCCGTATTCATCGAGCCGACATTCAGACCAAGGCCTTCATGGCGATGAATATCGGCGCCGAGGAAGCGCGCGCCAAATTCGGCTTCCTGCTCGACTCGCTGCAATACGGTGCGCCACCCCATGGCGGTATCGCCTTCGGTCTGGACCGCATGGTGACCCTGATGACGGGCGCCGATTCGATTCGTGACGTGATCGCCTTCCCCAAGACCCAGCGTGCCCAGGATCTGCTGGTGCAGGCACCTTCCGCTGTCGATGAGCAGCAGTTGCGCGATCTGCACATCCGTCTGAGGACATGATCCCGCCGTTCCGTTGCCGGCTGTGGCTGTCATGTCGATCGGTCAGGCCTCGCGCATCCGGGCGGTGGCAGGGCCGGCAGTGAAGATCCCCGAGTCGGTGCTGGTCGTGATTCACACGTTCACCGGCATGGTGCTGCTGCTCGAGCGCGCCGACCACCCGGGTTTCTGGCAATCGGTCACCGGGTCGCGCAACCATGCCGACGAGCCGTTGCCCGACACGTGTCGGCGTGAAGTGCTCGAGGAAACCGGCATCGATTGTCCGGCTGACGCCTACCTCGACTGGCACTTGAGCCATCGTTATGAAATTTACCCGGCCTGGCGCAACCGCTATGCGCCTGGCGTGACCCATAACACCGAACATGTGTTCTCGCTCGGGCTTGCCGGGGTCGTACCGGTGAAGCTCGAGCCGACCGAACATCTGCGCTTTCAGTGGCTGCCCTGGCGCGATGCGGCCGATCGCTGCTTCTCGCAGACCAATGTGGCGGCGATCCGCGCCCTGGCCGGGCGCGGTCTGCTGGACGGTTGCTGATGGATCTGCTGAGCCTGCGGGTGGCCACCTACAATATTCACAAGGGCGTGCTCAACGATTTTTTCGGGCTGCGCCGGGTGCCGGTGATCCACGAACTGCGCGACCGTCTGCATGCGCTGGATGCCGATCTGGTACTGCTGCAGGAAGTGCAGGGTCGCAACGAGCGATATGCGACCCGCTTCGTCCACTGGCCCGATGAACCGCAAGACGTGTTCCTGTCGCGTGCGCCGCAGCGCCGGCATGTGTTCGAGACCGCGTATGGCAACAACGCCAATTATCTGCACGGCCATCACGGCAATGCCTTGCTGTCGCGCTTTCCGATCGTCCACCGGGAGAATCGCGACATTTCCGACCATGTGCTGGAAAAGCGCGGCATCCTGCACTGTGTGGTTGAATTCAACGGTACGCCGATTCATTGTTTCGTGGTGCACTTTGGTCTGTTCGCCCGCTCGCGCGAGCGTCAGGTCGACGCGCTGATCGACTGGGTCAACCATGTCGTGCCCGAAGGCGCGCCGCTGTTGATCGGTGGCGACTTCAACGACTGGCGCAACCGCCTGTCCGATCGCCTGTGCGCATCGCTGGGTCTGATCGAGGCCTTCGACGACTTCAAGCCGCGCGCGCAGCGAATGCGGGCGGCGGCAAGCTATGTACGGGACCGTCTGGTGACCGCCGGCGTGGATGTCGAGCCGGAGATCTGGCCGATGCCCCGGCGGGTCAAGAGCGCGCGAACCTTTCCGTCACTGGTGCCCTGGTTGCGCATGGACCGGATTTATCTGCGCGGCTTCGGGGTGGCGAGCGCCCAGGTATTGCGTGGCCCGGGCTGGGCGCGGCTGTCCGATCATAGTCCGCTGGTGGTTGATCTGACGCTGAATCCACCCGCCGATTCCTGAGCGATCATGGTGATGCCCTCGTCCAGCCCGTTCGAGCGCCGTCGCCAGGATCGGCGGCCACCGGACCAACCCGAGCGACGTCGGGTGAGGCTGTCCTGGTATGACAGCCTGAACAGCGACTTGCAGACTGGCCACGAGGTCGAGCTGCTCATCAACGGCGAGGCCTTCTTTCCGGCACTGGTCAGTGCCATTGAAGCAGCCCGCGAAAGCGTCTATCTCGAAACCTATATCTTCAATGACGATCCCTCCGGGCAACGGGTTGCGACGGCCTTGTCCGAGGCCGCCGATCGTGGGGTATCGGTCAATTGCGTGGTGGACGGATTCGGCACGCCTTCCCTCACCGGTCGCACTGCCGAGCTCATGGCCAATCCGCGGATCCGGTTCGAGACCTTCCGTCCCGAGCGGTTTCGATTCTTTGAACGAATGCGGGTTGCCCTGGATCGGCAACGCCTGCGTCGTCTGCATCGCAAGCTGGTCCTGATCGATGATGCCGAGGCCTTCGTGGGCGGGATCAATCTGCTGGACGATCGGATCGATCCGAACCATGGTGAACTGGCGGCCCCACGGCTGGACTTCGCGGTGCGGGTACGCGGTCCGCTGGTCGCCACGGTCAATCTGGCGATGCAGCGACTGCTCTGGGAATTGTCTGTGGTCAATCGCTCGTTGCGCCGGCCCCGGCCCAACGGGTCACCGCAGGACAAGGGCGCGCCACTGGGGCCTATGCATCCGACCCGCACCCGCATCGCGTCGCAGGGCAGTATGCGCGCCATGCTGCTGGTTCGTGACAATCTGCGCCATCGGCGTTCGATCGAGCGTTGGTATCTGCGCGCGATCGGACAATCCCGCCGCGAGGTGCTGATTGCCAATGCCTATTTCCTGCCCGGCGTGCGGTTGCGCCGGGCCCTGATCAAGGCTGTCCAGCGCGGGGTTCGGGTGCGATTGTTGCTGCAGGGCAAAGTCGAGTATCGCCTGCAACACTATGCGACACAGGCGCTTTACGATGAATTGCTCGCCCAAGGCGTGGAAATCCATGAATACGAGCGCAGCTTTCTGCATGCCAAGGTGGCGGTGATCGATGCGCAGGCCACCATCGGATCATCGAACATCGATCCGTTTTCATTGCTGCTGGCTCGCGAGGCCAATGTCGTCATCGACGATCAGGCATTTGCCGATGCACTGCGCGGTCAACTCGAGACGGCGATCGCTGATGGATCCAGGGAACTGGAGTTGCACAGCCATCGTCGGCGTCCCTGGCCGGTCCGGTTGATGAACTGGTGTTCGTTCGTCCTGTTGCGTCTGGCGGTGTCGATCACCGGCCACGCGAGCCGCTATTGAGCGATCTGATCGTCAGGCGGGCGGCAGGTCTGTACTGCCCGGCGGGTGACTTCTACATCGACCCCTGGCGGCCGGTCTCGCGTGCCGTCATCACCCATGCCCATGCCGACCATGCGCGATCCGGGTCGCAACACTATCTGGCCAGTGCGCGAGGTGAACACGTGCTCAGGGCGCGACTGGGTGGGATATCCCTGCAATGCCTGCCCTGGGGTGAGATCATCGAGATGGGCGGTGTCCGCCTGTCGCTGCATCCGGCCGGTCATGTATTGGGATCGGCCCAGGTCCGGATCGAGCATCACGGCCAGGTCTGGGTGGCGTCGGGCGACTACAAGACCGAAGCCGATGCGACCTGCGATGCCTTTGAGGCCGTGCGCTGCCATACCTTCATTACCGAATCAACCTTCGGCCTGCCGGTCTATCAATGGCCAGCTGCCGTTCAGACCTTCGCCGACATCAATCGCTGGTGGCAGGGTAATGTCGCGGCCGGTCGAGCCAGCGTACTGTTCTGTTACTCGTTCGGCAAGGCGCAGCGGATTCTCGCCGGTGTCGACCCGGGTATCGGTCCCATTCTGGTTCACGGTGCGCTGGAGCCCTTGAACCAGGCCTATCGCGCCAGTGGTATCCCATTGCCCGAGGTGATCCGGCGGGCCGAGGTCTCTGACCGGTCAATCATCGCACGCGCGCTGGTGCTGGCGCCGCCATCGGCGGCCAGCGGTTCCTGGATGCGTGGGCTGGGTGATCACGCCACGGCGTTTGCCTCCGGCTGGATGCGGCTGCGCGGTGCGCGACGCCGTCGCGCACTCGATCGGGGTTTCGTGCTGTCGGATCATGCGGACTGGCCGGGCCTGCAGTCGGCGATCTCGGCAACCGGTGCCGAACGGGTGATCGTCACCCATGGCCAGGAGGCCGTGATGGTGCGCTGGTTGCGCGAGCAGGGGCTGCAGGCCGAGTCGTTCCAGACCGAATATGGCGAGAATCAGAACGGGGAGCCAGCCGATGCACATGGCGAGCCGGAATCATGAAGGACTTCGCCAGCCTCTACATGGCACTGGACGCGAGCAATGCCACGCGCCACAAGATCGATGCCATGGTGGCGTGGTTCGTGCGCGCTGCTCCCGACGATGCGGCCTGGGCCAGCTATTTTCTGGCCGGTGGCCGGCCACTGCGACCGGTATCGGCGGCTCAGTTGCGTCAGGCCCTGATCGACGAGACCGGCCTGCCCGAGTGGTTGTTCGAGGCGAGTTATCAGGCGGTCGGTGATCTGGCCGAAACCATCACGCATCTGCTGCCCGATGCGCAGACGCCGGCATCGGACCCCGGTCTTGCCGTCTGGATGACCGAGCGCATCCTGCCCCTGCGCGACCAGCCGGCGCCGGTGCAGCGCTGCCGGATCCGCGACTGGTGGCGCCAGACCGATGCCGATACGCGCTTCGTGCTCAACAAGGTGTTGACTGGCGGCATGCGGGTCGGCGTGTCCCGACAGCTCGTGATCCGCGCGCTCGCGGCGGCCTTCGATCAGGATCCCAAACGCATTGCGCAGCGCCTGATCGGCTACACCGACAAGCTGCACCGGCCCGATGGTCGGCGCTTTCAGCGACTGGTCGGCAGTGTCGGCAGTGTCGTCGGTACCGATCCGGACGATGCGCTCGAACAGGCTGGTCAGCCCTTCCCATTCTTTCTTGCCCAGCCCTTGATGGCGGAACCGGCATCGCTGGGCGCGCGCGACGACTGGCTGGTCGAGTGGAAATGGGACGGCATCCGGGCGCAACTGATCCGGCGCATGGGCAGGACCTGGATCTGGTCGCGCGGCGAGGAGTTGATGAGCGATCGTTTCCCCGAACTGCAGGCGCTGCAGCCGGCAATGCCCGATGGCACGGTGCTGGATGGTGAACTGGTCTGCTGGGCCGCGGATGCCGATGCGCCGATGTCGTTTGCCCGCTTGCAGCACCGGATCGGTCGCAAGCATCTGAGCGGAAAGATTCTCGCCGACGCGCCGGTCGCGCTCATCGCCTACGATCTGCTCGAACTTGCCGGGGTGGATATTCGTGACTGGCCGCAACGACAGCGGCGGGCCAGCCTGGTCGACCTGATCGAACCCCTCGCGCAACCGGCCCTGCGCCTGTCCCCGTTGATCACGGCGGCCGACTGGTCCGCACTGGCAGATCAACGCGCGCTGGCCCGCCAGCGCGGCGTCGAAGGTCTGATGCTCAAGCGCAGCGATGCCTGTTATGGCGTGGGGCGCAGCAAGGCCAGCCGCCGCGGTGAATGGTGGAAATGGAAGCTCGATCCGATGTCGATCGACTGCGTGCTGATTTATGCCCAGGCGGGTCATGGTCGCCGGGCCAGTCTGTATACCGACTACACCTTCGCTGTCTGGAGCGACCCGCCTGGCGTACCGGACCGTCAACTCGTGCCGTTCGCCAAGGCCTACTCCGGACTGAGCGATGAGGAGATCCGCGAGGTCGATGCCGTGATCCGCAAGACCATCCTCGAAAAATTCGGTCCGGTACGCAGTGTCAGGCCGACGCTGGTCTTCGAACTGGGCTTCGAGGGCATCCAGGTCTCGACCCGACACAAATCGGGATTGGCCGTGCGGTTTCCGCGCATGCTGCGCCGCCGCCTGGACAAACCGGTCGAGCAGGCCGATACCCTGGCGGACCTGCGCAGTCTGTTGCCTCCCGATATGGCCGCTATTGCGCGGCCTGCAACAAGTCCATGACCTGTTCGACCCGCGTGATCGGCTCCGGATTGGTCTTGAGCCACAGGTTCTCCATCGCACCCTGGGCAATGCGTTGGTGCTGGGAAACCGCCACCTGGCAGTCGCGCAGCCGGGTCGGCATGCCCAGCGATTCGATCAATTCAGCCATGCGATCGGCTGCGTCGCCTGCCGTGTCGCCCCCCAGCACGGTGGCGATCTGGTGCTGCCGGTCGGCCGTGCGCAGACGATTGAAGCGCATCACATGCGGCAGCATGATGCATGAGGTGTAGCCGTGGCTCATGCCCGTGACGGCGCCCAGGCTGTGGCCGATGCCATGACTGGCACCATAGGGAACACGCAGAATGCCCAGGCCGGCCAACCAGGCGGCCTGCTGACACTGCAGCCGCGCAGCCAGATCGTCGGGGTCGGCGCGGCTGCGTGGCAGTGCCTTGGCGAACAGGCGAAGCGCCTGCAGGCAGGTGGCCTCGATCAATGGCGAGTACTGGATCGAACAAATGCCTTCGACGGCATGGTCCAGGCCCCGCACGCCGGTCGACAGCCACAACCACGGTGGCGTGTGGCGGGTGATCGCCGGGTCGAGGATCACGCTGGCCGCGCCGATGGTGCGCCCCATGTAGCCATCCTTCACGCCACGGACTGGATCGGTGCATCCGCCGAAATCCGAAAATTCCGCAGCGCCCAGCGTGGTGGGCACGACGATCTGGCGAAACGGCGCTGGCTCGACGGGTGGCACATGACGCGATCCGTCCTGATTGCTGCGCAGATGCCATTCGCCCAACTGCTCCGGACGGGTCAATCGATGGGCAACTGCAATCTGCATCACCTTGGCGGTATCGATGGCTGTCCCGCCGCCGATCGTGACCACCAGGTCGGGATTGGTATCGCGAGCCAGATCGGCGGCGGCGATCACGCTGGCGCGCGGCGTGTGTTCGACGCAGTCATCGAAGGTTGCTGCATGGCGCGAGCCCAGCGCCTGGCGAACCTGCTCGACGGCCTCGGTCTGCCGGTTGAGCGTGCGACTGGCGATAATGAGGACGCGCCGCGCCGCCCGTCTTTCGCACTCGGTGAGGACTGCCTGCGCCGCCGGCACGCCCCAGATGACCCGGTCCTGGGCCAGGTATTCATGGACGCCGCTGGCCAGTTGCTTGGTCACTGGATTGCCTCCTGAATTCGTCAGCATTTGAGAGTATCGCGGATGGCCGGGTCGTCGGCGACACAAGCGGCGCTAGCATCGGGAAATGAACCAATTGCCCGGCAGTCAGTGTACCCACCCGCCGCATCGCCGAAACGACGCGGCATGGCTGCAGCGGATCCATGAGCGCTTCATGCAGTGTTGCGATCCTCGTGCAGTGCCGGTGATCGGTGTCGATTTCACATCCGCGCCGCGCGCGGCCAAACCGATCGTGGTGGCTCACGGTTGGCTCGCCGACGGCCAGCCCGTGGTTACGCGCCTCGAACGGATGCCGGACTTCCCTCGCTTCGAGGCGATGCTGGCGCGCAAGGGCCCCTGGGTAGGTGGCTTCGACCTGCCATTCGGATTGCCGGCCGAACTGGTGAGCGCGCAGGGCTGGCCCCGGGTCTGGCAGGACTGCATCGCCGAGTATGCCGCGCTGTCGCGCGATGTGTTGCGCGAGCGTTTTCGCGCGTTCTGCGCCGCCAGGCCGGTCGGCGGCAAGTTCGCCCATCGGGCCACCGATGGACCGGCCGGTTCGAGTCCGTCGATGAAGTGGGTGAATCCGCCCGTGGCCTGGATGCTTCACGCCGGTGTGCCCCGATTGATTGCCGCCGGTCTGACCCTGCCCGGCCTGTTCGATGGCGACCCCTGCCGTCTCGCACTGGAAGCCTATCCGGGACTGTTGATCCGCTCGATCAGTCGTGCCTCTTACAAGAGTGACACCCGTGCCAGACAGAACGAGGCGCGTCGGATCGAGCGCGAGCGGATTGTCTCGGCCATGCTGGGCGGGCAGTGGCGGGACGGCCGACCGGTGCGCATCACGCCATCGATCCAGCAGGCACTGATCGACGATGCAAGCGGTGATTCGCTCGATGCGGTGGTCTGTCTGGTGCAGGCGGCCTGGGGGCTGGCGCAGCCGGATCAATGTTTCGGTCTGGCCCCCGGATTCGATCCACTCGAAGGCTGGATCATTGGCGCCCGGCGCGCGGACGCCTCGCCATGACCACCATCCGGACCACACGGGCAGCGCGGGAGACCAAGCCCAGGCGATTCAGTGCCGTGAGCTGGCTGGCCGGCTGCGGTTGGCGGGCCTTGCCGTTTCAACGCGAGGTCTGGCGGGCGATGGCCAGGCAGTCGAGCGGCTTGCTCCATGCCAGCACGGGATCGGGCAAGACCTATGCGGTCTGGCTGGGTGCCTTGCAGGTCATTCTGAACGGCAGACCGGAACCGGCCGGCCTCAGCGTGCTGTGGTTGACGCCGATGCGTGCCCTGGCGGCCGACTCGGCAAGAGCGCTGAGCGAGCCGCTGCGCAGCATCAACGACAGCAGGCCACGCGCCAGGGCGCTCACGGTTGGCATACGGACCGGCGATACATCGGCTGCCGAACGTCAGCGGCAGAATCGGGCGCCGCCCTTCGCACTGGTGACCACGCCCGAAAGTCTGTCACTGATGTTGTCGCAGGAAGATGCGAACGCCCGGCTGAGCGGGGTACAGGTGGTCATCGTCGATGAATGGCATGAATTGATGGGCAACAAGCGCGGCGTGCAGACACAGCTCGCGCTGGCCCGTCTGCATCGCCTGCAGCCTGCGCTACTGGTCTGGGGTCTGTCGGCCACGCTGGGCAATCTGCCCGAGGCCTTGCAGGTTCTGTGTCCGAACGCGGCGTCGGCCACGTTGGTCCAGGGCCGGGTTCGCAAGACCATGGTCGTGGACACTCTGTTGCCCGAGAGCACCGAACGATTCCCCTGGGGTGGACACCTGGGTACCCGCATGCTCGAACCGGTGATCGACGAGATCGATCGCAGCGGCAGCGCCCTGGTGTTCTGCAACACCCGTTCCCAGGCCGAGATCTGGTATCAGTCGATTCTCGAACGACGCCCGGACTGGGCCGGCGTGATCGCCCTGCATCATGGTTCACTCGATCAGTCGGTACGAGCCTGGGTCGAGCAGTCGCTGCGCGATGGCCTATTGCGCGCGGTGGTCTGCACCTCCAGTCTCGATCTGGGTGTGGATTTTTCGCCTGTCGAACGAGTTCTGCAGATCGGTAGCGCCAAAGGCGTGGCCCGGCTGCTGCAACGCGCCGGCCGCTCGGGTCATCAACCTGGTCGGCCGTCGCGGATCACCCTGGTACCCACCAACGCCCTGGAGTTGATCGAATCGGCGGCCGCCCAGGATGCGATCGCTGCCGGTCGAATCGAATCGCGCGCCAGCCCCGACAAACCGCTGGATGTGCTGGTCCAGCATCTGGTCACGATGGCCCTGGGCAATGGCTTTCGGTCGGCCGAGCTGCTCAAGGAAGTCCGCAGCACCTGGGCCTATCGCCACCTGACCGAGCAGGAGTTCGACTGGGCGCTGGACTTCGTGGTGCGGGGTGGTCCCAGCCTGGTGGCCTATCCCGAGTATCGGCGGGTCGCACGGGACGATCAGGGCCTGTACACCGTGCCGGACCGCCACATCGCCCGTCGCCATCGCATGGCGATCGGCACCATCGTTTCGGACTCGGCGGTGCAGGTGAAATATCTGACCGGGGGGCGGATCGGCACGGTGGAAGAATCATTCATCGCGCGGCTGCACCGCGGTGATGTGTTTCTGTTTGCCGGTCGCCGGCTCGAACTGATCCGGGTGCATGAAATGACTGCCTATGTGAAGCAGGCGCGTAGTCGACGGATGGCGATTCCGCGCTGGGGTGGTGGTCGCATGCCCTTGTCCAGTGAACTGGCCGATGCGGTGTTGTCTCGCATGGCCAGGGCCGCAGCCGGCGAATTTACCGGCCCGGAGATGCGTTTTGTAAAGCCATTGCTGGACCTGCAGATGCGCTGGTCGGCCTTGCCGGGACCCGACACCTTGCTGGTCGAACAATGGCGATCTCGCGAGGGTCATCATCTGTTCGTGCATCCGTTCGCCGGTCGCCAGGTGCATATCGGACTGGCCTCCCTGCTGGCCTTCCGGGTCGCGCGCGATGACCCGGCAACGTTTTCGATCTCGGTCAATGATTACGGGTTCGAGTTGCTTCTCGACCGGCGTGATCGATTGGTCAGGCCTGCGCGACGCCAGCGTGTGGCGAACCGAATCGCTACATGACGATATTCTGGCCAGCCTCAATGCCAGCGAGCTCGCGCAGCGGCGCTTTCGGGAAATTTCGCGGATTGCCGGACTGGTATTCCAGGGCTTTCCCGGTGCGCCACGCAGCACCCGCCATCTGCAGGCCTCGTCAGGTCTGTTCTTCGATGTGTTTCGTCAGCATGACCGGGGCAACCTGTTGTTGTCCCAGGCCGAACGCGAGGTACTCGATCAGGAGCTCGAACTGCGCCGTCTGTCCGACACGCTGATCCGGCTGCAGACCCGCGAGATTCGATGGGTCGAACTGAGCCGGCCCACGCCGCTCGCCTTTCCGTTGCTGGTCGAGCGCTTCCGCGAAAAATTCAGCAATGAGAAGCTCGCCGATCGGGTCGCCAGAATGCTCGCCGAACTCGAAGCCGCCGCACGATAGTTGCCGATCATGATGCCCCGCGACGGGCGGTCATTGAAGGCGGTCGTGGCATCATTCATCGATCCGACCCTCATCGCCCTCATGACGATTCCCGCTGTCCACCCTGACACCGAACCCGCAGCCTGCACGCCGAATCGGGCAGCTCGCCCGAATCACGAAGCGGTCCCTGATTGCACGATCGATTTCGGCGGCAATGCCCTGCAACTGATGCCCGATGGCAGTGTGTATGAACTGCGCACTGGCACGCTGCTGGTTGCCGACCCGCATCTGGGCAAGGCGGAGCGGTTTCGCTACCTCGGCGTGCCGGTGCCCGACGGGCCCACGGCGGCCACGCTCACGGCGTTGAGCAACGCGGTGAACCGGGTATCGGCGCGAAGACTCATCGTTTTGGGCGACCTGGTTCATGGTCGCCTGCCCGACGATCATCCGCTGTTTGGCGCCATCGCCCACTGGCGGGGCGCACATCCGCACCTGCAGGTGCAACTGGTGACGGGCAATCATGACCGGCATGCCGGTGGCCTGCCCGACCGTTGCGGCATCACCCCCTGGCATGACGACGATTCGATCGGCGGCCTTGGCCTATGCCATGAGCCCGCACTGGCCGACCCCGATCGATTCTCGCTGTGCGGCCACCTGCATCCGGTGATTGTCCTGCGCAGCCCGGTGGAGGCCCTGCGCCTACGCTGTTTCTGGTTTCAACGACGTCTGGGCGTGCTGCCGGCCTTCGGTCACTTTACCGGTGGCATGGTCATCAACCCCGGTCCCGACGACCGTTTGGCGGTCACGGACGGGCTCAGCGTGCACCGATTGCCGGCCGGATTTGGCACCCGGCGCCGATCGCCGCGCTAGATTCAGTTCGGGCAGGATCGATTCGCGCGATGCGCCAGTTCGCGCGGGTGCCGTGCGACGGGTCGCGTCGGCCAGGCACAGCGTCAGCAGATCGGCCAGTTCATCGGCATGATCCGTATGCAGCACTCTCGTGTGATTGCAGTTGATTGTCACCACCTTGACGCCGCCGGAGGCCAGCGCATTCCAGCCGCAGGCCGGATCATCGTCCTGCACGCCGACCTCGACCGCTCGAACCGCGGCGCGCACGAAATGGACCCGACCTGGAAACCCTGTGTGCGTATATCGTTCGGTCATCTGCAACACCTCGCCCCAGCGCTGCGTCAGATCATTGGCCGCCGAGCCCAGCTCATCGGCCATGGCTGGATCGAAGATCGGCGCCGGTCCGGGCAGCAGGTCCTGCAGACCCCGGTCCATCCGCTTTTCGACCAGCTGCCTGACCGCATCGGGGCCCTGGCGGGCCGCTTTCCAGAGCTTCATCGCTGCCCGGACCGCCCGTGCCTTCTTGACCGGATAGCCCGGCGCATTGCTGTCCAGCAGAATCAGGCCACCTTTGGGATGGCCGTCGGCTGCCATGCGGCCGGCGACCGCCCAGGCCACATGCGCACCCAGAGAATGACCACAAAAATGCCAGGGACCCTCGGGATGCACCCGTTTCACGTCGGCGATCATGGCGTCGGCCAGATCTGCAAGCGTGTCAAAGCGCTTGTGCTGCCGGGTCGGTGCAGCGGGATCCAGCACATACAAGGGTTGGTTCGTGCCCAGCAGGCCGGCCAACACACGAATGCCGATTAGCGCATCGCCATAGCCAGGCACGATGAACAACGGCGGACGTGAGCCCAGCGTCTGGACAGGTGTCACGAAGCTGCCAGCTTCTTCGGTCTGACCTGCCTGCCCGCCCAGGATATGGTCGATCTGCATCGCCACGGTGGGCGCCGTGATCATCGTGCGCGGGGTCAGTCGATGGCCGGTCTGGCGCTCGATATCGGCCAGCAGCAGCATCGCGGCCAGTGAATCGCCGCCGGCGGCGACGAAACTCACATCAGGACCGAGGTCAGGTCGGTTCAGTCGTGAGCGCCAGATGGCCAGTAGCTGGGTCTGGAGTGAATCGCGGGTGATAGGGGCTGGATTCATTGCCGGTCTCTGGATGAAGCGCGGCGCGGCAGGATTGCCTCGCCAGTCGATTCCCGGCTGATCTCAGGTCCTTGTGTCATGCAGGCACGCGGGGGCGTGCGGTGCAGTGATCACCGGTCGGTTTGGCCTGATGAAGCCGACCGGTAGAGGAATCATCGCAGGCGATCGAGCCAGATCGCGAGTCCCGGGTGATGAGAGGCGCCTGGCAACCTACTGGAGGCGGCGCGTCCGCAGCTGGCCAGCCGGCCGATCCGGACCAATCGTGACAAGCATCACAGCCGAACCCTGGTCCTGTCGATAAAGTGAACACCAGCAGGGGGTCTTTCATGATTCCCCGATTCACTGATCTGGAGCAGGTCGATGCAAGGCAGACTCATCGCCGGTGCGCTGTTGCTTGCATTGAGCGCGGGCTCAGCCTGGGCAAACGACTCGTGGAATATCCGTCTGGCGACCGATGATGACGGACCACGCGCGGCCGTGCCCGTCTCGGCCACGCCATTCGATCCAACCTCGTTGCCTCAGGAGCGATTTTTCGGGCGTGACCGTTTTTCCTCGCGTGCCGTGGCCATCGAACTCGTGCTCAATGCGATCCAGGTCCGGCACGATGACAGCCTGATCTATCGGCCGCAGGTCAATGACGGCTACCGGATCAGTTCACGCTGGCGGTTGCGCGTGACCGATAGCAGTGCGTCGGTGCGCTACGAAATCCGATTCTGAGCATTCCGGGGGCGCAACGCCTGTCTGCATTCGTCGGCTTCACGGCTCCGTCCAGCCTGCCTCTGTGCTCGCCATCGCACTTCACGGTCTACAGTTCGGGGCGAACCCGATGTTGATGCGTATCCATGGCCTTTTTCAGAAAAAAGCGGACCGACCAGGCCGATGCGACCGCATCGGATCCCGCCGACCCATTGATAATGGCCACGGCCAGCACGGCGATACAGACCACGATCGAGCCGCAAGAGGGAATAGCGGGGATCAAGCCGTCCGTCTTTGGCATCAGTTCCCGGTTCGCATTCACGCTCTGCTTCTTCATGGGGCTGATCAATGCCGCCCTGTTCCAGGCGACCACGACATTTCCATCGCTGAAGGTGACGATGCAACATGTCGCCATGCTGAACTGTGCCATCGCCTTCGTGGGGTCGTTTCTGATCGCCCGGGTACTGGCCCGACGATTGACGCAGATCGCCGATGCGCTCGAGCGAACTCAGAACGGTGACTATACCCAGCGTCTGAAGCCGGGACGCAATGACGAGACCGGACTGCTGACCCGCCGCGCCAACCTGCTGAGTTCATCGGCCGAGGTGCGCGAGAAGCGGATCCGCGAATCCGCACTCACCGATGCTCTGACCGGTCTGCCCAACCGCGCCCTGTTGACCAACCGGCTGGATCATGCGATCCGTGCCGCCGAACGGGTTGGTGGCGAATTCTCGGTCGCCTTGATCGATCTGGATCGTTTCAAGTGGGTCAATGACACCCTCGGTCATGATGCGGGCGATGTGCTGCTGGTGGAAGTTGCCAGACGCATGAAGATGACGGTAAGGACCAGCGATACGGTCGCACGGCTCGGCGGAGATGAGTTCGTGCTGCTGCTCAGCGGAGGTCAGGAATCAGCCGACTCGGTGACCAAGCATGTCATGGATGCGATGAAGACGCCGCTCAAGCTCAAGGGCGAAACGGTCGACATCAGCCTGAGTATCGGCATCGCCACCTATCCCGAGCATGGTCGAGAGACGCTGGCTCTGATGCGCCACGCCGACGCGGCCATGTACAGTGCCAAACGCAAGCAGGCCGGCCGCTCTGTCTATACCGGCGACGCGCGCGGCAGCAAACCGAAGCCCTCGTCGCTGTCGATGCTGGGCGAGTTGCGCGATGCACTGGCCCGCAATCAGTTCGTGCTCGAATACCAGCCCAAACTCGATCTGAACAGTGGCCTCATCAAGAGCGTGGAGGGGCTGGTCCGCTGGGACAATCCGAAGCGTGGCCGGGTCCAGCCCGGTGATTTCCTGCCGATGGCCGAGCAGACCGGATTCATGCGTGAGCTTACGAGTTGGGTAGTCGCCGAAGGTGTCCGGTTTGCCGCGCGATTGGTGCGCGAAGGCCTCGATATGCATGTATCGGTCAACGTGGCCGCGCAAGACATCGAGCGTCCCGATTTTGCCGATTCGGTTCAGGCCATTCTGGCGAAGGAGCAGGTCGAACCGAATCGCCTATGCCTGGAGATCACCGAGAGTGGTGTGCTGAGCGAAACCGCCACGGCCATGAAGAACCTCAATGCAATCGCCACACTGGGCGTGCAATTGTCGGTCGACGATTACGGTACGGGTTATTCCACCCTGAGTCAGTTGCAGAAACTACCTGTCAACGAACTGAAGATCGAACGCATGTTCGTGACCGGTCTGAATGACAACCGCGGCAATGCCACCATCGTCAGTTCCACCATTGATCTGGGTCGTCAGCTCGGGCTTCGCGTGGTCGGAGAAGGCGTCGAGACGGTCGGAGAATTGCGTACCCTGGCCAAGATGGGCTGTGACGAGATCCAGGGCTTTTATCTCTCGCGGCCCATTTCAGGTAACGATGTGATCACCTGGGTGCAGATGCGCCATGCGCTGCACGACAGTTCACGCGAGGAATACTTCAGATTATTGACAGCTTCCTGAGCAGCGCGATGACGCTGGCCGGGGTGGCGTGTGAACGGCACAATGGAAAAACGGGGCGGGCGCTCAGAACATCTGAACGCCCGCCCCGTTGGCTGTTTATCGGGTCAGTCGCTGCGTCGATTATTTGGGCACGCAGGCAACCGAATCCGCGCCGGCCACGTTGGCGTTGTAGCCAACCTGGATCAGATTCCGGTTGAGAGACACATCGGCATACAGGACATGCTGGGTGTTTGCCGTCTGACCACTGTAGTTGGTACTTTGCCCGCTGGATGCCGGCACCGGATTCAGATTGCCAGTTGCCGGCCAGCTCAGCGATGCCGGGCCACTCGGCGGTGCCGGGTTGAAGGTGAAGGTGCGGTTGGCATAGCTCACGGTCGTGTCGAACGGTGCCGGCGCAGTGCCCGACGACGTGGTGGTACAGGTCATCAGCACCGAGGGGTAGGAGTCTTCGAGCGGAATGATTGTGCCGCCACCTGTCGTGGTGCCGGTGGTGGTGCCCGTCGTGGTGCCGGTGGTGGTGCCCGTCGTGGTGCCGGTGGTGGTGCCCGTCGTGGTACCGGTGGTGGTGCCCGTCGTGGTGCCGGTGGTGGTGCCAGTCGTGGTGCCGGTGGTGGTGCCAGTCGTGGTGCCGGTGGTGGTGCCCGTCGTGGTACCGGTGGTGGTACCCGTCGTAGTGCCGGTGGTGGTACCCGTCGTGGTGCCGGTGGTGGTGCCGGTGGTGGTACCCGTCGTGGTGCCGGTGGTGGTACCGGTCGTGGTGCCGGTGGTGGTACCGGTCGTGGTGCCAGTAGTGGTACCCGTCGTGGTACCGCCCGGCGTCGGTGTTTCGTCGTCGCCGCCGCAAGCGGCAATCGTCAGGGCGGTGGCCGCAATGGCAACGGCCAGGGAAGTCTTCTTGAATCCGATGGACATGAATTCGCTCCGGGAGGGCAGGAAAAGGGGTTCGTGGTGGGGAGTCACTGGCAGGTCGATGATTATTACATCGCATTGGCCCACTTAGACATGGTTTCGTGTCGCAGTCGCGACGAGCCGGCTGTCTGATCCGGCCACCGTGTGTCGACCAATGGGGGTAATCCTCGTCCCGAGGGTTGACAAGTTGGCAGAAACCAATAATAGTACGGTCGTTCTATTAATCCGAAGCGGAACAATCTTCCTTGACTGATCCAGCGACCATCGGGCCTCGCAAAGGGGCCATGACCCGCGCCGCGATTCTGGACAGCGCCATCACGCTGGCCGCCGCGAACGGTTTGGAAGGCTTGACCATCGGCTCGCTGGCTGAACGCATGCAGATGTCCAAGAGCGGGGTCTATGCCCACTGCGGCTCGCGGGAAGAGTTGCAGATCGCCGTCTTGCGCGAGTACGAAAGACGCTTCATCGCAACCGTGCTCGTGCCATCGATCGATGTGCCGCGTGGCCTTGCGCGGCTCTGTGCGATTTTTGAGCAATGGCTGCAGCTGACCGTCACGGAAGCGCAGAGCGGCTGCATCATGGTGTCCGGAGCGGTCGAATATGACGATCGCCCAGGGGCGATTCGCGATGAGCTGGTGCGCATGGTGCGAAGCTGGCAGGCCGAGCTGACGCGGGCGATCGAGCAGGTTGTCGCGGTGGGTGAGATGCCACCGGATACCGATGCCTTCGCATTGGTGTTCGAGCTTCAGGGCATCGTGCTGTCCTTGCACCACGACGCGCGTCTGCTGGGCAACAGCCGGTCCCTCGATCATGCGCGGGGCGCATTCCAGCGGCTGGTGACCAGCTACCGGGCCGTGGCTGAACACAAACAGTCGGTCGCCAGTCGGGCCGGTTGAACGACTTTCCAATCCTTCCTCCAGGAGCTCCTCATGCCTCAGTACGTTCCCCCGCTTCGCGACCAGCAATTCGTGCTGCATGAATTGCTAGAGGTCGAACAGCATCTGAGCGGGATGCCGGCTCATGCCGACGTCGGCAGGGAGCTGATCGACCAAGTGCTCACCGAAGGTGGGCGGTTTGCCAGCGATGTGGTCTTTCCCCTGAACCGCCCGGCGGATGAAGAAGGGTGCCGCCATGAAGGCAACGGTGTCGTCAAAACGCCAAAGGGTTTCGTTGAAGCCTATCGGCAGTATGTCGAGGGCGGATGGCCCACGCTCACCTGCAATCCGGATTTTGGCGGTCAGGGCCTGCCCAACGTGGTCGGCATGGCGTTTCTCGAGATGATCAATTCGGCCAGTCAGGCCTGGGGGATGTACCCCGGGCTCTCGCACGGCGCCTACAAGTGTCTCGAGGCGCATGGCAGCGATGATCAGAAGGCGCTGTATCTACCCAAGCTGGTGACCGGCACCTGGACCGGCACGATGTGTCTGACCGAGCCGCACTGCGGCACCGATCTCGGGCTGCTGCGCAGCAAGGCCGAACCCCTGGCCGATGGCGCTTATGCCATCAGTGGCACCAAGATCTTCATCTCCTCGGGCGAGCATGACATGGCCGAGAACATCATTCACCTGGTGCTTGCCCGCCTGCCCGGCGCACCCGGGGGCACCCGCGGCATCTCGTTGTTCATCGTGCCCAAATTCAAGCCCAACGCCAATGGTGAGGTCGGCGAGCGCAACGGCATCGTCTGTTCACGGATCGAGGAGAAGATGGGCATTCACGCAAATTCCACTTGCGTGATGGATCTGGACGGCGCGACGGGTTGGCTGGTCGGCGAGGCCAATCGTGGCCTCAATGCCATGTTCGTAATGATGAACGAGGCCCGCCTCGGTGTCGGGCTGCAGTCGCTAGGCCTGATGGAAGTGGCCTATCAGAATGCGGCTGCTTATGCCAAGGAACGTTTGCAGATGCGCGCCTTGTCCGGTCCGAAGGCACCGGACAAGGCCGCCGATCCGATCATCGTGCACCCGGATGTCAGGCGAATGCTGCTGACCCAGCGGGCCTGGATCGAAGGGTCGCGAGCATTTGCCATGTGGCTCTCTCTGCAATCGGACATTGCCGCTTCACACCCCGACGCGGACATGCGCGAAACCGCCGAAGGCCATCTCGCCCTGCTCACGCCCATCGTCAAGGCCTTTCTCACCGACAACGGGCTGGATGCCACGATCATGGCCATGCAATGTTTTGGCGGTCATGGCTATGTTCGCGAATGGGGCATGGAGCAATATGTTCGCGACGCGCGGATCAATCAGATCTATGAAGGCACCAATGGTATCCAGGCGCTCGATCTGATCGGCCGCAAGGTATTGCAGGACGGTGGCAAGCGACTGAAGGTGTTCGGTGCACTGGTGCGCGATCTGGTTGAAACCGAAGGAACGAATGAGGCGATGGCCGAGTTCATCGATCCGCTGGCGGATCTGGCCGGGAAGATCGAGAAGTTCACGATGGAGATCGGCATGAAGGCGATGCAGAATCAGGACGAGGCAGGTGCCGCATCGGTCGATTTTCTGCGCGTCATCGGCCATCTGGTCATGGCGTATTTCTGGGCGCGCATGGCCAGGATCGCATTGGCCCGACAGGACAGTGGCGATTCGTTCTACCAGGCCAAGCTCGCGGTGGCCCGCTTCTACTTCGCCAGACTGTTGCCCGAAACCGCCTGGCGGATCCGTTCCGCGCGGTCGGGTGCGGCGTCATTGATGGCATTGAATAGCGAACTGTTCTGATTGCCATGAATCGATGCAATCGATTGCCAAGACTCGGTGCCGTTCATGAGACGGGTGCCATGAAGCGTCGGGCCGGGTTCCTGCCGGCCCTGTCCATCATCGCCTGCCTGCTCGCGACGGCGGGCGGCACTGCGCTCGCCGCACCGGCTTCGCCGGCCGGCTTGTGGCGAACCATCGACGACGAGACCGGGCAGGCCAGATCACTGGTGCGCATTGAAGAAAGCGCCGGTCAGGTCTCGGGGCGGGTCGAGCGGATCCTCACCCCTGGCAAGGAAAACGCACGTTGCGAGGCCTGCACGGGCGATCTGCAGAACCAGCCGATCGTCGGCATGACCATTCTGCAAGGCCTTAAGGCCGGCGAAGACGGGTATGAGGGCGGCACCATTCTCGACCCGAACAATGGCAAGACCTATCGTTGCCAGCTCTGGCTGGATGACGGTGGCAAGAAGCTCAATGTCCGTGGCTATATCGCCCTGCCCGTATTCGGTCGTTCGCAAGTCTGGCATCGCGCCGATTGACGGGCGGGCTCTGTCGCGGCGTTCCTTGGAGAAGATATCGTGTCGAATTTCCTGGTCAGGAAAGTTGCAGTACTGGGCGCCGGCGTCATGGGCGCGCAGATCGCCGCCCATCTGGTCAATGCGGGAGTGCCGGTGGTGTTGTTCGACCTGCCAGCCAGGGAAGGTCCCAAAAGTGGCATCGCCGCGGCGGCCATCGCCAGTCTGGCCAGGCTCAAACCTGCGCCCCTGGCCCGGCCCGAACTCGCCACGGCGATCACGCCGGCCAATTATGAGGAGCATCTGGACTGGCTGGGCGGCTGCGACCTGATCATCGAGGCGATCGCCGAGCGCATGGACTGGAAGCACGATCTGTACGCGAAGATCGCACCGCACGTGGCCAGTCACGCGATTCTCGCCACGAACACCTCCGGTCTGTCGATCACCGACCTGTCCAAGGGATTCGACGAGACGCTCAAGAAGCGGTTCTGCGGGGTTCACTTTTTCAATCCACCGCGTTACATGCATCTGGTGGAGTTGATTCCGACCGCATCGACCGATTCAGATGTGATCGCAACGCTGGAAACCTTCCTGACCCGAACCTTGGGCAAGGGTGTGGTGCATGCGCGCGACACGCCGAATTTCATTGCCAACCGGGTCGGCATCTTCGGCATGCTGGCGACGATTCACGAGGCTGACAAATTCGGCCTGAGTTATGACATCGTTGATGATCTGACCGGTGAGAAGCTGGGCAGGGCCAAGTCCGGCACCCTTCGCACGGCGGACGTGGTGGGCCTGGATACCATGCTGCACGTGATCAGGACGATGCAGACGACGCTGCCCGACGATCCATTCGCCCCGCTCTATGTAACGCCACCGGCGCTTCAGGTGCTCGTGGACCAGGGTGCGCTGGGGCAGAAATCCGGCGCCGGCTTCTATCGCAAGGATGGCCGGCAGATCACGCAGTTCGATGCGAAGTCCGGTGCTTATGTTGCTGCGGGCGGCAAGGCCGCCGAGACCGTGATCCGGATTCTCAAGAAAAAGACCTGGGCGGAGCGGCTGCGACTGCTGCGCGAGTCGGAGAATCCGCAGGCGCAGTTTCTCTGGTCGATGATGCGCGATGGCATGCAGTATGCGGCGATCAAGCTCGAAGAGATTGCCGATAATGCGCGGGATCTGGACTTCGCCCTGCGCTTTGGTTTCGGCTGGCAGCAGGGTCCGTTCGAGATCTGGCAACAGGCCGGATGGTCGGAGGTCGCGACCTGGATCGCCCAGGATATAACGCAGGGTAAGGCGCTCATCGATCAGCCGCTGCCCGCCTGGGTGCTCGAAGGTCCGGTGCCCGAACTGGGCGGCGTTCATCAGCCCGTGGGTTCCTGGTCGCCGGCGCGTGCCGCCTTCGTGCCACGCTCGGATCTGCCGGTCTATCAGCGTCAGATCTTTCGCGCGCCGCTGGCCGGCGAAGCGGCGGCAACGGGCCATGATGGCGGCGAAACGGTCCATGAGGACAATGACATCCGCCTGTGGACCTTGCGCGGGCGAGGCGTTGATGATGTGTTGATCGTGTCGATCAAGTCAAAGATGCATGCGATCGGTCCCGGCGTGACAGCCGGGCTTATGAAGGCGGTTGCACTGGCCGAAAGGCAATATCGTGGTCTGGTGGTGTGGTCGCCCGACGAACCGTTTTCGGTCGGCGCCGACCTGCAGGCGATGTTGCCGGTGTTCATGTCCGGCGGCGCCAAGGCGATCGGTCCCGAAGAACAGAAGCTGCAGC
Source organism: uncultured beta proteobacterium (assembly GCA_963732405.1). Classification (GTDB taxonomy): domain Bacteria; phylum Pseudomonadota; class Gammaproteobacteria; order Burkholderiales; family Burkholderiaceae_E; genus JAUIAI01. Next base: position 1,407,453 of record CAVSZG010000001.1, read on the forward strand.
AGGCAATGCTTGCGCTGCGCTACTCGATGGTGCCAACGGTGGCAGCCGTATCGGGCATGGCGCTTGGTGGTGGCTGCGAACTGCTGCTGCATTGCGCACGACGGGTGGTCAATCTGGAGAGTTATATCGGACTGGTCGAAGTCGGCGTGGGTCTGATACCGGGCGCGGGAGGGCTGACGTATGGTGCCCGTCGTGCCGCCGAGGAACGGGCGGCGACGCCCGATGTCGCCTTGTTGCCTTTCCTGAGCCGGTATTTCACCGCTGCCGGAACGGCCAAGGTATCGTCCTCGGCACTCGAGGCGCAGGCGATGGGTTATCTGATGGCCGGCGACCAGATCAATTTCAATCGCCATGAGTTGCTCTACGATGCGGTCCGTCAGGCCAAGGCGATGAGCGACGCCAATTACCGGCCGCCGCAGCGGTCCTGTTTTCCGGTTGCCGGGCGTAGTGCGGCGGCCACCATCAAGGCGCAACTGGTCAACATGCGCGATGGCGGTTTCATCACTGCCCACGACTTTCACCTGGGCTCGACCATCGCCCATGTGATGACCGGTGGCGATGTCGAGGCCGGGGCAATGGTCGACGAGGCCTGGATGATGGCGCTGGAGCGGGAGGCCTTCATGAGTCTGATCGCCCATCCCAAGACCCAGGAACGAATCATGGGCATGATGCAGTCCGGCAAACCGGTGCGTAACTGACGCGCCCGATCGAGGGAATCAATCATGAACAGACAAGTACAGGACGCCTGGATCGTTGCCGCCCGGCGCACACCCATCGGCAAGGCCCCCAAGGGCAGTTTCCGTCACCTGAGACCCGACGATCTGCTGGTGCATGCAATACGCGCGGCCCTGGCCGATGCGCCATCGCTCGATCCGGCCGCGATCGAGGACGCGATCATCGGTTGCGCCATTCCCGAAGCCCAACAGGGTTTGAACGTGGCGCGAATCGGCGTGCTGCTGGCCGGACTGCCCGATTCGGTGGGCGGCGTCACCGTCAACCGGTTCTGCGCCTCGGGGCTCACCGCGCTGGCGATGGCTGCCGACCGGATCCGGGTCGGTCAGGCCGACGTGATGATCGCGGGTGGCACCGAGTCGATGAGCCTGGTGCCCATGATGGGCAATACGCCGTCGATCAACCCGGCCGTATTCGATCGTGACGAGAATATCGGCATCGCCTACGGCATGGGCATGACGGCCGAGAACGTGGCCAGGCAATGGAAGGTCTCGCGCGAGGCCCAGGATGCCTTTGCCCTGGCTTCGCATCAGAAGGCGCTGGCGGCTCAGCAGGCTGGTGAATTTTCGGCCGAGATCGCGCCGATCGACGTGGTGGAGAAGTTTCCCGATTTGGATTCGGGCGAACTGGCCGTGATGTCCCGCACGGTCAGCCAGGACGAGGGGCCGCGAGCTGACACGTCACTGGAGCGTCTGGCAGGACTGCGCGGTGCGTTTGCCTCGCCCATGGGCGCCAACGGCAAGCCAACCGGCATGGGATCGGTAACGGCCGGCAACAGTTCGCAGACCTCCGACGGCGCGGGCGCACTCATCGTGTGCTCGGATGCGGCGCTCAAGCGATTCAACCTGACCCCGCTGGCCCGGTTTGCATCCTTCGCGGTGCGTGGCGTGCCGCCTTCCATCATGGGTATCGGCCCCAAGGAAGCCATTCCTGTCGCGCTTGCCCATGCCGGCATCACCCAGGACCAGCTCGACTGGATCGAGCTCAATGAGGCCTTCGCAGCGCAGTCGATTGCGGTGATGCAGGATCTGGCGCTTGACCCCGCCGTGGTGAATCCGCTGGGTGGGGCGATTGCGCTCGGTCATCCGCTGGGTGCAACCGGGGCAGTCCGTGCGGCCACTGTCGTGCATGCCTTACAGCGTCGTCGCCTGCGTTATGGCATGGTCACGATGTGCGTGGGCACCGGCATGGGCGCGGCGGGGATCATCGAACGGGTGTGAAGCCGACTGGTTCGGCGCGCCAGGAATGCGCGTGAGCTAAACTTGCGCGCATCGCCTCTCATGGCCCGTGCGTGCAATGAACGCCTCCGCCTCTTCCGAAACGTCTGTCGCAGCGCAACCCGTTCCTTCCCCGAGCAGCGCCCGCTCACCGGGCACAGGCTGGCTGGCGGCATGGCGGCGAGTCTTCGAGATCGACGTGCGCTCGCTGGCACTGTTCCGGATCACGCTGGCCCTGGCGCTGCTCGCCGATCTGTTCGCACGCAGTTTCGACATGCGGGTGTTCTACACCGACCAGGGCGTGCTGCCTCGCGCCTATTGGTTGATGTTGTCCAACCCCTGGCAGTTCTCGATTCATGGCGCCAGCGGCGAACTCTGGTGGCAGATCCTGTTGTTCATGCTGGCGGCCCTGTTCGCTCTCGGCCTGATGGTGGGCTATCGCAGCCGTTTCATGATGATCGGCAGCTTCATCCTGCTGGCGTCCCTGATCAATCGCAATGGGCAGATCCTGCAGGCCGGCGACAGTCTGTTGGTCGTGTTGTGTTTCTGGGGCATGTTTCTGCCGGTGGGCGCACGCTACTCGATCGATGCCGCCTTGTTGCCGCGGCTGCGTGAATCGCCCAATGCCATCGATGGCGGCGAGGGGCACCCCTGTTTTTCGGCCGCCACGATTGCCGTGATTCTGCAGGTGCTGTTCCTGTATTTCTTCACGGCGATCCTCAAAACCGGCGATGCCTGGCGGGTCCGCTTCGATGCCGCCTGGTATGCGATCAATCTGCAGCATTTCGCCACGCCGATCGGCATCTGGATGCGTCAGTTCCCGGACCTGCTCAGGGTGGCCACCGTCTATGTGCTGGTGGTCGAGTTCGTGGCGCCGATTCTGGTGTTGCTGCCCTGGCTGTGGCCCCGATTGCGTATCCTTGGCTGGCTGCTGATGCTGTCCCTGCATGCGGCCTTCGCCCTGATGCTCTATATCGGTCTGTTTCCCCTGATCGACTTCGTCGCCCTGAGCCTGCTGATTCCCTCGGCGCTGTGGTTATGGCTGCGCGACAGAGGCCATCGAACCCGCAGCGACATCGAGAACATCGTCATCTTCTACGATCGTGACTGCGGCTTCTGCCTGAAGATGTGCCTGATCCTGCGCGAATTCCTGTTACCCCGGAGCGTGAAGATTCTGCCCGCCCAGGACACGCCCGAAATCGGCGCCATCCTCGAGCGCGAGAATTCATGGGTTGTACGCGATGCCAGGGGCAACATCCACACCCATTGGCGGGCGATGCAATTCCTGTTCTCGCGGCGCTGGCCGTTCAAGCCCGTGGGTTGGGTGATGGGGTTTGCACCCCTGATGGCGATCGGTCACCGCGTCTATCTCGCGGTGGCGGCCAACCGGGGCGAGTTGGGGGAATTGACGGCGCGCGTGCTGCCGTACCGACCCTTGCCGAGGCGTCTGGGCTGGATTGGCTCGTTGCTGGCCGTCTTCTTCTTCTATGTGGTCCTGTCACTGAATCTGGCGACGATTCCGGGTTGGCAGCGATATGCGACCGATACCGTCCAGGCTGCGGCGGGTCTGGGCCGCCTGGATCAGCGCTGGGATATGTTCGCGCCTTTTCCGCTCACGTATTCGCACTATCCGATCATCACGGGCAAGTTGCGCAACGGCGAGACGGTGAATGTCTATCCGCTCACCGCCCAGTCGGACCAATGGCAGCCCCCCGAGAACTTCTATCGCCTCTACGAGAGCTACCGCTGGCGAAAATACCTCGAGCGCATCGAAAGCACGCGCGACAAGCGGGTACTCGAGTCCTATGGCAGTTTTCTCTGTCAGTCCTGGAACCGGCCATCGCTGGCACGCCAAAGACAGATGGGCACGCTCGATGTGGAATTCGAGATGCATGCCACCAACACCACTGGCGAGCCCAAGACCCGGACGCGCAAACTGGTCTGGCGACATTGGTGTCTGCCCGAATTCATGCCGAAGAACCCGTCCTGAGCCGCACCGGCCAGGCTGGCCGTCGCGCCACTGCCGCCTGATCCTCCATCGGAGTCCTCCTTGTCATCAACGGTTGCTGCCGGACGTGCGCAGATCGTCCTGGGCGCACTGCTCGTGCAGTTCTCGGTGATCGGCTGCGTCTTCGCCTATGGCGTGTTCTTTCCCGCACTCGAGGCTGAGTTCGGCTGGTCGCGCACCCTGTTGTCCGCATGTTCCTCGCTGTCCTTTTTCGTCATGGGCAGTCTGGCCATCGTGGCGGGTCGCAGCAGCGATCGATATGGTCCGCGGATCGTACTCATGATCTCTGGCCTGGTGTTTGGTCTGGCTTATACGGCCTTGTCGCAGATCTCTGCGCCCTGGCATCTGTTCCTGCTGTATGGCCTGTTGATCGGCATCGGGCTGAGCACGCATGACGTGGTGACGCTGTCGACGATTGCGCGCTGGTTTCCCGAGAAACGCGGGCTGATGACCGGCGTCGCGAAGGCCGGCACCGCAGCCGGTCAATTGCTCCTGCCTCTGTCGGCCAGTGTGCTGATTGCCAACCTGGGCTGGCGCGCTGCGTTCGTCGTGCTCGGCCTGGTCGTGACCGGTCTGCTGCTGCTGGCCGCCGCGCTGATCCGCGAAGCGCCAACCGCGCCCGAAGCGCCAGATGATTCGTCAACCGGCGACGAGGCGCTGGAACGAGTCGCGTCCGGCCAGCCGCCCCTGCGCTTCGCGCAGATCTGGCCCACCCGCCAGTTCCAGACCTTTTGTGCGATCCAGTTCGTATTCTTTCCCTCGCTGATGACCGTGCCGGTTCATATCGTGGTTCATGGTGTCGACCTGGGGATGACGCCGACCGCCGCTGCCGGTGTGCTGGCCACGATGGGTGGGGTGAGCGTGTTCGGGCGAGTCATGCTCGGGGCGACGGTCGACCGGCTCGGGGCGCAACGGTCTCCTGATCTGCTTCGGCCTGCTGCTGGGCAGTCTGCTGATTCTGATCTTCGCCCGCCAGGGCTGGCTGCTGTATGCCTTTGCGATGATCTACGGGCTTGCCCATGGCGGCTTCTTCACCGTGGTCTCGCCGGCGCTCGCTGAATACTTCGGCATCGCCGCATTGGGCACGGTATTCGGCACAGTCCTGTTCTTTGGCACGCTCGGTGGTTCGCTCGGCCCTTTGCTGGCGGGCTGGATGTTCGATTCGACGGGCAGTTACACGCTGGCGTTCGGCATTCTGGCGGCCCTGGCTGCGGTCGGCCTCGGGCTGGTCATCAGCTTGCGCCCGCCCCGGTTCGCCTGACCTCGTCTCGGTGACGGCATCTGAGGCCGGCCCGACTCGGAGGGTTCAGTATCCGCGGCGCCGGTCCACCCGATGAGCCACCGCGCCGCCGGCCATGGCCGTACGCAGATTGGCGGCAACGATTGCCGCCGCACTCCCGATGTCGGTGAGGGCCGCGACATGGGGAAGCACGGTCACCGATGGATGCGTCCAATACGGGTGCGCATCCGGCAGGGGCTCGATATCGAACACATCGAGAACCGCGTGAGCAACCTGCCCGCTCGACAAGGCATCGAGCAGATCGCCATCGATCACCTGTGCGCCACGCCCCAGATTGACCAGTCCGGCACCTGGCTTGAGCGCGGCGAACAGATCGCGATTGAGCAGTCCGCGGGTGGACTCGGTGAGCGGCAACAGATTGATGAGTATCTCGCACTGGCCCAGCAAGGGTCGCAAGGCGGCAGTGCCTGCCACCGATGGGATGTCATCAACGGAATCGTGTGCGCTCTGGCGCCATCCGGTCACGGAATAACCCAGTTGGCTCAGGCAGCGCGCCGTCGCCCGGCCCATCTGACCCAGACCCAGCACGACGACGCGGATGTCGCCGGCACGTCGCTGTGGCCGCTGTAGCCAGCGACGATCGCGCTGGGCCTGTTGATAGGCATAAAAGTGACGATGCAGCGACAGACACGCCCAGAGCGCCGTCTCGGTCATGGCGGTGACCATGGTGGGATCGACCATGCGGGCAATCGGCACGTCGGGCGGCAGGGTCGGATCGTTGAGCAGGCTGTCCACACCGGCCCAGAGCGACTGGATCAGCCGCAGCCTGGGCAGGCCCTGCAGCGTGCCGAACGGTGGGTTGGCCACGACCGCCCACTGAATGGCGTCACGCGGACAGTCGGTGCCGGGAAGATACCAGCGGACCTCGGGCAGGGCGATGCGTAGCGCCGCCAGCCATTGATCCCGCTCATGCTCGTCGGCGCCGGTACTGAACAACACGTCCATGCCAGGGTACTAGAGCAGGCGGGTTCGGGCAGCCTGGTATTCGCGGCCCAGACGCTCGATCAGTTGCGCCGCACCGACCACCTGATCGATCACGCCGATGCCCTGCCCACATCCCCAGATGTCGCGCCAGGCTTTCTTGGCTTCATTCTCGCCGCTGCCAAAGTTCATCTTGCTGGGATCGCTCTGGGGCAGGGCATCGGGATCCAGGCCGGCATTGACGATGGATTCGCGCAGATAATTACCATGCACGCCGGTGAACAGATTCGTATAGACGATTTCGCTGGCGTTGCCCCGCACGATCCCCTGCTTGTACGGATCCGGGGCATTGGCCTCTTCGGTGGCGATGAATGCCGAGCCCATGTAGGCAAAATCGGCCCCCATGGCCTGGGCGGCGAGAATCGAACCACCGGTGCCAATCGAGCCGGACAGCGCGATCGGGCCATCGAACCAGGCACGGGTTTCCTGAACCAGGGCGAACGGCGACTGGGTACCGGCATGGCCACCGGCGCCCGCGGCAACCAGAATCAGGCCGTCGGCGCCCTTGTCGATCGCCTTGCGGGCAAATCGCTGATTGATGACATCGTGCATCACGATGCCGCCGTAGCTGTGGATGGCATCGTTCACGTCGGCCCGCGCACCCAGGGAGGTGATCACGACCGGCACCTGGTGGCGCACACAGGTCTCCAGATCGTTCTCGAGCCGGCCATTGGAGGCGTGGACGATCAGATTGACCGCAAAGGGCGCGCTGGGCTGCCCGGGATTGGCCTGATCCCAGGCTGCCAGGGCTTCCCGGATGCTGCTCAGCCACTGGTCGAACACCCCGGCCGGGCGGGCATTGAGCGACGGAAACGAGCCGATGATGCCGCTCGTGCACTGGGCGATCACCAGCGTCGGATTGGAGATGATGAACAGCGGCGCACCGATGACCGGCAGGCGCATACGGGATTTGATGGTCGCGAGCGTCATGGCAGCGTCCTGAGCGAAGTGATTCGCCCAAGCATACCGCACCAGCGAAAACCCCCGCTCAGCCGCCGCTGGTCTGGCTGGCCCGGCAGACGCGGTTGCGTCCCGTGTTCTTGGCCTGGTAGAGCGCCTGATCGGCACGCTCCAGGAGTCGTTCGGCCTTTTCGCCCGGCAGGTATTGCGCGACGCCGGCCGACACCGACAGGTTGCTGATCACCTCATTCGAGTTGGCCCGGCGGATCCTGCTCTGCGCGATGGTTTCACGGATACGCTCGGCCACCGCCATGCCACCGATTTCGTCGGTGGCGGGCAGAATCACCGCAAACTCCTCGCCGCCATAACGGCTCACGAAATCCTTGCGCATGACCGCGCCGTCCATGACCTTGGCCATCCCCTGGATCACCTTGTCGCCGAACAGATGACCGTAGTGATCGTTGATGTCCTTGAACCGGTCGATATCGATGAAGATCAGCGTGACCGGCTCGGGATTGGACCGTGGCGGGTTGTTTGCCTTGTCGATCTGGGCCGACAGGGCAATGTCGAAGCCGCGACGGTTCAGCAGGCCGGTGAGCGGGTCGAGCTGGGCTTCCTCCTTGGCGCGCACCAGTTCATCGGCCAGCTTCTTGACCTCGTTGCGGGCACCTTCCAGATGATTCTGCAACTCGCGCATGTCGGCGCTGACGTCGCGTATCTCTTCGCGCAACACCCCGACATGGGCCTTGAACTCCTCGGGGGTCGGATCGCCATCCATCACACCCACGAAACTGTCCAGCGTCGCGTCGAACTGATGGGTCTTGGTGGCGGCCGAGCGAACCGAGTCGTCCACCTGGTGCATCAGATCGAGCAGGTTCGCCCGTCCATCGAGCATCGCCTTTTCCATCCGATCGACCACATGACGCTGGTAGATCTCGAAAGTCAGGCTTTCGGACAGGCGCTTGTTGTTGCGGACCAGATCATCGAGTTCGGCGCGCAGGTCATGGTTCGTACCGCGCACGTATTCGTACCAGACCGCATACGAGATCGGTGCGAAGCCGCGACCATGGCGGGTGATCATCGGCAGGGCAAGGCGTAGCAACTCCGCGCTGCGCTCCGTTTCACGATCGCCGGTGGATGGGGGCTGGCCGCTCGTGCCGCCTCTGTCGAGCGCCGGTGCGTCGGTCGATGCCTTGCTCACAGCAGCCGCGTCCATGAACGGTGGTTGAGGTTTACTGCTGGCATTGGGGCACTTTCCGATGACTCAGTTGGTTCAGGCAAGTGTGCGCCGCCAGGGTGGATAATCATCCACTGAAAAGCGCGGACAAATCCCTCTGTTGGCGCTTTCCGGCCCGCCGCCGCCCGCCCGCCGGCGCATCGAAACCTCCATCCATCAGGCATCCGACGTCAATGAGGCATCTGGCCACCCGCTCCACCTACCCATCCGACCCCGCTCTCGCCGGTGCCGCCGGCACCACCGGTTCGGCACGCGACTGGCGCACGATGCGCCGATTGCTGCCCTTGCTGCTGGCCTATCGCTGGCGGGTGGCGGCTGCGCTGGTCTGCCTGATGGCCGCCAAGGCTGCCACGGTGGCCGTGCCCATTCTGCTCAAGTCGCTGGTCGACGGCCTGACCATGCCTGCGGTATCGACCGGATCGGTCACGGCGTCAACCATGCTGGTGGCCCCGGTCGGCCTGGTCGTGCTGTACGGATTGTTGCGCCTGGCCAGCACCGCCTTCACCGAATTGCGCGAACTCGTGTTCGTGCGCGTCACCACCCAGGCGGTGCGCACGGCAGCGGTGCAGGTGTTCGGTCATCTGCATGCCTTGTCGCTGCGATTCCATCTGGATCGCCAGACCGGTGGGCTGACCAGCGATATCGAACGAGGCACGCGGGGTATCTCCTCATTGGTCTCTTATGCGCTTTACAGCATCCTGCCCACGCTGATCGAGATCAGCCTGGTACTGACCTACCTGGTCGTGCAATACGAAATCTCGTTTGCGGTGATCACGGTGGGGGCATTGCTCGCCTATGGTCTCTTCACGTTTTACGTGACCGAATGGCGCACTCATTTCCGCCGTCGCATGAACACACTGGATTCGCAGGCCAACAGCCGGGCTATCGACTCGCTGATCAACTACGAGACCGTCAAATACTTTGGCAACGAGGCATTTGAGGCTCGTCGCTACGATGAAGATCTGGCCAGTTATCAAGAGGCACGCGAACGCAGTCAGGCATCGTTGTCCCTGCTCAACGTTGGCCAGGCGCTGATCATCTCGACCGCGGTGGCCCTGATGATCTGGCGGGCGACCGTGGGCGTGGTCGAGGGCCGCATGACCATCGGTGACCTGGTGCTGGTCAATGGTTTCATGATCCAGTTATACATACCGCTCAATTTTCTGGGCACGCTGTATCGCGAGATCCGGCAGAGTCTGACCGACATGGAGCGCATGTTCGGCCTGCTCGATTCGAATCAGGAGATTGCCGATGCGCCCGATGCCCGCTCGCTGAACCTGGGCGATCAGGGCGATGGTCACTGGCGTGCGCCCAGGGTCAGTTTCCGACATGTCGGTTTCGCCTATCAGCAAAGCCGCCCCATCCTGAATGATGTGAGCTTCGAGATCGCACCCGGAACCCGATGTGCCGTGGTCGGTGCCAGCGGCGCTGGAAAATCCACGCTGGCACGACTGCTGTTCCGGTTCTACGACGTGACTGCGGGCAGCATCCTGATCGATGGTGAAGACATCCGTCACCTGACCCAGGCGAGTCTGCGCCGAGCCATCGGCATCGTGCCGCAGGACACGGTGTTGTTCAACGACACGATCGGCTACAACATTGCTTATGGCCGACCCGGTGCCTCGGTCGATCAGATCATGGCGGCAGCGCGCGCCGCCCAGCTCACTTCGCTCATCGAACGCCTGCCCCAGGGGCTTGAGACCCGGGTGGGCGAGCGCGGATTGAAGCTCTCCGGGGGCGAAAAGCAACGCGTGGCGATTGCCCGGATGCTGCTCAAGGATCCGCCCATCCTGATCCTCGACGAGGCCACCTCGGCCCTGGACACGCGAAATGAGCAGGCGATCGCCCAGGCGCTCGACCAGGTCTCGCGCCTGCGGACCACGCTGGTGATCGCGCACCGGCTTTCGACCATCATCGACGCGGAGCAAATTCTCGTGATGGACGACGGGCGCATCATCGAATCCGGCACTCACAATACCTTGCTGGCTGCCGGCGGCAGCTATGCCCGGATGTGGGAGTTGCAACAGTCGGATCCCGATGCGATCGCCGCACCTGTGGCGACCGATGCAGGCGCTGGCTGACCGACCCGGCGACCGGGGAAGGCGCACAGGCAGTGCGCTATGCTGCGGGCTTCGGATCCCGCGCCGGTGCGGGATGAACAGTCCATGCAGATCCGTGCGGTGGCTCGCGGATTCAATCAGGAGTTGGAATGAGCAAGCATCGAATCGCCGTGATTCCGGGCGACGGTATCGGCAAGGAAGTGATGCCGGAGGGGTTGCGCGCGCTGGACGCTGTCGCCCGTCGGTTCGGCATCGATATCGAACTGGATCAATTCGATTTCGCCAGCTGTGATTATTATGTCAAGCACGGCAAAATGATGCCCGATAACTGGAAGGACCAGATCGGCGGGCATGATGCGATTCTCTATGGTGCGGTGGGCTGGCCGGACACCGTGCCCGATCACATTTCGCTGTGGGGCTCGCTGTTGTTGTTCCGGCGCGAGTTCGATCAGTACATCAATCTGCGCCCGGTGCGGCTCATGCCCGGTGTCCCTTGTCCGCTCGCCAATCGACAACCGGGCGAGATCGACTTCTACGTGGTTCGCGAGAATACCGAAGGCGAGTATTCATCGGTCGGAGGTCGGATGTTTCCGGGCACGGATCGCGAGATCGTGCTGCAGGAGTCGATCTTCACCCGTCATGGCACCGATCGCGTGCTGCGTTATGCATTCGAGATGGCCCGCAAGCGCAAGAAACAGCTCACCTCGGCGACCAAGTCCAATGGCATCTACATCTCGATGCCCTATTGGGACGAGCGCGTCGAGGCAATGCAGGCAGACTATCCCGATGTGGCTGTGAAGAAGTTCCACATCGATATTCTGACCGCGCATTTCGTGCGTAATCCTCACTGGTTCGACGTGGTGGTGGCCAGCAATCTGTTCGGCGATATCCTGTCCGATCTCGGTCCGGCCTGTACCGGAACGATCGGCATCGCGCCCTCGGGGAATATCAATCCGGAAGGTCGTTTTCCCTCCTTGTTCGAGCCTGTACACGGCTCGGCACCCGATATTGCGGGCAAGGGTATTGCTAATCCGATCGGCCAGATCTGGTCGGTCGCCATGATGCTCGATCACCTGGGGCATCATGATGCGCATGATTCATTGCTGCATGCGATTGAGACAGTGACCGCCAATGGACCGCGCACGCCCGACATGGGCGGCGCGGCCAACACTACCGATGTCGGCAAGGCGGTCTGCGAATCGATCGCATGAACCAGTCAGACATGCATCGCCATGTTGCAGTGCGTTAGATCGGGCCTGCCGGCGCATGTCGCCGTCGGCAAGCGGTCCGCCCGACAAGTGAATACGCGCTCTCTGACTGATTTGTTTCAAAGGCTTCAGGTTCGAAAACTTTTGCGGTACTATCTGCGCAGTTTTCAATAAGGGCTCTTTAGCGAGAGTCCATCCCGCAGACTGCCATCCAGGGGGGTGACTGATCTGCGCGGCAATCGAAGCGTTTGCCGCATTCAAAGCCCGGCGCTGCCGGGCTTCATTTCGTCTGGATTCTCCGCATCGGCCGTCGTCTGCAGCCCGCCCGCCGTGCGAGGGTCTGCCGCTCGTTCACATCCGACTTCGACTCCTGCCCGGCCCATGTCCGATAGCGCCTCTTCTGAATCGTCGACAGCGACACCGATCACTCGCCTGCAGATTCGTCAGCCGGACGACTGGCATCTGCATCTGCGAGACGGCACAGCGCTTCAGGCCGTCGTGGGCGCGACGGCGCAGCAGTTCGCGCGGGCGATCATCATGCCCAATCTGCGCGAGCCGGTCACGACTGCCGCGCAGGCCCAGGCCTATCGGCAACGCATCATGACGGCGCTGAATCAGGTGTTGCCCGGCAGTCGATTCGAACCATTGATGACGCTGTATCTCACCGATCAGACCCGACCCGCGTGGATTCGCGAAGCCATTGCCAGCGGTGTGGTTCATGCCGTGAAACTGTATCCGGCCGGTGCCACCACCAACTCCGAGGCCGGCGTCACGGATCTGTCCAGAATCGGCCTGGTATTGGCCGAACTGCAGGAAACCGGAATGCCCTTGCTGGTGCATGGCGAACTGACCGGTGCCGATGTTGATACCTTCGATCGCGAAGCTCGCTTCATCGATGACGTGATGATTCCATTGCGCCGCGATTTTCCTGCGCTCAGAATCGTCTTCGAGCACATCACCACCGAGCAGGCTGCCCAGTATGTGCGCGATGCCGACGGTGACATCGCTGCCACCATCACGCCTCAGCATCTGCTGTATAACCGGAACGCGATCTTTTCAGGCGGCCTGCGACCACACTGGTACTGCTTGCCGATTCTCAAGCGCGAGCATCACCGACTCGCGCTGGTCGAGGCGGCAACGTCGGGCAATCCGCGCTTCTTTCTAGGCACCGACAGCGCTCCGCATCCGGCGATGCTCAAGGAACACGCCAGAGCTTGTGCGGGTTGTTACAGCGCGCCCTATGCGATGGCCTTGTATGCGACTGCATTCGAACGTGCCGGTCACCTCGATCGTCTCGAAGGATTCGCATCCGGGTTCGGTCCGCGTTTTTATCGCCTGCCGCCCAACGAGAACCGGATCACCCTGGTGCGCGAGCGCACGTTCATCGCGCAGAGCCTGCCCTTCGGTGAGCACTCCATCGTGCCACTGGCCGCCGGTGAGCCTATCGATTGGCGCATCGACGATTAGGCGCCATGTCGCGCCCGCTGTCGGCTGCGACGGCTGGCGGCCGCTCAGCGTGGAATCCGTAACTCGTAACGCACGGCCGAATCGGGACGCGTGGCCACGCCGAGCACCAGTTCGATCCGATCCGCGACCACCAGCTCGTTGGACTGCAGCACGATCATGTGTTGGTCGGCCGGCTGAGAAATCGTGAATGCGGCCGGATCCGGCGAGAAGGAACCGGTGGGGGCTCGTGAGGTGACCACCTGAAATTGCAGCACGGACACGCGCTCACCCGGCGCCGGGTCGTAGGGAATCACCACCTTGAGGCGCTGCCCCTGGGCTGACATCACACTGGCCGTGCCGAATTCGACAGCGATGGCCGGCGGGCTGGCCGCCATGGTGGCTAGGGCCAACAGGGCCGGCACGCCGGCACGGGCCAGGACACGGTTGAAGCGGGCGATCATGGCAACTCCGTAACGGGACTGGGTCAGTGCCCAGTCTGGGCCGTGCACCTACAATAGTCACCGGAAGCAGGCTGGACGGTCGCTGGCGCTCGATCTGCGGGTCGCGCGCGGGAGGAAGGTCCGGACTCCGCAGGACAGGATGCTGGCTAACGGCCAGGCGCGCATCGGCCCAAGCCGGCGTGCGACGGAAAGTGGCGCAGAAAACATACCGCCCAAGGTCGCTTCGGCGATCCGGCAAGGGTGAAATGGCGAGGTAAGAGCTCACCGCGGTCCTGGCGACAGGACTGGCAGGCCAAACCCCATCCGGAGCAACACCAAATAGGCATGCGTCCGGCTCCGGTCGGGAAGGGCGGTCCGCCCAAGCATGCGGGTTGGTGGCACGAACGATCGGGTAACCGCTCGTCCAGATGAATGACCGTCACGTCGGGCAACCGACGGACAGAATCCGGCCTACAGGCCTGCTTCCACTTTCTGCCTTCCGTCCGGAATGGCCGGCGACCCGGGGTCGAGTCGCCACCTGGCGCGCATCACGGCAATTTTGCCATGTGACACAATCCGCGCCGAATTTTGTCGAACAGTCTTACAACCTGTCGCAACCTAAGAAACTACTTTCAGTTGCACTTGTAAGGCACTGGTTCAATTCGCCCGTGTTCGATCGCCGTGTGAATCCGACGCGGTCGCCGCATTGACCGGCGAATGTAAGTGCTTGCCACGATTGAAAAAACGCCCCGCGTCGCTTGACCGACATGGGTGATTCCAATACAGTTCGCCCGGTGCCGCAAAGTTCCCTGGAGTGCCTTAAAGTGACTAAAACATGGCTTCAAGGTGGTAATCCAGTGACATGGCAGGTCCGGGTGGTCCTGATTGCCTGGTAGAGATGCGCGTTTATTTCAAATCATGGAAAACACCTCGATGGACTGCTGTGGAATGGACGACCGGCTCTGACATTCGATGCACTACAAGGGCAACAACAAGGTCACCCTCGATTCCAAGGCCCGGCTTGCGATCCCGACCCGTCATCGCGAACCGCTCATGGCGCAGTGCGGCGGCAAGTTGGTCATCACATTGGGCAAATTCGACCAGGCCTTGCTGCTGCCCGAGCCTGTCTGGGAAAAGATTCTGGTCCAACTCGAGGACATGGATCCCAGCCACCCTACGCGGACCAGTCTGGTGATGAATGCTGAAGATGTTGAGATGGACAGTGGCGGGCGGATCCTGATGCCTGCTTCACTTCGTGAACGTGGCCTGTTTCCGAACAGCTCATTGGCCTTCATGGGAAACCTGTCGCATTTCGAAGTCTGGGACTGGGATGCGCGAATGGCGAAAGAAGCAAGTGAACGGGCCCAGCGGCAGCAAGGCTGGGACAGTCTCCGATTCTGAACAAGTGCCCCGCAAGGGGAATCCTGGCATGAGAGGTCTGCAACTGGTGGAGACATGGTCGAGTCCCGTGACCCGTCGCACGTCCCGGTTCTGCTCGAGGCGGCGCTCGACGCGCTGGCACTGCGAGCCGACGGTGTGTATGTCGATGCGACATTCGGTCGCGGCGGGCACAGCCGGGCGATTCTCTCGCGGCTCGGGCCGCGTGGCCGCCTGCTCGCCATCGATCGCGATCCGGAAGCTGTTGCGCAAGCCACAAGTATTCATGATCCGCGCTTCGCGATTGCGCACGCTCGCTTCTCCTCACTCCCTGATTTGTTGCAAGGCTACCAAATCGAGCGTGTCGATGGCGTGTTATTCGACCTGGGTGTGTCTTCACCGCAACTCGATGAAGCCGGGCGCGGCTTCAGTTTCATGCGAGACGGGCCCCTGGACATGCGCATGGACCCGGGGTCAGGCGAGTCGGCCGCGCAATGGCTTGCCCGTGTCGACGAAGCACAACTCACCGAGGTGATCAGACGTTATGGGGAAGAACGGTTTGCTCGGGCGATTGCAAAGGCGATTGTTGCTCGCCAGTCGGACGCCGGCGGGGCTGCACTACAGACCACCCAACAGCTTGCCAGTCTCGTGGCGGGCGTCATCGGCCGCCGGCACAAGGGGGCGCCGCTGGGCAAGAGCCCGGCAACCCGCACCTTTCAGGCTATTCGGCTTTTCATCAATCAGGAGCTTGAAGAGCTTCTCGCTCGTCCTGAATCACGCCGTCGACCGACTCGCACCCGACGGTCGGCTCGTCGTCATCAGTTTCCACTCGCTCGAAGATCGGATAGTGAAGCAGTTCATCGCCAGTGAAAGTGGTCGTAGTGCCGCACGTGACCCGGTCTCGGGTCATCCCGTGCATGCGCATGCCCCGCGCCTGCGGGCGGTGTCGCGCGTGCTGGCTGATGCTCAGGAAGCCGGTCGCAATGTGCGCGCCCGCTCGGCGGTGCTGCGCTGTGCGCAGCGCCTGGCCGATGTATCCGACACGATTCACGGGTCCGGCACATGACCCGCCGGCTGAATATCGTGCTGTTGCTCACGCTGGTTGCCAGTTCACTGGCCGTCGTATCACTCAACCAGTATTCGCGCACGCTGTATTACCAACAGGACGCCGCCGACAACGAGGCCCTGCAACTGGACAGCCGCTATGACGAAATGCTGGTCGCCCAGACCGAACTGGGCAAGGCTTCGCTGATCGATGTCCGGGCGCGCAAGCAGCTCAAGCTGGTCGAGCGCCTGCCCCGTCGTACCCTGCATCTGCTGCTCGACGCCGAGACTCGCTCGCAGGCGCAGGAAGCGACGCTTCGATGGCAGGGGCGCTGATCATGGCGGGCAAAAAAACCGTCAAGTCGGTTCGGATCGGCAAATCGATCTCGCGCGACAAGCCCTTGCTCGAGCATGCGCTCAAGACCCGGCGACTGCGCGAGGTCATGTGGTTTTCCGCAGTCTGTTCGGTCATCCTGGTTGCCAAGGCCGGCTGGGTGCAGATCCAGCAGACCAGTGAACTCAAGCGCTACGGTGAACTCAGTTATACCGAGACGATCACCACCGCTGCATCGCGAGGCAAGATTTACGATCGCAACGACGTCGTGCTGGCATCGAGTCTGCCCGCCCGCGCCATCACGGTCGATCCGCAACGTTTTGTCGAGGCCACTACCGAGCAGCGCAAGGCGCTGGCCGAGGCACTGGACATGAAGTTGTCGGTGCTCGATCAAAAGGTCGCTCGCGGCGGGCAGCGCTTCGCCTATCTGAAGCGGCAGGTCGATGTGCCGCTCGCCGAGCGGATTCTTGCCCGCAAGATCCCCGGTGTGCGGGCCGAATCCGAGTTCAAGCGTCATTACCCGGAAGGTCCGATTGCCGCTCATCTGGTCGGTTTTACCGACTATGACGACAACGGTCAGGAGGGGATCGAGCTCATCGACGATGCGCAGCTCAAGGGCACCGATGGCCTGCGTCATGTGTTTCGCAATCGACTGGGTCGCAAGATGGGTGACTTTCGCGACGATGTCGAGAAGGTTCGTGATCCGGTGAACGGCAATGACGTGCATCTGTCGATTGACAGTCGGCTGCAATACCAGGCATTCGAAGCGGTGCGCGATGCGGTGCAGGAGCATCAGGCCAAGGCCGGTTCGGTGGTGGTGCTGGACGTCGAGACCGGTGAGGTGCTCGCGATGGCCAACTGGCCGGCCTACGACCCGAACAACCGGCAGAACCTGCGCTTCTCCGACATGCGCAACCGTGCATTGATCGACAGCTTCGAGCCCGGCTCGACGATCAAGCCCTTCACTATCGCGCTCGGTCTGGAGTTGCGTGCGATCACGCCCAACACCTTGATCGATACCGATGATGGCAAGATGACCATCGGCCCCGACACGATCGGCGATTCGCACAAGGTGGGCACGGTGACGGTAACCCGGGCCCTTGTTGAATCGTCCAACGTGGCTGCCGCCAAGATCGCGCTCGATCTGAAACCCGAGCAGATGTGGTCTTTCCTGAGTGCGGTGGGATTCGGTCAGGCGCCGTCGCTGCATTTTCCCGGGGTGATTGCCGGTCGGATGCGCCCCTGGCGCAAATGGCGGCCCATCGAGCAGGCCACCATGGCCTACGGACATGGCATGTCGGTGTCGCTGGTCCAGCTTGCACATGCCTACATGATCTTTGCGCGCGATGGCGATCTGCCGCCACTCACGCTGCTGCGCAGCGACCGGCGGGCCGAGGGTCAGCAGATCATCTCCAGCCGTACTGCCCACGAAGTGCGCGACATGCTCGAACAGGTCGTCGGGCCCGAGGGCACGGGCAAGCAGGCCCGGGTGATCGGCTTTCGGGTGGCGGGCAAGACCGGAACCGCTCGCAAGATCGAAGATGGTGTCTACGTCAAAAAATACGGCTCGACATTCGTGGGTTTCGCCCCGGCATCGGCACCGCGGGTCATCGTGGCAGCGCTAATCGATGAGCCCGCCGGCAAAAAATATTACGGTGGCGATGTCTCCGCACCGCTGTTCAGCCGGGTGACCGGCCACGCGCTGCGTCAGCTGCGCATCACCCCGGACGCGCCGGTTGCCGAAGTCGAGATGCCGATCTCCGGCTCGACGGAGTTGCGATGATCGACGCGGGCAGCGATCTCATGCTCGAGCCTCGCGCCGCCGGCGCCTGGTTGCGCTCGACGCTGGGCCCGGCAGCGCATCTGACCCAGGACAGCCGGGCGATTACACCCGGTGATGGCTTCGTTGCCTGCCCTGGCCGCTCATCCGACGGGCGGGATTACATCACCTCGGCGCTGGCGCGTGGCGCGGCCGCCCTGGTGATCCATGCCGGTGCGAACGAACCGATGCCGACCTCGATTCCGGTGCCCTGGCGTCGGGTGCCGGCGCTGGCCGATCGTCAGGGCGAGCTGGCGGCCGCCTTCTACGGTGATCCGTCCACCCGGATGGACGTGGTGGCCGTGACCGGTACCAACGGCAAAACCAGTTGCGCCAACTGGATCGCCTCCGGTCTGGCCGATCGCGGCAGTACCGCCGCGATCGGCACACTGGGTCTGCGTCGTTATGGCACCGTTGATGAGGTCGGCGTCGACGCAGCAACGGTCGATACGACCGGCCTTGCCTCATTGACCACGCCGGATGCGGTGTCGATGCAGCGAGATCTGGCAAGCCTGCGCGATGAGGGTGTGGTGTGTGTCGCCGTTGAAGCGTCTTCGATCGGCCTGGATCAGCATCGACTCGCCGGTACCGCCATCGATGTCGCAGTGTTCACCAACCTGAGTCGTGATCACCTCGATTATCACCACACCATGGCCGACTACGCGCGGGCCAAGCAAAGGCTGTTCGCCCGGGACGATCTACGTGTCGCGATCGTTAATGGCGATGATCCGGCCGCCGTGCAGATGCTGGATGCCATCGCGCTCGGACGGTCCAGCACGCGATCGATCGCCTATGGTTTCGAGCCCGACCGGTATGCGCCGGGGGCGCAGGAGAAGCTGGCGATCGCCGGATTCGAGACCCGGGCGAGCGGTTCGGTGCTGTCGCTCACCGGTACGCTCGGCTCGGCAACGGTCGAGCTGCAACTGGTCGGGCGCTTCAATGCCTTGAATGCTGCCGCGGTCTGCGCGAGCTGGCTGGCGCTTGGCCTGTCGTTCAGCGATGCCATGGACCGGCTCGCCGTGCTGCGGCCGGTTGACGGTCGCCTGCAGGCTGTCGAAGTAGCGGGCACGCCCGGTCCGCTGGTGGTGGTTGACTACGCCCATACGCCCGAAGCGCTGGCGGCGGCGCTCGATGCACTGGCCGATCCCTGCGCGGCCAGGGGCGGTGTGCTCTGGTGCGTGTTCGGGTGCGGCGGCGATCGTGATGCAGGCAAGCGCCCACTGATGGCTGCCGCCTGCGAGGCGCGCGCCGGGCGTCTGGTCCTGACCAGTGACAATCCACGCAGTGAATCGCCTTTGGCCATCATGGCGGCGATGCAGACCGGCCTGACCCGCGCGCCGTGGCTGGTCGAAGCGGATCGTGCGCAGGCCATAACGGCGGCCGTGCTGGCCGCCGATCCGCGTGACATCGTGCTGATCGCGGGCAAGGGCCACGAGGCCACGCAGGAGATCGCCGGACGCCGGTATCCGTTTTCCGATCAACGGGTCGCTCGTCAGGCCTTGCAAACCCGCGGGCAGGCCGATCATGCTTGATCTGCGCGAAGCACTCGCCCTGCTCGATACGGGCGTGATGGTCGGTCACGGTAACGAGCGGTTCAACTCGATCAGCACCGATAGCCGGGCCGACGTGGCCGGCAGCCTGTACGTGGCGCTGCGCGGCGAGCGCTTCGACGGTCATGACTTCACCGATCAGGCTCTGGCGGCCGGTGCCGTGGCCTGTCTGGTCGATGCGCAATATCCGGCACGGGCACCGGCGCTGCGTGTGCCGGATACGCGTCGCGCCCTGGGCGAGCTGGCGCGCGGCTGGCGGCGTCGTTTCCGCCTGCCATTGATTGCGGTGACCGGCAGCAACGGCAAGACCACGGTCAAGGAAATGCTTGCCGCGATTCTCGTGCAGGCGGTCGGCGAGCCGGCGGCGCTGGCCACCCGCGGCAATTTCAACAATGAGATCGGGGTGCCGCTGACCGTGTTTCGTCTGCGCGCGGGGCACCGTCTCGCCGTGCTTGAACTGGGCATGAACCGACCTGGCGAGATCGCCTGGCTGGCCCGGATCGCGCAACCCACGATTGCGCTGGTGAACAACGCCCAGCGTGAGCACCAGGAGTTTCTGGACGGTGTTGCCGCGACCGCCCGCGAGAACGGCATGTCGATCGCGTCGCTGCCGACGGATGGCATTGCCGTGTTTCCGGGCGACGATGAATCCGCGCCGATCTGGGCAAGTCTGGCCGGTACGCGGGCGCGTCTTACCTTCGGCCTGTCCGACGAACCGGGTCGCTTCGATGTGCAGGCGGCTGGCGACAGCCAGCCGGCCGGGTTCACGATCCAGCTGCGTGAGCAATCGTTCCCCGTGTCGCTGGCCATCGACGGGCAACACAATGTGCGCAACGCCCTGGCGGCCACCGCCTGCGCCCTGGCGGCGGGTGTGCTGCCGGCGCAGATCGCGCAAGGCCTGGCCCGGTTCACCCCGGCGGCGGGGCGGATGCGCCGGGTTGCGGCCGCGCCAGGCGTGACCTTGATCGACGACACCTACAACGCGAATCCCGATTCCGTGCGGGCGGCGATTGCCGCGCTCGCCGCCCATCCCGGACCCCGTATCCTGATCCTGGGTGACATGGCCGAGCTCGGCGCGCAGGGTCCGGCATGGCATGCGGAGGTCGGCGAATTCGCGCGGCGCAGCGGGATCGATCGTATGCTCGCCCTGGGGCCGTTGTGCCGTGAAGCCGTCGGCGCATTCGGTGCGGGTGCCGAGCATGTCGACTCGATGGCGACACTGATCGAGGCCGCCACGGCGGCGGCCGCGCCTGGCACCACGGTGCTGGTCAAGGGATCGCGCGCCATGGCCATGGAAGCGGTGATCGCGACCCTGGTCGCCAATGCCCGCACGGGCGGTCAGGAGGGCGCATGCTGCTCGAACTGACCCAGTGGTTGGCCACGGATGTGCGTGGGTTCGCGGTGTTCAACTACATCACCCTGCGGGCGGTGCTGGCCGCCCTGACGGCCTTGCTGCTGGGTCTTCTGCTCGGTCCCCGGGTGATTCGCAAGCTCACCGCCATGAAGATCGGCCAGGCAGTGCGGGAGGACGGACCGCAGACCCACCTGAGCAAATCGGGCACGCCGACGATGGGCGGTGCACTGGTGTTGATCGCCGTGTGTTGCGCCACGGTGCTCTGGAGTGATCTGGGCAATCGCTTCGTCTGGGTGGTGATGGGCATTACCCTGGGTTTCGGCGTGATCGGCTGGGTAGATGACTATCGCAAGGTGGTTCATCGTGATCCCAAGGGCATGCCGGCCGGGCAGAAATATTTCTGGCAGACCGTGCTCGGTTCGATTGCCGCGGTCTACCTCACGTTCACCGTGCCGACCCTGTCGAGCGCTCAGGCCTGGTCGCTGTTCCTGGACTGGATTGCCAGCGGTTTCACGCTCGAATTGCCGGCCAGTGGCGCGCTGATCGTGCCGTTCTTCAAGAACGTGGCGATTCCGATCGGTGCATTCACCTTCATGGTCCTGACCTACTTCGTGATCGTGGGCACCAGCAATGCGGTAAATCTCACCGATGGCGCCGACGGCCTGGCGATCATGCCTTCAGTGCTGGTAGGTGGCGCGCTGGGCATTTTCGCCTATGCGAGCGGCAACTCGGTGTTCTCCCGATACCTGCTGATTCCCTATATCCCCGGGGCCGGCGAACTGACCGTGTTCTGTGGCGCGATCGTTGGCGCGGGCCTGGCCTTCCTGTGGTTCAACACCTATCCGGCCCAGGTGTTCATGGGTGATGTGGGCGCCCTGGCGATCGGTGCCGCGCTGGGCACGGTGGCGGTGGTGGTGCGCCAGGAAATCGTGTTGTTCATCATGGGCGGGGTGTTCGTCGCCGAAACCCTGTCGGTGATGCTGCAGGTGGGTTACTTCAAATACACGAAACGCCGATTCGGCACCGGCCGGCGCATCTTTCGAATGGCGCCTTTGCATCATCACTTCGAAGTGGGTGGCGCGAAGGAGTCGCAGGTGGTCGTGCGCTTCTGGATCGTCACCATGATCCTCGTGCTGTTCGGCCTGTCGACACTCAAGCTGCGATGAACCAGCCACTCATGCCCGATACCCACCTCATCGCCACCGATCCGCTCGCCGAGCCGGGCCGTCGGGTGCTGGTGCTCGGCCTGGGCATTTCGGGACTGGCGGCGGTGCGATATGCACTGCATTGTCAGGCTCAGGTGACGGTGGTGGA
Organism: uncultured beta proteobacterium; assembly: GCA_963732405.1. Classification (GTDB taxonomy): domain Bacteria; phylum Pseudomonadota; class Gammaproteobacteria; order Burkholderiales; family Burkholderiaceae_E; genus JAUIAI01. Next base: position 1,429,774 of record CAVSZG010000001.1, read on the forward strand.
CACGCGGGCTCAGCCGCCCGCGCTGACCCGCCTGCGCGAACGATACCCCGATGTCCCGTTTGCCTCGTGTGCGCTCGAGGCCGTCGATCTGGCCGATGTCGATGTCGTGATCTGGAGCCCGGGCCTGTCCATCGAAGTGGGCGCTGCGGCGGCCCTGGCCGAGCGAATCCGCGCAGCCGGCATCATCCTGACCGGTGAACTGGATCTGTTCATGATGGCCCGGGCTCGCCACGCCGGCGACACGACGGTGATCGCCATCACCGGCACCAATGGCAAGACCACGGTGTGTGCGCTCTCGACCCTGATGGCTCAGGCCTGTGGCGTGCATGCAGTGGCCGTGGGCAATATCGGCATCACCATGCTCGACGCCTGGTGCGATGCGCTGGCCGATCAGACGATGCCCAGACTGTGGTTCGTCGAACTGTCGAGTTTCCAGCTCGCGTTGAGCCATGGCTTCGATCCGGACGTGGCGACGATCCTGAACATCACGCCGGATCATTCGGACTGGCATGCGTCGTTCGACAGCTACCGCGCAGCCAAGCATCGGATCATCGGTCCGTCGACCTTGTTCGTGGCACCGGCTGACGTGGCGGCGCCCGCATCCGCCTCTGCGTCACGGATTCGCCGCTTCGGTCTGGATGAACCGGTCGGGGTTGGCGATACCGGCCTGATCCATGAGGGCGGGCTGGTCTGGCTGGGCCAGGCACAGGCTGCCGAGGCCGAGCCCGTCAGACGACGCGGCGAGGTGGTCGCGCCGCCCGTGAGGCGTCGACTGATGCCGGTCGAGGCGATGCGGATCCGCGGTGTTCACAACCAGCTCAATGCTCTGGCCGCGCTCGCCTTGTGCTCGGCACTCGATCTGCCGATGGCGCCGATGCTGCATGCCCTGCGCGATTATCGCGGCGAGGCCCATCGCTGTCAGTTGGTCGCCCGCATCGACGAGGTCGAGTACTACGACGATAGCAAGGGCACCAATGTGGGCTCGACCTGCGCAGCGCTGGCCGGACTCGGCCGCAAGGCCTGGTTGATCGCCGGCGGTGTAGGCAAGGACCAGGACTTTTCGCCGCTGCTCGCGCCGGTTCGCGCGCATGCGGCTGGCGTGATCCTGATCGGTGCTGATGCCGTGCGCATCGACGAGGCGATCCGGCCGGCCGGCGTGCCCTGCGAGCATGCCGTCGATCTGGCCCAGGCGCTCGAGCGGGCGGCCGAGCTCGCCCGACCGGGTCAGGCGGTGCTGCTCTCACCGGCCTGCGCGAGCTTCGACATGTTCAGGGACTACCGCCATCGCGGTGAAGTGTTCATCGACCTGGTCAGGCAGTTGGGCGAGGCCCGTGGCCAACCGATGGAGCTCACATGTTGAATGTGCTGCGCGGATGGCGTTCATCGGAGCGCTCGAAGGTCAGGCGAAGCGCCAGCGTACGCCGTGATCCACCCCGGGTCGGTCGTCAGTTCGACGAGCCCTTGCTCTGGGTCCTTGCGATGCTGATGCTGGGCGGACTGGTGATGGTCTATTCGGCGTCGATCGCGCTGGGTGACGGAGGGCGATACGACCATGCCACGTCGACCTACTACCTGATCCGGCATCTGGCGGGCATGGCGGTGGCGGTGAGCGCCGGCATCGCCGCGTTCTACGTGAATGTGGCGACCTGGGAGAAATGGGCGCCGCGCTTTTTCCTGCTGGGCATCATTCTGTTGGTGCTGGTATTGATTCCGGGCGTGGGCAAGTCGGTGCTGGGTGCGCAGCGCTGGATCCCCCTGGGCCTGATAAATCTGCAGCCCTCCGAGCTCATGAAGTTTTTCGTGGTGCTCTATGTCGCCGATTACACGGTGCGCAAACGCGAGTATCTGCAGCACTTTCGCAAGGGCATCCTGCCAATGGGTGCGGTGGTGTTCGTCGTTGCCCTGTTGCTCAACCTGGAACCGGACCTTGGCGCCGCGATCGTGGTCTGCGCCATCGCCACCGGCATGTTGTATCTGGGCGGCATCAATGTCCGGCTGTTCTGGGGTCTGGTGGCCACTGCGGTGGCGGCGGCCGCGCTGGTGATCCAGACCAGCGAATTCCGTCGCGAGCGCATCCTGGCCTACCTCGCGCCCTTTGACCCCGATCACGTCACGGGCCGGGGCTACCAGCTCAGCCGATCCCTGATCGCCTTCGGTCGAGGCGAACTGACCGGCGCCGGTCTGGGCGCGTCGGTCGAGAAGCATCTGTTCCTGCCCGAACCGCACACCGACTTTCTGCTGGCCATCATCGGCGAGGAACTCGGCCTGGTCGGCGTGCTGGTGGTGATCGTGGGCTTTTACTGGGTCACCCGTCGCCTGTTTGATATCGGCCGCCGCTCGATCGCCCTCAACCAGGTCTATGCCGGACTGGTCGTCTATGGCGTGGCGATCTGGTTGCTGGTCCAGAGCTTCATCAACATGGGCGTCAACCTGGGCGTGCTGCCCACCAAGGGGCTGACCCTGCCACTGATGAGCTACGGCGGTTCCGCCCTGCTTGCCAACTGCATCAGTCTGGGCGTGGTGCTTCGCATCGATTGCGAGAACCGGCGGCTGACCGGAGGCGTGCGATGAGCGGCCGGACCCTGATGATCATGGCCGGCGGCACAGGTGGGCATGTGATGCCTGGTCTGGCCGTGGCCCGCGAGATGATCGGGCGCCACTGGCAGGTTGTCTGGCTGGGCAATCCGACGGGCATGGAGGGTGACCTCGTGCCGCGCGCCGGCATTCAGATGCAGCCGGTGTCGTTTTCCGGATTGCGCGGTAAGGGGCCGCTGGCCATGCTGATGCTTCCGGCCCGCCTGTTGCGCGCGTTCTGGCAGAGCGTGCAGGCCTTGCGGCTGACCCATCCCGACGTCGTGCTCGGCATGGGTGGTTACGTGGCGTTTCCGGGCGGCATGATGGCGGTGTTGCTGAATCGGCCGCTGGTCGTGCATGAGCAGAACTCGGTTGCCGGTCTGACCAACCGGGTGCTCGCCAGGATCGCCGACCGGGTGCTGCAGGCCTTTCCGGGCGCATTGTCCGGCGCGATGGTGACTGGCAATCCGGTGCGTGAGGCGATGCTCAGCGATGATGATCCGGGTTCGCGGGTCGGCGGGCGCAGCGGTCCGCTGCGTTTGCTCGTGATCGGCGGCAGCCAGGGCGCGAGGGTGCTCAATGAGACAGTGCCCCGCCGCGCTGGCCGCGCTCGCTGCCGATCGTCTGCCCCAGGTCGTGCATCAATGCGGGCGCGGTCAACGTGATCAGGTGTTGCAGGCCTATGCCGGATTGCCCGTCTCGGTGCGCGTCGAGGAATTCATCGATGAGGTTGCGATGGCCTATCGGGACGCCGATCTGGTGGTCTGTCGCGCCGGTGCGATGACGGTTGCCGAACTGGCCGCAGTCGGTGTGGCGAGCATTCTGGTGCCTTTCCCGCATGCGGTCGATGACCATCAGACCAGCAATGCGCGCTATCTGGCCGATGGCAATGCCGCCCTGCTGGTGCCGCAGCCCCAATTCACCGCCGGCTGGCTCGCCGGTGTGCTGACCGGACTGGATCGCGACCGACTGGCCGCCATGGCGGTCGCGGCCCGTTCGCTGGCCCGTCCCGATGCCACCCGGCAGGTGGCTGACGTCTGTGAGGCCGTCGCCCGGCCGCCCGGAGGTGGGCGATGAAACACAAGGTCAAACGGATTCATTTTGTCGGCATCGGCGGCGCCGGCATGAGCGGTATCGCCGAGGTGTTGCTCAATCTGGACTACCGGATCAGTGGTTCGGATCTGGCTGAGAAGCGCGACCACGCGACGTCTGCTGTCGCTGGGGGCACAGATCCACATCGGCCATGCGAGCAGCAACATCGAGGGCGCCGACTGCGTGGTGACCTCGACCGCCGTGACCAGCAGCAATCCGGAAGTGGTTGCGGCCCGCGCTGCGCGCATCCCGGTGGTGCCGCGCGCCATGATGTTGGCCGAATTGATGAAACTCAAGCAGGGCGTGGCGATCGCCGGCACGCATGGCAAGACCACGACCACCAGTCTGATTGCTTCGGTGCTCGGTCAGGGCGGACTCGATCCGACCTTCGTGATCGGTGGCCGGCTCAACAGTGCCGGGGCCAATGCGCGTCTGGGCACGGGTGAATACATAGTGGTCGAGGCCGATGAATCGGATGGCTCCTTCCTGAATCTGCTGCCGATGATCGCCGTGATCACCAACATCGATGCGGACCATATGGAGACCTATGGCCATGACATCGCCCGGCTCAAACAGGCTTTCATCGAATTCACCCAGCGCCTGCCGTTCTACGGGATGGCGATGGTCTGCATCGATGATCCCCAGGTGCGCGAGATCCTGCCGTTCATTTCCAAGCCGATCACCCGCTATGGCCTGGCCGAGGATGCGCAGCTGCGCGCGGTTGACGTGCGACCCGATGGCGTGGGCATGCGCTTCACCGTGATGCGCGACGGAGTGCGGCGATTTGACGCGCATCTGAATGCGCCCGGCGAACACAACGTGCGCAATGCACTGGCGGCGATCGCGGTCGGTCATGAGCTGGGCGTGCCCGATGCCGCCATCGCCACCGCCCTGGAACACTTCACCGGTGTGGGTCGGCGCTTTCAGTCCTGGGGTGAGATCGATCTGCCCGGTGGCGGGCGCTTCACTCTCGTCGACGACTACGGCCATCATCCGGTTGAACTGGCGGCGACGCTGGCCGCCGCTAAGGGTGCGTTTCCGGGTCGGCGCATCGTGCTGGCCTTCCAACCCCATCGTTACACCCGGACCCGCGATCTGTTCGAGGACTTCGTGCGTGTGCTTTCCGGGGCCGATGCGTTGCTGCTCGCAGAGGTCTATGCGGCGGGCGAAGCGCCGATCGTCGCGGCCGATTCGCGGGCGCTGGCGCGCGCGATCCGGGTGGCCGGCCGCATCGAACCCGTCTTTGTGGAATCCATTGCGAAGATGCCGGCGGCCATCCTGGCGGCCGCCCGCGATGGCGACGTGGTGATCACGCTGGGTGCCGGCTCGATCGGCAGCACGGCGGCCAGCGTGCAGGAGCTTGCTCATGGCTGATTCACACCGGTCTGATCGCATACCGGCCAGTGCTCGATTCGGCCGGGTTGCCGTGCTGCTGGGCGGTGACTCTGCCGAGCGCGAGATCTCGCTCAGGTCCGGCTCGATGGTGTTGGCGTCGCTGCAACGCCAGGGTGTTGATGCGCATGCCTTCGATCCGGCCAAGCAGTCGCTGGGCGACCTGTCGGCCGGCCGCTTCGATCGCGCCTTCGTGAGCCTGCACGGCCGTTTCGGCGAGGATGGCACGATTCAGGGTGCGCTCGAGATGATGCGCATTCCCTATACCGGTTCCGGCATCCAGGCCTCGGCGATTGCGATCGACAAGATCGCGACCAAGCGTATCTGGACCACGCATTCGCTGCCAACGCCACCCTTCACTATGCTCGAGGGGCCCGATGATGGCGAGCGTGCCTGGCGCGAACTGGCCGGCGCCTGCGTGGTCAAACCCGTGCGTGAAGGGTCGACCCTGGGCCTGACCAAGGTCATGCAGGCGAGCGGCATGGCAGAGGCCTACCAGCTGGCGGCCGGTTTTCATGATGACGTCCTGGCCGAACGACTGATCGTCGGGCGTGAACTCACGGTGGCGGTGCTGGGCGCGGGCCCGACGGCCCATGCCTTGCCGATCGTGGAGATCCGCGCGCCCGATGGCAACTATGACTATCAGAACAAGTACTTCACCGACAGCACCGAATACCTGTGTCCTGCGCCACTGTCCGAGGCACTGACGGTCGCGATTCAGCAGTTGTCGGAGCAGGCCTACCGCGCACTGGGCTGCGAGGGCTGGGGTCGGGTCGATCTGATGCTGGATGCCGCGGATCAGCCCTGGCTGCTCGAAGTGAATACCTCGCCAGGCATGACCGACCACTCGCTGGTGCCGATGGCGGCGCGCGCCGCCGGGCTTTCATACGATGAACTGGTGTTGTCGGTTCTGGCCACGGCCGCACTGAAGGTGCGTGGCGCTACCGGGGCGCCGTCATGATGCGGCTCTGGCACGACAGTCGGTTTTTGTCGATTGCGGCGAATCTGCTGTTGCTGCTCGCGCTCGGCGGCCTCGCGCATTCGGCGCTCGGCTGGTTCGGCAGACAACCGTATTTCGAGATTCGTCAGGTGCAGATCGGGGCACTGCCCGGCAGCGCGCTGCGTCATGTGAATCAACCGGCGCTGTACAAGACGATTCGCAGCGTGAGCTACGGCAACTTTTTCTCCATCGACATGCAGGGACTCAAGGAGCGCGTAGAGACCGTGCCCTGGGTCCGGCATGCGACGGTGCGGCGGCTCTGGCCCGACACGCTGGTGGTGCAGATCGAAGAGCATCGTCCGGCCGCGCTCTGGCAGGACGGCCGCCTGATCAGCATCTATGGCGAGTTGTTCGCCGCCAATCTGGACGAGGCCGAGGAGGACAGGCCGCTGCCGCAACTGGGCGGGCCGGCCGGCACGGAAAAGGAAGTGATCAAGCGCTACACGGAACTGCGCAATCTGCTGGAACCCCTGCGTCTGGAACCGGTGGCGGTGAGCCTGTCGATGCGGCGTGCCTGGACGGCCAAGCTGGATGACGGCACCGAGTTGCTGCTGGGCCGGGACCGGGATGTCACGGGCACCGAACGGGTGCCGGTGGCCGAACGGGTGGCCCGCTGGGTCGAGTCCTACCCATTGGTGACCGAGCGACTGCAGCGCCTGGCCTCGATCATCGACCTGCGCTATCCGAACGGCTACACGGTCCGCTCGCTCGATCAGCTGGCCGAAGCCTTCAGCATCGATGATCTGATTACCGATGCGACCGCACGCGATGCGGCCATCACCAATAGTGCCCCAACATCGCCAGCCGCTGCCGGCGTCAAGGGCCAGACCAACGCCGGCAGGAAACAGCCATGACGCGGGAATCCAAGGACCTGATCGTGGGTCTGGACATCGGCACCTCGAAAGTGATTGCCATTGTCGCCGAGGTGCGCGGTGACGATCGATACGAGGTGATCGGACTGGGCGAGCATGAATCGCGCGGACTCAAGCGCGGCGTGGTCGTGAACATCGAAAGCACGGTGGCGTCGATTCAGCGCGCGTTGCAGGAAGCCGAACTGATGGGCGATTGCAAGATCCGCCGCGTTTACGCCGGCATCGCGGGCAGCCACATTCTGGGCTTCAACTCCAGTGGAATGGTCGCGATCAAGGACAAGGAAGTCACCCAGGCCGATATGGCGCGGGTTCTGGAAACCGCCGAAGCCGTCAACATCCCGACCGATCAGGAGGTGTTGCATGTGCTGCCCCAGGAATTCATCATTGACGGCCAGGAAGACATTCGCGAGCCGATCGGCATGAGCGGCGTGCGCCTCGAAGTGAGGGTGCATATCGTGACCGGTGCGGTGTCGGCCGCGCAGAACATCATCAAATGCGTTCGGCGCTGCGGCCTTGAGGTCGAGAAGCCTGGTGTTGCAACCACTGGCGTCCAGCCATGCGGTGCTCACCGAAGACGAGAAGGAACTCGGCGTCGCCCTGGTCGACATCGGTGGCGGCACCACGGATATCGCGATCTTCACCGGCGGTGCGATCCGCCACACCGCGGTGATTCCGCTCGCTGGCGATCAGATCACCAGCGACATCGCGATGGCCTTGCGCACGCCGACGCCCGAGGCCGAGGATATCAAGGTCAGATTCGGCGTGGCCAAACAACTGCTGGCCGACCCGAATGACAAGATCGAAGTGCCCGGACTCGGTGATCGTGCGCCGCGCGAGTTGTCGCGCCAGAACCTGGCCGCGGTGATCGAGCCGCGTGTGGAGGAATTGTTCAGCTTTGCCCAGCAAAAGATCCACGAGTCGGGATACAACGAATTGCTCTCGTCGGGGATCGTGCTGACCGGTGGTACCAGCGCCATGCAAGGCATGGTCGAACTGGCTGAAGACGTGTTCATGAAGCCGGTCCGGATCGGTGGGCCGACCTACTCAGGCAGTCTGTCAGACGTCGTGTCATCGCCGCGTTATGCCACTGCCGTCGGCCTGCTCGAAGAAGCCATTCACCAGCATCGCACCGGCCGGGCGGCCGGCGAGCAGACATTGTCATTCATGGCCGCGCTCAGAAAGATGCGCGACAAGGTTCTTGGTCCCTTCTGACGCCGACCCGGTCCTTGCCGGGGTGGTTCGGAAATCAGCAGCAGTCGTTTTAGTTTCACTCTCACTCTCAGTCTCACTCAGTGTTTCTCACTTTCATCTCAAGTCACTTCACAGCAGGAGGTAAACCTCATGGGTTTCGAAATGATCGATAACGAGCTCGAGATCGACGGCGCCAACATCAAGGTCGTCGGTATCGGCGGCGCAGGTGGCAATGCGGTCAATCACATGATCGACAATGGTGTCCAGGGCGTTGAATTCATCGCCATCAACACCGACAAGCAGGCGCTCAAGCGTTCGCTCGCATCCAAGACGATCCAGCTGGGTGGTCAGGGGCTGGGTGCCGGCGCGCGACCGGATGCCGGACGCGAAGCGGCCGATGCCGAGCGCGAGCGTATCCGCGAGGCCCTCGAGGGCGCGAACATGGTGTTCCTGACCGCCGGCATGGGCAAGGGTACGGGCACCGGTGCTTCGCCTGTGGTGGCCGAGGTGGCCAAGGAGCTGGGAATCCTGACCGTGGGTGTGGTCACCAAGCCTTTCGAATTCGAGGGCAAGAAGAAGATGCAGATCGCCGATTCGGGCATCGAGAATCTGGTCGAGCTGGTCGATTCGCTGATCGTCGTGCTGAACCAGAACCTGTTTCAGGTGATGGATGAGGATGCGAGCCTCGAGGAGGCGTTCAAGCGCGCCGACGATGTGCTGAACAACGCGGTTGCGGGTATTGCCGAGATCATCAACGTGCCGGGTCTGGTCAACGTGGACTTCTCGGACGTCCAGACCGTGATGACCGACAAGGGCAAGGCGATGATGGGGATTGGCGAGGCTGCCGGTCTGGATCGAGCACGCCTGGCCGCCGAGCAGGCGGTGGCATCGCCGCTGCTCGATGGTGTCGATCTGTCGGGTGCCAAGGGCGTGATCGTGAACATCACGGCCAACCGCAGCCTCAAACTGCGTGAAACCGACGAAGTGATCAACACCATCAAGGCCTTCTGCGCCGACGATGCGACGATCATCCATGGCACGGTGTTCAACGAAGACATGGGCGACAAGTTGCGGGTGACCGTGGTGGCCACCGGCATCGGCAAGAAGGCCAAGCCGGTGCTCGTGCAGCGCAGCCGCACCGGCACCGACGATGGCATCGGCCACGTGCCGCAGATGCAGATGGAACCGGAACAGGCGCCCGGTGGTTACAGCAAGTACGACCAGCCGGCCGTCTGGCGTCGTCCCCAGGAGTATGCAAGCGCGACTCAGGCCAAGTCGATGGAGCAGGGCGGCGTCGAGCGTTTCGACATCCCTGCCTTCCTGCGTCGTCAGGCCGATTGAGACCCGGCCTGGTCGTACCCCTGCACTGAAGTGAGAGTCCGCCCGGCGCGTCAATCCACCCGCGCCGGGCGGGGATCACCGGCCTTCCTGCCGCGCGGGCGCTAGAATGCCTGCGATCCCAGGACAATACTCATTCAGAGGAGCAAGACCATGATCTCAACAGGCAATCAGGTTCCCGACGCAACGCTCTACGAGATGGCCGATGGTGGTCCGTCGCCGGTCAAGGTGAGCGAGGCGGTCAAAAACAAGAAAATCGCGGTATTCGGCCTGCCCGGTGCCTATACCCCGACGTGCTCGGCCCAGCACGTGCCCAGCTATGTGAAAGGCTTCGATGCCCTGGTGGCCAAGGGAATCGACGAAATCTGGTGCATGTCCGTCAATGATGCGTTCGTCATGGGCGCCTGGGGCAAGGACCAGGGCGCCACGGGCAAGGTGCGCATGATGGCCGATGGCAGCGGCGAATGGACCAAGGCCATGGGCCTGGAATTCGATCTGACCGCGCGTGGCATGGGTGTGCGCTCACAGCGGTTCTCGATGGTGCTGGACAACGGCAAAGTCGCCCAGTTGAACATCGAGCAACCCGGCAAGTACGACGTCTCGAGCGCCGAACACATGCTCGAGAAGCTCTGATCACCGACCCCGCATCGGGTCAGGCGCCTGCCCGCGCCGACCCGGCGAGGCGACCACCAGGACTCTCTCATGTTGCGGCAACGGACGATCCGTAAAATCGTGCGCACCGAAGGCGTCGGCATGCATTCGGGCGAGCGCGTGCAACTGACCCTGCGCCCGGCTGAGGTCAATAACGGCATTGTCTTTCACCGCGTCGATCTGCCCGAGCCGGTGGCCATCCGTGCCCAGGCCAGCGCCGTGACCGAGACCACCATGGCCTCGACCATCACCGCCGAAACACCCAAGGGCAGGGTCAGGGTGCAGACCATCGAACATCTGATGTCGGCCCTGTCGGGGCTCGGAGTCGATAATCTGCATGTTGATATCACGGCGTCCGAGATTCCGATTCTCGACGGCTCATCAACCTCCTTTGTCTATCTGATCCAGTCCGCCGGTCTGGTCGAACAGGCGGCGATGCGCCGTTTCATCCGGGTTCTCGAACCGGTGAAGGTGGGCAATCAGGACAAATGGGCGACGCTCGAACCGCATAACGGCTTCAAGCTCTCGTTCGCGATCGACTTTCATCACCCTGCCATCGATTCCACGGTCCAGCAGGTCGAGGTCGACTTCGATCAGGTGTCGTACGTGAACGAGGTGGCCAAGGCGCGCACCTTCGGCTTCATGCAGGATGTCGAAATGTTGCGCGACATGGGCTTGGCCAAGGGCGGCAGTTTCGGCAATGCGATCGTCATGGACGAATACCGGGTACTCAACGATGACGGGCTTCGGTCGAGTGATGAATTCGTCAAGCACAAAATTCTTGATGCGATCGGCGACCTGTACATCATCGGTGCGCCATTGCTGGCCTCGTACCGGGCATTCCGCTCGGGCCATGCCTTGAACAATGAACTGATCCGCACCTTGCTGCTGAATCAGTCTGCCTGGGAGTGGGTCAGTTTCAAGGAGCGCCGGGACGCGCCGCGGTTTTTCGCCCAGGACTGGGCGACGGCCTAGTCGGCGGATCAACCGCGTGATCATCTTCCTGAGAGTTGTCTTTGCGGCCGGCCTGCTGCTTTCGCTGGGCTATTCGATCGCCTATCTGACCACCGGATTACGGCCGCATCTGGTCAATGCCTTTCGTGCGCTGATCGCCACGCTCGCGCTGGCCTTGCTGTTTTTCGCCGGGATGATCCTTGAACGCCTGATCAATTAGTGCGCGTTTGCCGGCCCCGCCATGGAGTTCGATCCGATGACTGATCCGGTCAAGCGCCACCCGGTACCCGACTCGCGGGGCATCAATCTGTATCACGCCGACCCGGATGCGGCGGCCCTGTTCCGATGCCATCTGCCGGCCCCCCTGTTCACTCATCTGGAGCCCAGCTTCATCGAGATCGGTGCGCTCGCGGGCGGGCAGCTCGATGAATGGGCCGCGCTGGCCGATCGCCATCCGCCCACCCTCTCGGTGCGCACCCGTGCCGGTGTCGATGAGTCGCGAATTGACAAGCATCCGGCCTATGTCGAGATGGAGCGGCTGGCCTTCGGCCGTTATGGCCTGGCGGCGATGTCGCATCGAGGGGGCGTGCTGGGCTGGCCCGAGCCGATGCCGCCCATGGCCAAATATGCGCTCACCTATTTGTTCGTGCAGGGCGAGTTCGGATTGTGCTGCCCGGTCAGCATGACCGATTCGCTGGCCCGTACCCTGCGCCGGTTCGGCAAGGCGGATCTGATCGATCGATTCCTGCCCCGTCTGCTCGAGCAGGACCTCGACCGCTTGTGCCAGGGCGCCATGTTCATGACCGAACAGGGCGCCGGTTCGGACGTCGGTGGAACCGAGACGCTGGCCTGCGAGGCGGCTGACGGGAGCTGGATCCTGACCGGCGACAAATGGTTCTGCTCCAACCCGGATGCCGGTCTGGCCATGGTGCTGGCGCGCAGCGAAGCTGTCGACGGCCTGGCCGGGCTGTCGCTGTTCCTGTTGCCGCGCGAACTCGACGACGGGCGCATGAACCGCTACCGGATTCTGCGGCTCAAGGACAAGCTGGGCACGCGCTCGATGGCCAGCGGCGAGATCCGTCTGGAGGGTGCGCAGGCCTGGTTGATCGGTGAGCGGGGACTGGGGTTCCGGCACATGGCCGACATGGTCAACAATTCGCGATTGTCCAACGGGGTCAGGGCCGCCGGCCTGATGCGGCGTGCGCTCACCGAGGCCTGCTTCGTCGCCGATCAGCGGCAGGCATTCGGTCGTCGCCTGGCCGACTTTCCGCTGATGCAGCGCCAGTTGCACAAGATGGCCCTGGCCACCGAGCAGGCGCGCACCATGATGTTCCAGACCGCGCATGCCTTGCAGGCGGCCGACGCGGCGGGCTCGAGTGGCGAGGCCTATGCACTGGCCCGGATCATGACGCCGCTAATCAAGTTTCGCGCCTGCCGTGACGCCAGGCGCGTGACCGGCGATGCCATGGAGGTCCGTGGCGGCTGCGGTTATATCGAGGAGTGGTCGGATGCACGGCTGCTGCGCGATGCCCATCTGGGTTCGATCTGGGAGGGCACGAGCAATATCGTCGCGCTCGATGTGATGCGCGCGATCCGCCGCGAAAATGCCCTGCCGGCGCTGCAGGCTCGGGTGGCCGAACTGCTCGCGGCAGGTCTGCCCTGCGACCCGTCGCTGCATGCACTGCAGACCGAGCGTCTGGACAAGGTCTGGTCGCTCGCCCGACTTGCAGCTCAGGGCACGGATGATTCGATTGTCCGGCAGGCCGCGTCGGCCCTCTACCATGCTCTCACGCTGGCCGGCCTGCGCTTCGAGGCAGGCCATGAGGGTCTGGCGCACCGTGCGGGTCTGGCCGACCGGGTGTTGCTGCACCGATTGGCCGCTCGTGACCCGCTGGATCCGGCCGACCCGACATCGCGGTCTGCCTCGTGAATCACCGACCCGGCGGATTCAGGGCATGAAGCCGGGCAGCCAGAGTGCGATCGACGGAAACACGCACAGCAGCAGCAGGCGCACGATATCGACGGCCAGAAAGGGCAGTGTGCCCATGTAGATCCGCCCCAGCGGAATATCGGTCGCGATCGAATGGATCACGAAGACATTCATGCCGACCGGCGGCGAGATCATCCCGAAGGTCACGGTCATGACGATGATCACGCCGAACCAGACCGGATCGAATCCGAGCGGCATCATGGCCGGGAAGACGATCGGTACGGTGAGCAGAATGATCGCCAGTTCATCCATCACCGCGCCCAGCAGCAGATAGCCGAGCATGACCATGGCCAACACGCCCCATGGGCCGATCGCCAGATGGGTCAGCCAGTCGACCGCTTTTTGGGTGAACTGCGTAATGGTCATGAAGTAGCCGAATAGCGAAGGCGCCGACGACAACTGTCATGATTGCCGAGGAGACCCGCAGCGCGTCGATCAGGGCGGCGCGCACCTGCGGCCAGCGCAGTCGCGAACGCATCAGTCCGATCAGCAGCGTGCCGGCGGCGCCGATGCCGGCGGCCTCCTGAACGGTGAACAGCCCGCCATAGATACCGCCCAGCACGAACAGGAACAAGCAGCAACACCGCCCACAGATCGCGCAGGCTCGTCAGGCGCTCGCGCCAGGTATGACACTCGCCGGTCGGCAGGCAGCCGGATAGTCGCCAGCCGATGATCTGGACCGACCAGGAAGTACAGCGCGATCGGCCAGCAGGCCGGGCAGCACGCCGGCGGCAAACAGCTTGCCGATATCGACTTCGGTCATGATGCCGTAGAGCACGAAGATCGTTGACGGTGGAATCATGATGCCGATCGTGCCACCCGCGGCAATCACGCCGGCCGCGAAACCCGGCGCATAGCCGGCACGACGCATCTCGGGCAGCGCGATCTGCGACATGGTCGCGGCGGTCGCGACCGACGAGCCGTTGATGGCGGCAAAACCGCCGCAGGCCGCGATGCTGGCATAAGCGAGCCCGCCTCGACGATGACCGAACCAGGCGCGTCCGGCGGTGAATAATTCGGTGCTCATGCCCGAGGCCGTTGCGAAAGCGCCCATCAGGATGAACATCGGGATCACGGCCAGGTTGTAGTCGCTGAGCACCGACATCGGCACATTGCCCAGCAGATTCAGCGCCGGTCCGAGCCACTGAGCGCGGCGAAACCCAGCACGCCGACGATGCCCATCGCGATGCCGACCGGCAGACCCGAGCGCCATCAGACCGAACATGCGCGACAAAACCGCTCACGGACGAGCAATTCACGGTCCATCGCGACCCGGATCGACAGTATGCGATGAGGCGCCCGGGCCTGCCGGCGCTTGCGCGGGTTGGTCTGATGGTGTTGCGTGCCGCAGCCCGGTGAGCCGCAGCAGGGCCAGTCGGCCGCCGCGATGGCGCCGCAGGCGGCCAGGCCGGTGAACCAGATCAACGGGATGCGCAGATCGGTGGTCGACTGCGTGCCGCTGGCCAGCGACCTTGGACCAGACCATCCAGGCCATGGGTGCGAGGAAGGCGAGCATGATGGCATCGACGAGACGCTCGAGCCGGCGCCGCCCGATCGGGCGCAGCAGTTTTTGCAGGACATCGACACGGATGTGACTACCGTGCCAGGTGGTTACGGCAATGCCCCAGAACAAGGCAATTGCCATCAGACATCCGCGAGCCATCGAACCAGTCGGGGATCTGCACCGCGAACAGATCGCGCAACACGACATTGCCGGCCGTGACCAGCGCGATGATCAACAACGACAAGGCGGCCACCGATTCGATCGCGGCAACCAGGCGGCGCATGGACCGGCCCCGACGACTCAGTTCGCGCCGCCGGTTTTGACCAGCCTGGCCTTCAGATCGTCGAGCAGCTCGCGTCCGTTGTAGCCCGCCTTGTCGGCATCCGCTACCCAGCGGTCATGCATGGGCGCGACAGCCTTTTTCCAGACATCGATCTGGGCGGGACTCATCGGCACGATGGTGTGGCCTTTCATGCCGCGCAGGGTTTCGCGGCCCGCATCCTCGGCATCGCCCCAGTCCCGACCGACCCGTGTTGCCCATTCAGTGTTGCAGTGATCATTGATCACCTGCTGCTGTGCGGCCGACAAACCCTCGAACCAGGGCTTGTTGATTGCCCAGACAAAGGGCGCCGCATACAACCGCATGTCGGTGTGAAAGGTGACGGCCTTGTCGATGCCGAACGAGATGATCGAATTCCAGGGGAAGGTGATCGCATCGGCGACCCCCTTGCTCAAGGCATCGCGTGCCTCGGGCGCCGAGACCTGGACGCTGGTGCCGCCCAGCGAGGCGATCATCTGGCCGACCTCGCCATTGGCCGGTCTTACCTTCATGCCGGCGATCTGTGCCGGTTCGGTGATCGGCATTTTCGCATGCAGCGTGCCCACATGCAGATGCGAGAAGCACACCTTCACATCCTTCATTTCGCGTTCGGCCAGCGGGCGATACCAGGCATCGAGCGCGGCCGAGGCCGGGCCCGGTTTGTCGACCAGGAAGGGCAGGGCCGCTGCTGCGAAAATCGGGAACCGACCCGGCTGGTAACCGGGGTTCACGTAAGTCATCTGCGCGATGCCGTCGCGGGCCATGTCGTAGTGGTCGGGTGCCTTGCCCAGTTGCTGGGCCGGAAAAATGGTGACCTTGATGCTGCCGCCCGAGGCGGCCTCAACCGATCTGGCCCAGGGCAAAAAGCCATGAACTGCCAGCAGATGCTGCGCCGGCACCCAATGGGCGAGTTTGAGCTCGACCGGTTTGTCCTGGGCCAGCACAGGCGCAGCGGCCAGCGAGGCGACCAACGCGAGGGTGAGCAGGCCGGCGGTTTGCATAGCGGGTGGCGACAGGGGGTTCACGGCAGGGTCTCCATTCGTTGGTTTGCGCACGGACAATCGGCGCTGGATCGCCGTGGTCGTGATGGTGGCGACCAGCATAACATCGTGAGGGCAGGGCCTGGATGGGGGTGCTGGTCACGAGTCGCATTGCCGGGTGCCGTGGGCGCATGCGGTTGCGAAACGCTACTCCCGATACCACATGACCTGATGGGTGGTCACGATCAGCGATTCGCGATGCCAGATCTGCGATTCACAGTCGAAGAATCCGCCGCGAAAAACGTTGCTGCCCGTGCGGCCGGCCAGCCAGTCGGGGCCGATCGCCGCCAACTGCTCCGCGCTGACGTGAAAATACACATTCATCGACACCGTGGCGATCGGGACATACGCCTTGCGGTGGGCGAAGATGCCCGGATAGAAGGTATCGGCCAGTCCGACCAGCGCCGGATAGTCGAGCGCGCGCGCGGGATTGTCGCGCAGCCAGGACAGCACCGGTTCCGTGGGATCCGCGTTCTTCATCGGATTGCCGACCAGTCGCACGTCATAGCGTTCGAACCAGCGAATCCGGGTGTTCAGGGCTCTGGGGCGCAGCGTGTCGGGGGCGGCAGCACAGGCGGATTGGGTGCAGCCTGTTGCCAGACGTCGCGCCGCCTGCCCAGCACGACCAGCGCCTGGGCGACCGTAAGGGTTTCGGTGCCCGCATCGGTGATGTCGGTCTGTTGCATCTCCACATGCCAATGCTGGGTCGAGCGATTACTGCGCACCGGTCGCAGGATCAGTTCAAATTCGGCCTCGCGAACCGGCGCACAGAAGTTCACCGTCAGCACGAGGGGTTCACCCTGGTGGCGCGAATCGGCCAGCACCGCCTTGAGCAGGATGGCCGCCGTGATACCGCCGTAGGGGCCGACCATATTCCAGTAGTCGAGCGGCGGTTTACCCCGGAACCGGCCCGGCCCTGCCGGCTCCAGCATCAATGCCTGATCGAGCGCATGCATCGCGATGTTTACTCGCCCCGGAACCGGGCTGCACGCTTGTCGATGAAGGCGGCGACCGCCTCGCGTGAATCGGCTGTCTCACGTAACCAGGCATTGGCCTGCAGCTCGAGCCGGCACTGCCGGCCGAAGTCGTTGCCATCGGCCTGATCGACCAGACGCCGCGTCTCGAGATAAGCCAGGGTCGGACCACCCGCCAGTCGCCTGGCCAGCGTCAGGGCGCTGGGCATCAGTTGCGCATCATCGACCAGATCGATGAGCAGGCCCCAGTCGAGGGCTTGCTGAGCCGACAAGGCCTCGCCGGTCATCATCAGCCGGAGCGCGCGCGCCCGCCCGATGATCCGCGGCAATAGCCAGGTTGATCCGAGATCCGGTGCCAGTCCGATCCGGCTGAAAACCTGGATGAAGCTGGCCGAACGGGCAGCGATCGGCAGATCGCCCGCGAGTGCCAGCGAGAAACCGGCGCCCGCCGCCACGCCATTAATCGCCATGATCACCGGCACCCGGCACGCACGGATCGCCGCGAATGCCTCGTAGTAGCAGCCCATCAGGGTTTCAACCATATCGGCGCCATCGGGCAGGCGCATGCGCAGGTCCTGGCCCGCGCAGAAGCCGCGACCTGCACCGGTCAGGATCAATGCCCGGATCGAGCGGTCGGATTCGACCTGCGCCAATGCCTGGCTGACTTCGGTCATCATGTCCAGGGTGAGCGAGTTGAGCGCCTCCGGACGGTTCAGTGTGAGGGTGGCGACGCCGTCGTCAGACTCGAACAGAATATGGCTGAATGAAGTCATGGTCGTGGTCATGCGCGTGCGAACGACGCGGATCGGTTGGATGGGTCAATGGCCCCGATAGTAGCGCGCACTGGACAGCCCCCGTCAGCCGGGCACGGGATCAGAGATCCAGCGACCAGTTCTGGCCGATCAGATCCTGACCGAAGCTGTGGTGGGCCTCTTCCTTGACGAGCACGAACCCGGCCTGCTGATAGATCGCGCGTGCCGCATGCAGGATGTCATTGGTCCAGAGGGTCATCGAGGCATAACCATGGGTGCGCGCGAAATCGATGCATTGCGTCACCAGCGCCTTGCCGATACCGAGCCCACGAGCCGACGGTTCGACCAGCACCAGCCGCAGTTTGGCGACCGTCGCCGATTCGCGCACGACGAAAGCCGAGCCGACATTGACCCCGTCGCGTTCGGCAATCCAGCAGCATTCACCGGATGGATCGAAGTCGCGAAGGAAATTCGCCGCGATCTCGGCGACCAGGGCCTCGAAACGGATGTCCCAGCCATACTCGCTCGCGTAAAGGGCACCGTGGCGCGAAATGACCCAGCCGATATCGCCTGGGCGATGCGGTCTCAGGTGCCAGTGACTGCCAGGGCGATCGATCGGCATCAGCGCTGGCGCTTGAGCGCCGCCATGGCCAGGGCCATCGCACTGTCGGGCGCGCCGGCCTGACTGGCGGGCCGAGGCGAGCGCGATGCCTGCGCCCCACGGTTTCGCGCATCGCGATCCCTGGCGGGGGGCTGCTGGCCCGCCGGCTGCCTGCCCGCTTGCGCTTTACGGGGCGCGGTGTTGGCCGCCTCGCCGCTGCGCATGGTCAAGGCGATGCGTTGCCGCTTGACATCGACCTCGAGCACCCGGACCTTGACCAGGTCACCGGCCTTCACGACCTTGTGCGGATCGGCCACATAATGATCGGCAAGCATCGAGATATGCACCAGCCCGTCCTGATGTACGCCGATATCGACGAAAGCGCCGAATGCCGCCACGTTGGTCACCACGCCTTCCAGTGACATGCCCGGCGCCAGATCGGCGATCGATTCGATGCCGTCGCGAAAACTCGCCGTGCGGAATTCGGGCCGTGGATCGCGGCCCGGTTTCTCGAGTTCCTTGAGGATATCGACCACGGTCGGCAGGCCGAACTGCTGGTCGACGTATTTCTCCGGTGTCAGACGGGCGATCAGTTCCCGTTTGCCCAGCAGGTGCCGGATGTCGGTCTGGATATCGGCGAGCATTTTTTCGACCACTGGATAGGCCTCCGGATGGACGGCCGATGCGTCCAGCGGATTCTCGCCATCGGCGATTCGCAGGAATCCGGCGGCCTGCTCGAAGGCGCGTTCGCCCAGGCGTTTGACCTTGAGCAGTTCGGTCCGTCTGGCGAAGCCGCCATGGGTGTTCCGGTATTCGACGATGTTCTCGGCCAGGCCGGTGTTCAGACCGGCGATCCGGGCCAGCAGGGGCACGCTGGCCGTATTGACATCGACGCCCACGCCGTTCACGCAATCTTCGACCACCGCGTCGAGTGATCGGGCCAGGCGAGGCTGATTCACATCATGCTGATACTGGCCCACGCCGATCGCCTTGGGTTCGATCTTGACCAGTTCGGCGAGCGGATCCTGCAGACGGCGGGCGATGGATACCGCACCACGCAGGCTGACATCGAGGTCGGGGAATTCCCGTGCGGCCAGTTCGGAAGCGGAATAGACCGAGGCGCCGGCCTCCGATACCGTCACGCGTTTCAGGGGCAACTCGGGATGGCGGGCGATCAGATCGGCCACCAGCCGGTCGGTGGGCCGGGAGCCGGTGCCATTGCCGATCGCGACGAGCTCGACCGAGTGTTGTCGGGCCAGGGCGGCCAGCCGGGCAATCGAGCCCTCGAGATCATTGCGCGGCGGATGCGGGTAGATGGTGTCGGTGGCCAGCAACTTGCCGGTGTCATCGACGATGGCAACCTTGACGCCGGTACGCAGGCCCGGATCCAGACCCATGGTGCCGCGCCGGCCGGCCGGCGCGGCGAGCAGCAAGGCCTTGAGATTACGCGCGAAGACATCGATGGCATCGGCATCGGCCCGCTCACGCAAGGCGCTCATCAGTTCCGATTCGATCTGCAGAGACAGCTTCACCGTCCAGGTCCAGCGTGCGGTTTCGAGCAACCATGAATCGGCCGGGCGGCCCTTGTCGTGAATGCCCAAGGCGCTGGCGATGCGGTTTTCGCACCAGCCGCGACCCTGGCCGGGCGCCGGGTCGTCAGGCAGTTGCAGGCTCAGCCGCAATACCTGCTCGCGTCGGCCGCGTAACAAGGCCAGGGCGCGGTGCGAGGGCACATCGGCCAGCTTCTCGGTGTAATCGAAGTAGTCGGCGAATTTCTCGCCGATGGTTTCCTGGCCGGCGATGACCGTGGATGTCACCATGCCGCGACGCTGCAATTCCTCGCGAATCGAGCCGACCAGATCGGCATGTTCGGCGAATCGCTCCATCAGGATCTGGCGCGCTCCGTCGAGCGCCGCTTTGGCATCGGCCACGCCGGGATTGTCGCTGTCGTCGATGGTGAAGGGTGGCTTGAGGTAAGCAGCGGCCGTGGTCTCGGGGTCGAGGGTCGGGTCGGCCAGCAGGCTGTCGGCCAGTGGTCCGAGTCCGGCCTCGCGGGCAATCTGAGCCTTGGTCCGGCGCTTTTTCTTGAACGGCGCGTACAGGTCTTCGAGTCGTTGTTTGCTGTCGGCCGCGTCGATGCTCGCCGCCAGCGCAGCATCCAGCCTGCCCTGCGACCCGATGGCCGTCAGAATCGACTCGCGGCGCTCATCGAGCTCGCGCAGATACACGAGCCGTTCGGCCAGGTTTCGCAGCTGGGTATCGTCCAGTCCGTCAGTCACTTCTTTTCGATACCGCGCAATGAAGGGTACGGTGGCGCCTTCATCGAGCAAGGCGATGGTGGCCAGGACCTGTTGCGGTCGGATCGACAGTTCGGCGGCCAGCCGGTGTTCCAGCGGTTGCGGCATCGTGAGGGGGCAGTTGGTTGAGTGGCGAGCGGCGAGCGTGCCTCAAGCCGGCCAACAATTCAAGTCGGCCATCGCCGCGGTGCATCAGCGCCGTTCGGGCCGGTTGACCAGCCGTAGCAATGCCTCTCGCAGCGGGCCGGCGGCCATGGTGGGAATCGCCGCGCGCAGCGTAGCCAGCGAGCGCGCGCTGATCGGTTGCTTGGCCGGGCGCGGTTGAGCCAGCGAGGTCGCTGCCGGATCGGTGCGAAAGCGGATGCTCATCAGGCCCGGATACAGCGGTCTGAGCGCGGCGAGTATCGACGGTTCTAGCTGTCGGCACTTGGCGCTGAGCGCGGCATTGGGTGCGCCCACGGTCAGGGCGTCGTCGCGAACGGCCATAATGCGCAAGCTCAGATGAGGCCAGCCCGAGGACAGGATCTGTTGGCCATGACGCAGGGTGTCAATCCGGTCGATCAGCGGGCGCAGGCCCGGATCCTCATCGAGCACGGCCTGCACGCTTCTGGCACGCGGTCGGACTTCAGTCACCATGGTCGGCAGATTTTCATTGGCAATTCAAGGGCTTGTGTGTGTATCAGGACGGCACGGGCGGGACCCGCGGAAACCGGCCCCGTGATAAAATCGTCGATCACCTCTGGTGTCCTTCGACCCGGCGGGCCGCGCTGGCTGGCAGTATCGGTCCATGCCAGTTGGTCGGTCATCAAACGTCGCTCGATGGCCATCAGTCATCGCCATACCCCTCAATGACTCAAGGACCGCCCGGAAGGCGCAAGCCTGACCGGGCCTGAGCAATGATCCAGAAACTGTTGACC
Source organism: uncultured beta proteobacterium (assembly GCA_963732405.1). Taxonomy (GTDB): domain Bacteria; phylum Pseudomonadota; class Gammaproteobacteria; order Burkholderiales; family Burkholderiaceae_E; genus JAUIAI01. The sequence goes on from CAVSZG010000001.1 coordinate 1,451,232, forward strand.
CGAGTATTTGGCAGCCGCAATGAGCGCTTGCTGCGAAACTATCGCAAACAGGTCGAGCGCGTCAACGCGCTCGAGGCCGGCATCCACGCGCTCACCGACGAGCAGCTCGCCGCCAAGACCGGCGAGTTCCGTCAGCGGGTCCAGCAGGGCGAAACACTCGATGCGCTGTTGCCCGAGGCCTTCGCGGTCTGCCGCGAGGCGGCGCCAGCGTTCGCTGGGCATGCGCCATTTTGATGTGCAGCTGATCGGCGGCATGGCCCTGCACGACGGCAAGATCGCCGAGATGCGCACCGGCGAAGGCAAGACCCTGATGGCGACGCTGCCCGCCTATCTCAACGCGCTGCTCGGGCAAGGGCGTTCATGTGGTCACGGTCAACGACTATCTGGCCCAGCGTGACGCCGACTGGATGGGCCGGGTGTATCGTTTCCTGGGCATGAGCGTGGGCGTGGTGCTCTCGCAGCAGCCCGACCGAAGACAAGAAGCGGGCCTATGCGGCCGACATCACCTACGGCACGAACAATGAGTATGGTTTCGACTACCTGCGCGACAACATGGAATACAGCGTGGGTGACCGGCGCCAGCGCGGTCTCAACTTTGCGATCGTCGACGAAGTCGATTCGATCCTGATCGACGAGGCGCGCACGCCGCTGATCATTTCCGGACAGGCCGACGACCACACCGAGCTCTATCAACGGGTCAATGTGGTGCCGCCCATGCTGGATGAAATGGCCAGCGAACCCAAGGCCAATGAAGAAGAACCCCGGGGATTACTGGGTCGATCGCAAGGCGCATCAGGTCCATCTGTCCGAGGCCGGCCATGAGAAGAGCGAGCGCATCCTGGGCGAGCTGGGTCTGCTGCCCGAAGGGGCCAGCCTCTACGACACCACCAACATCTTGTTGATGCATCACCTGATGGCTTCGCTGCGCGCTCACAAGCTGTTCCAGCGCGACACCGCATTACGTGGTGCAGAACGGTGAAGTGATCATCGTCGATGAGTTCACCGGGCGCCTGATGACCGGTCGACGCTGGTCCGACGGCCTGCATCAGGCGGTCGAGGCCAAGGAAGGCGTGAAGATCCAGGCCGAAAACCAGACCCTGGCCTCGATCACCTTCCAGAATTATTTCCGGATGTATTCGCGGCTGTCGGGCATGACCGGCACGGCCGATACCGAGGCCTTCGAGTTCCAGGAAATCTACCGCCTCGAAACGGTGATCATCCCGACCCATCGACCGATGGTTCGTGACGACCGACAGGACCAGGTGTTCCGCACGGCAGCCGAGAAGCATGGCGCGATCATTGCCGACATCCGCGACTGTCACGAGCGGGGGCAGCCGGTGCTGGTGGGCACCACGTCGATCGAAAACTCCGAGCTGCTCTCGTCCCTGCTGCACCAAGGAAAAGCTCAAGCACAACGTGCTCAACGCCAAGCAGCATGCGCGCGAGGCACAGATCGTGGCCGAGGCGGGCGCGGTCGGCGCGATCACCATCGCCACCAACATGGCGGGCCGGGGTACCGACATCGTGCTGGGCGGCAATGTCGAGAAGGCGATCGACAATCTCATGCTCGATCAGTCGCTTGCCGAGGCCGACCGCCAGGCCCGGATTCAGGCATTGCGCGCTGGCTGGCTGCCCTTGCATGAGCAGGTGGTTGCGGCGGGTGGTCTGCACATCGTGGGCACGGAACGCCATGAATCGCGGCGCATCGACAACCAGTTGCGGGGCCGGGCCGGTCGCCAGGGAGATCCGGGCTCGAGCCGGTTCTATCTCTCAATGGACGATCAGCTGCTCAAGATCTTCGCCGGCGATCGTCTCAAGGCGATCATGGACCGGCTCGAAACTGCCCGAAGGCGAGGCGATCGAAGCCGGCATGGTCACCCGCTCGATCGAGGGCGCACAGCGCAAGGTCGAGGCGCGCAACTTCGATATCCGCAAACAGTTGCTCGAATACGATGATGTCGCCAATGATCAGCGCAAGGTGGTCTATGCCGACCGCAATGAGCTGATGGAATCGGACGATCTGTCCGACCGTATCGGTGAATTGCGTCATCAGGCGTTCAACGACATGTTCCGCACCTATGTGCCGGTCGAGAGCGTCGAGGAGCAGTGGGACATCGACGGATTACAGGCGGCCCTGGCCGCCGAATGGCAACTCGATGTGCCGGTTGCCCGGATGCTCAAGGATGATCCGAACCTGACCGACGAGACCTTGTTGGCGGCCATTCAGAAGGCTGCCGATGAACTCTATGAATCGAAGGTGACGGCCGTCGGCAAGGAAGTGTTCGGCGGGTTCCAGCGCTCGATCATGCTGCAGACCATCGATCAGCACTGGCGCGAGCACCTGTCGTCGCTGGACATCCTGCGCCAGGGGATTCATCTGCGCGGCTACGCGCAGAAAAATCCCAAGCAGGAATACAAGCGCGAAGCCTTCGAGTTGTTCAACCGCATGCAGCAACGCGTGCGCAATGACGTGACGCGGGTCTTGCTCACGGTCCAGATCCAGTCGCCCGAGCAGGCCAGGGCCGTCGAGGAATCGGTGCCGAGCGTGTCCAACGTGAGCTATACCCATTCGGAATTCAACGATCCGGGCCTGGCCGGTGGCGAAGCGTTGGATGCGGAATCGGTTGCGCTGGCCATGCAGCAGGCACCGGCCGGCGATGAGGCCGGGCAGGCAGCCCAGCAGCAACCGTTCCGGCGTTTCAGGGGCAAGATAGGCCGCAATGATCCCTGCCCCTGCGGTTCGGGCAAGAAGTACAAACAATGCCATGGTCAGCTGAGCTGACCGCCGATCTTTCGCGAGTGCGCGCCGATGCCTGTCAATCTGATTGAACCCGCCGCCGGTTCCCTGCATCCCGTGGCCGGCATCACCTTCGGATCGGCTGCGGCCGGCATCCGGAAGAACGGCCGCAATGATGTTCTGGTTGCACTGATCGAACCGGGTGCCACGTCCGCCGGTGTGTTCACACGCAATCGCTTCTGCGCCGCGCCGGTCATCCTGTGCCGCGAGCATCTGCAACGTCAGGCCAACGGCATCCGGGCCATCGTGGTCAATGCCGGCAATGCGAATGCCGGCACCGGGGCACCGGGTCTGGCGGCTGCGCGACAGACTTGCGAGGCCATGGCGGCACTGATCGGCTGCGAGGCGTCGGCCATCCTGCCCATGTCCACCGGGGTGATACTCGAGCCCCTGCCGGTCGATCGCCTGACGGCGGCATTGCCCGCAGCACGGCAATCGGCCAGCGCCGATCACTGGTTGGTGGCTGCGCGCACCATCATGACCACGGACACGCGTGCCCAAGGCGGTATCGCGGCAGTTGCAGATCGATGGGCGCACCGTCACCATCAACGGCATCGTCAAGGGGGCCGGCATGATCCGGCCCGACATGGGCACGATGTTGTCGATCGTGGCCACCGATGCGGCCATCCCGGCTGATCTGCTCGCGCGCTGGGTGCGCGAAGCCGCCGATCAGAGTTTCAACCGGATCACGGTCGATGGCGATACCTCGACCAATGACAGTCTCCTGGCCGTGGCCACCGGCAAGTCCGGCGTGTCGGCCGATCAGGGGAGCGCGGCAATCCGTGAGGCCTTGTTCGAGGTCACGCGCAAGCTGGCCCAGGACGTCATTCGTGATGGCGAAGGCGCCACCAAGTTCGTGACCATCACGGTCGAGCAGGCCGCGACCCTGGCCGAAGCCTCGGCGGTGGCCTATGCCATCGCCCATTCGCCGCTGGTCAAGACCGCCTTCTTCGCCTCCGATCCCAACCTTGGCCGGCTGCTGTGCGCCATCGGCTACGCGGGTATCGATGACCTGGATGTGAACAAGGTGTCACTGCTGCTCGATGATGTCCTGGTGGCCAGCGACGGAGGTCGGCATCCTTCTTATCGCGAAGAGGCGGGCAAGCGGGTCCTGTCGCAGGCCGAGTTCGGCGTGACCGTGCGCCTGGCGCGTGGCTCTGTCGCCACCACCGTCTGGACCTGTGATCTGTCGCACGACTACGTGTCGATCAATGCCGACTACCGCAGCTGAGCCTGGTCGATGATTGTTCCCCTTTCTGCCTGATGCCCAAGATGTCCGATACGACCGATCTGATCAGCCGCGCCGAGCGCCTGCTGGATACCTTCGAGCGGCTGCTGCCCCGGACCGTCGAGCCGGACTGGCAGGCCTCAACTGCATTCCGTTGGCGTCGTCGGGCAAGCGTGTTCGGCGTGCATGGCGAGCTGCAACCCGTGCGCACCCTCTCGTCCATCGGCCTGGCCGACCTGAAGAACATCGATGAACAGCGCGCGCTGATCGAGCGCAATACGCGTCAGTTCGTCAATGGCCTGCCGGCCAACAATGTCCTGCTCACGGGTTCGCGGGGCACGGGCAAGTCATCCCTGATCAAGGCCTGTCTGAATGCCTATTCGGTACACGGACTGCGGCTCATCGAGGTCGACAAGGATGATCTGGTCGACCTGTCGGACATTGTCGAACTGGTCTCGAACCGGCCCGAGCGCTTCGTGATCTTCTGCGATGATCTGTCATTTGAAGAAGGCGAGGCGGGCTACAAGGCGCTCAAGAGCGTGCTGGATGGCTCGGTCGCGGCGCAGTCGGACAACGTGCTGGTCTATGCCACCTCGAACCGCCGGCATCTGATGCCCGAATACATGAAGGAGAATCTGGCCGCCAAGCATCAGCCCGATGGCGAGATCCATCCGGGCGAAACGGTCGAGGAGAAGATCTCGCTATCCGAGCGCTTTGGCCTCTGGGTCGCCTTCTATCCGTTTCGCCAGGATGATTACCTGACCGTCGTCGCCCATTGGTTGCAGCATTTCGGTTGCGATGCGGCGGCCATCACGGCGGCTCGTGGCGATGCCTTGCGATTCGCTTTGGAACGTGGCTCCCGATCCGGTCGAGTGGCCTGGCAGTTCGCGCGCGACTATGCCGGCCAGCACGGGCTGAGCTGAATCGCGCCGCTCAGGTCGTGCGGCTCACGCCGATCAGCATCAACCAGCGTACGCCATCGACCTGCAACTCCCGTTGCCAGACGACGGCGATACCCACTGCCTTCAACAGCGCCGCATGATTGTGCGAGAACGAATGTTCGTCGCCGAAGATATGTGAGGCCGCATCATTGGCCAGATCGTGCGCAGGGTCGATAGGCTCGACCAGGGCCATTGCGCTGCCCGGCGTGGCGGCCAGCATCCGATAAATGGCCATGACCGATTCGGGCGCGAAGTACTCGAGTACGCCCCCATAGGACAGAAGCAGGGATCGGTCACCCAGCAGTGAGGGCAGCAGGGACTGAGCATCGCCGTCCTGGAAACGCAGACGTGGGTTGTCGCGATGCCGGGCGGTATTGCGCGCGATGATCCGCGGATTGATGTCCAGCCCGATCAATTGGTGAATCGGCAGCTTGCCGGCCAGATGCTCGAGCACGAATCCGTTGCCGCAGCCGATTTCGATGAGTCGGTCGTAGGAGGCGCGGGCGCACTGGGAGCCCATGGCCTTGACGATGTCCTGGTGATGGTTCAGGAACCAGCTCTCGTTGCGTTCGGCCGTCTCGTCGTAGAAGTCGTCATAGGCGTCGCTGCGCCAGAACTGGCCCTGGGCAGCCTCGATGCCGGCGCTGTCATTGGCCTGCAGACCTTGCTGCAGGCGGGAGAAGATGATCAGCTGGCGCAGCACCCGGAACCGGCCGGGTGCATCGGCCTGTTCGGCGGCGCCGACCAGATCGGGAAACAGGCGGTCGGCCAGGGAACCGGCCCGGGTCCGCAGCCAGGTGCGAGGACGGAAGGAAGTCATCGGCAGACTTTACATCAGCCAGGCCGGACAGACTGTGCGGAAATTAGTAAAGCGTGCTGTTCAAGCGCGCCTGCATGGCCGCTTCATCGGCATACGCCGTGGTCTGGGTATGAGCCCTGAGCATCTCGACCATGCCAGGCAGCTCGCTGCGTGCCGGCCAGGTATCGGGTTCCCAGAGGTGCGATCGCATGAAGGCCTTGGCGCAATGCAGGAACACCTCCTGGGGCGCGACCCTCAATACCGTGATGGGACGCCGGCCGTCGCGGTCGAAGCGCGCGGTCAGCTCGGGTTCCTCGTGAATCACCGCATGGCCATTGACCCGCAGCGTTTCGCGCACATTGGGGATCATGAACAAGATGCCGACCCAGGGATTGGCGACGATGTTGGACAGTCCGTCGATCCGGCGATTGCCCGGCCAGTCGGGTATGAGCAGGTGGCCGGCATCGTCGACCTGCACGAAGCCGGGCAGATCGCCCTTGGGCGAGGCGTCGACCTGGGTATCGTGAGCACTGGCCAGCACCAGAAACGGCGAGCGGGCAATGAACCGTCGGCAATAGTCATCGAGGGCCGGAATCTGCTTGGCCAGCGCCACCGCCGAGGGCTCTCCATACAGGGCGCGCAGTTGCGCAACGGATGTGATCGGCATGAGTTCACCTGTAGAAGTAGTCAACCAGCGATATGATTCGAGCAGGTTTCGAAGCTCTCATTCCGGTTGCTCCATTGCTCGCGCCGTCTCCATTGGGGTAGCCGGGCGCACGTTGGCCAGTCTGGCGCGCCTCGCCTGCCTTGCGAAGGCATTATAGAGGCCTGTCATTGTGAAGCCGGGAGCCTGTATCGTGACCGATCGTCAAGCCAGCGTGAACGCCAATACCGGCGCCGATGCCGATTCCGGCCCCGGGACAGCCGACGATACCGGCGCAGTCAGGCTTAGCCGACGCGATGCCGTTGCTCATATCACGTTCGATCGACCGGCTGCCCGCAATGCCATGACCTGGTCGATGTATGAATCGCTGGGTGAGATCTGCGAGCAGCTCGCCGCCGATCGGAGCGTGCGGGTGGTGGTCATGCGTGGTGCCGGTGGCAAGGCATTCATCGCCGGCACCGACATCGAGCAATTCCTTTCATTCGACTCGGGCGAAGACGGCGTGCACTACGAGCGGCAGATCGGCCGGTTCGTCGGTCTGGTGGCGGCGCTGCCCATGCCCACGTTGGCGGTGGTCGAAGGTTGGGCGGTCGGTGGTGGCATGGCACTGGCCAATGCCTGCGATTTCCGGATCGCCACGGTGGGTGCACGCTTCGGCGTGCCGATTGCGCGAACCCTGGGTAACTGCCTGTCGATGGCCAGCGTGGCGGGCCTGGTGGCAACCCTGGGTCCGGCCTTGGTGCGGCGGATCGTCATGCTGGCCGATATGCCGCAGGCGGAGGAATTGATGGCGGTGGGTTACGTGACGAGCGTGGTCGCGCCGGCGGAGCTGGATCGTGCCGTCGATGCCCTGGTCGCCCGCCTGCTCGGTCATGCGCCAATCACCATGGCGGTGACCAAGAGCCTGCTGGCCCGACTGCATCGCGGCGACTCGACCGACGAGGATCTGCTGCGGCTGTGTTATGGCAGCGACGACTTCAGGGAGGGCGTGCGGGCGTTTGTGGCCAAGCGACCACCTCACTGGCAGGGTCGCTAGCGCGGCGGTTGACCGTTCACAAGACCAGGGGTGGCGATCAGACCCGGCGCGGCGAGTTAGGTGGCCTCAGGTCGCGAGTTTATTCGGGTCTGCGTGTTTTGCTGTCGAGGATTCGCGAGCAACCAGGCCAATGACCAACCGCCTCTCGCCCGGCCACGTTCATGCTGAAATAGTGTCCATGAACATCCAAGCAGACAATCGCCCGTTCATCGACGTGGCCGCCGGCATCGTCATCGGCGCTGACGGGCGGATCCTGCTCGCCCAGCGCCCGCCCGGCAAGCCCTATGCGGGCTGGTGGGAGTTTCCGGGCGGCAAGGTCGAAGCCGGCGAGTCGATGGCCCAGGCGATCGCCCGGGAACTGGCCGAGGAGCTCGGCATCCGGGTTCTGGAGTCCACGCCCTGGGTGGTCCGCGAGCATGCGTATGAACATGCGCGCGTCCGGCTGCACTTTCGGCGCGTCCATCGCTGGGAAGGAGGGCCGGAATCGCGCGAGGGGCAGGCATTTCGCTGGTGTGATCCGGCTAGTGCCGATGTCCAGCCATTGTTGCCTGCCACCATCCCCTTGCTGCGTCTGCTCACGCTGCCGTCGCTCTATGGCATCAGTGCCGCCGGTGAGCTGGGAGAGGCGCGTTTTCTGCGCGCACTGGACCAGGCGCTCGATCACGGACTTGGCCTTTTGCAATTGCGCGAGCCGGCAATATCGGGGTCAGCGTTCGACGCCTTGTTCGACCAGGTCCTGGCGCGTTGTCGAGCTCATGGCGCGCGCCTGCTGGTGAACAGCCACCACCCTCGTTCCTACTGGACACGTGCCGACGGCGTGCACTGGCGATCGACCGAGCTCGCGGCCCGTGATCAGGCGCATGCCTGGGTTGGTGCCTCCTGTCATGATGTGGGTCAGCTGGCTGCAGCGAGTGCGGCCGGCGCCGATTTCGCGGTGCTCGGGCCGGTTCTGCCCACAAGGTCCCATCCGGGCGCGGCCACCATGGGTTGGGCCGGCCTTCACGGACTCCTCGAACGCACGCCTTTGCCGGTCTACGCCCTGGGCGGCCTGGCACCGGGCGACTTGCCCACCGCTCAGGCGTCCGGTGCCCATGGCGTGGCGATGATCAGCGGTCTGTTCGGATTGCCGGACGAGTAGCCCCGGGCACGGGGCTGTTGTCGAATTCGCGGCGGCTCAGTCAGCCGGATCGGCATCGCCCTGAGAGGGTTCGCCGGCGCTGCCGGCGATCCGGTACTCGTCACTCGCCCAGGCGCCCAGATCGATTGTCCGGCAACGCGTCGAGCAGAATGGCCGATACGGATTACCGGCCCCGAACAGTGCCGGCTCCCCGCAACCGGGGCAAGGAACCCGCACGCCGGTGTCGGCCCTCGGTTCAGGCATTGCGGGCGGATCGGTCGGCGCACGTCGGGACCGGGTCATTGCAGGTTGCACAGGGTGAGGCGAAACGGCACCGGCCGGTTGACCGGCCGCAGGCGATTGTCGCCATCCATCGCACTGAATCGGATCCAGAGCAGGTATTTGTTTGCGCTGATGTCCGGCACGGCATTGAGCTCGACCGCCACTTCCAGTCGGGCCAACTGATAGGTCTGGCCGCCCAGCGCATGCTGACAACTGCCGTCGGTGGCCGTGAGATCGACGCTCTTGCCGCTGTCGCGCAGCAGACGCATCACCAGGTCCAGCGCTTGGCGAAACGGCTTGAACGGGGCGAGCCATCGATCGATGTCGGCCTGGCGGCGCTGCACGGGTTGATTCTGCCAGGCCCAGAACGAAGGCATGTCATGGTCGGTTGCTCCGCCGGCGATCTTGCTGCGGCTGCGCACGGCCATCAGCCATTCATGGTCGCGCAGTGCATGGCCCGGTTTGCCGGTCAGGGCCGCGAGCTGCTCATGGGATTGCCGGATGTCGGTGAGCAAGCCATCCAGGGCCTGTGGTGATACCGAGGGCGAATCACGGTAGGCCCCGAGGGCGCGGCGCTGGGCATCGAGTTCGGTCATCAGTTCGCTGCGCAGATCGCCCAGTGCACTCAGGTCCAGCAGATCGAACAAGGAGGCCAGCGCGCACACATGATGATGATGACTGTCGGCGTCGCGAAAGAACGCCAGGCGCTGGAATACGTCCTCCAGACGCAGCAGGGATCGAATCCGTTCGGTCAGCGGATAGTCGTAGCGGATCATGGCCGGTTCCCAACCGAGCGCTTGCGGTGGGCGTCGGCCATTGCCAGATATTGCGGATGCAGTTCGGCCACTTGCGCCTGCGCCGCCGCCAGGCTGGAATCATTGTCGATGATGTCGTCGGCTGCCGCGCGGCGCTGCGCGCGACTGGCCTGGGTTGCCATGATGGCCCGGATCGCGTCCTCGCTCAGCCCGCGGGTCCTGACCCGGCTGATCTGGGTGGCTTCGTCGCAATCGATGACCAGTACGCGGTCGACCCGCTTCAACCAGTTCCCCGATTCAACCAGCAGCGGCACCGCCAGCAGCACATAGGGCGCCACAGCGGCGGCGATCGCGTCATTGCAGGCTGCGCCGATCATCGGATGCAGGATCCGTTCCAGGCGTTGTCGCTCGCCGGGGTCGGCAAATACCCGTTCGCGCATGCGGACACGATCGAGCCGGCCATCGGCCGTGATGGCCTCGTCGCCGAATTCGGCGCGCAGCGGGGCGATGGCGGCGCCACCAGGCGCGGTCAGTGCATGGGCGATGGCATCGGTATCGACCAGGCCTGCGCCCAGCTTGACAAAGGCATCGGCGATGGTGCTCTTGCCGCTGCCGATGCCACCGGTCAGACCGATCAGAAAAGGTGTCGCAAGCATCGCCGCAGTGTAGCAGCGCGCCGATCGATGCTATTGACGGGCGAACAGTGTCCTGGCCATCAGGCCGACCCGGGATTCGATGGCTTCACAGGCATCGAGGATCAGGTCTTCGCGAAATCGCTGACCGACGATCTGCACGCCCACCGGCAGACCGCCATTCAGATTGGCCGAGACATTGCCCGCCGGCAATCCCATGAAATTCATGCTGTGGCCGTACAGGCACCGTCCGAGCACCTCGAACACACCTTCGGGGCCCTGGGCATCGCGATCCCAGTCGTAGGTGGGCATGGGCAGAAACGGCGTCAGCACCAGCGGATACTGGTGCAGAAAGACCAGCCACTGGCGCACGTGATGAGCGCGGCGCGCCATGGCCTGCAACAATTCCTTGCCTTCGAAGGGTTCGAACACCGCGAAATAATCGTCGAAGATCCGGTTGATCGCGGCGCTGCCGTGACGGCGAACGTCATCGGCCATGAGTGCCTGCACCTCACCGAACAGGCAACGGATGCTGTCGCTGGCCACTTCGCGGATCGACGGTGGCTCGACCGCCAGTACCTCGTAGCCGGCGTCCGTCAAGGCGTCGCGCGCATTGTCCAGGGCCCGTTCGACGGCCGGATGCAGGTCGATACCATGCATGTTCCGGGTCATGGCTACGCGCAGACGCCCCTGGATCGGCTGGCCCTCGAAGGGCATCGGCACCATCCAGGGATCGCGCGGGTCGAAGTGGATCAGGGCTTCCATGGCCAGGCGCACGTCGCGCACCTCGCGGGCAATCACGCCCTGGGTGGACATGATCTGGGCGAGCATGCCGCGTTCGGCCTGTTGCGAAGGATTGAATGCCGGCAGCCGGCCCAGACCGGGCTTGACCGTGGCTGCGCCGGTCGCCGCTGCCGGATACCGCAGCGATCCGGCGATGTCATTGCCATGGGCGATCGCGCCCATGCCTGCCATGACGGCACTGGAGGCGCCCCCTGACGAACCGCCCGCAGAAGCCGTGTCGTTCCACGGGTTGAAGGTGCGGCCATACAGGACATTGTCAGTGGTGCCGCGAAACGAGAATTCCGGCGTATTCGTGCGGCCGACAATGATCGCTCCCGCACGGCGGAAGTTACGCACGATGGGCGAATCGTCACTCGCGATATGGTCGCGAAACGCCAGCACACCGTTGGTTGTGGCGCAGCCGCTTTGATCGACATTGATCTTGATCGTGACCGGGACACCGTGAAGAGGGCCGACCGGGCCGGACCGGGCCAGCGTGCGGTCCAGTTCGATGGCTTGTTCGATGGCGGCATCGCCCAGATCATCGACCACCGCATTCAGCTGCCCGTTCACGGCGCGCATGCGTTCGACCGTGCTGCGCATCACGGCCTCGGCCGAAATTTCGGCCGCGGCCAGCGAATCAGCCAGTTCGCAGGCGCTCCACTGCCAATAGGGCGCATCGGGCGCAGTGACGCCTGCCATTGGTGACTCTCCTCATCGTTGTCGGCAACCTGAGCCGGGATGCTCGCACCATTCGCCCGCGCCGACAAGAACCGGTGTGGAGCCGGTGCGTCGATGTGACCTCAGGTCATTCCGTAAACCGCCTGCAGGGTATGGCGAAAGTACAGTGCCAGCATGCCCGCGCCCGCCAGATAAGGCCCGAAGGCGATCGGTACGTCTCGGCCATGGCGCACGAACACGATCAAGGCGATGCCCACCACGGCGCCTACCAAGGAGGCCAGCAGGATGATGGCGGGCAGCGCCTGCCAGCCGAACCAGGCGCCGAATGCGGCAAGCAGCTTGAAGTCGCCATAACCCATCCCTTCCTTGCCGGTGATCAGCTTGAACAGCCAGTAGATCGACCACAGCGTCAGGTAACCGGCCACGGCACCGATCACCGCGTCGCTCAGCGGCGCGAAGGTGGCCGACAGGTTCAGTAGCAGACCCATCCAGAGCAATGGCAATGTCATGCTGTCGGGCAACAATTGTGTGTCCAGATCGATGCCGGTCAGGGCGATCATGAAGAATCCGAACACCACCGCCGCCAGACCGGCCATCGTGAAGCCGAAATGCCAGATCGCCAGTGCGCTGAGCAGTCCGCCGGCCAGTTCGACCAGCGGGTAGCGGATCGAGATGGGCGCCGCGCAGCCGCGGCAGCGACCGCGCAGAACCAGCCAGGACAGAATAGGAATATTTTCCAGCGCGCCGATCCGGTGGCCGCATTTGGGGCAGGATGAACGCGGCTCGATCAGGTTGAAGGCTGGCGCCTCGACCGGCGTCTGACCGGTGATCTCGGCCGCATGTAACGCCCACTCGCGTTCCATCATTTTCGGCACGCGGTGGATCACCACATTGAGAAAGCTGCCGACCATGAGCCCGAACACCAGGGCGACCCCGGTGGCCAGCGGCAGGGATTGTTGCAAGGCCTCCAGCATGCCCGGTCCAACTCCGTTGGTGAGATCGGCGTAAGCCGGTTCAGACGACCTGGCCGAGCTTGAAGATGGGCAGATACATGGCCACTACCAGGCCGCCGATCAATACGCCCAGGACCACCATGATCAGGGGCTCGAGCAGACTCGACAGGCTTTCGACCGCATCATCGACCTCGCGTTCGAAAACATCCGCCGCCTTGGACAGCATCGAATCCAGTGAACCGGATTCTTCACCAATGGCGGCCATCTGCAAGACCATATTCGGAAAGACGTTGGCATTCTGCATCGAAACGGTCAGCGCGCTACCGGTCGAGACTTCCTGCTGGATCTTCTTGGTGGCCAGTTGATAGACCACGTTGCCACTGGCGCCACCGACTGAATCGAGTGCCTCGACCAATGGTACGCCGGCGGCGAACATGGTCGACAGGGTACGCAGCCAGCGGGCGATGGTCGCCTTGCGCAGCACATTGCCAAAGATGGGCAGACGCAGCATCAGCCTGTCCATCGCCATCTGAACCTTGGGTGAGCGGCGCCAGGCCTGCATAAAGAAGTAGATGGTGCCGCCGATCGTGCCGAAGATCAGATACCAATAGGCAACGAAGGCGTCGGACATGTTGATGACCAACAGGGTGGGCGCGGGCAGCGTGGCGCCGAAGTTGGAGAACACGTCCTTGAAAGCGGGCACCACGAACAGCATGATCACCGCCACCACGATGAAGGCGACCACCAGCACCGACACCGGATAGAACAGCGCGGATTTGATCTTGCCCTTGATCGCCTGCATCTTTTCCTTGTAGGTGGCCAGCCGGTCGAGCAGGTCATCCAGAATACCGGCGGCTTCACCCGCCCCTACCAGGTTGCAGAACAGGGCGTCGAAATACAAGGGGTACTTTCGGAAGGCCCGCGACAGCGAGGTACCGGTTTCCACGTCGCCCTTGATGTCCATGAACAACTTGGCGACCGACGCATTGTCGGTGCCCTTGGCCACGATATCGAAGGCCTGAAGCAGCGGCACGCCCGATTTCATCATAGTGGCCAGCTGCCGGGTGAACAGCGTGATGTCTTTCTCGGTGATCCGACCGCCACGCTTCTCGCGACGTTTGGTGATTTTCACCGGGGTGATGCCCTGGCGTCGCAGGGTTGCCTGGACCACGGTTTCGGTGCTGGCCCGGGTCTCACCCCGCAGGGTTTTGCCGGCGCGATCGCGTCCTTCCCAGATCCAGGTGTGTTCCTTGGCCTTGCGGACCTTGGCCTGGGCCGCTGCCCGACCATCGATTGCATTGGCTGACGTTGCCATGTGGCGGATACTCCTGCGAATTGCGTGGGTGCGACTACTCGTTGGTGACGGCCATCACGGCTTCGATCGACGTGTGGCCCTGCATGACTTTGATGAGGCCGGAGCGGCGCAGATCATTGACCCCTTCGCGCTTGGCCTGGGCGGCAATGTCCATTGCATTGCCCTGGGTCAGAATGATCCGCTGGATCTCCTCGGAGATCGGCATGACCTGGTAGATGCCGACCCGGCCCTTGTAGCCACTGCCGCCACAGATATCGCAACCGACTGGCTTGAAGGGTTGCCAGGTGCCGTCCAGATCGGCCTCGGTGAAGCCCGTGGTCAGCAGCGCCTCATCATCCAGATCGGCTGGCTGCTTGCACTTGCACAGGCGACGGGCGAGCCGCTGGGCGGTGATCAGGATGACGGCAGAAGCGATGTTGAAGGGGGCTACCCCCATGTTCATCATCCGGGTCAGGGTGGTTGGCGCATCATTGGTGTGCAGTGTCGACATGACCATGTGCCCGGTCTGGGCGGCCTTGATCGAGATGTCGGCGGTTTCCAGATCGCGGATCTCACCGACCATGATCACGTCCGGATCCTGGCGCAGAAACGACTTGAGCGCAGCCCCGAAGGTGAGGCCGGCCTTGTCATTGACATTGACCTGATTGATACCGGGCAGGTTGATCTCGGCCGGATCTTCGGCCGTGGCGATGTTGACACCGGGCTGGTTCAGGATGTTCAGACAGGTATAGAGCGACACCGTCTTGCCCGAGCCGGTGGGGCCGGTGACCAGCACCATGCCGTAGGGTCGGTTCACGGCCGCCAGCAGGGTTTCTTTCTGGTGGGGATCGTAGCCGAGCGCATCGATGCCCAGCTTGGCCGATGACGGATCGAGAATCCGCATCACGATCTTCTCGCCGAACAGGGTCGGCAGGGTCGAGACCCGGAAGTCGATCGCTCGGTTGCCCGACAAGACCAGTTTCATCCGGCCGTCCTGGGGAATCCGCTTTTCGGAAATGTCCAGCCGCGAGATGACCTTGATGCGCGAGGCCAGTTTCTCCTTGATGGCCAACGGTGGCTGGGCGACTTCCCGCAACTCGCCGTCGATCCGGAAGCGGATCCGGTAGAACTTCTCGTAGGGCTCCATGTGAATATCGGAGGCGCCACTTTGAATGGCGTCGAGCAACACCTTCTGCAGAAACTTGACGACCGGTGCGTCGTCGATGTCATTTTGCTCGGCCGAGGTGACGCCGTTGCCACCGTCGTCGTCGCCGGTCACGTCGACATCGAGGTCTTCGCCAACCAGATCGCCAAGCTTGTCGCCGGCGGTGCGGCTCTGCGCCTCGACCAGCTTCATCAGCTTGTCATGCTCGACCACGATCGGATCGACCCCGGCCTGCGCCGAGAACTTGATCCGGTCGAGCGTCTGGAAATCGGTCGGATCAGACAGCGCAACCGATATCTTGCTGCCCCGTTTGCCCAGCGGTACGACACGGACCTCAGCCGCCAGCTTGCGATCGAGCAGATCGTGGGGCAGGTTGGCGACATCCAGCCCGTCCAGGTCGAACCACGGATGGCCGAAGGCTTCCGCCGAGAATTTGGCCAGCTCCCGTGCCTTCAGGTGTTTGCCGGCAATCAGCTGGTCAATGAACAGGACCTTGGCCTCGTTGGCCTCTTTCTGCACCGCCATGGCCTGATCGGGGCGCATCACCCGATGCTGGACCAACGCGCGCCCGAGCCCGGCAAGCACGAGCTTGTCCCCTGGTGGGGGCGGTGTCTGTGGAGCTGTTGCCATTCGTGATTTCCGTGAGCTTGGCGGGGGGCGGACGGTCTGTGCTACGGATGATCGCCCAGGGCTGCCTGGAAATGCACCGCCACCGGTCGGTCGCAGGACCAGCGGTCTACCAGGGCCGGTCGAACGGCAGGCCGCTCGCCTGCCCCGTTGCCGACAGGCAATAAGCCCGCCGTGCCCGCTCAGTCCAGCTTGCGCAGCAGGGCGTGCCGGATCGCCCGGTCTTCGATCTGCAACACCTCCACCGCCACGCCGCCGAAACGCACGCTCACGCTGGCTTCCGGCAGGGCCTGCAGGGCTTCCAGCACCAGACCGTTGAGGGTCCGCGGGCCGTCCAGCGGCAGATCGAGGGACAGGCGGCGGTTTAATTCGCGCAGCGATGTCGAACCATCCACGCGCACCTCGCCCTCGTCATTCCAGTGCAGCCGGTCGTCGCGGGCCGGCCCGGTCGAGGTGATCTCGCCCACGAACTCCTCGACGATGTCGGCCAGGGTCAGCAGTCCTTGCAGGTCGCCGTATTCGTCCACCACCAGGGCAAACCGTGATTTGCGTTCCTGAAAGAACTGCAACTGCATGAATACCGGCGTGCCGCTGGGCACGAAGTAGGGCGTGCCCAGGTATTCGCGGATATCGTCGGCCGAGAAGTCCTCGCGCTGCAGCAGGGTCAGTGCCTGCCGCACGTGCAGCACGCCTACGATACGGTTGATGTCATTTTCGTAGACGGGCAGCTTGTTGTGATAACAGGTGGTCAACTGTTCGCGCAGCGTGCGCGCATCCGCCTTCAGATCGAGCGCCTCGATGCGCCGTCGCGGAATCATGACGTCATCAACGGTGATCTCGTCCAGTTCGAACAGATTGAGCAGAATGGAGCGATGCTTGCTTGGCACCAGCGTGCTCGACTCGGCCACGATGCTGCGAAACTCTTCGCGCGACAAGGCGGTTTCCTGGGGGCCCCCCACGGGGACGCCGACCAGATTCAACACACCCAGGACGATCCGGTTGGCCGCCCAGACGAATGGATGCAGGAGAGCCTTGACGACCGACAACACGGCGGCCATCGGCAGCGCAATGCGTTCGGGATAGGTCGCGCCGACCACCTTGGGACCGATCTCACAGAACAGAATGATCAGCATCGCCACGAGCGTCGTGGCAACAAGTACGGTGGTGTCGCTATTGCCAAAGGAAGCAATGGCCAGAGCCGTCACGATGGATGTGAGCGCCGCATTGACCAGATTATTGCCGATGAGAATGGTGCCGAGCAGGCCCTCGGTATTGTCCAGCAGCCGGCTGGCGCGCACGGCCCTTAAGTTTCCCTCCTTGACCAGATGATTCAGCCGGTAGCGGTTCAGCGCCATCATGCTGATTTCGGAGATCGAAAAAAACCCGGAGGCGACGACTAATAGGACCAGAATCAGAATCTGGGCCCAGGCGGGCAAGGCATCCACGGATTGGTCGGTTGTTCTGGCGAGGGTTGACGAGCACCGCACATTAACCGATTCGGCGGCCGATCGCACGACTCCGTGACAAATCCGGTGGGCCGACCGCTTATCATTCACCGGACAGCCCCATCCAGCCTGGAGACAGCATGACCAACAAACCAGCCCCGCTGCGGTCCCGTCAGTGGTTTGACAACCCGGGCAATCCCGACATGACCGCCCTCTATGTGGAGCGGTTTCTCAACTT
This sequence comes from uncultured beta proteobacterium, assembly GCA_963732405.1. Taxonomy (GTDB): domain Bacteria; phylum Pseudomonadota; class Gammaproteobacteria; order Burkholderiales; family Burkholderiaceae_E; genus JAUIAI01. Next base: position 1,468,669 of record CAVSZG010000001.1, read on the forward strand.
TGGCATCACCCGCGGCGAATTGCAGTCCGGCAAACCGATCATCGGCATTGCCCAGACCGGCTCCGACCTGTCCCCGTGCAATCGCCATCACCTGGAGCTGGCCAAGCGGGTACGCGAAGGCATCGTCGCGGCCGGCGGTGTCGCGCTCGAATTCCCGGTCCATCCGATTCAGGAAACGGCCAAGCGGCCCACTGCAGCCCTTGATCGAAACCTCAGCTATCTGTCCCTGGTCGAGGTGTTGTATGGCTATCCACTGGACGGTGTGGTTCTGACCACGGGTTGCGACAAGACAACGCCGGCGATGCTGATGGGCGCGGCCACCGTGAATATCCCGGCCATCGCCCTGCCGGGCGGTCCGATGCTCAACGGGTGGTATCAGGGCCAGCGCTCGGGCTCGGGCACCATCGTCTGGAAGGGCCGGGAAATGCTCGCGCGCGGCGAGATCGACTATGACGGCTTCATGGAACTGGTCACCTCATCGGCCACGTCCGTCGGTCACTGCAACACCATGGGCACCGCCTCCACGATGAACGCGCTGGCCGAGGCGCTGGGCATGACGCTGCCGGGCGCGGCGGCGATTCCCGGGCCGTATCGCGAACGGGGTCAGTGCGCCTACGAAACCGGGCGACGGATTGTCGAGATGGTGCATGAAGACCTCAAGCCGTCCGATCTGATGACCCGTCACGCTTTTGAGAACGCGGTGCGTGCCTGTTCGGCGATCGGTGGCTCGACCAATGCGCCGGTGCATGTCAATGCCATCGCCCGGCACATGGGTGTGCCGCTGGATATCAAGGAATGGGAGACCCTGGGCCATGCCGTGCCGCTGCTGGTCAATATGCAGCCGGCCGGCGAGTATCTGGGCGAGGAATATTACCGGGCCGGCGGGTTGCCGGCAGTGCTCACTGAACTCATCGAGGCCGGGCTCATCCACACCGGTGCGCTCACGGCCAATGGCCGCACCATCGGTGAGAACTGCGCAGGCGTGCGGTCGCAGGATCCGGATGTGATCAAACCCTTTGGCAAACCGATGGTCGCCGAAGCCGGTTTCCTGGTGCTGAGCGGCAACCTGTTCGATTCAGCGGTGATGAAGACCAGCGTCATTTCCGAGCAATTCCGACGCAGCTATCTGAGCAACCCGAACGACCTGAATGCCTTCGAGGGTCGGGCGGTGGTGTTCGATGGTCCCGAGGACTATCACGCCCGCATCGACGACCCTGAGTTGGCCATCGACGAGCACGACATCCTGTTCATGCGGGGTGTGGGGCCGATCGGCTTTCCGGGCGCTGCCGAAGTCGTGAACATGCGCGCCCCGGCGAGTCTGCTGGCGCGCGGCCATGAGGCATTGCCTTGCGTGGGCGACGGTCGTCAGTCGGGCACTTCGGGTTCTCCGTCCATCCTCAATGCCTCCCCCGAGGCCGCCGCCAACCAGGGGCTTGCGCTCATTCAGACGGGCGACAAGGTGCGTCTGGATCTGAACACCCGGCGCATCGACATGTTGGTCGATGAAGCCGAGATCGAAGCGCGCCGCGCCCGCCTGATGGCCGCGGGCGGTTATCGGTATCCCGATCACCAGACTCCCTGGCAGGAGATCCAGCGCGCCATCGTGCAGCCGCTTGATCAGGGCATGGTGCTCGGCCCGGCGGTCAAGTATCAACGCATCGCGCAAACCAAAGGGCTGCCGCGCGACAACCATTGATCGACTTCGATCCGTGCTTGCTGACCCGATCGCATCCGCGAACGGGTCAGTCGGTCTCGCTGAATTCCCGCCATTCCTTTTGCGCTTCCCGAAACGCATGGAAGGAGGCGAGAATTTTCCGGAAGTCTTCGCTCTTGGCACCCAGCTCGTCGGCCGATTCGAGCCAGGCCTTGCGCAGCATCGCCAGCACCTCGGGTGACCAGCGCAACAGTTTTACACCGCTCTTGGCCAGCTCGGCAGCGGCCTTGCCTTGCACCGAATCGCCTTCGGCAAGCTGGCGCAACATGACCGCATCGCAGGCGCTCTGAATCACCGCTCGCTGCGGTTTGGTCAAGGCCGCCCACTTTTTCTTGGAAATGAGCAATTCATTGAGCGTGACGGGTTGATGCCAAGCCGGGAAGTAGAGGTTCTTGGCGAACTTGTCGATGCCCAGGCCCGCGTCCAGCGCAGGCGAATCCAGGATCGCCGCATCCACCGTGTTGAGTTCGAAGGCGCTGGCGACTTCATCGTCGCGGATCACCGACGTCTGGGCACCGAGCCGGCGAAGCACAACGCCGGCCAGGCCTGTCGCCCGGATTTTCAGGTCCTTGAATTGTTCCGGGCGGGCGAGTTCATCGCGAAACCAGCCCGAGGATCCCGCCGGACTGATGCCGCAAGGCAAGGCCTCGACGTTGTACCTCGCATGCAACTGCTTGAACAGGGTTTCGCCGCCACCATATTTGAGCCAGCCCAGATAATCGCGCGCGCCGCGACCGAACGGAATGCCGGAAAACAGCGCGAATGCGCTGTCCTTGGCGACCCAGTTGCCCGAGGCAGTCCAGGCCGCATCGACGGAACCAGTGCCCACCGCATTGAGGTACTGAGCCGGCGGTACGATCTCACCGGGTTCGAGCAATCTCGCAGTCAACTTGCCGCCCGACATCGCATTGATCAGTTCGACCACCTGGGCCTGGGCGGGGCCGACGATCGGCTGGGTCGAGGCATAGGCGCCGGCGATGTCGATCGAGGTCGGAATATCGATCGCTGGCGCAGGCGTCGCGGCGGGAGCAGTGCTGCAACAGAGTGCGGCGACTGTTAACGCGATACCGCTTGGACGCACGAATCCTTCTCCTGGCAGATGTAGCAGTGATATGGCCACGCGCCACATCGTTGCGGCGGGCCGATACTGTAGCATATTGTTGCATTCACGTACACTCCGGTACAAATATTGTAGCCGGGCGACGCATCAGCCGACATCGCGCAAGACGCTGTCGACCGTGGAGAACATCTGGTCCAGGTGATTCGACTGAGCGATTAGCGGCGGACAGAAGCCGATGGCGTCACCCACCGGTCTGACGAACACCCCGCGCGCCCAGCACTGTTCAAACACCTCGAAGGCACGGGCGCCGGGTGCGCCATCGCGAGGCCGCAATTCGATCGCCCCGATCAGGCCGATGCTGCGGCAATCGATCACATGAGGGCGGTCGGCCAGCGCGTGCAGACGATCGCCGAATTCCTGCGCCAATGGCCCGGCGCCGACCGACAACAATCGGCCTTCCTCATAGACATCGAGGGTGGCCAGCGCAGCGGCGCAGGCCAGTGGATGCCCGGAATACGTATAGCCATGAAAAAATTCCACCCCGGGGCCCGGTGCGTTCATGAAGGTGTCGTAGATGGCGTCGCTGGCGATCACGCCACCCAGTGGCACCGAGCCGGAGGTGATGCCCTTGGCAAAGGTCATCAGGTCTGGTGTCACGCCGAACAGTTCGGCGGCGAACGGTGTCCCCATCCTGCCCCAGCCAGTGATCACTTCGTCAAAGATGAGCAGAATGCCGTGCTTCGTGCAGATATCGCGCAGGCGTTTCAGGTAGCCCTGCGGTGGCACCAGTACACCGCCGGCACCCGCCACCGGTTCGACGATCACGGCGGCGATATTGTCGGCGCCGTGCAGGGGAATCAGTCGCTGCTCCAGTTCGTCGGCCAGCTCCGCACCCTTGGCCGCCTGACCCCGCACGAAGGCGCGCGATTGCAGATCCTGGGTATGCGCGAGATGGTCCACCCCCAGGGCCATGGCATGACCATAGGCTTTGCGATTGCTGGACACACCCGATACCGACATGCCGCCAAGATTCACGCCGTGATAACCGCGCTCACGACCAATGAACCGCACCCGCGAACCCTGGCCACGCAGACGATGAAAGGCCAGCGCGATTTTTAATGCTGTGTCGACGGCTTCCGACCCTGAATTGGTAAAGAACACATGATTCATGTCCTCCGGAGCCAGCGCGGCGATCCGTCCCGCCAGTGTGAAGGGCAAAGGATGTGAGACGGAAAACGACGAGGCGAAATCGAGTTCGCCCGCCTGGCGGGCAATCGCCGAGACGATGGTCGGATGACAGTGTCCGGCGTTGACGCACCACAGCGTGGCCAGCCCGTCCAGGATCTGTCGCCCGTTCGGATCCGTGTAATACATGCCCTTGGCGGAGGCCACCATCCGCGGCGCCTGTTTGAATTTCCGATTGTCCGTGAACGGCATCCAGTAGGGTTCAAGGGTTGCGGGCTCGAAGCGGGGGCTGTTCACAGTCAGGGTCTCCAGGACAATCGAATGGCTCAGGCGGAGCCGGATCGGGTCAGATCAAAATCGGTCATGCCTGATTTGACCTTGGCGTCGAGATCGGACTCGGCCTTCAATACCTGTTTGAGGCGTTCGGCGGTGGATTCGAGCAAGTCCTGCGGCACCACTACCACACCATCTTCGTCGGCCACGATCAGGTCGCCGCTGGCCACCACAACGCCGCCGATCACGATCGGCAGACCCAGCGTGCCGGGCCCGCCCTTGGCCGGGGAATTCGGGCTGACGCCGACGGTGAAGCAGGGCAATCCCACCGCCCGGATGCCACGGGTATCACGCACCAGTCCATCGGTCACGAACCCCTGGGCGCCGCCATTTTTTGCCATGCCCAGGACGAGATCACCGACCACCGCGCAGCCTTCATGAGGGCCGGTGGCCGCGACGATCACGTCGCCAGGCTGCAGGTGCTCCAGTGCCGCCAGTACGGCCAGGTTGTCCGCCGGGCCTGCATGGCAGGTCAGGGCGATGCCGCAGAGCGCGCTCTGGGCCGGGTCGACCGGTTTGATCCGATAGTCCAGCGCACCGCTGCCACCCATGGCATCGACCACGAATCCGGTCTGCAGGCCGCGAAACGGTTCGATCAATGCCGGATCGGGGCGATTGGCAACCGGGCTGATGGTGATTCTGGGGGCTTCGTCGATCATCGGGCGGGTCTCCTGTCGTCGTGTCGGTACGGGTGCGGGTATCCGCGCGCCGCCCAGTCATGTCGCCATCCGGCGCTGCTCATCATGATGAGGCAGGCAGCCAGTCGGACGCAACCGGCCGCGGGCTGGTCATTGCCAGCAGGCAGCCGCTGTCACAGGGCCACAAGACAACAAAGCCCCAGCGGGCTGGGGCTTCGGCGGCAATGATGGTCACGGCACTCATGACCGGTGAAATTCCTGGTCGGGGTGAGAGGATTCGAACCTCCGGCCTCTACGTCCCGAACGTAGCGCTCTACCAGGCTAAGCTACACCCCGACACCCGATTCACTGGCGTTGACCAGCACGCTTCAGCGGTCCCGCTCGATCGAGTAAGCCGTAAAGTATATCAGGGCATCATGGTAGTTTGCGGCAGTCTCGGGCATCCGGATCTGTTCAACCTGATCGCGGGCCAGTCCGGCCTCACGGGCGGCGCAGGCGCGGGCATAGTCCAGCGCGCCGGTGCGGCGGATGGCGGCCATCACGGGTTCGAACTGATCGGCCGACCCGTTCACGATGGCTTCGCGCACCAGATCGCGTTCGGCGGCCGTGCCATGCGCCATCACATGGATGAGCGGCAGGGTCGGCTTGCCTTCGCGCAGATCGTCGCCGACGCTCTTGCCGATGTCGGCCTGCTCGCCCGAATAATCGAGTACGTCATCGATGATCTGAAAGGCCGTGCCCAGATGCCGGCCATAGGCGGCGGCCGCTTCTTCGCAAGGCGGCAAGGCGTCGCACAGAATGGCACCCAGACGGGCGGCGGCCTCGAACAGCTTGGCCGTCTTGTAGCGGATCACCTGCATGTACCGGGCTTCATCGACATCCGGGTCATTGCAGTTGATGAGTTGCAACACCTCGCCCTCGGCGATGACATTGGTGGCATCGGCCAGAACCTTCATGACCCGCATCCGGTCCACGTCGACCATCATCTGGAAGGCCCGGGAATAGAGGAAGTCGCCCACCAGCACCGATGCCGCATTGCCAAAGCGGGCATTGGCCGTGTCCCGGCCCCGGCGGATGGCCGATTCGTCGACCACGTCGTCATGAAGCAGGGTCGCGGTGTGAATGAACTCGATCACCGCCGCGAGCTGGAAATGATTACGCTCGCCTCGATAGCCCAGGGCCCGGGCCAGCAACAGCAACAGGACAGGGCGCATCCGCTTGCCGCCCGCGCCCACGATGTAGTCGGCAATGGTGTTGACCAGGGCGACTTCCGAGCGAAGCTGGGTCCGGATCACCTGATCGACTTCGGCCAGATCCGAGGCCAGCACCGGAAACAGTTCGGCCGGCTTCAAGAGAATGCCAGCCGGATGGATGAATGCCCTGGATGAGGGGCCGGCCTGGCGGATTTGGGCGATGAATTCATGGTGATTCCGATTCTAATGCAAGCGCCGGTTGCTACTCATCGAGTTTGAGCGATATAATCTTTGGTTCCCTTGATCCTGCCCAAAAAAATTGGGGTTGGTTTGGGGACGAGATTCTCCAGTCGAGCATCTCCGGTTGAGAATCGGCCACCATTAATGATCCAAGCTCTGGAAGCTGAGCAAATCAGGTCGGTCGAAAGCGAATTGAAGCGAGCCAATTGAAGCGCATCCAAGAAAGCGCGAACCATAAGAGGTTTTGAATGTACGCGGTGATAAAAACCGGCGGCAAGCAGTATCGTGTTGCCCCAGGTGAGAAGTTGAGAATCGAGCTGATCGCGTCGGACATCGGCGAGGTCGTGACACTGGATCAGGTGCTTGCGGTCGGTCATGGCGACCAGTCGCTGATCGGCGAGCCGATGGTCAGTGGCGCCCAGGTGTCGGCAACCGTGCTGAATCATGGCAAAGACAAGAAAGTGCGCATCTTCAAGATGCGCCGGCGCAAGCACTATCGCAAGACCCAGGGTCACCGCCAGAACTTCACCGAGATTTTTGTCAGCCGGATTTCCTCGTCGCTTGGCACCGAAGAGGCCGATCCGGCCGAAGCGATGGCCTATGCGCAAATGCGCCGCGACCGACTGGCCATTGCCCAGGGCGAGGGCAAGGCGGCTCTGGCCGCGGGCTGGGAAGCGGCCCGGGGTGGCCGGGGCGCAGCAGCGGGCAGCGCCGGTTCCGCGGATGCGGGCAGCACGGCGTCCGGCGTCAGTGACGATGACCTCACCCAGATCGAAGGTATCGGCCCGAAAATTGCCGAATTGCTCAAAGCCGGCGGTATCCGTACCTGGTCGGCTCTCGCAGCAGCACCCGTTGAGCGCTTGCAGCAGATTCTCTCCGATGCCGGTCCGACCTTCACCGGGCACAAGCCCGACACCTGGCCCGAGCAGGCAGCATTGGCGGCCAAGGGCGATTTCGAGGCTCTGCAAAAGCTCAAAGATGAACTCGACGGCGGTCGCCGCGTCTGATCGTTAACCGGAGAATTTCACCATGGCACACAAAAAAGGCGGCGGTTCGACCCGTAATGGCCGCGATTCCAATCCCAAGATGCTCGGCGTCAAGGCCTATGGCGGTCAGACCGTATCGGCCGGTTCGATCATCGTTCGTCAGCGCGGCACCAAATATCATCCCGGTCTGAACGTGGGCATCGGCAAGGATCACACCTTGTATGCGCTCAAGGATGGACGGGTGAGCTTTGCGGTGAAAGGCCCGCTCAGGCGTCAACAGGTCAGCATCGAGGCTTGAGCCGGCAGACCGTGTTTTCTGCGGACTGCCGCGCGGACCGCGACCATGAAGTTTTTCGACGAAGCCGATATCGAAGTGCTCGCCGGTAACGGCGGCAACGGCATCGTCGCGTTTCGTCGCGAAAAATTCATTCCCAAGGGCGGCCCCAGCGGTGGTGATGGCGGGCGAGGCGGCAGCGTGTATGCGCTGGCCGATCGGAACATCAATACCCTCATCGATTATCGTTATGCGCGTCGCCATCAGGCTCGCCATGGTGAACATGGCCGCGGCAATGATCAATATGGCGCGGCCGCCGATGATGTGGTGTTGCGCATGCCGGTGGGCACGGTGGTCACCGATGCCACCACTGGTGAGCAGATCGGTGACCTGACCACCCATGGTCAGCAACTCGTGCTCGCCCAGGGCGGGCGCGGGGGCATGGGCAATATTCATTTCAAGTCGAGTGTCAATCGCGCGCCGCGTCAGGCGACGCCGGGCACACCAGGTGAGCAGCGCCGACTCCATCTGGAATTGCGCGTGCTGGCCGACGTGGGCTTGCTGGGCATGCCCAACGCGGGCAAGTCCACCCTGATCAGCGCGGTCAGCAACGCTCGCCCCAAGATCGCCGATTATCCGTTCACCACGCTGCATCCGAATCTGGGCGTGGTCAGGGTCGGGCCGCAGCGTAGTTTTGTGCTGGCCGACGTGCCCGGCCTCATCGAAGGCGCAGCCGACGGCGCCGGTCTGGGGCACCAGTTCCTGCGTCACCTGCAGCGCACCAGCCTGCTGCTGCATCTGGTCGACATGGCGCCGATCGATGAGTCGGTTGATCCGGCGGCCGATGCGCGCGCCATCGTGCGTGAACTCGCGGCCTTCGATCCGGAACTCGCCGCCCGCCCGCGCTGGCTGGTGTTGAACAAGATGGACATGATCGCACCCGATGAACGCGAGGCGAGGGTCGCGGCATTCCTCGAGGCCTATCGTGGATCCGGCGCCGGGTCGCTAACGGTGGCCGATGCGGATGTCCACCGGGTCTCGGCACTGACCCGGGAAGGCTGTGAGGTGTTGTGCCAGAGCGTGCAAACCTGGCTGGACGCTCAGCGGGTGAATCCCGACGACGCCGATGATCAACAGGATGTGCGCTTTGCCGTCACCGGACAGTCCTGAAGACTTGCCGATCGAACCGGATCTGGACCAACGGGTGGCCGCCCGCCCCTTGCTGGCTGGTGCGCGGCGGGTGGTGATCAAGATCGGCTCCACGCTGGTCACGAATGAAGGGCGAGGGCTGGATCGTGAGGCGATTGGTGCCTGGGCCGGACAGATCGCCGGCCTTCGCCAGCGCGGCGTCGAGGTCGTGCTGGTGTCATCGGGCGCGATCGCCGAGGGCATGCTGCGCCTGGGCATTGCGCAGCGGCCGCGCGAGGTGCATGAATTGCAGGCTGCGGCAGCAGTCGGTCAGATGGGCCTGGCCCAGGTCTATGAATCGGGCTTCCGGGCCCATGGTCTGCAGACCGCGCAGATCCTGCTGACCCATGACGACCTGTCGGATCGCAAGCGGTATCTGAATGCGCGCTCGACCCTGCTGACCCTGCTCACGCTCGGGGTGGTGCCGATCGTGAATGAAAACGACACGGTCGTGACCGACGAGATCAAGTTCGGTGACAACGACACCCTGGGCTCGCTGGTGACCAATCTGGTCGAAGCCGAAGTGCTCGTGATCCTGACCGATCAGGAAGGTTTGTACACCGCCGATCCGCGCAAGAATGCGCAGGCCCTGTTGCTTGCGTCGGTGACGGCTGGCGATCCGCGTCTGGATGCGATGGCCGGCGACTCGGGAACCCAGTGGGGCCGGGGCGGCATGCAGACCAAGGTGTCGGCGGCACGGCGGGCGGCCAGCAGCGGTGCGCATACGATCATCGCCTCGGGACGGCAACCGGATCTGCTCATCCGCCTGAGTGATGGTGAACTCATCGGCACCCAGTTCATCTCGCGCACGCCGCGCCTGGCGGCCCGCAAGCAATGGCTGGCCGGACAGCTGCAGTTGCGTGGTGCCGTGGTGCTCGATGCGGGCGCCGAACGGGCGTTGATCGAGCAGGGCAAGAGCCTGCTGCCGATCGGCGTGACCGGCGTCGAGGGCGAGTTCGAACGCGGCGAGGTGGTCGCCTGCCGCAATTCCCAGGGTCGGGAAGTCGCCCGCGGCCTGGTCAACTATTCAAGCCATGAGACGCGGCGGATCCTGCGTACACCGTCGGCCCGGATCGTCGAGCGCCTGGGTTTTGTCGAGGAGCCCGAGTTGATCCATCGGAGCAACCTCGTGCTGCTCTGAGCCCGGCAGACTCTCCGCGGGCCAGACATTCAGTCGATCAGGCGTAGTCGGGCTCCAGATCGCAGTCCAGGTCGTTGTCCAGCAGGAATTCGACGGGTCGGTCGTCGAAGTCATCATCGGCGTCCGACTCGTCATCATCCGACGCGCTGGCATGGAGTCGATCGGCTGAGCCGGATCGTTGCCCGGTGATGGCCATCGTGGCCTGCTCCAGGCCCGGCTCCTGCTCACCATCATCGGCCCCTTCGCCCATCCGGGTGCGCCTGGCCAGCTCGAGTGCATCACGTCGTCGCGCTTCAGCCAGGGTCAGCATCTCGCGATGCTCGCAACAAAAGCGCACGCCGCTGGTCGCGTCCTGTTCCAGGCGTTCGGCTGCCGCGAGGGCCGCCTGACTGTCGATCAGAAAACTCAGGCCGTTGGCAGTGGGCGCATGGCGGGGCAGGTCTTGTCGCTTCATCGCATCGGTTCCGTAGAGAGTGTCGAGGGTGTGTCAGGCCGCTCGACAATTCTCGGCATTCGACGTCCGGGCGCCGTGAATTCGATCACGTCACGACCGTCGGATCATCGCCGGCGCGTGATTTTCCTCACAATCGGCCCCAGTGGGCGTCAACCCGGCCGACCCCGGACCTGCCGGCGATGCTCAGGGCTTCAATGCCTCGGCGACCAGCCCGCGCACCACGGCATCCACCTTGGCGACCGCCGGACAGGCCTGTGCCTCATGGCGCCTGGCCAGTACGGTGAGGTCGTTCACGCCGATCCAGACCTGCTGCTGTGCGTCCTGCCAGACCAGCGCCTTGAGCGGCAGATCGATGGCGAATGACTGACTGCACTGCATCAAGGGTGTGCCGCCCTGTGGATTGCCGAAGATCAGCAACTCGGTGGGACGCAGGTCTGCGCCGATCTTTTTGGCGCCGCCTGCATGATTGATCCGCGCGAACACGGTCATGCCCTTGTCGGTCACCAGCTTCTCGAAGCGATTCATGGTGTCGGCAGCGTTGTGCGGACTCTGGGTGGCGATGAGTCCGTCAGCGGCCTGCGCGCCGCTCAAGGCGAAGACGGTCGTGAGGGCGAGGACGAGGGCGCGGGCGGTGCCGCCGCAATGGATTCGAAAGGGCGACATGGTGTCTCCTGCAGGTTGGGGTTCAACAGAGTCCGATTCAGTATGCCAGCCTTACGCCTGGCGTCCCGGCCATGACCGGGTCGACTGATGGCTCTGTCATAATGATCCGGTGCGATCGCCGTCTCATCCTCCTGCCATCGCGCCGATGGCTCAGCCCCGACGGCGATGGCCCTCGGCGTTGCTATTGCTCGGTCTGACAGGTGTGGGCCCGCCCGGCGAATCGGTCGCGCAATCGAGCCAGCCGACCTTCCAGATCGACGCACTGGGTCGCGCTCAAGCGCAGACTCTCGAACCCGTTCTGGACACCACGACCCGCTCGTCGCAGGATCCTGTCCATCTGATCGCCGATGTCGACAGTCTGCCGCTGACCGGTTTGCGTCGCTCCGGCGTTTTGTCCCTGGCGGATCAGTTGGGCACGCTGCCGGGTATCGAACTGTCGGGAAACGGCGGCCCCGGCGCGAGCACCGGCATTTTCCTGCGTGGCGCGAGTGCCGGCCAGACACTGACACTCATCGACGGGTTTCGCGTGTCGTCGGTGTCGCTGGGTCAACCGGTGTATGAAAGCCTGCCCTTCGGGCTGACTGAACGACTGCAGGTGCTGCGTGGACCGGCCTCCGGCCTCTATGGCGCCGATGCGATCGGCGGAGTGATCCAGTTGTTCACGCCGATGGCCAGGCCAGGCCGGTCATTGAGCGGCGAGGCCGCACTGGGTACGGCAGGCACCCGCCTGCTCGGTGGCTCGGTGGCCGGTGGCAATGATTCGGTGACCGGTGGCATCGAACTGAACGACGATCGCAGCGATGGATTCGACGCACAGCGACCGGGCAGTGTCGGTCATGATGACGACGAGGATGGCTACCATCGTCGCGGCGTGCTCGTCCATGCCACGGCGCAATTATCGGCCGCCAGTCAGGTGCGCAGTGTGTTCCTGCGCAATGAGATCGACTCGGATGTCGATGACGGCGACTTTGCCGATGCACGGATGCTCAAGCGTACCGAACTCATCGGGCTGACCAGCGATACGGTGCTGGCCGATGCATCGCGACTCACGCTCAAGGCGGGTCGAACGACCGATTCAGTGGACAGCCGGTCACGGCTCGCGACTCTCATCGAAGGCACCCAGGATCAGTTCAGTGCGGCGCTGGTGCGGCCGGTGGCACCCGGTGTGCAGACCCGTCTGAGCTACGATCGACTCTCGCAGGATGTGATGGCGCAAGGCTATTCACCCGATGCCGAGTCGCGCACCACCTCCAGTCTGGGAATTTCGCTGTCGGGTCGGGAAGGGCCGCACATCGTGCAGTTGAGTCTGCGCCGTGACCGGAGCAATCAATACGATGAACAGACCAACGGCACCTTTGCCTATGGCTATGTGCTGGCCTCCGGCACGCGTCTGGGCGGCGCGTATGCCACCGGTTTTCGTGCGCCGGGTTTTAATGACCTGTACTTGCCGGGATATGGCCGTGCCGATCTGCGACCCGAAGAATCACGCAACCTGGAACTGGGCGCCTATTGGGATCAGCGAACGCCGACCCATCCGGCCGGCTGGCAGGGCAAGCTGGTCTTGTTCCGCCATCAGATCGATGACCTGATCGTGTTCTCGCCCGAGTGTCCGGATCCGGATCCGCAATATGCATCGGGTTGTGCCGACAATGTGAATCGGGCGCGTATCCAGGGCGTGTCCTTGTCGCTGGGCACGCGGACCGGCGCGCTCACCTGGTTGATCCATGCAGACTGGCTTGATCCGATTGACCAGACACTGGATAAGCGACTGGCGCGCCGGGCACGTCAGCAACTCGGCGCCACGGCGGCCTGGCAACGCGATGCCCTGACGATCTCGGCAAGCTTCAAGGCGGTTGGTGACCGGTACGATGACAGCTCGAACACCGTGCGTCTGGGCGGCTATGCCACGGCCAACCTCAGCGCGCACTATGCATTCGGTCCATCGTTCAAGGCCTTTATCAACGTCGTGAATGTCGCCGATCGCGATTATTCGACGGCCGCCGGCTTTCGCTCACCGCCGCGCACCGTGCTGGTCGGTGTGCGCTACGACACGCCATGATTCCTCAGCCTGCTGCGGGCTGGCTGGCCCGTTCATGAATGTCGACGGCCAGGCCTGGCGTTCGGTATGGGCCAATCCGGACGGCTGTTCAATCGGCATCATCGATCAGACGCGGCTGCCGCATGTGTTTGAGCCGATCCGGCTCGCCACGCCAGAGCAGGTGCGCCAGGCGATCGTCACCATGCAGGTGCGCGGTGCGCCACTGATCGGCGCGGTCGCCGCCTATGGGGTGGCGATTGCCCTGCGTGCGGCGAGTGACGATCGGAACCTGCAGCGCGCCTGCGATTCTCTGCTCACCGCCCGACCCACGGCCGTCAATCTGCGCTGGGCCCTGGACCGGATGCGCGCGGCGCTGAGCGCACTGGCCCAGGCGCAACGTGCCGATGCTGCCTGGCAGCTGGCAGGCGAGATCGCGGATGAAGACGTGCACCTGAATCAGGCCATCGGTGAGCACGGGCTGGCCCTGATCCGACAGATCGCGCAAACCAGGGCGGCCACGCAGCCGGTGAATATCCTGACCCATTGCAATGCGGGCTGGCTCGCCACCGTCGATCTGGGCACGGCCACAGCGCCCATCTATCGCGCCCATGATGAAGGCATTGCCGTGCATGTGTGGGTGGACGAAACCCGGCCGCGTAATCAGGGTGCCAGTCTGACCACCTGGGAACTGGCCCGCCATGGCGTTCCCCATACGCTGATCGTCGACAATGCGGGCGGGCATCTCATGCAGCACGGGCAGGTCGATCTGTGCATCGTGGGGTCGGATCGAACCACCGCCCGCGGTGATGTCTGCAACAAGATCGGTACCTATCTCAAGGCGCTCGCCGCGTTTGACAATGGTGTGCCGTTTTATGTCGCCTTGCCGTCCAGCACGATCGACTGGTCGATGGACGATGGCGTGCGTGAGATACCGATCGAATCGCGCGCCGCTGACGAGGTCTTGTCCGTGTCGGGGCGGCTCGATGCGGGTGGCCTGACGCGGGTCCGGATCGCGCCGGAGGGGGTGACGGCGGCCAATCCGGCGTTTGATGTGACACCCGCCCGGCTGGTGAGCGGATTGATCACCGAACGGGGCATCTGCACGGCGAGCGCAGCCGGGTTGCTCGGGTTGTTTCCGGAGCACGCATCGCGCGCGCAGGTGGACCGCTGATACGCGAGCGCGGACTGATCAGCGGGACAGGCCGCCGGCCGCCCGCCAGGTCTCGGGCGCAAAATGCGCGAACAGCAGACCAACGGCCACGATCATCGTGGCCGATACGATCAGCGTTGTATCGGTGCCCTGATAGTCGACCAACAGACCCAGGCCGATCGGACCCACCACATAGCCCAGATCGCTGAGCATGCGATAGCTGCTCATGGCAGCGGCATTCATGCCGGGTGGTGCGGAGTCGGCGGCATACGCGGCCGGCGCCGCGCCGCTGATCGAGGTGGCGATACCCCAGGCGACGCAGGCCAGCGCGAAGCCGGTGAACGAGGTGGCGTAGGCAAAGCCGGCCATTGCCACCCCAACCAACAGACATGAGGGCACGATCACCGGCTTGCGGCCGAATCGGTCGGCCATCATGCCCGCCGGATACGCGGCAAACAGGCCAAGCACGCTGCCGATGGCCAGTGCCGCGCCGATGCGCGAGGCCGACAGCTGCAATTCGGTGGCGCCGATCACGGGAACGATATTGAACAGGCCACCGGTACGCACCACGGCATGGGTGAAGCCGAACAGGCAGATCAGCAGAAAACCGGTGTTGGCGGTGAGCAGGCGCACCTGCCGGGCGAAGGACACATCGGTCAGGGGCTGTGACGATGCCGCATCACGACCAAATCCGCGGGTTTCGGGCACACCGAACCAGGCGATGATGGTGACCACGACGGCGGCGATTGCATAGAGCTCGAAGGGCGCGGCCAGACCCAGGTGTTCGGCCAGCAGACCACCGGGCAGCGGTCCGATGCCCACCGCGAACAGAAACACGGCCTGATAGACCGCCATCATCCGGCCGCGCCGCGCCGGTGTACTGATGTCCGCCAGGATGACCGAGCCGATGGTCAGCACGATGCCGGCACCGGCGCCGGCCACGAATCGGGCCAGCATGAACTCGGTGAATGACGAAGCATAGGCGCACCAGGCGTTACCCAGCGCCGTGATGAGGCCGCCCAGCGCCAGGGTGGGCCGTCGACCCACCTGGTCGGCGAGCCGGCCACACGGCATGGCCGAGAGGAAACGCGCCAGACCATAAACCGCGATGGTCATGCCGATCGCCGATGCCGAAACCCCGAAAGACTGGGCGAACAGCGGCAGCACGGGAAGAATGGCGCCAAACCCGAGCTGGTTCACGGCGATGATCGCGCACATCCAGGCAAGGATTCGCAATTCGCCGGGTGGCGTGGGCGGAGCGGCAGGCATGGCAGTCGCAACAGACAGGGATAGGCATTGTGCCGTGAGAATCCGCCAGCCTTGGATGCTCATGTCCGACCCGATACACTCAATGATCGTGTCGAGACGGTCGAGCTGCCGACCGATTCGCGGCCCCGCCCCTGCCCGGGATAATCATGAGTCGGAGAACGCATGACCAACGACCGCATCCATCGTCAGGCGCTGGGGGATCTGCTGCGCCGCACGGCGCGCAGGGTTCCCGAGCGGCCGGCCATCATCTGCGGCGAGGTCCGTTGGACCTATGCGCAATTCGATCGCCTGTGCAACCGCCTTGCCCACGGCCTGGCCGGGCAGGGCGTGGCCTTTGGTGACCGGGTCGCGATCCTGTCACGCAACTCGCACGCATTTGCAGCCTTCCGTTATGCCTTGGCCCGGCTGGGTGCGGTGCTCGTGCCGATCAACTTCATGCTGACCGCCCAGGAGGCCGGTTTCATCCTGCGACATTCGGGCGCGAGCCGGCTGGCGGTCGGCCCGGATCTGGTCGAACTGGGCAAGGCCGCCGCCGCTGACAGTGAGGTTCAGCAGTTGTTCTGGCTGCCGGGCGAGGACGCGACCAAGCCGCCGGCGGACCTGATCGGCTTCGATGACTTGCTGGTGGACAACGACGACGAACCACAGGTGCCGGTTGATGGTCAGACCTTGCTGCAGATCATCTACACAAGTGGCACCGAATCGGCGCCCAAGGGTGCAATGCTCAGCCATCAGGCCGTGATCTGGCAATACGCGGCCTGTCTGGTCGACGCCAGCATTGCCGAGTCCGATCTGATGCTGCATGCCCTGCCGCTTTATCACTGCGCCCAGCTCGACGTTTTCCTGGGGCCGGCCATTTATGTCGGCGCGACCAATGTCATCACACATCGGCCAACTGCAGAGAACATTCTCCACCTGCTTCAGACCCATCAGATCACTTCATTCTTCGCGCCGCCCTCGATCTGGATTGCGATGATGCGATCGCCCGATTTTGATCCGGCCACTCTGGGCCGGCTCAGCAAGGGCTATTACGGCGCCTCGATCATGCCGGTGGGTGTGCTCAGGGAACTGGTCGCGCATCTGCCCGCACTGCAATTGTGGAACCTCTATGGCCAGACCGAGATCGCGCCGCTGGCCACCGTGCTCAAACCGCATGAGCAACTTCACTATGCGGGCTCGGCCGGACGGGCCACGCTCAATGTCGAAACCCGGGTCGTTAACGACGACATGCAGGACGTGCAGCCGGGTGAAGTTGGCGAAATCGTCCATCGCTCACCGCAACTGCTGACCGGCTATTACAACGATCCCGACCGCACGGCCGAGGCCTTTCGGGGCGACTGGTTTCACAGCGGCGATCTGGCCACGATTGATGCGCAGGGCTACATCACCGTGGTGGACCGCAAGAAGGACATGATCAAGACAGGTGGCGAGAATGTCGCCAGCCGCGATGTCGAGGAAGCCATCTATACCTGCGAGGGTATCTCCGAGGTGGCAGTGATCGGTCTGCCGCATGCCTACTGGATCGAGGCGGTGACCGCGATCGTCGTGCTCAAGCCGGGGGCGACGCTCACCGAGGCCGACATCATCAACCACTGCAGAAGCCAGCTGGCGACGTTCAAGGTGCCCAAGCAGGTGTTCATCGCGGAGAACCTGCCCAAGAACCCCAGTGGCAAGATCCTCAAGCGTGATCTGCGCACGATCTACGCGGAGCGAACAGTCGGTTAGCGCACCATGATGTGCATGCCCTGGGTGCCGATGACGGGTTGATCTGACGTGAGGCAGTGGCCGGTCAGTCGGATCGGTCTGAATCCCGCCGCCCGGTGTCAGCGACGTCGCGGACCATGTCGATGAAGGCCTTCAGTCCTGTAGGAACGAGGCGATGGCTGGGGTAATAGAGATAGAACCCTGTTTCGGGTGGCCGCCAGTCGTCCAGGACGCTGACGAGTCGGCCGGCGTTCAGGGATTCCTGCGCATACTGCTGAAGCACGAATGCCAGACCCAGTCCTTGTTCGGCGGCGCCAACCATCAGCCGCATGTCGCCCAGGGCCAGAGCGCCATTCACCTGCACCTCGATGCGACTGTCCTCGTGTGCGAACTCCCAACGATAGAACACACCATCGGGAAAGCGCAGGCGGATGCACTGATGCTGGTCCAGTTCGCGTGGACTGGTCTCGGCGCGCATGCCCGGATGCAACGCCAGGAATCGTTCGATCAGTGGGGCGAGCACCCAGTCACACGCCGCGCGCGGCGCATTGATGCGCAGCGTACCGGTCGGTGATACACGATATTCATTCACCGCATCGAGCGCATCTCTGATGGCGGACAGGGCCGGGCTCAGGCGCGCCAGCAGACGTTCGCCTGCCTCGGTGGGCGACACGCTGCGAGTTGTCCGGTTCAACAGGCGAACACCCAGTCGCGATTCCAGGCAACGAACGGTATGGCTCAGGGCGGATGGCGAGACGCCCAGCCCGGCGGCGGCCTTGCGAAAACTCCGCGCCTGGGCCACTGCCACGAAGCCGCGCAGATCATTCAGGCTTTCGGGCTCGGAAGCGGTCATTGCTGAATTCAGCTCAACAGGTCATGTGCCGTTGTGCGTATTGTTGCACGCAGGGTCAAGGCGTAGGCTGCGCCCAACGGCTCGATGCCGACCTGATCCGGGAGATTACGATGCAAGCACGTCCACTGGGCACCAGCGGCCCCATGGTCTTTCCCATCGGCCTGGGCTGCATGGGCATGAGCGAGTTCTATGGCCCCACCGACGATGCCGAATCCTGGCGAACACTGGCCTGCGCGCTCGATCTGGGTGTCTGCCTGTTCGATACCGCCGATACCTATGGTTTGGGCCACAACGAGACCTTGCTGGGTCGCTTCATTGCTGATGGCGGTACAGGCAGGCGCGATCGGCTGATTGTCGCCAGCAAGTTCGGCATCGTGCGCCAGGCAGGCAGCTACGAGCGGCGCATCGACAACTCGCCGACGTATATCCGCAGCGCCTGCGAGGCGTCCCTGCGCCGCCTGGGTCTCGAGCGCATCGATCTGTACTACTGTCACCGTCGCGATCCATCGGTACCCATTGAAGAGGTGGTTGGCACGATGGCCGAACTGCACTGGCAAGCTCGCCGACGATGATTTTCGCAAGCACAATCCCCGCTTCGCCGGCGAGGCCGGCGCGCGTAATCATCAACTGGTTGCGGCGCTGAGCGATTTCGCGTCGGCCCGAGGGCTCAACAATGCCCAGGTGGCCCTGGCCTGGTTATTGCACAAGGCGCCGAATCTCATCGCGATTCCGGGCACGCGACGACCGGCCTATCTGGCGATCAATGTGTCCTCTGCCCGAGTCCTGCTCTCACCCGACGAGGTCGCGCAACTGGATCGGCTGTTCGACCCGGATGCCGTCGCAGGGGCACGATACCCGGCGGCAGGGTTCGTCGGGGTCGAACCGACCTGACCCCGACGAGCAACGCCGAAGCGTCAGCCCTGCAGCGCCTGCTGCGCCGCGACGACTGGATACCCCAGGTGCCGCGCCACTGGCGCACACGTCACCTGGCCGTTCCAGACATTGAGCCCGTTGAGCAGGTGCGGGTCGTCGCGCATCGCCTGTTGCCAGCCTTTGTCGGCCATGCGCAGCGCATGCGGCAAGGTCACGTTGTTCAAGGCATAGGTTGAGGTTCGTGCGACACCGCCCGGCATGTTGGCCACGCAGTAGTGAACCACGCCATCGACGACATAGGTCGGATCCTGATGAGTGGTCGCCTTGGAGGTTTCAAAGCAACCGCCCTGATCGATCGCCACGTCCACCAGCACCGCGCCAGGCTTCATCGTGCCGAGCATTGCGCGACTGATCAGCTTGGGCGCCGCGGCGCCCGGGATCAACACCGCGCCGATCACGAGGTCCGCATCGGCCACCGTTTCGGCCAGATTGGCCCGATTGGAAAACCGGGTCTTGGCGCTCGCACCGAAATGGATGCCGAGCTTTTCCATGACCTCGGGATCACGATCGAGAATGGTCACGTCGGCGCCCACGCCCACGGCCATCTGCGCCGCATTGAACCCGACCACGCCGCCGCCGATCACCAACACCTTGGCCGGCGCCACGCCCGGTACGCCGCCCAGCAACACACCGCGTCCACCGTGCGATTTCTCCAGTGCCGTGGCACCGGCCTGGATCGACAGGCGTCCGGCCACCTGACTCATCGGTTTGAGCAGGGGTAATCCGCCGTGCCGGTCGGTCACGGTTTCATAGGCGATGCAGGTTGCGCCCGAGGCGACCAGATCCCTGGTCTGCTCCGGGTCGGGCGCCAGGTGCAGATAGGTGTAGAGAATCTGTCCGGCGCGCAACTGTTTTCGCTCGCCGGCCTGCGGTTCCTTGACCTTGACCACCATCTCGGCGCGGGCGAACACCTGCGCAGCGTCACCCACGATTTCGGCACCAGCGGCACGGTACATCTCGTCCGAGGCGCCGATGCCCGTGCCCGCGCCCGTTTCAACAATGACCTGATGGCCGTGGGCGACCAGCTCGGTCACGCTCTCGGGGGTCAGGCCGACCCGGTATTCATGATTCTTGATTTCTCTGGGGGTGCCGATCAGCATGCGGGTCTCCTGGTGTCAGGGCGGGCCGACAGGCCCTGCCGTGCCCAGACTATGCGCCGCCGGCACTCGAAATTGTTATCTTATTTCCCGATATATCTGGCAAAATCAGGAAAAATTATGACTATATTCTGAGTTTTCAGGAGAATTTATTGGATCGCCTGGATTGCACCATTCTGACCGCTCTGCAGGCCGATTCAGCGCAGCCGATCAGCGAGGTGGCCACCCGGGCCGGGCTGTCGCTCAGTGCCTGCCATCGGCGGATCAAACTGATGGAAGCGGCCGGTCTGATCCAGGGCTATGGCGCCCGCCTGGATGCCAAGGGTTTGGGGCTGGAGATCGAGGTGTTCGTCGAGATCTCGCTCAACAGTCAGGCCCAGGATGCTCTGGAGCGTTTCGAGCAGGCTGTGATGCATGACGACGAAATTCTCGAATGCAAACTCACCACGGGCGCCAGCGACTACATCCTGCGGGTGGCGGCGCGTAACGTGGCGGACTATGAGCGGATTCATCGCAACATCCTGGCCAGACTGCCAGGGGTGGCGAGCATGCGGTCCATCTTCACGCTGCGCGAAATCAAGCGCTGGCGCGGACTGCCGGTCAGGCAATAGGTTCGAACCCCCAGTCGGGTCGAATGAATTCGGGTTCGATGAGCGACAGGTCGCCGTCGGGCAGCCGGACCCGGGGAATCTGGATTTCAAGACGGCTTGGCCGCCCCATGATCGCCGGATGTCGATAGTGGCGCACCACCGAGTCGACGGCATCGACACGTTCCGGTCGGCCGGGAATCGTCAGCTCGGCCATCGGATCGATGCCGATCATGACGATCAGCAGATCGGATTTCGGATCGACGTCGGCGCGTAATATCCGCCAGGGGGCTCCGATGCTCAACACGATCGCGGTTGCATTTACGCTCATTCCCGGTCTCCGAGCCGATGCAGATTGTCCGCTCAGATCATGCCCGATTGCTGGCGGGCGATTCAACTGAAAGTCTGCCGACACTGATGAATGATGCGGTCGGCGTTTTTGCCATGGCCCAGTCAGGACTCATCCCGTGGCCGGACCGACGCCGGCAGACCACTGCAGGCGCTGACCCGGCTTCAGTTCATGTCGGGCAATGCTGCCGGCGGCCAGTTCGAGCACGTGCCGTGAGCCGCGTGCCGAAGCGGCGCGCATCGGCCCGAGTCGCGGCACGCAGCGAATGATCACGCCCTCGCCATCGATGAACACCACATCGATGGGCCAGGTCATGCCGATGGTGTGAACGCCTGTGCAGGGGCTGAGCAGCAGGCCCTGCTCACCGTTCAGGGGCGGGCGACCCAGCAGCCCGCGCAAGCGGCTGGTGAAGCGCGATGCGGTGTCGATGCTGTTGAACAGGACTTGCGGGCCGCGCCATACCTGCAGCGGGATGGGCGGGGGCATGCGGATCGCATCGATGATTCGCCTGAGCATGGTGCAGGTGGCGCAGAGGGTTCCAGATGGCACTGTGCCTGTCGCGCCAGCCTCCCGGGCGGCGCCTTTGGCCGATCGTGCATGGTCCGTTGGCGTCGACCCGATGGCCGATCGGGCCGACGCCGGTCGTCCGCGTCAGGCAGCCGCTTGCCGGCTGAACTGGCTCGAATCCGCGCGAACCGTCCATAGTCGCAACAGTCTTTCTGCCGGCTTCCCTGTGAACGCTCTATCGTCATCGATCGCGAAGCGCCCTGTCGCCTTGTTCGCCCTGGCGATGTTGCTGGCGGTCGCTTTGTCGTCGCTGACCACGATAGCCGGCTCGCCTCTCACCGCCGTCTGGCTACCCACTGCCGTGGTGCTGGTGGGTCTGCTCAGCCGTGGTCGGACGGTTCTGCTGCCCGCTGCGCTGGGCCTGGCCGGTGCCATGTGGTTGTTCGGCATGCCGATCACCCGGATGCCGGGTGCAATCGCCGCGGCCGTGGTGGCGCCCGTGATCTGCGCGAGCGTGATCACCCGCTTGCGCGCCAAGGGTGGCCAGGTCTCCCATCTGGTCCAGACATTGCAGATGCTGGCGGCCATCACGCTGGTTCAGGCCCCCATCGCTGCGGCACTGATGAGTCTGGACACGGGCATCACCACCCCGGGGCCCGTATCGGGCGCTTCCCTGTTTTTCCTTCACTGGATCATCGAAGCGACGACCGGCGTGGTGTTCGTGCGCGGCCTGCTGACCTGGATGCCCAACGATGGCGGCGGCTTCTGTCCGATCGCCGGCATCAAGGGCGTGCGTCATCGGTTCGATCGGGATCTGGTGGTTCCGTTCACGTTGTTTGCGAGCCTGTTGATCACTGGCGCCGCGGCCACGCAGTTCGGGCTCGAATCCCTGGCCCGCGTGATGTCACTGCTGGTGTTCGCCTGTGTGGCGATCACCAGCATCACGCTGGGACGCCGGTCGGCCAGCACCATGATGATGATCGCGTGTCTGGCGATCTTTCTGATCCGCCTGGTCAGCGCGCCCCTCGAGCTCGATGTCGTCGCCGGCGGCAACCTGCTGCTCATCGAAACCTTGTTGCTGTTCGGCTTCGGTCTGTGCCATGTGCTCAATGCCCTGAGTGAGGAGCGACTGCGCCAGCAGCGCGATCTGCATCGTCAGGCGTTCACCAATGAAAGCTCTGGCCTGCCCAACCTGCGGGCGCTGAGTGAGTTCGTGCAGGGGCTTGGCCGTCGCCGACCGGTTGTGGCTGGCGGCGTGGAGCCTTCGGCGGTTCCGGCCGGTGGTCGTGGCATCGTATTGGCCGAGATCTCGGTCGCCGGTCTGCAGCACTGGGCGGATCTGGCGGGTCGCACCAGCGTGATGCGGCTTGAGCCGGAGATCGGTTCCCGTCTGCGTGATGAGCTCGGGGCGCACTTGCTGCATCTGAGTCACGTGGGTACCGGACGATTCATCATGGTGCTCGATGCAGCGGTTCGATCGGATCAGGTGGCCGGCGCCTTGCAGGCGGTGTTCGACCTGCACCGCTTCGCTATCGATGGCCACCTGATCAAACTCAGCTGGTCGGTCGGCATGGTGGATTGCCCCGACAATCAATTCGAACTGGAGACCGCGCTGGCCTCACTGTCGATCGCCCAGCAACTGGCAGTGGCCGGCAACGGCCGGCTGTGCCGCATGACCCTGGATGATGATCGGGTTCGCAGCTATCGTGCCGGCCTGGCATGGATGGAGAAGGTCAGGCAGATGCTGGCCGACGATCGGCTGCGCTTGTTTGCCCAGCCGATCGCGCCGGCCCAGGCCGGTGTCGGCAATGCCCTGCATTTCGAGGTGTTGGCGCGCATGCTCGGCGACGACGGCAGCATCCTCACGCCGGACCGGTTTCTGCCCGCGATCACTCGCGCCGGCCTGCATATCGAGTTCGACCAGGCGGTGATCCGCAAGACCCTGGCCCATCTGGCCCAGCATCCGGCCCTGGCCGATGCCACCGATCTGGTGGCCGTCAATGTCACCGGGCCGACCATCTGCGATGCGGGATTCGCCAGGTTCGTGCTGGCCACCATGAAGCAGCATGGCACGGCAGCCGACCAGCTCGTGATCGAGATCACCGAGTCGGATTCGATCGCCGACCTGGATGCCGCCCTGGAGAATGTTGGCGCGCTGCGCGCTGCCGGGGTCAGGATTGCAGTGGACGATTTCGGCACTGGCCAGGCGACCTTCGACTACATCCGCCGGCTGCGACCCGATCTGCTCAAGATCGATGGCAGCTTCGTGCGTCGTTATCTCGACAGCCCGCTGGACCAGGAGATCGTCGAGTCCATCGTGCGACTGGCGCAGGCTGTGGGCGCGCGTTCAGTGGCCGAGTTCGCCGAGTCCGAGCAGATCGTCCAGCGCATGGCGTTGATCGGCGTGGACTTCGTGCAGGGATATGCGATTGCCAGACCCATGCCGATCGAAAGAATCATGGACGGCCGGGAATGGGCCGCCACTCGACCGGTCCATCCGGACCGATCGGTGGCAACGGCCCGGCGGGCCGGCGAACCGGTGTCGATCACGCCGGACAGCCACCCCTTGCGGTTGAGCCGCCAGCCGGGTTAGCGTGACTGCAGCGCCTGCCAGACCTTGGGCGCCGTGAGCGGCATCTGGATCGCCAGCGCGCGATCCAGTGGCACCCCGGCCCGCAACAGTGCATCGACCACGGCATTGACCACGGCCGGTGTCGCACCGATGGTGCCTAGTTCGCCCACGCCCTTGACGCCCAGGGTGTTGTTCTTGCAGGGAATGGACTGATCCATCTCGCTGACGATGGGCCCGGCGACGATATCGGCGCGCGGCATGGCATAGTCCATGAAGCTGCCCGTCTGCAATTGGCCGCTGTCGGTGTCGTAGACCACTTCCTCGCACAAGGCCTGGCCGATGCCCTGGACCGCGCCGCCCTCGAGCTGACCGCGCACGATCATCGGATTGATCACCTTGCCCACATCATTGACGTTGGCATAGCGCACGACCTGCACATGGCCGGTGTCGGCATCGATCTCCACCTCGCAGGCATGGCAGCCATTGGGCCAGGTCGATCCGTCGGTGGCACTGGTTGAATCGACGAAGATATGCGCATCGGGTTGCCGGCCGGCCAGGCTGAACAAGTCGACACTGCGGTCAGTGCCCGCCACCTTGAACATCGGCGCCTCGTACACGATATCGGGCGGCGCACACTCGAGCTCCTCGGCAGCCAGGTCCCTGGCCTTGTCGATGGTGCGCTCGGACGCCACGCGCACGGCCGAGCCACCGGCAAAGATCGACCGGGAGCCGGCGCTGCCGAAGCCGTTGGCCAGGTCGGTATCGCCATGCTTGATGCGCACCTTGTCGATCGGCACGCCGAAGGTGTCGACCACGACCTGGGCGAAGCTGGTCGCGATGCCCTGGCCCATCGGTAACAGGGCACTCATGACCTCGATGTAGCCGTCGGCAGTGACGTTGATCGTGACACGCTCCTCGAAGACATTGCCGCCTGTCCATTCGAGGAAGGTGGCCAGTCCCTTGCCGCGCAGTTTGCCCGCCTTGCGGCTCTGGGCAGCGCGTGCATCGAATCCCGGCCAGTCGGCCAGCTTCAGGCCCTGATCCATGATCGATTCGAAGGCGCCGGTGTCATAGGTCTGGCCCATCGCATTGGTGTAGGGCATCTGATCGGGGCGGATCATGTTGCGCCGGCGCAGTTCGACCGGATCGATGCCGGTGACGCGCGCCGCTTCATCCATCAGCCGCTCGGTGATGTAGATCGCCTCGGGCCGGCCGGCGCCTCGATAGGCGCTGGTCGCACAGGTGTTGGTGACGACGGTGCGGAAATGAAAGTCGATGACCGGGATGTCGTAGATGCTGGTGGCCACCCATGGCCCGATCAACACCTGGATTGCCACGCCGGTCGGATTGACCGGCGCGCCCACGTCGGCATCCGAGCGCAGCCGGTAGGCGAGGATCTTGCCGTTTTTGTCCAGGGCGAGTTCGGCATGGGTGGTCACATCACGGCCATGCACCGACGCGAGCAGTTCTTCGCTGCGCTCGGCAATCCATTTGACCGGGCGCCTGAGCTCGCGCGCCGCGTAGGCGATGGCGGCATCTTCCGGGTAGATGCCGGTTTTCATGCCGAAGCCCCCGCCCACGTCGCCGACCAGCACGCGGATGTCCTGGGGTTTCATGCCAAGCACCGGTTCGGCGATGGTGTCGCGAATGCCGGTGGGCATCTGCGTGCTCATGCGGATGGTCAGGCGGCCATCCTTGTCCGGGTAGGCGAGCACCGAGCGCGGCTCCAGCGAGCTGGGTGCCAGGCGCTGGTTGAACAGATCGATGCTGACGGTATGGGCGGCCTTGGCGAATGCTGCATCGCTGGCGGCGGCATCACCATGTTTCATCTCGGCGCAGATGTTGTCGGGGGCGCCCTCGACGATGACGGGTGCGGACTTGGACAGCGCAGCGGCGACGCCGATCACGGCCGGCAATTCCTCATAATCGACCACGATGGCTTCTGCCGCATCCAGAGCCTGCTGGCGCGTCTGGGCGATGATCATGGCCACCGCCTGTCCGTTGTGGACCACCCGCCGGACGGCCAGCAACTCACGCGGCGGCGAGATCGCGGGCTTGCCGTCGCCGCGTTGCCAGCCGCCGGCGACGCCGGGCAGGGGTTTGACACCGGCCTTGTCCAGATCGGCGCCGGTATAGATGGCCAGCACACCGGGCATGGCGCGTGCGGCCGCGCTGTCGATGCCGCGAATGTCGGCATGGGCATGGGGTGAGCGCAGAAACACCAACGCACTTTGACCGTCCAGCGTGAAATCGTCGGTGAACTGGCCCTGGCCGCGCAGCAGGCCTTTGTCTTCGATGCGGGGTACGGACTGGCCGCTGCCGAAGCGGGCCGGGATGTCTTCTGTTTTCATAGCTTGCCTTTCCAGGGTGGCTTGGATTCGCCGGCTCGTCGGGGATCCGGTCGGTGGGCGAGGCCGTAGTCTAGACCAGACAGGCAGGCGACGAGGGCATTGCCATCGAGTCGAATCGGGCTGGCGCGAGGCGACTGGGTCGTCAATGCCGGGGTCGCCGCGATTTGCCCGATAATCGACCCGATGAAACCCGCCGTCGATGTCAATCAGCCTGCTCCGAGTGAGCGTCCCGCCTGGCGCACCCTGCAGCGCCTGGTCCCTTTTCTGGCGCATTACCGTGGCCGCGTGCTGGTGGCCGCGATCGCCCTGCTGGTCGCCGCCGGGGCCACGCTGACCATTCCGGTCGCGTTCCGTTTTCTGATCGATCAAGGCTTCGCCGTGCCGGACCCGGCGCAGGCGGCGGGGTCCAGCCAGGTCAACCTGGTGTTCCTGGCCTTGTTCGGCGTGGCGCTGGTGCTCGCGGTCGGCACGGCAGTGCGCTTTTACTGTGTGTCCTGGCTGGGCGAGCGCATCACCACCGATCTGCGTCAGGCGGTCTACGCATCGGTGCTGCGTCAGGATCCGAAGTTTTTCGAGTCGCTCAAGACCGGCGAAGTCCTGTCGCGTCTGTCCACCGACACCACGCTGATCCAGGCGCTGATCGGCACCAGCATCTCGCTGGGGCTGCGCAATACGCTGCTGTTTGCCGGCTCGGTCGCGATGATGGTCTACACCAGCCCGTCGCTGGCCGCGATCATCGTGGGTCTGCTGATCCTGGTTGTGCTGCCTATCCTGGTGTTCGGTCGCAAGGTCCGCCGGCTCTCGCGGGTCAGCCAGGACCGGCTCGCCGATACCGGCGCGCTGGCCGGCGAAACCCTCAATGCCATGCAGGTGGTGCAGGCCTATGTGCGCGAGCCAATGGAAGCGAACCGTTATCAGGCGGTGACCGATCAGGCTTTTGCGAGCGCGGTCAGCCGCAATCTTTCGCGTGCCTGGCTCACGGCCATGGCGATCACGCTGGTGTTCGGTGCCATCGTGTTCGTGCTCTGGATGGGTGCGCATGCGGTGCTCGATGGCCGCATGTCGGCGGGTCAGCTCACGCAGTTCATGTTGTATGCGGCGCTGGTCGGTGGCTCCACCGGCGCGATCGCCGAAGTGCTGGGTGATGTGCAGCGCGCCGCTGGTGCGACCGAGCGACTGATCGAACTGCTCGATGCGCAGCCCGGTATCCGCTCCGGTGCCCTGCGGGTGAGCGCGCCGACACCCACGGCCGACTCGGCGGGTGCGAGCGTGCAATTCGATGCCGTGAGCTTCAGCTACCCGAGCCGGCCCGACGATCAGGCGCTGAGCGGACTCAGCTTCGCGGTGGCACCGGGCGAAACCTTGGCACTGGTCGGGCCGTCGGGAGCAGGCAAGACCACCGTCTTCCAGTTGCTGCTGCGCTTTTACGATCCCCAGCAGGGCAGCATCCGCCTGAACGGCGTCGAGCTGGCCGAGCTGGATCTGGCGGGACTGCGCGAATCGATCGGCCTGGTGTCTCAGGACAGCGTCGTGTTTTCGGCCAATGCGATGGAAAACATCCGCTACGGCCGGCTCGATGCCAGCGATGATGAGGTCATGGACGCCGCGCGCGCTGCGCAGGCCCATGAATTCATCGAGCGCCTGCCCCAGGGCTATGCCACCTATCTGGGCGAGCGTGGCGTGCGCCTGTCCGGCGGACAGCGCCAGCGCATCTCGATCGCGCGCGCCTTGCTGAAGAATCCGCCCCTGCTGCTGCTCGATGAAGCGACCAGTGCGCTGGACGCGGAGAGTGAGCGTGCCGTGCAGACCGCGCTGGTCAGGGCGATGACCGGTCGCACCACCCTGGTCATCGCGCATCGGCTGGCGACCATTGTCAACGCCGACCGCATCCTGGTGCTCGACCAGGGCCGTCTGGTCGAGACCGGATCACACGACCAGCTGTTGCGCGCATCCGGTCTCTACGCCCGGCTGGCTGCGATGCAGTTCGACATGTCGGCGCTCACGCCCCGCCCGGGGCAGGCCAGCGCAGCAATTCATTCCATCATCAGACAGGAGACCGGATCATGAGTGGACGCGTGCAGGGCAAGCGGATTCTGGTGACGGCAGCCGCCCAGGGCATGGGGCGGGAGGCCGCCATCGAACTGGCCCGCCAGGGGGGCGAGGTGCTGGCCACCGATATCCGCGCCGATCTGCTGGCCGACCTGTCCCAGGAAGCTCAGGACAGGGGCGGACGGCCGATCCGCACCGCAGAACTCGATGTCACGAAGCGGGCCGCCATCGAGCGCCTGATCGGGGCCGAGCCGGCGCTCGATGTCTTGTTCAATTGCGCCGGCTACGTGCATCAGGGCAGCATCCTCGAGGCCAGTGACGACGACCTGATGTTCAGCTTCGCGATCAATGTGCAATCGATGATGCGCACGATCCAGTGCGCCCTGCCCAAGATGTTGGCCAACGGTGGTGGGGCGATCATCAACATGGCCTCGGTGTGTTCATCGGTCAAGGGCCTGCCCAACCGCTTTGTCTATGGCACGACCAAGGCGGCCGTGATCGGCCTGACCAAGTCGGTGGCCGCCGACTACGTGACCCGGGGCATTCGCTGCAATGCGATCGGACCGGGCACCGTTGACACGCCCAGCCTGGCCGAGCGCATGCGCGCCCTGGGCGATGTGGACGAAGCGCGCAAGATGTTCACCGCGCGCCAACCCATGGGCCGGCTCGCCCAGGCCGCCGACATCATTCCGATCGTGGTCTTCCTGGCGAGTGATGAAAGCCGCTTTGCCACGGGGCAGATTTTCAACATCGATGGCGGCATCACGATCTGACTGCATGGGCGTTATCGCGCCAGGAGTCGCACTCAGGCGCCCGGACCGCTAGAATCCGGGCACCGTGTGAGCGCGTACGGCGTCGCACGCGTCGCAATCAGCGACACCCACCACGAGGAGAATCGAATTGAAACTGGTTCGCTATGGCAAGCCCGGCAAGGAAAAACCCGGCCTGATCGACGCCGACGGCAAGCTGCGTGACCTGTCCGGTGTCATCGACGACATCGGCCCGGCTCAACTGTCGGACAAGGCATTGGCCAAGCTGGCCAAGATCAAGACCGACAAGCTGCCGCTGGTGCGCGGCAAACCGCGCATGGGCGTGCCGCTGACCGGCATCCGCAAGTTCATCGCAATCGGCCTGAACTATGCCGACCATGCTGCCGAGACCGGCTCGCCCATCCCCAAGGAGCCGATCGTCTTCACCAAGACGCTGTCGTGCATCCAGGGGCCGGACGATGACGTCATGATCCCCAAGAACTCGGTCAAGACCGACTACGAGGTCGAGCTGGGCATCGTCATCGGCACGCGCTGTCAGCATGTGAGCAAGCGCGCCGCGCTCGATCATGTGGCCGGTTATGTGGTGGTCAATGACGTGTCCGAGCGCGCATTCCAGATGGAACGCGGCCCGACCTGGGACAAGGGCAAGGGTTGCGATACCTTCGGACCGATCGGGCCGTGGCTGGTTACCCGCGATGAAGTGCCCAATCCGCAGAAGCTCGACATGTGGTTGTCGGTCAATGGCGAGATGCGCCAGAACGGCAGCACCAAGACCATGATCTTCGACTGCGCGACCCTGGTGTCGTATGTGAGCGAGTTCATGACCCTCGAGCCGGGCGATGTGATCACCACGGGCACCCCGCCGGGCGTGGCTGTCGGCATGAAACCCGAGCCGGTGTTCCTGAAGCCGGGCGACAAGGTCAGTCTGGGTATCTCCGGCCTGGGCGAGCAGAACCAGACCTTCGTGAAGTTCCGCAAGGCCGCCTGAGTCCTGCCGCTTCACAGTTCTTCATCGATCAACATCCCGGCCTGATCTGGCTGGGCCATGATGATGCCTTGATCGTGCCAGGTGGCGCGGTCAGGGCATTGTCGTTTGTCGGCCCCTCCCTTCTGCCATTCAAACCGTGAGATCAAGACCATGAGTCATCCCGAATCAAACCCGTCACGCCCGCCGGCCCGAGCCTTTGCATCGCCCGCCGGCCCCGATACCGTCGGCAGTGGCGGCGATCATCGATCGCGTCGTACCCGTTGGGCCGTCTGGGGATTGGCCGGTCTGACGGCCGCCTCGCTGGTGCTGGGCGGTTGCGGGTTCGGCCGCCACGGCCGTGGTCATGACCAGGCGGGTGATCCGGCCGAGCGCGTGAGCCGCATGGTTGATCGCGTATTCTCGAGCGTGGATGCCAGCGATGATCAGAAGGCCCGCATCAACACCATCGCGACCCGGGCCATGACTCAGATGAAGCCGCATCGCGAGGCCATGCGCAATGCCCGCACCGATGGCATCAATCTGCTCAGCGCCGCCACCATCGACCGCGGTGCGATCGAGACCCTGCGCCAGGCCCAGATCGGGCAAGCCTCCCAGGCCTCGACCATCATGAGCACGGCCATGGCCGACATCGCCGAGGTGCTCACGCCCGAGCAGCGTGTGCAGATGCGCGAGAAAGTGCTGGCCCGCATGGAAAAACAGGGCGGACGGCATGGCTGGGGCTGGCGGCACTGATCCGATGACCGCGCCAGCTCAGACATCACGGGTGTTGATGATCGAGGATGATCTGCGCCTGGCGCAGATGCTGCGCACCTATCTGCGCGAGGCGGGGTTCACCGTCACGGTTGCCGAGGACGCCGCGCGCGGACTGCGCCATCTCGATCGTCAGCCCTTCGACCTGATCCTGCTCGACCTGATGCTGCCCGATGCCGATGGCCTGGATGTCTGTCGCTCGATCCGCGCCACGCAGCAAATGGTGCCCATCATCATGGTGACCGCACGCGGTGAGACCATGGACCGGGTGGTCGGGCTGGAGCTGGGCGCCGATGATTATCTGGCCAAGCCCTTCGAGCCGCGTGAGCTGCTCGCCCGCATGCGGGCGGTGCTGCGGCGTCAGCGCGGACCGGGCAGTGGGTCGGATGTGTTGCGTTTCGGTCGCCTGGAGATCGACAGGGCCGCGCGCCAGGTCAGGCTGGATGATCAGCCCTGTACGCTCACCTCGCGGCAGTATGAAATCCTGCTCGTGCTGGCCGAACGGGCCGGCCGGGTGCTCAGTCGTGATCAGGTGCTCACCCACATCGGCACCGATGGCAGCGACGCCCAGGATCGGGCGATCGATGTGCATGTGGCCAAGATCCGCGCCGCCATCGAAGACGATCCGCCCCATCCCAAGCGCCTGATCACGGTACGCGGCGCCGGTTACGTGTTTGCCCAGGCACAGGACTGAGCACACCGTGAAGCGCCTGTATCTGCGCATCTACCTGATGGTGCTGGCCAGTCTGCTGCTGTTCGGTCTGTTGAGCATCGTGGGCTGGAAGATCTTTGCCGATGATGATGAACCCTGGCGTCGTGATGCGATCATCAGTGGTCTGGCCGGCGATCTGCTGCCGGCCGATGCGCCGCCGGAGGTCACCCAGGCAACACTCGATCGCTGGCGCGAACGGCTGACCCTCGATCTCGCCCTCTACGACCGCGAGGGTCGGCCGATCGCGCTGGCCGGGCCAGGGCTGGTCGATGTGCCGCGCGAATCGATCGAACGGGCCGGCGACGATCGGCACCGGCGCCGCGCATCGTCGGCGCACACCTTCGCCCTGCCCCTGCCCGATGGGCGCCTGATTGCTGCGCGTTGGCCCGATGCACGCGACGACTGGCGTAGCGCGGTGCGTGGCGTGGTCGGCGTGGCCGGATTCCTGGGTCTGGTCGGCCTCGCTGTGGGCCTGGCGGCCTGGTGGCCGGCGCGGCGCATGACCCGCCGGCTCGAATCCCTGCAGGCCACCGTCGATGCATTCGGCGCCGGCGATCTGCAGGCGCGCTCCCGGGTGCGAGGGCGCGACGAGATCGCCCGGCTGGCCAGTCACTTCAATCAGACCGCCCAACGCATGGCCGATCTGGTCCAGGCCCAGCGCAGCCTGCTTGCCAATGCCTCGCATGAACTGCGCTCGCCGCTGGCGCGGATCCGCATGGCGGTCGAATTGTCCGGGCAATCCTCGCTGACCGACGAGGAGCGTGGCCGTGCGCACGATGAACTCCTGCTCAACGTGGCCGAGCTGGATGAACTGGTCGATGAGGTGTTGATGGCCTCACGTCTGGATGCCATGGCTTCGGGCGCGGCGAGCGGACCGGCATTCACCGACATCGATCTGGCGGGACTGGTCGCCGAAGAATGTGCCCGGCTCGATGTCCAGGCAGATCTGGCACCGCTGACGATCCGGGGCGATACGCGGCTGCTGCGCCGGCTCATCCGTAATCTGATCGAGAACGCGCGGCGTCATGGCGGCGGTCTGGATCAGGCCCATGTCAGCCTGCGGCGCGACGACGCGTCGGGCCGGATAGTCGTGTCGGTCTGCGATCGCGGCCCGGGGGTTGCGCCCGAAGAGCGCGAGCGCATCTTCGAGCCGTTTTACCGGGTTCGTGGCGCCAGTGAGAAGGCCGGTGGGGTGGGTCTGGGGCTCGCGCTGGTGCGCCAGATCGCGCATCACCATCAGGGTGAGGTGCGCTGCGTCGACCGCAGCGGCGGGGGGAGTT
This sequence comes from uncultured beta proteobacterium, assembly GCA_963732405.1. Lineage (GTDB taxonomy): Bacteria > Pseudomonadota > Gammaproteobacteria > Burkholderiales > Burkholderiaceae_E > JAUIAI01. The sequence continues at coordinate 1,501,697 of CAVSZG010000001.1, forward strand.
GCTTTGAGGTGAGCCTGCCGGGTTGAAATTGGTTTGGGTACCGGCCTTTTCAGCGTGCGGCCCGAGTCTTTCGAACAGATGCGCGACAGGCCCGTGCAGCCACCGCCGGCTGCACGGGCCCGGAAATCATTTGCCGGTCATTTTCGCGATCTCTTTCTCGTACTTCTCCAGGTCATATCGAGCACCGTATAGACTGGTGCTGATCAGCCGCACGAAGCCCGCGACGGCAACGGCCTCCTTAATTTCCTTTTCAGTCGCGCCTGCGGCGAGCGCTTTTTCGTAGTGCGCATGAACGCAATAGACACAGGGAATCTGCGCTGCCACGGCCAGTGAGATGAGCTGCCTCTGCTTATCCGTGAAGGCCGAGTCTGGCCCGTTCAGCTTGCCGTAGGCGGCCATCGTGTTCTCGATGGTCAGCGCCGGCATGCTCTTCGTAAAAAATTCGGGCAGCTTGTTTTGGGCGGTCGCGGACAGGCTTGTGCAGGCCGCAATGACCAGTAAAGCGGTCGTGAGTTGTTTCGCCATGGTACTTATCTCCGGTGTGGTCTGACTTGTTCGAATCAGTGTTGTCAGGTGCCGGACTCAGGCGGTTGACCTGAGTCCGGGCGACGGGGCAGTCACGGCGATGATTCAAGCCAACCCCCTGTCGTGTTGTGCAGTGTGTTGACACAACCGATTCAGGTCATTGAATAAAAACGAAAAATATCTGAAATTTCGCTGAATTCGATCGGCGTTGCGCTGCCTGCGGAATGCGTCGACAGTTGACGACGAATGTGCATCGTTGTCACAATGCCCAACAGACAGGGCACCTTGAAAACCACGCTTACAGGCGAAGGAAGTCGCTATGAGTGCGGTAAGCAGGATCGAATCGGCATATCCCGGCCTGTCATGCAGCGAGATGGACTGTTGCAAGACTGGCCAACCGGATTTCGCCGGCTTTCACTATTGCCCGCGGCGAAACGTCCTGGTCGACAGCAACGGAATCAGGGTTTCGATCAGGCATAAATCACTCGCCGTTTTCCTCTACCTCGCGAAGAGGGCCAACCAGGTTGTCGACAAGGAAGAATTGATTGCGGCCGTATGGGATGAGGTCGTCGTTACTGACGATTCACTCACACAATGCATCGCTGATATTCGACGCGCCATCGGCGATCATGACCGTCAGATACTGAGAACGGAACATCGGCGGGGTTATTGCCTTGTTTCGCGCTCCAAGGCCGCAGGACGACCGTCGTCTGTCACTGGTGGCCAGGAAGACGACAGCGCGCGCAAGAAGCCCATCGAGTCGATCCCGGATTCCCTGCAGACATCAGCCGGTCACGCGCCACCCGGACCGAGCCCACCACTACCAGCCCGTCATGCGCTGCTCTTCTCAGCATTGGTGTTGTTTGCCGTTGTCGGGTTTGCCCTGGTTTCGCTGATGCCGGGAAGATCTCTGTCTTCCCCGGCCCCGGACAGGAACGGCATGCCTACCCTTGCCGTCCTGGGTGATGATCACCTCGACAAAAAACTTCTGACCGAAACACGCGTTGCGCTAAGCCGCTACAAGACCATCAGTCTTATCGATGGTGCCGCCGACTTCGAATTGCTGATCCACACGGACAACACCAGCCCCCTCGATCAGCAGGATGCCGGCCTGCATGTCGCCGTACAGTTGAAAAACCGTGGATCCGGTGGCGACGTCTATTTCGCCGACACTTGGAAGCTTTCATCCGCGACAGGAAAGGCAAGGCAGGAAGTCGCCGAGCGAATTGCGGCGGCGGTGGCCTCACCTGGCGGCGGTGCGATCGGCACCTACCTGCTGGCAAGTTCCCGTTCCAAGCCTGTCGACGACCTCACCCGTGCCGAATGTTATGCACACGGCTATGCCTGCCGGACCTGTTCGGGTGAAGAGGAGTCGATAACGCCTCGGGCGCAACGCTGCCTGGACAAGCTTCTTCGTGAAAATCCGGGGGATGCGCGGGCCTGGGCGCTCAAGAGTGTTGTATTGACCCGCATGAAATGGTTTGGTGTGTTGCTGTCCAGCGAGCAGCGAGGCGACCCGGATTTTCAGCAGTCATTGGTGGACCAGTCCATAGAAGCGGCCAGCAAGGCCGAATCCCTTTCCGATGGTACTGACACTGCCATCTACTGGGGCATGGCCCAGGCCTATGTGACGTCCTGCCAGCCCGACAAACTGCTCGCGGCGATTGAAAACGGATTGAAGATCAATCCGAATGACCCGGCATTGCTTGGTTCTTTCGGTAACTGGCTGGCGTATTCGGGCCACTGGGATCGGGGCGTGTCGATGGTGGAACGGGCTGTCGAACTCGAACCTCGCCGGCACAAGAAATACTGGTTGTTCGCCCCGGCAAAGCGCCATTTTTTTCGCGGGGACTATGAAGCCGCCCTGCAGGGATTCATGAAGGCGTACAACGAGCGCAACTGGTTGTCGCATCTGCAACTCGCCTATACGCTGCCCTACCTGGGACGACTGGATGAAGCCAATCGCGAGGTAGCCAAAGTGTCGCAGATGTTCCCCGGAATGACCCGCGCCACGGCGCGCAAGTTCTACAGTAATTTCTGCTTTGAGGAGCAATACCTTCAGGCGATGGACAAGGGGCTTGAAATGGCGGGAATGCTTCCCTGACCAGGCTCATGCAGCGTGGGCGCTGGTGGGTCGGGCGGGCGCTGCATCTCAGCCGTTGGGACGACGACCGGGCGCTGCCGTGCTGCCGATCGGCCGGTTTCCGGGACCCTGGCCGTTCTGACCGATAATGCCAGCCTTCCCAACCCACGCAGAAGGACTCCCGCCATGAACCAGATCGATCTGACCGGCCGCACAGCGATCGTGACGGGGGGTGCCGCCGGTATCGGTCTGTCGGTCGCGCAGCGGCTGGCCGCCAGCGGGGCCCGCCTGGCAATCTGGGATATGAACGACGGATCGGCCAGCGCGGGCGCGCTGACGCCGGTCAGCCAGGGCGGCCATCTGGCGCAGCGCGTGGACGTGACCGATGAGGCCGGCGTCGAGGCGGCCGCCGTCGAGGTCGAGCGCCAGTTCGGCCGGATCGACATCCTGGTCTGCAGCGCCGGGATCACCGGGCCCAATGTGCCGACCTGCGACTATCCCTTCGCCGACTGGCGTCGCGTATTCGATATCAATGTTCATGGCATCTTCCTGTGCAATCGCGCCGTGGGCCGGCGCATGATTGCCGCCAACTACGGGCGCATCGTCAACATCGCCTCGATTGCCGGCAAGGAAGGCAATCCCAATGCCTCGGCCTATAGCGCGTCCAAGGCGGCGGTGATCGGCATGACCAAGTCGCTGGGCAAGGAGACTGCCAAGACCGGCGTTCGGGTCAATTGCGTGACACCGGCCGCCGTGCGCACCGCCATCTTCGATCAGATGACCCAGGAGCACATCGACTTCATGTTGTCCAAGATTCCGATCGGGCGCTTCGGGGGTGTCGAAGAAATGGCCGCGATGATTGCGTGGCTGGTCTCAGAGGAATGTTCGTTCTCGACCGGGGCGGTGTTCGACCTGTCCGGTGGACGGGCGGTTTACTGACGCACGGCATTCAAACGATGAAACAGCCCCTGCGTTTTGATGTGAACGAGATGATCTGTTTCGCCAAGGCTTTGTGTATGGCCGGCGGGATGGCTCAAGCCCCGGCCGCGGATGTGGCCAGCGTGCTGGTCGAGGGTGATCTGCTCGGTCATGACACGCATGGCCTGCAATTGCTGGCCAGTTACGTGAGCGCCGTGCAGGCGGGCACGATGCTCGGTGCGGGCGAGCCGCAGGTGCTGGCCGAGCGTGCCAGCGTGCTCACCTGGGATGGTCGCCGCCTGCCCGGTCCGTATCTGATCAGGCGGGCGCTGGCCTGGGCGATGCCGCGGGCGCGCGAACATGGCACGGCCACCGTGGTGATCCGGCGCAGTCATCACATCGGATGTCTGGCGGCCTATCTGGAGGCGCCTGCGCGGCAGGGGCTGATGGTGAGTCTGCAGTGCTCAGACCCGGCCATGGCCAGCGTAGCGCCATTCGGTGGAACGAGCGCGGTGTTCACGCCCAATCCCATGTCCTGGGGGATTCCGACCAGCGCCGATCCCATCATCATCGACGTGTCCTCATCGATCACGACCAATGGCATGTCGGCCCGCCTGGCGCGCAGCGGGGCGCGGGGTGATCATGCCTGGTGGCTAGGCGCCGATGGGCAGGTGACCGACGATCCCGCCGTGATGCAGGCCAGTCCGGCCGGCACGATCCTGCCACTGGGGGGCATGGATGCCGGGCACAAAGGATATGGCCTGGCCTTGCAGGTCGAGGCGCTGACCGCCGGTCTGGCCGGTCATGGTCGCGCCGATCCGAACGAAGGGCAGGGCGCAACGGTCTGCCTGCAGGTTGTCGATCCTGATGCGTTTGCCGGCTTGCCGGAGTTCCAGCGCCAGACTGACTGGCTGGTGTCAGCCTGCCATGCGAGCGTGCCGGTGAATCCGTCGCGGCCGGTGCGCCTGCCGGGTGAACGCGGTCTCGCCCGCAAGCAGGCCCAGCTCGCGGGTGGACTCACCCTCGACCCGGGCATCGTCGGTGCACTTCAGGACAAGGCGGCAAGTCTGGGCCTGACGCTGCCGCGCGTGCTGGCCTGATCAGCCCACCGGGGTGAGATAGGCCTGCCCGGCGAAGTGCGCGGCCAGATTGTCGATCACCAACTGGCCCATGGCGGTGCGCGTAGCGACTGAGGCACTGGCCTGGTGGGGCTGAAGCACGATGTGTGGCAGGGCGATGAGCGCCTGGGGTACGCGCGGCTCGTCGTCGAACACATCCAGACCCGCGCTGCCCAGTTCGCCCGAGCCGAGCAGCTCGACCAGGGCCTCCTGGTCGACCACCGAACCGCGGGCGATATTGATGAAAACCCCCTGCGGGCCGAGTGCGCTGAGCACCGGCCGCGAGATCAGGTGGCGGGTGCCCGGACCGCCCGGGCAGGCAGCGATCAGGACATCGGCCCACTGCGACATGGCCACCAGATCATCAAAATACTGGTAGGGCATGTCGGGCTTGTGGCGTGGGCCGAAGTAGGCCAACTCGGTGTTGAACGCGGCGCAGCGGCGGGCGATCGCCTGGCCGATGCGGCCCAGGCCGACGATGCCCACGCGACGTCGCTGCAAGGTCTGGGTCAGCGCCATGTTGGCCGTCAGCCATTGGCCCTGGCGCACATAGCGATCGCCCTGGGGAATCTGCCGGATGGTGGCCAGCAGCAGGCCCAGTGCAAAGTCGGCCACATCCTCGGTCAGCACATCGGGCGTATTGCAGACGGTGACCCCATGGTCGCGACAGGCCTGCAGATCGATCCCATCGACACCGACGCCGAAATTGGCAATCAGCTTGAGCCGGGGCAGGGCTTGGATCGTGGCACGATCGACCCGGGCCGCACCGGCCAGGCTGGTCATCGCTTCGATGCGATCCGCCAGTTGCGACAAGGCATGGGCCGGATCGGTCTGCTCCCACAGATGGTGACAGACATAACGTTCCTCGAGCACACGGCTGGTCGGCTGGAACAGCGGGCTCATCATCAGAATCTCGGGGCGGTGGTTCATGCAATCGTGCTCGGATGGCGGCGTGACCGAACCGCTCTGGGTGATGAAAATGACACGCTGAGCGTTCAGTTGCCGGTGTAGGCCGGGCCTTCGCGCAGCACCTGCAGAACGTCATCGACGCTCTGGGCCGGCAGACCGCCCAGGCGGCAGGTGGCCCTGTAGACCGTCAGATACTGACGGTTGCGACCATCGTTGCCGCGTGCGAGGCGCCACGGGCTGCGTGCGCTCGCAGCTTGCCAGCCATCGGCGCCGCTGGGCAGCGCGATGAGCCGGTATTGACCGGTGGCGCAATCGAAGCCGTAGTAACCCTGGGTGAGCGCGCCGGACGGGCTTCGCACGCCCAGGGCGACCATCACAAAGGGTGGCTGAAACCGGATCGAGGCCGGATCGAGCCCGTATCGGTTGGGCGTATCGGCATCGATGGCGAATGCCATCAAGTCATCGAAGGCCCGGCGCACGGGCATCGGCTCAGGCAGCGCGAGGGGTGCACGCGGCACGGGCTCTGCCTCCTGATAGGGCAGATCACGCGTGCTCTCGCCCGCTGCACCGGCCGGCACGCAAACCTGCGCCAGCGCGACGATCAGGCTGAATCGTGCGCCGGTCCGGGCCAGGCTGCCGACAGTGACTGGCGGGCGCAAGTCAGGGCCCGCCCGCATCGCCGCCGGGCTGGGTGGCGGGTAGGCCCGTGGCATGGGCGCGGTCGTGTTCGGGAAACAGCAGACCGGCGAGTTCGTTCAACGCGCGCTGATAGACATCACGTTTGAACTCGATCACCGCATCCAGCGGCACCCAGTAGGTATTCCAACGCCAGGCATCGAATTCCGGATGGCCGGAGGCACGGAGGTCGATGTCGGAATCCCGCCCGGTCAGACGAAGCAGATACCAGATCTGCTTCTGGCCCCGATAATGGCCCCGCCATTCCCGGCGCACCCACCGCTCCGGCACTTCATAACGCAGCCAGCTCTGGGTGCGGCCGATGATCTGGACATGCGGATCGCGTAGTCCGACTTCCTCGTGGAGTTCACGATACATGGCCTGTTCCGGCGATTCGCCGCGCTTGATGCCGCCCTGCGGGAACTGCCAGGCATGCTCACGAATCCGCTTGCCCCAGAAAACCTCGTTTCTCTGATTGACCAGAATGATGCCGACATTGGGTCGGAAGCCGTCTCGGTCGAGCATGGCGTGACCCCAACGAATCTGAATTGAGGCCGATTATATCGGGCAATATCCGGGCGCGGTGCCGCTGCGCATCGCCCGGTGTCCGGCCGCCGCAGCGCCGCCTGCGCCGATGCTGTACGCTGGCGGCCATCGTCAATTTGCGGATAACCATGAAGGCCAGTCAATTTCACCTGTCCACCCAGAAGGAAGCGCCGGCCGATGCCGAGGTGGTGAGTCATCGCCTGATGTCGCGCGCCGGCATGATCAAACGACTGGCCGGTGGTATCTATACCTACATGCCGCTGGGTCTGCGCGTGATCCGGCGGATCGAGGCCATCATCCGCGATGAAATGAACCGGGCCGGTGCTATCGAGTTGTTGATGCCGGTGATTCAGCCCGCCGAACTCTGGGAGGAGTCCGGGCGTTTCTCGGCCTATGGGCCGGAGTTGCTGCGCATTCGCGATCGCCATCAACGCGACTTCATCGTGCAGCCGACCTCCGAAGAGGTCATCACCGACATCGCCCGCCAGGATCTGCGCAGCTACAAGCAGTTGCCCAAGAACCTCTACCACATCCAGACCAAGTTTCGTGATGAGCGCCGCCCGCGCTTTGGCGTGATGCGCGGACGCGAATTCACCATGAAGGATGCGTATTCCTTCGATCGCAACAAAGAGGCCGCACTGGCCAGTTATCAGATCATGTATGACGCCTATATGCGCATCTTCGATCGCATCGGTCTGACCTTTCGCGCGGTGGCCGCCGACACCGGTGCGATCGGCGGTGATGCGAGCCATGAGTTCCAGGTGATCGCCGACACCGGCGAGGATGCCATCGCCTATTGTCCTGACTCCGACTACGCGGCCAATGTCGAACTGGCCGAAGCACTGGCTCCGGCCGAGCCACGCGGACCCGCCACGATCGCACTCACGCGCACGCCAACGCCAGGTGCCGCGCGCTGTGAAGAGGTGGCCAGGCTGTTGTCATTGCCGCTGTCGCGCACGGTCAAGTCACTGGTGCTTGCCGTCGATCCGCCCGCCGACAGCCAGGGCGGCAGCCGGGCCACGATCTGGCTGTTGATCGTGCGCGGCGATCACGGTCTGAATGAAGTCAAGGCGGGCAAGATTCCGGGGCTGGCCGGCTTCCGGTTCGCGACCGAGGCCGAGATTCTCGCCAGCTTTGGTTGTCCGCCCGGATACCTTGGGCCGATCGGCATGACCGGACCGGTCAGGGTGGTGGTCGATCGCAGCGTGGCGCAGATGAGTGATTTTGTCTGCGGTGCCAATGAGGTCGACTATCACCTGACGGGCGTGAACTTCGGTCGCGACCTGCCCGAACCGGTGCCGGTGGATCAGGCCGGCGCCGACACGGCCGTGATGGTGGCCGATATCCGCAACGTGCTGGCCGGTGATCCGTCGCCCTGCGGTCAGGGGGTGCTGGCAATCCAGCGCGGCATCGAGGTCGGTCATGTGTTTTACCTGGGCACCAAGTACTCCGATGCGATGAAGGCCTGGTTCATCGACGAGGACGGCAAACCCAAGCCCTTCGAGATGGGTTGTTACGGGATCGGTGTCACGCGTCTGCTGGGCGCTGCCATCGAACAGAATCATGACGAGCGCGGCATCATCTGGCCCATCGGCATTGCACCTTTCGAGGTGGTGATCTGTGCGCTGGGCTGGGGCAAGTCCGACGGCGTCCGGGTCGCGGCGACCCGCATCTACGAGCAGTTGTGCGAGGCCGGTGTCGATGTGGTGCTCGATGATCGCGGCGAGCGTCCGGGAGCGATGTTTGCCGACTGGGAGTTGATCGGCGTGCCCTTGCGCATCAATGTGGGCGATCGCGGGCTGGCCGACCAACAGGTCGAACTGGTGACCCGGCGCGGTCTGAGCACCATTAGCGTAGCGCTCGATGAGGTCGTGCAACGGCTCATGGTGATGCGCCAGGAAGCGTCCACGGTGCCATCGGCCGGGTGAGCGCGGCGGGCGGCGGTGGTTGCAGCCCGGCCCTGCGCCCGGTTCGTGTCGGGCTGCTCGTCTGTTGGCTGCTTGCCGGTTCGCCGACTGCCGTGTTGGCGGGCGCCCAGCAATATGAGCCCCTGGCCGATTCGGTTCGCAGCGCGCTGGCCGCGTCGGTGGCCGATCGGGCAGAGCCAGAGCCGGTGTTCGACTCACCCCTGCATCGGGCCGACTGGCTGGCCCAGATGGCCGAACGATTACCGCGCCGCTGGAAACCCACGCTCACCGAACGGGTCGGATTCCTGCTGGCGGTGCGCTATGAAGCGCAGCGCGCCGGACTGGAACCGGAACTCGTGCTGGGTCTGATCCAGGTCGAGAGCAATTTCCGGCGTTATGCCGTTTCGAGTGCCGGTGCCCGCGGCTATATGCAGGTGATGCCGTTCTGGACCGACCTGATCGGCGATGGCAATGTGCAGTCGCTGTTCACCACCCGGACCAATCTGCGTTATGGCTGCACGATCCTGCGCCACTATCTGGACCGCGAGTCGGGCAATCTGTTCCGGGCGCTCGGGCGCTACAACGGCTCGCTGGGCCGGGCGACCTACCCGGACAAGGTGCTGGCCGCGTGGCGGCGCTGGGCGTATCGGACGAGCGCAGAAAGCGAGCCCGGGCCACGCTGATCGACTGGGGTAGACGTGACACAATGATGCCCGAACCGCGATCTTGCGACAGATTACCTTCGATCACTCCGCAGAAGTCGAACCCTTCGCAATGCTCAAAAATCAATGCCGGGTCGCGGATATCGTTTGAGCCGAGCTCCCAGCGCATGTTGCAGCAGGTCAGCCTAGTGAGCGGTAGTTGTCAACTTTCGGTGAGGAAATTGAGCCAGTGCTAACCTAGTCACTATGGCGACGATCGATGTCCCTGAGAAAGAGGCAAAAGCGCTGTGTGGTCTGAAGAAGACCGCCTCCCCTCTTGCTGCCTGGGACGAAAGTGCCATCGCGGGGAATCGCGAGATGACCTTCGGTGTTGTTTGCGAACCACCGCGCCGGGGACTGGTTGTTGAGTTGTACATGATGCAGGGTCGGAAGGTGAAGCGCCAGAAGATGAACTTCGGTCTTTGGGACCGCAGCTAGCCTGTCTGGAAGCGCGTTTACCAGCTCACGGTGGCTACAAGCGACATGCCTACGCACGGAGAGGGCGGTGATATCTGGTTAGGTTCGCATGATCACCTTGGTATCCCAAGGAGGCAGAATCACCTTGATGGTGCATCCTTCTCCGAGGGGTTGAAGTTCTTTTGCGAGCAGACTAACCTCACTCTTGAAGATCCGATAGAAGACCCCTTCAATTTTGACCTGAAATGAACTGCCAGACCATCAATCAACTAACCGCATGGGCTTGCTCCAGAGCCCAAGGCACACACGGCGAAGAGGCTAGGTTGTTAATTCCTCCTGTTCGTTTTGCGGGAGGTTCGGTGGTGCCGGTTTATGTGTTTGATCGTGGCGGCCAAATTGAGATTACAGATGACGGTGGCCTTCTTGAGAATCTTCAGGTCTCGGGCTTGAAGGTCAGTGGCGACAAGCGACGTAGTCGGGGTCTTGAAGCCGCACTTGCTCGTTGGAATGTCGCCCTGAGTGATTGTGAATTGCAGGTTTGGAGCAAACCAGAAGCGCTTGCTTTTACTTTGCAGAGATATCTGGGTGCCATGTTTGCGGCAGCCCAATGGCAGCTTGACAACCTTGGCGGTGTAACTGATGAGCAGCCGTTCATGGAGGAGGCAGAGTTTTATTTGCGAGCCCTTCATCCGCATGCGTTGATCTCGCGTAACGTCAAGCTTGCCGCGGTGTCAGGTGCTAAACAGAACTTTCCGCTTAAGGTCGATGATACCTACTTCGACTCGATGAGTTTGCATCCAGCCTCAACTGCGGCAACTGTTAAGAAACTCTTTGACGTTAGGAACATACGAGCCAATCTCGACGTTCAGATCACGATGATCATTGACGATCGGGACGACGATCAGAAGACGAAGGGCGACCTCAACATGGTCTCTATCCTTGCTCACGTTCAAAGTTTTACGGCGCTGCGGGCCTCAGCAGAGAAGACTGTTCGCCAGCATTGACGCAATCGAGTCGCCGGAGACCGATTTCGATGTGTTGCCTACGTCTTTAAGAACATTCCAGATGAATTTCCTGGGGTACTTGGTCGCCGACATGCCGAGTGCGTAATGATGCTCGCCGAGCAGGCAGTTGCATGATCGAACTGGCGCATCCGAGCAGCACGCCAGCGGGAATAGCCACCATCTGGCCGCTTGGCAACACGTCCCGTTCATGAGCCGCCCGCTCCGGCCTACAAGATCAGATGATCTCATCCTCATCGAACAAGGGGTCGGCACCAGCTTGTTCCTTCAGGGTATCCAACGTTTTCGCCACTTTGCGCGGCGCATCGATGCGGGCGATATGGAACAGGCCATCGCCTTCATTGGCCAGGGGCAGATTCGTCTGGCCGATGATCAGCCCGGGATGGTTCGGATAGATGATCTCCTCGATCTTGCCGAACGGATCGGCAATCACACCGAGCCGGGTGTCGCTCTGAACCATTTCACCGACCGTCCGATAGCTGCGCAACAGACCGCCCACCTGAGCGCGAATCCAGTAACTGGAGCGCGATCGGATCGGCCTGGCGCGTGCGGCAGCAACGCTCTTCTTCGGGATCATCTCCAGATGGGCGAGCACGCGCAGGCAACCGCTGACGCCGGTGCGGATCGCCCCCTCATCGAATCGCAGACCTTCGCCGGCCTCGAACAGAATCATGTCCACGTCGCGTTGCCGGGCCGCCTCGCGCAGCGATCCATCGCGCAGCGGGCTGACCAGCACGACCGGGGCACCGAAGGCTTCGGCCAGCGCCAACAGCCTCGGACTGTCGGGTGCGATCCGGATCTGGGGCAGATTGGTGCGATGAATCGCCGCCGAGTGCAGGTCAATGCCGACATTGGCGATCTGCACGATCTCCTTCAGAAAGATATTGGCCAGCCGGCTGGCCAGCGACCCGCTGCCACTGCCCGGAAACGACCGGTTCAGATCGCGCCGATCCGGCAGATAGCGCGAGTGGTTGATGAACCCGTAGGTGTTGACGATCGGGATGGCGAGCAAGGTGCCGCGCAGGCGATCCAGACGCGGCGATCCGAGCAGCCGACGCACGATCTCCACGCCGATGATCTCGTCGCCATGCACGGCTGCGCTGACGAACATCGTGGGGCCTTCCTCGCGGCCATGCACGACGTGCACATTCAGGCCGACCGGCGTATGGTCGGACATCACGCTGACCGGAATGGTCACGGTGCGGCGCGTGCCAGCAGGAATGAATTCGCCAGCCAGTTCGAACGGTCTGCGCATGTCCTACCCTTTGCCGCGTGTCCGGGTGTGCCCGGACTTCACGTTCTTTTCGAGGAACTCGATGATCGCACCGGCCACGTCGATGCCGGTGGATTTTTCAATGCCTTCCAGACCGGGCGAGGAATTGACCTCCATCACGACCGGACCGTGGTTGGATCGCAGCATGTCGACCCCGCAGACATTGAGCCCCATGGTTTTGGCCGCCTGCAGGGCGGTGGCGCGCTCGGCCGCCGAGATGCGCACCGATTCGGCTGATCCGCCCCGGTGCAGATTGGAACGGAATTCACCCGGCGCGCCCGTGCGCTTCATCGCCGCAATCACCTTGCCACCGATGATGAAGGCCCGGATATCGGTGCCGCCTGCTTCCTTGATGAATTCCTGGATCAGGATGTTCACATTGGCACCGCGGAATGCCTCGACCACGGATTTGGCCGACCGGTGGCTGTCGGCGAGCACCACGCCTATCCCCTGAGTGCCCTCGAGCAGCTTGATCACCAATGGGGCCTCGCCGGCCGTGGCAAGCACCTGATCGGTGATCTTGGGATCATGGGCAAAGGTGGTGACGGGAAGTCCCACGCCATCGCGAGCCAGCAGTTGCATCGATCGCAGCTTGTCGCGGGCCCGGCCGATCGCCACCGATTCATTGAGCGGATACACCCCGCCCATCTCGAACTGGCGTAATACCGCGAGGCCATAAAAAGTGATCGAGGCGCCGATGCGTGGGATCACCGCCTCATAGCCGGCAAGCTGTTGACCGTTGTAATAGATATGCGGGCGCCGCGAGGCAATGTTCATGTAGCAGCGCAAGGTGTCGATGATGTCGAGCTGGTGGCCGCGGGATTCGGCGGCCGCCTTGAGTCGCTGGTGCGAATAGAGGGTCGGATTGCGGGCCAACATGGCGATCTTCATGATGTTCTCGACTGAACCGGGTCAGGTGGCGCGGCGTTTGCGGCGCAACAGAAAGGCACGACCGGGATCGACATGCACGCCAACCGCTCGCAGTGCCGTACGTCCCAGCAACATGGGGTGGGCCATATCGGTGCGCTCGACCAGCGTCAGTTCGGCGCGCACCAGGTGCGGACCCAGTTGGATCATGGTGCGGATCACCGGTCGCTGATCCTGCACGCCGCCCGAATTGCGCACTGATCGCACATCACGCAGTCGTGCGGCAACCGTGATGAAATGTTCGGGGTTGCGATGGTCGTCATAGACCCGGAAGCGGACCCAGGCTTTCTGATCCCGATCAAAGCGCTCGATATGCGTGGCATGCAGGGCCGATGTTCTGGCGCCGGTATCGATCTTGGCCTTCAGGCGCCGGATGCCCAGGCGCGGCAGGCGGACCCATTCGCGCCAACCCACCAACAGGTGTTCAGGCGCAGTGGTGCTGACCATCGGATCGGCTGATTGTGTCGCAGGGTTGGAGGAGGTCACGAATGGGTCTGGAGCCGGAGCCCGGGCAGATCAGGTAGCCGCCACCGGCGGCAGCACCTTGCCCGGATTGAGTCGGCCGTCGGGATCGAAGGCCTGCTTGATCGCGCGCATCAACGCCATCTCGATCGGCGATTTGTAGCGGGCCGATTCATCACGCCGCAGGACGCCCAGACCGTGTTCGGCCGAAATCGAGCCGCCGAAACTCACCACGGCATCATGGGTGATCCGGTTGATCGCCGGCTGCAGCGCCAGGAATTCCGCTTCGAATGCCGGCCCCTCGCGGTCGGCCGAGGGCGAAACGTTGTAGTGCAGGTTGCCGTCACCCAGATGGCCGAACACCACCATCCGGATACCCGGGAATGTCGTGGTCAGCTTCTGGTTGGTCTGCTCGACGAAGCGGGCAATCGCCGAAATCGGCACCGAGATGTCATGTTTGATGTTCTTGCCGGCGTGGGCCTGGGCTTCGGAAATGTTCTCGCGCAGCGCCCACAAGGCCTTGCTTCGGGCGATCGAGTCGGCAACCACCGCATCGCGCACGACGCCATCTTCAATGGCCTGGCCGAGCAGGCCCTCAAAACGCTCGGCGGCATGGGCCTGACTCTCGGCGTCCGAGCATTCGAGCAGCACATAGTAGGGACTGGGCTGCGCGAACGGCCGGGTGCACTGGGGGAAGTATCGGGCAACCAGATCCAGGCAGATATCGGCGATCATCTCGAAGGCGGTGAGACTGGCGCCCAGATGTCCCTGGGCCAGACCGAGCAGCTTGAGTGCCTGGTCAGGCGAGTCGAGCGCAGCCAGTGCGGTGAGTTGCGCAGCCGGCTGCGGATACAGCTTGAGCGTGGCAGCCGTGATCACGCCCAGCGTGCCCTCCGAGCCGACAAACACATCACGCAGGTCGTAACCCGTGTTGTCCTTGCGCAGGCCACGCAAGCCCTGCCAGAGTTCGCCATCGGCCGTCACCACTTCCAGGCCCAGGCACAACTCGCGAGCGTTGCCATAGCGCAGAACCTGGCAGCCACCGGCATTGGTCGACAGATTGCCACCGATCGTACAACTGCCCTCCGAGGGCAGGCTCAGCGGGAACAGGCGCTGCGCGGTGGCCGCAGCCTGTTGTACCTCGGCTAATGTGCAGCCCGCGTCGACCGTGATGGTGTTGTTGACCGGGTCCACCGCCCGGATGCGTTTGAGGCGGGCGAGCGACAACACCACGTTGCGCCCATCGGCGTCGGGCGTGGCCGCGCCCGACATGCCGGTATTGCCACCCTGGGGAACGATTGAATAGTGGTGAGCGACACACCAGCGCACCACCGCCTGCACATCGGCCGGCGTATCCGGCATGGCGACGGCCAGGGCCTTGCCCGTGTAGCGCTTGCGCCAGTCGATCAGAAAGGGTGCCAGTTCATCGGCATCGGTGATCAGACGGCCGGCGAAACTGGAAGCCAGGCTGGCGCGATCGGCATCGGCGTCAGCCGAAGCGGTCGGCGTCTTCGAGGAGCGGTTATCGTGCGAGGAAGTCATGGGCAAGGCGACCGGTGGATGGAGTGGGACTCATTCTAGGCGCGCGGCCTGGCCGGTCCGGGGAATGGGGGAGATTTGGTGAGCGGACCTAGCGCATGCCGGGCAACATGCCCTTCATGCCGCGCATCATCTTGGCCAACCCACCTTTCTGCATCTTTTTCATCATCGTGCGCATCTGCTCGAACTGATTCAGCATGCGGTTCACTTCCTGCACCGACACACCGGCGCCGGTGGCGATCCGGCGTTTGCGCGAAGCCTTGATGAGCTCGGGTTTGGTCCGCTCGGCCGGCGTCATCGAATGGATGATGCCCTGCATGCGCCGCATCTGCTTTTCCGCCTGATTCATGTCCGCACCCGCGGCGGCCTGCTGAAACTGGGCGGGCAGCTTGTCGAGCATCGAGCCCAGTCCGCCCATCTGATTCATCTGACCCAGTTGCGCCAGGAAGTCGTTCAGATCAAATTTCGATCCGGATTTGAGTTTTTTGGCCAGATCATCGGCCGCCTTGCGATCGACATGTCGGCCGGCTTCCTCGACCAGCGAGACGATGTCGCCCATGCCGAGAATCCGGTTGGCCATCCGCTCCGGATAGAAGCTCTCGATGCCGTCGAGTTTTTCGCCCACGCCGACGAACTTGATCGGCGCCCCGGTGACAGCCTTGACCGACAAGGCCGCACCGCCGCGAGAATCGCCATCGAGTTTGGTCAGGACCACGCCGGTCAGCGCGAGCGTCTCGTGAAATGCCCGGGCGGTATTGATCGCATCCTGACCCTGCATCGCATCGACGATGAACAGCGTCTCGGCCGGATCGAGCAGCGCGTGCAGGCCCTTGATCTCGGCCATCATCGCCTCGTCGATAGCCAGTCGGCCCGCGGTATCGACGATCAGCACATCACAATAGTGGGTGCGGGCCCATTCATAGGCGGCGCGGGCGATGTCCGCGGGTTTGTCCTGCGGGGAAGAGGCGAAGAATTCGGCGCCGGCCTGCGCGGCCACGGTGCGCAGTTGTTCGATCGCTGCCGGCCGGTACACGTCGCAGCTCACGGTGAGTACTTTCTTGCGATGATTCTCGCGCAGCCAGCGGGCCAGTTTGCCCACCGTGGTGGTCTTGCCGGCGCCCTGCAAGCCGGCCATCAGGATCACCACCGGGGGCTTGCTGGCCAGATTCAGCGATTGCGCCGATCCGCCCATGACTTCCGTGAGCTCGCGATGCACCACGCCGACCAGTGCCTGTCCGGGGGTCAGACTGTCCAGCACTGCCTGACCCATGGATTTTTCACGGATCCTGGCGATCAGGTCCTTGACCACCGGCAGGGCGACATCGGCTTCGAGCAGGGCGATGCGGATTTCGCGAAGCATGGCCTGGGTGTTCGCTTCGGTCAGGCGGGCCTCGCCGCGCATGGTCTTGACGACGCGGGACAGACGGGAGGAGAGGTTTTCTAGCATGGGCGTGGTTTAAACTCCGTTAGTGCAGATTCTACTGACTTCGGTATCGATTGCCCCCGTGCTTCTCTACCTGGGTAGCTGGGCGCTGGGCATTCGTCGCGCCCGGGTCGCGGCGGATTCGCCGACCCAGACCCCACCCTATGCCGCAGGGGGGCACGAGTCCGATCGGGTCGGCCTGCCCGGCCGGTCGCCGGGGTTCAGGCCGGCGCGTCCGACACTCGCTTCCGGGCTGATTCTGCTGGCAATCACGCTGCATTTCATGGCCTTGTATCTGGCCATCGCGCCGGATTCCCAGGTGCGCTTCGGCTTCGCGCATATTCTGTCGGCGGCGCTGGCGGTCGGTGCGCTGCTGCTCTGGTTCGAACCCCATGATGCGCACGGGAGCGCGATGCGCGCGATGGTTCTGCCACTGGCCGCACTGACCGTGCCATTGCCCTGGTTGTTTCCTGGTGTGTCCATCGATACGGCGTTGACGGGCCGGGCCTTGTTCGTGCCGCACATGCTGGTGGGCACGCTGGCCTATGCGGTGTTGCTGCTGGCCTTGTTGCATGCGGTGCTGATGGCGGGCGCCGAGCGACGGCTGCGCGCCGCACCGAGTTCGTCCGGACCACTCGATCGCCTCATCGATCGGCTGCCACCCTTGCTGACCATGGAACGTTTGTTGTTCCGGCTGGTCGGGGTCGGTTTCGCGCTGCTGACCCTCACCGCCCTGAGCGGCATGTTCTGGTCGGAAGCGATCTTCGGCCGTCCCTTCCGGGTCGATCATAAAACCGTGTTCACGCTGCTGGCCTGGGCGGCGTTCGGCATGCTGCTGCTGGGCAGATGGTTGTGGGGCTGGCGAGGCCGCACGGCATTGCGACTGACGATCGCCGGATTCGTCGTCATGCTGCTGGGTTATGCGGGCAGTCGTTTTGTCCTGGAGGTCGTCCTTGGCCGCATCTGACGGGGCCTGTTGATGGGTAAGCTCGTATTCTGGATTGCGCTAGGCGTGCTCGTCTGGGGCGTGGCCAGGTTCATCACCCTGATGCAACGCAAGAATGAAGCGGCCGCCCTGACGCGTGAGCGTGAGCGGGAAGGGCAGGGGCGGGAGCTGATCCTGAGCTGTGCCCATTGCGGCGTTTATGTCCCTGCATCCGAAGCGGTGCGCGGTAACGGCAATACCTTCTGCAGCGTCGAGCATCGGGCGGTCCATGGTGCCAGGCGATCCTGAACCGGCCGCCGTGAACGCGGCGACGCCAGCCAGCGAGGCAACGCCTGATTCCTACTGGCAGGCCTTGCTCTGGTTCGCGGTCAGTCGGGTCGTGCTCGCCCTGGTGATGGTGCTGGCATCCTATGCGACCTTTCGCCGCGAATGGCTGGAGTTGGCCGATGAGGCGATGTTTCGCCGTCTCGCAGTCGGTTATCTGATCACGGCGGCCGTATTCCTGGTGCTGATCCCGCTGCTGCGTACGCGGGTGCGCTTACGGATCCAGTTGCTCGTACATGTGGTATCCGATCTGATCGTGCTGGCCCTGCTGGTCTATTTTTCCGGCGGGATGCGCGGCGGCATGAGCGCCCTGATGATTGCCTCGGTGGCTGCCGGGTCGGTGCTGTCGTCCCGTCGATATGCGGCGTTCTTCGCCGCGCTGGCCACCCTGCTGCTGATGCTTCAGTCTCTCGCGGGCCTGACCAATGAACGGGGCTTTGATGCCACCCAGTTCGGTCAGGCCGGGGTGATCGGCGCCGCCTGCTTTTTCACGGCAATCTCGGTGAACTGGCTCGCTGCCCGGCTGCAAAGTCAGGAAGAACTCGCGTTTCGCCGCGGCGAGGATGTGCGCAACCAGCTTGCCGTGACCCAGCGTGTCATCGCCGAGACGCATCAGGGCGTGCTGGTGGTGGGTGCCGATGGCCGCCTGCGCACATTGAATCGGGCCGCGCGGCAGATGCTGGGCATCGATGAGTTGCGCCTGGCCAGTGATCCGGGTCAGATCCGCGTGCGCGATGTGCTGGGTGCCGAATGGGCGCCCTTGTTCGATCGTTATCAGCACTGGCGTCAGCATTCTCGCCGCCAGCAGTTCGAGTGCGAATTGTCGGTGGCGGCTTCGCGCGACCAACCGGCCAAGGCATCGCGCGTGCGGGTACGCTTCATGGCCGCACTGGATGCCCAGGATGCTGACTCGGTGATCCTGGTGGAAAACCTGCACGAACTCGAGCAACGCGCCCAGCAACTGAAGCTGGCGTCCATGGGTCGACTGTCGGCCTCGATCGCCCACGAGATCCGCAATCCGTTGGGCGCCATCCGCCACGCCAATGGTCTGCTTGCCGAACAGCTGGACTCGGTGCCGCTGGCGCGTCTGGCCGGCATCGTGGAAGCCAACACCGTGCGAATCAACCGGGTCATCGAGGATGTGTTGTCGATTTCGCGCGGGGCGCCCGGCGTGGATGAATGGGTTGACATGGAGCGCTTTCTGGGCGAGTTTGTCACTGAATTCGTCGTGCAGGCCGGGGCGCAGCGACATCGGATCGGCATTTCACTGGAAACCGACGAGCCGATGCGTTTCGATTCGAATCAATTGCGTCAGGTGCTGGTGAATCTGGTCGGCAACGCCTTGCGGTATGCTTCCAACGAGCCGGCGGCGGTATTGATCACTTGGCGTAAACTGGACGACGGCCGCCTCGAGCTTGGTGTTGCCGACGATGGTCCTGGCCTGGGGGCTGACGCCGTTGCCCACGCCTTCGAGCCTTTTTATACGACCGAATCCCGTGGCACCGGCCTCGGACTGTATCTGGCCCGCGAACTCACCGCGCTCAATGGTGCGGGCATTCGCTACCAGAAGTCCCGCAGCAACGATCGCTACAGCGGTGCGTTCCTGATCGATCCTCGCGGTCAGGACGTCCAGAAAGGCAATATGAATCCAGTGCTCCTCGCATGACACCGATCGAATCCGCCGGCCGCATCGTTTCGCGTTCCGGGACGATACCGCGCGTCCTGGTCATTGATGACGAGGCTGACCTTCGCGAACTGATCGAACTCACCCTGGTGGGCATGGGGCTGGATGTCGATTGTTCGGCCGATCTGACCGATGCGCGCGCCCGCCTGTCGCGCAAGGCTTATTCGCTCTGCCTCACCGACATGCGCCTGCCCGATGGCAACGGCCTCGAACTGGTCGAACTGATCTCCACCGAATATCCGAATACGCCGGTTGCGGTGATCACCGCATACGGCAGCACCGAGAATGCGGTCGCCGCGCTGAAGGCGGGCGCCTTCGACTATCTGGCCAAGCCGATTGCGGTCGATGCCTTGCGCAACCTGGTTCGCGCCGCAATACCGATGCCCAGTGCCCAGGGCAAGGCCGATCCCGCCAAGGGCTCGGTGGACGCCTCGCGCCGACTGCTCGGCGAATCGGCCGGCATGCGCGACGTGCGCGCACAAATCCTGCGGCTGGCGCGCAGCATGGCACCGGTCGCCATTACCGGCGAATCCGGTTCGGGCAAGGAACTGGCGGCCCGGCTCGTCCATGAGGCCGGGCCTCGCGGCCCCGCTCCCTTCATTGCGGTCAATTGCGGCGCGATCCCAGAGACCCTGATGGAGGCAGAGTTTTTTGGCTACCGGAAGGGGGCCTTTACCGGCGCCGACCAGGAGCGCGACGGTTTCTTTCAGGCGGCCAATGGCGGCACCTTGTTCCTGGATGAAGTCGCTGACCTGCCGCTGGCCATGCAGGTCAAGTTGCTGCGCGCGATTCAGGAAAAACGGGTTCGAAAGGTGGGCGCGACCATCGAGGATCCCGTCGATGTGCGCATCATCAGCGCGACCCATCAGAACCTGTCGCAATGCGTGGCCGCGGGCCGTTTCCGCCAGGATCTTTTCTATCGCCTGAACGTCATCGAACTCCATCTGCCGCCGTTGCGTGAGCGGCGCGAGGATGTGCCGGTACTGGCTCACGCCGTGTTGGCCCGTCTCGCGGCTCGACAGGGACTGGAGACGCCGCCGCGCCTGGCATCGGTCACGGTGCGCTACCTCGAGAAGCTACGGCTTTCCCGGCAACGTGCGCGAACTGGAAAACATTCTCGAGCGCGCGCTGGCCTTCTCCAATGGCGAAGTCATCAATGTCGAGGATCTGGGGCTGCGTCCCGAGAGTGCCGATGCGGCGCAATATGAACGCGATGAACCCGGTGATTCCTCTGCCGATTCGCCCGTTCTGACCCAGCCGTCCTCGGTTCCGCTGCCAAGCGGTCCGGTCGGTGCGGACGATCTTGCGCAACGATCCAGCCAGGCCCACCTCACGGAAGATGGCATACCCGCGTCCCTGCCCGACTATATCGATCAGATCGAGCGTGAGGCGATCACACGCGCGCTCGAAAAGACGCGTTACAACCGGACGGCGGCAGCCAAGTTGCTCGGGATCACCTTTCGTGCGCTGCGCTATCGGATGCAGCGCCTGGATATCAATTGATCTCAGGCCCTGCTGGCGCAGCGGGTTGGCTGAGCGAGGCGCGGCACATCGAATCGCCCAATGTTGATGCCCGGCCGCCAGGCGCGGTCGTCGATCTGCTGGTCATCCATCACATCAGCCTGCCGCCCGGATGGTTTACCGGGCCCGCCATTCAGCAACTGTTCTGCAATGAGCTCGATTGCGACAGTGATCCAGCCTACGAAGACCTTCGCGGCCTGCGCGTGTCCGCCCATTTTCTGATCCGTCGTCATGGCGGACTGATCCAGTTCGCCGATATCCATGCGCGCGCCTGGCACGCCGGCGTATCGGCATTCCGTGGCCGCGATCGTTGCAACGACTTTTCGGTCGGCGTCGAGCTTGAGGGCGATGGTGAGCGTGCGTTCACCGAGTCCCAGTATCGGCGACTGGAACGATTGCTCGTCACGTTGCTCGATCATCTGCCGATCCGCTTCCTGGCCGGTCACAGCGACATCGCGCCCGATCGCAAGACCGACCCCGGCCCGTGCTTCGACTGGAGCAGGTTGCACAAAGTTTCAGCACGTTACGGTCTGCAAGGCCCGTGGTTGCTGGATTGCTCGTCAAAAGACGGCTGAAGCAGTCAGTTCGTGCCCGGCATCCACTCTGCAAATCCAAGTTAAATTTTCCGACAAGCGGCGATGAGTGGTTGATTCGGGCCGACAAAATCCCTACAATTAGTTCATTCGAAACGAGGCGGCACTACATGTAGTGTTTGTCCAATGCTGGGAAATTCTATCGATCCCGGAGAGTTCATGGCAGTCGGCTATTGATCCATGAATCACCCGGTCGATGAAAGCGTTCCGCAGGCATCCGGACCGAGCGCCCTCGACGTGACGTCCGCTCCTTCAATAAAGACCGCTCTACTCCTGTTACCGCACCTGCTACGCCTGTCTTCAATCATTCAATTACTTCTACTCCTTTACCAGCCAGCCGCCACTCACTGCCAAGAATCCGCCAGGACCTGATCTACGCACGGTGCTTGTCGAGACCGTGTGCCGGCCCGAGTCCCTGTTCAACGCATTACCGAGACAAGCAGCATCCGCTCGTCATCGAGCGGCACCGGATCAGTCGCCGACCCATCGCACCGCGCCCAGCCTGGTTGGCTGTCGCATGCCGGATCGGTCGGGCGTGCCGATCCGGCAATCAGAACCAATGACCGTCCGCCCTACCGGCAGCCGGTTCCAATGATCCAGTCTTACGAGGAAAGCCATATGCAAAGGGTTGCCGATCATCCCGTCGAAATGTCATCTGCGTCAGTTGCCCGTCAACGGATGAGTGGCGGCAGCGGCATGCCGTCGATTGACACCGAAGGCCATGCGATCCGTTTCGAGGACTACCGGATCATCCGGCGCAATGGCTCGGTGGTTGCATTCGAACCGCAGAAGATTTCGATCGCGATGACCAAGGCCTTCCTGGCGGTGTCGGGAGGCCAGGGTGCGGCGTCGGCGCGTATTCGCAGCCTCGTCGAGGCGCTGACCGGCAGCGTCGTTCAGGCATTGGTGCGCAGTCGCCAGGGTGGCGGCACCTTCCACATCGAAGATATCCAGGATCACGTCGAGCTGGCACTGATGCGCTCAGGCGAGCATGAAGTGGCTCGTGCCTATGTGTTGTACCGAGAAGCGGCGCACCCAGGAAAGGGCACAGCAACAGGCGGCTGCCGGTGCTGGGCAGGGCGAGCCGGCGCAGCCGGCGATCCGTGTGCTCGACGGCACCCAACTCGTGCCGCTGGATACCGAGGCGCTGGCCGCACTGGTCGGCTCGGCCTGTGCCGAGCTGGGCACTCAGGTCCAGGCCGGGCCGATACTCGCTGAGACTGTGAAAAATCTTTACGACGGCGTGTCGCTCGACGAGGTCTACAAGTCCGCGATTCTGTCCGCGCGTGCGCTGATCGAAAAGGAGCCGGCATACTCGAAAGCAACGGCGCGCTTGTTGCTGCACACCGTGCGACGTGAAGTGCTCGGCCGCGAAGTTGTCCATGGCGAGATGGCGCAGTGTTATCCGGAATACCTGCCGCGCTATCTGAAGATCGGTATCGAGGCCGGCCTGCTCGACGACAAGCTTGCCCAGTTCGACATTGCTCGTCTGGCGGCAGCGCTCAAGCCCGACCGTGACCTTCAGTTCTCGTATCTGGGTCTGCAGACACTCTACGACCGCTATTTCCTGCATGTGGACGAGCGCCGGATCGAGTTACCGCAGATTTTCTTCATGCGCGTGGCCATGGGACTGGCGCTGGGCGAGATCGACCGCGAGGCCCGCGCCATCGAGTTCTACGACCAGCTCTCGAGCTTCGACTTCATGAGTTCGACGCCGACCCTGTTCAACGCGGCGACCCAGCGCTCGCAGCTCTCGTCCTGTTATCTGACCACGGTGGCCGACGATCTGGACGGCATTTACGAGGCCATCAAGGAGAACGCACTGCTGGCCAAGTATGCCGGTGGACTGGGCAATGACTGGACGCCGGTGCGCGCCTTGGGCAGCCACATCCGCGGTACCAATGGCAAGAGCCAGGGTGTTGTGCCCTTTCTGAAGGTGGTCAACGATACCGCGGTCGCCGTCAATCAGGGTGGCAAGCGCAAGGGCGCGGTGTGCGCCTATCTCGAGACCTGGCATCTGGACATCGAAGAGTTTCTGGAGCTCAGGAAGAACACGGGCGATGATCGCCGCCGCACCCATGACATGAACACCGCCAACTGGATTCCCGATCTGTTCATGAAGCGGGTCATGGAAGATGGCCAGTGGACGCTCTTGTCGCCCTCGTCCTGCCCGGATCTGCACGAGAAGACAGGCAAGGCGTTCGAGACCGCCTACCTGCGCTATGAGGAAATGGCCGCCGCGGGTCAGATCAAGCCATCGAAGACGATATCGGCCACCCAGCTCTGGCGCAAGATGCTGTCCATGCTGTTCGAGACCGGCCACCCCTGGGTCACCTTCAAGGATCCATGCAACCTGCGATCGCCCCAGCAGCATATGGGCGTGGTCCATAGCTCGAACCTGTGTACCGAGATCACCCTGAACACCAGCGACACCGAAATTGCGGTCTGCAATCTGGGGTCCGTGAATCTGGTGGCCCATCTCACGCAGGATGGCGAGGGACGCTGGTCGCTGGATCACGACAAGCTGTCGCGGACCGTGCGCACCGCCATGCGGATGCTCGACAACGTGGTGGACATCAACTATTACGCAGTCGGCAAGGCGCGCAAGTCGAATCTCATGCATCGGCCGGTGGGTCTGGGCATCATGGGATTCCAGGACTGCCTGCACATGATGGGCCTGTCCTATGCGAGCGAAGCGGCCGTGGAGTTCGCCGACCGGTCCATGGAGGCAGTCTGTTACTACGCCTACTGGTCGTCCACCGAACTGGCGGCCGAACGTGGCCGTTATTCGAGCTTTGCCGGGTCGCTGTGGGATCAGGGCATCCTGCCCAAGGACAGCATCGAGCTGCTTCGCGAGCAGCGCGGACGCCTGTCCGGTGATCTGGCCGACATCGATCTGCTCGACGTGGACCTGTCCGAAACCATGGACTGGGAGGCGCTGCGTGCGCGGATCCGGCAGTACGGGATGCGTAATTCGAACTGCGTGGCCATCGCGCCAACCGCCACCATCTCCAACATCATCGGCGTTTCGGCCTGCATCGAGCCGACCTTCCAGAACCTGTTCGTCAAGTCCAACCTCTCGGGCGAGTTCACGGTGGTCAACGAGTATCTGGTGCGGGATCTGAAGGCGCTGGGGCTATGGGACGAGGTCATGATCGCCGATCTGAAGTATTTCGACGGATCGCTGGCGAGCATCGACCGGATTCCGGAGGAGATGCGGGCCCGGTACGCGACCGCCTTCGAGATCGACAGCGCATGGATCGTCGAGGCGGCCGCCCGTCGTCAGAAATGGATCGATCAGGCGCAGTCGCTGAACATCTACATGGCTGGCGCATCAGGCAAGAAGCTTCACGACACCTACACCCTGGCGTGGCTGCGTGGCCTGAAGACCACCTATTACCTGCGCACGATCGGAGCCACGAGTGCGGAGAAGTCGACGGGCAAGATCGGTCAGCTCAATGCGGTGACCTCGGATGGCGATGTTGGATCGTTCGCCACCTCGGCAAGCGCGATGCGTCAATCGGGATCACCGGGTAATGGTGCGTCTTTACGCTCTGCGATGGCCGATGGTGGTGATGCAGGTGACGTCGCGCCGAAGTTCTGCGCGCTCGATGATCCCGAATGCGAAGCGTGTCAGTAATGCAGTGAATCGAAAATTGATGTGCCGTTCGTCGTTTGCTGTTGCGATTCGCACAACTGGAAAGTCAAGTCGATTGTTCCTGACGTTGCAAGCGATACACATCAAACGTAACATCCGGGTTGTGATCAACAGCGGAATCTCGTGACGGCACATCGATTGAATTCTCTGCCTCGGGTTGGAGGTGCGGTTCTCCGGAATTGTCGGCTTCATCGGCAATGCATGCAGCAGCATCAACTGCATTCGGAATCAGCGCCCCGGCCAATCGGATCGACGGGCGGATCCGACCTCAAGGGTCGGATCTGTCGGTTCCAAAAGAGTCGCCTGGTCTGGACGGCATCAGCCGGTACAGATCAGTCATGAAGTCAGTCGACAACCGCTCCGGCAACGGAGTGCTAATGAAGCGAGATCAAGCCATGCTGTCCTGGGATGAACCTGCAAGCCCGCACCGTCAAGATGGCGGGCAACATCAAAGAGACCCGCGCGTCTGCCGGCGGCCATGAGGCTGCCGACAACGTGATCCCGGTTACTCGATCCGTCTCCGGCGTGCTCGCTGGCCTGGCCGAGCTGCCGTCGGCGGCGCGTGCACCAATCCACGGTCGTCAGCCGAATGTCCATCGTTTTCCGACCCAGTCGTCCGAGCGTGTGCCGTCCGGGCGTGTTGCCAGTCCGCGTCCGGCGCCCGTGCCGGGGGCCACGGTGGTCCGGCAGGCTGGACACTCGACGCTCGAGGTGACCGCTGCGAGCCGGATCAGTGCCGATCAACTGGCGATGGAAGCCCATGCCGCCGATCGTCACGCGGCATCGGTGGTCGCACGCGACTCCCGACGGGTCCGCGCCGAAGACAAACGCATCATCAACGGGGCCTCCGACGTCAATCAGTTGGTGCCCTTCAAATACAAATGGGCATGGGACAAGTACCTGGCCACCTGCGCGAATCACTGGATGCCGCAGGAGATCAACATGAGTCGGGATATCGAGCTCTGGAAGAATCCCAACGGCCTGACTGAAGACGAGCGGCGACTGGTCAAGCGCAATCTGGGTTTCTTCGTCACGGCCGATTCGCTGGCCGCCAACAATATCGTGCTGGGGACCTACCGCCATATCACGGCGCCCGAGTGCCGACAGTTCCTGTTGCGCCAGGCCTTCGAAGAGGCGATCCATACCCATGCCTATCAGTACATCACCGAGTCACTGGGCCTGGACGAGGGTGAGATCTTCAATGCCTATCACGAGGTCAAGTCGATTCGCGACAAGGATGAATTCCTGATTCCCTTCATCGACAAGCTGACCAATCCCGACTTCGTGACCGGCACGCCCGAGAATGATCAGGCGCTGCTGCGCTCGCTGATCGTCTTCGCCTGCCTGATGGAGGGCTTGTTCTTCTATGTCGGCTTCGTGCAGATTCTCGCGCTGGGCCGCCAGAACAAGATGACCGGAGCTGCCGAGCAATACCAGTACATTCTTCGTGA
Source organism: uncultured beta proteobacterium (assembly GCA_963732405.1). Taxonomy (GTDB): domain Bacteria; phylum Pseudomonadota; class Gammaproteobacteria; order Burkholderiales; family Burkholderiaceae_E; genus JAUIAI01. Next base: position 1,528,319 of record CAVSZG010000001.1, read on the forward strand.
TGAGTCGATGCACTGCAATTTCGGCATCGATCTGATCAATACGATCAAGCTGGAGAACCCCCACCTCTGGACGCCCCAGTTTCGTGCCGAGATCGCCGGCTTGTTCGAGCAGGCGGTCAAGCTCGAGTATGCGTATGCCGAGGACACCATGCCGCGTGGCGTGCTCGGGCTGAACGCTTCGATGTTCAAAGGGTATCTGCGTTTCATCGCCAACCGCCGGGCCCAGCAGATCGGACTCGATCCGCTGTTCGACAAGGAAGAGAACCCCTTCCCCTGGATGAGCGAGATGATCGACCTGAAGAAAGAGCGCAACTTCTTCGAAACCCGGGTGATCGAATACCAGACCGGCGGCGCGCTCAGTTGGGATTAGCCCGCCATGCCCCAGACACCATGATTGATCCAGGACTGCCAATTTGAGGGATTCACGCCGACACCAACCCGCCTTGACGCCGTGGCCAGCTGCCGCCCGTGTCCGTCGTTGCTGTCTCCGAACCTCGCCTCTTCGCGCCGCAGCCAGCCGCTGCGGTGCTCCCCCATTCATTAGCGTTGGGACCGGCCGGCCTGCCGGTACCGGCCTAGCGCCGATGAATAGCCCGCTGCACCCGATCCAATACGGGTGTCAACGAGTTTCCGTGAATGCCATATCTTTCAAGGAGTCCCGTCATGGCTACCGCTAAGAAGACCGCCCGCAAGGCGACCAAGAAGGCCGCCAAGAAGCCGGCCGCCAAAAAGACCGCCGCCAAGAAGGCAGTCCGCAAGGCACCGGCCCGCAAAGCCGCCAAAAAGGCAGTGAAGAAGCGTCCGGCTAAGAAAGCCGCCAAGAAACCGGCGAAGAAACGCGTCGCCAAGAAGCCCGCCAAGAAAGCCGCGAAGAAAGCGGCCAAGAAGCCTGCCAAGAAGGCCGCGAAGAAAGCGGCGAAGAAACCGGCCAAGAAGCGCGCTGCCAAAAAGCCGGCAAAGCGGGCGGCAAAAAAAAATCTAGCTGACAAACCCGCTTCGGCCGCCAAGACGGCCAGCAAGACGGCACGCAAGGCCGCTTCGGTCAGTCAGACGGATGCGGTGGCAGCTTGGCCATTCCCGGTCGGGAATCGCCCCTGACGCCTTTACCTCGGCGAACAAGTCGTACCAGACCCCGGGTGTGTCACGCCCGGGGTCTTTTTATGTGCGAAAATCCGACCCATCGGGCTCGAATCGAGTCGAACTCAACTCAATGGAGCGCAGTCGTCCACGCCCGTCAAGCCGTGTTCACTGCGCCTGCACCGGGCGATCATGGGTCCAACGGTTTGGTTTTTGTTAGAGACAATCGGCCAGCTGCTGGCCACCGCCTGTCTGCTGCGTGCCTATATGCACTGGTTGGGCATGGGCTCGCGCGATCCGATCGGCCATTTCGTGATCGCCGTCACCGATTGGGCAGTCAAACCCTTGCGACGGATCATGCCGACGATTCGTCAGGTTGACTGGTCCAGCCTGTTGGCGGCGCTGGTCATCGCAATCGTTATGGCGATCTGCTATGTGCTCATTGCCGGCCTGGCGCAGGCGCCGGTATTCGGTGCGGTGGTGCTGACGGCGGTGTTCTGGCTGATCAAGTGGTCGGTGTTCCTGTTGATCATTGTCGTGATTGGCCAGGCGGTGCTCTCCTGGGTCAATCCGCATGCACCCATTGCTCCGACACTCGAGGGATTGTCCCGGCCGTTTCTCGCGCCGATCCGCCGCATCGTGCCCCTGGTAGGCGGCATCGACCTGTCTCCGCTGGTGTTGATCCTGCTGTTGCAGGTCGTGCAGGTTTTCGTGCAGTCTTCATTCGGACCTTACCTGCTCGCCTATTGATACTGGGCCAGGCCTGACGGCGGCCGGACCCGCGCCGGCCCGGCATGCGTCAACGGCAAGGTGCAAGACCGGCGACCATCGCTACCAGGGTCGGGTCCCGTAGGCCTGCTCGAAGCGGCGCACGATCTCGTCGGATTCCAGCCGATGATTCTGCGGTCCCTGATGTTCGATCTTGATCGCGCCGATCACGCTGCCCAGCCGCGCACTCTGAAGCCATGTCCAGCCATGGGCAAGTCCATAGAGCAGTCCGCCCCGGTAGGAGTCGCCGCAACCGGTCGGGTCGAGCGCCGTCGTGATCGCGGCGGCCGCAATGTGAGTCTGCCCGCCAGCCGAATAGAGTTGTGAACCATCCGCACCCCGCGTGACGATCAGCGCCTCCAGCCGCTGGGCGATCTGAGTTTCGCTCCAGCCGGTCCGATCGACCAGCAGTTTGCTCTCGTAGTCGTTGACTGTCACGGCCGTTGCCTGATCGATCAGCATCCGCAGTTCCTGGCCATCGAACATCGGCAGGCCCTGACCGGGGTCGAAGATGAACGGTATGCCGGCCGAGGCGAATTCTTCGGCGTGTCTGAGCATGGCCTGCTTGCCATTGGGCCCGACGATGCCGATGCACTCGCCTGGATCACCATGATGTCGGGCAGCCGCCAGGGCAGAGACCTCATGCGCTTGCGACATGGCGCCTGGATGAAAGGCGATGATCTGATTGTCGGCCAGGTCCGTCGAAATGAAGGCCTGGGCAGTGAACTCGCTGGCTATCCGCCTGACCGCATGCATATCGATGCCGCTGCTGGCGAGTCGTTCGACATAGTCATCGCCATCATGGCCGACGGTCGCCAATACCGTTGCCGGTGCGCCCAGCGCATGCAGATTGAAAGCGATATTGGCGGCGCAACCACCGAATTCCCGCTTCAACCGTGGCACCAGGAACGACAGGTTCAGCATGTGAACCTGATCGGGCAGGATGTGATCCTTGAAGTGGCCCTCGAAGACCATGATGGTGTCGAACGCCACCGATCCGCTGATCAGGGCACGGGCTGGACGGGGGCGCGGGGAACCGGCGGCGAATGTCGCGACTGGCAATGAAATCTCCAGATCAGGGATGAAACAACACGGCGGAATAGCCGACCGGATAGATCTGATCGGCCTGCAGATTGACGCGGATGACCTTCTCGCTGTTGGCGGCGATGCCATTGGCGAGTTCAACGGCGTCGGTGACATACTGGTCGGGCAGGATGACCTTGCGGACCAGGATCTCGCCGATGCTGTTGGTCAGCGTAAGCTCGACCGCCGGCCACTTCATGGAATGCCTGGCCTCGTTGCCCAGCAACATGATCATGGTGAAGCGTGAGTTGTTGCGCTGGTTGGATTCAGCAGCCAGTTCGAAGGAGCGAATCTTGACCGAGGTCGTATCCCAGGGCAGATCAACCGCGAGACCGAAGGGCGCTGCAAAACTGTTCAGCGGTGCCCGCAAGGCAGGAAAGCGCGCAGCGATCGATTCCCGGGCGCCCAGAACCAACTGCAGCGCGAGGATGATCGACAGCACGGCCGCGCCGATCCAGGCGTGGCGTGAAGGCAGATCGAAGTTGAACGACGGACGCGACGTTTCGTTGAAATAATCAATCGCGATCTCGCCATCGGCACCACCTGTTGCGCCAGCGCGGGCAGCACCCGGTTCACGGTTCGCCGGCTGGTCGTCGCCGGCCAGCGCGCGCACGATCGCCGCGGTGCGGCTTTGATCCGAGCGATCATCGCCGGCGCGACCCTGCGCGGGCTCGCCCGATCGATAGCCCATGTCGTCACCGCGTTTGACCGGTACGGTGTCTGGTGCCTGAATGTCAGGCTCATCGAAGTCTTCGACGATACTCGGCCAGATCGTCGGCGCCGCGCGAGCGGTTCGGTTGGCCTCATCAGCCTTGCCGCTGGCATCAAGGGCGCCGTTGGCGGCATCGTGAGGCGGCCGATTCGAACGATCGGCCGCGCCGTCGAGCACCGCCGGAATGGTCTGGCCGTCATCCGCCATACCGGCCACGCTGTCCGATCCGTCAACCTGGCCGGCCTTGTGGCGGCGCTGCCGGTTCCGGCCCCGGCTGCGTCGACGTCCGTTCCGCCTGACCCGTGGCCCGGGTGAATCCCCGGCGGCAATCGTGTCGATCTCCAGATCGTCGCCGCTTGGCGTGGTCAGGCTGCCAGACTCTTGCGTTGCACCGTCGGTGCGACGTTCGACCCGATCCGCGTCGGCACCGGACTGGCCGGCGGGTCCGTCGCCCGCGCGGGCGTCCGAGTGCAGCGGCGGAATGTCCTGCAGATCATCAGCGATGATTGGCGAAGGCTCCGCCGGTGCGGGACGAAACCGGGTCTCGGGCAGGAAGAATGCGGTTTTGAGGTCGCCGGGAATGGTGGCCGGCCCATCATCGTCCTGGGCATCGGCCGGGAGTGAGTCGGCCTCGATATCCGCCTGTTGCGCAGGATCGATCCGGGGCTTGATGGCATCCGCGCCGGGTCTGGCGCCACTGTCTGCGCGAAGATCACTCACATAGCGCAGATACTCGACGCCTGAAAACACATGCTGGCACATGCCGCAGCGAACCAGCCCGCGTCGCAGCTTGAGTTGTTCCGGATTGACCTTGAAGCTGGTGCTACAGGCCGGACAGGTGGTGGCAAGCGCCATGGGCGATCGAGTGGGAGTCGGTCATTGATCTGGGCGGCAAAGGTTACACCATGGGCGCCATCTCACGACGGCCGGCCAGCAGGCTCCAGCCGTCGTCGCTGGCGACCGAGTGCATCGGGATTCGCGCATAACAGGCAGCGACTTCGTCGACCTGCGAATCCAGCAGACCCGCCAGGAGCAACCAGCCGCCTGGCCCGACCCGATCCTCGAGCAAGGGCGCGAGCACCTTGAGCGGACTGGCCAGAATGTTGGCCACCACGACATCGGCGGTCGGGGGCAAGGTCTGACGGCTTGTCGACCAGTGAATCGCCACGTCGTTGGCGCTCGCATTGGCCCGCGCGCAGGTGATGGCCTGCTCATCGATATCGATACCATGGACCGATGCCGCGCCCAGTTTTGCCGCGGCAATGGCCAGGATGCCGGAACCACAGCCATAGTCGATGACCGACTGACCGGCGGTCAGGTGCGCGTCCAGCCAGCTCAGACATAACCGTGTGGTCGGGTGGGACCCGGTGCCAAATGCCATGCCGGGATCGAGCAGGATCACTTCCCGTTGGCCGTCGAATCGCCGTTCGGAATGCCAGCTCGGTGTGATCCACAGGCGCTGCCCGATGGCCATGGGTTCGAATTGCGCCTGGGTCAGACTCACCCAGTCCTGCGCACCAACGGTCCGGACACCGACACTCCCGGGTTCGGGCATGCCGATCGCGGCCGTCGCGTCACGCAAAAGCTGGCGAGCGCCCGCTTCATCCGGGGCCAGCAGGACCAGCCGGGACACGGCCCAGCCGATCGGCGCGGCCGGCAGGCCGGGCTCACCAAACACCGGTTGCTCGGCCGCGGTTCCGGCCTGGCCGTCGAGAACCTGCACGCTCATGGCGCCATGCTCGAGCAGCGCGTCGCTCAGACCGTCGGCCACCTCCCGATCGACATCAAACACCAGTTCGATCCAGTCGGTCGGGTTGGCGGGTTCGTCCGGTGTCACCGGTTGGGTCTCTGCGCCAGCATTTCCTCGAGATAATGGATCGAGGTCCCGCCGATTGCGAAGCCGGGGTCGATCATCAACTGGCGGTGCAATTCGATATTGGTCTGAATGCCCTCGACTGCCATTTCGGACAGCGCGATCTTCATCCGTGCGATCGCCTGTTCGCGGGTGTCCCCCCGTGCCAGGAGCTTGCCGATCATCGAGTCGTAATAGGGCGGCACCACGTAACCGGTGTAGGCATGGCTGTCGACCCGGATACCGGGCCCCCCGGGCGCATGCCAGGCCGTGATGCGGCCCGGCGATGGCGTGAACTTGAACGGGTCTTCGGCGTTGATCCGGCATTCAATCGCATGGCCTTCGATCCGGACATCGCGCTGCCGTATCCGCAGTTTCTCGCCATTGGCGATCCGGATCTGCTCCTGCACGATGTCGATACCCGTCACCAGTTCGGTGACCGGATGCTCGACCTGGACCCGGGTGTTCATTTCGATGAAGTAGAACTCGTTGTCCTCGAACAGGAACTCGAAGGTGCCCGCACCCCGGTAATTGATCCGGCGGCAGGCGTCGGTACAGCGCTCGCCGATCCGCTCGATCAGTTTGCGCACGATGCCCGGCGCCGGCGCCTCTTCGAGCACCTTCTGGTGACGACGCTGCATCGAACAGTCGCGCTCACCGAGATAAACGGCCGATCCATGCTCATCGGCGAGCACCTGGATCTCGATATGTCGGGGGTTTTGCAGGAACTTTTCCATGTAGACCGACGCATTGCCGAAGGCTGATTCCGCTTCGGATCGCGTCATGGCCACTGCATTGGTCAGTGCCGCTTCATTGTGGACCACTCGCATGCCGCGCCCGCCACCGCCGCCGGCCGCCTTGATGATGACCGGATAGCCGATGTTGCGGGCGATCCGGATCACTTCCTGGGGATCGTTGCCCAGGGCCCCGTCCGAGCCCGGTACCACTGGCACCTTGGCGGCCTTCATCGCATCTTTGGCCGAGACCTTGTCGCCCATCAGCCGGATATTGTCGGGACGTGGGCCGATGAACACAAAGCCGCTGCGTTCCACGCGCTCGGCGAAGTCCGCGTTCTCTGACAGGAAGCCGTATCCGGGATGGATGGCCGAGGCGTCCGTCACCTCGGCGGCGCTGATGATGGCGGGCACATTGAGGTAACTTTCGCGCGATACCGGTGGGCCGATGCACACTGACTCATCGGCCAGCTTCACATACTTGGCTTCGGTGTCGGCCTGCGAATGCACGACCACGGTCTTGATGCCCATTTCCCGGCAGGCGCGCTGGATGCGCAACGCGATTTCGCCGCGATTGGCGATCAGAATCTTGTCGAACATGATGCCGACTATTCGATCACGAACAGGGGCTGGCCAAACTCGACCGGCTGGCCGTTGTCGACCAGCACGGCAGTCACCGTGCCCGATTTATCCGCTTCGATTTCATTGAGCAGCTTCATGGCCTCGATGATGCACAGCGTCTCGCCGGCCTCGATCCGGCTCCCCACTTCGACAAAGGACGGTGCTTCCGGATTGGCGGCGCGATAGAAGGTTCCGACCATGGGTGACTTCACGGTATGGCCGCGGGCGCCGCTGGAGGGTGCCGCCGGCGCAGGTGCGGCTGCAACCGTCTGTAAGGGGGCAGGGGCGCTCGGCATCGGCATGGCCTGCGGGACCATGGCGGCCATCGGTTGCCGACGATCTTCCTTGACGATGCGAACCTTACCCTCTCCCTCGGTGATCTCGAGCTCGGAAATGCTCGAATCGGCGACGAGGTCAATGAGGGTCTTGAGTTTTCTCAGATCCATGAGAATCCAGTGAGCGGTGGGCAGGCCGGACATCACCGCCGGGAGTGCGGGATCGGGCAACAGGAGATGCGAAGATACTCGCTTTTATTATCGCGATGGACGATTTTCAACGGTTTTGTTGTGGTTGTCCAGTGCTCTGCCGGATTGGTGTCTGATTGTTGTCTAGGTGCTAATTCGGCTAATTCACACCCAACGCAACTGAATGTCGGCTAATTGTTTGCCGCGGCTGCTATCCAGGCGGTCAGATCGTCGCGTTTGATCCGACCGAGCTTCTGGGCGGTGACCCGGCCCAGCCGGTCGATGACTACCGTATAGGGCAGATACCCGTTCTGATTGCCGAACTGACGGGCCAGTTCATTGCCGGTGGTGGCGGTGACGAGGAGCGGGTAATCGACGGGCAGCCGCTCACTGAATGCCTTGACCCGGCTGGCCGAATCGATGGCCAGGCCCAGAAACTGAACACCGCGGGCCCGCCATTCCCCCTGCATGGTCGAGAGTTCGGGCATTTCCTCGATGCACGGGGCGCACCAGGTCGCCCAGAAGTTCACCACCAGCACTTGACCCCGATAGGCGTCCAGGGCAATTTCCCGCCCGTCCGGATCGGCGAAGCGCTGCGCCAGCAGCAGATCGACGGCCTGATCATGCACCGCCCGCTCGCGAAACTGCCACTGGGCCACCAAGGCTCCGGCCGCCAGGGCCAGCACGGCAGCGCCTGCCATCAGCCAGCGCCGCTGTCGTGGCGCCGCCGCCGCGACCGGCTGATCGGTGTCATTGACGGTCATTCAGCCGGCCTGCATTCGGGCGATCAGGGCGGCCCGCGATCCTCGCTCGGCCCCCTGACCACCCGGAGAACGCGGCGCTGCCCGGTATTCGCGCGCGTCATAGGCGGCCAGAATGACCGGCTCGTCGCGCCACCAGAAGGTCATGGCCTCGACTTCACCACTGCCTTTCAGATGCGGCAGCATGACCGGCGTGACGGCGATGCCCAGATCGAGCAGTCGCAACATGATCTCCTTGCCGTTGTCATGAAATGCCTGCAGATGGATGGCCGCCTGCTCGGTCACGATGCCTTTCCAGACGGCCCCGGTGATCTGCAGATCGTAGGCCTCGAGCAGTGTCATCAACTCCAATGCGGCCTCCCGCCGGCGACGCACCCGCGAATCATGGGCCTCATCGAACAGCGTCAGGTGTTCGAGCAGCGCATGATCGATCGCATCATTGCCGGGCATTGCATTGCGCGGCGCCTGTTGCGAGCCGAACACGATCTGAATGGCCTTGCGCTTGGCCGCGCCATAGTCCAGACCGGCGTCGGCAATGAGTCGGGCGGCAGTGGCGGCAACCTCTTCGCGCAGGCCGTGGGCTTGATCCGTCGGTGGCATGGGGCAGGCGGGAGCGTCGGTTAAGATCGATCCTGCCGATTCTAGTTCGCCTCGCCGTTCCTGGACCTGTTAGCTCTTGGCATCGATTCATATACTGGGCATCTGCGGCACCTTCATGGGCGGGATCGCCGCGATTGCGCGTGCGGCCGGGCAACGCGTGAGCGGCTGCGACGCGAATGTGTACCCACCGATGAGCGAGCAGCTCGCGGCCCTCGACATCGACCTGATCCAGGGGTATGGCGCTGACCAGCTGGCATTGGCACCCGACCTCTGGGTAATCGGTAATGTGGTCTCCCGCGGCAACCCCCTGCTCGAGGCGATCCTCGACTCCGGTCAGCGTTACGTCTCTGGTCCGCAGTGGCTGGCCGAGCATTTTCTGGGCGGGCGCCAGGTCATCGCCGTGGCGGGCACTCATGGCAAGACCACGACCACGGCCATGATCGTTCACCTGCTCGATCGCGCCGGACTGGCGCCCGGTTGGCTGGTCGGCGGCGTGCCTGCGGATGGACGGCCGTCGGCCGACGCCGGCCAAGGCCGCCATTTCGTGATCGAGGCCGACGAGTACGACACGGCCTTCTTCGACAAGCGATCGAAATTCGTCCATTACCGGCCGCGGGTGGCGGTGCTCAACAATCTGGAGTTCGACCACGCCGATATTTTCGACAACCTGGCACAGATACAGACTCAGTTCCATCATCTGGTCCGAACCATTCCGGGCAGCGGATTGATCCTGCACCCGGCTGACTGCATCGCGCTCGATGAGGTGCTGGCGCGGGGTTGCTGGAGCCGTCGTCAGCGTTTTGGCCCCGGCGGTGATTGGCAACTGGCCGACGTGGTGGAGCAGCCGGCCAGCAGCCAATTCACCGTGATCGATCAGGGTGTGGCGATCGGCCGCTGCACGCTGGCCATGCCGGGTGCGCACAATCGACTCAATGCGCTGGCCGCCATCGCCGCTGCCGTCGATGCGGGCGTGCCGCCGGCCGACGCGCTGGTCGCGCTGGCCGATTTCGCCGGCGTCAAGCGTCGGCTCGAAGTGCGCGGCATTCGGCACGGGGTCACCGTCATTGACGATTTCGCCCATCATCCGACCGCGATTGCGATGACGATCGCCGGATTGCGCGAACGCATGGGCGATACCGGACGCATCCTGGCCCTGATCGAGCCACGCTCGAACACGATGCGCCTGGGTGCGATGAAGGATTCACTGCTCGCCAGTGTGAGCGGTGCCGAACATGTGATGTTGTTTGATGCGGGCTTCGACTGGCAGCCGGCGCAGGTGTTTGCCGCCCTGGGCGAGCGGTTCTTTGCCAGCGCCTCGGTCGACGAACTGGTCAGGCATGCGCTGGCCCTGGCCCGCCCCGGCGACCATCTGCTGGTCATGAGTAACGGCGGCTTCGGGGGCATCCATGCGAAGCTGCTCGACGCCCTCGCGGCGCGACCGGAGCCGGGCTGATGCTCATCTATCTGCACGGATTCCGATCCTCACCGGCCTCGTTCAAGGCGCGGATGCTGGCCGAGCACATGACGGCCGCCGGCCTGGCCGATCAATATGCCTGCCCGGCACTACCGCCATCGCCGCGGGCGGCCGTCGAGCAGGTTCGCCAGACCTATGCATTGACACCCCAGGACACGCTGGTGGGCAGTTCCCTGGGCGGGTTCTATGCCACCTGGCTGGCCGAGCGCACCGGCTGCCGCGCCGCGCTGCTCAATCCGGTGGTGCATGCGGCGCGTGACCTTGCCTCCCAGGTTGGCGATCTGCGTACCTGGCATGAGGATCAGCCGATGCGCTTCGAGGCCGCCCACGTGCGCGAACTGGCCGAACTCGAAACCCCGTTGATCACCTTTCCGAATCGTTATCTGCTGATTGCCGCCATGGGCGACGAGTTGCTGGACTGGCGCGAAATGATTGCCCATTATCCGCAGGCGCAAACCCATGTTCTGCCTGGCAGTGACCATGGCCTGTCGGACTTTGCCGATCACCTGCCCGCCGTACTGGCATTCGCCGGCTATGGCGCAGCCATCCGCGTCGACCAGCGCGAGCCCTGACCCCGCGCCGTCTGTCCGGTGTTGCGGCGTCCGATAGACGGTCGGACTACGCTGCACGGAGCGACAAGGCGGCCCGTATAATCGGGCGCCTATGGCGTTTGCACTATTCGAGGAAAACGGCGACCTGAAATCGGGAACCGTGCTGGCCGACAACGGCACCAGTCTGCAGGTCGAGCTGGTTTCGGGCCGTCGTGCGAAGATCAAAGCCGCCCATATCTATCTGCGCTTCGAGTCGCCGACTGCCGATCGGCTGCTGCCCGCCGCGCTCGAGGCGGCCGATCAGATCGATATCGACTTTCTCTGGGAATGCGCTCCCCCTGATGAATTTGGCTTCGAGGCACTGGCCCGTGAGTATTTCGGCTGCGAGCCCGATGCCGTGCAGGCGACGGCTCTGCTCACCCGGCTCAAGTCGGCACCGATCCACTTTCAGCGCAAGGGCCGGGGCCAGTTTCGCGCCGCTCCCGAGGAAACCGTCAAGGCCGCGCTGTCGGCTCAGGAAAAGCGGCGCGAGCGCGACGCCCTGATCGCCACCTACGCCGACGAGATGACCCAGGGCCGTCTGCCCGAGCCGATCCGGGCCGCGGCCGGCCAGTTGCTGGTGCGACCCGACAAGATGAGCCTGGAGTGGAAGGCCTTCGAACAGGCGATGGCCAGAACCGGCCAGTCACCCGAGCGTCTGTTGTTCTCGCTGGGCGCGTTTGATTCGGCCCACGATCTGCATCTGGCGCGATTCTGCGCCGAACTGTTTCCCTTCGGCACGGGTTTTGCGGCCTCGCTGGAGAACTGGCAACCGGATCAAGAGGTGCAGGCCAGGCTCGACGCTTTGCCGGTGTCGGCCACGGTGGCGTTTTCAATCGATGATTCGACGACCACCGAGATCGACGACGCCTTGTCCGTGCAGATTCTGGATGACGGGCGTGCCCGCGTGGGGATTCACATCGCCGCACCTGCGATTGCGATCGCACCGGGCTCGGATCTGGATCGGATTGCCCGCGAACGCATGTCCACGGTCTATATGCCGGGCTCGAAGATCACGATGTTGCCATCGGCCCTGGTGAGCCGGTTCTCGCTGGATGCGGGTCGTGATGTACCGGCCTTGTCGCTCTACTTTGAACTCAACGAGTCCGGTGACGGTCTGCGTCATACCTACTCGGTACTCGAGCGGCTCACCGTCGCCGACAATCTGCGTCATGACCTGCTCGATACTTTGTTCACCGAGCAAGCGCTGGACGATCCCGCAGTCGAACTGCCGCATGGTGATGCCATGCGCGTGCTGTGGCGTCTGACCCTGGCGCTGGTGCGCGACCGTGAGCGGGTTCGCGGCAAGCCCGAGCCACGTTTCCGTACCGATTTCAGTTTCTCGATCGAGGGCGATCGGGTCGAGATCGCGCAACGGCGGCGTGACGCGCCGCTCTCGCGTATCGTGGCCGAGATGGCGATTCTTGCCAACAGCCAATGGGGGGGCTTGCTCGCCGACCGCCAGGTAGCCGGCATCTATCGGTCGCAGCAGGGCGGGCGGGTACGGATGAGCACCCAGGCCTTGCCCCATGAGGGTATCGGCGTGTCGCAATACGTGTGGGCGACCTCGCCACTGCGTCGTTATATCGATCTGGTCAACCAGCGGCAATTGCTCGCGGCGATCGAATTACAGCAGGCCCCGCTCGCGGCGAACAGTGCCGAGATTTTCTCGATCATGCCGGCCTTCGAGGCCCGGCATTCTGCCTATCAGGATTTCCAGCAGCGCATGGAGCGTTATTGGTGCATGCGCTGGGTCGAGCAGCAGCAGGAGCGGCGGTTTCTGGCGGTCGGGGTGCGCGACGACATGGTCAGGCTGGTCGACGCGCCCCTGTATTTTCGTGCGTCCGGTGCGCCGTTGGTCGCCCCTGGTCGCCGCCTGCTCGTGCAACTGCTCGAATGTGACACCATCGATCTTGCGGTGAGCGCGCGCTTTGTCGAGCTGGTCGCCGGTGATGCCGATGATGCGGTCGATGCGATGGATGAAGTGATTCGCGACGAGGCGGGCGACCGGCCGTTGGCCCAGGTCGCAGCCGATGAGTCGCCGCCGGATCAGGCGGCGGCTGACCAGCCGGCAGCCGGGCAAGCGGCAGCCGATCAACCCCCTGCATTGATCCCCGGCGGCACCGGCGAGGCGCCATGAGGAGACTGGCATGAGTGAATTCGCCCTGCGGTCCTGGCGCAATACGCTGAGCACGCCGCTGAACAAGGCGCTGGTGTTCTCGTCCGCGCTGCACCTGCTGCTGATGATGATCACCTTCGCGCCGCCCGATCCGCTCAAGTTCAAGCCGATGGATTCGCGCCTGGAAGTCATCTTGCTCAATGCGCGCGGCGCCGACCGGCCGGTAACCCCGGACGTCGTCGCCCAGGTCGACATGACGGCGGGCGGCGAGCATGAGACGGGTCGTGCCAAATCGCCCCTGGCACCTGACGAGCGTTTCGAAGCCGGCACCGACGTCGAACGCAAGCAACAGCGCGTGGCCGAACTGGAAGATGCACAACGCCAGTTGATGGCCATGACGCGCAGCGTACAGACTTTCGTCGAGCAGCCCGAGAGCAAGACCACCCCCAATGCGCAAGGCTCGGACGACGAGGACATCCAGTTCAAGATCGCCATGCTGCAGGCGCAGATCGAAAAGAGCATCGACGCCTATAACAAGCGTCCGCGCCGACTCACCTATGGCGTCAATGCGGTCGGCGAAACCTATGCCCGCTATGTCACCGACTGGGCCGCGCGGATCGAGCAGATCGGCACCGCACGCTACCCGGCCGAGGCGCGCGGCAAGCTCTATGATTCGCTGGTGATCACGGTCGAGATCCAGAAGGATGGTCAGGTCGGCAACATCGTGATCAATCGCAAATCGCAACACGAGCCACTGAACAAGGCGATTCGCGAAATCGTTCTGGCCGGTGCGCCGTATGAGCGGTTCACGCCCGAGATGTCGGCCCAGGGAGACGTCCTGCAGATCGTACGGACCTGGACCTTCACCAATGAATCCCTGCAATCCAGTGCCGCTCCGGCAACGGGCGGATGAAGCCCGTGAAAGATGCCCTCGCGGCCGCCACCAGCGTTGGCCGATTTGCGGTGATCGGCAATCCGATCGCCCATAGCCGCTCGCCCGAGATCCATCAGGCCTTTGCGCGGCAGACCGGTCGCAGCCTGACCTATGAACGCCTGCTTGCCGACCCGGATGCGTTCGAGGCGTCGGTCCGCCGGTTCCGGGACGAAGGCGGCATCGGACTGAATGTGACCATGCCGTTCAAGGAAGATGCGTTTCGCTACGCCGATCGCCACACCTCGCGCGCCCTGGCGGCCGGGGCTGTCAACACGCTGCACTTCACGGCAACCGGCGTACTCGGCGACAACACCGACGGGGCGGGCCTGGTGCGTGATCTGGATGGCCGCTGCGGGGCATCGCTGGCCGGTGTCCGACTGATCCTGATCGGCGCAGGCGGCGCGGCGCGTGGCGTGATGCAGGCCTTGCTCAATGCCGGTGTCGCCAGGCTCATCATCGCCAATCGCACGCCGGCGCGCGCGCAAACCCTGGCCGCAAGGGCAGCGGACTGGCCGTGCGAGGGCGCGCAGTCGGTCACCGCGATGGCCCTGACCGATCTGGCCGGACTGGCGACCGATGAACGGCGATTGATCATCATCAATGCGACCGCGGCCGCTCAGGCGGGTGCCGGATCGCTGGTCCCGGCCTCGCTGCTGGCCCGCGCCGCGTTGGCCTACGACATCGGTTATTCGAGTGGTGACACGCCATTCGTGAAGCAGGCACGCGAGGCGGGATGTCCCCGGGTATTCGACGGCCTGGGCATGCTGGTCGAACAGGCTGCCGAGTCCTTTCTGCTCTGGCATGGCGTGCATCCGGACACGGATCCGGTGTTGGCCAGGCTGCGCGCGGCGATCGACGGTGCGTCGGCGCACTGAACAGCATCGCCAGACAGCGCAACGGACACCGCCAAAGTCGTCGCGCAAAGCCTCATCGACGGTCGATGAACATCAGCCCGTGACCTGGATGCAGCGAATCCGACCGATGCTGCGCATCGCCAGTTGGTCGATCGTGCTGGCGGTTTGCGCCTTGCTGGCGTGGCAGAGCTGGTATTTTGCGCAGGTACTGACCCTGACCGGCGACGCACCCACCAACAGTCGCTTCATGAAGGCCGAAGCGGACCGTCTGCGCGCGCTGGGCCGGGAAGGGCGGCTGCGGCATGAATGGGTGCGTTATGCCGACATCTCCGACGAACTCAAGCGTGCCGTGGTGATGGCCGAGGATGCGCGCTTCGTGGAGCATTGGGGCATCGATTGGGGCGCCATCCAGCGCGCCTGGATGAGCAACCTGTCGCGCGATGAAATCGCCTTCGGCGGTTCGACGATCACCATGCAACTGGCCAAGAATCTGTATCTGACCGGTCAGCGCAGCTATTGGCGCAAGGCTCAGGAAATGGTCATTGCGATGATGCTCGAAGCGGTGCTGGACAAGCGACGCATCTTCGAGCTGTATCTGAATCTGGCGCAATGGGGCGATGGTCTGTTCGGCGCCCAGGCCGCCGCTCAGCGCTACTTCGGCATTGATGCGCACGGTCTGTCGACCGATCAGGCCGCATGGCTGGCGGCCATGCTGCCGCGCCCGGCATGGTTCGACCGTCACCGCGACAGTCCGTGGCTGGCCAGCCGCGCAGCCTCGATCGAGCGGTTTGTATCGGTGGCCCGTATTCCCTGACGGCTCGCACCGACCGCCCGGCTGGTTTTCGAACACCCGTCATCGAACTCGTCCATAATCGATGCCGTTGATGCGCGTGCGGCCGTAGTGCCTGAGCCCGCCTCGCTCATCGGCGATGCAGACATCGTCGCGACAGGTACCGTCTGTGGCGCCGCTCAGGGTTGGTGCAACGCCCGGGACCCGACAACCAGGCCGTTCCTATGTCCGATCAACGCGACAACCGCGAATCAGGCGTGCCCGGGCGCGTCGATGCGCAGCCATTGCCGGTTGAGGAATCGATGTCGACGCCCGCCGATCACCCGGCCGACGAGGACTCGGCCGACAGCCAGGAAGGCCCCGCGCTGCCGCGTGACCATGAAGCGGCGATGATCGCCTTGCAGGAAGTTCGCCAGTGGCTCGACCGGCTCGAGCTGATCCGGAGCATGAGCGAGGCCGATCCGCAGGACGAGCGGGCCGGCCTGGTCGAGCGGGTCAACGAGGCACAACTGCTGTCGCATCTGCATGCCCGTGTCGAGCGGCTGCATCCGGCCGACATGGCCTATATCCTGGAGGCACTGCCGCCACAGGATCGCAGTCTGCTCTGGGGCCTGCCCGATGCAGAGCAACGCGGAGCCATCCTGCTCGAGCTTGCCGATGCAGTTCGCACGACGCTGATCGAATCGATGGCCGGTGCCGACCTGGCCGCCGTGGCCCGATCGCTGGATGCCGACGATCTGGCCGAGTTGGCCGATGAGTTCCCGCCCGATATCGTCGAACAGGCGCAGGATTCGCTGACCGAGAAGCAGCGGCAGCAACTTCGCGAGGCCTTGAGCGCCGAGGAAGACACGGTGGGCGCCTACATGGATTTCGACATCGTGACGGTGCGCGAGGATGTCACCGCCGAAACGGTGTTCCGGTACCTGCGTCGCTTCGATGAACTGCCCCGTCATACCGATTCGGTTTTTGTGGTCGATCGGAATGATCTGCTCAAGGGCGTGTTGCCGATCGATCGTCTGCTGGTCAGTGAGCCCGAGGCAAGCGTGGAATCGATCATGCTGCGTGACTCGCTCACCTTCGATGTGCCCGACAGTATCTTCGAGGCCGCTCAGGCCTTCGAGCGGTATGACCTCGTGTCGGCACCGGTGGTCTCCGATACGGGACGGCTGATCGGCCGACTCGTGGTGTCCGAAGTCGTCGACGTGATTCGCGAGGAGGGTGAGGCGGACCTGCTGAATCAGGCCGGTCTGATCCAGGAAGAAGACTTGTTTGCCGGGGTGTGGCATTCGGCCCGCAACCGCTGGTTGTGGCTCGCGCTCAATCTGTGCACGGCATTTTTTGCGTCGCGGGTGATCGGGCTCTTCGAAGGAACGATCGAACGCGTGGTGGCACTGGCAGCGCTGATGCCGATCGTCGCGGGCATCGCCGGCAACTCGGGCAATCAGACCATGACCCTGGTGATCCGCTCGATTGCACTGGGTCAGGTGAATGTGTCGAACTTTCGCCGGCTGCTGGGCAAGGAATTGAAGGTGGCGCTGCTCAATGGTCTGGTCTGGGGCAGCGCGGCGGGTCTTTTCGCCTGGTGGCTCTACAGCGGCACCCCCAATGGTCGGCTGCTGGGTCTGACCATGATGCTCGCGATGATGCTCAACCTGCTGCTCGCAGCACTGGTGGCGCTGGCGGTGCCGATCTTCCTGCAGCGAATCGGCCGGGATCCGGCCATGGGTTCGCCGGTGTTGCTGACCTTCAGTACCGACAGCCTTGGCTTTCTGATCTTCCTCGGGCTCGCGACCGTTTTGTTCCGGTAGCGGCTGCCGGCCGATGTTATCGGGCCGGGTGGGCGCTGATCGCGTGACCGACCTGCCAGGGTCGGGGCAGCCCGGCATGGGCCTGGCGAATGCCGGCCAGCCGGGTCAACAGGCTCTGAGGCATGGGCGCGGTTCGGCGCTGATTCATGTCGACATGAGCCGACAGCGATTCATAACTCGCCGCGAGCCGGCCCTCGTCCGCGTGAAACATTTCCATGTAGAAATGAATGCGTTTGTGATCGAAGTCGAGCAGACGGGCCTCGAAGCGCAAGGGGGAGTCCACCGTCAGTTCGCTCAGAAAGTTCAGATGCGATTCGAGCGCGAACGTCGAGGCGGCATGGTCGCGCCGGAATTCGGGCGTAAAGCCCAGGTAGTCGAAGAAGGCATCAGACGCGACGTCGAAGGCGACATGGTAATAACCGACATTCATGTGGCCGTTGTAGTCGATCCAGGCTGGCAGCACCGACATGCCCCGGACAGGGAAGGGAACAGGGACAGGACCGGGTTGATTCATCGGCCACCCGGATCGGCGGTCGCCGCGTCGGCCACATAGCTGCCCGACTTGCCACCGTGTTTCTCGCGCAGCGCCACGCGCTCGATGGTCATTCCCCGGTCGATGGCCTTGCACATGTCGTAGATGGTGAGCAGACCGATGCTGGTCGCCGTCAAGGCCTCCATCTCGACGCCGGTCTTGCCCTCGCACTCGACCGTGCTGATGCATTCGATGCGATGGCCGGCCCGATCGATCGAAAAATCGACCGCGACCCGGGTGAGCGCGAGCGGGTGACACAGGGGAATCAGATCGCTGGTGCGCTTGGCCGCCTGGATCGCGGCGATGCGCGCGATGCCCAGCACGTCGCCCTTGCTGGCCGAACCCTGCAGGATGGTGGCCAGGGTGGCTGCCTGCATGGTGATGGTGCCGCTGGCCACGGCAACCCGCCGGGTGACGCGTTTGTCGGCGACATCCACCATGTGCGCCTGGCCGGCGGCATCAAAATGAGTCAGTGCAGCGGACTCGGCTGTTGGGGTCGGGGCGGGGGCGGTCATCGGTTCGGCTGGGGATGCAGACGCTCGGCAGGCAGGCGTTCTATCATAGTCTCGAATGAAGACCGCTCGGCTCCCCTCTGGTCGACCCTCATGAACCCGACCTCCCGACATGATCACCTGGTGACCACGGCTTGCCGGCTGGTCGGTGTCGTGGCGGTGATCGTGGTGATCGCGCTGATCGGCACCGCGCTGCCAGCGCCCGCCCTGGCGCAAGCCGACACGCTGCCGCGTCTGGGCGACGCGGCGGGCTCCGACCTGTCGGCCGAAACCGAACGCCGGGTGGGCGAGTCCATCATGCAGGATCTGCGGCGTCAACGCGCTGTGCTCGACGATGCCGAGCTGGCCGACTGGCTCAACCGCTTCGCGCAACGACTGAGCCTTACCCGGGAGGCCCGTGGGCAGAACCTGGAGTTGTTTCTGCTTGATGATGCGTCGCTCAACGCGTTCGCACTGCCTGGCGGTTTCATCGGCGTGCATACGGGCCTGATCATTGCCGCCCAGACCGAATCGGAACTGGCCTCGGTGCTGGCCCATGAAATCGGTCATGTCGCTCAGCGCCATATCGCGCGCATGCTGGCACAGAATCGCGAGAGTTCGGTGTTGTCGCTGGCCGCCGTGGTGCTCGCGATGCTGGCAGCTGGATCCAATCCACAGGCAGCGGCCGGCATCGTGGCGCTGGGCGGCAGCGTGCATGCCTCGCAGATGCTGTCGTTTTCGCGCGATGCCGAACGCGAGGCGGATCGCATCGGTCTGGAAATCCTGCGCGATGCACAATTCCAGCCCGGCGACATGATTGCGTTCTTCGGTCGCATGCAACAGGCGACGCGAGTCTACGAGACCGGCGCGCCGGCCTATCTGCGCACGCATCCGCTGACCAGCGAGCGCATGGCCGATATTCAGAACCGGGTGTTCGAGCAGCGTTATCGGCAACGGGTCGATTCACCGGATTTTCATCTGGTTCGCGCGCGTCTGCGCGTGATGGCTGACGACAGCGTGGATGCGCTGGCCAGCGTGCGCCGCTCGTTCGAGGAACAGATCACCAACCGCAGTTTCGTCAACGAGGCGGCCGCCTGGTATGGCCTGGCCGTCGTGACCACGGCCCAGGGCGACTTCGGCAAGGCGCGCGAGGCACTGGTCAAAGCGGCCGGTTTTCTCACACCCGATGGTGATCCGGCCAGGCATCCGATGCTGGCCCGCCTGGACATCGAGCGGGTCAGGGGGGAGGGGCGGATGGATCAGGCGCTGGCCATGGCCGAGCAGGCCATCGATCGGTTCGACGATGCGCGGGCGATCCGCCATCAGAAGGCCCAGTTGCTCATTGATGCGAAACGGTCAGCCGAGGCGATTGCCTTCCTGGAAGAAGAGCGCACGGTCTATCGCGGCGATCTCACGATTCTCCAGGCACTGGCGAGAGCCTACGCCGAAAACGGGCAGACCGGGATGTCGCACTGGACCAATGCCGAACGGTATGTCCTGCTTGGTGCCTTGAGCGCCGCGCGCGAGCAGCTCAGAATCGCCCAGCGCGATCCGTCACTGGACTTTTACCGGCTCTCGCAGATCGATGTGCGGCTGCGTGAGATAGAAGCCCAGATCCGGCGCGAGCAGGAGCGGTCCTGATCAGTCTCGCGCAGATTCGGCCGCCGGCGCGCGCTCAAAGCCCAGCCTGTCGCCCGGATCGGCGTCCGAATAGTGCAGCGTGAAGGTCTGACCGGCCACCCGTAGCGTCGATTCGCTCAGCTCCAGCGAGGCCAGATCCAGATCATGGATCACGCCCGGGCCCAGATCGGTGTCGAGAAACAGGTCCCGATCGTTGAAAATGATCGCCTGCCGGATCCGGCCAACCGGATAACCGGTATGCGCCACCAGTGTGGTCTGGCCTGCGCCGGTCAGCACCCGCAGAATCAGCGGCGCGAGATCAAGCAAGGCATAGGCGCGTTGCGGTCCGTTCTGCCAGTACCAGCGTCCGTGTTCGTCGCCCAGCCAGTTGCGACTGATGAACTCGATGATTGCCGGGCTGGTGATCGGACTGCCGCGGCCGTCGCGTTCCGGGTCGAAGCCGGGCGCGTTCCGATCGATGAGATGCCAGCGCCCACGACGATCCAGGCGCAGCCAACCGAATGCGGCCGGCACATCGGGCCAGCGCTGCATCGCCCGCAGAACCTGGTCATCCATGATGGTCGTTCGTCAGCGCACCGTCCGGCCCGATCTGCTCGAACCATCGCACCATGCGCTCGCCGAGCCAGTCGTTACGTCCTGGCGGATGGCCGCTCAGAAAGCCTGCATGGCCGCCGGCCGCGGGATAGTCGAGCATCACGCTGGACGACACCTGATCGGGTCTGGCCAGATGCATGGGCGGCAGGAAGGGATCGTTGCGGGCATTGAGCATCAGGCTGGGCACCCGGACGTCGGCGAGAAACTGTCGGCAGGATGAGCGCGCCCAGTAGTCCAGGCAACTGGCAAAACCATGCATGGGTGCGGTCACGGCATCGTCGAAGGCGAAGAAGTCATCGGCGCGCAGCATGCGCTGCCGGTCGAACAGTCCCGGATACTGAGCGAGCTTGCGCAGGCTCTTGTCTTTCAGGCTGTGCAGGAAGTGGCGTGTGTACACACGGCTCAAGCCCCTGGACAGAGCGATCGCGCTGGCATGCAGGTCCTGTGGCGCCGAGACCGCGGCGCAGCCCGAAATCACGCGAGCGGCATCGTGGCCCGACTCGCCCGCCCATTTCATCAAGGCATTGCCGCCCAGCGACACCCCGACCGCATAGCGATCAAGATCGGGCCATTGCTGCGCGAAGCGGCCAAGCATCCACTGAATTTCGGCGCTGTCGCCCGAATGATAGGCACGAGGCGCCAGATTGATCTGGCCGCCGCAACCGCGAAAATGCGCCACCGCCGCCAACCAGCCCCGGCCTTGCGCGGCCCGCATGATGGATTGCGCATACTGGCTGCGCGAGCTGCCCTCCAGGCCATGGAACAGGATCAACAAGGCCTTGGGCGTGCCGCTCGGTCGGGCCAGGTCGACGTCGACAAAATCATGGTCCGGCGTGGGCCAGCGCACGCGCTCGAGATTCACCGGCCTGCCCCGGCCGACCACCACCGGCCAGATGGTCTGCGGATGGGCGCCGGGCAGCCAGCCGGGTGCCCGATAGTCGGTGCCATACCCCGGCGCCTGGGCCGGCACTGGGGCCGGCATGGCATGAAGTCTGCCGTCTGAATGCCCCAGGGGCGGGTTCATGTCCCTGGTTTTCCTAATGCAGAACCTCGCCGTAACCCCTCGTCGCAGGCTCCGGCTCGCCGATCGGGCTGGCATGGTGAACCGCCAGGCGCCAGCCATTCAGATGACGGACAAAGATGTTGGTCGCCAGGCATTGGGCGATCTGGATGCCCCGGACGCTCTCCACGGTGATCTCCTCAATCACGCTGCGCACTGCGAATCGGGATCCGCCACCCCCGTGTGGCTGCAACACGCGCAGGTTGATCGCCCCATGATCGAATATCGCCTGCCAGGACTGGCGGATCGCATCCTGGCCGATCAGGCGATGACCGTTCGGATGGATGCAAAGGATGTCATCGTCGTCTGCCCACACGCTCATCATCGCGTCCAGATCGGCCGTGCGCATGGCTTCATAGAATGCCTGCTCGGCTGCCTCGATCGATTCAAAGGCGATGAACGGAAAATTCATCGCAGCACCTGCGAATCGGCGGCCTTCTCGCGCATGCTTTGTTCTAGAGCGCTCATGACATGGGCCGGTTCGATCTGATTCAGGCAGTTGGTGTGGCCCATCGGGCAGGTCCGCGCAAAACACGGGCTGCACGAAAGGTGCAGCCATTGGACCTTGGCATTGGGCGACAGCGGCGGCGTGTGTCGCGGATCGGATGAGCCGAATACCGCCACCAGGGGTCGGCCCAGGGCCGCCGCCACGTGCATCAGTCCCGAATCATTCGACACCACGCCGCGGGCCATGGCAATGATGGCGATCGCCTCGTCCAGCTGGGTATCGCCGGCAAGATTCAGCACGGGCTGGGCGGACAGGGTACGGATCTCGGTGGCCAGGCCACGATCCTTGCCGGCCCCCAGACAGACCACGGTGGTGTCCGGCCAATGGCGGCTGGCCAGACGCACCAGCGCGGCGAAATGACGCGTCGGCCAGCGCTTGGCCGGGCCGTATTCCGCGCCCGGGCACAATACGAGGTAGTGGCTGCCGACCTGCGCCAGATGGGTGCGCCGAACCTGTTCGCTGATCGCCGGGTCGGGTCGCAGCACCGGATCGGGCAGCCGGTTCGGTAGTGGCTGACCCGGCTCCTGCGCGAGCATGGCATAGTGTTCAACCATCAGTCTGGCCTTGCTGCTGCCTGCGTCGAGACGGCGGTTGAGCAGGCCATAACGAGCTTCGCCGCGATGGCCGATCCGGATCGGGATCCGGGCCAACCAGGGTGTGATAGCCGTCTTGAATGAATTGGGCAGCACGTAGCAGCGATCGTAGCGACGTTCGCGCAACGTGGCCGCAAGCTGCCAACGGCTGCGCAATTGCAGCGTGCCGCGGACCAGTGGCAGGGTCAACACCGAGTGAATCTCGGGCATGGCCTGGATCACCGGGGCGATATGCGGTGCAGCCACGGCGTCGAATGTCGCCGATGGCCACCGCCTGGCCAGCAGTGCGAGCAAGGGCTGGGCCATCACGGCGTCGCCGATCCAGTTGGGTGCAATCAGCAGCACGCGCATGGCGGTTCGACGGCGTCGGGAGCCGGCTTCGTCAGTGGCCGGCCTTCACCACGGCGCCTTCCTTGAGCGCGTAGATGGTTCCGCAGTAGGGGCAGGCTGCCTTGCCATGGGCGTCCAGTGCCAGGAATACGCGAGGGTGCGAACTCCAGAGCGGCATCTTCGGATTCGGGCAGAAAGCAGGCAGGTCATTGCCATCGAGTTCGACAGGAGGCGGATTCACGGTCATGGCAGCAGTCCTTGAATCTCCGGTGTCTGTGCGACACCAGGGATTCAGTCAGATCCGGGTGAGCCACCCGGCATGTTTGTCATTTCGGCCGGCGACGGCATCGAAGAATGCCGCCTGCAGCCGGGTCGTGATGGGACCGCGGGTGCCATCGCCGATGGTCCGGTTGTCGAGTTCGCGGATTGGCGTGACCTCGGCGGCGGTACCGGTGAAGAAGGCTTCGTCGGCGATAATCATTTCGTCGCGGGTGATGCGTTTTTCGATCACCTGCAGGCCCATGTCACGAGCCAGCGTGACGATCGCATCGCGCGTGATGCCATCGAGGCAGGAGGCCAGGTCGGGCGTATAGAGCCGGTCGCCGCGCACGATGAATACGTTCTCGCCGGATCCTTCGGAGACATAACCTTCGGTGTCGAGCAACAAGGCCTCGTCGTAGCCATTGGCGGTGACTTCGCGATTGGCCAGGATCGAATTCACGTAGTAGCCACTGCATTTGGCCCGCACCATTGCCGCATTGACATGGTGCCGCGTATAGGATGAGGTCTTGACGCGGATACCCTTGTTGATCCCGTCTTCGCCCAGGTAGGCACCCCAGGTCCAGGCGGCGATCGCCACATGGATGGCATTGCCGATGGGCGATACGCCGAGCTTTTCGGACCCGATCCAGACCAGGGGCCGGATATAACAACTGCTCAGCTTGTTGGCGCGCACCACGGCGAGCTGCGCCTCGATGATCTGCGCTTCCGTATACGGAATCTGCATTTGCAGGATGCGTGCCGAGTTGAACAGGCGGCGGGTGTGTTCGGCCAGCCGGAACACGGCAGAACCCCCGTCGGCCAGTTCATAGGCCCGGACACCTTCAAACACACTCATCCCGTAGTGCAGGCTGTGGGTGAGCACATGCAGCTTGGCGTCGCGCCAATTGACAAGCGCGCCGTCCTGCCAGATTTGGCCATCTCTGTCAGCCATTGACATGACTGGATCTCCTTGAACGATAACCGGCATTCTAGCCCGGCCGGCCGCTTGCTACACTTGCCGGCGCGGCCGCACCGGCTACCCCACCCCGCCCAGGACCATGACCCATCCGACATCCCCCTCAGCACCCATCAAGGTGGGTGGCCTGCGATCATTGCGCGTGCAGATCGGCCTGCTCACGCTCATGCAGGCCCTGCTGCTCGTGAACAACGTGACCATGATCATCGTCAATGGTCTGGCCGGGTTCGTGCTAACCGATCACAAATGGCTGGCCACGCTGCCGGTCACCGGCTATGTGCTGGGTGGCGCACTCTGGGCGATGCCGGCGGCGGCCTTCATGCGACGCAATGGCCGGCGCGCCGGCTATACGCTGGCGTCGTTCGCGGCCATCGGCGGTGCCTTGCTCGCCTGGTATGCGATGCAGGCCGGCAGTCTGATGCTGCTCTGCCTGGCCACGTTCATCGCCGGTTTCTACAACGCCTTTGGTGCGAGCCTTCGCTTTGCCGCGGCCGATGTCGCCGATGCCTACCGGCCCGGGTTCAAGGCCCGTGCCATGTCGCTGGTGCTGACCGGCGGGATCATGGGCGGCATCGTCGGCCCGGAAACCGCCAAATGGTCGCGCGACTGGTTGCCCACCGAGTTTTCGGGCACTTACCTGACCCTGATCGGTTTTGCGCTCGCCTCGATGCTGCTGGCGCAATTCATCCGCCTGCCCGATGGACGCCATGCCCCCGCCCCGGTCGGCGTGGCCCGGCCCCTGGGCCAGATCCTGGCCCAGCCCATCTGCTGGGTGGCCATTCTGTGCGCAGCGCTGGGCTACGGCATCATGAATCTGCTGATGGTTGCCACACCGCTGGCCATGCATGCCCACCATCATGACTTCGATTCGGCGGCCTTCGTGATCGAGTGGCACGTGGTGGGCATGTTCGCACCGGGACTGATCACCGGTGCGCTGATTGCACGCTTTGGCGCGCTGCCCATCATCATGGCCGGCGCGGTGCTGATGCTCGCCTGCGTGGCCATTGCCCTGGCCGGCGTCGATCTCATGCACTTTCTGTCCGCGCTGTTTCTGCTCGGGGTGGGTTGGAATTTCATGTACACCGGGGGCTCGACGTTGCTCACCCAGGCCTACCAACCGATCGAAAAGAACAAGGTTCAGGGCTTCATGGATGCCTGCGTGTTCGCCACCATGATCAGCACCTCCGCGTCGTCGGGTGTGCTGCTGTTCGCCAATGGCTGGTCGGTGATCAATCTGATCTCGCTGCCATTCATTCTGATCGGGCTGGGCGCGGCCATCTGGCTGGCCCTGCGCGAGGGGCGGCGTGGCCGTCGGGATGACCTGCCCGTTGCCCCGCAGCCCGGCCTGGGTCCGGTGCGTTGACCCGCTCGGGCGATCAGGGCTGATCGCCCAGGGTTTCCTGCCAGAGCAGGCGCACCTGTTCGCGCTCGGCGGCCACCTCCCCGGGTTCGACCCGGGCATAGGTCTTGCCCTGCAGACGCATCGCATGTTGGCGACGCCGGTAGCCGCGGTAGGCATCGGCAACCCGTTGGGCGCGTTGCGCATCGATCAGACCGGCCTTTGCCGCCCGTCCCAGCAGCGCGATGTTGCCGGCATTGTCGAGCAGCGCCGGGACCTGATGAGACGAGCCCAGCACCAGGTATTGCACGATGAATTCCGTGTCGACCATTCCGCCTGAATCATGCTTGAGGTCGAACTGCTTGCTGCGATTGGGATGACCGTCGTGCATCTTGCGGCGCATCTTGCGGATTTCCAGCGCCAGTTCGTCACGATCGCGTGGTTTGGCGATGAGCTCGCGACGCAGGGCTTCGAAGCGCGCGCCCACCGCCGAGTCGCCGGCGCAATAGCGCGCCCGGGTCAGTGCCTGGTGCTCCCATAGCCAGGCCGATTCGCGCTGGTAGTGCTCGAAGGCGCTCATGCTCGAGACAATCATGCCGGCGTCGCCATCGGGACGCAGTCGCAGATCGATCTCGAACAGAGTGCCCGCCGGTGTCTGGACCGACAACCAGGTGGTCAGCCGCTGGGCCAGTTTTGAATACGCCAGTTGGGCCTTCTCATCGGCATCGTCAAACAGAAAGACGAGGTCCAGATCAGAGGCATAACCCAACTCCTTGCCGCCCAGCCGGCCGTAGGCGATGATCGCAACCGCGGGCGAATCGCGGAACTTCCAGGGCAGACCGGACCAGACCGCCTCTAGCGCGACCTGCAATACCCGGTCGGCCAGTTCGCTCAGTTCGTCCGAAACCTGTTCCATGGTCAGCAGTCCCTCGAGATCCCGGGACAGGATCCGGAACAGTTGCGCATGGTGCCATTCCCGCGTGACATCCATCTGGCGCTCGACATCGGGTTCGTCACCGATCCGGGTCGCCGCCAGTTCCTCGCGCAACTGGCCCTGCCATTGTTCAAAGTCGGTGCTCGCCAGCAGGTCGCCGGCAATCAGTTCGTCGAGCAGTACCGGGTGCCGCGTCAGGTAGGCGGCTGCCCACTCCGAGGTATCGAGCATGGACAACACGCGCCGGAAGGCGATCGGATATTGCGCCAGCAGCGCCAGATAGCCGGGTCGACGGCAGATGGTTTCCAGCAGCGCGATCAGACGCAGTGCGCAGTCTCGGGAGACCGACAGACGCCGCGCCTGCGCCAGCAGCGTATCGATCGCTGCACGCGCCTCGGTGCGGGCCGCGCGATAGCGGGGTCCCTCGATCAAGCCCTGCGCGAGCCGATCGAATTCCCCGTCATCCTGTGCCGACTCGGCCACCGGAATGGGTGCAGGCACATCGGATGGCAGTCTGGGCGCCGAGTGCAGCAGATTGTCGAAGATGCTTTCGACCCGCTCGCGCGCCGCATTGAGCCGCGATTGGAAATCGTCCGCCGCCATGCCGAGCATCGCGGCAATGTCGTCGCGCACGTCGGCCTGGGCGGGCAACTGGTGGGTCTGCTGGTCCTCGCGATACTGGATCATGTGTTCGGTGCGGCGTAACAGAACATAGGCGTTGGCCAGATCCGCCGCTTCGGCGGCCTCGAGAATGCCCCGTTCGCCCAGGGTCGCCAATGTGGTGAGCGTGCTGCGGTCACGCAGCCCGCGATCCTTGCCACCGCGCACGATCTGAAACAGTTGTGCGATGAATTCGATCTCGCGGATACCCCCGCGGCCCAGTTTCACATCGATGCCCTCGGCCCGTCGCAATTCCCGGCGCCGCGCCTCCTGCTGGATCGTGTCGTGCAGTTCGCGCAGGGACGCGAAGATTTCATAGTCGAGATAGCGTCTGAATACGAAGGGCGAAATCAGCGAGGCCAGTTGCCGTTCGTCCTCGACACGGCCGGCCTCGTCGCCCAGCATCGTGGTTGCGATGGTTCTGCCCTTGAGCCAGGCAAAGCGCTCCCATTCGCGGCCCTGTACCTGCAGATAGTCTTCGAGCGCGGCGAAGCTGCAGACCAGCGGACCCGAATCGCCATTGGGCCGCAGTCGCGTGTCGACCCTGAACACGAAGCCTTCGGCCGTGGCATCGGCCAGAATGTTGATTGCCCGGCGGGCCAGCCGGTGCATGAAGTCGCTCACCGGGATCGATCCGCGTTCGGCCGGCGATCCATCCGCCTTGAGCCCGTCGGTCTGACCCTCCTCGCGAAACAGCAACACCAGGTCCAGATCCGACGAGACATTGAGCTCGCCCGCGCCGCCCTTGCCCATGCCGACCGCCAGCAGATCCACCGCCTGGCCGTCGTTGCCTCTGGGCACGCCGAAACGTCCGACCAGTTCGTCGCCGGCCAGGCGCAGCGCCCGGGCGGTGGCGAGTTCGGCGAACGCGGTCATCGCCGTGCAGACCTCCGCCAGGCTGGCCTGACCCGTGATATCCCGTTCGGCCAGGGCCAGCAACAGCACGCGACGGGCCCGGCGCAGGGCGGCTTCGGGCGGGAAGCGGGCGTCGAAGGCATCGAGCAATGCACGCAAGGCATTGGCGTGCACCGGTGCTGCAATCAATGCGTTGAGCTGCACAAGGTCGACTCCCGTGTCGCCCATGGCGAACAGCGAACGACGGAAAAAGCCCGAGAAACGCGATGCGGCGAATGTCATGGTGGTTTGAATTCCCGAGTGGCCAACGATGGGCGATACTGCGTGGCCGGCCACGACGGCTATCGTACCGACTGCCAGACTGGCCGACTTTTCGCTTCAGGACCTGCCCGATGTCACCTTACCAAATTCCAGTGTGTCGTTTCGGCGCGATTCAGCGCCGGGTTCCCCGTTGACGCCGGCAACCGACATCGGGCTGGCGACGATGAGCAGCGACCAACCGGGTTCCCCGGCGCGCCGCCGTGGTTGGCTGCGCGTGCTCGCCGGGGTGCTGGGCGGGGTGTTGCTGGCCGCTTATGTGGGTCTCGGTCTGTCTTACCTGGCCGTTCGCCATGTGGTGTGGTCGGACCTGGCGCGCTGGCAGCCGCAGATCGAGTCCTTGATCAGCCAGCGGGTCGGCCTGCCGGTTCGACTCGAGGGGCTGGCCGGTCACTTCGAAGGTTTCAGCCCGGGACTGGTCGCCGAACGGTTCTCCATTGGTGCCGCCGATCAGGTCCCGGTCCTGTCGGTGTCGGATCTGGAGCTCGTGCTGAGCTGGCGCACGTTATGGCATTGGCGGTTCGACATCGATGTCTTGCAGGCCCGCGAATTGTCGGTGAGCGTGGCGCGAGAGGATGACCGTCGCTTCCGGGTCGCCAATCTGCCGTTTGAACTGCCGCAGGCCGATCCGCGTCACCGGTCGGCACCATTGCAGCCCTGGCAGCTGCCCGACTGGCTGCTTGGTCCACAGAGCATCCGCCTGGCCGATGTGACGATCGATTACAGCGATGGTGATCATGGAGAACGCGTTCGCGCCACTGGCGTGTCGATCCGGTCGTCCGGCGAGGTTGACGAGCGCAGCGTGGTGATCGATTTTCCCGGCATTGGTGGCCTGGCGGGTCCGGGCTCGATCCAGGCCCGCCTCGAGCGCCGGCCCAGGGCGAACAGCGCTCCGTCAGTGGCGTCTGCCGCACCCGGCCCATCGGCCTGGCAGGGCGAAGCGCACGCCCGACTTGACACGGTTGATCTGCCGGTGCTGGCGGCACTGCTGCGCCTGCCCTCTCCCCTGGCCAGTGGCAAGCTGGGCGCGCAGGCCTGGTTTTCGGTCATTGACAGCCGACCCGCGAACCTGAGGGTCGATTTGGCCGGCGGTCCGTGGCACTTCGACAGCAGCAACGGCTCGACGCAATGGCTGTCCACGGTTGGAGCGACCGTCGATGGCCAGTGGCAGAACAATGGTGATCTGGCGCTGACCCTGCATGATGCGAGTCTCATCGATCAGACCGGCAATCAGGTTGCGTTGGGCACGAACAGTCAGTCACTGACGCTTCGTCCGGATCTGTCGCTGGCCAAGGCCGACCTGTCCGTGCAGGCTACCGATGCGGCGAGGGCGCTGGCGGTGGCCCGTTCCCTGCCATTTCTGCCCGATCTGCGCGATCGCTATGCGGGTCTGGCTCTGAACGGACGCATCGACCGGCTGGGATTCGTGCTCGATGCGCAGGCCGACGGACCGGCAAGCTTTTCGGTCGATGCCCGATTCAGCCGGCTCGACGTCGCCTTCGGACCCGAGCGTCAGCTGAGCCAGCCCCTGCAGAGCTTCGACCCGCGTCTGCCCTGGGGCGAGAAGCTCAGCGGCGCACTCGTCATGAACGAGCGGGGCGGTTCGCTCAGGCTCGAGGGGGCTATGCCCGATGGACAGACCGCGCTGGGCTTTCCGGGCATTTTCGCCGAGCCGCGGATTGCGTTGGATGAACTGGCGGCCGATATCGAATGGCGACGCCTGTCGGTCGCGGACGGCGTGAATCAGAGCCCGCCAGCCAATCCCGGCGTGCAGGTCGAGGTGCGCCATCTGTTAATGGCCAATCAGGATGCTCGTGCCGAGGTCGCTGGCCGCTGGAGCAGTGTGGGCCAGTCACATCGTGGCGTGAGCGATATCCGATGCCAATTGTCGCGTGCCGATCTGACCCGGGTTCATCGGTATCTGCCGCTGGAGATCAAGCGTGATGTCCGGCGCTGGATGCGCGAGGCCTTCGTGGCTGGCCGGTCCGACGATATCCAAGCGGTGCTTCGCGGTGATCTGGCCAGATTTCCATTCGTCGATCCAGCCGATGGCGAATTCTCCATCGTTGCCGACATCGACAGTGGCCGATTTGGCTTTCTGCCTGAATACCCGCCGTTCACCGACATCCAGGGCAAGGTCGAGCTGACCCGTGGTGGACTGTCGGGGCGGATTCACAGCGCACGGATTTTCGAATCGGCGGTGCGCTCGGCATCGTTCGGCATTCCGGATCTTCGCGACCCGGTGCTCGATTTTAAGCTTGCCGTCGACGGACCGTCGCAGGAGCTGGTCCGGTATGTCAATGAATCGCCGGTTCATCGCTTCACCGACGACTTTCTGCGGCGTGCGCAGATCAGCGGCCGTGCGTTCACCGAGCTCGGGATGAGTCTGCACCTGCGCGGCGAACCAACACTGCAATTGTCCGGTCTGACCCGGCTCGATGGGGTCGATGCGCGCCTGACCGACTACCTGCCACCCATGAGTGATGTCCGGGGCGTGGTCAATTTCGGCACGGACGGACTTGTCATTCACGATCTGTCGCTGTCGATGCTCGGAGGGCGTGCCGCCATTACGGCCACGACACCTGAACGCGGGCGCACCGATCTGCGGATCAAGGGCGTCGCCAGCGCTGCCGGTCTGCGCGCCGAAAACGACACGCCGATCACCCGCAGTCTCGAGGGGCGGACCGAGTATGAGGCCACCATCGGTGCCAGCGACCAGGGCGTCCGGATGGACATCCGCAGCACGCTGGCCGGCATGGCGATTCAGCTCCCCGATCCGATGCGCAAGTCAGTGCACGAGACCTGGCCGATGTCCCTGTCACTGCGACCGACCCGCGACACATCGACGCCGGGGCGCCGCAGCGACCGGCTGGCGCTGTCGATCGGCGATCGCCTGCAGGCCGTGTTTGAACGCCAGACCGATGCCGGTGGCCGTCAACGGATTCAACGCGGCGTGGTCGCCGCCGGCGCGCCACCCGAACTGCCCGCCCAGGGTTTCGCGCTGGCACTCGACACCCCCAAGCTCAATGCCGATGCCTGGGCCAGGGCGCTCGAGATCCATGGGTCGGCTGATGCCGACCGACCGGCCGGCAACCGGGCCGACACCGGATACTTTGCCGGTTTCGACCGGGTACCCACCCAGGTCCGACTGGTGACCGGCTCGCTCGTGCAGGCCCACAAGACCTTCAACAACGTGGTGCTCGGTGCCACCCGCGAGGGACGGGACTGGAACGTCAATCTGAGCGCTCGAGAACTCAACGGACATCTGCAGTGGCTGGGTGCCGAGCGCGACACGGATGTCCGGGTGGTCGGCCGATTTACCCGGCTCGAAATTCCTGCCGACCAGCTTGCCGAATTCGAGAATCTGGTGCAGGACCGGCCGGTCGCCCTGCCGGCGATGGACATCACCGCCGATGAGCTGGTGCTCAATTCGCGCGCACTGGGCCGACTGCAACTGAATGCGGTCAACCGTCCCGAGGGCGGCTGGCAGATGAACCGGCTGGTGCTCGACAACCCATCGGGCCGGCTTGCCGGGTCAGGACTCTGGCACGGGGATGCACGCGGCACGTCCGAAACGGCGCTCGATTTTGACCTCGATCTGCGCAACGCCGGCGGTCTGCTCGGTGTATTCGGCATGCCCGATACCTTGCGTGGTGGCATTGGCAAGCTGAACGGACAACTCGTCTGGCAGGGTTCGCCGCTCGCTGTGGACATGCCCAGTCTGCGCGGCAAACTGAATCTCGCCCTGGGACGGGGCCAGTTCCTGCGCACCGAACCCGGGATTGCGAAACTGGTTGGTGTGCTGAGTCTGCAATCGATCCCGCGACGGCTCAGCCTCGATTTCAGCGATGTCTTCGAAGAGGGATTCGCGTTCGACACCATCGTGGGTGAAGCGCGCATCGCCGACGGTGTGGCCGCCACCGACAGTCTGCTGATGAACGGCGTGCAGGCCCAGGTCCTGGTCACGGGCCAGGCCGACACCTTTGGCGAAACCCAGAATCTGAGCGTGCAGGTTCGGCCGACCATCAATGCGGGTCTGGCCTCGATCGCCTATGCGGCGGTGGCCAATCCGGCCGTCGGCATCGGCACCCTGATTGCCCAGATGTTGCTGCAAAAGCCCTTGCGCGAGATGTTCGGCTATGAATTCAAGGTCCAGGGAACCTGGTCCGACCCGCAGGTCATCCAGGTGAAGCGACCGGCCGGTACCGAGCCGGCCAACCCGGTCTATTCGCCCGGTTGACAGGGGGATGACCCCCTCAGGCGCGGGCTTCGGGTAGGATGATTGTTATGAAACCCAATGACGATCCATCCATCAACGCGCTGGCGACAGCGCGCCTGCATCTGCTCGAACCCGCGGGCCTGACCGACCGGCACCTGCTCAACGCCATGGCCACGGTCTTCGAGCATCAGGTCGACTATGCCGATCTGTATTTCCAGTTCACCCGCAACGAGGGTTGGAGTCTGGAAGAGGGCATCGTCAAGAGTGGCAGTTATTCGATCGAACAAGGCGTTGGCGTGCGCGCAGTGTCCGGCGAAAAGACCGCCTTCTCATACTCCGATGAAATCACCGAGCAAGCGCTCGATTCAGCCGCGCGCGCCACCCGCACAATCGCCCGATCGGGTGGAGGCACACGCCCGCTGGCGCGCCGGCTCAAGACCGGTAAGCGCCATGCCCTCTACGGCGCCGCCGATCCGATCACCGGCCTGGATGCAGCGGCCAAGGTGGGTCTTCTGGAACGGGTGGAAAAGCTGGCCCGCGCCAAGGACCCCCGGGTCAAACAGGTGATGGCCGGTCTGTCCGCCGAACATGATGTGGTGTTGGTGGCCCGCTCCGATGGCCTGCTGGCCGCCGACATCAGGCCCCTGGTCCGCCTGTCGGTGAGCGTGATCGTCGAGCAGAACGGACGGCGTGAACAAAGCTCCTCGGGTGGTGGCGGGCGCTTCGATCTCGATTATTTCAGCGATGAGGTCATCACCAGACTGGTCGATGAAGCCGTCCGCGGTGCACTGATCAACCTCGAGTCGCGTGCCGCGATCGCCGGCACCTATCCGGTCGTCCTGGGTCCGGGCTGGCCAGGCGTGCTGTTGCACGAGGCGGTCGGGCATGGACTGGAGGGCGACTTCAACCGCAAGGGCTCGTCGGTCTTCTCGGGTCGCGTGGGTAAACGGGTGGCGGCTAAAGGTGTGACCGTCATCGATGATGGCACCATCGCCAGGCGTCGGGGCTCGCTCAATATCGATGATGAAGGCACGCCGACCCAGCGCAACGTACTCATCGAGGACGGTATCCTGCGCGGCTATCTTCAGGATACCCACAACGCCCGGCTCATGAAGACCCAGTCCACGGGCAGCGGCCGGCGCGAATCCTTCGCCCATCTGCCTATGCCACGCATGACCAACACCTTCATGCTCGGCGGCGATCGGGATCCTCAGGAGATCGTGGCGTCGCTCGATCGTGGCCTGTATGCGGTCAATTTCGGTGGTGGACAGGTCGACATCACCAACGGCAAGTTTGTGTTTTCGGCCTCCGAGGCTTACTGGGTCGAGAAGGGTCGCATCCAGTACCCGGTCAAGGGCGCGACCATCATCGGCAGCGGTCCGGAAGCCATGACCCAGGTCACCCTGATCGGCAATGACATGTCGCTCGATCCGGGCATCGGCGTGTGCGGCAAGGATGGCCAGAGTGTGCCGGTCGGGGTCGGGCAGCCGACCTTGCGGATCGAGGGCCTCACGGTCGGCGGCACGGGTTGAGCGGCCGGGTGGCCGCGATATGGATCCGTGTCCGGTTGCGCATCGACGCCGATCACCGTAGACTGCGCGCCATGAGTTCATTCGTGCACTATTTCCGATTTTTCAGCGGCTTCGGCTTTCCTGCCAATGGCGGGTCGAGTCGGGGCTGGGCGCTGAACCCGCAGTAGCGCGCAAAACCCGAATTCAATCGAACCGCCGGCAGATGCCCGGCGGTTTTTTTTTCGCCCGGCAGCCCGGTACGCATCAGCTCCGACGACAAGGAAACAGCATGGCAGGCGAAGACACGCAAACCCGGATCAAGACCGATGACACCCGGATCGCCCGGATCACCGAAGTCGCTCCGCCCTCGCATCTGCTGCGCGAGTTCATGCCCAGCGACGCGGCCGTGCGCACCGTGTTCGAGGCCCGCCAGCGGATTCACGAGATCATCAATGGCCGCGATCCGCGACTGCTGGTGGTCATCGGACCCTGCTCGATTCATGATCCGCAGGCGGCGCGCGATTATGCCCGGCGTCTGCTCGAGCAACGGATCCGTTATGCCGACGATCTGGAGATCGTGATGCGCGTGTATTTCGAGAAGCCGCGCACCACGGTCGGCTGGAAAGGCCTGATCAATGATCCCGATCTGGACGGTAGTTTTCAGATCAACAAGGGTCTGCGACTGGCCCGCGAGCTGTTGCTCGATCTGGCCGAGATGGGTCTGCCCGCCGGCAGCGAGTTTCTGGACATGATCACGCCGCAATACATCGCGGATCTGATCTCATGGGGCGCAATCGGGGCGCGTACGACTGAGAGTCAGGTGCATCGTGAACTGGCCAGTGGCATGTCGTGTCCGATCGGCTTCAAGAACGGCACGGATGGCAACCTGGGCATCGCCCTGGATGCCGTCAAGGCGGCCTCCCGACCACACCATTTTCTGTCCGTCACCAAGGGTGGCCACTCGGCCATCGTCTCGACCAATGGCAATCAGGATTGCCACGTGATCCTGCGCGGGGGCAGCGAACCGAACTATGACGCGGCCAGCGTGGCCAGCGCCTGCGATCAGGCAAGCAGTGCGGGCCTGCCCTGCCGTCTGATGATCGATGCGAGCCACGGCAACAGCCGCAAGGTGCCGGCCAATCAGACCGAGGTGATAGCCGATATCGCGGTTCAGTGCGGACAGGGTGAGCAGCGCATCTTCGGCGTGATGATCGAGAAGCCATCTGGTGGCCGGTCGCCAGGACCTGACCGGCACGCCGCTGGTCTACGGTCAGAGCATCACCGATGCTTGCATCGGCTGGGAGGACAGCCTGCCCTTGCTCAAGACACTGGCGGACGCCTCGCGCCAACGACGGCGCACCTGATCCTGCATCACCTGCCGTCCGTCGGGGCGACTGTTTGGAAAAGGTCGTTCCGCGGGTCTTAGCCTGAATCGGGCCTGATCGTCGTGTTACAACTACGACCTGATCAGGAGAGATTGTATGGAAACGGCGCACACTGAACTCTCGACTTCGACCCCGGCCGGACTTCCGGCCAGCGTTCCGGGCGCCGCGCCGCGTACGCCGCATGAGCGTCTGCTGGCACTGGGTTTGAAGCCGGTGGGCCGGGCCAGCGAGCATTCCGAGCAGATCTTCGCACTGATGTCGCGCACGCCGTTGTTTTCAGGTCTGGACATGGACGAAACCCGCAAACTGGGGGCCTTCATGTATGTCTACGAGACGCCGCCCGGGGTGACGATGATCCAGGAAGGCGAGACCGGCGACTTCATGATGTTGCTGATGAGCGGCATGGTCGACGTGCTGCGGCGCAACCGGTACAACTATCCGTCCCGGATCGCGGTCGCGCATTCCGGGCATGCGCTGGGCGAGATGTCGATGTTTGACGGTGAGCCCCGCTTCGCCTCCTGCGTGACGCTGGAGCAGAGCCGGGTCGCCGTGCTGACCCGCGATGCGATGATGCTGGTGTTGTCCGAAGAGCCCAAGCTGGGCAACAAGATCATGCTCAAGCTCGTGCAACTGTTGTCCGAGCGACTGCGTCAGACCAGTGCGAAACTGGTGTCGTATCTCGAGGCAGCCCGGGACTGACCGGGCTCGCGCGGCCGTGCGGATCGCGCGCAGGCCAGGGCCGTGTCAGATCGGCCGGTTCAGTTGCCAGGGTGAATTGGCAAACCGCTCGACCAGGAAGCCGATCATCGCCTGCACCCGCGGCGACGCCTGGCGCCCGGCCGGACACACCGCCCACATCGGTACCGTCTCGGCCACGTGGTCTTCGGTCAGCAGGGGCACGAGATCACCCGCCGGATCGAGGGGCCGGCCATCAGATCGGGCAGCCGGGCAATGCCCACGCCATTCAGACACCATTGAAGCAACATGTCGGCATTGCTCGAGGAGAATCGACCCGCCAGTTCGAGCTCATAGACCGGCCGGGCGGTCGATTCGGTCGCGGTTTCGCGATGGTGAAATCGCCAGCGTCGCATCTCCGGATTGCCGGCGAAGATCAGGCAGTTGTGTTCGAGCAGGTCGGTGGGTACCGCAGGCCGGCCGAAATTGCGCAGATAGGCGGGCGATGCGCAGACGATCCGCTCATAGCCGCCGATCCGTCGCGCCACCAGCGTGGAATCGGGCAGCGACCCGACCCGCACCGACAGGTCCAGGCCCATGTCGATCATGTCGACCTGGGTGTCGGAGACTGCCAGTTCGACCTGGATGTCCGGGAAACGGCTGCCAAAGTCGCGCATCGAAGCGGCGAGCTGGTAATGCGCAAAGGCCACGGTACTGTGCATCCTGAGCAGCCCTCTGGGCTGCGCCGCGGCGACCAGGATTTCCGCTTCGGCATCTTCGATGTCGATCAGGATCCGCTGGCTGCGCAGCAGGAATGTCTCACCCTCCGGGGTCAGGTGCAGTCGGCGAGTCGTCCGGTTGAACAGCCGGACACCGAGCCGGCTCTCGAGACGGCTGACCAGCTTGGACACGGCCGACGGCGTGAGACTCATTTCCCGCGCAGCCTCCGAAAAGCTGTGGCGCAACGCCGCGCGAACAAAAGCCTCCATCTCGCCGATATTTGCTGCCGCTGAGGTCAATTTGATACTCTGAGGAATAAATATTGTTCCCTGAGTGCTGATTGTATTTTGCAGGGAGTGGAATAACATCATTTACATGCTGAAATGTAGATGAGCGCGGGCGGTCAGGGGGTGACGTCACGGTCACAGGAACGCTGGCCGGTCGGAGTTGAAACGGATCAGTCAGCTCGATTGACCGGTTCCCCAGCCTGCAACCGGATGTCATTGCTCAGCCAGTCCCGCCTCCCGGGCGTCGTCAATATCACAGGTTTGCCATGAAGTCCCGCGATCACCTTCGCCCCATCCCCGATTCAGGCATCGACTGCCTGGCCGATACGGGCATCGTTGATCTACCCAAACTGCATGCAGCGGCTCGTGCCCACCGCACTCAGGCCATCCGCCATTGGTTGCTGAGCCGTATCGGTGTCAGCGACTTCGATCAGGAATCTCCCGACACGCTCGCCCTGGAACCATTGGGCGTGCGGGTCTGACCGGTTTTTTCCTCCCCGGCGCCGCAACATGGGGCGCTCTGGCGCCGACCTCAGGGTCGGCTTTTTTTTGGCCGATCCGGCTCGGTCATCCCTTGTTGCGACCTTGCTCCCACAGCACATCACGGCCCTGGCCGAACCGATTCAACACCCGCGCCAGCACGAACATCAGATCGGACAGTCGATTCAGGTATTGCCGGCACACGGGGCGGGCAGCCGACTCCCGCGCCAATTGGACAACCGAGCGCTCGGCGCGGCGGCAGATGGTCCGGCACAGATGGGCGATCGCGGCGGCACGGGTGCCGCCGGGCAGAATGAACTCGGCCAGGCGGGGCAGATCGGCGTTGTAATGGTCCAGATTCTGGTCCAGACGGGCGACCTGGCTGGCGTCGAGATTCTCGAACCCCGGGATGCACAACTCGCCGCCCAGATCGAACAAATCGTGCTGGATCGCGATCAGGTCATCACGCACCTGATCGGGCACCGGCTCGGTCAGCAACAGACCGATCATTGAATTGAGTTCATCCACGTCGCCCATTGCCTGGACCCGGATGTCGTCTTTGGCCACCCGGCTGCCGTCACCGAGCCCGGTGGTGCCGTCATCGCCCGTGCGCGTTGTGATCCGGGTCAGTCGTTTGCCCATGCCTGTCTGGCCTTTGATGCCCTTGCGGGCGATCACCCTAGTGTGCCATGTCAACGCGCAGTACATCGGCGGCATGCGTTAAGCTCACGAACCTACTGCGGAGACTATTCAGATGAATGACCCGAAACCCGTTCTTCAGGCGCTCAGGCGGCCCGTTCCCGAGGCCTTTCGGACGGCGCTGTCATCCCGCTTTGGCGAGCGCTTCAGCGTGGCCGCCTCGGTGTGCGAGCACCATGGTCGCGATGAATCCCCGTTTCTGCCGGTGCCGCCCGATGGCGTTGTCTTCGTGAAATCCTCCGAGGAAGTGGCCGAGGTGGTCAAGCTCTGTGCGGCCCATGAAGTGCCGCTGATTCCGTTTGGCATCGGGTCGTCGCTCGAAGGGCATCTGCTCGCCGTTCAGGGGGGTATTTCGATCGATCTGAATGCCCTGGACCAGGTGCTGGCCATCAACACCGAAGATCTCACCGCCACGGTCCAGGCCTGCGTCACCCGCAAGCAACTCAATGAGGCGCTGCGTGATACCGGACTGTTCTTTCCGATCGATCCGGGTGCCAACGCCTCGATCGGCGGCATGGCCGCGACCCGCGCCTCCGGTACCAACGCAGTGCGCTACGGCACGATGCGCGAGAACGTGCTGGGTCTGAAGGTCGTCACGCCTGATGGGCGCATCATCTCGACCGGCACCAGGGCCAAGAAGTCGTCGGCCGGATACGATCTGACCCGCTTGTTCGTGGGCTCGGAAGGCACTCTTGGCGTCATTACCGAAGTCACGGTCAGACTCTATCCCCAGCCTGAAGCGATCTCGGCGGCCACGGTCAGTTTTCCGACGATCCGCGGTGCAGTCGACACTGTCATCCAGACCATCCAGCTCGGCGTGCCGGTGGCCCGCTCCGAGTTTCTCGATGCCATGACCATCCGCGCGATCAATGCCTATGACAAGCTCAATCTGCCCGAGCAGACCACGCTGTTCTTTGAGTTCCATGGCACCGAAGCGGGCGTGCAGGAGCAGGCTCGCACGGTCCAGGAACTGGCCACCGAGCATGGTGGCGAGGGCTTCCAGTGGGCGACCCGGCCCGAAGACCGCACCAAACTCTGGAATGCCCGCCACAATGCCTATTTCGCCGCCTTGCAGATGCGTCCGGGCTGCCGGGCGATCAGCAC
This sequence comes from uncultured beta proteobacterium, assembly GCA_963732405.1. Lineage (GTDB taxonomy): Bacteria > Pseudomonadota > Gammaproteobacteria > Burkholderiales > Burkholderiaceae_E > JAUIAI01. Next base: position 1,567,732 of record CAVSZG010000001.1, read on the forward strand.
CGATACCTGCGTGCCAATTTCACGGCTGGCTGATTCATTGACGGGCGCGCGCGACATTCTCGACCGCGCCTCGGTTCCCACCGCGATCCTGGGCCATGTCGGAGACGGCAACTTTCACTGTGTGCTGCTGCTCGATCCGAACGATCCGAAGGAAGTGGCCGAGTGCGAAAAACTCAATGACGAGATCGTGCAGCTGGCCTTGTCAATGGACGGCACCTGCACGGGCGAGCATGGCATCGGCCTGCACAAGATCGGCTTTCTGGTCGACGAAGCGGGCGAGGATGCAATCCACCTCATGCGTCTGATCAAGCAGTCCTTCGATCCGAAGAACATCATGAATCCGGGCAAGATCTTTACCCTGTAGCCGGCTCGCCTGGCCTTCGACGTCCTGCCCCGGCTGCCCGATCAACTCAGAGCGCCAGCGTCATGAACACGCTGTGCGGATCGGGCCGGTAGTCACCGAAAGGACCGCAGAGGCGAAAACCGGCACCCAGGTAAAGCTGCTGCGCCGGCATGAAGGCGGCGGATGAACCCGTTTCCAGGCTGAGCCGGGTGTAGCCGCGGATCCGGGCTTCGCCAACGATGTGCTCGAGCAGGGCGCGTCCGGCACCGCGCCGGCGCAGCGCCGAGGGTGTGCGCATCGACTTGATCTCGCCATGGGAGGCGTTCAGCGCCCTGAGGGCGCCGCAGCCCAGGAGAAGGCCGTCTTCGCGGGCCGACCAGAAAGTGATGTCCGGGCGAGTGAGTCCGCTCACGTCCAGCGCATGGACACTCTCGGGTGGCGACAACTCGCGCATGTTGCGAAGATGCTCCTGCAATAACGCAAGCACATCATCGCGTAACGGATCGTCGATCTCGATCTTCATGGCATCAGTGGCCCTGTCATGCGTGTCGCCAGTATTCGGGATGGCCCTGCCGGTTGCGATTCCGGATAATCTGCAAGCCCAGTCAACCGGACAGGATCCGACATGATTACGGCATTGGTTCAGTTTCAACTCGGCAGTGATGCGACCGCGGCCAGCGCTGCTGCCATCTTCAGAAGCACGGCGCCGCTTTATCAGGGGCTGCCAGGCCTGATCCGAAAATATTATCTGTTCGATCCGCTCTCGCGTCGCGGCGGTGGATGTTATCTGTTCGACAACCGGGCGGCTGCCACCGCTGCCTTCGATGATCGGTGGCGGGCACGGGTCACCGAAAAATATGGCGGCAGCCCTGAGATCACGTATTTCGAAACACCGGTCGTGGTCGACAACCGGAGTCACGAAATCATCGGTCTGGACGAGGATAGTTGAGCCGGCGTCGCAATACCCGGTAAACCCGACTAGCCGCAGGCGCCGATATGGCCACAACTCGTGCAGAACTCGCAACCATCGCGGCGAATCAGGCTGCGATTGCCGCATTCGGTGCAGCGACGGCCCGCGATCTGCGGCAAGCCGTCGGCCTGGGCCGTATCGGCCTGGGGCACATCGAGAATACCGGCGCGCACACGGGCATTGCCCTGATCATCAAGAATGCCCAGCCGTTCATAACGATGCAGCATCAGGGCGGCCAGATAGGCAATGGTCGAGGGCCAGGCGCGTGATTTGTCCGAGCCCGGCGTGCGGGCGAAAAAGGCACCGTTCGGTTCGCCATAGGTGAGCAGTTTGCGTAGCTTCATGCCGATCCAGGCCGGATCGAGCACCCACATGTCGAGCGACAAGGCCTTGCACAGGCCATCGAATGCCTTGGGGTATTCACCCGCGAGCCACATCGAGTAGGGGCGTCGCTGGCCGTTGGGCATGACCAGTTCCTTCAGGAACAGGCAGAAGTCGTCGCCCGTTGCCGGATTCAGCACATCGACCGTCCAGCTCATGGTGCCATCCGGCCCGGCCTTGGGTTCGCGCCGACCGATCAAGGCGTTCATCACCGGCGTGGCGGCCTGGGTATCGTCGAAGGCGCCCAGCTCGATGCAACGATGGCGCACCAGCCTGGCGAACCCGGCCACCAGACTGGGCATCAGCACCGGCTGGCCCTCGGGCGGCATGGCCAGCTCGAAGGCATCTTCGGTACTGGTCTTTTCGAGCGAGCGCAGCTTCATATCCAGCCAGGCACGGTCGTCGGCGCGCATGTCCATCGACAGGGTCTTGGCGAGCGCACCCAGACCCCGGGGTTGCTCGGAGCCGTTGACCCAGACCTCGAACGGGTAGCGGCTGCCATCGGTCTCGACATGGCCGATGAACACCGCGAAATTGCCCAAGGGGTGGCGCACGCTGTAGGTCCAGCAGGGATTGCCATTGGGCAGGATCGGCCGGCCCGGCCAGCGCAGACTGGCCAGTGCCGGCGTGGGCGCGATCGCCAGCCGCAGACGTCGGTCCGGGTCGTTAAGGTTTAGATCCTGCGGCGCGTCGACCGCCGTGTCGGCCGGTTCGGACACCGCGAGCACCGAGCCGACGATCGCATTGGGCCGATAGGTCGTCAGACCCTTGAGTCCGGCCCGCCAGGCGTCGATATAAAGCGATTTGAAGGCCTGGAAGTCATAGTCGGCCGGAACATTCACGGTCTTGGAGATGGCCGAGTCCACATAGGGTTGCACGGCCGCGCTCATCAGCATGTGATCGGTGGCAGCAATGTCGAGCGCCGACACGAAGGCCGGTGAAAGCAGGGCGGCCGGCTGTCCGGACAGATCGAACACCTGCCCCGGCGCATGCCGGGTTGCAAGCGCCGGATCATGCGGGATCAGCCGCACGTCATCGCCCAGAAGATGAACCGCCCGGAACAGCCGCCAGGCATGGTCTTGAACATCGTAGTCGAGGCGGCTGCCATCGGGCATTCGCTTCTTGCGCTGGTAGGTCCAGCTGAACGGGGGCTCGATACCGTTGGACGCATTGTCGGCAAAGGCCAGTGAGATGGTGCCGGTCGGCGCGATCGACACCAGATGGCTGTTCCGGATACCGAATTGGCGGATGTCGGCCTGAATGGCGTCAGGCAGTCGTGAGGCGAAGCGTGGAGGACGCAGGTATTCGTCGGCATCGAACAGCGGGAAGGGGCCGCGTTCGCGGGCCAGGCCGATTGATGCGCGATAGGCTGCATCGCGCAGTGCTTGCGCGATGTCGGCCGCCATCTGCCGGGCCGCTGCCGTGTCGAAGCGCAGACCGAGCATGATCAAGGTGTCGCCCAGGCCGGTGAAACCCAGACCGATGCGGCGCTTGGCCGCCGCTTCGCGGGCCTGCTCGGGCAGCGGCCAGACTGTTGCATCAAGCACGTTGTCGAGCATGCGCACCGCGATCTGGATCTGCGCCTCGAAGGCATCAAAATCGAACCGTGCCTGATCTGAAAACGGCGCGACCACGAAGCGCGTCGTGTTCATGCTGCCCAGATCGCAGCAACCATAGGGCGGCAGGGGCTGCTCGCCGCAGGGGTTGGTGGCGGCGATGGTTTCGCAATAGCCCAGGTTGTTGTCCTCATTGATCCGATCGATGAACACAACACCGGGCTCAGCATGATCGTAAGTGGACAAGACGATGGCATCGAACAGCTCGCGGGCACGAAGCTCCTGATAGATCCAGACGCCATCGGCCCGTTGACGCGCGCCGGCTTCGATCATCGAGACCGACGGTCTGGCCCGATGCACGAGCTGCCAGACGCCGTCATTGTCGACGGTCCGCATGAATTCATCGGTGCAGGCCACCGACAGATTGAAGTTGCTCAGCTCGCCCTTGTCCTTGGCATGAACGAAGGCCAAGACGTCGGGATGATCGCAGCGCAATACGGCCATCTGCGCACCTCGCCGCGCGCCGGCGCTTTCGACGGTCTGACACATGCTGTCGAACACGCGCATGTAGCTGATCGGACCGCTCGACCGGCTGGCCGTTCCATGGACATGAGCGCCCTCGGGTCGCAGGGTCGAAAAGTCGTATCCCACCCCACCGCCACGGCGCATCGTCTCGGCCGCCTGGTTGAGCGCCGGAAAGATGCCCGGTTCGTGGGCATCGCCTGAAATCGAATCGCCCACCGGTTGCACGAAGCAGTTGATCAGTGTCGATTTGAGCTGGGTGCCGGCCGAGGAGCAGATCCGTCCGCCCGGAATGAACCCGCCGACCTGGGTGGCGAAGAAGCGTTCGGCCCAGTGTGCGCGCTGCGCCGGATCGGGCTCGACCTGGGCCAGCGCATCGGCGATGCGCCGGCGCACGTCGTCGATACCGGTTTCGCCGCCCTTTGCATACTTTTCGAGCAGCACATCGATCGAGATGGATTGTGGTTCCAGCCGCGCGGCCGGGTTCAGATCGGCAATTTTCATCACTTGGATTTTACTGCGCGGCGTTGCGATTCGGCAGGCCGGTCGACCGGGCCGACGGCCGGCGACCGCGGCCTGCGACCGCGACCTGCGACGGGTCCGCGACCGCGACCGCGACCGCGACCGCGACCGCGACCGCGACCGCGACCGCGACCGCGACCGCGACCGCGACCGCGACCGGCGACGGGTCCGGCCGAATCGCCGAATTCATGAAACAGGACGGGCAGCCCCCGCCGGTCTTGTTAGACTCGGGTCAGCGGGTCAGCGGGTCGGGCGTGATTATGCCCGCCGGATGAAGTGTCAAGGGGGTTGGCCGCCGTTCCAGGCCGGGTCTTCAGGGGGTTCGATCAAATGAACAGGAAAATGGCCTTCACGGCCAAGCGATGGCGTTCAAGGATGAGCGCACTCGCCCGTCTTTCATGGGCGTCGCTGATGATCGCCGGCATCATCACGCCCCTCACCAGTTATGCCGAGGAAGCGCAAGCCGATGGTGATTCGACCATTGCCGGATGCCTGAAGGCGTTCGGCAATCATCCGTTTGGCGCCAAGCCGAAATACAAGACGCTCGCCGTGTCGGTCAAGGTGTTTGGGATCGGCAAGGATACGGTGGACGATGAAATCACCACCTCGCCTGCGTTGATATTGATCAGACCCGGCGTCAATGTCATGGGCGGCAATCTGATCGATCTGCGCAATCCGCAGGGCTGGTATTGCATGCAGACCAGTGTCAATGTGATGGGCGGGCTCAACATCAAGCTGGCCTGCAATGCGAAATTCGTCATGGCCGGTGAAGAGACCTCGGTGATGAGTCAGGCACCTGACAACAAGGGCATCACCGTCATGGGCAAGACCACGGTCGAGCGGGACTGCCAATAGCCGGCGAAGCCCGTTGACCCGATCGGCACCGGCCGGGTCAACGGGATCGCATCCGGCATCAGATTTGCGCGGCGCGCTGGCGCGAGCGCTCGGGCGTGGTCGTGAGGGCGGCCAGCACTCGCGCATCGCGGTCATACACGTCACTCAGAAATCGCACGCTCCCATCATCGGCGCTGACAGCCGTGAAGTACAACACATGAACCGGTATGGTCCGGGCCAGATTGATGTTCTGCAATCGGCCAGAGGCCACCGCGCTATCGAGCTTGTCGCCGTCCGTCCAGCCGTCAGTGTCCTGCAACAGCCATTTGGCCAGTTCCACAGGATTCTCGGTGCGCAGACACCCCGACGAGAAGGTTCGCGTCGTTTCCTCGAACAGCTCGCGAGACGGCGTGTCGTGCAGATACACATTGTGCCGGTTCGGAAAGATGATCTTGATCTTGCCCAGTGCATTCTGCTCACCCGGCGCCTGACGCAGACGGTAGGGGAAGCTGGCCGGGTTCACCGCATGCCAGTCGATATTTGACGGATCGACCCGCTGCCCTTCGCGGTCCAGCACGGTGAAGCCGAGGCGTCGCACCGCGGTGGGATCTTTCCTGAAGGCTTTGAGCTTGTCGACACGAGCCAGACGCGGCGGCGTTTCCCACCAGGGGTTGAGCACCAGATATTGAATCGCCGAGGAGAACACAGGCGTCTTGCGATAGAGCTTGCCGACAATGATCCGATGGGTGCGTGCGACCTCGCCATTCTCCCAGGCCTCCAGCTTGAAGTCGGCGATATTGGCGCGGATATGGCGTTGGCCCAGATCATCGGGCAGCCAGCGCCATCGTTCAAGATTGACCCGCAGTTGATCGATTCGTTGCCGTATCGCTCTGGCCTCGCTCGGCGTGTCCACCAACTCGCTGTCGGCACGGAGCTGGCGCAGGGCCGACACCAGACGCGCATAGCCAGGCTGCGCTGGCGCCAGCCCGGACAGGCTATCGCCAATGCTGTGCCCGACCAGGGACTGAGTGAGTCTGGCCTTAAGATCGACCGACCGTCGTGCGGCACTCCAGTCGGGCTCGACGGAGACCGGATCGACCTTACCGTCGACCAGATGAGCAGCCGCCGAAAACCAGGCATCGGTGGCCACCACGTCACGGGCGATCCGGTCGTTGCGCAACGCCGTGAGTTGCTCGATTCGGTAGTGGTCGGGATTCAGGCCGTGATCAGCCAGGCCAGCGATGGCGAGCAGCAAGGCATCGAAATCCGAGTCCTCGGACCAGGCCGCCTGGTTTGCGCGGGCTGCATAAAACTGCCTCACGGCAATGGGTGCGAGCAGATTCCTCACGCTTGCCGTACTGACGCTGAGTGCCGTTGGACTGTCGGCCACCCGTTGATCGGCCGCCGCGATGGGCAGGTTCCAGGTGAGTAGTGCAGCCATCGCCAGCGTGCAGCCGGCGCGAGGCAGAAACGACCGAATTCGAGGCATGATGTATCGACACCTTGGATGGAAAACGGACGCCAGCATCGCGTGGCGATGCGGGCCGGTCCATCTCGAGGCGATGATCGGATCAATAGCGCCAACTGGCCGCGGCAGATCATTTCTTTAGCGAATCAGGCATCCGCCGGGCGCTTGATCAAGCGCGTCTGTCGGCGACTCTCAGTGACGCAGCCGGACGCTGAAATGCACCCGGCCATCGAGCTTGAGGCGGTCGATGGTGATGGCTTGATCGAACACCGAGATCAGCGCATCGTGCAGACGGATATCGTCGGGCGTGGTGTCGATCAACAGACGGCCGCCCTGCATCAACCAGATCCGATCGGCGGCCAGCGCGAGGTTCAGATCGTGTAACACCACCGCAGCGGCAGCGCCGGCCCGAACGCGTGACCGTACGCTGCGCATCAAGGCCCGCTGATGCGGCGGGTCAAGCGATGATCCGGGCTCATCGAGTAGCAGGATGGGGGTTTCACCGGCCAGCACACGCGCCAGCAATACGCGCTGGCGTTCGCCGCCGGACAACTGATTGAGCCGTCGCTCGGCCAACGGCAGGCATTCTGTCTCCAGCATCGCGGCCTGCACGGCCGTATCGTCGCGCGCATCGCGTGCATCGAACAGGCCATGATGGGGCAGACGGCCGAGTCGGACGACATCGATCGCGGCAATCTCGCCATCGGCCTCGCCTTGTTGCGCGAGCCAGCCGATCTCGCGGGCCCGCGCGCGCACTGGCCACCGCGCGAGCGCCTGTCCATGCAGACTGATCTGGCCGCTGGTCGGTGCACGCAGACCGGCCAGCATCATCAACAGGCTGCTCTTGCCCGCCCCGTTGGGACCGACGATGGCAGTCCATTGCCCCGGGTTCAATACGCCGCTTACCTGGTCCACCACCGGGCGTGCGCCCAGCGTCAGACTGACCGCGCTGGCCTGCAGCATCGGCGGTGAATCCGGTTCAGCCATGATGGCCGCCGAGCTGGCGACGCAGCAGGGCGAGCAGATAGAGGCCACCGGCGATGGCCGTGAGCAGGCCGACCGGCAGCTCCTGCGGCGCGAGCAGACTGCGTGCAGCGACATCGGCCAGCAACAGCAGCATCGCACCGGTCAGCATCGACAGACCCAGCAAGGGGCCGTGGGTCACGGTCACGGAACGGCGCACGATATGCGGCGCGACCAGACCGACGAAAGCGATCAGACCCGCCTGGGCAACCGCGACGGCCGTGCACAGCGACAACAGACCCACCAGAACCAGCCGCAGTCTGGGCAGCGCCAGCCCCAGACTGGTGGCACCGTCCTCGCCCAGGATCAAGGCATCAAGCACGCCGGCCAGGCGCATCGCCAGCGGCCCGGCCAGACCCACCGTGCTGGCCAGCAGGATTACGCTCGTCCAGCCCAGATATCCGGTCGTCCCGAGCATGAAGGCCTGACGGCCGCGCAAGGCCTGCGGCGAGAGCAACATCAAGGCATCGGTCACGGCAGACAACAACACGCCAACGACCACGCCGGCCAGCAACAGCACCATTGGCCGGCCCGCACCACCGGCCAGGACCAGGGTCAGCATCACACCGGCCAGCGCGCCGACGAAGGCTGCGCCGACCAGGCCGAGTTCGACGAGCCAGCCATTGGCCAGTGGAACGATCCCGACCCCGCCCAGGCTGCCGGCGGCAATGACCAATACCACGCCTAATCCGGCGCCCGAGGCACTGCCCAACAGATAGGGATCGGCCAGGGGATTACGAAACAGGCCCTGGGCAAGAGCGCCGGCCAGCCCGAGCAGGCCGCCAGCGAGGCAGGCGCCCAGCGTGCGCGGGGCCCGGATGGCGCTGATCAGCGCCTGGTCTTCAGACCAGTTGGCGGACAAGCCATCGCTGCCGGCCGACAGACCGAGTCCGACCAGGATGGTCGACGCGCCCAGCAGGATCAGCAGCAGTTGCCGTGGCGAGAGCCGACGGGGGGAGACCGCGCCTGTGGTTCGACCGCTAAGCAGATACATCCACGCCAGTGTAGCCCACCGGTCGGCGCATCCCGGGCCGTTGCCTCAGACGACGATCGCCAGCCAGAGGTCGCGCGTGAGGGCCAGAACCTTGCCGGCCTCGGCGCGGATGCGAGTGCTGCCATCCCTGGCCTGGGCGGACCCGGACAGCGGGGGCGTCGTCGATGCCCGCACATAACCCGCCTGAGCGGCCAGGGCGGCCACCAATGCGTGGCGATCCTCATCGCGCAGCGGCGGCAGTGGGGGATTGACCGTGTGCAGCGGAGGATTCCAGACCGGATGACCGGTTGAAAACTCGATCGGGGGGTCGGCGTAAGCTCGAACGCTGCCGAACGACTGCGTTGGGCCCGGAGTCTGCGATTCGATCCAATGGACTCTGGGGGGTGAACCGAAGCGGTATGGCTGGTGGGTCACGCGCATCTGGCGCTCCTTGATCAGGTTCCTCGCTCCCGAGGGGCGAGAGTGTCATTCTTTTCGACAAACCTGGCAAGCTGCATCGCAACATGGCTGCGCCCGGGTGCCGGCGGTCATTGGTTCAGGCAATCATGGCAATATCGCGCTCGGCAACTGGACACGATCCAGCAATAAGGCCCATGACGGGTCAACCGCGTTGGTCAACCATTGGAGATCTGCATGAAGAAGGTTCTGTTCCTGGGTGCTGTCCTGGCGATAACGGGCGCGTCGACGCTGGCGCTGGCCGCTGATCACCCGTTCAAGAAGGAAATCGACGCCCGGCAGGGCCTGATGCAGGTCGCCTTCTTCCATGTGGGCGTGCTGGCTGCCATGGCCAAGGGAGAGCGTCCCTACGATGCGAAGCTGGCTGCCGCAGCGGCCAACAACATCAATCTGGCGGCCATGGTCGATCAGATGGCCCTCTGGCCCGAGGGCTCGGATTTGTCCAATGCGGCCCTGGCCGGCAAGACGGCGGCCAAACCCGAGGGCTGGCTGAATATGTCTGATGTGACCAAGAAGCACGAAGCCTGGGCCACCGCCGCTGCCGGACTCGCCAAGGTGGCCGGCAACGGCCTGGATGCGCTCAAACCCGCGGTTGGCCAAGTCGGCAAGGCCTGCAAGGCCTGCCATGATGACTATCGTCAGGAGCCCTGAGCAATCGGTCGGCGAGCGCGGCAAGATGATCCGGAACCGACCATGACCAGACCGGTTTTGGAATCGGGTGGCGTTCGGCAGATTCCCGTGTGGGATCTGCCGACACGGCTGTTCCATTGGTCGCTGCTGGTCGCGGTAGTGGTCTCGGTGGTCGCCATCGAGGTTCTGGACGATGCAACACTGCACGTGAAGAGTGGCCGGGTCGTGCTGGGGCTGATCGTGTTTCGTCTGCTCTGGGGACTGGTCGGATCGAGCACGGCGCAGTTTCATCGATTCGTGCGCGGGCCCTCGGCGGTGCTACGCTACCTGAAGAGCGAGTCGCCTGCCTATGTCGGCCACAATCCGCTGGGTGCGCTGTCGGTGCTTGCCCTGCTGGCCAGTCTGTCCGTCCAGGTGCTGTCCGGCCTGGGGGCCGATGACGAGATTTTCACCACGGGTCCGCTCACCAAGTATCTGAGCAGCGACTGGGTGTCGATCGCCAATCGCGTGCACCACTGGAACAAATGGGTGTTGCTGGCGCTCGTGATCACCCATATCGTGGCCATCATCTGGTACGCGCGCCGCCGGGGCAACAACCTGGTTGGTCCCATGATCACGGGACGCCAGGCAGTGGCCGAACCGGCCGCGGGCGGCCCGTTGCCGATGCAAAAGCGTGCCGCGTGGGTATCATGGTTGGCAATCGCGTTGGCAGCCGGTGCTGCCTGGGGCATTTTCCGCCTCTAGGCCGCCGGTCACGGTCGCCTGGCCGATCCGCCCGCCGCAGGAGGCGCCCTGAACGCTCTTCGTGAGACCGACCATGGCTGATGCTGATCCCCTTCAACCGGACCCGACCGCCTCGCCTGCATGGTGCAGGGCGCTGAGTGCGCTGGTGCTCTGCCTGGCCGCCGCGGCAGTGCCAGGCGTCGCGCTGGCTCAGGCCCCGACCATCGTGGGCAACTGGACCTGGAGTGATGACGACGGCTGTACCGAGGTCTATTCCTATGAGTCCGATGGACGCTTCGCGGTCAGCAGCGGCGAGGAGGAGGTCAGCGGCACCTACGAAATCTCATCGGTTGCCGACTCGAATGGTTTCCGCCTGCTGACCGGGCGTAGCGATCAGAACAATGGCCAGCCCGATTGCGCCGGACGGGTCGCCGATGAAGGGCCCAACGAATTCATTATCTTCATCAACTTTCATCCAAGCCTGCCGATGCATGTGGTCTGTCAGGAGCCATCGCTTGAGCGCTGCATCGGGCCGCTGCGCCGCACCGATTCGGTTGCGCCCGGTCCCGGCCGAACCTGATCCATAGTCGCGCAACCGTCGGCCGCCGAGTCAGCGCTTGTAACGCTTGGCCACGAAGGGCAGGGGGGTGATCATCACCTCCGGCGTTCTGGTGCGCACCTGGGCGCGCAAGCGGGGCGTGCCATCGCGCGAGATCGGCTGATGCTCGAGATAAGCGAGCATCACCGGTCGGTTCAGACTCGGACTCAGCGTGCCGCTGGTCACCAGACCGACCCGCTCGCCCTGCTCGTCGATGATCGCGGCACCAGCGCGCACCGGGACGGGTTCAAAGGAACTGAGCCCGACCAGTCGTCGCCGCGGGCCATGGGCAGCCTGCGCATTGACCACTGACGCGCCCGGGTAGCCACCGGCTTTCAGGCCGTCGGCGCGCCGGCTCCGGGCGATCGCAAAGGCCAGTCCCGCTTCATGGGGCGTATGGCTCGGCGTGATGTCCTGGCCGTGCAGCGGCAGTCCGGCTTCAAGGCGCAGGCTGTCACGCGCGCCCAGACCGATCGGTTTGACACCCGGTATCGCGAGCAGACGCCGGACCAGCCGGTCGGCAGCCGCAGCGGGAATCGATATCTCGAAACCGTCCTCGCCCGTATAACCGGCACGGGCAGTGAAGCAGGGCACGCCATCGAGGGTGAGCATGGCGGTCCGCATGAAAACCAGATCGCGGGCCGCCGGATCGAAGCCGGCGAGCACCTGTTCGGCCAACGGCCCTTGCAGGGCGATCAGGGCGGCATCCACCCAGTCGAAGACGAGCGAGGGGCAGGCACGCTGGAGCAGGGCCAGATCATGGTCGCGATTGCCGGCATTGACGATCATCATCACCGAATCGCCCAGCGGGGTCAGCATCAGATCGTCTTCGATCCCGGCCTGCGCATTGAGCAGCAGACTGTATTTCTGCAAGCCTTCGGGCCACTGATCGAAGTCGACGGGCAGCACGGCTTCGAGCTCGCGGTGCAAGGTGTCGCGCCGACCATCGCGTGCGGTGATGCGCAACTGGCCCATGTGACTCACGTCGAACAGTCCGGCCTGGTCACGGGTATGCAGATGCTCGGCCTTGACGCCATCGGGATACTGCAGCGGCATCAGCCAGCCGGCGAATCCCGCCTGGCGTGCGCCGAGTTCGATATGCAGATCGGCCAGAATCAGCGAGCGTAGCGGTGTATCGGTTGCAGTCATGATGCGTAGTCGCTCAGCGGTGGACAGGTACAGACCAGATGGCGATCGCCAGCGGCATTGTCGATGCGTTTGACCGATGGCCAGAATTTGGCTTCGCGCACCCAGGGCAGGGGAAACACGGCCTGTTCGCGTGAATAGGCGTGGGGCCAGTCACCGGCCAGTTCCAGGCAGGTGTGCGGAGCGCCGTGCAAGGGATTGTCCTGGCGATCGCTCTGCCCGCTTTCGATGGCCAGCAGTTCGCCATGGATGGCGATCATCGCCTCGCAGAAGCGATCGATTTCCGCGAGCGATTCCGATTCGGTCGGCTCGATCATCAGGGTGTCGACAACCGGAAACGACATCGTGGGTGCGTGAAACCCGTAATCCATCAGACGCTTGGCAATGTCTTCGGCACCCGCACCGAATCGGTTCTTGAAATCGCGCAGATCGATGATGCACTCATGAGCGACCCGCCCCTGTTCACCCCGATACAGCACCGGATAACAGGTACCGAGGCGCGCGGCGATGTAGTTGGCGTTGAGGATCGCCACTTCCGACGCCAGGCGGATACCCGTGCCACCCATCATGCGGATGTACATCCAGGAAATGGTGCTGATCAGTGGACTGCCCAATGGTGCCGCCGACACGGTGTGGGCCGCGGCCGGCGCGTTGGCGTCGATCGTGAAGGGATGCCGGGGCAGATGCGGCACCAGGTGCGCAGCCACCGCAATCGGGCCCATGCCCGGGCCGCCGCCGCCATGGGGAATGCAGAAGGTCTTGTGCAGATTCATGTGGCACACGTCGGCACCGATCGACCCGGGACTGGTCAGGCCGGCCTGCGCATTCAGATTCGCACCATCCATGTAGACCTGGCCACCCGCCGCATGGACCTTCTCGCAGATGTCGGCGATGGCTGCTTCAAAGACGCCATGGGTCGACGGATAGGTGACCATCAGCGCCGCCAGCCGATCGCGGTGTTCGGCGATCCGCCGGTCCAGATCGGCCAGATCAACATTGCCCTTGTCATCGCAGGCCACCACCACCACCCGCATGCCGATCATGGCGGCCGATGCCGGATTCGTGCCGTGGGCCGATGCGGGAATCAGGCAGACATCGCGCTGCGCGCCGCCGTTCTCGTCCAGGTATTCGCGGATCGTCATGAGGCCGGCGTATTCGCCCTGCGCGCCCGAGTTGGGCTGGAATGACACGGCCGCAAAGCCGGTGATCGCAGCCAGCCAGCGACCGAGTTGCTCATGCATGATCCGGTATCCCTCGGCCTGGGCGGGCGGTGCGAAGGGATGCAGGTTCGCGAATGACGGCCAGCTCAGCGGCGCCATCTCGGCCGCTGCATTGAGTTTCATCGTGCACGAGCCCAGCGGAATCATCGAATGCACGAGCGAGATATCCCGATTCTCCAGGCGCTTCAGATAGCGCATGAATTCGGTTTCGCTGTGATAGCGGTTGAACACCGGATGGGTGAGCACCGCGCTGTCGCGACGCAGCGCTGCAGGGATGCTGCATGGATCGGCCGACAGGCGATCAGCGGCGGCCGAGAGCGTGTGGGCATCAGGCTGCTGGCCCGTCAACACGCCGACCAGATCGGCGACATCGGTCAAGGTGGTGGTTTCGTCCAGACTGATGCCCACGCTGCCGCTGTCCAGGTGACGCAGATTGATCTGCTGCGATTGTGCACGGGCGCGGATGGCCGGACCCTGGGTGACATCGAAGACCAGCGTGTCGAACCAGGCGGCGTGGCGCGGCTTGAGCCCATGAGCGGCAACCAGATCGACCAGCAGCCGACCCAGCGCATTGACGCGCAGCGCGATCCGCCGCAGTCCGTCCGGGCCATGCCAGACCGCGTAGAACGACGCCATGTTGGCCAGCAAGGCCTGGGCAGTACAGATATTGCTCGTTGCCTTGTCACGCCGGATATGTTGTTCGCGGGTCTGCAAGGCCATGCGCAGTGCCGGTGCACCGCTTGCATCGCTGGACACGCCGATCACCCGGCCCGGCAGCATCCGCACCATGGCCTGGCGGGTCGCCATGAAGGCGGCATGCGGGCCGCCGTACCCCAGGGGAACGCCGAAGCGCTGCGCCGAACCCACCACGACATCGGCGCCCATTTCGCCGGGCGACTTCACGAGCATGGCCGCGAGCAGGTCGAAGCCCACGCAGACCTTGCCGCCAGCGGCCTGAATGCGGCCGATCAGCTCGCTCAACTCGAGCAGCCGGCCTTCGTTGTCGGGGGTTTGCAGATAGGCGCCGAACACCTCATCCGGTTTGATCGAATCCGACTCACCGGTGACAATATCGATGCCGGCATACCGGGCGCGGGTTTGCATCACGGCCAGAACCTGCGGAAACACATGGCGCGAGACGAAGAACCGGTTGCTCTTGCTGCGCGAGGCTCGCCGGCACAATGCCATGCCTTCGGCCGCCGCCGTGGCTTCATCGAGCAGCGAAGCGTTGGCCACTTCCATGCCCGTCAGATCGATGATCATCTGTTGGAAATTGAGCAAGGCCTCGAGTCGTCCCTGGGCCACCTCGGCCTGATACGGCGTGTAGGCGGTATACCAGCCCGGATTCTCGAGCACGTTGCGCCGGATCGGTTCGGGCGTGAAGGTGCCGTAATAACCGCAGCCAATCAGATTGCGCCAGCAGGCGTTGCGCGCGGCAATCGCCTGCAATTCCTTCAGTGCGCCGGCTTCGTCGACGGGGTCGGGCAGATCGAGGGGACCGGCCAGCCGCAGAGCGTCGGGCACGGTCTGATCGATGAGGGTGGCGCGCGAGTCCACGCCCAACATGGCCAGCATGCGGGCCTGCGCTGCCGTGTCAGGTCCGAGATGGCGTCGATGAAAGGTATCGAGGCCGAACAAGCCCTTCAGGCCCTGATCGATCATCCGTTCGGCATTCATTGATCGAGCCCGCCCGTGTATTGATCGGCCGACAACAATGCATCGATCTGGGCCGGATCGCTCGGGCGCAGGCGATACAACCAGCCCTGGCCGAACGCATCATCATTGACGGTTTCGGGTTTGTCGGCCAGTGCGTCATTGACTTCAATCACGTCGCCGCTCAGCGGGGCATAGACATCGGAGGCGGCCTTGGTCGATTCAACCACGGCGCACTGTTCACCCTGGGTCAGGCTGGCGCCGACGGCAGGGAGTTCGACGTAGACGAGTTCGCCAAGGGCTTCCTGGGCATGATGGGTGATGCCCACCGTGCAGGTGCCGTCGGACTCGCGGCGCACCCATTCATGAGAGGCGGCATAACGCAGATCGGCGGGGTTGGGGGTGGCTTGGCTCACGGCAGGGCTCCAGAAAGACTGGCCGGCGCACGATGCGGCGGACCGATGGTCGGAGCCCCCTCTGTCCTTTTGCCTGAGAGATTCGGTCGGATCGGATCAGGACGCACCGAACCGGGTGGCATCATGCTGCGATCGTTCCTGCGTCCTTCGGCGAGTGTCGCTGCCACCATGGTGCACAGCGCACTTCTCTCCAGAGAGCCTGCCCGTTACGGTCCTTTGTGCCTGAGAGTTTCTGGGGCGATACACCTTCGGCGCCGGAATGGATCCGGACTCTCCCGTAACGGAAACGACGGCTGACAGCACTGTGCCAAGGCGCCCGACTTCTGTCAAATCCGTGCTGCCGTGTCATCGGCAGCCTGTGAATGCCGCTGCGAGACGAGCGGCGCGACATCCGGTCCAAGGCGACCCGACGGGGGTTGCGCAGCGCTGGCGCCAATCGCCATTAGAATCGTCTGTTGCACATGAGCAGCCCATCAGGTTGGCCACTCGGGCCACCATGGGTTCCCGACGCAGCCTCAAATAGCTCGGCTCAGGAGGTTTGGCGATGAATGCACCCGATCACCGATTGCCGGCAGGCGCCGCGGCGGTCCGACACCGGACCGACGCCGAGGCGTCTCATCCGGGGCTTCGTCATGGCGATATCACGCGCCAGGCGTCGCCCGAGCATCAGCAGGCCGTGCTCGCGCGCTTGCGCCGCATCCTGCCCGACGGCGCCCTGCTCTGGCGCGTCGAGGAAACCCGGCCTTACGAGTGTGACGGGCTGACCGCGTTCCGGCAGTTGCCGATGATGGTCGCGCTGCCCGAGAACGAAGCCCAGGTGGTGCAGATTCTGCAGGCCTGCCGCGAGCTCGACGTGCCGGTGGTGGCCCGCGGTGCCGGTACCGGACTGTCGGGAGGCGCAACGCCGCATGCCTCGGGCGTGGTCTTGTCGCTGGCCAGACTCAACCGCATTCTCGCGATTGATCCGCTGGCCCGCCTGGCCAGGGTGCAGCCGGGAGTGCGCAATCTGGCGATTTCCGAAGCGGCCGCGCCCCATGGTCTGTATTACGCACCCGATCCCTCGTCGCAGATCGCCTGTACGATCGGCGGCAATATCGCGGAGAACTCGGGCGGTGTGCATTGTCTGAAATATGGTCTGACAGTGCATAACGTGCTGCGGGTTCGGGCGGTCACGATAGAGGGCGAGATCGTCGAGTTCGGCAACGAGGCGCTCGATGCGCCTGGCCTCGATCTGCTGGCCGTGATGATCGGTTCGGAGGGCATGCTCGCGGTGGTCACCGAGGTGACCGTGAAGCTGTTGCCCCGACCCGCGCTCGCCCAGGTGGTGATGGCCTCGTTCGACGATGTGATGAAGGCAGGCCAGGCGGTGGCCGACATCATTGCCGCAGGCATCATTCCGGCCGGCCTGGAAATGATGGATCAGAAAACCGCTCGTGCCGTCGAGCCCTTCGTCAAGGCCGGTTACGACCTGGATGCGGTGGCGATCCTGCTCGCCGAATCCGACGGCACGCCCGAAGAAGTGGCCGACGAGATCACGCGCATGGAGGCCGTGCTGCGGCGCTCCGGTGCGACGGCGATCGCGGTGTCAGCCGATGAGGCGCAGCGGCTGCGCTTCTGGTCCGGGCGCAAGAATGCGTTTCCGGCGGCGGGCCGTATCTCGCCCGATTATTACTGCATGGATGGCACGATTCCGCGTAAGAATCTGGGCCCGATGCTGCTGGATATCGCCGCCATGGAACAGAAATACGAGTTGCGCTGCATGAACGTGTTTCATGCCGGCGACGGTAATCTGCATCCATTGATCCTGTTCGATGCGAATGATCCGAGCCAATGGGAACGCGCCGAACTGTTCGGCGCGGAAATCCTCGAGAACTGTGTGCGTTATGGTGGCACGGTGACCGGTGAACATGGCATCGGCATCGAAAAGATCAATTCGATGTGCGTGCAGTTTTCCGATGCCGAGCGCGCGGCCTTCTTCGCGGTCAAGCGTGGTTTCGATGAGCCCGGCCTGCTTAATCCCGGCAAAACGATTCCCAGCCTTTCGCGATGCGCCGAATTCGGCAAGATGCATATCCACCTGGGCCAATTGCCCTTTGCCGACCTGCCAAGGTTTTGAACGATGACCGGTTCCTGCAAACACCTGCAACAGGCAGGCCATGACTGACCGGGCCTTGATGGCCGTTCGTGAGGCGATCGGCGCGGCGGTCGCCCGGCACCAGCCCCTGTCGCTCAGAGGCACGGGCAGCAAAGACTTCTACGGACAGCCCGCCGCGGGCGAGCCCCTGCCACTGGACGAGCTGCAGGGCATCGTCGGCTATGAACCGACCGAACTGGTCATCACGGCCTGGGCCGGTACCCCGCTGGCCGATGTCTGTGCTGCCCTGGCCGAGCGGCAGCAGTTCCTGCCCTTCGAACCCCCCCAGTTTGGTGCCGGCGGCACGATCGGCGGCGTCGTGGCCAGCGGCCTGTCCGGCCCGCGACGCGCCGCGGCCGGATCGGTTCGCGACTATGTGCTGGGCACCTGTCTGATCGATGCGCGCGGCCAATGGCTGCAGTTCGGTGGCCAGGTCATGAAGAATGTCGCCGGCTACGATGTCTCGCGGCTGCTGGTCGGATCGATGGGCATTCTGGGCGTGATCGCCCAGGTCTCACTCAAGGTGATGCCGGTGCCGCCCACCGAACGCTCGGTGCAGATCGATACCGACGAGCTCGATGCACTCCGGCTCATGAATCAATGGGCCGCACGTCCGCTGCCCATTTCGGCGACTTGCTGGCATGAGGGCGTGCTCAGGATCCGATTCTCCGGCGCGGGTTCGGTCGTCGATCAGTCCTATGCGCAGTTTGTCGACCGACATGGTGCGCGTGAGCTTGACGATGACAAGGCCTGGTGGGCCCGGTTGCGCGATCAGCGCCTGGCTTTCTTCGCCGACGACGTGAGCGCTCCGCTATGGCGATTGTCAGTGCCATCGGTCGCCCCGCGGATCGATCTGCCGGGTGGCCAGATCATCGAATGGGCAGGCGCGCTGCGCTGGTGGCGCACCAGCGCACCGGTCGATGCGGTGCGTCGTGCCGCGGCTGCCGTTGGCGGCACGGCGACCTTGTTCCGTGGCGGCGATAAATCGGTGGGTGTGTTCACCGCCCTGCCTGATCCGCTGGCCCGAATCCACCGACGTCTGAAGGCCGAGTTCGATCCGCTGGGCGTGTTCAATCCGGGCCGTCTGTATCCGGGACTGTGATCCGGACCCTTCTTTCGAGTAGCTGATGGAAACCCACCTGGCCGACTGGCTCAAAGGTACCCCCGACGGAGACACGGCGGAGGCGATCCTGCGCAGTTGCGTGCATTGCGGGTTCTGCACGGCGACCTGTCCGACCTACCAATTGCTGGGCGATGAACTGGACGGACCGCGCGGTCGAATCTATCTGATCAAGCAGGTGGTGGAAGGCGTGGCGCCTACGGCCATGACCCAGACCCATCTGGATCGATGTCTGACCTGTCGAAATTGCGAGAGCACCTGCCCGTCGGGCGTGCGCTATGGCCATCTGGTGGACATCGGTCGCAAGCTTGTTGATCGTTCCGTCACCCGCCCATGGGGGCAGCGACTGCTGCGCCTGGCCTTGCGCGAAGTCATGACGCGTCGCTGGCTGTTCACCCCGGCCATGCGACTGGGTCAGCTCGTTCGTCCCCTGTTGCCCGCGCCATTGCGCGCCAAGGTGCCGGCGCGTGTCGATCCCGGTGTCTGGCCGGCGCGCAGCGAGGCGCGCAAGGTGCTGCTGCTCAACGGCTGCGTGCAACCAGCCATGCTGCCTGCGATCGACGCCGCTACTGCACGGGTTCTGGATCGTCTGGGCTTTCATCCGGTGTTGTTGACCGATTCGGGCTGTTGCGGCGCGATCCGTCATCACCTGGACGATCACGAGGGCGCATTGCGGGATGTCCGGCGCAACATCGATGCCTGGTGGCCGCTGATTGCCGCTGGTGAGGTCGAGGCCATCGTGATGAACGCCTCAGGATGCGGCGCGATGGTCAAGGACTATGCCCATTTGCTACGCGATGATCCCGTCTATGCGGACAAGGCCCGCACAGTGGTCGGCCTGACCCGTGATCTGGCCGAATTCCTCGAACCACTGGCCGATCGTCTGCAGACGCTGGTGCGTGCTCGCTCGGCGCACCCGATCGCCTTCCATCCGCCATGCACGCTGCAACATGGTCAACAGGTCAGGGGCAAGGTCGAGTCCTTGCTGCATCGACTGGGTGTCGACGTGACGCCGGTCCGGGATGCGCATCTGTGCTGTGGATCGGCCGGTACGTATTCGGTTACCCAACCCGTGCTGTCCTCGCAGTTGCGCGACCGAAAGCTGGCCGCGCTGACCGAGCACGGTGCCCGCGAACTGTTGTCGGCCAATATCGGCTGCATCACCCACCTGCAATCCGGCACGGACCGGCCGGTGCGTCACTGGGTGCAATGGCTGGACGAGCGCCTGTGAGACCGCAGCCAGCTGGATGGTCGGGCCGTTGTTGGGCGCTCGCGCTGCTGGTGTGCTGGCAGACAGCTCAGGCAGCCCCCGGCGTCGATGCACCGGGTGCCGGATTGGGCAAGGAGGGGCTGGCCAGACTGCAGACCTTCATGAGTGAACGCATCGCGCAACAGGATGTCGAGGCGGCAGTGATCGGCGTGGTCCGACGCGGTCGTCTCGGATTTCTGTCCGCCTTTGGTTATCAGGATGCGGCGCATCAGCAGCCATTGACCGTGGATGCCGTGTTCGATCTGTCCTGGCTGACCCAGCCGATCACGGCTGCGGCGGCCGTCCAGCTTCAGGCCCAGGGCCGATGGTTGCTCGGCGATTCGATCGGCCGACACCTCGATCGGTTTGGAACCGATTCTCCGGTCACCTTGTTCGATCTGGCCCGTCAGACATCCGGGCTCGCCGTGCGCATCCACCCGCCGTCGTATTCCGCCAGTGAGCGTGATGCCGGCCAGGCCGGCAACGTGACCGAGTCGGCCCAGGCTGCAATGGCCTACACCGGCGCAGGCTTCCTGACGCAGATCGCCGCCCAGCCGGTGCGCCTGTCGCCCGGCCTGGAAGCGCGCAGCGACTTTTCCCTTGACGTACTGGGCCTGGCCATCGAGTCGGTGACCGGTCAGACCCTGGGTGCAGTCTTTCTGCGTGAATTGCTGATCCCCATGGACATGTGGGATACCGGATTCAATCCCTCCGCGCAGCGGCATGCGCGGGTGACCTGGCGCGAGCCGCCGGCCGGCGACGCGGGCCGATGGCCAACCCGCGATCCGCGCCGGGCGGTGAGTTTCGAATGTGGCAGCGCCTGTCTCACCGGTACGGCGCCCGACTACCTGCGCTTCGTGACGATGCTGCTGGGTGGTGGCGAACTCGACGGCAGGCGGATTCTGAGTCGCGCCAGCGTGGCCCTGATGACGAGCAATCAACTGGGCGACTCGTCGATCAACCGGATCGGCTCCCTGACCGATCCGGCAGGCGCCCGCATGAACCGCTCGGGTTATGGTCTGGGGCTGCTGGTGCGTGGCGCCGACACGGTATCCAGCCTGCCCGGATCAATGAATCAGTTCGGCGTCATGACCCCGGGCGGCTCCTTTTTCTGGGCCGATCCGGCCGAACAGATCGGCGTGGTGATGCTGGCCCTGTTACCCGGCACCGGTGCAGCGGGTGGAATCACTGCCGCACCGGGTCGGTGGCCCGCCCACCGTTTGCAGGCGATGGTCAGGGTACTGGCCGCGCAGGCGATCGCCGACTGACTCGTGATCGACATCGAGAGACATTCATGAGTATCAATGAAACCCATGATCCGGCCCTGCGAAGCTGGGTCGAGAGCGCCAACGATCCGGACACCGATTTTCCGATCCAGAATCTGCCCGTGGCGGTGTTCAGGCCGGCCGGCTCTGCAACGGCATGGCGAGGCGGATTTGCGATCGGCGACCAGATTCTCGACATGGCGGCGCTGGCAGCGGCCGGCGTGTTCGATGGTGAGCTGGCGGCCAGTGTCGCCTTGGCCGCCAGGGATCGCCTCAATGATTTCATGGCCTTGACGCCAGCGGCGCTCAGTGCGCTGCGGCTGGCTCTGTCACGAGGTTTGCGCAGTGGTGCCACGGCCCGACCCGCACTCAACGCCTGCCTGGTGCCACAAGCCCGGGCGCAGTTCCGCGTACCGGCCGACATCGGTGACTACACCGACATGTACGCCTCCATCCATCATGCGACCAACATCGGCCGCCTGTTCCGACCTGACAATCCGCTGATGCCGAATTTCCGCTGGTTGCCGGTGGGCTATCACGGCCGGGTGTCATCGATCGATGTGAGCGGTCAGTCGTTTCCCAGGCCGAATGGCCAGCGCCTGCCACCTGGTGCCACCGAGCCGGTGTTCGGACCGAGTCAGCGCATGGACTACGAACTCGAGATGGGCATCTGGGTCGGCCGGGGCAATGCCCAGGGCGAGCCCATCGCCATCGATTCGGTCGATGATCACCTGTTCGGCCTGTGCCTGCTCAATGACTGGTCCTCGCGTGATATCCAGGCCTGGGAATATCAACCGCTGGGGCCGTTCCTGTCGAAAAACTTTGCGACCACCATCTCACCCTGGATCGTCATGCTCGAGGCGCTCGAACCGTTTCGCGTGCCCTGGACCCGTCCGCAGGATCATCCGCAGCCTCTGCCGTATCTCGAATCGGCCGACAACCGGGCACGCGGTGGTTTCGATATCCGGATCGAAAGTGGCTTGCTGACGGCCGCGATGGCGGCCGCCGGCCAGGCCTATCACCGCCTGTCGCTCTCCACATTCAGTCATTCTTACTGGAGTGTCGGCCAGATGGTGGCGCATCACACGGTCGGCGGCTGCAATCTGCGCCCGGGCGATCTGATCGGCAGCGGCACCCAGTCCGGCCCGACCGGCAACGAGGCTGCCGCGCTCATCGAGATCACCCGCGGCGGGCGCGAACCCGTCACCCTGCCCGATGGCGAATCCCGCACCTTTCTGGACGATGGCGATACGGTCATCCTGCGTGGCTGGTGTGTGGAGCAGGGATACCGCCGAATCGGCTTCGGTGAATGCCGCGGCACCCTGTTGCCGTCACGAACCATCACCTGATCCGATACCGCGAATCGGACCGGATCGGCGGATCTGCCCGGTTTTTGCTCACATCCGGCGACACATGTGGCGGCATTGGTGCCAAATTGTTCACCAATTGCGCTGGAAAACGGCTGCAGTCGCCCCCACCATACGATTCAATTAGCGTTCGCCGAAAGACCGGCCGTAAGTGACGCTTAAGATTCGCGACCAAGAATGGACGCCAAGAGTCGTCCATTTCCGCCTGCCGGCCGTCTACACACTACGCATCCATTCCGAGAGCTGTCATGCAATTCAATACCTGGGGTATCGGGCGACGCGACGAGATCGTAAGCACCTTCGATCCCGAGAGCTTCCCGTTCATCGAGCGCGTCCGCAATCACCTCGATCTGGAACTGATCGAGATCAAGGGCAATGGTGAGCCAGTGCAGGTGGCACTGGGCGAACGGGTCGATGGCGCCGATCCCGAGGCGGCAACGCCCCGGGTCACGCCGTTTTTCTCGTCATTCGACGCGCTGGACTTCTTCTGCCGTCTCAATCTGCAGCACTATCTCGCCTTCGACCCCGCTGATGGTCTGCCCAGGCGTTGGTTCTGGGAGGAATCCCAGCGGCGGCGTCAGGCGCCGGTCGCCGTGCGCCGGCCGACCCACCTGCAGGTGCAGTCAGCGCCGGTGCGCGTCGGCGGCAATGCCGTTACCGGTCCGGCCATCGGGTCGTCCGGCAAGTCCACGGCGCGCTGAGCAGGCGTGCCCGGGCCGGACGCTGTGTGCGGCCCGGCGCTGAGCATCACGCCATCCGGCCAATAGTCGGATGGCGGACACCGCCGGATGGCGGCTCGTTGTAACAATCTTTCGACAGAACCATCATCGATGACGGCCCCACTCACGGGTCTCGCAACCATTGCCCGACGCGTCGGGCTCAGGAGTCGTCGATGTCACCCGTTCAATTGATCGGTCTGCTCGCTGGTGCCGCGGTCCTCGCCGCGTGCACCACGCCCGAGCCGGCACCGGTGGTGGTTCAGCCCGTTGTTGTGCCCGCTCCCGCTCCCGCGCCGGTCGCGGTGGTTGCGCCGCCTGCGCCCCGTTACTCCGCCCTGACCATGCACGCTGGCACCTATCAGTGCGAACTGAACCGTCGCGTGCTGGTTCGCCAGGTCAGCGCGGACCAGTCCGAGGCCGTGGTCGGTTGGAACAGCCGGGATTACACCCTGCGCATGGTGCAGACCTCGACCGGTGCGCTGAGATATGAAGACAAGGTGTCGGGCCTGACCTGGATCAGCGTGCTGGGCAAATCGATGCTGCTCGACACCAAGCACGGCAAACAACTGGCCAACGAGTGCAAGGTCTGATCAGACTGGCGGTGCGGGGCGCCCGAGGCGCCCGGTGCTCGGCATTCGGACGGTTCGTCGACGCGGCGCCGGGTTAACCGACCGGCATCGCAGCGATCGCGGATGTGCCTGACCGGGGTGTTGATGCAACGGTCGTGATCGAGGCATCGGCGATCGCCGATGCCACCGCCATTGGCGCGATATCGATGGCACCGGACGGATCGGCGCAGGCCACGGTCAGTTGATGATTGGCTGGCAGGGCCTGCCAGCCCGAGTCATTGTCGTCGATGGGCTCGCTGACCACGGTCAACGATTGTTCGGTCCGGCGAAACCATACCGACGGTGGATCCGCATCGGTCGACCAGCGGAACACGCTCAGGCTGGATCCGTTGGTGATCGCGGCAGCAAAACGCAGCGCCTCGGTGATGCCGGCGTTTTGCATTTCGTCGCGAACCTGGGCCAGGGTCTGCTCGATGGCAATCACCGGTCCGTCGCGATCGATCCTGCCGAGCGCGACCAGGAAGATCGCCTCGGAATCGGTCCCGCCGCGTCGATGGCCGTAGAGCGAATCGGGAATCATGCTCTCGATCCGGCGTCTGACCCGGCTGAATTGACCGACCTGTCCGTTGTGCATGAATAACCAGGGACCGACGCTGAATGGATGGCAGTTGCTGCGCGCCGTGCCGGCAACCGTTGCCGCCCGCACATGGGCCAGAAAGGTTCGCGCGCACAGTTGCGCGCACAGCGAGAGCAGGTTCTCATCCGACCATGCCGGCGTGATCTCCCGATAGACGCCGGGTATGGCACGGTCGCCATACCAACCAATCCCGAAGCCGTCGCCATTGGTCGCTGTCTTGCACTGCGACGCGTGCAAAGACTGATGCACCAGCGAGCGGGCGGGTTTGATGATGACTTCTTCGAGGCGCACCGGCGCACCGGTGTAGGCGATCCATCGACACATGGAGAGCATTCTAGGCGAGCAAGATTGAACCGCCGATACCGCGTGGCGCCCGGTGGACGCCTTGTGTCATATCGACCCGTGACGGCTCGCCAGAACCTGGCGCGCCGCTCAATGATTGCTGCGGGCCAGCCAGTCGGTCGCGGCCGGTCGAGAGGTCAGAAACAGTTCGGCGCGGCTCGGACTCGAGCGGGCAATGACGGCGCCGCGTCGGATGACAAACAGCCTCGTGGCGCGCAGGCGCAGCGCCTCGACCGGATCATGAGCCTGCAGGATCAGCAAGTCGCCGTGGCAACCGGGGGCCAGTCCGTATTCGCTGAGCCCCAGAATGCGGGCCGCATTGACCGTGACTGCGTCGAAGCAGGCCTGCATCTGGCTGCGCGATGTCATCTGGCAACCGTGTATGCCCATGGCGGCAACGTCCAGCATGTCGGCGCTGCCCAGTGCATACCAGGGATCCATCACGCAATCATGTCCGAAGGCGACATTGATGCCCGCTGCCATCAGTTCCGGCACCCGGGTGATGCCCCGTCGTTTCGGATAGGTATCGTGGCGACCCTGAATGGTCAGATTGATCAGCGGATTGGCAACGACGTTGAGTCCCGATTCGGCGATCAAGGGGATCAGCTTGGACACGTAATAATTGTCCATCGAATGCATGGAGGTGAGATGCGAGCCGGTCACGCGCTCGCCAAGGCCGAGCCGCCGGGTTTGCATCGCGAGGGTTTCGATGTGACGCGACATCGGATCATCGGACTCGTCGCAATGCATGTCCACTCGCAGACCGCGCTCGGCCGCCAGCTCGGTGAGCACCCGGATGCTCTCGGCGCCATCGGCCATGGTGCGCTCGAAGTGCGGAATGCCGCCCACCACGTCCACGCCCATGTCGAGTGCACGGATCAGGTTGTCCAGCGCGCCATGTGAGCGCAGCAGACCGTCCTGCGGGAAGGCCACCAGTTGCAGGTCGAGATAATCGCGAACCTGCTCGCGCACCTCGAGCAGGGCCTCTACCGCGAGCAGACGGTGGTCGCAGATATCGACATGGCTGCGGATTGCCAGCAGACCGCGGCCGACCGCCCAGTCGCAATAGGCCAGGGCACGCTCGATCAGTGCGTCGCGGGTGAGCAGCGGCTTGAGTTCGCCCCAGAGCGATATGCCTTCGAGCAGCGTGCCGCTCTGGTTGACCCGCGGCAGCCCGTACGAGAGCGTCGAATCCATGTGAAAGTGGGCATCGACGAAGGGCGGGCACACGAGGTGGCCGTTCGCATCAATGATGGGGGCGGGGGGATCGCCCGGCCGATCGGTGGCATCGGACGATGCGCCGGCAAGCGGTTCGACGCTGTGAATCCGGCCGGCCACGATCCGGATCTCGAACAGTCCGTCACGCCCCGCCAGACGTGCATTGCGGATCAGCAGATCATTCATTTCGTACCGAACAGTCGGTCGCCGGCATCGCCCAGGCCCGGCCGGATATAACCCTGCTCGTCGAGTTCCCGGTCGATCGCCGCGGTGAAGATGTTCACGTCCGGATGATGCCGGGTCAGCTTGGCGATGCCTTCGGGACTGGCGATCAGGCAGACGAAGCGGATCGAGCGCGGGCCGACCTCCTTGACCCGGTCGATCGCGGCCAGCGCGGTATTGCCGGTGGCGAGCATCGGGTCGACGATGATCACGTCGCGCTCCTGCACATCGTGGGGCAGCTTGAAATAATACTCGACGGCACCGAGGGTCCTGGGGTCGCGATACAGGCCTACATGGCCCACGCGCGCGCCCGGAATCACCTGCAACATGCCGTCCAGAATGCCCTGGCCGGCCCGCATGATGGATACGAACACGATCTTTTTGCCATCAATGAGCCGTGACGTCATCGTTTCCAGCGGTGTCTGGATCTGCACTTCATGCATCGGCATCTCGCGCGTCACCTCATAGGCGAGCAGCGCCGAGATCTCATTGAGCAGCCGCCGGAAACTGTTGGTGCTGCGCGATGCCTCGCGGATCAGGGTGAGCTTGTGCTGCACCAGCGGATGATCGATGACGTGGATCTGTTCGTTCATGACAGGCGGTTCCGGCTGGGTCCCGGCCAGGCCCTTGCGCGACCGATGGTCGCAGGCATGGGCCGGCGATGGGCAATGTCTGCGATCATACCGAGATGCAAGCCTGCGCCAACACCTTGATCGCCACCTTCTATTGCTTCGTGCCGCTTCACGACCTGCACGCCTGGCAGAGTCGCCTGCAGACCGACTGCGCATCGGCCGGCTTGCACGGCACGATCCTGCTCGCGCACGAAGGCATCAATGCCACCCTGTGCGGCGCGACTGACAGCCTGCGCGACTTTCTGCAGACCCTGTGTCGCGAGCCGGGATTCGGTTCGATGCGGGTTCAGGAGTCGCTCAGTTCCGTGCGGCCACTACGACGGCTCAAGGTCAGGATCAAGCCCGAGATCGTAACCCTGGGTGCCGGGCCGGTGACGGTGCGTGGTGCGACGGGTGGGCATGTGAGCCCCGAGCACTGGCATCAATTGCTGGACCGCCCGGAGGTGGTGCTCATCGATGCCCGCAATCGTTATGAAACCGCGATCGGTCGTTTCGTGGGTGCGATCGATCCGCAGACCGATCATTTCAGCGAATTACCCGGGTGGCTGCTCGGTGATGCGCGTTTACGCGATCGTCCTCCCGTGGCGATGTATTGCACCGGCGGCATTCGCTGCGAGAAATCGACAGCCTGGCTCAGGGCGCAGGGGTTTGACGAGGTGTATCAGCTCGATGGAGGCATTCTCAATTACCTGGCCTCAGTGCCGCGCGAGGCCAGCCGCTGGCAGGGCGAGTGCTTCGTATTTGATGAGCGGGTGTCGGTGAATCACGAACTCAGACCCGGCGGCTTCGGGCTTTGCCCATCGTGCGGATATCCGGTCAAGGCCGATCGGGCCCCGGAATCATCCTGCCCGGGGTGCGGCTCGATAGAGCGGCATGACCTGCTCGGCCAGCGTACGTAAGGCCTCGATCCGGTCTTCGGGTGATGGATGGGTGGACAGAAACGCCGGTGTGCCCCCGCCACTGGTGGCCTTGGCCATTTTCTGCCACAGGCTGACGGCCGCCCTCGGATCGTAGCCGGCGCGCGCCGACAGTTCCAGACCCATGCGATCGGCCTCGCTTTCCTGGACCCGGGAGTTGGGCAGGCCCACCGCCACCCGGAGCGCCATGTCGGCCAGTTGCTGGCCGCCTGGCGAACCGGTGGCCGCACCGATGATGCCCGCGATGATCTGCTGGTTGGCCGCCGTGGAGGCGCGTTCGCGACCATGCTCGCGCAGCGCATGGGAAATCTCATGGCCCATGATGGCGGCGAGTTCGGCGTCGGTGAGCTGAAGCTTCTCGATGATGCCGCTGTACACAGCCATCTTGCCGCCGGGCATTGCCCAGGCATTCAGATCGTCCGACTCGATGACATTGGCTTCCCACTGCCACTTGGCCGCATCCTGACGGTAGATGCCGACCTGGGCGATCAGGCGCTTGGCGATGGTCTGCACCCGCCGTGTCTGGTTGGCGTCCACATTGAGGGCGCCCTTGCTGCGCGCCTCACCGATGACCTGGGTATAGGCTTGCAGCGAGCCTTGTTCGAGCTGGGCTTCCGAGACCAGGGGCGACATGTATTGCTTGCGATCGATGCCCACACTGCCCGGCGCGGTGGTCTTGACCGAGGTGCAGGCGAGCATCGCGGCAACCAGCGCACCGGACAGCGCAAGACGCCAGCCGCGCGATCGACGCGCTGTGTTGCGGGCGGGACAGGTAGCGGGAATGGCCATCATCGATCGGATCGGAAGACGCGTCAGGGTAACAAATTTCCGGCCGGCTTCGCCGAATTGCCCGCCGGACCCGCGTGACGAAAGGTCAGATTGATTCTCGGATAGGGCGCCAGCGCGGGCTCGCCGTTAAACACATGACCGGCCACCCGCCCTCTCGGGGAGCCCACGCCATGGTGGATCAGGCGCATCGGTCCGCCCCAGACCAGCACATCGCCATCGCGCAGCCAGATCGCCTGGACCGGATCCGTGCGTTGCAGTCCGCCCAGCACGAAACGGGCCGGCGCACCCAGACTCACCGACACGATGGGCGCATCAAGATCCTGTTCGTCGGCATCCCGGTGACGCGACAGACGGCTGCCCGCCGCATAGGCGTTGATCAGACAGGCGTCGGGGTCGAATGCCGGGAAACCGGCCTGCGCCGCGCAGGCGCTTGCGAGCTCGCGCCAGGCTGCCGGTATGACGGGCCAGGGACGGCCGCTGAGCGGATCATGGGCGAGGTAACGATAGCCACTGACATCCGAACACCAGCCCAGGGTTCCGCAGGAACTTGTCGCAACCGACATCTGCCGCCCACCGGGTACGGTCATGTGGCGTAGCGGCGCGGCGGCCAGGATGGTGGGCAGTGCCGGCAGCAGGTCGGCCGCCGCGATCCGCGCGGGCAGCA
The DNA here is from genome assembly GCA_963732405.1 of uncultured beta proteobacterium. Lineage (GTDB taxonomy): Bacteria > Pseudomonadota > Gammaproteobacteria > Burkholderiales > Burkholderiaceae_E > JAUIAI01. The sequence goes on from CAVSZG010000001.1 coordinate 1,597,031, forward strand.
GGACAATGCCGGGATGGATCACGATCGATGGCGGGAGTGTGGGAAAACCCGGCATCAGGGCCATCGGGATCCGCCGACCTGCGGTTCAGAAGATCGTGCCGTCACTATCGATCCGCAACGGCGGGCGGCCATTGCGCAGTTGGGCGGCCAGTTCGCGGCCGGCTGCCCAGGTTCCTCCCTCGAGCACCCTGGCCAGCGGCATCGCCTGAGCGGAAAGGTCCAGCCTCGCGCGCACCAGCGGCGCGAGTTCATCGAGCAATGTCACGGTGAGCGCACGCCATTCGACGATGGCTTCATGGCCGGGCTCGAGCAATTGCTCGGCCAGGGCGGGATCGATGAGTTCGAGCACGCCGGTATCGATGAGCAGTCCGCCGTTGCGATACTCGGGCAGGGCGGTGAGATCGTCCATCGACTGAATCGTCACGCCGGCGCGTTCGAACGGCTCGAGCAATGAGTAGGTGAGCCACTGGGTGAGCTTGTGAAACGGCACCCAACCCTGATCGGGACCCGAGCCTGCCGCGAACCGGTGCCGCCAGGTGTCGCCCAGCGCCGAGCCATCGAGATGGCTGTTGGTCAGCCAGATGTCGCCCAGTCCGACCAGCAGCGAATGCAGCAGATCGGCTGCGCCCAGTTCGGTGCGTCGACCCTTGTCGGTCAGGCGGAAGAAGATCTCGCCGGGTCGGGCATCGGGACCAAACCGGGCCGCATCGCGCAACATGGTTTCGCCCAGCCGGTTGAGCAGCCTGGCGCGGTGTTCCAGACCGATCAGCGGATTGTCGCCATGGGCCTGGAAGACATGGGCCAGCGCATTGGCATCGATCTTCTGCAGCGCGATACCGTCCACCCGGCAGGGTTCCTCGCTGCGCGATGAAAATGCGCCCGCCATGAACGCGCGAAAACTCGCCACGCCCAGGCCTTCCGAGCGTGCGTAATCCTGCTGGCTGCGCGAATCGTGATAGCACCATCGATCGCCGGCACCGGCATCGAGCAGCACGCTGACGACCGTCAGATCGATGCGCGCGCGGGCCGTCTCGACGGCCGATGGCGAACCGAAAATGGCTGCGAGTCGCTCGTCGAGTTCGGCGCTCCGGTCGACCCCACCGGCCTCGAAGTGACGCCATCGGCTGTGATAGGGAATGTGGCCGTCGGGATATCGACGACGGGTGACCTGGGCGACCAGGGCGGCAGCGTCGTCCAGCCGCTCGCGCCGGATCCGGAAGTGGGTCGATTCACCCTGGTCGATGGCGGCGGTGATGTTGGCGCAACGCTCGCGAATGGTGTGCGGGTTACGGAGATTGTCGGCGATCATGGTTCCAGGCCCCGTCCGCGCACAGTGGCCAGACGCTCGGCGTCGGGCACCAGGCCACCGTCGGCGAAATAGCCGGCGGCCAGTTTGGCCTTGATTTCGACCTGGGCATCGGCAGGGATCAGTTCATCGGGAATCTTCACCCGTTCGAGCACCTCGATGCCCGATCCGGTGATGGCATCGTATTTGTCGTTGCTCATCGAGACCAGTCTATGGATGCGCGTGATGCCCAGCCAGTGGAGCACGTCGGGCATGAGTTCCTGGAAACGCATGTCCTGAACGCCGGCCACGCATTCGGTACGCAGAAAATACTTGTCGGCCGAGTCGCCGCCCTCCTGACGCTTGCGCGCGTTGTACACCAGGAATTTGGTGACCTCGCCCAGCGCCCGGCCTTCCTTGCGGCTGTAAGCGACCAGGCCCACGCCGCCGCCCTGCGCACCACGAATGCACTCCTCGATGGCATGGGTCAGATAGGGACGGCAGGTGCAGATGTCGGACCCGAATACGTCCGAGCCGTTGCATTCATCATGGACGCGCGCGGTCAGCGGAATCGATGGATCCGACAGCTGCGCCGGATCGCCGAAGATATAGAGCGTCTGTCCACCCACCGGCGGCAGAAACACCTCGAGGTCGCTGCGGGTGACCAGTTCGGGATACATGCCACCCGTTTCCTCGAACAACGCACGCCGTAGATCGGCTTCGCTGCATCCGAAGCGGCGGGCCACGCCGGGCAGATACCAGACGGGTTCGAGGGCGATCTTGGTGACCACCGCGGTGCCGTTGTCGAGCAGGATGCGGCCATCGGGGCGCAGACGCGCAAACGCATGCGCTGTGCGAATTTCGGGCAGATCGATATGGGCCTTGGTGACGGCGATCGTTGGCCGGATGTCATAGCCCGCTGCGATCTGCTGGGCAAACACCTCGGCGACGATTGCACCGAATGGATCGATCGACACGATTCGATCCGCATCCGACCATTGAGGATAGGGTCCGATGCGATCGGTCGGCGAGGTATTGGACAGGTCGGCACGGTGACTGCGTTGCAGACGGCCAGCGGCGACAGCGAGTGCACGGTATACGCCGTACGAACCCGAGTGCGAGCCGATGACATTGCGCTGACTGCGATTGGCAATCGTGCCCACCACCGGCCCACGGTCGGCCGGTGATGCCGCGCCCCAATGAATGGGCAGGGTTCTGCCCTGTCCGGCCGGATGCGAGGTGATCCGGATGTGGCCTGGATTATCAGCCTGACGATTCATGGTGCTCAACGCTCATGGTTGCCCGATGATGGTTCGGCAGCATCCGAGTATGACAGCTATCGTTCGCCGCGACGGTAGGGTTTCATCAGGGCCTGCGGATAGCTTGCACGTCTGGCCACCAGAATCAAGGCAATAATTGACAGGATATAGGGCAGCATCAGATAGATCTGATAGGGCAGCTCGAACCCGAACAGGCCGCCGCTGACCTGGGCCAGCCGTAATTGCAATGCGTCGAAAAAGGCGAACAAGAGCGCACCGGCCAGCGCTTTTGCCGGCCGCCAGGAGGCGAACACGACCAGTGCGATGCAGATCCACCCTCGGCCATTGACCATATTGAAGAAAAACGCATTGAATGCGGCCAGCGTCAGAAAAGAACCGGCGATGCCCATCAGCGCCGAGCCCGCCACGACGGCCCCGATGCGTACCGGCATCACCGGGATGCCCTGGGCCTGGGCCGCCACCGGATTCTCGCCAACCATGCGCAGTGCCAGGCCCAATGGCGTGCGGGCCAGCAGCCAGGCCACCAGGCCAACCAGCACCACGGCGAGCAGGGTGAGTGGCGTGAGTTCGGCGAGCACCGGCACGCCTATCCAGTTCATCGCATCGAAAGCCTCGATGGTCGGTGGTGTGTCGACCTTCGGAAACAACACGCGATAACCGTAGTACGACAGACTGGAGGCCAGCAAGGTGATGCCCAGACCCGTCACGTGTTGCGAGAGGGCCAGCGTCACGGTGAGCAAGGCATGCAGCAGACCGAACAGGCCGCCGACCAGCGCCGCAGCCAGCACACCTGTCCAGAGTCCGGCCCCCGAAAACACGGTCAACCAGCCGACGAACGCGCCAGCGACCATGATGCCTTCGATGCCCAGATTCAACACGCCGCTGCGCTCGCACAGCAGCACGCCCAGGGTGCCGAAAATCAATGGCGTCGCGATTCGTAGTACCGCCACCCAGAACGGTGCATTGAGCATGAGTTCGATGGTTTCGTTCATCGTCGTCGCAACCGGTATTGCGCAAACATGGTCGTGACCAGCATCGCCAGCAGGGCACACGCGACGATCACGTCGGCAATGAAGCTGGGCACGCTTAGCGCCCGGCTCATGCTGTCCGCGCCAACCTGTATGCCGGCCACGAATACGGCCGCGACCACGACCGCGAGCGGATCGAGTGCGGCAAGCATGGCGATCACGATGCCGGCATAACCGTAGCCGGGCGAAATGTCCAGGGTCAGATACGTGGTGCGACCGGCAACCTCGATCGCGCCGGCCAGCCCGGCCAGCGCCCCCGACATGAAGGCCACGCCGAGCAGGGTGCGCGTGACCGGAATGCCCGCGAAGCGGGCGGCCCGCGCATTGAATCCAACGGCGCGCACTTCGAAGCCGGGTCGGGTCAGGCGCAGCCAGAGCCAGAGCATCATCGCCAGCCCCAGGGCGATGGCCAGACCGCTGTGCAAACGGGTGCGTTCCATCAGGCGGCCCAGTTGCAGAGAATCCGGCAGGGCGACACTTTGCGGCCAACCCATCGCCAGCGGATCCTTCATCGGACCGTCAAGCATCATCGACACGAACAACAACACGATGAAATTGAGCAGCAGCGTCGTGACCACCTCATCGACCCCCAGGCGAACCCGCAACCAGGCCGGGGCCAGCATCAGCGATGCGCCGGCGAGCACCGCGGCCAGCAACATCAGCGAGAACCAGACCGGGGTTGGCAGCAAGGGGCCGGTGTCCGGATCGGCGGCCAGGCTTGCGACCGCGACGGCTGCCAGCGCACCCGCATAGAACTGGCCTTCGGCGCCGATGTTCCAGAGGCGGGCCCGGAAAGCCACGGCGGCGGCCAGACCGGTGAGCATCAATGGTGTGGCCCGGGTCAGGGTTTCGCTCCAGGCGAATCGCGACCCAAAGCCGCCTTCGAGCAAGCGGCTCCAGGTTTCGGTGACCGGTGCGCCGGTCAGGCTGATCAACCCGGCCGCCAGCACCAGGGTGATCGTGAGCGCCGCGATGGGGGCCGCGATCGACAACAGGCGGGACGGCCGCGCACGACGTTCCAGGCGCATCAGCCAACCACCGTGCCGGCCATCGCGGCGCCGATGGCGGACATGGTCCAGGCCTCGGTCGCACGCGCAGGCGTCAGCCGCCCCCCGTGCATCACCGCGATCGATGAGGCGATGGCGAACAACTCGTCCAGATCTTCGGATATCAGGACGATGGCCGAGCCGGCATCCGCGGCGGCCAGCAGCTGGCGGTGCACGAAGGCGACGGCGCCCACATCCAGACCCCAGGTCGGCTGATTGGCGATGATCGCTGCCGGCACTCGCGACTCGTTGGCATGCCGCGTCGGCGAGCCGGTCAGGGCACGACCGAGAATCAGCTTCTGCATATTGCCGCCAGACAGGCGGCGGGTCGGCGTGGCCAGGCCAGCGCTGTCCAGTCCGCGCACGTCGTAGTTGGCCACGACAGCCTGCGCATGTCGGCGGGCTGCGCCGCGGCGCAACACACCGAACCGTGAGAACGCCGGTTCTCGCACCCGTTCGATCAGCAGGTTCTCCCAGACCGACAGCTCACCGACCACGCCGAGCTCATGTCGATCTTCGGGAATTCTGGCCACTCCAAGAGTCGTGAACTGACGGGGGTCGGCCCGCATGGTCTGCGTATCGATCGTCAGCCTGCCCGAGTCCAGCGACGTGATGCCGCACAGCACATCGGCCAGGGTCGACTGGCCGTTGCCTGAGACGCCGGCAATACCGAGGATGCTGCCTGACGGAACGGCCAATGACACCGAGTCGAGCAGGCGCCGGCCGTCGGCGGCGAGCACGCTCGCCTCGTGCAGGCAGATCCGGTCTGGCGCGTCGGCCGCCGCCGGTTCGGTGGTGCTCGTCCGCCCATCGCCCGGTCGCGCTCTGCGCACCGTATCCACCCGCTGCCCCACCATGATCTCGCCCAGGTGTTCGCTCGTCGCCGCGTCGCGCGACAGAGTCGCGACGAGTCGCCCGGCGCGCAGCACGGCGATCCGATCCGACACGCGCATCACTTCGTCGAGCTTGTGACTGATGAAGATGATCGCCAGGCCTTGTGCAACCAGCTGGCCCAGCGTGGCGAACAGGCTCTCGCTCTCCTGGGGCGTGAGCACCGCGGTCGGCTCGTCGAGAATCAGGATCCGGGCACCCCGGTACAAGGCCTTGAGAATCTCCACCCGCTGACGTTCGCCCACGGACAGATCGCCTACGCGGGCCCAGGGATCGAGCTCCAGACCGAAGCGTTGTGCCGTGGCGCGGATCGCCGCCCGTGCCTTGTCCAGTTGCAGCGACCAGGCGGTCATCGGACGTGTGCCGGCAATGATGTTCTCGAGCACCGTCAGATTGTCGGCGAGCGCAAAATGCTGATGCACCATGCCGATGCCACGGGCCAGTGCGGCGGCGGGATCACCGGGGGGCAGGGGTGTGCCATCGATCAGGATCTGGCCCGCATCGGCCGAATAATGGCCGAAGAGAATGGACACGAGGGTCGATTTGCCCGCACCGTTTTCGCCCAGCAGCGCCAGCACTTCGCCGGCCTGCAGGTGCAGCGTGATGTCGTCGTTGGCCGCCAGCGAGCCGAATCGTTTGGTGATACCGCGCAGGCTGAGCAGCGCCTGGTCCGCTCCGATCTTACTTGCCGGCTCGGGGTTGGCGGTCATCGACGATCACTTCGAAGCTGCCATCGCGAATCGCCTTTTCCTTCGCCCTGACCTGTTCAACAAGCGGTGCGGGCAGACGTTTCTCGAACGTGCCCAGCGGTGCGAGTTCCGAGCCGCCATGCTTCATCATCGAGTATTCGCCGTAGTCACGCGAGCTGAACTGCTTGTTGCGAATATCCTGAAGCGCCCGCTCGACGGTGGGTTCCATGTTCCACAGCGCCGATGCGGCCACCGTATCCGGGTACTGGGGCTGCGTATCGATCACGTTGCCGATCGCCAGGATGTTGCGTTCACGGGCTGCATCGGACACGCCGAATCGCTCCGCATAGAGCACATCGGCACCCTTGTCGATCATGGCGAAGGAGGCTTCTTTGGCCTTGGGCGGATCGAACCAGGAATTGATGAAGGCGAGCATGAATTCGACCTGCGGATTGACTTCGCGGGCGCCGGCCATGAAGGCATTCATCAGGCGGTTGACTTCCGGAATCGGATAGCCGCCGACCATGCCGATCTTGTTGGACTTGCTCAGGCCGCCGGCAATCATGCCGGTGAGATAGGCTGGCTCCTGGATGTAATTGTCGAAGACCGAAAAATTGGGTTCCTGGGGTCTGCCCGAAGAGCCCATGAGAAACGCGATGCCGGGGTAGTCTCGCGCCACCTTGCGGGCGGCCGCTTCGACGGCAAACGATTCGCCGATGATCAAGGCCTTGCCCTTTTCGGCATACTCGCGCATGACCCGTTCGTAATCCGTGTTGGCCACGTTTTCGGAGAACGCATAGTCGATCTCGTTCCTGGCCACCGCGGCATTGAGCGCCTTGTGAATCCGGCTTACCCATTGTTGTTCGACGGGAACGGTGTAGATCGCGGCCACGGCGAGTTTGTCAGCCGCCTGCACCGTCATCGATGCGGATGCCATGAACAGCGCAGCCAGGGCGCTGGCCGCCGCCAGCACAAAACGGCGCGAAGGAATCGCGCATCGATCAAAAGCCATTGGTGAACCTCCACATCAATTGATTCGCGCATTATGAAGGAATGCGGCAGCGGCCGCCCTGGCTTGGTCGACCCATCGCGTCCCGGCGCGTATCCGGCCTAGGCGATCGGCGCGGGAATGTGCTCGGTCAATGCCCAGCGCACCGAGTCCTCGCGCTCGTCCGGCCTCATCAGCCAGCGGGTATCGGCGGTCGTCTCGTCCTGATAGAAACCGGTCCATTCGCGCAGCACCCAGCGGTTCACGAGGGGCGCATACCAAAGGGTTTCGATGCGGCGGGCCGCAAAGCGCGACTGGCCATAATGGTCCCAGGCGATGCTGCGCTCGATGCGCAGGCAGTCAAACTGCCCGGCCGGCACCTGGATACGCTCCCAGCCAACCGCCTCCAGGCTCGCCTGCCAGCGGCGCGTGAATGACGAACCGGGCAGGTCATAGGTCGTGACCGTGTCGCGGCGCACACCCACCGCGAGTTCATCGGGCAGCAAGGGCACCGGTTGACGGAACCGCAGTGACTCGCCGTAGGTCGGTTCCTGCAGCACATCCCAGGCGCGCGAATAGACCTCGTTGCCGCGGACGCTGCCGGCGGCGTCGGTCAGTTGCACGACCAGTTCAGGCGAGGTCTGCACCAGTTCGGCCAGCACCTGGCCGATCGGCTCGTCGTTGTAACGGTTGATCAGCACATACCGCCAACGCTCGCCCGGCCGTGGCGCTGGAGCCCGGATCGGGCCGGCTGGCGCCGCAATACGATGGGTCACCGGCGCTGCGCAGGCGGAAAGCCCTGCGCCCAGGCCCGCCCGGCAGCCAGCGAGCGGCCGGCATCAGCAGCCACTGCGCCAGCCATCGCCGACGGCTGCCCGTGCGAGCGGAATCACTCGCGCCGGACCATGGCCGGGCCGGTATCACGGGGTTGCCTGGCAACGGGGCGTTCTACGCATCGGTCGTCCCGATCAGTCGACAGCTACGCCATCCATCGCGCGCAACAGCCCCTTGATCATCTTGTACAGATACCAGAGGATCGGCAGCACCGCCATCCAGCCCAGCAGACCGAACGAAAACACGGCGACCACGCCGGTCACGATCAACCAGAACAGGGTCCACCAGCAGGTGCTGATCATCCAGTTCATGTGGCTTTCGTAGACGGTACCGCGCGACTCGCCACGCTTGACATAGTTGATGATCAACGCAATGACCGTCAGCAGCATCATCGACACGATCGGGCTGGCAATGTGCAGTGCATAGTCGAACAGCGTGATCTTGCGCAGCGCGTCTTCCCGCGTCGATTGTTCATCGGTCCGGGTCAGGGGGGTGTCGGCCATCGGAGATCCTTGCGGTGGCGGGTTGAATGTCGAGTATATGGGGCTGGTCGATGGCCGAATCAATAGGCTGGCGACGGGGCCTGCGGCGGGGCCGGCGAAGCGGCCGGACCGCCCGCCGATGTGCCGCTGCCGGTCGAGCCTGCGTTGTAATTCACGCTCGTTTCACGATTTGAACCAGTTTCACACCGTAACATCTGGATAAACCATGCAACCATGATGGACCGTCCCCCGTTCGTCGGGGCGGCGTGACCACCGAGGGGGCAATGGCTACCTTCTGTGCGAAATGACCAGTAAATTTTGTAACCACAGGCTCTCCGGAATCAACCGGTAGCGCTCAAAGCAACGGGTGAACACATGCCACTGCAGATTCCCGCCACATCGTTCGTGATGTTTGCCCATTTGATGGGTACCGGAACGATCGCGGCCACCGATGGCTGGCAGATCATCGATCGGGATATCCGACAGGAAGTGGCCACCGTCAGTGTTGCGCGGCAGATCGAATCCGCTGAATCGTGCCTGGCCTTTGCACGCGCCGAGGCGGCCCGCATGGCGCTGGGCGATTCGTATCAGCGCTCGGGCGGAGCGGTCACTTTCCTGCAATACGCCGACGGTGTGAGTTTCTCGTGTACCCAGATCGAACCGGCTGCGGCGCTGGTGGCCGTCAGCGGCCCCGAGTCCATGCTGCGCTCCAACGGTTATTCCTTCAAGACTGATCGCTGACGCCGGCAGATCGCGTCGAGTGCGCCGGATACAGCCGCGCCACCACCTCGCCATCGGCCGCCCAGGCGTAGCAGCCATCGATGAACATGGGTCGGCTGCCGTCGCTGCCGACCGTATTGCGCACCCCGGGTGCACCCTCGGGCGGATTGTCCTCCGGCCAGCCCCGCACCGTTTGAAACGCGACGGTCGCCATCGGAAACAACAACTCGCGCACATGGGTGCAACCACCTGTACCGCCCAGACGTTTGTTGATCTCGCTGCGCCAGCCGCTGCCGATCGACAGACCGATGAGCTGACGGAACCGGGCGGCCGCTTCCGGGCAGGTGGGATAGGGCGTGGCCGGCATGGCCACCGCAATGTCGCGCACGGTCAGTGTGTCGTCGATGGTCAGGCGGACCCGCATGTCATGAACCTCGCTGCCCGGATCGCGGCGTCCGCGATACGGTTCGGTGTAGACATAGGTTTTGGTATCCAGAATACGGGCTTCGATGTCCCATAGACCATCGTCACGCACGAAGCCTTCGCAATGAATGGATCGGGCATGCAGCGCACGTCGTGGGCTGGCGGGAGGCAGACTCATGTTACTTTTCCGTGACAGGTCATCGACAGGATTCGATTATGCGCGCCGCCCTGTCCACCGACCGTCGACCAGGAGACCGGAGCATGACGACCCAGGAATTTTCCGTTTCACATGCCAGGGATGCGAGCTTCACGCGCGGTCTTCGTGCGTTCTTCGAGTATCGCGATCTCGGTATTGCCAAAGCCACGGCGAATCAGGTTTGCGCCCATGTGATTCGCGCGGTGCCTGGCGAAGCGGCGCTGGGCAGCCCCCATCTGCACCGGACGCAGTTTCAGATGGTCTATGTGCTCAAGGGCTGGGTGACATTCGAATACGAGGGACAGGGCGAAGTCCGGCTCGAGGCCGGATCCTGTGTCTATCAACCGCCATCAATCCGGCACCGGGAAATTGCCCACAGCGACGATGTCGAGTTGCTCGAAATCGTGATGCCGGCGGACTTCACGACCGAAGAGGTGCAAGGCCGGGTATGACCGGGTTCATGAGCGGCCTGCCGGCATTGTCGGGTGGCCGCTCATGACGCCAGCCGAACAGCCGTCGATGGCCGGTCTGATTCTGATGGGCGGCGGTGCGCGGGCCGCCTATCAGGTCGGTGTGCTCGATGCAGTGCGCACGATCCTGATCGATGCCGGCATGCCGCCGCAGCGCAATCCGTTCAGGATCATCTGCGGGACGTCGGCCGGCGCCATCAATGCCGTTGCACTGGCCGCCGCCAGCGATGATTTCGACCGGGCGATCGATCTCATCGTCAACGTCTGGTCCGACCTGCAGCCCTCGCAGGTCTATCGCACCGATCTGGTGGGGTCCTTGCGCAATGCCGCCCACTGGGTCGGGGCGCTGGGCCTGGGCTGGATCGTGCGCACCCCGCCGCGGTCCCTGTTCGACAACCTGCCGCTGCAGGCCTTGCTCGGAGGCATCGTCGATTTTCCGCGCCTGCATCGCAATATCGAGACCGGCAGTCTGCATGCGCTGGCCATCACGGCCTCCAGCTATACCTCGGGTCAGCATGTCACCTATTTCGAGACCGCCGCTTCGATCGAACCCTGGTTCCGCACTCAGCGTCTGGCCGTTCGCGAGCGCATCACGCTGGCTCATCTGCTCGCCTCGAGTGCGATTCCGTTCGTGTTTCCCGCGGTCAGTCTGGGGCTCGAGGGCCGGCAGGAGTTCTTTGGCGACGGGTCGATCCGCCAGACCTCACCGATCAGTCCAGCCATCCATCTGGGCGCGGCACGGGTCCTGGTGATCGGCGTGGGACAGGTCCAGCAGGGCAGCGCCAATGCGCCACACACCGGTTCACAATTCGCCTACCCGAGTCTGGCGCAGATTTCCGGCCATGCGATGGCCAGCATCTTTCTGGATGCCTTGTCCAATGACATCGAGCGGCTGAACCGGATCAATCACACCCTGACACTGATTCCCGATCCCGTGCGACAGGCGAGCAGCTTGCGACCGGTCCGGGTGCTGGTGATCTCTCCGAGCCAACGGCTCGATCTGCTGGCCTCGCAATATGCGCGCAATCTGCCGATGACGGTGCGGGCCATGCTGGGCGCGCTCGGCGCCACCGACCAGCGCGGCGCCGGGCTCATGTCGTATCTGTTGTTCGAGTCGGGTTACACCCGCGAACTGCTCGCTCTCGGTCGGCATGATGCACTGGCGCGGCGCGACGAAGTGCTGACCTTCTTCAGCGAAGATGTCGAGACGCGGGCCTTGTCGGCGCCCGTCTGACGGCATGTCAGGCCGGCAGGCCACTCAGCGATACTGGGCAAATACCGCGCGGTTCTGCGACATGATGTAGTCGGCCGCCCCAATGGGCTGGAATGACTGGCGCGGCGTTCCATCGGCGCGCGGCGTGCACAGATCAGCCGGATCGATGATGGCGGTGGGACTGGGATCGTAGAAGATGGCGATCGAATACCGGCTGGCGCCCGTGAGGTTGCGCACCCGGTGACGTGTGGAGGGCAGGGCGCCGTCCGTCCAGCGCTCGAGCAGGTCGCCGATGTTGACCACCAGATGTCCGGACACCGGCGGGACGGTCATCCAGACTCCCTGGCGGGTCAGCACCTCCAGACCCGGCGTTTCCTGGTGCAACAGGGTGATGCAACCGAAATCACTGTGTTCGGCCACGCCGAACTGATCAGCAGCCATTGCGTCGGGCATCGTTGGATAGTGGATCAACTGGCCGCGGGTCATGGGCCGCTCATAGAAGCGCTCGAAGAAATTCGCCTCGCGTCCCAGGTGCCGGGCAAAGCCGCCCAGCAAGGCCCGGGCGGCCTGGTGAATATCGGCCAGATAGGCGAGCGTGGCCGCCTTGAACGCCGGCCGGTTCGGCGGCCATTGGTTGGGCGCGCACAGCGGCACGCCGGCAAGCAGATCGGGATCATCATCGGCCAGCTCGCGTCCGAAGAAGAACACCTCTTTCAGATCGTGCAGCCGGGCGCCCTTCATCCGCGCTTCGCCGGGTGCGAGCCAGCCGCGATTGTTCTGGTTGATGCGTACAGCCGCCCGTTCGACCGGATCGGCCTCGAAGAACTCGCGCATCTGCACGACGAGGCTGCGCAGCCGCGCGGGGTCGATGCCATGACCGCGCAGATAGAAGAATCCCGACAGATTCACCGCGCGCGCGATGTCGGCAGCGACCGAGTCAAAATCCGGATCGGCTGTCAGGGCCGGCGCGATATCGACCACAGGGAGTTGGGCAGGCGACAGGTGATCGATGGGCTTCATTTTCGCTTAAGCTATAACCGGTAAACCGGCTACCTGATGCCAATGTAAGGATGGACAGATGGTAGCGCCTGTTCACTGTCGCGAACAACCGGGATACTGCCGATGAGAATCCTGCTGGTGGAGGATGACCGGATGATCGGCCGGGCTGTCGAGGCTGCCCTGCGTCAGGCCGGCCATGCTGCCGACTGGGTGCATGATGGCCGTCAGGCCGACACGGCGTTGAGGGCCCAGACCTATGATGCGGTCCTGCTCGACCTGGGCCTGCCCGGCATCGACGGGCTGAGCCTGTTGCGCAATCTGCGCGCCCGGGCCGATCGTGTGCCGGTGTTGATCCTGACCGCACGTGACGCTGTCCAGGACCGTATCGACGGCCTGGATGCCGGCGCCGATGATTACATGCTCAAGCCATTCGATGTCGACGAGATGCTCGCCCGCCTGCGCGCCCTGATCCGGCGCAGTGCCGGGCGTCCCGAACCTGCCTATACCTTCGGTGACGTGGTGGTGGATACCGCAGGGCGTCGGGTCGAACTGAACGGCGAGCCGGTGAGTCTGTCGGCCCGCGAGTGGGCCGTGCTCGAACCCCTGGTGGCACGCCCCGGGCAGATCCTCTCGCGCAGCCAGCTCGAGGAAAAACTCTATGGCTGGGGCGAGGAGATCAGCAGCAATACCGTCGAAGTGCATGTTCATAAACTGCGTCGCAAACTCGGTGCCTCGCTGATCCGCAACATTCGCGGCCTGGGTTATATGGTGCCGGGCACCGAATGAAACGCACCGGGCATTCGCTGCGTCGCCGACTGGTGTTGCTGCTGCTCGCCTCGGTGATCATCGTTGCCTGCATCCAGGCGCTATTTGCGTATCGAGGTGCGCTGGTGCAGGCCGATGAGGCCTTCGACTATCAGATGCGGCAACTGGCGCTGGCGTTTCGAGCCGACGCCAATGACGCAGCGAGCGCGCGGCACTCGCTTGAGATCGAAGGACTGGATTTCGTGGTGCAGGTCTGGACCGAAGATGGTCGTCGCATCTATCAGTCCACCACCCGGCGTTTCGTGCCAGCCTCACCCGATCCCGGTTATTCGGTGGTGCGCACCGGCGACTCCACCTGGCGGGTCTATGCCTTGCGCAATCGGGGACGTTTCGTGCAGGTCGCCCAGGATCTGGATGCCAGAGCGGCCCAGGCGCGATCGATGGCGCTGGCCAGTGCGGCACCCATCCTCGCGCTGGTGCCATTGCTCATGGGTCTGGTCTGGTGGGCCGTGACCCAGTCATTGGCGCCTGTGCATCAGGTGCGTGCCGAGTTGGCGAGTCGGGCGGCCAATGATCTGACACCGGTTGCCGAGCCTGGTCTGCCGGCGGAGTTGCGGCCACTGGTTCATGAATTCAACGCCCTGCTGCATCGGGTCGGTCAGGCATTCGAGGCGCAACAGCATTTCGTGGCGGATGCCGCTCATGAACTGCGTTCGCCTCTGGCCGCCCTGCGTGTCCAGTTGCGCAATCTGCGTACGGCTGGCGACCAGGGCAAACGGGATGACGCCTTGCTCATGCTGGAGCAGGGTGTGAACCGTGCCACCCGACTCATCGATCAGTTGATGGCGCTGGCCCGACAGGAGGCAGCCGCTGCTGCCGATTCACCATTGCAATCGGTGAATCTTGCCGAGGCAGTCAGAGGCGTCGTGGGTCAGATGACCACTGCCGCGCAGGCGCGCGACATCGATCTGGGTGCGACCCGTTGCGACGAGGCGCAGATCCAGGCCAGCCCCGATGCCGTGCAGATCCTGTTGCGCAATCTGCTCGAGAACGCCATCAAATACACGCCACACGGTGGCTCGGTCGATGTCGGCATCGAGGCAGATCAACAGTCAGTGCTGCTCACGGTTGAAGATTCCGGGCCGGGCATCGATCCGGCCGAGCGGGATCGCGTGCTCGACCGCTTCTATCGTGTGTCCGGCGTACCGGCGGGCGACGAGGCCATCGACGGCAGTGGTCTTGGTCTGGCCATCGTGCATGCCATCACCAAGCGGCTCGGTGCACAACTCGAGCTTGCGCGCTCACCGCGTCTGGGTGGCTTGCGCATCAGCGTGCGCTTTCCACTTTAAGTCTGATTTAAGCCGGCTCACGCAAAGTCTCATGGTGTTTTTCCAATCCTCTGATAGGAGATGCCATGAAAACCAACTCGAAAACCGCCGCCAGCCTGCGCACCAGGCCGCTGGCCTTGATCATTGCCTTGTCGCTGGGGGCTGCGTCGATTGCCGGCATTGCAACCGCACGACAGTCGATTGCCGGCGATCCCGATGCGTCGCCAGTGACCGTTGGCAAAGCGCTCTCGCCGGTGACCAGTGCGCAACGTCAATCGAATCTGCTGCCCGATTTCGCCGCGATCACCGAACAGTACGGGCCATCGGTGGTGAACATCACGGTCAAGGGCCGCAAAACGGCCGATGGCAACGGCGATGATCGCGCCCAGATGCCGTTCGATCCGGAGCAGGCCGATGAATTCTTCAAACGCTTCGGCATACCGTCGCCATTCAGTGGTCCCGGTCCACGTGGTCACGGTCAGGATGGGCAGCCCTTCGGTGCGCCGGTGGCCGGACAGGGGTCCGGTTTCATCATCAGCGAAGACGGGCTGGTACTGACCAATGCGCATGTCGTCGATGGTGCGCGCGATGTCACCGTGAAGCTCACCGATCGGCGTGAATTCACCGCGAAGGTGATCGGCGCGGATCGCCGGACCGATGTGGCCTTACTCAAGATCGACGCCACTGGCTTGCCGGCGGTCAGGCTGGGGTCGCCCGAATCACTCAAACCCGGTGAATGGGTGCTCGCGATCGGTTCGCCGTTCGGCTTCGAGAATACCGTGACCGTTGGCGTGGTCAGTGCAACCGGCCGTTCTCTGCCCAATGACGGGATGGTGCCGTTCATTCAGACCGACGTGGCGGTGAACCCTGGCAACTCGGGCGGACCGCTGTTCAACGCCCGCGGTGAAGTGGTGGGCATCAATTCGCAGATCTTCAGTCGGACCGGCGGTTATCAAGGTGTGTCGTTCGCGATCCCGATCGACCTGGCGATGACGGTGCAAAAGCAGCTTGCGGCCACCGGGACGATGCAGCATGCGCGGCTGGGCGTCATGATCCAGGAAGTGAATCAATCGCTCGCCCAGGCTTTCGGTCTGGACTCGCCGCGCGGCGCACTGATCGCCGAGGTCGTATCGGGCAGTCCGGCCGACAAGGCGGGCCTGAGGACCGGCGACGTGATCCAGGCGGCGGGCGATCGACCGATCGTTGCGTCGGGTGATCTGCCCTCCATCATCGGTCTGTCGCAGCCCGGATCCATCGTCGAACTCAGGGTCTGGCGTGATGGCGAGCCGATCATGATCAAGGCCAGACTGGCGGCCGATCAGACCGATGGCATCAAGACCGCAGGTCTGGACGAAGGCCGCAGCGAATCAGCCAGTCTGGGATTGACCATCCGGCCCTTGAAGCCCGAGGAACTTGAGCAGGCCGGTGTCGATGCCGGCGTGGCCGTGGCCAGGGTCAGCGGACCGGCGCGTGCCGCCGGCGTCCAGCCGGGCGATGTGATCGTCTCGGTGAACAGCACGCCGGTCAGCAGTGTCGCCGACATCAAGGCCGCCGTTGGCGAGCAGCCGGCGTCGGTTGCTCTGCTTGTCAAGCGGGGTAATGCCAGGCTGTATCTGCCGGTCACCGTCGGCTGAGCCGAGCCGCCAACGCCGGATCGGCACACCCGGGCGCGCCAGGTGTGGCATTGTTGAAGCCGCACCCGGCGCCACGAGCCCGACGGTATAGTGAGGGGATCCGAATCATTGAATCAGGATCCCGACACTGTGAATTCCAAGGATGCAGACCGGCAACGCGCCGCTGTCGAAGCGCTGATTGCCCAGGGCGGTGGACTGGTCAGTGGACAGGCCAGAGAGATCGTGCCGCCTGTCCACATGGCATCAACCTATGAGCGAGCGGGCGACCTGAGCTATCCCGGCGGTGCGGTCTATTCGCGCGCCGACAATCCATCGTACCGACCGGCCGAGCAGATGCTCTGTGCCTTGGAGGGTGGCGCGGGCGCCTTGTTGTTCGGCTCCGGCATGGCGGCATCGGTGGCGGTGTTCCAGACGCTGCCGACCGGCGCTCGAATCGTCGCACCCGCCGTCATGTACTGGGGCCTGCGCAAATGGCTGCAAACCTTCGCCCGCCAGCGCGGCATGGTGCTCGACTTTTACGAAGCGGGCGGCGAGCAGGCCGACGTGACCGGTACGGGCAATCTGGCGCAATTGCTGACCCGACCCGCCGATCTGCTCTGGCTCGAGACCCCGGCCAATCCCACCTGGGATCTCGTCGACATTCGCAAGGCTGGCGAACTGGGTCGGGCTGCCGGTGCGCGCATCGTGGTCGATTCGACAGTGGCCACGCCCGTGCATACCCAACCCTTGTCGCTGGGTGCGGATCTGGTCATGCACTCGGCCACCAAGGCACTCAACGGCCATTCCGACGTCCTGGCTGGCGCGCTGGTCTGCGCAGCCTGCGATCCCTGGTGGGGTGAACTGGTCGCCCAGCGATCGCTGGGCGGCGCCGTTGCGGGACCGATGGAAGCCTGGTTGCTCGCGCGAGGCATGCGTACCCTGTTCCTGCGCGTGCGCGCGGCCAGTGCGTCGGCATTGCAGATCGCCCGTCATCTGGAGGGGCGGGCCGGCGTGCGCCAGGTGTTGTATCCCGGGCTCGCATCGCATCCGGGTCACGAGATCGCGAAGCGGCAGATGCACGGGGGCTTTGGATCCATGTTGTC
This sequence comes from uncultured beta proteobacterium, assembly GCA_963732405.1. Lineage (GTDB taxonomy): Bacteria > Pseudomonadota > Gammaproteobacteria > Burkholderiales > Burkholderiaceae_E > JAUIAI01. Next base: position 1,614,384 of record CAVSZG010000001.1, read on the forward strand.
GATCCGGATCGGCGCCGGCCGGCAGGCTGCCATCGATGTCGCCGCGCGCCTGCGATTGATCAAGCGCGCCACCTCGCTCGGTTCCACGGAATCCCTGGTCGAACATCGTGCGAGTGTCGAGGGCCCGGACAGCGCCTGTCCGGACGACTTGTTGCGGCTGTCGATCGGCGTCGAACCGGTCAGCGAACTGATCGATGACCTCGAACAGGCCCTGAGTCTGAGTCGCTGAATCCGCACCGCCATTCGTCGGTCATTCACATCCGACGAATGGCCCCTTATGCGGCATGTAATCTGCGTCGAAGAATCACGTAACCCATGAGAGGTGACGTGATGAAACCAGCAGCCGCAGTTCGCACGATTCTAGTTCCGGTCCTCGTGACGTGGTGCGTCACTTCCAGCCCTGTTTTCGCAGAAGACGACCTGACGCCGCTGGCCCAGGCCAAACCCACCCATAACTGGAAGATACTGACCCACGCGGAGACCGGCGCGGTCGAATTGATCAGTCGCGACATCGCCGGGTCTTTGTCGACCATGTGTCAGGACGAAGTCTGCGGCGTGTTCGTCGAACCCGTCGCCGGATGCGTCCCGGGCGCAACCTATCCGGTGCTGATCAACTCGTCCAAGCGGGTCGGTGTCGTACCCTCGCAGTGCGCATTGATTCCAGGCTCCGGCGAATCGGGTGTGCGACATATCGTGATGTTCAAGGAGCAGAAGGCGATGATCCAGGCGCTCATGGAAGAGCTGGACCTGTCGATCGCCTTCCCGACCCAGGCCGGCGCGATGGACGTGATCAACGTGCCGATGCAGGGCGTACGCGAGATGTTGTCCCGTGTGATGCCGAATCTGCCCGGTGCGGACACGCCGTCGGAGCGAACCGGCAGCGCGCGTCAGACCGATGTACCGTCGCCGCTCAGCCCGCCTTCGGCGCAATCCGGATCGACGGGGAAGGCCCCGAAAGCCTGGACCATCTGAGCGACAGTGATCAGCGCGGCAAGATGACGGTGTCGATCACATGGATCACACCGTTGTCGGCCTCGATATCGGATTCCAGCACCCTGGCCTTGCCCACGGTCACTTCGGTGTCGCCGGTCACCTGCAGGCTCTGTCCCTGAATGGTCCTGACCGACTGGCCACTGACCGACTCGAGTTTGATCCGACCCGGCACCAGGTGATAAGACAACACCGACTGCAGACGGGGCTTGTCCTTGAGCAGCTGGTTCAACTCACCATCAGGCAGCTTGGCGAATGCCTCGTCGGTCGGCGCGAACAGCGTGAATGGTCCTCGCTTGGCAACGGTCTCGACCAGACCGGCCGTTTCCATCGCCTGGATCAGTGTCGAAAAGCGGCCCGACTCGGCCGTCCGGGTCATCAGATCGGCGGCGAGTGTCGGTGAGGCGAGCAATCCGCTGACCAGGCCGGTCAGGACGATTGCGCGGGTGATGGACATCGATGACTCCTGCTGGATTCGATTCAATTCGCAAAAATAACGCGTCCAGGGCACCGATGGGGTCAACGATGTAACGAGCCTTGACCGCTTGCCAGCCGGCGCCGGGGCGGACGACGGGCGGCCCGGCGTGGCGCACCCGACGAGCCACGAAGCGGCTACACTCAATCGGGTCATCCGACCCGGAACCCACTTGGCCAAACTCCTTCCAGGCGACTGGCGGACCAGTCAGGACGCGCCGGCGACGGCCAGGATCGCCTCGACGCTGGCCCTGCTCGAGAAGCGTCTGCCCGATTCCTTCACGGTGTTTCACGGTGTGCACTGGAGCCGTAGCGACAACGGGCTGGCGTCGCTTGGCATGATCGATTTTGTGGTGTTGTCGCGCAATGGCGGCGTGCTGCTGGTCGAGCAGAAGTCGGGTTGGCTCGATGAAACGGCCGACGGCCTGGCGCGCAGCGTGCGCGGTGCCACGATCACGCTGCGCGTCCAGGTCGACCGCACGCTGGACGGTTTGCGTCGTCGACTCGAGCCTTTGCGCCTGGGCCGGGATATCGACATCCAGTATCTGCTGTATTGCCCCGACTACCGACTGAAGAGCCCGGCCAGCGCCGGTCTCGATCCTGCCCATATCGTCGACCATTTGCATCGCGATGAGTTGATCGTGAGAATCCAGTCGCTGCTTGGCCATGCCGGTGTGATCGACCGGCCACCTGCGCCGTCGCCCGACATCACGAGGCGCCTGCATCGGTTCTTTGCCAATGAGCTGGAGCTCATGCCGGACGCCAGTGCCCTGGTCGGCCGGGCCAATGCCTTGTTCACCCGGATGTCCGACGGCCTGGCCACCTGGGCGCGACGATTCACCATCACGCCGCACCGGTTGCGGGTCTGCGCCACCGCCGGGTCGGGCAAGACACAACTGGCGTTGGCGCTGATCGATGATGCGCTTGAGCACCATCAGCGTGTGCTCTACGTCTGTTTCAACCGGCCGTTGGCCGACCATATCCAGCGCGCCGTGCCGGCCGACGCCAGGGTGTTCTCCTGGCATCAATGGTGTCAGCACCGGATTCGTGCGAGTGGCGAGACGATCGATTTCTCGCGCGATCGCTTGTTCGACTGGCTGGTCAGCCGTGCCGCCGAATTGCCGGTCGAAGAGGCCGATCGACCCGATTGTCTGATCATCGACGAAGGCCAGGATTTTTCCGCCGGCTGGCGCGATGATCTGTTGCGACTGGTCGATCCGGCCGGCACCGATACGCGGATCTGGTGGCTGGATGATCCCATGCAGAATCTCTACGACCGGGACCCGGTTGCGCCAGCTGATTGGCCCATGCTCACCGCGATGGTCAATTACCGCAGCCCGCGCACCGTGATCCACTTCCTGAACCGGCGGCTGATGCCGGACACGCCGGTGCGCGGGGCCGGGCCGATCCAGGGCCGCGATATCGAGTTTCTGACCTACACCGGTTCAGCCGAGCTGCTCGCCCAGACCCGTCAGGCGATCACGCTGGCCTTGCACGCCGGGTTTCGCCGGGAGGACGTTGCCGTGCTGACCATGGTCGGCATGGCCCGCTCAGCCCTGCTCAGGCTGGACGCGCTGGGTCCGCATCGCCTGCGCGCCTTTCGCGGGCGCTATGATCTGTTCGGCAATCCGGAATATTCCGATGGCGAAGTGATGATCGACACCGTCTATCGCTTCAAGGGGCAAAGCGCGCCCTGTGTGGTGTTGACCGAACTCGATATCGATACACTGGATGATGCGGCTCGCCGGCGGCTGTTCGTGGGGGTGACGCGAGCCTCGATGCATCTGATCATCGTGCTCAGCGTGCGTGCCCATCGACTGCTGACCAGCTGACCAGCTGAGTCGCACAGAAATGGCGGCAGTTTTTCACGTCGTTACACGGGAAGGTCCACGAGACGGTCACCCCGACCGTTAAACTGGTTCTGCATGTTTCGCTCTCCAGGAGGGCGCGCCACCATGAACAATCTCGTCAACCGATGGAAAGTGCCGGCTCTGCTGCTCGTTGCGGCGGTGATGTCGGCCTGTGCGGTGGTCCCTGAAGAGCGTGTCGTCTATCGGGAGTCCGGTGGGTATGTGACCGATCCGTATGTCACCAACCCCGAGGTGGTGATCATCGAGCGCGGCCCGATCTACCCGGCGCCTGTCTATCGTGCTCCGCCCGTTTATGTCGCCCCGCGCCCGCTGCTGATCCGGCCGGGTTACCCGCATGGTCATGGCCATGGCCACCGCAATGATTTCCGTGGCGGTGATGGTTGGCGCGGTGATCATCGACCGGACGGCGGTCACCGAATCGACTCACCCAGGCCGGGCCCGTCGGTGGGTTCGCCGCGACCCGACGCGGGCCGACCCGATCGGGGTGGATCCCGGCTGGCACCGCGGCCGGAGCCGGGTTTCCGACCTGAGGCACCGCGCATGGCCGACAAACCGTCCTGGACCCAGCGTCAGCCTGGGCGCGGCGGCGGCGCGTCGGGCGGGCAGCCTGCCATGCGCCCAAGCGCACCGGAAATCCAGCGTTCCCCCGACCTGTCGCGCAATTCGGGTGCGGTATCGGGGGCTGTACGCCGCATCCAGCAATCGCCTGGCAGACCGTCGGGCATCGGCGGCGATTATTAGCCGCGGGGAGGCGGGCATCACCGGGTGCCCGCGATGCTGATGCGGGCTGGCGGTCGGACCAATCGTCAGGCTGGCTCGCGTAAAGCATTTTGACGTTGTTGCTTGCCCGATCCGTCCAAGCGACGGGCAGGACGCGTTACCATGGCACAACAACGACGATCAAAGTGTGCCCGGGCTGCGACGTTTCCGGTCACCGGGTCGAATCGTTGATGTCCCGACTCCTGCTCAACCGGACCAACTGCCCATGACGCATGCGGACGATGCCAACACCTTACCGGGTAGCGCTGCGGGTTCAGTGATTGAACCCGTGCGTTTCATTGTGGTCATGGGGGTAACTGGCAGTGGTAAGTCGACGGTTGGCCGGGCATTGGCCGAAGCCCTCGACACCACCTTCCTGGATGGTGATGACTATCATCCGAGGGCCAATGTCGAGAAGATGGCGCGCGGCGAGCCGCTCAATGACCATGATCGCTGGCCCTGGCTGTCTCTGGTCATGGGGGCCATGCGTGGCCATGTCGCGCGCAATGAGCAGGCCATGCGCAAACATGGATCTGGCGCAGCGGATGCGCCGGCCGCGCCGGGGCGTTCGGTGGCCGCCTGTTCGGCGCTGCGCCGGCCGTACCGCGATTTCATGTGCGAGCATGCGGGCGAGCCGATCTTCTTTGCCCACCTGCATGGGGCCAGGGAGTTGATCCATCGGCGCATGCTCGAGCGCGAAGATCATTTCATGCCCTCGCAGTTGCTGGACAGTCAGTTCGCCACCCTGGAACATCTGGGCCCGGACGAATACGGACTGGCGGTCGATATCGCGTTGCCGATCAACCAGATCGTGGCCCAGTTCGTCGATGCCATTCAGGCTGTCGATTTCAGCCAGGCCCGGGCCGAGGGCTGAGCCACTCAGCAATGGCCGGGTCGCCCTGCCGTGGCCGGAATGAATCAGATTCCGCCCCTGTCGTCAGTCGCACGGATACGACTGTCGGCCGCACCATGAATCGGGTGGCAAAATCGGTTGGCCAGGCGTAACCTCTGGTTACATCCCTCGGATTGCCGTTGTCATGACCCGAACGCGTCTCGCCAGCCGAACAGCGACTGACACCTCCGTCACCCGACGCAACGTGCCCGGTGGTCGCGCTCGTTTGGTCGCAACCCGGATCGACGCCAGCACGCCGGCCCTGGTCACGGCAGTGCAGGCGGCGTTGGCCGCCGAAGGTCTGCCGAACAGCGATCTCACCGAGGCTGACCGGGCGTTCTACGCCTACATGACCGACCGCTCGACCCTGGCGGGGTTTGCCGGGTTGCAGCTGGCGGGTGAGCACGCCTTGATCCGGTCGGTCGTGGTGTTGCCTGGCCATCGGGGCAGGGGTCTGGTCTTGCAGATCGTGCCGCACATGGTGAGCTGCGCCCGCAATCTGGGCGCCACCCACGCCTGGTTGCTAACCGATAATGCCCGCCCGCTCTTCGAGCGACTCGGTTTCACGGCGGTCGATACCGATGTCGTGCCAGCCGCACTCGCCCGCACCTCAACCTATCGCACCCTGCGAACGCGCAAGGCCGTGCCCATGATGATGGTGCTGGTCTGACAGGTCCCGGGGGCGGGCAGATCAGTCCGGTGTGATTCGCGCGCGGCGTGCCTCGCTGCGGGCCAGCCAGATCGTGGCGGCCACGATGACGGCACCACCAGCCAGGGCGGTCAGCGCAGGTTGGGTGCCGAACAGCGCAATGCTCAGCAGCGACGACCAGATCAGGTCGAGAAAGCGCATCGGTTGCACAGCCGAAATGTCGGCCAGGGAAAACGCTCGCTGAAAACACCAGTGGGCGATGCTGCCCAGCAGACCGCAGATGGCCAGCAGCAGCAACTGGGTCGGATCCGGCGTGGACCAGAACACCAGCGCCAGGGGCAGGGTCAGCAGGGTCACCACGAGGTTCTGCCAGACCACCATGGTGTCATTGAGTTCGAATCGGGTGAGCGCCTTGGTGATCAACAGGGCCGTGGCAAACAGCGGCGACGAGGCCAGCATGACCAGGCTCCAGGCACCGGCCCCGGATGCCGCGGTGAAGTGAGGCCAGATGACGACGATCACGCCGATGAATCCGGCAATCGCAGCGAGCCAGCGGGCCGCGCTGACTCGCTCGCCCAGGAACAGCGCCGCGCCCATCAGCACGAAGATCGGCGTGGTGAACAGGATCGCGGTGACATCGGCCAGGGGCAGATGGGGCAGGGACAGGAAAAACAGCGCCAAGGCGCCGGTCTGGGCCAGGCCGCGCCAGAATTGACCGGCCAGCCGGCGCGGTCTCAGCCTGGCGATCGGTCCCCTGAAGATGATCGGCATGAAGGCGACCAGGCCGAAGGCATACCGCAGGAATTGCGCGGTGGCCGGTTCGATCTGCTGGGTGACCACCCGCATCAGCGCATTCATCGTGGCCAGCGCGAGACCACCGGATGCCATCCAGACCATGCCCCGCAGGACCGCCGCGCGCGCAACCTGGCCGGCAGACCCGGCAGCGGCCATGGGGTAGGTCGACCGGCGTCCGCGCCGCTCAGTCCAGCGCTTTGACCATGTCCTCGATGACCTTCTTGGCGTCGCCGAAGACCATCATCGTTTTGTCCATGTAGAACAACTCATTGTCCAGGCCCGCATAACCCGAGGCCATGCTGCGCTTGTTCACGATGATCTGGCGCGCTTTGTAGGCCTCGAGGATAGGCATGCCGGCAATGGCCGATTTGGGATCCTTGGCCGCGGGATTGACCACGTCATTGGCGCCCAGCACGAGCACGACATCGGTCTCGCCGAAGTCGTTGTTGATGTCCTCCATTTCATGGACCTGGTCGTAGGGCACCTCGGCTTCGGCGAGCAGGACGTTCATGTGGCCGGGCATGCGGCCGGCCACCGGGTGAATCGCATAACGCACCTGCACGCCCTTGCTGATCAGCTTGTCGGTGAGCTCTTTGAGCGGATGCTGGGCACGGGCCACCGCCAGGCCGTAGCCGGGCACGATGATGACCGAGTCAGAGTTGGCGAGCATGAACGCCGCGTCGTCGGATGAACCGGACTTGACCGGACGCTGTTCACCGCCACTCTCGGCCGCCGCCGCGGTCTCGCCGCCGAAGCCGCCCAGGATCACGTTGAAGAACGACCGGTTCATCGCCTTGCACATGATGTAGGAGAGGATCGCGCCCGAAGAGCCGACCAGCGAGCCGGCGATGATGAGCATCGGATTGTTCAGCGAAAAGCCGATGCCCGCGGCCGCCCAGCCCGAATAGCTGTTCAGCATGGACACCACCACAGGCATGTCCGCGCCACCGATCGGGATGATGATCAGCACGCCCAGGACGAAGGCGATTGCCGCCATGATCAGGAAGGGCGTCCAGGTCTGATCCATGGCAAACCAGATACCGCAGCCGATCATCGCGATGGCGAGCACCAGATTGAGCAGATGCTGACCGGGAAACGTGACGGGCCGCCCCTGGAACAGCCGGAACTTGTACTTGCCCGACAGCTTGCCGAAGGCGATGACCGATCCGGAGAAGGTGATCGCGCCCACGAAGGTGCCGATGAACAATTCGATGCGGTTGCCCAGCGGAATCGGTTGGCCTTTTTCGACGATGTTGAAGGCGGCGGGCTCGGCGACCGCCGCAATGCCGATGAACACCGCGGCCAGGCCGATCATCGAGTGCATGAAGGCGACCAGTTCGGGCATCTTGGTCATTTCGACGCGCGCGGCCATCACGGCACCGATGGTGCCGCCCACCGCCATGCCGACCAGGACCCAGATCAGTCCGCTCGCCGCGGTCTGCGGGGCCAGCTTGAACACCAGGGCGATCGTGGTCAGGATCGCAATCGTCATGCCGACCATGCCGAAGGTATTGCCGAGCCGGGCGGTGGTGGGATGCGACAGGCCTTTGAGCGCCTGGATGAAGCAGATCGAGGCGACCAGGTAGAGCAGGACGACGAGGTTGAGACTGAGAGTCATGAAACTGTCCGGTTGATCTTCGCGGCTGATGCAGTTCAGGGGCGGTGTCAGGCGTTGGGTTCGCTCAGGATGGGCTTCTTCCTGGGCTCTTTCTTGCGGAACATTTCAAGCATGCGCCGGGTGACCAGAAAGCCGCCGAACACATTGACCGCCGCCAGCGCCACGGCGAGCACGCCCATGGTCTTGGCCAGTGCGCCTTCGGTGAGCGCAGCAGCGAGCATGGCCCCGACGATCACGATGGCCGAGATTGCGTTGGTGACCGACATGAGCGGGGTGTGTAGCGCGGGCGTGACGGTCCAGACGACGTGATAGCCGACATAGATGGCCAGCACGAAGATGATCAGGTTGATGACCGTATGACTGATCGCTTCCATTTTTCAGTTTCTCTCCGGATTGCGGTGCGGGCGCCGCTGGATTGGGTCGGTGGCTGCCCGGACGGCCGGGCCATCGACCGGCCGCTGACGACGCAGCAGCCTGGTCGAGCCGTTGTTAGGGATTGTTGTCGTGCATGAGTTTGCCGTTGCCGGTCATCATGCAGGCCTTGACGATATCGTCCTCCAGATTGATCACCACGTTGCCGTCCTTGTCCAGCACCAGCTTCAGGAAATCGAGCACGTTGCGCGCATAGAGCGAGGAGGCATCAGCGGCGACCTGGGCCGGCAGATTGGTCGGGCCCAGGATCTTCACGCCATGTTGTTCGACGACGGTGTCGGGCTGGGACAGCTCGCAGTTGCCGCCCTGACCGGCCGCCATGTCGACGATGACCGAACCCGGTTTCATGCTGCGAACCATGTCGGCGGAGATCAGCACGGGTGCTTTGCGACCGGGGATCAGTGCGGTGGTGATCACGATGTCGGCCTGCTTGAGACGCTCGGCCACGGCCAGCGACTGACGCTGCATCCAGCTCGCGGGCATCGGGCGGGCATAGCCGCCGGTGCCCTGGGCGGCCTCGCGCTCCTCGTCGGTCTCGAAGGGCACATCGATGAATTTTGCGCCCAGCGATTCGATCTGCTCCTTGACCGCCGGGCGAACGTCCGATGCCTCGACGATCGCCCCCAGGCGCTTGGCCGTGGCAATGGCCTGCAGTCCGGCCACCCCTGCACCGAGGATCACGGTGCGGGCCGCCTTGATCGTCCCGGCCGCCGTCATCATCATCGGCATGAGTCGCGGATAGGCATTCGCCGCCACCATGACGGCCTTGTAGCCGGCCAGGTTGGCCTGAGACGACAACACATCCAGACTCTGGGCCCGGGTGGTGCGCGGCGCCGCCTCGAGCGCGAAGGCCAGCAAATTGCGCCGGGCCAGGCGCAGCAGGCCGTCCCTGTCGAAGGGTTCGAGCATGCCGATGATCAGTGCGCCGTCGTGAAACAGGCGGACCTCGTCATTGTCGGGGCTGCGCACCTTGAGCACGATCTGCGCACGGAAGGCGTCCTCGCGCGAGCCGATCTGGGCACCCGCTTCGGCAAGGACGGCATCGGGCTGTCCGGCGGCCCGGCCGGCGCCGGACTCGATCATGACCATGTGGCCCTGGGCCACCAACTTTTTGACCGTTTCCGCGGTCGCGGCGATCCGGGTTTCGCCGGGTCGCGTTTCGGCAGGCACGCCGATCTGCATGGATTCCCCCTCGAGTCAACAGAAATGCGGGACCGGCCAATCTGCCCGCAAGCCGTGCAAGACGACGCAAAAGAGTCGATTATGCGTCAAACCCTGCGACTGTCGCCGGTTTCGCCTGATCCCGCCCTAGAATGAGTCTCCGGTCCCCCTGTTCGTCGGGTGCCGCCCGTGCTGGCGATGGTCCGGCTCCGTCGGGTGGGCATCGGGCCGGATGCCGGGTCTGTTTCAGTCAGGGTCGGAACCTGCGCTTGAATATCGGTGTCTGTCGTGAATGATTCCCCCTCTGCCCTTGTAGTGGCCGATACGGCCCTGGTCGCGCGCAGCACCTTGTCCACTGATCAGTTGCCGGGCGCAAGCGTGCGCAATCGCGTCGTCGTGGGCCTGTCCGGCGGTGTGGATTCGTCGGTCGCCGCCTGGCTGCTCAAGGAGCAGGGGTATGAGGTCATCGGCCTGTTCATGAAGAACTGGGAGGACGATGACGACGACCAGTTCTGCTCCTCGCGCCAGGACTGGATTGATGCGGCCAGCGCGGCCGACGTCATCGGCATCGACATCGAAGCGGTGAATTTTGCGAAGGAATATCGGGAGCGGGTGTTCGCCGAATTCCTGCGCGAATATTCGGCCGGACGTACGCCCAACCCTGATGTTCTGTGTAATGCCGAGATCAAGTTCCGGGCGTTTCTCGACTTTGCGGTCCAGATGGGGGCCGAGCACATCGCAACCGGTCACTATGCGCGGGTCGAGCGTGACGGCGAGCACCTGCGCCTGCTGCGCGGCCTCGATGCAGGCAAGGACCAGAGCTACTTCCTGCATCGGTTAACCCGCAGCCAGCTCGAGCGGGTGATCTTCCCGGTGGGCGGGCTGCCCAAGTCACAGGTCCGTGAGATCGCCGCCCGGATCGGTCTGGCCAATGCCGGCAAGAAGGATTCCACCGGCATCTGCTTCATCGGCGAGCGGCCGTTCCGGGAATTCCTGAACCGTTTCCTGCCGATGCAGGCCGGGGCGATCGAGACCCCAGAGGGCAGGGTGATTGGCGAGCATGTCGGGCTTTCCTTTTACACCCTGGGCCAGCGTCGAGGGATCGGTCTGGGCGGGCGCGCTGACGCGGGCGGTGAGCCCTGGTATGTGGCGGCCAAGGACATCGCGCGCAATGTGCTGGTGGTCGTGCAGGGACATGATCATCCGCTTCTGATGGCTGATCGACTGAGCGCCGATCAGATGCATTTTGTGGCCGGGTCGCCGCCACCGGCGGATCGGCCGCTGACGGCCAAGACCCGTTACCGACAGGCCGATGCGCCCTGCAGCCTGACCCTGGCCCATGCGCACGACCCGGCAGGTCGGGACGTGCCCGGTGCCCGGGTGCAGTTCGCGCAGCCACAATGGGCGGTCACGCCGGGCCAGAGTCTGGTCCTGTATGACGGCCCGGTCTGCCTGGGTGGTGGCTTCATCGCCTCGGCCCATACCCTGGCCGGTTCCCGGGTCGGAGGCAGCGCTTGAACCGGCCGGGCCGCCGCTCGCCAGGGTCCGAGCGCGCCGCCGGGCTGATCGTCGCACTGATCGTCGCCGGCACGATGCCGTCGGTCACGCAGGCGGCGGGCGGGACTGCCGATGAAACCGGTGCCGCGCCAATCCCGGTGCAGTGGCGCGCCGCGAAGGACTTGTTCATTCATCCGGAGCGCGCCGTGCCGGCTTCGGTGATGGCCCGCAATCAAAGCCGGATCGCGGCCGAGACCGTCGCGGTGGTCACGCGTATCGAGGTTGACGTGGGCCAGCCTGTGGCGGCCGGCGCGCTACTGGCCATGCTCGACCCACGCGATGCGGAACTGGCCCAGGCCCAGGCCCAGGGCCTGCGCGACGGCCTGCGTGCGCGGCTGGCGCTGGCCCGTGATCAGCTGCAACGCGCCCGCCAGCTCAAGACCGACAATTTTGTATCGGCCGATGCCGTGAGTCAGCGCAGTGCCGAGGTGGTCACCCTGCAGGCCGAACTCCAGGGTGCCGATGCCCAGGTCGCCCTGGCCGAGCGGCAGCTGGCCAAGACGATCGTGCGTGCGCCCTTCGAGGCGATCGTCAGCGTGCGTAATGCCCAGTTGGGCGAACTCGTGAGTCCGGGCACACCCTTGTTCACCTTGGTCGAAACCGATGGGGCGCAGGTGTCTGCGGCGCTGCCGGTGAATCTGGCCGCACCGCTGGAAACGAAGCCGCTGACCCCCTTCAGCCTGCACGCCGCAGGCACCGTGGTGGCGCTCAGGCTGTTGCGGATGTCGCCAGTGGTCGACCGGGCGAGCCGGACTCGTGAGGCGCGTTTCACGGCGGTTGATCCGCGGTCACCGCTGATGCTGGGCAGTGAAGGCCGCCTGGTCTGGCAGGACCCGCTGGCGCATCTGGCGGCACAGTGGCTGGTCCGTCGTGAAGGACGTCTGGGCGTGTTCACGGTCACCGATGGCCGGGCGCGCTTCATCGAAATGCCCCTGGCCCAGGAGGGCCGCCCGGTGCCGGTCGACCTCGCGGATGAACAGCCGATCGTGACCGAGGGTCAGGCGCGCCTGCAGGACGGTCAACCGGTACAGGCCGTGCGCGCGACCCCCTGATGGCCTTGCTCGCGACACTGCTGCGCAATCACCCGCTGGCCAACATCCTGTTTGTGATTGTGCTTGCCCTGGGCACGGCCAGCTATCTGTTGCTACCGCGCGAGCAGGATCCCGAAATCAATTTCAACTGGGTCAACATCACGACCGCATTGCCGGGTGCCTCGGCCGAGGACGTCGAGCGGCTGATCACCAACCCGCTCGAGGATGCGATCAAGGGGGTGTCGGATCTGCGCTTCGTGGTCTCGAACTCGCGCGAGAATGTTTCGACCATTCTGGTGCGCTTCGGTGATATTGATGAGCGCCGTTTCGACAAGCGGATCAATGATCTGCGTCGCTCGGTGCAGAACCGGGCATCGGCCGAACTGCCCGAGGAGGCCAGCGATCCCGAGATTCTGGAGATCACCACCAGCAACGGGTTTCCGACCGCTATCGTGTTGCTGCAAGGCCAGGCCGATGATGAAGCGCTGCGGGCCAATGGCCGCTTCGTCAAGGCCGATCTGGAGCGGATCACCGGCGTGGACACCGTGGTGGCACTGGGCTTGAATGACCCCGAGTTGCAGATTCGTTTCGATCCGGCCCGTCTGGCTGCGCGCGGTCTCACGCCGGGTAATCTGGCCGATTCGGTGCGAAGCTGGTACCGCGACCTGTCGGCCGGCTCGATCCGCGCGGGTCGGACCGAATGGCTGGTGCGGCTGTCGGGTCAGGATGTCGATCCGGAGGCGATCGCGCGCATTCCGGTGAACAACCCGGCCGGTGCCTGGGCCCGTGTCGATGATGTCGCCAGCGTGTCCCGGGCGCGCAGCGATGCCCGCCAGCTCACCCGGGTCAATGGCCGCCCGGCGATCACGCTGTCGGTCAACAAGAAGAGCCAGACCAACACCATCGCGCTGGTCGAACGACTGAGTGAGTACATCGATGAGGCCAATCCCCGCCTGGTGCCGCTGGGTCTGACACTGTCGATCGGCGACGATCAGACCGTGCCGACCCGCCAGGCGATTTCGGTCATGCAGACCAATGCCTTGCAGGGCCTGGCGCTGGTCACTGCCGTGTGCTGGTTGTTTCTGGGCTGGAAGATCGCCGTGCTGGTCGGGCTGGGCATCCCGTTCTCGCTGGCCGGTACCTTCGGCGTGTTGTATGCCGGCGGATTCACGCTCAACGTGTCCGTGCTGCTCGGCACGGTCATAGCGCTGGGCATGCTGGTCGATGATGCCGTGGTCGTGGTCGAGGCGATCTACTACCGGATCGCCCGCGGTGTCGATACCTTCACGGCCTGCCTGAGCGCGCTGGGCGAGGTCGGCAAACCGGTGCTGGCCTCGGTGCTCACCACGATGGCGGCCTTTCTGCCACTGATGCTGATGCCGGGCATCGTCGGCAAATTCATGTTCGTGATTCCGTTCGTGGTGAGCGTGGCACTGCTGATCTCGCTCATCGAGGCGTTCTGGATGTTGCCCGCTCATGTGCATGCAGTCGGCCTGACCATCGATCCACACCGACGCAGCCAGCGGCTGCGCACCGTCTTCAATCAGCGTTTGCGCCGCACCTATGCCCGATGGCTGGTGCGTGCGCTTCGCCATCCGGTGCTCGCCCTGTCGACGGTCGGATTGTTGCTGGCCGCGGCCGCCGCGGCCGTTGCCGCCGGCCAGGTCAAGGTCAATTTCTTCGCCTTCGACAGCCTGCGCCTGTTTTATGTGAATGTCGACATGCCGCCTGATGCCTCGATCGGCGACACCGACCGAGAGTTGGTCAGGACCGAACGGGTGGTCCGCGAGCATCTTCGTCCTGGCGAGGCGCGCTCGATCATCGCCCAGGCCGGTCTCAAGTTCACCGAGACCGAGCCGCTCTATGGGCCCTCGTATGGCCAGATCATCGTGCCCCTGTTGCCCCAGGCGCAGGGCGGGCGCTCGGTCAGCGAGATTGTCGAGGCGATGCGCGAGCCGGTCGAGAGTCTGCCCGGGCCGGGGCGCAAGTCATTCCTCATGTTGTCGGGCGGACCGCCGCGATCGCGGCCGATCAGCGTGAAGGTGCGTGGCGACGATTACCCGGCCTTGCGCGAGGCCGTCGATGAACTCGCTGCCATCGTGCGGGCGATTCCGGGTGCTGTCGATGTCGTGGACGATGACGTGGCGGGTCGTCCCGAATTCAATCTGCGCCTGCGGGCCGATGCGCTCGATGACCTCGGAGTGTCGGCGGCCGATGTATCGCGCACGCTGCGTCTGGCGGTCGACGGCGAGGTGGTCTCGGTGGTGCGCGCCGATGGCGACCGGATCGAATTGCGCGTGCAGGCCGAGCAGACCGTCCTGGACGATATCGGCGCGCTCATGCAGTTTCCGCTGGCCTTGCCGGGTCGCGCCACGATGCGTGCCGATGCAGCGGCCGGTGCTGCGCTGGCGGGCGTGCCCGATGACGAGGGCCGGGCCGGTGCCGGCCCGGTGATCACGACCCTGGGCGCGCTGGCCGATGTCCAGACCCGCGCGAGCCGGGGCGTGGTGCGTCACTACAATCTGCGCCGCAGCATCATCGTCGAAGCCAATCTGGTGGCGCTGGCGCCGGATGCGCCGCCGATCGACACGGTCGCGGCCAATGAGTTGATCCGGGCGCAGTGGGCGCAGGTGGCCGTGCGGCATCCCCAGGTGAATCTGGAATTCGGCGGCGAGCTCGAAGACATCCAGGAGTCGCTTGATGCCATGTACGTGTTGTTCCCGATGGGCATCGGCCTCATCTATCTGATTCTTGCCGCGCAGTTTCGCAGCTATTTCCAGCCATTGCTGATGCTCGCCACCGTGCCACTCGCATTTGCCGGTGTCACGATCGGGCTCATCGTGAGCGGCAACCCCTTGTCGTTGTTCACGATGTATGGCGTGATCGCCCTGGCCGGCATTGCAGTCAATGCGGCCATCGTGCTGGTCGATGCGGCGAATCAACGGCGCGCCGCCGGCATGCCGATCATGCATGCGGTGGTGCTGGCCTCGCGGCGGCGGGTGGTGCCGGTGCTGATCACCAGTCTGACCACGATTGCCGGTCTGTTCTCGCTGGCCCTCGGACTGGGTGGCAAGTCGCTGCTCTGGGGACCGGTGGCCTCGTCCATCGTCTGGGGACTGGCCGTGTCCACCGCCCTGACGCTGTTTGTCATTCCCCTGCTCTATGCTCTGTTCATGCGACCGCGGCGTCGCTCCCGTCAACAACAACCATAAACGGGCCGACCGGTCCGTCCTTCAGGAGTGTTGCCATGCGTTCGCTAGCGCGGTATCTGGCATTGATCATCAGCTTCGTGCTGTTCTTCCTGTTGTTCGGACTGTGGCAGCTCGGCGTGCTGGCCGGAGGCTGGGCCGTGATTCCGGGACTGCTGACCCTGCTGGGCCTGCGCGATGTCGCGCAGAGCCGCCATGCGGTGCTCAAGAATTACCCGATCATCGGCCACCTGCGGTATCTGTTCGAGTTCATTCGTCCGGAGATCCGCCAGTACTTCATCGAGTCGGACACCGAATCGATCCCGTTTTCGCGGCAGCAGCGCGCCATCGTCTATCAGCGGGCCAAGCAGGAACTGGACAAGCGACCCTTCGGCACTCATTTTGATGTGTATGCCGAGGGCTTTGAATGGCTCAATCACTCGATGAGTCCGGTGGTCGTGCCGACCCATGATTTCCGGGTGATGGTCGGTGACCAGCCCCAGGCGGCACCCGATGCGCATGCCTGCACGCAACCCTATTCGGCATCGGTGTTCAACATCTCGGCGATGAGTTTCGGCTCCCTGTCGGCCAATGCGATTCTGGCGCTCAACAAGGGCGCCAGGGCCGGTAATTTCGCCCATGACACCGGCGAGGGTTCGATCTCGCAATATCACACCGTGCACGGCGGTGATCTGATCTGGGAGATCGGCAGCGGCTATTTTGGTTGCCGACATGCCGACGGCAGCTTCAATGAGGAGCGTTTCGCGGCCAATGCGCAGCGCGAGCAGGTCAAGCTGATCGAAATCAAGTTGTCGCAGGGCGCCAAACCCGGCCATGGTGGCGTGTTGCCCGGGGCCAAGGTAACGCCCGAAATCGCGGCAGCCCGGGAGGTGCCGCCTTGGCAGGACGTGATCTCACCGGCCAGTCATTCCGCCTTCAGCACCCCCATCGAACTGCTGCAATTCGTCGATCGTCTGCGTCGCCTGTCGGGCGGCAAACCCGTGGGCTTCAAGTTCGCACTCGGTCACCCATGGGAATGGTTCGCCATCGCCAAGGCCATGGTCAAGACCGGCATCACGCCCGACTTCATCGTCATCGATGGCAAGGAGGGCGGTACCGGCGCGGCACCGGCCGAATTCCTGGACCGGATCGGCACGCCCATGCGTGATGCGCTGGTGCTGGTCCACAACACCTTGATCGGCCTGAATCTGCGCAAACGCGTCCGCCTCGCGGCCGCCGGAAAAATCGTCACCGCCTTCGATATCGCGCGGGCAATGGCGCTGGGCGCGGACTGGGTGAACAGCGCGCGCGGCTATATGTTCGCGCTGGGCTGCATCCAGGCGCAGACCTGCCATACCGGGATGTGTCCGACCGGGGTCACCACCCAGGATCCGGAGCGTCAAAAGGCGCTGGTGGTCGGGGACAAGGGTGACCGAGTGTTCTATTTTCATCAGAACACGCTCAAGGCACTGGGCGAACTGGTCGGCGCCGCCGGCTTGAATCATCCGGCGCAACTCGAACCCCATCACATCGTGATGCGGTTGTCGCATGGGGCGGTGCGAACCCTGGCCACCCAGTATCCCCAACTGCGCCCCGGCGAACTGCTCGATGCCGAGCCGGATCCGGCGGTCTATGCGCGCTTCTGGGCAATGGCCTCGCCCGACACCTTCGCCCCGCAGCACGGCTTTTGATCGGCGATGGCATCAACAACTACAATCGCGTTTGATCCGACCAACCGAATCCGCTGCTCCCATGGCCGATGCCGCCACCCTGTTTGCGCTCTCACCACTGGATGGCCGTTATGCCGGCCAGGTTGGCGAACTCGCGCCCATTTTCTCCGAGGCCGGATTCATGCGGCGACGCCTGCAGGTCGAGATCGCCTGGCTCACGGCCTTGTCCGACGCGGGATTCGCCGAACTCGCCCCCCTGAGTGAGCCGTCGCGCCGGTTTCTTGATGCGCTGGTCACCGGGTTCGACGCCGACGCGGCGGCGCGGATCAAGAGCATCGAGGCGCAGACCAATCATGATGTGAAGGCGGTCGAGATCTATCTGCGCGAAGCCGTGACGGGTCAACCCGATCTGCAGCGCGCCATCGAATTCGTCCACTTCGCCTGCACTTCCGAGGACATCAACAACACCTCACACGCCTTGATGATCTCGTCGGCCCGCAGTCAGGTCCTGATGCCGGCCCTGCAGACCATTGCCGATCGGTTGCGCACGCTCGCGAGCCGCGAGGCGGCCACGCCGATGCTCAGCCGCACCCATGGCCAGACTGCCTCGCCAACCACCCTGGGCAAGGAAATGGCCAATGTGCTGGTGCGTCTGGAGCGTGGCATGGCCCAGATCGAATCGGTGTCGCTGCTGGCCAAGATGAATGGTGCGGTGGGCAACTACAACGCCCATCTGGCCGCGTATCCCGATCATGACTGGCCGGCATTCAGCGAGCGGGTGGTGCGCTCGCTGGGCCTGGCATTCAACCCCATGACGATCCAGATCGAACCGCATGATTCGATGGCCGAACTGTTCGATGCGGTGGCGCGCGTCAACACCATCCTGATTGATCTGAACCGCGACATCTGGGGATACATCTCGCTGGGTTACTTTCGTCAGCGGCTCAAACCGGGCGAGGTCGGCTCCTCCACCATGCCGCACAAGGTCAATCCGATCGACTTCGAAAATTCGGAGGGCAACCTCGGGTTGGCCAATGCCTTGTTGCGTCATCTGGCCGAGAAGCTGCCGGTGTCGCGCTGGCAGCGCGACCTGACCGACTCGACCGTGCTGCGCAATCTGGGTGTCGCCTTCGGCTACTCGCTGCTGGCCTGGAAGTCCTGCGCACGCGGCCTCGCCAAACTCGAGGTCAATCACGATCGGTTGCGCGATGATCTGGACGCGGCCTGGGAGGTGATGGCCGAACCGGTCCAGACCGTGATGCGCCGCTACGGGCTGGCCAATCCCTACGATCGCCTGAAAGCGTTCTCGCGCGGCCGCTCGATCAGCCGGGAGGACATGCTCGCCTTCATCGACACGCTCGAGATTCCCGCGGCCGAACGCGATCGCCTGAAGGCGATGACGCCGGCCAGTTATGTGGGCCTGGCGGCCAGCCTGGCCACGCAAACCTGATCGACCCTGGAGAGAGACACCCATGCAAGCTGAGATGCCTGTTCAACGCGTGTTGCCGGCACGGCGCACACGGCTGCTGGCCACGGCTGTCCTCCTGCCGGCGCTGCTGGGCCTGGCAGGCTGTCAGAGCGCCTACTATGCGGCCTGGGAGAAGCTGGGCTATGAAAAGCGCGACATCCTGACCAGCCGGGTCGAAGATGCCCGCGATGCGCAACAGGAGGCCAAGGAAACCGTGGTCAGCGCGCTCGAGGCGTTCAGCAAGACGGTGAACTTCTCCGGTGGTGAACTGGAAGACCAGTACGCCCGCCTGAAGGGGCAGCTCGAGCGCAGCGATGCAGCCGCCAACGACGTCCGTGAACGGGTCGACAAGGTCGAAAGCACCGGCGAGGCCTTGTTCAGGGAATGGAAGACCGAGCTGGGCAATTACACGAATGCCGACCTGAAGGCGCGCAGTGCCGCCGAACTGGACAACACCAGGGGGCGCTACGACCGGATGATCGGGGCCATGCGCAAGGCCAGAGACCGGCTCGAGCCGGCACTGAGTCCGCTGCGTGACCAGGTGCTGTTTCTCAAGCACAACCTGAATGCGCGTGCCCTGACCAGCATCAAGGGGGAGGTGGCCAAGGTCGATGCGGAAGTCGACAAACTTATTGCCGATGTGAACCGCTCGGTCGAGGAAGCCAACCGCTTCATCAAGGATCTTTAGCGAACCCAGGCCGCCCGCTCAGGGCAATTCGGGCTCGGTCTCGTCACGCTTCTTGATCGGCTTGATCAGGTCTTCGCGCTTGACGCCCAGCCACATGGCGATCGCCGCACCGACGAAGATCGACGAATAGATGCCGAACAGGATGCCGATGGTCAGCGCGAGCGCAAAATAGAACAGCGTCGGGCCGCCAAAGAACAGCATCGACAGCACGAAAATCTGCGTCGAACCGTGAGTGATGATGGTGCGCGACATGGTGCGGGTGATCGCATTGTCGATGACCTGCACCGGGGTGGCATTGCGCATCTTGCGGAAATTCTCGCGAACCCGGTCGAAGATCACCACCGATTCATTGACCGAATATCCCAGGATCGCGAGCACCGCCGCCAGCACCGACAGTGAGAACTCCCACTGAAAGGCGGCGAAGAAGCCCAGAATAATGATCACGTCATGCAGGTTGGCCACGATCGCCGCGATCGCGAACTTCCATTCGAAGCGTACCGCCAGATACAGCGTGATGCCGATGATCACGAACATCAGGGCGAGGGCACCGTCTTCGGCCAGTTCCTTGCCAACCTGCGGACCCACGAACTCGACCCGCCGACGCTCGACCCCCGGATCCAGCTTCTGCAGGGCCGAATAGACGGATTCGCTGATCTGGGCGGTGGACTCATTCTCGCGCAGCGGCAGGCGGATCAGCACATCGCGCGAGGTGCCAAAGGTCTGGACCTGGGCATCATCGAAGCCCAGGTCGGTGACCGCCTTGCGAACGGCAGGCAGATCGGCGGCCTGCGGATAGGCCAGTTCCATGACGGTGCCACCGGTGAATTCCACCGACACGTTCAGGCCCCTCACGAGTAGGAAACCGACGGCGAGCACGAACAGCGCGACCGACAACACGTTCGCCGGGAACGCGTATTTCATGAACGGGATGTCGCGGCTGATGCGGAAAAAATCCATGGGCGGCAGGCCCCTTTCCGGGTGGAATCGATTGACAGAACAGGTCGATCCGAACGGGCCGGACCGGATGAATCAGGTGGTCAGCGCCTTGTCTGGCTGCATTTCACCGCGCTTCCAGACCGTACCGATGGACAGTTGCGTGATCCGCTTCTGCCGTCCATACCACCAGTTGACCAGGCCGCGCGAGAAAAACACCGCCGAGAACATCGAGGTCAGGATGCCCAGGCAATGCACCACGGCAAAGCCGCGAACCGGCCCCGAGCCGAAGGCCAGCAGGGCCAGACCCGCGATCAGCGTGGTCAGGTTCGAATCGAGAATGGTGTCCCAGGCACGGTCATAGCCTTCGGTGATGGCCGCCTGGGGCGTGGCGCCACTGCGCAATTCCTCGCGGATCCGCTCGTTGATCAGCACGTTCGCATCAATTGCCATGCCCAGGGTGAGCGCAATGGCCGCCATGCCGGGCAGGGTCAGCGTGGCCTGCAGCAGCGACAGGATCGCGATCAGCAGGGTCAGATTGAACAACAGGGCGATGGTCGAGAAGGTGCCGAACAGCCGGTAGTAGGCGATGATGAAGATCGCCAGGGCCAGAAAACCGTAGAGCACGCTGTTGAAACCCTTCTCAATGTTCTCGGCACCCAGACTGGGCCCTATCGTGCGTTCCTCGATGATCTCCATCGGCGCAGCCAGCGAGCCTGATCGCAGCAGCAGGGCGATATCGGCAGCCTCGACGCTGGTCATGGCGCCCGAAATCTGTACCCGCCCTCCGCCGATCTCGGTCCGGATGACTGGTGCAGTGACCACCTCGCCGATACCTTTTTCGAACAACAGAATGGCCATGCGTTTACCGACATTGCGCCGGGTGGCATCGCGAAAGATCCGCGCGCCCTTGCCATCGAGGGCCAGGTGCACCGCCGGCTCCTGGGTCTGGCCGTCGAAGCCGGCCTGGGCATCATTCAGATTTTCACCGGTCAGCATGATCTGCTTACGCACCAGGATGGGCCGGCCATCCCGTTCGTTGTAGCGTTCGCAGCCCACCGGCACCGAGCCGGCGGCCAGTGCCGACAATTCATTGGGCTCTTCGCAGACCATGCGGATTTCCAGCGTGGCGGTGCGCCCGAGAATGTCCTTGGCCTTGGCGGTGTCCTGCACTCCCGGCAGCTGCACGATGATCCGGTCTTCACCCTGGCGCTGGATCACAGGCTCGGAAACCGCCAGTTCGTTGACCCGGTTGCTCAGGGTGGTGATGTTCTGGGTGAGCGCGGTGTCGCGAATCGTCTTCTCGGCCTGCTCTCGAAAGCCGCCCTTGAGCAGGGTCTGGTCGGCATCCACCACGAACGTCATGTCGGGCACGCCGTTGGTGATGATCGGGCGAGCCTGTTCGAGGGTGGCCGCATCGGCAAAACGGATCTGCAATTCGCTGCCCACGCGTTCGATACCGCGATGACGCACCTCTCGATCGCGCAGCAGGGTGCGCACATCGCTGGCCGTGGTCTCGATGCGCTTGAGCACGGCCTGCTCCATGTCGACTTCGAGCAGGAAATGCACGCCGCCGCGCAGATCCAGGCCCAGGAACATCGGCAAGGCCTTGAGTTGGGTCAGGAAATCGGGCGAATTGGACAAAAGGTTCAGGGCGACGATATAGCTGGCGGCCGCCGGATCGGGATTGAGCGCCTGCGAGATCACGTCCTTGGCGCGCAACTGGGTATCGGTATCGGCAAACCGGGTCTTGACCGAATTCCCGTCGAAATAGGCACCAGTGGGCGTGATGCCGGCCGTCTTGAGAGCCGCTTGAATGCGGTCGACCATGCCGACCTCTATCTTCACGGACGAGCGGCCGCTGGACACCTGCACGGCCGGGGCCTCGCCGAAAAAGTTGGGCAGGGTGTAGATCAGGCCGAAGGCCAGCGTGATCGCCATGACCACGTATTTCCAGACCGGGTAGCGGTTCATTCGCTCGACTCAGGCGTCTTTGAGGCTGCCATTGGGCAGCAGCGTCTGGATCGCGGCCTTCTGGAATTTCATTTCGACGGGGGTCGCGCCATCCTTGCCGCCGGCCACCCGCGCCACCTCGACGCTGACCCAGGCCTCGCCCACCTTGACGACCCGGCCCGCGAGCCCGCCGCTGGTGATCACCTCGTCGCCCTTCTTGAGGGCATCGAGCATGGCCTTATGCTCCTTGCTGCGTTTCATCTGAGGACGGATCATCAGGAAATACAGCACCACGAACATCAGGATGATGGGCAGAAAGCCGATCAGCTCACCGCCGCCGGCGGCTGCGCCCTGCGCATAGGCGTTGGATATGAACACGGGGAATCTCCTTGGTAACCCATGATTGTAGCCCGCCCCGCCGGCCCGGGCTGCCGCCTCAGCCTATGCCCTGGGCCCGCCCGGCCAGAAACCCGTCGCAGAATTGCTCGAAGCAGCCCTCCAGGATCGCCGCCCGCATCCCGGCCATCAGGCGCTGGTAAAAACGCAGGTTGTGAATAGTGGCCAGACGGGCACCCAGGATCTCTTTGACCTTCTGCAAATGATGGATATAGGCGCGCGAAAAGTGGCTGCAGGCGTGGCAGTCGCAATCCGGATCGATCGGGCTGCGGTCGTCCCGATAGCGGGCGTTGCGAATCTTGAGGTCGCCGCGTGAGGTGAACAGCCAGCCGTTGCGGGCATTGCGCGTGGGCATCACGCAGTCGAACATGTCGATGCCGGCCGCCACGCCGGCGATCAGGTCTTCGGGGGTGCCCACGCCCATCAGATAGCGCGGCGACTGCGCGGGCAGACGCGGCCCGATATGGCGCAGGATTCGCAGCATGTCTGCCTTGGGTTCGCCCACCGACAGACCGCCGATCGCATAGCCATGAAAGCCGATGTCCATGAGCCCGGCCAGTGACTCATCGCGCAGATGTTCAAACATGCCGCCTTGCACGATGCCGAACAAGGCATTCGGATTCGCCATGTCGTCGAAGGCCGTGCGCGAGCGACGCGCCCAGCGCAGGCTCATGCGCATGGAATCGGCCGCTTCGGTTTGTGTCGCGGGTCGCCCGTCGATCTCGAAGGGCGTGCACTCGTCCAGCACCATCACAATGTCGCTATTAAGCGAGTGCTGGATCCGCATCGATTCTTCGGGCGACAGAAACAGCTTCTCGCCGGTGATCGGCGAGGCGAAGCGAACTCCCTCTTCGGTGATCTTGCGCATCGGGCCCAGGCTGAACACCTGGAAGCCGCCTGAGTCGGTGAGGATAGGGCCGCGCCAGGCATTGAAGTCATGCAGGCCGCCGAAGCGCTCGATGACCGCCGTACCCGGCCGCAACCACAGATGAAAGGTATTGCCCAGAATGATCTGCGCGCCGATCGTGCGCAATTCCTCGGGCGACATGGCCTTGACCGCGCCATAGGTGCCCACCGGCATGAAGACCGGGGTCTGAACCACGCCATGGGCGGTGCTCAGTGAGCCGGCACGGGCCAGACCGTCATGGGCCTGCAGTTCGAATGCCGGCATCGGCAACTCCCGGGTCGATGAACATGGCGTCGCCATAGCTGAAAAACCGGTAGCGCTGCGTGATCGCATGCGCATAGGCGGCGCGGATGGTCGACAGGCCTGCGAGGGCTGCAACCAGCATCAGTAGCGTGGAGCGCGGCAGATGAAAATTTGTGATCAGCGCGTCCACGACCCGGAAGCGATAGCCCGGCGTGATGAACAGACGGGTCTGCGCCGCGCCCGGGGTCAGGCGGCCCGTGTCGTCGGCGGCGCTTTCCAATGACCGCAGGCTGGTTGTGCCCACCGCGATCACCCGCCCGCCGCGTGCCCGGGTGGCGGCCACGGCCTGGGCGGTGTCCGGTGGAATATGAAAGCGCTCACTGTGCATCTGGTGGGCCGACAGGTCTTCACCACGCACCGGCAGGAAGGTGCCGGCACCGACCTCCAGGGTGACGCTGGCCCGCGTGATGCCGGCGGCATCGAGTGCTGCCAGCAGGGGCAGGTCAAAGTGCAGTCCGGCCGTGGGCGCGGCCACCGAGCCCGGCTGCCGCGCATACACGGTCTGATAGCGCTCGGCATCCTGGGGTTCGGGTGCCCGGTGTATGTAGGGGGGCAGGGGCAGGCAGCCGGCGGCCGCGATCACGTCGGCCAGATCCATCTCGCCTTCGACCTCGACCTCGAAGAACAGGTCGTCACGTACGCCGACGGTCAGCACATGGCCGCTGGTCAGGATGATCCGCGACCCGGGGCGGGGCGTCTTGCTCGCGCGGATCAGGGCCCGCGCGCGACGGGCATCGAGCAACCGCTCGATCATCACCTCCACCTGGCCGCCGCTCGCCTTATGACCCGACAGACGGGCCGACATGACCCGGCTGTCATTGACCACCAGCAGATCACCGGCGCGCAGCAGTCCGGGCAGCTCGATGAACTGACGGTCGTGAATCTGCCGGCCATCCAGGTGCAGCAGCCGCGATGCACTGCGTTGGGGCAGGGGATGTTGGGCGATCAGTTCGGGCGGGAGATCGAAGTCGAAGTCGGCGGTCTGCATGCGCGACGATTGTAGTGGGCCGATGGCTCCGCCCGCCGCGCGGTCAGCCGGCGCTCGGGAGCAGGGCGAGTTGACGGGACTGCGCGACCAGATGCCCGGCCTGGTCCCAGAGCAGGCCATCTTCGACGAGTCGTCCGTCGGCCAGGTCGCTGGTGCGAAATTCGGCCTGGATCCATCCGGGCACCGGCGCACGGCGCACCTGGATCGTGATCTCGATGGTGGGCACCCAGCCGACCATGCCAAGGCTCGCGAAGATCGACGGCGGAAACGCATCGGCGAACAACAGCAGCGCACGCGTATCGGGTGGGCGGTCATCACGAAACCGGATCCAGCCGCTGATCACGGCCGGTGAGATCGTCGCCGGCGAGGCGTAGGCGGGATCAGTCGCGTGCGCCGGCGTCTGATGCAGGCGGATCTCGAGCCGGTCGGCCATGTGCACGATGGTGCCCAACTGATTCACCGGGCGGAGCATGCATTGCTCGGGGGCTGCGATGGGTGGCGCGGGGATCGCCAGGCGGGTTTGAGGGGTCTGGCCGAGCCGGCCCAGCGTGGCCAGCAGTTCGACCCTGGGCCTGGCATCCTGGACCAGCGTGGCGGCGGCCGTGGTGATCGTGCGGCCGCTGCGGATCACCCGGGTACTCACCTCGCAGGCGGTGTCGGCGCTGCCCGGGCGCAGGTAATGCACGGTCAGGCTCAACGGATCCGGATGCGCCGGCACCGCCTCGCCCAGAGCGGCCATGGCCACCGAGGCGAGGTAGCCGCCATTGGGCTTGTCGCCGATATTCCAGTCGGAATGGATGAATCCGGCAAAGCGCTGATCATCGAGCCGGCTGAGCCGGGTGTCATGGTCGAAGTGGGTCATCCGGGCAGGCCTGTTGGTCGGTCGTCACGTATTGCGCATCGTAGTTCAAGCCGCCCGTGGCCATGCCCTGAAGGGGTCGATTTGCCCTTGGCGGGCCGAATGCCGATAATGCGCGACTAACAACCATTCTTTGCCGGAGTGGTGGAACTGGTAGACGCGCCGGACTCAAAATCCGGTCCTGGCAACAGGGTGCGAGTTCGATTCTCGCCTCCGGCACCAATCGACCCATACAACCCGGAATCTATTCGGCATGGCACTGCAACGCATGGCCATTGAGTTCGGCATGGGCACCGACCTGCACGGACAGGACTACACCAAGGCTGCCCAGCGTGCCCTGCGTGATGCGCTCTGGCATAACTCCCTGTCGGTAGCCAAGGCCTTCGGATTCGATCGCGACGACATGATCGTCAAGGTCACGATCGCGGTCGCGCAGCCCGGGCAAGTCGACAGCGCCGCCGTGCTGGGCATTCTTCCCTATGGCCGATCCAGTCTGACCGTGGTGGCTGGCGGTCTTGACGTGCCGCATGTCTCGGGCGAAGGGAAAACCGTGGTGGCCAATGCGATTGCCGCGGTCTATCTCGATTTTCCCGGAGAAGGCGCATGAGTCGCGAGCGCATCATCCTCGAGATGGGCACGGGCAACGACCTGCACGGCAGCGATTACACCAAGGCCGCCCTGCGCGCCGTGCAGGACTGCCTTCACCACAGCTCCTTGTCGCTGTTTCGCAGTCTGTCGCTGGATCCGCAGGCCATGCAGATCGAGGTCACTATTGGCGTGCAACAGCCCGACCGGGTCGACACCGACAAGGTGGCGGCCTCGTTGCCCTACGGCCAGGTCAGGGCAAGGGCCGTGGCCGGAGGCGTCGACCTGCCGGCCGACGGACCGCATGACCGGGTGGTGGTGGCGACCGCCGCCATCGCAGTCTGGTATGAGATTCCGGACCGCCTGATGCAGTCAGGCTGAGGCGCGCGCATTCTGCCGCTGCACCAGCCAGATCCCGGCGATCACCAGCGTGAGGCCGATGGCATGAAACGTGCGAAACTGCTCGCCCAGGAACACCACGCCCATCACTGCCGAAAACACCGGCACCAGATTCATGAACACGCCGGCCGGACCGGGGCCGATCGCATCGACCCCTCTTAGAAACGCCAGCTGGGCCAGAAACGACGGAAAGATTGCGATCATCAGGGTGACGATCCAGCCCTGCAGGCTGGGCCACTGAATGCCCTTGAGCGCGATCTCGGCGACCAGCAGCGGCATCGCGGTGACCATCGCGATCGGCGCCATCAGGGTAAAAAACGAGAGGCCGCTGATCGCCGGGCGCTTCTTGAGCGCCAGCGTATAGAAGGCATACAGCGCGCAGGCGAGCAACATGATCGCATCGCCCGGATTCACATCCAGGTCGAGCAGACCCAGCGGACGCCCCTTGGTGGCGATCATGATCACGCCGGCCAGACCCAGGGCCGCGCCGACCAGTTGCACCGGGCGGATCCGGGTGCCAAAGGCAAAGAAGGCGCCCAGCAGCACGAACACCGGCATGCTGCCTTGCAGGATGCCGACATTGACCGCGCTCGTGGTGTGAGCGGCCAGATAAAACAAGGTGTTGAAGCCGGTGAAGCCCAGTGCCGCCATCAGCGCGATCATGGGCAGGCGCGGGCGAATTACCGGCCAGTCGGCCAGCACCCGCGAACCGAACAAAGGCCAGACGAAAGCGGTCACCATCGCCCAGCGCAGAAATACCACGGTGATCGGACTCACCTGGCCCACCGCGAGCTGGCCGAGCACGGTGTTCAGCGCCCAGCAGAGCATGGCAAAGATCAACAACAGAACCGGCTTGGAAACCATGGGGGGCGCCTCAGCCCTGATCGGGAATCAGGCGCTTGCCCAGCGCGACGGCCTCGTCGCGCTGATAGCCCAATGACTCATAGAAGGCAAGGACCCGGGCATTCGAGCTTCTGACCATCAGATTGATCTTGGCGCAGCCGCGGGCGATCAGCATCGTTTCGGCATGGTCCATCAGCCGACGACCGATGCCTTGCAGACGCCAGGCCGGGCTGACGGCCAGGTAATAGACCCAGCCGCGATGGCCGTCATAGCCGACCATCATGCTGGCCATCACGACATCGGCGATCGTTCCGACCAGGAATCCGTCGGCCTGCTCGGTGAGCTTGCGCGCAATGTCGCGGTGCGGGTCATTCCAGGGTCGGATCAGTTCGCACTCATGCCAGAGGGCGACCACGGCCGGGCGGTCGCCCATGGTGAAGGGGCGGATGATCATGTCGTCCGGCGTGAGCGTAGGGTGTGGTGTCGCCGTATCAGGCATTCGCAGTGCCGCCGTCGACATTGATGACCTGACCGGTGATGTAGGACGAGCCCGGCCCCATCAGGAAGGCGATCACCGCGGCGACTTCCCCGGGCTGACCGAAACGGCCCAGCGCGGTGCGCGCCCTGGCGTGTTCGCCGCGCGTCTTGATCACATGCGCCGGCATGGCCGTCTCGATGATGCCGGGCGCCAGCGCATTGACCAGGATCTGCCTTGGTCCGAGTGCGCGCGAGAAGCGATCGCGTGAGGCCGACCAGTGCGCCCTTGGCCATGGAATAGGCCACATGATCGGGCGAGCCCATCCGGAAGGCCAGCGAGCTGACCAGAACGATGCGGGCATGGTCGCTCAATCGTGGCAGTATCGCAGTGATCAGATCGAAGGCATTGGTGGCATTGGCCTGCATGGTCTCGTCGTAAACCTTGCGACCGGCCGCATCGAGTGAATGTGGGACGAAGATGCCGGCCAGATGCACCAGGCCGCCGATCGGCGCGTCGCCCGGTGGCAGGGCAGCTGCGCAGGCGGTGGGCGAATCGAGCCGGCTCACCGCCGTGCTGATCGCCACCGCGCAGCGGCGGTCCGCCAGTGCGTTGATGCCGGCCTGATCACGATCCACCAGATGCAGCGGATGGCCGAGCGCTTCGAGGGCGGTGATCGTGGGCAGGCCGATGCCACCGGCGGCGCCGGTCACGATGGTGACGGCGTTGAGCGGCGGGCGACGTGGGTCAAGGCCTGCGGCACTGGGAGTGGACATCGCGGGGATCCGACTGAGGATGAAACGGGCGGGCGGTCGCGAACCCTCGGTTGCGCCCGCAGCGAGTCCGCATGATAGTCCCGGTACTGACCGGTGCCGGGTGTGCACGGTCGCATGCCTGGGTTTTCCGACCGCGGCGGGCGCTCCGTACAATCAGCGTCAACATCATGCTGTGCCAGCCGGAGTTTCATTGAGAGAGAACAAGTCGATTGCCGCCCGCCTGATCTTCCCGTTCGAGGCGGCACCCGAGCCCGGTGCGGCCATCGAGGTGGTGCCGGGCGTGCTCTGGTTACGGATGCCGCTACCCTTCTCGCTCAACCATATCAACCTATGGGCGATTCGTGATGGCGCGGGTTGGACGGTGGTCGATACGGGCATGCAGACGCCTGACACCCTGACAGCCTGGCGAACCCTGTTGTCCGGCGCTCTCCAGGGCCTGCCGATCACCCGGGTCGTGGTCACGCACATGCATCCCGATCATGTCGGGATGGCCGGCTGGTTGACCCGTCATTTCGACTGCGAGCTCTGGATGACCCGGCTCGAGTATCTGACCTGCCGGGTGCTGATGGCCGACACCGGCCGGGCCGCGCCGGATGCGGCCATCCACTTTTATCGCGCCGCTGGCTGGGATCAGGATGCGCTGGAAACCTACCGGATCCGCTTTGGCGGTTTCGGCAAGGGCATTCATGCCCTGCCCGAGAGCCACCGCCGTCTGAATGACGGGCAGCGACTGACCATTGGCGAGCATGACTGGCAGGTGGTGGTCGGCAACGGGCATTCGCCCGAGCATGCCTGTCTGGTCTGTCCGGCGCTGGGCGTGATGATTTCCGGCGATCAGGTGCTGCCGCGGATCTCCTCCAATGTGTCGGTCTTTCCGACCGAACCTCGCGCTGATCCCCTGGGCGACTGGATCGATTCGATTGCCAGATTGCGCAGCCAGGTGTCCGATGATCTGCTCGTGCTGCCCGCCCATAACGAGCCATTTCGCGGGCTGCATGCCCGGCTCGAGGCGCTGGACCGTGGCCACCATGTCGCCTTGAAGCGACTGCTCGAGCGGCTCGCCGAACCGCGCCGGGTGGTCGACACTTTTGGTGCCTTGTTCGCCCGCAAGATCGAGGGCAGCTCCGTATTGCTCGGCATGGCCACTGGCGAGGCGATCGCCCATCTGAACCGGCTCATGGTCGAGGGGAAGGTGGTGGTGGCGCTTGATACCGATGGCGTGGCCTGGTATCGCGCGGTCTGATGGGCTGGCCCGGGCAACAAGCCCCACGGCACGGGGCAGACCCGATCGGCGCCGAGTTTTGCGCCATATGACAAGACAATGGGATGACGACCCCGGTCGATCAGCCTGAACGACTGTCATATTCATGTCATGAGCAGGTACTAGAGTGACGCCACTCCCTTCCAATGAGGTTGCCATGACCAGTTCCACCTTCCGATTCCCCGTCCGTCTCGCCTTGTCCGGTCTGCTCGCCGCCAGCGGTTCCCTGGCCTTTGCGGTCGACATTACCGGAGCTGGTGCGACCTTTCCCGCGCCCGTCTATGCCAAATGGGCTGAGGCCTATCACAGTGCCACTGGCAATGCGATCAACTACCAGGCGATCGGTTCGGGCGGCGGCATCAAGCAGATCAACCAGAAGACGGTCGATTTCGGCGCGAGCGATGCGCCGCTGAGCGGCGATGAACTCGCCAAGCGTGGTCTGGTGCAGTTCCCGGCCGTGATCGGTGGCATCGTGCCCGTGGTGAACATTGACGGTATCAAGCCGGGCGAGATGCACCTGACCGGTCCGCTGCTGGCCGACATTTTCCGCGGTGCAATCAAGTCCTGGGACGACCCGGCCATTGCCAAGGCCAATACCGGGCTCAAGCTGCCCTCCGCCCCGATCACGGTGGTCTATCGTTCCGATTCCTCGGGCACGACCGACGGCTTCACCAATTATCTGGCCGAGGTGAATCCGGACTTCAAGTCGAGCGTGGGCGCGGGCAAGACCGTGAACTGGCCGGTGGGTGTGGGTGGCAAGGGCAATGCCGGTGTTGCGGCCAACGTGAGCAAACTGGGCAATTCGATCGGCTATGTCGAATACGCCTATGCCAAACAGAACAAGATGTCGCATGCCGCGATGGTCAACATGGCCGGCAAGGTGGTTCAGCCCGACGACAAGACATTCGCGGCCGCAGCCGCCGGTGCCGACTGGAGCAAGGCCGCGGGCTTTGGCATCAGTCTGAACAATCAGCCGGCCGACAACGCCTGGCCGATCACTTCGGCCTCGTTCATCCTGATGCATGCGAAAGCCGACAAGCCCGAGCAATCGGCCGAGGCACTGAGCTTCTTCAAATGGGCGCTCAATAAGGGCCAGGATCTGGCGATCGGGCTCGACTACGTGCCGATGCCTCCGGAAACCGTCGCGCTGATCGAGACCTCGTGGAATGAGATCAAATCGGCTGCCGGTCAGCCCGTCATGACGATGGCCAAGTAGGTTTGAGCGAATGGTGCCGCCGCCACCGGGTTGGCGGCACCTGGTTCTTTGGATCACCAGAACAACGATGAGCACAGGTAGACCATGCCCCGCACCCGAACGCTTGTCCATGCCGTCACGGATGGCGATGTGAACCGCCTGGCCGATACCCGGATCGAAGCCGTGATGCCGCGCGACGGCGCTCAGATGCGTGAGCGCATCGCGCGTTTTGCGGCACAGGACCGATGGTTTGCCCGGGTCACGTTCGGTTTTGCGGCCCTGGTCATGCTCAGTCTGCTGGGCATCCTGATCGCGCTCATTGTCGAGGCATGGCCGGCTCTGTCCCACTACGGCGCATCGTTTCTGGTCGGTACCCAGTGGAGTCCGGCCGATGATGTGTACGGTGCGGTCATCGCCATCTATGGCACTGTCGTCACATCGGCGATCGCGTTGTTGATCGCGGTGCCGGTCAGTTTCGGCATTGCGCTGTTTCTGACCGAAACCTGCCCGGTGGCCTTGCGTCGGCCGTTGGGCACCGCCATCGAACTGCTGGCGGGCGTACCCTCGATCATCTACGGCATCTGGGGTCTGTTCATTCTGGCGCCCCTGTTGCAGGAATATCTGCAACCCATGCTGGGTGCCACCGGCCTGGGTTTGTTTTCCGGGCCACCGCTGGGGGTGGGCATCCTGACGGCCGGCCTGGTGTTGTCACTCATGGTGATTCCCTTCATCGCCTCGGTCATGCGCGATGTGTTCGAGACCGTGCCGGCCGTGCTCAAGGAGTCGGCCTACGGCATCGGCTGCACCACCTGGGAGGTCGTGCGCTATGTGGTCTTACCCTACACGCGGGTCGGCGTGGTGGGCGGCGTGATGCTCGGCCTGGGCCGAGCCCTCGGTGAAACCATGGCCGTCACCTTCGTGATCGGCAATGCAAACCGCATCGCGTCATCGCTGTTTGCCCCGGGCAATTCCATCGCGTCGACGCTGGCCAATGAGTTCGCCGAGGCCGACCCGGTGCTTCATATTCCATCGCTCTACGCCCTGGCCTTGATCCTGTTTGCGATCACCTTCGGCGTGCTGGCCTTGGCCAAACTGCTCACCGACCGGGCGACCCGTCGCCAGGGGATCTGAATGAACGCCGCCCAACTGTCTGACCCTGGCCTGTATCGCCGACGCCGGCTCATCAACCAACTGGGCATCGGTGCCTCGATGGTCGCCATGCTGTTCGGTCTGTCCGCGCTGCTCTGGATTCTCTGGACACTGTTCTACAACGGCTTGTCCGCGTTCAGCTGGGCATTCTTCACCGAGTCCACGCCGGCGCCGGGGTCCGAAGGTGGCGGCCTGGCCAATGCGATCGTGGGCAGCCTCATCATGGTTGGCGTATCCACCCTCATCGCCACGCCGGTGGGTATTCTGGCCGGCATTTATCTGGCCGAATTCGGCAAGACCTCCCGATTCGCCAGCGTCACCCGCTTCGTGACCGACATCATGTTGTCGGCACCGTCTATCGTCGTGGGGCTGTTCGTGTATTCGATCGCGGTGGCCACGGTCGGCCACTTTTCGGGCTGGGCCGGCGTGTTGTCGCTGGCCCTGATCGCGATTCCAGTGATCGTGCGCGCAACCGACAACATGTTGCAACTCGTGCCAGGTGGCTTGCGCGAGGCAGCCTTCGCACTTGGTGCACCGCGCTGGAAGGTCAACCTGGCGGTTGCGCTGCGCGCGGTCAAGGGCGGCGTGGTCACGGGGGTGTTGCTGGCGATTGCGCGGATCATCGGCGAGACCGCCCCCTTGCTGTTCACGGCATTGAGCAATCAGTTCTTCACCGCCGATCTGGCCAAACCGATGGCCAACCTGCCCGTGGTGATCTTCAACTTCGCCATGAGCCCGTATGAGGACTGGCAGCGGCTTGCCTGGGGCGGTGCTGCGCTCATCGCGTTGATCGTGCTGGGCATCAATATCATTGCGCGAACCGTGTTTCGTGATCGCATGCGGGGATGATGATGCCTTGCACCATCACGTCCACCCTTGAACCCATCCATCTGTCCGGAATGAACCGATGAACACAGCAGTGGCGGATCGACCCGCTCAGCAAACCCAGCCTGCCTCGCCGAGTGCGGCCATGAGCATTCGTAATCTGGATTTTTTCTACGGCAGTTTCCAGGGCCTGAAGAATGTTTCGCTCGATATCGAGCGCGGCAAGGTGACGGCCTTCATCGGCCCGTCCGGGTGTGGGAAATCGACCTTACTGCGCGTGTTGAACCGGATGTATGACCTGTATCCGGGTCAGCGGGCGACCGGGCAGGTGATGCTCAATGGCAAGAACGTGCTCGATGCCGATCAGGACGTCAACATGTTGCGCGCCAAGGTGGGCATGGTGTTTCAGAAGCCCACGCCGTTTCCAATGACCATTCGGGAGAATATCGCCTTCGGCGTGCGCCTGTACGAGTCGCTGGATTCACGCGCCATGGACGAGCGGGTCGAATGGGCGCTGCGCAAGGCGGCCCTCTGGGACGAGGTGAAGGACAAGCTCAATCAGAGCGGGCTGAGCCTGTCAGGCGGGCAGCAGCAACGGCTTTGCATCGCCCGCATGGTGGCGGTCAAGCCGGAAGTGTTGTTGCTCGATGAGCCGACCAGCGCGCTCGACCCGATCTCCACGGCCAAGGTCGAGGAGTTGGTGACCGAGCTCAAGAAGGATTACACGATCGCCATCGTCACCCACAACATGCAGCAGGCCGCGCGGATATCCGACTACACGGCTTATATGTATATTGGCGAACTGGTTGAATTCGGCAAGACCGACGAATTGTTCGTCAAGCCTAAGAAGAAGGCTACTGAAGACTATATCACCGGCCGTTTCGGCTGACCCGGAGTCGTCATCCATGGATCACACCATCTCGCAGTTCGACATTGATCTGCATTCCCTGCGAAGCGCCGCGACCGCGATGGCCGGCCTGGTCGAGGAACAGTTCATGCGTTCCGTGGCTTCGGTGCGCGAAGGCGATCTGGACCTGATCGCCCAGGTACTGACCGATGAGGCCGAGGTCAATCGCATGCATGTGCAGACCGATCTGCGCTGCCACCAGATGATCGCCAAGCTGCAACCGATTGCCGTCGACCTGCGCGAGATCATCGCGGTCATTCACATGAACAACGATTTCGAACGCATCGGTGACGAGGCCAAGAAGATCGCCAAGAAAGCCCGCGACCTGAAAGGCCGCAGCGTGCCGATCGCGCTGGACCGGATCGATGAAATGGCCTCTATCGTCTGCGAGATGCTGCGTACCGCCATCGACGCGTTTCTGCGCCAGGATGCAACGGCTTCAGAGCGCTTGCTCGAACGCGATCGCCGGGTTGACGAATTGCGCGATCAACTGACCCACGATCTGCTTACGGCCATGTCCGATTCGCGCGATACCGTGATGGAAGGCATGGCGCTGATTTTCATCGTGCAATCGATCGAGCGGGTGGGCGATCATGCCAAGAACATCGGCGAATACGTTGTGACCGTGGTTGAGGGTATTGACCCGCGTCATCGCCGCAGCGTGGCGGCAGGCGCAGCGGCCACGGAAAAACAGTCGGGCTGAGGTTTCGCCCGACTGCATGCGCCGGTTCAGCGCCGGCTCAGGAGCCGCTGATCGTCATCGTTCGCCGACTTCATCCGATCGTTGCGTTCCGTGGACTGAACGGAGCGGATCCGGGTTGCTGGAACGATCAGTGAGAATGTGCTGCCCACGCCCGGTTTGCTGTCCACATGCAGCCCCATCCCATGGCGGTTGGCGATTCGTTTGACGATCGCCAGACCCAGGCCGGTCCCGCCGGTCGATCGCGAGCGCCCCCGGTCGACCCGGTAAAAGCGCTCGGTCAGACGCGGAATATGTTCGGTCGCAATACCGATACCCGTATCGCTCACGGTGATCCATCCCTGATGCGGCTTGTTCGTCCAGCCCAGCACGATCCGTCCGCCATCGGGTGTGTAGCGCACGGCATTGGTCAGGAAGTTGCGGACCGCACTCTCGATCTCGTGGCGACTGCCGATAATGGCCACATCGTCGGGTGCGTCCATCACGATGTCATGCCGGCCATTGGACAGATCGCGCGCCTCGCCGGTGAGCTGGCCATAGAGCTGTTGCAGATCGATCCGTTCGTCCAGGCCGTCGCGTCCGGCCGCTTCCAGCGTCGACAGGATCAGCAGGTCTTCGACCAGGCGTTGCATGGTGTGACTGTGATGCAGGATCGATTCCAGGTATTCCCGTTGTTTGGCCGGCTCCAGGGTAAGGTCGAGCATGGTCTCGGCAAAGCCGCCGATCACCGTGACCGGCGTGCGGATCTCATGCGAGACATTGGCCACGAAGTCGCTGCGCATCTGGTTGAGCATGGAATGCTCGGTGATGTCCCGACTGATCAGCAGACGGCTGTCATCGTCGGTGCGATGGATGCGGATTTCATAGACCCGCCCCGGCCGAGCACTCAGTTCGATTTCGAGCGGCGAGGTGAATTCGCGCGCCGACAGATAGCGCTGGAAATCGGGATGGCGGATGAACTGGATGATCGGACGCTGGTCGGCGAAGATGCCGTGCAGCTCACGCGCCGCCTGATTGCACCATTGCACCACGTTGTCGGCATCGAGCACCACCAGCGCATCCGGCAGCCGGTCGATCGCTTCGCGGATCTCCAGGATATCGGCCGAGAGCGCGTCGCGGGCACCGGCTTCAGTCGTCACGAAACGGGCGATCCGGTTGAACAGCTCACCCCAGAGGCCCGGCGCCGATGGCACCGGACGATCCGTGGGGGCGGCCACCCAGTCGAACAGTCGCTGAGCGACGATCGATTGAAAGGTCGCGAAGCCGGCAAAACCGAGGACAATCACGGCCAGCCCGGCCCAGGGCGACCACAGCGCGACAGCCAGGCCCAGCAGCACGCTGGCGACGACGATCACGAGATGACGTAACCAGATCATGGCGGCATTGAGCGCCAGATGCTCATCGGGTGGGTGAGGTCGGCCGATCGCCCATCAGGCAATGGGCTGGGTGCTGAAGCGATAGCCGCCGCCGCGAACGGTTTCGATCCGCGCATCCAGGCCGCTCGGCCGAAGCGCCAGGCGCAGCCGCCGGATATGGACATCGACGGTGCGTTCTTCGATGAACACACCATCGCCCCAGACGGCGTCGAGCAGGCGGGCGCGCGACATCACCCGTTCGGCGTTCTGCATGAAGCAGCCCAGCAGCTTGAATTCGGTGGGGCTGAGCTCCACGGCCTGCTGCCTGGCAAAGACCCGGTGAGTGTCCGGTTCCCAGCGCAGGCCGCCGATCTCCACGACCTCCTCGGCCGCATGTCCGGCGCCGGTACGGCGCAGCAAGGCTTTCACGCGCGCGGTGAGTTCCCGCGGCGAGAAGGGCTTGGTTACATAGTCGTCGGCGCCAGCCTCGAAGCCCTGCAATTTATCGCCTTCCTGGGCCCGTGCGGTGAGCATGATCAGTGGCGTGGTACGGCTCGCTTCGCTCTGGCGCAGCCGGCGGGCCAGATCGACACCCGAGATGCCTGGCAGCATCCAGTCGAGCACGATCAGGTCGGGTTTTTCCAGGGCCATGATCGATTGGGCGGCGCTCGCATCCGGCGCTTCAGAGACCTGATAACCGGCATGACGCAGGTTCACGGCGACCAGCTCGCGGATGGCGGGTTCGTCTTCGACGATCAGTATGCGTTCGTTCAAGTCGGGGTCCGAAAGCCTCGGTCAGCTCGCACTGTACGATTTGATCTTGACAATGATGTGACACACGGCCCCGATTGTGACAGTTGCCGCAATGGGCGGGTTGGTTATGATCTGTCCTGCAACACAAATGATCAACGATTGATGCCAGGGGTATCGAATTCATGAGGCTTGCCGCGATCCGCGCCGGGCGGATCGCCTTCCCGGGTCGACCATGACGGGACTGATCCGCCGGGCCATGGCCGCCGGTCTGGTCGGCTTCATGCTCGCGATGATGGTCGTGACGGCAGCGTCCCAGCCGCTGCTGGATGACTGTGCCCGGCTGGCCACCGATCGGCAGCGGCTCGATTGTTACGATCGTGCGATGCCTGGCCAGCGGCCCGGATCGACGGCGCCCGATGCCGCCCAGTCGGCACCACCCATGGACGCAGCCGAACTCGTCGACGATGCCGATCAGTTGCTCAGCCGGATCTGGGAGCTTGATCCGCAGACCCGGCGCAACCGCTTTCAGCTGGTCCCGCATCAGAACAATTATCTGTTGCCGGCCCGAGCCAGCAGTCAGCCCAACCGATATCCGTCCTCGCCGGACCGCCCCCCGGCCGATCAGGCGCAGAGCGTGGACAGCACCGAACTGAAATTCCAGTTCAGCGTCAAGCTCAAGGTGGCCGAGAATCTGGTCGGTCAGAACGGTGATCTGTGGTTCGGATATACGCAGCAGGCGAACTGGCAGGTCTACAACGACGGCCTGTCCAAGCCGTTTCGCGAGCTCAACTATTCGCCCGAGATGATCCTGAGCCTGCGTGCCGACACTGACCTGCTCGGCTGGCGCTGGCGTCTGCTCAATATCGGGCTGCTGCATGAATCAAACGGCTTGTCCGAGCCGGGATCGCGAAGCTGGAACCGGCTCTATACGCAGTTCGGTTTCACGCGCGGTCGCTGGGTCATGATGATCCGGCCCTGGGTCGAACTGGGCAGCAGTGACGACAACCCGGATATCATCGACTACATGGGTCGTGGCGACCTGCGCCTGGCCTGGCTGGGCAGACGTCACTCGCTCTCACTGCTCACCCGTTACAGCTTCGCCGAGAACCGTGGCGCCGTTCAGCTGGACTGGGCCTTTCCGGTGGTCGGCTCGCTCAAGGGTTATGTCCAGGTGTTTCGCGGATACGGCGAGAGCCTCATCGATTACAACCATGCACAGACCACGGTAGGGATCGGCGTGTTGCTGACCTCGTGGCAGTGAATCCGGAGCAAATCATGTCGGCCAAAGCTACTGCGTTGCATGTCCTGGTCACCGGTGGCGCCGGTTATATCGGTTCCCATACGGTCCTCGAGCTGCTGTCCGCCGGTCACTCGGTGGTGGTGCTGGACAATCTGTGCAATTCGAGCGCCGAGTCGCTGGCGCGGGTCGAGCGCATCACGGGTCGCGCGGTCAGGCTGGTGCGCGGCGACATCCGCGAAGCGGCGCTGCTCGACCAGTTGCTCTCGGCCGAGTCCTTCGATGCCACGCTGCATTTCGCGGGCCTCAAGGCGGTGGGCGAGTCGGTGGCCAAGCCGCTGGCCTACTACGACAACAACGTGAACGGCACCATTATCCTGCTGCAGCGCCTGGCGGCGGCAGGCCTCAGGCGCTTCGTGTTCAGCTCATCGGCCACGGTATATGGCGACCCGCAACAGGTGCCCATCGTCGAGGGCGCAGCGACCGGGCCGACCAATCCCTATGGCCGAACCAAATGGCTGGTCGAGATCATCCTGCGTGACCTCGCGGCGGCCGATCCGGGCTGGTCGATTGCCAACCTGCGCTATTTCAACCCGGTCGGCGCGCATGAGAGCGGGCTGATCGGCGAGGATCCGCAAGGCCCGCCCAACAATCTGATGCCCTTCGTGGCCCAGGTCGCGGTGGGACGGCGCGCCCGGCTGTCGGTGTTCGGCAATGACTGGAACACGCCGGATGGTACCGGGGTGCGTGACTATATTCATGTGGTGGATCTGGCTCGTGGGCACCTGGCCGCGCTCGAGCAGGTCTGCCGCCAGCAGGGCGAGTTCACGGTGAATCTGGGCACCGGCCGCGGTTATTCGGTGCTCGAGATGATCCGTGCCTTCGAGAAGGCCAGCGGTCGACGGATCAACTACGACATCGTTGCCCGGCGTCCTGGCGACATCGCCACCTGTTATGCCGATCCGGCGCACGCCGAACAGTTGCTCGGTTGGCGGGCCACCCGCGATATCGATCAAATGTGCGCCGACGCCTGGCGTTGGCAGCTGGGCAACCCGAACGGATTCAATCCGGCCTGAGTCGTTGTCCGCCGCCAGCGGGCATCACTTCTTGTTGAAGAACACCCGTCGACCTTTCAGTTCGGCGAGTTGGCGCAGCAGCGTCTGAAAGTCGGCTTCGTCGTCGATCGGGTTCAGGTGTTCGGTATTGACGATCATCAGCGGCGCGTCTTCATATCGGTAGAAAAACCGCGTATAGGTATCGGCCAGACTGCGCAGATAGGCCGAGGTGATGTTCGCCTCCATGCGCAGACCACGCCGCTGGACGCGTTCGATGAGACGGTCGGCTGGCGCCTGCAGATAAATGACCAGATCGGGCGTGGGTGCCTGGGGCCGCAGGCTGTCATAAAGTTTTTGGTAGAGCGACAACTCGTCGTCGTCCAGCGTGAGCCGGGCGAACAACGGGTCTTTCTCGAGCAGGAAATCACCCACCAGCGCCTGGGCGAACAGGTCACGCTGGGCGATGTCGCGCAGCTGGTTGACCCGCTGGAACAGGAAGAACAACTGGGTGGGCAGGGCATAGCGCGGGCCGTCCCGGTAAAACCGCTCCAGAAACGGATTGGCCTCAGGTTCCTCGAGTACCGGCGAGGCATTGAATCGTTGGGCGAACTTGCGGGCCAGCGAGGTCTTGCCCACGCCTATCGGCCCTTCGATCACGATATGGCGATAACGCTCGAACGGCGATTGGGCGGGGGGATTGCTGCTCACGTGGGTGACGATGTCGGCAAGGGAATCGGGGTGATGCGTTGGTCGGTCACCTGGCTGAGCAGGTCGGCCACACGGCCATGGCCCGGAATGATCAGCGATGCCTGCAACTCGGCCAGTGGTGCCAGTACGAAGGCACGTTCATGCATGCGCGGATGCGGCAGCACCAGTCGGGACGAGCGCATGCAGAGTGTATCGTACAGAAGCAGATCCAGATCGAGGGTGCGCGGCGCGTGATGGGTCGACCGGGTACGCCCTGCGTCCTGCTCCAGCGCCTGCAGCGCATCGAGCAACGTCAGCGGGGTCAGCGAAGTGGCCAGCAGCGCGACCGCATTCACATAGTCGGGGCCGGGCGCATCGATCGGCGCGGTGCGCCAGAGCGAGGAGTGGCGTAGCAGACGGCACTGCGCCAGTGAATCCAGGGCGGTGATCGCCGCGCCAACCTGGCCCATCGCATCGCCCAGATTGGCGCCCAGCGCGACCCAGGCGTGATGAGGCAGGGGCGCGGTCGACGAGGTGGGCGGCGGATCCGCCTCAGCCTGACTCATTGCCGCGTGTGCCCCGTCGGGCATTCGCATCCGACGGACCTTCGAGCTCCCTGGCCGCGGCCGCGAGCGCCTCGGCATCGCCAGCGAGCGGCCCGCGAACCCGGCGCCGGCGCCGGCGTGGCGCACGTGTCCGAGCGGCACCGGCCCGCGCGGATGAGTCGACCAACAGCTTGCGGGCATCGGGATCGGCGTCCAGAAAATCGGTCCACCACCGGCCGATCTCGGCATCGGCCTGGTCGGTTTCACAGCGCAGCAGCAGGAAATCGTAGGCGGCGCGAAACCGGTCATGTTCGATCAGGCGATACGGCGCCTGGCCATTGCGCTTCTCGAAGCGGGGCTGCAGGGTCCAGATTTCGCGCATGTCGGCCGCGAAGCGCTTCTGGATGGCCAGTTGGCCAGCCTGTTCGTCGGTGACCGAATCGATCGCGGCGAGCAGGGCCGTATGCCGATGCTCACCTTTGGCGACCGCCGCCTCCCATCGTTTGTTGACCTGTTGCCAGAGCAGGGTGGCGAACAGGAAACCGGGCGACACGGTCTTGTCCTGGGCAATCCGCTCATCGGTGCGGGCCAGCGCCGTGCGAATGAATCGCTCGCCATCGGGTTGCTCGAGAATCACGTCGAGCATCGGTAACAGCCCATGTTGCAGGCCGACGGCGCGCAGTTGATGCAGGCACTCAAGCGCGTTGCCGCAGGTGAGCAGCTTGAGCATTTCGTCAAACAGCCGGGCGCTGGGCACATTTGACACCAACGGCGCCAGTTCCTTCAGGGGCGCCTGGGTCGCCCGCTCGACGCTGAAGCCGAGCTTGGCCGCAAATCGGGCGACCCGCAGCATGCGCACCGGATCTTCGCGATACCGGGTGGCCGGATCGCCGATCATGCGCACCACACGATGCTTCATGTCGGCAACGCCGTCATGGAAATCGAGCACCTCGTCGGCGATCGGATCGTAGTAGAGCGCATTGATCGTGAAGTCGCGACGGGCGGCGTCCTGGGGCAATGTGCCCCAGGCATTGTCGCGCAGAACCCGGCCGTGGTCGTCGGTCTCCGCATTGGTCTGCAGGGCGCGGAAGGTCGAGACCTCGATGGTTTCGCGCCCGAAGATCACATGAACGATCTGGAAGCGGCGGCCGATCAGGCGCGCGCGCCGGAACTGGGCGACGACCTGCTCAGGGGTGGCGTCGGTGGCCACGTCGAAGTCTTTCGGGCGTTTGCCGGCCAGTGCATCGCGCACGCCGCCGCCCACCACATAGGCCTTGAAGCCTGCCTTCTGCAGACCTTCGCAAGTGCGCAGTGCCGCCTGGGAGATGTCGTCCCGGCGGATGCCCAGGGCCGAGCCGGGATGGCGCACGGCCGTTTCGCGCAGCCGCGCACCGCCGGCCCGGTCACCCCGGGCCCTGCCCAGCATGCGGCCGATCAGCTTACGGATCATGGCGGGCTCCATGCAGATCGAGTGTCGGCCAGCCACGTTCGGCGGCCAGCTCGGCCAGCCGTGGGTCGGGATTGACCGCGACCGGATCGCTCACGATGTCGAGCAGGGGCACGTCATTGATCGAATCACTATAGAAAAAACTCTGCGAAAAATCGGCGAGGGTGAGTGACATCCCGGCCAGCCAGGCCCGGGTGCGCGTGACCTTGCCATCGCGAAACGAGGGCACGCCCACATGACGACCGGTGTAGCGCCCATCCGCGCCGACCTCGAGCTGGATGGCCAACAGATGCGCCAGGCCGAAGGCCCGGGCAATCGGGGCGGTGACGAATTCATTGGTTGCCGTGACCATGGCACACAGATCGCCCGCATCGAGGTGGCGGCGCACCAGTGCGCGCGCCGCGGGCAACATGGCGGGCTCAATGCATTCAAGCATGTACTGCCGGTGCCATTGATCGAGCTGTTCTCGGGAATGTCGGGCCAGCGGCGCGAGCTGAAAGGCCAGGAATTCCTCGATCACAAGCTCACCCGCCTGATATTGACGATAGAACTCGTCATTGCGACGCGCGTGGGCGACGCCGTCGATCACGCCGGTGCGGCCCAGGAAGTCGGCCCAGGCATGGTCGCTATCGATGGGCAGCAGCGTATTGTCGAGGTCGAAAAGAGCTAATCGCATAGGCAGCACCGGAGTTTATCAGCCACTCGTGGAGGGTCTGCCGTTTCTTTCGAAATCGTGCAGCAAGCGCAACGATATGGGGCGGTGGCTGGCCAGCGCATACCGGTCCAGTGCTTCCAGGTAGGCCAGCAGGTGGCGGATGTCCCGGTCCTGGTGGGCCAGC
Organism: uncultured beta proteobacterium; assembly: GCA_963732405.1. Lineage (GTDB taxonomy): Bacteria > Pseudomonadota > Gammaproteobacteria > Burkholderiales > Burkholderiaceae_E > JAUIAI01. Next base: position 1,656,999 of record CAVSZG010000001.1, read on the forward strand.
AGCCAGTCGTTGATCTGGTCGTCGGGTCGGATGCCGCGGGCGCTCGCATGATGGCGCAGGGCCAGTTTCTTGTCCTCGTCGTCGAGCAGGCGCAGGCCCATGACCAGACCGGCGGCCAGGCGGGTGCGCAAGTCGTCGCGCATTCCCAGGCCGGCCGGTGGTTGCGAGCTGGTCAACACCACCGTGACCTCACCGCGGGCGCGCAGCAGGTTGAGCAGCAGGAACAGCAGGGCCAGACCGTCTTCGCCCCATTGCTCGACATCATCGGCGAACAACAGGGTCGGCCCCTCGGGTGGATCGAAACCAGCCGGGTCAGCCGGGTCCAGCCAGCGTCCGGCACACTGAGCCGACGACGCGATGGCGGTCAGCAAGTGGCTCTTGCCGCTGCCGCGCGGCCCATGGAACAACACGGTGCGCGCCGGCCTGGATCCGCTGGCCAGCGACCGGGCCACCGCCAGGGGTTCGGCGTTCGGGCCGGCCACGAAATTATCGAGGGTGGGCGCAGCGGTCTGCAGGACATCGAGAATCAGTTGTTGCATGGCAGGGTCGACCGGGCAGACCCGGCACACAGACGGCAGTCAGGCGGCGCGGTTGTAGAACTCGCTGTTGCGGTAGGCATCGCGAATCCGGCGCAGGGCGACCGAGAAGATGGCGGCCAGCGGCAGGGCGAGCAGCACGCCCACAAAACCGAACAACGATCCGAAGGCGAGCAGGGCGAAGATCACAGCGACGGGCGGCAGGCCGATGCGCTCACCGACCAGTCTGGGCGTGATGACATAACTTTCGAGCATCTGGCCCAGGCCATAGACAATGACCACGGAGATCAGTCCGCGCAGCGGCCCCAGTTGCAGCATGCCGTCGATCAGGGCGAAGGTTGCGCCGACCGCAAAACCGACGAAGGGGATTGCCATCAACAGGCCGCTGAGTACCCCGACCGGCAACCAGAGGTCGAATCCGGCGATCGCCAGGCCGGCCGAGAAGAACATCGACATCACCACGATCACCTGCATCTGTCCGCGCAGGTAATGGCCCAGCAAGGTATCAACCTCGCCCAGCAGGGCGAACGACTGTCCGCGCCAGCGCGGCGGGATCAGTCTGCCCAGTTGTTCGAGCAGCCGGTTCCAGTCCATGAGCAGAAAGAAGGTCAGCACCGGTACCAGGACAACCAGGCCCACGATCTGCAGGGCGGCGCCGCCGCCCGACTTGGCATAGGCGAACACCTTGGCCGCGATATCGTCACCCAACCCCTGGAAATTGTCGGTGATCCAGGTCCGCACCGTGGTCATGTCCAGATTCAGATCGATATTGAAGCGTGCCTTGATCCAGGGCACGATCCATTCGGTCAGGTTGCTGATGAGGCCGGGCAGGCGGTCGCGGATCAGAACGAACTCCTTCTGGACGACCGGGAGCAGAATCAACAGAAACACCAGCAGGGCACCCAGGATCAGCACCAGCACGCTCAGCACGCCGACAAAGCGGGGAACGCGATGGCGGGCAATCCAGCTGACCCCCGGTTCCAGCACATAGGCGAGAATCGCCGCCGCCACGAAGGGCGTGAGCACCGGGCCCAGGGTCAGCAATAACAACACCAGCGCCACGGCGACTGCCGACCATAGGGCGGTCTGGGTTTGACGTGGCGTGAGTGGCATGGTCTATGGCCGGGTAAAGCCACGATTCTAGCGGCCCGGCGGCCGATTGGCGGTTGCGCCACGGTCCCCGACCATCGACGAGCAGCCCGGATGGCCATGGGTGATCTGTCCAGCCGGCTCGTGAGGCCCGGCCCGGTCCACTAGAATAGGGCTCAATGATCGACGCCTGACGCTTGCCGGCCTGCCGGCATCGGGATGCAGGTCGGGCAATGGAGAGTCATGAGTTCACCGCTTTCATACAAGGACGCCGGCGTTGACATCGATGCCGGAGACCGCCTGGTCGAGCGCATCAAACCCTTGGCGCGCGCCACCCATCGCAAAGGTGCGCTGGCCGGGATTGGCGGTTTTGGTGCGATGTTCGAGTTGCCGGCCGGTTATCGCCAACCGGTCCTGGTGTCGGGTACCGATGGCGTGGGCACGAAGCTGCGCCTGGCCATCGAACTGAATCGGCATGCCACGATCGGCATCGACCTGGTGGCGATGAGTGTCAACGACATCCTCGTCCAGGGCGCCGAACCGCTGTACTTTCTCGACTACTACGCAACCGGTCGGCTGGATGTGGAAGTGGCCACCGAAGTCATTGCCGGCGTGGCGGCCGGGTGTGAGCAGGCCGGTTGTGCACTGATCGGCGGTGAGACGGCCGAGATGCCCGGCATGTATGGCGGCGCCGACTACGATCTGGCCGGATTTGCGGTCGGCGTGGTTGAAAAGGACGACATCATCGATGGCTCGGCCATTCGGGCGGGTGACCAGCTCATCGGCATTGCGTCCAGCGGCGCCCATTCGAATGGGTATTCGCTGATCCGGCGCGTGCTGGATACCCGTTTGGGCGGTATCAGCCGGGAGACGCTCGCAATGGAACTCGACGGTCAGTCCCTGGCCGACCGACTGCTCGCACCCACGCGCATCTATGTCCGTCCGGTGCTGGAACTGGTGAAGCGGGGTTGGGTGCGCGGACTGGTGCATGTGACCGGCGGTGGTCTCATCGAGAATGTGCCGCGCGTGCTCAGCGATGATCATTGCGCCCTGATCGATCCGACGACCTGGCCGCGCCCGGTGCTGTTCGACTGGTTGGCTCGAGAAGGCGGTATTGCCGAACACGAAATGCGCCGGGTATTCAATCTGGGCATCGGCATGGTGGTCATCGTGTCGGCCGGCCACAGTGCCGCCGTGCTCGAGGAGCTGGCCGCCCAGGGTGAGCAGGCCTATGTGATCGGCGAGATCGGACAACGCGAGCCAGGATCCCCGGGCACCGTGTTTGTCTGAACCGTCCGACATGCCGTGGGCACCAGGATCCGTGGACGCATTGCACCGGCACCTGGCGTGTCGGCACGGGCCGATGACTTGCCGCTGATGCATCGCCCCTGTCGGCTGATCGCGCTGATACTGACCTGTCTCTGGCTGCATGCCTGCGCATCCGGCGGCCAGTCGCAGGCCGATCCGGCTGATGAACCCCGGACCCTGGGCAGTCTGGTGCGCGATACGGTCGACGAAGTCACTGGAGAGAAGCGCATCATCAACTACCGATTCGAGATCAAGGCTCCGGAGGCGCTGGTCAAGCCGATTCGTGAACAGACGTTTGTCGGGCGTTGGCGGGAGCGTGCCGACTATGATCCGGTGCAGTTCGATGGTCTGGTCGCCCGCCTTGACGATGAAGTGCAGGCCATCCTTAGGGCATCGGGTTACTTCAATGGCAAGGTGACGGTTGAGCGCCTGGAACAGGGTGTGCGGGTCAGCGTGGCGGCGGGTGCGCGAACCACGGTCAATGAAGTGGATCTGCAACTGGTGGGGCAGGCGCGCGAGAACGAGCCGGTCAGACAGTTTGCGCTGTCCCGATGGAATCTGCCCGAAGGCAGTTTCTTCGATTCCGAACGCTGGCAGGACAGCAAGCGAAAGCTGATCGATGCGCTCAATCAGCAGGGTTTCCTGCGCGCCAGAATCGTCAAGAGCAATGCGCGTATCGATCGGCAACTCACCGCGGCTTCGCTGTCCCTGACCGTCGACAGTGGCGAGCGGCTGAACTTCGGTGCGGTGCAGATCGAGGGACTCGAGCGCTACGATCGGGACGTGTTGCTCGATCTGCGGCCGTTCACGGAACAGGATCCCTACACCCTGGATGCCTTGCTGCTGTATCAGGCCCGACTGCGTTCATCGGGATACTTCAGCAATGTCGTGGTGCTGCCCGATCTCGATTTCATCGAGGCCAATCCCACGCTGAGCAATGTGCCGATCCGCGTCGAGCTCACCGAATTGCAGACCAAGCGTGCGGCGGTCGGCATCGGCTATTCCACCGATGAAGGCGTGCGCGGACAGATCGGCCTTGAACATCGCGATCTGTTCAAACGGAACTGGCAACTTGAGTCGGCCCTGGTCGTGTCAGAGAAGTCACAACGGGCATTCGCCAATGTGCGCACCCCGTATGACGAAGACAATTATTTCAACGGTTTTGGTACCCGGGTGGAGCGCGAGAGTATCGAAGGCCTGACGACCACACGCGGCAATACCTACATCGGGCGCGGCCGGCGGGTCGGCAATATCGAGAACTTCCTGTCAGTGCAGTACCAGCTGGAGTCCTTGCGCATCGCGGGCAATGAGAGGCGGGCCGAACAGCTCGATTCGCGGCAGGCGCTGGTGCTGGGCTACTCATGGAACAAGCGCAGCCTGGATTCCACCGTCGATCCAGGCGATGGCTACACCTTTTCCGCGCAGCTCTCGGGTGCGCGCGAGGGATTGCTCACCGATCGCAGTTTCGTGCGGGCTTATGCACGCGGCAACCGCTTCATTCCGCTGCCGCGGGATTCGGTTTTCGGTGGTGGCATGATCCTGCTGCTCGGGGAATATGGTCTGGTGGCGGCCAATGATCGCAGTGGCATTCCCTCGGAAAATCTGTTCCGGGCCGGTGGTGGACAAAGCCTGCGCGGCTATCGTTATCTATCACTTGGCGTGAAGGATGGCGGGGCCATCGTCGGCGGGCGTTTTCTGCTGATCGGCAGTGTGGAATACCAGCATCGGCTCAGTGACCGGTACTCGCTGGCCACCTTCTTCGACTATGGCAATGCCAGCGATTCGCGCAGGTCCTACGAACCGGTTGCCGGCTACGGCATCGGGCTGCGGATGCGCACGCCGATCGGGCCGATCAATCTGGATGTCGCTTACGGCCGTGCCGATGAGCGATTTCGCGCTCACTTCTCTGTCGGGTACACGTTCTGATGGCCAGGCCCGGCACGCGTCTGATGATAGCGGTGGCTATGACTGGCGTGCTGTTGGTTGCAGCTCTCGCCTGGCTGGCCTCCGGCGCCGGTCTGCCCTTCGTGCTGGCACAGGGCGAGCGACTGATCGCGCGCGGTGGCGGCGAGTTGTCGATCCAGGGAGCCCGTGGCAGCCTGCTCTCGGGCATCGGTTTCGATCGGCTGCGCTGGTCCGATGGCAAGACCACGGTCGAGGCCCGCGCTGTCAATGCCGATTGGTCATGGCGGCAACTGCTCAAGCGCCGCCTGGTCATCGGACGAGTCGAGGCGGGCGAGGTGATCGTCAATCTGCCTGCCGCCGGTGCATCGGACCAACCGCGGACCGACATCGCCATGCCCGGCACCTTCGGATTGCCGATCGATGTGACCATGGAGCGGGTTCGTATCGACCGTCTGCAGATCAAACCGGCCTCGCAGCCGGCACCGATCGAACTGGCCGATATCGACCTGGCGGCTCGCTACGACCAGGGCCGATACGAGGTGTCGGACCTGCGCCTGGTCTCGCCCTGGGCCACGCTCACGGCGGCCAGGGCGTCGCTGGCGGATGCGCCGCCCCATGCCTTGTCCTTGCGGGCCGACCTGGCCGGCCCAGTCCCACTGACCATCGACGGGCGCGCTGGCCATGCTGACGACAGTCCACGCTTTACCGCTCGGCTTGACGCCGAGGGTGACCTCGATCGACTGTCGACCCATTGGCTGGTGCAGGTCTTGGACAGCCGTGTCACGCTGGGCGCATCGATCGCCCCGTTGGCGCGCTCCCCGATCCTGAGCGCCGATCTGCAACTCGCCGGCTTTTCACCCCGGGCGGTATCGGCCCGGTGGCCGGCCGCCGCCATCGAAGGGCAATTGAGCCTGCGCACCGACCCGGCGCAATCCGGGCGACCCTGGCGGCTCGACGCGACGATCCGCAATCAAGGGCCCGGCGCCCTCGATGACGGTGCCGTCCCGGTCAGCCAGCTGGCCTTGCGCGCCTCTCTGGATGATCCATTGAGCGGACCGATGCAGTCTGTGCTTGTCGACCACCTCGAGATCGATCTTGTCGGGACGAACCGGCCCGGTCGCATCGTTGGTAATGGCGAGCTGGCGCTCGATCAGAGGCGCACAGTGGGCGGCATCGAGCTGCCAACCGTGACGGCGCAGCTGGTGGTGCATGAGCTGGATCTGGCCCAACTCGGCCTGCCGCAATTGCCCACCGCACTCAACGGCCAGGTCACGCTAGAGCGCGAGCGCATGGCGATCAGCCTGAGCCAGCCCGCTGAACCGGCAGCCGGACCGGTGAACGCAAAAGCCTCCGTGGACAAGATCCGGGGCCGGTCCGTCGGCCCGATCGCACTGACACTGAACGGTGCACTGGGTGACACGGCGCTGACCATCGATGAGCTGAGCCTGAATGCCGGCCCGACCCGCGCGGCCGCGAAGGGGCAGATCAGCCTGGCATCACCCATCGACGCCAGGCTTGAGGGTACGTTCAGACGATTCGACCTGCAGCACTGGATACCGGCAAGCGCAGCGATCGAGCCGCGCTGGCGCAACGGCGTGCTCAATGGTCAATGGCAGCTCGAGGGGCGGTTGACACCGGACATCGCCGTGCGCACCCAGGTCAGTCTGGATGGCAGCCGCGTGCTCGATCAGCCTTTGTCGGCGCAGATCGACGGGCGACTCGCCCTGAGTGGTGCCGGCAGCCTGCGTGCCATCGACGATCTGAACGCTGCCCTGCGCTGGGGCCGCAATACGCTCAATGCCCGCGGGTCGCTTGGTACCGGCGATGGCGACGGAATCCGCGTCCAGGCGGAATTGTCCGATCCGCAATGGCTGGAGCCACGCCTGACCGGCCGGGTCGATCTGAATGCCCGGGTGGTCGGTCCGCTGGCTGACCTGCGCAGCCGGCTCGATGTCGATGCACGACGGCTACGCTGGCGGGACGGTCAGACCCAGGCGAATATCGCCTCGCTCAAACTGACCGCCGACCTGCCGGTGTCGGCGGATCCACCACCCGACAGTCGACTGACGGCGACCATTGATGCGCGTCGTCTGCGGATCGGTACGAATCGCATCGAGCGGGCGCAGATCGATCTGGACGGCACGCCGCGCCAGCATCAACTGCAGGCCAGCGCACGGGGCGATCGCCAGGTGGCGACGCTCCATTTGAACGGGAGCGCCAGCCTCGGCGCGAAGCCGGCCTGGCAAGGCACGATCGAACAGTTGGCTATTGCCGGCAGAGTCAATGCCGTGCTGGAACGCCCCGCCGACTTGCGCGTCGATGCGCAACAGCTTGCGCTGGATGCTGCGATGCTGCAGGTGGGCGCGTCGGGACGCGCCAACGGCCGTATCAATGTTGAGCAACTCAGGGTCAGCTTGGCGCAGCCGGGCGCGGTGACGCCGACAGTGGCCATTCGTGGCGCGATCGACCAGTTGCCGGTGGCCGACATTGTCTCGGCATTGAGCGGCGACGATCTGCCCGCCGAGATGCGACGCATGCGGCTGAGCAGTCAGCTCGATCTGCGCGGTACGAGCCCGGACGATCTCACCGGTACGATCGGCATCGACCTGACCGAGGTGGCGGGTGAAGGTGGCGCAATGCCGGCGGGTGGCGCAATGCCGGCGAACGCGAGCAATCGACTGCGCGCCCGGCTCGACCAGGGACGTCTGGATGGTCAGGTGGACATAACGTTGCCCTCGCTGGCCTTCAGTCGTCGCTTCACGGGAAGCGACTGGCAGATTGATGGCCTGGTCAGTCTCGCGGGACAGGTCGGCGGCAGCCTGCGCAGTCCCGACTGGAACGTGAACCTGACCGGGCGCGACCTGAGCCTGTTGCAACCGGCGCTCGGCTGGCGACTGCAGGACGGGGCGCTCAAGGCACGCATCCAGGGCCGTACCCTCGAGTTGAGCAGCCTGACGCTCAGAACCGGCGACGGCGACCTGAAGCTCGACGGTCAGGCGACACTGATCGATCCGGCAGCGGGCGGTGTGACTACCGATACGCTGCCACTGCGCGGCTCGTTCCGCCTGACCACCCGCGGGTTCATCGTGCCCATCGGTCCGGGTCAACAACTGGCGCTCTCGGGATCGTCACTGATCGTGGCCAGTGATCGAGCCCTGACCTGGGAGGGACGGATGGCGGTTGATCAGGGTTTGATCGAAATCGCCGGCTCGGGTGCGCCCAGCCTGCCCGACGACGTGCAGATCATCGATGCCGGCAAACCCACGGCTCAGACCAAGCCTGCATCCGCAGATGATTCGTCGACCGACGGGCAGCGCATCGCGGTAGCCACCAATCTGGCCATCGACCTGGGCGAGCGTCTGCGCGTGACCGGTGGCGGTGTCAATGCCACGCTGGGCGGCGAATTGTTGCTCAAGGGCGTGTTGCCGGCCGATCCGCGTATCGAAGGATCGGTCAACATCGCCTCCGGTTCCTACACGGCCTACAGCCAGGACCTGAAGATCACCACCGGCACGGTGCGCTTCAATGGGCCGATCGACAATCCGGCCCTCAACATCGAGGCCCAGCGTCCGAATCTGCCGGTCGAGGTCGGCGTGGGCATTCGCGGCACGGCACTGAGTCCACGGGTTGAATTGTTCTCGGTGCCGGCCATGTCGGATGCGGAGAAGCTCAGCTGGTTGGTACTGGGCCAACCGATTGCCAATGCGCAGGGCGGCGCCCAGACGCTGGCCTTGAAGGAGGCCGCCTCGCGCCTGCTGGGTCAGGATGATGGCAGCATTTCGGGGGGCGGCTTCGCCGACAAGCTCGGTCTGGATTCGCTGGGCTTCGGCTTTGCGTCGGACACTGGTCAGGCCGAAGGCGTGCGTGACAGCGGCCAACCTGCCGGCCTGCCCGGTGCCGGCGGACGCAGTTCGCAGGAAACCTATCGCGAGGTGGTGTCGCTGGGCAAGCGCCTGAGCGATCGACTGTCGGTGAGTTACGAGCAAGGTGTGCGAGGGGTATACAGCTTGCTGCGCGTGCAGTATGAATTGAGCCAGCGTCTGTCGCTGCGTGCCCAGACCGGTTCCGAGAGCGCTGTCGATCTGCTGTATTTCTGGTCCTTCGACTGAATCGTTGAATCGAGGGCCGGGTCGATCAGGGCTTTACGTTGCGCCTGCATCTCGTATACGATGGTCGCAACAAAGAATTTGAATGACATGGAGACAGATCAGTAATCCGCATTCCGCATTCCGCATTCCATCCATGCGTTCGCGCAGACATCAAACTCCGGTAGCAATGCAGGAGTCAGGATGATCCTGGCGGTTGGCCATCGGAGGCCGTGTTCCACGTTCATTGTCCGTCGTTCCATTCAAGCGGGTCGTTTCGACCCTGCGCCGAGGAGACATTCATGATCAACACGAACCCGCCTGACATCACCGTTGCGTCGACCACCCGACCCGGGCGTCGTCGCCTGCTGGCCACTGCTGCGGCCGCCACCGCGGCGTCGATATCGCCGCCCTTCATCCGGACCTCACGCGCCGCGGGCTCCCTGTCGGTGGGTTTCTGGGATCACTGGGTGCCCGGTGCCAATGACACGCTCACGCGCCTGTGCAAGGAGTGGGCCGAGAAGGAAAAAGTCGACCTGAAAATCGATTACATCACCTCGCAGGGACAGAAACTGCTACTGACCATCACGGCCGAGGCTCAGGCCAGATCCGGCCACGACATCATTCAGCTTCCGGCCTGGGATGCGGCCAACAACGCCAAAAGCCTGGTCACGGTGGACGATATCGTCGAGCCGGCCATGGCCAAAAATGGCAAGGCGGTCGATGTGGTCGAGTACCTGGGCAAGGTCGATGGCAAATGGATCGCAGTGCCGGCCACCAACGGCTCGCAGATGAAAGGGCCATGCGGGCGTATCGATCTGCTCAAGCAACAGGCGGGTCTGGATGTGCTCAAGATGTATCCCGGTCCGGGCGGCACACCCGACAAGGCCATGCAGGACCAATGGACCTGGGACAACTTCGTCGTGGCCGCCGAAAAATGCCAGAAGGCCGGCAATCCGTTCGGGCTCGGGCTCGGGCAGACATCCGATTCGGTCGACTGGGTCGGCGCCCTGTTCCAGGCCTTCGGCGCCTATCTGGTCGATGCCAAGGGCAACATCACCGTGCAATCCGATCCGGTCAGGCAGGTGCTCGCCTACGCGCAGCGACTGGTAAAGGCCTTGCCAGGCGACGTGTTCGCCTGGGACGATGCCTCCAACAACAAATACCTGATCTCGGGCCAGGGCTCGTTGATCATGAATCCGCCCAGTGCCTGGGCCGTCGCCAAGCGCGACAATCCCAAGGTGGCCGAACAGTGCTGGACATTCCCTTCGCCCAGCGGTCCCAAGGGCCGGTATGCGCCCGGTCTGCCGTTTTTCTGGGGCATCTGGAAATTCTCCAAGAATGTCCCTGCGGCCAAGAGTCTGCTCACCCACCTTTCGCAGGCGTCGTCGATCGAGACCATGGTGGCTGCCAGTGGCGGCTATGACATTCCGGGCTATTCGGGTCTGCGTGACTTCAAGATCTGGTCAGAGATGGGCCCCCCGATCGGCACGGTCTTCAACTACCCCCCGCGAGCCGATCAGATCGTCTCGATTGCCGCTGCGCCGGCACCGGTCAATATCGCCAACCAAATCTGGACCCAGGCCACCATGACCAAGATGATCGCCAAGTGCACCCAGGGCGGCGAGAGCATCGACAAGGCCATCGGCTGGGCGGCCTCGGAGCTCGAAGGTTTCATGCGCACCTGATCCATCCGATCTCGATTCAGGAGGATTCATGAGTCAGGTCATGAGGTCTCGCCCGGCACCGGCCGCCTCGCGTCCGATGACGATGAAGCAATTCGCGCAGCGTCGCTCAACCATTGCCTTTCTGATGGCGCTGCCGCTGATCCTCCTGATCGGTGCGCTGGTGGTGTATCCGGCGTTCTACTCGATGTATCTGGCCACGCTCAACAAATCGATGGAGCGGTTCGTCGGGCTGGGCAATTTTTTCTTCCTGTTCAAGCGCGAAACCTTCTGGATGGTGGTCAAGCAGTCGTGCATCTTCGCGATCACGGCGGTGTTGTTCAAGGCCTTGATCGGCTTCGTGCTCGCCCACTTCGTGCACAACCTGCCGGCCAAGGGCCAACGCAAATGGCGGGGCATGTTGCTCGTGCCCTGGGTGATACCGCCGGCCATGAGCACCCTGGGCTGGTTCTGGTTGTTCGATCCCACCTATAGCGCCTTCAACTGGCTGTTCGTGCGCATCGGCATGGATCCGGTCAACTGGCTGGGCGATCCGATGTGGGCCCGTTTCTCGGTGATCCTGGTGAACATCTGGTATGGCGCACCGTTTTTCCTGATCATGTATCTGGCGGCGCTCAAGTCGGTGCCCGAACAGTTGTTCGAGGCCGCTTCCATCGACGGCGCCAACTGGTGGCAGAAAATCTGGTATATCACGCTGCCCATGATGCGCAACATCATCTCGATCACCGTGCTGTTCTCGCTCATCGTCACCTTCGCCAACTTCGACATCGTGCGCATCCTGACCGCCGGCGGGCCGGTCGACCAGACCCATGTGTTCGCCACCTGGGCATTCAATCTGGGCATCCAGGGCAATGACATTCCGCTGGGGGCAACGGTGTCGCTGTTCATGTTCCCGATTCTCGCCATCGCGGCCGTTTTCATCCTGCGCGGCGTGAATCAACGGGGGAACGAGGCATGATGAACAGACCGGATGTCGGCATGGGAGGTTTGACGTGGCAGCCGTGATCACCGCGCCGGCATCGGGCAGCATCCGTAGCAGTCGGCGCTGGGCGCTGATCTGGTCTTATGTGTTCCTGATCATCTTCGCGATCTTTTTCCTGATGCCGCCCATCTACATGCTCGTGACCTCGCTCAAGAGCAGTGGCGAGATCTCGGCGGTGAGCAATCCGTGGTGGGTCTATGCGCCAACCCTGGACAACTTCAAGGCCTTGCTCACCTCAAGCGACTTTCTGGTGTTCTTTCGCAATTCGGCCGTCATCGCCTTCTGCGTGGTGCTGGTCACCATGTTGATCAGCATACCCGCCGCCTTTGCGCTCTCGCGCATGCGCTTCTGGGGGTCGGCCACGCTGGCGACCGGTGTATTCCTGACCTATCTGGTGCCCGATACGCTGCTGTTCATCCCCTTGTTCAAGATCTTCGCCTGGATCAATGAACACCTGGGCATACAGCTCATCAATCACTGGTGGTCGATGATCATCATCTATCCCACCCTGAGCGTGCCGTTTGCCACCTGGATTCTCATCGCCTACTTCGCGTCGATCCCGAAGGAGCTCGACGAGGCGGCGCTCATCGACGGCGCCGGCTATTTCCAGATGCTCACTCGCATCTTCATTCCGGTGGCGATCCCCGGCATCATCGCGGCGATGATCTTCGCGTTTACCGTGGCCTGGTCCCAGTTTCTGTACCCGCTCGCCTTCACCACCTCGACCGATCAACTGGTCCTGCCCGTGGGTATCGTGACCACGCTGATCAAGGGCGACGTCTACAACTGGGGACAGATCATGGCCGGTGCCTTGCTGGGTGCGGCACCACCGCTGCTGATCTATGCCTTCCTGATGGATTACTACATCGCCGGACTCACCGCCGGTGCGACCAAGGGGTAAGGCATGGCTGAGGTGTCGCTACACAAACTGGTCAAGAATTACGAGGGCAACACCCCGGCGGTGCGCGGTATCGACCTGACCATTGCCGACAAGGAGTTCGTGGTGCTGGTCGGGCCTTCGGGCTGCGGCAAGAGCACCACTTTACGCATGATCGCCGGTCTGGAAGACATCACCGATGGCGACATCATGATCGGCGGGGCCGTGGTCAACGATGTGCCGCCCAAGGACAGGGACATCGCGATGGTCTTCCAGAACTATGCGCTGTATCCGCACATGACCGTTTTCCAGAACATGTCCTTCGGGCTGCGCCTGAAGAAGGTGGCCAAGGCCGAGATCCGTGAGCGGGTCGAAAATGCGGCGCGCATTCTCGACATTACCGAACTGCTCGATCGCAAACCCAAACAACTCTCGGGTGGTCAGCGTCAGCGCGTGGCGATGGGCCGGGCCATTGTGCGGGATCCCAAGGTGTTCCTGTTCGATGAGCCCTTGTCCAATCTGGATGCCAAGCTGCGTGTGCAGATGCGCACCGAGATCAAGAAGGTGCATCAGAAGGTTCGCACCACCACGGTGTATGTGACCCATGATCAGGTCGAAGCCATGACCCTGGCCGACCGGGTGGTGGTGATGAATGCCGGACGCATCGAGCAGGTCGGCGCGCCGGGCGAGCTTTATCATTCCCCGGCGACCAAGTTCGTGGCGGGTTTCATCGGTTCGCCCGCGATGAATTTTGTCCGGTGCGAACTGCACGGAAAGGGCGACGGCTTGTGTGCACGGCTGGGCAGCGGTATCGAATTCTCGGTGCCGCCCGAACGGCTCGAGCGTTATCGCCCGCATCAGGGCAAGGCCGATCTGTTGTTCGGCCTGCGGCCCGAACACATCATGGAGCAACGACCGCATCTTGCGCCTTTCCAGCAGGTGTTCGAAGTCGACCTCGATGTGATCGAGCCAATGGGCATGGAAACCATGGTGTATTTCACCGTGAATGGGGCCGAGATGTGCGGGCGGGTCAATCCGAACGCCGGCGCCCAGGCCGGGCAGCGTATGACACTGGTTGCCGATCTGGCCAACATGCATCTGATCGACGATGCAACCGGATTGGTGCTCTGACTGCCTGCCAACGGCTGCCTGCCGATTGCGGCCTGAGTCTTATGTCGCCGATCCGCCCGGCGCCGGCTGCGCGGATGTCATGACGGCATGGCCGCCGAATCCCTGGCGCATCAGCGCGAGCAGACGGTTGGCCGTGTCAGCGCGCCCTTGTGAGTCGAAGCGGGACATCATGGCCGCGGCGATCACCGGCGCCGGGGTTCCCTGACGCATGGCTTCATCGATCGTCCAGCGACCTTCGCCCGAATCGGCAACCACTGGTGCCACCCGCGCAAGGCCCTCCGGTTCACGCAAGGCGTGCGCGGTCAGATCGAGCAGCCAGGAGCGCACCACACTGCCGTGCCGCCAGAGTTCGGCCACCTCGGGGAGCTTGATGTTCATCGACGACTGACCGGCGAGCAGCGCAAACCCTTCGGCATAGGCCTGCATCATGCCGTATTCGATGCCGTTGTGAATCATCTTGGTGAAATGCCCGGCACCGACCGGGCCGCAGTGCAGCCAGCCGCGATCGCTGGCCGGAGCCAGCGCCTGCAGCAAGGGCGTAATGTGCGCGATCGCCGACTCGCTGCCACCAAGCATCAGACAATAACCACCCGCCAGACCCCAGACCCCGCCCGAGACGCCGCAGTCCACGTAATGCAGGCCCAGGTCCGCAAAGCGGGTCGCGCGGGCCTGGGTGTCCAGATAATTGGCGTTGCCGCCGTCGACCAGGATATCGCCGGGACTCAGGTGGTTGCTCAGGGCATGCAGCGTCTGTCCGGTGATCTCACCGGCCGGCAGCATCAACCAGATCGTGCGTGGCGCCGGCAGCGCGGCGACGGCGTCGGCCAGGGACTCATGCAACCGCACGCCGGCTTCGTCGCTCAATGCGCTGCGGGCCGATGCCGACGGGTCGAATCCCTGCACGATGATGCCGGCCCTGGCCAGCCGTCGTGACATGTTCGCGCCCATCCGGCCCAGGCCGATCAGTGCGAGCGAATGGGCGGGAATGGCCTGGTTCATGGGGTGCGGTCTCCGATGGTGATTCGATGCAGCAGCCGGCGGTGTCCTTCATATCCCCCGGTGGCGCGATGATTCAGACAGCGATTGTCCCAGACGGTCAACAGGCCGGGTGTCCATCGATGCCGATAGGTGAAGCGAGGCTCATCGATCCAGTCGAACAACTCGGCCAGCAGAGCCTGGCTGTCGGCCTCGCTCATGCCGGCGATGCCCACGGTATAGGCGGGGCTGATGAACAGGGCGGGGCGACCGGTTTCGGGATGGTGGCGCACCAGCGGATGGGACTGGGTGGCGAGCGCTGAATCGTCGGCGCGAATGGCCATCGACCGGCCCTTGTCCTGGTCGCCGTATCGGCCCTGGCGGGCGTAACTGCGCCGGGCCGAATGAACCGCCTGCAGGCTCTGGAGTTCGTGCTGTCGCGATGCCGGTAATGCCTCGAAAGCCGCATGCAGATTGGCGAACAAGGTATCACCGCCGACGGGTGGGATCTCTACCCCGTACAACAGCGTGGCAGCGGGTGGCCGGGCCAGAAAGCTCCAGTCCGAGTGCCAGTTGTCGGCAAACAGTGGCGCCTGTTCATTCGCTTCGCGGCGCACTTCGATCACGCGCGGATGGGCGGCCATGCCGGCGATGAAAGGGTCCTCGCCGAACGGGCCCAGCCGCATCGCGAAGCGCTGCAGGGCGGGCGGATCGAGTGACTGGTCGGTGAACCCGATCACGTGATGGTCGAGCCAGGCGGCGCGAATGTCTGCCACGGTCTGCTCGGACAATGGTTCGGCCAGATCGAGGCCGTGGATGAGGGCTCCACAGATCTGGCCGCTTGGCTCGATGCGCATCGTCATGTGCTTGTCTCTGTTGGATCGATGGTGGGTCGGGTGTTCAAGGGCATCAGGAGGTTGGCGGGGCGTGGCAGACCGCCAGAACCGCTTCACCCCATTGCAAGAGCTTCTTTTCGCCGATGCCGGTGATGCCGGCGAGTTCGTCCAGATCGCGCGGCCGGATTCGTGCGATCTCGATCAGGGTCTTGTCGTGAAAGATCACGTAGGGTGGCAGGCCCTGGGTACGCGCCGTGTCCCGCCGCCATTCGCGCAAGGCATCGAAGCGGCGCGCCACCTCGCGGGTCAGCGGACTATCCGCGTCACCCGCACCCGGCGCACTGCCCGTGCTGCGACCACCGCCAGCCCGCGTCCGCTGAGCGGGTGCCTGACGCAGCGATTCGCGAAGGCGCAGCGTCTGGCTGCCTTTGAGCACGGGTCGCGCGGCTTCGGTCAGACGCAGCGCGCTGAATTGCTGGTGATCGACTTCGAGCAGTCCGGCTGCGATCGCCTGACGAAGATAGGCCCGCCACTGCTGAACCGACAGATCGGCACCGATGCCGAACACCGAGAGTGACTGATGATTGAAGCGCGCCGTCTTCTCGGAAGCCTGGCCGCGCAACACGTCGATGACGTGCTGGCTGCCGAAACGCTGACCGGTACGATAGACCGTGGACAACAGCTTCTGCATGAGCTCGGTGCCATCGATCGTGATCGGTGGCGTAAGACAGATATCGCAGTTGCCGCACTGCCAGCCATCGGGCTGGCGCTCGTCGAAATAGGCGAGCAGCCTGGCTCGTCGGCAATGCGTGGTTTCGCACAAGCCCAGCATGGCATCGAGCTTGGCCGTGGAGATCCGTTTGTGAGTCGGATCGGCGTCCGATTCATCGATGAGCCGGCGCTGTTGCACGACATCCTGCAGCCCGTAAACCATCCAGGCCACGGCGGGTTCACCGTCGCGACCCGCCCGGCCGGTTTCCTGATAGTAGCCTTCGATGCTCTTGGGCAGGTCGAGGTGGGCGACGAAGCGCACGTTGGGTTTGTCGATGCCCATGCCGAATGCGATGGTCGCCACGATGATGCAGTCGTCCTGTTCGAGGAAGCGACGCTGGTTGATGGCGCGATCGCGTGCCGGCAGGCCCGCGTGATAGGGCAGGGCATTGTGCCCGGCGGCCGCCAAGGCAGCGGCGGTGTCTTCCACCTTGCGCCGGGACAGACAATAGATGATGCCCGGGTGACGGCCTTGTTCGCTCAGAAAGGCATTGAGCTGGGTGCGGGCGTCGCGCCGTTCGACGATTTCATAACGGATGTTCGGCCGGTCGAAACTGGCGACGATGCTGCGTGCCTGTTGCAGCTCGAGTCGATCGAGGATCTCGCGTCGGGTGGTGGCATCGGCGGTGGCCGTCAGGGCAATACAGGGCACCTGCGGAAAGCGGCCGCGCAATTGCGCCAGTTGCGCATACTCGGGTCGGAAATCATGGCCCCATTGCGAGACGCAGTGGGCTTCGTCGATGGCGATGAGGGCGACCGGGCATTCGCTCAGGAAGGCCAGGCCCCGCTCGCCCAGCACCCGTTCGGGTGCCATGTAGAGCAGGTTGAGTTCGCCGGTTCGCGCGGCTCGCTCGATTCTGCGAACCTCGTCGAAGGCCAGTGTGGAATTGAGGAACTCGGCTGCGATGCCCATGGCGCGCAGCGCTTCAACCTGATCCTGCATCAGGGCGATCAACGGTGATACGACAATGGTCAGTCCGTCGAGCAGCAGGGCAGGCAGCTGATAACAGAGCGACTTGCCTGCGCCGGTGGGCATCAGGACCAGCGTGTCCCGGCCCGCGAGCACGTTGCCGATCACCTCATTCTGCTGGCCTCGCAGGCTGTCGTAGCCCCAGTAGCGCTTGAGCAGCGCCAGGGCCCGCGCCGGGATGCCGGCGTTCGGATCGTCGGGTGTCGGCTGGGCTGATGCCTGGTCCGACCAGTCGGTCGAGTGTGTGCCGGGATTCAAGCCGCCGGACTCCCGGTCGGCTGCCCGTGCGGCGGAGCGGCACTTTGGAGCGGCCACAGCCAGGCTGCGCCGCGCACGCCCGATGAGTCACCGTGCCGATTGGGCAGCAGCGGCGTGGCAACATGATCGGAGAAGATATGCGCCTGCCAGGCGCCGGGCACGCGGTCGTAGAGTTCGTCGATGTTCGACATGCCACCGCCCAGCACGATCGCATGCGGATCGAACACATTGATCACACCGGCCAGGGCACGGGCCATGCGCTCGACATAACGATCGAAACAGCGAACCGCCAGGGCTTCGCCGGCCCGCATGCGCGTGATGATCTGGGCTGCCGTGAGGCTTTGCCGGCCACCTTGACGCGCATAGTCGGCGGCAAATCCGGGCCCGCAGAGCCAGGTTTCGATGCATCCGGAGCGACCGCAATAACAACGGGGGCCGGGGCGTTCATCATCGAGTGGCGCAGGCAGCGGGTTGTGCCCCCATTCCCCGGCGATGCCGTTCAGACCCGGCAGGCCGTGTCCGTTGACCACCAGACCACCGCCAACACCTGTGCCCAGAATCACGCCGAACACGGAGGCGAGGCCGGCCGCCGCGCCATCGGTGGCCTCGGACAACGCAAAACAGTTCGCATCATTGGCCACGCGCACCGGGCGGCCGATCGCCTGCTCCAGATCGGTGACCAGCGGGCGGCCGTTGAGCGCCGTGGAATTGGCATTGCGGATGGTGCCGGACCGTTGCGAGGGCGAGCCCGGAATCCCCACGCCAACGCTGGCCTGCACACCGAGACCCTGATCCGTCTCATGGACCATTTGCGCGATCAGCGCCACCGTGGCCGGGTAGTCACCCGCGGTGTCGCACGGCGCTCTCGCCGCGTAATGGTGCCATCATCGGCGAGCGCGATGATTTCGATCTTGGTGCCACCCAGATCGATTCCCAGACGCATGATGCAGGTCCTTGCCCGAATAACCCAGCGGCAAGGATAACCGACCCCATGCATGACCTTACAATGACGGCCAGGCTAGTTCCGGTGGGTAGGCTGAACGCCTTGTTGTCACCGGTCCAATCACTCCCGATGCCGACCATGCCCCAGCCGCCCCAATCTGCTGCACACACCCTGCTTGTCGAGCGGCTCATGTCGCGTCATCGATCGGCATTGTTTCTCGATATCGATGGCACCCTGATCGACATCGCGGCCACGCCGCAGTCGGTCATCGTGCCCGATGCCCTGCCGGCGCTGTTGTACGGCCTGAGCAGTCGGCTCGATGGTGCGCTCGCGCTGGTGAGTGGGCGTCCCGTCGCGCAGATCGATGCATTGATGGCACCACTGGCATTGCCTTGTGCCGGCGGTCATGGTGCGCAATTGCGGCTGGTCGCCGGAGGGCCGCTGACGGATATCGACGAACATGAGGGCGGCTCAGGCGATGGCCGTTTTGAATTACCCGTCGAGCTGGTGTCGGCCCTGGCCTCGCTTGCCGCCCATGATGCCCGCCTGCTGCTCGAGCACAAGCCGCACAGCATGGCCATCCATTTCCGGGCGGCACCCGAGTTGGCCGGACCGCTGCGTGACAAGCTGGATCAACTGCTGTTGCGCCATCCGCAGGTCGAGATACTGGCGGGCAAGATGATCTATGAGCTCAAGCGTCCCGGATTCGACAAGGGTCGGGCGATCGTGCGTCTGATGCGGGATCCGCCCTTCGAGTCCCGTCTGCCCGTTATGATCGGCGACGACATCACCGACGAGGCCGCCTTCGCGGCGGTCCGCCGCCTGGGCGGCGAATTCTTCTGCGTTGGCCGTGACCTGCCCGGTGCGGCCGGCATCTTTGACGACCCGCGGGCCGTCAGACTCGCCCTGGCCGAGGTGCTGGGACGGGCAATCTCAACCCATTAGAGCCTCATGACATCGCCTCAAACCCTTGATCTCGGACTCATCGGCAATGGCCGGACCGCCGCATTGATCACGCCGCTGGGTCGCATCGTCTGGTGGTGCTTCCCACACTTCGATTCCAACCCGGTGTTCTCGCGCCTGCTGGCGGGCGAGCATGAGAAGGGTTTTACCGATGTGGTGCTCGACGGACAGGTCGATGCGCAGTCCGACTATGAGCGCAATACGGCGGTGATTCACACGACACTGCGCGATGCCCATGGCAACGCCGTGCGAATTACCGACTTCTCGCCGCGCTTCAAACAATATGGCCGCAATTTTCGGCCGTCCCAGGTGTTTCGGATCATCAAGCCCATCGCCGGCGTGCCGCGCATCACCATCCGGGTCCGTCCGACATTCGACTATGGCGTGCCAGCCACCGGAGTGTCCGGATCCAGCCATGTGCGGTATCGAAGCGGTGCGCAGGCGATCCGCCTGACCACGGATGCGCCCTTGTCGTATGTGATGGAGGAAACGCCGTTCGCGTTATTGCGACCGGTCACGTTGGTGTTCGGGCCCGATGAGTCATTCGACAATGCGCCCGATACCACGGCCCGCGATTTCCTCGAGCGCACCACCGACTACTGGCGCGATTGGGTTCGATCGTTGGCGATTCCCTTCGAGTGGCAGTCGGCAGTGATCCGCGCGGCCATCACGCTCAAGCTGTGCTCCTTCGAGGAGACCGGCGCCATTGTGGCGGCGCACACCACCAGCGTGTCAGAGGCGCCAGGCAGCGAGCGCAACTGGGATTACCGCTATTGCTGGCTGCGTGATGCCTACTTCGTCGTCCAGGCCCTGAACCGGCTGGGTGCGACCCGGACGATGGAAGGGTATATCGACTACATCGCCACAGTCGCGGCTGGCGATTCGGAGTCCATCCGACCGCTGTACGGAATCGTACCCAATGCTGCGCTGGACGAGCGCATCGCTCCCGATCTGGCCGGCTTTATGGGGCAGGGGCCCGTCCGGGTGGGCAATCAGGCCGCCGAACAGAATCAGCACGATG
This sequence comes from uncultured beta proteobacterium, assembly GCA_963732405.1. Lineage (GTDB taxonomy): Bacteria > Pseudomonadota > Gammaproteobacteria > Burkholderiales > Burkholderiaceae_E > JAUIAI01. The sequence continues at coordinate 1,677,334 of CAVSZG010000001.1, forward strand.
TGGCCGGCTCGGTGATTCTCGCGGTCATGCAGAGTTTCATCGATGAGCGCCTCACCGACATGGGCGACACTGCGTTGTTCCGGCGGCTCGAGCCCCTGGGTGAGCTGGCCGCGCGCAAGGCCTTTGAGCCCGATGCGGGCATCTGGGAATATCGGGGTCGCCGACGGATACACACCCATTCGGCCCTGTTGTGCTGGGTTGCCTGCGACCGCCTCTCACGCATCGCCGACCGTCTCCACCTCGCAGACGATTCGCGTCGCTGGCGCGGGCAGGCCGATTCGATCCGTGAACGGATTCTGGCCGACTGCTGGAGTGACAGCCGGCAGGCCTTTACCGCGGCAATCGGTTCAGATGATCTCGATGCGAGCGTATTGCTCATGCATGAGCTGGGAATCATCGCTGCCGATGATCCCCGGTTCATGAGAACGGTCGAGTGCATCGGTCGGGAGCTGAACCGCCATGGTTATCTGCTGCGTTATGCGGCCGCTGACGATTTCGGTGAACCCGAGACCGCCTTTCTCGTGGTCAAGTTCTGGTATCTGGATGCCCTGGCCTCGATCGGCCGGCGCGATGAGGCCCGCGCGCTGTTCGAGGAGCTGCTGGCGGCGCGTAATCATTATGGCCTGCTCTCGGAAGACATTCATCCGGAAACAGGCGTACTCTGGGGCAACATTCCTCAAACCTACTCGATGGCCGGCATTGTCCATTCAGCGATGAGGCTGTCTCAATCGTGGGAGGAAGGCATATGGCTAGGCTCGTCGTAGTGTCAAACCGGGTGGCATTGCCGGATCCAACCGGCAATACGGTACCGGGCGGACTCGCCGTTGCGATCGACGCGGCCATGCGTCAACGCGAGGGCATCTGGTTCGGCTGGAGCGGCAAGGAGTCGGACAATCCGCCGCCAGTCAGCCATTCCCATGTCGACAATATCGAATATGTGCTGACCGATTTGCGACCGAATGATTTCCAGGAGTATTACAACGGGTTTGCCAATCGTTCGCTGTGGCCGTTGCTGCATTACCGGGTTGATCTGGCCGACTATCAGCAGACCGATTTTCAGGGTTATCGTCGGGTCAATGAATTTTTTGCCGATCGTCTGTTGCCATTGCTCAGACCCGACGACATCATCTGGGTGCATGACTATCACCTGATGCCACTGGCCCGTGCGCTGCGTCAGCGCAATGTGCGCAATCGCATCGGCTTCTTTCTGCACATTCCACTGCCTCCGCCCGATCTGCTCAAGACACTGCCCAAGCATCAATCGGTGATCGGCACGCTGGTCGACTACGATCTGGTTGGGTTCCAGACCGAATCGGACGCGGTGAATTTTGCGCGCTACGCGACCGGTGTCTGCGGTGCGTCCACCCAGGATGGCCGGGTATTCTGGATCGGTACCCATGGGTTCCGGGTGGGCGTGTTTCCGGTCGGCGTCGAGCCGGACCGGTTCCGCGAGCTGGCCGAAGAATCGGCCTCATCGACCTTCATGAATGAGCTGGCGGCCAGTCTGGGTGAGCGTCTGCTGGTGCTGGGTATCGACCGGCTCGATTACTCAAAGGGCATCCTGCATCGCATCGAGGCCTTCGAGCGTTTTCTCGACAATGTCGTGGACTGGCGGGGCCGGGTCACCTACCTGCAGATCGCGCCGAAGAGCCGCGAAGACATCCCCGAATACACGGATATGTCTGAAGCGGTGAGCCAGGCCATCGGCCAGGTCAACGGCCGTTTTGGCGATGTCAACTGGGTACCGGTTCGTTATGTGAACCGCAATTACCAGCGGGCGGCGGTGGCCGGCATGTTGCGTCATGCACGGGTTGCCCTGGTGACGCCGCTGCGCGACGGGATGAATCTGGTCGCCAAGGAATTCGTCGCGGCGCAGGATCCCGATGATCCGGGGGTGTTGATCCTGTCGGAGTTTGCCGGTGCGGCGGCCGAGCTGGCGCCGGCCCTGCTGGTCAATCCGCATGATCGCAGCGGCGTGGCCGACGCCATCGTTCAGGCACTCGAGATGCCGCTCGAGGAGCGACAGGCGCGGCATCGTGAAATGTTCGCCACGCTGGAGGCCAACGATATCCGCTACTGGGCCCGTTCCTTTCTCGATGCGCTGACCCGGCCCGCTCGCACCACCAACTGGTTAAGCAACTGGGGCGTGGCCGGCCGTTAGTTCGCGCGGATACCGGCTCACGCTGGCCGCCTGGATCCGATCGCGCCCGCCCGCCTTCGCGTCATACATGGCCTGATCCGCGCGTTCCATCCAGGTGACCAGCGATTCATTGTCGATTCGCTGGGCGATGCCGATCGACACCGTGACCGGATAGTGTTCGGGCAGGGGCAGCCAACGGTGAGCGGCCATGGCGGCGCGCAGGCGTTGCATGGCAATCAGGCCCGCGGCTAGGGTCGAGTCGGGCAGGATGATCAGGAACTCCTCGCCGCCAACCCGGCCGATCGCATCGGACACCCGAAGTGTCTGAATCGCGACGGCCACGAAATCGCGCAGCACCTGATCGCCTGCCGCATGACCAAAGCGGTCGTTGATCTGTTTGAAGTGATCCAGGTCGGTCATCACCAGACAGACCGGTTGACCGCTGCGGCCTGCCCGGTTGAATTCGGCATCGAGCTGTTTCATGATGCTGCGCCGGTTCAGGCAACCGGTCAGGTCATCGGTGGTCGCCAGCCGGTGCACCTCGGCGATCGAGGCCTTCATCTCCTCGTTGCGTCCGGCCAGTCGGGTCCGGTATTCACTGCCTATCGTGCCCAGCAACATGGAGCGGCCCAGGCAGATCGTGAAGAAGGTCAGGGTGAGCAGGCGTTCGGACAGGTTATCCACCGGAAATGCGGGTCGACTCTGCAGGCCGATCACCAGGAACGCCAGACAGGCCAATGCGCAGACCAGGATCGGCCAGGTCTGGCGGGCGGTCATGGTCAGGGCCGAGAAGCCCAGCACGAGAAACAGCGGCAGCAGCATCAGGCCACCGACAGCCGGAAACAGGGCGGCCATGGCCAGATGCGTGATCAAACCCGAGAAGCATCTGGAAGAAAGTAATTTGGGAATCGCTCAGGCGCGCAAACCAGCGACTGCGATTGATCGCCCCAAAGATCAGTACATGGCTCAGTCCGGCCATCGCATGCAGGATCGGCGCGGTAAGACTCACCGTCCCGATGCTGGCGAAAGCGGCGAGCAGGGCGACATCCAGCCCGTAGCTCGAACCGATGATTGTCAGGAATCGATTCGCCGACGTGAGCCTGCGCTGGTCCTGCGTGCTGGGACGGGAGTCGGACATGGGCCGGGCGGGCAGAGCCAGGGGTCGGAACAAGACCACAGAGATGGGGTTTCTCAAGGGTAAGGCGGGCGGCGTCGCGCCGATCGGCGAAACAACGCCGACAATTCACCCCGTCTGGGCGGGTCCACGGATCAGTGGCGGGAATGATGCCCCGGCGGCGCCGTGCAGGCGGATTCGAGTAGCATCTGGGTTCGACAATCTCAGGGGAGACATCAATGTCCGCCAATACCCGTCGGTTCTGGGTTGCAGCCGCTTTGCTGGGTGCCGCCACATCGGCCAGTGCCCAGATCACGCTTACCGCCTCGAGCTGGGTCCCGCCTGCGCATCTGTTGTCCAGGGCTCAGGCCGAATGGTGCAGTCAGGTGGCCAAGGCGACGCAGGACAGGGTCAAGTGCAACATTCTGCCCAAGGCCGTGGCGCCGGCTCCCCAGACCTTCGACGCGGTGCGTGACGGCCTGGTCGATCTCGCCTACAGCGTGCATGGCTACACACCGGGGCGTTATGACCTGACCCAGGTTGCCGAGATGTCCGGTCTTGGCGATTCAGCGATCGCGACCAGTGTTGCCTATCAGCGCATCTACGAGAAGCATCTGGCCAAGTTCGACGAACATCGCGGCATGCATGTGATCACGGTATTCACCCATGGCCCCGGCGTGATTTTCAACAGCAAGAAGCCGATCAAGTCACTGGCCGATCTGGATGGCATCAAGTTTCGCGTGGGCGGCGGCGTGGTCAATGACATCGGCAAGAAGCTCGGGGTCAACATGACGCTCAAGCCGGCGCCCCAGTCCTATGAGTTGCTCTCGTCGGGCGTGGTCGATGGCGTCTGGTTTCCGCACGAGTCCATCGTGTCATTCAAGCTCGAGAAGCTGATCAAATATCGCACCTCGATTCCAGGTGGCCTGTACAACACGAGCTTTGCGTTCGTGATGAATCCCGATACCTGGAAAAAAATCCCCAAGGATGACCAGGCCGCGATCAACAAGCTCTCGGGTGAATACGCGGCCCGACTGATCGGCAAGTTCTGGGATGACGAAGACGTGCGTAGCAAGGCTGCCCAGCAGGTTGCCGGCATTGAGCCGCACGAGGCCGACAAGGCGTTCATTGCCGCGTTCAAGGCGCAGACCCAGTCTATCGAAGCCGACTGGTTCAAGAAGGCGCAGAGCAAGGGCCTCAAGGATGCGGCCAAGGTATTGGCCGACTTCCGCGCCGAGATCGCCACCCTCGAATGATTGTCGGCAGTGATCCTGCCCGGGCCGGTACCGCATGCTCATGAAACGCATTGAATCGCTGTTTTCCAGCATCTCGGCGCTGGCCTTGTTCGTGATGATGTGGCTGACCGTCGTCGATGTGGTGGGGCGCAAGTTCTTCGATAATTCGCTCACAGGCGCGGTCGAACTCACCGAGATCGTGATGACGATCACCATCTTCTTCGCTCTGCCCGTGACCTCACGCGCTGGCGAGCACATCGTATTCGATCTGCTGGATCGCGTGCTGCCGGCGGGCCTTCGGCGCTGGCAGGGGGCCTTGTCCCAGGCGATGACCGGCGTGGCCTTGCTGGCGGCTGCCTGGGTGGTTGGCGGTCGTGCGGCGCGCACGGTCGAGTATGGCGATGTCACGGCGCAACTGGCGATTCCGCTGGGGTATCTGCAGTGGCTGGTCGCCGCGATGCTCGTGGTCACTGCCGGCGTGCATCTGTTCTTCAGTGGGCGCGAGGCCGCCGGGCGATCGGATGGTGCAGCCTCATGATCACCGGATTGCTCGGGTTTGCCGCCATGTTCGTGCTGATGCTGATGCGCGTGCCGATCGCGATCAGCATGGGTCTGGTCGGCGTGGTCGGCATGGGGCTGGTGCGCTCATGGCCGGCCGCCATGTCCTCGGCGGCCACCGAATTCATCGATATCGCCTCCTATACCTTGTCGGTCGTGCCGCTGTTCGTGCTGATGGGCAATTTCGTCACGCGGGCCCGGATGTCGCGCGATCTGTATCAGGCTGCCTACGTGTTTGTCGGGCACTGGCGGGGTGGTCTGGCCTTGTCGACCATTGCTGCCTGTGCCGGATTCGGCGCGATCTGCGGATCCTCGATTGCCACCACCGCCACCATGGCCAGGGTGGCGATGCCCGAAATGCGCCGATTCAACTACGCGACGGCCTTCGCCGCGGGTTCGATCTGCGCCGGGGCGACCCTGGGCATTCTGATTCCGCCGTCGGTGATCATGGTGATCTACGGGATCATGACCGAGCAGAACATCGGCGCCTTGTTCGCCGCCGGCATCCTGCCCGGTCTGCTGGCGACCCTGCTCTATATGGCCGCAGCAGCGGTCGTGACCTGGCGATTCCCTCATTATGGCCCGCCGGGCGAGCGGGCGAGCGCAGCGCAGCGCTGGGCGGCCCTGCGCAGCATCTGGGGCGTGATCGTCCTGTTCGCCCTCGTGATGGGTGGCATGTACGGCGGGTTCTTCACCCCGACGGAAGCGGCCGGCGTCGGCGCAGCCGGCGGCTTCCTGTTTGCCCTGGCGCGCGGCGCGCTGGACTGGGCAAGCCTGCGTGAGGTGCTGGTCGAGTCGGCACGGACCTCGGCCATGTTGTTCACGATCGTGATCGGCGCGTCGCTGTTCGCCAATTTCCTGAATTTCACGGCCATGCCGGATGATCTGCGCAGTCTCGTCACCCAGTTCGAGGTTTCGCCGATCGCGGTCATCGTGGCGATCTGCATCGTCTACATCATCCTGGGCACGGCGATGGAAAGCCTGTCCATGATGTTGCTGACCGTGCCGATCTTTTTCCCGCTGGTGACCAGTCTGGGCTTCGATCCGATCTGGTTTGGCATTCTGATTGTCTGCGTGATCGAGATCAGCCTGATCACGCCGCCCGTGGGCATGAACATCTTCGTGCTGTCCAGCGTGCTGCCCGACATCCGCACGACCGAGATCTGGCGAGGCGTCATGCCCTTCGTCGCCGCCGATTTCGTGCGCATCGCGATCCTGATCGCCTTCCCGATCATTTCACTGTGGCTGCCGCGCTGGTTGGACCTTTAAAGCGGGCGGCCGATCAGGCTCAGAGTCGTTCGCATCCGACGACCTGGGTCGGCTCGACGGCCGAACTCGAATACACCATGTAGAGAAAGTCGTAGCCGGCCGATACCTGGATCAGCCATCGGGTCGTGCTGGTCTGATATTCGGCAACGATGCCCTCGTCATTGGCGGCCATCCGGGTCGTCACACCTGGCGCACTCACGCCGAATTCGGCGGCGCGCGGGAATTCGATCAACAGGTCGCCCACGCTCATCACAGGCTGCCCGTCTGCCACGAAGCGCACGCTGCCCTGCACGGTTTCCGTGGCGATACCTCCCGGTACAGAGGGCGAGACGATCGTCACGACGCAGTTGGCCGCCACGGTACCGGTGGTCCAGGCAAAGCGTCCGTTGCCCGCATCGATGATCGGATCGACAGTTGTCGTGGGCAGCGCATCACCACACTGGATGGTCGTGGTCGTCGCGGGTCCGCTCAGGCTGAAGCCGCTCAGGCGGCCGGCCGAGCTGATGGTCAGACTGAGTCGGTCAAAACGGGAGTCGCCCGACACGGCCGATGAATACGTGGTGCCGCCCACACTGCTGCGACGGGTCCAACTGCCGACAGCCGTGACGGTGACAATCAGGCTGCCGCCTGAGGTGACGGTGGCGCGGCCCGATGCATAGGCGATGGTCGCCTGGCCCGGTGGCCCCGCCGGTACGCCGACGGCGCAGGTCAGGGTCTCCTGATAGTTGGCCAACGGCGGGGCATCGCTGCCGGCCGGCGGATCCCAGCGCGGCAAGGTGGCCGCATCGGGCGCAACCTGTCCGACGGGCGAGGTGATCAAGGCCAGCGTCGGTTCAGCCGCGACCGCTGCCTCGGTGCTCTGACTGCTGACACTGCGATTGCCGTTGTCATCACTGCCACCGCAGGCAGGCAGAAAAAGGCTTGCGACGACGGCCGGCACGATCCGTCGGCTGGCGCGCGCAGCAGCTGTTTCGCGATGACGGGGTGAGCGCAGCGCTGTCATGGCACGACGGCCGTGACTTCGATTTCAAGCTTGGCCCGGTCTTCGATCAGGGCCACGACCTGGACCGCGGTCATGGCGATCTGGTAGTGGCCGATCAGCGACTTGAATGACTGGCCGATCGCCGGCAGGGCGGCCAGGTATTCGCGTTTGTCGGTCACATACCAGGTCATGCGCACGATGTGCTCGGGCCTTGCGCCACCGGCCTGCAGCACCGCCACGACATTGCGCAAGGCCTGGGTCGCCTGTTCGGCGAAATCGTCGGTGTGAAACACGCCTTGATGGTCCCAGCCGATCATGCCGGCCACAAAGATCTGGCGGCCGCTGGCCATCACGCCATTGGCATACCCTTTGGGGCGGGGCCAGCCATCGGGGAGCAGGGTCTGCATGGTTGAGGTCTTCCTGTGGTGTGCGGGTTTGGCGCGATGGTGCCCCGGAATTCAGTTGCGCAGCAACTCGCGGGCGATGATCAACTGCTGCACTTCGGTGGCGCCTTCATAGATGCGCAGCGCCCGGATTTCACGATACAGCCGCTCGACCGGCACCTCACTGACCACGCCCATGCCGCCCCAGATCTGGACCGCCGCATCGATCACCTGTTGCGCGCCTTCGGTGGCCGCCATCTTGGCCATTGCGGCTTCGCGGGTCACATTGGCGCCATTGTCGCGCAGCCAGGCCGCCCGATAAGTGAGCAGGGCGGCACTGTCGATGGTGGTGGCCATCTGGGCCAGGCGTGCCTGGGTGAGCTGAAAGTCGGCCAGGACGCCCTTGAACATTCGGCGTGTGCGGGCGCGATCCAGTCCTTCGTCGAAGGCGCGTCGGGCAAACCCCAGCGCCGCCGCGGCAACCGAGGTGCGAAAGACATCGAGGTTGCGCATCGCGATCTTGAAGCCTTCGCCCGGCGCGCCGATCCGCTGACTCGCCGGGATGCGGCAGGCGGTCAGGCGCAGACGGGCCAGCGGATGCGGCGCGATCAGGTCGATGCGCTCGGCAATGTGCAAACCGGGAGTGTCGGCATCAACGATGAAGGCGGAGATGCCGCGTGCGCCAGGCGCCTCGCCTGTGCGCGCAAACAGGACATAGAAGTCGGCAATGCCCCCGTTGGAGATCCAGGTCTTTTCGCCATCGAGGACATAGTGGCCGCCATCGGCGCGTGCCGTGCAGGCCATGGCGGCCACATCGGAACCGGCATCCGGCTCGGACAGGGCGAAGGCGGCAATCGCTTCGCCGCGCACGACTCCTGGCAGGTAGCGGGCCTGCTGATCCGGTGTGCCGGCCAGACCGATCGCCCCCGAGCCCAGGCCTTGCATCGCAAAGGCGAAATCGGCCAGGCCATGGTGTCTGGCCAGACCTTCGCGAATCAGGCAGAGCGCCCGGGTATCGATCCGGTCATTGGCACCGCCCCACCGGGTGCCGCCGACCGCATGGGCGAGCCAGCCACCTTGGGCAAGTGCCCTCACCAGACCACGACATTCCTCATCGACGGTTTCGCCCAGAGGCTGATGCAGGTGATGCCCGGCCCAGTCATCCAGCGCCAGCGCGAGCTCGCGGTGCCGCGCCTCGAAAAACGGCCAGTCGAGAAACTGTCGGTCTGCCATGATCAGATCATCCTGTGGGCGCGGGTGCCAGACTGCCAGGTGGCGGCGGCTGCCCGTGTGCCGGGGTCAGTTGCCTTCGAAAACGGGTTTGCGACGGGCGACAAACGCATCATAGGCGCGCTTAAAATCCTGGGTGAGCATGCACAAGGCCTGAGCCTGTGCTTCGGCTTCGACCGCCTGCTCGATGCCCAGATTCCATTCCTGATGCAACATGGTCTTGGTGATGCCGTTGGCGAAGGTCGGTCCGCTGACCAGGTCGGTGGCCAGCGTGGCGGCGTTGGCGAGCAGATCCTCGGGCGCGACCAGCCGGTTGTAAAAGCCCCAGCGCTCGGCCTCTTCGCCACCGAGGGCGCGGCCCGTATAGAGCAATTCGCCAGCCCTGCCCTGACCAATGATTCGCGGCAGCATTGCGCAGGCACCCATGTCACAACCGGCCAGGCCCACCCGGTTGAACAGAAACGCCACCTTGCTGCGCGCGGTGCCCAGTCGCAGGTCGGATGCCATCGCAATGATCGCCCCGGCGCCGGCACAGATGCCGTCGATCGCGGTGATCACGGGTTGCGGGCAATGGCGCATCGCCAGCACCAGATCGCCGGTCATGCGCGTGAACATGAGCAGTTCGGGCGCCGTGAGCCGGATCAGCGGCCCGATGATTTCGTGCACGTCGCCGCCCGAGCAGAAGTTGTCGCCGGCACCGTGGATCACGACCGCATGCACATCCTGCGCATACTTGAGCTCACGAAACAGGTCGCGCAATTCGGCGTAGCTGTCGAAGGTGAGCGGATTCTTGCGGTCGGGGCGGTTCAGCGTGATGGTGGCCACGCCCGCCGACACGCTGAACAGAAAATGACGGGCGGTATGCCCGGCCATGGAACGGCGGTTGCCGGCGATAAGCGAGGGATCGACGCAGTCTGTCATGAGGCTTCCTTTGAACGCTGAACGAGGGTTCAGCCGGGTTCGATTGGTTCGTCGTGCCCTGCCGCCTGCCGGGCCAGATGCACCCGCAGACGGCCGAGGGTGTCGAACAGCATCTGCTGATCGCTGCGCTCGAAACCCTCGAACATCTCGACCAGCCAGCTCTCGTGCTCCTTGGCCATTCGTAAAAAGTGTGCGCGGCCGGCGCGCGTGAGCGACACCACCAGCGAGCGCCGGTCCGATTCGTCCGGTGTGCGTTGCACGAAACCTTCGCGCACCAGCTGATCGGTCAGTCCGGTGATATTGCCACCGGTCACCATCAGATAGCGCGACAAGGTGTTCATGCGCAGCCCCTGCGGATGACGGTCGAGCTGGGCGAGATAGTCGAAGCGGGGCAGGGTGGTGGCGAATCGTTGGCGCAGCCGGCTGCGGATCACCTGTTCGATCTGGGTGCTGCACGAGAGCAGGCGCAACCAGGTCTTGATGGCCGCATGGTCGCCGCTTCTGACCTGGGACTCGCGGCCAATCGAATGTTGATCCAGGCCGCTGAGCAACTCCGGTGAGTCGTCCATGCTCATCTCACATCACCTCGCCGCCGCTCACCGAGATCGACTGGCCGTTGATGGCCGATGCCTGATCGCTACACAGCCATGCCACGCTGTCGGCCACTTCCCGGGGCTGGACCAGTCGTCGCTGGGGATTGTGCCGGGTCAGTTCCGCCACCGCCTGTTCACGACTGCGACCGGTCTTGGCGACGATATTGGCCACGCTCTCATCGAGCAGATCGGTGTCGGTGAATCCGGGACAGACCGCATTGACCGTGATGCCGCGGTGGGCCACCTCCAGCGCGAGTGAACGGGTCAGGCCCAGCACGCCATGTTTGGCCGCCGCATAGGCGCCCACATAGGCATAACCGCGCTGGCCTGCGGTACTGGCGATATTGATGATCCGCCCCCATCCGGACGCAAGCATGGTCTGGAGTACGGCGCGGGTGCAATGGAAGGTGCCCGTCAGATTGACCGCCAGCATCTGCTGCCAGAGCGCATCGCTGGTCGTGGCCAGCGGCGCACTGGCCGCCTGGCCCGCGTTGTTGACCAGGATCTGCACCGGCGCTCGCTCGAGTGCCATCGCCATCGCCGCCGCGACCGAGTCGGCATCGGTCACGTCGCAGACCACGGCCCGGCAGTCGGTGGCCGGGGGCATGGCCTCGATCAGGGTATTGAGCGTGTCCAGGTGGCGGCCCATCAGGGTCAGGCTGGCGCCGTCGTCGGCCAGCCGGCGTGCGATCGCGGCGCCGATGCCGCGCGCCGCACCGGTAACCACGGCATGTCGACCGGCCAGTGGCCTCTGGCGTCGATCGGTGATGGCCGGGCTCATGCCCTGGGTCCGGTCACGGCGAGTTGGGCGGCCTTCTCGCGCGCGAAATTCGCCTCCATCTGCACCTTGGCCGATCGATACTGTCGGGGCCAGGCCAGATCGGTAAAGCCGATCCGGGCCGCCTCGGTCAGTGTCCAGGCCGGGTTGGCCAGATGGGGACGGGCAATGGCACAGAGATCCGCCCGACCCGCGGCGATGATCGAGTTCACATGATCGGCTTCGCTGATCGCGCCCACCGCGATGGTCGCAATACCGGCTTCCTGGCGCACCCGATCCGCAAACGGTGTCTGAAACATCCGTCCGAAGGTGATGCGCTCGCGCTTGCTCACCTGGCCGGAAGAACAATCGATGAGATCGGCGCCGGCCTGCTTGAAGGCGCGCGCAATCTGCACCGCGTCGGCCGGCGTGATGCCGCCCTCGACCCAGTCATGGGCCGAGATGCGGACCGACATGGGCAGGTGCGCCGGCCAGTTGGCACGCACCGCGTGAAACACGTCGAGCGGATAACGCAGACGGTTGGCCAGCGGGCCACCGTAATCGTCCGTGCGTTGGTTGGTCAGCGGTGAGATGAAGCTGGACAACAGATAACCATGGGCGCAGTGCAGCTCCAGCCAGTCGAAACCGGCCTGGGCAGCGCGGCGCGTGGCGGCGATGAAATCGGCCTTGACCTCATCCATGTCGGCGAGTGTCATGGCGCGGGCGGTCTGGCTGATGCCCTCGAGATATTGCTGGGGCGAGGCACTCACGATGGGCCAGTTATCCCGCGCGAGTGGCTTGTCCATGCCATCGTCGACCCAGGGCACGTTGGTCGAAGCCTTGGCGCCGGCATGGCCGATCTGGATCGCGATATGGGCATCGGAATGGTCGTGCACCCAGGTGACGATCCGGCCGAAGGCCTGAGCCTGCTCATCGGTCCACAGGCCGGGGCAGCCCGGCGTGATCCGGGCCTCTTCACTGGTGCAGGTCATCTCGACGAAAACCAGGCCGGCGCCGCCCATGGCGCGCGCGCCCAGATGCACCAGATGGTAATCGCCGGGCACGCCATCGATGGCCGAGTACTGCGCCATGGGTGACACGACCACGCGGTTTTTCAGGGTGATCGAACGCACCTGGAAGGGCGTGAACATCGGGGGAATCGCCCGGGCCGGCGGGGGCAGGGGCGTGCGGCTGGCGAACCAGCTTTCATAACCCTCCAGCCAGGCCGGGTCGCGAAGCCGCAGGTTTTCATGGCTGATGCGCTGGCTGCGGGTGAGCATCGAATACATGAACTGCTCAGGCTCGAGCTGATCGCAGTAGCGCTCGCCGCAGACCTCGAACCACTCCATCGCATTCCAGGCGGCATTCTGCAGGCGGACCACATCAACCGCACGGATCTCCTGATAGCGGGCGAGCACCTTCGGAATCGCCGCGACCTCATCGCCCAGATCGCGGAACTGACGCGTCAGTTCGATCGCATCCTCGAGGGCCAGCTTGGTGCCCGAGCCGATCGCAAAATGTGCGGTGTGCACCGCATCGCCCATCAGCACCACATGCGAGCGGCCATTGAAGTGTGACCATTGCTCGCACTTGACCCGCTGAAAATTCAACCATGCCGAGCCACGCAGGTGGCGTGCATTGGTCAGCAGCGCTTCACCCTGCAGATTGTCGGCGAACAGGCGCTCGCAGAAGGCAATCGACTGATCCTGGTCGGCCTTGTCCAGACCATGGGCCAGCCAGACCGACTCGGGGCATTCGACGATGAAGGTGCTGGTCTCCTGGTCGAATTTGTAGATATGTGCCTGGAACCAGCCGTGTTCGGTTTTTTCGAACAGGAAGGTGAACGGCTCGTAGCGTTTGCGGGTGCCCAACCAGATGAACCGGTTGGGCCGCTTGACGATATCGGGGCGGAATACGGCGGCATACTTGTCGCGCAGCCGCGAATTGATGCCGTCGCTGGCAATGATGAGGTCGGCGTCGGGGAAGTCGAGATCGGAGTCGGCCTCGGTGTCGAACACGAGCTCCACGCCCAGGGCTTCACAGCGGGCCTGCAGGATGTTGAGCAGCTTCTTGCGGCCGATACCCACGAAGCCGTGGCCGCCCGAGCGGATCACCCGCTTCTTGAAGTGCAGCTCGATGTCATCCCAGTGCGCGAACGATTGCTCGATCGCATTGGCGGTATCGGCATCCCAGGCGCGCATGTTGTCCATGGTGGCGTCCGAGAACACCACCCCCCAGCCGAAGGTGTCATAGGGCTTGTTGCGCTCGACCACGCGGATTTGATGGTGCGGGCCAAGCTGTTTCATCAACAGCGCGAAATACAGGCCGGCTGGGCCGCCACCAATGCAGACGATCTTCATGCAGGTCTCCAGTCAAGGCCTGCATTACTTTAAATCTAAACTATTTAGGAGTCAAATGAATCGGACTTCGGACAGGAACAGGGCGGGAATTCCGGTAGCCGTGCCGTCGATGGGCAGCGAGGCCGGAAACAAAGGGTCCAGCGTGGTGGTCACCGGCATGTGCGCGGTACCCGTGGCGCCGATCAGTCCGGTGTCGGTCGAGCGGTGACTGGGCAGTGAAGCCGGCAGCCAGCAGGAGTTCAGATTCATGATGGGATTCCTTAATAAGACAGGCCAGGCGGGCAAAACCGCGATCGCACCGCTGGGGATATTCACCGGTTATGGTCTTGAGTCGGTTCGGCAGGGCCTGAAGGTTCATATGGCCACATTGTCCGCGGTGCAGGAACGATGCCCGGGCAGGCGTGGCGCTTGAGCAATACTGAAGGTGGGGGATGGGAGGCGGCGGTTCGAGAGACCGCCTGCGTCGGTCGGGATCGGTTGGAAGGGCGGGCAGGTCTACTTGGCCGAGTCAGCCGCGCATTTTTTGAGGAAGCTGGCCTTGGCCGCACCGGCCAGATTCTTTTCGGTCGCCATGCCGTTGCAGCGTTCGCCGGATTCCTTCGCGCACTTGGTGATGAAACTGTTCTTGGCTGCGCCGGCAAGTTTCCTGGCAGCGGCCTGGTCGGCACAGGTATCGGCTGCGACCGCAGCACTGCCAGTGAACAGTATTAAGGCCAGTACCAGCATCGATTTCATGAGTCACTCCGAAAGGCAGGCCATCATCGGCCCGGAGAATCATTAGAAGTGGGCGCCGTTGATCCGGCAAGGCCATCGATGTTTTGCCGCGTCGTCTGATTCGATTCCTGACGTTGTTTACATGCGTTGACGAGTTGCCCATTCACCAGGATTTGGGTGCGGCATCGGTGCGGATGAACGAGAGCAGGGATTGATGAAAGGCTGCTGCCGCCGGCGACAGTTCGGTGAGTTGCCGGCGAAAGGTCACGACGCGTCGCGCAACGGCCGGGCGGACAAGCGGTCGCACCTGGACATCCACGGCCGGCGTGACCTGGCGCGCATTGACCGGTAGCGCTGCCACGCCCAGACCATTGGCGACCAGACTGATCACGGTTGAAGAGAAGGACACCGAATGCGCCGGGATGACGGTCAGACGCTGATTGGCCAGGGCCTGATCGACCAGACCACGCAGCGGACTGCCCACATGCAGCATGATCATCGGTTCGTCGGACAGTTGTTGCCAGGTGACTTCGCGCCGCGCCGTGAGCGGGTGTGCGCTGGGCAGGAGCGCGATCAGGCGATCCTGGAACAGCAGGGTCTCGGTCAGTTCGGGGTCGGCGTCCAGAGCAGTGCCCAGGCCCAGGTCGACGCCGCCCGCCCTGACCTGATCCTGGATCGCCTGTTCGGCCATGTCGCGCAGCACCACCCGGATGCCCGGATGGGCCTTGGCGAAGTGACGGATCGCCCAGGGCATCAGGGTGGCGGCCAGAACCGTAGAGGTGGCCACGCTGACCCTGCCTCGTTTGAGCGTGGACAGATCCCGCGAGGCGTCGAAGGCGGCTTCCAGGTCGATCAAGGTCTTGCGGGCGACCGGCAGGAATTGCTCGCCGATGTCGGTGAGCCTGACCAGTCGGGTGTGCCGGTCGAACAATCGGGCGCCGATCTGGTCTTCGAGCTGGCGGATCAACATGGACAGGGCCGAGGGCGTGACGTTGAGCCGGCTGGCCGCGAGCGCAAACTGTCCGTGTTCGGCAACCGCGACGAACGCCCGGATCTGTCGCAAGGTGATGTTCATTAAGTAAACCTGATTAATCGATCAGAATGTGTTGATTGTGTGATGAATGGGGCTGTGTTGCAATCATCGCTAATCACCTGTCCGGGTCTGCTGCACTCGGGCAGCCAGCCAACCCGGGCAAGCAAAGGTGCATAAAAAGCATGGAGACATACATTCTCGATTGGGCGAATCTGCTGGTGCGCTGGCTGCATTTCATCACCGGCATCGCCTGGATCGGCGCATCGCTCTATTTCGTCATGCTCGACAACTCCCTGCGCAAACCGGCCGACCCGAAGGATGTGGCGCGTGGCGTGAGCGGAGAGCTTCTGGGCCGTGCACGGCGGCGGGTTCTACAACAGTCAGAAATTTCTGGCCGGACCGGTGGGCGAACCGCTCTCCGAGCACCTGCACTGGTCCAAATGGGAGGCCTATACCACCTGGCTGTCGGGCATGGGCCTGCTGGCCCTGATCTACTGGTATGGCGCCAATGCCTGGTTGATCGACAAGTCAGTGCTCGATATATCGGCACCGGTTGCCATCGCGATCTCGGCCGGGTCGATCGTGATCGGCTGGCTGGTCTACGACCAGTTGTGCCGCCGCATCAGCAACGAGGCCGTGTTGTCCGGCGTGATCTATCTGTTCATGGTGCTGGCAGCCTGGGCGTATTTCCACCTGTTCGGCGCGCGCGCCGCTTATATTCATGTGGGCGCCATGATGGGCACGATCATGGTCTGGAATGTGTTCTTCCACATCATCCCGGGACAAAAGCGCATGGTGGCCGCACTCCGGGCGGGCCAGCCAGTCGATCCGCAGCCGGGCATCATCGGCAAACAACGCAGTGTGCACAACACCTACTTCACGCTGCCGGTGCTGTTCATCATGATCAGCAACCACTATCCCATGACCTATGGCAGTCGTTACGGCTGGGCCACGCTGGCCGTGGTGATGCTCGCCGGCGCCCTGATCCGCCAGTTCTTCGTGCTGCGCCACCGGGGCCGGCAGGTCTGGATGCTGCCCGCGCTGGGCGTGTTGTTGCTGCTCGGTCTGGCCGTGGCACTCGCGCCCAAACCGAGTGCCGGCAGCGCGTCGGCCAGCGCGGTGAGTTTTGCCCAGGTGCAGCCCGTGATCGCCGAGCGCTGCTCGGTCTGCCATGCCGAGAAGCCGACCTATCCGGGTTTCGCCCAGCCGCCGGGCGGCGTGATGCTGGACACGCCGGCGCGCATCCAGGCGGCCGCCGAACGCATCCTGCAGCAAACCGTCACCACCCAGATCATGCCGATCGGCAACCTGACCCAGATCACGCCCGAGGAGCGAAATTTGCTTGGCCAGTGGATCAATGCCGGCGCCAAGCTCGATTGACCCGGAAGCGCCCATATCAATAACCCTGAGGATGAGACAACCATGACGATCCAAGCTGCGGATGCGCGAGATTTGCCGGCCGGCGGCGTACATCCGGTCGATGAGATATTGCCGATCACCAAACTGGTGCCGCTGGCACTGCAACATGTGCTGGTCATGTATGCCGGCGCCATCGCGGTACCGCTGATCGTGGGGCGGGCACTCAAGCTCACCCCCGAACAGGTGGCGATGCTGATTTCCGCCGACCTGTTTGCCTGTGGCCTGGTGACCTTGATCCAGGCACTGGGCATGACCCGTTATTTCGGTATCCGCATGCCCGTGATGATGGGGGTGACCTTTGCCGCGGTCGGACCGATGGTGGCATTTGCCAATGCCACGCCTGGCGTGGATGGTGCGCGGGCGATCTTCGGGGCGATCATCGGCGCGGGCATCGTGTCCCTGCTGATCGCGCCCCTGGTGAGCAAGATGCTGCGTTTCTTTCCGCCCGTGGTGACCGGCACCATCATCACGATCATCGGGGTCAGCCTGATGCGGGTCGGTGTGGGCTGGGCGATGGGTGGTCCGGCCTTCCTGGCGCAGCGGGTCGATGTGCCCAAACTCGTGGGCATGGTTGATTCGGCGAAGGCAGCGGCCACGTCAGGCTCTCCGGCCGACATCAAGATCGGGCCGATTCCGATGCTGGACAATCCGGCCTATGCCGCGCTGGACAACATGGCGATTGCCGCCTTTGTACTGCTGGCCATCCTGATCATCACCCGGACCATGCGCGGCTTCGTCGCGAATATCTCGGTGCTGCTGGGCATCATCCTGGGCTGCGTGGTGGCCGCTTTCCTGGGCAAGATGCACTTCGACCAGGTTGGCAAGGCGGGATGGTTCGATGTCGTCACGCCCTTCGCCTTCGGCATGCCGACCTTCGACTTCGTGATGATCGCGACCATGACCCTGGTCATGATCGTGGTGATGATCGAATCCACCGGCATGTTTCTCGCGTTGTCCGACATCACCGGTCGCAAGATCGGCCAGCAGGAACTGGCGGCGGGCCTGCGCACCGATGGCCTGGGCACCATGATCGGCGGCATTTTCAACACCTTTCCCTACACGAGCTTTTCGCAGAATGTGGGCCTGGTGGCGGTGACTGGCGTGCGCAGTCGTTATGTCTGCGTGGTCGGCGGCATCATCATGTTGTTGCTGGGCATGTTGCCCAAGATGGCAGCCCTGGTGGAATCGATTCCGCAGTTCGTGCTGGGCGGGGCAGGGCTGGTGATGTTCGGCATGGTCGCCGCATCGGGCATCCGGATTCTCGCGACCGTCGACTATGCGGGCAACCGGAATAATCTGTATATCGTGGCGGTGTCGATCGGCTTTGGTCTGATTCCGCTGGTCGCCCCACGCTGGACCCAGCACATGGCGCATAGTCTGCATCCCCTGCTCGAGTCGGGTATCTTGCTGGCTGCGATCGCGGCCGTGGTGAGCAATATATTTTTCAACGGCACGAAAGGCGATGAGGCCGGCTCGATCGCGGCTGCCAAGACCGCCGAAGCGCATTGATATCCGAGGAGCGAATCATGGGTCGAATCTCCACACATGTGCTTGACGCCTCGATCGGCAAACCAGCGGCCGGCGTGACCATCGAGTTCTTCACCCAGACCGGATCGGGCTGGCAACTGCTCAAGACGGTGCGCACCAATCACGATGGTCGAACCGACGAACCCCTGCTGGCCGGCGCGGATTTTCGCACCGGCGTGTACCGGCTCGAATTTCATGTGGGCGACTATTTCCGGGCGCGCGGGGTGGCGCTGGGCGAACCGGCCTTCATCGACCGGGTTCCCCTGCAGTTCGGCGTGGGCGAGGCCGATGGCCACTATCATGTGCCCCTGCTGTGTACGCCGTGGAGTTATTCCACATACCGGGGGAGTTGATGGGGCTGGTCGTCAGACACATCGGTGCGCCGGGCCAAACGGGACTGCGATGAACCAGAGTGAGTATCCCCGCGATCTGCGCGGCTATGCGGCACATCCGCCGGATCCGCGCTGGCCTGGCGGTGCGCGGGTGGCCGTCCAGTTCGTGCTCAATTTCGAGGAAGGCGGCGAGAACGCGGTGGTGCATGGCGATCCGGGCAGCGAGCAGTTTCTGTCCGAGCTGTTCAATCCGGCGTCCTATCCCGCGCGCCATCTGAGCATGGAGTCGATCTATGAATACGGCTCGCGGGTCGGCGTCTGGCGAATCCTGCGCGAGTTCGAGCGTCGTGGCCTGCCGCTGACCGTGTTCGGGGTCGGCATGGCTTTGCAGCGATGTCCGGACGTCACCGCCGCCTTTGTCGAACTCGGCCACGAGATCGCCTGTCATGGCTGGCGCTGGATTCATTATCAGTCGGTCGACGAGGCCACCGAGCGCGAACACATGCGACTGGGCATTGCGGCGATCGAGGCGCTGACCGGTCAGCGGCCCCTGGGCTGGTACACCGGGCGCGACGGACCCAATACCCGCCGGCTGGTGGCCGACTACGGCGGTTTCGCCTATGACAGCGACTACTACGGTGATGATCTGCCGTTCTGGCTTCAGGTCAGGCGCACCGATGGTGAATCGGTGCCGCATCTGGTCGTGCCATACACGCTCGACTGCAATGACATGCGCTTTGCGCTGCCGCAGGGCTTTTCGCACGGCAATGAATTCTTTGAATACCTCAGGGATGCCTTCGATGTTCAGTATGCGCAAGGCGCCGAGCATCCGACGATGATGAGCATCGGCATGCATTGCCGGCTGCTTGGCCGCCCGGCCCGTTTTCTCGCGCTGCAGCGTTTTCTTGATCACATTGCGCGCTTCGACCGGGTCTGGGTCTGTCAGCGGATCGACATTGCCCGTCACTGGCAGACCACCCATCCCTTTGACGCGCAGACCGCTTTTCGCTGGGAGCCGAACCCATGACACTCGCACTGGCCGACCTGAACAACGCATCGGTCGAACAATTCGTCGCCCTGCTCGACGGTACCTATGAGCATTCGCCCTGGGTTGCCGAGCGAGCGGCCGCGGCGCGACCTTTCCGGTCGGTGGCCCACCTGAAGCTTGCCTTGTCGACCGAAGTACGCAATGCCGATCGTGCCACGCGGCTCGCACTGATCCGGGCTCACCCGGAACTGGCCGGCAAGGCCATGGTCGGCAATACCCTGACGGCTGAATCGACCGGTGAACAGGGGCGGGCCGGGCTCACCCATTGCACGCCCGAGGAGTTCGCGCAACTGCAGCAGCTCAATGCGGACTACAACGCGCGCTTCGGATTTCCGTTCATCCTGGCGGTGCGCGGGCCACGAGGTATCGGCCTGGACCGGCAGAGCATCATCGCCACCTTCCGGCGTCGTCTGGCGAATCATCCCGACTTCGAATTCGCCGAAGCCTTGCGCAACATCCACCGGATCGCCGAGATCCGGCTCAATGACAAACTGGGCAGCGAACCCCTGCTCGGTCACGAGGTATGGGATTGGGCGGAACGGCTGGCCGTCCACAGTGATCCCGGTTATGCCGAACACGGCCAGCTCACCGTCACCTATCTCACCGATGCGCACCGCGCCTGTGCCGCGGATCTGCAACGCTGGATGCGCGAGGACTGTGGCTTTGACAGCGTACAGATCGATGCCGTGGGCAACGTGGTCGGTATCTATCATGGCGCGGACCCGCAGGCCCGGCGTCTGCTCACCGGCAGTCACTACGACACGGTGCGCAATGGCGGGCGTTACGACGGCCGCCTCGGCGTGCTCGTACCGATGATCTGTGTGCGTGAGTTGCACCGGGCCGGGCGGCGCCTGCCCTTCGGCATCGAGGTGGTGGCCTTCGCCGAGGAAGAAGGTCAGCGCTTCAATGCGACTTTCCTGGGCTCGGGCGCCCTGGTGGGCAGCTTCGATCCTCATTGTCTCGACATGCACGATGCCGAGGGCATCACGATGCGCGAGGCCATGATCCAGGCCGGGCTCGCCATCGACGAGATCGCCTCCCTGCGGCGCGACGCCTCGGATTACCTGGCTTTCGTCGAAGTCCACATCGAGCAGGGCCCGGTGCTCAATGCGATCGACCAACCCCTGGGCGTGGTGACCTCGATCAACGGCAGTCAGCGCTTCGTGGGCGAGGTGATCGGGACCGCGAGCCATTCGGGCACCACGCCCATGGGCCAGCGACGTGATGCGGCCGCGGCGGTCAGTGAATGGCTGCTCTATGTCGAGCGACGTGGCGCTGAGGTGCCCGATCTGGTCGCCACTGTCGGCATGCTCGAGGTACCGGGCGGTTCGGTCAACGTGATTCCGGGTCGCTGTCGATTCAGTCTGGACGTGCGGGCGACCACTAACCCGGTGCGTGATGCCTGCGTGACCGATGTGTGCGCCGAACTGGAACGGATCTGCGAAAGGCGCGGCGTGCAGTATCGGATCGAGCCGACCATGAATGCGTCGGCTGCCCCCTGTGATCCGGCCTGGCAGGAGCGCTGGGCGCGCAGCGTCGCGGCGCTGGGCCTGCCGGTGGTGCGCATGCCCAGCGGTGCGGGCCATGATGCGATGAAGCTGCATGAGATCATGCCGCAGGCGATGCTGTTCGTGCGCGGAGAAAACGCCGGCATCAGCCACAATCCACTCGAAAGTACGACCAGTGACGACATGCAACTCGTGGTCGAGGCATTCAACCGACTACTCGACGACGTGGTCACACAGGAGCCCTGATGAGCGTGACACAGCCGGACTTCGATCGGCTCGATCAATGGATCGATGGCCATTTCGAGGATGAAGTGCGATTCCTGCAGGCGCTGGTGCAGGTCCCCACCGATACGCCGCCGGGCAACAATGCCCCGCATGCCGAACGCACGGCGCAGTTGCTGGGCGAGTTCGGCTACGAGGTGCAGCGGGTACCGATTCCCGAGCAGGTCGTGCATGACTACGGCCTGCAGTCGATCACCAATCTGATCGTGCGCCGCCGCTTCGGCGAGGGTCGCACCATCGCGCTCAATGCCCATGGCGACGTGGTGCCGCCGGGCGAGGGTTGGACGCAGGATCCCTACGGCGGCCAGATCGTCGATGGCCGGCTCTATGCGCGCGCTGCCGCCGTGAGCAAATCCGATTTCGCCACCTACACCTTCGCGCTGCGCGCACTCGAATCCCTGGCCAGACCGTTGGCTGGTTCGGTCGAGCTGCACTTCACCTATGACGAGGAATTCGGCGGTGAACTGGGCCCGGGGTGGCTGGTGCGCCATGGTCTGACCAAGCCCGACTATCTGCTCGCGGCCGGCTTCAGTTATCAGGTCATCAATGCCCACAATGGCTGCCTGCAGATGGAGGTCACGGTGCACGGACGGATGGCCCATGCGGCGATTCCGAGTACCGGTGTCGATGCCTTGCAAGGGGCCGTGACCATCCTGAATGCGCTGTATGCCGAGAACGAGCAGTATCGTTCGATCCGCTCGGCGATCGAAGGCATCACCCATCCGTATCTGAATGTCGGCCAGATCACGGGTGGCACCAATACCAATGTCGTGCCGGGCAAGGTCACGTTCCGCCTCGACCGACGCATGATCCCCGAAGAGCGGCCCGCCGATGTCGAGGCGCAGGTGCGCCGCGTGATCAACCAGGCTGCGGCCACCTACCCGGGTATCAGCGTCGATATCCGGCGTCTGCTGCTCGCCGACCCCTGGTTGCCCGATCCGAACAGCGAACCGCTGATCACGGCCTTGCAAAAGCACGGCAGCCAGGTCTTCGGTGAGCCGATTCCGGTGTCCGGTACGCCGCTCTATACCGACGTGAGGCTGTACGGAGCGGCCGGCATTCCGGCAGCTATCTATGGAGCGGGTCCGCGCACCGTGCTCGAAAGCAATGCCAAGCGGGCCGATGAGCATCTCGTGCTTGAGGACCTGCGACGCGCCACCAAGGTGGTCGCCCGAACCCTGCTCGAGTTGCTGGGCTGAGGGGCCGGGCAGGGGGCGTCGGGTGAAGCGGCCCGACGCCACACCTGGATCTGTCGTGTGGCTGTGCAGGTCCAGCGTCAGCGCATGACGGCGCCCAAGGCATCCACCACCTGGTCGGCCGCGTCGTCGCGCAGACAGTCGATGCGCGGCCAGCCAGGCATGCCGCGCAACCAGGTCAGTTGCCGCTTGGCCAGTTGGCGGGTCGCCGCAATGCCTTGCTGGATCATCGCGTCGGTGTTGATGGGTGTTGGTCCGGCTTGCGCATCGAGCCAGGCCCAGACCTGGCGATAGCCCACCGAGCGCAGTGCCGGCAGGTCAGGATCGAACCGGCCGCCCGCGCGCAATGCGCGCACTTCGTCGATCAGGCCGGCCGCGATCATCGCCCGAAAGCGGGCCTCGATGCGTTGGTGAAGCACCGCCCGATCGGTCGGCTCGAGCACGATCGGCCAGAGCGTGACCGGCTCGCCATCGTCATTGATGAGTCCCGCCATGGCCGGTCGTCGTGTCCCGGCGGCCAGCAGGGCCGACATCGGCTGGCCACTGAGCAGGCACACCTCGAGCGCCCGCTGGATGCGCTGCGAGTCGCCCGGTTCGAGCCGGGCCGCGCTGACCGGATCGAGTTCGCGCAGGCGCGCATGCATGGCCGGCCAGCCCAGGCGCTGCGCCTGCTCGTCCAGTTCGCGCCGCAGGTCGGCATCGGCCGATGGCAGATCATGCAGGCCCTCGGTCAGCGCCTTCACATAGAGCGTGGTGCCCCCGACCAGCAGTGGCAGGCGTTCGCGCGCGCGAATCTGCGCCATGGCGGCGACCGCATCGCCCACGAAGCGGGCGGCCGAGTAGGGATCGTCGGGCTCGACGATATCGATCAGATGATGAGTGACGGCGGCGCGTTCGGCAGGGCTCGGTTTGGCCGTGCCGATGTCCAGGCCGCGATAGACCTGCGCGGAGTCAACGCTGATGATCTCGACCGGCCAGCGCCGCGCGACCGCCATCGCCGCGGCGCTCTTGCCCGATGCGGTGGGGCCCAGGATGAGCGGAATCAGCGACCGCGCAGAAACCAATGATCGACCTCGGCCATGCCGAACTGAACCCAGGTGGGGCGGCCGTGATTGCACTGGTCGGCGCCGGGTGTGCGCTCCATGTCGCGCAGCAAGGTGTTCATCTCCGCCAAGGACAACTGGCGGTTGGCGCGAACCGCGGCATGGCAGGCCATCGAGGCGAGCAGTCGTTCCTGACGGGTCTGGATCGCATCGCTGGTGCCATGTTCGGCCAGTTCGGCGAGCACTGCACGCGCCAGTCGGATCGGATCGGCGCGCGAGAGCATCGCGGGCAATGACCGCACGGCCAGCGTCGTGGGCGACATTTCATCCAGTTCCAGACCCAGACTGATCAGCACCGCCGACTCGTCACGGGCCAGTGCCATTTCCATCGGATCGGCATGAAAGGTGGCGGGAATCAACAAGGGTTGCACGGCCATGCGGGCATCGGCCACGGCCTGCTTCATGCGTTCATAGACGATGCGTTCATGGGCGGCGTGCATGTCCACGACCACCAGGCCCTGCCGGTTCTGGGCCAGGATGTGAACCCCGTGCAGTTGGGCCAGGGCATAACCGAGCGGCGGCATCTGCGGATCGTCGTCGGTGCGCTTGTCCGAACGGGCTGATTCATCATCGGGCAGCGGTCGCTGGGCGGCCAGCGCGGCATCGATGGCGGCGCGGGCCGGGCGTGACGGACGTTGCCAGCGATCGTTGCCGGCAATGTGACCACCCTGGCCGGCCGTTTGCCAGGCGGGGTCCGGCGCGGCGTGCCGGGCATGAAACGGCTCGCTCAGGGCAGAAGCACTCAGGACCGGCTCGCCCAGTGCCAGCCCAACCTGCTGCGCATAGGCGGCACCGGCGACACGGGGGTCAGGCACGGCACGGGTGTCACCCGCGGCTGCGGCCGGCGCGGCAGGCGCATCGGGCGCATCGGCCGGTCTTGAGGCGAGCGCCACACCGGGCATCGAACGGTCGGCGCGCGGTGCGGCACCGACCGCCAGCGCATCGCGAACCGTGCGATAGATCAGCTCATGCACGGCATGCGAGTCGCGAAAGCGCACCTCGGCCTTGGCCGGATGCACATTGACGTCGACCAAGGCCGGATCGATGGTCAGGTAGAGCAGATAGGCCGGATGTCGATCGCCATGCAACACATCACGATAGGCGCGACGGATCGCATGGGCGAGCAGGCGATCGCGCACGGTGCGGCTGTTCACATAGAGATACTGCCGATCCGGACGGGCGCGCGAGGCGGTCGGCCAGCCGATCATTCCGGTCAATTCAAGGGCGCCGACCTGTGCCACGCGATGATGCTGGTCGCGGAATTCATCGCCCATCACGGCCAGGGCGCGGCTGAGCCAGTCGCCGGCCGGGAATTGCTCGGTGCGCCGATCATCGACGAACGCGGTGAAGCTGATCTGCGGATGACCGAGCGCGATCCGCCGGAAGGCATCCAGACAATGCGCGGTTTCGGTCCCGCGCGCCTTCAGGAACTTGCGGCGCGCCGGCGTATGGGCGAACAGATCAACCAGTTCGACCCGTGTGCCCACGGCACCGGCAGCCGGTTCGATGTCGTGGGGTGTCTGACTGCGGATGCGCGATGCGCCCGATGCGCCGGCCTGGCGACTCGTGAGGGTGAGTTCGGCCACGGAGGCCAGCGCCGCCAGCGCTTCACCACGAAAACCCATGCTGGCCACCGACTCCAGTTCGGCCAGCGAGCTGATCTTGCTGGTCGCATGGCGCTGTAAGGCCAGCGCGAGCTGCTCAGGCGCAATGCCATGGCCATCGTCGGTGACGACGATGCGACGGGCGCCGCCATCTTCGATGCGCAGTTCAATGTGCCGCGATCCGGCATCGAGCGCATTTTCGAGTAATTCCTTGACGGCAGACGCCGGACGTTCGACCACCTCGCCCGCGGCGATCTGGCTGATCAACTGGTCGGGCAGGGCCCGGATCGCGCGATGCTGCATGCCGCCGATTATAGGTGGCGGGTGGAATCAGGCGGTTCGCCCGTTCAACATGTCCTGCAGGCTCATCAGGGTGGCGATCGCGGCGGCGATGGTCAACTCACCGGCTTCGATCCGATCGCCCAGGCTGTCACGGTCGACCCGGATGAACTCGCTGACTTCGCCATCGCGGTTCACCGGTGTCGTGTCCGGATCGAGGTGCGAGCGAAAGATGATCATGTCCTCGACCATCCAGCCCTCGGGCAGGTGTCGCTGCGCCCGCCAGCTGCCCACCGAGCGGGGCCGGGCATATTGGCCGGGCGAAAGACCCGCTTCTTCGTGCACCTCGCGGGCCAATGCGGTCGGCAGATCCTCCATCGCGCGTCCATCGGCGCTCATGCCCACCAGACCACCGGCCAGGGTGTCCAGTCGACCCGGATCGACATCCTTGTCGGCCGCCCGGCGCTGCAGCCAGAGGGCCTGCGGCAGTTCACCCGCCTGCGTCGGGCCGATCATGCCCACCAGATGCACGGCAATCGTGCGGATGCCGAGCCGCCGCGCACAGGCGCGTTCGATCGCGCCCACCAGGCTGCCATCATCGGTGAGCACGGGCAGTTTCTCATTGCGCCAGCGGCCCGTCCGGCCCGCGGCTCGCAGGGTCTGCGCGATGGCATCGAAGACCGCCGGCGCATCCGGCGAGCAGACGGGCCTGACCGACAAAACCTGCTCGGTCCACATCACGCCGGCGACCTGTCCGGCAATCAACTGCGCATCGGCCAGCGTGACACTGCCCACCGGGCGCTCGTCGACCTCCAGCGGAAAACGATTCGCGGCATGGTGGTCGCGGGTCAGCGCGATCTGATCACGCAACAGCTGTTGAATCCGCGCCGGCGTCATCTACAGGGTCTGCCGTGCAGCGACCGGATTGGCGGCCAGATAACGCTTCAGGCCCTGGAAGATGGCGGCAGCCACCTTGCGCTGATAGCGTGGATCGCTGAGCCGGCGTTCTTCGTCGGGATTGCTGATGAAGGCGGTCTCGACCAGGATCGCCGGAATTTCCGGACTTTTGAGTACGGCGAATGCTGCCCGCTCGATTTCGGGCTTGTGCAATTGCGCCACCGTCCTGAGTTCGTCGAGTACCGTCGTGGCCAGTCGGTCGCTCTGATGCAACTTGGTGCCGGCGGACATCTCGGCCAGGATCCTGCGCGCCTGGTTGTTGCGCACCGGACGCTGCCGGACCCCGCCCACCCGATCGCTCATGTTCTCGCGTTCGGCCAGCCAGCTCGCTGCCGTGCTCGTGGCGCCGCGCTCGGACAACACGTAGACCGAGGCGCCACGGGCCTGCGGATGAACGAAGGCATCGGCATGAATCGACACGAACAGGTCCGCTTCGACCCGTGCCGCCTTGAGGGCGCGATTCTCCAGGGGGACAAAATAATCGCCTTCGCGGGTCATGAAGGCGCGCATGCCGGGTTCCATGCGGATGTGCTGACGCAATTCGGCGGCGATCGCCAACACCACGTCCTTCTCGAGGGTGCCGCCCCGGCCCAGCGCACCCGGATCTTCGCCGCCGTGACCAGGATCGATGGCAATCGTGACCATGCGGCGCGCCGGCGCCGGCGGTTTGCGGCCAGACTCTGACGACTCGCGAGACTGCCTGGCGGCCGCGATCGGGCTCGGCGCTGCCGGCTGACCGGTCACCGGCGGTACCTGGTCGCGGCGCGCCGGATCCGGCGGGGCAGCCCCAGTCCGATCCGGCGCATTCTCGGTTGCGGGGCTGGGCTGCCCGCTGGCGGTTGTGGTTGTGGTTGCCGTCGGCGTCGGCCGCAACACGCCAGAGCGGCGCAGCAGCGCGGCCAGCGGATCGATCGATCCTGCCTCATCAGCCGGTAACGTCCGTGCGTCCGCACCGGCCCGATCCGGTGCTGCGCTCAGGCGGCGCTCCTGTTCGGCGAGTTCGATTCTTGGATCCCGCTCGGTTGGCGGATGCAGATCGATGACCAGTCGGTGCCTGTATCGGGCCACCGGTTCCAGGGCGAAAACGTCGGCGATGGCCGCCTTGCGCAGATCGATGACCAGGCGAACCTCGTCGGGGTTCGGATGACCGACCCGCACATTCGCGATCCACGGGTCGTCGGCCCGGATTTTGGCGATCAGCGCCCGAATCTCGCCGTCGATCTGTACACCGATCAGGTCCACGACCAGCCGGTGCGGGTTGCTCAGCGTGTGATACCGATAGGACAGGGCCCGGTCCAGCTCCAGCGTCACCCGCGTATAGTCGCGCGCCGGCCAGACTCGTACGGCCAGAATGACGGCCGCCCGTGCCTCGCCCCAGGGCAGGGTCAGGGCGAGCGAGGCGGCACCACCGCCGATCAGTCGGCGGCGGGATGGCACGGACGGTTCGTGGCGCCGCAGCGTGAGGGGATGATCGGCCCTCGCGCCCGGATCCGGCGTCAGGGCGTGCGCAGAGCGCCCAGCATCGGATCGGCGGTCAGCGCGGCCAGGCATCGGCGTCCCCGCGCGCTGCAGCCGAGCGCCGACAGGCGGCGACTGTCATCGTCATCCGCCAGGGCCAGGCGAAGCAGCAGATCAGGCTCGGGCAGCACCCGCGCTGCCATCTCGGGCCATTCGACCAAGGCCACCGCATCGCTGTCGAGCCATTCCTCGAATCCGGCGTCACGAAGCTCGTCCTCGGTGGAGAATCTATAAAAATCAAAGTGATACAAGGTGAAGCCAGACAGATTATAAGGTTCCACCAGGGTGTAGGTCGGACTCTTGACCCGACCGTTGTAGCCAAGCGACCGGAGCAGGCCGCGACACAGGCTGGTCTTTCCGGCCCCCAGGGTCCCTGACAGGTGGATCACCCAGCCTGGCTCGAGCCAGGACGCCAGGCGGCTGGCGAACGAATGGGTGGCCGCCTCATCGGGCAACAGCAGCTGCAACTCATCCGGTTGCGCCGCAGCGGGCGCGTTAGCATGATTCATATGTCCGATGACACTGGGATCGATCACCCGACGAGTTTGCCCGATGTCGCCCAGCTGCGCCGCTGGTGTGCGATGGTCGGGCTGCATCCCGTGGGCATCGTCGATCTGGAGCGCACGACTGACGCGGCCTGCGCCGCCAGCGATGAGGCGGGCAAGGCCCGCCAGGCGGCCTTGTCGGCATGGCTGGCGGCCGGGTTTCATGGCGAGATGGATTACCTGGCACGAGAGCCGCAGCGGCGCGCCGATCCGGCCGGTCTGCGCGCCGGGACGCGCAGCATCGTGATGGTGGCTCTCGATTACGCGCCGGCTCCGCCCGACTGGATCGATGCCTCCTGGCAACGCCTTAGCAGACCCGACCAGGCCTATGTGTCGGTCTATGCGCGCGGTCGCGATTACCACAAGCTGTTGCGTGGCCGACTGCAAAATCTGGCCGATCTGATGAGCGCCGCGATCGGCCATTTCGGCTACCGCGCCTTCTGCGATTCCGCGCCGGTGATGGAAGTGGCGCTGGCCGAACAGGCGGCGCTCGGATGGCGCGGCAAACACACCTTGTTGCTCAATCGCTCACAAGGCTCGATGTTCTTTCTGGCCGCGCTCTACACCGACCTGCCGATCGGGCGCGATGAGAGTCCGGCGCGCGCCAGTGCGCACTGCGGCACCTGCACGCGATGCATCGATCTGTGTCCGACCGGAGCGATCGTCGCGCCCTACCGTCTCGATGCGCGCCGCTGCATTTCCTATCTCACGATCGAACTGAAGGGCGCCATTCCGCCGGCCCTGCGCCCGCTGATCGGCAATCGCATCTATGGCTGTGACGATTGCCAGCTCGCCTGCCCTTGGAATGGCTTCGCGCGCGCTGGCGATCCGGACTTCGCCCCGCGCCATGGCCTCGAACGGGCATCCCTGGTCGAGTTGTTCGGCTGGACCGAAACTGAATTCGACGAGCGCACAAGGGGTTCACCGATTCGCCGTATCGGCCATGAGCGATGGCTGCGCAATATCGCGGTAGCGCTGGGCAATGTCGGCGATGACGCCGATCCTGAAACGAGACAGGCCTCTCGTGGGGCCGCGATCACTGCGCTGCGCGGCCGCCTCGACGATAGCTCGGCGCTGGTGCGCGAGCATGTGGCCTGGGCGCTGGCCCGGCTCGCATGAGCGCGCGTCGCCCACCACCCGCCATCCCGGCGCCTGCGGCCGGCGCAGGCGCCGGGGAGGCCGGTCGCATCGAACGCTTCTGTGAATCGCTCTGGCTCGAGGACGGACTGGCGCACAACTCGATCATTGCCTACCGACGCGATCTGCTCGCCGCGGCCGACTGGATCGGCGAGCACTCGCCCGCTGATCTGGCCCGGGCCAGCAGTGCTGATCTGCAGGCCTACATTGCCGCGCGCCATGCGGACTCTCGCGCAACCAGCAGCAATCGCCGCTTGTCCGTGTTGCGGCGTTATTTCCGCTATCTGGTCCGACAAGGTGTCCGCAGCGACGATCCCACCGAAGCCATCCGCGCGGCGCGTCAGGCCCCGCGCTTTCCCAAGACCCTGAGCGAGGCCCAGGTCGAGGCCTTGCTCGATGCGCCGCCGGTCGATACCGATCTGGGTCAACGCGACCTGGCGATGCTCGAGGTGTTGTATGCGACCGGATTGCGCGTTTCCGAACTGGTCGGGCTGCAGATGCATCAACTGGGCATGAACCAGGGCGTGATCACCGTCGTGGGCAAAGGGAACAAGGAGCGTCTGGTGCCGCTTGGGGAACAGGCGCACTGGCGACTGGACCGTTACCTGGCCGGCCCGCGCGCCGGCCTGCTGGGCGCGCAGATCAGTGATGATGTGTTCGTGACCCGGCGCGGGTCGGCGATGACGCGCCAGATGTTCTGGGTGATCGTCAGGCGGTATGCGATCAAGGCCGGCGTGCGTGCGCCCTTGTCGCCTCACGTGCTGCGCCACGCCTTCGCCACCCATCTGCTCAATCATGGTGCTGATCTGCGGGTGGTCCAGATGTTGCTCGGCCATGCGGATATCTCGACCACGCAGATCTATACCCATGTGGCGCGTGAGCGATTGAAATCGCTGCACGCCCGGCATCATCCGCGGGGATGAGCCTGGCGCGCGACGAGTGGTCGATATCATCGGTGTTCGCCGGTATGCTCGGTCTGCCGCCCTCCCGACACGTCAGCGGAATCCTGAAAACCCATGGGCAAGAAACACACCGAAACCCGGGCCACGGCCTTTCTTCGAAAGGCCGGCATCGAATTTGCCGAGCATCCGTATCAGTACATCGATCATGGCGGCGCCGCCGAATCGGCCCGCCAGCTGCAGATCGACCCGCATCATGTGGTCAAGACACTGATCATGCAGGATGAAGCGAGGCGGCCACTGGTCGTGTTGATGCACGGCGATCGCACGGTGTCGACCAAGAAGCTGGCCCGCGACATCGGCTGCAAGTCCGTGCAGCCCTGCGAGCCGGCCGATGCCGAACGTCACTCCGGTTACCAGGTGGGTGGAACCTCGCCATTCGGTCTGCGCAAGGCCTTGCGCATCTATGTGGAGCGCTCCGTCCTGTCGTTGCCGCGCATCTACATCAACGGCGGGCGACGCGGTATGCTCGTGTCATTGGCACCGCAGGTGCTGGTCGATCGGGCACATGCAGCCGCCGTCGACTGTGCGCTGCCCTGAGCCCGTGGCGGCGGTCGCCGCCATTGAACCACCCGGCCCGAGGCCGGGCCAGCAGGATCGAACACAATGAACACAGGCCTGGCCGTGCTGGCCGCGTATCTGATCGGGTCGGTCTCGTTTGCGGTGCTGGTCAGTCGCGCCTACGGACTGACCGATCCGCGCAAGATCGGCTCGGGCAATCCCGGTGCGACCAATGTGCTGCGCACCGGCAACCGGACAGCCGCCGCACTGGTCCTGCTGGGTGACCTGCTCAAGGGTTTTGTCGCCGTCTGGCTGGCGCAGCACTTTGCCAACGCCTGGGGGCTCGATCGCACCGCCATTGCGCTGGTGGCGCTGGCCGTGTTCCTGGGTCATGTGTATCCGGTTTTTCTGCGTTTCAAGGGTGGCAAGGGCGTGGCGACGGCGGCCGGCGTGCTGCTGGCATTGAATGTGTGGCTTGGTCTGGCGACCCTGACGACCTGGATCATCATTGCCTACTTCTTCCGGATCTCGTCGCTCGCCGCCCTGATCAGCGCCGTATTCGCGCCGCTCTACTACGTGTTTCTGTTCGGCTTCGACATCAAGGCGCTGGTTGTGTTCGTGATGAGCGCGGTGCTGGTCTGGCGTCACCGCGTCAATATCGGCCGCCTGCTGGCTGGCAAGGAGAGCCGGATCGGTGCCTAGCCGGCCCCATCCACGGGCTGCAGGGCGTGAAGCGGCCAGCGCGGCCGGATGGCGAACGATGCGGCGCCCACCGACCAGCGGGCACCCGATTCGTCGGCGTCGCCCGATGCCGACGGTGCGAGCTGCCACTGCGCGATGCGTCGTCGGATCTCGTCGTCATCGTGCCGCGCCATGTCGGCCAGCGACACCGCGCCGGTGAGCCGCAAGGCGCCGGCCAGCGCAATCATCGCGCCGTTGTCGCTGCACAGCGACGGCGGCGGAAAATACACCTCGAAACCGGCATCATCGGTCGATCCGGCGGCGGCCAGCAGACGCTCGCGCAGGCGCTGATTCGCGCTGACGCCACCGGCCACCACCAGCCGCCTGATCCCGGTGCGACGCACCGCCTGAATCGCCTTGGCCGCCAGCACCTCGGTGATGGCCTCCTGGATCTCGGCCGCCAGATCGGCCAAGGCCGTCGCGTCGGGTGCCTCGTTGCGGATCCGCGTCATCACCGCGGTCTTGAGCCCCGAAAAACTGAAGTCCAGATCCGCCGAATGCAGCATCGGCCGCGGCAGCCGGAAGCGACGCGCCGGCCGGCCGCTGCGGGCCAGAGCGGCCAGGGCAGGACCGCCGGGATAGGTCAGGCCCATCAACTTGGCGCTCTTGTCGAAGGCTTCGCCGGCGGCATCATCGAGCGTATCGCCCAGCAACTCGTAGCGGCCCACCTGGTGGGCGGCGAGCAACTGGGTATGGCCGCCCGAGACCAGCAGGGCAACGAAGGGAAAGGCTGGGGCCGGATCGGCCAGCAGGGGCGAGAGCAAGTGGCCTTCCAGATGATTGATGGCGATCGAAGGCACACCAAGGCTGTAGGCCAGGGCGCTGGCCGTCGCGGCGCCCACCAGCAGGGCGCCTGATAAACCCGGGCCATGGGTGGCGGCGATCGCGCCCACGTCGTTCAGACCACGGCCGCTCGAGGCCAGTACCTGCTCGACCAGGGGCACCACCCGCCGGATGTGGTCGCGCGAGGCCAGTTCGGGCACGACGCCGCCATATTCCCGATGCATGGCGATCTGCGAGTGCAGCGCCTGGGCGAGCAGGCCGTCGCGGGTGTGAAACAGCGCGACACCCGTTTCGTCACATGAGGTCTCGATACCCAATACCAGCAATGGTGTTCCTCGAATCGATGGGTGGGCCGGCCTCAGACCAGCAACAGCAGATCAGCGTCGCCGGCAGGGTCCAGACGGGCCAGCGAGATCCGGTTGCGCCCGGCGTGCTTGGCCTTGTAGAGCTCCTGATCCGCAATTTTGAGTACGGCGTCCAGGCGCTCGCCCTGGGCGGCAATGGTGCCACCGATGCTCACGGTCAGGGGCACGGTGAGCGGGTCGGCGATCACGCCTGAGCGGCCGCGGCGGTACGGTGTGGCCTGGATCGCCACTCGCAGCCGCTCGGCGACCGATTCGGCATCCTGGGTACCGTTGATCGGCACGATCGCACAGAATTCCTCGCCACCATAACGAGCCAGCACGGCCTCGGGGCGCAGAGTGCTGCGCAGCAGGCGCGCGCAATGCGCGAGCACCCGGTCGCCAACCGCATGGCCATACCGGTCATTGACCGACTTAAAATGATCGATGTCGATCATCAGCACGGCCACCAGCCTGCCGTCCAGACGGGTGCGTCCGAGCAGACTCTCGCCGCGGGCCGTCAGACTGCCACGGGCGGTCAGATCGGTCAGCGAGTCGGTCTCGGCGCGCCGCTGGAATTCATGCAGATTGCGCCGGCTCAGGCTCAGCACGACCAGGGCGGCGAACGCAAGCGGTAACGCGATTCGAGCCAGCGTCACCAGACCCATCGGCAACGTGATCGTTATCGGCCCTTGATCGCTCGCCCAGTGACCGTTGTCCATCAGCCAGACCTTGGCCAGGATGGATGCCGCAAAGCCGCACAAGGTGATCAGCATGAGCCGGCGCAGATTCCGGTCGATGGTCAGGGGGCCGGCCAGAATACGGGCCAGCGCCAGGCCCAGCGCAAGGACCTGGAGCGCGCCAGTGGTGATCGCCACGCCGATGTCTGATAAGGCCGCGATTCGCCCGATCAGGAACAGCAGGCCGGTGGCGGCGACCAGCATGCCCGTCAGCGCCCTGCCACTGAGACCCGTGCACAGCCGGCCAGCCACCTCGGCCATCATGATGACCGACAGCGTGGCCAGCGCGCCGCCCAGTTCGCGGGCCAGGGCCGCAGTCCGCAGGTCGTCGGCCAGCGGCTGGGCCAAGAGGCCACCGAAGATCAGCGACACGGCCAGCAGGAGGATCGCGCCCGTGAACACGGGCAGTGTGCGGACCGATTGCCCGGACTCGAGCGAGCGCAGACTCCAGATGCTGATCGCGGTCACGAAAGCGATCAGCGAACCGAGCAGGTACAAATGCTCCAGCTTGATCAGAACCGAGGTGGCCAACTCAACCCTCTCCAGATTCGCCGTGATCGGCAGGATCCGTCAGGGATCAGCCATGCACTGACGCAGGGCCCATTGGCGCAGGACCGTAGGTAAAACAGTATGTCACCGGCCCCGGGCCCACAAGCGGGGTTGCCAACGCCGGTGGCCAAATCGAGACGAAAATTTCAGGCTAGCCCGCCGGCTGCCGCCCAAACGATTCCGTCTGTTGGGATTCCGACCGGGCTTTACCGGTGCGATTCCTCCCGATTTGCCCAAGTCGGCAGAACCGCGCTACAATTTTTGGTTCGAGAGATCAGGTCCACGGTTGATCAGGTCCACGGTTTAACTGTTCCGGCAAACCTGTTGCCGGCCCCGGAGTCAAGTCACCCATGCCCACGATTCGCGTCAAGGAAAACGAGCCGTTCGATGTTGCCCTGCGGCGCTTCAAGCGTACGATTGAAAAGGCAGGCATCATCACCGAGCTACGATCGCGCGAGTTCTATGAGAAGCCCACGGCCGAGCGTAAGCGCAAGAAGGCAGCAGCCGTCAAGCGGCACTTTAAACGGCTTCGCAGTCAGATGTTGCCCAAAAAGATGTACTGATAGCCAGGTTCTGAGCGACACGGTCTGAACGGGCGCTGCCGGTTCGCCGGTCGTGTCGGCGCCACTGCGAAGCCCGCCTCTGGCGGGCTTTTGTGTATGCGGACCCCTGCCGCCAAGGAAGACCCATGACACTCAAGTCCCGAATCACCGAAGACATGAAATCCGCCATGCGTGCGCGCGAGGCTGCACGCCTGTCGACCATCCGGCTGCTGATCGCGGCGATCAAGCAGAAAGAGATCGATGAGCGCATCGAACTGGACGACGCGCAGACCCTGATCGTGGTCGACAAGCTCATCAAACAGCGGCGCGATTCGGTCGACCAGTATTCGAAGGCCGGCCGCGAGGATCTCGCGGCCATCGAGCGCGCCGAGATCGAGGTGTTGTCCGGCTACATGCCCGCAGCGGCCTCGGCCGACGAGGTCGCCGCCGCCATCACGACGGCCATCGCCGAAACCGGCGCCGCCGGCATGAAGGACATGAGCAAGGTGATGGCCTTGCTGCGTGACCGCCTGGCCGGTCGCACCGACATGGGGGCCTTGTCGGCACTGGTCAGGAAGGCGCTGGGCTGACGCACCGGGTAAAGATCCAGGGCCGGGGCCCTGGCCGATCGGTTTGCTCCGATACCATTGCCCGATGATTCCCCAGGCCTTCATCCAGGACCTTCTCGATCGCGTCGACATCGTCGACGTGGTGGGCCGGGTCGTGAAGCTGCGCAAGGCCGGGGCCAACATGATCGGGCTCTGCCCCTTTCACAACGAGAAGTCGCCCTCATTCACGGTCAGTCCGAGCAAGCAGTTCTACCACTGCTTCGGCTGCCAGGCGAACGGATCGGCCATTGGTTTTCTGATGGCTCATGCCGGTCTCGGTTATGTCGAGGCGATCAACGAACTGGCGCAAGGTCTCGGTCTGGTCGTGCCCAATGACAGCGCCGCCGCCGCCAGCCGGCCGGCCGTTTCCCCGCAGCTGGTCGACCGTCTGGCCCAGGCCGCGAGTTTTTATCAGCGACGACTGCGCGAAGCACCTCAGGCGATCGCCTATCTCAAGGGCCGTGGATTGAGCGGCCGGACCGCAGCCCGCTTCGGTCTGGGTTATGCACCCCCTGGCTGGCGCAATCTCGACGGTATCGGCGCCGACTACGATGATCGGAGCTGGGAGGAGGTGGGGCTGGTCAAGCAGGCCGATCCGGATCCCGGCGCCCCTCAGGGTGCCTCGGGCGGGCGTCGCCGCTACGACCGGTTCCGCGACCGGATCATGTTCCCGATCCGCAACCCGCGCGGGCTGGTGATCGGCTTCGGCGGCCGGGTCTTGCACAAGGGCGAACCCAAATATCTGAACTCGCCCGAAACGGTGTTGTTCCAGAAAGGGCGAGAGCTCTACGGCCTGTTCGAGGCCCGCGAGCGGCTGCGCGAACTCGATCTGGCAATTGTCGTCGAGGGCTACATGGACGTGGTGATGCTCGCCGA
This sequence comes from uncultured beta proteobacterium, assembly GCA_963732405.1. Lineage (GTDB taxonomy): Bacteria > Pseudomonadota > Gammaproteobacteria > Burkholderiales > Burkholderiaceae_E > JAUIAI01. The sequence continues at coordinate 1,713,718 of CAVSZG010000001.1, forward strand.
ACATGGCATCGACAATGCCGTCGCCACCCTCGGAACGGCCACGACCGGCGACCATGTCCGCAAGCTGTTGCGCGTGGTCGACCGGCTGGTGTTCAGCTTCGACGGCGATCCGGCCGGTCGCAAGGCGGCCTGGCGAGCCCTGCTGGCCAGTCTGCCGATCGTCGGCGACAGCCAGGCCTTGTCCTTCCTCTTTTTGCCCGATGGCGCCGATCCGGACAGTTTCGTGCGTGAGCATGGGGCCCCCGCCTGGCAGGAGGCGCTCGGGCAGGCCATGCCGCTATCGGCCTTCATGATGCAGGGGCTGGTCGAAGGGCTCGATATGGCCACCCCTGAAGGGCGGGCGGCTTTCCTGGCGGCGGCGCGGCCGCTGCTGCATTCGCTGGGGGCTCAGGGGCTGCGTCTGCAGCTCATGCACCAGACCGCCGATCTGGCCCGCATCGGTATGGTTGAGCTGGAACGTTTCATGGCGGCCGAAATGCCGCCGGCCGCTTCGCCCAAGCTTGCCAGTCCGGCCACGCCGGGCCCGCGGGCAGCAAGCGGGTCCGACGAACCGGGCCAACGCCCGGCGGCCCGATCGGCGCGCCATCCGGCGCCGCGTCAGACCTCGCGTCGACCGCTGTCGGCCGCTACCCGCGCCGGTCGGCCCAGTCTGGAGCGACGCCTGCGCCTGCTGTCGATCTGTCATCCGGTGCTCTGTCAGGCGGTGCGCACGACCATCGATCCGGCCTGCTGTCCGGTGTCCGTACTCGACTGGTTCGACGCCCTGGCCGCCCTGCCCGAGACCAGCTCGAGCATCGGGGCGCTCGAGGCGCTGCGCGCCAGGGGGGGCTTCGATCTGACCGAGGTGGAGGCCGACCTGGCCACGCAGTGGAGCGGGATTCCCGGCCTATCGCTGGACGAGGCGAGGGCCGAGTTCGACGGCGCGCTGCGTCAGCTCGAGCGCCGCGCGGAGGGGCAGGCCGCCCGGGAGATGATCGAACAGGGGCTGCAGACCGATGATGAGCGACGAATCTATCGGGAGTTGTTGGCAAGCAGACGCTGAACTTGATAAACTCGCTGGCTACCCTCAACTGCACACTTGTCAGACATCGGGTCATTGCGTCATGCCAATCGGCCAGACCGTGCCCACGGGTCAACAGACCTTCGTCATCTCGTGCACTGCAGCTGTCGGGTCAGGCATGAACCGTGTATGCCGAACGCCTTCACTTCCTGGTGTCACCACCTGGTGGCGGTGTGTCGGCTCGATGATGATCCAGGCGTTGACAGCTTGTAACGCGGGATCTTTTCGCGTGCCTGAACCCGCAACCGGCTGTACCGGGCAGATTGCTGTTTCCGGTGCCAACCGGAGCGTCAGCGGCATTACCAGGGCATTAGCGCTTACCAGATGCTGACCGATCCCAGCGAATCGATGGACTCGCTCGCACGGCAGATGTGATGAGGAATTTGACGATGGCAGCCAGCAAGGAAGATCGCGTGACCAAGCAGAAACCGGCCAGAACCGCCCATGCCAAGGCCAACGGGGCCAAGGCGAGCGCCGCGACAGCGTCAGCTGCCAAGGTGCCGGCCAGACTCGCGCCCGGTCGATCGGCTGCCGGTTCGGCCAAACCTGCGGCAGCCAAGGCGGCTGCCGGCAAGCCAGCTGCCAGGGTCGGCGGCACCAAGCCGGCCAAGCCGGCATCGGCATCAGCATCAGCGTCGAAGTCGGTCGCCGGCAAGAGTGCCGGCGCCAGCGCCGCCCAGGACAAAAAACCGTCGGTCAGGCCCGCGCCCAAGGTGGCCGGCAAGGCCGGCCTCACGCCGGCCAGTTCGTCCAAGGTCGCCAAGGGCGGCGGCGCAGCCAAGGCCTCCGGTGCTGCCGCCACCAAGACCGGCGCGGCCAAACCGGCTGCTGCCAAGGCCACCGCCGGCAAGACCGCCGCTGGCAAGACCGCCGCCGGCAAGACCGGGGCGGCTGGCAAGTCGACGACAGCCCGGACCGCCAAGCCCTCGGTGACGGAAATCGATGAGTTCGGCGATGTCGTGGTCAGTACCGGTACCGGCAAATCGGCCACCAAAACCGGCAAGGGCGCGAGCAAGGCCGGCGCAAAAGCACCCAAGGCCAAGGACAAGCCCGCCGGAAAAAGCGGGCGTCCACCGAAGGCGGCGCGTGACGACGACGATGATGAAGTGACCTTCGATGTCGATGATGATGCCAGCGACGATTCGGCCGACATCGAGATTCCCGAGCCGCCCAAACCGGCCAAGGGACGCCGTGGAACCCGCGCCAAGGAACGCGCCCTGCTCAAGGAGTTCGGCGGCAAGCCGGGCATGTCCGACACCCAGCGCGAGGCCACCCGCGAGAACCTGCGTCTGCTCATCAAGATGGGCAAAGAGCGCGGCTTTCTGACCTATGCCGAAATCAATGATCACCTGCCCCAGGATCTGATCGACAGCGAGTCCACCGATAACATCACGGGTACCTTTGCCGACATGGGCATCAAGGTGTTCGAACAGGCGCCCGATGCCGAGCAACTGCTCATCGGCGACGAGACGGCGGTCAACAACTCCGATGACGATGCCGAAGAGCAGGCCGAAGCCGCGCTGTCCACGGTCGACTCCGAATTCGGTCGCACCACCGACCCGGTGCGCATGTACATGCGCGAAATGGGCTCGGTCGAACTGCTCACCCGCGAAGGCGAGATCGAAATCGCCAAGCGTATCGAAGAGGGTCTCAAGCACATGGTCCAGGCCATCTCGGCCTGCCCGGTCACGATTGCCGAAACCCTCACCGATTCCGAGAAGATCCGCGCCAACACCATGCGGGTCGACGAGGTGGTCGATGGCCTGCTCGACGAATCCGCCGAGGATGTCGTGTTCGGACCGCGTCCGGCCGACGCCGATGATCCCGATGCCGAAAAGGCCGCGCATGCGGCCCGCCTGGGCGAATTGCGCGAGGCCGCGCTGGTCAAGTTCGAGATCATCGCCAAGTCATTCGACAAGATGCGCCAGGCCTATGAGGAGCACGGCTACCGGTCGGCGCCCTACGAGAAGTCCCAGCTCGTGATCCAGGAGCAGTTCATGTCCATCCGCTTCACGGCCAAGATGGTCGAGAAGCTCTGTGACACCTTGCGCAAGCAGGTCGACGAGGTGCGCCAGTTCGAACGCGGCATCCGCGATATCTGCGTGAACAAGGTGGGCATGACCCAGGAGTATTTCATCAGCAGTTATCCGGGTCACGAGACCGACCTGCAATGGGCGCTCGATGAGCTGGCGCGCAAGAAGAGCTACGCCGAGGTGCTCGAGCGCAGCATTCCGGCCATCCAGGATCTGCAGCAGAAGCTCATCGATCTGCAGGCGCGCACGGTGTTGCCGCTGCCCGATCTGAAGAACATCTATCGCCAGATGGCCGCGGGCGAGGCGCGCGCGCGTCGCGCCAAGCGTGAGATGACCGAAGCCAACCTGCGTCTGGTGATCTCGATCGCCAAGAAGTACACCAATCGCGGTCTGCAATTCCTCGATCTGATCCAGGAGGGCAACATCGGTCTGATGAAGGCCGTGGACAAGTTCGAGTATCGGCGGGGCTACAAGTTTTCCACCTATGCCACCTGGTGGATCCGGCAGGCGATTACGCGTTCGATCGCCGATCAGGCACGAACCATCCGGATACCCGTGCACATGATCGAGACCATCAACAAGATGAACCGGATTTCGCGGCAGATCCTGCAGGAAACCGGCTCCGAGCCCGATCCGGCCACGCTCGCCGAGAAAATGGAGATGCCCGAGGACAAGATCCGCAAAATCCTCAAGATCGCCAAGGAACCGATCTCGATGGAAACGCCGATCGGCGACGACGACGATTCCCATCTGGGCGACTTCATCGAGGACACCACGACGCTGGCGCCGTCCGAAGCGGCCCTGCATGATTCGATGCGCGATGTGGTCAAGGAGGTGCTGGACTCGCTGACGCCACGCGAGGCCAAAGTCTTGCGCATGCGCTTCGGTGTCGAAATGAGCACCGATCACACGCTCGAGGAGGTGGGCAAGCAGTTCGACGTCACACGCGAACGGATCCGGCAGATCGAGGCCAAGGCCTTGCGCAAGCTGCGCCATCCGAGTCGCGCCGACAAACTCAAGAGCTTCCTGGAAGGGCAGTGAGTCGGCGCGCCCCAGGCATTGTCCGTCCGGCATGAGCCCAGGGTCTTCGTCTGCGCAGGCTGGGGGCATGCCCCTGCCGCCCGCCATCGGGCTGCAGTGGCTGCGCCGGGGCTTTGCGGATCTGCGTCATTCACCCGCCGTTTCGCTCGCCCATGGAGCCGTCCTGCTGCTGGCCGGGCTGGTCATCGTCTGGATCGGTTTCGCGCAGGCCACCCTGCTGGCCGGCGCCTTCTCCGGATTCGTCCTCGTGGCACCGGCCTTGTTGATCGGCCTGTATGCCCAGAGCCGGGCGATTGCCCGGGGCGAGCCCGGCGGATTCCAGCAGGTTGTGTCGGCATGGCAGCGCACGCGCCACTCGGCCCTGCGGGTCGGTCTGCTGCTGGCCCTGGCCGGTAGCGCCTGGGTGCTGGTTTCGTCGCTGATTGTTGCGGCCGCCGATGTCGATGACGGCGGGGTCGCGGGGTATCTGCGGTTTTTCGCCGGTCGCGACCATCCCTTGCTGTTCTGGATCTGGTTGCTGGCCGGCGGCGTGGGCGCGGCGCTGGTATTTGCCGCCACGGCCATTTCGCTGCCGATGCTGGTCGATCAGGATGTGTCGATCATGCAGGCGGTGGCTACCAGCATTGCCGCCGTGGGCAACCATCCGGTCGCGATGGCGATCTGGGCAGGGCTGATCATGTTGCTGACCCTCATCGCCATGGTCAGCGTGATCGGCCTGTTGGTGCTGGTGCCCGTGCTGGGTCATGCGAGCTGGCATGCCTATGCCGATCTGACCTCCCGCCGCGCTGCCGCCTGATGTTCGGCTACACGGAAGAGCAGATCGCCTGGTTCGGCGCGACCTTCGGTGTCGGCGGGCTGATTCTCTACATGTTGTTCATCATTCTGAATCTGGCACGCAAATCGGGTGCGGGCCGGATCGGGACCTTCGTGCTGTTTTTCGTGCTCTCGTTCGGGATGTTGGGCTTCGTGGCCAAGACCATCATTCAGTGGGCACTGGGCATCTGAGCGGCTGGCTGCATCGAGGGCTCAGGCCGCCTCGAATTCCCAGAGCATATGCGACAGACCGCCAGGCATCAGTCGGCGGTGGCTGCGGCGCAGCAGCTTGCGCAGTGCCGGCTCCTGCTGGTCATAGGCATTGGCCGGGGTTTCGCGCCTGGCCTGCAACAACGTGAATCGTCCCCTGAAACCATAGATCGACGCCCCCGGCTCGGACCCGGTGAAATACGTGTGGGTTTGTTCGGTGATGATGTTCACATGGGTCGGATCGGTGAATGCGGCCGGATGCGGAAACGCCGGCGTGATCGCGAGCAGCCGACCGCCTGGTTGCAGGACCCGGTGGATCTCGTTCATCAGTTCGACGAAGGGATTGCGCAGCGCACCGGATGCCTCGCGCATCTGCCGTGGCACATGCTAGAGAAAGTCGAAGGCCGATACCGAGGCAAAATGCTGATCGGGAAACGGAATGGACTGCGCGCTCAGATCGACCGCCCGGAACTGAATGCCGGCGGGCACGGCACCCGTGAAGGCCAGATCGCAGGCCGACACGGACACGCATCGATAGGGGTTGCGCGGCTTGCCGCCGCAACCGATGTCCAGATGCCGGGACCGTTCTGCGTGGGTCAATGCCATTCGAAGTCGCCGTTGATGCGCAGCCCATGAACCGTCATGCGAAAGCGCTCGAATTCCTGGCGCATGCTGTTTCGCGTTTGCGCCTGCGAGCGATGCTTGAGCCATTTGCGCTCCAGCCATGACTGGTTCATGTAGTGCCGAAACAGGGCGCGGTTGCCCAGGCTGTCGCGCTCGGCCATTTGCCGTTCCAGCTTGACCGCCTTCTGGGTGGTCATGCCGAAATGGTGCAACCAGGCGCTACCCACCATGCCGCAGGCGATTCGCGCCTGCTCGACCTGACGAAAGAAGATCGTGTCCTCATAGCCGAGCAATCGCGGCACCGGCAGGAAGTACCCGATCTGTGCCCAGACCTCGTGGTGAATCGCCATGCATACCGCATTGGCCCGACCCTGCCGACAATACCCATCCAGCCGGTGTCTGGCATCGGCCTCGAAGGCCGGAAAGTCATAATCGAGTTCACCTTCGATCAGGCCCGGGCTGGCGATGCTCAGTTGATGGCGTCGGGCACCCTCGATCAGGCCGTGCAACCAGCCCTCACCGCAGATCACGTCATTGTTCATGACGATGGTCCACTCGGCCTGCAAGGCCATCGCCCCCTGGTTCCAGGCTGCGCCGCAACCCAGGTTGTGCCTGTTCAGGATCACGCCGCCCAGGCCCAGGGTGCCCAGCCATTCACGCGTGCCATCGGTCGAACCATTGTCGACCGCGATGATGCGCGAGAAATCCACCGCCTCGCGATCGAGGCTGGCGATGAATCGTTCGGTGAATTCGCGCTGGTTATAACAGGCGAAGGTGATCGCGTAATCGGCTCTCATGGGCCCTGGCGCTACGCCTGCATCGGTCCGCAAACAACGGAATCGTAAGCGCCGGGCGCCGCCGCGGCAAGCCGGGCCAGATCCGGCGACGTGTCTGCCGCCCCACTAGGGCGCGCGCCGCCCCAGCTTGCCCGCCTGTACCTGCACCAGGGTGCGCTTGACGGCGAACATCGAGGCGCGTGCCCGGCTCAGCAGTTCGTCGGAGCGTCGGCCATGCAGCGGAGCCACAGCAACCCCGACCGCTGCCGCGATCGAGCAGGTCATGCTGGTGAGCACGATCGGTGCGGACAGGGATTCCATGACCTTCTCGGCAATGGAGGCCGCCCGCTCCATGCCGTTGACATTGTCAAGCACGATGACGAACTCGTTGCCACCGGTACGGGCGATCACATCCTGTTCACGCAGGATTCGCTGCAGGCGGCGATACACGATGCACAGGATCTGATCGCCGAATCCCTCGCCATTGGCCGAGTTGAGTTCGCCAAAGCGGTTGATGTCGATGCACAACACGGCAAAAGGCTGGCGCCGCAGATCCCGGATCAGCATGGCCGACAAGCGCTTGTGCAGCGCGCGCCGGTTCAGCGCACCAGTCAGCGGGTCACGGGTTGCCGCACGCTCGTTGGCCTTGCGTGACAGCCAGTCGGAGGTCTGGTCGCTGACCGTCCAGAGCAGGCCGCGAGCCGGTTGGATGGGATCGAAGCGACGCACCTGCACGCTGAAGTAACGCGGCGTGGCGCCATTGAGCAGGACGTTGATCGACCGGCTCTCATGACCCGCGATACGCTGATCGGCGCGATTGATCAGACGCAGCAGGCGATCGCGACTCATGCCGATCGAGGTGGCCAGATCATTGAGCAAGGCATCGCCGGCACCCTCGCCGAACCACTGGCGAAAGCGCGCGTTGGCCCGACCGATCCGGCCGCTGAGCGTCTGAGCGATGCCGAGTTGGCTGGTACTGAACAAGGCAAGCTGTTGCGACAGCAGTGAACGCTCGCGTGATTGCGAACGGATCGCCTGGTCGGCATAGCTGAGACCGCGCAGCGACAACTCGGCGACCAGGACCAGCGCCGCCACGAAGCCGATCCAGATGACGGGCTGGACCGAGTCGCTCAGCACGAGCATCGCATAGGCCGAGCCGGCCAGCATGGGCAGAGCGCCGGCCAGAAAAACCAGACGCGAGGCACTGAGCGTGCGCAGCAGCGCCAGTGGGGCGAGCAGCCCGATCAGCAACAGGACGATCTGATTGGCCGGCTCGACCGGGCCCGGATGAGCGATCAGCGTGCCGATATACCCGTAGATCAGCAGGGTCAGACCTGCCACCTGGCGCTCATTGCGCACGAGTTTTCCCGAGCGGTCGGGATAGGTGAGGCGGCCGCGGCGCACCAGCATCGCCCGGGTCAACACCAGCAGGCCCGCCACGAGCACTGCCGGGGTCAGCACACCCGGGGCGAGTTTGGCGGCGGCCAGCAGGCTGACCACCACGATCAGGCCCAGCGCCATGACCGTGCTGCGAACGAGGTGACGGTTGAGCACCTGTCCCCGAAGCTCGACCAGATCCGGCTCGGCGGGCAGAAACCAGGATCGAATGGCGGGCAATGGGGATTTCATCGTGTCGGAATTGTGGCTGGTCGGGGCGACCAGGCGCAAGTTACACAGGGTCTGAACATTGTGCCGTGATCTCTTGGGCATTCTCGCCCGAAAACAGGGAACCGGTCGGATTCGCCGGACAATTGGCCGGTAGCGCCGTCGGCGCCGGCGCTACCGCCGGTAGATACAGTCCTTTCGATATACTTGCCGCGCCGGGCCCCTAGCTCATGTTGGTTAGAGCAGTGGACTTATAATCCATTGGTGCGGGGTTCGACTCCCCGGGGGCCCACCAGCCTGAGCCTGTGATCCCCCGCCCGGCGTCTTACACCGCAGACGCCGAAAACGTATCGCAGCTGCCTATCGTGCCATCGCGCAGGCCGATGTTGAACCATTTGGCGCGTTGTTTGGCGCTGCCGTGCGTGAAGTGCTCGGGCCTGACCGCTGCGCCGGCCTGCCGCATCATGTTGTCGTCGCCGACCGCGGCCGCCGCATTCATGGCCTCTTCGATATCGCCTCGCTCGAGCCAGTTCTTGGCCTGTTGCGACTCCCTGGCCCAGATGCCTGCAAAGCAGTCGGCCTGAAGCTCCAGTCGCACCGACAGTTCATTCTGACGGCTGGACGGGACCTGCCGCTTCATCTGCTCCATCTTGCCCATGATGCCCGAGACATTCTGGATGTGATGGCCTACCTCATGCGCGATCACATAGGCCTGGGCGAAGTCGCCCGGCGCGCCCAGCCGCTCATGCATCATGTTGAAAAAACTCAGATCGATATAGACCTTACGATCGGCCGGGCAGTAGAAGGGGCCCGAGGCGGCCGTGCCGGTTCCGCAGCCGGTGGTGGTGGCCCCCCGGAAAATGACCAGTTGCGGGGCCGGGTAGCGCGAGCCGCTGGCCTGGAATTTCGGCGCCCAGACTTCTTCGGTGCTGGCCAGGATGACCGATACGAACTTGCCGGCATCATCGCTGGGCGAAATGGCCGGGCCGCTCTGGGTGGGTGCTTCGATCTGGCTGGTCGGCATGCCACCCAGGCCGCCGCCCTCGATGCCGCCGAACATGCCCAGGATCGTTAGCGGGTTGATGCCCAGTACCCAGGAAATGACCAGGGCGATCAGAATCGTGCCCAGGCCCAGTCCGCCACCCCGGCGGGCACCGAGCCCACCCAGACCGCCCAGGCCGCCGCCACGCTGGCCACGCCGGTCCTCGACATTGCTGCTCTCCTTTTGGCCTCGCCAATCCATCCCGATGCTCCTCGATTGTGTGCCGACCATGCCGGTCGCCGTCTGAGCCGATTGTATGCGGCATGCGGGCCGCAGCAATGAGAACTTGTGTGCCGGACAGGCTGGTGCGCGGGGCACGCAGCGGGCACCCGGTCACTGTCGGCCGGGCTGGCAAGCCAGCCAGCACCAGCTCAGGTGGCTGGCGCGCTGATTGTGCGTGGTCCAGTGGGCATCGTCATCGAAGACGGGCAAGCCGGGCAGCGGGTCGGTGACCAGGATAGGCGCGCGACCGATCGTGCGCACCAGCAGATTCAGAACCGACAGCTCGATCCGGCATTGCCCATGCGCGCCATCGGCTGATGGCGGATTGGCCGCCAGCCAATCGGTCAGTTGCGCCGGGTCCTCGCCACTGGCCAGCCAGCACCAGCGAAAGAACAGATGCCAGGCGGACCGCCCGCGCGTCGGATCCTGTTCGAGCAGGAGTAACTGGCCCTGTTCGGGCCATCGGGGCAGACGCAAGACAGCGATATCGCGCTCGATGCGCCTGGCCAGCTCGGCGGATGTCTGCGCGCCCACGCAGGCACCCTCGCAGCGTCCGAGTTGGCGGGCGAAGCAGGGCGCATCGTTGTGACCTTTTTCCAGACCCATGGTGCGCAGACACCAGCGATGCTGTCGACCCAGGGCGATGAGCTGCTGGCGCGCGGCGGCGCGTGAGGCGAACGGACCGAGCAGGCCGCCGGCGATGCCGCCGGGCATCGGGCCGGCCGCCGTGAACACCGGTTGCGGCGAACCGGGCGCAAAGCTCACGAAACAGGTGCCTGCCTGACGGCGCAGTGCCCGGTTGTGCGCCGGTTGCCGTTGGCCGATGGCCTGCGATTCGGCGAGCAGCGCCGAGAACTCACCCGCCGTTTCGGTCCAGCTGATCGCACGGGTTTCGCTGGCCAGCCGCACGCCACGGGCCGACTGGTAGTCGACACAGAAATGGCTGGCGATGCGCTGACGGATGTTGCGGCTCTTGCCGATATAGAGCGGCAGTTCATTGAGGCCGTGGAAAAAATAAATGCCGGGTGCGGCAGGCACCTCGTCCAGCGTGCGCACGTTCAGGTGCGCGGGCAGATTGGGCCGGCTGATCAGGCCGCGCGCGACCTCGTTGAGCCGATTGATGCCGTATTCGCGTTCGAAGGCCTGCAGCAACTGCCACAGCACCTGGGCGTCGCCCAGCGCCCGATGACGCTCGGGGCAGGGCAGACGCCATCGATGGATCAGCGCATCCAGGGTGTGCGGGCTGCGCTGCGGATCGAGCGCCCGCGACAGCCGGACGGTACAGAGGGTGCGACAGTGAAAGCGTCGACCGATCCGCGCCATTTCCGATTTGAGAAAGCCATAGTCGAAGCGGGCATGGTGCGCAATGAACACCGCATCGGCCAGGCGCGCCTCGATCTGGTCGGCCAGGGCTGAAAACGGCGGTGCCTGGCTCACCATCTGGTTGTCGATGCCGGTCAGAAAACGGATCTCGGGCGGAATCGCGACCCCCGGATTGACCAGGCTGTGCCAGCGTTCGACGCGGGGCGGGCCGGGATGCGGGTCGGGCCAGTCGACCGTGACAATGCCCACTTCGGTGATCCGGCCGCGATCGGGCGACGAACCCGTGGTCTCGACATCCACGAAGGCGATCTGATGGGCAAAGCGCTCGGATTTCACTGTATAAATGTCCAGTCTCGATGCGATTTTGCCGTTTTCGACGTCGCGGATCAACCCACCGACACAATGCGAGTCCACAATATAGGGTTGTCATGAACGACTTTCGGGTCGTCCTCGTTTAATTCTGTCAAGAGACCACCGAGTTTGAATTCACCCATCGAGTCGCAACTTCCACCGGCCAGTCCCACCGATTCCGTCTCGCCGGTCACCGATCCCGCATTACCGGCCAAGGTCACGTTTGCCGACTTCCGATTGGCCGAACCCATCAATCGCGCGGTTGCCGAGATGGGCTACACGATTCCGACACCGATTCAGGCCCAGGCGATTCCGGTCGTGATGCGTGGCCTGGATGTCATGGGCGCAGCCCAGACCGGCACGGGCAAGACGGCCGGATTCGCCCTGCCGATCCTGCAACGCCTGATGGCTCATGCCAACACCAGCGCATCACCCGCCCGTCATCCGGTGCGTGCGCTGATCCTCGCGCCGACGCGCGAGCTGGCCGACCAGATCTATGTGAATGTGCGCGACTATGCGAAGTACACCGGCCTGCGCAGCGCCGCCGTGTTTGGCGGCGTCGATATCGCGCCGCAGATCCGTGCGCTACGCGCCGGCGCCGAGGTCCTGATCGCCACGCCGGGCCGGTTGCTCGATCATGTTGGTCAGCGCACCGTGAATCTGGGCTCGACCGAGGTGCTGGTGCTCGATGAGGCGGACCGGATGCTCGACATGGGTTTTCTGCCCGATATCCAGCGCATCATCCAGTTGCTGCCGGCCGCCCGGCAGAATCTGATGTTCTCGGCAACCTTCTCCAAGGAGATCCGCAAGCTCGCCGAGAGTTTCCTGAACAATCCGCAACTCATCGAAGTGGCGCGACGCAATGCCACCGCAGAAAACGTCGAACAGGTCGTCTACCGGGTTCGTGATGCGGATGCCAAGCGCATCGCGGTTGCGCAACTGATTCGTGACCGGGCCATCTCCCAGGTCATCGTCTTCTCCAATACCAAGATCGGCTGCGGACGACTGGCGCGTCTGCTCGAGGCCGATGGCCTGAACGCCAGTGCCATTCATGGCGACAAGTCGCAACAAGACCGGCTGGCCACCCTCGATGCGTTCAAGAAGGGCGAGATCCGGGTACTGGTGGCCACCGACGTGGCTGCGCGTGGTCTCGACATTGCCGAGCTGCCGGCCGTCATCAACTACGACCTGCCGTACTCGCCCGAAGACTATGTGCATCGGATCGGCCGTACCGGCCGCGCGGGTGCGAGCGGGTTGGCCTTGTCGCTGATGACGCCGGATGATGAACGGCTTCGCGTGGAGATCGAAAAACTCATCAAGGGCAACCTGCCGCCGGTCGATCTGCCGATCGAGCGAACCGTGGCTCGGGAAGCGATGCGCGCACCGCGCACCAGCGACGATACCCGCGCTCGACGCCCGCGTGGCGATCGCACCGGGCGCAGCGACGCCGTTGCCCAGCCGTCCCCGGCTGGCGAGCGCCCGCGCGGCCGGTTGCCGGCCGGTGGAGCGCGACTGCCCGGTTATTCGCAGGATCCCTTCTTTTTTAAGCCCTATGAATCGACCAATGCCGGCAACGAGCCGGCCCGGGGCCATGCCGATGAGTCGGCGACGGCCGCGGCCGGCATGGCCAGCCGCCTGGCCAATCGCAAGGGCCGCAAAGGGCCGCTGGCGGCCTTGCTGGGCGGACTCAAACAGCCGGCCTGAGCGCAGACTGCGTGTCTCGTCGCCTGTTCGCTGATCGCTCCCTGCGCTCGCCCATGCCGATCGTGAATAAACGGCTGCTCGGGCGGGGTGTGCTGGCGCTGATTGCGGGCACGGGTGCGCGCGCCGGCCTGGCCGGCACGACCAGCGTGGCGCCCACCGCCACCCCGACCACCGCGCCGGAACCCTCGCCATCCGGCACCCAGCCAACGGTCGATTCTCGTGCCAGGCTCGCGATCGACCTGCCCTACGAAGGATTTCTACTCAACGGCTCGGGTGCCACGCCGCTTGCATCGGCGCGTCTTCAGGCCGACCGGGATGCAACCGGCTACCGGATCGTGCTCACGGTGAACAGCATTCTGGCCGATCTGACCTATGAAAGTCGTGGTGACGTGGACCCCTACGGTCTGGTGCCGCGCCAGTTCATCGATCGACGCAAGGTGGCGTTTCGCTCGCCTCGCGAGCGCACGGTCCACTACGCCTATACCGATGATCCTGGGCTGGTCAATCAGATCCGTGACGATCACCTGCAGGTGCCCCCTCACACTCAGGATAGGCTCAGTCTGATGTTGCAGATGATGCAGATGGGCCGTGCTGATGCGCAGTTTCTGCGTGACGGGCACTCGGTGCAGATTCCGTTTGCCAGCACCAGCCGGGTCGCGCCGAGTCGCTGGCAGATCTCTGGCCCCGAACCCGTGGCTGCGGATACCGCCGATGCGGCGCGCGCCGGCAGGCCGCCGGGTTTCCGGATCAGCCGCGTGGCCGACAGCGAGAACACGATCGATGTGTCGTTCTGGCTGGCCGTGACGCCGGATCACCGGCCATTGGCCTTGCAATTCAGCGAATCGGGCCGCAGCCTGCGCTTCGTGGCCCGACGCTGAGGTCGCGCCGGCCGGGCAGCAAGCCAGCCGCGTTCAGCGGGCCCAGGCGGGCAGCCGCTCCAGATATCGGGCCCACTGGCCGATCGCGCGTGGCCAGAAGTCGGCCGGTCCGGCCGCATCCACCGAGCCGAGCCCCAGATGGTTCATGGCCGCATTGAGTTGATCAACGGCCAGGCGCTCTGAGGGCGCGATGGCAATGGCCGGCGCGCGTGTCTGCTTCGACAGCTTTTCGCCGGCCACATTGCGCACCACCGGTACATGCAGATAGCGGGGCCGGGACAGGCCCAGCCATTGCTGCAACAGGCACTGGCGCGCGGTGTTCGAGTACAGATCATCGCCACGCACCACGTCGGTGACGCCGCTCATCGCATCGTCGACGACGACCGCGAGCTGATAGCTCCAGAGACCGTCGCGCCGTTGCAGCACGAAGTCGCCGGGCTGCTCGGCCAGAGCCTCGACATGGGTCCGTGAGCCGCTGCGATCAGTCCAGCGGATGATCTGCTCGCCGACATGACAGCGCCACGCGCAAGCGATGTCGGGCGGTGGCGGTGCAAGTCGGCAGGTGCCGGGATACACGGGTTCCCGGCCATCGATGCCGGCATCGACCGGCCTACGGTCGGCCAGCGCCTGCAGGATGTCGCGCCGCGAGCAGCGACAACGGTACACATGGCCGTCGGCCTGCAATCGGCACAAGGCCTGCGCATACGCCGGATGGCGCTGGCTCTGATGAATGATCGGCCCGTCGGCGACCAGGCCGTGAGCCCTTAGCGCGGTGATGATCGCCGATGTGGCACCGGGCTGTTCGCGTGGCGGATCCAGGTCTTCAATTCTGAGCAGCCAGCGTCCGCGATGGGCGCGCGCATCCAGATAACTTGCCACGGCGGCCACCAGTGAGCCCGCGTGCAAGGGACCGGTTGGCGAGGGGGCGAAGCGACCCACATAGGTCGATGTCATCGAGACGATCCGCTCGGCCTGGCGCGACCGCGTGCTGCGCTACGGCACAATATCGTCATGAATCGATCAACCGTCAGTATCGTCATTGCCTATCACTCCGGCTATGGACACACCGCGCGGCTGGCCGGCGCCGCGGCCGATGGCGCCGCCTCGGTGCCCGGTGCCACGGTGCGGCAACTCGATGTGACCACCATCGACGAGTCGGGCTGGCAGGCGCTGGCGCAGGCCGACGCCGTCGTCTTTGGCTCGCCCACTTACATGGGTGGCCCCTCGGGGCCGTTCAAGACCTTCGCCGATGCGAGCTCGAAGGTCTGGTTCACCCAGGGCTGGCGCAACAAGATCGCGGGCGGCTTCACCTGTTCGATGGCCATGAGCGGCGACAAATTCTCCACTCTTCAGTATTTCGTCACGCTGGCCATGCAACACGGCATGATCTGGGTCGGCACCGCCATGATGCCGGCCGACGATCCGGGCGATCCGGACAGCCTGAACCGGCTGGGTTCCTACCTGGGCGTCATGGCGCAGGCCGACAACGTGCCCCCTGAGCAGAGTCCGCCGGTCGGCGATCTGGAAACCGCCTCGGCCTATGGCGCGCGAATCGCCCGCGCGGCCCGGCGCGAGATCTGATCGACCGGTTGGCAGGCAGGCAGACGGGCACCGGGCTGGCGGTGCTCGATCGGGGTGACGGGTAGAATGTTCGATTACTCTGCACCTCTCGACTGACGCCAGGACCGATGTCCGATCCCACCTTCGTTCATCTCAGGGTTCACACTGAATATTCGGTCGTTGATTCGATCGTTCGTCATTCGGGTCTGATGGAGCGTGCCGCGGCCGATGGGCAGGGCGCGGTGGCCATGACCGACCTGGCCAATCTGTTTGGCTGGGTGAAATTCTACAAACTGGCGCGTCAGCACGGCATCAAGCCGATCTGCGGGGCCGATTGCTGGCTGAGCAACCCGGCCGATCGCGAACGGCCGTTTCGCCTGTTGTTGATCGTGCGCAATCGGGCCGGTTATCTGCGTCTTTGCGAATTGCTCTCGCGTGCCTGGCTGGAAAACGAATGGCGGGGTCGTGCCGAACTCGATCCGACCTGGTTCGATGGCGAGGCTGGCATCAATGACGGATTGATCCTGTTGTCCGGTGCGGCCATGGGTGATGTCGGCCAGGCCCTGCTGGCCGGGCGCATCGATCAGGCCGAGGCGCTGGCCAGGGGCTGGCGTGATCGTTTCGGCGATGCTTACTACATCGAGCTGCAGCGCGCCGACCATGCCGATGATGAAGATCACGTGCGCGCTGCCGCGCCGCTGGCCGCCCGACTGGGCATTCCGGTAGTGGCCACCCATCCGGTCCAGTTTCTCGCGCCTGACGATTTTCGCGCCCACGAGGCCAGGGTCTGCATCGCCCAAGGCGAGGTGCTCGCCAATCCGCGGCGTCCCCGGCGCTTTACGCCGGTCCAGTATCTGCTGAGCCAGTCCGAGATGGCCGAGCGTTTCGCCGACCTGCCGGCCGCGCTGGCCAACTCGGTACAGATCGCGCTGCGCTGCAATCTCGAGATGGTGCTGGGTAAGGCGCAACTGCCCGACTTCCCGGTGCCGGCCGGTGTCACCCTCGACGATCATCTGCGCACCCTCGCACGCGAGGGGCTGCACAAACGTCTGCTCAGCCTGTTTGACGATCCGGCCGTGCGCGAAGCCCGGCAGGCCGAATACGCGCAGCGCCTCGAATACGAATGCGACACCATCATCCAGATGGGCTTCCCGGGCTACTTCCTGATCGTGGCCGACTTCATCAACTGGGCCAAGCTCAACGGCGTGCCGGTCGGCCCGGGTCGTGGGTCGGGAGCGGGTTCGCTGGTCGCCTTCGTGCTGGGCATCACCGATATCGATCCGATTCCCTACGCCCTGCTGTTCGAGCGTTTCCTGAATCCGGAGCGGGTATCCATGCCCGACTTCGATATCGATTTCTGTCAGGACAAGCGCTACATGGTCATCGACTATGTGCGCGAACGCTATGGCGCCCAGGCTGTCTCGCAGATCGCCACCTTCGGCACCATGGCCTCCAAGGCCGTCATCCGCGACGTGGGCCGGGTGCTGGACATGGGCTACAACTTCTGCGACCAGCTGTCCAAGCTGATTCCGGTCGTGCAGAACAAACCGATGTCGCTGGCCAAGGCGCGTGAAGCCGAACCCCAGCTCAGGGAGCGCGAGGAACAGGACGATGAAGTGCGTGGCCTGCTTGAACTGGCCGAGCCACTCGAAGACATCATCCGCAATGTCGGCATGCATGCCGGTGGCGTGCTCATCGCGCCGGGCAAGCTCACCGACTTCACGCCGCTGTACCGGCAACCGGGTGTCGACTCGGGCGTGGTCAGTCAATACGACAAGGACGATGTCGAGGCCGTGGGCCTGGTCAAGTTCGACTTCCTGGGTCTGCGCAACCTGACCATCATCCAGTTTGCCGTGGATGCAATCAATGCCCGCCATCCCGACCTGAAGCTCGATCTGGCCAAGCTGGAGTTCACCGACCCGGCCGCCTATCAGATTCTCAAGGACGCCAACACCACGGCGGTGTTCCAGCTCGAGAGCGATGGCATGAAGAGCCTGCTCAAAAAGCTCGCGCCCGACCGCTTCGAGGACATCATCGCCGTACTGGCGCTGTACCGGCCCGGCCCGCTGGGCTCGGGCATGGTGCAGGACTTCGTGCTGCGCAAGAAGGGCCAGCAGACCATTGATTATTTTCATCCCGACCTGCAGCAGACGCTGACGCCCACCTATGGCGTGATCGTCTATCAGGAACAGGTGATGCAGATTGCCCAGATCATCGGGGGGTATTCGCTGGGCAGCGCCGATCTGCTGCGCCGGGCCATGGGCAAGAAAAAGCCCGAAGAAATGGCCAAGCACCGCGATATCTTCGTGGCCGGCGCCCTGAGCAAGGCCTATGAAGAACGGCTGGCCCACCAGTTGTTCGACCTCATGGCCATGTTCGCCGAGTACGGCTTCAACAAGTCGCACACCGCGGCCTATGCGGTTGTCACTTACCAGACGGCCTGGCTCAAGGCGCATTACCCGGCCGAGTTCTTCGCCGGCACCTTGTCTTCTGACATGGACGACACCGACAAGATGCGGTTGTTCGTGCAGGATGCACGGGCCAACCGGGTCGAGTTGCTGCCGCCCGATATCAACGAGTCGGTCTGGTCATTCCAGGCCGTCGGTGACCGGATCGTGCGCTACGGACTGGGGGCGGTCAAAGGCGTGGGCGCGGCGGCGGTCGCCAACATCGAGAGCGAACGTCGGCACGGCCCGTTTCGTGATCTTTACGATTTCTGCCGACGCATCGATCGTCGCCTGGTCAATAAACGCGCCATCGAGGCACTGGTCCGCGCGGGCGCCTTCGATGCCATCGACCCGCACCGTGCCCGTCTGCTGGCCAACGTGTCAACCGCCATCGAAATGGCCGATGTCGCCGCCCAGTCGGTCAACCAGGCGAGTCTGTTCGGCGGCGAGGAAGAGACCGGCGCGGATGCGCCGGTGTGGCGCGATGCGACGCCGTTCACCGAGCGTCAGCGCCTGCAGGAGGAAAAGACCGCACTGGGCTTCTTTCTGTCCGGTCACCTGTTCAACGGTTACGAGGCCGAGGTGCGCCGCTTCGTGCCGACCCGCCTCGGTTCCCTGGCTGTGCAGGCGCAGCCGTTATGGATCGCCGGCATCGTCACCGACATGCGCACCCAGAACACGCGCCGCGGCCGCATGGTGTTCGTGACCCTGGACGACACCACGGGCAGCCGTGACGTGGCGGTCTATAACGAATTGTTCGAATCGCAGCGGCGCATCATCCGGCTCGATGAACTGCTGGTGGTGCATGCCAAGGTGTCCAAGGACGACTTTTCGGGCGGCGAGCGTATCGTCGCCGAACGGCTGCTCGATCTGGCGGCGGCGCGTCATGAGTTCGCCCGCTCGCTCACGGTCCGGCTCAACGGCAATGCCTGCAGCCGGCAGTTGCGTGAGCATTTTCGCGACTGGATCTGCACCGATGAACAAAGCGGCTGCCCGGTCGAAATCGCCTACCGGACGGCTGGCGCCGAATGCCGGGTGCGACTGGCCGATAGCTGGCGGGTGCGGGTCGACGACAGCCTGCTCCTGAATCTGCGTCAATGGCTGGACACGGCCAGCGTGGAACTGGACTATGGTTGAGTCCTCGCCGGCGTCCGGGCCCTCGACAGGACCGGCCGCTCGGCCGGTCCGCCTGAGCGGCTTCACCTTCCTGCGCGATGGCGTGCGTCTGGGTTTTCCGTTCGAGCAGAGCATCCGCTCGGTGCTGCCGATCTGTGATGAATTCGTGATCGCGCTGGGCCAGGGTCACGACGATACCCGTGAACGTCTGCTGGCGATCGGCGACCCCAGAATCCGCATCATCGATACGGTCTGGAACGAGGCGATGCGCGATCGGGGCTTCGTCTATGGTCAGCAGAAAATGATTGCGCACTTCTGCTGCAATGGCGACTGGGCCTTTTACCTCGAAGGTGATGAAGTCGTTCACGAAGCCGACCTGCCGACCATCCGCGAGCAGTTGCAGCGCCATCACGACAACCCTCGGGTCGAGGCCTTTGCCTTTCAGTACCGTCATTTCTTCGGCAGTCCGCAGTGGCTGGCCACCGGCCCGGGCTGGTATCGCACGGCGGTGCGAATTATCCGCAACACCTGCCGGGCGTATTCACCCGACGGCCTGTTCTTTGCGGTGAGCGATCGCGGCAACAAACGGCTGCGGTATCCGAATGCAGTCGTGCTCGATGTGCCCATCTACCACTATGGCCATGTGCGTCCGGCCCGGCAGATGCGGCTCAAGCTCGATACGGTTGGCAAGTACTGGAACGACAGCCACGACTTCGATCGCTACCGGATCGATCCGCGTCTGCTGCAGTCCTTCGATGGACAGCATCCTGCGGTGATGGCGCAGTGGCTGGCCGATCATGCCGAGACCGGATTCACCCCCGATGCCTCCCATCAACCCACGCGTCGTGAGCGTCGTCATCTGCTCAAGCTCAGACTCGAACAATTCATCGGCCTGGATCTGAGCCGACGCCACTACCGTCGCATCGGCGGCATGGCCGGGGCTTCCCGATGACCGAACCCGTCCGCCGGCAGACCAGCTGGGCGGTCTATCGTCGCCTGCTTGCCCATACGCTGCCCTATCGGTCCGGCTTTGCGCTCGCGATGCTGGGCATGGTGATTGCCGCCGCCACCGAGCCCCTGTTCCCGGCGCTGATGAAGCCGCTGCTCGACGATGGTTTCGTCAACCAGTCCAACCTGCCGATCTGGCTGGTGCCCACGGCGCTGATCGGCATCTTCCTGGTTCGCGGCATTGCCACCTTCGGCAGCAACTATGCCTTGGCCTGGGTCGCCAACAAGGTATTGATCGATCTGCGACGCAAGATGTTCATGCATATGCTGCGTCTGCCGTCCGCCGAGTTCGAGCGCGAAGCCTCCGGTCTGCTGATCTCCAAGATCGTGTTCGAGGTGACCAATGTCACCGGTGCGGCGACCCGCGTGCTCACCGTCATCGTCAAGGACTCACTGGTCGTGGTCGGGCTGCTGGGCTGGTTGTTCTATCTGAACTGGCGACTGACCCTGGTGGCCTTGTTGCTGATTCCGGCCACCGCATTCGTCATCAATGTCTATAGTCGGCGCATGCGCATATTGTCGCGGCGCAATCTCGAATACACGGGAGAACTGACCCGCGTGGTCGAAGAGGCCGTGCATGGTTACAAGGTCGTGAAGATCTTCGGTGGTTATGAACAAGAGGGTCGACTGTTCGAGCGCACGGCCGAAAAACTGCGCGGCTTTGCCATGCGCATGACCATCGCCGGCAGCGCCACGGTACCGATCACCCAGTTGTGCGCCGCGATCGCCGTATCGGTAGTGGTCACCATCGCACTGGTGCAATCCATCCATGGACAGACCAGCGTGGGCGGCTTCGTGTCCTTCATCACCGCCATGTTGATGTTGCTGGCGCCGCTCAAGCATCTGGCTGATGTGAATGCCGAACTGCAGCGCGGCCTGGCGGCGGCCGAGGCCGTGTTCGCGCTGCTCGATCGCACGGCCGAAGAAGACCGGGGCACGATCCGGTTGGGCCGCACGCCCGGCGCGGTGCGCTTTGAACACGTCAGCCTGCGCTATCGGGATGCCGCGGTTGACTCGCTGGACAATATCAACCTGGATATCTCGCCGGGTGAAGTGGTCGCCATCGTCGGCCCTTCAGGCTCGGGCAAGAGTTCACTGATCAACCTGTTGCCGCGGCTGATGCATCCGAGCAGCGGTCGCATCCTGCTCGATGGTGTGCCGATTGCCGATATCGCGCTTGACAGTCTGCGCGACCAGTTCGGTCTGGTCAGCCAGGACGTGGTGTTGTTCAATGACTCGGTGCGCGGCAATGTGTCGTTTGGCAGTCATCGTGAGATCAATGATGACGAGATCTGGGCGGCGCTGCAGGGCGCGGCGCTGCGTGATCATGTGGCCAGCCTGCCCGGTGGCCTCGATCATGAGGTGGGCGAACGCGGCACCCGGTTCTCCGGCGGTCAGCGACAGCGCATGGCGATCGCCCGTGCCTTGCTCAAGGATCCGCCTATCCTGTTGCTCGATGAGGCAACATCGGCGCTGGATTCGCGCACCGAACGCGAGGTTCAGCTTGCGCTCGACCGCATCATGAAGGGGCGCACCACCATCGTCGTTGCGCATCGCCTGTCGACCATCGAGCGGGCGGACCGGATTGTCGTGCTCGATCGGGGGCGCATCGTTGAAATGGGCGATCACCACGAGTTGCTGGCCCGCAATGGTTTTTATGCGAGCCTGCACCGGCTGCAGTTCAGCCATGATCCGGTCGCGCCGAGCGTCTCGGTGGATTAGCTCAGTGATGGCTGGCGGCACGGAACTCCTGTCGACATTGAATGCAAACCCTCGCGAATTACGCGCGGGTTTGTCGGTTGTGCTGATCACCAAAAATGAACAGGCCAAGATCGAGCGCTGTCTGCGCTCGGTCGGTTTCGCCGATGAGATCGTCGTGCTCGATGGCGCGAGCCAGGATGCGACCGTGCGTCTGGCCCGCGATCTGGGTGCGCGGGTCGAGGTTGATCCCGACTGGCCGGGCTTTGGCGCACAGAAGAATCGGGTGCTCGCCATGGCCAGCCATGCCTGGGTGCTCTCGCTCGATGCGGACGAGGTGGTCACGCCTGAGCTGGCTCAGTCGGTCAGCGAAGTGGTGCGCGGCGATCAGACCGCGGCCGCCAACGGCTACTGGATCAATCGCCGCTCCTGCCTGGGATCGCGGGTGGTGCGATTCGGCGACTGGCAGTCCGACCGGGTCCTGCGCCTGTGTCGCAACGGGGCGGGGCGCTTCAGCAACCTGCCCGTGCATGAACAACTCGAATGCGCGCCGCCGCTGGCCAGGCTGGACGGTTATCTGATGCACTACACCTGGGATTCGGTCAGCGATGCGCTTGCCAAGGTGCGTCGTTATGCCCAGGCAGGGGCCCCCTCACTGGCCAGCCGTGGGCGTGGCGGACTACCCGCCGCGATGACCCATGCGGTCTGGACACTGCTGCGAGGCCTGATCTTTCGCCTGGGGTTTCTCGATGGCTGGTCCGGCCTGTGCGTGGCCGGCGTGAATGCCTACGGAACCTGGTGTCGCTATCGCCTGGCGGGGAGACTGCGTGATCAGCACGGTGTCTGAGCAGGCTGAGGACCGCTGGCGCATGCTGCGCTGCGCGTGCTGGGTGGGCATTCCGATCCTGCTATTTTTTAAGGGTCTGGCCCTGATTCCGGTGCTGCTGCTCACACTGCTGCGTCTGCGGGCTCGAGATGCAGTGCCCTGGCCGCCCTGGGTCGGTCGCATCGTCGGGCCATTCGCCGCGTTTTTCGCCTGGCTCTGTCTGGTCACGGCCTTGCACGGCGGTGACCTGTCCGACATCGACACGCCCTCGCGATGGTTATTGCTGCCCCTGATGATCTGGCTGGCGGCCGGTGATCGAGACGCCTTGCGGATGTTCGCCATCGGTTCGGTCGCCGTGCTCGTCTGGCAGACCTGGCATGTGTTCAACTTCTCCGATGGCGTGCGGGCTCAGGGTGCCAGCGGACCCGTCGTGACCTCACAGGCCGTGACCATGGCCTTCATGGTGGTCGTCGCGGCCGCGATGCACCAGACCCGGCGGTGGGCGGTGGGCATCGTCATGCTGGCCTCGATCATGTTGTCCATCATCGTGGCGCTGACTGCGGCACGCGGGGTGTTGCTGGGCGTCGGTCTGACGCTGTTGTTGTTCACCGGACTGTTCCGCTGGTGGCGTACCGCCTTGCTCATCGGGGCATTGGCGATGGCAGTGATGCTGGCGCCCACCTACATTGGCAAACGCCTGGCGGTCGAAGCCGTGCAGGACGTGACCTCGCTGCAGGCGGGCGACTATTCCTCATCGATCGGTATCCGGGCCGGTTTTCTGATCGTGGCCTGGGAAGGGCTCAGGAGTTCGCCCTGGATCGGTCACGGCGTGGGCACCTATCAGATTGCCCTGAGCAAGGCCATCGACGAGCGCCGACTGCCTGAATTCGGGCGCGGATTCGGCGAGCCGCACAATGATCTGGTCACCGCCTTCTATGCCTATGGCGTGGTGGGCGGGCTGTTATTCCTGGCCTCGCTGGTGATACCGTCGGTCGCCTGCTATCGACAGATTCGTCAGGGCAACCGGATTGCCTATGCGCCTCTGGCACTGATCGTGTTCACCGGCGTTTCCTGCCTGTCGGCGAGCATCTTCCTGGCCCAGTTGCCCAGCGCCATGTTCTTCATCTGCCTGGGCATTCTCACGGCCGCCGTCCATGACGCGGCCATGCTTAAATGGGGTTCCCCATCCCCTTCAGGAGCATCAGCCCATGACCCCGACCGATCGTTACCCGCTGCCGGCACTCGCTGATCTTCCCGACGACATCCGCGCCACGATTCTTCAGGTGCAGGAGAAGGCCGGTTTCGTGCCCAACGTCTTTTTGAAGCTGGCCCGTCGACCCGATGAATTCCGGGCCTTCTTCGCCTATCACGATGCCTTGATGCTGCGCGAGAACAATCTGAGCAAGGCGGAAAAGGAAATGATCGTGGTAGCCACCAGCGCGGTCAATGGCTGCCTGTATTGTGTGGTGGCGCACGGCGCGATCCTGCGCATCTATGCGAAGAACCCTCGCCTGGCCGACCAGCTCGCCACCAATCCCGGCAAGGCCGAGCTGACCGATCGGCAGCGTGCCATGATTGCCTTCGCGATCAAGGTGGCCACCGATTCGGCAGCCGTGGGTGATGACGATTTCGCCGCGCTGCAGGCCGCGGGATTCACGGATGAAGATGCCTGGGACATCGGCGCGATCGCCTCGTTCTTCGCCTTGTCCAATCGCATGGCCAATGTTGCCCACATCATGCCCAACGACGAGTTCTATCTGATGGGTCGGCTGCCCAAGGCAAAATGACCGGCGTGCGCGGCGCGGGTCAGGGCAGGGCGAACACCGCGCGAAACATCAGCGCGGCGGTGCCCAGTATTGACAGTTGCACGGCCAGTGTCCGGTCGACCTGATAGCCGATGGTCGGCACGAGCGCCGGCGAGAATCCCTTCACATTGAGCGGCACGTCGCCGTCATGCGGTGGCAGGTAGCCATACATCACGCCGGCCGTCCATTGCACATAGGAATCGCGCACGATGGATGCAGTGTCGTAGCGCTGGCCTACGAATCCATAGGCACTGGGCTGGCCGAAAGAATTGGAAAAAATTGCGCCGCCATTGATCCAGCCACTGCCGTCGATGCTCGACAGACCGAGCGCATATACGCGACGATGATCGGGCGACTTGCCGTAGTGCCGGGTATAGTTGCTGAACGCGAATTCGACCCGATGCTCATCCGCTCTGGCGGCTGTCATGGGCGCCGCCTCGGCGCTCGACTGCTGTCCGGTCAGACCCGTCAGGCTCACCAGCGCCGCCACGGCCACCTGGACAGGCCGGCACCATCCGACTCTTCCGCCTGCCTGTTTCCCCATGCCGTTCAACCTGTCATTCGTTCGGATCATTGGCTGCGCACTCATCATCGCCGTCGGTCTACCCGCCTGCAGCTGGCTGGAGACCCGGCATCGGGGCTGGATCTACCGGCCCACCCCGGGCCTGCCGACCGACTGGGTGCCGATCACGCCGCACGACCAGCTGGACTTCATCGACCAGGACTCCGTCGGCCAGACCGGGCGGCATCGTCTGCGCATCCTGTATGTTCCTGCGCCGGATGCTCGCGCACCCGTGGTCCTGTACCTGCATGGCACCTTTCGCAACATCTTCCAGAACCGCAGCAAGATCGCCGCGATTCACGAAGCCGGCCTGGCGGTGTTCGCCGTGGAATACCGGGGATGGGGAGACAGCAGCACAATCGTACCGAACGAGCAGAGCATTGTCGCCGATGCCGAGCGAGCCTTTGAGGCATTTTCGCAAAAGATGCCCGATCCCGGAAATCGCATCATCTTTGGCCATTCGATGGGTGCTGCCGTGGCCGTCGATCTGGCCTCGCGCCGACGCCAGGGCCGGGACTACGGAGCCCTGGTGCTCGAATCCGCGTTCAAGTCGCTGCCCGATATCGCCCGTGATTACAGCCTCACGGCCCGCCTGCTCGCCTCATTCACCACCCAGCGATTCGAGTCCATTGCCAAGATCGGCGCGATCGACGGACCGGGCTGGTTCCTGACCGGGCGCCTGGACAAAACGATTCCCAGCGCCCACACAGACGCCCTCTACCGGGCTGCCCGCGAGCCGCGTTATCGGGTGGCATTCGACGAGGGCGGACATAGTCGGCTGCATGTGCAGTATCCCAGGCGTTATCGGGCACTCTGGCAGTGTATCGCGGCCAGCCTTGCCGCTCCCCAGGATGCGATCGAGGCGCTGGCCTGCGTGTCGGCCTTACCCGATGAGCAGGCAGCGCCCGACCGCTGAGCTGTCGGCCCCGATGAAACAGGCATGGGTGTCGTCGCTGGGATCGATGACCCAGCCGATGCTCCAGGGATGATGGAAAAATGCCCGTTGAGTGGCGCAGTCGGTGGCACTGAAGAAGGCGCCCAGACCCGGGTGACTGTGGTACCAGCCCACCACCCGGCAATCATCGGTGCCGCCACCGCGCTGCACGCGAAGATCGTGAAGCCGCGCATTGGCAGCGCTCCAGACCGCCGCCGCCATGCGCAGCGAATAACCCGTGCCCGAGGCATCGTCGGCTGCAACGGCGGCGATCACCTCGATGGCCACCGGCTCGCCGGTATTGCCGGGCTCGCCATACGGGATGCCCAGCAACAAACCGCCCTGCTCGAGGCGGCTGGCGCGCAACTGCGCGAGCACCTGGGCATGCACCGAGGCGTCGATCGCCACCACCGCCTCATGCGCCGACCCGGTGCCGGCACACAGCAGTCGCGAGGCCGTGCTCAGACGTTCGCGATGGGATTCGGTCAGCGTCGGCAGGACCGGCGAGGTCGGCAGATCGGTCCACTTCATGTGCTGGCCTCGAACTCATGGCGGCAACGTGGACACTGCACCGTGCCGGCACGGGCAGCCGGCAGGCGGATCTTCACGCCGCAGGCCGGGCAGGCGCGCACCACCTTGTCGGCGGCCGGTGACCAGTTCGGGATGGCGCTCGGAAACGCGTCCGGATGCTGGCGGCGCGCCCTTGCATACCAGCGGCCGGCCGCCGCATGGGCGATCGAATTCATGTTGACCAGCATGCCGTCGAAACAGAGCAGCCGGATCACGCGGCGCACATAGAGGTCGAGCCCTTCGGAGGCCAGCCATTTGCTGCCCACGCAGACCACGCCCGACTCGAACACGTTCGGATGAAAGATGGCCGGGCCGGTGATGCGCGCCACGGGCGCCTCGAACGGATAACGGGCGGGCAGTTCGATGCGCAGCCGGAACGACGACAGCACCTGCGCCGGATAATGCTCGTTGCCCGCCGTGGGCAGTCTGACCAACAGTTCGAGCGGGCCAACGGGCTGCCCGGTGTCGCGATCGCCCGGGTGATTGATCAGCTCGAGCTGGCCGCCCGAGGCGAGCGCCAGTGCACGCACCCGTTCGACATCAGCGAGCCGACGCTGTTGCAGACCGCTCACTGCCCGGCCACCAGCACCGGCTGAATCTCCAACTGGTCACCATTGCGCGCCGCATCGCCCAGCGATTCGCCGGGGCCGATCACCTTGCCGGTGGTGGTGTTGACCAGCGCGTAATCGGTGTCGGTGGGCAATGACCAGTTGTCCGCGGCGGTCTGGATCACCTGGGCACCGGTCTGCTGCGGATCGATTTCGATCGCGGCCTTGCGGGTCTGATCCGCGGTTCGAACGGTCAGCTTGATGTCGTCGGTGCGTTGCAGTTGACTCATGAGAACCTTCCTTCAGGGCTGGGTCGGCTGGGCGACGCCGGTGGCAAACAGTTGTTGGCCGGCGATGAGCCAGCCATTGGGTAGGGGCCGGTCGGCAAACACCGCGCGCAATTGCGCCAGCGTGAAGTCGCTGCGGATATCCACTGCAACGCTTGGGCTCGCGCAGCGTGCACAGACGGTGATCGCATCTGTCACGGCGGCCGCACGCCGGCCCGTGAAGCCGCCCTGTGCGACCGGATCCTGGCATCGCGTGCAGCGCGCATCGGTGATCACCGCATCGCCCAGACTCACGGGTGTCGCCTCGATCGTGCAGGCGTCACCCGCATCAACCGGTGGCTGGCCTCGCGCATCGGTGAGCCGGCTCAGCGCATCAGTCAGTTCGGCGACCGTGCCCACTGGTTCGTGAACAGTGGGCCGATAAGGCAGGCTGCCGCAGCCGGCGCAGAGTCCGGCCGGAGTCAGTTCGCTGCGCCCGGTGGTGCCGACCAGCGAATCGCAGAACAGGCGCACGCTGGCCCGATGCTCATCGCGCCGGCTCACCCGGTTGTCGCAACCGGTCAGCAGCAAGGCCTGATTCACGGCCAGGGCGGCGGCGATGCTGGTCGTGATCGTGGTGGTGGGCATCACCCGCTCGGCCAGTGCCGCCTTGAGCAGTCCGCCACAGGATCGGCGCTCGGCCAGGCGCGCATGCGCCGTTTCGGGCAAGGTGCATTCATAACAGGCCGGCGCATCGACCTGCGCGAAGTCGAACACCTCCACGCTGGCATGACGGCTGTCGATGGCCGCATTGATCCAGGGCTTGCCGGCCAGCCAGCACAACTGGTTGATGCGGATGCGCGCCTCGATGTTGTCGAGTCCGGCGATCACGATATCGCTGTCCAGCACATCGGCCAGCCTCAGCGTCTCGAACAGATTGCCGTGCACGGCGGTGATCCGGACGGCCGGCTCGAGTTCGCGCGCATGGGCGGCCACGGCCGAGGCCTTGTCCTGGCCGATGTCGGCTTCGCGCAGCAAGACCGAACGGGTCAGGTTGTGGCGTTCGACCCGGTCCAGATCATGCAGACGGATCTCGCCCCGCTCGGCCTGACCGACGCCGAGCAAGGTGAGGTTTTTCACCACCTCATTGCCGATCGCGCCGGCGCCGATCACCAGCACCCGCAATCGGGCCAGTGCATCCTGATCCAGACCGTGAATCTGCCGGTGTCGCCGATAGCGCGAGGAATCGATACCGCCGGTCATGCCGATCAGCCGGTGATCTGTACGGGGTCGAACTGCGTGCTGGCGCAATTCATGCAGCGACCGTGGTTCTCGCGCGCCAGCGTGGCGATGCTGTCGGCATGATAGAAAGCCTGACAGCCCGGACAGCGAAGGATGGCGCGCTCGGGATTGATCGGCTCGGCGCTGAAACTGTCACGCACACCGGCCAGTTCGGCGCGCGAGGCCAGGAAGGTGGCCTTGTCGGGGTTGGCGGCCGGGCCGCCCCAACCGCGTTTATGCGGCCGATAGGTATTGCCGCGACCGGCGCCACCGTTCTCGATGATCTGGCGCAAGACCACGCCGATTGCAATGACAACGCCAACCAGCATGATCAGACGTGGCATGACCCTACTCCTTGATCCGGGCAATGCCAGTCGCACTGCCGATCCGACTAGTGTAGATGGGGTCCGCCATCCCGGGTTTCAAGCCGGGCTCACCGGGTCGGCTACACTGGGGTCACTGCAGAAGGACGATCCGTTGTCATGAACCCAGGTGAACCGCGAACCTTGCGCCATGGCGCCATTGCCGCCGTGTCGCTGGATCTCGATGACACCCTCTGGCCCGTCTGGCCCACCCTGGTCGCCGCCGAGCAGACCCTCACCGACTGGCTGGGTGAACATGCACCGGCCACCGCCGCCTGGCTCACGCCCGAGAATCGAAGTGCGCTGCGCCAGCGCATCGTGCAGCAATTTCCGAAGCGGCTGCACGATGTGAGCTGGATACGGCATCAACTGCTGGCGCAGGCGCTCGAACAATCGGGCTGCGATCCCGCGCTGGCCGATCGTGGCTTCGACGTGTTTCTGAGGGCCCGCCAGCAAGTCACACTCTATGACGATGTTGAACCCTTGCTGCGCCGTTGGTCGGATCGTTACCGGCTCATCGCCATCTCCAACGGCAATGCCGACCTGACGACCATCGGACTGAGCCGCTACTTCAGCGTGATCATCAGTGCCCATCAGGTCGGCATGGCCAAGCCCGATCCCGCCATCTTCCAGTTGGCCTGTCGCGAGGCAGGGCTGGTCCCCTCGCAGGTGTGCCACATCGGGGACGACATCGAGCTGGACTATCACGCGGCGCGCCGCGCGGGCCTGCAGGCGGCCTGGATCCGTCGGCCCGATCTGCTCACCCGTCGCCAACATGGCGATGCATCCGCCGCGGCGCCGGCAATCGATCCCGTGACGGGCGAGCCGGTGCGCGTCTTTACCAATCTGCATGAACTCGATGTGCATCTGGATACGCTGGGCGATTCGTCCACTGTCCAGATGGTGCAGCCTGCCTCGGGTCAACCCTTCAATCCGGAGTAACAGATGTACGCATGGCAGATCGTGTCGGGCAATGGCATCGACGCACTGGTGCAGAACGAGTTGCCCGATCCGGTGCCCGGTGCGGGCGAGGTGCTGGTACGCATCAAGGCCAGCTCGATCAATTTCCGCGATTATTCCATCGTCAGCGATCCGCTACCGCGTGGCATTGTATTGCCGCGAATTCCGAATTCGGATGGCGCGGGTGAAGTGGTCGCCATTGGTGACGGCGTGCAGACGGTGACCGTGGGCGACCGGGTGGCCGGCTGCTTTTTCCGCGACTGGGTCGATGGCCCCTGCACGGCGCGGGCGATGCAGGGTGCGCTGGGCGGCGCCGTCGATGGCGTGCTTGCCCAGCAGGTCGTGTTGCCCGAGACGGGCGTGGTCAGATTGCCCGCACATCTGTCCTATGCCGAGGGCGCAACCCTGCCCTGCGCGGCGCTGACCGCCTGGCGCGCGATCGTGGTCGAGGGGCGCGTGAAACCGGGCGACACGGTATTGCTGCTGGGTACCGGTGGCGTGTCGATCTTTGCATTGCAGTTTGCCACCCGGTTCGGCGCACGCTGCATTATTACCTCCTCGAGCGGCGACAAGCTGGCCCGGGCCAGGCAGCTCGGTGCCTGGCAGACCATTAATTATCGTGAACACCCCGACTGGGACCAGCAGGTGCTCGCGCTCACCGATGGGCGCGGCGTTGATCTGGTG
Source organism: uncultured beta proteobacterium (assembly GCA_963732405.1). Taxonomy (GTDB): domain Bacteria; phylum Pseudomonadota; class Gammaproteobacteria; order Burkholderiales; family Burkholderiaceae_E; genus JAUIAI01. The sequence continues at coordinate 1,744,027 of CAVSZG010000001.1, forward strand.
GTCGAGGTTGGTGGCGCGGGCACCATTGCGCGCTCGGTGGCTGCCACCCGGGTGGCTGGCCGGGTCGCCCTGATCGGCGTGCTCAGCAACGGCCAGTTCGATCCTACCCCGATCATGCGCAAATCGATCACGCTCTCGGGCATATACGTCGGCTCGCAGCGCATGTTCCAGGACATGATCAAGGCTATCGATGTCTGGGCGCTCAAACCCGTGATCGATGAACAGTTCCATTTTGCTGATGCGCCCTCGGCCTATTGGGCCATGGCCGAAGCCCGCCACTTCGGCAAGATCGTGATCAACGTCTGACTCGATACAAGGCCGGCGCGCCTTGTTTACCGGTGAACCACCATGGCCGAATTGTTGCTGTCCCGACGCGATGTGCAGTTCCTGATTCATGAATGGCTGGATGTGCAGTCGCTCACCGAGCGGGCGCGCTTTGCCGAGCATTCGCGCGACACTTTCGACGCAGTGCTCGCGCTGGCGGAAAAACTCGCCACCGAACGCTTCTATCCGATCAACCGGCTGCTCGATCAGCATGAGCCGCAACTGGTGAATGGCCAGGTCCGGACGCCGCCCGAACTCAAGCCGGTGGTGCGCGCCTATCTGGACTCCGGCCTGCTGGCGGCCGGCTTCGACCATGAGGTGGGTGGCATGCAGCTGCCCTCGGTGATCCAGCGCGCGGCCAGCGCCTGGATCGGCGCTGCCTCGGTTGGCGCCACCATCTTCGGCCTGACCCCGGCCAATGCGAGCACGCTGCAACTGCATGGCAGCGAGTTTCATCGTCGCATTTATGTGCCACGTCTGCTCAGTGGGCGGTATTTCGGCACCATGTGCCTGTCCGAACCCCAGGCCGGTTCATCGTTGTCCGACATCACCACACGCGCGATCGCGCAGCCCGATGGCACGTATCGATTGTTCGGCAACAAGATGTGGATCTCCGGGGGTGACGAGGACATCTCCGAGAACATCATCCATCTGGTGCTGGCCAAGATTCCCGGGCCCGACGGCAAACCCATTCCCGGCACCCGAGGCATTTCCCTGTTCGCCGTGCCCAAGATCATCGTGGCGCGCGATGGTTCCCATGGCGAGCGCAATGATGTGGCCGTGGCCGGACTGAATCACAAGCTAGGCTTTCGCGGCATTCCCAACTGCCTGCTCAATTTCGGCGAAGGCAGCCACCCGGTGGCGGGGCAGGCGGGTGCGGTCGGCACGCTGGTCGGCGCGCCACATCATGGGCTGGCCTGCATGTTCCATATGATGAACGATGCGCGCGTGATGATCGGCAACGTCGCCGCGGCCATCGGTTATTCGGGCTATCTGCATGCGCTCGACTATGCGCGTCAACGCACCCAGGGACGACGGCCGCAGAACAAGAATCCGGCCCAGCCGCCGATCCGCATCATCGAACATGCCGATGTGCGGCGGATGTTGCTGGCCCAGAAGGCGTATGCGGAAGGTGCGCTGGCGCTCAACCTCTGGTGTGCCCGACTGCTTGACTGGCAGGCCAGTGCACGCGACGAGGCCGAAGCTGTGCGCACCGGTCTGCTGCTGGAATTGCTCACGCCGGTGGCCAAGAGCTGGGCCTCGTTATGGTGTCTGGAAGGCAATAGTCTGGCGATCCAGGTGCACGGCGGTTATGGCTACACCCGCGACTTCATCGTCGAGCAGTTGTGGCGCGATCAGCGGCTCAATCCCATACACGAGGGCACGCACGGCATTCAGGGTCTGGATCTGCTGGGCCGCAAGGTACGCATGAACAACGGCGCGGCCATGGCTGCCTGGCGCGACGAATTGCGTGCATCGATCACATCGGCACTCGCGCTTGCCGATGAGCCCGCCACGCCGGAGGCGGCGCGTGACAGCCTGCGCGCCATGTCCACGGCGCTGCACGAGAGCGTTGAGGCGATCGACAACACGCTGGCCCGTTTATTCGGCCAGGATGATCTGGATCTTGCGCTGGCCAATTCCTCGGCCTTTCTGGAGGCCTTCGGCCATACCGTGGTGGCCTGGATGTGGCTGGAGCAGGCCCGGGTGGCGATCGCCGCGCTCAATGCCGGGTCTGCCAATGCCGCCAATGCCGCCAATGCCGCCAATGCCGCCGACGCGGCTCAGAGCGCTTTTTATCGCGGCAAGCTGCAGGCCGCCCGCTGGTTCTTCCGGTGGGAATTGCCCAAGGTGAACACGATGCTTGAGGCGATTGCGGCCCTGGATCGCACCGCACTGGACATGCAGGACGACTGGTTCTGACCGCGGCCGGGCCGTGGCTTGTCTGGCGGTACACTGGCACGAAACCACCAACCAGGAGCCCTGAGCGATGTCGACGAGTCGTCCCCCCGACAATCCGGAAGCCAATCCCCGCGTCAAAGCCGTGTTCGACGATATCCGCACCACCCGCGGCAGCGATTTCATCAACAATTTCTGGCTGTGGCTGGCCTTCGATCCGACCCTGCTCGAGGAAACCTGGCATCAGGTCAAGACGGTGATGGCCACGCCGGGTGAACTGGATCCCATGGTCAGGGAAATGATTTACGTGGCGGTGTCGATCGCCAACAGTTGTTCCTATTGCGTGCATTCGCATACCGCAGCCGCCAGGGCCAAGGGCATGACTGATGCCCAGCATGCCGAATTGTTGCGGGTGGTCTCGCTGGCCGCCAAGACCAATCATCTGGTCAACGGCCTGCAGATTCCGGTTGATGCCGTCTTTGATGCCACGGCGCGCTGATGGACCGCTCTCGCATTGCCGAACCCGCCGATGCCTCGAGCCGGCGCCAGGCAAGGCCCACAGTCTGTTATGAGGTGAGCAGCCTGCCGCCGGTGGATCGGGCCTTTTATGAGCGGGTGCGCGCCGATTGCCGGCCGGTGGCCGAGCACACGGTAGCGCCGCGCGACGGCCTGGCCTTTGAGGTGGCGGCCGGTCAGTTGTTCCGCATCGTCAGCATCGAAGGATCGCAGGTGGGCGACCTGAATCTGTGGGCCCGCGATAATCTGAACGAGCGCTTCTTCAGCGGCAAGACCCGCCAGTTGCAGGCCAGCCATCTGAGCACCGGCGACCGGCTCTGGAGCAATCTGCCCCATCTGCGTCCGATGGCAACCATCACGCATGACAGCCTGGCCTGGTATGGCTGGGACGACGACGGCGCCGGTGTGCATGATGTGATCGGCACGCGCTGCGATCCCTACACCTTGCGCATGCTCAAGGGTGTGGATTTTCATCACTGTTGTCATTCGAATCTGACCCGGGCGCTGGCCGCCGCACGCGGGCTGAGCCTGGACGAGGCCGAACCCCATGTGCATGACGTGATGAACGTGTTCATGTGTACCGGCTTCAGTCACGACACGCATCAATATTTCACCAAGGCCAGCCCGGTGCGCCCCGGCGACTACATCGAGTTTTTTGCCGAAATCGATCTGCTGGGTGCACTGTCCGCCTGTCCGGGCGGCAATTGCGACAGCGTGCAGTCGGGCGGCGAAGCGGCGTGTTATCCCTTGCGCATCGAGGTGCTTCAGCCATCGGCGGCGGCCCTGGCCGGCTGGCAATCCGCGGCGCGTAATCCCTATGCGGGGGGCCATGGCCTGGCCGATCCACAGCAAGGGGCTCGGCTATAGTGCGGACTGACGATCCACGGACCCGACGATGAACATCCTGACTCTGCACGGCATCAATCTGAACATGTTCGGCAAGCGTGACCCGGCCCAGTACGGCACGATCACGCTGGCCGAGATCGATGCGCAGCTCATCAACCTGGGCCGTGAGCTGGGCGTGCAGGTTGAGTGTTTTCAGAGCAATGATGAAGGCGCGATGTGCGAGCGCATCCACCGTGCCCATGCGGACGGCACCGCGGCCATCGTCATCAATGCGGGCGCCTGGACCCATTACAGCATCGGCATTCGCGATGCGCTGGCCATCCTGAGCGTCCCCATCGTCGAGGTGCACATGTCCAATGTGCATGCGCGCGAAGCCTTCCGTCATCACTCGGTGTTCGTCGACATCGCACGCGGCCAGATCTGCGGCTTCGGTGTGGACAGTTATCTGCTCGGTCTGCGTGCGGCAGTGTCGGCCGCGAAAACACTGCGCTGATCGTGCGGCTCACTCGTTCGGTCGCCAGCCGGCCGGTTTGGATTCAGGAGATCTGATGAACGCTTCCACGCGCAGGGTATGTATCGTCACCGGCTCGTCGTCGGGTATTGGCGCAGCCACGGCCAGACTGTTTGCCCGCAACGGCTTCGACATCGTGGTCAATTATTCGCGCAATCCAGCGCCGGCCGAGGTCGTCAGCGAGGAATGCCGCGCGCTCGGCGCGCAGGTGCTCACCATCCAGGCGAACATTGCCGATGATGCGCAGTGCCGCGAGCTCGCTGCCCAGGTGCAGGCCCGGTGGGGCCGTGCGGATGTTCTCGTGAATAATGCCGGCACCACCAAATTCGTGGCTGCGGCCGATCTGGATGGTCTGTCGGCCACCGACTTCCAGGACATCTATGCGGTCAATGTGATCGGCGCCTGGCAGATGACACGCGCCTGCGTGCCCTTGCTGCGCCAGGGCGAGCGGCCCGGTGTGGTCAATGTGTCGTCGATCGCGTCGATGATGGGGCGCGGTTCATCGATCGCCTACATGGCGTCGAAAGGCGCGCTCAACGCCATGACCTTCGGTCTGGCCAAGGCCCTGGGCCCGACGATCCGGGTCAATGCGGTGGCGCCCGGTTTCATCGAATCGCCCTGGTTGCGCCAGGGCCTGGGCGAAGCCAACTACGCCAAGGCGCGGCAGACCTATTGTGAGAAATCGGTGCTGGGCGATGTGATGACACCCGAGGACATCGCCGAGGCCATCTGGTGGCTGGGCGCGGGCGCGGCCAAAACCACCGGCGAAGTCATGCTCGTCGACGCAGGCCTTGGCCTGGGACGAAGCTGAGCGCGAGGACCGCGCTCAGGGCGTGAGCGCATGGGCGATGGCATCGTCCACCGTGTCGAGCAATACGAAGCTGAGCCGCTCGCGCGCCTCCGGCGGCAATTCATCAAGATCGCGGGCGTTGCGACGGGGCAGCAGCACCTGACGGATGCCGGCGCGCAGCGCCGCCAACACCTTTTCCTTGATGCCGCCCACCGGCAACACCAGACCGCGCAGGCTGATCTCGCCGGTCATCGCCACATCGCTGCGGATCGGCCGCTCCAGCGCCATCGAGGTCAGCGCCAGAAACATCGCCACGCCGGCGCTCGGCCCATCCTTGGGAATTGCCCCGGCTGGAATGTGCACATGGATGTCGCCACTTTGCACGATGTCGTGATCGATGCCGAGCGTCGACGCGCGCGTACGCAACAGGGTCAGGGCCGCCTGGGCGCTTTCCTTCATCACGTCGCCGAGCTGGCCGGTGAGCGTGAGTTTGCCCGAGCCCGGCGAACGGGACGCCTCGATGAACAAGATGTCCCCACCCACCGGTGTCCAGGCCAGGCCGGTGGCCACGCCGGGCAGACTGGTGCGCATCGCCACTTCGTTCTCGAAACGGCTCGCGCCCAGCACCTCGCGCACGAAGTCAACATCCACCTGATGCGGCGTGAGTGGCTGGCCCGCCTCGGCACTCGCGACCTTCACCGCGATCCGTCGCAATACGCTGCCGATTTCGCGCTCGAGATTGCGCACGCCGGCCTCGCGCGTATAGTCGGCGATGATCAACTCGATCGCCGCATCGGCAACCGTGACCTGTTCATCGGTGAGCCCGTTGGCCGTCAACTGACGCGGAATCAGATAACGACGCGCGATCTCGAGTTTTTCCTGCTGGGTGTATCCGGGTAGCTGGATCACTTCCATGCGGTCGCGCAGCGGACCAGCGATCTCATCCAGCGCATTGGCGGTGGCGATGAACATCACGTCTGACAGGTCGAAGGGCACGCCCAGATAATTGTCGCGAAAGCTATTGTTCTGCTCGGGATCGAGCACCTCGAGCATCGCAGCCGACGGGTCGCCATGCAGGCCGCGCCCGAGCTTGTCGACCTCGTCGAGCATCATCAGGCAGCTACGCGAACCGGTCTTCTTGAGCGATTGCACGATGTTGCCGGGCAGGGCGCCGATATAGGTGCGCCGATGACCGCGGATCTCCGCCTCGTCATGAACCCCGCCCAGACTGACGCGCGCAAACTTTCGCCCGCTCGCCTTGGCAATGCTCTGACCCAGCGAGGTCTTGCCCACGCCGGGTGGACCCACCAGGCACAGAATGGGGCTGCGGCCATGCGGATTCAGTTTGCGCACGGCCAGGAATTCGAGAATCCGCCGCTTCACCTTGTCCAGACCGAAATGGTCTTCATCCAGAATGCGCCGGGCCGCGGCGATGTCGATCGCGGCCAGCTCGTCGGCGCGCCAGGGCAGCTCGACCAGCCAGTCCAGATAGTTGCGCAACATTGAATACTCGCCGGCGGCCTCGGGCATCTGGCGCAGTCGCTTGATCTCCTTGCGCGTCTGCGTGAGCACGGCTTCGGGCATGCCCAGGGTCTCGATCCGCTGGGTCAGCTCATCGATCTCGGCCGATGATCCGTCGTCTTCGCCCAGTTCCTTCTGAATGGTGCGCAACTGCTCGCGCAACACCATCTCGCGCTGGCGCTCGTTCATCCGCTCGCCGGTCTGCTGACCGATCTGATTGGAAATCTTGAGCACCTCGATGCGGTGCGCGACCAGTTCGAGAATGCGGTCCAGCCGGCTGGTGAGGTCGGTGGCGCTGAGCAATGCCTGTTTCTGCCCGGGCTCCAGATCCATCAGACCGGCCACAAAATCGGCCAGTGCGCCTGGCGCATCGATGGCCTGAGCCGAGGCGGCCAGTTCGGCCGGTGCCTGGGGCAACAGCTCGAGAATTTTCGCCACCCGTTCCTTGAGCTGGATGAAACGCGCTTCGATCTCGATGCCCTCGGCCGATGCCGCGGGCACCACCTCGACGCGCGCAACCAGGAAGGGCCAGCCCGGCAGGAATTCAAGCAGCTTCACGCGCTGGTCGCCACGGCACACCATGTGATGACCACCATCGGGCGTGGTCAGATATCGCAGGATCTGCGCCGAGGTGGCCATCGAATGCAGGTCATCGGGTCCGGGCAGGTCTTTGTCCGGATCGGTCTGCAGCACGATCGCCACGCTCAGTTCATGGCGGGCGGCTTCCTGGGCGGCTGCCACCGACGACTCGCGGTTCAGGCCGATAGGCACCACCAGGCCCGGAAACAGCACGAGCTTGCGCATCGGCACGACGATCATCGCATCATCGGGAATCGGTCGCTGCCCGGTCTGGCCTGCCGCCTGCGTGGGGGCCTCGCCCGACCCGGCATGGGCACTGGCCAGGTTGTCGGTGTGGCCATGCTCATCGGCCAGGCGGGGAGTGACGGGGAATTCATTCATGGCAGGATCCGTTACGGCGCAGCGCAGGGGCAGGAATGCCTCCTGGCGGATAGATGGGGTCGGCGCAGGGCAGCGCAAGCGGGCTTGGGCGTGAGGGCCGCGTTCAGGCGAGTCGCCGCAGCAGCAGCCGCAGCGTGCCGTCGGCCAGCGAGCGGTCCACCAGCTCAAAATGGCCGGGCGGCAGTTGCAGGCGCCGCTCGAAATGGCCGTAGGGAATTTCCAGGCGCAGGATGGTCTGGGCGTGCGCGCCACCGGGCATCGGCCGCATGCCGCGCACGGTCAGCGCGCCGGCGCGCAACACGATCTCGACCTGATCGGCCGGCACACCCGGCAGCGCCACCAGCACGAGCACGCCCTCGGGGGTTTCCAGGGTATCGACGGGCGGTTCCCAGGTGGGCCCCGGCCCCGCCGCGTCGGTCATCTTGAAGAACTGCCGTTGCAGCCGTTCGGCCTGGCCCAGCCTATCGAGGGCCTCGGCCCAGAAGCGGCCGCGCGTGTCGCGTATGGTCATGAGATTCCTTCGGGCTGCCGCGAAGGCAGCGGGTCAGTCACTCATGTCGCGGCGATCCCGCCTGGTTTCAAGAGGCGGGGTGCGGGATCAGGAAAATGGCGGTTCTTCCCACCAGGGGAAAAAGTCCGGCATGTCGGTCGACACCTGATTCTGGAAACGGGGCGGGCGTTTTTCCAAAAATGAATCGATGCCTTCCCGCACATCGGCGGTCTGACCGCGCGACTGAATTGCCCGACTGTCGATGCGATGGGCGGTCATCGGATGCTCGGCGCCGGCCAGCCGCCACATCATCTGGCGGGCCAGAGCCACTGCGACCGGTGCGGTGTTGTCAGCGATTTCGCGGGCCAGGGCACGGGCGGCCGGCAGCAGATCGTCGGGCGCATGGACCGAGCGCACCAGGCCACGCTGCAGTGCTTCGTTGGCATCGAACACCCGGCCCGTCATGGTCCATTCGAGGGCGGTCTGCATGCCCACGGCGCGTGGCAGAAACCAGGAAGACGCCGCCTCGGGGGTGATGCCGCGGCGGGCGAACACCAGCCCGAAGCGGGCCTTGTCGGAGGCGAGCCGGATGTCCATGGGCAACTGCATGGTCACGCCCACGCCGACCGCCGCGCCATTGATCGCGCCAATCACCGGCTTGAGGCTTTGATAGATGCGCAGCGCCGTGAGGCCGCCGCCGTCGCGATAGACATCATTGACCCGCAGTGCCTGGCGCGCTTCATCGGCGCGCGAATCATAGTCGAAGGTGCTGGCGCCCACCGACAGATCGGCACCCGCGCAGAACGCCCGCCCGGCGCCCGTGACAATGACCACGCGCACGGCGTCATCCCGATCACTGCGGTCCAGTGCGGCATGAATATCGTGCTGCATCTGCGCCGTATAGGCGTTCATGCGATCGGGCCGGTTCAGCGTAATCGTCGCGATGCCTTCATCAACCGTATAGAGAATGGTCTCGAAACCGGTGTCACTCATCATCGGGCCTCAGGTGAACGACTGGTCTTGTTCGGCCAACCTGACCAGCAGGGGCGCCGGCTGCCAGAACGGATCGGCGCCAGGCTCGGCGGCAAACCGGCGCAGCGCACGCACCACGTTGGGCAGACCCACGCTGTCGGCATACAGCATGGGCCCGCCATGATGCAGCGGGAATCCGTAACCGTTCAGATACACCACGTCGATATCCGAGGCGCGCGCCGCAATGCCTTCCTCGAGAATGCGCGCGCCTTCATTGGCCAGGGCGAACAGGCATCGCTCGATGATCTCGGCGTCAGTGATGGTGCGCGGCGTGATGCCTTGTTCGGCCCGGAAATCTGCAATCATCTGTTCGGTCACCGGATCGGGAATCGCATCGCGCTTGCCTGCCTCATACCGATACCAACCCGCACCGGTCTTCTGCCCGAAGCGGCCGGCCTCGCAGATGCGATCGACCACGGCCGGCGTCATCGCCTGACCGGCCTCGGCGGCCCGGCGTTTGCGGGTCGCCCAACCAATGTCCAGGCCGGCCAGATCGCCCATGCGGAACGGCCCCATCGCCATGCCGAAACGTTGCAGCGCGCCGTCGATCTGCTGGGGCAGGGCGCCCGCATTGATCAGCCCGGTGGCCGCCGCGCCATAGCGCGAGAGCATGCGGTTACCGATGAAGCCGTCGCAGACGCCGGCGACCACCGCCACCTTGTTGATGCGTTTGGCCAGGGCCACGGCGGTGGCCAGCACATCGGGTGCGGTCTTGTCGGCCCGCACCACTTCGAGCAGGCGCATCACATTGGCGGGGCTGAAAAAATGCAGCCCCAGCACATCGGCCGGCCGCCCGGTGAAGGCGGCAATTTTGTCGATGTTCAGATACGAGGTGTTGGAAGCGAGGATCGCGCCCGGCTTGCAGACCTTGTCGAGTGTCTCGAACACGGTCTTCTTGACATCCATGTTCTCGAACACGGCTTCAATGACCAGATCGACGCTGGCAAAGCCATCGTAGGCGAGCGTGGGCGTGATCAGACCCATACGCTGCTCGACCTGCTCGGGCTTGAGCCGGCCCTTTTTCATCGAGTTTTCGTAGTTGCCCCGGATGGTCGCCAAGCCCTTGTCCAGCGCTTCCTGTTTGGTCTCGAGCAGCACCACGGGAATGCCCACGTTCAAAAAATTCATCGTGATGCCACCGCCCATCGTGCCCGCACCGATCACGCCCACCGTGTTGATCGGCCGCAGCGGCGTGGCCGGGTCGATCCCGTCAATTTTGTTGGCGGCGCGTTCGGCCGCGAACACATGGCGCAGCGCCCGCGATTCGGGTGATTGCATCAGGCTCAGAAAACGCTCGCGCTCGAGCTGGATGCCCTCGTCGAAGCGATGGGTAAGCGCGGCGCCGACCGCATCGACGCAGGCCATGGGTGCCGGAAAACGACCGGCCTGCGCGGCCACCATGTTGCGCGCGAACTGCACGAAGGCCTCGCCCTGCGGCTCCTTGAGCGTCAGATCGCGAACCCGGCGCACCGGCCGTTTCTCGCTCAGCACCTTTCGGGCAAAGGCCAGTGCCCCTTCATGCAGATCGCCCGTGATGATTTCGTCGATGAGCGCGGTATCGGCCAGTCGGGCGGCCGGCACATGGGCGCCGCTCACGATCAGATTCAGCGAGGCCTCGAGCCCGATCAGCCGCGGCAGGCGCTGGGTGCCGCCGGCACCCGGGATCAGGCCGAGCTTGACCTCGGGCAGCCCAAGGTTCGCATCGGCCAGCGCCACCCGGAAATGGCAACCCAGGGCCAGCTCCAGTCCTCCGCCCAGACACTGACCACTGATCGCCGCGATCACGGGTTTGGGACCGGATTCGATCATGTCGATGAGGGTGCGCAGATGTGGCGCCCGCGTGGCCTTGGGGGTACCGAACTCGGCCACGTCGGCGCCGGCCGAAAACGCCCGCGGCGTGCCGATCAGGATGATCGCTTCGACCGCCGGATTGCCGAAGGCCGCTTCGAAACCATCGGCAATGCCGGTGCGCAGGGCAGCCCCCAGGCCGTTGACGGGTGGCTTGTTCATTCCGATCGTGGCGATCGGGCCGTTCAGGGTCAGGGTGACGATGTCGCTCATGATGGTGCTTCCTGTGTTGATGGGCGCCTTGGCCATTGTTGAGCCTTGGGCGCGCCATGGACAATCATGCGCCCTGGATCATTTCCCGCAAGGCGTGTTTGATGAGTTTGCCGGTCGGGTTGCGCGGCAGGCGGTCAGCTTGAACCACGATCCGAACCGGCACCTTGAACGGCGCAAGATGTTCCCGCACAAAGGCCTGCAACTCTGGTTCGGTGGCTGCCGCGCCGGGCTTGAGCATGACCACCGCCGCCGGCTCCTCGCCCAGCGTCGGATGCGGCAGTGCCACCACCCCGGCATCCATCAGCGCCGGATGCCGGCACAACACCTCCTCGATCTCGGCATTGTAGATATTCTCGCCGCCGCGAATCATCATGTTTTTCTTGCGATCGACAATATATAAAAAACCCTCTTCGTCGATGCGCGCGATATCGCCGGTGCGCAGCCAGCCATCCACCAGGGTGGCAGCGGTCTCGACCGGCTTGTTCCAATAGGCCTTGATCACATTGGGCCCGCGCACCACCAGCTCGCCCACCCCGCCCGTGATCACCTCGTGGCCTTCGTCGTCGATGATCTTCATGTCACAGACGGGCACGGCCGGGCCGGCACTGTCGGGTCGATATCGATAATCTTCGGCCGAATGATTGGTGACCGTGGCAGAGGTTTCAGTCATGCCCCAACCCATGCCGGGCTGGGCATGGGGCAGGGTCTGCAAGATCCGGGTCACCAGCGCGGTCGAACTGGGCGCCCCGCCATAGGCCACCGACTCCAGGCTGCTCAGATCATAGTCGGCGCGGCGTGGATGCTCGATCAGTTCCCAGGCGATGGTGGGCACCCCGCCAGCCGAGGTAATCCGCTCGGCTTGGATCAGCGCGAACGCGCGTTCGGGATCCCAGCGCCGCATCAACACCAGCTTGGCGCCCGCGTACAGTGCACCGAACAACAACACCTGACAGCCCGTGGTGTGAAAAAACGGCACGGCCACGAGCGTCGACAACTGCGTTTGGCGTGCAGCCGGATCGGGCAGCGGTTCGCCGCGGCGCAGATAACTGCGCGCCGTTGAAAACGCGCCCATCAACAAGGCATTGGTGCTGCAGCGATGCGTGCCCAATGCGCCTTTGGCGGCCCCGGTCGTGCCCGAGGTATAGAAGATCATTGCGTCATCGTCCGGTGCCAGTTCGGGCGTGAGCACAGGCAGTGGCCTATCGGGCAGCCCCGCCCATTGATGCGGCGTGCCGATCACGCTCTCGAGCGTGGCAGTCTGCCCGGGCAGAGGGCTGTGATCGGTACGCCGGCAGATCAATACCCGATTCAGCGCCGGCGCCTGGTCACGCAGACCGGCCACCCGCGACCAGCGTTCGTCATCCATGATGGCGATCTTGGCGCCCGAATCCACCAGCCCATAGAGCAACTCCTGGCCGCTGCCCCAGGCATTGAGCGGCGTGGCGATCGCACCGAGCAGCATGGTGGCGAATGCTGCGACCGGAAACTCGGGCAGGTTACGCATGCCGATCACCACCCGGTCGCCGCGCCTGACCCCTTGCGCCTGAAGCTCGGCGGCCAGCGCCAGGCTCGCGCGGGCAAACGCCTCCACGGTGATGCGTTCGTCGTCATGGACCAGATACAGGCGCTCGCCGAACGCCTGGCGAGCATTCACGAACAGCTCACGCATGGTGGCCGGCACGTTCTTCCAGGCGCGCAAGGGCACACCGCGCACCGTGACATCGATCATCTCGAACGGCGAGCCGGGCGCGGTCAACCGTGAATGAGCCTGGGCGATGCTCATGGCGGGCCAGGTCGACGGGAACGGTGCGGTGTTATCGGGGTGCGCGTTCAGCGGCTCGTTTGCCATGAGCGTGGGTCTCTGGTCATTGTTGGTAGTGATCCGGTGAAGATACCAGAGAGCCGGGACGGGTCTGAATTTCGCGCGTGTTGCGGCCATGGCGGCCGTCGACTCAACCCGGTATGAGACCATAAGCTATTGCTCTGCCCGGGGGGCACCATGCCACTGTTCACGCTCGACGAGCTGCAAGACGCCAGTCAGGTGGTCGCGCGGCGCATCCTGCCCACTCCGGCCTACCGCTGGCCATTGCTCGCCCGCCGAACCGGCGTGGATGTCGTGGTCAAGCATGAAAACCATACACCGACCGGATCGTTCAAGGCGCGTGGTGGTCTGGTGTATGTCGAGGCCCTGCGCCGTGCCGGCAAGCTGCCCGCCGGTTTGGTCACGGCCACCCGCGGCAATCATGGCCAGTCCATTGCCATTGGCGCCGCGCTCAATGACCTGCCGGCGCTGATCGTTGTGCCCGAAGGCAATTCGAGCGAAAAGAATGCGGCCATGCAGGCGTTCGGCGGCGAACTGATCATCGCCGGCCGCGACTTCGACGAGAGTCGACAGGTGGCGGCCCGCTTGCAGGCCGAACGCGGCTATCACTTCGTGCCCTCGTTCGATGCCCGGCTGGTTGTCGGCGTGGCCACCTATGCGCGGGAGTTGTTCGACGGCTTTCCGGACCTCGATGTGGTCTATGCACCGATCGGCATGGGCTCGGGCATCTGCGGCCTCATCACCGTGCGCGACCTGCTCGGCCTGGACACGCAGATTGTCGGCGTGGTGGCCCGCAATGCACCCGCCTATGCGCTGAGCTACCGAGCCGGACGACCGATCAACACCGACACGGCCGCCACCTTTGCCGATGGCATGGCCTGCCGGGCACCGCAGCCCGATGCGCTGCAGATCATCTGCCGCGGCGCGGCGCGCATCGTGCAGGTCAGCGAAGACGAGATTGCCCAAGCGATCCGCATCTTCTACACCGACACACACAATCTCGCTGAGGGCGCCGGCGCCGCCGCATTGGCCGCGCTGATCCAGGAGCAGGATCAATGGCAGGGCAGGCGTGCCGGCGTGATCCTGAGTGGCGGCAATATCGACATGAGCGTGTTTGCGCAGGTGCTGGCTGGCAGGACGCCGCCTGTGTCGGCAAGGCTATGCCATGATGTTGGCCAGGAGGCATCACCATGAGCACTCGATTGCGACCAACACCCGACCTGCTGCAGCGCGCCATCCAGAGCCGGCGCTGGCTGCATGCCAACCCGGAACTCGGATTCGATCTGCCGAACACGGCCGACCATGTGAGTAGGCGTCTCACCGCGCTGGGCATTGCGCATGTCACCGGCATCGGCGAGAGCGGCATCGTGGCCACTATCCAGGGCAAGGGTTCATCCACCCGCGCCATCGGCATCCGCGCCGACATGGACGCCCTGCCGATCAACGAAGCAACCGGCGCCGCCCATGCCTCCTGTTGCCAGGGCCGCATGCATGCCTGCGGGCATGATGGACACACCGCCATCGTGCTGGGCCTGGCCGAACATCTGGCCGCCAACCGCGACTTCGACGGCACGGTCCACCTCGTGTTCCAGCCGGCCGAAGAGGGGTATGCGGGCGCGCGCCGCATGATCGAAGATGGCTTGTTTCAGCGCTTCCCGATGGAGCGCATCTTCGGCCTGCACAACTGGCCGCACCTGCCTGCCGGTGTCATCGGCACCTTGCGCGGGCCGATCATGGCGGCTGCGTATCTGCTCAGAATCACGCTCACCGGTCGGGGCGGACATGGCGCCATGCCGCATCACTTCACGCCGCTCATGAGCGTGGCCGCCCATCTGCAGCTCGCGCTCAACAGTTATCTGGCCCAGCAGGTCAATGCGCAACGCGCGGTGGTCATTTCCATGACGCAGATCGAATCCACCGATGCGATTACCGCGCTGCCCGAGCGGGTGGTGATGACCGGCGCGGTGCGTATCCTGCACCGCGATGCCATCGACCGCTTCGAGCGCGACATCCCGAAGCTGATCGAACACATTGCGGCCGGATTCGGCGCCGGTGCCCAGACCGAATGGATCGCCGGTTATCCGATCACGGAAAATGATCCGGCCTCGACGATGATCGTTGAACAGGCCGTGGCCAATCTGGGCCTGCCGCATGAGAGCGAGGCCACCGGCCTGGACCCTTCGATGGCTTCCGAAGACTTCGCCTACATGTTGCAAGCCTGCCCCGGATCTTATTTCTGGCTCGGCCAGGGCGGCGGTGACGACGGACGAGCACTGCATTCCCCTCACTACGATTTCAATGATGCGGTGATCGGCGACGGGATCGCGCTGTTCGCCGAAATCGCCCGCCTGGCCCTGGCACCAATCCACTGATCCCACCGGCCCATGACCCGACATATCGCCATCGTGTCCAGCATCTGCACCGACGAATTCCGGCTGGCCGAATTTGATGACGAAGTCCAGCAGATCGCTTCGAGCCTGCAGCGCTGCGAACCGACCTGGACGTTCAGCTCGTTTCGCGCCTGCGAGCAGGAATTTCCCACCGAGCTCGACGGCATCGACGGCGTCGTGTTCTCGGGCAGCCCCTCATCGGTCAATGAACCGCAGGCCTGGATCGACGGTCTGCTCGACGGCATCCGCCATCTGCATCAACAGCGCATGCCGATGGCCGGCATCTGTTTCGGGCACCAGGCCATCGCCAAGGCATTGGGCGGGCAGGTCGATCGGAATCCGGGTGGCTGGTGTCTGGGCGCGGTGCCGGTGACCTGGTCGGCACATGCGCCGTGGATGCAACCCGCCCAGGCCTCACTGAGCCTCTATGCACTGCATAAAGAACAAGTGCTGGTGCCCCCGCCGGGCGCGGTGATCACCGCCCGCTCGGCCGCGTGTCCGGTGGCCGGATTCCGGCTGGGCGAGCACATCATGACCACCCAGCATCATCCCGAAATGCCGACCGGATTTGTGGCGGCGGTGCTTGATATTCTTGAGCGATCGCCGGAAGGCGCGGCGCTTGCCGGGGCGATGGCTGATGCGCGTGCGTCGCTCGCGCTACGGGTGGACAGCGCGGTTGTGATGCGGTGGATGGCTAACCTGCTGTCCTAAAGCGAAGCCGATATCCAGTCAGTGGCGACGAGTCAAGGGACTGAAATTCATGTCGGCTGAAACGGATTCACGATCGTCAGGATTTCGACACGTTGCCCATGTTGCAAGTCTTCGGTGAACAGCGTGGTGCACCCGGCCAAAAGTGCCCCGGCGACGATCAGCGAGTCATAGAAACTGAAGCGCCAACGCGCTTGAACATCGAGTGTTCGGTGATACAGCCCATCGCTGGCCGGTACCTTCATCAGCGGTGCGAGCACTAAGTCGAGGTAGGTTCGCGCCTGGTCTGGCGTCAAGGCAAGCTCAGCCTTGCGCAGCACGACGTTCAGCGTTTCCTGCACGACCTGGTAGCTGATGCACGCTGTGCCATCGGCCAGCGCGCTACGCACCAGTCTCTCGGCGGTCTCCTGCTTGGAGCGGTCAGTCCTGTCAAGATGATAGATAAAGATGTTGGTATCGAGAAAGGCCTCAGCGCTCATTCATGTCGTCCCGATTCAACTTCCTACCGACCTTCAGCTTGCCGCGCAGTTCATCCATGACGGAGTCGTAGCGCTGCATGCGTTCGCGTGAGCGCGCGTAGTCGGCCAGCCAATGGCGGAACGCCTCGTTCAGTGTGGTCTTTTCGGCGGCCGCGCGCGCGCGCGCCGCTTCGATCAGCGCCTCGTCAGCGCTAAGCGTAATGTTCTTCATTGGCTTGAATCTGTGTGCACTAAATCAGTGTACCCAAAATGAGTGCTTCTTGTCTTCCTTTGTCGTGACAAGTGCAGACCGTGGTCGGCACTCGCGTCCGGAATGCCGTGGTCCAACGCAGCCGCGACGCGAGAACGGCCGTCGTCCAAGTGCGACCCAACCCGACATCATTCGCGAACCGCCCTCGGCATTGCCGCCGTCATCCCGACGTCCGCCGGCAACGATTGCGTGAACCGCAACGGCACGCCAAGACGGGCACCAAACCACAACCGCATCACGATCGCGATCACCAGCACCCCGGCGTGAAACCCGGCGCTCACCAGGCGGTCGGCGTCGGGCATCACGGCCCAGCGCCAGGCCACAAACAACAGGGTGCCGTGCACGGCGGTGAACAGGCTGCAGATCGCGGTGATGTGCCAGTTCAACCACCAGTTGGCCAGCAGCGGCGCGCGCCGCCAGGCAAAGCGCATCATCAGCGCACCGTGGAACAGCCCGACCCAGGACAACACCACCGGCAAGGGATCGCCGCTCGCGAGCCCGGCGACCAGCACAAGCCCACCCAGCAGGACCAGGACCGGCCCCATGACTCTGAAGTGTCGGCCGCGAAAGCGCTCGGGTTGATCGCGCCAGCGGATCGCCGTCCAGGCAAGCCCCGTGATCGTGAACACACAGATCGACAGATAAACGAACTGCACCACATAACCGGGATCGAACGTGCCCGGGCGCAGGAGTAGCAGCGGGCCGACCGACACGGCCACCGCCAGCAGCGACGCGAGGAAGGGCCGCCCCCAGGCCTTGTGTCGCGCATTGCCTTTGCGGCTGAGCATGGCACCCCAGAACAGAACCACGCCGATCGAACCGATCGCGATATGCATCATCACCGCCTGTGAATGCGTCATGGTCATCACCTTCCGATTGAGTTAACGAACGTAAACCTGCGATCAGGTTAACATCCGTAAAATGGCAAAGTCAATCTCCAAAGAAACCCGGCACGCATTGCTGGAGGCGGCCTGGCAGCGCATGAGCGCGCCGGGCGGCATCGGCGTGGGCATGGCCGAGATCGCCGCGGCAGCCGGCGTGTCGCGCCAGACGCTGTTTTATGCATTCGGCAACCGGCCTGGCCTGCTGGTGGCGATGGTCCGCCACCGCGACCGGCAGACCGACCATGTGCGGCGCCTGATCGATCTGGCCCAGGGCGGCGGCGCCGATCAGGACGCGTTACGGGCGTTTACTGATACCTGGATCGACTACCTGCCGATCGTCTACCCCGTCGCCTACCAGCTCGAGAGCAGAGCTGCAGAGGACCCGGACATCGCGCTGGCCTGGAATGACCGGTTCTTCGACCGTGGGCTGCGGCGCGGCTATGAACGCATCCTGGGGCGCATGGCAGCCGCCGGCGCCCTCGCACCCGGTACCGACACCGCCTGGCTGGCCGATCTTTGCCTGTCCTTGGTGGTGCCCAGTGCCTGGCATCTGCTCGTGGTCGAGTGCGGCTGGAAGCCCGAGAAATTTCGTGCGTCGCGGCATCTGTTCATGCAGGCGGCGATGGTGGCGCCGGCGCGCTGAGGCTGGCTGTCTGGCTTGGCGCGAAGGTCGCCATTCGAGTCGATCGGCCGGGGAATAAGCGCTTGCAGGCCGATCGTCCAAAAATGAACTAATTAATTGACATTTAATCCGATTTAATGGATAGTTCGTATCCATTATGCAAACAATCCTTCGTCATCCCTGGATCGGCCGCTGGCTGATCTTCGTCGCCGCCATACATGTCGCCTATGCGGCCGTGGTGTTTCCTGATCAACTGGAGACCATTGCGCGAACCGGCTGGTGGGGTGGTCTGCAACGCGATGCAATGCTCGTGGCCGTGACCTGGTTCGTCTTGTTTGCGCTGCCGCTGCTCATGGCGGGTGTCGCCATTCACGCCATGGAGCGACAGGGCTGTCACCTGCCAACCGCGCTTGCCTGGTGGCTGCTGGCCACTGCCGCGCTGGGTATTGCGCTGATGCCCGCCTCGGGCTTTTATCTGGTGCTTCCCGCGGCGGCGGCAATTCTCGTGCGGGCCAAGCGTGCGAGAGCCGTCTCATGAAAACCAGTAAGGCACAACAGGAAGAGACACGCACGCGCATTGTCCGAAGTGCCGTGGACCTCATCGTTCAGCGCGGCTATGACGCGGTGACGATGAAAGACATCGCCAAGGCTGCCGGCATTGGCGACGCCACGATCTACAAATACTTTCCGACCAAGGAACGCCTGATCATCGGCTACTTTGACGCAGTGGCCGAGCAGGCAGTGCAGGTGGCGAGGTCGACGCCGGAGTTCGATCACTATTATCTGCAGTCCAAGCTGCAGCGGCTCACCGACGCCTTGCTGGAAGCGATGACACCGGACCGTGCGTTTGTCGAGGTGGCGCGGGCCATGCTGGCGAAGAGCCCCCTGTTGTTGCTGGGCGATCAGCTCCAGGCCAAGACCACACTCAAGGAAGCTGTCGCGACCTACCTCGATGCGGCCGCAACCAACGGCGAGATTCCGCCCAGCGACTACAGTCGGGCCATGGCCGGCCTGTATGCTGACTTTTGCTACGGCGTCATCGGATTCTGGCTGCGCGACGCCACCGCCCACGCTGCCGAAACCACGCGTCTTGTCGATCAGGTGCTGGGTGTGGTCGTGACCATGCTCAAGGCCGGCCTGCCGGATCGCCTGGTGCAACTGGCCGGGTTTGTGCTGCGCAGCCAGCTGGCGCGTGTCATGGATCGCGCCTCGTCCGGCCAGGCGCAAGGTTTGAGTCGGTGATGAACGCGCCTTCCGGCAAGGCACCCCGCACCAGCAGGCTTGCGCGCTCTGTGATCGCCGGCGCCACGGTTGCGCGTGTGGGCCTGAAACAGGCACGCCATCAAATGCGCGCCAATCCATCGCCGCAGGTCACGGCCGCCCATGAGCACGACATTGGCTGCCTGATCTTCGCGGCCCTCACGCAACTGCGTGGCACAGCCCTGAAAGCCGCTCAAGTTCTGAGCATGGACCCTGGCCTGCTGCCACCGGGCGTGCGTGCGCAACTGGCGCGTGCCACGCACCAGGCCCTGCCGCTGAACCGGGCCTTGGTCTCGCGGGCGTTCCGGCAGGCGTTTGGCCGCGAACCGCAGGCGCTCTATACCGAGTTTGATCCGGACGCATTCGCCGCGGCGAGCCTGGGCCAGGTGCACCGCGCGCGACTGGTGGATGGCACCGCGGTGGCGGTCAAGGTGCAGTATCCCGGTATCGCCCAGACGATTGACAGTGATCTGCGACTGCTGCGCGCCAGCCTGTCGGCCGCCGGACTCGACCGTCTGGGACTGCCCGGCGACGAGGCGATCGACAAGGTGCTGGGCGAGATCCGCCATCAGCTTGCGCTGGAGCTGGACTATCGGCACGAGGCCGGGCAGCAGACCTGGTTTGCCGAGCATGCCGCAGATCCCTGCATCGCCGTTGCAGCCGTGGTTCCGGAGCTGAGCTGCACAACCGTGTTGACGCAACACTTCATGTCGGGCCTGCATGTGAACGACTGGCTGCAATCGCAACCCGCCAGAGACCTGCGCGACCGCGCCGGACAAGCCCTCTTTGACTGGTTTGTGCGAAGTGCCTTCGTGCACCGCAGAATCCACGCCGACCTGCATCCCGGCAACATACTCTTCGATGATCAGGGTCACATTGCGCTGCTGGATTTCGGCAGCACCTGCGAGCTTGGACCCGTCTTCACGCGCGCACTGGCAACGTCCTGGTCAACATGGCTGCGGCAAGGCACCCAAGGGGCAGCAGCCTTGCTCGAAACCTACCGCGGGCTTGGCCTCACCGAACCCGGCCTGTCGGTCGGGGCGTTCGAGCGACAGGTGCTGCCTTACGTCGGCACCCTGCTGGACTGGGCCACTGAGCCCTTGGCCAATGAGCGCTTTGACTTCGCCAACAAATCATCGCTTCCTGCCACAGACCCTGGCGATCGATCGCGTCATGCGGCAACGTCGTTCATCGCCCAGGTTCCGTCCGAGATGCTTTTCTTCGATCGCGCCTGGCTGGGGCTGATGCATCTTCTGTCCCGCTTGCAGTGCCGTGTCGACGTGCGCGAAGCCCGCGCGCTGCTGGACGCGGCCGCGCAGTAAACCACCCCCCAACCGTGAACTGGTCAACCCCGATGGCACTTCATCAACCGCATGCCGTGGCACTGCCCACCAAGGGCGTCATCGCTTCGTACCTTCCGGGCGCCGACTTCGCCGACGCCTATCGCATCGTGGTCGATCACCCCGAGCGAAACGCCATGGCGCATTTTCTTTGCGCCTTGCAGTACACACCGGTCTGGGTGCACGCCATGATGCATCTACGCAACCGGGCCGTCGCCCTGGTGGGTCTTCGATCATCGCCGGCCTGGAAGCCCAGGTCGACCGACGGCGACCGCCCCTACGCCATTGGCGAACGGGTGGGCATCTTCGAATTGATGCATTTCGACGATGACGAGGTGGTGGCGGGTGACAACGACAAACACCTGCGTGTGCTGATTTCCGTGCAATGCGAGGCGCCGCGTGACGATAGTCCGGCGGCCGTGGTGATGACGACCGTTGTGCACATTCACAACTGGCTGGGCCACCTCTACATGCTGCCGGTGACGCCGGCGCACAAGGTGATTGCGCCCGCCGTGTTGACGTGCGTGAACCAGTCAAGCAATGGAGTCGCTCAGCGATGAGCGGCCTTTCTTAGCCCTTCGGTTTACATTCCCATGCAGCTTCGAAGCCTCCATGCCGTGTCTGCAAGCGTCGTGGCGTCATTCGCTGCCGTACACATCGCCAACCATGTTGCCGCGCTGGGCGGCATCGCCATGCACATCGAATTCATGGAGGCGGCGCGGTCGGTGTACCGCATCCGCCTGGTCGAATCCGTGCTCCTGGCGTGTGTGCTCTTTCAGGCGATCAGCGGCCTGTGGTTGCTTGCCCGCGGCTGGAGGCAGAGGCGGGGTCGCGTCGCATGGCTGCAAGCCATTTCCGGCGCGTATCTTGCCTTTTTCCTGCTGGTACACGTCAGTGCCGTGTTATTCGGCCGATTGTCGCTGGGCCTTGATACCAACTTCTACTTTGCCGCGGCTGGCTTTCATGTGCAACCGTTCCAGTATTTCTTCGCCCCTTATTATCTGCTTGGCGTGCTGGCTTTGTTCACGCACCTCGGTTGCGCCATGTACTGGCGAGCGACATCGTCCGCACGATCGTCGCCGTTTCATTTTCTCGGCTGGCCGGTAGGGATTGGGGCATTGGTATCGTTGCTCATCGTTCTCTTGCTGGCGGGCGGTTTCTATCCCGTGGAAATTCCGTCTGAATACAAGGCAAGCTATCTGCCGCGAGCTTGATGCCGCGGGCGCAGGGGCCGCGCTGGTTGCAACTTTTGGCCGCACGCACGGCTCAAGGCGTGGCAAGGCCGAGATCCCGCGCGATACGCTCACCGATGCTCAGGCCGTCGAGCCGCTTCGAAGCGTCGCTCATGTGTTCGATCGAATGATCGGCGCCCGGCAGCGTCGTCAGAATGTACCGTCCACCGGCGGCCTCGAAGCGTTCAATGGCCATGCGCTGCGAGGTGAAGTTGATCGTGGTCACGCCCTTCGTCCCGAAGCCGCCCGCGATCGGCAGGTTCGCGTCTTCGGTGCCATGGTAGTTGCGGATTGTATGGCCACGCGCCGCCGGGCAACCCGGCACCTCGGCCATCAAGGTTCCGGACAGGGTGGCGACCGATGCATAGAGTTCGGTCATGCAGGCGAGCGTCTGCGTCATGATCGCGCCGTTGGAGTGCCCCACGCCGAAGGTTCTGGCGGTGTCAACGCGGTGCTTGCGCTGCAGGTAGTGCACGGCACCGGTAATGTAGCCAATGTCGTCGACCTTGTCGGCGTAGGGCTTGCCGCAACATCCACCGCCTGCGTTCCAGGCCTTGAGCCGGTCGCCGAGGCGCTGCGCGGCGGCGCTGCCGTTCAGGTACGCAACGATGAAACCGCGTTTTTCGGCCACGCCGTTGATCTTTAGGTGATCGACCATGAACTGGGCATTGCCACCGCCGCCATGCAACGCGACGATCATTGAACGCTGGCCGACGGCGGGCATGTTCGAGGGCAGGTAGACCAGCAGGTCACGACCGTCGAAGTGATCGGCATGGGTATTGGCGGACACGGCGCCCAGTGACTCCTGGGTGACCTTGGCCTTCGCGTTGTCACGCTGGGTCTGGACGGTGTCGCGCAGTTGCTGCGCACGCCCGACTCGTTGCGCGTCGGGCTGGGCGCAGGCGGGGAGGCCAAGCAGGGAGGCGATGAGGAAGAGTGCGGCGAAATGGGCGATGGAGGTCGGCATGGTTGGGCTGGGCTTACCGCGCGTTGAGCCATGCACAAACGATCGACGCGCTGCGCTTGGTCATAGCGCGGGCCGCTGTGCTCGGCTTGGGTCTACTTGTAGAAGCCTTAGTGGTCGCTTTGATGGCTGCGGTTTCGCAAGTGGTGAAGTGGGTTGTGGATGTGTCATGTGACCGGACTTATTGGGACGTCTGGCGGTGACCATTTTCGGCATGAGCTGGCCCGAAATGTAGGCTCAAAACTCGGCGAGATCGAGTTCAGCCGCCTCGGTCAGGCTCGGGAGGACCGTGCGGCAAATAACTGTCTACCTCGCTCGACGATGGGCTTTGCATGGAATCTACCCACTCGACCGGCAGCGACATCGCCCAGTCCCTTGCGAATATCGGCCTTCAGCGTAGTGAGTTCCTCTTGATGCATGCTGCGGCGTACACGCCACTCCCGTAGTGCCTCCTGAATGACTTCGCTACTCGAGGCATAGGTGCCCTCAGCCACGGCGGCCTTTACCGTGGCCAATATCTCGGCAGGCATCGTGATGGTCAGTCGTTCGAGTTCAGACATTCGGTTTCCTAACGAAGCTAGTCTCACCGGGAGACCCCCGGCTGTGCCGGGGAGGCGGAAAAAGACTGACAGTTCTGAGAGTCCATCAAGGAAACTCCGAGTTGTGAGCCGCCAAGCGCGCAAAGAGCAGAAACCAGGCTGGATCAACCACAGAGCCTAAGTCACACGAGGTGGGAGTGCAAATATCACATCGTGTTTATTCCGAAGTATCGCAGGACGGTTTCCTGGGGGTCGGGCCACTTGCCTCCTGCACTAGGCCCGTATGCAATGGCAGTTGTTAGCAGTTGTTGGCAGTTCTTGTCACCGCCTGCCATCAAGCGCCTGAAGACCAGAGAGTGCAACGATGCAAACCATGAACATTTCGCTGCCTGACCCGCTGAAGGAATTCGTCGACGGCCAGGTTTTTACCGGTCGCTACAGCAGCGTCAGCGAGTCCGTGCGCGAACTCATCCGTGCGGACGAGAAACGCAAATCCCAGGACCAGCTCGAAGCGTTGCTGCTCGATGGCCTACGCGGCGAGAAGACGCCGCTGGCGCCGGAAGACTTCCAGGCCATCCGGCAGGAGGCCATCGCGGTTATCAAAGCACGCCAAGCGGGCCGCTGATGGACCCGCTCGAGAAGAGCACTCTGGCGCGGGCTGATCTACTCGAGCACTATCTCTACCTCTACGAGTAAGCAGGGGTGGCGGTCGCCGATCGCTCCCTGGACAACGCGGCCAAGAGCATTTGAATGCTGGTCGAGCGCCCGCATATCGGGGTTGCGCTCACCCTGCGCGCGCCCGAACTGGCGGGCATGCGCAAGTGGAGTGTTGACGGGTTCCCGAACTACCTGATTTTCTACCTGCCGCAGCCGTCGGGCGTGGTCGATTGTGCGACTGCTGCACGGTTCGCAGAACTGGTGGCAATTGCTCGATGTGGTGACGTCGCGTTGGTGCCCAATTCGATTCAATCCGACGGAAATCAGCGGGTCGCCTGATCGATCCGCAGCCGGTGGGCGAGGCCTCGATCGGGCGTATCCGCGCGGCGCTCAATGCGCTGCCGACCGAGCGCCAGCCGCAGCTGGATGATCCGGTGGGCCAGTGGCTGCCGGCGCGGGTGGCCAATCCGCTCGCGCGGGCCGGGCTCGCCACCCTGGCCGACCTGAACCAGGCGGCGATTCGCCCGGGTTGGCACCGGGCCGTGCCGGGGCTGGGTCGAACCGGGCGTGAGCGGGCTGAGGGGCTGCTCGCGCGTCTGCGCGGGGCCCGGCAACTGGCCGCGCCCGAGCGCCCCGTCAATCGCCTGCTGCGCGCCTGGCACGCGCTCGAGGCGGGTGAGGCACCGGCGGTGCTGGACGGGCGCCAGGGGCGTTTCCGAGTACCAGCCGCCCAGTGTGCCCTCGAAGCCGACCGGGACCCGGCGGCCATCGAGACCTGGATCCGGGCGCAGCCCAATCCGATCACCCGCGCCGCCTACCGCAAGAAGCTCGCGCGGGTGCTGCTGTGGGCCACGACCGTGCGGGGCAGGGCGTTCTCGGACCTGACGGTGGAGGATGCGGCCGAGTACCGCCAGTTCCTGCGCGACCCGCAGCCGACGCGCGACTGGGTCGGCCCGCGCCGGCCGGTTGGTGACCCCGACTGGCGACCCTTTGCGGGACCGCTGAACCCGGCCAGCCAGCGCTACGCGCTGCAGGTGATTCGCACCGGCGCCCGGTGGCTGCGCGAGCAGAACTACCTCCTGGTGAACCCCTGGGCCTCGATGCGCGCGGTGGCCGGGTCGCCCGAGCCGCTGGCGCTGGAGCGGGTGCCCACCCAGCATCATTGGGTGCTGATCCGGGACCTGGCCGATGCGCTGGAGGGCCAGGGTTGGGAGGCGGGGGCCGCGCAGCGCTGCCGGTTCGTGCTGGACTTCCTGCGGGGCACCGGGTTGCGGGTCTCGGAGCTGGCGGCGCTACGCCTGGCGGACCTGTACGAGGGGGAACCGGGGGAGTGGTCGGCTCGGGTGCAGGGCAAGGGCGGCAAGGTGGCGGTGATTGACCTGTTGCCGCTCGCGAAGCGGGCGCTGGAGACCTACCTGCGCGAGCGGTGGCTGCCGAGCCTGATCGAGGCCAATGACCCGCACCTGCCGGTGGTGAGCATGCTCGCCCGCGTGGACGTGGGCCTGTCGCGCAAGGCGCTGTGGGCGATCCTGGCGCGGTTCCGGGCGCGGTTCCGGGCGCTGGGGATCGCCGAGCTCACGCCGGTTAACCCGCGCCTGGGCGAGCAGTTGCGCCGCTTGTCGCCCCACGCGCTGCGTCATGTGTTCGGCTCGCATGCGCTGGCCAACGGCGCCAGCCTGAAGGATGTGCAGGAGGCGTTGCGGCATTCGAATATCCGCACGACGAGTCTGTATGTGCATGCCGATCAGCGGCAACGCCGGCGGCGGCTGGCGGTGACGTTTGGGTAGCCTCGTCGAACCTGATATCGACTGCCAGCCGGTCAACGCGCGTAACCCCGCCGTCTCTGAACACTCCGGCGACTCCTCCCCATCTGAAGAATGTCGGTGAGTCAGCCTGCGAGCCCAAGGGTTCGGGATTATCATCCGCAACCCCGGGGTAACGGGCGCTAGCAGCTCGGGTACGGATTGACAGTGACATGGGCATCGACTACGGTGCCTCGGGTCGGCATGAACGGCGCTGCGGTCGACACCGAGGCACACATAACTAAGCACTACCTACCGGAGACGAGCATGAACCGAAGACTTTCAATGGGCCTGTTCTCGACCCTGGCGCTTCTTGCGACCTGGGCCAACGCAGCGGGCCCGTCGGCCGGCACGCCGGAGCACATGGTCGTGGGTGTCGACAACAAGGTTACCTGGGGCGCGGACGGGAAGGTCCAGTTGCTACCGCCGGGCAAAGATGCGGTGGTGATGGTCGACATCGGATCCGATCCGGCGAACCCGAAGATCGTCGCAAGCCTGCCCTTGATGAACTCGATCTTCGGTCCGCCTACTAATCTCGCCATCACGCCCGATGGTCGAGTGGCGTTGGTGGCCAACTCGATGGATTGGCTCCAGGACGGCACGAACTGGAAGGCGTCTCCCGACAACAAGCTGTATGTCATCGATCTCACGACCAGCCCGCCGTCGCATATCGACACGGTTTCGGTCGGCAAGCAGCCCTCGGGCATGTCGATCAATCGCGACGGCACCCTCGCGTTGATTGCGAATCGGGCCGACAACTCGATCAGCGTCCTGTCGATCAGTGGCAAGCAGGTCAAGCTAATCGACACGGTGGTGATCGGTGAAACGGTGGCGCATGTGGCATTTACGCCCGACGGCAAGCGTGCCATGGCGGCCAAATTTCCGGGACACAAGGTCGCGATGCTCGAGGTGGACGGTCAGAAAGTAAGCTACAACAAGCGTGACCTGGCCGTCGGTCTGTGGCCCTACAACCTGGCCATCGCACCGGACGGCCGGCTGGCGTTGACCGCCGACAACGGCAACAACGGCGGCTCCGATGGCAATGTCGATACGGTGTCGGTGATCGACCTGGAGGCCAAGCCCGAGCGCGTGATCGACAAGGTCGTCGTCGGCGACGCGCCGGAGGGCTTTGCAATCAGCCCGACAGGAAAACTGGCGGTCGCGGTGCTGCTGCGCGGCTCCAACAACGTGAAGACCGAGTTCTTCTACAACCGCAATGGCAGCGTCGTCGTACTCAAGATCGATGGCAAGAAGGTCACCAAGATCGGCGAGGTAGAGGTGCAGGGCCTGCCCGAAGGCGCCGTGTTCAGTCCGGACGGCAAGTGGCTTTATGTCGGCAATTTCATCGACGAAAACATCTCGGTGTTGCGCGTCGATGGCGACATGGTGACCGACACGGGCAACGTACTGAAATTACCGGGTCGGCCGGCTTCGATGCGCGGACGATCGCAGTGAGCGAACACCGACGTCGATCGGTCGTGGACGGGCGGCGTCGCCTGGAAACGCCTGGTGCGATCAGCGGCGCTGGAGTTCGAACCTGAACGCCAGGTGACCGATTTCACGATTCATCGAGTTCATCATCTTCGGTCTGTGAAAGGAGCCTAGTCGATCCCGTGCCTGAGCAGCGCCGATCTGCAGTTGCTCGAGGACTTCCATGACGACCATGCCGGCCACGCTGGAATTTCCGTCTTCGACCTTTACTGAGATTCCCATCGCCCCGTGGGCTCCGAGGCGCTCGGTCTGATCCGAAGCACGCACACCAATGCCGTAACAACCCTCGGTACCCTGTTTTCCGACCAGGACACCGCCGTATGCGTTCATGAGTTCGGTACAGAAGCGCGCCTGGGCGAGCAGTTGCGCCGCTTGTCGCCCCATGCGCTGCGCCATGTGTTCGGCTCGCATGCGCTGGCCAACGGCGCGAGCCTGAAGGACGTGCAGGAGGCGTTGCGGCATTCGAATATCCGCACGACGAGTCTGTATGTGCATGCCGATCAGCGACAACGCCGGCGGCGGCTGGCGGCGACGTTTGGGTAGACGGACCTTCCCGAAGCTTAGTCGCCTAGCGGGTGAATCGGCGACGTCGGCGCCACCGGTTGAAGGGTGGGGCGCCGCACCGTGAGAGGGTGAATCCGTTCATCGACCATCAATACAACCAATACAACCGTCGACTTTCTTGACACCTTCCTTGGCGTCCCCTAATATCGCGCTGAACGTCAGCGAGGTCGCCCATGGCTCTGTCCGCCAATCGAACCATCCTCAACAAGTCGGCCTTCCAGAATGCGCTGGCCAAGCTCACTGACGAACTCACGCCGGCCACCCGCGAGGCCGCCGACAAGCTCCTGGCGTTGATGGACCTCGAGGGCCGGGTATCGGTCGCGGCGGCGCACGCCGCGCTGTTCCCGTTTGCTGATACCCGGAGCGCCTCCGCCCAACTCAGCAAACTGCTCAAGGCGGTCGAAGGCGCGGCCAACCGTAGCCAGTACGACTTCACGGTGACCTACCAGGGAGCAAAGTCCCAGGGCGCGCAGGCTCGGCATCTCGTCTTCCAGTCGCTACCGGTCAATACCGACATCGCCAGCGACCTGTCGGCGACGGAGAAGGAACCACGGGGCGTCGAACCGTACGGCGTCCCGATGGATAGGCCCGATGTCTTGCTGCTGACATTCAACCAACACGAGTGGCGGGAACTGCGCGAGCGCTTTTCGCCCGGCGACGGTCCGCCATCGCGATGGCCCGACGTCGATCTGCCAACCGATGACCTGGGCCTGCATGGCGGCGTTCGGGTGGCGCATTGCCATACCGCGCAGGGTGGCAAGCGCACCGTGCGTGATGTGGGTGATCTGGTCCAGCAGCTCGCTCCGCGATACGTGATCGCTGTGGGCATCGCCTTCGGCGTGGACGAGACCAAGCAGCGGATCGGCAATGTGCTCGCGAGTGAATTCGTCGTCGATTACGAACATAGCAAGGTACCTCGCGACGGCGACATCATCCTGCGGGGCGATCGACCACGAGCGAGCAGGAAGCTCTTGCACGAGCTCAAATACGTCAACTGCCATCAACAACAGGCTGTCGATTGGCCTCACCTTGAGTTTGGCGGCCTGCTCTCCGGCGAAAAATTGGTCGATAATCTGAACTATCGCGACAGTCTGGTGCGCTTGGCGAACCAGGGTGACATCGTCGGGGGAGAGATGGAAGCCGCTGGCCTGGCGATCGCACTGGAGGGCAAGCCCATCGATTGGATCGTCATCAAGGCCATTTGCGACTTTGCCGACGGCAACAAGCGCAAGAACAAGGAAGAGAACCAACGCCACGCGGCCCAGAATGCCGCCCTAATCGTCAAGGCCTTGATCGACGGCAGGGGGCTGGCCGACACAACCGACGAGCGATCAGCGCTTGGGAATATCGCACGTCCCCGGCCGATGCAGCCCGTCGCGATCCCAGGGGCCGATGACGGTGTCGGCCAGACGGTAGCCGAGTCGGTAGGCTTCACGCACTGGAAGGACTTCGACTATGGCTTCGACGATTCCTTCGTCAACAACGATGACGCCCCCACCAACACCGGTACCGCGACCGCATTAGGCACCGCCCAGCGCGACACCATCGACGACAGCAACGATCCCAAGGGCATCGCAGCCATCCCCGACATCGTGGCCTGGCTTCAGCGCCCCAATGCGCCGCCACTGTACGCGGTGCTGGGCGAATACGGCATGGGCAAGACCTTCACCTGTCAGCGCGCCACCGCGCAGATCACGCAGCGGCGCAAGCAGGGCGAGGCCCTGCCGCAGGCTATCTACCTCGATCTGCGCAAGGTCGCCACCGCGCAAGCCCCCGACGACAAACTGAACCGGCGCGGACATGTGCCCACCCTGGACGAGGTGATCACCGACTGCATGCGCCATGGGGTGCTGACCGGCGCGGGGGCTACGCCCACGGTCGACGATGTGTGGGCGGCTATTGATGGCGGGGCCGTGGTGTTCTTCGACGGCCTGGACGAAGTGCTCAATCTGCTCAATGAGCGCCAGGGCCTGATCTTCACCGCCAACCTGCTGCGCCTGCATACCGAAGCGGTTCAGCGGGCCCGTCTGCACGGTGAACATAGCCGCGCCGCGCAGGTGCGGCTGGTGGTGTCTTGCCGCACCCAGTTTTTTAGGAGTCTGCTCGAACAGAACCAGCATCTGACCGGCGAATGGCGCGGCGCACATGACGAATCCGCCTTTCGAGCGCTGCTGATGTTGCCGTTCAGCGACGAACAGATTCGCGCTTACCTGGCGGCGATTTTCCCGAACGAGGATGTGCAGGGTTTGCTCAACACCATCGCCTCGGTGCACAACCTGCGCGAGATGGCGGGTCGGCCTTTCACCTTGAAACTAATCACGCGCTTCCTACCGCGCATCGAACAATGGCGCGCACAAGGTCGCAAGGTCAGCGGCGCGACCCTGTATCGCGAGGTGGCGCAGGACTGGTTGATGCGGGATAAGAACAAGCAGCATTTTCGGCTCGAGGACAAGCTGCAGCTCGCGACCGACCTGGCGGTACGCCTGTGGCGCGAGGGCCAGCGCGGACTAACAGCGACCGAACTGGAACTGTGGCTCGGCGGTTGGCTCGCCGAACAAGACCCACGGGCCGAATTCCACGGCAAGCCGCGGGAGTTGCTGCAGGAAGACTTGCGCAATGCGACCTTCTTGAAGCGAGCGGACGGCCAGAACGCTCGCGACAGCCGCTTTCAGTTTGCGCACAGCTCGCTGCAAGAGTTCCTGCTGGCTAACCACTTGTTCGGTGCGCTCGATCCCGGTCGTGGTGACGATGCAGAGGCGTTGCGTCAAGCCTGGTCGTTGCCGCCGCTCAGCACGGAGACGCTGGACTTTTTCGGTCAGTTGCTCGACGAAGCGGTCGATTCGACCGATCGCCTGCGCCGCCTGGGTCAATTGCGCGCACCGTATACCCCACAAGCCAGTGAACTGCTGATGCGCTACGCGCAGCATGCGTATGAGGGCGGCCTGCCATCGCCGTCGGTTGTGGGCATTGATCTGTCCGGCGCGGCACTCAAGGGATGGCATTTCGGCTGCCGGGTCGAACCACCCTATGTCGACGCACCGGCCCAACCGCGGCTGGACCTGACCGGTGCGCGCTTCGACGGTGCCAATCTTCGGCGCAGTCGGTTCTGGTATGTGCGACTGGATGGTGCGAGCTTTGCGAACTGCCGTGCCGCACAAGCCGAATGGCTGGATTGCACGAGCACCGGCGCGAACTGGTCCAACGCTGAGTTGGCCGGATCCGTGACCCGGCCCATACAACCCGCGTCGCATCCCAAGCTGGCTAACGGTGCTGCGTTGTCGATCGTTAGCACAGGCCATTCGGACCGAATCGAAGGCTGCGCGATCACGGGCGACGGCACGCGCGTGGTCTCGGCGGGCCATGATGGCACGGTGCGGCTGTGGGATACGGCCACCGGCGAGTGCCTGCGCGTGATGACCGGACATGAGGGCGGGGTCACTAGCTGCGCGATCACGTGCGACGCCGCGCGCGTGGCCTCGGCGGGCCATGACGGCACGGTGCGGCTGTGGGATACGGCCAGCGGCGAGTGCCTGCGCGTGATGACCGGGCATAGGGGCGAGGTCAGAAGCTGCGCGATCACAGGCGACGGCACGCGCCTGGTCTCGGCCGGCGCTGATGGCACGGTGCGGCTGTGGAATACGGCCAGCGGCGAGTGCCTGCGCGTGATGACCGGGCATGAGAGCAAGGTCGCTAGCTGCGCGATCACGGGCGACGGCACGCGCGTGGTCTCGACCGGCGCTGATGGCACGGTGCGGCTGTGGAATACGGCCAGCGGCGAGTGCCTGCGCGTGATGACCGGGCATAGGGGCGAGGTCAGAAGCTGCGCGATCACGGGCGACGGCACGCGCGTGGCCTCGGCCGGCGATGATGGCACGGTGCGGCTGTGGGATACGGCCAGCGGCGAGTGCCTGCGCGTGATGACCGGGCATGAGCGCTGGGTCACTAGCTGCGTGATCACGGGCGACGGCACGCGCGTGGTCTCGGCCGGCGCTGATCCCACGGTGCGGCTGTGGGATACGGCCAGCGGCGAGTGCCTGTGGATGACGACCGGGCATAAGGGCGAGGTCAGAAGCTGCGCGATCACGGGTGACGGCACGCGCGTAGTCGCGGCCGGCGCTGATCCCACGGTGCTTCTGTGGGATACGGCCAGCGGCGAGTGCCTGCGCGTGATGACCGGGCATGAGAGCAAGGTCGCTAGCTGCGCGATCACGGGCGACGGCACGCGCGTGGTCTCGACCGGCCTTGAAGGCACGGTGCGGCTGTGGGATACGGCCAGCGGCGGGTGCCTGCGCGTGATGACCGAGCATAAGGGCGTTTTCGCTAGCTGCGCGATCACGGGTGACGGCACGCGCGTGGTCTCGGCCGGATGGGATTGCAGGGTGCGGCTGTGGGATACGGCCAGCGGCGAGTGCCTGCGCGTGATGACCGGGCATAGGGCCGGGGTCACTAGCTGCGCGATCACGGGTGACGGCACGCGCGTGGTCTCGGCCGGCCTTGAAGGCACGGTGCGGCTGTGGGATACGGCCAGCGGCGAGTGCCTGCGCGTGATGACCGAGCATAAGGGCTGGGTCAAGGGCTGCGCGATCACGAGCGACGGCACGCGCGTGGTCTCGACCACCGATGATGGCAGGGTGCGGCTGTGGGATACGGCCAGCGGCGAGTGCCTGCGCGTGATGACCGGGCATAAGAGCGTGGTCACTAGCTGCGCGATCACGGGCGGCGGCACGCGCGTGGTCTCGGCCGGATGGGATGGCACGGTGCGGCTGTGGGATACGGCCAGCGGCGAGTGCCTGCGCGTAATGACCGAGCATATGGGCTGGGTCAAGGGCTGCGCGATCACGGGCGACGGCACGCGCGTGGTCTCGGCCGGCGCTGATGGCACGGTGCGGCTGTGGGATACGGCCAGCGGCGAGTGCCTGCGCGTGATGAGCGGGCATAGGGGCGAGGTCAGAAGCTGCGCGATCACGGGTGACGGCACGCGCGTGGTCTCGGCCGGCGCTGATCGCACGGTGCGGCTGTGGGATACGGCCAGCGGCGAGTGCCTGCGCCAGACCTTGGCCGGCGAATTACGCGCCTTTGCGACATACGACAGCATCGTCGGCCGTCTCGACTATGCCGAAGGCAGCGCGTGGCGGTACTGGGCTTGGCAAGGTTTTGACGTCGACGGACGGCCAACGCACTGGCCCCTCGATGCGGTGCCTGGCGTGGTGATCAAACCGTGGCGCTGGGGTTAAACCCAGCGTTCCCGATGGGCTGCTGCGCGCTCCGATTCGATGCGGTGGTGGATTGTCGAGGGGCAGTCTTGTACGATCCCACTGATCGAATTAGCCAACATCTGCCTGACCATAACCGACAAGCTTTTACTAGATTTACGTCGATTTCATTCGTTAAAATTCCGCTAAGTGACTTCTAGACATCCAAGCCGATCTTGAACTTCTCACAAGCAACCCTCGATCGATTCTTGGACGTTCTTCCAAAGAGTCTACTTGCGAAGCGCCTTGACGAGATCTCTGATTTTCTGCCGACTTACCCAGAATTTATTGGCCCTGTCGTCAGACGTCGATACCTTGAAATTCTGCTCCTTTCCTATGTGCCTAGCTGCCCGGCCAAGGTTCGCGCTAGATTTAGAAAGTGGGCCCCAAATAAAAGACGCTTGTTTGACTTCATTGAATGCTTTGAATGGGTTCGGTGTCGAATTAATTCCAAAAAATCACGCGATCGATTCGAGCGTAGGCTGCGAGATGCGCTATTTGGGCAAGAACAGGGCCTTCTGCCTCTTGAGTTCGAACTACGAATTCTGTCGAGCCTGAGAGCGAAACATTTCTCGGTAGGGTTGAATGACTATGAGAATCGGAGGGGGTTTGATTTTCTCGCAATCAACGGTTCCGAGTGCATTGAAGTCGAATGCAAACTGGTCGCGGACGATACCGGTACCGGACTGAAGCTAATAAGTGCAGCGAATTGGGCAAAGAAAACAAAAGATGCATACGCACAGCATTGTCTGACTCACGACACCTTGGCAATCGTTCATCTAGATTTATCGGCAAGGAGGGAGGCGTCCGACGACGACGTTTCGCTAGTTGCCAGTCTAATCAATCAAAGTTTGATAGCGGGGTCCGCGGTCTCACGTGGCGGCATAACAATTAACTACGTTCGAGGTTCCGACGAGCTTCTGATCTTGTTGCGAACATTCGAGAGCGACCACGGAAAAATACGGGCTATCGAAAACGAACGAGTTCAGGGTTTTCTCCGGACGAGTTTGGAGAATGAGTGCAAGATTCCGTCCAGATGTTTTATCGCTCCAACTGATGTGGCTCCAGGACATAAGCTGGTGGTCGCCATAAGTGCATCTTCATACGGAAATCGCACCAGATCCATCGCAGAAACACTAATCGATGAAGCGAATCGTCAATTTACAGGAACGCGAAAAGCAATCCTTAATGTCATGCTTTCCGGCGCGTCGAACGACCACATTATGGCGATGGCTTATGGCTCGAATGAGCAAGCTAGCCCAGTCGATTTTATCCGTCTTGATGATCTCAAACAACGCCTCTCTCAACGAAGCGGGTTACAGCATTTTCGTGAAATCTGGCTCCATTCTGGAATTCCGGTTGTCGACGACTCCGCTATCGAAGTGAACGCCGAGGCTCTTGCCTGGGCCAGCGTTGGTGTACTCAATCAATCGCCTGAATCCGGTTTGACATTGCGAGCCCCTTTCGCGCCGAAGATATTTCCACCAACTGGTTGATCGGCGCGAATCAATGCGAGAATCCTTAGTTGAATACAGAAGTGTCCCCCGGAAATTTGAACAGTGCAATAAGCAGGCTGCCTGCGGACCTTCATGCATCACTGCGTGTATTCGATGCCGTAATCGCATGCACTATGCGCGTAACGTGCGACACGAACGCCCTAGAAACGACTCGCCAGCTTCGTCAACGATCTGCTACCACATCTCTGAGCGCCGGCATGAGCGAAGCACTGCCTGATTGAATGCGAACGTACAGGGCAAATTGCCTAGACGGAGCATAAGAATGATCGACCGAATTATCAACTTATTCGTCCTCGGATCTATAACGGCGATGTTCTTAGTGCTCGGCAATGGGCTACGCGATGCCTGGGAAAGATCCGAGCCATGGGACCTGGAATGGGAAGTGAAGGCTGGCAGGCCAGTTCCCTACCAAGCAGATCGATTGCTTACGGCAATTCGCAACGCCAAAGCGGTTGGTGAGACCGCCGATGCAATGACTCTTCAAGGTGCGCTCGAGTCCGACTACACGGCTACTGGAGCCGTACTCGAACGGTTAACCAGACAAGAGCTCATTGCAGTTTCCATTTCGGTTCTGCCTTACATCCTTGCTGTGATCGTTCTACTGTCTACAAATTACGTCCGTCACGGTGAAATTCGCATCTGGAATCGTAAATCGATGAGCGAAGGATAATTCGCGTCATCGGCTTCACTCGTCTCTCAATCCGTTCGATCATGATTCCTAGAGAAAGTAAAAGTTTCCGGCCGTGATGGTGAAAGTGTCACTCCGACCGCGCGAACAACCACCGCTCAACGGCAGCACGAGTTGGGACATCCACCGAGTCAAGATCAATCTCGATCTGTCGATTGAAAATCGACAACCCGTATAGACCGGCAAGCACGTCCAGGTCGGGCGCCAGCGGAGCTCCCGCCGGCCCAGGGGCCGGACAGGACGAACGCGCGCAATTGATTGCCGCTTCCAGTTCATGGATGGGAACTTTCATCGATATACTGTATATTTGAACAGTTATTGATGTCAAGCCGATTCCCATCGATCGGGCCGAATAACTATCGGCCCACCGAATGTGAGCGCCCTGCGGCCCGGACTTGCAGCTCAACCGCTTTCGCACGAGACGCTTGGATGGAATCGTGCAGCTGGGCGCGAACTTCCGCCAGGCCACGCTCTCGCTGAAGATCATTGAAGTCCGATCGACTGGTGCCTCGGCGGGCCGCTCGTTGGCGCGGCTCAAAGGTCGGCAGCACCACGGTGCCACCGACCAGACTGGCCGCCTCCTG
This sequence comes from uncultured beta proteobacterium, assembly GCA_963732405.1. GTDB lineage: Bacteria > Pseudomonadota > Gammaproteobacteria > Burkholderiales > Burkholderiaceae_E > JAUIAI01. The sequence goes on from CAVSZG010000001.1 coordinate 1,780,022, forward strand.
CGCCTTTGCCGCGCCAATACCGTTCGAATCAAACTCACCAACAAAGACAAACTGCTTGCCGGCAAGGACGGCCTTCAATGAGGACGCGACGGCAGGCAGATTGCCGGCATCCACACCCACGACGACCGGCAACCCGGTTGCCTGATTGACAGTTCGGCCGGTGCTATAACCCTCGGCAACCAGGACGACCGCCGTGGCCTCCAGGCTCGTCGTGCTGCCCTCGATAATGTAGAAATTGCCCGACTTCTCGGCACCTTTCATCAGACCCTTCATGCCCCCAGGGCCGATTCGCTGAAACGATCGGATCTCCCCGGCCGCGTTGCGCAACGGCACGATCAGATAGCCCTTGCGATTCTGGCGAAGGCCTGGATCGGGTTTGATCCCCTTGGCCACCAGGTAGGGGTGATCCGCCACCGCCAGGGGCAGCAGCGAAAGGTAGCGCGCCGCCAGCGTTGCCTTGTGGTGGTAAGCAGCAGCCACGGCATCCGCGCGCGCCTTGAGGGTGACGGCCGCCGTTTTTGCCAGCTTCACGCGGTCGGCGTTGGACGGCAACGCGCTGAGCTTCCAGGTTCCGCTTTGATTCGTGTAGTGATTAAAAATTGATCCCGCCGGGCGCCCATCCAGAAATCCGCGGTAGGCTCCTGCCTGATCCGATCGCTTGGGCTTGTCTCGAACGACGGGGACCCGATGCCAGCGCCCGTCCATGATGGGGTCGCCCTCGATGATCAGCCCGTAGGCCTGAAGCGCGGCCTTGAACTCTTGCTTCGCATCGACAACCACGAGTGCCTTATCCGCTGCCATGATTCGTTCGCTGGCATCGCGTCCTGGATGATGCTTGATGACCTCAAGGGGAGGGCTCTTTGATCTCGACGCCGGGCTGAGCTGCGAATCGAGGCTGACCCACGGCGCCAGATTGGCCACGAAGTCAACCATGCGCAGGGCATCCCGCGAGGCCACCAGGATCTCCTTGGGGTCTGCCTTCAAAATCTCGACCCACCCAACGCCGATCTCCGCGTGGTCCTTCGGATCATGCCCAAACTGGAGCCGGGAAGCGAGCAGGTAGCTGTAGAGCTGTATGCGCAACTCTTCGAGCGCATACTCTGGCGTGCCCTGAGGAAACCGGTCATTGCGATCAAGCCGAGACAGGTGCCCGGTCCACTGACCCACCACCCGCAACGCGGTGCGCAGGTACGCCTCCTCGTTGTCGAATGATTCTCGCCGTGGCATCAAGATCGTATCGCTCATCTGATCATAGCGCGCCGGCCCATCGGTGGCCTCAAATCGAGCCCCGCAGGCCTGGATGATCGCGTTGACGCGCTCGCACGTTCGGGCGCGATCAATCGTCGGCGCCGACCAGGGTTCGATGCCTCGAATCTGCTCGGCATTGAACACGTTGATCATCGCGAGCACCGGCCGACTCACCGCGCGCTCCGTGCGCACGGTCCGACCCTGCGCCGTGACGGACTGCTCACTGATGCTCTTTTTCCAGAACGCGATCGGCGCGGCACGCTCCCCTGCCTTGATGCGCCAGCCGCGGCTCGCCGCGTCGGCGAAGGTGAGCCATCGAGGATCACGATAGCCTGCAGACGCCAGCGTCAGCGCATTGATCCCCTGGTAGGGTTTGCCGGTGAGCGGATTGAACGGGGCGGGCGGTGCCACATCCCATCGGCGCAGAAACGGTGACGTACCGGCCTCGATGTTCGCAATGATCAGCCCCGTCAGGCGGGTCGCGTTGGCGCTCGTGATCACCCCCGGCGTTTTGCGTGTCGCAGGGTCGGGGTGCCCTGAGGGCGTGATGCTCATTCCCGTTCCTCGAGCGCTTGCGATGGCGGCTGATCGGAAAGGGCGGCCATCGCCGACGACTCATCCAGCGCCGTCTCTTCGAATTCGCCAAGCAGGTCGGCCACCTCGGGCGACATTTCAACCATCAGGCCTGGGTGATCGTCCAGCAGCTCGAGGACGTGATCGGCCTGGGCGGCGACAATGGTTCGCGGATCAATCGGGCTGTCATTGAGAGGGCGTTGCGGCGAACGCCGCCCGAAGCTTTTCAGCATATTGCGCATCGTTAATGCCTCCATAGGGCACATCAAAGGGAACCTGCAGCGGACTCGCCCTGGCTTGCTGATCGCCCACGCGCTCCTCGTCCGCGAAGGAATAGCCAGTCACGCGCTGAACGTAACCATTCCGAAAACCTGCCTGGGGGTCGCCGGTGTTGTAGATCGACAAAGCCGCGAGCACTGCGCTTCTGACCGGGTCCGTGGATCGCGACAGCCCGCGCATACGCCTCACTCAGGATCGTCGTCCCGACGAAGATATTCACACAGGGGTCGAGCAGCTCGGACGCCTGCACGTTGAACCGCTGCAGGTGCTGGCTGTTGACCTGCATGAGCCAGATATCCACGCTGATATTGCGCGCCAAGAGATCGGCCAATAGTGCTGCTGCGTCCACCGATGAGGTGAGTTTAGGCAACGGCCTGGCGGGGTTCGTGGCGATCGCCAGCGCCTGGCCGGCCGACTCAGCCTGGATCACAGCCTGAACCGTGCCAGCGTCGACCCCGTTGCTGCACGCGGCGATCAAAGCCAGTTCCACCCCCTTCATGCGGCGGGCCTCCAGTTGGTCGCAAACACCACATGCACATCGAACAATCGGGCCCAAGCGTTCACGGTGGCTTCCTGAACCATCGCGATGGGTGCAGCAAAGCGCGTCCATGCGAAATTGCTACTCACGATCAAGGTATCGGCCCCTGACAACAACGACATCACGACAGGCCAGGGCACGAACGCCTCGAAGCAAATGAGCGGCCCGACCCGCCGCTGGGCAAGCTCCACGATATTCGGTCGATCCAGCCTGGGCCACAGTGCCGAGGCAATGGGCACCGACAGTCGCTGCGTGTAAAGCTCTCGTCCATCAGGGTGCTGCGAAGAGAACTCGAACAAAACCGCCTCATAGCCCTTCGTCGGCAGGGTCCGCAGCCCGCCAGCGATCACGATTCGATCAGGCGTGTGCTCAGCGAACAGGGGCGCGGCCGCACCAACCGTGAGGCCGGCAATGCTCTCGGGCAGTACCAGCACCTTGGCCGCATCCTGACGCAGTGCATACGCCGCCCTGACCATCGCGCGATACCCCATCGCTAAGTCGAGCCCTGGGTGGCTGGTTTTGACCTGTGTGTCACTGCCTGCCCAGCCAACCGGTGGGCCCTGTCGCGGGTGCGGGGACGTCGTCCAGATGAACAGCGCCACCGGCAGCACGATCAACAACGGCCGTCTGACGATCTGCGAAATCAGCCATATCCCGCCCAGAAACCCGAGCACGCCGGTCGCCGGGGCGATGAACGCGCTCGCCGCGAATGGGTAGGCAACATGAACCAGGCCCCACGGCGGAACCAGCCCCAGCAAGGCCACGCCGACCAGTCGCGCGAACAGCCATCGATCATTGATCCGCCACAGCAGCGCCCACGGCACCGTATTCAGGGCAGAAAGGGCCACCCAAAGCACGAGGCCCACCCCAATCTGCCAGGCCCTTTCGTCATAGAACCCATACCAGGCAGGCACAAGCAGCCAATTGACCACCAGGTAGTACACGAACATGCTCAACGCAGCACCACGCCGGCTCGCACTCCAAGCCCACGCCAAGGGAACGAAATACAGAAGGGCATAGCCGGCGACGCTGCTGATCCCCACCACACCCAGCGTCCCCCCCAGGAGCACCAGCCAGGCCTGGGGCGCAATGCCCCCGATCAGCCGCGGATAGGCGTGCTGCGCGTCCACACAGTCCTCACCAGGCCGCGCGCCTCGGACAGAGGCAGCGGACCAAAGTAGCGCAAACGGCTTGAGCCCCGGCCTTGAGCGGATGCACAGCCCCAACAGTCCCGACGACTGCATTGGCTGATCGCGTCGCGGTCGGCCAGAACGTTAAGCGTGATCGCCTAACGTGCAATCCCCAACTTGCACGATTCAGTCCTCTTCAACAAGTCGGAAAATTTGACGCTAGACCGCGGAGCTTATGAATAACCCCTAGTGCCTGCACGACTTCTCAATACACGGAGGCTGAAATGGCCGGAGATCTTGATGTAAAAGAAACTGCGATTCTCGAAGGGGTCGCTGGCCCTGAGGCTTTCGCCGCTACGCCTCCCACGGGAGGATATCCGATTCATCGCTATGGACGAGTGTCGATCATCGCCGAACTGGGTGGTCCCGACTCGGCGAACAGTCCACCGGCGGGGCCCATGATGGCATTGGATCGCCTCAACAGTGTTGAGAGGCTTGGACTGGATGCACTTTGGCTTCGACAGTCTCCAAGCTTCCGGCTTGCCAAGCAAACGCGTCCGCGGGCCGGTGAATCGTGGGACATGCACAGATGTGTATCGATAGGTCGCGTGCCGGAGAATCGAAGCATGGCGGTAGGCGCGCAGGCAGCCGGGCCAACGAGTTTGTATCTTGAGGGCAAAGTCGCAGTTGGCCTCGTGATCGTGCAAGGACCGACGCCTGAACTAAGGTTCAGTGAACAAGAATTAGTCAAGGTTGTCGCGGAAGTTCAAAATGGACTTGGGTTTCTCGCGACGTCTAATCCGCTGGCAGAAGTCACCTTTACCTATGATATTCAGAACGTCGCGCTTTCAATCGCGGCGGATCCGAGTGCACCTGATCTAGAGGCACACTGGCGGAATCCCGCAATGGGGGCACTTGGATTCAGCCAAGACTGGGCCGGTGTGTCGGCATACGTCGAGTCGATCCGGACGAGACTTCGAACCCGCTGGGCGTACTGTGCGTTCGTTACAAAGTATCCGCTCGGGCATTTCGCGTATGCCTCAATCGGCGGGCCGCGCCTGGTGATGGATTACAACAACGATGGATGGGGACCAGACAACATCGATCGAGTCTTCGCCCATGAAACAGGGCATATATTCGGCTGCCCCGATGAATATGCCTCCAGTGGCTGCAATTGCGGCGGCGCTTGGGGTCGATACGGAATCGCCAATAGCAACTGTGAAAATTGCGCCGGCGGCGGTGGCGTTCAATGCCTAATGAAGGCGAACACGTTCAACCTTTGCGTACACACGCGCAGTCACCTGGGTTGGTCGCCCCGGCTAGTCGTGGGAAACCTAGGATACGACGCTGGCGGTTGGCGCGTTGATCGTCACCCGCGCATGCTGGCTGATACGACAGGAGACGGTCGGGCAGATATCGTTGGATTCGGGAACGCGGGAGTCTATGTTGCACGTGCGCTGACGGATGGACGACACGAGGCGCCTCAACTCGTCGTTGCTAACTTCGGGTATGTCGCAGGGGGGTGGAGGGTTGACCGACATCCGCGTTTACTGGTTGATACGACAGGCGATGGGCGAGCCGACATCGTTGGATTCGGCAACTCGGGCGTTTATGTTTCTCGCGCGAGACCGGACGGGACATTCACGGAGCCGGAGTTGGTTGTGGCGAATTTTGGCTATAGTGCCGGTGGTTGGCGAGTCGACAGGCATCCGCGGTTTTTAGCCGATACAACCGGTGATGGGCGGGCGGACATCGTTGGCTTCGGCAATTCAGGGGTGTATGTTTCGCGCGCGCATCCGGATGGGACCTATGCGGCGCCGACTTTGGTATTGGCGAGTTTTGGATACGACGCCGGTGGCTGGCGTGTCGATCAGCATCCTCGCTTTTTGGCCGATACGACAGGAAGTGGGCGGGCCGACATAGTCGGCTTCGGCAATGAGGGTGTGTGGATTTCGCGTTCTCGGCCCGACGGAACCTTTGCCCCGCCGGAGTTGGTGATTGCAAATTTCGGCTACGTAGCTGGTGGCTGGCGGGTTGATAGACATCCGCGCTTTCTTGCTGATACCACCGGAGATGGTAGGGCTGATATCGTCGGCTTCGGAAATGCGGGAGTGTATGTGTCGCGCGCAAACGACGACGGAAGTTATGGTGCGCCCGAGTTGGTCGTCACGAACTTCGGCTACAACGCCGGCGGATGGCAAGTCGACCGGCATCCGCGATTTCTGGCCGATATAACGGGAGACGGCCGGGCCGACATCGTGGGATTCGGGGATGCCGGCGTCTATATATCGCGCAATCTGACTGCGGGAGGGTTTGATGCTCCGAGTCTGATCATCAAGAACTTCGGGTACAACGCCGGTGGGTGGCTAGTCGATCGGCATCCCCGCTTTCTGGCCGATACGACCGGCGACGGGCGGGTCGATGTGGTCGGGTTCGGAAATGACGGAGTTTGGTTCTCGTCAATGTGACTAACTCGATGATGCACGAGACCGTCTGAGCGAGCAATCTTTGACTCCACTGGCGTCGATTCCGAAGTTGGACGCGCGGGCGGTGTAGTATGACTTCCGAGGAAAGGGAGTTAATTTCGGTGCCTATAAGCGAACTCTTAGTTATTTTGTCGATGTCCGCCTTGAAGACGAGCGCTTTTGATGCGTCGCAATTGACAATCTTGCAGAGTGCTTCTCCGAGAGTTTTCATTGTCTCCGGAGACACTCCCCATCTGGGTGATCGCCTTCGACACAACGCGTCAGTGGCAGTTGCCACCGAAGACGAAGTCCCTTCTGCTGTTCTGGATACTTTGACGCCGTCAGAACGGCTGTTTGTCAATGGGTGGCGCTTACGCAAATCGCAAAGCGGTAAATCGCGTGCGGGAGACGGCATGCCGTGGGATTCACCTAGCTTCGAGCCTCCGGATTAGAAAATTTATGGATCATCGCCCCAAGATTTTTATCAGCTACAGTCACGAGGACGAAGTTCCATGGAAAAACTTCGTGGTAAGCCATCTCCGAGTCGCAGAGTATCAGGGCGAATTCGAGCTTTGGGACGACCGAGGAATTCCGGGCGGAAGCGACTGGAAAGCTGAAATCTCTTCTGCACTATCAAAAGCTAGTATCGCAATTTTGCTTATATCTCGGCATTCCTTGTCTTCTGATTTCATTTTGACCCACGAAATCCCGATCATGCTCGAGAGGCGCGCACGCGAAGGGCTTCTAGTCTATCCAATTCTACTTACCGACTGCAATTGGAAGACCGTCGACGCACTGCGAACCCTGAATGTCCGACCTGTCGACGGGGCGCCGCTCGCAATGATGGCTAAAGCAAAGCGTGAGAAAGCAATGTCAGCCATCGCTAAAGAGATTAGCGAGTTGATCCAGCCGACATCACGTGCCAAAACAATTAGCCAGCTAGCGCCTGCGCTAGCGACCCCGACAATAGAACGATCGCGCTTGACTAGACGGCAAATATCAGTTGGCGTTAGTGTCATTTGCCTTGCAGGTGTTCTTGTCCTCGCTCTTCGCTATTTTTGGGAACCGTCTACCTCTATCTCTGCTAAGCCCGTCTGCAGCCCTCAGGCAGAGTACGGCCTCTCATCATGCGAAAGCATAAATGCCCGAGACATCACAATTAATGGAAAATAGGAATAATGTTTTAGGTCAAGCGCGTTCGGCAGGCATTCCGAAGCCTATCAGCTTCAAGCTCACTTGTTTAATGGTTGTTTCACCTACTGATGAGCCTTTATTTTCAATTCAATCGTGGACAATAATTCAGTCCCGTCCTTGATGAGCCATTCGAACTCTTTGTCGCTTCTCGCATTCTTGTGGTCTTTCAATACTTGAAGCGATTCGTGAACTGCGTTACGGGCGTCATCGAATGCCGATTTGTCCTGCAATGCGATCGCTGCCTCAAGGCTGACTTTGCCTTTCATAAGTAGCTGCTGGCTGTAGAAAGCTGGATCTGCTTCCGGCGATACCACTCTCCGTGCTTCATCGAAGGCATTGCTCGCCATCTGGAACCTTTGAGCATTCGGCCACAGCCGGCCCCAGCTGAAATAGATCGCACCGAGCTCCGACTGTGCTTGAGCCCACGATTTCGTCGTCGTTTGCCGATCGAAAGTTGAGATGACCTGCGTCATCGTCTCAACAGCCCGATCAAAGGCCTTGACATCACGGTTCAGCGCCCCGACGTCTTTCCAAATCCCGCCAACGGAGCGCATAGTTTGTGCCCAATTGTACGGAGCCGAATCTTTCGTGTGATAGGTGAGTATCTCTTCGTACGACCGAAGAGCTTGCTCCAGAAGACCCACATCGTTCGCTTGTCTCCCTTGCGTCCAAAATATTCCGGCCAGGTTGCCTTTTGCGGTCGCCCACAAGTTTCCATCTGACTCCTTCGTGACACGTTGAAGCACATCGCGATAAATCTCTGTCGCTTCGTCCAAAGACCCAGGAGTGCTCGAAATACTAGATTGCCTACGATAGGCAACGGCAGTGTTCATTCGAGAAGCCAGCCAATTCTTAAGGTCTTTGTCTGGATCCAACAAATTGGTAGCGCGCTTGTAGGCGTTAGTTGCTGCATCAAGCATCGGCGTGTCTCTACGTCGCGAACCAAGGTCCAATTGAATGTTGCCCAGGTCAATCAATGAGTTGGCAATCAATCCTGAATCGCCGACTTCCTCTGCCACGTCGAGCGCGAGTTGCCCAGACGACGCAGCACTCTCAAGCGTCTTAGTTTCCACCGAGCGCTTCCCTAGTTCGTAGAGCACCGTGGAAATGCCGGCATGTAGCGATACAAACTGCCGCGGTGCTGATCCCCGATTAACTTGAGGAGCAACTTGCCTCAGTAGTTCGAGGGCGCTGTTCAGTCCAGCGTTACTAATGCTTTGTTGGCCCTGTTGGCGAAGACCTTGTACCGCTGCCAGCGCAGTATCCAAAGCGAGATCACTAAACTCCTTTGCAACGGCAAGCTGTGTATTGGTTGCATATTCGGTCATCGAGCCATCGCCCGATAGCACTCCTGCCCTTGCCATCATTTGGGCGGATGAAAGACGATAGACAGCGCCAACTGGCTGCCAGCCTGCTTGCAGAGCAGCCTCCGCAGCATTCCTAAACGCAAACGCAGCCTCTTTGAGCCTATTCTTAGAGGCGAGTTCAGACGCTTCAAGTACAAGGCTCGATGATGCAGCGAGCAGAGGGACGCTTTGGGGATCTAGTCGATCTGCGAACGGACGTATGGCTTGTGCTACACGGGCAAAATCGATCTGAGCCTCTTCTGGCCGGCCTGAGATAATCGCATTCGCCGCGTGGGATTGTCGATCACGCAATAGGTCTGCTATTTGGCCCAGCTGCAACAGAACAAGCGACAGCCTCGCTCGCTTCTCCGCCGCATCCGACAGCTGGCGGCGTATGTCACCGTCCGATACGTTGACCTGTGCAAGCTCGGTCAATAGCTGGTCAACAGTTTCATCAGCGAGACCAAGCGAAATTCCCAGCTCCGCAACAAACGTCGACCGCGCCTTGGCGTCCTTATTCAGGATATCTTGTATCTCGCCTACGCCGGCCTTCTTTACGACTTCGTCAATAAGCTGCATGACTTCCTCCGCTTTCGGACCGCAGTCAACATCAATAACATCAACATTGACTGTCCCGCCTTGTACGGTGCATCTGGCTACGAGTCGGTGAGCGTCTTTCTCAGGCGTTGTGACTGGGGGGGCAATTGCTAAGGCAACGCGGCTAGAGAACGCAGACGACGGACTTGATTCGCCGATATGCTTCGCTTTACTGTCTTTCGGCACAGTGTCCGGGGTAACCTCCAATGCCACCCGAAAGTCGTCGGGTCTGTCATTCGATTGCCTTTTTGAATCAAACTCGTTGGCGTCTTTTCTGAGGGAGCCTAGTAGTGCAACCAATGCCTGGTTCGTGAGTCCAAGTCGGTCGGCGCCGCGTTTCATGGCTTCGGGGTCAATATCTCCGCCGCGCAAATCTTTAATTCCGATGTCTGCCAGCGTGTTGCGAAGAACCTCTTCAACGCCGGCATTATCCAGCCCGCAGCGCACTCGCACCACGTTGCTTTGGATGTTTTCGCGTGCCAGCACCGCACATTCCGAGATCAGTTTTATACTTTCGTTCGCCACAGTTTTCGGGGTCTTGAGATAGCTCCCCGCTGCGTACCCAACTAATGCTGCTGCCGCGATACCGAGTGGCACCATAATGGATCTCATCGTCGCCTCCGTATTTCAATGTGGAATAGAGGGCCGCCTACTGCTTCCGTAAGAACGACTAACTATCATCGGTCTTCGACTTACGCAACCTTGAGCATGGCCTCGCTGGAATCTGAACGTTCTTATGACTGGGCTGTTGGAGATCAGGTCGCTCGCGACACGCGGCGCGCGAAGTCCAGGGTGCCTGCGTGTTACAGCTCGAGCTAAATTCGTACTGATCCAATGGCAGAGTCCTACGTCCTCACCACGGGACGAATCATCAGGCGGAGGTGACTGTTGCAGCCGACTCTGAATTCACCTCGTTCTTAGCATACCTAGACTCTGCGAAAAGTCGCGAGTTTCGTAGCCCTGTGGGCTGCCATATGACTCTACTTTGGTCGCGAGTTTCGCGAGGCTGCTCGTAGTATCGAGACCGACCTCATGGAACTTTGCCCTCCAGATCGGTGACTTGAATCATCATTGACATTGGGATGCAGGATGGGCATCGGCAGTGCTCATGGTTTCGCACCTTGCTTCGGCAAGATCGACCAGTCCAAATCCGTACGATGCATGTGGTGCCTAGTCCTCCTTTTTATGGTCGGACATGCCAATGCAATACCCTTATATCGTACGAACTTGCGTCCCTCGCTTCTTCGTCATAGTTTGGTATTGACGTATTTCTGTTGATCGACACACCAGTCCCCTGCTGGTTTGGCCTGGATTGACCGACAGTACAGCGTAAGGCGGTCGATTCCCGTCGATTCGAGTACCCCGTTGGCTCATCAGTTCTCGACCAGGGTCAGCAACTCTTCCGCGATCGGCTCGCCCAGTCCGGGCCCCAGACGATCTCGGCATACCAACGGCTGAACTCGGTTCGGATGACCGGGATATTGAGCCTGGCGTTCTCATCCGCGCTTTGGATCACCAGCGCCACTGTTTTGATGAATCCGCGTTCAAAGAGTGCCAAGAGTTCAGACTCCTCGCCCGCGCCGCGTCCTGGTCGCCGTCGATGGGCAATCGATGGCGCGTTCGATTGCTTTCTCGACATCCCAGATGGCCGCCGCAGTAAATCACACCGATCCGTATCCCTATCCAGCCTTCGCAGTTCTCCGGCGACTGGTAAAGATCAACTGCCTGCAGAGTAATTTGGACAAGCGAACTCAGTGCGATGCGCCACATCAGCACGAGCGCATTTGTTCCCTTCCGATCGCCCAAGTAAGTGTCCGTTGGTTGCGGGGAAGATCAGGTAGGGCCGGTGCAGGCTTGTGATGAATCGGCTGCGCCACGTGAATGCGCGCGCGGCGCGTCTGGGCATCGCCTGCCTTCGGAAGCGAATGGGTTCGTGCAGCGGTCATAGTGCGGAGCACGGGCCGTCGCTAACTGGCCCGTGTCAGATGGGAACCCGACCCGGCTGGGCAGGGTGGTACAGCGGCAACTTGGTCCGTTCGCCCGTCATCGCCATACAATGCGAATGTACCCTGCGCCCGCCAATTCTTGTCCGAGGTCTTGCCGTGACAACAAAATTCGCATTTCTCGACGCCTCTACGATCGGGTCAGGCGTCGTTATCGGCCGTCCGGCTTTCTAGCACGAATCGCAGCAGCATGACAGCACGGCACCCGACAAGATGCCCGCGTGCCTCGACGGTGTGAGCATCGCCCGATTCTGTTCCTTCAATCGCCCCATTCGCATCCTTGCCCGCTCGACGCAGGGTACTCTCGGTGCGGGCGCGATCGGCCAGGCCCTCGGCCGGGTTGGCCTGGCCATCGGCGTGACCGTCAAATACAATGGCGCGATTGCGAAAACTGAGCCGGCGGGAGGTGAACTGGTGTCACAGGAAGCCCTACGCGATATGGCCGACGTACTCAGCTGCCATCGCCCGTGCTCCGATGAAATCCGCGGAATGATCGGCGCCGGCATCGATATGACCGCCACAGAACCTACTCCGCGCGATTCGGCCATCATGCAGCTGGCTCATCTGCCCAATGTCATCGCCACGCCGAGCGTCCGTGACATGCAGACCTTGTGCGATCAGCTCATCGCCAACATCGACGGCTGGAAGTCCGGCGCGCCGGTCAACCTCGTTGTACCCGTAAGATGATCCGGCCGGTCGTTCGCGTCGCCAACGTGCCGGCCGAACCGGTCCGTGCGGACCGGGTGCTGCCGCTGTCCCATCACGACATCCTGCCGCTGGTCGCGCCATTCTCACGGGTCGGCTGGCGGGTCGACCTGGCGGCGAGCCGGCGTGCCGATCGCCGGATCGAATTTGTGGCGCGCGCTCACGCGGCCGGCACCGCAACGCCCGCCCTGAACGAATCCTTGTCGCTGCATGTGCCACTTCGAGGGAGCAAGCGGCTGGTGCGCCGGCTGGCATTCGTCGGCGCAACCCGGCAGGCGGATGCATCGACCGCTGTCGAAGCGCCTGCCGACACATTGCCACTGCTTGCGGTGCTGACGGTCACGGGAGCCGATACCGGTGCCATGCTGGAACAACTGGAGCGTTTGCCGCCGGCGCGGCAGTTCGAGTGCGTCGATGGCGTGTGGCTGGCGCGCAGCTATCAGGTCGATCTCGACGACGATGCGGCCGCATCCGCGCCGCCCGTGACCCTGGTGTCGGCCCAGGCCCATGTGGCCGGCATCACACTCGACATCGATGCCCAGACAGACTACCCCCTGCTCCTGCAACTGGCCGCACCTGCCGGTGAGCTGTTGATGATTCCAGATGACCTGCTTGCGGTGATCGGTCGTCGGTGGCGGCCACTGCGCAACTTCGATTCGCACTGGCGTGGCACGATCGGCGTGAGCCAGAACGAACCGGCGCGCTCGCGCGAAAGCGAAACCCTGCTGCGTCGGACCATCGCGCACCTGGCGAGCACGCTGACCGAATCGCCGGCCCGCTTCCACGATCAGTTTCGCCGCCAGCGCTGGCGCGTGCTGCTGCGTCGACTGCAACCGTTGCTGGGCGTCTTGGTGCTGGTAGCGGCATCGATAGGCCTGGGGCAATATTCCATCGATGAAAACTCGATCCTACGGGCGCTGATGTTGCACGCGCCGCCGCTGATGCTGATTGCCTTGTTCGCCATGCGCGAGATGCCACGCTTCGAGATTCCGTCCTGGCCGCGCCGGCTCGCGCAGCCGGCATGGCGTATCGTCCCGGCCCACGTGCCGGCGTCCGGCCGAACGGCATGACAGGCAATCCGATGAACATTCCGCCGGTATCGATCGCGACCGTGCGTGAAGCGCTGATCGAACAATTCGCTGATCCGGTACTCCGGCGCCGCGCCACCATGTTGTGGGGCACGCGCGGCGTGGGCAAGTCGTCGGTGGTGCAGCAGCTCGCGGCGCACTACGGTGTGCCACTGGTGGATCTGCGCCTGACCACCATCGAGCCGGTCGACATTCGCGGTGCCATCTATGCCGACGACAACCAGCGCAAGACCGTCTGGTTTCCACCGGAATTCCTTCCCGCCGCCAACGAGCCGCAAGGCATTCTGTTTCTCGATGAACTCACGGCGGCCGATCAGCGCTTGCAGATCTCGGCCTATTCGCTGATTCTGGACCGGCGGGTCGGTCACTACCATCTGCCCGATGGTTGGCAGGTTATCGCCGCGGGCAATGCGGCTTGGCACGGCGCGGTCAGCCACGACATGGGCACGGCACTGGCCGATCGCATGTTCCATTTTAATGTGCAGACGGCCATCGATGCGTTTCTGGATCATGCCGCCGCGCAGGGCTTCGCACCGGAAGTCATGGCGTATCTGCGGGTGCGGCCCGACCGGCTCGACGACACGCAGACCCAGCTCGCACAGGACCACCTCATCGGCGCCAGTCCGCGCGGATGGGAGGATGTTTCCAATGTCTTGCGTTCGTCGTTGAGCGAACCGGTCCAGCGCGTGTTTGTGCAGGGTCGCCTCGGTGCGGCGAATGCCGCCGAGTTCTTCGGCGTGCTGCGCGAACTGCGTAGTGGCGCCGATGTGCTGCGCCTGATGCAGGCCGAACGCGGCGCGGCAACCGCCGCGTTGTTGCCGGTGTCACTGGACGGACTCTACGGGCTCGTCTATGGCCTGAGCGCCGTGGTCACGGACGCTGCTGCGATGTCCCGCGCGCTCGAGATCATCGATCAACTCCCCGATGCGCGGGCCACGGTGCCGTTACCGGTGCGCGAGGCGCAGACGCTGGCCATGGAATTGCTGTTTCGCAAAGGCCTTGAGCGTGGGCTGGAAAGCGCCATTCTGGACAGTCCGGTGTATGCGCGCTATCTGCAGTCACGCGAAGCCGACGCCGAAGCCGGTGGCCCGCCGTCGTGAACCCGCCAGGCCCGTCATCGCCGGTACACGTGCATCGGGGTACGCGCGCTGTGCAGCGCCTGCTGGAATACGCGCCCTCGACCGGAAGCCTGGCCCTCTGGATGCACCACGTCGATGACGAACGCGCCGCCGAAGGCCTGGTCGACAACGATGGCAACACCATCCGCTACGGCGAGCGTTTCGCCTACCTGAGCCTGGCTCGGCAGACCGGCCTGGTGGCGCATCAGGTCTTGCACGTGGCACTGCGGCACGCGCCGCGCTTCGCCGCGTTGCAGCGGCAACTGGGCCAGGCCGATGCTCAGCTGTTCAATCTCTGCGCTGACGCCATCGTGAACAGCGCCCTCGATCATCTCGGCTGGCTGGAGCTGCACGATTCCCTGCGTCTGGAGGCTATCCTGGCGAATGTGCTGGGCGCCTCGCCCGGCCAGGCGTCGGCGCTGCTCGAATGGGACGTCGAGCGACTGTACCGGGCGATCGATGACCGACGCCCCGACCACGAGACCGCCCACGCGGCGCAATCCGGTGCGATGCGCGATGGACCGCGGGCCGGCCGGGTACGCATGATGGGCCACGATGTCTTGCGCGACCTGCAGCCCGCACCGGCCGGCGACCGGCCCGAGACCGAGGTCGAGTGCGCCCGCGAATGGCATGAGCGCCTGGTGCGCGGACATGCCGACGATGGCGACCATTCGCTGCTGCGGGTACTGCTGGGGGACCTGCCGCGCGTGCGTACGCCCTGGGAGCAGTGGCTGCGCACCCGGCTGGCCCACGGCTTGTCGCTGCGGCCGACCGTGTCCTGGTCGCGGCCGTCGCGCTCCTGGCTGGCCAACCGGGGGCGCCTGGGCAACGGGCGGCGCATGCCCTGGGAGCCGGGCATGGTGGCGGGCCGGCGCAGTTGCCGGCTGGCCATCATGGTGGATGTGTCCGGATCCATCGCACCGCTGCTGCTGGAGCGATTCGCGCGCGAGATCGACGCCATCACCCGGCGTACGGAAGCCACTGGCGTGCTCATCGTGGGTGACGACCGGGTCCGCCATGTGGCGGCATTCGAACCCGGGCGCAGCCGGATCGGGGAGGTCACGGTGGCCGGCGGCGGCGGCACCGATTTTTCGCCATTGCTGGAAGAGGCGCAGAACTGGCGTCCCGACATCGGCGTTTTTCTGACCGACCTGGACGGACCAGCGGCCTATCGGCCGCGCTTCCCGGTGTTGTGGGCCGTCGTGGGTGATGCCGGCACGGTGGCGCCGCCGTTCGGTTCAGTGGTCGCGCTCGATTGACGCGACGAACGCCACGATCGCCCCTTTACCCATCAACGCCCGTACGATCCGGGCAATGAGTCTGTGGCCCGGCCTGTGAACCGCACTGTCTCTTGAGAATCGCCGGCACGGGCGAGATCGCGCTGATGTCGACAGTGACAGCACTGCCCGGCTGGCGGGTTTCTGCAGTGGCTTCAGAATCCGCGCTCGACGCAGGTCGGCTGCTGTCCGTGCCGCCACCACCGCAGGCGCTCAAAGCCGACAACATAAGCGCCGCGAACCCAAACCTGGACAAGCACGCCCAGGTCATCGACAAGTGATCAGATTTTGCGGCCAAGGCTGACTCCGTTGCGCGTTGCCGCCGGACGGTTGGTTCCGGCAGATGAACGGCATATTGGGGTCAGCGGTGGCGAAATCCGAGGTACTGCGTCACGAGTCGATCCGGTTTGTCGATTCGCGCGCCTACTGGCATTCGCTCAGGCGCAGATCGGTCTGGTCGAGCACCATCGTGCGGCCCGCGCCGGCGTTGAACCAGAACTGGATTTTGGCGGTGCCGGGTGGTGAAGTCTTTGACACGCTCGCAGCACCGAAGGTGCTGCGATTGTCGATTCCGATCGCCACCGAATCGAGCAACTGGTCATTAACGTCCACGAAGCTCAGGCCCATGCCGGCCCAGTCGCTCACGCCTGACACCTTGACCTGGGCGCTGCCGACATAAGTCCGCCCAGGCTCGGCGCGGATCACGTTACTGATCCAGCCGTTGTTCAGGCTCACTGCCTGGCTACCCGCGGCCGCGTCGCTGACCACGATGGGGTTCGTGCTACTGCCCCAATTGACGAGTCCTTGTTCGAATCCGGGGTTTGGGGCCAGATTGCACGAACTCGTCGTCCCACCCGAACAGCCTGTCGCGCGAAGGTCGAGGTCGTCCAGCAGCATCGTGCGCGTGCTGTCGGCGTACACCCAGAGGTTGATTGAGCTCGCGCCTGCGGGTGCCACGGCAGTGAGCTCCATGGCGGTCCATGTCGCCGTGGGGTTCAGCGTGCGGACTTCTTCGGCGACTTCGTTGCCGCTGGCATCGATCCAGTCGAAGCCGAAGCCGGCCCAGGCACTGGTCGATGCGCTGAGGTACTGGCCGGTGAATGAATACGAGGTGCCCGGCGTGACAGGCATCGTGACGCCGATCCAGCCACCGGTGAATTGCAGGGAATTCAATCCGGACCGTGCGGTGGTCGTGCGGGCGAGACTGGTGTTCGACCGCCAGGGGCCAAGGCTGTTCTCGAATCCGCCGTCGGTGATCATGTTGCACGCCGCTGCACCGCCGGGCTGCGTGATCAACCACTGGAAGGTGACCACGGTGCTGGCCGTGCCGTCGCTGACGGTCACGGTGGTCGTGGCGGCGCTCTCGGCGCTGGGGGTGCCGCTGATCAGGCCGCTGGCGGCATTGATCGACAGACCAGCAGGCAGTCCGCTGGCGGCATAGCTCAACCCATCGCCATTGGCGTCGCTGGCGACGATGGCGAGCGTGACCGGCTTGCCGACTTCGCCGATCTGGGTGGGCGGTGTGGCCACCATGGGAGCAGCGTTTCCGGTGCCGCCGCCGTCGATACAACCACTTCGGCGAAGATCAACAGCGTCGAGCGCCAGGGTGCGCCCTGTGTCGGCGATGAACCAGCTGCGCATGAAGGCGGTACCGGCCGGTGGTTCGAGCGGCAAGGTGAATTCGGTCCAGGCTTGCGCGTTCACCAGTGATCGGACCTGTTCGCCGATCTCGTTGCCGGCCGCGTCGAGGTAGTCGACGCCATAACCGGCCCAGCCTGACGGACCGCTGGCACGGAACTGCCCGGACAAGACATGGACCGCATTGCCATTGATCGATACCACGCTGGCGAGCCAGCCGCCCGAGAACTGGATGGCGCCCGACCCTCTGGCCGCATCCACGATCCGGACCGGCGACGCGTTGGAGAACCAACCGGACAGGTCGGTTTCGAATCCGCCGTTGCTGATCAAGTTACAGCTCGACCCTGTGCCCGATCCGGTGATCGTGGGATCGAGCGGCGCCGGGTCGTTGGCGTCCGGCGTGCCGTCGCCATCGTCGTCGGTATCGGCATTGTTGCCGATGCCGTCGATATCGGTATCAACCGACTCGGTGGGATCGGTCGGGAACCTGTCGGTGGTGTCGGTTACGCCGTCGTTGTCGTCGTCGGGGTCGATGGCATCGGGAATGCCGTCGCCATCGTTATCGTTGGCCGGCGCCGAGGTCTCGTTATCGTCGATCGACAGCAGGTAGGTCGCCAGCTGGTCGAGTTGCACGTTGCTCAGCGCGGCAATCGCGGTGCCACCGGCACTGCCGGCCGTGTGGGCGCGGATCGCGTCGTTCACGTTGCGTGCCGAGCCGTCATGCAGGTAAGGGGCGCTGAGCCACAGACCGCGCAGCGTCGGTGTGTCCAGTCCGCTCAGCGAGCCGCCCAGGCGGTTGCCACTGTCGGCGTCGATGGTGCCGATGTTGTGCAGCGTGGCGCCCGGGCTGTCGGTGAAACCCGTGCCCGAGTGGCAGCTTGCACAGGCGAGATCAACGAACAGTTGTCGGCCCGCCTGCGCATCGGCGGTGAGACCGGACGAGGCGGTGCGATACGGGCTGGTGCCGACCCGCGTCTCGCTCATCAGATAGGCGGCCAGGGCGTCCAGGTCGCTCGAGCGGCCTGCCTTGGGCGTGCCCAGGGTGTTGCTCGTGGCCGAGAAGTCAGCATCGCTCAAAAGGCCCGTGCCCTTGAACACATTGCGAATGTCGTTCTCGAAATCCTGGATCTCGTCGAAGTTGGCGCTCCAGTGCACGCGTCCGTGCGCGTTGCCGCCGCGGCCGCGCAGGTCGATGGTGTTGCGCAGGCCTTCGCCGACATCGGCGAAGTCCCAGGTGCGGCCGTCGTTGCCGGCTTCGTCGTGGCAGCTTGCGCAGGCGAGGTAGTTCTGGGACACCAGGCGCGGATCGAGGGCGTCGTGGAACAGTTGCTTGCCCAGCAGCACGTTGGCCGCGAGCGACTCGCTGGTGGTCAGCGCCAGGTGACGTGATACGGAAACGTCGCTGGCGGTGCCGGCCATGAGTGCGCGCGCATCCAGAATGCTCAGTGTGCGGCTCAGGGAGTTCAGCACGAACACCTTGCCGCCGTCGGCCGACACCACCACGCCCTGGGGTGCCCGTTGCAGGATGACGGTGGCCAGCGTGCCACCGGTCCACGCGTCGATCACCTCGAGGAAACGGCTGCCTTCGTGCACCAGATACAGGTAGTTGCCAAAGGGGTCCAGCGCGGCGGCGCTGGGTGGTGAATTATTGTCGAAGTCCAGTCTTGCCGAACGCTCTTCGACGAGGCTGCCGGTCAGGAAGCGGCCAAGTTTGGCGCGTACCAGGCGATCATGTTCGCGCGGATTGCCGTCGCGCAGCACGCCGCGGAAAATATTGTCGGACTTGAACGGGACAAACGCGCGCAGACCGTCGGGCGTGATCACCGGTGCCTGCAGGTAGTTGGGCACGCCACGGGCCGAGTTCTCGGTGTCGGGCCCGGTGTCGTAGCCGAAGCCGACCGTGTTCGCGAGCGTGAGGCTGGCGGTCTGCAACACATAGACTTCGCCGCCACCACCGCTGGCGGCCAGCGTGCGGGTGCTCTCACCCGGCACCGGTGCCGAGATGAAGCGCGATGCAAACAGGCGCGTGCCGTCGGCCGTCAAGGCCACGTGGCGCGGTGCGCCCGCGAGTGTGCGCTCGGCGGTGATGGTGCGGCTGGTCAGATTGATCTTGACGATGCTCGAGCGGCCCTCGAGCGCGACGAAGGCGGTGCGCGTCGCGGTGTCGATCACGATGCCGTGCGGCGATGAGCCGACCGGCAGGGTGATCGTGGCGACCACGGAACGGGCGACCGGATCGATTTCGGAGAGGGTTGAATCGGCCTTGTTGGTCACATAGATACGGCTCGCGCCATCGCTGGCCACGCCGCGGGGATCGCGGCCGACGGCGATGATGCCCAGGCGCGCCTCGGTCACCGCATTGACGACCGTGATCGAATCATGGTCGGGGTTCACGACAGCCACCAGGTCGTCGGCCGCTGCGCGCTCATGCAGCGCGACCGACGTTGAGTTCACCGGCTTGCGTGCGGTGAGGGGGCCGTGCACGGTCTTCCAGAGTGTGCGCGTGACCGTCAGGCTGCCGCGGGTTGCCGTCATCGAGATCTGGTAGCGGCCGGCCGAATTCCAGACATGGGTGGTGGCTGGCGTGCTGGTCGACGCGGTCTGGCCGTCGCCGAAGTCCCAGCGGTAGGTGATCGCGCTCAGGCTGTCGCTCAGAACCGCCTGGACCGTTCCGGCCGCACCCGCGGCGGACGGTGAGGTGGTCAGGCCGGTCACGATGGTGGCCAGCGCAATCTGTCCGACCCCGGGGTCCAGTGGCCCTGCGTCGTCGATGTCGGGCACGCCGTCGCCGTCATCGTCCGTATCGGCATTGTTGCCGATGCTGTCGCCATCGGTGTCGAGCGATTCCGTCGGGTCGAGCGGGAAGGCGTCGCTCGCATCGGGCGCGCCGTCATTGTCGTCGTCCGGATCACTCGCATTGGGAATGCCGTCGCCATCGGTATCGACCGCCGGCAGTTGAATAGTCCAGGTGAAGCTGCGCACGGTCCGGTAGAAGCCGTCGGTGACGGTCACGGTGACTGCATAGCTGCCAGCCGTCCCGGGCGTTCCACTCAACAGGCCGGTGCTGGTGCTGATGGTCACACCCGGGGGCAGTCCGGTCGCACTCCAGGCGAGCGTGTCGCCATCGGCATCGCTGGCCGAAGTCGGCAAGGAAATCGCGGTATTGACGATATCGGTGCGATCGGCCAGAGCGCCGAGCGTCGGCATCCGATTGGCCGGCTCGATATCGCCGCGGCAGAGCAGGCCGAAGGCATTGATGTTGGCGCCATAACGTCCGTACAAGGCATGGGCCGGATGTTCGTTACCGCATGACCGAACGGCACGCGAGGTGCCGCCAGGGCCGCCCACGGGTGTGAGACTGGAGGCTGTTCCCGTGACCCGACCCGCGCTGGCCAGCGGCCGGCATTGCAAGGTGAGCTGATCGATGACGGTGCCCGAACGGGCTGAGAAACCCGAGACTGCCTGGCCACTGGGGCAGGTGCTCGTGAAGGTGCTGCCGACTGCCGCCCCTCGCGTCGCTCCATTGACTGGCGACCCTGTCCAACTGCCATTGGCGCCAACCGCCACGCAGCGCGGCTGAACCTGATTGACCGTCACACTGCCTAAGCCGTTCACGCCGGCATAGCCGTTGACACCGACCAGTACCTGGCCGGCACTACAGGCCAGCTCGAACTCCGTGCCGGTCGCGCTGCCATAGCGGCCAGTCCAATCGGCGCCGATGCGAAACGGATCGCCGGTGTTCATCCTGACGATTTTGGCGACCGAGGGCACGCCGGCACTATTGAATGCGAACAGCATCCAGTAGCCGGGCGGGATGACTGCGCCGCTATCGGGCAGCTCGATGTTCACGGTGCTGCCGTACTGCTGGAACGTCAACGGCACGCGGCGCTGGTCGAAGTTGATCGAGTGGGTGACCGAACCCGAGCGCATCAACACCACCGACGACAGCGCGGCGCTGGAGGCGAGCTGAAAGCTGTAGCGGTTGCCGGGCGTTATCGTGGTCGGCGCGCTCGTGATCACTGGCCGCGCAGCCGTGGCACCACCGGCGGTGAACAGATAGGGCGGGTAATAGATCTCGGCGTTGGTGTTGACCAGCGGTCCCGGTGCACCACCACCTGCGACCAGAATGCTGGCGTCCGGCAGCAGCAGGGCGGTGGAGTGGTACAGCCGCGGGTTCACGCCGGCGGCGAGCTCGGTCCAGGTATTGGCGACGGGGTCGTACATTTCGGCCGTGGTTTTTGCGCCGTCCAGCACGTTCCAGGTTGCGCTGCCACCGAACAGGAAGAGCCTGCCGTCAGGCGTCACCACCGTGTTATGTTCCTGGCGTTTGCTGGACAGCGACGCCTTCTCGGTCACGACCGGCAGCGGTCCGGAAATGTCGATCTGAAGCACGCCATTCGAGTTTCCCGCCGTCTGGATGATCTTGAACGGCGCGATCATGGCGCTCGCCGAGCCAATGCCGACGAAGGAGGAGCTGACATTGGTGAGCCGGTCGAGGTAACCGGTGCCGCTTGGATCGACGTAATACATGCGGCCGGCTCGGTCGTAGCCGAACACACGACCGTCGGGGGCGATGTGGTTGGCCGGGTAGTAAAAATCAATTCCGTTGGTCGGTGCGCCGCTGAGCAGGGTGTAGGTGCCGCCGGCGTTGTAGCGCTCCGGAAAATCACTGCCGCCGCTGCCGCCCTGAATGTATTGAAGACCGTCGGTGAGCGTGGTGACCGATGAATACCAGCGCGCCCGGTTCATGTTATTGCCGGCGCGCAGCGTGTTCGAGGTTGGCGTGAACAGGTTGCTGTTGTTGTTGCCGGTGTTGGTGGTGCTGGTGCCGGTCCAGGTATCGCCGCCGTTGATCAGCAGCTGGCCCGTCGATGGCAAGAGGGTCTGCGAGCTGCAGAACAGGTCGGTGATGGTCTCATTGGGCAGGGTCAGGTGGCCCTGGTCGATGCGCGGCGCGGTGTAGTCCCAGACATCGTAGATGAACTTGCCGGTCTGCCGTCCGCCGGCGTCAGTGCCGTAGGTCATGAAGCGGCCATCGGGCAGCAGCGTATTGTGAATGGCGATCAGCGGCCACGGGCGTGGTGCCGCCCAGGCGCCGATCACGTTGGCATTCGCCGGAATCGTTGCCGGCACGTCCTTGCGCGCGATCGTCGCTTCGCGTGTCGGCAGATCAGCGTCGATATATTGTTTCACCCGGTCGAGCGGATCGATGTCGCGCGGCGGTTCGGTGTCAGTGGTGAGCGACGGATCTCCATAAGGTTGGTAGTCGTCGTCCGAACCGACGGGCGCTCCCTGGTCGCGTCGGTGTGGTTCACCCGATGAGGTGAGGGCTGCCGGATTGCCGGTCGCGGCAATGGCCGTGCCACCCTGCTGCGGGTTCGCCGTGTGGTCGCTACCGTTGCCGCACGCAGATAGCGCGAGCAGCGATGCGAGTGTTACGAACTTGAAATCGATCTGCATGGCGTGACGGACGGATTGGGAGATTGGGCCTGGCCCGGCGCTATGCTGTTACCTGGCGTGACGCCGCCGGTCTGATGCACACCCGCCCTGGTCAGCCGCAAGGACGGCGGAGAGCGTGATGGCAGTGAACGCAGCGGGTGCATCGAAGGCACAGGGCGCAAAAGGGCATGGCAGGCTGCCAGCGTAATCAGCCCCTCCGCCGCCGTCGCTCGACTACTGCACACTTGGCCATGAATGGCGATGCCAAATAGTTCGCACGCGGATTGCAGGCATGCACTGAACTGAACAGCTGCTTTGCGGGGCTGGCGTTTATGGCACAGAAGAAGTCCGTTTCGCCCCTGTACGCCCCGCGTGCTGCTCCATACAGTAGGCCAAACGCATGTCGGCCAGCGCGCTTCGCGCACCAGTCATGCACCCTCGGGCGCTCGGGACGGCCCTGCGGGCAGGGTCATCGAACCAGGAGACAGCACTTGCCCAACGACGATATTCACTTCCTCGAACTGCTGGAGATCGGACGCCAGATCCAGTCGCGCGCCCGCTCGTCCGTCGAGGTCACCCGCACGATGCTGGACCGCATCCAGACGCACGACGGCCGGTTGAACAGCTACGCCACCGTCATGGCCCAGCAAGCCAGCGCGCAGGCCGCACGAGCCGATGACGAGATCCGGTCCGGGCAGGCCCGCGGCCCGCTGCACGGCGTGCCGATCGCGGTAAAGGACCTGCTCTGGACCACGGATGCGCCCACGTCGCACGGCATGACGATCCATGCGCAGTTCGCGGCGCCCGAAGATGCCACCGTGGTGAGCCGCCTGCGCCACGCCGGGGCGGTGATCCTTGGCAAGTTGCGCATGACCGAAGGCGCGTTCGGTGCACACCATCCACGCTTGCCAGTGCCGGTCAACCCGTGGAACGCGTCGCTGTGGCCCGGCGTGTCGTCCAGCGGTTCGGGCGTAGCCACGGCGGCGGGGCTGTGCTTCGGATCGGTCGGCACCGACACGGGTGGGTCCATCCGCTTTCCGTCGGCGGCGAACGGCCTGACCGGCATCAAGCCGACCTATGGCCGCGTCAGCCGCTACGGCGCCTTCGCGCTGGCAGCATCGATGGACCACATCGGCCCGATGACCCGCAGCGCTGCTGATGCGGCCGCCATGCTGCAGGTAATGGCAGGGCCTGATCCGAAGGACCCCACCGCCGAGCAGCGACCGGTGCCGGACTACCTGGCGCTGATGTCACACGGTCTGGCCGGCCTGACCGTCGGCGTGGATCATTCCTGGATGCTCGATCCCGTCGACGCGCCGACCAAGGCCGTGCTGCAGGACGTCATGGCAAGGATCGAGCAACTCGGTGGGCGCATTCAGGACATCGCCTTCCCGGGCGAGCGTGAGGTGCCGGCCAACTGGGCCATGCTGTGCGCAGTGGAAACCGCCATCGCCCACGAGGCCACGTTTCCTTCCCGGCGCGACGAATACGGCCCGGCGCTGGCCGGGATCATCGACCTGGGGCTGCAGACCCAGGCTATTGACTATCAAAAGCTGCAGCTGATGCGCAATGACTTTCGTGGCCGCATGAACCGCGTGTTCGCCGACGTCGACCTTGTACTGGCGCCCGCCACGCCGAGGTCCGCCATGACCGGCGGTTACGTGGACGAGTGTCTGGCCGATCCCGAACTGCTCACGTCGATGCTCAGCTACACGGCGCCCCTGGACATGAGCGGCCACCCGACAATCACGCTACCCGGAGGCCGGACCTCCGACGGCGCGCCGATCGGCTTTCAGTTCATCGCACCGCACTTTGGCGAGCATTTGCTGGTGCGCGCCGGATGGGCGTACCAGCGCGTCACCGACTGGCACCGCCAGCATCCCGCCGTCTGATCCGGCTTACCCACCTCCACACCCAGGAGAAGCTCCGCATGGCTCATTCACACGCGCACGACCACGACGACGACCACACCGATCCGCCGCCACCGCTGGCGCTGCGGGTGAAGGCTCTGGAGTCCTTGCTCATCGAGAAGGGGCTCATCGATCCGAAGGCAGTGGATGCTATCGCGGACACGTACGAACACAAGGTCGGCCCACGCAATGGTGCCCGCGTGGTCGCCAAGGCCTGGACCGATCCGGCATTCAAGGCCCGGCTGCTGGCCGACGGAACCGCGGCCATCGCCGAGCTGGGCTTTTCCGGCGTGCAGGGCGAGGACATGGTCGTGGTGGAGAACACCGACCGGGTGCACAACGTCGTGTGCTGCACGCTGTGCTCGTGCTATCCGTGGCCGACGCTGGGCCTGCCGCCCGTCTGGTACAAGTCCGCGCCCTATCGGTCGCGCGTGGTCATCGACCCGCGCAGCGTGCTGGCCGAGTTCGGGTTGACGGTGCCGGCGGACAAGGAAGTGCGCGTGTGGGACAGCACCGCGGAGCTTCGTTACCTTGTCCTGCCCGAGCGACCGGCCGGCACCGAAGGGATGTCGGTCGAAGCCCTGGAAGCGCTGGTGTCCCGCGACGCCATGATCGGCACGGGCCTGGCGCAGGTGCCCCCGTCGACCCAAGCTCACTGAGGAGCAACCCAGATGAATGGTATTCACGACATGGGCGGCATGCACGGCATGGGACCAGTGCTGGCCGAGCCCAATGAACCTCTCTTTCACGAGGCATGGGAGCGGCAGGTGATGGGCATGCTGTTCCCGACGATGGCGGCCATCGGCCTGAGCGTCGACGAGTTCCGGCACGGCATCGAGCGGATGGATCCGGGGCACTACCTGGCGACGTCGTACTACGAGCATTGGTTCGAATCGATGGTTCGTCACCTGACTGAAAAGGGGTTGGTCACGCGGGAGGAACTGGTGACCGGCGTTCCCGCCTCGGGCTCCAAGGCGACCCCCGCGCTGCCACACGAGGCCGTCGGGACCATGCTCGCCACCGGCGGCACGGCGCGTCTGCCGGACCAGGTGGCGGCGCGATTCAAGCCAGGCGACCGGGTGCGGGTGCGCAACATCAACCCGACCGGTCACACCCGGCTGCCGCGGTACGCGCGCGGCAAGCTGGGCCGAGTGGAGATCGACCACGGTGTTTTCTGGACGCCGGACACGGTGGCCCACGGCCTGGGTCAGCACCCGCAACACGTCTACAGCGTCAGCTTCACGGCGCGTGAGCTATGGGGCGATGAGAGCTCGGCAGTCGACACAACGCGCATTGACCTCTGGGACGACTACCTGGAGAAAGCCGAATGAGCGCCGCGATTGAGCAGGGCCTGGAACTCATTCCGGACATCGGCCGCGTCGGGCCGATCTTCGACGAGCCCTGGCAAGCGCAGGCGTTCTCGGTCCTGGTGGCCTTGCACCGTGACGGCCGCTTCGAATGGCAGGATTGGGTCGATGCGTTTAGCCGGACCATCAAGGCAGCGCCCGCGCAGCCCGGCGAAACGGCGAACGCAGCGTACTTTCGCCAGTGGGCTGGCGCGCTGGAGAGTTTCCTCGTGAGCCGCGGGCTGCTGAGCCCGCACGAAATTCTCGGCCGCGAAGAGGAATGGCGTCAGGCCTACCTCAACACACCGCACGGCGAGCCGGTTGAACTGGCCAACGCACGATGTCCGCCGCGGCAGGGCACGCACCTCTCGGTGCGTGGCAGGCCTGTCGCGGTGAGCGCCGCGCAGGCAGCCGAATCGTCGCCTGCCCACTAAACTGAGCCATCGGTCCAGGTCACCGACACGGTGCCCGGACCCGTTCTGTTCACTCCACTGATAGAGGTATCGAACATGCACATCGAACCCGGCCTGCTGGACGCAGGAAAGATCGGCCTGAGTTACGCCACCGCGGCGGGCACGGTGGCGTACGTTGTCCACCAGTTCCTGGGCGTGACGAAGACGCAAGGCGTGACCTCGCTGGCGGCCCGAAGCCTGCTGACAAGCCTGGCCGTCTTCTGCTTCTTCGAGGTCCTGCCGCACCACCCCATGGGCGTTTCCGAACTGC
This sequence comes from uncultured beta proteobacterium, assembly GCA_963732405.1. Taxonomy (GTDB): domain Bacteria; phylum Pseudomonadota; class Gammaproteobacteria; order Burkholderiales; family Burkholderiaceae_E; genus JAUIAI01. The sequence goes on from CAVSZG010000001.1 coordinate 1,806,639, forward strand.
ACCTCATCCTGGGATCGACGTTGTTCCTGCTGTTCGGGCTCGTGCCTGCAGCCGTGGGTCTGGCGCTTGGCCTGCTGGCCCAGGGACTGTTGGTCGCGCCCTGGGACTTGCCGCAATACGGTGCGAACCTGACGACCTTGGTGTTGCCGCTGGTGGCACTGGACGCGCTGGCCCGTCGCATTATTCCGCCCGGCACGGCCTACGTTAACCTGACCTACCGCCAGACCGCCACACTCTCGGCCGCCTACCAGGCCGGCATCGTCTTGTGGGTCGCCTTCTGGGTGCTCTATGGCCGGGGATTCGGCGCCGACAACCTGCAGGCCGTGATGATCTTTGCGAGCAGCTATGCGGCAGTGGTCGTGGTCGAGCCCCTGATCGACATGGCCTTGCTCGCTGCGGCGCGCCAGTTGTTCGCGCAGGGTGGTCGGGTGCGGGGGCTGCAGCAGCGGATGTTCGCGGCAGACGCGGCCTGAGGCCTGAGGCCTGAGGCCCGTGCCGGGTCGTCGCACGGCCGGGCAGCAAGAACGCCTCAGGCCGCCGCTTTGGGCACGCCCACGACGCGGTCGTCGTCGGGGGCGAGGCCCTGGCTGCCCTGAAAGCGGCTGCGATAGGCACCCGGGCTGAAGCCGACCATCCGCCGGAACAGGCGGGAAAACGAGCTGGTATCAAGGTACCCGACCTGTTCCGCGACCCGCTCCACCGAAGCTTGCTGCCTTCGAGGAGCTTGCGCGCGGCTTCGATGCGCAAGCTCTGCAGATAGCTGAGCGGCGTCTGGCCCAACGCCGCTTTGAAGTGGCGGATGACCGTGCGTTCACTCACGCGAAGAGCGAGGGCCAGTTCGCTCATCGACGTTTCCTTCGCCATCTTCTTTTGCAGCAGATGCTGGGCGCGATGCACCAGGGAATCTGCATGGCTCCTGTCGGACAGCAGGGGAAGGAAGGGGGTTTGCGTGGTCTGGCTGACGTCGATCAGCATTGTCTTGGCGCATTGCGCGGCGATGGTCGGGCCGCAGAAGCGCTCGATCACACGAATGGCCTGCAGCAGGTAGGACGCGGATGCGCCGGCGCAGATCAGACGGTCGACCTCGGTAACCACGGGATCGATCTGCAGATCGACCTTTGGAAATCGGCTGCGGAACTGCTGTTCGAGCCACCATGTCGTCGTGGCGATGCGTCCGTCGAGCAGGCCGGTGCTCGCCAGGAGAAAGGTGCCCGAGCAGTTGGCCGCGATGACCGCGCCCGAGCGCCACTGCGCACCGATCCATTCGCAGGCACTTTTCTGCCCGGCGATGATCCGGTCGAACGCCTGATGACCGGGGTAATACAGGCTCGGAATGTAGATCACGTCGAATTGTTCGCGCACATCGACGCGCGTGACGCCAATCGACAGACCGTTACTGGCGCAAACCGTCTCGCCGGTCATGCACACGAACCGCCACTCGAAAAGATTTGCGGCTGCGCCCTGCTGCTGCCGAAGATGCGAATTGGCCACCTGCAGCAGGTCGGCGAATCCGCCGAGGCTGGAGACATAACACCCATCCAACGCAAGTACCGCGGCTTTGTACATGGTATGTCGTAAACGGCCAACAAGGTGTCATTTTAGACAATGTGCGGCGGCCGGTCCAGTCGCAATACTGTCATCAGCGGCCCGACGCAGCGATGGCAAAGGCCGTTGCAGACCCGATCGACCACCCAGGCTGCATGGGCCTCTCCGCGGAGAACTTCTTGAACCCGACCGAACTGCGAGATCCGGGCGCGCTGGTCAGCACCGCCTGGCTGCATGAGCACCTGGACGACCCCGACCTTCGGGTCTTCGACTGCACCACGAGGTTGGTTGCCGACGAGACGGGCCGCCGCCCTTACGTGGCCAGGCCGTGTCTGAACGAGTACGAAGCCGGCCACATTCCGGGCGCGGGCTACCTCGATTTGCAGAAGGATTTCTCACGCGAGGACAGCCCCTTCGGCATGACGCTCGCCGAACCGGCGGATGTTGCCGCAGCCTTCGCGCGCAGCGGCATCGCCAACCGCTCGAAGGTCGTGCTCTACGGCAGGCGCGGGGTGTCCTGGCCGGCGCGGTTCTGGTGGATGCTGAGGTGGCTGGGGTTCGACGACGCGGCGATCCTGGATGGCGGGCAGGAAAGGTGGGAATCGGAACGTCGGGCCTTGTCGCGCTCCCCTTGTGCCTATCCGGAAGCAACCCTCCAGACGAGACTGCGAGGCGAACTGTTCGTCGGCAGGGAACAGGTACTGGGTGCGCTCCATCGGCCCGACGTCTGCATCATCAACGCGCTGGGGGCCGATGTGCACAGTGGTGCAGTGACCGCATTCCAGCGCCCGGGCCGCATTCCGGGAAGCATCAACGTACCGCAGAAGTCGCTCCTCGATCCGGAGTCGGGCCGCTTCAAAGAGCCGCAGGCGATCCGCCGACTCTTCGTCGAGGCTGGCGCCGACGGGCAGAAGGCCTTTTTGGTTTATTGCGGAAGCGGCATATTCGCCGCGGTCGACGCCTTCTGGTTGCACCAGCTAGGGTATGACAAGGTGGCGGTCTACGACAACTCGATGAGCGAATGGGGCGCCGACGCGACGCTGCCGATCGAGTGCGACCGCCAGCCGACGGCGCAATCACGTCGAGCGGTACGGTCGATTCCGAACGGCTCGCAGTCTCGGCGGCGCGATGGAACATTAGGCGGGTGCGTGACCTGGCCAAGATGCAAGCTTGCGACGTTCTTTACCTGGACTTGGTCGTCCTACTCAACCCACCTGGGAATCCGTGTGCCAGTTTTCCATCAGAAGCCTGATCGTTGAACACCATCACGTAAACTGAAGCCAGGAACTGATCCAGTGCCTGCGGACGCGTTTTCTCCGCAGACACAGGGATGCGCATCACTGCGTCGCGTAACTCGTAGGACACGATCGCCGGTATCCCGATCTGCGACGGAGCCAGTGATTGCAGTCGGGGGACAACTTGCGGGTCCCCGCGGAAATAGTTGCTGACGGTATCGGTGTCCAGCGCAAACACTAGAAGCTGATCCAGGGGACGTCCTTGACGCTCCACTCAGTCTCCGAACCCTCCCTCAAAGGGAAGTCCGGAAACGCGCCGGCCAGCGCCAGGCAATGTTCCGGCCAGACGTCGCGAACGTGGCGCTTGATCACCCGCGTGACCCAACGGCTCTTCGACAGACCGCTGGCCTTGGCACACTGCTTGACCAAGTCATCGCTCTTGGGATCCAGGTATACAGTGATTGGCGCCATGTTTGAGCCTCAACCCGTATACGCTTGGTTATCTGATTCGGATTGTCGGCTGACAAGCCGACGCACAACCCATTCAGCCAGGACAATGTTGAGCAGCCACATGCCAACCACCATGATGTCAGCGGCCAGCCCCATGAGCGGCGCTCCGGTGATCAGGTAGATGGGGTACATGACCAGCGCGACCGTTCCGGTTCCCATGCCGACCGCATAAGCGCGGATCATCCACGCCCGGTGAGCATGCATGTCGTGCGCCCGCGCCGCCGCCACCCCCAGCGCGAGCAATGTCAGCAGCGCCAGGGAGAAGACCCCGCGTGCGGCATCCAGTAGCCCGGTGGCGACGCTCTCGACCTGCAGCAGCAGAGACAGCCCCGACACTGCCAGGCCCGCTCCCGCGATCACAAAGACTCGCCCGGTCAGGCGGTGCACAGTTCCGAATCGGCGGCGAAGGGCGCGAATCAACTGCAGCGGCCCGAGCACGCCGAACAGCACGCCTGCGAGCGAATGGAGAAATAACGAGACAGGAACGCTGGCCAGCCGCCGGCTGTCCTCCGGCAAATCGCCAAGCGGGATCTGCACCAGGTTGACAGCGGCCAGCATCACCGGAATGAAGGTGCAGAAGGCCAGGACCAGAGCGAGCGGAATCGGTCGGCCGACCAGGCGGATCAGATAAGGAAGGTCAGAACGCATAGGCCAGCCCCAGCGCCGCTGAGACGGTAGTGCGCCGGCCGACGATCGGGCTCGCCGCGGCATCGTCGCCGAGCTGGGTGAAGCCGACGTTGGCTTGCAACTTCCAGCTCGAATCAAGGGCGTACTCGGCACCGACGCTCGCGTCGACCTTGCGACACCCCGCCTTGGGCGTGTACACGGCGAACGATGTGGCCTGCGCCTGGGCTGCCGTCACGCCGAAGTAGGTCTGCAGATAGTCTCGATTGGCCCACGTCGCACCGAGCGCAAAACGAAGCGCGAGGCGGTTGGACAACGACCATGGGATCTCCGCGGTCAAGTCCGCCTGCGTGCCCTTTGGACCGCGCTCGCTCAGTGACTGGCGTGCGACCAGCATCACCGGTCCGTAGCCGATTCCTACGCCGGCCTCGGTGCTGGCCTGCACCTTGCCCATGCCGGCCAGGCGCTTGTCGCCAGGGGTCGGGTTCAGTGTCGAGGTGTCCCTGTCCTGGCGGCCGGGGTCGAACTGCGCGACCAGGGCGAATCTGAATCGGCCTGCTTCAACGGCGGTCCATATCAGCCCGCGCTGACCCAACTCGACGGTTCCCCAATCGCGGCTGCGATAGCTGAGCGTCAGGTCCGGGCTCGCCAGCGTGCGGCGGTTCGGGCTGCCCTCGTAGGTGGGCAGGGTTGCAACGCTCAGACCGATGCGGCCGCTGAACCCGACAATCGGTTCTGGCGGATCCGCTTGCGCCTGCACGAGCGGGCTTGCTGCGAGGAAGGCGGCTGCGAGCATTGCCTGCATTGCCGTGACCGAGTTCACGGCGCCAGAGGGTTGTTGAGCAAGGCTCGGCAAGGCTGGGATAGTCGGCATGTGAGTCCTGGGTGTTGAAGAATCGGGAGAAGAACAGGCTTGCGATTCGGCAGGGCGAACGAATCCCGACCCCGGTCTGTCACCGGGTCTGGCTGGAAGGGGGAAGCTCAGGCTGGCTTGCGGGCCAGGATGAAGACTCGGAAATCCTTGCCGCGTGAGCCGTGTCTCTCGACCGACACGATGTCCAGTCCCTGGCGGGCAATGGCGGACTGCAGCTCGGCGGCATCGAAGCACAGCGCAGGGGGTGCCTTGCCGATGGCCTGCATCAACGGCAGTGCAAGATATTGGATCAACGGGTTCATTTCGGCGATGCAGGCCGTTTTGGAGATCAGCAGGCCGCCAGGACGCAAGGCCCGTGCCGCCAACTCGAGCCCTCGGTCCAGATCGGTCATCAGGTGAAACAGGTTCAAGGCCAGCACCACGTCGACCTCGGTTCGACTGGCCAGCGCTGCGTCGGCGTCGGCGACGTCAAAGCTCAAAGGCGACACCGGCTCGGCAGCCAGCTTCTTGCGGGCGATGGCGATCATGCCGGCCGAGACATCGGTTGCGAACAGGCGCCGCGTGAAAGGCGCCAGACGCAACGCGGTAGTGCCGGTGCCACAACCGATCTCCAGCACGTCCTGATCCGCAGACAGCAGGTTCTGTATGCGCCGCAGCGTGGCCTCGTAGCCGATCCTGTCGGCGATGGGATCGGCTGCATATTTGACCGCGATACGGTCCCAGAAACGGGCCTGGCTGGCGGCCGACGCCCCGGCACGGGCAGGTGTCGAGCTTTTGGCGAAAGGGGCGATGGATTGCGACGGCATGGTCAGAGTTGAAAGACGTTCAACACACAGTGGCACCATGTTATCCATGCACCGTTTCGCTGGAAACTGCGAAAAATCGCAGCGAAGATATACATTTGCGTATGGACAATCTCGACTGGAACCAGCTGAAGGCGTTCCTCGAAACCGCTGAAACCGGGTCGCTGTCGGCGGCTGCCCGCAAGCTGGGTCTGACTCAGCCCACGCTGAGCCGCCAGGTGGCGGCCATCGAGCAACGCATGGGCGTGACCCTCTTCGAGCGGGTGGGCAAGACCATGGCGCTCACGAACACGGGTCTGGACCTGCTTGAGCATGCACGCGCCATGGGCGCAGCCGCCGAAGCCCTGCGCCTGGCAGCCAGTGGCCGCTCGCAGGCCCTGGGCGGCGTCGTCTCGGTCTCGGCTACCGACGCAGTGGCGACCTATCTGCTGCCGCCGCTGGTGAGGCAACTGCGCGATTCAGCACCGCGCATCGCCATCGATTTGATCTCCTCGAACGCGCCCAGTGACCTGCTGCGACGCGAGGCGGACATCGCCGTGCGCCATGTCAAGCCCGAGCAACCGGATCTGATCGCCCGATTGATCCGGGAGCCAGTGGCCTGTTTCTACGCATCGGAAGATTGGGTGCGGACAAACGGCCATCCGCGCCACGCAGATGAGGCCGCCACTCAGTCTTTTGTCGGCGCCGATCGCTCAGGCAAGTACCTGGCCTTTCTTTGCCAACATGGTCTGCCATTGAACGAGGCGAACTTCAGCTGTTATGCCGATCATGCGATGGCCAGTTGGGCCCTGGTGCGCCACGGCATGGGCATTGGCGTCATGATGGATGAGATCGCCCGCGAAACCCCGGGCATCGTCCGCGTGCTGGACGACGTGCCGCCATTGCGCTTCCCGATCTGGTTGGTCACTCACCGCGAGCTTCGCACCTCGCGGCAGATCCGTGTGGTGTTCGAGGCGCTGGCGCAGGGGTTGGCGTCGCAGACCGTGGGGTGACGCGCCCATGTTGGATCGATCGGGTCGGCATTCAGCCGGTTGGTCAGCGATATCGATCGGGTTTCAATGGCAACGTCAGACTTCAATGAAAGAGGACACCTGAAACCATGCAGAGACGGCGCGTTCTGGCCTCGATGAGCGCGTTGCTCGCTGCGCCCGGCCTTGCAGCCGGTAAGGCCGCCAACACCGAGTCCGTGCTCATCATCGGGGCGGGCATGGCGGGTCTTTCGGCGGCGCGCGCGCTGGTGTCGCGTGGCGTACGCGTCACCCTGCTCGAGGCGCGAGGCCGGATTGGCGGGCGCATCCACACCAGCCGCCTCTGGTCGGAGATGCCCACCGATCTCGGCGCGTCCTGGATCCACGGGGTCCGGAACAATCCGCTCACCGCGCTTGCGCGCGAGGCAGGTGCCGACACCCTCGAGACCCGCTATGACAGCGCGCGGCTCTATATTGCGCCGGCGCTGGCTGCGATGGGCCTGAAAGGGCGCGGCACCGAATGGGCCTCAGACCTTGTCGAGCGCGCGCTCAGGCAGGTGAGGAATTCGGGTGCCGACATGTCCATCCGAGAGGCCGTCGACCGGATCAGTGCGCCGGATACGTTAACGCCGATGCGCACTATGCAACTTGCGCATCATCTTGCAGGCGACTTTGAGCAGGAATACGCCGGTAGCGCTCACGAACTGTCGGCCTGGTGGACGGGCGAAGGCGCGACATTTGGCGGTCGCGACGTGCTCTTTCCGGGCGGCTATGATCAGCTCACCGATCACCTCGCGCGCGAGCTCGACATCCGCCTCAACGCGCAGGTTTCCCATCTGCGCTGGGACGGGCCGGGCGTCACGGTTGCACTGGTTTCCGGCGAGCGGCTTCAGGCGACCCGCGCGATTGTCACCGTCCCGCTCGGCGTACTGAAGGCGGGCGGTATCCACTTCACGCCCCAGCTTCCCGCCGACAAGCAGCTTGCCATTCACCGGCTGGGCATGGGACTTTTAAACAAGCATTTCCTGCGCTTCGAGGCACCGTTCTGGCCAACCAACATCGACTGGCACGAGTGTATGAAACCGGCGCCCGGACGCTGGTCCCAATGGGTGAGCCTGGCAAAGACAGGGGCGCCGGTCCTCCTCGGTTTCACTGGCGCTGACGCGGCGCGGCAGGTCGAGGCGCTGGATGATCGCGACATCGTTGCCGATGCAACCGCCACCTTGCGTGACATGTTCGGCATGTCAACGCCTGCACCCATCGCTGTACAGGTGACACGCTGGGCAAGCGATCCGCTTGCGGGCGGGTCGTACTCCTACTACGCCACCGGTAGCAGTCCCGCCGACCGCGAGGCACTCGCCAGGCCGGAGGGCGGCGGTACCCTGTGCTTTGCCGGAGAGGCCTGCAGCACAGACTACTTTGGCACGGTCCACGGCGCCTTGCTAAGCGGGCAGGCCGCAAGCGAGGCCTGAATGGGGATCACTCGGCAGGCCCTGAAAAACCCGACGGGGTTGCGTTTCAACGGTCAGCGATGATAGAATTCCAACTTGGAATTCTTACTGGACTGTGTATGCACGTCACTGACAAAGGTCAAGTCACTATTCCAAAGCACATCCGCGACGCTGCGGGCGTTGTCCCTGGTAGCGAGGTGTCGTTCAGCCTTGAGGGTAGCAAGATCGTGATCACGCCCGTCGGGACCGGTGTCCAGGAAGACCGTCGTGCGAAGCTGCGTGCAGCGGCGGCTCGAGTTCGTAGCAGCCTGAAGCCTGAGTTCAGGCAGCTTGGAGCCGATGAGATCATGACCTTCCTGCGCGGCGAAGAAGTCGCTCCAACGCCAGTACGCCGTGGCCGGCGTTGACCTGGCGAGCTACGATGGCAGTGCCGGGACACTCGTTGACACCAACATCTGGATCGACTGCATCGACGCGAATTGCCAGTGGCACGAGTGGGCAATCGAGCAGCTTCAACGACTCAGCGAACGATCGCCGCTGCATGTCAATCTGATTGTCTACACCGAGTTGTTGGTTCCCGGCCCGGATGTCGATGCGTTGGACGCACTGCTCGATGTCTATGACACATTGCGCACGCCTCTTCCCTGGACATGCGCAGCATTGTCAGCGGCTGCATTTGCGCTGTATCGAAGCAGGGGGGGCTCGAAACTGCAGCCAATGCCCGACTTCTATATCGGCGCTCACGCGGCAGTGGCGAATCTGAGCGTTTTGACTCGTGATCCCGCGCCCTATCGAGGCTACTTTCCGCGCTTGAATGTGATCGCGCCGTAGCGGGCTCGGCGCCCGAAGCGGTGAACGCCGCATCCAGCGCCTTGATCGATTCAGTCGCGGAACGATCACCCGGGCGGCGCCGTCCGTCAACTGTTTGCAGGTCAACCAAGCCTTCGGCCTCGCGGTTGCCGGTTCGATGTCGTCGGATCGTGTTTCCGCCAGGCCGCGAAGCGTCGTTCCCGCTCTACGCGATGATGGCTGTTGTTCCTTTCATGCCTGCCAATCAGCGCCCGACACGTCAGTGAACTGCAACATCAGCACCAGCCAGAGCAATGGCGCGTCTGACCTGTTGGCTGCGTCGCTGATGGACTGATTCGGAGTCGCCAATGACGGCACTGGGAATCCCGGGTCGGGCTGATGGGGCTTCATATCCGGATCGGGTCAGTCGGGCACCAAGTTGCGTGATGAGATCCAGGCCGGTCCGATGGGACGACCCGTCCGGATCGAGAGAACTGGTCACGCGTGCGATGCCCTCCGGACCAATGCGGATCGTTGTGGTGCCGTCCAGCACCACCCGTCTGCCGGTGGGCGCCAGTCCGGCGCACCAGCCGAAGTGCGTTCCGCGCACGGTCCAGGCGCAGCAGATGGTGCCGACAACATTCTGGCGCATTGCACCGATCTGGACATCGAGATCCGGAAGGGCTGTCCAAAGCCCGCGCAAGTATCCGACCAGTGCCTCGCTGCTGATCGGCCCACAGGTGACGGGGTCCTGATAAGTGCCCGCCGCGGAAAATGCGGTGAGAACAGCACGCTCATCATGCTGTTGCCAGCCCTTGAAGTAGCGCTGTAATGGAGCAACGGGATCGAATGCTTGCATATCGGTACTCCTTGGCCATCGGGAAACGGCGTGTGGTGTGAAGCGGGTCTGTCGCCCATTCGGGCGCCTTGCCTCGTTGGTCGAACTGTTCAGACCGCGCGTTCATCGGACTTTCAACTGGCGAACGCGGAGCGTGCTCAGTGAACGAAAAAGCAGATCAGAAACCCCTGGTTCCCAGGGATGTGGTCAAACAGACGGTATGTCGCCTGTCGCAGCATCAGTGACTTCCAGTCCTGTTGCGGATCGATGGGATTCGCCATTACCGAGACGCAAGCCAGACGCGGTAGGAGCAAAAGTTTCAACCGCTGGCTGACAAGACGCTCGGTCGACGTTTATCGTGTCCGTTGAGACAACGCCGTGATGCGCAGGCACGACGTGTGCCTATTACAGGGCAGTCTCTCTGGCTTTACATCACCAGGTCGGGTGATGGGCGCGTCCATTGCGGGCCGGCGTGTTCGGCCTGATCGCCCTGCGACGCGCGTTTTGGCGCTTGTCGATACCGCCTTCTTCCTCGACCGATCGCCCGAAATTCGCCGTTGCGGCTCAGGTCCAGACTGATGTGCCGGGCGTCAGGGATGACGGCCAGTACCGTTGCAGATCCTGCAAACCGGATGGAGGCCTGAGCCATTGCATTGTTTGCAAGGCCTGGACAACATGCCTGTGATGGGTAGCGGGTGGAACCTGCCAGAGCCATGACAACGCTCGCACTTCTTCCCGCCGCTACCCTCGCAGGATTGACATTTTGTCATCGTGACCCTCCTTCAGGCTGTCCCGTATCGACCCGCGTCAGATTAACCTCGACTGATTTGCGTCGCACAGGTTTCGGCGACTGACCCTGGATCGCAGCGGTCGAGATGGGCAGTGACGACCCGCGTTCCGCTCCCTTGTCGATGTCGGTCAGTCCCAGAGCGTCGAGACTACGCCGTCTTCGGCTGGTAAACGCGGAATCCATGCGGGTCTTGTCGACCAGCATGGCGTCTGGCTCGGTGAGCGCGCACCCACAAGCGCGCGGTCGGCTTCGTCAACGCGGTATCATCCTTTGCCCGGAAAAGCCGGCGGACGATCCATCCACTCATGTCCACACTTCCTGAAGCCGATGTCCTGACGGCCCTGCTAGAGGCACGTCTGGGTGCCCCGCACCTGGCCCGCCGCCTGCAGATCGAAGCGGCCAAGGAAGCGCCGCGCTCATCGGCCGCCGCCAATGTCTGGCGAACCATACGGCGCGACACCGGTCGTTTCGTGCTGGGCCGGCTGCTGCGCTTCACCCGAACGCGGGATCTTGGCCGAGCCAATCTGCTGCGAGTGGGCTGCAATCACAACCGCTTACCGATCGCCGGCTTGCCTGCCGCCTTCGATGGCTTTCGCATTCTGCATATCAGCGATCCGCATCTGGACATCCACGATGATCTGGCCGGCGCCATCGTTGATCGGATGGCCAGCGTGTCCTGTGACCTTTGCGTGATGACCGGCGATTTCCGTGCCCGGACATTCGGCTCGATTGATCGGGCCATGCAGGGTCTACGGCAATTGCGCGCGGCGATCACTACCGATGTCTATGCGGTCCTGGGCAACCACGATTCGCTGCGCATGGTGCCCCATATCGAAGCGATGGGCATTCGTCTGCTGCTTAATGAAGCGGTGTCGATCGACCGTGGTGGTGCACGACTTGCCCTGGTCGGGGTGGACGATCCGCACTATTACCGCACCGCCGATCTGCCACGCGCGACACGCGAGGTTGCACCTGACGAGACACGAATTCTACTCGTTCATTCGCCTGAATTGTTCGACGAAGCGGCAAGCATGGGCTTTCAGGCCTATCTGTGTGGCCATACGCACGGCGGTCAGATCTGCCTGCCCGGTGGTCACCCGATCTGGAAGAACGCCCGCGCGCCGCGCGCCTACTGCGCTGGTCGTTGGCAGCACGGCCAGATGCATGGCTACACCAGCCGTGGGTCAGGCGCGTCAATTGTGGATGCGCGCTTCAACTGCCCACCTGAAGTCACGTTGCATACGCTGACCATGGCGGACTGAGTACGGCGCTGGTTTCAAAATTTTCCGCATTGCCGTTTCGAGAGGATTCATGGACAAGACAATCGCTGCCTGGCTGGACTATCTGCCGCGATGGATCGAATATCAGATGCGCCATCACGATCAGCCGGGCTGTTCACTGGCCGTATCATTGGCCGGTGAACCCGTCCTGGAGCTGGCCCTGGGGTATGCCGATATCGGTACGCGGGTCGCCCTGACCCCGCGTCATCGTTGCCGCGTCGCTTCGCACTCAAAGACATTCACCGCCGCTGGCGTGATGAAATTGCGCGAACAAGGCCGACTGAGTCTTGACGACCCGATCGGCCGATTCGTGCCGGGGCTGCATCCTGAGGTGGCAGGCACCCGAATCAGTCAATTGCTGTCACACAGTGCGGGCCTGGTTCGAGATGGCGTTGACGCCAGTCAATGGTTCGGCTTGCGTGCGTTCAAAACCGATGCCGAGGTCCGTGCCGAACTCGAGAACGGACCGGTGATCGAACCGGGTTTGCGCTTCAAGTATTCGAATCACGGTTTTGCACTGCTGGGTATGGCCATCAGCGCAATCAGCAACGATTCCTGGACTAATTGGATTGCGCGCGAGATCATCGCACCGGCCGGTCTGCAAGAGACGCTACCGGATGCACCCGTCCCGCAGACCATCCCGTTTGCCAATGGACATTCCGCATTACAACCGCTTGGACGCCGCCTGGTCGTCAGAAATGATATGGCGACTCATGCCATTGCGCCGGCCGGTGGCGTCGTCTCCACCGCCAGCGACCTCGCGCGCTTCTATGCGAGCCTCGATCCTCTGGCCGACATCAGTATTCTGAGTTCGGCCAGCCGTCGCGATATGGTCCATGCGCGCTGGCATGAGCCGGATGCGAGCCTCAATCGTTGGTATGGTCTGGGCCTCATTACCAGCAATCCGGCTGCTGGCGGTCAGTCACATTGGTTTGGGCACTCCGGCGCGTTTCCAGGCACCGTGTCGCGAACTGCGGTATTGCCTGCCTTTCGACTGACTCTTTCAATCATCACCAATGCTGCCGACGGAATGGCCAATGCCTGGCTCGATGGCGCGATCAGCATTCTGCGTGCCTTCAGGCATGGCGGAGCGCCGTCTGCGAAGTGTGCGCACTGGCATGGTCGGTGGTGGAGCCCCTGGGCAGCCTATGACCTGGTGCCCATGCATGATCAGATCGCTCTCGCCTCACCGGCTCTGCTCGATCCGTTTCTTGATGCGCCGATGCTGGCCGTTGACGACGCCGATCAAGACCAGGCGAAGATTGTCAGAGCACCTGGCCTTGGCAGTTATGGCGAGCCGGCCAGCCTGCAACGCGATCAGCAGGGACAGATCTGTGCGGTTCAGGTCGGACCACTGAAAATGCTGAGTGAACAAGCTTGCTCTGCCGCATTGATTGAACGGTTCCAAGCCGGTTGATTGGCACCGCCGCACAGTGCAGGGATTGACTCAATGTACACTATCGCGGCGCCGTCGCCCGACGACCGGCGCATCGGGGGCGACAAACAATGAGACACCATGGGTTCTGAACCGCTGGTCCGCATCCGGGGGCTGAACAAGGCATTTTCCGGCGTGCAGGCGCTGGTTGATGTGCAGTTCGAGTTGCGTACCGGCGAGGTTCATGCCCTGATGGGCGAAAACGGCGCGGGCAAGTCGACCCTGATGAAGGTGCTGAGCGGCGTCTATCAGGCCGACTCGGGCACGATCGAACTCGATGGACAGCCGGTTCAGATCGATTCGCCGCGCGTAGCCCAGGCCCTGGGCATTCAGATCATCCATCAGGAACTCAACCTGATGAACCACCTGACAGCGGCCCAGAACATCTTCATCGGCCGTGAGCCGCGCCGTCTGGCTGGGCTGTTCATCGACGAGGACACGCTCAATGCGAAGGCCGCGGCGATCTTCGCGCGCATGCGCCTCGATCTGGATCCGCGCACGGTGGTTGGCGAGTTGACCGTTGCGCGTCAGCAAATGGTCGAGATCGCCCGGGCGCTCTCATTCGATTCGCGTGTGTTGATCATGGATGAGCCCACGGCCGCGCTGAATGACGCCGAGATCGCCGAGTTGTTCGGCATCATCGGTCAGTTGCGTGCGCAGGGGGTGGGCATTGTGTACATCTCGCACAAGATGGACGAGCTCAAGCGGATTTCCGATCGCGTCACCGTCATGCGTGATGGTCGATATGTGGCGACCGTGCCCACGGCCGATACGCCGGTTGCCCGAATCATCGCGATGATGGTCGGCCGCGAACTGGAATCCTTTTCTCGCCAGATACCCGACACCCGGGACCAGCCGGTGGTGCTCGAGGTTCGTGGCCTGAGCCGTGGTCATGCGGTGCGCGAGGCTGGTTTCAGCTTGCGGCGCGGCGAGATCCTCGGGCTGGCGGGATTGATGGGTGCCGGGCGGACCGAACTTGCGCGCGCCGTGTTCGGCGCCGATCCGATCGACTCGGGTCAGATCAGGGTGCATGGTCAGCTGGTTGCGATCCGCTCGCCCCGCGATGCGGTCGCGCATGGCATCGGATATCTGTCCGAGGACCGCAAGCGTTTCGGGCTGGCCACCGGCCTGGATGTGAAGACCAATGTCGTGCTCGCGAGTCTGTCGCGTTTTGCTTCGCGCAGTGGCTGGCTGGATCAGGGCGGGATCGATCGCGTGGCCGACGAGCAGGTGCGCCGCCTGGCCATCAAGACGCCGTCAGTCGGCCAGTTGGTGCGTCTGCTCTCGGGCGGTAATCAACAGAAGATCGTGATCGCCAAGTGGCTGCTGCGCGATTGTGACATCCTGTTCTTCGACGAGCCGACCCGCGGCATCGATGTGGGCGCCAAATCTGAAATCTACAAGCTGCTCGATGCACTGGCGGCCGATGGCAAGGCGATCGTCATGATCTCGTCCGAGCTGCCCGAGATCCTGCGCATGAGTCACCGCATCCTGGTGATGTGCGAAGGGCGCATCACCGGTGAACTCGACGGTCGTGAGGCCACCCAGGAGAACATCATGGCGCTGGCCACGCGTCGCGAGGGCGCGCAGGCGGCATGAGCCACCTAAGCCCCGCGAGTCACCCGACCGGACAACCCGAACCGAGACCGAAAATGAACGCAGTCACCCCGCCCGCCGCCAGCATGCGTTCTCGTCTGTTCAATCCGCAGACGCGTCAGAAGCTGCTGGCCTTCGCCAGCCTGCTGGTGCTCATGGTGTTCTTCAGCCTGGCTTCATCCAATTTCCTGCAGTTGGACAACATCATCGCGATTCTGCAGGCGACAGCGGTCAACGGGGTGTTGGCGGTGGCGGTGACCTTCGTGATCATCACTGGTGGCATCGATCTGTCGGTGGGCACGCTGATGACGTTCTGCGCCGTGATTGCCGGCGTCGTGCTCACCTATATGGGCATGCCGCTTGCGCTCGGCATCGTCGCCGCCATTCTGGCCGGTGCGTTGTCCGGCCTGTTCTCCGGCTGGCTGGTGGCCCGGCTGCAGATCCCGCCCTTCATTGCCACGCTGGGCATGATGATGCTGCTCAAGGGGCTATCGCTGGTCATCTCGGGCACCCGGCCGATCTATTTCAACGATACGCCCGGCTTCTCGGCTATTTCGCAGGATTCGCTGATCGGTGATCTGCTGCCCGCCTTGCCGATTCCCAATGCGGTGTTGATCCTGGTGCTGGTAGCGGTCGCGGCCAGTATCGTGCTCAACAAGACGGTGCTTGGCCGTTATACCTTCGCGCTGGGCAGTAACGAGGAAGCGGTGCGCCTGTCGGGCGTGAATGTTGATGCCTGGAAGATGGCCATCTATGCGCTGAGCGGTGCGATCTGCGGGGTGGCGGGGCTGTTGATCGCATCGCGCCTGAACTCGGCGCAACCGGCGCTGGGCCAGGGTTACGAGCTCGATGCGATCGCCGCGGTGGTCATCGGTGGCACGTCGCTGTCCGGTGGCACGGGTACCATTCTGGGCACCATCATCGGTGCCTTCATCATGAGCGTATTGACCAACGGATTGCGCATTATGTCGGTCGCCCAGGAATGGCAGACGGTGGTCACCGGTGTCATCATCATTCTGGCCGTGTACGCCGACATCCTGCGCCGGCGTCGACAATAATCCCTGTGCAGCCGGTTCCACCAGATCGTGCTGCACGTGTTCACCCGACCGGCCCGGCGCGTAGTGCCAGGCCAACTTTCCTCCAAGGAGACATGCATGCTGAGAAGAACCGCACTGAGCCTGGCGCTGGGTCTGGCCGCGAACCTGGCATTGATTGCACCCGCCACGGCAGAGGATCTCTACATTCCGTTGGTGTCCAAGGGCTTTCAGCACCAGTTCTGGCAGGCCGTGAAAGCGGGTGCCGAGCAGGCTGCCAAAGACCTGAATGTCAAGGTCTCGTTCGAAGGTCCGGAGTCCGAGGCCATGGTCGACAAGCAGATCGATATGCTCTCGGCGGCGCTGGCCAAGAAGCCGCAGGCGCTGGGCTTCGCCGCGCTCGACAGCCAGGCCGCCACCCCGCTGCTTCGCAAGGCCAAGGCCAGCAACATCCCGGTGGTCGCCTTCGATTCGGGCGTTGACAGCGATATTCCCGTGACGACGGCCACCACCGACAACATCGCCGCCGCTGCGCTGGCTGCCGACAAGCTGGCCGCGCTGATCGGTGGTGAGGGAGAGGTGGCCGTGGTGGTTCATGATCAGACCAGTCGCACGGGCATCGATCGTCGTGATGGTTTTGTGAACCGGATCAAGGCCGCGCATCCGAAGGTGAGCATCGTAGACGTGCAATACGGCGGCGGCGATCATCTCAAATCGACCGAGATCACCAAGTCGATCCTTCAGGCACATCCCAAGCTCAAGGGCATGTTTGGCGCGAACGAGGGTTCGGCGATCGGCGTGGTCAATGGCTCGCGCGAAATGAAGCGGAAAATCGTCATTGTCGGCTACGACTCGGGGAAGGCCCAGAAAGACGCGATCATGGACGGCACGATGGCCGGCGCGATCACCCAGAATCCGGTGGGCATCGGCTATAAGACGGTCGAGGCGGCTGTCAAGGCGCTCAAGGGCGAGTCGCTGCCCAAGATCATCGATACCGGCTTCTATTGGTACGACAAGACCAACATGACCGATCCCAAGATCGCCCAGGTCTTGTACGACTGATCAGTCCGGCGTGCCCCGGCCCAATGGCCGGCGATCATCTCGACGCAGCGGTGCACCCTGTGCCGCCGCTGCCTCCTTACCGGAACAGGCGCCTGGCCACCGCTTCGAGTTCGACCACCAGCGCACGGACCGCCGGCGTATGGGCGCTGCGTCGACGGGTTGTGATGCCGACCGTCCGCCGTGTTTCGCCGGTCGGGAAGCGCAGCACCTGGAGTTGTCCGGCGCTGGTTTCCCAGTGAACCAGCTCGCGCGGAATGAAGCTGAGCCGGTCACTCTGCATCACCATGGATTTCATCAGCACCGTCGATGAGGTCTCGACCGTGGCCACGGGCGGGGTGATGCCACGACTGGCGAACAGGTCGTCGAAGGCGCGGCGCTCGAGTTCATGATGGCGGGCGAGTATCCATTGCGCGGCGCAAAGCGCTTCAATGCCGATCGTGGGAGCGCTGGCCAGTGGATGGTTCATGCGCGCGACGATCACGCCGGTTTCCTCGAACAACACCTGGTGGGCGAGTTCATGATCAACCGGCCGTGACGGCACCGACGAGAGCGCCATGTCGATCTCGCCGCTGCGCACCAGGGGCATGAGCGTTTCGTTCAGGCCGTCATGCACGGTCACGCCGATGCCGGGGAAGCGGGTGTGAAAGCCGAGCAAGGCGAGCGGCAGCAGGCGGTTGGCTTCGGTCGGTCCGCAACCCAGGCGCACATGGCCCGTGCCGCCGCCGCGCATCGCATCAAGCTCGGCCACGGCACTGCGATATTCGGCCTGCATGAGCAAGGCGCGGCGGGCCAGGATCTCGCCCGCTTCGGTCAGGCGCACCCCGAATCGGCCGCGATCGAACAACGTCTGGCCCAGCGAACGCTCGAGCGCCCGGAGGCTCTTGGACAGCGCCGGCTGGCTCAACTGCAAGGCCTCGGCGGCCATCCGGAGGTTGCCGTGACGCGCGGCCGCCAGAAAATGGTCGATCTTGCCGTAATCCATAACCAATGGTAATTGAAACTGGCCATGCTAACGATGGATGGCATGGGCTCGGCGCGTCTAGAGTGTGGGTCCCAGCCGTTGTTTCCGGAGTCCGCCATGCCTGTTGCCACCAGCCTGGACGATCTGGTCCAGCCCGGACGCGTCCATCGCTCCGTCTATACCAGCCAGGCAATCTTTGATCTCGAGATGAGCCATATCTGGGAACGGATCTGGGTCTATTGCGGTCACGAGAGTCAGATCCCCAAACCCGGCGACTACTATCAGGTGCGCATCGGCCGGCAGGATCTGCTCATGGTGCGTGGCAACGACGGCGCGGTGCGCGTGCTCTACAACCGTTGCCCGCACAAGGGCGTGCAACTGGTGGGCAGTCGCAGTGGCAACACGGGGCATACCTTCGTGTGCTCCTACCATGCCTGGAGTTTTCATCTCGACGGTGCGCCGCGGGCGGTGCCGCTGGCGGGTGGTTACGAGGGCACCGGCTTTGGCATCGGTAGTCCGGACTGCCGGATGATGGCGGCGCCTCGCGTGGAGAGTTATCGCGGCTTTGTCTTTGCGAGCCTGGCCCGCGAGGGGCCGGACCTGGCGACGTTTCTGGGCGGTGCCCGGGTCGCATTCGATGACATGTGCGACCGCGCGCCCGAGGGCGAGGTCGAGGTGGTGCCGGTGTGCCACCGGGTGATCCAGAAATCGAACTGGAAGTTCTTCATGGAGAACCAGCTCGATGCCTTGCATGCATCGGTCACGCATCAGTCCACCGGCATTCCGGCCAAGCGGGTCGAAAAGCGTCTGCGCGAGTCCCAGGGCAGTGCGCCCCTGCATCTGCATTATCTGTCGGCGTTCGCGACCAGCTTCGATCAGTGGGATTCGGTGCAGACCGTGAATTTTCCCAACGGCCATGGGATTCTGAAGTCATACATGGGTCTGCGCCCGACCGACCCCGATACGGTGGAGTACGAAACCGCGATGAAGCGGGCCTATGGCGACGACAAGGCCGAGCAATATCTGTCGCGCAGCATCCATCATTGCCTCGTCTACCCTTATCTGTCGGTGCAGTCACCCTTGCAGCAGATCCGGGTGCTCAGGCCGATCGGCCCCGATCAGACCTTGTCCGAGATCTGGCATTTCCGGCTCAAGGGGGCACCCGAGGCGATCTACCGTCGATCGCTCTGGTATTACAACCTGGTGAATTCACCCTCGACCATGATCAATGCCGATGATCTGGAAAACTGGTCGCGTGCGCAGCGCGGCCTGAGTTCGCATGGCGCCGACTGGGTGAGCATGCACCGCAATCTCGGACGCGATACTGAAGAAGACGGAATCCTCTATTCCAACAACGGGACATCGGAGGTCGTCGTGCGCAATCAGTTTCGTGCCTGGCAGGCCTACATGGCTGATGCGCTCACCGCGCAGCCGTCAGCCTGAGTCACCCCATCACAGCCCATAGCGGGAGAACCCGATGAGTTCAAGTTCCGTCGAGAGTGCGCTTGGCAAAGCCGTCGTGATCGAGGCGATCGAAGACAACACCGGCGCGAGCGCCATCGCGCCCGATCGCTGGGGCCGGCAGAAATTACCGGCACCTGGCTACGTACCGCAGGCCTGTCCGATCGAATTCGCCGCCCGTTTGGAGATCGAGCATTTTCTGTATCAACAGTCGGCGATGCTCGACGCGAAGGACTGGAACGGCTTCGTCGATCTGTTCACCGACGACGGCCTGTACTGGATGCCTGCCGTGCCCGAACAGACCGACTGGGAAGGCTTTCCTTCAATCTTCGTCGAGGATCGTACGATCATGTCGATCCGTGCCGGGCGGCTGCAGCATCCGAATGCCTGGTCGCAGGATGCCGAATGGGGAACCCATCACATGGTCGGCAACCTGGTGGTTGAATCGATCGATACCGGCACCGCCCAGGTATATTCGCGCTTCACGATGATGGAGCTGCGACGCGATTCGATCCGCCATTTCGGTGGCAGCTATCGTCATCAATTGGTTCGGGATGCCGGCCGCTGGCGCATTCGTCATCAGCGGGTCGATCTGCTCAATGGCCAGGCCGCATTCGACTACGTGTTGCAGGCCTGGGTCTGAGCGGGCGCTGAGCCCGGCGACCGGCCGGCCTCAGGGACTCGCGGTGCCGGGCAGCCAGAGCACGAACTGTGGCCACTGCCAGATCAGGGCGATGCACAAGGCATACGAGGCGAAGAAATAGCCCACGCCCCGGAAGATCGTTGACACGGGAATCTCGGGCGACATGGCGCGCACGATGAACACATTCACACCCACGGGCGGGGTGATCGCGCCCAGCGTGGTCACGATCGTGATCAACACGGTGAACCAGGTCGGGTCGTAGCCCAGCGCCAGGGCGAGCGGAAAGAAGATCGGCAGAGTCACGACCAGAAAACCAAGCGCATCCATGATCGCGCCGCCGATCAGATAGATCGCCACCACCACGAGCAGGATGACTGCAGGCGCAACTGGCAGGCTCGCGGCCCAGTCGGCGAGTGCGAACGGCAGGCGCGACACCGTGAGAAAGCGGCCGAACACCACCGCGCCGGCGATCATCAGTACGACCATCGCGGACAGGCGCAGCGTTTCTTCGACCGCCTTGCGGATCGCGGTCAGACCGAGTTTGCCGCGGACCACGCCGATCACCAGTGCGCCGAACGCACCGGCCGCTGCGGCTTCGGTCGGCGTGAACAGACCCAGGTACAGGCCGCCGATCACCAAACCGAACAACAACAGGGTTTCGACGACGCCCGACAGCGATCGCAGTCGCTGCGCCCAACTCGCCACGGGACCACGCGGACCCATCGCGGGCTGGACAGCGCAGATCGCCATGGCGGTGGCGATAAGCAGCACCGTCAGGAGCAGACCCGGCACGAGTGTCGCGAGAAACAGGCGCAGCAGCGATTGTTCGGTCTGCACGGCAATCACGATGAGCACCACGCTGGGCGGAATCATGACGCCCAGGGTGCCGCCGACCGCGACCGCGCCCGCACTCATGGCCGGCGCATACGCGTAGCGACGCATTTCGGGCAGGGCAATCGTGCCCATGGTGGCCGTGGTAGCCGAATTGCTGCCGCAGATGGCCGAGAACCCTGCTGAAGCCGCAATCGTCGTGGCGGCCAGTCCGCCCGGGAACTGACCGACCCAGTGGTAGGCGGCGCGATAGAGTCGTTCGGTGATGCCGCCGTGATAGGCCAGTTGTCCCATCAGGACAAAAAGCGGAATCACCGACAGGCCGTAGGCGGAAAACTGTTCCCAGAGATTCGAGGCGATCAGATGGGTTGCCGCCGTGGGTGACAACAACACCGCATTGCCGATCAGTCCGGCTGCCAGCATCGCGATGGCGATCGGCAGGCCCGATGCCATCAGCAGGAACATGCCGACCAGGCCGATGATCGCGATCAGGGATGCATCCACGGCTAAGCCTTCGGAAAATGGATCAACGCGGCGCGCTGGATTCTGGCGATGCGGGGCGAAGGCTTCGGCCGAGCGCCTCCAGGGTGTCGACGGCATGGGCCAGCGCCTGGCCGGCAAAGCCCAGCAACATCAGGAACACCCAGGGGTGGACGATGACCTGCAAGGTTTCGGAGAGCGAGTCGCTGTCCTTCAGGCCGATTGCAAAGTCCACCAGGTATCGGCAGATGAGCGCGAACAGCACCGTGGCAAACAGGGACTGCACCAGGCTGGCCAATGCCGCGGCGCGGCCCTGCAGTCGATCGGCAAACAGGGTCATGCCCACATGACCGCGGTGTAGTTGCACATAACCCAGCGCCAGCCCCATCGATGCAGCGGACAGCCAGCCGATGATCTCGTAGCTGCCGGGAATCGGGCGACCGACCGTGCGCGTGGTGATGTCGACGACAGTGACCAGCATCATCGCGAAAAGCGCGACGCCCGCCAAGGTCGCCAGCACGGTATTGACCAGACGGTTGAACGCCGTCAGCGCCTTGATGAAAGCTGGCATCGATGCAGTCGTGTCGCGACCCGCCCCGGCCTAGCGGGCGAATTCCTTGGCCAGCGCACGCGCCCGATCAACATATTGCTGCGCAGGCAGGCCCTTGGCCGATGCGCTGGCGATCCATTCATCAACCATGGGCGCGAGTTTGGCGTTCCAGGCCTCGCGCTCGGCGTCAGAGAAGCCCCACGACCTTGAGTTTATGTTCGGACTTGGCCCAGGCCATTGCGCCGCCCACGTTGTCATTGTCATGATATTTGCCGGTCCACGAGGACATCTCGAGGGCGAGTTCATCGATCACCTGGCGAACCTTCTCGGGCAGTCGGTTCCAGCGCTTCAGATCCATGACCGCCGCGAAGGTCACGACCACGGTCGGAAAATCGGTGACATAACCCAGTTGTTCGGCAAGCCGGAAGTCCTTGAGCACTTCACGCGAGGTCATGTTGCCCTCGATCACGCCGGTCTGCACCGCCTGCGGCACTTCGGGCATGGGCATACCCACCGGCGCGGCCCCGAGTTTTTCCAGGACGGGCACACCGGTACCGGCGGCACGCAGCTTCATCCCGGCCAGATCCGCAGCGCTGGCAACCGGTCGACGCGACTGGATATAGCCGGGCTCGGTCGTGAACATCGCGATGATTTTGTATTTGGCGAACTCGGCCGGCTTCATTTCCTGGGTGAGCTTGAACAGTGCCTGGCTGGCGGTGGTTGAATCGCGAAAACCCAGCGGCAGCGAAAACCCTGCGGTGAGCGGAAACCGCCCCGGATCATAAGAGGGCGCACCAAGGCCGATGTCGGCCACGCCCTTGAGCACGCCGTCGTACATATCGCGTGCACCCAGCAGGGTCGAACTCGGGAAGGTCTTGACCTCGACAGCGCCATTGGTGCGCTTGGTGAGCTCATCGGCCCAGTGCTGCATTTGTTTGCCGGGAAACGTGCCGGCGGGCGCGAAGAAGGCATAGGTGAGCGTGATATCGGCGGCCACGGCGAGAATCGGCGTCGTACCCAGTGCAAGGCCCAATGCACCCATCAGACCATGGAAAATTTGACGACGCTTCATGAGTGGACTCCGCGAGGCAATGAGTGACGGGGTTGTTGAACGAACCACGATGGTCAGGGAATATAGGTGGCAACGGATTTCAAGTAAAGAAAATCCGCCGGCCGCCGAATCGGGCGGCCCGTGGTCAGGTCCTTTTGTTCAGCGCGGCGCCATCCGGATCGCGCCATCCAGGCGCACGCACTCGCCATTGAAGTAGCCGTTGGTGATCATCAGTTCGGCCAGGGCCGCATATTCATCCGGGTGGCCCAGGCGCTTTGGAAACGGCACCGACGCGGCCAGGGCTGCCTTGACATGCTCGGGCGCGCGCTGCAGCAGCGGCGTGTCGAAAATGCCCGGCAGAATGGTGTTCACGCGAATACCATCATTCATCAGGTCGCGGGCGATCGGCAGCGTCATGCCGACGATGCCGGCCTTGGAGGCCGAGTACGAGGCCTGACCAATCTGCCCGTCCTGCGCGGCCACCGAGGCCGTGTTCACGATTGCGCCGCGTTCGCCATCGTCCAGCGGTTCCAGATCGAGCATGCCCATGGCCGACTTGGCAATGCAGCGGAAGGTGCCGACCAGGTTGATCTGGATGACGCGATCGAATGCATCGAGTGGAAAATGTCGGGGCGCGCGAGTCTCCTTGTCCCGGCTGGCGGTCTTGATCGCACCACCCACGCCCGCGCAATTGACCAGGATGCGCTCCTGTCCATGGGCTTGCCGCGCTCTCGCAAAGGCGGCATCGACTTGTGCATCGGCGGTCACGTCGACCTTGCAGAACACGCCACCCAGCTGCCTGGCGAGTGCTTCACCCTGTTCGGTGTTCACGTCGAACAGCGCGACCTTCACGCCATGTGCGGCAAGCTTTCGTGCGGTGGCTGCACCAAGGCCGGAGGCGCCGCCGGTGATCACGGCGGCGATGGTGTTGTCCAGTTGCATAAGAGGCTCCTTGTCGATCGATGGGTCAGAGGCGTTCGATAATGATCGCGGGCGCCATGCCGCCGGCCGCGCACATCGTGACCAGGCCACGGCGCAGGTCGCGACGTTCGAGTTCGTCCAGGAGCGTGCCGATCAGGATGGCACCGGTCGCGCCGATCGGGTGGCCCAGTGCGATGGCGCCGCCGTTCACGTTGACCTTGTCGCGGTCCAGCCCAAGGTCGCGGATGAATTTTTCGGACACCACCGCAAATGCCTCGTTGATTTCAAACAGATCGATGTCGTCCAGCGTCAGCCCGGCTTTGTCGAGCACCTTGCGGGCGGCCGGAACCGGCGCGTTCAGCATGAGCGTGGGACAGTCGCCGATATTCGCCGTTGCGACCACCCGTGCGCGCGCCTTCAGGCCGTGCGCCTTCGCATACGCGGACGATGCGAGCAGCAGCGCGGCGGCGCCGTCGACCACGCCCGAGGAATTGCCCGCATGATGCGAGAACTGAATCTCGACATCCGGGTATCTGGCCTTGATCAGGCTGCGATAGGTATTGCCGCTGTCGTCCAGTTCCACATCGGCAATGGCCGCAAAGGCGGGCTTGAGCTGGCTGAGTCCCTCGGCCGTCGTGCCGGGACGAGGGTATTCATCACGATCGAGGGCGAGGCTGCCATCGGCCCGATACACCGGCACCAGGCTGCGCGAAAACCAACCGTTCTGAATGGCGCGGGCCGCGCGCGCCTGGCTCTGGGCGCCGGCGGCATCGAGTTGCGCCCGGCTGATACCCTCGATGGTTGCAATCGCATCGGCGCAGATGCCCTGATGCGACTGAGGATGGGAGGCGCGCAGTCGCCGATTGCCACTGTCGATCATCAACGGACCGTCACTCGTGCGCCGGCCCTGCATCGACATCATCTCGGTGCCACCGGCAATCACGAGATTTTCCATGCCCGACATGACCGAGGCCGCGGCCATCGCGACGCTGGTGATGCCTGAGCCGCAGAAGCGATCGAGGGTGACGCCGCTGGCGCGCTGGTCGTAACCCGCGTCCAGCGCCGCCATGCGCGCGAGATCGCCGCTCTGGCCGGCGACCTGGGCCGAGGTGCCCCAGACGATATCGTCGACATCGGCCGTATCAAAATCATTTCGTTCGGCCAGGGCCCTGAGCACGGTGGCCCCCACGTGCTGCGGATGCATATCGGCCAGTGCGCCCTTGCCCGGTTTGCCGATGCCTCGCGGCGTGCGGCAGGCATCGATGATCAGTGCGTCGCTCATGGTCTCCTCGTGATGTGATGGTCGCGGCGCGACCGGGGTGGGCGGCCTCGAGGCCGTCAATGCAGATGGTAAGGCTTTCCGGGGGTTGGCCCCGGATCGCTCATAATCTGCATCGATGCCGGGTGTGCGTTGGCCGTGTGATCCAATCGGGGTTCAAATGACAGACAGGAATTCGCCGACCGGCTGTTATGGGCCGGGCTATCGGATGCAGCGACGGCACTTCTGCCTGGCCGGCGCGGCCAGCATGGCGCTCGCTGCCTGCGCGGTTCGCCCTGACCATCCGGTGGATCAGATCCGGGACACCTCGTCCGGTGTGAGCCTGTCGCCAGCCGAGCTTGCTGCGCGCATCGGCGCCAGCGACATCTGCCTGATGGGCGAGTTGCATGACAATCCACATCATCATTCGCGGCGAGCCGGCTTGCTTTCGTCTCTGAGTTCAGGGACACCCGTCGTGGTTGAATATCTGCCGCAAGACGCCCGGCCGGTCTTGCCATTGGCACCGGATCGCGCTGACCTGCTTGGCAGCCTGTCGGCTCAGGGCTTTGATGCCCGGGCCTGGCAATGGCCTTTGCACGCCCCCTTGTTTTCCGCCATGGTGGACCGAGGGCATATCGTGGTCGGGGGCAACCTGGCGCAGCAGACGGCCCGCGACGTTGCCCGCAATGGCGCGTCGGCGTTGCCGCCTGAGCTCAGGAGGGTGTTGGATGCCGCCCCGCTGGATGCTGCCGCGGCCAGGTCGCTCGACGACAGTCTCATTCAGGGACATTGCGGCCATCTCACGGCCGCGCGACTGCCCGCCATGGGTTGGGCACAGCGGGGTCGGGATGCCGCCATGTACGCGACCATCGTCGAGCAGATGCAAAAGCGGCCCGCCCAGCCGGCCACGGTTGTTTTGTTGGCGGGCAACGGTCATGTCCGGCGCGACTACGGTGTCGCCCAGTTGCTGCGCATGCTGCAGCCCCAGTGGCGGGTTCTGTTGATCGGCTTCGCCGAGTTGGGCGAGACCTTGCAGGAGACGGACGATCGCAGCTACGACATCGTCTGGCGCACGCCGGCGGCCGACCGGGAGGACCCGTGTCTGGCGTTTCGATCGATGCCTCGCCCGACGCGGTGATCAGCAGGAATATCGGCCGAGGGCGTGGTCACGATGACTGCGGTCGTACTACTGAGCGTCGTCTGGCGGAATCGCCGCCGGGTCCATCCAGAACGCCCCCCAGAGGTGGCCATCGGGGTCGGAGAGATCGCGCGCATACATGAAGCCGAGGTCTTGAACCGGATTCACGTCGGCCTGGCCGCCATGGGCCTGGGCCGTGATGTTCATGGCATCAACGGCCTCGCGGTTCTCGACGGCCAGCGAGAGCATCATCGAACTCGATCCGGCTGGCGACAAAGGCCGTTGGGTGAAGGTGCGCCATTTCTCATGAGTCAGGAGCATGGCGTAGATGGCTTCGCTCCACACCATGCACGCAGAAGCATCATCGCTGAAATGCAGGTTCTGGCCGAATCCCAGGGCTTTGTAAAATCGGATCGATGCCTGCAGATCGGTGACGGGCAGGCTGACGAAGATCATTTTTGCCATGAGTTTGCCTCGACGATGGGTTGGCGTTCAGCAAGTGTCGGCTTACCGGCCGGTTGACGCAACCGCCCACCAGCGCGGTGTCGGATACGGTCACCGCCTTGACGGGGGCGTCGGTGGCTGGTGAAATCGCGCACGATCATCCGGTCAAGCATCCATGACGCTACCTGACACCGCTCAAACGCCCGGGTCCCGCGCCCGGGCCATTGTTCCTTGAGCGCAACCGTCGACGCTCTCGTCGGCGCTGCGCGCGAGCTGAGCCGTGCCGTGTCGAGATTGACATTCGCCGCGCCGGTCGCGCATGTCTATGACCCGCTCGACTATGCCTGGGCGGCACACGAGATCTACTTGCGTCGGTTTGGGAGCGGCCCGCACCGCATGATCTGGCTCGGCATGAATCCCGGTCCGTACGGCATGATGCAGACCGGCGTGCCATTCGGCGAGGTGGCCGCAGTGCGGGACTGGATGGGCATCGAAGTAGCTGTTCGAGCACCGGATCGGCAGCATCCCAGGCGGCCGATCGAAGGCTTCGATTGTCATCGCTCGGAGGTCAGCGGTCGGCGTCTGTGGGGCTGGGCTGCGCTTCGTTACGGCACGGCCGATGCGTTCTTCGCCGATGCGCCGGTTGTCAATTACTGCCCGCTCGTCTTTCTCGAGGCTGGTGGCCGGAATCGCACACCCGATGCACTGCCGGCCCACGAGCGCCAGTCGTTGTTCGCCGCCTGCGATGCCCATCTGGCCGCGGTGATCCGGGCCGTCGAACCGCAATGGCTGATCGGCGTGGGCGGCTTTGCCGCGAAGCGGCTGGAGGCGGTCACGAGTGGGTCCTTGCTCGATGGTGCCCAGGCCCGCCATCTGCGTCTCGGTCAGATCCTGCATCCGAGTCCGGCTTCGCCGGTGGCCAATCGCGGCTGGGCCGATGCGGTCGACGCACGCCTGCGTGAGTATGGACTGCTGCGCGGGCAATCATGAGTATTGAGCCGATCACCGGCGTTCGGTCTTTGCCGATGGGAGCACCGGAATGAACACGCCCAGACAAGGCAGCGTCGCACGGGTTGCCGCCGCCGCCCGCACGGTCGGCCTGGCGATCGACATCATGACGCTGTCGCAGATGACCCGCACGGCGGAGCAGGCCGCGCAAGCCTGCGCCTGCTCGACCGGCCAGATCGTCAAGTCATTGGTATTCGCTCGCGCCGACACGCACGCGCTGATGTTGATGCTGGTTGCCGGCGACCGCCGGCTCGATCTCGAGGTAACCGGCGCGCGCCTGGGTGTGTCGCTGGTGCGCGCCGATGCCAGGCGGGTGCGTGAGGGCACGGGCTTTGCCATCGGCGGCGTGGCACCGATCGGTCATCTGTCGCCTCTGCCCGTGTACATGGACCCGTCCCTGCTCATGCATGATCGGGTGTGGGCTGCGGCCGGTGCGCCTGATACGATATTCGCGGTCGAGCCATCGCGTCTGCGTGAGGTGGGCGGCGCCCATCTGTTGCCCGGTGATTGTTGTCCCATTGCCCAAGCCGGGCCGGCCATTTCCGATCACTCATCCAAGCGAGCGCTAGATGATCGCGACTGACTTTCAGGCCGAGCCCGTGCCGATCGCTGGCGCGCCAGGGTCGCCCTATACCCGCAAGATGCTCGCCGTCCTGCGCTACCGACGTATCCCCTACCGCTTTCTGACACTGGACCAGCTGACTGGCGAGGGCTTGCCCATGCCTCGGGTGCCGCTGCTCCCGATGGTCTGGTTTGCCGATGCGAATGGCCAGCCGATGGTCATGACCGATTCGTCGCCCTTGCTTCGTCATTTCGAAGAACGGGTGGTCGGCCGTGCCGTGGTGCCGACCGATCCGGCGCTGGCCCTCATCGATCAACTGTTCGAAGACTATGCGGATGAATGGTTGACCAAACCGATGTTTCATTTCCGCTGGACGCATCCGGACGACATCGAGCGGTCGTCAGCGGTGTTGCCGCACTGGCGAGGCTTGTCGCGTCCCGATGAGGAGATCGACCAGGCGGGTCGCCTGTTCGCCGAGCGGCAGATTGCTCGTCTGCATTATGTGGGCTCGAACGCCGACACCGCAGCGGTGATCGAGCAGGCCTACGGGCGCTTTGTCGATGCGCTGAATGCGCATCTTCGCGAGCACCCCTATCTGATGGGGCATCGACCGGGCGCGAGCGATTTCGCCATTTTCGGTCAGTTGACTCAGTTGGCGCAGTTCGACCCCACGCCGATGGCGATCACCCTGCAGCGGGCGCCCCGGGTCTTTGCCTGGGTGAGTCTGGTGGAGGATTTGTCCGGTCTCGAACCGGGCGAGCGCGACTGGATCGATATCAATGAGCCGCCGGCCACCTGGCTCGGCCTGTTGCACGAGATCGGGCGCACTTATGTGCCGTTGATGTTGGCCAATGCCAAGGCGCTGGCCGAGGGCGCCACCCAGGTCAACGCGATCGTCGATGGGCATCGCTGGGTTCAGCAGCCGTTTCCGTATCAGGCCAAGTGCCTGCGCTGGCTTGGGCAGGCGTATGCGGCGCTGGATGAGCCGTCGCGCACGCGGGTGAATCGTGTGCTGGCCGGCAGCGGTTGCGAGGCCTTGTTCGCCGGCGCCGGCACCGGCCAGGCGTGATTGCCCTGGGGCTGATCCGGCGCAGTCGACGGCGATCCGGATCCTGAGATATCGGCTGCACGATAATCGGTCATCACCATCATCATCCACCGAGGTTGCCATGCACCGCTTGCCGTTCGCGCTCCTGATCTGTCTGGTGATGGCCGGTTGCGCCCACAGCCCGATTGCCGTCTGCCCACTCGCCCCCGATCGCGAACAACGCATCGAATCCGAGATCACTCAGACACTGTTTTCCGGCGAACCCATCCGCTTGCGCACCGCAGGCGATCCGCAGGATTTTCTGGCGATCTGGCGTCCGGGTCGCGCGGACCGGCCGGCGATCGTGCTCGCTCATGGTCCGGGGCGCCACATCGGCTCGCCCATCATCAATGAAACCGCCATGGCGCTCGAGGCGCTCGGTTATGCGACGCTGACCTTGCAGATGCCGATGCAGCGCCAGGATTGTGAGGGCGGCGATGTGTATCCGCAGCTCTTCGATGCAGCGGTGGCGCGCATCGATGCGGCTGCCCGCTGGTTGCAGGGGCGCCATCCGGCGGGTCGGGCGTTGTTCGCGCACTGGATCGGCAACGAGTATCTGGCGCGCACGCCCAATGCGCCATTTGACGCCTGGATCGTCAACGGCATCACCGGCCGGTTCGGGACGATCGGCGACAACGAGCCGCGCATTCTGGACGTCTATGGCTCGCAGGGGCATCCGATGACACTGCGTGCCGCCTGGTGGCGGCGGTTGTGGCTGGGCTTTCGCAAGGACGGTCAGCAGCAGGTCATCGAGGGCGCGAACCAGAATTTCGACGGGCGTTATCAGGCCTTGGCCGATGCCATCGACCAGTTCCTCACGCGTGCGCCCCGCGCGGCACGCTGAGCCGTGGCCTGCAAGCCGACACTAAGCATCGCGCGGCAGGATTCGCAGAGCGAGTGCGAGCGCCCGAATGTGCCCGTTCGCGTCGGGCAGAAAGCGGTAGGTCTGCCCGCCGACCGTGCCGTCTGGGCAGGCTGCCCGGAGTTGGCCAGATTTCGCGCATGAAACAGGCCCGGCTGACCGGGCCCGCCCACCGGGCTGAGGCAGCCCTGATTCCGATGACCCTGCCGCCCTATTCGGACGCATCGATGGCGATGCATCCGAACGCTCGCCGATTGCGTAGTAGGTTGTGTCGAACACGATCAACAAGCGAGCAAAACGATGTCGAAGATTGGCGAAGGTCGATGTCTGCTGGCTCGGCGCCCGCCCGCCGCTCTGGATGGCCCTCATGCTGGCGCCGGCGATCGGGGTCGTCATCGCACTGACTGGATTGGGGGGCCTCGCGGCGTCCGTCACGCCTGGCGGTGTCGCATGAGTGCCGCCCGTGCATGGGCGCCGATGTCGCGGATCGCCACGGGATGGCCGCCTGTCGGTGTGCGAATCGCGGGATCATGGAGGGTTGCCAGTATCGTGCTGGTTCGCGCGCGCGGCAGGCGGGGAGGTCAAGCATGAGCTGGACATCAGCTGCCGATCTGGCGCAATCCATGCCGACGCCGCCGGACGAGAGATCCGGGCATCCGGAGCAGGGCGCCCAATCGATGTTGATCGTTTCATTACTGCTGTTCGCCTGCGTGGTCGCGCTGGTCGCCTGGTTCGGTGCCGTACTGGTCAGCCCCGCCGGGGATGGGATTACCACCACCGTACCGACCAATGCCGGCGCAATCGTCGGCCGCCTGCCAGTCCAGGTGGCCCAGATCAAGCAGGATTTGCGCACCCGTCGGGCCGTCCAGGCTGCCAGCCCCAGGGATGTCGCGACCTTGACGGCGCTCGCGCAAGGGCATGTCGAACGCGCCCGGCAATCCGGCGACCCACGCGAGATCGGTCTGGCCGAATCGGCGCTGGCGCCATGGTGGGAAGAAGCCCGGCCGCCCGTGCCCGTCTTGCTGATCCGCGCATCCATTCGTCAGTATCTGCATGACTTCGATGGGGCACTGGCTGATCTGGCGCACGTCATCCAGGCCGATCCAACCAACCTGCAGGCCTGGATGTCGCAGGCCGCGATTCAACAGACCACCGGTGCGCTGGCCGAAGCGGCAACGAGTTGTCGTCGACTGATGTCATTGTCGCGATCGATCACCGGCATGGTCTGCCTGGCCGACCTGGCGAGCCTCGGTGGCGATCGCGCAGCGCTGGACCGTGCATCGGCGATTGTGCGCAGCGGCACGTCGTCGACGGCTGAGCAGGCCTGGGTAATGTCTGTGTTGGCGGAAATGGCGGAGCGGTTTGGCCGACACGAGCAGGCGGAAACCTGGTTCGGTCTGGCTGCAAAGGCGGAGTCAGGCACTTACGCGCGGGTCGCCTTTGCCGACTGGCTGCTGCGTCGTGATCGTGCCCGCGACGCGGTGTCGATGCTGGCCAGTGCGCCCGCGACCGATGCGGTGCTGTTGCGCCGGGCACTGGCCTGGCGAACGCTCGGTGATCCTCAGGCCAGCGCGGCAATCGCCGAACTGCGCGAGCGATTTGAGTCCTCGCAAGCGCGTGGCGACTCCCTGCACCTTCGTGAGATGGCACGCTTTGCCCTCGAGATAGATCAGGCGCCGTCCGTGGCGCTCGACTATGCGAGTCGAAACTGGGCACTTCAGAAGGAACCGGCCGACGCCTTGCTGCTGGCGGCGGCGGCTCGTGCCGCAGGCTCTCCGGATAAGGCCGACCCCGTGCGTCGTTTCGTCCGCGATTGCGGTCTCTATGACGTACGCCTGCATGAACTGCTCTGAGCGGCCGGCCAGCATGCAAGGCCCGGCCCGATCGTCGGGGTTGCGGGCGATTCTGGGCCATTGCCTGCAGGTCATGGCGGTGTTGTTGGTGGTCGGGGTCCCGGGCGGCGCGTTGGCGCACAAGGCCAGTGACGCCTATATCGACATCCGCGTCCGTGACACCGGCGTTGATCCGACCCTGGTCGTGCGCTGGGACATCGGCGTTCGCGATCTCGATCCGCTAATTGATCTGGATACTGACAATGATGGCCTGGTGCGATGGGGGGACATCCTGGCTCGACGCACCGAGCTTGCCGCACTGGCTCTGGGCGCGATCAGTTTCGATCGCCAGGGCGAACCCTGTCCGGCCACATCGCCCGAGCTGTCGACGGCGCAGCGTAGTGACGGCAGCTATGTGGTGCTGCGCTTCTCGATCGATTGCCCGGTCACGCGCCCGGCAATCGAGCAGATCGGCATCCGGTATCGCCTGCTGGCGGATGTTGACCCGACTCATCGCGTCATCGTCTCGGTCAATGGCGAGGGACTGCAGACACTGCAAGCCACCAACGAGCGGCGCGGGTTCGATCTGGGAGACAGGTCGACGATCCCGGGTGCGCAGGTCACCAGCTTCATCGGCGCAGGCTTGAGCCATATCCTGTACGGCCCCGACCACCTGGCATTTCTGCTGGCATTGCTGATCGCGGCGCTTGCGGTTCCCGCCAGTCACGGTGCGGGGCGAATCCTGTTCGGCTTGTTGACCACGGTCAGCGTTTTTACGGTCGCCCATTCGATCACCCTCGTATTGTCTGCTGTGTCATGGCTGGCACTGCCGTCGCGCTGGGTCGAGTCGGCCATTGCGTTCTCGGTGGTGCTGGCCGGTCTGCAGGCATTCGCCGCCGCAACAGTGGGTCATCGCAGTCGCTGGGCCGTCGTTCCGCTCTGGTTGATCTTCTGTTTTGGTCTCGTTCATGGGATCGGTTTCGGTTCGAGCCTTGCGGAGTCCGGCTTTGGTGGCCGATCGATCGTCTCCGCCTTGCTCGGCTTCAATCTGGGCGTCGAAATCGGACAGTTGATCGCGCTCGCTGCCGTGCTTCCCTTGGCGTGGATCCTGGTCTCATCCCGTCCGATTCGGCGCCTGGGATTACCAGCGGCGGCACTGGCCATCAGCGCGTTCGGGATGCAGTGGTTCGCGCAGCGGATCGTCTCCTGATCAATCACCCGGTAACCGAGGATGAGAAATCTTCGCCGCAATACATCCGGATCGCCATGTGATCCGTAGTGAGTGTCAACAGTTCATTATCGGCAGTTTTTGCGCGATCGTGCTGTTGTTCATCCACCCATCCGCAGGAGATTCCATGAACAAAGAGTCCATCAGGAAAGCGATCGAGCTGGCCACCAGCATCGGTGTTGCGCTCCTGATCGCACCGGGCGCTGGTCAGGCCTCCAGCCATCGCGAAGCGCCGGCCATCACGTCCATGCCGAAAGTCGACGGAACCGACTTCTACCTGTTCCGCAGTTACGAGCCCGGGCGCGAAGGCTATGTCACGATGATCGCGAACTATCTGCCGTTGCAGGACGCCTATGGTGGTCCGAACTACTTCACGCTCGACGACAAGGCCTTGTATGAAATTCATATCGACAATGACGGCGATGCCCGGGAAGACATCACCTTCCAGTTCCGGTTCAGGAACGAATACCAACCGATCGCCCTGCCGATCGGTGGACAACAGGTCGACATTCCGCTACGCCAGGCCGGCATGATTTCACAGGTCAACGACCCGAATTCGACCGTCCGCGAGACGTTCACGGTGAATGTGATGCGTGGCGACCGACGGGGCGGGCGCGGGCAGGCACTGACCAATGTCGAGAACGGCAGCGAGGTTTTCGACAAACCGCTGGACAACATTGGTGAGAAGACCTTCGGCGCAGGCGACGGCTATGCGCAGTACGCGTGGAAGCACGCCTACAACGTCAACATGCCGGGTTGCCCGGATGCCGGCAAGCTGTTCGTGGGGCAACGCAAGGATCCGTTCGGGGTGCCGCTGGGCAGGATTTTCGATCTGATCAATCTCAATCCGCTCGGACCCACCGTCAATGGCAATGCCAACGATCTGGACGACAAGAACGTGACCTCGTTTGTCGTTGAGATGCCGATCAACTGTCTGACCAATGGCTCGGAGTCGGTGATCGGCGCCTGGACAACGGCGAGCATTCGCCAGGGCCGTCTGCAGAATCCCGAGCCCCAGGGGTATGGGGATACCACCAGGGATGGCGGCGCCTGGTCCCAGGTATCCCGTCTGGGCATGCCACTGGTCAACGAAGTCGTGATCGGCCTGGGCGACAAGGACCGCTTCAATGCGTCCAGGCCGAAAGATGATGCCCAGTTTGCCCGCTACGTGACCCATCCGACCCTGCCCGCGCTGATTCAGATCCTGTTCCCCAGCGCGCCAGCGCCAACCAAGTTCCCCCGGACGGATCTCGTGGCGGCCTTCCTCACCGGCCTGAAGCTGTCCGACGGCACCGTGGTCAATCAACCGGCCAATGTCACTCCCTCGGAAATGATGCGCCTGAATACGGCTATTGCGCCCACGCCCATGGCGCGGCAGAACAATCTGGGGGTTGCCGGCAATGATCTGGCTGGCTTTCCCAACGGCCGGCGGCCGGGGGATGATGTCGTCGATATCGAACTGCGCGTGGCGATGGGCGCGCTGTGCGCACTGACCGGCAGCAATGACATGCTGGGGGTTGGCTGCTCGCCAGCCGACGCACCGGCCGGTGCGGCGCCGATCACCGACGGCGTCGACACGAACGCCGGCCAGTTCTACGGCACATTTCCGTATCTCGGCGCACCATTGCCGGGTTCGTCACTCGGACATTGATCGGAGGCGATGATGAGATACACCAGCAATTCTCGACAGTCTCGCCATCTCGTGCATTCGGCAATCGTCGCGCTCGCACTGGTTGTCACGGCTTGTGGCAGTGACGACGGTGCCGCACCGGCTACATCACCCGATGGCGCCGTCGGCGGCGGGAGTGGCGGCGGTAGTAGTGGCGGCGCGTCGTCAGGCGCACTGCCCGATAGTGCCAGTGGCTCCGGTGACGCCTTCATTGCCTGGATGAAGTCCTGGATCGACACGACGGACGACAAGGCCGCGCCGGTAGCCTATGGCCGACCAACCGTGCCCCTGGATGATGCCGGGGATCCGATTCCGTTGCGCTGATCAGTCCCCCTGCGGGGCCCGCGGCGGCGATCCGGTCCGATCGCTACTGCGGGCACCCGATCATCCGTCTGCTGCATAATGGCAACGAAGGGGGATGACGATGACGACTGAATTCGACCTGCTGATACGCCATGGCACGCTCGTGAGCAGCACGCGGACGATGCAGGGTGACATCGGCATCCGCGACGGCGTGATCGCCGCTATTGGCAACGACCTGGGTCACGCACGCCGCGAGATCGATGCGCGCGACCGGCTGGTCATGCCGGGCGGCATCGACAGTCATGCGCACATCGAGCAGATCTCCAGTTTCGGCATCATGAGCGCCGACGACTTTTACAGCGCAACGGTTTCGGCCGCCTTCGGTGGCACCACCACCACCGTGTCGTTCGCGGCGCAACATCGTGACATGCTGATCCCCGATGTGCTGGCCGACTATCATCAGAGGGCCGCCGAGAAGGCTGTCATCGATTATGCGTTTCACCTGATTGTGGCCAACCCTTGCGAGCAGACCCTGGCCGACCATCTGCCCGCGGCCATTGCCGGCGGACTGCGTTCGTTCAAGCTGTTCATGACCTACGATCGGATGCGTCTGACCGATGAGCAAATCCTCGATGTATTGTCGGTAGCCCGCGCGAACGGTGCGCTCACCATGGTGCACGCGGAGAATCACGGCATGATCGGCTGGCTGGCCAATCGCATGGTCAGAGCCGGTAATACGCTGCCGCGCTACCATGCCATCTGCCATTCGCGTGGTGCCGAGGCCGAGGCGATCAACCGCATCATCACCCTGGCCGAATTGGTCGATGCGCCTATCCTGATCGTGCATGTGTCCACTATCGAAGGAATCGAGGCGATTCGCCAGGCCAGGGCCAGAGGGCTCAAGGTGTTCGGTGAAACCTGTCCGCAGTATCTGTTCCTGACCGCGAAAGACCTGGATCGCGGCGGCCTGGATGGCGCCATGTTCTGCTGTAGTCCGCCGCCGCGCGACGAGGCGGCGCAGGAAGCCTGCTGGGCAGGTCTGGCCGACGGCACGCTTCAGATGTATTCCTCCGATCATGCGCCTTACCGCTTCGATGCATCGGGCAAGTTGCCCAAGGGTGACAAGACCACCTTCAAGGATGTGGCCAATGGCGTGCCCGGACTGGAATTACGCCTGGCGTTGTTGTTCAGCGAAGGGGTGGGCAAGGGGCGAATCGATCTGAATGAATTCGTGCGCCTGTCTTCCACGAATCATGCGCGTACCTACGGGCTCTACCCGAAGAAGGGCGAACTCGCCGTGGGTGCTGATGCCGATCTGGCCATCTGGGACACAGCCGCCCGACGGACCGTGACCGCGGCCATGTTGCACGATGCCGTAGGCTACACCCCCTACGAGGGCCGTGAATTGACGGGCTGGCCGGTCACCGTGATGTCGCGCGGCGAGGTGATCGTCGAACAAGGGCAACTGCATGCGGCGCGTGGTCGCGGTGTTTATCTGGCCCGCGAGATCGCTGATTCGGCGCGGCCGGCGGGTCTCACTGTTCCCGAAGTCAGACAACTCGACGACTGGGGCACACCCTTGCCGCGCTGACCGGCGCTGCGCGATTGCCGGCTCTTACCGGCATTGTCCAACCTTCCCGGAGCACGAATGAAACGTCGTCTGACTATCGCCTCGGCACAGCTTGGCCCGATTCACCTGAGCGACACGCGCGAGGCGGTCGTCAGGCGTTTGCTCGATCTGCTGCGCCAGGCCGGTGCCCGCGGCGCGCGCTTCGTGGTGTTTCCGGAGCTGGCCCTCACCACCTTCTTTCCCCGCTATTGGTTCGATGACGAGGCCGAGGTGGAGGCGCGTTTTTTCGAGGCTCAGATGCCCTCGCCGGTCACGCAGCCGTTGTTTGACGAAGCGAAGCGGCTGCAGATCGGCTTTTACATTGGCTATGGCGAAATCGCCATCGACAATGGCGTGAAGCGTCGCTTCAATACCGCCATTCTCGTCTCACCCGATGGGCGCGTGATCGGCCGATATCGTAAAGTGCACCTGCCCGGCCATGCCGAGCACAAGCCCGAGGCTGCCTTTCAGCATCTCGAGAAAAAATACTTCGAGGTCGGCAATCTTGGTTTCCCCGTCTACCGGTTCATGGACACCATCACCGGCATGCTGATCTGTAATGATCGTCGCTGGCCCGAGGCGTTTCGTGTGCTGGGTCTGCAAGGGGCCGAGATCGTGACGCTGGGCTTCAACACACCCACCGAAAACCTGCACTATCCGGAGCCGCCGGCCCTGCGTGTGCATCACCATTTGATCATGGCGCAATCGATGGCGTTTCAGAACGCGGTCTGGCTGGTCGAGACGGCCAAGTGCGGCTTCGAAGACGGCTTCCGGATGTTCGGCCACTCATTGATCGTGGCGCCCAGTGGCGAAATCGTGGCCAAGTCGTCATCCGAGGACGATGAACTGATCGTGCACGATGCCGATCTGTCCCTGGGCGAAGACCTGCGGCGCACCATGTTCAATCTGGCCGCGCATCGTCGGCCCGAACATTACCGGTTGATCGTCGAGCGGGTTGGTGTGGAAGTGACGCCGGCCAATGACCAGGGCTAGCGCACCGGATCACCAGCCCAGTTGCACGCGGCCGATCGCCATGGTGACCGCGGCCTGGGTCGGTTCGACCACCGGCAGTTGCGTGGCGTCCTGCAGCCGGTCGCGATAGCGGGCCATGCCGGCGCAGCCCATGACCAGCACGTCGGCGCGGTCGCTGTCGCGCAAGGCCTTGCCGGTGGCAATCATGCGATCCAGGGTACGCGATTCGTCGGCCAGTTCGGTGACGCCCAGACCCAGTGCCCGCTCGCCGGCCAGCCGGTCGGTCACGCCGAGTGAACCGATGTAGCGCAGATGGCGCGGAATCGAGCGTGGCAGGATGGCGATCACGCCGAAGCGCTGACCCAGGGTGAGCGCGGTCAGGATGCCGCATTCGGAGATGCCCAGCACCGGA
This sequence comes from uncultured beta proteobacterium, assembly GCA_963732405.1. GTDB lineage: Bacteria > Pseudomonadota > Gammaproteobacteria > Burkholderiales > Burkholderiaceae_E > JAUIAI01. The sequence continues at coordinate 1,844,755 of CAVSZG010000001.1, forward strand.
TGCGGCGTCGCCTCGCGGCAGCCATGCAGACCCGGGTCGGAATAACAGGCGATCACGAATGCCTGGCAATCGGCCGAGCGTTCACGAACGACCCGGGTCAGGGGGCCGATCACGCCATCCACATGCTGTTGCGTTTCGATGCCGGGCGGCCCCTCCGCCAGCGTGATGCACTCGATCTGCGGCCCGCCCTCGATCCGCAGCGGCGCGCAAGCCAGATCGATGCCGTCGGTCACGGCGACGCTGGAGTTCGGATTGATCACCAGGATGCGTTTCATGACGGATTCCTTCAGTGAACGGCAATCTGCCGGTGCTCCAGGCGCGAGAGCCAGCGGACCATCGGCCAGAGCAGGAGCAGATAGAGGATGCCGGCCGCGATGACCGGGGTGGCGTTGTAGGTGACCGACTGCGCCGATCGCGCCGCAAACAGCAATTCGGGCATGGCCACCACGCTGGCCAGCGAGGTGAGCTTGATCACCTCGAGCGTGTTGCTCACCAAGTCGGGCAGCACATTGCGCACGGCCTGTGGCAGCACGACCCAGCGCATGGTCTGATGGCGGCTCAGGCCGGTCGATCGGGCGGCTTCGAACTGACCGTTCGGAATGCTCTCCACGCCGGCTCTGAGCACTTCACCGTAATAGCTTGAGGTGTTGAGCAGCAAGGCCACGGCAACCGATCCGACAGCGCCCAGATCAAGACCCAGAAATGGTAGGCCGAAGGCCACGAACAACAGCAGCACCAGTGGCGGAAAGGCCCGGAAAAAGTCGGTATAGATCACCATGGCCCATCGCACCCAGCGACGTGGCGAGCGCGAGCCCAGCGCCAGGACCAGACCACCGGCCAGGCCGAGCGGCACGACCAGTACGCAGAGCTTGATCGTGACCCACAGACCGGCCATCAGCAAGGGCCAGGTCTGGGCGAGGATGGCCAGGTTGAAGAAGTTGTCGATCAGTGTGTTCATCAGCGACGCCAGGCAAAGCGGTTTTCGATCCAGCGGCCCAGCCACACCACAGGAATGAACAGGATCAGATAAGCGATGGCACCCAGGGTGAGCGGCGAGGGGTTGTAGGAGAAGGAATAACCGGCCTGAGCCTGGTAGAGGATTTCGCTCACCGCGACCACGGCGCCCAGGGCAGTGCCCTTGGTCACGGCGATGGTTCGATTGGTCAGCGGCGGAATCGTCATGCGCAGCGCCTGCGGCAGAATCACCCAGCGCAAGCTACCCAGCGGCCCGAAGCCGGTCGAGCGCGCCGCTTCGAACTGCCCTTTGGGCACGGCCAGCATACCGGCCCAGAAGATTTCTTCGGCAAATGCCGCCAGTACCATCGACAAGGCCAGCCAGGTGCAGATCAGGCCGCTCATGCGCACCCCCACCGATGGCAGCGCGAAATAGAAGATGATGATGATGACCAGTGGCGGCACCGAGCGCATCACGTCGACGAACACGATGATGAAAAAATTCAGTACCCGCCAGCCCGCCCAGCGAATCGTGGCCAGTATGAGGCCCACCGAGATGCCGGTGACCACCACCATCAGGGCCAGCTTCAAGGTCACGAAGAACCCGTCGACCACCGCCGGCAGATACTCGGCCATGATGGCCAGGTTGAAAAAGGTATCGAACAATCGGTCGAACATGCAGGCCGCCGACCGTCAGTGAGTGATGCTGGTCAGAAATTCACGCACCCGCGGATGCTCGGGTGACTCGAACACGGCCTGCGGCGTGCCCTGCTCGAGTATGCAACCCTGATCCATGAACACCACACGATCGGCAGCCTGCCGCGCGAATCGCATCTCGTGGCTCACGACCAGCATCGTCTGGCCCGATTCGCGCATCTCGCGCATGACGGCCAGCACGCTGCCCACCAGTTCGGGATCCAGCGCGCTGGTGGGTTCGTCGAACAACATGATCACCGGTTCCAGGGCCAGGGCGCGGGCAATCGCCACGCGCTGCTGCTGGCCACCGGACAACTGGCTGGGCAGACTGTTCTGCTTGTCCGCCAGGCCGACCCGCGCCAAGGCCTCCCGGCCGATGGCCTGCGCCTCGTCGCGACTGCGGCCGAGCACCTTGCGCAGGGCAAGCGTGACATTGCCCAGCGCATCCAGATGCGGATACAGGTTGAACGACTGGAACACCATGCCGATACGCCGACGCACCGAATTGATGTCCACGCCCGGCGCCATCAGGTCGATACCCTCGACCCGGATCGAACCGGCTGAGGGTTCTTCCAACCGGTTGCAGCAGCGCAGCAGGGTGGATTTGCCCGAACCCGAGGGGCCGATGATGAAGACCAGCTCGCGGGCCTTCACCGCGAGATCGACGCCCTTCAGAACCTCCAGGGCACCGAATCGCTTGTGCAGGCCGCGCACATCCAAAACAACGGAATCACTGCTCATCGCAAACGATGATCAGGAACAGCTGCGCTTGCCCGGCGTCGGGTCGTGACCGTCCATGCCGGGTACGCCATAGCCCGGGAACACCTTGCGCTGCGCCTGCTCGGCCGTCGGCGTGAGCCCGAACCACTTCTCGGACAGCTTGGCCAGCGTGCCGTCCTTCTTCAGACATTCGAGGGCGTCTTCGACCTGGTTGCGCAGCGCCACGTCATCCTTGCGGAATGCCGCACCCCAGACCAGGCCGTCATCGACCGACAGGCTGGCCAGTTTGATCTTGTCCTTGGCCTTGACCACGGAATACGCGGCCACGGTGTTGCCCGACAGATGTGCATCGGCCCGGCCCGAGATCAGCGCCAGCACGGCGTCGGCATTGGTCGGAAATGCCGCCAGTTCGAAGCCGTATTTCTCCTTGTTGCTGGCGCCCCATTTTTCGTAGGCCGATCCCTTGTTCACCGAGATTGTCTTGCCCTTGAGTTGCTCCAGCGCGGTGATGTCGGGCGCACCGGCCGGCACCACGAACTGGTAGTAAGTGTTCAGATAACCTTCGGTGAACAACAGGCTCTTGGCGCGTTCGGCTGTGACCGTGGTGGGCGCGCCCACGAAGCTGATCTTGCCCGCATTCATCGCCGGAATCAGGCCGGAGAACTCGCCCGCAAAGATCTCGACCGGCCGCCCCATCTTTTGACCCAGTGCATGGATCAGATCGATATTGAAGCCTTCGACGCCGCCGCCCAGCTTGGGCATCGCGTGCGGTGCGAAGGTGCCGTCCACGCCCACGATGATTTTCTCCTGGGCATGGGCTGGCCAGGACAACATGGCGCAGGCCATAGCGACGCCGGCGAATCCGTGAATCAATGACAGTCGGGTCATTCCGCTCTCCCTGATGGTTGGTTGTCGGCCTTGCATGGCTGGCCTCGTTGGTCAAGCATAGCAGAGGCCATTGCTTGCCCGGGCGGCAGGATCAGGCCTTGCTGCCAGACTTGTCGACATCCTGGCACCGTCCGTCCTGGACGATGAAGCGATCCTGCAGTCGTACGTATTGCCCCGCACCAAACCGGCCCACGGGATGGAAGTGCTCGAAGCGGACCCGCCACTGATCGGTATCGATGAGGTTGTCCCGGGCATGAAGCCACAGGATGCGCCCGAAAAATACATAGCGACTGGCCGACTCCAGCGTCTCCCAGAGCGTGCACTCAAACGCGATGGGCGCTTCCGTGATTCGTGGCGGTGCAATGCACCGCGACGGCGCGGTATTCAGACCGGCAGGAACGATCTCGCTCTGACCGAAGGGCAATTCGGCTGCGGTGATGTCCATCGCGACCACACATGCCTCGTCGGCGATGTGCACGACAAACTGCTGCCGGTCCAGAATGTTGCGGGCCGTGTCCTTGAACCGGGCACCGGGCAGCTTGTTCACGCTGATCATGACCAGCGGCGGATCTTCGCCAACCATGTTGAACACGCTGAAGGGCGCGGCATTGACCACATCGTCCAGCCCAAGCGTGGTCACCCAGGCAATCGGGCGCGGTACGACCAGGTTCACCAGCAACTTGTAGGCTCGTCCGGCGTCCAGACCGCGAAAGTCAATGTCCATTCACGACGTCTTCATTCGATGCCGCCGTGCCCTGCGCCTTGCACCCGATCGACTGTCGCCATGGCTGGATCCGTGGGAATGGTGATGGGGGACTATATCGCAGACGGCTTGGGCGCATGACGGGCAGGTTGGCAGCGGCGACCAGGTCTGGCTGTGGATCGGCCCGATGGACTGCCACCGGATCCGGGCTGCGCTCAGCGGCATGGCGTCAGGCAAGGTCCGCCCCCTCCATCCGGCATCATGTCAAACTATCGGGCGAAACGGAGCGCAACGGCGTGCACGGGGCACGATCGGATGGCGCTTGCGGATCGCGAGGAGATTGGCAACGATGATCGAACGAACCGGCCACCGCTATCAGGATGCGGCCAGCGGCAATACTTTGGATGTCTGGTTCGCGCCGGACAATGAGCGCCGGCGGCGCGGTTGCCTGGCCGAGAAGCTGGGCCTGATCAAGGGCGATTTGATCACCGTGACGATCGCGTCGCTGACTGACAAGCCCGCTTCCACCGAAGACGCCTATCTGCGTCTGCATCTGCTGTCCGAGCGCGCCGTCAGGCCCAATGAGCTCAATCTCGATGGCATCTTCGGCCTGTTGCCCAATGTTGCCTGGACTTCGGCCGGCCCGGTGTTACCGGCGCGGGTCGCCGAGCTGCGGGACAAGGCGGCCGCCGACTATCACTGCCTCGCCGTCACCTCGGTGGACAAGTTTCCGCGAATGACCGACTACGTGGTACCGGGCGGTGTGCGAATCGCCGACGCTGATCGCGTGCGCCTGGGTGCCTATCTGGCCGAGGGCACGACGGTCATGCATGAAGGCTTCGTGAACTTCAATGCCGGTACGCTGGGTGAGTCGATGGTCGAGGGTCGGATCGTGCAGGGCGTGGTGGTCGGCGCCAAGTCGGACATTGGCGGGGGCGCGTCGATCATGGGCACCTTGTCGGGCGGTGGCAAGCATCGCACCTCGATCGGCGAACGATGTCTGCTGGGTGCCAACGCCGGCCTGGGGATTTCGCTGGGCAATGACTGCATCGTCGAGGCGGGCCTGTATCTGACTGCCGGCACCAAGGTCCGGCTGCCCGACGGTCAGGTCGTGTCCGCGCGCCAGTTGTCCGGACAGTCGGGTCTGCTCTATCGGCGCAACAGCCAGAGTGGTGCGGTCGAGGCGGTGCCCAATGGCGAGTCGCGCTGGGAAGGCCTGAACAGCGTGCTGCACAGCAATACCTGAGCGACCGCTGCCTGGAGGTGGGAATGGACGCTGAAGCGACGGCTGGTCTGGCGGGTGCGCAACGACAGGCGCGAACCGATCTGGCCGCCTGTTATCGGCTGGTCGCCCATTTCGGCATGTCCGATCTGGTCTACAACCACATCACGTCACGATTGCCCGGCACCGATCATCATCTGCTGATCAATGCCTACGGCTACCTCTACGATGAGATCCGCGCATCGAATCTGGTCACCATCGCGCTCGATGGCACCGAGATCGATAATCCGGCTGGCGCCGACACGGGATATGGCGTGAACCAGGCGGGCTACGTAATCCATGGGGCGATTCACGAAGCACGGCCGGACGTGAGCTGTGTCATCCACACTCATTCACGCGCTGGCATGGCGGTATCGGCAATGGCCTGCGGATTGTTGCCCATCACTCAGACGGCAATGCGTTTCGCCGACATTGCCTATCACGACTACGAGGGTCCGGCGGTTGATCTTGCCGAGCGCCGGCGCCTGGTGGCGGATCTGGGTGAGGGCAACGCCATGATCCTGCGCAACCACGGGCTGCTCGTGGCCGGCCCGAGCGTCGCCCAGGCATTCAACACGCTGTATTGGCTGGAGATGGCCTGCCGCGCGCAGGTTGATGCGATGGCGGCGGGCACGCCACTGACCCAACCGTCGCCCGAGGTCATCGCGCACACCCATCGGCTGTATCAGCCGCAGGTGCGTCGGCCCTTCGGCGAGATGGAATGGCCGGCCATGTTGCGGCTGCTCGATCGCAAGGACAGCTCTTACCGCGAATGAGGCGGATCGTCGCAGCGATCCGCCGCTTCGTAACGCTCAGGTGCCGACCAGACCGCCGTCGTCCTTCGTGATCGCGATCGTTGCCGATCGTGGACGCTGACCTGCCCCATAACCGGCATTGGCCGGCCACTGGCTCGTGTACCGGGTCGGATCACCCAGATCAGCCATCTGGGTGGTTTCGCCCGGATGCTGGATGTTCACGAAGATGGTTTTGCCATCGGGCGTTTCGCACCAGCCCGTGATTTCGCAACCCACCGGGCCCACCAGAAAACGCTTGAGCGACGCCGCAGTCGGCGCCAGGCCGATCGGCGAATTGACCGTGTAGGTCGAGCCGTCGGCGCGCGTGTAGGTGATCGCCCTGGGCGCGCCGCCATCACCCACCTGTCCCGGCATGGCGGCGAGCATCATGCAGTTGGTGACGTCGGTGTAGGCACCATCGTCGGTCTGAATCCAGCAGATGCCGGTGGCCTTGCTGAACACCAGACCGTCGGGGCTGGAGAAGTCCTGCTCCGAGGTCAGGCTGGACAGGTTGATCCGCTCCGCATCCGCGCCGGCTTCCGAACCCACGAGGTAGACGTCCCAGGTGAAGCGAGTGGCCGCCGCAGCACCGCCGTCTTCCTTGATGCGCAGAATGTGGCCGTTGACGTTGCCCGTGCTGGTGGACGTACCACGCGTGTCGCTATAGGCCCGCGGGTTGGCCGCATCGGGCTCGAGCTGGCTGGCGCTGCCCGGTTCGACCCGACGGTTGCTGTTGTTGGTCAAGGTGATGTAGACCTCGCCATTGGCCGGATTGACCGCGCACCACTCGGGCCTGTCCATGCGCGTGGCACCGACTGCGTCGGCCGCCAGACGGGTGTTGACCAACACGTCGGCCTGATCGGCAAACGGATAGTCCGCGTAAGACGCGACCGCCGGGGTGGCCATGCTCAGTTCGACCCACTCGCCGGTGCCATCGTCGGCGATACGCGCGACATAGAGCCTGCCCGAGTCCAGGTACTTCGCGCCGATGGCCAGGCGATCCGCGGCGTCGGCATCGGCCGCGCTCCAGCTCGCGCTGCTCACGAACTTGTAGATGTATTCATTGCGTGCATCGTCACCCAGGTAGACGGCCAGCGGCTGACCCTCGACCGGATGGGAGAAGACCGCATTCTCGTGACCCATGCGGCCCAGTGCCGTGCGCTTCTGTGCTTTCGCGGCCTTGGTGTAGGGATCGATCTCGACGATGTAGCCGAAGGTATTCATCTCGTTGCGATAGTCGTCACTGCCGTCGGTCGAGCTGCCGCTGCGGCTGATGATCCAGCGTGCATAGCGGTCGTCCTCGCCGCCGGTCTCCCAACCATGGCGCGATGCGGCGCCCTGAGCGCGACCATAACGACGCAGTGCGGTGACGCTTTTGTCATTGCCGCGCGCTTGGTCGTCGGTCTCACTGCGGTAGAAGTAGCCGAACCAGTTTTCTTCGCCCGTGACGAAGGTTCCCCAGGGTGTCTTGCCGGCACCGCAGTTGTTGAGCGTGCCGCGTGTCGCGACGCCGTTTGGTGAATATCGCGTGATCATGAGCGGATTGCCGCGTACCGGGCCGGCAATGTCGACATCACTGAGCGGCGTGACGCGAAAATTGAAGGCCGAATCCCTGACCGTGGACCAGGCGCCTGCGCCAGCGCCACGACGCACTTCCACGACGGACACGCCGTGAATGGCGACTTCCTTGTCGACTTCGGCAGCCGGTCTGGGCAGTGTCGAGGTGCCGCCGTCGGCGTGCAGGAAAAAGGAACTGAGCTTCTCATCGGTCGTCGCTTCGTGGTTCATGGCGATCAGGCCGCGGTCCGCGGCAGCGCTCGACGGCCTGCCGTTCTCGCCGAGGCCGAACCATTCCATGCCGTCGTGATGATCGCCGGCACGGTTTTCATAGTCCGTGTCGCTGCCGTCGTTGCGATACTCGGGCGTTGCGGCACGCAGCGGATCGCCCAGTGCGTAGAGGATGCTGATGCTGTAGCCGGCCGGGACGACCACGGCGTCCTGCAATCCCTTGGCTACGGCGTTGAAGCCGAGCAGCGGGTTTGACGAACCCGGCGCTGGTGTCGGGTCCGCCCCCGTGGCCGGTGCCGGATCGTCATCACTGCCGCAGGCACTCATGGCGAGACCGCCCATGCTCGCGGTCAGGATCATGCCCGCCGTGCCGACCGCGCTGCGGAGCACCTGCCGGCGGCTCAGGCGTGCGTCCAGGATCTGGGTGAAATGGGGGTTGCTCGAGTCGGCGTTGGAATCTTCTTCATTGAAGTCGATCGGCGAGGGTTGCGTCGTCATGGTGTCCAGAGGGTCGTGGTTGTCGTTGGAGGCACGAGCCTAGGGTTTTCACATGACGATGGCGTGAACAAAACATGACACGGTCATGACGCGGTGGGCGTGCTGACCGGCGTCCGATCGGGTGCGGAGGCTTCGCTGGCTGATCGGCAGTCTCAGCCTGTCTCAACCTGCGACCCGGCGAACGCGGTCGTATCCGAGGTGGTGCATGCACTCGCGCAGGATCAGCAAGGCTGCCGCTGCGTCGCGACCTGCCAGTTGCTCGTCGAGCAGCCCTGGTCTCCCCAGTGACGCGCAGGCCAGGCGGTCAAACAAGGCCTCCACTGCGTCGCGCCCGATCACAGCGTCCTGCGCCTGTAGACTCAGCAAGGCGTGCAAGCGCGGGTCGGCGCTCAGTAGCTCGCCACGCTCGGCGTGTTGCAGCCCTGTGGCCGTCAGTGCGTCCTCCACCGAGTCGATGGCTTGCTCCAGTTCGATGGCCGTGGGCGGCTCGTGCCGGAATAGCGTGTCAGCCAGGTCGCTCAGGCCAATGCCCAGCACCACCTCAGGCATGGTGCCGTCAGACAAGATGGTGTCGCGAGGGCGAAGCTGCAGTGTCGTCGTTGCATTCATGAGAGCGTCCCGTGCGCGTTTCTGCCACTCAGCCGGCCAGCGGGCCGATGCGCGAGAATCGCTCGTGAATGCGGGCGCGATCCGCGCCGCCCGCCAGCAGCAGCGACAGCAGCAGCCGCGCCTTGATGCCGTCCAGGGCGCCGGCGGAAATCATGCCGAGCCCGATCAGGTCGCGCTCGGCTCCCACGAACCCGTAGGTGTCGCGCAAGACTTCACCGCCACCCGTGCGCGAGGCCAGCACCACCGGCATCTGCGCGATCAACCGGTCGAGGCGGCCGGAGTCCACGATGGTGCGGGTCACATGGCCGCCGCCGAAACCTTCGATCACGGCACCGGCAAATCCGGCCTGAGCGAGCCCCTCGAGCAAGCGACCGTCATCACCCAGGCTCATACGCAGCAAGGCCACGGCAGGCACCTGCGCATCGGCGTGCAGCGCCACATGATGACGACCCACCGGCCTGACCAGAAGCCGGACCTTGTCTTCGGCCAGCCAGCCGATCCGCCCGGTGGCTGGCGACACGAAAGTCGCGGTGCTCTGGGTATGCGACTTGTGCACGAAGCGCGCTGCGTGGATGTCATCATTGAAGACCACCAGCGCACCGAAGCCGCGCGCGCTTGGCGCGGCCGCCACCCGCACGGCGGCGAGCAGATTCGCCGGGCCATCGGCGCCGGCCATGCTCGCATTGCGCATCGCGCCGGTCACGATGACCGGCGCGTCGGATTCCAGCAGCAGGTCCAGGCCGAAGGCGATTTCCTCGATGGTGTCGGTCCCCTGCGAAATCACAACGCCATGACTGCCTTGAGCGATGGCATCGCGGCAGGCCTGCGCCAGCATCAGCAGGTCATCGAATCCCATGTGAGGCGAGGGCAGGCGACGTGCATCGATCGTGCGCAGATCCGCCAGTGCATCGATGCCGGGTATCTCGCGGGCCAGCGCACCGATATCCAGGGTGGGCAGTGCCCCCTGGCCGGGCTGCACGGCGCTTGCGATCGTGCCGCCGCAGGTGATCAAAGTAACGACCGGACGCTGACTCATGAGGGTTTCCCGGATGGGTTGGGTGGCGACATGATCAAGCCCGCAGAATCTTGTCCATCGCCTTGCCTTTGGCCAGTTCATCCACGAGCTTGTCCAAACAGCGGATCTTGCGCATCACCGGGTCATCGATGGTTTCCACGCGCACGCCGCAGACCACGCCCTTGATGAGCGAGGCCTTCGGATTGAATGCGGGCGCATTGACCAAAAACGTCTTGACATCGCTGCCGATGTCGAGCTGGTGCTGAAGTTCAGCGGGACTATACCCCGTCAACCAGGCGATGATTTCATCGACTTCGGCCCGAGTGCGCTGCTTGCGCTCGGCCTTTTGCACGTAGAGCGGATAAACACGGGAAAACGCCATCCGGAAAATTGAAGGCTCGGGCATGCCAGGACTCCGGTTGCAGAACTGAGTGATCGACGACTGATCGGTGAGCGACCGCTCAGACCGCCCCTGAATTGCATTGGCTGCAATCGTTTCTTGCCGGTTCGACATTTAGCCACAATAATGATCCGGATCCCAGGCGGTCAGATAACGAGGAGAGCGAAGCATGTCGCGGTGGCGGGTAGGCGTTGATTCGGGAGGCACGTTCACCGATGTCTGCCTGTTCGACGAAGAGCAGGGTCGGGTCGAGGTCTGGAAGGTTTCTTCGACACCAGACGATCCGTCGCGCGGCATCGCCCAGGGTGTCGAGGAAGGGATGAAGCGGGTTGCACCGGATGCGGCCATGCCGGGCGCCCGGGTGGTCTATTTCGGGCATGGCACGACGGTGGCCACGAATGCCCTGATCCAGCATCGCGGCGTGAGAACCGGTCTGATCACCACGGACGGTTTTCGCGATCTGCTGGAGATCGGCCGTCAGATGCGCCCCCACCTCTATGACATGCAGGCCGACAAGCCACCGACCCTGGTGCCGCGTGATCTGCGGCATGAGGTGGTTGAACGGGTTCATCATGATGGCCGGGTCGAGCATGCATTGGATGAAGCCGCGGTGCGAGTCGCGGCGCAGGCCCTGAAGGCCGCCGGCGTGGAGGCTATCGCCGTCTCTTTCCTGTATGGCTTCATCCGCCCCGAGCATGAGCAGCGCGCCGTCGAGATCCTGCGCGACGACATGCCCGAGTGCTTCATCAGCGCCGGTCATGAGGTCGCGCCCGAATTTCGTGAGTTCGAGCGTCTGTCCACGGTGGTGCTCAACGCCTATCTCGGGCCGGTCATGCGCAGCTACATCGAACGTCTGACGCCGCGCCTGCACGACCTGGGCATGACGGCGACGCCGCATCTGACGCAATCCAATGGCGGTGTAATCGGCTTTCCGACCGCGGCCCGCCTGCCGGTGCGGGCCGTGCTGTCCGGCCCCTCGACCGGCGTGGTCGGCGCGCAGGCAATCGGCGCGCTCGCCGGCTTCGCTGATCTGATCACCTTCGACATGGGTGGCACGTCGACCGACGTCGCGCTGCTCGACAAGGGCGAGTGCAAGCTGACCTCGGAGGCAATGGTTCATGGCTATCCGATCAAGGCGCCGATGCTCGACATCCACACGGTGGGCGCGGGCGGTGGGTCGATCGCCTATATCGACGCGCGGCGGCATGCTCAAGGTGGGGCCGCGCAGTCCTGCGGCGCCGACCCCGGTCCGGTCTGCTACGACCGGGGCAACACCGAGCCGGCGACCACCGATGCGAATGTGGTGTTGCAGACCCTGAACCCGGAGTATCTGCTCGGCGGGCGAATGACCGTGCGCCAGGATCTGGCCAGGGCGGCGATCGGGCGTCTGGCCGATCAACTCGGTCTGGGCCTGATGGAGACGGCGCAGGGCATCATCTCGGTCGTGACCGCCAATATGGCGCGCGCGATCCGGGTCATCTCGGTGCAGCGCGGCCATGATCCGCGCGACTATACGCTGATGGCCTTCGGCGGTGCGGGTCCGCTGCATGCGGCGCGGCTGGCGCTCGAACTGGATATGAAGCGCGTGCTGGTGCCGCGCTATCCCGGCATCCTGTGTGCCATGGGCTTGTTGCTGACCGATCTGCGCGCCGATTTCGCTGCGACGCGATTGATGCCGGCCATGGCCGATTCCGTTGCCGACGTGGCGAGCGGCCTTCGAGTCCCTGGCCACGCGCGCCGAGGAATGGTTCGCGCATGAGGAGATCGGCCCCGGCGCATCGTCACTGACGCGCACGGCCGACATGCGTTATGCCGGTCAGAACTACGAACTTGCCGTGCCACTGCCCGATGGGCCGGTGAGCGGCGGCGACCATCGACGACGCTGTCGGGGGTTCGCCGAGGCGCACAGCAGCGATATGGCTTCGTGGCCGAGGGCGAGCCGGTGCAACTGGTCACGTTGCGCCTGGAAGCCACCGGCCGCGTGCGCAAGGCCGAGACTGAAGTCCTATCCGGAGGCGGGCCCGATGCTCCGCGAGCCATCGTCGGGGAGCGCGAGGTATGGTTTCCGGAGGCCGGCGCCTTCTGTCCACACCGATCTACAGCCGTGACAAGCTGGCGCCCGGCAATCGCTTCGTCGGCCCGGCGATCGTCGAGCAGATGGACACGACCACGGTCGTGCTGCCCGACATGCAGGCGGTCGTGGATCCCTACCTGAACCTGATTCTGAGAGGTGCGGCATGAACGACGCGACACGCCCACCGTTGCCCGCGCAGGCATTGGATCCGATCACGGTCGAGGTGATCGGCGCGGCCCTGCACTCGATCGTCGAGGAGACGGGTGAGGCGCTGATCCGCGCTTCTTATTCCACCAATATCAAGGAGCGGCGCGACTGCTCCACCGCACTGTTCGACACGAGCGGGCAATACGCTGTGCCAGGCCGAGCACATTCCGATCCATCTCGGCAGCTTCATCGGCATCGTGCCGCACATCCTGACGCTGCACCCGATGGCTCAGATGCAGCCCGGTGACGTGTTCGTCGGCAATGATGCCTACGCTGGCGGTGGCACTCATCTGCCCGACATCGTGCTGGCCGAGCCGATTTTCGTGGACGGCGACCATCGTCGCCTGGACGGTGAACCTCGCGCACCATTCCGACTTCGCCGATCGCGGCCATGCAACATATTTACCAGGAAGGTTTGCGCATTCCGCCGGTCCGGCTGTATCGCGCCGGCGAGTTGCAGAAGGATGTGCACGACCTCATTCTGCTGAACTGCCAGGTGCCGCGCGAACGGCTGTCGGACCTGCGCGCGCAGATGGCCGCCAACCGCGTGGGCGTGCGAGCGCTTTCAGGCGCTTGTGCGCGCAAATACGGCACCGATATCGTGATGTCCGCCAGCTGCGGCGCTGCTTGATTACGCCGAGCGCAAGATGCGTCATCGGCATCGCCGCCATGCCCGATGGCAGCTGGACCTTCGAGGATGTCTTCGAGAGCAATGAGATTCGCGAACACGCTGCCGCTCAAGGTGCGGGTGACCATCCAGGGCGACGCGATGGCACTGGATTTCGAATCGCCCGAGCAGATGCGCGCCGGCCTGAACATGACGTAGACGGCGCTCGCGGCGACCGCCTACTACGTGGTCAAGTCGGTGGTCGATCCGACCATCCTGCCCAACTGCGGGTCTTTCGCGGCCGCTGACGGTTACCGCACGCGACGGCACGATGCTCAACTGCAAACATCCGGCGGCGGTCAACGGACGGGTGCAGACCTGCCAGCGAGTGTCTGACCTGATCCTCGGCGCACTCGGCCCAGGCGGTGCCCGAGCGCGTGACCGCCTGTTCGAACTCGGTTTGCACCGTCGCGATCTTCATCGGTCAGAGGCCCCACGACGGCGCAATCTGGGTCTATCTCGAGACCATGGGTGGCGGTGGCGGCGCGCGCGCCACCAAGGACGGACTGGATGGCGTGCAGGTGCATGTCACCAACACGTCCAATCTGCCTGTCGAGGCGCTGGAGACCGAATATCCGCTGACGGTACTGCGCTACGAGCTGGTGGCCGACTCCGGCGGCGATCGGGGCTCAGCGTGGCGGCATGGGTCTGCGTCGCGTCTATCGGGCCGATCAGGACTGTCGGGTGCGCGTCGATGTATCGCGCGTGACGCTCGCGTTCCTGGGGCCTGTTCGGCGGCGGAGACGGCGGGCATGGTGGTATCGAGTGTGGCCCCGGCGTGGTGTTCGAAGGCGACAACGCCGTGCTGCACGCCGGCCAGTGGTTCGCGGTGGTCAGTCCCGGTGCCGGCGGTTACGGTCCGCCCGAGCGACGCACGCCCGACGCGGTGGCGCGCGATCTCGCGCAAGGTGTCATCGGCCCGCAGACCGCTCGTTCGGTCTACGGTCACCCAGGCTGATTTGATTCGCGCACAGACAACGACAGAAAGGAGACCCCATGAAACCCTCGATCACCCGCCGCACCCTGCTGGCAGGCACCGCCGCCTCGGCTGTCCTGCCCTTCATCATGGTGCCACGGGCCCGCGCGGCCACGCCGGGCGAGCTGACGTTCGGCTTGTCGAGTTTTCCGCCCAGCATCAAACCCTGGGCGAACACCGGCACTGCGGCCGCCACGATCAAGCTGATGATTTATCGCGGCCTCACCTCCTATGCCGACGATGGTTCGCTACGCCCCGAACTGGCCGAATCCTGGGAGCGATCGGGGACACGGGCTGGACATTCAAGCTGCGCGATGCGTTATTTCAGAATGGCGAGAAGGTCACCTCGCACGATGTCAAGTGGACCATCGAACAGATTGCCGCCGAAGGCTCCACCGCCTACTTTCGAACCCAGATGAGCGACGTGCAGGGCGTGGAGACACCCGACGACCGCACGGTGCGCATCATCATGAAAGAGCCGGTGTCGATGCTGCCGACCTGGATGGCGTCCTACCACCTGCCGATCGTTTCGCGTCAGTCCGACAAGGACAGCTTCGTGGGTGCCGGTCCCTTTGAACTCAAGGCCCAGGAGCGCGGTGTCTCGCTCGAGCTGGAGCCGTTTGCCCGGTTCTATCGCCCCGGCCTGCCCAGACTCAAGCGTATTCGCGCCATTGCCTATGCCGATGAGAATCTGCGGGTGGCCGCCTTGCGCACCGGCGACGTCGACCTGATCGAATACGTGCCCTGGCAGGCAATGGATGCAATTGCCGCGGAGCCCTCGCTGGCACTGGACACCATGGACGGCCCCTTCATGTTCCTGGTGTTCAACGGTTCACGCGCGCCGTTCAATGATCCGCGGGTGCGCAAGGCTGTCGCCCATGCAATCCGACGTGACGATGTCGTCAAGGCGGCGTTTTTCGGTCGGGGCTCGGCGCTGCAGCAACTGCCCATCGCCTCGTCCAGCCCCTTCTACAATCCTGAATTCAAGGATGGCTGGAAATACGACCCCGAGCTTGCCCGGCAATTGCTGGCGCAGGCCGGTCACAGCAACGGTATCAAATGCTCGCTGCTGTCCACGGCGCAATACGGCATGCACAAGGATACCGCCGAGGTCGTGCAACAGCACCTGGCGGCAGTGGGCATCCAGGCCGAACTGAACCTGCCCGATTGGGCCACCCGGGTAGCCACCGGCAATCGGGGTCAGTACGATATCGCGGTGATGGGCACGGCGGCCGACAGCAACGATCCCGATGGCCTGTCCAATTTCATCGATGGCTCCCTGTCCGCCTCTTATGTGCGCAGCACCGGTCTGCCGATCCCGCGCATCACCGAGTTGTTGGCAGCCGGCCGTGCCGAATTCGACGAGAGCAAACGGCGCGAAATCTACAAAGAGATCGAACGCATCACGATCGAGCAGGCGCCGATCGTCGGCCTGACCTGGCGCAGCCAGGGTTATGCGATGCGCAAGGGCGTGAGCGGATTCAGGAATCTGCCGGGCGCGCTGACGTTCTACTCGGGTCTGACCTTCGAGACCACCGACGTGAGCTGATCCGTCATGCTGGCGTATACGGCGCGGCGCCTGCTGGTGTCGCTGGGACTTGTCTGGGTGGTGGCATCGCTCGTATTCATGGTGATCCATCTGATTCCCGGCGATCCGGCCGAGGTCTTGCTCTCGCAAGGGGGCATTGCGCCGGACCCGGCCACGGTCGCCGACTTGCGTGAGCGCCTGGGCCTGAACCGGCCCATCGTTACGCAGTATGTGGATTACCTGGGTGGACTGCTGCGGGGCGATTTCGGTGTGTCGCTGCAGGACGAGCATCCGATTGTCGAGGAGATCGCACTGCGCCTGCCTCGAACCCTCGAACTGATTGCCGCCGCCGCGCTGATCTCGGTTCTGTTTGGTGTGCCCCTCGGGGTGTGGTCCGCTCTGCGCGCCGGTTCGTGGGTCGATCGTGGCCTGTCGGCTGGGGCCGGCATGGCGTTGTCGGTGCCCGTTTTCGTGGTCGGTACGCTGGCCATCCTGATTCTCGCTCAGCAACTGCGATGGGTATCCGCCGGCGGTTACGTACCCTTTTCCCAGGATCCCGGTCGGCATATCGCCTTGTTGCTGATGCCGGCCTGCACCATCGCGGTTGGTCTGGGTGCCGTCGTCTTCCGGGTCATGCGCGCGTCGGTGCTGGAGGTGTTGGAACGCGAGCACGTGCGCGCCGCTCAGGCCCGAGGCGTGTCGCCGGCGCGCATCATCCGCCGTCACGTCGTGCGCAATGCGCTCACGCCGGTGATCACAGTGCTCGCACTCCACCTGGGCGCCTTGCTCGGCGGCACGGTACTCGTGGAATTCGTGTTCAACTGGCCCGGCTTGTCCGGGTATCTGGTGCGCGCGGTCGAAGCGCGCGACTACCCGGAAGTGATGGGCATCGTGCTCGTGATCTCGAGCTTGTTCGTGTTGTTGAACTTCCTGGTCGATCTGCTGTATGCGGTGCTCGATCCCCGGGTCAGGCACGGCACCTGATGACGCCAAGCCTCTGGCGCACCCTGGCCTTGCCTGGCACCCTGGTGTTGAGCATTCTGGTGCTGGCCCTCGTCACGCCCTGGTTGCCGCTGGCCGATCCGGTGCAACAGGATGTCGCCAATCGCCTCACCGGGCCTTCGGGTGCCCACTGGCTGGGCCAGGATGAGTACGGACGCGATGTGCTGTCGCGCATTCTGTGGGGAGCGCGCGTGTCCCTGGCCGTGGCGTTCACGGTCACGAGCCTGGCTGCCTTCGTCGGTACCCTGCTCGGCATCCTCGGCGGCTACTTCCGCGGCCTCGTCGAACTGCTCACCGTGCGGGTGGCCGAAATCGTGTTGTGCTTTCCGCCGCTGTTGCTCGCGCTGCTCGTGGTCACCTTGCTCGGGCCGGGGGCTGTGACCTTGAGCGTCGCGCTGGCCGTGCTGTTCGCACCCGCATTTGCCCGCCTGGCTTATGCCGAAACCCTGTCGGCACGCGAACTCGATTACGTGACCGCGCAGCGGGCGCTTGGTGCTCCCACCGCCCGGATCCTGTCGCGCACCGTGTTACCCAATATCGCTGCACCGCTGATCGTGCAGTTCTCGCTGACCATTGCCTCGGCCATGGTGCTCGAGAGCGGATTGTCCTTCCTAGGCCTGGGCGTGGTGCCGCCATCCCCGTCCTGGGGATTGATGATTCGCGGTGCGCGCGCCAGCATGGAACAGGCGCCGCTGTTGTTGTTCTGGCCATGCATCGCACTCACCGGCACCGTACTCGTGTGGAATCTGTTTTGCGACCGGCTGCGCGATGGGCTTGATCCACGCGGCGCGCCGGGTGGCCGACCGGGCTTTCTGCGCCAGACCGTAATAATGCCGACGGCCGCCGAGCCACCACGCGCGAGCGGTCTGCTGACCGTCGAGGGATTGACCTTGACCGTGAGCGGGCCCGATGGCCGGGTCCCGGTAGTGCAGGACGTGAGCTTCTCGGTCCAGGCCGGACAGACCCTGGCCATCGTCGGCGAAAGCGGCTCGGGCAAGACACTGACCGGACTCGCCATTCTCGGCCTGTTACCCGCCGCGGTCACCGCGTCGGCCGGTCGAATCCTGCTCACCGACAGCCAGGGAAAAGGGCATGACATGATGCGTCTGTCCGAGTCGGCATTGCGTCGTCTGCGCGGCCGCGAACTGGCCATGATCTTTCAGGATCCGGCCAGCAGTCTGAATCCCTTGTTGCGTATTGGCACCCAGATCGCCGAAGGCCTGCAGGCTCATGGCGCCAAGGGCAAGGTTGGAATCAAGGTTGTGGACCTGCTGCGCCAGGTCGGTCTGCCCGATCCCGAACGTCAGGCTGCCGCCTTCCCGCATCAATTGTCCGGCGGCCAACGGCAACGCGTGATGATCGCGGCGGCCATCGCCAATCATCCCCGGCTGTTGCTGGCCGACGAACCGACCACGGCGCTGGATGTCACGGTGCAGGCACAGATTCTTGCCCTGCTGGCGGACCTGAAGCAGGCCAGCGGCGCGATGGGTATGGTGTTCATCACGCACAACCTCGCAGTGGTCGCCGAGATCGCCGAACGGGTGATCGTGATGTATGCCGGCCAGGTGGTTGAAGATGGGCCGGTGAACGAGGTATTCGAGGCGCCTCGTCATCCCTACACGGCGGCGCTGATCGCCAGCACGCCTGAGGGCGAGGCGATGCGTCTGACTGCCATCCGTGGCACTGTGCCGCAGCCGACGCAGATGCCGCCGGGTTGCCGGTTTGCACCGCGCTGCGATCTGGCAGTCGCGCAGTGCGAGACCGCGACCACGCCGCTCCAGACGATCATGCCCGGGCGTCGCTCTCGCTGTCTGCGCTGGGCGGCGATGGGCGCCACGGCAACGGGCGGGATACCGGTGACTGTCCCCGTTCCCGGCGCCGTCAACGCAGCGCGAAGGACGCAATGATGGCCCTGCCACTGGTTCAGGGCGAGGCGCTGACCCGGGAATTCCGTCGCGCTCGCGGATTCTTCTTGAACGGTGCGCCGATGCTCGCGTTACGCGGCGTCGATATCGCCCTGCATCGGGGCGAGGCGCTGGGAGTGGTGGGTGAGTCCGGTTGCGGCAAGAGCACGCTCGGGCGTGTGCTGCTTGCGCTGCTCGCCCCCTCGAGCGGTCGGGTGAGCTTCGACGGCCAGGATCTCGCGCAATTGCCAGCTGCAAGCCTGCGTGCGATGCGCCGGCGCATGCAGATCGTCTTCCAGGATCCCTATGGCAGCCTGGACCCGCGCCGCAGTATCGGTGCGCAGATTGCCGATGGCCTGCTGATTCATCACCTGACCAACGCCGCAGACACCGTTGCGCAGGTTGCAGTCCTGCTCGCACTGGTGGGGCTGGATCCGGGCCATGCCCGCCGGCTGCCGCATGAATTTTCGGGTGGCCAGCGGCAACGCATTGCCATTGCACGTGCGTTGGCCACGCGCCCGGATTTCATCGTGGCAGACGAGCCGGTATCGGCGCTGGATGTGTCGATCCAGGCTCAGGTGATCAATCTGCTGGCCGACTTGCGGGCCGACCTGGGTGTCGCGCTGCTGTTCATCAGTCACGATCTGCATGTGGTGCGCCACCTGTGCGATCGGGTGATGGTGATGTATCTGGGGCGGGTGATGGAAGAAGGTCCGGCCGCGGACCTGTTCGCCGCGCCCGCCCACCCCTACACCCGGGCATTGCTTGCGGCTACACCATCGCTGCGTCATCGCGGCGCGACCGCCCCCGCACTGATCGGCGAGGTGCCGAGTATTGCCGCGCCGCCGTCGGGCTGTGTGTTCCGCACGCGTTGTCCGATGGCGGTTGCCGATTGTGCCGATTCGGTACCGCCGTTGCGCGCACTGCCGGGTGCGCCGGCGCGTCGTGCGGCCTGTTTCCGCATCGACAGGGGCGTCGCATCAATCGATCAGCGAACCGAGGGGATTACGCAATGATCCAGACCGAGGGCAGGGTGGTGATGGTGTCGGGCGCCAATCGCGGGATCGGCCGCGCAGTGCGCGCGCGGCTGCTGCAGGCGGGTTACACGGTCAGTGCCGGCATGCGCCATCCGGCGGGTCTGAGCGAGCAAGACGGGCTCAGTGTTCACGCCTACGAAGCGGCCACTCCCGATGGTGCCCGGCTCTGGGTCGAGGCCACCATGGCACGGCATGGCCGGATCGATGCTGTGGTGAATGCCGCCGGCTTCAATGCGAACGGTCGCCTGCTCGATACCGACGAAACAGCGTTCGGGTTGACCTGGCAGATCAATGCGATGGGGCCGATGCGCGTGATCCGTGCGGCCTGGCCCTACCTGATCGCCTGCGGCACCGGCCGGGTGGTGAATCTGTCGTCGCTCTCGGGCAAGCGGGTACGTAACGATAATCTGGCCTATGCCATGAGCAAGTTCGCGCTGATGGCGCTGACCCAGGAAGTTCGCCGATCGGGTTGGGTGCATGGCATTCGCGCCACCGCCGTGTGCCCCGGCTTCGTTGACACCGACATGACCGCCCATGTCGATTCGATGGCGCGTGACGCGATGTCAAGTCCCGATGATGTCGCTGCGCTGATCGAAACCGTGCTGGCATTGCCGAACAATGCAGCAATCGCCGAGTTGTTGGTCAACTGCCGGCATGAAGACCTCCTGTAAGCCACGCGGTCAGCGGGTCTTGCTCGGGTTGCGCCGGCCGGATCATGCTGAGCGCGCTTATCGGTCAGGCGGATCCTTCGGCAAGTAACAGGTCGGCCCCTTTTTCGGCGATGGCGATGACCGCTGCATTGGTGTTGCCGGACACCACCGAGGGCATCACCGAGGCATCGATGACATACAAGCCATCGACACCGCGCACCTTCAGTCCGGGATCCACGACCGAACCCGCGTCGGTGCCCATCCGGCAGGTCGAAGTCGGGTGATACACGGTACTGCCGACTTCGCGGCAGTAGGCCAGCCAGTCGGCGTCGCTCTGTACCTCTGGTCCGGGTGCCGTCTCGGCCTGGACAAAGCCGGCAAAGGGAGGCGTGTTGACGATCCGGCGTATCGCCTTCAGCCCATCGACCATCACACGGCGGTCGGCCTCGGTGCTCAGATAGTTGTAGCGGATGGCTGGCGCCATTTGTGGATCGATTGACCGGATGTGTACCGAACCGCGTGACTCGACCTGCAGTTGTGACACCGAACAGGTGAACCCGGAATAAGGATGCAGGCCGGTGCCCATCTTGTTGGTTGAGAAGTTGATGAAGTAAAGCTGTGCATCCGGCCTGTCCAGTTCCGGGCGAGTGCGGATGAAGGCGGCCGCATAGCCGGCACTCACGCACAGCGGACCGCGCCGGGTGAACAGCCAGCGGGCACCGGCCAGGGCCTGACGGAGCGGATCGCGCAAGTCGTCATTGATCGTGTTCGGGCGGTTGCTGCGCCAGAGGGTACGCACGTAAAAATGATCCTGCAGGCATTCGCCCACATCGGCCGAGTCATGCACCACGTCAATGCCGTGCTCACGCAACAAAACGGCCGGGCCAATGCCCGACAATTGCAGCAACTGGGGCGAATTGAACGCGCCGCCAGCCAGCACGATACGGCGGCCCCGCGCCTGCCGGAGTGTGCCACCCTGTCGATACTCGATGCCGACGGCGCGACGCCCGTCGAACAATAGACGGGTGGCCAGCGCCTCGACCTCGACACGCAGATTCGCCCGCTTGAGCGCCGGGCGCAGATAACCGACGGCGGTGCTGACCCGGCGCCCCTTGCGCATCGTCGCTTGGAAGTAGCCAGCGCCTTCCTGATGCGCACCGTTGAAGTCGTCATTGGCCGGAATGCCGTTGGCCTGCGCCGATTCGATAAAGGCATCGCACAATGGGTGCCGGTCAGGCAGATCGGACACGGCCTGCGGCCCGCCAACACCATGCCAGGCATCGGCACCCCGGCTCTGATCTTCGGATCGGATGAAATAGGGCAGCAGGTCGTCATAGCGCCAGCTAGGCACGCCCCAGGCATCGAAGTCCTGCGACTGGCCCCGTATGTAGGCCAGACCATTGATCGATGACGATCCGCCAAGCACCTTGCCGCGCGGCGAGAATACTCGCCGACCATTGAGTCCGGGCTCAGGCTCGGATTCGTAGGCCCAGTTCACCCGCCGGTCGGCGAACAGCTTGCCGTAGCCAAGCGGAATATGAATCCAGGGGTTGGTGTCGCGCGGCCCGGCCTCGAGCAACAACACGCGATGTTGTCCCGAGGCGGACAGGCGATTGGCCAGCACGCAACCCGCAGAGCCGGCACCAATGATGATGAAGTCGTGAATGTCCATCCACTATTGTGTGCCGGATCGGCTGGGCCAAGCAATTCGGCGCGAACCGCAGATGCGGCGCGGAAGGTTGGCGTCAGCCGGGACAGTTGATTTTAGGTTTATCGTCAACCGCCGAATCCGGACGCAGAATGGCGCTCTCGCCAATCAGTCACGACACGCTTGTCCAGCTGGTAAGGTCTTGGCCGTCCGGTCCGATGATGATCGTGCGGAAATCAGACGCCCAATGCCGTCAACGGCTTACGATGCCCCATGTCGTCGCCAATTGGGTCGCAAAATGGTCGGATACGCCCTTTTCGCTCGACGCCACGCTAAATCGAACCTCCCCGGGAACGAAAGTACCGGACTCGGTCCGCCCCTGACCCTGATAGGTGTAGTTGCCTTCCTTGATTTCATACCGCACGGAACCTGGCGAGCTGTCGGCACTTATGTCGACGATCAGCTTGCTCACGGTTACGGATTCATTCCTTCCCGTACTCATGCGCAATGTAATCGCCAACGTATCGTTTTCGATCAGGACAATCCTGAAGAGATTTCCGCCCGAGCTCCGATTGTTCGGCATCAATGCGAGCAAGCCCCGACTCGGTGTGGCGCTCAATGTTTCGCTCACACCGTTGGTCGAAGCCATCGCAGAGAGCTGATTCATCACAGCCGCCTCGGCGCGAACCGACGGAGCGCCCGGATCCGTGGGCAGTGTCACCGAGGCGATTGCGCCGTTGTACGTGAGCCCGTTCGCTAGCTGGCGGCAGTTCGACTGGTCCAGGACGCGTATGTCATTGGCACTCAGGGTGCCGTTGTTATCATCGTCGGATGCAGAGTAATTATAGGAACCGGTGACGTTGCATACCTGTCCTTGTACCGCCTGCAAGCCGTGTTTTTCACCGGCACTAATGACCTCGAAAATGCCCAGGAGCCCGACGCCTGCACCGAGCACTGTCAGACGTCTTGCCTGTAGCACCGTATCCGAGGAGGTTCCGGTGGGTGGTGGCGACGTTAACGGAGGCGGAGCGACCGCCACTGGCGCAGGCGTCGGAGTCGGAGTCGGGGTCGGGGTCGGGGTCGGGGTCGGGGTCGGGGTCGGGGTCGGGGTCGGGGTCGGGGTCGGAGTCGGAGTCGGAGTCGGAGTCGGAGTCGAGGGAGATGCCGGGTCATTCCCTACGTCGTTTGGCGAATCATCGCCACCTCCGCATCCGGCCAGAAGGGCAAGCAACAGCAGACCGTGAGCGGCGTGCAATCGATGGTCTGGTTTTGGTCGCATTGACATCGTCGAGAGATCCTCAGGGAATAGTCGAAATTGCCGAAGGTCCGACGCAGGCAGCGAGAAGGAAACGCTGGACCTTTTGACCGCAGAAGAATTCAGAATGGTTGGGTCGACTTCAGAAATGCGCAATGCCATGGGCCCGCTGGCCTGCAGGTCGACCCTCCTGTTTGCGATAAATTCTGCATCGAATGTATCGGTCGCTGCTTCGTGATTTACGCTTGCTTACCGCCAGTCCAGACTGTCTTGCTACCGAGTCAATGTCGGTGAAAACAGCGTGCGGACCCGGATAGAACGAACGCCTAGCGATGGACTCGCCCGCGGCAATTGTTTTCCATTAGCGAGGCAAAGAGGTCGGTATGCCATAGTGTGTAATATGGGATTGATTTTTATCCATCGGGACAGCTTATCGTCGGTCACCCGAGTCGACCCAGACGGGCGGTTTCGGGAATTCCGTCGCCGCTTTTTCAATTGTCCAGCGTTCTCGGTTGACGTCGTTGGCGGCAACAAGGGCGTAAACGACCACGTCGACCGCGGCGTCCGTTGTCATGCCAACCTGCTAGCAGCAGGCGACAACTGAGTGTCGACTAGCCTGACTCGCGCTATCGGGTGGGTGCGCCCGAGTCAGGCTAGGCCTGCAGCACGGCCCGCTTTTTCATGGCCAGCATCGGACGCTCCACGAACTGCCAGGACAGCCACCCCGCGCCGATCGAGCAGATGACCAGCAAGAGTGCGGCGCCATACGACCCCTGGGCGCCCAGATGCAAGCCGAAATTGATCAGCAAGCCATGGTAGATATAGACGCCGTATGAGATGTCATTGCCGCCCAAAAAACGCTGAGCCAAGCCGGTTACGGTGTAGGCGCAGGCGATCACGGTAACGCCAAGCATCAACAGCTTGAAGACATGCGCCACCGGATCGTCGGGCAGCAGCCAGACGACAAAGGCGTACAGAATGATCCAGTAAAGCCCTCTGCTGGCAATCCAGGGCGATTGCCACAGGCGTAGCCTTTGCATCAGGACGCCGACCAGAAACAGGTGAAAGTGCGGCAGGAAGCTGTAGTGAAGGGCCTTCCCCACCATCGACACGGGCTCGTTGCTGATCGGCATCGGCCACTCTTGCTGCAGGACAATGCCCAATCCGACGAAGCCGATCCAGACGAGGGTGAGAACGGCATTTTGCAGCCGGCGATCGCCCCGCCAATGGTAGGCGAGCAACGCGAACAGCAGGGGCAGCAGCACATAGAACTGCAACTCGACCGGGATCGTCCAGAGACTGCCGTTGTAGGAGCCGATGCCGAATTCTTTCAGGAAGGCGGGCGTGTAGATCAGCCCGACCATCTGCGCCAGCAGCCAGACCGGTGCCTGCCACTGCAGCACGTCGATGCCGCTGAGTGCTGCGATCGGCAGTGTCAGCAGGACGCAGAACCAGAGACCGGGAAGGGTGCGGTAAAGACGATTGGCCACGTACCGACGCAGGGGCGGTTGGCGTTCCAGCGCCGCGGCAATCAGAAAGCCGCTGATGGCGAAAAAGACCGGTACGCCGGGCAGGATCTCGAGCAGCCACCAGCCGTGCTCGAGCGGCAGGCCGAGCCGATTGACCGAGTGATAGGCCAGGACCTGGAGCGCGGACAGCAGGCGGAGCAAGTCGAAATTATTGGCATGAAGGATGTTGTCGCGCGGAAGGGGAGACATGAAAAGAACCGGTTCTTTGCGCGAGCCTTGACGCTGTCGATGGCGTTGAGACATTGGGGATCGCGTCGAGACGATTGACGCCTCGACCTGACGCGAAAGGCCGACCTCCCCGTCAACAGTATGGCCCATACTCCCCTGGGTAGTATGACAAAAGTTGGCATGGATTGATACGGAAACGGGGTGGGCAGGGGTTCGATCAATTCATTGCCACAGCCGACCCGCCTCTCGATCCGGCCGGTTATCGGCGCGGGATACGCGAACCCGTCGGCTAATACCGCAGACGTGCATACCAGGTGCTGCGCGAGATCTCCCGCGCCTGCCCCAGCGTCTGAATGCCTCGCTGTGCGAGCAAACCGATCAATCGCAGGAAAATCTCCGCCGTCAACTGGGCATCGCCGATTGCGGTGTGTCGACCGGTCACCGATAGGCCGAGGCGCTGCGCAATCGCCTCCAGGCTGTGCGATGGCTGATCAGGCTGCAACCAGGCTGACAACAGCAAGGTATCCAGCACCGGCTGTTCGAAACGAACGCCGGTTGACTCGACCTTTATGTCCAGGAACTTCATGTCGAAAGCGGCGTTATGCGCCACCAGCACCGTGTCCTGCGCGAATGCATGAAACGCCGGCAGGACTTCAGCAATCGTGGGCTGGCCGATCAGTGTCTCTGGCGCAATGCCATGGATCGGAATCGATGCCGCTGGAACGGGTCGCAAAGGGTTGATGAGCTGATCAAAGCGTTCGGTCGTGAGCAGCCGCGAGTTGACGATACGGGTCGCACCGATCTGAATGATTTCGTCGCCTTCGGAGGGATTCAGTCCGGTCGTTTCGGTATCAAAGACCGTATAGGCCAGACTCGCCAGAGGATGCTCGTCGAGCGACTCGGTCAGCGCCGTGATACGAAACAGGTTGAAATCGTAATATTCCGGACGGCTGGTGATCTCGGGTGATGCGGCCTGAGCCGCGTCGTCCCGATCGGTGGCCAATGGCAGGAGCAGGCAAAACCGGTGCGAGTCCGGCGAGTCCAGGCGCTCGAACCAGACCTCACCCCCGTGGCGTTGCGCAACCTCATGCATCGACAAGGTGGCCGGTTGAGGGCCGATAGCGATGCGTTCGTTCAGTAGCGAGTCGGCCTCTCGCGCATCCAATCCGCCACCCTGCCAAGCCAGTTCGAGGCGTGCGTGTTGACCTGAACGTGCCAAAGTGAAGCCGAAACGACTGGCCGTCACCTCGCTGCACAGACGTGTGACCAACGCAACCAGCGAATGCAGCAAAGAATAACTGTCGACTTTCAGCCATAGACCTGCTTCGATCTCATCGGCTGCGTCGCTGCATGGCGGACGGTCGTGGTCCTGCGGATCGGCCATACCGCCGGACGGAGTCTGTTCGGCGTCGATCGCAAAGCGGCGGCGCACGGCGCCAATCAGGTCGGTGGCCAACATGTCTTCCAGCGGCCAGCGAGTGCGAACCGACGCCGATTCGTCGTCGGCGACTCGTTTGACACGTTCGCTCAAGGCCATCACTTCGTCGCGGATCACTGCCTGAAACTGCTCACGCATGGCCGGTTCGAGGTCAGGATAATCCAGCATCTCGACCGCGGCCTGAAGGTTGGCCAGGGCGGCCCGGCTCCCGTGGGTCAGGTCATGCAGCAGCCGATCCCGGGCCGACTCCTGCTCGAACTCGCGGGTGATGTTGTCAAGCATCAGAATGTAGCCGGCCAGCACATCCGACTCGTCGCCATCGTCAGCCTGAACGTCGCGAACGGCGGCCATCTGAACCCTTAGCAGTTGACCGGCCTGCGTGGTGGTGACGAACTGCGCGGTCGGATTGGCAGACCCTCGCCGCAGGCGCTGCCCGATGCTGTCCAGGGCATGGGCCAACATGGCAGGGTCGATCACCGTGTGGATCGATCGTCCCAGGCCGATCAACTCGGCTCCGCCGGCCAACGCCGGTGCCGCGGACAGGGCGCGGAACTGCAGGCGCGCCCGGGCGTTGTAAAGCAGCACTCGGCCGTCCATGTTGCAGACCACGACGCTCTGGGTGAGTTCGGCCATCAGAGCTGCCAGACGGTTGCGCTCCTGCTCGATTCCCAGACTGGTCAGGGCGACCTGGCGATCCATGTCATCGCGCAGATGCTCGCGTTCCTGAAGCAGGGTGTCGAGCACGCCGGCCAGTGCCTTCACCTCATCACTGCCGTCAGTCGCCAGCGCCTGGGCACTGGCGTCAGGACGATTCAGTCGAACCTGTACCTGGTCATGCAGTCTGGCGGACGCCACCACATACGCATTGAACGCCTGTCGAAGGCCGAAAGCCGCACCGCCGAAGGCCAGCAGGGAGACGAAGATGACCAGAGCGATCCGGGGCTCGAGCATGGCGATGAAGCTCGAGCGCTCGGCCGTATCCAAGGTAAACAGAATGACCGAGACAATGGCCAAGAGCCACGCCAGCATGGCCAGCGCAAGCCCTCCGATGAGCCAGGCCAGACGGCGGTCCAGACGATTCAAGGGCGGCTCTCCAACAGTTCGCGAACCATCTGGGCCACCTCTCGGGTGGCGAACGGTTTGGTCATATAGGCGGTCGCTCCCATCGCCATGCCTTTGGCCCGATCGGTATCGCGGCCGCGGGCGGTCAGCAGGATGATCGGGATACCGGCAACCGACGGATTGGCGCGTACCGCCTGGCAGACATCGAAACCGGATCGCTCGGGCATCATCGCGTCCAGCAGCACCAGGTCTGGCATTTGCTGTTCGATGAGGGCCAATGCCTGGGCACCGTCACGCGCGATCAGGACCTCATGGCCCTCGCGCTTCATCAGATACTCCAGGGAGATGACAATATTGGGTTCGTCATCGGCGATCAGGATTCTGTGGCTCATTCGTGTCTCCTCATTCCACGGCCGTTGAACGCTACGGACCGGCGCTGTCGGCGGCGCTCTGCCGCGGCAGGGTGAAGGCAAAACAGGCGCCTGATCCGTCGGCCGGCTGCAACCAGATCCGGCCACCATAGTGGGCCACGATACGCCGGCTGATGGATAGACCCAATCCGGTTCCGGACGGCCGACTGGCGATATCGCCGCCCTGACGGAATCGCTCGAAGATCTGCTCGCGCTGCGCCTCGGGCACGCCGGGTCCGTTGTCGCGAACCTCGACGGTAATCGCGTGCGAGTCTTCGTGCAATGAGATTTGAACCCGACCGCGCTGGTCGGGCAAAAACTTCGCGGCATTTGACAGCAGATTCAGGATGACCTGGGTCAGTCGATCCCGATCCGCAGTCAGGGAAAAATCGGTGCCGTTTGTGTCGAGCAGCACCTGGGCACCCTGAGCCTGGAACAACTCGCGCGTGCTGCGCATGGCGTCCTCCACCACGGCCTTCAAGTCGATCGGCTGGTCGTTCCAGTCGCCAGCCCCGGAATCGATTTTGCTCATGTCGAGAACCTGATTCACCAGGCGGGTCAGGCGTTCGGTTTCGGTCACCATGATGCCCAGGAACTGCTGGCGCTGTTCGGCACCCAGTTCCGGATCGTCGAGCATCAGTTCGGCGAACGCTCGAATGGAGGTCAGCGGCGTACGCAATTCATGGGTAACCGAGGCGATGAATTCATCCTTGAGCCGGTCCAGATCCGCCAGTTGTCCATTGGCGGCGGCCAGTTCTTCGGTTGCGCGCTGCAAGGAGCGGGATTTCTCTTCGAGTTGCCGCGAGTAGTCGCGCAACTGGGATGCCTCCTCGACCATGCCCAGGACATCGGCGCGGCTCAAGGAGTCTTCTTCGACCACTGAGGCAACCACCACCCGGGCCGATGCACTGCCGATTGCGCCGGTCAGTTCGGTTTCAACCTGTTGCACCAGCCTGGCCTGCGCGGCGATCGGCTCAACGGCCTCACCGACAACCCGCCGCTGATGCTCGGCGAGCACGCGCTCGGCTCGCGCCGCACCCAGAAACCGAACCAGCAGCGAACGAAGGTCATCGAGCCTGGCCCGGCCACGCCAGAATACCGGGGCGGAACCCGTTGCCGAATCCTGGCGGCTGAAGATGTCCACGAACATCAGTGCCTGACTGGTCTCCAGCGCGGAGGGTGCCCGCAGCAGCGACAGCGCAACGAACATGAATCCATTGGCCAGCAGACTCCAGATCAGCGAATGGGTGAGGTTGTCGAACATGTTCAGGCCGAACAAGGCCTCGGGTCGAAGCCAGGCCAGACCGAACGGACCCTGATCGACAAACTGCCCGGCGAGCCAACCTGACCGCGCGAACGATGGCAGCAGCAAGGTGTAGATCCAGAGCGCAAATCCGGTCAGCAGTCCACCCAGGGCGCCCGCGTGGGTGGCACGTCGCCAATACATGCCACCCAGCAGCGCAGGCGCGAACTGTGCCACCGCGGCGAAACTGATCAGGCCGATGCTGACCAGCGCGTAGGCTTCGCCGGCAATCCTGAAGTAGAGATAACCCAGCACCAGAATTGCCACGATCGCGGTGCGGCGGATTCTCAGTACCAGGCGGCCGAAATCATCGTCCGTGGCAATGCCCGAGCGTGGCAGGCCGGTGGCTGTCAGTCGCAGACGCAACAGCAAAGGGATGGCCAGGTCGTTGCAGATCATTGTGGACACCGCGATGGTCTCGACAATGATCATGCCTGTTGCAGCCGACAGCCCGCCCACGAAGGCGATCAGGGCAAGCACTGGTGCATTGTTGGCCAAGGGCAGCGACAGAACAAACCCCTCTGGATCCATGCGATCGGCACCGAAGTGGGCCAGCCCGCCCAGAGCGATCGGCAGCACGAACAGGTTGATCACCAGCAAGTACAGCGGAAAAACCCAGGCTGCGCGCCGGACATGCTGCTCATCGACATTCTCGACGACCATCACCTGGAACTGGCGAGGTAGAAAGATGACCGACAGCATGGACAGGACGATCAAGGCGAACCACTGTCCCCAGGCAAATGATTGCCCTGTCTGAGCACCGATCATGGCCTTGACTTCCGGGTGGTCAGCGGCCTGTTGAAACAAATCGACCGGCCCGTTGAACAAGCCCCAGGTGACGAAGCAGCCAACCGCCACAAATGCGATGAGCTTGACCACCGACTCGAAGGCGATCGCGGCAACCATGCCCTCGTGCCGCTCGCTGCTGTCCAACTGACGGGTACCGAACACGATCGTGAAGCCGGCGAGCGCCAGCGCAAACCAGAGCGTGTCCGCCAGCCAAGGCGAGCTGACCACGGTGGCACGCGTGGCCAGGGGCATGGTCATCAGGTCAAAACCGCTCGCGATTGCCTTTAGCTGCAGGGCGATGTAGGGCAGAATGCCCACGACGGTCATGATCGTGACAAGACCGGCAAGTACCGGGCTCTTGCCATAACGACTGGCAATGAAGTCGGCGATCGATGTGATCCGGTATGTCTTGGCGATGCGGATCATTTTGCGCAGGATCAACCACGCCATCATCATTGCCAGGGTCGGGCCCAGATAGATCGGCAGGAACCAGATGCCGGCAGACGCGGCGCGTCCCACGCTGCCGAAGTATGTCCAGGCGGTGCAATAGACCGCCAGGGAAAGCGAATAGACCCAGGCATTGCCGATGATCGACCGACCTGCCCGGGCGCGTGCATCGCCATAGCTGGCGATGCCGAACAGCACGAGCAGGTAGCCGATTGAAACGCCGATGACCAACGAGGTCGGGAGCATGGTGGGACGCTTACTCGGCGTGTGGTTCGCGCTCGGTGAGCCAGGCGAGCAGTCCGATCAATCCGATCCAGATGATGAACAGGGCGACGGGAAACAATGGCAGGCCTAGAACGGTCAGATCACGATTCCAGAGCGCCAGCAGCGGGAAGTTGAACAGCAGACAGGCCAGCGCGAACAGTGCGATCAGGCGTTGTTCCGTGAGGCTCTTGAACATTCTTGTCTCCGTGCGCCGGTCAAAACCGGCAAGGTGTCGTGAAAGGAAGTTTCATACGTTGAAGGTTTAGCCAGCCACGACGGCCCCGAGTCATGCGAGTGCATCCGTGAGGGTGTAGGCGAAGCGTTGACAGGGGTACGTGTGGGCCGGGTATTGAGCCGCGAAATATATGCCCCATGCCGCAAGGCGTGGGTGGTCCGGGGTGCCGAGGCCGTGGAGACATGCCGAAGGCCACACTGGCGCTGCCGCATAGGCGAGGCAGCGCTGGACCCCGCGCGGTCAGAGACCCCGTGCACGCACGGATGCACCTTGTTCGGGAACCGGGAGATCCCGTCACCTTCTGCGCTCCGCCGGGAGGCGGGCAAGTGCGCAGAGCGCATCGTGAAGCCTGTGGGCGCACGACGATGAGCAATCGGGGCGGGAAGTCGGACTGCTGCGTAGTACCGCAGAAACTGCCGAACAAAGCGGCGGGGGAAGTTCCCGCGGCGGCGGAGGCGGTGGAGGGAAGGCGGCAGGCCAAGGGCAATGCGGTTGCAGCGCGCATGTCCCGCAGATCGATGCGGGTCTATGACATGGGAACGGCGCTCAACGGCATACGTCAGACGGCAAAAGGCAGACGCGATGCGAAGTTCACCTCGCTGATGCACCACATCTACCAAACCGACCGACTGCGCGCGGCATATCACGCGCTCAGGCGCGATGCGGCGCCCGGCGTGGACGGCCAGACGTGGCAGTCGTACGGGCTCGATCTGGAAGCAAGGCTTGTGGATCTGTCCGATCGGCTCGCCCGAGGGGGCTACCGGCCCCAGCCTGTGCGGCGTGTGTACATCGACAAGCCCGACGGGAGCCAACGCCCGCTGGGCGTGCCGGCGCTGGAGGACAAACTGGTCCAACGCGCCACGGTCGATGTGCTCAACGCGATCTACGAGCAGGACTTCATCGGGTTCAGCTACGGCTTTCGGCCCGGCAAAAGCGCACACGATGCGCTCGATGCCGTGGTGGTGGGGATGGGCAGCAGATATGTGAACTGGATTCTCGATGCGGACATCAGCAAGTTCTTCGACACGATCGATCACGACTGGCTGATACGGTTCATCGAGCACCGGGTTGCCGATGCGCGCGTGGTGCGGCTGATCAAGAAGTGGCTGCACGCGGGCGTGCTGCAAGAGGGACGGCTCGAGCACAGTGAGTTGGGAACGGTGCAAGGCGGCAGCATCAGTCCGCTGCTGGCCAACATCTACCTGCACTACGTGTTCGATCAGTGGGTGAAACAGTGGCGGGCTCGCCATGCCCGAGGTGACGTGATCGTCGTGCGTTACGCCGATGATTGGGTTGCCGGCTTCCGGTTCCGTGACGACGCCGAGCGCTTTGCGCGCGACGTGAAGGCACGGCTGCAGGAGTTCGGGCTGAAGCTGCACCCCGAGAAGACGCGACTGATCGAGTTCGGGCCATTTGCCCGAGGCAACATCGCGCGTCGAGGAAAGGGCAAGCCGCAAACGTTCGACTTCCTTGGCTTCACGCATTGCTGCGGCAAGACGCGACAGGGGAAGTTCATCGTGCTGCGGCTCACCAGTGCGAAACGACTGCGGGGCAAGCTCGCAGCGCTCAAGGTCGAACTCAGACGACGCATGCACGTGCCCATCGGCGAGCAGGGCCGTTACCTGCGCGCCGTGGTCATCGGGCACACGCGCTACTACGGCGTGCCGATGAACGGGGCCCGCCTGAGAACATTCCGTCATCAGGTCGCCCGGCTTTGGCACCGCACGATGTGCCGCCGCAGCCAAACGGGCTTCGTGACGTGGCGTCGAATGTACCGGCTGATCCATCACTGGCTACCTTCTCCTCGCATCTGTCACCCTTACCCCAACCAGCGTCTGAGCGTCACGACCCGAGGCAGGAGCCGTGTGCGGTAATCCCGCTCGCACGGATCTGTGGAGGGGGTGTCGAGTGATCGGCATTCCTACTCCGACTGGTTTCGTCAGCTGATATTGTGGATAAGACTCAGCCAGCCAGATGGGCGCACCGCTTCATATTGAATCTAGCCGGAAAACCTGACTCAGATATTGCCGAAATGACTTGATTATCGCCAGCGAATTCTGCAGCGTCTCGTGCTCGAGTCGTGACAGGTTGGACCGCTGCACCTGATTGCTGCTGGCCTGTCCGCCCTGACGCTGTTGCAGATTGTTGCTCAGGCGAAGTTGCATCAGGAAGTGCAGGGCATCGGTCAGGTCGCGCGCCAGTTCGGCGGGCATTGCGTTAACCCGGACCAGTTCGCCCAATCGGTCGACGGTGCCAGAGGCCACAATGCCATGGCGCAGAGCGAGGCTTCTCACCCCATGAACGATCGGAAACACGCCGAGTTTTTTCAGATCGAATGACTCGCCATGATGAGTCAGCCGCGCACCCATTCGACGCCACCAGCCAGCTCGATCACCGATCAGCATCGCCGGCTGGGCGAATCGCGCGAAAAAGGCATCACTGTCGCTGACGCGGGTTGTCAGAAAGCGTCGGACCTGGGCGAGCAGTTCGGCGTCGCCGGCCACCGCGGCGGCGTCATAGAAGATGGCGACATTCATGACCCCGGTGGCATCGGCGGCGAACAGCCATTCGCCCAACTGGCGTCGGAACTCGCCCACGGATTGGCGCCAGACAGGATTGCTCAGCATGATGCCGCCTGGGCAGGGTGGGTAACCGAATCGGTTCAGGGCATCATTGAACTGTTGGCAGATCGCCTCGAGCCCGTCATACGCGAAGCCGTCACGAAGAATCAGTGCATTGTCCTGATCGGTCTTCACAATTTGCTCGCGGCGCCCCTCGCTGCCCAGCACGACCAGGCATGAGTTGTCGCGCAAGGTCTCAGGGGCCAGCAGGGTCCAGAGCCGTGCCAGGAGTCGGGCATTGAGTTCGCTGATCAGTCGGGCGATCCGATCGATCCGGATGCCCTCGACATGCAACATGGCCACCATCTCGTCGATGCGGGCAGCTGCCTCGGCGAGGTCGTCAATGCTGCCTGCTTCGTCAATCTGCAAGGTGACGATGTGGGAGTGGCTGGCGACAAAACTGATCAGGTCGAGCTGGCCCAGGACGCCAATCACTTCCTGGGCGTCCAGCACCACCAGTCGATGGACCCGCTGGCGAAGCATCAACCACAGGGCTTCGAACAGGTCACTGTCGGCATCGATGGACAACAGATCGAAGCGGGCGTATCGACCGACCGGGGTGTCGGATGGCTGACCGCCCGACGCGATGGCTTCGCGCAGGTCGGTGGTGGTGAAGATACCGACTCGGCCCTCGTCGCGCACCAACACATTGCCGATGCCTCTTGTCGACATCTGTGCACAGACCGTCGTCAGGTCGACGGCCGCCTCAACATAATGAGGCTTGCGCAGATAGACGTCACGTACCCGGGCGGTGGTCAGCGAAATGACCTCCCGACGGTGGCCGGATATGAAATCCTGAGTCATGGCCGGATCCGGAGAGCAGGCGCGTCGCAGCGTTTCGCGTGCGACGCGCCGTGGCTCAATGTCCGGATGCAGTGGCCGCGCCGATGCCGGTTTCGGACCGAATCTGCTGGGCCAGGAAGCCGGCGCGATCGACCGCCGCACGCTTGCTGCGATCGGTGATCGAGAAGAGCCAGATTCCGACGAAGCCGATCGTCATCGAGAACAGCGCAGGCGAGGCGTAGGGGAACCACGCACTGCCTTTCGGATAGCCCAGGGTGGCTTCCCAGACCGACGGCGACAAGACCGTGAGCACGACCGAGGAGATCAGCCCCAGGAAGCCGCCGATCACCGCGCCGCGGGTGGTGCAGTCCTTCCAGAGCACGGACATGAACAAGACCGGGAAATTGGCCGACGCTGCGATCGCAAAAGCCAGTGACACCATGAAGGCGATGTTCTGTTTCTCGAAGGCAATGCCCAGGATGACCGCCAGAAAGCCCAGGGCCAGGGTCGTGATGCGCGATACCCGAAGTTCCGAGTCGCTGTCGGCCTTGCCCTTTTTGACCACGGTTGCATACAGGTCATGCGATACCGCCGAAGCGCCCGACAAGGTCAGTCCGGCAACCACGGCAAGAATGGTCGCAAATGCCACGGCCGAGATGAAGCCCAGGAACACATTGCCACCGACCGCCTTGGCCAGATGCACGGCCGCCATGTTGTTGCCGCCGAGCAAGCCGCCTTTTGCATCGAGGAACTCCGGATTGGACAGGACGAAGGTGATCGCACCGAAGCCGATGATGAAGGTCAGCAGATAGAAGTAGCCGATCCAGCCGGTTGCCCACATCACGGACTTGCGCGCTTCCTTTGCACTGGGCACGGTGAAGAACCGCATCAGGATATGCGGTAGTCCTGCCGTGCCGAACATCAGTGCCATGCCGAACGAGATGGCACTGATGGGGTCTTTGACGAAATTACCCGGTCCCATGATGGACTGTCCCGCCGCTGCCGCCTCGGGTGGCGACTTGCCGGCCGCAGTCGCAATTGATGCCTTGATCTCCACTGCCTTGGCGAACATCGCTTCCGGGCTGAACCCGAAATGCATGAGCACCATCAACGCCATGAAGGTTGCCCCACCCAGCAGCATACAGGCCTTGATGATCTGCACCCAGGTGGTTGCCGTCATGCCACCGAACAACACATACACCATCATCAAGGCGCCAACGATGACGACCGCCATCCAGTATTCCAGGCCGAACAAAAGCTTGATCAACTGGCCAGCACCCACCATCTGGGCGATCAGGTAAAAGGCGACGACCACCAGCGTTCCGGATGCGGCAAAGATGCGGATGGGGGTCTGTTCGAAACGGAAAGCCGCGACGTCGGCAAAGGTGAATTTGCCCAGATTGCGCAGTCGCTCGGCCATCAGGAAGGTCAGAATCGGCCAGCCGACCAGGAAGCCGATCGAGTAGATCAGCCCGTCGTACCCACTGGCCATAACCGCCGCGGAAATGCCCAGGAAGGAAGCGGCGGACATGTAGTCGCCAGCGATCGCCAGGCCATTCTGAAAGCCGGTGATGCCGCCACCTGCCGTATAGAAGTCGGCTGCCGACTTGGTGCGCGATGCCGCCCACTTGGTGATGAACAGGGTGAGCAGCACGAACACGGCAAACATGCCGATCGCGGTCCAGTTGGTGGCCTGTTTGGCCGCATCGCCAAGATCGGGGCCGGCCGCATAGGCGGAAATTGCCCCGGCCATCAAGGCGGCGAGGATGAGGGGGCTACGCATGGCGAAACCCATGGAGTGTCTGGAGAATCTCATTTCATCACCGCCTTGGCGATCGCTTCGGTCAGGGAGTCAAACTCGCGATTGGCGCGGTTGACGTAGTACGCTGTAATGACGACGGTGAATACGATCACGCCGAAACCGATGGGTAGACCCATGGTCATGACGCCTTCGCCAAGGCGTAAGGCCAGAAATTCCTTGTTGAAGGCGACGAGCAGAATGAATCCGTAATACACGACCATCATGGCCAGGGTCAGCCACCAGCCAAAGCCGGTTCGTTTTGCCCGCAATGCAATGTAATTCGGATCACTGGCGATCCGCCTGACCAGCTCTTCGTCCATAACGCCTCCTCGGTGGTGTCGGCACAATGCCGGCTTGGAATGTGGGCGAGAGTGACATTGCTTGCTTACCGAGTGCTTACGAACAATGCGGCGGTTGCGTCCGGTAACGATGTGCCTGGCGGCCGTATCCGCATCATGCGATGATGACGCTCAGTCGGCCGATCGGCGGCCGCGATGCGGGGTTCCGATGCGCTGGGCCATGCTTGCCATCCTGTTTCTGGTCCGGTTGGCAATGGGCTTCGAGTTCCAGTCGATTGCGTCGACCGCCGGCGACCTGATCGGTCAATTCGAACTGAGCTATGCGCAAATCGGCACCCTGATCGGGCTGTTCCTGTTGCCGGGCATCGTGATCTCGATCCCGAGTGTTCTGCTCACCCGGTGGTTCAGCGACAAACACCTGTTGATGGGCGGCGCACTGCTGATGGCGCTGGGTGCGTTGATCATCGCCGGGTCATCGGAGTCGGACGGGCTCTATCTGGGGCGCATCGTGGCCGGGGTCGGTGCCACGATTTTCAATCTGATTCTGACCAAAATGGTCACGGATTGGTTCTTCGACAAGGAGCTGGTCCTCGCCCTGTCGGTCATGCTGACGGCCTGGCCGATTGGCATCGCGGTGGGCTTGCTGCTTCAGGCAGCGATCGCGTCGTCCTATGGTTGGTCGGGCGTGATGATTGCGGCCGCATGGGTCTCATTGCTCGCCTTGGTTTTGACTGGACTTTTTTATCGGCCTCCGGCCGGCGCAGCGGTCGGATCGGCCGGTGTCTTGCGTTATACCCTGCCCGGTCGGGAATTTCTGCTGATGAGCCTGGTCGGCATCGCCTGGGGATTGTTCAACGCGGGGCTGATCGTCTTGGTGAGCTTCGTGCCGGGTCTGCTGCAGGCTTACGGCCGATCGGCGGTTCAGGCGCAGTCGCTCGCCAGTCTGATGATGTGGACGATGCTGGTGTCGCTGCCCCTGGGCGGCCAGCTCATGGGCAGACTGGCCAACGTGACCCCGGCGATCACGGTCACGATGTTGCTGGCGTCGCTGAGCACGCTGGCATTGGTCCAGGGTCTTGCGCCGGCACTGACGCTGATCGCCTTCGGCGTGGTTGCGGGTCTGCCTGCTGGCGCGTTGATGTCGCTGACCGCGCAGGCTGTCACGCCGGACAATCGTGGCCCGGGGCTGGGCATCTTCTACACCTGGTATTACCTCGGCATGACGATTGCGCCGGCGATTGCCGGTTGGCTGCGAGACTTGACGGGCAACCCGGCGGCACCGGTCATGCTGGTCGGTGCGATGATGTTGGGGGTTGCATTGCTGGTCAACGCGCTGCGCCTGTCGCGCCGGCGCTGGCCGCCACTGGCTGTTTTGCCGGCAGATCTTCCGCCTTCATCGTCAGGTTAATCGTTGCTGGCGCGACAGGCGCAGCGCGAGACCGCCTCATCCGTTCCAGTCCTCACCCGGGATACCGTTCATATGCCAACTCAGAAGCCGTCGATTGATCGGCAGGAAATTTCCAGCGGCACGCCATGGGAGAAGGCCTTTGGCTACTCCCGTGCCGTGCGCGCCGGTCCGTTCTTCCAGAGCGGTACGCGCGTACCTTGCTCGCCAGAGTGCCTGCGCTGATCGCGATGGCAGAAGATCGCAAGAGTCTGGAAGTCTGGGTCGACAGCGCCTATTCACTCTATCTGGGAGACTGGCTGGCTGGCTTACAGACTGGCTGCCGCCGCTTCGCGCCTGTCGTCCTGACGAATGGCCGCCATCGGGGACAGAAGAATGACCGGGTCGTGTCGCGGATATATCCGCACTATTACTAAAATACCCTAACATTGACCGAGGACGACCCGGGTGTCACCGGGCATCACGCGCAGCGATACACGCATCCATACCTCTGGAGCCGATATGATTTTCAGACAACTGTTCGAACCGGTGTCGAGCACCTATACCTATCTGCTCGGTTGCGAGCAGACCGGCCAGGCGGTGCTGATCGATCCGGTGGTCAACAGCATCGAGCGCGATCTCGAGGTGTTGCAGCGCCTCGGCCTCAGGCTCGCCTTCACCCTTGATACGCACATTCATGCAGACCATATCACGGGAGCCTTGCAGCTCAAGCAGCGCACCGGTAGCCGGATCGCAGCGCCCGCCTACGACCGTCTGCCCTGTGCCGACGTGGGTGTGCAGGAGGGTATTCCGTTCGAGGTTGGCGGATTGACGCTCCAGCCGCTGCACACGCCGGGTCACACGGATGGGCATTTTTCGTACGTGCTGGGCGAGCGTGTCTTCACGGGTGACGCGTTGCTCATCGAGGGCTGTGG
Organism: uncultured beta proteobacterium; assembly: GCA_963732405.1. GTDB lineage: Bacteria > Pseudomonadota > Gammaproteobacteria > Burkholderiales > Burkholderiaceae_E > JAUIAI01. The sequence goes on from CAVSZG010000001.1 coordinate 1,883,497, forward strand.
GCGGACCGATTTTCAGAATGGCGATGCATCAACGCTCTATCGCAGCGTGACTGAAAAATTGTTCGCCCTGCCCGATGACCAGCTCGTCTATCCGGGGCACGACTACAAGCAGCGTCGCGTCTCGTCGATCGGCCAGGAGAAGGCGCGCAATCCGCGCCTGGGTGACGGACGTTCCCTCGAAGCCTTCGAGAAAATCATGAATGAGCTCCATCTGCCGAATCCGACCTTCATCGACTATGCGGTGCCCGGCAATCGCCAGTGCGGTGTCTGCCCCGCCGATCTGCCGGAAAAAATGCAGCTGTATTGCGAGCGAATGACGGCGAGCCCGCAGGGCTGAAACGGGCTGGCTGGGCGCTTCGGTTCACGCAGGGGGTTGCGTTGTCGTCGGACGGTTCGCCGGCGTTTGCGCGTGTCTGCCTCGGTGCAAACTGACGCGAACAACGGGCTTGCCGCGGTCGACAGTCCGTCGCGCACGAGTCGGCCGAATGCCGACCGGTCGCGCAGGCAGTCGCCGCATTCGATTCGACAGTGATGCTGTAGTAGACGCAGCGGCAGATCAGCCTGGAGCCCGATTTCGCTTCGATGAGCGACACTTTGTGCAATCGCCTGCGCGCGGTGCGGACAAACGTCTCGCGTCTCGCTGGGTCAGGCGATCGATTCGCCGTAGCCGTATCGATGCATCAGCCGCAGACAGCCTGTCCAGTCGGGGCCTGCGTGCTCTGGTCAGTGTGGCCGGCATGCTCGCCGAGCTGTCGATCGCCGTGCTGGCGATCCTGGCCTGGGTTTGGCGGGTCCCCCGCGTCGTTCCGCGGCAACAGACAGCCGGCCGGATGCCACCGCCGGTCGATCTGGCGGTCAACCAGCTCCCGTCTGGAGCCGAATTCGCACCGCTCGTCTCGCGACTGGCCAGTCAAACCCGGCTGCATCGGATCATTGACAGCTTCATTGACAGTCTCGCGATCAGACTGACACCAATGCAATCGGAACTTGATTCAGAGGGCGTCGAGGCGTTGTCTCAGTCTGCGCACTGGCTCAAGGGCTCGGCGGGGTCAGTGGGCTTCGATACTGTCACCGAGCCGGCGCGTGAGCTGGAACGTTGTGCCCTGGACAACGACCGGGCCGGGGCATCGCTGGCAACGGGGCAGATCATGCACATGGCTGAACGAATGGAGCGGGTAACGGCCGATGCCGCATTGACGGCATTACGCCCACCGTTCACTGGGCATTCTGTTCACCGGGCTGAAACCGAAGCATGAGCCGGAACAATCAACCCTACCAGAAGGTATCCAGCGTGGAAGGGATCGAGCGTGGCTTGATCACGCGCGCGCGCATCCTGATGGTTGATGACGAACCGATCCTGATCGAATTGGTCCGCGCGTTTCTCGAAGACGCGGGCTATCGGGCGTTCCAGGGGGTCAGTGATCCGGCGAAGGCGTTGCAGGCGGTGCAGGACTGGCAGCCGGATGTTCTGCTGCTGGATCTCATGATGCCCGGGGTGAGCGGCTTCGATATTCTGGGCGCGATCAAGGCCGACACTGATCGTCGTCTGTTGCCGGTCATTGTGATGACCTCGGCGAGCGATCCGGACACCAAGCTTCGGGTTCTGGAACTGGGCGCCACTGATTTTCTGGCTAAACCCGTTGATCCCAGTGAACTCATCCTGCGCCTGCGCAACACCCTGATTTTCAAGGCTAACCGGGATCGGCTGACCTATTTCGACTGGTTGACCAATCTGCCCAATAGGCGCCTGTTCAACAGTCAACTGGGATCGGCATTACGCCGGCGCACGCTGCCGGACACAATCTGCGTCGTGATCTGGATCGAACTGGGCGGTGTTCGAACGACCGTCGAGACCCTGGGCCAGAGTGCTGGCGACCGGGTCATCCAGGAAGCCGCACAGCGCCTGCAACAGACAGTAAGTACAAATCACGCCGATCCGTCTCATGAACAACGGGGCAGTGTTCATTGGATTGCCCGGGTCAGTGAGTACGAGTTCGCTGTCGTGATGCCGTGTCTGGCGAACATCGAACGGGCTGATGAGTTCGCGCGCCGTTTGATTGTCGCGCTGCGCCGGCCAATCGTGATGAGCGAGCAGGAGATTCACCTGACTGTTGCCATCGGCATCGCGGCTAGTCCGAATGACGGCCTGGACGCCGAGCGCCTCGTGCACTGCGCCCAATCGGCCACGGCCGATGCGCGTCATCGTGAGGCGAACCCGATCAGCTTCTATTGCGCTGATCTGAAGATTCGCGCCGAGCGCGCGCTCGCGCTGGAACATGATCTGCGCAAGGCACTCAGTGCCAAGGAGTTCGAGGTCTATTACCAGCCAAAAGTCGAGACGGAAAGCAACCGCATTACTGGCGCGGAAGCGTTGATCCGTTGGCGTCATCCGACCCGCGGCCTGCTTGGGCCGTCGGAGTTTCTTCCGATGGCGCAACAGCTGGGTCTGATCGTGGACATTGGCGCCTGGGTCTTGGGCACGGCTTGCCGACAGGCCGCTGTCTGGCGCGCCGAGGGGCTGCCTGCCTGCGGCATCTCGGTCAATATCTCGACACCACACCTGTCTAATGGGCGCTTGCTCAGAGACGTGCAGGCCGTGTTGCAAGAAACGGGTCTGCCGGCTTACCTGCTCACCATCGAAATCACCGAGTCCCTGATGCTGGAGAATTCGGAGGATCACCTGCAAACGCTCGAGAAGCCTTAAGACGCTCGGCGTGCGTACCTCGCTCGATGATTTCGGTACTGGCTACTCGTCATTCACGTACCTGCTTCGTATGCGCATCGACGAGCTGAAGGTCGATCGCTCGTTCATTGATCGAATACCAGACGATCCGGACAGCGTCGCCATTGTCGGCGCCCTGATTTCGATGGCGCGCGGACTGGGCATCGAGATCGTCGCCGAAGGCGTCGAACGTGAAAAGCAGCGTGAGTTTCTGGTTCGCCATGCCTGCGGCTGGTATCAGGGATTCTTGATCAGCCAGCCGGTCCCCGCGCTTCAATTCACCGCACTGCTCAGGTCGGAGTATGTTCCCGACGCGTTTGCCGACTTTGACGCCTCTGCGTAACAAAACGTCTCGCTGTCCGGTCGTGACCCGGCATGATATGACGGCGCCAATACGGAGTGATGATGATTGGTCACCGGCTGTGATGGCGATCAATGTGCCCTGCGCCTCGTGAACCATCCGTGAATCAGGCCGGCCTGAAAGAACGGCACGGGTAACTCGAAGCCACCGGATGCAATAATCTGACCGACCCGGGCCGCGGGAAGAATCGCAACATCCCGATTGTAGGCCTCAAGAATCTGCTGCAATCGCTCGGGAGGAACGTCGGCAGATGCCATCGTGCGTAGCCATAGGCCCAGCAGTTTGTTGTCGGGCTCCAGCATTGAGTCGCAGGCCAGATCCGAAACGGCGAGAATGCCCGCCGGCTTCAATCGGGTCGCGATGGCACAAAAAAATGCCGATCGGTCGGCTTCATCGAGGATGAACTGGGAAACCAGCAGGCTGGTCGCGCCGTCGAAACGCGCAGTGTCGGGTAGGGAATCCAGGTAGCCGTGGTGAAAGGTGCAGCGCTCGGCGTACCCATGTTGACGGGCACGCTGCCGTGCGGCATCCACCATGCCGGACGACGGTTCGACTGCGACGAATGTCCACTCCGGGAATCGATGGGCAAGGTAGTGAATTTCGGCGCCAGTGCCGGCGCCAACGCAGAGCAGGCTTGCCTGCGTTGGCAAGTCACTGAACAGCGAAGCAAGTAGCAGGTGGATGCTGTCCCGGAAGGCGGCCATTCTGGACCATTGCTGATCGTAGTGCGGTGCCTGTTTGTCAAACGTGGTTTCGAGCTGTTCGCGATCCATGATTTGGTCGTCGGGTCAGGTCAGTCGTCGTGGGTGGCAAAAAAACCAGGGCGATTCTGTTTTTTTCATGGCGTTGTTCCTGAGGCTATCAGATGCCCACGTGCGCCGGCCACTTACTCTCTTTCCCGATAATAGGGATCCGGCCGGTACTCGCAGCGTAACGTATTCACGAATGAGCGCCGTAACTCCACAGGCTGATCATCGAATGAATAGGCCACCCGAATGATCTGGAGCAAGGGTGAATCGACCGCCACCTTCAATTGCCGGGCCTGCGATGACGTCGCCGCTGCGGCCCGCAACCGCTCAGCCGTACGGACCACCGTAATGGCAAATTCGTCCTGGTATAGCTGATAGAGCGTTGTGCGCCGCTCGCGCAGGCGTTGCTCGGAAATGTCAGGGAACAATGCAACCGGCAGAAAGATCTCATCGATGGCCGCCACTTCTCCCGCCAGCGACAACTCGTTGCTCAGATGCAGAAGCCGCGCACCGGTCTTGATTGACAGCGCTTCGGCGGCGAACCTGTCGGCACTCGTGAATGCGCAGCGTAGAAATCGCACCGCCGGGTATTCCTTGCGTCCGTCCTGACGCACCACATGAAAAAACGAAAACAGGTAGCGGTCCTGACTGTGCTGGGCAACGAAGGTACCGCGACCCTGTTGGCGCACCAGCAGGCCGGCGACGATGAGCTGATCGACGGCCCGGCGAAGCGTGCCCATGCTGACACTGTATCGTTCGCAGAGTTTTTTCTCCGCGGGAATGGCATCGCCGGGGCTCCATTCACCGGTGCTAATGGCCTCGGCCAGGCGCTGGCGGACAGCCAGGTACAGGGGTGAGCCCGGGCGGTGTCCAAGGTCACTGAATGAATTACTGAGCATGGCAGCGCCAGGGCCGGCGGGTGAATCGGGCCATTGATATCTCCGTCAAGGCATTCAACTGACTCATATAATTCATACATATCATCTAATTGACAAGAGATATTTTGTGTTTCTATACTGGCGACCGCTGGCCAAACCACCTGTTCAGATCAAGGAGAGACCTCAATGATTCATTTCGTGGTTCACGAAGAGGGCGACTCGGTGGGCACGGTTGTGGTCGAAAACGTGAATAGCGGCGACACGCTCACCGGCTGGGTCATGGAGCAGGACAAGACCGTGACGATGAAGACCATCAGCAATGTGCCGATCGGTCACAAGATCGCCCTGGTGAACCTGAATAAAGACGACACCGTGATCAAGTACGGCGTCGATATCGGCCGGGTCGTGGCGCCGATCAAGGCGGGCGAACATCTGCATGTGCACAACGTGAAGACCAAGCGCTGGTAGGCCGGGAGCGCGGTTCCCGTTGGCTTGTTACCCCATTCGAAAAGGATTGCAGATGATCAGCAAGAACACTCAGTTTCTCGGGTATCGCCGGGAGAATGGCCGGGTCGGCGTGCGCAACCACGTCATCATCCTGCCGGTCGACGACATTTCCAACGCCGCCTGTGAGGCGGTGGCCAACAACATCAAGGGCACCCTGGCGCTGCCGCACCCCTATGGCCGGCTGCAGTTTGGCGCCGATCTGGACTTGCATTTCCGCACCCTGATCGGGACAGGGTCGAATCCGAACGTGGCTGCAGTGGTGGTCATCGGTATCGAGGAGGGCTGGACGCAAAAGATCGTCGAGGGCATTGCGGCCACCGGCAAGCCGGTCAAGGGCTATTCCATCGAACTGCATGGCGACCACGACACCATCATGCGGGCCTCCAAGGGGGCTCGCGAGCTCGTGCAATGGGCATCCGAACTGCAGCGCGAATCCTGTCCGATCTCGGATCTCTGGGTCTCAACCAAATGCGGCGAGTCGGACACCACGTCGGGTTGTGGCGCGAATCCGACCGTGGGCAATGCTTTCGACAAGCTCTATGAGCACGGCACGACCCTGTGCTTTGGCGAAACCAGCGAGATCACCGGTGGTGAGCATCTGGTGGCCGAGCGCTGTGCCACGCCACAGGTGCGCGACCAGTTCATGGCCATGTTCAATCGGTATCAGGCAATGATCGACCGGCACAAGACATCGGATCTGTCCGATTCACAGCCGACCAAGGGCAATATCGCGGGTGGTCTGACCACCATCGAAGAAAAAGCCCTGGGCAACATCCAGAAAATCGGCAAGCTCTGCCAGGTCGACGGCGTGCTGGACAAGGCGCAGGTGCCCACAGGGCCGGGTCTGTGGTTCATGGATTCTTCATCGGCGGCGGCCGAGATGGTGACGCTGTGCGCTGCGTCGGGCTTCGCCGTGCATTTTTTCCCCACTGGCCAGGGCAATGTGATTGGCAATCCGATTCTGCCGGTCATCAAGATCTGCGCCAATCCCCGTACCGTGCGCACCATGGGTGAGCACGTTGATGTGGATACCTCGGGTCTTCTGCAGCGCGAAATGAATATGGATCGCGCCGGCGATCTGCTGCTCGAGATGATGATGCGCACGGCCAACGGGCGGCTTACAGCAGCCGAGGCACTGGGACATCGGGAGTTCGTTCTCACGCGGCTGTACGAGAGCGCCTGATTTCGGGCGATTCAGCCGGAGCCCGTCGTCGCGTACTGCGATTGTCGATTTCGTCCATCCAACCGGTTAGTGTCAATATGGCCTCGTCGAGAATCAGTCGCACCGGCACTGTCGCGCTCTGGCTGTCACTGCTGGCCTTCTCGGTGTATTTCCTGAATGTGCTGGTTGGTGGGCCCCTGGGTCGCAAGCCCTGGATGAGTGACATCGGTGAGGTGCTGACCCTGTTCCTGGCGGTCGTTTTGTTCGTGGCGGGCACGATCGCCCGGGAAGCGCAGGCGATAGCGGGCCGCGACGGCAAGACCTTGATCGAGCCTGCATCGGGCACGCCCGGTCAGCGGTGATCGGTAAACCGCATCGGTCAGTCAAATTCGGTAAACGTCAGGGGCGGCCGGCTGACCGGGCTGCCGGCAGCGGCCCGGTGCAATCCATGCAGGCCGGTGTGTGTCCTGGCACCACCGGGCAGTCAGTTCGACCAACATCACAGGGAGACCTCAATGAGCAAGGAATCGACCATCCATCGACTCGGCACGGATGCGGCCACACAGGCATTGCGCGAACGCCGCCAGTTCTTCAAGGTTGCGAGCACCAGTGGGTTCACGGTTGCCACGCTGGCGGCTGCCAGCGGCACGCTGTTCTCGCCGGCTGCGATTGCGCAGGACCGCAAGGAAGAAGATACGCGCAAGAATGCGGCCAAGCACATGATGACGATCGCCTCGGCCTATCAGCTCGGCGCCTCGCGCAGTTATCCCATCCTGCAGCGCGACTTCAAGGAGAACGTCCAGAATGCCACGCGCGGCAAGGTGTATGTGCGGCTGGCCCCGGCCGGCCAACTCGGGTCGGAAGGGGATCTGGTCAAGAAGGTGCAGGAGGGCACGATCGAGGCGGCACAGCATTCCTTGTCCAATTTTGCACCGTTTGCACCCATGGTCGATCTGATCAATCTGCCGTATTTCTGCGGGGCGAATCAGCGTTTCGTGAATCTCGTGAATTCGGATGCCTGGAAGAACGAAGTTCACCCGAAGGTCGAGGCCAAGGGCTTCAAGCCCCTGTTTTATGTGGTGATCGATCCGCGGGTGGTGGCGGTTCGCAAGGGTGGCAAGGCGGTGCTGTCGCCCGCTGATCTGGCGGGTGTGAAATTCCGCGTGCCCGGCTCGAAGATGCTGCAGCAGTACTACCGGATGGTGGGTGCCAACCCGACGCCGGTGGCCTGGGGCGAGACACCCTCGGCGATCAAGCAGGGCGTGGCAGATGCACTGGACCCTGCGGCTGGTGCGCTCCATGTATTCGGCTTCAAGGACATCCTGAGTCACATCACCTTCACTCGCGCTGTGCCGGACAGCCAAACCTATTCCTGCAATCTGAACTGGTTCAACAGCCTGCCCAAGGATGTGCAGGAAGGCATTGAGTTTGCTGCGCAGATCACCGCCCAGCAGAATCTGGCCAAGGTGCCAGCGGCGCGCAACTATGCGATTGCCGAGCTGGCCGCCGCGGGCGTGGAATTTCATTCGCTGTCGGTTGACCAGCTTGCCCAATGGGAGAAGGCGGGCGGCTATCAGCGTGATGAATGGACCAAGTTCCGTGACGAACTGACCGGCTCCAAGGCCTTGTTCAGCAAGCTGGAGACGGCAGCCAACACAGCCGGCCGTCTGGTCGTGCACGACGCCTGAACGCGGTGAATTGCTGACCCGCCCCAGTCGATGATCACGCCCGTCAACAATCCGCTAATGGCCCAGATCGATCGCAACCTCGAGCGCTGGGCCTTGCTCGTGTTCTACAGCATGCTGGTGATCACGATGGCCGTGGAGGTGGTGCGCCGCGAGGTGTTCTCCTACTCATCGGTCTGGGGCGAGGAGATCGTTCGATACTCCTTCATCTATCTGGTCTGGATCGGTGCGGCGGCGGCGGTGCGTGAGCGCGCCCACATCCGGATCGACGTGATCTTCGAGTTCTGCTCGCCGCGGATCAAGGCCTTGCTCTATCTGTTTGGCGATCTGGTGATGTTGTTCGTGGCGGTGATCGCGCTGTACTACTCGTTCGAAAGCTGGCTGGTGAGCTGGCGGTTTGGCAGCGTTTCGCACGGCCTCCGGGTGCCCATGGTGTGGTTTCTGAGCGCGGTGCCGCTGGACTTCTGTCTGCTGTTGTATCGGCTGCAGCAGTCGATACGCCGCGATATTGCCGATATCCGTCACGGTCGCCCGGTGTTCGAGGGCGAGCGGCTCTACGACTGACGCGACGCGCTACGCGGAAGGATTCATCTTGCAGTCTCTATATCCCGGTTCGGAAGATCAGTCGCTGATGCTCGACTGGAGCTTTTATGGTCCGGTGCTGATCTTCATCGCGCTGATCGCACTCGGCGTGCCGGTCTGGGTAGCGATCGGCGCCACCTCGATCGCACTGTTATGGTGGTCTGGGGTGTTGCCGATGTCTCTGCTGGGCGGCACCCTGTTCGAGGGCATCGATGCCTTTGCGCTGACCGCGGTGCCCTTGTTCATCCTGACCGGCGACGTGCTGGTGCGCACCGGCCTGAGCCGCAAGTTTCTGGATGTGGCGGAGGCGCTGACCAACTGGACCCGAAGTGGTTTCGGGTCGGCCACGGTGATGGTCTGCGGCATGTTCAGCGCCATTTCGGGCTCGGATGCTGCTGGCGCGGCCGCGGTAGGCCGCATGACCATCGATCGCCTGGTCGAGTCGGGCTACCCGCGTCCATATGCCTGCGCGCTGGTGGCCTCGGGCGCCTGCACCGGCATACTGATTCCGCCCTCGATCGCCTACATCATCATCGGTCTGGTGCTGGGCATTTCCGCCTCGACGCTGTTTCAGGCGGCCTTGATTCCGGGTCTGATGATTCTGGCCAGCATCTTCATCACCAACAGTCTGGTCAATCGTCGCCATGCCTATGAGCAGGGGGTGGCCTTGTCGGGGGCAGCATGGCGGGCCAATCTGTGGCGCTCGCTCAGGCGCGGCTGGTATGCCTTCATCGTGCCGGCGGTGATCTTCATCGGCATCTTCTCGGGCAAGCTCACGCCGACGGAGGCCGGTGCGGTCGCTGTGGTGGTCACAATCATCATCGGCTTCATTCTGGGCACGCTCAGTCTGGCTGACTTCCCCGGCATGCTGGTGAGCTCGGCCCGGGTCAATGGCGTGATTCTGCCCATCATCGCCTTGTCGCTGCCGCTGGCCCAGGCCCTGGCGACCATGGGCGTGCCACAGGGATTCGTGACCCTGATGACCAGCCTGTCCAGTGATCCGAATGTGATCATCCTGATCATGATCGCTATTCTGGTGGCGGCGGGTTGCGTGATGGAGACCACGCCCAATATCGTGATTCTGGCGCCGATTCTCATGCCGGTAGCCAAGGAAATCGGCATGAACGAGATCCAGTTCTGCATCATGATGATCACGACCCTGGGCGTGGGCTTCATCACGCCACCGATGGGCTTGAATCTGTTCGTGGTGTCCGGGCTCACTGGCGAACCGATCCTGCGGATTGCCGCGCGCGCCGTGCCCTTCGTATTGTCGATGCTGGCCGTTGTCCTGTTGATTGCCTTCGTGCCCTCGACCACGACCTTTCTGCTGCCCGATATCTATAAATGATCCGGGGTCGGAGCGGTGTCGCGCCGATTCATACCTGAACGTCAAGGAGTGTCTGTGATCCTCTATCTGAAGAAAGCGGGCAAGACGCCCGAAACCGAAACCGCAAAGGCCCAGGGTGTGGTCAATGAAATGCTGGCCGAGATCCGGCAGAATGGCGAGCAGGCGGTCCGCGACTATGCAAAAAAGCTCGATCACTGGGACGGCGAACTCATCGTGACCGAGGCGCAACTGGCCGATAACGCCCGGGCAGTGCCGACCGAGGTCAGGCGTGACATCGATTTTGCGATCGAGCAGATTTACCGGTTCGCGGTGGCTCAGCGAGATTCGCTGCGCGAGTTCGAGACCCAACTGCATCCGGGTGTCACGGCCGGGCAGCGGGTGCTGCCGGTGAACGTGGCGGGCTGTTATGCACCGGCGGGACGATATGCGCATATTGCCTCGGCCTACATGGGCGTGACCACGGCCAAGGCCGCCGGCGTGCGCCACATCATCGCCTGTTCGAGCCCGTATCGGGGTGGGGCGATGCATCCGTATGTCATGTATGCCTTTCACAAGGCCGGTGCCGACACGATCATGACGCTGGGCGGCGTGCAGGCGATCGCGGCCATGGCTTATGGATTGTTCACCGGCAAGCCGGCTGATGTGATCGTCGGACCCGGCAACAAGTTCGTCGCCGAAGCCAAGCGCAGCCTGTTTGGCCAGGTCGGCATCGATGTGTTCGCCGGGCCCTCCGAGGTGGCAGTGATCGCCGACGAGACGGCCGATCCGGCGATTGTCGCCAGTGATCTGGTCGGGCAGGCCGAGCATGGGCATGAATCGCCGGCCTGGTTGTTCACGACCAGCGAGGCGCTCGCTCGCGAGGTGATGCAGCGCGTGCCCGCGCTCATCGAGAAGCTGCCGCCCACTGCGCGCGATGCGGCGGGATCGGCTTGGCGCGACTATGGCGAGGTGATCGTCTGCGACAGCCGCGAGCAGGTGGTCGAAGTGTCGGACCGTTATGCCTCCGAGCATCTGGAGGTGCAGGCAGCCGATCTGGACTGGTGGCTGGCCAATCTCACCTGCTATGGTTCGCTGTTCCTGGGCGAGGAGACCACAGTGGCCTATGGCGACAAGGCGAGCGGGCCGAATCACGTCCTGCCGACCAAAGGGGCGGCGCGTTATTCAGGCGGGCTGTCGGTGCACAAGTTCATGAAAACCTTCACGTGGCAGCGCATGACTCGCAGCGCGGCGCGCGATATCGGCGAGATCACAGCGCGTATCTCCCGCCTGGAGGGCATGGAGGCGCATGCGCGCACCGCCGATGATCGACTGGCCAAGTATTTTCCGGATCAGCGCTTTGACCTGGGCAAGCCGGTCGACGTATGAGCACGCTTGCATGGGATGCACTGTTCGATCTGAGTGGCCGCCGGGCAGTGATCACCGGGGGCAACTCGGGCATCGGCGAAACCATGGCGCAGGCACTGGGCCGTGCGGGTGCGCGCGTATTGCTCGTGGCACGGCGCGAGGACCAGTTGCAGGCCAGCGCGGCACGACTGCAGCAAGAGGGTATCGCGGCCGACTCGCTTGCCGCCGACCTGACCGATCTGCCAGGGCTGCGTGCGGTGGCCGATCGCGCCGTGCAGCGCCTGGGCGGAGTCGACATCCTGATCAACGCGGCCGGGGTGAATCTGCGTGAACCCTTCGACGCCGTCACGCCGCAGACCTGGCAGACCCAGCTCGATCTGCATCTGGGAGCACCGTTTTTTCTGACCCAGGCCCTGGCGCCAGACATGCGCGAGCGAGGCTGGGGGCGTATCGTGAACATCGCTTCACTGCAGAGTCTGCGGGCCTTCGCCGACAGCGCACCATATGGCGCAGGCAAGGGCGGTATCGTGCAACTCACGCGTGCCATCGCCCAGGCCTGGTCGCCACACGGCATCACTTGCAATGCCATCGGTCCGGGGTTTTTCCCGACCGCACTCACCGCACCGGTGTTTGCCGATGCGGCGCTGGCCCAGCGGCACGCGGGCGCCACCTGCATCGGCCGCAATGGCGCGCTCGATGATCTGCACGGACCGACCGTGTTCCTTTGCAGCCAGGCCAGTGCTTATGTGACTGGTCAGACCTTGATGGTCGACGGCGGCTATACGGCGCGCTGACACCATCACGGCTGCCTGTCCGGGTTGCATGGCGAAGTACCCCGGGCCTGTATCGGTTTTGCGCCTGTTTTACCCTGATCCTGATCCGAGGTTTTTCCGATGAAAGCGCTCGTTTATACCCAGCCCGGTGAATTGCAGCTTCAGAATCGTCCAGCCCCCCCGCTGGAAGACGGCGAAGTGGTGTTGCAGATCGAGGCGGTGGGCATCTGCGGCTCGGACATGCATGCCTGGCATGGTCATGATCCGCGACGCCAGCCGGGTCTGGTGCTCGGTCATGAATTCGTGGGACGGATCACAGAATCGGCCGCCCCGGGCTTTGAGACTGGCACGCGCTGGACGGGCAATCCGCTCATCACCTGCGGTGTGTGTGACTATTGCGTGCAGGGTCGCGACAATCTGTGTGCCAACCGGACCATGGTCGGCATGACCCGGCCGGGCGCCTATGCGGAATACATGAGCATTCCGGCCGCCTCGCTGATCGCCATTCCGCAGGACATGCCCGCCCGCGTTGCAGCACTCACCGAACCGGCGGCCACCGCCTGGCATGCGATCAATCTGTCCATGCGTGCGCTCACCAGGCCCCTGCATGAATGTCGGGTACTGGTGATCGGCGGCGGCGCGATCGGTATGTTGGCGGCCCTGATATACCGGCGCCTGGGTGTGGCCCATCTGGCCGTGAGCGAGCTCAATCCGCGTCGCCGCGACACGGTGGCCAAGGCGGTCGGCTGCGAGGTCATCGATCCGCGGGTCGCCGCGCCGGCCGACTCGGCTTATGATCACGTGATGGATGCGGTGGGCGCCAAAATTACGCGTCAACAGGCGCTGGCCGCGATCCGGCCTGGTGGCGTGATCATGCATGTGGGCCTGCAGGACTGGGCCAGCGAGATCGACATGCGCAAGCTCACGCTCGCCGAGATCACGCTGCTGGGCACCTACACCTACACCACGGCCGATCTGCGCGCCACGGTCGCTGCCTTGCATGAGGGGCGTTTTGGCGATCTGGTCTGGATCGAGGAGCGGGCACTGGCCGATGGACAACAGGCTTTTATGGATCTGGACACGGGCAGCAGCGCGTCGCCCAAGATCGTCTTGCGACCATGAAGCCGCGTCAGTGCGAATCCGGAACAGGCCTTGGCGCAGGCAATGACTGGCGGATGCACACGCTATGGATGACTGGCACGCGCCGATCCGGCTGATCCATATCTGGGCCGTGACACTCTCGGGCAGTCTGTTCGCGCTGCGCGGCCTGATGATGATCGCGCAGTCACCGCTGAGCAATCATGGCCTGTTGCGCAAGCTGTCCTGGACGATCGACACGATCCTGTTGATCGCCGCCATCAGCCTGACCATGATCGTTCATCAGTATCCGCTCCTGAACGCCTGGCTCAGCGCCAAGGTTCTGCTCCTGCTCGTGTATATCGGCCTGGGCACCATGGCGCTGCGGCGCGGGCGCACGCGCAGGATCCGCATCATCAGCTACCTGGCGGCGCTGGCTGTATTTCTGTACATCGTGAGCATTGCCCTGACGCGCGACCCCCGGGGCGGATTCGGCGTGTGGTTCATGACGCTGACGGGCTGAGATACTGATCGGCGAACGCCGCCGACGGCTCGATCGGCTTGATCACATCGATCAGGATACCGTTGGGATCGCAGGTCAGGAAATGTCGCTGGCCGAAATCTTCATCACACAATGGCTTGACGATGGGCAGGCCGGCGGCGAGCACCCGCGCATGGATGGCATCCGGATCCGCCACTTCGAAGTTCAGAATGACGCCGCGTGACGGATACCGCGCCTGGGCCGGGATGGTCTCGTGGTCAAAACGCAGAACCGCCAGATTGACCGAGGGATCGTCGAGAGACTGCAGATGCACATACCACTCGGCGTCGAACAAGGGCTTAAATCGGAAATGGTCGGTATAAAAGCGGGCGGTGGCCGGCACATCGGCCACCTGGATCACGGGGTAGTAGCTCGTGGTTTTCATTGTTTTGCCCTCCGGGCTAAAAAACATACATACTGTATGAATCCAGACATTAACATACAGGCTGCATGTATGCAATCAACTAAACCGATACCGAACCAGGCACGCACCGACCGGACCCGTAGCGCGCTCAAGGCCGCCATGCGGGCGATTGCGCTCGAACAGGGTTACGCGAATGCGGGCACGCCGCAGATCGTCGCGCTGGCCGGTGTCACTCGTGGGGCGCTCTATCATCACTACGCGGACAAACGAGAACTGTTCCGTGCCGTGATCGAAGATGAATGTGCAGCGGTGGCGCACGAGATCGAGAGACAAAGCCATATGGCGATCGATCCGTTGGCCGCATTGCGTCAGGGCGCCGATGCTTATATTGATGCGATGGCGCAGGCGACGCGCACCCAGTTGATCCTGGTGGAGGCGCCGGCCGTGCTCGGGCGCGACGGCTTGCAGCAGATCGAGGGCCGATATGCGCAGGCATCGTTGCGCGATGGTCTTCAGGCAGCGATGCGCGCCCGTGCCATCAAGACCCTGCCGCTGGTGCCATTGCAGGCCTTGCTCAACGCGATGTTCGACGCGGCGGCGTTATGCATTCAGGGAGGTGTCGATGCAACCGAGACCCGCCGCGTGATTCACGCACTGTTGCAGGGGTTGGCGATCAGAAAGCCCTGAATCGGGGCGCGATTCGCGGGAGATGGATGTTGCCCCGGCAACGTGCCGCTTGGCAGCCCCGAATGCTGTATCACGACCGCGATTGCAGGTCGATCAGTTGCGCATGCAGGACACCGGCGACCAGGATGCCGTTGCGGCGCGCCGCATCGGCCAGTTCGGCCCGCCGCACGCCAGGCAGGCGCACGCCGGGCTCGGCCTGCATGGCCGCCACGAGTGCGTCAATGCGCTCGTGATAGATCGAGTGCCCGGCAAATCCGGCCGGATCGATGATCAGGAATACCTGGCCGAGCCGCGGCTGATTGCCCTCGGCCTGAAAAAATGAATCGGCCTGCGCGCCAAAATGGGCACCGGTCAGCGTGATGGCGAGCAATTCGATCATCAGTGCGATGAGACCGCCCTTGGCGCTACCTGTGCCGGCGCCAAGCGGCAGCATGCTGCCGGCGAGCGCGGCTCGGGCATCGGTGGTGGGTTGGCCATTTGCATCCAGTGCCCAGCCGCTCGGAATCGGCTGGCCCTGACTGGCCGCGACCATGATCTTGCCGCGTGCAACCTCGGACATCGACAGATCGATCATGATCGGATTGTCGTGCTCGCGCGGGAAACAGGCGGCCAGTGGATTGGTGCCCATGATCGCGCGATGCCCGCCCGGCACCGGCATCGCGGCCGGCGAATTGCCCAGCGCGATGCCGACCATACCGGCCTGGGCGACCGGGCCGAGGTGGTCGGCAGCGACGCCGAAATGGTGGCTGTTGGTGACGGCCACGCAGGCACTGCCATTGGCGCGCGCCTTGTCGATGCCCAGTTCGATGGCCAGGGCGCAGGCCGGAAAGGCGAGCCCGTTGTCGGCATCGATCAGGGCGCTCGACGGTTTGTCCATGATGACGGCTGGTCGGGCCTGCGCATTGCAGCGCCCGTTGCGCAGAAATCCGGCGTATTGCGGCAGGCGCGACAAGCCGTGCGAGCTCAGGCCCTGGGCTTCTGCGCGCACCAGCGCGCTGGCCGTGGCCTGGGCGGCGCGCGGGTCAGCGCCGGCGGCGGTGAGCACCGACGTGGCCAATGCATGCGCCTGCTCGAGGCTCAGGGTGACGGGCGCGGGGGCTTGGCTCACGGGTCGGATTCCGGTTGGTGCGCCAGGATCAGGCATTTAGTCTGGCAGAGTGAGGCGGAACGGCATGGAAATCGTAGTCGATCACTTGCGGGCAAGTCGATTCGTCACAGTGGAGTCGAATTTCCATCGGCAAATGCGCAATATTGCATGCGCCATCTTGCCGCTGTTGGTCTAGTGCTCCCAGTCCCGGCGCTCAGCCCTTTCGTCATAATTACGCGCTACACCCTCAAAGTCGTCCGCCAAGGTATCGAGAGCCCTTGCGGTATGCGGGTGCCCGTAAATAGTGGCCTTCGCCCACTGTCGATATTTCGTGGCCTCCTGGCGTTCGAGTCTCCCCCCGTCTCTCGAATCCCGCGACGTGACGCCGCGTCGACTCAATTTCCCAATCGTAAAGCCGTTGATCATCGGCATGCTACGAAACAGGTCGATCACACCGCGTACTGCTTCAGCAGGCCAGTTGCCATCTTCACCGATCGGAGAGGCTGAAAGCACGTTGCCGATTCGACTGTCTGCGATGTCTGCCCGCCCCACCGATCTGGCGCGCGCACGGGCATTCTTGATCCAGTTTTCCAGAAAATCTCTGTCGATTGTGCCGTTGTCCCGGGTTCCAGGCAGCACGTTCCATACCTCCAGCAACTGATAGGCTTGGCTGGCGACGGCATGAGCATGCTCCGGATTGTCCGCCGGAATCTCCGGCAGACCGCTTTCGTCACTGGGCTTGAACGCGGCGCAGACCATCGTGATGAAAAGCTCAGGCTGTTCCGACAGCGCCTTCAACAGGACCGTGGCCGGTCGTTCCGAATTCTGCAAAAGCGGAAAGTAGACCCATTCCAACTCGATCAGTGTGTCCATATCCACATCATTGCGTTCATCCAGGAGTTTCAGGATTTCGGCGACGGAGCATTGGAACATGGCTTCATCCATCGCGTCGCCATCGATTTCGCCATTTTGGCGCGCTGCCTCACGCAGCATTTCAATGAGGAGTTCGGATGTCAGCACCGCACTGTTACCACTTTTCGCGAGAATCACGGCGTGATAAGCGCGACCAACTTTCATCAGTTTACGGACGGCAAAGCAGGTGTCTTCGCTGCTGTCGCTCGTCCAGAAATGGGGGGCTAGACGCCAGTAAGCGTCTTCTACATCCGCGCCAGCCTGGGCCGCTTGATCCCATGTCGAGCGTTGACAAGGAAGCGCGAGCAAGATGGTCAATAGAGCGGTGTCGCCCCAAGCCTCTCGCCTGGCTTTGGCAAGCAAGGTCGCTGCCCACGGTTCTTTTTGATCATAGAAGATGGCGGAGATCAGGCCACGGGCAAGGTCCCGCTCATGCGCGTCAGCGCAGAGCAGCGCCGAATGCAGGAGCGAATCGAGATCGGGTATCGATAATCCGCCGTCGTACAGCGCCTTGCCGATGAAGCCGGCCGCGCCAGACCTGCGTGCAAGAGTCAGGATGGATGCCTCGCCGCCTTCATTGAACAGCATCTGGGCTGCCGCCTGCCTGGTAGCGTCGATGTCGCGCTTTGCTGCCTCCCAACCCGGTCCCGACGGGTTTGGCAGGGCGACTTCCCGCTCAAACAGCCAGGCGACGCGCTCAATCGGATCCGGTGGCGCGAGTTTCTTGTAGATGATTTCCAGGCGATCAAGCGCCTCACCTGACATAGACCACCTGGCGTCAGGAAACTGTCGATGGCGATGCAAGACACGGCGCATGCTCGCCCAGAGCACGGCGCGATCGCCACTGTCGGCAATCCGCATTTCCACTTTAACCAGCGCCGCGAGGCCAGCTTCAGGGCCCGGAGCAAGATCCGAGAATCGATCCAGCAGTTGGGACCATCTGACGACATTGCTTCCTGCGTCGGCGAGCAGCCGCTCAGAAATAGCAGCGGCACCGCGTGCCAACAGCCCACTAGTCACTACTTCAACCTGGTCAACCGTGAAATCGCGCCACCGCGGCGTTGGGGACGGCGTTGATGTGTCTTGTTGACCGGGCAGGATGCCGAGCATCAGCTTCCAGGCAGCGTCGCTCTCCTGCTGGCGGACAAAGTCAAGAGAACGAAGCCGCTGGTCGAGGGAGGCATTGGTTTGCGGTTGCCAGAGGATATGGATTTCGCGGAGACTGTTCGCAGGCCGGCCTGCGTAGCGGCCTGGCGTGTTATCGATCGCGTCGAGACGAGCCAGCACATGGGAGACCCTCGGCATCAGTTCTGGCGACCAAGCCAGAGACTCCAGCGCCCATAACAAACCGGACAGGTATTCGGCACCGAATAGGCCTGCATTGTCAGCGCCAAACAAGGAGCGGATGGGAGGCTCGCTGCGATCAAGGCTATCCTCGATGGCGGTCATGAACGCCGTGGGCGATGCTTCGGCCAATAATCGGAAATCCCGCGAGAGCGACCACCACCGCTGCGGGTCAGCGTCCTGCAGCAGCTTGCCGACGATGACATCCGCTCGCCGGCGGGCATCAACCACGTTACGCACCACCTCGCCCCGCAGGGCGAGCAGGATCAGCACTTGTCCGATGCCCTGGCGCAGCATGCCGGAATACTCCGGGCGAACGCCTCGGAAAGCCGCCATCCAGCGCTCGGTGGCGCCCATCTCGAAACGTGGGTCTGCACTTCCGAGTACTGCATGCGCCGCAGTCTCGTAGCGCGTGAGGTGTGCACTGGTCAGGTATGGTGCCAGCAGGAACCATGCATCCCAAGGAGATGCCATCCGCCACCCTGAACCGACCTTTCGTAGCGGGCTATCGAAATTACCGACGTAGCTGGCCAAGGCAGCCACGACACGTTCATAGGGCTGATCGGCCATCTCGGCAAGCCGGGCTCGGTCGGCCTCGACGTTCTCGTCCCAACCGCCCACCATCATCGCCGCAAGCAGGGCAGGATCCGGCGCCGCTTGTGCCCAGCGCGGCGGGCGGTCCGGTGCGCTCGGGATCAGACGACGCAGGACGGAAAGGTTTCGGGCGCAGTCTCGCGCGAGCGATTCCGCTCGAGGCCTGGATATCCCGATCTTGATCAGCGCGGCAGCAATATCTTCGCGGGTGGGGCGCGCAAGGGTGCGAATGCCGCCGGGGGAGCGTTGGCGTTCGTCATAAGCCTGCAGGACATAATGACCTTGATCCACAAGGGTTCTGGCCAGACCTGGATCCGGATCAGTCAGGACCAGAATCAATGGCGCAGGAGCGCGAGCGAGCGCACGGGCACTGTCGGCACTGGTGGCCACCAGGCATCTGGTTCGATAGGCAGCCGCCACGTCATCCGGGAGCAGGCCGAGGCTTGCGTGGAGGAACGCCGCTACTTCTTCGGATGTGGTGGATTGAAGCGAGAAGCAAGGAAGGTTCGCCGTGTAGCCAGCGCCGTACTTCTGCAGCGTCCTGATCACGGCTGCATAGGACGATATCTTCAGAAAGCCGCGGTCGGGTCGCAAACGACCATTCCTTCCAGATGTCTTCTAATTCCCGAGCGCCGTCGGGGCGTTTTCCCAGGCGAGTGGCCAGCCAGAGCCCTACGGCAGGCGTTTGCTCGATCCAGTGGACGAGATCGTCGGCGTCGTGCACGAGAACTTCGCGCCAGATGCCCTCGCTCAATCGAGCCTGGATCCACTGTACTTTCCCTGGCCAGTGGCGGGGCGTCACATAAACAAAGGCAGCATTGTTTGGATCCAGTGGCGTGGGATCCCGTGTTCGCTTTTGGTAGTCCTGAGTCGCCTTCTGCTCAATTTTGCTGCGTTGGCTGCTGATCTCCCAGCCAGCGTCGCCTTCGGGCACATAGGCGCTGCCGACCTTGACCGAAGTGAATCCATCCCAGCCCGGATGTTGAAGGCCCCCGTCCGATGGAAATCGCAGTTTGGCTAGTGTTCCATGGGTCGCACGGATCAAATGGGCCAGGAGCGTCGGCAGGCTGAAGGCGGCATCGGTTCGATCAGCCCAGTTGGCCAGGTCGTTCGCATCGACCCACCGGATGGGTACAGCCAGGCGGTCTGCCGATACGATGTCGGGAACAGCGGGCCTGACCACGGCCCCGGTCGGCAGAAAGCGGATACCAGCACCCTCGAGAGCGCTTCGGATTGCCTGAGCATTGTTTGCCACCGGGGTCCGGTGACCTCGCTCGAAGTCAGCCACTGTCGATGTCGCAACCCCGGCTGTCTTGGCCAGATCTCGTTGGGACCACGCCAACAGCGCACGCGCGGCCCTGACATGCATGGGAGTGAGGTCGAAAGGAGGATTTGAACGACGCATTGTCAGATAAAATATATGACATCACATTATAAATCGCAAGAGTTCCTTTATGTTGACAAATTCAAATATTTGCCGACAATAGATAACATTGTGAACTTACCTCAGAAAAATTATCGTCAGCGCGTCATCGATCTCACGCGAGCCTTGGGAATCGCGCGGGCGCGCGATTTCAAGGCCGCCGGCATTCCTCTCGTTTACCTGAAGCGAATGTCCAATGCCGGCGAGCTAGTCCGACTTGGTCGTGGGCTGTATCAAGACCCTGCGCGGGTCGGCGAGCATGCTGCTCACGATCTGGCGGAGGCGACGCGCCGCGTGCCGAACGGGGTCATCAGCCTGGTCAGCGCACTTCGACACCATGGGCTGACGACCCAGCTCCCGAGTGCGGTTTGGGTGACCATTCCTCACAAGGCAAGAACGCCGAACGTGCGTGTGCCCAAACTTGAAATCATCCGAGCGACCGGCGAAGTCCTGAGCGCCGGCATTGAGCACTTCGTCGTCGAAGGGGTAGACGTGCCGATCTACGGCGTCGCGAAGACAGTCGCCGATTGCTTCAAGCATCGCCGTCAGATCGGCGAGGATGTTGCCATAGAGGCGCTCAGGGATGCCTTACACCAAAGGAAGACCACGGCGAGCGAGCTGATGAAGTTTGCGGCGATTGATCGTGTGGCCGCACGGATCGCACCCTTCATCAAGGCCATGCAATGAGCGAGAAGGCGCTCAAGAACCCCGCTGCTTCCATCAGAGCCAGGTTACTGAACCATGCCAGGCAGCATGGCGACGACTATCAGCGAGTTCTCACGCGATTCGCCATCGAGCGCTTACTCTACCGACTCAGTCAGATGGAAGCAGCCGAGCATTACGTGCTGAAGGGCGCCATGCTGTTCGTGACCTGGCCAGAGCACGTTTTCCGACCTACCGGCGACCTCGATTTGCTCGGTCAGGGAGACCCCGATCCGGCCGTCATTGCCGCACACTTCGCCAGCATCTGCGCGATCAAGGTCGTCGAAGACGGCATCATTTTTGATCCTGCCAGCGTAACGGTAAATGCGGTTCGCGAAGCCAACCAGTACCAGGGCGTCCGAATCAGTCTCAGGGGAGAACTCGCCAAGGCCAACGTTTCTGTCCACGTCGACATCGGCTTTGGTGACCATGTCTACCCGGCACCGAAACGACAGTCGTTTCCGAGCTTGTTGCCGAATCTGCCAGCTGCCCAGATCCTGATGTACCCGCCGGAGACCGTAGTCGCCGAAAAATTCGAGGCGATGATCCGCTTTGGTGAAGCGAACGGCAGGATCAAGGACTTTTATGATGTGTGGGTCACATCTCGGACATTTCCGTTCGACCTGCCTAGCCTGTTGGAAGCGGTCATTGGAACGCTTGGAAGACGCAAGACTGCCATGCCGACCGAGATGCCGGTGGGACTCACCGATGCGTTTGCGAAAGTCGTTGATGAGAGCGGCCTATGGCATGGCTTCTTGCGCCGGACGAAGCCGACACTTCAGCCACCGCCGTTCGCGGATCTGCTAGGAGAACTGCGCCAGTTCTTCGGCCCCGTCATCGCCAGCCTCACTCGGCCGGAAGCTGCAAGGGGAAGATGGGAGCCAGATGGCAGAGCATGGCGCTAAGTGCCGGCCAGGCGCGCCAATTCCAATGCGACATTCAACCCAGCACGATGTCGTACTGCGCCTGATGATAAAGCGGCTCGACCTGCAATCGGATCGGTTTGCCGATGTCTTCGCCGAGCAGGGCGAGCGGCTGTGATTCCTCGTCGAGGAACAGGTCGATGACGTCCTGCGAACCGATGATGCGGAATTCGGTCGGATTGAACTGGCTGGCCTCGCGCTGGATCTCGCGCAGGATTTCATAACAGACCGATTGCGCGGTCTTGATCTGGCCGGCACCCGAACAGGTCGGGCAGGCCTGGCACAGAATGTGGGCGAGCGATTCGCGGCTGCGCTTGCGGGTCAGCTCGACCAGGCCGAGCGCACTGAATGCGCCCACGCTGGTGCGGGTCCGGTCATTGCCCAGGGCGCGCGTCAGTTCGTCGAGTACGGCGCGCTTGTGCGCGGCCGAGTTCATGTCGATGAAATCAACGATGATGATGCCGCCCAGATTGCGCAGTCGAAGCTGACGGGCAATGGTCTGGGCTGCCTCCAGATTGTTCTTGAACACCGTGTCGTCGAAATTTCGCCCGCTGACGAAGCCGCCCGTGTTCACATCGATGGTGGTCATCGCTTCGGTCTGATCGATGACCAGATAGCCGCCCGACTTGAGATCCACCCGGCGGGCCAGCGCGCGTTCGATCTCGTCTTCGATGCCGCGCATGTCGAACAACGGCCGGTCGCCCGTGAACGATTGCAGCTTATCGAGCATGTCGGGCGTGTAGGCGCGCGTGAATTCGAGCAGCCGCAGATAGGCATCGGGCGAATCGACCAGAATCAACGACGTGTCGGCGGTGGCGAGGTCGCGAAGACTACGCTCGGCCAGACTCAGTTCCTGATAGAGCAACTGCGGCGCGGGCAGCTCGCGCGATACTGACACGATCTGCGCCCAGCGCTTGCGCAGATAGTCGATGTCGGCGATCAGTTCGGGGTCGGCCGCCACTTCGGCCTGGGTGCGCACGATGAAGCCGCCGGTTTCGTCAGCCGGGCGCAGGCGCAGGATGCGCTCACGCAGGGCCAGCCGTTCGGCCTCGTCGCTGATCTTCTGGGAGATGCCGACGTGCGGGTCCTTGGGCAGGTAGACCAGCAGCCGGCCGGCGATGCTGATCTGGGTGGTCAGCCGGGCGCCCTTGGTGCCCAGCGGATCCTTGAGCACCTGGACCATCAGCGACTGGCCTTCGTAGAGCAGCTTTTCGATCGGTACCGGCGTGGTGGCCGTGGGCCGTGCCTGCCAGAGGTCAGCCACATGCAGAAAAGCCGCCCGCTCCAGGCCGATGTCGATGAAGGCCGACTGCATGCCGGGCAGCACCCGGGCCACCTTGCCCAGGTAGAGGTTGCCGACCAGGCCGCGGCTGGACGTGCGTTCGATGTGCAGTTCCTGCAATGACCCGAGCTGGATCAGGGCGACCCGTGTCTCGTGAGCCGTGCAGTTGATGAGGATTTCTTCGCGTTGCATCAGTGGGGGCGGCGGTTGACGGGCTGGCGCCGACTATACTCGATCGGCCGGCGCCGCCGCTGTTATCGCCCCTGGCGCTGCGAAACCCGGCTCATCGGTCGATTACGCCGCGTTGAGTCCGAGCAGGCGCATCGCGTTTTCCTTCAGGATGAGCGGCTTGACCTTGTCCTTGAAGCCGGCCTCGTCGAAATCCTTCATCCAGCGCTCGGGCGTGATGAGGGGGAAGTCCGAGCCGAACAGCATACGGTCCTTGAGCAAGGTGTTCGCATACTGCACGAGTTGCGGCGGAAAGTACTTGGGCGACCAGCCGGACAGATCGATCCACACATTGGGTTTGTGCAAGGCCAGGCTGAGCGCCTCGTCCTGCCAGGGCCAGCTTGGATGAGCGATGATGATCTGCATGTCCGGGAAGTCGATCGCGACATCTTCAAGCAGCATCGGGTTGCTGTTCTGCAGACGCAGCCCGCCGCCGCAGCGCATGCCCGAGCCGATGCCCGAGTGGCCGCTGTGGAACACGGCCGGCAGCTTGTACTCGGCGATCACTTCATAGAGCGGCCAGGCCATCCTGTCGTAGGGCAAAAAACCCTGCACAGTGGGATGGAACTTGAATCCCTTGACATTGCCTTCTTCGATAAGGCGTCGGGCCTCGCGTGCGCCCATCTTCCCCTTGTGCGGGTCGATTGAACCGAAGGCGATCATCATGTCGCTGTTCTCGCGGGCGGCATCGGCGATTTCTTCATTCGGAATGCGCCGGCGGCCAAGTTGCGATTCGCTGTCCACCGTGAACATGACCAGACCGATTTTCTGCTCGCGGTAATAGGCCACGGTTTCGGCAATCGTGGGCCGGCGGTCCGAGCCGAAATACTTGTCGGCGGCGCGATCGTATTCCTCGCCATAGGCATCGAAGGGATTGCGACACGAGACCTCGGCGTGCGTGTGCATGTCGATGGCGATGAGAGAATCGGTCTTCATGGGCAAGGTCCTTGACTGGGTCGATCTGGTATTTAGTTCAGATTATGAACTATACTAGCAAAGCCGGCGAGCACTGCCCGCCGGTCACTACAATTGACGAGACCCAGCCGATGACCCACTCTCCGAATGCTCCTGCGCCTGCCGATGGCGACCCGGCGGTCCATCCGCTCAGCCAGGCCCTGACTCTGCTGAGCCTGTCGCGGCACGGCGAGGTACTGCACATTCAACTGAATCGTCCCGCCAAGCGTAACGCACTGAGCGATACCCTGGTGACCCAGTTACATACCTGCATGCTCAATCTGCCGGGCGACATTCGCGCCGCCGTGATCAGCGGCGCGGGTGATCATTTCTGCGCAGGGCTTGATCTGGCCGAACTCGAAGACGGCGATGTGGGTCATGGGGTTCGTCATTCGCGGTCCTGGCATGTTGCCTTCGATGCCATTCAGTTCGGTCCGGTGCCGGTGGTTGCTGCCCTTCACGGTGCAGTGGTCGGTGGCGGGCTGGAACTTGCCGTGGCCTGTCATATCCGGGTCGCCGCCCAGGAAACCTGGTATGGCCTGCCCGAAGGGCAGCGCGGCATTTTCGTGGGCGGTGGCGGTTCGGTGCGGATTCCGCGCCTGATCGGTGTGGCACGCATGACCGACATGATGCTCACGGGGCGGGTGCATGATGCCGCCGAGGGTTATGCGATGGGTCTGACGCAATATGTGGTGGACAACGGCGCGCAATTGTCCAAGGCGCTGGAGCTGGCGACCAAGATCGCGACCAATGCGCCGATGTCCAACTATGCGGTGATGCATGCCTTGCCACGCATCGCCGATCAATCACATGGCGAAGGGCTGATGACCGAGGCCTTGATGGCCGCGATTGCGCAGAGCACGCCCGAGGCCAAGGGCCGTCTGCGCGCCTTTCTCGAAGGCCGTGCGGGCAAGGTGCTCAAGTCATGAGCACCGGCGCCGCGAAGCCTGCGCGTTATCGGCATATCGAGATCGGCGCTTGTCAGCAGACCGTGGTCGATCGACGGGCCGATGGCACCATCATCCTGAGTTCGCCCGAGCCCCTGGCCGCGTATCCGGCGCGGCTCACCGACTGCTTGTCCCGATGGGCCGACGAAGTGCCCGATCGGACCCTGGTTGCCCGCCGGCCGCGCGATGTCGCCCGCGCGGGCGGCACCGAGCCCTGGCAACGCATCAGTTATGCGCAGATGCGCGAGCGGGCGCGATCGATAGGCCAGGCGCTGCTCGATCAGGGCCTGTCGGCGCAGCGACCTTTGGCGATTCTTTCGGGCAATGACCTCGAACACCTGTCGATGGCATTCGGTGCGATGTGGGCCGGCATTCCGTATGCGCCGATTTCACCCGCGTATTCGCTGATCTCGACAGACTACGGCAAGCTGCGCGATATCCTGAAGAATCTGAATCCCGGCATGGTGTTCATCAGTGATGCCAGCTTCGCGCCCGCGGTCAAGGCGACGCTGGGCGCCGATATTGCCGTGGTCTATGGCGATGGCGCGCCGGCAGGGGCGGATGACACTCGTCCGACTCATGCTTTCGAGGCCTTGCTGGCGGTTCGCCCCGGCGCCGCACTCGACGCGGCACATGCATCGATCACCGCCGATACCGTGGCCAAGTATCTGTTCACCTCGGGTTCGACCAAGCTGCCCAAGGGCGTGATCAATACGCATCGCATGCTGTGTTCGAATCAACAGATGTTGCTTCAGTCCATGCCGTTCCTGGGCGAGGAGCCGCCCGTGCTCGTCGACTGGCTGCCCTGGAATCACACCTTCGGTGGCAATCACAATGTGGGCCTGACGGTGTTCAACGGTGGCACCCTGTATATCGACGATGGCAAGCCGACCCCGCAACTGATCGG
This sequence comes from uncultured beta proteobacterium, assembly GCA_963732405.1. GTDB lineage: Bacteria > Pseudomonadota > Gammaproteobacteria > Burkholderiales > Burkholderiaceae_E > JAUIAI01. Next base: position 1,909,580 of record CAVSZG010000001.1, read on the forward strand.
CGAAACCCTGCGCAATCTGCGCGAAATATCGCCGACCATTTATTTCAACGTGCCGCGCGGATTCGAGGAAATCGCACTGGCCATGGACAACGACTCGCCGCTGCGCGATTCACTGTTCGCCCGTTGCAAGGCGATGATGTTCGCCGGTGCGAGCCTGTCGCAGGAAGTCTGGGACCGACTGCACCGGCATGCCGAGGCCGCCGTGGGCGAACGGGTGCGCATCATCACCGGCCTGGGCATGACCGAAACGGCGCCCTCGTGTACCTTCGCCCTGGGGACCGACGTGGCCTCGGGCCATATCGGTCTGCCGGTGCCCGGCGTGCAGGCCAAGCTGGTGCCGCCCGGCACCGCCGACAGCGACGAGCTCAGCGACAAGATCGAGATTCGTTTTCGTGGTCCCAATGTGATGCCGGGATATCTGAACGCGCCCGACCAGACCCGTGAGGCCTTCGATGCCGAAGGCTTTTACCGAACCGGCGATGCAGCACGCTGGATCGATCCGGCCGACCCACAGCGTGGCCTGGCCTTCGACGGGCGGATTGCCGAAGACTTCAAACTGTCCAGCGGCACCTTCGTGAGTGTCGGGCCTTTGCGAGCACGGATCATCCTGGCCGGTGAGCCCTGCATCCAGGATGCCGTGATCACCGGATTGAATCGCAACGAAGTGGGCGCGCTGATCTTCCCGCGTGCCGATGAATGCCGCCGACTGGCCGGCCTGCCGGCCAATGCGTCGCTGGCCGATACCCTGCGTGCGGCCCCCGTGCGGGCCTTTTTCGAGCAGGTGGCGCAGCGATTGCTTGCTCAGGCCACCGGCAGTGCGAGCCGGGTCACGCGGTTTTATCTGTTGCCGGAGCCGCCGGCGATCGACCTGGGTGAAGTGACCGACAAGGGCTCGATCAATCAACGGGCGGTGCTCAAGGCGCGCGAACAACTGGTGATTCGTCTCTACGACGGGCCTGCCGACGATCCGTTGTTCATTCTCGCCCGGCCTGCCTGATCCACGACTATGGCTGCGAGTCTGACCGAATTGTCTCTGGGGCCGCTCGCCGAGCTGCTCGGGTTTCATCTGGCGCGGGCCAGCGTGACCACGGATCGCAGCTTTGCGCTGCATATTGGCGAACCCTTTGCGCTACGCAAGGTGGAGTTCTCGTTGTTGATGCTGATCCTGACCAACGGACCGCAACCCCCCAAGCATCTGGCCCGGGCGCTGATGCTCACGGCACCGAACCTGACCCTGCAACTGGACCGACTGGTCGGGCGGGGTCTGGTCGAACGCGCGCCCAATCCAGCCGATGGTCGCTCGCAACATATCGTTTTGACGGCCAAGGGCAGCCGGCTCGCCCGAAAGGCCGCACGCGCCACGCCCCTGATCGTTGCCGAACTGGCCAATCGCCTGACGCCGGATGAGCAGCACCTGCTCATCGACTTGTTGCGCAAGACGCACCGCGCACCGACGCGGCAATCGGCCGCAGGCCGGCCCTCATCGACGGCGGCTGCCACGCGTGAGGCCGGGGCGCCACCGGCTGAGGTCCCCGCCGGCCTAAAGACCCAGTAGGCGTCGGGTTTCGTAGAGCGGCAGACCCATGATGCCGGTATAGCTACCCTCGATCTTGCGCACGAAGCCACCGGCCACGCCCTGGATGCCATAGCCGCCCGCCTTGTCCAGGCCTTCGCCCGAACGGGCATAGGCCTCGAGCGCAGCGGGCGGGATCCGGTCGAACCATACCCGCGATACCTGGACCCGGTGTTGGATGCGCGTGCCGCGTGCCACGGCCACGGCACTGAGCACCCGATGGGTGCGCCCGGACAAGGCCTGCAACATGGCGCGGGCCTGGTCGATGTCGGCGGGCTTGCCCAGGATCCGCCCGCCGATGGCCACGGTGGTGTCGGCGGCGAGAATCGGTCTGAGCTCGAGGGCCTGGCGCTCACGGCTGGCGACAGCCAGTTGCAGCTTGGCGATGGCCACGCGCTGCACGTAGTCATTGGGCGGTTCACCCGGGCGCACAGCCTCGAGCCGCTCGGCCGCCTCAGGATCATCGGGCAGCAGCAAGTCGAAATCAACGCCGATCTGGCTGAGCAATTCGCGCCGACGTGGGCTCGCCGAGGCCAGCCAGATGTGGGGTGGGGCGGTTGGGGTCACGTAGCCGGGTCGCTCAGGTCCGATGATAGGGATGGCCGTTGTTGATGGTCCAGGCCCGATACAGTTGTTCGGCCAGAACCACCCGCACGATGGGATGCGGCAGGGTGAGATCGGACAGGCGCAGGGTTTCACGGGCCGCTTGTTTGAGGCTCTGGTCCAGTCCGTCGGGTCCGCCGATGATCATCGCGACCGGGTCGCCCAACGCCTGCCAGCGCTGCAAATGGTCGGCCAGCGCCACGGTGGTGCAGGCCGTGCCTTTTTCGTCCAGGGCGATCAGATAGGCGCGCCTGGGCAGCGCGGCGCGAATCCGGTCGGCTTCGCGCGTCAGACAGCGCGCCACCGTGCTGCCCGGGCTACGGGTTTCGACCTTGATCTCCTGCCAGGCCAGCGCGAGTTCGGCGGGCATGCGTCGCCCGTAATCGGCCACGGCCGTGTCGACCCAGGAAGGCATCCGCGTGCCCACAGCGATCAGGTGCAGGGGGATGCCGGCCTCACTCGTCGTCGGCGACGGTCGCGGTGGCGCCCAGTTTCATGCGCACGGGCTTGCCGCCCCAGATGTCTTCGAGCTGATAGTAACTGCGGATCGCCGGTTGCATGATGTGCACGACGGCGTCGGCCGCATCCACGAGCACCCACTCGCCGGTTTCTTCGCCCTCGATGGAGATCACATCACCACCGGCCTTGCGAATGCAGTCACGCACATGATGGGCGAGGGCGCGGGTCTGCCGGTTGGAGGTTCCGCTGGCGACGATCACCCGATCGAACAGGCTGGTCATCGCCGTCGTGTTGAAAACCTTGATGTCCTGAGCCTTCACGTCTTCCAGAGCGTCGACGATCGTGCGCTGCAGCTTTCTTACATCCATGCGTCAGGCTTCCTCTCGATAAAGATGGTGTTGGGCGATGTATTCGGCAACACCGGGCGGCAATAGTTCGGCCACCGGTTCGCCTGTGTCGATGGCCTGCCGCAGACGGGTCGACGAGACCGGTACGGCCGGCATGCGAAACAACACGATGCTGCCCGCCGGCGTATCAGGCAGTGCATCGCGACCGTGAGCCTGCATCAGGGATTCCACGTCATCGGGCAAGTCCTGCAAAGACGATTGACCACGCTGGGTGGCGGCGATATGGCAGTAGTGAATCAACTCGCGCCAGCGATGCCAGGTGGCCAGATTGCGCAACTGGTCGCCGCCCAGGATCAGCACCAGCGCAATGGCCGGGTCGAGTTCCTCGCGCAGTCCGGCCAGGGTATCGACCGTGTAGCTGGCGCCACCACGGCGCACCTCGCGATCGTCGATGTGCCAGGTGGCCTGGCCGGCAATCGCGCGGGCGATCATGGCCAGGCGATGCTCGGGGTCGGTCTGCCGCTGGCTCTTCTGCCAGGACCGGGCTGTGGGCAAGAAGCGGATCGAATCAAGTGGCAGGGCGATCTGGGCCGCCCGGGCCAGCGCGATATGGCCCACATGGATCGGATCGAACGAGCCACCGAGCAGCCCGATGCGTTCCGACCGCCTTGACTGCGTCATAGCCAGTTGCGCGGGGGCAAAAAGTCGGTGTACAGGCGGGCTTCCGGACTGCCGGGCTCGGGCGCCCAGTCGTACTGCCAACGGGCCAGCGGCGGCATCGAGACCAGAATGCTCTCGGTTCGACCGCCCGACTGCAGGCCGAAGGTGGTGCCGCGGTCGAACACCAGATTGAACTCAACGTAACGGCCACGCCGGTAGAGCTGGAAATTGCGCTCGCGCTCGCCGTATTCATGGCCTTTGTTGCGCTCGACAATCGGCACATAGGCCTTGGTGAACGCATCGCCCACGCTGCGCGTGAGCGCAAAGGCGGTGTCGAAACCGGGCTCGGCCAGATCATCGAAGAAGATGCCGCCGACGCCGCGCGCCTCCTTGCGGTGCTTGAGAAAAAAATACTCGTCACACCATTTCTTGAATCGCGGATGCCAATGATCGCCAAAGGGTTGCAGCGCATCGCGGCAGGCACGATGAAAGCCGACAGCGTCCTGCTCGAACCCGTAGTAGGGCGTGAGGTCCATTCCGCCGCCGAACCACCAGACCGGACTGGCGTCGCCAGGGGCAGACGTGGTGAAAAAGCGCACGTTCAGGTGCACCGTGGGCACATACGGATTACGCGGATGGATGACCAGCGACACGCCCATGGCCTCGAACGGCTTGCCCGCCAGTTCGGGCCGGGAGGCACTGGCCGACGCGGGCAGGCCGTTGCCCATCACATGGGAGAACATCACGCCGCCGCGCTCGAATACATTGCCGTTTTCGATGACCCGGCTGATGCCACCGCCGCCATCGGGACGCTCCCAGCGATCGGTGTCGAATGAGCGGCCATCGGCCTGCTCGAGTGCGCCGACGATGGTCGATTGAAGCTGGGTGAGATAGTCGCGAACCGTCTGCAGGTCTGAAGCGTGAGGTCTGGTCATGGATCTGAATGCGGTGGATCGGCAACGGGGTCTCGCGCACACATGGCCCGGTAGCCGATATCACGCCGGAACTGCATGCCATCGAAACCGAGACTGGCCACGCCATCATAGGCCGATCGCTGGGCCTCGCCAACCGTTTCGCCCAGCGCGGTGACGCAGAGCACGCGCCCGCCACTGGTGACGGTCTGCCCGTTCTCGCGGCGGGTGCCGGCGTGAAACACCATGCAATCGGGCCCCAGGACATTGCCGTCCGAGGGCAGGCCACGCACCGGGTCGCCGGTCTGAGGCTCGCCCGGATAATGCCGGGCAGCCAACACCACGCCCAGCGCGGGCCGCGGATCCCAGTCGGGCTTGATGCGGTCCAGCCGTCCTTCGATGGCCGCCTCGAGCAGCTCGACCAGGTCGGTTCTGAGCCGCATCAGAATCGGCTGGGTTTCGGGGTCGCCCATCCGGCAGTTGAATTCCAGCGTGCTGACCTCACCGGCCGGGCTGATCATGACGCCGGCATACAGGAAGCCTGTGAAGGGCAGACCCTCGGCAGCCATGCCGCGCACGGTGGGCTCGATGATCCGCCGCATGATCTGCTCATGCATGGCCGGGTCGACCACCGGCGCCGGCGAGTAAGCGCCCATGCCGCCGGTATTGGGGCCTTGATCAGCGTCGCCCAGACGCTTGTGATCCTGGCTGGTGGCCAGCGCCAGGATGTTGCGGCCATCGACCATCGCGATGAAACTGGCTTCTTCGCCCGTGAGAAAGGCCTCGATGACGACCCGGCAGCCGGCCGCGCCCAACCGGTTGCCGGTGAGCATGGCATCAATCGCTTCATGGGCTTGCGCGGTGGTCTCGGCAACGACCACCCCCTTGCCGGCCGCCAGACCGTCAGCCTTGACGACGATAGGCGCACCCTGGGCGTCGACATGGGCATGGGCCGCGGCGGCATCGGTGAAGGTGGCATAGGCCGCCGTCGGGATGCCATGGCGTTGCATGAAGGCCTTGGCGAAATCCTTGGACGATTCGAGTTGTGCGGCTGCACGGGTTGGCCCGAAGATGGCCAGGCCGGCGGCGCGAAACGCATCGACGATGCCGGCGGCCAGCGGTGCCTCGGGGCCCACCACGGTGAGCGCGACCGACTCGGCGCTCACGAAGGCAATGAGTTCGTCAAAGTCGCTCAGGGCCAGATTGCGCACGCCGGGTTCACGGGCCGTACCGCCATTGCCCGGGGCGACAAATACCTCAGTGATGCGGGGCGACCGGGCCAGGGCCCAGGCCATCGCGTGTTCACGCCCCCCGGATCCGATGACCAGTACCTTCATCGGCCGGCACCCGCGAGCGGCTCAGTCATCGAGCGCGATCACCGCGTTGGTATAGACGTTTTGCACATCATCGAGGTTCTCGATGGCATCGAGCAGCTTTTGCATGCTCTCGGCCTGCTCGCCTTCGAAGGTGGTTTCGGTGGTGGGCTTCATGGTGATTTCGGCGACCTCGGCCTTCAGGCCGGCCTGGTCGAAGGCTGCCTTGACGTTCGCGAAGTCGGGCGGTGCGCAGATCACCTCGATGCCGCCTTCCTCATCGGTGCTCACGTCGTCGGCACCGGCCTCGATGGCCACGTTCATCACGGCTTCCTCGGAGGTGCCCGGTGCGAACAGGAACTGGCCACAATGGTTGAACAGGAAGGCGACCGAGCCGTCGGTGCCCAGATTGCCACCATGTTTGGCGAAGGCGTGACGCACTTCGGCGACGGTGCGGATCTTGTTGTCGGTCAGGCAGTCGACCATGACGGCGGCACCGCCAATGCCATAGCCTTCGTAGCGGATTTCATCATAGTTGACGCCTTCGAGTTCACCGGCGCCGCGCTGGATGGCGCGCTGAACGGTGTCCTTGGGCATGTTCGCATCCGAAGCCTTGTCGATGGCCAGGCGCAGGCGCGGATTCGCGCCCGGATCAGACCCGCCCTGGCGCGCGGCGACGGTGAGCTCCTTGATCACGCGCGTGAACACCTTGCCGCGCTTGGAGTCGGCCCGCTCTTTCTTGTGCTTGATATTGGCCCATTTCGAATGTCCGGCCATGATGGTGCGATCCCCGCGGCTCGCTGCCGCGCCTGAGTTGTTACGATATGGACCGACAATGTTAGCACCCGGCCCTGGCAGCGACACGGCCCGTCCGGGCGCCGACGGCATTTCCGCGCACGCCCTTGGGGACCGATTCCTATGAACAATCTCATCATCGGCTATGTCAAGCCGGCAGACGGCAGCACGCGAGCGGCCGGCGACTATGGCATGCCCATCGAGTTGTTGCCCAGAATGGCCAATCGCCATGGCCTGATCACCGGTGCGACCGGCACCGGCAAGACGATCAGCCTGCAGGTGATGGCCGAGCATTTTTCATCGATTGGCGTGCCGGTATTCCTGTCCGACGTCAAGGGCGACCTGACCGGTCTGGCGCAGGCCGGACAGCCATCGGCCAAGCTGGACAAGCGACTGGCGGAACTGAATCTGCCCACGCCGGCCTTCCGGGCCTGGCCGGTGGCGCTCTGGGACGTGTTCGGCGAAAAAGGCCACCCCTTGCGTGCCACGGTGTCTGACATGGGGCCTTTGCTGCTCTCGCGCATGCTCAGCCTCAATGATGTGCAGGAAGGCGTGCTGCAACTGGTCTTCCGGGTCGCCGACGAGAAGCGGGCTGCTGCTGCTCGACATGAAAGACCTGCGCAGCATGGTGCAGTTCGTGGGCGATAATGCCGCGGCCCTGAAGAATCAATACGGCAATATCGCCTCGTCCTCGGTGGGTTCGATCCAGCGCAAACTGCTCTCGCTCGAAGACCAGGGAGCGGACCGGTTCTTCGGCGAACCGATGCTCGATCTGGCTGACATGATGCAGACCGATATCAATGGTCATGGCTTGATCAATATCCTGGCGGCCGACAAGCTGCTCAATGCGCCGCGACTGTATGCGAGTTTCCTGCTCTGGCTCATGAGCGAACTGTTCGAGAACCTGCCCGAGATCGGCGACCCTGAAAAACCCCGTTTCGTGTTCTTCTTCGACGAGGCCCATCTGTTGTTCAACGAGGCGCCCCGACCGCTCATGGAGAAGGTCGAGCAGGTGGTGCGACTCATCCGGTCCAAAGGGGTGGGCATCTATTTCGTGACCCAGAATCCGCTCGATGTACCCGACACCGTGCTGGGTCAGCTGGGTAACCGGGTTCAACATGCCCTACGCGCCTACACGCCGCGCGATCAGAAGGCGGTACGTGCGGCGGCCCAGACCATGCGCCAGAACCCCGACTTCGATGCCGAGCAGGCGATCACGGAATTGTCGGTGGGCGAAGGTCTGTTGTCATTTCTCGATGCCTCGGGTCAGCCCGGTATCGTGCAGCGTGCCATGGTCAATGCGCCAGCCTCGCGCATCGGGCCGATCAATGAGGCCGAGCGTCAGCAGGTGATGCAGAAATCGCTCGTCGCCGGTGTCTACGACCAGGTGGCTGATCGCGAATCGGCTTATGAGCGCTTGCGGGACCGGGCGGGTGCGGCGGCCGCCGAGCCGGTCAAGCCCGTTGCGAGCGATGAGGGCGGGCTGAACATCGGTGGACCGGTGGGCGAAATCATCAGTGGTGCACTGGGTGGTCTGACCGGCGAGCGCAAGCGACAGAGCGACACGGTGTTGCAGGCGGTGGCCAAGAGCGCGGCGCGTTCGATCGGATCCTCATTGGGCCGCACGCTGATCCGGGGCGTGCTCGGTTCCCTGTTCAAGAAGTGATCGGAGGACGATTGCATGGATCTGGGCATTCGTGGCAAATGGGCGCTGGTCTGCGCGGCGAGCAAGGGGCTGGGCTATGGCTGTGCTCGGGCGCTGGCCGCCGAAGGTGTCAACCTCGTGATCAATGCGCGCACTGAGGGGCCGCTGCAAGTGGCTGCCGCGCGGCTGCGCGACGACTACGGCGTGACGGTCCACGCGGTGGCCTGTGACATCACCACGGTGGGCGGGAGAGCCGAGTCGATTGCGGCGGCGCCGCAGATCGACATCCTGATCAACAATGCCGGCGGTCCACCGACCGGCGATTTTCGCCGCTTCACCCGGGGCGACTGGATCGCCGCGCTCGATGCGAACATGCTCACACCCATCGAACTCATCAAGGCGACCATCGACCCGATGATCGAGCGCCGTTTCGGCCGGGTGGTGAACATCACCTCGGGTGCGGTCAAGGCGCCCATCGACAGTCTGGGTCTGTCCAATGGCGCGCGCAGCGGCCTGACCGGTTTCATTGCGGGCCTGGCGCGCAAGACCGCCTCGAGCAATGTCACGATCAACAACCTGCTGCCCGGCGCCTTTGACACCGATCGGCTGCGCAAGAACTTCGAGACTCAGGCCAGCAGCACCGGCAAGCCGGTCGAGGCGATGGCCGCGGCGCGTGCGGCCACCATTCCGAGCGCCCGATTCGGCGATCCGCTCGAGTTCGGCCAGACCTGTGCGTTTCTGTGCAGCGCCCAGGCCTCGTACATCGTCGCGCAGAACGTGCTCATCGACGGCGGCGCCTATCCCGGTACGTTCTGACCGATCCATCAGTCACTGTCATTCGTCTACTCATCCATCCATCATCAGGAGTCATCAGATCATGCCCATGGCAATCCGCATCGAACAAGCCGGTGGCCCGGAGGTCATGCAATACGTCGAAGTGCCGGTGGGTAAACCCGGCGAAGGCGAACTGCAGATCGAACACCGCGCGGTCGGCCTGAATTACATCGATGTGTACTTCCGAAGCGGTCTGTATCCGCAGCCCATGCCGGGAGGGGTCGGCATGGAGGGGGCGGGCGTGGTCACCGCGGTCGGCCGCGGCGTCAAACACTTCAAGACGGGCGACCGGGTCGCCTATGCCGGTGGCCCGCCCGGTGCCTACGCCCAATTGCGCAACATGCCGGCCAGCGTGGTGGTCAAGCTGCCCAAGTCGATCAGTTTCGAAACCGCGGCGGCGATGATGCTGCAGGGCATGACGGTCGAGTATCTGTTCCGGCGCACCTATCGCCTGCAGAAGGGGCAGACCATCCTGTTCCACGCGGCCGCTGGTGGCGTGGGTCTGATTGCGATGCAGTGGGCCAAGGCATTGGGTGTGCACGTGATCGGCACGGTTGGCTCAAAAGAGAAGGGTAAGCTGGCCAAGGCGCACGGCTGCAAGCACGTCGTTTACTACAAGGAAGAGAACGTGGCCGAACGGGTGCGTGAGATCACCGGCGGTGCCATGGTGCCGGTGGTCTACGACTCGGTGGGCAAGGACACTTTTCAGGCCTCGCTGGACAGTCTGCAGAATTTTGGCCTGATGGTGAGTTTCGGCAATGCGTCAGGCCCGGTCGCGCCGCTTGCCCTGACTGCGCTGCGCGGTTCGCTCTATATCACCCGGCCTTCGCTGATGGCGCATACCGGGCGGCGAGAGACCCTCGAGCAGATGTCCAGCAGCCTGTTCAAGATGGTCAAGTCTGGCAAGATCGAGATCCGTATCGATCAGACTTATCCGCTGGCCGAGGCCGCCAGGGCGCATGCCGATCTGGAGTCGCGCAAGACCACTGGGTCGACGATCCTGATTCCGTGAGCGCTGTCCACGCAGTTCCAGGCATTGACGCCGCACGCCGCTTCGGCGCCACCGAGCGCCTGATCGGGGCGGCATCCTTCGCGCATCTGCGCGCCGCCCATGTGATCGTGGTCGGCATCGGCGGGGTGGGTTCCTGGGCCGCCGAGGCCCTGGCCCGCAGCGGGGTGGGGCGGCTGACCCTCATCGATCTGGACCATGTGGCCGAGTCCAACGTGAACCGCCAGGTGCATGCGCTGACCACCACCCTCGGGCAGGCCAAGGTTCTGGCCATGCAGGCGCGCCTGCAGCAGATCACCGATGCCCGGATCGATGTGATCGATGAGTTCGTCACGGTCGCCAATGCGGCCCAACTGCTCGATGCGAGTGCCGACTGTATCGTCGAGGCAATCGATCAGGCGTCGGTCAAGGCGGCAATCATCGCACTGGCCCGGCGACGGCGGCAGGCCATCGTGGTCTGCGGTGCGGCCGGCGCACGCACCGATCCCCTGCAATTGGTCTGCACCGATCTGGCGATCACGGCCGGCGACGCCTTGCTGGCCAGCGTGCGCTCGCGTCTGCGCCGTGACTACGGGTATTCGCGCAATCCGCGGCGTCGCTTTGGTGTGCCAGCCGTCTATTCGCGCCAGCAGGCGTATCAGGCGGAACGGCAGTCCGGACTGTCCGGACTGTCCGGTACCCGGGCCGGCACAGCAGTGGCTACCGGCCCGGTCATGGATGATCACGCCGAGGCGGGGGACGATGAGAGCGTGGCGGGCGCGCCACTGGCCTGCGCGGGTTATGGTTCAATGGCGACCGTGACCGGTGCGATGGGCTTCGCCGCGGCCTCGACCGCAATGGCGCGAATCGACCGGGCGGCGCGGCGACGTGCGCTGCGGCCAACAGATTTGGCGGGCCCGCTGTCGGGGCCATTGCCGACTGACGGGCCGGATAACGTCGCATCGGTGGAATCTGTTACAGATGGCGCGGGCGGTGCCGCAGAATTCGAGGCACAATCCATGCAAATTATGCAGGGTCATCCTGCCAATCAAGGGGCGGGGTCTGCCCGAAGTTCAGCTGGAGAAGCCTGATGCGTCAACCCGATGCAATTAGAATTCCCCGTGTAGAAGAGATTCTCGCTTTTCTGCGCGGTTTTTTGCGTGATCCGGCCGGCGTTGGGTCGGTCATCCCGAGTTCCCGGTTCATGGAAAGGCGCATCGTTCGTCTGAGCGATGTGAGTCAGGCCAAGGTCGTGGTCGAACTCGGCCCGGGCACCGGCGGCACCACGCGGGCACTGCTTGCCGCCATGCCGGCCGACAGCCGCCTGATCTGTATCGAAATCGATCCGTATTTCGTTGATCTTGTGCGCCAGATCAATGATCCCCGCCTGATCGTGCATCGGGGCAGTGCCGAACATGTGGCCGATGTGGTAAGCGAGCATGGCCTGCCGGCACCCGATGCAATCATTTCCGGCATTCCGTTTTCCACCATGCCGCCCGAGCTGGGCCGGCTGATCGCCCAGCGCGTCCACGATGCCCTGCCCGAGGGTGGCCGCTTCGTGGCCTACCAGTTCCGCCCCCAGGTGGCCGTGTTGTCCAATCCGGTGTTCGGTATGGCCGAGCTCGACGAGCGTGAGTGGCTCAACATTCCGCCGATGCGGGTCTATCGCTGGCGGGCCTGAGCTAGCCTGGGCCCTGCACATCAAAAACCGGCGTCAGCCGGTTTTTTATTGCCCGCTTCGCTCGACTGGCCCGCCGGGCGGCTTGAAATCATTTGCACTTGCAAATATTATCGGCGCAACGAGACAAGGATCGAGCGCCATGCCCCGCAAGCCCCGTCCCGAGCAGACCCACAGCGAGTTTCTGCCCTATCTGATGAACCGGGTGGTCGGCCAGATCAATGCGCCCATGCAGCTGCAACTGCGCCAGCGTGGCCTGACCATGACGCATTGGCGGGTGCTGGGCTTCCTGTGCGAGCGCGATGGTCTGATCATTTCGGAACTGGCTGACCGGACCCTGACCGATCAGGCCACCTTGTCCCGCGCGCTCGATCGTTTGCAGGCACGTGGACTGATCCGGCGTCGGGTAGCCCGCGGGGATTCCCGGCGGATCGAGGTCCATCTGTGCGCCGCCGGGCGGGTGCTCAATGCCGAACTGGCGCGTTGCGCACGGCTTGTCGAAGACTGGGCTTTCGCGGGCATGTCGGCTGATGAACTCGAGCAATTGCATCGATTGCTCAGTCGGCTGTCGGGCGTGCTGACCCACCGTGCTGCCTGCGCGCCCACGTCCGCGCGGGAGGAACTGGCTGCCTGATGTCATCATGCGTCACTCACAGGAGGAATCGAGCATGAACCGGTACTTCGGCGAGGCGGACCGCGTTGCGGCACTGGTGCGCGACAACGCGGTTCATCGCGATCTGTACATCAGCGAGGAGATATTCGAGATCGAACTGGCGCACCTGTTCCCGAACAGCTGGGTGTTCGTGGGCCATGATAGCCAGGTGCCCGAGGCTGGCGACTACTACACCACGGAAATCGGCCGGGTGCCGGTCGTGATGATCCGCGGTGAAGATGACGAGGTCCGCGTGCTGCAGAACCGATGCGCGCACAAGGGCGCGCGGGTGGCCGGCGCGGTGCACGGCAATTGCGGCAAGTTTCTGCGCTGTCCCTACCATGGCTGGGCATTCCGCCATGACGGCTCGATCCTGGCGATTCCTGGCAAGGAGGGGTATGAGAATACCGGCATGGCCGAGTGTCCGAGTGGGCGCGGCATGTTGCCGGTGGGGCAGATGCGCAATTACCGCGGCTTCGTGTTCGCCTGCCTGAATGCCGATGGTCCCGAATTCGAGTCGTATTTCGGTGACTCGCTCAGCTCGATCGACAACATGGTCGATCGCGCGCCGGCCGGCCGGCTCGAGGTGGCTGGCGGCGTCTTGCGATATCTGCACGACTGCAACTGGAAAATGTTCGTGGAGAACCTCAACGACACCATGCACCCGATGGTCGCGCATGAGTCCTCGGCCGGTACCGCCCGCCGTCTATGGGCCAGGCAGCCGGCCGACGCGCCCAAACCCATGGTGATCGAACAGTTCGTGCCCTTTGTGTCCGGCTACGATGTGTTTGACAAAATGGGCGTGAGAATCTATCCGAACGGCCATAGTTACTCGGGTGCGAAATTCTCGATTCACTCGAATTATTCGGCCGTGTCGGATTACGACCAGTGCATGATCGATGCCTATGGTCAGGAGCGCGCGGCCCAGATTCTGGGCGAGGTCCGTCACAACACTGTCTACTATCCGAGCTTCACGATCAAGGGTGCCATTCAGGCCGTGCGGATCGCGCGGCCGATCGCCGCCAACCGCACAATGATCGAAAGCTGGACCTTCCGGCTGGTTGGCGCGCCACCCGAACTGCTTCAGCGCACCCTGATGTATTCCCGTCTGATCAATGCGCCCACCTCGGTGGTGGGCCATGATGATCTGCATTGTTATCGGGCGATACAGGAGGGACTGCAGGCGCCGGGCAATGAATGGGTGAGCCTGCATCGTCGCTTCGATCCTCGCGAACGCGACGGCATGGCCGGGGTGTATGACGGCAATACGGAGTTGTCGATGCGCAGCCAGTTCGCAGCCTGGCGCAACACCGTGGTGGCATCGATGAGGAGGGCGGCATGAGCGGCACACCGACCGATTCCCTGATGCCGCGCGACACTATCGACGACGCGGCCGCTATCGCCTTCGTGTACGCCGAGGCGCGGATCCTGGATGAAAAGCGCTTGGACGACTGGTATGAGTTGTTCACCGAGGACGGTATCTACTGGATGCCGCTGACCCGCGGTCAGCCCGATGGACTGAATCACAATTCGCTGTTCTACGAAGACCGATTGCTGCTCAAGGTCAGAATCGAGCGACTCAAGAATCCACGCTCGTTCTCGCAGGCGGTGCCCAGTCACTGCCATCACGTGTTGCAGCAACCGATGATCGAATCACGCGAGGGTGAGCTCGTCGTGGTGCGTTCACCCTTTCTGTATGTCGAGACCCGGCGCGATGAACAATTGATGCTGGGCGCCACCGCGTATCATCATCTGGTGCCGGTCGGCGGCGCGATCCGCATGCGGCTCAAGAAGGTCGAGCTGGTCAATCCGGATGCCGGCTTCGGTTCGATCCAGTTGTTTCCATGAGCTTGTCACGAGGCGGAACCAGGACATGACCCAGGCCGATCTTTCGCGCGAACCGCCGTCGGTGTATGCCTGTTTCATGGCCAGCGCCGCCCGTTGGCCTGAGCAGCCATTCCTGGTCGTGCCCGCTCATACGGCCGATGTGTACGGCATCGCCCCGGGTGAAACCACCTATGCCCAGGCAGCGGCGCTGGTCGAGGCCTTGCGCGCGGCTTATGCCGGTGCCGGCCTCGTCGCGGGTCGACGAGCGGGGCTGATGCTGGGCAATCAGCCGGCTTTCTTCTGGCACTGGCTCGCGCTCAATGCGCTGGGCGTGTCGGTGGTGCCGGTCAATGCCGAGTTCCGTGAGGCCGAACTGGCTTATCTGATCGCCGATGCCGACCTGACCCTGGCCGTTGCGCCCGGCACCTATCATGACCGTCTGCGGGCGGCTGCTGCGCGCAATGGTGCCTCACTGGCGCTGGTGGACAGCACGGCGGCGGCGCCGCTGCAGGCACTGGGTGCGCAACTGGCTGCGCACGCAGCGGCGCGAGAGGCATCCTTACACGAGGCTGGCCCGGCCGACGAAAGCAGCGATTCATCTCGCCCACCGGTCACGACGGCGACCTCATCGTCCATCGGTCTTGCCACCGAGTGCGCGCTGCTCTATACCTCGGGCACGACCGGCCTGCCCAAGGGCTGCATTCTGCCCAATGAGTACTTCATCTATGCGGGTGCCTGGTATCGCGATCTGGGCGGCGCCTGTACGCTGACACCGGGACAGGACCGGCTGTTGTCGCCTTTGCCACTGGTGCACATGAATGCGATGGCCTGCTCGAGCATGGCGATGATGATCACCGGCAGCGCCATCATCCTGGTCGACCGGTTTCATCCGGACACCTGGTGGCAGACCGTTCGTTCGGCGCGCGCGAGCATCATCCATTACCTTGGCGTGATGCCGGCCATGCTGATCGGTGCGCCCCCGGCCGACAGCGACCGCGAGCATGCGGTGCGCTTCGGTTTCGGCGCAGGCGTCGATCGGCGGCATCATGCCGCGTTCGAGGCGCGTTTCGGCATTCCGCTCATCGAGGGCTGGGCCATGACCGAAACCGGTGTGGGCGGCTGCATCATCGCCCATCAGGAGCCGCGCAAGATCGGCAGCAACTGCTTTGGCCGTCCGCCGGCCTGGGTGGACTGGCGCATCGTCACCGAAGATGGCCGGGACTGTGCGGTCGATGAGCCGGGCGAACTGCTGGTCAGGCGAGCCGGTCCGGTGCCTGACTACGGTTTTTTCAAGGGTTATCTGAACAAGGCGTCGGCGACCCGGGAGGCCTGGGCCGACGGCTGGTTTCATACCGGCGACGTGGTCCGGCGCGATGCCGATGGTGATCTGCATTTCATCGACCGGCGCAAGAATGTGATCCGCCGCAGTGGCGAAAACATTGCGGCCGTCGAGGTCGAAGGGGTGTTGTTGCAGCACGAGTCGGTCGCGGCCGCCGGCGTGGTACCGGTGCCCGACAGCATTCGCGGCGATGAGGTGATGGCCTGCGTGGTGCTCGCGCCGGGGTTTTCGCCCTCGCAGGCAACTGCCGAGGCGATCGTACGCCATTGCCTGGGCCAGCTCGCCTATTTCAAGGCGCCCGGTTATGTGAATTTCGTGGGCGCTCTGCCGCTCACGCCCACCCAGAAGATCCAGCGGGCCGAGTTACGCACCCTGGCGGTGGCGGCGGTACGCAGCACCGAGGGGGCGCGCTGCTTCGATCTGCGCTCCATCAAGAAGCGTGATGCGCATGCTTGAGCCGCGTCGACGCCGACAGGGCTACGATGACATCGCGCTGGTCGCGCCGGTCACGGTGCCGTATATGCGTTACTCGATTCACAGTGCGCACTGGTGGGTGGCGCGCGCCCTGGCCGATCTGCTCGAGCGTGCGGGGCTGGCCAAGCAGGATATCGATGGCGCCTGCATCACCAGTTTCATGCTCGCGCCCGATACGGCGGTTGGGCTGATGCAGCACATCGGCCTGGCGCCGCGCTGGCTCGACCATATTCCGACCGGCGGGGCCAGTGCGGTGATGGGTCTGCGCCGCGCTGCCCGCGCCGTGCAGGCCGGCGATGCCGATATCGTGGCCTGCATCGGCGCCGATACCAATGACGTGCATTCCTTCCGGCTGATGATCGCCAATTTCAGCCAGTTTGCGCGTGATGCGGTTTATCCCTACGGATCGGGTGGGCCCAATGCAAGTTTCGCCCTGCTCACCGCGTTCTACATGCGTGAGTACGGCGTGCGACGCGAGGATTTTGGCAAGTTGTGCGTGGCCCAGCGTGACAATGCCCTGCAGTATCCGTTTGCCCTGTTCGACAAACCCCTGACGCTCGCGCAATACATGGCGGCGCGCGAGATCACCGATCCGCTGCATCTGTTCGACTGTGTGATGCCCTGCGCCGGCGCCGAAGGTTTTCTGGTGATGCGCATCGAGCGTGCCGAGCAGCTCGGTCTGCCCTATGCGCGAATTCTGGGCACCATCGAGCGGCACAATGCCTTTGCCGAGGATCCGATCCAGATGCGCGCGGGCTGGGTGATGGATCGCGATTCGCTTTACGAGCAGGCCGGCGTGGGTACCGAGGCGATCGACTTCCTGCAAACCTATGACGACTATCCGGTGATCACGGCCATGCAGTTCGAAGACCTGGGTTTTTGCGACAAGGGATCGGCCGGCGACTTCATCCGCGATCAGGCGTTCGGTCTGGATGGCAGCTTTCCGTTGAATACCTCGGGCGGACAATTGTCGGTGGGCCAGGCGGGCGCGGCCGGTGGTTATCTGGGCACGGTCGAGGCGATTCGCCAGCTCACCGGTGAAGTGTTGGGCGGGCGGCTCGAGCGGGCGCAGACTGGCCTGGTCTCGGGCTTTGGCATGATCAATTACGACCGGGGCGTTTGCACGAGTGCGGCCATCCTGGGGCGCGGTGTGCAGCTCGATCCGGCGGCCAGCGATGCCTGGCGAACGAGCACCGTGGCGCGACTGCGCGCGCGCGAGGCGGCCATTCATGCGCGAGCCAATCGACGCGCCGGCCTCACCGACCCGAGCCTTGCCTCATGACCGAGCCCTTGTTGCGGCCGGGCCGCAAGAACCCGATTCTGCGCACGCCGCTGCCCACCCAGCCGCCCGGTGCTCGCAGCCGGGTGGCACTCGGCCTGACGGCGGGTGCGGCGCGCGGCGTGTTTGCAGTTACCGGTTTGCGAGCGCTGTTCGGCGGTGCAGTATCCGCCGCGCGAAGCCTGTCACCGCTGTCTGAGCACCGATTTGCGATGGTGCGAGCAAGACGGCGCGGGTGAACTCATCTCCACCACGATCCTGCGTCACAGCAACGATCTGTTCTTTCGCGAGCGCCTGCCCTGGCGGCTGGGCATGGTCAGACTCGATGCGGGCGCGACGGTCGTCGCCCATCTGCATGGCGACTGCCCGCCGCCACCGGCGCGGGTGCGGGTGGGTGCCGGCCTGGACCGCGCCGGTCAGGGCGTACTGATGGCCTTCCCGATAACCGAGACTCCGAACATGGCCGACGATCCTCAACTGCGCGAGATGACCTGCGATCCGAAATTTCGCCGGGTGCTGGTGACCGATGGCAAGACCGAGCTGGGTCAGGCGTTGGCACGATCACTCATCGATGCGGGCGCCGAGATCGTCTGGGTCGGCCACGCCGAGCCCTGGAAGCGTGCACCGGGTCTGGATGCGCTCGCCAGACTCGAGCAGGTGACACTATTGCCGCTCGATCTGACCGATTCACGGGCGGTCACCGATTGCGCAGGATCGATCGGCGCCAAGGTGGATATCCTGATCAACAATGCCGAAGTGCATCGCACCGAGAGCATCGGTTCACGGGCGGGTCTGGACTTCGCGCGAGCCGAGATGGATGTGAACTATTTCGGTCTGCTGCGCCTGGCCCAGGCTTTCGGCCCGGTGATGCAGTCGCGCGGTGCCGATGGGGTGCGCAGTGCCACCGCCTGGGTCAATCTGTTGTCGATTTTTGCGCTGAGCAATTTCCCGGCGCATGGCACCTACTCGGCCTCCAAGGCCGCGGCACTGTCACTGGCCCAATGCCTGCGTGCGCAGATGCAGCCGGCCGGGGTGCGGGTGATCAACGTGTTTCCCGGGCCGATCGATGATGAGTGGAACCAGTTGCTGCCGCCGCCCAAACTGGCGCCGGTCGCGCTGGCCCGCGCCATCGTCGCCGCCCTGCGCGCCGGTACCGAAGATGTGTATCCCGGTGATGTGGCGCAGGACTGGCTCGCGCGCTGGCTGGACAACCCCAAGGCCCTGGAGCGCGAGGTGATGCGATGAGCAGGGACAAGGCCGATCGGCTCGCGATCGTGACCGGCGGCAGTGCCGGCATCGGCGCGGCCGTGGTCGCGCGGCTCGTGCAGGATGGGTATACGGTGTATTCGCTGGCGCGTCGCCCACCGGCTGGATCAAATCCGAAGGTGATCGGCGTGGCGGTTGATCTGACCGACGCCGCCGAAACCGCGGCCGTGGCCGCGGAACTGGCCACGCGTGAGCCGGTCACCACCATCGTGCACAATGCCGGCGCCGTGCGCGAACAACCGCTGGAGCAGGCCACGCTGGAGGATCTCCAGGCCCTGACCAATCTGCATCTGGGCGCGGCGATGTCGCTGGTCCAGGCGAATCTGGCGTCAATGCGCCAGGCACGCTTCGGTCGGATCGTGCTGATGTCCACGCGGGCGGTGCTCGGGCTTCGGAATCGCACCGTCTATTCGTCGACCAAGTCGGGCATGTTGGGCATGGCCAGGACCTGGGCGCTGGAACTGGCTGCCGATGGCATTACCTGCAACGTGGTCTGTCCCGGCCCGATTGCCGATACCGATATGTTTCACGAGATCATCCCCAGGGGTAGCGAACGGCTCGAGGCGACCGCCCGTCAGATTCCGGTGGGCCGGCTCGGTCAGCCCGATGACGTGGCCCGGGCGGTCTCGTTCTTCGTCGCACCCGAGGCGGGCTTCGTGACCGGGCAGACCTTGTTCGTCTGCGGCGGCACCTCGGTCGGGTCGATCACTTATTGATAAGGCGCGGTTCGGGTCATCCGCGACAGGGCAGGGAGGGAATCAGTCATGAGTGAAACAATCGCCGCCAACGAGGTCGGTGCCCAGGTGCTCGGTTCGCTGCTGAGCAGCCTGGCGAGCGGGCAGATCCGACTCGTCGACCTGACCCAGGTGCTGTCATCGGATTTTCCGGCCATCGTGCTGTCACCCGAGATGGGCCAGTGCTGGCCATTTCGCAGCGAGGAGATTTCCCGCTACGACGCGCGCGGTCCGGGCTGGTATTGGAACAACTTCTCCTGTGGTGAGCATACGGGCACGCACTTTGATGCGCCTGCCCACTGGATCAGTGGCAAGGACCTGCCGAACAATACGGTCGATACCGTGCCGGTGGGCAATTTCATTGCGCCGGCCTGTGTGCTCGACTGTTCGGCCGAATCGGCCGCCGATCCCGATTTCCTGCTCACCGTCGACTTTGTGCTCGACTGGGAGCGTGATCACGGCCGGATCGGCGCGGGCTCCTGGGTGTTGATGCGTACCGACTGGTCCAGGCGCCTGGACCCCGTGGCCTTCCAGAATTTCGATGAAACCGGGCAGCACACGCCGGGCCCGGATGCCGGGGTCGTGCAGTTTCTGATTCGCGAGCGTGATGTGATCGGCTTCGGCACCGAGGCGATCGGCACCGACGCCGGTCAGGGATTCCATCAACGCCCGCCCATGCCCTGTCATTACTACATGCACGGGAACAATCGATATGGGCTGCAGTGTCTGAAGAATCTCGACCAGCTGCCGCCCACCGGCGCGGTGATACTCGCGGCACCACTGAAGATCCGTGACGGCTCGGGCAGCCCCTTGCGGGTGCTGGCGCTCGTACCCGGTCAGCGCGTCGGAGGCAACTGATGGCTGAGCGATCATTCGCGCAGGAAGTGCGCAAGCTCTACCTGGGCGAGGGCGAAGAATTTCGCGGCGAAGGCATTCTCGCGGTGACCAAGGCCTTGCTGCAATCGGGCGTGGGCTATGTGACCGGTTATCAGGGCGCGCCGATTTCGCATCTCATGGATGTGTTGTCCGATGCCCAGCCAATCCTGGAAGAGCTGGGCGTGCATTTTGAATCCAGCGCCTCGGAAGCCGCGGCCGCGGCCGCGCTCGCGGCCTCGGTGCACTATCCGATTCGCGGCGCGGCCACCTGGAAGTCCACCGTGGGGACCAATGTCGCCTCCGATGCGCTGGCCAATCTGGCCTCGGGCGGCGTGCTTGGCGGCGCGTTGATCGTCGTGGGCGAGGACTACGGTGAAGGCTCTAGCATCATGCAGGAGCGCACCCATGCCTTTGCGATGAAATCGCAGATCTGGCTGCTCGATCCGCGACCGGAACTGGGCCGGATCGTCGACATGGTCGAGAAGGGCTTCGAGTTGTCCGAAGCCAGTCATACGCCGGTGATGCTGGAGCTGCGGATCCGGGCCTGTCATGTGTATGGTCGCTTCACCGCGAAGCAGAACCGGCGTCCGGCCATGACCGTGGGTCAGGCCGCCGAAAATCCGCGCAACGACACCTCGCGCGTGGTCCTGCCGCCGGCGTTGTTCCAGCATGAAAAGGAGAAGATCAGCCAGCGCTGGCCGGCCGCCGTTCGCTTCATCGAGGCGCAGCAGCTCAACGAGTTTTTTCCGGGCGAACACCGCGACGTGGGCATCATCATGCAGGGCGGCATGTACAACACCGCGATGCGTGCGCTCGAGCGCCTGGGCGTGGCCGATGCCTACGGTCGCGCCAGCGTGTCGCTTTACGTGATGAACGTGACCTATCCGCCCATCGAATCGGAAATCATCCGTTTCTGCCGGGACAAGGCGGCGGTGTTGCTCATCGAGGAAGGTCAGCCTGACTACATCGAGCAATCGCTCAACAGCATTCTGCGCCGCGCCTCGGTGCGCGCCCGCGTCTACGGCAAGGACGTTTTGCCGATGGCTGGCGAATACACGGGTGATGTGATGCTCGCCGGGGTTCGTGAATTCTTTCTGCGGGTGGCGCCGGCCATTCTGGGCGAGCGGCCCGATCCAGCCCAGGCGTTGGCGCGGCTGCGCGAACTGCCGGCGATCCAGGCATTGTCAGCCCATGTGCCGCCCAGGCCGCCGGGCTTTTGTACCGGTTGCCCGGAGCGCCCGATTTTTTCGGCGATGCGCCTGGCCGAGCGCGACGTGGGGCCGATGCATGTGAGCTGCGATATCGGCTGCCATCTGTTTTCGACCATGCCACCCTTCAATCTGGGTCAGACCACGATGGGCTACGGGCTGGGCGCAGCAGGCGCCTCGGCGTTCAATGTGGCCAGCGCACGCCCGGCGATCTCGGTCATGGGCGACGGTGGCTTCTGGCACAACGGTCTGACCAGTGGCATCGGTAATGCCGTGTTCAACCGCAGCCAGAGCCTGACCATTGTCGTCGACAACGGGTATTCGGCGGCCACCGGCGGCCAGGACATCCTGTCCTCGCGCGCCGACAATCCGACCCGCGACACCCGCCATGCGATCAGCGCGGCGGTCACCGGCGTGGGGGTGAAATGGGTGCGCGAGGTCAGACGTACCTATGACGTGGCGGCGATGCGCAAGCTGATCCGCGAAGCGGTCACGACCACCGGCCAGGGACACAAGGTGCTGGTCGCCCAGAGCGAGTGCATGCTCAACCGGCAACGGCGTGAACGTCCGCTGATCGCCAAGGCCATCGCACGTGGCGAACGGGTGGTGCGCGAACGTTTTTACATCGACCCGGATACCTGCACCGGCGATCATGCCTGCATGCGGCTCTCGGGTTGCCCCTCGCTGACCATCCGCGAGAATCCGGATCCGCTGCGTGTGGATCCGGTGTCAGCCGTCGACGACAGTTGTGTGGGTTGTGGCCTGTGCGGCGAGAATGCGCATGCGGCGGTGCTCTGCCCCTCGTTTGTCAGGATCGAAGTGGTCAGCAACCCGGGCTTGCTCGAGCGCGCGATCGACGGCCTGCGTCGCGCCGCGGTCGGCAGTTTGCAATGGCTGAGCGAGCGGCGTCGGCGGCGGCGCATCATGCAGGCAGGGCTGGCCTGATGCGCGATACCGCAGGCAGCCTGCCAATGTCCTGGGTCGACCGGCGTATCGCGATCGCGATCGTGGCCATGGGTGGCCAGGGTGGCGGCGTGCTGGCCGATTGGCTGGTTGCGTTGGCCGAGCGTCATGGCTGGATCGTGCAATCGACCTCGGTGCCGGGTGTGGCCCAACGCACGGGCGCGACGATCTATTACGTGGAGATGTTCACCCCAGGAGCCCACGAGTCGGCCAGGGCACCGGTGCTGGCACTCATGCCGGGCGCCGGCGACGTCGATCTGGTGGTGGCCGCCGAATGGATGGAGGCGGGGCGGGCGATCGTTCGCGGGCTGGTCACGCCCGATCGGACCACCTTGATCGCCTCGACCCATCGTTCGTATGCCACGGTCGAGAAGGTGGTGCCAGGCAATGGCATGGCCGATCCGCGCGCCGTGGGCGAGGCGGCGGCGCTGGCCGCGCGCCGGCTTGTCGCCTTCGACATGGCGGCATTGGCCAGTGCCCACCGCACCGTGATTTCGGCACCCTTGTTCGGTGCGATCGCTGCCTGCGGTGTGCTGCCGTTTCCGCTCGAGT
Source organism: uncultured beta proteobacterium (assembly GCA_963732405.1). GTDB lineage: Bacteria > Pseudomonadota > Gammaproteobacteria > Burkholderiales > Burkholderiaceae_E > JAUIAI01. The sequence goes on from CAVSZG010000001.1 coordinate 1,932,556, forward strand.
CCTTCATCGACGCCGTTCGCGAGGGTGGGGTCGGCGTGGACAGCAGTCTGGCGGGTCTGCACGCCGCCTATGCGCAGGCGGGCGGGTCGTCGGATCAGGCAACGGCTGGATCGGCGGAAAAATCACCGGAACAAACGCCGCAACAACCGCCGGTACAAGCACAGCCAGTGCCCAAGACCGATTCGGCGCACGGGCCGGCATCGGTTGAGCTGCCGGATTCAGCGCTGGGTCGGCGGATCGGCGAGTTGCCGGGCGCGGCCCATCGCTTTGCGCTCGAGGGCGCGCGCCGCTGCGTCGATTACCTGGATGCCGACTATGCCGACGACTACCTGAGGCGGCTCGAATGGCTGGCCGGGCGCCATCGTCAACATGATCAGATGCTCGCCGAGACCGCCCGTTGGCTGGCGCTGCGGCTGTGTTACGAAGATCCGTTCCGTGTCGCCGATCAGAAGACCCGTCGGTCGCGCCAGAGCGCGATTCGTGAGGAGATCCGCCTGGCACCTGGGCAACGCATGATGCACACCGAATTCATGCATCCCCGCCTGGCCGAAATATTGGATTCCCTGCCCCAGCGCTGGGCCGACCGGATCAGCGGCAGTCGCCTGTTGTCCGGCCTCATCGAACGACGGGTGGCGGGCGGCCTGCTGTTGCGCAGCAGCTCGTTGCCCGGTTTCATTACCGTCTGGGTGCTGGCTCGTCTGGGACGCTGGCGGCGCGCCACCAGCCGCCATGCGCGCGAGATTGCCCAGATCGATGATTGGCTGGCCAGGATCGACCGTCTGGGTTCGATCAATCCGTCCCTGGGCACTGCGGTGGCGCGCAGCGCCCGCTTGATCAAGGGTTATGGCGATACGCATGCCCGGGGCATGGCCCTGCAACAGCGGATCCTGACCCTGGCCGAGCAGATGGCTCAGCGGCCCGATGCCGGCCCGCGGGTTGAGGCGCTGATCGAGGCCGCACTGGCCGATGCGGACGGCCGGGAACTGGACCGTCTGCAAAGCGCCGCATGAGCCGACAGACCGCCGCTGAGCCCGTCATCCGCGACTGGCACGCCCATGTTTATTTCAATCAGGCCACGCTCGGGCAGGCGTGCGCCTTGTGCGGCCTTGCGGCACGCGAGCTGCCGGTGCGCCAGGGCCGGATTCATGAAAAGCCTGTCGGGCCGCATCCGCAATGGAGTTGCCAGCTCGGGTTTGATCATCCGGATTTTGCGCAGGTGCTGTCCTGGCTGACCCTGCATCGTGATGGGCTTACCGTGTTCGTTCATCCGAACACCGGTGATGAACTGGCCGACCATCGGGATCGTGCGATCTGGCTGGGCCGCAGCGACGAACTGCACCTGGCCATGTTCGAGACGAGGGGCACTCAGGGCCCGGCAGACGCCGGCGACACCTGACGCTCTCGCAGCAGCAGATACAGGCCGCTGCCGATCACGACCAGGCTGCCCAGCACGACGGCTGCCGATGGCACGTCGCCGAACACCAGATACCCATAGGCCATCATGTAGAGAATCTGCTGATACTGAAAGGGCGCGAGGGTCGACGCGCCGGCATACTGGAAGGAAGCGGCGAGGCAATAGTGGCCCAGGCCGGCAAAGCTGCCGAGCGCGACGAGCAGCAGCCACTGCTGCGCGGATTCGGGCCACTGCCATTGGGTGAACGCAAACGGCGTGAACATCAGGACGGCAATCAGCCCGGAATACACCTGGGTGCTTGCGGGGTTTTCGGTGCGGGCCATGTGGCGCGACAACAGGCCGAAAAAAGCCACGAGGACGGCATTGATCAGCGACAACAACATGGCCGGGTGAAAGCCGCGGGCGCCGGGCTGCAGGATGATCAGCACGCCGATGAAACCGATGACGATGGCCAGCAGGCGGCCTCTGTCCATTGCTTCGTTGAGCAACCACCAGCCAAGCCCGGCGACCAGGATAGGCGCCAGAAACATGATGGCGGCGGTCTCGGCGAGCTGCAGATACCACAAGGCGACGAAATTCAGGCCGGTCATGGTGCCCAGCATCAGGCCACGCAACACCTGCAGGCGCGGCTTCTGGGTGCGCAGCAGCCGCCGGCCGTAGAGCGGACCGACCACGGCAAGCGATATCAAGACCTGGGTCAGGAAACGAAGCCAGACGACTTCGAAGATCGGCAAGGAGCGGATCAGGTATTTGGCCGTGCCATCGAGCAGGGCGAAACACAACACCGCAATCGACGTGATACCGATGCCGATGAGGCGGTTGCGGCCAGAGTCCAGGTGGATCATCCCGGACCCTGGTCAGCAGGAAACGGACTGCTTGTCAGGCCTCGACGGGCGTGTTGCTGCCCTTGGGCTTGCCGTTGGTCGCCGACGAGTGGTCGGTGACCGGGCCGTCGAACCAGCGCAACATGGCACGGAAGGTGTCGCGCACTGCCTGGCTGCGCAGTCGATGGGCATTGGCCAGGTGCAATTGCAGGGGATCGGTGAAATCGTTGTGTTTCGTGGTCATTTGCGGATCCATTGTCGAGGAGGGGAGGTGGCTCTTGTCGAGCACTGACTACACTGTAAGCCAGTGCAACACGATCGGTAAGGCGCCCAAGCAGAAAATGGCTTTGCATGAACCGCAAAACAGTATCCATTGAAAAACCGGCTGACCGGCTGGCATCGCGGATCGAACCCCAGGTCGGCGATCTGAGCATGCTGTTGCGCGTGGCCGAGTTGGGCACGCTGTCGGCAGCCGCGTTGGAGCGTAATGTACCTGTGTCTCAGGTGTCGCGAGCCCTGACCCGTCTCGAGGGCGTGTTCCGTGTGCGCCTGCTCAATCGGTCCACCCATGGACTGTCGGTCACGCCCGAGGGTGAACTGGTGCTCGCTCAGGCACGGCGGATGATCGACTCGCTGGACGAGCTGTCGGCGGAGCTGGACACACGTTCGCGCTCGCCCAGCGGTCTGGTGCGCCTGTCCGTGAGCCAGATCATGGGCGACCTGCAAGTCATCCCGTCGCTACCCGCGCTGCTCGATCGTTATCCGCTGCTGCGCATCGAAGTGGTGGCCAATGATTCGATGACCGACCTGGCCACCGAAGGCATCGATCTGGCGATCCGTACCGCAGTGGTCAGCAATGACAATCTGGTGGCCCGGCAATTGGGTGAATATGCGCGCGCGATTTTCGTTTCGCCGCGTTATATCGAACAACATGGTTGCCCGAAGACGCCCGAGGAATTGCATCGGCATCGCTGCATCACAGTGGCAGCATCGTCGTCGTTGAACAAATGGCAGTTCAAGGTCGGTCGCAAGATGGTCGAGATGCCGGTCGACGGTTTTCACCGGGTCAACAACACCGCCATGGCCCTGACCATGGTGCGCACCGGGGTGGGCATCGCGCGGCTCAACACCACGGCCGTGCGTCCGGCCATCGAAGCCGGAGAGATCGTGCAGATTCTGGAGGATTACCGCGATCCGACCCGTTTTCCGATCTATGGCGTGATGTTGCCCGACCGGCATCGACTGCCCAAGACCCGGGCCTGCCTGGAGCACTTTCAGCGCCTGTTTCCGACCCTGACGGTGTGATGTCGCGGCGCTGCCACGGCACACCCGGGAGCCCTGGCAGGCCGTATCATCGTCCTCACCCCATCAGGTCGAGTGTGTAGATGAGTTCCGACAGCCGGCCGATCGTGCGCCATTTCCGTCAGATCCTGACCTGGCCATTGCAGATCGTCGCACCCCAGAATGCCACTTCGTCGACGGTCTGGTGGGAGCAGTTGACGGCCATCGAACAGGGCAATCCCTGGCAACCGCTGGAGGATGAATTCAGCGTCAATGCCGCCTCGGTGCAGATCCGTCATTACAGCGAGTTCGTCACCTTTCTGCCGCAGGTGCAACGCTTTCTCTACGGTCAGGGCCGCTCGCCGGCCGCCCGCTCGGGCTACGGTGAATCGCCGATCCGGGTGTTCCGGCGTCACGACATCTCGCGGCTCAGGTTGCACTATGACGATGCGGCCACGGTCGACTTCGAGATCCAGCATATCGATCTGTATTTTTTCTACGATATCGATGTGATGATTCTCGCCGTCGAATTTTATGCGGGTGATCTATCCATCGACCGGGTGCAGGACACCTTGTTTCGCTTCGGCCGTGCCTTTCCGACCGCCTGGGATGAAGACGGCACGGCCACGCACTGCTTGCCGGGCGTGCAGTGGATCGGGCTCGATGACACAGTCCTGGCCGAGTCGGACTTCATTGACCAGCAACGTTATCTGGCCTACGCCAATGCCCATCGATCGGCGTCGGTCGGTTCGCACTGGCAGTTCCTGCTCGAGCCCATGGTTCAGCATTTCTCGAACAAGCCTGGCGCACTTCGCTACCGCCAGCTTGAATATCATCGCATCCCGCGCATGACATACCTGTCGTTCGACAATCCATTCGCGATCGAGCGTGACGACTTCTACCGGCTGGCCCTGAACACCCGTCCCGATGATGGCAAGGGACTGGAGATCAGCGAGGCGGCACTGCTCGAGGCTGAACGCGAGTTCTACTATGACCGTTACTGGATGCCGGACAGGGGCGACCTGAAGGCCTCGACCCGGGTGTTGTGCAACGGTCATTCCCTGACCATGATCGGTTCGGCACGCGACCGGCGTTACATCGATCGCGAGCAGGGATTGCTCGGTCAGTTCCGCCATCAGTACTTCCTGGTCATGCTGATCGCGCATTTCCACAAGGCGGCGCTGCTGTTGATCTCGGATCAGCAGGTCGTGGCCGTATCGCGCCTGCATCCCGACGATCCGGACTCGATCCGCCGGTTCAAGCGCGGCGTGCGTCGTTCACTGGAGATCTTTCTGCGCTTCAATCACCGCTACTGGTTTCATGAACTGTCCAATCAGGTGATGGCGCGCGATCTGTTCCGCATGCTCAGCCGGCATCTGGGCAACGACCAGTTGTTTGCCGAGGTGCGCGAAGAAATCCTCGACATGAGCCAGTACCTGGACAGCGATGACTCACGCCGGCAGGCTGAATCGGTGCTCAGGCTCACGGTGGTGACCATCTTCGGCATGATCGGCACCATCGTGACCGGGTTTCTGGGCATGAATCTGTTTGCGTTCGGCGAATTGCCGGCGCTCGAGCGGATCGGCATCTTCCTGATCGTGCTGGTACCCTCGATATTGCTGACCCTGCTCACCGTGCAGAACTCGCGGGTGTTGTCCGCCATGCTCGACACCATCGGCAATGACCGGCTTAACTGGCGCGAGCGGATCGCGATGATCGTGGCGGGTTATCGAAAGCGGCGCGCGCGACCCGGCGCCTGATGGGTCGCTGAGTACGCCGTCTCTGGGCGCCTCAGACGCCGGGCCGGATGCCCTCGAGACCGTCCAGGGTCCGGTCGATATCGGCTATCGAGTCCACGCGTACGGCGGTCAGGCCCGCGAGCCGGGCACCTTGCACATTTTCTTCGCTGTCGTCGAAAAACAGGCTGTGTGCCGGGGCGATGCCGGTCATCGCACAGACGGCGTCGAAGGCCGCGCGGTCGGGTTTGCGTTCGCCGATCTCATTGGACACGAACACTTTGACGAACAGGCTCAGCGTGGGTGCCAGTTCGCGTGCCCAGTAGGTCTGATGGGTGGCATTGGTATTGCTGAACACGAAGCAGGGCGCGATGCGGCGTGCCCGGAGGATGCGCTCGGCGATACCGGCTACCTCGCCACCGAAGATGGCGTTCCAGCCGCTTTCAAATGTCGCGTCGTCCAGGTCCAGCCCCAGGCTCTGGCGCAATGAGGCAAAGTAGGTTGGTCCGCTGATCAGCCCTCGCTCATGCTGCCGATAGGCTTCGTCGACCGAATAGCGTTGTCGGATCGTGTCGGCCGGCACGCCGGATGCCGCCGACCAGGCCGCGAATATCCGGTTGAAGTCGATGTCGACAATGACCGCGCCGAGATCGAAGATGATGGCCTTGGGCAGGGCGATGGTATTCAAGCGTCAGTCCGTGGATGAAGGCAATGCCCTGGTTCGGGCGGGCATGACCGGGCCGTGGTGCTGACCCGGTTCATGATGAGTGGCGACGTCGTCCTGGTTTGACCCACAGCCAGCTGATCGCGACGAGCAGGCCGAAACCGGTATGAAGGCCGGTGAATACGGCCGGCGATGCGCGGTAGTAGATCAATTGGTGGGCCCAGTAGGCCAGGAAGTCGCCCGGGTAGGTGCTGCCATGCGCCTTGGTGCGAAGCAGGTTCTCCAGTGTGGTGAGTGGGCACATCATGCCCAGCCAGCTCTGGGCGACGACCACCGCGATGGCCAGCAGGTGCAGGGTCCGGAACACCGGGTTGCGCACCCACTGCCAGCCAGACAGGCCGCCCGCCAGAATCAGCAACAGGCCCAGCACCACGAACAACACATAGGCCACATGGAGCATCAACACCGCATCGGCGGCGAGCCGCCAGGCCAGCATGCTCAAGCGGTACGGATTTCCTCGATGCCCAGTTCGGCAACCATCGCCTTGCGCATGAGGAATTTCTGCGGCTTGCCGGTCACCGTCATCGGGATCTCGGTGACCACTCGCACGATCGCGGGAATCTTGTAGTGGGCGATCTGACCCGAGCAGAATTCGCGCACCGCTTCTTCGGTGACCTGATGGCCTTCGCGCGGCACGATCCAGGCGCACACCGCCTCGCCATAGCGCGGGTCGGGGATGCCGAAGACCTGGACCTGGCCGACCTCTGGCATTCGATACAGATACTCCTCGATCTCGCGGGGGTAGACGTTTTCGCCACCGCGCACGATCATGTCCTTGACCCGGCCCGTGATATTGCAATAGCCCTGGGCGTCGATGGTGGCCAGATCACCGGTATGCATCCAGCCCTGGGCATCGATGCTGGCCCGGGTCTGCTCTTCATCGGCCCAGTACCCGGTCATGACCGAATAGCCCCGGGTGCACAACTCGCCCTGCTCACCGACCGCGACGGTGTTGCCCTGCTCATCGATGATTCTGACCTCGACATGCGGATGCACTCGCCCGACCGACGAGACCCGTTTGTCGAGCGGATCATCGGTGCTGCTCTGGAAGGACACGGGGCTGGTTTCGGTCATGCCGTAGGCAATGGTGACCTCGCTCATGTTCATGAGCGACTGGACCTTCTTCATGACTTCAACCGGGCAGGGCGCGCCAGCCATGATGCCGGTGCGCAGGTGGCTCAGATCGAAGCTCGCGAATTCGGGATGGTCGAGCATGGCCACAAACATGGTCGGTACGCCATAGAGTGCGCTACATCGCTCGGACGACACGGCCGCAAGCGTGGCGCTCGGATCGAATCCTTCGGACGGAATCACCATGGTGGCGCCCTTGGTCACGCAGCCCAGGGTGCCCATCACCATGCCGAAACAGTGGTAGAAAGGCACCGGGATGCACAGTCGGTCATGCTCGGTGAATGCCATGGCCGACGTGACGAAATGCGCGTTGTTGACGATGTTGTGATGGCTCAGCGTGGCACCCTTGGGCAGGCCGGTGGTGCCGCTCGTGAACTGGATGTTGATCGGACTGCGGGTGTCCAGGGCGTCGGTGATGGCATCGAGTCGTCGGGTCGGCAGGTTCCGACCCGTCTGCAGCACATCGTCGACATTGAGCATGCCCGTCGCCGGTTGCCGACCTGTCTTGATCACGATCTGCAGATGGGGCAGGCGCACCGACACGAGTCGGCCTGGTCGCGACGTGGCCAGTTCCGGTGCGAGCGTGGTGAGCATGCCCAGGTAGTCGGATGACTTGAATCGCTCGGCCGTGATCAGCGCACGGCAACCGACCTTGTTCAGGGCATACTCGAGCTCGCTGAGCCGGTAGGCCGGATTGATGTTGACCAGGATCAGGCCGATGCGGGCGGTGGCGAACTGGGTCAACAGCCATTCGGGCCGGTTGGGTGACCAGATGCCGATCCGCTCGCCAGGCGACAGGCCCAGTTCGAGCAGGCCATTGGCCAGGGCATCGACCCGGGTGGCGAACTCACGCCAGGTCCAGCGCTCGCCGTGCTCGCAGAACACGGCTGCCTCGCGATCGGGAAAGCGAGCGGCGGTTTCCAGAAGCAATCTGGCCACGGTCGTGTCGAGCAAGGGCTGCGACACATCACCGGCGACCTGTGAACGATTGTCACGCGGTACCCGATTGTCGTGATGGCCGCTCATGAGGGGTCGCTCGAGAAACTGATCGTCCCACTCCTTGACGGTTCGCCCATCTGACCTTGGCCCAAGCCGAAGCGGCGCGAACCTGACCGCATCATTTGCCTGCGCAGGCCTGGCTGACGATGGATTCGAGTTGCACGGGCGGTATGTCGGATTTGGCCACCACATAGGTCTGGGCGGCAACCACCGGATTGTCGCCATTGACCGGCGGCGCCCCTGAATATTTGGCCTTCAGGACGCCGAGCATCTTGGTGGTCTTGGCGGCATCGCGGTTGTCGCGCAGATAGGCCAGCATCTTGTAGTCAGTGGGCGTGACGGCACAACTGGGTGGCAGATTTTTTTTCTCGGCCATTGCCGGTTCGCCCAGATCGACGCTCTGGCAGCCGACGCCGGCAACGAGTATGAAGGCGATGGGCAACAGGCGGGTTCTGGCCACTGGGCCGATGTCACGAATGGCTTGGTCTGTCATCTTGGGTCTCCCGGTGATCCGTCGTTCTGGGTACGAGGGGGATTGTAGCGTCAGCGCCGGCGCAGGCTTTCGGCATAGGCGAATCCCAGGATCGCCAGGGCCGCTGCCAGCGCCAGCATCGTTTTTTCGTAGCCGAGGATAGGGATGATGCGTGCACTCAGCGCCACGCCGATGGCCTGTCCGCCGAACAGGGCGACCACGAACCCGGCCATGGCCGTGCCGCGCGATTCGGGCCACATCTGCGTGGCCTGGGTCTGCAGGCTGTTGTGCAGCATCGTGAAGCCGAATCCGGTGGCGACGCAGCCCAGCACGGCAACAGGCCATGATCCGCTCAGCACGATGATCGTCAGCCCGCCGGCCGTCGACACCGCGCCGACCATGGCGCAGCCGCGCAGGGCGAGCCGGCGCACGAGCACGCCGGCGAACAAGGGGAACAACAGGCCGCCCAGCCCCACTGCAGCAACCAGCAGCCCGGCCTGCCAGAGCGCGATCTGCAGGTGATGATGCAGATAGCTCGGCACGAAGGCGAGGGCACCGAAGTAGCAGGCCCCTTCAATGCCGACCATCACCATCACCACGCGGACCCAGGCATCACTGAGCATGCGTCGGTAATCATCCACCACGCTGGCGATGATCGCACCGGCCCGGGGACGCGCGCGCGGGCCGGCGCTCCCGGCCGGCGAATCGTCTGCCAGCGGGTGGCCCGCTGCTGACTTCGTCGCTGTACTCGTGTTCGCCTTCACAGCGAGTGATTCGGATGTCTCGAACGTGACCGGCGAGCGCCACAGCGCGATGCCGGCGATCAGGAACAGGCCGGCCGGCGGCAGAAAGGCCCAGCGCCAGCCCACGGTATCGGCAAACACGCCGCCGATCACCTGTCCTGCGATCTGACCGCCCAGTGTTGCTGCGGCGAAGCGCGCGAGCGTCTGTTGGCGAAGGTCCACGCTCACCCGGTCGCCGATCCAGGCCAGCGACAGCGGGATCAGTCCGGCACAGGCGGCGCCGGTCAGGAATCTGAGCGACACCAGACTTGGCAACCCGGGCGCGACGGCGCAGGCAATCGAGGTGGCTGCCGCGAAGTAACTGGCCATCATGATGACGCGCAGCTTGCCTCGCCGGTCGCCGAGCGGCCCATACACCAGGATGCACAAGGCGTAGGCCAGGCTGAAGGCGGTGACCACCGCCGCCATATCGACCGAGGTGCCGCCAAAGGTGCCGGCCAGACCGGGCAGCATGGGATCGGCCAGGCGCATCGACATCGAACTGGCCAATGCCGAGATCGCAAGCAGGCGCAGCGCGCGCGACGTCGCGGCAGAGGCATCCGCGGTGGCCGTTATGGTCTGGCCCGCCGCCCTGGCGCGGGCCTTCGCGGAACCGGATGCCGCCGATGCCGGCCGCGATGATGGGCGCTGCCGGTTCATTCAGGCAGTCGAAACCGCGCCAGTGTTGCCGGGTCGATCTCGATGCCCAGACCGGGCCGATCGGCGATCGCCACGCGACCGTCCACCATGGTGACGGGATGATCGACCAGATCCCGGCGAAACGGATGTTCCGACTGATCGTATTCGAGCACTGGCGCCAGCGGCATCAATGAGTGATGAGCGATGGGCAGCGCTGCCAGCACCTGCAGCGAAGCGGCCTGCGCGACGGCCGATCCCCACACATGCGGATTGACCATGACGCCATGGGCCTGGGCCAGGGCGGTGATGTGGCGTGCCGCCGTGATGCCGCCGCACGAGCCGATGTCGGGCTGTGCGATGTCGATGCAGCCGGATTCGATGAGCGGTGCGAAGCCATACAGTGAATACTCGTTTTCGCCGCCGGCGATCGGCATGCTCAGGGCGCGTCGCAGTTCGGCATAACCGGCCAGGTCTTCCGGCACGACAGGCTCTTCATACCAACGAAGATTCAATGGTTCGAGCGCATGACCCAGGCGCAAGGCTTCGGCGCGTCCATAGGCATGATTGGTATCGATCATCAGGCCGACGTCGTGGCCTGCGAGGGCCTCGCCGATCGCCGTCATGACCGCGATGTCATCGGCCAAGCCGAAGCCCAGCTTGATCTTCATGAGGCTGAAACCGTTGTCCAGATGACGCCGTGCCTCGTCGGCGAGTCGGCCGGCTTCGCCCTGGCCGGTCAGTCGATAAAAACCGGTGGCATACGGTTGCACCTCGGTGCGGAACGGGCCGCCGAGCAGGCGGTACACGGGCTGCCCGTAATACTTGCCCGCCAGATCCCACAAGGCCATGTCGACTGCGCTGATCGCCGACATCACCGAGCCCTTGCGGCCGTAGTCGCGTGTGGCGTTGTACATGCGGAACCAGAGCATCTCGATGGCGCGCGCATCGGCATTCAGAATCAGTGGCGTCAGTGCATGCTTGATGGTGGCTGCGGCGATCTGTGGCGGTTCCATGCCTTGCAGGAAGGCTTCACCCCAGCCCGTCAGGCCCTGGTCGGTACGGATCTCGACCAGGGTGCAGTTGCGACGATGGACCCAGCCCTGGGAAAACGCGAACGGATGGTCCAGCGGGCTGGACAGGCAATGGGTGATGATCCCGGTGATCTTCAAGATGGCGTCCTGGGTCGACGAAGGCGGACACGGAGCCGACCGGTGATGGCGATGTTCAACCGCGGCTGGCACCGAGTTGCGACTCGAGTTGTTCCCATCGCTCGAGTTTGGTCAGCAGGCTGGCTTCGACGTCGGCCAGTCTTTGCTGGTCGGCGCGCTGTGCCTTGGCATCGGTCTTGAAGTAATCGGGCGCCGCCATGCGCTGATGAATCGCCTGTTGTTCGCGCTCCAGGGCGTCGATGGCGCCAGCCATGCCATCGAGTTCGCGTTGCTCGCGGTTGGTGAGCTTGGGGCCGCGCGCCACCGGGGCTGCCGGTGCGGCACCGGCACCGGTTGCCGTTGGTGGCTGGTCGGCCAAAGAGACGCCAGCCGCCGCGGACCCGCCAGCAGACAGGCTCGTGACATTGCCCAGGCCGCTGGCGATCGCGCGTCCGCCCTGGGCGAGCCAGTCCGAATAACCGCCCGCGTATTCACGCCACTGTGCATTGCCTTCATACGCGATGCACTGGGTGATCACGGCATCGAGAAACGCCCGGTCATGGCTGACCAGCAACAAGGTGCCCGTATACTCGGCGAGCGTGGCCTCCAGGATATCGAGCGATTCGATGTCCAGATCATTGGTCGGTTCGTCCAGCACGAGCAGATTGCTGGGCTGGGCAAACAGGCGGGCGAGCAGCAGGCGATTACGCTCACCACCGGACAGACTACCCACCGGCGAGTTGGCGCGTCGCGGCGAGAACAGGAAGTCGCCCAGATAGCTGATCACGTGTTTGCGGCTGCCGCCGGTCTCGATCCAGTCCGAGCCAGGGCTGATGGTTTCGACCACCGTGAGGCTGTCGTCCAGTTGAGCGCGCATCTGGTCGAAATAGGCGACCCTTAGATTGGTGCCCAGTCGCGCGCGCCCGCTGTCGGGCTGCTCCTGGCCGGTGAGCAGACGCAGCAGCGTGCTCTTGCCCGCGCCATTGGGGCCGATCAGGCCGATCTTGTCGCCGCGTGCGATCACGGTCGAAAACTGGTCGATGACCCGGCGCGTCTGCGCGCGTTCGCCCGGTTGTGCGGGCAGCGGGTAGGACTTGCTCACCACCTCCAGTTCCACCACCAGCTTGCCGCTTCGTTCGCCGCGGTCCAGGGTGAGCTTGACCGAGCCCAATCGATCGCGTCGCTCCGCGCGTTCGCGGCGCAAGCCTTCAAGCCGTTTCACCCGGCCTTCATCGCGGGTCCGGCGTGCCTGCACGCCCTGGCGGATCCAGACTTCCTCCTGACGCCAGAACTTGTCGAACTTACGGTTGATCTCGGCTTCTTCGGCGAGTTGTTCGGACTTGCGACGTTCGTAGGCGCTGAAATTGCCCGGATAACTGCGCAGCCGGCCCCGGTCGAGTTCGATGATGCGCGTGGCGACCGCATCAAGAAACCGGCGGTCATGGGTGATGACGATCAGCGTCGGACCCTTGGTCAGCAGGCCTTCGAGTTGTTCGATGGCGGCGATGTCCAGGTGATTGGTGGGCTCGTCGAGCAACAACAGATCAGGATTGGTGGCAAAGGCGGCGGCCAGCGCGGCGCGCTTGCGTTCGCCGCCGGACAGCCCCGCCAGTGGCGCGGCCAGATTGATGCCCAGGCGTTCGGCGGCGGCTGCAAGCGCCGCCGCGGCCTGCCAGTAATCACGATCCGGATTGTCCGGATTCAGCCCCATGCGCTGTTGCAGGCTGGCCTCCAGCGAGGCGGCCTCGGGCAGCATCGGCTCCTGCTCGACGGTAATGACGCGCGTGCCGTCGGCGATCCGCACTTCGCCGTCGTCCAGGTCGCGATTGCCGGCGATGACCGACAGCAGGGAGGATTTTCCGGTGCCGTTACGGCCGATCAGGCCGACACGCTCGCGAGCCTCGACGAACAGGTCGAGGCCGTCGAGCAAGGGGGTATCGCCGAATGCAAGATCGGCTCCGAGAACGGACAGAAGCGCCATTCATGAACTGTACACGCAAGCGCGCCGGTCAATGCCGGCTTGATCCGGTTCAGGCCCGCACCAACGGTGGCGTGTGGGCCGCCCGGGTCAGACCCGCGTTGGCTGGCCGGGCCGCATCCGCTCGCGCGGTCGGCCAGCCGCGGACCGGCGACACGCCCACATCCGGTCGACTGGCAGGTGCCGATTGGGCGAGCAGTCGCTTGGCCATTGCGGCCTGACCGGCATCGGCCAGTTCGAATTCGTCGAAGCCGTAACGGGCGAGCAGGGGCACCTGGTCGGCGCTGATACGGCCTGTTGCGCGCAAGGTAGACCGCCAACCCAGCCGGCCGCGCAGCTGCCGTGCCGTGGCAAAGCCGCGACCGTCGGTGGTCTGCGGAAATTCAATGGCGATCAGTGAGAGCTGGGATAGCGTGGTGTCCAGGCGCAGCGGATCGTCGGTGGCTCCGAGCACGACGCCGACCCGTCCGACATGGGCGCGCCATACCGAGGCACGGTCGATCCATTCATCAACCGGCAACAACACCGATACCCCGACCGGCAACACACTGGCATCGCCATCGAAGCGTGCCCAACGGTCGGCAATCAAACCCTGGTGATCGATCAGAATTCTCATGGATGGCCTCCTTGTCTGGCTGGGCATCATGAACGCCCTCATCGATGGGGCGAACGAATTTGATGTGCTTTGCTCATAACGATCCGGTCTATGGGTTTGTGAAAGTCCGGATGCCGGCGCGTTTATCATCCGGAACCGGCGTCGGTCAGATGGCGCCGTCAACCGCCCGGTCCGACCGTGTCCGGTTGTCCGTCCCAATCGAGAGCTGCCCGACCTCATGAGTGCCGATACCGATCTCACGCCGACCACGGGCTGCCTGTTCTTCTGTCATGGCGCGCGTGATCCTGCCTGGCGCGAACCGTTCGAGGCGGTGCTGGCGGAATTTGCGCGCAGCGCGCCCGATACCCCTGCCGTGCTGGCCTTCCTCGAATTGATGAAGCCGGACTTCGAGGGGGGCGCTGCCCGGCTTATCGAGCAGGGGGTGAACCGGATTCACGTCGTGCCGCTGTTCCTGGCACCGGGCGGCCATACGCGGGGTGATCTGCCCGGGCTGGTCGAGACGGCGGCCCGGCGTTGGCCGGCGGTGTCGTTCGAGGTGGCCGCCACGCTGACTGAAGATCCTGCGGTGCGCGAAGCGATTGTCGCCAGCGCCCGCGCGGCCTTGAGTGCGGCGTCTGCTCGCCAGTCATGAGCCTGCTGCCGGCGCTCGGTCTGGGCACCTGGAACATGGGCGAGTCGGTCGGCCGGCGCAGCCATGAAGTCGCCGCGATCCGCGCCGGACTCGATGCGGGTCTGACCCTCATCGATACCGCGGAGATGTATGGCGATGGTGGTGCCGAGCGGGTGGTCGGCGAGGCTATCGCCGGTCGCCGCGAGGGTCTGCAACTGGTGTCCAAGGTCCTGCCCTCGAACGCAGGCTTCGAGCGCTTGATCGCGGCCTGCGCGCGAAGCCGCGAGCGGCTGGGTGTCGAGCGCATCGATCTGTATCTGCTGCATTGGCCCGGATCGGTACCGCTGGCCGAGACCGTACGCGCGATGCATGAGGTTCAGGCCCGGGGCTGGATCGGTGCCTGGGGCGTGTCGAATTTTGATGGGTCGGCAATGCGCGCGTTGTTGACCGTTGATGGGGCCGGTGACTGCGCCCTGAATCAGATCTATTACTCGCTCAGCGAACGCGGCCCCGAATTCGATCTGCTGGCGCTGCATGATCGGCATGGCGTGTCGACCATGGCGTATTGCCCGCTCGATCAAGGTGCGCTGGTCGATCATCCGGCACTTCGGCCGATCGCCCGGCGCCATGGGGCGACGATGGCGCAGGTCGCACTGGCCTGGCTGCGCACCCGCGGCGTGAGCGCCATTCCCAAGTCGGCCGATCCGGATCGGGTGCGTGAGAATGCCCGTTCGCTGCAGCTGGCACTCGATGACCGCGACCTTGCCGAGATCGACCAGGCCTTCCCGTCGCCCACCCGCGCGACGCGGCTCAAGATCGTCTGAGACCAGCCCGCCGCGCTTTGGAATCCACTGAGCCGTGAACCTGCAGCAACTGCGTTATCTGCGCGAAATCGTGCGCTGCGATCTGAACCTCACGCGCGCCGCGCTGACCCTGCACACCTCACAACCGGGCATCAGCCGACGGATCCTCGAGCTCGAGGATGAACTGGGCATCGAGATATTCGTGCGCCGCGGCCGTCGCCTGGTCGGGCTCACCGAAGCGGGTGAATCGGCACTCGCGCTGGCCACGGAAGCGCTGGACCGCATCGAGGATCTGTCGCGCATCGGCAATGATCATGATCGCAGCCTGGCCGGTGTGCTGACCATCGCCACGACCCACACCCAGGCGCGCTACACGCTGCCACCGGTGATCAAATCATTTCGCGGCCAGTATCCGAATGTGAGCGTGGTGCTCAAACAGAGCGACCCGATTCACGCCGCCCGCCGTACCCTGGATGGCGAAGCAGATCTGGCCATGGCCACCGAGGTCGTCGCCCATATGGACGGTCTGCAGGCCTGGCCATTCCTGCAATGGTCCCATGTGTTGCTATGTCCACCCGATCATCCGCTGGCCAGTGCCGGGACGATCACGCTCGCCGCCCTGGCCGAGCATCCCCTGCTGACCTACGACACGGCATTCGCCGGCCGTACCTCGATCGATGAGTCATTCGCCAAGGCCGGCCTGACCCCGGAAATCGCCCTCACGGCGCTGGACGCTGATGTGATCAAGACCTATGTTCGACTGGGCATGGGGGTCGGCCTGGTGGCCGGACTGGCCTGGGAGCCGGAAGCCGATCGGCCGCTGGTGGCCCGCGACTGCGGCCATCTGTTCGGCCCCAAGACCAGCTATGTCGCTGTTCGTGCAGGGGCTATCCGGCGCGGGTTCGTGCGCGATTTCCTGCGTCTGCTGGTTCCCGATCTGCCTGTCTGACGCGGCCTGCCTGGCAGCCGGGGGGTTGGGCCTGGCGCCGCCCATGCCGGTCTGACGCACGCGCATCCGCGCGGGCATCCACCTGCCATGGGCAAGGGCTACACTACCCGCCTCTCCGGGTATTGCTGCGCAGGTTGTCCATGGATATTGCTGAACTCAAGGGTTTCATCGATCGCCGCTGGGATGGCGAGATCGTGCCGCGCCTGGTCGACTATGTCCGGGTGCCCGCCAAGTCGCCGGCCTTTGATCCGTCCTGGGCCGCGCACGGGCATCTGGCGCAGGTCGTGCGAGCGGCGCGCGACTGGTGCGAGGCCCAGGGGGTGGTCGGTGCCCGTTTCGAGATCATCGCGATCGACGGTCTCACGCCCTGCCTGTTCTTCGACGTACCGGCCACGGGCGGTCTGGGCCAGGACGACACCGTGCTGTTCTACGGCCATCTGGACAAGCAGCCCGAAATGGAGGGCTGGCGCGACGATCTGGGGCCCTGGAAGCCGGTCATTGAAGATGGCCGTCTCTACGGCCGAGGCGCGGCCGACGACGGCTACGCGGTGTATGCGGCGCTCACCGTCATCGCCGCGCTCGATGCGCAGGCCATCCCACGGGCGCGCTGCGTGGGGCTGATCGAGACCAGCGAAGAAAGCGGCAGTCCCGACCTGCCGGCTTATCTGAAAGCACTGGCGCCACGGCTGGGCCAGGTCAGACTCGTGGCCGGACTGGACAGCGGTTGCGGCAACTATGAACAGCTCTGGGTGACCACCTCGCTGCGCGGGCTGGTCGGCGGCACGCTGAGCGTCGAGATTCTCAACGAGGGCGTGCATTCGGGCATGGCCAGTGGCATCGTTCCCTCATCATTCCGCATCGCTCGTCAATTGCTCAACCGGATCGATGATCCGGCTACTGGACGGGTGCTGATCGACCAGATGCATGTTGATATTCCGGCGGCCCGTCTGGCCCAGGCCCAGGCCACCGGGGCGATTCTCGGCGATGAGGTCTGGCGTGCCTTTCCTTGGGTGGGCTGCTCGCACGGTGCCGAGCCCGGCATGACGGCGCAGCCAACCACCACCGACCCGGTCGACGCCATTCTCGCGCGCACCTGGCGGCCGGCCCTGTCCGTGACCGGTGCGGCCGGTTTGCCGGGTATCGACGCGGCCGGCAATGTGCTGCGGCCGCGCACGAAGCTCAAGCTGAGCATGCGGGTGCCCCCCACTATCGATGCCGCGCTCGCCTCGCGCTTGCTGGGCGAACTGCTGACGCGCGATCCGCCCTATAACGCCCGCGTGACATTCATCCCTGATCATCCGGCCAGTGGCTGGAATGCGCCGGAAACCGCACCCTGGCTGCACGAGTCACTGGCGCGGGCCTCCCAGCGCAGCTTCGGCCGGCCGGTGGGCTGGATCGGCGAGGGCGGCACCATCCCGTTCATGAACATGTTGGGAGAGTTCTTTCCGCAGGCCCAGTTCCTGATCACCGGCGTGCTCGGACCGCGTTCGAATGCGCACGGGCCGAACGAGTTTCTGCACATCGACTGCGCCAAGCGCCTGACGAGCGCCGTCGCGTCGGTCATTGCCGATCTGAAATCTTGAGCCGTTGGAAGCGCTGGATTCCTGAGCCACGGGATGTCGTCAGGCACCCCTGGCTCAGATGGCTTGGGCCGCGTCTGTTACATCCGCGTCTCTGGCACGTCAACCGGCGCGGCATCTCGATGGGCTTGTCGGTGGGCCTGTTTTTTGGCCTGCTGGTGCCGATCGCGCAGATTCCGCTGGCCGCGATCGCGGCGGTGCTGCTGCGTGCGAACATCCCGGTGGCGGTCTTCAGCACGCTGATCACCAACCCGGTGACCTTCGCGCCGATCTATTACTTCGCCTATCAGCTCGGCGGCCTGATTCTGGGCCAATCGGATCTGCCCGAGGTGCTGCCCGAACCGCCTGAGTCCAGCCAGATCAGCGACCTGCTTGAAGCCAGCGACCTCGGGTCGCTGATCACAGTCAATATTCCCGATCCAGGATTGTTCGGCTGGCTGGCGGGCTGGTGGGACAGCCTGTTCCATGCGGGTCTGCCGCTGGTGGTGGGCCTGGCCACTCTGGCCACGGTTGCCGCGATGGGCGGCTATCTGATCACGTCGTCGATCTGGCGTATCCGTACGATGATCACTCGGCGTCGGCGCAGCCGGCGGTTCCGGCAATTACGCGCGGAGGTTCTCGCATCGCCGGACACGCTGTTGCGACGAGCCCGGCCTGACCCGATTGCAGGCGAGCATCGGTTGGTCACTGCTAAATCAGTCACAACAGAAACTCCGCGCCGATGAGTGCGATGCGCCGCAGCGGGGCGCCCGGCGCGATCACGCCCAGCGGAATCAGATAGAAGTACAGCAGCGCCGGCGGCCGGACGGCCAGCATGATCTGCTCATAGGGAACGCCCGTGAGTTCGACCATCACGAAGGCACCGGCGCCCATCAGTGGCGGCATGATCTGGCCAACCGACGAGGCGACATTCGCCGATGCCGAACCGGGGATCGACCCAAATATTGCCGAGCCGACCATCCATACCTCGGCCGCGCCGCCGCCGCTGCACATTCATGATTCCTGACCCGGCCTCGCCGGCATTGAGCACGGCGCCGACGATCACGAAGATGGCGACGATTCCAACGCAGACCCCGGCGAGCTGGCCCCGTAGGCCGCCCTCGGCGATCGTCAGGGTGCTCAGAAAACTCGCCAATGGCGTGCCCGGATGGCCGCACTCGCCGGGAATGTGCTGGCCGAACAGGCCATAGGCCATGCCGATCTGCCAGCGACCGCTCAGCGCGCCATACTGATCGGCCAGTGCCGCTTCATGCCAGGTGACCCAGAAACAGGCGGCATTGCCGGCGGCGCCTAGCAGTGGCCATCGCGACACCGGTCAGGGCCAGCGAGGCCAGCAGCATCAACAGCGCCGATCGCCACTGGATGCGTCGGCTGTGCCTCGTTCGGCGCGTCGGGTCAACCGGGTTTGAGCCGATGGGAAGTGTCGGGTCTCTTGATTGTCACGAGTGAATTGGCGCACGCATGCAGTCAGCGCCAGCCGTCATCGCGCATCAAGCGTATCGCCGATTTGTACTTTGGCCAATCGGGCCAGGCCGACAACGCCCGATTGCCGGCAAGCGCTCGAGGCGCCCGCAGCTGATGTCGAATCGGATGAGACCGCAACGGTCGGATCGACCGCGGATCAGGCCAGATCCGCTCGGATTGTCGGGAGCCGGTGCATCGCAAGCTTGCGCATTGCAGAGCCCGGGCATCACAACAGCGGGAAGCTCAACACCGAGAAGCTCAAGACCGGGGAAGCTCTACACCGGGGAAGCACAACCGCAGGGCATCACAGAAGGTGGTAGGCCGTGCTGGGTTCGAACCAGCGACCAACGGATTAAAAGTCCGGTGCTCTACCAGCTGAGCTAACGGCCCTCCGACTGCGAACCCACGATTCTAGCGAGGCACCGCGGTGCGGTCAAACTCAGAGCGTACCAACCCGCTGCGCCGCGCTCTGCGCCGCCGTCGTGCCCGGATAACGCTGCTGAACCAGTTCGAAGCTTTTGCGCGCGGATTCCTTGCGCCCCAACTCGATCTCGGCGAATCCCTTGTTGAGCAGTGCGTCGGCTGCTCGGGGATTGTCGGCAAACCTGTCGACCAGTGCCGCCTGCGTCGCCACGGCTTCCTTGTATTTCTTCAGCGCATATTGCGAGCTGCCCAGCCAGAACATCGCTTCCACACCATAGGGGCTGTCCGGAAACAACTGACGGAATTGTTCGAAGCCGCGCTCGGCGGCCGCGAAGTCTCCCCCGCGAAATTCATTCAGGGTCGCATCGAACAGACGTTGTTCGGTACGTTCGACCTGAACCGTTTCGCCGTTGATCTCGACGGTGACTGGTTCCACGGTTTTGATGCGCGAGTCGACATTGGCGAACTGGGCTTTTTGTTCGCGCTGCAGGCGCGCGACGGTGTTGCCTTGTTCTTCGAGCTGGCCGCGCAGCCTGGCCAGTTCGCCACGAAGGCTTTCGATTTCCTGCTGCAGCGCCAGTTGACCGCTCGCCGTCGCCTGAATCTGATTGACCCGGCCCTCGAGCGCCCTCAGTCGGTTGGACAGATCAGTGTCCTGACGCTCGAAACGTTGTCGCAGATCGAGGATCGCGCGCCGCGCTTCATTGTCATCGAACAGGGCCTGGGCTGGAGCAGCGGCCAGGGCAATCAACAGGGCGGCGAGCAGTTTGTTCATGGCAGCGGCCATCATTGATAGACGATGTCGACGCGACGATTCTCTGTATAGGCCTCGTCGGTTTGCGACACTGCCCGCGGCCGTTCTTCGCCGAAGCTCACGGCTTCGATCTGATTGTCCCGCACGCCCAGTACCGACATGGCGCGGCGCACCGCCTCGGCACGTTTCTGACCGAGGGCCAGATTGTATTCACGGCTACCACGCTCATCGGTATTGCCCTGCAGGACCACGCGGCGTTCCGGATGCTCGACCAGATAGCGGGCATGCGCCTCGACGAGTGGACGGTATTGTTCTTCGACCAGAAAGCTGTCGTAGGCAAAAAAGACCTCGCGCTGGGACAACAGACTGTCGGGCGCATTGAGCGGATCGACCGCTTTTCCCTGTTCAGCGACGATTGGCGCCACCGTTCGATCGGACCCCGCCGCGTCGACACCACTGGTGGTGGCGCCCGATTGCGGGCCCACCGCTCTGGATCCGCCGCCGGTGCGGTTTTCAATGCCTGCCGGCGTCTCATCGAGTCGCACATTCGATCCGCAGCCAACCAGCGCAGCGGCGAACAACAGTGATGAGAGCAAGCGCGATCTGTTCATGGTTTCCTCGGTGCCGGTTTTCTGGGGCCAGATCGTCGACTCAGCTGTTGCGATCGATCGGACCGGTTATCGTGCGGATTCAGGAACCATCGAACGGACCCCAGGTGGGTTCCCGGATGTCTCCCGAATCGGCTGTCAGGCGTTGCTTGATTCTGCCGTCAACCGACGCAGCCATCAGCATATCGCGTCCATTGGTGCGCGTGGCGAACATCAACCAACGTCCATTGGGCGCAAAGCTCGGCGACTCTTCACGTCCGCCGTCCGACAGTATGTTCTCATTGCCCGTCTGCAGGTCTTTCAGGGCGATGAAGTAATCGCCCTTGCGCCGGGTCACGAATGCCAGGGTGCGACCATCAGGGCTGATGCGCGGGCTCACGTTGTAGGCCGAATCGAAGGTGATCCGCTCGGCCGCGCCGCCGTTCACCGGGATCCGATAGATCTGCGGCGATCCGCCGCGGTCGGAACTGAAATACAGGCTCTTGCCGTCGGGAGAGAAGTCCGGCTCGGTGTCGATGCCGCTGGAGCTGACCAGGCGGCTCGGCTGGTTCTTGCCATCGGCATCGATCAGATAGATCTGCGAAGACCCGTCGCGGGTCAGCGATACGGCGAGGGTTTTGCTATCTGGTGACCAGGCCGGTGCACTGTTGCTGCCGCGGAAATTCGCCACCGCCAGCCGTTTCCCGGTGGCCAGCGTGTGCACATAAACCACCGGTTTCTTGGTTTCGAATGACACATAGGCGATGCGTTTGCCATCGGGCGACCAGGAGGGCGACATGATCGGTTCGCTGGACGTGAGCGAAGCCTGGGCGTTCTGCCCGTCCCAGTCGGAAATATTGAGCCGGAACCGGTTGCCCTGGCGCGTGACAAAGGCGATGCGGGTCGTAAAAACCCCTTTTTCGCCGGTCAGTCTTTCGTAGACGAAATCACTGATGCGGTGTCCGGCATAGCGCAGGTTGTCACCATTGGCAACGATCGCTTCGCCCCCCAGATTGAGCTGGCGCACGGCGTCGGTCAGGCGATAACGGATGTCGAAGCGGCCGTCAGGCCGGCGGGTGATCGTTCCACCAACGATGGCATCGGCGCCTCGGTTGCGCAGATTGTCGAAATTGATCGTCCCGGCTTCACCCAGGGGCGAACCGGCATCGACGAGCCTGAACACGCCGCTACGTTGCAGGTTGTTGCGCACGATGGTGACAACGTCGGCGGGGATCTGGCCGACTGTTTCGAAATCGGCGACGGCGATCGGATACTGATTGGCACCAACGCCGACGACATCGATGGTCATCTGAGCCCGGATCGGCGATGTCACCATTAACGCGACCAGCACGAAGACGAACCGTACCGCGTTGTTCGACCAGAAATTCATGCTTCTCCGATTCAGAATCGATCCTCTGCGGATTATATCGGAGCGATGTCGGCCGTCGTGACGGGCCTCGCCTGCATCGGTTGCCATCATTCGCTGGGCGTCAGGTTGATGATGATCTCGGCCGGACAGTTGCCGGTCTGGGGACACGGTAGTTTGCCCGTGCGCTGTATGCCGCGTTCGGCTGCCTGATCCCAGCTCTTCAAACCACTTGGCTCGCGCAATTCCATCGAGCGGATGGTCCCATCGGGTGCGAGACGGACGAGGAAGGAAGCCTTCGGATTGCTGCGCATGTCGGCCGGCGTGCGAAACACGATCTGGCTGCGAATCGTGGCCTGGACGCGGGCGGCGTAGCCGGCATCACCCCGGCCGCCGCCGCCGGCGGAGGCCCGCGACCCGCTGGCGCCTCCGGCTGCCGCCTGGCCTCCTGCTGCACCCCCGGCGGATCCGGCCTGGGCCAGCAGGGCGCGCATGACTTCAGCCTGGCGCTCCTCGGCGAGCCGTTGTTCGTCGGCCTCGCGCTTCTTGCGCGCCGCCTCCTCGCGTCGCCGGGTTTCGGCCTCGGCGCGTTCCCTGGCCTGCGCGGCGTCACGCTCCTTTTTTTCCTGTTCGGCTCTGGCCTGACGTTCGGCCTGTTCGCGCGCTTTCTGTTCGGCTTCCAGGCGAGCCTGCTTCTGCGCTTCCAGGCGGGCCTGATTCTCGGCTTCCTGTTTGGCGCGCTGTTCTGCGTCGAGTCGCGCCTGCTGCTCAGCCTGGAGCCTGGCCTTCTGCTCCGCCTCGAGCCGGGCCTGTTCGGCGCGCTCACGCTCGGCCTGCTGACGGGCCGCCTCCTGGGCCTGTCGTTCAGCCGCCAGGCGAGCCTCCTCTTCGCGTTTCGCCTGCTCGCGTTCGGCTTGTTCGCGAGCCGCCTTTTCGGCGGCGGCGATGCGCTGCCGTTCGAGTTCGAGTTCGCGGCGCTCGGCCTCGAGGCGCTGTCGTTCCTGTTCGATCCGGGCGGCCTCGGCTTCGCGTTTGGCCTGCTCCTGCGCAGCGCGCCTGGCTTCGAGCTCGGCCAGCTGACGCGCCTGTTCCTCGGCTTCGCGGCGTACCCGTTCGGCCTCTTCGCGGGCCGCCTGCTCCTGCGCCAATCGACGCGCTTCGGCTTCCTGACGTTCGCGCTCGGCCGCGGCCTGGCGCTGCTGCTCCTCGAGCAGGCGCTGTTCTTCAGCGGCGCGGCGGGCCTGCTCTTCACGTTCGGCCTGTTCGGCCGCCAGGCGTCTGGATTCCTGGGCCTCACGGCGCAGTTGCTCCTCGAGCTGGCGACGAATCTCGGCCTCCTCGGCAAGCCGGGCTGCCTGGACCTGGGCCTGCGCCAGCTGGATCGCTTCGCTGTTCTGCGGTGGTTGCGGTGCTGCGGTGTCGGGCCTGGGCTCGGGGACCGGAACGGTGGGATCGGGGCGGGGCTTGACGTCGGGATCGGGAGGGCGCGGCTCGGATGCGTCGGCCGACCAGAGTTCGGCGATCACCGGCGGCGGCTCTTCGATCTTGGTCTTGACGCCGAAAAACAGCAGGGCACCCAGCAGCGAGTGCATCAGGATCGACAGCAGCAGCGAGCGAAAGCCGTCGCGGCCGGGTTCGGTCAGCCAGGCATCGATCTGCTGGCGGATGCGCAGCCAGATCATGCGTCAGTTCGGCTTCTTGACGCAGCAGACCCACCTTGCGAACACCCATTTCCTTGAGCTGATTCATCACGCCCATCACATTTTCGTAGAGGACGGCCTTGTCGGCGCTGATCACCACGGGGATATCGGGATTGCCGTCGGTCAGACTGCGCACCGCCTGGGCCAGGGTATCCGTCGTGATGCCCACCTCACCGGCGGGCTGGTCAGCATTGTTGAGTTGCAGCACCATACCGCCGATCGCCGGAATCTGCACTTCGAGATACAGGTCCTGCTTGATCCGGCTGCTGCCCACCGTGGGCAGGTCGATGACCCCGGGCGAGAAGCAGGGGCGCCGTGACCATGAAGATCACCAGCAACACCAGCATCACATCAATATACGGAACCACGTTGATTTCGTTGACGACGCGTCGCTGACGGCCCGTACGCGAGACGGTGATGGCCATGGTGATCTCCTAGCGCGACTGACGCTGGAGGATGTTCGAGAACTCCTCCATGAAGCCGTCGAAACGGGTGGCCAGACGATCGATGCCAATGGCAAACCGGTTGTACGCCACGACGGCCGGAATCGCCGCGAACAGGCCGATCGCCGTGGCGACCAACGCCTCGGCGATGCCCGGCGCGCACCGAGGCGAGCGTGGCCTGCTGGACGTTGGCCAGGCCGCGGAACGCGTTCATGATGCCCCAGACCGTGCCGAACAGCCCGATATAAGGACTGACCGAACCCGCGGTCGCCAGAAAGCCGAGTTCAGGATTCCATGACGTCGAGCTCGCGCTGATAGGCAGCCTTCATGGCCCGGCGCGACCCGTCGACCATGATGGTGTGATCGAGCTGTCCTTCTGCTGGCGCGATTTGAGGTATTCACCCGATGCCTGCCTCGAAGATCCGCGCCAGCGCGCCGCTCCCCGGCGTCCATCTCGGACTTGCTGATACAGCGAGCCGAGATCACGATCCTTCCAGAAATCGGCTTCGAATTCCTCGGTGGCCGTGCGGGCGGCGCGAAGGCTGAAGATCTTGCGAAAGATGATCGTCCAGGAGAACAGGGAGATCACCACCAGCAGGAGCATGATCAGTTGCACCGTGAGGCTGGCGCCGGAGATGAGGTGGATGATCGAGAGATCTGTGTTCATGAATTCACTCTGCTCAGAAGCCAATCGGGCATACCCACCGGGCGACCGGTGTTGCAGCTCAGCGCTGCGATGATGGTTCGGGCCGTCGCCAGCGGCTGCGCCGACCCCTCGATGCAAGCCCGTTGCGCCAGAATCAACGAGGCGCGCCGGGCGGCGATGATATCCATGTCTAGCTCGAGCAAATCGTCCAGGCGGGCCGGAGCCCGATACTCGATCGTAAAACGGGTGACGACGAACTGGATTCCCTCGTCGTTACCGAGCCTGCGCTGGGAAACGCCGATCGAACGCAACCATTCGGTGCGGGCCCGCTCGAAAAAGCGCAGATAGTTCGCGTAGTAGACGATGCCACCGGAATCGGTGTCCTCGTAATAGACGCGCACCGGCCACTGGAATACCCGGGGCCGCACCGTCGGACCATCGCGCTCTGTCATCACCGGGCGCATTCTAACAATCCGTGGGATCGGCAGAATGTCGGCCCGTGTGCAATGTATCGAACGGAACATTCCGTGGGGAAAGACAACACATCCTGCAACAAAGGCATTGACTGCCGCCCGTATTGGGCACCGGGGAATTCTAGGGGCGCCCTCCGGCCGGCGGGACCGGGGCACATCGGGTTCAGCGGCCCGGCACGGGCACCATCGACCACATGATCACTGCCGCGCCCAGCGCCAGGCCGCAGGCGAGCAGCGCGCGCATCAAGCCCTGGCGACGGTATTGGTCCCAGTCGAATCGCTCGGCCATGATCCAGGCCAGCATGAAGCCCGAGACCAGGCCGCCGATATGTGCCGAGTTGTCGATGAAACTCACCGTAAAACCCATGAACAGCGAATACCCGACGAATACCAGCATCGAGGTGCGCATCCGGCCCACCAGGGCGGGCGGCAATTTTTCGTGCTTGGTGAAGATGGCTGCAAGAATCGCTCCGGCAACACCGAAGATGGCACCCGATGCGCCGACCGAAACCGCCTGACTCGCCGAGAAGAACAAGCTGGCCAGTGACCCGAACAAGCCGGCGAACAGGTAGATCACCAGGAATTGCTGATGACCGTAGAAGCGCTCGGCAATGCCGCCCATATCGCGCAGCGCCCATAGGTTGAAGCCGATGTGCAGGATGCCTGCGTGCAGGAACATCGCGCTGAACAGCCGCCAGGGTTCGGCAAGGGTGGCAGGCAGGAAATTGCCACCCAGGGCCAGCAGATCCACCGATCTGGGTGCGATCGGACTGACCCCCAGCACGGTCGCAACGATGAACACCGCCACATTGAGGCCGATCAGGGTCCAGGTGACCCAGACCCGCGGCGTGGCCGCGTGCAGCCGTTCGATGAAATCCTGCATGTCAGTCGTCCTTGATCCAGTCGACGGTCGCGCGCAGGCGATCGGGCGGAGCAAGGCCGAAATGACGATAGGCACCGGCCGTGGCGATCCGCCCCCGTGGCGTGCGCTGCACATAGCCCTGCTGGATCAGATACGGCTCGATGACGTCTTCGATCGTGTCGCGTTCCTCGCCGATCGCGGCGGCCAGGTTATCCAGGCCGACCGGCCCGCCATCAAAGCGCTCGATGATGAGTTCGAGCAGGCGCCGGTCCATCTGATCGAAGCCCGCGGCATCGACATCGAGCATGGTCAGGGCGGCCTGGGTGATGGCTTGATCGATTCGACCGATCACCCTTGACCTGGGCATAGTCGCGCACCCGGCGCAACAAGCGGTTGGCGATGCGCGGTGTCCCGCGCGAGCGCCGGGCGATCTCGTGGGCACCGGCCGGATCGATGGCGACCTGGAGCAGCCCGACCGAGCGACCGACGATGCTGGCCAGATCGACATCGTTATAGAACTCAAGGCGGGCCACGATGCCGAAGCGGTCGCGCAGCGGGTTGGTCAGCATGCCCGCGCGAGTTGTGGCGCCGACCAGGGTGAAGGGTTGCAGATCGAGCTTGATCGACCGCGCGCCCGGCCCTTCGCCGATCAGGATGTCGATCTGATAGTCCTCCAGGGCGGGATAGAGGATTTCTTCGACGACGGGCGACAGGCGATGGATCTCGTCGATGAACAGAACGTCATTGCGTTCCAGGTTGGTGAGCATGGCGGCCAGATCGCCGGGTTTTTCGAGAACCGGCCCCGAGGTCTGGCGCAGGTTGACGCCCATTTCGGCGGCGACGATATGGGCCAGGGTGGTCTTGCCCAGCCCCGGTGGTCCGAACAACAGCAGATGGTCGAGCGCCTCGGCACGCCCACGGGCCGCCGAGATGAAGATGGCCAGTTGTTCGCAGACCTTGGGCTGGCCCACGTAATCGGCCAGCGCGCGTGGGCGCAGGGCGCGTTCGACCTGCTCTTCGTTGGGCGAGTGACTGGCTGCCGCGACCAGCCGGTCATTGCCGAGACGGTCGTGTTCAATCATCGGGCGAGCATCTTGAGTGCGGCGCGAATGCCATCAGAGACCGACAGGTCGGGTGACAGTTTCTGGATGACGGCCCGCGCGTCGCGCTCGGCATACCCCAGGGCGAGCAAGGCATTCTGAATGTCGGCAACCTGATCGGCGGGCGTGCTGGCAACGCTGGCCGCAAGTTGCGGGTCGAGTTTGTCCTTGAGTTCGAGGATCAGGCGATCGGCGGTTTTTTTGCCGATGCCCGGCACCCGGGTCAGGCGGCTGCTGTCCTGGCCGGTGATGGCCAGCGACAATTCATTGACAGAGAGCCCGGACAACAATGCCAGCGCCATGCGTGCACCCACGCCGCTGACCTTGATGAGCTGCCGGAACGCCGAGCGCTCGGCGTCGGTGCGAAAGCCGAACAGCAGATGGGCATCCTCCCGTACCACCAGATGGGTCAGCAGGGTGACGGGTGCGCTGAGCTCGGGCAGTTCATAGAAGGTGCTCATGGGCACATCGACCTCGTAGCCCACGCCGGCGACATCGACGACCACGGTGGGCGGACGCTTTTCAAGCAGCTTGCCGGTGAGACGGGCGATCATGGGCGAGGGAAGGCCAAAGCGCTGTGGAAATTCACAGTGACAAGCTTACACCAGCCGTCCGCCGCGCAGGCGCAGACCCCGCCCACCCGCCCGGCTGCGCAGGCGGCCGGCGAGATCGCGGCTGTGCAGATGACAGAGCGCGCAGGCCAGCGCGTCGGCCGCATCGGCCGATGGCCTGGCGGGCAATGCGAGCAGCCGCACCACCATGGCCTGGATCTGGACCTTGTCGGCGTGGCCGTGGCCGGTGACCGATTTTTTCAGTTGCAAGGCCGTGTATTCATGCACCGCGACGCCGCCGCCGTGCAGGGCAGCGATAGCCGCGCCGCGAGCCTGTCCGAGCAACAGCGTCGACTGCGGATTGACGTTCACGAAGACTTTTTCGATGGCCGCCTGAGCGGGTCGATACTGGGCGATGATCTGGGCCAGGCCGTCATAGATCGCGCCGAGCCGGGCAGTCAGATCACCCGCCGGCGTGCGAATCACGCCACTGGCCAGATAGACCGGCCCGTGGGCATGCGTCTCGATCACGCCGAACCCGGTGCTGCGCAGCCCGGGGTCTATGCCCAGGATCCGGTCAGTGCCGGAAATGCCGGACTCCGGTGAACACCATGGCCAGTCCGCGTTCATTGGCGGCGGCAATGACCTCGGCGTCGCGCATCGAACCGCCGGGTTGGATCACGGCGACCGCGCCCGCGTCGGCGACCACATCCAGGCCGTCGCGAAACGGAAAGAAGGCATCCGACGCGACGACCGAACCCTGCAGGCTCAGGCCGGCCGCCCCGGCCTTGATGGATGCGATCCGGGCCGAGTCGAGCCGGCTCATCTGGCCCGCTCCGACGCCCACGGTGGCACCGTCGCGGCAGAAGACGATGGCATTGGACTTGACGAATTTGGCCACGCGCCAGGCAAACAACAGGTCTTCCCGCTGCCCGTCGGTGGGCGCCCGGTCGGTGACTACCTGCAGGTCGTTAGCCTGAAGCCGGTGGTTGTCGGCATCCTGGATCAGCAGACCCGATCCGACCCGCTTGACGTCGCGGGCGTTCAGACCTCGTGCGAACGCGCTGTCGCCACGGGCGTTCACAGTGTCCAGTGCAATGCGCAGCAGCCGCACGTTGGGCTTGTCGGCGAAGACCGCGAGCGCTGCGTCATCGAATCCGGGCGCCATCAGCACCTCGACGAAGCGGCTCGCAATCGCCTGGGCGGCCGCACCATCGACCCGGCAGTTGAAGGCGATGATGCCGCCGAAAGCAGAGGTCGGATCGCAGTCGAAGGCGCGCCGATAGGCCTGCAGCGGATCGTGGCCAAGCGCCACCCCGCAGGGATTGGCATGCTTGACGATCACGCATGCCGGCGAATCGAAAGATTTCACGCACTCCCAGGCCGCGTCGGCATCGGCGATATTGTTGTAGCTCAACGGCTTGCCCTGCACCGATTCGCCGGTCACGATGGATCCCGGTGCCGGATGCAGGTCGCGGTACCAGGCAGCGCCCTGATGCGGATTCTCGCCATAGCGCAGGTCGAGCAGCTTCTCGAAGCGGCCGAACGAGCGCTGGGCGAATGCCTGGTGCGAGCCATCGGGCAGCCCGTTTTGATCCAGGGACAGGCCGCTCAGGTACTCGGCGATCGCACAATCGTAGTCGGCGATTCGGCCGAAGGCGGCGATCGCCAGCGACAGGCGCAGGGCATCATCGGTGCCCCCGTGCTCGCGCAACTGTGCGATGAGCGAGGGATATTGCGCGCTATCAGTGAGCACGGCGACGCCCCGCCAGTTCTTGGCGGCCGAGCGCACCATCGCCGGTCCACCGATATCGATGTTCTCGATGGCCTCGTGCAGTGCGCAATCCGGTCGGGCGACCGTCTGCTCGAACGGGTACAGATTCACCACGAGCAGGTCGATCGGCGCGATCCGGTGTTCGTCCAGTGCCGCCAGATGCAGCGGATCGTCACGCCTGGCCAGCAGCCCGCCATGAATGGTCGGATGCAGGGTCTTGACCCGGCCATCGAGCATTTCGGGAAAGCCGGTGTGGTCGGCCACCTCGGTGACCGCGAAACCCGCGTCGCGCAGCAGCCTGGCCGTGCCGCCGGTGGATAGCAGTTCGATGTTCAGTGCCTGCAGTTCCCGGGCCAGAGCCTCGATGCCGGACTTGTCCGACACGCTGAGCAGGGCCCGGCGCACGGGCAGTCGCGCCCCGCCCGTCACGGGCGCAACATCGGCAGGATGCCGTGCACCTGGAGCTTCTTGCGCAAGGTGTTGCGGTTGATGCCGAGCATTTCGCTGGCCCGCACCTGATTGTTTTCAGCATGACGCATGACGACTTCGAGCATCGGTCGTTCGACGGCCTCCATCACCATCTCATAGATGGGTTCAGGCTGCATACCTTCGAGATCACGAAAGTACCGCTCGAGGCTGCGCTTGACGACTTCGTCGATTGAGGGAGGCTTGCTCATGCCACGAGGCTCCTTTCTTGATGTGTGTCAGGATCGTTCGCTGCGATCCGTTCGGTGAGGATGTCCAGACAGGCCAGTTGATCGTCTGCTGTCTCGAGGGTGTAAAAGCGGGCCAGTGTCGCGCTCAGCCCGGGCCGGCCGGCCAGATACCAGCCGACATGTTTGCGGGCGGTTCTCACCCCGGTGTATTCGCCATGAAACGCGTAATGATCGTGCAGGTGTTCACGCAACAACTCGAGGATGGTCAGCGGGCCGGGCGGCGGCAGCAGCGTGCCGTCCTGCAGGAAACGGGCGATCTGACCAAAGATCCAGGGGTTGCCCTGGGCCGCGCGGCCGATCATCACCGCGTCGGCACCGGTGATTCCGAGCACCATCAAGGCCTTGGCAGGCGAATCGATGTCACCGTTGGCCACCACCGGAATCGACACGGCCGCTTTCACGGCAGCAATCGTTTCGTATTCGGCCTCGCCCGCAAATCCGCAGGCACGCGTTCGGCCATGCACGGTCAGCATGCGCACGCCCGCCTGCTCGGCGGCCCTGGCCAGGGCCACGGCATTGCGCTGCGCCGGGGTCGGCCCGGTGCGCATCTTAAGCGTGACCGGCACGTCGACCGATGCCACCACCGCCTCGATGATCGCCAGCGCGCGACCAAGGTCACCCATCAGTGCGGAGCCAGCGGCGACCCGGCAGACCTTCTTGGCAGGGCAACCCATGTTGATGTCGATGATCTGCGCGCCGCGATCGACATTGAATGCGGCCGCCTGGGCCATCATCTGCGGATCGCCTCCCGCAATCTGTACCGCGACCGGAGCCGCTTCGCCCGCATGGTCGATGCGTCGGGCGGTCTTGACAGACGCCCATAGTGCAGGATTCGAGGCGGCCATCTCGGATACGGCATAACCCGCACCCAGACGCTTGCACAGTTTCCTGAATGGGCGGTCGGTCACGCCAGCCATTGGCGCAACAAATACATTGTTGGCAAGTGCATAGGGACCGATCTTGAAGGAGGACATTATCTTTGTTGCGAAGCAGGGCGGACGCAATCGACCATTTCGGCCTTCAGCGGTTCGCTGGATCAATCAAGGAGGTGGTTATTCCCATGCAGTCATATCTCCAGCGAGACGAACGCACGTTGTATCAGCACTATTGTCGAATCTTGTCAACGCGACGTTCAGGTTGATGACAGCCTGGGCGGCCATCTTTCCATCGATCGTAGTGACTAGTCCGTGTGCGTCGGGGAACCGATTCTAAACGGAATGTCGGTGCGAATAAAAGTGGCCTTGCATACAGCTTGCGCGGTTTTCGTCGGCGCGAGCCGATTCTCCGATCAATCGGTGCGCCGATTGCCGAAAACGAAACGTCTGGCCGCGGCTCTGCGAAGCGGCGACAGGCTGTCAAGCAATCCGATTGCAATGGACTGCGTCGCGCCATTGTTCAGCCCTGAGAAGTGCGGCCGCTCACTCAAGCCGGCCAGCCAATCGGTCAAACCGATGGTGCGCTGTCGATCGGTGCGCCGACGAAAAATATATGACTTGACAACACTCGCGACGGGCAAGTCATTGGCGAGCGCATCACCAATTGCGCTGGCAGCCTCGAAGGCGTCGCGCAGCCCGAGATTCATCCCCTGACCGGCGACCGGGTGCAGAGACTGTGCCGCATTGCCAATGGCGATCTCCTGGGCATGGGCAGCCGGTGCCAGGCTCACGCGTCGCAGATTCACGACTTCGCGGGTGCCGGCCAATTCAAAACGGCCAAACCGGGGGCCGAGTCGCTGAGCCAGTTGTTCGTCGAACTCGCGCCC
This sequence comes from uncultured beta proteobacterium, assembly GCA_963732405.1. GTDB lineage: Bacteria > Pseudomonadota > Gammaproteobacteria > Burkholderiales > Burkholderiaceae_E > JAUIAI01. The sequence continues at coordinate 1,964,863 of CAVSZG010000001.1, forward strand.
GCTTGCGCTCATCAATTCGGCACAGCGGGATCGTGATTCGCACCAGACGAGCGACCAGCGCCGTGTACCAGGAAGCGGCAGGATCGCCAGCGGGCCATCGGGCTTGAAGCGCTCATAGGCGACACCGGCTCGGGGCGCGAGCGCCGCGCCGGCCGACGAATCGGCGCTGATGGTCAGTTCAGCGGTAATCGCGGCCTGGTCGAACTCGCGAATCTGTGCTGCCGACTCGGCAATCCGGCCATCGGCCACGACTGACAGGGTCGGTGTGCGGGCATCGACCGCACCCCCCCTGCCCAGCCCGTCACGCGTGCAGGCCTGGTGCAAGGCTTGCCAGAGATCACCATGGCGCACGACCCTGCCCAGTGCGTCCAGACCGATGTCGGCCGGGATCAGACGGCTATGCAGTCCATGGCCAAGCACACCGATGTCGACCTCGGCGATCACGGCATGGGCGGGCGGTGTGATGATGCGCGCGAGCAACTGCCATGAGCCATCGGACAAGGCGATGGCGCGTGATGCCGGCCCGGATGGTAGCGCAGGGTCGGGCAGCTTCAGCCCGATCGACCCCGGGCCCAGCCCCTGTCGGCGCAGGAACAGGGCCAGTGCCATGGCGATCGGACCGGAGCCCTCGATACTGACGGCGATCATCGGGCCATCAGGCGTTCGATCTCGTCGGCATCCTTGGGCACGCCACTGGTGATGATCTCGCAACCGTCGCCGGTGACTACCGCATCGTCTTCGATGCGGATGCCGACATCGCGAAAGCGTTCAGGGATGTCGTCGGCCGCCCGGACATATATGCCCGGCTCGATCGTCAATACCATGCCCGGACGCAGACGGCGCCAGGGCGGCTGGTCGGCAGCGTCGGCCGTGCCGGCCGTGCCGGGCGGCGCATCGCGTTCGCGATAGTCGCCGCAGTCATGCACGTCCATGCCCAGCCAGTGACTGGTGCGGTGCATGTAGAAGCGACGGTAGCTGCCCGTCTCGAGTGCGGCGTCCAGGGTGCCCGAGAGCAGCCCGGTATCGATCATGCCCTGAACCAGCACCCGCAAGGCCGCCTCGTGCGGTTCATTAAAATGTCGGGCGGGCGCGGTTGCTGCGATTGCCGCCTGTTGGGCGGCCAGCACGATCTCGTAGAGTTCGCGCTGGCCCGCACTGAACCGGCCGTTGACCGGAAACGTACGAGTGATGTCGGACGCATAACCGTCGAGCTCGCAACCGGCGTCGATGAGCAACAGATCACCCTCGCGCATCACGGCATCATTGGCCCGATAGTGCAACACGCAGGCATTGGCGCCGGCAGCGACGATCGATCCATAGGCCGGAAATTGCGAGCCGCTGCGGCGGAACTCATAGAGGAGGCCCGCCTCGATTTCGTATTCGTGCATGCCGGGCCGGCTCGCCTGCATCGCGCCGCGATGCGCATGGGCGGAGATGTCGGCCGCGCGGCGCATGATGTGAAGCTCATGGTCGTCCTTGAACAAGCGCATCTCGTCCAGGATCTGATGCACGTCGCGGGCCTTGTCCGGAGCGCTCACGCCGGATCGGGATTGGGCGCGCACGGCAGCCAGCCAGCCGCGAACCCGCGAATCGGTCGCCTCGTCCTTGCCCAGCGCGTAATGGATGGCCGGCTGATTGGCCAGCAGGTTTGCCATGACCGAATCGAGTTCATCGATGCGGTGCGCTGCATCGAAGCCGAACAGTTGGGCGGCCGCCTGCGGTCCATACCGAAATCCATCCCATATTTCGCGTTCTTCGTTCTTGTCGCGGCAGAACAGCACGCTTCGCGTCGAGCCCTTGGCATCGGCGATGATGGCCACGGCGGCCTCGGGCTCGGGGAATCCGGTCAGATAGTAAAAATAGCTGTCGGAACGGAATGGATAGTCACTGTCGCGGTTGCGCATGACTTCGCTGCCCGAGAACAGCACGGCGATGCCGCCGCCGCCGCGCATGATCGTCTGCGCCAGACTGGCGCGGCGTTGCGCATGAACGGGATTGACTGGTTTCATGAGTTGACCTGGTTGTGTTCAATGGGCATTCAGGGCCAGCAGGCGTTCGGGTGTGCCGACATCGGACCAGTGCCCATGGTGGCGCACGCCGGCCAGTCGTCCCTGGCCGGCCGCCATGCGTAGCAGCGGCGCGAGCGGGGCTGCTCGTCCGGCGACGATCGGGTCGAGTATCGATGGGGCCAGCATGCAGATGCCGGCCCAGGTCAGATCATGCGGCGGCTCGTTGCGCACGAGACCCGCAGCGAGTGAGAAATCGCCCGCCGGATGGTGGGCCGGATTGGCCACCAGCAGTCCGACGCCCAGCAGATTCTCGCGGATGATTCGCTCGGTCCAGGCCAGGGTAAGTGTGAAATCGAAGTCGGTGAAGATGTCGCCGTTGACTGCCAGAAACGGCCGATCATCCAGCAAGGGGCGGGCATAGGCCAGACCGCCGGCGGTTTCCAGCGCAACCGCCTCGGCGCTGTAGCGGATCGAGACGCCCCATTGTCGGCCATCGCCCAGCTCGGCCTCGAGTTGCCCACCCAGCCAGCAATGATTGATCACCAGGTCGACGATGCCTGCGCGCGCGAGTTGCTCGATGAGGTGCACGATCAAGGGTCGATCACCGACTGTCAGCAGCGGCTTGGGACGGTGATCGGTGAGTGGGCGCATCCGCTCGCCGCGTCCAGCCGCCAGAATCATCGCCTGCATCGTCGGCCTCAGAAGGTCAGTGCCGATCGAAGCGGCCGTCCCTCGATCGCCTGCAGCAGGGCGAACAAGGGGGCGAATTCCCGATAACGCGCCGCGGTCTGGACCACGTAGTGGAGCACGCGCGGGATGTCCTCAAGATAAGCCGGCTTGTTGTCACGGATTGCCAGCCGCGCGAAGATGCCCAGCACCTTCAGGTGGCGCTGCAGACCCATCCATTCGAAGTCGCGGTAGAAGTCGCCGAAGTCGGGATGCACGGCAATGCCGGCCGACCGAGCCGCCTGCCAGTGCCGAACGGCCCAGTCGATGACTTGTTCCTCGGACCACTGCACATAGGCGTCGCGCAACAGCGAGACCAGGTCGTAGGTGACCGGTCCGTATAGCGCGTCCTGAAAGTCGATGACGCCCAGGCCGGTCAGATCGCCAGCGGGCGACTCCAGCACCATCAGGTTGCGCGAATGCCAGTCGCGATGCACGAACACCGCCGGCTGCGCCAGGTTATTGCCCAGCAAGGCCTCGTAGACACCGTCCAGAGCCTGGCGCTGTTGATCGGAGAGCGGATAATTCCGGTGCCTGGCCAGATACCATTGATCGAACAGGCGCAGTTCGGTCATCAGCCGCTGCCGGTCATAGGCCGGAAATACCCCGGCCTGGCTGCCCGACTGCAGGCGCACGAGTTGCTCGCTGGCTGCTGCATACAGAGCCTTGGCGGATCCGGGCTGGGCGTTCAGCCGCTCGAGCATGGTGGTCGAGCCGAAATCGGTGAGCAGCAGGAATCCGCGCTTGGTATCGGCGGCGTGGATGGTCGGCACCGTGACGCCGGCCTGCGCGAGCACGGTCGCGGCGTGAATGAAGGGGGCGACGTCTTCCTGCGCGGGCGGTGCGTCCATGATGATAAAACTGCCAGCCTGCGCCTCGATGCGAAAGTAGCGACGAAAGCTCGCGTCGGCCGAGGCGGGACGAAGGCTGGCCGGCTGCAAGTCGGGCAGATCCAGATGGGCTAGCCACTGGCGGACTTCGAGCAGGCGGGCGTCAGTTTCGGTCATTCAAAGCTCCTGTTCATATAATAAGCGCTGCCCGCGGGGCTGCCGGTTCGCGGCGGGTTCTCGGCCTCATGATTCGTCCGCCTGCTGGAGTCGACCGGGTTTGTCGCGTTCTCATGTCAGTTGTCTTCGGCGCAGACCCGCGTCAGCCGCCTCGGGCATTGGCGAATGATGAATCGTCGGACCGGCCTGTCGCTCTGCCTGATCTGCGTCACCGCCCAGGCCGCTGCCCAGGAACTGACTCTGCGCCTTGAACGCGAGTTCGGTGCAGCTGCCTCGGCCAGCGATGCCCAGCGTCCGGTCTTTGCGAGCGGCGATGTCATCAGCGGTACCGGCGCCGGCGACACCGTGATCGAAGGTAATGCCCATGTCCGACGTGGCGGACTGGTCGTGCGCAGCGATCGGCTGACCTGGACACCCGATACCCAGCAGCTTCAGGCGACGGGCAATGTGCGGATCAGCCAGGGTGGCGGCGTGTTCTCCGGGCCCAGGCTGGACCTGAACCTGGCCACCAGCGTGGGCGTTTTCGAGACGCCCAGCTACGACTTGTTGATCACCGGGGGGCGTGGTACGGCAAAGGCAATCGAATTCGACGGACCGGACCGGCTGCGGCTCAGGGATGCCACCTACAGTACCTGCGACTGCAATCGCGAAGACTGGTATGTGAAGAGCGATACCATGGTCATCGATCGCCAGGCCGAAGAGGCCCAGGGTCGGGGCGCGAGCCTGTATTTCAAGGGACTGCGGGTATTCAGGCTGCCGGTTTTCTGGTTTCCGACCACCGACACCCGGCGCAGTGGCTTCCTTTCACCCAGTCTCGAACTCGGCTCGACCACCGGCGCCGAATTGATCACGCCCTATTACATCAATCTGGCACCCAACTACGATCTGACCCTCGCGCCGCGCCTGATGTCACGGCGCGGTCTCCAACTGGGCAGCAATTTCCGCTACCTGACCGAACGCAGCGTGGGCGATGTCAAGGCCGACTATACCTACAACGATCGGGTCACGGGCGGCGAGCGCTATCAGTTCGCATGGCGTCACCAGCTGGCCAACGTCTGGGGATGGAGCGGCGGGCTCAATATCAATGCGGTGTCCGACGACAACTATTTCGTCGATTACGGTCGGTCGATCATCGATACGTCGGAGCGCAATCTGCCGCGCGACGCGTTTGCAATCCGGTCGCTGGGCGACTGGCAGTTGCTGGTCCGCGCCACTGAATACCAGAGCATTCTGGATGCCCGGGATGCGCCGCCTTATCAGCGACTACCCCAGTTCCGGCTGAGCAATACCACCCGCGATCTGGCCGGCTTCGATATCGCCACCACCCTGGATGCGACACGGTTCACGCGACGGCTCATCGCGTCGCCCGAGGGCTGGCGCCTGGTTGCCAATCCGCGCATCAGCTACCCGATGCTTCGCCCGGGCAGCTTCATCATTCCTCAGGTTGGTCTGCACCTGAGTTCCTACGCGCTCGATATGCCGGGCAGCGACCAGCTGACGATGAATCGTGCCGTGCCGACCCTGTCGATCGATACGGGTCTGATCTTTGAGCGTGATGCGGCCCTGCGCGGCGAAACCTATATCCAGACGCTGGAGCCACGCCTTTTCTATTCCTACACCCCCTACCGGGATCAATCGCTGATTCCGATCTTCGACACCGGGCCGACCGAACTGAGTTTTGCGCAGCTTTTTTCGCCCAATCTGTATGTGGGCGAAGACCGTGTGGCAGACGTAAACCAGATCACGGCAGCCCTGCAGTCGCGCCTGATCATTCCGTCCTCGGGGGCCGAACGTCTGCGCCTGGCCGTGGCCCAGCGACTGAGCTTCGGCGACCAGCGGGTGACGATTCCGGGCGTGGCCCCGCGCACCGACCGGCGCTCGGACATCCTGCTGGCGGCGGCCGGCGATCTGGGCGGCGGCCTGAGTTTCGACAGCGGCGTGCAACTGAGCCTGGCCGATTCCCGGGTGCCCCGCTTCGGTTTTCAATGGCGGTATCGTCCGGAGCCCCAGCGTGTCCTGAATCTGGGCGTGCGGTACCAGCGTGGCGAGCTCGGCCAGTTCGACACCTCGTTCCAGTGGCCGATCAATGCGCGCTGGGCCGGCCTGGGACGCTTCAATTATTCCTGGGCGGATCAGCGGATCAGCGATGTTGGCACCTTGGTGCCCGCCTCGCCGGGCATCATCGAGAGCGTGCTCGGCTTCCAGTACACTGAAGACTGCTGGGCGACCCGGTTCGTGGTTCAACGATTTGCCACCGCCGTCGGTACCCAATCGTCGCGTTTTTTCGTTCAGTTCGAGTTGAGCGGACTGGCGCGAATCGAGAACAGTTCGTTCGATATCCTGCGCCGGAGCATCCCGGGTCTGAGCTTTCCCGGCGATCGTATGCGAATCGGCGACCAGTTCAGTATTTATGAATGATTGCTGCTCGGGTCGGTTCACCGAACACGGCCACCGCCGGAGCATTCACAGGATTTCTCTCATGTCTGAGCCGTTGTCCGCTCCCATCGTCCGTCGGCCTGTCCGGGCCGGATTGGCGCGCCGCTTGGTGTTCCGGATTGTCTGGCTGGTCGGCATCATCGCCGGCACGATGGCAGCTGCCCAGGCGCAGACCGCCCGTTCCGATGCCGCGATCGAGAGCATCGACCGGGTGATCGCCGTCGTCAATGATGAGGTGATCACCCAGGGCGAACTGGACCGTGCGGTGAACGCCGCTCGATCCCGCCTGGATCAGCGTCGGGAGCGCGGTGGTCTGCCCTCGGGCGAAGAACTGACCCGTCAGGTTCTCGAAGCCTTGATCCTGGAACGGGCGCGAGCCCAGCATGCGCGCTCGGTCGGTATTGTCGTCAGCGAGACCCAGGTCGATCAGGCCGTGGATGGCATTGCCAGGCAGAACAACCTGACCGTCGGACAATTGCGTGAGCGACTGCAGGGCGAAGCGACCAGCTTCAGTCAGTTTCGTGAGCAGGTGCGGGCGCAGATCCTGGCCGCCCGCCTGCGCGAGACCGAAGTGGAGTCGCGAATTCGCGTGAGCGATGCCGATGTCGATGCCTGGCTGGCCCAGCAAAAGGGTCTTGAACAGCAGGCGGGGCAGGTCGATGTGGGCCAGCTCTTCCTCAAACTGCCCGAGAATGCATCGCCAGACCAGATTGCCGAACGGTCCCAGACCGCCAGCGACTTGCTGCAGCAGTTGCGCGACGGCGCCGATTTCGCCCGACTGGTGGCCAGCCGCTCGGAATCCGAGAGTGGCCTGGACAATGCAGGCTCGCTGGGCTGGCGGACTCTGGATCAACTCCCCAAACTGTTCGCCGATGCGGTGGGCCCGTTGAAGGTCGGTGAAGTGTCACCGGTCGTGCGCAGCCCGGCCGGATTGCACATTCTCAAGGTGCTCGATCGGCGCGGCGGGCAATCGGGGCTCGACAGGCCGATCGCCCAGACACGGGTGCGCCATATCCTGATCCGTCCCGGACCCGCTCTGGGCGAGGCCGAAGTGCTGCGGCGTCTCGAGTCGGTGCGCGACCGGGTGCTCAGTGGCCAGGTCGAGTTCGCGGCCATGGCCAGGCAGTATTCGGTCGATGGCAGCGCCGGTAACGGTGGTGATCTGGGCTGGGTCTATCCGGGCGATACCGTGCCCGAGTTCGAACGCGCGATGGCAGCGCTGGCACCCGGGCAGATCAGCGAACCGATCCGAACCCAGTTCGGCGTGCATCTGATCCAGGTGCTCGAACGACGCGACGATGTCGCCACCGATGATCGGCGTCGCCAGCTCGCCCGACAGGAGGTGATCCGCCAGCGATCGGAGCTGGCCTGGCGGTCATGGCTCGATGAATTGCGCGCCCGTACTTATGTCGAGTACCGGTTCGAACAGTGAAGGGTTCATCCCGGCTGATCGACGGCCATGCGGCGCGACGACGTTTCGGCCAGAACTTCCTGGTCGATCCGGCGATCATCGATGCGATCTGCCATGAGGTCGCGCCGCAGCCTGGCGATCAGATGGTTGAGATCGGTCCAGGACTGGGCGCGCTCACCGAGGTCTTGCTGAGCAGACTGGAGCGGCTCACGGTTATCGAGATCGATCGGGATCTGGCCGCACGGTTGCGCAATCGGTTTCAGGCCGGGCAACTGGACGTGCGTCAGGCCGATGCGCTGAGCATCGATTGGTCGACCTTGTTCGCCGGCGGCCCGATGCGCGTGGTCGGCAACCTGCCCTACAACATTTCCTCGCCGCTCCTGGTCATGCTGATCCGGCATCGGCACCGGATCCACGATCAGCATTTCATGTTGCAGCGGGAGGTGGTCGATCGGATCGTCGCCGGGCCGGGTCCGGACAACGGCAGGCTCGGGCTGTTGCTGCAGGCGTTTTATCACTGTGAGCGTGTGCTGGAGGTGCCGCCCGAGGCCTTTCGACCGGCACCGCGGGTTCATTCCGCGGTGGTCCGCATGACCGTGCGCGAGCAGGCCCTGGTTCCCGATGCCGATCTGTTCAGCGAAGTGCTCGCGGTTGCCTTCACCCGGCGACGTAAAATGATCCGCACCACCCTGATACCCTGGCTGGCTGCCCGCCGCGTCGATCTGCCCGATCTCGACGGTCGCCTGCGTCCCGAAGACATGAGCGCTGCGCAATGGCATGAGATTGCGTCGAATCTGTATCGACAACGGCTGGCCGCCGACCATCGATCCACTGAACAAAACGGGAGAGAACCATGAATATGTTGCACACCATGCTCAGAGTTGGCGATCTGCAGGCCTCAATCGATTTTTACACCCGCGCGCTGGGCATGAAACTGCTTCGGACCACCGATCGGCCGGAGCAGGGCTACTCGCTCGCCTTCGTCGGTTATGGGGAGGGAAATCGCAGTGGCGACGCCGAGATCGAACTGACCTACAACCATGGCGTCGATCGCTATGAAATGGGTTCGGCCTTCGGCCACGTCGCCTTGGGCGTGCCCGATGTGGCGGCCGCCTGCGAGCAGGTGCGCAACGCAGGCGGCAAGGTCACCCGGGAGGCCGGGCCGGTCAAGGGTGGCAGCACCATCATTGCCTTCGTCGAGGATCCCTCGGGCTACAAGATCGAACTGATCCAGTCGGGGACCCGGGAGGTCTGAGGCGCTCGCGCCGCATCTCAGGCGGCGCTGGGGCGGGCCGTCGTTCAGAGCGCCAGATGCTCCGGCATGCCGGCCAGACGGTCTTTCGCGGCCTGCCATTCGGGCAGAATGCTTTCGACGGTCTGCCAGAAGCGGGGGCCGTGATTGAGCTCGACCAGATGGGCAAGCTCGTGCGCCACGACGTAGTCGAGCAGTTCGACCGGCAGGTGGATCAGCCGCCAGTTCAGCCGGATCTCGCCGTGGGCGGTGCAACTGCCCCAGAGCGTCCGTGCAGAAGACAGGCGCCAGTGGCTGGGGCCGCGACCCAGGCGTTGGGCCAGATGGGCCAGGCGTTCGCCCAGCTTGTCCCTGGCACGCAGTTTGAGCCAGCGTTCGGCGGCCTGCTGGATTCGGGCTGGTTCGGCCAGAGCATCCACGGTCAGATGCAGAACCAAGGTCTGGTCCGATTGCACCAGTTGCGCACTGCGCGCACCGCTGCCCAGGCGGATCAGCAGATCATTGCCAAGGTAGCGTAGCGTGCCGCCGTCGCGCCATTCGGTCTGCAGGCTGGCCAGTCGCGATTCAAAGGCCTGCCATTCGCTCAGTTTGGCCTGAATCCAGCGACGCTTGCCCTGGATGGCCTCGTCCACCTCGGCCAGCGTCACCCATCGTGGCGCGCTGACCAGGAGGCCGCGTCGATCGATCGTGAATCCGATGGTGCGTCGGGCCCGGCGCCGGAACAGGTAATGCAGGGTCGAGTCGCCCAGGCGGATTTCCCGCCAGCGTTCGCCCTGTGCCGGCGTGATTTCCTCGCTTGGCGTGACCGGCCGGCCACCGAACAGGGGCAGGATCAACTGCAACCCGCTGCGCAGCACCCCGCGCTCGCGCGCGTGCGGTTCAGGCTTGTTCGGCGGCATAGTCTTGCGGGCTGATGGTGCGCATCCGGTCTTCGATCCAGCGCTCGACCTCGCGCATCAATTCCTCGGGTTCCCGCCCGATGCTCGGAATCGGCGGTCCGATAGCCACCGTGATCAGACCCGGTGACTTGATAAAGGGCCGCTTGGGCCAGCAATGACCCGAGTTCACCGCGATCGGCACGACCGGCGCGCCCGTTCGGATCGCCAGACGGGAGCCGCCGGTCTTGTAACGCCCGCTGCGGCCTGGGGCAATCCGCGTGCCCTCCGGAAACATGATGATCCAGCGGCCCTCGTTCAGCTTGGCGGCACCCTGGGTGACAACCTGCTCGAATGCGTCGAATCGTTTGTTGCGATCGATGTGGATCATGTTCAGCAGGCCGATGCCCCACCCGAAAAATGGCAGCCACAACAGCTCGCGCTTGAACACGAAACAAACGTCGCGCGGCATGTGACTCACGTAGAACAGCGTTTCCCAGGTCGACTGATGTTTGGACAACAGGATCACCGGACCGTCGGGCAGGTTGGCCTGGCCCTCGATCTTCCAATCAATGCCGAGCAGCTCACGAGCCAGCCAGATGATGAAACGCGGCCACATGACCGTGACGCGGTAACGGGTTTCGAGCGGGAACACCGCGCACAGCAGACAGACGATCGACCAGGGGGCCACGGTCAGCAGCATGATCAGAAGGAACAGAACCGAGCGCAGTGCCTTCATGAGAGCCATTCCGCTGCCACCGCCGAGAGGTCGACCCGTATCTGCGTGTCGGCCGGCAGGTCTTCCAGGTCCATGGTCTTGCGCCCGTTGCCCGTGAGCACGAGGATGGTGCGGCAGCCCGCCGCCTGTCCGGCCAACATGTCACGCAGCGAGTCGCCCACCATCAGGGCATCGCTTGGCGCAATCCCGGTGCGCGCGAAGATATCGAGCAACATACCCGGCTTTGGCTTGCGGCACTCGCAGTGGGCCGACTCGGCATGCGGACAGAAAAACACCGCATCGATCTGTCCGCCAGCCGCCTCGGCCGCCGCGAGCATCTTGGCATGGATCTGACCAAGCGTTTCGAGATCGAACAATCCGCGACTCACGCCCGACTGATTGGTGGCGACGACGATCCGATAACCGGCCTTGGAGAATCGGGCAATGGCTTCCAGGCTGCCCGGCAGCGGGTGCCATTCATCGGGTGATTTGATATAGGTCGGGCTGTCCTGATTGACGACGCCGTCGCGATCGAGAATGAGCAGTTTCACGCGGCGGCCAGTCCCGAAATGTCGGCAACCTGATTCATCATCGCATGCAGCCTGGCCAGCAGTTTGAGGCGATTGTGGCGGATTGCCGGATCCTGCGCCATCACCATCACCTGATCGAAGAAATGATCGACCGGCTCCCTGACTTCAGCCAGGCGGGTCATGGCCAGCGTGTACTGGCCGGCCGCCAGTGCCGAGCGAACCGGCACGTCGATGGCTGCCACGGCATCGGCCAGCGCACGTTCGGCCGCTTCGGTGAACAGCGCCGGATCCGGTCCGGCATCATCCGATGCGACCGCTTCCGCCTTGCGCAGAATGTTGCCGATGCGCTTGTTGGCGGCCGCCAGCGCCTGCGCCTGCGGCAGTCTGGCGAATTCACTGACCGCAGCAAGACGGGCCGGGACCTGGGCGAATACGGCGGGACGCAACGCTGTTACCGCCGCAATCGACCCGCTGGCATGGCCTTGATCGCGCAAATAGCCGGTGAGCCGTTCATGGAAGAAATCGGTGAGCAGGCCCATCGTGTCGTCGTTGATCTGAAATACCTCGCGACAGGCGGCGAGCAATCCGGGCAGCGGCAGGCCCAGAGGCTTTTCGATGAGCATGCGGATGATGCCCAGCGTGTGCCGGCGCAGGGCGAAGGGATCACGATCGCCGGTGGGCAGTTGGCCGATACTGAACAAGCCGGCCACGGTTTCGAGCTTGTCGGCCATGGCGAGCACGGTGCCAATCAGGCTGGCCGGTAAGGCATCGCCGGCAAAGCGCGGTTGATACTGTTCGCGGATCGCGGTGGCGACCGCTGCCGCCTCGCCATCATGCCGCGCGTAATACTCGCCCATGATGCCCTGAAGTTCCGGAAACTCGCCGACCATGTCGGTCAGCAGATCGGTCTTGGCCAGATCGGCTGCGCGGGCCGCGTGCTCAAGCACGCTCGGGTCCAGGTTCAATTGAGTGGCAATGGCCAGGGTCAGCGTGCGCACGCGGGCGGTCCGTTCGGCCTGCGAACCGAGCCGGGCGTGATAAACGACCGAGGCGAGCCTGGGCCGGCGGCTGTCCAGGCTCTGTCGTCGGTCCTGGGCATAGAAGAACTGCGCATCGGCGAGCCTGGGCACCACCACCCGCTCATTGCCGGCAACGATACGCCGCGGATCGTCGATCGCCATGTTCGACACGATCAGGAAACGGTTGGACAGACTGCCGTTCGCGTCGAACAACGGAAAATACCGTTGATGGGTCTGCATGGTGAGGATCAGGCATTCGGGCGGCACCTCCAGATAGCGTGCATCGAATCCGCCGACATAGACTGCCGGCCATTCGACGATGGCGGTCACCTCGTCGATCAGGGCCGTCACGCCGGCATCATCGGCAATCGACCGACGTTCGGCCTGCGCTGCCGCGCGCAGCGCCTGGACGATGCGGGCGCGTCTGGCCTGGAACGAAACCTCGACATGGGCGGCACTCAGGGTCGCCTCATACTGATCGGCCGACGCAATATTGACCGGTCCCCGGGACAGGAAGCGGTGACCGAACGTGATCCGGCCTGCGGTGAGGCCCAGAACGCAGGCAGGCACGACATCGGTGCCGTGCAACACGACCAGCCGGTGTGCCGGCCGCGCAAAGCTGACCGTGGTCAGTCCGTCGGCCAGTTGGTAGCGCATCAGCCTGGGAATCGGCAGGGCGGTGATGGCCTGCTCGAGTACGTCATTGATGACCGCCGACAAGGGTTCGCCCGGCAGGGTCTTGTCCGCGCAGAAATGAGCCTGCTTGCCCTCGCCCTCCTGGCGCAGATCGGCCATCGGCACATCCTGCTTCTGCGCCCACTTGACCAGGGCCATGGTGGGCTTGCCGTGCTCGTCCAGGCCGGCCTTCAGCGACGGTCCTTTGAGTCTCACGGTGCGCGAGTCACTGCGCGGGCGCACGGCGTCAGCTCGCATCGCCAGATGCCGGGGTGAGGCGAAGCTGTGCACCGGCGTGTCGGCGTCGAGCAGGCCAAGCGCGCGCAGCCGGGTGGCGATGCTGGTGGCAAAGGACTCGGCCATCGCCCGTTCCGCCTGAGGCGGCAGTTCCTCGGTGAACAATTCGATGAGCAGCGGCGGGCGGTTGATCACAGCGCCGCTCCCTGAGTGGCGGGTGCCAGGCTGCCCGCGCCGGGCTGAGCCGTTCGCACCATCGGAAATCCGAGTCGTTCACGCGAATCGAAATAGGCCTGGGCGACGGCACGGGCCATGGCGCGCACCCGGCCGATATAGGCGGCACGTTCGGTCACCGAGATGGCACCGCGCGAATCGAGCAGGTTGAAGGTATGGGAACACTTCATCACCATTTCATAGCCGGGCAGCGCCAGTCCGGCCTCGATGAGCCGATTGAAGCTCGCCTCGTATTCGTCGAAATGGCGGGTGAGCATCGCCACGTCGGCATACTCGAAGTTGTATGCCGACTGTTCGGCTTCATCCTGATGGATCACGTCGCGCATCGTGATGCCCGGCGCCCATTGCAGGTCGTAGACATTGCTCACGCCCTGCAGATCCATGGCCAGGCGGTCCAGACCGTAGGTGATCTCGCCGGTAGTGGGTTGACACCGGAGCGATCCGACCTCCTGGAAGTAGGTGAACTGCGTGACCTCCATGCCGTTGAGCCAGACCTCCCAACCGAGTCCCCAGGCGCCCAGGGTCGGCGACTCCCAGTTGTCTTCGACGAAGCGCACGTCATTGGCCTGTACGTCGATGCCGATGGTGGCCAGCGAGCCCAGGTACAGATCGATGATGTCGGGTGGCGAGGGTTTGAGCACCACCTGGAACTGATGATGCTTGGCCAGCCGGTTGGGATTTTCGCCATAGCGGCTGTCCTTGGGACGGCGCGATGGCTGGACATAGGCAGCCCGCCAGGGCTCCGGACCGATGGCGCGCAGAAAGGTCGCCGTATGAAACGTACCGGCACCGACTTCCATGTCATAGGGTTGCAGCAGGGCGCAGCCGTGGCCGTTCCAGTATTGCTGCAGGGTCAGGATGATTTCCTGGTAGGTTCGCATCGACGCGTTCCGGGCTAGTTCGCAGGACAAGGCGCGATTCTAGTGGATCGTCGCCGATTCAGCGCCCGCCTGCTTCAGCGGTCGGCATCCGGGCGTCCGGTTCGCGCCGGCACGTGACCGGAAAGCCTGCGCGGGCGGCCAGTCAGTGCAGCCAGGCCCAGCATGATCAACGCGAGGATCAGTGGCGCGAAGGAGCCCGCCCGTGCGAACGGCGTCAGGCCCTGCATGGGCAAGACGCTGGTGTCGAGCACGCCATGATGATTGTTCGGCAGTTGGGCGATGACGCGGCTCATCGGGTCGATATGCGCTGTGACGCCGGTATTGGTGGCACGCAACATCGGACGGGCCAGTTCGCGGGATCGCAGCCGTGAAATGTTCAGATGCTGGGGCAGGGCGATCGTGTCGCCGAACCAGGCCAGGTTGCTGGTATTGACCAGCATGGTGGCGCCGTCACGCACTTGCATTGCGAGCTCTTCACCGAACAGGTCCTCATAACAGATATTGAAGGCCACCCGGTGATCACCAATGCTCAGCAGCGGCTGGTTGATGACGCCCCGTCCGAATTCGCCCAGCGGGATGTTCATCAGATCGACGAACCAGCTGAAGCCAAGCGGGATGAATTCGCCGAATGGCACCAGATGCTGTTTGTCGTAGCGATTGATCCGCTGACCGTCGGCATTGAGCGTGATCATGCTGTTGGTGATCTGCGCACGCGGCCGTGCGCTCGCCTGGTCGTCGGTCACGCGCATGGGCATGCCCAGCGCCGCTGTCGTGCCGCTGCTGGCAAGCGCGGCCAGCAAGGCCTGTTTGGCCTGCGGCGGCAGGGCTTCGAGTGGTCGCGTGAAGGCCGTTTCGGGTGAAATGGTCAGGGTGGCTGGCGAATTCGCGATGATCGCGGTGTAGTCCGCAATAACCTGCTCTGACACCGCGCGATCGAATTTGAGGCTCTGCGGCACATTGCCCTGCATCAGCCGCACCGTCATCGGCGCTGTTCCGACGGCCTGTCCCCAGGCGATACCCGCCAGGGGGATTGTCGCCAGCAGGGTCAGACAGGCCAGGCCCAGCGCCCATGCCGAACGCTCGCGCAGCGCGCCGGCCAGCAGGGCTGCCAGGCCGGTGGCGACCATGCCGATGGCGTAAACCCCGGCAAACGGCGCCAGACCGATGAGGGGGCTGTCGACATGGGCATAGCCGATCGACAGCCACGGAAATCCCGTGAACAACCAGCCGCGCGCCATCTCGGCCAGGCCCCAGCAGGCGCCCAGGGTCAGCGCGGTGGTCAGCGGCCTGGCCAGTCGTGACGGGCGAGCCGAAGCGGCCGAATCGTTCAAGTGGCGCGTGACCAGCCAGACCGTGATCGCGACGGCCGCAGCACCGAACAGGGCGACATAGGCGCTGAGCACGACGACAGCGGCCGCAGCGATCGGCGCCGGCATGCCGCCGAAGTGATGCATGCTGATGTAGAGCCAGTACAGACCGACCGTGAACTGGGCCAGGCCGAACAACCAGGTCAGCCAGGCGCTGCGACGTACCGAGATCCGGCCGTTTCGACTACCGGGCAGGATCAGCCAGCACAGCGCGGTCATCAACAGCAGCTGAATCATCCACGCCGGCGTGGCCAGGCCCTCGGGCACGGCGAACACCAGGCCGTGCAGCGCACCCAGCATCGAGACAGCCAGGGACTGGATCGCCAGGCTGTCAGCGCGACCGGTTGAACTCAACCAGTATTGTCCTGGTCCAGGTCCGAATCGGCCGGTTCAGGATCATCGGACACCGGCTGCACGAGCAAGACCTGGAGCTGACGCGCATCGGCACGCAGCACTTCGAAGCGCAGACCGGCTGTCGTCACACTCTCGCCGCGGCGTGGCAGGCGGCCGAACTGGTCGGTCACCAGACCGCCAATCGTGTCGAATTCATCGTCGGGCAAGCGGGTGCCGAATACTTCATTGAACTGCGCGATCGCCGTGATCGCCTGCACCCGGTAGCGCTTGTGGTGCGACGAATCTTCCATCACGACGATGTAGTCGCTCTCTTCGTCGAAATCGAATTCGTCCTCGATGTTGCCCACGATCTGTTCGAGCACGTCTTCGATCGTGACCAGTCCGGACACGCCACCGTATTCATCGACCACGACGGCCAGATGATTGCGGTTCAGCCGGAAATCCTTGAGCAGCACATTCAGGCGCTTGCTTTCGGGCACGAACACCGCCGGTCGCAGCAGGTCGCGCACATCGGCCTCGGTATCGTAGGTAAGCTTGAGCAACTCTTTCGCATGCAGGATGCCCAGGATATTGTCCCGATTGCCCTCGATGACGGGAAATCGTGAATGGGCCGTGGCGATGACATGCGGCATGAATTGCTCATGCGGCTGATCGATGTCGATGACGTCCATCTGGGAGCGCGGGATCATGATGTCGCGCACGGCCAACTGCCCGACCTGCAGAACACCCTCCATCATCGACAGGGCGTCAGCGTCGATCAGTTGCCTGTCCTGGGCACTGCGCAGCAACTCCAGCAGTTGCTCCCGATCTTCGGGCTCTGCAATGAACAGCGCGCTGAAGCGCTCGAGCAGGGATTTGCGGCCGTCCGCCCCATCTCCAGGATCAGGCATCAGATGTCGGGTGCAAAGAACATGGGCGCAGGATATCGCAACTCGCCCGCATCAGCCAGTAGGGAACAGGGTCGGCAGGCTGGAACCGGCCGGTTTGCAGGCCATGGCAACGGCGTATCAAAGTCGCGATCATCGATACGGGTCCGCAATACCGAAACGGGCCAGCGCGAGGCGTTCGATTGCTTCCATCTGCTCGGCGGGGCCGGGTTCGTCATGGGTGTATCCCTGGGCGTGTAATGCCCCATGAACCACCATGTGCGACAGATGATGGGCGAAGGGAATGCCTCGTTGTCTGGCCTCGTCACGCACCACCGGCGGACAGATCACCACGTCGGCACTCGCCTGATCGGGATAGTCGAAGGTCAATACCCCGGGCGCATACTTCGCCCGCCGGTAGTCGGCATTCAGGCGCACGGCCTCGGCCCGCGCGACAAAACGCAGCGTCAGATCCAGAGGCTGCTCCAGCACTGCGACGACCAGTCGACGCAGGCGCGGGACGTCCAGTGGCGCGATACTGACCGGGCCACTCTGTTGCACCTGCAGGCGCAGGCGGGGCAGGGCGCGACGGGTCAATGGGGCTTGGGATCGGATGCGGATGGCGGCCGGTCGCCGGCGGTGGCTGGTCGGGCGGCCGCATCGCGGTCTTGCGCGAGCCGGGCATCACGGGCATAGGCGTCGACGATGCGCGCGACCAGCGGGTGACGCACCACATCGGAGGAGTCGAATTCGACCTGGGCAATGCCGCGGACATTGCGCAGGATCCGGCTCGCCTGGATCAGCCCGGAGGGTTGGCCGCGGGGCAGGTCGATCTGGGTCACATCGCCCGTGACCACCACGCGTGAACCGAAGCCCAGGCGGGTCAGGAACATCTTCATCTGCTCGGGCGTGGTGTTCTGCGCTTCATCGAGAATGATGAAGGCATGGTTGAGCGTGCGTCCGCGCATATAGGCCAGCGGCGCGATTTCGATCTCCTGGCGTTCGAACAGTCGCTGCGTCTTTTCTGTGCCCATGAGATCGTGCAGCGCATCGTAGAGCGGCCGCAGATAGGGGTCGACCTTCTGGGCCAGATCGCCGGGCAGGAAACCGAGTCGTTCACCGGCTTCGACGGCCGGTCGGGTCAGCACGATGCGTCGGACGGTTTCGCGCTCCAGTGCATCGACGGCGCAGGCGACCGCGAGATAGGTCTTGCCGGTACCCGCCGGGCCCAGACCAAAAGTGATCTCATGGGCGAGGATGTCTCGCAGATATTGCCGCTGGCGCGGCGTGCGTCCCTGTAGGTCGGCCCGCCGGGTCTGCAGTGGCGGCGACTCATCATTCTCCCGTCCGTTGCGCACCGGGTCGACGGATGCGGCCTGTTCCAGAGGCGCAGGGGCATCGGATCGAGGCTGGCGTAGATCGATGAGCGACAACTGGATCTCCTCGGGCGTGAGCGGAACGTTGGCGCGTGCGTAGAAGTGCTCGAGCGCGGCCACGGCGCGGCGTGCGGCGCTGGGCTTGCCCTCGACTCTCAGGCTATCGGCCCCCCGGCCGATGCGGACATCGAAAGCATCGGAAATCTGGGCCAGATTCGCATCCAGCGGTCCGCACAGATTGGCCAGTCGCTGATTGTCCAGCGGCACGGGCGTGAATTCGATCGGCGTGGTCCTGGACTTCATTGAATGTGATATCGGGCCATCAGTTGCGCCTCGGTGCGCCGGAAATCCGAGCCGGCCAATGTGGACTGGTTACGGCTCAGAACCAGGCGGGGTTCAAGCGTCCAGCGCTCGGCAACGTCGCATTGCACGCTCAGCGTCAATGCCGATTCGATGTCCTCGCGCGACAGGCCGGACAAGGCGCTGAGTCCGACATAGCGGCGCTGTTCGGCATGAACGGACAATAATCCGCGCAGGCCGCCATTGATCGGTGCGATCAGCATCAGGCGTAATCCGGAGAAGTCATAACCGGCCTCAGGCCGGCTGTCGCTGGCGAACTCCCTGCCCGTGAGCAGGCTGGCCAGCAGGACAGGCCGACCGGTTGCACTGAGCATCTGGGCAAACGAGATGCCCACGGACTGGCGGGCCGCATCTTGCTCGCTGCTGCCCGGATAGCGGAACTCGAAGCGTTGGATGAATCCGCCCAGTTGACGGCTTGCGTCGATGTCGCACTGCCATTGGCTGACCAGTCCATACGCATTACGAAAGCTCGCATCATCGACGCGCATCGCCTGGGCCTGACCGAGAACCTTGAGTTGATGGCACTGATTGCGATAGGCGAACCCGGTAAACAGGTCGATGCGGTGATGATTCAGCGGGTCGGCCGATGGATAGGCCGAGCCGCTGCCGGTGATGCCCGTCATCCATTGCACCCGACCATTGATCGGTACTGTCGTGCGCAGTTCAGCGGCCAGGTTGAATTGCGCGCTCCGGGCGCGCGGTTCGGTGGATGCCGGGACCAGACGCATGCCGTCGCGCAGCACCCAGCTGTCAAGGCCGCTGTCCACGTTGATGTTGTCGTCCCAACCCAGACCGATCGTCAGTTCGCCTTCGACGACCGGATCCGGTTGATCACGCACGCGGGTGATGGCGTTCAGATAGCGGCCGATGATGGCCTTCGTCTCATCGGGCAACTGTTGCGAGGCGAGCGAATCAAACTCCTGGCGAGCCTTTTCCTGATCCTCGAGTGCGACCCTCGCGCGGGCCAGTTCGGCGCGCACCCGGGGATTGTCCGGCTGGCTGGACGAGACACGCTCGAGGGCCTGCACCGCTTCGGCAGGACGACCGGACTCCAGCGCTGACAGGCCCAGCAGAAAATCGAACTCCACGTCGCCGGCATACAGTTCGGCCTTGGGCTGCAGAAGGCGATAAGCCGGCCGGAACTGGCTGGCGCGCACCAGTGCTTCGGCCTCGGTCAGCAGTCGCGCGAACGGACTCCAGGCCTGCGCGCCGTCGCGTGACCCCTGTGAGGTGTCGGTGCCCGACTGACTGTGCGCCGGCGGCGTTGCGAGCAGGCCGGCACACAGGATCAGGCCGACCAGCGTGCCTGTCGCGACCTTGATCGAAGGGCTTGATGGGGATCGTGATCCGGCGCAACCCATCACGTCGTCGACAACACGGCGCGCAGCGAATGGGGCAGGGCGCTGGTGATCGTCACATGGATGAATGAGCCAATGGCGTCGGCCGGTCCGGCAAAATTGACCACACGGTTGTTGTCGGTGCGTCCGGCCAGTTCGGCAGGGTCGCGTCGCGACGGACCTTCGACGAGCACGCGCTGGCGGGTGCCCACCATGTTCCGGCTGATCTCACCGGCCTTTTCCTCGAGGCGCTGCTGCAGGCGTTGCAGCCGTGCCTGCTTGACCGGCGCCGGTGTCGTGTCATGCAACGCCGCCGCCGGTGTACCCGGGCGCGGGCTGTACAGAAAGCTGAAGGACTGGTCAAAGCCCACCGCCTCGACCAGCGCCATGGTCTGTTCGAAGTCCTGATCGGTCTCGCCGGGAAATCCGACGATGAAGTCCGTGGTCACGCAGACGTCGGGTCTGGCCTCGCGCAGGCGACGAATGATGGCGCGATACTCCATCGCGGTATAACCGCGTTTCATCGCGGCCAGCACCCGGTCCGACCCCGATTGCACCGGCAGATGCACATGGCCGGCCAATGCCGGCAGACGGGCATGCGCGTCGATGAGCCGGGAACCGAATTCGCGCGGGTGGGAGGTGGTGTAACGAATCCGTTCGATGCCGGGAATATCGGCCACATAGTCCAGCAGCAGGGCAAAATCCGCCTCGCTGCGGTCCGCCCCCGTATGGTCGGTTCCCTCGACGGGACCCAGCCATGCATTGACGTTCTGCCCGAGCAGGGTGATCTCGCGAACGCCGCGCGCCGCCAGTTCGGCGACCTCGGTCAGCACGTCGGCCAGCGGCCGGGAGACCTCTTCGCCTCGGGTATAGGGCACCACACAGAAACTGCAGTACTTGCTGCAGCCTTCCATGATCGACACGAAGGCAGACCCGGCATTGACGGTTGCCGGCGGCAGGTGGTCGAACTTCTCGATGCTCGGGAATGAAATGTCAACCTGTGGGCGCCCCGAATCGCGGCGATCGGCGATCATCTGCGGCAGGCGGTGCAGGGTCTGCGGACCGAACACCAGGTCGACATAAGGCGCGCGGCGAACGATGGCCTCGCCCTCCTGGCTGGCCACGCAGCCACCCACGCCGATGATCAGATCGGGGCGCTCGCGTTTGAGTGCCCGGAATCGGCCCAGATCGGAGAACACCTTCTCCTGGGCCTTTTCGCGGATCGAGCAGGTGTTGAACAGCACCACGTCGGCATCGTCCGGCGAGTCGGTAGCGACCATGTCGGCGCTGTCCGCCAGCACGTCGAGCATCTTGCCCGAATCGTACTCATTCATCTGGCAGCCGTAGGTTTTGACGTAGACCTTTCGCGTCATGCGGAATTATCGACGCCGGATTGCCGCCAGCACGGCTCCGGCCAGATCGCGCCCGCGACCGTCCGTCTGCCCGTCCCACAGTCGGGCCTGACCAAGCCATACGCTGTCAGGTGCTTTCATGGTGCGCAGGATACCGCATCCCCCGGATCGGAACCGTGTAGCAGGGTCGACGGCGTCGTGGCAGGCTGATCTGTGTCGTCTGCGTCTCGTCTGCATCGTTGAGTTTATGCAAATGAGAATTATTTCTACTACTATCGTGGCGATGATTCCGTATCATGTGTCGTCAGGCACATGAACCTTTTCCAGTCAGTCCATCGACCTACGCAGTGTTCCATCCGACAGCAACCTATCGACGATCATGATCCCTGTATCCCCTGCCACGCCTCCCCTGGCCGATAGCCTGGCCATCTCCGGATGGGCCCATACCGGTCGTCGCCCCGCCGGTCGCGCCTTGTCTGTGCTGGCCATCGTGCTGGCCTTGTCTGCCTGTGGCGGAGGATCGGATCCGAAGCCCGGTCCGGCACCCACACCGACGCCCACGCCCACGCCGGCGCCCACGCCCGGCGGGTCTCCGTCACCGTCCCCCACGCCCACGCCAGCCCCGACGCCATCGCCGGTGGCGGCCAGTTGCGTGGCACCCGTGACCGGACCCGGACCTGGCACCGCGGGTGAGTCCCCCTCGAATATCAGTTCGGGATTCGACGTCTATTCGCCGTGCCAGTCGGTCTATCAGGGCCAGCAGATTTCGTTTCATCTGTCAGACCATGTCCGTGCGGCCGGCGTGAGCACCCAGGTCGCGGTGACGATACGACGCATCGGCGTGACCGAGCAGCAGGTGTACACGGGTCAGGCAAGCATGTCGCGGCAGACGGTACCGGGCAATGCCTGGGTCAATTGTTGTAACTGGCCCAGCGGCCTGAACCTGACGATTCCGACCAACTGGTCAAGTGGCTACTACCGTGCGTCCTTCACCGACAATGGCACGACACGCAGTGTGCTGTTCGTGGTTAAGAATCGCGCGCCATCGGCGGGCGGCAAGGTGTTGGTCGTGCCATTCGACACGATGCAGGCCTACAACGAATGGGGGGGCAAGAGTGCCTATGATTTCAATTCATCGGGGCAGTCGAAGGCTCAGACCCTGTCGCTGATCCGGCCCGCCCTGAATACCGAGTCGACCGACTTCATCCTCGGCGTGATCCCCTTCATTCGCTGGGCGGAATCGCAAGGTATCGCGCTGGACTATCTGGCCAGCGCCGATCTGCACGAAGCCAATGTGCTCTCGCCCTGGAAGGTTCTGGTGCTGATCGGCCATGATGAATACTGGTCGCAGGCAATGCGCAATGAACTGGACCGCCATGTGGATGCCGGGCGGCATGCGGCGATTTTTTCGGGCAACACCATGTGGTGGAAGACCAACCGTGAAACCGATGCCTGGGGACGCCAGAACGGTCGGATGCTCGTTCAGCGGGCCAGCGGTACCGCCACACCCAACTGGTATGAAATCGACCCGGAAGCGCGCAGTATCGGTGCGACGTTTTTCAAGGGCGGATTCCTGAACAAGTATTCCGGCTCAGCCCTGGCCAATCTGCCCTACACGGTTCACCGTCCCGAGCATTGGGCTTTTGCGGGCACTGGTTTCACGCAGAACTCGCAGTTCGGCTCGAATGTCGCCGTCGAAGCCGGCATCACCCTGGGCCTCCATGCCTATGAGAGTGACGGCCTGGATTTCCGGTTTGGCAGCGATGGCCGGCCCGTACCCACGGGTGGTGATGGCGCGCCCCCGGGCACCGAAATTCTCGCCACCACTCAGTTGCCCGCGGCGACGCCGCCCGAAAATGGTTGGGACGTGCCGGCGAACAAGGGTCTTGCTGCGCCACTGCTGTCGCTGAGTGGCGAGCCCGGTGGCTGGGCAACGATGACCAGTTTCGTGCGCAATGGTGGCATCGTGTTCAATGTCGGAACAACCGACTACTACAAGGTGTTGCCGGGCTGTACCGGCGGCAACCAGTCACCCGCGTGCCGCATCGTCAGGAACGTGCTGGATCACATGCAGGCGCGTTGAGCGACGCAGGCCGACCCGGTGTCGGCCTGAGCTGGGCGCGCAGGGTCACCACGTCGCCCAGCATGATCAGCGCCGGGGGACGGATCCCGTGGGCCGACGCCAGTGCCGGCAAATCACCGACGGTGCCGACCACGCAGCGTTCCTCGGGCAGGGTCGCCTTTTCGATCAGGGCGGCGGGTGTCTGGGCGGGCATGCCGTGCGCGATCAGTTGCCGACAGATTTCCGCCAGATTGCCAATCCCCATGTAGAGCACGACGGTCTGCCGCGGTCGCGCGAGCAGTGCCCAATCCATATCCAGGCCCTGACCGTCGCGGGTATGTCCGGTGGCCAGCACCAGCGCGCAGGCATGGTCACGGTGGGTGAGCGGAATGCCGGTTGATGCGGCCGCCCCCTGGGCGGCGGTCAGGCCTG
The DNA here is from genome assembly GCA_963732405.1 of uncultured beta proteobacterium. Classification (GTDB taxonomy): domain Bacteria; phylum Pseudomonadota; class Gammaproteobacteria; order Burkholderiales; family Burkholderiaceae_E; genus JAUIAI01. Next base: position 1,988,379 of record CAVSZG010000001.1, read on the forward strand.
GAATCACGGTAAAGGGAATGCCGGCGGCCGCCAGTGCCTGGGCCTCCTCACCGCCGCGCCCGAAGATGTAGCCATCTCCACCCTTGAGGCGCAGCACAGGTCGGCCCGAGCGGGCCAGGCGGATCATCAGTTCGATGATCGCCTCCTGCGACAAGGTATGGCAGTTGGACTGCTTGCCGACATAGATTCGGTCGGCATCGACGGGCAGGAATTCGAGAACCGCCTCACTCACCAGATGGTCGAACAGGACCAGCCCGGCCGCGCGCAGTGATTTGACCGCCTTGAGCGTGAGCAACTCGGGATCGCCGGGGCCGGCGCCCACCAGCGTCACGCGGCCAGGGGTATCGGCATTCCGGGTCGGCCAATCCGGCGTCAGCAGGTGGCTCTGTTCCATCACGCTCATCGAGCGTTCTCCGTCAGGCAATGTCCGAAGGATTCTCTGCAGGCATCCGTTCCGCGTCCTTGACCCAGTTCAAGGACACGGCGAGCGCCGCGCCGAACAATCATGGCGACTCGTGTCGTGCCGCGAGACGACTGCCGGATCAACCGGCCGGACAGCGGCGCGAATCGTCGCCCGGATCGGGCATTGGCGCAGCGCCAGCAGAAGGAGAACTCATTCAATGACACAGCATCCGTTATTCCTATCCTCGCTGGCGATGGCCGCGATACTGGTCTGCGGCAGCGCAATGGCGCAGGACAAGGGCGTGTCGCAGGCCGAGTCCAATTATCAAGCTGGCGGATCACCCTTGAGCGACCAGCCGATGGTGCAGAGCATTAACCCGAAAGCGCCGCCTATGACCCAGGCCGAATTCGAAACCGGCCGCAAGATCTACTTCGAGCGTTGCGCGGGCTGTCACGGCGTGCTGCGCAAGGGCGCTACCGGCAAGGCGCTGACGCCTGACCTGACTCTCGAAAAAGGCACAGAGTATCTGAAGGTCTTTATCGCCTACGGCTCTCCCGCCGGAATGCCCAACTGGCAGACATCGGGAGAGATGTCTGAGCAGCAGGTGGATCTGATGGCGCGCTACATCCAGCATGAGCCACCGGTGCCGCCCGAGTACAGCTTGGCGGACATGAAGGCGACCTGGAAAGTGATCGTGCCACCGGCCCAGCGGCCCAGCAGGAAGCTCAACAATTTCAACATTGCCAACATCTTCAGTACGACGCTTCGCGATACGGGCGAAGTGGCGCTGATCGATGGCGATACCAAGCAGATCATCAATATCGTCAAGACCGGCTATGCCGTTCATATCTCGCGGCTGTCGGCCTCGGGCCGCTACCTGTTCGTGATCGGCCGCGACGCGAAGATCAACATGATCGACCTCTGGATGGAGCAGCCCGACAACGTTGCCGAGATCCGTACCGGTCTGGAGGCGCGATCGGTTGAAACCAGTAAATTCAAGGGGTTTGAGGACAAGTACGCGATTGCGGGCACGTACTGGCCGCCGCAGTTCGTCATCATGGACGGCGACACGTTGGAACCCATCAAGGTGGTCTCCACACGCGGCGTGACGGTCGATACCCAGGAATATCATCCGGAACCCCGCGTGGCCTCGATCGTGGCGAATCACTTCAGGCCGGAGTTCGTGGTCAACGTGAAGGAAACGGGGAAAACCCTGCTGGTCGATTATTCGGATATCGATGCGCTGAAGATCACCGATGTCGGTACGGCGCGTTATCTGCATGATGGCGGTCTGGATTCGACCAAACGCTACTTCATGGTGGCTGCGAACAAAAGCAACAAGATCGCTGCGGTCGACCTGAAGGAAGGCAAGCTCACCCGCTTGATCGATGTCGGCCAGATTCCGCATCCGGGTCGGGGCGCCAATTTCGTGCATCCGACATTCGGTCCGGTCTGGTCGACCGGTCACCTGGGTGACGAAACGATCTCGCTGATCGGAACCGATCCGGTCAATCATGAACAACATGCGTTCAAGCTGGTGGCCACGCTCAAGGGACAGGGTGGCGGCGCATTGTTCATCAAGAGCCATCCGAAGAGCCGGCATCTGTATTCGGATACGCCGCTGAATCCGGACCCGGCGATCTCGCAATCGGTTGCAGTGTTCGATATCGACAATCTGGACAAGGGGTATACGGTGCTGCCGATCGCCGAATGGGCGGGCATCAAGGACGATGGCGCCAAGCGTGTCGTGCAGCCCGAATTCAACCGGGCAGGTGACGAGGTCTGGTTCTCGGTCTGGAGCGCCAAGGACAAGGAGAGCGCCATGGTGGTGGTGGACGACAAGACGCTCAAGCTCAAGGCCGTCATCAAGGATCCGCGTCTGATTACGCCGACCGGCCATTTCAATGTTCACAACACGCAGAACGACGTGTACTGATTGACCTTACGGAGCCTAACGATGAAGCATCTGATTGCCGTGCTGGCGTTTGCCGGCCTCGTCCTCAACACCACCCCGACCGTGGCCCAGGGTGATCCCACGGCCGCGATGACCAAGGCGGGCTGTATGGCCTGTCACAACAAGGACAAGAAACTGGTCGGTCCGTCATTCAAGGACATTGCAGCCCGATATGCCGGTCAGGATGTGGCAGCAAGCCTGTTCGAGAAAGTGCGCAAGGGCGGCAAGGGTGTCTTCGGCCCCATTCCGATGGCGCCCAACGGACCGGACAAGATCTCGGATGACGACCTCAAGGCGGCGATCGGCGTGATCCTGGGCGGATGAATGATGGCAACGCCGGTCCGATCGATGCTGAGGATCTGCCTGCTCGGTATTGGTGTGTTCAGCGCCTTCACGCCCTCGATGGGATGGGCGAGCGATCGACCGGCTGATGCGCCATCGACACCGGATCCGGTTCGAGCCCAGGCGCTGGTGAGCCTGGTCCGGCAGGATTGCGGATCCTGCCACGGCATGCGTCTGACCGGCGGACTGGGTCCGGCGCTGACCCGCGAGGCGCTGGCCGACAAGCCGCTGGCGTCGCTGGTGGCCACCATTTATCACGGCCGGCCGGGTACGCCGATGCCGCCCTGGCGGGCATTGATCAGCGAAGCGGAGGCGCACTGGATCGCCGTGAGGCTGCGCGACGGATTTGCGGATCAGCATTGGCGTGTGGCCAGATGAATCGACGGCAATGCCTGGCTCGAATGTCGCTCAGCGTGGGCAGTGGCCTGCTTGCCTCGCTGCCCGGTTGCGCCAGTCCCCTGCGCGGCACTGGCGATCTGGGTCTGGTGATCGGTCGGGCCAGTGGCACGGTCCATATCGTCGATACCACCGCCGGCGTTCGGCTTGCCGAATTGACCGGGTTGGGTGATCTGTCTCATGCCTCGGTGGTGTTCTCACGTGACGGGCTTTACGCCTATGTGTTCGGACGTGATGGCGGCCTGACCAAGGTCAATCTGTTGACGGCCGGTATCGACAAGCGGGTCATGCAGGCGGGCAATTCGATTGGCGGTGCGATCAGCGCCGACGGTTCACTGATTGCGGCGCAGAACTATCAACCGGGTGGCATCAAGGTGTTCGATGCGCAGACGCTGGTTTTGCTGGCCGATATCCCCGCCGAGTTTGATCCGGTCGGCGCGCCGGGGAAGCGGTCGCGGGTCGTCGGTCTGGTCGATCTGCCGGGTCGACGTTTCGCCTACAGCCTGTTTGATGGTGATGCGATCTGGGTGACCGACTGCACGGATCCGACGCGGCCGACCACTCAGAAATTTCCCGGTGTCGGCCGTCAGCCCTATGACGGCCTGGTCACACCCAATGGTCGGCACTACATCGCTGGTTTGTTCGGTGAAGATGGTCTGGCGATGATCGACCTGTGGGAATCCGAACCCAGGGTCAGGCGCATTCTCGCGGGCTATGGTCGGGGAGAACAGGCGCTGCCGGTTTACAAGATGCCGCATCTGCGCGGTTGGGCGATCGCCGGCCGACATGCCTATCTGCCTGCCGTCGGACACCACGAGGTGCTGGTGGTCGACACAGATGGCTGGCAGCAGGTCGGGCGCATCCCGGTTGCCGGCCAACCGGTGTTCGTGATGGCACGACCGGATGGCCGACAGGTATGGGTCAGCTTCGCACTGCCCGACTATCACCGCGTTCAGGTCATCGACACCCAACAGCAGGCTGTCATGACTACGCTGGAGCCTGGCAAGGCGGTCCTGCACATGGAGTTCACGCCGCGCGCCGAGGCGGTCTGGATCAGCGCGCGCGACGACAACCGGGTGAACATTATCGACACCCGGTCGTTCCAGACCCGGGGCCATCTGGACATTGCCTCGCCCAGCGGCATCTTCTTTACCGCGCGCGCCGCGCGAATGGGCTTCTGAATCATGATGGCGGATGCCAGCCGGTCGATACCATTGAGCGCGCTCGACTTTGCTTTGCTCAATGACTGGCAGCATGACTTTCCCTTGTGTGGCGAGCCCTTCGGGCAGATTGCGCGAACCTTGGCAACCACCGAGCGCGATGTCCTGAATGCATTCGCCCGCCTGCAACAAGCCGGCGTGATCAGTCGGATCGGCGGAGTGTTTGCTCCCGGTGCCGGCGGCGCCGCATTGCTGGCGGCGATGGCGGTGCCGGCCGATGAACTGGAGGTCGTGGCGACGACGGTATCGGCTCATCCGGGCGTCAATCACAACTACCAGCGTGAGCATGCCTACAACCTGTGGTTCGTGATGACGGGCCGGGATGCGGCGGCCGTCGAGATGGCAATGCAGGCACTGGAGCGCGCAACCGGACTGCCCGCACTTCGGTTACGCATGGAAAAGGCCTACCGGATCGACTTGGGTTTCGACCTGCGACACCGAACAGCCGAACAACCGATGCGCGTGCCGCGAAGTGCGCAGCCCCAGCCCGTGGCGGATGCGCATGCCTGGCTTGCCCAGCGGGTCGAGGTCGGCTTGCCGATCATTTCACGGCCTTTTGACCATTGGGCCCGCAGCGACGGGTGCCAGACCGACGACGTTCTGGCTCGTTTGTCCGGTTGGCTCGCGCAGGGCACGCTCAAACGATTCGGCGTCGTGGTGCGCCATCATGAACTGGGTTTCCGTGCCAATGCGATGACTGTGTTCGATGTACCCGATCACCGGGTCGACGAATGCGGTCACGCGCTGGCAATGCAGGCCGGAGTGACGCTGGCCTATCGGCGCATGCGCGCGCCCGAATGGCCTTACAACCTGTATTTCATGGTGCACGGCACCGACCGGGAGGCGGTGCATGCAGTCATCGACCGGGTGGCCGACCGGTCGGGTCTGGCCGCTTACCCGCATGCGGTGCTGTTCTCGACGCGTCGCTTCAAGCAGACCGGTGCCCGCCGCTTTCGTCCGATCCAGGCTTCCGACAGCCAGGAGAACCGTGATGCTCTCGCCCGATGATGCCCGTCTGATCGGTTTTCTGCACGGAGGCTTCCCGCTGACAGATCGACCGTTTGCCGATGTTGCCCGTCATCTGGATTGTGGTGAGGATGAACTGATCGAGCGACTGGGCCGATTGTTGGCCCACGGCGAACTGACCCGATTCGGTCCGCTGTTCCAGATCGAACGGGCTGGCGGCCGCTTCGTGCTGGCAGCCCTCGCAGTGCCCGAGGCCCGTTTTGATGCGGTCGCCGCTCAGGTCAACGGGTTTGCCGAAGTGGCGCACAACTATCGGCGCGAATCTGCGCATCCCGATCAAGCGGGCGCCACGCCGCTGAACATGTGGTTCGTCCTGGCCGTGGAATCGGCCGACGAGATTACGACGGTTATCCGCGGTATCGAAGCGGCCACCGGCCTGCCGGTCCATGCCTTTCCGAAGGAGCGTGAGTACTTCGTCGAACTGAAGCTGCCGCTGCCCAGCGATGGCGAATGGGAGTCTGGAAATGGCACTCGATGAATTCGACCGTCAGCTCGTTCTGGCCACGCAGACCGGCCTGCCGCTGGTGAGGCGCCCCTATGAGGCAATCGCCGCGTCATTGGGTGTTTCCGGTGAACAGATCCGCGAACGTCTGCAGTCGATGCTCGACCAAGGGCTGATCCGGCGCATCGGTGCGGTGCCCAATCACTATCGACTGGGCTTCACCGCCAACGGGATGAGCGTCTGGGATGTGGCCGATGCGCAGGTCGACTATCTGGGTGAACGGATCGGCCGGCTGCCCGGCGTCAGTCATTGTTACCGCCGACCGCGGCATCCGCCCGTGTGGCCCTACAACCTCTTTGCGATGTTGCACGGACGCACCCGCGATGAGGTGACCCGTCAGGCCGATGAGATCGCCGCGCTGCTGGGTGGCGCCTGTGCCGGACATGACATTCTGTTTTCAACGGCGATCCTGAAGAAGACCGGGCTGCGCCTGGCTGGATCCTGAACCGGAGCGACCCGATATGTTTCGCATCAGTCAGTACATGAAAGCGCTCGCAGAGGCCGAGCAGACCGGTTGTTATCCGGTCGCAATGGCGGATCGTGGACGCAGAACCGGACCGGTGGTGATCTGGAATCTCGTGCGCCGCTGCAATCTGAGCTGCAAGCATTGTTATGCGCTGTCGGCCGATCATGACTATGCCGGCGAGTTGGGCTGGCAGGAGATCGTTACCGTGATGGACGATCTGAAGGCCTACGGCGTGCCGGTGCTGATCCTGTCCGGGGGCGAGCCACTGATGCGCCCTGATCTGTTCGACATTGCCGATCGGGCCAGGGCAATGGGCTTTTATACGGGTCTGTCCACCAATGGCACCTTGATCGACGAGCCGATGGCCGATCGCATCGCCGCCACGGGCTTCGACTACGTGGGCATCAGCCTGGACGGCCTGCGCGACACTCACGACCGGTTTCGGCGCATGGCCGGCGCATTCGATTCGAGTCTGTCCGCTGTCCGCCATCTGCAGACGCGCGGTGTCAGGGTCGGCCTGCGCTTCACCATGACCGCGCTCAATGCTCACGACCTGCCGGCGCTGCTTGATCTGATGCGCGCCGAGCGCATCGGGAAGTTCTATTTTTCGCACCTCAATTACGCGGGTCGCGGCAATCTGCATCGAGCCAGCGATGCCCGCTTCCTGGCAACGCGGCAGGCCCTCGATCGGCTGTTCGAGCGAGCCTGGGAGGCCGCACGGCTCGGACTGGACGAAGAGTATGTGACTGGCAACAATGATGCCGACGGTGCGTATCTGCTGCAATGGGCCGGGCAGCGGCTGGCACGCCATCAGCCCGCGTTGCGCGAGCGCCTGGTTGCCTGGGGCGGCAACAGCAGTGGGGTGAACGTCGCGAACATCGACAATCTGGGGCTGGTCCATCCCGATACGATGTGGTGGCATCACACATTGGGCGATGTGCGGCATCGACCATTCTCGAGCATCTGGGAGGATCTGAGCGATCCGCTGATGGCCGGACTCAAGACCCGACCGCGCCCGGTCAAGGGGCGTTGTGCCCAGTGTCGCCATCTGGACATCTGCGGCGGCAACACCCGGGTCCGCGCCCAGCAACTCACCGGTGATCCGTGGGCCGAAGATCCCGGCTGTTATCTCACGGATCACGAGATCGGCGCTGTGGCGGGTAGTGATCAGGATCGATTGACGGTCACACCGTTTCGCTCGATCAAGGTGCTCAGACGCGATGCCTCTCATGTCTGAACCCGTCGAACCGCACGCGGCACGCGAACCTTCGAGGCCGCGCAGGGGCGATTGGATCGCCCACACCATGGCGTGGGCAATGTGGGCAATGTGGGCAGTGAACCAGGCGCCGGCGCTCGCCGCCGAGACGGTCCACACAGCCGCCGATCGTGCGCCAGCCCTCTATGCCGAACACTGCTCGGCCTGTCATGGCGTGCAGCGCACCGGCGCGATGGGTCCGGCCCTGCTGCCCGAGAGTCTCGCGCGCATCCGGCCGACCGACGCGGTGCGAGTCATCGCCGAGGGACGCGTGGCGACGCAGATGCCGGGTTTTGCCGACCGCCTGAGCGCTGCCGAGATCGATGCCCTGGCGGCCTGGGTGAGAACCCCTGTCGTGCCGGCACCGCAGTGGGACGAGGCGGCGATCCGCGCATCGCGATTCGAGCCGGCTCCGCCGGCCGGTGAACCGGATACCCCGCGCTGGCAGGCCGATCCGATGAATCTGTTCGTGGTTGTCGAGGGCGGCGACCACCATGTGAGTCTGGTCGATGGGGATCGTTTCGAGGTGATCACTCGGTTCGCGAGCCGGTTCGCCCTGCATGGCGGGCCGAAATTCACGCCCGACGGCCGCTATGTCTACTTCGGTTCGCGCGACGGCTGGATCACCAAATACGACCTTTGGCGACTGCGCATCGTCGCCGAAGTGCGCGCCGGCCTGAACATGCGCAATGTCGCGGTCAGCGGGGATGGGCGATGGGTGATCGCCGCCAACTATCTGCCGCACAGCGTCGTATTGTTCGACGCCGATCTGAATCTGCGACAGAGCTACCCGGCCGGCACGCTCGATGGCAAGTCCAGCTCGAGGGTCTCGGCGGTTTACGATGCCGCGCCGCGCCGCAGCTTCGTGGTGGCGCTCAAGGACATTCCCGAGATCTGGGAAATTTCCTACGATCCGAAGGCCCAGCCGATCTACGATGGCCTCGTCCATGACTACCGGATGGACGAGGCAATGGCCAGGCCGGGTTTTCTCGGGGTGCGCCGAACGCCGCTGGACGAGCCGCTGGACGACTTCTTCTTCGATCAGTCCTATCGCCATGTGCTGGGCGCGACCCGCCCCCGGAGCGGCGATGGCCAGACCAGCGCACAGGTGGTCAACCTGGATATCCGGCGCAAGATTGCCGATCTGCCGATTGCGGGTATGCCGCATCTGGGCTCTGGCATCACGTTTGCGTGGCGGGGCGCTCCGGTGCTGGCCAGCCCCAACCTGAGTGGGGGCACGGTCGATGTGATCGACATGAAGACCTGGCGGCTGGTGGCCTCGGTGCCAACCCCTGGGCCCGGCTTCTTCATGCGCAGCCACGAAAACACGCGCTATGCCTGGGTCGATTCGATGATGAGCCGCGATGGGCGGGACACCTTGACCATCATCGACAAGGACAGCCTTGAAGTGGTGGCCAGCGTGCGCGAACCGGGCCGCACGCTCGCCCATGTCGAGTTCACCCGGGACGGCCGATATGCGCTGGCAAGCGTATGGGAGACGGACGGTGCCGTGATCGTTTATGACGCAAAGACCTTTCGCGAAGTCAAGCGCCTGCCGATGAACAAGCCGGTGGGCAAGTACAACGTCTGGAACAAGATCAGCCGCTCGGAAGGCACGTCGCATTGATCGGATCATCATGACCGGGCCGATTCTTGAACTGGTTCAAGGAACAATCCCGACAAAAACGCGAGGATATTGCGATCGATCACGACGGGGAGAGGTTCATGAGTCAGGCGCAGGGCGGTTTCACCAAACAAACCGCCCGCAATATTTTCTACGGGGGGAGTGTCTTTTTTGCGTTGCTGTTTGCGGCGATCATTTTTGACACCGAGCGACGCATTCCTGAGCGCTCGAACGCGGCGGCCATCACGCCCTCAGTGGTGGCCGGCAAGAAGATCTGGGAAACCCGCAACTGCATTGGCTGTCATACCTTGCTCGGTGAGGGCGCGTACTTCGCGCCGGAACTGGGCAATGTCTACAAGCGTCGCGGTGGCGATTTCATCAAGGCCTGGATGCAGGCAATGCCCAGCAATACGCCCGGACGGCGCCAGATGCCCCAGTTCAACCTCAGCGATCAACAGCTCAATGATCTGGTCGAGTTCCTTAAGTGGACCAGCCAGATCAATACCGAGCAATGGCCGCCGAATATCGAAGGTTGACAGGAGATCACTGACATGAGCGTATCCACTCTCAAGTATCAAAGCCAGCTGGCTGCCAAGCCTTATTTCATCGTCGCCATGGTGTTGTTCGCGGGTCAGGTGATTTTCGGCGTCACCCTGGGCCTGCAATATGTCATCGGCGATCTGTTCTTCCCGTACATCCCGTTCAACGTGGCCCGCATGGTCCACACGAATCTGCTCATCGTCTGGTTGTTGTTCGGATTCATGGGTGCGGCGTATTACATGGTGCCCGAAGAATCCGAGACCGAGTTGTTCTCGCCATTGCTGGCGAGAATCCTGTTCTGGGTGTTTCTGGCCGCCGGCGTGCTGACCATCCTGGGCTATCTGACCGTGCCCTATGCGAAGCTGGCCGAACTCACGGGCAATGATCTGTTGCAGACCATGGGTCGCGAATTCCTGGAGCAGCCCCTGCCCACCAAGGTCGGCATCGTCATCGTTGCACTGGGCTTTCTGTTCAACATCAGCATGACGGTGCTGCGCGGGCGCAAAACCGCGATCAGCCTGGTGCTGCTCATGGGCTTGTGGGGCCTGGCACTCTTTTTCCTGTTCAGCTTCGTCAATCCGCACAACCTGGTGCGCGACAAAATGTACTGGTGGTTCGTCGTACATCTGTGGGTCGAAGGCGTCTGGGAACTCATTCTGGGCGCTCTGCTGGCCTATGTGCTGGTCAAGACCACCGGGGTTGATCGCGAGGTGATCGACAAGTGGCTCTATGTGATCGTGGCCTTCGCGCTCATGACCGGCATCCTGGGCACGGGACATCATTTTTTCTTTATCGGTCTGCCCGGCTACTGGCTCTGGATCGGCAGCGTGTTCAGTGCCATGGAGCCGATTCCGTTCTTCATGATGACGGTATTCGCCTTCAACATGGTGCAGCGGCGCCGACGTGACCATCCGAACCAGGCCGCCGTGCTCTGGGCGGTGGGCACCGCGGTGATGGGTTTTCTGGGCGCCGGCCTGTGGGGCTTCATGCATACGCTCAGCCCGATCAACTACTACACCCACGGCACGCAATTGACGGCCGCCCATGGTCACCTGGCCTTTTATGGTGCGTATGTGCTGGTGGTGATCACGCTGATCAGCTATGCGATGCCGACGCTGCGCGGCCGGATCGCCAACAGCGCCAGGGCACAGAACGTCGAGATGTGGAGCTTCTGGGTCATGACGATCGGCATGGCGGTGATGGTGTTGTCCCTCACGGGCGCGTCGATTCTGCAGGTCTGGTTGCAGCGTCTGCCCACCGAAGGCGCGATGCCATTCATGGCGACCCAGGATCAGCTCGCCTTCTTTTATTGGTTGCGCGTCGGCGGCGGGCTGGTGTTCCTGGTCGGACAGTTCTGCTATTTCGCGAGCTTTTTCATTGGCGGAGATCCCGTGCGCGTGGACGAGGTCAAACCGGTACTGGGCGGTGGCGGTGGGCTGCTGGGTGCCCGTCCGGCACAACGTGTCTGGTCACGGGACTGATCGGGCAACATGGGCCATAGTGACACTCACCAACTGGCACAGCTTCCCTACTACGCCGAGCAGGCTGGCGAGGTGGCGTTGTTCGAACATGCCTGGCGCCAGCGCCTGCCGGTGCTGATCAAGGGGCCGACCGGCTGCGGCAAGACGCGATTCGTCGAGCACATGGCCATCCGCCTCGGCCGTCCGCTGATCACGGTAAGCTGTCATGATGATCTGAGTGCGGCCGATCTGGTCGGTCGTCACCTGATCGGCCGCGACGGCACGATCTGGCAGGATGGCCCGCTGGCGAGCGCGGTGCGCAGTGGTGCGATCTGTTATCTGGACGAGGTGGTCGAAGCCCGCAAGGACACCACCGTGGTGTTGCATCCCCTGGCCGATGACCGGCGAGTGCTGCCGATCGAGCGAACCGGCGAACAATTATCGGCGCCTGCGGGCTTCATGCTCGTGATCAGTTACAACCCGGGTTATCAGAATCTGCTCAAGAGCCTCAAGCCCAGTACCCGGCAGCGCTTCATCGCACTGACCTTCGGCTATCCGCGGCCCGCCGTGGAGCAGGCCATCGTGGTCGCCGAGGCCGGCGTGACGGAGCCGATCGCCCGGCAGCTCGTGCAACTGGCGGGCGCCTTGCGGCGCCTGACCGATCATGACCTGGAGGAGACGGTCAGCACACGGCTGCTCGTGATGGCGGGGCGACTGGTCGCCAGTGGACTGGACCTGTCGACGGCCTGTCGGGCTGCCATCGTTCATGCCCTGACCGATGACGAGGAGACGGCCACGGCACTGATCGAAGTGGTCAGTGCAGTACTGGGTTCACCGGCTTGAGCAATACCGAGATGAGCGATCGCGCCAGGGTGGCGGCGCGGCCGGCCTGGTGGCCGATGGGCAGGCAGGGCAGGCGGCTGGGCTGGCAGATCGGCTTCTTCCTGCTGTTTCTGCTCGCGCCGGCCCTCGACCTGTTGCGCTTCGATCTGTACGAGACTCAGTTATGGTTTCTGGGCCAGCGCTGGACGCTGGGGATAGACGCGTTCAAGGCGGGTCAAATCAGTGCCAATGAAGTGGCCTTGTCGATTCTGTCGCGCGGCTTCCTGCCGGCTATCCTGTTGGTCGCTGTGTTTATCGGGCTGGCCTGGCGATATGGCCGCCTCTATTGCGGCTGGCTGTGCCCGCATTTCACGGTGGTCGAAACGGTCAACGCAGCGCTGCACCGCGCCTGTGGCAGGCTCAGTCTCTGGGACCGCCACCGCACGCTGCGGGCCGATCGACCGGTCAGCGCGCGCTGGTGGCCGGTGTTCTTCATGCTGTGCGTGGTCTTCGGCTTTCTCTGGGCGATCACCTTGCTCACCTATCTGTTGCCGCCGGCAACCGTCTGGGGCAACCTGCTCAGTGCATCGCTCACGCCCAATCAGATGCGCTTTCTGGTTGTTGCCGGTGTGCTGTTCACGCTGGATTTCGCGTTTGCGCGTCACCTGTTCTGTCGTTTCGGTTGTGCGGTCGGGCTGTTCCAGAGCCTGGCCTGGATGGCGAATCCGAAAGCAATGGTGGTGGGCTTCCAACGGGATCGCGCTCGTGATTGCCGCCAATGCCGGACGGACCGTTATCAGGGTGGTTCGGCCTGCGATCAGGCCTGCCCGATGCGCCTGCATCCGCGCGACATCAAGCGCATGATGTTTGCCTGCGTGCAATGTGGCCAGTGTCTCGATCAATGCGCTCAAGCCCAATCCGCGAACGAGAAACCACCGCTGCTGGTCTGGCAGGTGGATGCACAGGCGGTGCGCGAAACCCTGCGACAACGCCGGCATGACCGACCGCCTGATCGTTCATCCGGGCAGGGCGACTGATGGAGGAATGGGTTGGCAGACGCTGGGATCGGATGATCCGGCGCATGGCCGATCGCCAACATCCCCATGCCCTGGTTGAACTGGACGAGGTCAGGCGCAGCATCGGCCTGATGTTCCGCGCCGCGGGCGGCGCGCCGGCCGTGCGGGTCACGGCCGCATCCGACGCCAGGACCGGCGGCACGCGCGACTGGCTGCAACGACTGGCCGGTACGGGCACGCATGCTGCGACGGCTCGCCTCGAATCGGTGGCCTTGTCGATGCCGCCGGCCATCGCGGTGCATGATCGGCGCGAACTGAATCGGGCGCTCTATCTTTGGTTGGCCGCACAGGCAGCCATGATGCAACCGACCGGCCATTGGATCGAGGACAATCTGCGCGCCACGCGACGGGCCCTGTTGTGCTTTCCAGGGCTCGTCGACCGGTACCAGGCCTTACTGGCCGCCGAGCTCGAGCTGCGCATCGATCCGGACCGGTTGCGCGCACGCGCTGCGGCGGCCGAGCGCCTGGTTCGCCTGAGCCTGCGCCAGAGCCTGAGCGAGAGCGAGAGCGAGAGCGAGAGCGAGAGCGAGAGCGCCGTGGGTCTGTGCGATGACGGCCACTGCGCGGGCACCCGGTCCGTTGGCCCCACCGACGTCGCACCAGTCTGGCTGTGGGTGTCGGCCGACGCAACCGTGGGACCGCCGATCACGCGCGATCCTGCCGAACCGCCGGCGACCCGGCGCCCATCGTCGTCGGCCGCGGCGGCGCGTCGTCGACGCGCTGCGGCAGTGACTGATGACCGTGACAAGGCGCCGCTGATGATGTTCTTTCGGGCCGAGTCGATTCTGTCCTGGGGTGAGTTCATCAAGGTCAACCGGGCCAGCGATGATGACGACCAGGCTGATGCGTCGACCATCGCCGATGACATGGACGAACTGGCGATAGCCAGCGGTGGCGAAACCTGCGCCTCACGCGTGAAATTCGATCTAGATCTGCCCAGTGCTGCCGAGGATGATCATCCGATGGGCCCGGGCCTGCGACTGCCGGAGTGGGACTACCGGCGCGCTGCCCTGATCGACGATCACTGTGTCTTGCAGACCCTTGTCCATCCGGATCCGCCACCCTTCGCGCCGCAGTCGCCACTACGGGCGACCGCGCGGCGGGTGCGTCGTCGCATGGACATGATGCGCGGCGCAACGGGCTGGTCGCGGGCGCAGGCCGATGGCGACGAGCTGGATCTGGACGCCTGGGTCCGTCACCGGGTCGAGTCTGCTGACTCTGTGCATGATGAATCCCCCAACATCTTCCGGCGCCGCCAACGAAACGAGCGCAGCCTGGCCACGCTGCTGCTGGCCGACCTGTCCCTGTCGACGGATGCCTATGCAACCCAGACTGCCCGGGTGATCGACGTCATTCGCGATGGTTTGTATGTGTTTGGCGAAGCGCTGAACGCGAGTGGCGATCCATTTGAAATGCTCGGGTTTTCGTCGGTGCGCCGGCAGAATGTCCGCATTCAGCACCTTAAGGGCTTCGATGAACCATGGTCGGCGATGGCGCGCAATCGTGTGGGCGCCATCAGGCCGGGCTATTACACCCGCATGGGGGCGGCGATACGCCTGGCCACCCGGCGCTTGAACCAGCGTGCCGAACGCCAGCGCGTCCTGCTGCTGCTGACCGATGGCAAGCCGAACGATCTGGATATCTACGAAGGTCGATACGGTCTGGAAGACACGCGCCATGCGTTGCAGGCGGCGCGCGATCGCGGCATCATTGCGTTCTGCATCACCATCGATCAGGCAGCTCACGATTATCTGCCCTTGCTGTTTGGTCAGCACGGCTATGCGCTGGTACATCGACCCAGTGAACTGCCCAATCGACTGGCCGGCCTGTACTGGCGATTCATTCAACAGTCGGGGCGCTGACGGCAGACCAAGCCGGTACTGATCGGCGGTTGATGTTGAAGCCTGTTTCTGCGATTCACGATGCCCGAGGAGTGATGGATCTCGCCAAGTTCGATCTGCCGCGTTATCTCGCGATGTTGCCCCTGTTCCAGGAAATGGATGCCGGCGTGCTGGGCAGAATCGCCGATGGTTGTCGCTTGCGCACGCTCGCCCGAGGCGAGGACATCTTCCAGGTTGGCGAATCCTGCCAGGAGTTTCACGTTGCAGTGACCGGCCAGGTCAAGCTGTTCGCAATATCGCCGGCCGGGCAGGAAAAGATCATCGAGTTGATCGGCCCGGGCAGTAGTTTCGCCGAAGCCCTGATGTTCACTGACCAACCCTATCTGATCAATGCCCAGGCCCTGAGCAATGTGCTGTTGCTGAGCGTGTCCAAGGACTGCGTGCTGGCCGAAATCGAGCGTGATTCACGATTCAGCCTGCGCATGCTGGCGGGTTTGTCGCGACGCCTGCATCGGCTGATCAACGATGTCCAGGCGTACACCCTCCATAGCGGCACGGAACGGGTCATCGGCTATCTGGTGCGCGATCTGCGCGGCGACGACGATGGCAAATGGGCGGACCAGCATGTCACGCTGCCCGTGAGCAAGGCGGCCATTGCATCGCGGCTGTCGATGACCCCGGAATATTTTTCGCGGGTGTTGCACGAACTCGAAGCCAAGGGCCTGATCGTGATCGACAAGCGCGATATCCACATTCCGGACCCGGATCGGCTCGCGAGTTATCCATAGGCCTGCCCGGCGCACGATCGGCCAATCATTGCACGATGCGGCGAGACTGAATGGGAAGTGGTGGCGGATCAGGGACTCGAACCCCGGACCTGCGGATTATGATTCCGCAAGACACCTCACCGGCCTGACAAGAAATCGTAGTCTATTCAATCGTCTATTGCTACTGGTTGATACCTAGCATAGCGCTGTTGATACAATTGCTGCCTACACCTACGCCTACATTCGGGGCCGCAGCATGCCAGTCAACCCGCGCCGGATCACCGACTCGATCGCCCGAGGCCTTCCGCCGCCCGAGCAGGGTTACCAGATCCACTGGTGCCCGGACACCGACGGGTTCGGGGTGCGAGTTGGCGCGGCGGGCGGCCGGGCCTATGTGGTCGAAATGAGGGTCCACGGCAAGACGGTTCGGCGCACGCTTGGCAAGGTGGCAGGGCGTGGGGCGGTGTCGTCGGCCTGGGCCAGGGACAGGGCGCGTATCGTTGCCGGTGAACTCAAGAGCGGCATTGACCAGGCCAGGATTGATCGCGTCGCGCGCCGCCAGGCCCAGGAACGCGCCATCACGCTGGCCAGGGCGGTCGAGCAGTACATCACCGAGAAGCGGCGCGGCAAGGATGGGCTGGCGCTCAAGCCTCGAACGAAGGCCGATTACCTGCGCATGGTGAGTGCAGGGGGATCCAGGGCGAACGGGCAGCCCTATGCAGATGGCATGCTCTACCCGCTGGCTAGCCGATCGATCCACGAGATCACCGCGGCGCAGATGCGCGACATCTTCGACCGGCACGAAAAGAGAAGCCGGCGGCAAGCAACCTATGCAATGCAGGTTCTTCGGGCCGTGCTGAACTGGCATGGTGTCGAGGTCGAGAGCTCCCCGCTGTCGAACAAGACACCGGGGCGTGACCGCCGGGTACTGGCCCCGACCGCCGGCAACCCCTCACCGATTCCGCCCGAACGACTGCATGCGTGGTGGAACGCCGCCAGCGAACGCGCGGGATCTGCAGGCGCTGATGGCGCAAGGCTGATTTTGCTGACCGGATGTCGCCCCGGTGAGGTGTTCGGGTCGAAGTACGAACCCGGCCTGCTGGTGCGTGATGTGGATCTGCCAGGTGCGCGGCTTACCCTCAGGGATACGAAGAACCGCAGCGATCACAAGGTGACGCTGTCGTCACAGGCGTTTGCGATCGTCAAGGCGCACTGCATGCGCAAGCGAGCCGGGCGAAAGGTGTTCGGCGTCATGGACCCGGGCAAGACGCTCGACGCTATCAACGCAGCCGCCGGTACACCCGGTGTCACCTTGCACCAGCTTCGGCATACGTTCGCCTCGGTGGCCGATGAGCTGGTCGTCGGCTATGCGCTCAAGAAAATGCTCAACCACACTGCGACGGGTGACGTGACTGGGCGCCACTATGTGGGCAAGGGCGAGGCTCAACTTCGCGCGGCGTGGCAAACCGTGGCCGATTTCATTGCGGGATGAGCCGGTGTGAACGCGCCGCAGTGGTCATATAGGTACAAGTTGATACCTGTTCGCCCCAGCCGTTATACTGAGTGACCAAGACAAGCGCCCCCAGCGTTTGCCCGTGCCGCGCCGGCAGTCGCGGACGCCCCGATCGGTCTGTGAGAGATACACCGCCTCTCGCGCCCTCGGATCCGCGAATGAATACCCAGGTCGATGGGTAGTGGTGGACCGCTCGGAGTCCATCACGTGACCGCCACCACTACCACCACTCAAGACGTGCCGCGCTTGGCAGTTGACGAAAGCGCCGCCGCGCAAGCCATCGGTTTGTCTGTCCACTTCCTGCGCAAAGATCGTCGAACGAAGCGGATCATTCCCTTCTACCGGATCGGGGATCGGGTGCTCTACAACCTCGATCGCGTGCGCGCGGCCCTGGCTGTGTTCGAAGAGGGCGGGACGCAGATCAAGCCCCTTGAGCGGGCGCGGGACAACTGACCGGAGCCACACCGGAGTGCTGCTTATGCGGCGGTTCGAACGCTCTGCGCGCGGCTGTCGACTCGCAGGCTGCGCTGACCGACGCGGATGTGGCCGCCAATGTGGGCGAGGATGGCAACTCAACACCACACGGAGTCTCACTGATGTCCACGGCAGACAAGAGAACCAAGGCGCGTAGCGTGCCCAGTGTCGACGTGCGCGGGGCGCTTCTGATTCCGCGGGAGCAATTGCCCGCGTTCGTTGGAGTTTCCTATCGAACGGTCTCAAGACTCATGGCTACCGGTGGCTTCCCACCGCCGCGCCAGCTTTCCCCCGCACGGGTCGCGTGGCTTCGCGCTGATCTGGAATCCTGGGCCAGCACCCGCCCGGTGTCGAGCATGCCGAGTGTTCAGGCCAAAGTGATGGTCGTCGGTGCGTGACCCTACAAATGATGAAGCCCCGCTGAGGCGATCAGCAGGGCTTCTGACTTCCTTTCGACAACACCGACCAAGGTGAGCATGAATCTTAACCCAACGAATCCGGGAAGGGTACCGATAGCTACGGTGTCTCTCCCGCCCCGCCCCGCCCGATATCTGGACTCGGTGGAGTTCACAATTCTTACCAGTGATCCGCCGACACCATTGAGCGAGGTTCTTTCACTCAAAGACGGCCGCCTTCACAGGCGTGCACCAGTGGCGCTCGGGCGTGCTCGTGTTCAGCGAGGCGAGGCAACGGGGCTGCACATGCTGGCGGCTGTGCTGGATCTGCTCAGGGCCGACCAGGCGATTGCCTGGGGAGTCATGGCGCGCGACACCAGGGTTGCCGCTCCAGTCGATCGGCGCGACTTTCGATTCCACGCCGAACCCGGTGTGATGGTGCTCGAGCATCATGGGGCACCTGGCGATCCGCTCGACGCCGAGGCGTTGCGCCAGCATCTGCTCATCGCATGCCCAGCGCTGGCCGACGCCCCGATGTTGTGGCGGCCCAACCCATCATCCGGTGTGAGCACCTCGACCGGGCGAAAGCTGACCGACCTGACGAGCTGCAGGCTCTATCTGCCGGTTGAGGACGCGAGCCTGATCCCTCAAGCCGGCAAGGCGCTGGTCTGGATGCTATGGGCCGCCGGCTTCGGATGGTGTGAGGTCGTGGGCGATGGTCGGCCCGTGCTTCGCACGCTGGTTAATGAGTCGGTCTGGTCACCAGGGTGGCTCGACTTCTGTGCCCCGTCGGTGCTGGGCGAAGGGCTGCGGCGGGTCGACGTGACCCCGCGCGTGTTCGGCACGTCGTATCTGCACTTTGATCTGAAGCGCGTAGCACTCGACGCCCGGACTCGCCGGAAAGCCAAAACCACGGTGAATACCGCGCGCAATTCGGCCCTTTCTGAGTGGGCTGGGCGGCCCGCGAAGCCGGGCGACGCGCCGCGGTGACCCTTCGAACACCCAACGCCCGCTGAGGCGATCGGCGGGACCTTGGGTCCTTCAACGATTGAACCAGGCCAATGCGACCATGGACACCACTCTGACAGAAGCCGAAGAGACGGCAACCGTTCCGGCTTTTCACCCTGAGAACATCCCCACCGAGTTGCGTGAGCTTTCGGCCCGCTGGTGTGTTTGGGGCTACGTGCCGAACAAAGATCCGGGCGGCAAGCCGACCAAGCCACCCCTGGACCCGAGGAATGGCCTCCCGGTGAGCAACACCAGTGCGTGGTGGTCGTTCGAAACGTGTTGCCAAGCGGTCGAAGCTGCGCGCGACACCGGCAAATCGCACGGCGTTGCGCTGCCTGTGGGCGTTGGTCTATCCGTCGGGCAAAAGCTGAAGAGCGTCAACGGGCGGGGGCTGCCAAGCCGCCACACGTTCGCCTTCCTCGATCTGGACAACGCCGTTGATGAGCACGGCAAAGACAGGCCGTGGGCGTTCGAGGTGATCCAGCAAGTTGGCCCGGCGTATATCGAGTACAGCCCCAGCGGGCGAGGCCTGCGCATCGCAGGCTCTGCGCCCGAGGATGCGCCTGAGCGCCGAGAGTTCACGCGCAAGGTGCAGATCGACGAGGGCGGCGGCATCGAGATCGGTGTCGAGCTTTACGTGGGCAATGCCGCCCGCTACCTGACTTTCACAGGGAACGTCCACGTTCTGAGTGGTGGTGTATCGGCACCGATCACGCCTGAGTTTTGCGATTGGCTGGCAAAGACCTATGGCGGCGAGGCTGCCGGCCAGCATGGCGCGCAGGGGCCAGGGTGCGCGCCAGACGATCGGGACCTATCCATCCCCCAACTCGTCAGCGGGGATCGATTGGAGGCCGCCCAGGACAAGGTGATGTGGTGCCGCGATGGGGTGAAGGACTGGCTCCAGCACGGGTTCACCACCGAGAGTGACTCATCCCGAATGTTGGCGTCGGCCGCTATCGAGGTGCTCGAGGCGACGGTGGACGCCGATGGGAGACCTGACCCGGCGCTGGCGCTTTCAGTCCTGGCGGCGAACGAGTTCGCAATGGGCGTCGCGCTGAGGCACCGCGGGGACGACAAAGGCAAAGCGCTGGTGTACCTCTGGGAACACCACGTGAAGCCGGGTCTCAGAAAAGCCACGCCCGTGGTGAACGATTTCGATGCGGTCGAGGTCGAAGCCGATGTCGAAGCCGGCGCCAAGACGCAAGTTGAGCGAGACCGCGCCATGGGTCAGCACCTGACCGAAGACGCGCTCGCGTTGCGGTTCGTCGAGCAACACAAAGAGAACTTCCGATTCTCACCGGGGCTTGGTTGGCTGGTAGACACCGGTCACCGATGGGAGCCCGATACAAGGAAGCGGCTTCTCACCGATATTCGGGGTATGGTCCGGGAGCTCGCTCGCGTTCTGGAGCCGGGCGAGGCGAAGCGGCTGCGCGCCGCGAAGACAATCGCGGCGGTTGCCACTCTGGCTGCCACCGATCAGAGAAACGTGGTCGATGCGGCGTCGTGGGACGCCGATCTGTATTTATTGAACACACCCGGCGGGGTTGTCGACCTGCAGACCGGTGTGATTCGGCCGCGCCGCGCCGACGATCTGATGATGAAGTCGACCATCGTGGCGCCTTCACCAGTGGAATCGGCGCCGCGATGGCTCAAGTTCATCGATCAAGTGTTCGGTGGTGACCATGAGGTCATCGGCTTCATTCAGCGGCTGTTCGGCTATTGCCTGACGGGTTCCACGTCGGAGCAGAAAGTGGTGTTCTTCCACGGCGCTGGCGCAAACGGGAAAACGACCCTCATCGAGGCAGTGATGGGGGTGATGGGCGACTATGCCGTGAAGCTGCCATCGGCCACCCTGATGCACTCGAAGATCGAAAGGCACCCGACCGAGTTGACCGACCTGCAGGGTCGCCGCCTCTCGGTGGCCAGTGAGGTGGAGCAGGACGCCTACTGGAACGAAGCCAGGATGAAGGAACTGACGGGCGACCGAACCATCACCGCCCGAAAGATGCGCAGTGACAACTACCAATTCCAGAACACGTCCAAGATCATCGTTGCCGGGAACCACAAGCCGAACCTGCGTGGCGGTGACGGCGGCGTGGCACGGCGAATGGTCCTTGTCCCCTTCACCAAACAATTCACCGAAGGGGAACAGGACAAGGGACTTGCCCAGGTGCTCGCCGCAGAGCGGCCGGGAATCCTATCGTGGCTGATCACTGGCGCCGTGGCGTGGTCCTCTCAGGGCCTTGGTATTCCGACGAGCATTGAGCGGGCCAGCCGGGAATACCTCGCCGAGCATGACGACATTGACGCCTGGCTGGACGAGCGGTGTACGCGCGGTCCTGGGTGTCGGGTCGATGCCAGCGTGGCGTATGACGACTACCGACACTGGAAGGAGCGCCGTGGTGAAAAGGTCCCGAGTATCAAAACCTTCGGGAGCAGGATGAGCACTGTGCCGGGGGTGTCGAAGACCCGGTCCAATGGGTGGAAATACATCGGCTTTCGCCCCTTGGCTGCGTCCGAGGCCAGTGATTTTCATGATCCAGACCCCCTTCGCTGACGACCTGAAAAGGCGAAATTGGAACAGTGGAACAGACGTTGCATTTGCAGGTAAGCTCAAAAAATGAAGATACATAGAAGGGCATTGCGTATACGGTCCAAATGGGACGTCTGTTCCACTGTTCCAACCGAGCGAAGACGGACCTAGCAGCTAGTCGGTGTTGGGGAACCGATACCGGCGACGAGATGTGAGGATGTGAATGGGATCCCGAATGCCCCTGATGACTGAGGTAAACCCGCTTCGCGACGATCGAGGCCGGCTGTTGCCCGGTCAGTCTCTGAACGCGACCGGTGGAGTGTCACGAACCAAGGCGATCCTGCGCCAGGCGACCGACGCGAACGCCCACCTGCTGGTGGATCTCGTCATCAAAGCAGCGCTGGCCGGTGACACGGCGAGCGCGCGATGGTTGATCGAGCAACGCAGCCCGCCGCGCAAGGCCCAGGCCGAGCCGGTGGTGGTGCCCGGCTTCCAGCGATGCACGACCACGGCCGACAGGGTGGATTGCGTCGTGGCCGCCATGACAGCCGGTGTCGTCGCGCCTGACGTGGCGACGGCGATGCTCGATGTACTGGCCCGGTCGGCTGAGCTCACGGAGATCAACGAACTGCGCGAGCGAGTTCGTGATCTTGAATTGCGCAGCGAACTGATGGAGGGCCCCCGGTGAAAGCGCTGAACACCTTGAAGGCCGGTTTGACGCGCGCGGAGCGCCGCATCGCCAGGCAGGAGGAAGAAAGAGATAGGATCAACGAGATCAGGCGACGGCTGGCGTTCGAGAATGATCCGGCCAACCGCGCCATGCGCCTGGTTGATGGCGCGGAGAGGCGGTCGGGGATGAACCTTGAGCGGCTGCTGCTTCGCGTGCTGTACGCGCACGAGCGCGATGGCGACCGCACTTTCGGCGACTCCCCCCAGCAATGGTTGAGCGACTACTTCACCGTACCCTCGATCGAGAGGGATGCACTGCGCCCGATGCTGATCGAGTGGGTGACGAGGCAGATGGAGAAGGTGCCACTCGGTGACCCGGAACAGACGCGCCGCGGTCGCCCCGATGAGCCTATGTGAAGCGATCACCACCTTCGGTGGAAGAGGCCGCGCCGAATCGAGCGTAGCAATCGGTAAGCGGCGTTGCTACGTTCGGCATTTCCGACACACATCGACGGCGGTGGTTCAGGCCCTGCATCGCCCCAACTGGCGGGCAAAGCACCCGAGACCGGCGCGATAGCTGAGGTGTAGCGATAGCTACACCCACAAACCGCCCTTGACGACCCCCGTTGCTACGCTGCTATCGTGGTGATTCAACGGGAGTGTTTTCCCTTCACCAGCAGGGCCCCTTCTTCCAAGGACCAACCGTCATGAATTTCAACGAGAACGAACTGGCAGGCTTTGACGCCGATGCGGCGCGCGACCAACTTGCCGCCTTCACTGCGCTGATGAGCTCGCCTGGTGTTCGTGCAATCGCCAACGAGAGTCTGTCGAGCCAGCAACTGGTGGCGCTCGATCACCTCACCTTCGACCTGGTGCACCGGCTGGTCGAGGCGCCCAGCGGTGCTGTCATCGGGTGCGAGTTCGACGCGGATGTGACGCCCGCCAATACGTGGGCGAGTGTGGCCGGGCAAGCCTGATATCTCGACCTGGTGTTCCAGATGGCCCGCGGGTCGTCATGCGTGCATCGATACCGCCGACCGATCCCAGTCGATTGATGCTCAACGGTCAAGACCGGACTGGTTTGGGTCGCCGAGATGCGGCAGTCACAGCGGAACACACCGGAAGGCCAGCTCGCCGCGTTCCTCGACCACGAACTCGCGGAACCCCCCGGCATCACCGACAGCCACACGCCACGTCACCCCATCGCGGTAGCGATACAGCGCCTTGCGCTGCTCGAGACCAAAATACTCGGTCACGACGGTGGGCAAGTTGGCCGAGCCCATGGGCAGCGAAAGTCCAGCGAAGCCGTCCGACGCGCTCACCACAACCGCCGCGTCGGTGACCGTGATGCTGGATTCGCCGGCGGTGTAGGGTGGGCCCTGTATCGCGCAGACCACCGGCAGATCGGTGACGCGAACAAGGCCGGCGCCGGCCGACAACTCGACGGTGGCGCCCATGGACGAGCTCCCCGAACCGAGCAGCGACCCACAAGCCCGCTCGAGCGCGGTCTTGACCCCGGTCGAGTAAGCACCGATGAGCGCCGAGTTGTCGGGGCTCGCCAGAATGGCCGCTTCGTTCACCGCGAAGCGGATGCCGGCGGGCGTCTGCTCGGTGGCGTAGCTGCCGTTGAAGTTGGCGAACTCGGTGCCGGCCGGGTAGGCCGACGACACCAGCCGGGCAACCCGGTTTTGCACTTCGAACGTGTCATAGCCGAACCCGAAGGCGTTGCTGTAGCAGCGGAGAGTGACGGCAGGATAGGTCGGGGCGACAACCAGGGCGGGCGCGGGCGTGGGAGCTGGCGTCGCGACCGGTGAGGGGGCCGGCGCTGGTGTCGGAACAGGCGTCGGTGTTGGGGCCGGCGGCGCAGCAGGCGAAGGGGAAGGTGTCGGCGTGGGTGTTGGGGCTGGTGTCGGTGACGCGACAGGCGACGGAGCTGGGGCCGGTGTCACCGCTGGTGACGGGGTGGGCGCCGGCCCGGGATCCGCGCTCACGGCCGGCGAATCACCACCACCGCAACCCGTCGCAACCAGGCAGATGCTCAAGATCGCGCCGCGAGACCCTCGCGGAGCCCACGCAAGACCGACAAAGGCGCTCGCGCCCCGGCCATCAATACCCATCGTCGAACCCCCTGGTGCGCGGCCGCAGTGCCTACACCTGCGCCTACACCGCGCGCATGATCAGTAAAAGAAAAAGGCCTCTGCATCGCTGCGAGGCCCTGTTTTCGGTGGTGGCGGATCAGGGACTCGAACCCCGGACCTGCGGATTATGATTCCGTCGCTCTAACCAACTGAGCTAATCCGCCAGCAGCGGCATGTTAACGACGTGGCCGCCACCTGTCAAAGCCGGGGCTGTCTCCAGCCGTCAGGCCGGCAAGGGCAGCCGGACGACGAAGCAGGCACCGCGACCCACGCCTCGCGCCGACGGCCAGGGCGCGCCATCGCTGATCGTGACCTGTCCACCGTGCAGGCGGGCAATCTCTCGCACAATTGCCAGCCCCAGGCCGCTGCCTCGCGCCGCGCCCTCCGTGGTCGCCGGACGGTCGCGCAGCCGATAGAAGCGCTCGAAGATCGCTTCGCGCTCGGATGCGGGAATCCCCGGGCCGTTGTCTTCGACCTCCAGGGCCACCGCGCCCATGGCGGCATGCAGCCGGATGTTGATCAGGCCATTGCGGGGCGTGTAGTGAATCGCATTGGCCACCAGGTTCTGGACCAGTTCGCCGAGCAGGACAGGGTTGCCCTGGATCCAGACCGGGGCGCCCGTACCCTCGAATCCCATGTCGATCCGGTCGGCAATGGCCAGCGGTGTGAGTTCGGCCAGCACTTCGCGCACCAGGGGTTCGAGGTCCAGCCGTTCCGACTGCGTGCGCTCGCCCATGCTTTCGGCGCGGGCCAGCGCCAATAACTGGTTGATGACATGCGAGGCCCGCTCCGAACTGCGGGCGAGTTGCGACAGACTGCGGCGTTGCTCATGGGGATCGGCTTCCCGCATGGCCAGTTCGGCCTGCATGCGAATCCCGGCCAGTGGCGTCTTGATCTGATGGGCGGCATCGGCGATGAACCGGCGCTGCGTGTCCATCGTCGCACCCAGTTGCAGGAGCAACTCGTTGAACGATTCGACCAGGGGGACGATTTCATCGGGCGCGCTGCGCGGGTCGATGGGCGACAGGTCATCGGGGCGCCGGTTGCGGATCCGGTCGCGCAGGCCGTGCAGGGGGCGCAGCCCTCGCGACAGCCCGAACCAGACCAGCCCCGCTGCCAGCGGGAGGATCACGAACTGCGGAAAGATCACGCCCTTGATGATCCGGGCCGCGAGCTGATTGCGCGCATCCAGCGATTCGCTAACCTGGACGAGGACGGGTTTGCTCAGGTCTTCCTCGCCCAGCACCGGCACATAGGTGTAGGCGATGCGCTGTTCCTTGTCATCGATGTCGACGGTACGGAACTTGACCCGTCCCAGATCGGGAAAGTCATACAGTGCCGGGGCAGGGAGCCGGCTGTTGCCGAAAATCACCTGGTCGTCCGATGCGACCACCTGGTAGCGCAGGTCTGCACCATCGTGGGTGAGCAGATCATGTGCGGTCAAGGGCACCGAACTGCGCACACCCAGCCCGGCGGTCCGATCAAACCGCACCTGCTGGCTCAACAGCAGCGTCCGGTCGCGCAGGGCTGCGTCATAGGGTTCGTCGGCCAGCGAGCGGGCAACGAACAAGGTGAGCAGGATGGTCAGCGGCCACAGCAGCAGCATTGGCGCGAGCATGAATTCCAGGATTTCGCCGAACAGGGAGCGGGCCTGGCCCGGTGGTACCTCGGCACCAGGCGCGATCGCTGCAATCGGTGCGACCGCCCGAATGGCCGGAGCGGCCGCCGGAGAATTGATGAGCGGTGGCGCTGGCGGATGGTGACGCAGGGTCGGGTCAGATATCTGACCAAAGTGGCCAGGGGCGGAGTCACGGGTGGCGATCAGGTCGCCCAGCATCGCGGCCAGGGACTGGCGCAGGCCGGCCGACAGCGCTGCCTGGCGCATTACGGGCTCTCGGACGGGCGTTCCAGGCAATATCCCAGCCCGCGCACGGTGGCGATCCGGACATCGCCACCATCGAGCTTCTTGCGCAGGCGATGCATATAGACCTCGACCGCATTGGCACTGATCTCCTCGCCCCATTCGCACAGGTGCTCGACGATCTGATCCTTGCTGACCAGGCGGCCCATGCGCTGCAGCAGGATTTCCAGCAGTCCCAGTTCGCGTGCCGACAGTTCGACCGGCTGGTCGGCCAGCGACGCCGAACGGCCAACCTGATCGTAGACCAGTTGGCCGCACCGGATCTGGGCGCTGCCGTTGCCCATGCTGCGTCGCACGAGTGCGCGCACCCGGGCCTCGAGTTCGGACAAGGCAAACGGTTTGGGCAGGTAGTCATCGGCGCCCAGGTCCAGGCCTTTGACGCGCTGGTCGATCGAATCGGCGGCGGTCAGGATCATCACGGGCAGCGGATTGTCGCGGGCCCGCAGTCGGCGCAGGACATCGTGGCCGCTCATGTGCGGCAGTCCGAGATCGAGAATGAGCAGATCGAAGGACTGGGTGGACACCGCGAGATCCGCATCACGGCCGGAGGTCACGCAGTCGACGGCATAACCGGCAGCCCGCAGCGACCGCGACAGCCCATCGGCCAGAACGGCGTCATCCTCGGCAAGCAGAATTCTCATTGCAGTGTCTCCGGCCCGTCGCCTTCCCCGGCGACTTCATGACGTTTCGTCAGGCACTGTAGCCGAACTTTGCCCTGGCGCGCTGAATCGCCGCACGAGTGGCCGCCGCCGCCTGTCCTGCCGCGATGGCGAAATCGCTGTCCGATCCGGCATACAGGATAGCCCGGGACGAATTGATCAACATGCCAAAGCCGGCTTCGTCGAGGCCGGCCGCGACGGTGGCGTCGATGTCCCCGCCCTGCGCACCGATACCGGGTACCAGCATCGGCATGTCGGGCGCGATTCGTCGAATCGCGGCCAGCTCGGCCGGGTAGGTCGCCCCGACCACCAGGCCGACCTGCTGACGGCTGTTCCAGCGCGATTGCGCCAGGCAGGCCACGTGTTCGTACAGCGGTCGCACCTGATCGCCCACCTGCACCGGCAGGGCTTGCAGATCATCACCGCCGGCATTGGAAGTGCGACACAACAGGAAGATGCCGCGATCAGTCCATTCGAGATAGGGGGTGATCGAGTCGGTGCCCATGTAGGGGCTTACCGTGACGGAATCGGCGCCATAGCGCTCGAAGGCCTCGCGCGCATAGTGGGTGGCCGTCGAGCCGATATCGCCTCGTTTGGCATCCAGGATCAGCGGAATGTCCGGATACCGGTCGCGCAGGCGGGCGCAGACCGCTTCGAGTTGCTGCTCGGCCGCGCTGCTGGCGAAGTAGGCGATCTGCGGTTTGAACGCGCAGGCATGGTCAGCCGTCGCATCGATGATCGAGTTGCAGAAGCGTTCAATCGCGTCGGCTCGACCGGCCAGCGTGGACGGCATGCGTGTCGGATCCGGGTCCAGACCGACGCAGAGCAGGGAGCGACTGGACCGCCAGCGGGCATTGATCTTGTCGATGAATCGCAACAGGGACTCTCTGAAGGATTGGATTGATGATGCAGTGTCGAAATGTACCCGGTTGGTGGCCTGTCGCCGGATGTTGCGATGCATGATAGCCCCGGCGGGGTGGCGGGTATGGGCCTGTCCGGTGCCCCGGAATGGGCGCGACTGATATGCTTGTCGCCGGTCGATCGGTCACGAGCTGATCCGGCCAATCCGTCGTCGGACCGGCACCATCCGTGTATCCGTCCGGTCGGCTGGCAATCGAAGACACGATTTTCGATAGGAGTGCTGCTGCAATGAATGCGCCTTTGAACCCGGATGTCTCGGCCGCGCTGCGCCGGGCGATCGAATCGGTCGGTCTGGACGACAAATACACCTTGCAGGAGGGTCGGGCGTTCATGTCCGGCACCCAGGCACTGGTGCGTCTGCCCATGCTGCAGCGGGTACGCGATCGGGCGGCCGGGCTGAATACCGGCGGCTTCATCTCGGGCTATCGTGGTTCGCCGCTGGGTGGCCTGGATCAGGCGCTCTGGCGGGCCAGATCCCATCTGGCTCGCGAGAACATCGTTTTTCAGCCGGGTCTGAATGAAGACCTGGCCGCCACCTCGGTCTGGGGCAGCCAGCAACTGAGCCTGTCGCCCAAGGCGAGGGTCGATGGCGTATTTGCCATGTGGTATGGCAAGGGCCCCGGTGTCGATCGCTGTGGCGATGTGTTCAAGCATGCCAATGCCGCGGGCACTGCCCGCCATGGCGGTGCGCTGGTGCTGGCCGGTGATGATCATGGCGCCAAGAGTTCGACGCTGCCGCATCAGTCCGACCATATGTTCAAGGCCAGCGGACTGCCGGTTTTTTATCCCTCCTCCGTGCAGGAATACCTGGACCTGGGCCTGCATGCCTGGGCGATGTCGCGCTATTCGGGCCTGTGGGTCGCGATGAAAACCGTGACCGAGGTGGTCGAGGCATCGGCCTCGGTCGATGTGAGCGCCGATCGCGTCAGGATCGTGATCCCGCGCGATTTCGAATTGCCGCCCGACGGGCTGAACATCCGCTGGCCCGACACGCCGCTCGAGCAGGAAGCGCGTCTGCTGGACTACAAATGGTACGCGGCGCTCGCCTATGTGCGGGCCAATGCGCTGAACCGGATCGTGATCGATTCGCCCAAGGCCTGGTTCGGCATCATCACGGCCGGCAAGGCCTATCTCGATACCCGTCAGGCCCTTGAAGACCTCGGGCTGGATGAGCGAGCCTGTGCGGCGATCGGCGTGCGGGTGTTCAAGTGCGACGTGGTGTGGCCGCTCGAGGCGCAGACGGTCAGTGAATTCGCCCGTGGTCTTGGCGAGATTCTGGTCGTCGAAGAAAAGCGCCAGATCATCGAATACGCGCTCAAGGAAGAGTTGTACAACTGGCCCGACGAGGTACGGCCCAAGATCTATGGCAAGTTCGACGAGAAGGATGGCCGTGGCGGCGAATGGGCGATGCCGATGGGCCAGTGGTTGCTGCCCGCCCATGCCGAGTTGTCCCCGGCGATCATCGCCAAGGCGATTGCGGCGCGTCTGCTCATGCCGGGCAAGTACGGCTCGAAGTTCGCGCTCGACGCCGACACCCGACAAGGCATCGAGGCGCGGGTGGCCATCCTCGAGACCAAGGAAAAGGCACTGGCCGCACCGCGGGCGAGCGTGCAGCGCACGCCGACCTTCTGTTCAGGCTGTCCACACAACACCTCGACTCATGTGCCGGAAGGCTCACGCGCCGTCGCTGGTATCGGTTGCCACTACATGGCGATCTGGATGCCGGAGCGGCATACCGAAACCTTTACCCAGATGGGCGGCGAGGGTGTGCCCTGGATCGGTCAGTCGCCGTTCACTGACGAGACCCACATTTTTGCGAATCTGGGCGACGGCACGTATTTTCATTCGGGTCTGCTGGCCATACGCGCCTCGATTGCGGCCGGGGTCAACATCACCTACAAGATACTGTTTAACGATGCGGTTGCGATGACGGGCGGGCAGCCGATCGACGGAACCCTGACCGTGCCGGCGATTGTCGCCAGCATGCAGGCCGAAGGCGTCAAGCGTGTGGTCATCGTGACCGACGAACCCGACAAGCATCGCGGATTCGGTCGCTTCGGTATTGCCGGTTCGGTGGCGGTGCATCACCGCGACGAGCTCGACCAGGTACAGCGCGAACTCCGCGACATACCGGGCTGCACGGTCCTGATCTATGACCAGACCTGCGCCTCCGAGAAGCGTCGTCGGCGCAAGCGGATCGTCGATGGCAAGCCCGGATTTCCCGATCCCGCGCGCCGCGTGGTGATCAACGAGCTGGTCTGCGAGGGCTGCGGCGACTGCAGCGTGCAGAGCTCCTGCGTGTCGGTCGAGCCGGTCGAAACGGAGTTCGGTCGCAAACGGCGCATCAATCAATCCTCATGCAACAAGGACTATTCCTGCCTCAAGGGATTCTGTCCGAGTTTCGTGACCGTCGAAGGTGGCTCGCTCAGGAAGCCCGGGCCCGCGGCCGGGCGTGATGGCAACGCCAGCCCGACCCCGGACTGGCCCGATCTGCCCGAACCCACCCAACTGCCGCTGGAAAGTTCGGGCAACCGGTGTTACGGCATCATGGTGACGGGCGTCGGCGGGACCGGTGTGGTCACGGTCGGCCAGGTGCTCGGCATGGCGGCCCATCTCGAGGGACTGGGCGTGTCGGTGCTCGACATGGCCGGTCTGGCGCAAAAGGGCGGCGCGGTGTTCTCGCATGTGCAGCTTGCCCGTCGACCCGAGTTGGTGCATGCGACCCGGATCGCAACGGGCGAAGCGGATCTGCTGCTCGGTGGCGATCTGGTCGTGAGCTCGGGCCATGAGTCACTGTCGAAGATGCGACCGAACGTCACGCGCGCGGTGATTAACACCGATGTGTCACCGACCTCGGATTTTTTGCGTAACCCCGACTGGCAGTTGCCAGCCGACGAACTGCGTCGGAACATTCTTGAGGCGGCCGGCGCCCAGGATATCGATTTTGTCGATCTCACCAGTCTTGCCACGAGCCTGCTGGGCGACAGCCTGTACGCCAATCCGATGTTGATCGGTTATGCATGGCAAAAGGGTTGGATTCCGCTGAATCGACTGGCCATTGAGCGCGCGTTCGAGCTCAATGCGATTTCGGTCGCCGCCAACCTGCAGGCCTTCTTGTGGGGTCGGCGACTGGCTCACGACCCTGAAGCCGTCCGCCGTTTCGCTCGCCCGGCCCAGGTGATCGAGTTTCGACGGCCGCTCGGACAGGTTCGCACCCGCGCCGAACTTGACACCTTCGTCGCCCGACGTGTCGAGTTCCTGACCGGGTATCAAAATGCACGCTGGGCTCGGCGATATCGGGATCAGGTGATGCGGGTCGCCCAGGTCGAAGCGGATCGCATTGGCGAGCAGGCTTCGCGGATGCGGCTGAGTCTGGCTGTGGCCCGATCATTGTTTCGCGTGATGTCGTACAAGGATGAGTACGAGGTGGCGCGCCTGCACGCCGATCCGGCGTTCCGTGAGCAGATTGCCGAGCAGTTCGAGGGATCGTATTCGCTGCGTTTTCATCTGGCCCCGCCCATGTTGGCACGGATCGATCCCTCATCGGGGCGGCCGCGCAAGCTCAGCTTCGGTGGCTGGATGATGCCGGTGCTGAGTGTGCTCAGGCATGGACGGCGATTGCGTGGCACGGCGCTCGATCCATTTGGTTACACCGACGAGCGGCGCAGCGAGCGAGGGCTCGTCGTGCAATATCAAACCCTCATTGATGACATGCTGTCCAGACTCGCGCCGGACAACCACGAGACGGCCGTGGAGTTGGCCAGCGTGGTGCAGTCCGTCCGCGGTTATGGTCCTGTCCGGGAGCGTAATCTGAAGGCGGCGCGGGTGCGGCAGGCCGAATTGCTGCTGGCGATGCGCGGTCAGGTGAGCCGCCCGGTCACGATGATCCGCCCGACCGGCCGATAGGCCCTGGCCTTGGCCAGCGCCCCGCCGGGGCATGCGTCAGCGTGCCACGGGCGTCGTCGAAAACTATTACACAATGTCAGACCGAATTGTATGGAATCGAAACGATTACCCCCCTTTAAAGGGAGCAAATCTGGACGTTAGATTGAATAAATAATAAAAATGGTCCTTAACGTCGGAACAGTGACCCTTAAGGGTTATGTGTGAGATGAGTCTTCGACGCCACAATTGGCTGGTTCGTACCTTCATCTCTCCCTGATATCACCTGACCTACCGACATGGATCGAGCCCACAGCATCATCATCGAGTCGGCCCCGCTTGCGGCGCACAGGAGTGACCATGCGCCCGATCTCGTGCGTGTGCTCGAGCGCCTGACCGAGGCCCGCCATCATCCGGCGCGTTGGTCCGACTTCCTGCATGACCTGGCCCTGGCCACGGGCGCGAGCAGTGCAGTGCTGCTGGCCCTGTCGGGACGCAGTCGCGGCGAAATCTGGATGCCCTGGCGGCTTGCCGAACCAGTCTGCGATCAGTGGCTGTCCCATTTCCGGCATCTCGATCCCTGGTATCTCGCCAGCCGGCTACCCTCTCGCGGCGAATACCGCATCATGGTTGGTGAAGACCTGGTGCCCGACGAGCAACTTCGCCGCTCCGATTATTTTGATAATTTTCTACGCCCCAATGGTATCCGCTGGATGCGCGCGGCCTGGTTCCGGCCCGATGCGGGTCATGCGCCCGTGTTCGGTGTGATGCTGTTCCGCGGCGTCGAGCAAACCTCATTCAGTCCTGCGGTGACCGGCGCCCTTGACGTGCTGATGCGCCAGATGCAGGTCGACGAAGGTCACGCGGTAGCCAATGCGATGAGCCGTGCAGCGGGCATGGATGGTCGCGAATCTGCGGTTTTCCTGCTCAGCGCGAGCGGCGCCCTGGTGATGTGCAATGAGCGTGGCAGTCAGCTGCTCGACAATGGCGCGGTGATCAATGGCGCACGTTGCCTCAGTTTTGCCAATCAGGCCATCAATCTCTGGTTGACCGCATTGATCAACCAGGGAGGTCCGGATCCGAGCGTGTTCGGTAATGGTGCGCGTCAGCGCGACAAGCTCCCGGGTCTGGGTGCCGTCACCTTCGAGCTTTATCCGTTCCACGCTATCGATTCGGCTGTGTCACTGCACGGCGTCCGTTATGCACTCGTGATCCGGCCGGTGCAGGCCCGCGGCGTGCCCAATCTGGCGCGTGCGGCGCAGCAGATGTATGGCTGGACGGGCGCCGAGGTCGATACGGTGCGGCGACTGGCGGCGGGCGATGCCTTACCGGTCATTGCGCAGTCACGACACTGCTCGCTGGAAACCGTGCGCTCGCACATCAAAAATGCCAAACGCAAGGCCAGCGTCAAGCGTCAGGTCGATCTGGTCCGGCTGATGATTTCACTGGAAGGGTAGAAAGAAAAAAGCCTCTGCGAGTCTTCGCAGAGGCTCTTCTGATCTGCAACCGGCCGGAGCCGGTCCCGCAGATCGGGGCTTTACATCCCCATGCCACCCATACCGCCCATGCCGCCCATATCGGGCATGCCACCGGCCGGCTTGTCGTCGGGCATTTCACCAACCATGGCGTCGGTCGTCAGCATGAGGCCGGCGATCGATGCGGCGTTCTGCAGCGCCGTACGCGACACCTTGGCTGGGTCAACCACACCCATTTCGACCAGGTCGCCATATTCGCCATTGGCCGCGTTGTAACCGAAGTTGCCCTTGCCTTCGAGCACCTTGGCCACGACGACGCTGGGCTCGTCACCGGAGTTGGCCACGATCTGGCGCAGCGGCTCTTCCACGGCACGCATGACGATCTTGATGCCGGCTTCCTGATCGGGGTTGTCACCCTTGACCTTGATCTGGGCACGAGCGCGCAGCAGGGCGACACCGCCGCCAGCCACGATGCCTTCCTCGACCGCAGCGCGCGTGGCGTGCAGGGCGTCTTCGACACGGGCCTTCTTCTCTTTCATCTCGACTTCGGTCGCGGCACCGACTTTGATCACGGCAACACCACCGGCGAGCTTGGCGACCCGCTCCTGGAGTTTCTCACGGTCATAGTCGCTGGTCGCTTCCTCGATCTGGGCACGGATTGCCTTGACCCGGTTCTCGATGGCGCTGGCTTCACCGGCACCGTCGATGATGGTCGTGTTCTCCTTGCCGATCTCGATACGCTTGCACGAACCCAGGTCAGTCAGCTCGGCGCTTTCCAGGGTCATGCCGGTTTCTTCCGAGATCACCGTGCCACCGGTCAGGATGGCCATGTCCTCGAGCATTGCCTTGCGACGATCGCCAAAGCCCGGGGCCTTGACGGCACAGGTCTTCAGAATGCCCCGGATGTTGTTCACGACCAGGGTGGCCAGGGCTTCGCCTTCGACTTCTTCTGCCAGGATCAGCAGCGGACGGCCGGCCTTGGCGACCTTCTCCAGCACGGGCAGCAGGTCGCGGATGTTGCTGACCTTCTTGTCGTGCAGCAGGATGAACGGGTCTTCCAGGATCGCGACCTGGCGATCCGGATTGTTGATGAAGTAGGGCGACAGATAGCCGCGGTCGAACTGCATGCCTTCGACGACGTCGAGTTCATTGTTCAGCGACTTGCCATCTTCAACGGTGATCACGCCTTCCTTGCCCACCTTCTCCATGGCTTCGGAGATGATGTTGCCGATCTCGGGATCGGAGTTGGCCGAGATCGAGCCAACCTGGGCGATTTCCTTGTGGGTGCTGCACGGCTTGCTGTTCTTGGCGAGCTCTTCGACCAGGGCGACCACGGCCTTGTCGATGCCCCGCTTCAGATCCATCGGATTCATGCCCGCGGCCACGAACTTCATGCCTTCGCGCACGATGCTCTGGGCCAGCACGGTAGCCGTGGTGGTGCCGTCGCCGGCGTTGTCGGAAGTGCGCGAGGCAACTTCCTTGACCATCTGGGCGCCCATGTTCTCGAACTTGTCCTTCAGTTCGATTTCCTTGGCGACTGACACACCGTCCTTGGTTACCGTGGGCGCGCCGAAGCTGCGCTCGAGCACGACGTTGCGTCCCTTGGGACCCAGCGTAACCTTGACGGCATTGGCCAGCAGGTTGACGCCGTCGACCATGCGCGAACGGGCGTCGTCATGGAACAGAACCTGTTTTGATGCCATGATTCAGAAACTCCTTGATTGTCAGATGACTTGGCAGATGCAGTGATGCGGCGTGATCAGCCTTCGACCACTGCCATGATGTCTTCTTCGCGCATGACCATGACTTCGTCACCGTCGACCTTGACGGACTGGCCGCTGTACTTGCCGAAGAGCACCTTGTCGCCAACCTTGACGGCGAGCTTGCGTACTTTGCCGTCATCGCCGACCTTACCGTCGCCAACCGCCAGCACTTCGCCCTGGTCGGGTTTCTCGGCCGCGTTTTCGGGAAGAACGATCCCGGAGGCGGTCTTGCGCTCGTTATCCATGCGCTTGATGATCACGCGATCATGCAGGGGACGCAGTTTCATGCGTATGCTCCTAAACTACTGATTAATTGAATGAAAAATCGCCCAAGCCCCTCATCGGCCGACTGGGGAACCCGGATCGGGCCACAGCAGGCAAGGAACAGGCGGATTATTCGAGTGAGACCCTGTCGGCAGTACCGACCATTCTCCCTGGCCAACGGGTCTGGCGTTTCGGGCAAACCCCCGATAACCGACGGACAAATTGACACCAGGATTGACGCTGGGATCGGCACTGCACTTGCTGCTGCGCTTGTTAGCACTCACCCATGGCGAGTGCTAATAATAGCCTGCTTTGCCATCATGTTCAAGTCGGCCGGCGGACGGGCCGGATGAGCTCCCCGGTTTCCGGGCGTCGGCCCAAGTGGATGCAGATCGTGGCCATGCTGCGGTCTGAAATCGAGGCGATGGCGGCCGAGCGTCGTCAGCGCCTGCCCACCGAAGCCGAGCTGGCGGCGCGTTTCCAGGTGTCGCTGGCCACGGTCAGGCAGGCACTGGCCGCATTGCAGGCCGAAGGGCTGCTGGCCCGCCATCCGCGCCGGGGTACGTATCTCACCGACCTGGCCATGCGCGGACGCCGTCTCTATATGCTGGGTCGGGTCGCTGACGTGTTCGAGCAGCAGCAGTCCGACTCGATCCGGCTGTTGTCGTCGCGTCGGGTGCCGGTTCCCGACCATCTTCGGACATTATTTGCGGGTCAGTCTCATGTCCGACGCCTGGTGAGGTCGCGGCTGATTGCGGGCGTGGTCTGCAATCATGCGGTGAATCATCTGCGTGAGGATGTGGCCCGCGAGATTGATCCCGGCCTGCTGGCCTCGATGCCGGTTTCCCAGGTGATTGCCCAGCATACGCACTTTCGGATCGTCACCATGGAGCAGGAGATCGCAGCCCAGTTGGCAGACACGCACATGGCCGGCTTGCTCGGCATCGCGCCGCTGGATCCGGTGATCATTCTGATCGGCACCTCGTTCGATGCGCGCGGTGACACGCTGGATACCGCGCGCATCGTCTATCGGGCCGACCTGACCCGGTTCGTGAACCGGGTGGTTCAGTAGAGGGCGATCGGATTGCCGGGTGATCCGGTGGCGCCCTTCATCTTGAGCGGCGACCAGGTGAACAGGAACTCATACGCCTTGTCGGCGACCAGCTGGGTCAGATCCATGTTCTCCAGGTTCCAGATGCCGCGCCGGGTCTGCAGCTGCATATGGCATTCGAAGGGTTGTGGGTTTTCGCCGCCCGCCCCCTTGCCGACTGCCTCGGTCGCCCAGGTATCGCCGC
Organism: uncultured beta proteobacterium; assembly: GCA_963732405.1. Classification (GTDB taxonomy): domain Bacteria; phylum Pseudomonadota; class Gammaproteobacteria; order Burkholderiales; family Burkholderiaceae_E; genus JAUIAI01. The sequence goes on from CAVSZG010000001.1 coordinate 2,024,983, forward strand.
CGGTGAGAATGATCTTGCGCGCGGCCAGATAGTTGCAGGCCGACAGACCAAAGCCCGGCTCCCCCGAATTGAACTTGGCCACCCGTGCTGTCTTTTCGGCCGCATCGAAGGTGTCCCAGAGTTTCGGGTCCCAGATATTGCCGTGACCGGTGTGAATGAACACGCAGTCGCCCTCGCCAATCGGCGCGATTCCCTGTCGCTTGATCATCTCCTCGATGTCCTTATCCGTCACGATGCCCGGGTCGGATTTGTCATTGGCCACCGGAATCGGCAAGGGGCCACCGCGCAGCGCGACCGCGTCGAGCAGCACGCCCCGGCAGACGAAGCCTTTCTGGGCAACATGCTCGACGCCCAGGGGGCCCATGCCATAGCTGCTGACGCCCTCGTCGGACAGGAAGCGGCCGTTGTAGAAGAACATGCCCTTGGAGGTGGTGATGCCGATATGGCCCGGTCCGTCGAACTGGGTGCCGATCTGACCGATCTCGGTGGCGAGATATTCGTCGTTGTAGACCATCTGCTTCTCGCCGAACGGCCCGCCGGTCGGCAGACCCGGAATCGTCAGCCGCCAGCCGCGGGATCCGAAAGCGGGCGCGTCGCCCGCGTACACCTTGCCCAGCGTGGCAACCTTGCCTCGCTTCACCAGCCCGACCGCCTTGAGCACCATCTCGGATGTGGTCCGGTTTGGCGCGCCGACCTTGTCATCCGCACCCCATTCCGTCGGTGCCCATTTCTGCGTCATCGGTTCGTCATTGACCTTGGGATCGGCGGCCAGCGCCACGCTGGTGAGCGCCAGCGATCCGGTGACGAACAAGGGAATCATCCTCATGCATATCTCCTGGTTGTTTTGTGCCGATGTCGCTCAGGTGACATGCCACGGCAAGTGGCCTGACCGAATCGGATGAACGACCGGCTGGATGGCCGGGATGCCAGGATAGTCGCCTATCTTGCCTTTCGCAATCATCCGGCGATCAATCCAGCCAACTTATCGTGGCTTGACGAAATGACGCTGCAATCCCTGCCAGCAGGCCGGATAGTCGGCATCGAGCAGGCCCGGCATCGAGGCGAATGCGGTCGGGTCGAGTCGGTATCGGGTCTCGAACATGAAGGCCAAGGTGCCGGTGAGTTTTTCGGGATCGAGCCTTTTGGTCGACGCCGTCGAGAAGGCCTGCTGGTCCGGGCCATGGGGCACCATGGCGTTGTGCAGACTCATGCCGCCCGGCACGAAGCCACCGGGTTTGGCATCGTAGACGCCGCGGATCAGCCCCATGAACTCCGACATCATGTTGGTGTGATACCAGGGCGGCCGAAACGTATCTTCCATCACCAGCCAGCGCTCGGGAAAGATCACGAAGTCGACATTGGCCGTGCCGGGGGTGTCCGACGGGGAGGTCAGTACCGTGAAGATCGATGGATCAGGATGATCGAAGGCAATCGAACCGATGGTCGAGAAGCGTGAGAGATCATATTTATATGGCGCCAGATTGCCATGCCAGGCGACCACATCCAGTGGTGAGTGAGGCAGGACGGTCTGGAACATCCGTCCGCCGGACTTGACCAGCAGGGTCGCCGGCCGGTCACTGTCCTCATAAGCGGCCACCGGGGTCAGGAAATCGCGCTCATTGGCCAGCGAGTTGGCGCCTATCGGACCGCGTTCGGGCAGGGTGAAGGCCGCACCGTAGTTTTCGCACACATAACCCCGGGCCGTGCCATCGGGCAGGTCGACCCGGAACTTCATGCCCCGGGGCACCACGGCGATCTCGCCGGGCGCGACCGATAGCCGGCCGCATTCGGTGAACAGGTCCAGTCGGTTCATCTCCGGGGCGATGAGCATTTCGCCATCGGCATTGACCAGGCAACGATCGGCCATCGAGGCATTGACCGCATAGACATGCGCGGCCATGCCGGCACCCATGGCGGCATCGCCCGCCGTGACGATGGTGTTCATACCCGCGGCAAAATCGACGCCGGCCGATGTCGGCAGCGGCACCGGCTGCCAGCGCAGCGGCGCCAGTGGCAACTGGCTCTCGTCGCGGCAGGGCGCCGTGCGCCATTGTCCGTGCGACACCGGTTGCAGGCCGGTCATGTGCAACACCGACGGGCGGATCCGGTAGAACCAGCTGCGTCGGTTCGAGGCGCGCGGCGCGGTGAAGGCGGTGCCGGACAATTGTTCGGCATACAGGCCCAGCGGTGCGCGTTGGGGTGAATTGCGCCCTATCGGCAGGGCGCCCGATTCGGCTTCGGTGGCGAAATGATTGGCAAAGCCGATCATGTAGTGCGCCCCGCCGCCGGCACGGCTCCGGATCACTTCGGTCGAGCTCGCGATCAGGGGCAGGTCGGTTCGGTCGTTCATGGGGCTCTCCGGGAGACGATTCATCGGCCATTATATTCATCCATAGATATAGATGATTAAGGCTGCCCTCCCGGGCTTTTCGGGCCTGTACGCCCAGGACGCCGATGGGCGGCGCTTACCGTCGATGTGCTCGCTGGTCGGATGTGATCGCCCACCCGTGAGCCGGCCGTCTCAAACAACGCGAAACCCGGCATGAGCCGGCTTGCGCAATCCTGCGGCCAAACCGATACTCGCGCACCAAACAAGCCATGATCACCCGTCGGTTTCCGGGATCGATCGACCGTCCCGATGACCTCCACTGCGATTTCGCCCGATTCAAGCCAGACCACCATGCCGACCCCGTTGGCGCGGATTCGTGCTGCTGGCGCGGCGGACCTGGACTGGCTGGTTGATATCGAAGCGCGGTGTTTTGAAACCGACCGGGTGTCGCGGCGCAGTTTTCGCGCGTTTCTGACCGGCGAGAGCGCGATGCTCAGGATCATCGAGGCCGACGGTCAACGACTGGGTTATTCGCTGGTCCTGTTTCGCCGCTCCACGGCGCTGGCCCGCCTGTACTCGATAGCAGTCCTGCCGGAGATGACCGGCCGCGGTCTGGCGGCGGTCATGCTGACAGCGGCCGAGGGCGAATGCGCACGGGTCGGCAAGGTGGTGATGCGGCTGGAGGTGGCCACGGACAATGTCCCCGCCCAGCGCCTGTACGCGCGGGCCGGCTACCGGGCCATCCGCACGATGCGAGGCTACTACGAGGACGGTAGCGACGCCCTGCGCATGGAGAAATCGCTGCGCGCCGAACTCAGTCTGCAGCCGGCGGTGCGGGTGCCGTATTACGGCCAGACCACCGAATTCACCTGCGGTCCGGCTTGTCTGATGATGGTCAGTCGGTACTTCCGGCCCGGGTTCAGGATGAATGCCGCCACCGAGGTCAGGCTCTGGCGCCAGGCGACGACCGTGTTCATGACGCGCGGCCTCGGTGGCTGCGAACCCTGGGGCATGGCCGTGGCACTGGCCGAATCGGGCCTGCGCGTCGAACTCTGTCTGAGTGAGGCCGGCCCGCTGCTGCTCAACACGGTGGGCAAGGCCGAAAAGCGTCGGGTCATGCGGATCGCCCAGGCCGATTTCCGGCGACGAGCGGGCGAATTGCAGATTCCCGTGGTCGATGCGATCGACGTTCAGACGCTGGCCGACAGTCTGTCCCCCCAATGTCTGGCCATCGTATTGATCTCGAGCAACCGGATGTTCGGCGTGCGCGTGCCTCACTGGGTGGTCGTTCATCAGCGCATCGGTGAACATCTGCTGATCCATGATCCGTGGATGGAGCCCGACCAGTTCGAGACGGCGGTGAATGCGGCGAATCTGCCCGTGCCGATCGACGAATTCGCCCGGATGTCGCGCTATGGCAAGTCTGGTCTGCGCGCGGCGCTGTTGATCCGTGACGTGGCTGATTCCGAAGGAAGTCTCCGATGAAGCGATTCCTGCTCGTCGCCGATTCGGCCGATGAATTGCAGATGTTCGATGGTCAATATGCGCTTGCCACCACGGCCGCCTACGTGTCAGGTCGGATGGGCATGGAAACCAAGCGGCTGCGGGTGATCAACCTGTCGCGCAGCTTTGAATACCAGAGCATGGGTTATTACGCCTCACTGCTCGCCGAGGCACGTGGTCATTCCGTGTTGCCGACCGTCGAGACCGCGCTCAATCTGGCCTCGCGTGAAGGCTATGCGAGCCGCCTGCCTGAACTCGATGCGCTGCTGGCGCGGGCGCTCGCCCGCCACGGTCTGGCGCTGCCCGACTCAATGCTCGTGTACCTGGGCCAGGCCGAGGACCAGCGGTTCGCTTCCCTGGGTCGGCGGGTATTCGAATGGTTCGGCGCGCCGGTGATCAAGATCCACTTCCGGCGTCGGGAGGTCGGCAACGGCGAGGTGGCAGACCGCCGTGCCGGCATTTCACGACTCTCCATCCGCAGCCTGTCGCGACTCACGCTTGCTCAGAAGGCTGAATTCACCCGAGTGTTGGCGGCCCGTGCGCATGCAGTCTGGCAGACCCGTCCGGTCCATGTGTCGCTGCGATTCTCGGTGGCGGTGCTGCATGATCCGGGCGAGATCCTGCCGCCCAGCTCGGTGAACACCTTGCGCTGGTTTGCCCGCGTGGCCGAGAAACAGGGCGTGGCGGTCGAGCCGATCGCCCGTCGGGATTTGGCCAGACTGGCGGAATATGATGGCTTGTTCATCCGCGAAACCACCTCCATCCGCGATCACACGTTTACCTTCGCGCGACGTGCGCGGGCCGAAGGCATGCCGGTTATCGATGATCCGGTGTCGATGATCCGCTGCACGAACAAGATCTACCTCTGGGAGATTCTGACCAAGGCGGGACTGCCCACCCCGCCGACGCTCGTACTGCGTCGCGATACGAATCTGGACGAGGTGGCGAACTCGCTGACCTTTCCCCTGGTACTCAAGGTGCCCGATGGATCATTCAGTCGGGGTGTGAAGAAGGCGGCCGACATGGTCCAGATGCGAGCCCTGGCCGATGTGTTCTTCCGCGAATCGGAACTGTTGCTGGCCCAGCGTTTCATGCCCACCACCTTCGACTGGCGGATCGGCGTGCTCGGTGGCCGGGCCTTGTTTGCCTGCCAATACCTGATGGCGCGCAATCACTGGCAGATCGTCAACCATCGCAGCGACGGACGGGCCATCGAGGGTGGTTTCCGAACCGTGGCGATCGCCCAGGCGCCGCCAGTGGTCATCGAGACGGCGGTGGCGGCGGCCAGGCTCATCGGCGACGGCTTTTATGGCGTTGATCTGAAGGAGACTGACGATGGCGGGATCGTGGTCATCGAGGTCAACGACAATCCGAATCTGGAACATGGCGTCGAAGACAAGGTCGAGGGCAATGCCGTCTGGGACTCGCTGATCCAGTGGTTTGTCGAGCGCCTACGACGCTAGACGAGCCGGCGTGGTGACAAATGCCACAAGTCGACCGGGTGCTTCGCAACAAACCGTTACGGCACCAGTCGCGGTTTTCGGTCGCACTGCCATCGACCGACGGAAATCCGCTGCAAAGGCGGTATTAATTCCCACTGATGTAACTTGTGACATTTGACGCCGGCCCTGAACCCGGCACAATTCCGCCAACGCCAACCAAGGAGCGAGGAATTCAATGTCCAGTGCGTATGCGACACGGGTCGCAAAGTTTAACCAACAACCCATTCTCAAGCATGCCGTCCTGATCGCCGCGATTGCTGCCATCAGTGCCTGCGGTGGCGGCGGCGACAGCACGCCGGCCGTGTCGGGCGGCAGTAGCGCTGTGGCATCCGGATCCGCGGTCACTGGTACCTCGGGCGCAGACATAACGAATCTCAATGCGGCTGGCGCCACTGTGCGCGTCACCGCCAGTCAGGTCAAGATCACCGCGTCAGGTGACGGCTCGGCCACCGTCAAGGTCACGCCGGAAGGCGGTAACCTGGTGGTGTTGCAAGGCTCCTGGGCTGACTCCGCAGGCACCGCCCAGCCGACCGCGTTTGACGGCAGCACCGGCTATCTGACCGTGCCGGCCGGCGCCACGCTCTATACCCGCACGACCCAGCCGCTGGTCGCTGGTACCCAGTACATGGTCACGGCCGACGCCAGCGCCGTGGGTGCCGAGGTGACGCTGTATCTGATCAACTCGGCCAATCAGGTGCTGAAGATCAACGGCCAGACGATCACTCAGCCCGATTCAGCAACCTTTACCGCGCCGGCCGATGTGAAGGGGTTTTATATCGGCGTGAAGAACCCCACCGGGGCACCCATTCTTGCCGTGCCCGATCTGCGTGGTGTACCTGCCGCCACAGGCGGTTCGGGCCAGACCACGACCCCGCCCGGTGGCCCGATCACGGGTGTGCTGCCGCTCGATCCGACCCAGCAGTCCGCACCGGTCAATGACGATCTGCGTCCGGCCGAATTCACCGTGCTGGTGCCGGAAGTCAGCGATGAGTTCAACAGCACCGAACTCGACCGGTCCAAGTGGTGTACCCGCATGCCCTGGGGCAACGGATCGCCCCTGCAGATTCCGGATGCCGAATGCACCAAGTGGCCCAGCATGGGCGTGGGTGACTTCGCCCAGGAGCAGGAAAACCAGCGCTTCCGCGAGATCAACAGTCTGGGCGAGCCGCTGCATGTGGTCAGCGAGGGCTCCCTGAAACTGCGCGCCACAGCCACCAGCACCCGTCAGTACCAGCCCTATGAATCGTCGGCTATTCGCAGCAAGTTCGTGTTCAAACCGACCGGTACCGAGAAGTACTACATCGCCAGCCGCGTCTTCATGCCCGAGATCAAGGGCACGTTGCCGACCATCTGGCTGAATCCGGGTCTGGACGCCAGCCCGGACAGCGGCCCCGGCGGTATCCCCCAGACCGTCCCCGAGATCGACATTTTCGAGGGGGCGCTCAACTACGAAGCCGAAGACCAGTTCTCGATGCACCAGGGCACCCAGGTCAAGGGCGCCCAGACCGCTTCGGGTACCCAGGAATACACCTACACGCATCCCCGCTACAACCGTCAGTGGCAATACTGGGATGGCACCGATGTGGGCGTCAATCTGCGTGACCAATGGGTTCGCATGGGCACGGAATGGTCGGCCAACGAGGTCTGCTTCTACCTCGAGGGGCTGAAAACCAATTGCCAGCGCTATAAGTGGGTGATCAACGAGGGCGCGCCGGCCAATCCGGCCACTCTCATCGCCTACTACGCGATTGGCGGCAATTGGGCGGGTCGGGCCGGTATCGACACGACCAAATTCCCCTCGGCCTTCGAAATCGATTACCTGCGGGTCTACAAGACCGCCGACTGAGCCGGATCCGACCCCGGGTTTCCTGTATCGGAACCCGGGTTGGCCGCCCAGACATGGCAGCACCGCCCGGGTGCTGCCATTTTTTTTATCATGGCGGGGCGCACTGCTCTCTGCGCTGGCCGGTCTCACCGATCCGGGGCGGGTGTGCCGACTAACGGTTAGACTTGGTCAAACGGCGGTTCGCGCCAATCGGGCGCGATGAACCTGGCCGGTCATTCGGGTGACTCATTCCGTGAAGAAGCACGCAGAACTGTCCATCGAAGCTGCCCAGGCCCTGCTCGGGCGTATGGCCAAAGGCGACGAGTCCGCATTACGCGAGCTTCATGATCAATACGCACGACGGATATTCCTGTTTGCAATGTCCCGGTTGCGCAATGAAGAGTCAGCGGAAACCGTCATGATCGATACGCTCTACGAAGTCTGGAAGCACCCCGACCGCTTTCGCGGTGAGTCGCGGTTTTCGACCTGGATGCTTGGCATCGCCAAGTACAAGGTGCTCAATGTGTTTCGATCGGCCGACGCGCCGCACGAAGACATCGATGACTACGCCGACCGGCTCGAAGATCCCAATGCCAGCGTCGTCGACGAGATCGAGGCACAGCAGAACAGTCAGATTCTGCGCGACTGCATCGAGGCGCTCAGCGAGGCGCAGCGCGAATGCATCCAGCTGGTCTTTTTTGAAAGCATGGCCTTGATTGAAATCGCCCAGCTTCAGCAGGTGCCCGAGGGCACGGTCAAGACCCGTCTTTTCCATGCACGCAAGAACCTGAAGCTTTGCGTGCAGGACAAGCTCACCGGTGGCTGAGGAGAATCCCATGACAGACAAAACGATCATGACCCCGGTGGATCGCGCGGTGACCGCCCCGGTCGATGCCGCCCCCTGGTATCTGAACGGCACGCTCAGCGAGGCGGACCGCGAATGGTTCGAGGCGGCAATGCGCGACGATCCGCAGGTCGGGCCGGCGCTCGACTTCGACCGCCGACTCGTCGATGCCCTGGCTGCCCGCGCCGATGAAGTGCCTGCCGACATCGGTTGGGATCGGCTGATTCGCCAGGTGCGTGCCGATGCGAAGATGACGGGTATGTCCGAATCGACCACACCGGTCCGCCTGGCTGATGCCGTCGGTTCCGGCGGCAGTGCCGCGCACAAGGGATTGTTCGGCCAGTTCGGCGACTGGCTGGCCGGATGCCTGTCGCCGGGCGTGGGTATGGCCATGGCGGCCGTGCTCGTCGCCCAGACGATGGCGATCGGCTTCCTGGTGGATCGCCAGTTTGCACCCGCCGACACGGTTGATTACCGGGCCGTGGGTAGCTCCCGGCCTGTTCCGGTGATCCGTGCCCTGATCGTCGAGACCACGCCGGAAAAGCGCTTGCGCGAGGCCTTGATCAAGAGCGGACTGAGCATTGTGGCCGGCCCCGATACGCTGGGGCAATATCTGCTCGCGGCCGAGGGCGACGCCGATCTGGTGTCGCTGGCCAAGGGTTTGCGTGACGACGGCGTTCTCGATTCGTTCGCGCTCGATCAACAGGTCATGGATCGCTAGGATGGAATTGCCATGCATGCTCGACCCAATTTTTCGGATTGTCCTGGCCACCCGGTGTCGAGGCTGAGCGGCATGCGCCGCCGGTTTTGCCATCAGTTGGCTGCGCTCGGCGGTCTTGCGCTCAGCGCGGGCCTGCTCGACGCGGCCGGCGTCATGCCAGCAATCGGGATTGCCCGCGCCCAGCCATTCAACAGCGGGCGCCGCACAGCACTGATCATCGGCAATGCCAACTACCGTGTCGCGCCGCTGCGCAATCCGGTCAATGATGCACGACTGGTTGCCTCGACACTGCAGGAAATCGGTTTTGAGGTGACGCTGCTCGAGGATGGCAGTCAGCGCGCGATGGTCGACAACGTGCGTCGGTGGGTCGCCAACAGCGCATCGGCCGATGTCCGCACGTTTTATTTCGCCGGTCACGGCACTCAGTTCGAGGGAAACAACTATCTGCTGCCCATCGATCTGGCGATCATTCAGGAAACCCAGATCCGATCGGCCGCACTCATGCTCTCCGATATCGTCGATGCCTTGTCGGCTCAGGAGAAGGGCGTGAATTTCGTCATTATCGACGCCTGCCGGACCGACCCCTCATCGCTGCTGAACCGCCCGGTGGGCCGCACCCGCGGCTTCAATCAACCGCACAAGTTGGGCTTGAATGCGCAAATGGCTCCGCGCGGCACGGTGGTGGCCTATTCAACGGCACCTGGTTCGCTGGCGGCCGACGGTGACAATGACCGCAACAGCCTGTTCACCCGGGCACTGGCCACCGAATTGCGCAAGCCCGGTCTGCCGGTTGAATCGCTGTTCAAGCAGGTCCGCCTGTCGGTCATGCAGGCCACGGCCAACGCCCAGATTCCCTGGGAGCGCAGCTCGCTGGTTGGTGACTTCTGCTTTTTGCCGGATACTCGCGGGCGCTGCGGCGTACAGCCTTAGGGCGAGGCCTGCTCGCGCAACGGATTGGGCAAAAGTAGCCAGCCCACGAGTAAAGGCGGCCTGTATCAAGCGGATCTCGTGGATGCTGAAGTCGACCAGGTCGACAACAGGCATTCATGCTGCGCAGGGATTCCCTGAAACCCGTGTTATCGGGTAGCGGCTCATCCCGGGGCAGCCGGTCAACATAGGCGGTGACGCGCAGCCGGCCATCCGCATCGACGATGCCCTGCGTGGACGTGTAGTCCCCGAGCAGGGCAATATCGATCAGGCCGGCGAGGCCGGCGAGGGCGGTGTGGACAAGGGGCGCCGGGCGCGGACGGGTTGGTGCGGTGACCCGATTTACCTGACAGCCAGCGCCGTATTCGAGGCAACACGCAGGATCGGTGCGGCGTCGCTCCCAGTAGGATTCACCACGACGCAGGCCGCGGGGGCGTCGGCCCGGGGGCCTTCGGCAGCAGCGCCGCCCTGGGCGAGTTGCACCGGGGCAGCGGCCACGCTGATCGGGGCCGACTCGACGGCCGCCGGATCCCGGTCGGCTTTGGCGGAAATGCTGAAGATGCCGATCAGGGCGCTGGCGACGATGAATTTGGCTGAGTCCATGCTGTTGCTCCTGGTGGCTGGTGCGGCGGCTTGGCCGGTGGCTGCTACCTGCACTGATCAAACGCTGTCCGACCTGTGTCACCGCGCAGGTGCCTGTGGTTCAATGGCGACCTGACCGGAGCATCAAAATCATGAATATCAGACGAATCAACGATCAGATCAGCGTGAGCGAGCAGATCACGCCGGGCGACGTGAGCGCGATCGTCGCGGCCGGCTTTCAGACCGTGATCAACAACCGTCCGGATGGCGAGTCGCCGAACCAGCCGACTCGCGCGGCGATTCGCGCCGAAGTCGAAAAGGCCGGGCTGCGTTTTGTCGACATTCCATTCACCTCCGGCCGCCAGTCTGCCGACGATGTGGCGGCCTTCGCCGCCACGCTCGCCGACAGCGCCGGGCCGGTGTTTGCCTATTGCCGTACGGGCACTCGCTCGGCGACGATCTGGGCGATGTCCCAGGCCGGTCGGCTGCCGGTCGAGCAGATCCTGGCCGAGGCCGGCTCGGCCGGCTATGACTTGTCGCCCCTGCGCCCCGCGCTGCAGGCCATGGCGCGCTGAGGCCTGGCCATCGAGCCGATCCGGCTATGCTTGCGGCTCGGCATACACGACGGGAGATTCACTTGAAGCTATTCGACATGACGGGCCGCACCGCGGTGGTGACCGGTTCGAGCCGCGGCATTGGCCTGGCGATTGCCCACGCGCTGGCCCAGGCCGGCGCCAATGTGGTCGTATCCAGCCGCAAGGCCGAGGCCTGTGAGGCCGCGGTAGCGGCCATCAAGGCGGCCGGCGGCAAGGCGGTGGCGATACCGGCGAACATATCCAGACGCGATGATCTGGAAAATCTCATCGAAAAGACCCACCAGCACTTTGGTCCCGTGGACGCCATGATCTGCAATGCGGCCTCCAACCCGTATTTCGGGCCCAGCGGTGGCATGAGCGATGAGGTCTTCGACAAGGTGATGCGCAACAACGTATTGAGCAATCACTGGTTGGCGCAGTTGGTCTATCCGGACATGAAGAAGGCCGGCGGCGGTGCCATTGTCATCGTCTCGTCGATCGGCGGGCTCAAGGGGTCGACCGAAATCGGCCTGTATTGCATCTCCAAGGCGGCGGACATGCAGCTGGCGCGCAACCTGGCCTGTGAATGGGGTCCGGACAATATCCGGGTCAACTGCATCGCACCCGGACTGATCAAGACCGATTTCGCGCGCGCCCTCTATGAGGATCCAAAGCGCAAGGCGGCCGCCGAAGCGCGGTTTCCGCTGCGTCGCCTGGGCGAGCCGGACGACATTGCCGGTGCCGCCCTGTTCCTGGTCAGCCGGGCCGGCGCGTTCACCACGGGTCAGACCATCGTGATCGATGGTGGGGCGACCATCACGGGTTGACCCCGAGCGTCGCGTGGCGGGTCAACGATAACGTTTGAGTCCGCGCGCGCTGATCCGCCGGCGCGGTGCCTGATCGTCGTACAGTGCGCCGCTCGCGCCGAATACCCAGGCCGTGACCATCACCATCACGCCCAGGCGGATGAACAGCGAGAATTGAAGGAACTGCTCGGGTGTGAACAGCGAATTGACCAGTCGCAAGACGCCCAGGGTGATCAGCACGGTGAGCAGGGCATGGATCGCGATGGCCAGGGCACTGGACTCGAAAAAGTCGCGCAATTCCCTGGCCAGCAGATCCGATGCCCAGAACAACAGGCAGGGAACCGCGAAGATCGCCACAAACAGACCGATCTGAATGATCCAGGCCAGCACTCGGGTACCACCACTGTTGCCTTACGTGGTGCCAGTGTGCGGAAAAGGCCACGCAGTTCACAGCCTCAGGGGCGCGAATGGATGCCTGATCCCGATCGATGGGCCGATGCCGACGAACGGTCGGTTCAGAGCAGATTCACAATCGCCTGCAGCACTGCGGCAGGCTTTTCCTGCGGCAGATTGTGGCCGGCATCGGTGATCTGCCGGTACTGATAAGGCCCGCTGAAAAAGCGATCATGGCGTTGCGCGCCGTCGGCAGTCAACACGCCATCGGCCGTGCCATCCAGACTGATCGTGGGCACGCTGATCGTGCCCTGGTCAGCGATATATCGGGCGATGGCCCGCTCCATCGGTTCAAGCGCCGGATCGCCGGGCTCCAGAGCATACCGATGGCGGTAGGAATGGATCACGACCGGCACGAAGTCGGGGTTGTGAAAGGCCGCCGCGCTCCTGGCGAAGCAGGCCTCGTCGAATGTCCATCGCGGCGACCACTCGCGCCAGAGCAGGGCGCACAGCCGCTCGCGATTCTGACTCAGGCCGCGTCGACCGCGTTCACTGTGAAAGTAGTACTGATACCAGTAACGACGTTCATCGTCGGGTGCGGCGGGTTCACCGGCGCTCGCGATGTTCTGGATGTTGTGACCATTGCCGGTGACCAGTCCGATGACCCGTTGTGGCTGCAATGCCGCCACAATGCAGGCGGCGCGGCCGCCCCAGTCATAGCCGGCCAGCAGCGCGCTGTCCAGCCCGAGGGCATCGAGCAGGCCGAGCAGATCGTGCGCCAGGGCGGCCTGCTGGCCTGAACGGGGCGTGTGGTCATGGCGAAAGCGCGTGGGGCCGAAGCCGCGCAACCAGGGCACGATCACATCGCAACCCCGGTCGGCCAGTACCGGGGCAATCGCATCCCAGGCATGAATGTCGTAGGGAAAGCCATGCAGCAACACCACGGGCGTCGCGCCTGCCCGGCCCAGGCGCACATAGGCGATCTCCAGGGTGTCGGTGCTGATGCGCTCGATGCTCATGCCTGGCCGGGTTCGCCGATGGCGCCGCCCATCACGGGCAGGTCGACGAACTGCGCCGGGCGCTTTTGCGCATTGGCGTGCATCGCCTCGCCGATTTCGTCATAACTCAGGAAGCTGGCATTCCAGAGTCCGACGTAGTCAAGGGTGGCGGCCGTCGGGTTGTCGCGGGCATGGGTGATGATGCGTTTGCAGCCATGCACCGCCAGCGGTGCCTTGCTCGTGATGGTCTTGGCGATGGCCATGACCTCGGTCAGCATCGTCGCCTGATCCGGATAGATGGCATTGACCAGGCCGACTGCCCGGGCCTCGGCGGCCGGCATGGCACGACCCGTATAGGCGAGCTCGCGCACGATGCCCTCGGCGATGAGTTTGACCAGGCGCGGAAAGGTTCCCACATCGGCCGTCATGCCGATATTGGTCTCGAAGATCGAAAAGTACGCATCTGCGGTGGCATAACGAATGCAGCAGGCGGTGATCAGATCGACGCCACCGCCCAGACAGCCGCCCTGGATTGCCGCAATCACCGGTATCCGGCATTGTTCGATGGCCGTGAAGGTCTGTTGCATGCTGGTCACGCGTGCATGGAAGTCGGCGCCATGCGCGATGCGTCGGGTGCGCTGGGCCGCAGCATCCTCGCTCGCCGCGCGTTGTGCCTCGGCACCGAACAGATTGATATCGATGCCGCTCGAAAAGTGCGGTCCGGTCGACGAGATGACGATCACTCGCGCCAGCGAGCCGGCATCGATGGCCTGGATTGCCTGGGGCAGTTCCGACCAGAACTCGCGGATCATCGAATTGCGCTTGTCGGGGCGGTTCAGCGTGAGGTGGGCGATGTGCCCGGCAATAGTCACGTCGAAGCAGGTATAACGATCGCGCAGTGTGGTGCTGTCTGGGGCGCTGGTCATGGTCGGATCCCGGTCGGTTTCGTGGTGGCTGGCTCAGAGGTCGATGAAGCTGCGACCGTCGATGATCGTGATCGGATGGGCGCGCAGATTGGCGCAATCGGGGCCGTCCAGTCGTTCGCCGGTCGCCAGATCGTAGCGGGCCTGGTGCAAGGGGCATTCGATCCAGTTGTCCATCACGAAGCCATCGGCCAGACTGGCTTCGGCATGGGTGCAGGTATTATCGACCGCAAAGACGCCCTGTTCGGTGCGCACAAGCGTGATGAGCTGACCGTCGAGCGACACAGCCCGCGGTTGTTCCAGGTCCAGTGAGCCGACCTCGTCGGTGATGTCATGGTGGGGCACTGAGGCACTCTCCTCGATGAATGGCGATTACTGCTGCACATTGCCGCGCGCGCCGTCGGCAAATGCGCGACTGGCGGCCGGATTGTCAATGATGTTGGGGGTGGCGGCTGGCACCGCCACGCCACGCTGCACGGCGGGACGCTCGCGGATTGCATCGCGCCAGCGTTTCAGGTGAGGCAGTCCGTCGACACTGACACCGGACCATTTGTAGGTGCGTACCCAGCACCAGTTGGCGATGTCGGCGATCGAATACTCGCCGGCCAGCCATTCGCTTCGGGCCAGTCGGGTGTCCAGCACCTCGAAGAGCCGACGCGATTCATTCTGGAACCGGTCAATGGCTGGCTGGATCCGTTCGGGCAGGTAACGATGAAAGACATTCGCATTGCCCATCATCGGTCCGATGCCGCTCATCTGGAACATCAGCCATTGCATCACACAGGCCCTGCCGGACACATCGGAGGGCATCAGGCGCCCGGCTTTCTCGGCTAGATAGACCATGATGGCGCCCGACTCGAATATCACCAGCGGGCCGGCATCCAGATCACGAATGACCGGTATCCGGCCATTGGGATTCATCGCCAGGAATGACGGCCGCTTTTGTTCCTGCTGTCGCAGATCGATCGGGATCACCGTATACGGCAGCCCGAGTTCCTCGAGGGTGACCGAAACCTTGTAGCCGTTAGGCGTTGGCGATGTATAGAGTTCGATCATGTGGCGGGTCCGGCCCTGGGGTCGATGAGGATGGATGCGCACGCGCCCGGCGCCGCGTTGCTGCGCCTATTCTGCCATCCGGCGTCTGTTCAGCCGGGCAGTTGCGCGGCTCGCCAGATGAGCGAGACCGCGGCGATCGCCAGGATGATGGAGGTCAGACGGGTCAGCAGTCCGACCGGCACGCGGTTGCGAAATCGTTCGGTGATCAGGGTGGCCAGAATCGAGACCGGCAGCAAGGCCAGACCGGTGATCAGGGTGCGTGGGGCGAAATACAGGCCCAGGACCGTGAATCCGATCACCCGGCTGCTCAGGTTGAACATGCCCACCATGCCCATGGTGGCGCGAAACTTCGCCATGCCCAGCTGACGCATGCGCAGATAGATGGCATAAGGCGGCCCGCCAGCGCCGAACATCGCCGAACAGACCCCGGCAACGAAGCCGGCCGGATACGCCCAGCCCGGTGCCGCGCGGTCCCGACCCGGCCCGTTCAGGCGAAGACTGAGCAGATAGGCGACGATGAACAAGGCCAGGGCGATCATCAGCCAGCGTGTGGGCATGATCACCAGCAAGGCCATGCCCAGACCCGTGCCCAGGATGGAGGTGACGATGAGCACGCGCGCCTCACTGACCACGATCTCCCCGCGCTGGCTCAGCACCAGACGGATTGAGTTGACCAGTTCGACGATGGCCAGTACGGCAATGGTGAAGCGCAGATCATAGAACTGGGTGGCGATCGGCACGGCGACGATGCCCGCGCCAAAACCGACCGCCGAATAGACGACGGCCGCAAACGCGACGATCGGTACGAAGGTGAGCCAGGCCTGCAGATCGAAGCTGGCCAGCAGTCCGTCCAACAATCAGGTCCGCCCACCCGGTCGCGCGTCGAAAAAGCGCGCGATCGCCTCATCATGCTCGGGCGTGTGGTGGGCAAGCGCCTGCAGACTGGCCGACAGGCTCAGGGTATCCTCGAGACGGCCGGTCTGGGCCTGGCGCATCAGACGCTTGGCCATGCGCAGCGCCGGTGCCGGGTTGGCCGCAATACGCCTGGCCAGGTCGAGCGCGGTGCTCATCAATTGTTCAGGCGGCACCACCTGCATGACCAGGCCGATCGCCAGTGCCTTGTCGGCATCGATCATGTCGCCCGTAAAGGACATTTCGGCGGCGCGCTGATAGCCCACCGCCCGCTGCAGCAACCAGGCACCGCCGTCGCCCGGAATGATGCCCAGCTTGACGAAGCTCTCGGCGAAGCGGGCCTTTTCGGAGGCGATCCGGATATCGCACATGCAGGCCAGATCACAACCGGCGCCCACGGCCGCCCCGTTGACCGCGGCAATGGTAGGCACTTCGAGCGCATGCAGGGCGAGCGGAATGCGCTGGATGCCGCGCAGATAGCCCTGGGCGATGTCATAAGGCGTGCCACTGGCAATGCCCTGCTTGTCGCGCATGTCCTTGACGTTGCCCCCGGCCGAGAAGGCGCTGCCCGCACCGGTGAGGATCACCGCGCGAATCGATGCATCGCCGGCGATCCGATCGCAACAGGCGACGATCTCATCCCACTGCGCCTGGTTGGACAAGGCATTGCGCTCATCCGGGCGATTCAGGGTGAGGGTGGCGACACCATCGGTGGCATCAAACAGGACAAAGTCATTCATGGTGGAGTTCCGGATTCAACGAGACAAAGCGGGCGTCAGCGTGGCGTGAGTGGGGCGTCAGGTCTGCATGGTATCGGTGATGAATGGCCACAGGCCGCCGGCAGCGATGGCCATCGTGCCCAGGGTTTCGGCGCAGCGCATGTCGCCGTGCTGGGCATAGAGCAATTCATCGCGCCAGTGCATCATGTCCAGACTGTAGCGGTGCAGGGGATACTCGCGGGTGAAACCCATCGCGCCATGGACTTGATGCGTGGCATCGGTGCAGACCGGCACGGCGCCGGCGGTCACGAGCGCTGCGGCCATGAGCAGCGGACGGACCCGCTCGTCGAGCAGACCATGGCGGTGCACCGCGGCCAGTGCGAAATCGGTGACCGTGGTGCAGGCGGCCGATTCTTCGGCGGCAACGGCCAGTTGCTGCTGAACCGCCTGGAATCTGGCCAGCGGCCGACCGAATTGCTGACGATCCTGTACATAGCGGATGGCCAGATCGATCGCCGATTCGATGGCTGCACTGATCTGCAGACAACGGGCCAGCGTCATGCCCGGGCGCACGAGCGCAGGCGCGGCCTCGCCCAGCCAGCCGGGTCGTTGCACGCGGTAGGCCTCGCCACGCGAGGCGCTCGCCAGGCGGCGATCACCCAGCACCAGCCAGGCTGCCATGTCGACAGGCAGGGCGGCGCGCGCCTGGGCGCGCAGGATGCAGGCGGCATCGGGCCAGGCGTCGCCCGCGAGGGGGTCGGCGAGCGCCTGATCGAAGCCCAGTTCGCTGATCCGATCGGCCATCAGGCTCGGATCGAGGGTGTCGCGTCGATCGGTCAGATCATGAAACGCGCGATTCGCCGCCTCGATCAGCAGCGGGTCGAACACCAGGTCGGTGGTCAGGGTCAGTTTCATCAGCGCAGTCCCAGGCCACGTGCGACCACACCGCGCAAGACCTCGCGGGCACCGCCGCGCAGCGACCACGAGGGCGCATGCAGAGAGGCCTCGGACAGGGCTTCGAGCAGTTCGTCGTCGCTGTCGTCCAGATCGGCGAGCAGGCCGCGGAAGATCTCGACCTGCGCGCGCTCGACACTGTTGCCCAGATCCTTGATCAGTGCCGCCTCCAGATTCGGCAGGCCGCCATTTTGCAGTGTCGCGGCCACGGACAGCGACATCGCGCGCAAGGCAATGAGCCTGGCCGCCAGGCGGCCGATCGCCGCGCTCACCGCTGAAGATGGTGTGGCCTGCCGACGGCTCAGGGCCAGCACGGCTTCGACCAGCCGGATGCAACTCAGATAACGCTCGGGACCACTGCGCTCGAAGGCCAGTTCACTGGTCACCTGGTGCCAGCCATTGCCCGGTTCGCCAACCAGCATGTCGTCGGGGACGAAGGCATCGTCGAAGGTCACTTCATTGAACTCGTGATTGCCGGCCAGATTGAGGATGGGCCGGATCTGCACACCCTGGCCGGCCAGGTCGACGATGAATTGCGACAGACCTTCATGGCGGGACGGGCCGGCCTCGCCGGTGCGGGCCAGAACAATCGCATAGTGGTTCAGATGCGCGAACGAGGTCCAGACCTTTCGCCCGCTGATCCGCCAGCCGCCATCGACCCGGCTCGCACGGGTTCGCGCCGCCGCCAGATCCGAGCCCGCATCCGGTTCGCTCATGCCGATCGAAAAGAAGCACCGGCCACGCACGATGTCGGGCAGAAAGCGCCGGCGCTGTGCATCATTGCCAAAGCGCAGCAGCAAGGGGCCGCTCTGCCGATCGGAGATCCAGTGCGCCGCCATCGGTGCATTGGCGGCGATCAGTTCCTCGGTGACCACCAGACGCTCGAGCATCGATCGATCACCGCCTCCCCATTCAGTCGGCCAGGTCATGCCGATCCAGCCGCGTTCCCCGAGACGCGCCGAAAACCCCGGATCATGGGCGGTGCCGAAATCGCCCCGGCGCCGCCAGTGGCCCGCGCGGATCTCCTCGCGAAGAAACGCCCGAACTTCGGTGCGCAGCGCCTGTGCCTGCGGTGGTAGTTCGTAGATCGGGAAAGTCAGTTCCATGGTCTGCTTCCTGCCTGCCTGTTCGATGGGCTATCCGATGGGTCGGTGCTGGTTCGGCCGCTCATTGGTCCGGTCCGTCCAGCAGGGCCAGCAACTCGTTGCACGACATCACCTGGGCGAGGCTGCGCATGTCGGCAAGCGACGCCTCATGCGCGCGCTGATCCAGACTGGCGCAGCCATCGGCCAGGATGATGGTCCGATAGTCGCGCATGTGCGCATCGCGCATCGTACTGGCCACGCCTCCCTGGGTCACGATACCGCCGATCACCAGGGTATCGATGCCGGCGCGGCGCAGGATCCAGTCGAGCTGGGTATTAAAAAAGGCCGAGTAGGCGACCTTGTCGACGCAGACCCTGATCCGCTCGGCCAACGGGTCGACCACCGAATGCCCCCAGCTGCCCGGCGCGAAATCGCCACGCGACAGGAATGGCCGCAGGCGCTGCAGATGTGGCGAGATCATCGGCTCGCCGCGCGCGTTCGGCCAGAGCGTGAAGCGGCTGGCGGCGATCAGGCCACCTTGCCTGGCGACTGCCGACACCAGTGGGTCGAGGGTGGTTGGCAGCAGGCCGATGGCCGACGAGACCAGACCGGCGCGCGCATAGGCGCCGCCCGCGTGAATGAAGTCGTTCTGCAGATCGACGAGCACCACGGCGGTGCTCGCGCCATTCAGGCCGATGGTGTCAGTCATGCGCTTGACCCTCGATCACCAGATTGCCCAGGGCGTCGACCGTCGCGGCGAATCCGGGTTCGAGCCAGAGTGTCGTGTCGGCCTGTTCCAGAATAACCGGCCCGGACAAACGGCTCCCGACCGGCATGGCCAGCCGGTCGAATACCGGCGTGTCGTACCAGCGGCCCTGATGATGAACCTGACGGGATTCACGGGCCAGGGCGGGGGCCAGCCCGCTCGATGGCGCGAGCACCGTCAGATCGAATTTCCGGCGCACGCCGGTCACCGTCACCCGCAGATTGAGCACCCGGACCGCCACGCCTTGCAGAACGTTGCCGAATGCCTGCCGATAGGCCTCTTCAAACGCGTTGCGGATGCGCTCGAGCAGATCATCCGGGTTCAAGGCCTGCGCGGGTCGGCCCGGCGCCTCGGAATCCATCAGCAGGGCGGCGACCGTATGGGTCTGGCCCTGATAGAGCATGTCGAGCTCGACGCGCCGGTGTTCGCCGGCAAAGCGCACGCCGGCGCAAGCCAGCGACGCCTGGCCCTGAGCGATCAGACCGTGAATCCGGCCGATCAGCTCGGCTGGCTCGATCCGGTCGATGCTCCGGTTCAGCGTCTGCACAAAATCATGACGCATGTCGGCAATGGCGCAACCGAGCGCCGAACTGACGCCCGGATACCGCGGAATCAGCGCCGTGGCGATGCCGACCTCGCGCATCATGGCGCAGACATGCAGCGCGCCGCCGCCGCCAAACGGCATGTAGGTGAATCGCGAGGGATCATGGCCGCGCTCGATCGATACGAGCCGCATCGCACCGGCCATGTTGGCATTGGCGACGGCGAGGATCGCTTCGGCCGCTGCCTCGGTGGAAAGGCCGAGCGGTGCGCCCACATGACGGTCAATGGCGCGACGGGCGGCGTTCGCATCGAGTGCATCGCGCGAGCCGATCGGCCGGAGTGGATTGATCCGGCCGAGCACCAGATTCGCATCGGTCACGGTCGGCCCGATGGGGTCGTCGTCGGCCCGCAGGCCATAACAGGCCGGACCGGGAATCGAGCCGGCCGATTCGGGGCCCACCAGCAGCAAGCCGGACACATCAACCCTGGCCAGTGATCCGCCGCCCGCGCCTATCGTGCGAATCTCCACCATCGGCGTGCGCACCACCATGCCGAAGTCGATAGCCTGCTGCGCCGCCTGGGCGATCCGGCCCTTGGCGATCAGGGACACATCAAAGCTGGTGCCACCGACATCGCCGGTGATGAGATCGGAATAACCCGCTGCAGCGGCCACATGTGCGCAGGCGATGACCCCCGCGGCCGGCCCCGACAAGGCGGTGCGGACAGGATAGTCACTGGTGTCGGCAGCCGACATCAGCCCGCCATTGCTCTGGACGATGAGCAAGGTGGCGCGGGCGCCGCGATCGATCAGCGCGGCCTCGATGCGGCTGACATAGCGGCTGATCAGCGGCTGCAGCGCGGCATTGAGCGAAGCGGTGGATGCGCGCTCGAATTCGCGCACTTCGGGCAGGATCCGGTGGCTGGCCGTGATGTTTGCATTGGGCCAGACGCCGCTCAGGCAGGCCAGAGCCGCCTGCTCATTGGCCGGGTTCGCATAACTGTTGATGAAGAACACACACAAGGCCTCGCAGCCGGCGTCCAGCAACTGGCGTGCGGCCGCGATCACGGCCTCGGTGTCGACGGCCTGGCGAATCGAACCGTCGGCCAGCGTGCGTTCATCGACTTCCAGGCGCAGCCGCCGTTCGATGAGTGGCGTGAAGCGCCCGGTGAGCCCCCAGGTCTGGGGTCGGTCGCGGCGGCGCATTTCCAGCACATCACGAAAGCCGCGAGTGGTGATCAGGCCGGTACGGGCCACCTTCCGCTCGAGCAGGGCATTGGTGCCAACGGTGGTGCCATGGACGACGGTGGTCAGCTCGGCCACCGTGGCGCCGTGCAGAGCAACCGCCTCGTCGACACCCTGCAGGAAACCGGCGGAGGGGTCTGGCCGTGTGGAGGGCAGTTTGACGATTCTCACCTGCCCAGTGGACTCGTCGAGTGCGAACACATCGGTGAACGTGCCACCGACATCGATCCCCAGGGTGATCGCGCTCGTCATGCGTCGGCCTGCGGATTCAGGGCGCGGTCAATGCTCACGTAGCCCTGTTCGATATCGTGTGCGCGTTCCTTCTCGGGGCGCAATTGCCGTTCGCCATAACCGCCGCCTCCCGGCGTCTCGATGCGCACCCGGTCGCCGCGCGAGAGCGTGATGCCCACCTGCTTGGACACCATCGCGGGCTCCCGCCACTGACCGGACTGGCGATAGGAGAAGCGGTTGCAGGCCGCCGGTTCGCCACCGGCAACGCCTTGCGGCGCGAAGCGGCCACGTTCGCCGAACAGAAAGCCCTGGGCTTGCTGCTCGAGCAGTTCGATTTCGTAGATGGCGCCCAGGCCGCCGCGATAACGCCCTTCGCCGGCCGAATCGGGGCGCAGGGACCACTGGGTGAAGGCCACCGGATAACTCGCTTCGAGAATCTCCAGCGGCGGAATGGTCGCCATCGAGATCGGCGCATTGCCATGGGAAAGTCCGTCACCGGCCGGATGCGCGCCATGACCGCCGCCGAAAAAGCTGAACATCACCCAGGGTCGACCGGCGTCGACGCCCGTCGTGCGATGCCCGGCGATCGATAACGCATTGATCGTGCCATAGGCCATGGCGTGGGCATTGGCCGGGTCGGCCTTTGCCATCGCGCCGAAGATCACGTCGATCATGCGCAGAATGGTCTCGGTGTAGCCACCCACCGGCCGCGGCTTCTCGGCGGCGATCAATGATCCCGGATCGATCGTGAAGTCGATGGCGTCGAGCACGCCGGCATTGGCCGGCACGTCGGGGAACAGATGCTTGAGGGCCACGTAACAGGCGGCGATCGCGGTCGATCGGGAGATATTCACCGGCCCTGCGCAGGCCGGCGAGGTGCCGGTGAAATCGAGCGTGAGGCGCGGCTGGTCGTCCTGCGCCGAGCGATGCACGATGCTCACACGAACGGCAATGCGCAAAGCCTGATCGACGATGCCGTCGTTGTCCAGGAAGTCTTCACAGGAAAAGTCGCCTTCGGGCAGCCTGGCGATGTTGGCCCGCATCAGCATCACGGCGCGGGCGCGCAGATCGGCCAGCGCCTGGCGGATCGTCTGGACGCCATACTCATCGAGCAGGGCCGTAAGCCGCTGTTCGCCAATCGTCAAGGCCGCCAGTTGCCCGTTCAGATCACCATAGACGCTGTTGGGCAGCCGGGAATTGGCCTGCAGCACCCGCATCACGTCGTCGCTGAACTCGTGGTCGCGAATCAGGCGCACCGGCGGAATGACCATGCCTTCCTGCCAGCATTCAGTGGCGGCCGGGTTGTAGTTGCCCGGTACCGCACCGCCCACGTCATGCCAGTGGGCGACCGACGCGAGGCAGCAGAACAGCTCATTGCGATAGAAAAAGGGCTTGACGAGCTTGAAGTCGTTCAGATGGGTGCCCCCTTCATAGGGGTCATTGAACAGCCAGACATCACCGGCTTGCAGCCCGCCCTGGCGGTCGGCCGCCCGGATGGCTGCGCGAACCGCAAAGGCCATCGCGCCCACGAACACTGGCAGGCCGGATTCGCCCTGCACCAGCGTATCGCCGGTGCGCGCATCGTACAGACCATGCGACGCATCATGGGCTTCGGCAATGATGGGATTGAAGGCGCTGCGATACAGCGTCGCATCCATTTCGTCGGCAATCTGTTCGAGCCGGCCCTTGAGGACGGCCAGGCGCACAGCATCCATGATGTCTCGATCAGTGTCTGCCCGGGCTCGCTTGAATCATCATCCGCCGGGCGATGGACCCCGCAGTGTAGCGGTTGTTCCGTCCGCCTAGCGCCGGTGCCGCAGCTCCAGCAGCGACCACAGCAAGAGTCCCCAGGCAAGGCCGCCCAGGGCGAAGGTGCGAAGCGCCGGTCCGATTGCCTGAGCCACGTCGAAATCATCGGCCAGCAAAGCCATGCCGGCCAGCCACAAAGCTGCCATCGACAGGCCGCCCATGAGCATGCCGTCGCGCACCACGAAGGCGATCATGCCCATGCGCCGGGTCTGAGGCCAGCGCGCCCGACTCAGATGCGCGAGCGGACGGATCACTGGTAGGGGATATACACCGGACAGTCGGGTGCGCTGGCACAGCGCTGGTTCATGCGGTCGAGGGCCGCGCGCAAGGCATTGGCCAAGGCCTGGGTCTGACCGACCTCATCGGTCGCGACGGCCCAGGGCTGGCTGGCCGAATACCGCTTGAGCGGCAGGACCGTGAGGTCAACGCCAGCAACCCTGACTTTTTCGCTCAGCCCGACCACCGCATAGGCCGCGCCACCGCCATCGACGAACTCATGATTGCTGCCGAATACAACCATTTTGTACCGGTTCGCGGGATACGTCGCGAGAATGCCCGGGTCGAGGGCCTCGTGGATGATGCCGGCACAATCGACCTTGGCAAAACAGTCAACCTGCCATTGGGCGTGAGCCGTGCCCGCGAACGCGGCCAGCAGGCCGGCCAGCAGAATTCGCGGCGTCAGCTTGCGATTCGGAGATGATCGGGTGGTGTTCATGACAAGACACCTTTGGCCATTCAGGGAACGGGATTTCATGCGTCGATGGTAACGCGCCCCGGTGGATTCGGTGAACACGCCGACGTATTCACCAAGGGTTCAGGCGCATGAAATAATCGGGTCGATGATCTCTGTCAAACGACGCGACACCTGCCGCCGGCTGCTCGGCCTGCCATTGTTGCTGCCGCATACTGTCGTGCGACCGGCGACCCCTCTTGGTCCGACTGCCGACCCGCTGTATCCGGCCATCGACCTGCTGCGGCTGGCCGGTTCGGCTGACGCTGCGCTGACCGCCTGGTTGCAGGCGGCCGGTCTCGACGGCGCGCCGTTATCGTTGCAGGTGCAGGCGCTGGACGGCGGACCGGTGGTCCTGCAGCGTGCGGTCGATGCCGCCTTGAACCCGGCATCGTCGATCAAGCTGTTCACCACGTATGCCGGTCTGCTTGAACTGGGCGCAGACTATCGCTGGGAAACCCGATTCATGCTCGACGGTGAGCTGCGTGACGGTCACCTCGATGGCAATCTGGTGTTGATCGGCGGCGGCGATCCGAAATTCGTCATCGAAGACCTCACCGACATGCTGGCGCGGATGCGCGCGGCCGGACTGCAACACATCGGCGGCGATCTGCTCATCGATCGTTCGCTCTATGCGCCGACCCGGGTTGAGCGTGCCTTCGACGGTCTGCCCGCCGAGCCGTATAACGTTCAACCCGATGCTGCGCTGATGAATTTTAAGTCGGTCAAGTTCATCATCTCTCCAGGGCCACGCGGTCGTCGCATCGAGCTTGATCCCCCTCTGGCCGGGATCGTCATCGATGATGCACTGATTCTCGAGAAAGGCCGCTGCCGTCACGGGGCCGGTGGTCTGCAGATCAGCGAGACGCCGCGATCCCGCGGTCGGCCGGCGATCCGGGTGGGCGGTCGTTATTCGGTGGGTTGCGGGCAGACCGAATCATTCCATGCGGTGCTCGATCATGCGTCGTTCGCCGATGCGTTCTTCCGAGCAGGATGGATGGGTGCCGGCGGAACCTGGAAAGGGCGGGCGCGGACCCTGCCTGGCCGATCGGCGTTGGCCGATCGGGATCCGTGGTTCATCTGGCGCTCACCGCGCAGGCTGGCCGAGGTGGTGAGCGATATTCACAAGTTCAGCAACAATGTGATGACCCGACAATTGCTGCTGCATCTGGGCGCGCTGCGTGGCGGCCTGCCTGCCGATGAAGCCGCCGGCGCGCGCGTGGTGATGGAACATCTTAAGCGGCGCGGCATTCCCGATGCAGGGCTGGTGCTGGACAATGGCGCGGGTCTGTCGCGCACGGCCAGATGCAGCGCCCACTCATTGATCGCCTTGCTGCTCGATGCGGCTGGCGGCGAGCAGGCGCTCATGATGCGCGAATCATTGCCGGTCGTGGGTGTGGATGGCACGATGAAGCGGCGCCTGCGCGAGCATCCAGTGGCCGGCCGTGCCTGGATCAAGACCGGCAGCATTGATGATGTCCGCTCGATCGCCGGCTATCTGGATGCCCGCTCGGGTCGTCGCTATGCGCTGGCGATGATCGTCAATTCGCCGAAGGCGGCGGCCTCGGTGGCGGTGCAGGACGAGTTGCTCAAGTGGCTGTTCGAGCACGGCTGAGCGCTTGCCAGGGGTGAGCCTGATCCGGCGCGGATCAGGCCAGACCCATCTCGCGCATCAGGCCATCCACGCGCCGGCGCACCGCCTCATCCATCCTGATGGGCCTGCCCCATTCGCGATGGGTTTCACCCGTCCATTTGTTCGTGGCATCGATGCCCATCTTGGAGCCCAGACCCGAGACTGGCGAGGCGAAATCGAGATAGTCGATCGGGGTGTTGTCCACCAGTGTGGTGTCGCGGCCGGGGTCGACCCGTGTGGTCATGGCCCAGATCACCTCCTGCCAGTCCCGCACGTTCACATCGTCGTCGACCACGATGATGAATTTGGTGTACATGAACTGACGCAGAAAACTCCAGATGCCGAACATCACGCGCTTGGCATGACCCGGATACTGTTTGCGGATCGAGACCACCGCGAGCCGGTATGAACATCCTTCGGGCGGAAGGTAAAAGTCGACGATCTCGGCGAACTGTTTCTGCAGCAGCGGCACGAACACCTCATTGAGGGCCACGCCTAACATTGCCGGTTCGTCCGGTGGCTTGCCGGTGTAGGTGGTGTGATAGATCGGATCGTCGCGCATCGTGATCCGATCGATCGTGAACACCGGAAACCAGTCCTGTTCGTTGTAGTAACCGGTATGGTCGCCATAAGGCCCTTCGAGCGCCATCTCCCAACCGGTCAGCGCGGCTGGCGGCAAGGCACCGTCCGTCCCGGCATGGGCGCGGGTGAGGCTGCCATCGGGATCGGGCCGGATGCTGCCTTCGAGCACGATTTCCGCGTAGGCCGGCACGCGCAAATGATTGCCGATGCATCGGGCGAGTTCGGTGCGACTGCCGCGCAGCAGGCCCGCGAACTGATATTCGGACAATGAATCGGGCACCGGTGTCACGGCACCCAGGATCGTTGCCGGATCCGCACCCAGCACCACAGCAATTGGAAACGGTTCAGCGTGCTGGCCCCGAGTCTGGGCATTGGCGTGATCGCGAAAATCCAGCGCGCCGCCGCGATGCGAGAGCCAGCGCATGATGGTCTTGTCGCGCGTGATCACCTGCTGGCGGTAAATGCCCAGATTCTGTCGATCGCGCAAGGGGCCGCGCGTGACCACCATGCCCCAGGTGATCAATGGCGCCACGTCGCCGGGCCAGCAGGTCTGCACCGGGAGTCTGCCCAGATCCACGTCGCTGCCGGCCAGCACATTGCGCTGGCATGGCGGGTGACTGATCTCGCGCGGCGCCATGTTCAGCACTTGTCTGAGTACCGGCAGCTTGTCCCAGGCGTCGCGCAGACCGCGCGGCGGATCGGGTTCCTTGAGATACGCCAGCAGCTTGCCGATCTCGCGCAGCGCGCCCGGGTCGGTTTCGCCCATGCCCATGGCAACACGCCGTGTCGTGCCGAACAGATTGCTCAACACCGGCATGCCGGCAGGCCGGCCGGCCTGCGTGGCCTGCTCGAACAGCAGCGCCGGCCCACCGGCCCGCAGCACCCGGTCGCTCACCTCGGTCATCTCCAGGACGGTATCCACGGGTGTTGTAATTCGGCGCAATTCACCCATATTCGCCAGTTGCTGGACGAACTCCCTTAGATCTTTGTATTTCAAGATGAAATCCCTTTTGGGGCAAATACTTGGCGGTGGATTTGAATCAAATTTGGCATCCGTTCGTTTGACCGTTAGTGCGCACCAACATAGAATCGGTCAAACAGGCCGGCTAGTCTAGTTTGATCGAAAAAGCACTATATGTATGGATGGATGAGAAAACCGTGAGCTTCCTCGCCCACTTACCGTTAGGTGTCGTGCTGGCCGCAGGTGGGCTGGTGCTCGGGCTCTCCGAAGAGCCCTCGGCCCATACTGCAGGCAGTATGGCCATCGGTTCGATCAGTCGGCCGGTTTCGATCGATGTGCCAGCCATGGCATGGAACGGCCTGGATGCCCAGCGGGATTTGCCCCAGGATGGCTTGTCCGCTGCCGCCAGTGCCGCGCTGATGAGGGTCCAGGCCGCGTCGATCACCGGGTCGGCGGCCGACATGGCGCTCGGCCTGCCAGTTGCAGCCCTGCCGGTGGATGATGCCGATACATCCGACGATCTGTTGTCCCGGCTTGCCACCATCGATTCGCCATCGGCCGCGCTGAACGGTTCGCTCGATTTGCCCGCCGATCTCATGATTACCGAATTGATCCGCCAGGATGCCGTGCGCCGGCAGCGGCAGTCGTTCAGTGGCGCGTCGGGCGATGCGATCAATGCGCCCTCCGATCTGGTTTCGGTCAAGGGCCAGGACCAGAAACGGCGCCAGGCGCGACTGGGCAAGTGGCTGTCGCGCTATTACGCGCGATCACCTGATGATGTTGCACGGTATATCCGGTATGCCTGGGAGTCTGGCGCCCGCAATGGCGTGGATCCGCTGCTGATCATCGCGGTGATGTCCATCGAGTCCAGCCTGAACCCGAACGCCTTGAGTCACAAGGGTGCGCGTGGCCTGATGCAGGTGCTGGTGCGTGCTCATGAAGAGAAGTTTGGTCCGTTCGGCGGGCCTGACAAAGCGAATCATCCCCGTGTGAGCATCGAAGTGGGTTCGCGGATTCTCGCGCGCATGATCGAGATCACCGGTAGTGTGGACGGCGCGCTCAAGCATTACGTGGGCGCACGTTATTTCAAGACCGATGGTGGTTACGGCGCAAAAGTCATCAGCATGCGCGAGCGGGTCTGGGCTGCCTCGATGGGTTACGAGATTCCGGTTCGTCCCGATGTGAGAGCCGCAACCGAACACGCCAACAATGCGCAGGCGGCGTTCGCGGCCCACACCCGCACCGCGCAACGCTAGTGTCCTGAATCCGAGGGACCGCTTCAGGCGTTCAGCCAGCGGTCCAGGCGGGCGACGGCTTCGCGAAGATTGTCCATCGAGTTGGCATAGCTGATGCGCACGAAGTCATTGGCCCGGTGCAGACCGAAATCCTTGCCAGGCACCAGCGCAACGCCGGCGTGTTCGAGTACGTCATAGGCAAACCGGGTGCTGTCGCGGCTGAAGCGGGTGATATCCGCATAGACATAGAAGGCACCGTCCGGTTCGGCGGCGATCCCGAAACCAATCGCCTGCAAGGCAGGAATCAGATAGTCGCGCCGCCGCCTGAACTCGTCGCGCCGCTCGTCATACAGCCGCTGGCTGTCGGGTTCGAAGCAGGCGAGCGCAGCTCGCTGGGCCAGGGCGGACGGGCAGATGTACAGATTCTGAGCGAGCTTTTCAAAGGTGGCTCGCCATTCCTGCGGCATCACCAGCCAGCCCAGGCGCCATCCGGTCATGTTGAAGTACTTGCTGAAACTGTTGGTGATGATCATGTCGTCGCCATGGGCGAGCGCACTGGCCACGTCGTCGCCATAGCTCAGGCCCAGGTAGATCTCATCGACGATCGAGAAGCCGCCGCGCTCGCGCACCGTCTGGAGAATCCGGCCCATTTCATCATGGGCGATCGAGGTGCCGGTCGGGTTGGCCGGCGACGAAATCAGCACGCCGCGCGTGCTTGGCTGCCAGTGTTCGGCAACGCGCCGGGCCGACAATTGAAACCGCTCGGCCGCATCCGTCGCGATCAGTTTGGGTATGCCATCGAAGGCGGCAACAAAATGTCGATTACAGGGATAACCCGGGTCGGCCAGCAGCACGCCGTCGCCCGGATTGACCAGGGCACAACAGGCCAGCGTGAGCGCGGCCGACGCGCCTGACGTGATCAGGATCCGCTCCGGATCGACATCGACCTGCCACTTCTGGCGGTAGTCGTTGGCGATGGCCCGGCGCAATGGCTCGATGCCCATGGCGTCGGTGTATTGGGTGCGTCCCGATTCGCCAGCCTCTCGCAGGGCGCGGACCACGGCGGGCGCCGCGGTGAAGTCGGGCTCGCCGATGCTCAGATGAATGATCGAACGGCCGCCTGCGGCCAGCTTGTGCGCCTGTTTGACCAACTCCATGACATGGAAGGGCGCGATATGTCCGGTGCGGGTGGCGAGCGTGGGCAGACTCATGCACCACTCCGGTCGGTGAGCACCGCCATCGCGGCCATCACGCCGCCGGGTCGGTGAGGCACACCGGCCAGCGCCAGGCCCATTTCGATGCCGGCCAGACTGCCCAGCAATGTCAGATCGTTGAAGTCGCCCAGATGACCGAGGCGGAACACCTTGCCGGCCAGGCGGCCCAGGCCGGTGCCCAGCGACATGTTGAAGCGCTCCAGAATCAGCGCCCGCAAGGCATCCGAATCGACGGGTGAGTCGGTCGGCATCATGATCGCGGTCAATACCGGACTGTATTGCGCCGGATTGCGGCACAACACCTCCAGACCCCAGGCCTGCACGGCGGCACGCGCCGCCGCACCATGACGCCGGTGTCGGGCGAAGACACGGTCCAGCCCTTCCTCGCGCAACATGTCGATGGCTTCGGCCAGTCCGTAGAGCAGATTGGTCGCCGGTGTCGATGGCCAGTAACCCTTGGCATTGGCCTGCAGGATTTCATCCCAGGCCCAATAGGCCCGCGGCAGCGTGGCCTGCCGTGAGGCGGCGATTGCTTTGGCGCTGACCGCATTGAACGACAGACCCGGCGGCAGCATCAGACCTTTTTGTGACCCGGCGATGGTCACGTCCACCCCCCAGGCATCGTGGCGATACTCGGCCGAGCCCAGGCCGGAGATCGTGTCGACCAGCAGCAGCGCCGGATGATCGGCGGCATCGATGGCCTGGCGCAGGGCCGCGATGTCGGACGTGACGCCGGTGGAGGTTTCATTGTGCACGGCGCACACCGCCTTGATCGAGCGGGACTGGTCGGCCAGCAAGGTCTGGCGAACCTGATCGCAGTCCACGCCGCTGCGCCAGTCCGAGCCGATCACGATGGTCTGCAGACCGAGTCGGCCGGCCAAGCGGTTCCAGAGCGAGGCGAAGTGACCGGTTTCATACATGAGGACGGTGTCGCCCGGACTGAGCGTGTTGACCAGTGCCGCTTCCCACGCACCCGTGCCCGAACCCGGATAGATGATCACGGGTTGACTGGTCTGGAAGATCTCGCGAATGCCCGACAGCACCTGCAGCCCGAGCCGGGCAAAGGCCGGGCCGCGATGATCGATGGTCGGATGGTCCATCGCGCGCAGGATTCGATCGGGCACAGGGGTGGGTCCCGGAATCTGCAGAAAATGCCGGCCGCTCGGGTGATCATTGAGGACGGCGCCGCTGGGCAGCTTCATGCAGTAGTCTCCGGGTAATGCTCACGAGGGCAGGGCGGGCAGGTTCAGCCCACGACATAAAATATACCGGAATGAATACGCTCGCATGAACGCGCCGATGACTGGCACCACGCTGCATGCGCCGGCGCTCGAACGCAGCCGGCTCGCCCATCGGCTGCGCCGACTGTTGCGCGGCGAGGTGTTGTTCGACGCCGCCTCGCGAGCACGCTACGCAACCGACGCATCCATCTATCAGATCGATCCGGTGGGCGTGGTGGTGCCACGTGATGCGGCCGATGTGCAGGCCGTGTTCGAGCTGGCCAATCAGATGAAGGTGCCGATACTGGCACGCGGCGCGGGCACCAGCCAGTGCGGGCAGACCGTGGGTGAAGCACTGGTCATCGACAACAGTCGGTATCTGCGCGCAATCACCGATCTCGATGTGCAGCGGCGCACGGTCATCGTCGAGCCGGGCGTGGTGCTCGATGATCTGAACGCCTATCTGAAGCCGCATGGCCTGTGGTTTCCGGTCGATGTGTCGACCAGTGCCCAGGCCACCATCGGCGGCATGGCCGGCAACAACTCCTGCGGCTCGCGTTCGATCGCCTACGGCAACATGGTGCACAACGTGCTCGGCATCGATGCGCTGCTGGCCGATGGCACGCGTCAGGGATTTGGTCCCTTCGGTGCCCGATCGACGCTGGCCTTGGGCAGTGGCCGTGCGCGCACGCTGGTGTCGGCATTGTTCGAACTAGCCGATCGCGAGCGCGATGAAATCGCCCGGCGGTTTCCCAAGGTATTGCGCCGTGTGGGCGGCTACAACCTCGATGTGTTCAATCCGCAATCACCGCGGCCCTACACCCCTGACGGCTCGGTCAATCTGGCACATCTGCTGGTTGGCTCGGAGGGCACGCTGGCGTATTTCGAACGCCTGCATTTACAGCTTGCCCCGCTGCCGGCTCACAAGGCCCTGGGTGTGGTCAATTTCGCCCGGTTTCGTGACGCGATGGCGGCGGCCCAGCACATCGTGACGCTGGGGCCGTGCGCGGTCGAACTGGTCGATCGCACAATGATCGATCTGGCCCGGCGCAATCCGGCCTTTCGCGCCGTGATCGAGACTGCACTGGTCGATCCGACCGCCGAGACACCCGAAGCCATCCTGCTGGTCGAATTCGCCGGCGACGATGCCGGCACCCAGCAGGCACTGCTCACCCGACTGACCGGGCTAATGGCCGATCACGGTCATCCGGACAGTGTGGTTGCAATCGCGCAGCCGGCCCGCCAGAAGGCGCTCTGGGATGTGCGCAAGGCGGGTCTGAACATCATGATGTCGTTGCGTGGTGACGGCAAGCCGGTCAGCTTCATTGAAGACTGCGCGGTACCGCTCGAGCATCTGGCCGACTATACCGATGCGCTGACCGAGGTGTTCACCCGCCACGGCACGCGCGGCACCTGGTATGCCCATGCCTCGGTGGGCACCCTGCATGTGCGGCCGATTCTGGACATGCGTCGTGATGGTGCGGCCAGGATGCGGGCGATTGCCGAGGAGGCCTCGCAGCTGGTGCGACGCTATCAGGGTGCGTTCTCTGGCGAACATGGCGACGGCCTGGTCAGAACCGAATGGGTCGGCTGGCAGTTCGGGCAACGAATGGTCGGCGCCTTCGAAACGGTCAAGGATTTGTTTGATCCGCAGGGACTGCTCAATCCAGGCAAGATCGTGCGCGGCTCGCGCATGGACGACACGCGCCTGTTCCGGTATCCGCCGGGGCAGACGCCGACCGCGCTGGCCCCGGCATTCGACTGGTCGGCCTGGAATGTCCAGAATGATCCGGTCACCGAAGCGCTGACGCCTGCGGGTAGCGGTGGCGATCCGACCGGGGGCCTGGCCAAGGCCGTCGAGATGTGCAACAACAATGGTCATTGCCGCAAGTTCGATGCGGGCGTGATGTGTCCGAGCTGGCGGATCAGTCGCGAAGAGCAGCATCTGGTGCGCGGGCGGGCCAATACGCTGCGCCAGGCCTTGTCCGGTCGCCTGCCCGGCGGTCTGACATCGGATGCCGTGACCGAGGCCTTGTCGCTGTGCGTGGGTTGCAAGGCCTGCCAGCGTGAATGCCCGACCGGCGTCGATATGGCCCGCATGAAATTCGAGATCGCTGCCCAGCGGGCACGGCTGCGGCGACCAGGCCTGCGCGAGCGCCTGATCGCCTACCTGCCGCGTTATGTGAACCGGCTGGCGCCGCTGGCTCCCTTGCTTCGCCTGCGCGATCGTTTGCCGGGTCTGCCCTGGCTGGGCGAGGCCTTGTTTGGTATTGCGGCGGCGCGCAGTCTGCCGGCCTGGCGATCCGATACCTTCCTGCGCCGCCAAGCCGGGGTAGGGCAAGGCGCGTCAGCGGGTCACCTGGTCAGCATCGATCAGGCCGATGCGGTGCTCTGGGTCGACACCTTCAACAATGCCTTCGATCCCGACACGGTCGAGGCCGCCTTGCGGGTATTCGCCGCGGCCGGCATCCGGGTCGCGCTGGCGCAGCCGGTCGCCGGTGAGGCTCAAGCCCATCCGCTGTGCTGCGGTCGGCCCTTTCTGGCTGCCGGGCTCGTCGATGAGGCCCGCGCCGAAGCGCGACGCGTGTTTGCGGCGCTGGCGCCGGCGCTCGATCGAGGCCTGCCGATCATCGGCCTCGAACCTTCGTGCATCCTGACCGCGAGGGACGAATATCCGGTGCTCGGTCTGGGCGGCGAGGCACAGCGTCTGGCCTCACTGGCCATGACCTTCGAGGAATTCCTGGCGCGTGAACACGCCGCGAATCGCCTGACCCTGTCGCTCAAGCCGCTGCCGACAGGCCGGGTCTGGTTGCACGGCCATTGCCATCAGAAGGCTCATGATGCCGTGCGACCGATCCAGACCGTGCTCGGCCTGATTCCGGAGCTGGAAGTGATGCTCATCGAAACCAGTTGCTGCGGCATGGCTGGCGCCTTCGGATACGAGGCCGAACACTACGAGGCTTCGATGCAGATGGCGCAACTCGCCCTGTTGCCCGCCGTGCAGTCGGCGCCCGATCAGGATCTCATCGTGGCTGACGGCACCAGCTGCCGGCATCAGATCCTGGATGGTGCGCAGCGCCAAGCCTTGCACGTGGCGCAGGTGCTGGCCCGCGCGCTCGGTTAGTGTCGCTCGGCCAGTCCCGGTCGGCTACTGGCGGCCGTTCAATCGCCGGTCTGTTGATCGTGCAGGGCGTGCATCACCTGCAGCCAATGCCGCTGCGCGGAGCTCCCGCAACGGGCGAACACGGCGGCCAGCAATTCGGTCTGGGTGCCACTGAGCGTGGCCTCCAGGCGTTTGCCGCTCGCGCTGAGCGACAGGTGTCTGACCCGGCGATCCTCGCGACCGGGCCTTGAATCGATCAGCCCCAGTTCGATGAGACGGCGCAATGGCGTGTTCAGCGCCTGCTTGCTCACGGCCAGCACGGCCAACAATTCATTGACCTTTATGCCGGGTTGGCGACCTACAAAGTACAGGATCCGGTGATGCACCCGGCCCAGACCGCGTCGCGCCAGCAGTGAGTCCGGTCCGCGGGTGAAGGCACGATAGCCGAAATAGAGGGCTTCAATCGCATCGCGTAGCGCAGGGTCTGCCGGGCTTGCCGGATCTTTAAGGTCAACCATATTGACATGGTAGGCCGGACCCGGCAGCATCACAACAAGTCAATACTGTTGACCTTTAATTCCAGCCAACCCGTCGGGATCCCAACCATGTCATCCAGCAGGCTGTCCGCACGCGTCGAAAGACTCCACAGTTCGCCGATCCGCGACATTCTCGCGGTGATCGACCGGCCCGGCATGGTCTCATTCGCCGGCGGGCTCCCGGCGCCCGACAGTTTTCCCGCGCTGAATCTGGCTGGAATGCCGGGCAGCTGTCTGCAATATGGTCCCAGCGAGGGCGAACCGGCGTTGCGCGCACAGATCGCCCGTGACCTCGGGCAGATCGGCCTTGCCGTTGGCGCCGAGCAGGTGCTGATCCTGTCGGGATCGCAGCAGGGCATCGATCTGGTGGGCAAGTTGTTCATCGATCCTGGGTCGCCGGTCGCCCTCGAGTCACCGACGTATCTGGCTGCGCTGCAGGTATTCCGGTTTCAGGGCGCCCGCCCGGTGACGCTGGACCCCGACGCGCCCGAACGGGCGCTGACCGGCCAGGCGGAATCACCCGGCCTGGCTTATGTGATTCCGACCTTCCAGAATCCCACGGGTGCCTGCTGGTCGCTCGAACAGCGACGGCGTCTGGCGGCCCAGGCCGATCGAACCGGCACGGTCATTGTCGAGGATGATCCCTATCGTGACCTGGTCTATGACCCGGTCGAGCGCACACCCATCTGCGCTCATCTGCGTCAGGCATCCTGGATCTATCAGGGTTCCTTCTCCAAGAGTCTGGCGCCGGGGCTGCGACTCGGATTCCTGGTGGCCTCGCCCGATCTCATGCCCTGGCTGATCCGGCTCAAGCAGGCTGCCGATCTGCACAGCAGCCGGATCAGCCAGTGGCTGGTGCTCGAGCAGTTGCAGTCATCAGGGCGCGCCGAGCGTCTGGCCGGCCTGGCGAAATCCTATCGCGCGCAACGCGACCGCTTTCAGGCGATCTTGCTCGAGCACTTCAGCGATCTGGCGACCTGGTCGTTACCCGCCGGGGGCTTGTTCTTCTGGCTGCGCCTGAATCGACCGATCGACACCACGACCTTGCTCGCTTGGGCGATCGACCAGTCGGTTGCCTTCATGCCGGGCGAACCGTTTTTCGCCGATCGGGCGCAGGCCTATCCGGCCATCCGCCTGAACTTCAGCCATGCCACGGCAGATCAGGCCCGCCGGGGTCTGGCCGTCCTGGCCGGGCTGCTGCGCGCCGCCTGATCACCTGGTCATCGGCGTCGTCTGCATTGACAGGGAACCCGCCGGGTGCGATACGCTTTGCGCCTGGTGCAGGGACACGCTGATGGAGGGAGGAATGTACGAAGCGAAAACCAAGCCGACCAAGGCCAGTGTCGCGACCTATCTGGCTGCGATCGACGACCCGGAACGGCGGCGCGACTGCAAGGCCCTCGCTGCATTGATGCGGCGCGTCACGGGTTGTCGCGCCACGATGTGGGGGTCAGGTATCGTCGGCTTCGACCGTTATCACTATCGATATGCGAGTGGCCATGAAGGCGACTCGTGTGTCGTGGGCTTTGCATCGGGCAAGGCCCACATCAGCGTGTATCTGCTCGCCGGCTTCGAATCCGACGAGATGCGTGCGCTGCTCGCCACATTGGGCCGGCACAAGTTGGGCAAGGCCTGCCTCTATATCAAGCGTCTATCGGATGTCGACCTGGCGGTGCTCGAGTCGATGGTGCTCAGGTCGGTTGAGATCATCAAAACGCGATATCCGTCCGTTGTTGCGGACGATGGCGCATAAGCGAATGCCAGGCGCTCCATCGGGCGTCCGCCTCGATCTATCGTCGCGCCGATCGCTTCAGTTAGACTAGTCCGAACACCAATGGCGCGATCGTCCGGTCAGCTTGCGATGGGCGCATGGGTGAGAACATCCCGGACATGACAACAAGACGGACGGGTTATGACGAGACAGGATGTCCAGATTCGAGAGTCGTTTGAGCCCGATCGCCATGCGCCGGACGAGCTCTTGCTGCCGTCAGGCGGCGAGGCGGCCACAACGCCACGGCTGTCACTGATCTGGCCCGGGCCTGACCGGCTCGGTGAGTCACCCCGCTGGAATCCGCGTGATGCCAGCCTCTGGTGGGTCGATTCATTCGCCCCGGCAATCCGTCGTCTCGATACCCGGACCGGTCAGGTGACGATTTTTGAGATGCCCGCCGACATCGGTTCCTTCGTATTCGCCCACGATGGCAGTCTGGTCGCGGCCACACGCGCCGGCTTTCTGCGCGTTGATATCGATGGCGATACGCTGCACACCCGGACCATTGCCGATCCACTGGCACGCAACCGGCGCCTGATGCTCAATGACGGCCGTTGCGACCAACGGGGTCGTTATTGGTGTGCGAGCGTGCACTCGGATTTTGTCGGTCGCTCGGCCGAGTTGCTCAGACTCGACCCGGACGGCACGGTCTCGCTCATCGAGACCGGCTTCGTGATCGGCAATGGCATCGCCATCTCACCCGACAATCGTCGCTTTTATCTGGCGGACAGCCGCGATGAGATCGTCTGGGTATGGGATTTTGATCTCGATGCCGGCCGGCTCTCCCACAAACGCCCGTTTTTCAGCACGGCGGCTATCGATGGCCGGGTCGATGGTGCTGCCTGCGATACCGAGGGCAATTACTGGTGTGCGCTGGTTCACGGCGCAGCCATTGCGTGCATCTCGCCCGACGGTCGATTGATCCGGCGAATCGAGGTCCCGACCCGACATCCGACCATGGTGTGTTTTGGTGGTCAGCATCTGGAGAGTCTGTTCGTGACCAGCGCCGCACAATTGCTCGACCCGGCCGAGCGTCCGGCCTGGCCGCAGGCCGGCGGCTTGTTCCGCATCGATGGCTGCGGCGCGCGTGGCCTGCCTGAACCACTGTACGGCCTCTCATGAACCGTGCCAGCGTGCTCATCACCGGCTGCGATACCGGACTCGGTCGCGAGTTTGCGATCCAGTATGCGCGGGCCGGATTCGAGGTTCACGCCTGCTACCGTGATCCGGCCAACCGGATCGACGATTCAGGCATGCATCATCATGCCCTGGACGTGACCGTTGTCGCCCAGTTTGATGCCCTGAAGGCTGAATTGGGCGATGCGCCGATCGACGTGTTGGTCTCCAATGCCGGCATCGGCCGCGAACTTGGCCGGCTCGGCTCGCTCGACTTTGATGAAGTTCAGCGAATCCTGATGACCAACACGGTCGGTCCGCTGCGCCTGGTTGAGACGCTGACCGACAATGTCGCGGCGAGCCGCCAGCGGCGGATTGCCATCGTCTCGAGCCGCATGGGCTCGATCGCATCCAATCTGACCGGCGGCCACTATGGTTATCGCGCGAGCAAGGCCGGTCTCAATGCCATTGGCCGCAGTCTGGCGATCGATCTGGCCGCCCGCGGCATCACGGTGGCCATGCTGCATCCGGGTTGGGTTGCCACGGCAGGAGGCGGACCCGACGCGCCGATCACGGCCAGCGAGAGCGTCGAAGCGATGCGCGCCATCGTGGCGCGATTGGGCAATCACGAAACCGGTGGTTTCTTCACGATCTCGGGGCAGTTGTTGCCATGGTAGGTCGGCGCATTGAATCAACACGGGCCGCAATGACCCGGGTGCGCCACTGATGGCCACCGTCGAGTTCCGCCGGCTCGTCAAGCGTTATGGCGACACGCCGGTGGTGCACGGTATCGATCTGTCGGTCGCCGATGGCGAGTTCGTCGTTCTGGTTGGACCCTCTGGCTGTGGCAAGAGCACCTGCCTGCGCATGCTGGCGGGTCTCGAGGAGATCAGCGATGGCCAGATCCTGATCGACGGCCGGGTGGTCAATGAAGTCGACGCGGCCAAGCGTGATATTGCGATGGTATTCCAGGATTACGCGCTCTATCCTCACATGAGCGTTTACGAGAACATTGCCTTTTCGCTGCGTTACCGCGGGGTCAAGTCCGCCGAGATCGGCGAACGGGTGGCGCAGGCCGCGAGTACCCTGGGCCTGACCGATCTGCTCGAGCGACGACCCAGGGAATTGTCGGGTGGCCAGCGTCAGCGTGTCGCGATGGGCCGCGCCATCGTGCGCCAGCCCAAGGTGTTCCTGTTCGACGAGCCCTTGTCCAATCTGGATGCCAAACTGCGTGGGCAGATGCGGCTGGAAATCAGGCGCCTGCACCAGCAGTTCGGCATCACCACTGTCTACGTCACCCATGATCAGGTTGAGGCCATGACCCTGGCGGACCGGGTGGTGGTGATGCACGCCGGACAGATCGAGCAGGCTGGTACGCCCGATGAGGTCTACCGCGAGCCTCGCACCCGATTCGTGGCCGGTTTCATCGGTGCACCGACGATGAATCTGCTCAAGATCCGGCGTGAGGCCGGGCAGATTCACCTCATTGACGACGAGACGGGCAACACCGGCATCATCCTCGGCATCCGGCCCGAAGCCGTCGCTATTGCGGATGGTCCGCCGCCCGATGGCCGACTGGATCTGGTGGCGACCGTCGACGTGGTGGAGGCACTCGGACCCGACACCCTGGTGTTCGCGCGGATCGGCGAGCAGTCCCTGGTTGCCAGAGTGCCGCCCGATCGGCGTCCACCGCCGGGTTCGACCATCACCTTGCGCATCGACATGCGCCAGGCCCACTACTTCGATGCCGGCAGCGGCAAGGCGATTCATTCATGACATCCACGACCCGGGTTGCCCTGGCTGGCTTCGGTGCCTGGGGCGTGATGCATGCGCGCGCCATCGCCGCCATTCACAACGCCCGTGTGGTGGCGGTGCTGGCGCGCAGCGAGGCGTCGGTCGAGCGGGCCAGAGCCGAACTGCCGGGCGCGACTATCCATACCGATCTGAATGCCTTGCTCGCCGCACCGGACATCGACGTGGTCAATGTGTTGATGCCCAATCACCTTCATGCCGACACGGCGATCCGCGCCCTGTTGAGCGGTCATCATGTCTTTCTCGAGAAACCGCTCGGCCTCACGCTGGCCGAATGTGATCAGGTGGCGGCGGCGGTGGCCGCCAGCGGCCGGCAGCTGGCCGTGAATCATGAACTGCGGGTGTCGCGGCAATGGGGCGAGCTTGCCCGCATGATCGCATCCGGCGATCTGGGCACCATTCAGCATCAGCATCTGTCGCTGTTTCGTCGGCCGTTTCGCCCCGGTGCGGATGGATGGCGATACGACCCGGCGCGGGTCGGATCATGGGTGCTCGAGGAGTTGGTGCATTTCATCGATCTGATTCTCTGGTATGGCCAGGGCAATGGCCTGCCGGTTCGGGTCAGCGCGCATGGCGGCCGATGGCAGTCGGGTGGCCTGTCGGATCATTTCACGCTGGTGCTCGACTGGGCCGATGGCGCGACCGCCGTGCTCAACCAGTGTCTGGGTGGATTCGAACATCACACCCTGCTCGAAGTGACGGGCAGCGCAGGTGCCGTGCGTACCTGGTGGAGTGGCACGATGGACCGGACCCTGACACCGGGTTTCGAGATGAAGCGGCAGCTGCGCGATGCCCATGGCCAGGGCGAGGTCGATACGATCACGATTCCCTTGTCGGGCGAGGTGTTCGAACTCGAGGAACATCTGCGCCAGGCCTACGCCGGCTTCGCCGCCGGTCGCTCTGTCATGTCGTGTTCGATGGCCCGCCCGAGCATTGCAGTCTGTCTGGCGGCCGAACAGGCCTGGCGTGAAGGCCGCACCATCGTCCCTGATTTTTCCCGCTGAGCCCATCACCCGTCCAACAACAATCAGGAGGCTACCGACCATGAAAGCACGACTCAACCGCCTTGTTCTGGGTGCCGCCATGGCATTCGGCCTGGCCGTGATGCAGGCATCGCCCGCGAAGGCGCAGGACAAACTCACGGTGCTCACCTGGAATCTGCCGGTTTATGGCGAAAAGATTGCCGGCTGGACCCAGGAGTTCAATCAGAAGTATCCGGACATCAAGGTTGAATGGATAGACAAGAAGGGCACCGAGTGGCCGACCTTCTACCAGGCACAACTGGCTGCCGGCACGCCGCCCGATCTGATCGATGTGCAGGGCTCGCTCTGGGCCGAGTATGCCGATGCCGGTCGCCTGCTCGATCTCACCCCGTATCTGGCGGCCGACGCTGAATTCCGGAACCGCTTTGCACCCGGGTCGCTGGACCTGTGGGCCAGCAATGGCAAGAACTGGCTGGTGCCCTGGTATTTCGCCAAGACGCTGCTGATCGGCAATCGGCAACTCATGGCGCAGGCCGGCATCACCGCCATGCCCAAGACCTTCGATGAACTCATGAGCGCCGCAGCCAAGGTCAAGGGACCGGGCAAGTCGGGCTTTCTCACGACCAACTTCGATTGGTTGTACTGGCCGCTGTTCAAGGCCAATGGCGTCGATATCCTGACCGATGACTATCGCCATTCCGCGTTCAACACCGAGGCCGGCGTGAAGACGCTGGCCAGCCTGGCCGAGGCAACGAAGGCTGGCACGATCAACAACATTGCGTGGACCGGCCGCTGGGTCGAGCCCAATACGGCGTTTGGTTCGGGCAATGTCGCGCTCTATATGGCGCCGACCACCGCCTTGTTCTGGATCGCGAGCAAGGCCGACTGGATTGACGAGGACGGTGTCGAGGTTGCTGAAGTGCCCGGTGTTCATGCGGTCCCGAACAATCATGGCTGGGGCATCTCCAAGGGCACCCGGCATGCCGAGGCCGCCGTGCACCTGCTCAAGATCGCCACCAGCGAAAAATGGCAGAAGGTGATGGCCGATACCTTCACCCTGGCAACCCTGAATACCGTGGTCGACCAGCAGCTTCGTGAGCGCATCAAGGATGAAAGCCCGCTCAAGGCGCGCGCGCTCGAACTGACCACCCGGAATCTGGACAAGTTCACCGGCTATCTGCGCACCGGCAAGGATGCGCGGGTCAAGGATATCTTCTGGACCGAAGTGCAACCTGTCCTGCTCGGCCAGGGTGATGCAAAAGCCGCACTTGCCAAGGCTGCCGAGCGTATCGATAAGGAACTCGAACGCCCATGACCCGGCGAGGCCGACAGTGGCTGTTTGCCTGGATGTTGCTCGCCCCGGCGCTGCTGATCTTCGCAGCCTACCGGGTCGTGCCGCTGCTCTGGAATCTCGTGCTCTCGTTTACCTCATGGGCGCCCGGCGATGCCATGCAGTGGCTGGGGGCCGATCACTACGCCGAAATGTTCGTCGAGGATGAGACCTTCCGGGTTGCGCTGGCCAACACGGCCATTTTCATGTTGACCACGCCGGTCACCATCGTATTGGCGCTGGGCGTGGCGTTGCTGGTGGACACGAAGGTGATCGGTCGCGGTCTGTACCGGACCATCATCTTCCTGCCTTACCCGATGATGGTGGTGGCGGTCGGCATCGTCTGGCGCTGGTTGTACAACGATCAGGCCGGCCTGCTTAATTACCTGCTCCTGTCCTGGGGGCTCATCGAGCAGCCCATCGCTTTTCTGGAGACCACGCGCTTCGCCCTGGGCGCCGTCATGGTGGCGGCACTCTGGCAGATGCTCGGCTTCTTCGTCGTGATCCTGCTCACGGGTCTGCAGACCATTCCGGCTCATCTGTACGAGGCGGCGCACATCGACGGTGCACGTGCGCATCATCGGTTCTGGCGCATCACATTGCCATTGCTGCGTCCCTCGCTATTCCTCTGTGTGATTCTGGGCGTGATCGCCTCGTTCACGAGTTTCGACCTCGTCTATTCGATGACCGGCGGCGGACCGGGCCGTGCCACCGAGTTGCTCGTTACCTATATCTACAAGCTGGCCTTCACGCTCACCCGCTTCGACTATGCGGCTGCGGTGACCGTAGTCATGTTCACCTTGTTCCTGACGATCGCCCTAACCGCCAACCGCCTGGCCGGTGGTGATGCGGGTCGGGTCGATATCGCGGACTGATGAAGCGATTGCGATGCTGAGCCGCCATTACCGACTGCTGATTCATCTGACGCTGATCGCGATCTGCATCATCATGCTCACGCCGATCTATTGGGTGCTCAAGACCAGCCTGACGGGCGAGAATCTGTTCAATTACCCACCCTCGCTGATCCCGGTCGAGCCGAATCTCTACTACTACGTGGAAGCCTGGTATTCGGTGGATTTTGTACGCATCTTCGCCAACAGTCTGGTCATTGCACTCATCGTGGTGGCCGCCAATCTCGTGCTCAATGCCATGGCGGGCTATGCACTGACCCGGCAATTCCCGGGCAAGGCCGCAGTGCTGGCGTTTTTTCTCGCCTCGATGATGATCCCGTTTCACGCCACCATCATCCCTGCCTATCTGCTCACCTCGCAGATGGGTCTGCTCGATACCCGGCTGGGCATTGCGCTGCCGGCGTTCAGCCACATCGTATGCATCTTCCTGTTCAAGTCGAACTTCGAGGCCGTGCCCGCCTCGCTGACCCAGGCCGCCCGCATCGACGGGCTGAGCGAATGGCAAATTCTCACGAAGGTTCTGCTGCCCCTGTCCAAGCCGGCGGTGGCCACCAACATCATTCTGTCCTTCATCTGGTCATGGAATGAATTCCTGTGGCCCTTGCTGGTTGTTCGCGGCAAGGACATGCAGACCATGCCACTGGGTCTGGTCTCTTTCCTGGCCTCGTTCGAGGACACCACGGGCGCGCTTTATGCGTTCTGTGTGCTGGTGGTGCTGCCGGGGCTGCTGGTGTTTCTGCTTGCCCAGAAAGACTTCATCCGTGGGCTGACCGCTGGCGCGACCAAGGGATGAGATCGCCATGAAATGGTTGCTCAACCGCTTCGTGCTGACCTTCGGCGGCATCGCTTTAATTGCGCTGGCCTGGAATCTCTATGTGCTCGCCCATGACGATGGCCGGCTGAGCGGCCGGGTCACCACGCCTGATGGCCAGCCGGTGGCCGATGCGGTGGTCACGCTATCCAGCAAATCGGTGGTGGCAGTCGAGCGGGTGGGCAGTGTGCGCACCGATGCGTTAGGCCACTTCCTGTTCGAGAATCATGGCCAGTATGCGGTCGTGCTCAGTGCGCGCAAATCGGGTGTCGGCTCGATGCGCCGCCGCACGGTGCCCTTGTGGTTCCGGAATCAGAACCGGGAGATCAGCGAGCCGCTGGTGCTGGATCGATAAGCGGGGATCACCGGTCATCGAGGGCCAGTCTGGCCCCGAGCGCGGCGAATGCCGTGGCGAAGCCATATCGAAGCCAACGCTGCACCGACGACGAGTCGATGACAAACCGACGGAAAGCATGCGCCAGCAGGCCATAGATGACGAAGACTGCGAAGGTCATGGCCATGAAGATGGCGCTGAGCGTGAGCAGTTGAACCAGCGGCTGCGGTGCGTCGGGCTTGACGAACTGGGGCAGGAAGGCCAGGAAGAAGATCGTCAGCTTCGGGTTCAGGATATTCAGCAGGAAGCCCTTGATCGCGATGTTCCACCCGTTGAGCCGGGCCAGGCCAGGATCCATCGAAAAGGCCGACTCGTTCCGCCAGGTCATGTAGGCAATATAAAAGAGGTAAGCGACGCCCGCGTACTTGAGCATCTGGAAGGCCAGCGCGC
Organism: uncultured beta proteobacterium; assembly: GCA_963732405.1. Taxonomy (GTDB): domain Bacteria; phylum Pseudomonadota; class Gammaproteobacteria; order Burkholderiales; family Burkholderiaceae_E; genus JAUIAI01. Next base: position 2,068,961 of record CAVSZG010000001.1, read on the forward strand.
TCGTGTGCATCAGGGCGGCCAGGCCAAGAATGGTTGCCGCGAGATGGGGAACAATGCCGACGGTGCAGCCCAGGCTGGCATAGATGCTCGCTTTTGATCCCTGCTGCAACCCGGTCGATACGGTGTAGATCACCCCGATTCCCGGAATCAGGACGATCACGAGAGACGTGACGAGAAATTCGATGCTGATCATGTGGGCTCGGGCAGGTCGGACCGTGGGCTCATTCGATACGAGGCAGGTTCTCGATCTTATACCAGCACCCGGCGATGACGCTGTCGGGATTGCCGAGCCTGCCTGAGCAAGGCCAATCGCAATCGGGCATGCTTCTGGTCGCGGTATCGTTGCAACTTGACAAACGGGGGAGGTGGCGATGAAATCGCTGCTGCTCGGAGCGACAGGACAGATCGGCTACGCACTGATTGCCTGCGGGGCACTGGATGATCACGGCCAGTGGCGCGAGCCGGTGCGCTCGGACACGTCCCTGTTCCCGACGCGGGCGCTGTGCAAGGTGTGCCGCAGCAAGGTCCTGGCGGCACTGCAACAGATCGAAATCCGAGGTCAGTTGCCCCGGGATCCGCATGCCAGCGACACCCAGCGGTGGGACCGGCATCGGGCGCTATGCCGCCATCAGTGGGTGGTCTACGCCAAGACCCCGATGTCCGGCCCGGCGGCCGTATTCGACTTCCTGTTGCGCTACACGCATCGCACCGCCATCGGCCACGAACGCCTCTTGGCGATGACCTCCTCCCACGTGAAGATCCGCGTTCGCCAGCATAAGGCCGGTGGCAAACGCGTCGTGGCAATTCCCGGTGAGTGGTTTATCGGACGAATCCTGGCGCACGTCTTGCCGGCCGGCTTCAAGCGGATCCGCCACTGCGGATTGCTGGCCCCTGCGGTCAAGCGAGAGCGTCTGGCCCGGGTTCCACCATTGCTTCCCATGCCCCAGTCCAATCCGATCGCCCAAGAAAGCGCCGAACGCTTCACGAGGCGGGCCGGCGCCCTGCAGTTCGAGAAGCTCCGTACGTTGCGCCGTCGGCCGCTATCGACTTATGCAGACGATCTCGTCTCGTCAAACGTTGATCGTGCGCGCGCCCGATCGGCATTGGCAAAGCTATGCCCCACAATGATGACATCGAGCGCCGTGCCCGCCAATCGCCTGCGAACCGCTTTCCCCCGGGAGCCGACCCGCTGCGGCGAGCGAACCGCCAATGGGCGAATTCCTCGGTGCGCCGGAGCCGGGCAGAAGCCACGGTACCGATCGGGACTATACAAGGACAGGGCTCAATGCGAATGCCGGTTGCTCGGATGCCACCAAAGTGCCCACCAGCAACCCGAACGGCAAGCCTCAAACTTACAATACCCATAGCGCCGTCCTTGAGGCGGTCCAGTTCAACAGTGTTTATCTGCCGCGATGCTGCGACGTCTTGCTATCGATATGTCCGTCCCGCGTCAGATAAACGCTATTCGTTTGGCGGACAAAGTAGCGTTTCAGATACGCGCAATCACGAGTCGCTAATCTGAAGTTCCTCGTCGCCCGTCGTCACTCATAGCTTCACAATCCGCGCCGTTGCTGGGTTTTTCCTGCAACGGCGTTATTGTTTTGTTTCAAGTTGTAGTCACTAAATGTGCTGACATTATCAAGAAGATATGTTATTATTCCAGTCATGGCTGCAAGAACCGGCACCGCCCACGTCGTCACCACCAAGCGCACCTACAAGGGCAAGGTGTATCGCACTCACTTGCTGCGGCGCAGTTATCGCGAAGACGGCAAGGTTAAGAACGAGACCCTGGGCAATCTGTCGCACCTGCCCGAGCACGTGGTCGAGATGGTGCGCGCCGCGTTGCAGGGTCAGGCCTTCGTACCCGTGTCGCAGGCCTTTGAGATCTGCGCCTCGCGGGCGCACGGTCATGTGCAAGCCGTGCAGATCGCGATGCAGCGCCTGGGCCTGGCCTCACTGATCGCCGGCAAGGCCTCGCGCGAGCGCGATCTGGTGGTGGCGATGATCGCCGCGCGTGTGCTGCAGCCGCACTCCAAGCTGGCCACCACGCGCGCTTGGCACCAGAGCACGCTGGCCGAAGAGTTCGACGTGGCCGATGCCAGCGAAGATGATCTGTACCGGGCCATGGACTGGTTGCTCGAGCGCCAGGGAGTGATTCAGAACAAGCTGGCGGCGCGCCACCTGAGCGAAGGGGCCATCGCGCTGTACGACCTGTCGTCCAGCTACTTCGAGGGCGCCACCTGTCCGCTGGCCAGGCTGGGCCACAGTCGGGATCGCAAGCGTGGCACGCTGCAGGTCAACTACGGGGTGCTGACCAACGCGCAAGGCTGCCCGGTGTCGATCTCGGTGTATGAGGGCAATACCAACGACAGCCAGACCGTCATCCCAGTGATGCGCCAATTGCGCCAGGACTTCGGCCTGCAGCGCGTGGTGCTGGTGGGCGATCGAGGGATGATCGGCAACGCGGCGATCGAGGCGATGCGCAAGGAACAGGGACTGCAATGGATCACCGCGCTCAAGAACGTGTCGATCCGCAAGCTCGCCCAAGTCGGTGATTTGCAGTTCGGCCTGTTCGACGAGCGCAATCTATTGGAGATCCGCTCCGAGTTGTACCCCGATGAGCGACTGGTGGTATGCCGCAATCATGCGTTGGCCAAGCTGCGCGCTCACAAGCGCGAATCGTTGTTGGCGGCCACCGAAGTCAAGCTCCAAGCCATCGGTGACCGTGTGCGGGCCGGGCGCCTGCGCGATCAAGACAAGATCGGCGTGGCGGTGGGCAAGATCGTCAACCAGTACAAGGTCGCCAAGCACTTCACCCTGCAGATCGACGAGCAGGCCTTCTTGTTTGCGCGCAACCCTCAGAGCATTGCCCAAGAAGCCGCCCTGGATGGGTTCTACGTCATTCGCACCAGCGTGCCGGACCAAGCGATGGAAGCGGCCCAGTGCGTGCGCAGCTACAAGGGCCTGGCCAACGTCGAGCGCGCGTTCCGCTCGATGAAGTCCATCGACCTACAGGTGCGTCCGATTCACCATCGCCTAGAGAACCGGGTGCGGGCCCATCTGTTCGTCTGCATGCTCGCCTACTACGTTCAGTGGCACCTGCAGCAAGCCTGGCGAGAGCTACTGTTCGCCGACGAAGATCAGGCCGCCAAAGCGGTTCGCGATCCGGTGGCCCCGGCAAAGCGATCGGACAAGGCGCTGCGCAAGGTTAGTTCCAAGCGCAGCGACGACGGCACCCCGGTACACAGCTTCAAGACGCTGCTCAACGAATTGGCCACCATCGTTCGAAACATCTGCCGCACCCCGGGTGCCGACGCCACCACACCTGCCTTCAACGTCGTCACTACCGCGAATCCGACACAGCAGCGCGCGCTCGATCTCGTGCGCGCCATCACCGTGTAGACAGAACCGCGAACCTGAAATTCGGCCAAGTCGCTGAACAACAAGGAAAATTCGCGCAGCCGACGCAGGAACTTCAGGCTAATCAAAGGTCTAGAGAATGGAAAGTTCATCAGATTTTGATCGAGAGATAAAAACGACCGCAGTCGACTTTTCGTTTGGCGAGTTACTCAACTTGCATAACGATAACGAAATCGTGATTCGGCCAGAGTATCAACGGCTGTTTCGTTGGTCTAATGAGCGAGAGATCGAGGCTCATAGAATCGATAATTCTTGGATTACCGATTCCCCCGATTTTCTTCGTTGAAGGTAACAATGGAGTTCTCGAGCTAATCGATGGCTTGCAACGCACGAGTTCAGTACTGCAGTTTCTTGACCACGAATCGATTAAAGAGCCTGAATTAGTTTTGAGCGGATGCGACATCATTCCATCGCTTAACGGAAAGAGATTTCAGGACATTCCTCCTGCTGTTCGGCTCAAGGTAAAGCGGTCTCCGATTCGTGCGACGATCATTAACAAATCGGGCGATGCGTCGATAAAGTACGAAATGTTCAAGAGGTTGAACACTGGCGGCGCACTACTATCAGCGCAAGAGATTCGAAATTGCAGCTCCCGGATGGTCGACGGGGGTGATGTGATTTATGACGCAATCCAGGAAATGGCGCGATTTCCTGCCTTTTCGAAAGCAATCGCACGCCTTCCGGATTCGTCTAAGGAGAAGCGGGCAGATGAAGAACTGGTACTCCGATTCTTCGCGGTTACGTCCTATAGAAGTAAGTACAAGGGAAATATTGAAGACTGGTTAAACGCCTTTATGGAAGATATTTTGTTCAAGAGGTTGGACTTCGATCTCACGGATAGACAAGCCCATTTTAAGAAAGTGTTCAGTCTCATCAGCGAAAAATTAGGCGACGAAGCATTTACTCGTTTTAATAAATCTGGTGGGGGAATTGGTCGGCTTGCGCCGGCATATTTTGAAGCTGCAGTTTGCGCGTTCGATACGAATTTCGAATCTATCCGAAAGATGAAGCCGAAAGAAGTTAAGGAAAGGCTGAAACAAGCATTTTCAGATGAGAAGTTTAAGGATGCAACCGGGCCGGGAGCAAATTCGATTCCAAAGCTCGAAGAACGAATTTCAGTCATTACAAGGCAATTGGGCGGGAAATGATTGCACTGAACTCGATTTCGGCGGATTTGGACTGGAGGGAAAGCGAGATTGGATCAATGCGAATTCTTCTTGCCTCTGAATCGGTCACACCGATTCAGAGGCAAGCTTTGCTGAGGGCCGCATGGGCCATGTTGTACGCACACTACGAGGGATTTTGCAAGAATTCCCTGACCATCTACTTCGAAGCGGTTGCAGACTCTGGCGCTACTTGTAAATCACTACCTTCGCAGACGAAACTTTTTGCTCTTCGTAAGGCGCTTAAGCAATTAAGGACTCTAGCTGATCCTGATCTGTTGAGTGCGATTCATAGCTTTGAGCAATCGCATCTTGTTGCTCCGCCGATATTTCCTGAGATCGACACCGAGTCGAACCTTTGGCCGAGTGTGCTGATAGGACTGTTGGAGCTTGCTGACCTGCGTGCAGATATTGTCAGAGAGCATCAGTCCAAACTTAAGACTCTCGTTGAGCGCCGGAACAAGATTGCACACGGTGAGGAGAACTTCATAGCAGAGCTGTCCTACTATCATTCTTTTGAAAACGTCGTTTACGATGTACTGTATAACATTGCCTTTCAGGTGGACGAAAGGCTGTCGTTGCCTCCGTATGTTGCTGTCTAACGCTGGCGCGGCATCGCCCGAATGCCGCCGCCCGATCAGATCTCGCGTTCGGCCCCAGCGCGCAGACTGCGCACCACCTCGGCGGTGACGTCACGCTGCAAGGCAATCATTTCTTCACCCAGCGCACGCACCAGTCGCCGCTGCAGTTGCTGCACCAGCGGCCGCTCCTGCAAGCCCACATACTCGCGCAATTGATCGACCGGCATGTTCCGATACAGGTACAGATACGTCATCTGGACCTGCTCATGTTGAAAGGGTCGCACTCGCTCAATGAATGCCTGGATCGCCTGATCCATATCCTCGCGGCTCGCGGCCGGGCGGGCCAGCTCGAACTCGTGCATGGCCAATGAGGTGCCCCAGACGCTGGCCGCCGCCACGCCGACCGACATCTCGGTCACACCGATGGCCTGATCCAGTCGCTCGATGGCATCCAGTCGTTGCGCACCATCGGGCTGCTCGCGTACCGACAGCGCATAGTCGCGCATCAGGTGCATTGAAACCGGTTGAAACGCCAACTCGTGGCGTACCGCGCGGGCGGCAATTTCCGAGCGGGCGACGGCCAACAGGGCGTGCAGCGAAGACTCATCCGCGATCTCGAACTCGGCTCGCAGTCGGGTGGCAAAGCGTTCGCGATCGGCCTGGCGTCGATACAGATCGATCACCCGTTGCCGCCTGTCCGCATCCAGTTTCACGACATCCGGATGCTCTCGCACGCCGGCGATGATGTTCTCGACCATGCTGGTGCAGAGTTGATCGAGCCTTGCCGCCTGCCAGACCTCTTCGAGCAGTGTGGATCGGGCAGCATCGGCGTGGTTCATCGGGCCGCTGAACGCAATCGCGTGCGGCGTGGTCTGCCCGCCTGTGATCAGGGATTCGGCATGGGCCGGCAATGCACCGCCCTGCAGGCCCAGGGCGGACAGGCCGCTCAGGGTCAGGCTGACCAACAGCGTTCGGAATCTCGGAATTCGTCTGTGCACAGGCATCGGATCACGCAAGGTTTGCTCGGATGACCAGAGCGTACGTTGCGCACAGGCATCATCACAAGATCCCGGTCGACCATCCGGCGCGGGTTTGGGTCCGTTCGCCAGTCGGTGCTTCGAATCGGCTGCATTGCCTCGGTCTGCTCGCCGGACCGAGGTGACGAACGGTCACTCAGGCAGGATGAACGCGGGGATCAGTCGGGCTTGCGCAGCCAGATCGCCGTGTCATGAAACACTGCGCCACCATTGGGGTAACCTGGCTCGGCCGAGGTCAGCAAGTTGATGCCCATGCCGCCCTCGAAGCGCTCGTTCGGCCAGATACCTTCGAGAACCACCACGCCACGCTGCTGTCCATCGGTCGACTGTGCATGGGCGCGCACCTGGCCGCGACGGTTGCCCAAGATCACCGGGTCACCGTCCTGCAGCGACAAGGCCAGGCAGTCGTCGGGATGGATCAGGGCGGTCGGGCGATGTTCGCGCTTGAGTGAACCGGGCGTTTCGGTGAAGGTGGTGTTCAGGAAGGTTCGGGCCGGTGCCGCCACCAGCCGGAACGGATGTTCGTCGGTGGCTTCATCGGTCACGGCGCAATGATCGGGCAACACCGGCATGGATTGCCAGCGACCGCCGAAGGCTGACCAGTCAGGCCGGAAGCGAAACCGACCATCGGGCCAGGCAAAGCCATCGAGAAAATTCGTCTTGTCGAACGGGTAGCTGCAGTCCTGGCCGCCGCGCTCGATATTGGTCTGCGCATCCCAGAGGCCCGAGCGGCTCAGGGTTTCATTCATGAGTTCCCAGGCGGTCAGTTCGAAGCCCCGATGACGGGCACCCAGGCGTTGTGCCAGATCGCAGATCACCTGATGATTCTCGCGGCATTCGCCGGGCGGCTCGATGATCTTGCGGGACACCTGGAACACCGTGTGTCCCGAGGCGGTGTAGAAGTCATCATGTTCGGCGAACATCGTGGCGGGCAACACGATATCGGCGAGGGCAGCGGTCTCGGTCATGAATTGTTCATGCACACACAAAAAGAGGTCTTCGCGCCGGAATCCTGCATGAACCTTGGCCAGTTCCGGACAGACCACGGCCGGATTGGTGTTCTGCACGAGCATCGCGGTGACCGGTGGCCCGTCACCCAGGGCATCGCGTTCACCGACCAGGATCGGTCCGAGCCGGGACTGATCGAGCAGGCGTACCGACGGATCCACCACGTCGAGTCCTTCAATCAGGGTCCGGTCCAGGGGATAGATGGCCGAATGCCCGTAGAGTGCGCCGCCGCCCCGTTCCTGCCAGGCACCGGTCACTGCCGGCAGGCAACTGACCGCATGCATGTTCGCCGCACCATTGCGCGACCGGGAAAAGCCATGGTGGCAGCGGATATAGGCGCGTTTGGTGCCGCCATAGAGCCGCGCGAACGCCACGATCTCTTCAACACTCAGCCCGGTGATCTGCGCGGCCCAGGCTGGCGTGCGCGTGGCCAGATGGGCTTCGAGTTGCTCAGGCACATCGGTGTAGCGACGCAGATAGTCGCGATCGGCCATGCCTTCGGCGAACAGGACATGCATGACCGCGCAGGCCAGTGCAGCGTCGGTGCCGGGGCGCACGGCCAGATGCAGGTCGGCACGCTCGGCCGTGCCGGTTCGATACGGGTCGACGACCACGAGTCGGGCGCCGCGCTTTTTCGCCCGCATCACATGGGTCATGACATTGACCTGGGTGTTGACGGGATTGCCGCCCCAGATCACGATGACCTCGGCATGGTCGGCGGCATCGAGCAGGCTCGCGCCGCGTTTGGCGCCGGTGCCGGCGATCCAGCCATTGTCGGCGAGGGTGACGCAGATCGTGCCGTAATAGCGCGAGTATCCGAGCGCGTGGGTCAGGCGGTTGATGCCATCGCGCTGCACCAGGCCCATGGTGCCGGCGTAGTAATACGGCCAGATCGTTTCGGCGCCATGGCGGGCCACCCGTACGGTGAATTGCTCGGCGACGATATCGAGCGCGTCATCCCAGGCAATCGGCTCAAATTGTCGGCTGCCCTTGGCGCCGGTCCGGCGAAGAGGGCGCGTGAGCCGGTCGGGATGGTGAATCCGCTCGGCGTAGCGCGCAACCTTCTCGCACACCACGCCCGCCGTGTAATCGTTGCGCTTGCCGCCGCGCACCCGGCCGATGGTGTTGGCGTCCAGGCGCTCGACATCAAGCGCGCAGACGCTGGTGCAGTCGTGAGGGCAGACCGAGGGAACGATGGCCGGGATCGGCGCGGCGCGTAGCGGTGCATTCATCGCCGCACTATATCGCAGCCGCGCCGGCCGCATCGGCCTGATGGTCATCCATCGCCGGGCGCCGGCCTGCCCTCAGGCCCCGCCTGTTAGGCGGCGCGCGGCATCGCCAGGCCTTGCGCCCGCCGGACCCCCGAGAGAATCGCGGCCAGCGAGGCGGTGACCGTATTGGTGTGCGAACCGACGCCAAACAGGGCAGCGCCCCCGTCGACACACATCTCGATATAGGCGACGGCCCTGGCATCGGCCCCGGTGCCCGTGGCATGCTGGTGATAGTCGAGCACCTCGATGCGCAGCCCGGTCACCTCGCGCAAGCCGTTGACCAGGGCGTCGATCGGTCCGGTGCCGGTGCCGGCGACCCGCGTCTTGCGGCCTTGCAGGGCAAACTCGGCGCTCAGCGATACCATGCCGTCGCCGTTGCTGGCCGACCAGATCGGCGGGCTCGTGTCCACGCCATATTCGTTGGCCAGCAAGGTCCAGAGGTCGTTTGCGGTCAGCTCCTTTCCTTCGACGTCCATCACCCGTTGCACGACGCCACTGAATTCGATCTGCATTCGCCTGGGCATCTCCAGCCCGTATTCGGTCTGCAGCAGATAGGCGATGCCGCCCTTGCCCGACTGGGAATTGACCCGGATCACCGCCTCGTAGCTGCGCCCCAGGTCCTGCGGATCGATCGGCAGATAGGGGATGGCCCAGATATCGTTGGCGATGCGCTGATCGAAGGCTTTTTTGATCGCGTCCTGGTGTGACCCGGAAAACGAGGTGTAGACCAGATCGCCCGCATACGGATGGCGCGGATGAACCGGCAGCGCATTGCAATATTCGACCGTGCGCCGGATTTCATCGATATCGGAGAAGTCCAGCTGAGGATGAACGCCCTGGGTGTACAGATTCAGGGCGATATTGACCAGGTCGACATTGCCGGTGCGTTCGCCATTGCCGAACAGACAGCCTTCGATGCGATCGGCGCCGGCCATCAGTGCCAATTCGCCGGCGGCCGTGCCGGTGCCGCGATCATTGTGCGGATGCACGGACAACACCACACTGTCACGACGCGCGATGTGCCGATGGGTCCATTCCATCATGTCGGCAAAGATGTTCGGCGTGGAATATTCGACCGTGGAGGGCAGGTTGATGATGCACTTGTGTTCGGGCGTGGGCCGCCAGACCTCGGTGACTGCATCGATCGTGCGCGTGGCGAAGTCGAGTTCGGTGCCCGACCAGTGTTCGGGAGAGTATTCGAAGGTCCAGTGGGTGTCAGGCTGGGCCATCGAGTGGTCGAGCAGCAGTCGTGCGCTGTGGGTGGCCAGGCCGACGATCTCGTCCTCGTTCATGCCCAGCACGACCTTGCGCATGGTCGGCGAGGTGGCGTTGTAGACATGGACGATGGCGCGTGGCGCCCCGCGCAATGATTCGAAGGTGCGTGCGATCAGATGATCGCGCGCCTGGGTGAGCACCTGGATCGTCACATCATCGGGGATCCGGTCCTGCTCGATCAGGGTTCGGACGAAATCGAACTCGACCTGCGAGGCCGATGGAAAACCGACTTCGATCTGTTTGAAGCCGATGCGCACCAGCATGTCGAACATGCGCTGTTTGCGGGCGATGTCCATGGGCTCGATGAGGGCCTGGTTGCCGTCGCGCAGATCGACGCTGCACCAGAGCGGCGCCTTGTCCAGCACCCGGTCAGGCCAGGTTCTGTCGGTGAGTGCAACCGGCGCAAACGCGCGGTATTTTCTGGTGGGATCTGGGAGCATCATGGGCATTCTCGGGTGGGCTGGGTCTGGATGACCCGCCGATCCTGCCAGCCCTGAAAGCCGAACGGCCCGTAGCTGGAGGCTGACGGGCCGTTGGTCGGTGAAAGGTGCGCGTTACCGACTCTGCCCGTATTGGCAAAGCAGCAGCAGTGGCAGCAGGTGGATGAGCGCAGCGTTTTTCATGGCCGCAACGGTAACATAGCTTTTGAACATTGGCCAGCGGCGGGCTTTGTCGCCGGTGAACATGAGGGAACAACGCCATGACGATCGCCGACGATCTGTATCATCAGGTCCAGGCCATCGATCGCGATATCGAATTGCCTGCCGTGCGCAGCTTTCACCTGCCACCGGCGCAACCGATCGATCCCGACGATCCGTACGGGCCGAGCCGCATCTGCAACAACTTTGCCGCGCTGATCCTGGCCGACGGCACGGTCGGCATGACCTACACCGCCATCGACGATGCCCTGGCCGGACTGCAGCGCGAGTTGCCCCGCCTGGTGCTGGCTGGCAAACCCGTCATCGAAGTTGCATCACTCTATCGGCAGGCACCGGGCTGGCAACGTTCGCTGGGGCTGTCAGCCATCAACGCGATCAGTCAATATGTGCTGGGACGGGATCGTGCACGCTGGCACGACAATCCGGATACCTTGGCCATGCTCGACATCCAGGCGGGCGATAACATCGGCATGGTGGGCCTGTTCGGTCGTCTGGTCGATCCGATCCGGCAAGCCGGTGCCACGCTCACCGTGATTGAGCTGGATCCGCGGCATGTGCGCCGGGAACCCGGTCTGATCGTGACCCTGGATCCGGCCGAACTGGCCGGCTGCAACAAGGTATTGATCACGGGCACGACGCTGCTCAATCTCACGCTGGACAGTCTGCTCGAGCGACTGACGCATGCGCAGTGCATTGCGGTGATCGGGCCGACGGCGAGTTGCCTGCCCGAGCCCTTGTTCGCCCGTGGCGTCACTCGTGTCGGTGGCGCCCATATCGAGTCGATCGATCAATTCATGGCGCTCTGGCGTTCAGCAGGACGCTGGCGCGAATCGGGTACCCGCTACCGCATCGATCGTCCCGGGTAGTGGGCGTCGTCAGTTCGGTGATCGCACCATCGGTTCAGCGAGTCAGGAAACCCGGCGATCGATCCGATAGTGCGTCGCTCGCTCGCCCGCTTCATGTCGGCTCACCCGATACCCCAGGGCATCGAGGTCCAGCCCGCTGAACAAGGATTCGCCGCGACCCAGCAGCACCGGCGAGACCACGAGGTGCAGTTCGTCGATCAGCGAAGCCTGAAGATACTCACGCACCGTGGCCACGCCACCGCCGATCTTGACATCGCGTGAGCCGGCGGCGGCGCGCGCCTGCGCCAGGGCCGATTCAATGCCGTCCGTTACGAAATGGAAGGTGGTGCCGCCGGCCATCACGATCGGCTCTCGCGGGAAATGGGTCAGGATGAAGGTCGGCGCGTGATAAGGGGGATCATCGCCCCACCAGCCTCGCCAGGACGGATCGGACCACTCACCACGGATCGGTCCGAACATGTTTCGCCCCAGGATGAAGGCACCGAATCCGGCCATCGATTGCCGGGCGAATTGATCGTCGATGCCTTCCGTGCCGCCGGCCTGACCGAGCATCTGCTTGAAGGTCAGGGTGGGAAAAAACCACTGATGCAGCTCGGTGCCGCGCTTGCCCAGCGGATCCTGAAGGCTCTGTTCGATACCCGCGCCGAATCCGTCCAGAGAGATCGCGAATCCAGCCACTTTGACCTTGCTCATGATGATTCGTCTCCAGTCGTCGGAATAGGGGGAGGCATCATGCCTCGGGAGCCGTATCAGCCGAGCAGGCCGTGCAACCGCCCACGGATGATGGTTTCCGCCTCGCTCATGATGCGCGAGATGAGTTCGGCGCAGCTTGGAATGTCGTGAATCAGGCCGGCGACCATGCCGCAGGACCAGACACCGGCATCCATGTTGCCGTCAATCATGATCTTGGGATACACACCGGCAACCTCGCCAATGATGTCCTCGAAGGCCAGCGTCTTGCCCAACTCGGCTTCCTTGGCCAGCAATCGCTCGGTGGCCGGATTGTTCAGCACGCGTTCGGTATTGCGCAGCGGGCGCATGACCAGGCGGGTGTCCAGTTCAGAGGCGGCCAGAATCGCCTGCTTCACGTTGTCATGGACCGGCGCCTCGCGGGTGGCGATGAAGCGGGTGCCCATGTTCATGCCGTCCGCACCCAGCGCCAGGGCGGCGACCAGGCTGCGCGCATCGGCCATGCCGCCCGAGGCCACGAACGGAATCTCCAGTTCGTCGGCCGCGCGTGGCAGCAGGATCATGTTGGGTATGTCGTCTTCACCAGGGTGGCCGCCGCACTCGAAGCCGTCGACCGAGACCGCATCACAGCCGATCGCCTGCGCCTTGAGCGAATGGCGCACCGAGGTGCATTTGTGAATGACCCGGATGCCCGCATCCTTGAGCCGGGGCAGATGTTCCTGAGGATTGCGTCCTGCGGTCTCGACCACCGTGATGCGACCGTCGATGATCGCCTGGATATAGCCGGGATAGTCGGGCGCGTTCACCGTGGGCAGGAAGGTGAGGTTGACGCCGAACGGCTTGTCGGTCAGGTCGCGACAGCGCGCGATTTCATCGGCCAGAGCCGCCGGTGTTTTCTGGGTCAGACCGGTGATGATGCCCAGTCCACCGGCATTGGACACAGCGGCCGCCAGTTCGGCAAATCCCACGTAATGCATGCCGCCCTGAATGATCGGATGCTCGATGCCGAACAGTTCGGTGATTCGGGTCTTCATGGCTCAGTCCTGTCGGATGGGTTTGTCCGGCGCGCCGGTGTCGGCCGCGGGCGAACGCAGTTGCCAGGCATGCACGATCACCGGAATCACCGAGACGATTACGATGCCCAGCGTGATCAAGCCGATGTTGGCACGCACCCACGGAATCGTCCCGAGCAGAAAGCCGGCCAGTAACACGCCGCCCGCCCAGATGATGGCACCGAGCCCGTTGAACAAGGTGAAGCGGCGTCGGTTCATGCCGGACAGACCGGCCATGAAGGGGGCGATGGTCCGCACGATCGGGATGAACCGGCCGATCGTGACCGTCACGCCGCCGTAGCGTTCGAAATACGCACGGGTCTGGGCGATATGGGCCGGTTTGACCCAACCATCGGTCACGAGTCGCTGGCCGAGCCGGGAGCGCCCTATCGAATAATTGGTGGCGTCACCCAGAAAGGCGGCGATGATGACCGCGATGATCGGAATGACCGGATCGACAGCAGCGGCGCCCAGGAATGCTCCGGTGGTAAACAGGAGCGAGTCGCCTGGCAGAAAAGGGGTGATGACCAATCCGGTCTCACAGAAGATCACCAGGCAGACAATCGCGATGCCCAGAACCCAGTTTTCTGCCACCAGGGCCATCAGCCCTTGTTCGCTGGTGAACCAGCGATAAGCATCGAGCAGAACCATGCAATCTCCGAATCAGGTCGCCGGGCAGTTTACACCGCCACGATGGCGAATCTGCTCAGTCCGTCTGGGCGGCAGGCTTGTGTCGGATGCTCAGCCGGCGGGCAGTTGGCTGGCTTCGCGCGCCAGCGTGGTAATGGTGGACCAGTCACCCGATTGAATGGCCGCGGCCGGCACCAGCCATGAACCGCCCACGCAGCGCACGTTGCTCAGGCGCAGATAATCCGGCGCATTCTCGAGGCGGATACCGCCGGTCGGACAGAAGGTGATATCGGCGAAGGGGCTGGCCAATGCGGCAAGTGCCGCAATGCCGCCCGAAGATGCTGCCGGGAAGAACTTCAGGAAGCGATGGCCCGCATCGGCCGCAGCCATCACCTCACTGGCCGTGACCGCCCCGGGTAGCAGCGGCAATGAAAGGGTTCGGCAGGCTGCGTCGACCGCCGTCGAAAAGCCGGGGCAGACCGCGAAGGCCGCACCCGCATCGGCGGCGCGCCGCGCATCGTCAGCCGTGCGCACGGTGCCGGCGCCGACGATGGCATCGGGCACGGCACTGGCCACCGCCGCGATGGCCGCCAGCGCATTGGGCGTGCGCAGGGTGATTTCGAGTACCCGCACGCCGCCCTGTATGAGGGCGTGCGCCAGATCGACCGCGCGCGCCGCGTCATCGATCACGATGACCGGAATGACCGGACCGAAACCGGCGAGTTCGGACGCTTGGGTGATGACGGTTTTTACCATGAGCAGGCTCCTTGTTCGGCGCTCGATGCGCGTTGCCGGAAACCGGCGAACAGTTCCCGGCCGACCCCGCGCCCGGCAACATCGGGATGCGGCGCAGGCGAGGCGTCGCGCTCGTCGAGTTGTGCATCGCTCAGCCTGACCAGCAGTTCGCCGGACTTTGCGTCGAGTCGGATGATATCGCCGTCGCGCAATCGCGCCAGCACACCACCGGCCGCCGCCTCGGGCGTGACATGGATGGCGGCTGGCACCACGCCCGACGCGCCACTCATCCGGCCATCGGTCACGAGTGCGACCCGCTGGCCCCGGTCCTGCAACACGGCCAGGGGCGGGGTGAGCTTGTGCAACTCGGGCATGCCATTGGCTTGCGGACCCTGGAAACGGATCACGGCGACCAGATCGCCCGTAAGCTGATCGGCGGCGAATGCATCGAGCAGCGCCTGTTGCGAATCGAAGACCCGCGCCGGCGCTTCGATGATATGGGCATCATCGGGAATCGACGAGGTCTTGATGACGGCGCGCCCGAGGTTGCCGGTCAAGAGTTTGAGCCCACCCGTCTCGGCGAACGGTGCCTGAACCGTGCGGATCACGCTGGTGTCAGCCGATGTGGCCGGCGCGGGTGCGGTGGCTGCCGACAGACCTTGTTCATGAATGCTCAGCACATCGCGATGCATCAGGCCCGCATCCATCAATTCGCGCAGCACCAGCGCTGGCCCGCCCGCCGCCTGGAACTGATTGACATCGGCTTCGCCATTCGGATAGATGCGGGTGATCAGCGGCACCACGGCCGCCAGTTCGTCGAAATCGGACCAGTCGATGACGATGCCGGCAGCGCGTGCCACGGCGACCCAGTGAATCAGATGGTTGGTCGACCCGCCGGTGGCCAGCAGGGTCACCATCGCATTGACGATGCAGCGCTCGTCGACGATATGCCCGATCGGCGTGAATCGAGATGGCTGGGCGATGGCCAGTGCGGCCCTGACGGCTGCCCGGGTCAGTTCATCGCGTTCACCGGATTCGGGTGGCACGAAGGCAGCGCCCGGCACATGCAGGCCCATGGCCTCGAGCAGCATCTGATTGCTGTTGGCGGTGCCATAAAAAGTACAGGTGCCCGTGGTGTGATACGCCGCTACTTCGGCATCGAGCAATTGTTCGCGTGAGGCCTTGCCCTGCGCGGCGGCCTTGCGAACCGCTGACTTGGCCTTGTTGGACAGACCGCTGGGCATGGGTCCGGCCGGGACGAACACACAGGGCAGGTGGCCGAAGTGTAGGGCGCCGATCAACAGACCTGGCACGATCTTGTCGCAGATGCCCAGCAACAGGGCCGCATCGAACATCTGATGCGACAGGGCGACGGCGGTCGACAAGGCGATGACGTCGCGCGAGAACAGGCTCAATTCCATGCCGGCGGTGCCCTGGGTCACGCCGTCGCACATGGCGGGCACGCCACCAGCCATTTGCGCGGTCGCGCCATGGCGGCGAGCCTCATCGCGAATCAGGGCCGGATAACGGTGATAGGGCTGATGTGCCGAGAGCATCTCGTTATAAGCGCTGACCACCGCGATATTGGGGGCGCGCTCGCTGCGGATGCGCAGTCGGTCGTCTGGCGGCAGGCCGGCCCAGGCGTGGGCCAGGTTGGCACACCCCATCCGGTCGCGTGCCGGCGGTTCGGCACGTGCGGCGGCAATGGTGTCGAGATAGCGGGCGCGGCTCTCATGGCTGCGCTCGGCGATGCGGCGGGTGACGGTCAACAGGGTTTTGTTCATGAGGTAATAATATTACTAATCAGATAAAAAAAGTGGTTTGATGTAATTGAGTTACAATTTCCACATGCCCTCCGTGATTCTCCGTAACACAGGCCGCACCGATGACCCTGATCCCGATTCCCAATACCCGTTCGCGACTGGGCGAATCGCCGTTCTGGCATCCGGATGAGCAGGTGCTCTACTGGGTCGACATTCCGGGTCGGGCGATTCGTCGCCTCGACGACAACGGGCGGGTCTCGTCCTGGGCGATGCCGTCCGAGCCCGGCTGCATTGCACCAACCCGCGACGGTCGGCTGATCGTTGCCCTTCGCGACGGCGCCTACTGCTTTTCGCCGATCGATGTGCATCTGGAGTTGCTTGCACCGGCCCCTTACGACACGACCCGTTTCCGGTTCAATGACGGTCGCTGTGATCCGGCTGGTCGCTTCTTCGCCGGTACGCTGTCCGAGGCCCGGCGGCAGCCCGACGCCCAGCTCTATGTGCTGCTGCGCGGGCGCAACCCGGCTGATCAACACGCGTCGTCACAGAACTGGCATTGGCAGGCGAGGGCGGGTGGTGTGATGACCGCCAACGGCCTGGCTTTCAGTCCGGATGCCCGGCATGCCTGGTGGGCGGATACGCGGGCGCATCGCATCGATCGCTTCGACTACGACATCGACAGCGGGCAACTGTCCAATCGGCAGCTCTTCCTCCAGTTCGATGCGCGCGCTAGCGCCGACGATCCGGCCGCCTATGGTGGTCGACCCGATGGGGCGGCTGTCGACGAGGAAGGGGGCTACTGGTGTGCCATGTATGAAGGCGCCCGCGTCTTGCGAATCCTGCCCGACGGTCGGATCGATCGGCAGATCACGTTACCCGCCCGCTGTCCGACCATGGTGTGTCTGGGTGGCGCAGACCGGCGAACGCTGTATGTGACGACGGCGCGCGAGGGGCGTGCGCCGGGCGAACTGTCCGTCGAGCCGCATGCCGGGTCGGTGTTTCGTATGCGGGTGGACGTACCGGGGCTGGCAGTGAATTTTTTTGGCTGATGCATCGCGATGCGCGGCTCAGTGGCGCGTCATTCGGACCAGCGCAGCCTGGACAGATTCGCCTTGATGCGGCGTTGGCGGTCGCGCGCGGGTGCGCCCAGTGCGAGCGCAACCGAGGTCGCCAATATGTCGATGATGCTCAGATGAAGCAGTCGCGACACCATCGGGCTGTATTGATCGAAGCTTTCGGTGTGGTCGGCGGCGAGCACGATCCTGGCACTGGCGGCCAGCGGCGAATCGCTGGCGGTGATCGCGATCACGGTCGCGCCCTGGGCACGGGCCACGCGTGAGGCATCCAGCAGGTCTCGACTGCGCCCTGAGTTGGAGATGACGACGGCTGTGTCCTTGCGCCCGAGCAGGGTGGCCGCCATGATCTGCAGGTGGCCGTCGGCATAGGCAACCGTGTTGCAGCCCAGACGGAAGAATTTGTGCTGGGCGTCGTTGGCCACGATGCCCGAATTGCCCACGCCATAGAATTCAATGCGGGCCCGGCCGCGGATCGATGCAACCAGGGCGCGTTGGGCCTGTTGGTAGGCGGTTGCATTGGCACGCTGACCGAAGGTGGTCAGGGCGCGGGCGTTGCCCTGGGTCAGTTTGGCGATGATCTGCGCAAGACTGTCGCCGCTGTCGACCTGTGCATGCACGAAGGGCTCGCCGCGATGGCGGCCGTTGCCCAGGGCGCTGGCCATGTCGAGTTTGAAGTCGGCCAGGCCGCGATGGCCCAGGCTGCGACAGAAGCGCACCACGGTCGGATTCGACACGCCGGCCAGGCGCGCCATTTCGCCCACCGGCAGGCGCACGAAGCCATGCGGATCGGCCAGCAGCAGTTGCGCGACCCGTCGTTCGGCAGGTGCCAGATTCGGCATCGCCGATTCGATGGCGGCCAGCGGATTCGTCGCGACTGGTGTGCCGCCCGCGGCCTTGCGCGATGCGGCTGCCGGTTTCATGGGCGGGACCTGAGGCAAGGCGCGCCGTCCGTGCCGCGGACCTTCACAGTTCTTCGGGCCATACCGTGCCGTCGCGTGCGGTGAGCGCACTGGCTGCACCGGGTCCCCAGGTGCCGGACCGATACGGCCTGGGCGGCGACGCTTCCTGTTCCCAGGATTCGATGATCGGCATCACCCATTCCCAGGCGGCGAGTTGTTCATCGAGTCGCACGAACAGATCGAGCCGTCCGGCGATCAGTTTGCGCAGCAGGCGCTCATAGGCCTCGATGGTCTCGGTGCCGAAGGTTTCGCGGAAATCCAGATCCAGACGCACCGGCGCCAGTCGACCCTGCTCGGCCTTGGCACGAT
Source organism: uncultured beta proteobacterium (assembly GCA_963732405.1). GTDB lineage: Bacteria > Pseudomonadota > Gammaproteobacteria > Burkholderiales > Burkholderiaceae_E > JAUIAI01. The sequence goes on from CAVSZG010000001.1 coordinate 2,087,455, forward strand.
TGGATGCCTTGGCCAGCAGGTGCATCTCGATCGAATCCTCGGGTTGCAGCCGGATGATCAGCCGGTTGTTGGCGGCTGCGCCGGTGGGTGGTTCAAAGATCGTGTGGGGCACTTTCCGGAAATTCACCACGATCTGCGCGCCGCGGTCGCCCAGTCGCTTGCCGGTACGCAGAAAGAACGGCACACCGGCCCAACGCCAGTTGTCGATCTCGGCGCGCAGGGCGACGAAGGTTTCGGTGGTGCTGTCGGCGGGCACCCCTTCTTCCTGCAGGTAGCCAGGCACGTTCCTGCCACCCACGGTGCCGGCCGTATATTGGCCGCGCACCACGTAACGGGCCACGTCGCCCGGTCCGTATCGGCGCAGGCTGCGCAACACCTTGAGTTTTTCGTCGCGGATGCAGTCGGCGCCGCTGGTGACCGGCGCTTCCATCGCGACCATGCAGAGCAACTGCAGCAGATGGTTCTGCACCATATCGCGCAGTGCGCCACTCTTGTCGTAGTAGCCGCCGCGCTTTTCCACCCCGAGATCCTCGGCCAGTGTGATCTGCACGCTTTCGATCGAATCGCGCCGCCAGAGCGGCTCGAACATGTAGTTGCCAAAGCGCAGCGCCATGAGGTTCTGCACGCTCTGCTTGCCCAGGTAATGGTCGATCCGGAAGATCTGATGCTCGGCGAAATCCTCGCGCACCGACGCATTGATTTCCCGGGCGGATTCCAGATTGCGCCCCAGCGGTTTTTCCAGCACCAGGCGCACCCGGGGATCATTCAGGCCGACCGCGGCCACGCCCTTGGCAATCCGCTTGAACAGGTCGGGCGCGGTGGCCAGGTAGATGACGATGGCATCGGCCTTGCCTTGAGCGACCCAGGTCGCCAGCGCCTGATAACTCCCTTGCCCGGTCAGATCGACACTGCGATAGACGATCATGCGTGCAAAGTCGTCGAACTCGGCGTCGTCGAATGGCTCGTCCCAGTCGAGCAGGCGGAAATGGTCAAGCAACCACCGGCGGTAGCCGGCATCATCCAGCTCGGTACGAGCCGCGGCCAGCACGCGACCATTGGCCGGCAGGGCGCCATGGCGATGGGCCTGAAACAGTGCGGGCATCAGTTTGCGCCAGGTCAGGTCGCCGGTGCCGCCGAAGAAAACGATATCGAAGCTCATAGGTTATGTAATTTGTTTACATAGCCCATTATGCTTCCTGGGGATTTGCTGGTCAACGGGAATGATGCTTCATCGAGAATTCGCCGTTGTTCCGGACCGATCTGTAATTTATTTACCGATCATCATTCGTCGAAACCGAACAGATCAGGGGTGTAGGGGTCATGGTTGGAGCGGGTATTGCGCGTGCGCTCGCCTGCCATGAGCGGGGCTCCGGCCGGCTGGAGCCCGGTGTCGCCAGACCCGGTGGGCCGGTCGTCGGCGAGTTTGCTCAGTGCACCGGCACGGATACCGATCAGGCGGATCCGCCGCCTGGGTTCGACCCGGTCCAGACAGACCAGGGCCGCCGCGAGCAACCGGGCGGCATCATTAGTGGCCTGGGCCAGGCTCAGGTCGCGTGTCACGATGCTGAAGTCGGTATAGCGCAACTTGATGCCGATCGTGGCGCCGCCATAGTGACGCCTGGCCAGATCACCGGCCAACCGGCTTGCCAGATCGGTCAGGATGGCGACCAGTTCGGCCCGGTCATGACCCAGATGCATGTCGCGCTCGAAGGTGGTCTCGCGGCTGCTCGATACGGGCTCGCTCTGGGTGACCAGTGCCCGCTCGTCCCGACCCCAGGCTGCCCGATGTAACCAGTCGCCATAGCTGCGGCCGAACCGGGCGAGCAGCACCGCCGGCCGGGTCTGGGCGATCTGGCCGATGGTCTCGATACCCATTGCCCTGAGTTTCTCGTCCGCCTTGGGCCCGATGCCATTGAGTTTGCGCGCCGGCAGGGGCCACACGATGGTTTGCAGATCGTCGGCTTCGAGCAGGGCGATGCCGTTGGGTTTGTCGAACTCCGAGGCCAGTTTGGCCAGCAATTTGTTGGGCGCGACACCGATGGAGCAGGTCAGTCCGTCCGTGGCATCGAACACCGCCTGTTGCAGTTGCCGGGCAAGGCCCCGCCCGCGGTCCAGACTGACCCCGGGCAGGCCGGTCAGTTCGATATAGATTTCGTCGATGCCCCGGTCTTCGATGGTCGGCGCGATGGTGCGAACCGCGGTCTTGAAACGACGCGAATACTCCCGATAACGATCGAAGTCGGTCGGCAGGAAAATGCACTGCGGGCACAGGCGCTGGGCGGTGCGCAATGCCATGCCCGAACGGATGCCGAACGCCCGCGCCGCATAGGTGGCGGTCGTCACGACGCCGCGAGACTGCGGATCGCCGCGCCCGCCAATTGCCACCGGCAGGCCGCGCAACTCGGGGCGACGCAACAGTTCGACCGATGCGTAAAACGCATCCATGTCCAGATGGGCGACCCGGCGGTCCTGATCGGGCGGGGACGAAGAAATTGTCGACATCACGGCGCCGTGTCGGGCCAGCACGGCCACTTTACTGGATAATCGGCACAGCTTGTCGCCAAGTCGTGTTCGGTCATCCGCCCATTATTACCGGAAAAACCCATGTCCATCGATCCTCAGCTACGCAAGGCCGCACTCGAATATCACGAGGCTGGCCAGCCCGGAAAAATCGCGATTGCGCCGACCAAGATGCTCACCAATCAGCGTGATCTCGCGCTGGCCTATTCGCCGGGCGTGGCGGCGGCATGTGAAGAGATCGTTGCCGATCCGGACAATGCATTCCGATACACCGCGCGAGGCAATCTGGTGGCGGTGGTCACCAACGGCACCGCCGTACTGGGGCTGGGCAATATCGGCGCGCTCGCGTCCAAGCCGGTCATGGAAGGCAAGGCGGTCCTGTTCAAGAAGTTTGCCGGTATCGATGTCTTCGATCTGGAGATCGACGAACACGATCTGGACAAACTGGTCGACATGATCGCCGCTCTTGAGCCGACCTTCGGCGGCGTGAATCTGGAAGACATCAAGGCACCCGATTGTTTCTACGTGGAGCGAAAGCTCAGGGAACGGATGTCGATTCCGGTGTTTCACGATGATCAGCATGGCACCGCGATCGTGGTGGGCGCGGCCATCAGCAATGCGCTGCGGGTGGTCGGCAAGGACATCGGCGCGATCAAGATGGTGGTGTCGGGTGCCGGTGCGGCGGCTCTGGCCTGCCTGGACCTGCTGGTCGAGTTGGGTCTGAAGCTCGAGAATATCTGGGTGACCGATATCGTCGGAGTGGTGTATTCGGGTCGCACCGAACTCATGGACGAGGCCAAGGCCCGCTTCGCCCAGGACACGCCGCTGCGCACGCTGGCCCAGGTGATCGACGGCGCCGATGCGTTTCTGGGTCTGTCGGCCGGCGGCGTGCTCAAGGCCGATATGGTGGCGCGCATGGCCGACCGGCCTCTGGTGTTTGCGCTGGCCAATCCGAACCCGGAAATATTGCCGGAAGACGTGAAAGCCGTGCGCAGCGATGCGATCATCGCGACCGGTCGGACCGACTATCCGAATCAGGTGAACAACGTTCTGTGCTTTCCGTTCATTTTCCGGGGCGCACTCGACGTGGGCGCCACCACGATCAATCGCCAGATGGAAGTGGCCGCGGTTCAGGCGGTTGCCGATCTGGCGCGCGATGAACAATCCGAAGTGACCACGGCAGCCTATGGTGGCGCCGGTTCGGCCTTCGGGCCCGAGTATCTGATTCCCCGGCCCTTTGATCCGCGCCTGATCGCGCGGATCGCGCCGGCAGTGGCGCGTGCGGCCATGGACAGCGGCGTGGCCCGCCGGCCGATCGCCGACTTCGATGCCTACCGGACCCAGCTCGAGCAGTTCGTTTATCACTCGGGCAACTTCATGAAGCCCATTTTCGCCATGGCCCGCAGCGCGCCCGACATGCGGATCGTCTTTGCCGAAGGCGAGGATGAGCGGGTGTTGCGTGCCGTCCAGGTGGTGGTGGACGAGAAGATTGCGCGACCCACCATCATCGGTCGCCCGGCCGTGATTGATCTGAACATCAGTCGTTATGGATTGCGGGTCCGCGCCGGGCGCGAGTTCGATGTGGTCAATCCCGATCAGGACGACCGATACCGGACTTACTGGGAGGCTTATCTTCACATGAACGAGCGGCGCGGCGTGACCGAGCAGATCGCGCGCCTGGACATGCGGCGTCGCCCGACCCTGATCGGTGCCATGATGATCCATCAGGGCGACGCGGACGGTATGGTGTGCGGCACCGTCGGCGCGTTCGGCGATCATGTGCATTTCATCGACCAGGTGCTTGGCAAGCGGGCCGGGGTGTCCGTCTATGCCGCGATGAACACGCTGATGCTGCCCGGGCGCCAGGTCACGATCGTCGATACCCATGTCAATCATGAGCCCACCCCGGCGCAATTGGCGGAAATCACCTTGCTCGCCGCCGAAGAATTACGCCGGTTCGGCATTCCGCCGCGGGTTGCGCTGTTGTCGCATTCGAATTTTGGTTCGTCGCGTCATCCTCGCGCGCAAACCATCCGTGAGGCGCTGGCCATCCTGCATCGTCAGGCGCCTGATCTTGAAGTCGACGGGGAGATGCATGGTGATGTGGCGCTGAGCAATGCCCTGCGGCGACAACTGATGCCCAACTCGCGATTGACCGGCGAGGCGAATCTGCTGGTCCTGCCCGACCTCGATTCGGCAAATATCGCCTACAACCTGCTCAAGGTGGCGGCCGGGCAGAATGTCGCGGTTGGCCCGGTGCTGCTCGGTGCGGCGCGTCCGGTCCATGTGCTCACGCCCTCGGCAACGGTGCGCCGCATCGTCAACATGACGGCATGGACTGTGGTTGATGCGATCGCCTCCCGATGATCGCGAGGCATCGGCGCCGATCGGTGTCGGGCGCCTCGCACCGCCTGATCGGGGGGCATTCGGGGCGGGGGGTTTGATCGGAACCGATACCAGCCAACGATAATTTCCGAGCAGTGCCTTGACCGGGCGCGAAACTCGGCTAGGATTGGGCCGATGAATCGATCCCGAATCATCACGCTCATCGTTGCCATGGTCCTGGCCGTTACCGGCTATATCGGCTCGGGCCAACGGGGCACGCCCGATGCCGGGCAGGGCGCGCCAGCGCCTGCTTCCTCATCGACCAAGGTATCCCGTTCCGACAAGGGCGCGACGATAACAAAGGCCGATCTGCCGGTCGAGGCGCGCAGGGTCATCGACTTGATCCGCAGCGGCGGGCCTTTCCCGTACGACAAGGACGGTTCGACGTTCGGCAACTTCGAAAAGCGGCTGCCTGCCCGAGACCGGGGTTATTACCGCGAATACACGGTGCCCACGCCGGGTGCCAGCAATCGGGGTGCGCGGCGCATCGTTGCCGGTGGTCCCAAGACCAGGCCCAACGAAATGTTCTATACCCAGGATCACTATGAATCGTTTCGCCTGATCGAGGAGGATGTTCGATGAGCGCGTTATCCAATATTCCGCCGCATGCCGTTCTGCCACTGAGCGCGTACAACCTGGCCGATCTGCGTCGTGCGGCCGAGTCGTCCGATCAAACCTTTCTGTATGCGGATTGCTCCGACGCTCACGACAAGAAGGCGGTGCTGGCTGCGATTGCCAGGGGCTTCAGTCTGCCCGAGCATTTCGGCATGAATCTCGATGCGCTCTATGACTGCGTCACGGATCTCGCGCCGGATCGCAAGGCCGACAAACCGGGTTTCGTCGTCGTGCTGGACCGCATGCCACAGGGCGAAGGGTTTGACACCAAGGCTCGCGCCGCGCTGCTCGACGTGTTTCGCGATGCCGCGGATTACTTCGACGATCACGCCACGGCCTTTCGCGTGTTTTATTCTGTGGGCGCGCGCGCCGCGGTCTGATGATCGCCGGGCGCGTGTCGCCACCGCGCGTGATAGTCAGGCGGCTTACTTTCCAAACAGGCTGCCCAATACCGAGGTCAGCGCGCTCAGATCGGGATTGCCCTGGGGCAATTGTCCATTTGGCGTGAGTTTGTCGACCGCATTGGGCAGGATATTGGCCAGCTGGCCCGATACGTCTTCAGCCGACAGGCCTGCCTGGCGGGCCAGATCGGCGATCCGGTCCGAGCCCAACACTTTGGTCAACTGGTCGGCCGAGATGGGCAGATTCGCACCCGTGCCAATCCACGATTGCGCGGCGTCGCCCAGACCGTTTTGCTGAAACTGCTGGAGCAGGCCACCCAAGCCGCCCAGTCCGCCGCCGCTGCCGGCCTGCTGATCATTGCCGGCCAGCAACTGGGTCACGATCGCCATCAGCGGATTGCCGCCAGCGTTGCCGCCCAGTGCGCCCAGGACCGTGTTCAGGATATTCATTGTCTAGCTCCCTCGTTAAAATTCTGGCAAATGAATACCGCCTGCTGGCCAGCCATGCAGCAGCGCGCAGGGTAGCGCACTTTTGTGGTGATCGATGAGCCGCTCGCTGGCCTGATCGGCTGGCAGGCAGACGTATGACTGCGCTGCTCAAGCCCTGTGCGGATCGGTTCCAGGCTGCAGATCGCCGAGCATTCCCTGGATGAGCGACAAGGCCACCAGGCCGGCCGTCTCGGTACGCAGGATGCGCGGACCGAGTCCGACCGCGGTGAAGCCGGCGCGAGCCGCCAGGTCGATTTCCTGCGGATTCAAGCCACTTTCCGGACCGATCAGCAGGCTCATCGCGCCGCTGTCCTGCACTGATCGTGCGTGGGTCGCCAGCCATTCGGTGAGCGGCTGCGATGCTCCCGGCACGAGCATCAGCGCCGGTGCCGCGACGGGCGGTGCAAGCGGCCTGGCATGCAACAGATCGGTCAGCAAGGACAGGGGAGCCAATTGTGGCAAATCGTCACGGCCGGACTGCATACAGGCTGCGACCGTTATCCGTTGCCAATGAGCGCTGCGGCGCGAGGCTCGTTCGGCATCGAGTTTGACGCTGGAGCGGGCACAACGCACGGGCACGATCACGGTCACCCCGAGTTCCACCGATTTCTCGATGACCCAGTCCATGCGCTCGCTGGCCGCCAGTCCTTGCAGCAGGATGGTTCGAACCGGTGACGGGGGCGATGAACCGGTTGCCGGTTCACCGATGATGACCCGGCACGACCGCCGGCCCTCTGTGCGCAAGGTGGCAACGAAGCGGTGGCCGATGCCATCGAAGACCTGGAGCGCATCGCCGTCCTTCAGTCGAAGCGCCTGCACCAGGTAGTTCGTCTGCTCGCTATCCAGCTGAATGTCGGATTGGCCGGCCAGTCGCTCCGCTGCCAGATAAATGCGCGGGATCATGGCCGATGAGCCGGGCCCGCCCAGCGCTCAGCGCCTGGAGGCCGGTCCGGTGTCGTCGCCGATCACCCGGCGGTAATAGTTCGGCAAGGCGAATACCGCGTGGTGCATCTGGCCGTTGTAGAACTCCAGATCGCCGATGCCGCGCGCGTCAATTCGCCGGTCGATTTCGGCTGCGTCGAGGGTCAGGGGATCGATGCTGTCCGACGCACAGGCCAAGCCCCAGTAGGTTCCATACAGCGGAATGTAGACACCCATCGGTCGCACATGGCGGAACACGGCACGCAGCGACGTGACATGTCTGGCCACCACTTCGGGTTTGAAGATCGGCGATCCGATATGCAGGGTCAGGCAGGCGTTCTCGTTCATCACCCGTTTGAGCAGGGCGAAAAACTTCTGCGTATAGAGCTCATGGGCCGGTGTGTCCGGATCGGTAAGGTCGAGGACCACCAGATCGAAGCGCTCGTCGGTCCTGGCCACCAGATCGATGCCGTCACCGATCCGCACCTCCAGCCTGGGGTCGTCGAAGGCGCCGCGATTGACCTTCTGCAGGTATTGTTTGGCGACCCGAACCACCTCGGGGTCGAGCTCGGCCATCAGAACCCGTTCGATCGAGCGATATTTGAGCAACTCTTCGCTCGAGCCGCCGTCGCCACCACCGAGCACCAGTGCTCGGCGCGGCTCGGGGTGGGCGATGGCGGCCGTATGGATGATCGGTTCGTGATAAAAAAACTCGTCTCGCTCGGAGGTCATGTAGCAACCGTCGAGCCGGAACAACTTGCCGAACTGGGGCGTATCGAACACTTCCAGTGTTTGATAGGGTGTGCGTGAGGTCTCGAGGCGTTTCAGTGCGCGGTATCCGTAGGCGGAATACGGATTGAGCCATTCGAGCAGCAGTTCATCGGCCTTGCTTTCCGGATCGGCCGAGCCGCGCAGGATGCGATTGGTATTCTGGCTGCCCGGCGCGAATTCGATGATCAGATTGTCGAGCAGCCGCTCGGCCTTCATCGAGTTGTCGGTCGTGAAGTTGCAGACGTAGACATCCAGCGTGACGCCACGCCGTTCGGGCCAGGTGTGTAGGGCCAGATGCGATTCGGCCAGCAGCACGGCACCGGTCACGCCGCCTGGACCACCCTCGTAGTCGGGAAAGGTAAAGAACTTCTCATCGACGATGTTCAGTCCGGCATGCTCGACGAGGGTCCTGCAAAGGTCGGCGAGCCGGTCGGCAACCACCAGCAGATTATCGTCGCAGCTGCAGCGGTATAGATCGGCGGTCAGGTGAAGTCCTTGCATGATTTCTCTGCGGCCAGTCAACAGGAAAGTATAGCCCAGGGGGGATTTGCTACCATTGAAGCTTCTGATGTCAGGCTAAAACCGGAGTCCGCTCATCGACACCCTGCCCATGGCCAATGCCCTCAGGGCACTCGCGTTCGACGCCGTCCAGCGCGCCAATTCAGGGCATCCCGGCATGCCAATGGGCATGGCCGACATCGCGGTCGCGCTCTGGTCGCGACACCTGGTTCACAACCCTGCCGACCCGTCCTGGCCCAATCGCGATCGCTTCGTGCTGTCCAATGGTCATGGTTCGATGTTGCTCTATGCGCTGCTGCATCTGAGCGGCTACGACCTGTCGATGGACGATCTGCGCGGGTTTCGGCAGTTGCATTCGCGCACGCCCGGCCATCCGGAAGTCGGTATCACCCCGGGTGTGGAAACCACGACCGGGCCGCTGGGCCAGGGGCTGGCCAATGCCGTCGGGATGGCGCTCGCCGAGCGCCTGCTGGCCAGCGAATTCAATCGCGCCGAACAGTCCGTTGTTGATCACCTGACCTATGTGTTCGTGGGTGATGGCTGCCTCATGGAAGGCATTTCGCATGAGGCCTGTTCGTTGGCGGGCACGCTGCGGTTGTCCCGGCTGATCGTGCTCTGGGATGACAACGGCATCTCGATCGATGGTCAGACCGATGCCTGGTTCGGCGACGATACGGCCAGCCGGTTCGAGGCCTATGGTTGGCATGTGATCCGGGATGTCGACGGCCATGATGTGGACGCCGTCGATGTGGCGATCGGTCGCGCCAAGGCCTGGGCACGTGAAGGACGTGAGGGTGAGTTCGCGCCCACCCTGATCTGCTGTCGCACCATCATCGGCAAGGGGTCGCCCAATCGGGCGGGCACCAGCAAGGCCCATGGCGAGGCACTGGGCGATGCTGAAATCGAGTTGACCCGCGCGGCGCTGGGCTGGCCACATCCGCCCTTCGTCGTCCCCGACGACATCCGCCAGGCCTGGGATGCGCGGGCCAGGGGCGCGGCAGCGCAGGCGCGCTGGCAACGGGATCTGCAGGCCCTGCATGCTGGCCATCCCGAGATCGCGGCGCAATTCGAGCGACGGGTTGCCGCACGCCTGTCCGGCAGCATCGATGACGCCTTCGACGCAGCCCTGGCGGCGGCGATTGGCAATCGGGCCAGCATCGCCACCCGCAAGGCCTCGCAGCTGGCGTTGGACGCGTTTGGCGCGGCATTGCCTGAGCTGATCGGCGGCTCGGCCGATCTGACCGGCAGTAATCTGACCAATTTCACCGGCTCCGGTGCCTTGCGTGCCGGTAACGGCGGTGACCTGCAATTCGGTCGTCATATCAATTTTGGCGTGCGCGAATTCGGGATGGCGGCCATCGCCAATGGCATGGCCCTGCATGGGGGTTATGTACCTTATGTGGGTACCTTCCTCACATTTTCAGATTATTCGCGCAATGCCATCCGCATGGCATCGCTGATGAAGCTGCGGGTGATTCATGTGTTCACCCACGATTCGATCGGCCTGGGCGAGGATGGTCCCACCCATCAGGCGGTCGAGCATGCCGCAAGTCTGCGCCTGATACCGGGTCTCGATGTCTGGCGGCCGGCCGATGCCACCGAGACCGTGATCGCCTGGATGCAGGCACTCGAGCGGGCGGACGGGCCGTCGGCCTTGCTGCTGAGTCGCCAGGGACTGGCGGCCCAGAGCCGCAGCGAGGCACAGATCGAGTGCATTCATCGTGGCGCCTACATCCTGCGTGATGCGGCCGAAGCCCGTGCGGTCATCATCGCGACGGGCAGCGAACTCGAGATCGCCATGGCAGCGCGCGACTTGCTTGCCGCCGACGGTATCGCCGTCAGAATCGTCTCGATGCCGGGCAGCTCGGTATTCGATCGACAGGAAATCACCTACAAACGCAATGTCCTGCCCGACAATCTGCCGCGCGTGGTGATTGAAGCCGGCGCCACCGATCTCTGGTGGAAATACCGACCGGCTGCAGTGATCGGTGTCGATCGCTTCGGCGAGTCGGCGCCGGCGGCGGCCGTTTATGAGTTGTTTCACCTGACTGCCGGCAATCTTGCCGAAACCGTTCGCGAAGTCCTGAACGGCGCTGGCGATTGACCGTCGAGATCTGCCTGATACCCCCTTAACCATCGATCCCGGAGAGGACCCCATGACCACACGCGTTGCCATCAATGGCTACGGCCGCATCGGCCGAAACATTCTTCGCGCCCACTATGAAGGCGGCAAGAAGCATCCGATCGAGATCGTCGCGATCAATGATCTGGGCGATGCCAAGATCAATGCCCACCTGACCCGCTATGACACGGCACACGGCCCCTTTGCGGCCCAGGTGACGGTGGACGGCGATCACATGGTGGTCAATGGCGACAGGATCAAGGTGCTGGCCCAGCGTAATCCGGCCGAACTGCCCTGGAAGGATCTGGGCGTGGATGTCGTGCTCGAGTGCACGGGTTTCTTCACGAGCAAGGACAAGGCCTCGGCGCATCTCAAGGGTGGCGCGAAGAAGGTGATCATTTCGGCGCCAGGTGGCAATGATGTTGATGCAACCATCGTCTATGGCGTCAACCATCAGGTGTTGAAGTCCACGCATACCGTGATCTCCAATGCCTCGTGTACGACCAACTGTCTGGCACCGCTGGTCAAGCCGCTGCAGGATGCGATCGGCCTCGAAACCGGTCTGATGACCACGATTCACGCCTACACCAATGATCAGGTGCTCACTGACGTGTATCACACTGATCTGCGCCGCGCCCGTTCGGCCACCCAGTCGATGATTCCGACCTCGACCGGGGCGGCCAAGGCGGTGGGCCTCGTATTGCCCGAACTCAATGGCAAGCTCGATGGCTATGCGATGCGCGTGCCCACCATCAATGTCTCGATCGTCGACCTTTCCTTCATCGCCAGCCGCGACACGTCGGTGGACGAGATCAACGACATTCTGAAGAAGGCGGCCAATGGCCCGCTCAAGGGCATCCTCGACTACAGCGACCAACCGCTGGTGTCGGTCGACTTCAATCACAATCCGGCCTCCAGCACCTACGATTCGACACTGACCAAGGTGTCTGGTCGTCTGGTCAAGGTGTCCAGCTGGTACGACAACGAGTGGGGTTTCTCGAACCGGATGCTCGACACCACGCTGGCGCTGGTCAACGCGAAATAAGGGCGCCTGGCCATGAACTTCAAACGTCTCACAGACCAGAACGTCGCCGGGCGACGGGTGTTCATCCGGGCCGACCTCAACGTGCCGCAGGACGATCAGGGCGCCATCACCGACGACACCCGTATCCGTGCCTCGGTGCCGGCCATCCGGCACTGCATGGACGCGGGTGCGGCCGTCATGGTGACCTCGCATCTGGGTCGCCCGACAGAGGGCGCGCTCACCCCGGCGGACAGCCTGGCGCCGGTTGCCAAGGCCCTGGCGGCTCTGCTGGGCAAACCGGTCAGGCTGGTTGCCGACTGGGTCGACGGTGGATTCAAGGTCGCCCCTGGCGAGGTGGTGATGCTCGAGAACTGCCGGGGCAATGTGGGCGAAAAGAAGAATGACGAGGCCTTGTCCCGAAAGCTGGCCGCTCTCTGCGATGTTTATGTCAATGATGCCTTCGGCACGTCGCACCGGGCCGAGGCCACCACCCATGGCATCGCCCGGTTCGCGCCGATTGCCTGCGCCGGTCCGCTGCTGGCCGCCGAACTCGATGCCCTGGGCAAGGCGCTGGGCAATCCGGCTCGGCCGCTGGTGGCCATCGTTGCCGGATCCAAGGTCTCGACCAAGCTGACGATTCTCAAATCGCTGGCCGCCAAGGTCGATCGCCTGATCGTGGGTGGTGGCATCGCCAATACCTTCCTGCTGGCCACCGGTCGGCCGATCGGCCAGTCTTTGGCCGAACCGGATCTGCTTGGGCAGGCCACGGAGATCATCGCCATGATGGCCGAACGGGGCGCCGAGGTGCCGATTCCGGTCGATGTGGTCTGCGCGACGGCGTTTTCGGCGAGCTCGCCGGCCCTGGTGCGCCGGGCCGATGCGGTGGGTGCGAACGAACTGATCCTGGACATCGGTCCGGACACTGCTGCCACCCTGGCCGGCATCCTGCGTGATGCCGGCACCATCCTCTGGAACGGTCCGGTCGGCGTGTTCGAGTTCGATTCGTTTGCCAAAGGCACCGAAGTGCTGGCCAGGGCGATTGCCGATTCGAAGGGTTTCTCGGTGGCTGGCGGCGGCGACACGCTGGCGGCGATCGCCAAGTTCGGCATCGCTGACCGGATCGACTACATCTCCACCGGGGGCGGGGCTTTCCTCGAGTTCCTCGAAGGTAAACCGCTGCCGGCGGTGGTGGCGCTGAGCGAGCGGGCCCAGAGCTGAGCGCGTCCGCTGCGCCGCAGTCCGGGTGCGGCGCGGCGTCTCGCCATCACGACAGTCGGTGGCAGGCAGGCTCGTGTTGGCCCCGCACGTGAAGGGTTGAAACAAGCCTCATGCACAATAGGCGCCCGAGCCTCGCCCACTTCAACGGACTCTGCCCATGACTGCTCCAGCTCCGCGCGCCACCAAGATTGTGGCGACGATTGGTCCCGCGTCGGACTCGCCTGAACGGCTCGAGCAATTGATCCTGGCCGGCATGAATGTCGTGCGGGTGAATTTCTCGCATGGCAGCGCCGATCAGCATCGCGCGGCCGTGCGCACGGTTCGCGAGACGGCCGCCCGCCTGGGGCGCGACATCGGCGTGTTGGCCGATCTGCAAGGCCCCAAGATCCGTATCGGTCGTTTCGCCGCTGGTCCCATCCATCTGGACAAGGGCGACAAGTTCACCTTCGATCTGGATTGTGAACTGGGCGATCAGCACCGGGTGGGTCTGGACTATCCGGAACTGGTCAATGATGTGGCACCGGGCGATACGCTGTTGCTCAACGATGGTCGCCTCATGATGAAAGTCGATGCCGTGACCGCGCGGACCATTGCCTGCACGGTCACCATGCGTGGCGATCTGTCGGACCGCAAGGGCATCAATCGCCAGGGTGGCGGGCTGTCAGCCCCGGCCCTGACCGCCAAGGACATGGAAGACATCCAGACGGCGGTCGAGTTCGAGGCCGATTTCATCGCGGTGTCGTTTCCGAAGAATTCGGCCGACATGTACATGGCGCGTGAGTTGGCGCGCGCCCGCGGCAGCAAGGCCAGGATGATCGCCAAGATCGAGCGTTTCGAGGCCATCGGCAATCTTGAGGAGATTCTGGGCGCCTCCGACGGCATCATGGTGGCCAGGGGCGATCTGGCGGTCGAGGTGGGCGATGCGGCCGTGCCGGCGCTGCAAAAGCGCATGATCAAGCTCGCGCGCGAGATGAACAAGCTCACCATCACCGCCACCCAGATGATGGAGTCGATGATCTCGTCGCCCGTGCCCACCCGCGCCGAAGTCAGTGATGTTGCCAATGCCGTGCTCGATGGCACCGACGCCGTGATGCTGTCGGCCGAATCGGCGGCTGGCGACTATCCCGTGCTCGCCGTCGAGGCGATGGATCGGGTGTGCGTGGAAGCCGACAAATCGCAGAACCGGCCGCTGGATACCGAATTCCTGAATCGCACGTTCACCCGTATCGATCAATCAATTGCGATGAGCGCATTGTTCATCTCCCACCATATGGGGGTCCGGGCGATCGTTGCGCTGACCCAGTCCGGATCGACGGCGCTCTGGATGTCAAGAATCGACTCGGGTGTGCCGATCTATGCCCTTACGCCCGAAGAAGGCACACGACGCCGGCTATCCCTGTATCGTGAGGTGCATCCGATCCTGATGGACATGCCCACCACCACCTCGCGCAGCGAGTTGCTGCTGGCCGCCGAGCGTCGGCTGCTCGAGGTCGGCGTGGTCAATCTCGGCGACATGGTCATCATCACCATTGGCGACCCGATCGGCAAATCGGGAGGCACCAATTCCTTGACGATTGTGCGGATCGGCCAGCACGCCTGATTGCAATGGCTGGTTGTCTGAACCGTCTCGTCGTATCCAGTCTGTTGCTCGGCGTCAGCGCGGTGGCCATGGGCCAGGCCACGGTGGTCGAAGACGGCAAGCGGCGATATGCCTTCGGCGCGGGAACCTCCTGGTTCAGCGGCAACACCACCACCCGTGCGGTCAACCTGAGTCTGGATGCGGTGCGTGCCACCCAGCGGGAAAAGCTCGATCTGCTCGGTCGCGGTCAGTTGTCGCGCAACCTGGGTGAATCGACCGGCGAGGCGATCCAGCTGGCCGTCCGCTATCAGCGCGAGATCAATCCCCGCGTCTACGGTTTCGGCCAGACCGAAGCCTTGCGTGATACCCGTGCGAAGGTCGGCTCCCGGTTCTCGATCGCCAATGGCAGTGGCTACCGACTGATTCGAACCGACGACAACAAGTGGGACGCGTTCGCCGGTGCCGGGTATTCCCGCGATCGTTACACCGAGCCCATCGAATTCGGCAGCAGCACCCGGCAGCGATATTCGCGCTTCGAACTGCTGCTGGGCCAGGAGTCGTCGCACCAGTTCAATGACAACACCACGCTCAAGCAGCGCCTGACGATCTTTCCGAATATGAGCGAAACGGGCGAATATCGCGCTGAATTTGATCTGGCGGTTTCGGTGGCGATGAGCCAGACCATGAGTCTGACCACCACCCTGTCGGTGCGCCATAACAGCCAGCCCGGTACCGGGCTGAAGCCGCGGGATACCTCATTCGTGACCGCCCTGTCCTGGAAGACGAACTAGCCGGATCACCGCCTGCCCGGGGCGTTGCGCCGCCGGTCCGGCGGCATGACTTGTAACAAGCCCTGCGACATAGTTCCCGGTCCAGCGGCGGGCGGATGGCCCATAATTGCAGGTTGCTACGGATTCGAAACTACTTAGGAGAACGCTGATGGCACTGGTGTCGATGCGGCAATTGCTGGACCACGCGGCCGAAAACGGCTATGGCATTCCGGCATTCAATGTCAACAACCTGGAACAGGTCCAGGCGATCATGGGCGCGGCGAGCGAACTCGATTCGCCGGTGATCATGCAGGCCTCGGCCGGCGCTCGCAAGTATGCGGGCGAGGGCTTTCTGAAGCATCTGATCCAGGCGGCGGTCGAGACGTATCCGAATGTGCCCATTGTCATGCACCAGGATCATGGCCAGTCTCCCGATGTCTGCCGCGGTGCCATCGACCTGGGTTTTTCCAGCGTGATGATGGATGGCTCGCTGGAGGCCGATGGCAAGACCATCGCCAGTTATGACTACAACGTCGATGTTACGCGCAAGGTCGTCGACATGGCGCACAAGGTGGGCGTGACGGTCGAGGGCGAACTGGGCTGCCTGGGCTCGCTGGAAACCATGAAGGGCGACAAGGAAGACGGTCATGGCACCGATTCAACGATGACGCGTGAGCAATTGCTCACCGATCCTGTGCAGGCGGCCGATTTTGTCAACCGCACCCAGGTCGATGCGCTGGCAATCGCGATCGGTACCAGCCATGGCGCCTACAAATTCACCCGCAAGCCCACCGGCGACATCCTGGCGATCTCCCGCATCAAAGAGATCAATGCCCGCCTGCCAAACACGCATCTGGTCATGCATGGCTCGTCCAGCGTGCCCCAGGATCTGCTGGCGCAGATCCGCCAGTATGGTGGCGACATGAAGGAAACCTATGGCGTGCCGGTCGAGGAGATCCAGGAAGCGATCAAGTACGGTGTGCGCAAGATCAACATCGACACCGACATCCGTCTGGCCATGACGGCTGCCGTGCGCCGGTATATGGTTGAAAATCCCTCGAAATTTGATCCGCGAGATTTCCTAAAGCCGGCGCGCGAGGCCGCCAAGAAGATCGCCGCCCAGCGCTATCAGGAGTTCAACTGTGCCGGCCAGGGCAGCAAGATCAAGCCCCTGGGCCTGTCGGTCATGGTTCAGCGTTATGCCAAGGGTGAGCTGGCCCAGAAGGTCCAGGCCTGAGGCATCCGATGTCCTGACTCAGGCTGCCGGTCCGATCGGTCAGCCGGACTCAGGGCGTGGATCGTGCGCTGATCTGCAGATCGCCAATCAGTGCACGATGGTCCGAGCCCAGGCCCTGGGCCGTGCGCAGATCACGCACGGCAACGCCGCTGGAGACCAGCAGGTGGTCGATCTGAATGCCGGCCAGAGGCAGAAAGGCCGGAAAGGTCGGTAACCAGCCGCGGCCGGCCGACGCCCGATGCAGACCGCTGTCGGCCAGCAGGCGGTCAAAATGCGGGGAAAACGGCGACACGTTGAAGTCGCCGATCGCGATCAGCGGCAGGCTTGCCGTTGCCGCCCACTCGCCCAATCCGAGCAGGTCCCGGTTCCGTGCGGCCTGCTCGTCGGGCCCCATCGGCCAGACCGTATGCACGGCGGTGAGCTGGAAGCGCACGCCGTCAACGGCGAGAGTCACCAGTGGGCTGTCAGCGCGAACGCTGCGCGACGCGATGGTCGCGCGCGCGAGAAAGGGCTCGCGCGACAGAATCAGTTTGCCGAGCTGACTGCCCCGTTCGATGGACAGCCAGCGAGTGGGATAATCGGGCAGCAGCCGGGCCATGGCTTGTTCCCAGTGGCGGTCAGCCTCGACAAGCACCACCGCATGGGGATTGATCTCGTGAATCCAGGCGGCCACGCCGTCATAGTTGGTGTTACGGAAAAAGACGTTCAGGCCGGCGATGCGCACATTGGCCAACGACGGTGCTGTGGTCTGGGTGTCGGCCCTGGCGAGTTCCATCGGTGTGAGGTCGGCATGGAAGTAGGCGATGACCGGGCCGATATTGAGCGCGGCGCAGATTCCGGCCAGCGCGAGCAGGGTCCGCGCCCCCAGACCCAGGGCGAGCAGCGCGCCGAGCAGAGCCACCGCAAGATACTGGATCCGGAAATGAACCACCAGGTCGGCAAGCCACCAGTGGCTCGCGAGCATGGCGAGCAGGCTCAGCGCCGCGGTGGGCCAGAGCAGCAGGATCGCACCGAGGCGGGCAAGCCGCCGGATCAGACTGGCCAACGGATCGCGCATAGGCAGGGAGTCGGCATGGATCGCGGCGTTATCATCGGGGCTCATGATGTTCGATGGTAGCCGACGCCAATGTCGGAATACGCCACGATGACCCAGACGGAACCACCCAATTTTCTCCATCTGCTCGAAGAGATTCGCGCCATTGCCCAGACTGGCCTGGGCTTCTCGCGGGCGCCCTTCGACCGGCTTCGTTATCAGCATCTGCTCAATGTGGTGAGCCGCGAGTATGCGGCGCTCGGTCCGTTACAGGCCCAACAGGTCAGCGAACGCCTGACGGCCGAACTGGGTTATGCCACGCCCAAGGTCGGGGTGTCGGCCGCGGTCTTCGAACCCGATGGCCGCCTGTTGCTGGTCAGGCGCACGGTGGACCTGACCTGGTGTCTGCCCGGCGGTTGGGCCGATGTGAACCTGTCGCCCGAGGCGTCCTGTGCCAAGGAGGTGGTCGAGGAAAGTGGCCTGATCGTCGAGGTGGGCCCGTTGATCCGTATCCGTACCCGGTTGCCTGGCGACTTCGGTTCGCCACACAGCAGTTTCCACCTGCTCTATCTGTGTCGGCGAACGGGCGGTTCGCTGACCGGATCGATCGAAACCACGGATCCGGATTTTTACGAGATCGACCAGCCCAGGGACTGGCACCTGGACCAGCATGAGGAAGCCCTGGCTGCGCGCGAGTTCTGGCGCCAGCATGGACAGCCTGGGTGAGCATCACGCAGCGCGCCTATGGCTGGACCCAGGGCCGGGCAATAACCGAGTACACCCTGGACAATCAGCGGGGCATGGTGGTCCGGGTGATCAATTATGGCGCGACCGTGACCGGTATCGAGGTGGCCGACCGCCACGGCAGGCCGACCAATGTGGTGCTCGGATTCGATTCGCTCGAACACTATGTCGGGCCTCATCCGTATGTCGGTGCCGTGGTCGGTCGTTATGCGAACCGGATTCGCGCCGGTCGGCTGGTTCTGGATGGACGGGCATTCGAGCTGGATCGTAATGAGTCAGGCCATACCTTGCACGGCGGGTCCCAGGGATTTTCAAGGCAGGTGTTCACCCCAGCGGTGTTGAGCGACCCCGATGGCGGCGCCGACATGCTGCGCCTTGCCTATCGCAGCGCCGACGGCGAGCAGGGTTTTCCGGGTAACCTGCAACTGACCGTGTTGTTCCGGATCACCGACGATCAGCGTCTGCGAATCGATTTCCAGGCCGATGCCGATCGGCCGACCGTGATCAATCCCAGCCATCACGGCTACTTCAATCTGGCCGGTGAGGGCAGTGCGCTCGATCACCACCTGACCATCGCGGCCAGCCGATATCTGGCCGTGGACCAGGCCTTGTTGCCGGTCGCTGAAAACCCGGTCGAGGGTTCGCCGTTCGACTTCAGGCAGGCAACCCGGATCGGCGAACGGCTGGCCTGGCCCGATCCGCAATTGCACCTGGCCGGCGGTTACGATCACAACTGGGTGCTGGACCGCGACGGTCCGGGGCTTCACTTGGCGGCCCGGCTGGTGCATCAGCCCTCGGGTCGGTATCTGGAGGTGGAGACCACCGAGCCGGGGTTGCAGTTCTACTCGGGCAATGCGCTGGACGGCACCTTGTCAGGTCGGGATGGTCGCCCGATCCGGGCCGGTGACGGCATCTGCCTGGAAACCCAGCATTTTCCGAATTCGCCGAACTGTCCGCAGTTTCCGAGTACGGTGTTAAGGCCGGGGGAAACCTTCCTGAGTCGCACCGACTACCGGTTCGGCGTGACCCGGTGATCATCCGCCCGTCATCACGTCCAGCCGCCATCGACCACAAAATCCTGGGCCGTGCACATGGCGCTGTCGTCGGCCGCCAGAAACAGGGCCATGCTGGCGATGTGGACCGGGAGCAGCGGGGCCTGCAGGCACTGGCCGCGCCGGATGTCTTCCCGGCCGCGATCATCGAGCCATAAACGGACCTGTTTGTCGGTCATGACCCAACCGGGCACGATGGTGTTGACCCGGATATTGAAGGGTCCCAGGTCCCGCGCCAGGCTTCGGGTCAGGCCTTGCACTGCCGATTTTGAAGTGGTGTAGACCGGCATGCCGCCCTGCTTGAGCATCCAGCTCACCGATCCAAAGTTGATGATCGAGCCACCGCCCAGCGACTTCATGTCATCGATCACCTGCCGGACCGCAAAAAACTGGTGTTTGAGATTGGTGGCGACGCCCTCATCCCAGCTTTGCGGTGTGGTGTCCTCGATGCGGTGGCGCTGATCATTGGCCGCGTTGTTGATGAGCACGGCGATCGGTCCGGTGTGCGCGCGGCATTGGTCGAACACCGAGGTCAGGGCGGCGAAGTCAGTCAGATCGGCCGCAACAAACAAGGGCGGCTGCGCACTGCCCGCCAGATCGGCGGCGAGCGCCGCGCCCGCTTTGGCATCGCGATCGATGAAGGCCACCTGGGCGCCCTGGGCGACGAACTGCCGCACCAGTGTTTCGCCGATGCCGGTCGCCCCGCCGGTGATCACCACCGACCGCAAGTGCAGACTGGGATAGTTTGTTGATCCGCTCATGACTGGCTGCTCCCGGATGATAGGGAATGAGGAGCCCGGCGCGCATCGCGCCTAGCGCGATTTGTTGTAGACATCGATGAACACCGCGGCCAGCAGCACCAGCCCTTTGATCACCTGCTGATAGTCGATCCCGATGCCCATGATCGACATGCCGTTGTTCATCGCGCCCATGATGAAGGCGCCGATCACCGCGCCGATCACCTTGCCCACACCGCCGGATGCCGAGGCACCGCCGATGAAACAGGCTGCGATCACGTCAAGTTCGAAGCCGTTGCCCGCCTTGGGGGTGGCGGTGTTGAGGCGGGCGGCGAACACCAGTCCGGCGATCGCGGCCAGCATGCCCATGTTGACGAAGGTCAGGAAGGTCAGGCGCTCGGTCTGGATGCCGGACAGACGGGCGGCCTTCTCGTTGCCGCCCAGCGCGTAGATGCGTCGGCCGATCACGGTGCGCATGGCAATGAAGTCATAGACGACGATCAGCACGGCCATGATGATCAGGACATTGGGCAGGCCCTTGTAGGTGGCGAGCAGCCAGGCCAGCGCGATGATGATGCCGGCGAAGATCGCATTGCGCGCCAGAAAGAGGCCTGCAGGCTCCAGTTCGATATCGTGTTGCCGGGCTGCGATGCGCTCGCGCCAATTCATCATGATCAGCAGCAAGGCGGCCGCCACGCCCAGCAGCAGCGAGGTGAGCCGCAGCGATTCGCCGCCCAGAAAGTCGGGAATGAAACCGGAGCTGAGCCGCTGGAATTCCGGCGCGAAGGGGCCGATCGAGCGCCCCTGCAGCAAGGCCAGTGCCAGGCCCTTGAACACGAGCATGCCGGCCAGGGTGACGATGAAGGAGGGAATCCGCCAGAAGGCCACGAAAGCACCCTGGGCTGCACCGATCAGCGCGCCGGCGAGCAGGCACAGCAGGGTGGCCGGTATATAGTGCATTTTCATCTGCACCATCAGCACCGCGGCCAGGGCGCCGATCAGGCCCACCACCGAGCCCACCGACAGGTCGATATGACCGGCAACGATCACCAGCAACATGCCCAGGGCCATGATCACGATGTAGCTGTTCTGCAGGATCAGATTGGTCAGGTTCAGCGGCTGCATCAGCACGCCGTCGGTCATGATCTGAAAAAACACCATGATCGCCGCCAGCGACAGCAGCATGCCGTATTCACGCATGTGTCCCTTGAGGAACACGAGGATGCCCTGGGATTGCTGCGTCATTCAGTGACTCCCGTCGCGCACGATGGCGGCCATGATCGCCTCCTGACTGGCCGCGCCGGCGGTCAGTTCGGCAACGAAGCGACCTTCGTTCATCACCAGGATGCGATCGCACATGCCCAGCAACTCGGGCATTTCAGATGAAATCATGATGATGCAGTTGCCCTTGTCGGCCAGCTCGGCCATGATCGAATAGATTTCGTATTTGGCGCCCACGTCGATGCCGCGGGTCGGTTCGTCCATGATCAGGATCTTGGGCTTCACGAACAGCCACTTGCCCAGCACCACCTTCTGCTGGTTGCCGCCCGACAGATTCACGACCGGCTGCGCGATGCTGTGGCAGCGGATAGATAACTGGCGTCGATAGCCCGTGGCGACTTCGGTCTGACGTGCCTCGCTGACCACGCCCCATCGCGATACGCCCGACAGATTGGCCAGCGTGATGTTGCGGTCGATGGGTTCGTCCAGCACCAGGCCATAGCCCTTGCGATCTTCAGTCACATAGGCGATGCCACTGGCAATCGCGCGGCCCACCGTCGAGGCATTCACCGGCTGGCCGTCGATGAGTATCGTGCCGCTGATCCGTTGGCCGTAGCTGCGACCGAACAGGCTCATGGCCAGCTCGGTGCGTCCCGCGCCCATCAGACCGGCGATGCCGAGTATCTCGCCGCGTCGGGCGCTCAGATTCACCCCTTTGACGACCTGGCGGTCGCCATGGATCGGATGGTGTACGGTCCAGTCGCGCACCTCGAACACTGTCTGGCCGATGCGCGGCGTGCGCACCGGATACCGATCGTTCATGTCGCGCCCGACCATGTGACGGATGATTTCACTTTCGCTGGCGGTGTTGTCGCGGCAGTCGAGCGTATGCACCGTGCGGCCGTCGCGCAGCACCGTGATGCGGTCGGCAACCCGGGCGATCTCATTGAGTTTGTGCGAGATCAGGATGCAGGCGATGCCCTGGGCCTGCAGACCGAGCATCAGCTCGAGCAAGGCGTCGCTGTCGCTTTCATTGAGACTGGCCGTGGGTTCGTCGAGGATCAGCAGGCGAACGTTCTTGGCCAGTGCCTTGGCGATTTCCACGAGTTGCTGCTTGCCCACGCCCAGGTCGGTGACCAGGGTGTTGGGCGACTCGCGCAGGCCGACCTTGTCCAGCAACTCGGCGCTGCGTCGAAAGGCGGCCTGCCGATCGATCACGCCCAGGCGGGCCGGTTCATTGCCCAGGAACATATTCTCGGCAACCGACAACAAGGGCACCAGGGCGAGCTCCTGGTGAATGATGATGATGCCCAGCGACTCGCTGTCGGCGATGCCACGAAACCGCCGGGCCTGCCCGTCAAAGTGGATCTCGCCCTCGAAGTCGCCCGACGGATAGACGCCGCTCAGCACCTTCATGAGCGTCGATTTGCCCGCGCCGTTCTCACCGACGATGGCGTGGATCTCGCCGGCCTCGACCGTCAGGTCGACACCGTCAAGGGCGGTCACGCCATGGAACCGCTTGACGATGTTCTGCATCTGCAGGATCGGTTCCATGGCTCGGACTCGTCAGATCGTGATCGCGGCGCGAGGGCTATCGGGGCATCGGGGGTATCGGCGCCCGGCCTACTGGAATTGATCAGCCTTGTAGTAGCCGCTGTCGATGAGCAATGACTTCCAGTTGCTGATGTCGACACTGACCGGCTTGAGCAGATAGGACGGGACAACCTTCATGCCGTTGTCGTAGGTTTTGGTGTCGTTGATTTCGGGCTGTTTGCCCACCAGAACCGAATCGATCATCGAACTGGTTACCCTGGCCAGCTCGCGGGTGTCCTTGAAGATGGTCGAGGTCTGTTCCTTGCCCAGAATGGATTTGACCGACGGCACTTCGGCATCCTGACCCGTGACGATGGGGAAGGGTTGCTGAGGACTGCCATAGCCCACGCCCTTCAGGGACGACAGAATGCCGATCGACAGGCCGTCGTAGGGTGAGAGCACGGCATCGACGCGGGCATTGCCGTAATAGGCGCTCAGCAGGTTGTCCATGCGGGACTGGGCGACCGCGCCGTCCCAGCGCAGCGTGCCGACCTTGTCCATGCCCATCTGTTTGCTGCGCACCACCAGCTTGCCGCTGTCGATATAGGGCTTCAAAACCGACATGGCGCCGTCATAAAAAAAGAAGGCGTTGTTGTCGTCCGGCGAACCGCCGAACAATTCGATATTGAAGGGGCCGGCGGCATTCTTGAGGTCCAGCACCTTCTCGATCGACTGGGCCTGCAGCACGCCCACCTGGAAGTTGTCGAAGGTCGCGTAGAAGTCGACATGCTTGGAGCCGCGAATCAGGCGGTCGTAGGCGATGACCTTGATTCCCTGCTCGGCGGCCTTGGCCAGGACGTCGGACAATGTGGTGCCATCGATGGCCGCGATCACGAGCACCTTGGCGCCCTTGGTCACCATGTTTTCGATCTGCGACAGCTGGGTGGGGATATCGTCGTTGGCGTATTGCAGATCCGTGTTGTAGCCCTTGTCGGCCAGGACCTTGACCATGTTGTTACCGTCGTCGATCCAGCGCGCCGATGATTTGGTGGGCATCGAGATGCCGATGGTCTGCTTGCCGGCGGCCTGCGCGGGCATGACACTCAGCGCGCTCGACAGCACCGCGAGAGCGGCCATTGAGGCAGACGCGGCGAGCACTCTGCGCCGTTGCGTCGATCCCGACGCTCGATTTGATCCGGACATGCGGTGTCTCCTGAAACGGTTCATGGTATTGACGGGCCGTTGATTGCGGCAAATGATCATACTCCAAGCGGCGTGGTGCACCGGCGCCTGCCGTATGATCCAATGATGCCGCTGCCCTCGATATTCCGCTACTTCGAGACCATCGTTCCCGGTCCCGAACCCCTGGATGCCGAGCGACGCGATTCGCCCCCGCCGGCCGGACTGCTGGCGTTTTACTGGTATTTCATCCGCCAGTCGCGCGGCGTCTATGCCGCCATGTTCGGCACCGCGCTCGCGATCGCGTTCATCGATACCCTGGTGCCCATCCTGATCGGCGAACTCGTGCGCCTGGTCGAGGCGGGTGATCGAGTCGCGGCGCTCGGCCGGGCCTGGCCGATGCTGCTGGGCATTGCCCTGACGATCCTGATCGGCCGGCCGCTGGTGGTGATGCTGGACAGTCTGATCCGGCACAACGCGGTCGTGCCCGGCGTCTCGCAACTGGTGCGCTGGCAGAGTCACTGGCATGTCGTGCGTCAGAGCCTGCCCTTCTTTCAGAATGATTTTGCCGGTCGCCTGGCCAGCCGGGTCATGCAGACCGGATACTCGTTGCGTGAGACGGTCACCGCGTCGATTCGCGCGGTCTGGTACATCCTGGCCTTCTGCATCACCGCGCTGGGCATCATGGCGGTGGCCGACTGGCGGCTGGCCATGCCGATGCTGGTCTGGGCGGTCTGTTACGTCGGATTCCTGCGGTATTTCGTGCCGCGCATGCGCGATCGGGCGCGCGCCTCATCGGAGGGCAATTCGGCCTTGATCGGGCGCATCGTGGACAGCTATGCCAACATCCTGACGGTCAAGCTGTTCGCCCGGGGCGCCGATGAAGATGCCTATGTGGCCGAGGCGATGCGTGATCATCGGCATCGGGTGAGTGCGCACATGCGCCTGTCATCGCGCTTCATGGTGGGGCTTGCCACGATGAACGCGATGCTGGTGGTGGCCACTGGTGCCACCGGCATCGCCCTGTGGGTTCAGGGGCATATCGATGCCGGCGTGGTGGCGATGGCCTTGCCGCTGGCCTGGCAGACCTCGAGCATGGCGGGCTGGGTGTCCTGGGAAATTTCCGGCATCTTCGAGAACATCGGTCAGGTGCAGGAGGGCATGCAGACGATTGCGGTGCCTAATCGGCTCACCGACCGGGCCGATGCACTGCCGCTGGTGGTCAGTCGCGGACAGGTGCGATTTCGCTCGGTGTGTTTCACCTATCCCGGTGCCAGCGCGCCGGTGTTCACGGACTTCGATCTGCAGGTGGCCCCGGGCGAGCGCATCGGCATCGTCGGTCGCTCGGGCGCGGGCAAGTCCACGCTGGTCAACCTGTTGCTGCGGTTTCATGATGTCGACAGCGGGTCGATCGAGATCGACGACCAGGTGATCTCGCATGTGACTCAGGAGAGCCTGCGGGCGGCCATCGGCATGGTCACGCAGGACACGTCGTTGTTGCACCGCTCGATCGCCGACAACATCCGCTACGGGTGTCCCGAGGCCAGTCAGGATCGGATCGATGCGGCCGCCGCGCAGGCGCATGCCGATGAGTTCATTCCCTTGCTGCGCGACTGGCAGGGCCGTACCGGTTTCGATGCCCATGCGGGCGAGCGCGGGGTCAAATTATCCGGTGGCCAACGCCAACGGATCGCGCTGGCCCGGGTGATTCTCAAAAACGCGCCCATCCTGGTGCTGGACGAAGCCACGTCGGCGCTCGATTCGGCGGTGGAATTGGCCATCCAGGAACAACTGGCCTCACTGATGCAGGGCAAGACCGTCATTGCGATTGCCCATCGACTGAGTACCATCGCGCGGCTCGACCGCCTGATCGTGATCGATGGGGGCCGCATCGTCGAGCAGGGCACCCACCGGCAATTGCTCGAGCGTGACGGGCTGTATGCCCGGCTCTGGGCGCATCAGTCGGGTGGTTTCCTGGCCCACTCGGTCGCAGCGGGTGGCTGATCGGCCGGGCGTTCAGACGCTCATCGATCGCTCAGGACCAACGCGGTGCCAGAATCAACGCGGCGCGAGAATCAACTCACGCAAGCCCAGCATGGCCAGTCGGTAGCCGGCCACGCCAAAGCCGGCGACCACGCTGGTCGTGCCCGGTGCGATCGACGAGACCAGCGAACGGGTGGCCGGATTCGACACGTGAACCTCGGCCGATGCCAGGCCGGTGGCGCGGATCGCCTGGGCGATCTCGGGGTGGCCGACGGTGAAGCCGGCCGGATTGATCAGCACGCCCTGGATGCCCTCGCTGGCGCAGGTGCGCAGTTGCTCGATGAGTGCGTCAGCCTTGAGGGAGTGAAACACCTGCGCATGAATATCCAGTTCACGGGCGTAACGATGGATGGCCTCGGTGTAGTCGGCCATGGTCATCGTGCCGAAGGTTTCGATGTTCTGGATGCCGCGCAGCTCCATGCCGGCACCGTGAACGACCAATAGTCTGACCATGGGGTTCGCTCCTGATTGTTGTGCGTGGCGCGCGGTCAGCGCGCAATGCGTGATGCTAGCGCAGCCGCCCTTCGGCGTCAGGGTCGATAGCCGAAGGGGCGCCCGTCGGTCGTGCGCAGCGGTGCCGCCAGATTGGCAAAGCGACACAGATGCGCCCGGGTCTCGCGCGGATCGATGATTTCTTCAATGCCGAAGGCCTCGGCCGAGCGCAGCGGAGACTGAACCTTTTCCAGGCGTGCCTCGATCTCGGCGCGTCTGGCCTGTGGATCGTCGGCCGCCTCGATCTCGGCTCGATACGCGGCCTGCACGCCGCCGGCGATCGGCAGTGAGCCCCACTGCGCCGAGGGCCAGGCGAAGCGCGTGAAGGCACCGGCACCATTGCGCTGAGTGAGCGCCGCCATGCCGTAGGCCTTGCGCACGACCACCGCGCACCAGGGCACCCGGCATTGCCGGATGGCCACGAGGGCCTGGCTGCCCGCCCGCATCACGCCCGATTGTTCGGCCATTTTGCCGATCAGAAAGCCCGGAATATCCACCAGGTGAACGACGGGCAGATGAAAGGTCTGGGCAAGGTCAACCAGGCGCACGGCCTTGCGGCAGGCATCGCTGGTCCAGGCGCCGCCATAGTGGTACGGATCGCTCGCCAGGATGGCCACCGGCCAGCCATCCAGGCGAGCCAGACCGGTGATCACCGATTTGCCCCAGGCCCGGCCGATCTCGAAAAAGCTCGCGTCATCGCAGACTGACTCGATGATGGGCCGCATCTTGTAGACCTTGCGTGCATCGCGCGGTATGACCGAGAGCAGCCGGTCGTCGCGTCGCCCGGGTGAATCGGTGGGCGGGGTGCGTGGCGGCAGGGCATGAACCGACGAGGGCAGATACGACAGAAAGCGGCGGGTCCGCTCGAAGGCCTCGGCTTCACTGGCCACGGCATCGTCGATCGTGCCGTTGGCGGCATGAATAGGGGTACCGCCCAGTTCTTCCTTGGTCAGGGTTTCACCCGCGCGTGCCACCACCGGCGGACCGGCGGCGAACAATTGTGAGGAGCCAGTGACCATCACCGAATAATGGCTGGCGCAGACCCGGGCTGCGCCCATGCCGGCCACCGATCCCAGACCCAGGCCGACCACCGGAATCTCGCTCAGGGCCTGCGCCATGTCGGTCAGTTGCGGCACATCAGGCAGATGGGTGCGCCCCGTGGTTTCCAGATGTTTGACCGAGCCACCGCCGCCGGTGCCATCGACCAGCCGGATCAGAGGGATATGCCAACGGGCTGCGGTCAGTTCGGCGAACTCGAATTTTTCGCGCGAGCCGCCATCATTGGCACCGCCTCGCACGGTGAAATCGTCGCCCGTGATGAACACCGGGTGCTCATTGATATTGGCCATGCCGCAGACGATATTGGTCGGCGTGAGTCCGAGCAGGCGGCCCTCATCATCATAGTCGGGCACGCCGGTTGCCGAGCCGATCTCCTGAAAACTACCCGCGTCGGCCAGCAGCTGGATCCGCTCGCGCACCGTCAGTCGTCCATTGGCCCGATGCCGCGCAATTTTCTCCTCGCCGCCCATGCGCGCGGACAGTGCGCGACGCGCCTGCAACTCATCGAGTTCGGGCTGCCAATCGGTGGGCTGGGTGCTCGTCGGGGTAGCCGGGTCGCTCATCGAAGAATCCTGGGTGGGGTGGGACTGCCGGGGCGGGTACTATGATCGCATTGTTCATTCAACCGATCCGGGGTCCCGTCATGCCGAATTTCGCCGCGAACCTGTCGATGATGTATACCGAAGTGCCCTTCATGGATCGCTTTGCTGCGGCCGCGGCCGACGGCTTTCGCGCCGTTGAGTTCCTGTTTCCCTACGATTTTGAGGCCCGCGAGATTCGCGCGGCGCTCGATGCGGCGGCACTGCAGCAGGTATTGTTCAATGCGCCACCCGGCGATTGGAATGCGGGCGAGCGAGGCACCTGCAGTCTGCCCGGGCGGGAGGCCGAATTCCGCGACGGGGTTGACAAGGCCATTGAATACGCCAGGGTGCTGGGCTGCCCACGGATTCACCTGATGGCTGGCCTTTGTCCGGATGCGGCCAATCGTGATGTCCAGCTTGCCACCTACATCGAGAACCTGGGCCAGGCGGCCGAGAAGCTGGCCGCGGCGGACCTCACCGGGCTGCTGGAACCGATCAACACGCGAGACATTCCTGGTTTTCTGCTCAACACCCAGGCACAGGCCCTGGCCGCCATCAATGCGGTGGGCGCCGACAATCTCAAGGTGCAGATGGATCTTTACCACTGCCAGATCGTCGAGGGGGATCTGGCCAAGAAGATCACCGCCAATCTG
This sequence comes from uncultured beta proteobacterium, assembly GCA_963732405.1. Lineage (GTDB taxonomy): Bacteria > Pseudomonadota > Gammaproteobacteria > Burkholderiales > Burkholderiaceae_E > JAUIAI01. The sequence goes on from CAVSZG010000001.1 coordinate 2,116,353, forward strand.
CCCTGGGTCGATCATTTCCAGATCGCCGGCGTGCCGGACCGTCACGAGCCCGATCTGGGCGAGGTCAATTATCCGTATCTGTTCGGTCTGATCGACGAGTTGGGCTTCGATGGCTGGGTCGGCTGTGAGTACCGGCCCAAAGGCGCCACCTCGGCCGGCCTGGGCTGGATGGCGCCGTGGCGGGCCGCCTGATCGCGGCGCCTGATCGCGGCGCCTGGGGCACAATGGGGACTTTGCGACCATGATTCAGCGTTCATCCGGTTCGGCCCACAGCCAGGCCTTGTATCGCAGCGAGATCAGCTCGCTGCCTCTGATCGGGCGCGGCAAGGTTCGTGAGAACTATGCGATCGATGCGCAGACCATGCTCATCGTCACCACCGATCGCCTCTCGGCCTTCGACGTCATCATGAACGAACCGATCCCCGACAAGGGAAGGGTGCTCAACCGCATGGCGCTGTTCTGGTTTCAACGGTTGGCCGGTATCGTTCCCGACCACCTGACCGGCATCGATCCGGAGACGGTGGTGGCGCCGGATGAACGTGCCCAGGTGCGTGGTCGCTCGATGGTCGTCAGGCGTCTGCAACCGCTACCGGTCGAAGCGGTGGTGCGTGGTTATCTGATCGGTTCGGGCTGGAAGGACTATCAGGCCAACGGGGCGGTGTGCGGCGTTGACCTGCCCAGGGGGCTGCAACTGGCCGCGCGTCTGCCCGAACCCATCTTCACGCCGGCAACCAAGGCGGCTGCCGGTGCGCATGACGAGAACATTACGTTCGAGCAGATGGCCGGGTTGATCGGCACACCGATGGCCGAGCGCGTGCGCCAGACCAGCCTGACCCTGTATCAGCAGGCCGCCGACCTCGCTCGCGAGCGAGGCATCATCATTGCCGATACGAAATTCGAGTTCGGTCTGGATGACCGTGGTGAACTCGTGTTGATGGACGAGATCCTGACCGCCGATTCCTCGCGCTTCTGGCCGATGGATTCCTATAGTCCCGGTATCTCACCGCCCTCGTTCGACAAGCAGTTCGTGCGCGATTACCTGGAATCGGTGTCGGGCTGGAACAAGACGGCACCACCGCCGCCCTTGCCGGCCGAGATCATCGCCCGAACGGCCGACAAGTATCGCGAGGCCTTGCGTCGCATCACCGGTCAGGAACTGGAGGCGCTCTCGTGAGTGCGCCATTGATCGGCGTGGTCATGGGCTCGAGCAGCGACTGGGAGGTGATGAAACACGCGGTCGAGTTATTGCGCGAGTTCGCCATCCCACATGAGGCACAGGTGGTGTCCGCGCATCGCATGCCGGACGACATGTTCGCCTATGCACAGGCCGCGCAGAGCCGGGGTCTCAAGGCCATCATCGCGGGCGCCGGTGGCGCCGCGCATCTGCCGGGCATGCTGGCGGCCAAGACACCGGTGCCCGTACTGGGCGTGCCGGTGCCCAGCAAATATCTGCGCGGTGAGGATTCGCTGCATTCCATCGTGCAGATGCCTCGCGGCATTCCGGTGGCCACGTTCGCGATCGGCGAAGCCGGCGCGGCGAATGCCGCCTTGTTCGCGGCCGCCATGCTGGCCACAAACGATCCGGCGCTGGCGGCCCGACTGGACGCGTTTCGCGCGCGTCAGACCGACGCCGCGCGCGCGATGCAACTGCCGCCGGGTTGAATCGCGCGCGGCTCTCCGATCCTTCGATCCGCTTTACCAGGAAATGATTATGAAACCTGCGGCACATCCACTTGCACCTGGAACCTGGCTGGGGCTGCTGGGCGGAGGTCAGCTCGGGCGCATGTTCTGCATGGCCGCGCAGAGCATCGGCTTTCGGGTCTGTGTGCTCGATCCGGCCGCTGACGGGCCGGCGGCCTCGGTGGCCGACCGTCACATCCAGGCCGACTATCTCGACGAACCGGCGCTGGCCGAACTGGCGCAGCTGTGTGCGGCCTGCACCACCGAGTTCGAGAACGTGCCCGCCGCAGCGCTGGAGTTTCTGGCCTCGCGCTGCATCGTGAGTCCGGCTGCCGCGACCGTGGCGGTGGCGCAGGACCGGATCGCCGAAAAAACCTTCATTGAATCCTGTGGCCTGGAGTGTGCGCCCTGGGCGGCAATCCGCTCGGCGGCCGATCTGGAGTCGCCTGACCCGGCCCTGCTGCCGGGCATTCTCAAGGTGGCACGGCTCGGCTATGACGGCAAGGGTCAGGCGAGGGTTGATTCGGCGCTGGCAGCGCGCGAGGCCTTCGATCGGCTGGGTAAGCTGCCATGCGTATTGGAGTCGCGCCTGAACCTGCGCACCGAGTTGTCGGTGGTGGTCGCGCGCAGCTTCACCGGCGAAACGGCTGTCTATCCGGTGGCCCAGAATACGCATCGCGATGGCATTCTGGCCATCTCCAGCGTGCCGGCGCGCATCGATCCCGGCCTCGCATTGCGCGCCACCTCGGCCAGCGTGCGTATCGCCCATTCGCTCGAATACGTGGGTGTGTTGTGCGTGGAATTCTTCGTGATCGACGACGACCAGTTGCTGGTCAATGAATTGGCACCAAGACCACACAACTCCGGCCATTATTCGATTGATGCCTGCATCACCAGTCAGTTCGAACAACAGGCGCGGGTGCTCGCCGGCTGGCCCCTGGGTGGCGTGTTGCAACATGAACCGGCGATCATGCTGAACATCCTGGGCGACAGCTGGTTTGCCGGGCAATACGGCAAGAGTGACGAGGCCCGCGAACCCGACTGGTCCAGGATCGTGCAACATCCCCGCGCCAAGCTGCATCTGTACGGCAAGCGTGAACCGCGCCTGGGTCGCAAGATGGGTCATGTGACCATTCTCGATGACTCCCTGGAGCGCGCTCAGTCGGTGCTCGAGCGAATCGAACGTGACCTCGCGGCCGGTCCACAGGCTCACGCCGGATCGTGAGACTGGCAGATCAGCGCGATCGCACCGATGAGGTCGATGCTGCGACCATCGACGAGGCGGTGGCCCGGCTGCTCGCGGGTGAACTTGTGGTGTTGCCCACTGAAACCGTCTATGGTCTGGCGGCCGACGCCGGCAATGCCGCTGCAGTGGCCGGCATCTATTCGCTCAAGGGGCGGCCGGCCGGTCATCCGCTGATCGTTCATGTGTCCTCGATGGATCAGGCCGATCGCTGGGCCCGGTTCGACGACCGGGCCCAGCGGCTGGCACGGGCGCTGTGGCCCGGCCCGCTCACGCTCATCATGGCGCGACGTGCGGATGCGCCGGCCCATGCCTGCGGCGGTCATCCAACGGTGGGGCTGCGCGTGCCCGCCCATCCGGTTGCCCAACAGGTGATGCGCCGCTTTGAAGCGGCCGGTGGTCTGGGGTTGGCCGCCCCGTCGGCCAACCGCTTCGGCCGGATCAGTCCGACTCGCGCCGCCCATGTCATGGATGATCTGGGTCAGGCGGCCCCGCTGGTACTGGACGGCGGAGCCGCCGAATCGGCGTGGAGTCGACGATCGTCGATCTGAGTCGCGGCGCGATCCAGATTCTGCGACCAGGCGCGATCACGGCCCAGCAGATCGCCAGGGTGCTGGGCGAGTCGGTGCGAAGCGGGTCGGACGCGACCGGTGGCATCGGGAGCGTGGCCGACAACCTGGTCATTGCTGATGCACAGGCCAAGAGCACCCCGACTGCCGCGCCCGGCACGCTGGCGGCTCACTATGCGCCACTCACCCGGCTCGAATTGCTCGCGCCGGCCGCACTGAGCACCCGCCTGACTGAACTGCGTGGCAGCGGCATGCGGATCGCCGTCTATGCCCGGCACTGCCCGTCGGTTGCGAAGGCGCCGTCCGATGCGACGTCTGTAACGATTCACTGCCTGCCGATGCCCGATTCGGCGTCCGATCTCGCTCACCGGCTGTATGACGATCTGCGCAGCCTGGATGCCGTGCAAGGTGACCTGATCCTGGTCGAGCAGCCGCCATCGGACCCGGCCTATGCAGCGGTTGCCGACCGCCTGCGCCGGGCGGCATTCGGATCGGGCCGATCCGTCTGAGCTGACTGAAAAAGCCAACCGTCGAGGAGACCCTTGTGCAGATCCCCGAGCCGCAACTACGCCCGCTCTGTGACTTCCATGTCGAACTGGCCGCGCCCATGGAACTGGGTGATGCGCCATCCGGTCGTCGTCGAATCATCCCGATCGTCGGCGGCACCGTCACTGGCGATCGGTTGAGCGGTCGCATTCTGAATCTGGGTGCGGACTGGCAGACAGTCTATCGCGACGGACTCGCCCATCTCGATACCCGTTATTCGATGCAGACCCATGATGGCGCGATCATCGACATCCGCAATGTCGGCATTCGTCACGGACCGAGCCGGATACTTGAGGCGCTGGCGCGTGGCGAAGCGGTCGACCCGGCCAGTTACTACATGCGCACCGTTCCGCGCTTCGAGACCGGTGACTCGCGTTACGACTGGCTGAACCGGATCATCGCCATCGGCAGTGGGGCGCGCGATGCGAGCGCCGTGCGGCTTCGGATTTATGAAGTCATCTGATCGGGTCGTGAATCAGCGATCACCTTGCCGGACCTGAACCGGCGCCCGATACCTGAGCGATGAAGTCGCCGCATGCGTTCAGCAGGCTGGTTGGTGCTTCCAGATGGGGGCTGTGACGGCAATCGGGTAACACCACGCAGCGCGTGTCGATCGCCAGCGCGGCGAGCCGGTGAATCTGACCCAGTGTGCCGTACTGGTCCTGCTCACCCTGGATGGCCAAGACCGGGCAGGTGATGCGAGCCACGTCGGACTCGATGGTCCAGTGGGCGAACGCGGGGCTGAGCCAGGCGTCGACCCAGCGCTCGAACATCGCCCGCGGATGATCATGGTGGCGAGCCAACGAGGCCAGCAATCGCGGATCGATTGACGATCTGGCCTTCAGCGCCCGGATTGCCTCGATCGTGATCGGCTCGACGAACAGATGCGGGGCGATGGCGATCACCGCCTCTACAGGTTGCACTGCCCGGCTCGCGTGGATCAAGGCGATCGAGGCGCCATCACTATGCCCAATCAGCAGCGGCCGGTGAATCCGGTGGGTCGCGAGCAGGCTCGCCAGTTCGTGCCCGGCAGCCGTGTGCATGAAGTCGGGTGACCACGCGGCCCCGTCTGTCGCCGATCGACCATATCCCGGTCGCGAATAGAGCAGGCCGGCCAGACCGGTCAGCTCACACAGGCGATCCGGGAAATCGCGCCAGGTCGCCATGCTGCCCAGACCCTCATGCAGAAAGACCAAAGTGGTCCGTTCGGGCAGGAATTGGCCGATCAGGCGGATCTCGAGCGGTGCTTGGCTGGGTTCGGACATTCACGCAGGCGAGGGTTGATCGAATCATTCGACCACAGAAAGCCGGTCGTGTCCTGCGGGTCGGACGGGCGCGCAACCGTGCAACCGTGCAACCGGTACCATCGCCATGACCAACCGGATCGATGGAGAGGATGCAAGATGCAACGCTGCTGGCTGGAACTGGACAAGACTACCCGCGTGGCCGATCTGGATGCCAATGCCACGCCGGGCTTCGACGGCAAGGCGCCGCAGGCCCGCAAGGCGCTCGAAGAGTTACGCACCGAACTGATCGACCTGCAGCAGCGACTGTTTGCGCAGGGTCAACAATCGCTGCTGATCGTGTTGCAGGCCATGGACACCGGTGGCAAGGATGGCACGATCCGCCGGGTGTTTTCGGGGGTGAATCCGAATGGCGTGTCGATCGCCCGCTTCGCTGCACCCAGCGCCCAGGAACTGGCCCACGACTATCTCTGGCGGGTCCACAGCCAGACACCCGGCAAGGGCGAGATCTGTATCTTCAACCGATCGCACTACGAAGACGTGCTGGTCGTGCGGGTGAATGATCTGGTGCCGCGCAAGGTCTGGCGAAAGCGCTTCAACCATATCAAGGCATTCGAGAATCTGCTGGTCGACGAAGGCACGACCATCATCAAGTTCTTTCTGCATATCGACAGCGCCGAGCAGGCCGCGCGCCTGCAGGCAAGGCTCGATGATCCGGCCAAACACTGGAAATTCGACGAACATGATCTCGTTCAGCGGGCGCGTTGGAATGACTACATGCTGGCCTTCGACGAGGCGATCCGTCAGACCTCGACGAAACGGGCGCCGTGGTACATCATTCCGGCCAATCGGAAGTGGTTTCGCGACTATGCCGTCATGACGATCCTCGTCGACACCTTGCGACGCATGAATCCGCAGTATCCGCCGGCCGCCGATTTTGATCCGAAGGCCATCCGCATCGACGAGGTCAGGTCATGAAGCAGGATCCGCGGTTTCCCAATCTGTTCGTACTCGAGCATCCGCTGATTCAGCACAAGCTCTCGCGCATGCGCGACCGCACCACCTCCACGCGCACCTTTCGCGATCTGTTGCGTGAGATCACGCTGCTGATGGGCTATGAGATCACCCGTGATCTGCCGATGACCACCGAGGCCATCGAGACCCCGGTCGCAACCATGGAGGCGCCGGTCATCGCCGGCAAGAAGATCGCCGTGGTGCCCGTGCTGCGCGCCGGGCTCGGTATGGCCGACGGTCTCATGGAATTGATCCCCTCGGCGCGCCAGGGGCATGTGGGTCTGTATCGAGGCGATGACCATCGCCCGGTCGAATACTATGTGCGCCTGCCCGAGATCGAGGGACGCATCTTCATCGTCTGCGACCCCATGCTGGCGACCGGCCATTCCGGTGCCCATGCGGTACAGGTCCTGATCGATCGGGGCGTGCCCGCAGGCAGCATCCGGTTTCTGGCGCTGGTTGCCGCACCCGAGGGTGTTGCAGCCTTCCAGGCGGCGCATCCGGGCGTGCCCGTCTACGTGGCCGCGCTCGATTCCCACCTGAACGAGCACGCCTATATCGTGCCGGGGCTGGGCGATGCGGGTGACCGGATATTCGGCACCAAGCATTGATCCGGATCGCCGCCAGAAAAGAAAGAGCCCGCAACGTTTCGGTTGCGGGCTGAATCCACCCTTTAGGAGGAGTGGAGGAGACACTGGGACGGCAGGCCTGGCCTTGCCGTTAAATTGGGTGCTGCCGGGGCCGACCGGCAGACTGGATCAAGCGTTGCGTCAGACCTTGGCGCCTTCGCTGGCTTCGCGCTCGGTGCGGTCGCGGGCTGCCCGGATTTCGGCGGCCAGGCGCGGATCGATAGCGGCAAGCCGGGCCATCGCGTTTTGCTCGGCGCGACGTGACATGCTGAAAATCAGGCGGCTGAAGAAGGACTGACCGGCCGGCTTGACGGCTTCGGTCTTGGCCATGTTGCGAAGGTCGACATTCGAAATAACGGTGGACATTTTCAATTCCTTGTACAGAAAAACAATCGAGGAGGGGGGTGCAGGTTGGAGCCTTCGGGCTCTCTGTTCTGGTGAAGCGATTGTTGCAGGGCAACAAGTATCTGTCTAATTTATTATTGTTATGGTTATCATTGTCTTTGTGAATAATTGACGGGATGACCGATGGCCTTTCGCAATCTCGACCTGAATCTGTTGCGGGTCTTCAATGAGGTGATGCGCGAAAAGAGCCTCACCCGGGCCGCGTCCAGCCTGGCCATGACCCAGCCGGCGGTAAGCAATGCCATCCAGCGACTGCGCGACGCCCTCGGGGACGATCTGGTCCGCCGGGCCGGCTATGGCGTCGAACCGACCGATCGGGCGATGGCGATCTGGCCGGCCATCCGACAGGCGCTGTCCACCCTGGAGACCGCGATCACGCCAACGGATTTTGATCCGGCCAGCGCCGTGGCCACCTTCCGGATCGCGATGGCCGATGCCACGGCCACAGCGCTGGTGCCCGAACTGGTCCGCATTATTCAGGACGAGGCGCCGAATGTGTCGCTCAGAGTGCTGCCGCTCACCACCCGGGACCCACGCCCGCTGCTGGACAAGGGCGAGATCGATGCCGCCGTTGGGTATTTCCCGGTCGCCAGTGCGGCGATCCGACTGCATTCGATGCAGGATGACATGCCCGATACCTATGGGATCCACCACCTGTACAGCGGGCCCTATGTCTGCGTGATGCGTCGGGATCATCCCCTGGCCCGATTCGACCCGATGTCGCTGGAACAGTTCTGCGAAGCCCATCATCTGCTGGTGAGTTTTTCGGGGCGGCCATTCGGCTTTTCCGATCAGACGCTGGCCGAGATCGGCCTCAAGCGACGCATTGTCCTGACCGTCAATCAGTTCTTCACGGCGGGTCAGGTGGTGGTCAATTCCGATCTGCTCGCGGTGGTGCCCGAGCACTTCCTGCATGCCACTGGCTATGCCGATCAACTCGTTCAACGTGCCTTGCCCTTTGAGATGGAACCAGCCGAAATCGACATGGTGTGGCGTAAGCATGAGGAATCCCGGCCCGAATATCGATGGATGGTCGAGATCCTCCGACGGGCGCCGCTCGGCGCCACCGGTGTGGCCGTGAGCGACCCGGTCAGGGCATAATGGGCAAAAACCAATCCGGACTCCGATGCTCAAGAAACTCCTTCTCGGCCTGGCGATGGCCCTCGCCCTGGTCCTTGTCGCCGTCGCGGCACTGGTGATGATGGTCGACGTGAACCGGTTCAAGCCGCAGATCGCCGCTTTCGTCCAGGATCACTATCAACGTCGATTGGTCATCGACGGTGATCTGGCGCTCAGCGTCTGGCCGAACATCGCGGTTGCGTTGCCGGCCATGTCACTGTCCGAACCCCGCGCCGAGCCGGTTGCGATGAAATTGTCGAGCGCCCGGGTCAGCGTGCGCTTGATGCCGCTGTTGTCCGGTCGTCTGCAGGCCGACGTGATCCGGGTGGCAGGGCTGGATGCGACGATCGTGCGCCGTGCTGATGGTTCCCTGAGTATCGATGACCTCATTGGAGGGGGCGAAGCGACAGGCCAGCCTGCGCCGCCGTCGACGGAGCAGGGCGGGTCGGGCTCGGGTCCGATCGCGCTGGACAGCATCGAACTGGGTGGTCTGCAACTCACTGATGCCCGCGTGGTGTTCGACGACCGGCAGGCCGGCAACCGGATCGAGCTGAGTGATCTGAATCTGAGCACTGGTGCGCTGGCGGACCGACGCGATACAACGGTCTCGCTCACGGCCAACGCCAATGTCGCCAATCCGAAGGTCGCTGTCAGCATCGATCTGACATCGCAACTGGCGATCGCCCTGGCCGAGCAGCAGGTCGATGCAAAAACCCTCGAGTTGCTGATCAAGGGGAAACTCGATGGCATGCCGCTGAATCAACGGGTCACGGCGGCCGGCCTTCATGCCGGTGCGAGCGCGGTGCGCGCCGATTCGATCCGATTCGGTGGTGATCTGGATCAGGGTGCCCGTCGTCTGGCCTATGAGCTGGGCTCGCCGCTCACCATGAATCTGACCGATGGCTCGATTGCGCTCGGGCAACTGGCTGGACAGTTCAGCCTGGATGACCGGGCCGTCGCGCCGGAACCGATCGTGGTGCCCATCAAGGGCGCGATCAAGGCGAATACGAAGCAGGAAACCGTCAGCGCGACGCTCGATCTGGCGGCACGCGATGTCACGCTCAAGGCCTCAGCCGATGTGAAGGGGTTCGCCAGGCCGGCCATCGGATTCGATATCCAGGCCGATCGGATCGATGTCGACCGGTTTCTGCCGCCGTCGGCACCGACCGCCGGGCCTGCACCGACGGGCACGCCGGTACCCGCACCGACCGACACCCCGATCGATCTGTCGGCGCTGAATTCGCTGGATCTGGACGGCCGCGTGCGGATTGGTGAGTTGATCGCCGCTGGTGCCCGGCTGGCCAGACTGGATGTCAGTGTCAAGACCAAAGGCGGAGTCGCGACGCTGGCGCCCTTGTCGGCGCAACTCTATGAGGGCAGCCTGAACGGCAGGGCCAGTGTAGCGGCGACTGGCAACCGGATCAGTCTGACCAGCGAACTGGTCGGCGTGCAGATCGGTCCCCTGCTCACCGATCTGGCCGACACTGATCTGCTGACGGGTCAGGGCAATGTGACAGTTGATGTGCGTACGGCCGGCCCGACGGTCAATGCGCTCAAGCAGGCGCTGACGGGCAAGGCGTCGTTGCGTCTGGCTGACGGGGCGGTCAAGGGGATCAACCTGGGTGAGCGCATCCGGGACGTGGAGCAATTGCTCAGCGTCGGCAAGGCCGAGACGGTCAGGAGCAGTGAGCAGGCTCGCACCGATTTCACCGCGCTCACCGCCAGCTTCGACATTGTCGACGGGGTGGCGAGCAATACCGATCTGGACGGACGCTCGCCATTGTTCCGACTGGACGGCAGTGGCAAGGTGTCGATTGCCGCCGGGACCATCGATTACCTGGCCAGGGCCTCGGTGGTCGGCACCGCCAAGGGCCAGGGTGGGCGCAATGTCGACGAGTTGCGCGGGGTGACGATCCCGGTGCGTCTCACGGGTCCGTTCGACCAGCTCGCCTGGGCTATCGACTGGTCGGCTGCTGCCAAGGAGGCGCTGAAGTCACGGGCCGCTGAACAGCTGGGCGTGGATCAGGCAGCCATCGACGCGAAGAAGGCCGAACTCAAGGCGAAGGCCGATGCCGAAGAGGCCAGGCTGCGTGAGCGGGCAAAGCTCGAAGAAGACAAGGCCCGCGATCGCCTGAAGGCCGAAGAGCAAAAGCTCAAGGACAAGGCCGCCGAGAAGATCGGCGAGAAACTCAAGGGTCTGTTCAACTGAGCGATCGCCCTGACCGTCGAACAAGCGCTGGCTTGCCGTCCTTTTGAGGCGATGGCCTGCCATCCGCCGATTCGATAATCGGGGGTGGGACATCGGTGACGTCCCTGCCCTGCCCAGTGGACGATATGGTTAGCTTCTCCCGGAAAACGAATCGCCGTTGATCAGCTTCAGGTCGGCATGAAGGTGCTGAAGCTGGATGGCTCGTGGCTGGACCATCCGTTCTGGCGCCGAAGCTTTCGCGTCGATGATCTGGCGCAACTGGTCGCGCTGAAAGCCAGTGGCGTGACCCATGTCTGGGTAACGGCAGATTCGGCGGGCAGGAAGGTGGCCGGCGGATCGGCCGTTGAGCCGGCTGGCGGAGCTGCCGGTGGCGACGACGATCCGGCCGTGTCTGACGCCGGATCCGGCGACGACCCACCGACCGGTGTGCCGGCAGCGCCGGCGATCCGCACGAGTTCGGATCCGGATGCGGTCAGCCGTCTGCACCTGTCGGCGCGCAGTTCACCGGCAGACGCGACCGACTGGCAGAAGGCCCGTGCGATCTGCGAGCAGTCCCGATTGGTGGTCAACCAACTGTTTGGCAGTGCCGCGGCGGGCGAGCGTCTGGACACCGCGGCGGCCGAGCCGGTCGTCGAGCAGATCATTGAGTCCGTGCGCGACAAACCCGGGACCCTGAGCAGTCTGGCGCGTCTGAAGCGCCAGGATCAATACACGTACATGCATTCGGTCGCAGTCTGTACCCTGATGACCAGCCTGGCGCTCGAACTCGGCCTGAACGATGATGAAGTGCGCGATGCGGCAATGGGTGGCCTGCTTCACGATGTGGGCAAGATGGCCGTCGACCTTGGCGTGCTGAACAAACCGGGCAAGCTCTCCGATGATGAATTCGCCGAGGTGAAGCGTCATACCGTCGAAGGTCACCGGATCCTGGTCGAAGCGGGCAGCGTCTGCGATGTCGCGCTGGACATCTGTCGCCACCATCATGAACGGCTCGACGGCAAAGGGTATCCCGATGGTCTTGACGATCCGCAGATCTCGCTGTTTGCACGGATGGGAACAGTCTGCGATGTGTACGACGCGATTACCTCGGACCGGCCCTACAAGAAGGCCTGGGAGCCGGCGATCGCGCTGAGCCATATGGCCAAATGGGCCGAGGGCGCCTATGACATGCGGATATTCAAGGCCTTCGTGAAGGCGCTTGGGGTGTATCCGAACGGGTCGCTGGTGCGTCTGGAGTCTCAACGCCTGGCGGTGGTCATCGATCAGTCTCCGGTGAGTTCGATCAAGCCCGTGGTCAAGGCCATCTGGTGCGCCAAGACCAACCAGCCGACGCTGCCCGAGGTGTTGCGACTTCATGATTCGACCTGCCGGGATCGGATCATCAGTCGCGAACTGGTGAGCGATTGGCCGCTTGGTGACATCACTCACCACTGGATGCCGCCAGCGGTCTGAGCCAGACCGCTGCCTTACTGCCATCTATGCCATTTTGGCAGTAATGGCAGTCGATGCACTGACAAAGCCCGCCCGCCTGGCACGGCCAGCGTGACCCAAATCCCCCGTCTGCCGGGGAATCCGCCGCTGGCATGAACCATGCATTGAGCCCTCCTGGACCGGCACAGCCGGCTGGCTTGACCCTTCAGTGGCCAGAGGAGAAGGTGACACCATGACAATGTCCGTCAAGCGCGTCGGGACGACGCGACTGTCCATGCCGATCATGCTGGAACCTGCGCAGCGACGCCCGGTTTCCTGGCAGGGTTTTTCCGATTGTGATCATTGTCCGGTCCGTCATCTCACGCTGTTCGCGAACCTGACCCATGATGACCTGGCCGCCATGCACTATCCGGTCGATGAAATCAGGGTCAGGGCAGGGGCGAATCTGTTCACCAGCGGCGAGCGGGCCGACTATCTGTTCACGGTTCGCAAGGGCTTGATCAAGACCGCCCATGTTGGTCCCGGCCGTGCCCCGAGGATCACTGGGCTGCATGGCGTGGGCGACCTGCTCGGGTTGCCGGCCTGGATGACCGGCACCCACCAGCATGGGGCGACGGCTGTCCTGCCCTCATTGGTCTGCCGACTGCCGATCTCCAGCCTGCGCGAACTGGAACGTCATACGCCGCGGTTCTCGCTGGCCTTGCAGGAGCAATGGGCCAAGTCGCTGGCCGATGCGCAGCAATGGTTCATCGACCTGAGCGAAGGGTCGGTGAGCCAGCGGCTGGCCCGACTGCTCCTGCGTTTTCCGCGGGATGACGATGATCGGATCGCCGTGTGCAGCCGACGGGAAATGGGCGACATGCTGGGTGGCGTCACCTTCGAGACCGTGAGTCGAACCTTGTCCGCGTTTGCCCGTCAGGGCATCGTCGAATCGCTGGACCCGCTGGGTCGGCGCTATCGGATCGATCTGCCCGCCATGCGCAGCGAGGCGCAACGCCCACGTCCGGAGCGTGGCGACGAAGCCGACCGGCCGACGGTGCGTCGCGTGGCGGCATCTGTCATGACGAGGCCGCAGGCGGCGATCTGAGCGCAGCGACCTGTTCGGGAGTGAGGCAGCGACAACGCTGGCCGTGCAGCAACAGGTGGAGTCGGGCGGTCGCCTCGAGTTCTTCGATGGCATCGGTTGCCGCATCCAGGCTCGTGCCGGCCACCACCGGGCCATGATTGGCGAGCAGCACGGCATGATGTCGACCGGCTTGCGCGCGCACCGCCTCGGCCAGTGCCAGATCGCCCGGCGCGAAATACGGTATCAGTGGCAGGCGACCCACGCGCATGATGTAGTAAGCCGTCAGCGCAGGCAGAACATCGGTCGGATTCACGTCCTGCAGAATCGACACCGCGGTCGAATGGGTGGCATGCAGGTGAATCACGGCATGGCTCTGCGGGCGCTCGTCGTACATCGCCAGATGCAGAAAACTTTCCTTGGTCGGCTTCGGGCCACTGATCAGCGTGCCACCATTGTCCAGCAATGACAGCTCATTCGGATCGAGTCGTCCGAGACTCGATCCGGTGGGCGTCATCAGGAAGCCATGATCGGTGCGCAGGCTGATGTTGCCGGTCGACCCATGGGTGTATCCGCGATTGAACAATGAGGCGGCAATCTCGCAGATGGCTTCTCGCCGGGAGTTGTCGCCTGCGTGGGTATTGATGGCGGTCATGCGGCCAGACGTCCGTCCAGCATGGCCAGCGCCTTGGCGAAAAAATCCTGCGCACCGAAGTTGCCGGATTTCAGCGTGATGGCCAGGCGCTCAGCAGCGCCCTCATCGTCGCCGTTGGTCTGCGCGACCGATTCGGTCCAGGGAACGCCAGGATCGATCTGCGGACCGATGCGCAAGGCCTGGATGCCCAGCGCCTGCACCACGGCACCCGAGGTTTCGCCACCGGCGATCACGAATCGTCGGGTGCCACGCGCGTGCAGCGCGGCCGCGCAAGCGGCCAGCGCCCGCTCGACCAGATCGCCGGCCGCCTCGCGGCCCAGTTCGGCCTGCACCCGCCGCACATCGTCTGGCGATGCGCTGGCGTAGATGATCGCGACCTCGCCGCGAGTCTGCGCCTGCCCGGCCATTGCCAGGGCTTCGCCGACCACGTCCTCGCCTCTGGCCAGGCGGATCGGATCGATCCGGTAGGCCGGATGCTGTTGTTCATAGGTCTGGACCTGGGCCAGGGTGGCTGCCGAGCAACTGCCGGAAATCACGATGCCGGGTCCGGCAACGACAGGCAGTGAGGCGGCATCGGCTGTGGGCGCGAGCCGGCCAGTCGCGCGCCAGGCCGAGGGCAGTCCGATGGCAACGCCTGAGCCCGCCGTGACCAGGGGCAGATCGGCGCAGGCCTCAGCCAGCGTGTGCAGATCGGCATCGTGCAGCGAATCGGCCACCGCGATTGCTACCCCTTCGCTGCGCAACTGCGTTATCCGGGCGCGGGTCGCCTCCACGCCCTGGGCCAGGGTGTCATAGCGCAACAGACCGACCCTGACCTGCACCTGACGCTGCAGCACCGACACCAGGTTCGGGTCGGTCATGGGCGTGAGCGGATGATCACGCATGCTCGAGTCGGACAGCAGTTGGTCATTGACGAACAGGTGGCCGCGGAAAATGGTGCGGCCGGCCGCGGGAAAGGCGGGACAGGCGATCGTGAAGTCGGTATCCAGGGCCTGCATCAAGGCCTGGGTCACCGGCCCGATATTGCCGCGGTCGGTGGAATCGAAGGTCGAGCAGTATTTGAAGTAGATGCGTTCGCAACCGGCATTGCGCAGCCACTGCAATGCAGCCAATGACTGGGCGATGGCATCGTCGGGGGCGATCGTGCGCGACTTGAGCGCAATCACCACCGCGTCGGCGTTCAGTTGCAGACCGGGTGCGGGCAGGCCGATGGTCTGGATCGTGCGCATGCCGTTGCGCACCAGATTATTGGCCAGATCCGTGGCGCCCGTGAAATCATCGGCAATACATCCAAGCAGCATCAGCGACGGCCTCGCGGGGGAGTCTTTGGTGAACCGGCCGTGGGCGGTTTGTCATCGCTCGCAGCGGCCGACTTTGCCGCGGACTTGATCGCCCGTTTGGCAACCAGTCGGGAGGCGTGGCGAGCGGCTACCGGACTGCCGGTGCCGTTCGGTGGCGTTTTGTCGCCACCTTGTTTGTCGGCCGCCCCTTTGTCGGCCGGCGCCTTGTCGATGCTCGCTTTCTCCGCAGCCACTCTGTTGGCAGCTGGTTTGCGGGGCTTGTCGGCTGTGGATTCAGTTTTTCCGGTGGCCGCCCGGGCTGCGTCGACTCGCTTGCCTTTGGGCAGTTCGATGCCCGACAGTCGCGCAAACATCTTGATCACCGCGCTGTCGTCTTCGCCACCGAGCCCGGCTGCGCTGGTCGCCAGGAACATCTGCTGTGCCGAGGCGGTGAGCGGCAGGGGAAACTTCATGGCACGTGCCGAATCCAGCACGATGCCCAGATCCTTGACGAAGATGTCCACTGCCGAGAGCGGCGTGAAGTCGCCGGCCAGTATGTGCGGCACCCGGTTCTGGAACATCCAGCTGGACCCGGCGCTGTTGGAGATGACCTCGAACAATTGATGCGGATCGATGCCCGCCCGGATGCCCAGCGCCATCGCTTCGGCAGCCGATGCGATATGTACGCCGGCGAGCAGCTGATTGATCATCTTGACCTTGGAGCCCATGCCGGGCGCATCGCCCAGCCGATAGACCCGAGCGGCAATCGCCTTGAAGACATCATCGACCTGGTCGAAGGCCGCTGGCGCGCCAGAGGCCATGATGGTCAGCGTGCCGGCGTTGGCGCCCACCGCACCACCCGAGACCGGCGCATCGACAAGGCGCAAGCCGATGGCGGTGAGCCGCTCGCCCAGTGCCTCAACGAAGGCCGGGGGCATCGTGCTTGACGCAACCACGACGCTGCCGGCCTGCAGTGCCGCCGCAGCGCCACCGGTGCCAAACAACACGGCTTCGGTTTGATCCGCATTGACGACCAGGATGATCAGCACATCGACATGGGGTGCAATGTCGGCTGCGCTGGCCGCCGTGATCGCCCCGAGTTTGGCCGCGCTGGCGCGTGCCTTGGCGCGCGTGTCGCAGGCATAGAGCGTGAATCCCTTGGCGAGCAGATTGCGCGCCACGCCCATCCCCATTGCCCCCAGGCCCACCAGTCCGACGGTTCGTCGACCCGTGGTCACGAGCTTTCGGGTCGGCGTTGCCGGTTGCCCGGCTGGCTTGGCCCGCGTGGGCGTGTCGCCAGCCGGGCGACTGGTCGCTCGACCGGCGTTGACAATCGAGTTCACCGGATCTTTCAGGGTCATGAGGGCGTCCTGATCTTGGGTTGGGAGTCGGCACTGGCCCGACTATATGACAAGCCGCTGCACAGCACGAGGGCCAGCGTGGCGGCCAGTGCGGCGACGATGAAGGCGCTGCGGAATCCGTCGGCCAGTTCGGCGGGATCAACTGAGCCCAGGATGGCGGCGGTCGAACCGGACTGGCCTTGTACCGGAATACCGGCATACAGCGCCGAACTCATCGCCGCAATGCCGATCGCTCCGCCCAGGGTTCTGAACAGGCCGCTGGTGGCCGTGGCGATGCCGATCAGCGCCGGGCGCACGGCGGACTGAACCGCGACGATCGACGCGGGAATCGTCAGGCCGACGCCGACCCCCATGAACAGCAGGCCGGCACTGAGCGGCGCACCGGGCGTATAGCTGATGAATGCCAACACGAGCGCGCCAATCGCCGAGGCACTCGAGCCCGACGCGAGCAGTAGACGCTGGCGCATGGCCGATTGCATGGCCTTGCCGCTGATATACGATCCGAGCGGCACGCCCAGGGTGAAGGGCAGCATGAGCAAGGCCATGCCCGAGGTGCCGGTTTTCCCGAGCGTCTGCAAGGCCAGTGGGACGAGCACGATACTGCCATACATGAGCAGGAAGTTCAGGCCCAGCACCGTACAACAGATCATCACTGTCCGGTTGGCGAACAATTCAGGGGGCAGGATAGGATCGGCCACGCGCTGCTCGCGATGCCATAACCAGATCAGGGCGATCACGCTCACGGCCATCAGGGTCAGCGAGACCGGGTCTGCGACCGGCGCGCCACGGCCGATCCGGGTCAGCGCGATCATCAGGCTGGCCAGCATCGCCCCGAGCAGACCTGCGCCCAGGTAATCGACCCTGACCTGGGGCCTGCGGCCACTCAGACGATGGCGCAGGCCGCGGCGGGTGATCACCCAGGCCAGGATGCCCAGCGGGATGTTGAATAGAAAGACCGCGCGCCAGCTCAGCCATTCGGTGAGCAATCCGCCGAGCACCGGGCCACTGACCGCGGCAACCGCGAACACGCCGGACAGATAGGCCTGATAGCGACCGCGTTGCTCGCGTGGCACGATGTCCGCGATGATGGTCTGCACCAGCACGATCAAGCCACCGCCGCCAATGCCCTGAAGCAGTCGAAAGCACAGCAGCTGCGTCATGGTCTGGGCGAAGGCGCTGGCCAGTGAGGCAACCAGATAGATGCCGATCGCGATCGAGAGCATGGGCCAGCGACCGTACAGATCGGACAGCTTGCCGTGAATCGGCGTGGCCACCGTCGCAACCACCAGATAGCCCGAGACGATCCAGGGCATCAGTGACTCACCCTGCAGATCGACCGCGATCGAGTACAGCGCGATCGCCACGATGGTCTGATCCAGGGCGGCCAGAAACATGGCCAGCACCAGGCCCCAGATGACGGCCTTGATCTGCTCGTGAGTGAAGAATGTGTTTGCCGGCCGGCCGGCAGCGACCGGTCCCGGACCCACGCCGGTCAGGGGCGGGCCAGTCACTGTCAGTGCCAGCTCAGGAGAAGGCCGCGATGCCGGTCTGGGCGCGCCCCAGGATCAGCGCATGCACGTCATGCGTGCCCTCGTAGGTGTTGACCACTTCGAGGTTCACCATGTGCCGGATCACTCCGTACTCGTCGCTGATGCCATTGCCACCCAGCATGTCGCGCGCCATGCGTGCGATGTCCAGCGACTTGCCACAGGAGTTACGCTTCATGATCGAGGTGATCTCAACCGCCGCCTTGCCCTCATCCTTGAGCCGGCCCAGCCGCAGACAGCCTTGCAGGCCCAGCGTGATTTCGGTCTGCATGTCGGCGAGCTTCTTCTGGATCAGCTGATTGGCAGCGAGTGGTCGGCCGAATTGTTTGCGATCGAGGGTGTATTGGCGGGCAATGTGCCAGCAGCTCTCGGCCGCACCCAGTGCGCCCCAGGCAATGCCATAACGCGCCGAATCCAGGCAGGTGAACGGACCCTTGAGGCCCTCGACATCGGGCAGCATCTGCGCCTCATCGACCGCGACCGATTCCATGACGATTTCGCCGGTGACCGAGGCGCGCAGGCCGAACTTTCCCTTGATCGGTGGCGCGCTCAGGCCCTTCATGCCCTTGTCGAGAATGAATCCCCGAATCCGGCCATCATGCTCGCCCCCTGCGCATTTGGCCCAGACCACGAATACGTCGGCGATCGGCGAATTGGAAATCCACATTTTCGAGCCGCTGAGTACATAACCGTCGGCGACCTTGCGCGCCCGGGTTTCCATCGAGCCGGGGTCCGACCCGTGATTGGGTTCGGTCAGACCGAAGCAGCCAATCCATTCTCCCGAGGCGAGTTTGGGCAGATAACGCAGACGCTGTGCTTCGGTGCCGAACTGGTAGATGGGCAGCATGACCAGCGAAGACTGCACACTCATCATCGACCGGTAGCCCGAGTCGACCCGTTCAACCTCGCGCGCGATGAGTCCGTAGCTCACGTAATTGAGACCGGGACCACCATATTGTTCGGGAATGGTTGGTCCGAGAAGGCCCAGCGCACCCATTTCAGGGAAGATCCCGGGATCCGTCTTTTCATGACGGAAGGCCTCGAGCACGCGCGGGGCGAGCTTGTCCTGGCAATACGCGGCAGCCGCCTCGCGCACCATGCGCTCGTCGTCGGTCAACTGGCTGTCGAGCAATAATGGATCTTCCCAGTTGAACACGGCTTTGGCAGCTTTGAGCATGGCTCGCTCCTGAGGGTGATTGGGGGTGGTCGCTGGCTATTCTAGACGGCCACTGCCCGGCCCGGCGTGGGTGGCCGGGATGGGCTTCGATGACCAGCGCTGTCCGGGTCGACCCGGGATCAACCGATCGGCGAAATCGACCAGCGACTCATGGCCTCACGCAGGTCGTCTGGCCATGGGATCGCGCGCGCCGCATCCAGATCCATGCAGGCCAGGACCTGATGCATGCGCATGCGTACCTCGTCACCAAGACGCGCCTCGCGCAGCAGATGCACCGAGGCGTTACCGATGCGGGTCACCCCCAGGGTGAACAGCACCTGTTCGCCGTGACGGGAAGGATTGGAAAAATCGCATTCGATGCGCACCGTGGGTACGCCCAGACGGCGGTCCCGATGCAGTTCGGCGAAGCCGGTGCCCAGTTCGGTGTCGAACCAATCCTCGAGCTGGTCGTTGAACAGGACAAAATACTGCGGATAGAAGATGATGCCCGCCGGATCACAATGAGAGAACCGGATCGGGTAACGGCGTTCGAACATCATGCGCCAACTGCCTGCATCGTCAAGCGTCCAGCCAACTGGCCATCTGCCCGACATCTTCCGGGAACAACTGGCCACTCTCGGCCTGCAGCACCCGCCCGTCGCGACCTCGGACCACTGTGACAGGCAGACCCCCGGGTTTGGGCAGCCGTCGTGCCAGTTCATCGTCGACCCAGCTCGCCCACCAATCGAGCACCACCACCTGACCCTCGTAATACCCTTGCGGGTGTTCAGTGTCGGCGAGCAGGCGTACGGCCGGCAGGATCAGCAGGTCGCCGGCAGCGGGCAGGGGATTGACGGAGGACGCCGCATGGGCCTGGTTCACGGGAAGCGGGGTGGCGAGCAGCAATGACGAGGCGAAGGCGAGGCGGGTAACGCTTACGCCGGCCAGCCCGGCGGTCAACAGGGTGCGTCTGGACAGGTTTGCCATGACATGAGCCAAATAATCGACAAAAGGATGTTGACGATCCCGCCAATCATCAGCCATCGCTTCCCAATGCACAAGCTCGGACCATCCGATCTCGGAATCCGGGCGCATGCGTCGGATCCGAAGGACGCGGCGGGGCCGGCGCCCGTCGGGTCGGAAGGTATCATGCGCTCATCCGTGTGCGCGAAATCGCCCACCCCGTCGTGACTGTCTCCTTGCCGACCACCGATGTCCGAACTCCCGCCTGAATCAACCGGCGTCGTGGATGCGTCAGGCGTTCGCACGACCACCGATCCGATCCAGGGCTACTCGCCTGCCGGACAACTGCTCAATCTGATCACCGGATACTGGATCACCCAGGCAATCTGCACGGCGGCCGAACTCGGCCTGGCCGACCAGATGAGCCGGCGCGCGCGGCCGGTGGCCGATCTGGCACAGGTGAGCGGCACGCATGAAGCCTCGCTCCACCGACTGTTGCGTGCCCTGTCCAGCGTCGGCATCTTCAAGGAGTCGACGCCGGGTTGTTTTGCCCTGACCCCCATGGCCGTCCTGTTGCGCGACGACACCCCGGGCAATCTGCGCGCCTTCGCCCGCCTGCAGGCCGATCGATGGCACTGGCAGTGCTGGGGCGATCTCACGACCAGCGTGCGCAGCGGCGCGCGCGCCATCAGCCTGACAACCGGGTTCGATCATTGCTTCGACTACCTGGATGCCCACCCGGACTCGGCGCGGATATTTCACGATGCCATGAACGGTTACGCCGCTCAGGTTCATGCCGCTATCGTGGACAGCTACGATTTTTCGAGGGCCCGTCGGATCGTCGACATCGGTGGCGGCTCGGGCGCCTTGCTGGCCGAGATTCTGCGCGCCGCGCCATCGGCAACCGGTGTGCTGCTCGATCGAGCCGACGCACTGGTGCAGGCGCGTGAGCGCCTGCACCAACACGGCCTGGCTGATCGATGCGAACTCGTCACCGGGGATTTTTTCATTGCCGTGCCGCGGCGGGCTGACCTGTATCTGCTGAGCAATGTGTTGCACGACTGGGATGACGACCAGGCCGTGACGATATTGCGCCGCGTGGCCGAGGCGCTCGACCCGAACTCGCGGCTGTTGATCATCGAGAACATCCTGCCCGACGGCGATCAGGCCCATCCGGGCAAATTCGTCGACCTCGAGATGATGTTGATCGCCAGGGGCCGGGAGCGTCATGCGGCCGAGTTTGCCGTCCTGCTTGCGAAGGCGGGTCTGGTGGCCGGTCGGCAGATCGAAACGGCAGTGCCCGCGTCGCTCCTCGAGGTCAGGTTGCAGTGACCGGCGTGCTGGTCGACATCACTGCGCTGACCCGGCATTTCGGGGCGGCCCCGGCGCTTCAGGGCGTGGATCTGCAGATCCATCGTGGCAGCTTTCATGGCCTGCTTGGACCCAACGGGGCGGGCAAGACCACCTTGATCGCCATCCTGTGTGGTCTGCTGCAGCCCGACAGCGGCAGCGTATGGGTAAACGCGGCTGATGGGGTTAGGCTGAGTCCACCCGATGCGCGCCATCTCATCGGACTCGTGCCCCAGGATCTGGCGTTCTATCCGACGCTGACGGTGAACGAGAATCTCGGGTTCTTTGCGGCCATGCATGATCTGCATGGTGCGAGCTTGCGTGAGGGGATCCATCGGGCCTTGCGGCTGGGACAACTGGAGTCGTACAGACATCGACGCGCTGATACCTTGTCGGGCGGTTTGAAGCGTCGCCTGAACCTGGCGATCGGTGTGGTGCATTCACCCGCCCTTCTGATTCTGGACGAACCCACGGTGGGGGTCGATGCGCAGTCGCGCCAATTCCTGCATGAGGTCTTGCGTGAGCTTCATCGCGCCGGCACCACGGTGATCTATACCTCGCACTATCTCGAAGAAGTGCAGGAACTCTGCGATCCGATCACCGTCGTGGATCAGGGACGCATCGTCGCCAACGGCAGCACCCGGGCGTTGCTCGGTCATGACAATGTGAACTTGCGCCTGGCGCATCCGCCCCCGGCAGCATTCCTGACGGCGCTGCGTGCAATCATCGGCGTCCATGAGATGCGTCAGACGGCCGATCGGATCATGCTCGTGACCGAATCGGCGCAGGCCGTCCTGCACCAGGCGCTGGCCATCGCCGACGATCTGGGTATCGGAATCGACGAAGCCACGATGGGCCAGCGTGATCTGAATGCCTTGTTTTTTCGGCTGACCGGGCGCGACATGCCCACGCCATCGGATGAAATCGGCCTTGCCGATACCCCGAGGCAATGATGGCCCCGGTGCGACCGATTCTGGCCAGCGTGCGAAAGGAGTTCCACCTGCTCGCGCGCGATGTGCACGGACTGGCGATTCTGTTTGTGATGCCTGTGGCCTTCGTCCTGATCATGTCGCTGGCCTTGCAGGACGTCATGGGCAATGGCCGCGCGACACGCTTCGAACTGGTCGTGCTCGACGAGGATGGTGGCGCGCTGGCCGGGCAGATGGTGTCCGAGCTGCGCCGCCTGCCGCTGTTCGAGGTCGAGCATCGCCTGACTGCCGGGCCGGCAGCGTCAGCGTCAGCGCCGGCTGTGGAACACCTGCGTGCCCAGGTGCTGGCCGGTCAGGTGCGATTCGCGCTGCACCTGCCGGCCGGACTCGGTGACCGTCAGCGGCAGGCCTTGCTAAGCGGTGATCCGCAGCGGGTGATGAATCCCGACCCTTTGCAGCGCATGGCGCTCCCATTCATGGCCGACCCGGCGTTGCGAGCCGACGCCCGTGAACTGGCCAGGGCCGCAACCGAGCGTGCCGTTTCGTCGGTCGAGATGCAGGCCCTCTATTCCGGATTCACGGGCCAGACCCTGGATCCTGA
The DNA here is from genome assembly GCA_963732405.1 of uncultured beta proteobacterium. Lineage (GTDB taxonomy): Bacteria > Pseudomonadota > Gammaproteobacteria > Burkholderiales > Burkholderiaceae_E > JAUIAI01. The sequence goes on from CAVSZG010000001.1 coordinate 2,139,347, forward strand.
TCGCGAGCGCGGCCTGTTCTACCTGACGGCGCCGCATGATGGATCGATGGGCAACGCCGCCCAGGGTGCCCGTCAGCCCAGTTCGACCCAACAGAACGTACCGGCCTACGCCTTGCTCGCGATGTTCATGATGGTCGTGCCGCTGTCGGCCACCTTCATTCGCGAACGGGCCCAGGGCACGCTGGACCGATTGCGTTCGATTCCGGTTGCCGGCTTGACCATTGTGATTGGCAAGGTCTTGCCGTTTTTCGTGATCAATCTGATCCAGCTCGCCTTGTGTCTGTTGATCGGCGTGCTCGTGCTGCCGGCGCTCGGTGCGCCCGCTCTGACGCTGGGTCGATCGCCGGGCGGCATCCTGTTGCTCGGTGCCTGTGCCAGCCTCGCGGCGATCGGCTTTTCGCTGCTGGTCGCGATGGTGGCTCGCACCACCGAGCAGGCCACGGCCTTCGGTGCGGCGGCCGTGCTCGTGATGGCGGCATTGGGCGGCGTGATGGTGCCGCGGCTGATGATGCCGCCCGGCCTGCAGGCGGTCGGCGATTGGTCACCCCTGGCCTGGGCGCTCGATGGATTTCTAGCCTTGTTCGTGCGCGAGGCGATGCTGCGCGATGTCCTGTTGCCGTCGGCCATGTTGCTCGGCTTTGGACTGTTCTGCCTGGTCATTGCCGCCTGGCAATACGCGCGCATGGCCCGTCGGGCATGATGGGAGACAATCGCGTTTCCTTCAGGAACCCCGTGATGACTCCCACTTCCGTACCCGGCGAGAGCCAGTCCCCCAGCATTCCGTCCGACGATGAACTGTTGCGTCTGGACATCAAGCGCATCATCGTGGCGGTCTGCGAACTCGGCATCGACCCGGCAAGCATTGCCGACGATGCGGTGCTGGTGGGCACCGACTCGACGCTGATCACCGATTCGCTCGACGGATTGCAGCTCGCTGTGACGATCGGCAAACGCTTCGGCGTGCGTATTCGCGATGGCAAACACGCGCGCCGGGTGATGGCCTCGGTGGATGCACTGGCCACATTCATCGCGGCGCATCGCTGAGTCATGCCCGTGACGGTTCGCGAAGACCGGTCGATGATTCCTGAGCGCGACCAGACCGGATATCGCGTATCGAGAATCCGGGCCATGGGTCTTGCATCGGCCTATGGCCTGGGGCTGGACGTTCTGGTCGAGGGCATCCGGGCGGGCCGACAAGCGACAAGTGATGCCAGCGATCTGGGCCTGACCGGCGAGCGCTCAACCCTGCTCGCCAGGGTACCGATGTCAGGCCGGGCTCCGGGTGAGGCCGGGTATGCCGATCTGTTGCTTGCGACCGTTGAACAGGCTCTCGCCGGCCTGGACGATCGTGATGCCTTCAGTGCCGCCGACTGTGCGCTGGTGGTCGGCACGGGAGGTTTTCTGTACGCCTCGAATGCCGAGAGGTACTGGCGCGATCGGCAGGCACAGAGACACGGCGAATCGTTCGCAACGCCGTTCCGGGTGCGCGGCCCCTCATGGGGAGCGGGCTTGATCCGAGGCCACTTTGCGATGCGCGGACCCGTTGTCACTTTGTCGACCGGGTGTTCGTCCAGCGCCAATGCCCTGCTGGTCGCCCATGAAATGATTACGGGCGGCCAGGTACGACGCGCCGTTGTCATTGGTGCCGAAGGCGCCAACGCGGTGACCATTGCCGGGTTCGACGCCTTGATGTTGCTCGATCCCCGGGGATGCAGACCGTTCGATCGTGATCGTCATGGCCTACGCCTGGGGGATGGGGTGGGCGTGATCCTGCTGGAGGCGGGCGATTCGGCCGAGGCGGCCCGGCCACGGACAGGCGATGATCGGCCATTCCTGCTCGGCGGTGCAAATGCCTGCGACACGCATCATCTGACCAGCGCCAACCCCGATGGCAGCGTGATGGCCAGCGTGATGCTGGACGCTCTGACCGATGCCATGCTCACGCCTGCCCAGGTCGAGGCTATCAAGGCCCATGGCACCGGCAGCATCGACAGCGATGCCGCCGAAGCGCAGGCGATCCACCAGGTATTCGGTGCCATGCCACCGGCCATCACGGCGCTCAAACCCTGGCTGGGACACACACTGGGTGCCTGCGGCGCGCTCGAGTCAGTCGCCTGGCTGGCGTGTCTGCAGGCCGGTTTCATGCCGCCGGTCGCCGGGTTTTCGAGCGTCGATCCGGCGCTTGCGATCACGCCGCTCACCCGGGTCACGACCGCACCGGGCGGCCCCTGCCTGCTCAACTTCTTCGGCTTCGGAGGCAACTACACGTCTCTGGTCATGGCCGGGCGGATCAGGGCATGATGCAACGGCGAATCTTCATTCTGGCTGCCGGCGCAACGGGACAGACACCGGCTCTGCTGCCCCCTGATGGGCCGGCCGATACGACGATTGATGGGCTGGATGCCCGTCCCGTCGATCTGCGTGAACCGGTGCGGGCCATGTTGCAATCCATGCCCTGGGCCGCCCCGACGATGCCTCGGCAGGCGTCACGTCTTGCTCAGTTGGCCGTGTTGGGCGCCTTGCAATGCCTGAGAGACCTGCCAGTCCGGTTGGCGGGCGATACGCCTTTGTACCTGGCCACCGGACTGGGCGACATCGCGCGTACCGACGCGTTGTACTACGACGTGATGCCGCCATCGGGCGGACCCGCCTCGCCAGCGCAATTCGTCAGTTCGGGCAACAACATGGCGGCGTTCTTTGTTGCCAGGCAGGCGGGACTGAGCGGACGCAATTTTACGGTGTCGCAGGATTCATTGTCGCTAGAGCAGGCACTGTCGATGGCTTGCGCCGAGCTGCGCCGGTCCGTGTCTGTTTCGCGGCGCGGCAGGCCGCTTGTTACCCGACAGGCATTGGTCGGCGCAGTCGACGAGACCAGGTTGCCTCGCGAATTCTACGAGCGGCGATTTGCACCGGCCGCACGAATGGCCATTGGTGAGGGCAGTAGCTGGTTCGTGCTGGGCACCGATCAGCACGCGGCTCTGGGCGAGTTGCTCGATGTTGCTGTGGTCGAACTGCCCGACGGATCGACCGGCACGGTGAATGACTGGGCGGGCGCGGTCGCGCGGCGGGTGATCCAGGGCCTGGCATCGTCGGCCCGGCCCGACGATGCGATGGCAGGGCACGCCACCGGGGCCGCCGGCTCGCTGATCCTGGCCACGGGATGCCGCGTGAATGCCCGCGAGATGCAGGCGCTGATCGACGCGTTGGGGCGCACCGGAATGGGCGACGACGCAGGCGATTGCTCTCGCGGCGGGGGGCTCCTGCACTGGCCGTACCTTCGTGCGACCGGCTGTTTTCCGACGGCCGCCGGGCAGATGCTGGCCGCTGCGTTGTCCGGCCATGCCGCTAACGATGCCAGTGTCGCTGGCCGGCCGGCGCCCGGAACAACCCTGGTGCATGTCAATCGCGATGAGAACGGCATGCTCGGTCTCATCGCGGTCCGGGTGTCCGGTCCGCACGGCCGCTAGGACTTGCTCAAGCCCATGCTGCGTGCGATCACCTCCTTCATGATCTCGTTGGTGCCGCCATAGATGCGTGAGACCCGGGCGTCGGCGTAGGCACGGGCAATGCCGTATTCCCACATGAATCCGTAGCCGCCATGCAGTTGCAGGCATTCATCGATGACGCGCGCCTGGATTTCCGTGCAGGTGAGTTTGGCCATTGCCGCGGTGGCCGCGTCCAGTGAACCCTGCATCAGGGTGTCGATGCAATGATCAACGAAGACCCTGGCCATCTGGACTTGCGCCTGCAGCTCGGCGAGCTTGAAGCGGGTATTCTGAAAGGTCGAGACCGGCGTGCCGAAGGCCTTGCGCTCGCGTACATAGTCCAGGGTCTCATCGATTGCCTGCTGTGCCGAGGCGACTGCGCCGATGGCGATCTGCATGCGCTCCCAGGGCAATTCCTGCATCAGGTAGATGAATCCCTGACCCTCGCCGCCCAGCAGATTGGTCGCCGGCACCCGCACGTCCTGGAAGAACAGTTCGGCCGTGTCCTGCGCCTTCATGCCCAGCTTCTTGAGCCGTTTGCCGCGTTCGAATCCGGGCATGCCGCGCTCGACCAGGATCAGGCTCGTGCCCTTGGCACCGAGACTCGGATCGGTCTTGGCCACCACGATTACCAGATCGGCATGCCAGCCGTTGGTGATGAAGGTCTTCTGGCCATTGAGCACATAGTCGCCTTGCGCATCCTTTTTCGCCTGGGTCTTGATGGCCTGCAGGTCGGATCCCGCACCGGGTTCGCTCATCGCAATCGCGCCGACGATTTCACCGCTCGCCATGCGAGGCAGCAGGCGCTGCTTCTGCTCGTCGCTGCCATAGCGCAACAGATAAGGTGCGACGATTTCCGAGTGCAGGCTGAAGCCCAGGCCACTGGCATGGGCTCGTGCATGCTCTTCCATGATCACCATGCTGAACAGTCGATCGGCCCCGGCACCGCCGTATTGTTCGGGCATGCTCGGGCACAGGAAGCCGGCGCGGCCGGCCTTTCGCCAGACTTCACGGTCGACATACCCATCGTCTTCCCAGGCGGCATGATGGGGCACGACTTCCTTGTCGAGAAACTTCCGGTAGGCGTCGCGAAAGGCTTCGTGGGCCTCGGTGAAGAGTGGACGGGGCAGCATGATGTCTCCAGAAATGACCAAGGCCGACCGGTTCTGACCGGTCGGCCCCAGAGCATATCAGCGTCCCCGTCGGGGAGGACTCGCGGATCGTTTACATCGAGACTGAACAGGCGGCCGGTACCTGGTTGTCCATGTTGGTCAGGTCATAAGCGGTGAGGTTGCGGCAGCGCACCGATCCGGTGGCCGGATTGCCGTCGTCAAAGGAGGTGTCGATGACACTCATGATCTTGTGGGTGATACCACGCTGGTCATAACCCATCGCCGGGTTATTGCCAGCCGCGGGGAAGTAGTTCGCCCAGCGGGCAGGCGAGGCCAGTCCGCCGAAGGGTGTGCGCAGACCTTCATTGCCGGCACCGGAAATGAAGCCGGCCACCCGCATATGATGCAGCGCATTGCAGTTCTCACCCGCATTGGCGGTGCCGGCGTTCTGGCAGGCCGAACCGTAGATGATGAAGCCATCACCGTTGCCGTTGATCACGGCCGGTGCCGCACTCGGAAAGCGGGTGGTCGCCTGGCTGTCATCGCCCGGGCTCATCCGATATCGATCCTGATAGGCATACAGCGCAGCCGCGGTTTCCCGGCTCATGTTGTAGGTCGATTTGATCTTCGTGTTGAAAATCAGCTCCTGCCCCTTGAGCACGGCACCGAGCAACAGGCCGACGATCACCAGAACGATCGCAATCTCGACCAGCGTGAAACCGCTCTGCGCGGCGTGAGGGGAGCGCAGTGGCTGACGGCGCATTGCTTGTTTCATTTCAATCTCCATGACGGGACATACGGGTAGGATCGATCGTCGGGGAAAATCCCGGCTCACTTTCGGTTTCGGCGTGCGGCGCGCCGGCTTGAGCGCGCCGGTCGGCCGACAGACGGTGTTCGATGTCGCGCAGATCGCCGATCATCACCGCGAGTGCGCGGGGATCGCTGACCTGGCCGCTGGCGATGAGTCCGCCAAGCAATACGCGCGCGCTGTCCAGCTCATCGAGGTCGCGCAGCATGAAGGCCTCCAGCTCACGCGCCCAGGCCGGCATCGTCACGGCGGCATCGGCCGTGCGCAGTGCCTGGGCATAGCGACGGGCCAGCCCGGTGTCGTGCAATTCATGCCGGGCCAGATGGGCGGCCTGGGCCAGCCAGGGCCAGTGGGTCTGCGGATCGGTCTGGAAGCGATCATGAATCCAGTCGAGCATCCGGCGGGCCAGATCGGGCGGCGCGATGCCGGCGTAGATCCGACTGATCAGAAACGTCGGATAGCCGGAGTCCGGGGCCAGCTCGGCGGCACGTCCGAGCCAGTCGAATACACCCGTCAGATCGATCGAGCGAAGGCCCACCGCCTGACCGGCCTGGGCATCGAATGACTGGGCGAACAGGACGGCCGCCGTCGCGGCGCCGCGCGTCTCACCCAGCGAACCGATCCGCCACTGTATGACCGATGGTGGCGCGGGCAGATCGACCTGGAGCCGCCATTGCCGGGGTTGCAGCACGCTGAAGACGCCTTGCAGCGCGAGCACCAGGCCCAGGGCCAACAAAGGGGCGCGGAATCGCCGGCCCGGTGCGGACGATTCAGTCGAATTCACGATCGACATCCCGGCAGGCCACGAGCAGCAGCAGCGTCAGATACAGCAGGCACTGGGCCAGTCCCTGGAGCATCCCCCAGCCCATCGTTGAAGCCAGAGCCTGGGCACCCGCGGCTGGCGAATCGAGCAACCATCCGGTCGGGGCGAAGAAATCCAGCCGCGGCAGGATCAGCGCGAGCAGCCCGGTAAACCATTGGGCCGGTCCACCGCCGGCGTCGCCGTCGGTCAGGCCGCCGGACGCAGCCAGCATGTCGATCACGCCGATCGCGCGACTGCACAGGTAGAAAACCAGGGTGGCCAGCAGGCTGGCGGCCGGCCGGCGCAAGGCGATCGTCACAGCCAGGGCGAGCGCGGCAGTCATCCATAACTCGAGCATCAGGCTGGTGGTCCAGGCGAGCCATGACACGAGTCGGTCAGTGGCGGCCAGGGGCAGTCCGGCTGCCAATGCGGTGGGCACGCCCATGATGGCCAGGCCGCCGAAGCGACCCAACACCCAGACCGAGCGCGCGATTGGAGCGCTCAAGGCGGTTTCGATGCGTCGTTCGGTCAGTTCGCGACCGATCACGCTGACCGACACCGCAGCGACCACGACCACGGCAGTCAGACGCATCAGGGGCGCGGTCAGCGAGATTGCCGAATCGGCCGACTCGATCATGGCCATTGCGGCGACGAACCAGCGACAGCAAAGGCCGGCCAGCACCAGCATGGCCAGCATGACGAGCAGTCGGCCATGACGGGCTTCGAGCCAGGTGGCCTGGGCGAGCATCGCGATAGGCGAGGCCGTTGCCGGCGCGACAGTGGCAACGCTGCTCATCGGGTGAATCCACCGCGCACCAGACGATCGGCCAGGATCGGCCAGGCCAGCCAGGTCAGTTGATCATCAAAGCCGCCGCCGGTCGCACCGGGTGGATCGAAGCGCCGATTGATGTAGGTGCGCGCGATGGGCTGGTTCGCATTCTGACGTTCATCGACCGACCAGGCGGCGATATCGTTGCCATTCACGCCACGCGACCAGACGATGGCCGCCGCATTGCTGGCCAGGGTGTTGGCTGCTGTACCGCACCGGTTGACGCCGGCACCGATGCCAGCCGACGAGCGGCAGACGAACAATCCCTGACCGGCAGCCATGGATGTCTGTACATCGATGCGTCGACTGCTCGAGCCGGGCGCACCCAGGCCGGCCGATGAGAGGGCACTGGCCACCGGTGCGGCCAATCGCGGAATGCCGTAACGCAGCGCCCGTAAATGGGTGCCATTGTTCTGGCCGGCGCCATCGGCGAAGGCGTCATTGAGCAGACCATTGCCATCGCTGCCGGGCAGCCCGAGCGTGGCCGCTGGCAGGAAGCCGGCCTCGGTCGAGCAGACGATGATGCCGCCGGCATTTGATGCAATGGATTCCTGACCATTGGTCGTGGCCAGTGCCGGACAGGGCAGTCGACCGGCCGACCCAGCGAATGCGAGCAGGGCATCGTTGGCCTGGTCGATCAGGGTACGGGTGGCGACGATCTTGCTCTGTTCAGTCTGTTTGGCGATCGAGGCGATCAGACCGATGGCGGCCAGGCTGATGATGGCCATGCCGATGGCAATCTCGACCAGGGTGAAGCCCCTGCCGGTGGATGTCGAGCGAAAGTGGTTCGGATTCATCGGACGATGGTCAGGCGATCGTTGTCGGGCGAGGTTCCGGGCGTTGTTGTCACGAAGACGTCCAGGCCGCCGGCATTGGGCAGTGAGTCCAGCCAGTCTGCCGGCAGTGATGACAACACTCCGCTGTTGATCGGTGTTTGGGCGCTGCCGCGGGCGGCGGCGAAGGGTGGCCGACGGATCGGCGCGCCCGGTGCGACGAGCAGCGCATTCACGTCATTGCGCGAGTCGACGACCAGTCCGGGTGCATTGCACGCGCCATTGGCCGGATTGCAGCGCGCCGAGACGGCATAGATGAACCAGTGTTGCCAGCCGGCCGCCGTGAGCCAGGTCGGCAGCACAGGGGCGCCACCGACGCCACAGTTGCCATCGCTGCTGGGCGGATGTCCGAACCGAAGTCCATTACTGCAGGCACCCGTGGCATCACTGAGCGCGGCGGCATAGGGGAAGTGACCCTGGGTGGCACGAAACTCGCGCAATAGCGCGTCGAGTTCGGCCCAGGCCCGCGAACCCAGGTTGTCGAACAATTCGTCGATGGTCACGAACAGCACCTTGTCGTTGAAATGATGCGGATCGGCATACAGGGTGTCGCGCTCGACGAGAGGGCCGTCCGAGGCAGCATTGATCAAGACCCAGGGCTGGTTGTTCGCATGTCGATAGTTGGCGTTGTCATAGGTGCCGGGACGACAGGGTTGACCGCAGTCCGCACGGACCGTGGCCCGATCCAACCAGGCAGCCGGGCCTGCGGTGGCGGTGCGGGTCTGACCGGGCAGCGCCGGACCTGGCATCACGAGCGCGAGTGCGACCCGGTCGGACAGCAGGTTGCCCCGCGCGTCCAGCACCTGGATCCAGGGAAAGGGTTGTTCACCGGGGCAGGCATAACTGGTGAATGCGGCGCCCAGCATCATCGGATTCAGATTCGGCAGGCAGGTCGCGCCGACGGCCAGATTGGGCGAGACGATCACCCACGGCAGTTCACCCGCCGGATCATCGGCCGCGGACGTGCTCACTGGCAGACCCAGTTGTTGCCAGGGTAGTCGGCCGAAGCATCGGGCGTTGGCGCCGCTGGTGGCGACGGGCGCCATGGCCTGACCCGGATTCCAGGTGCGACGAGCGCATAGTCCGACTTCCGCCAGTCCGTCATAGCCCGGTTCCACTGCATCAACGCCGGTGCCCGTATTCCGGGGCAGATCGGGCAGCCAGGTCAGTTCACCGAGGCGGGTCGTGACCGACTGCAGCCGGGGTTGGGCGATGTGCGAGATCAACAGGTCGCGGGCCTGCTCGAGCGCACGCTGATCCCTGAGCGTGCGATCCTGATGTCGGTTCAATGCCTGGTGGGCCAGACCCGTCAGCGCCGTGGCCGTCAACAGCAGCAGCACCACGAACAGATAGAACACCATGCCGCGCTGGCCACTGACCTGCGCTTGAGCGCCGGTCCTCCGGATTCCGATTGATGTCTGGCGAATCATGGCTGGCGCTGGACGGGCCCTGGTCTGTCGGCCGGGTCTCGGGTCTCGCCGATGATCAGGCCGTCGGCCGTGATCGTCTGGCCGGCCCGCAGGCTGGCGTCGACTGACTCTCGCGCCACATGCAGGCGGTCACCGTCGAGTCTGAGCCGGGTGTGGCCCGATTCGGTTTGCTGGTCGAGTTGCTGACCGTCGACCCATGCGGTGACCCGACCCTGCGACCGGCGGACCACGCCATCGAAGCGCAGTGCCGTGGGCGCCACCTGGATCATGGGGGTAACGGCGGCATCGTGATTGCCGAGCATGGCCGCCTCCAGGGCGCGCCGCTGCGCGGGCGTGTAGAACAATCGGCCCACGCTGGTGCGCACGGAAGCCGGCTGCACGGCCTGCGCCTCATCGGCCAGCACGTGGGTCGCCGGCCACACTGCGCACAGCAGGCATAGAGTGGTCAGCAACATTCGCCGGGTGGATCGCATCATCGACTCTCCACGAGTTCTGCGCTCGCGTCCATCGCCATCGGAGTGTTGGTCTGAGCGTCGGAGAATACATACCAGTTGATCGAACAGCGGGCTCGCAGCCTGGGGACCTGGCCGCGTTCGACTTCGGCGGTGGTCAACAGGGCTGCCTGCCGGTCGATCGCGCAGCCTTCGACCACGGCCAATCCGGTCAGCGAACGATCCAGAGCGTGAAGCAGGCCGGTCAGTTGCTCTTCATGCAGTGGCAAGGCTTCGAACACCAGTTCATGACGACCCAGCGAATAGGTGATCAGTGGCATGTCGTCAGCGTGGCGCACGGGCCGCAATCCGGCCAGGGCATAACTGCGCACCGGCACCTGACTGTCCCTGACGATGCGCTCGAAGCGATCGATGGCATGGGTTTTTGAGAACGTGCCGATCACGCCAGCGTCGCGCCACCAGTCGAAGCGCTGGTGATAGTCCTGCGCCTGAATCAGGTCGCGGTTCATTGAGCCAACCTGCAGCGACAGCGAGTTCAGCTGACTGACCAGGCGTTTGCGATCGTCCGCCTCGCCCAGGTAATGGGCGACTCCCCAGCCGGCCAGACCGATGCCCAGCATGGCCATCAAACCCGCGCCAATCGCCGTGCTGCGAAGTGCCCGCATCATGCTGCCGTCCCTGGGCTTGTTCTGGCTCATGTCGGACTCCCGGTCACCGGTGTCTGCCCGGTGCGATCGACCGGCCGGATGGCTCGTTGCAACACGATCGAAAAGGGCAGCCGTTTATTTTCGCCATCGGCCGATACCGGGGTCAGGCCCACATGAGGCGCCGGATCATAAGGCAGCGCGGTGCTCAGAATGTCGCACTCACAATAGGTTCCAAGTCGTGTGGCCAGCGATGTGGTCAGCCGGTTCGCTTCGGATTTGCCCAGGGTATGGGCAACCGATCCGGAAACCACGACCACCAGTGGCGACAGCAATGCCGTGCCAGAGGACGCCTCGTCCAGGGCTGGGGCCGGGTCGATCGTGATGTCGACGGGCGTGTCCTGTTGTTGGGCCTGATCGGCAGGGAACCAGGACAAGCCCTCGAGTTCGAGCGGTGACTCGTCGTCGAACGCCCGGCTCAGACCGGCGAGCAATCGCTCCGTGTCGAACCGGCGCTGACGCAGGCGTTCGGTCGATTCGACCACGCTGTGCATCTCGCTGGCGCTGGCCGGGTAGATCGACAAGGCTTGGTTGAGCGTATCGCGCTGGGCTGATACCGCCTGGCTGGCCAGGTTCAATGGCCCGGGATCGGGCAGATTCCAAAGCACCATCGGCGAGGCCAGGCCTGCCATCACCGAGCCGGTGGCCAGTATGCCGGAGCCCATGATCCAGATGCGTTGTTGCCACTGGTGGATTCGCGAGGTATGGCGCAGGCGAGGGGTCGCATAGTCGGACTCGCGGTTCTCCCAATGACAGGCTTCACTCCACAGGGCAAGCCCGCTCGCGTCGCTCAGGGGCGGGCACCCCAGGTCGGCGGGGTCCAGCAGTTTCACCGCGACGCTGTCGCCCGTCTCCAGTGGCAACTGCGCGGGCAGTTCGCGCGCGCCCTGGATGCCGTCATCGATCACCCAGATTGAAAATTTGGGATCGCGAAACGTGTCACGCGATATTTCCTTCTGCATGGTCAGGTACTGCAGACTGCGCACCACTTCATCGCGCACCTGCTTCGCGGTTGGTCTGGGTACCGTGGCCAGGCGGGTGAATCGGACCCGTCCCTCCAGCACCAGCATCTGGCGTAGACCACCGGGCGTGACGCCGACCAGCAGACCGGAACCTTGGGGTGCGGCTCGCGCCAGCACATCCCAGGCGAGCAAGGTGGGCGAGGTCATCGAGCGGATCCGTGCGCCCTGCTCGAGCAGGATGTCCAACCAGGGCGACAGATCGACCCCGCTCTTCAACGCCATCATCGCCACCTGATGATTGCCCGAGCGTCGCGAGCTGCCGCCGATCACGCGATAGCAGCGGAACAGACTGTCGCGGAATCGTTGTTCCAGGCGTTTGGCGATCAGGATCCGGCGGTCGGCCATGCTGACCGCCGGCAGGTCCTCGAACGAGATCTGCTCATCCACATGGTCGACGATCAATCGGAAGTCGTCGCGCAGGCGCTCGCCCACCCAGGTGCGGAAGTCCTGAGCCGCCTGGCTCGCGAGCCCGCCACCCCCTGGCCCGGACTGGTCGGGCATCGCATCATCATCGATCTTCAGACTGATCGTGCGCTGACCGCGCTGATCGGTCACCGCGATCAGATCCTGGGCGCCGATATAGATCACATGGCTGCGTCCGGATCCACGAATGGGCGAATGCATGAGGCGCTTCATGTTCAGACTCCGACCCTGCTGAGCAGGTCATAGATCGGGCCCAATACCGACATCATCAGCCAGGCCAGGATGATGCCCAGGGCGAGGGTCAGGGTCGGTTCGGTGGCCGCCTGGATCCGCGCGATCGTCTGCTGGATATCCCGGTTATAGAAGTAGCTGACGTTCTTCAGTCCTTGCTCGACCTCGCCGGTTCGCTCGCCGATACGGATCATCCGCAGCATCAGATTGGGGAACAGGCCGGTATCGGTGAACGATTCGGTAATGCCCTTGCCTTGTTCGATGCCGGCGATGGCAGCATCGATTGCCGATGCGATCGCGCGGTTGCCAACCGCGTCGCGCGCCACCGTGATCGCCTGGATGACCGGCAGACCGGATTCATACAACATGCCGAGCAAGGAGCAGAACCGGGCCAGCAGGATCTTGCGCATCACGCCACCGACCACCGGTATGGACAGCTTCATCGCATCCATCTTCGAGCGCGCCACGGCGCCGCCGATGCGCAGCAAGACGTGAATCCCGGCGACCAGTGCGAAGGGTGCGATCAGCAACTGTAACCAGTAGCTGCGCACGAATTCCGACAGCGTCAGCAGGATCAGGGTCTGAATCGGCAAGGTGCCACCGTTCATCGAACGGATGAAGGACGCGAGCTCGGGCACCAGATACACCAGCATGAACACTGTCACCGCGACCAGGATGGTGATCGTGAAGGCCGGATACATGATCATCTTCTTCATCTGGGCATTGAGCTCGTCCTGCCAACGCAGGGTCTCGCCCAGCTTCTGGAATGCATCGCTGAGCCGGCCCGCTTCCTCGCCCGAGCGGATCATGCCGATGAAGCTTTCGCCAAATACCTCCGGAAAGCCCTGCAGGGCCGCCGAAAACGACGAGCCTTCGCGCACCGACAACAAGACCACGGACATCACATCGCGAAAGTGACTGTGGGTCGCACCCTCGACCTGGTCCTCGAGCGCCTCGGTGACCATCAGACCGGCCTTGAGCGTGGTTTCCATGTGCAGGCAGAAATTGATCAGTTCGCGCATCGGGGGGCGTGCGCGCAGCAGCAGCGGCTTTCGCACCGCCGTGGCCTTGAGCAGCTCCAGCCCGCTCGTGCGCAGACGGCTCTCCAGCTCGCGCGGATTCAGGGCCGGCAGGCGGCCACGAGAGATCGAACCGCGCTCATCGACTGCCCGGTAGACGTAGACGGCCATCGATCAGTCCTGCCCGTTGGCCAGGGCGCTCAGAGACAAGGGCGGTCCCTGTATTCTGGCGGCGGGTGTCGCCGGCGCGCTCTTGCCGGCGCCCAGTGTGGTGAGGTCGACGACGCGCGAGGCCTCTTCAAGCGAGGTGATCCCTTCGAGTACCCGACGAACTGCATCATCCTTGAGTTCCCGGAAGCCGTCCGCGCGGGCGGCGAGCTGCATCTCCCGCAGACTGGCCCGACGTCCGAGCAGATCATCCAGCTCATCGGTGAAGCGCAACACCTCGAGCAGTGCGATCCGCCCCATGTATCCCTGATGGTCGCAGCGCGCGCAGCCGACCGCCCGGTAAAGGGTGACCGGCCGGCCGTCACCAAGACCCAGCAGCGCTGCCGTTTCGCCATCGAATTCATAGGCTTCGCGACAGTGGATACAGAGTTTTCGCACCAGCCGCTGGCCGACCGCGCCGATCAGGTTGCCAGCCAGCAATTCGGGCTTCAAGCCCAGATCCTGCAGGCGCGGCAGCACGCGCAGGGCGGAATTGGTGTGCAGAGTCGAATAGACCTGGTGGCCGGTCATGGCCGCACGCAAGGCCATGGTGGCGGTATCGCCGTCGCGGATCTCGCCGATCAGGATGATGTCCGGATCCTGGCGCATCAGCGACCGCACGCCCGAGGCGAAATCGAGTTTGAGTCCGGCGGCCAGATTCACCTGGCGAATCATCGGAATCGGGTACTCGACCGGATCCTCCAGCGTCATGATGTTCACGCCGACGCGGTTGAGCCGGTTCAGGATCGAATACAGGGTGGTGGTCTTGCCGCTACCGGTCGGTCCGGTGACCAGGATCATGCCTTCGGGTCTGGCGATCATGGTCTCGAGCAGCAGATGTTGCTCCTCGGTGATGCCCAGTGAATCCATGCTGACCAGGGAGCGGCTACGGTCGAGAATGCGCAACACGATATTCTCGCCATAGAGCGTGGGCTGGGCGGCGGCCCGGAAATCGATATGACGTCCATTCATCAACAAGGATGTACGTCCGTCCTGCGGGGCGCGCGATTCGGCGATGTTCATGCCGCAGACCACTTTCAGACGCACCATCATTGGCGGCCAATACTTGGCATGCAGCGATCGGATCTGGCGCAATACGCCATCGATCCGATAGCGGATCCGTACGAATCCCTGTTCGGGTTCAAAATGGATGTCACTGGCGCGACGTTGAACCGCATCCATCAGAATCGAATCGATCATCCGGACCACAGGGCCGGCGAATTCGCGGCTCGATGCATCCAGGCTGGCGAAATCGGTCTCGCCGGTTTCCATCTCATGCAGGATGCCGTCGATCGACAGGACATGACCGTAGTGGGTCTCGATGGCATTGTTCACCTCGCCATCGGCCGCCATCCGGACGTCGATCCGATACCCGCCCTCCAGCAGCGCATTGAGGCGGTCGAGCATCACCACATCGTTGGGATTCGGCGATGCGAGAGTCAGCGTTCGGGTGGTCTCGTCGACCGACACCGGGAACACCTGATGACGTTTGGCAAAGTCGCTGGGCACCTTGCCCAGGGCGTCCGGGCTGGGTACCAGCCGGGTCAGATCGATCTGCTCGTGGCCCAGGTTCTCGGCCAGCGCCTCGCGCAGGGTTCGTTCGGTCAGAAAACCCAGCAAGACCAGTACAGTGCCCAGCGGCTGGCCGCGGCTCTTCTGTTCGAGCAGGGCGATGCGCAACTGGTCTTCGCTGATCAGTCCTCGCTCGACCAGGGTCTGGCCGAGTGGCTTACGGCGCGCAGGCCCGGGCGCGGCAGTCGCTGCGCCCGCTGCGGGTTGTCCGGCCGCTGCTCGGCGCGTCGTGGCGTCGGTACTCATCGTCCCCCTCCTTAGCGCGCGCGCAGGAGGCTGACCCTGGCCTGCGCGGCCGCGGGATCGAATCGCGAACCGCGTGTGGCGGCGAGTTCGAGCGCGCGTTCATAGTGTTCGAGCGCTGCGCGCGGCTGGCGGATATGTTCCAGCGCGACGGCCAGGTTGTAGGTCAGGTCGGGATCATCGGGCTGCAGGCTGGCGGCATCAAAATAGGCTTGCTGGGCTTCGGCCCAGCGCCCCTGGGCGGCCAGTGCATTGCCCAGGCTTTGATGCCCGGTGGCATTGGGTCGAGATGCTTCGAGCAGGCTGCGCAGGGCGCTTTCACTGTCCGATACCGCACTCTCGCCACGCAGCGCAATCAGGCCGGTACGCGCGATCGAATCATTTGGATCGATCGCCAGCGCTCGTTGGTAGTGTTGCTCGGCCTGGCCGACCTGTCCCTGGTGGGCAGCGCTCGCGGCCAGACCGACCCATGCGTCGATCAGGTTTCGGTCGATCGACAAGGCCGCCTTGTAGGCGATGTCGGCCTGCTCGTAATCGCGCGCGCGCAATGCCGACCACCCCTTGTTGACCAGCGTGCGCTTTTGTTTGAGCGATTCATCACTACGTTGGAAGCGAATCGGCGGCAGTGCCGGTGCCGACCGTGGTCCGGCGGGCACAGCGCCGGTGCGCCGGATCGGACCGGCGGTCGGCGCTGCGCCGGCTCGCGGATTCGTCGCCGTTGGCGTCCTGGCAACAACCTGAGGTGCCGTCGGGCCGGGACTCGCGGTGGACACGGCATCGGCCTGGCGTCTTCCGGCCGACAAGGTCGTGTTCGTTGCGGGTGACAATGCGCCGGCGTCGCCGGCGGCGATTGCTTCGGTGGTGACGGCCACGTCGATACGCTCGACCGGCGTCGCCGACGCAGCCGATTTGTCCGACGCAGTCGACGTGTCCGCCGTTCCGAACGAATCGATGTTTGCCTCGATGGGCGCAATCGTCGGTCGGTGAGCGAGAGTGTCCATGCCATCAATCGCATGGAACTGCCACCACAGGATCATGCCGATCACGATCCCGATCAATCCGCCAATCGAGGGCAGCAGATAGCGGCTTCTGGCCTTGTAGGGCTTGAGCTTCATCGCTTGCGCGCGTTCGGTCGGAAAAGGCTGGTCTGCCGACTGATTTGCGGCGTTGTCGACGCTCGATCCGTGAAGACGGCTGCCGGCGGCTTCATCCGACTCGCTGCGATGACGGGGAATGACCGCATTGCCTGGCGGCGCAATGCTCAATTCGTCGGCCCGGCTGGCGAATTGGCTCCGTCCCTGGTGCACCACGGGGTCGCGATCAATGGCCAGTGGCGCTGGCTCCCGGCCCGAATCCGTGCGCTTGACGGCCGTGCCCGTCATCTCGGATGGGTCGCGAACGCCTTCATCGATTCCGGTGTCGGGGAATCCGGGCAAGGTCATCAACCCGTCGTCCTCGGCGCGTCGATCGACCGGCGAGTCGGTCAGTCCGGCGTCAACTGGCGGATACGTCATCGCTGCTGTGTGAACTTGTTCATCCAGATCCGGTTCGGACACCGCGGTGTCGGTATCGGCGAGTATCTGTCGACTATGTTCGCGTTCGGCTTGGCGCAAGGCCTTGATCAGCAGACTCATTGGGAAACCTGCCTTGCATCCGGATTGGCTTGATCCAGCGTGCTCAGCGCCTGTCGGGTCGATTCGGATCCACCCGTGTGCACTCGGTCTGCTGCCGGCTTGTCGACCGTCGGCTCGTCGGTCGCGGTGCCGCGCCAGGACCTGGGCACGGGCATGCCTGTCGGTTTGGTGAAGAAGTCCTTGCCCGGTACGAGCGACTTCAGGCCGCTGTAGTCGCCTTCCATGCTGGCATCGGTAATCACCACTGGCCGCAGGAAGATCACCAGTTCACTCTTGCGCGAATTGTCGTTCCGGTAGCGGAACAATTCGCCCAGCAGCGGAATATTGCCCGGCCCGGGCACCGCATCGGTCTGGTCGTCGATCGATTCCTGCATCAGGCCGCCCATCACGGCGACATTGCCGCTGTCCACTTTCAGAATGGACTCGATCTCCCGTGTCTGGATCTCGGGTATCCGACTGATGACATTGTTCTGGGCGAGGGCCGGGTTCGGATCGTTTACGAAGCCGATGATTCGCGAGATCGTCGGGCGAACATTCATGGTCACCGTGCCCGTGTCCTTGATCTGCGGCGTCACGCTCATCACGAAACCCACCGGCACGGTATTCGGCTTGGAGGTATACGTGACCAGTGGCGCCGTGGTGTCGCTGCCCGGCGTGACCTGCACGTCGATGGTGAAATAGACCCGGTTGTCGACCACCTTGAGCACGGCGGTCTGGTTGTTCAGCACGCTGATCTTCGGACTCGATAGGACCTTGACCTTGCCGAAGGACTGCAGCAACGACAGCGCGAAGCCGATATTGCCGGTTCCGGTGGACTTCAGATAACTGAGCACGCCCATGCTGGCATTGGCCGCGCCATCGAGGGCAGCACCACCCGGCAAGGTGCCACCAGTACGCGGAAAATTGATGCCACCCGGACCACTGAGCGGCGCTGCGCCCGTGCTGAGCGACTGGGTGCCGTTGGGTTGTTGCTGGAACGACCAGCCGGTGCCATCCAGGCGTAGCTTCTGCCAGTTCACGCCTTGCTGATAGGCCTCGGAGAGCTGGACTTCGGCGATCGTCGCTTCGATCAACACCTGTCGGCGCGCCGAGCGCATCACCCGATCCAGATATTCCTGCACACGCTCCTGACGGGCGTTGGAGGCCCAGACCGTGACGATGCCGGTCTCCGCATTGGCGAACACACTGGATCGCGATCCGGTCGGCGACTGGCTGGCACCCGACTGGCCGGCGGACCCGTCGGCGCCGCCGGGTGCAGCATTGCTGGCTGCTGCGCCGCCGGGCGCGCTTGCCGGGCCGGCGTCACTGCCTGTCCCTGCCTGCACAGCGCCTTCGCCGAGCAGCTTCTCCAGATTGGCCACCAGGGTCTTCCAGAACTGGTTGCTCGATGCATTGACAATCTGAGTGGTCGAGTTGTTGTTGGTCTGGCCGCCGCCCGCACCCTCGAGCGCGCTGCCACCGGCCGACGAAATCTGCGTGGCGATGCTGGTGGTGGCCATTGCCTCGCGCGAAATGTTCACGTAGTCGACCGGATAGTGGCGCACGAATGCCTCGTCGGGCGAGACCACCAGATTGGCACCGTCGAATTCATAGCGCAGATCGATCTGTCGCGACAAGCGGTTCAGGATCTGCGGCAGCGTCTGTTCGATCGCATTGATCGTCACCCGTCCGGTCACGGCCGGATGCACATCGACATTGATGCGCGCATCACGCGCCATCGCGAACAGCAGTTCGCGGATATCGGTGTTGCTGACCACCACGGAATAGGTTTCAAGCTCCGGGCCCTCGCGCGGCGCGGGCGGCATCATCGGACTCTGGACGATCGGCGGAATCGCATCCTGCGACGGACGGGTCGCTTCCAGGGTGGCACTGGCATCGGCGACCAGGTGATAATCGCCCGGCTTCATCGGTGGGCTGGAACAGGCGCCGAGCGCCAGGCCCAGGCCAGCCACGGTCAGGCCTTTCAGCTTGTACCTGCCAGGGGCTTGCCGGATTTGCTTCTGTCGATTCATCTCGGTCGCTTCACTGTCGATATGGCGGTCGCAGACAATCCGGCCGACCATCCGGCAGGATTGATGTTGTCGGAGTATCGGCTGGGGCAGGATTCGGGCAAGCGCTGAAATGACCGCCTTATCGGCCGCTATTGCTGGCACTGTTGATCGCGCCCGGGCCTAATCTGCGGGTCATGAATCACCGCGGCTCATCCTCCACTCCAGCATCGACGGTATCGGCCGACGACGACCGTCCCGCCGTGCGATGCCTGGGCGTTGGCAAACGCCGGGCCGGGCGCAGCGTGCTGGATGACATCAGTTTCTCGATGCCCCAAGGGGCCAGCGTGGCGATCGTCGGTCTGAACGGCGCAGGCAAGACCACGCTGCTACGCCTGATGCTGGATTTTCTTCGCCCGGATGCCGGGCGCATCGAATTGTTCGGTATTCCGTCGACGCAGCCCATCGCACGACGCCATCTGACGTTTCTTCCCGAGCGTTATGCACCCAGTCCCGACCTGACTGGTTGGCAATCGCTGCGACTGACGCTGGGCCTGCAGTCGATCAAGGCCGACCGATCAGCCTGCGAGAGCGATCTCGATCGACTGGGATTCGATCTGGCGGCACTGGATGCGCCCGCGCGCGAGTATTCCAAGGGGATGGTCCAGAAGCTGGGGCTGGCCGGTGCACTGCAATCGGCGGCGCCGCTGACGGTGCTGGACGAGCCGATGAGCGGTCTGGATCCGTTGGCCAGACGCAACCTGGTCGCTGTGCTGGCCGGACTGCGCGCGAGCGGGAGGGGGCTGTTGTTCACCGCCCACGGCCTGCATGAACTCGATGCACTCTGTGACCGGATTGCAGTGATCCACGACGCGCGTCTGGCGTTTTTCGGTTCACCGGCCGACCTGTGCCGTCGAGCCGATTCGACCGATCTCGAGCAGGCGTTTCTGGCCCTGATCGGCGCACTGCCTGAACGCGCGCCGCAGGCACAGTCCAACTGCCTTCAGCCAGCATGACAACCATGGCGTTACATCAGCAACCGATCTATCTCGAGCACTTCGGCCTGAAATCGCCGCCTTTCCGGCTGACTCCTGCCATCGACTGCTTCTTCGATGGCGGCGAGCGAGGCGAGATTCTGGCTGCAATCTCGTATGCATTGAGTCATGGTGACGGCATCATCGATCTCACCGGTGAAGTCGGCACAGGCAAGACGACCTTGTCGCGCGTGCTCATGAGCCGCGCGTCCAGGCGCTTCAAGTTCATCTACATTGCCAACCCCTCGATCGACCGTCAGGAGCTTCATGTGGCGGTGGCGCATGAGTTGCACATTGCCGATCCGTCGCCTGGCCCCGGCCTGTTGCGCCGGATCCAGCGTCGCCTGATCGGTCTGCATGCGGCCGGTCGACAGGCCGTCCTGGTGATCGATGAAGCCCATGAAATGCCCTGCGAAACCCTGCGCGAAGTCAGGCTGCTGTCCAACCTCGAAACCAGCGTGAACAAACTGCTGCAGGTGGTGCTGGTGGGTCAACCTGAACTTGATCAGGTGCTGGCCCAGCCGGCGCTTCGGCCCTTGCGTGAGCGCATCACCCATCGCTTCACCATGCCGGCGCTCGATGACCGGCTCGCCCACCAGTACCTGGCGTTCCGGATCCGTCGCGCCGGCGGCTCGCCGTCGATTTTTTCAGCCGAATCGGTGGCGCTGATGGCGTCGCAGACCGGTGGACTCGCCAGGCGAATGAATATCCTGGCCGAGAAGTGTCTGCTCGCCGCATTCACCGAGCAGGCCTACCAGGTCTGTACGCGCCATGTCAGGTCAGCACTCGAAGAAACCGGCTTTCAATTTGCCGGGCGACCGGTTCGGGATTCCCTGCCGCAGGCTGTGCGCCGCTGGGTCGCGCGCCGGCTCATCGGAACGACCGGGTCACACTGAGCGTTATGCATCGGCCGCGTGAGCGGCTTACCGGGGTTCGCGCAGGCACGATCGGATCGCCCGGAAAATCCGGGTCTCCCGATCGGCACAGTCGACCAGCATGTCCCCGAGCATTTCACAGGCTGCCGGGCTCACCGACTTGTCCCGGATCGCAGCGGCCCCGGCCACGGCGAAGTCGCGCCAGTGGTCGCCGGTCTGACTCAACTGGTCGGACAGATCGAGCAATGGCGCAATCCCGAGCAGGGCGGATGCCTCCTCGAGAAAGGCTGCATACATGAAGCGGAAGCCGGCTCCCCCGGTACCGATTTCCTCCTGCATCCGGATGACATTGGCCAGCCAGGATCGAGCCCGCGCTTCGCCCTGGCGCCTGGGCCATTGCGCCATGCCGTGGCCCAGGCGGCGAATGCCCCGGCAGCCGAGCCAGGGTATCGGAATATCCAGCATGCGCGAGCATGTCGTGCGCAGGCCCGCCCGCACGGCGGCGGGTAGATCGGGATCGGGATCAATATGCTCGATGGTGTAGAGAAATCCGCGGGGTGCCAGCGGGCCTTTGGAGAAGCGCGCACGCCGCAGATCAGCCTGAGCGCAGCGCACCGGCTCCTCGAACACGGTATCACTGAGCAGGTAGTCGTCGTGTTCCTTGCCGTAGGCCACGACATGATGGCCGTTGAACTGAAAGCGCATGTCGCGCGGGAAGTAAGGCAGCCAGAAGACGCCGGTCTGCATGCCGGCCGGTTGTCCACGGGCAAGCGCGGCATCAAGCGCTGCCATCGCATCATCCTCGCTGCGGAATCTCGCCTTGTTCAGGCGCACACCGAGTTGGCGAGCGCAGCGGTTCATGATGCTGTTGGGCGCATCCCGGTAGGCCACCAGCGGCGCACCATAGATCTTGAGCAGGGGCAGGTACAGGAAAAACAGGCCTGCGCCTATCCCGAAAACCATGGGCTCCGACAGGC
The DNA here is from genome assembly GCA_963732405.1 of uncultured beta proteobacterium. GTDB lineage: Bacteria > Pseudomonadota > Gammaproteobacteria > Burkholderiales > Burkholderiaceae_E > JAUIAI01. The sequence goes on from CAVSZG010000001.1 coordinate 2,161,027, forward strand.
GAAGACCGCGATGCCGCAGCATGGCGCAGATCGCGCCACTTTCACAATGCGCGGCATGAGTGTGTTCGAAGGCCAGCGTTGGCATCGGCTTGTCCGGTTCACCCATGGCTCAGTCAGGCAGTTGCCGCAGGCTGGACACGGCAATACCCAGCGCCTTTGCATAGCGCTGAAGTACGGCGTCGTCCAGTCGCGCGAAGACGCGCGGATCCAGATGCCGTTTCACTCGCCAATGCCAGAGGCCCGATTGCCTGGCCAGCCCGCGGCTTTCCAGATGGGCGCAATGCATGTGATAGAGCAGGGGACTGGCCTGCCCGGCAGCGACCTGTGCACGCGCTGTTACGATTCGTTCGGCAATTTCGCCGACCGCCTGCTGGTTGGCAATTCGCTCGACATCCCAGCCGCGGCTGGTGCCCGGCACGAAGTGTCCATCACGATCGCGGGCATAACAGACCCGGCGATGTCCTTCGAGGATCGAGTCATCCTGAGGAATCTCGTCTACACGCATGACGCACCGACCCGTGACCGTGGCATCAGACGACCGTGAGCAACATGTAATAAACCGAGAAGCGGGCGCTCTCGGGCACGAAGCAGAGAATCCGATCCCCTTTGGTGAGTCTTGGCCCGTGCAGCAATTCCGCCAGCATGAGATAAATCGACGCCGAGCCGATGTTGCCGATGGATTCGAGGTTGGTGAACCACCTTGAAGGCGCTATCGCGAAGCCACTGGCCTGCATGGCATCAGCCAGGACCGGCTCGAAAAAAGCCGATGACTGATGTGGCAGGAACCAGGCGATGTCGTCCGGACCAATGCGATGGCGCGCGGCGAAGGCCCCGAGAGTATCGCGCGCGACCAGGCGGGGAATATGCTCGAGCAGGATCCGCGCATCCTGCTTGATCGAGAAATAGTTCAGGCGCGACAGATCCGCGGGGTTGTCGGCCTGGCGCCAGCCCTGCAGGCGGCCGGCATCGTCGCGGATGGCGCCGCTGAACATGCAGACCGGCAATTCATTGGCCAGCGAAAAGCCGTCGATCGCGTCGATTCGCAGATTGACTCTGCCCGGCCCGGGTTCGCTCGAGAGCATGGCGGCACCGGCCCCGTCCGAGAGCATCCAGCGCAGAAAGTCCTGTTCGAAGGCCAGTTCGGGACGACGCTGCGCCAGATCGATATCAGCATCCGACTCGGCGGAAAAATGGCGCGCGAGCATGAAACTGGAGGCGAGTTCCGAACCCGTGCTGACTGCCCGTCGCGCCACGCCGGCCCGTATGCTGAGCCAGGCATGTTTGAGAAGCCGTGGCACCGGCAGCACAGACACCTGCCGTGGTCACGGCTTCCAGTCGCGGTCCACCGAGTTCGGCATGCACCATGTTCGCGTGGCCTGGCATGAGTTGATCGGGGCTGGAGGTGCCGCAGACCAGCAGATCGACCTGCTGAGCCTGCCAGCCGCAACGCGAGAGCCCGTCACGCACTGCCTGCGCAGTCAGTTGTGCATTGGTATGGGTCTGCCGACCGCTTGCCGGGTCGATCGCGTAATGGCGCAGCCGGATGCCGTTGTTGCGCAAGGTGAGGCGGCGCGCACGCGAGGGTCGGCCATTCACCATGCCCAGCACGGCTTCGATCGATTCATTGTCGATCGGACTGTTCGGCAGGTATTGACCGATGTCGACTAAAAATACCGGGGGCGCGATCATGCAGAGGGGTCGTAGGCAGCTTCGGTCAGGCGGATTATCCCGCACCCGGGCCGCAAGCGACGCGGGATGACCAATATTCGTGTGTCAGCAGACAGGCGGTCGGCCAAGCTCATGCTGCCCGCTACCGAGTGGTGGGTCAGCCACCCGGAAATGGGACAGACGCTCTCGACCGGAGCCTGACGGCGCTTCCAGGTCTTTGGCCTGTTGCGTTACCCGACTGCTGAAGCGAGCCAGAATGGCCGTGACGAGCATGGAAACCGGCAACACCGTCAGAATCATCAGCGTCAGGAACACGATGTACACGATCAGGATCGGCTTTCGCGCGGCATCGCGCGGTTTTCCGACCCGGCGCACCAGCGCTCCCCAGATCTGAAAGCTGCGGGCACCGATCCGTTCGGCCAGCATCGTGTGACGGTCGACGGCGACCGCGGCGAGACCACCCAGGAACGGTCCATGGCTGCCCGACCTGATGGCCGGCAGCGAGTCGACGAGAGCATGACCGAATCGCGCTGCGCCGCGGATGTCGGCCTCACTGACGCCTGCGCGCGGGAGCCAGGCAACGGGGCTCTCCTGCTTACCCGACAACAACCACCAGGGCGTGGTGATGAAGGTCGACCAGAGCGGACCCGTATCAGTCAGCACCACATTGTCGACAACCATCGCACCCGCATCGTGCAGTCGGGCCGACATCGTGCGCCAGGCCATCGTCCACATGTTGCGACAGGCAATGATCGAGATGACCCGGCGATTCTTCAGGATGTGTCGCTCCGGTGATGCGAGAAATCCGGTGATCGGCAACGACGGGGACAAAAACCAGACCTGCCAGGCCAGCACCACGAGGTCGTAGTCCGTATTGTCCGGAATTGTCGGCTGCGCGACTGTTGGCGGATCGCCATGGATGGATTCGGGAAACGCGTCGAAGAAATCGAGCAGCGGCCAGGGAAACGGATAGGGCGGCACGGCGTCGACCTGATGCCAGTCGATCTGCACATCCGGCCGGCCATCCAGCGGCGACAGGAATGATCGCGCAATCCGTGTGAGCTGGCCGGTCTGGGAATGATGCACGACCAGTATCCTGATCATCGACGGCCTGCCAGGGGTCGGTCGATCATCGCGCACCCGATTGAACGTCTCCGGTCAGCGGCATCGTTGTTGCTGTCGATTCGTCGACCGCCATTTCGATGGCGCACAGGAACAGCAAGACTCATGTCATGGACCGTTGATGTCAGTGAGTTACAGATTTTACTTCTGGTCGGAACCGGCCTGCGATCGATGGATGCGACTGGTACCTTCTGGGGGTCGACAATAGTCGGCCGCGCATGGTAATTGATCGCGCGGAGAGAACCTTTGCCGTGCCTGCGCCGACTCACTGATCGGCTCACAGGCCGATCCAATCCTGATTACAGTTTCCCGGACAAAAAATATGCCCAAGAGATCCAGACAGTTGAGAACTTCATCGACATTTTTCCGGCCTGCTCGCCACGCCTCCTTCGTCACGCTGCTCGGGGTGATATCGGCGTGTGGAGGTGGGGGCGGAGATACAGCGGTCAGCCAGGATCCTGCGACCACCGGTGGCACGACGACTTCCGGCGGCACCACCACATCCGGTGGCACGACGACTCCCGGTGGCACGACGGCCGGAACGATCACCCTACCGGGCATTGGCACGACCGGCACCACGACGGGCACCACGACAGGGGGGGCCACAACGGGCACCACGACCGGGGGAACCACAACCGGCACCACAACCGGCACCACAACCGGCACCACGACAGGCATCACGACGGGCACGACGACGGGAACCACAACCGGAGGAACCACGACCGGAGGAACCACGACCGGAGGAACCACGACCGGAGGAACCACGACCGGAGGAACCACGACCGGAGGAACCACGACCGGAGGAACCACGACCGGAGGAACCACGACCGGAGGAACCACAACCGGAGGAACCACAACCGGCACGACGCCAACGCTGAGAGGGACCCCGGCGTCCGCCACGGTGCGCAGCAATGTCATCGGAACGGCCAAGAGTGTGATGTCAGCCATCGTGATCGACGATTACATCGACCTGATCGAGACCTTTCTGACGGTGGGGTTCAGTTCCGGTCGGAGCGCTGCCTGCGCTAACGAAGCCGACAGTGGCACGATTGAGTACGCGGCCGATGACGCGGATCAAAGTGCAAGCTTGTCCGACGGCGACGTCATTGTGGTCAAGCTCACGAACTGCCGATTCCAGGCCGGCGGAACCGTCCTTAGCGGTACGAAGTCTTATCTCGTGGTCAGGGTCAATGGCCAGCCGACCGGCGAATTCGTGGTCGGTGGCGTCACCCAATACACCGACTTCTTCGCGAAGTCGGCAACGTCATCGGACCAGAACGTTCGGTTTGGCAGCAACCCGTTTGTCGCCGCTTATGGAAAAAGCGCCAGTAGTAATTCAGATATCCGCGCAGGCTTGGCCTGGGTTCCCGACAAACCCTTGATCGTGACCTTTGGCGAAGGTGGCACGGCGCGTGAGTATCGATTCCTCGAGTTGGAAGGCGGAGTCTCGGTGAGCGGCAGCACCGCGACCCCAACCATCGAGAAGGGCTTTTTCGAGTTCACCGCCGATGGCACGACCCTGAACGGACCATTGAACTGATGTGATCCCGCAGCTTCCCGGGTTTGCCAGCCCGGGAAGCCGGCGCTTTGACCCCGCCCCGATCTGCGTTACCTTCATGGCTTGCTTGGTGTTGGCTGGGGAGACGTGATGCAGGCAGGGTGGATGAGCGCCGATGAATAAGGGCTATGTGTTGGCGATCGACCAGGGAACCACCAGTTCCCGCGCGATTGTTTTTGATGCGGGCTTTCGGGCACTCGGGCATGGTCAGCTCGAGTTCGAACAATGGTTTCCGCGGTCAGGTTGGGTCGAACACCGATCCGATGACATCTGGTCGACCACGATTGAAACCGTCCGCATGGCGCTGGCGGCTTCGGGTATTGCGGCGCGCGAACTCGCCGGAATCGGTATCACCAACCAGCGGGAAACCACCCTGGTGTGGGATCGCGAGACCGGCGAAACCGTTTATAACGCTATCGTCTGGCAGGACCGTCGCACGGCCGCCATCTGCGATGAACTCAAGGCGCAGGGACTGGAGCCCTTGTTCGCCCAGCGAACCGGACTGCTGCTCGATCCGTATTTTTCCGGCACCAAGATCGCCTGGATCCTGGCCAATGTGCCGGGTGCGCGAGAACGCGCCAGGGCAGGCCGATTGGCCTTCGGCACGGTCGATTCTTTTCTGCTCTGGCGCCTGACTGGCGGCCGGGTTCACGCCACCGATGCGACCAATGCATCGCGCTCTCTGGTGTTCGATATCGCCCGTCAGCAATGGGATGATGAACTGCTCGCCGCGCTGGACATTCCGCTGAGCATGATGCCGCAGGTCAAAGACTGCGCCGCGGAATTCGGGGTCACCGATACCGCCCTGTTTGGTGCAGCGATCCCGATCCGCGGCATCGCCGGAGACCAGCAGGCGGCTACCGTCGGGCAGGCCTGCTTCAAGCCCGGCATGCTCAAGTCGACCTATGGCACCGGTTGTTTCGCCGTGCTCAATACCGGTGCCGAACGGGTCGAGTCCGGCAATCGGTTGTTGACGACCGTTGCCTATCGACTGCGAGGCCGCACCACTTACGCGCTGGAAGGTTCGATTTTCGTGGCCGGTGCCGCCGTTCAGTGGCTGCGCGATGGCCTGTCCATCCTGACCGACACCGCCGAGTCGGGAGGAATGGCGGACGATGCGGATCCGGATCAGGCCGTGGTCCTGGTGCCGGCGTTTACCGGCCTGGGCGCACCCCATTGGGATGCAAAGGCCAGGGGGGCGCTGTTCGGCATCACGCGCGCGACCGGCCCCAACGAACTGGCGAGGGCGGCGCTCGAATCGGTCTGCTACCAGACCCGTGATCTGCTGGACGCGATGCGCGCCGACTGGCCGGGTGCGGCCGATACCGTGTTGCGGGTCGACGGTGGGATGGTCGCCTCGGACTGGACCATGCAACGCCTGGCAGATCTGCTCGATGCACCAGTCGATAGACCCGAGGTGCTCGAGACCACGGCCCTGGGCGCCGCCTGGTTGGCCGGCCAGCAGGCCGGCGTCTGGCCGGACGAAGAGGGTTTTGCCAGTGCCTGGCGCCTGCAGCGCCGATTCATGCCCGACATGGCCCCCGAGCGGCGATCGCAACTGCTCGCGACCTGGCAGGAAGCCGTGCGCCGAACACTGGGCCCGGGGTTCGCCTCGCGCAACAGCGTCTGATCTGACCGACGCCGCTGCCCTGGCGCCGACCATCGGTCAGGCAGGACCGCCGGATGTCCGGCGCCGGCCGCGGCGGCCTATCGCGAGCGAGCCATCGGATCAAGAATCGTCTGGATCACGAACGCGGCCCAGAAGATGGGCCGTGTTGTCCAATGCCAGTCCAGGATGAATCATGAGGGCATGCGGAATCCGACGAATGTGTGCGGCGCTCATCGCCTTGAGCGGTCTGCTGCTTCTGTCGTCGCCTGCTCTGGCGCAGGTCACCGCCGGGTCGACGTTGACCCAGGGCTCGAACCCGTCCGCCACCGTGACCCGGCTGGCCGTGTACTACCGAAGCGCCCAGGCGGCCCTGGGAAAGGCGGGCAGGGTACCCGACACCGATACCCCGGTCCCGGTGCTGACGCCCGCATCCGGCGACTCGTCACGAATCCCGGGCGCCCTCGCGTCGGCCTTTGCCCATGGCGTGATCGTCGACCTGCCGCAGGCGATGACGATGCCCCAGGCACTGGCATTCGCCGCGCGCTACGACCGCGATCCGGATGTGCATGCCATCGTCCCGGATCTGCCGATCGGCCTGCACACGCTGGCGGTCAACGATACCTACCGCGGCCTGATGTGGAACCTCTGGTCAAACCCCGGCGCACCGCCGGTAGCCGGCTCATCGCGCACTGAACCGGTCTGGTCCCAGTACCGCGGCAGCGGCGTTACCGTCGCCGTGCTCGATACCGGACGGGTCCAGCATGACGATCTGGTCGGTGTCTGGACCGGTGGTTTTGACATGGTGTCGAACCTCACGGCCGCTCAGGATGGCAGTGGCCGTGATAATGATCCGGATGCCGTCGTCCAGTGTGCGTCCACTGGCGCGGCCACTACCCATGGTCTCATGGTGGCCAGCGTCATCGCCGCACGTCGGGACAATGCGCGCGGCATCGTCGGCGTGGCACCCGATGCGCAAATCATGCCGATCCGGGTCCTGAGTGGTTGCGGACTGGGCTCGGCGCTGGATCTGCTGGACGGTATGCGATGGGCAGTTGGCCTGCCAGTGGCTGGTCTGCCCGTCAATCCGGCGCCGGCCCGCATCCTGAACCTGAGTCTGGGCTCGACCGGGGCGAACGATGCCTGCAGCCCGTCCATTCAGGCGATCATCGACGAAGTGCTGGCCACCGGTGCGGTGATCGTCGTGGCCACCGGCAATGACGGCCTCGACCGGATCTCGGTGCCGGCCTCTTGCGCGGGTGTGATCGCCGTCAGCGCATCGACCCGCGATGGCGGGCGAGCCAGTTATGCAAACGCCGGCTATGGGACGACACTGTCCGCCCCCGGCGGCGGCTGCGCGGCGGGCGTGGTCAATTGTGCCCAGGACAATTTTCTGCTGGTGGCGACGAAGTCGGCATCGGTCAGCCAGCCGGTCGACTATGCGTATACGGCCGGCACCAGCTTCGCCACGCCCCATGTGGCTGGTGCGGCGGCGCTGCTCATGCAGCGTGATGCCTCGCTGGGCGCGGACGGCGTGCGCAGTCGCCTGGTGAACAGTGCCCGGGCATTCGCGCCGGGGCTTTGCGACCATTCTCTGTGCGGCGTCGGCCTGCTCGATGTCGAGCAGGCCATGGCCAACTCGGGGTTTTCGCTCGCGCTCACGACCTCCGCATCCAGTATCCGTGACGGCTCATCGGTCACGCTCACCGCGCAGGTGGCAGGCTCCACACTGGCCATGAGCTATGTCTGGCAGCAGCTCAGCGGTCCACCGGTGAGTCTGGCCATCCAGGACGGTGGTCGGATCGCCCGCTTCGTCGCGCCGCCCGTCAATGGCGTCATCTCGTTCAAGGTGATCGCGACCGACGCGTCGAATCACAGTCAGATGGCGACCGTCTCGACCCATGTGTCCCTGGCACCCTCGCTCGCGTCGATCGATCCAATCGACGTTCTGGTGGGCGACATCGTCAATCAGTCTCTGCTGCTCAGCGATGGGCGACTGCCCGAAGCGGTGACGATCGACCCGCAGTCCGAGGCGAACGGGATGCAGGTGCTTGGCAACCGCCTGGTCTGGCAGCCTGCCCGGACGGGTTCCTATCCCGTGGTCATCACGCCGTTCGATGCGATAGGCGCGGGCGTGTCGACGTCGCTGACCATTGTGGTGGCCGCCCAAATGTTGACCAGCACGACGCTGGAGGGGCCGTCTGCAGCCGATCCGAGTACGCCCACGCCGGCGCAGTCCGAACCGGCGGTCGGCGGCGGTGGGGCAGTCGGCTGGCACGGTGCCGCCTTGCTGATGCTCGTCGGGTTGGCTCGTTGGCCACGCCGGACCCGGTTATCGCCGAGCTTCGACCAGGGTATGCCCGGGGCTGCGGCCTGCGTGACCATGGCTTCGCTGTGGGTCTGGCTGCTCGGTGTGCAGGCTCCCGTGCATGCCTGGCTGGTCCGTCAATCGAACCCGTTCTGGCTATGGGGGGCGTCTTTCGTGCACATCGATGCGAGCCATCTGCTGGTCAACCTGGCGGGCGCGGTCGTGTTGCAGATACTGCTGGGATCGTTGATACCGCTGACCGCCTGGCTGTTTGCCTTCCTGATCGCTGCACCCGTTGCGCATGCGGTCGCCATCAACGCAGGCAATTATTCATGGGTGGCCGGTCTGTCAACCGGTTTGCATGCCGTGCTGGCCTTTACCGCCATGGTGTTGCTGGCCGACGGTCGTCGCCGCTGCGATCATCGCGAATCGGTGTTCAGGGATCCGCAATCGGCCTTCGGCCTGATGCTGATGGCGGGCCTGGCGTTGAAAATTGGTCTGGATGCCGTCTGGGCCGCCGAATGGCCGGATGCCCATGCCCATGTCGCGGCCAGCCTGCATGCCCTGGCCGCCGGCGTGGCGGCTGCGGCCGGCACCTTCTGGCAATTGTCGCTCGGTCGGGCTGGCAGGGCATAACGAACCTGAACCCCGGTCGGCCTTTTGCGCTGCCATAATGGCCATCATGCTGCCGATCCTCGATCAACTCGTCGAACAACGCATCGTCCGGGCTCAGACCCAGGGTGAGTTCGATGGATTGCCGGGGGCAGGTCGTCCATTGGATCTGTCCGAGCCGCCGCTGGTACCCGAAGACGTACGCATCGCAAACCGGATATTAAAAAACGCCGGCCTTGTGCCTGAACCCGTCATGACACTGGCTGCCCAGGCCTTGATGATCGCGGCGACGGAGCCGCCACCCGAGTCCGGCGGTTCCGATCGGACACCGGGCGACGCCAGCGCGGACAGGCGGATGGCGCCGCCACCCGAATCGCCGGGTCGCTCGCCCGCGCGGCGGACATCGATCGCGCTGGTCTTGCAGGCACGAGGCATCCGTCTCGATGGCCAGGTGCGCCGGCGCTATGTGCAGGCGGTTGTCAGCCGGCTGGCCGGCTCCTGAGCTCATCATCGTCATCGGCGATGGATGAGTCCATGGACAGATCATTGGCGGTCGCCCCCCAGAGCTGGCGACCGTTACGCAGCAACTCCTGCACCAGGGGATGCTGGATCCGTTGATCATTGGTGATGGCGAACACCTGCTCGCGGATACCGGGCAGCCGGCCGACCAGCTGCGCCCCGTACTGTGATCGCAACTCGTTGGTACTGACCAGCACGGCTGGAAACAAGCCTAGCCCGGTTGCGCCGAAGGTGGCGAGCAACGCGCTGTCCTCGAATTCGCCGATCACGTCCGGGCGCAATTCCTCGGCCTGTAACCACATGTCCAGTCGTGAGCGCAATGCCGTCTGCCGCGAGGGCAGCAGCACCGGTGCCCGATCGATTGATCGGGGAAAGCCGTCCCGAAATCGGGCGACCAGTTGCTCGGTGCCGAACCAGCCGATCTCGGATTCGCCGATCGGATGGCTGAACACCCTCAGACCACTGCTGGTCGGCATCGGCCGGTCGGCCAGCACCACATCCAGCTTGTGCAATGCCAGCTCCGCCAGCAGTTCCTCGAACTCGCCCTCGTGACATTGCAACCTGACCGTGGTGCGGGCCGACAACAAGGGCTCGAGCAACTCATACACCACGAGTTTGGGCAGGGCGTCGGTCGTACCGACATGTAGACGCAGCGTCGACCCCAGACCGGGTTCGGCCATGGCGGCCAGCAGTTGATCGCCCAGCAGGAAAATCTGGTTGGCGTACCCTTGGGCTGTCCGGCCGGCTTCGGTCAGGATCAGGCCGCGACCCTTGGGGGCGAACAAGGCATGCCCGACCGATTTTTCCAGCAGCTTGATCTGCCCCGAGATGGTCTGGCTTGCCACGTCGAGGCGCTCGGCGGCGCGCGCGATACTGCCTTCCTGAGCAACGACCCAGAAGTAGTACAAGTGCTTGAAATTGATGGCGTTATCGTTCATCGTCCGAAAATATATCAGTAAATACCGTATCGATAATAAGTTTTTGTACGGTTTAACGGAAGCATTAAGCCCATTATTCTTCGCCTGTCCAGTTTTTTTCCTTCCAGGAGGTCCGCGTGAACGCAAAAGTCAATCAGCACACAACCGCCACCATGGGTTCTGCCCATGCCGGTGGCGTCGTCATCGACTCGGCACCGCGCCGGGTCCTGCGCAACACCTATGCCCTGCTGTCCCTGAATCTGGGATTCAGCGCGGTGGTCGCCGGTGTGTCGGCTGCCATGGGTTTTTCCCACCCCGGCATCCTGATCACCCTGGCCGGTTACTTTGGCCTGCTGTTCCTGGTCGAGAAGTTCAAGAACCAGCCAGCGGGCGTGGTGCTGACCTTCGCCCTGACCGGTTTCATGGGTTACACGCTCGGTCCGATCATCAGCCACTATCTGGCCATGCAGGGTGGGCCGCAGATCGTGGCGTTGGCCCTGGGTGGCACAGCGGCCGCCTTCGGTGGCCTGAGTGCCTATGCACTCGTGACCAAACGTGATCTGTCCGGCATGGCGCCGTATCTGTTCGCGGGCATTCTGGTGGCGTTCGTGTTGTCGCTGGGCGCGTATTTCTTCTCGGTGCCGGCCCTGGCGCTGGCGGTCTCGGCCATGTTCGTGCTGTTGATGTCGGGCCTGATCGCCTGGCAGACCCAGCAGATCGTCAATGGCGGTGAAACCAACTACGTGTCGGCAACCATCACCTTGTTCGTGGCCATCTACAACATGTTCACGAGTCTGCTCGCCATCTTCGGATTCACGAGCCAGGAATGAGTCGATCGGCCGTCTGACGGTTGACGGTGACGTTGCCTGAGCGAACCCATTGTTCTGCCTCTCTCTCCTCTTGCCGCCCGAAGCAAAAAATTGCTCGGGCGGTTTTTTATTGCCGGTGGTGACTGGTGCCGGCCTGCCGTTTATGGCATCGTCTGCCTATGAGGCCAGGCGATCGATGCGCCACAGGTCAGCATCGCGCCGGTAGCGAATCCGGTCGTGCAGGCGGGAAGTGCGCCCTTGCCAGAACTCGATCATCTCCGGCATCAGGCGGTAACCACCCCAATGTGCGGGCCGCGGCGGCGCGTCGCCAAACCGCTGGCGATAGGCCGCCTGATTGTCCTCGAGCACCTGGCGCGATTCGATCACCTCACTTTGCGGCGAGGCCCAGGCGCCGATTCTTGAGTCCAGGGGGCGGATCGCGAAGTAGGCATCAGATTCGGCGGCGCTGACCCGCTCGACTCTGCCCTCGACGCGCACCTGTCGCTCGAGCGGATACCAGAGGAAGGTCAGGGCAGCCCATGGATTCGCAGCAAACTCGCGGCCTTTTCGGCTCGCGTAATTGGTATAGAACGTGAATCCGCCGTGTTCGATTCCCTTGAGCAGCAGTACCCTGCACGAGGGGCGACCGTCGGCATCGACGCTGGCCACGGCCATGGCGTTGGCTTCCTGCAATTGCGCCGATAGGGCTTCGGTAAACCACTGCTCGAACTGCGCCAGCGGGTCGGCGTGAACATTGGCCTCGTCCAATGCCGCCATCCGATAGTCACGCCGTAATCCGGCAATGGTTTCATCAGGGGGATTGATCGGGCCCGGGGTCGGGGTCGGGAACGTCTTGCCTGGCGGATTGGGTCTGGTCATGGCTGGGGTGGGTTCGTCATGGGTTGATCATGGCCACGATAAAATCAGGTTGGCTCAACGCCAGTGTACTGCGACGGGCGCGTGCATTCACCGGCAGTTGCGAAGGCGGCAGGTACACTGTCCGGGTAAGGTCACTCACTTTCTATCTGGAGAAATACTGATGAGAATGCTGCAGGCGGTGCGCGGCGCAATCGCAGCAAGCCTGGTCCTGGTATTGGCCGGCTGTGGCTACAACGACATTCAATCGGCCGACGAGACGGTTAAGTCGACCTGGTCGGAAGTCACCAATCAATACAAGCGACGGGCCGACCTGATTCCGAATCTGGTCAAGACCGTGCAGGGATTTGCCGATCAGGAAAAGGAAGTGCTGACCGGGGTGACCGAAGCCCGTGCCAAGGCGTCGCAGATTCAGGTCAATCCGGCTGATCCCGCCTCGCTGCAGGCGTTCGAGAAGGCCCAGACGAACCTGAGTGGATCCCTGTCGCGTTTGCTCGTCACGGTCGAAAACTATCCGCAATTGAAATCGGATGCGAACTTTCGTGATCTCCAGGCGCAGCTCGAAGGCACCGAGAATCGCATCTCAGTGGCCCGCAAGCGCTACATCGATTCGGTCCAGGCCTACAACGTGCTGATCCGGCAGATTCCGGCCAACCTCACGGCCATGGCATTCGGCTACAAGGAAAAGCCGCAGTTCACCGTCGAGAACGAGGCCGCGATCCAGCAGCCACCAGCGGTCGAGTTCAACAAGCCTGCGGGCCAGACGAATTGATCGTTGCATCGCGAGCCCGGCGAACGACGCACTGGCTGGGCCTGGCGTCTTCGTGCCAGGCCACCGCCGTGTTCCGCCGTGGCCTGGCACGCCTGCTGACCGGCGCGTTGCTGGCGCTCATGGCCTGCGGTGTGTCGGTGGCGCAGCAACCGGTGGCGGTGCCTGCCCTCACCGCACGGATCATCGATCTGGCCGACCTGCTGACACCTGCCGAGGAAGCCACGCTGGCGCGGGATCTGGCGGCGCTGGAGCAGCGCAAGGGCGCGCAGCTTGCCTTGCTCACGGTGCCCACCACGGGGAATGAGAGCATCGATCAGTATTCGCTGCGGGTGGTCGAGACCTGGAAACTGGGTCGGGGCCAGGTCGATGGCAGAGCGGTCGACGACGGGCTGTTGCTGCTGGTCGCCGCGCAGGATCGCAAGGTGCGTATCGAGGTTGGTTACGGACTCGAGGGCGCGATACCCGATGCCTACGCCAAACAAATCATCAGCGATCAGATCACGCCGAATTTTCGGCGCGGCAATTATTTTGGTGGCCTGTCGCAGGCAGTGGCATCCATGACGCGGCTCATTGATGGTGAAGCCTTGCCGGCACCGGTCACGGAACCAGAGCGGGGTGCTGATCTGAGTGCCTGGTTCGGGCCGATCTTCATCGGCTTCATTCTGGGCAGTATCGTGATCGGCATCATCGGTCGCGTGCTCGGCACCTCGGCCGGTGTCGGGACGACAGCCGTGCTGGCGCTGGCCAGTGGCGCGGCATCCACCGGCATGATCGCGTCGGGTTTCATCACCCTGCTGCTGTTGCTGTTCTTCGCGGGTGGCAGTGGTCGCATGCGCCGGGTCGGTCGCCATACCTATCGATCCGGACCCCCGGTGATCTTTCCGGGCGGATTCGGTGGCGGTGGTGGTTTTGGCGGCGGCGGATTCGGTGGCGGTGGTTTCGGGGGAGGAGGTGGCGGCTTCGGCGGTGGTGGCGCCAGTGGCAGCTGGTAATGCCGCCGCGCGGTCAGTGGCCGAGCCGGCATCACCTGCCGGCGGGCTGCTTCAGCTCGTTGAATCCATGCGGCGGGCCAGCCGCACTGCGGTCTGGCCGCGGATGAAGCGCCGGGTCGGCATCACCAGCATGCAGTCGGCAAACGGGGTGATCACCGGCGCCTGATCATCATGGCCGAGCAGGGTGCCCGGCTCGGCAATGATCTCCCCGCCGGTCCAGTCGCGTGCGAAGCGGAAATGATCGCTGCGTATCGTGATCACATCGGTCACTTCCCAGGCCTGCTGGGCAGGCACGGCATGACGCGCCCGGTCACCGCCGAATGACTCGGCCACCGTGCCGGTTCCGCGCAGAAAGCGCAAGGCACAGTCGATCGCCAGCGTGGCCGATTCGCTGGCCCAGTGCTGCCCGCATTCCACGAGCAGCGCATTGCGCGCGCTGGCCGGATCCGCGAAGCCACGATAATCGCGCATTCGGCGACCCGCTTCATGGCCGGCATCGGCAATGATGGTCTGGGGCACGCCCACCTGGTGTGCGAGCGCGCGTCCCTTGGCCAGGGGGCCGGCCAGCATCAGGGGGCGAGCCGGTTGTTGCATCGAGTGGATGTCGAGCAACAGATCGACGGTGTCGATGAGGGGTCGGACCTCGCGCGCCCGACGTAGCTCCGCACTGTCGCGGTTCGAATCGAGTGTTGCATCGTCCCAGAGCCGGTTGAAGTCTTCATCGACGAAGCGCGAAGCGGTCGGATTGGCCGGATCGAATCGCTGATAGGCACCCACATTCATGAAGCACAGGCTGAGCCGCCCTCGCACGGGTCTGACCTCGCGGGTGAGCAGCCAGTCCAGCGCGATCGCACCACAGAGTTCGTTACCATGCACGATCGCGCTCACCATTACATGAGGCCCTGGCTTGTCCGCCTCGAAGCTGTGGCACCAGGCAATCGAGCCATTTCCCGTCCGATACCGGTCGATGTCGGGCGGGGTCAGTTCGACCGGAAACGGGCTGGATGTCGTGTCATTGGGCATGATGCTTCCTCGATGATGCTCGCATGGTGGTGTGCGCTGGATTGTCCGACTTCTCTTGGAGACATGCATGAGCGCAAATCGTCAGATCGTGGTTCGCGAACTGCCGCAGGGCCAGCTGATGAATCAACATTTTGAACTGCGCCAGATCGACCTGCCGTCTGCCGGACCAGGTCAGGTGGTGATACGGACGATTCTGATGTCCATCGATGCGGCCAACCGGGCCTGGATGCAGGGGGCCACTTATCGCGCGGCGATCAAGCCGGGCGATCCGATGCCCACACTGGCGATCGGCGCGGTGGTCGACTCCCGTGATGCCTCGCTCAGTGTTGGCGACATCGTGATCGCCGAGTCGCAATGGTCGGATTTTGTTGCGATCAGCGCCCGTCAGGCTCGACGGATCAGGCCCGATCTGCCCTTGTCGCAGCAGATGTCGGTATTCGGAATTGCCGGCAAGACTGCCTACCATGGGCTGATCGGGGTGGGTCGACCGTTGGCGGGAGAAACCATCGTAGTCTCGGCCGCTGCCGGATCGGTGGGCATGTTCGTCGGTCAGATCGCCAAGGCCTTGGGCTGCCGTGCCGTCGGTATCGCGGGGGGTGCCGACAAGTGTGCCTGGGTGACCGGTGAACTGGGCTTCGATGCCTGTATTGATCACCGCGCGGGCAACCTGTTTCGCGACTTGAAGGCTGCCTGCCCGAATGGCATCGATGTCTACTTTGACAATGTCGGTGGAACGGTACTGGAAACCGTGCTGTTCCAGATGAATCTGAAGGGGCGCGTGGTTTGCTGTGGCGCAGTCAGTCAGTACAACGAGTCGGCACCCGCCGGCCCACGCAATGTGCCGGGACTGGTTGTCGTGAAACGCCTGCGCATGGAAGGCTTCATCGTGATGGACTTCGCTCATGCCGATGAGTCGGCCCAGCAGGCGCTCGAGCAATGGGTTGCCGACGGCCGCATCCGGGTGGTCGACGACATCGTCGAAGGTCTGGAACAAGCACCCATGGCCTTGATCGGATTGCTCAACGGTGAGAACCGCGGCAAGCGGATGGTCCGGGTGTCGCTCGATCCAGGCTGAGCGCCCCGGGTCGGTCAGCGCCCGGCAAACGTTGGCCGCCGTTTCTCCACAAAGGCCACCGCGGCGGCCTTGTGATCCTCGGTCTGGAAGGTGCGGATCATGTGAATCGACTCGGTCTCCAGGGTGTCGGCCAGTGAGGCCCGCGCGGCCAGGTTGAGGTTGCGCTTCATGTAGCCGATCGCCACTGTCGGCAAGGCGGCGAGTTCACGCGCCCATGCGCCGGCTGCCTTCTCGAGTTGGTCGGCGGGTACCACCCGGTTTACGAATCCCGCCTGCATCGCCGCGTCGGCCTCGATGGGCGTGGCATCGAAAAACAGTTCACGCGCCTTGCCCATGCCGACCAGGCGGGTCAGGAACCAACTGGCACCAAAATCGCCGGACAAGCCGACATTGGCAAAGGCGGTGGTGAATTTGGCACCGGCAGCGGCAATGCGCAGATCGCAGGCGAGCGCCAGCGACAGACCGGCACCCGCTGCAGCGCCCGGAATCACGGCCAGGGTCGGCTTGGGCATTTCATGCAGCAGACGGCTGACCTGGGTGCGTCGGTGCAGGTCATTGACCCGATCGTCGAAGGAGGGGCCGCTGTCCTGACCGACCGCTCCGGCGAATCGCTTGACGTCACCGCCAGCGCAGAAGGCATTGCCCGCGCCGGTCAGGACCACGGCGCGCACGGCGGGGTCGAGTGCCAGGCGCTGCAATGCCTCGGTCATGGCATTGATCATGTCGTGGGACAGCGCATTGCGGGCCTGAGGGCGGTTCATCGTGAGCGTGGCCACACCGCCGTCGATCGATTCGAGCAGGTCCTGGGTCATCGACAGTCTCCATGTTGGGTGAGAGTTCGCCTCGGCGCTTCGCGCACATCATGCTTGCCGGGCGGATTCGTGATCGGCGGTCAATATACCTTGAACGGCGCCCTTACCGCTGAACGGCAAGCAGCCGTTTGCTGAAGGCCTGCGCCGCTGGCGACAGCGGCGTATCGCTGCGGGTGACGATACCCAGACGCCGCTCGATTGCCAGGCCGCGTACGGGTACCTCGACCACCTCGCTCTGACCTTCCAGGCCGGATCGGCTCACGAAGGCGAGATACCCCGTCGTGGCCACCATGCGCAGGATCGCTGGTATCGAGCGCAATTCCATGACAACGTTCATCTGCACGCCGGCTGCGCGCAGCGCCGCATCGATGATCTGCCGGATCGCGCTGCCCGCTTCGAAGCCCACATAGGCGCGCGACCCCAGGTCTTGTTCCAGTTTGTCGATGCGTCGTTTGCGCGCCAGTGGATGATCGCGGCGGGCAACCAGCACGACCCGGTCGGTGAGCAGTTCCCGCACGTCGAGTTCGTTGGCCTGCACCGGCAGGGTCACCACGCCGATTTCCAGACGACCGATCGCCACGTCATTGGCGATCTCGCGGCTGCCGGCCTCCTTGAGGTGGAAGCGAATGTCGGGGTGCTGGGCCTGGAAGGCAGCGATCGCATCGGGCAGGACAAACGATACGGCCGTGGCGCCACCGCCGATCCGCACGATGCCGGCATCCAGATTCAGGTGAGCGCGCACCGTCTCGCGCAGACCGTCGAAGCGGTCCACCAACACCCTGGCTTCGGCCTCGACCAGCCGGCCCACCGGCGTGAGGGTCACGCCCTTGCGCGAGCGCGCGAACAGCCGCACACCGAAGTGGTCCTCGAGCTGCCGCAGCCGTCTGGACAGCGCCGGCTGGGACAGGCCGATCCGTTCGGCCGCCTCGGTCACCGCACCATCATCGGCCACCGCAAGCAGGGAACGCATGAGCAACAGATCCATCGTGGGTGGCCTCGATTCGTTTCGGGGTTGTGGCGCGGATTTGGTGATATGCGCCATTTGCATTTGAACAATGCAAAAATACCATTTTACGCATCGATAAGGGTTTGTTAACGTATCTCCTTCCTCTTCTGCATCGAACAACCAAGGGTTCCGCCATGCTCAAAGCCTATCGAGATCACATTGCCGAGCGCGCCGCGCAAGGCATTCCGCCCCTGCCGCTCACTGCCGAGCAGGTCGAGGGACTCATCGCGCTGCTCAAGAGCCCGCCCAAGGGTGAGGAAGAGGCCTTGATGCAGATGCTGACCGAGCGCGTGCCGCCAGGCGTGGACCAGGCCGCCTACGTGAAGGCGGCGTTTCTGGCCGACGTGGCCAACGGCAAGGCGAAAAGCCCGTTGATCACGCCGACACGCGCCGTCGAGATCCTGGGCACCATGCTCGGGGGGTACAACGTCGGCCCGCTCATCGCCCTGCTCGATTCGCCCACGCTGGCCGATCGGGCGGCCGATCAGCTCAAGCACACCTTGCTGGTGTTCGACGCCTTCCACGATATTGAAGAAAAATCCAAGGCCGGCAATCCGGCCGCGCGGGCGGTGATCCAGTCCTGGGCCGATGCCGAGTGGTTCCAGGCCCGCAAGGCCTTGCCCGACTCGATCAGGCTCACCGTGTTCAAGGTCACGGGCGAAACCAATACCGACGATCTGTCGCCGGCCCAGGATGCGTGGTCACGCCCCGATATTCCGCTGCATTATCTGGCCATGCTCAAGAATCCCCGCGACGGCATCACCAACGGCGTGGCGCAGATCGAGGCGCTCAAGAGCAAGGGCAATCCCATCGTCTATGTCGGCGATGTGGTCGGCACGGGCTCCTCGCGCAAGAGTGCGACCAACTCGGTGCTCTGGGCCATCGGTGATGACATTCCCCATGTGCCGAACAAGCGTCAGGGCGGCTACGTGATCGGCGGCAAGATTGCACCGATCTTCTTCAACACCCTGGAAGACTCCGGTGCCTTGCCCATCGAATGCGTGGTCGACCATCTCGCCATGGGCGACGAGATCGTGCTCGAGCCCTATGCCGGCCGGATCACCAATGCCGCGGGCAAGGAACTCGCCACGTTCACACTCAAGACCGATGTGCTCTATGACGAGGTGCGGGCGGGCGGGCGCATTCCCCTGATCATCGGCCGTACCCTGACCGCCAAGGCGCGCGAATCGCTGGGTCTGCCGGCCAGCAAGATCTTCCGCATGCCCGAGGGCGGGTCGGCCAGCAAGGCCGGTTTCACGCTCGCACAGAAAATCGTCGGCAAGGCCTGTGGCACCGACGGTGTCCGTCCGGGCACCTATTGCGAGCCGCGCATGGGCACGGTGGGCAGTCAGGACACCACAGGCCCGATGACCCGGGATGAACTCAAGGAACTCGCCTGCCTGGGTTTCAACGCCGATCTGGTCATGCAGTCGTTCTGTCATACGGCCGCCTATCCCAAGCCGGTCGACATCGAAACCCAGCATACCCTGCCGGATTTCATCCGCACCCGTGGTGGCGTGTCCCTGCGCCCGGGCGACGGCATCATTCATAGCTGGCTCAATCGCATGCTGTTGCCCGATCAGGTGGGCACGGGCGGCGACTCGCACACCCGTTTCCCGCTGGGTATCTCGTTTCCGGCCGGTTCCGGTCTGGTGGCCTTTGGCGCCGCGCTCGGTGTGATGCCACTGGACATGCCCGAAAGCGTGCTGGTGCGCTTCAAGGGCAAGATGCAGCCAGGCATCACCTTGCGTGACATGGTCAATGCCATTCCCTACGAGGCGATCAAGCGTGGCCTGCTGACCATCGAAAAGAAGGGCAAGAAAAATGTCTACAACGGCCGCATCATCGAGATCGAGGGGCTGCCCGACCTGACCGTCGAACAGGCCTTCGAGCTCTCCGATGCGACTGCCGAGCGATCGGCCGGTGGTTGCACGATCGAATTGTCCGAGAAGTCGGTGGCCGAGTATCTGCGCTCCAACATCGTCATGTTGCGCTGGATGATCGACAGCGGTTACGAAGACAAGCGCACCCTGGAGCGGCGCGCCCGTGCGATGGAGGCATGGCTGGAAAACCCGGTGCTCATGCGTGCCGACAAGAATGCCGAATATGCCGAGGTGATCGAGATCGACATGTCCGCGATCACCGAGCCGCTGCTGGCCTGCCCGAACGATCCCGACGACATCAAGCCGCTCTCCGAAGTGGCTGGGCGCCAGATCGACGAGGTGTTCATCGGGTCGTGCATGACCAACATCGGCCACTTCCGGGCGGCTGGCATGTTGCTGGATGCCGCCGGCGAAGCGATTCCGAGCCGGCTCTGGATCGCACCGCCCACCAAGATGGATGAGCGCCAGCTCATGGAAGAGGGTTTCTACAACAAGTTCGCCACGGCCGGCGCCCGGACCGAAATGCCCGGCTGTTCGCTGTGCATGGGCAATCAGGCCAGAGTGCTGGCCAATTCGACCGTGGTCTCCACCTCCACGCGCAATTTCCCCAATCGGTTGGGTCAGGGGGCCAACGTATTCCTGTCGTCCGCCGAGCTGGCTGCGGTGGCCGCGATACTCGGCCGCCTGCCGACGGTTCAGGAATACATGGCCTATGCCACCAAGATCGAATCGTCATCGGCTGAAATCTATCGTTACCTGAATTTCGACAAGATGCCGGTGTTTACCGAATCGGCCGCGCGCGGCAAGGTTCACATGATGGCTGTCATGAACGACTGAGCGGGTATCGCCTTGGGTCAGGCGCACTCGGGCATAATCCGGGCGACAGGTCTTGAAGACTCTTGTTACGAACTTTCCCGCCAATGATCCTGACCGGGCAGCAACTCTCCAGAGCCCGTCAGCCGTGAACAGGCAACGGCTGACGCGGCTTGGGAATCATCTGATGACCGGCTCCTGGACGGTCGAGCGGTGGTTTCCTGCCCCGGTGCTCGATCGCATCGAGACCATCATTGGGGCGGGTGAGGTCCTTCATGGTGCCGAGTTGCGGGTCGCCATCGAGGATTCGCTCGACTGGCGCCAGTTGTTGGCCGACACCAGTCCTCGCGAGCGCGCCATTCAGGTGTTCGCCGATCTGGGTGTCTGGGACACCGAGCGCAACAACGGCGTTCTGGTCTATCTGCTGCTGGCCGATCGTGCCGTGGAGATTCTTGCCGATCGAGGCGCCAACGAATTGATCGATGCCGCCGTGTGGCAGCATGCCTGCGCGATCATCGATGAAGCCTTCGCTGGTGATCGATTCGAAGACGGTCTGGTCCGTGCGCTTGCGTATCTGAATGAAGAACTGGCCCGGGTGTATCCGGCCGGTGAGCGCAATCCGGACGAATTGCGCAATCGACCGGCCATCATCTGATGAATGATCGCAGTCCGGTCATCGGCCTTCACCGGGCATCGACATTCCGTTCGGTGCGTCAGCGCACCGAGTCGCTGATCCAGGGGCTCAGTGCCGAAGACTGCGCCCTGCAGTCCATGCCCGATGCCAGTCCGCTCAAATGGCATCTGGCGCACACCACCTGGTTCTGGGAGACCTTCGTGCTGTGCGAGCTACCCGGCTATCGGGTATTCGACAGCGCATTCCGGTATCTGTTTAATTCGTACTACAACCAGGTAGGCGAGCAGTTTCCACGACCCAGCCGCGGTCTGCTGTCACGTCCCGATCTGATTACCGTGTTGCGCTATCGCCGTCATGTCGATCAAGCCGTGCAGAATCTGCTCGAGGCCCTCGATGAAGGCAGCGCCACCATGCCGGCCGGTTTCGATGCGGTCGTCGCTCTGGGCATCAACCATGAACAACAACATCAGGAACTGATGTTGACCGACGTTTTGCATCTGCTCGATGCGAACCCCCTGTGTCCGGCCTATTCGATCAATGGCCCCAGACCCGCGGCGACGGCAAGCCGAACCGACTGGCTCGCGATCGATGCGGGTCTGGTCGATGTCGGCAATGCCGGAACCGGATTCGGTTTCGACAATGAATCACCGATGCACAAGGTCTGGCTGGTACCTTACGAGATCGCCCGTTCGCTGGTCAGCAATCGCGAATTCCGAGACTTCATCGATGCCGATGGCTACCGTCGACCTGAGTTCTGGTTGTCGGAAGGTTTCAATCAGGTGTTGCAGGCCGGCTGGCGGGCACCGTCTTACTGGCGCCCGCGCGCCGATGGTTGGCATGAATTCTCGCTGGCCGGTGAGGCCCCACTGGACGAGGATGCACCAGTCGCCCATCTGAGCTATTACGAAGCTGATGCCTATGCCCGGTTTGCAGGCGCCCGGCTACCCACCGAATTCGAGTGGGAGTTCGCCGTGTGTCAGACGGCTGATCCGCCTGGCAGCGTTCATGATGAGGCGGCACTGGGCGATGCGTTTGGCAGCGTCTGGCAATGGACGTCAAGCAGCTACGCCGCCTATCCGGGGTTCGCTCCAGCCACCACTGCCATTGGCGAATACAACGGAAAATTCATGGTCAATCAGTATGTATTGCGCGGCAGTTCGTGTGCAACACCGTGTGGACACAGTCGTGCGAGCTACCGGAATTTTTTTCCGGCATCGGCGCGTTGGCAATTCACCGGCATCCGGCTCGCGCGGAGTCTGAACTCGTGAAAATCATCATCCTGGGAGCGGGGCAGGTCGGTGGATCGCTCGCCGAGACGCTGGTCACCGAACGAAACGACATCACCCTGGTGGATACCAATGCGGCGCGCCTGCGGGAACTGGGCGACCGGATTGATCTTCGGACGGTGGTCGGCCATGCCGCGCATCCGGGTGTGCTCGATCGGGCTGGCGCGGCGGATGCCGACCTGCTGGTGGCGGTGACGAGTAGCGACGAGGTCAATATGGTTGCCTGCACCGTGGCCCAGAAGATCTTCAACATTCCGACGCGCATCGCCCGTGTTCGCGAACTCGATTACGTGAGCCAGAACGGCAAGCTGTTTGCTGACGACGCGATTCCGGTCGATGTGCTGATCAGTCCCGAGCAATTGCTGACCGGTCAGATTCGCCGCATTCTCGAATTCCCAGGTGCCTTGCAGGTGCTCGACTTTGCGCAGGGCGATATGCAACTGGTGGCGGTACGCGCCTATCGGGGCGGCTCGCTGGTGGGCAAGGAGATCGCCGCGCTCAAGACGCATATGCCCTCGATCAATGTCCGGGTCGCCGCCATCTTCCGCGGTGACCGGCCGATGATGCCGGAAGGCACCAGCGTGATCGAGGTCGACGACGAGGTGTTCTTTCTGGCCGGGCGCAATGACATTCGCGCCGTGATCGACGAAATGCGTCCGGCCGGCGCGCCCATCAAGCGCGTGATTATCGTGGGGGGCGGCAATATCGGCGCGCGTCTGGCGGCCAGCATCGAAGACGATTTCCAGGTCAAGGTGGTCGAGCGCGATCCCGATCGCTGTCGAGCGTTGTCCGAGCGGCTCACCCGCTCAGTCGTGCTCAATGGCAATGCAGCCGATCGTGACCTGTTGGTCGAAGAAAACGTGGAGAACACCGATGTGTTCCTCGCACTGACCAATGACGATGCCACCAATGTGATGGCCTCGATGCTGGCGCGCAAGCTGGGCGTTCGTACCGTGATCACGTTGATCAACAACCCGGTCTACGCCGACCTGGTCCAGGACGGCATCATCGACATCGCGGTATCGCCCCAGGCCGCAACCCTGGGCGCACTGCTGGCTCACGTGCGTCGTGGGGATATGGCCGTCGTGCATTCACTGCGCCGCGGTGCGGCCGAGGCGTTGGAGGTGGTGGCCCATGGCGACAAGCGCTCGTCGAAGGTTGTGGGCAGAACGATTCGTGATCTCAAGCTACCGGTGGGCACGACCATTGGTGGCGTGATCCGCGATCGCCGGGTCCAGATCGCCCATGGCGACATGATCATCGAAGAGGGTGACCATGTGATCCTGTTCATGGTCGACAAGACACAGATTCCAAAGGTGGAGCGGCTGTTCCAGGTGGGCGTGAGCTTTTTCTGATCGCGGCCGCGCGGGCCGGTGGCCGGCTAGCCCCGCCAGAAACTGCGCGTGAACAACACCATGACCGTGAGCAGTTCGAGTCGCCCGAGCAGCATGCCGAACGACAACATCCACTTGGCTGCGGGATCGATCGTCGAAAAATTGCCAGCCGGACCGATGATCGGACCCAGCCCCGGGCCTACGTTGCCGATCGCGGTGGCGGCTGCCGAGATCGACGTGATGAAATCGATACCCAGCGCGGCCAGCAACAGAGTCAGTGCAGCCAATGCGGCCAGGTACAGGAATGAGAAGGCCACAGCGGAAATCAGGATGTCCTCACGCACCACTTCCTTGTTGTAGCGGATCACGAACACGCCCTGGGGATGGACCAGACGCCGGAACTGATCGCGCAGGAACAAGGCGGACAACTGGAAGCGGAAGATCTTCATGCCACCGCTGGTCGATCCTGAGCATCCGCCGACAAACGTTAGAAAGAAGAACAAGGACACGCTGAAGCCGCCCCACAGCGTGTAATCACTCGAGGCGAACCCGGTGGTCGTGATGATCGACACGACATTGAAGGCCGACTGGGTCAGGGCCTCGTTGAAGCCCAGATGATTGTGGACGATCAGATACATCGTCAAGGCCAGCGTGGCGATGGCAACGATCCAGAGAAAGGCAATGACCTGCTGATCGAGCAGACTGCGCCAGGTGCGGCGGGTCAGAAAACGGATGAAAATGGCAAACGGCATCGAACCGAGCAACATGAATACGATACTGACCCAGAGCACCGGGCTGCCGAAGCGCCCCAGCGATGCGTCCGATGTGGCGTAGCCACCCGTCGACACCGTGGCCATGGTGTGGTTGATCGAATCGAACCAGTCCATCCCGGCCAGGCGGTATCCGAGCATGCACAACAGACTAATCAACAGATAACAGCCGATCAATGCCCGGGCCATGTCCTGCAGTCGCGGCAATGACTTGTCTGACCAATCTGACGACTCGCTGTGAAACAAGCGCATGCCGCCGACCTGCAGAAACGGCAGGATAGACACCGCCATGCCGATGACGCCCAGGCCACCGACCCATTGCAGTAGCGATCGCCAAAGCAGTACCGAAAGCGGTAGTTTTTCCAGGCCAACCAGCACGGTCGAGCCGGTGGTGGTGATGCCGGACACTGTTTCAAAGACCGCATCGGTAAGGCTCATCGACACGCTGCACAGCATGAAGGGCAGGGCACACAACAGGCTCATGGTCAACCAGCTGCCACTGGTGATCAGATACAGTTGGCGAGCCGACAGCACGAAGCGATCGCTTGGGCGGAATGCAACGCTCAGCACCGTCGACAAAACGATGATGATCGCCGCCGAGATCAGAAAAGCCCAGGCCTCCGGGTCGCTCGTGATCAGCGCAAATGCCGCGACCAACAGTGCCATCGCCGAGACGATAAAGCCCAGGATGCCGCAGACGTAGAAGACAGGGTGAAATAGCTTGAACAAGATCGCGCAGGAAAAGCCAGGGCGTTGCAGAGGTTAAAAGGGCAAGCGAACCGGTCTCGAAAGGGTGCTATCGTAACGCCTTGCCGTGTCAATCGATGTTCGATCGAGCATGAAAGAATCCGTGCCTATTGACTTCGGGCGTCGCGCCCATGCGGTTTCGGTGCCCGGTCTGGTCTTGAGCCTTTCGGCTGCCGCTGCCGACCAACCCGCGCAGATGCTCGATATCGCGCGCTGGCAGGGTCAGATTGTTTATGTCGATTTCTGGGCATCCTGGTGCGCCCCTGACTGCTGTCATTTCCTGTTGACCAGCGCCTGTTCATCGCTCGGCGTCAAGCCCTGGGAGCGGAGCGATCTGGCCAGGCCCGACATGGCCGCGTCGGAGCAGGCCCTGACCGAATCGCTGGAGGATCACACCGACTTCAGCAAAGAGGCCGCCAGTGGTGGCCGTTCCTTCGGCGGTGGCGGTGGCGGCTGCGGCTGTCACTGATCATTGGAACAGCAATGAATCCTCATCGTTTCATTGCGGCGTCGCTGGCCTGCGCCACGGCCTCTTTGTTGGGTCAGGGTGGGGTGGTGCAGGCCGCCGAAGCGCCCGGATCAGCCACACTCGTGGGCGCACCGACCGATCATGCTCGCGTCGACGCCGATGCATCCGTTGCCGGGTCGGCCCCGATCGAACAATGGACCTTCGACTCGGCCGTGCTGTTCTATTCGGAATCGCATCGGGTCGCGGCGCTCGAGCCCGTTCTCTCGGCCAGGCGGCGCACGGCTGCCGGTAGCGATTTCACGGGCAGGATCGTGGTGGATGTGCTGACCGGTGCGTCGCCTATCGGTGCAGTCGGAACCGACCGGCCTCAAACCTTCACTCACCCATCGGGCCAGGGCCGGTTCATCGAGCCGGCGAACCAGACCCCCCTGGACAGTATTTT
The DNA here is from genome assembly GCA_963732405.1 of uncultured beta proteobacterium. GTDB lineage: Bacteria > Pseudomonadota > Gammaproteobacteria > Burkholderiales > Burkholderiaceae_E > JAUIAI01. Next base: position 2,187,080 of record CAVSZG010000001.1, read on the forward strand.
CCAGGACACACGAATTGCCTTGAGCGCTGACTGGGAGTCGGCGCTGTCGCGCACCGTGCGCTACGGCCTGGGCGCCAATGTCTCCACCGAATATGACTATCGCTCGCTGTCGCTCAATGCTCGCCTGGTCAAGGACTTCAATCAAAAGAATACGACGCTGACGGTGGCGCTGGCGCAGGCGCAGGACACGATCGATCCGGTGGGTGGCGTGCCCGAAGCGCTGGGCCGGGTGTCGGCGGCGCGATATTCGGATCGGCCCGTTGATGACGACAAATCCCTGACCGATCTGCTGGTCGGCCTGACCCAGATCGTCGATTCACGAAGCTTTGTGCAACTCAATTACGGCCTGACAGTAGCCAGCGGCTACCTGAACGATCCGTACAAGCTGGTCAGTCTGGTGGACGATCAAGGCCGTCCGTTCGATATCAGTGCCAGCGAGCCCAGCGTCATCTATGAAAACCGGCCCGACAAACGGACCCGGCATGCGCTGTATTCACGGTATCGGCGGCTGCTCGAGCGCAATGACAACATTGTCGACGTTTCCTATCGCCTGACCAGTGACGACTGGGGAATCGTCTCGCATACGCTGGACACGAAGTACCGCTGGAACCTTTCCGCGCACCGCTATGTGCAAACCCGCCTGCGCTATTACACCCAGGGCGCCGCCGATTTTTACGCACCGTTTTTGCGCCAGAGCGACCCGGTGCCTGTCACAGTGTCGGCCGACTATCGTCTGGGCGACATGGATGCCTGGACGCTCGGGCTCGAGTATGGCTGGGGGCGAGCGAGCAGTCCGTGGCGGGTATCGCTCGAGTATTACCTGCAGAAACCCGCAGAGCCGGGCGGGAAATTCGGTGTGTTGGTCAGCCAGGAAATCTCGCCGCCGGTCAGGGCGATCATGCTCCGGGTCAACAAGTCCTTCTGATCAGGGCGGTCCGGCCAAACCCTGACCGGCCGCACGATTCGACTCCGGGCGGGGTCGGCAATGCACAAAAAAACAGCCGCCCTGAGGCGGCTTTAAGGACTGATGCTAGGAGTGATCGCTACCGGGTTCTTGCTGCGACACAAGAGACCCGATCCGTCAGCACCCCGTGAAGGGTGCGCGAGACATAATGCAAGTGCCGTGCCAGACCTCCCAATTGATTCAATCCCCCTGTTTTGATTGAAGTTTTTCATGCCCGGGTTTGGCGATTTACGGCCATCATCGTTACGATGTAAATTGACTCGACGCCCGATCAAGGGCTCGCGAGATGGGCTCTCGCCGAGTAGGTCATTGTTGATGCTGCAGTAGCATCGACTATTCGTGAAAACCCAGCCATGGAATCCAATGCAGGAACTGAATATCCTCGGCGGTCCCTTACAAGCTTGTTCATTTGATCCGCTGACCGGCTTCACCCGGTCGGGCTGCTGCGAAACGGGGCCGGACGATCACGGCAGCCATACGGTGTGTGCCAAGGTCACCGCCGAGTTTCTGGCGTTTTCCATCCGACAAGGCAATGATCTGAGCACACCGCGCCCGGAATACCGGTTTGCGGGCCTTAAACCGGGTGATCGCTGGTGCCTGTGCGCAGCCCGCTGGCTGGAGGCCTACGAAGCCGGGGTTGCACCGACGGTGGTCATGGAATCGACTCATCAGCGGGCGCTCGAAGTCATCCCGCTCGACGCCTTGCAGGCCTGCGCCTTGCGGACCGGATCGCGAGCCGATTGATGCCTGAACCCGTCGGTTTGCAGCTGGCCATCGTCCCGGTCACGCCGTTTCAGCAGAATTGTTCGATTTTGGTCTGTCAGAACACTCGACACGCCGCCGTGTTTGATCCTGGCGGTGATCTGGACCGGATCGACGATGCGCTGACCCGGCTGGGCGCGACGCTCGACAAGGTCTTCCTGACCCATGGGCATATCGATCATTGTGGTCAGTCCATGACCTTTGCCCGCGATCATGGCGTGCCGCTGGAAGGCCCGCACGAAGATGATCGATTCTGGATCGACCAGTTGCCCGAACAAGGCCGGCGATTCGGATTCGCTCAGTTGGATGCCTTCGAGCCCGACCGCTGGCTGATCGATGGTGATACGGTGTCATTTGGGGATATCACCCTGAATGTGGGGCATTGCCCCGGTCACACGCCCGGGCATGTGATCTTTCATCACCCCGCCAGTCGCCTGGCGATCGTGGGCGACGTGTTGTTCAAAGGGTCGATCGGCCGAACCGATTTTCCGCGCGGCAATCATGCCCAACTGATCACGGCCATTCGCACGAAGCTCTGGCCACTGGGCAATGACACTGCCTTCGTGCCGGGTCATGGGCCGATGTCCACGTTCGGTGAAGAGCGGGCGGGCAATCCGTTTGTCTGCGACGCCGTCGGCCTGTAACACTGTCGAGGCTCACCCGTATAACGGGGCATGACGATCGAGCCCCGCACTGACTGCGACACCGACATCCCCGATTGGCCGGTAGTTCACCCGGAATCGTTCGGGCGAATCGTGCGTCGCTACCAGCGGTCGATCTTCGGCTTCTTCGGGCGCATGGGTTTCGGCCAGACCGATACCGAGGAACTCGCACAGGAGACCTTTCTGCGTGCCTGGCGACATCGCGACGGCTATGACCCGGCGCGTGCGCGGGTGTCCACCTGGCTGTTCGCGATCGCGCATCGGGTTGCCCTGGACGAGTTTGGCCGGCGTGGCCGACGTCCTGCGCTTACCGCCGACATGCCCGACCATGGCGATGACAACCCTTATGCCGATCCGGCGGCGCGCCTGGCGTTCAACCAGCGCCTGTCGCAACTGCAGGCGGCGCTCGGATTGCTCAGCGAATCGGATCGCAGTGTGATCGCGCTGTCGTCGGTTGCGGAATTGTCGGCAACCGAGGCAGCGGATCTGCTGGGCTGCACGGCCGGCGCCTACCGCACGCGCCTGTCCCGCGCCCGCGAGCGGCTCCTTGGCCTGCTGAATCAGGAGGAATGAGACATGACACCCAGGGATGGAACCAATGACCAGTCGGTCGATGAATGGCTGGCCATGGACTGGCCAAGGCCACCAGCCGACTTTCACCGGCGGGTGATCGACCGCATCGTGCGCGAGGAAGCCGATGCAGCGGCAGGGCTGGCGAGCCTGCCCGTCGATGAACCAGGGCTGGCCGGCAGACCGATGGCGGCGGGCTCGCGCAAGCGGCCTTCTGCCTTACCCATCTGGCAGTGGCTGGTGCTGGCTGCGGGAGTGCTGGGCGGGATCGGTCAGGTGACTGGATTCGTGTTCGGTATCTGGACTGCCTTGGCAGTCGGTTGATGGAGAAACACCTCATGAATACCCAAACTATCGACAGTGTCGCGCCGCGTCGCGCCCTGGTGGCTGCAGTAATGTCGGCGACCTTGCCCGGTTTCGGGCAACTCTACAACGGACAGGCCAATCGCGCGATCTGGCTGTATCTGTTGTTCTGTCTGGTCACCGTGCCGGGCATTGCATTGGCTGCCCTTTACCTGCCAACCGGACTGACCACGCCGATGCTGGTCGTGAGTCTGCTGGCCAGCATCGGACTCTGGATATATTCGATCGTCGATGCATGGCGTGGAGCCCGTCGCGCCGACCCATTCCGACTGCGCGACTGGCAGACCAGTGGGCTGTATGTCGCGGTATTCGTGATCTGCAATCTGCTCATCCTGCCGACCTTGATCGGCTGGGTGCGCGCGCATCAGATACAGGCATTCAGGATTCCCAGTCTCAGCATGACGCCGGGCATTCAGGCGGGCGACTACCTGTTTGCCGACATGAGATACAACTGCCCCAATTGTGCGCAGCAGGTCAGGCGCGGCGACGTGGCGATCTTCATCTACCCGAACAATCGGAATCAGCACTATGTCAAGCGCATCATCGGCTTGCCGGGCGACCGGGTGGCGATACGCGCGGGTCGCTTGCAGATCAATGACCAGGCGCTGGCGTCGTCGACGCCCGACCCGGCGGGGATGCTCACCGAGTCGATCGACGGGCGGAACTGGCAGGTGCAGGTGCCGGTTGATGCGACGGTGGCAGCGGATCAGGCGGTGACTGTGACGGTTCCGCCGGGACACGTGTTCGTGCTTGGGGACAATCGGGCGGCGAGCACGGATTCACGCAATTTCGGCACGGTTCCGTTGAGCGACGTGGTCGGTCGAGCGCGGCAGATCTGGTTCTCCCGCGGCGCCGACGGGATCCGCTGGCGGCGCATCGGCCTGCCGCTCGATGGCGGTTGATTCACGGATGAGCGTTCACGCGCTTGAATCCGAGCCCTATCGAGACTACAGTTGGGGCACAGAAAGCACAAACAACCCGTGAATCGCGAGGAGACATGATGACCAAGGCATTTCGCAATCCATTGCGGCGACGAGATCTGTTCAAGTGGTCAGGGGCAACGGCCGGGATGGTTGCGGCGGCTGGTGCCGCCGGCGTGCTGACCTCGACCAGCGCCCATGCGCAGATGAAGATCGGCGACAGCAAACTGACCGAGGTGCTCGATCGGGGCAGGCTCATCGTGGCGACCGGCAGCACCAATCCGCCGTGGCATTTCGAGGATGCCAGCGGCAATCTGCAGGGCATGGACATCGACATGGCCCGGCTGCTGGCCAAGGGATTGTTCAATGACGAGAGCAAGGTCGAGTTCATCAAGGGCAATCCGGATACACGGATCCCGAACCTGGTGACCAACAAGGCCGATATCGTGATTCAGTTCATGACCGTCACACCAGGCCGCGCCCAGCAGGTTGCCTTCACCATTCCCTACTACCGCGAAGGGGTTGGCGTGCTCCTGCTCAAGACCAGCCCGTTCAATTCGCTCGAAGAATTGGCCGCCAAGGGGTCGGCTGTCACCATCAGTGCCCTGCAGAATGTCTTCATCGAAGAATGGGTGCACAAAGGTCTGCCCCAGGCCAAGGTCGATCAGTACGAAAGCATTGATGCCTCGCTGCAGGCGCTCAATGCCAAACGGGCGGATGGTCAGATCGCCGACTTGTCGAACCTGCGCTGGCAGATCAAGCAGTTCCCGAACCGCTTCAAGGATGCAGGGAGTGGCTGGATGCCCAATTCTTATGCGGCGGCCGTCAAGCCGGGCGATCCGATCTGGCTGGATTGGGTCAATTCGGTGTTCAGAGAGGCCTTGATGGGGGTGGATTTCGACACCATGAAAGCCTCCTACAAGAAGTGGTTCGATATCGACGTGGCGACCCCGAAGATCGGATTCCCTGTCGAATATTCCTGATGCTGACAACTCCGAGCCCCGGTTGAGCCGATGGGACGCGGGCGTTGATCGACTACCACTTCAATTTCGCGGTCATCTGGCGCCAGTACGACGATTTCCTGGTCGGCCTCGCGCTGGGCCTGACCCTGGCCATTGCCTCGCTGGCGATCGGTTCGGTGATCGGGCTGCTGGTGGCCTATGCACGTCTGTCCACTTCGAGGATTTTGCGCGCCGCGGCCTGGATCTATGTCGAGATCATCCGCAACACGCCCTTGCTGTTGTTGGTGTTTTTCGTCTATTTCGGCCTGCCCGAATTCGGCTTCAGCGCATTGGGCAAGATCGAATCGTTCATTCTGACCTTGTCGCTGTACGCCGGTGCGTACATGGCCGAGGTGTTTCGCAGTGGCCTGCAGGCCATTCCGCGTGCCTATGTGGAAGCAGCCATGGCCCTGGGGCTTTCACCCTGGCGCCGGCAGGTGAGGGTGGTGTTGCCCGTGATGTTCCGGATCACCTTGCCCGCGCTGTCGAACAACCTGATTTCCCTGTTCAAGGATACCTCGCTGGCCGCGGCTATCGCGGTGCCTGAACTCACGTTCATCGCGCGCCAGGTCAATACCAACACGTTTCGGGTCATCGAATCCTGGCTGACCGCCAGTGTGTTGTATCTGGCCGCTGCGTATCTGATCGCCATGGCCATGCGTCGAATCGAGAAGCGTTATGCGCAGATTCGTTGATCAATCCGGCCGCACTCATGGGTGAGCCGGGCAGTTTTCTGTTCGAGGCCTGGGCGGCGCGTTTCGCCCTGCTCAAAGGGGTGGCCGTGACCGCGGAATTGTCGATCCTGGTGATTCTGATCGGCGCCGTGATCGGCACGTTGGGCGGACTGACCCTGCAATATGGTCCGCGCCCCTTGCGCTTCGCAGTGCGCGTGTATGTCGATGTCTTGCGCGGCATCCCGGTGCTGGTGCTGATCCTGTTCAGCTATTACGGACTGGCCTTGTTCAAGATCGGTGCCTCGCCAATGGCCTCGGCCACGCTGGCCCTGAGCGCCTTTTGTGGCGCCCACCTGTCCGAGGTCGTGCGCGGCGCCATCGGTTCGATCCCGGTCACCCAGACCGAAGCGGGCAAGGCGATCGGTCTGGGTTTCTGGCAACGGTCGCGATTCATCATCCTGCCCCAGGCCATGCGCCGGGTGATTCCGCCCGCCGTGAACACCGCGGTCGAGATCGTCAAGGCCTCGACCCTGATGTCAGTGATCGGCATCGTTGAACTCCTGCTGGCCACCCAGCAGACCATCGCCCGCAATTACCTGATCATTCAGTTTTATCTGTTGGCCGCGCTGCTCTATCTGATCGTCAATTTCGCGATCTCCCAGTTCGGCGCCATGCTCGAGCGGCGTTTCGCCTACATCCGACAGTAGAGACCTCATGTCGACCAATGAACCCCGGCAGGATGAGCCGCCCGTGCTCAACATGATTGATGTGCACAAGCGGTTTGGTGATGTCGAGGTGCTCAAGGGCATAGATCTCGCGGTCGGGCAGGGCCAGGTTGTCTCATTGATCGGCTCGAGCGGATCCGGCAAGACCACCTTGTTGCGATGCGTGAATCTGCTGGAAGACTATGACCATGGTGAGATTCATGTCGATTCGGAATTGATGGGATACCGCATGGACAGCGGCCGGCGCCGACGACTCGGCGAGCGGCAGATCTCGCAGCAGCGATCGCGCATCGGCATGGTGTTTCAGAGCTATAACCTGTTTCCGCACATGACGGCCGAGCAGAACATCATGCTCGGGCTGACCGAGGTTCAGCGCAAGACCAGGGGCGAGGCTCGCGATATCGCCAGGCACTGGCTGGACCGGGTCGGTCTGGCGTCCCGCCATCAACACTATCCGTATCAGTTATCCGGTGGTCAGCAGCAGCGGGTGGCGATCGCACGCGCGGTTGCGATGGAACCGCGCCTGATGTTGTTCGACGAGGTCACCTCGGCGCTTGATCCCGAACTGGTTGGCGAAGTGCTCGCCGTCATCCAGTCGCTCGCCCAGGATGGCATGACCATGCTGGTGGTATCCCATGAAATGCTGTTTGTTCGTGAAGTGTCCACCCACGTGGTCTTCATGGAGGATGGCCGTATTGGTGCCCAGGGTCCGCCGCAGACCTTGTTCGCACATCCGGAGTCGGCCCGGCTGTCGGCGTTTCTGGGCCATTTCCGGGGTGTGCTGGGTCTTCAACACTGACATGACAGGAAAGGCAGATGCTCAGATTCGGCATTATGTCGACCGCGCGGATTGCGGTCGATCATCTCATCCCGGCCATGCAGCGCGCCGACAATTGCGTGGTCGCTGCCATCGCCTCGCGCTCGCATGCCAGGGCTCGAACCGTAGCCGACCGCTTCGGTGTTCCCCTGGCATTTGGCAGCTATGATGAACTACTGGCCTGCGAGCAGATCGATGCAGTCTATATCCCCTTGCCCACCTCGGATCATGTGACGTGGACGCTCAAATGCGCAGCGGCCGGCAAGCATGTCTTGTGCGAGAAACCCATCGCCTTGAAGGCAGGTGACATTGAGCGTCTGGTGCGCGCCAGAGACCGGCGCGGTGTGTTGGTCTCCGAAGCCTTTATGGTCACCTACCACCCGCAGTGGCAGACCGTGCGCCGCCTGATCGCCGAGGGCGCGATCGGCCAGTTGCGTCAGGTCGACGCGGTCTTTACCTATTACAACGTCGATCCCCGGAACATGCGAAACCGGGTTGAACTCGGTGGCGGCGTGATCCCGGATATCGGCGTGTATCCGACGGTCGTGACGCGGTTTGCCACCGGGGCGGAGCCGATTCGTCTGCAAGCGACCGTCGAGTTCGATCCGCGGATGAAGATCGACCGGTACGCGAGTGTGCGCGCCGACTTCGGCAGTTTCGAGGCAGCTTTTTATCTGTCAACCCAACTGGCCAACCGCCAGCACATCGCCTTTCATGGTGACAAGGGGTTCATCGAGCTGACGGCGCCGTTCAACTCGAATCTCTACGAAGGCGATGAAGTGCGCCTTCATGATCGCGCGCACCGGGAGCTCAAGGTCTTCCGCTTCACTGGCGTGAATCAATACCAACTTCAGGTGGAGGCGTTTTCCCGCGCGGCCAGTGGCGAAGACCAGCCGGTGTTCACGCTCGAAGACTCCATCCGCAACCAGCGGATGATCGATGCCATCTACAAGGCTGGTAGGAGCAGCCGATGGGTCAAGGTCTAGCGCCCTGGCTCACCCGGTCTTGCGGCCACCACCAGCCCAGGAATCCTTCAGCGTCACCGCCCGATTGAACACGGGCGTCGATGCTGAATGCGCAAGCGAGTCCGCCACGAAGTAACCATGGCGCTCGAATTGCATGGCCAGCCCACCGGGCTGGCTCAGCGCGGATTGTTCTACATGGCCACGGATCGCTCGGACCGAATCCGGATTCAATGAGCTCAGATAGTCCTTGCCGCCGCCGTCGGGCTGGGTATCCAGGAACAGTCGCTCATAGAGTCTGAATTCAGCGCTGATCGCCGCATGAGGAGCGCTGGCGGCCAGCCAGTGCACCGTGCCCTTGACCTTGTAATTGTCGGCCCCGGGTGTGCCCGATCGGGAGTCCGGCAGGACCTGGGCGAGCACCTTGCTGATTCGTCCGTCCGCGCCGGTTTCGAAGCCGGTGCATTCGATCACGAATCCGTAGCGCAGGCGCACCCGGTTTCCCGGATACAGGCGGAAGAATTTCTTCTCGGGTTCGGCCTGGAAATCCTCGCGTTCGATCCATAGCTGACGGGTCAGTGGCAGGCGGCGGGTGCCGCGCTCGGGCTGATGCGGATGAACCGGCGCTTCGCAGAACTCGACCTGATCGGCCTGCCAGTTGCTCAGTTCGAGCAGCAGGGGATCGAGCACGGCAATGGCACGCGCGGCGCGCGAATCGAGATCGTCGCGTAATGCCTGCTCCAGGTGACTGTGTTCGATCCAGGAGTCGGCCTTGCTCACGCCGATCCGGTCGCAGAACAGGCGGATCGCCTCGGGTGTGTAGCCGCGTCGGCGCAGGCCCGCCAGCGTGGGCAGGCGCGGGTCATCCCAGCCATCGACATGGCCTTCGGTGACCAGGGCCTGGACCTTGCGCTTGCTGGTCACGGTGTATTCGAGATTGAGACGGGCGAATTCAATCTGCCGGGGCAAGGGGTGGGCAAAAAATCCGCCTTCGGCGAGGCGCTCGAGCAACCAGTCGTATAACGGCCGGTGATCCTGGAATTCGAGCGAACACAATGAATGGGTGATCCGCTCCAGCGCATCTTCGATCGGATGCGCGTAGTCATACATCGGATAAACATGCCAGCGATCACCGGTGCGATGATGTGCGCTGTTCAGGATCCGATAGCACACCGGGTCGCGCATGTTCATGTTGGGCGAGGCCATGTCGATGCGCGCGCGCAAGACATGACTGCCTTCCGGATGCCTGCCCTCGCGCATCTCGCGGAACAGGGTCAGGTTTTCCTCGACACTGCGATTTCGATAGGGCGAATCACGGCCGGGCTCGGTAAGCGTGCCGCGGTTCTTCCGGGTCGATTCCGCATCCTGTGAATCGACATAGGCATGACCGGCGCCGATCAGGTATTGGGCAAAGGCATAGAACTGCTCGAAGTAATCCGAGGCGTAGTAAAGATTGCTCTCGGCACCATGATCCCACGAGTAGCCCAGCCACCGGACCGTGTCGATGATCGCATCCACATAGCGCTGATCTTCGCGCAAGGGATTGGTGTCATCGAAGCGCAGGTGGCAACGGCCGCCATAGTCCTGCGCGATACCGAAATTCAGGCAGATCGCCTTGGCATGGCCGATGTGCAGATAGCCGTTGGGTTCCGGCGGAAAGCGCGTGCGTATCGCGGCGGGATCCGGTTCGGCCCGGGCGTGGCGATCGGCCACGCCGGGCTCGCCGGCCCAGCCGCGCGGGCCAGGAATGCCCCTGGCCAGATCATTGTCGATCTGCGTACGGATGAAGTGACTGGCGGGTGCTGCCTCGGCCATGGAGAGTCAGACGCCCAGCAGTTCGACTTCGAAGAGCAGGGTGGCATTGGGTGGAATCACACCGCCGGCACCGCGCGCGCCATAACCCATATCGGGTGGAATGATCAGGTGCCGTTTGCCACCGACCTTCATGCCGGCGACGCCTTCGTCCCATCCGCGAATCACCTGCCCCGCGCCCAGGCCAAACGAAAAGGGTTGTCCCCGGTCCTTGCTCGAATCGAACTTGGTGCCGGCTTTGCCATCCTTGTACAACCAGCCGGTATAGTGAACCGACACTTGTTGCCCGGCACTGGCTTGTTCACCGGTTCCGACCTCGATGTCGGCGATTTGCAGCCCGCTGGGCAGCGTTTTGAATTCCACTGGATTGCCTCCCCTGGATGTGGCAGCGGCGGATGCCGCGGTTGGCGATGCAGCGGTTGCTGCAGCGTGTGGCGTGGCCTGGCTCGCACCCTGACCGGTGGCCACGGCATCGGCCAGGCGCGTGCGCAGGTCTTCGATGCGTTGCCGGTTGACATTAAAGTCCTTGCGACCCAGGCGCGAGGCCGAGCGCACATGGATCACGCCATGGTCGGGCACGAGCAGAAACTCCGCGTCATCCACGAACCTGAGCAGACGGGTTTCGAATTCGGCATAGAGGTAGTGCGCGTCTCGCTTGATGATCCGGGCGCCTGGCGTATCGCCGATCAGATTGGCCAGAACCACGAAGGTGCGCGCCGGATTGTCGCCGGCAGCCAGTGGCTCGATCCGGTTGGTCGGCTGATCGGTCATGCTGGAGACCGAGTTTTGCGGCTTGTCGGTCACCGGGCTCAACGCGCCATTGGTTACACCGAGATTGCCCGGCCTTTTTCCGCTCAACAAACCCATCGTGCCTCCGAGGTAAATCAGACCGGCGAACAGAACGATTGCCAGCAGAATCCAGCGCAACCAGCGTGTCACGGTGAATCGGGCGCGTGGCGCAGTCGAGTCAACACGGGCGGGCGGCGCGTTGCGGGTCACTTGCGAAGCCGCCTGATCAGGCTGGACGTATCGAGCCGGGCGCCGCCGGCTCCCTCGATGTCTTTGTAGAACTGGTCGATCAGGACCGTGACCGGCAGGGGCGCACCGTTGCGGTTGGCCTCATCGATGCACAGACCCAGGTCCTTGCGCATCCACTGGACCGCAAAGCCGAAGTTGAATTCATCGTCGATCATGGTCCTGGCCCGATTGTCCATCTGCCAGGACTGCGCGGCGCCCTTGCCGATCACCTCGGCCACGAGTTTCATGTCGAGCCCGGCCGCCAGGCCAAAATTCATCCCCTCGGACAGCCCCTGCAGCAGTCCGGCGATACAGATCTGATTGACCATTTTGGCGAGTTGGCCGCTACCTGTGGGTCCGATCAGGGTGAACGCCCGCGAGAACGCGGACGCCACCGGTCTGACCCGATCGAACACGGCCTGATCGCCGCCGCACATCACCGTCAGCACGCCATTGACCGCGCCAGCTTCCCCGCCCGACACCGGCGCATCGATGAAGGCGAGTCCGCGGTCGGTCGCGATGGCATTGAGTTCGCGCGCAACCTCAGCCGAGGCCGTGGTGTGGTCGACGAAGACCGCGCCTGGTTTCATGCCGGCGAAGGCGCCTTGTTCACCCAGCACGATCGAGCGCAGGTCGGCGTCATTGCCCACGCAGGCGAAGACGATGTCCGCCCCGGCGGCGGCGTCACGCGGTGTGGCCGCTGATCGTGCGCCCACTCGGTTGGCGAGCCATCGGTCGGCCTTGGCGGCATTGCGGTTATAGACGGTGACCTGATGCCCGGCTGCATGCAGATGGCCGGCCATTGGCGCGCCCATCACGCCCAGACCGAGGAAGGCGACCCTGGCCGGCTCGACCGTGTCGTAGGTTTTCTGATTCATGACTCTGGATCTGGAGGATCGGCCAAGGGCCGGAAACGCGGCACTCGAAGGCCGGGAAGCGATTGTAGGGCATCGGCGCGCGCGAGCCGGCCGATGCCCGGCCGGCGCTGGCCCGCGCCAGAGTTTGCGCTCGGGTCGGCACTAGAAGCCAGCCGCATGCCCGTCGCGGCGACTGTCGCTGGCTGCCACATAACCATCGTCCCGGTCGTCGGACAGGCGCCAGATGAACTGACCGGAGCCAAAATCCATATAGCTGTCGACGGTCGCTTCGATCTGATGACCCATCGCCGCCAGCGCCTGCTGCACCTGCGCTTCCATGGTGTATTCCAGATCGACTGACAGGCCACGATTCACCTTCCAGCGCGGCGCGTCGCAGGCCGCCTGCGGGTTCTGCCCGAACTGGAGCATCCGTACCAGGGTCTGCAGGTGACCTTGCGGCTGCATATTGCCGCCCATGACGCCAAAACTCATCTGCGGTCGGCCGTCGCGCATCAGAAATCCGGGAATGATGGTGTGAAACGGACGCTTGCCGGGCGCCACCAGATTCGGATGCGCAGGATCGAGACTGAAGGCCTGACCCCGGTTCTGCAGCGACACGCCGAGTTCGGGCGAGACCACGCCCGAGCCGAATCCCATGTAATTGGACTGGATCCAGGACACCATCATGCCGTCGGCGTCGGCGGCAGTCAGATAAATGGTGCCGCCGGTCGGTGGCGTGCCGTGTTGAAAGTTGGTCGCTCGTTGCGGATCGATCAGCCGGGCCCGCTCGCGCAGATACGCATCGTCCAGCAGTTGGGCGGCGCTGACCCGGGTCATGTAGCGCGGATCGGCCACATAGGCATAGACGTCGGCAAACGCTGCCTTCATCGCCTCGATCTGCAGGTGGCGGGCCGCAGCGGAATCCGCCTCCAACCCGTCCAGATCGAGGTGCTCGAGCATGCCCAGTGCCATCAGGGCGGCAATGCCCTGACCATTGGGTGGAATCTCGTGCAGCTCATGGCCGCGGTAGCGCCGCGAAATGGTATCGACCCAGTCAGGCTGATAAGCCGCCAGATCGGCCGCGCTCATGGTGCCGCCGACCTGCCTGATATACGCCGACAGTCGTGCGGCGGTCTCACCCTCATAGAACTCGCGCCCGCCGCGTTCGGCAAGCCGGCGCAGTGTTTTCGCCGCACCGGGCATGGTGATGCGCTCGCCAATCTCGGGCGCGCGCCCGAACGGCATGAACACATCGGCGAAGCCCGGTTGATCGCGCAGTTCGGGTACCGCCGCCCGCCACTTGCTCTGGGTGATCGGCGCGACGGCGTAGCCACGTTCGGCGATCTCGATCGCCGGCGCCAGACAGTCCGCCCATGCCGCCCGGCCATAGCGCTCATGGATGGCCGTCCAGCCCGCGATCGCACCCGGCACGGTCACGGTGTCCGGGCCGCGCAATGGCGTCTGACCGCCATGACGTTTGGCGAAATACGCCGGATCCCAGGTGGCCGGTGCGACTCCGGAGGCATTCAGGCCTTTGAGCGACTGACCGTCCCAGATGATCGCGAAGGCGTCACTGCCCAGGCCATTGGACACCGGTTCGGTCATCGCGATCGTCGATGCGGCGGCGACGATGGCGTCGACCGCGTTGCCGCCGTTGCGCAGCACATGCAAGCCGGCCTGGGCCGCCAGCGGTTGCGAGGTGGCGACGATGTTGCGTGCGAAGACCGGCGTGCGCCGGGTCGGATAACTGACGTTCCAGTCGAATGGTGCGTGGCGGTTGGCGTGCTGGGGGGTCTGGCTCATGAGGTGGGCGGATCCGGTTGGTCGGTTGGGGTAGGTCGGGTCTGGTCGTCAGGCGAGTTGGCGAGCCAGGTCGGACAGATCGGTCGCGTGGTACTGGAAAGACGCCTCCGGCTCGATATCGACTGCGACACCGGCGCCATACTCGAGCGGCCGGGTGATGAAGGCAGCCTGACAGCCACAGGCCTGGGCGGCGCGCAGGTCGTCCTTGTGAGCGGCAACCATCAGCATCTGCGCCGGCGCAATGTCGAACACCTCGCAGACGCCCAGATAGGTTTCCGGATCGGGCTTGTAGTGCTGGAACACCTCGGCCGACAGAATCAGGTCCCAGGGCAGACCACCATGCTTGGCCATGTTCGCCAGCAGACCGAGGTTGCCGTTGGACATCGTGCACAGCATGAACGAGGTCTTCAGAGCGGTCAGGCCGGCGACGCTGTCGGGCCATGGATTCAGCCGATGCCAGACCCGGTTCAGATCAGCCAGGGCTGCCTCGTCGAGCGAGGTGATCCGGTAGTGGGCGAGCACCTCATCGAGATTCTGGCGGTGCAGGTCATCGATCCGGGTCCAGGGCAACTGGCCTGTGCGGACCTTGTGCATCGCCGGTTGATAGCGGGCGCGCCATGCAGTGGCGAACTCAGCACCGGATACGGGCAGTCCGAGCCGGTCGACTTCGGCCGTTATGCTGCCATGCCAGTCGACAACCGTGCCGAACACGTCGAATGCCAGCACCAGGGGACGCGGGAAAGTGGTGGACTTCATGAATGATCATCCGTCTTGGTCAGGCTGGCGTGGTAGCGGGCAATCGCCTCATCGTCATAGCCGAGCCGGCGCCTGAGCACCGGGTCGGTGTGTTCGCCCAGCCGGGGCGGAGCCAGATCGTACTCGATCGGCGTGGCCGAGAACCGGATCGGGTTGCCAACCAGAGGAATGGTGCCCGCATCATCGCGTGGCAGATCGATGCGCAGACCCCTGGCCTCGATTTGCGGATTGGCGAAGACTTCATCCAGCGTGGCGATCGGCCCGCAGGGCACGCCCGCCTTTTCCAGACGGGAGATCCAGTCGGCCGAATCGAACTGGCGCACCATCGGAATCAATACCTCGATCAGCGCCGCGCGGTTCTCGATGCGTCTGGCGTTGCTGGCAAAACGCGGATCCTGGGCAATGCCCGGCGAGCCACCCGCCTCGCAGAAGCGGCGCAACTGATCATTGTTGCCGACCGCCACGATGATCCAGCCATCACGGGTTTGAAAGGTCTGGTAGGGCACGACATTGGGATGCGCATTACCCCAACGGCGGGGAGGCGTACCACTGGTCAGGTAATTGGTATTCATGTTCGCCAGCGCCGACACCATGACATCGAGCAAGGCCATGTCGATGTACTGACCCACACCCGAGCGTTCACGATGCAGCAGCGCGGCGAGGATCGCCTGGGTGGCGACCATGCCGGTCATGATGTCCGAGATTGCCACGCCGGCCTTCTGCGGCCCGCCGCCCGGTTGATCGTCGGCTTCACCGGTGATCGACATGAACCCGCTCATGCCCTGGATCACGAAGTCATAGCCTGCACGCTGCGCATAAGGCCCGGTCTGACCGAAGCCGGTGATCGAACAATAGACGAGCCGCGGGTTCAGCTCGCTCAGGCTCGCATAGTCGAGTCCGTACTTGGCCAGTTGGCCGACCTTGAAGTTTTCGAGCACAACATCCGCATTGCGCGCCAGTTCGCGCACCACGGTCTGGCCCTCGTGACTGGCCAGATCAGCAAGCACCGATTGTTTGCCGCGATTGGCGGCGAGGTAATACGCAGCATCGGGTGTGTCATTGCCATCACGATCTTTCAGGAACGGCGGACCCCAGCCGCGCGTATCGTCACCCGCACCCGGTCGTTCGATCTTGATCACTTCTGCGCCAAGATCGGCCAGCGATTGCGCACAACTGGGGCCGGCGAGCACGCGGCTCAGATCGATGACCAATGTACCGCTCAAAGGTCCTGCCATGAGGTGAAACTCCTACCCGATCGAGTGATTCAACGGCGCAAAGTTGAACGCCACCAGTACACAGTTTAGGGGTAACTCCTTGTTACTCGGTTTACGGCGCAAACGGTGGCGCCGATGGACTCACAGACGTAAAGTGTCTTCACGGCTGCGGTTCCCCTGTCGCAGTCGGATTCGATGTTTTCATCGAGTCTCCTCCCTCCTCTGGCGCCGATCTCAGGCGCCTTTTTTTTGTCCGCGTCGAGGGCCGTCGCCGTGATGACGGTGGGTTGCTTCGGCACCCTGATTTCAGCCTTGTGTCTGCCCACCCCGACCGGGCCCGTCAGATCGGGTTGGAGACGGGTACGCCGGGGGGCCGATGGGGGGCCGACGAGGGGAGGCTACCGTCAATCGGTGAAAGCGGTATCGATCTGTAAAATGGCGGATTGCCCCGGCGACCAACCCACCTCATCATGAAATCGGCTGACATTCGCGACACCTTCCTACGCTATTTTTCCTCAAAAGGACACCAGATCGTTCCGTCAAGCCCGGTGGTGCCTGGAGATGACCCGACCCTGCTGTTCACCAATGCCGGGATGAACCAGTTCAAGGACGTGTTTCTGGGATTCGACAAACGTGCCTACCAGCGGGCGGTGACGGCGCAGAAGTGCATCCGGGCCGGTGGCAAGCACAACGATCTGGAAAACGTGGGCTATACCGCACGGCATCACACGTTTTTTGAAATGCTGGGCAATTTCAGTTTTGGCGACTATTTCAAAGAAGACGCCATCCGGTTTGCCTGGGAACTGCTGACTGGCCATTTCAAGTTGCCGGCCGACCGGCTCTGGGTGACCGTCTATGCCGAGGATGACCAGGCCCATGCCATCTGGGCCAATGAGATCGGGGTGCCCGAGTCACGCATCGTGCGCATTGGTGACAAGGGCGGCCGTTACCAGTCGGATAATTTCTGGATGATGGGCGACACCGGACCCTGCGGCCCATGCAGCGAAATCTTCTACGACCACGGGCCCGAGGTGGCCGGTGGGCCACCGGGCAGCCCGGATGAAGACGGTGATCGCTACATCGAGATCTGGAACCTGGTGTTCATGCAATTCAACCGGGATGATCAAGGCGTGATGAATCCGTTGCCGCGCCCCAGCGTCGATACCGGTATGGGACTGGAACGGATCGCGGCGGTTCTGCAGAACGTGCATTCGAATTATGAGATCGATCTGTTCGTCAATCTGCTGGCGGCCGCATCGCAGGCGGTTCAATCGGCCGGTGGCAGTCCGGATGCCGGCAGTCCGTCGCTCAAGGTCATTGCCGATCACATACGGGCCTGTTCCTTCACAATCGTCGACGGTGTCATTCCGGGAAACGAGGGCCGGGGTTACGTGTTGCGCCGGATCGCCCGCCGGGCCATCCGGCATGGCTACAAGCTGGGCGCCCGTCAACCGTTCTTTCATTCGCTGGTGACCTCACTGGCAGCGGAAATGGGCGGCGCCTATCCCGAACTCAGAACCCATGGCACGCGCATCACCGAGGTGCTGCGCCAGGAAGAGGAGCGATTCTTCGAGACCATCGCCAATGGCATGGAGATTCTCGAGACCGCACTCGCACCCCTGCGCCAGCAGCCCGGCAGCATGCTCGATGGCGAACTCGCCTTCAAGCTGCATGACACCTTCGGATTCCCGCTCGACCTCACGGCCGATGTCTGCCGTGAGAATGCGGTCGCGGTGGATGCCGCCGGCTTCGATCGGGCCATGAATCGTCAGCGCGAACAGGCGCGCGCGGCCGGCAAATTCAAGATGGCCCAGGCGCTCGACTACTCGGGCGTCGAGACCCGTTTCCATGGCTATGAGGCCTTGAGCCATGAGGGTCGGGTCACTGGGCTGTATGTCGACGGTAGCGCGGTCAGCGAGGTGCTGGCCGGCCAGGCGGCGGTGGTGGTGCTGGATCACACACCGTTTTACGCCGAGTCGGGTGGTCAGGTCGGCGACCAGGGACAACTTCGTGCGGGCGGTTCGCTGTTCCGGGTCGAGGACACCCAGAAGATCCAGGCCCAGGTGTTCGGTCACCATGGCGTGATGCAGGAAGGCCGCCTGGGTCTCGGGGATTTGGTTCAGGCCCAGATCGATGTCGCGGCGCGGATCGACACCATGCGTCATCATTCGGCCACCCATCTGATGCACAAGGCCTTGCGCGAGGTGCTGGGCCCGCATGTTCAGCAGAAAGGATCGCTGGTCGATCCGGACAAGACGCGCTTCGATTTCAGCCACAACGCGCCGATGACCCGCGACCAGATCCGACGCGTCGAAGCCATCGTCAATGACGAGGTGCTGGACAATCAGGAAACCCTGACCCGGCTGATGGGCTATGACGCCGCCATCGAGGCAGGGGCCATGGCCTTGTTCGGCGAAAAATATGGTGATGAGGTCCGGGTCCTGAACATCGGCTCCAGTTGTGAGCTCTGTGGTGGCACCCATGTCCGGCGCACCGGTGACATCGGTCTGTTCCGGATCGTTTCCGAGGGTGGCGTGGCGGCCGGCGTGCGTCGGATCGAGGCCGTGGCGGGGCGGCGCGCACTGGCCAGGCTGGCCTTCCTGGACGACCTGGTCGAGCAGGCCGCTGCCGCCTTCAAGTCGCCGGTGGCTGAAGTGCCGGCAAAAATCCGGGCGAGCATCGAACAAGGCCGCACGCTCGAAAAGGAACTGACCCGACTGAAGTCGAAAATGGCGAGCGCGCAAGGCGGTGATCTGGCGGCCCGGGCGGTTCAGGTTGGCCCGGTCCGGGTGTTGGCCGCGCAGTTGGACGGCGCCGATGTCAAAACACTGCGCGAATCCATGGACCAGCTGCGCCAGAAGCTGGGCAGTGCGGTGGTCGTACTGGCCAGTGTCAGCGAGGGCAAGGTCAGTCTGATTGCCGGTGTCACGCCCGACGCCCTGGATCGTGTACGCGCCGGCGATCTGGTCAATCATGTGGCCCGTCAGGTTGGTGGCAAGGGCGGTGGCCGACCCGACATGGCGCAGGCGGGGGGCACCGATCCCTCGGGGTTGCCGGCGGCGCTCGAATCGGTGCCAGCCTGGGTGGGCGAGCGCCTGGGAGCCACAGCGGGCTGAGCAGGATCGGGTTCCCAGCCCTGGACCCACTCTCGGCTAAACTGAATCGATCCGCCCAAACCAGGCTCTGATAACGAGTGAAACGCCCATGAACGTGCAATTCGATTTTTCCGGTCAGACCGTGTTGATCACCGGTGGGATCACCGGCATTGGCGCAGCCACCGCGCGGGCCTTCATGGCCGCCGGTGCCCGGGTCATCTGCTGCGGGATCGGCCGGACCGAACTCGATGCCGCCCGGGCTGATGCCGAGCTGGGCAAAGCCACGATCGCCGAACTCGACGTCACCGACAAGTCGGCCGTCGATGCCTTCATCGGCAAGCTCGGCCAACTCGATCATGTGGTCAATTGCGCCGGCATCATTGCGCGCGACGCCGAACATGATCCGATCCGGTTCGACCAGGTCATGAACGTTCATGTCGGCGGTTCGATGCGGGTCAGTACCGCTGCCCGACCGCTGCTCAAGGCGAGTCGCCAGGGCGGCTCGATCGTCATGATCGGGTCCGTGATGTCGTATTTCGGCGGGCCCAAGCAACCGGCCTATTCGAGCGCCAAGGGGGCATTGAAGAACCTGACCATGTCGCTGGCCTGCGCCTATGCGGCCGATGGCATCCGCGTCAATGCGGTCGCGCCCGGCTGGGTGATCACCGAATTGTCCCGTGGCGCGCGCGAAAATCCCGAGCGCTATGCACAGATCATGGCGAGGGTGCCCGTGGGACGCTGGGCCGAGCCGGCCGAGATCGCCGATCCGATCCTGTTCCTGTGCTCGGATGCCGCGCGTTACATGACGGGCACGATGATGCCGGTCGATGGCGGTTACCTGTCGATGGGCTGACGCCCGGCGGGTCGCCATCCCGAATACAAGGGTATTGAAAAGCGCGGTCTCGCGTTAGGCTGTCGGTTCAGCCTGGATCCGACGGAGTCGCCCGCCTCATGCCACAGCCGACCGATCGTCGGTGCTCTACGGCCCACCCGCCCGTGCGCGGGCGGTCCTGCTGAGCATGTCGCTCCGGCATACCGTCCTCACCGGCCTGCGCTGGACGGTGGCGGCCAAATTCGTTGCGCAGCTGGTCACCTGGTCGGTCACCTTCTACGTCCTGCGCCTGCTCACGCCGGCCGACTACGGCCTGATGGCCATGGCCATGGTGCTGATCGGGGTGTTGAGCCTGCTCAATGAAATGGGGCTCGGTTCGGCACTGGTGCAGCGCGAGTCTGTGGACCGGCAACTGCTGCGCCAGGCCTTCGGCCTGCTGCTGCTGGTCAACCTGGGCTTGTTTGCGCTGATCCTGATGACGGCGCCTGTGGTCGCCGGTTTCTATGATGAACCACGGCTGATCGTGATGATCGGCGTGCTGGGCGCGCAATTCCTGATCATGCCTTTCGAGGTCATTCCGCAGTCCCAGTTGCTGCGCGCGATGCGTTTCCGCCAGCTCTCGCTGACCGAGATCGCCGCCTTGCTGGTGGGCAGTGCCGTCACGCTGTATGGCGCCTTGCAAGGCCAGGGCGTGTGGTCGCTGATCTGGGGCAGTCTGGCCAACCGGCTGTGCAGGGCGGTGCTGCTCAACCTGCTGGTGCCCTTCGCGCAATGGCCTTCTTTTTCGCTGTCCGGCATGCGCTCCTTGTTGACCTTCGGTGGCTTCGTCACCGTGAATCAGTTGCTCTGGTATGCCTATTCACAACTCGATGTGTTGTTGGTCGGTCGTTTGCTGGGACCGGTGGTGCTCGGTCATTTTTCGGTGGCCAGAGAGCTGGCCGCGCTGCCGATGAACAAGCTCAACGGCATTCTCAATCAGGTGTCCTTTCCGGCATTCGCCAGTCTGCAGCGCGATCCGGTGCTGGCCGCGAGGTACCTGCGCAAGGCGATCCGCCTGGTCAGTCTGTTCGCGTTTCCGGTTTTCTTTGGTATGTCCGGTGTTGCGCACAAGGCCGTGCCATTGCTGCTGGGCGAACAATGGCTGCCTGCGGCATTGCCGATCGCCATCCTGAGTCTGGTGATGCCGATTCGCATGGTGAGCAATCTGTTCCCGACGATTTTGATGGGTATGGGTCGGGCCGATATCGTCTTTGGCAATCTGCTTGCCGCGACCCTCATCATGACGCTGACGATCCTGACCGGTATCGGCTGGGGCCTGACCGGCGTGAGCATTGCCTGGTTGATCGGTTTTCCGCTGGCCTTCCTGATCGAGATCACACGCTCGCGCCGCATCACCACGATCGGCCTGGCCGATGTGATCGACGAAATGAAACAACCCGCGCTCGCCGGCGTGGTCATGTGGCTGGTCGTCACCTGGCTGGGCAGTCTCGGTGACCAGAGCCTTGGCATCGTCGCGCTGCTCGGTCAGATCGGCGCCGGGGTACTGGTATTCACCGCCATGTCCTGGGCCCTGAACCGTTCAGGGATCGACGAATTGCTCTCGCTGCTCAGGCCGCAACGAGCCTGAGGTCGTCGCGCTTATCCCATCCTGCGGTTGCCGATCCGGCGCGCGACTGATGCGGATCGATCTTGAGCCGGCTCCACAGTTCGAACTGGACCACATCGAACAGTCGCGCGGCGATATCGATCTCGCCGCGTCGATGGCGTTGCAGATCATGGCGAATCCGGTGAATGTCGTAGATGCCGCGTTCCCGCGTCTGGCGGTCGGCGAGAATATCGTCGATCGGTTGATGCAGGGTCTCGCGGATCCAGGCCGAAGCCGGCGTCGGAAAGCCCATCTTGTCGACGCGGGTGCGCACGGACTCGGGAATCCGCTGGCGCATGGCCTGACGCAGTATCACCTTGTTCCAGGCGCCCTGCAGCTTCCAGTGGTCGGCAAGGCGAAACGCCATCGTCACCAGTCGGTAATCCATGAAGGGCAGGCGGGCCTCGATCGAATGCGCCATCGAGTTTCGATCCTCGATGCGCAGGTACAGCGGCAGCGGCGACGTGTCGACCGAGGCACTCAGACCCGCGCGCAGCGGCGAGTGGCCGGTATTCCGGATCACAGCGCGCCGCGGTTGCGCCGGTCGGTCGATCAGCTCGCCGCTGAACCAGGCCCGCCTGCCATTGTCGGCGCGATGGCGCCAGGCGGCCAGCGCCCGGTAGGCGGAGTACCGGCCGAGCGCAGCTGACAGGGTGCGCGTGACCGTGGCGGCGATCAAGGCCGTTCGCTCCACGCCATGTCGGTTTGCATAGTCGTTGATGTCGACCAGTGTCTCGCGCAGCCTGGCCTGCCTGAGCAGGCCGTGCCAGGCCAGGCGGTGGTAGTTGGGATAGCCGCCAAGCGTCTCGTCGGCACCCTGGCCATTCAAGACCACCTTGACGCCCCGGCTGGCCGCAAGCGCCATCAACCGATAACCCACCAGTGCGGTCATGGAATGCACCGGTTCGTCGTGCTGGGTCAACACGTCGCTCAGGGTCGACCAGATCTGCTGCGGATCACACTGCAGGCTATGCAGATTCGCCCCGGTCTGGCGCAGCGTATCGTTCAGATAGCGGCTTTCGTCGAACTGCGCCGGATTGAATGAAAACGCATGTAGCGCGTCGGTCGTGGTCGCCGGCATGGCGGCACGCTGCCTGGCCATCGCACAGATGATCGCGGTCGAGTCCAGCCCACCCGACAGGCAGACACCCACCGGCACGTCGCTGCGCAGGCGAAGGCGCACGGAATCCTCGAACAGCTCGGCGAATTCGGCGGCCGTGTCGCGACCGGCCGGCTCATCGGGCGCAATATCGTCGAGCGACCAGTACGCGTGCAGACTCAGGCGCCCCTGCAGGGTCAGCTCGAAGCGGTGGCCGGCCGGAATCTGGCGGATTCCCTCAAAGAAGGAATGCGCTGTGTCGTCCAGACGGCCGTCGATCAGAAAGTCGGCGGCCCGAACCCAGTCAGTGCGGGGCTGGCACTGCGGCGCAACCAGCAAAGCCTTGATCTCCGAACCGAACAGCGTCGTTCCGTCGGTCCGATACAGGTAGAGCGGCTTGATCCCGAAGCGGTCCCGCGCGCCGACGATCCGCTGAGTGCGCCGGTCGTGAATCAGGAAAGACCACATGCCATTGAGGCGGGGTAGGCAGTCATGGCCCCATTGCTGCCAGGCGTGCAACAAGACTTCCGTGTCGCCGCTGGAATGGAAGCGATGCCCCAGACGCTGCAGTTCGTCCCGCAGTTCGATGTAGTTGAAGATCTCGCCGTTGAACACGATGACCAGATTGCCGTCATCGCTGTGCATGGGTTGTCGGCCGGCATCGGACAGATCGAGGATCGACAGTCGACGAAAACCAAAGCCGACCGGGCCATCGAGATGAAACCCCTGCTGGTCAGGGCCGCGGTGCTCCAGACTATGGGTCATGCGCGCGAGCGTGTCGGCACTCACTGTCTGCGTCGGGCGATTGATGATGGCGGTGAATCCACACATGCGGCCTGTTCTCCTTGTGCCGGTCGGTCAGTGGCCGCGTTGCCAATCCACGGTATGGCATTGGCCGGGCGGATCGGGCAGAGTCGGGGGATGATTGATGTGTTCTACACGGTCGATGTCGAGGTCTGGTGCGGCGGCTGGCAAGATCTGGATGCCGGTTTTGCCGCGGGTTATGCGCGCTGCATCGACGGAATCACGTCGCAGGGGGCCTACGGCGTGGGTTTTCAGGCCCGGCAACTCAGCGAGCACGGCCTGCGCGGCGTGTTTTTCGTGGAGCCCTTGTTTGCCGGCCGATTCGGTGTGGAGCCCTTGCGCTGCATCGTTGCCCAGATCCAGGAGGCTGGACAGGAAGTCCAGTTGCATCTGCACACGGAATGGGTCGATGAAAGCCGCACCGACTGGTTGGCCGATCGGCGCGTGAAGCGCCAGCATCTGTTCCAGTTCCCGCTCGCCGACCAGCAGGCCCTGATCGCAGTCGGGCGGGATCTGCTCCATGCGGCCGGCGTTGAATCGGTCAGCGCCTTTCGGGCCGGCAATTTCGGCGCCAATACCGATACGTTGCGCGCGCTGTCGCGACTGGGCTTTGCGCTGGACAGCAGCGTCAATGCGCGCCATCGGGAACTCTGGCCCGATCTCGGCCCCGGGCAGGCAGCGGATCGTCCATTCCGGTTCGGCACTCTGTTCGAATTGCCGATGACGGTATTCGATGACGGGACAGCCAAGCCCAGGCAGGTTGCCCTGACCGCGGTATCGGTCCGTGAGCTCGAGGGATTGCTCTGGCAGGCCGCCGAGACCGGTCGAGCATCGTTCGTGATCCTGGCGCACGGCTTCGAGCTGCTCGGCGCGAGTCCGAACCGGCTCGACAAGACCGTGCTGCGTCGGTTCCAGTGGCTCTGCGAGTTTCTGGCCCGTCATCGCGATGTGTTCAACACCCGTGGCATGGGCCCGGAGGTGGTGCCATCGCTGCTGCGGTCCGCCGGTGTGCACGAGGGCGGCACGGCGCCGGTATTGGCGCCGTTGCGTTCGCCCTGGCATCGCACCCTCGGGCGACAGATCGAGCAGGCCTTGCGCCGGCGTCATGTCGGTTAGGGTCACCGGCGCCGCCCGAGTGTCGGTAGCGGATCGGCCGATGCCGGATATTGCCGGTCGGCGGCCGAACCGGGTGGGCGACGGGGGAAACAGTCGGACAAGCCGGCCAGCCAGGCCTCGAACAACGACTGACTGATCGACGCACCGTCGATGAGGCGGTTGAGACGGTAGCGGTGACTGTGCCTGTCATTCAGGCCGTTCTCGCTGAGCGTTGCCGAGCGCACGCCGGCAGTCGCCAGCACCTGCGGTGCGGCCGGATCGTAGCTGCCGCTTGGATAGCAGAAGTGATTCAACCGATGTCCAGGCAACAAACCCTGCAGGTATCGGCGGTTTTCGGCGATTTCGCCGGCCAGTCGATCCGAATTGCCGGCCAGCGGTTGATGGCGATGCGTGTGCAACTGGATATCGAGCCCGCGGCGCTGTGCATCCTGAATCTGGCCGGGGGTCATGAGCTCGAACTGTCCCGTGCCCTGCCAGCGTTGCGGATCGATACCCAATGACTCGCCGAAGTCGCGCACGGCGTCCATGCGTTGCGCCAACGGGCGTGACTCGATGGCGGCAAGCACCGCCGAGGCCGATGGCCGCGGCGCCGACGCCTGGGCGCCCCGGTGAATCATCCACTCTATCAGTTTTGGCAGCACCGGCAGGGCGTGTTGTACATACCAGGTCGTCACGTACAGCGTGGCGGGGATCTTGAACTCCTCGAGAACGGGCAGCATGTGCGAGTAGGTGCTCTGCCAGCCATCATCGATGGTGATGACCACGCTGTTGTCAGACAACATGCCCCGGTCCAGCTCGTTCAATGCCTGCTCCAGGCCGAGCAAACGGTAGGGGCTGCGCCGCAGCCACTGCATCCGCGCGCGGAATTGTGCGATCGGCATGAACAACTTGTCGCCATAAAGCGGTTCGGGCAGGATCCAGGCACCGTGATAGGCCAGGATGCGCAGTCGCTTGCGAGTCAGATGGCCAAGCAGCGCCAGTGCGCCGCTCCCCCTGGCCGCGGTCAGCGCGATCCGCTTCACCTGATGCCTGAGTGGGTTTGCCATCGCCTGGATTCTGCTCATTCCGTGCTCAGAAAGCGATCCAGACAATAGATCGACCAGAGCGTCGCGCTGCGTTCGCGCACGCCACGCCCGTGTTCAGCGGCAAATTCGCGCACCACCTCGCCATCGATCAGTCCGGCGCGAACCGCCGGCCCGTCCACGAGGCCGAGCGCACTGGCGTAGCCGGTCTGACTGCGAAACCAGCGGCTGATCGGCACGGCAAAGCCCATCTTGGCGCGGTTGAGCAATTCATCGGGTAACAGCCTGCCGGTGGCGGCCTTGAGCAGGATTTTGGCCTGTCGATGATTGGCTTTGAGCGCCGACGGCAAGGGGGCCACCCAGTCGATCAGCTGATGATCCATTAAGGGGTCGCGCACTTCCAGTGAGTGCGCCATGCTGGCCCGATCGACCTTGGTGTTGATATCGCCCGGCAGATAGGTCTTGTAATCGAGATACTGGATAAGGGCGAGCGGATCGCGAAACTCATGTCGATCCGCATGCTCGCGTAACACCGACACGGCGTTATAGTCTGCCAGCGACCGGCGCAGCCCGGGTGTGATCAGACGGGCACGATCGTCATCGCTGGTCACGCTCACCGAATGGAAATACGCGCCGACCGTGTCGCGCCCCAACGACTGCAGGGTTGTCTTGGCACGAAAAGGTCTGGGCAGACAGTCGAACTTCGGGCACCACTCGCCCAGGCGGCCAAACACCGGACCGCGGATCCGCCCCGGTATGGCCGATCGTAGTCGTTCTTCGAGCAGGTGGAGTCGATAGCGGCGATAGCCGCCGAACAACTCATCGCCGCCATCACCAGACAAGGCGACCGTCACATGTTCGCGGGCCAGCTCACAGACCCGGAAAGTGGGAATGGCTGAACTGTCGGCAAACGGTTCGTCATAGAGTGTGGCGACCTGCCCGGCGATCTCGAAGTCGCTGCTGCGCACGATCCGTTCGTGATGGTCGGTCTCGTAGCGATCGGCCACGCGGCGGGCAAGCGCCGATTCATCATAGGCGGGTTCGTCGAAACCGATCGAACAGGTCGCCACCGGCGAGCTGGCTTGTCGGGCCATCAGGGCGACTACGCTGCCTGAATCGATGCCGCCCGACAGAAACGCGCCCAGCGGCACGTCGGCGATCATTCGGGAGGCGACGGCGCTGGCCAGTCTGGGCAGCAGTTCGGCCGCGGCATCGTCCAGGCTGCGCAGGCGGCCTGTTGAAAATGTCACGTCCCAATAGCGACGGATGCTTGCCTGCCGGGCGCCGACCCGCTGAACGAGCGTATGGCCGGGGGGCAGTTTGTGGGCGCGTCGGTAGATGGTTCTGGGGTCGGGTATGTAGCCGAACGCGAGATAGTCCTCGAGCGCCTGCGGGTCGATGCCGCGATCGAAGTCGGAGCGTTGCTTGATACTCTTGAGTTCGGACGCAAACACCAGATTGCCGTTGTTCAGATGGGCGTAATAGAGTGGTTTGACGCCCAGGCGGTCGCGCGCGAGAAACAGGGTCTGGCGCGGTCGATCCCAGATCGCGAAGGCAAACATGCCGTTGAGTCGCTCGACGCAGCGCTCGCCCCACTGCTCCCAGGCGTGGACCAGGACTTCGGTATCGCAACGACTGCGAAACACATGACCCAGCCCGATCAGCTCGTCACTGAGCTCACGAAAGTTGTAAATCTCACCATTGAATACGACCACCACGCTGCCGTCTTCATTGAATACAGGCTGTTGGCCACCGGCCAGATCAATGATCGCCAGGCGTCGGTGCGCCAGGCCGATATGGGGTTCCAGATGCAGACCCGCGCCGTCCGGTCCGCGATGAATCAGGGCATCGCGCATCCGGACCAGATCACAGGCCTGTGGCTGGGCGGAATTGTCGCTCCGTGGGTCAAACTCCCCTGCGATGCCGCACATCAGATCACTCGCCCCGACTCGATCTCATGCCCCATGGGCGGGTTCAGGCGGACTGGCGCGAGCAGGTCCCGATAGAGATTGGCGTAGGCCTCGACCATCGTGCCGATACTGAACTGCCTGAGCACCCGATCCCGCGCCGTGCATCCATGGGTGATGCGATCACAGGGATGATGGAAGTAGTGATGCAGTGCCGTCTTGAGCTCATCGATATCATCGTCGGCGATGAGCGTGCCGCTGTTGCCGTCTTCAATGAGCTCGCGGTTGCCACCGACATCGGTCGCCACGATTGGCAAGCCGGTGGCCATGGCTTCGAGAATGGAATTAGACAGGCCTTCGGCCCGTGAGCACAACACGAAGACATCAAGGCGTCGCAGCAGGTCCGGAACATCATGGCGATCACCCGCGAACCAGATCATCTGGCCGGCATGGGCCGCCCCTGCCTGTTGCTCCAGCCTGCGCCGGTCCGGTCCGTCACCGATCAGGGCCAGCCGGGCGAGCCGACAAAACTCGCTGTCCTGCTCGCGCAATGCCAGGAAGGCGCGAATCAGCAATTGTTGATTCTTGATCCCGCTGAGCCGGCCGACCGAACCGATGATGAATTCGCCAGCTGCGTACGGCCAATCCGGACAATCGGCTGATCGTTCAGACCAGAGACGGTTTGTGTTGCGTCGCCACTGGTCGGGCGGGGCGAACAAACCCGTGTCCACGCCGTTGTTGATTTCGCGCAGGCCTTGGACTGGCACGCCCACTACCGTTCGCAGATAGTCGGCGGTTGGACGGGACAAGGCGACCTGTTGATGCACGAAATGGCGTAGCGCACGGCGTAGAGCGGTATATCGACGTCGCGAGCCATAGCGGTCCGATTCGTCCCAGCCGTGTTCGCCATGGATCCGCACCGGGACGCCGGCCATCCACGCTGCCAGCTGACACTCCAGGGTCGCCAGATTGCGGGTATGTACAACGGTGGGACGCAATTCGCGAAACCGCCTGAGCAATGTCGGCAGTATCGTCAGGCTCTGCCGGCCGGCGCGCAAGCCGATATCCTCGAAGCTGCAATGTCGCGCCTTGATCCGGATCGAGAACCGGGGATCGATCCCGGTCAGGCCCATCACATGGTGATGGGCAAACTCCGGTGGCAGGCGATTGATCAGATTGGCCAGGCCGTTCTCGATGCCGCCGGTGGCAAAGCGATGCACCAGATGGACGATCAGGGGTGGGCTGGGTGGACGACTCTTCATCCCAGCCCTCGGACGACCCAGGGGCCCGCACTGTTGACCACGACGCGTGGCAATCGCCGCCAGAGATCGATGGCCAGACGATATTTCGGATTGAGCGGATTGTGCTGTGGCATCGCGCGGCCGTTACGCGTCCAGTATTGGTAATACAACTGGGTTTCGACGAATCCCCAGTTTCTCTTGAAGGCATAGGAGCCGGTACCCTTCTTGCTGCGCCCGAAGTTGAACGAGCGCATGCCTCGATCGGCCGCTTCGCGCATCAGCATCCAGTATTTGAAGTCGTTTGCTGCCAGACCGCGGGCAGCCGGCAGATCGCCCGCATAGAAGGGCAATACCTCGTCACGGTCGAACAGACTCAATACCGTGCTGACCGGCTGCCCGGCCGGATCCCGGACCACCGAGACGGCGCAATCGTCGCCAAAGTGGGCGGCCATGCTGTGAAAGAACCGGCGTGAGCATGCCGGTGTGCCGTGGCGATGCATGTTGTCGGCGTAGAGCGCGTAGAACTGGGCGAGCGAGCCAGGTTCGCTGATCAGTCCGCGGGCGATGCCCTTGCGGATCATGGCCCTCTGCTTGCGCGGAATCGCGGCCAGATTCCGTTCGTGGTCGCCGGTGATAGTGCGTGCGAACATGACGTAGAGATCCTGGGTACAGCGATCGAAGCCGCGCTCACGTTGACGGTATTCGACATGGCTGGCGCCCAGTTCGCTGGCCAGCGCCACCGCATGGCGGTCCAACTGATCCAGGGCCTGTTCATCATCGGCGATCGGTCCGCACCAGGAGGTGAAGGGCAGGCTCGCCAGACTATGGCCGAACAAGGTGCTGCGTACCTGGGCCAGTGGCAGCAGGCCGACGATCTGTCCGGCGCGCTCGGCGAGCAGCCACCAGGGGCGGTGACCGAACGATTCGTACAGGATGTCGCGCCATTCCCATCGATGGAATACGGTCGCTGCGCCGCAGTCTCGCAGATATCGTTCGCAGGCCAGGCGATCGCCGTCACTGGCGATCCGTACCGTGGCGGGAAGCGTTTCACGCTGCATACAGATGTTCCGACTTGACCGGGGCGGCGCCCACTGCCGGCTCGGCAGTCCCGAGCTGGCTGGCAAACACCTGATCGATCCGGTCCCAGGAAAAGTCTCTGAGCAGGCGCGACAACCGGTTGGCTGTACGGTCCAGATTCAGATAATGACGAAATCGCGATTTCATGCCGGCTTCGCGAATCCGCGGCTGCTCGGGGTCGATCTCCCACGGGTGGCAATAAAAGACCGTGGGTTGTCCGTCGACCCGGTTGACGAAGGAAATCATGCCGCGCGAGGTGCGATAGGGCAGGAGTCGGAAGTAGCCGCCGCCGGCTGCCGGCCAGTTGGCGCTGCTCAGTCGCATCGATGTCAGTGGAATTTCTAGCAAACCACTGCGGCTTCGCCAGCAGAATCGATCGGACTCCGGAATGCCGTAATGATCGTGATGGATCGGGTAGATGCTCGAGCTGTATTCGTATCCGGCTTCAAGCAACAGATCGTGAATCCACAGATTGGTGCGGCAGACCGAAAAGCTCGGTGCGCGGTAGCCACGAACGGCTTGTCCGGAAAGATCCTGCAAGATGCCGGCTGACCGGACGATATCTTCACGAATCTGCGATACGGTCATCTCGGTGACTCGCCGATGATCGTAGCCATGGCTGGCGATTTCATGACCGGCCGCAGCGATCCGGCGGACGGTATCCGGATACTGCTCGGCGATCCAGGCCAGAACGAAGAATGTCGCCCGGGTATGGGTCTGATCGAGAAGCGCGAGCACATTGTCCAGGTTTTTGCCGATCCGACATTCCATTCGGCACCAGGCGCTGCGATCGATGCAGGTGTCGAATGCCGATACCTGGAAGTAGTCCTCGACGTCGATGGTGAATGCATTGGTGATCCGGGTATCCATCAGTCAGATTCCTCCGTGGTCGAACCGGCAACGAACTGCAGTTCCTCCTGCAGATCGATCACGACGCGGTGTGCGCTTGTCATGTCGATCAGGCGCGTTTCGTCCAGCCAGGCGGCGAGCAACAGCCGGTCAGCCAGGCGATTGATGCGTCTGGGGATTCCTTCAGCCGCCGTGGCAAGAATCTCGAAGACCCCGTGCTCGATCGTCGGTGCCTGCTGCCAACCCACGCAGCCTAGCCGGTGTTCGATATACGGCCCGACCTCGTTAGGCGAGAGCCGGTCGATCCGCGCGGCGGCCGTGATGCGTTGGCGCAAGGCGTTCATTTCCGACCTGGCCAGCGTCGCATGGAGTTCGGGCTGCCCGACCAGGAAGACCTGCAGCATCGCTCGGTCATGGGTCTGGATGGTTGTCAGAAGCCGGAGCTGTTCGAGCGCTGCCAATCCGAGGTTCTGCGCCTCGTCGACCACCAGCACGACCCGGCGGCCACGATGGCTCTGCGTCTTGAGATGATCGTCGATCCGGGTCAGGGCGCTGACCGTGTCGGCATGCTCGCCAGGCAGGCCAAGTGCATGAAGCACCAGCCTGAGCAAGTCAGCAGGCCCTAGCGCGCTGGCCGACAACTGGGCGATGTCGAGATGCCTGGAGCGAACCGACGCCATCCACGTCCTGATCAGCATCGTTTTGCCACTGCCGACCTCACCGGTCAGTACAACGAACCCCTCACCCAGTTGCAGGCCGTAATCGAGCGTGGCCAGTGCCCGGGCATGAGTGGCGCTGGCGAAATAAAAACCCGCATCGGGCGTGAGCCGGAACGGGTTGGTACTGAGTCCGAAGGCGCGTTCGTACATGATCAGAAACCGTAGCTGAACGTGAGGATCAGGGCGTTTTCCTGGAAGTCGGTCACGGTGCCGCGGCGCGCCGACTGATTGGCATGGCGGTACAGGATGCGCAGACGCGAATTCCTGCTCAGTTCGCGCTGCCACGACAGCGTAAACAGATCGAGGCGCGCCCGGGCGGCCTGGTCCACGGATTCGGACAGCGTGCTGGACAAGCCAACCTGACCCGTGGTGCGCGGCGTCAGTTGGCGCGAGAAGATGATGGAGCCAGTGGTCTGGGACAGATCGGTCGGGGCGCCGCTTCGACCCGGCAGCGGTTCGAGGGTTGCGACGGTTTGCAGTTCTGTATGACTGGCGACCAGACCGACGGCATTACGTTGGTTCTCCCATCCGATCGTCAGTGCGTACTGCCGGGATCGGCTCAGCGGGCCATCGACGAAACTGCTGTCGAGCACGTTGGCATAACTGGGCAGTACGCCTTGCTCGAGCAGATCGTCGATCAATACCTCGTCGCCGGAGGGTCGGTCACCTGGCCGCAGCATGTTGCGGACATCCCGGTCGTTGAATGAATCGGTCAGGCCATTGGAGATCTGCCGTTCATACCGCGCACTGAACGCCCAGCGATCGGTTCGATGCGTGAGCCGGGCGCGCGCTGCCGTACCCGTGTATCGATCTGACAGGCGCGCGTCAACAATGGTGCGGCGATCGGGGGTGAGGGTGAGTGACAGAGTCGGCCCCCACCCCGAGGTCTGGCCATCACGATTGGCCAGGACGGTGTTTCTCGAGTACTCGGCGCCCAGGCCCAGTAGCATGGCATTGCTGATCCGCAGTCGTCCCTCGATGATCGCGTCGGTGGTGTCGTAGCCGGCGGTGGAGGACTCGAACTCATACCGTGCGGTTCCGGCATCGATGAGCCAGCCCAGGCCCCGACCGACCGGATCGTGGCCCAGTTGCCCACTGACCCGCTGACCGATCAATGCGTTCTGATCGTCGCCATTTTTCAGAAAGGAGGCGGCATAACCCAGGCGGTAGGTGGTGTTGCGATCACCCAGGGGGCCCCGCAGCTGTGGCCCGATTGCATATTGCCGATAGCGGGCTCTTCCGCTTTCCCGTTGACCGGCATCGATGGTCGCGGATCCGAACGGATTGGCCTGGACCTGTGTGTCGTCGGCCATGCCGCTGAGCCAGAGGCGATCGCGCCATAGCGCGACGTTGGCGCGGGCACGCAGCGTGTGCCCCAGTCCGTCCCGGGTCGAGTCGCTGGAGCTGCCGAACCAGCGCAATCCGTAGTCAATGCTAGCCCTGGCATTGGGCCGGTCGATGACATAACCGAGGTAGGGATTAATCTCGATCAGTGCACCGGACTCCCGGTCGGTTTCGGTCAGGCCGATGTTGTCCGAGACCGTGCCGATAACCCGTACGCCATAGTACAGACGGTTGCGATCCCGATCTGCGTTGCGATCGGTCGGTGCTGCTCGGTCCGTCGCTTCGACTGGCAACGGTGGCAAAGGGCTGGCGGGCGAGGCGTCCGGCACCGGCGGCGTTACCACCGTGTCGGTCGCTGACTCCTGCTGGGCAGACGCGGGACCGGATAGTCCGGCTCCGATGATGGCCAGCGCAAGGATCAGCCAGGCTGATCGCCGATCGATGGCCCGAAGCGGCCGGTCGGATCCGGACGATGGGAATCGATCGTTAGCGTACATCGCTTTCTCCATAACCGTAGGCGCCGTAACCGTATGCGCCGTATCCATAGGTTCCACGCCGCTGCGGTGCCTTGTTCAACAGGACACAGGGCGAGGCCGGATAGCCGCGCAGGCTGCGCAGTGCATCCTGAACGGCGGCACGAGGCGTCTTGCCGGTTTCGACCACGACGATGATCTGGCCCATATGAGGGGCCAGACTGCTCGCCTCGGTGGTGACGAGCAACGGTGGCGAGTCGAAGACGACGATCTGCCGCCGATTGCGCGCCGTGAGCCGATCCACCAGACCCGCCATCGCGTCACTGGCGATCAATTCGGTTGCCTGCGGATTAGGCGTTCCAGCGCCAAGAAACGACAGTTTGTCGAATGAGGTGCGCCGGATCAGATTCGTCAGATCGAGACCTGGATCGATCAGCGCATCCATCAGGCCGGCACGCGGTTCGATGCCTAACAATCCGGGCAGGGACGGACGGGCGACATCCCCATCCACCAGCAGCACCGAATAGTCCCGCTCTTCTGCCAGGCTCAGCGCAAGATTGGCCGCAGTGAAGGTTTTACCCTCGCCCGGCAGTGCGCTGGTGATCATGATCCGTCTGGCAGGGTCGGAGGCTGCGGTGCCGTCGCTTAGCGCGCTCAGCAGCAGTGAGCGCTTGATGACGCGATACTCGTGGACCGAACGGGTTCGCGGTCCGCCGGGAACGATAAGGCCCTTGGCCGACAGCGTCTGTGCAGAGATGGTGCAGAACGACGACTCCGGTTCGCTGCAGTCCTCGATGTCGAGCTCCGACTCACTGGCAGCGCCTGGTTCGGTACTGACGACGAGTTCAGGCATGCGCCAGATTGGCGGTGAGGTATCGTCATCCTCGCGTTGCAGTCGATCGGAGACGCGTTCGATGAGTCTCATGGTCAGAAAAGTCCGTTCAAGGTGACAGGCCAGTCGATCGAGCGCAGGCCGGACAAGGCATCATTGCTGCCGATCAGCAGGGCAGCAACGACATAAGCCGACAAATAAAGCAGGCCCGCAGCGAGAAATCCGGTGGTGTGCAGACGCCGACCGAAACGTGTGCGCTGATCGAGCACTGCGGTGACGACGCCGATGATCGGCGCGCCTGTCGCCGACTCGAGCGAGTCGACGTCATGGAATGTCGGCTTCATCATCGTCAGGAGCACCGTCACGGCAAGCCCTGCCAGCAAGGAACCGAGCAAGGCTGCGGCCATCAACAGTCCGCGTTGTGGGGACACGGGGTCGATGCCCACACGCGGCGGATCGACAATCCGGAATTCGGCCAGATTGGCGTTCTTGCTGATATCGCCGGTGATCTCCACTGACTGACGACGCGCCAGCAGATCCTCGTAGCTCTTCTTGTTGATCTCGTAGTCGCGATTCAGTTGCGACAGGGCGGTTTCGACTTCGGTCAC
This sequence comes from uncultured beta proteobacterium, assembly GCA_963732405.1. Classification (GTDB taxonomy): domain Bacteria; phylum Pseudomonadota; class Gammaproteobacteria; order Burkholderiales; family Burkholderiaceae_E; genus JAUIAI01. The sequence goes on from CAVSZG010000001.1 coordinate 2,221,622, forward strand.
ATCCTTGGCGGCCTGGCCGGTCCGGCTCAGTTGGGCCTGTGCCGTGGCGACCCGGGCTCGCAGTGAGGCGACCGATGCCTCGGCCTGGGCAAGAGCCGCCCGGATAGTGTTCCAGGCGCTGCTGCCGGTACGCGTGCTGGGCAGGCTGCGGGCGATTTCCGGACGATTGCGTTCGAACTCGCGCAGCTCCGCCGCCTTGCGCGCTTCGAGCTGGTCGATCGTGTACCTGATATTCAGAATGTCCGGATGTTCAGCCGTGTAGCGAATCGACAGATCGTCGAGTTGTTTTCGGGCCTCCTGCAGTCGTCGATCCGTTTCGGTCACCGGCGGCGCGATGGACAAGGCTAGTGCGTTGACCAGGCCGCCGTCGGGAGACTCCAGCGCGGCCTCGCGCTGCAAGGCATCGCGGGCACTGATCGCCTGACGCAACTCAGCCATGGCGGCGGACAATTCGTCCCGCGCGGAGGCCGATCTCGCCACGTAGTCCTGGCGTGTGTCCGGCATCTTGCCGATGTTGTCGAGCTTGAACTGCTTGAGCGCATTCTCCGCTTCGATCAGTCGTTTCTCGTAGATGGCGATCTGCTGATCGATGAAACCACGCGCGGCCAGGCTATCGCGTTGATTGTCACCCTGATTGCGCTCGACAAACACGTCGATCAAGGCGCTGACCACACGCCAGGCATCTTCGGGCGTTCCGTCGCGATAGGTGACGCTGTAGATGTTGTCACGGCCGGCTCCGATGAACTGGATGTTCCGTTGCAGTCCGCCGATGAACCGGTCTCGTTGTGCCGGATCTTTGATCTCTCTGCCCACGCCGGACAATTCCATGATTCGCTCTGCGTTGGGTCGGCTCAGCAGCGTTTTGGCCATCATCGACACCTGTTGTCCGGTGTCCGGCTGAACTGTGAGCCCCTGAAGCAGGGGCCGAAGGATGGTCTGCGTATCCACGAAGACGCGGGCGCTCGCCTCGTAGCGATTCGGAATCAGGGCGATGATCATCGACGCTGCCGTTCCGAGCAGGATCGCCAGTGACAGACCGATCCAGCGAAAACGCCACACACCCGGAATGATCGATCGGATCTTGATGAGCAGTTCGTTCATAAGGATTTGTCGGTCAGAAGCGGCTTTCGGGAATCATGATGACGTCGCCCGGCAGCACTTCAGCATTGGCCGTGACATCGCCGTCCTGGATGAGATCGGCCAGACGCACGCCGTATTGCTTGTTGTTTTGCGCTGATCGGATCAGCACGGCACGATTGCCTGCTGCCCACTCGGTCAATCCACCCACCGCGATCATCACGTCGAGTAGCGTCATCTTCTGCGTGTAAGGCAGGGCGGTCGGACGGGTGGCCTGGCCAACGACCCTGACCTGCTCGACCTGGCTGCCCACGAAGCGGGTGACCAGGACGCGGACCGAGGCGTTGCGAACGAAGCGATCCAATTCGGCCTCGATTTCACGGGCCAGTGCGGATGGCGTCTTGCCCAGCGCGACCATGTCCTCGATCAGCGGCGCGGTGATCTTTCCGTCCGGGCGAACCGGGATCTCGGCGGACAGCTCCGGATTCCGCCAAACGACGATCTTGATCTGATCGCCGGGTCCCAACTTGTACTGATATTCGTCTTCGCTGGCCACTGTCGGTGGCGGCGGCAGGGAAGCGCATGCCGCCATGCCGATGGCGGTGATCAAGGTGGCGGCCAGCACGCCTGCCCGCAGCGCACCCCGAGCAACCACCGATTCCGCGCCGATGCAGGATCGTCCCATTGTTGCGATAGACATCGCTTCCCTCGCTTGGTTTCTGTGCGCGGCAGTGTCTCGATCGAGAATGCAACGCGGTTTGCTGGCAGGCCGGTCAACTGCTGATGCACCGCCTGTGATCTCCTATCCTCAAGTTCAGTCTAGAAAGGATCCGAACCCTCGGCCAGTGCCTGTATTGGTTAAGTGCCTTGGTCAATGCTCAGTGGCAGATGCGAGTGATGTCCGCTAACAACCGGCCAGCATGCGGATCGCATGAACGATCGACTCGACGGATGCATGTTCGGTATCGACCGTCAGATCGGGCTTGGACGGCGGCTCGTAACGGCTGCCGATCCCGGAAAGATTCGCCAGCTGTCCCGCCCGTGCTTTCTGGTAGAGTCCCTTGGGATCGCGAGCCTCGCAGACAGCCAGGGGTGTATTGACATAGATCTCGAGGAAATCGCTTGCGCCGATCAGACCACGAGCGGTTTCGCGTTCCTTTTCAAACGGCGAGATGAAGGCCGTGATCACGATATGACCGGCATCGAGCATCAATCGGGCCACTTCGGCGACCCGGCGGATGTTCTCTGACCGGTCGGCATCGGTGAAGCCAAGGTCCCGATTCAGCCCGTGTCTGAGGTTATCGCCGTCAAGCACGAAAGTGCGCAGACCCGCCTGGTACAGCGCGACTTCCAGCGCATTGGCAATGGTCGACTTCCCAGAGCCGGGCAGGCCGGTGAGCCAGATAACCCGACCGGCATGGCCGTTCAGATGCTCACGATGTTCACGGGTAACGGTCAAGGCGTGCCGGTGAACGTTCTGGGCCCGCCTGGCGCTTTGCCGGATCATGCCGGCGGCGACTGTCGCATGGGTCATGCGATCAATCAGAATGAAACCGCCCAGGGCGTGACAGCGTTCGAAACTGGTGTGCGGGATGTCGCGGGTGGTGACCAGTGAGCAGACAGCGATATCGTTCAGCGCGAGTTCGGTCGCTGGATGCTCGGTCATGGTGTCGATGTCGATCCGGTGATGGATCTGGGTCAGCGTGACCGGAGTCGAGGTTGTCGCCAGACGCAATTCGTACGGCCGGCCGACCTGGCATGGCTGCTCGTCCATCCAGACCACGGTGGCCTCAAACTGGTCGGTGGTCGCCACCGGATCATCGGGCGGGCACAGCACATCGCCGCGACTGATGTCGATCTCGTCATGCAAGGTCATCGTGATCGACTGCCCGGCGTTTGCCTGGGATAGCGACTGTTCACCCAGCCATAACTCGCGCACCCGGGTCAATGCGCCCGAATCGGCGACCCTGATGGCGTCTCCGGGCCTGATCGAGCCCTCCACCACGGTGCCTGCGAACCCACGGAAGCCGGCATGCGGTCGCAACACCAGTTGCACCGGAAACACGAATCGGTCGGCCTCCCGTTCGCTGACATCGATGGTCTCAAGCAGCCCGAGCAGGGTCGGGCCGTCATACCAGGGCATCGAACCGGATCGTTGGACGATGTTGTCTCCGATCAGGGCGGAAAGCGGGATGGCGGCGCAGCTGACCAGATTCAGGTCTTTTGCATAAGCCTGAAACTGTCCCACAATATCCAGAAAGACCGATTCCCGATACCCACACAGATCCATCTTGTTGATTGCCAGCACGACATGCCGGATGCCCAGCATGGCGAGTAGACAGGTATGGCGCCGGGTCTGGTTCAGCATGCCGTGACGGGCGTCGACGAGCAGGACGGCGAGACTCGCCGTCGATGCCGCAGTGACCATGTTCCGTGTGTATTGCTGGTGCCCGGGGGTGTCGGCGATGATGAAGCGCCGCCGGTCGGTTGCCATGAACCGGTAAGCGACATCGATCGTGATACCTTGTTCGCGCTCGGCCTGCAGGCCATCGACAAGCAGTGCGTAATCGATGGCGTCACCCTGGGTACCGTGGCGGCGCGAGTCTTCCTGCAATGCGCAGATCTGATCGTCGAAGATCTGCCGGGATTCATACAGCAGCCGGCCGATCAGCGAACTCTTGCCGTCATCCACGCTACCGCAGGTGATCAGGCGCAGTACATCGCGTTCGGCCTGCATGGCCAGAAAGGTGTCGAGGTCATGGCTGCCCATCAGAAGTAGCCCTCCTGTTTCTTGCGTTCCATTGACGCCGATCCATCGTTGTCGATCGCGCGGCCCTGTCGCTCGGAGTTGCGGCTTTGCATGACCTCCAGGACGATATCGGCAAGGGTGTCCGCGGTCGACTCGATCGCACCGGTCAGGGGATAACAACCCAGCGTGCGGAATCTGACCCGCATCCGTCGAATCTTCTCGTCCGGCAGCAATCGAAGCCGGTCGTCATCGAACATCATGATGAAACCGTTCCGCACCACGACCGGCCGTTCCCGGGCGAAGTACAGCGGAACGACCGGAATGTTCTCGCGATAGATGTATTGCCAGACGTCTGATTCGGTCCAGTTCGACAACGGAAAGACCCGGATGCTCTCCCCTGGCGAGATTCGGGCGTTGTACAGCCGCCAGAGTTCCGGGCGTTGATGGCGAGGATCCCACCGGTGGCTGGTACTGCGAAACGAGAACACCCGTTCCTTGGCTCTGGACTTCTCTTCGTCGCGCCGCGCGCCACCAAAGACCAGATCGAAGCGGTATTTCTCCAGAGCCTGCTTCAGGCCCTCGGTCTTGGTGATCTCGGTATGGCGTGCTGAACCATGGTCGAAGGGATTGATGTCATTGGCGATGGCCTGCGGATTGATGTGCACCAGCAACTGCATTCCGGACTCGCGCGCCATGCGGTCGCGAAACAGGTACATCTGCCTGAATTTCCATCGGGTATCCACATGCAGCAATGGAAACGGCGGGCTTGCGGGCGCGAATGCCTTGCGCGCCAGATGCAGCATGACCGAACTGTCCTTGCCGATCGAATACAGCATGCCCGGACGCTCGCTCTGGGCGACCGCTTCACGGATGATGTGGATGGCCTCGGCTTCGAGTTGGTCCAGGTGGCTGGGCGAGGTGCCCGGGGCGTTGGCGATCGGGGAGACTGGTCTCGCCTGCCACTCATGCGCTTGGTGTTCATCGAGCACCGGTGCGTAGCCAAGCATGCCGAAGGAAACCCGATTCAATTCATGACAGCGCCGACACCAGGCGGTGAATGAACCCTGCGGGAAGATGCGGATCGAAGTGCCCGTAGTCGAGACCAGTTGCTGCAATGCGTGCCGTATTCCGGCATCGAGGCGACCGGGTCGATTCAGTTCATCCGGGTGAATTCCGCCTTCGGACACCGTGATCCGCGTGCATCGGCCCTCGAGGTCGAAGACGGCCAGTTCGCTGGTGGATCCGGTCGAGACCTCGATGCGTGCGAACATCGGCGTCACCCCCGTTTCATGCGCCTCGTTGATCTCGAAATCGATGATGGGCTGGACAGCCGGTCGCGCGAATTCGTCGTGCAGCTGGTCGGGTCGCCCCGGGCCACCTGTTGAGTCGGACAGGGATTGGGGCGAATCCAGCAGATCAAGGGGATCGGAGACACCAGACTGCATGATGGAACCTCATGGCCGATTTGTCTGTTCACGAAAACTGGCGATGCACAGGCCAGTACACTGGCTAATCTTCAGGGCGGATACTGCCCGCATTTCATTTGCTTCGATTCATCAATATTCGGCAAGGCGATCGTCATGGCTGACGACACGATCATCGTCATTTCGAGTCTGTTTCCGTCGGCAGCGGCGCCTCAGGCTGGCGTGTTCATTCGCGAGCGAATGTTCCGTGTGGCGCGACAGCGTCCGCTGATCGTGATTGCGCCGCAGCCATGGTCGCCCTTGGACAGCCTGATTCGTCGGTGGCGGCCGGCGTTCCGTCCTGTCGGTGCGGCTTACGAACGAATCGATGGCATCGACATATTCCGTCCGCGCTTTCCGAGTCTGCCGACCATCGGCAAACGCTGGGATAGCCGGATGATGGCCAGGTCGATTGATCGTTGTATCGCCGGTCTGCCTGTCGACGTGCGTCCGGTTCTCCTCGATGCGCACTTCCTTTACCCCGATGGCCATGCCGCCAGCCTGGTCGCCAGCCGGCGCGTGTTACCGCTGGTTGTCACGGTACGGGGCAGCAAGGACAAGCGTCTGATCGGCACGTCGCGCGAAGCGGGGATGCGGTCGGCATTGGCTGCGGCGGCGCGAGTCATTGTGGTGTCGGACGCCTTACGCGATGAAGTAGCCGTACCGCTGGGGGCATCAGCCCAGCGGATCGAGCTGATCGGCAATGGGGTCGACCTGAACCGCTTCTTTCCTGAAGATCGTGCGACCGCGCGTCGTCGGCTGGGCATACCGGAAACAGCCAGGGTCTTGCTCACTGTCGGTACGCTTGCCAGGATCAAGGGCTTTCACCGGATCATCGCGCTGCTGCCTGGCCTGCTCAGGCAGCATCCGGATCTGCACTATCTCGTGGTTGGGGGCGCCAGCGGCCATGACGACATGAGCGGCGAATTGCGCGATCAGGTCGATCGACTGGGTTTGCGCGAACGGGTTCATTTTGCCGGCGCCCAGCCACCTGAGCAGCTCAGAACCTATTACAACGCGGCCGATCTGTTCATACTGGCCAGCGCCTATGAAGGCTGGGCGAATGTCCTTCTCGAGGCGATGGCCTGCGGCATACCGGTGGTCGCGACCCGGGTTGGTGGCAATGCCCAGGTGGTGCCGGACGAATCACTGGGGCTGCTCGTGTGCTTCTGGCATGCGGAAGCGTTTGCTGGCGCGATCGATCGGGCATTGCGCCGATCCTGGGACCGATCCCGTCTGCTCGCCCATTCGCGCGCCCATTCCTGGCAGGTGCGTATACCGTCACTGGTATCGACCCTCGATACGGTGATCGCACAGCATCGTGGTGTGGACCGGACTCTCGGTCGCACCGATCATCCGGCCGCCTGAATTGTGGGGATGCAAGGCGCACGGGTGATCGCATTCAATAGGACCCAAAGCAGGAGACGAAGCGATGAGCAGCACTCTGTCCAGCGTCAAATCGATTCTCGCCGCGCAGCTGGGTCAGGCGGTGAATATCGACACGCTGACCACCGAGTCAAGGCTGGCTGGCGCGATTCCCGATTTCGATTCATTGGTGGAACTGGGCCTGGTCCTGGGGATCGAGGCGGCGTTCTGCGTCGAAGTGCCCGATGAGACGCTGACCAGAGAGACCTTCGCAACGGTTGGTTCACTGACGCATTATGTCGACGATCTGCTGGGTCAACGCGGAGCGGCGTCTTGACAGCCCATGGCATGCCCGAATTCATGTTGCTCGCGGGCAGGCGCTGCCTGATAACGCGCTGGGACCCGCCGGATGGAGGGCTCAGAGCCAGCCTGTTGGTTGCCCAGGGATTCGGTGATGAGGCCAATCTGTGCCGGCGCATGATCCGACTACTGGCACAGGCCCTGCAGCCCAAAGGCATCCGGACCGTGGTCGTCGACTTCTCCGGCACTGGCGACAGCGCCGGCATGCTGTCGGACGCGTCCCTGGATTGCTGGATGGAAGAGTTCGCCGCAATCCATGTGGCGATTCGCGATCGGAGCTTCGAACCTGACGAGGTCGCTGGCGCCGGGCGGCACCGGACGGAGGGGCCGCCATGGGCTCAACCCCCGGTGTTCGCACTCGGCATCCGCTTCGGCGCCTGGTTGGCACTTAGCCGGCTGTCCTCGCACGAACCGGATTTCGCGGGATTGATCCTCTGGGCACCCGTCTTACGCGGTACCGATCAATTGCGCGAGCGGGACAGACTGTTGCTCGCGTCGGCGCGTGTGGCTCGGGGCTCACCGCCGGATGCGGCCGAGCGGGGTGATCGCTCCGAGGTCCATCGGGACGGACTGGCGCCGGGCGCCCGACTGCTCGCACAACTGTCAATGAGCGAAGCGCCGGCGCCACGCGGCGGGCAGCGGCTCGCCCTGTTCGATCTGCGCAATCTCGGTGGTGACGAGCCTGTGCAACCGACTCGGCGCAGCCTCGACGCGGCGCTCCAGTGGCAGGACGCGGGCAGCGAAACTGACATTCGTGCATTGGCATCGGCACCGTTCTGGAACGTCTCGGATCCGGTCGACTGTCCGGCCCTCATCGATGCCACGGTCGGCTGCCTGGATCGCTGGTCGTGAGCACGATGGCAGTGACAGTGGCGGATCATCGTTCGCAGGCCGAGCCGCCGGGTCGCCAGAATCTCCAGCGCTACGAGGAGAGGGCCGTCGTATTGCGCAAAGAGTCCCTGGCGTTGCTGGGCATTCTTACCGTGCCCGATGGGCTCGCGGCGTCGGCCGGTGTGTTGATCGTACCGGGTGGTGCGCAGAACCGGGTTGGCAGCCGACGCCAGTTCGTCGATCTGGCACGGCGTCTGGCGCAGGCCGGCATCGCCTCGCTGCGGTTCGATCTGGCCGGGATGGGCGACAGCCCGGGTGAACTGCCATCATTCGAACAGGCTGGTCCGAGTCTTGCGCTCGCCATCCATTCGTTGTGCAATCTGGTGGACGGTGTGAATTCGGTGATGCTCTGGGGATTATGCGATGGCGCAAGTGCTGCGCTGCTATACCCGGACGAGGAACTGCCACCGGGTCTGTGCGCCATCGTCGGCGTCAATCCCTGGGCAAGAAGTCCGCAGGGACAGGCACGGGCCCAACTGCAGACTCATTATCTGGTGCGTCTGCGCTCTTGGGATTTCTGGCGCAATGTCCTGCAAGCCAGGAAGGTAGGCTGGGCGGGAGTGATCGAATTCTGCCAGGCGATCAGAGCCAGTCGCAATGGCGACAAGCCCGGGTCTGGCGATGAACTGCCGGAGCGCATCGCCCGAAGTATCGGCAGATTGCGAATACCGATGCTTTTCATCTGCGGCAGCCGCGATCCCACCGGTGCCGAGTTCATGATCCAGATGAGGCGTCGTCGTGCCCTTTCCGGACATTTCGTCAGACTCATCGAATTGCCCGATGCTGATCATTCGATATCGGCCGCCAGCGATTGGGCGCTGGTGGTCGACACCACGGTTTCATTTCTAAGCGAGTCGATATCGCTGCATTCGGTTCATTGATCACGCCGATCGACCATCTCCTGCGTTGCCAGACTTGGGTATGGACGATGGCCGATCGTGACGACACCATAGGTTTGATGTCTTTCCAGGTCTGTCCATGTCCGCCTGCATTCTGCACGTTCTCGATCATTCACTGCCACTGCATAGCGGCTACGCGTTTCGCACCGACGCCATTCGTCGGGAGCAACAACGGCTGGGCTGGCAGACTCACTGGTTGACCACGCCAAGGCAGGGTCAGGTGGCCGGCCTGTGCGACGAAGCGGGTGGTCTGCCATGGTTGCGTACGCCGGCGGCGGTCAAGGGCAACGTCGCCCGACAGATGATGGCCACCACCCGACGGATCGGCAATCTGGTGGCGGCTCTGCGTCCCGATGTATTGCATGCGCACTCGCCGATTCTCAATGCGATTCCTGCACTCTGGGTCGGTCGTCGACATCGATTGCCGGTGGTCTATGAGATGCGTTCGTCCTGGGAGGATGCGGCGGTCGATCATGGCTGGACGGTCACGGACTCACCCCGGTACCGTGCATCGCGCGCCCTGGAAACGATGGTGCTGCGTCAGGCTGATGCTGTCGTGACCATCTGTGAGGGGCTGCGTGAGGAGATCATTGCCCGAGGCGTAGCGCCTGACCGGATCACGGTGGTGCCCAACGCGGTCGATGCCGACCGTTTTCCGGTCAGCCTCGCTCCGGATCCCGGGTTGCGGGCCCGACTGGGCCTGAACGGATGCACCGTGCTCGGTTTCGCCGGCTCCTTTTATCGATACGAAGGCCTGGCCCTGCTGCTGGAGTCGATGCGGGATCTGACCGAAAGCCAGCCCAGACTGCGCTTGCTTCTGGTCGGTGGTGGTCCCGAGGAAAGCGCGCTGCGCCAACAGTTAAGCCTGCTTGGCCTGAGCGATCGGGTCGTTCTGACCGGGCGGGTCGATCAGTCCCGGGTACAACAGTATTACGCGCTGATCGACCTGCTGGTTTATCCGCGCCTGCCGACCCGACTCACCGACATGGTGACACCGCTCAAGCCGCTGGAAGCGATGGCTCAGGGGCGCCTGGTTCTGGCGTCGGATGTCGGCGGCCATCGCGAACTGATCCGCGACCGGTATAACGGCTTCCTGTTTCGGGCGGGGTCACGGGTCGATCTGGGGCAGGCAATCACCCGCCTGATCGAGTCGCGCGCCCAATGGCCCGACGTGATCGCGACGGCTCGTCGCTATGTGGCTCATGAACGGACATGGGCACGCAGTGTCGACGGGTACCGTGAAGCCTATCGACGCATCACCCGGTCGCGCGCTGCATTGGCCGGCCTGGCCTAGGGGTACGGCATGTGCGGCATTCATGGCATCTATCGTCACGACCAGGCCAGGATCGAGCCCGGACTGATCGCGCGCATGGCCGATCGAATGGTTCATCGCGGCCCGGATGACGTTGGCGCATTCGTCGATCATCCGTGCGCGATCGGCATGCGAAGGCTGTCCATCATCGATCTGGCGGGAGGTCACCAGCCCATCGCCAATGCGGCCCGAACGACCTGGGTAGTGTGCAACGGCGAGATCTACAACTATCGCGAATTGCAGCAGGAGATCCGCCAGGCCGGGATCGGCTTGCGCACAAATTCGGATACGGAAGTGATCGTACATCTGTACGATCTGCATGGACCCGCATTCGTCGAACGGCTCAACGGGATGTTCGCGTTCGCCATCTGGGATACCCATAGACGCCGTTTGTTGCTGGGTCGGGATCGACTGGGCATCAAGCCGCTCTATCTGCTCACTCATCCGGGCATGACGGCGTTTGCGTCAGAAGCCAAGGCCTTGCTCGCTCTGCCCGGAGTGAGCCGGGAGGTCGAACCCGGTGCGTTGATCGACTATCTGAGTTATGGCTATGTGGGCGGACCGGCCTCGATGTTACGCGGCATCCGCAAGCTGGCGCCCGCGACCCTGATGAGCATTGATGCGGGCGGGGTGCGCGAGAACGTGTATTGGCGTGTACCAACCGAAGTCGACCACGGGCCGGACCGTGCGCATTGGGTGGCGGCAGTGCGCGAGCAGGTCGCCGCGTCGGTCCGTTCCCAGATGGTCAGCGATGTGCCGGTGGGCGCCTTTCTGTCCGGTGGTATCGACTCCAGCGCCGTCGTTGCCCACATGGCCGCGCAGCAACGGGCGCATTCACCGGCACCGATACGAACGTTCTCGATCGGATTCGAAGGCGGGCGGGCCGAACGACTTTACAACGAGCTGCCTCAGGCGCGTGCCACGGCGCGGCATTTCGGCACGCATCATCGCGAGATCATCGTGCGCCCGGATATTCTGCGGCTGGTGCCGCAGCTACTCGCCCAACTGGACGAACCTGTGGCCGATTCGGCATTCATCACCACGGCGCTGATCGCGCAGTTTGCCCGTCAGGACGTCAAAGTAATTCTGTCCGGCGTGGGCGGCGACGAATTGTTTGGCGGCTACCGCCGATATCTTGGGCCGCATTATCGGCAGATCGTGAACCGGCTCCCCTTACCGGTTCAGGGCGCGCTGCGTTGGCTCGCCGACGCAGCGCCGGCCGATCGTCATCATCGCGCGTTCAATCTGATTCGATTGGCTCGCGGTCTGCTTGACGGCGATCCTCACTCGGCCGACAACCAGTACCGGGGCTTCGTGCGCCTGCTCAGTGACGCGAGCCTTGATGATCTGCTGCGGCGACGCAGCGGCGAATCGGCCAGGATGACGGATCGCATCGACCCGCTGGATGCGGCATTTCTCGGCGCCGGAAACCACGATCATTGCAATCGCCTGCTGGCCGTCGACGCGGCTACCCAGCTGCCGGATGATCTGTTGATGTTGACCGACCGGATGACAATGGCCAGTTCGATTGAATGTCGGGTGCCCTTGCTGGATCACCAACTGGTCGAACTGGCTGCCCGAATTCCGACGGCTCACAAGATCAGGGGCGGGCAGCTCAAGTCGATCCTGCGCGAGGCGGTCGCCGGAACGGTGCCGCGAGCCATTCTGCGTCAGCGCAAGCGGGGCTTTGGCGCACCGGTTGGCGCCTGGATCAAGCGGGAGCTGTCTGCACCGGTGGCCCGTCTGCTCGACCCTGCAGTCGTTCACCAGCGCGGATGGTTTGATCCGGGCGCCGTTCAGCGCTTGTTGGTGGCTCACCAGAGCGGACGGATCGATGGCACAGACAGCTTGATGGCGCTGGTCAATCTGGAGATCTGGTCAAGACTGGTACTGGATGGGCACAGTGTCGACGATGTGGCCACCGAGTTGGGCGAAGCGGGACAGCTTGCCGCTGAGGGCACACCGGTCCGCTTTGGCGCGGTCACGGAGGCCTGAATGAAGATTCTCGTGGTCTGTCACCGCTTTCCGTTCCCGCCGCAACGGGGCGGCAAGATTCGCCCGTTCAATGTGATCCGACATTTGGCGGCCAGGCATCAGGTGACGGTCTGCTCATTGGTGCGATCGGATCAGGAAGCCCGGGAGGCCCAGGGTCTGGCGGCCCACTGTCACCGCCACCATGCCGTTCGGGTATCGGAGTGGCTGCAAACCCTGCGCATGATCCTGCGTCTGCCCTCCGGTGTACCGTCCTCGATGGGCTATTTCCACTCGGGCGATCTGCTCCGCTTGTTGTCCCGCTTGATCGTCGCCGAATCGTTCGATCTGGTGTTCGTTCACTGTTCATCGGTTGCGCCCATGGTGGCGCGTGCGCTGGCCCATTCGCCGGCGACGCCGGCGATTCTCGATTTCGGCGACATGGACTCGCAGAAATGGCTTGGCTATCGGCATTTCAAGCCGTTTCCAGTGTCCTGGGGTTACTGGCTCGAAGGCATCAAGCTCGCGCGCGCCGAGCGCACTCTGGCCGGTGAATTCGCCCATTGCACGGCCACCACCCGCGCCGAGTGGTCGCACCTGGATTCACTGGGCGCCGCCCTGTCCACCGATTGGTTCCCCAATGGTGTCGATGCCGGTTACTTCCAGTCGTCCGGACAGGCCTGTGATCCGCTGCGCCTGTGCTTCGTTGGCCGGATGGATTATTTTCCGAATCAGCAGGCCATGCAGGACTTCTGCGGTGAGGTCTTGCCCCGCCTGCAAGCCTCCCATCCCGGACTGCGACTCGATATCGTGGGCGCGAATCCGTCTCGCGCGATTCGCCAACTCGGCCAACGACCCGGTATCACGGTGACCGGGTCGGTATCCGACGTGCGGCCATTCCTGCGCGACGCGCTGGCGATGGTGGCGCCCCTGCGGATTGCGCGCGGCACGCAGAACAAGATCCTCGAGGCCATGGCGATGGGGGTGCCGGTCGTCACGACCCGCCTGGCAGCTGGCGGAGTTGACGCGATTCCAGGCCAACATCTGTTGGTGGCCGACTCCGTTGATGAACAGGTGGCGGCAATCAGCCATCTGCTTACTGATCGGGATCATCGCGATGCGCTGGCCGCCGCTGGTCGCGCACGGATTCTCGCCCATCACGACTGGGCCCATTCGATGGAGCGTCTGGACCGGATCATCGAGCGTGTGCTGGGGCAGCAGCGACAGTCACCCATTGTTGAGAGGCAGGCAGCATGAAAATCAGCATCTTCGGGCTCGGGTACGTGGGCGCGGTATCGCTGGCCTGTCTGGCACGAGACGGCCACGAGGTGATCGGCGTGGACATTGATGCCGACAAGCTCGACATGATCCGCGCAGGGCGCACGCCAGTGGTCGAGGAGGGGATGCTGGATCTGATGGCGTCGGTCGTGGCCGGCGGGCGGGTGACGGTCACGCAAGACGTGAGCTGGGCGATCGAGCACTCGGAACTGTCATTCATCTGCGTGGGTACGCCGTCGGCGGGCAATGGCAGCCAGGATCTGTCGGCCATCACGCGGATCACGGGTGCGATCGGACAGGCTCTGGCGGGGCTGGAGCGCAGCCATGTGCTGGTTTACCGGTCCACGGTCACGCCTGGAACCACCGAGGGCGTGATCCGATCGGCCCTCGAAAACGCATCGGGCAAACGAGACGGCGGGGAATTTCATCTGTGCTTCCAGCCTGAGTTTCTTCGCGAAGGCAGTTCGATTCGTGACTATGACCACCCGCCGTTCACCATCGTGGGTGCCGGCTCGCCCGAGGCGGTATTGAGCCTGCGAACCCTGTTTGAACATCTTCCCTGCGAGTTTCATCAGACCAGCATCCGCGCCGCCGAAGCCATGAAATTCTGTTGTAACAATTTTCATGCGGTCAAGATCACCTTCGCCAACGAAGTGGCCAGACTGTGCCACAGTCTGGCAGTAGATCCCTTTGAGGTGATGTCGCTGGTCTGTCGCGACACGCACCTGAATATCTCGCCGGCCTACCTGCAGCCAGGCTTTGCATTCGGCGGCTCCTGCCTGCCCAAGGATTTGCGCGCCACGATGCATCTGGCGCGCAGCCATGACGTGCGCCTGCCCATGCTCGAACACGTGCTCGAGTCCAATCGCGAGCATGTCGAGCTGGCGGTGCAGAAGGTGCTGGCGGGCGGCCGACGGCGTGTTGCCCTGCTGGGCTTGTCGTTCAAGCCGGGAACCGACGATCTGCGCGAGAGTCCCCTGGTCGAACTGGCCGAACGACTGATCGGCAAGGGGATCGATCTGGTCATTCACGATTCCGGTGTGAAGCTGTCGTATCTCATGGGCGCGAACCGGCGTTTCATCCAGGATCGCCTGCCTCACCTGGGTCGTCTGCTGGTCGACGAGATCGATGCTGCGATTCACGGCTCTGAGCTGATCATCGTCGGTACGCGGGAGGCGAGCGTTCGGGACGCACTGGCGCGCTGCGTGCAGCCAGAACAACGTGTGCTTGATCTGATCAATCTGCGCGACCCGGGCCGGCTGCCTGCACCGGTAGACGGCCTGAGCTGGCCGATTCCGGAAGCCGTCTGATGAGCGTACCGATACCCCGACGCCATCCGCGTCATGCCTTGCTGATCGCGTTCCACTTTCCACCGTTCACGGCAAGCAGTGGTGTGCAGCGCGCGCTGCGCGTGGCACAGCATCTTCCGGAGTTCGGTTGGGACTGCACGGTGCTCACGGTGTCTGCGCGTGCCCACCAACGCATCGATCCGAACAGTAACGCGCAGATCCCACCGGGACTGCGCGTGCTGCGCGTACCTTGTCTGGACGCCAGCCGCGATCTGGCGATCGGCGGCCGCGTGCCGATCAGTCTTTGCCTGCCAGACCGTTGGTCCAGCTGGTGGATCACCGGTGGGTATGCCGGCACCCGATTCTGTCGTCGGCATGCCGTCGACATGATCTGGAGCACGTATCCGATCGCCACGGCACATCTGGTGGCCGATGCCATCGCCAGGCGAACGGGAATTCCCTGGGTTGCCGACTTCCGCGATCCGATGGCCCAGGGCAACTATCCGGAGGATCCGCTTCGCCGTCGATCGTTCCAGCGGATCGAGTCGCGGGTCGCCGCGCGGGCCGCGCGCATGGTATTTACCACCGAATCTGCCTGTGAGCTGTATCGACGGCGCTTTCCGGCCCGCGCGAGCGACAGTTTCCAGGTCATTGAAAACGGTTTCGACGAGCATTCGTTCCAGTCGCTCGATCCTCAGGCGGGCACGACGTCGGCGCGGACGGACGCAGACTCGACTATTGCTGTGTCGAAAACGACCGATCGCCGTCGCGTCCTGTTGCATAGTGGCGTGGTCTATGAGCAGGACAGGAATCCCGAGCACTTGTTCGCTGCGCTGGCTCAGCTGCATCGGCACGGGCAGTTGTCGCGCCATGAGTGGCTGATACGCTTTCGCGCCTCCGGTCTGCGCGAAGAAATAACCCGGCTTGCCCAGCACCATGGCGTGCAGGACATGATCGAGCTGGCCCCGCCGTTGCCGTATGCCGAAGCGATTCGCGAGATGCAGTCGGTCGACGGCCTGCTGCTCTTGCAGGCCGATACCTGCAATCAGCAGATTCCCGCAAAGATGTATGAATACCTGCGTGCGGGGCGCCCCATTCTGGCCCTGACTGATCCACGGGGTGAGACGGGTCGCAAACTGGTCAGTCTGGGTTTTCCTCATGTCGTGCCGTTGGAACAAGCAGCAGCGATTTCGCAGGCCTTGATGGCATTCACCACCGACCTGCGTGCTGGCCGTGGCCATCTGGCATGCCCTGGCGCTGTCTCCCTGCTGTCGCGGCGACAGGGTGTGTGCCGGCTGGCGACGCTGTTCGATGAATGCCTGCCCGCCTCGGTGCAATCACTGGCGCGAACCGCCGGGGTGCAACGGCCGGTCGATGATCCGGCGATTTTTCCGGACATATCCACCGGCCGGGGAGCATCGCGATGAACGGTGTTGCCGAAAGCCGGCGCCAGACCGCGGCAATGCCGGCATTGACGGCCGTGATCGGCGCGGGCCAGTGTTCGATACAGGCCTCGGGCCCGGGCAGTTTTGATTTCACGATTGGCCCGATGCGGGTCGCCGGATTCGGCCGTCCGCAAATGCGCACGGGCGATGGCTTCGTGACCGCAGGGCATCCCGCATTTGCTGCCGTGTTTGCCGATATCTGGGCGCGCGAAGGCGTCGACCTGCCCAGGCATCTATCAGGCGACTATGTCCTGATTGCCTGGCATGCGCATGATCGTCGCGCGCTGATTCCGGTCGATCGCTTCGGCACGCATGCGCTGTACTGGTGTGATCGCGCCGGACGGCTTGCCGTATCGACCCGACCGATCGAGGTCGCCGAGATTCACGGAGAACCGCCCGAAATCGACGATCAAGCCTTGTTCGCGTATCTGCATTTTCACATGATTCCCGCTCCGATGTCGGTGGTTCGCGGTGTGCGGCGCGTTGAGATGGGCAGTGCGCTGCACTGGACTGACGGTCACACCAGCGAGACCGTTTACTGGCAACCTGCATTCGAGCCGGATCCCGACTTCTCGTTCACGCGGGAGCGATCACAATTCTTTTCGGCATTACGAGCCGGCATGGCCGACAGCGTTGCGGGCGTTGATCCGGACGAAGTCGGCTGTTTCCTTTCCGGTGGCACCGATAGTTCGACACTGGCCGGCATTGCCTGCGAAGTGTTGCAACGACCGATCAAGACCTTTGCAATCGTCTTCGATGAAGCCGGTGCCGATGAGCGGGTCTATTCCCGGTGTGCGGCGGCACACTTCGGCACCCGCCACACCGAACAACTCATGACACCCGGCCTGTGTGCGGAGGTCATTCCGTCCATCGTCTCGGCATGCGAACAGCCCTTTGGCAATGCCTCGGCAGTGCCGACCCATGTCTGTGCAGCACTGGCCGGTCGCCATGGTGTGAGGCGGATGATCGGCGGTGACGGTGGTGACGAATTGTTCGGAGGGAATACCCGATACGCGACAGCCTGGTTGTTATCCCATTACGCGAAACTGCCTGACGGGCTGCGTCGCGGCCTGATAGAGCCGGCGTTGCGGATCGGCCACCGACCGCCGGGCGCCGATGATGCGACGGTCTGGCCCCTGCGCAAGCTGCGCGGCTATGTCGATCAGGCACGGGTTCCGCTGCCCGACCAGTTCAATGCACGCTACAACCTGCTTAACCGGTTGGGCGTTCCGAACCTGCTCGCAGAGGGGTTCCGGGCGCGTATCGATGCTGCACAGCCCGGCGGGCTCGAGCGGCAGGTCTGGCAACGCGCTGATCCTGGTGATGCATTGATCGACCAATTGCTGCGCTATGACTTCAAGTTCACGCTGGCCGACAATGATCTGGTCAAGGTCACCCGGATGTGCGAGGTGGCAGGTGTCGCCGCCGCCTTTCCGATGTTGAGCGATCCGCTGGTGAATCTGTCACTTCGCCTGCCGGCGGCCCAGAAGTTGCACCGGATGCGCCTGAGGGTATTTTTCCGTTCGGCTTTGCGTGGCTATCTGCCGGATCTGATTCTGGACAAGCCCAAGCACGGCTTTGCGATGCCTTTCGGCCAGTGGCTGCTCAGCGATCCCGGACTGTCGCGCCTGGCCTTCGATGCGCTCGACGGGTTGGTCGGACGGGGGTTTCTGAATCCAGCCTTTATCACGCTGATCCGGAGCAGGACGAGTGGCGCTGATGCCGGGTACTTCGGGACCATGGTCTGGGTGTTGATGATGTTGGAGCTATGGCTGCGCCGATCGCCATTTGCCCACGTGCAGTGGACGCGCCCATGAGCGGCCTGCCGATGCCTGGTGGACGGGCGGAGCTGCAAAGGGTGCCGTTCATAAGCACGCTCGTTGCCGGCCTGCTGATGGTGCTGACCGTCAATGCCTGTCAGGCGGTGGCGCCTCGGGCGGGGGCGGCGACGAATCGAACCAGTGAAGCCAACGCGTCCCCTTCATCGCTCGCGGCAGTTTCAACCGACCCCTCCAGGCAGGCGGGAAGCCTCCCGTCGATTGGCCTGACCAGTCGCCTGGGTGGCATGGATGTCCCGTTCACCGTGGGTCAGGTGTTCCGGCGGGGCGATGTGCCGATGGATCGCCAGATCCATGCTGATAGCCCGTCATTCCAGGCCGTGGTCCGAAATCGTTGGCCTGACGGGTCGGCCAAGATAGTTGTCCTGTCGGGCAGAATGCCGATGACGGCAGGGCAGAAAAGCGTCTTGAACCTGAGCCATCGCCCGACAACGACCAAGGACGATCGGCGTGATCTCAGCCTGGCGGCATTGCGTGCCGTCATGCCGGCGGTGCGGGTCGAGTTGGCGCCGATCGGGTCAGCCGTGCTTGCCGATGTGCTGGCGAACCCGCATCGCCAGACGATCGCTGGGCCGGTGATGTCGGAATGGATTTTCCGGCAACCGGTCGGTGCCGATCCGCATCTGGTTGTCTGGTGGCGGGTGCGCTTCTACGGCGACCGCAATCCGGACATCATGGTCGCGGTCGAGAATGGCTACCTGACCGTGGCCGATCCAGGCCCCAGGCAGTATCGGGTGGCGGTGAGCATCGACGGCATCGAGCGATTCGCTCGCGACTTGCGACATCTGCATCACACGCGATGGGCGGCTCGTTTCTGGGTGGATCAGGATCCCGACGTGATTCCTACCCATGATGGGCGATATCTGAGAGACACTCGCCTATTTCCCAACTACGGTTGGCGCTCGCCCTCCGATCAGGCACTCAACGCCCTGGCGAATTCGCTGGAGCCCTTTGCGCGCAACGAGTTTCCGGTGGAAATGGGCTCACCGGGCTTTCATCCCTCGATTGGCCTGCTGCCGGTCTGGGACGCGCTCTATGTGACGAGCGGGGACGAGCGGGCCTGGCGCGCGATGATGGCGAACGCCTTTTCCTATGGCCGCTATGGTGTGCATTTCCGGGACGAATCCACCCAACAACCAGTGCGCCTGATCGACCATCCTCACCTGGTTGCCGACCGCAGCAGCGGCATTCGTGCGGCGGGTGACTCCGAGATCAAGTCATTCACCCCGGGAGCAGATCAGGGCACGATACCCGTGTGGATCGCCAGTCATCATCCCGCGCCTCCGTATGCAGCGGCGCTGCTCAGCGGTGAGTGGTGGATGATCGAAGAAGTCCAGTTCGTGGCCAGTACGAATGCCCTGCATGTGTCAGACACCTGGCGTGGTCATGGCGAGGGCCTGGTGCTCACGTTCGGGGCGAACAACGAGCGTGGCGCCGCCTGGCGTCTGCGCACCCTGGCCATGGCGATCACTGCGACGCCGGATGACTGGCCGATCCAGGCTGAATATCGTCGGCAGTGGGAAAACAGCCTGCGCAATCTGGCCGATCGTCATATTCGGGGAAAGATTGGCGGCGGCCGGTTCGTCAACCACCTGGGCATCTTCCAGAGTCAACCGGACGGACCGGCTCCCTTGAAGCGCTTCGAGAGCTTTTGGGGACCGGGGTGGATGCAGGCTTTCATCCAGGCGGTCCTGGGTTTCACCTGGGACATGGACGTTGGCGCGCGCGAAGACCATCGCCAGGTTCGCGATTTCGCCTACCGGCTGACAACCGGCTTGATGGGGGATTCAACGGGCTGGGATTATCGACGTGGCGGCGTCTATGACATGCCGATCGCCCGCAGCTGGCTCGACCAGACCCGATACTTCGACAGCTTCGGCGCGATGCTTGAGGACTATGAGGCGAACAAGCGACTTCAATCGATCGCCGGGATCGATGACACCCGACTGCGCCGCGAGTCGACCGACGGTCCGGCTCATTATCGTGACTTTGCCGATGGCTTCTGGGGGAATCATCAGCCGGCACGCGCCTATGCGGTCGATCATGATGCCCCAGGGGCAGTCGCGGGTTATCGGAGAATCACGTCAGCATCGAACTATTCAATCCTGCTGAAGGGGCTCGATGATCTGCCGGTCTGGGGTATCGTGCCTCGCGCACTGCCCGGGGAGCCAGCACGGTGAATGGGCAATCCGTGGCCGATGCGGCCTTGCGCGCGGCGACCCATCTGGTCTCACAACGCCATGGCGGCATGCTCACGACCTTTACGTTTCATCGGATACTTCGGCATATCGACCCGATCATGGTCGGTGAACCCGATGTCGCCCTGTTTGCCGAGATCCTGGACTGGATCGATCGTCAGTTCCAGGTTTTGGAGCCGTTGGACGCCTGCCAGCGACTGAGTTCGGGACAGCTGCCGCCGCGTGCGGCAGCGATCACCTTCGACGACGGATATCGGAGCAATCTGGAGTTCGGCGTGCCCCTGTTGCGTCGGCATGGCATGAGCGCGGCGATATTCGTGGCCAGCGACTTCGTACGGGGTGGGACGATGTTCAACGACCGCGTCATACACGCGATCGCCCACTCCCGGATACCGATGGTCTCTCTGGACTGGCTGGGGCCGGATCCGATGCCGCTCGATTCCGACGACGCGCGTCGCCATGCTGCGGCCCGTGTGCTCAATGCGGTGGTCTATCTGCCGCCGGCCGGTCGCAATGAACGGGTTGCTCAATTGCTCGAGGCTTGCGGAGTGGCCGAGCCCGGGCAATCGATGATGAACGCCGACGAGATTCGCCGCTGTGTATCTGCCGGTATTACGATCGGCGGGCATACCCGCAGTCATCCATTGCTCAGTCGGCTTGCGCCCCGCGACGCATTGGATGAGATCGGAGGCGGTCGGGAGGAATTACGCGCAATTACCGGTACCGATCCCTTGTTGTTCGCCTATCCGAATGGCCGTTATGGGCGCGATTTCTCGCAGGCGCATTGCGACATCGTCAAACACTGCGGATTCCGATTCGCATTCACAACCGACATCGGCTGGTCGTCACGGCGAACCGATCCATTCCGATTGCGCCGGATCGCCCCGTGGGGCACGAAGCGTCTGCGTTTCGGTCTGCAGGTTCTCAGGGTGGCCGGTGGCTGATGAGTCCCGCGACGCAAGCCCGGGTGCCGTGCCCGAATCCGTTCAGGACGATCTTCAGAGCTTCAGGACGCTTCGGATCTGTCGCAGACGGTCCTGGTCGACGACCTGTTGCACACTGCGATCGAGCAGGCGGCCTGCCTCAGCCCGCCGGCCCGAATCGATCAGCACCTGGGCTGCGAGCCCGTGCGCATCCGCGCGTTCAGGCCATTTTTCGACCATCAGGTCGGCGACCCGCCGCGCTGCCTCGAGCTCGCCCTCGAGCAGCAGCAGCTTCGCCTTTCTAAGGTAAACGTCGAAGAGCAGAACGAAATCCTCGGGTGCCTCGCGCAGCACGTAGTCCAGGTCACCGATCACCGCCACGGCGAGCCCCTTCTTCCGTTGTGGCCCGGCATCGAAGCGCTGGTAGCGTTGCATATTGACCATCGCCCAGCAGAAATGATGCAGGTGTGTCCAACCCTCGCCGAACCGCTGAACATACGATGCGTAGTGCCCTGGCGCATCGGCTGCGCGATCAAATCCCTGGGTAAAGTCGCACCATCTGGGTAGCAGACCCCGCTCTTCGTCGGAAATTTCGGACTGCGACATGGCATTCGCGTTGGACAAACCAATCAGCAGTACGCCAATGGCATAGGACAGGCGTGTGACGGCCAGTCGGGACTTTCGGCCGGCGTGCCCGTGGAGCAGGCATTCGACGCGGCCAATTGGGCGGGAGTTGTGCATGGTCCACTCCGGACGTTTCGGCAATGCTGACGACCCGGACAGGATGAGCGCTTATCGACCTCGGGTCATCACGAAAACTGGGCGTGACAGGTCACGTACCGGATCGTAGGCTTGGGCATGGATCTGAGAACCCGCCTGTGCCTGACGATCAGCCAACGCCTGGCTCGCCCGGCAATGACCCGTACCGTTGCCTATGATGCATACCAGCGCTGGCGTGCCACCGCGCTTGAAGACGAATGGCGACTGTTCTCCGATGCTCACGTGACCGGCCGGTCGTTGCTCGACTTTGGCTGTGGTGATGGACAGCTGAGCCTGTTCCTGGGTACCACGAGGTCACCCGAACGGATTGTCGGCGTCGATCTGATTCCAGCGTCGATCGAGCGGGCACGTATCGAGGCTGAGCACGCGACTCTGAACTGTCCCGTATCGTTCCGGGTTGGTAGTGCCGCGCGGATTCCGGTCGATGATCAATCGGTCGATACCGTGCTGGCATTCGACTGCCTCGAACATGTCATGGAGCCGCTTGCCATTCTGCGTGAATGGTATCGGGTCATACGTCCCGGCGGTGTCTGTCTGCTCACCTGGTGTCCATTCAAGGGGCCATGGGGCGCACACATGGAGTCGCTGATTCCCGTGCCCTGGGCACCGCTGTTGTTTGGTGAAAAGGCCGTGTTCCAGACTGCGGCGAACCTGTACGACATGCCGTCCTTTGAATCGAGGCATTGGGATCTTGAACCGGATGGGCAAAAGAAGCCGAACAAATGGCGGCGCTGGTCGAGTTTCGCCGAGCAGCACTACCTGAATGAACTCGACTTTCGAGCCCTACGAGGTCTGACCGACGAAGTGGGATTCAGGATTGACCGACTGGAAGGACAGCCTTGGGCTGGCTCGACGCTGAGGCGTCAGACCGGACGCATCCTGATGGGCCTGCCAATGGTCGGTGAGTACTTTGTGTCGAAAGCCCTGGTCGAATTGCGCAAGCCGGCCCACGCCTGAGTCGCGCCGCACGGATCGGCTAGCGAAAAAGGCTGGCCTCCCTCAGGGATTTGTCTACACGACTGATAAGGCGGCCAGTCAGAGCTGAAAGGAATCCCGAAGTGGCCACGACGAATGGCCGAACATCGTGCCGATCTGCATAGACGCCCCGGATCCGGCTGAGCAGGAATCGGGAAGGGGCATTGAACAACAGCCAGGGAAGGACCAGCGGGTCGCGCTCGCCATTGACCCAGGTGATGCGCCGGGTCTGCGTCGAATGAGGGATGGGCAACCCCGCCGCATGACAGTATTCAATGAGCGGTATCGGTACACCATTGTGGATACACAGGTCGATCCAGAAATCGGTGCGTCCGACAGTCGGCTCGATCACCCAGTCCTGGCCATCGGGATCCCGCTTCAGCTCGAGAGAAACCGGTCCGGACAACGCCAGTCCGTCGAAGAATTGCCGTGTGATGTCATGAATCCGATCGTCGGGCTCGGAGATCGCAATCGTGGTGTGGCCCATGGGTCTGGAGCGCAGCTTTCTTCCCTCGAACCTGGCGAGAACCTCGCCGTGGCGAAGATACAGTGCACCAAACCGGATAGTGCGGTCATCACCCGGAATGAATCGTTGGGCGATGACGGGAAGTTCGGAGATGATCTGTTCCTGTCGTGCGGCCAGATCTTTCCGCTCGTTCAGGACAATTGCCTTGAACGACGAGAGGGGTCGACAAGGCTTGATGATCAACGGCAAGTCCGGTGAGCTGGCCAGTTTGGTGAGGTCCTCCTCGCGCTCGATGATCATTGATGACGGGATACTCAGGCCGGCCGCCAGGGAATGTGTTTGCACATGATCCTTGCGCAATAGTGGCAGGATACCGGGTGCGCAGTGCGCAAAGCTGAGTCGGAAATAGCGGGCGATCTCCTCGGCATGCTGGCAGACGATGGCTACCATGCGATCATTGGTCAGGAACAGAACCGGCCGGTCGGCTTGCGGATTCACCCGGGCGAACTCGATCAAAGCTTCAACCAGGCCTTGTCCATTGATGTCCCGGGTCAGGTGGATGGCGGCAGCGTTGG
This sequence comes from uncultured beta proteobacterium, assembly GCA_963732405.1. Taxonomy (GTDB): domain Bacteria; phylum Pseudomonadota; class Gammaproteobacteria; order Burkholderiales; family Burkholderiaceae_E; genus JAUIAI01. The sequence goes on from CAVSZG010000001.1 coordinate 2,245,476, forward strand.
TGCGCGCGCCGGGGTAGCCAGCAATCGCGTCGAATCCGATCACCTGGATACCGGCACGACTCAGACATCGGGCGATCGCGAGCCCGTGCGCGCAGATTCCGATCACGATTACCGGAGGTGACACGCCAGCGGTAGGCATCAGGTCGGCGATCCAGGTTCTGGTTCGGTGCGCACCATGGGATTACATTCGTTTGTGATGGGATAGTGTGAGGCAGCGGCAGGGGATCGGACACCCTAATTTTGAGCAAGCGGCCGCCCGGGCACACGCCAGCCGACTCATGCCCGTTGCCTGCCGATTGCAGGCGACGATCCGGCCTTCCAGGGCGGGCTTGCGCCTGTCATCGTCGTCGTTGGTGTCTGTTCCTGTGCCTGGTCAGCCTGCTCCTGACGTCGGCTCAGCGACAGGACGATTGCATACATGAAATACAGGCCGTCCCAATTGCCGATATTGACGAACAGACCAGCACTCATATAACCGACCAGCGAAACCTGCATCATTCGCGCCAGCCGGTCGATCACCTCGTCACCACTCTGCCCGGCGCGAGCAATCAAGCGGGCGCATTGTCGCCAGAAGCTGGTCAGAATCGCCAGGAATAACATCAGCCCGATCCAACCATGCTCACCCAGTGCCTGGAAGTAGATGCTGTGCGACGAGTGAACCTGTTCCGGGTTGTCCGCGTGCCGGGCATAGATCCATGTGCCGTAGTAAGAAAATCCGGCACCCGTGATCTGTTCGTTGGCGATCCGGGTGGCGATTTTCCAAGTATGGATCCGACCCATGGCGGAACCATCCTGCTCGTACTGACTGATCGTATCGATGCGTTTCCAGTAACTGTCGGGCATCACCGCTGCCGCAGCGGCGCCGACGATCAGAACGACCAGTGCGGCACGAAACCAGTTCTTGCCGCGCATAACCAGCATGGCTCCCACGCTGAGCACAGCCAGGAAGGCGCCGCGCGAACCGCTACCCAGGATTGACACTGCGATCAGGCCCTGACAGGCGAACAGACCGATCCGTTGCCAGCGCCGGGTGACGATGGTGCCCGCCCAGTACAGCAGGGGCAGGACCATGACGAGCGCTGCAGCCAGATGGTTGTTGTCGGCAATTGCTGATGACGGTGGACCCCAGATCAGGCCGCCGCCGCCCTGCAGGGTGAACAAGCCGCCTTTGACGCCGTAGAAAGCGATGGAACCGGTCACCACGGCCGTCATCGCGATGATTCTGCGCCGATTGGTCAGAACGGCCAGGGTGAGCATGCACATCAGGTGGATCTTCCACGCTTCCTTGAGTAAACGCCATGCCTCTTCCTGGTTTGCGGCCATCATGGTGGTGATGAACATCCAGGCCAGATAGCTGAATGGCAGCCAGTAGCGTCGCAGACTGTCGAGCAGATAGCGAGGTTCGATCAGCAAAATGGACACGGCGGCTGCAGCGGCATACAGCTGTGCCCAGGGCATGTCATAGGCGAATCCCCAGGACAAGCGATGCGGATTCATCAGGCTGATCCAGGCGAACAACGCGACGGCCAGAAAGGGTCTGACCAATGAGACCGGCAGCGCCAGCAGCAGAATGCCCGCCAGAATGAGATCACGCACGGCCGTTGCCCGGGTTCGTTGGTCCGTCGAGCTTCATCAATTTTGGAGTCTGGTGTCGCATGGTTGATTCCCGTAGATTCGTTGTCAGCCTGGATTGATATGCCGATCGATGCGAGTTTCGTCGATACATCCATTGCAGGTCAGTTGATCGGTCGACGCATCACCAACATTGGTCGACGCGACCGGCCGCACAGACAATCTTCAGGAGGTGGGATGAATGTTCTTGGCATCAGCGGATTGAATGACAGTGAAGCATTCAAGCGCCGGGAGTTTCCTGACTTGCCTCGTTCGAGCGCGCGAATCTGCCAGGGTTTCGACGCCGCTGCCGCCCTGCTGACCGATCGCGGGGTGGCTGCAGCGGCCGCCGAGGAACGCTTTTCGCGGATCAAGGCCACTGGTGCGTTTCCCGTTCAGGCAATCCAGTTCTGCCTGCGAAACGCCGGCATCGGACCTGGCGACATCGATGTCATTGCTCATGGATTCGACTATCGATCCTATCAGGATCACTATGCCCAGCAACCCGGAATGGCGAGACAGTATCGGTCTGTCTATTCCCGTGAGGCGCAGATCGAATTGCTCGAGATGCATTTTCCGCAGGTGCGAAACTGGGCTGATCGCTTCGTACAGGTGCCTCATCATGTCGCCCATGCGGCCAGTGCGTACTACCCGAGTGGATTCGATGAAGCGCTCATCATCGTCGCTGACGGGATGGGTGAGCATGAGGGACTGACCATCGCTGTGGGTGAGGGCGATCGGATCAGGCTCGTTCAGCAGATTCCGTCCATTCATTCTCTGGGCATCTTCTACAGCCTGTTCACCATGTACCTGGGTTTCGAATTCAACATGGATGAATACAAGGTGATGGGGCTCGCACCGTACGGCGACCCAAGGCGTCATTTCAAGCAGGTCATGAGCCTGATCACGCTGCATGACGATGGCACGCACACCATTCCATTGCTGTTTCGCAACGTTACCGACATCGAACGCGAGACCTATGGCGGTTCGCTCGCTGTGCTGACCGACATGTTCGGTCCGGCCAGGTTGCCCGAGGCCGAGATCACCCGGCATCATCACGACATTGCGGCTGCGCTTCAGGCGGCGCTGCAGACAGCGCTGCTGCACCTGCTGCGCACCTGTCGGGATCGTACCGGGGCGAAGCGGCTGGCGATGGCTGGTGGCGTGGCATTGAACTGTACGGCCAACGGCGTGATCAAGCGCAGCGGACTGTTTCGGGATATGTTCGTCCAGCCCGCCGCTGGCGATGACGGTACTGCCTTGGGCGCGGCGCTGTTTGCGCGGCATCAACGTGGCGAACCGATACAGCGTACCCGCCAGGGCGTGCCATTGTGGGGGCCGGATGTGGACCCGGAGCGCACGTCCGCGGCACTGGCGGCTCACGATGGTCTGAGCGTGAGCGAATTCGCTCAAGAATCGCAACTGCTCGAAGCGGTCGCCGGGTTGCTGGATCAGGGAAGCATCGTGGGCTGGTGTCAGGGGCGCATGGAGTTCGGCCCACGCGCCCTCGGCGCACGCAGCATCATCGCGGATCCACGCGATCCGCAGATGCGGGCCCGGATCAATGCCCTGGTCAAGAAGCGCGAAGACTTCCGGCCATTTGCGCCGGCGGTCATTGCGTCGGCGGCTGATCAGTATTTCGATATCACCCCGGGAGATACGGCGCTCTTTGAACACATGTTGTGCGTCACCCAGGTCCGTGAGCCATGGCGCGAGCGGCTGCCGGCAATTACGCATGTGGACGGCTCAGCCCGGGTTCAGACAGTCAGTGAATCGGGCAACGGGCGCTTTTACCGTCTGCTGGCCGCCTTCGGGGAGCGCACCGGTCTGCCGATGTTGCTCAACACCTCGTTCAACGTGCGTGGCCAGCCCATCGTGTGCAATGAGCGCGAGGCTGTTCAGACCTTCCTGGACGCTGGCCTGGATGCACTGGTGATCGGCGATCGGCTGGTCAGGCGAGCCGATTCGACCCGGGCAACGTCGTGAAGATCAGCGATTCCAACCTGCTGCCACGGGGTTCCGCGGGTGGGCGACAGACGGAGCCTGCGCACTGGGAGTATCACTGGAAGCGTCTGCGCCACCGCCTGCTCGAACCCCTGGTCGACTGGCGTGATCGTGTGATGTTCGGTCCACGGATGCCGGTGCGGCCGAATCGGCATGATGTTTCCGCCAGAGTGCCAACCGGTGCGCCGCCGTTTTTCATCCTGGGTAGCCCGCGGTCAGGTACGACCTTGCTCAGGCAGATGATCAATCGTCATCCCGAGGTGTTCATCCCCCCTGAAAATGGGGAGATCCAGGGCATGGTCAGAACTTTCGGCCGCTTGCGCCATTCACCCTGGCCCGATGTCGTGCGTGCCGTGCTGGACCGGTTCGCCTGCGGATACGAGGCGCCGTTCTGGGAAATCGATCTGCAGCGGGTCGCCGAGCGGGCCAATGCACTGGCACCGCTGCATCGGTCGCTGGCCGGCATTTTCGGGGTGCTCTATAGCGAATACGGGCGCCAGCACGCACCTGGCAAGCGGCGTTGGGGCGATAAATCCACACCAGGTCATTTCCAGTATCTGAACAAACTGGATTATGTATTTCCTGACGCCCGATTCGTTCACATCATTCGCGACGGCCGTGATTCGGTGTTGTCTTGTGTGCGGACCGGCTTCTACGATGGTTCCTATGTCAAGGCCGCTCATGCCTGGACAGAGAATGTGCGGGCCTGCGATCGATTCGGCCGGCGTTGCGGACCGGGTCGCTTTCTGTCCATCCGCTATGAGGATCTCGTTGATTCGCCACCGCTGCTGATCAAGCATATCTGCGGATTCCTGGGCATCGAGTTCACCCCGGCAATGACCAGCGACATCGTCGATCGTCGCAACCTGTCTGGCGATGTGATCGCGCTGCCTCATCACCGAAACGTGCTGCAGCCGGTGAGCTCGGCATCGGTGGGCAACTGGCGCAGCGCGCTGCCGAGTCAATCGCAATCAGTCGTGACCTCGATCATGCGCGGCGAACTGCGCAGTCACGGCTATGAACTGACCTGATGATCTTCCGATCGGATGCCGATCGGCGTCTGATCGGGTCGGCAACAGGTTCGCATCGCGCCGTGCGCGACTGCACTCAGGAGGGTAGGCATGCAATCCAATTTCTGGCAGCAATATCTCGACGCTGCGGTTCCTCTGTCGTTTCCCTTTGATCGACCGCCCTCGGGTATCGCGTCATTTCAGCGCGAGCAATACCGGCTAGAACCCCGGTCCGTGCTCGGACAATCCGAAACAGGACTGTCCGATTCATGGCAGGCGATCGCCCTGGCATCGATCGCCCTGGTGCTGCAACGCCAGTGTGGCCAGAGCGATCTGGTCATCGGTGCGATCGGTCAGGGGCTGGCTCGCGTTGTGCCCTTGCGCATCGCACTGGATCCCGCCGCCAGCGTATCGGTCGCGGTCGCTCAGGCCGCCGGTGTACAAGCCGATCTTCGGGCCGGTTGCGTGATGTCAGATGTAGAGCTCGAGGCCGGGATCCGATCGTCATTGTCCGGGTTGTTCGAGGGACGGCTGTCGTTCGTCCTTCGCCTGATTGAACCGACCGGTCGGTCATTGCCGATCGCGCCGGATGATGTGCTCAGCGCCGAGCTGCTGGCGCGCGCAGACTGCGTCATCACGATGACCAGGACCGGTCAGCAGGTGGCCATCGATGCCGACTTCGATACCGATACCCTGGACAAGCGCCGCGTCCAATGGTTGCTGGCGCAGATTGCGTCGGTCATGGCGACCTTTGACGCCCATCCCGCGACCCGGCTCGACGATATCGATATCGTCAGCGACCATGAACGACATCAACTGCTTGCGGTCTGGAATGCAACCGATCAGGCCTGGCCAGACGATCCGACGCTGATCGATCTGTTCGAGGCGCAGGCATCGAGAACGCCCGCGGCGATCGCGGCGGCCGATGCGGCGGCGAGCTGCAATTATGAACAATTCCATGCTCAGGTGTGCGCGCTGGCCAGAGCGCTGGCCAATCGGGGAGTGCAACCGGGCAGTGTGGTGGCAATTCACATGGACCGCTCGATCGGCATGCTCGCCACCATCCATGCCGTCCTGATGGCCGGTGCGGCCTATCTGCCGATCGATCCGGCATTTCCGCTCGAGCGATGTGCTTTCATGGTCCAGGACGGTGGCGCTAGCATCGTCGTCGCCGACACGGTACCCACGGGGCTTGCTCAGCATATTGATGCCGACCTGCTCACCTATGAAGCACTGAGTGGCGAGGCGGACGTCACCCGGCGGGACTGGCCGATGTCCGCCGATCCGCTGCCGCGTCCACGGGCCAATGATCTTGCTTATGTGTTGTACACGTCCGGATCGACCGGCAAGCCCAAGGGGGTGATGATCGACCATCGGGCGATCTGTAACCGCCTGCGCTGGATGCAACAGACGTTTCCAATCGGTCCTGGCGATTCAGTGGTCCAGAAGACGCCACTGACCTTTGATGTATCGGTCTGGGAGTTGTTCTGGCCGCTGCAGACGGGTGCCCGTCTGGTGCTCGCCCGCCCGGAGGGTCACCGGGATCCCGACTATCTCATCGACCTGTTCGACCGGGAGTCGATCTCGGTTGCACATTTTGTTCCATCGATGCTCGATCTGTTTCTGGATGAGTCACGGCCAGGCCACTGTGCCAGTCTGCGCTATGTGTTTTGCAGCGGCGAGGCATTGCCGGTGCGACTCGTTGAGCGCCATCATCAGCGGCTTCCCGGTGAACTGCATAATCTCTACGGTCCGACCGAAGCGGCTGTCGACGTGACGCACTGGCCGTGTACCAGCGAACATGACTGCGGCAGCGTGCCGATCGGCCGGCCGGTGGCCAATACGCAGATTCATGTGCTGGATGCCTCTGGCCGGCTGGCTCCGGTCGGCGTGCCGGGTGAGTTGCACATCGCCGGGATCCAGGTGGCGCGCGGTTACCTGAACCGCCCGGAACTCGATGCCGAACGATTCATTGCCGATCCCTTCGCTGCCCGACCGGGTGCGCGCCTGTATCGCACCGGAGATCTGGCGCGATGGTGTGTCGATGGGAATCTGGAATACCTGGGACGGCTGGACGATCAGATCAAACTGCGCGGCCAACGGATCGAACCGGGTGAGATCGTCGCGGTCCTGACTGCCGTGTCCGGGGTTCGCCAGGCTGCCGTGCTCATGGTCGACCATGATGATCGCGACAGCAGGCTGGTTGCCTTCGTGGTTCGCAGCGAATCCGGATCACCCGACGAGTCCGAGATCCGCCGGTTCCTGGCCTCCCGCCTGCCGGCCCATATGGTGCCGGCGCAGATCTGCTTTGTGACAACGCTGCCCCTGAGTACCTCGGGCAAACTGGACCGGCGCGCATTGCTTGCCCATCTGGACAACCCGACTCGCCATTCGGTTCGTGATCCTGCACAAGACTCGTCGACATCGACCGGGCCTGCGAGCGCACTGGACGAATCCATGCTGGCGGTGATCTGGGAGGATGTGCTCGGACGTGACGCCGTCGGGCGGGACGACAATTTTTTTGATCTGGGTGGACATTCGATGCTGGTGGCCAGGGTGCGAGCCGAGCTGCTGGATCGCCACCGGATTGAGGTGTCGATGACGGATCTGTTCCGGTTTCCGACGATCCGGTCGCTCGTGGCGGCTACCCTTCGCGCGTCGACTGGAGCCGCTCGCTCCGATGCGGGGCGTGAGGGGCCGAGCGAACAGGTGTCGCTCGCGACCGGTACTACCGCAGGCGGTGCTGCGAGTCATCGCCAGGCAGGGACCTCGCAGACAGAAGCGATCGCGATCATTGGCATGGCGATCCGCGTTCCGGGTGCCGACGGTCCGGATGAGTTCTGGCGAAATCTTCGCGACGGAGTCGAGGGCATCACCCGGTTCAGTGATGCGGACTTGCTCGCGGCCGGCGTTTCACAGTCCAGCCTCGATGACGACAACTACGTGGCGGCGCGTGGCGTGATTCGTGATGCCGACTGTTTCGACGCGGCCTTCTTCGACTATAGCGCGCGCGAGGCACAACTGCTGGATCCTCAGCAGCGGGTGTTTCTCGAAGGCGCCTGGACGGCCTTCGAACAGGCGGGCTATGACCCCCGCCAAATCGATGTGCCGGTTGGCGTCTATGCCGGCACCGGCATGAACCGCTATGCGCATCGGAATCTGAGCGGACATGCGAACTTCGCTGGACCGGTCGGCGAGTTCCAGACCATGATCAGCAATGACAAGGACTTTCTGTCGAGCCGGGTCGCTTACAAGCTGAATCTGCGCGGTCCGGCCATCACGATCCAGACCGCCTGCTCGACCTCGCTGGTCGCCGTGCATATGGCCTGCAAGGCCTTGCGTGCCGGTGAGTGCGCCATGGCGCTGGCCGGAGGCGTGTCCATCGATATACCCGAGATCGCCGGCTATCAGTACCAGGAAGGCATGATCGTATCGGCCGATGGCCATTGCCGTCCCTTCGATGCCGCGGCCGACGGTACCGTATTTGCCAGTGGCATGGCGATCGTGCTGCTCAAGCCACTGGCCGCTGCGCAGGCCGACGGCGATCACATTCATGCGGTGATTCGGGGTTCGGCGATCAACAACGATGGAGCCGACAAGATCGGGTACACCGCGCCTGGTGTCGCCGGTCAAACGGCGGTGATTCGCGCCGCTCATGCCGATGCCGGCATCGACGCGTCGACCATCAGTTATGTCGAGGCTCATGGGACGGGAACCCGCCTGGGCGATCCGATCGAAGTGCTCGCGCTGACTGAAGCGTTTCGCGCCAGTACCCGCGACACCGGATTCTGCGGACTGGGCGCGTTGAAATCGAACATCGGTCATACCGATGCCGCTGCCGGCGCCGCCGGACTGATCAAGACCGTGTTGGCGCTCGAGCATCGGCAACTGCCGCCAACCCTGCATTTTTCGACGGCGAATCCGGCCATCGATTTTGAGACGGGGCCGTTCCGGGTCGTGGACACGCTGCGCGACTGGCCGGCCACTGACAAACCTCGGCGTGCCGGAGTGAGTTCGTTTGGCATCGGCGGCACGAATGCCCATGTGGTGCTGGAGGCGTATGGGGAGCCGGAGATGTCGGCGCAGGATAGTGATGCAGATGTGCAGGAACGGCAGACGCAGTTGTTGTGTGTGTCGGCGCGCAACGAGCCGGCGCTGCGCGAGCTGGCGGGGCGATATGCGCGTTATCTGAGCGATCCGGCGACGGCGCCGCGGGACGCGCGGTCGCTGGCCAGAGTCTGTCATACGGCCAATACGGGCCGCGCCCGACTGGGCCAGCGACTGTGTCTGGTGGGCGGGCAGGGCGCGGATCTGTCGGCACGCCTTGGGGCGTTCAGCCGCGGTGAGCCGGGGGCGCCGGTGCACTGGGCGGGCGGGGGGCCGGGCGCGGACCGGGTGAGGGTGGCGATGCTGTTCACGGGTCAGGGTTCGCAATGGGCGGGGATGGGTCGCCAGTTGTACGAGAGCGAGCCGGTGTTCCGGGCGGCGCTGGATCATTGCGCGCAGGTGCTGCAGGGCGAACTGGAGCAGCCGCTGGTGGCGGTGATGCATGGGAGGGCGGCGCAGTCGGGGCTGCTGGACCAGACGGGGTACACGCAGCCGGCGTTGTTTGCGCTGGAGTGGTCGCTGGTGCAGTTGTGGCGAGCCTGGGGCGTGGAGCCGGCGGTGCTGATGGGTCACAGCGTGGGCGAGTATGTGGCCGCCTGCGTGGCTGGTGTGTTCAGCGTGGAGGACGGGTTGCGCCTGGTGGCGGCGCGCGCGCGGCTGATGCAGGCCTTGCCCAGTCAGGGGGTGATGGTGGCGGTGATGGCGCCGGCGCAGCAGGTGCGCCAGGCCTTGAGCGGGTACGAGTCGCAGGTGTCGCTGGCGGCGATCAACGGGCCGAGAAGCGTGGTGGTGTCGGGGGATGAACAGGCGGTGCGTGCGAGTCTGGCGGGCCTGGCGCAGGCGGGAGTGGTGATGCGTGATCTGACGGTCTCGCACGCGTTTCATTCGCCGCTGATGGCGCCGATGCTGGCGCCCTTCAGGGCGCAGGCCGAGCGGGTGCGCTACGGAGAGCCCACGGTGGCGCTGATCTCCAACGTGAGCGGGGAGTTGGCCGATGCGCGGGTGAGCCGTGCGGATTACTGGTGCGAGCATGTGATGGCGCCGGTGAATTTTGCGGCGGGGATGGAGGCGGTGCAGGCCAGCGCAGCGACGGTGTGCCTGGAGATTGGTCCGTCGGGCGTGCTCGGCGCGCTGGGTCGGGCCTGCGTGGCGGGGGCCCAGGAGCCGGGGCGAGCGTCCATGGTCTGGTTGTCCAGTCTGCAGCGCGATCAGCCCGAGGTGGCCACGATGCAGACGGCCCTGGGGGGACTGTGGGCCCAGGGCGTATCGATCAACTGGGACGGCTACGAGGCTGGTCGCCGTTACCCGCGCATCGCTCTGCCCACTTATCCGTTCGCCCGTGAACGACACTGGATCGAACCACTCGCCCACCAGGCGTCATCCGGCATGGCTATGGCCGATGAGCGGCGCGTCGACAGGCCGAAGCAAGCGCCTGACCGTCAGGGCGCCCAGTCGCTGCTGGGCAGACGACTGAATCTGCCCGGCTCGTCGGAGATGCGTTTCGAAACTCGTTTCGCACTCGACAGCCCTCCTTATGTTCGTGATCACCGGATCTTCGGCACGCTGGTGGTCGCCGGGGCATCGCATGTGTCGATGTTCCTGCAGGCCTGCCGTGCTGCCTTCGATTCCCATGCCATCGATCTTCAGGAGTTGTTCTTTCTGAAGCCCTTCGTCATGGCCGATGACCAATCGCGTCTTGCCCAGTTGGTCTTTCGTCCCGATGCGGATGGCGTGAGCCACGATTTTGAGCTGATCAGTGCGCCCGAGGCCGAGGTCGAGTTCGGCGCGTCAACCGCCCGCTTTGCCGAATGGACGAGTCATGCACGGGGTCGGGTGCGAGCGGTCGGGAATTCGGAGGCTCTCGAAGCGCCCGCCACGCAGTCGCTGGACGATATCCGCATGCGCTGCTCGACTGTGGTCTCTGGCGCCGACTTCTATCGCGATGAATGGGTGCAGGGCGATGATGCCGGCATCTCGTTTCGCTGGCTCGATGCGCTCTGGCGCGGCGAGGGCGAGGCATTGGCCTCGATCCGCCCACCTGATCTGGACGATGACATCGACGCCTATGTCCTGCATCCAGGCCTGATCGAAGCCTGCTTCCAGGTGATGCGCGGTGGCCGCGTCTTCGAAAGTCAGGCCATGCTTGCCCAGGGCGGTGACATCTATGTGCCGTTTCGCATCGAGCGTTTGCGCTGGTTTGGCAGCGCGAGGGCCAGACCGCGCTGGTGTTATGGCCGGATTCTGCCCGGCGCCACCAACGATCGGATCGTTGCAGATCTGAGCCTGACCGATGAGGCCGGTCGCCTGCTGGCGCAGTTCGACAGCTTCGAGGTCAGGCGCCTGCCGCGCGCCAGTCTGCGTCGCGGACTGGACGGCGATGGCAGCCGCTGGATGACCGAACTCGTGTTCGACCCCGCACCATCCGTCGACTCGGCGCGACAGGCGACCGACCGGAGCCCGGGCCGCTGGTTGATATTCGCCGATCGCCACGGTGTGGGCGACCGTCTCGCTGCCGGCCTGTGCGCCGACGGCAATGAGGTCCTGACCATTGTCGATGATCCGGCCAGAGGCGATGCCGGGGACATTGTCATCGATGGGCGCGACCCGGCTGCGTATGCCACGCTGTTGGCGCAATCTGTCGACTCGATGCGACCGGTGTCGGGCATTGTCTATCTATGGAGTCTGAACCGGGACGATGCGGATTCGGTGTCGACCGATCCCGAGGTGCCGGCGAGGGTCGACGGCCTGCTGCTGTTGATGCGTGCCCTGGCCAGCCATGGCGGCGATCTGGGCGCTGCTCCGCTGGCCATCGTGACACGTGCCGCGCACAGCGTGCAACTGGACGACGAGGCGATCGATCCGTGGGCTGGTGCGCTCTGGAGTCTGGCCCGCGTTCATGCGCTCGAGTCCGCCCATCAGGCCTGTGTGTGCATCGACATCCAGGCTGAAGTCGACGCCCGCCTGCTTGCCGAAATCCGGCAGATCGGTCAGCGCTTCTCGGCGCGAGAACCGGTTGATACCCATGTGTGTCTGCGCCAGGATCAGCGGCTGGTCGGTCGCCTGGCGCATAGTCAGCACACCACGATGGGGCTGCCGCCGGTGTCGATACGCCCGGATTCGGCGTACCTGGTATCGGGAGGTCTGCGAGGGCTGGGACTGGCAGTGGCTCGCTGGCTTGCCGATCGCGGCGCGGGTGAATTGATTCTGCTTGGCCGCCAGCCTGTCGGTGTCGAGGCCGAACCGATCCTTGCGCAGATGCGTGCGAGCGGTACCCGGGTGTCGATCTGGCAGGCCGATGTTGCCGATCGTAATCGTCTCCAGTCGCTGTACGCAGAACGCGGCGACATCGCGTATCCGCTGCGTGGCATCGTGCATGCGGCCGGCGTGCTCGATGACGGACTGCTGACCGGGCAGACGACGGAACGACTGCGTCACGTCGTTGCGCCCAAGGCGGCTGGTGCCGTCAATCTGGTAGCACTCGGTGATCGGGCTGAGCTCGATTTCATGGTCATGTTCTCGTCGGCGACCTCGTTGCTCGGTGCCGGCGGGCAGGCCAGCTATGCCGTGGCCAATGGCTTTCTGGATGGCTTCGCACGGCGGCGGCGCCAACAGGGATTGTGCGGTCTTGCGCTGAACTGGGGCCCATGGTCAGAGGTCGGCATGGCGGCGCGCCTGACTGGTCGTGATGCGCGCCGACTTGCCGAGGCCGGCATCGAACGACTGACGCCGGCTCAGGGTATGGAGATCCTGGGTCGTCTGCTCGCGCTCCGTTCGGGGCAGATCGCGGTGTTGCCAATCGACTGGTCGCGTTATCTGGGGCAGCCTGCGCATCAATCCAATGCGAGTCTGCTCGAACGATTGGTCGCGTCGACAGACAGCCATGGTCCGGCGTCGAATGGTTCGGGTGGATCACCGGCTCGATCCGGTTCGGGATCCACCGGAACTCACGGGCCGGCCGTGACGATGCCCGCGGTCAAGGACAGTCTCGGCGCGCAATGGGTGTCGTTGCCGGCGGCGCAGCGGCGCGACTGTCTGCTCGATCATGTGGCCGGCGTGCTCGCCGACCTGCTCGGTATCGCGCACGCGGGTCAGATCGACCCTGAACGCGGATTCGTGGAGCAGGGTATCGATTCGCTGATGGGGGTGGAACTGCGTGCCCGACTGCAGACCGGTCTGAAGGTGCGCCTGGCCTCCACGTTCGCCTTCGACCATCCGAACGTGCAGGCGGCGGCCAGCCATCTGGACAGCCTGCTGATGGCTGCGCATGCGATGGATGCGGCGCGTGCGCCGCGTAGCGACCCTCAAGAACCCGGCCTGCGCGCAGATTCCGGCAGCCAGGCCGGGAATCCGCGCCTCGATCGGGATCGTGTCGATGCCCTCGAGTCGGTCGACACGGTTCCGTCCGGCACCCATCACGAAATCGAAGCCGAGCTGGCGCGACTCGAAGCGCGCCTGCAAACCTCCGGGAGATCCTGAGCATGAGCCAAGCAACCGACAATCGGGACGAATCCACTCAGTCGCGGGTACTGGCCGCATTGCAGTCGGCCAATCGGCGCATCGATCAACTCGAAGCCGAACGTCATGCGCCGGTGGCCGTGGTCGGAATCGGTTGTCGATTCCCCGGCGGGGCGAACTCACCGGCGGCGTTCTGGCAACTGCTGCTCGACGGTCGGGATGCCGTTGGTGAAGTACCGTCCGAGCGCTGGGACATTGATGCCTGGTATGACCCGGATCCCGATACGCCCGGCAAGATGGCGACCCGGGAAGCCGCGTTCATCGAGGGCGCCGCCGATTTCGACGCCGAGTTTTTCCGGATCTCGCCCCGGGAAGCCCGCAGCATGGATCCGCAGCAGCGATTGTTGCTTCAGGTGTGCTGGGAAGCGCTTGAGCATGCCGGCCAGAATCCGGATCAGGTGCGCAACAGCCAGACCGGATTCTTCATGGGCCTGAGCTGGCATGACTATGAGCGTAATGCCTTCGGCCTGGACGCCGAACAGATCGATGCCTATTCGGGCATGGGCAATACGCCCAGCATCGCCGTGGGTCGGCTGGCCTTCATGCTGGGTGCACACGGTCCTACGGCGCAGGTGGACACCGCGTGTTCGGCCTCGCTGACGGCAGTCCACCTGGCCTGTCGTGCGTTGCAGCGACGCGAGGCCGGCATGATGCTGGCCGGCGGCGTGAATCTGATGCTCTCGCCCCTGTCCACGGTCTTTTGCAGCAAGATCAAGGCACTCGCACCGGACGGTCGTTGCAAGACCTTCGATGAATCGGCCAATGGCTATGGTCGTGGCGAAGGTTGCGGCGTGGTCGTGCTCAAGCGGCTCGATGATGCGCTGGCCAATGGCGACCAGGTGCTCGCGGTGATTCGCGGCTCGGCGATCAATCATGATGGCCCCAGCAGTGGCCTGACCGTGCCCAGTCGCAGCGCCCAGCATGAACTCATCCGCACGGTCCTGGCCGACGCGCGGGTCGACCCCGGCGAAGTCGGCTATGTCGAGGCGCATGGCACAGGCACGGCCCTGGGTGATCCGATTGAAATCGGCGCGCTCGGCGATGTCTTCGGTGCCGGTCGCGATGAGCGGCATCCGCTCTGGGTGGGGTCGGTGAAAACCAACATCGGCCACCTCGAAGCATCGGCCGGTGTTGCCGGGCTGATCAAGACCGTGCTGTCGCTGCATCACGGCGTCATTCCGGGCAATCTGCATTTTCATCAGCCCAGCTCGCGCATCGACTGGCGCTCATCGCCCTGTCGGGTACCGGGCAACACAATGCCCTGGCCGGAAGGACGGCGGGTCGCCGGTGTCAGCTCTTTCGGATTCAGCGGCACGAATGCCCATGTGGTGCTGGAGGCGTATGGGGAGCCGGAGATGTCGGCGCAGGATAGTGATGCAGATGTGCAGGAACGGCAGACGCAGTTGTTGTGTGTGTCGGCGCGCAACGAGCCGGCGCTGCGCGAGCTGGCGGGGCGATATGCGGGTTATCTGAGCGATCCGGTGACGGCGCCGCGGGACGCGCGGTCTCTGGCCAGAGTCTGTCATACGGCCAATACGGGCCGCGCCCGACTGGGCCAGCGACTGTGTCTGGTGGGCGGGCAGGGCGCGGATCTGTCGGCACGCCTTGGGGCGTTCAGCCGCGGTGAGCCGGGGGCGCCGGTGCACTGGGCGGGCGGGGCACCGGGCGCGGACCGGGTGAGGGTGGCGATGCTGTTCACGGGTCAGGGTTCGCAATGGGCGGGGATGGGTCGCCAGTTGTACGAGAGCGAGCCGGTGTTCCGGGCGGCGCTGGATCATTGCGCGCAGGTGCTGCAGGGCGAACTGGAGCAGCCGCTGGTGGCGGTGATGCATGGGAGGGCGGCGCAGTCGGGGCTGCTGGACCAGACGGGGTACACGCAGCCGGCGTTGTTTGCGCTGGAGTGGTCGCTGGTGCAGTTGTGGCGAGCCTGGGGCGTGGAGCCGGCGGTGCTGATGGGTCACAGCGTGGGCGAGTATGTGGCCGCCTGCGTGGCTGGTGTGTTCAGCGTGGAGGACGGGTTGCGCCTGGTGGCGGCGCGCGCGCGGCTGATGCAGGCCTTGCCCAGTCAGGGGGTGATGGTGGCGGTGATGGCGCCGGCGCAGCAGGTGCGCCAGGCCTTGAGCGGGTACGAGTCGCAGGTGTCGCTGGCGGCGATCAACGGGCCGAGAAGCGTGGTGGTGTCGGGGGATGAACAGGCGGTGCGTGCGAGTCTGGCGGGCCTGGCGCAGGCGGGAGTGGTGATGCGTGATCTGACGGTCTCGCACGCGTTTCATTCGCCGCTGATGGCGCCGATGCTGGCGCCCTTCAGGGCGCAGGCCGAGCGGGTGCGCTACGGAGAGCCCACGGTGGCGCTGATCTCCAACGTGAGCGGGGAGTTGGCCGATGCGCGGGTGAGCCGTGCGGATTACTGGTGCGAGCATGTGATGGCGCCGGTGAATTTTGCGGCGGGGATGGAGGCGGTGCAGGCCAGCGCAGCGACGGTGTGCCTGGAGATTGGTCCGTCGGGCGTGCTCGGCGCGCTGGGTCGGGCCTGCGTGGCGGGGGCCCAGGAGCCGGGGCGAGCGTCCATGGTCTGGTTGTCCAGTCTGCAGCGCGATCAGCCCGAGGTGGCCACGATGCAGACGGCCCTGGGGGGACTGTGGGCCCAGGGCGTATCGATCAACTGGGACGGCTACGAGGCTGGTCGCCGTTACCCGCGCATCGCTTTGCCCACTTATCCGTTTCAGCAGCGGCGTTACTGGATCGATCCCGTGTATCCGGTGCGAGCGACCGGCCCCGTATCGGGCGCAAAGCCCGTCGGCGACGATCATCCCATGCTGGGGCATCGGGTGGAATCATCGATCCTGGCGCGCGGCGACGTTCTGTATGAATCGGTGATCAGTGCCATGCAGCCGGGCTTTCTGGCCGAGCACCGGGTCTTTGGCAGGGTGATCGTGCCCGCCACGGTGTTCCACGAAATCGCCTTGCAAGCCGCGCAGCAATCCTGTCCATCGCTGGGCAACCTGCGCGACATCACGATTCATCGACCACTCGAACTTGCGCCACAGGCATCGGCAATCCTGCAGTGCGTGCTGACACAGACCGATGCCTCGAACCGGCAATTCCGGATCAGCAGCCTGCCAGTCAAGCGACCAGATGAAGCATCGGTCGGTCCGGTCGAATGGACGCTGCATGCCAGTGGACACTTAGTGGCGGCGGTCGAACCGGACGATGCATCGCCCACCGATGGGGTGTGGCAGCCGGAGGCGATGCATGCCACCGCTGACGCCAATCTCAAGGAATGGCATGCTGATCCGACGGCGACCGATGATGATGCGATGGTCAGCCAGCTCTATGCGATGTATCGGACTCGCGGCCTTTCGCTCGGACCGATCTTCCAGACTGTCAGGTCGCTGCGGATCGACGGGTCGCGGGTGGCTGCGCGGATCAGTCTTGCCCAATCATTGCAGCACGAGGCCAGCCGTTGGCAGTGCCATCCGTCGCTGCTCGACGGCATCGGTCAGGCCATCGGCGCCGCGATCGCGCAGACCGACGACAGACTGTTTCTGCCGGTGGCGATCGAACATCTACAGGTGTTGATACCGGGCCAGGCCGAGATCCGTCTGCAGGCCCGCCTGCGGACCTTGCGGGATCCGGCGGTTGGCGTTCGGATCGCCGATGTCGATGGGATCGACGCGCACGGACGGCTGGCGATCCGGATTCGTGGTGCCACCCTGAGCGCGGCCTCGCCGCTGAGTATCACCCCTATCGATCCTGACGCGCCTCGCGATGCCGAGGTGATCGACGGCAGTGCTGACCGATCGTTGCCGACAGTCGATGACGCCTGCCTCTATGAGGCGCAATGGCAGCCGATCGAGGAGCCAGCGCCGGGGGCCATCGCGACGGCCGAACCGCTCGCCTGGTTGATCGTTTCATCCGACGCGTCACAGGGACGCCTGATCGGGCAAGGTCTGAGTGACGCCGGGCATTCGGTCGGACAGTCGGTACAGGCGGCCGGGCAACACTTGCCGGGTGATTGCATCGCCGATCTCGTGAAGCGATCCGGGCGCCGCTTCGGCGGCATCATCCATCTATTGGCCTCGCCTGCGCCGACGGCATCACCATTGGCTGATGTGACCGCGCAGTCGCTGGCCGTGCTCGAATCGATCCAGGCATTGACCCGGGTGGAGAGCGGGCTGGCACGGCTGGTCTGTGTCACGCGTCGAGCGCAGCGAATCCCGGGCATCGATCCATCAACCGATCCGGATGACGATGATCTGACCGGGCTGGCGGGTGCCGCGCTCACCGGCATGTTGGCCACCGCGGCGCTCGAGCATCCTGACATCGACTGGATCACGCTGGATCTGGCCGATCGCGCAGACGAACCGACCGATGAATCCGCCGATGTGCAGGCCATCCTGGCGACGGCGTTCGGTGCCAATCGGGAGGCCCGTCTGGCCGTGCGTCAAGGCCAATGGTTTGCCAGCCGACTGAATCACCTCGCCACGCCGGCCGCGCCACCGGCCCGTCTCGATCCTCAGGCCAGCTATCTGGTAACCGGCGCCCAGGGTGGACTGGGTCTGGCCTGTCTCGACTGGCTGGCCGCGCGCGGCGCTCGTCATGTGATCGCCATCGCCAGAGGCGACCCAACGCAGTCCACGCTCGACCGGTTCAATACGCTGCGCGCGCAAGGCATGGTGATCGACAATCGCCACTGCGACGTCGCAGACAGTCGGCAATTGTCCGATCTGCTTGCCTCGCTCGAGCGGCCGCTGCGCGGCGTGATTCACCTGGCCGGCATCATTGCCGATGGTGTGCTGAGCGGGATGAGCGCGCATCAACTGCAGGCGGTGATGGCCGCCAAGGTGGCGGGTTCATGGAATCTGCACCGCCTGACCCGTCATCTGCCGCTCGAATTCATGGTGATGGCCTCGTCGGCGGCAGCAATGCTGGGCTCGCCGGGTCAGGGCAATTACGCGGCCGCCAATGCCTTCGTCGCCGCCCTGGCGCGATGGCGACACGCCCGTCAGCTGCCTGCATTGGCCATTCACTGGGGGCCTTGGGCTGCGCTGGGCATGACCGCTGCCATGGACGAGCCAGCACGTCGGCGGATGCTCGCGATCGGCTGGCAGCCCCTGCCTGAGGCATCGGCGGGCCGTTGGTTCGATCAGGCGATTGCCTGCGAACGTCCCGAGCTGGCGATTCTGCCGCTCGACTGGTCGCGATTCTGCGCGCAGGTCCCGGTCGACCGCCTGCCGGCGTTTTTTGAGCGAGTCGTTCGCCCGGTAGCGCTCGACGCCGGCACGCAGGCTCGGGCCGGCTTGTCCGGTGACGTTGCGCAGGCTGCGTCGGGCGATGCACAGGCTCTGAGCATCGAGACCGATCCGATCGAACGGATTCGCGGCGCTGACGGCCAGGCACGACGCACCTTGCTGTTGCATTGGCTGGCCGCCCAGGTTGCGGCGACTCTGGGTCTGGAGGGTGTGGACAGTGCCGATCCTGGCAGGCTGGAGCATCAACCGTTCAGCGACCTGGGCATGGATTCGCTCATGCACATGGAGTTGCGCAACGCGATCAACACCCGCATGCGCCTGAGTCTGCCGCTTGGCGACTATCTGCAATGCGGGTCCGTCGCCGAGCTGGCCGATCTCATCACATCGGCCATCGGTCCGGCGCACGGCGACGGACTGCCAGCCGATCCGGCGAATGAATCGTCGCCAAGCTTCGAAGAGTTCACGCTATGACCCTGCCTGTCATTGAAGTGGACGAGTTGTCTGAAGCGACCCTGAGCACGCTGGCATTCATTCAGGCGCTGGCCGGAGCCGGTGTCCGGTTGTCACTCGAGGGTGAGCAACTCAGAGTGCGTGCGCCGACCGGTGCGCTCACCCCGTCGATGCGCGCCGGGCTGATTCGACGAAAACCCGCCATCGTCGACTGGCTCAGCGCGGGCGGGCTACAGACGACGATCGGTCCGCGCGTCGATCGCGGACCACTGCCCCTGACCATCACCCAGGCTCGTTTCGCCTTTCTGGCTGAGTTGATACCGGCTGGCGTGATGTACAACCTGCCCAATCTGCATCGACTGGACGGTGCGCTGGATGTGGCGGCGCTCGAACAGTCCTTCGCCCGCGTCGTCGCCCGGCATGAATCCCTGCGCACCCGCTTCGTGCAGACGAGCCAGGGGCTGGTCCAGCAGATCGCCGACCTGCCCGATCATGATTACCAGTTCATCGATCTGGGCATGGAGGCCGATCCGATGTCTGCCGCGATGGCGATCGCGCAGCAACAGGCCGATCAGCCCTTCGATCTGCTGACTGGTCCGGTATTGCGGGTCCGCCTGCTGCGTCTGGACGATCAACGCCATCTGCTGTGCTGGACCGTGCATCATGCGGCCAGTGACGGTTGGTCCTCGATGATCATCCTTCGCGATCTCAAGCAGTGTTATGAACTCGCCATTGCTGATCCGGATCGCACGCAGGCCATGCCACCGGCCAGGTTGCAGTATGCCGACTATGGCGTCTGGGAGCAGGCCCATCTGGCCGCTGGTGGCTTCGAGCAAGATCTGCGCTGGTGGCAGGCGCGCTTTGCCACGCCGCCCGCAATGCTCGAACTGCCCACCGACAGGGCCCGCCCGCAGATGCTCGGCTATCGCGGGGATTGTCTGGCGCTGGACCTGCCCTCGGACCTGATGGCAGCCTGCCGCCAGCTGGCCCGACAGGCCCGTGTCACGACGTTCACGGTGTTGCTGGCCGCGTTCAAGCTGCTGCTGGCGCGCCACAGCGGGCGCAGCGATATCTGCGTCGGCACGCCCACTGCCCGGCGCAACCGGCCGGAACTCGAAGACGTGGTTGGCTGTTTCAGCAATGCCCTGGCATTGCGCACCGATCTGTCGGGTGATCTGGATGTGGCCGGCCTGCTAGACCGTGTTCGCCAGACCTGCCTGGATGCGTTTGCGCATCAGGACGTGCCCTTCGAGTCGGTCGTCGAAGCCGTCAATCCGGTCCGCGACACGGCGATCACACCCTTGTTCCAGACCATGTTCATCTATCACGTGCAGGACACTCGCAAGGTCGATGCGCTCGGCCCGGTCGCGCTCGCCACGGTGCCGCTCAATGCACGTTCATCCAAGTTCGATCTGACCCTTGAACTCACCGATACCGGAGACGGCGGGCGCGGTTTCATCGAATACAGCACCGACTTGTTCGATGCGCGGACCATCGCCGGCCTGGCCGGGCGATTCGTTCACCTGTTGAGGGCTCTGGTGGTGGATCCGGCAACCCGGCTCAAGGATCTGCCGATGCTCGACCCGACGGAACAACGCCGGTTGCTCATCGAGCGGAATCGAACTGCCCGGGTGTGGACCGACCCGCTGCCGGTTCATGCCTTGTTTTTGCGCCAGGCGAGGCGCACCCCGGCGGCGATCGCATTGCAGGGGCCGGATGATCGGACCATGACATACGCCGAACTGGACCGGGCCAGTGACCGGGTGGCTTGGCGACTTCGGCACGAGGGTGTTGCGCCGGGTCGCCTGGTCGGCGTGTATCTGGAGCGAGATTCTTCCATGGTGTGCGCGCTGCTCGGTATTCTGAAAGCGGGCGGCGCCTATGTGCCTTTGGATCCGTCCTTTCCAGTGGCCCGTCTGGCCTTCATGGTTGAAGACGCCGGACTGGACCTGATCCTGACCGATGACGGTCTGCGATTCGCGGCGCCGGCCGGACGGGTCCGCTCACTGCTCATCGACGCGCTGATGGCTGACTCGCCACAGCCTTCCGACACGCTGGCTGTGCCCGAATTCGCCGCTACGGGCGACGATCCCGCTTACGTGATCTATACATCCGGATCAACCGGGCGTCCCAAGGGCGTGGAGATCACCCACCGGTCGCTGACCAACTTTTTGCTCGGGATGCGCGAGGAGCCCGGATTGCTGGCCATCGACCGGCTGCTGTCGGTGACCACCTTGTCCTTCGATATCGCGGCTCTGGAGATCTTCCTGCCGCTCGTGGTGGGCGCCCGGACAATGCTGGCCAGTCGCGAGCAGGCGGTGAATCCGGTGCAACTGGCCAGGCGGATCCGGGATACCGGCGCGACCGTGATGCAGGCAACGCCGGCTACCTGGCGGATGCTGCTTGACCATTCATGGACAGCTGGCGCCGGCTTTCGCGCATTCTGTGGCGGCGAGGTGCTCACGCGCGATCTGGCCGATGGACTGCTCGGTCGGGGTGTTGAACTATGGAATCTCTATGGACCGACCGAAACCACGATCTGGTCGACGGTGCAACGGATCGATGCCGCCTCGCTCACCACGGCGGCCGTCACCGTGGGTCATCCGATTGCCAATACCTCGGTTTATGTGCTGGATGCCGACGGCCTGCTCGTGCCCGACGGCGTGTGCGGTGAACTGTTCATCGGTGGCGCTGGTCTGGCCCGTGGCTATCGCGGGCGACCGGCCTTGACCGATGAGCGCTTCGTGGCGAATCCCTTTGTTGATCAGGCCGGTGCCCGTCTGTATCGGACCGGCGATCGCGCCCGCTGGCTGGCCGACGGTCGGCTGCAGGTCATGGGCCGGCTGGACGAACAGGTCAAGATTCGTGGGCATCGGATCGAGCCGGGCGAGATCATGGCCCAACTTGCCCTGCATCCATCGGTGCGCGAATGCGTGGTGATCGTGCGCGAGGACGTGCCGGGCGATGCCCGACTGGTTGCCTATGTCGTGTCGCGGTCGGCCGATCCACCGACCGCCGGCAATCCGCCGACCGCCGGCAATCCGCCGCCGCCACATGAAGCGATCGATGTCCAGGCGTTGCGTGAGCATCTGCAGCGAACGCTGCCCGATTACATGATCCCTTCCACATGGATCGGCCTGGACGCACTCCCGCTCACGCCCAATGGCAAGATCGACCGGGCCGGATTGCCAGCACCACGAGAGGTGAACACCGGGTCGCTGTCGTCACCCGAACTGTCAGACAGCGATGAGGCCGTGGTCGCGGTCGCTGCCATCTGGCAACGCCTGCTGGGCGGCTCGAGTGTCGATCCGGCCCGCAGCTTCTTCGAGCAGGGTGGCCACTCGCTGCTGGCGGTTCGTCTCGTCACGGCGCTCGATCGCGAGCTCGGCCTTTCCGTGCCATTGCTCGATCTGTTCCAGGGTGCCACGATCATCGATCTGGCGAAACGACGCGTCGCGCCGGCCGCGCCCGATCAGGCGATCTGCCTGCCGATCAGAGCAACGGGCGATCGGACACCGTTTTTCATGGCCGGCAGCAATCCGCACTACGCGCGCGCAGTGGCCCGGCTCGATCCCCGACAACCAGTCTGGCGCCTGGATGCCTATGCGATGCTGTCACGTGGTTCGTTGATCCGTCGTGCCGACATTGCCTCAATGGCCACCGAATTCATCGCGCAGATCCGGCGCATCCAGCCGCGCGGCCCTTATCGACTCGGCGGCGGTTGCGAAGGCGCCTTGCTGGCTTACGAGATCGCCTGCCAGCTGCAGCGCCAGGGCGAGTCAGTGCCGGAACTGTTGCTCTGGGTGACGCCTGCGCCGGGCGCGCCCATGGCTGCCGAATTCGGCGGCTCGTCGGTGCGTCGTCTGCGTTATCAGGTTCAGACATTACTGGCGCGCGGTTCTCTGCGGGCGCTGGGCTGGCGCGCGCTCGGCCAGTTGCTACGACATGAGTGCGTCGAGTTCCGCCTGTTCGATGCGATGTTGCACTATTGGCCAAAGGCGCGCTTCGTCGGCGACATTGGAATCGCCCGGGTCAGGGGCCCTGGCGATGATCCGGGTGGACAGCCCGGCCTGGGTTGGCATGCCCATGCTACCGACGGTGTGCAGGTATGGACGATGCCGGGTACTCACGAGAGCTGGTTGCGGGAACATGCCGATCGCTTCGGCGATTTTCTCGCGGCCAGGCTCGCCGATGGACCTGCTGATGGACCTGCTGATGCCGATGCCGATGCTGATGCCGATGCTGATGCCGATCCGGCAGGCCGGCGCAGCCATGACAAGGTGGCCAGGTCAGCACGATCCGAGGATCCGGCATGTCAATGACACTTTGCCTGGTCGCCGGTGCCCGGCCGAATTTCACCAAGATCGCGCCCTTGATGCGTGCCCTGCACGCGCATGGTGAACGGATCAGCACCCGCCTGGTCCATACGGGTCAGCACTATGACCATCAGATGAGCGACGTGTTCTTTTCGGAGCTCGGCATTCCGGCACCGGATGTGGCACTCGGATGTGGCGGCGGCACTCATGCCGAGCAGACTGCCCGCATCATGATCGCATTCGAGCAGTATCTGCAACAGGAGCGGCCGGACTGGGTCGTGGTCGTGGGCGATGTGAATTCGACCCTGGCCTGCGCGATCGTTGCGCGCAAACTGCATATCAGGGTTGCGCATGTCGAAGCCGGCCTGCGCAGTCGCGATCAGTCGATGCCCGAAGAGATCAACCGGATCGTCACCGACTCGATCGCGAATCTGTTCTTCACCACCGAGCCGGCCGGCGATGCGAATCTGCTGATCGAAGGACACGACCGGACCAGCATCCATTTCGTTGGCAATCTGATGATCGATAATCTGCTCTACCAGCTCGATCGGATGCGCACAATACCGGAAGACCAGCTCGACCCCGACGGTTATCGCGCCCGCCTGCTCGCCCTGGGTCAGGGCCGATATGGTGCCGTGACCCTGCATCGTCCGGCCAACGTCGATGATCCCGCCTGCCTGTCCTCGTTGATGAACGGCATCAATCAACTGGCCGCCGAGTTGCCGCTGGTGTTTCCGATCCACCCCCGGACCCGGAAGGCGCTCGAGCGGTCAAAAATCACCCTGCATCCGAACATCGTCGCCACGCCTCCGTTGTCGTATCTGCACTTTCTCTATCTGTGGCGTCAGGCCGCGGTGGTGGTCACCGATTCCGGTGGTCTGCAGGAAGAGACGACGGCGGTCGGGGTGCGCTGCGTGACTGCCCGCGATTCGACCGAGCGGCCGATCACGATCACCCGGGGATCGAACATCCTGGCCGGCGTCGATGGTGAGTCGGTGCTCAGGCATGCCCGCAATGCGCAGACGCTAGGACCCTCGGACGATTGGCCCGACCTCTGGGACGGGCGGGCCGCCGAGCGGATCGCGTCGGTCTTTCTCAACTTGTCCTGATCGTCGCGACGCAGATCGGATCAGCCCCGGCCGACAAGCCGGGGCTGCATTCAGGCACCGGCTGCGGCAAGCATCCGGGCCGCGTCTTGATCGAAGCACTCGTGACTGTCTGCCCGGTCGGGGTCGGCAAGCAGCATCTGCCGGGCCAGGCCCATCGACAAGACGACGCCGAGTTCGACGGCATGATCACCGCCGTGATCGAAATGGTCTGTGGTGCGCCCGAGTACGCGCGCGGTGTCGAATACCTCAGGATCGATATGACCGCCGGCCAGCAAGGGCTCGAGCAAGGTTTCACGCAGTGCCGGCTCCGCGCGATAGTCGGCATGGATATCGGATAATTCGCGGCCCAGCCGGTCTTCGCGGCCGAACAGACGGCGGGCAGGCCCGGCAATTTTTCGGCCGGCCAGATCGAGCACCATGCGGGGATACTCGATCCAGAATCTCGGTTCGATCGGACGCAGGCTGTTGGCACAGGGAATGTCGCGAATCTGCGGATAGCGCCGGGCGATCATCGTCTTGTAGACGCGCTGCTCGATCCGGGTCCAGGGGGCGATGGTCAGTAAAAAGTCGACCAGATCATTGTCCATATGCGGTGCACGCACCTCGAAGCGGTGGCGGTCGACCGCCGGCGACTGAAACGTGCCGCCCGGTTGAAGATTGCGCATGTTCCAGCTGTCGGCGATATCGATCGGATGCTCGTCCTCGATACTCCCGAGACTAGCCTGGAACCGCTCAAGCACCTGCTCGCGGATGTCGGCGCGCCGATCGGGGCGCAGCAGTTCAAGTGCCTTGTCCAGCCGGGCGTCGACAAAGCGTGCCTGAATGGCGGCATGGGCATCGCGCCGATTGCGCGCGAGCAATAGCTGCGGCCAGGTATGCGACCCGCTGAATTCGCCCAGAAAGCCGGTCAGGATCACATCGGCCTGCGCGCTGATCTCATCGTGGAATTGCAGGGAGGTGGTATTGGAGAACGGAATCAGACCCTCGGTCCGCCACACAATGGGTCTGGCAATGCGGGCCAGCGCAGGCCCGCCGGCACGCAGATGGCAATGGGTCAATCCGAGGCGTTGAGCGATCAGCGGCGCGATGCGGACATCGCGCGAATCAGGGGCGCCGAAGGTAAAGGCGGGCAGAGGACGCGCCGCTGGCGGAATGGCGGCCGCAACCGAACGGCTGTCATAGCCACCACTTAGAAAGATGCCGACTCGTCCGCCGGCTTCGGTGGCGCGAATCACGGCGCGACCCAGGCGTTCGCCGAATTCATCGGCCAGCCCGGCGATTGACCTCGCTCGGGTCATGCCTTCGTGCCGATACCGATAGGTCCAGTACTGCGTCTGGGTGAGCCGGCCGGCGGCCAGGGTCAGCAACGTGGCTGGCGCCAGGCGCTGGCATCCTGCGGCCCAGGTCCGACCATTCAGATGAGTGCCGTAGACCAGGGCTTCGGCGACCGAACAGGCATCGGTGGCGACCACGCCGAGTCCCGGGCCGATGATCGCCTTGAGTTCCGTTGCAAACATCAATCGCTCGCCATCATGTCGCCAGAACAACGGACGGAATCCATAGCGATCGCTCACGAGCGTCAGGCGGCGGCCACCATCTTCGCTGACCACCAGCGCGAACAGGCCGTTGAATCGACTGACGATATCCAGACCGTGGTGCTGGATCAGGCCGGCAATCAGATGGGCAGGTCCGAGTTGCCGGTAGACCGGTGACAGGTTCGCAGCATCGGCCAGGTCGTCCAGATTGAGCACTTCACCATCGAGCAGCACCTGCACGACAGCTCCGGGATGATCGTCCGTTGCAAGGTGTTCGGTGTCATGAGGATCGGTGTCGAACGGAACCGTTGGCGCTGCGGGAGCCCAGCCGGGTTGTGCCGTACGGGGCAGTATGCCGGGGTCAATGCGAGCGGCGGCCCATTGGTGGCCCGACAGGCGATCGACGTGCAGGTCTGCAGATCGCGGCGGTGGCGCTGGTTGGCAGCCGGGAATGTCGCGCCGGGCGACGCGCGATATCTGAGTGCTCAGGATGGAATCGATCAGGGCGCGGCTCGATGAGCGGTGCCACAAGCCAACCAGATTGGGCATGGAACAACCGGGAAAGCCCCGGCCTCGGATCAACGTCAACCCGGAGCGTAGCGATAGCCGCCGGGGCGGGACACCCGAATACAGAGGATGCAGGGGCGTGCGCGCCATAAAAAAGGCCTGGTCGATCGACCAGGCCTTTCGCAGCGGATGACCGCCTGTCCCGGATCAGTTGACGGGCTCGCAGACCGTGAAGTCCGAACCTTCCGCAACCGGCGTGTAGGTCAGTTTGATCAGTTGTCCATCCCGACTGATGTCGGCGGATACGACCATCGGGGTATTGTCAGTGGGCGCCGTGACGGTGGCACTGAGTCCGCTGGGTGCCTGAATCACGGTAAACGGGTCACCCAACTGCGGCCATTGCAGCAATTCCGGCCCGTTGGGTAGCCCCGGATTGAAGAAGAAGCCCCGGTTCACATAGTAGACGGTCGAATTGAAGGGCGGCATCGGTGCCGGCGCGCCACTGGGCGCGCTTGGCGAGTTGTAGGTGGTGCAGGTCATCAACACGGCCGGATAGGTGTCGGCGAGCAGGATCGGACCGGTGCCACCATCACCACCCGTGCCGGTGCCACCACCACCTGTGCCGGCGCCACCACCGCCCGAACCGGCGCCATCACCACCCGTGCCGGTGCCACCACCGCCCGTGCCGGTGCCATCACCACCCGTGCCGGTGCCACCACCACCCGTGCCAGTGCCATCACCACCCGTGCCAGTGCCACCACCACCCGTGCCAGTGCCATCACCACCCGTGCCAGTGCCACCACCACCCGTGCCGGTGCCGTTACTTCCGGTAGCGGTTCCGCCCGTGGCGTCCGAACCTGTCGCCGGAGTGGTGTCGTCGTCCGAACCGCAGGCGGCGAGCGTCAATAGGGCAACCGTCAGCGACGCGGCAAGGATGCCGCGTGCCTGGAAATTATTCATTTGTAAACTCCTCGCGCATTGTCAGCTTGGTCATCGCACCGACCATGGTGCGAACACAAAAATTATTACACCAAGTCTCAGACTCCATCTATATGGTTACAAAATGTCTGAAAGACTGTTGCACGAATAACGAGAGATTCATTACGTTTTGACGATTTAACCGGGTTTGTCAATTTACAAATGTTTCGATTGGCATTGGGGCCGGTTTGCTCCGCCTGTTTTGCAATCGAACGGCCTGTCGAGCGATGGCCTGACGGCCTGAGCGCGGACCGCGCCGCCGACGCTGCCTCATTTGCGTACCATCCGTCCTGGGCTGCCCGGCCAGGCGAATCGTGTCGCGGACAGCGGGTCACCGACCGCTCATCATTCTTCCCAAGTACCCAACCTGAGGCATGCAATGTCATCGCTCGACCTTGATCTGAACGGTAAAGTGGCCCTGGTGACTGGGTCGACCCGGGGAATCGGCCTGGCGACGGCCAAGGGACTGGTGGCGATGGGCGCCTCGGTGATCATTCATGGGCGCAGCGCGGACGCGGCCGAACAGGCGGTCGGACAAATCCGGTCCCTGCATCCCGGCGCGACCGTGAACCTGGTGGCCGCCGACCTGTCGACCCATGCGGGCTGCGAGGAGGTGATCGGCCGATACCCTGACGTCGACATCCTCGTGAACAACCTGGGCATCTACGAGCAGAAGTCGTTCTTCGACATCACCGATCAGGATTGGCAGACCATGATGGACGTGAACATCATGAGTGGCGTGCGCCTGACCCGGCACTACCTGAGGCGCATGCTCCAGGATGATCGCTGGGGGCGTGTCGTGTTCGTGTCCAGCGAGTCCGGCGTGGTCATCCCGCGCGAAATGGTGCACTACGGGTTTTCGAAGTCGGCGCAGCTCGTGATTGCGCGCGGCGCAGCGGAAACCACCCGGGGCACACGGGTCACCGTGAATTCGGTGCTGCCGGGTCCGACCTGGGTGGAGCAGACCGAGGCGCGCCTTCAGGCAAGGGCGCGGGCGCTTCACACGACTGTCGATACCTTAAAGGCGACGATGTTCACCGAGCGACGACCGACCTCGCTGTTGCAACGCTTTACGACACCTGAAGAAGTCGCCAACCTGGTCTGTTATGTATGTTCGCCAGCCGCCAGTGCGACCAATGGCGCCGCGCTGCGGGTCGACGGCGGCGTGGTGGCCAATCCGTTCTGACGCCGACGTGGCCGATCCAACCGGGCACCGTCGCAGCCTGCGTGGCCGCAACCCGATCGGAGTGCATCCTTGATCAAGTCATGGCTGCCGATTCTGCGCTGGGGCTCAGACTATTCAGGCGAGCGCTTCGTGGGTGATGCCGTGGCGGCGATCATCGTGACCATGCTGCTGATTCCGCAGTCACTGGCCTATGCGTTGCTCGCGGGTCTGCCGGCCCACATTGGTTTATATGCCTCGATCGCCCCGCTCATCATCTACGCCGTACTGGGCACCAGCACCACACTGGCGGTGGGACCGGTCGCCGTTGCTTCCCTGATGACGGCGGCCGCCGCCGGGCAGATCGCGGCGCCAGGAACGGCCGAGTACCTGGGCGCCTCCATCATCCTGGCCTGGCTGGGCGGTCTGATGCTGGTTGTGATGGGGCTGCTGCGACTGGGGTTTCTGGCGAGTTTTCTCTCGCATCCGGTCATCAGCGGATTCATCTCCGCATCGGGCATTCTGATCGCCCTGAGCCAGGTCAGACATCTGCTGGGTATCGAGGCCGGGGGCAGCACCGTGCCCGAGTTGCTGCCAAAACTCCTGAGCCATCTTCATCTCAGTCACTGGCCGACCATGCTGCTGGGCTTCGGTGTCATGGCCCTGTTGATCCTGTTCAGGCGTCGGCTCAGGCCGATGCTGCTCGCTCTGGGTCTGCCCACCGCGATGGCCGACCCGCTCGCGCGCACTGGGCCGGCAATTTGTGTTCTGATCACCGTGCTCATCACCTGGCTGCTCAACCTCGAATCGGCCGGGGTCAATGTGGTCGGTGATATTCCTCGGGAACTGCCGTCCATTGCCCTGCCACCGCTGGATGCATCGCTCTGGCTCGAGCTGGCGCTGCCGGCAGCGATCATCGCACTGATCGGCTATGTCGAGACGATCTCGGTTGCCCAGACACTGGCCGCGAAACGCCGCGAGCAGATCTGGGCCGACCAGGAGCTGATTGCCCTGGGCGCAGCCAATGTCTCGTCGGCGCTGTCCGGTGGCTTTCCAGTCACTGGCGGCTTTTCCCGGTCGGTCGTTAATTTTGATGCAGGGGCGCGAACGCCCGCCGCCGGCGCGATGACGGCGGTGGGTATCGCACTGGCCACGCTCTACCTCACGCCGGCGATTCATCATCTGCCGATCGCTACCCTGGCCGCGACGATCATTGTGGCGGTCAGCACCTTGATCGATTTTCCGGCCATCGGACGCACCTGGCGTTACTCGCGGCCGGATGGTGCGGCCTTGGTCGCCACCCTGGTGATCACCTTGCTGGCCGGTGTCGAGACGGGTGTCGGGGTGGGCGTGCTGGTCTCGCTGATCCTCTTTCTGTGGCGCACCTCACGGCCCCACATCGCGATTGTCGGACAGGTTGCCGGCACCGAGCATTTTCGAAATGTCGAACGGCATCATGTGGTGTGCTCGCCCAAGGTGTTGTCGATGCGGGTGGACGAGAGTCTGTATTTTCCGAATGCCCGTTATCTCGAGGATGTGGTGGCCGATGCCGTGGCCAGTCATCCCGGGATCGAACATCTGGTCATTCAGTGCTCGGCGATCAATGCGATCGATTCGTCGGCACTCGAAAGTCTGGAAGCGATTGCGCACCGACTCGACGCGGCTGGTGTCCGTCTGCATTTTTCGGAGATCAAAGGGCCGGTCATGGACCGCCTGCGCGACACCGACCTGCTCAGGCATCTGAGCGGACACGTGTACCTGACCCATGTCGATGCGCTCAGAGCGCTCGATCCGGTGGTGACGCAGGCTGCGCTGGGCAGTCCGCGGGCGGCCGATTCAGCCCGCCACCCGGTTGTCCGTCATGGTGGCGCGCATTGAACGACTGACGCAGGCAACAAGTAATAGGCAACATGCAACAATCAATACGCATCAGGAGTCAGAGGTGACGGGCGAATCAACACACTGGCCGGCCGACCGATCGAAGGCGGCCTTGCGCATGCTGCAGCTTGCGCTGCTGCTTTTTGCTGCGCTGCTGACCGCACAAGCGCACGCCTGGTTCTGGAGTGCGCCGACCTGGGCCGACATCGATGAGTCGATCGCCCGCGATTACCCGGGGCTGCCCAGCATCGAGATCGCGCAGCTTCGTGACTGGCTGAACGATCCTGCCCGACCCCGGCCCTTGCTGGTCGATGCCCGCAGTCGTCAGGAATACGACGTCAGTCACTTGCCGGGTGCGGTCCATGCCGAATCGGTTGACGCCTTGCGTTCCCGTCTGACGCAACATGACGGGCCGGTCGTGGTCTATTGTTCGGTGGGTGTGCGATCGGCCAGACTCGCGCAAGACCTGCTCGCGGCAGGCACGACCCAGGTGAGCAATCTGCGCGGCTCGATTTTCGCCTGGGCCAATCGTGGTTGGCCACTCGAACATGCAGGTGAACCCGCCGTCAAGGTTCACCCATTCAATCGTCGATGGGGCACGCTGCTTGACCAGCGTCACTGGTCCCACGAACCCTGAATCCAGCCTGCACCATTCGTGAAGCCGACGCAACGAATAGGCATTCGGGCGCCGGGCGCCGTGGTGCAGATTCATCACGACGCCGGCGTTGGCGCTGGTTCACGGTGTCGGCCTGCGCCACCCCAGCTGGCCAACCAAGCCACCAGAGGCAATGGTCCAAGGCTCTCTCCCGACCTGCATCAGGCTGTTCTTGTGAACTCATCGATCAACACTTCGTTTCATCTGGCGTTCGTGCACACCTCGCCCAGCCCTGCGTTTGCCGCCTGCCGGATCGAGAACCGCGCAGCGCGAACGGCGGTGCCGTCTCTGGACGCCAGACCAAGCTCCTCGTGAGCCATTGCAGCGAGTGACCTAACCAACGGTCGAGCCCGATCAGGCGACGCATCGGCAGTCACGCGACCAGACGTTCGACCAGTCACGCACCTGCTCGCCGGAGACCCGGCAGCCGTAGACCGGCGTTCGTCGGCCGGCGTTCGTCGGCCGGCGGCGACTGCTTGGCTCAATCGACCTGTGCATGAATCACCGTCGACATATTCCCACTCTGCGTCGGCGCTGTTCCATTTAGCATCGTGACACGTCGTTATGGCGTGATGGAAAGACTGCCCTCGGAGTAGGCCCATTCTTGTACACCGACGTTGCCATCTGTGGCCTCGTTCACCAGGCGGAACAGTGGATCGGCCCGAATCCTGTTCTCTCCCGAGGTTTTGAATTGCGCAACTGGAGACGACGCCATTCGCTGAAAGAGGGCAAAAGACTGACGCAAATAGCGCGTATCGACGCGATTGTCGCCGATCGCACTCGTTCGACGTCGGATTGACAGAGTCGTTATCGCGGCGAGATGAGCGAAACAGATTGCTCACGAACCCTTCGCGAGCAGCAGCGTCATCTGCTTCAGATCTTTCGCGGCCACGTCCGCATACGTCTAATTAAATCTAAGGTTGTTCGTTTCGCTCGGCGCATCGCAAGATGTGACGCTTCGGGACACTTCGATTGTCGTAGCGGTCCCTCACCATGAGGCCTAACGATGAATCAGATCTCTGCGCTGAAATTTGGTCTGCTCGAGCCGGATCGCCCGGTCGCAATCGAATGTATCCGTGAAGTCTCCCGCGACATGTTGAATCAGTCGTACGGTAGCCACCGGTGTACAGCCGCTGTCGCGATCCGCCGCGCATGGCCGTTCACCATGACAACCGTGTTCCTGGCGTTGCTGCTCGCACTGGCCGCTTGCGGCGGCAGCGAGAGTGATCCTGGTAATGCCAGTGGTGGGTCAAGTCCGCCACCAACTGCTGTGGGATCCGCCGAGGAGGAGGAACTCACCCGCCTGGAAGACGCCGAGGCAAATGACCCGTCGAGCGGTCGGGACAGGCGGTGGGAAACCGCGATGAATTCGGCACCCCTGGCGCTGTCGGCGGACAACAAGCTGCTATGGGTGGTCAATCCGGACGACGACTCGGTGTCGGTGCTACGTACCGACAGCCACGTGCCCGTGGCAAAAATCAAGGTCGGCAATGAACCTCAAGGTGTCGCACTCGATCCAGCCAATCGCTATGCCTACGTAGCGAATGCGGCATCGAGCACGGTAAGCGTGATCCGGATCCGGAATTCCGACCCACAGAGCTTTCAGGCGGAGGAGCAGGCGCAGCTGACAACCGGCGCGGAGCCGTGGAATGTGGTTGCTTCACCCGACGGTCGGCGGATCTTCGTGGCCAACAGCAGCCAGGACACGATTTCGGTCATCAGCGCGTATTCGCGACGCATCATCGGCCACATCGATCTGCGCGACAGCGCATGTAACGATCCGGATCGTCGTCGGCACTTCCAGCCGCGCGGGTTGGCGGTAAGCGCCGACAGCACCCGGCTGTATGTCAGCCGATTCCTGTCATTCACCTCGGCCACTGGAATCCAGGCAGACGACTTGGGAAAAGTAGGCCTCGTCTGCCAGATCAAGATCAACACCCGTTCGGTCAGGGCTTCTGAATATGCCGCGGTCAAGGGAATCACCCTGGCGCCGCAGGTTACCGGTTTCAAGGTGGACAAACCCGGCCCCGACAACACGGCGGGCGACGGCGTGGCTGACGACACGTTCGCGTTTCCGAACCAGATGCAAAGCATCGTTATCCGTGGTGACCAGGCTTATCTGCCAAACATCGCCGCCTCGCCAAGTAGTCCACAAGTATTCAACACGTCCACGATGGCCTATGTGAACGTGCTTGACGGAATCAACAGCGATTCGCCGGTCGACGCGAGTGCCGGCAAATTCCTGAATCTGCACCTGGGGGCACGCGAGCCGGAAACCGGTAAGCCCAGGCTGTTCTTCGCCAATATCTGGGGAATCGGCTTCACCAATCAGAGCGGTGAGGGCAACGGTTATGTGGTCTCGGCGGGCAGCGATCTGCTGGTCAAGGTCAATGTCGATGCAGCGGGCAAGCTCACGTTCACCGGAGACGACAACACCACCCGCTACATTGATCTCAACGACCCGGACGATCCTGCAACAAGTGGCGCGAATGCCGGCAAGAATCCATTGGGTATCGTGGTCGACCGGGCGGGACGATATGCCTACACGATGAACTTTGTGTCGCGCAACGTGTCGGTAGTCGACCTCGCGCAGGACAAGGTGGTCGGCGTGATCAAGACCACTGACCTGCCGCTGCCAGGGACCAAGGAAGAGGAAGTCCAGGTTGGTGCCGAAATGTTCTTCTCATCGCGGGGCCTGTTCGATCCGACACCCGACGGCTCGTCACGCCGAGATCGACTGTCGAGTGAGGGTTGGCAGAACTGCGCCAGTTGCCACTTCGACGGCCTGACTGACGGCGTGGTCTGGTCATTCGGTAACGGTCCGCGCAAGAGTCTCTCGATGAACGGCACGTTCAATCCGCGTGACCGCAATCACCAGAAGATCCTGAACAACTCGCCGGTGCGGGACGAAGTGGAAGACTTCGACCTGAACATTCGCAACACCTCCGGACCCGGTCCGAAGGCGGGACAGCTCGATCCGGATCACGGCCTGATCATTCCGGAGGCGAGCGCCCTGGCGGACATTGCCGACTTTGTCGTCAAGTCGAATGCGAATCGTAACCAGGTGAGCGTGACACTGCCCGGCAGTAACGTTGCGGTACCAGCCTGGAATGGTCTGCGCGAATGGCTGCGGCTGGCGATTCGCACGCCGAACGCGCCGCTCGATTCGACGAAACTGTCGAAAGGCGTGTCCAAGGAGAAGATCGATGCCGGGCGTGAACTGTTCTACGCACAAGGGTGCCAGGGCTGCCATGGTGGGGATCAGTGGACGAGCAGTCGGAAGGACTTCGACTCGCCTCCTTCCACCACCGAGATCGCGACCGAGACGGCCAGTGCGAATCCGCCACCTGCTGGTTCACCGGCACCACCTGCGGGTGTCACACCGGTCGGTGCGCAATTCCTGTTCCGCTTTGTGCGAGACGTGGGTTCGTTCAATCTCGGTGTGGCAGGTGCCGGCAACCCGATCGACAGGAACATCGGCGGCATTGAACTGGCCAATTCGGTGGTGAATGCGCAAGGCGTGGCTCAACGTCAGTTGCTTGCGTTGGGTGCCGACCACAACGCTGACGGTCGCGGCAAGGGGTACAACGTGCCGATGAAGCTCGGGATCCACAACTCGCCGCCTTACATGCACAACGGTGCCTGCGAGACGCTGTTGTGCGTCGTCAGCGACAAGAACCACCGCACCGGCAATGGCGTTGGGCCGGACGTGATCGGCGACGACCCGTATAAGTTGGAGGCACTGACCGCGTTCGTCGAGTCGATCGACGATACAACGGAGCCGTTCAAGTGAGCCGGTCTGTGACCTGACCACTTGAATCGAGCCGGGCGGCCGCCGCTACCCGCCCGGCCCCTGAATGCCGGCAATCACCCCTTTGGCAGGGTGATTGCCGGCATGTCGTTGTGGGTGCCGTGGCGGATGTTCGGTATGACGGCAACGATGCAGATCGATCGTCGTCGACACCGGCCGAATTGCCTGGCTCGCTCCAGCGCACGGGCCGTATCAATTCCGACAGGCAGGCCCGCGCCGCACGCCACGGCGGCAAAATCGATGGCGACGCGAGTGAGCGGTCTGCAAGCGCTTCGATGCACATCAAAAAGCCGCGAAAACCTCGCCAGCCCTCACCACCATGGACACACTCGACCACCATTGAGTTGGCTTCACGAATCGTGCGGGCTGGCCGAGCGTCGTCGGATAGGCAGCCATGGCGGCGATGTTATGCTGCGGCTGGAGGTGAGACATGTACGCATTTTCCTATCAACGGCCGGCCGATCTGGCCGAGACCATCCGCGTGCTCGGCGCCGAGCCCGACGCCAGGGCACTGGCCGGTGGCATGACCTTGATCCCGTCGATGAAGCATCGTCTGGCCGCGCCCACGGTGCTGCTCGACATCGGCCGCCTGCCCGAGTTGCAGGGCATCACGATCGATGGCGACAGCATCACCATCGGTGCTGCGACCCGGCATGGCGACGTGGTTCGTCATTCCGTGCTGCGCGAGCGCCTGCCCGCCCTGGCCCATCTGGCCCAGAGCATCGGCGACCGGCAGGTTCGCGCGCGCGGCACCATCGGCGGATCGCTGGCCAACAACGACCCCGCGGCCGATTATCCCGCGGCTGTGCTCGGCCTCGATGCCACGATCATCACTGACCGACGCGATATCGCTGCCGATGCGTTTTTTCAGGGGATGTTCACGACCGCGCTGGCGGCCGATGAACTCATCGTCCGGGTTCGTTTTCCGCTGTCGCGCCGTGCGGCGTATGCAAAGTTCCACCATCCGGCTTCCGGCTATGCGATGACCGGCGTGTTCGTTGCGCAGGCAGCGGGCGGTGTCCGGGTGGCGGTCACCGGAGCGGGTTCATCGGTGTTTCGCTGGACCCAGGCCGAAGCGGCACTGACTCGCTCGTTTGCGGCCAGCAGTCTGGACGGCCTGACCCTCTCGGATGAAGGGCTCAATGCCGACATGCATGCGCCGGCCGCCTATCGCGCCCACCTGGTCGTGGTAATGACGCGTCGCGCCGTTGAACAAATCGAGGCTTCGACATGACCCAAATCGATCTGACCGTCAATGGCCGTGCGGCGCGGCTGGAGGTCGAGGATCGCACCTTGCTCGCCGATGCCTTGCGCGAGTCACTCGGTCTGACCGGCACCCATATCGGTTGCGATACCAGTCAGTGCGGCTGTTGCACGGTGCACCTGGACGGCGTTGCCGTCAAATCGTGTTCGATGCTGGCTGTGCAGGCCCAGGGCGGCGAGGTCACTACCATTGAAGGATTGGCGTCGCCGGACAACCCGGACTCCCTGCATCCGGTGCAGATCGCATTCTCACAATGCCATGGCCTGCAGTGCGGCTTCTGCACGCCAGGCATGATCATGGCAACCATCGACCTGCTGCGGGAGTTTCCCGATCCGACCGACAGCCAGATCCGCGCCGGGCTCGCCGGCAACCTCTGTCGCTGCACCGGTTATCTCAACATTGAAGCAGCCGTTCGGCAGGCCGCGGCCGCGCTGCGGGAGGCCGTATGAATCAGCGAGACCCTCAGCCCGCTCAGGTCATGAATGATGGCGTCGCCCAGGCGCTCGGGTCGTACGGCCTGATGCGCCATGAAGACCTTCGCCTGGTGACCGGCACCGGGCAGTTCACGGCGGACTGGAATCTGCCGGGACAACTCCATGCGTATGTGGTTCGCGCCGACCGACCCCATGCGCGCATCGTGTCGATCGATATTGAGGCGGCCGCCAGCGCTCCGGGTGTGCGGCTCATCCTGACTGCCGACGATGTGCGGGCGGCCGGCTATGGCGATATTCCCAGCGGACCGGATCTGATGGGTCTGGAGGGTCGGAAGATTCACAAGGCGGCGTTGCCGCTGCTGGCGCGTGACCGCGTGCGTTTTGTCGGCCAGCCCGTGGTCTTCGTGATCGCCGACACGGCGCTGCTCGCTCGTGATGCGGCCGAGCAGGTCGTCATCGACTATCAGGACCTGCCTGCCATGGCCTCGACCGCCGCCGCGCTGGCGCCCGACGCGTCGCCGATTCACGAGACCGCCGCTGGCAATGTGTCGCTGACCTACGAGTCGGGCGACCGTGACGCCGTCGAGGCGGCGTTCGCCCGCGCGGCCAGAACCTCACGCCTGCGCATCGTCAGTCAGCGTCTGGCCGGGGCGCCGATGGAATTGCGCGCCTGTCTGGTCAGTCATGATGCCGGTCGTGATCACACCACGGTCTACACGCCCACGCAGGGCATGCTGGGCATGAGGGCCAGTCTGTGCGCCATCGTCGGCGCCCGGCCCGATCAACTGGAAATCGTCGCCAATGATGTGGGCGGCTCCTTCGGTCTTCGCGGCGGGCCGTATCCGGAACATGCCTTGCTGGTACTCGCCTCGCGCCGACTCGGTCGGCCCGTCAAATGGGTGAGCAGTCGCTCCGAGCTGTTCGTTGGCGAGTGGCATGGCCGGGCCCTGGTGCTCGAGGGTTCGATCGCGCTGGATGCGGAGAACCGTTTTCTGGCGATCCGGTTTCAGGACGAGGCCGACCTGGGCGCCTACAACTGCTACTTTGGCGGCTTCATCGGTACCGGCAACTTGTCAGCGACCATGGGCGGCGTTTATCGCGTGCCGGCGCTCTACATGCAGTCCCGTCTGATCTACACCAACACGGTACCGGTGTCGGCCTACCGCGGCGCCGGTCGTCCCGACATCGCGTTTGCGATCGAACGTCTGGTCGATCATTGCGCGGCCGAGCATGGCCTGGATCGCGTGGCGCTGCGTCAGCAGAATTTCATCGCCGCCGCGGAATTTCCCTACACCACCGCCAACGGCACGGTGTATGACTGTGGCGATTTTCATGGCGTGCTGAACAAGGCGCTGACCATTGCCGACTATGCCGGGTTCGAGGATCGCGCTGCGCAGGCCAGGGCCGGATCGCGGCTGCGTGGCATCGGCTTTGGCTGTTATCTCGAAAAATCCGGCGCGGGGGGCGCACCCAAGGATGAAGTCTCCTGCCGATTCCTGCCCGATGGACGGCTCATGTTGTTTGCCGTCAGTGGCCCGTCCGGACAAGGTCATGAAACATCATTCGCGCAGATCGTCGGCGAAGGTCTGGGCATCGCACCGGGCCGCATCGCCTATCGCGCTGGCGATCCGGGTCTGGAACTCATGGGCAACGGCACTGGCGGATCGCGCTCGCTCTACGGAACCGGCTCGGCCTTCAAGAACCTGGTCAGCAAGGTCATCGAAGCGGCCAGGCCGTTCGCCGCCCGCGAGCTCGGGGTGGCTGCCGGACACCTGAGTTTTGCGGACGGTCGCTTCTGGGCACCCGGCACCGACGGCATGGATCTGTTCACGCTGGCCGCGCGCGTAGGCCGCGAGGGTCAGGCTCATCCCTTCGATTGTTCGGCCGAGACCGTCACCGGTGCGAACTTTCCCAATGGCTGTCATGTCGCCGAAATCGAGATTGATCCCCAGACCGGCGAGTGCTCGATCGTCAACTACGTGGCCATCGACGATCTGGGGCACATCGTGTCGCCGGCGCTGGTTCGCGGGCAGGTCCATGGCGGCGTCGTGCAGGGCGCTGGCCAGGCGTTCGGCGAGCAGATCGTCTACGACGATCACACGGGTCAGTTGCTCTCGGGCAGTTTCATGGACTATGCAATGCCGCGCGCCGGCACGGTCGAGCGCCTGACCAGCGATTGGCATCTGGTACCCACGGCGCTCAATGAACTGGGCGCCAAAGGGGTCGGCGAGTCCGGTTGTTCGGGCTCTCTGCCGGCCTTGTCCAATGCCATGATGCATGCCCTGAAATCGATCGGCGTGGCGCCGATCGACATGCCCTATACGCCAGCCCGGGTCTGGCAGGCGATCCAGTCGGCCGATCGAGCCGACGCGGCCTAACCGGCGCTGTCAGGCGCTGTCTGGCGACCCGATGCGGCACCAGACAGCGCCTCGAGTGGTGAGGCACATCGTGCGCTGATCAAGCGGGCGCTTCCTGACACAGACCCAATGACCACACTGCGGCCGGGCTCGCGACACGCCGGTGCCGTCGCATGCGCGGCGTGATCAGGCATGGCCGCGATGATCGTCGATGCAGTGATCAGGACCACGATGAGCAGGCTGGCCAGTTGGATCGCCAGCCAGCTATACGGCTGATCGAGGCAGGAATCCGCAGCATGGTCGTCATAGTAGCGCGGTAAAGGGAAACTGCTCTGTTTGCTGCTCATGGTGGGTCGGCTGTCGCGTCCGGCGCTCGTCTGGCTGAGCGGGTTATGCCTGGCTATCGGCAGCACGCACCGCAGTCCACAGACCATTCAACGGAAATCGACGAACGATCCCGGTGCGCGCCGACACCCGGTGCACCAATTCGCGCAGACGGTGCGTCGCTACGCTGGTTGAGTGACCCATCGTGGGGCGGAATGCCGAAGGGCGCGGTGGTCAAAACCCTGGCACGGTATTCGCTATTCAGGAATCAGCGGTCGATTCCGGGTGGTAGTTGGCGCCGGCCGCGACGACTCGAATCAGAACAATCCGACCAGAAGGAAGTCCCTTGAAACGCATCGCTTTCCCCGTCCTGCTCGCCAGCGTCAGTGTGCTTGCATTCGTCCCGTTCGACAGTCGCGCCCAGACCGCTGATCCTGTGGCGATAGCCGCGAATACCGCGCTGGCATCCGACTACCGCTTCCGAGGCATTTCGCAAACGAATGGCAAACCAGCGGTGCAGGGCGGATTCGATGCGGCGCTGGGCAGCTTTTATCTCGGCACATGGGCATCCAACGTGAGCTGGCTGGCCGATGGTGGTGGCGGATCGGTGAGCAACAGCCTGGAACTGGATCTGTATGGTGGCTACAAGGGCAGCGTCGGTGCCGTCGACTATGACGTCGGCGGACTGTTCTATTACTACCCGGGCACCTATCCGGGCGACTTCAACAGTCCGGATACCTTCGAAATCTATGGTCAGGTCGCTTGGCAGGGACTCAGCCTCAAGTACTCGCACGCATTGACCGACGTCTTCGGATTCGCCGACAGCAAAGGCGGTGCCTATCTCGACCTCGGCTACTAGACCAAGATATCGACGTTCACCGTTGGTGCCCACCTGGGCCGACAGATCATTCCGTCGACGGCTGGCCGCTCCTCGGCTGACTGTTCTTATACGGATTGG
Organism: uncultured beta proteobacterium; assembly: GCA_963732405.1. Classification (GTDB taxonomy): domain Bacteria; phylum Pseudomonadota; class Gammaproteobacteria; order Burkholderiales; family Burkholderiaceae_E; genus JAUIAI01. The sequence continues at coordinate 2,285,713 of CAVSZG010000001.1, forward strand.
AGTCTGTCGGGATCCACATCGGTCGCCGGACTCGACATCGGACTGGCGTATATCGATACCGATACCGACCGTGAGCCGGGCGCCTGCTATCGGAACGGGTTCGGCAAGGATCTGGGCAAGGGGACGATCGTGCTGAGTGTGTCAAAGAGTTTCTGATCGGCTTCCGATTGGGCGTCATTTGCCGCGGGGCCCTCGCTTCTTCGTGAAAAATGCCCGACCAGGCGCGGAAGAGGCGGGGAGTCACCCGTATTTGCGGATATTCGAATGCGCCAGTAGACTCCAGCGACTTCACTTACAAATCAGGGAGACCGAGCCATGGTCCGTATTGAAACGCTTCGCCGTGCGCTTGCACTGACCACATTGCTTGCCGCTGCGTCCACGCTGCCAGTCGCCGCCCAGGCGGGTGAAACGCTGGAGGCGATCAAGTCCAAGGGCGTGTTGCGCTGCGGCGTCAATACGGGTTTGCAGGGATTTTCCGCACCGGACAGCCAGGGCAAATGGACCGGCATCGATGCCGATTTCTGTCGTGCCGTGGCCATCGCCGTGCTCGGTGACGGCAGCAAGGTCCAGTATGTGCCGACAACCGCACAGACCCGCTTCACAGCCCTGCAGTCGGGTGAGGTCGACGTACTGTCGCGCAATACCACCTGGACGTCCAGCCGTGATTCGACGCTCGGCGCGGTATTTGCTGGCACCTTGTTCTACGACGGCCAGGGATTCATGGTCAAGAAAGATCTGGGCGTCAAGTCCGCCAAGGAACTGAACGGCGCGTCAGTCTGCGTGCAACCAGGCACGACGACCGAGCTGAATCTGTCTGATTATTTCCGTGCGCAAAAGCTCGAATTCAAGCCGGTGGTGATCCAGGAACTCTCGCAGGTCGAGCAGGCCTTTTTCTCGGGCCGCTGCGACGTGTACACCACCGATATCTCCGGCCTGGCATCGACCCGGCAGAAGGCCGACAAGCCCGGTGACTACATGATTCTTCCCGATGCAATTTCCAAAGAGCCGCTGGGACCGATGCTGCGTCGGGGCGACTGGGAGTTCTTCACCATCGTCAAATGGACCCTGTATGGCCTGATCGAGGCCGAAGAGCTGGGTGTGACCGCAGCCAACGTTGACCAGATGGCCAAAGAGTCGCAGAACCCATCGGTACAGCGCCTGCTCGGCGTCAAGGGTGATGTCGGTAAAGGCATGGGCATCGACAATGCCTTCATGGTCAAGACCATCAAGGCCATCGGCAACTATGGCGAGATGTACACCCGTAACGTGGGTCCCCTGGGTATCGAACGCGGCCTGAATGCGCTCTGGACCGAGGGTGGCCTGATGTACGCCATTCCGATGCGCTGATTCGGCTCGCCGCGGCCTGCCCGATGTTCCTCGCTGCCCGTATTTGCGCTCACAGTCGCGCCGTCCGGCGTGCGGAACGCTGATGTTCGCCAGCGAGCGCGCGCGAGGCATTCTTTGGCAGGTGCTGCTGCTGCTGGCCATCGTTGCGGTTGGCTGGTTTCTGATCGGCAACACGCTCTATAACCTGGAGCAACGTCAGATCCGGGTCGGCTTCGGTTTCCTCGATACCGAAGCCGGTTTCGAAATATCGGAATCCCGGATCGACTTCAATGCCACCAATAACTATGCCCGCGCATTTCTGGCGGGCATCGTCAATACCCTCTGGGTTGCCGGATTCGGCATCGTGCTGGCCACGATTCTGGGTACCCTGATCGGTATCGCCCGGTTGTCCGGCAATTGGCTGCTGGCCCGACTGGCCACGGTGTATGTCGAGACCTTCCGCAATATCCCGCTGCTGCTGCAACTGCTGGCCTGGTATACGCTGTTCTCCGAAATCTTCCCGTCGGTGCGCCAGTCCATCTCACTGGGCGGCGTGGCCTTCCTGAGCCAGCGCGGATTGCGCGTTGCCTGGCCGGTCGCGGCGCCGGGCTGGACAGCAGCCGTCGTCGGTCTGCTGCTCGCCGTCGTACTGATCTTCGTCTACCGGGCATTTGCCCGCCGACGCCAGGTTGCCACCGGTCAGCAGTCGCCGGTCGGCCTGGTGTCGCTGGGTCTGATCGTCGTCATCCCATTGATTGCCTGGGCTGTGTTTGGTGCGCCCACCGCCTTCGAGATTCCCGAACTCAAGGGCTTCAATTATGTCGGGGGGCGTGTGATCACGCCCGAGTTCACGGCCTTGTTGCTGGGTCTGTCCATCTACACGGCTGCCTTCATCGCCGAAGTCGTGCGCGCCGGCATCGAAGCGGTTGACAAGGGGCAGACCGAAGCGTCCAAGGCCCTGGGCCTCTCCGCTGGGCAGCGGCTGCGTCTGGTGGTGCTGCCCCAGGCATTACGCGTGATCATTCCGCCGCTCACCAGCCAATACCTGAATCTCACCAAGAACTCCTCGCTCGCGGTGGCGATCGGGTATCCGGATCTGGTCGCCGTGGCCAATACCTCGCTCAACCAGACCGGGCAGGCGATTGAAGCGATCGCCATTCTGATGGCAGTCTATCTGACCATCAGTCTGCTCATTGCCTTGTTCATGAACTGGTATAACAGCTCGGTCAAGCTGATCGAACGATGAATCCGCCACCCGAACCGACGATCGGAGCAACCGCCGACGCCACCGTTGCAGGGGCGGTGCCGGATGCCCGGACATTCACGCCGCCGCCATCGCGTCCCGCACCGATCCGTGATGTGGGCGTGATCGGCTGGCTTCGCCAGAACCTGTTCTCGAACTGGGTCAACGCCCTCATCACCGTGATCGTGATCGGCATCCTGGCCTGGATCATTCCACCGATGGTCAGCTGGTTGTTCACCAATGCGGTCTGGGGCGCGAAGCCGATCGAGGCTTGCGAGCAGGTGCGAGGCTCCGGTGCCTGCTGGTCAGTGGTCGCTGAAAAGTTCCGGGTCATGACCTTCGGCACCTACCCCTACGATGAGCAATGGCGTGGCGGACTGGTCGTGATTATCCTGACCGGTCTGTTGATCATTTCGGGTATCAAATGGTTCTGGCAGCGCTCGCTGGTCTATATCTGGATCGTCGCATCGATACTGACCTGGTGGTTGATGCGCGGCGGGTTCGGACTGACGCCGGTACCGGTGTCCAGCTGGGGCGGTTTGCCCGTCACGCTGATTCTGGCAATTTTCGGCATTCTTTTCGCTTTTCCGCTGGGGATCGTACTGGCCCTGGGACGTCGCTCGAACCTGCCGTTCATCCGGGCGTTCAGCGTGGTCTATATCGAGGTCGTGCGTGGCGTGCCCTTGATCACCGTCCTGTTCATGGCGAACTTCATGTTCGCGCTGTTCCTGCCCGAGGGTATGCGCATCGAAAATCTGCTGCGAGCCCAGGTTGCCATCATCCTGTTCGTTGCTGCCTATCTGGCCGAGGCGGTGCGGGGCGGTCTGCAAGCCATGCCCAAGGGGCAGTTCGAAGCCGCCCAGGCGCTGGGGCTTACGTTCTGGCAGAGCACCGGTCTGATCATCCTGCCTCAGGCGCTGCGACTGTCGATACCGCCGATTGTCAATTCGTTCATCTCGCTGTTCAAGGACACATCGCTCGTGCTGATCATCGGCATCTTCGATTTTTCCTATTCGGTCAAGCGGTCGGTCGAGACCGATTTCGCCTGGAAGAAGTTCTATCTCGAGGCATTGCTGTTCTCGATCGTCGTCTATTGGGTTTACTGCTTCGCCATGTCCCGCTACAGCCAATGGCTGGAACGGGATCTGAGCCATAGCCATCGGAGCAATTGATGAATTCTTCGGCTGCCCCGGCATCGGCACCAGTCATCGAGATTCGCAAGGTCAACAAGTGGTATGGCGAATTTCATGTGCTCAAGGACATCGATATTTCGGTGGCCCGTGGTGAGCGGATCGTGATCTGCGGCCCCTCGGGCTCAGGTAAGTCGACATTGATCCGCTGCGTGAACCGTCTCGAGGTGCATCAGGAAGGCAGTATCGTCGTCAATGGCGTCGAACTCACCGATAACCTCAAGAATGTCGATCAGGTCCGATCCGACGTTGGCATGGTGTTCCAGCACTTCAACCTGTTTCCGCACCTGAGCGTGCTTGACAACTGCACGCTTGCGCCGATCTGGGTCAAGAAGACCGCGCAACGCGAGGCGGAGGAAACGGCGATCAAGTATCTCAAGCGCGTGCGCATCGCCGAGCAGGCGCTCAAGTACCCGGGTCAGCTCTCCGGCGGTCAGCAGCAGCGGGTCGCCATTGCGCGATCGCTGTGCATGAATCCCAAGGTCATGCTGTTCGATGAGCCGACTTCGGCGCTCGATCCCGAAACGATCAAGGAAGTGCTGGATGTGATGGTTGATCTCGCAGAATCGGGCATGACCATGATCTGCGTCACCCATGAGATGGGCTTTGCGCGCACGATCGCCGACCGGGTCGTATTCATGGATCAGGGCAGCATCGTGGAAAGCGCCAAACCCCAGGAGTTCTTCGACAACCCGAAGAACGAGCGTACCCGTCTGTTCCTGAGCCAGATCCTGGCTCACTGAGCCGGCTGCGTCGCGCCGGTCGGTCGTCGTCTCGGTGGCGGCGCGGCTGCTGATGCGGCTGCTGATGCGGCTTTACGGCGGCCTTAAAGCGTCTGGCTGGTCACCCGTCCGCCAGAAGCGTCTGCCTCGGGCTGCCACCCAGCCCGAGCCGATCCAGATGGCAAACGTCACGAGGGCCAGACCGGCGGCGATGGGTCGCTCGACGAATGCAAGCCATTGGCCATCGGACTTGATCATGGAGCGGATGAAATGCTCCTCAAGCATGGTACCCAGCAGCATGCCCAGGATCATCGGCGCGACGGGAAACCGGTTCGCCTCCAGGAACCAGGCCATCAGGCCGAAACCGATCAGTACATACAGGTCGAAGGTCGCATTGTTGATCGCGAAGGCACCCACCACGCAAAACAGCAGAATGATCGGCATCAGCATATTGCGGGGCACGCGCAGCAGGCGCGAGGCAGTCTTGATGCAGAGCCAACCCAGCGGAATCATCAACAGATTGGCCAGCAGGAAGATCATGAACACCGCATAGACATTTTCAGGCTGATTGACAAAGATGGTCGGGCCGGGATTCATGTTCTTCATGTAGAGAACCCCGATCGCGATGGCGGTGATTGAATCACCCGGTATGCCGAACACCAACGCGGGAATCCAGGCACCGGCCAGGGCGGCATTGTTCGCGGCGCCCGCCTCGGCAAGTCCTTCGGGATGCCCGGTACCGAATTTCTCCGGCGTTCTCGACATTTTCTTGCTGATCGCATACGACATCCAGGCCGCAATGTCGGCGCCGGCACCAGGCAGTGCGCCAACCACCGTGCCCAGGGCGCTGCCACGCAAGGCCTGGACCTTGTATCGGCGCACCAGACCACCCATGCCGCTCAGGACGGCGCCAATCTGCTGCTTGACCGCCGGCAATGTGCCGCGCTCCTGGGCGAAGCGCAAGACCTCGGAAATCGCGAACAGGCCGATCATCGCGGGAATCAGATTGATGCCGCCCAGCAGATCGGGGATGTCGAAGGTAAAGCGGGGGTGGGCGGCAGGATTGTTCAGACCCACGCTGCCGAACAACAGGCCCAGCATCAGGGTGATGACGCCTTTGAGCGGCGCGTCCGATGCGATGAATACCGCGCAGGTCAGGCCCAGCAGGACCAGCCAGAAATATTCGAAGGAGCTGAACTGCAAGGCCACCTCGGCCAGCGCAGGCGCGGACAGGCTCAGCACGAGGGTGCCGAAGACGCCGCCGATTGCCGAGAACACCAGCGAGGTACCCAATGCGCGCTGGGCCTGCCCGTTGCGCGTCATGGCATAACTTTCATCGACATAAGCGGCCGATGCCGGCGTGCCAGGCATGCGCAGCAGACAGCCGGGGATGTCGCCGGCAAAGATGGCCATGGCAGTGGCCGACACGATCGCGCCGATCGCAGCGACCGGTGGCAGAAAGAAGGTGATCGGCACCAGCAGGGCGGTGGCCATGGTCGCGGTCAGGCCCGGCACCGCACCGACGAACAGGCCGAACAATGACGAGAAAAAAATCGCCATCAGCACGGTCGGGTCGGCGACCATCTGGGCTGCGGTGAGCACGGCCGTCATGATGTCAGGCGCACCGGCATCACCATGCCACGGGTTGCAGCACACCCCAGGGCAGGGGAACGCGCAGCAATCGATAAAAGCCGGTATGAATCACCAGGGTGGCCAGCAGCGCCACCGGCAGGATGTAGAGTGGCCTGACTTGAAACAGGGCGAGCAGCACCACCAGCATGGCCGTTCCGCAGATGATGAATCCCAGCCAGTCGACCAGCCCGATATACAGGCCCATCGTGGCCAGCACCAGCAAGACCGGCAACAGCGAAGGCCGGGCAGTCACCGGATCGCCCGGGCCGGCCTGGTCTTCGAGCGTCGTGGCAGGCGGCGGATCGCGACGCCCGCGGACGCCCTGGATGATGAGCAGCAACGAAGCAATGGCCAGGCCGGCGGCTGCGAGTGTCGGGAACAGTGCCGACCCGTAGGGTTGCCCGGGAACCGGCGGAAAGGTGCGCACATGCCACAGGACCGCCATGGACAATACAAGCAGGATGGTACCGATCAGGGAGTCATGGACTTTCATCGCCTGATGCGCCGTCGTCTGCTTACTTGGCCAGACTGACCGATTTCATCACGGCAGCCATGTCTTTGTCGCCCTTGGCCATGAACTCGGCGAATCCCTTGCCGTCGGCATAGACCGCACCGAAGCCCCGCGATTTCAGGAAACCCTGATAACCCTCGCTCTCATAAATGGTCTTGAGCGTGGCTTCGAGTTTGGCGGTGATATCGGCGGGCAGGCCCTTGGGCGCGGCGATGCCGCGCCAGGCGCCATTGACCCAGTTGCTGCCCGTGGCTGTCTTGAGCAGGGGCACGTCGGGGAAGATGCCATCGGGCTTGTCCGACATCAGCACGATCGGCCGGACCTTGCCGGCTTCGACCAGCGCACGCGCCTCGGGCAATGAGCACGAGGCAATATCCACGCCCCCGGCGACCAGATCCTGCAGTCCCGGTGCCGCCCCCTGACTGGGCACCCAGGCAACCGCCGTGCCGGGTGCGCCGGCATCGACCAGCATGCCGGCCAGGCCCAGATGCCAGATGCCACCCTGACCGGTACCGCTACCCTTGAGTTTGCCCGGAAACTCCTTGGCGGCTTCGATGAGTTCCTTGGCGGTTTTGATGGGCGAGGAGGTCGCCACGAACACCGCGTTCGGGTCAAAGTTGACCAGCGCCAGTGGCGTGAAATCGGTCGGTCCCAGTTTGGTCAGGCCGGCATGTTTCATCATGGTGATTTCGACGGTGACAACGCCCAGCGTGTAACCATCCGGTGGGGACGAGGCAATGGCAGAATGACCCACGACGCCACTGCCCCCGGTGCGGTTGACGACATTCACGGGTTGCCCAAGCGCTTTCTCGAGTTCGGCGCCGAGGAAGCGGCCCACGGCGTCGGTGCCACCGCCGGCGCCCCAGGGCACGATGAGCTGGATGGGACGCTCGGGCCAGGCTGCATTGGCGGGTGTGGAGAATCCCGCAAATAATGCGCTTGCGGTGAGGCCGGCAAACGCAGCACGTAGGATGGATCGGCGAACCATGAATGTCTCCTTGGAAAATCGGTCTGCCGACGAATGTACAGCAAAATGCCGTCTGCCCAGACCATCGCAAACCATAGCCAGCTGATCATGAGCAACCCATTGCAGATTGCCCCGGAGGAGGTTCAGATCACCTTCATTCGCGCCCAGGGCGCGGGTGGTCAGAATGTGAACAAGGTGGCCACCGCCGTGCAGTTGCGCTTCGACATCACCAGCTCGTCGCTGCCTGCCGCCGTGCGCGAGCGGCTGCTCGCGTCTACCGATCGGCGAATCACCAGCGAGGGCGTCATCGTGATCAAGGCGCAGCGCTATCGCACCCAGGAAGCCAATCGGGATGACGCCATGGCCAGGCTTAATGCCTGGGTTCAGGCGGCTGGGCAGGCACCCAGGCCGCGCGTGCCCACCCGCCCGACGCTGGCCGCCAAACGCCGACGGGTCGACGACAAGGTCGCCCGGTCAAAAATCAAATCGCAACGCGGACGCGTCGAATCCTGATCGGGTGCACCGGCGCATGGTTGACGCGGCGTCATCAGTTCGTCGGATCGATCGCCAGGCGCGCGATCTGCTCACGGATCCGTGACAGCGTCGATTCGAAGCCGGCCAGTCGCTCGCGTTCCTGGGCGACCACCTCGGCCGGCGCGCGCTGCGCGAACTGCGCATTGCCCAGCTTGCCATTGGCCTTGGCGATCTCGCCTTGCAGGCGTGTGACTTCCTTGCCCAGTCTGTCACGTTCGGCCGCGCGATCGATCTCGACCATCAGCATGAGCCGGCTCTGGCCCACGTTCTGTACCGGTGCAATTGCATTGGCCGGCAGGGCATCGACCACATCGACTCTCGAGAGCCTCGCGAGCAGGCTCAGGTAGGGTGCCGCTGCGGTCAGCCGTGAACGGTCGCCGGTGACCATGAGGGGCAGCTTCTGACCCGGTGCGATCCCCATCTCGCCACGCAGGGCTCGGCAGGCATCGACCTGGGCACGCAGATCCGCCATCCAGGCTTCGGCCTGTTCGTCGATCCGGTCTGGCTCGGCCTGCGGATAGCGCTGGGTCATGATCGAAAAGGATTGCATAGCGCGCGCGTTGGCCAGTTCGTCGCCACTAAGGGTCTGCTCGCCACGCTCGCCATAACGATGGGCCAGCGGCGCGACCGCCTGCCACAAGGCCTCGGTGACGAAAGGGATCACCGGATGGGCCAGGCGCAGCATGGTTTCCAGGGTGCGCAGCAAAGTGCGGCGGGTGGCACGCTGGGCGGCGGGGTTGCCGTCAGCCAACTGAACCTTGGCCAATTCGAGATACCAGTCACAGAATTCATTCCAGACGAATTCATAAATGGCGCGAGCGGCCAGATCGAAGCGGTATTCGATGAGATGGCGATGAATATCGGCCTCGGCGCGCTGCAGCGTCGAGACGATCCAGCGGTCGGGCTGGCTGAATTCGAGGTAGGCCTGAGCGCTATCGGCAGACCCTGCAACGCTGCACTGAGCAGCGTTGTGCGCCTCGAAACCGCAGTCGCGCTGCTCGCAGTTCATCAGCACAAAACGCGTGGCGTTCCAGAGCTTGTTGCAGAAATTCCGATAGCCTTCGCAGCGACCCAGATCAAAGTTGATGTTCCGTCCCGGCGTGGCCATGGCCGCGAACGTGAAGCGCAATGCATCGGCACCATACGCGGCGATGCCAGTCGGAAACTCCTTGCGGGTGCGCTTGCGGATGGATTCAGCCTGCTTCGGATTCATCAGGCCGGCGGTGCGTTTGGCGAGCAGGTCGTCCAGGCTGATGCCGTCGATCAGGTCGATCGGGTCGAGCGTATTGCCCTTGGACTTGGACATCTTCTGGCCTTCGGCATCGCGCACCAACGCATGCACGTAGACCTCGTGAAACGGCACCTTGTCGGTAAAGGCCACCGTCATCATCACCATCCGCGCCACCCAGAAGAAGATGATGTCGAAGCCCGTGACCAGCACCGAGGAAGGCAGGTAGCGGGCCAGGTCGGGGTCGAGATTGGGCCGACCGTCGACGAAGGGCCGGTCGGGAACGGCGAGTGTGGAAAACGGCACCAGCGCCGACGAGAACCAGGTGTCCAGCACATCGGGGTCGCGCACCAGCTCGCCGGCCCACCCGCTGGCGCGTGCCTTGGCCAGGGCCTGGTCATGATCGCGTGCCACGAAGATCCGGCCGTCGTGAATGGCCTGCCCCTGAGCATCGGCCGGATACCAGGCCGGTATCTGATGGCCCCACCAGAGCTGGCGCGAGATACACCAGTCCTGGATGTTCTCCAGCCAGTGGTTGTAGGTCGAGGTCCAGTTGCCCGGCACGAAGCGGATGCGGCCATCGGCCACCACGTCCAGCGATTTCTGGGCGATGCTGGCGCCCGCGAGCGGTGAATCGGCCGGCCCGGGCCGGCTCATTGCCACGAACCACTGGTCGGTGAGCATCGGTTCGACGATCACGTTGGTCCGTTCGCAGCGCGGAATCATGAGCTTGTGCGGATCGATCCCGGCGAGCAGGCTCAGCGACTGCAGATCGGCCACGATCTGCTCTCGCGCCTCGAAGCGATCCATCCCCTGATACCGCACCGGTGCATGTGCATTGATGTGCGCCTGCAGATCGAGTATGTCGATCATCGGCAAGCCGTGACGCTGGCCGATGGCGAAATCGTTGAAGTCGTGGGCTGGCGTGACCTTGACCACGCCGGTACCGAAGGCCGGATCGACATGGGCGTCGGCGATGATCGGAATCTCGCGCCATGAGGCCACGCTCAGCGGGTCGTCGCCGGTGGCGTGCAACGCGGTCGACAGGGGCAGCCGGACGGTTTTGCCGATCAGCCCGGCATACCGTTCGTCGTCGGGGTGCACCATCACGGCGGTGTCGCCCAGCATGGTTTCCGGCCGGGTTGTGGCCACGGTCAGATGACCCGAGCCATCGGTGAGCGGGTAGCGGATATGCCAGAGCGAGCCATTTTCTTCGGTGCTTTCGACTTCCAGATCCGAGACGGCGGTGAGCAGGGTCGGGTCCCAGTTGACCAGCCGCTTGCCCCGGTATATCAGATTCTGTTCATAAAGTTCGACGAACACCTCGCGAACCACAGCCGACAGGCGTTCGTCCATCGTGAAGTATTCGAGCGTCCAGTCGGCCGAGGCCCCCATCCGGCGCATCTGTCCCGTGATGGTCGAGCCCGATCGCTGTTTCCAGTCCCAGACCCGCTCGATGAACGCTTCGCGGCCCAGCACATGGCGCGAACTGCCTTCGGCTTCGAGCTGGCGTTCGACCACGATCTGGGTGGCGATGCCGGCATGATCCGTACCGGGCAGCCACAAAGTGTTGTCGCCGCGCATGCGATGCCAGCGCGTCAGGGTATCCATGATCGTCTGGTTGAACGCATGCCCCATGTGCAGCGTGCCGGTCACATTGGGAGGCGGCAACTGGATGCAGAATGGGGCTGAACCGGGTTGCCGTCCCGCGGCAAAGCTGCCGCGCTGCTCCCAGACCGGGTACCAATGGGCCTCGATCGCGGCAGGCTCGAAGCTCTTGCCAAGCCCGTGGGCATCGGTGTCGTTGGCGCCGGGGACGCGGGCATCAGCGGCAGTGGGAGAAACGTCAGTCATGGCGTTGAAATCGGTGGTGTGGGTCGGGAAGGTCGAGACAGACCTGGCCGTCAGCGCCTGGCATCGCTCAGATCATGCGTGGTCATCGGATAGCCGCGGTCGCGATAGAACCGCCAGCGCTCTCGCGCTGCGACCCGGTCGGCCTCGTCGGTGCCGACCAGTTCGACCAGCCGATCGAAGCGCCCGAACAGCGGCGGCGTCCCGCTGCCCAGATTGACCATCACGTCATGATGCACGGGCTGCGCATCGGCGCTCGCGAGCAGCACCGGGGTGACCGGCGCGAGCGGGTCGTCGCAGGCGACATGGGGAATGAAGTCGGTGGCTGAAAAGTGCCAGAGCCGCTCGTCGAACTGTTCGAGCGTCGTCGCATCACCACTCCAGACCACGATTCGCCGACCGCTGTTGAAGATCTTGCGAACCAGCCGACAGGCATAGTCGAGCTTGTCGGGCGTGTTGAAGTGGAAATCGACGTGGGTCATCAACTGCCTGCGCGATTCAGGATGAAGCGGGTCAGCATGGCGACCGGACGGCCGCTGGACCCCTTGTTGCTGCCCGAATACCAGGCCGTTCCGGCGATATCCAGATGCGCCCAGTCGTAGTTGCGGGTGAAGCGTTCGAGGAAGCAGGCGGCCGTGACGGCACCCGCATCACGCCCGCCCACGTTGGCCATGTCGGCAAACGGCGATTTGATCTGCTTCTGGTACTCGTCATCGAGTGGCATGCGCCAGCAGGTGTCAAGCATCTGGCGTCCGGCCGCCAGCAGCTCGTCGGCGAGCTTGTCGCCGCGACTGAACAACCCTGAATGGTGATGACCGAGTGCAACCACGCAGGCGCCGGTCAGCGTGGCCAGATCGATCACGCAGTCGGGTTTGAATCGCTCGCAATAGGTCAGGGCGTCGCACAGGATGAGCCGCCCTTCGGCATCGGTGTTGAGAATCTCGATGGTCTGCCCAGACATGCTGGTGACGATGTCGCCGGGACGGGTGGCCCGGCTGCCGGGCATGTTCTCGCAGGTCGGTACGACCATCACGACATTGATCTTGGGTTTGAGTTCCGCGACGGCCCGCATGGTACCGATCACGGCGGCTGCCCCGCCCATGTCGTATTTCATTTCGTCCATGCCGGCCGCCGGCTTGATCGAGATGCCGCCGGTATCGAAGGTGATGCCCTTGCCGACGATGACCACCGGCTTGCGGCTGGCCGGCGCACCGTTGTATTGCAGCACGATGAACCTGGGCGGTTGCGCCGAGCCTTGGGCAACCGACAGAAAGGAGCCCATCTTGAGTTGTTCGATCTGGCGTTGATCGAGAATCTGCACCTTGAGCTTGAATTCACGCGCGAGCTTGCGGGCGGCTTCGGCCAGCCAGGTCGGCGTGCAGATGTTGGCCGGCGTATTGCCCAGATCACGGGTCAGGTCGGCACCGTTGGCGATCGCCAGCCCGCGGGCCAACGCCGCCTTGAATGAACGGGTGAGTTCGGTCGATCCGGCGATCGCGATCTTGGTCAGGCGCGGCGGATCGGTGGGCTTGACCGATTTGTATCGGTCGAATCGATAACTGACGGCGCGCGCGGCCAGCACTTCCTGCTCGACCTGCCAGTCGGGTTCACGATCGGCCACCGGCGTCTGGGCGAGCAGGCTCACCACCTCGTTGGTGCCCAGCATGCCGGCACGGCGATAGGCGGCGCGCGCGGCCTCAACGAAACTGCTCGCTCCCGCCTTCTTGCCGCCGCCCATCGAGACCAGCAGCACGCGCTGGGCCGCTTCGTCAGTCTGCAGCAGCAGCCAGGAGCCCGCCGACTCGCCCAGGTCGTTGGACTTGAGCGCGGCAGCGATGGTGGCTTCCAGCGATCGGGACAACGGGGATTCATCGGCGCGCTTGCCCTCGAGCACCGGAACGATGAGGCAACCGGTCTTGAGCTTGTCGACTGGCAGTGGCTTTATACTAAATTGCATTCAAGACTCCGTTGCATTCGGAAGTGGGGTTCAGTCATCCCTCGAGGCGACCGGAGATTATAGCCGCCGCATGGTCGGCCGGTGCCCTTCGCCCAGACGCTGCAGCCTTTCCGGAAGACCCGATGCTCTTCACCAAAGCGCTCAAGCGCGAATTGCGCAGCATTGCCGGCATCGTCTTCGCCGTTCTGTTCACCATCATGATCACCACCAGCCTGGTGCGCTTCCTCGGGCGTGCGGCCGGTGGCAACGTGGATTCGGCGAGCGTCCTGCCGTTGATCGCTTTTTCCGCCTTGAACATCCTGGGGCCTTTGCTGGTCCTGACCCTGTTCATCGCTGTCCTGATGACGCTGACCCGCTCCTGGCGTGATTCCGAGGTGGTGGTCTGGCAGGCATCCGGGCAGAGTCTGGCCGCCTGGATCCGACCGGTCCTGTCTTTCTCTGCCCCCATCGTCCTGCTGGCCGCGCTCGTGTCGTTCGCGCTGTCGCCCTGGGCCAATCAACAGATTGCCGACTATCAGCGCCGATTCGATACCCGTGAGGATGTCTCGATGGTGGCCGCCGGTCAGTTTCGCGAATCGCGCGGATCCGATCGCGTGTTTTTTGTCGAATCACTCAATGACGAACAGACCGAGGTCAAGAATGTCTTCGTGACGGAACGGCGGGAGAACGGCCTGATCATCGTGGTGTCGCGACGTGGGCGCATCGAAACGCGGGAAGACGGGCAGCGCTACCTAGTCTTGTTGCAGGGCCGGCGCTATGACGGCAACCTGGCCGATTCGGAGCTGCGCCTGATGGAGTTCGACCGATACGGTCTTCGCCTGGAAACGCGCAAGGTGGAGCAAACCGTCAGTTCCAGCAAGGCGAAAGGCTTCATCGAATTGATTCAGTCCGGGACTCAGGCCGACTACGGAGAGCTGGTGCGTCGGATCGGTATTCCGATTTCCGCGTTGCTGCTGGCGGTGCTCGCCATTCCCTTGTCATCGGCCAATCCGCGGGTCGGTCGCTCGATCAATCTCGTGGTCGCCCTGTTGCTTTATATGGTGTATTTGAACCTGATGTCGCTATGTCAGGCCTGGGTTGCCCAGGGCAAGCTGCCATTCTGGCTGGGTGTCTGGCTGGTCCATGCGCTGGCCGCGCTGCTTGCCGCTGTCCTGTTCTGGCGACAACTGGCCCTGGGGCGTCGATGGTGGCCCGATCTTGGCCTGTCGGGTCTGTTCCCGGCGCGCAAGAGGGCCGACGCGTGAGAATTCTTCGCGCCTACTTCGCGCGCGAGATGTTTACTGCCGTCGCCTTCGTGCTGTTCGGCTTCCTGGCGCTGTTCACGTTTTTTGATTTCATCGCCGAACTGGAGGATGTCGGCCGCGGCAGTTACGAATTCACGCACGCCATCGCCTACGTCATTCTGAGCCTGCCCAGCCATATCTATGAATTGATGCCGATCGCCGCACTGATCGGTACGATTTATGTACTGGCTCAGTTTGCGTCCAATTCCGAGTTCACCGCGATGCGCGCAGCCGGACTGGGGCGTCTGCGCGCCTTCGCCACCTTGCTGCGCGTCGGCCTGGTGTTGGCGATCGCCACTGCGGTGGTTGGTGAAGTGCTGGTGCCACCCGCGGAGCGGTTGGCGCAGGATATCCGGCTGGGGGCAATCGGCGGCCAGATTGCCGGTCAATATCGTTCAGGCATCTGGCTCAAGGATACGGTTCGCGATGCCCGGGGCAGCCCGAGCCGCTTGCGCTTCGTCAATATCGGCCAGCTCGAAACGGGCGGCCGGCTTCGCCAGGTCAGCGTGTTCGAGTTCGACAGTGAATTCCGCTTGTTGAGCGTCCTGTCGGCACCCACCGGCCGGTTCGGCGGCTCGAATCAATGGACGCTCGATGACGTGAATGAACTGGTGATCGACGAGACGACTGTCGACGGCACGGAGATGATTCGCGCCGAGCGCAAACTGGCCGGTCGCCAGGCATGGTCATCCGACCTGACCCCAGACCTGCTGGATGTCATGGCGATCGCGCCTGACCGCATGAGCGGCATGGATCTGCGCGAGTACATCTCGCATCTGCAATCGAACCAGCAGGACGCGAGCCGTTATGAGCTGGCACTCTGGAAGAAGCTGACCTATCCGTTGGCGATCCTGGTCATGATGGCACTGGCACTGCCCTTCGGCTATCTGCATGCCCGTGCCGGCAGTATCGGCTACAAGGTGTTCGCCGGCATCATGGTCGGGGTTGCCTTTCATTTTCTGAATGGCCTGTTCTCGCATCTCGGGCTGCTCAACACCTGGCCACCCTGGGTCTCGGTCAGCATTCCGAGCACGGCTGCGCTGCTGATTGCCCTGGTCATGCTGGCGCGGGTGGGCGGTGCCCGATAAAGTTGGTTTCCGAATTACAGGAAAAAATAGCGTCATTTCGGCCAATCGCTCCGGTTTTTCGGATGGATTGCGGAATATCACCCGAAAGAGGGGGGGAGAGTCGGCCCCTGTGCGACCTGGATACTGCTTGACTTAAGAAAATCGTTTACTTCGCATTACTGATTCATTACGATCTACTTTGTCTCGACATGTGACTGACGTTGCGTGTCGAGCATCGAGGAGGAGGAGAGGCAGCTAGGCTGCCATTTGAGGCGCACCCAGGTGCGCCTTTTTCTTTGGCCGGGCCCTTTGGACGATTTTTTGGGTCGATCATCGGTATCCTCGATCACTCCGCTCTTTCTCGTTGAGCAGGCCATGGCAGATTTTCCCGATCGAACACTGTCTCGCGCGTGGCACCGGGCCGGGCGCCGTGATCGTGCCAGCAGGTCGGCGATCGTCCTGAGGCTGCTGAGCGGCGGCATGGTCAGCCTGCTGGTGAGCCTGGGCGCGTCGGGTGCGCGCGCTGCCGAGCCGGAACCGGTACCTGCAACCGGCCTCATCCGGCTGAGCGTGTCGAGCTGGGCGCCACCGGGTCATCTGTTGCATGAATCGATCGTGCAGTGGTGCGCCGCGCTGGCGACTCGGCGTCCGCTGACCGTTGTTTGCGATCTGCTGGAGCACCCGGTCGCGCCGATCCAGGACACCTTGTCGGCCGTCGCGCGCAATGCGGTCGATATCGCGATCGTCGCGCATGGCGTGCATCCCGATCGACACGTGTTGCCACGGCTGGCCGAGTTGCCGATGGCGGGCGCCTCAGCGCAGGCGGTATCGATTGCGCTGGAGAAAACCCGCATGGCCAGTCTGCGCCAGGTGGACGAATATCCGGGCGCTCATGTGTTGGCAGTGTTCACGCAACTGCCCGAGCAACTGTACACCGTGCGCGGCCCGATCCGGACGCTGGATGATCTGGCCGGACTGACCTTGCGCAGCGGCGGCGGTGTTGGCTCGCAGGTGGTCGCGGCGTTGTCCGCGCTGGGCGTGAAGGACCGGTCCTTGCCGATGATCGCGATCGCCAATGAGGTCGCCGACCATCTACTCGACGGCGCCTTGTTGGCTGCCGACAATGCCGACCGCATTGCAGTGGCCGGGTCGTTCGCTCATCTGTGGATCGTGCCCGGGGGCCTGAGTCGCCAGAGCTTCGCCCTGGTCATCAATGCGCAGGTCTGGCAGCGACTGAGCGTCGCGCAGCGCCAGGTACTGGAGACCGTGGGTGGATCGAATGCTGCACGCTTGTTCGGTCGTGCCGCCGACGAACTCGATGCGAGTCTGCAGCGCCGGATGGCCGCGGCGGGGCTGAACCCATCGGTCGCTGGCGCCGACGTCGTCCGGGACCTGCGCGAACGGCTGGCGCCTGTTGCGGCCGCCTGGATCGATGACGCCGGTCGGCGCGGTCTGCCTCAGGCGGCCCGCGTGCTTCGCGACTATCGCGAGCGCGTGCGGGGTATTCAGCAGGCAATCGATCGACGCTCCTGAGGGGCGCCGATCAGACCGCCTCGACCTCGGCAATCGGCTGGCCCGCCGAGGGCAGATCAGTGGCACGAATCCGGACCGAGCGGGTGTCGCTGGAGGCGATGTCGAAAATCTGCAGCACGCCACAGACCTCGCGACTGTCGTTCACCACGATCAGCGCGTTGACCTTGGCCCGCTGCATCTTCTCTTCGGCAACCGCGAATCGCTCGTCATCCCGGATGACCAATGCGTCCGGGGTCATCAGATCATGGGCGCTCAGGTGGGTGGGCACAGGATAGTTCTCGAACGCTCGTCGGATGTCGCCGTCACTCACGACGCCGAGCAGGCCGTCGGGTGCACCAACCAGCACCATGCCCAGCCGGCCCGTCGTGATGGCATGAACCACTTCCTTGAATTTGGCCGAGGGCGCACACCAGGGCAGGGGTGGCGGATGCATCACCTCGCGTACCCGGGTAAGCAGGCGCCGTCCCAGACTGCCGCCCGGATGGAAGCGCGCAAAGTCCTCGGGCCGGAAATCCTTGATGGTCGACAGGGCGACAGCCAGCGCATCGCCCATGACCAGCGCGGCAGTGGTGGAGGTGGTGGGCGCCAGGTTGTTCGAGCAGGCTTCCTTGACCACACTGACATCGAGCACCGACGGCGCATGCCTGGCCAGGGTCGAATCCATGCGACCGGTCAGCGCGATCACGTCATTGCCCTGATCGGTCAGGAAGGGCAGCAGACGGACCAGCTCTTCCGTCTCGCCGCTGTTGGAAATCATCAGCACCACGTCTTCGGGCTTGATCATGCCCAGATCACCATGAAAGGCCTCACCGGGATGAATGCAGTAGGCCGGTGTGCCGGTCGAGGCCATGGTCGCCGCGATCTTCTTGCCGATGATGCCCGATTTGCCCATGCCCAGCACGATGACCCGGCCGCGCGCCCGCAGGATGGTCGCCACCGCATCACTGAAGCGCTTGTCCAGCCGCGCCTCCATGTGCATCAGGGCGTCGATTTCGGCGCGCACGACCCGCTTGCCCAGAGTGATTGCATTCATGATCAGTTCACCTCGACCAGTTGTTGCACGACGGGCAAGCGGGCGGGCAGTCGTTGCCGGCCTGCGCCCCGCGCGATGATGGCGTCGATCGCCTTGAGTTCGGCCAGCAGTTCGGGCAATTGCGCGAATGGCACCATGTTGGGTCCGTCGCACGGGGCGCGGTCTGGCGTCGGATGCGCCTCCAGAAAGACACCGGAGATCGCGCCGGTCGCCACGGCTGCCCTCGCCAGGTGGGGAACGAATTCGCGCTGGCCACCGCTGGAGCTACCGTTGGCGCCCGGCAGTTGCACCGAGTGGGTGGCGTCGAAGATCACCGGCGCCTGACAACTCTGGGCCATGATCTGCAGGCCTCGCATGTCGACCACCAGATTGCCATAACCGAATGAGGTGCCGCGCTCGCAGGCCCAGAAATGGTCATCGGGCTTGCCGGCCTCGCGGGCCGCCTCACGGGCCTTGTCGAGCACGTTGCGCATATCCCAGGGAGCCAGAAACTGTCCCTTCTTGAAATTGACCGGAATCCCGGCGCGCGCGACCGACGCGATGAAATCGGATTGGCGGCACAGGAATGCCGGTGTCTGCATCATGTCCACCACCTGGGCGACCGGCTCGACCTGCCAGGGCTCATGAATGTCAGTGAGCACCGCAATGCCCAGACTGGATCTGACCTCCGCCAGAATCGACAGCCCCTCATGCAATCCGACGCCGCGAAAGCTCGACGACGAGCTTCGGTTTGCCTTGTCGAACGACGATTTGTAGATGAACGGCAGACCGGCCGACTCGAAGATTTCCTTGAGCTGGGCAGCCGTTTCCAGGGCGAACGACCGGGATTCGATGGCACAGGGGCCACAGATGAAGGACAGCGGTTGAATCATGACGGGCTCCAGTGGGTCGAGGATGATGGCTGCCTACAGGCCCAGCGCAATGCGCGCAGCCACGGCAATCTGATAGATGATCTGGGTGATGCCACGGGTGACTTCGATGCTCTTGGTCTGGGTCTTGGGCAGGACCATGATTTCGTCGCCGGGACCGGGCATCGCGCCGTTGTTCACCTCGGTCACCAGACCGTTTCGGGATATCAACAGCACGCGCGAGCTGTCCGCATTCTGACCAAAGCCGCCGGCCTGGTCGATGTAATCGCTGGTTTCGAGGCCCGATTGGTATTGCAGAGCAATCGGGAACATCACTTCGCCATGCACCATGACTTGCGAAGTGCGCTCGGGGACCATGATCAGATCACCGTCTTCGAGAACTGTATCGCCGGCTGTATCCATGCGCGGCAGCACCAGTTGTCCCTTGGGGTTGACGCTGCGGGCGCGCTCGGTGAACTTGAGCACCATCTCGGCTTCGCTGACCCGCAGCTTGGCTTCCTCGTTGGTGGCCGAACGACTGGTCAGGGCCTGCGTTTCGAGCTTTTTCAAGGCGACGTCGAGCATTTCCTTCTGGCGCTCGGCCACCGATCGCCGATACACCTGGATGTTGTCCAGATCACTGAGTGAATTGGGCACGATGCGTGCCATCGCGTCCTTGAGCCTGGCGCCATAGGCCAGGACCACGGCATGTTCGCCCGAATGGGCACCGTCCAGGCGGATCAGGATCGTGCCGGCAAATCGGTCGGCGGTAATGTTGACTTCGTCGCCGCCGCGAACGCGAACCTGGGCGGCCTGCTCGATGGCCAAGTATTCGCTCTGACGTTGCATGCCCTGGCCTCGGATGATGCTGATGTGCGTGGCGCTCGGCGACGCGCGCGCGCGATCGAGCAGATCGGCTACGGAGGCTTCTTCGTCCTCGATCTCGAACCGATAGGCGTTGGCGACCTGGCCGCGCACGATCACACTGTGTCGCCGGGGCGAGACCATCACCGTGTCGCCGTCGGCCAACTGCACTGGCGCCATCCGGCCATGCAGCAGGAAATCGTACAGATTGACCCGTTGCCGGATCTGGCCGTTGCGCAACACCGCAACATCGATGTAACTGCCCCGCTGCGGATCCACGCCGCCGGCCTGATCCAGATAGTTCAGGACCGAGTCGGAGGACAGGCCCGCGTAGAGTCCGGGCTGCTTGACGAAGCCGGTGACGAACACCTTGACGGGCTGGGCGGTTTCCAGGCTGGCATAGGACTGGACGTTCTTTCGATAGACCGATTTGATCGCCTGTTCGACGCGCTGACTCAGCTCGCCGTTGCGTACTCCGAGTACTTTTAGTGGGCCCACGTTGGGCAGAAAGATGTTGCCCTGGGCATCGACGACCAGCGTACCGTCGCTGCTGACCGCTCCCCAGAGTTTCAAGGTGATCTTGTCGCCCTGTTGAATCTGGTAGTCGGCATTGAAGCCGGTGGTCGACTGGGCCTTGAACTGGCCGGTGAACAATTGCTCGCCGAAGGCGGGCAGAATGTCCTGAGCGAGAGCCGAGCTGTGGCCACCAATTGCCAGCAACAGGTAAAGACCGGCAAGCAGGGTTGCACCGATGGCGCGGATGAAAGATGAGACTGTGCCGAATGTTGGTCGCCTGTTCACGCCTTACTCCCGATGGTCCTGAATCGTCGCCGTCACCAGACGGATCAGGCCGAACAAGGTCACCAGACCGAGCATCCAGGTGCCGGTGAGATAGGCGCGGCGCGGACGCTCGGCCTCTTCGGGCAAATGGGGAGTGACGATCAACGCCAGACTCTTCAATTTCATGGTGGCATCGACACGGGCGCGCTCCAGGGCGGCCAGCGTGGTCTTGTAGAGATCGGTGGCGAACTGGGCGCTGGTGTGCAGGGTCTGGTAGTCGGCTGCGATCTGGTTGAGCTTCTGCTGTCCTTCACCTGAAATCGCCGATTTTTCCTGTTGAATCTGCTTCTTCAGCGCTTGTACCCGCGACTTGAGGGCCAGCACAGGCGCCGCGTTGGGCTGCAGGTAGCTCAAGCTGCTGGTCAGCTCAGCCTGCACCTCGCTTAAACGGGTTTCCAGTTCGGCTGCGAGTCTGGCTTTCATCTCGGCCTGCTTGGCCGGGTCCAACACCTGATGCTCGTTCTGGTATTGAAGGATCCGCTGGTGGGCCAGTTCAACCCGTTGGCGCGATTCTTCGAGTTCAGCCTCGATGAACAACACCTGTTCACGGGCGATCCGGTTGGACAACTCGTTGATGAAGCGATCGGCAGCCCGCAGAATCGCAAAATTGATGTCTCTGGCGTCCCGTGGCGTGAATGCCTCGGTTTCGAGGGTCAGGATACCGGTGATGCTGTCCGCCGAGACATGGACGCGCTTGCGGTAATAGGCCAGAAACTCCTCGCGTGTCGCATCGATATCCAGCCTGCCGAACCAGTCCGGGCTGTTCGCCCATTTGTCACGCAACAACAATTCCCGATCCAGGGCCTCGACCATGTCGGCCGACTGGATGTGTTGCTCGAGAAAGTGCATGTCTTCAGTGGAACGTGAGCCGCCAATCGCCAGCATGCCCACATTCAGGCCACCCGCTTCAACGCCTTCGGCCTGCTTGACGGCGACGCGTGACTCCGACACGAATCGGTCACTGGCGCCCAGCCACAGATATGCGCAGACCAGAGTCATCGGGAGCACCACCAGCCAGAAGAAGCTACGGTAGCGGGCCAGATCCTGAACGGCGCGTATCAGCCGACCAACGGTCTGCGCGATCCGTGCAACGGCAGGTTCGGGCAGAAATCCCGGCACCTGCGCAGACTCAGAGTTGCTGATATGCGGCGATGGCATCGTCGATGTTGTCGAATGATTGAAATTCGCCCGCATTCAGGACGATTCCAACATTACACATCGACTTGAGCAGGCTCAAGTCGTGAGAAACGGTGATCAGTCGGGCCTTTTCCTGCTTTAGGCGGAACGCCGCCTGGCTCTTCTCCTTGAACCGTTTGTCGCCCACTGCAATCACTTCATCGACCAGGTAGATGTCGAACTCGAACGCCATGCTCAGGCCGAAGCTCAGCCGCGATCGCATGCCCGACGAGTAGCTGCTGACCGGCATATCGAAGTAGTCGCCGATTTCGGCAAAATCGGCCACATAGTCGATGCGCCGACTGCGCGCGGCGGGATCGTCGCCATAGATCCGACTGACGAACTTCACGTTTTCCCTGCCCGTGAGACTGCCCTGGAATCCCGAGGAAAGTCCGATCGGCCAGGAGATCCGGCAATCGGTGTGAACCCGCCCGCCATTGGGGAAGTCGGTGCCGCCGATCAGGCGCATCAGAGTGGATTTGCCCGCGCCGTTGAAACCCAGAATGCCGACGTTCCCCTCGGTCGGGAAGGTGTAGTTCAACTGACGGAATACGTAGCGCCGGCCACCCGGTGTCGGATAGAACTTGGTGAGGTTTTCCAGACGGATCGTACTCACGGCTTCAACTGGCCACCAGATCGAAGCGCCGGATGCGATAGAGCATCAATGCGAGCAACAGGCTGCCGGCGGTGGTTGCACTGATCACGAACAGGCTGCCGATGGGATCGGGATAGTTTTCGATGACCGCTACCCGGATCAGATCGAGCCAGTGCACCATCGGATTGAGCAAAGCCCAGTCCCGCAGCGTTGACGGCAGACCGGCCAGCATGAAGAACACGCCGGAGACGAAGTACAAGGGCCTCATGATCATCGGCACGAACTTGCCGACATCCGGTTGGCGATGAGTAATGATCGCGAAGATCAATCCGATCGATCCGCCAAATAGCGAGAGGCTTGCGATCAGGTAGGCCAGCAGCAGCGGATTGGCGATGGCAACCGGATGATCGACCCACCAGGCGATCAACCACAGCACGATCACGCCCGCCAGAAACATCAGCAGTTCAACCAGCAGGCGGGTGATGACGGTATCGATGGGCTTGACCGGGCTGAAGCCCATCAGCCCCTGGTTGGCCGACATCGCGGCCATGGCACGAATCACGGTGTGGTTGAACATCATCCAGGCCGACACGCCGCTGGCCAGAAAGACAGGAAAGCTGAAATTGGGCATGGTGCGCGCATTGAGCACCGCGAAGATCATCAGCAAGGCGCCGACGTGGGTCAACGGCTCCAGTACCACCCAGAGATAACCCAGCCGGTGGCTGCCGAAACGGGTCTTGAGTTCGCGCAGGTATAGCGCGAACAGTACCGAACGCTGAACCGAGAGCGATGAACGGCGGCGCCCGGCGGCTGGTGGAAGGGCGCGCAGGTTTTCGGCAGGGCCGGAGTGTGTCACTGGGGTTATCGAGACCGTCATGCTGCGCAGAGTAAGCCGCTCGTGACCCACCAAAACCGATGAATAAGGCGCTTGCACCAGCGTATTCATCGAATCGTCGGGTGATGGCAGATCTCAGAATCGTCTGATGAGACCGTCCAGAGAACGAGTGCTGCTGACCTCTTCGGGGCTTCATCGCATCCCATTGCTCGATGAACTGCTCGATGCCGAAGTCTTGCCGCCTGCCCGGTTTGCCCGATGGACCGGTATGCGCGGCCAAGGCCGGAAAGCCACCGTCGTGGCGGGCTGGGGAGCCCGGCCAAGCGGGCTGCGGGCCGAACGGATCGCCCGGGCCAGTGGGCTGGCCTGCTGGCGACTGGAGGATGGTTTCCTGCGCTCATTTGGTCTGGGCGACCAGTTTCCACCCTTGTCGATCATGATCGACCGCACGGGTATCTGTTATGACGCCAGCCGTCCCAGTGACCTGGAGAACCTGCTCAACAGTGACCGCGACCTGCTTGCCGGGATCGCGCCTGATGTGGTGCGCGCCCGACAACTGATCCAGAACGAGCGACTGAGCAAATACAACCACGCCCCGGATCTGGATCCCGGAATGCTGGGGCCGGCCGATTTGCGACGGATATTGGTCGTGGATCAGGTCAGGGGTGATGCGAGCGTGACCGGGGCCGGGGCTCATGCGGGTAGCTTCGAGGCCATGCTGGCTGCCGCCCGGCGTGATAACCCGGGGGCGATGATCATCGTCAAGACGCATCCGGAATCGGTGGCGGGTCGGCGCAGTGGCTACTTCACCGATCTTACGGACGATGATCGAACTCGCGTCATCCGTGTCAATTGCAATCCTGCCAGCCTGATCGACCAGGTTGATCAGGTCTATGTGGTCAGCTCACAGATGGGCTTCGAGGCATTGCTGGCAGGCAGGACCGTGCAGTGTTTCGGCATGCCATGGTATGCGGGCTGGGGAGCAACCGGCGATCGGCTCGAGTGTCCACGACGCCGGGCAAGGCGCAGCACCATCGAATTGTTCGCGGCGGCGTATTTTCACTCGACCCGGTACATCGATCCGGCGACGCATCGCCGCGGCACGATCTTCGAGGTGATCGAGTTTCTGGCGCACCAGCGTCGTATGGCGGCTAGTGAGCCGGCGCGTACTTTCGCCATCGGCTTTCGTCGCTGGAAGCAGGTCAACGTGGCACCGATGATCGGGCTGCACACCGACAGGGTGAGCTTTCACCGGCACGCATCGCAGATCGGTGACGCCAGGCCGGGGCCGGGCGACCGTCTGCTGGTCTGGGGAGCGAAGGAGCCCGATCATGATCTGAGCGTTGCGATCGACAAGGGGGCCGCATTGTGCCGGATGGAAGACGGATTCATCCGATCCGTCGGACTCGGTTCGGATCTGATCCGACCGATGTCGCTAGTGCTGGATGAATACGGCATTTACTTCGATCCGCGTCGCGCGAGCGGGCTGGAGAAAATCCTGGCCGAGACCCGCTTCCAGCCCACCGAAATCGCCCAGGCGCGCGCCATCCGCCGTCGTCTGCTCGCCGCGAACGTGACCAAGTACAACGTCCAGACCTCGCGAGCAGCCAATTGGCCTGCGCGTCCCGGACAGCATCGGATCCTCGTGCCCGGGCAGGTTGCCGATGACGCATCGGTGTCGCTGGGTGCAACCGAAGTGGGCGGCAATCTGAACCTGCTGCGTCTGGTGCGTCAGTCCGAACCGAACGCCTTCATCGTCTACAAGCCGCACCCGGACGTGACCAGTCGCAACCGCAATGGCAGGCTGGATCCGCGTGAGGTATTGCGCTTTGCCGATCATATCGACACGCACACCGGAATCACCGGCTGCATCGATGCCTGCGATGCCGTGCATACCCTGAGTTCACTGGCCGGGTTCGATGCCTTGCTGCGTGGTCGAACCGTCGTTACCTATGGTCGTCCCTTCTATGCAGGCTGGGGGCTGACCATCGATCATCAGCCCATCGCGCGTCGCGCCCGACGATTGAATCTGGATGAACTGGTGGCCGGGACTTTGCTGCGTTATCCGATCTACTGGGACTGGACCCTCAAGGGCTACACCACCTGCGAGGCGGCGCTCAATCAGATTGTGCGCTGCCTCGAGGCACAGGCACCCGGTCAGCAACTCCGGCTCGTGCCCACCGGTTATATCGAGCGTCAGTTTCGCAAACTGATGATTCTGGGGCGGGCATGGACGGCGAGCTGATACTGAGCCGACTGGGTGGGCGGCGCCGCGTGCTCTTGTTGCAAGGTCCGTGCGGTTTGTTCTTCAGTCGACTGGCAACATTTCTGGCGGCGGCGGGCTGCGAGGTGTCCAAGGTGAACTTCAATGCCGGCGACGAATTTTTCTATCTGCAACCCGAGCCCTTGTCGTATCGTGGTTCGCTTGGGGAATGGTCACCCTGGCTCGAGCATCTCATCATCGATCGAGCGATCGACTCGATCATCCTGTTCGGCGACTGCCGGCCCATCCATGCGCAGGCCATCGAGGTGGCGAGGCGTCTGGGCAGGCAATCGCTGGTGTTCGAGGAAGGCTATCTGCGCCCCGGATTCGTCACCCTGGAGGTTGGCGGCGTCAACGCGAAATCACCGCTGAAGAACCGATTCATGGCCACGCACTGGGCTGATGCGCTCGCCGGTGTCCGTGGCGACGATCCCGTGCCAGTGAAGCCGGCAGGCGTCTGGCAGCGTCTGGCCCAGTTCTGGGCGATGTCATGGCAGGGGGCGGTGTACACCCTGGCCATGCGCATCGGTCGACGCGCATGGCCGAAGTATGCTCATCACAAACCGTTCCGACTGCGCAGCGAACTGCCGGCATGGCTGCTCAGCGGTTGGCGAAAGATCGCTGTCGCCAGGACTGATCAACTGATCGGGCATCGGTTCGAGAGTGAATTGAGCGGCCGGTTCTTCGTCGTCCCGCTGCAGGTCTACAACGACAGTCAGCTCACGGTACACAGCGACTTCCCGTCGGTGGAAGCATTCATCCGGCACGTGGTTGCGTCGTTTGCGAATCATGCCCCAGGCGACACGCATCTGGTGTTCAAACATCACCCGATGGACAGAGGGCATCGTCACTACGGCCGCCTGCTCGGACAACTCGCCCAGGTACAGAGCCTTCGAGGTCGGCTTCACTATGTGCATGACCTGCGCCTGCCCATGCTGCTGCGTCATTCGTTGGGCGCTGTGACTGTCAACAGTACCGCCGGTTTGTCTGCGCTCTATCACAGGGTGCCGGTGGTGTGCCTGGGCAAGAGTTTCTACGATGGTTGCGGCCTGACCCACCAGAATGGCCTCGATTCCTTCTGGCGGGCGCCGGTCGGACCGCAGCCGCGCGATGTGCAACGATTGCGCGCGCTGATGCTCAATGAGTCCCTGGTTCCCGGCTCGTTTTACGCGGGGGGTATCGACGGCAGGGTCGTGGACCCGACTCCCGATGCGGTATTTACTTTGGGTGGCGCCTCAGGCATCGACGCCGAGTCTGGCCTGTAGTTCCCGACGGGCCTGCTCATTGCCGAAGCGACTGGCCGCGGCTTTCTGCGCCATGCTTCGTCGACTCAGATCCTCGCTCTCATCACGTTCGATGCCGGCAATGACCGGCACGATCTGGTCGGCTGATTCAATGACGTGGCACGGAAATCCCTCGCCCAGGCAAGCTGAGCCTGCGGCATTGGTCACCAGGTGTTTGCCATACAAAACAGCCTCGACGCTCTTGAAATTGAGTCCGCCGGTCACGATGACCGGATTGAGGGCGACGTCGAACTGACGGTAGTAGGCGCCCAGATCATCGACAAAGCCGAGCGCGATGATGCTCTCGTCGAAGAAGGTCAGCCGTGCAATGTCATCGTGGTGAGCCACCGTGCCGGCGACAAAAAGCCGGCTCTCGGGCGAATACCGGCGAATTGTCGGCCACCATTGTGTCAGGATGTGCGTCAGTGCCAGGACATTGGCGTCCATCCTGCCACCAATGAAACCGAAGTTGACCGGGGCATTGCGCACCCTTTGTTTGAGCGTCGCGGCGGCGTAGTCGAAACCCGGATTGACCTGGATGACGCGGGCCCGTGTCAGATGCTGGCTGAGCAACTTCTGGTCGGAGGAAGAGATCGCGATCACGACATCCGCCGCCTCCAGGTCACGCAATTCCATGCGCCGCTCATGGGCTGTCGACGTGAACAAACGGCCCCAACGACCAGACTGGGACAGGTTGCGGGTGAACTGCACATCATGGGTGTCGCAGATCAGCTTGAAGTCCGATCGCATGGGAGTCAGATGCCTGACCACGCGCATCATCCAGGCATAAGACACGACGATGGACTTGTACCGATGCTGTTCGTGAAGCGTACGCGCCAGTTTAGCCGCCGAATTGACCGGCTTGACGAATGAACGTTCGCTGTACAGATCGGGCAGCGTCGGTGAGAGTCCGCGCAGGCGTCGCCACCACTTGTCCGCGCCGCGTGCCAGCCGCTTCCACCGCGGATACGGTCGGCGGGATGCGCGATACGCATGGATGTTGGTCGCAAAGCAGGCGAGGGCGGCGGCCACGGTCTCGTGACCGTCGCTCAATGGGATCAGGACATCAATGGAATGTCCGCAAGCATGCAGATTGCGCAACATGTTGAAAGCACGCTGGTGAGATCCCAGGCTCAGTGGCAGAATCGGGCCCGGAAATATGAACAGCAGATCCGGCGCGCCGATCGGCTGGCTGCGCTCGGGCCGGTCCCGGGCAATACCGTCTTCATGAATCCAGTCGATTCTGCCGGCCCGGTTGCCCAGATAGCTGTTCAACAGGCGGTCATCCACCGCGCGATCCTTGTGGCAGAACACAAAGAGCCGGTCTGCGCCTGACGCTGCCGAATACAGGTCTTCCAGTGTGTCCAGCACGTCGAGCTGCTGCGTGTCCAGTGACCACGGGCCATCGATATAGACCTGCTGCCCGCCCGCCGGCCTATGGGTCAGATGGTGCCAGGCAGCCACCTGGTGGGAAGTGGGCGGACTGAACACGACGATCAGATCGGCCATCTCATTGACCTTTGGCGGCGAGGACGATGCCGTAGTTATTGGCCACTGCCAGATAGGTGCCAGACCGTCCTCGCCAGCCCTCGTCGACCACCAGAACCTGGGCGGGACGATCGGACTGTCCGGCCGGTTGCAGGGTGATACGGTTGGCTTGCACGCCCGGGAACAGCTGTGTCTTGAGCAGACCCATATCGAGGCGCTGCCGGGCGTTGCGATAGGTCAGATTCAGTGGTCGGGCAGGATCCATGGCCACATCCACCACGATCGAGCCATTTGCCTCCAGGTGGTGGGCGACAGTCTCGATCTGCGACAGCGCCGTCACCGGACGAGCCCACTGACCCGACGCGAGCTGGACCAGATTCAGTTGCCGGGCCGCAGCGCCCGGGTTGCACTCACTACCGTCGATCAGCAGATTCGAACTGCCCAATTCATGCAGGAACTTGTCCAGCCGCGTGGCTGAAACCCGATAATCGCCAGGCACACGATCCGGCCCCGGCGTCGGGCAGATCGCCGAGTAGATCGACGCGCCCAGCGCCAGTACGGGTTTGCCCCTGAGCAGCGCTTCCAGACCCACCGTGCTGTTAATGGTGGCGACCAGGTCGCATGAGTCGATCCAGTCCGTCAGCGATCCCTCGTTCGTGACACAGACCCGGTCGAAGGCCGGGATGTTGGAGCGATGGCCGGGAACTTCCTCCGGGTGAGGGCGCACGATGAACTCGGTGTGAGGCGTCGCCAGCAATTCATGGATCGCCAGGAACGCCCGGCGCATCGAGGAGTAGGGGCTGTAGAGCAGGATGTTCGTGTCCAGCTCGACCTGCATCGGGAACAGGATGCGTCGACGCGCATCCGGATCGTCGGTTGTGCTCTGGTTGGTCCGACGCTCGGGAAACCACTGCGCCAGATGGGCGCGAACCGTTTCATCGGGTTCGGGTAGCGACTCGGGGTCGAACAGACCTAATGAAGAAGCGCCGTTCACACCGAGCGCATCGATGAACAGAGAATCGCGGCGCAGACCACGCTCCAGGTAGGCGGCGCGAATATGCCTTGCCTCGCATAGCAGGCGCAAGGCATTGGCCGCGTAACCGGTAAACCCGTTCCAGATGGCGACCCGGTCTGGCTTGATATCGGCCAGCATTCGGTCGATGGCCACAAGATATCGCGCGCCGTCCGCCACTGTTTTGCCGATCTGTCCGGGCCAGCCGATCATCGGGCGACGCCGGGCTTCGATCTCGATGAGACGGGCCACCGACACATTCATGGCGACGGGATCGTTTATCGCCCCAGGCCGATGGCGGCGCGCCTGATGCAGATAGTCGTTCAGGTAGACAACACTGGCGCCGGTGCGTCGGAAGATGTCGCCCTTGCCACGGGCATAGAGCATCACGACCGGTCGATGACCCATCGCCAGCAGCGTGCTGGACAGCAGCTCGATGCGCGTCTGGTTCTCGAAGTGATCGCCGCACTGAATCAGGACTGTGCGGGAATGCGCCATGGGACCGATCCGATTTCTCTGAACGATGGAATGAGGACGCGCGGCTCAGGGGCAGCGCTGTTCCACCATCATAGGGAGCCATCAGTCGACGACATTGTTTGAACAGAGGGTGAATTCACCCCCAAACCGGGCGTCACGACCCGGCGGCTGGCGCGTTCTGGTGCGGCTCAGTTATACCGGAACGATAACTGTGCAAACACGAGCGGCGTGGAGGAGCGGCCGAACAGGGTCACCTTGGGCAGGGCGATTACCGAGATGCCCACCCGATCCTTGAGCAGACCAAAGGTAAACGTGGGCGCAATGGCTGGCACCAGTTGCATGTCACCATCCCAGGTGCTCGACCGGTAGAACGCATACAGACCCAGCCCCATTGACGCCGAAGCGCCGCCGCCACGAGCCATGTCATAGAGATAGACACCGCCGGCATAACCGCTCGCGAACTGCCGTGAATCTCGCATCAATCCAACAGTCAGCCGGGTCGACCAGTTCGAATCGACCGTATTGCGGTATTCAACGCCCAATCCCGGGTGGCTGTCGTTCCATTGCCGGCCCGGCGCATCCGTCTGGGCAAAATGATGGGACAGGCCGCCGGTCTGGAGATGCCACTGCGGCTCGGCGCTGGCCATCGCCGGTGCGGCAGACAGTGCAGCGCCGATCAGTACCGCGACACCATTGTGCTGGCGGCCGACGAAGCCATTGTGGTTTGAACCGGTATCGGTTAACTGACGAGCGGTCACTTTGCCCCTCCGGGCGTTGAATCGGGAGGAGACGAAGATTAAGGATGAGCCGCTGCGTTGTCTGTCGATTCGATCACGGCGATGAATCGACCGTTGGTCGGACCACGCTTGATTCCGTTGTTATGTGCCGATCGTCACAACGGCAGGGTGCCTGAGGCGGGCACAGCGACGTGCGCAGGTCAGGACAGGCGTCAGCTACGGCGGATCGACACCCAGATGATGCCCAGCGCAAAACTCAGAATCATCGCCCACGGATTCAGACCGATTGGATTGGTCTGGGCTGCTGGTTCCGCGGGCACGTTGACCGCGTCGGACCTGGCGAGCGGGGCACCCGATTGGGCGATCGGTCCGGGGCTGGCGATACCGCCCCGGTTGGCCTGCAAATACCGGTTCGGCTTGACGTCAACAAACTCGGCGGGCAGCTGACGGGCGCGCTCGGCAATTTGCAGGATCACCAGATGCTGAAACAAGGACCGCAGGCGAGGATCGTCGATTGCCGCAAATTCCCGGGCCAGGCCTGCCTCGACAGGCTGCTCGAGCGTCATGTAGGCCGTGTGATTCAAAGAGGCGGCTATTCGTTCGCCGCCCGGTAGATGGGCGACGCCCAGAATCAGGGCGGCCGTGGTCAGTGCGGCCAGAAGGCCGGTAGTCAGGAATCGCATGGGGGGCTGGGGAAGGGGCAGGAGAGAGAACGCGGAAAACGGCTGAAAGCTCAAGGAGCAAAGCAATTCACGGGCCAGAAGCAGAATGCCCCGTCAATATGCGCTGCAGGACGCCAGGCTGGCTGGCACCCAGGGTTGGGTGTAAAATTTGTCGACTCAGTTAGTCGGGAATAGACAGTGAATCGTACACCGTCAGCGAGCGTGCGCGGCGGTGTATCGGACGCCGTTGCCCGGGCTGCGCTAGAATCCCGGCTCGATGGGGCGGTAGCTCAGCTGGGAGAGCGTCGCGTTCGCAATGCGAAGGTCGGGAGTTCGATCCTCCTCCGCTCCACCATACAAAAAGGCTCGGATAGTCTCCGGGCCCTTTTTCTTTCCCGAAATCCCCGCGCCACATGGGGTTCCGGCCTCTTGTGCTGCGGGTGGCCAGCTGCCGAAACACCCGAAATCGGCCACTGTCTCGGCCACAGGCATCTCTGTTCTCCGTTTGGCCCGCGGGTAGGCGCAGATGGTCGTCTGGCAAAATCAAAAACTTAGGCGCGCCGGTTCGTTGTCAACCAAGGCCACCGGTCAGGCATCGAACGCTGACACCGCCTCGCGTTGACCCGGCCAGTCGGTCGGCAGCGGATTCTGCTGATCCCACAGCGCCCAGAGATTGGGCATCGGCAGGGAGGGCAGCGTGGCCATCGCCGCCGAGGTGCGCGATGCCGTCGCGCAAGGACGCAAGGTGCTGGTCCTGACAGAACGCACAGAACACCTCGATGCCATCGAGACGGAGCTCGACAGCCTGCAACCGGCCCCGTTCGTCTTGCACGGACGAATGTCCAGGAAGCAGCGCGCGGCGTTGGTGGCGGACCTTACAGTCGCAGGTCTCTTTTGTCGCAATAATTGCGACATATGTCGCCATCTGTGCGACAATGAACCTATCTGATCGATCTGGGAGGCCTCCATGTCCGAACGCATCAACGCTCGTCTGTCGCAGCCCTTGGCTGAATTCGTGGATCGAATGGTCGGCGAGGCGGGTCTTTACGAAACGCCAAGCGAATACGTGCGCGACCTGATCCGCCGCGACATGGAGCGGCGTGACGGCCAGTTTGTGCAGGGCGCCATCCTTGCCGGGTACCGAGACTTGGCGGCAGGCCGCGTCTTTGCGTCCAGTGGCGACTTCAAGGCCGACATGGCGGTGCTCGACCGCAAGGAAGCCGATGGCTGGAAATGACGTGCCATCAACCGCCACGTTCCTGCTGTCCCGGAATGCGGCGCTGGATTTGCGACGCATCCACACGCGGTCGCGCCGTGAATGGGGCGAAGACGTTGCCGACCAGTACCTCGCCGATCTGTACGCGGTCATGGGCGTTGCTGCCGCCAACCCGGAGAAGGGCCGCTTGCGGCAGTACCGCTCGGCGCCGTTTCTGATGATTCCAGCGCGGCAGCACTTTGTGATCTACGACCTCGTGCCGCACGGCATCGCGGTGCTGACGGTTCAACATCAGGTGCGCGACATCGAATCCCTGATCGCGGACCTGACCCCGGTTTTCCACGCCGACGTCGAGCGGCTGAAACGAAAAGCCTGATTGCACCCGCTCGCGCCCGCAGAAGTGCGCATAAGCTCGGGAGGCCAGTCAGCACATGGTCAACCGTCCACCAGGCGCATTCCCCCTTGATGCGTTCGTAGTAGCCGGTGGTCGTCAGATTCCCGATCCACGCCTGGCGACTATTGGCGGCGATCGTCACGGATCAGCCCTGGGACGCGCCTGAAATGGGGCGATGCCTGGATATTATCGTGCAGGCGGACACTAGCCTTGCCCAAGGCCGGAGCTACCAGGACCTGCGCCAGTACGCCCTAAGGCAGGGGCGGATAAGGACCATTACCTGAGTCTGCGTCTACGCGCCGATCGGGCGATGAGGTGCCGGATCGAGGCCGATACCGTGCCCGATACCGTGCCCGATGATGCGGAGCAGGACCTGGAGTCTATCCACGAGTACATCGCCGAGTTCGACAGCGTGCCCAACGCGAACCCCATGCTTGATCGCTTGACGAATGTCGTGGCCGGGTTGACCCGGTTCCCCGTGCGCGGCAGCTACCCCAAGAAGCTCGTTGCCCTGGGTATCAAGGAGTACCGGCAGACGGCGTTCAAGCCCTACCGAGTGATCTATCGCGTCCTGGGCAGCCGGGTCGTTATTTACCTGATCGTCGATCGCCGGCGTGTCATGCGGGCTGTGCTGGCGCGCAGGCTTCTGGGCGTTTGACCCGCAGCAACCCGCGCGATTGCTCGTAAGCTCAACGGGCGGGTTTTGCACCCGACAACGGATCTCGCGCGTATTCAACACCGATTGTTGCGGTCTGTG
This sequence comes from uncultured beta proteobacterium, assembly GCA_963732405.1. Lineage (GTDB taxonomy): Bacteria > Pseudomonadota > Gammaproteobacteria > Burkholderiales > Burkholderiaceae_E > JAUIAI01. The sequence goes on from CAVSZG010000001.1 coordinate 2,319,237, forward strand.
GTCCATAAGGCCGGGCTTGGCAAGAGACCTGTCGTTGATGAGCAGGCCTGGCCTGTCGAGTCAGCCTGATCACCCATCAGGCGCCACCCTTGCGGCGCATCTCTGAGGTTCCCTGACGCATCAGTCAGGCACGCCGCATTCGCGTCTGTTCAGGCGCTTCATGCTTCTTGACGATCGATCACACCCGGGAAATGGTGGTCGGCCAGACTGGCGGTTCGATCTACGCCACCAGGCGACGCCATGAATCCCGACTCGACTTCAGCCCCGACGCCCATGCCAGCGGCCCTGTTTGCGAACCTGGCTGCCACGCTGCTGATCGGCCTGAACGCCGGATTCTTCTATACCTGGTCGTTCACGATCATGCAGTCGCTCGACCTTGTTCCCAGCCTCCATGCAGTCAGCGTGATGCAGTCCATCAACGCGAACATCCGCACGCCCTGGTTTGGCATGCTGTTCTTCGGTGCGCCTGTTCTGGCGCTGATCGCCACGATACTGAATGGGCTTCGCGCCCGCGACACAGCTTTCGTGCTGTCGGCGATTGCGTTCGTCGCGATCGCCGCAAACGTTGCGACCACGGTGTTGATCCACCTGCCGTGGAACGCCGCGCTCGGCGCAGTCGATCCGATCACGCTCGTCGATGCCCGCGCGACGTGGCTGGAATACTCTGACAAGTGGACCACGGCGAACCACCTGCGTACGCTGGAAAGCGTGATTGCATTCCTGGCGATGCTCATGGCCGGAATTCGCGCGCGGCGTTGAATGCCGGTCTGCGCTTGCGTCGCGCTCAAGGCGAGCCATCCTGGGCCCGGGGTCAGCGAGACTCGCACCGCATCGGACTGGTGACGCCCGATTGTTGATCTGCTGCTTGCCAGCACAGCGCTTCGGGGCGCATCATAGGTCGGCGCAGGCAATGCGGAGCCACACAATGGCCACCGGCAAACGAGTCCCGAAGCAGTCGGCCGCCAGGCCGAACAGGAAAAAGGCGTCTGGTCAGCCGCCAGCCGCTGATCGTAATGCCGAATTGCTGCTGCGAGCCGGTCAAGCCGACGATATGCGCTTCGAAGCCACGCTCGGCCCCACGCCCTACAGTCAGGCAATGTCGATGGCCGCCGATATGGATCTGGACCGTCTGCCCGACAAAGACGGCCAGATGCGCGTGCTGTTGACACCCGACGATGCGCGGCGATTGCTCGCTATGGGCGTGCCTGTCCACCTGGATCAGGCGCATCCGGTGCGTCCCTTGCCGCCCGAACGTGTGATGACCGACGAACAGGCATCACATTGGCTGGACGAACGCCTTCCGGGTTTACCCAAGCAGGGAGGCCGTTGATGTATCGCACCGTCGCGCAGATCGATTCGGCCATGACCAGCCTGGCAGATCGCTTTCCGAGTTTAATCTCGGTCGTGACCTTGCCCGAGACGTCGACGCAGGGGCGGGCGATCCATGCCCTTCGCCTGCGCGCCGATGGCGGCAACGGTGAGCGTCGCGGCGTGCTGATCGTGGGCGGCACCCATGCCCGCGAATTGATGAATCCCGATGCCATTGTCGAGTTGATCGTCGACCTGCTGGCGAGTTGGTCCAATCGCACCGCCATCCGTTATGGCAGCAAGACGTTCTCCGCCGCCGATGTCAGGCTGATCCTCCAGGCGCTGGATGTCTGGTTCGTTCCCTGCATCAATCCAGACGGTCGGGAGTATGTGCTCAACGTGGATGACATGTGGCGCAAGAATCGTCGTGACAATCCCGGTACATCCTGTGAAGGCGTCGATCTGAACCGCAACGCGGATCTGGCCTGGGGTATTGCTCAGGGCCAGACCTCCTGCTCGCCCTGCGCCGACACCTATTGCGGTCCGTCGGCCTTCAGTGAGCCCGAGGGTCGAAACGTCAGGTTCCTGCTGGATACCGAATCGATCGTCTCATTCGTCGATGTGCATTCCTATTCGGAACTCGTGCTTTACCCGTGGGGCCATGCACCAACGCAGTCCACGGATCCGAGCCAGCGCTTCACCGGCCTGACCACGGGCACCTGCAGCGCCAGTATCCCGGCAGCCTACCGCGAATACATGCCGCCGCGCGACGTGGAACGGTTCGCGACGGTGGCGCAGCGCATCGTCGACGATGTGGCGGCGGTGCGTGGCCGGCTCTATGCGCCTCAGACCGGCATGCAGCTCTATGCAACCACTGGTACGCAGAGCGACTATGTCTACTCGCGGCACATTGCCAATCCGGCGCTGCGCAAGACGTATGGCTTCACCTTCGAGACGGGCCCGTTCGTTGGCAACAGCCCCGATTCCTTTCATCCGGCCGATCCGAGCCTGATCATCCGCGATGCGAAGGCAGCCATGCTCGCGCTGTTACAGCAGTCGGTCTGCGCGATCGAGCTCATCGGCCTGCAACAAGGCCTTGCCGAGTCGTCCACAACAGCACTGCGCGGCATTCGCGACGATCTTCTGGCCACCACGCCCGCCGGTCGCGCCTGGATCGGACTGTTCGAGCGCGCGCAGTTCTCGCTGATCTCGGTAGCCGCGCGATCCCCCGGCTGATGGCCCAGGCCGGCCAACTGATCCGCATGTTCAGCCATGCGATCGTGGACAAAGGCGCGGTTTTCGAGGCAGGCGATGCGGGTCGGCTTGTCGATTTTCTCAAGGCCCTGCGGGTCAAGGTCAGGCAGCCGTCGTTACAGGCGGACATCGATGCGGTGATGCAGCGCGTCGATCAGCTGACAGGCAAGCGCATGCAACAGGTCGTGGAATCGCTGATGCGAAGCAAACCCTCGCGCATGGTGTCGCCGGGCGGCCGTGCACCTCGGGACGCCAAGGCGGAAGGCAGGCAGAAGCCCACGACTGCGACGGCGTCGCGCGCCAGGCGATCGCCCGCCGCCGGTAAGAAGGCCGGCAAGCCGACGAAACGATCGGGCCGATGAAGTCTCGACCGGGCGAATCCGACCGAACGGCCCAGCGACCCGTAGTGCATAGTCGGTGTGGGTGGCGCTTGGCCGGCCATCCCGTGAGTGGGCGGCTTCGGCGATCAGCAGTCATGCCCCTCCAGGCGCCGATTCGCGAATGAATATGGCCCTCAGGCAGCCGGTCGGGATGCACCGTCGCGATCCGGGTGCCCGGAATTTTGCGCCAGTCGAATCGGCCCATGCCTGCGTACCCGGCGGTCGACGGTCCCGGCACGTTGGCCCGAGTTCCTGGCCGCGCCCGATGGCGGTTGTCTGAGAATCAATGACCCCTCCGTCGTCGTGGCGTCGAGCCTGGCCGGCTGATCACTGACAGGCTCATTGCCGTCGACATCGATCTCGCGCAAGCGTGCTTCGCCCTCGAGCTGGACCGCCGACAGGCGTCACGAGAGATGGGCGGTGGTGCACACGGTGCAACAGCCTTTGCATTGAAGCAGTACGTGCCGGTATGGGCAGCTCGACCGTTTGACCGCTCGGCCAGGCGTATTCAGATCCGCCCGTCACGCCGCCTGTGAATCGCACCGGCTTGCCAAAAGACCGCACACCGCATCGGTCACCTGCGCCGTGGTCGCGGTGCCACCGAGATCGCGGCAGTGCAGTGCCGGATCCGCCGTGACCGCTTCGATTGCCGCCATCACCTGGCCGGCGGCCTCGTGCTCGCCCAGATGCTCGAGCATCATGACCACCGACCAGAACGTGCCGATGGGATTGGCCAGTCCCTTGCCCATGATGTCGAAAGCCGAGCCATGGATGGGCTCGAACATCGACGGAAAGCGGCGCTCGGGATCGATATTGCCCGTGGGCGCAATGCCCAGGCTGCCGGCCAGCGCCGCAGCCAGATCACTCAGGATGTCGGCATGCAGATTGGTTGCGACGATGGTGTCCAGCGAGGCCGGTCGGTTGATCATGCGTGCCGTCGCCGCATCCACGAGTTCCTTGTCGCACGCGACATCGGGAAACTCTCTGGCGATTTGTGCGGCGATTTCGTCCCACATCACCATCGCATGGCGCTGGGCATTGCTTTTGGTGATGACGGTGAGTTGCTTGCGCGGCCGCGACTGCGCGAGTCTGAACGCAAAACGCATGATCCGTTCGACACCGGCGCGCGTCATCATCGAGACATCGGTGGCCGCCTCGATCGGATGACCCTGATGCACCCGGCCACCCACCCCGGCATATTCGCCCTCGGAGTTTTCGCGCACGATCACCCAGTTCAGATCATCGGGGCCACAGCGCTTGAGGGGACCGTCGATGCCCGGCAGGATGCGGGTGGGCCGAACGTTCGCATACTGGTCAAATCCCTGGCAGATCTTCAACCGAAGACCCCAGAGGGTGATGTGATCGGGAATGTGCGGATCGCCCGCCGAGCCGAACAGAATCGCGTCCTTGTCGCGCAGGGCGTCCAGACCAAGCTCGGGCATCATCACGCCGTGGGCGCGGTAATAATCGCCGCCCCAGTCGAAATTCTCGAAGGTGAATCCGAAGCGATGGCGGGTTGTGGCCGCCAGCGCCTCCAACACCTTCTGGCCGGCCGGAATCACTTCCTTGCCGATGCCGTCGCCGGGAATGGTGGCGATCGAGTAGGTCTTCATGTCGATGAGTCTCCGTGCCTGAGTCGGTGGGCTGCGATGAATCTGCGGCCAACAAAAGAATCGATGGATTCGAACTGTACGCAATGGACAGAGCAGGTGATCGGTGCCAAGGTCAAGTTATTATTGACCCATGGTTAACAATGAGACGTATCCGGAGAGCCGATGACAGGTGCCGTGCAAGCAGCCGACCTGGGCTTCTTTTCCGCGCTCGCCAGAGCTGGCAGTCTGAGTGCCGCCGCTCGCGAGTTGGGTATCAGCACGGCAGCAGTCAGCAAACATCTGGCCTTGATGGAATCGCGCCTGGGCATCGCGCTGGTGAATCGCACGACCCGGCGCATGAGTCTGACGCCCGAAGGAGACATCTATCTGGCCCATGCGCGGCGGATCCTGGACGATCTGGCCGCGCTCGAGCAGCGGTTGGGCGGATCCAGGGGCGAACTGAACGGCTTGTTGCGGGTAAATGCCACACTGGGCTTCGGGCGCAGCCAGGTGGCCCCATTGATCTCGCGCTTCGTGCGCCGTCACCCAGCACTGGACGTGCAACTGCAATTGTCGGTTGATCCGCCACCGCTGGCCGATGATTTGTTCGATGTCTGCATTCGGTTCGGAGAGCCGCCCAATGCGCGGGTGATTGCCCGGCATCTCGCTCCTAACCGCCGTCTGATGTGCGCTTCGCCGACCTACCTGGCCCGACATGGTGTCCCGACCAGCGCGAGCGATCTGACCCGGCACAACTGTCTGGGCATCCGTCAGGGCGAATCCTTTGGTGTGTGGCGACTGGCCAGTGGCCGCGGCAGGCACCGCGTCGAGGAGGCAATCAGGGTGCGCGGCAATCTCACCACGAATGATGGCGAGATTGCGGTCAAATGGGCGCTGGACGGCCACGGCATCGTGATGCGTGCGCAATGGGATATCGCTCACGACCTCAAGATCGGTCGTCTTGTCCAGGTCTTGCCGCAGTTCGCTACGCCGGGTGCGGACGTCTACGCCGTGTATCCCGAGCGCCATCGTCTGACCGCCCGGGTCGTGGCCTTCGTCGATTTTGTCGCCAGGTCATTGAACCGGCATGGCGCATCGCCGGCAGAATAAGGAATTCCCATTCCGCCCGTCGGACGGTTACACTGCGGTCGGCCTGCGAGACGGACTTCGCCCGGTCCCGACATCTGACGCTAATTTGAAGGAGACACCCGTGAATATCGTACTCAAGGCCGCTGGTTGTCTGGGCATTGCGCTCGCTCTGCTGCCGGGCTCGGCAATGGCGCAGCACACCTGGAAATTCGCGTCGGCGGCACAGCCGGGTTCCGTGCTGATCGGCTTCGTCGATGAGGCGGTCAAGCGGATGAACGAGGACAGCAAGGGTTCGATCAAGGTCGAACGACTGTTCGTCGGCAGTGAGCAGGAAGCCATCCAGCAACTGGTGCGCGGCCGGATCGAGATGGCCAGCGTGTCGATGACCGGTGCCTCGGTGCTGATTCCCGAGGCGGCCGTGCTGAATACGCCCTACCTGTGGCGGGATGCTGCCGAGCGCGATTTCGTGACCGATAGTTACCTGTTGCCGGTGCTTCAGAAAGTCTATGAAGCCAAGGGATTGGTCATCATCGGTCTGGGCGAGGTTGGCTGGAACGATGTGATCTGCAAGACGGCGTGCCTGACGCCCGACTCGGTCAAAGGCATGAAGGTTCGTGTATCCCCAGCTCCGTCATCGAAGATGTTCTGGTCATCGATGCAGGCCAATGGCGTGCAGATGCCCTTGTCCGAGCTCTACCCGGCGCTGCAAAGCGGGCTGGTTGTGGGCGCCGACCTGCCATTCCTCTATTACGTCACGACGCCAGCTGCGCAGAGTGCACCGCACTATGTAATGACTCGCCATCTGCATCATCCGTCGGCGTTCATGGTCAACAAGAAGGTCTGGGATGGTCTGTCTCCCGAGCAGCGCAAGGTGATCGCCGAGGCAAGACCCCCGCTGGACAAGATGCGCGCGGCCGTTGCCGATACCGAACGACCGAAAATGGATGAGTTCAAAAAGAAGGGTGGTTTCGTGCATGAACTGACTGCCGAGCAGCGCGCCGCCTGGGCCCTGTTGGTGGAGCCGAATCAGGAGCAGCTGATCAAGGAAATCGGTGGCGCGGCACCGGAACTCTGGGAAGAAGTCAAAAAAGGCAAGGCGGCGTTCGCTGCACGCGGCGGCAAGTAGCACCATAAGGTCAGCGACCGGCTATGCTGCTCGTCCAACGTCTGCTGGCCTGGTTGCGGGCGTTTGAGGCGACTATCTGCGTGGTCGCTTTCGCCGGCGCGGCGATCGCTCTGATTGCCGATGTGCTGGGTCGGGAGTTTTTCGGCTCCGGTATTTTTGGCGCGCAGCGCTTTGCAGTGTGGGCCACCGCCATTGCCGGATTGGTCGGTTTCGCCCTGGTAACGGCCGACGGCGGCCATCTCAGGCCGCGATTCGCCGACGGCTGGTTGCCCAAGGCGATGGCGCCCATCATCGACCGGCTGTCGGATCTGATCTCCGCGCTGATCCTGATCGGCCTCGGGGTCTATGCCGTGGATTTTGTCCTGGGATCCTATCGACTTGGCGAGGTGGGCCTGGCGATCCGCATTCCGATCTGGCCCATTCAGATCATCCTGCCCTGGATGTTCTTCTCGTCGGCCTTGCGCCACCTGGCTTTCGCCGCCTGGCCGGTCCTCAGGCCAACACCCTCGGGCGAGGGCCAGTGATGTTGTGGCTCGGCTTGCTGGCCCTGATCCTGCTGCTGTTGATGCTGCGTCAGAGTCTGGTGCTCGTGCTCGCCGTCGCCGCTGCGTATATCCATGCCTTCATCGCCCGGAGCAGCATCGAATTTCTGATCCAGGACTTCTGGTTCACGGTCGATCGGGAGGTGCTGCTGTCGATTCCAATGTTCATGCTGGCCGGCAACATCATGTCACGCGGCTCGATTGCACGCCGCCTGATCGATTTCATGTCGTCGCTGACCTCGGCATTTCCAGGCGGCATGGGCATTGCCTGCGTGCTCTCCTGCGCCGCTTTTGCGGCCATCAATGGCTCGTCGATCGTGACCATGATGGCAATCGGCTCGATCATGTATCCGGCTCTGCTGGCGCGGGGTTATGGCAAGTCGTTCGCGCTGGGTGCCATTGCCTCGGCCGGTACCCTGGGCATCATCATTCCGCCTTCGATTCCGTTGATCCTTTACGGCATCATGACCGAGCGCGATATCTCCAAGTTGTTCGTGGCCGGCATCGGCCCCGGGCTGCTGCTCACCTTCCTGTTCGTCGTCTGGGCAATGATCGTCAATGCACGTCTGCCGATCCGGCCGCTCCGGTGGCAGGAAATTGGCAATGCGCTGTTCAGCGGCGCGTTCGCCATGGCTTTGCCCTTACTGATGATCGGGGGCATCTACAGCGGCTGGTTCAGCCCGACCGAGGCCGGTGCGATCTCGCTAGCCTATGCGTTATTGATCGAATTCTTCGTGCACGGTGGGAAGGATGCGGCGCCCGCGCCCTCAGGCGCCGGCTTGCTCATGCGCGCCAGGCACTACCTGGCGACCCGCGAAATGAATCTGCGCACGCTCGTGGCGGTGATTCTCGAGACGACCAGGTTGCTCGCAACCCTGTTGCCATTGCTCTGCGTGGCTGGCAGTCTGAATACGATCCTGGACCATTCCGGAGCGCCCAGGGAGATGGTGCAGAGTGTTGCGGGCGCCATTGAGAATCGGTGGCTGATGATGGTGGCCATCAATGGCTTGCTGCTGGTCGTCGGTTGCCTGATGGATGTCGGATCGGCGATTCTGATCCTGGCGCCCCTGCTCGAACCGCTCGCCGTCGCCAAAGGTTTTGATCCGATCCACTTCGGCATCATCATGATCGCCAACCTCGAGATCGGCTATCTGACGCCGCCGGTCGGCCTGAACCTGATCGTGGCGATGGCGGCTTTCAAGGAGTCGTTTGCGACCATCGTTCGCGCCGTCGTGCCCTTCGTGGTGATCATGCTGATCTGGCTGACGATCGTGGTGGCCTATCCGCCGCTTTCCTTGTATCTGATCGGCCAGCCTTGATCGTCGAAGCCGATCCGTTTCGGATGGGACGGATTGCCTAACGCGCCCAGCGCAGCGCCATCGCATCGAGTCGCCGGGCCGTTTCGAGGAACAAGCGCCTGGCATCGGGATGCAGCGGTGTGAACGGGTGACGCGGAGCTTCGCAATCGATGATGCCGCCTGCTTTCATCAGTGCCTTGGCCGCCAGCGGTCCGCATTGCCGGTTCTCCAGGTTGATCAGTGGCAACCAGCGCTCATCGTGAGCGACGGCCTCGTCGCGTCGGCCGTCCCGCCAGGCGTCCAGAACCGGACGCAATCCGTCCGGGTAACCACCGCCGGTCATCGAGCCGGTGGCTCCAGCATCCAGGTCTGGTATCAGCGTGATTGCCTCTTCGCCATCCCAGGGGCCTTCGATGGCGTCGCCCCCCAGTCGGATCAGTTCGCGCAGCTTGGCCGCCGTGCCGGGCATTTCGATCTTGAAGTAGGCCAGTTGCTCGATTTCCTGCGCCATCGTGGCCAGAAACGCTGCGCTCATGGGCGTACCGGCCGCGGGCGCATCCTGCACCATGATCGGAATCTCGATGGCATCGGACACCTGTTGGTAAAACGCGCGGATGCCCGCTTCGGGCACCCGGAACGTGGCACCGTGATAGGGCGGCATGATCATCACCATCGCAGCGCCTTGCTCCTGGGCACGCCGGCTGCGCTCGGCACAGATCCGGGTGGAGAAGTGCGTGGTGGTCACAATGACAGGCACACGACCGGCCACATGCTCGAGCACGGTACGGGTCAGCCGTTCACGTTCATCGTCGCCGAGCAGGAACTGCTCTGAGAAGTTGGCCAGGATACACAGGCCTTCGCTGCCCGCATCGATCATGAAGTCGACGATGCGCTTCTGCCCGGGCAAGTCGAGCTCGCCCGATTCGGTGAACGGCGTGGGCACGACGGGAAACAATCCGCGATAGCGGGGCGTGCGACTGGCCATATGGATCGTCTCCTGAAGCGATGGTCTGGGACCCGATGATGCACCGCGCGCTCGGGCCAAGGCAAGTTGGACCGGTGTCGTACGGCCGGACAAGATGCTGACGATTGACGGCCAGTTGGACGCGCAGCGCGCCGATCGGATCGATGACTCGCTCAGGCGGCCGCCCGGGGCGCATTCGGCAAGGCGTCGAAGGCTTGACGAAAGCGCGCGGCGAAGGACTCCAGCGTGGTGGGCAATACCTCGAGCGGGCCTGTCAGCGTGGTGCTTACTCCTTCGGACATCCATTGCGCCATCTGCACCATCAGATCGGCCACATTCGGAGAAAAGCCTGCCGAGATCATGGCCGAGCGTCCCTGAGCGGGTTCGACCTGCGCATACGCCAGATCAGGCCGCCCGATCGCCGTGCCCAGAATCGTGGCGGCCTGTTCGAACGTATAGTGGCGCGGCGCTTGCAGGTGGAGCACTCCCCGCGATCGGGTATCGATCAATTCTCGGACCACGACCGTGGCGATGTCGGCCGTGGCGATCATCGGGACAGGGACATCGCCACGCTCGACCGACGGATACACACCCATCGCGGCGATCGTGCCCACCGCATGCAGATGATTCTCCATGAAGTAGGCCGGACGCAGATGCACCAGATCCAGGCCGGCCATGGCATCGAGCCGGGCTTCCTGTTCATGCAGGCCGGCGATTGGGCCGGTTCCGGCCGGAATCTCGGCACCAATGCTGGACAGATTCACCACCCGGGGGACCGGAGACTGGACGATCGCCTGGACAATGGCGCTGCCGATCCGCCGCTGGGATGCCAGCATGTCCGCCGCCGAGTAGTCGGGCGGAATCATCGCGTAGATGGCGCTTGCCCCATGGAAGGCCTGTGCAAGAAAAGCGGCATTCCCTGCATCGCCAATCGCGGTTTGGGCACCCAGTTGCTGCAGTGGGGCGAGTGAGGCCGCCTGGCGACCGACCACCCGGGTCGGCAACCCCCGCTTAAGCAATTGTCGGGCGACTTGCGAGGTGATGTTGCCATTGGCACCGAGCAGAACGTACATGGTGAAACTCCCTGGACAGATCGGGCTCGGGATTCGAACCCTGGAGACCGAAGACTGCCGGATTTCATTGTTCAGATAAACGGGCGATATTAGAATTTACTGTTCAGCTAGAGTAAACAAAGCGGCCAGATTCAGAACTGTCAGACCCGATTCGCCTCACCCGGATTGGTCCGGTCAAGGATGATGATCATGGAGTTGTCCCGGCTTCGAATCTTCGTTGCCGTTGCCCAGGCGGGTTCGTTCACCGCGGCGGCGCAGCGGCTGGGTCTCACCAAATCGGCGACCAGCCAGGGGGTCGCCTTGCTCGAACGCGAGCTCGGTATGCAACTGCTGCAGCGAACCACGCGCCGGTTCGCCATCACCTCGGCCGGCGAAAGCTTTCTCGATGACTGCCGGACCTTGCTCGCCCAGGCAGATCAGATCGTGGAGCGGGCGCGCGACCGACAGGGTGAGTTGTCCGGATTGCTGCGCATCACCGCGTCAGTTGAAACCGCCTCGTTCGTCGCGCCGCTCATCGCCGAATATGCGGCCCTTCACCCGTTGATGCGGGTCGACTATGTCGCGACCGATGAACTCATCGACACCGTCCGTGAGAATATCGATGTGAGCCTTCGGCTGACCGGGGTCCGAGATTCAAGCCTGCGCGCCACGGGCCTGGCCGATCTGTCGGTCTGGTGTGTCGCTTCGCCCGCCTATCTGGCCGCGCGCGGACGACCCAGACAGGTCGAAGCACTGGCCGAGCACGACTGGATCGCCTTCTCGCGGCTGCCCTCACCCTGGACCCTGCGTTGTCAGGTCGGTCGGCGTGAGGTGAGTGTGCGCCTGCGTGGACGCCTGAGCGCGTCGACATCATCGGCCGGGCGCGCACTGGCCCTGGCAGGTGCCGGCGTGTTCGGTGCGCCGGACTTCATGCTGGCCGCCGATGTCGAGGCGGGCCGGCTCGAGCGGCTGTTGCCCGGGGTTCGAATGCCGCGGCTGTCGTTGTACGCGGCCTGGCCCGGTCGGCTGGAGCCACCGGCCAAGACCCGGGCGTTCATCGAATTGGCCAAGCTGCGCTTGCGCAATCGCGCGTGGGCGAAGCGTCAGCACTGAGCAGGCAGGACAGCCGCAATATGGTGCAATGCGGCATGACCGCTTGTCGATTGCGCAGGATATGCCGGGCAGGCAATCTGGGGGAAATTCAATGACACACAGCAGGAAATCGCACTGGTTGGGCGTCACCGGAGTACATGCGACCGAGAATGAACGCGCGCGCCGCTGGCAGCGCCATCTTCATCTGCCCATGCTGGCCACGTCGTCGCTGGCGCTGCTGGTTGCGTTTCTGGCCATCGTTATTCAAGACGCCTTCGTGCTGCGGCATGAACGGCTGATCTCGTGGCTGCTCGCGCTGATCTTCATCGCCGAGATCGCGTGGTTTCTGCGCACCGTTGATGACCGGTGGCGCTATCTGCGTCAGAACTGGCTGCTGGTTGCGGTGACCATCGGCCTGGTGCTGGCACTGTTGGTACCGCCCGGTGACACCTGGAAAGATCTTGCCTTGCTGCTACGTTTCGGTGTCGCCGCCGCCATTGCCGTCCAGGTGGCCAGCGGCCTGCGCGGCATGTCGCCGCGTTCGGCGCCGGTCTTGTTGTTGATCGGCGCGACGGCCCTGGTGGTATGTGGTGCCATGTTCTACGCAATCGATCCAGCGATCCGCTCGCTGGGTGATGGCATGTGGTTGTCCTTCGTCACGGCCACCACCGTCGGTTACGGCGATCTGGTACCCGGGTCGACGGCCGCCCGGTTTTTCGCGGTCATCACCGTTCTGGTCGGGGCCTGCATGATGGCGCTGCTCACAGCCAGCATCACCGCCCATTTCCTGGGTGAGGAGGAGGCCCGGCAGCGCCGCGAGATGCATGCCGAGATGCGGCAATTGCACCGCGAAATCGCGCAATTGCGCCAGGAACTGCAGCGCATCAGTCCGGCGCCGGCGAGTCCGGACTGAACGCCCCGCGCCGCCCTTACCTGGTGCCCACTGAACCTGGAGCCTGAACCGAGGCACTCAGGATCGTACGGGGCAAGGTTCCGGACATCGGATAAAGCGCCCCGGTCCCGATCCGGAGGTCGCCATGAACCCGATTCACTGCCTGCGCCAATCGATGCTCAACGCATTGGCCTGCCTCCTGGCGCATTCTCCCGCCTCCCCACACGGCGAAACCGCCACCGCCATCCCGCTCGGGGTGGCCCCGCGTCTGTCCTCGGGCGACATCATCCTGGTCCGCACCAATTCCTGGTACTCGCGCGCCATTTCGCTGCTCACCGGTTCGCGCTGGAGCCACGTGGCAATCTGCATCCGCGATTCGGCCAGCGAGGACTCGACCGGGGCGAGCGGCGACTGGATCATCGAGGCCGATGTGCTCGACGGTGTGCGCCGGGTGAGCCTGGCGGAATTTGCCGGCGCCGACCTGCGGGTGATCCGCCCGATGGGCCTGGACGCGGGGGCCCGTGCCAGCCTGGTGGCCTATCTGCTGGGACGCATCGGCAGCGGCTACGATCTCGAACACATTCTCAGTCTCACCTGGCTGTTGGTCGCGCAACGCCTGGGCTCGTCCCGGGCGGGGTCCGGTCGGCTTCGCGCGGCCGATCCGGCCCGTGCGATCTGCTCGACGCTGGTCGCCCACGCCTTGCAGGCGGCCGGTCTGCCGCTGGCGATCGAGCGCCCCATTGCCTGCATCGGGCGGGGTTTGTCGCTCGATCATCTGGTGCCGGGTGATTTTGAGCATGCCACGGGGATGACGACCGTGTTCGATTCACGGCTCGCGACCGGGTGTTGCGCGGCTTGAGAGATGGATCGAGGGGATGGCATCGGCTGATTCAGTCAAGGGTGATCGAATGCGCAGTGGCTCGCCTGCAATTCCCACTTCGATGCCGGCCAGGGCGCCACAGGCCAATGGACAACGATAGACGCCCGTGTCGGCACTGGTAACAGCTTGTCGGCCAGACCCCAGGTCAGCCGTTGAAGCAGTTCCTGCCGATATCCCGGAGCGTGAACATGAACAAGACCTTGTTGCCACTGATGCTGGCGACCCTGTTGCTGGCAGACCCTGCGGTGGCGAGCGAACCGTTCAAATATCAGTATTTCACCATCGGTGTCGGTCCGATCCGAGGGGCAGGATTGACGCTGAATCGGGCAGTCGCGTCCTACGGGCTGAACCTCGGTCGACACTTCAGTCTCGAGGGGCAGGTTACGCGCGGCATCGATGACGAGTACGAAACCATCAACGAAATCTGGCAGAAGGTCGAGGCGAGGTGGGGTTACGGCGGATTCGGCGTGTTGCGGTTTCCGATCGGTTCACGCGGTGGCGACGTTTTCCTGCGTGCCGGATTCGAAGACAACAAGCTGCGTACCGAGTACGGTCGTCTGTCCGGCGAGGGCGACATGCGCGGGTTCAGCTACGGGATTGGTTTTAACGTCTTTTCGGGCGTGGGCGGCGGCGTGCGGCTGCTCTATTCGCGAATTCGCGAGAGCGAGGCAAGGGCGTTCACGGTCTCGTACAGACTGCAGTTCTAGTCACACCGGCTCTGTCTCTGGCCGGCCGCAACCGCAACAGAAGAAGTAGGAAGCACGAGATGGCCGAGGCCGGCGCGGTGCGGGCGCCAGCCTCGGCCGTCAGTCGATTCGGAGGCCCGGAATCGGACTGACACGATGCTCAGCCCAAGGTGTCGGCCCAGATGTTTCTGGCCCAGTCCATCGCCACCTTGCCTTCGACTGCCGAACGGGCCGCCGACACGCCGCCCGAGCCGGCGACAGTCTTGAAGGTTTTTTCGGCAGCGACGTACTCGTGCACGCTCGCCACATGGATCGCATCCTCACCGCTGACGAAGCTGAAACAGGTGTTGGTCACCATGGGTTGGGGATTGACTGCCAGCCCCTTGAACTGGGCCACCAGGGCCGCGGCCGCGACCTTGGCCTGGCTGTTGGCCATATGTCCCGACTTGGGCATGCCCGGTGCGACCTGGATCGAGTCGCCCAGCACATGGACGTCCTTGGCCGCGGTTGACTCAAAGGTCAGAAAATCGACTTGACACCAGCGGTTGTTGGCATTGGCCAGGCCGGCCTTAACGGCCAGAGCGCCCGCGCGCATGGGTGGCAATACGTTGAGGACGTCGGCCTTGACGTCTTCCTGGATCTCGAATGAGATCGTGCCGGTTCGGGCATCAACCGCGACCGGGTTGTGTTGGCCGCGATATTCGATCATGCCAGGGTATAGATCGGACCAGGCCTTTTTGAACAACGGGCCCTTGGACGTGACATCCGGGTTGCCATCAAGAATGAGGACCTTCGATCTGGGCTTGTTGGCCTTCAGATAGGCAGCGACCATGCTGGCGCGCTCGTAGGGTCCCGGCGGGCATCGGTACGGCGCGACCGGGATGCTGATCGCGAACACGCCGCCATCGCGCATGGCCTCGAGCTGCTTGCGCAGCGCCATGGTTTCCGGGCCTGCCTTCCAGGCCTGCACGATGCTGCCATTGTCATGCGCCGCAGCGAGCCCCTGCACGCCGTCGAACATGAGGTCGATCCCGGGGGCGAGCACGAGCTTGTCGTAGCGGATCTCGGGTCCATTGGCCAGCCTGACCGATTTTTTGGCGGTGTCGATGGCGGTGACCCTGTCATGGACGATGTTGATGCCATGCTGCCGACGCAGACTGTCGTAGGGCGACGTGATATCGGCCATCTGGCGCACGCCACCGATCACGAGGTTGGAGAACGGGCAGGAGATGAAGGTCTGATTGGGTTCGATCAACACCACATCGATGGAGTTGTCCGAGAGCAGGCGGACGTATTTGGCGGCGGTCGCGCCACCGTAGCCTCCGCCCACCACGACCACCTTGGCGCTGGACGGCGTTGCGCGCGTGGTTGCACATCCACCCAATGCAAGGAGCGATCCGCCGGCGAGCAGGCCTTGAACGATCTGACGACGCTTCATGGCAGCCCTCACTGGATGGCGGCGAAATATGCCGCAATGGATTCGATCTGTTGGTCGGTATACCCCTTGGCGATCTGATGCATCACGGTGGCCTGACGACTGCCGTCCTTGAACGCCCGCATCTGGGTAACGATGTGGTCGCGTGATTTGCCAGCAAGGCGGGCCATGTTGGCGCTTTGCGCCGGCTTGCCCTCGGTACCATGACAGTTGGCGCAGGTGGCTGCCAGGGCACGAGTATGCAACTGCTCGGCGCTGAGTTCGGCGGCGGCCATACCGGACTGCGCCAGAATGACGCCGGCCAACAGGGCGCGGACGTACTGGTGTCGCGAAGTTCGCATCTGACTGGTCTCCATTTGATTTTCAAGTAGGCTGGCCACCCACAGTGACTGCTCCGCATCCTGCGATCAGCAATGATCGAAGCTAAGGCTGTGGCGATGCGCACCCCGGGGGGCCGCTCAACGGGCTGACGTCATATTACCGTACGCCGGAATATTCATAGCAGACCAGAATTGTCCGATAGTCAAGTCCTGGCGTCTTCGCGCACGCCGGCTCGCAGGCGGCATCGGCTCACCCGGCCGACCATGTCGCAACACCTGGGCACGCTGTATCGCTGCGCAATTGCGGCGCTCAAGGCCAGGGTGTGACCGTGTCCATATCGAGAGCGGGGCGGTCCAGACCGGTGCAATGGTCGGTGGCATCGAGGGCATAAAACAGACGCGGCATCGCGGGATGGCCGAACCCGGCGACCTGGGCTCTGGCCGTCGCGCCTGTCTGAAATCCCCACATGTCCAGATAACCCGTCATGTCGCGGCCCAGCACATGGCTGAGCGCGATCAGCATCCAGTCATTGTTCGATAATGTGCCGGCTTGCGCGCGACTGACGCCACCAAACCCAAGACCTGTCGCCTTCGCCGCCCAACGGGCATCGTCCGTTACCGCGTCATTGAATTCGCGATCGACCACATGCAGTCGGGCCAGCATCAACCAGCCATCGGTCAATATGCCTGCGCCCTGTGCCGACGCCATGATCTGGATCATGATCGCAGCACCATCCTGCCAGGTGTTCAGTGCGAGATCTCGCATGGCCTGCGCCGGATCGGCCGTCGTCAGACTCGCCTGTAATTGACCGTACAGGCGTTGATAAGGCAGCGACTGACAGTTGCCCAGTGTTCCAGCGAGATCGCCAGTATTCAGGAAATAGCGGTACTTGGTGTAGTAGGAATAGAAGTTGGTGCTGGCGTGTCCATCCCAGTTGTCGAGGCGGAAACGACCCCGTTCGAGGCCGTGTCCGAGTTCATGCAGGTCACCATGACCCAGCGGGTCGTAGGCCCAGTAGGCATCATACGGATTGCCCGAGCAACCATAGCCGCAGCTGGCCTGATCGGCATTCATGTGCTTGGGCGTGTCCAGCGTTTTCAACTCCAGGCCATGCGCGCTTGCCCAGTCGTGCACTGCCGGCACCACGTCGATGCCCGGACCGCGCAGCCCCGCCAGCACGTGCGGGTAGTTTTGCAGGTAACGGGACGTTGCGTCGGCCAGCGCAGCCACGCTACCCCACATCGGATTGTTGATGCTCTGCTGCATCTTGTCCGCCTTGGCATGCACTTCGAAACCAGGGGTCACGACCTCGACCCAGTCGAACTCGTCGCGCGCCAATGCCGCTTCGAACTCGACAGTGTCTTCCGGACCATCCCAGAACGGATGGCGGCCAATGCGGCTGAATTGCAGGTCAACGGTCAATCCTTTGTTGTCGAACCAGACATGAACCGGACCGCCATAAGGGGTGGTCAGCCGGACCGTTTCGCCCGGCGAGATGTCGATCCAGCTCGAGGTTACCCGTGTCGGTCGCGTGTAGCCATTGTTGTCGAATTCGTGGGTGGATCCGACACGGATCGAATTGATACGAATTTTCGTCGCGACGCGATTGTTATCGGTTCGAGTCACCGTAAAGGGCTGGCCTGGCAGCGCATACACGCCGCTCGTGCGCATGCCCAGAGTGGAGATCAGCGATACGCTGGCCTGGGTCGGTTCGATGTGGGTGAAGTCGGCGCGGCTGAAATTGCCCATGTCGACCTGTGCCGGGTTGTTGCCCCGTCGCACATGAACGATTCGATCTGCATACAGCGATCGCAGGATGTCAATGCGCGGCGTCGTGGCCTTGTCCATGGGGAAACGGACCGCATACCGATAGTGATCGGCGAGCAGCACGAGGAGCTTGTATAGGCGCCGCCTGTCCAGGTCGGCAAAGATGTCGATTCGGTTCGTGTCGAATGCGTCAATTCTTGCCTGGATTTGCGCCATCGGCGCGTCGAACTCGTCGGTGTAGCCGGACTGCGCCGGGCAGTCGTGGTTTTCGCAGTCGGACAGGTCGATGCTGAAGCTATCCGCCGCCAAGCGGGCCAGCAGGCTGTCCACCTTCGTGACCCAGTCGGGCCGATCATCGAGTGTGGGCCTCGGATCCAGCATGGTGACCTGCAATCGATGCCAGTAGTTGTCTGCCTGGTGGAAGACGTTCAGGTGGGCAAGCAGGGCCGCGCCGAGATCGGTCAGCCCTCCGTCCAGATGCATGTACAACACGGGTGTGCCCTTGGACATCGCATCGACGACGGCTGTCGTGATTGCCGCTGGACTGGCATCGGGCGCCAGGTGCTGCGAGATGATCAGCAGATCCGGGCCTGCGGCGAGGCAGGTAGGGAGCGCATCACCGTCGCAAGTACCCGCCGGGTTGTATTGCACAGAGGCACCGAGCTGTTCGTCGAGCCAGGTCCGGGTGGCGACCTGGTCCGGGAAGTAGAAGCTCTGATCCATCTGTGCGATCACCACTCGCAGATCGCCATCGCCGCCGGGCGATTTGTTGGTCAGCCAGGCAATCCCATTGCGCAGCAATTGATCCATTTGTGCATTGACGGATGCCGGGTCGCGATAGCGGTTGCGCATCGGATTGCCACCCAGCACCAGGTATCGGGCACCGCCGACCGTCTCGGGTTGTTGGCCGACGATGCCCAGGGTTTCCACGCGGGCGGTATGACTCTCGCTGGTCACATCATTGCTCGACAGGAACGGCGCATTCTCGCCGAAGGTAGCCGATAACAGAGCCGAATCGTGGGATGGATCCCACGAGATGGCGGTCAGGCTATCGGCTATGGCCGAGCCATCAGCGGCCAGCCCGAACAGCGCCCGCCTGGCTGAGGCGTATTGCATGCCATTGGCGGCAATCGTTGCCCGCGCAGCACCCAGGAAAATGTCATCATCGCTGACCAGGGTGTGATCGGCTGTCCGCAAGGCCTGCTCGAGCGCTGCAGGCTCGACCAGCAGGTCGAATCGCAGGGTCGCGGTGCTCAGGCCATCGTCAACTGAAATCATCAGGTCACGGGCGATGCCGATGTGGCCGCTGCCCGGCGTTCCGGTGAGCGTGCCGGTCATGGGATCAAAAGTCACCCAGGCTGGCAGACCACTGGCGCTTAAGGTCAGCGAATCGCCATCGGCGTCGCGGATCAAGGGGGCGAAATAGTATGGGCTTCCCTCTGTCGACGCGGGTGGAGTGCCCGTGATCGTCGGCGCCGAATTGCCTGTCGTGTTGTCCTGCGTCGCTGCAACAGGAGGGGCAGCGTGAGTGTCTCCAGCGACGTCGTCCGCGCTCCCGCAGCCAACAACACTCATGACGGCGATCAGCAGGCCGATGAGGGTGATGCAATGCCGGCCAGGGTCCGGTCTCAATCCGATCTCCCAGTGTCAGTGAGACGCTGTCTGCCTGTCTGCAACAGCAGGCCCAATCCTCATTCGACGGCGTCTGGCGGGTCCGGGCAAGTTGTTCGCGGCGGTCGGCTGCATCGGGGCGATCGACGGTTTGATATCAGGGGTGACGGCTGACCCTCCGTCGCAGGCGGCGTGACGGTGCCCGCCTGATCAACGCCGGTTTTGTGCGCGGTCACCGCACCTGGGTCGCGGCAGGGGTCAATCAGGATCGTCTGCCCGGCGCCGCGCAGGCGTCGCCAGCACAGACTTCGTAGGCCGAATCACGCCGGACCCATCCACGCCGAACCATGAACCCGTGGAACTCGCAGCCAAGGCAAAGACCCAGGGCGGTTTCCAGCCACATCAGCACCAGACAGAGCACGCAGATTGACAACGGCAGGGTGCCACGAATCCCGATGCCGCTGATGATCAGCATCGCAAAAGTCATCACCAGACCCAGAGTCCAGGCGAAGCGCTTCGGTTTCGCTGAAACCCACATCGGTGGATGGCGTCGAACCAGAAGGCCGGCCAGCAGACCGAGCGGACTGCGGTGAATGCCCAGCACCACTCGGACGGCGAACTCGACGACGAACAACGCAACAACGATTTGGATCGGTTGATACTCGCCTGCAATGAAAGCATAGGCAAATGCCACGGCACCAATCACCAGTGTCAGTCCGGCTGCGGCACGTACCTGATGCTCGTTGAAGACCGAGGCGCTTAAGGGCATGCCGCCGACGCTCAGGCCGGTAATCGCCTGCCCGTATGTCGGGAGGATCATGTTCAACGCCTATCGCGATGGCCTCATGGAGTGGAGGCCGGCCTGGAACGACAAAGGCCCTCGGAGGGCCTCTGGCCTGGAAACCAATCTGAATCGGCATTTCAGCGGATCTTCGCGGCAGAGGCATCCCCAGTCGAGGTGGCGGCGGCTTGTCTTCACCAGAGGCGCGATCAGGCGGGCCGAATGGTCTCCAATAGCCGGAGCGGTTAGTGCGCCCGCATCCCTGGTGCCATCCGGTAACACAAGGCAACGCCTGGCCGGGGCAATCCCGGTATTACCGACTCGTCGGGTCAACGACCGAATCTCGTCCAGCGTCCACCAACCTTGACTGAGTCGGCCGGCGGCTTGCGATCAAGCCCGCGGCAAAAATGATGCCGGCCCCGATCCATGTCGCGGAATCGACGGATTGGGCAAAAAAGTAGGAAGCGCCTGCAGCAACGAGTGGCAGTCTCAGAAAATCAAATGGCACGATCGCTGACACGTCCGCAAGAGAAACGGCCTTGGTGATGGCCGTCATGCCGATGGCTCCGAGAGCCCCCTGAATGGCCAGCAGACCCAGCATCGGCAGACTCGGCGTCTGCCAGACGGTGATTGCAGGGATGAGGGCCAGGGGCACCATGAGAATCAGATTCCATGCCACCAGCGTATCGGTTGAATCGTGTCCTGACATCGATTTGAGAACCAGCTGTATTGCCGCGGTCAGCAATGCGCTAAGCAAGGCCAACAGGAGGAACGGATCAAAATTGTCTGTCGTCGGTCGCACAATCAGCAAGACCCCGACGAACCCCACAGCGATAGCCATGATGCGAGTGATATTCAGCTTTTCGTTCAACAACAGTGCGGCGCCAATCGTCACAAAAATCGGTGATGTGAAATTAATGGCCGTCACCTGCGCGAGGTTGGCGCGCGAAACAGCATGAAAAAACGCGACCAGAGCGAGAATCTTCAGCGCTGCACGCACGCCGTGTAGCCAGGTGTACCGGGTCTGAAAAATTCGCCGGCGTTTGCGGATGATCCAGGGCAATACAAAGATCAGACCAAAAAAACTGCGAAAAAATGCAATCGCAAACGGATCGAGTTCGCGTGAAATGACCCGCACCAACAGGGTATCGACTGCGGTCAATGCGGCGGCCCCAATCATGATTGCAATGGCCAAGTAGAACGACTTGTCTCTCACCGCGACCTGTCTCACGGTATGCCTGCCACGCCTGGGCGAAGGGTCAGCATATCGGGCTTACCGGGGCATGTGTCATCAACGGAAAAGCCATTGCCGATGCCTCGCGAGGCTCCCATCGGGCCAGTGCACCAAGCACAGAGAGATCACGGGAAGCACAGGGAGATCACCGGGACGTCACACCAGAACCATCCTCACATGCTTGATGCCTTGCCGGAACCAGGTGAAGGCAACATCGACGGTATTGTTCGGCCCCTCCAGCAAGGAAGGGTAAGACAACTCACGATTGATCCGACTAACGGAGTTGTTGCTCAGGCAATAGCCGTCACTGGTGTCAATGTCCTGACGGTTCGCCCAGGTCAGGCCATTGTCGGATGAGAATGAGATCGATAGCGGTGCACGCGGCGCTCCCCAGAAAGACTGTCGTCCTTCGCTTGAACCTTGGGTAGGCGGCCCCTTTTCTTCCAGATCATCATAGAGCGACAGGCGGCGGCCAGTGGCGTTCGCTGCGCTCGAATGATTGTAGGCAATCGCCAAGCGGCCATCGCTTAGTCTGGCGCACTGGATGGATGAATTATTGTTGGGCAGGGTGGTTGTTGCGGGTACCCGCCACGTCGCGCCGCCATCAAGGCTTTCACTGCGATAGACAAAATCGGCCCATCGGCTGCGAAAAAATGCGATCAGGTGCTGGTCTGTTATCTTGACAATGTTCATGTGTACGCACCCAACCGACCCGGGCACATCGACGTATGACCAGGTCTGGCCATTGTCAGTTGAACGGTACACGCCTGCTGTATCGTCCTTGCCCGTCCATAGCTCGCCAGGAATGACGCTGCATTTGAAAACGGGCAACAATAACTCACCACCGGAGACCGAAATGATGGGCTGGCGGATGAACGTGCCGGCTTCGTCAATCATGGTCTGAGCAGGGCCGAAGGTGTAGCCGCCATCATGAGAGACTCGTCGGCGAACGACGGCGGTGTTCTGATGGCCGGAAACCTGCGAGGTGTACAGAAGCCAGACCTTGCCGCCTGGGGCGTTGAACAATACCGGGTTTTGTTCAGAGCGGCGATCATCGTCAACCAATACGCTCGCAGCACGCCATCGCAACGTGTTGTCGTCAAAGAATGACAGATGAATCGAAATGTCGGGCATGCCCTCCATCGTGCCACCAAACCATACGCATGCGAGTTTTAGATCCGGCAATCTGGCCAGGAAAGCTGCATGATTCTGAGGCGACGGTGAGGGAATGAAGGCATCGGCGCGACTACCTGACACGGGCTGCAACTCACCGTTCATGCGCGGGTGGATATCAGTCATGAACTCCGATCTCCGTCATTGCTGCCTCTAGTTCAGCGCGCTGATCGGGTCGAAGCTTCACCAGCGGCGGCCGCACATTCTCCCAGGTCGGGTCGCCATAACGAGTGGAAATCATGGCTTTGAT
This sequence comes from uncultured beta proteobacterium, assembly GCA_963732405.1. Lineage (GTDB taxonomy): Bacteria > Pseudomonadota > Gammaproteobacteria > Burkholderiales > Burkholderiaceae_E > JAUIAI01. The sequence continues at coordinate 2,341,964 of CAVSZG010000001.1, forward strand.
TGAAGGAATCTGCACGAATCGATTCGAAATATTGCGAACAGCAGTAATACGCCGCTGTGCGGCATCCACGGCCCGGGCCTTCGACGGGTCGGAAAAGTGTCTGAATACCGTGGCCAGTTGCCTGCCGACCAGATTCGATGTAGCTGTGATGCAACCGTGACCGCCTGCTTCCAGCAATGGCTTCAGGAGTGGATCTGCACCAGCAAGAATGGAGAATCCCGGAAACGAATGGAGCATCGTTTGCATATTGCCGAAATCGCCTGCCGAGTCCTTGATTCCAGCGACGGTCTGTGGGTACGCCTTTATCAAGCGCTCGATCAAAGTCAGGCCAATTGGCACTGCTGACATCTGCGGAATGTGATAGAGGATGACCTTCAGCCGCGGATCTGCGATCGCCTCGATGATACGCACATAACAGTCATACACTCCGTCTTCGGTCAGGTTCTTGTAGTAGAACGGCGGCAGAATAATGACCTTGGTCACACCGAGCGACAACGCGTGGCGGGTCAGTTCGATCGTATCGGCCAGCGCGCAAAGCCCGGTTCCGGGCAGCAGCTGATCTGGAGCCAGGCCAGCAGCCACTGCGGCTTCGAGCAAGGTTCGCCGCTCGCTGATCGAAAATGAATTGGCCTCGCCGGTGGTGCCAAGAAGGGCAATGCCATCACAACCGTCTGCCATCAGAGACCTGGCGTGCGCAATGAATCGCGACGTATCGATTTCACCAGAGGCGTCAATCGGCGTGGCTGCCGCACAAAAAACCCCATGAATGCTCATGTCAGCCCCCGTGCTGTCGCGGGTCATGGTACTGGAAAACCATTCCCGATTGTCTGCGCACCCGCGATCGGGACGGCCGGCTTAAATACGGCCGGCTTCAATACGACCCTCTCGCTCGGATGACAGACGAACCACCATCAGATCAGATCAGTCGATCGGACCCTGGAAGTCTTTGCCAGCGATGCTGCCATGAATGCTCGATATTGGTTCCGGGCCAGGCGGGCCATTCATCAGCCAGACGCCTTCGGCAAATTGCAGAGTCGATGCCCGGGGCTGGCACCCATGGCAAGTGCCCTTGACCCCGATAAACGACCGAAAATTGGGCGGCTCAATCAGGCTCGTCTGACAAAAATGGATTGACAATTCTTGAGACACTATCAATAGTCGTGGCAAGAACGTACACTTGCGCGACACTGCTGGATCGCGGCAAGAGGTGTGGTTTAGGCCGCAATGCCATCTGCGCGACAAGACAACGGCGGGAAAACCGAGGAGGGGACATTGAATCATCTGAAGACAGTTCTGCTGGCAGGCGCATTTTGCATTGCAACACCCGGATGGATCCAGGCTGCGGACGGTGAAGTCAGAATCGTATTGAATGAAGAACTGGAGAATCTCGAGCCCTGCATGGCTTCGCAGTCCAACATCGGTCGTGTCTTGCTGCAGAACATCTCCGAGACCTTGACCGAACTCAATCCGACAGACGGATTGAAGCCGCGCCTGGCCGATAGCTGGGAAGACAAGGGCGGTGGAACCTGGCGGTTCAACCTGCGCAAAGGGGTGAAGTTCTCAGACGGTTCAGCCTTTGATGCGGGTGATGTCGCGCACTCGCTGGCACGTGTTGTCAGCAAGAAGCTGACCTGCGAGATCGGTGCGAAGTATTTTGGTGGCATGACAGTGACGGGAACGGTGGTTAATGACAACACCATCGATATCAAGGCCGATCCAGCGCAACCGATTCTGCCCTTGCTGTTGTCAACGTTGACAATCGTTCCGTCTGATACCCCCATTCAGTTTGTTCAGACGCCCATTGGCACAGGCGCCTATGTGATGACAGAGCGCAAGCCCGGTCAATCCATCGTGCTGACTCGCCGTAACGATTATTGGGGGCCGCGTCCTGATGTGGCCAAGGCCACTTATCTCTTCCGATCGGATGACGCCGTTCGTGCCGCCATGGTGGGGGCGGGCGAGGCTGACATCGTCCCCTTGATTTCGCAGAATGATGCGACCAACTCAAAGACTGACTTCGCCTATCCGAACTCGGAAACCACCTACCTGAGAATCGATACGACACAGAAGCCGCTTGACGACAAGCGAGTGCGTCTGGCGCTGAATCATGCGGTTGATCGAGAGGCCTTGCTGGGATCGCTCATTCCAGAGGGGTCCACTCCGGCTCATGCGATGGTGCCGCCTTCTACCATTGGTTGGAATCCAGACCTCAAACCTTACGCGTTTGATCCCGCGCTCGCAAAGAAGCTGCTTGGCGAAGCCAAGGCGGCCGGTGTCAAAACCGATGCGACCATCCGTATCGTGGGTCGAACCGGCAACTTTCCGAACGTGACAGAAGTGATGGAAGCCCTCACCCAGATGTTCAAGGACGTCGGCTTTAATGCCAAGCTTGAAATGTACGAAGTTGCGGAGTGGGTTGATATCTACACGGCACCCTATGCAGAAGACCGTGGACCCAATCTGGTCGAAGCCATGCACGACAACGCCAAAGGGGATCCGGTCTTCTCCATGTTCTTCAAGTATGCCTGCAATGGCGCGCAGTCCGGCATCTGTGACAAGAAGGTGGACGACATGATCGCGAAGGCAACCGCCGCAACCGGTGATGAGCGTGCCAGGTTGTGGAAGGAACTGATCGCCTATCTCCACACTGACGTTGTCGCGGACGTGTTTCTGTTTCACATGGTCGGGTTCAGTCGTGTATCCGAAAGACTGGACTTCAAACCGACTATCGCGACCAACTCAGAGCTCCAGTTGTCGCAAATCAGGTTCAGGTAGGTCGGTGATCGCGTGGGGTGTGGCGGTGTCGCATCCCATGGTTTGATGAAGTGCTGGCTCTGGAGTGTCGCGCCTTGCATCGTTTCATTCGAAAGAGAGCGTTTGCGAGTGCCGTTTCCCTTGCCGGCCTCATCATTCTGGTGTTTTTTCTGTCGCGTCTGACGGGCGATCCGACCGCGCTTTATCTGCCTGTTGATGCAAGCCTTGAATCGCGTGAGCAGTTTCGTCAGATCCACGGGCTGGATCAGCCGCTGATCGTTCAGTTTGGAAGCTTTCTGAAGGATCTGGTGCATCTCGATTTTGGCGATTCCATCCGTCGGGCGAGGCCGGCGCTGGACGTTGTCCTCGAGGCGTTCCAGTGGACCCTCGTGCTGGCCATTGTCACGATGACGCTGGTGACTATCGCGTCTGTCATTGTTGGCTCACTGGCTGCGTTTCATATCGGCGGCTGGTTTGACCGGATAGCAACGTTTCTTTCGCTTGTTGGCTCAGCAGCACCGGATTTCTGGGTCGCCATTGTCGCGATCATGCTGTTTGCGGTGACCCTGGGATGGTTGCCGACATCTGGAACCGATACGATCTGGCACTGGATCATGCCGATTTCGGTGCTGTTTATCCGCCCGTTCGGGCTGATTCTGCAGGTGGTTCGCGGCTCAATGTTGACGGCTTTGTCGGCACCGTACGTAAAAACTGCCCGTGCAAAAGGTGTCAGGCCACGGCCAATCATCTTTGTTCATGCGCTTCGCAATGCCATGCTGCCAGTCATCACAGTCATTGGCGATCAAGCTGCAAGCCTTCTGAATGGCGCGGTTGTGATCGAAACTATCTTCGGCTTTCCAGGGGTTGGCAAACTGATGATTGACTCGATTCTTCAACGGGATTTTTCAGTCGTGCTAGCGGCCATCATGGTGACCGCCCTGGCCATTTTTGTGATGAACGTTCTCATTGACATTACCTACGCATTGCTTGATCCGCGGATCCGGTACTGACAGTGGCGGTGCCGGGTCGAGACGAAGACAATGCCGAGAAGCCGATCTGGCGAACGGCCCTCTCGATGCTATGGGCGGACAAGCTTGCGTTCATGGCGGCAATGATGCTGCTTGTCATTGTTCTGCTTGCGCTGTTCGGTCCGTATTTTCTCGAAGATATGGCATCCAAGCAGAATCTGCGCGCACGCAATCTACCGCCGTTTGACCTTGTCAGGGGTTTTTTCGGGATTCTGGGTGCCGATCAACTCGGGCGCCCACTTCTGCCGCGAATTGTCGTCGCCGCACAAAATACCTTACTGGTTGCCTCAGGCGCTGTGCTCTGTTCAATGATCATTGGCGCAACACTCGGACTGATTGCGGGCTATACACGCGCCGGACTGAGCCAGGTGATCATGAGAATCGCAGACATCATCATGTCGTTTCCTTCCCTGTTGCTCGCCGTCATTGTGTTGTATATGTTGAAGCCTTCGGTGACCAATCTCATCATTGTTCTTGCGATCACCCGTATCCCCGTCTATTTGCGTACGACGCGGGCGGAAGTTCTGGAGATCCGCGAACGGATGTTCGTCCAGGCAGCAAAGGTCATGGGCGCATCAACCAAGCGCATTATCTTCCGGCATGTATTACCCATGGTTCTGCCGACCTTGCTCACCATCGCGACGCTTGATTTTGCCTATGTCATGCTGGCTGAAAGTTCCCTGTCGTTTCTTGGCATCGGAATCCAGCCCCCGGAGGTGACGTGGGGGCTTATGGTGTCGCAAGGGCGACCCTATCTCATCAAGGCCTGGTGGTTGTCGTTCTGGCCTGGCCTGGCCATCGTGCTCACTACCCTGAGTCTCAATATTCTGAGCAATTGGCTCCGCGTCGCGCTGGATCCAGCTCAGCGTTGGCGGTTGGAGAAGGGGATGGTTCATGAGTGAACATCTGCTCGTGGTCCGGAACCTGTCGGTTGAATTCCATGTTTCAGGAAGTCTGGTGAAGGCGGTGCAGAATGTCAGCTGGCATCTGGATCGTGGTGAAGTGCTGGCCGTACTCGGCGAAAGCGGGTCCGGAAAGTCGGTTTCGGCTTCAGCGATTGCTGATCTGATCGATTGTCCCCCGGGGCGGATTACGTCGGGTGAGATTTTGTTTGGTGGACGTGATCTGTTGAAAATGAGCGCCGCTGAACGGCTCAACATCAATGGCAAACGTATCGCCATGATTTTCCAGGACCCACTCAGCCATCTGAATCCTGTCTACACAGTGGGTTGGCAGATCGAGGAGTCAATGGTTATTCATGGCATCGCTGCAGTGGATGCAAAGGCCAGGGCCGTTGACCTTCTTGACCGCGTAGGCATTCCCAACCCCGCGCAGGCTGCTGGACAGTATCCGCACCAGTTCTCGGGCGGTCAACGACAACGTGTGATGATCGCGATGGCGTTGGCGCTCGAACCCGATGTGTTGATTGCTGACGAGCCGACTACAGCGCTCGATGTCACTGTCCAGGCGCAGATTCTGAGTCTGCTCAAAGATCTTCAGCACGACACCGGCGCCGGTCTCTTGCTCATCACCCATGATCTTGGCGTCGTCGCGGAGGTCGCGGATCGTGTTGTGGTGATGCAGCATGGCAAGGTGGTTGAACAGGGACAATCCAGTGCTGTGTATCGGAATCCGCAGCATGCCTACACAAGGGCACTGATCGCTGCTACGCCGGGTAAAGGTGCTATGTCATCCGGTGGTGCAGGAATACTCGCGCCGATACTGTCGGTCAAGGGAGTATCCAAGGCGTTTGGGACAGTTCACGCCGTGACTGACGTGAGCTTTGAGTTGATGGCAGGGGAGTGCGTGGCCATCGTAGGAGAGAGCGGGTCCGGCAAGTCGACGCTGGCGAGAACGCTATTGCGGTTGGAAGAACCCACATCAGGCGAAGCCATTTATAAAGGGCGAAATCTTTTTTCCCTGTCCGCTGCCCAGATGTTCGGGCTGCGACGCGAGATCCAGATGGTCTTTCAGGATCCCACTCAAAGCCTCAATCCGCGCATGTCAGTGTTCGATCTGATTGCCGAGGCCTGGATCATCCATCCGGACATACTGCCGAAGCGCCATTGGAAGGCGCGGGTCGGTGAACTGCTGCACCAGGTTGGCCTTTCCCCTGAACATGCCCGGCGCTATCCGCATCAGTTCTCTGGCGGTCAGCGTCAACGGGTCGCCATTGCCCGTGCACTGGCGCTTGAGCCGGAAATCATCATCTGCGACGAAGCGGTGAGTGCACTGGATATGCAGGTTCAGGCGCAGGTCATTGCACTTCTGACCAGACTGCGCACGGAACTGAGTTTGGCTTATCTCTTTATTGCGCACGACCTTGGCGTGGTTCGTGACTTTGCTGATCGCGTGATCGTGATGCGCAACGGTAGGATCGTTGAGCAGGGTCGTGTCATGCAGATATTTGAAGCTCCGCGGGAGGACTACACTCGAAGTCTGCTGGCCGCGTGTCTTGATCCTGATCCTGATGTTCAGGCGCAGCGTCGGGCGTCGCGCCGGCTGGGATTCGAATCGGTGCCGTCTGACTCATAAGGTCGCTTTGTCTGCCTGGTTGCTTTGATGACACATCGTTTCCCATCAGGGTGCATCATTTGTAGTGCTGAATTCTCGAGAGAATCGGGCGGGCGTTCCTGGCTGCCTCAGGCCGCTTCGCTACACGTCCAAAGCGGTGCTGCCGTGAACGGTGTTTTCGCGTCCGCGTCTCGACCAACATCGGGGTATCGGAGTTGCCGGGCCGTCGGGTCACGACGGCGGCTGTCATTAGGCCTTTTGCTCGAGTGCCGTTTCTGATCCGGTGATGAGGTCGGCGACGCGGACAGCGCAGGCATTCTCGGCCGCGCGCCTGATCGACAGCACCGTCGCCAATGTCATGAAGCCGTCGCGCGCACTCACGGCGGGGGCCTGAGTGCCGCGGATCATCGACACAAAATTGCTCAATTGACGCTGGTACGCGCTGGCGATCTCGATCCGTAGCTGATGGCGTACCAGCGGATCCTGCCAGCGGCCCCGGGCTGTTTCGTGCTGCCACTTGGCGAGACCAGGGACCGCGATTGATGCTTTTCGACCGCCAATGAAATAGGCGTCTTCGCGCTGTGGCGGAAAATAGAGTGCCTGACCTGAGCTCGCCTCCCAATTCCAGGGGGAGGGGATGGCGTCACTCAGACTGAAGGTGCCAAGGGCGCCGTTCGCAAAGCGCAGGATGACGGCCGCAGTATCCTCGACATCGAATCCCCGGGCGCGGTTTGACACGATCGCCTGCACATCATCAATGTTGCCGCAGAGCATGCGCAGGCAGTCGATGTCGTGGATCAGATTGATCAGCATCGGACCGCCGCCGGCCGTGCGACGCCAGGCTGTCTCGAAATAGCTTCTCGTTCTTGTGCATCCACCACATGCCATTGATCGCCACCAGCTCGCCGAGTTCGCCGTCTGTGATCACCTTGCGAGCCGCGACCATGTCCGGGCTGTGCCGGCGGTGATGGCCGACCAACATGGGAACGCCACTGGTTTCGACTGCACGCATCAGTTCGAGCGCGGACGGCAGGGTATCGGCCAGGGGTTTTTCCATCAGCATCGGCAGGCCCCTGTTGATGCAGTGCAGGCCGGCTGGCAGATGCAGTTGGTTCGGTAGGGCGATCACGACACCATCCAGTCGTTCGGTATCGAGCAGGCGGATATAGTCATCATGGCAGACAACGCCATGAGCAAGGGCAAGCGCCCTGCCTTCGGGTGTTACGTCGGCGATAGCGACAAGTTCGGTCTGGGGATTGGCAAGGATCAGCGAGACATGCTCACGTCCGATCAGCCCGGCGCCCAGGACGGCAATTCGCAAAGGATTGATTTGAGTGGTCATCGGAGGATTATCCACTTTCAGGTGGTGCTGCCTGTCAGTGAAGGTGGCAGCCGGAGCTTGCACCTACCGTGCCTGCCGCGAGGTCATCGATCTCGAGCTGACAACGGGCAGGTTCAGCGCAACTGGGCCACGAAAGCCTTCAATGCATCCGTGAGTGCGCGGTCCTGGGTGTTGATCGAATAGATCTCGGACATATGGCTGTGGCCCAGCAGCTTGATCACCGGTCGGCATCGGCCCGCATCGCATAACGACTGTCGCACCTGCTCGGACTGCCGATGAAAATCCTCGGGGTCGAGTTCGGCATAGGCGAAGAGCATGGGTATGGACGATGCTTGCATCCCCGGTAATGCCGAACGATCCGGGTATTGCGCCTTATCCGTTCCGAAATACGCCTGAAGCGGCGGATTCACCTCGGCCGTTGTCGTGTCGAACAGCCCCGAGAGCATCACCGCACCCGAGATTCCGCCACCGGGCGCGACATGGAATCTTGAATGGCCGACGTACTGCGCAACATGCGCAGCACCTGCCGAATGCCCCATCAGCAGGATTCTCGCCGGGTCGCCACCGCGTGCGCCCATCTGCTCGCGCACCCACGTCAATGCCCTGGCGATATCTTCCTGAGCGGCGGGCCACGTGTGCTGCGGGGCGAGCCGGTAAGTCATGTTCACGCCAACCATGCCATTGGCCACCGCCCACAGCATGATGTTGTCGTAATACGGACTGTCTCCCGTGCGCCGATCGCCCCTGATGAATGCGCCGCCATGCACGAAGACCAGGATCGGACGTGCGGCACCGTTGGCGTCCGGCGTGAAAACGTCGAGCAGGTGGCGCGGATCCGGTCCGTAGGCCACACCCCGCGTGACCTGCACGTCGGGATAGGGTTCGTGCTGGTGCCTGGCGGCGAACAACGACCCGGTCGGCGGCGGGGCAACGACGCGCCCGATCTTGACCAGAGCCGCCTCGGTATCGGGCGGCAACTGCGAGCGCACCGGGCCATCGGGCAAGGACTCAGCGAACGCAGGGGTCAACAGGCCGGCCTGAATCGGGATCAGGATACCGAGAGATAGCGTGCAGGCTAGGGCGGACAGGCTTGGTGGCATCGGGCAGGCTTCAAATGTGCTGGCCGCCGGGCACGGCGACCGTACAAGCCTAACTGTCGGTCAGACTGGCCAAATCCGCAAGAGCCAGATCATCTGATTCACGGGCCGATCGTCGGTCCGGTCCCTGCCGGGTTCGTAGAACCTTGTCTGGAGCCGTTGAATTCCGGTCAGTCAGCCGGCATGGGATCGCGCAGCCAGATCCACCGATCAGTCCCGCCGCGTCGCCGTCAGGGGCGTGGGCGGGAGGAGCGCCGCATCAGTCTTCGACGACGAGGGTGCTGTCGACCAATAGAATGTCCCGCGTATTCTTCTGTACTGCAACCGCACCAAACAGGCACATCATGAAGGCCATCGCATAGAAGCCCTTTTCGCTCAAGGCCATCGAGGCGTTCCAGAGGCCGACAACCAGCAGCGCCATACAGATGAATAACGACACCCAGCAGATACTGTAGTACTGCTCGGACACGCGCAAGCCTTCGACCCGATCACGCACGGACTTCTGCAGGGAGATTGCCGCGAACAGACCATACATCAGGACCACGAAGTAGAAGCCCTTCTCGTTGAGCTGCATCGTCGAGTTCCACAGCCCGGCCATGTAGACCAGGGTGCCAAGGATCAGGGCGGCCCAGGAGGCGCTGATGAAGGCGGCCGATGGACGCGGAATCTGATTGCTCATGCGCACTCTCTAAAAATGGGGGTGAGGTCGGATAGCCTATCAAAGCCTGCCACCCTTGTAGGCGGCCGCCGTTCGGACGGTCAATAGAGGCTGACGATCGAAACCGGCCTGTCCCGCGTTGTCGGATAGGCATCACGTCCGGTACCAGGCATGACGTGCGACATGATGATTCGACCGCCCGTCAGGCACCGCGAGCGCAGATCGCTCAGTGCCCGTCAATCGAGCTAGATTGGCTGCCGGTCGACCCATTCCGAAGGCAAGTGTGTCATGCAGCATCCGGTGTTTAACCTTCTCGAGTCGCCGGCGAACTGGTGCGGACTAGGGCTTGGTGTTTTGTGCCTCGCGGCCAGCGGCGCCCAGGCTACGCCATTCAGCGGCGGCATCGCGGCCATCGGCGTTACCGGGGTCGGCTATGCAGTCGGGTTCTTGCTCGGATGCCTGGTTTTCGGGCTGCCCAGACTGCGCCGTGGTGCCGATTCGATGCCGACCTCATCCGTGCAGGGCGATGCGAAGCGGCAGATGATGGCGTCGCTGGCGAGTATCCGGCAGACGGTCCACCTGAACACCCAGAAACGGCTACCCAAGGAATTGCGCGGCAAAGTACTGACCCTGTGCACACAGATCGAGCAATTGCTGGCTCAATGGGAGGCCAGCAAGAGTGATCTGGGCTTCGAGGATGGTTTCCACGCGCGCCATATCGCGGTCAAGTACCTACCTGAGGCCCTGCAGACTTATCTGTCCATCCCGCGCCGGTTCGCGACCACGGAACCTCTGGCCAATGGAAAGACAGCCCGCGAAACTTTCGAATCCACCCTGCAAGACCTGGGGGGAAAAGTCCGCGAACTGAAGGATTCGCTGGCTCATCAGGAAGCGCAGTCCCTGCTCGATCATTCGAGCTTTCTGAATCGGAAATTCAAGTCCTGACTATTCGTTACGCCGCGTGAGACGAAGGCGCCGCCGCGGTCCGCAGCGCCGGCCGCCGCTGCGCCTGATCGCGCGTGCGAACGGTGGTGGTGCGCCTGCAGAAACGACCGATCAAAGCGCGACCGGCCCGGCTGGCATGGCCTCACGGATCGCCTGGCGGGCGAGTTGCTCACGTGTTCGATCGACATAAGTTTCGGCGCGCGACAACTGTTCCTTCATGACCGCGTTGGTCTGCCCCATCACGTCGATCGCCTGCGCTCGGAATTCGTCCATGGCATCCATCGCCTTGAATGTCTGATCGAACATCTCGCGGATCTTCTCGATGCCGATCATCGGATTGGCCGCAAACTGTGCTGTGGCCTCGACATGATTGCCAAGCTGACGACCGCCCTCGGAGATCAGGTTCTCAATTGTGCTGTTGACGCCATTGAGCATCGTCATGACCTGGATCTGATTGCCGGTGGCGCGCGCCACGGTCTGTGCCACCGCCAGTGCACTCATGCCCGTGGTGGCCACGCGGGTGCAGCCGTTGATCATCTCTCGACCGGTCTTCTTCAGGACGTCGAGTGCGAGATAGCCGTTGGTGCAGACGGTCTGCTGAGTGAGCATATCGCTCAGATTCTGCCGTACATAAAATAAGACCTCCTGCTTCAGTGCCTTGGCGCGTTCCGGGTCAGTCGTAGTCAGTTGATTCGCACGAGCTGACAGGTTCAGATCGAGCTGCTCGGCGAAATGGATGGCACCCGACAGCTTCTGCATACCGTCCCACAGCTTGGCCCGAGTCGAATCAATGTCGACCACATCCCGTTGAATGTCGTCTCGCGCCGCGTACAGTTGTTCCATGCTGTGGTTGAGCTGAACACTGGCCGACTGATACCTGCGGAAGTAGGCCTCGAGCTTGTTGCCAAACGGAATGATGCCCAGGAGCTTCTTTGGCGCCAACATGTCGCCCTCAGCGCCCGGATTCAATGCATCCAGGTGTCCGCGCATGTCCTGAATAGCTTTGAATGCGCTGTTCGATGTCATGTCAGCAAAATTTCGCTGAAGCAGCTTCCCCTGCATCAGCGTTGCCGCAATCGAAACTTCCTGCTTGCCCAGCGCAAACGCGCTGTCCAGTCGGGCGCGGAACGCCTCGGAGTGCAGATCCTCGATCATCAGGCCGTCGATGAATGCTTGTACCTGCCGATCGATTGCCGCGACTGTCTGGTCGGGTAGGGGAACGGCTTTTCGAACGACAGCGGTCTCGACAGGTTCCAGCACGTCGGGCGGCGTGAGCCGGAAGGTCGTTGTCACGGGCGCGGTCGGTTTGGGCGCTGGCATTGCCGTCTCACATTCTGGGTCGGGAGGAAAGTGGAGGCTAGGGCAGTTTCCCAGCTGCAACAATTGACCGACGATGAACGGCTGTTCCCTCTTGGCGGGCGTGATCGGAGACCGAACCGATGCGGCGCGACGGTGCACAGCGACCGTCAGCGCAGCGCTGGGGGCCTTCGATCGGATCACCGTCACCTTGGTGGACCGCTCAGGCATAGATTGAGCCGTGATTACATTCAGACATCTTCGATCCGCCGACGGGCGGCGTGCTTCATCGGTCAAAGCCGGTGCCGTGGCGATACTGCTCTACGCGGCGGGTGCGGTGTTTGATGTTGCCTCGGCGAACCCGCCGTCCTTGGCGGCTAACCAGCCCGACCAGGTGGCACCCGCGGGCCAAGCGACGGATTCGGTCGGCGCGACTCCATTGGCAGATGCCGTTGGCCCACCCGCCGAAACCGGTGATGATCCGATGGCGCTGGTCGAGACCTATATTGCGAATCGACCCGGGAAAACGGGTCTGTACTCGCTCGAGACCGGTGCCGAAGCGCTGCGTGCCCGCGCCTGGCTGGTCGACAATGCACGGCGATCGATCGAGGTTCAGTATTTCATCTGGAGTCCGGACAATATCGGCACGCTTGCTGCCGAGGCACTGCTCCGGGCAGCCGATCGAGGCGTGAAAGTCCGGGTGATCGTCGACGACCTGCTCATCGATGCACAGGAGCGCACGCTGGTCTCATTGGTGCATCATCCGAATGTCGAGGTGCGAATCTACAACCCGCGTCATTCGGTGGGGGTGCGCTGGTATCAGCGTGTCTGGCATATGTTGACTGATTTTCGCAGCTTCAACCAGCGCATGCATGACAAATCGGTGATCATCGACGGCAAGGTTGCGATCATTGGTGGGCGAAACATGGCCGTCGAATACTATGATTTCAGTCATCAGTACAACTTCCGGGATCGTGATGCGCTCGTTCTCGGGAAAGTCGTGGCGCAGATTCAGGCCAATTTCGAGTCGTTCTGGGCCAGCTCCTTATCGAAACCGGTCGCCACATTGATTCAGGCAGCCACCGATCTTGGTCGCTTGCCCATGCTGAGCGAGGAGGATGTTGCGCACTTTCGCGCTGATCTGAGTCGTTATGCGGCGTCCCCGGAGAACTTCGAGCCGGAGATTCGCGACGCGATCGCGGGCACTCCGGGCGAGTTCATTCGCCTGGCTCGCGCGATTCGCTGGGGAGAGGTGCGTTTCATCCACGATATGCCCGGCAAAAACACCGCCGGTCGATTCGAACTGAATGCCGGCAGCACCAGCGCCAAGGCCTTGGCCGAGCTGGTTTCCGCTGCGCAACGGGAAGTGCTGATCCAGTCGCCGTATCTCGTGCTGTCCGATCAGGCTTTCGATCTGTTTGAGAAGGCCCTCGCCCGCGGGGTGCGAATCCGGATCAACACGAATTCCCTGGCGGCAACCGATAATCTCGAGGCCTTCAGTGGCTACTTATGGCAACGCGACCGCCTGCTCTCGATGGGTGTGGAAGTACGAGAATTCCGGCCGGACGCGCAGGTTCAATATGAGTTGATGCGGCGTTACCGGTCCGGCGATCAGGTGCCACCGATCATGTCGCTGCATGCCAAAACCTTGGTCGTCGATGGTGAGACCGTCTTCATCGGAACATACAACCTGGATCCGCGCTCGCAGAATCTCAATACAGAGATCGGGATTATCATGACCGACCAGCGGTTCGCCGACGGCATACGCGAGGCGATCCTGAAGGATATGGCACCCGGAAACAGTTGGGACCCGATCACCGATTCGCCAGACGCCAAGGCCGTGTTCAAGAAGCGTCTGAAGGCTCGTGTATTCAGCTGGCTGCCGCTGGACGCCATTCTCTGATCCGGCTCCCCGAAGGCCCTATGGCCCGTTGGGCTGTTCAGTCAGACGGTAGGATCATACATCGCTCAACAGGAGCGCCGCCGGGCGCTGTTCGGACATGACTGTCGGTATTCCCACTTCGCTCGTGCTCGGCAGTGGTGGCTCGCGTGGGTTGGCGCACGTCGGTGTCATTCGCTGCCTGAATGAAAGAGGGTATGACATTCGCACCATTTCGGGTAGTTCGATTGGTGCGCTGATCGGCGGCATTCACGCGACCGGCAAGCTCGACATCTATGCCGATTGGGTGAGGGCGATGCAGCGTGGTGATGTGCTGCGCCTTCTTGATCTGTCGTTCGGCGGCGATGCGATCTTCAAGGGCGAACGGATCATGGCGGCGATGCGCGAATTGATCGGCGAGCACAACATTGAATCATTGCCGATTGGCTTCACCGCGGTGGCGACCGATTTGTCTCATTCGAGCAATCATCGGGAGGTATGGTTCAACCAAGGCCCTCTGTTCGATGCGATTCGGGCATCGATGGCCGTGCCGACGATATTCTCACCGGTGCGATTGGGCGCACGCTTGCTGCTCGATGGTGGCATCGTGAACCCGGTACCGGTCGGGCCGACATTGAATAGTCTGACTGACGTGAGTGTGGCGGTTGACCTGAACGGCCGGCCAGAGCCCATCGCGTCGCTCGAGACGACTGCATCGTGGACGCCGCTGCCGCTGAGCGTCGCGAGCGTTTATCGCGAGCGCCTCGGCAGTTTCTTCGAGCGATGGTGGCCGGGTGATACCGACTCGTCAAACGCAGCCGTAAACCTGGGTGGTCGCGACGCGGGCGAGCGCCTCGTTGGCAGCTCCACGAACGCGGCGAACAGTACCGTCGAAAAGGTGGGTCTCACCGAAATCGGTCTGCGTTCGATGGAGGCCATGCAGGCGACGATCACCCAGTTCCGGCTGGCGGCCACGCCACCGTCGGTGCTCATCCAGATACCGCGCAACCTTTGCGGATTTTTCGACTTTCACCGGGCCGACGAGTTGATCGAGTTCGGCTACGAGCGTACAGCCATCGCGTTGGACGAATTCGAGCGTGACCGACGCGGTCTCCGGGTGGCGGACTGAGCAGCGCACATCGGATCTGCCAGCGTTGGCTGCGTTGAACCACCTAAGGCATCCAGTGTTCGATGGCGATGGCTGGGTTGTCCAACTTTCGGGTCCCGGCTTAGATGAGCCAATCCTCCGGTGTGCTTGTTCAAGCAACAGCCGGCGGTTCCGCCGGCGTTGACCGCATTCCTGAGGCGTCTGGCGCTCGTCCATTCGCGCGACGTTTGGAGCCGGCTCTGGCTCTTGACATTCGACTCATATTGGCCGCTGAACGAGCAGATCGAGCACCAGGAAAGTGACGACACACCGGGCGTTGTCGTTCTGGTCGCTCAACGGGTGACGGTGACGAAACAGGTGAGATCGACCAACCGTCAGTTCAGGGCTGTTCCGGTCTTGATCTGCGGGGGGGTGGGGCGGGGCACTATGGCGCCGTAGCGAAGCAACCGTGCAGGCATTTGCCCTGACGATCTGTTTCATCGCGAGGTTTGGTAGGCGAAGGCCGCAGCCGCCTGCGCCAGACATTTCATCGGATCCATGCCTGCCTTACACTCGTGGCGATGAATGCACCAGATCATGCCGCTCTGCTACGGCTCAACGCCCGGGTTCGTGACGAACTCGCCCGTACCTCGCATCCGGTCAACGACTGGGTGATTCCACACCCACCGATCGGCGGGCAATCGGTGCACGACGTGGTCATCGTCGGCGCGGGCCAGAGCGGGCTGAGCATCGCCCATGCCCTGCGCCGCCAGCGCGTGAACAATCTGTTGATCATCGACCGGGCGCCTGCTGGCGGCGAGGGGGTCTGGGTACAGTACGCCCGAATGCCGACGCTGCGTTCACCCAAGACCTTCACGGGGCCCGATCTTGGCCTGCCGGCGTTGACGTATCAGTCCTGGCATGAGGCCTGCTTTGGCGCGGCGAGCTGGGAGCGCCTCGATCGTATTCCGACGCGCCTGTGGCATGACTATCTGGGCTGGTACCGGCGAATCCTCGAGTTGCCGGTTCGTAATGACACCGAGTTGTGCGATATCCGGTGTGGCAGTGGTGAGTTGCTGGAGCTGACGGTGCGGTGCGGCGGCGAAACCAGCCGGCTGCTGACGCGCAAGCTGGTGCTGGCGACAGGCCAGGAAGGCACAGGCCGCTGGCTCGTGCCCGCGCCGTTCGAAGCATTGCCGGGCGAGTTCCGGGCCACTGCGGCCGACCCCATTGACTTTGACCGGCTCAGGGGACGGGATGTCGTGGTCATCGGGCAGGGTGCGTCGGCCTCGGACAATGCGGCCTGTGCCCTGGAAGCCGGCGCGGCGTCCGTTCGTTTGCTCGTGCGTCGCCCGCAGTTGCAGCGCGTGCAGCCGTATCTGTGGCTGACCTTCGACGGGTTTCTCAGGCATCTGGCCGACATGCCCGATCAGTGGCGCTGGCGGTTCATGAATCATGTCGCCAATCTACGCGAGAGCATCCCCCAGCCCACCTGGGATCGCATGCGGCGCCATGCCCAGTTCAGCGTGCACTGCGGCTGTGCCGTACAGCGGGCGAGCGTGCAAGACGGCAGGGTCAGACTCGACACGACGACGCAGCCCTTCACCGCCGATTTTGTGATCCTGGGCACAGGCATCGATATTGATTTCACCGCGCGCGCCGAACTCGCCTCGCTGGCCCCGGACATTGCCTGCTGGGTCGACCGTTACACGCCACCGCCTGCCGAACGCAATGATCGTCTGGCCCGATTTGCCTACCATGCGCCGGATGCCTCGTTTCAGGAGAAAGAGCCCGGCCGGGCACCTCATCTGCGTCACATTCACGACTTTACGATCGGCACCACGCTGAGCTTCGGACCGTTCGGCTGTTCGATCAACGCCATGAATATCGCGGTGCCGCGTCTGGTGGCTGGCATCACCCGCTCGCTTTTTGAACAAAACCTCGAGGGCCATTGGCAGTCGTTACTAGCCTACGATGAGACGGTCTTCGATCCGGATCGCCATCCCGACTGATGCCTGTTCCACCATGATCCCATGAGTCAAGCCGATGGCCTGACGCGGGCGTATTCAGGCAAGGCGCTCAGTCGCCGCGTCACGCGACTCCGCGAGGCCGCTCGGCTGTCCGTGCGTCCTGTCTCCTGCGAGCATTGCGCCAGGCCGGCTGAGATGAAAGCCTTGCACCATGTCGACGCCAAGGCTTCTCAGAACATCGAGGGTGCTCTCATCCTCCACATGCTCGGCGATGACGAGCTTCTTGAGGTCGTGCGCAATCTGAATCATCGCGGCGACAAACAATCGATTGCTGGAGTCGGTCTGCAGGTTCCGGATGACACCGCCGTCGATCTTGATCACATCGACGGGAAGCAGCTTGAGTTGGGCGAAGGAACTGAATCCGCTGCCGAAGTCGTCCAGTTGCACCGCGCAACCGAGGTTTCGAAAAGTGTCGATGAGCTGCCTGGCCGCCACTACATCACTGATGGCGGATGTCTCGGTGAGTTCGATGTGCAGGCGACGTGGGTCGACGTCGTACTGCTGGAACAGACCTTTCAGGAATCCAGGAAAACCCGGGTCCTCGAGCGAACGCGCCGAGAGGTTGGCCGATAGGCGAACGCCGGCAGCGGCTGAAGCCAGCGCCGTCACGCAGGTTTCGAAAACCCATCGGTCGATCTGACGGATCTTGCCGCTGCGCTCGGCATGGGGGATGAACTCGTCGGGCGGGATCAATCGACCAGGTTCATTCTCGTCAACCATCCGAATCAGTGCTTCGTAATGTGAGACTCGAAGATCCGTCGCCTCATGCACCGCTTGAAAGTGTAGAACGAAGCGCTGTTCCTGCAGGGCGCGATGAATGAGCGTGTTCCAGTTCAGTCTTGCCGATTCGGCCTGAAGTCGATCTGGGTCATTGCGGAACCTGGCCCAATTGTTCTTGCCACCGCGCTTGGCTTCGTACATGGCGGCATCGGCGCAAGCCAGCAGATCGTCGCCTGTGCGGGCGTCGCCCGGAAAGGTGGCGATGCCGATGCTGCAGCCAACCCGCAATGTCTGACCGGCCGCTTGAAAACGCAATCCAGAGACGGCCCCCACGAGACGCGACGCGATCACCGCCGCATCGCTCGCAGCGATGTTCGGGCACAGAACGGCGAATTCGTCGCCGCCCAGTCGGGCAACGATTTCGCCCCTTCGCATCTGGCCTGTCAGCGTACGCGCGACGGTCACCAGAATCTCGTCACCCATGCGATGGCCCGCCACATCATTGGCGTGTTTGAAGTCGTCCAGGTCGATGAACAGCAGCGTGAGCTGACCACCGGTCGTGCTCGCCTGGGTAACGGCCGCCTGAAGTGCCTCGTTCAGCCCAAGGCGATTGACGAGTGATGTGAGCGGATCCTGAAGAGCTTGCCGCGCGCGTTGTTGCGTATGCCGGTCCAGGGTGACATCGCGATAGAACCAGATGCAACCGCCACGGTGAGCGCCTTGCGTGACAGGCTGCATGCGCTGCAGGATGACCCTGCCGTCCAGTGTGTGCAGTTCCCGGACCTCGGTATGGCGATCTGATGCGTCGAGCATCGATTCGATGTGTACGGCGGTTTCGTCATCAACCCGCCGCAGCAGACCCGGAACAACCTCGGTGAGCCGCTGTCCGCCGGGTACATCGGGCACCGACCAGAGACGGGCGAATGCTGCATTGGCATAGACGATGATGTCGTTCTGGTCGACGAACAGCATGCCACTTTGCATGGCGTCCAGCAGCGTCGTCATCCTGAGCTGTTCGTCGCGAGCCGCCTGAAGGTGGCGCTTCTGTTGCGCCTCGCTGGCTTCGAGTGCGGCCAGGCGTTCCTTCAAGGCCAAGGCCATGGCGTTGAAGCTGGCGCCCAGACGACCGATTTCGTCGTTTGTGGTCGCTGGCACCTGGACATCGAAGTCACCGTCGGCGACCTTCTGGCTGGCTTGGGACAGTTGCGCAAGATGGCGCGTGATGGCGAACGCGATGGTGGCCAGCACCACCACTGAGATCATGAGGGCGATCGTGCCGACCGCAATGCTTTGCCACAGGAAATCCGCGCGAACCTGGCGCATCCGGTTCGTCGGCACACCCAGATCGAGGTGACCCAGGGTCTGGCCGGCCACGGTGATCGGGGCGTCGATATGCAAGGTGCTGTCGTCGCGATCCAGGTCGATGTCGCCTGTATCTCTCGCGGGTAGTGGCCGGGTCATGTCCCAACCGGCGTTGGCCACCACCATGTCGCGGTGATTGCGCAGTACCAGGTACTGGAGCGTCGCGTCTTTTCGCACCAGATCCAGTGTCTGCTGCAAGGTGGCGTAGTCGCGCTGAGCCAGCGGTGAGGCAATCGTCTGGCTGAGCAACGCAACGACCTGCTGCGTGTCGAGCCTGGCCTGGTCGAGTAGCGTGCGCTGCAGCAGCCGCGTGCTGCCATGCACCAGCAGCGTCGCGGCCACCACCTGCACCAGTATGCAGGCGACGATCAGCTTGGTCCGCAGCGACCATCCGGCCCAGATCATTGGCGTCAAGCCGCTGGCGCCATCACCATTCGGGTGGCTTCTATATAGGTATCCAGTGACTCCATCAAGCCCGCTTCGGGCTCCCGGATGTCGCTGAATCCCGAGCTGGCGAAGAAGGCTTTGCCCTCGGCGGTACCACTGGCAAATCGCAGCAGGTTTTCCCTGATGGCGCGCGCCTGCAGGGCGGGCAGCTTGGGGTTGGCCATGACGACGAAGCCAGGCACCTCGGTAAAGACGGTCAGAATCTGCAGCTGGGCTTTGACGGCTTCCGGGATCGCCCGGTACTCGCCGCCGCTGAGCATCGCGGCGAAAGCGTCGCCACGAACCACGACGCTGCCCACGCTGTCATCGGTCGGCACGTTGATGGTCTTGAAGTGTTGGTGGCGCTGCAGTCCGTTCTCGGCCAGCCACTGCATGCCGCGCAAGGTCACCAGCGACTGCGGATTGGACAGCACCAGCGTCTGACCGCGCAGCTCGCTGATGGCCTTTATTGGCCTGGCAATCGCACTGGCCACCATGCCCTTGATGTAAGGGGCGTACGACAGCAGCGGGGTATAGCCACGGTCGAGTTGGGCCAGACGGGCCAGATTGGCGGCAGTCACGATCAGGTCGTACTCAAGCGCCATGGTGCGCTCGTGGAAGGTGTTCCAGTTCGGCGCCGTCGATACATGAACCGTCCGCTTCATCTCGCGCGTCAGGAATTCCCGCATGGGTTGGTACTGGGCGAGGAGAATGCGCGCGCTGAGGTTCGGCAGGACGCCGATCTCCAGTGAACTGTCTGTCTGAGACCAGGCCAGGCTGGGTACCGCCAGACCGGCCAGCAGGTTTGTGCAGAAGGCTCGTCGACGAATGGTGTACTTCATGTGATCTATTCCTCGTTCCGGATCGGCGTGGCGACCGTGGTCACCATGGGGCTGTTGGATTGGCGGTCGCCCACGACAAGCAGTTGTCGAAGCGTCCGGCCGCCAGACGCCTGAGGTCATGTCCTCAAAGTCCAAACGCGGCATCAGTGATATCGGCACGATTCAGTGCAACTGAAGCGCCTGTGGTTCGCCCGCGGTTTCCTGCCGTCCGTCGTCGAACCGTTGCATGCGTCGGATCTGGCCGACCTTTGGAACCATCAACCCGTAGGCCCGGTACCGATCACTTCAGCGCAGCACACCGGAAAAAAACCGCGATAATGCCTCGAATCCATCCAGCGGCAGCACATTCGCCACGTACTGGTCTGGTCGGACGATGATCATGCAGCCTCTGTCGCGATCAATCCCGCGCATCTCGTAAATGTCGCCCGCCCCCTTGTGGTCCACGCAGAAAATCTTCTCATGGTCCTGCAGACCGAGCTTGCCGGTCTTCGGCTTGAGCAACGAGGGCATGTGCTCATAGGCAAGCTGATCGAAGGTCTGCTTGAAGATGGCGCGCACATCGATGATGGCGTCGATGTCTTCCCCCTTGCGGGTGTGCTTGACGACTGGTGATTCGGGGTGGTTCTCCAACCAGTCAGCCAGTGTGTGGATGGCCGATCCGGGAGTGGAACTGTCCGCCTTGCCGGCGAAGGCGTAGAGGCGCCAGCGCGCGTCGGCCTCGGCGGCGTGGCCGAGCTGCATCGGTTTGGCGTCGGACAGCCGTACCACCGGCGCCGAGTGAAAGCGTCGGCCGATTGCTTCACCCTTGGCCAGTGCCTGATGCGTGCCGGATGAAAACAGGGTGGAGGGGTCATATTGCACTGCGGTGCCGCCCGTGAATTCGAGGTTGGCCTTGAACTGGCGGATGATGCGCGGCTCTTCCCTGCCTTCGCGCTCGGCCTGCGTGGTCGGCGCAGACATGATTCGCGACCACTCATGGTCGGTCTCGACCAGCCGCCTGGCTTCGGTCAGGCGTTCCCTGGAGTAGCTGCGCAGCAGGCTGGCGTCGGCCCGGCCCTGCAAGCACGTGAACCAGCTTCCAGCCCAGGTTGAAGGTGTCCTGCATCGACACGTTCATGCCCTGGCCGGCCTTGGGCGAGTGGGTGTGGCAGGCGTCGCCGGCGGTGAATACGCGCGGATTGTGGTCCGATCCTTCCGGCACGTCGTCGAACGTGTCGGTAATGCTGTGGCCGATGTCGTAGATCGACCACCAGACGATCTCTTTCACGTCGATCGAGTAGGGGCGGATGATGCGATTGGCCGCCGCGACCATGTCGTCCTGCGTGAACTTTCGGCTCGCCGCTTTCTCGCCGTCCTTGAGTTTGTCGAGTTCGACGTACATGCGGAACACGTATCCGCCTTCGCGCGGCAGGATCAGCATGTTGCCTTCATTGGCCGACGAAATCAGGCACTTCTGGCGAACATCCGGGAAGTCGGTGTTGGCCAGTATGTCCATGACCCCCCAGGCCTGATGCGCTGAGTCGCCATGCAGTTCTCCGCCGATGGATTTGCGCACGGCCGAGTGCGCGCCGTCGCAGCCGACGACGTAGTTCGCCCGTATGGTGCGGCTAGCCCACCAGTTCACGCCGCTGGCGTCCTTGAGCGTGACGGTCACCGGGTGATCGTCGGTGGTCGGGTCCACGGTCAGGTTCACGACCTCCCAACTATAGTCCGGCACAAGGCGCGAGGGCGAGTTCATCATCACCTCGAGAAACAGTTCGTGCAGCCGCGCCTGGTTGATCAGGATGTGCGGCATCTCCGAACTGTCATCGGCCACGTCCTGTACCCGGCCCACGCGCTTGATGTGGGTTGGATTGGCGGGATCGGGCATCCAGAAATTGGTCTGATTGACCCAGTAGGTCTCGCGCTTGACCTTGTCGGCGAAACCGAATGCCTGGAACATTTCCATGGTGCGGGTGTTGATGCCGTCGGCCTTGCCCTTGATGATGTTGGTCGGCATGCGCTCAACGATCATGGTCTCAATCTGTGGGAACTGGGCCAGTTGCGCGGCCAGGCACAGGCCGGCGGGTCCGGTGCCCGCGATCAGCACGTCCACCTGCTCGGGTAGTGGCTCATTGATCCCCCGATTGCGGCGATTGGGCGCTGCCTCCTTGATGTCGGGGTTGCCGCCGCGGAAGCCATTTTTGTAAAACTGCATTGTGCGTCTCCTGGGGGAAGGGCTGATCCGCGCCCTGGACAGGATGAAATAATATCTATACTTACTAATCAGTGTCAATACAGTATGTATACTTATTAATAGTCTTGGACGCGGAGCGTGCGGATGGATTCACTCGACATGGCAGGGCATCTGATTCGCCGGCTGCACCAGTTGTCTGTCCAGGTGTTCGTGCAGCGCACGCAGGCGGCGGGTTTTGACCTGACGCCGATCCAGTTTGCGGCGCTGGACGCCATCCAGCACCACCCGGGCACGGACCAGGCGACGGTGGCCGAGCTCATCGCCTACGACCGTGCCACCATCGGCGGAGTGGTCGAGCGCTTGGAACAGAAGGGCTGGGTGGCCCGTGTCGTCAGCGAGCGGGACCGCCGGGCGCGAGAGCTCTCACTGACCCCCGAGGGTCAGCGCATTCTCAAGTCGCTGGTGCCGGTCGTGCGCGACCTGCAGGACGAGATTCTGCAGTCGCTGGGAGACGCCGATCGCACGCGCTTTCTCAAGCTGGCTCGGCAGGCGGTGGGCCGGTAACCCTGAGCGCCAATAAGCACGAGCCCTTGCGTCAGTAAAGGGTGCCACACTCTGAAGCCTTAAGCGTCTACCGAATCGGGAGCCCGGCGCCGTGCCAATCGTGTCCGCTGGCACTGGGTCTGCCCCTGCTGATCAACTATCTGCTGTGCCGTCACTCGATGCCTTTCAGCCTGCACAACACGATTCTGCAGTCGTACGTCATCAATGAGCATGCGCACTGTCCGACGGCGCGACCGGTCTGTACGACGGGTCTGTACGACGAACCGGCCAATGCTGCTTCCACGGCTGAAATCATTACAGTCTCCGAGCCGCTCGCGCGGCAGAGGAGATCGAGCTGGTGCTGGTCAACGGACAGGTCGCCTATGAGCATCGTGGCGTGACCGGCGTGCGTGCGGGTCGAATGCTCCGCAATGATGAGCTGGCTCCGAAGGTGCTCAACTCGGCAGCCGCCTGAGCTGACGAGTCGGGCAGGGTCCGGGACGGGCTCATTGGTTCAGTGCCGATACCGGCACCGCCAGCGAAACGCTTGCCCCTGGCTCGTCATGTTCACCACAATGGGCTGACAGGGATGCTCGGGAAGGGCCAGAATAGGCACCGTGAAAACCCTGGAGTCACTCCAGGGTTAACAGCTCGCTCCAAACCACCGGGAAAAGCCCATGCGAATCAAGGAACTGGCCCAGGCCACAGGCGTGGATGTCGAAACCATTCGCTACTATGAGAAGCAGCGCCTGCTGCCGGTGCCTGCTCGGCAGGACAATGGCTACCGTATCTACACCGATTCCCACCTCGAACGCTTGGCTTTTGTCCGCCACTGCCGCGCCCTGGAGATCCCGCTGGCCGACATCCGTCGACTGTTGAGCGCGCTGGACGCACCGGGTGAAGCCCACCCGGATGTGGACCGCCTGGTGCAGGAACAGATCGAACGGGTGAGGGCGAGACTCAAGAGCATGCGTGCGCTTGAAAAGCAGCTATTGCGGCTCAAGGCCAGTTGTGGTCGTTGTGACCAGGACGATGCCGATTGCGGTATCGTCAAGGAACTGGTGGCCGCCGCACGCGGTGAGGCCTGCGCCTGTCATACTGCGTCGACCAATGGACCATGATCATGCCTGATTGTCTCCACCCATTTCGGATGCGCCATGAGCAAGATTGAACATCCCGTTGCGAAAGGTTTGATGAGCAACGCCTTATTCTCACAGGTGGTCGTCGCTGCCGGCACCCGGACTGTCTATATCGCAGGCCAGGTATCAGTTGACGAGAACGGCAAGCTGATTGGTGCCGACAGTATTGCCGGGCAAACGACTCAGGCGATGCGAAACATCGGTCTCGCCTTGGCGGCCGCCGGCGCATCTTTTTCGGACGTGGTCAAGATCACGACCTATGTGGTGAACTACCAGCCCGAACACAGAGCCATCATCGGCCGCGCCCGGGCACCGTTCTTCGCTGACTTGCCGCCACCAGCCAGTACGCTGGTCGGTGTTGCAGCCCTCGCCCTGCCGGAGTGGCTCGTCGAGATTGAAGCGATTGCCGTGGTGGATTAGTCGCGGTGTCAGCGGCCAACGGCCCCGCCCAAGGGCCGCCGGCCGGCATCACGATCAGGGAACCAGCACGCCCCAGGGCAGCTTGCCCACCTCGATATCCTTGATCTTCTTTTTGGATTCGGTGTCAATCACCGACACGGTACCCGATCGTCCGTTGGCGACATACAGCTTTTTGCCATCGCTGGTGATGCCCATGTTCCAGGGCCGGTCGCCCACCTCGATGCGGCTGATCTCCTTGTTGGTTGCCGTGTCAATCACCATGACGCTCGACTCTGCGCCATTGCTGACATAAACCTCCTTGCCGTTCGGATTCATGCGCACGCCGTTGGAGCGCTTGCCGCCTTCGATCTTGGCGATGACCTTGTGCTCGGCGACATCGATGGCGTAGACCATGCTCGCCACCTCGCAGGCCACATACGCTGTCTTGCCGTCCGGCGTAAATCCGATGCCACGGGGACGTTTGCCAACCTGGATCGAGGTGTGGTGGCGGCGATTGACGACATCGATCACGTCGACAACCTGCGATTCCTCTGCACTGACATAGACCCACTTGCCATCTGGGCTGAAGACGGGATGCTCAGGATTCTCGCCTTCGGTTTCGATTTCGAACAGCTTCTCGTGAGTAGCGGCGTCAATGAAATAGACGGCATTGTCTTCCTCGATGGCGGCGGCAACGAGCTTGCCGTCAGGTGATCCGCCGACTCCCTCCGGCGATTCGCCCAGGTCAATCTCACTCATCACCTTTTTGCCGGGTACATCAATGATCATCAGTCGGTTGTTCGGCTGGTCGCTGACGTAAATTTTCTGTTTGTCCGGCGAGGCAATCATGCCACGTGGTTTGTCGCCGGCCTTGATCGAGCCCGTCACGGTATCGGTCGTCGTGTCGATGAGACTGATGGTGCCATCGCCCTCGTTCGGCACATAGGCGATTTCGGCATAGGCGGCCGGCGCGACGAAGCAAACCGTTGCTGACACGGCCAGCGCTGTTGCATGGCGGGTCAGGAATATCTTGGTCATATACATCTCCTCCAGTGGATATCAAAAACAGAGTGTTTGTTGTGATGGCTGCTGTGCGGTGCTACTGCTCTTCAGCGGTGCGTGGTTTGACGGTCTTGCGCAGCTCGACCGCGCGCGCCTTGGCTTGTTCGATCTGCTCGGGCGTCATCGTCGACGTCAGCCGGTTGCGATGACCGATGGCGTCCATGTACTGGTTGTCCACGGCGAGTGAAAACCAGGCATGAGCTTCGACCGGATCGCTCGGGACACCCTCGCCGTCGCGCAGCATGCGCGCCAGATTGAGTTGAGCAACCCCGAACCCGTCTTCGGCGCCCTGGCGGAACCATTTCACTGCCTCGACGGGGTTCTTGTCCACACCACGTCCGTCCTTGTGGATCTTGCCCAGCTCGGCGGCCGACAATCCGTAGCCTTGTGCCGCTGATTTTTCAAACCACTCGCGGGCGAGTAAAAAATCCCGCCCGACGCCCCAGCCGAAGCGGTACATCATGGCCAGGCGGTACTGCGCGGCTGCATCGCCGTTTTGCGCCAGTGGCACCGAAAGGCGCATCGCCGTGTCGTAGTCCTGTTGCTCGAATGCCTGAGCCGCGGGGCTGGTATCCCTGGCGTTGGCCGATGTTGCTGCCAGGCCGAGCACCGTCGAGACGGCAGTCGCCAGAAAAAAGCGCTGCGCGGCGTCGAGATGTCGACGCCGCGCCGTTGTGGCGCATTTGCTTGTCATGGGGGTCCTCTCATTGGAATTCTCGCGCTGCGAGGGTAACAAGTCATCTCGGACTCTGGCAAGCACTAAGCACTGCGCAGGCGATGTCATTTCCGCATCCGGCTGGGGTAGACGATCGACGAAACATTTTCAGGTTTTATTCATAATCGTTCAGGCTTGCGAATGAACAAGAAATCCGCGCAACGGGTGGCCACCGTCTGCGCGTCCGGGATAGACTTCGCCTCGCGCCGCCTTCGCTCCCCGCCAAGGGTACTGGTTTCATCTAGGGTATCCACACGAAGCGCAACGCATCAGAAAACCAATACGCCCATGAGGAGATAGACATGCAGTTTCGGTATCCCGCCAGTGAAACCGCCGTCGCGGTTTTGTTTGCCCTTTCGTTGGGGCATTTGACAGCAGCGCATGCCGAAGCGCCCCTGACCGTCGATGGCGCTGAGACGGAGCAGCCCGGCAGTTTCGAATTTTCGGTCGAGGTGTTTCAGGATGACTCATTGCGCGGCGGAGAAGTCGAACTGGGATACGTACCGGTGGAAAACCTCGAAGTCGAACTCGAACTAGGGGCCGGTGAAGACCAGGATACCAACCCGAGAGCCCGTGAGAGCGAATATGGTCTTTCGCTCAAGTGGGTACCCAAGCAGACCGGAGAGGGGATTTCCTATGGTGTGAAGCTCGGGTTCGGACGCGAGATCGAAGATGACCGCCAGGGCGAGAAGGAAGAGACCGACCGTATCGGCCTGACCGGTGTGTTTTCGTATGCCATCCATCGTGGACCTACGCTGCATCTCAATCTCGGCGTGGCGCGCGAAGAACAGGAGGTTGCAAGCGAGACGTTCATGGTGTGGGGACTGGGGATGGACTACCGGTTTGCGCGTCGATGGACAGTGGCGGCCGAAGTGTATGGCGAAGAGGACGAAGATCCAGCCGTTGCGGTCGGCATTCGTTACAAGCTGGGTGGTGATGCCAGTCTGTATGCGCGTGTCGGTACCCAGGATGGCGAAACCTTTGGTGCCATCGGCGTCGCCTTCGAATTCGAGCCCGACTGAGTATCAGTCTGGCTTGGAATGGCTCCACTGAATCCGGCGAATCGGGCATGCGACTGCTGTCCCAGCTCTCAATTTCAGTCGGCGGATTGCTGATGGCAGCGCTCCTGGCGGGTGCTTTTGCCATCTGGTCGACAGGGCAGCTGAGCTTCTCACTGGCGCGTGTGGGTTTTTCGCACGAATCGTTCCAGGCCCATCTTTCTCTGTCTGCTCATCTGAACGAGTTGTGGGCGCGTTCCCTGGCCAGGTGGTCGCCGGACCATGGTGGTGATGCGCAAGACCGGCTACGGGCGACCGCCGCCTACGATGCGCATCATCTGCGCCTGAGCCTGGCGATACGGCAGGAAATCGCGCGGCTTCGGGACCTGATCGGCAGAGAGATTGCACTCGTGGGTGAGGAGGAAATCGACGAGTTATCCCAGCTCGAGACGCTGGACTTGGAGATCGAGGCGGTGCTCGATATCGTCAGTTCGCCGCAGGCCTTGATGACGCCGGCTGAGCCGACGGGGCATGCAACCGTTTCGGCTCGCGCGCGCGAACTCCAGAATCGGATCGAAGGCGTCGTGCTGCCTTTGATCCGTGCAGCCATCGATGGTGAGGCAGACGAGGTGCGTCGCATGAGTCTGGCTGCGGACCAGCGCATGCAATGGCTCAGACACCTCGCTTTGGGGTTGATGGTGCTGGCGAGCATCGGTGCAGTATTCGCCCTGCGACGACTGCGTGCGGCCATCATCAATCCGGTAGCCGCGCTGGTTGATGGCGCCACCAGGGTTGCATCCGGTCCGGGTGCGCAGCCGCTCATGCTCCAGGGGCCGCCCGAATTGAAGGCAGTTGCCAATGCATTCAATGAAATGGCTGCCCAGGTATCGGCCCGCGAGGTATCGCTCACCCAGGCCAACCAGCAACTCGAGCAGCGGGTTGCCGAGAGAACAGAAGATCTGCAACGGCTACTTCAAGCCCTGCGGGACGCCAATCACAACCGGCAGCAAATGCTGGCCGACGTCAGCCACGAGCTCAGAACGCCGCTCACCGTCATCCGTGGAGAGGCGGAGATCGCATTGCGTGGACCTGAGAAGCGCGCCGCCGACTATCGTGACGCACTGGAGCGCTGCCGTAGTGCGGCCGTCCACACCTCGCGGCTTGTCGACGATTTGCTGACCGCGGCGCGCAGCGAGGCAGGCAGCCTGAAGATCACACCGAGTCGGTTCAATCTGTGCGCTCTGGTGGCCGCCGTGATCGACGACGTGCGAACAGTGTTTGGTGATCAGGCGCAAGTCAGCTTCGAGCCGCAGTGCTCCGACATCATCGTGCTGGCCGACGAGAGCCGGATTCGGCAGGTCCTGACCGTATTGCTCGACAATGCGGCGCGCTATGGCGGCGATCGAATCCATGTTGCTGTCCAGGCCGGCTTTTCCGAGGCGATCCTGATCGTCCAGGACAATGGTGCGGGAATGGATGAGTCGGAACTGGCCAGCGCATTCGATCGGTTTTATCGCGGCAGCAATGCCGCTGGACGCTATGAAGGTGGCGCGGGCCTGGGGCTGCCGGTGGCCAGGGCTCTTGTCCTTGCCCACGGTGGGCGTATTGCATTGGCCAGGCGCGAGGACGGATCCGGTCTGCGCGCAGAAGTCCGCCTGCCCGCCGCCGACGCATCGACCCTGGACAGGAGAGGCGGCCATGATCAGCGTTCTGCTGGTTGAGGACGAAGCCACGGTGGCGGACATGATCCGCCGCGGACTGGCCGGCGAGGGTTTGTCCATCGAAACGGTCGGGACAGGAGAGGAAGCGATCGAGATATTGGCGTCGGTCCGATTCGATATTCTTCTTCTCGATGTGATGCTGCCCGGCATCGACGGCTTCGATGTCTGTGCCCATCTGAGAGGCATGGGCAATCCAATTCCGATTCTGATGCTCACGGCGCTTGCCCAGGTCGATGACCGGGTTAACGGATTGCGCATCGGCGCAGACGACTATCTGGGCAAGCCCTTCGAATTTGACGAGCTCGTGGCGCGGGTGCAGGCCCTCGTGCGCCGGGCGCGCCGCCACGAGGGCCCGCCTGTTGGTTCACCGGTCTTGCGCAATGGCAATCTGGCCTTCGACACCCGCACCTTGCTGGCCGACGCGGACGGCCTGGCAGTCGCACTGACGGCGCGTGAACGCGCCATTTTTCGCCTCTTGCTGCTCCATGGTGGGCAGATTCTCACCCGTGACCGGATTTCCCGCGAGGTCTGGCGATCCGAGGCGAAGGACGGGGCGAATATCGTCGACGTTTACGTGGGACGATTGCGCCG
This sequence comes from uncultured beta proteobacterium, assembly GCA_963732405.1. Taxonomy (GTDB): domain Bacteria; phylum Pseudomonadota; class Gammaproteobacteria; order Burkholderiales; family Burkholderiaceae_E; genus JAUIAI01. The sequence goes on from CAVSZG010000001.1 coordinate 2,371,288, forward strand.
CAAGCTCGGTGCGCCCGGTCGACGCATCCTGACCGTGCGCGGTCTGGGCTACCGCCTGGTGACATCGCAGGCGGATGATCCATTGCCGGCGGCCGACGATCCGGGTCTCTGAAATCAAGACTGCATGAACCCACTGGCCGCAAGCGGTCACATACACTTCGGGCGATGTCGTTGAATCTATGGACCGGAGGAGCACAAAATGGTTGGATTGCGTGAATGGTCCCGTCTGGCGATCTCTGTAGCCGCGGTGACTCTTGGGCTGGCAGGGTGCAGCACCGCTACCTACAAGACCCCGGGCAGTGGTGTCAACGTGGGCAGTTTGGCCACGGGTGGGGGAGATCTGGCGAGGGCCCTGGAGCAAACCAGAGCGATACGAACACCGGCGCGACTGGCCGTCGCGCGAACCCAGGCCGTGGGCTATGGGGGCGGCGTGCAGTGCATTGGTCAGGCCGAGTACTGCGTGCTCTTGACACGGGATATCGAGTCCGAAGCTGATTTCAATCGGCTGGGCAAAATGCGTGGCGTGTCCAAGGTTGTGCCGCTCACCCGCATCGTGCTTGGCGAACAACCCGTAGCGATTCAGGGCTTGCGTGCGGGCGCCGCGGCGGTCAAGGCTGATGTGTTGCTCGTCTATTCGATCGATACTCGTTTCTCGGTCGATGACACCCAGCATCAGGCCTTGACAGTCGTGACCTTGGGATTTCTCGCCACCAAGCGCGCTCGCGTCGATACGACGGCGTCGGCGGCCTTGGTCGATGTTCGCACCGGATCGGTGCTGGGCCTGGCCGAGGCCGTGGCCTCCGACGAGCAGATGGGCTCGGCCTGGTCGACCGAGGGGAAACTCGAAACTGCCCGTCTCACTGTCGAGAAGCAGGCCTTCCAACAATTGTTGGGTGAAATCGATCGCGTCTGGTCTGACGCGAGACGGACCAAGGCAAACGCCGGCTGATCCGCTGGATCCTGGCTCATCGTTGGGTCCAGACAAACCTGTCGTCATCCGGATGAATGTGCGAGCGGTTCTTCTTGCCGACAAAAGATTGCGTCGCACGTCCACGGCTTCATGTGCGACAAGAATCAGTCGATTCAGGCATTGCTCACCAAATTCATCAAGGACGGCGGCGTGGTGCTGATGTGCCAGGCATGCTCGGCGGCTGCCGGCCTGAATCAGGCTGACGTTTTCGACAGGGACAGAATAGATGACTGGCCGACGGTGTCGGGATACCTGTTTGATCCGGCGATCAAGACACTGTCATGGTGAATCGGGTTGTCAGTCTGGATTGAAGGCAAGGCACCGGGCCTGCGCGACGATGCGAATATACTCACAAGATAGGCAGCTCGTCCCCCGGTAAAATCGGTGGCGTCATCAATGCCGCGCAATTACGCGTCCAGCCAATCCAACATCAACTCATGCCCGCCAATTCATTCAATCTGCCAACCGATAACACCACGAACTGCCATAGCCGGCGTACGCTGCTCATGGCGATATCAACCCTTTCCATGGCATTGCTGATGCATCAAAACGTCAGGGCCGCCGATGCCAATGGTGATTCCGTGAGTCTGGATTTCGCTCGTGCGGAACACGAAGCGGGAAGGGTCATCCTGATCGATATCCGTGAGCCCGAAGAACACGCCACCGGTGTGGCCGCAGGTGCCAGGCTGCTGCCGATGCGTCAGTTGGGCCAGCGAATCGGCGAGATTCCGGTTGAACCCGACACGCCTGTCTTGCTCATCTGCAATACACAGAACCGTTCCAGCGCAACCTTGCGGGCGCTACGCCGAAATGGCTATTCACATGTTCGTTTCGTCAACGGCGGAATGAGCGAATGGGCGCGGCGCGGCTGGCCAATGGTCAAACCTGCCGGCTGATCAGCGCCAATGCTGAACCGGTCGAGGCTCGATCGGGTGCACTGGGCTTGCGCGACAGAGCGACATGCCGCGCGACGCGTGGATCAAGCGACAACGCGTTGTCATGGTCCGGCCCATTGAAGCCAGTTGCGGCAGCCAACGATCGGCTTGTCCAGTGACGGGTAATAGATGAGAAGCATCCGGGGAAATCGTGGTGACATCGATCTCGGTGGTCCGGTGAGATGTAAAAGACAAAGCTCCTTCCGTCCGGTAACCAGGTCGCGCCCTGATGGTTGCTGGTCAGGATCGAGTCGGCTGCGGCGGGGGGCAGTGCCGTGAATGGCATGAGTCGACCACCCTCGCGGGGTAGCGAATCAATCAGATATCGGATCTCGTCAGGTTGCCGGCTGTCCGGCAGTGTCGTCCTTAAGGTCAGCAGTAGCTTGTTGCCATCCGGGCTGACCCGCAGGCTGGCGTCATTGGTGCTGATCGTTGGCGGCAGGTCCGGATTGATGGAATGCTCGATGTCTTCACCCCGTTGAACGACCGAGCCGTCTGGGCGGTAGACGGTTATTTTTTTGTTTGAAACGTCGCCGTAGTAAGCCAGGATGTACTGTCCGTCCGACGACGGGATAACCCGGGAAGAGAACAATTCCCGCGCAGGTGTAAGCTCGGAAGTGTCGAAACCACCAATCCGGGCAAACGTGGCGGTCTCAAACAAGTCGACACTGCGGTCGAATACGCTCCTGACCAGATATCGGCCACCGGCCGAACTCGCCTGCCAGTTGTGTTCGGATCGATAGTCTGGCAACTGGCGGACTTGCCCGGTTGCGAAGTTGACCACCTCCCCCTTGCCGATGGACTCATTGAGCAAGAAGCCGCTACGGGTCGTCCCCGAGGCGGATGTGGCGCTGCCTCCACCATCGCCACCACCGCATGACGTGGCCATCGTGACCGATGCGGCGCAGGCGGCAACAGCAAGACTCTTCGTCATGGCAGTGGCTGCGTCGAATCGCTGAATGTCCGCAGGCGGGATTTGTGCTATGGGCTCAGTTGGTTGTCGTGACATCGGGCCTGGTCACGGCGAGCACGTCGGCCAGACCAGCACTCAATGAATTCAGGCCTTCGCGTTCAAGAAAGATGCAGTGCTTGCCCGCGCGCCGGCAATGCCGTTTGACCTGCCAGTAGGCAACATGGCTCACGCAGTCGGTCTGGCAGAGCACGAGGCTGGCGCTGGTCAGCGCTGGGTCGAGCTGGTTGATCGCCTGTTCGACGCCGCCGTCATGGTGGGTGAATCGGCCGCCAAGGCTCTCGATGAAATCTCGATATCCGGGCAGCGCCCTTGGCCGTCCACCGACCAACAACACCCGTTGTCCGGCGAGCACCGGCCCCGATGGCCGCGCTGTGGTACCTGATGAGTCGGGTGTCGGGCCAGGTGACTCGAGCCGGCGGATCAGGGTCGCGTTGAGCTGTTGCAGGGCTTGCTCGCGAGCCAGTGCCTCTTGATGGTCGCGCCGCAGTTGATCGAGCGTCCGCCTGAGTGATATCGCTTCCTTGGCCTGGGCCGAGCTGCGACGTTCCAGTTCGGCCAGGCGTGGATGGGTGCCGCCTTCGACACGGGTCAGCCGTTCTTCCAGCACCCGGTACTGACCCCTGGCGTTTTGCAGCAAGGCCAGCAGATCCGTGATCCGCGCGTCACGACGGGCCACATCGTCCGCCAGTCGGCCCTGCAAGGCACGCAATTCGGTGCGGCAGCGGTCCAGTTCACTGCGCTCGGACGTGGTCAGACGTCGCTGCGTCTGATCCAGACGCGCCTGGTGGTGTTGAAACAGATGCACATCGGCGTAGACCCGACGCGCGAGCGCGATATCGCAGTGCGGATGCGTCATGACTGACCAGAACCCGCCGGCCAGTTTGCCGTGCGTCAGATCGTGCCGCCATTGAGCCTGCAGGGCAACGGCATCGTTGATTGATTGGTAGCGACGCCGTGCATCGGCGTGGCGCTTGTCCAGCCACTGGTGCAGCGCGCGAGACAGGCGGTTGCGCTCGCCACACTGCTGCACGACGCGCACATGCAGGTCGAAATCATCATCATCCCTGGCACCCGGCAGATGATCGGCCAATCGGCGCACGGCAACCGGATCGGCGCAGATGCCGACGATGGCGCAATGATGGCCCGGTGCGAGTTCCCAGAGTCTTCGCCGGTGCCCCAGCCCTTCCGTGGCGCCGTCGAACGGCTGGCCGGACGCCGCGTGCTCGCGCATCGCCTGAACGGCTGCCTCGCCGATACCCGCCTCGCGCAGCAGCGGCCCGGTCAGGGACAATGAGCCCAGATCGTGGGACCGGTCCGCGGCGAACCCGGGAAACGGACGTTTCACACCAGTCAGGCACATCAACAGACTCCTTTGACCAGGCAGGCGGCAATGTTGCCCAACGAGGGCACTGGTTGGTTGGACAGCTCGATGCTATCGAACGCGAATGAGAATTATTATTATTAAATGAACCAGATCCGTCAAGGGCAGTCATGAACCAATGAGGATTCTTTGCGTTCGGGCCGGTGAGCTCAACACTGCACCGTGCGGCGAATCACGGACAGCGAGCGTCTTGTCGACCGGGTTTTGCGTCAGGACTGCGGATCGAACCCGAAGACGCGCAATTCCTGGCTGCAGTGACAAGCCTTGGCGAGGCGCGCGGCCCACTGAATGGCCTCCTCACGCGACGCCACCTCCAACACGGTGAAGCCGCCGTTGAGCGTGGGCGCCCAGGGATAGCCGCCCGTGGTCACCAAGCCTTCAGCTGAGACGAGGAGCGGCGGAACGCTTTCGTCGATGCCTCCGCCGAAGACATAGACACCAGCCATTTTCGCTTCTTCAATCACCGCGTGCGAGTCGCGCACCACGGTGTCCCATTGGTCGTCGGGCACGATCATCGCCGCGCTGGGAAACGAGATCAGGTATTTGGCCACGGTACTCCTGCGGGATTTGGATGGTGGTCGTGACACCTGCATGCGGCCTGATCCGTGCCAATGGCTGCCGGTTCAGCTCTGCGAAGTGCGCACCAGTCGAGTCAGATCGAAGTTGTTCTCGCGTAACCAGCGCTCGATCTCGGCCCATTGCGCGGGATCCGCTCGCGCGGTGCGCGATAGCACCCAGAGGTACTCCTGAGTCGGTTCGCTGACAATCGCGTATGTTCCGTCGGCGGCCAGATGCACCACGTCGTAGCTTCCCCAGCCGATCGGCAGCCAGCGCAACCAGCCTGGCAGGAAACTCACCGCCAGCGATGCAGGCATCAGTTTGCCGTCACTGATCTGGGCGTTGCGCGTTCGTGCTTCGCCGGTCACCAGCTCGAAGCCGCTGGTGGTTCTGCACCGGTTGGTCACGACGATGCGGTCGGCACCGACGAGACGGTACTGGGCGGTGGTGTCGCCGAGGCACTGGCGCTGGAACCGGTTCGGATAGTGGGCGATCTCGTGCCATGTCCCCATATAGGCCACCACATCGAGCGTCGGGATGGACCGGCGAGCATCGCTCGCTACCGGTTGCGAGGTAGCACACGCCGATAGCGCCACTGCAGCAACGATCGTCAGCGCTGCGCTCATTCGTCGTATCGTGATGCCGGACTCGGGTTCTGAGGCGGGTTGGTGTCGGTGGGGCACTTGTTCGTCCATGGGTTTTCCGATGGTGGATTATGACAGTGGCGACAAGGGCGGCGACGCAAGTCGTTCGGCCAGATACTCGATCAGTATCCGCACTCTCTGCGGCACGTAGCGATTGCCCGGTAGCACCGCGTAAATGCCGAGTGGATCACGTGCGTAGTCAGCCAGCACTTCCTGCACCTCGCCGCGGGCAAGCCACGGGCCGGCAATGAAATCGGGCTGAATGGTCACGCCCATGCCGCGTGCCGCCGCCTGCATCAACACCTCGCCATTATTGGCCACGATGCGGCCTCGCGCCGGCACGGTCAGCGTCTTGCCTTCCAGGCGAAACGTCCAGGGCGCGGTTTGGCCGTTGATGCTGTAGAGAAGGGCTTCATGGTGACGCAACTGCTCGGGTGATCGGGGTTCGCCATGGGCGCGCCAATAGGCCGGTGAGGCCACCGTCTGCAAGCGGGTCTGACCCAGACGGCGCACGATGTCGGTCGACTGCAACTGCGCAGTGATGCGGATCGACAAGTCCATGCCCTCTTCGACCAGATTGCTGCGGCTGTCGCTCAAGTCCATGCGCAATTCGATCTGGGAATGACTGTGGGCGAAATCGAGCAGCATTGGACAGAGCACGGCCAGGCCGTGTGAGAGGGGCAGGCCCAGCCGGATGCGCCCTCGGATATCGCCGGTTCGTTGCAGCAGACCGGCTTCGGCAGCATCGACCATATTGAGAATGACCCGGCACTTTTCCAGGTAGGCCGAACCTGCCGCCGTGAGTGTGAGGCTACGGGTGCTCCGGGTAATGAGCTTGGTGCCCAGGTGTTTTTCCAATGCGGCAACCTGGCGGGTGATGACTGAACGCGCCACATCGAGCTGGTTGGCCACGGCAATGAAACTGCCGGCTTCGGCGACCCGGACGAAGGTTTGCATGCCGGTGAGTTTGTCCATTGTTGCCAATTATGCAACAAACTTGCCTCCATTGGATGGTTTTTCGGTTCCGAACCAGCCGCTACAGTTCAGTCCCATGAAATCGCCCCGTTCAGTCCTCTTCGTTGCCCATGGTTCGCCGATGTTCGCGCTGCGGCCGGGCGCCGCCGGTGCCGCGCTGGCATCGGTCATGACCCGCCTGGCGTTGCCACGCGTGGTGGTGATCGTCAGCCCGCACTGGGAAACCGACGTGCCCACCGTGGGAATCGCGAGCCGCTTCGACACCATTCACGACTTCGGTGGCTTCGATCAGCGACTCTACGATTTGCAATATCCGGCCACCGGCTGTCCCGAAGCCGCCGATCAGGTGGTGAAGGCGTTGCAGGCCGCTGATCTGCCGGTCGCTGTCGATGCGAACCGTGGTCTGGACCATGGTGCCTGGGTGCCGCTGCGCCACATGTTGCCCGATGCGCACGTTCCAGTCGTGCCGCTCTCCGTCCAACACCATGGCGGACCGCAACACGCGTGGCGGGTCGGCCAGGCGCTCTCAGCGTTGACCCGCCAGGGCTTTCTGATCGTCGCGTCGGGCAATATCACGCACAACCTGCACGACTGGCGCACGGCCATGGCCTTGGATCAGGCCACGCCGGCCTATGTTGTTGAATTCGCCGACTGGGTGAATGCCCGGCTGACCGGCGGCGATCTGAACGCCTTGATCGACTACCGTCGAACCCAGGCGGCCGGTCTGCGCGCCCATCCGCGTGACGAACATCTGTTGCCTTTGTTCACTGCCATGGGTGCAGCGGGCACCGATGCCCGGGCGCAGGCTTTCTATCGAGGCATAGACGATCACGTCATCGCCATGGACGGCTATGAATTCCATTGAGTCCCACCACAGGAGCACCGGCTATAGCGCGGTGGCCAAGGGCTTTCACTGGGCGATGACGGTGTTGATCATCGGCCTGCTGATTCTGGGCGTGTATATGCACGAGTTGCCGCTCTCGCCCCGCAAGCTCGAGCTGTATTCCTGGCATAAATGGTTCGGTGTGACCGCCTTCATCCTGGTGTGGTTGCGCCTGGCCTGGCGGGTCTCGCATCGTCCGCCGCCCCTGTCCACGTCGATGACGCCGCGGGTTCGCATGTTCGCGCATGCGGGGCATGCCGCCTTGTACATCCTGATGATCGCCATTCCCATCAGCGGCTGGTTGATGAGCTCGGCCAAGGGCTTCCAGACCGTCTGGTTCGGTGTATTGCCGATTCCCGATCTGATCGGCCGCGATCGTGCGCTGGGCGATCTGTTACTCACGGTGCACAAGACCCTGAATATTCTGCTGATGGCGACCCTGGCCGGCCATGTTGGCGCGGCCTTGTGGCATCACTTCGTGCTCAAGGACGATACCTTGCGCCGCATGCGCTGAGCTCATCGATGAAAAGGAAACTCATGAAGCATTCGATCCGTGCAATGGTCGCCACCCTGGCCATCGGCATGCTGCCACTCTCCAACCTCGGGGCCGCGACCTTTCAGGCTGTCGAGCCCGCCAAAAGCGTCGTGGGCTTCACCTACTCGCAGATGGGCGTGAAGCTCGACGGGCACTTCAAGACATTCAGTGCACAGGTGAAGCTGGATACCGACGAGCCGGCCAAGGCCGAAGGCCGCATCGACATCGATCTGTCTAGCATCGACACAGGGTCGGCCGAGGCTGATGAAGAGGTCGCCGGGAAATCGTGGTTCGATACCGCCGCGCATCCCAGGGCCAGCTTCGTGCTGCAGCGCCTCGGACCGGCCGGCGCCGGGCAGTACGAGGCCGACGGTCAACTCACGATCAAGGGTCGCACGCGAGAGCTGCGCGCGCCGATTGCGATTTCGCCAGACGGAGTGATGACGGGCAGCTTCGTGCTCAGGCGGGCCGACTTCGGCATCGGTGAAGGCATGTGGGCGGCATTCGATGTTGTCGCCAATGAGATCACCGTGAATTTCAAGCTTGTCCTCAAATGAACGTTCAACCAGGAGTCATCATGAACACCCTCAGCAAACTGTCCATCGCCGCGGCGATCAGCACCCTGTTGGCCGGTAATCTGGCCGCTGCACCACTGACCTACCAGGTAGATCCGACTCATACCTTTCCGCGTTTTTCCTACTCGCATTTCGGCTTTTCGACCCAGCTCAGCAGCTTCAGCAATACCAGCGGCAACGTGGTCTTCGATGCCGAGGCCAAGACCGGCAGCGTGGACATCACCATCGACACAAAATCGGTGAATACCGGATTCGCGGATTTCAACGGACACATCCAGGGCGTCGATTTCCTGGACACGGCCAATCATCCGACGGCCAGCTTCAAGTCGACCAAGGTGGTATTCACTGGCGACAAGCCGACATCGATCGAGGGCAATCTCACGCTCAAGGGTGTGACCAAGCCGGTCACGCTGACCGTGACCTCATTCCAGTCGATGCCGCATCCGATGCTCAAGAAGCCGGCCCTGGGTGCCAATGCCCACACCATGGTCAAGCGCACGGAGTTCAACGCCGGCAAGTACGCGCCTTACGTGGGTGACGAGGTGCGCATCGATATCGCGATCGAAGCAATCGCCCAGTAAACACCTGGGCTGGCCCCGGATCAGTCCCGGGGCTCGTTCGGGCGGCCCTGTGCCCGTTCTGCCTGCATCGCGGGTCGGGCTTCGCCGAGCTTTCGGTACAGTGTCTGTCGGCTGATGCCCAGTACCCGCGCGGCCTGCGAAATATTGCCGCGGCTGCTCTCGAGCGCCTGTTGCACGGCTTTTTTCGACAGTTCGTCCAGATTCTGCGGCAGGTGCTGGGAATGATTGGACGGCGAAAACCGCGCTGATCGGTGCAATTCGTCGACGAAGTCGTCGGCCAGATGCGGCCAGGCAATGTCGGTTTCGTGGGGATCGAGCATGGCGCAGGCGGTGCGCAGCACACTGTTGAGCTGTCGCAGGTTGCCGGGCCACCCGTACCGGCTCAGCGCGGCTTGCATATCCTGGCTGAGTCGAATGTCGCGGCCCGGTTCGATTTCGGCCAGCATCAATTCGATGATGGCGGTCAGATCACTGCGTTCGCGCAGCGGCGGCAAGGTTACCGTCAGGCCGTTGATCCGGTAGTAGAGGTCACTACGAAAACGGCCTGCCGCCGCTTCGTCGCGCAGCAGCCGATTGGAGGCGCAGATCAGGGCGAAATCGACGGCAACCGGCTGCCCGCCGCCGAGCGGCGCGACCTGACGCTCCTGCAGCACGCGCAGCAATCGGGTCTGTAATGTCAGCGGCATGTCGCCGATCTCATCCAGGAACAGGGTGCCTCCATCTGCGTCGCGCAGCAGGCCTGGTCGACCGTCACGACGGGCTCCGGTAAAGGCGCCGGGAAGATAGCCAAACAACTCGGTCTCGATCAGGGCTTCGGGAATGGCCGCGCAGTTGATCGCAACGAACGGACCCGAACGGCGTGGTCCGGTGGCATGTGCGGCACGGGCGAACCACTCCTTGCCAACACCTGATTCACCCTGGATCAGCAGCGCTATCGGTTTGTCCAGAATGCGTCGAGCCTTGTTCGCGGCGGCGCGCCACTGTGCATCGCCGGTGTCGAGACGGGCCAGTGCGTCCTGAGGTCGTGCTGGCGCGGCAATCGTTTGAGGCGTCGCGATCGAACGGGTGTCCACATGCAATTGCGCGAACAATACCCGTCCATTGCGTAGCCTGAGCGGCCGTATCGAGCCGGCTCGCCGCTGATGAGTGGAGAGCAGATCGTCCAGACGCACATCGACCAGTTGGTCGAGCGATACGCTGCCCAGTTGATCCAGCCTCAGCTCGAGCCCGTTCAGGGCGCTCTGGTTGGCACTGACGACCCAGCCGTCCTGCGACAGACCCAGGATGCCCTCGGCGATCGTGCCGATTCCTTCGGGTTCGGCGTGCAGGTGCAGTCGTAAGGGATGCTGCCGACTCGCGACCAGCAGACGATTCTCGATCATCCGCGCGGCCGTGTTGACCAGACCCAGCGTGTACGGATGCTGGGCACGTTGTTCACCCGAGATATCCAGGATGCCAAGCACTTGACCGGTGCCCGACAGGATAGGTGCTGCCGCGCATGTCAGGAATCCGTTTCGGTCCAGAAAGTGTTCGGCGCCGTGCACTTCGATCGATACCTGTTCGGCCAGGGCGGTTCCGATTGCGTTCGTCCCCCGTTGCGACTCATGCCAGGACGCGCCGCAGGACAGGGCGACCCGCTCGGCCTTGCCGAGAAAATAATCGTCGCCACAGGTATGCATCAAGGTACCGCAGGGACCCGCCAGGATCACGACACTCTGGCTGGGCCTGACCTGTTCGAACACATAGGCCATGACGGGGCGGGAATGGGCCAGCAGTTCCTGATGTTGTGCCTGCAGGCGCTGGAATTGCCGTTGCTCGAGATTGTCCGGCGCGCTGACCCGTCCGCCTGGCACCAGTCCGGCCGCCAGGCTGCGCGCCCATGAGCGGGCCAGCCGTTCGTCGATCGATCCCGATGGACAGTGGCCTTGCTCGATAAAAAAATTTCGCGCCTGACGCAGCGCCTGAACCTGCGTTGCCGATCGCATCTGGTCTCCTGGGGATCATGGCCCCTGAATGCGTGAATCAGTATAGGCAGGAGGACATGAGCCTCGCAACGCCGACGCCCTGGGTGGTCCGTCGATTGTCACGTTTCTGGACAGGTGTGGTGTTCCGCAACGTCATGCTCTTGTCCGGTCGGGCGCCACATCACGGAAGTTCACCATAAAAATCATTCACTTGCGCGGCTTCTCTGACTTGGCATGGAACTTGACTCAAGGTGACCCGACGCGTCGCGATCAGCCCGCGCCATTCATCCAACACGAGGAAGACAACCATGATCTATGACGCCCCCGGCACCAGCGGTGCCAAAGTCGCCTTCAAGGCCAGATACGACAATTTCATTGGCGGCCAGTGGGTGGCCCCCGTCAGTGGCCAGTACTTCGATGTGATCACGCCGACCACCGGCCGGGTCTACACCCAGGCTGCACGCTCCGGCGAGGCCGATATCCAACTGGCGCTCGACGCCGCGCATGCCGCGGCGGATGCCTGGGGCAGAACACCGGCGGCGGATCGTGCGAATGTCTTGTTGAAGATTGCCGACCGGATCGAAGCCAATCTGGAGAAGCTCGCCTATGCCGAGACCGTTGATAACGGCAAGGCCATTCGCGAAACACTCAATGCCGACATTCCCCTGACAGTCGACCACTTTCGCTACTTCGCCGGCTGCCTTCGTGCGCAGGAGGGCGGTATCAGCGAGATCGACGAATCGACGATCGCTTACCACATCCAGGAGCCGCTGGGCGTCGTGGGTCAGATCATCCCGTGGAACTTCCCGATTCTGATGGCCGCGTGGAAACTGGCGCCAGCGCTGGGCGCTGGTAATTGCGTCGTGCTCAAGCCCGCCGAGTCGACACCGGTCAGCCTGCTGGTGCTGGTCGAACTGATCGCCGACCTGTTGCCTCCCGGCGTGCTGAACATCGTCAATGGTTTCGGCCGCGAGGCCGGACTGCCGCTGGCCAGCAGCAAGCGCATCGCAAAAATCGCCTTCACCGGATCGACCAGCACGGGTCGGGTGATCGCCCAGGCGGCGGCCAACAACCTGATTCCGGCCACCCTGGAACTCGGCGGCAAGTCACCCAATATTTTCTTCGCCGATGTGATGGACAAGGATGACGCTTTCCTGGACAAGGCGATTGAAGGCCTGGTGTTGTTCGCATTCAATCAGGGCGAGGTCTGCACCTGCCCCAGCCGTGCCTTGATTCAGGAATCGATCTACGACCGCTTCATGGCGCGTGTGCTCGACCGAGTGGCGGCGATCAAGCACGGCAATCCGCTGGATTCGGACACCATGATGGGCGCGCAGGCTTCGAAGGAGCAGATGACGAAGATCCTCTCGTATCTGGACCTTGGCAAGCAGGAAGGCGCGCAAGTGCTGGCCGGTGGCCGGCAGGCCCACCTGCCGGGCGAACTGGAAGGGGGGTACTACATCCAGCCCACCCTGTTCAAGGGCCACAACAAGATGCGCATTTTCCAGGAGGAGATCTTCGGTCCTGTGCTGGCGGTGACCACGTTCAAGGACGAAGCCGAGGCACTCGCGATTGCCAACGACACGCTCTACGGTCTGGGCGCCGGTGTCTGGAGTCGCAACGGCAATGTGGCCTATCGGATGGGCCGGGCGATCAAGGCCGGGCGGGTCTGGACCAATTGTTATCACGCCTATCCGGCACACGCGGCATTCGGCGGCTACAAGGAATCGGGTATCGGTCGTGAGACCCACAAGATGATGCTCGACCACTATCAGCAGACCAAGAATCTGCTGGTCAGCTACAGCGAGAACAAGCTCGGCTTCTTCTAGACCGGGTCGGTCGGTCGCAGGCCTTTGGCAACGCGCTCGAGCAACATTTCGGTCGATCCGTCGGTCAGTGTTGCGACCTGGGCGCTCGCCAGATGGCGCAGAAAGGGATGTTGATCGCGCAGCCCTTCGGCGCCCATCGCGTGCATCAGGGCGGCGATATGGCGGCCCGCCATGGTTGTGGCGAAAATCTTGGCCTGGGCGGCCGCCATCTGGCTGTCGCGTCCCTCGACGATGCACTGTGCCGCAGACTCGACCAGCAATCGCGCTGCCTGCAGATCGACGGCAGCTTGCGCCAACTGCCAGCGCCAGCCCTGATGGTGGTGCAACGCCTGGCCGAATGTCTGTCGGTGTTCGCCAAAGTCGGCGGCCACCTGCAGACACTCGGCAACCATGCCGCAGCACATGGCGGCCACATAGGTTCGCGCGCCATTGATTGAATGGAGTGCGGCCAGGAAGGCCTTCCCAGGCCGATGCAGCATTTCATCCGCAGTGGCACGATAACGCGCCAGGCGGAAGCCGCCTGCGTCGATGCCAGCGGCCGCCGTGGTCCCGGCCGCCGGACTGCGGATGAATCCCTCGCGCCGGCCGTCGATCACAAAGGCCGCGATGCCGCGCGCACCGGCACCGGGATCGGTCTGGGCGTAGACCAGCACGATGTCGGCATGGGTGGCATTAATGATCCAGGCCTTTTCACCATCGAGCTGCCATGCCTGGCCATCGCGAGTGGCGCGTGTGGTGATCGCGCCGAAGTCCGATCCGGCTCCGGGTTCGGTCAGTGCGGTGCAGCCGCTTCGTTCGCCCGAGAGCAGGCTCGGGACGTAGCGCCGCGCGAGCTCGGGCGGTGCCGAACGGGCCAGGTGATTGGCCACGTTGTGGGTGTTGATCAGCGACATGGCCAGGCCGAAATCTGCCGCCGCCAGGATCTCGGCCACGCGCCACTTGCAGTCAAAGGACAGGCCCCGGCCACCATGGGCGAGCGGCACTTCCAGGCCGAGCAATCCGGCGCTGGCGGCCGCCTGTCGAACGCCTCGTGAGTCAATGGCGGGCGTTGCCGCCCGCTCGGCCAGGTGTGGCCGAATCCATTGTTCGACGAATGTCGTCGTGTCCTGAATGGTCTGCTGCTCGAGGGCTGAAAGCTGGGTCATGGCGGTCATCGTCACTCGCGAAAAATGGCTTCCAGATCGACCTCGCTGATCCCCGGTTCGAGTTTGAGGCTGCCCTCGATATGCTCCAGATGCTCGAGCATCAAGGCCTGGGCCCGGGGCAGGTCGCGATGCGCGATCGCCTCGATGATCTGATGGTGCTCGTCGGCGCGGCAACTGGTGGCGGTGGGTGCATCGTACAAAAAGATGATCAGACAGGTGAGTGATGAGAGCTCGCGCATATGGCGCGCCAGCGCGGTATTGCCCGCCATCTCGGCGAGCAAGGTATGAAAGCTGCCAGACAGGCGCACGATCGCGCGCCTGTCATCGCGTCGGCGCGCATCCTGCTCCAGCGCTGCGTGTTCACGCAGTCGTGCCACGCGCTCGGGCGTCAGGGTCTCGATGAGCCGGCGCAGCACGGCCGGTTCGATGAGCCGCCGCGCCTCGAAGACATCGATTGCCTGCTCGATCGTCGGGCTGGCCACATAGGCGCCACGTTGCGGCACGATCTCCACGATCTGTTCATGGGCGAGTCGGGCAAGCACCTCGCGCACGCGTGCGCGGCTGACGGTAAAGATGTCGGCCAGGCGCTCCTCGACCAGCTTGGTTCCCGGATGCAGTCGATGTTCCAGAATGGCGGTGTAGATGCGCTCGTAAATTGCATCATGCCGGTTCTCGCGTTCCAGGCGGGCAAGCACCGTTGATTTGCGGGGAGTGCGCGGGGTGGTCATGACACGATTCTAGGCGGTGTGCGCCTGAGGCATTCAATGCCAGGCGAACAGGCGGCCCCAGCCCTTGATCTGCGACGGATCAGCATCGGCTGCGCGCAGCGCGCCCCAGACTGTCGTGCTCACTGTATCCAGGAGCGGGACGTCGAAGTCGGCCTCCACGGCCTGGGCCAGGGGCGCCGCGCGCAGATTGGTGCAGTAGGTGGTCATGGCCTGGGGCCGACGGTCAGCCGGTACGTCGGCGACCTCACGCATCATGCCCAGCAGGGTGGCGGGTTCGACCAGCGCGAAATCGTGATTCACGCAGATGTCCAGGTGGCGCTCGGCGATGACTTCGACGCCTTCGCGCCGATAGTTGTCGATGATGCGTTGCTGCACGTCTGCCGTATAGGGTGTGAGCAGTGCCAGGCGGCGAACGCCGGCAAGAGTCAACAATTCGTTGAGCGCAAGCACTGCCGTGGTGGCAACGATGCCGGTGCGCTCCCGGATGCGCTCGCACAGTCGCCGGTCGGCGTCGAAGCCCAGCCAACCGGCCGCGGTGCCACTCCAGGCGATGACATCGACCCGGGCATCCGCGAGCAGTTCGGCCGCGGCCAGGATCTTGCTGTCGTCGAATTGTCCGAGCGCCCGGTCGTTCAGGGCGATTTCCGTGACCGTGAATCGCGAAAAATGGGCACTGCAACCCGGAATGGAGGCGACCAGCGCGCTGGTCAGTGGCTCCAGGGCGGTGTTGGACGAGGGGGTCAGCACACCAAGGCGGATCGGGCGGGTCATGGGCGGTCTCCAGGGGTCGACGGTCGATGATGCTATGCCGATTGTTGTCGACAGCAATGTCGACAGTATTGCATCATCGTCGCCTGGCATGCATCATGCGTTAAGCGTGAGCACAAGCGCCTGATCAGGCACCCATGGTTCAAGATGGTGCCCAGGCCCCGAAACGCACCAGGGAGGATCAAAATGTTGGCAATACTGTTGCCAATCATGCCCGCAAACGGGGCGAAAGGTGATCGCCGATGAGTGCCGAGGCCCTCGATCTGGTCGTGCGTCGTGCGCGCGTGGCGACCGCCAGCGATGTCTTCGAGGCCGATATCGGTATCGTGGACGGGCGGATCGTCATGCTGGGCACGCGGCTGCCGGCGGCGGTCCGTGAGATCGATGCGGCCGGCCGGGTGGTGACACCGGGCGGCGTGGATGCCCATTGCCATCTCGATCAGCCGATGGAGCCGCCGGTGCGCATGGCCGACGGTTTCGACAGTGGAACCCGCTCGGCGGCCTGCGGCGGCACGACCACGGTGATTCCCTTCGCCGCGCAGCGCAAGGGCGGGTCGCTGCGCGAGGCAGTCGACGACTATCATCGGCGCGCCCACGGACAGGCCCATGTCGACTATGCCTTCCATCTGATCGTCAGCGATCCCACGCCGGCGGTACTCAACGAGGAACTGCCGGCGCTGATCGCCGAGGGCTACACCTCGTTCAAGCTCTACATGACGTATGACGACCTGAAGCTGGACGATGCCCAGGTGCTGGATGTGCTCGCGGTGGCACGCGCCCACGGCGCGATGGCGATGGTCCATGCCGAGAATGCCGATGCCATTGAATGGCTCACGCGCCGGCTAGAGGCCGCTGGCCGCACGGCGCCGTTCTGGCATGCGCATTCGCGGCCCATGCTCGTGGAACGCGAGGCCACGCATCGGGCCATCGCGCTGTCGCAACTGGTCGATGTGCCGATTCTCATTGTTCATGTCTCGGGTCGCGAAGCGGTCGAGCAGATCCGGTGGGCACGCGCCCATGGGCTGACGATTTATGCCGAGACCTGCCCGCAGTATCTGTTTCTGACCGCCGAGGATCTGGGTATCGACGGCAGCTACGACGGTGCCCGTTGCGTGTGCAGCCCCCCGCCGCGAGACCAGCGCAATCAACAGATTATCTGGGATGGCCTGGCCGATGGTTTGTTCACGGTGCTGTCATCCGATCATGCGCCGTTTCGATACGATTCGCCCGAGGGCAAACACCCGGGCGGGCAGCAGGTGGCGTTTCGCCACATACCCAATGGCATTCCGGGTCTGGAGACCCGGCTACCCCTGTTGTATTCCGAAGGCGTGCTTGGCGGGCGCATCACGCTGGAAAAATTCGTCGAGCTCACGGCCACCAATCCGGCCAAGGCCTACGGCTTGCATCCGCGCAAGGGCACGATCGCGCCCGGTGCCGACGCCGATCTGGTGATCTGGGATGAGCGCGATTTCGTGCTCGACAATGCCCATCTGCATCACGACGTGGACTACACGCCGTATGCGGGCACCCGTCTGCGGGCCTGGCCGGCGATGACGCTGGCTGGTGGCCAGATCGTCTGGGACGGACAAAGCTTTCATCCCCGCAAAGGTCAGGGCCGCTTCCTGCGCTGCGGTCCACCCACGCTGCGGCCCCGGCCGCGGTGAATCCTGTCCTTTCATTCATCTCGAGGAGAACCCGATGATTCGTACCGCCCCCTGGCGTCGCCCACTGATTGCCCTGGCTCTGGCTGCCGGCCTGGCCGCGCCGGCGCTTGCGCAGGAAAGAATCAAATGGAAGGCGGTCGGTCAGCCGGCCGCCACCGGCAAGGTTCAATCCAACAAGGAGAAGCCGTTTTTCGACGAATTCGCGCAGCGCACCGGACTGCCGATCGATGTCGATTACAAATCGAATGATCAACTCGGGCTGAAGGACACCGAGCAGTTACGCGTCATGAAGGCCGGCCTGTTCGATATCGTGTCGCTGCGCGTGTCGCAGAATTCACGCGATGAGCCCACCTTGCTCGGCCTGGATCTGGTCGGAGCCGCGCCTGACTACGCCACGGCGCGCAAGGTCTACGACGCCTGGCTGGACACCCTCGACAAGCGGTTGCAGAAGCAGTTCCAGGTGAAGTTGCTCGGTGCCTGGCCCTTCGGTCCGCAGATCCTGTTCTGCAAGAAGCCCATCGCCAGTCTGGCCGATCTGAAAGGCCTGAAGGTGCGCGTCTATGATCAGAATCTGGCCAAGTTCATCGAAACAGTGGGCGGCACACCGGTGCCCTTGAGCTTCGTCGATGTGCATCAGTCGCTCTCGCTCGGGGTGGTCGATTGCGCGATCACCGGCCCCAGTTCGGCCAACTCGTCGAATTGGCCCGAGGTCACGACGCATCAGTATCCCCTGGGTTTCCAGATGGCCTTCAATGGCTACGCGATCACGATGAAGGCCTGGAGCTCCCTCAATGCCGAGCAACAGGTTAAGCTCGCCGCCGCATTTACCACTCTGGTCGACGACATCTGGACTTATAGCGAGCAGCTGACCCAGGATGCCCTGAACTGCAACACCGGCAAGGAACCCTGCACGACCGGCAAGAAATTCAGTCTGACACCGGTGGCCGTGACGCCGGCCGATATCGACAAGGTCCGTGGGGCGGTCGGCACGGTGTCGCTGCCCACCTGGGCCGAGATCTGTGACAAGTCGAATCCGGGTTGCTCCGACACCTGGAAGGCCACGGTTGGCAAGGCCATCGGCGTGAAATGAGGAACCGATGAAAGCGCGCATCGAACAGTGGCTGGGCACGGCCTTCGGCCTGGTGTTTCTCGGTCTGGCGGGCGTGGTCACGGTCGAAACCGTGATGCGCAAGCTGTTCAATGTGTCGCTGCAAGGCGCTGATGAGCTCGGTGGTTATGCACTGGCGGTTGGCGCGACGCTGGGCTTCAGTCTGGCCTTGCTGGGCCGCTCGCATATCCGCGTCGATGTCTTTCATGAACACTTTCCGCGATGGCTGCAACTGGCGCTCAACTGGTTGTCGGTGGTCAGCCTCGCGGCGCTGGCCCTGCTCATGGCCTGGCTGGCCTGGTTCGTGATTCAGGATACGCGCGCCTACCAGAGCGTGGCCCAGACCCCCTGGGCCACGCCATTGGTGTATCCGCAGTCAGTCTGGCTGATCGGCCTGATGGTGTTCGGCGCGGTGGCCTTGTTCAGTGCGCTGCGCGTGACCTGGCTGGTGCTGCGTGGGCATAGCGAGCAAGTGCATCGCGATTACGGGCCGCGGTCTGCGCGCGATGAAGTCGATGAAGAACTTCAGGACCTTAAAGCGCGCGGTACATCCGCCACGGTGGAGTCCGGGCCATGAGCGTTACCTATGTGCTGGCTGGTTTCGCCGTCATGCTCGCGATGATGCTGCTGGGCCTGCCGATCGCGGTGTCGATGGCCACCGTAGGCATCGTGGGCGGCATGCTGGCCTACGGTATGCCATTCATGAATTCGATCGCGCCGGTGGTCTGGGGTGTGCACAACGACAATCTGCTCACTGCAATCCCGATGTTCGTGCTGATGGGCGAACTGTTGCTGCGCAGTGGCATTGCCGATCGCATGTTCGGCGCGCTGGCCGCCTGGCTCGGTCGACTGCCCGGTGGTCTGCTGCATACCGGCATCGGTTGCAGCGCGGTGTTTGCCGCGACCTCGGGCTCGTCAGTGGCCACTGCTGCCACCATCGGCACCGTGGCCCTGCCGTCCCTGCACCAGCGCGGTTATCCAATGCATCTGTCGCTGGGCTCGATCGCCGCCGGTGGCACCCTTGGGATTCTGATCCCTCCCTCGGTCAACATGATCGTCTACGGGTCGATTACCGACACGTCGATCGGCCAGTTGTTCATCGCCGGCATCGTGCCTGGCCTGTTGCTGACCGGCTGCTTCATGGCGTTCATCGTTGCCTACTCGCTGCTCACTGGCGACGCCCGGCGCGAACAGCCAGTGCCTTGGGCAACCCGCCTGCGTCTGCTCAAGGATCTGATCCCACCAGCGGTAGTCTTTTTCGTGGTCATGGGCAGTCTGTATGGCGGCATTGCCACCACCACCGAGTCGGCGGCGCTGGGCGTGATGATTTCGCTGTTCTTCGCCTGGCGGGGCGCACGCCTGAGCTGGACGCTGTTGCAGCACTGTTTCATGCAGACGGCCCGCACCAGCGGCATGATTCTGCTCATCATCACCATGGCCTTCGTGCTGAATCTGACGATCAGCCTGACCGGCGTGGCCGACACCATGACCCAGTGGGTCACCTCCTTCGGCCTGTCGGCCGTGCAGATGTTGCTGGTGCTGATCGTGTTCTACTTTGTGCTGGGCATGTTCATGGATGTGTTGTCCATGATGGTGGCCACCATTCCGATCACGTTTCCGATCGTCAGCCATCTCGGTGTCGATCCGGTATGGTTCGGCATCTTTATCGTGCTGATGTGCGAACTGGGTCTGATCACACCGCCCGTGGGCATGAATCTGTTCGTCGTCCATGGCATCCGCCCGGATGGCGGCGGTATTCGCGATGCCATGTGGGGTGCGGTTCCCTATGTGATCATCATGCTGGCCTTCACCTTGCTGTTGATCGCCGTGCCCGGCATTGCCACCTGGCTGCCGGCGCAGATGCGCGCGGGATGATCGCCGGATGAGCGCTGCCTGGACACTGGATGCGGCGGCGATGAGCGCGGCGTTTCGCGCAGGCACGCTGACGCCGCAGCAGGCGCTGGCCTCCTGTCTGGCGAGAATTGAACAGCTCGATCCGCAGCTCAAGGCCTTCGTCAACCTGCGTTCGGCGGCGGCACTGGCCGACGCGGCCGCCAGTCACGAGCGCTTCGCTCGCGGCGCCGCCCTGTCGCCGCTCGATGGTGTGCCGATCGCGATCAAGGACAATCTGCCGACGGCCGATCTGCCGACCACCTGGGGCAGTCTTGCCGGGCGCGAATACCGACCGGCACGCGACGAACTCGTCGTGGCCCGGGCCCGCGCTGCGGGTCTGGTCATTGTGGGCAAGACCAATGTGCCCGAGTTCACCCTCGAGGGCTACACGCACAATGCATTGCTTGGCACCACGCGCAACCCCTGGGATCCGCGCCTGACCCCGGGCGGCAGCAGCGGCGGCTCGGTGGCTGCGGTGGCCAGCGGCATGGTGCCGCTCGCCCTGGGCACCGACGGCGGTGGCAGCACGCGCCGCCCGGTCGGCTACACCGGCCTGGTCGGCTTGAAGCCGTCGATCGGTGCGATCGCGCGCGAACATGCGTTGCCGCCGCTACTGCTCGATTTTGAGGTGGTCGGACCGATCGCCCGCACGATGAGCGATCTGCGTCTGCTGTTCGATAGCCTCGCCGGTCCTCATGCCGCCGATCCGGCGTCCTTTGCTGCAGTCGGTGCTGCCCGTACGCTGCCCGATCGCCTGCGTGTGCTGTATGTGCCGACACTGGACGATGCGCCGGTGGACCCGGCCATCGCGGCCGCGTGTGTGGCGGGTGCCCGAGAACTGACGGCACTCGGTCATCAGGTGACGGTTGGCACCTTACCGCTCGACCTCTCGGCGCTCAACGCGAACTGGCCCCGTATCGGCCAGATCGGGCTGGCATGGCTGTTCGCGCAACATCCGGCGTGGCGTCAGGGCGCCGGTGATCGTTATGTGGCGATGAGCGAGCAGGGCGCTGCCTGCCCGGCATCGATGTTGTGGCAGACCCTCGAGGTGGCGATGCAGCTGCGTCGTGATGTCGCCCACTTGTTCAGACACATCGATCTCATCGCCATGCCCAGCGCCGCTGCCATGCCCTGGCCGGCGCAGCAGACGCATCCGCCGCAGATCGCGGGACGATCGGTCGGCCCGCGTGGCCATGCGATCTTTACGGGTTGGGTCAACGCTGCGGGTATCCCCGGCCTGACCGTTCCGGTCGCCGATGCGGCATTGCTGCCGATCGGCCTGCAGTTGATCGGCCCGTTCGGCAGTGATGCAGCGTTGCTCGCGCTCGGCGATGCGCTTCAGAAACAGACTGGCCGGGTCTGGTGCTGGCCGGATCTGTAGCGCGAATCGCCCGACCCGGCGCTTGGGTTCGCCCAGGGCTGGTGCAGACGGCAGCCGTGGATCACGATAGTCGCGCGCTCGCCTCGCCCAGCCCGTCGAAGACTACGTGCACGGTCTGTCCGTCGGGTGCCGCGAGCAGTCCGCACCAGGTTCCCGTGGTAACAACCGTACCGGCGGGCACGACGGCTCCCTGGCGAGTGGCATGGCGCAGCCACGCGCGCAAGCCCCAGGTCGGGCCGCCCAGCGCATGGCTGCCCTCGAACGTGCGGACCGTCTCACCCATCTGAACCTGCAAGCGCTGCGCCAACCAGTTGCGCGCCGTGAAGGGCACCCAGTCACCCAGCACCAGCGCACCGTGAGACTGCAGGTCGGCCAGCTTCGCCAGCGCCGGCGCATCCATGCCGGCCGTCCAGCGCGACTCGACGATCTCGATCG
The DNA here is from genome assembly GCA_963732405.1 of uncultured beta proteobacterium. Lineage (GTDB taxonomy): Bacteria > Pseudomonadota > Gammaproteobacteria > Burkholderiales > Burkholderiaceae_E > JAUIAI01. The sequence goes on from CAVSZG010000001.1 coordinate 2,393,213, forward strand.
CGACACACATCGCATCGATAGTCACCAGACCGTCGTTTGCCGCGCGCACTGCATCGACCGGCTCGCCCAGGCGCAGCGCGATTTCGGCTTCAATGCCGCGCCATCGTGCGGGCAGGTGGCTCAGGTCTGCCGGGCTGGTAAAAATGCCGGCCGGCGGCAGCGGCGCATGGGTCAGCACGGCCGTCCGTGCGGCGCCACCGGATTTCCAGTGCTGCGGAAAAGCCCCGCCAAACCAGCCCATGGACGCGGCTACGGCGTCCTGTACCGCGTAGGCGGCCGCCGCGTCTGCCAACAGGGGAGCGGGCTGGGCAACACCGTTGCGGCGGGCGGTCAGCAGGCGGGCAACGGCGTCGGTAGTCGGGTCCATCCGTTCATCTTAAGGCGGCGGGGTTGGACAGGTCACGCGGACCGGTCAGCGCTTTCATTGCGCCGGCACGGTCTTGAGCCAGTGCCGGGCGATCGAGTCGCGTCGCGCGAACCAGACGTCGTTGCCACCGGCCTGGCGAAGGTGCGCCAGGGCCGTCTGCAAACCGCCGATGCGCGCCGCGCGGCCCATGATGCGCAGGTGCAGACCGATCGTCATCATTTTCGGCCGATGGCGCGACTCGCGATGCAGCCAGTCGAAGCCGTCGATCACATAATCGGCAAAATCCTGTCCGCGCACGAAAGATTGGGTACCGAAAAACCGCATGTCATTCGTATCGAAGGCATAGGGCAACACCAGATGCGCCCGCCCCGCCACGGCCACGTAATAAGGCAGGTCGTCGTTGTAGGCATCGCTGTCGTAGAGAAAACCGCCGTGCTCCACCAGCAGTCGACGCGTATTGACTGACGCGCTGGACTTCGTATGCCAGCCCACCGGCGCGACGCCGGCCACCCGGGTGATCTGCGCATGAGCGCGTGCGATCAGGGCACGTTCGTCGGCCTCATCCATGCCCGCATGGGCCTCCCATCGCCAGCCGTGCGCGCCGATCTCGTGCCCTTTCGCAACGGCATGACGGGCCAGCCAGGGCACGCCGATCAGCGAACGTGCGCAGGCGTTCAAGGTGATCGGAATGCCGGCTTGCGCCAGCACACCCGCCATGCGGTGGTATCCCACGCGCGTGCCGTATTCAAAATGCGAGGCCATGCAAAGGTCCGGGGCGCCGGTGATCAGCTGCGTCACCTCATGGACCGATTCATTGGTTTCGTCCCCGTCGCCCAGCGATAGTTCGGCGCCTTCTTCGATGTTGAGCACGACCGACACCGCCAGGCCGGCGCCATTGGGCCAGCGCATTGCCGGCGGGTTGTCGCCATAACCGAGAAAATCGCGATTGCTCATCGGCTCACGCACCGGTTCTAAGCAAACCGCGCGCCTGGAGCACCGCGCAGGCCATGCCATCGAACACCGGCATGCCAAGACGCGACGAAAGCGCGCCGGCATAACCACAGAGCACGGCGCCGGCGAGCACCAGCGCCCCGGCACCGCTGGCCTGCAATCGGGCAGCGGCCTCGCCAAGCACGGCCAGCACGTCATCGTCGACCGTGGCGGTGGTCGCCAGGAAGGCCGCCGGTGCTTCGGGTGCGGCGACACCGACGACCCGGCTGGTCAGGCCGATCTGCGCCACACGGGCCTCATAGAGCGGTGCGACCGAGGCACCCAGGGTCAACAGGCCGACATGACGGGCACACAGACAGGCGCTCATCAGGGCCGCTTCGGTCATGCCAATCACGGGTCGCCGGGGCGAGCGAATGCGCAATGTTTCGGCAATGCCATCCATCGAGATGCCCAGCAGAACCGCATCGGCATCGCCCACGTGCCGATCGTACAGGTCCAGGGCATTACGTTCGGCCTGGGCCAGGGTGTGCGCATCGCGCACCACCGCCGGCTCACCGGACGCATTGACAGACAACAGGGTTTCGCCCGGCTCCAGAGCACTCTGTGCCGATGCGGCCAGACGCGCCGTGATGTGCGCCGAACCGTTTGGATTGATCAACAGATAACGTATGGCCATGGTTGCAAGTGTCGCAGGAAATAAGCGTGATCCGAAACCGGCCGCAGCGCCGGTGGCGGGCGGCTGGCGCGGGCAGGTGCTCAGTGCCTGGCCGCGCAGACTGGCCAGTGTTCACCGTGCATACCGCTCGACCACACGGGCCGCGTCGTCTCGCAGCCTGTCGCGCAGCTCGGCTGGTGCCAGCACTTCGACCTCGGCTCCGAAGCGCAACAGGTCGCACGCCGCACCCCGGATCGAGCCGAACTGTATCGTCGCATCGAACCACCCCTGTTCATCGGGCTCGTCCGCGACGATCATGATCGAGGTGCCGATGCCCGGCGCAAGTTCGCGTGCCAGACTCGCACCCAGGCTGCTCACCCGCAACCGCGCGCGGGTCGGGTAGAGCTCGGTCTCGAACCGATCGGTGCTTTTGCGCCAATAGTCAGGCAGATCGAAACCTTCAGGACGCTCGAAGGCATCGCCGGCTTCTTCACAAGCCAACACCCGCGAGACTCGATACGTGCGCACCTCATCGTCGGTGCGCGACACAAGATACCAGGCGCCACCCTTGAGCACGATGCCCAGTGGCTCGGTGGTCACCGATTTTTCCTCCTTCCAGCTCCGGTAGCGCAGCGTCAATCGTCGACACTGCCAGACGGCGCTGGCGACGGCGACGAGATGGCGCGGTTGGTCGGCTTCACCGAACCAGGCGATTGAATCGAGATGAAATCGGTTGCGCGCAAGCGAGGCGCTGGGGCGCAATCCTTCGGGCAATGCCACGGTAAGCTTGCGCTCGGCGCTGCTCAGAACGGCGCCCAGGCCGAGTTCGGCAATCGGACCCGGAAGACCCGCGAGAAACAGGGCCTGGGCCTCGTCGGCCGACAGGCCGTTCAGACTCATCCGGTAGCCCTCGAGCAGCCGATAGCCCCCGTCAGCACCACGGTCGCTGACCAGCGGGATGCCGGCCAGGCTCAGTTGCTCGACATCCCGGTAAATGGTGCGCAGCGACACCTGGTTCTCGCTGGCCAGTTGCGCGGCCGTGAGCCGCCCCCTGGCCTGCAGTGATGTGAGGATGTTGATCAGGCGACTGGCGCGCATGGGGCAGGATGATCGCGGTTGTCGGTGAATTGGCAGGATTGGCTGGAGCATTGACCAGGCAGCATCCCCAAAGACTCTCACAAATATGACTAAAGATGTCAGGTATGGGCCGGCATCATGGGTGTCGACTCAATGACCCCTGGCCGACGGAGGCTTGCCATGACTGATGACAATCAAATTACCCTCTACTACTCGCCGCAGACCCGTGCCTCCGGCACGCGGGTCATCCTCGAGGAACTCGGTGCGCCCTATGACCTGGCGGTCATGAACATGAAGATCGGTGAGAATCGGGCACCCGCCTTTCGATCAGTGAACCCGTTGGGCAAGGTGCCGACCATCCGTCATCGCGGGGTGGTGATCACCGAACAGGTGGCCATCGCCATCTACCTGGGTGACCTGTTTCCGGCGGCCGGCCTGGCACCCGCGCTCGATGATCCGCAACGCGGCGCGTATCTGCGCTGGCTGGTGTATTACGCGGCCTGCTTCGAACCGGCCCTGATCGACAAATTCTCGAATCACCCGCCGATCGACCCGACCCAGTCGGTTTATGGCGACTTCGACTCGATGCTCGGCACGCTGGAAGCCGCGTTCGCGAAAGGTCCCTGGCTGCTGGGCGAGCGCATGAGCGTGGCCGATGTGCTCTGGGGAACCGCCTTGCAGTGGACGATGATGTTCAAGCTGGTGCCGGAACGGGCGGTGTTTCGCAACCTGGCCGATCGCATGGCTGAGCGACCGGCCGCGCGCCTGGTGAATCAGGACGATGCGCGACTGGCGGCCGAGCATCAAAGGATCGCCGACCAGCGAGCGACCTGAGACCTGTGCATACCCGCCATCATCCGCCCGCGGTACCCTTGAACCTGTCGCCCGTTACAGGAGTGCGAGATGCACGATTTATTGATCCGCCAGGCTCAGGTATTCGATGGCAGCGGCGCTGATCCGGTCTATGCCGATGTTGCCGTGTCCGGTGGGCGAATCGTCGACATCAGTCGCGCCGGTGGCCCGGCCCGGCAGATCGTCCAGGCTGACGGTCTGGCGTTGATGCCCGGCATCGTCGACCTGCACACCCACTACGACGCCCAGGTTACCTGGGATCGCACAATGTCGCCCTCGCCAGCGCTGGGCGTGACCACCGCCGTGATCGGCAACTGCGGCTTTGGGATCGCCCCTTGTCCGGCACCCTTGCGTGACACCATGCTGCGCAATCTGTCGGTGGTCGAAGGCATGGACTTGAACGCCTTGCGGGCGGGCGTCGACTGGCAGTTCGAGAGTTTTGCGCAATACATGGACCAGTTGCGCACGATCGGCCCCTATCTGAACACGGCCGTATTTGCGGGTCATTCGGTGATCCGCACGGCTGTCATGGGCGAGGACGCCTCGTCGCGTGCGCAAGCAAGCGAGTCGGAGCTGGCGCAGATGCGGGCCATGGTTGCCGATGCGATGGCCAATGGTGCGATCGGTTTTGCCTCGTCTTTCTCGCCCAACCACAGCGGTTACGCGGGCCGACCCATGCCCTCGACGATCGCCTCGCATGAGGAGTTGTATGCCCTGACCGATGTGCTGGGCGATGTCGGTCGTGGCGTTTTCATGTCGGCCACGGGCGCGCGGCTCACGCCCGCCCAGATGGAGGGGATCGCCCGGCGCACAGGTCGACCGGCCTTCATCTCGACGGTGCTGGCCATGTACAACGATGCCAATCCTGGCTTGTGCACGAGTTATTACGAGGCCTGTCGCGCCAGTCTGGCGCGCGGCAATCCCGTGTACATGCTCACCAATTGTCAGCCGCTGTCATTCGATTTCAGCCTGAACGATCCCTACCTGTTGCTCAGTCATGGCGCATTCGATGCGATTGCCGGGCTTCGGGGCGAAGCCCTCGCGGCGGTCTACCGGAGTCAGTCCTTCCGCGACGCATTTCGGGCCAATCTGGTCTCGCCCGGCGAGGGCATCCTGTTCCTGGGCGACTGGTCACGCATCCAGATCAGTCGCTGTCTCGATCCGGGCATGGCCGGGCTCACCGGGTTGACCATGACCGAACTGGCCGCCGCCCGACAATGCGACCCGCTCGATGCGTTCTTCGACGTCGCCCTGGAGGACGGACTGCAGACCCGCTTTCTGGCCCGGTTGTTCCAGAATGACGACGCGGGCGTGGCGCCATTGCTCAAGGATCCGGCCGCCGTGATCACCTTGTCCGATGCCGGTGCCCATCTGCTCTACCTGTGCGATGCGGGCTTCGGTCTGCACATGCTCGCTCACTGGGTGCGTGAGACGGGGCATTTTTCCCTGGCTGAAGCGGTGCGCCGGCTCACCAGTGAGCCGGCGGCGCGTTTCCGGATTCCCGAGCGCGGCTGGCTGCGCGAGGGCGCCCCGGCCGACCTGCTGCTGTTCGACCCGGCCACGGTGGGCGTGTCGCCCGCGATTCCGGTGGCTGATCTGCCGGGTGGTGGCACGCGCATGGTGCGCGAACCCGTGGGCACCCATGGCGTCTGGGTCAACGGCATTCAGGTTCACGATGGGCGCGACTACACCGGATTGAGCAAGGGTCCTGGCAAGGTGCTGGACCGCTTCGATGCGTGAGTTTCCATGTTGTTGACCCTGGACGGCAGCGCAGATTGATCCGACCCGTTGACACAGGCAAGCCCCAGGCCAGGGGAGCGATCATCATTCTGGTCGTGGGCATTGTCGCGGCCCTCGGCGTGGGCAAACTCCCGCCCGTGTTGCTCGTGATCGGCGAGGAGTTCGGCATGAGCCTGGTCGCCTCGAGTCTGCTGGTCAGCCTGTTCCAGATTGCCGGTGCGATCGGCGGACTGTTTGCCGGGACGCTCGCCGACCGGTTCGGACATCGGCTGTTGATGCAGATCGGCCTCATGATTCTGATGCTGGGCTCCCTGGGCGGTGCCGCTTCGGGCTCGGCCGAATGGCTCTTGGCGAGCCGCATGCTCGAGAGTTTCGGCTTCATCACCGCCGTGTTGCCGGGGCCGGCGCTGTTGCGCACGGCCGTGCCGGAGGGACGGCTCAGGGGCTGGCTCGGGCTCTGGGGCACCTACATGCCCACCGGCATCATGCTGGGTCTGCTGATCACGCCCTGGCTGACCGAGTCGCTGGGCTGGCGGGCAGTCTGGGTCGGTCATGCCCTATTGCTGGCGCTGGTCTGGCTGGCCGTGCGCTGGCGACTGCCCACGCCGGCTGCCCGGGCGGCCGAGCCGCGTCGAGCGGGGCCGATGGCGCGCACTCCCTTCTGGCCGATGTTGATCCGCACTCTGCGTGCGTCAGGCCCCTGGCTGCTGGCCGCTTCATTTGCCGCCTATGCGGGCCAGTATCTCAGCATCATCGCCTTTCTCCCCACGATCTACCAGCAGGCCGGCATTGCGCTGGCTTCGGCGGGTGCGCTGACGGCGTTCGTGGCCGGCGCCAACGTGATCGGCAACATCGGTGCCGGTCTGGCGATCCAGCGCGGGGTCAACCCAGGTATCACGCTCGGAATAGCCGCGATGGCGTTGATGCTGGGCTCCTGGGTGGCATTTGCCAGCGGATTCGGATTCTCCGTGCGCTACGGCGTCATCCTGTGCACATCGGCGGTCTGTGGGTTGATCCCGGGGTCATTGTTTGCATTGGTGCCTCGCTATGCGCCCGATCCGGTCGCGGTATCCGGGACGGTCGGACTCATGCAGCAGGGAGCAGCGGCCGGGCAGGTGGTTCTGCCACCGCTCGTTGCCTGGGCTGCATCGATGAGCGGGGGGTGGCAAAATACATGGATCGTGATCAGCGCGTTTGCGTTGGTCAATCTGATGCTGGGCGTAGTGATCGGCCGTCGCCAACAGAAGCGACCCGACTGAGGTACGTCCCGGCTGACCGCAGGTGGAGGAATGGATGATCCATACAAGTCTTGTCAAGTGGGCGGCCGGCGCGGCCTTGCTTGAGTTATCACTGTCGATCGCAGGCGTCTCGGCGGCATTCGCCCAATCGTCGTCGGTCGTATCGCTGCAGCGCTGCAATGCGGGCTCAGCGGAGCGATTTCTGCATGTCGAGTTGAAGGAGGGTAGCGCGGCCGGCTGTTCGGTCATCTACGAGAAGCGCTCCGAGGGCGAAGCGCCCCGAGCCATCTGGAGCGCGCGCAACGACCTCGAATTCTGCAACGCGAAACTGAAGGCAACGATGGACAAACTGGTGGCCGGTGGTTGGAACTGTGTCGCGATCGGTCCGGACAGCATGCCGGCGCCGGTTGCAACGGCTGCCGATCGGGTCATGCCACCCAAGGAGGCACCGATTGCTGCCGGTCAGCCGGCATTGCCGCCACCCGCTGCCAGCGAAGCCAAGGCGGCGACCCGAGTGCCGCCGGCATTGCCCGTGACCACCTCCCGCGCCGGCGATGCGGCGCCTGTCGCCGTGGCACGCCGTGCCGATTCTCAGGCGGCAGGCAACGCCCGAAGCGGCGATCCCTTGCCGCTCAAGGATGCCGCACCAGCCGATCCGTCCAAGACGGCGGTACCCGAGAAGCTCGCCATGACCAGAAAGCACTCGATCTATGACGACTGGATATTTCGCTGGGACGACGCGAAAAGGGAGATTGTCTTCACGGTCTACAGCACCACCGATGGCACCAAGGTCGAAACGATCCGGTGGACCAATCAGGCTTTGTCCAAGACCGCGCCGCGACCGTCCAACATGGTGCTGGCCAAGGATGCCTATCAGAAGCAGGTATTGATCGTCGCGTGGCCGGACGATCGCACCCAGCACATCACGGTGCTCGATCCATTGATCCAGGCGGCGCCGATCTGCGAGATATCCACTCGCAGCGACCGCGATTCGGGCTGGGGCTATGGTGTCAAGGACAAGGCGCTCTACCTGAAGGGTTTGCAGGCGCGTAACGGTGATCCGGGTGACCTGGTCGAGTTCCGCGAAACCTGTACCTACACGCGCTGACACTGATCACCATCACACTCAAACCAGAGCGAGGAGACACAATGGGCAGTGCGAACACCATCGAGGGCAAATGTTTCTGTGGCGCAGTGACGCTTGAGGTGACCGGGGAACCGGCCGCCATGGGCTATTGCCACTGCGATTCCTGCCGTCACTGGTCGGCCGGTCCGGTCAATGCGTTCACGCTGTGGCCGCCTTCATCGGTCACGGTAACTGCCGGCCAGGACAATATCGGCACCTATAACAAGACACCCAACAGCTATCGTAAATGGTGCAAGACCTGCGGCGGCCACCTGTTCACCGAGCATCCGGCGCTGGGCCTTACCGACGTGTATGCGGCAATCATTCCCGATCTGGACTTCAAGCCCGGCGTGCATGTGTTCTATGCCGAATCTGTGCTGAAGATTCACGACGGCGTCACCAAGCTCAAGGATGTGCCCAAGGAAATGGGCGGCAGTGGCGACACGCTTGCCGAGTGACACAGGTCAGGCGTTGACCGGATTCATTCGAGCGGGTCGCCACGCTCGAGCATCCGGCGTGCCTGATCGCGTGTGCGTTGATCGAGGTGGTGAGCGCCAGCCGCTCGTTGGCGCCGCTGGATCATGAACCAGGTCGCCGCGCCGACCGCGAGCAGTCCGAAGGGAGCGGCCCAGAGCAGTGCCGTATTGCCCTGAACCGGCGGGCGGTAGAGCACGAAGTCGCCATAACGGGCCACGAGATAGGCCTTGATCTCGTCATCGGATCGCCCTGAGGCAATCAGTTGATGAACCTGGTTGCGCAGGTCACCGGCCAGCTCGGCGTTGGAGTCGGCCAGCGTCTGATTCTGGCAGACGAGGCAGCGCAATTCATGCTCGAGCGCTTTCATGCGGGTGCGCTGCTCATTGCTGAGTTCGGGCAGCGTCACTTCGGTTCGTGCGGGGCCGGCCATGGCGCGTTATTCCGACTGGAGTTTGCCGACCATCGGCAACAACACCTGATGAAACTCCTCGGGTGCGAATGGGCCGACCTTCTTGTAGCGAATCACGCCCTGCTTGTCGATCAGAAAGCTTCTCGGGCGCACCATAGACGCCATAGTCGATGGCGGTATTGCCCACGAGATCGCTGACCACCACGGCATATGGGTTGCCATGCCGCTTCAACCACGCGCTTGCCGCCTCGTCGCGATCCTTCCAGGCCAGGCCGACCATGGTGAGTCGATTCGACCTGGCGGCCTCGACGAACAGCGGATGCTCGACCAGGCAGCCGGCACACCAGGAGCCCCAGACATTGAGCAACCAGACCTTGCCGCGCATCTCGGTGGGGGAGAATGACCGGTCAGCCCCGAGAATCGGCAATGAGAAAACCGGTGCGGCCCGGCCCACCAGGGGTGATGGAATCTTCGAGGGATCTTTCGATAATCCCTGATACAGGAAAACAAAGATGGCGAGGAAGATCGCCAGCGGCAACAGGAACTTCAGCGCACGCATTCAGATCGATCCGTGCACCGGATCGGTGGCTCGGGCCGTGTCGCGACGAGTCGCCCGGCTGGTGCGCCGGTAGCGCTTGTCGGCCACTGCAAGCAGGCCACCCAGGGCCATCAGCAGGCAGCCCGACCAGATCCAGTTGACCAGAGGCTTCACATGGGCGCGCACTACCCAGCGATCATTAGGCAGCGGTTCGCCCATCGACAGATACAGGTCGCGCAACGGGCTTCGATGGATCGCAGCCTCGGTCATGGGCATGCCGCTGGCCCGATAGGTGCGTTTTTCCGGGTGCAACACGGCGATCGGCCGGGCGCCTGCCGCCACCGTCAGCGACCCGCCCTCCGACCCCACGTCGCTGCCGCGAAACGCACTGAAGGTGCCGCGCTGAGTTTCGTAATTGGGGCCCTGGCCTGGTGCGATCGACTCAAATCGCAGCGCGTACTGACCTACGCGGACAACTTCGCCGCGCCCCAATGCCACTTCAGAATCCACCTGCCAGGAATTGACGCAGGTCACGCCCAGCACGAAGACCGCGACACCCAGGTGCGCCAGATGCATTCCCCAGACACTGGCCGGGTGGAGGCGGGCGCGTTTGAGGGCCTGGGCAGGACGGAACACCCCATCCGCACCACGCATCGCATCGATCAGCGAGATGAACACACAGGCGGCGATCCAGACGGCAAAGGCCAGTCCCAGGCTCACCATGGGGCGCCAGGGGCCGGCCTTGGTGCTCAGATCGGCACCAAGCCAGTAGGTGACGGCTGGCCCAAGCAGGGCAATGATCACGGCAATGGCCAGCGCCCATCGCAGGCGCACGACCAGGGCCGGCAGTTCGGTCTGCTTCCACCGGGCCAGCGGGCCAACCGCCATGAGAAAGAGGGCCGGTGCCATGAGCGGATAGAACACCGAATTGAAATAGGGCGGCCCGACCGAGATCTTGCCCATGTCCAGTACATCGAGCACCAGGGGATACAGAGTGCCGAGCAGCACGGCGGCAGTGGCCACCACGAACAGGATATTGTTGGCCAGCAGCATCGATTCGCGTGAGGCGGCATTGAATGAGCTGCCAAGGCCGATCTGATTGGCGCGCAGTGCGAACAGGGTCAGCGAGCCGCCGATCACCACCGCGAGAAAGGCCAGGATGTACACGCCCCGGGTCGGATCGGTGGCAAAGGCATGGACCGAGGTGAGCACGCCGCTGCGCACGAGGAAAGTGCCCAGCAGACTCAAGGAAAATCCGACGATGGCCAACAACACGGTCCAGCTCTTGAACGCGCCGCGCTTTTCGGTCACGGCCAGCGAATGGATCAGGGCGGTGGCGACCAGCCAGGGCATGAACGAGGCATTTTCGACCGGATCCCAGAACCACCAGCCTCCCCATCCCAGTTCGTAGTAGGCCCAGAACGAACCCAGTGCAATACCGACCGTGAGAAACGACCAGGCAACCGTGGTCCAGGGACGAGCCCAGCGCGCCCAGGCCAGATCAAAATGACCACCGATCAGGCCGGCCACGGCGAATGCAAAGGCCACCGAGAGGCCCACATAACCCATGTAAAGCAGGGGCGGGTGGAAGATCATGCCGGGGTCCTGCAACAACGGATTCAGGTCGCGGCCTTGTGCCGCCGGTGGCAGCAGGCGCTCGAAGGGGTTGCTGGTGAACAGCAGGAAGGCGAGAAAACCGATCGAGATGAGCCCCATGACAGCCAGGATGCGGGCGCGCAGCACGTCAGACAGACTGCGCGAGAACAACGCAACCGCGGCCGTCCAGCCCGACAGCATGAATGTCCAGAGCAGGATCGATCCCTCGTGTGAACCCCAGGTCGCGGCGACCCGCAGCAGGGTGGGCAACTCGGTGTTGGAATGCGAGGCCACCAGCCTGACCGAAAAATCATGCTCGATGAAGGCATTCATCAGGCAGGCGAAGCCCAGCGCATTGAGGACGAACAGACCCAGGGCTGCGGGACGGGCAATGCCGATGAGTCGTTGGTCGCCACGCGCGGCGCCGATCATGGGCGCTACGCCCAGCACCACCGACAGCACCAGGGCGAGCGTGATGGCGAAGTGACCCAGTTCAATGGTCATGGCCTGGGTGCGCCGCTGGCGCCCTGAATACTGTTGTTCGCCCCCTTGAGGAACTCAGTGGGCACGCCGACCGGTTGACCCGCCCGCTTCAATGCCTCAGCCGCCTCGGGCGGCATGTAGTTCTCATCATGCTTGGCGAGCACTTCAGAGGCCGTGAAGCTGCCATCGGGCTGCAGCTTGCCCTGCGCGACGATGCCCCGTCCTTCCTTGAACAGATCGGGCAGGATGCCTTCGTAGCGTACCGGGACGGTATGGGCGGTATCGGTGATGCGGAAACTTACCCGGGTGCCCTCGCGCTGCAGGCTGTCCGGTTCAACCAGCCCACCGATTCGGAAATGCCTGGCCACCGGTGCCTCGCCGGAGGCCACCTGCGAGGGCGTGAAGAAAAACACCAGATTGCTGCTGAATGCATTGAGGATCAGGGTTGCCGCGAGCGCAATGGCGGCCACGCCACCGAGCACCCACAGTGCGCGCTTATGCCGGGATTTCATCAGGGTTCCGTCCGTCCGGAGTTGATCGGTGGGTGACCGGTTCTGGATCGTCGAACGCGGCCGCAACCTGTCTGGCGCGCCGGCGGCTGCGGCGCACGGCGAGCAGCTCAACAATCACGGCCAGGGCCACCATGCCATACGCACAGGCGAGATAGAAGGCATGCAGGGCGTCGCGGTCGGGATCCATTACGCGGCCGCCGGTCGCAGATCACGCACCCAGTCGGTATGCGCCTCGCGTTCAAGAATGATGGTGCGCACGCGATAGAGGGCGACCGCGATCGAATAGGCCCAGCAGGCCAGCGTCATGATCAACATGGCGGTCAACATGGTCTGGGCCATTTTGGGCGAGCTCGTGATCGATACGCTGGCACCCTGATGCAGGGTATTCCACCAGCGAACCGAAAAATAGATGATCGGCACATTGACGGCGCCGACCAGGGCGAGCAGGCTGCTGGCGCGATCCGCGCGTCTGGGGTCGTTGATGGCGGCGCGCAAGGCCATGTAGCCCAGGTACAGGAACAGCAACACCAGCGTCGAGGTCATGCGCGCATCCCATACCCAGTAGGTTCCCCAGGTGGGTTTGCCCCAGAAGGCGCCGGTCCAGAGGGCGAGAAACGTGAACATCGCGCCGGTGGGCGCCAGCGCCTGGGCCATCATCGACGACAGTCGGGTGTTCCAGATCAGGGAAATGGCGCACCAGCCGGCCATCACCAGATAGATGAACATCCCCATCCAGGACGCCGGGACATGGATGAAGATGATCCGGTAGACATTGCCCTGTTGGTAATCAATGGGCGCGACCAGGAAGCCGATCACCAGACCGATCGTGGCCAGAACGGCAGCGATCACGCCGAACACCGGAATCAGCCACCCGGCAAGCGGAAAAAAACTGGCGGGTGCGGCGAATCGGAAAAAAGGCATCGCTGGAGTCAGCCCGTCGGGGCCGGTTGATCGAATGAGTGACGACTATTCATGGGCAATTCTAACGGCCATCGCCGCGGCAAACGGCCCGGCCATATTGGCAATGATGAATCCCGCGCCGAGCAATGACAAATGTGCCTGACTGCCCAGACCGGCCTGGCTGGCCTCCACGGCACCGGCGCCGAACACCAGCACCGGTACCGCCAGCGGCAGCACCAGCAGGGCCAGCAGGCTGGCGCCACCCCGGGCACCCAGCGTCAACGCAGCGCCGATCGCGCCCAGCCAGGCCAGGATTGGCGTGCCCAGCAACAGCGCTGCCAACAGGACCAGCAGGCTGTCCGGATCGAGACGGAACTGCACGGCAATCAACGGCGTCAGGACGATGACCGGCAATGCAGTGCTCAGCCAGTGAGCACAGACCTTACCCCAGATCAGCGCGGGCAGGGGGGCGGGCGCCAGCACCAGTTGCTCGAGCGAGCCGTCGGCATGATCGGCCGCAAACAGATGGGGCAGCGCGAGCAGACCGGCCAGCAAGGCGGCGATCCAGGCGATGCCGGGCGCCAGTACTCGAAGCAGGGCCGGATCCGGCGAGATGGCCAGTGGAAACAGGCTGGTCACGAGCAGAAAGAACACCATGGCGATCGCCAGTTCGGCCAGCGAACGCAGCGCCAGCTTCAGATCGCGGCGCAGTGCCCAGGCAATGGCGGCGCCGGCCGACACCCCATGAGCATCATTCATGGCGTCGCAGCCGCCACCGCCCGGGGCCTTGCCTGGCGGGTGAATGCGAACCGGGGCATGTCGAGCGACAACGCAGGGCTGGCCAGATGCAGGGGCAGGTGCGTGGCCACGATCGCGCACCCCCCCGCGGCCAGATGCCGATCGACGAGTCCGTGCAACACGGTCAGACCGTTCGCGTCGAGCGCATTGCCGGGCTCATCGAGCAACCAGAGCGCCCGTCCATGGGTAGCGGCCATGCGCGCGAGCTGGACCCGGCGCCGCTGTCCGGCCGACAGGCTGATGGCCGGCAGGTCGCGGCAACGCGCCAGACCGACGTCGGACAACAGCGAATCGACCGTGATCTTGTCAATCATGCGTCCATGGTCGAGTGCCAGCCAATGGGTCAGGTTCTCGGCGCAACTCAGGGAGTCTTTGAGGGCCGGGGCATGGCCCTGATAGAACACGGTCTGGCGCCAGGCAAGACTTGTCGTGCGGACCGGCTGACCGTCCCAGAGCAGGCGTCCGGCCGACGGTCGGATCAATCCGGCTATCGCGCGCAGCAGGGTCGACTTGCCGGTCCCGTTCGGACCGGTCAGCGCAACCCATTGGCCGGCCGGCAGCTGCAAAGTCAATTCGTGAAACAGCGGGCGCAGGCCCGCCATGCAGCTGAGCCCCTCGATCGCCAGGCGCGATCCGGTCATCGCGCACGCACCGTGCTCATGGCACGGTTTGATCGATGACGATGGTGATATCGCGACCGGCGTTCGAGCCGGGTGCCAGCGGCGCGCTCGCGCCGAAGCGGTCACCGGGCTGTCGCACGGCAGTGCCGGACAGGCTGAGCCTCGCATCGACCACCACCGTGGCGGCGCCGGACAATAGTCGCTGGGGGCTCATCGCGTTCGCGTCGCTCAGTTCGAAGCGTACCGGCCACTGGATATCGGTCAGGCGCAGCGCGGCATAGGGCATGCGCGGGCCATCGGCGGCTCGCGCGGAAATGAACAGCACCGCGCCCGGTGGCGCCGGTTCGCCCGCCAGCGTGACGCTGCCGGTTATCAGCACCGGTGCCGGCGCGGCGGACGGTTGACTGGCCTCAGGGCTGGCGGCTTGCGCTGGCCGACCACCCGCAACAGCACTTTCACCCCCGATATTGCGGATCAGTTCGTCGATCTGGGCGGCCTGCTGGGTACCCGGCTCCAGACTGGCCAGTACCTGCCGCAGATAGGGCAGTGCGGCGGTCCGGTTACCCGCCTGCAGCTCCACCGCAGCCATCAGGGCATTGGCCTTGGGTTCATTCGCATCGAGCGCCAGGGCCTTGAGCAACAATTCCCTGGGCTCCTTACCGAAGTCGCGACCGCGCATGAGCGCAATGGTTTCGGCCTGATCGGCCAGCAGGCGCGCATTCGGCGCGAGCAATTCAGTGGCGCGGCGGTAGGCCTGAACGGCAGGCTCGAGCTGCTCGAGCGCGCGGTGTGTCTGGGCGAGCATCAGCCAGGCCTGACCATTGTCCGGCTCGGCCTCGGTCCGTTTGATCAGATCATTCAACAGCCCGCGGACCTGGTCTTCGGTGATGGCGGCGCTCGCCGCTGGCAAGGCGTCGGCCTGGGGCGCGCCGACCGTGCGGTACACGCCGATCGCGGCAATCGGCACGAGCAGCCCGATCGCCAGGGCGGTGATCGTGCGGCGCGGAGTCGAGTTGGCCGCTGAGCCGTTGGCGGGGGCAGGCGATGCCGGTGTCGCGGTTCGGGCGGCTGATGCGTCGCCCACCGTCTGGGTGGCGAGTTCGGCAGCGACATGGTCGATGAGTTCGGCACGGGCTCGTCGGGCTTCGTCGGGCGTGAGCCGGCCGGCCGCCTCATCGCTATCGATCTCCTGTCGACGATCGCGTTGCACCGCGAGCCGGCTCTGGGCATCGTCGAGGCCGGCCGGAGCGGATCGGCGCAACAAGGGCCAGATGACCGGCAGGATGATCGCGATGCTGAGCAGCGTCAGCAAAATCCAGAATGTCACGCGTGCAGATCCGGTCGATCAGAGCAATGGCGACTGACGCAGCCGATTGTCCAGGGTGTCGAGAAAACTCAGGCACAGGCCCAATTGTCCGACCTCGACATATTCATCAGGCATGTGCGCAACACCGATATCGCCCGGACCGCAGACTACCGTGGGCACGCCGGCCTGAGTCATGAATCCGGCTTCGGTGCCGAAACTGACCCGTCCCGGCGTCAGGCAATTGCACAGCGGCATGATCGCCTGCGCCAGATGACGGTTGGTGGTTTCATCGAGCCCCGGCGAATTGACCACCTGATCGATGCGGATGTTGCAATCAGGGTTGACCGCCTGCATGGCCGGCAGCAACTCGGCGCGGCAGTACCGCTGCAACTCATCGACGATGTGGCCCGCATCGAAACCGGGCAAGGCCCGGATCTCGAACTTGAATCGGCAGTCCTGGGCGGTGATGTTATGGGCCGTGCCGCCGTGAATCATGCCGGCATGGATGCTCGTATGCGGAAACGCGAAGCCATCGTGACGGCCTTCATCGAGCAGACGTTTCTGGCGGGCATTGAGCCAGCTGATGATCTCGGCCGCGATCTCGACCGCCGAAATACCCTTGTCGCGCAGGGAAGAATGCACCGGAAAACCCCGCACATGGCAATCGAAGATTGCCGCGCCCTTGTTGGCCACCACGACCTGCATCAGCGTGGGCTCGCCAATGATGCAGGCGGCCGGCGCAATGCCCGGATCCTTGATGATGCCGGTCAGATCCTGGATGCCCTGCATGTTGGTCTCTTCGTTATACGAGAAGCACGACATGGACCGGTTTGCGAAGACCCGGCCGCGCGAACACGGGCGCGCTGGCCAGTACGCAGGCAATGAAGCCTTTCATGTCAGCCGAACCGCGCGCCTGCAGGCGTTGTCCATCCCGGACCAGCTTGAACGGGTCGGTCGACCAGGCCTGGCCATCGACAGGCACCACATCCGAGTGGCCGGCCAGCACCAGACCACCGGCCTCGTCGGGGCCAATGCTGGCCAACAGGTTTGCATGTTCAGCTGACGCTGTGCGCTGGATGCGGCAGCGGTAGCCCAGCGCATCCAGATGATTGGCCGCCCATTCGATCAGCTCGACATTCGGGCGACTGCTGACGGTGTCGAACGCCACCAGACGGTCGAGAATCTCGACACTCGGGTCGGTAAGGGAATGAGCGGTAGCCATTGATCGTTTCCTGCAGGAAAACGCATTTTATCCGACCCCGCTCGAATACCCGAACGCCAAGGGTATTCGAGGACGTGGCCTGGCCTGTGATCTCGTGCCCGGTCAGTGATTCATGAACTGGCGTAGCGCGGTCGCGGTATGCGAGTTGCCACTGGCCGCAATCGTGGCCGGTGATCCGGCACCGACGATGTGTCCCCCGCCGGCACCGCCCTCGGGGCCCAGATCGATGATCCAATCGGCTTCGGCCCAGATATCCAGATTGTGTTCGACGACCACGACCGTATTGCCGCCGGCGACCAGGCGGTGCAGCACGCCGATCAATTTTTCGACATCGGCCATATGCAGCCCTACCGTTGGCTCATCCAGCACGTATAAGGCATGCTGACGGGCGCGCCGAGCTGCCGGCGAGTCATCCGAACTGTCCCAGTGGCGCAGTCGGGACAATTCGGTGACGAGCTTGATGCGCTGCGCTTCGCCACCCGACAAGGTCGGGCTCGGCTGCCCCAGGGTCAGATAACCAAGCCCCACGTCGGTGAGCAGGTTCAAGGGGTGAGCAATGGATCGATGGGCGCTGAAATAATCGGCGGCCTCCTCGACACTCATCCGCAGCACGTCGCCGATACTGCGCCCGCGCAGTTCGATTTCGAGGGTTTCGCGATTGAACCGGCGACCGCCGCAGACATCGCAGGCAACCTTCACGTCGGGCAAAAAACTCATCTCGATGGTCTGCTGGCCCTGTCCGTCGCAGCCCGGGCATCGCCCGCCAGCCGTATTGAATGAAAATCGCCCCGGTCCGTAGCCACGCAGTCTGGCCTCGGCTGCGTCGGCAAACTGCCGTCGGATCGCATCCCAGAAGCCCACATAGGTGGCCGGGCAGGAACGCGGTGTTTTGCCGATCGGTGTCTGATCGACTTCCAGCACCCGGTCGAAAGCCTGCCAGCCCTCGATCGCCGTCACACCCTCGAGGGGCGGCAGGCGGCGACCGCGTTGGCGCTGGCTGTTCACCAGCGCTCTGACATTACGCAGCAACACGTCGCGCGCGAGGGTCGATTTGCCGGACCCCGATACACCGGTGATGACGGTCAGGCTGCCCAGCGGCAATCGGGCATTCACCTGTTGCAGATTGTGCAGATGGGCGCCGCTGAGCGTGAGCCAGCGGGGCTGGGCGTCATCGGTGTCCGGTGACGCGTCAGCACAGACGCGCATTGGATGCTGCAACGGCTGGGCCAGGAAGCGCCCGGTCACGCTCGCCGGGTGGTCCATCAGATCGCGCAGACTGCCGCTGGCCACCACTTCGCCACCGAGCTTGCCGGCGCGTGGTCCGATGTCGATCAGATGATCGGCGCGCCGCATCGTATCTTCATCATGTTCAACCACGAGCAAGGTGTTGCCCTTGTCCCGCAGTTTGACCAGCGTATCCAGCAGGATCTGGTTGTCATGCGGATGAAGACCGATGGTTGGCTCATCCAGCACATAACAGACACCTTGCAGGTTCGAGCCCAGTTGCGCGGCCAGCCGGATCCGCTGCGCCTCGCCGCCCGACAGCGAGGGTGCGGCCCGATCGAGTGACAGGTAGCCCAGGCCCACCGAGGCCAGAAAATGCAGGCGTGACTGGATTTCGTCTAGCAGATCGCGGCCGATCGCGGTTTCCCGCTCATCCAGTTGCCAGCCCTGCAGCCAGTCGATTGCCTCATGGATCGGCCGGGCTGTGGCCTGGGCGATCGATTCATCCTTCAGGCGAACGGCCAGAGCGGTGGGGTTCAATCGCTGTCCCTCGCAAGCCGGGCATTCGCCCAGTTCGACCACCTCGTCGTCGTCATCGTCCTTGCTTTTCTTGCGATCGCCGCTGCGGTCGGTGAGCTGGTCGACCAGTTTTTCAGCCGCCACGCCGATCGCGCCGCTGGTGGTGTCATGGTCGGCGCCGTTACCGTGACGCTCATCAACCTCAGGGCGATAGGGCAGCTCAACGCCGGTTCCGAGGCAGTCATCGCACCAGCCGAGCTTGGAATTGAATGAGAACAATCTGGGGTCGGGTTCTGCGAAGCTGGTCCCGCAGGACGGACAGGCGCGCGAGGTGGAAAAGATCCGGGTTTCGATGGCCGCATCGGCGCCATCCAGCCGGCCCGCCGCGATCGCGGCGCGCAGATTCTCCAGCGGCGAGGCAATCATGACCACGCCCTTGCCCAGTGCCAGGGCCTCGCGCAAGGACGCGCGCAGCACGGCCTCGTCCGCCGGGTTGACCGTGAGATCGGCGACTGGCAATTCGATGTTGTGCTCGATATAACGATCGATCCGGGGGAACTTCAGCGTTGGCAGAAACAGGCCATCGACCCGCAGGTGGGTGAAGCCCTTGTTGCGCGCCCATTTGGCCAGGTCGGTGTAGACCCCCTTGCGCGCCACCACCAGCGGCGCGAGCAGCCCGATGTGCTGACCCTTGTAGTCGCGCATGATGCGGGCGGCGATGGCATCGAAGGTCTGCGGTTCGATCGCCACCCGGCACTGCGGACAATGCTGCCGCCCCAGTTTCACATACAACAATCTCAGGAAGTGATAGACCTCGGTGAGCGTGGCCACAGTGGACTTTCTGCCGCCACGGCTGGTGCGCTGCTCGATCGCCACGGTGGGTGGAATGCCGAACACGCCATCCACATCCGGCCGGCTTGCCGGCTGAACGAACTGCCGGGCATAAGCGTTGAGCGACTCAAGATAACGGCGCTGGCCTTCGCCGAATACGACGTCGAAGGCCAAGGTGCTCTTACCGGAACCCGATACCCCGGTGATCACGGTCAACTGGTTGCGTGGGATCGTCACCTCGATATTCTTGAGGTTGTTCTCGCGGGCATGATGAACCACGATGGCGTCACGAGCCAGATCGCGCATCCGGGAGTGCTGCGTCGGTTCGTAGCCCGATCCGATATCCGAGGCGAACAACGGATGCGCCTTGGCAACCGTGGCGCCGTCGATCGCCTGGCGATAATCGGCCAGCGCGCGAGCTGTGTGGGTCTGGCCGGCATCGGCCAGCGTCTGCGGGTCGCCTTCGGCAATCAGCCGCCCGCCACCTTCGCCACCTTCAGGGCCCAGATCGATGAGCCAGTCGGCCGCCCACATCACGTCCAGATTGTGTTCGATCACGAGCAGGGAATGTCCTGCCGCCAGCAGCTTGCGAAAGGCGCCGATCAACCGGGCCACGTCATCAAAATGCAGGCCGGTGGTGGGCTCGTCGAATACGAATAGCGTGCCACCCCTGGCCTTGCGGCGTCGACCGGCCAGCGTTTGAGCTTCGGCGAGAAAGCCGGCGAGCTTGAGGCGCTGGGCCTCGCCACCCGAGAGCGTGGGCACTGGTTGGCCAAGCCGCAGGTAATCCAGGCCCACGTCGGACAATGGGCGCAGACGCTGGCGGATCTCGACACTCTCGCCGAAAAACTGCAAGGCTTCATGTACCGTGAGTTCGAGCACATCGGCCACCGACAGTGCGCCAAAGCCCTGGCCATCGGCGCGCAGCGCGGCGCGCGCCCCGTTGATGGCCACATCGAGGGTCTCGGGGCGGTAGCGGCTGCCGTTGCAGTCCGGGCAGCGCAGGTAGACATCGGAAAGGAATTGCATTTCCACATGTTCGAAACCATTGCCCCGGCAGGTCGGGCATCGCCCATCGCCCGAGTTGAAGCTGAACGTGCCCGGCAGGTAGCCCCGCTCACGAGCTGTCGATTGCTGGGCGAACAGCTTGCGGATCGGTTCGAAGGCGCCCACATAACTGACCGGATTGCTGCGCGCGGTCTTGCCGATCGGTGACTGATCGACAAAGGCCACGTCATCGAGCCAGTCGTCGCCAAGCAGGCGGTGAAAGCGCCCGGGCGTTTCGGTGGGCCGACCTTTGGCCTTGAGCAGGGCAGGCAGCAGGACATTCTGGATGAGGGTCGATTTGCCGCTGCCCGATACGCCGGTCACGCAGACGAACCGGGACATCGGGATGGCAACGGTGACCGCCTGCAGATTGTTTTCGTGCGCGCCCTCCAGCACCAGACGCGGAGTCGATGCGACAATCGGTTGTCGGTGTCCGGTATCGATGCGCTTTCGTCCGGCCAGATAATCGGCGGTGAGCGTGCGGGCGGCCCGCAACTGATCGGGTGTGCCCTGAAACACGATGTGCCCGCCGCGCTCGCCCGGTCCGGGGCCGATGTCGATCACCCGGTCGGCCGCGAACATCACCTGCGGATCATGCTCGACCACCAGCAGCGAGTTGCCGGCATCACGCAGGCGTTGCATGACGGCGATGATGCGGTTCATGTCGCGTGGGTGCAGGCCGATCGAAGGCTCGTCGAGCACGAACAAGGTGTTCACCAGCGAGGTGCCCAGCGCCGTGGTGAGATTGATCCGCTGCACCTCACCACCGGACAAGGTGCGCGACTGCCGGTCCAGGGTGAGATAGGACAAGCCGACCTCATGCAGATAGGCGAGCCGGGCCCGCAACTCGGTGAGCAGGATATCGAGCGCTTCAGCCTCGCCGCCGCGGCTGCCGGCAACCGGCGCACGATCGGCCTGATCGATCGCCAGCCTTTGGAAGAACCGGGCCAGCCTGGCGACCGGCAGCAACATCAGGTCGTGAAGGCACAGGCCTGGCAGGGTGTCGATGGCCTGGGCGGGCCACTGGACCCCCCGTGGAATGAACAGATCATGAACCGGCCGCCCTGTCGTGTCCGAGTCCGAGTCCGAGTCCGAGTCGACCACACCGCGGGCCAGATCGGCCGCCCCCCGGTCACCGATCCGCCAGAGCAGCGCCTCGGTCTTGAGGCGGGCGCCCTCGCAGACCGTACACGGTGTATAGGCCCGATAGCGGGACAACAACACCCGCACGTGCATCTTGTAAGCCTTGCTTTCCAGCCATTTGAAAAATCGATCCAGGCCGTACCACTGGGTGTTGTAATTGCCCTTGAAGTCGGCGTCGCCGTCGATCACCCAGCGCCGGTCGGCATCGGATAGATCGCGCCAGGGTGTGTCGAGGGCCACGCCGCGACGCTGGGCATGCTTGACCATGTCGCGCTGGCTTTCCTTCATTTTTTCGCCCTGCCAGATCTTGATCGCGCCCTGGCGAAGCGTGCGGCCCTCGTCAGGGATGACCAGACCCATGTCGACGCCGATCACGCGACCAAAGCCACGACAGGTTTCGCAGGCACCCAATGGCGAATTGAACGAGAACATGCTGGGTAGCGGATCGCCATAGGCGATATCGCAGGGTGCGCAATGCAGATCGGCGCTGAAGCGCCAGGTCGGCGCATCGGACGAATCCCCGGCGAAGACACTGATCCGGCCATGGCCTCGATGCATGGCCATTTCGACGGCCTCGGCAATCCGCGATCGTTCGACCGCGCTATGACGGAACCGGTCCTGCACCACATGGAGCAACAGGCTCGTGTCGTCGCGCGGTTCACGGTGATGGATCCGGGTGTATCCCTGGGCGAGCAGGTGCGCCTGGACCTCCTCTTCAGTAAAGCTGGCGGGCACGAGCACGGGAAAGCACAGGATCAGTCGTGGATCGCCCGCGGCGGGCGCCAGCGTGGCGAGGGCATCGACCACTGACCCGACATCGTCGCGCCCGACCGGCTGGGCGCAGCGCCGGCAGACCAGGCGGCCCAGACGCGCAAACAGAAGTTTCAGGTGATCATTGATCTCGGTCATGGTGCCGACCGTGGAGCGCGAGGTGCGAACCGGATTGGTCTGGTCGATCGCGATGGCGGGGGGGACGCCGTCGATACGATCCACCTGCGGCTTGTCCATGCGGTCGAGGAACTGCCGTGCATAGGCCGAGAAGGTCTCGACATACCGTCGTTGTCCCTCGGCATAGATCGTGTCGAACACGAGCGATGACTTGCCCGACCCCGAGACGCCGGTCACCACCACCAGTTCGCCGGTCGGGATGTCCAGCGACAGATTCTTGAGATTGTTCTGGCGCGCGCCACGAACCTGGATCGCGCGACGCCATGACGCGCCGAGATAACGGCCCTCGGGTTCGATGGCATCGGCAATGTCATCCGGGGAGTCCGTGCCGTGGCGGCGCGACTGGTCGGTCATGAAAACGCTCTTGAATGGCGGTGGACGTGTGCCGTGCGGATGGCCCGGCCAACGTGCCTGGTTCGGAGTGCAGGGTGGGTAAGGCTACTACCGTTGATCGAGATCAGCCACCGGCGCATGGGCGCAAGTCGTGACGGCAAACCCGTGTCGGGGTCAGGTACTTGAAAGTGCCGATCGGCCGCTCCATGTACGATGCTGTTGAGATTGATGCGAGGACTTCTTGCCAATTCATATCGGTATCCAGATGAACCATGATCCGCGCCTGTCGTATCGCAACGCCGCACATCGCGGACTGACCCAACCGGGATGGTTTACGCGAATCGTGGCGGTTTCGCTGGGCAGTCTGATGCTGGGCGCTGCGGTGGTTGCCGCCGTGATGTTCTCATTGATCGTGTTGCCGGTGATCCTGTTGGTCGGTGCGGTCGGTGTGGGGTATCTGTGGTTCAAGACCCGTCCGTTGCGCCGGCAACTCAATGAGCAGATGCAGGCTATCCGGGCCGAGTTCGATCGGCAGGCCGCGGGTGCGGGTAGGGACGGTGGGTCGGATCGTTCCGGGTCCGGTGCCACGGCGGGCGCGGGTTCGCGGTCCGCCCGGACCGGCGATGTGCTCGATGGTGACTATATCCAGGAAGCCCGGCACGACAAATAAGCGCTGTTGCACCGTGCTCAGTCCGCCGATTTGGCGGCATGCAAAACGTCTTGCAGGTCGAGCCCGGTCAATGTCTTCA
This sequence comes from uncultured beta proteobacterium, assembly GCA_963732405.1. Classification (GTDB taxonomy): domain Bacteria; phylum Pseudomonadota; class Gammaproteobacteria; order Burkholderiales; family Burkholderiaceae_E; genus JAUIAI01. The sequence goes on from CAVSZG010000001.1 coordinate 2,416,874, forward strand.
CCGATCGCATCAGGAAGATGAATACGCCGATCATCATCAGCATCGACGGGATCGCAATCATCGGATAGCTGAGCAAGGTCATTTTGCCCAGTTCCTCATTGAAGGCCTCGGTGCCTGCCGGGCTTGTCACGAGCCATTTGGCCAGTATGTAGTTCATGGCAGACGAGAAAAAGAAGGTGCCCGCCAGCAGCAGGGTGGCCAGGCGCAATCGTGAGTCGAAAATCTGTTCCGAATCGTGTGATTTCAGCGCCGCCTGGATCCGATCGACATTGACCACCGAGGGGTTGTAGAGCAGGGTGCGAATCAGCGGATATCCGGTCCAGACCGACCCGAGAACCACCAGTCCGATGAGCCCGGGAATCGCCGCCTCCTTCACCGCCAGCCATTCGGGCCCGAGTTCGAGCAGGCCGATGCCACCAGTCAGCAACACACTCACCAGGCCCAGCACGGCAAACCAGTTGACCTTGCGCTGGCCCACCAGATCGTAAAGACCCCAGGCCAGGGGCAGGGACAGTGCGAGCAGCAGACCGCCGACCGCCCCCAGCCGCTCGGGTCCGCTGAGTTTCATCAGGATAATCGAGGGCAGGACGACAGTGACTGCAATCAGCAACAGCGGATTGGATTGCCGGGCCGTTCTGGGCGATGTACTCATGAATGGAATGATCCGGATGGTTTTGGTGCCGGCGTGATGATACGCTCGACGTCCATGCCCGCCACCGTACCCCGTCAGGCGCTGGTTCTGCTTGTTATCCTGACCCTGGTCTGGGGCACGAACTGGCCGCTGTTCCCGCTCGCCGTGCGCGAAATCTCCATCTGGACGTTTCGCGCCGTGTCACTGGCCTGCGCCGGTCTGGGGCTGCTGATCCTGGCCAGGATTCGCGGTCAGTCGCTGCAGATTCCCCGCCGTTACTGGACGACGGTGGTGCTTGCCTCGCTTTGTTACCTGGTGGTGTGGAATATCGCCAGCACCTACTCGGCCGTATCGATCGCCTCGGGTCAGTCGGCCGTGCTGGGCTTCACGATGCCCTTGTGGGCGGCCCTGATCAACCGGGTGATCTTCGGCGAGGCTTTGTCATGGCGCATGCTGATTGCCGTGGCCCTGGGTGGGCTGGCCGTGGCGGCATTGATGGTGCCGGGGCTGCAGCGTTATGCCGATGCGCCACTGGGCTTCGCGGCCGGCCTGATCGCCGGCGTTGGCTGGGCGGCCGGCACCTTGATCCTCAAGCGCGGCGATGTTCAGGTCGCCTCCCTGGTATTGACGGCCTGGCAGATGTTGATCGCCGCGATACCGATCACGGTGATTGCATTCATGCTGGCCGATGGGCCGTGGTTCATGCCCGACCGGACGTCGATCCTGGTGATCGCCTGGATCATCCTGATCCCGATGTCGATCGGCAATGTCACCTGGTTTTCGATCGTGCGGCTGCTGCCGGCAAATCTTGCCGGCCTATCGGTCATCATGACGCCCGTGGTCGCGATGTTATCGGGCGCATTCGTGCACGCTGAGCCGCTTGGACCGCTACAATGGTTGGCAATGCTGTGCTCGGCCAGTGCGTTGTCTCTTGCATTGCTCAAGCCGGCAGCGCCCCGCCGCGATTCCGCTGATCATTGACCGACCGAGCGCGCGGGCGAAAGATCTCCGACACGTATCAATTTATGTGTCGGGCAGTCAGATTCGATTGGCGAACTCCGATTTGATGGTATCAATGACGTCGGAGCCTGTAGTCGACGAAAGGGGGGAAGTCGCGTGCTTTATCGCAATGCTCGTATCGACGACATCGCCGATTGCATCGCGCTGCTCCGCAAAGAAGGTGCGTGCCGCCTGTCGGACCAGATATACGAGGCCCTGCCGACCTTGTGGGCTCATCTGTTGCGTGATGGCGGTCTGGCCTCCTGGCAGGTCTTCGAATCGGGTGGACGCATCATCGCGTTTCGCCTGAGTGCCTTTTTCGACGAGGAGTTCGCCGCAGACTACATGCGCCGTCCGTACCGTCAGGTTGCTGCGGCCGTCTGGGAGCGATCGCTGAGCGGACGTTCACCCATTCTCGATAGGCAGCGCGTGGCCCGCCAGAACGTGCGCGGCGAGCTCAACCTGGGTGTCCTGCATGCCACGGCACGCAAGCGCACCTATGCCCATCCGGTCATGGCCCGCCTGCTGACCATGTTGCCCAGCTCGTTCCAGGTTGCTCATGCCGGCTATCGGATCCGGCGCATGGTGTTTTATGAAGTGTTCGGTCCGGCAACGGTGCGCATGATGCGCACGATCGGTTTCCGGCCGTATGATCTGCCGCCCGAACTGTCCGCAGACGAGCGGGCGGTCCATCCTGCAGGCGATTCCCAGGTGTTCTTCTGGGACCCGGAAGACCATCTGTTCGAGACCATGCCGGTACTTGCGACGGCAGCCGTCGGTTGTCCGATGCCGCGATTCCGGTTCTCACCGGCACAGCAGCGCCTGATGCTGGCTGCCCTGGAGGGGCGCGCCGACCGCGAAATCGCGCTGACCCTAGGGGTCCGGCAAGACACGCTGCGTCAGACCTGGGAGGCGATTTATCGCCGTGTTGATCAGGTCGACGGACGGCTGCTCCCCGGTGGCGATGACGGTCGAGATGGTCGACGAGGCAGCGAGAAGCGGCGCAATCTCATCGAATACTGTCGCCAGCATCTCGAAGAACTGCGCCCCTGGGACTGGCGTGAAGTGCCCGAAGACCTTGGCGCAGATACCGCGTTTCACGATACCGGGTTCGAAGATACGGTAATGTGAGCGATGGGCTGTTGCACACCTTGCCGGCTCTGCGCCGCCGGCGATGCGGCGGCCCCTCTGGCTATTCCTGAGTGATCCGATGGTATTTTTGTCGATGTTCCTGCTTGGCCTGCTCGGTGGCCTGCACTGTGCGGGAATGTGCGGCGGAATCGTAACGGCCTTGTCATTTCGTGCCAGCCCGGCGCGTGTCGAATCCGCTGCCCCGGCTGCCCAGTCCATGTCGGTGGCACCTGTTCAATGGTATCGAACCGTGCCGGATGCCAATGGCTCGATCGGCATCCCGCTGCCAGGCGCCTGCCGGCCGACCGGGGCCGGGTCGGGGTTGCGCGAGTCACCATCGGCACGCCGGGCCATCGCCTTGCGCAAGATTGGCGCGGCGCTCGCCGCGGCGCTGCCCATGAATCTGGGCCGGATCACCACCTACATCATGCTGGGGTCGCTGGCGGGCGCGGCAGGCTCCACGCTGTGGCTGCTCGACCATGCCCTGCCAGTGCAGCGCACCCTGTTTCTGCTCACCAATCTGGTGCTCATCGCGATCGGTGCCTGGCTGCTGGGTGCCCAGATACTGCTGAACTGGACCGAGCGTGGCGGCCAGCGTCTGTGGCACCGGCTGCAGCCGCTGGCCACCCGCCTGTTGGCTGCGCGAACCCCGATGCAGCTTGCGCTGGCTGGTGCCGTCTGGGGTTTCGTTCCGTGTGGCATGGTTTATATGGTGTTGCTGTCGGCGCTCAGCGCGGGCAGTGCGCTCGATGGTGGCTTGCTGATGGCCGCCTTCGGTCTGGGCACCCTGCCGAACCTGCTCGCCCTGGGCGCAGGCGGGCAGTGGTTGTCGCGGTTTTCCAGGGCTTTGCTGGTTCGCCGGCTGATCGCGCTGTCGCTCATCGGCATGGGCGTGCTGGGCGTGGCCCGGGCACTGATGTTCGAGCCGGTTGAAATCTTCGGCCTCTGCATCACACCGATCGAGACGGTTGTCCCGGCTGCGCGATGACGGATGCACCCTCATCGCGGTGCTTTCACTGCGGCGAGCCCGTGCCGGCCGGCGCCGACTGGTCGATCGAATTCGACGGCCTGTCCAGATCATGTTGTTGTGGTGGTTGCCGGGCGGTCGCCAGGACCATCATCGATGCCGGCCTGGGCGCCTTTTATCGCCAACGCAGCAGCCTGGGTGGCGCCACAGCGGCGGCCCGTGAGTTGGATCAGGCCCTGGCTGAAGCGCGGCGGCTCGGGTCGGCGGCCACTGCGGTCGATGCATCAACCGGGTCGCGTGAGGCGCCAACGCCGGGCGGCGCGTCGCCGGCTGATCGCCAGTCGCTGGTGACCGAAACCGATCTGGCGATCGAAGGCATGCATTGTGGTGCCTGCGTGTGGCTGATCGAACAGGGGCTGGCCGCCGAGCCCGGGGTCGTGCGGGTTGGCGTGAATCTGGCCACCGAGCGTGCAACCCTGAGCTGGTCGCCGGCCCAGACCTCGCTGGCCCGGCTGCTCGAAGTGGTTGCCCGACTCGGGTATCGGGCCCGCCCGTTCAATGCGCGAACGCGCGAACGCGAACTCGCTGCCTATTCGCGACGAAGCCTGCAGCGCTTGTTCGTGGCCGGGCTGGGCATGATGCAGGTCATGATGTACGCGCTGCCCGGTTATCTGTCGGGCGATGATGCGATCGAGACCGAATACGTCCAGTTGCTGCGATGGGCGGCCTTCATCCTGACCACGCCGGTAGTGTTGTACAGCGCCTGGCCATTTTTCCAGGGGGCCTGGCAGTCGCTGCGTCATCGACGGATCGGCATGGATGTGCCGGTGAGCATCGGCTTGCTGGCTGCTTACCTGGCCAGCGTGGTGGCCACGATCACCGGCCATGGTGAGGTCTATTTCGATTCGGTGGCGATGTTCACCTTTCTGTTGCTGCTCGCTCGTCATCTGCAGTGGATGATCCGACGTCGTGCGCTTGCGCAGATCGATGCGATCGGCGCTGCCACGCCCGATGCGGTCTGGCGACTCACCGAGGACGGTCGCGAGCTGGTGACGCCGGCCGCGCTGAGTCCTGCCGACCGGATCGAGGTCGAGACCGGCCAGACCGTGCCAGCCGATGCCAGCCTGATCACCGGCACGACCACCATCGACCAGTCAGTGCTGACCGGGGAGAGTCTGCCGGTCAGTGTACGAGCGGGGGATTCGGTCGCTGCGGGCAGCGTGGTGACCGGTCCGCCGGCACGTCTGATCGTGGCCCGTTGCGCGGCCGACAGTGCCGTGTCGCGCATCGAGGCGCTGGTCGCACGCGGCCTGTCGGACAAGCCCCGCTGGGCCTTGCTGGCCGATCGGATTGCAACCGTGTTCGTTGCCATCGTCCTGCTGCTGGCGGCGGCGACCTGGTTTGCCTGGATGCAGTTGGACCCCTCGCGCGCCTGGCCGATCGCGATGACGATCCTGGTCGTGTCCTGTCCCTGCGCCTTGTCGCTGGCCACGCCGTCGGCACTCACGGCAGCGACCGGGGCATTGATGCGCGAGGGCATCCTGGTGACCCGGGCCGATGCGATGGAGGCGCTGGCCGGCATTACCGATATCGTTTTCGACAAGACCGGCACGCTCACCACCGGCACCCCGACCGTGACGGCCATCGATACCGATCCCTGCTTATCAGCCGGCCTGGCCCTTCAATTGGCCGGTGCGATGGAGCAGGGGATTTCGCATCCGTTTGCCCAGGCCCTGCGCACCCAGGCCGCCATCAGCGCGGCACCCGGCTCACCCGGACTCACCATCATCGAGCATTGCGCGGGCCGGGGCGTGAGCGCGCGCTGGCAGTCTGGCGAGGGCGGCGAACAAATCCTGCGTCTGGGGTCTGCGGGCTGGTGTGGGCTCGATGAAGCCGCCCGTAACCGCTGGCCCGCCGACGATGCGGCCAGCGAAGTGTTCCTGGTGGCTGGACAGTTCGGGGATCGACGCCTCGAGCAGACGAACACAGGCGCCACGGATTCTGACGACATCCCGTTCAGCCCCCACACGGTGCTGGCGCGGTTTTCCCTGACCGACCCCTTGCGCGCAGGCGCTGCGGCAGCGGTGGCCGCCTTGCAGGCGCGGGGCATCGAGGTTCATCTGCTTCTCGGGCGATCGTCTGGCAGTGGTTGCCGGCGTGGCCCATCGGCTGGGTGTGGACCGTTTCGGGGCGGGCGCCTTGCCGCAGGCCAAGCAGGCGGCCGTAAGGCAGATGCAGGCCGAGGGCCGTCGGGTCGTCATGGTTGGCGACGGCATGAACGATGCCCCGGTGCTCTCACTGGCCAATGTGTCGATCGCAATGGGTCAGGCCAGCGATCTGGCGCGCACGGCCGCCGATGTGATCCTGCTCAAGCCTGATCCCGGAGCCGTGATCCAGTTGCATCAACTCGCCTTGGCCACGCGGCGGGTGATCGGGCAGAATCTGGCCTGGGCATTGCTCTACAACTGCGTGGCGATTCCGTTGGCGGCGCTGGGCTGGGTGCCACCCTGGGCAGCGGCTGTCGGCATGGCGGCCAGCTCCTGGCTGGTGGTCAGCAATGCGGCGCGGCTCTGGCCGGCCCGCGCGGCGCGGCACCCCTCCGGTGTCGGGGCACACCGACCGTCGGCCACCGTTCACGAGGACCAATTGGTCCACCCGCCGGGATCCTCCGCCGGCAAGCAGGCGGACCCGGGTCCGGCAGTGTCGAGCCAATAGCCATGGAAGCGCTGTTCCTGTTGATCCCACTGTCGTTGCTGGCATTGCTGGCGGCGATCTGGATCTTTCTGCGCATGAGCGCCGGTGGCCAGTTCGACGACCCCGAGGGACCTGCCTGGCGCGTGTTGCTCGATGATGATTCGTCCGCCCCTGATGGCGAAAGCCGTGCCGCACGCAACGAACCGGGTAACTGAAATCGCACCGATTGACCTGAATCAATGTCTTTGAAATGCGGTTTCAATACGATCGCTGATTGAGCCTTGAAAAATGTTCACAATAAACGTGTCTGCAACCGAAGGGAACGTCAAATGACGGCAACGACCCAGTATCAGCCAGGGGAAAACTACAACTATCGAGTGGTCCGCCAGTTTGCCGTCATGACGGTGGTCTGGGGATTCGTCGGCATGTTGGTCGGGGTGATCATCGCCGCCCAGTTGGCCTGGCCGGCGCTGAACTTCGATATTCCATGGCTGACCTACAGTCGTCTGCGTCCGTTGCACACGAATGCGGTCATTTTCGCGTTCGGCGGCTCGGGATTGTTCGCGACGTCTTACTACATCGTGCAGCGAACCTGTCAGGTTCCCTTGTTTGCCGCCAAGCTGGCCGGTTTCACCTTCTGGGGCTGGCAGGTGGTCATCGTCGGCGCGGCCATCACCCTGCCGCTGGGCCTGACCCAGAGCAAGGAATACGCCGAACTGATCTGGCCCATCGATGTGTTGATCGCCGTGGTCTGGGTCGCGTATGCCATCGTGTTTTTCGGTACGGTGGCCAAGCGTCGAACGCCCCACATCTACGTGGCCAACTGGTTCTTCGGTGCCTATGTACTGACGGTTGCCGTGCTGCATATTGTCAACTCGATGGCGATTCCGACCTCGCTGACCCACTCCTACCCGTTGTATGCCGGGGTTCAGGATGCCATGGTGCAATGGTGGTATGGCCACAATGCGGTGGGCTTTTTCCTCACCGCCGGCTTCCTGGGCATGATGTATTACTTCATCCCGAAGCAGGCCGGTCGTCCAGTTTATTCCTACCGCCTGTCGATCGTGCATTTCTGGGCGCTGATCTTCACCTATATGTGGGCCGGGCCCCATCACCTGCACTACACCGCGCTGCCCGATTGGGCCCAGTCGGTGGGCATGGTGTTTTCCCTGATCCTTCTCGCACCATCCTGGGGCGGCATGATCAACGGCATCATGACCTTGTCGGGTGCCTGGCACAAACTGCGCGAAGATCCGATTCTCAAATTCCTGATCGTCTCGTTGTCGTTCTACGGCATGTCGACCTTTGAGGGGCCGATGATGTCGATCAAAACGGTCAACGCACTCTCGCACTACACCGACTGGACGGTGGGTCACGTGCACTCGGGTGCGCTGGGCTGGGTTGGTCTGATCACCATGGGGTCGATCTACTATCTGATCCCCCGGTTGTATGGTCGCGAGGAGATGTGGAGTCGCAAGCTGATTGAGCTGCATTTCTGGATCGCCACGCTGGGCATCGTGTTGTATATCGCTGCGATGTGGATCGCCGGCGTGATGCAGGGTCTGATGTGGCGCGCCACCAACCCGGACGGCACGCTCACCTATGCCTTCATCGAGTCGATCAAGGCAACCTTCCCGTACTACGTGATCCGGTTGCTGGGCGGCCTGTTCTATCTGTCGGGCATCGTGATCATGTTCTACAACATGGTGATGACCATTCGGCAAGGCCGTGCGGTCTCTGCCCCCGTGCCTGTGGCCGGTCATGCCGTTGGCGCTTCAGTCTAGGAGTCAGGCCCCGTGAAATCTCATCAACTCATCGAAAAGAATGTCGGCCTGCTGATGCTGCTGATCGTGGCCGTCATTTCGGTCGGTGGCCTGGTCGAAATCGTGCCGCTTTACTTCCAACGGTCCACCACCGAGCCGGTCGCCGGTCTCAAGCCCTACTCGCCACTGGAACTCACCGGCCGCGACATCTATGTGCGTGAAGGCTGCTACAACTGTCATTCGCAGATGATCCGGCCGTTTCGCGCGGAAACCGAACGGTATGGCCCGTACTCGGTGGCGGGGGAGTTCGTGTATGACCGGCCCTTCCAGTGGGGCAGCAAGCGTACGGGTCCGGATCTGGCGCGGGTGGGCGGCCGTTATTCCGATGACTGGCATCGCCTGCACCTGATCAATCCACGCGACCTCGTGCCCGAGTCGAACATGCCCGGGTTTCCCTGGCTGAACACGACCCTGGTCGATGAGACGGTGATCGGTTCGCGGTTGCAGGCCTTGCGGGCCATTGGCACGCCGTATTCCGACGAGGACATTGCCAAGGCATCCGAGTCGATCAAGGGCAAGACCGAGATGCAGGCAATGATCGCCTATCTGCAGCGCCTTGGCACCACGGCCGGCGCGGTTCAGTAATCATGGATCTGAACGCCGCTCGGACCGTCATCACTGTCCTCGCATTTGTCTCCTTCATCGGCATCGTGTACTGGGCCTATACCTCGCGCAACCGCCAGCGCTTCGATGAAGCGGCCAACCTGCCTTTTGCCGATGACGATGTCGCGAAGCGCAGCGGGCATGACCAACAGCAGCATAAGGGAAGAAGCTGACATGGCAGATTTTGTATCACCGGGTTGGAGCCTGTTCATCATCGCAGTCACCGCGCTGTCGATCGTGGCTTGTTTTCTGTTGGCCATGGCCACTTCCTCGACCAAAGTCGCGGTGAACGCGGCCGGCGACGTTGAAACAACCGGACATGTCTGGGATGAAGACCTGGTCGAGTTGAACAACCCGCTGCCCCGCTGGTGGCTCTACCTGTTCTACATCACCTGCGTCTTCGGCGTGCTCTATCTGGTGCTGTATCCGGGTGCAGGTGCCTTCAAGGGCACACTGGGTTGGTCACAGGTCGGGCAGTATGAAAACGAGATGGCCAAAATGAAGGAGCGGATCGCGCCGCTGTATGCGCGATTCCAGAGCCAGCCGATCTCGGCGGTGGCCAAGGATCCCGAGGCAGTGGCCATGGGCGAGCGGCTCTATCTCACCTACTGCGTGCAATGCCATGGCTCGGATGCGCGCGGCTCGAGAGGCTTTCCCAATCTGACCGACAATGACTGGCTCGGCGCGGGCGATGGTGACTACATCAAAGCCACCATCATCAACGGTCGGCAGGCCGTGATGCCGCCGATGGGGGCTGCGCTAGGCGGCGCGGATGCGGTCGATCAACTGGCGAACTATGTGGCATCGTTGTCCAAGACACCGCACGACCCGGTCAAGGCGGCGCTGGGCCAGGATAAATTCGGCACCTGTGCCGCCTGTCATGGTGCCGATGGCAAAGGCAATGCCGCCATCGGTGCGCCCAACCTCACCGATAACATCTGGCTGCATGGCCGTGGCGTTGCCAAGATCACCGAAGCCACCAACCTGGGCATCAACAATCAGATGCCATCGTTCGGCAAGCTGGTCGGCGAAGACCGGGCGCATGTACTGGCCGCCTATGTGCTGAGTCTTTCCCAGGCTGGTGGCGCGCAAGCCACGACCAAGTGATGGTGAAAGTCCGCCCATGACTGTTCATTCCGGCGAACCGGGCGCGCCCGATGTTGTCGCAACCGGTTCAACCGCCCAGGCAGGCCAGGCGGTAGTCGGCGCAAAGGCGGTGGGCAAGGTCAGATCGGCCAAGGCCGGGCTGGCCGATAGCAATGGCGTGATTCCAATCCTGGAGATCCGCCAGAAGATCTACCCGCGATCGGTGACGGGTTGGTTTGCCGGCTGGCGCTGGGCCATGGTGTGGCTCACCCAGCTTGCCTTCTATGTCACGCCCTGGTTGAACCTCAATGGCCGCCAGGCTGTGCTGTTCGATCTGGACGCGCGGCGATTTTACATCTTCGGCCTGGTACTGAATCCGCAGGACTTCATTTTCCTGACTGTGTTGCTGGTGATCAGCGCGTTTTCGCTGTTTCTGTTCACGACAGTGGCCGGGCGCCTCTGGTGCGGCTTTACCTGTCCGCAGACCGTTTATACAGAAATATTTCTCTGGATCGAGCGGGTTGTCGAGGGCGAGCGTGGCAAACGCATGAAGCTCGATGCGGGCCCCAATAGCGCACGCAAGCTGCGACTGAAGTTCACCAAACATGCGCTCTGGATCGCCTTCTCGCTCTGGACGGGTTTTACGTTTGTGGGTTATTTCACGCCGATCCGCGAACTCCTGGGCGAGGTCATCACCGCCGCACTCGGTCCCTGGCAGACCTTCTGGATCCTGTTTTATGGTTTTGCCACGTATGGCAATGCCGGATTCATGCGCGAGCAGGTCTGCAAGTACATGTGCCCGTATGCCCGTTTCCAGGGCGTGATGTTCGATCGCGACACCCTGGTCATCACCTATGACGAAAAGCGCGGTGATCCGCGCGGCACCCGTGGACGCAAGGCTGACAAGTCCGCCCTGGGCCTGGGCGACTGCATCGACTGCGGCCTTTGCGTGGATGTGTGCCCGACCGGCATCGATATTCGTGACGGCCAGCAATACGAATGCATCGGCTGTGCCGCCTGTATCGACGCCTGTAATCAGGTGATGGCCAAGATGAATTATCCGAAGGGGCTGATCCGTTATGACACGCTGAACAGCGTCTCCCAGGGCTTCACCCGTGCCCAGCTGCTGCGTCGGGTGTTTCGTCCGCGCGTGCTGGTCTACACGGCGATTCTGGGCGGTATTTGCATCGCCTTCATTGCCGCGCTGGCGTTGCGCACGCCGCTCACGGTCGACGTGATGCGCGATCGGGCCACGCTGGCTCGCGAAGTCGAAGGTGGTCAGGTCGAAAACGTGTTCCGCCTGCTCGTGCAGAACAAGACCGAACAGGCGCACACCTTCCAACTCTCGGTGGCGGGCATGCCCGGCATCCTGATCGACCAGACGACCGAGGTCGCCGTGGCACCTACCGAGAACCGCCTGCTCGCGATCCGGGTACGGATTCCGGACGAGTCGGCCGTGGTGGGCAGTCACGACATTCAATTCACGATCGAAGCAGCCGACGATCCCGCGCTGCGGCGGGTCGAGGCGGCCAAGTTCATCGTCCCGGCCAATCTGCGCTGATCGGCTTGATCGGTGTGGATGAACAGGAGCGCAACACCATGGTGGCAAACAGCGCAATCGGTAGTATTCCCTGGTATCGACAGGGTTGGCCCTGGTTGCTGATCGCGCTGCCGGCGGCGGCCGTGGTCGCCAGCTTCATCACGCTGTATCTGGCCATCGTCAGCGGCGACTCGATGGTCGTGGATGATTACTACAAGGAGGGGCGGGCGATCAATCAACGGATCGCCCGCGATCAGGTGGCCGCCGGACTCGATCTGCGCGCAACGGTCGCCGGGGTCGATGGGGTCGCCACCCGGCTCGATCTCTCCGCCGCGATCGATCAGACCTTCGCCATGCCTGATCGGTTGACGTTGCGCTGGGTCCATGTCACCGATGCGGCCCGTGACCAGGTGATCACGCTGGACCGGGTGCGTCATGGCGAGTTTCGTGGGCCGGCGTTCTGGCCGCTGGACGGGCGCTGGCGCGTTCATGTCGATGAACCCGGTGGCCAGTGGCGCCTGGTCAGTGAACTCTGGACAGCGGGCGGTGACCGATCGATGACGATTCTGCCGCGATCGACGCTGGCCCAGCCGTCAGTGCGCGATGAGGCCAAGGGGGGCGTACGATGATCCGGTCACGCCATGCCGGACGCGACAGATCGTCCATGCGCAGGCAGCGCGGCAATGTGAACGTGAGCCGGGCGGCGATGCAGATTCTCTGGCCCTCGTTCCTGGGTGCGGCCATGGCCGTTGGCGTGTTCTTCTCGGCATTCGATCCGCAGAGCCTGAGCCTGATCGGCTTGCAGGTCGCTGACAGTCGCGAGGGAGCGTATACGGTCGGTTTTTTCTTTTTCTGGATCATCTTCTCACTGACCGGTGCCCTGACCTGGTTTCTGGCGTCGACCGATACCGAAGCCGGTCGGGATCGCCGGGACACCTCCGGCACCCGGGCTTAGTCGAAGCGGCGCGGCCGCAAACCGGCCTGAAACCAGCGCACGAACGTATCGACCGAATAGACCGGTAGTCCGGTTGCGCCAGCGATGTCGGCGGCATAGGGTGCCATATTCGTGCATTCGAGTACGATCGCGGCCACTTCGGGATGACGGGCCTGCAAGTCCAGCGCGGCCTCGATATTGTCCTGTCGGGCCAGAGCGACATCGAGCTGCGCTTCGTCATCGAGGATGGCTCGGGTGAATTCGGCACCGCCCTCGGTCGAGCCGATCGGCGTGTCGGCCGAAACCCCTGCTGCATCGAGATGCGCGGCGCTCAGGCATGATGCGGCAATGGTCAGGATGCCGCAGCGCCGGCCCGGCGGCAGCAAGCGTTCGATCATGCCGATCTGCACCAGCGATGAGGCGGCAACCGGCACGGGAATGGCGTCGGCCAGCGCCTGCTGCATGCTGGCTAGAAAGCCGCAACTGGTGGTGATGCCGGCCACGCCGTCGGCCGCGAGTTCACGACCGGCCTCGATAAAGGTTTCCAGCAATCCTGCCGCCCCGCCGCGCACGACGCGGTCGGGTGAAGCGCCGGTGACGATCCGATAGCGAACTGGAAACGGCCAGGTGACCGGATTGCCGATGTCGCCTGGAATCCGCGGAAATCTTGATTCAAGCATCAGAATGCCGACGCCGGCGTCTGTCGCCTGGGAATGGGCGCGATCAGCTTGCAACGAGGGCTCGGGAGGCGCGGATCAGGGGCGGGACTGACCGGCAGCGCCTGCCGGATCACCGGCCGTCCAGTCGACGAGCGCTTCATAAGCGTGCCAGGTGGCATGGCCCACCAGCGGGGCCGTGATGATCAGAGGCACGAATCCCAGCAGCAAGGACGCCCCGACGATCAGCACGATGAGCACTGCCCAGAAGTACAGTGCGGCCGGGTTCTTGAGCAGGCTCTGAACGCTCGCGATCACGGCAGTCATGGTGTCGGTGCGCCGATCGAGCATGAGCGGCGCCGAGATCACCCCAATGGCGAAGACGATGCTCGCGAACACGAAGCCGACCACTGTCCAGACCAACAGAAATTCCAGGTTGTCGGTGGAGAACACCGTGGTCAGCAGGCGCTGCAGGGTCGGAAATTCAGTGGTGGAAAACAGGGCGAATACGATCAGCGACACCCGCGCCCAGATGATCATCGCAAACGTGAGCATGATGCCGAAAAAACCGATTGAGCCCGGGTTACGTTGCCAGCACAGCAGCGAGGCGATCACATCGAGCCGCTCGCCGCGCTGCAGTTGGCGCGATAGCTCATAGATGCCACAGGCCAGGAAAGGCCCGACCAGGAAGAAGCCGGCGATCAGCCCCATGGTGAGCTGCCAGCGTGTCGAGTAGACCGACGAAATGGTATAGCCCATCAAGACGAATAAGATGCCGTACAGTGAGCCACGAAATCGGGTCTTGACCATGTCCTGCCAGCCCCGGCGCAGCCATTCGACAGGTGCGCCCGGTGCAATTCGGCGGATGATCGGGCGGGCAGGTCGAGCGCCCCCCTGGTCGAGTGCTGCGGCTTCGCTCATTGCTGTCTCCTGCGGCGATAATACGGCAATCATCCGGGCATTCAAATGCCCGGACCTTGACCTGGATCAACGACTTTCCAAGGACTCCCATGTTGACAGACGCCGAGGTATCCCGATATCACCGCGATGGCTATATCGTCCCCGACTACCGGATGCCGGCCGCCACCCTCGAGCGGATCAAGGCCAGTCATGCCGTTTTGCTGCAGGCTCACCCCGAGTTCCATGATTACTGCCCGGCGCTGATAGACTACGACCGCGATTTCTACCACTATTGCAATCAGCCCGAGATCCTCGACATGGTGGCCCAGCTCATCGGCGAGGACATCGCATTGTGGAATTCGAGCTTTTTCGCCAAACCCGCGTTGGCCGGCAAGCGCACGCCCTGGCATCAGGACGGTGAGTATTGGCCGATCAGACCCCTGGCCACCTGCACGGCCTGGTTGGCGGTCGATGATTCAACCATCGAGAATGGCTGTCTGCGCGTGATTCGCGGCTCGCACCGCGACCAGCGCCTGCGAGCGCACCACACGTCGACGGCGAGCGACGTCACCTTGTCGCAGGAACTCGACGCCGACCAGTTCGACGAATCCGAGGCGGTGGATATCGTGCTCCAAGCCGGTCAGATATCGTTGCACGATGTCTATCTGCTGCATGGCTCCGAGGCCAACCACTCGCCACGGCCCCGCCGTGGCATGACCATGCGCTTCATGCCAACCACCAGCGTGTTCGACCGCGAGCTCGCGCATCGCAAGTCGCTCGAACTCAAGATCACCGATCATTCGAATCGGTCGGTGTTCCTCGTGCGCGGCATCGACCGCTCCGGTCAGAACCGGTTTACCCCGATCAATGGCTGAGTCAATGGCCGATTCAATGAAACTGCCGGCAGAGTCGCAATGAACTGGAAGATGGCCGAGAATTCGATCTTCGCGATCCTGTTGCGCTCGCCCTGGTGGGCCAGTGCCCTGATCGCGGTGAGCATCATCATGCTGGCCTCGGTCCTGCTCCCGATGCAATACCGGGTGTTCGGCTGGACGGCGGCCTTGCCCTTTGTGGTGATCATGGGCATGGTGCTCTGGCGGCTGTCGCAGGCGCCCAGCCGTCAGCAGATCGAGCGCATGCTCGAGCGAGTGCGTGCGATGAACGCCCGCGAATTCACCAGCGAACTTCGTCAGGGTTATGAGCGCATGGGCTGCCAGGTGGAAGCGGTGGCCAGGCCGCCGGCCGATCTGCTGGTCACCCAGGGCTGGCGCACGCGTCTGGTGAGTTGCCGGCGCTGGAAGGCGGCTGCCCTGGGCGTGGAGCCACTGCGCGAACTGAGCGTGGCGCGTGAGGCTGCGCAGGCGCACGACGGCGTGATCGTCGCCCTGGGCGATGTCTCGCCAGCGGCGCTGCGCTTTGCCAAGGCCAATCGAATCGAAGTGCTCGATGCGGATGGTCTGGCACGACTGCTGACGCCGGGTCGCCGTGTCTGATCTGAAGTTTGCCCGTCGTGTCCTCGTGTTGTTCGCGCATCCCGCCTTCGGACGCTCGGAGGTCAATGCGCCGATGTTCACCGCGGCCGACCGGCTGGCCGGGGTCACGGCGGTCGATCTGTATGCGCTATACCCCGACTTCGATATCGACGTCGATGCCGAGCAGCAACGCCTGCTCGCGCACGACGTGGTGATCTTCCAGCATCCGATGTTCTGGTATTCATCGCCGGCGCTGCTCAAGGAATGGCAGGATCTGGTGCTTGAATACGGATTTGCCTATGGCTCGGGTGGTCAGCGGCTCGCGGGCAAGCTGTTTTTTAATGCCATTACCACCGGCGGCGCGCAGGATGAATACAGTCACGAAGGCCGCAACCACTTCACGATCCGCGAATTGCTCCAACCCTTCGAGCAGACGGCCGATCTGTGCCGCATGATCTATCTGCCGCCTTTCGTGTTGTTCGATGCCCGGCGCGCGAGGGCCGACGGTCGCGCTCAGGTTCATCTGGCCAGCTGGTCACGTCTGCTGATCGCGCTGCGCGACGACCGGATCGACATCGGGCGGCTGCGTACAGCGCCCCTGCTCGATGTTGGCGCGATCGCCGGCGACCCGGGCCGACCGGCATTCACCGCCCACGCGAGCGTTCCGGGCCAGAGCGGACAGGTGAAACCATGAGCGGGCGCCTTCAGTCATGATCATCTATCTGGCCGCCGCCTTCATTTATCTGCTCGCCGCCGTGGTCGCCGTGCCGGTCGCCAACCGGCTCGGACTGGGCTCGGTGCTGGGCTATCTGATTGCCGGGGTGATGATCGGACCGGTGCTCGGAGTCGTGGGCGCCGAGACCGAAACCCTGCAGCAGTTCGCCGAATTTGGCGTGGTGATGATGTTGTTCCTGATCGGTCTGGAGGTCGAACCCAAGGCCTTGTGGCAGATGCGCCACCGGCTGTTCGGTCTGGGCGGGTTGCAGGTGCTGGCCAGTTCATGCCTGATTGCAATCGCGGCCTGGTTCGCCGGACTGCCCTGGCAGGTCGCGATGGCGCTGGGTCTGATCCTGTCACTGTCGTCGACCGCCATCGTGTTGCAGACGCTCGGTGAGAAGGATCTGGATCGCACCGAAGGTGGTCGCAGCAGCTTCGCCGTGCTGCTGTTCCAGGACATTGCGGTGATCCCGATGTTTGCCATCCTGCCACTGCTCGCCTTGCCACAATGGGTCGCACAGCAGGCACCTGCACCGGCGGTCAGCATCGAGCAGACCACCACCGTCACCGAACGGATCGAAGCCCTGGTCAAGCCTGAGCAGGAAGCAGAGGCGAGCGCATTGGCGGACCGCTCCGCGGGTCAGACCGGCCCAGGTCACCAGAGCGCCGGCGCTGTGTCCCATGATGCCGCTGCCGGTGGTCATGGCGAAGGCCAGGGATTGCTGGTCGCCGGCCTGCCCGCCTGGGGACAGGCCCTGGTCGTGCTCGCCTCGATCGGCCTGGTCATCATTGCGGGTGCGCGTCTGAGCCGACCCTTGTTCCGCTTCATCGCCGCCTCGCGCATGCGGGAGATCTTCACGGCGGCCGCCTTGATGCTGGTCATCGGCATCGCCCTGCTCATGGCACTGGTCGGCCTGTCACCGGCCCTGGGTGCGTTCGTGGCCGGCGTCGTGCTCGCCAACAGCGAATACCGGCATGAACTGGAATCCGATATCGCGCCGTTCAAGGGATTGTTGCTAGGGCTGTTCTTCATCACCGTGGGTGCCGGTATCGATTTCACCCTGCTGGCCGATTCGCTGGTGCTCGTGCTCGGCCTGACGGTCGGCCTGATCCTGCTCAAGGCAGTGGTCCTGCTGGTTTTGGGACAACTGTTCGGGCTGCGCGCGGGCGACCGCTGGTTACTCGCCTTGTCACTGGCCCAGGCCGGCGAGTTCTGTTTCGTGTTGCTGGCCTTTTCCCTGCAAAACCAGGTGCTGGATGAGCGGCTGGCCGGCCTGCTGTCTCTGGTGGTTGCGCTGTCGATGTTGCTCACCCCATTGCTGTTCATCCTGCAGCAGCGAATCGCCGCCCGAGCCCGTGTGGCGCCGACGCCGGCTGCCGACGAGATCACCGAGAAGGGTAATGTCATCATCGCCGGTCACGGCCGCTTCGGGCAGGTCGTCAACCGGATGCTGGTCAGCAACGGCCACAAGACCGTGGTGCTGGATCATCAGCCCGAGCTGGTCGACGGGATGCGCAAATTCGGCGTGCGTACCTTTTATGGCGACGCCTCGCGGCCTGATCTGCTGCATGCCGCAGGGCTCGCCCGGGCTGCCGTGCTGGTGGTTGCGATCGACGATCCCGAGCAGGCACTGGCGATCGTCACCTTCGCCAGGCGCGAGCGCCCCGATCTGCATATCGTGGCCCGCGCCTTCGATCGTCAGCATGTGTACCGGCTCTATCAGGCCGGTGCCAACGATATCGTGCGCGAGACCTTCGATTCGGCCGTGCGCTCCGCCCGGTATGCGCTGATTGCGGTCGGCGAGCATCCCTTCCGGGTTGAAAAGGCGTCGCGCGCCTTCGTGCGTCATGATCGTGAAACGGTCGCGCAACTGGCCCGGCTTTGGAACCCGGGGGTCAGCACCTATGACAACCAACCCTACATCGATCTGGCGCGCGAACGGCTGCGCATGGTGCACGAGGTGATGGCGACGATGGACCGGGATCTGCCCGAGAGCACCGATCGCGCCTGGGCGCCACCGCCGGACAAATCGCTCGCGACGAGGGCTGCTGCGGGAACCGATCCGGCTGCCGGTGTTGCCGGGTCGGTGGATGACCCATCAGTCTGATCAATCGAATGCCATGAGTCGATCGCCCGGTCCGACGCTGCAGTGGTCGCCGAATCCCGGCCAGCCCTCGCGCACGAGCACGCCATCCCGGGTCAGACACAGCTCGACGCGGCGAGCATCCGGATGGCGCTGGCTGATGAACTGCTCCAAAGCCTGCGGCAGGCTGAGCTGAAAGTCCAGGCCGGCTTGATCGTCCGACGGATGATCGTCAAGGTGAATCATCGGCGACAGACTGGCCATGAACTTGACCCAGTGTGAGCCCAGCGACACCGGCGGCGGTGAAAAACCGGACGCCGCCAGCCATTGCTGGGCCCGCTCGCGCAGTGGCTCACCCTCGCCCAGATTGCCCCAGGCGAGGGCCAGCATCTCGGCCACCCATTGATTGCAGTTCTGGTATTTCACGCTGAACGGATAGGCATTGGCGCTATAGGTGGCGCCCAGCAATCGCAGTGCGCGCCCTGAATCCATGGCGATACGATGCAGCGATGCGGCAGCGGCGGCGGGCATGAAGACTATCGAGACCCGGCTATTCCCCGGTTTGTCAGTGTTGAACAGAAAAGCACCTATCCCCTGGTCGAACAGGCGAGGGCGGCCTTCATGACACGCGTAATAGAGTTGCCGTACCGACCAGGGAGCATCGGGGCCTGGACGAATCGCGATGCCACTGTGCGAGTAGCGAATGTTCAGGCGACTCAGATCGACGCCCGTGCGCGAGATCAGCGCCACGTTGCCGGCTGACGCATCGAGGCTTGCACGGGCCGCGGCGGCAAACTGCAGCAGACGATCCTGTTCGCTCACGCTGGCTGAGCGGGCGCCGTCACAGTAGCGATCTGAAACCATCGAGAAGCCCCGAGGTGCCTTGACCCGAGCCTGCACAGGCCGCCAACCAGACCGAACACCCCGCGACGACCGTCGTGACCGGCCAACGGTGCAAGATCAGCGGTCCAGCCTGCGGGTCTGCAAGGCTTGGAGCCATTCGTCGGTAACCACTAAAAAGAAGGGCTTGGACGACTCGCTTCGGGAGAATTCCAGGCCATAGCGACGCTCGCTGACCCGGATCAGGTCACCGCTGGCCAGCGGGTGGTCGGACAGTGCCTCGCGGGGAAGGTTGAGCGCGAATGGTCGGGCCGATTCACTGGCCTGCACCGGGGTCAGGTACAGGCGAAGATCACCGGGTCGATCGACGACCGGCGCGAGCGCGGTCAGCCGATAGTCGCCCGCCGCCACTGCCTCATCGGCCTGCGAACTCTCGCTCGATCCGCTGATCGCGTCGGACGATCCGCGCAGCGAGACAGAGCCGGCACTCGATGCCGAACTCGCCACGCTCGAGGCGGTACCGGCCAGACTCTCGGCATGGGCGACGCCCGGTGCAAGCAACAGCAGGGTGAACAGGACGGCAATGCCGGCGATCTGGGCAGGCAGAATTTGCATGAGTGGGATCTCCAGAGCGTGAGAATCGGGCCGCAACGCCAGGGCGTCGGTCAGGCGGACAGCAGCAGCATATCGCGTGCCTGCCAGTGAACCCAGAGCCTGTCCTTGAGATCGAACGCCCGTTGTTGGTCACGATTCTCCTCGCGCAGCGTGACCGCCAGCCGCACGCCGTTGTCCAGTTCGACCTGGGCTTGCCGGGAATCGCCGAAATACGCCGTGGCAGCGAGGCGGCCAAGCAGGCAGATCGATCCATCGTCCGGCCGTTTGAGGGCCAGACGTACATTCTCCGGCCGCACCGCCAGCGTGACGGGCGTGCCGATCGGATGCTCGCCGGGCAGCTCGATGCGCTGCCCATCGGGCAGGTCCAGGGCAACCCTGCCGTTGCCACTGTCGCTGATGGTGGCGTCGAGCAGATTGATACGGCCGATGAAATCGGCCACGAAGCGTGAGTTCGGTTGCGAATAGAGCTCGTGTGGCGAGGCGAGCTGGGCGAGCCGTCCGGTATTCATGACCGCGATCCGGTCGGCCATCGACAAGGCCTCGTGCTGGTCATGGGTGACGATGATGAAGGTGATGCCGATCGCCTTCTGCAGCCGTGACAGTTCGTACTGCATCTGTTCGCGCAACTTGGCGTCCAGCGCCGACAATGGTTCATCGAGCAGCAACACCCGTGGTCGCTTGACCAGCGCCCTGGCCAGTGCCACCCGCTGACGTTGACCGCCCGACAATTGATCGGGTTTGCGTTGACCCAGATGATCAAGCTTGACCATTTCCAGGGCCTCCCTGACCCGGGTGCTGATCTCCGCGGCGGCCGTGCCGGTGACCCGAAGTCCGTAGCCCACATTCTGTTCGACCGTCATGTGGGGAAACACCGCGTAAGACTGAAACACCATGTTCACCGGGCGCCGGTTGGCCGGAATCCGCGTCATGTCCTGGCCATCGAGCAGCAACTCGCCGCTGCTGGGCATTTCCAGGCCGGCGATCATGCGCAGCAACGTGGTCTTGCCGCAGCCCGAGGGACCCAGCAGCGCGAAGAACTCGTTCTCCATCACCTCCAGGCTCACGTTGTCCACGGCGACCGTATTGCCGAAGCGTTTGCCGAGTTGATTGATCGAGATGATGGGCGTGGGCATGGCGGCCAGATGGGCTAGGAGTGGGCCGACGCCGGGCGATCGGTTCGCTGCAGGCGCAAGGCGATGAAGGTGGCGAACACGGTGATCACAATCAGGACAGTCGAGGCGGCGTTGACATCGGGCGAAACGCCGCGTCGAACCAGCGAATACACCTTGACCGGAAAGGTGACGGTGTTGGGCCCCGAGGTGAAGAAAGTGATGACGAAATCGTCCAGTGAAAGAGTGAAGGCGAGCAGGGCGCCGGCGATGATGCCGGGCATCATGTAGGGCAGGATCACATGACGGAAGGTCTGCCACTCACTCGCGCCCAGGTCACGCGAGGCCTCTTCGAGCTCACGATTGAAGCCGGCCAGCCGCGAGCGCACGACAATCGCCACGAACGGAAAGGCGAACGCGATATGGGCGATGGTGATCGCGCCCAGATTCAGGGGCCAGGGCAGGTCGGAAGGCCAGCCGATACGGGCGAAGAACACGAGCATGCCCACGCCCATGCAGATTTCGGGCACGACAATGGGCAGGGCCATGAAGCCCTCATACGCCGATTTGAACGGAAACCGGAATCGCCAGAGCAGCAGCGCGATCATCGTGCCCAGCATGGTGGCAACCACCGTGCACATCAGTGCGATCGTCAGTGAATTACCCAGCGCCTCCATGAGCGCCGCATCGCGCCAGGCGACGCCGTAATACTTGAACGTGAAGCCCTGCCAGGTGATGTTGCGCTTGGAGTCATTGAAGCTGAATGCGATCAGCGCCAGGATCGGCGCATACAGCAATGCGAACGTGATCAGCATGACCGCGCGCAGGCTGAACCGGCTACCGTAGTCGAGCGGCCCCTTCATCGCTTCAGTGTCCGCTTGCCTGTGCCCGCGCCTGTTCCCGGCGCGTGACGATGGATCGTAATGCCAATGCACCAAATGTGATGTACATGAGCAGAAAGGACAGCGCGGCGCCGAAGGGCCAGTCGTTGGCCGCCTTGAATTGTCGCTCGATCACATTGCCGATCATTTCGGCATTGGCCCCGCCGAGCAGATCGGGCGTGAGAAACGAGCCCAGCATCGGAATGAACACCAGGATCACGCCGGTGACAATGCCGGGCATGGTCAATGGCACGGTCACGGACCAGAAGGTCGTCCACTGGCTGGCGCCCAGATCGAGGCTGGCCTCGAGCAGCGAGCGGTCCAGCTTTTCGATGCTCGCATACAGAGGCAGGACCATGAAGGGCATGAACACATACACGAGGCCGACGATGACGGCACCATCGTTATAGAGCAGCTCGAGCGGCTTGAAGGCGCCGAACAAGCGGTCCAGCGAGGCGGTCTGCCAGAGCCATTCGAGCGAGAAGTTGACGAAGCCCCGGGTGCGGAACACCGCGATCAGCGCATAGGTGCGGATCAACAGATTGATCCAGAAGGGCAACATCACCGCCATCAGGAGCCAGGGCTTCCAGCGTGCGGGCGAAAAGCAGATACCGAAGGCGATCGGGTAGGCGATGAGCAGACACAGAGCGGTTGACAGCACGCTGATCCAGAGCGTTTTCCAGAAAATCTGCAGGTAAACCGGCTCGATCGTGCGCACGTAGTTGCTCAGCGTGCCGGTGATCGTGACGTCGACCAGGCCATCCTTCTCGCCAAACGACAACAGCCAGATCATGCTCAAGGGCACGACGAAGAACGCGAGCAGCCACACGCTGCCCGGTACTGCGAGCAGCGCGAAGACCAGCCGGTTGTGCTTCCAGGATTCCAATCGGGTGCGCGTCAGGCGGCCTGGATGCGCGACCAGGCTTCGTCGCGCAGCCGTGTCGCCTCCTCGCCCAGGTAAACCGAGGATTCACATTTGGCGAGGATTTCCTCAGGCGGAAAGATCACCGGATTGTTGACATAGTCGGCCTCGAGCAGCTTCTTGGCGGCCACATTCGGTGTTGCATACTGAACCACCCGGGCAATGTCGGCGCCGACTGCCGCATCGAACAGGTAATTGATGAAGGCATGGGCATTCCCAGGATGCGGCGCCCCTTTCGGAATCGCCACGCAGTCCTGCCAGATATTGCTGCCTTCCTTGGGCACCACGTAATTCAGGTCGTCATCCTCGCCCATCACCTGGAGCAGGTCGCCATTCCATTCCTGGGCGAAATCGACTTCGCCTGCCGCGAGCAGGTCCTGACCATTGTCGGGGGCGAACACCTTCACGCCCTTCTTGGCGGTGATGATGAGTTGTTCGGCCGCCTTGATCTGCGCCGGATCCTTGGCATTCCAGGAATGGCCCAGGTATTTGAGCGCTGCGCCCAGCACATACTGGCTGGCACCCATCAGGGCGATCCGGCCCGCATACCGGTCGGACGCCAGTATCTGCTCCCAGCTGTCGATGCTGCCCTTGGCGGCCGACTTCCGGTAGCCGATGCCGATGGTGCCCCACATGTAGGGCAGCGAAAAACGTCGGCCCGGGTCGAAGGGCGCATCGGTCAGGAAGGTCTGGCCGATATTGGCGATGTTGGGGATCCTGGCGTGATCGAGCGGCATCAGCATGTCGGCCAGAATCATGCGCTCGACGTAATCATTGGTCGGCATGATCAGGTCATAGCCAGGGTTGCCGGCCTTGAACTTGGCGAACAATTCGTCATTGTCGGCGAACAGATCCATGCGCACGTCCACGCCGGTGGCCTTGCGAAAATCGGCCAGCGTGGTCTCGCCGATGTAGGTGTCCCAGTTCAGGAAGTTCAGCCGTTTCGGTTCAGCGGCGAAGCCCCGGGACGAGCCCAGCGTCAGGCCGATGATGGCGGCCGGTCCGGCCTTGAGCAACCGGCGGCGCTGGCGATGCCGCTCGGGCGCCAGGGCCGATCCGTCCAACGAACGGGCCGCTGCCGGCAGGTGTGCGGTGACGGACGAAGTGGGTTGCATGTCGAAGAGCCCTCCCGGTTGGCGATGAGACGCCGTATTCTGGCCGAAAATGGTCGACAGGTGCGGCCGACACCCGCGCCCTGATGCACCACTCGCACGCTGTGGCACACTGCATTGCAATCTGCAGGAGCACTCATGACGTCACCCGCCGAGCCACCGGCCTCATCGATCGCATCACCCGGCCCGCAAGCGGGTTCCGGCACCCGACAGCCGCGCACCGCATTCGTCTGGGATGAGCGCTGTTTCTGGCACAGCGGGGGCAACTATGCCTTCGTCGCGCCGGTGGGCGGCCTGGTCCAACCGCTGGCGGCCGGCGGCCTGCCCGAGAGTCCCGAGACCAAACGTCGGCTGGTCAATCTCATGCGGGTCACCGGCCTGTTTGATCGGCTCGCGGTTTGTGGCGCCGCGCCTGCGACCCGCGAGGATCTGCTGCGGGTTCATCCAGCCACTTATATCGATGCATTCGAGACGCTCTCCAGGGCCCAGGGAGGTGAACTCGGCCTGCGCACGCCGTTCGGGCCGGGCGGCTTCGAGATCGCCTCGCTGGCTGCCGGACTCGTGAAGACGGCGCTGACCGAGGTGCTGAGCGGGCATTACCGCAACGCCTATGCGCTGGCCCGTCCGCCGGGCCATCACTGCCTGCCCGATTACCCGATGGGCTTTTGCCTGCTGGCCAACATCGCAATCGCCATCGAGGCGGCATTGGCCGCCCGGCAGTGTGAACGGGTGGCCGTGGTCGACTGGGACGTGCATCACGGCAACGGCACGGAAGCGATCTTCCTCGAGCGCGCCGATGTGCTGACCATCTCGGTTCATCAGGAACACAATTTTCCGTTCGACACCGGCGATCTGTCCGAGCGTGGACGGGGCGCGGGTACCGGATTCAATCTGAACATTCCCTTGCCACCAGGTTGTGGACACGATGCTTATCTCTATGCCTTCGACCGGCTCATCGACCCGGCACTTCGCGCCTTCCGGCCCGACGTGATCGTGGTCGCCTGCGGCTTCGATGCCTCCGGGGTCGATCCCCTGTCGCGCATGCTGGCCTCGGCCGACACCTTTGCCGAACTCACGCGCCGTATCCTGGGGCTGGCCGACGACTTGTGCGGCGCTCGCCTGGTGATGGCGCACGAAGGTGGTTACTCCGAACTGCATGTGCCGTTCTGTGGCCATGCGGTGATCGACGCGATGGCCGGTACCGGCCTGACAGCGCCCGACCCATTGGCCGCCCGGATGATCGCCAATGAGCCGAATCAGCGGGTCCGGGCCTTTCATCGAACCCTCATCGACGAGATGGCTGCACGCCTGCACTAGCCACTGCACGATCCATGCGACATTTTCGGCCCCTGACACGGCGCAAGATCAGCCGTCATGCATGATATTGGTCAGGCCTTCGCGCTGGCCTTCGACCTGATACTGACCTGGAATGCGAAACTGCTCGACATCGTCGGCCTGTCGCTGCAGGTGAGCCTGGTCGCGCTGACGCTGGCCTGTCTGATCGGACTGCCGATCGGCGCGGTGCTGGCGATCGCCCGCTTTCCCGGTCGTGACATCGTCCTCGTTTTTCTCAATGCGCTGATGGGACTGCCGCCCGTGGTGGTGGGACTGCTCGTTTACATGCACCTGTCCGCTGCGGGGCCGCTGGGCTTTCTGCGACTGTTGTATACGCCGACCGCGATGATCATCGCTCAGATCATCCTGGTGGCCCCGATCGTCGCGGCCCTGTCGCGCCAGGTTCTGGAAGATCTGCACAGCGAATATGCCGAACAGTTCCGATCTCTGTCGGTCACTACGCTGACCTGCATGGCCACCCTGATCCGTGACGCCCGGTTCTCGTTGCTCACGGTGGCGCTGGCCGGTTTCGGCCGGGGCATTGCCGAAGTCGGTGCGGTGATGATCGTGGGCGGCAATATTGACAATCTGACCCGGGTCATGACCACGGCGATCGCACTGGAAACCTCAAAGGGCGATCTGCCGTTAGCCCTCGCCCTGGGCATGATCCTGCTGGCGATCGCGCTGGGGGTGAATGGTCTGGTGATGGCCTTGAAGCTGTCCGCCCAACGCCATGCCTATGCCTGATCGGATTTCCCCGGCGGTTCTGCCGGTGCTCTGGCCCTTGCAGCTTGCCGGGCTGGGATTGGTCCGGGACGGTCGGCGTCTGCTCGCCGATATCGACCTGACGCTCGACGCCGGCTCGCTGACCGCTGTGATCGGCGCCAACGGCGCCGGCAAGAGTCTGTTGCTCCGGTTGTTGCACGGCATGATCGAACCCACCGCCGGGCGAATCACCTGGGGTGGCGAACCGATGCGGGATGCGATCCGCCTGCGCCAGGCCATGGTGTTCCAACGGCCGATCCTGTTGCGCCGCTCGGTCGCGGCCAACATCGACTGGGCACTGGGACTGCGTGCGATGAACCGGTCCGAGCGCCGTGACCGCCGTGACGGCTGGCTCGAGCGGGTGGGCCTGATCGACAAGTCGCGCCAGCCGGCACGACTGCTCTCGGGCGGCGAGCAGCAACGCCTGGCGCTGGCCAGAGCCCTGGCGCTGACGCCCGAGGTACTGTTTCTGGACGAGCCCACGGGCAGCCTGGACCCCGCGGCGACCGCTCATGTCGAAGCCATCGTGGCCGATGCGCGGGCACTGGGCACCCGGATGATTCTGGTCACCCATGACCTGGGCCAGGCGCGTCGCCTGGCCGACGACATCGTGTTCCTGCATGCCGGCCGGCTGCAGGAGCACACCCGCGTGGCGCAGTTCTTCAACGGCCCTCGCTCGCCGGCCGCCCGAGCCTATGTCGAGGGCCGGCTGTTCATCTGATCCATCCAGGCCTTCAACAAGGAGTAATGACCATGAGCAGAACCGTTCGAACATTGCCGCATCTGGTGGCGGCAGCCTGGCTGTTGGGCGGACCGGCGGGAGAGGCGCTGGCCGCCGAATCGTCCATCCTGGTGCAGTCCACCACCTCGACGGCTAACTCGGGTCTGTACGACTTCCTGCTGCCACGGTTCAAGCAGGAGACCGGGATCACGGTCAATGTGGTGGCCGTGGGCACTGGTCAGGCGATCAACAATGCCCGCAACTGCGATGCCGATGTGCTGCTGGTGCATGCCAAGGCGGCCGAGGAAGAGTTCGTGGCGGGCGGCTACGGCGTCAGGCGCAGCGATCTGATGTACAACGACTATGTCATCGTCGGACCGCCGGCCGATCCGGCCGGAATCAAGGGCAGCCAGGATGTGATCAAGGCCTTGTCGGCGATTGCCGCGCGCGGCACGGTCTTCGTGTCACGGGGTGATGATTCGGGTACGCACAAGGCCGAGATGAAACTCTGGCAGGCGGCCGGGATCGATCCGCGCAAGGGGTCGGGTCAGTGGTATCGCGAGACGGGCTCGGGCATGGGTGCCACGCTCAACGCGGGCGTGGGCATGGATGCCTATGCCCTGACCGATCGGGCGACCTGGCTCAGCTTCAAGAACAAGGGCGACTTCGTTATCGTGGTCGAGGGCGACCGTATCCTGTTCAATCAATACGGCGTGATCCTGGTCAACCCCGAAAAATGCCCGTCCGTGAAGGCGCAGGCCGGCCAGCAATTCATCGACTGGCTGTTGTCCGACAAGGGCCAGAAAACCATCGCCGAATTCACGATCGACGGGCAATCGTTGTTTTTTCCGAATGCCAAGGGCGGCAAGGGCGGATAAGCAATCAATCGTCAGAGCGTGAACGACAGGCCGTGCAGCAACATGGCCGGGCAACTGACCGAACTGAGCTCACGTGCGCCCCAGGTGCTGCTGCCCGCGACGAATTCGACCTGGGCGCTCAGGCCGGCGAGCGAATCGCCGAACAGATCGAGCAGCGAATCATCGAAGCGCATCACCCCCACCGGCGCGACGATGCGGCCCTGCTCGACGGCAAAGCAGGCAAACCGGGTCATGCCGGTGACGCGCGCCTGCTGGCGATCGGAATAGTTCAGATACCAGAGGTTGCTGATCAATAAGCCAGTATCCAGTGCGGCCAGCATGTCGCCGGGCTCGATCGCGCCGCCCGCCATCGTCAAGGACGCCGGGTATTCGGCGCTGCCGGTATTCGATTCAATGCCGAATTCCGCGCCCGTGCGTGGCGAGATCAGCGTCTGATCCAGCTGACCTGCCGTGACCAGTCTCACCTGGCCGGGCCGGATATGTCCGAACTCGGTGAAGGCCGGGGCGATGCCCGACTGGGTGGCCTCGGCGAGCGTGAATCCGGGCGCAAGGCGGCGCTGCTCCCGATCCAGGCGCATCAACGAGCTGGTGCCGCTTTCGCGGTCCTTGCGGCTGAATCCGCTCCAGGCCATTGCCTGCAGCAACTCGGCGACCGCCGCCGGCGCGAGCAGCACCCGATATCGGCCAGGCGACAGTGTTCTGGCCGGCAGGCGCAGGCGCTCGAGCTGCTCGCGTGCCTGGGCGATCCGCTGGCTCAAGGCATCGGCAGAAAACACGGTGCCGGCATAGGCCGACTTGACGGCGCGATCCCGCGCCTGGCCGCCGGCATACAGACTCCAGTCGAGATTGAAGCTGGCCACGCGATGCCAGTTGCGCTGGCCACGACTGTCGGCAAAGGCCCGCACCGAGGGCCCGCTTGCATGAAAACCGACCAGGTCCAGCCCGTCTGCCTCGTTCATGACTTGCGCCATCAGGGCATCGGTTTCGGGCAGTGCAATGTCAAGGTCGGTGCGACTCGTACTCTCGAAACGATCGGGCAGCAACAGATGCGGATCTGCCGGCACCATGGGCAGCAGATTCACCAGTTGCGCACGCTCGGCCAGCAGCATGTTGATGGCTTCATCCGGATCGTCTGGCAGGCTCAGGGTGCTGGACACCAGGCGCTGGCCGGCGACGGCCGACAGCGTTGCCATGACCTGCTGCACGCTGGTGGCCTGGCGCACGCGAGCCTGATTCAGGCGGATGAATTCGGACGTTTCGGCCGCCAGCGACAACAGAATCCTGTCTGCGTCGGCCGGCGCTGTGCAGACCGACTCGGCGATGCGGTCGAATGAATTGCGGGTAACCGGATCGGGCTGATCGTTCATGTCATTGCGCCACTGAAGTCGAAGCCACGGCCGGGCACGGGACGGATCATGCACCACCGCCGAACACCTGAACCTGCGTGAACCGACAGGGCGGTGAGGCATGACCCACCCGGATAACCTGCATCGGCTCACCCTTGCCGCAAAACGGCGTTCCCATGACGGCGAAGCTGTCCGCGTTGCCGACCATTGCCAGCGAGCGCCAGAAGGTTGCCGACACGCCGCGATAATTCGGATTGCGCACGACCTCGGCGAGCCGGCCGCCGCGGATCATCCGCCCGTGTTCGCAACCGAACTGGAACTTGTTACGCGAATCGTCGATGCTCCAGGAGCAATTGGTCTGCATCAGTACCCCTCGCTCGGTCGCCGCGATCATCTGATCCAGGGTGCTGGCGCCGGGTTCGATATTCAGATTGCTCATCCGGTCGATCGGTGCGCGATTCCAGCTACAGGCGCGCGTCGTGGCGACCGATTCGATATCGGGGCGTTGCAGGCGTGCCCGCGCGGTCGACGCGGCGCCACCCAGGGGACGCTTCAGGATGCCATTTTCGATGAGCATCGTGCGCCGGGCCGGCGAGCCTGCATCATCGAAGCCAAAGCTCGCGAACTGACCCGGAACATCCGGTGCATAGCTCACATTGAGCAAGTCGCTGCCATAGCGGTAGTGACCGAACATATCCAGGCTCACGAAACTTGTGCCGGCGAAATTTCTCTCGTCGCCCAGGATCCGGTCGAGCTCGAGCGGATGACCGATACTTTCATGAATCTGCAGCATCATCTGATCGGGCATCAGCAGCAGGTCCATGGTGTCCTGCGGGCAATTGGGGGCCATGGTGAGTTCAATTGCCTCGGCGGCGATTCTTGCGCCCTCGTCGCGAAAGCCAGCTACATCCAGAATTTCCCATCCGCCCTGGCGGCAATACCCGTTGTACTGGCCGGCCGAGGTACGGGTCTGGGTCTGGCCGCCGACATGGGCGACGGCCTGCAGGTTCGGCACGACGAAATGAAAACGCTGGGCGATCCGGCTGCCCTCGCTGGTCAGGAACAGGCTGTCGCAGCTCGTGATGGACAGCGCCGCATGCCAGTCGACGATACGCGAATCCGGGTGCAGGCTTGCGCAGGCATCACGCACCACGTCGATGCGTTCGGCCAGCGAATCGGGTGCGGCCTGGCCTACCTCGCTGGCATAGTGGCCGACCGTGGCGGGTTCGAGCCGGTCGATCGCATCGAAGCGGCCTGCCAGTTGTCCGGCCAGATCGGCAGCCCGACCGAATGCTGCACGCAGACCTGCCGCCGACACATCGCCGCTGGCTGCATACGCGAGGGCGCCGTGGCGACTGACCGCCACCATCAGGCCCCGGTCACGCGATCGCCCGGGGGCATGGGCCACATCCTGGCGCACCATCAGTTGTTCCGATCGTTCATCGACGGCTCGGATCGACCAGAAATCACAGGCCGGTGCGCACTGACGCGCCCAGTCAGCCAGTTGTCCGGGATCGAGTGCAAAGGGTCGGGAGTCGGCGGGCTGGGCTGGACTGACGGGCACCGGCATGGCGTTCCTGTGCGAAGACTGAATGAGCCAGACGTTACCATGCGCTTCAAGCCTGCCGAGCATCGAATCCAAAACCTGCCCCGTTCATGACTGCTGCCGATCCCCATGCATCGCTGACCCGTCCGCCCGAATCAGCGGGCGCCCCGACTTCTGCCAGCCAGACAGTCGCCGTCAATGCCCAGGCGCCCGACCCGGGTCAGGCCATGCCCGCGCGCACGCGCAACAAGGCGGTTGCGGGTCTGCTCGGCCTGGTGTTGGGCGTGTTCGGGCTGCACCGGTTGTACCTGGGCCAGCGGTTCTGGTGGCTGTTGCCGGTGCTGTCCTTGCCGCTGATTGGTCATTTCATGCGCCAGATCGTCTGGTTCCGCGATCCGGCCTTTTTTGCATTCGCCGTGCTCGCCTCGATCGCGTGGGTGCAGACGATGATGATCTGCGTGATGCCCTCGGAGCGGTTCAATGCGCGATTCAACCCGCAAGCGGCACCCGCCACGCGGGGCGGCGGCCTGGCCGTGGTGATTGCCGTGGTCACGCTCATGGTGACCACCATCGTGCTGATGTCGGCGCTGGCCATCGGCCTGGAAGATTTTTTTCTGTCCAGAGGGTCTTGACGCTCAGGGTACGATAGTCAGGGTCACCATATCCGATCGGGGAGACCACCATGACTCAAGAGCGAGCAGTACTGGCCGGGGGCTGTTTCTGGGGGATGCAGGATCTCATTCGCAAACTGCCGGGCGTGATCTCGACACGGGTAGGCTATAGCGGTGGCGACGTCGCCAATGCCACCTATCGCAACCATGGCAATCATGCCGAGGCCGTCGAGATCCTGTTCGATCCCGCGCAGATCGGGTTTCGCGAGATCCTCGAGTTCTTCTTCCAGATTCATGATCCGAGTACCCCGAATCGGCAGGGCAACGACCGTGGCCCCTCGTACCGATCGGCCATCTACTACGTTGATGAGGTTCAGCGCCAGGAGGCGCTTCGCACCATCGCCGACGTCGATGCCTGCGGCCTGTGGCCCGGGAGGGTCGTGACCGAAGTGAAACCAGTGGGCGAGTTCTGGGAGGCCGAGCCCGAGCACCAGGACTATCTCCTGCGAAATCCCTACGGATACACCTGCCATTTCCCGAGGCCGAACTGGGTGCTGCCACGGCGTCGCGAGGCCGCCTGATCCTCCGCTGTGCCGCAGGCATCGTCCCATCCCGGTGATGATCCGGCGCTGGCCCGGTTTCGTAAGTTGGGTATCCGGCGCCGGATCGATCTGGCGCTGCATCTGCCACTGCGCTATGAAGATCACACACGCATCACGCCCATGGCTGAATTGGGCCAGGCGCTGGGTCGCACGGTACAGGTGGAGGGCGTGGTCGAACGTGCCGAGGTGTCGCGCGGCGGGCGTCGCACGCTGAGCGTCACCCTGGCCGATGGCAATGCCCGGTTGCTGCTGCGCTTTTTCAATTTTTATCCCTCGCAGATCCGGCAGCTGGCCGTGGGCGAGCGGATCCGCGCGATCGGTGAAATCCGCGGCAGCCTGTTCGGCGTCGAGATCGTGCATCCGCGTTGTCGCGCGGTGCGCGAGGATGATTCGCTGCCCGCCCGGCTCACGCCGGTGTATCCGGCGGCCGCCGGCATCGGACAGCAACAGATTGCCCGGGCGATAGCGCCGGTGCTCGCCACGCTCGATCTGCCCGAATTGCTCAGTCCGGCCGAACTCGAGCGCTTCGATCTGCCCGATCTGACCCAGGCGCTGCAGATGCTGCATGCACCGGCACCCGGGAGCGATCTGGCTGCACTCGATGAGCGGCGACATCCGGCCTGGCGGCGGGTGCTCATCGATGAACTGATGGCCCAGCAGATCGCCCTGGCTCAGGCGCGGGCGCGCCGGGCCGAGCAATCGGCGCCCAGTCTCACCGATCAGTCACTGATCCGGCGGCTGATCGGCTCGCTGCCGTTCAGCCTCACCGGTGCGCAGCAGACGGTGATCGACGAGATCGTGGCCGATCTGGGCTTGAGCACACCGATGAACCGGCTGCTTCAGGGCGATGTGGGTAGCGGCAAGACCGTGGTCGCGGCGGCCTCGGCCTGCGTGGCGGTGAGCAGCGGTGCCCAGGTCGCGCTGATGGCGCCCACCGAATTGCTCGCCCAGCAGCATGAGGCTAGGCTCGCCCCCTGGCTCGAGCCCCTGGGCATCAGGCTGTGCCGCCTGTCCGGATCGCTGCGCGACTCAAGCAAGCGCGAGATCCGCGAGCAGGTACTGGCCGGCGAGATCGATCTGGTGATCGGCACCCATGCGCTGATCGAACAGGGCTGCGAATTCGCGTCCCTGGGCCTGTCTATCGTTGATGAACAACATCGCTTCGGCGTGGCTCAACGGCTGCTTCTGCGCAGCAAGAATTCCGAACTGCTGGCCCATCAGTTGATGATGAGCGCCACGCCGATTCCTCGCACGCTGGCCATGAGTTATTACGCCGACCTCGACGTGAGCATCATCGATGAATTGCCGCCCGGTCGTCAGCCGGTGCGTACCCGGCTCATCGAAGAGGCCAGACGGGACGAGGTGATCGAGCGGGTCTGCGAGGCCGCACGCGCCGGCCGTCAGGTCTACTGGGTCTGCCCGCTCATCGAGGAGAGCGAGGCACTCGATCTGCAGACCGCGCTCGAGACCCATGAACGTCTGGCCGCGTTATTGGGCCCCGCCCAGGTCGGCATCGTTCACGGGCGGCTCGATGCGACCAGCAAGCAGGCCACGATGGCGGGTTTCGTGAGCGGTGAACTCAAGGTGCTGGTGGCGACCACGGTGATCGAGGTCGGGGTCGATGTGCCCACCGCCTCGCTGATGGTGATCGAAAACGCCGA
This sequence comes from uncultured beta proteobacterium, assembly GCA_963732405.1. Lineage (GTDB taxonomy): Bacteria > Pseudomonadota > Gammaproteobacteria > Burkholderiales > Burkholderiaceae_E > JAUIAI01. The sequence goes on from CAVSZG010000001.1 coordinate 2,450,055, forward strand.
ACGCTTCGGTCTGGCGCAATTGCATCAGCTGCGCGGCCGGGTCGGGCGGGGGACCCAGGACAGCGCCTGCGTGCTGTTGTATCGCAATCCCTTGTCCGAAGCGGCACGCGCCCGGCTCAAGGCACTCTATGAAACCCATGATGGTTTCGAAATCGCCAGGCGCGATCTCGAGATCCGGGGGCCGGGTGAATTCCTCGGTGCGCGCCAGTCGGGTGTACCCCTGTTGCGTTTTGCCGATCTGGAACGGGATGCCGAACTGCTCGATTTCGCCCGGCAGCGCGCGCACCAGCTTGCCGGGCGGCCGGGTGCCGCGCTGGCCAGCCTGATGGATCGCTGGTTCGGCGGCCGGGCGGATTATCTGCGCGCCTGATGACATGGGTCATCGTTGATTGGCCGCCTTGGTGCTGCCGTCCTGGTAGGGCCTCGAGCGGCACCCACCATCAGCCTGGGTCCAAGCTCAACAGCCCGCGCTTATCCAGCCAGTGCAGCGCCTGCGCGGTGGCGGGCGCCGGCCAGGGACAGCTGGCCAGGAAGGTGGCCAGGAAGGTGGCAGGGTCGGCGGCAGGGTTGGTTTCCGCCCGGCCGCCTCGAGCTTGATAGGCCGTCAGCAGGTCGCGCAGGGGAACGCCGCCCACCTGCCAGACGCCGCGCGGCTGATCGGGACACACTAAGACCGGGCGACGTTCGATGAAGCCATCGACCGAAACCGGTTCATCGCTGATCCGACCCCGGCCGGCTTCGATGGCCGGATGGGCGGCCTGATCATCGGGCCAGTGCTGGCGCGCGCGCCAGAAAGCTGCCGTCGGCCAGCGATTCTCGAGGGCATAAAAATCGCGGCCGATTCGCGCCTGGGTCAGAAAGTCGCTGGCGATGCGCCGCGTGTAGAACGCGACGGCATCGTCGGCCTGTGCGGGTCGTTGCAGGATGGTGCGAACCGCGGGAGCGAGTGCCAATGCGCTGCCCAGCGCCTCGAAGATGCCATGACCGGCCAGCGGATCGAGTGCGAGCGCGGCATCGCCCACGCGCGCCGAACGCAGTCCGATCACCGGTTCACTGGTGCTCAGGTGCGCATAGCGGGTGTAGGGCTCACCGAGCTGCTTGGCCTGACGCACCAGCTCGCTCAGTTCAGGTTCCTCTGAAATCAATCGGGCATAGTGGGGTGCCAGCTGCGTGCGGCCAGGGGTCTGCCCCGAGTCGATGAACAGTTGTACGCTGAGCCGGCCGTCGGCCAGTCCGGCGAACCAGCTCCAGCCATCACGCATCGGCAGCACGCCGGCCATCGGCGCTTTGATTCGGGTCGATTGCCACCAGCCAGCCAGCGCGGTCACCGGCGGCGCATGATGGCGCCGTCTGGTGCGCGGCGCGGCCCGCCCGCGGGCCTCGATCCAGTAGCGGGCGCGAATTTGCCGCCCCGGCAGATCGATCTGCCAATGATCTGCGGCATCGACGACGCGGCCGACTCGCGCGGCCAGGGTGGTCACGCCCGCACGGCTTGCATCGAGCCAGAGCCCGGCATCGAAGCGCTCGCGCTCGACCAGATGTTCCCGATTGCCGGCGAACCGTTCGCCGGCCCAGTTGGCCTGTCGTTGAACCAGTGGGCCCAGACTGGCGAGTGCCGATTCGCAGCCCGCATATTGCAGCGCTCGCAGTGCCCGCTCGGCCAGACCCTCAAGCGCCCGAAATCGACGCGGCGCACCGATCAGCATCACCGGAATACCAATTTGTACGAGCCGGATCGCCACCACAACGCCGGCCGGACCGGCACCGGTGATGATGACCTCGGGATGGTGCGGCAAGCGCATCGTTGGCGGTCCGTGGGGCTTGTGCATATCGGCTGAGGCGGTATTATCGGTCTCAATGATTCCAAGGAGAGACCCAGTCATGATGGTATCGATCGTGGCCAGACTGATGATCGCGGGCGCTGCCGGCTGGTTGCTCATGGCAGGTGCTGCTCAGGCAGACAGTGCCCTGCTCAATGCAAAGTGCTCGGCCTGCCATGTGCCATTGCCCAGCGGCGAGCTCTCCCGGATCAGTGAGCAGCGAAAGTCGCCCGAGAAGCTGGGACATGACGCTGGTGCGCATGCAGCTCGCTCATGGCGTCATGCTCAGCCCGGGCGAGCGGCACTCGCTGGTGCGACTGCTTTCTGAAAGCAATGGTCTGGCGCCGTCCGAGGCGGCCGCGCAGCGCCCCATTCTCGAACGACGCCCGGCCTATGTGGAGAGCCCGCCCGATGCCGATCTGGCCGTGATGTGCGCGCGCTGCCACACCTGGGGCCGGGTCGCACTGCAGCGCCGCAGTGAAGCCGAATGGCTCAAGCATGTGCATTTTCATGTGGGCCAGTTCGTCACCCTCGAGTACCAGGCCTCGGCGCGTGATCGTGACTGGTTCGATGAAGCGGTGACCAAGGTGGTACCGACGCTGGCCAGGATGTTCCCGGTCAAGAGCGACGCCTGGACCCAATGGCGGGCCGCGCCAAGGCATAGTGCGGCGGGGCAATGGGTGGCATTCGGTCATCGACCGGGCACGGGCGCCTTCTCCGCCGATCTGTCGGTGAGGCAGGCGGGCGACCGCTACGACCTGACCATGACGATGCAGGATGCAGGCGGTCGCTCGACCGCGACCACTGGCCAGGCCATCGTCTACACCGGCTTCGAGTGGCGGGCCCGCATGGGCGAAGGCGCTGCCGCGAGCATGCAGATCATGGCGATGAGCGAAGACGGGCAGTCGATGAGTGGGCGCTGGTTCGATGAAGCCAATGATGCCCTGGGTGCTCAGGTCGTCGCGGTGCGCACTGATGGGGCGTCGCAGGTGCTCGGCACCATTCCCGACGCGGTGCGCATCGGCGCAAAAACACCTATCGTGATCGTGGGCAGGGGGCTCAAATCCGATCTCTCGCTGGCCGGTCTGCAATTGTCGGAGGTGGCGGTCAATGCCGCCGGCACGCGGGCGAGCGCCACCGTCGCGGTGCCGGCCGACGCCCGGCAGGGGCCGGTGGCGCTTGGCAGCGCGGCAAGGTTGATGGTTTACAACACCATTGATTCGTTGCGGGTCGAGCCCGCCGAGGCGATCGCCAGGGTTGGCGGCAACGGCGGACCGATCGGCAAGGTGCCGGCGCAATTTGATGCCATTGCCTATGCCAACGGGCCCGATGGCAAGCCAGCCACCGACGACGATCTGCGCATCGGCGTGGTGCCCGCCAGGTGGTCGGTCGAGAACTTCGACGATCAGGCCAGACATGACGAAGATGCCAGATACAGTGGCAGCATCGACGCAGCAACCGGCCTGTTCCAGCCGGCTGGCGCGGGGCCCAATCCGGCGCGCCGCTTCGGGACGAACAACGTGGGCAATCTGAAGGTGATCGCCCGTATCGATGAACGCGATCAGGCCTTGCAGGCCGATGCGCGGCTCGTCGTCACGGTTCAGCGCTTCAACGATCCGCCGATCCGATGATAACCCTGTGCGTTCACGCCTTTCCGGTCAGGAGACCTTCCCCATGAGCACGAGTGGCCGGCTCAACTTCGTTCACCACAACTGCCATGACGTGCAGGTGGGTGATCGGCGCGTGCTCTTTCATATCCCGAGTTCGGCCATGTTCGATCTCGACCCGGTTGGCGCCGACCTGCTCGATCTGTTCAAGTCGCAGGGCAGCCTGGGCGCCGCCGATATCGAACTGGCGCTGAGCGGTCGCCATGACGCGCAGAGCGTGCTCGACACCTTGCAGGAACTGCGCACGCTCGACATCATCAGTGACCGTGCCGATCAGCCACCCGCCAACCCGCGACCAAGCATCACGGGTTTTCCGCTGTCGACCCTGGTGCTCAATGTCAATACGGGTTGCAACCTGGGCTGCTCTTACTGTTACAAGGAAGATCTGGCCACGCCTGACGAGGGGCGCAAGATGGCCTTTGACACCGCGCGCGAGAGCATTGAGTTGCTACTGCGCGAAGGCGCGGTCCGGGATCGCATCAACATCGTGTTTTTCGGCGGTGAGCCGCTGAGCAATCTGCCCCTGATCCGCCAGGCTACCGAGTATGCACGGGCGCGTTGCCGAGAATTGGGCAAGACGGTCGACTTTTCGCTCACCACCAATGCCACCTTGCTCAACGAGGAGCGTGTCGACTGGCTCAATGAGAACGCCTTCTCGATTGCGGTGAGCATCGACGGGCCGCAGGCGATTCACGACCGGCATCGCATCACCATCGGTGGCGCCGGCACCTATGAGGTGGTGGCGCGCAAGGTGCGCATGCTGTTGTCCCGTTACACCGCCCGGCCGGTGGGTGCCCGGGTCACGCTCACCAGTGGCAATACCGATGTTCTGGCGATTCATCGGCACCTCAAGGACGAACTGGGCTTCTACGAGGTTGGCTACGCGCCGGTCACGAGCAGCGACAAGGTCTTGTACAACCTGTCGGGCGGCGAACTCAAAACCGTGTTCGAGGGCATGAAGACGCTCGGCCTGGCTTATCAGGAAGCGGCGCTGGCCGGGCGGAACATCGGCTTTTCCAACATGCACCAGCTGATGACCGACCTGCACGAAGGCTCGCGCAAGGCCTTGCCCTGCGGTGCCGGCGTCGGCATGTTGGCCGTCGACATGGCTGGCGACCTCAACCTGTGTCATCGCTTCACCGGATCGTCACTGCCAACCTACGGCAACGTGAGTCGCGGCATCGACAAATCCGCATTGAGCCGATTTCTCAATCAGGCCGCCGATCGCGACGGCCGGGGTTGCGCGACCTGCCGCATCCGGAATCTGTGCTCCGGGGGCTGTTATCACGAGAGCTACGCCCATGATGGCGATCCGCTCGCACCGGTCTATCACTACTGTGACCTGATGCGCGACTGGGTCGACTTCGGCATCGGCGTCTATAGCCACATTATTCGCGGCAATCCGGCGTTCTTTGAGCGCCATGTGCTGCCCAGGAGGGCGAGCTATGAAACGACTCAACGCAATTAATCGAAAGGCCGATCTGCTTCGCCAGGCCGCCGAAGAGGGCAAGCTCGAGGAGGTCTACAGCATGGCGACCATCGCCGGCTGTGCGAGCACGCTCGATCCGGGCTGGGAGGTTGATCCGTTCGGCGGTGTTGCGGCCCTGTGCCAGCCCATGGAGGCCGATTTATATGGCTGTTCCGATCCGTGCTGGTGGCCGGCCCAGGTGCCCGACACCATCAATACCTACCCGGACTGGAATGCCGACGCGGCCGATGCAGCCCAGGATTGGCGCAAGCTGCAAAGTGTGTTTCCGAAGGGCGAATAGCGCGCCGCGCTTCGTTCAAGCTCGACACGGATCAAGAGAAACCGCATGAGAAAAACAATCGTTGCCGGACTGCTCGGCATGGTCTTGTGCCTGGGCGCGGGGCTGGCGCAGGCCAAGGAATACCTGATCACCACGTCCAAGCCGAATCTGCTGCATATTGTCGATCCGGCAGCCCGCAAGGTCGATCGCACCATCGAGATGCCAGGTACCGGTCCGGGCGCATTGAGCGTGGCCATCGACGAAAAAAAGGCCATCGCCTATGTGCTGGCCAATAGCTGGGGCAGTGTAATCGGCATCGACCTGCGCAGCGGCAAGCAGGTGTTTCGTGCCGATCTTTCCGAGGGGGGCAGGCGGGTTCGCGCCATTCAGGGCCTGGACGTGAGTCCGGACGGCAAGGAGCTCTACGTGAACTGTCTGCCGGTGCGAATGGACCTGGGCGAATATCATGTCGAACCGACCTATATCGGCGTGTACAACACCGCCGATGGCGTGGGCGCCAAGCCGGTACGCCGCATTCCGATTCCGCGGCGCGTCGTCATGCTGCTCGCCTCCGAGGATGGCAGCAAGCTCTATGCGCTGGGTCATGAGATGTATGTGTTCGATCCCAAGACCGGTCAGCGCCTGGGCGAACACAAGATCCGCACCCGCGACGTGGCCGATCGCTCGCCACCCGATATTCTCGATTTCTGGAATCAATGGGAGCAGTCCGGCGTGTTCAGCACGCCTTACTTCACCGCCGACACCAGCAAGCCCGATACCGATCCGGGCGCGTTTCGTATGGGCATGCTCACGCTCGATCTGGCCAAGCATGAATTCCGGATGGCTGAGTACGAGAACTTCGAGGTGATCATCTTCTCCACGGTTGTCAATCCGGTGCGGCGTCACGAGGTTTATGGCGTGTACTCGCAGTTATCCAAGATCGATATCCGCGAGAACAAACTGATCGCTCGCAAGGACCTGGACCATACCTACTATGCGGTGAACGTGTCGGCCGATGGCAAGGAGTTGTACGCGGGCGGCACGCTCAATGACATCGCCATTTATGACACCGAGACGCTGGAGCGCCTGGGCACCATCAAGATTCCGGGCGGTAACATGGCCTTGTCATCGATGCGCATGATCGATATGTGAGCACGCCGTCGGCGCGAGCGGCGCAGTATGCCTGGCTGCTCGCCTATCTTCGCCCGCGAATCGGCCCGATTGCCGCCGTATTGGCGCTCGCCGTGGCCACCACGGCCATCGGCGTACTCACGCCCTGGATCACCAAGCACATCATTGACGACGGGCTCATCGGGCGCAATGCTCAGGCCTTGATCGGCTGGGTCGTGCTGATGCTGGGCCTGACCGTTGCCGCGGCGCTGCTCGGTGCACTCAATCGACGTGCCTACCTGGCCGTGTCGAGTGACATGTTGCTGGCCATGCGACACGATATGTTTGCGCATCTGGCCAGGCTGTCGCCCGCGTTCTTCGGCCGTACCACCCAGGGCAATCTGCTGAGCCGGATCGATGGTGATCTGGGCGAAGTGCAACGTTATGCGCTGGACAGCCTGCTCGCCGGCGTCAACGGCATGCTCGCGCTGATCGCTGCGCTCGTGATGATGGCCTTGCTGAGTCCAGGGCTTATGCTGGTGGCCTTCGTGCTGCTGCCGGTGTCGGTGGTCTTTCTCAGGCTGGCGCGGCCCCGCCTGGAGTCCCAGACCCGGGCCCTGAGGGAACGGAGCACCGACATCACGAGTCTGCTGATGGATCGACTGCCCAATATGCGGATGCTCCAGTCTTTGCTGGCCGTGGGTCCGACCATCACGCTGCTCGACGATACCCAGCGGGTCTGGCGCACGCAACTGCTCAGCACCCAGATGTTCGGCTATTGGGTGGCGACGGTGCCGGGCCTGTTCAATACGCTGGCAACGGCGGCGGTGTTCATCGTCGGTGGTCACGCGGTGATCGAGGGTGACCTCACGCTGGGCACCTTGATCGCGTTCACCGGTTATCTCGGGCGGGCCAGTGGGCCGGTCAACAGCCTGCTCGGCCTGTATGTGGCGACCCAGCGTGCCCGGGTCAGTCTGGCCCGTGTGCATGAGTTGCTCGATGCAAAGGCCCTCGTGACCGAGCCACAGCAGCCAGTGGTGCTGCCGCCCGGGCCGGGCGAGATCCGTTTGGAGCAGATGCAGTATGCGCATGATGGCGGGCCGGCGCTCTGGCAGCCGGTCTCCCTGTGTCTGCCGGGTGGCGCGCGCGTGTGGATCGACGGTCCATCGGGTGCGGGCAAATCGACGATGCTCGCCTTGCTGCAGCGTCATGCCGATCCTGGGCACGGTCGGATCCTGCTCGATTCGATCGCCCTGGATCAGCTTGCGTTCCACGCGTTGCGCAGCGCGATCACGCTGCTCGATCAGGATGCACCCATGCTCGATGCGAGCGTGCGCGAGAACCTGGGTCTTGGCATGCAGGTGCCCGACACGGCAATGCTCGAGGCCTTGAACCAGGCAATGCTCGGTGCCTGGTTTGCCACCTTGCCCGATGGTCTGGATACGCGAATCGGCCATCGCGCCGCGCGGCTGTCCGGCGGGGAGCGACATCGGCTCGCGCTGGCCCGGGTATTGCTGCGGCGGCCGCGGGTGTTGTTGTTCGATGAAACGACCGCCGCCATGGATGGGCCGCTGGCCGAATCGATCTGGGCCAGTGTCGCAACGCTGTTTCCCGTGCAGACCCTGATCGTGGCCGCCCATCGGCGACCATCACTCGCGCTCAGTCATCGCCTGGCGCTGGCGCAGGGCGTCTGGACACTGGAGGCGCTGTGATGATGGCGTCACGATCATGACGGTGCGCGTGGGTGTCGTCGATACCGGCATTGCCGGCGTACCAGTGGGTGCGCGACAGTGGTTTGCATCGGCCGCAGGCGGTGCCGACGGGGCTGTCGGCGGCAACGAGCAGGGGGCAGTGTCGGCATGGGCCGATCCGCGAGAGGGTGAACATGGCGCGCAGGTCGCGGCGATCATTCGCGCGCACTGTCCCGGGGCGGTTCTGCTCGATGCCCGTGCCTTCGTGCAGGGTCAGCCCAGCAGCGCGGCGCGAATCGCCGCAGCGCTGGACTGGTTGCTGAGCGAGCGGGTGGACCTGGTCAATCTGAGTTTCGGCTTGCGAATGGATCGTCCGGTGTTGGCGCTCGCCATCGAGCGGCTGCTCGATCGTGGCGTGATCTGTGTGGCCTCGATGCCGGCCAGTGGCGAGCCGGTGTATCCGGCGGCCTACCCTCGGGTTGTCCGGGTCAGTGGCGATGCGCGTTGCGCGGCCGGCGAATTCAGCCTGCTCAATCCGGCGCCTGCCCGCCGCTTCGGCGCCGCCGTCGGTGGGCCGGTGCATCGTGCCCATGACCCCGGCGGTGGGGCCAGTCTGGCCTGCGCGCATGTGAGCGCGGCGCTGGCCGGCTTCATTGCTGCGCAGGGTCATGCCCGGGACTGCATCGAATCGCTCGAACGATCCTGTCGCTGGCGAGGTCGGGAATGCCGTTCCTGAGTCTGCTCGGCAACGGCTTGTTGTTGCTGGCAGCCCTGGGACTGGCCGTGTCCATCGTTCGGCGGCGCGTGAATCCGATCGGTGTCATCGCCCTCTGGCTGGCAATCGCCGTGTTGCTGCTCGCCCTGGTGTTCGATCGGTTCGAGCTGTCCTATGTGGCCGCCTATAGCGCGCGCCGCCTGCCGGTCTGGCTCAAGCTGGCGACGATCTGGGGCGGCGAGCAGGGAAGCCTGCTCCTGTTGGCCGCCCTCAATGCGTTGCTGGCATGGCGCTACCGGCAGCACTCGCCAGCGTCGTCGCACACCCTGAGCCTGCTGGCCCTGGCGTTTACGCTGGCGGCCGGATGGTGGACTGTGTTCGCCCCGGCCATCGGCCCGCTGGTGACCGATGGCCGGGGTATGAATGCGCATCTGACCAGTGTCTGGATGGCGATTCATCCGCCAGCGATCTTCCTCGCCTATGCCTTGCTCTGGGCACCGCTGGGCGCTGTCCTGCAGGCCTTGCACGATGATCATGCGGCGGGTCAATGGCGCGCGATGATGCTCGGTCCGGCGTTGGCCGGCTGGTGCCTGTTGTCGATCGGCGTGGCCAGCGGCATGTGGTGGGCGTTTCAGGATTTCAACTATGGTCAGTTCTGGCACTGGGATCCGGTGCAGACCGCTGTGCTGATGCTCTGGTTGCTGGCGACTGCGCAGTTGCATGGTGCACGTTCGTCGCTGCCTGGCCGGCCGGCACCGCGCCTGCTGCTGTGGACCGGAGTGCTGCTCGCCTGGACCATCCCGATGGCCTTGTGGGTGGTGCGCGATGCGACGCTGGCCAGTTCGCACCGCTATGTGGGTGATACGAGCTGGCCGGTGCTGGCCGCGGTCACCGCTGCTGTGACGCTTGCGGCGCTCTGGCGAATACGTTCAGGCCGACGCTGCGGGTCGAATGACACTGCTGTTTGCAAAACGGGTGTCATCGAAGCGTTGCGAGCAGGCGCATGGGCAACGACGGCGTCGCGTACCGGGCCCGGCGGGCGCCGCAGGGCGGGCGGCCAACGTCGCCTGCTGCACTGGGGCGCGCTGACCCTGCTCATGGGCGCGATCGCGGTGGGTGCGGCACTGGCCTACAGTTATGCCTGCGCCGTGGCGCAGTGCAATCGGGATTTCGCACCGTTTCGCCAGTCGCTGCTGTCCTGGGTTCAGGGCGAGGAGGCTGGCCGCATCGCCCGAGCCTTCGACCAATGGGAAGTGGATCATTTCATCGCGACGGCCTTGCTCCTGCCGGTCATGGCCGTCATCGTGCTGCTCGTGGGTTATACCTTTCTGCGGCCGGTGGTCCGACACGCGGGTCGATGGACCATTGCTTTCGCGCTGCTCGCGACGGCGGCTGCGCGCCTGCTGCAACCGCTCACCCAGCATTTTGATGGCACCGGTGTCACCACCAGTCACACCGTCGCCCGGCTGGGCCTGCTCGAGGTGTTGTTGTTTGCCTGCGCCTGGCCGGTGCTGGCCACGCTGGTCTGGTTGTATCGCGCCTGGCAACGTCAGGCCGGGGCGATCTGGCGGTATTCGGCACCGGTGGCTGCGATTCATCTGGGCGTGATGGCGCTGATCGTGGGCGCAACAATCTCCACCACGCTCGATTCGACTCGCCAGGCCACGTTGAACCTGCCCACCCAGTACGGTCAGGCGGTGGCGATCGGCGACGGGATTCACCTGAGCGTGCAGGCACCGCAGTGGTCGACTGCCCATGACGGCGCGATCGATGACGCGGCGAGTCTGCTCGCCGTGAGCGAGGTCTCGATGATGCTCAGCGAGGCGGGTGCCAGTCGGCCGTTGGGCAGCACGGTCTATCGCGACAGTGCGCTCGAGCTCGGCACGGGTCAGGGCGTCAACAGTTTCCGCCAGCGCTGCATGGTGCTCGATCATCGTTTTGCGCGTGTGCTCGAGCGCCCCGGTCTGATGATGCATCCGGCCATCAGCCATGGTCTGCTCACGGACATCCAGTTATGGATGCCGGCGCCCGCGCCTGCGTCCTCAGATACCGTCGACCGTCAGGTGCTGCTCATCATGCGCCGGTTTCCACTGCTGTCGATGCTCTGGACCGGGCTCATCCTGGTCGTGTCCGGCGCTCTCGCACTCGTCTGGTCAGGTCTGAGGATTGACATTCACCGTTCGTAGGGTTGAAGGGATTGGGATAAACTATCGCCATGACCCTCACGGAACTTAAATACATCGTTGCGGTCGCCCGCGAACGTCATTTCGGACGCGCCGCCGAAGCCTGTTTCGTCAGCCAGCCGACGCTGTCGGTTGCGATCAAGAAGCTCGAGGAAGAGCTCGAAATCCAGATCTTCGAGCGGGGCGGTTCGGAAATCGGTGTCACGCCGATCGGTCAGCGCGTGGTCGAGCAGGCGCAGCGCGTGCTCGAGGAAGCCAACGGTGTCAAGGAAGTGGCCCAGCAGGGCAAGGATCCGCTGGCCGGGCCCTTGCGACTCGGTGTCATCTACACGATCGGTCCCTATCTGTTGCCCTCGCTGATCCGCCAGGTGATCAAGGCGACGCCGCGCATGCCGCTGATCCTGCAGGAAAACTTCACCCACAAGCTGCTCGAGTTGCTGCGCCAGGGTGAGATCGATGTGGCCATCCTGGCCGACCCGTTCAACGGCGCGGGACTGATGACACAGGCGCTCTACGACGAACCCTTCAAGGTGGCGCTGCCGCGCGACCACCACTGGGCGGACCGCCGGCAGATCGAATCCAGTGCGATCAAGGACGAGACCATGTTGTTGCTGGGTTCGGGCCATTGCTTTCGCGATCATGTGCTGGAGGTGTGCCCCGAGCATGCCCGTTACTCGCAGGCCAGCGCCGGCATTCAGAAAACATTTGAGGGATCGTCGCTCGAAACCATCCGGCACATGGTGGCCTCGGGCATCGGCATCACCGTATTGCCCATGATGGCAATCGGCCCCGAGGAAAACGACGGCCTGCTGCGCTTCGTCGATTTTGCGCCGCCCGTGCCCTCGCGTCGGGTGATGCTGGTCTGGCGCAAGAGCTTCGCCCGGATTGAAGCGATCGAAGCGCTTCGTCAGGCGGTGCTGGCTCTCGATCTGCCCCAGGTCACGATGCTGCATGATGCACCGGTGACGGCGCCGAGCTGAGCATCCGAACGACCCGATCCGACTGACCCGACCGATCCGACACCCGACATGAGCGCCAATCCCTACCCCGGTATCGAAGAGAGCATCGGCAATACGCCGATCGCCCGACTGCAGCGGCTGCCCGGTCCGGCCAATGCGGCGCGTGGCAATGTGATCCTGGGCAAACTCGAAGGCAACAACCCGGCCGGTTCGGTCAAGGACCGTGCCGCGCTGGCCATGATCGACGGTGCCCAGCGCCGGGGCGAGATCAGGCCGGGTGACACGCTCATCGAAGCGACCTCAGGCAACACCGGCATCGCGCTGGCGATGGTGGCCGCGATGCGCGGGTATCGCATGGTGCTGATCATGCCGGACAATCTGTCGCTTGAGCGACGACAGACTCTCACCGCCTTCGGTGCCGAGCTCATTCTCGTGACTCGCGAACAAGGCATGGAAGGCGCGCGCGATCTGGCCGATCAGATGCAGGCGCAGGGCAAGGGCAGGGTACTCGATCAGTTCGGCAATGATGACAACTGGCGGGCGCATTTTGAGACGACCGGGCCAGAGGTCTGGCGGGCCACGCAGGGACGGGTCACGCATTTCGTATCGGCCATGGGAACCACCGGCACCATCACCGGCGTGTCGCGTTTTCTCAAGGGCCAGCGCGATTCGGTACGCATCATCGGCGCCCAACCTGCCGAAGGCTCGTCGATTCCGGGTATCCGCAAATGGCCGCCGGCCTATATGCCGGCGATCTATCAGCATGCGCTGGTCGACCAGATCGAGCTGGTCACCCAGGCCGACGCGGAACAGATGGCCAGGCGACTGGCGACCGAAGAAGGTATCTTCTGCGGTATCTCGGCAGCCGGTGCCTGTTGCATCGCGCTGCGGCTGGCGCAGACGCTCGAGAATGCGACCATCGTATTCATCGTCTGCGATCGTGGCGACCGCTATCTCTCCACGGGCGTGTTTCCGTGAATTGGCGACTCGCCCGTCGGCGGCGGGCGGTGTCCACGGGTTTATTCATGATGCTGCTGGTTTGCCTCGCCCACGCTGTTGCCGCAGCCGCCGATGCACAGAGTTGTCCGCCGCCGCCCCCGGTGCTCACCCAGGATGAGGTTCGCGCCCGGTTGACCGATGCGATTGATCGTGGGGTCTTATGGCGGGTCAGCAAGGACGGTCTCACGCATCACCTGTTCGGGACCATCCATGTGGGCAAACCGGATTGGGCGATTCCGGGGCCGATGCTGCGTGCCGCACTCGCGCAGGCGAGCAACGTGGTTCTGGAAGTCAACATCATGGACCCTGCCGTGCGCGACGATCTGCGCCGCGCCGCGGCCGGCAAGCCTGCGCTGCCGACGACACTGCGCGAGCGCCTCGACCGGCTCATCGATCGCACCTGCCTGCCCAGACAGGCCATTGATGGCATGCACCCGTTGATGCAATCGATCACGATGATTGCCGCCGACACGGCCCGCGACGGCCTGTATTCGGCCTATGCCCAGGAATGGGTGCTCGGTGGATTTGCCGGCGCAACCCGCAAGACCATCAAGTCGCTTGAAACGGCTGACATCCAGATCGGCGCGCTGGTGTCCGATGATGAGTCGCTCAATGAACGCCAGCTGGCCGACAATCTCGCTGCCGTGGAAGATGGGCGCGCGCGACAGACGGCGTCGCGTCTGGCCGATGCCTGGGATCGTGGTGATCTGTCAGTGGTCGAGGATTACGAGCGCTGGTGCGACTGCGTCGATTCGCCCGAAAAACGGGCGATCATGAGTGCGATCACCGAGGGGCGGCATCCGGCCATGATCGAGCGCATCGGGCAGTTGCATGACCAGGGCCAACCGCTGTTCATTGCCGTGGGCATTCTGCACATGGTCGGAGAACAAGGCCTGCCGCGATTGTTGCGTGATCAGGGCTTTGATGTGGAGCGGGTCGAGTTCAGACGGTGAGCGGCGGTTGCCCACCGCTTCCGCCAGGCGGGTTTGCAGTAAACTTCGGCCCACCGGAGATACCATGCGTTTGAACGATTCCGTTCTGGATTTCGCACCCTGGCGGCTGTCTGGCACCGTCATCAGCGCTCCGCTCAATCATGCACCGCTGCTCGATGCCCTGGGCGATGCTGCGCATGCCGCACCCTATAAGGCACCGCCGACCGCGCCTGTGCTGGCGGTCCGGCCGCGCAACACCCTGGCAGGCGAAGCGACACCGGTCATCGTGCCGGCCGATCCCGGTAGCGTGCAGATCGGCGCGACGCTCGGTGTCATCATCGGTCGGGTGGTCTGTCGCGCGAACCTCGATGAGGCCATGGCCGCGGTTGCCGGCTATGTCGTGGTCAATGATCTAAGTCTGCCGCTCGCCAGTCACTATCGTCCGGCGATACGCCAGAAGGCGCGCGACGGCTTCTGCGTGATTGGTTCGACGGCGGTGGCTGCTGCCAGCAGCATCGACCCTGATCAACTGCGCATCGAGGTGAGAATCGATGGCCAGCTCGCACAGACCGGCACGACCGGCCAACGGGTGCGTGGCGTGGCAGCGCTGATCGCCGACATCACCGATTTCATGACCCTGAATCCCGGTGATCTGTTGCTGATCGGTTCCTTGGCCGATTCACCAATGGTGCAGGCAGGGCAACGCTCGACCATCCGCATTGAATCGATTGGCGACCTCACCACCGCCTATGTGAGCCCGGGAGCCAACCTATGAAGACCGCACGCGTGGCCTATGCAGGGGCGATTCACACCGCCTATCCCCATGGCGAGCTGCTGCGTCTGGCCGATGGCCGGGTGGTTGACGAACAATCGGTGGTCTGGCTGCCTCCACTGTCGGTGGGCACCGTCATTGCCCTGGGGCTCAACTATGCGGATCACCTCAAGGAACTGTCTGGCGAACTGACCGTCACCCAGAAAGACGAGCCCCTGGTCTTTCTCAAGACAGCCGGTGCCATGCTGGGTCATCGCGGCGTGACCCGGCGCCCGCGCGGCGTCCGGTTCATGCACTATGAATGCGAACTCGCCGTGGTGATCGGTCGGACAGCCCGCGCGGTCAGCCAGGCCGAGGCGATGCAACACGTGGCCGGCTATACCGTCGCCAATGACTATGCGATACGCGATTACCTGGAAAACTGGTATCGACCGAATCTGCGCGTGAAGAATCGGGATGGCGGCACCGTGCTGGGACCCTGGCTGGTCGACGCGGCCGATGTGCCCGATCCTCACGCGCTCACCTTGCGCACCTTTGTCAATGGCAAGCTCACGCAGCAGGGCAATACCGGCCAGATGATCAATGACATTGCCTCGCTGATCGAATACCTGAGCAGCTTCATGACCCTGCAGGCCGGTGACGTGATTCTGACCGGCACGCCAGATGGTGTTGTCAATGTCGACGAGGGCGATGAGGTCGTCACCGAAATCGAGGGCATCGGCCGACTGGTCAACACCATCGCGGGCGACCTGGTGTTCGGCTGCCAGCCCTCCCTGAACACTCCTTCGGAATCTCATTGATGTCGCGACGAATCGAACACCTGATCGACGGTCGACTGGTTGCTGGCAGCGACTACTTTCAGACCATCAATCCGGCCACCCAGGCGGTGCTGGCCGAAGTTGCGCGCGGTGGCCAGGACCAGGTGAACGCGGCGGTGGCGGCCGCCAGGCAGGCGTTTCCGGCATGGGCGGCGCGGCCCGCGGTCGAGAGGGCCAGACTGGTACGCCGGTTGGGCGAACTGATCGCCCAGCATGTGCCGGCTATTGCCAAAGTCGAAACCGATGACACCGGGCAGGTCATCAGTCAGACCGGCAAACAACTGGTGCCCAGGGCGGCCGACAATTTCAGTTATTTTGCCGAGATGTGCACGCGGGTCGATGGTCACACCTATCCGACGCCCACCCATCTGAACTACACCCTCTTTCATCCGGTGGGCGTGTGCGCGCTGATCAGCCCCTGGAACGTGCCCTTCATGACGGCCACCTGGAAAACCGCGCCCTGTCTCGCGTTCGGTAATACGGCGGTGATGAAGATGAGTGAACTGTCGCCCCTGTCGGTCGCGCGGCTGGGAGAACTGGTCATGGAGGCGGGCATTCCGGCCGGCGTGTTCAACATCGTGCATGGTTACGGCAGCGAGGTGGGTGAGCCCCTGTGCAGCCATCCGGATGTGCGGGCGATTTCCTTTACCGGGTCGACGGCGACCGGCAACCGCATCGTACGCAGTGCCGGCCTCAAGAAGTTCAGCATGGAATTGGGCGGCAAGAGCCCCTTCGTGGTGTTCGACGATGCCGACTTCGAACGCGCCCTCGATGCCGCCGTCTTCATGATCTTCAGCAACAACGGCGAGCGCTGTACGGCCGGCAGTCGCATCCTGGTCCAACAAGGCGTCTATCCCACGTTCGTCGAGCGCTTTGCCGAGCGTGCCCGACCGTATCGTGGTCGGCGACCCCCGGCTCGAGACCACCACCATCGGGCCGATGATCAGCCCGCAACATCTCAACAAGGTGCAAGGCTATATCGAACTGGGCTCGAAGGAGGGTGCCTCGCTCGTTTGCGGCGGCATTGACCGGCCGGGCTATGCGCCCGAGCTGCCCGAGTCGGTTCGCCAGGGAAATTATGTCTGGCCCACCGTGTTTGCCGATGTCGATAACCGCATGCGCATCGCCCAGGATGAGATTTTCGGACCCGTGGCCTGTCTGATTCCTTTTTCGGACGAAGCCGATGCGATCTCAAAGGCCAACGATATCCCCTACGGCCTGTCGAGTTACGTCTGGAGCGAAAACCTGGGTCGTGCCCATCGGGTGGCCGCGGCCATCGAGGCGGGTATGTGTTTTGTCAACAGCCAGAACGTGCGCGATCTGCGTCAGCCATTCGGCGGCACCAAGGCCAGCGGCACCGGCCGCGAGGGCGGCACCTGGAGCTACGAGGTATTTCTGGAACCCAAGAACGTGGCGGTCTCGATGGGATCCCATCACATTCCCCGGTGGGGCCTCTGATGGGCAAGCTGGCGCTGGCGGCAAAAATCACTCATGTGCCCTCGATGTATCTGAGCGAGCTCGACGGGCCGCACAAAGGTCGACGCACCGCCGCCATCCAGGGCCATGTCGAAATCGGCAGGCGCTGTCGTGAACTGGGCGTGGACACCATCGTCGTGTTTGATACCCACTGGCTGGTCAACGCCGGTTATCACATCAACTGTGCGCCGCATTTTAAGGGCATCTACACCAGCAACGAGTTGCCGCATTTCATCAGCAATATGGCCTATGAGTACGACGGCAATCCGGCCCTGGGTCATCTGCTGGCCGATGCCTGCACCAAGGCCGGCGTTGAAACGCTCGCCCACGACGCCACCAGCCTTCCGCTCGAATATGGCACCCTGGTGCCGATGCGTTATATGAATGCCGACCGTCATTTCAAGGTGATCTCGGTTTCGGCCCTCTGCCAGGTGCACTACCTGGCCGACAGTGCGCGTCTGGGTGCGACCATGCGCCGCGCCATTGAAACAGACTACGATGGCACAGTGGCGATATTCGCGAGTGGCTCCTTGTCCCACCGGTTTGCCCAGAATGGTCTGGCACCCCAGTATGCGGACCGGATGTGGAGCCCGTTTCTCGAGCGGCTGGATCAACAGGTGGTGGCCATGTGGGAGCGTGGCGAATGGGCCGACTTCTGCGATATGCTGCCCGAATACGCGGCCAAGGGCCACGGCGAAGGCTTCATGCATGACACCGCCATGTTGATGGGTGCGCTCGGCTGGCGCGACTACCGCGGCCAGGCCGACGTCATCACGCCGATCTTCCCGAGTTCCGGCACGGGCCAGATCAATGCTGTGTTTCCGATCCAGCCCTTGCCAGCCGACTATGACGTGGCCGGCGCGCCCCGCGAGGCGGCCTTTGGCGGACGTCTCTAGGAGCGAGCAAGCATGCCTCATCTGGTGATTCTCTACACGGCTCAACTCGATGCCGAGACCGACATGCGCATGCTCTGCCGCCAACTGGCCGACACCATGCTCACCGTGGTCGATGAAACGGGCCGACCGGTATTCCCGGCAGGCGGCACCCGTGTGCTCGCGTATCCGGCGGCGCATTATGCGATTGCCGATGGCGGTTCGGCGGGTCGCGCGGCCGGCCTGCCTGGAGGGGGCGGTGGGGGAGGCGACGCAGCGGCGGGCGATATTGATCCGGGTGACTATGCCTTTGTCTATCTGAACCTGCGCATGGCGCGTGGCCGCTCGGAGGCCGCCAAGCGCCAGGCCGGTGAGGCACTGAGCGCGGTCGCTGCCGCGTTTTTTGAACCGCTCAAGCGTCGACGGTGGATCGGCATCACCCTGCAGATCGATGAGGGCATGGAGGTGTTCGATTCAAAGAACAGCAATCTTCATCCGTTGTTCGCGAAGCCGGGCTGATCAGGTCGAACCACGACAGTGTCAACGCGCCGGCCGGGTACTGCCAGGCACTGTGCCAGCGTCGATGTCGATCGATTCATTGGGTCTCGAATCGGGTTCGCCGTGACTGCGGCCTGGCCAATGCGATCGCACGGGTCAACTGTCCACTGCAGCGTGATGCTAAATGCGCCCCTGCCAAACAGCAGGGTTGCGGCTTCCGTGAAAGACTGCGAGCACTACGAGACGCTCGTCGCGAACGCGAAAGTAAACAATATATGGGAATCGACGTGTTGCAGCAGCTCTCACATTGCCCTGCGCAGTTTGATATCTCATTGGTGCCTCCGCAGCCCGGGCGATCGCAGCATTGACTTCGATCGAGAACTCTTGGCCGAGCCCACTCTTTTCTGACTCGTATCGCGCTGCCGCTTCTTCAAACTCCGCTTTGGCTACAGGACGAAATACAACTGGCAGTGTCACGATTTCAATCGCTCGCGCACCGACGCCTTGACGTCGTCCCATGGCACAACGTTGTCAGGAAACGCATCGTCCTCTGCAATGCGCCTGTCCAACTCATCGCGTTGGGCATCACTAAGGGGAAAGTTACTTCTTTCGGCGACGATTCCGGCCCAGATTTCGTCTATTAATGCCAAACGGTCTGACAAGCCCAACTTATCAATCCCGAGCTCTTTTGGTGAAATGGTCATACCGATTGCTCCTGTTTCATTTCAAAGTAGAGGTAACCGGCGCGACACAGTATGCCGTGGCGTGCCAGGTTGAATGATGGGATGGACTCCCCCCTTTTTTGAGCGGCATCATAGTGCCAGCTGTTCATCACGTGGTGTGAGCGAGCAGCATCCCAATCCCGAAAGGAGTCCAAGATGAATGCTACAACCGCAGCCGTTGACCTTGCAAAGGATGTCTTTCAAGTGGCCCTGGCCGATGCCAACGGCCAGGTCATCGAGCAACACCGCCTGGGTCGAACCCAGTTTGATCGTTTCTTCGCCAATCGCAAGGTCGATCGGATCGTCATGGAGGCTTGTGGGTCGGCGCACCATTACGGTCGTAAATTTCGTTCTCTCGGTATCGACGTTACCTTGTTGCCCGCCCAATACGTTCGGGCCTACGTGCGCCGCAACAAGACCGATGCGGCCGACTCAATCGCTCTGCTCGAGGCCGCCCGAGCGCCGGACATCCGGCCTGTTCGCATCAAATCGGTCGAGCAGCAAGCTCTGCAGGCCTTGCACCGTACCCGTTCGGGCTGGATGGCCACCCGCACTGCACGCATCAATACCCTTCGCGGGTTCTGCAGAGAGATGGGACTGCACGTCCCGATCGGCGCGCGCACTGGCCTGGAAGCAATGAGCCGTGCCATCGCCGATGAGCAATCCTCGATTCCTACCATGCTGCGTGGCACGATGCATCAGTTGCTCGAGGAGATTCGGGTGCTTGAGACCCGCATCGCCCAACTCGAACGCGAACTGGCCGCAGCCGCCAACGAATCACCGGCTTGCAAGCTGCTCATGACCATTCCCGGTATTGGCCTTCTCACCTCCACCGGCATCGCCGCTGCAACCTCGGGTTCGGTTGAACATTTCGTCGATGCCAGGCACTTCTCCTCCTGGTTCGGAATCACCCCGAAGGAATACTCTTCGGGCAACACCAGGCACCTGGGTCGTATCAGTAAGCGCGGCGACAAGTACCTGCGAATGCTGCTGACCCACGGTGCACGCTCGGTCCTGCGGGCCGCAGCGGCAGCTAGAAATGCCGGCAAGACTGTCGCCGGCATTCGAGCCTGGGCACTCGATATCCAAAGCCGCTCGAACCACAACAAGGCCGTCTGTGCCTTGGCCAACAAGCTGGCTCGCATTTGCTACGGCGTGCTTCGTGACCAAACACCGTTTGGCCAGCCCGCCGTTCGCCTCTCTAAGAAACTCACTCGCCAGAGCTTCGAACTGGCTCACTGAACCCAGTTAACCACCCACCTCGCCTTGCACCGAGACTGATCGCTCATCATGGCCACAACGGTCGCACCACACCCCAACAATGCCGATAACTCTTCCGGCTCATCCGCAGCCGCTTGCAACGAGTGGCACCGGGGTGGCAGATTCCATGACGGCACGAGCCACCACACAAGGCTCAACTCAGATGCCGGATATACGACTGCAAGCGACTCCGTTAAACCAACAATATCGATCAGCTCTTGCTCGTTTGAGGGGAGTCCATATACGCTAGGTTAGGCCGCAGCCGGAGCCCGCAACGGGTGACCGTACTCATGCTGGTAGATGCGACGGAGATAGTTTGCAATGCTGCGCGCCTCCTCCTGAAGCAGGATATCAAGGTCGCTCGGGCGACCCTCGTGGAGTAGTTTGCTCCGAAGCGCGTAGGCGCGGTCAATGTTGTCCCAAGCGGCGGGCTCTGACGGAAACCACGTGACGCAGAGGCGCTTAAGCGCTTGGCGAACAGACTCCCGCTTTAGCTCTTGGAGCCTTCCCCGAATCGACTGCCGCACAGCGCATGGTATGGACGTGTCCAAATCGAACTGAGTACAGAGTTTATCGACCGCCTGGGATACCTCCGCGCCAATGTTCCGCTGCTCGGCTAATGGTTCAAGTGCTGACACCGCCATGACGAAGCGGGCCCTGTCATTTGACTCAAGCGCAGCCGCGGCATAAAGCTCCATGGATAGAAGAAGCCTTCGATCTCGAATCGGCGTGTCGAACGACTTTTGGAATTCGTCGAGAATTACTTGCTGCGGCCAAGAAGAGTACGTCTCGCCGGACAGTTGAATGCCTTTGCTGGCTGTTCTGTCGAACACCGTCGGCGGCTCGTGCGAGTGATAACTCAGACGTAGGCCAAAGTCCAGACTGATTGCCCACAGCAAGAGAGTCTGTGCCATCTTCCTCCCGGCAGCCTCAGCATCGCTCGCCGTAGGAAACCCAACAATTTCCATCTCGTACCGTTTGCCGCCTTCGCAGTCCCGCAACCGGTCGGGGCGAATTTGGGCCAAAATTCCATCGGCAAGCGGCAACGTCACGTTCTCCAGATCGCCGATGTATGCGGCGCGCTGGACCTGAAAGATGAGACGCACGCCGTACTTGCGGCGCTGATCGCACGCGAGAATTACCTGTCGTTGAATCGGCGGTGGCTTGTGCGACATGGTCATCTGTGGTCTAACTTTAGCATTGAGCTTGCCAGATTCTGTTACTGTATTAATATACAGTTAATTCAGATCGGCGCCTAGTCAGCACCAAGCAGCGCCTAGATCATCGTTTTATTTGCACACCAGTCGTCCACCGCCATGAAGCAGCGCATCCGATCCGACCAGCAGGTCCTGAGCTTTCACAAGGGCAGAGGGGCCGCGTCCAATCTCATCGAGCGCTTCACCACGTTCAGCCGTGAACCGGATCTCGACTTCCTCGATACCCTCGACGCCGGAGACGCCGGAGACGCCCCGCGCTCGCCGCTCACCAGGGTCACCGAGCAGCGCGCCCGTTCGATCATCAGTCGAAACGATTCGCCCGACATTCCCTTCGATCAATCGGTCAATCCCTACCAGGGTTGCGAGCATGGCTGCATCTATTGTTATGCTCGTCCCAGCCATGCCTATCTGGGGCTCTCACCCGGGCTGGATTTCGAAACCCGCATTATGGCCAAAACCAACGCGGCCGAACAACTGCGCATCGAACTGAACCGACCCGCTTACGTACCCGCGCTGATCGCCTTGGGCGCAAACACCGATCCCTATCAACCTGCCGAACGCGATCTGAACATCACCCGCTCGGTGCTACAGGTGTTGGCCGACTACCGCATACCGGTCGGCATCACCACCAAATCCGCCCTGGTCTTGCGCGACCTCGACATCCTCGCGCCCATGGCCAAGCGCGGCCTGGCGAGCGTGCATCTGTCGCTGGGCACCCTCGATCCCCGCCTGGCGCGCACGCTGGAGCCGCGGGCTAATTCACCCGAGCGGCGTCTGGCCGCCATCAAGCGGCTTACCCAGGCCGGCATTCCGGTTGCGATCTTTGCCTCGCCGATCATCCCGGGGCTCAATGATCATGAACTCGAGCAGGTCATGGAGGCCGCCGCCAACGCGGGCGCGAGTCAGGCCAGTTATGTGTTGTTACGCCTGCCGCTCGAGGTGCGCGACCTGTTCGTCGACTGGTTGCATGAGCATTACCCGCTCAAGGCTGCCCATGTGATGAATCTGGTTCGTCAGACCCGGGACGGCCGCGACTACGATGCCGATTATCGCGTTCGCATGAAGGGCAGTGGTGACTATGCGCGGCTCATCGCGCAACGCTTCAAGCTCGCCGCGCGTCGGCTTGGTCTGCAGCTTGAACGAACGACCGCAGATACCTCCCAGTTTCGTCGGCCTGCCGAACCGGATTCCGCCCAACTGCCGCTGTTCTGATGCGGTCTAGCGCGGACCCACGCTGATCCTGGCGAGCAACCCGGTCGGCACATCAATCGTCATGGCCAGCAGGCGGAATGAATGGCTCTTGCCATGGGTGTCCAGATTCAGTGCGCTGTTGACGCCGCCTTCCAGCACGTCATCCATCACGAAATTCAATGCCTGCAGCGTCGGCAGTTCATAGCGCTCGATCGCGCTCAGTCCGCGATGCCGGAACAGGCTCGCCACCCGCTGCGCCGTCACCTGGTCGAGCAACACCGGCCAGGCCTGCGGATGGTAGGCAATGACACTGATGTTGATGCGGTTGCCCTTGTCGCCGGTGCGCGCGTGCGCGATCCGATGCAGCGGGATCGGGGTCGTGTGTTCGCTCATGATTCGTGCGGCCCCAGAAAATCGAAACGCGGGTGAATCCGTGCCCGTGGTACCAGGTAAGACACGGTCTTGATCCGGTTCTGGATGCGGGTTCGCACGCCACCGCCGCCGGCCGGCCCACAACAGTAGAGCGCCAGCACCTCTTGCAGCGCTTGTTCCACGCGCTCGCGTTGCTGACCACTCACCGCCAGACGCACCCGCAGGTCAGCGGATTCGTCACCGCAGTCCTGCGCCCGCGGATCGCGCTCGCGCAACTCGCCCGAATCCCCGTCGAAAATGCTGAACGCACCGATCAGATCGTAGCGTCGACGCAGATCGAGCTGACGTCGCTCGAGCCGCTCTTCGATGGTCGCGATCGCGAGCCGGGCGCGTGCCTGCGCATTCGGGCCGGCATAGGAGATTTCAGCTTCGCCCAACCAGTCGCCTGGGAAGCTGACCGTGGCCTTGAGGCGCTCGGGCGCCGGCCTGCCGCGCGCCCCGGTCAGCGCGACCCGATGCTCGCCCACTTCGCGAATCTGTACCTGGGTGATGTCGAGAATCACATCAGGCGTCAGGTAGGCCGCCGGATCATGAATTTCATAGAGGATCTGCTCCTTGACGGTGCGGGAATCGACCAGGCCGCCGGTACCGGCCGCCTTGGTGATGACGATCGCGCCGTCGCGATCGATCTCGGCGATCGGAAAGCCGATGTTGGCCATGCCGGGTACATCCTTGAAACCAGGGTCGGCGAAGTAGCCACCCGTGACCTGCGCGCCGCATTCGAGCAGATGCCCGGCCAGCGTGCCCTGTGCGAGGCGGTCCCAGTCGTCCCAGGCCCAGCCATAGTGCGCCACCAACGGGCCCAGCACGAGCGCGGGATCGGCGACGCGCCCGGTCACCACCACCTGGGCACCGGCGCGCAAGGCGTCGGCGATGGGCCTGGCACCGATGTACACATTGGCGGCGATCACCTCGTCGGTCGGTCCGGCCAGCGCCCGGTCGCCTTCCCAGATCTCGAGTTGGTCCAGATCGAGCCCGTCACGGATGTCGTCACCCGAGACGATGGCGATCCGGATCGGACCCAGGCCGGCCGCATGGGCGAGTTGCTGAATGACGCGGGCTGCGGCTTGCGGATTGGCGACACCGAAGTTGCCGATGATCGCGATGCTCGCGTTGAGGCAGTCGGCCAGGATGGGCGCCAGGAATTCGGCGAGCAGTGGCTCGAAACCTTTCCCGGGGTCGGCCCGGCGCGCAACATGGCCCAGGGCGAGGGTCCGTTCACCGATGGTTTCGAAGATGACGGCGCCGGGCTTGCCCGAGGCGGCAATCGCCTTGACGACCGACTGAGGGGCGTCGACCCGGTCACCGGAGAAACCGGCGCCGCTACCGATCAGATACATGTTGGGCACTCCGGAGGGTGGGGCGCTGGACAGTCGCCGGACCGGTCATCGTAGACGATGTGCGGGGTCGATCAGTTCCAGTTGTCGATCTTGACGTCCCGCGGCGAAGGACGACCCTGGCCGGTTTCCAAGAGCGCCTTCAGGCTGAGCAGAAAGCTGGCCCACTTGGTGCTGCAGTGTGCCGTGAAGTCGACAGCCTCTCGCCAGTTGCGATGACCGAAGCGAACGATGCTGTGCTCGCCTTCCTGCGACAGCAGGAACTCCAGATCGCTGCCGATCCATTCATCGGGTCCTGCTGGGCAGTGCCAGCGGACTGCTGCGTCCGGTTCGAGCGCCGTCACGGCCATGCTCATCGTGCCCAGTCGATCGCCGCTTGGATGCCGGCCCGGTGAATGATGTCGTACATGATTCTGCTCCGTGTTGTTCAGATTGATGAATCCCTCTGCATTCCCGGTCATCCGGCGCTATCGATCCACGGTGCGAGCGGACGAGCTGTCGCGTCGCGGGCGTCGCACGGCGCGGACCTTGCCGCTGCCACCGCCGCCGCAGTAGAACAAATCAGCGCCGTCCGATTCGAGCCCGCTCACACCCGTGCCACCGGGCATGGTCAGGCTTTCGAGGACGGTACCGTCCTGCGGGTCGATACGACGCAGTTCGCTGGCGTCGCCCTCCCAGGTCCCATGCCACAGATCGCCCTCGACCCAGGTGACGCCGGTGACGAAGCGATTGCTCTCGATGGTGCGCTTGATGGCACCGGTCTGCGGGTCGATCTGATGGATCTTTCGGTCGCGGTACTGCCCGACCCAGAGGCTGCCTTCGGCCCAGGTCAGGCCCGAGTCGCTGCCGGTACCGGGCGCCGGAATCGACGCCAGCACCTGGCCGGTTTCAGGGTCGATCTTGTCGATGCGCGACTCGGTGATCTGGTAGAGATACTGGCCGTCGAAGGCGGTGCCGGCGTCGGCGGCGCAGGCCAGTGTTCTGTTGGTCTTGCCGCTGGCGGGATCGAAGGCAACCAGCCCGGCGTCGGTGGCAGCCCAGACGCGCTGACCGTCGTGGGAAACGCCGTGCACACTGGTGGCACCGTCGAACGGGCCATATTCCCGGACGATGTCGGCCGGCGCGGATTGCATAGTGTTCTGGCTTGCTGTCATGGGTGCAGCTCCTGGGTGTGGCGCCCGGAAATCGGCACCGTCACCGCACTCTACGCAAACCGCATGGCGACTGGGAGTAACAATGCTGTCGTGAATCCGGTCAGCGCAGGCGCCAGCCAGCGTCGCGCCCTTGCCTGGCCGAGCGAGCGTACCCGGTCTGCTGCCTGTAGCTCGGCCAAGTCGCGCTGCACCGTGCGCTGGCTGGTGCCCAGGGCCTGGGCCAGGGCCGAGGTGGACCAGGCTGCCCCATCGGATAGCAGCGCCAGCAGGGCTGCCTGTTCGCCCGCAATGGGCGGCATCAGCACCGCGACCGGCATATTCCTGTGCGGTACCAGTACAAAGCCCCGCGCCGTCGCGTCGATGCGAACGAGCGAATTCAAGAGTGCGCGCAGTCGACTCATTTCAACCCGCAGGCGGGCCCGGTGGGTTTCATCCGCGTGCTGAGAGCGGAACACCTGGGCGATCAATGCCGCTCGGTCCAGATCGCCGGGCCAGGCCTGTGCCAATGAGAGGATCAGTGCGAACAACACCGGGCGACGGGTCAGCGGCCGCCACCTGGCACCCGCGCTCACGCCGCGTCGGCAGGCGTCGACCACCAGTGTTTCCGAGCCGAGCAAGGCCTCGACTTCATCCAGGCGCATGAGGTAATCGGTGCCGTTGAGGTCGTGTCGTCGGGCGGCCGGGCGATCCAGGGCAGATTGTGCCTCGGTCACCTCGGCCATCAGGGCCGGCACACCTGCCACCGTGGCTGCTGCATGCGCACGCCGCAGGGCGGTTCGTGCCGGGCCGGTGCGCAGCGAGCGCAGTGCAAGCTCGGCGGCGCTGAGTTCGGCCACCGCAGCGAGCGAAGCCGGCATGCGCTCACGCAGATCGATTCCGGCCAATTCGATTGCCGCTTCGTCCAGGCGCCCGAGCAGCAGCAGGCGGCGAGTCGCGATCAATCGGGCGTGAACCGCATTGGCCCTGTCGGCCTGCGCGGTCAGTATGGCTGCGGCGGCGGTCAGCGTGCGCGGTGATCCAGCGAAGTCGCGCATCGCCAGCGCGACCTCGGCTTCGGCGACGACGCAGCGGGCGCGGGACACTGCCTCATGGGCACCAAAGCGTCTGGCCGCGCGACGCAGCAGTTCGCGCGCCGTGGCGAGTTCGCCCAGTTGCGCCATGGCGATGCCGCGCAAGGCCAATGCGGGAGGATCGTCGCGCAGCGCCACGTGTTTGAGCGCGCCCAATGCGTCGCCTGCGGCGAGGGCTCTGGCCGAAGCGGCAATCAGGGAGTCCATGGCCTAGCTTTTTCGCCGGGTGGCATGGTCAATCGCATCGACCTTTTCAAGTTCGCCGTTAACCCGTTTCGTCCGATCTGCGCCACGCCTGCGGTGATTCTGCGCCCTCATCCGACTGGCCTTATCCCGGTCCGCCAAACCGCCTATAGGCCGGTCCGGGCTCCAGGCGGTCGCATGTGCCGCCAATGTGATGTTCTGATTCCGCAGCCTTCGTCGGCCTGACCGTTGACCGAAGGCTGGTATGACCGAATTGCCCTGACCGATTCGTTTCAAGTCGGGATTCACGCTCAAGACGCCGATCAATGGTCGATTCCACCCCGCGGATGGTTGTCTGCGCAGTCGTCCGACAATCCGGGAACCACTCTGCCACGCCCGGATCGGACCGTTTTTCACCATCTGATCGCCCCGCACCGAAGACCGTTCACGACCGTGTGATGGACCGGTCGTATGGGGCTGGCCAGGCCCAAAGCCTCGGAATCCGCCGATTTCCCGTCTTTTTCCAATGTTGCCGACCGAATCGATCGATGTCCAATGGACTCGTGCGGCGCACTGTGCGCTCTGCCGATGGTTGGCCGCTGACTATTTTTTTCCTGATGATTGCTGATCCAATTAGTGTTGCGCGTGAATCGCCTGCCCGCTCGGCCGAACCGGCTTATAGCCGACGGAAAGCGGCGCTCGTGCTGCTGGCGCGTGGCCTGCGGCACGAGCGATTCCTGCCGGCTGCGCAGGCGGTGCTCACCGACCTGTGTGCGACGCTGGGTTGCGAACGCAGCAGCCTGGGTCTGCATCTTCATGGCCGTCTTCAGGTGGTGGCCACGTCATCCGGCGTCGACCCGACGGATCGACGTAATCCTGTTGACGGCATTGCCGCGGCCATGCAGGAGGCCGTTGATCAGCGCACCAGCATCATCTATCCCTTACCCTCGTTCAATGCGGCGACATTGACCGCAGCGCACGCGGAACTGGCACGTGCCACTGGCGGCCTGTCCATCTTGTCCGTGCCGATCATCGATGCGGAGCGCTGCGTGGGCGTGCTGCTATTCGAGCGGGTCGGCGGCTTCACGGACAACGCCCTGAAGATTGCGCAAGACGCGGCATTGTTCGTTGGTCCGGTGCTGGACATGAAGCATCGGCTGGAATCGCCGGTCGGCGGTCGGCTGGTCGAAGCGCTGGCGCCGCGCGGGGTGCGTCTGGGCGATCGAACCCTGTCGCCCTGGCGGTACGGATTGGCCGCGCTCGCTTTGCTCTCGCTATTGGTGGCGCTGTGGCCAGTCACCCTTAGGGTGGTCGCACCGGCAAGGGTGGAAGGCATCGATCAGCGGATACTGGCCGCGCCGGTCGACGGTTTCATTGCCCAGGTCGCGGCTCGCCCGGGTGAGCCGGTGCGGCAAGGCCAGGTCATTGCGTCATTGGAGGACCGCGACCTGCTGTTGCGACGCGACCGGCTCGCGGCCCAGATCGCTCAGCATGACAAACAATACCGCGAAGCGCTGGCGGGTGACGACGCGGGCGACATTGTGCAGGCGCGCGCGGTACTCGATCAATCGCGCACCGAGCACACTCTGGTCGAGAGCGAGATCGAGCGCACGCGGCTTCGTTCGCCGTTCGACGGCACATTGGTCGATGGCGACCTGAGCGCTCAGATCGGTGCACCCGTGACCCGTGGACAGACCTTGCTGACCGTCTCGCCGGTTCAGGGCTACAAGGTGGTTGCCGAGGTCGACGATCAGGATGTGACCTTGCTGCAGGTTGGTCAGGCCGCGCAGGTGTTGTTTGCGGGGCTGGGCCAGGCACCCGTGGCCTTCGATGTGCAGCGGATCTCGCCGGTGGCCGCTGCGCTGGATCAGCGAAATGTCTTCGAGGTCGAGGGGCGGGTCGGCGCCATGCAGGAGGCCGCCCTGCGCCCCGGCCTGCGCGGTATCGCCCGGATCGACATCGATCGTCGTCTGCAGGTCCAGGTCTGGTGGCTGCGCCTGGGCAACTGGCTGCGCCGAACGATCTGGCAGGTCATCGCATGAACGCGCCGCTGCTGTCGGCGGATTGGTACCGCGTGTCGTTCATGCGCCCGCGCTTGCGCGCCGGGGTCAGAGTCACTCACCAGATGGTGCGGGGCGAGGCCTGGCGGGTAGCCCAGGACACGCTCAGCGGTCGGCAACTGCGCTTCAACCGGGTCGCCTGGATGCTGGTGGCCGGATGTGATGGCCGGCGCACGCTCGATGACATCTGGTCCGCTCTGGTGGATGCCGAAGGCGATGCGGCGCCCACACAGGCTGAGGCCATCGATATCATCGGTCAGGCCTACGGCGGCCACCTGTTGTTGGGAGACATTCCGCCCGACGCCGCGGCGATCGTGCGTGTCAGATCACGTGATCGTCAGCGTCGACGTCGGCAGGCTGTCAATCCGCTGGCAATCCGGCTGCCCTTGTGGGACCCGGACATGTTCCTGTCCCGGTACCTGGGCAGCGTGCGGTGGTTGTTCAGCAGGGCGTCGTTGTTCGCGATGGCCGCGTTGATCGTGGTGTCAGCATTGCTTTTGCTGGCGCAAGGCGGCGAGTTCGCCCGCGCTGCCCATCGTGTGCTGACCGAGTCACCCGGACTGCTGTTGTTATGGCTGGTGTTTCCGCTGGTCAAGGGCCTGCATGAACTGGCCCATGCGTTTGCCGTGAAGCGTTACGGGGGTGAGGTGCATCAGATCGGCATTGCCCTGCTGATGCTGACCCCCGTGCCCTTCGTGGATGCGTCAGCCTCGGCGTCGTTCGCCAGCAAGTACCAGCGGGCATTGGTCGCCGGTGCCGGCATCCTTACCGAGCTGGTGCTCGCCGGCATGGCATTGATCGCCTGGTGCCTGCTCGAGCCCGGTCTGCTGCGCGATGTGGCCGCATCGATCGTGATGGTGGGTGGTGTCTCGACTTTGCTGGTCAATGGCAATCCCTTGCTCCGATTCGATGGCTACCATGTGCTGTGCGATGTGTTCGAGCTGCCCAATCTGGCACAGCGTAGCCTCGCCTGGTGGCTGCATATCCTGCGACGCCATCTGCTCGGGCTCACGCAGGATCGCTTCAGCAGTCTGGCCCGTGGCGAGCGGCGCTGGTTGATTGCTTACGCGCCTGCGGCCTGGTTGATGCGCACGCTGATGCTGGTGACGCTGGCCGTCGCACTGACGCAGATCCTGCCCTGGGCGTCATTGATCCTGGCGCTGGCGGCACTCTGGTTGAGCCTTGGGCTGCCATTGTTTCGCGCGCTTCGCTGGTTGGTGCGATCACCGATGCTGGGTGCGCAGAGGCCCCGGGCGATGGGCGTGCTGTTGGCCGGCGCGGGTCTGGTCTGCCTGGTCGCCTTCGTATTGCCGCTGCCACTGCGCAGTCATGCCCCCGGCATCGTATGGCTACCCGACGAGGCGATGGTACGCCTGCAGGTTGGCGGCTTTGTCGATGAGTTCATGGTGAGCGATGGCGATGCCGTCCAGGCCGGAGCACCGCTGGCCCGGCTGTCCAATCCCGCACTGCAGGTTGCGCTGGCCAAGTCGCGCAGTGAGTGGATTCAGGCCGATGTCCGCCAGGCCCAGCAACGCGACACCGATCCACTGGTCGCAGCTCAGGCCCGTGACCAGGCGAATCAGTTGCGCGAGGAAGTGCTGGCGCTGCAGGTGCAACAGGATGCCTTGCTCGTGCGCGCAGGCACGTCGGGGCGCGTGGCATTCGATGTGCATCGCGATCTGGTTGGCATCTTCCTGCCGCAAGGCCATTTGCTCGCGCAGGTCGTCCCGGATGCGGCGCCGGTGGTGCGGGCGCTCGTGAGCAACAGCGACGTCGGGCTGGTCCGGGACCAATCCCACAGCGCTGCCGTGAAACTGGCGGGCGGAGGGGAGACGATGAGCGCGCAGATGCGCTCGGCCGTGCCGCAGGCAAGCACGGCACTACCCAGTGCCGCCCTGGGTCAGGCCTACGGCGGAAGCATCGCGTTGGACCCGATGGACAAGAGCGGCCAGACGGCACGGGACGCTCATTTCCAGGTCGATCTGCAACTGCCCGACTCGGTCCGTCCGCCGATCGGCTCGCGCGTGCTCGTGACCTTCAACCATGGTCAGTCCAGTGGTGCCCAGTGGCTCTCGCGGCTGGTGCGTCGCGCCTTCCTGAGGCATCTGGACCTGTGACGTCGACCTTGCCCAGAGCCGGCCTGGCGTTCGGCCTTTACCCGGAGCGTCGTCCCACGTCGCCCCCTACCTGGCTCGATGTCTGGCGCGAATGGACTGGTGCCGTTCGCGATCGCCGCATCGGACGGATGCCGTCAAGCGTCATGACAGCGCTTGACGAGACGCAGCGACTGATGGTGTCGGCCGACGCGTCAGCGGCCCGGGCCTTGCGCGCGGATGTGCAGGCCGGACTCAGTCGTGATGGCTTCGCCGGACCGTGCGCCGGGCGGGCGATCGGTCTGGCCTGCGCAGCAATGCAGCGCACACTCGGCCTGGTGCCATACCCGACCCAGCAGTTCGCCGCCTGGTTGATGCTGCAGGGCGGGCTGGCGGAGATGGCCACCGGTGAAGGCAAGACCGTGGCGATTGCACTGGCGGCTGGCGCGGCCGGTCTGGCTGGCGTGCCCGTGCATGTGCTGACCGCCAACGACTACCTGGTTGCCCGAGACGCTGCGGCGATGGCGCCCTACTATGCGGCGCTGGGCATCGCCAGCGGCGCCATCATCCAGTCGACCGGGCAGGGCGCCAGACGTGCACTCTATCGGCGCGGTGTGCTCTACATCACGGCCAGGGAACTGGGCTTCGACTACCTGCGCGATCATCATCGCCTCGGTGAAGCGCGCAGTCCACTGCTGCAGCGCGCGCTCGAGATGAACGATGCGGGCTGTGCCGGGCCATTGGTGCCATCGCTCTGTCTGGCGCTGGTGGATGAGGCCGACAGCTTGTTGCTCGATGAAGCCTGCGTACCGCTGATTCTGGCCAGGGCGGGCCGCCCGCTGGATCAAATCGCATTGCGCCGCGCCTTCGACATTGCCGGCGCTCTGGTGCCGACGCGGGACTTCTCGGTGCAGCGCCGACCTCGCCTGACAATGCTGACCGAGTCGGGCAAAGCGCGTGTCGCCGCGGCTGTCGATGGGGAACGGGGCCTGTTGTGGCCTCTGCGTCGCGCCTGTGATCTGGTGCAGTCGGCCTTGGTCGCGCAACTGTTGCTCAGGCGCGAGATCGACTACACCGTCAGCTCCCAGGGTCTGGCGCTGATCGACGAACTCACGGGCCGGATCGCACAGGGGCGGCAATGGAGTGGCGAGTTGCATGCCATGGTCCAGATCAAGGAGGGCCTGGCACCCAGCCTGCCGGCCGAGACTGCCGCCCAGATTACCTATCAGCGCCTGTTTCCGCGCTATCTGCATCTGGCCGGGATGAGCGGCACGCTGCACGAATCACGCAGCGAACTGCACCGCCTCTATCGCTGTCGCACGGCAGTCGTTCCGCTGGCCAGGCCGTCGCAGCGGCTTTGCCTCGGACGCCGTCTATTCATCTCTGAATCAGCCAAATGGAAGGCGGTGTGCGACGCGGTCCGCACCTGCCTTGCAAACGGGCGCCCGGTGCTGATTGGCACTGATAGCGTGGGTGCCTCAGAGCGTCTGTCGGCACATCTGCAAAAAGCCGGGGTAGCCCACCAGGTGCTCAATGCCAGCCAGAGCGAGGACGAGGCGCGCTGTATCGCCCGGGCAGGCAATGCAGGCTGTGTGACGGTGACCACCAATATTGCCGGCCGCGGCACGGATATCGAACTCGATGCGCAGGCTCGCGCCGCGGGCGGTCTTCATGTGATCGCGGCGTCGGTGAACCGGGCCAGGCGGATCGATCGACAACTCTATGGCCGGGCGGCCCGCCACGGTGATCCCGGCTCGTTTGAGTCGATCGTCGCGCTGGATGATGCTTTGCTCGTGCAGGGCTGCCCAACCTGGTTGCGATCCGGTGCACGCTTGCTCGCACGAGACGGCCGCGTGCCAGGGGGGCTCGGCCAGATCATCGCACGGATCGTCCAGCGGTGCGCCGAACGGGCTGATGCGGATCAACGTCAACTGCTGCGTCGGATGGACCACCAAGCTGAAGAGCGATTTGCATTTGCGGGACAACGGGAATGAACATGAAGACGATCTTCAAGCGTCATCCGCTGCTTTACGCCCTTTTCGCGCTGGCGCTCTGGGCCGATGCAAATGCGCAAGCGGTCGAGCCGCGCCCGATCACCCAACCAGGTGCCGCGGCCACCGTCCCGCTGCATGGCCTGGACTGCATGATCCAGCCGAGTCTGACCGTTCAGGTGGGCAGCCCGTCGGCGGGCATCATCGACAGTGTCGGTGTGGATCGTGGCGATGTCGTTCGTCGCGGCCAGGTGCTTGCCCAGCTCAATGCGCAGGTCGAGCAGGCTTCGCTCGCGGTGGCGCGGGAACGTGCCCGGCAGGTCGGCGAAGTCGAGGCGGCAGCCAGTCTCAAGTCATTGGCCAACAGCGATCTGAAGCGCGCTGAGGATCTGCTCGATGAGCGCTTCGTATCAGAAGCCTTTGTCGAACGGGCCACGGCCGATGCCAAAGTGGCCCGGGGCAAGACCACGCAGGCTGAGGAGCGGCGCAAGCTGGCTGCCCGCGAATTGCAGATGGCCGCCGCCCAACTGAGTCAGAGAATCGTGCGGGCCCCGATCGATGGGATCGTGGTCGATCGCTATCTCGGCCCAGGCGAATACATCGAGCAAAAGCCGTTGCTGCGCCTGGCGGCAATCGATCCGTTGCGCGTTGACGTATTGGTTCCTGCGGCCGCCTTCGGCCGGGTGCAGGTGGGCGACAGCGGCAGCGTGGTGCCCGAGTTGCTCGACCGACGCGAGCTGTCGGCCGTCGTCAAGACGGTGGACCGGGTGATCGACGCAGCCAGTAACACCTTCCGGGTTCGCCTGGAGTTGCCAAATCCGGACCATCGCCTGCCCGCCGGCCTGCGCTGCATGGTCAGCTTCGACGAGGGTCGAGTGGGTCCAGCCGACAGCCTCTCGGGAACGGCTGACGCGGTGGCGCCGCCAGGCAAAGTCGCAACCGCGACCCGTTGAGACGACGCGGAGAATCCGTGGCCGTCGGCTCATTGCGAAAGCTGTTCGAGCGCCGTACCGGCCAGGCGGACCATCGTCCGACAGCCGAGGTGCTGGAGCCTCGTATTCTCTATTCGGCCGATCTGAACCCGCTCTGGCAGGGTGATGGTCCCGAGGCGGCACCGGCGCCGGAGGTCCGGCTCGTCGACGAACAGACCCCTGTCGCGAGCAGCATCGTCAAGCGCGAACCGGCCGGACAGCATGAAATCGTGTTCGTCGATGCCCGTGTGAGCAATGATGACGCGTTGCTCGTCGCGCTGCAGGACCGGATCGAAAACGGCACGGTCGAGCTCATCCGCCTGCAGGCCAACGAGGACGGACTGGCGACGATCAGCGCCACTTTGGCCGAGCGCGACGGCATTCAGGCGGTTCATATCATTACCCATGGCGCCAGCGCACAGACTCAGCTGGGCAGTTTGCAAATGGATGCAGCATTGCTGGAAGCCAGCGCGGCGGAGCTGGCCGGATGGTCATTGGCGCTCACCGCGGATGCAGACCTGTTCATCTACGGCTGCGATGTGGCTCAAGGTGAAGAGGGTGCTGCGTTCGTGGCACGGCTGGCGCAGATTACCGGGGCCGATGTCACGGCAAGCAACGACCTGACGGGCGCGACAGCACTGGGCGGCGACTGGCAGTTCGAGGTTCAAACCGGCGCCATCCAGAGCAGTGGCGCCTACAGTGCCCTGGCCAGTAGCGCCTGGGACGGCGTGCTCGCCACCTACACGGTGAACAGTACGGCGGACACCAATACGGGATCGGGCAGTTCGGGCACCCTGCGCTGGGCCATCAATCAGGCCAATGCGGCAGGCAATGCCGACACCATTGTTTTCGCCATTCCTGGGGCTGGTTCCCAGACGATTACACTGACATCGACCCTGCCGGCAATAACGAATCCGTTGATCATTAACGGCACGACTCAATCCGGATGGGTACAGGGCAGCTTCATGCCCATCGTAATCGATGGCAACGGTGTCGGCGGCAAGCTGCAATTCACCGCCAGCGCGGACAATTCAGTTCTGCGGGGTCTGATCGTTCGCGATATGAATGATGACGCGATTGAAATCCTGGCCGGTGCTGACGGCGTCACCGTGGCCGGCAACTGGATCGGACAATTCAATAGCGATGGCAGTGATGCCGGTGCCAGCGAGGCCAATACGTTGTCTGGCGTCCGCGTGCTTGCCGCCAATTCAGTGATTGGCGGTTCATTGGCAGCGAATCGAAACGTCATCTCAGGCAATGAGATCGGCGTACTCCTCAGGGACAGCGGTACGGGCGCCACCGTGTCCGGAAACTATATCGGCACGGATATTACCGGTCAGACCCTGCACGGCAGCAATGACATCGGTATCGAGGTGATGGATTCGGCCAGCAACAATACCCTTGGCGGTGCCACCGCAGATCGCGCCAACGTTATTGCAGGGTATAACGAATCCGCAATTGTGATTGCCAGTGAAACGAATGACAACATTGTGATCCGCAACAACATCATCGGCGTTTCAGCCGATCGAAGTACGCTGCTCGACAGTCGGACAAGCATCGGTAGTGCCATCACAATCAGCGGCGGCGGGGACAATGCCCAGATCATCGGCAACCTGATTGCGGGCAGCGGTCAGAGCGGCATCAGTATCGGTAGAACCAGCGCGTCCAGCGGCACGAACATCTGGGACAACACCATCGGCACGGATGATTCGCATACGCTGAACTGGGGCAATGGTGAATACGGCATCGTGCTTGGTAACGCGAGCAGCTCGCAAATCGGCGGCACTGGTGTCTCGGACGGCAATACGGTGGCCTATAGCGGTCAGGTCACGCCCACTGCAGGCGCCGGTATTGCCGTGGGCTACGGCGGGACCAGCAATGCAGTGCTGGGCAACTCGGTGTTCAACAATGCCGGTCTGGGCATTGATCTGGCAGGTGGTTCGGCAGACGGCGTCACCGCCAACGACAACAACGACGGCGACGTCGGCACGAACAACTTTCAGAACTTTCCGGTGCTCAACAGCGCGACCACGAGCGGCAGCCAGGTCACCATAACGGGAACCCTCAATAGCGTCTTGAACAGTTACTACCGTATCGAGTTCTTCGCCAGTTCAAGCCAGGATGCCACTGGCCATGGCGAGGGGCAACGGTACCTGGGCTTCGTGAACGTCCCGACCGACGGATCAGGGAACGCCACCATCAGCGCGACACTTTCGGCGTCGGTGGCGGTGGGCGAATACATCACTGCGACGGCCACCAGAAGCGACAGCACGTACTCCACATTCACGGATACATCAGAGTTCGCCAGAAATATCGCTGCTGTTTCGAGCACCCAGGCGGCAATTGTCGTCGACACAACCGCTGATGTGGTGGATGGCGATGTGGCCACGCTCAGCCGCCTGCTAGCCAACCGCGGTGCAGATGGGTTCGTGAGTCTTCGCGAGGCGATCACGGCGGCCAACAATACACCCAACGGATCACAACCCGACCTTATCGGATTCAATCTGGTCGGGAGCGGCGTACAGACAATCAACATCCTGACTGCGTTACCGACCATCACGAACCCGGTGGTCATTGATGGCTGGAGCGAGCCGGATTACGCTGGATCCCCGGTCGTCGAGATCAACGGTGGCAACTTGGGCTCGTCAGTGCCAGGCTTCGTTCTCGATTCAGCCAGCAGTGGCAGCACGATCAGGGGTCTGACGATCAATCGGTTCACGAGCCACGGAATCGACATCCTGAACAGCGGCAATCATACGATCCAGGGAAACTGGATCGGACTCGATTCGACTGGCAATGCGGCAGCCGGAAACGGCGACAATGGCATCATCGGCTCAAACAGCAGCGGCAATCTGATTGGCGGAACAACCGCGGCGCAGCGCAATGTCATCTCCGGGAGTACCCGCAGAGGTATGGAGCTCTTCAACACCACCAATACAGTGGTGTCTGGAAACTTCATTGGTACCAATGCATCCGGAACTGGCGACGTAAACGGATCAAGCTCCAATAACCAACAATCCGGGGTTGCTTTTTTTGGAACGTCGAGCGGAAATACGGTCGGCGGAACAAGTGCAGCCGCACGCAACGTCATCTCGGCCAACAACTGGTTCGGCGTAGAGTTTCTTACCGGATCAAATGGCAACACGGTGGCTGGTAACTACATCGGCACCGATGTCACCGGTCAGATCGCCCTGGGCAATTCCATCGGCGGCGTATCGATGTGGTCTGGTTCACCCGGTAATACGATCGGTGGATCAACTGTCGGTGCTCGGAACGTCATCGCCAGCGGCAACGTGGGCGTGCTGATTGCAGACGGATCTTCCAACAACACCGTGCAGGGAAACTATATCGGATTGGCCGCGGACGGGAGCGGATTGCTTGGCAATCAGACTGGTGTCTATCTCCACAATGGCATTTCGACCACCCCGGTAACAGGTAACCTAATCGGAACTGATGGTGATGGCAACAATGACGCGTTCGAACGCAATGTGATTTCCGGGAATTCCATCGGCATCATGTTCGAAGATGCCGAGGTCACGGCCAACACTATCGCCGGAAATTACATCGGTACCGATGCGGGTGGTACGCTGAATCGCGGCAATACTGGTTCGGGCGTCCGGTTCCGCAACGGGGCCACGTCCAATACCGTGGGTGGCACGGGCAGCGCAGACGGAAATCTGATCGCCCACAACGGATCGGATGGTATTGAGGTCGAAAACGCTGCGATCACCAGCGCGACGTTTCTGGGCAACCGGATCGACAGCAATTCTGGGTCTGGCATCGATCTGGCATCCGATGGTGTGACGGCGAACGATGCGGGTGACCCGGATTCCGGGCCCAACGGGTTGCAAAACACGCCCGTTCTGGCCAGCGCCCTCGTGAGAAGCGGCTCAACCACGATTGCCGGATCGATCAACACCAATGCCACGACGAAACTGAGGATCGAATTCTTCAGTTCTCCTGTTGGCGATGCGAGCGGATACGGCGAGGCAGGCGTCTTTCTTGGCGCAACCTCGGTCACGACAGATTCATCTGGCAACGCTCATTTCAACACGACCTTGTCGGGCACAGCTGTCACACTGGGCCATGTTGTCACCGCGACCGCAACGGTTGATCTGGGCGGTGGCGCCTTCGGACCGACGTCGGAGTTCGCTGCGAATGTTGTCGCCGTTAACAACCTGCCACCAGCAGACATTGTGTTTGATACCGATAGTTCGGTGGAGACAACGGTCAACAGCTATGGCTTGTCGAATCAAAACAATCCTGGGATTGCATCCTTCTCCGACGGCGGCTGGATCGTTGTCTGGGCGTCGAACGGACAGGATGGATCCGATTACGGGATTTATGCGCAGCGCTATCTCGCAGATGGAGTCAAAAACGGCGATGAGTTCCGGGTCAATTCGGTGTCGACCAACGGCCAGGTCTGGGCGCGAGTGACGACTTTTTCAGACGGCGGTTTCGCCGTTGTCTGGCAGGAGCAGATCACAGGTGTTCGGGCCTGGACGGAAGCCCGGGTGTTCAATGCAGACGGTACACCGGCGACGGCTGATTTCGCACTTGGCGCCGGTGTCGATGCTGCTAACGAGAGCTACCAGCCGAATGTGATCGCTTTGGACAACAATCGATTCGTGGCGGTATGGGCGAACGAGGTCAGCAACGCGACCTACAACGTGGTCGGTCGGATCTACGACCGGTCGGGTAGCGCGCTGGGTGCACAGTTCACGATTGGGTCGTTAGTGAGTTCCGTGGGCATTTATGGCGCAAAAAGCGATGTCACCCGACTGGACGATGGTGGCTTTGCCGTTGTCTGGCGAACGCATGACGGGACGGTGACTGGCGTCCGGGCAAGAGTGATGAACGGGAATGGTAGCGCCCGTTCGGCCGAACTCACGCTGGCAGGCAACGAGGTCGCGTCAATCAGCGCTTTGGACGGCGGCGGTTTCGTGGTCACCTACGATCTCTCTGGCCAGTTGAAAGCGGCAATCTATGATGCCAGTGGGGCAGTTGCCGTGCCGGCGTTCACGGTGAATACGACCGTATCGGCTTCACGGTACGACTCGTCAGTCATGAGATCAGATGACGGTTTTGTCGTTGCCTGGGGGTCGTCCACGGGCGACGGAAGTAGCAGTGCTATCTTGGCACAACGATTCAGCGGTACCGGCACGCCCATCGGCAACGAGATCCTGGTCAATCAAACCGTGACGGGGGGTCAGAACTCGCCTGAGTTGGCGGAGACCGCTGGCGGGAAAATCGTTGCTGTCTGGCATAGCGATAACGTGGACGCAGCCTCCACCGGAATCGCCCAACGGATGGTGACGACGGCGACGCCCGTCATTGCTGAGAGCACAGCGAATGGTCTACGCGTTGCCGACGTGATCGGGGTGCTCGATCCTGAGGACACACATACATTCAGTCTGGTCGACAGTGCGGGAGGGCGATTCGCCATCAACGTGACCACTGGCGTCATTACGGTCGCCAACGGCGCACTGCTCGATTACGAAACGAGCCAGACCCACAATATTACAGTTCGTGCCACCGACGGCGGCGGGCTGTGGCGTGATGAGGTGTTCACGATCACACTCACCAATGTGAACGAGGCGCCGATCAACGCTGTGCCAGGCGTACAAAGTGGTAGCGAGGGCAGCCCACTGAGCATTACAGGCGTCTCGGTAAACGACGTTGACGGCAACATTGCCAGCGTTCAACTGTCCGTGACCGTGGGTAGCATCAGCGTGAGCCTGGCTGGTGGAGCTTTGATTGCAAATGGAGCGAATGGATCTGGGACGCTTACCCTGACGGGTACTCAAACGCAGGTCAATGCGGCTCTGGCTAGCCTGAGTTTTCAACTTGCAGCCAACTCGAGCGGCAGCAGTACCCTGACCATGTTGTCGACCGATGCTGGTGGATTGACCGACAGCGATAATGTGGCGATCAGTGTGTCGGCGGTCAATGATGCCCCGGTGTTCAGCAACCTCGACGGATCACCTGCTTATATTGAAGGTGGGGCTGCGGTCGTTCTGGATAACAATGTGACGATTGCCGATGTCGAATTGACCGGAATTAACAGTTTCAATGGCGCCACACTAACGTTGCAAAGGAATGGTGGCGCGAACAACCAGGATCAGTTTCATTCAAGCGGGACGCTTTCAGCTCTTGCGGAAGGCGGTGCGTTAGTGGTTGGTGGTACGACAGTTGGAACGGTCTCCACTAGGAGTGGTGGATCCCTGGTTTTGACCTTCAATGCGAATGCGACCAATGCCTTGGTCGATTCGGTAATGCAGCAGATCAGTTACGCCAATAGCAGTGATTCGCCACCCGCGAGCGTCCCGGTTAGTTGGACCTTTAGTGATGGCAATACCGGCTCGCAGGGCAGCGGGGGTGCGCTGAGCGCATCAGCTAGCACAACGGTGTCGATGACGCCGGTTAATGATGCGCCTGTTGTCGACTCGGCCAGCCTGACCCTGACCGAGGGTCAGACGGTGACGCTGGGTGGGGCGAACTTCGGCATCACCGATCCTGACAGCACGAGCTTTACTTACACGGTGAGCGGGATCAGCGGTGGCTACTTCCAATTGAGCAGTGCTGCTGGTACCCCCGTGACCACGTTCACGACGGCGGATCTGTCCGGTGGCCTGGTGCAGTTCGTGGACGATGGGAATGAAACGGCTCCTGCGTTCAGCGTAAGGGTCAACGATGGGGCCCTGGATTCGAATACCCTGGCAGCGACGATCAACTACACGGCGGCGAACGATGCGCCTGTTGTCGACTCGGCGAGTCTGACCCTTACCGAGGGTCAGACGGTGACGCTGGGTGGGGCGAACTTCGGGATCACCGATCCGGATAGCAGTACGTTCACCTACACCGTGAGCGGGATCAGCGGTGGCTACTTCCAATTGAGCAGTGCCGCCGGCACCCCCGTGACGACGTTCACGACGGCTGATCTGGCCGGTGGCCTGGTGCAGTTTGTGGACGATGGAAATGAAACGGCTCCAGCGTTCAGCGTGACGGTTAACGATGGGGCCCTGGATTCCAATACCCTGGCAGCGACCATCAACTATACCGCGGCCAACGATGCGCCTGTTGTCGACTCGGCGAGTCTGACCCTTACCGAGGGTCAGACGGTGACGCTGGGTGGGGCGAACTTCGGGATCACAGACCCAGACAGCGCCAGCTTCACCTACATCGTGAGCGGCATCAGCGGCGGGTACTTCCAATTGAGCAGTGCGGCGGGCACGCCAGTGACGACGTTCACGACGGCCGACCTGTCCGGTGGCCTGGTTCAGTTCGTGGACGATGGGAATGAAACGGCCCCAGCGTTCAGCGTGACGGTCAACGACGGCGCTCTGGATTCCAATACCCTGGCGGCGACGATCAACTATACCGGGGCCAACGATGCGCCTGTTGTCGACTCGGCGAGTCTGACCCTTACCGAGGGTCAGACGGTGACGCTGGGCGGGACGAACTTCGGCATCACCGATCCGGATAGCAGTACGTTCACCTACACCGTGAGCGGGGTCAGCGGTGGCTACTTCCAATTGAGCAGTGCCGCTGGCACCCCCGTGACTACATTCACGACGGCCGACCTGTCCGGTGGCCTGGTGCAGTTCGTGGACGACGGGAATGAAACGGCGCCAGCGTTCAGCGTGACGGTTAACGATGGGGCCCTGGATTCCAATACGCTGGCGGCGACGATCAACTATACCGCGGCCAACGACGCGCCTGTTGTCGACTCGGCGAGTCTGACCCTGACCGAGGGTCAGACGGTGACCCTGGGTGGGACGAACTTCGGCATCACCGATCCGGATAGCAGTACGTTCACCTACACCGTGAGCGGCATCAGCGGCGGCTACTTCCAGTTGAGCAGTGCGGCGGGCACGCCAGTGACGACGTTCACGACGGCTGATCTGTCTGGTGGCCAGGTCCAGTTCGTCGACGATGGAAATGAAACGGCTCCCGCGTTCAGCGTGACGGTTAACGATGGGGCCCTGGATTCGAATACGCTGGCGGCGACGATCAACTATACCGCGGCCAATGACGCACCCGTCGTCGATTCAGCGAGTTTGACGTTGACCGAGGGTCAGACGGTGACGCTGGCCGGGACGAACTTCGGCATCACCGATCCGGATAGCAGTACGTTCACCTACACGGTGAGCGGGATCAGCGGTGGCTACTTCCAGTTGAGCAGTGCCGCCGGTACCCCCGTGACGACGTTCACGACGGCTGATCTGGCCGGTGGCTTGGTGCAGTTCGTGGACGACGGGAATGAAACGGCGCCAGCGTTCAGCGTGACGGTCAACGACGGCGCTCTGGATTCCAATACGCTGGCAGCGACGATCAACTACACCGCGGCTAATGACGCCCCCGTCGTCGACTCGGCGAGTCTGACCCTGACCGAGGGTCAGACGGTGACGCTGGCCGGGACGAACTTCAGCATCACCGATTCTGACAGCGCCAGCTTCACCTACACCGTGAGCGGCATCAGCGGTGGCTACTTCCAATTGAGCAGTGCCGCCGGCACCCCAGTGACGACGTTCACGACGGCCGACTTGTCCGGTGGCCTGGTTCAGTTCGTGGACGATGGGAATGAAACGGCGCCAGCGTTCAGCGTGACGGTCAACGATGGGGCCCTGGATTCCAATACCCTGGCGGCGACGATCAACTATACCGCGGCCAACGATGCGCCTGTTGTCGACTCGGTGAGTCTGACGCTTACCGAGGGTCAGACGGTGACGCTGGGCGGGGCGAACTTCGGCATCACCGACCCGGATAGCAGTACGTTCACCTACACCGTGAGCGGTATCAGCGGTGGCTACTTCCAATTGAGCAGTGCCGCCGGCACCCCCGTGACTACATTCACGACGGCCGACCTGTCCGGTGGCCTGGTTCAGTTCGTGGATGACGGAAACGAAGTGTCCCCGGTGTTCAGCGTGACGGTCAACGACGGCGCCCTGGATTCGAATACCCTGGCGGCGACGATCAACTACACGGCGGCCAACGACGCGCCTGTTGTCGACTCGGCGAGTCTGACCCTGACCGAGGGTCAGACGGTGACGCTGGCCGGGTCGAACTTCGGCATCACCGATCCGGATAGCAGTACGTTCACCTACACCGTGAGCGGGGTCAGCGGCGGCTACTTCCAATTGAGCAGTGTTGCCGGCACCCCCGTGACCACGTTCACGACGGCGGATCTGGCCGGTGGTCAGGTTCAGTTCGTGGACGACGGGAATGAAACGGCTCCAGCGTTCAGCGTGACGGTTAACGACGGCGCTCTGGATTCGAATACGCTGGTAGCGACGATCAACTATACCGCGGCCAGTGACGCCCCCGTCGTCGACTCGGCCAGCCTGACCCTGACCGAAGGTCAGACAGTGACACTCGGCGGGACGAACTTCAACATCACCGATTCTGACAGCGCCAGCTTCACCTACACGGTGAGCGGGGTGAGCGGCGGCTACTTCCAATTGAGCAGTGCGGCGGGCACGCCAGTGACGACGTTCACGACGGCGGACCTGTCTGGTGGCCTGGTTCAGTTCGTGGATGACGGGAATGAAACAGCTCCAGCGTTCAGCGTGACGGTCAACGACGGCGCTCTGGATTCCAATACCCTGGCAGCGACAATTAACTATACCGCGGCCAGTGACGCACCCGTCGTCGACTCGGCCAGCCTGACCCTGACCGAAGGTCAGACAGTGACACTCGGCGGGACGAACTTCAGCATCACTGATCCTGACAGCGCCAGCTTCACCTACACGGTGAGCGGCATCAGCGGCGGCTACTTCCAGTTGAGCAGTGCCGCCGGCACCGCCGTGACGACGTTCACGACGG
Organism: uncultured beta proteobacterium; assembly: GCA_963732405.1. Lineage (GTDB taxonomy): Bacteria > Pseudomonadota > Gammaproteobacteria > Burkholderiales > Burkholderiaceae_E > JAUIAI01. The sequence goes on from CAVSZG010000001.1 coordinate 2,493,821, forward strand.
CTGATCTGGCCGGTGGCCTGGTGCAGTTTGTGGACGATGGAAATGAAACGGCTCCAGCGTTCAGCGTGACGGTTAACGATGGGGCCCTGGATTCCAATACCCTGGCAGCGACCATCAACTATACCGCGGCCAACGATGCGCCTGTTGTCGACTCGGCGAGTCTGACCCTTACCGAGGGTCAGACGGTGACGCTGGGTGGGGCGAACTTCGGGATCACAGACCCAGACAGCGCCAGCTTCACCTACACCGTGAGCGGCATCAGCGGCGGGTACTTCCAATTGAGCAGTGCCGCCGGCACCCCCGTGACGACGTTCACGACGGCTGACCTGTCCGGTGGCCTGGTTCAGTTCGTGGACGACGGGAATGAAACGGCGCCAGCGTTCAGCGTGACGGTTAACGACGGCGCTCTGGATTCGAATACGCTGGCAGCGACGATCAACTATACCGCGGCCAGTGACGCACCCGTCGTCGACTCGGCCAGCCTGACCCTGGCCGAAGGTCAGACAGTGACACTCGGCGGGACGAACTTCAGCATCACCGATTCTGACAGCGCCAGCTTCACCTACACGGTGAGCGGGGTCAGCGGCGGCTACTTCCAGTTGAGCAGTGCCGCCGGCACCCCCGTGACGACGTTCACGACGGCTGACCTGTCCGGTGGCCTGGTTCAGTTCGTGGATGACGGAAACGAAGTGTCCCCGGCGTTCAGCGTGACGGTCAACGATGGGGCCCTGGATTCCAATACGCTGGCGGCGACGATCAACTACACGGCGGCCAACGACTCGCCTGTTGTCGACTCGGCGAGTCTGACCCTGACCGAGGGTCAGACGGTGACGCTGGCCGGGACGAACTTCGGCATCACCGATCCCGACAGCGCCAGCTTCACTTACACGGTGAGCGGTATCAGCGGCGGCTACTTCCAGTTGAGCAGTGCCGCCGGCACCCCCGTGACGACGTTCACGACGGCCGACCTGTCCGGTGGCCTTGTTCAGTTCGTGGACGACGGGAATGAAACGGCGCCAGCCTTCAGCGTAACCGTCAACGATGGCGCTCTGGATTCCAATACCCTGGCGGCGACGATCAACTACACAGCGGCTAACGATGCGCCTGTTGTCGACTCGGCGAGTCTGACCCTGACCGAGGGTCAGACGGTGACGCTGGGCGGGTCGAATTTCGGGATCACGGATCCTGACAGCGCCAGCTTCACGTACACCGTGAGCGGGATCAGCGGTGGTTACTTCCAGTTGAGCAGTGCGGCGGGCACGCCAGTGACGACATTCACGACGGCCGACCTGTCCGGTGGCCTGGTTCAGTTTGTGGATGACGGAAACGAAGTGTCCCCGGCGTTCAGCGTGACGGTCAACGACGGCGCTCTGGATTCCAATACCCTGGCAGCGACGATCAACTATACCGCGGCTAATGACGCCCCCGTCGTCGATTCAGCGAGTTTGACGTTGTCCGAGGGTCAGACGGTGACGCTGGCCGGGGCGAACTTCGGCATCACCGATCCGGACAGCAGCACGTTCACCTACACGGTGAGCGGTATCAGCGGTGGGTACTTCCAATTGAGCAGTGCTGCTGGTACCCCCGTGACGACGTTCACGACGGCTGATCTGTCTGGTGGCCTGGTCCAGTTCGTCGACGATGGGAATGAAACGGCTCCTGCGTTCAGCGTGACGGTTAACGACGGCGCTCTGGATTCGAATACGCTGGCAGTGACCATCAACTATACCGCGGCCAGTGACGCACCCGTCGTCGACTCGGCCAGCCTGACCCTGACCGAAGGTCAGACAGTGACACTCGGTGGGACGAACTTCAGCATCACCGATTCTGACAGCGCCAGCTTCACCTACACGGTGAGCGGCATCAGCGGCGGCTACTTCCAGTTGAGCAGTGCGGCGGGCACGCCGGTGACGACGTTCACGACGGCCGACCTGTCTGGTGGCTTGGTTCAGTTCGTGGACGATGGGAATGAAACGGCTCCAGCATTCAGCGTAACGGTCAACGATGGGGCCCTGGATTCCAATACCCTGGCAGCGACGATCAACTACACGGCGGCCAACGATGCGCCCGTCGTCGACCTGGCGAGCCTCTCCCTGACCGAGGGTCAGACGGTGACGCTGGGCGGGTCGAATTTCGGCATCACGGATCCCGACAGTGCCAGCTTCACGTACACCGTGAGCGGTATCAGCGGCGGGTACTTCCAATTGAGCAGTGCTGCCGGCACACCCGTGACGACGTTCACGACGGCGGATCTGGCCGGTGGCCTGGTGCAGTTCGTGGACGACGGAAACGAAGTGTCCCCGGCGTTCAGCGTGACGGTCAACGACGGCGCTCTGGATTCCAATACCCTGGCGGCGACGATCAACTACACGGCGGCCAACGATGCGCCTGTTGCCGACTCGGCGAGTCTGACCCTGACCGAGGGTCAGACGGTGACGCTGGCCGGGACGAACTTCGGCATCACCGATCCGGATAGCAGTACGTTCACCTACACGGTGAGCGGCATCAGCGGCGGGTTCTTCCAATTGAGCGGTGCCGCCGGCACCCCCGTGACGACGTTCACGACGGCTGATCTGTCTGGTGGCCTGGTTCAGTTCGTGGATGACGGGAATGAAACGGCTCCTGCGTTCAGCGTAAGGGTCAACGATGGGGCCCTGGATTCGAATACCCTGGCAGCGACAACCAACTATACCGCGGCCAACGACGCGCCTGTTGTCGACTCGGCGAGTCTGACCCTGACCGAGGGTCAGACGGTGACGCTGGCCGGGTCGAACTTCGGCATCACCGATCCGGATAGCAGTACGTTCACCTACACCGTGAGCGGGGTCAGCGGCGGCTACTTCCAGTTGAGCAGTGTTGCCGGCACCCCCGTGACGACGTTCACGACGGCGGATCTGGCCGGTGGTCAGGTGCAGTTCGTGGACGATGGGAATGAAACGGCTCCAGCGTTCAGCGTGACGGTTAACGATGGGGCCCTGGATTCCAATACGCTGGCGGCGACGATCAACTATACCGCGGCCAACGATGCGCCTGTTGTCGACTCGGCGAGTCTGACCCTGACCGAGGGTCAGACGGTGACCCTTGGTGGGACGAACTTCAGCATCACCGATTCTGACAGCGCCAGCTTCACCTACACGGTGAGCGGGATCAGCGGTGGCTACTTCCAGTTGAGCAGTGCCGCCGGCACCCCCGTGACGACGTTCACGACGGCTGATCTGGCCGGTGGCTTGGTGCAGTTCGTGGACGACGGGAATGAAACGGCGCCAGCGTTCAGCGTGACGGTCAACGACGGCGCTCTGGATTCCAATACGCTGGCGGCGACGATCAACTATACCGCGGCCAACGATGCGCCTGTTGTCGACTCGGCGAGTCTGACCCTGACCGAGGGTCAGACGGTGACGCTAGGCGGGGCGAACTTCGGCATCACCGATCCGGATAGCAGTACGTTCACCTACACGGTGAGCGGGATCAGCGGTGGCTACTTCCAATTGAGCAGTGCCGCCGGCACCCCCGTGACGACGTTCACGACGGCCGACCTGTCCGGTAGCCTGGTTCAGTTCGTGGACGACGGGAATGAAACGGCTCCAGCGTTCAGCGTAACGGTCAACGACGGCGCTCTGGATTCCAATACGCTGGCGGCGACGATCAACTATACCGCGGCCAACGATGCGCCTGTTGTCGACTCGGCGAGTCTGACCCTTACCGAGGGTCAGACGGTGACCCTGGGCGGGGCGAACTTCGGCATCAGTGACCCGGATAGCAGTACGGTCACCTACACCGTGAGCGGGGTCAGCGGCGGCTACTTCCAGTTGAGCAGTGCGGCGGGCACCCCCGTGACGACGTTCACGACGGCGGATCTGTCTGGTGGCCTTGTTCAGTTCGTGGATGACGGGAATGAAACGGCGCCAGCGTTCAGCGTGACGGTTAACGACGGCGCTCTGGATTCCAATACCCTGGCAGCGACGATCAACTATACCGCGGCCAACGATGCGCCTGTTGTCGACTCGGCGAGTCTGACCCTTACCGAGGGTCAGACGGTGACGCTGGGTGGGGCGAACTTCGGCATCACTGACCCGGATAGCAGTACGGTCACCTACACCGTGAGCGGGGTCAGCGGCGGCTACTTCCAGTTGAGCAGTGCCGCCGGCACCCCCGTGACGACGTTCACGACGGCTGATCTGGCCGGCGGCCTGGTGCAGTTCGTGGACGATGGGAATGAAACGGCTGCAGCGTTCAGCGTAAGGGTCAACGATGGGGCCCTGGATTCGAATACGCTGGCAGCGATAATTAACTATACCGGGGCCAATGACGCCCCCGTTGTCGACTCGGCGAGTTTGACCCTTACCGAGGGTCAGACGGTGACCCTGGGTGGGACGAACTTCGGGATCACCGACCCAGACAGCGCCAGCTTCACCTATACCGTGAGCGGGGTCAGCGGCGGCTACTTCCAATTGAGCAGTGCGGCGGGCACCCCCGTGACGACGTTCACGACGGCTGATCTGGCCGGTGGCCTGGTGCAGTTTGTGGACGACGGGAATGAAACGGCGCCAGCGTTCAGCGTGACGGTCAACGATGGGGCCCTGGATTCCAATACCCTGGCAGCGACGATCAACTATACCGCGGCCAACGATGCGCCTGTTGTCGACTCGGCGAGTCTGACCCTTACCGAGGGTCAGACGGTGACGCTGGGTGGGGCGAACTTCGGGATCACCGATCCGGATAGCAGTACGTTCACCTACACGGTGAGCGGGGTCAGCGGCGGCTACTTCCAATTGAGCAGTGCGGCGGGCACGCCAGTGACGACGTTCACGACGGCCGACCTGTCTGGTGGCCTGATTCAGTTCGTGGATGACGGAAACGAAGTGTCCCCGGCGTTCAGCGTGACGGTCAACGATGGGGCCCTGGATTCGAATACGCTGGCGGCGACGATCAACTATACCGCGGCCAACGATGCGCCTGTTGTCGACTCGGCGAGTCTGACCCTGACCGAGGGTCAGACGGTGACGCTGGCCGGGTCGAACTTCGGCATCACGGATCCGGATAGCGCCAGCTTCACCTACACGGTGAGCGGCGTCAGCGGCGGGTACTTCCAATTGAGCAGTGCCGCCGGCACGCCAGTGACGACGTTCACGACGGCCGACCTGTCCGGTGGCCTGGTTCAGTTCGTGGACGATGGAAATGAAACGGCTCCAGCGTTCAGCGTGACGGTTAACGATGGGGCCCTGGATTCCAATACCCTGGCAGCGACCATCAACTATACCGCGGCCAACGATGCGCCTGTTGTCGACTCGGCGAGTCTGACCCTTACCGAGGGTCAGACGGTGACGCTGGGTGGGGCGAACTTCGGCATCACCGACCCAGACAGCGCCAGCTTCACTTACACGGTGAGCGGCATCAGCGGCGGCTACTTCCAGTTGAGCAGTGCGGCGGGCACCCCCGTGACGACGTTCACGACGGCTGATCTGGCCGGTGGCCTGGTGCAGTTTGTGGACGACGGGAATGAAACGGCGCCAGCGTTCAGCGTGACGGTTAACGATGGGGCCCTGGATTCCAATACGCTGGCGGCGACGATCAACTATACCGCGGCCAACGACGCGCCTGTTGTCGACTCGGCGAGTCTGACCCTGACCGAGGGTCAGACGGTGACCCTGGGTGGGACGAACTTCGGCATCACCGATCCGGATAGCAGTACGTTCACCTACACGGTGAGCGGGATCAGCGGTGGCTACTTCCAGTTGAGCAGTGCCGCCGGCACCCCCGTGACGACGTTCACGACGGCTGATCTGGCCGGTGGCTTGGTGCAGTTCGTGGACGACGGAAATGAAACGGCTCCAGCGTTCAGCGTGACGGTCAACGACGGCGCTCTGGATTCCAATACCCTGGCGGCGACGATCAACTACACGGCGGCCAACGATGCGCCTGTTGTCGACTCGGCGAGTCTGACCCTGACCGAGGGTCAGACGGTGACCCTGGCCGGGACGAACTTCGGCATCACGGATCCCGACAGCGCCAGCTTCACCTACACGGTGAGCGGCGTCAGCGGCGGGTACTTCCAATTGAGCAGCGCCGCCGGCACGCCAGTGACGACGTTCACGACGGCGGATCTGTCCGGTGGCCTGGTTCAGTTCGTGGACGATGGAAATGAAACGGCTCCAGCGTTCAGCGTGACGGTTAACGATGGGGCCCTGGATTCCAATACCCTGGCGGCGACGATCAACTACACGGCGACCAACGACGCACCCGTCGCCGACTCGGCGAGTCTGACCCTGACCGAGGGTCAGACGGTGACCCTGGGTGGGACGAACGTCGGCATCACCGATCCGGATAGCAGTACGTTCACCTACACGGTGAGCGGGATCAGCGGCGGCTACTTCCAATTGAGCAGTGCTGCTGGTACCCCCGTGACGACGTTCACGACGGCGGATCTGTCCGGTGGCCTAGTGCAGTTCGTGGACGATGGGAATGAAACGGCTCCTGCGTTCAGCGTAAGGGTCAACGATGGGGCCCTGGATTCGAATACCCTGGCAGCGACGATCAACTATACGGCGGCCAACGATGCGCCTGTTGTCGACTCGGCGAGCCTCACCCTGACCGAGGGTCAGACGGTGACCCTGGGTGGGGCGAACTTCGGCATCACCGATCCGGATAGCAGTACGTTCACCTACACCGTGAGCGGGGTTAGCGGCGGCTACTTCCAGTTGAGCAGTGTTGCCGGCACCCCCGTGACTACATTCACGACGGCGGATCTGGCCGGTGGCCTGGTGCAGTTCGTGGACGATGGGAATGAAACGGCTCCCGCGTTCAACGTGACGGTTAACGACGGCGCTCTGGATTCCAATACCCTGGCGGCGACGATCAACTACACGGCGGCCAACGATGCGCCTGTTGTCGACTCGGCGAGTCTGACCCTGACCGAAGGTCAGACAGTGACACTCGGCGGGACGAACTTCAGCATCACCGATTCTGACAGCGCCAGCTTCACCTACACGGTGAGCGGGATCAGCGGCGGCTACTTCCAGTTGAGCAGTGCCGCTGGCACCCCCGTGACTACATTCACGACGGCCGACCTGTCCGGTGGCCTGGTTCAGTTCGTGGATGACGGAAACGAAGTGTCCCCGGTGTTCAGCGTAACGGTCAACGACGGGGCCCTGGATTCCAATACGCTGGCAGCGACGATCAACTACACCGCGGCCAGTGACGCACCCGTCGTCGACTCGGCCAGCCTGACCCTGACCGAAGGTCAGACAGTGACACTCGGCGGGACGAACTTCAGCATCACTGATTCTGACAGCGCCAGCTTCACCTACACGGTGAGCGGGATCAGCGGCGGCTACTTCCAATTGAGCAGTGCTGCGGGCACCCCCGTGACGACGTTCACGACGGCTGATCTGTCTGGTAGCCTGGTTCAGTTCGTGGACGATGGGAATGAAACGGCTCCAGCGTTCAGCGTAACGGTCAACGACGGCGCTCTGGATTCCAATACCCTGGCGGCGACGATCAACTACACGGCGGCCAACGACGCACCCGTCGCCGACTCGGCGAGTCTGACCCTGACCGAGGGTCAGGCGGTGACGCTGGGCGGGACGAACTTCGGCATCACGGATCCCGACAGCGCCAGCTTCACCTATACCGTGAGCGGTATCAGCGGCGGGTACTTTCAGTTGAGCAGTGCTGTTGGTACCCCCGTGACGACATTCACGACGGCGGATCTGTCCGGTGGCCTGGTTCAGTTCGTGGACGATGGGAATGAAACGGCGCCAGCGTTCAGCATGACGGTCAACGATGGGGCCCTGGATTCCAATACGCTGGCAGCGACGATCAACTACACGGCGGCCAATGATGCGCCTGTTGTCGACTCGGCGAGTCTGACCCTGACCGAGGGTCAGACGGTGACGCTGGCCGGGGCGAACTTCGGCATCACAGACCCAGATAGCGCCAGCTTCACCTACACGGTGAGCGGCATCAGCGGCGGGTACTTCCAATTGAGCAGTGCCGGCGGCACGCCAGTGACGACGTTCACGACGGCCGACCTGTCCGGTGGCCTGGTTCAGTTCGTGGACGATGGGAATGAAACGGCTCCAGCGTTCAGCGTGACGGTCAACGACGGCGCTCTGGATTCCAATACCCTGGCAGCGACGACCAACTATACCGCGGCCAATGACGCACCCGTCGTCGACTCGGCCAGCCTGACCCTGACCGAGGGTCAGACGGTGACGCTGGGCGGGGCGAACTTCGGCATCACCGATCCTGACAGCACGAGCTTTACTTACACGGTGAGCGGGATCAGCGGCGGCTACTTCCAATTGAGCAGTGCTGCTGGTACCCCCGTGACGACGTTCACGACGGCGGATCTGTCCGGTGGCCTGGTGCAGTTCGTGGACGATGGGAATGAAACGGCTCCAGCGTTCAGCGTAAGGGTCAACGATGGGGCCCTGGATTCGAATACGCTGGCAGCGATAATTAACTATACCGGGGCCAATGACGCCCCCGTCGTCGACTCGGCGAGTTTGACCCTGACCGAGGGTCAGACAGTGACACTCGGCGGAACGAACTTCGGCATCACGGATCCAGACAGCGCCAGCTTCACCTATACCGTGAGCGGTATCAGCGGCGGGTACTTCCAGTTGAGCAGTGCCGCCGGCGCCCCCGTGACGACATTCACGACGGCGGATCTGGCCGGTGGCCTGGTTCAGTTCGTGGACGACGGGAATGAAACGGCTCCCGCGTTCCGCGTGACGGTCAACGACGGCGCTCTGGATTCCAATACGCTGGCAGCGACCATCAACTATACCGGGGCCAATGACGCACCCGTAGTCGACTCGGCGAGTTTGACCCTGACCGAGGGTCAGACGGTGACCCTGGGCGGGTCGAACTTCGGCATCACCGACCCGGATAGCAGTACGTTCACCTACACGGTGAGCGGGATCAGCGGCGGCTACTTCCAATTGAGCAGTGCCGCCGGCACCGCCGTGACGACGTTCACGACGGCGGATCTGTCCGGTGGCCTGGTTCAGTTCGTGGACGATGGGAATGAAACGGCTCCAGCGTTCAGCGTGACGGTTAATGACGGCGCTCTGGATTCCAATACGCTGGCGGCGACGATCAACTATACGGGGGCCAATGACGCACCCGTCGTCGATTCGGCGAGTCTGACGTTGTCTGAGGGGCAGACAGTGACGCTGGGTGGGGCGAACTTCGGCATCACCGACCCAGACAGCGCCAGCTTCACCTATACAGTGAGCGGGATCAGCGGCGGCTACTTCCAATTAAGCAGTGCTGCCGGCACCCCTGTGACGACGTTCACGACGGCTGACCTGTCCGGTGGCCTGGTTCAGTTCGTGGACGATGGGAATGAAACGGCGCCAGCGTTCAGCGTGACGGTCAACGACGGCGCCCTGGATTCCAATACCCTGGCGGCGACGATCAACTATACCGCGGCCAACGATGCGCCTGTTGTCGACTCGGCGAGTCTGACCCTGACCGAGGGTCAGACGGTGACGCTGGGCGGGGCGAACTTCGGGATCACAGACCCAGACAGCGCCAGCTTCACGTACACCGTGAGCGGCATCAGCGGCGGGTACTTCCAATTGAGCAGTGCCGCCGGCACCCCCGTGACGACGTTCACGACGGCTGATCTGTCCGGTGGCTTGGTGCAGTTCGTGGACGACGGGAATGAAACGGCTCCCGCGTTCCGCGTGACGGTCAACGACGGCGCTCTGGATTCCAATACGCTGGCAGCGACGATCAACTACACCGCGGCCAGTGACGCACCCGTCGTCGACTCGGCCAGCCTGACCCTGACCGAAGGTCAGACAGTGACACTCGGCGGGACGAACTTCAGCATCACCGATTCTGACAGCGCCAGCTTCACCTACACGGTGAGCGGGGTGAGCGGCGGCTACTTCCAATTGAGCAGTGCGGCGGGCACGCCAGTGACGACGTTCACGACGGCTGATCTGTCTGGTGGCCTGGTGCAGTTCGTGGACGATGGGAATGAAACGGCGCCAGCCTTCAGCGTAACCGTCAACGACGGCGCTCTGGATTCCAATACCCTGGCGGCGACGATCGACTACACGGCGGCCAACGATGCGCCTGTTGTCGACTCGGCGAGTCTGACCCTGACCGAGGGTCAGACGGTGACACTCGGCGGGACGAACTTCAACATCACTGATTCTGACAGCGCCAGCTTCACCTACACGGTGAGCGGCATCAGCGGCGGCTACTTCCAGTTGAGCAGTGCCGCCGGCACCGCCGTGACGACGTTCACGACGGCTGATCTGGCCGGTGGCCTGGTTCAGTTCGTGGACGACGGGAATGAAACGGCTCCAGCGTTCAGCGTGATGGTTAACGATGGGGCCCTGGATTCGAATACCCTGGCGGCGACGATCAACTATACCGCGGCCAATGACGCTCCCGTCGTCGACTCGGCGAGTCTGACCCTGACCGAGGGTCAGACGGTGACCCTGGGTGGGGCGAACTTCGGGATCACAGACCCAGACAGCGCCAGCTTCACCTACACGGTGAGCGGGGTCAGCGGTGGCTACTTCCAATTGAGCAGTGCTGCTGGTACCCCCGTGACGACGTTCACGACGGCGGATCTGTCCGGTGGCCTGGTGCAGTTCGTGGACGACGGGAATGAAACGGCTCCCGCGTTCAGCGTGACGGTCAACGACGGCGCTCTGGATTCCAACACGCTGGCAGCGACGATCAACTACACCGCGGCCAGTGACGCACCCGTCGTCGACTCGGCGAGTCTGACCCTTACCGAGGGTCAGACGGTGACGCTGGCCAGGACGAACTTCAGCATCACCGATTCTGACAGCGCCAGCTTCACCTACACCGTGAGCGGCATCAGCGGTGGCTACTTCCAATTGAGCAGTGCCGCCGGCACCCCAGTGACGACGTTCACGACAGCCGACCTGTCCGGTGGCCTGGTTCAGTTCGTGGACGACGGGAATGAAGCAGCGCCAACTTTCAGCGTGACCGTGAATGACGGCATCTCGGACTCAAATACCCAATCAGCCACCATCATCTATACCCCGGTCAATGACACACCCGTCATCCCACCAGTAACACTGATGGCAATCGATGAAGACGGTGGCGAGCGACGTATATCGTCAGTCGAATTGCTCTCGAACGCTTTTGATGAAGACTCCATCAACCTGACGGTCATCAACTTGCGCATCGAATCCGGCAACGGAGAGGTTGTCGGAAACCCCGATTCGACTTGGAGTTATACACCGGCCAATGACGACGATACCTCGGTGAGCTTCACATTCACGGTCACCGATGGCGCGTCGACAATTGAATCACGCGCCGATCTGGATATCAGGCCGATCAATGACGCGCCGACGATTTTGAACTCGTCTGACGTGTCGAATGTGGCAGGCGAGGTCACAGTCATTCAGGGTGTGCAAATCGGAGATTCCGACAGCACAATGATCAAGGTTTCGATCACCGCCGAATACGGTCTTCTGTCCATCGACACATCGGCCGGCGCAGTCGTGATTGGAGGCGCCAACGGGACGACTTCCATCGTACTGACGGGTACACTGGCGCAGATTGACGCCGCTTTGAGTGCGATTCGTTATGTATCGACATCAAACTCGGCAACAAATGACACACTGACAATCACCGCCCAGGACGAGGACGGTGCGCTGGTCGTCTCAGTATTGGGTATCGAGGTCAATTCCCAGCAGGCCGGTAATCCTGATTCACCCCAAGATGCCGTAGATCCAGTACCGGACGATGCGCCATGGCCGGTCGCACTCGATCCTCAGCCAGGGCTCCCGGACGCCATTGTCTCGAGCCCGTTAAGCGACTCGGAATCTGACGCCAATCGACGGTCAGATGCGGGTCGTCAGTCGATGGCAGATTCAAGGCCCAACGCACCAGATTCGACTAATCTGTCGATACAGCTTCGCGATGAAGAAAACCAAAATGACTCGACCGGATACGTTCGAATCAAGCAGGTTCAGACACACGGTGAAGCAGGCGAAAATTCGTCAACTTCGGTTGGCGATCACGATCTGCTCCGCGATCTGCTCAATCTGGACATTGATATTCAAGGAAATGGCCGAACAGGCTCATTGCCAGGTGGGGCATCGCCGCGAAGCGGGATCTTCGACATCGACACTGATAGTCGGCACGTTGAGGAAGAGCAAGGCGGCAACGGGATATTCTGGATAGAGTTTGTTGACGTTGCCGCAATTACCTTTACAGCCGGTTTCGTGTGGTGGCTGACTCGAAGTGGCGGCATGCTCGCGATGCTGCTTCTGGGCATACCGACCTGGCGTCACGTCGACTTGCTGCCGGTACTGGCGAGCGGATCAGATGATGAAGCCGATGAACCAGTCAGTCCAAAAGATCAGGACCTGGACTGGGACATCAATACGGACTTCGAGCGGACCGACTTGAGCCTGGACGTTGATGCCATGTTCTCTAGTGATGAGAACTTCGAGGAGCAGGCGTCATGAAACGATTCAGAAAGCCTGGTGCGCTGGCCCAGATGACACTGGGACTGGTCACCATGACCTTGTCGATATTGATGCTCGCCGATCTCCTGCTGGGACTGACACCCGATCCGAACCGGCATCGTCAGATCATTCGTCAACAATTGTCAGAGTCGATTGCCGTACAGGCCGCCGCTCATCTCCAGGCGGACGATATCCCGGCCATTGAACGGATGCTGAGCGAAGTGGTTCGCAGGATCACCGATATCAGCTCTGCGGGCTTGCGGAAAGTCAATGGGAATCTGATTATTTCGATCGGGCCTCATGATCAGTCATGGACATTGAAGAACTCGGGGAAGGGAGCCAGCGAGCCGGCCACGAAGTCGACGTCGGACAATATTCAGGTTCCGCTACTTGCCGACGGTCAGCGCTGGGGGGCAGTCGAGGTAGCGTTTGCGTCAGATTCATCGTCTTGGTGGGCCAGAACAATCCGCTCGCCGCTGACCCAGCAGTCGGTGTTCGTTGCATTGGTCGGTGCGCTCGCCTTTTCGCTGTATATGCGGCGTGCGCTACAGCACCTCGATCCGGCTTCCGTGATCCCCGACCGCGTAAGTCGTGCGTTCGACTCAATGGTTGAAGGTGTCGTGGTACTCGATGCCCGTGGCCGAATCATGCTGGTGAATAAGAAGTTCATGGAGTTCTCTGATGAGAGGCCAGGGAAAGGGGGGCCTACCCGAATAGGACAATCGCTGTCAGGTCTTCCATGGTTGTCTGAAACGCTACCTGGCGATCTGGCCATGCATCCCTGGATCCGTGCGATGGCCGAACGAACAAATATTTCTGAGCAGTTCGTCATTCGATCGAGTAAGCCGAATTCCGATGCTGAGGCGACTGATCGACCGGGAAGTGAACAGGTCGAAGAGAACTGGGTGGTGTTCAGTTGCGTGCCAATTATTGACAACAGTCAGGTGGTCCGAGGTTGCATGGTCACGTTCAACGATATGACTGAACTGCATCGGATGAATCTCGCGCTCAAAACGGCGATGCAGGATGTCGAAGCCGGTCGAGAGGAGTTGCGCAGAAACAACCTGTTGCTGCAACATCTGGCCACTCATGACGTGCTTACGGAATGCCTGAACCGCCGGGCCTTCATGGAGCGTGCTCCAGATCTGCTGAAAGCCGCGGTTCGCCAAGGCAGGCCGCTCGGTTGCATGATGCTTGATATCGATCATTTCAAGGCGATCAACGACACCTGCGGTCATTCGGTTGGCGATCAGGTGATTGTCGAGGTGGCAAGAATCATGCGGGAATCTGTGCCAGACGACCATCTGGTCTGCCGGTATGGTGGCGAGGAGTTCTGCATTGCTTCACCATCGATGAGTTTGGCGCAGACGTTATTCCTGGCTGAGCGAATCAGGTCACGGGTCGCTGAAGAAGTGGCGGGTTGTATCAAAAGTGATAGTGATATTCGGGCGAACATCACGATCAGCATCGGCATATCGATGCTGATCAGTGGGGCGGACACGCTGTTCACGCTGATCGAGCGTGCCGACCAGGCGTTGTACACGGCCAAGCGAGGTGGGCGAAACCGGGTCGAGAAACTTTCTGCTGTCGGTGAAAAAACAAATGCCGGAATTGTCGACGTCGTTCCAATGAAGAAGTCGGGTGAGCAAGATGTCAATCTCATCTGATCGTCGATCGAAGCCCGGCGTCGCGACTTCACTGTCGAGAACCGCGAAGCGTATGGCCTTCGCAGGGCTACTATTGGTTGGGCTGTTGCCACCAATGTTGTGGTTGGGTGTCGGTGGTGCCATCGCTCACGGTCAACTGCGCTCCATCGCGCAGGTGATCGTCCTGATGAATGAAGATGAATCCGGGACATTGAATCCGGTGTCTTCAATGGATATCGACTCTGTCGTGAAGGCGTTGTCAGGCAATCAGGCCTGGGTGGATCTGATCGATCCATCGAATGCCACGCGGAAAAATGACAGGCGAGAGTTTCCCGGGATGTCGATTGTGGTTCACATCCCGCAGGTCTGGTCGATTGACGGCGTTCGTGATCTGCGTATCGGGCGTCCCATGATCCCGCTGTTTTTTCAGTCATTCTGGGTTTCAGTGGCGAGTCTCGGGGTGGCGATCTGGCTTTGGCAACTCTGGGTCAGTCGTACGGTTGGGATGGTGGATCGGGCCGAGATGCACATGCGCTCGTACGCCAGCCTTGATCCGCTCACTGGTCTTTTGAACCGCGATGGCATTCGTCGCCGAATGAAGCGAACGTTCATGCGTATGCGGGAAAATCATGATCTCGCTGCCATTGGAGCGCGTGCTGATGCGCGCGAGAGGCTTGGGGTGGGTGTGCTGCTGCTGGATGTGGACCGGTTTGGTCTGGTCAATGAAACGCTTGGTCAAGCCGCTGGAGACAATCTGCTTCGTGGTATGGCGAATCGGATTCGGGCGGTGACGCGGGCAGGCGATGGTCTGGCTCGACTCAGCGGTGATCAGTTCGCCATCCATGTGGAGAATGTGAGCGGCGTGGAGGCTTTGATCGCGATGGCGCGCAATCTGCGTCGCGCCCTGGCCGAGCCACATCATCTTGAGGGGCGTGAGGTTGTATCGACCGTGAGTATCGGCATTGCGCTGGCCATGACGGACAAGGACCTCGATAGCATCGACGGCCTGCTTTATCAGGCAACCCAGGCGGTTCGCCTATCGAAGAAGCAGGGTGGTAATCGCTTTTCGGTCTATGAGCCAGCCAACGATTCGGAAGATCTTCGGAATCGGTTGGACAATGAGCAACGGCTGCATGGTGCGCTCGGTGCCGGTCAGTTTTTTCTGCTCTATCAGCCCATTGTCGACGCCCGATCGGAGCGCATGACCATGGTTGAGGCGTTGTTGCGCTGGCGCGATCCGGATCGCGGTGTTATTTCACCGGTCGAGTTCATTCCGGCGCTGGAGCAGACGGGTTTGATTGTGCCTGTCGGTCGATGGGTGCTGCACCAGGCCTGTCGCCAGGCAGCCACTTGGCCCGATTCCGACGACAGAAGGCCGATCGGGATATCGGTGAATCTGTCTCCGTTGCAGTTTGCTGAACCCGATCTGCTTCAGATGATCGAGGGTGTGCTCAAGGAGTCCGGTTTGGCCCCGGGTTTGTTGCAATTGGAGGTCACCGAGGGCTTGTTGCTCGACCCATCGCCGCAAACATTGCGCAAGATCGATGCCTTGCACGCGCTTGGTGTGAAGTTGGCGATCGACGATTTCTGGATGGGATACTCATCACTGATCTACCTGAAACGCTTTCCATTGCATGCGCTCAAGATTGATCGGATGTTTGTCCGGGACATCGCTGAGCGGACACAGGACTTGTCCATCGTTCGCGCAATCATCGACCTGGGCCATGGTCTTGGGATGCGGGTGACAGCCGAAGGGGTGGAGACCCGTGCCCAGTGCGAAGCGCTCGCTCGTCTGGAATGCGATTCGCTTCAGGGATATCTGTTTGGTCGGCCGTCGGAAGTCACTCAGATCACTGTGCCACGTGATGGTCTGCCAGTCATCGATACCGCGGTTGAGTTGGCGGCCGAATCATTGACGGATCAGACGGTTCGCTGATACTTGCGCCGAAAAACGGTGTGTGTCGGTCAGAATCGCTCTGGCACCATCATCGATTCGGGGACCTGCTGTCGCAGATAGTCGTCATGGCGTACTCTTGCGGGTAACTCGACTGTTGGGTGTTCGATTTCGGTGTAGTCGAATTGTTGCAACAAGTGATGGATGCAGTTCAGCCTGGCTTTCTTTTTGTCGACTGCCTGCACGACCCACCAAGGGGCTTCCGGTGTGTGGGTGCGTTCCAGCATCACTTCCTTCGCCTTGGTGTATTGCTCCCAGCGTCGGCGCGATTCCAGATCCATCGGGCTGAGTTTCCATTGTTTGAGCGGATCATGGATGCGACTCAGAAATCGCAGATGCTGCTCGTCGTCGGTGATCGAGAACCAATATTTGATCAGTCGGATGCCGGATCGCACGAGCATGGCTTCGAACTGCGGAACGGATCGGAAGAACTCTTCGTATTCGTCATCGGTGCAAAATCCCATGACCCGCTCAACGCCAGCCCGGTTATACCAGCTTCGATCAAACAGTACCATCTCACCGGCCCCCGGGAGGTGTTCGATATAGCGCTGGAAATACCATTGCGTCCGCTCGCGGGCATTGGGTGCCGGTAGTGCGACGACGCGGCAGACCCGCGGGTTCAGTCTCTGGGTGATGCGTTTGATGACACCGCCCTTGCCGGCGGCATCGCGGCCTTCGAAGATGATCACAACCTTCTGGCCGGTCGCGGCCACCCAGTCCTGCAGCTTGACCAGTTCGCCCTGCATCTCGAATAACTGATGAAAGTACCTCAGACGCGCACTTCGGGTCTCGGCGTCTCCTGGGCCAGCTCCAATCAGATCGTCTGCCGACCGGTCCTCGAGCTCGAGCTCGAGCTCCTCATCGTGGGTATCGACCAGATCGGCGGCGATTCGCCGCAGCAGTGCCTGTCGGTCAGGTTGATTCATCATCGGCAATGTCCAGCATCAACGGGTTTCGGGATTCAAACCCGACATTGTCGATCGGGATTGTGACTGTTCCGTGAAGGGCAGGCTGACTGGCTGGCCGCGTGGCTCGGAATGAGTCCGGACCGAGGCCTGCCGCGGAGTCGGTAGACTAGCCTGATGCAAATGACTCGTTCTGATCATTGAGCCGCCCGGGTGTCACCTCGGCTGACGTGGCCCGACGCGCCGGCGTGTCGCAGTCGGCGGTGAGCCGAACCTTCACCGTGGGAGCCAGCGTGTCGCCAGCCACCCGTGCGCGGGTGATGGCGGCTGCGCGCGAACTGGGTTATCGCCCCAATGCGCTTGCTCGCGCGATGATCAGTGGGCGCAGTGGGATGATCGCCGTGGTCGTTGCCTATCTGGACAATCACTTCTATCCGGTCGTGCTCGAACAATTGTCCCGTGCCTTGCAGGCCAGGGGCCTTCACACCCTGCTGTTCATGACCGAGCCTGGCGATCAGGATTCGGTGGTGCAGGAAATGTTGCAATATCAGGTCGAGGGTGTGGTGTTAGCCTCGGCGACCCTGTCGTCGCGGCTGGCTCGAACCTGTGCGCAGGCCGGTATCCCGGTTGTGATGTTCAACCGATCGGTTCGTGACTCCGCGGCGAGCAGCGTGACGTCCGACAATCGGGATGGCGGGGCGCAGTTGGCCGATTTTCTGGTTGCCGCAGGCCATCGGCGCATCGCCTTCATCGCGGGCGCCGAGGACTCATCCACGAGTCGTGATCGCGAGGCGGGCTTCGTGGCAGGGCTCGCCCGGCATCGACTGACCCTGACCGCGCGGGCGGTTGGGTCGTATACGTTCGCTGGTGGAGCGCAGGCCGCGCGCGATCTGCTGGATCGTCCCAGGGGGGCGCGTTCGGCTGGACGGAGGGCGTCGCCTCGGCCGTCCGGCCGCCTGGATGCGATTTTTGTGGCCAACGACCATATGGCGATAGCGGCCATGGATGTGATTCGGGGCGAGTTGGGCCTACGCATTCCGCAAGACCTGTCGATTGTCGGGTATGACGACGTGCCCGAAGCAAACTGGGTCGGCTATCGCCTGACCACAGTCCGTCAACCCGCCCAGGAGATGATCACTCAGACCGTGGCGATCCTGTGCGAGCAGATTCAGAATCGTTCGGTGAATACGCGGGCCATCGTGCTGCCGGTCGATCTGGTCGTACGGGAGTCGGCGCGCTTGCCGCCGGCCGATGCTCCATGATACTGTTCCGGCAGGATTGCATTCGTATGCAAAACGGAATTCGGTACTGCTTGTCCTGAATCGGGCGATCAGGCAGTCGGCCCTTCCGGACAAACCTGGTGGAGGAGACAGATGGTGATCAAGCGACGCGATTTTATGGCCACGGCCGGCACCGGGGCGCTTTTGTCCGTGCTGCCGGGCTGGGCCAGGGCAGCTGGAGATCTTCCCTATGCGCTCAAGTCCGGCAAGCCATACAAAGGCGTCAAGCTGAACATCATGGCGGTTGTCACGCCCCAGTTCGATGGACTCATGCTGCGCGCCCGGGAATTCACCGAACTCACGGGCATTCAGACCGAATGGACCTTCGTGCCCTTCACGGCATTGCAGGAGAAGATGACGGCGGAAGGCGTGGCTGCCAACGGGCAATTCGATCTGGTGAATTACCTCGATACCTGGGGGCCGCCGAACGCCCACTGGCTGCGTCCGATCGACGACCTGATGAAGCAGGACGGCATCTCGATGGAGCGGTATCCAAAGGCATTTGCGCGCTCGGCGCAGTTTGAGGGCAAGACACTGGGTTTTCCACTGCGCGCACATGCTCAGCTCATGTTCCGGCGTGCCGATCTGATTCCGCAGGCACCTGGAACCTGGGACGAAGTGATCGAGATCGGCAAGAAGCTCAAGGTGGATCATCCGGAGATCTCGCCGCTTGCGCTGTATTACAACAATGACGGCAATCGCCAGAATCTGTTCATCTGGCTGAATTTTCTCTGGGCCGCCGGTGCCGTCGTGTTCGATGATCACTACAAGGCAGCCTGGGTGAGTGATGCCGGGCTGAAAGCGACCGAAGACTACATCGGCCTGCATACCCGGCATCAGATCACCAATCCTGCCTCACTCTCATTTGTCGAGCAGGATGCCCGGCTGTCGGTCATGCAGGGTAAATCGGCGATGATTCCGGTCTGGTGGTGGGCTTATTCAGCCATGCTCAATCCCAAGGGGTCGATCCTCAGTAAGGATCAGCTCGCCTTTTCGGCCATGCCGTCCTATCAGGGAAAGGTCAAGACTTACGCCATTTCGATGCCATTTTCGATCTCCGCCTATTCGAAGCAGCAGGAAGCGGCGTGGGAGTTTCTCAAATGGCTGTCCAATCCGGCGCTGGACAAGGCCAACGCGATCGAGCGCAAGGTAGGCGACAAGGAAATCTCCAACAATGTCGTCACCCACGTGGTGAATCTGCAGGACCCGGCAGTAAATGCGGCCAATGATCAGATCCAGGCGGCGGCCTGGGAGTCGCTCAAGGAGTCCGACATCATGCCGCAGATTCCCGAATGGGCCGAGGTGGGCGACCTGTTGTCCGCAGCAATCGCCAAGGCTGCCGCGGGTGGCAATACGCGCGAATTGATGCTGGCCGCTGCCGAGCAGTCCAACAAGGTGCTCAAGCGGGCAGGGCGGATCAAGTCCTGACCCGCTCCAATGCGCGATCGACATCTGAAATATCTGCTGGTCCTGCCAGCGCTGATCGTCGTATTCGCTACCGCGGTCTGGCCGCTGTTCGAATCGCTGCGGCTGTCGCTGTATGAGGCACGCTTGTCCAAGGCTGGGTTTCCACAGCGCTTCATCGGGGTGGATCACTACACCTGGGCGTTCAGCGAGGAGCCGGCCTTCTGGAATTCGGTCTGGGTGACGGCGAGTTTCACCGCCTGGACGGTATTGCTCACGACTGCGCTGGCGCTAGGGCTGGCCCTGCTGCTGGCGCCCGGCGGGCGTCTGCGTCTGACGGTCCAGTCCCTGCTGATCATTCCGTTCGCCATGAGTCCGGCCTTGATCGGGGTGTCATTCCGCTTCATGTTCAATCCGGAGTTCGGCCTTTTCGATGCGATGTTCGGAGCGCTGTTTCCACCACTGGCCACCATTGCCTGGCTGAGTGATCCGACCCTGGCGTTCTGGGTGTGTGTGATGGCCGATGTGTGGGGGTGGATACCGTTCCTGACCCTGGTGCTGATCGGTGGACTGGCCAGTATCCCGCGTGAAACGGTCGAGGCTGCGCAGATCGACGGCGCTGCCGGCTGGCGGATTCTCAAGGATGTGACCCTGCCCCAGTTGGCGCCGGTGCTGGCGGTAGTGGTCATACTGAAGACGATCTTTTCGCTCAAGACCTTCGATTCGATCTACATGCTCACCAATGGCGGGCCCGGAACGGCCACGCAGACGCTCTCGCACTATGTTTACTTCAATGGCCTGAAGTATTCCCAGATCGGTTTCTCGGCGGCAGTGGCCTGGCTGCTCGTCATTCCGATGATCCTGCTCACCTTCGCCTATGCGAAGTTCGTATTCGCCCGGCGATGAGTGCGCCCGCCCTGATCGAGCGCAGGCATTCCGACCGAAGCGGCCCGGCTGCCCGCAACCGGCGTCGGATCTGGCAGGGCGTGCAGGTGCTGCTGATCCTGCTCGCGGCCGCGATCATGCTCGTGCCCATTGCCTGGATCACGCTGGCCGCGTTCAAGTCGCATGTCGACGTTTATCAGCTCAAGCTTTTCTTCACGCCCACGCTGGATAATTTCGCGACAGTATTCGACGAGCCCTACAACCTGGGGGCCAAGCTGGCCAATTCAACGGTCGTGTCGCTATGCACCGTATTGCTGGCCATTCCGATTGCGACCTGCGCCGCCTATGCGTTCTCGCGCTTCACCCTGGTCGGCCAGACTGCGCTGCTGGTCATGATTCTGGCGACCCAGTTCGTGCCGGCAGTGGTCATCGTGCTGCCGTTTTTCGTGATGTTTCGTGAGATCGGTCTGCTCGATACCCGCACCGGACTGGTATTGGTCAACCTGGCTATCGTGATGCCCTTCGCCATCTGGATGATCAAGGGGTTCATCGACGGTATTCCGCTGGATACTGAAGAGGCCGCGTTAGTGGATGGATCGAGCCGGCTCCAGGTGATCTGGAACATCGTACTGCCCATGGCGGCACCGGGTCTGGTGACGGCCTCTATCTTCTGCTTCATTCTGGCGTGGAATGAATTCCTGTTCGCGCTCATCATCACGTCCAAGAACGCGATGACCTTGCCGATCGGTTTGGCCTTGTTCAAGGCGGAAGAAGGTGATCTGTGGAATCTGCTGGCCGCCGCCGGCATCATCATCATGGTGCCGATGTTCGTGCTTGCCCTGATCATCCAGAAGCACTTCGTGCAGGGCATGACGATGGGAGCGGTCCGCTGATGGCCGGCATCCGCCTGAAGGGGCTCTGCAAGTCGTGGGGAAACTTCATTGCCGTGGACAACCAGTCGCTGGAGATTGCCGATCAGGAGTTTCTGGTGTTGCTCGGACCGTCGGGCTGCGGCAAGACGACCACGATGCGCATGATCGCCGGCCTGGAGGAGCCCACGTCGGGTGAGATCTGGATCGGCGACCGACTCGTCAATGACGATCTGCCCAAGGACCGGGACATTGCCATGGTGTTTCAGAACTACGGCCTGTATCCGCACATGACCGTGCGCAACAACATCGCGTATCCGCTCAAGGTGAGGGGAACGCCGGCAGATGAAATCGCCGAGCGGGTTGCGCGGGCGGCTGAGCAGGTCGAGCTGACCGGGTTTCTCGATCGCAAGCCCAAGGCCTTGTCGGGAGGACAGCGCCAGCGGGTGGCATTGGCCAGGGCAATCGTGCGCCGCCCGCAGGTGTTTCTGATGGATGAGCCGCTATCCAACCTGGATGCCAAGCTGCGGGTCACGATGCGCGCCGAACTCAAGCACCTGTCCCATCTGCTCAAGATCACAACCGTGTATGTGACGCACGATCAGATCGAGGCGATGACCCTGGCCGACCGGGTGGCCGTGATGCGCGAAGGGCGGATCGAGCAGCTCGGAACGCCCGATGCAATCTACAACGACCCGGTCAATCTTTATGTGGCCGGATTCATCGGATCACCAGCGATGAACCTGATCGAGGGCTCGATCGTCAACGGGATGTTCATTGCCACCAGCGGTGCGAGGGTCGTGCCGGTTGCTGCGCCTGATCGCGACAAGCTGGTGCTCGGCATCCGTCCCGAGGACCTTGATGTGGTCGATCCAGGCGCCGGCGATTTTGATGTCGCCGTCTATGCGTTCGAGAATCTGGGCGAGAGCGTGCTGATCACCGGCCAGTTCGGCAACCAGCGCGTGACGGCCAAGGGCGAACGCAGCCTGCGTCGCGCGATCGATGCGACGGTCGGCATGGCTGCCCGGCGTGAATCCCTGTATCTGTTCGATCAGACGACCGGATCACGAATCCGCTCAGGTCCGTGCTAACGCCGCGCCCAGTGGCCTGGCATCTGCGAAGGCGACACTCATGACACTGCCCGGTTTCAATCCCAGATGGCAAGATTTTCCCGATTACATCCTGGGCATCACGCGGCAGATCTGGGAAGATCGGCAGATTCACTCGTTGCACCACTATTACGCGGATGACATCGTTGTGCGCTCGCCCGCTTCGGTGGTACGAGGCAACCAGGGAGTGATCGCTGCAACGATGGCCACCCTGGCGGAGTTTCCCGATCGTGAGCTGCTGGGCGAAGACGTCATCTGGTGCGATGACCCAAATCATGGACTGCTGTCGTCGCATCGGCTGCTGTCCACGGCCACTCATGCCCGGCCAGGGGTTTACGGCGCGCCGACCGGACGCCGGCTGGTCTACCGCATTCTTGCCGATTGCGCCGCGCGCCATGACCAGATCTATGATGAATGGCTGGTGCGCGACCAGGGGGCGATCGTGCGCCAGCTCGGCCTGGAGCCGCAAGCCTACGCTCGTGAGCTCATCGCCCGTGAGGGCGGGCCCGAGCATTGCGTCAAACCACTGAGCAGCGCCGAAGATCCGGGGGCGGCCTATCGTGGGCAGGGTAATGATCATCCGGCGGGTCAGCACTACGCCGATATCCTGACCCGGATCATGAACGCCGAACTGTCGGTGGTGCCTGCGCAATATGACCGCGCCTGCCATCTCGAGTTACCAGGCGGGCAGACAGCCCACGGATGGGGTGCTGCCGACCAATTCTGGCTGGGTCTGCGCGCCTCGTTTCCGTCGGCGACATTCACCATTCATCATCAGATCGGCCGAGATGATCCGTTGTTCCTGCCGCGCGCTGCGCTGCGCTGGTCTTTGCAGGGGCGTCACGATGGTTGGGGCTCGTTTGGTGCCCCAACGGGCGCCTCGGTGATGGTCCTGGGCATCAGCCATGCAGAATTCGGCCCCTGGGGATTGCGCAGGGAATATGTTCTTCATGACGAAACGGCGATCTGGAAGCAGATCGTCCTTCAGACAGGTTGAGGCGGATGACACCGACAGACATGGAACGGCGCATCGTGCGCTATGGCGATCTGGTGCCCTGCAAGACAGCATTCATCGACGCACACTCGCCGGGTTCGGACCAGAAGGAAAACTACACGATCATCGGCGCCGGGGTGTCCGAGAGCGCCGATCAGCATGTGCATATCCGCGAGACTCCCGGCTTCAACATCGGGGCAGCAGGTCAGCCTCCGCGATGCCGCAACTCCCTGCATACCCATCGCACCGCCGAGGTGTTCTTCGTACTCAGCGGCCGATGGCGGTTCTTCTGGGGGCGTTACGGTGATGCGGGCGACGTCGTGCTCGACGAGGGCGACCTGTTCAACATACCGACCGGCATCTTTCGAGGCTTCGAAAACGTGGGCACCGACTACGGCATGATCATGGCCATCCTGGGCGGTGACGATGCGGGCGGTGGCGTGGTCTGGGCGCCCCAGGTGATCGAGGAGGCCGGCGCACATGGGCTGTTGCTCGGTGCGAATGGGCGGCTCTACGATACCCGGTCGGGGCAAACATTGCCTCCCGATGTGCCGCCAATGCCCTTGCTCACCGAATCCGAACTCATGGCGTATCCGGAAACGCCGGTGCGAGAAGTTGTTCCGCGTTGCATCGCCCGCTATCAGGACATGATGGCCCTGGCAAAGACGGCACCGGCCGCCGTTATCGGCCCTGATGCGCTGATCGTCGACCGTCCGGGCTTTGAGGTCGACTTCATCACCCGCAGCTCGATCGGGGCCGAGGGCTATCAGTGCGATCGCGATGAAGTATTGATGGTGATGCGCGGACACTGGCGGCTCGCCTGGGACGATGGCGCCGTGACCCTCGCCCCCGGCGATACCTGCATCCTGCCGCCCCGACTGGTGCGTTCGCTCAGCCCGGCAATGAACGGCGAGGCAAGCCTGTTCCGCGTGCGCAAGACCGATGATCCGGCGCTGCGGGCGGTGTCGCCATGACCCGGATCGCCACCACCCATGTAGGCTCGCTGCCGCGGTGTCAACGGACGTCACCGCATCACGAACGGATTCGCCGGCGCCCCTTCCCCGAACGAGATCATCGTGCTCTTGGTTTCGAGATAGCCGCGGATCGATTCGATGCCGCTTTCCCGTCCGATGCCGGAATGTTTCATGCCGCCGAAGGGCATCATGTAGCTGATCGCGCGATAGGTATTGACCCACACGGTGCCGGCCTTGATGGCGCGCGACACGCGCATCGCCCGACCGATGTTCTCGGTCCAGATGCCGGCAGCCAACCCATAGATGGTGTCGTTGGCGATCCGGATCGCCTCCTGTTCGTCGTCAAATCCGATGATCGACAGGACCGGGCCGAAGACCTCTTCCCGCGCGATCCGCATGCCCGGCTCGACGTCCACAAAGATCGTGGGCTCGATGAACTGGCCGCCGGGCAGATCGGTGGCGGGTTTGCCGCCGAGAATGCAGCGTGCGCCCTCCTGTCGGGCCACGTCGATATAGTCGAGCACCTTGCGATACTGGGGCGGTGTGGTGACCGGGCCGATATTTGTGTCAGCCTTCATCGGATCGCCCCGGCGGGCCGTTTCACCGAGCTTGCGAACCCGCTCGGTGAAGGCTTCCCTGATCGAGTTCTGCACCAATAATCGGGAGCCGGCGATGCAGGTCTGACCCGTCGCCGCAAAGATGCCCGAGATCGCGCCGGCAGCGGCCTTGTCCAGATTGCAGTCGGCAAACACGATGTTGGGCGACTTGCCGCCGAGTTCGAGCGTGACGCGTTTCATGCTTCTGGCCGCCTGGGCATAGATGCGTGCACCCGTGGCGTCCGAGCCGGTGAACGTGATCTTTGCGACATCGGGATGATCGACCAGGGCCGAGCCCGCCTCGGTGCCCAGGCCGGTGACGACATTGAACACGCCGTCGGGAAAACCGGCCTCCCGGGTCAGGGCCGCGAATTCCAGGGTCGAAGCCGAGGCGAATTCCGATGGTTTGACGACCACGGCGCAGCCGGCGGCAATTGCCGGCGCACATTTCCAGGCAATGAACAGCAGCGGCGAGTTCCATGCGGTCAGTGCGCCCACGACGCCGACCGGCTCGTGGGTGGTGTAGGCGAAGTGCTCGGGCTTGTCGATCGGCATGACCGATCCTTCGAGCTTGTCGGCCAGGCCGCCGTAGTAACGCCACCACTCGGGGTGGTAGTCGAGCTGCCCCTTCATTTCCGAATACAGCTTGCCATTGTCGCGGACCTCGATCTCGGCCAGGCGCTGGGCGTTTGCTGCCACGAGTTCGGCGAGCCTGAGCATGAGCTTGCCGCGCTGCGTGGGCGTCATGCCAGCAAAGGGACCCTCGGTCATTGCCCGTCTGGCGGCCAGCACCGCGCTGTCGACATCGCGCGCGCAGCCTTGCGGGATGCGTGCCCAGACTTCGCCTGTGTATGGATTGACCGTGTCCAACCATTGGCCGCCGATCGGGTCGACATAGCTTCCGTCGATGAAATGCTGATACTGCTTCATGGGATCTCCTTGTCGTCATCATCTGCCGGCATGCAGTGATGATCGTAATGCCTTCGCGGGGGGTTGAAATTGCCTCGATGAACTTATTCCTAAGATAATCTGATGAATAATAAACAATATTTCAATTGTCTTAGGTTGGCCTGCATGATCGAATTCAGTCCATACCGTTACCGACAATTCACGGAGACTCGTTCATGTTCATCCCGTCCTACCGGGGCGCCGCCCTTGCCGTGTCAGCCTCGCTGGGTTTGGTTCATGCTGGTTCATTCGCAGCGGATTCGATTCAGTTGTACGGTCTGGCCGATGTGAACGTGGGCTCTTATCAGGCCAGTGGTGCGGAGCGCGATACACGCGTGGAGTCCGGTGGGATGACCACGAGTTATTTCGGCATCAAGGGTGAGGAAGACCTGGGCAATGGTCTGGCCGCGACGATCCAGCTGGAATCTTTCGTGCGGGTCGACTCGGGCGACGTCGGTCGTTTCCCCAACGATGCATTCTGGTCACGCAATGCCAATGTGGGGCTGCGTGGCAATTTTGGCGCGGTGAAGCTGGGCCGGGCCACCACACCTTTGTTCGTGTCGACGCTGTTGTTCAATCCGCTGGGCGACTCGTTCGGCTTCTCGCCGAGTATCCGGTCGTTTTTCGGGGCCACCGGCAAGGTGGCGGGCGACACGGGCTGGAGCAATGCGATTACCTGGTCGGCGCCCAAATTCGGCGGGGTTGGCGCCACGCTGCAATATGCCCTGGGCGAGGGCAGCGTGAGTGGTGACAGCATCGGCGCCAACCTGGTGTATTTCAGCGGGCCGATCGGCGCGACGCTGGCTGTACAGCAAGTCAAGGCGACCTTCGCCTCGGGCGATGAAACCACCTGGCAGTTGGGCGGCTCCTACAGTATCGGAATCATCAAGGCCTTTGCGCAGATCGGCCGGGTCGACGAGGGAGCGACCACTGTTGCCACTGCGGCGACCGGGACTACGCCGGCCGGCACGGCACCGACCGCCACCGCGAACACGAAAGACACGATCACGCAACTGGGCGCTTCAATGCCGCTGGGTGCCGGTTCACTGCTGGCTTCCTATGCGCGAGGCAAGACCTCGGGGGCGCGCAGCGACAAGCGTGATTTCTTCGCACTGGGTTACGACTACACCTTGTCCAAGCGTACCGATGCCTACCTGATGACCTTGTTCGACAAGCGCGATCAGCAAAGCCGGGGCACATCGCTGGCCGTCGGCGTTCGTCACCGCTTCTGAGCCGGCGCCTGCCATCAGGCCGCGGCTGCGATCTGGATATCGAGCACGACCTGGCGACGCTCCTTGCCCGCGATCTCGATCGCCCGATCGAGTGCTGCGGGCAGGGCCTGGCCCTCGGACACGGTTTCTGCATGAGCGCGACTGGCTCGCGCAGTCATCGCAAAATCGGGACTGGGGTTTAGGCCGGTGAACGGCATGGTCGGCGCACGCACCGCATGGCCACCGGGATACAGCCCTGTGACTGACTGGCGAACCGCACCCCACTCATGATTGTTCAGGATCAGGGTGACCACCGGCAGACGCAGCGACTCGGCGATCTGATGGCAGGCGGTGGGGTTGGCGAACAGGTAGGAGCCGTCGCCCATGGTGGCCAGCACCAGGGCCGAGGGCTGCGCCAGCTGCATACCCATGGCGGCCGGCAGACACCAGCCCAGGCCTCCTGAATACGGCTCCTGAAACCAGCTCCCGTGATGCTCGAGATCGAGCGGGGCCAATGGGCAGCCCAACTCGGAGAACACCCGCGCATCCCGCCCCCGGATGGCCCGTCCCAGGCACAGACTCACCCAATCCTTGGTGATGGCGTGGCCACCCGATTCGGCGTCGCGTTGCACGGCGCGCCGGGTCTGTTCACTGACCTGGCTGATGCGTGCGCGGCGTTGCTCGATCATGGGCTGATCCGTCGGTGGTACCGGTCCCATGAGCCTGATCAGGGCTGATAGTGCATCGGCAGTCTCGCCGACCAGGGCCACATCGACCGGAAAATTGCGCACCGGTGTGCGGCTGAACAAGGGATCGGGACCAAGCTGGATCACCTGGCAGCCGGGCGGCAGGGATTGACGGTCGGGCGACCAGGGGGCCAGGCTGTCGATGACGAGCACGACGTCGGCATCGGCCAGCCACGGGTGCGGATCGACTCCGCACTGCATCGGATGGCGCATCGGCAGCGACAACCGGGTGGCCCAGTAGTGGTTCACGGGCAGCGCCCAGGTGGTCACGAACTCGCCGAATGCCTTGAATACGTCGGCGCTGCCCACGCCCCGCTGGCTGATCACCAACGGACGGCGCGCGGCGCGCAGCAGGGCCACGGCGGCTGCGAGCGCATCCGGATCGGGCGACGGGCGCACCGGCTGCAGTCGTGAGAGGCCGGTCCGGGGCGGCGCGGCGACGGGTTCACAGAGGGTTTCGCGAGGCAGGCTCAGATACACCGGGCCGCGCGGCGTGGAATTGGCGATGGCATGGCCGCGATCGAGCAGGCTGGCGATCTGCTCGGGAAAGCGCAATTCGTAGTCCCACTTGCAGGCTTCGCGCACCAAGGCGGTCTGGTCGCGCATTTCCTGCCCCCAGCCGATCGGCACCGTGCGTGCGCCGAAACGATCCTGCTCGGTGGTGGGGGTACGCCCCGACATGATGATCATCGGGGTGTGATCGCAGGCGGCATTGATGGCGCCGATGGCACCATTGGCCAGGCCGACATTGGTGTGCAGCATCACGGCCTGGGCGCGGCCGGTGGCGTAGTAATAGCCCTGGGCCATGCCCATGGCCGCATGTTCATGCGGCGCGATCACCGGCGTGGGCAGGTCGATGTTCATCGCGGCGGCATGCGCCAGGCCTTCGATGACCGGCGGGAAATCGGTGCCCGAATTGCCGAACACATAGTCGACCCCCAGTGTCTTGAGCTGGCTGAAGACGGTGCTACCGGCGCTCATCAGGGCCGAGTCTGTGGGTTCATCCATGTTGGCTGTCCTCGGGTTGTCGGGATCGTTCGAGATGCTCGGCGATTGTCGCTCCGGCGATCCAGCCGCCACCGATGGCACTGAGCAGACCATTGCCCGAGAGGTATCCCCAGACGGAATTGCCCGATACGCCACGGGCGGCGCCACCGGCTGCCCACAGATTGGCCAGGCAACTGCCGTCGTGGCGGCGCACCCGGCATCGTGCATCGATGTCCAGGCCGCCCTGGGTGTGAAACAGCGCACCCGTTACCTTGATCGCATACCAGGGTGCTTCGAGTCCGCGGCTGAAGGAGCGTGCCTGCGCCGAGCCGGCTGGATGCAGGGGAATCCGGCCCGACCGGGTGTCGGGCTCGGGTCGCCTGTGCATCAGATTGGCCAGGGTATCGCCGAGCATGGCGGGCTGACAGCCGATCAGCGCGGCCAGCGCAGCGACGTCGGGCGCCGACCTGACCGCGCCCGCAGCTTCGGCATCGCGAAAGTCAGGAAAGCTGCGCGCCAGTTCGAGTATCGGTGCATCGAATACTGTCCAGGCGATGCTCTCGACTTGGGCCAGCACATGGACGGCCGCCTCGGAGTAGCCCTGAGTCTCGTCATGGAAGCGTTGTCCGTCGCGATTCACCTGGATGCCGCCGGCCATCATCAGGGCCCAACTGATCAACACGTTGTGTGGCACCGCCCACGAACCGTGACCCTGATATCCGCCCAGATCGGCGATGCCGGCATCCAGTTCGCGTCCCCAGGCGATGGCGCTGCCATCGTTGCCTGCATGTCCGGCAAACACCGCCTCGCTCATCTCGGGCAGCAGGTCCGCGACCATATGGCGATTGCCGCCGAAGCCATTACAGGCGAGCATCACCGCCGCACAGCGCAGCCTTTCGATCTGGCCATCGGGTCGCCGGTAACCGACGCCGATGAGGGTATCGCCAGCATCCACGTGCAATTCGGTCACGTGTGCCCGCATGAGCAGATCGGCCCCCGCGCCACGCACTGCCGCCTCGAGTCGGGCGATGAGTGCTGCACCTGTGCGCTCGGGGACCGAATGCATGCGTCGCACCTGGTGCCCCGGATAGAGGAACCCGTCCAGCACCTCGAAGGGGATCCGGTAGCGCACACTCAGTGCATCAATGGCCTCGCGCACCGCCTCGCAATAGACGGGCACCAGGTGGGCGGCGGCCTGGCCCTTTGCCTTGGCCTGGATATCGGCCGCGAAACCAGCCACCGAATCAATTACCCCGGCGGCCTGCTGAACCGTCGTGCCGGCCGCCGGAATCAGGCCGGACGAGAGTGCGGTGGACCCACCGGGCTGGGCATCGCGTTCGATCACCACGCAATCGATCGACGCTTCGCGCAGCCTCAGCGCTGTCATCAGGCCGCAGGCACCGGCACCGATGATCGCCACGCTGACCTCGGGTGCCGACTCGAGCGGGATGCCATGCACGACCCGGGGAGGTTCGTGACCGGTCGAGTGATCGAGCGGCGGCGTCATGCGGATCGACCGGGCCGGTTGGCCAGCTGATTGATCAGACCACCGGCCCTGACCATCTCGAGCAGAAAACCGGGAATGGGTTCGCAGGGATACCACCGGCCGTCGGTGCGGCCGATTGACAGGTCGGTCATCGCGAAGGTGATGACTTCGCCGTCGTCGAGCGCGGCGGCGATCGGCGTAGTCAGCAACAACAGGCCCAGGTTGAACGCATTGCGAAAGAACAGTCCGCCGAACGACGGGGCGATCACGGCGCGAACACCCAGTTCGACCAGCACACCGGCGGCCTGTTCGCGTGACGATCCGATGCCGAAGTTCGCCCCGGCAGCAATCATGTCGCCGCATCGTACCGAGGCGGCGAATTCAGGTCGCACATGCTCCAGACAGTGAACGGCCAGCTCTGGTGTCTCGAGTGTCATCCAGGCGCCAGGGGCCAAGGCATCGGTGTCGATGTCGGCGCCCAGCTTCCAGATCCGGTGTTGGCTCGGCGGCGCGTCGGGCTGCTGTGTCGTTGCGGCGTCGGGCGGGATCATTGGAGCATCTCACGTGGGTCGGCGAGGCGGCCGCGCAGCGCGGACGCGGCCACGGTAAACGGCGAGGCCAGCCAGATCTGTGCCGATGAGGCACCCATTCGACCCTTGAAGTTGCGTGCCGTGGTGGCGACCACGCGGGCGTTGCCGGCGATCGCGCGGCCGTAGCCGGCACAGGCGCCGCAGGTGGTCGGCAGCAGTTGAGCGCCCGCATCGCGCAGCTGGTTCATC
Organism: uncultured beta proteobacterium; assembly: GCA_963732405.1. Classification (GTDB taxonomy): domain Bacteria; phylum Pseudomonadota; class Gammaproteobacteria; order Burkholderiales; family Burkholderiaceae_E; genus JAUIAI01. The sequence continues at coordinate 2,525,070 of CAVSZG010000001.1, forward strand.
ACGCCTTCGCGTTCGGCCTGCTCCTGATCGAGGCGGCTCGCCGGGGCGACCATGAGGGTGACGCCGGGGGCCACCTGATGACCGGCCAGGATTTGCGCGGCGGCTCGCAGATCGTCGATCTTGGCCCCCGTGCAGGCGCCGATGTAGGCGACGTCGATCGGCTCGACACCATACTGGTCGACACCGCGGCTATTGGCCGGGCTGTGCGGCGCAGCGATCTGGGGAACCAGGGTTGCGGCATCAAAATGATGATCGACGGTCTGGGCATTGGCGTCGCCCTGCCAGCGGGGCAGATCGATGGCGTCGTCCGGCACGCCATGGCGAAGCAGCCATTCCCGCGTGATCTCATCCGGTGCGATCAGGCCGCTCTGGGCGCCCAGCTCGGCACTCATATTCGACAGGGTCATGCGTTCGGGCATCGACAAGGCCTGCACGGCCTCGCCACAGAATTCCACCGCTTCGTAGCGCCCTCCATTCATGCCGAAGCGCGCGATCAGGTGCAGCATCATGTCCTTGGCGCTGAGACCGGCGGCGAGTCGGTTCGACCAGATCAGGCGGATCGTCTCAGGCACACGCAACCAGATCTGGCCTGTGACCACAACGCCCAGCATGTCGGTGCTGCCCACGCCGAACATGTAGGCGCCGAAGGCGCCGCCTGTTGGCGAATGGGAATCGCCCCCCACGCAGAACAGGCCGGGTCTGAGATGGCCCTGCTGGGGCAGGACGACATGGCAGATGCCATGACCGTCGTACACATGCGGCAGGTCCTGTTCGCGGGCCCAGTCGCGGGCAATGCGCACGATCCGTCGCGCGTCATCGTCCTGTTCCGGCACGTAGTGATCCAGCACCAGCACCAGTTTTCGCTTGTCGTGAACCGTTGCATTCAGGCGTGCCAGCATCGGCGCGAGCCGGCGCGGCCCGGACGAGTCGTGAAACATCGCCAGATCGACGCGACAATTCACGATCTGCCCGGTGGACACGCGCGAGTGTCCCGCGGCTTTCGCGATCAGCTTCTGGGCCAGCGTCTGGCCGGCAATGGCGTGGGTCATGACGGGGCGTCTGGCGCGTAGGCAACCGCGCGACTATAGCTGAGCGCCGTTCAGGCGTCGCTCACCCGGAACTGATCCACGATAAGACGAAGCTCGCGCATCCGCTCGCGGGCCAGCGCGGTGCGCCGGATGCCGGCAGCCGTGCCTCGATCCCGTTTGCGTCGCTCACGGCCCTGATAGACGTCGCTCAGCGCTCCATAGCGCAACTGCGTATACAGATCGACCACCCGCTGCGCCTGGTCAAGGCTGGCCGGATTCAGCGAGTCCGCCGCGCGAGCCAGGTACTGGGCCGGTGTTTCATGCGCCAGACGGCTGATGCCGGCGCCCGCCAGCTTGGCGCAAAAGGCCTGCCAGGTCCGGGCGAGCGGGTCAACCGCAGCTCGCGGTTGCAAGGTCAGCAGGGCACTGCCGCCAATCAACAGGGTCAGCGTGGCAGCCAGCATGCTGGCCAGGCTGCCCCAGTCGCCAGCGTCCAGTCCGAGCTTCTCGAGCAGACGGCCCTGCGACTGGCGGTCATAGTTCAACACCCATTGATTCCAGCGATTGCTCAGCGCGTCCAGGTTGTGATTCAGGGCTTGCCAGAGCGAGCTCGAGGTCAACGGGTCGGTCAGCGCATCATCCTGCTGCAGTCGTTGGTTGGTCTGCACACGCTCCGGTGCCACCGCACCGGTCGGGTCCGCGCGGACCCATCCGTCCCGCGGATCCCAGTATTCGGCCCAGGCATGCGCGTCGGACTGGCGCACCACCATGAAGTCGTCGACCGGATTGCTTTCGCCCCCCTGGTAACCGGTCACGACGCGTGCCGGAATACCGGCCGCTCGCAACAAGACCACGAAGCTCGAGGCGTAGTGCTCACAAAAACCGGCTCGGCTGCCGAACAGAAAGTCGTCCACCGAATCGCGCCCAAGGGCGGGGGGTTCGAGCGTGTAAAAGAACGCCTGTTCGCGGAACATCGCCAGGGTCCGTTCGACGATAGCCGCCGTGGCCTGCGGCCCGGCCTCGCGTTGCCATTGTCGGGCCAGCGCGAGGGTCTGAGGATTGAACCCTTCGGGCAATTGCAGCCAGGGCTGCAGGCTCTGCTCGGTTTCGTTCTGGCCGATGCGATAGTTCAGGTGCGAATCGACTGAATACTGAATCCGCTGGAACACGGGACGATCCAGGCGCAGCACGAAGCCACGGGTGATGCTGGCCGTGCCGTTGCCGGTGAGTACGCGAAATGCGGCTGGCATGTCCAGCGCAGGCAGCCAGGGCAGATCCGAGGCTTCCAGGGTGACCACATACGGAACGGCATCGTCGGGCCGTTCGACGTGAATCACGTGATCGGGTGGGGCTGGGTCGGAGGCGGGCAGGGCACGCCAGGTGCGGCCATCGAACTGGCCGAAGACCGGGCCGCGCCAGTAACGCAGTGGCCTGGGCGGTGCCGCATCGACATTGGCGAAGCGGGCGCGCAGGGCGACTGCCGCCGATTTGGCCAGCGACGACACTTCACCGGGCGACATCGAATCGGACAGGCCCGTGTTCGCGCCGGAGCCCTGTCCCTGCATTCCCCAGAGCGGCGTGGCCAGCCGCGGGAACAACACGAACAGCGCAATCGCGATCGGCAGGGCTTGCAGGACGATGATTGCTGCATGACGAAAGCGCTGGGTGATCGGGAATTCCTGATGACCGAACTGCATGGTGATCATGGTCGCAATCAGGGCGATGACGGCGAGCACGACCATGGCGCTGCTGAGCATCGACTGGGAATGGAAGAACGACGTGAGCAACAGGAAAAAACACAGAAAGGTGGCGACGAACAGGTCGCGTCGCGCCTTCATCTCGAGCAGCTTCAGGCCGAGAAACAGCGTGAGCATGGCCACACCTTGCTCGCGGCCGAGCAGTGACTGATACTGGGCGAACACCGCGGCCAGGCAGGCCACGGCGCCGATCGTGCGCAGCCAGGTGCCGGGCAGTTCACGGCCGCTGAATATCAGCGTGAGCCGCCAGCAGAACATGATGCCGAAGGCGAACGGGATCCAGATGGGCAGATAGCCGATGTGGGGCAGGACCGCCAGCCCTATCGTGGCCATCAAAAACAGGGTGTCACGGCGTTCACGTTCCCAGTCGCTGCCCATGCCGCCACTCAACGCGCGCAGGCTCCAGCGACCACCGAAGCGACCGGTCAGACTGATGAAACTCATGCGGGCCGGTCCTGTGTGCTGTCAGGCGTTTGCACACCGTACTGCGCCAGCGCTTCGAGACAGGCCGTCTGGTGTACGAGGCCGTTGTCGCAGTCAATCGATCGATCGGGCAGGCGTAGTTCGTAGCGGGCGCCGGTTGCCTCGGCATCGAGCACCCAACGTGTCAGGCGCGACAGGCGGTCCTCCAACCCCAGATGGGCCGGCAATTGCGTATAGTCGAGCATCAGCTCGCCGACCCCGCCACCCTCGAATTGTTTGGTGAGCAGCTCGTCGCTGCCGGTCCGGGCGATCGCGCTCCAGGCGATGCGACGCGGCGAATCGCCAACCACGAAGGGACGGATCGCCGCCAGGTCTTCATCCGTGCCGCCCGAACCCTGTTCATCGCCCTGGCTGGTCCGCGACAAGGGCAGGGGATGGGCGGGGCTTTCCGGATCGGGGTAGACCAGCACATGCTGGGCGGGTTGCCAGTACGACCAGACTCGCCAGATGCCCAATGGATATCGGGTTGACAGGGTCAGGCGGGGTACCGGCATCCAGCCGCGTTGCCAGGTGGGCAGGCTGATGCGCACCAGTTGCTCGGTCTGCGCAGCAATGTCGACCTGTTCACCATGGTTCATCGACTCGGCGTTGACGTTCAATGCGTAGCGAGCCAGCCGGCTCGGATTGATCAGCACGATGCTCAGATCGGCGCTCTGGCCTGCAAAAACCGGTTCAGCCCGGCCAGGTCGCAGGACCAGCGCCGACAGATTGCGAAAGGTATGCATCATCGCGACCACGACGACGCCGAAGATCAGAAAGCTCAAGGCATAACCCATCGCCAGCCCGTAGTTGATCGCGCAGATCAACATGGTGAGCAAGACGGTGGCAAACAACAGGCCTGCGCGCGAGGGCAGCACGTACACATTGCGCCGAGTCAGTCGATGATCACCGACAATCGGCCGACGCCTGGGAATGAACCGGCCGAACCAGCTCTCGGCACTCGAGCGGGACGCGGCCGCCGTGCTGCGCATGGCCGGACCCGATGCCCGGCGCGATGCGGGCTTGCGCGGCTTGTGCTCGCCGGATCGCGTCCTGGCAGGCCGACCGGTCGATCCCGGTGGGTCGTTGACCGACAGCGGACCTGCACCGACCCGGGAACCCTGGGTCGGCAAAGGCATACCGCCGCCATGCGCCATGCCTAAACCGGCCTTCAGGGAACCGCGACGGCTTGCACGAGACCGGCGACCAGTTCGCTGCGGGCCCGGTAGCTCAGCGCACCACCCTTGAGTGGCCGAAGCCGATGGCCGGCTACCGCCGGCAGCACTGCCTGCACGTCATCGGGCAGCACATGATCGCGTCCATCGAGCATTGCCCATGCCTTGGCTGCCCGCATCAGCGCCAGGCCCGAGCGAGGGCTCAGTCCTTCGGCGAAATGGGTCGACTGACGAGAATGGGTCAGCAGACTCTGCACATAGTCGAGCAGGGACTCCGAAGCTTTGACGTTACGCACCCGTTGCATGGCTTCCAGCAGTTCAGTCGTCGATATCCTGGGCTGAAGGCTGGCGATTGCTTCACGCCGATCGGCACCGGCGAGCAGGGCGCGTTCACTCCTGGGATCGGGATAACCGAGTTCGATACACATCAGAAACCGGTCGAGCTGGGATTCGGGCAACGGAAAGGTGCCGATCTGGTTCTGCGGGTTCTGAGTGGCGATCACGAAGAATGGATCGGGCAGATCCCTGGCACGGCCATCGACCGATACCTGATGCTCTTCCATCGCTTCGAGCAGGGCGGACTGGGTCTTGGGCGAGGCCCGATTGATCTCGTCGGCCAGCAGCACCTGCGAAAACACCGGACCGGGATGAAAGACGAAGGCCGACGTATTCCGATCGAACACATTGACGCCGATAATGTCGGCGGGCAACAGATCGTTGGTGAACTGAACCCGTCGGAACTCCAGACCGAGCGAGATCGACAAGGCGTGGGCCAGTGTGGTCTTGCCCACACCGGGCACGTCTTCGACGAGCAGATGCCCCCGGGCCAGCACGCAGGCGAGTGCCAGACGGATCTGCGCGGTTTTGCCCACGACGATGGTGCCGACCTGTGCCGCGACGGCCTGGATCTTGTCTAGCATCGGTACGAGACTTCCTGGCGGATGGTCGACCCAGTGTATCGGATGGCCGGCCCGGAGGCAGGCATGATCCGGGCGGGCGGTCGGCTCTGACGACGACGCGCCGATAAGCGGTCGTTCGCCGATCCTGATCGGCCGGTGCAGTCAAGGGCGGTGCTGCTCGCTTGAGCAGTGACGGCGTGCGCGGTACGATGGGCCGATGCGGCACTGCGCCGTCCCCACGCCATTCCGTGAGTCCGATCCCATGAATGATCCCACGCCGTCCGCGCCGGTCCAGGCGCACCATGACCAGGCAGAATTGTTGAGCGAATCGCGCCTGGCAGGCCGCGTGACCCTGACCATGAACCGGGGCAGCCAGTTCAATGCCTTGTCCGAAGGTCTGATGGAGGCCATGACCCGGCGTCTGGCGGCACTGGCGGATGATCCAAGCGTCCGGGTGGTGGTGATCGCCGGCAATGGCAAGGCGTTTTGCGCGGGTCATGACCTGCGCGAGATGCGGGCTCAGCCGTCTCACGACTACTACCGCCGTCTGTTTGCCCAGTGCTCGCGGCTGATGATGACCATCCAGCACATGCCGCAGCCGGTCATCGCGCGGGTGCACGGCATCGCCACCGCCGCCGGCTGTCAGTTGGTGGCGATGTGTGATCTGGCAGTGGCCAGCCGTGAAGCGCGGTTCGCCGTGAGTGGCGTGAATCTGGGTTTGTTCTGCTCGACACCCTCGGTGGCCTTGTCGCGCAACCTGTCCCGCAAGCAGGCCTTCGAGATGCTGGTGACGGGCGACTTCATCGATGCCGACACCGCGCTGGCGCGTGGGCTGATCAACCAGGTGGCGGGGCCCGAGCATCTCGACGCCGTGATCGACACACTGGTCGCATCGATCTGCGCCAAGCCGGCGGCCGCCATTGCGGCGGGCAAGGGCTTGTTTTATCGCCAACTCGAAACTGGTATCGAGGCGGCTTATCAGATGGCGGGTGAGACCATGGCCTGCAACATGATGCAGGATGCCGCCCTCGAGGGCGTGCAGGCATTTCTGGAGAAGCGTCGGCCCGACTGGGCCGATGCTGTCTAGGCGTCCCAGGATCTGGCCAAGAGCGACTTTAGCTGGTTGAGCGCCGGCGCCCCGATGGTGTCGGCCAGTTCGCGTTCGACTTGTTCGATGATCTGCGCGCCTGCGCGATTGATCTGGCGCCCCTTGTCGGTATAGGCCACCAGTTTTGCATTGCCGCGATCGGGGTCATCGAGCACCTGCAGAATGCCTTGACGGGCCAGTTCATTGACTGTCTTGTGCACGGCCTGACGGGAAATGGTGAGCCGGCGGGCCAGTGCCGACATGCTCATGGGCTTGCCGCCCATGGTGGCCAGCAGGCGGCTCTGGGCCGGCGTGATGTCCGGCCAGGGCGAGCGACGGATGCCGCGCATGATGGCCAGGGCGAACCAGTCGGCACGCATCAGCAATAACTGGGTGAGATTCTCGGACATGGCGCCATGGTGACGCCAGCCTGCCTGGCTTGTCAATCAGGTTGACGAAATTCGCCCGGCCCGATACACTGTCGGCATGGTCGATCCCGTTCCGGCCTGGCCCGGGTCTGGCAGTTCTGGCTGCCCTTCCTATAATGGATCGAAATCCCCCGAAAACGAGAGAAGCTGCGCATGAAGATTCTGGTGCCTGTGAAGCGGGTCGTCGACTACAACGTCAAAGTACGGGTCAAGAGCGATCAGACCGGTGTGGACATCGCCAATGTGAAGATGTCGATGAATCCGTTCGACGAAATTGCCGTTGAAGAAGCCGTGCGGCTCAAGGAAAAGGGCGTGGCCACCGAAGTCATTGCGGTCTCCTGCGGACCCCAGGCCTGCCAGGAAACCCTGCGCACCGCCATGGCGATCGGCGCCGACCGGGCCGTGCTGATCAAGACCGATGATGAATTGCAGCCCCTGGCCGTGGCCAAGCTGCTCAAGGCCCTGGTCGACAAGGAAGCCCCGGGCCTGACCATCCTGGGCAAACAGGCGATTGATGATGACGCCAACCAGACCGGGCAGATGCTGGCAGCCCTGACCGGTATGCCGCAGGCCACGTTTGCCAATGCCATCGAAATGACCACCGACCAGGCCAAGGTCACCCGCGAGGTCGACGGCGGACTGGAAACCATCGCGATCTCGCTGCCCGCCGTGATCACCACCGACCTGCGCCTGAACGAGCCGCGCTACGTGACGCTGCCCAACATCATGAAGGCCAAGAAGAAGCAGCTCGACGTCATGTCGCCGGACGATCTGGGCGTCGACATCACGCCCCGCCTGAAAACCCTCAAGGTTGCCGAGCCGCCGCAGCGGCAGGCCGGCATCAAGGTGGCCGACGTCGCCACGCTGATCGACAAGCTCAGAAACGAGGCCAAGGCCATCTGAGGCCGGCGCATCGGTCGCTCATCGGTGCCGCCGTTCCATCCCATTAGCGACCCTTCGCACCGTCGGATGGTCGATCGAATATTCCCCAGGAGTCCTACATGTCGATTCTGGTGCTCGCTGAACACGACAATTCAGCCCTACGCCCTGCCACGCTCAACACGATTGCCGCTGCCCGCAAGCTGGGCGACAAGGTCGAGGTCCTCGTCTGCGGCAGTGGGTCCGATGCCGTCGCCAAGGCGGCTGCCGCCGCCGACGGCGTGACCCGGGTCATCCATGTCGAGGGCGAAGGCTTCAAGGATGGCCTGGCCGAGAATGTTGCGGCCCAGGTCGTGGCGCTGGCCAGCGGTTACAGCCACATCCTGGCACCGGCCACGGCCTACGGCAAGAATATTGCCCCACGCGTGGCAGCCCTGCTCGATGTCGCGCAGATCTCCGACATCATCAGTGTCGAGAGCGCCGATACCTTCACTCGTCCGATCTATGCGGGCAACGCGATCGCCACTGTCCAGTCCGGCGACGCAACCAAGGTGATCACGGTCAGAACCACGGCATTCGATGGCGTGGCGGCGAGCGGCGGTTCGGCCGCCGTGGACAGGGTCGACGGCGTGGCAGCCTCGGACAAGGCGCGTTTCGTCGGGCGCGAAGTCGCCAAGAGCGATCGACCGGAACTCACTGCCGCCAAGATCATCGTGTCCGGTGGCCGGGGCCTGGGCTCGAAAGAGAATTTCAACAAGGTCATCGAGCCGCTTGCCGACAAGCTGGGTGCTGCGATGGGCGCTTCGCGGGCCGCGGTCGACGCTGGTTATGCGCCCAACGACTGGCAGGTCGGGCAGACCGGCAAGATCGTCGCGCCTGACCTGTACGTGGCCGTGGGCATCTCGGGTGCGATCCAGCATCTGGCCGGCATGAAGGACAGCAAGGTGATCGTGGCGATCAACAAGGACGAAGAAGCGCCAATCTTCGGCGTGTCCGACTATGGGCTGGTGGCCGATCTGTTCGTGGCCGTTCCGGAAATGGTTTCTTCGCTCGACTGAGCACGCGGAGCATCGTTATGTACAAGGCACCCCTCAAGGACATGATGTTCGTGCTCGAACATCTCGCGGATCTGCCCGCAGTGGCCGGCCTGGCCGATTTTTCCGAGGCCGGACTGGACACCGCCGCAGCGGTCCTGGAGGAGTGCGCGCGATTCAATGAAGAGGTGGTCGCGCCGCTGAGCCGTGCCGGCGACATCGCACCGTCGACACTCGCCGATGGTGTGGTCACCACGCCACCCGGGTTTCGCGAGGCATTCCGGCAGTTCTCGGCCGGCGGCTGGCAGGGCATTCAACATCCGGCCACCTTCGGCGGAGCGGGCCTGCCCAAGCTCATCGCCACCCCCTGCATCGAAATGCTCAATGCCGCGGACCTGTCGTTCGCGTTATGCCCTTTGCTGACCGACGGGGCCATCGAGGCCTTGCTCACGGCTGGAACGCCAGAACAGCAACAGACCTATGTGCCCCGGCTGATCTCCGGTGAATGGACCGGCACGATGAATCTGACCGAACCCCAGGCCGGTTCGGATCTGTCCATGGTGCGCACCCGGGCCGAGCGCGAGCCCGACGGCAGCTATCGCATCAGCGGCCAGAAGATCTTCATCACCTTCGGCGAGCATGACATGGCGGACAACATCGTCCACCTGGTGCTGGCGCGCACGCCTGATGCGCCAGAAGGCGTGCGTGGCATCTCATTGTTCATCGTGCCCAAGTTCCTGACCGATGCGGATGGCGGGCTAGGCAAACGCAATGATGTCTGGTGCAGTTCAATCGAACACAAGCTGGGCATCAAGGCGAGTCCGACTGCCGTATTGATATACGGTGACGACAAGGGCGAGGTGGGTCCGGGGGCGATCGGCTATCTTGTCGGCGAAGAGAATCGCGGTCTGCAGTACATGTTCGTGATGATGAACGCAGCCCGGTTCGCAGTCGGTGTGCAGGGCATTTCGGTGGCCGAGCGCGCCTATCAGAAGGCCCTGGCCTTCGCGCGCGACCGGGTCCAGAGCCGTGATGTGGCGGGCTCGTCCGGCCCGGTGGCGATCATTCAGCATCCCGATGTGCGACGCATGCTGATGATGATGAAGTCGTTGACCGAAGGTGCACGCGCACTGGCGTGTTTTGCCGCCGCTGCCTGTGACCATGCGCACCATGACAGCGATGCCCAGACCGCCAGGCACCAGCAGGCCATCTATGAATTCCTGGTACCCATCGTCAAGGGCTGGTCGACCGAGATGTCGCTCGAGGCCACGTCGCTGGGCGTACAGATTCACGGTGGCATGGGTTTCATCGAAGAAACCGGCGCAGCGCAGTTCTATCGCGATGCGCGTATTCTGACCATCTACGAAGGCACCACTGCGATACAGGCCAATGATCTGGTCGGGCGCAAGACATCGCGCGACGGTGGCGCCATCGCACGCGAGCTGATCGGTGAAGTGCGCACCACGGTGGACGAACTCGCAGCGGCCGAGGGGCAGGGCGATTTACCGGCCATTGCCCATCAACTGGCTCTGGCGGCCAATGCGCTTGAGCAGGTGGTGGACTTCGTGGTGTCGACGTCGAACAGCGACGTGCGTGCCGTCTATGCCGGCAGTGTGCCTTACCTGAAACTGTGCGGCATCGTGTTGTCCGGCTGGCAGCTCGGTCGTGCGGCGCTGGTGGCCCGGCATTTGCGCAGCGAGCCAGGCGCCGATACGGCATTTCTCGATGCCAAGCGGGTCACGGCCCGATTCTTCGCCGACCATGTACTGACCCAGGCCGCCGGCATCCGTGCCAGCATCGTCGAGGGTGCGTCGGGCTCGCTCGAACTGGCCGACATGCAGTTCTGAGTCGGTGGCGCGGCATCGGCGCCATCGCCTCAGCCAGCCAGTTCCAGGGTCGCGCGAATCGCGCCATGATCCGATCGCTGGGTCGCCGGATCATTGAGGTGATCATTGAACCAGGCGACGTCGACAACCTCGCCGATCGCATGTCTGCTGTCGCGAAGAAACTCTTCGGACACCAGGATATGGTCGATGCTGTCGGGTTCGCCCAGATGGATCTTGGTGTAGCCGATATCGCGCTTGAGCGCATGGGGTCGCTGCAGGGCGGCGGCATGCCAGAGCAGATGGTCGCGCCGTTGTCGGGCATTGACCTGCATGCGGCCGGTGATGAGCTCGGTCGTCATCGCCTTGGCATGATCGTTGAAATCGCCCAATACGATGACCGGCATGCGGCTGCCCAGCAGATCGCGCAGCACCAGATGACGGATTCCGGTTGCCTCGATACCGCGCATCATCAGTGAGCGCAGATGGGCGCGCGCCTCGATCGATGGATCGTCCATCGATTCGGCCACGCCGTCATAAGCGCCTGCTGTACCAACCAGACGCCTGGGGCGTCGCGACTTCAGGTGGACCACATAGACCCGGGCCGGGATCGGATGGTCCTTGCCACCCAGGTTGACTGTCACGGCCAGGACTGGCCGGGAGAACCGATGGTGTGCATGGTCGGCAATGCCGATTTCAGGCGCGCCGGCCAGCGGCGCAACCGCCTGCACCGGGATGTCGACGATCGACTCGACCGGCGACAACAGCGGCAACCGGCAGACCAGACCGACCCGCGGCAGATCATTGCCCGCTTGCGCATGCGGCGCAATGACCGCAGCGCTCTGGCGCATGTGCTCGGAGCGTTCGACACAGGCCTGCAGAGCATCCTGGTCAAAGACTTCCTGCACGGCGATGAGATCGCAGGCGAGCTGATCGAACAGGGCGCCGATCCAGCGGACCTTGTCCTGGAACTGCGCCTCGCTATAGCCCGGGGATCCGTAGATGCCCTTGCCAACGGATCGCAGATTGAGCAGATTCAGGCTGCCGATATTGATGCGTCGCATGCACGTGCGCCAATCAGAAATTGCGGGCAGGGTCCAGGCGCGCGCAATCGGGGTGGTCGTTCCAGCGGTCCTTGCAATAATCGTCGCGCACCCTGTCCTTGCACAGGATGCGGGCGAAGAATCCCGCCGATTCGCATTGACGGGCCTGAAGGTCGGCCAGTCGCTGTTCCGACTGGCGAGCGCCAGCCCGGTTGGGAGGCGCTGTGCGATCCAGCGAGGCCACCGCGGCATTGCGGGTGTCTTGCCCGGTGGCGCCAGTTGAACCGGCCGTGCTGGTGGCCAGGGTGGAGTCGGGGTTGTTCGTGCCGGCGACCGGATTGGTGGCGGGCGGTCTGACGGGCTGGGACTGAGGCCGGCGTGTATCGTTCGCCAGGGTCTGATCGCTCGGAATGGGCGGCGCGGCATCCAGCGCTGGCGCGATGGTGGCAGCCAGCGGATCGACCTCTCCCGTGGGCCGGCGCATGGGTGGCAGCGCCAGACGGCTGCTCGAGCCGGAGCCATCGATGCCCGGCCGGGCAGCCGGGACGCCAGGCCCGGCAATACCCCCGAATCTGCCGGGGGTGGCGAATACGACCGGCGGAGGGGGCGGCAACTCGGCGGGTGCCCGATCGGCTTCGCTCGCCTTGAGGGCGGCCAGTTCCGCGACCGGATTGACATCCATTTCCAGGCGAGGCACGGCGAACAACTCGGGTGCCAGGCCGCGTGCCTCACGGGTGCGCAACTTATCCGCTTCGGCATCCAGGGCATTGATACCGGGCGGCATGATCCAACCCCGGGTTCTCATCAGCGGCGGCGTGATCAGTGTGTCCGCAGTGGCATTGGTGTTGGATGCTGACCGATCGGCCGGGATGCGGCCAGGGGAACTGGTCTGCGCCTGCGCGAATCCGACGATTTCGGGTGATGTATCGTGGATGAACCGGATCGCGACAGCGCCGGCCGAGATGATCACAGTCAGGGCGAGCGCGTAAAGCAGGGCCGGACGGGCGCCGCCTTTGCGTCGGCCGGGCGCCTCATGCCGTCGCCCGGCGGCGACCCGGTCAGCCGTTGCGTCGGGTCTGGATGCCTCGGGCCGGCGCCGCTGACCAGACGACGCCGGGTCGGCGATCTGCCCGTCCTGGGCCGGGGTGTGGTCGCCAATGCGATGGCCCGACAGCGACGGCTCGCCTGCACGGTTGATGCCGGCAGCCGCTCGCTGGCGCGCCTGCCGGCGCACCCGTTCGAGTGCACGCGCCAGGTCGTCGTCCAGCGGCGACGGACTTCCCGGCGGGGGATGGAATAGATGTGGTTCTGCCATGCTCGTCTAATGGTCGCACAAATGCGTTGCGGCCGATCGGTTGGGTCATCGCTTGCCGAGGTCGGACCCGAGGGGTGGCCAGGATCAACAGACTGGCGCCTGCATGAATGCGGCCCCGGAAAATTATGGTCAAAACCCGGGCGAATGCTAGAATCCCAGGTTACCCAAGGCATTTGCGAGGGCGTTAGCGAAGGCGTTAACGCCAGGATTTGCCAAGACTCGAATAATCCAAGGATATTCATGGTTGTCATCAGACTCTCCCGTGGTGGCTCGAAGAAGCGACCGTTTTACAACATCGTGGTGACCGATCGGCAGAATCGCCGCGACGGCCGATTCCTCGAGCGGCTGGGCTACTACAACCCGATGGCGGCCGCCAATGAGCGCGAAGTCACGATCAAGTCCGAGCGCATCGAGTTCTGGACCGGTCGTGGAGCGCAGGTGTCGGAAACCGTTCAGCGCCTGCTCAAGCAACTGGCCCGCGATCCGGAACGCGGCGCAGCGCGCGATCTGCCCAAGGCCGGAAAAGCGGGTGCGAAGGCATCGGCTGGCGCGGCGGCCTGAGCCACCCGGAGCCCCGCGAACCGCGCGGATCCGAATCTGAATGAGCACCGGTCAACCTGACGACCTCGTCGAGGTGGGCCGGGTGCTTGGCACCCACGGCGTTCGCGGCTGGCTCAGAATCGCCACGGAGGCCGGCCAGCATTCGGTTGTGCATGAGGCGCCCGTGCTGTGGCTGGCTCGGCGTGATCAGCCGCCCGTCCCGTTCAATGTCGAACAGCGCAAGGCTGAACAAGGCAAGGGCCGACAGCACGCCGTGCAGGGCGGCACCGTGCTGTTTTGTCTGTCCGGTCTGGATAACCCCGAGGATGCCCACCAGTGGCAGGGGTCTTTGGTGCTCGTGCCGCGATCGGCGTTTCCGCCGCCCGATCAGGACGAGTTCTACTGGATAGACCTGCTGGGTTGCTCGGTGTTTAATGCAACGGGCATTGCGCTGGGCGAAGTCACCGGGGTTGATGACCACGGAGGCGGGCCCTTCCTGAGTGTCGGTGGCGTGGATGCATCAGGCACGCGACGAAGCGACAGTCTGATTCCCTTTGTGCCGGTGTATGTCCTGAGTGTCGACGTGGCTGCCCGTCGGATCGTCGTCGACTGGGACCCGGCCTGGAACTGAGTGCGCCATGCGAATCGATGTCGTGACGATATTCCCGGCCATGTTTTGTGCGGTCGGTGATCTGGGCATCACGGGGCGTGCGCGCGAACAGGGGCTCTGGTCGCTACATTGCTGGGATCCGCGGGATTTCACGACTGACCATTACCGGCGGGTCGATGATCGCCCCTATGGTGGTGGGCCGGGCATGGTGATGATGGTCGAGCCCTTGGTCCGGGCGGTCCGGGCGGCGCAATCGGCGCAGTTGGCGCAGTTGGCTCAATTGGCCCAATTGGCGCAATCGGCGTCATTGACAGCACCGGATCAGACGCTCGACCAACAATGCGCCCATGATGAGCCGCGCACTCAGCCAGCCCGGGCGCATCGCGCTACCGGCCCGGTGATCATGCTCAGTCCACAGGGGCGGCGATTGGACCAGTCCAGGGCGCGCGATCTGACGTCGCAGCCAGCTCTGACCCTGGTATGCGGCCGCTACGAGGCCATCGACCAGCGCTTCATTGATGACTGGGTGGACGAGGAGATCAGTATTGGCGATTTCGTCGTGTCCGGTGGGGAACTGCCGGCAATGGTCCTGATCGATGCGCTGGTGCGCCTGCTGCCGGGGGCAGTCAACGACCCCGCCTCGGTCGAGCAGGAGTCGTTCGCCACGGGTCTGCTCGACTGCCCGCACTACACCCGCCCGGAGCGGCTGGGTGAGCAGCAGGTGCCGGCGGTGTTGTTGTCGGGCAATCATGCCCGGATCCAGCGCTGGCGGCGCGACGAGGCCTTGCGCCTGACCTGGCGGCGTCGGCCCGATCTGATCGACGAGCGGCGGGCCAGCGGGGAATTGACGGTCGAGGATGAGCGGTTCCTGCGCAGCCTGCAGGCCACCGCAGGTCGCGGGCTAACCAAGGAATGATATAATTTTGGGTTATCAGCGAAAAATGTCCATCGTAAGACGGGAAAACGAATAGCGCCATGAATCTTATCGAGCAGCTCGAACAGGAAGAAATCAAGCGTCTGGGCACCACCGTGCCGGCGTTTTCGCCCGGTGACACGGTCGTGGTCAATGTCAACGTGGTGGAAGGCACGCGCAAGCGTGTGCAGGCCTACGAGGGCGTGGTGATCGCACGGCGCAACCGCGGGCTCAACTCGGCCTTCACCGTTCGCAAGATTTCATCGGGCGAAGGCGTTGAACGGACGTTTCAGCTGTATTCGCCGATCATCGCGTCGATCGACGTGAAGCGCCGCGGCGACGTGCGTCGGGCCAAGCTCTACTATCTGCGCGATCGGTCGGGCAAATCGGCACGTATCCGCGAGAAGCTGCCGGCGCGCAAGACCGCCGTTGCCGCCTGACGCAGGTCAGTCCATTGAGGTCCGCGGCGCCGATTCGGTGCGGGGCTTCGATCCCCGCGAACTGCTGGCCGAATCCGCTGCCGACGGACTTTCCCCGGTCGCCAGCGTCGAACTGACGCCAGCCGCCCTGCGTGCCCGCTTCGGCCGGATCGATTCGCTGCACTGGGCCCCCGAAATCATCAGTGATCACCGGCCCGATTCGCCCGCGCTCATTCGACCGGCCGCCGTGCTGGTGCCGATCGTGCTGGCGGCAGGAGGTCTGGCCGTATTGCTCACGGTACGGCCGTCTCACCTCAGAGATCACTCAGGGCAGATTGCGTTTCCCGGTGGTCGGGTAGAGCCGACTGATCCGGACCGGATCGGGACAGCCGTGCGCGAAGCCCACGAAGAGGTCGGGCTGGGCGCTGAACAGATCGAAGTGCTGGGTACGCTGCCACCTTATCGGACCGGGACCGGTTTCGAGGTCACTCCCGTGGTCGGACTGATTGCTGGCGACCCGCGTCTACACCTCGATCCCAACGAGGTGGCCGAGACTTTTCTCGTGCCGCTCGAATTTCTGATGAACCCGGCCAATCATGAGCGCCGCCGTGCTCCGGCAGTCAATGGCACACGCGCTTTCTTCGCGATGCCCTGGCGCGATCCCGCCTGCGGCGTCGAGTATTTCATCTGGGGCGTGACCGCAGCGATCCTGCGCAATCTGTATCAATTCCTGCGTCACTGAGCTGATCTGCCGGATCGGCTCGCCTGGGCGATCGATCGAGGGGCCGGTTCAATCCTGCGCCTGGATGTCCAGAAACAATCGGTGACGCAGCCGGTCGATGCCGCCCGCATTCACAGCCGCGCGGATCGCGCAGCCCGGTTCATTGTGATGCCGGCAGTTGTTGAAGCGGCAACTGCCCAGCCAGGGCGTGAATTCGGGCATGGCGTGCTCGCGCTGCGAGGAGGACAGATGGCTCAGTCCGAATTGCTGGAACCCGGGCGAATCGATCACGCGGCTGTCGGGCGGGAAGTGGGCATCCAGATCGAATGAGCGGCTTGATGTGGTGGTATGGCGCCCGCTGCCCAGTGCCGCCGAGATCTCGTCGGTGCGCTGGGCCGCATCGGGCACCAGGATGTTGAGCAGCGTCGACTTGCCCATGCCCGATTCGCCGCACAACAACGTCGTCTTGCCAGCCAGCCATGATGTCAGCTCAGCCCGGGCCTCGCCAGGCCGGGTTCGGGCGCTGAGTTCGACCGATGGCTGCCCGATGGCGCGATAGACCGCGAGCCGGTCGACGATGGCCGCAAAGTCGGGATGATCAACTTTGTTGGCGATGATCAGCAGGGGCAGGCCGGCGGCGTTGGCGGCGATCGACACCCGCAGCAGGATGTCTTCGCTATAGCGCGGACTGGGTGCAAGGACCACGGCGACCTGGTCGATATTGGCGGCCAGCACCTTGCTGCGATGGCTCACGCTGCGCTTGAGCTCGCTGCGTCTGGGCACGACGCTCAGAATCACCCATTGCTGTGCATTGCGGGTATCGAGGCGCACCTGGTCACCCACCGCAATGTCCAGATCGCGACCACGAGCCAATGCCGTGACCTGACGGCCAGAGCAGGGTTCATGAACCAGAAACTGACGCCCGTAGGCCGCCAGCACGCGGCCCGTATCGGTACTCACGCGGCAACGGCGCCGGTGAGACGGGTGATTCTTTCGGAGGCGCTGGGGTGCGAGTCGTAGAAGGCCGAATGGATGGGATCGGGTGTCAGGGTCGAGGCATTGTCCTCGTAAAGCCGCAGCAGTGCATCGGCCAGATCGCCCGGTCGGGTCTGGCTGGCGGCGAACTGGTCGGCCTGGAATTCGTCGCGGCGCGACATCAGGCTGACGACCGGCCGCAGCAGGAAGGTGAAGACGGGTGCGACTAGCAGAAACAGCAACAAGGCGGGCGCTTCGAAGCCCACGGCGCCTGGTGCCATGCCCAGGCCCGTGTAGAACCAGGCCTGTTGCGCGAGCCAGCCCAGCAGGGCGAGTCCGAGCAGGCTCATCAGGAAGGACCGGAGCATCCGCCACACGATATGGCGATGCTTGAAGTGACCCAGTTCATGGGCCAGCACCGCTTCGATCTGATTTTCATCGAGCCGGTTGATGAGCGTATCGAAAAACACAATGCGTTTTGCCCGTCCGAAGCCGGTGAAGTAGGCATTGCCATGGCTGGATCGGCGACTGCCGTCCATCACGAACAAGCCCTCGGAACGAAACCCACAGCGCTCGAGCAGGGCTTCGATTCGCTGACGCAACGGATTGTCCGGCATCGGCTCGAAGCGATTGAAGCGCGGGGCGATCACGGTGGGGTACAACACCAGGATGCCCATGGTGAAGGCGGTCCAGACCAACCAGACCGGAATCCACCACCAGGCCCCAGCGGTCTGCATGATCCAGAGCACCAGTGCGGCCAACGGCAAGCCGATGAGTGCGGCCAGTACGCCACCCTTGAGCACGTCAGTGACGAACAAGGCAGGGGTCATGCGGTTGAACCCGAAGCGTTTTTCCAGCACAAATTGCCGATACCAGCTCAGCGGCAGATCGACGAGACTCGAAACGAGCATCACCAGTGACAGGAACAACAGCTGCGCAGCCAACGGCGATTCGCCCAGCCAGGTCGCGCTGAGGTCATAGAGCCACTGTGCGCCGCCGAACAGGGTAAGGGCCAGCAGGGTGATGGTGCCGATCAACCAGCCCACCAACTGGACCCGGACCCGGGCTACGGTATAGTCTGCGGCTCGCTGATGAGCCGCCAGGCTGATGCGCCCGGCGAAGATTGCCGGGACCTGATGGCGATGCGCAAGCACATGCCGAATCTGTCGGGCGGCGAGCCAGAAGCGGATCACGGCGTTGGTGCCCAGGGCCAGGGCAAACAGTACCGAGAAGGCGTTCGCGGTCATTCAGGGGGTGCCGATTGCAAAAGGAGAAAAAATTATGTCACAGCCACCTCGACCCGATCAGAATCACCTGGCCTGGATAGACATGGAAATGACCGGGTTGGATCCGGAGAACGATCGCATCATCGAAGTGGCGATCGTGATCACCAACAACGATCTGGACATCCTGGCGCAATCGGAGGCCCTCGCCGTTCATCAGAGCGATCAACGCCTGGCGGCCATGGATAGCTGGAACCAGGCCACCCATGCACGCTCCGGCCTGACCGAAAGGGTCCGCCAGTCGACGCTGGACGAGGCAGCCGTTCAGGCGCGCATGCTGGGTTTTCTGCGGCAATGGGTGCCGCAAGGTGCCTCGCCGATGTGCGGCAATTCAATCTGCCAGGATCGGCGGTTTCTGGCCAAGACCATGCCAGAGCTCGAGGCATGGTTTCATTATCGCAACCTCGACGTGAGTACCCTCAAGGAGTTGTGCAAGCGGTGGCGACCGGCACTGGCCCGTGGCTTTGGCAAGCGCGGGGCCCACACCGCACTTGCCGACATCATCGAATCGATCGAGGAAATGCGCTACTACCGCGAGCACTTCATCATTCACGAGGCGCCCGAGCCCAGCGCGTAGAGCCGGATCCGCTCGTCGGCACCGGGCCGGCGACGGCCTTCCCAGATCAGTCGCCAGCCTGGTTCATTCGAGGGTGGCTGAAACGCGAGCGCACCATAGTCCTCGACTAGCAGGAACCGGCAGGGCCGCTCGCCCCGGCCGAATTCGATCCGGGCGTGGTAGGCGATGGCGGCGCGCTCGGCCAGACCGAGCCGACGGGTCTGCACGCAGCTACCGTCTCGCGGGATGAACTGGGCGATGGCATCGGCGACGCCGCGATAGGTATTGCGTTCATTGAATACTGGCAGCCAGAGTGTCATGAGCAGGAACCAGGCCAGACACAAACCGCCCGAGGACAGCACCACGGCGCGCCAGATCACTGGCGGTCGGCGTGAGATTCGCCAACGGACGAGCAGGAGCCAGGCCAGGCTGGCCGCGAGCGCCAGCGCCAGGTCGAGTTCGCTCCAACGGGCCAGATAACCAGGCGCCAGTTGCCTGGCACTGAACGCCATGCGCGGCGGCCAGCCGGTCAGGAAAGCCAGCCAGTAGGCCCAGATCGCAAACCCGAACAGCGAGAACAACATCACCGCGAACCAGTCGATCAGATTCACCACGACGCGCTTGAGCGTGGGCAGGCCCATGGCTGCCAGCGCGGCCACCGGCAGCGCGGCCGGAATCAGCCAGGGTTCACCCGGTGACTGCGCAAGCAGGGCGAGCACCAGAAAGCTGCCTGCCAGCAGGGTCGGGGTGGCGATTGCGGGCTGATCCAGGCGCCGCGTCCAGCGCAGCAGAGCCCAGATCGCCAGCGGCCAGGCGGGCCAGTAGAACCAGAGCGTGTTGCGGGCGAAATAGATGGCCGCCTCGCTGGTCGGCGCGCCCATTGCCGCCGCGTTCCAGCTGATCCATTCGGTCAGAAAGCCCAGAGCCTGATCCGATCCGATCAGCAGCAGGGCAGCCGGCCAGAGTGCTGCGAGTGCGAGCGCCAGCGGCACACCCACCCGCAGCGCGGTCTGGCGAACCAGCGTGTAGGGTTGACACACGAACAACAGCATCAGCCAGGTGATCAGCATTGCGCCGGCAATCGGCAGTCCGCGCGTGGCCACCGATGCACCCACGGCCAGGCCTGCGAGCACCGCACCGCGCAGTGGCGCATCCAGTGATACGGCCAGCCCGTAGAGAAACAGGGCGATGAGGACCATCTGCGCGGCGAACGCGGTCGTCTCGTGCATGCGCGCGATCAGACCGAAGGTGGCGATCGTGATGAGCAGGCCGGAGTCGGCGATCGCGCGGGCCAGGTCGCGCGGGTTGGCGCCGGCACCCAGAGGATCGCCGGGCGTCACGCCGGGCCGACGGGCCAGCAGGTAAATGGCGCGCCAGGTCAGTGCAAGCGTCAGGGCCAGCCCGAGGCCGGCGGCAATCCGGACGGACAGATGCGGGGTGAGCGACAGGCCGGGCACCCAGGGTTCGATCACGGGAGCCAGAAAGCTCATCGCCCTGGCGAATGCGGCAGCCAGGGCAAAGGGCAGCGGCCCCTGCTCGGGCACGGATTCGCCGGCGACATTCGGAATCAGCCAGTCCAGGGCCGAGCCCAGATACATGGTGTGGGCGATACCGAAGCCTGTGGCATCGATAACCCGCCAGGGGTCCCGGCCCAGAAGCCCGGGCACCACATAAAGGGTGCACAGCAGAATCAGGCCCCATCGGGGCAGCTTGCGGGCCTGATTCGAGGTGACGATGAACGGGCGCATGGTCGGGTCGGCCAACCCCGACCGCAGTTTCCTCCGCCGTTAAGCCTTGCGGGCAAACTTCTGGCGGAATTTTTCAACCCGGCCCGTTTCGCGGACCCGTTGCTGCGCACCGGTGTAAAACGGATGCGACTCGGAAGTCATTTCCAGCTTGACGAGCGGATATTCCTTGCCGTCATCATGCTTGATGGTCTCGCGCGAGGATAGCGTCGAGCGGGTGATGAACCGCGTGCCCGTGGACATGTCCTGGAACACGACTTCGCGGTAATTGGGGTGGATACCTTCTTTCATGGGGATGTCGGTTGGGTCAGTGGGGCGTCGGTTGGGTCAGTGGGGACGTCGGTTGGGTCAGGGTCGACCGTTGTGCCGGGCAGCCGGCGATTATACGCTGTGGCGGCCGTGACGTGGGAGCAGTGGATGAATGGCCGATGG
Source organism: uncultured beta proteobacterium (assembly GCA_963732405.1). Taxonomy (GTDB): domain Bacteria; phylum Pseudomonadota; class Gammaproteobacteria; order Burkholderiales; family Burkholderiaceae_E; genus JAUIAI01. The sequence goes on from CAVSZG010000001.1 coordinate 2,546,194, forward strand.
GCTCAGCGGCCACCCCGATTCATCAGGTCGAAAAATTCCTGGTTGTTCTTGGTCTGTCGCACCTTGTCGAGCATGAACTCCATGGCCTGGATCTCGTCCATGTCGTGCAACAGTCGTCGCAGGATCCAGATCTTTTGCAGCTTGTCGGCGGCAATCAGCAGTTCCTCACGTCGGGTGCCCGAGCGGTTGATGTCGATCGCCGGATAGATCCGTTTTTCCATCATGCGACGGTTCAGGTGGATCTCCATGTTGCCGGTGCCCTTGAATTCCTCGTAGATCACCTCGTCCATCCGGCTGCCGGTGTCAACCAGGGCGGTGGCGATGATGGTGAGCGAGCCGCCTTCTTCGATGTTACGGGCCGCGCCGAAAAAGCGCTTGGGACGTTGCAACGCATTGGCATCCACGCCACCGGTCAAGACCTTGCCTGATGCGGGTACCACGGTGTTGTATGCGCGTGCCAGGCGGGTGATCGAATCGAGCAGGATCACCACGTCTTTTTTGTGTTCGACCAGGCGTTTGGCCTTTTCAATGACCATCTCGGCAACCTGTACATGGCGGGTCGCCGGCTCGTCGAAGGTTGATGAAACCACTTCGCCGCGCACCGAGCGCTGCATCTCGGTGACCTCCTCGGGGCGCTCGTCGATGAGCAGCACGATGACGTAAATGTCAGGGTGATTCGAGGTGATCGCATGGGCGATGTGTTGCAACATCACAGTCTTGCCCGACTTGGGCGGCGCGACGATCAGGCCGCGCTGGCCCTTGCCGATCGGTGCGATCATGTCGCAGATGCGCCCGGTGGTGTTTTCCTCGGCCTTGATGTCGCGCTCGAGTCCGAGCACCTTGTTGGGGTGCAGCGGCGTCAGGTTCTCGAACAGGATCTTGCTCTTGCTCTTTTCGGGCGCCTCGTCGTTGATCTTGTCGACCTTGACGAGTGCGAAATAGCGCTCACCATCCTTGGGTGTGCGTACTTCGCCTTCGATTGAGTCCCCGGTGTGCAGGTTGAACCGGCGGATCTGCGAGGGCGAGATATAAATGTCGTCCGGGCTGGCCAGATACGAGGTTTCCGGTGATCGCAGAAAGCCGAATCCATCGGGCAGGACCTCAAGCACGCCATCGCCGAAAATCGATTCGCCCGTCTTGGCCTGGCGCTTGAGAATCGCAAACATCAACTCCTGTTTGCGCAGCCGGTTGGCGTTCTCGATGTCGAGTGCGCTGGCCATTTCAATGAGCTCGGACACATGGCGTGCCTTGAGTTCTGATAGATGCATATCGTCGTCGTCCTGCCGGCTCGGGTCCGGCCAGTGTCGCGAAAGGTTTCGGCGCGCGTCAGATCGGCGGAAACTCGTCGCAGGGGGTGGTCTTGATTCGGGTAATTCGGGGTTCTTGTCGGGATACCGCCGGGGTCGCCAGCAGGACCGGCATCATCGCCTGGGCCCAGCCTGGCCGTCAGCTCTGTCGGACCGGATTGGCGGGATCAGGGAATGGGTTGTTGGCAACTCGGGCACCGACGCAGAAAACCGATGTCAATACGCAATCGGATGGCCCAGGCTGCTCAGGGAGACGGTCAGTTGCCGCGACAAACCGCTAAACCTGCAGGACACCAGGGGCAATTCATGATTGCGCTGGCCTGAACGGGTGGGTCTGGGTGGGTGACCGTCGGGAGTTAGCCCGGATTTGCCTGGTATTGCCCAGACTTGCCGGGTATTACCCTGAGAATGTAGCCGTGGGACTGAGCCTGCCTTCAGACTGAGTCTTCATTCGGATTGGGCTTTTGGCCGGGCAAACCTGCCTCGGCAACGACGCCTTCCTCGCGACTGAAGCCTTGATTGGGAACTGATCGATTACTGCGCGGGAACTGCGCCCGCTTGACCATTTCTTAGGTTACAAGGAAACCCGGCGAATGTCCACTCGCCGGGCATTGCCTCGACACGGCTTACAGGTGGTTGTCCAGGAACAGGGTCAGCTGGGATTTGGACAATGCGCCCACCTTGGTGTCGACCAGTTGGCCGTTCTTGAACAGCATGAGGGTAGGAATGCCCCGGATGCCGTATTTCTGGGGGGTCATCTGATTTTCGTCAACGTTGACCTTGGCAACCTGGATGCGGTCGGCGTAGTCGACGGCCACCTCGTCCAGCAGCGGGGCGATCGACTTGCAGGGCCCGCACCACTCGGCCCAATAGTCGACCAGCACCGGCTTGTCGGACTTGAGGACCTCCTGGTCGAAACTGGAGTCTGTGACTTTCTTGATGGACATGAAGGGCTCCGAAGGAGTGGGCGGGACGGATCGTACCCGGGAACGGCCCGGCGATTACAACATGATAGGGGCTGACTGATAGAATTCAACCGGGCGGGTCCCTTCGCATTGTTACCTGTCGCAATTGGTCAGGTCCGGAAGGAAGCAGCCACCGTCATGTCTGACAAGTGCCGAAGATCAGGCTCGCCCACCCCACTTTCGTCGTAGCCGGTCATTGTCGCGGCCGGTGCCGTCGCCCCAGTCCCGCGGCCCCTCGGGCGGCAAACCCGCTTCTCCGATGGTCCCGGGCATCAGGGGTGTCGGCGTAATGATCGGACCCCCTTCACCCACGATGTCGCATCAGGTCCTTGCCCGCAAATGGCGCCCCCGCACCTTCCAGACCCTGATGGGTCAGGATCATGTGGTGCGCGCGCTCGATCATGCGCTGAGCAATGATCGACTGCACCATGCCTATCTGTTCACCGGCACCCGCGGGGTCGGCAAGACCACGATCGCGCGTTTGTTGGCGCGGGCGGTGAACTGCGAAGTCGGCGTCAGCGCGACGCCATGCGGGCAATGCGCGGCGTGCCGTGGCATCGAGCAGGGCAGCTTCGTCGACTATCTCGAACTGGATGCAGCGTCGAACCGTGGTGTCGACGAAATGGCCCAGCTGCTGGACAACGCGGTCTATGCGCCGACCGTCGGTCGCTACAAGGTGTATGTGATTGACGAAGTCCACATGCTCACGAACTTCGCCTTCAATGCGATGCTCAAGACGCTGGAAGAGCCGCCGCCGCATATTCTGTTCATCCTGGCGACCACCGATCCGCAGAAAGTGCCTGTCACGGTGTTGTCGCGTTGCATGCAGTTCAATCTGCGCAATCTGCGGCCAGACACGATCGCCGCCCACCTCGATACCGTATTGCGAGCCGAGGCGATCGATTTCGATGCGGGCGCACTGAACCTGCTGGGCAAGGCGGCGGCAGGCAGTATGCGCGATGCGCTGTCGTTGCTGGATCAGGCCATTTCATTTGGCGCGGGCGAGGTTCGCGAGCCCGCGGTTGCCGAAATGCTGGGAACGGTCGACGCCGACCACATTGAACGGGTGTTTACCGCCCTGGCTGCCGGCGACGGCCCCGCCCTCATCGCCATTGCCGATGAGGTGGCCGACCGTAGCGCTGCCGCCGATGCGCTGCTCGGCGAACTGGCCCAGGCGGTCAGCCGCATGGCCATGGCCGCCAGCGCAGTGAACCCGGATCCTCAGGACCCTGCCGTGGTGGCCGCGTCCCGATTCAGTGCGGAAGACCTTCAGGTTTTTTACCAGATACTGCTCTACGGTCGCCGCGACCTGCCGCTGGCACCGGATGTTCGCGCCGGTCTGATGATGACCTTGCTCAGGATGCTGGCGTTCGTCCCGGCGCATCCTGACGGTGATCATGATCGTGGTGCCGACGGGCACGGTCGGCCTGTCGCGCCGGTCCGCGAACCACGCGCCCGGCCGCCTGGCCAGACGGCCGACCCGATCGGCGAGGTGGCGCAGGCGAATCGACCACCATTGTCGGTCGACCGGCCGGCCGGGCCGACGCAGCGGGCAGGGCCGGTCACTGGCGGGGTTTCGTCGGGCGCATCGGACGTCGCACCGGCAGCGCCTGCGCCCGGTGCATCCCTGTCGCCGGTGGCCGCTGCCCGGGCGGCACTGGCTGCCAGAAATCCCAAGGGCACGGCAGCGCGAGCGGCCGCGCCGGACGTGGCGCGGGTCTCACCGCGGATGCAGCCAGTGCCCTGCGGCCCGGCCGATCCGGATCCGCCGCCCCCGGACGAACCGCAGCTGCATGGGCTGGCGGATGCCGAACCGCGCAGCGAGGTCGGGACGGTGATCAGTGCCGGACCGGCCGACGATCCCAAACGACGGGATGCTGCCCCGCGTTCGTTCGATGGCGACTGGCCCGCGCTGGCGACGCGGCTCGGCCTGTCCGGACGCGCTGGCCAGTTCCTGCGTCAAAGTGAACTGCTCGATCATGCCGGCGACCGCTTTTCGGTCAGGGTGCCGATCGCCCCGCTGGCCGATGATTCCGTGCTGTCGGCGGTCGGGGCGGCCTTGTCGGACCATCTGGGCCGACCGGTCCGGCTCGAGGCCGTGGTGGGCCGGGTCGAGGGCTTCACTGCCGCGCGACGTGATGATGAAGCCAGGGCCCTTCGCCTGGCACAGGCCGAGCAAATCATTGCGGCCGACCCCTTTGTAAGAGACCTGCTCGACGAGTTCGACGCGCAGATTCTGCCCGGATCGGTCCGGGCCATCGATACTTCCCAGGATCAAGGTGACACCCATGCTTAAAGGACAGCTCGCAGGCCTGATGAAACAGGCTCAGCAGATGCAGGAAAACATGCAGAAGGCGCAGCAGGAGTTGGCCAATATCGAGGTCGAAGGCGAGTCGGGTGCCGGCCTGGTCAAGGTCACGCTGAGCTGCCGGAACGAAATCCGCAGCCTGCAGATCGACCCGTCGCTGCTGGGTGATGATCGCGAGATGCTTGAAGACCTGTTGGTGGCGGCCATCAATGATGGCCTGCGTAAGGCCGAGCAGACCTCGCAGGAGCGCATGGGCAAGATGACCAGTGGCATGGGTCTGCCCCCGGGATTCAAATTGCCATTCTGATCGCGCAGAGCGATCAGGCCGATACAGTTCCCGAGCCATCATGAGCGATCGACCGCCCGCGGCATTCGAGCATCTCACCTCGGCATTGCGGCGCCTGCCCGGTGTCGGGGCCAGGACGGCCCAGCGCTTTGCCTACCATCTGCTGCAACGCGACCGGGAGGGTGCGCTCAGGCTCGAGCAGGCACTCAATGAGGCCTTGACGCGCATCACGCATTGCCAGTCATGCAATACGTTTACCGACGAGCCGGTCTGCGCGACCTGTCGCTCCGACCGCCGTCGACGAGATCTGTTGTGCGTGGTTGAAACGCCGGCCGATCAGGCGGTCGTTGAACAGACGTTGTCATTCGACGGTCGGTATTTCGTGCTGATGGGCCGCTTGTCGCCACTGGACGGGATCGGCCCGGATCAAATCGGGTTCGAGCGCCTGTTGAAGCGCGCCACCGATGGTGAGGTTCGCGAAGTGATCCTGGCCACCAATTTCACCCAGGAAGGCGAGGCGACCGCTCATTACCTGCATGAGATGCTCGTGGCCAGGGGCCTGACCGTCACCCGGCTGGCCAGCGGGGTGCCGATCGGCAGCGAACTCGAATATGTCGATGCGAGCGCCATCGCCCAGGCCATGCGCGATCGGCGTTGATCGGCCGCAGCCGAAACCCCTGATTCCCAACTGAGCATTGGAGATTCACGATGAGCGGTACCGATGATCAGGCGGCCGGCGCAGGCGCGGCGAACTCTGCGCCGCTCAGTCCCGGCATGCCCACGCCCGGTTGTCTGGCCGGCGTGCGGGTGCTGGAGTTGGGCCAACTCATCGCCGGACCCTTTGCCGCCCGTCTGTTCGGCGACTTCGGCGCCGACGTGATCAAGATCGAGCCGCCTGATCGCCCCGGTCAGGCCGGCGGCGATCCCTTGCGCAAATGGCGCCGGCTGCATCCGGACGACCCGTCAGGCACCTCGCTCTGGTGGTTCGTGCAGGCGCGCAACAAGCGCTCGGTGACGATCGATCTGCGCCAGCCGGCGGGTGCCGATCTGGTGCGCAGACTGGCCGCCCGCTGCGACATCCTGATCGAGAACTTCCGGCCGGGTTCGCTCGAAAAATGGGGGCTCGACTACCAGACGCTGACCGAGCACAACCCGGGTCTGATCCTCGTGCGTCTGTCCGGTTATGGTCAGACCGGTCCGTATCGCGAGCGTCCCGGCTTCGGTTCAATTGCCGAAGCCATGGGCGGTATGCGCTATGTGACCGGATTCCCGGATCGTGCGCCGGTGCGGATGAATCTGTCGATCGGCGACACGCTGGCTGCGCTGCATGCGGTGATCGGTGCGCTGGCGGCCTTGCATCATCGCGTGCAGACCGGCCGCGGTCAGGTCGTCGATGTGGCGCTTTACGAATCGGTGTTCAATACGATGGAAAGCGCTCTGCCCGAATATGAGCGCTATGGCGTCGTGCGCGAGCGCGCGGGAACGAGCCTGACCGGCATCGTGCCCTCGAACACCTATCCGACCCGCGATGGTCAATATGTCGTGATCGGTGCCAACGGCGATTCCATTTATCGACGCCTGATGCTGGCGATCGGCCGGCAGGATCTGGCGAGCGCACCCGAACTCGCCGACAATGCCGGCCGGGTACGCGAGGTTGCCCTCATCGACCAGGCGATCCAGGCATGGACCCTGGGTCAGGATCTTGAAACGGCGTTGACGGTGCTGGACCAGGCGCAGGTGCCGGCGTCGCGCATCTACAGTGCGGCCGACTGGCGCAGCGATCCTCAGTTCCGGGCGCGCGGCATGATCGAGCAACATGCGCTGCCCGATGGGGAATCGATTGCGGTGCCCGCCGTGATTCCCCGGTTATCCGACACACCCGGTTCGACCCGCTGGCTGGGCCCGGCCCTGGGGGAACACACCGATGAGGTGCTTGCCGAATTGGGCCTGGACGAACAGGCCAGGGCGTGCCTGCGCGATGATCACGTGATCTGAGCCGGCATTGGCGCAGGTGTCTGGCCGCACGGTAGGGAGATTATCGGCACTGATATAATTCGGGGGTTTGGCCGGATTTGTGGCAACTTTGCTGTGGGATTGGCCTGCTGCGTAATTTGCCAGCTGTGAAATTACTGCTGTGGAAATTGCGACGGGCAATCGTTACGACAGGCAATCTCGAACCCCGCCTCGTCGACACTTCGTCGTTTCACCGCTGACCGGTCTGCCAATTGCCGGAGTCCCCTTTGCGTCCCGTCCCCAGTTCTGCCGTCCTAGCGCTAGCCGACGGCACGGTTTTTCGCGGCTACTCGATCGGTGCGGCAACCGCCGCCAGTGGCGAAGTCGTGTTCAACACCGCGATGTCGGGCTATCAGGAAATCCTGACCGATCCGAGTTATTTGCGGCAATTTGTCACGCTGACCTACCCGCATATCGGCAACACCGGTGTGAACACCCAGGACGAGGAGTCCTCGCGGATCCATGCAGCCGGGCTGATCGTGCGAGATGTGCCGGCGAGGCTATCCAATTACCGCGCCCAGGGTTCGCTCTGCGACTACCTGCGCGACGCGGGAGTGCCCGGCATCGCCGGCATTGACACCCGCGCCCTGGTTCGGCGATTGCGTGAGCAGGGCGCCCAGGGCGGATGCCTGATGGCCGCGGCCAGCCCCGAAGAAACCGTCGACGCCGACGAGGCAATTGCGCGGGCGCGGGCGTTCCCCGGGTTGGCCGGCATGGATCTGGCACAGGTGGTGTCGACTGAGTCGGCCTATGCGTGGCAGGAAGGATCCTGGTCGATCGATGGCGGCTTTCGCTCACCCGCCACGCGGCGTTTCCGGGTCGTTGCGCTCGATTTCGGCGTCAAGCGCAACATCCTGCGCCTGCTCGTCGATCGGGGATGCGATCTTGTGGTGCTGCCCGCGCGTGCCAGCCTGGCCGATGTGCTGGCCGAGTCGCCCGACGGCGTGTTTCTGTCCAACGGGCCAGGCGATCCAGAGCCTTGCGATTACGCAATCGAGCTGGTTCGCGCGGTGATCGCGCGCGGACTGCCCACTTTCGGTATCTGCCTGGGCCATCAGATCATGGCGTTGGCCAGCGGGGCCCACACCATGAAGATGAAAAACGGTCACCACGGTGCGAATCATCCGGTCAAGGATCACGACACCGGGCGGGTATATATCACCAGTCAGAATCACGGCTTTGCCGTTGACGCTCGGTCGCTGCCGGCCAATCTGCGCCTCACCCATACCTCGCTGTTCGACGGCACGGTTCAGGGTCTGGCCCGCACCGACCAGCCGGCGTTCTGCTTCCAGGGGCATCCCGAGGCGAGTCCTGGTCCCCACGATATCGCCGACCTGTTCGATCGTTTCATCACCATGATCCAGACCCGCAGGCCTTGGACCGGATGAATCGGCCCGGTTTCATTCGCCCGCCTGGCCGCGTCCGGCCGCTGCTGTTCGTCTGCGCTCTGGCAAGCATGCTCAGTGCCGGATGCCAATACCTGCAGCCGCGATCGGTCGACGACATCGAACGCGGGCGACTGCCTGCGCCGATCGAGCGCGAGGACAGCAATACCGAGGGCAAGCCGGTGCGCCCGCCGGTGCCCGGCGATGACTCGGTGGGTGCTTCGGTCGATGCCGACCAGGCCAGAATCGCCGAGCAGCGGGAACGCTCGGCGCGCGATGGCGTGGTCGTCTTCAGCGTGGGCGCATCCGCCTCGGCCGACCTGGCCGAGGGGTCGTCGCTGTCCCTGCAGTTCGAGGCCGAAGGCACTCGTGAGCAGGGCGTGATCGCCGTCGATCTGAGCTGCCGCACCGTGCCTTGCAGCGAACGCATCCTGTCGATCGACGGTCAGTCGGTGCTCCTGAATCATTCACTGACGGTCCTGGCGCTCACGCCCGGGCGCTGGAAGCTGCAGGCATTGCAGCTCAATGAAGTATCGGCCCGCGTCGACGGCAAGACCTCGATCATCCGCCTGAGCAAGGCGCCGTGGTTCGACGTTCGCGTGGGCCACGCCACCTACCTGGGCGGCTTCGTCGTCACGCCCGCACCCGATGGAAAAGACGGCGGTTTGCCAGACGTCCAGGCCAGTCTGCCGGTGCTGCGCTATGCCTCGATCGAAGACGACATGACGCGCGCCCTGAGTGACTTTCCCGAAGCGCGCGGTCGCCGGATGCTCAATGCAACCCGCGGCCTGGCCAAACCACAACGCCTCCGCTAGCCGACCTGATACCCGTTACGAGCACAGCATGCCCAAGCGCACCGATATCCAGACCATCCTCATCCTGGGCGCAGGCCCGATCGTCATTGGTCAGGCCTGCGAGTTCGACTACTCGGGCGCCCAGGCCTGCAAGGCCTTGCGCGAAGAGGGATTCAGGGTCGTGCTGGTCAACAGCAATCCGGCGACCATCATGACCGATCCGGAAATGGCCGATCGGACCTACATCGAACCGGTGACCTGGGAGATTGTCGAGCGCATCATCGCCAAGGAGAGACCGGATGCGGTGTTGCCCACCATGGGCGGACAGACCGCGCTCAATTGCGCGCTCGACCTGCATCGCCATGGCGTGTTGGACAAATACGGCGTGGAATTGATCGGCGCCTCGCCCCAGGCCATCGACAAGGCTGAAGACCGGCTCAAGTTCAAGGATGCGATGACCTCGATCGGCCTGGGCTCGGCACGCTCGGGCATCGCCCATTCGCTGGACGAGGCCTGGACCGTGCAACGCCAGATCGGTTTCCCGGCCATCATCCGACCCAGCTTCACGCTGGGTGGCAGCGGCGGTGGCATTGCCTACAACGCCGAGGAATTCGAAACCATCTGCCGGCGCGGAATCGATGCGTCACCGACCAACGAACTGCTCATTGAGGAGTCGCTGATCGGCTGGAAAGAATTCGAGATGGAGGTGGTACGCGATCGGCTGGACAACTGCATCATCGTCTGCTCGATCGAGAATCTGGATCCGATGGGCGTGCATACGGGCGATTCAATCACCGTGGCGCCCGCGCAGACGCTCACCGATCGCGAATATCAGATCATGCGCAATGCCTCGATCGCCATCCTGCGTGAGATCGGGGTCGAAACGGGCGGCTCAAACGTGCAGTTCGCGGTGAATCCGCAAGATGGCCGGCTGATCGTCATCGAGATGAATCCGCGGGTGTCACGATCGTCGGCGCTGGCCTCCAAGGCCACCGGCTTTCCGATCGCCAAGATTGCCGCCAAGCTGGCGGTGGGCTTCACGCTCGATGAACTGGCCAATGACATCACCGGTGGCACGACACCCGCTTCGTTCGAGCCCAGCATCGACTACGTGGTCACCAAGATCCCGCGTTTCGCCTTCGAGAAATTTCCGCTCGCGCCTTCACGCCTGACCACGCAGATGAAATCGGTGGGCGAGGTGATGGCGATCGGCCGCACTTTCCAGGAGAGCCTGCAAAAAGCAATGCGTGGTCTGGAAACCGGCGTGGACGGGCTCAACCAGATGACCACCGACCGGCAGGTGCTTGAGAAGGAACTCGGCGAACCCGGCCCCGAGCGGATCTGGTATGTGGGCGATGCGTTTGCCCAGGGACTGACGCTGGACGAGGTGCACCGTCTCACCCATATCGATCCCTGGTTTCTCGAACAGATCGAAGAGATCGTTCGGATCGAACTGGCGGTCGAGAAAAACACCATTGCCGCGCTCGATGAGCCCACCCTGCGTTTTCTCAAGCGCAAAGGCTTCTCCGATCGGCGCCTGGCCTGGCTGCTGGACAGCGACGAAACCCGCATCCGCAAGCTGCGCCACGACCTGGGCGTGCGCCCGGTCTACAAGCGGGTCGATACCTGCGCGGCCGAATTCCCCACCCACACGGCCTACCTGTACTCGACCTACGAGGAAGAGAACGAGGCCGCCCCGACTGACCGGCGCAAGATCATGGTCCTGGGCGGTGGGCCGAACCGGATCGGTCAGGGCATCGAATTCGATTACTGCTGCGTGCATGCGGCGCTCGCACTCAAGGAAGACGGCTTCGAGACCATCATGGTCAATTGCAATCCCGAGACCGTCTCAACCGACTATGACACCTCCGATCGCCTGTACTTCGAGCCACTCACACTGGAAGACGTGCTCGAGATCGTGGCGGTCGAAAAACCGCTCGGCGTCATCGTGCAGTTCGGCGGCCAGACGCCGCTCAAACTCGCGCTGGCGCTCGAGGCCAATGGCGTGCCCGTGATCGGCACTTCGCCCGAATCCATCGACATGGCCGAGGATCGTGAACGCTTCCAGAAGTTGCTGCAGAAACTCGGACTGCGTCAGCCGCCCAATCGAACGGCGCGCAACGAAGCCGATGCCTTGCGTCTGTCGGCCGAGATCGGCTATCCGCTGGTGGTGCGGCCCAGTTATGTGCTGGGCGGTCGGGCGATGGAGATCGTCCACGAGCAGAACGATCTGGAGCGCTACATGCGCGAGGCGGTCAAGGTCAGCCAGGACAGCCCGGTGCTGCTGGATCGCTTCCTGAATGATGCGATCGAGGTCGATGTCGATTGCATCTGCGATGGCAAGAATGTGTTGATCGGCGGGGTGATGGAACATATCGAGCAGGCGGGCGTGCACTCAGGTGATTCGGCCTGCTCGATGCCACCGTATTCGCTCAGTGCGGCGGTCGTGGACGAGCTCAAGCGCCAGACAGCCCTGATGGCGCATGCGCTGGACGTGGTGGGCCTGATGAATGTGCAGTTCGCCATCCAGCGCGATCCGGTATCGGGCGAGACCCTGGTCTATGTGCTCGAGGTCAATCCGCGTGCATCGCGTACCGTGCCGTATGTGTCCAAGGCGACGGGGCAACAACTGGCCAAGATTGCCGCCCGATGCATGGCTGGCCGATCGTTGGTCGATCAGCAGGTGAAGGAGGTGACGACGCTGCCGTATTTCTGCGTGAAGGAGGCGGTCTTCCCGTTCGCCAAATTCCCGGGTGTCGATACCATTCTGGGGCCCGAAATGAAGTCGACGGGCGAGGTGATGGGTGTGGGCAAAACCTTCGGCGAGGCCTTCATCAAGTCGCAACTCGGTGCCAGCGTGAGGCTGCCCGAGGGTGGCGGCGCCTTCCTGTCGGTGCGTGACGGCGACAAGGCGGCCATCATTCCGGTCGCGCGCCAGTTGCATGAATTGGGTTTCCGTCTGCTGGCCACCAGTGGCACGGCCAAAGCGATTGCCACCGCCGGCCTGCCGGTCGAGCGGATCAACAAGGTGCTCGAAGGTCGACCGCATGTGGTGGACATGTTGATCAACGGTGATATCGCGATCGTCATCAATACGGTCGAGGAGCGGCGCAATGCGGTGGCCGACTCACGATCGATCCGCACCACGGCACTGGGTCAGCGTGTCGCCTGTTACACCACCGTGGCTGGTGCCCGCGCGGTGGTCGAGGGCATGAAGGCCAGGCGCAGCCTTGACGTCTACAGCGTCCAGTCGCTGCACGAGAGCCTCTGAATCCCGCAATCGGGCAGGGGACTTTGGCCCATGCCCGGTTTGGGATATAGTGTCCGGGTCGGACCGCGGGCGTCAGCTCGTCGGTCCGATCTCTTTTATCGTAATGGCTGCACGCACCGGGATTGGTGCGATGCAGTGCATGCCATCCTGCAGGGATTCCTATGGCGACCAATCCTCTGACCCGTCGCGGCGCCCAACTGCTGCGTGATGAACTGGCTCGGCTCAAGTCCACTGAGCGACCCGCGGTCATCGAGGCGATCGCCGAAGCCAGGGCGCAGGGTGACCTGTCCGAAAACGCTGAATATGATGCGGCTCGCGAGCGCCAGGGATTCATCGAAGGCCGTATCGCCGAGATTGAATCCAAGCTGTCCAATGCGCAGATCATCGACCCGGCTGATCTTGACGCCGATGGCCGCGTGGTATTTGGCTCGACCGTCGATATCGAGGACGTCGAGTCTGGCGAAACCGTGACTTATCAGATCGTCGGCGAGGATGAGGCCGATATCAAGCAGGGCCTGGTCTCGGTCACGAGCCCGATCGCGCGCGCTCTGATCGCCAAGGAAGCGGGCGATGTGGCCGAAGTTCAGGCACCCGGCGGCGTGCGCGAATATGAGATTCTGGCCGTGCGGTATGTCTAGTCGGTACGGCTCACCCGACGCTGTCCCAGGTCATTGGCGAGCCGATTTCGCGCGCGGGCGCCGGGCTGCCGGCTTACGCGGCGTGGCCCGGGCGGCCTGGGTCTTTGCCTTGTCCAGGCGTGCAGCCGCCAGTTGTTTGGGCACATGGGCTTGCGGCCGGGCCGGCTCGGCCGGCCGCTCGCGAAACATCACCACGAGCTTGCCGATGGCCTGCACGGTTTGCGCGCCGGTATCGCGCGCGATCGCGTCGATCATGGCGAGCCGCTGCGCGCGATCCTCGCCACCCAGGCGGATCTTGATCAATTCATGGGCATGCAGGGCGGTCTGTATCTCGCGCAGCACGGCCGGCGTCAGTCCGGCGGCGCCAATCAGCACGACCGGATCGAGATGATGGGCCTGCGCCTTCAGTTCGCGGATTTGGCTGCTCGACAGGATTGGCAGGTCGGTTGTCATCGGGTGGACGCGGTGGCGCCTCGGTGGATCGAGAGACGCGCATTCTAGGGGATGGTGGCTCATGGCGAACAAGCCGGCGCGTCACAAGAGCAATCGGGCCTGGATTGACAGGCATATCAATGACCCGTTCGTGCGTCAGGCGCAACAGCAGGGTTATCGGTCGCGCGCGGCCTACAAGCTGCTGGAGCTGATCGAGACCGAGCGGCTGGCCAGGCCCGGCCAGGTCGTGGTCGACCTCGGCTGTGTGCCTGGGGCGTGGTCGCAGGTTCTGACTCGTCGGGTCGGTGAATCGGGTCGGGTGCTGGCGCTGGATATCCTGCCGATGGAACCGATCGCCGGGGTCGAGTTCCTGCAGGGCGATTTTCGCGACGACGCGGTCGTGGCGGCATTCGAAGCCCTGCTGGGCGAGGCGCCGATTCCGCTCATTGTGTCGGACATGGCCCCCAACCTGAGCGGCGTGGCGGTCGCCGATGCGGCCCGAATGGGGCATTTGGCGGAACTGGCCATTGATTTTGCGGCTTCCCGTCTCACTCCTGAGGGTGTACTGCTGGTCAAATGTTTTCATGGCAGTGGGTTCAGCCAGCTCGTGCAGCGGTTCAAGGCCGTGTTTCGGCAGGTCAAGGAGCGCAAGCCCCAGGCATCGCGGGCCGAATCGGCTGAAACCTATCTGGTGGGTCGAGGCCTGAAGGTGGGCGCTCCGACCGGGTGATTTCGCGCCACAACGGCCGTTGGCCGCGGGCCGGCGCCAGGGCTATCGGGGCGATAGCAAAAAATACCGTCCAACCTGCCGACAAATCAACTACTTAGATCAGGCTTGTTTATGGCAGTCTGGTCCCAATCTGCGTAAAATCGGGAAAATCCCTCCCCACGGAGCAAGCACGTTGAACAATATGTTTCCCAAGGCGGCCATCTGGCTGGTCATCGCATTGGTCCTGTTCACTGTGTTCAAGCAGTTCGACAGTCGCCAGGCGCGCGGCAATGATGTGGCCTATTCGGTGTTTCTCGACAAGGCCCGTGACGGACAGCTTGAATCAGTCACGGTCGATGGCCGAACCCTGCGAGGTCGTACTCGCGACGGCAGCCTGGTCACGTCGTTTGCGCCCACCGACCCCTGGCTGGTCAGCGATCTGCTCAAGTATGGCATTCAGGTGCAGGCCAAACCCGAGGAGGAGCAGTCGCTGCTGTTCGGCATCTTCGTGTCCTGGTTCCCGATGCTGTTGCTCATCGGCGTGTGGGTGTTCTTCATGCGGCAGATGCAGGGTGGCGGTCGCGGCGGCGCGTTTTCGTTCGGTAAGTCGCGCGCCCGCATGCTCGATGAATCGAGCAACTCGATCACTTTCGCCGATGTCGCCGGCTGCGACGAAGCCAAGGAAGAGGTGCAGGAACTGGTCGACTTTCTACGTGACCCATCCAAGTTCCAGAAGCTGGGCGGGCGCATTCCACGCGGCGTGCTCATGGTCGGATCCCCCGGTACCGGCAAGACGCTGCTGGCCAAGGCGATCGCCGGCGAAGCCAAGGTGCCCTTTTTTACGATCTCGGGTTCCGACTTCGTCGAGATGTTCGTGGGTGTTGGTGCGGCCCGTGTGCGTGACATGTTTGAAAACGCCAAGAAACATGCACCCTGCATCGTGTTCATCGATGAGATCGATGCGGTCGGTCGCCAGCGTGGTGCCGGACTGGGCGGGGGTAACGACGAGCGCGAGCAGACGCTGAACCAGTTGCTGGTTGAGATGGACGGTTTCGAAACCGGGCAGGGCATCATCGTGATCGCCGCGACCAACCGTCCCGACGTGCTCGACCCGGCACTGATGCGTCCTGGCCGCTTTGATCGTCAGGTGGTGGTGCCACTGCCCGATATCCGCGGACGCGAGCAGATTCTCAATGTGCACATGCGCAAGGTGCCCATCGCTGCCGATGTCCGGCCGGACGTGATCGCGCGCGGCTGCCCCGGATTCTCCGGTGCCGATCTGGCCAACCTGGTGAATGAGGCCTCGTTGTTCGCGGCCCGACGCAATGCGCGGCTGGTCGAGATGAATGATTTTGAACAGGCCAAGGACAAGATCATGATGGGCGCCGAACGCCGCAGCATGGTCATGACCGAAGAAGACCGGATCGTCACCGCCTACCATGAGGCCGGACACGCGGTGGTCGGCAAGGTCCTCAAGCACACCGACCCGATTCACAAGGTCACGATCATTCCGCGGGGACGGGCCCTGGGCGTGACCTTCTTCCTGCCCGAGCGCGATGTGCACGGCTACACGGCCAAGCAACTGCTGGCCAAGATCGCCGTTGCCTTCGGCGGGCGGGTGGCTGAAGAGGTGTTTCTCGACCAGAAGTCGACGGGGGCGCTGTCCGACTACGAGCATGCGACCAACATCGCCCGCGAAATGGTCACCCGGTATGGCATGTCCGATGCGCTGAGTCCGATGATCTACGCCGAGAATGAAGGCGAGGTGTTCCTGGGCCGCTCGGTGACGCGGACCACCAGCCTGTCGGACTCGACCATGCAAAAGGTCGATTCGGAGATCCGTCGGATCGTCGACGAGCAATACGCACTGGCCCGCCAGATTCTCGAAGAGAACCGGCCGATCGTCGAAATGATGGCCAAGACCCTGTTGGAATGGGAAACCATCGATTCGAATCAGGTCGACGAGATCATGGCCGGCAAGCAGCCCACGCCGCCCAAGTCCTCTTCCGGCTCACCCCGTCCTTCCAGCGGTGGCGGCACGCCGCCGTCGGCCGATCCGGTACCGGTCAAGGACGACACCGCGCCGAAGTCGCCGCCGACTGATTCGGCCGAACCTGCCTCGAGCTAAGCGATTCCGCGGCCGGCCGTGTTGCCACGGTGCGGCCGCGTGTCAATTCCGACCTTGCCGAGTTCTGCGCTTGCCGATCGCGTGCTGACCCTGGGCGGCCGGCACTTCGATCTCTCGCGCCCGCTGCTCATGGGCGTGGTCAATCTGACGCCTGATTCATTCTCCGACGGGGGCCGTTTCGAGGCACCGGAGCGGGCGATTGCCCATGCGCGGGAACTCATGGCCGCCGGCGCCGACATCATCGATCTGGGCGCGGAGTCGACGCGGCCGGGTGCCCAGCCGGTGACGCCGGAGCAGGAGCTGGCCCGACTGGATCCCGTCGTCCAGGGGCTGCGTGATCTCAACGTGGCGATCTCGATCGACACCCGTCATGCGGCCACGATGCAGGCCATGATCGCGACCGGTGCGATTCATCTGATCAATGACGTGACCGCCTTGCATGATGACGAGGCCCTGGCGGCCGTGGCGCGCAGTGATGTCGGCGTGTGCCTCATGCACATGCAGGGCGATCCGCTGACCATGCAGCAGCGTCCGGTTTATGCGTCGGTGTTGGCCGAGGTCAGCGGTTTTCTCCAGCAGGCCGTGTCCAGGGCTCGCTCAGCCGGTGTTGGTGCCTCGCGACTGCTGGTCGATCCGGGTATCGGCTTTGGCAAAACCGTGGCACACAATCTCGAACTGCTCGGCGGCATCGCTACAATCGCGCAGGACTGCCAGTGCCCGGTGTTGATCGGCCTGTCGCGCAAATCGATGCTGGGTGCGCTGACCGGCCGGACGGTGGACGGGCGACTGGCCGCCAGTCTGGGTGGCGCGCTGGCTGCGGCTGCCCGCGGCGCTGCGGTGCTCAGAGTACATGATGTCGCGCAGACACGGGATGCGTTGGCCGTCTATTCAGCCATCATGTCAGGCAAGGCGATAACGTTTGCCTGACGAGTCACAGGACAACAGGAATGAGTCGCAAGTATTTTGGTACCGATGGCATCCGTGGACTGGTGGGCCAGGATCCGATCACCCCCGAGTTCGTGCTGCGCATCGGCTATGCGGCCGGTCAGGTGCTGGCCGCGAACAATCAGGCGGTTGGTGGTCGGCCGACTGTCCTGATCGGCAAGGACACCCGGGTATCGGGTTATATGCTGGAGGCGGCGCTGGAGGCCGGTTTCGCGGCCGCGGGGGTCGATGTGTTGCTGTCCGGTCCGTTGCCCACGCCGGGCGTCGCCTATCTGACGAGGGCCCTGCGTCTGTCGGCCGGCGTGGTCATCAGTGCTTCGCACAATCCCTTTGCGGACAACGGTATCAAGTTCTTTTCGGGTGACGGCAACAAGCTGCCCGATGCGGTCGAGGCCAGGATCGAAGCCATGCTCGACATGCCGGTGGCCTGCGTCGGCAGTCGCGACCTGGGTCGTGCCCGTCGCATCAACGACGCCGCCGGACGCTATATCGAGTTCTGCAAGAGCAGTTTTCCGAACCGGCTCGATCTGAAGGGGATGCGCATCGTCGTCGATTGTGCCAATGGCGCGGCCTATCACACGGCGCCCAATGTGTTTCACGAGCTGGGCGCGGATGTCATCGAGTTCGCCTGCGAGCCCAACGGGTTCAACATCAATGCCGATGTTGGCGCAGTACGTCCACAGGCCTTGCAACGCGAGGTGCGGGAGCAGCGGGCCGATCTGGGCATTGCCCTCGATGGTGACGCAGACCGGCTGGTCATTGTCGACCCCAGTGGCCGCATCTTCAACGGCGATGAATTGCTGTATGCGATCACCACCGAGCGCCTGGCGCGCGGACCGGTGGCTGGCATCGTCGGCACCCTGATGAGCAATCTGGCCCTCGAGCAGGCCATGCTTGCCCGCAACGTGCAGTTCGAGCGTGCCAAGGTCGGCGATCGTTATGTGCTCGAAACCCTGCAGCAAAAGGGCTGGTTGCTCGGTGGCGAGACCTCCGGGCATCTGCTCTGCCTGGACTGTCACAGCACGGGGGACGGTACCATCAGCGCGCTGCAGGTGCTCTCGGCCATGCGCGCCCAGGAACGCACGCTGGCCGAGCTCTGCGCCGATCTGACCCTGTTTCCTCAGACCCTGGTCAATGTGCGCATCGAGCCCGGTTTCGACTGGGAGCGTTATCCCCGTCTTCAATCCACGCTGAGCGAGGCCAGAGCCGCGCTGGGGGGTGAAGGCCGCATCCTGATCCGTCCCTCCGGCACCGAGCCCTTGCTTCGCGTGATGGTCGAGGCGGCAAACCGCAGCAGTGCCGAACAATGGGCAACCCGGTTGGCCGATGCCGTGCGGGGCTGAACGAAGATCGGTCACTGGGCTACAATCGCCCGGTCGCGGGGCGTAGCTCAGCCTGGTAGAGTGCTTGCTTTGGGAGCAAGATGTCGGAGGTTCGAATCCTCTCGCCCCGACCAATGCTGCAGACCCTGTCCATCGGCGGGGTCGGTACAGCGTATAATCATGTGCATCGCACGGTATTGGCGAATTCTGCCCGTAGCTCAGCCGGATAGAGCATCAGCCTTCTAAGCTGGCGGTCACAGGTTCGAGTCCTGTCGGGCAGGCCATCGGTCTGTCTGGCCGGGTTGCCGCGTGAATGTCTGTAGTGCCCTGCCGTGGTGACTGTAGCTCAGTTGGTAGAGCCCCGGATTGTGATTCCGGTGGTCGTGGGTTCGAGCCCCATCAGTCACCCCACTTCCCTTCATCATCTCCAGCCCCTTCCCCTGCCTGCGGCCCGCGGCCTTCGCCGGAGCGCTGCGCCCGGTTGCGCCCGACTGACAGTCGTTGCGTCGGGCTATTGCCTGGTCATGCCGACATTGCATTAGCATGATCGGCCGTGTCCGTTGACCCCTGCGACCAATGGCCTCTGCAATGGATTTGTCGTCCGACCTGATGCCGGCCCGATTCGAGGCCTTGCAGGACTATTCGGCGATGTTCAGGTACCTGCCGGTTGCGGCAGCCTTGCTCGATGAGGCCTTTACCCTGCTTGATGTCAACGAGGCCTTCCATGCGCTGACTCACTATGGTCGGGACCAGTTGATCGGCAAGCCGGTTGCGACGCTGTCGGACACGCCCGACGAATGCCCGTCGACCCAGGGGTGCATGCAGCTGGGGCAGGACGGGGCGACCCGGGCGCGCTGGAGCGCGACCGTGGTGTCGGGTACCGGACGGAATCTGGACCTCGTGGTGTTGGCCAACGCCTTCAATGATCGCGGCGCGGCCCGTTTCATGCTGGTCTGGCAGGATCCCTCACATGCCGACTGGTTGCTTCGCGGATTCGATGATTCGCCGGTCGGCTTCGTGGTCACCGATGAGCGGGGCAGGCTGGTGCGCGCCAATCGGACCGTCACCGCCATGACCGGCGCGGTGTCGCGCCTCAAACTGGCCCGTCTGGCCGGCTCGGGCAGCGAAACCCGATCGGGCGGCACGCGGGTGGCCTTGCGTCAGCCGCGTCGCGCCACCCAGTGGTTCGATCGACTGGCCACGCAGATCACCTCACCCGACGGTCAGGTGTTGACGCTCACTGCCTTGCGCGAGGTGACCGTCGAGCATGAACGACGCGCGCAACTGCAGGCCGAGTTGCGTCAGCATGTGGCACTGCTGCGTGCGATCGATCTGCCGATCGCCTGTGTGGTCGGCGAAATCATCGTGATGGCCAATCTCGCGCTGGGTCGGTTGCTCGGCCGACGCGATGAGCAACTGCTGGGTCAACCGGTGAATTCGGTGCTGGGCCCCGATCTGGACTGGCAGGCCAGCATCGCGCGACTGGTCGCCGACCTGCCGCATGCGGGCGTGGTGCAGGAAAGCCATCGTCTGATGCTGGCCGATGGTGGTCGGCGCACCTGCCGGATCGATATCCGTCATGTTGATCCGCAGCATCTGGCGCTGGGCCTGCTGGTGGTCGTGCGCGAGATCTGATCTGACGACGCTATGGGTCGGGTTGTGCGGCCACGGCGGGCGCTGCCGATTCGTCCCAGAGCGTGAACTGGAAACGCGCGCCTTCACCGGGTGCGGATTCCGCCCAGATCCGCCCGCCATGGCGGCGGATGGCGCGCTGCACGGTGGCCAGACCGACGCCGGTCCCCTTGAAATCAGCCTGGCCATGCAGCCGGTGAAACAGGTCGAACAGCCGGTCCGCATAGCGCATGTCGAAGCCTGCGCCATTGTCCGAGACCCGATAGACCAGCGTGTCATACAGTGTCACGCTGTCGAATGCGATGTGGGCATCCTCACGGCGCGCGGTGTATTTCCAGGCGTTTTCGAGGAGATTGAACAAGGCCATGCGCAGCAGAACCCGATCGCCGCGGCAGGCCAGATGCGGTTCGATGTGAATGGTCACCGCACGCTGCGGATCGCTGGCGCGCAATTCATCGGCGATGGATGTCGCCAGGGCGCTCAGATCGACCGGATCCGAGGCGATCGGTTGTGCCGATATCCGGTGCAGATCAATGAGCGCATCGATCATCGCGTTCATGCGATGTGAGGCGGACAGGATCCGATTCACATGGTCCAGACCCGTTCGGTCAAGGACGTGGGCGTAGTCGTCCTGCAGCATGCGCGCGAACCCGTCGACGATGCGCACCGGATGACGCAGGTCATGGGAAACCGTGTGGCTGAATGACTCCAGCTCACGCTTGGTCACTTCCATTTCCAGGGCGCGGCGCGATTCCTCGCGCTGGGCACGATGGATTTCCGCCGCCTGCCTGCGCAGACTGCCCAGTTCGGCTGCGATCGGATCGGCCGCGATCAAGGCCAGTTGACCATCGGTTTCGTCGTCGATGCGTTCAACCGTGAGTAGCACGGGGCGACGCCGCCCATAGCGGTCGATGACCAGGCCTGGCCCACGATGAGCGCTGCCGGCGGCGAGCAAGCGCGACAAGGCCGAACCGTTGCCCGCTGGCACGCTGTCTTGGGCCGGCGTGCCGTCTGCATGATTCGGCGCGCAGAGCAACCAGCGCTGCGGATCCAGTTCGCCCAGTTCGACTTCGCTGCGTTCGGTGAGGTTGGACAGCCCGGCGTTTGCCCAGACCAGATGCCAGCCGGTGTTCTCGCCATCGCGTCGATATCGGTGCAGCAGCATGATCGGCGTGGTGAGCGAGCCGAGCGCCTGGGTGACCCGACGATTGCGCACGGGATCGAGTACCAGATTGCTTACCTCTTCGATCGTGCCGTGGTAGCCCGCGAAACGACCGGTCGGTGCGAATCGCGGCAGCCCGCTTTCCCGCAGAATGAGCACCAGACCGGAGGGCAGGCGACAACGCCAGACAATGTCGCGAAAGGCCTGACGCGCATCGATGCGGGACTGCAGGCTGCTCAGGGCTTCGCTCGCCAATCCGTCGATGGCCAGGTTGCCCCGCGTGCGGCCGACCAGTTCGGCGAGTCGGTACTGGCTGTCATGATGGGCGGGTTCGACACTGGTCCAGGTGCCTGATTCATCCTGCTGCCAATAGCCCACGTGGGTCAGGTCGCGAACAATGCGCAATCGGTCGCGCAGCGCCTGCATGACCTCGGCACTCGGCTGGGTCACCGGGTTCGTCAGATCGATCCCGGTCACTGATCGGCCCGCACCGTCCGTCAACCCGACCGTGCGAGCCAGGGTGCTGGCACCCGCCGTTGCCAGACTAGCCTGTCGCAGTTCGGCCGGCATGAGCGCGACACTTCGGGCACGGCTGGATGCGGTGAACAGAATCCAGACCAGCGAGACCACGCCGGCACCGGTGATGGCCGCTGCCAGAATCATCGCCAATGCGGTATCGCCGAACGCCAGCCCACCGGCGCCATGATCGTCGGGCCGGACCAGGAGGCTGTTATAGATCAGCCAACCGAGCGACGCGAGCGCAACCGTGACACAGCCGATGGCCAACCACCGTAGCGGGCGAGTCGGCTGTCTGACGGCGCGAGTGGCGTCGATCAGCGTACGCTCTGCAAGCATTGAGGGGACGTGCAATGGAGGAGCCCTGATCTTGCCAGATTTCGTATCGAGAGACGCGGACTGGGCGCAATCGACGGGCAATGGCCGCGCCCGGCGTTGCGTGCCGCCCACGCCGGCTCGGCGATCAGGTCCGGACCCGATCAGGCCATGGTCACCTGGCGAAGCTCGCGGATCGCGACGGACAGCATCGATTCATCGGGGTCATTCATCGCGCGTAGTTCGCCGAGCAGCTTCTCGGCCCGCTCCAGGCTGCGCGCGTGCTGCTCGAACCAGTCTGCGATCAGTGCGTCGGCATGGCGCCCGCCGCTATCGGACTGGCTGAGCAGGGAACTGGCGATGCTGCGCTGGACATCCGACAGGTCGTCGCGCAATGCGGTCCTTGCCAGCATTCGCCAATGATGGTCTCCAGGCAGGGCGGCAATCCGGTCCCGGATCCAGCTCACCCCCAGCCTGTCGGCCAGTCTGAAGTAGACCCTCGCGGTGTGGTCCAGCCTGGCGCCACTCGAGGCCGCGACCTCGATGATGTCCAACGAGGCATACATCGCATCGAGTGCGAATACCCGGCGCGCGAGACTGTCGGGCACGCCTTGCTCGGACCAGATCCGGATCGATTCGGTCAGCCGAGTCTGTTCGTCGTTGCCAAGCAACTCGTCGAGTTGCTCGAACAGCGAGGCGATCGACGGTGCGAATGCGGCGATCGTCTTGTCCATGTCATGGGTCAGTCGGGGAGATCGCAGAAACCACTGGATCGCGCGTTCGAGCGTGCGATTGATCTCGATCAACAGGGCTGCCTGGGCTGCATCATCGACCTGATTGTCGAGTGAATCGATCTGCGCCCAGGTCGAGGCGATGGCAAAACATTCACAGGAAAGCAGATAGGCACGCACGATTTCATGGGACTGGGCCCCGATCGCTTCAGCCGCGCGATGCACGAAAGTACTGCCGACCCGATTGATGGTGTGGTTGGTCACATAGGTGGCGATGATTTCCCGGCGCAAGGGATGACGCTGCATGTAGGCGCCGAAGCGCTCAGCCAGTTCGGCAGGAAAATATTGCTGCAGGAAAGCCGCCACCCAAGGGTCATCGGGCAGATTCGAGGCGAGCAGCTGGTCGTAGATCCAGTTCTTGCAGTAGGCGAGCAGGACCGCGCGCTCCGGGTGGGTCAGGCCTATGCCCGCCGCCCGCCGCCGTTTGAATTCATCATCGTCTGGCAGGAACTCGAGCTCGCGGGTGAGTCGGCCTGCCCGCTCCAGCGCGCGGATGAATCGCTGTTGTGCATCCAGCAATTGCGCGGCAATTCGTCCGGTAACCGAGAGGATCTGGGTCTGGTAGTAGTTGTCGATCAGCACGCGGCGGGCGACCGTATCGGTCATCTTCGCCAGCAGCTTGTTACGCTGCTTGAGCGTCATTTCGCCGTCTGTGATGGCCAGGCCGAGCAGGATCTTGATGTTGACTTCCTGGTCCGAGGTGCCTACGCCCGCCGAATTGTCAATTGCGTCGGTGAAAATCCGCCCGCCCCCCAGGGCATACTCGATACGCCCTCGCTGCGTGAATCCCAGATTGCCCCCTTCGCCGACGACCCGGCAGCGTAACTGCCTGCCGTCCACGCGCAAGGCATCATTGGCGCGATCGCCGACCTGGGCATGGTCTTCGTCACTGGCCTTCACGTAGGTGCCGATGCCGCCATTGAACAAAAGGTCCACCGGTGCCTTGAGCAACTCGCTGATCAGTTCGGTCGGGGTCAGAGACGCGACGCGGATGCCCAGCAACTGCTGAACCTGGCTGCTCAACCGGATCGATTTGGCGGCGCGGGAATGAATTCCGCCGCCGGGGGATAACAGCTTGGCATCGTAGTCTGCCCAACTCGAGCGGGGCAGGTCGAACAGTCGGCGTCGCTCCTCATAACTCAGTTCGACATCCGGTTGCGGGTCGATGAAGATGTGGCGATGATCGAAGGCTGCCACGAGCCGGATATGGCGGGAGAGCAGCATGCCATTGCCGAATACGTCGCCCGACATGTCGCCGATGCCGACGACGGAGATGTCGGTGGTCTGGGTATCGATGCCCAGTTCGCGGAAATGACGCTTGACCGATTCCCAGGCGCCCCTGGCGGTAATGCCCATTGCCTTGTGGTCGTAGCCGGCGCTGCCGCCGGAGGCAAAGGCGTCATCGAGCCAGAAGCCGTATTCCTGGCTCACGGCGTTGGCATGATCCGAGAACGTGGCGGTGCCCTTGTCGGCGGCAACGACCAGATAGGGGTCGTCCAGAATCGGACCGCGGGTGTCTGGTGGCGGGACGATCACACCGTCAATCCGATTGTCGGTGACGTCGAGCAAGCCACGCAGATAGTCCTTGTAGCAGGCGACGCCTTCGGCAAGCCAGGCATCCCGATCGGCCGGCGAGGGTGCCTGTTTCAGGACAAATCCACCTTTGGAGCCGGCCGGCACGATCACCGTGTTCTTGACCATCTGGGCCTTCATCAGGCCGAGCACCTCGGTGCGGAAATCTTCGGGTCGATCCGACCAGCGCAGCCCACCTCGCGCCACGGCACTGCCGCGCAGGTGAACACCTTCGAAGCGCGGCGAATAGACGAAGATCTCGTAGGCTGGCACAGGCGCCGGCAGGCCCGGAATCCGGGCAGGATCGAACTTGAGCGAGAGAAACGCCCGACGGCGACCGGCGCTGTCGTGGCGCCAGAAATTGGTGCGCAGCGTGGCCAGTATCAGTGCCAGGTAATGGCGCAACACCCGGTCTTCCGAGAGGTTGTCCACGGTTTCCAGCGCCTGCTCGATATCGGCACACAGGCTCTGGGCCTGAATACTGTCGTCGTCCTGGATCGATGGATCAAAGCGAATGCGAAACAGGGCGACCAGTTGCCGGGTCAGTGACGCACGCGCGCTCAGCGTCGATTCGATGAACGACTGCGACAGCGAAAAACCGGTCTGGCGCATGTACTTGGCATACGCGCGCAACACCGTGATGTCATCCGCGCTGAGCATCGCCGTGACCAGCAGCCGGTTGAAATGGTCACACTCATCGCGGCCATGGAAGATCCGTTCGAAGGCTTCTTCGAAGGTCGGTGCCAGTGCCTCGACGTCGGTTTCGCTGGTTGGGTCGGGAAAAGCCAGCCCGAAATCGTGGATCCAGACTGTCGGCGAGCCCTGCGGCTGGATCTCATACGGATGCTCGTCCAGGACCAGCAGACCCGTGCGCTCGAGCATCGGCATGCTGCTCGAGAGCGTGACGCTTGCGCCGCAATGAAACAGCTTGAAGCGCATCGTACCGGGCGCTGCCTCGGGTGGCCGATACAGACGGACGGCGAGCGCCCGCTCATCGGCAAGCCCGATGATCTGTTCGATATCGGCCACCGCGAGCCGGGCAGAATTGTCCTCGCGGTAGCCGGCCGGAAATGCACCGGCGAACCGGTGGAACAGTTCGACGCCCAGCGCCTCCCCCTTCATGCTGATCAGCGATTCCTTCAGATCATCTTCCCATCGACGGGTCGCCGCGACCAGCCGTTTCTCGATCTCGCCCACATCGAACGGCGGAATTGTGCCCGGAGTCGTCCTGACGATGATCAGTACGCGGGCGGTCACCGATTCGGTGAGCAGCACATTGAATTCGGAGCCCGTGCCGTTGAGCGATTCGAGCAGGATCTTCTGCCAGCGTTGCCTCAGGGCGGTTTCGTAGTTTTCCCGTGGCGCGTAGATCAGGCAGGACAGAAAGCGCTCGAACGGATCGCGGCGCACGAACAGGCGCAAACGCTGGCGGTCGCCGAGGTGGAGGATGCCGATGGCCGTCTCGAGCAACTCCTGCTCACTGATCTGGAACAGTTCGTCGCGCGGATAACTCTCCAGAATGTTGGTGAACGCCTTGCCGGCATGACCGCGACGGCTCAATCCGGACATCTCGGCGACCTGAAGCAGCTTTCGCCTGAGCAAGGGGATATCGCTGGGCCTGGTGCTGTAGGCCGCCGAGGTGAACAGGCCAAGAAAACGATGTTCGCCACAGACCTGGCCCTGGTCGTTGAAGCGCTTGATCGAGATATGGTCGAGGTAACCGGGACGATGCACCGTCGAACGGGATGTCGACTTGGTGACCACGAGCAGTTCAGGCCGTCGTGCATAGGTGCGGATTTCCGGGGGCAGGGCCGCAAAACTGGCCGCCACCTTGCGGTCACCAACCTCCCGAAGCAGGCCCAGACCAGACCCGGCTTCGATTCTGAGCATGTCCTCGCCACCGTCCGCGGTCAGCTCATGACTGCGATAGCCCAGGAAGGTGAAGTTGTTGTCGGCCAGCCACCCCAGGAATTCCAGGCTCTCGGTGATCTCTTCTTCCGATAGCGGCGGTGGATGCTGTCGGGCCTGATTGATCACCGCCAGCATCTGGTCACGCATTGCCGTCCAGTCGCCGCAGGCACTGCGCACATCGGCCAGCACGCGAGTGATTCCCTGCGAGAGTTGGTCCAGGCTCTGGCGGTCGATGATGCGATCGACTTCCAGGTGCAGAAACGATTCGTCGATCGGCGGATTCGTCGTATCGTCCGACCGCGACCGTTTGCGCGCCGATGCGGTGGTCTTTACGCTGCTGTCGCCGGGTGCGGTTACGGCGACGTCCTGCGCCGTGGCCAGTGACAGCAGTCTGCCCTTGTCGTCACGAATCAGGCTGACGATCGGGTGCACGATCAGGTGTAGTGTCAATCCCTGACGATTGGCCTCCATGGTCACTGAGTCGACCAGGAAGGGCATGTCGTCATTGATGACTTCGATGATCGTATGGGTGGATTGCCACCCGTGCTCCTCGATCGTCGGGTTGTAGACATGCACCCTGGCTTCGCCCGGCTTGCGGAGCCGCGCCAGATTCCAGTGCGCCAATGCGGCGCCATACAGATCGTCGCTGCGGCGGTCGGCAAGGTCTTCCGGATCGATGTGACGGTAGTAGCGGGCAATGAACTCAAGCAGTTCGTCCCGCTGTGCCTTCGGCACGCGCTTGTCCACATGACTGAGCACCTGGGCATAGTGCTCGGAATGGGTGCCTTCCCAGGAGGTTGTGCGATGCATGGTCGGCGAGTCTCTCGAAGGTTTGGCGTGGTCGATCGATCGGGATCGACAGCGCGGCATGCATCAATCGATCAGGTGATGACGCACGGCATAAGCGGCGATATCCGCATTCCCGCCCAGTTTGAGTTTATCAAGGACCCGGGCCCGATAGACACTGACCGTCTTGGGGGAAATTGACAATGTGCCGGCGATCTCGGCCAGTTTTGCCCCTCGGGCGATCAACAGCATGGTTTGCAATTCACGCTCGCTGAGCGCCTGATGCAGTTGCTCGGGGCGTTTTTCGATCACGCTTTCCATGAGTGCGGCTGCAATGCCTGGTGTCACATGCTTGCGTCCGGCCGCCACCGTGCGTACCGCGCAGATGATCTCGCCGGGATCTCCCGACTTGTTCAGATACGCCATCGCGCCAGCCTTGAGCGCCCGGATTCCGTATTGATCCTCGGGAAATTGGGACAGTACCACGACAGCCGGTGACTGCGCCTCGTCTGACAGCAATTGCAGAATCTCGATGCCATTGCGCCCTGGCAGATTCACATCGAGTACCAGGACATCGCAGGCGATTTGCCGGGATAAATCTCGCCATCCGGCATAGTCGCCCGCCTCACCAACCACGGTGATGTCGCTGGCTTCGCTGAGGGTTTCGCGAAGGCCCCGGCGAATCATCGCATGATCGTCGATGAGTACCACCCGGATCATGGTCGGTCCTCGGGTTCCGGGTTTGCACCGATTGGTGAACGGGGGATTGCCGGTCGGCGTGGCAGTGACATGACAAGCGTTGTGCCGCCGCGTTCGGCTGGCGTTACGTCGAGCCAGCCGTCGCGCTGGGTGACCCGCTCGGTGAGCCCGCGCAGGCCGAATGATGTCGGTTTGTCAAGGGCGTCCGGTTTGATGCCGATGCCGTCGTCGCTGACTTCGAGCGAGACGGTCTGGTCACCCAGGACCAGGCTCACCGAGGCCTGACCGGCCTGGGCATGCTTGCTGATGTTGGTGAGCGACTCCTGGAGGGTGCGATAGCAGACCAAAGCCAGATCCGGATCAAGATCGGTATCGCTGCCGTGAACATGAAGCTGGATGCGCAGTCCGGTTCGCTCCCGGGCCTGACGAACCTGCCATTCGATGGCCGGAACCAGGCCGGCATCGAGTACGGGAGGCCGCAATTGCCGGATCAGCCGCTGTCCGGCCTGCATGAGTTCGATCACCTGTTGACGCGACCGATGGGCCCGATCAGCAATGGTCGAACCACCGTGCCTGGCAATCCAGGCCAGGTCGAATTGCAGGGCAGTCAGGCCGCTGCCGATCTCGTCGTGAATCTCGCGCGCGATGCTGGCTCGCTCGGCTTCCAGGGCATCGAGCAGATGCCCGGACAAGGCCTGCAATGCCTGTTGCGACCGGGCCAGCTCGGCCCGGGCCTCCCGTCGTTCACGACGGCTTCCGGCAGCGGCGATCGCATTGCGCAAGGCTGCGGCCAGTCGGGCCAGTCGACCTTTGATCAGATAGTCGTCGGCACCCAGGCGCATTGCGGCCACCGCGGCCTCTTCGCCGATGGTGCCCGAGACGATGATGAATGGCAGATCGAGTCCGCTCGCGCCGAGCACCTCGAAGGCTTCGCCGCTGGAAAACGAAGGCAGGTGATGATCGCAGATGACTGCATCGAAGGACTGTCCGGCCAGTTGATCGCGCATGGCCTGGCGGGTTTCCACCCGGGTTGCGGCACACCGCAGACCCTGGCGTGCCAGAGTGTGCAGGAGCAGGTCGAAATCGGCCTCGGAATCCTCGACGACCAGCAGCCTCAACGGGGCCGGCTGTGCGCCGGTTGCGTCATCGGGTGGAATCGAAGAGGCGGGTCGGTGATCGGTTGAATGCACGGTGCCGCCAATTGTATGGTTAGCCGGACGCTTTTTGCACGATTCGTCGTGTATTGACCGGGTGAGAATGCCACGGTCAGTCGCCTTGATGCACGCCCCAGGTACCCGATCTCCCATGTCCAGTCCTCCTGTCGATTCCAAGGACACCGGTTGCCATGATGAAGGCGGCGTCGCGGTGCAACTGGATGGCCGACTGGCGGTCGATATTCAGCGACAGCTGGAATCGGCCATTGCAGAACTGGGCCGCCTGTCCTCATTGATCGGCAACGCAGGCGACGAACTGATGACACGATTCGGACGGATCGCACTCGCCAGTGGTCACCTGGAGTCGGTGGTGATCAAGCAGGAAGTATCCCGGGCGTTGATCGCATTGCAATTCCAGGACATGGCGCTTCAGCTGGTTGAACACACCACGTCGCGAGTCCGTGCAGTGGCTGATTCGATCGGTGACGCTACTCATGCCAACGACGCGTCGCGAACGGGGCTTCCCGAGCGGGCCGCCCCGGTCGCTCAGCATCTGGTCGACGCCGGCTCAGACGAACTTTTTTGACAACGGAATGAAACATGGCAACCATTCTTGCAATTGACGACTCCGCGTCGATTCGACAGATCGTCTCGTTCACGCTGCGCAGCGCCGGCCATGAAGTGATGGAAGCCGTGGACGGCAAGGACGGTCTGCAAAAGGCACAACGCGCCCAGTACGACATCGTGCTGACCGATCAGAACATGCCTGAAATGGATGGCATCACGCTGATCAGGAATCTGCGCAAGATGCCCAATTACGCCACCACGCCGATTCTGGTTCTGACCACGGAATCGTCGGCGGAAATGAAGATGGCGGGTCGCACCGCCGGCGCAACCGGCTGGCTGGTCAAACCCTTCGACCCGCAACGCCTGCTCACCGTGATGGATACCGTACTGGACCGCTGAGCGACAGGGAGACAGACATGAATGAATCTACCGGAAATGCCGAGTCGTCCGACGGCGGCATGGATCTGAGCCAGTTCCATGGTGTCTTCTTCGACGAGGCAGCCGAGAATCTGGGGTCCATGGAAGAGCTGCTGCTGGCGCTGGACACCGA
Source organism: uncultured beta proteobacterium (assembly GCA_963732405.1). GTDB lineage: Bacteria > Pseudomonadota > Gammaproteobacteria > Burkholderiales > Burkholderiaceae_E > JAUIAI01. Next base: position 2,576,352 of record CAVSZG010000001.1, read on the forward strand.
CGCACCGGCCAACGATGATCTTCATGCGATCTTCCGTTGTGCGCATTCCATCAAGGGTGGTGCTGCAACCTTTGGATTTGCCGACCTGACCGAACTCACGCACGTCATGGAGACCTTGCTGGATCGTCTGCGACGTCACGAGCTGGTGCTGATTCCGGCCATGGTGGACGCACTGCTCGAATCGAAGGATATGCTGACCACCATGCTGGGGCGCCATGCCGGATCGGGCGAGGACTCGCCCGACGCCTCGGCGATGGCCGCGAATCTGCGCCGTCTCTGCGAATCGTCTGATCAGGGCAATGCTGCGGCTGTTCGTCCGGCCTCGGTTGCGCAGGCGGATCCTGCGGCGGTCGGCGCAACGGCCACCGATTTGTCCGGGCGGCTGCCGGGACGATACATCCTGTCCTTTGCCCCGGGTGTGGATGAGACCGTGATCAATGACGCGCTCAAGCTGTTCGATGAGGTCATCGGTCTGGGCCGGATTCATCGATCAGCGGATGGGACACGTCGGTTCGGCATCGAAACCGAAACCCCGGCTTCCGAGATCGCCGATCTGCTGGGTTTTCACCTGAAGGCCGACGAGTTCTCGATCGAGTCCAACGATGCACCGGTGGTGCTGAGTCAGGCGGTCGACGTTCCCGCAGGCCGGACTGCGGCAGCGCCGCCGCTGACCACCGGGTCTGCCTCAAACGTGATGGCCGAAGTCCTCGACGATGGCGCCATCGCCCGACCGGTCGCGCCCGATGGCAGCTGGGGCCTGTTCGCCGGCGCTGCCGGCGCCCCGGAAAAGCACAATCTGCCCACGATCGATGAGTCGCGCAGCGACGAACGGACAGAGGCTGCAACAGCCGAACGGCCCGCCGCGGATATCACTGCGCCGGCGGCGGGATCGAAGTCCGGAGCTGCTTCTGCCGCCAATCGGGGCGATGCGACCCTGCGGGTTAGCGTGGACAAGGTCGACCAGTTGATCAATCTGGTTGGCGAACTGGTGATCACCCAGGCCATGCTGGCCCAGACTGGGCGCGATCTGGATCCCATGGTCCATCAGCAGATGGTTGGCACGCTGGCCGATCTGGAGCGCAACACCCGGTTGCTCCAGGAATCGGTGATGGCGATTCGTATGATTCCGATGTCGGTGGTGTTCAATCGCTTTCCCAGAATGCTGCGAGATCTGGCCAAAAAACTCGACAAGGAAGTCGAGATGGTCACCGTGGGCGATGCAACCGAACTGGACAAGGGCATGATCGAAAAGATCACCGATCCGCTCACCCATCTGGTTCGTAATGCCGTCGACCATGCCATCGAAATGCCTGAGCAGCGGATCGCGGCCGGCAAGAAGCCGGTTGGCACCATCACCTTGTCGGCCCAGCATCGTGGCGGATCCATCGTCATCGAGGTTCGCGACGACGGACGAGGCCTGTCACGAAAGAAGATTCTGGCCAAGGCGGCGGAGCGAGGGGTCCCGACCTCGGACAACATGACCGACGAAGATGTCTGGGCATTGATCTTCGAGCCCGGCTTCTCGACAGCCGAGGTAGTGACCGAGGTGTCAGGGCGCGGCGTGGGCATGGATGTGGTCAGAAAGAACATCCAGGCGCTCAATGGCAGCGTGACGCTCTCGTCCGCCGAGGGATACGGTACCTGCGTGTCGGTCCGTCTGCCGCTGACACTGGCGATCATGGATGGCATGTCGATTGGTATTGGAACCGACCAGTACATCCTGCCGCTGGATTCGGTGATCGAATCGATCAATCTGAATCCGAGCCAGATCAAGCGGGTAACCGAATCGAACCGGGTGCTCGAGATCCGTGGCGAATACATACCGATCCTGCCATTGCAGGATGTCGTCCAGGTCGAGCGCGAACCAGGCAAGGAAGGCAATACGACCGTAATCGTCTTCGAAGCGGAAGGTAAGCGCGTCGCACTGATGGTCGACGAACTGATCGGCCAGCATCAGATCGTGGTGAAGAACCTCGAGCGAAACTATCGCAAGGTGCCCGGCATTTCGGGCGCCACCATCATGGGCGACGGCCGTGTCGCCCTGATCCTGGATGTGGCCTACCTCGTGCGTCGCGCACGGCACTGAGATCGATCTTCCACCCTATCGAATCGGGAAATCACCATGAATGTCAAGTCCCCGGGCAGCTCGAACCGAGCCGCGAATCGCGGCCAGCGAACCAGCGAATACCTCACTTTCCGCCTGGGCGGAGAGGAGTATGGCATCGACATCCTGAAGGTTCAGGAGATTCGTGGCTATGAACGCCCGACCCGGATTGCGAATGCGCCCGAGTTCATCCGCGGTGTCATCAATCTGCGTGGCGACATCGTGCCCATCGTCGATCTGCGCATCAAGTTCAATCTCGGTGAGGCGCAGTACAACGAGACGACCGTGGTCATCATCCTGAATGTTGGCGAGCGGGTGGTGGGCGTGGTGGTTGATTCGGTGTCGGACGTGCTCGAACTGGCGAGCGATCAGATTCGTGAAGCGCCGGAAATGTCGGGTGGTGTGGACGCCAGCTATATCGTGGGCCTGGGCACCATCGATGATCGCATGTTGATCATGATCGACATTGAAAAGCTGGTTTCTGACCCGCAATTCGCGCTGGTCGAGGCCTGACCGACAACGCTGACGGGTCACCCTGGCGGCCGACCTCGATTGACTGTGATGAATGACCTGATCGACAATCCCGACAACGCCGTTTCGGTTCATTCTCGTTCGGAATTCGAGCGGATCCGCAGACTCATCCGCGAGTTCGCCGGAATCGCACTGAGCGGCGACAAGGTCAGCATGGTGCAGGCCAGGCTCATGCCCCGTCTGCGGGTGCTGGGCATGTCAGGGATGAGCGAATACCTCGATCTCGTTCAGCAACCCGGCTCTGGCGAACGTCAGGAATTCATCAATCTCCTGACGACCAATCTGACCTCGTTCTTTCGCGAGAAGCACCATTTCGCCTCGCTGGAAACCTACCTGGGCACGCTCAAGCCGGGAAGACCGGTACGCATCTGGTGTAGTGCAGCCTCGACGGGTGAAGAAGTCTGGTCGATAGCGGCGTCGGCCCACCGGGTGCGGGGCGCCAGCGTGGAAATCATCGGCACGGACATCGATACGTCCGTGCTGGGTCAGGCCAGGGTCGGCGTTTATCCAAAGGATAATGTCGCTTCGGTTGATCGGGCGATCCTGGTCGAGTACTTCCAGCATGGCAAAGGCCGGAATGCCGGGCAGGTACGGATCGGCGAAAAGCTGCGACCGATGGTGAAATTCGCGCAACTCAATCTGATTGAGGCCAACTGGCCGATCGCTGGGCCGTTCGATGCGATCTTTTGCCGGAATGTGATGATCTACTTTGAAACCGAGACCCAACATCAGTTGGTCCGGCGCTTTCATTCGTTGCTCACCGAGGGCGGCATGTTGTTCGTGGGGCACTCGGAGACCTTCCGAGGTCTGGACGACATTTTCCGTCTGGTTGGACGCTCCACTTACGTGAAGATCGGTCCATGAGCGCCGCCCTGACCGCTGAGCAGAGCACCGAGAAAACGCTGGCCAGACTGCGGTCGGCCACCGGGCCAATCGACCAGGCGCGCACGTTTTTTTACGATCCGCGTTTTCAGGCGATTGCTGTCAAGGTGCAACCGGGCGAGTTCTACGTCGATCGCGAGGGCTTGATGCTCAGCACTGTTCTGGGGTCGTGCGTGGCCGCTTGCCTCTACGACAGCACCTCACGGTTGGGCGGGATGAATCATTTCATGGTGCCCGATGGCGATGAGTCCTCCGGTCGCTTTGGCCTGTTCGCCATGGAGCAACTGGTCAATTCACTGGTCAAGCAGGGGGCGATACGGTCCAGGCTTCAGGCCAAGATTTTTGGCGGGGGATCCGTGATCCCCGGCATGGCTTCCGGTCGGATCGGGGAGCGAAATGTGAGCTTCGTGCAGGCTTTTCTGCAACGTGAAGGCATCCCCGTGATTTCCAGCGACGTGCTGGGCAACTGGCCCAGAAAATTGCTGTTCTTTGGGACCGACGGCCGTGCGATGGTCAAGAAGCTGTCGACCCCGCAGACTGCAGAGCAGGAACTGGAGCGCAAGCTCGCCGAACGCGCCAAGGCGGTGGTACGAAAGGGCGGCGACGTGGAACTGTTCTGAGGTCGCTTCAGCCAGGTAGTGCGTTCTGCAACAGAGTCATCGCGACATCGATTGCGCCGTCCATCAATGGGGCCGTGAACGTGAGCATCGCCATGCCCACGCCGATGGTGACCGGAAAACCGACCGCGAAGACACTGAACTGGGGCGCGACACGCGACATGATGCCCAGGGACAGATTGACGAACAGCAGCAGAATCATGAAGGGCAGGGCAATGCTCAGTCCCAGCGAGAAGACGGCCGAGCCCAGTTGCACCGGCGAATAAGTGGTCATCCAGGCAAAGTCGGTGTTGATCGGAATGGTCTGGAAGCTGGCGATGACGGCGGCGATCAACAGACCCGGTCCATTGAGCATCACGAAGGCGGTCAAGGCGGTCAGATTCAGCAGTCGGGCGACCGGATTGGCGGCGCCGCTCTGCGGGTCGAAGAATCCGGCAAACGACAGTCCCATCTGCAGACCAATGGTCTCGCCGGCAATCTCGAAGGCGGCGAAGATCAGCCGGGCGATGAAACCGAGCAGCAGACCGACGGCCAGTTCATGAACGGCCAGCATGATCAAGGCCAGATTCATCGGTGCCACGGGCGAGTCGATGCCAGGTGCTGCCACCAGGGTGATCAGCATGGCCAGGGCAACCTTGGCGCGTGCCGGCATCGTGCGCTGTGAAAGCACGGGCGCGGTGGTGAACAAGCCCAGCACCCGGATCAGCGGCAAAACGAGACCGGCGACCAGGCTGAGCAGCTCGGATTCAGTGAAGGCGATCAACCTTGCACCGCAGCGGGAATGATCAGCAACACATCGCGGATGTATTCGGTCAGTGTGGTGAGGATCCAGGGACCGGCAATCAGGAAGGCGATGGCCAGCGCAACCAGCTTGGGCAGGAACGACAAGGTGGTTTCGTTGATCTGGGTCACCGCCTGCAGCACGCTGACCACCAGGCCGACGACCAGGGCCACGCCCAGCAGCGGCAGTGCGATGAGCAACATGGTCTGCAGGCCGTGACGCGCGACCTCCAGGACAAATTCGGGACCCATCATGATGCGCGTCCCGTATCGTCTGCTCTGTGGCCTTCGCGGGTCAGCGGGCCTTGCGCTCGATTCGAATATCGCATCACCATGCACCTAGACCGGTCCGAAACTGGCAACCATCGACCCCACCAGCAGATGCCAGCCATCGGCCAGCACGAACAGCATGAGCTTGAAAGGTAGTGCGACCAGTACGGGCGAGAGCATCATCATGCCCATGGACATCAGCACGCTCGCCACCACCATGTCAATGATCAGAAACGGAATGAATACCAGAAAGCCGATCTGAAAGGCGGTCTTGAGCTCGCTGACCACGAATGCCGGGATCAGGATTCGCAGCGGCGTCTGGTCGGCCGGCAAGTTCTCGGGTGCCTTGGCGATCGTGGTGAACAGCAGCAGGTCCGATTGGCGGGTCTGTACCAGCATGAACTGGCGGATCGGCCCGGTCGCTCGCTCGGCTGCCGCGGCGATATTGATCTCCTGGGCGGCGTAGGGTTGATAGGCGTCCTTGTAGATGGTCTCCAGGGTCGGACCCATGATGAAGAAGGACAGGAACAGCGACAGACCGATGATCACCTGGTTGGGCGGGGTCGATTGCAGCCCGAGGGCCTGGCGCATCAATGACAGGACAATCACGATGCGCGTGAAACTGGTCATCATCAGCACCATTGCCGGGATGAACGACAGGGCAGAGAACAACAACAGGGTTTCGATCGACACGGACCAGGTGGTGCCGCCATCGCCATTCTGGGTGCCTGTGAGGCTCACGCCGCTCGGCATCGTCTGGCCAAACGCCGAACCGACACCGGCCAGGGTCAGCAGACCAATGGCGACCAACACCCAGGCGACCGTTCGTGCATGCCGTGGCACGGTCAGCCGACGTGCACGCGACTTATCCGACGGCTTCGGCACGGCGGGCCTCGCTCAGTGCTGCGCCAAACGAACCGGCATCGGTCTGTACGGGCGGGTTGTCCGGCATCGATGAGAGCAGCGATATCGACTGACTGGTTGCGCCGATCAGCAGCGTCCGGGATCCCGCCCTGACGACCAGCAGTCGTTCGCGCGGACCAATGTTCAGGGTCTCCAATACCGAGATGCTGCGCGTGCGCTGGTCACGCAGACCCGGCATGCGCCGGATCAGCCAGGCGCCGGCTGGAATCAGAGCCAGCACCAGCACCAGCATCAACACCGACCAGAGCGGGTTGAGCAAGGTGGCTTGCGACATCATCGGTTCAGGCGACGCAGTCGCTCGGCCGGGGTCACGATATCGGTCAGGCGCACGCCGAACCGATCGTTGACCACGACGACTTCGCCCTGGGCAATCAGGCAGCCGTTGACCAGAACGTCCATGGGCTCGCCGGCCAGTGCGTCCAGTTCGACCACCGATCCCTGGGCCAGATGCAGAATGCTCTTGATCGGGATCCGCGTGCGGCCCAGTTCAACGGTCAGTTGAACCGGGATGTCCATGAGCATGCTCAGATCCCGGGCCGTGTCGTCGCGGCGCACACCGGAGTCGGACAAGGCCGGAAAGAATCCGTCCGTCTTGCCGGATGTGTCGGCCGATGCCGCCTTGGCGGCGGCCGACTGCCGGGCCTGAGCCTCTTCGCGTTCGGCAGCCGCATGCCAGGCAGCCTCCTCGGCATCCATCTCGGGCGTCGTGCTGTCAGCTGAAGACTGAGCCGCGTCGAACATCGAGTCGGTGTCGATGTCGGCTCCCTGCGTCCGATTGGCCGGGGTTTCAGAGGTCTTTGTCATTGCCTGGCTCCGGGAACGAGTTCATCGGCACGCGTGAGGAACTCATCGATCTTCACGGCGTAATTGCCGCCGGTGGTGCCGTAGGTGCAGCGAAGAAAGGGGACATTGTTCACTTTGACATCCAGTGTCTGATCGAGTTCCAGTTCGATGAAGTCGCCCACGCGCAGGTTGTAGACCTCGCCGAAGGTAATGTGGGTGTTGGCCAGTTCGGCAGTCAGCTCGATCTCGGCCAATTCGAGCTGGGCACCGAGCTTGCTGACCCAGCTGCGGTTGTGAGCGCCCTGGTCGGCGTTGGCCGTCGAGAACAACACATCGCGGATCGGCTCCAGGGTCGAATAGGGAATGCACAGGTGGATTGATCCGACCGCGCCGCCGATCTCCACCTTGAAGCGGGTCGAGACGACGATGTCGTTGGGTGATGCGATGCTGGCGAACTGGGTCTGGATCTCGGACCGAACATACTCAAGGTCCATCGGATAGACCCCACTCCAGGCCTTTTGGTAGGAGTCGATCACGATATCGACGAGGCAGCGGATAATCCGGTTCTCGGTCGCCGAGAACTCCCGGCCTTCGATCCGGGTTGCGGTCTTGCCGTTACCCCCGAACAGGCAATCGATGATCGCGAAGATCAACTGGGGTTCGAAGACGATCAGGCCGCTGCCACGTAATGGTTTGACCTGGACGATATTCAGGTTTGCCGGAATGGTCAGACTGCCCAGGAACACGCTGTACTTCTGGACCTGTGGCAGTGCCACCGTGATATCCGGATTGCGTCGCACGAACTCGAAGAAACCCGTACGCACGTTTCGGCTGAACCGCTCGTGGACGATTTCCAGGGTCGGCATGCGTCCGCGGACGATGCGCTCCTGGCGCGACAAGTCATAGTCGCGCACGGCGCCCTGCGGCTCCGCCGGCTGCTCCGTGACTGCGGGTTCCTCGTCGTTGACGCCGGCGAGCAGAGCGTCTACTTCATCCTGCGAGAGAAACTCGTCTGCCATGATCCGCGGGTGATTGGGGGTGTGGGGCCAGGATTACTGAATGATGAACTGGGAAAAATGGGCCGCGACCACCCGCTCCGGATACATCGGACGACGATATCGGTCGTCGTAACGATCATCATCGCGATCGTCACGCCGGTCGTCGCGCGCATGATCGTCAGGCGCATCGTGACTGCCGCCAGACTTGCCGTCCTTGGCCCCACTTGCGCCGTGATCACCGGCCGTGGCGATATCGCGCGAGCGCTCGCCTTCGCGACCACGCGGCCGGCGCGAACGTTCGATGCGCGGCGGTCGTTCACCCGCCAGAATCGCGTTGGCGGCCTCGACGACCTGCTCGGAGAGTTCCTGCTTGCCCCGGATGCTCAGCAGTTCTTCACTGGTTTTGGAACTCATGAGCATGAGCAGGGCATTGCGAACCGAGGGAGCAACGGTCTTGAGCTCGGCTTCGACCGGCGGCTCCTCGACCTCGAGCACGACCGCGATCTGGGCGAATCGGTCCTGCTCCTTGTCCTGCAGATTAAAGGTGAACGGATCGATACTCACGAAGGTCGGCGGTTCGGTCTTGGCGACCTTGCGGGCCTTTGCCTTGGGCTTGGGTTCCTCGGCTTCGGCATGTTCGGCCGACTCTGCGTCATGCGGTTTCTTCAGGAAGAACCAGCCCGCTGCGCCGCCGCCGCCCAACAGCAGGACTGCCGCGATGATGATGATCGGCAGCTTGCCCTTTTTCTTCTTGGGCGCTTCTTCGGTGGGTTTATCGGACATGACCTCTCCGTGTCGTTGGCACGTTGCATGACACGAGCCGATGGCTCGTGGCCGGACTGGAACTCAGAGAACATTCTCGCGTCGTCCGCCAGGTGGCAGTCGGACCAAAAGGCGGCCTTCTGGCCTGCACGCGGATTCCTGATGCCGGCCGTCGGCCGATGTCGGCCGCGTGGCAAGGTTGCGGCGGGGCGGCGTCACTCGCCGTGTTGATATCGCCGATCAGGCGAACAGATCGACCCGCCCGGCCGGTTGCGACTGATTGCGATAGAGCGGGTTGTCGGTGGTCACGCTGCCCGGTGCGGCCGGGGCAGTGGCCTGGGACAGACGGCTGGATCCGTTGGACCTTGTGCCCTGGTCCGCCTGGCCCTGGTCTGTGCTGCCGGATTGCGCCTGGCGCCTGTCCTGACCCACCGTCGCATCCGACAACAGGATGCCGTCATTGCGCATCCGCTCGCGCAAGGCATCCAGCGAGGCTTCGATGGCCTGCCGTGTATCCGCGTTGGCCGCGGTAAACGCCACAGTGGCCGAGTCGCCCTTGATGGACAACTCGATGCGGATGGGGCCGAGGTCTTCGGGCGTTAGCTGGATCTGGGCGCTGTCCATGAGATCGTTGATGGCCAGCGTCACACGATCGCCCAGTTGCTGGGTGAACTCGGTTGAATCCAGCGCAGCCGTGATCGGCGTGGTCAGCGGGGGCAGGCTGCCGGGCAATGGGGCGGCTCGATCGGTGGCGACACCTGTGGTGCCGATGACCGCTCCGGTCAATGGCGCATCGACGCTGATCATGGTCGGTGAGGTGCCCGATGAGAGGGCGGTCTCGACACTGGCTGGATTGTTCGCCGTTGACGCCTGACCAGCGCGGGCCGACAGGCCGGCATCCGCAAAGGCTGTTGCCGCACTGCTCTGACCTGCCGGGCCGGATGTCCGGTTGGACGCGCCGATGCGGCCATCGGACGGATCGGCGCTTGTGCCCGGCGATGTCTGGTCGAGTGTCGCCGCGAGGGCCTGGTTGCCCGCTGCGGCTGGCGCGACTCCGGATGGCCGAGCGCTGTAGCGTGCCACCGGACGCCCGTCGTTCTGGCCGGTCGCTGCGGTCGCTGCAGTCGCTGCAGTCGCTGCAGTCGCGTCGGTGGCCGGCGTATTGCCCACGCCCGGTCCGTTGCCAACAATGGGTAGGGACGTTGATGCCTGTGTGGCCATACCGGGCGAGACCTGACGGGATCCGGCCGGGTCGGCAAGCGCAGGATTCGCGCTCAGGGCGCTCACCAGGCTGCCTGCTGTTGCGCCTGACGATGTCGCCGAGGCATTGTCGCCGGCCTCGGTGATCGGAGCCGTCTGCGCCCTCGGATTCGGCTGGCCAGGACTGAGCCACGACGACAAAGGCGTGCGGCTGCTGCCTGTTGCTGCGTCGCTGTCTGGTTTTGCGTCGCTCAGTTGCTCGATCAATGGGTCTGGCGCAATCGAGTCGATGGCCGCTGGCCGATCGGCCGCGACCCGGCTGGGGCCGCGGTTCAAGGGATTACGGGGCCGTGCCGCCTGGTCGGCCGAGGCTTTGTCGGTCAAAGGGTCTGGCCCCTCGCCACCTGAGATGATCGCTGCGTCGTCGTTCGGCGATGGCCTGGTTACCAGTGCCGGGTTGGAGTCAGCCGGCAGACTGGTGGTGCCCGGTTTGGTGTCTGCATCGGGCACCGGCTGGACACCGATGCTGGCGTCAGTCGGGTCGGCACCGGTCGGCGTTCCGGCCGCGACCCCCGCTCCGATGCCGGTCGCCGGTGCGGTGGGCGCTGCCGTGCGCGGATTGCGCCAGCGTGCCACGGGTGCCGAGTCGTCGACGGATGTGGTTGCATCGTTGCTCGGGACGATCGTGCCCGGCGGTGCAGTGGGGCCGGCTGCCGGATCGCCGGACGCGGTGGCGTCCGGGACGGGTTCGGTTCGCGTCAAAGACGGGTGGTTCGTCGTGGCGATCGTCGGCGCGTCCGCCTCCGTGACGCCGGGCCCCGCATCGCTCGCCGCGCTTCTGGACGGTGCGGTCCAGCGGGCGCTTGGCGTGAGGTCGTCCTCGGCACGCACGGCCGACCGGCTCGCTTGTGGCGCAGGCGTCGCGGCTCTGGCCGGCCGGGTCCAACGCGCCGCCGGTCGCTCGGTTGATGGGGTATCGGTCGCTGGCATAGCGGTCGATTGGGCAGGCGTCCCCGAGTCTGCCGCCCCGGTCTGCTTGACCGCGGTGCTGCGCGTGTCGGTCGACTCGCTGTTGCGCGTGCGGGCATCGTTATCGGCCCGTCGTGCCGCCATGCTCGCCTGCTCCTGGCGCAGGGCAACGTTGGTCTGGATCAGGCGGTCCGACTCGCTGCCCGTGACCCTGTCCGACGGGGCCGGTGCTGGCGTTTCGAACGACTGCAGGCTTTGTGCGAAATCGGCACCGGTGTCGACCTGGCGCCATGCCGTTGGTCGTCTGCTCGGCGATGTTTGCGCTGCGCGGGTGGACAGGTCGCTGGACGTGGAAGGTGTCTGCATGCTCATTTCTCCGGATCATGGAGTTGCGTTGCGCGACGGCTTCGCGGTGCCTGCCACGATGTCGTCATTGACGCGTTGTTCGGTTTTTTCCTGGTGCCGTCGGGCCTTTTCCGCGCGGCGGCGGGCCAGCAGTTGCAGTGCGGCAACCCGGCTCTGGGCGGCCTGAACGGCCTGACGACGTTCTTCCTGAAGGCGGTCGGCATTCATCAGGCGTTCGCCCTGTGCCTTGACGGCAGCCACCAACTTGGTATCGAAATGCGATTCGATGACCTGCTGGGCGACCGGCTGACCGGGCTCGCCGACCAGGGCGCGTCGCCTGGCCAGCCGTTCGGCCCGGAACTGCTCGAGTGCGTCGAGCGTGGCCTGGGCCTGGATGACCAGTCGCCTTGCTTCGCCAGCCTGCTGCAGACGCCGATCACGCCGACGTTCAGCCATCTCGATGACCTGGGAAAGCGGGGTGTGGTGGCCTGCCATGCTCAAGTTCTCTCAGCCTTGATCGCGCCATGGGTCGAACCGTCGCCGAGTTCACCGGCCAGCCTGGCCAGATCGGCTATCGATTCGGCCAGCGGGCAACGTTCGTCGATATCCTGCATCAGCAGTTTCTCGATCTTGGGCCACAGTGCAATGGCCTGGTCGACCTGCGGATCTGCTCCGGGGACGTAGGCCCCCAGTGCGATGAGTTCGCGATTTTTCTGATACGCGGCCCATGCGGTGCGCAAGCGGCGCGCATGACGTTGGTGGGCCGGCGAGGTAATCGCCGTCATCACCCGGGAAATCGACGCGTCGATCGCGATGGCCGGGAAATGCCCTGCCTCGGCGAGCTCGCGCGAGAGCACGACATGCCCATCGAGAAAGGAGCGTGCCGCGTCGCCCACCGGATCATTGGTATCGTCACCTTCGATGAGGACCGTGTAGAAGGCCGTGATCGAGCCTTTGCCGTGTGCCGCGTTGCCGGCGCGCTCGATCAGCTCGGGCAGTCGCGCGAACACCGACGCCGGATAACCCCGGGTCGCGGGAGACTCTCCCGCGGCAAGACTCACTTCGCGCATCGCCATCGCATACCGCGTGAGTGAGTCCATCAACAACAGCACCTGCAGGCCTTGATCGCGGTAGAACTCGGCGATGGCGGCCGCATAGGTTGCCGACTGAATCTTCATCAATGCCGGTTCATCGGCCGGTGCAACAATGACAGTGGCACGCTGGCGACCCGAAGGGCCCAGAATATCGTCGACAAATTCACGCACCTCTCGACCGCGCTCGCCGATCAGTCCGACGACGATTACATCGGCGTCTGTATTGCGTGACATCATGCCCAGCAGCACGCTCTTGCCCACGCCGGCACCCGCAAACAGGCCCAGTCGCTGCCCCCGGCCGACGCTCAACATGGTGTTGATCGCCCGTACGCCGGTATCCAGCGGCTCGCGGATCGGGCTGCGGTGCATGGCGTTGACGGCTCGCGCCCGGATCGGGCGGTAACGGGTGGCCTGCAACAGGCCCTGACCGTCCATGGGGGTGCCGCGACCATCGACGATACGGCCCAGCAGACCGGGGCCGATCGGCAGATGGCGACCGCGGTCCTCGCGCCTGGCCCAGGCGTGGGTCGGACGGCCCAGCGAGGGCCGCTCGATCCTGGGCTCAAGCGCCGCAACGGCAGCGCCGGGCGACATGCCGGCGGTCGATTGGGTTGGCATCAGCAACAGATGGCCACGATTGAATCCGACCACTTCGGCATCGATCATGCCGGTACCGGCGCGCTCGCTGCCATCCTCGATGATGCAGATACTGCCGATCGGCAGTTCGATGCCGGTGGCTTCGAGCGTGAGTCCGGTGACGCGGCAGAGCCGGCCGCGCTGCTCGATCGGTTGTGCACGACGCAGCATGCGTCGCGCTCCGTCGATCAGATCGAACCATTGACCGGTGCGATCAGTCGTGATCGGGTCGGACTCGCTCATGCGATCTGCTCGTCGGATGGCGACGGCAAGGCGTCGCCTGGCGACGCTCGCTGAAAACCCATCGCCGCCAGGGTTCTGCGCCAGCGCGTTGGCAGGCTTGCGTCGATCAATGATTCAGGCGACTCGAGCCGGCAGCCGCCCGCATCGATCTGCCGGTCGGCAACCAGATTGATCCGGGCGAAAACCGGCGTGTCCTGTAGCGCCGCGGCCAGCGTGTCCAGATCCGCCGGATTGAGATGGATCGTCATCTGGGCGGGCGCTGATCCGACCAGGGCCAGACACTCTCTGACCACAGGCAATACGGCAAGGCGATCAGCCTGGATACGATCGGCAACGATACGCTCGGCCAGCGCAATGGCCAGGTCCAGGACGCGGTCGGCCAGCGCCGATTCCATGGTGCTGAACTCGCGCTCGAATCCATTCAACAGAGCCTGCATCCGTTCGGCGGCCGCGCCGCCGGCCCGCTGCTCATCGGCGGCTCGTTCGGCGATCAGCGTCGCGCGGGCCTGTTCGTAGCCTTCCTGACGGCCGCGTAGCAGTCCGTCCTGCACGCCGCGCTCGAACATCGCCCGCTTGGCCAGGTCGATTCGCCGTTCAATGGCCGGATCCCGCGGCGGGGCGGCCGGCGGCTCGGTCGGTCCGGATTGGGCGGCCTGGGCTTCGCGATCGGCCCTGAGCGAGCGTTTCGCACTGGCGTGAGCCAACCGCGGCTCGGTCGATAGAGCGCCGATCGGCATGCGGCGGGCGTTGGCGATATCGAGCGAGACCGTGATCCGGCCCGGCTTGGACCCGCGACGGCGGTCAGACATAGGCGTCGTCACCACCGCCACTGCCCAGTGCGATCTGACCCTCGTCCGCCAGTCGCTTGACGGTCTTCAGGATCTCCTTCTGTTCGGCTTCGACATCGGCCACCTTGGCCGGGCCGCGCGATTCCAGATCCTCGCGAAGCGTGGCGGCAGCGCGCTGGCTCATGTTACGGAAGATCTTCTCGCGAAGGTCCTGATCGGCGCCCTTGAGTGCCAGGATCAGGGATTCGGTCTGGGCCTCGCGCAAGACCATCTGAATGGCCTTGTCGTCCAGATTGATGAGATCGGCGAACACGAACATCTGGTCTGAGATCCGCTGGGCCATGTCGGCATCCTGTTCCTGGATCCAGTCCAGCACGCCCTTCTCGGCGGCTGCACCCATATAGTTCAGGATCTCAGCCGCCGGCTTGGGTCCGCCGAGCTTGTGATTGCTCTTGCCCGACCCGCCCGAGGACATCAGGGTGCCCAGCACGTCATTCAGTTCGCGCAGCGCCGTGGGCTGTATGCCTTCCAGTGTGGAGATCCGCAGCAAGACATCGCCGCGCAGCCGATCGGAAAAATTGAGCAAAATGCCGGACGCATGGTCGCGTTCCAGATGCACGAGAATCGACGCGATGATCTGCGGATGCTCGTTGCGGATCAGTTCGGCGACAGCCTGGGCATCCATCCACTTGAGGTTCTCGATCCCCGAGATGTCATTGCCGGCCAGTATCCGGTCGATCAAGAGCCCGGCCTTTTCTTCGCCCAAGGCCTTTTTCAGAACATCTCGCACATATTCATCGGTGTCTTCGACGATGAAATTGGTTTCGGCCATGCGCTCTTCGAAGCGATCGAGCACCTCACCGATATGTCGACGGCTGGCGGTCTTGAGCTGCGACATCCGCTCACCCAGGCGCTGCGCTTCCTTGGGGGTCAGCAATTTGATGACCTCGGCTGCCGCCGTTGCGCCCATGCTCATGAGCAACACGGCGGCATCCGTCAATCCGTCGCTTGGCGTCTCTTCTGCCATTACTCGGCCGCCATCCATTCGCGCACGATGTGGGCGACAGCCATCGGGTTCTCGCGGGCCAGTTTCAGCACGTCATCATTTCGCTTGAAGTCAACCGGGGGCTCGCCCAGCCCCTGGACATCCGGTGGCGGTGGCAGTTCGATCTGATCCTCGACGACGGCGTCGACCAGACTGCCGGGCGAATCCTGTTCGGCATTGGTCGCCGGTGGCGGCAGGGCACGAGCATCGCTGATGCTCTTCAATGCGGGTCTGATCACCTTGAAGATGGTGATCAATCCGAGCAACGCGATCCCCAGGTGTTTGGCAATTTCCAGTGCAATCGGAATATTGGCCCGATCCTTCCAGAACGGCAGTTCGGGCTCGACAACCGCCGGTTCAATCGTGAATGCACTGTTCATGATGTTGATCGAATCGCCACGCTCGGCCGAGAAGCCGATGGCCTCTCGAACCAGTGCGTTCATGCGTTCCAGTTCATCTGGCTCGATCGGCGTCATCGTCACCGCGCCATCGGCAGCCACGCTGCGACGATGATTGACGACGATGCCGGCGGTCAGGCGACGAATCTGTCCCGGTGATCCGCGCGTGACCCGGACCGTCTTGTCCACCTCATAGTTGATCAGCGATTCGCGCACACCCTGGCCGGCCGCGCCACCCGCCACTGTGCCGGCTGGTCCGACGGCCTGACCCGGCCCGTTGATCGGTGCAAGGGGTTGCGGATTGGGCTGATTGGTGACCGCACCAGGGATACCGCCAGCGCCTGCTGCCTGGTCGGCTTCGCGACGCATCTGCTCGCTGCGCACCGCGGCACTCTGAGGTGTCTGGTTGGGCTTGTACAGTTCGTCGGTTGCATGGGTCTCGCTGAAGTCCATGTCGGCGCTGACCTGCGCGCGGACATTGCCCACACCGACCACCGGTTCGAGCAACTCGATGATCCGTTCGCGCATCGATGATTCAACGTGCGCCTCATAGGCCAGTTGCGATGCGCTGGGCAGATTGCCCGGCTCATCGCCACCCTGCTTGAGCAGGCCGCCGTCCTGGTCGATGACCTTGACCTGGTCGGGTTCGAGTCTGGGAATCGATGCGGCGACCAGGTGGACGATGCCCGAGACCTGATTCGCATCGAGCGATCGTCCGGGGTGCAGCGTGACCAGTACCGAGGCGGACGGGGTCTGGCGACCTCGAAGGAAGCCGCCTTCCTGCGGGATCGCCAGATGAACCCGGGCCGATTGAACCGCCGCCAGCGATTCGATAGAACGGGTCAGTTCGCCCTGCAGGCCGCGCTGATAACTCAGCCGCTCCTGGAACTGGGTCATGCCGAAACGCTGCTCGTCGAGCAACTCGAAGCCGGTGCTCGATCCTCGTGGCAGTCCGGCCGAGGCCAGTTCCAGGCGCATCCGGTGCACCTGATCCTCGGGAATCAGCAGTGCCTCTCCCCCGGCGGCGAATCGATACGGAATATTCCGGGCGGACAGTGCGGCGATGATGGCACCGCCATCGCGATCCGACAGATTGGCGAACAACACCCGATAGGGTTCTTCGCGCAGACTGATCAACGACCACGCAATGATGGCCGTGAGCGCGAGCACGCCGGCGGCCAGGATGATCCGGGGTTTGAGCGCCGCGGGAATCATGGCAGTTGGCGTGAGGGCGGCACTGACGTCGGCCATTCAGGAAATCCAGTAAAGCGTTGACGGTATGGCCCGGCCATTGTCGGGGGAACTTGAGGGGGCGGAGTGGCGAAATAGCGGGAGTCCTGCCTGCTTATTCGGCCCTGGACAGCCGGCTCGCGCGCGACAATGACGACATCAACACGATATCGGCCGGCACTGTGCGGCCGTCACGCGCCATGGAAATCAAGTCGATCGATCAGCTCAAGGCAGCCCTGCAGGCGGCGGGTCGCTCGGCCGCCCATGACGCGCAGGGTGTCGAACCTGGCGAGGTAGGGCATTTCGGCTCGGCCTTGCAGGAGGCGCTGCACAAAGTGTCCGCGCTTCAGGAAGACAGCGCCAGTATGCAGAAGGCGTTTCAACAGGGGCTGCCCGGCGCATCGCTCGAGCAGACCATGGTGTCGATGCAGAAGTCGCAGATTGCCTTTCAGGCGGCAGTGACCGTGCGAAACCGACTGGTTTCAGCCTACACTGACATCATGAACATGCAGGTCTGAGCACGTCGGCCAGACCGGCGTGTTTCACCGATCGGTGCGGGCTCTGAGCTGGGCGCGCTCAGCATCCTGAACATAGATGGCGATCGCGCGTTCGACCTCATTGGGCAGGTTGATGAACTCGCAGCCGACCCGGTCGTGCAGCGGATCGTTGGCCAGATCGAGAATCGAGCGGATCACGAAGCTGCAGGGCACGGGCACTCGCGGTCCCAGTTCGAGCCGGGCCAGCGCGATCCGGTCGCCAAGCTCGAAACTGCGCGCCTCGCGTGGCCGCAAGAAGGACAGGCCGGTCGCGCTCAGGTCGAAGATCCGGAAACTGTCTTCATGGCCCGGCGTTCCCCTGACGATCAGATTGCCTCGATGACCGGCGGGTGGCCGAACGCGGAATGCGGCACGGCGCTGGATACGGTACAGCCGGGCGGGCGCCTCGCCGAACAACAGCGAGGCTTCGGGAACATCGTCCGGCCCGGACAATCGCATCTCGAACTGAACCTTCACGCTGTCCAGGAAGCCGACGACCGTGCAGCGCCTGGCGGCCAAAAAGGCGTTCCGGCTGTCATGATCGGTCTGCAGGGAGAAAGCCAGTCGTCCGTCTTCGACGGCGATCAGTTGCGACGCGGCGGCGGTGTTGTCCTCGTCAGACACGAACAGCCAGATCAGTGCACGCTTGCGCACCAGTTCCGCCAACAGCTTGCTGATGGTACCGGCCGCGCTGATCTCGAATTCAGCGAGTCGGGCCAGATCGGGCTCGGGCATGCACAGGCCCTGACGTTCGCCTACAAGAGTGGCCACTTGGTTAACTCCACGTTGTGTCTGGGAGGGTGGTGCGCGAGCGCGCCGGCCCGGCTGGCGTCAGCAGGGCGTCCAGGCGTGCCACGCGGGGATCGCGTAAATGACGGATTTCAGCATCCAGACGCACGATTTGTGTCAGGATGGCCAGGCGCTCGCGTCGTGCCGCCCGGTCGGGCAGCAGGGCCGGATCCTGGCCTCGCAGGCTGGCGGTCAGTCGGGCGACCTGATCGGCAGTGGCGGATACCGCCGCCCAGTCCTGACGTCGTGCATGGTCGCGCATCCGTTCGACGCAGGACAGTACCGAGCGGTAATGCCCGATGGTGACGGGTTGTGCGCTCATGAAGCGGCGCCGATCCGCCTGGCCTGGCGCACGTTATTCGCGCCCGGCGCGATCGATGACCAACCGTCATTCACTTCCCTGAGCAGCGAGCGGACTTCGCCCAGGATAGTCCGGTCATTGCGCAGATTGGCCAGCAACAGCTGATTCAGCATGTAGTCGTAGAGCAGGCGAAGATTGTCGGCGATCTCGCCGCCCTGAGGATCCAGAACGGCCCTGAGTCCTTCATCGATGATTCGGATCGCCCGGCTGATCGCCTCGCCCTTGGCTGCAATGTCGCCCGATTGCATGGCGCTGTCGGCGGCGATGAACAGCTTGTCCGCGCCGTCGAACAGCATCATGATCAGGCGATGCGGGTCGGCTTGCGACACGCCGGTATCAAGGTGAATCTGGTTGTACATCTGGGCGGGACTGTGGGACTTGCCGAACATGACAGGCGATCCGGGAATTTGAAGTGGTACGACTGGTATCGGCTTTCAGGGCGTGCGCTTGAGCGCAATGACGGTCGGGTTGCCTCAGAATAGCGGCACACAATCGGTCAGGTCGGCAAGGTCCCGGCTGAATGCAAGAGGGCCGGTTTCCCGGCCCCCGTCGAATGATCCAGCCTGCCCGATGGCTACAGCTTGCTGACCGTGGCGAGCGCGGCGGTCATGGTGCTCAGATTCGCATCGAGTGCTGTGTATTGACGCAGCAGGCGTTGCTGAATGTCGTCCAGCCGACGCTCATAACGCTCCTGCTGACGGGTCAGGTCGGTCTCGCGACTTCTGAGTGACTCGGTCAGCCCGGTGATCGCGCCGTCGGCCCCCAGGAAGTTGCCGATCAGTGTATCGAAGCGGCGCCCGAATCCGTGCGACGCAGCGTCCAGGCCACCGGCCGCAAAGAACTGGTTCAGTTTGTCCGGGCTGGCCAGGGCCAGATCCATGCGGGCGGAATCGACCGAGAGCGTGCCATCGCGCCCGACCTGCAGGCCGATATCGCTCAGGCGACGAAATGCGTCGGTGGTGGTCGTGCCAGTGGTGGGGGGCAGCGCACTGTCGGGCAGGGTGGTGCCCACGATCTGGCGCAATTGCTGCTGCACCATCAGGACCATCCGGTTACCCTGCAGGGGGCCTGCCGTCTGAGTCTCGGCGTCATATCGGGTCTGGGCCCGGATCAGGCTGTTCAGTTCGTTGTAGCCGCTCACGAACTCATCCAGTCGGGTCCGGATTGACTCGCTGTCGGTGCTGACCTCCAGCGCGACCGGATCGGTCGTCACCTTGCGCAGGCTCAGCGAGATGTTCTCGAGAATGCCATCCGGATCGTTGCTCGCACTCTCCAGAGCCAGGCCGTTGAGTTCGAACTTCGCATTGGCCGCGGTCTGGGTCTGGGTGATCTCACCACCGGTCTGACCCGGGTCGAACCTCAGATCGGCCAGCGACAATACCGGAAACGTCTTGCCGGGCAGGGTGGGTTGATTCTCGCCTGTGCCGGCCGTGCCGTCGACGGTGGCCATGATTCTGAACGCTTGCATGTCACCGCTCTCGGTGCTGCGCAGCATCAGCCGGGTCCCATTGGCGTCGGTCACGAGCGAGGCGCCGACATCGGGATTGGCCAGAT
Organism: uncultured beta proteobacterium; assembly: GCA_963732405.1. Taxonomy (GTDB): domain Bacteria; phylum Pseudomonadota; class Gammaproteobacteria; order Burkholderiales; family Burkholderiaceae_E; genus JAUIAI01. The sequence continues at coordinate 2,596,191 of CAVSZG010000001.1, forward strand.
TGATCGCCTTGCTCACATCCTGCAGGGTGGACCCTGGGGCGATCGTGATGGTCAATGCCTCGCGTTGCAGGTCTGGTCTGAATCCGGTCGGCGATTGTGTGCCCATCCGGAAGGTCAATGTACCGCCGCCGATCACGCTGAGCGGGCTGGCCATGGCGCTAGAGACCACCGTCTGGGGGGACGCCAGTTGCTGCACATCAACCGAATAGCTGCCTTGCAGCGCCCCGGTGGCGGCCTTGATGCCCACCGCAGTCTCGTCGCCGCTGCTTGCCGAAGCGGACTGCCAGGTTTCGGCACGGGCCAGCGAGGCGGCGGTGGTGCGAAACTTGTCCAGGGCCGCCTGGAGCTTGCCGACCTCCGAGATGGTCGAGCGCACCCCCTGGGTATTGGTCTCAATGCGTTTGAGCGGCTCTCGTTCGACATTCATCAATGCCGTGACGATGCCGTTGACGTCGATCGAGTTGCTTGCGGTGATTGGACTGGTAGCCATGGACTTGGTATCGGCAATGCGCCGTCTGGCTTTAGCCCGCAGAAGCGGCGCCGAAAGGCCGCTGTTCCGCGCACCCCGGTACGCGCCATTGCCGTTGATCGGCCGACCGGCGGTGCCTCGACGGCCGGTCGTCGGACAAGATCAGCGCGCCGGCGATCAGCGCAGCAGCTGGAGCACCGAGTTGGGCAACTGGTTGGCCTGCGAGAGCATGGCGGTGCCGGCCTGTTGCAGAATCTGGGTGCGGGTCAGTGCTGCCGTTTCGGCCGCATAGTCGGCATCCATGATCCGACCCCGGGCCGCCGCCTGATTTTCCGATGAGATCTGCAGATTGGCGATCACGGCTTCGAAGCGGTTCTGCGCCGCTCCCCAGATTGCCCGCTCCGAATTGATCACGTCAACCAGGGCGTCGATATCGTTCATGGCCTGTAGCGAATCATCCACCGTCAGGATGGTGCCGCTCACGACCGCCGATACTTCGGTCATGTCCGCCACATTGGCGCTGGATACCTCGATCTTGTCTTCGTCGCCGGTCCCGGCGCCGACCTGGAAGCGCTGCAAGTCGGTTGCACCGGCCAGCACCGGTGCCCCATTGAACTTGGTGATTTTCAGGGTGCGCTCGATCTCCGCCGCCAGTTGCTGGTATTCCTCGTCCAGGCTCTGGCGATCGCGGTCGCTGTTGGTCGCGTTGGCCGACTGGACCGCGAGCTCGCGCATCCGCTGGGCCATATCGCCTACCTTGCCCAGTCCGCCCTCGGCCACCTGGGCCATCGAGATGGCATCGGAGGCATTCCGGATCGCCACGTTCATGCCGCGCATCTGCGCATTCATGCGCTCGGCGATGGCCAGGCCGGCCGCGTCGTCCTTGGCGCTGTTGACCCGAAGGCCGGTGGACAGTCGCTGGATGGCGGTGGACATCGTGGCATTCGTGACGTTCAGGTTCCGCTGCGCATTGAGCGACGGCATATTGGTGTTGATGACCTGAGGCATGGCGTGACTCCATTGCGCGACGGATGGTTACCGTGGCGACTTTAGGGGTCAGCCCCTCACGACGGTCGGCTGATAAGCGGTCGATCTCCTGGTCAGTTTGGTGATGCCAGCGACTCGGCCCCGACGACCGGGTCAGGTCGTCAGGGCCGGATGGCCTTGATCGATCGGGCTTCCCGGCCGGTGGGCCGGGGTTACCCGGGGGATGTTTAACGCAGCAGGGACAGCACGTTCTGCGGGGCGGCGTTGGCCTGCGAGAGCATCGCGGTACCCGCTTGTTGCAATACCTGGCTGCGGGTCAGCGCGGCCGTCTCGGCGGCGAAGTCCGCGTCCATGATCCGGCCGCGGGCGGCCGACTGGTTCTCGGACGAGATCTGCAGGTTGGCCACCACGCTGTCGAAGCGGTTCTGGGTCGCGCCATAGTTGGCTCGCTGCGTGGAGATCGTTTTGATCATCTCGTCGATGTCGTCAATCGCCGTCTGCGACGTATCGAAGTCGGTGATTGCGCCGCCAGTCACGGCCGTTACGGTGGCGTCGGCCGTGAGGTCGGTGGTGGTGACCGTGATCTGGTCGTCGGCCGTGGTGTTGGCGCCAACCTGGAACACCATCGCGTCCGCATCGGCACCCAGAATCTTCTTGCCGTTGAAGCTCGTGCTGGCCAGGGTCCGGGTGATCTCCTTGGCCAGTTCCTGGTACTCGGCGTCCAGATTCAGGCGATCGTCATCGCTATTGGTCGCGTTCGAGGACTGGACCGCCAGCTCACGCATGCGCTGGGCCATGTCGCCGACCTTGCCCAGCGCGCCTTCGGCGGTCTGAGCCAGCGAAATGCCGTCGTTGGCGTTGCGGATTGCCACGTTCATGCCGCGAACCTGGGTGCTCATGCGTTCGGCGATCGCCAGACCGGCCGAGTCATCACGGGCGCTGTTGACGCGAAGGCCCGTCGACAGGCGCTGAATCGACTGGGACATTAGTCCCTGTGTCGTATTCAGGTTGCGCTGCGCATTGAGCGACATCACGTTGGTGTTGATGGTTTGTGCCATGACTTCTGTACTCCAGAGGAGGTTACGGTTCGGTCTATCGACCGTTGGTCCGCCAGCTCGACGCACGGGCGGCTTGAGGTTTCCGTTCGGCTTGCTAGGTGTTGCCAACGGTCGGCGGGAATGTCCCGTTGCAACAGTTATCGGTCCGCCCTTGCTGACCTTTAATCCCCGATGAGCCGCGCCCCGCAAGGATCTGCCGGCCCGGACCCCCTCTGTCTCGCCCGGTAGCGGGCGGTGGCCGTGCAGGAAGTTTTCCTACACGACCTCGGAATCGCGCCGACTGCCGTTTCAGCCGGCTTCCGATTCAATCAAAAGCGCCGATCGACAACACTGTCTCCATCGAATGGCAGTCGACCTATTCAGGGTCTGCCCTGAGACCCCCCAATCCAGGAGTTTGCAATGCGCACCGAAGAACACATGGCAAGCGGTATTGCCGAGATCAATCTGTCCTACCTCATTCTGGCCCAGCAGATGATCCGCGCCGATTACGCCAGTGCCTTGTATCGGCTGGGCATCAGCGAGGCAGTCGCCCAACTCATCATTGCCCTCAAACCGAGCCAGTTGCTCAAGGTTGCCTCGGGTGGTGCATTGTTGTGCCGCCTGCGCGTGAACGATGAGACAGTCTGGGATCTGCTGGCCGATCATGCACGCAGTGACAGTCTGGCGGGCGAAAAATCTGCTGAGCGGCTTCACGCCCGTATCCTGATCGCCGGCAAGCATGCCGAGGTGGTCGAATGAAGGCTCGCAGTCTGCTGGACGATAATCAACAGCTTCAACGGGCCATCCAGTTGATCAATCTGGGTGCCCGGCTGCAGGTTCTCCAGTCAGAGACGGACCTGCCTTATGAGCGCCTGCTCAAGCTGTACAAGGAGGTGGCGGGCAAGTCGCCCTCCAAGGGACAGTTGCCATTTTCCACCGACTGGTTCATGACATGGCAGCCCAATGTGCATGCCTCCTTGTTCTTCAATATCTATGAATACCTGATCAAGGCATCGGCGATCGACGATGTGGACGCCATCATCCGCGCCTACCGCTTGTACATGGAGGAAGTGGAGCTCACCGGCATCGAGCCGATCCTGAGCATCACCCGTGCCTGGCGCCTGGTGCGCTTCGTGGACGCCGGGATGCTGGCAAGCACCGCCTGCATCCGCTGCAAGGGTCGATTCGTCACCCATGCGTATGAGCTGGACAAGTCGTATGTCTGCGGCCTGTGTCAGCCTCCTGCGCGAGCCGGCAAGGGGCGGCGCAGCGGGTCGATTCACTGAGACTTGTGTCGCCGGAGCGGCGGACACGTCGGCGCCGGGCGAATCCGGACGATGTTGGTGGAAACTGCCGGATCAGGCCCGGCTGTTTGACCCATCGATTGATCCGTCCATCGGCGATAGTCCGGGTCCAGGTGATCGCCGCCGCCGATTCAAGTTGCAGCGGTCGCTGCCGATGAATCCCGTGTCTCCCCGGGTAGCCAGAGAAGAAACAACATGTTCGTGATCGTCGGATACGTGGTTGTATTCATCGCCGTTTTCGGTGGGTACTTCCTCGCGGGCGGCAAGTTCGGCGTCATCATCAAGGCGGCCCCGATCGAGTTGTTCATCATCGGCGGATCCGCTCTGGGTGCGTTCTTCGTTGCCAACAATGGCAAGACGATCAAGGCGACCTTCAAGGTACTACCCAGTCTGCTCAAGGGCTCCAAGTACACGAAGGCGCGCTACATGGAACTGCTGAGCCTGCTCTACGAGGTGTTGCAGAAGGCCCGCAAGGAAGGACTGATGTCGATCGAGGGTGATGTCGAATCACCCCACGACAGTCCGTTGTTCGCAAATTTCCCGGCCATCGTTGCCGACCATCATTTGATGGAATTCATCACCGACTACCTGCGCATGATGGTGTCGGGCAATCTGAATGCCCATGAGATCGAGAATCTGATGGATAGCGAGATCGAGACTCACCATCAGGAGTCTCACGCCCCCCAGACTGCCGTGCAAGGGGTTGGTGATGGTCTGCCAGCCTTCGGGATCGTCGCGGCGGTGCTTGGTGTGGTCAAGACCATGGCCTCGGTGGGTCAGCCACCGGCGGTGCTGGGGATGCTGATCGCCGGCGCGCTGGTCGGCACGTTTCTGGGCATTCTGATGGCTTACGGCTTCGTGAGCCCCTTGGCCAGTCTGCTGAGCCAGAAGAACGAGGAGGCACACAAGGAATTGCAGTGCGTGAAGATCACGCTGCTGGCGAGCATGCAGGGTTATGCGCCGCAGATTGCGATCGAGTTCGGCCGCAAGGTCTTGTTCTCCACCGAGCGCCCGTCATTCTCCGAGCTGGAAGAACACGTCAAGCAGAAGAAGGCATAGATGGACCGGACGGTCAACGATTCCAATCCGGCATTGAGCGGCGCGCGAGGCTCCCGTGTCTAGCGATAAAAAAATCCAGCCGATCATCGTCAAGAAAATCAAGAAAGGCGGCCATGGTCATCATGGTGGTGCCTGGAAGATCGCCTATGCCGATTTCGTGACGGCGATGATGGCCTTCTTCCTGCTGATGTGGTTGCTGGGCTCGACCACCAAGGGGGATCTGAAAGGCATCTCCGATGTGTTCAACACCCCGCTCAAGGTGGCGATGATGGGCGGATCGGGCAGCGGAGACAGTACCAGCGTCATCCAGGGTGGCGGGCAGGATCTGACCAAGTCAGTGGGTGAGATCAAGCGCGGGGACAACGATCCCAAGGATCGCACCCGAAATCCGCATGCGCTCGCCGCCGAAAACAAGCGGCTGGAGGGTCAGCGCCTGCAGGGTCTGAAGGAGCGAATGGAGACCGTGCTGAATAATGACCCTGAGCTCAAGAAGCTGCGCAACCAGATTCGCATGGACATGACAGCCGAGGGTTTGCGGATCCAGATCGTCGATGATCAGAAGCGTCCGATGTTTGACAACGCCAGCACCAGTGTCAAGGAATACATGCGGGAACTGCTGCGCAGCATCGGTGGGGTTCTGAATGAAGTCGAGAATCCGATTTCCCTGTCCGGCCATACCGACGCACGGCCATTCTCGAACCGTCAGCGGTCGTATTCCAACTGGGAACTGTCGGCGGAGCGGGCCAACGCCTCTCGTCGCGAGCTGATTGCGGGCGGCATGCATGAGGACAAGGTATTACGGGTGGTCGGAATGGCCTCGGCGGTCCCATTCGATTCGAGTGACCCGCGCAGCGAGGTGAATCGCCGGATCTCGATCGTGGTGCTCACCGAGGAGTCGGCCAGGGCGCTTCGGGAGTCCGCCGAGTTTCCGCCTGAGCCGCCCGAATCCGCCGTTGAACCGGATCGGCGAGACGTTTCGCCCGACGAGTCCTCAGAATACCGGAATTGACCTTGTTTTCACGGCATCTCGCCACCAGAACGCTCGTTCAGTCCGCAACGGGTGAAGTTTCCGAGTCCGTGCCTGATACCTCTGGAGCCAAGCAGCGATGAACCCGAACATGAAGATCCTGATCGTGGATGACTTTGCGACGATGCGTCGGATCATCCGAAATCTGCTCAAGGAACTGGGCTACGAGAACTGCGACGAGGCCGAGGATGGCGTGCAGGGGCTTCACAAGGCCACCAGTGGTGACTTCCAGTTCGTGGTGTCGGACATCAATATGCCCAACAAGAACGGCTTCGAGATGCTCGAGGGGATCCGCAAGCACGGCCCGACTGCCTCGCTGCCGGTACTGATGGTGACGGCGGAGGCTCGAAAGGAGGATATCGTGCGGGCGGCCCAGCTCGGTGCATCGGGTTACATCGTCAAGCCGTTTACCAAGGGCACGCTCGAGGAGAAGCTGAACAAGATCGTCGCGAAGATGGCAGCGGCCTGAGGCTTCGATGATGAATGAGCATTCGACCATGATTATCGATGAGTCCAAGCATGAACAGGTGTTTCGCGCCATCGGCCTGATCACCCGGACATTGCACGACGCGATGCGTGAACTCGGCGTGACCGACGGGCTGCAGGCCGCGGCTCATTCCATTCCGGACGCACGTGCGCGCATGAAATACGTGGCGCAGATGAGCGGTGAGGCAGCCGAAAAGGTGATCTCGCAGGTCGAGATAGGCAAGCGGCGGCAGATGGAGCTGGCCAGATTTGCCGACATTGCCGAGGCGAGCCTCAAGCGGGATCCGGTTCAGGCAGTTGTCACGGGTGGTGTGCTCGAGTTCATCGGGCAGGTTCGTGAAAGCACTCACAGCACGGATGCCTTGTTCACCGAAATTTTGCTCGCCCAGTCGTTCCATGATCTGACGACCCAGGCAATGGACAAGGTTCTGGCAACGACCATCCGGCTCGAGAACGAACTGGTCAAGCTGCTGATCGACGTGTCACCCCGCGACACCGTCGAGCCGGCGCTCGGACCGTCCGGTCCGGTCATCGACCGCAATGATGCCGCCGTGGTCACCAACCAGGAACAGGTCGACGATCTGCTGGAGAGTCTGGGATTCTGATTTCCGTGATCCACCGTCTGACGAGCGGTCGTCAGCGGGCGGTGTCAGCGTAAAAGCGCCGATCGGCAACAGCTGATCGGCGCTTCGCTTTTGTGCAGCCACCGAATAATCGGGTACCGGAATTTCGTACGTATTGCCCATGGCCGACGAGGACATCAGCAGGGAAGACAGACAGTTACCGGCCTCTGAACGCAAGCTGAGCAAGGCGCGTGAGGATGGCCAGGTTGCTCGTTCGCGCGATTTCGGTCATATCGCGCTGCTGGCCATGACCTTCGGCACCTTCGCGATGATGGCCGGTTCAATGGGCCGGCAGGCTGTCGAGCTGATGCAGATCGGCTTGCATTTCCGGATGAATCCACATCAGTCGCCCGAGCTGATTTTCGGTGAACTGGGAGCGATCATCGGCAAGGGCGGCATGATCATTCTGCCGATCGGATTGGTGGGTCTGCTGGCCGGGATCATCGCCGCGGTAATACCTGGCGGGCTCGCCTGGTCGAGCAAACCGGTCAGGCCGACCTGGTCGAAGATCAGTCCGATGTCAGGCATCAAGCGTCTGCTCTCGCGCGGACACATGATCGATTCGCTCAAGCTCACGGCGATCATCGGACTGCTCGCCGTGGTTGGCGGCTTTTATTTGTGGATCAATATCGACCGTTTCGTCAATCTCATGCGCATGCCCTTGCAGTCTGCATTGACCGATGCCTGGGATTCGGTCTTGACGGGCGCCGGCGCGATGTTGATGCTGATTGCGCTGGCGGCTGCAATCGACATGCCCATGCAATGGTTCCGCCATCGGGCCGATCTGCGGATGACCCGCGAGGAGGCGCGCAAGGAACAGAAGGAAAGCGAAGGGGATCCGCATCTGAAGAGCCGCCTGCGCGCCCGTCAACGCGAGATCAGCATGGCACGCATGATCATGGCGGTGCCGCGGGCCGATGTGGTGATCACCAACCCGACTCACTACTCGGTGGCCCTGGTTTACCAAGGGGATGGCAGCTCGGCGCCGCGTGTCGTCGCCAAGGGTGCCGATCTGATCGCCTTGCGGATCCGGGAGGTTGCGCGCGAGCATGGCGTGCCCTTGTTCGAGGCGCCACCATTGGCTCGTGCGCTGTATGCCCATGTTCCGCTCGATCACGAGATTCCGGGCGCGCTCTACAGCGCAGTCGCACAGGTGCTGGCCTATATCTATGCCCTGCGCCAGCCGGTCCGGCGTGGCGCGGCGCCACTCAGCGCTCCGGCGGTCGACGACCTGTCGGTGCCGGCGGATCTGGACCCTGACAGTCAACCCGTAGGTGGCACTGCCTGATGGCCATTGATTCATCCAGCCCGTCGGCGCGCTCGCCTGGCGCATCGGGTACCCGACTGACGCTGGGTCGCTTCAGTATGGTGCTGCCGCCGGCTCAGGCGCTGGCGGTGCCGGTACTCATCGTGGCCATGTTGGCGATGATGATCGTACCGCTGCCACCGCTGATTCTCGATCTGTTGTTCTCGTTCAATATCGCGCTCGGCCTGGTGGTGCTGCTCGTGGCGGCCTATACGGTCAAACCGCTGGATTTCGCGGTCTTTCCTTCTGTGTTGCTGGTTACGACCTTGCTGCGCCTGTCGCTCAACGTCGCTTCGACCCGGGCGGTGTTGATGGAAGGTCATACCGGCACGGATGTGGCGGGTCAGGTGATCGAATCGTTCGCCGAGTTCGTGGTCGGCGGGAATTTTGCGGTCGGTATCATCGTGTTCGCGATCCTCACGGTGATCAACTTCATCGTCGTGACCAAGGGTGCCGGCCGGATCGCCGAAGTGTCGGCGCGTTTCGCCCTCGATGCGATGCCCGGCAAGCAGATGGCGATCGATGCCGATCTGAATGCCGGATTGATCGAGCAGGATGAAGCCCGTCGGCGTCGGCGCGAGGTCGGTCAGGAGGCCGACTTCTTCGGGGCGATGGATGGTGCCTCGAAGTTCGTGCGTGGCGATGCCGTGGCCGGCATCATGATTCTGGTGATCAATATCGTCGGTGGTCTGGTGCTGGGTATGGTCCAGCATCGCATGACGTTGTCGGCGGCGGCTGACAACTACGTCCTGCTGGCGATCGGCGACGCTCTGGTCGCGCAGATTCCCTCGCTGGTCATTTCGATCGCAGCGGCGCTGGTTGTGTCGCGCGTGGGCAATGAGGACGATGTCGGCGGCCAGATTGTCAAGCAGTTGTTCAATGTGCCCCGCGCCATGGGCCTGACCGCCGCCGTCATCGGCTTGCTCGGTGCGGTGCCCGGCATGCCCCATCTGGCCTTCTTCACCCTGGCCGCCGGGTGTGGTTATCTGGCCTGGTGGCTGCCTGGCCTGCAGCAAAAGGTTGCCGCAGCCAGCGAGGAGCAGGCCGGGTCCCAGGCCGATTCGTCGCCCAAGGCCGATGATGCGAGCTGGAAGGACGTGTTGCCGGTGGATACGCTGGGTGTGGAACTGGGCTACAAGCTGATTTCGCTGGTCGACCAGGATTCAGGCGCCGAATTGCTCTCACGGGTCAAGGGCGTGCGCAAGAAATTTGCGGGCGAGGTCGGATTCCTGCCGCCCGCCGTGCATATCCGGGACAACCTCGAATTGCGGCCATCGGCTTACCGGGTCACGCTCAAGGGCGTGGTGGTGGGGCAGGGTGAATGCTTTCCCGGGATGTGGCTGGCGATCAATCCGGGGCGGGCGACGCAGACCCTCAAGGGGCCGATCACCAAGGACCCTGCATTCGGTCTGCCGGCGGTCTGGATCGATGAGGCGTCGCGGGATTCAGCTCAGGCAGCCGGCTATACGGTGGTGGATGCGGCCACCGTGATGGCCACGCATCTGCACCACCTGATGCAGACCCACGCGGCGCAACTGCTGGGACGCGCCGAAGTGCAGCAACTGCTCGATCATGCCCGCGAGTTCGCCGCCAAACTGGTCGATGAAGTGGTCCCCAAGCTGGTGAGTCTGGCGCGCCTGCAGCGGGTGCTGCAGAACCTGCTCACCGAGTCGGTTCACGTGCGTGACATCCGGACGATTCTTGAGGCCTTGTCCGAGCATGGTCCGCTCACGGAGGACCCGGATGCCCTGACCGAGAAGGTTCGGCGTGCCCTGGCGCCCGCGCTCGTGCAGCAGATATTCGGGACCGCCGAGCAACTCGATGTCATCGCGATTGATCCGGAACTGGAGCAGTTGATGCTGCAGGCCCTGGGCGCCGGCGAGCAGTCGGCTATCGAACCAGGGGTCGCCGAGTTCTTTGCCAAATCGGCCGCGGGTGCCGCCAATGAGCAGGAGGAGGACGGATTGCCCGCCTGTCTGCTCGTGCCCGATGCGATCCGTGCCAGCGTTGCCCGGATGGTGCGCAAGGCGGCGGCCCGCTTGCGGGTGCTTGCCCATGGCGAGATCCCGGAAACCCACAGCATCCGGATCGGCAGAATCATTGGAGCCAGTAGATGACGGCCAGACAATTCATCGCCCGAAATTCCCGCGAGGCCCTGGCGATGGTCAGGAGCGAGCTTGGTCCCGATGCGGTGATCCTGCAGAATCGCACGGTACCCGGCGGGGTGGCGGTGACCGCGATGCTCGAGAAGGATCTGCCGGGACTGCAGGCGGCGGATCGTTCTGTCCCGGCCCAGGCAGTGCGCGAGCCGGTGCGCCCGACTCGCCCGGCGCGTACCCGGCCGGTTCAGGCTCGGTCCGACGTTGTTGACGGCGGTGCCGCCGATCGCGGCGACGGGCAATCGACTGGCCCGATGAGCACGGTCAGTTTCGAGCGATATCTGAATGAACGCAATCGGCTCAAGAGCGCCGCATCGGCGCCAGTGGCGGTTCGCGACAGCAAGCACCCTGTGCCAGGGCCCTCCCGCCCGACGGTTGATGAGCCGACGCCAGCGCCGGCGCCGGCATCGGCGCGACGCGCTTCACCCGTGTTCAAACGGGATCGGGACGAGACTGCGCATGAACTGTTGCAGATGGCCGGCGAGTTGCGTCAGATGCGCAGTTTCATCAGTGAACAATTCAGCGCACTGTCATGGGTCGACGGCGTCAGACGTACGCCTGCCCAGGCGCGGCTGCTTCGACGCATGCTCGATGCCGGCTTCTCGTCACGCACATCGCGCGTGCTGATTGGCAATCTGCCGGGTCACTTGGACGAGGACGCGGCCGATCGTTGGCTGGCCAGTGCACTGGCCGGCAATCTCACCGTGGCTGCCTGGCCGGATGGCCTGATCGATGGTGGTGGTGTGTATGCACTGGTCGGACCGACCGGCATCGGCAAGACCACATCGGTGGCAAAGATCGCGGCGCGCTATGCGCTGCGTCATGGCGCCGGCCAGGTCGGCCTGATCACCGCCGATGCCTACCGGGTCGGTGCCCAGGATCAGCTGCGCCGCTTCGGCGCGATGATCGGCATCACGGTTCACGCGGCCCAGGATGCCCAGGCGCTGACCGGACTGCTCAAGATGTTGTCGCGCAAGAAGCTGGTGCTCATCGACACCGCCGGCCTGGGGCAACGCGATCCGCGGGTGCCCGAACTGCTCGATGCGGTGACGCGCGGGTCGGTACAGCGACTATTGGTGCTCAGCGCCGCCGCCCAGGTCCAGGCCATCGAGGAATCGATCCTCGCCTATGAAGGGGCCGCCTGCGCTGGCGTGCTGCTGACCAAGATCGATGAAGCCTGTCGGCTGGGCGGTGCGCTCGATGTCCTGATTCGATCGCGCATGACCCTGATGGCAATCGGTAACGGGCAGCGGGTGCCGGAAGACTGGGCCGAGCCCGACGGGTTGGCGCTGGTCGAACAGGCGTTGAAGGCGGGGACCGATGACCGAATCGGGTTACCCGATCTGGATCTGACGATGTTGATGCAACGCGCCGAACCGACGGGCGAACCGCCAGAGCGCGATGCGGATTCGGCAATACGGGGGAGTGCCTGATGTTCGGTCTTGGCAATGATCAGGCGCAGGGCTTGAAGCGTCTGTTCCGCCCTCGGGTTCAGGCCCGTCTGGAAATCATCGGCCTCACCGCCAATCACACCACGGGTGAGCTGGCCTGCCGGCTCGGTGAAGCGATGCAGCGGCTCGGTCTGAGCGTGCAGTGGGACGACGTGGGTGGCCTGCTCGGGGATCGACGATTGCCCGGTCAGCCGGCGGATCGCCCCCGGTTCGATGGCCTCGCCGATATGGCTGGCGCTCAGGGGGAAATCATCATCTCGGCCAGACAACATGGCGCGCCGCATGAGATAGCGGCTGCGGAACCTCTGGCCCGCTCGCCCGTGTTGTGCTCGGTGTTTGCCGCGCGGCCCGATCCCTTGCTGCTGCCTTCGCTCTATGGCGCGATGAAAGCGCTCGATCATGCCGATCGCAGTCGACCGATGACGGTGATCTGGTGCGGCCCCGACGTGACGGCGCAATCGGACAGCATGCGGGCGCTTTGCGAGACCAATCTGGAGCGTACTGTCAGCCGCTTTCTGGCCCGCCCCCTCGAGTTTTTTTGCGCACATGGCACGCCAGATGGCCAACTCGTACTCAATCGGATCCTCGGCGCCGATCGCCGGTCCCGGTTCCTTCATGGCCTGACCGACATGGTGCTGGCCCATTTCGGGCCGCCCGCCGGACGGTCCACCCTCTACCAGAACTGATCGGAAGCGCTCACATGTACACCGCTCAAGGAAACCTGGATCGCGATTCAACCGTCGACCGTTATGCACCGATGGTCAGGCGCGTGGCCAACCAGCTGGCCAGCCGGTTGCCGCCGAATGTCGATGTCAGCGATCTGATTCAGGCCGGCATGATCGGTCTGATGGATGCGATGACCCGCTTCGATGAAAACGGCGGCGCGCAGTTCGAGACCTTCGCGATGCAGAGGGTACGCGGCGCCATGCTCGACGAGCTGCGAGGATCGGATTGGATGCCCCGTTCGGCGCGCCGTGCACAGCGTTCGATCGAACAGTCGATCGGCGTTCTGGAGCAGAAACTCAAGCGTCCGCCCACAGAGACTGAAATCGCGCAGGAAATGGGCATGTCGCTGGCCGACTATCAGAAGCTGCTCGCCGACGCCAGAGGCTCGCAACTGGTCTATATCGATGACCTGGGCGGACGAGAGGACAGCGAAGAGGGGTTTCTTGATCGTCATGCGGGCGACGATGGCAGCGGCATGCTGGCCATGCTGCAGGACGACGAGTTTCGGGATGCCTTGATCTCGGCCATCAGCTCCCTGCCCGAGCGTGAGCAGATGATCATGGGGATGTACTACGAGCAGGACCTGAATCTCAAAGAGATCGGCGCCGTGCTGGGCGTGACCGAATCGCGGGTCTCGCAACTGCACAGTCAGGCGGTTGCCCGTCTCAGGGCGAGTCTGAAGGGCTTTTCGTGAATCGGGTTGCGGCGATCCGGTCTGGCGATGGCCGGGCCGGCCGGCGCGATACGTCAGGGCAAAGCCGCTGGCGAGCGCTCAGGCAGTGATCGATGCCCGGTTCGGGCGACGCAGGATGGCGCCTGGTGGTCTTGTCGAAAGGCTGTCCTGATACACCGGTTCGGACAGGCCCAGCGCGTCCAGCCCTCGCTCGACCCTGGACATTGCGCGGCTGAGCAGCCCGGCATAGTCGGACAGGAGATTCTGGGCCATTCGCAGATCAGCCGGCCTGGCCTGCTCGTTGGCGTGCAGGCCGCCGGCAAAGGCCTCGAGCCGTTCGCCCAGCGCTTCAGTCATGATGCCGATCTCGTCCGGCGAGCATGAAGGCAGACGGTTCAACTGAGTCTTCAACTCGTCGATCAACGCCTGCAGGGTCGGCGATGCCGACCCCGGATCAGGCATCGCTGCCATCGTTGCGGCCCATCGCACCGGCCGCGTCGCGGGTCGCTCCCTGCTCATCGCGCATGTCGGGCGCAGCGGGCACGATCAGATTGACCAGTTCGACGGCCTGGCTGATCATGCGATCGGCCACCTTGGTCGGATTGACCGGGAACTCGCCGCGTTCGATGGCGGCCCGCACCTTGGCCACCTTGTCGGCGCGCACCGGCATGGTGTCATGACGGGCGAGCTGACTGGATTGGGAGAGCTCGACCTTGTCGCTCTTCTCGACCTTGCCGACCGGCTCGTCCGACGAGACGCCTGGTTTCACCGCGTTGCCGGGCCTGGCCTCGGCGTGCCGCGGGATCTCAAGCTTCTGAACATCTGTTGCATTACCGATCTTCATGATTCTCTCCATCGAAGATGGGACTACTCCTGCACCTATTATCGGCCGCAATCGCAGCGGGTTTAGAGTGGTTTGAGGGCATTGGAGAGCGGGTATTCGATTATTCAGTCCGTTCAGGGGGCGATTTCAACCGTCCGACCGATCAGGGTGCCGACCACGACCCGACCCGAGTCGGTGCGCACCCGCAGCGGGCTGCCTTCGCTGCCGGGCGCAAGCGCCGAGCCGTTGGCCATGATGCTGAAACCGGCGCCCTGAACGCGTACTCTGACCGGATCACCGACGGCAATGGACGGGCGGATTCTGACATGGTAGGACATCAGTGTCTGGCCGGCGGCAATCGGCCGTGTCGTCATTCGGCCGTCCAGCATCTGCGGATCGGTCAGGGGGGTGGCATTCAGACTGGTCAGTTCGACTTCCTCGAGCCGAACGTCATCGCTAGCGATAGCGGTTCGTGCCGGCAGCATCTGGTTGGCCACCAGGGCCGGCCCGTAGACCTTGACCGAGACGGGCAGGCTGATGCTCCAGTTGGCGCCGCTCAGGCAGCGCACGCCGATCCGGCTGTTGCCCCACAGTCGGGCGCCGCTCGCCACGAAGGGTTCGATGCGTTCGCAGGGGGCCAGCCGCGTGCCGGCCGGCAGGTCACCGAAACGGATCTCGACACGGTGCTGATCGCCGACCTGGGCGCGGATGAATTGCTGAATCTGATCATCACCGTCGGACAGGTTTGCCGATCCGGCCGGCCCATCGGCTGCTTCGGTCAGCCCGGTGGGCGCGATCAACAGGACAGCGATCGTCAGGGCGGCAATCAGGCCCTGATGCGGCGCCAGCCGCGTCGCTAGCCGCATGGACGGACGGCTCGATCGAATCGTAATCGCTTGAGTCATGAACCGAGAATAGTGCGTTCGATCGCATCGGCCTGCCCAAAAAGCAGATGGAATGCGCCGCTGATCCACACTTGAGTTTTCCAAAGTGCTGTCACGATGGCTGCACTTCAGCAAGACCCCGGGGTTGATCCCGATGCTCGACAAACTGACCGCCTCCATCGATTACCACGGCAAGGCCCTGGAATTGCGCGCGCAGCGTCAGCAGGTGTTGTCCAGCAACATCGCCAATGCCGACACGCCGGGTTTCCAGGCCCGCGACATGGATTTCGCCACCCAGCTCTCGCTGGCCGCCGGTCCGCTTCGCGCAACAGCACAGGCCGGCACCATCGCCACTACCCATGGACGCCATCTGGCCGGGCTGAGTCGTACAGCCGATGGCGCCAGTTCACTGAGCACCCTCAAGTACCGGGTGCCCGACCAGGCATCGCTGGACGGCAATACGGTGAATCTGGACATGGAACGGGCCAACTTTGCCGACAACTCGATGCGCTATGAAGCCTCGCTACGCTTCATTAACGGCAGCGTGCGCAAGATCTTGACCGCGATTCGCGGCGAGTAAACGGAGCAACAGCCATGGCCTTGGACCGCATCTTCTCGATTGCCGCCAGTGCGATGAACGCGCAAAGCCAGCGACTCAACGTGGTGGCCTCCAACCTGGCCAATGCGGAAAGTGTTGCCGGTCCGGATGGCGAACCCTACAAGGCCAGGCAGGTGGTGTTCACCGCACAGGCCGACAATCAGACCCCCGGCGGGGTCGCCGTCACCGATATTGTCGAAAGCGACGTGCCCGGCAAGCGGTCTTACGACCCCAAGCATCCGCTGGCCGACGATCAGGGTTACGTAACCCAGAGCAACGTCAATGCCGTGGAAGAAATGGTCAACATGATCTCGGCCTCACGCTCCTATCAGAACAACGTGGAGATCATGAACACCGCCCAGCAGTTGATGCTTAAAACCCTGCAGATGGGGCAGTAATCATGGCGCTCACTTTTCCTGCCACCGTCGGCAAGTCGCAGACCGAACCGGTATCCTCGTTCTCGGCCGTACCAACGAAAAATTTCCTGCCTGCGCCCGACGCCGGATCAAAATCGCGCTTGTTTGCCGACGTACTGGCCGCGAGCCAGGTTCAACCGGGTATGGCCGGCAGCGTCGCGACCGACGGCCAACCGGATCTGGCCACCAGCAACAAGGATACCGAAGACCAGTTCATGTCCTTGCTGGTCGCGCAGATGCGCAATCAGGATCCGCTCAATCCGCTGGACAACGCCCAGGTGACCACCCAGTTGGCGCAGATCAATACCGTGCGCGGTATCGATGAATTGAACAAGAAGCTGGTGACGCTGACCAACCAGTTCAGCACCAGCAATCCGGCCGACTCGGCCGCGATGATCGGCAAGAGCGTGCTGGTCGCCGGTGATCGCTTGAAGCTGGGTGCCGGCGTTGACGCCGCGGTGAATGGCGCGGGCGAGTTTTCCCTGCCCACCGCCAATGCCCAGGTCGAGATCTTCGGTGCTGATTCGAAGATCGTGCGCACGATCGCGCTGGGTGCCCAGCCGGCCGGACTGACCACCTTCGAATGGGACGGCCGCAGCGATTCGGGTTCGGATCTGCCGGCAGGCGAATACGGGTTTCGGGTGCTCGCGCAAGGGGATTCGGGACCGGTGGCCGCGGCTCCCTTCGCGGCAGCCAGGGTGACCGGAATAACACGCGCTGGTGAAGGCATCAGCCTTCGCCTCGAGGAAGGCGCGACAGTACCCGCGGAGTCGATTCGCGGCGTTTTTTAGTATTGCAGTGACTGACTGATAGTCAACGGAGAAAACAGAGATGGGTTTTCAGCACGGATTGAGTGGACTCAACGCGGCCTCGCGCAACCTCGATGTGATCGGCCATAACGTGGCCAATGCCAATACAGTGGGCGCCAAGAGTACACGCGCCGAATTCGCCGATGTGTATGCCAACGCGACTGCCACCGGGGCTATGTTCTCGGGCCTGGGCGTGAAGGTGAATGACGTGGTTCAACAGTTTTCGCAGGGGGATCTGGTATCGAGCAGCAACCCGCTGGACCTGGCGGTCAACGGTACCGGGTTCTTTCGGATGGAAAGTGCTGCGGGCGCGATCTCCTATACGCGCAATGGTCAGTTCCAACTCGATCGGGATGGTTTCGTGGTCAATTCCCAGGGCGAGAAGGTGACCGGCTATCCGGCCAATGAAGACGGGCAGATTCAGCCCGGCGTGCCGGGACCGCTCGAGATCGTGACCTCCGACATCACGCCCAAGGCGACGACCAAGGTCTCTGTTTCGCTGAACCTGGACGGACGCTCGGATATCCTGCCGGTGCCTTTCGACCAGACTGATCCGGAAACCTATCAGTCGGCGACCTCGTTCAAGATCTTCGATCAGCAGGGACGAGACACCACCGTGGCCCTGTATTTCCAGAAGGTTGCGGTGAACCAGTGGGATGTTTATGCAACCGCTGATGGCACCTTGTTCAATCCGCCCGATGCCGCGGGCAACTACGTGCCCTATGCCGGCCCGCCGGCCGCCCCCCAGCCGATCCAGAACATCGACTTCACCGCCGATGGAAAAGTGGTGGGGGCCGCCGAACTGCCCTTCCAGATGATCGTGCCCACGCTCGAGCAGGTGGCGGTCGGCAGCCCACCCAGCACCGTGTCGCTGGACATGAACATGGCCACCCTCACCCAGTATGGCGCGATCTTCGGGATCAACGAACTCGAGCAGGACGGCTTTACCACCGGACAGCTCTCCGAATTCAACATCGACAGCGATGGCGTGGTACAGGCCCGCTACACCAACGGCGAGACCCGGGCCCAGGGCCAGATCGCTCTGGCGAACTTCGCCAATCCGCAGGGGCTGGTCGCGATCGGAGGCAATGCCTGGGTCGAGACCTCCAAGTCGGGGCAACCGCTGGTCGGCGCACCAGGCAGTGCCAGCCTGGGCGCAATCCAGTCCGGTGCGCTCGAGCAGTCGAACGTCGATCTGACCGCCGAACTGGTCAACATGATCATGGCTCAGCGCTCGTACCAGGCGAATTCCCAGACCGTGCGAGCCCAGGATCAGATCCTGCAGACCATCACCAACCTGCGTTGATGGACGGGCTTGATATCGCGTCCGGCGCGATCACGCGGAGGCTGTCATGGACCGGATGATCTACACCGCGATGACCGGGGCCAAGGCCCTGGAACAGCGTCAGCATGCCTTGTCCAACAACCTGGCCAATGCCAGTACCGACGGTTTCCGCGCGGATATCGAAACCTTTCGCGCCGTGCCCTTGCAGGCCGATGGTCCGGCCACCACCCGGGTGTTCAGCATTGAGGCCACCGCCGGCTTCGATGCGGCCACCGGCCCGCTGCGCCAGACCGGCGTGCCGCTCGACATGGCCATCCGTGGCGACGGGTGGTTCGCCGTCGGCGGTCCTGATGGTGTCGAGCAATACACCCGTAACGGGGCGTTCGTGGTCGGCCCGGACGGCCAGCTCCAGACCTTGGCCGGCCTGCCGGTCATCGGTGACGGCGGTCCGATCGTGGTGCCCGAGAGTGCCCAGGTGATGGTGGGCATCGACGGCACGCTCAGTGCCCAGGTCGGCGCCCAGGCGCCCGTGCAGATCGGCCGGCTCAAGCTGGTCAACCCCCCCCAGGCCGAACTCGAAAAAACCGGCAACGGCCTGGTGAAGATGCGCAACGGCCAGGCATCACCGGCCAATGAGGCGATTCGCGTGGTGGGCGGAGCGCTGGAGGGCAGCAACGTCAATGTGGTCGAGGCAATGGTCGGCATGATCGCCGTCTCCCGCCAGTTCGAAATGCAGATGCGAATGATTCAGAACGCGGAAAGCAACGAGCAGCGGGCCACATCCATTCTTTCGCGTAACGGCTGAGGCCGGAGGGCAGTATGTTCCGATCACTTTGGATCGCCAAGACCGGGCTCGATGCCCAGCAGATGCAATTGGATGCGATTTCGCACAACCTGGCCAACGTGGCGACCAACGGCTTCAAGCGCTCGCATGCGCAGTTCGAGGATCTGCTCTACCAGAACATGCGACAGGCCGGTGGTCTGGCCGATCAGCAGAACCAGTTGCCCACCGGCCTGCAGCTAGGCACCGGCGTGCGCCCGGTCGCCACCAGCCGGATCTTCTCGCAGGGCAACCTGCAGGAATCGGGCAATCAGCTCGACATGGCGATCAACGGCAATGGTTTCTTTCCGATCCAGATGCCCGATGGCAGCATCGGCTACACGCGCGATGGATCATTCCGGCTCGACGCCCAGGGCCAGGTCGTCACGCCCAACGGCGCGCCCTTGTCGCCGCCGATCAATGTGCCGCCCAATTCGGAAAGCATCACCGTCGGTTCCGATGGCGTGGTGACGGTCAAGCTGGCCGGCAATCCGGCGCCCGTGCAACTTGGCCAACTGCAATTGGCCACGTTCGTGAATCCGGCCGGTCTCGATCCTCGCGGCCAGAACCTGTTTCTGGAGACTGCCGCCTCAGGTGCACCCACGGTCAATACACCCGGTCTGAACGGCACCGGATCCATCAATCAGGGCTATCTGGAAACCTCGAACGTCAATGTCGTGGAAGAGCTGGTGGCCATGATCCAGACCCAGCGCGCCTATGAAATCAATTCCAAGGCGATTTCAACCAGTGATCAAATGCTGGCCCGTCTGAGTCAGCTCTGATCGGCTACGGGAGAACTGCAGTGCTTATCCTGATTTGTCTGGCGATGCGATCTGACCGGTGTTCTTGGGCATCATCGGCAATATTGCGTCAGATTCTCTCCTCGGTGCTGTTGTTCTCGTATCTGGCTCTGGTCGGCGGATGCACCTCGATGTCGCCCTCGGTCCATGTGCAGAGCAGTCCGGTGCGTTCACCGCCCATGCCGCTTGCCGCGCCGGCGCCGCCAACGCCCGGCGCGATCTATGCGGGCAACAGTTTCAGGCCGATGTTCGAGAATCGACGGGCGCGTTTCCCGGGTGACATACTGACCGTGAAGATTGCCGAGAAGATCTCGGCGAGCAAGAGCTCGAACAGCAAGATCGATCGCAAAGGCGGCGTGGAAGGATCGCTCGGTGCGTTGCCGTTCGCCTCCGTGCCGGTGCTGGCCAAGACGGCGATCGCCGGGAGCTCCGACAACAATTTCGAAGGAAAGGGCGAAACCGGCAGTGACAACGTGTTCACGGGTGACATCACCGTGACCGTGATCGAGCAGCTGGCCAATGGCAATCTGGTCGTGGCGGGTGAAAAGCAGGTCGGTCTGAACGGCAATGTCGATACCCTGAAATTTTCCGGCGTGGTCAGTCCCGACACCATCACGCCGGACAACACGGTGACATCGACGCGGATCGCCGATGCCCGACTCGATTTCAGCGGTCGCGGGGCGATCGGTGAGGCCCAGGTCATGGGCTGGCTGAGTCGCTTTTTCCTGACCTTCCTGCCGATCTGAGTGGCCGGCGCCGGCCGATCAGCGGCGACACGCCAGCCTGGTCGCTGCCCTCCGATCCGATTCGAGCAAGCTCATGATTCTGATAGTCCGCTTCCTGTTGATTCTGATGCTCGCCAGCGGCGCATCATCCGCCTGGGCCGAGCGGATCAAGGAACTGGCGACCGTGCAAGGCGTGCGGTCCAACCAGTTGCTGGGCTATGGCATCGTGGTCGGCCTGGATGGCAGCGGTGATCAGACCACTCAGGCACCCTTCACCTCGCAGAGCGTGCAGTCGATGCTGTCGCAACTGGGCGTGCAGCTGCCGCCCGGTGTCTCACCCCAGCTCAAGAACACCGCCGCGGTCATGGTCACCGCTGTCCTGCCCGCCTATGCGAGACCGGGTCAACCGATCGACGTGACCGTGTCGTCGCTGGGCAATGCCAAGAGTCTGCGCGGCGGCACGCTGCTGCTCACGCCCTTGCGCGGCGCGGATGGTCAGGTCTATGCCATGTCCCAGGGTAATGTGGTGGTGGGCGGGGCTGGCGCAGCCGCGGGCGGCAGCTCGGTCCAGATCAATCATCTGAGCGCCGGACGGGTGCCCGGCGGCGCGACCGTCGAGCGCGGCGTGCCCAACAACAGTCTGGACGGCGAGCACATCCATTTCGAACTCAAGGTGACCGACTTTTCGACCGCCCGTTCGGTGGCCGAGGCGATCAACCGACAGGTCGGGACGGGCGATGGATTGCCGGCCGCCCAGGCGCTGGACGCACGGGTCATCCAGGTCCAGTTGCCCGACGATCCGGCCCGTCGGGTTGCCTTCCTGGCCGAGCTCGAGAACCTGGATGTGGCGGCGGTCCGACCGGTGGCCCGGGTCATCGTCAATGCACGCACCGGATCGGTGGTGATGAATCAGGCGGTCGAACTGGCCCCCTCGGCGGTCGCCCACGGCAACCTGTCGGTCACCATCTCGACCACGCCCTTGGTGAGCCAGCCCGCGCCCTTGTCTCAAGGTCAGACCGTTCGTGCCGATACCAGTGACATTGCCATCCAACAGGACGGAGGCGCACTGATGTTGATGCAGGGATCCGCGAAATTGGCCGATGTGGTCAAGGCGCTCAATGCGCTGGGTGCCAATGCCCAGGATCTGATCGCCATCCTGCAGGCGCTCAAGGCGGCCGGATCCCTGAAGGCCGAACTGGAGATCATCTAGATGACCGAGGTGCGACTGGGTGTCGACCAACGCAGTCTCGATGCGCTGCGCGGTCAGGCCAGGGATGATCCGAAGGCGGCCGTCAAGCAGGCGTCGGAGCAGTTCGAGGCTTTGTTCATGCGACAGCTGCTCAAGACCATGCGCGATTCGATTCCACGCAGCGGCCTGACCGACAGCGCGGGCGAGCGCATGGCCCAGGAATTGCTCGATGATCAACTGGTCGGCGGCATGGTCGGCAGGCCGGGCGGACTGGGCGCGACCATTGCCCGTCATCTGTCCCGCCACATGGCCGATGGCAGGGTACCCGCGCTCGACGGCACCAACCCTGGCGTGGCCACGCCCGCCGCAGTACAGCGTCCGGCGCGCCAGCTCGCGGCCGGTGGCGTGATCGACATGGGGCGACTGCCCGGCACCTTGTCCGCATCACTTCAGGCGGGTCGTGCCGTCTTGCCCGATTCGCGTGAAGCCCGCTTCGTGGCGAGCCTGTGGCCGCATGCGGCAGCGGCCGAGCGGGCGACCGGAGTACCGGCAGCTTTCGTGGTCGGTCAGGCCGCGCTGGAATCGGGATGGGGAGGCGCGCAGATGCGCCATCCCGACGGCCGGCCTGCACACAACCTGTTTGGTATCAAGGCCGGTCGCAGCTGGCAGGGTGAGACGGTCGATGTGCTGACGACCGAATACATCGACGGTCAGCGTGTGCAACAGGTCGAACGCTTTCGCGCCTATGAGTCATACGAGGCCGCGTTCACGGACTGGGCCGGCCTGATGAACCGTCACCCCCGGTATCGGGATGTCCTGCGCCATGCGGGTTCAGCCGAATCGTTTGCCAACGGACTGCAGTCGGCCGGCTATGCGACCGACCCGGACTATGCGGACAAGTTGCAGCGGGTGATTCAACGGGCGGTGGCACTGCGTGAGGAGTTGATCTGAGATGGGTGTCATGGACATCGGGGCGTCGGCCCTGCGCACGGCCTATACGCGCCTGCAGACCACCAGTCACAATATCGCCAATGCCTCCACGCCGGGCTATACGCGGCAGGAGGCGATCGTCGAGACGGGTCGATCGACGTTCAGTGGATCGGGCTTTCTGGGTGGAGGCGTCGATGTCAAGACGGTCGAGCGGGTCTACAGTGATCATCTGACCCGCGAATTGAATGCCGCCACGGCGCAACATGCGGCCGATGATGCGCGAGTACAGTCGCTGGCCCGACTCGATCAGGTGTTTGCCGATCCCCAGACCGGTATCGGTGCGAGCTACGATTCATTCACGGCCAGCCTGGCCGACATGGTGAATCGACCCTTCGATGAGTCGGCCCGCACCGTGGCCTTGCAGCGCGCCAATGATCTGGCTCAAAGCCTGAATGCGACAGATGGCACGCTGGTCACGATCGGCGAGGACTCGGCCCGTCAGGCCGGACAGACGGTCAACCAGCTCAATACCCGGCTGGCCGAACTGGCCCAGGTGAATGATCGGATTGCGCGATCGGCGGGCAGCACCCATGCCCCCAATGATCTGCTCGATCAGCGTGATTTGCTCATCGAGCAGATCAACGGCTCGCTCAAGGTGAGCACCTATATCAACGACGATCAGACCGCCAGCGTCTTTGCATCAACCGGCGACGCCCTGGTGCTCAAGGCTGACGTGGCCGTGCTGGGACTGGACCATGATCTGCGCGATCCGGACCGGCTTCGCCTGACGGTCAAAATGGGCGACAACGCGTTGCCACTCAAGGATGAATTGATCACCGGTGGTGCACTGGCCGGTCAGCTGCAGTTTCACAATGAAGATCTGCGCGCCGCGCGGGCACGCCTGGGTCAGATTGCCGGGGCGATCGCTCAGGGCTATAACGACCAGCAGGCGGTCGGCCTGGATGCGCAGGGTAATCCGGGCAGCCGCTTGTTCACCATCGGGCAGGGGCAGGCGGTTGCCGCAGCGAACAATACCGGCGGGGCCCAGCTGGCGGTCGACATGGTTGATGGCAGAGCGCTCAAGCCCAGCGACTATCAACTCGCCCGCACCGACACCGGCTATTCATTGACCCGCCTGGCCGATGGCGAGATCACGACATTCGCGACTCTGCCTGATCAGTTCGACGGCGTGAGCTTCGCCCTGACCGGCACGATGGCGGTGGGCGATACCTTCGCGGTGCAGACCGGCAGTGCATTCGCCAGCGGCTTCAAGCTGGCCATGGGCTCGCCCGATGAATGGGCGACCGCCTATCCGTCGATTCCGACCGTCGGCGCGAACAATCAGGGCAGCGTATCGGTCAGTCATTTCGAGATGACCGGACCCGACGCCGATGCGGCCTCACCCGTGACGATCAGCTTCGATGCGGATGGCACGCTGGCGCTGACCGGCCTGAGCACCGGTGCCCAGACCGGTATCGCCTGGGCTCCGGGTGAACCCATCGAGGTCAACGGCTGGTCGATCACGCTGACCGGCACGCCGGCACCGGGTGACACGGTGGCGATCGCTCCGACCCGGGACCTGGCGGCGGACAATCGCAATGCGCGCGCCCTGCTTGGTCTGGCGCAGGACGGGCTGGTCGATGGTCGGCCGACCAGCGAAGCCGTGGGTGCCATGGTCGGCGAGGTCGGTACGCGCAACCAGTCGGCCCAGAGCCGGCTGACCCAGTCCGCGTCGTGGCAGGTCTCTGCCCAGTCGGCACGCGACGAGATCTCGGGCGTCAATCTGGATGAAGAAGCCGCGCGCCTGCTGCAATACCAGCAGTCTTATCAGGCCGCGGCGAAGGTCATTGCCGCTGCCCAGAGCATGTTCGACTCCCTGTTGTCGATCGCTCGCTGATCGTCCCGACCTGACCCGAACGAGAACGACAGATCATGAATCGAATCTCCACCGCCCAGATTGCCGCCCGTTCGATCGAAACCATCACGAGCCGCCAGGCCGAGATGAGCAAGCTGCAGCAGCAGATTGCCACTGGCCGCAAGCTCACCACGCCGGCCGACGATCCGGCGGCGGCCGATGCAACGGTCCGCCAGCATGCAGAGATCGCGCGGCTGGGTGTGGAGAAACGGATGGTCGACTTCGCCAAACTCAAGCTCGAGCAGTCCGAAGGCGCGATCGGCGAGGGCGTTGAATTGTTCCAGCGGGTGCGCGAGTTGCTGCTGGGTGCGAACAACGATACTCAGACACCGGGCGATCGGGCACTCGTGGCGACCGAATTGCGCGGACTGCGCACCGATCTGCTGCATATTGCGAATCGCAGCGACGGCCTGGGCGCCTATGTGTTCGGTGGCGCCGGCACTCGGACGCCGCCGTTTGTCGAGGGTGCCGACGGCGTGAAATACGTCGCCGATGCAGGCACGCAGATGACCGGGCAGGAGCGCACATTCGCGACCAGCACCGATGGCAGCCGCTTGTTCGAGGCTGCCCAGGATGTGTCTGGGCATCGCTCGATCTTTGCGGCCATGGATCAGGTGATCGGCTTGCTTGAAGGCCCGGATGCGACCGGCGATCCATTGCATGAAGGTATCGCCAGCATGATCGCAGACGTGGACCGGAGCATAGACGCATTCAATGCTGCGCGTGCCACCGTGGGTGAGCAAATGGGTGCGGTGGATCGCCGGATCGCCCAGATCGAGCAGGGAAATCTGGTGGCGACCGAACGGCTCGCCGACCTGACCGAAGTCGATTTCGCCGAGGCGATCTCCGCGTTGTCCTCGCGCCAGACCGGACTCGAGGCGGCGATGCAGACCTATGCACAGATCTCCGGCTTGTCGCTGTTCAATTACATCCGATAGGCGCACGCGCCCCGCGCCACGCACGAACCAATCAAACACAGTCAGCCAACCGGAGTTCCAGTGATGTCAGTTTCCCATGCGCTTCTCGGCTATTCGCCCGTCATTGACAAGCGACGCGTGGTGATCGCAACCCGGCTGGCCATGCGGGCGGCCAATCCGGCCCATTCACTGGTCGCTTCGCCCCTGTATCGCGATATGGCCAAGGTCTGGCCCGACGGTGCAGGTCCGGTCATTGTCGATGCAGACGATGTCGCGATCGATGACGGCCTGCTCGGAATGGATGTGCGCGAGAACATCTGGTTGAGCATACCGGCAACATTGATGACGACCGAACGAGGCCTGGCATTGCTCGAGCAACTGCATCGCAAAGGCCTGCCGATGGTCTTGCATGGCGCGGCGCAGACACCGCTGCCGGCCGGTCTGGCCGTGGCATTCCGGATGATGCTGATTGAAGCAGGCGGCAGTGCGGCGGAAAAGGGCAGACAGTTCGTCGAACTGGATGTGGTCAGCCTTGCCCGGATGGACGCTGCCTTTGCCGCCGGAGCGCATGCAGTGGCCGGTTTTCCGGTCGGCGCCGCCGGTACGGGCAAGGATCGCGCGGGTAACAATCCCAGCTTCGACATCATCGGCAAGCTGATCAAGATGGTCAATGCCGGTGCCGAGCCTGCCGACATGGACAAGGTGATCCGCCAGGATCCGGCCCTGGCCTTCCGCCTGCTGCGGTTTCTCAATTCACCGGCCTTCGGTCTGCGCGTCGAGGTTCAGTCTATCCAGCATGCGATCATGATGCTGGGTATCGTACGGCTCAGGAAATGGCTGGCCTTGCTGCTCTCGTCGGCGGCCACCGATCCCAATCTGAAGCCCTTGATGTTTGCCTCTCTGCGCCGCGGATTCCTGCTCGAAACCCTGGTCGGTGATGCCCAGGGCGGGGAGGGACGCGATGAAGCCTTCATTCTGGGGGTGTTCTCGCTGCTCGATCAGTTGTTTGGCGAACCCTTCGACAAGTTGTTCGAGCGCCTGCAGATCCCCGAATCCGTGCATGATGCGCTGGTCAATGGCAATGGCGCATTCATGCCTTATCTGAAAGTGGCCAGGGCGCTGGAGCGGGCGCCGGGCAGGCAGACCCAGGACGTGTTGACCGAATCCTTCATTGGAATCGCCGACTGCAATCGCGCCTTGATCGCGGCCCTGGCCAATGCGAGCGTGACCGAATCGGGCAGCTGACCAGTCCGGGAGTCGATGACCGGGTTGCTCGATCCGTCGAGTGTCCGGTCGCAGCCGGATAGAATCGATGGCCGGGAGTCGGCGTGTAATGTCCGACCCATTGTTCATTCGTTGCCGGTCGCGGGCCGGTCTGCCAACCGATCAGGACACTTTCATGACTGCCGACGATTTGAAGCGCGCGGCCGCGGCCGCTGGATCCGATTACATCGTCGATGGCGCGATCCTGGGCGTGGGCACCGGATCGACGGTCAACCATCTGATCGATCTGCTCGCGGCAAAGGCAGGGCGGGTGCGCCAGGCGGTCTCGAGTTCCGAAGCGTCGACGCGCCGATTGCTGGCCGCCGGTATCGAGGTGCTGGATCTGGACGACGTGATTGAATCGGGCCGGTCGATACCGGTCTATATCGACGGTGCCGACGAAATCGATCCGGGCATGGCGATGATCAAGGGCGGTGGAGGCGCGCTGACCCGGGAAAAGATCCTCGCGGCGGCGGCCGCACGTTTTGTCTGCATCGTCGATGCGAGCAAGCGGGTCGATGTGCTGGGACGATTTCCACTACCCGTGGAAGTCATTCCGATGGCCCGCGCGCTGGTGAGCCGGCAGTTCGTCGAACTGGGTGCCAATCCGGTGCTGCGCCAGGGTTTCACCACCGACAACGGCAATCTGATCCTCGATGTACACGGTCTGCGGATCGATCGGCCCGTTGAACTCGAAACCCGGGTTTCGCAGTGGCCCGGCGTCGTGACGGTCGGTCTGTTTGCCAGCCGCGGAGCGGATGTCTGCGTGATGGCAGGCGAAGCGGGCGTTCAGATACTCACGGCCTGATCCGCACGTCTAGCCCGAGGGCGGAACGTAGCCGGCCACGTTATCGGCGCCATCACCGAAGAAATAACCTTCCATCTGCGCGGCCAGATATTTGCGCGCCCTGACGTCGGCCAGATTCAGCCGGTTCTCATTGACCAGCATGGTCTGATGGTTGAGCCAGCCCTGCCAGGCCTCTTTCGAGACGTTTTCCCAGATGCGTTTGCCCAGTTCACCCGGATACGGTGGCAGATCCAGCCCCTGGGCTTCCTTGTTCAGTTTCACGCATCGAACCATCCGCGTCATTGTGACTCCTCATTCAAAGTGGCTTGATCAGTACATGTGAGCGACGGCTGCGATCGTAGTTGCTGCGTCGCGCCTCCGGCAGATCGTCCGGTGTCGCCCGGACGAAACCGCGTTTGAGAAACCAGTGCATGGTACGCGTGGTCAGCACGAACAGGCGTTTCAACCCCGCCGCCCGTGCGCGTTGTTCGACATGGCGCAGCAGGCGGTCGCCGTCGCCCTGACCCTGGACCTTCGGATTGACTGCCAGACAGGCCATTTCGCCCAGATCGCTGCCAGGAATCGGATGCAGTGCGGCGCAACCGAACAGCACGCCATCATGCTCGATCACCGAGTAGCGCTCGATCTCGCGTTCGACCAAGGCATGATCGCGGGGCACCAGGGTGCCATCCAGTTCCATCGGCCGGATGATGGCCAGAATGCCGCCGATGTCATCGATGGTGGCCTCGCGCATTTCTTCCAGCGTTTCTTCGACCAGCATCGTGCCCACGCCATCATGGGTGAAAAACTCCAGCAACACGCTGCCATCGATCGCAAAAGGAAGGATATGGGCGCGAGCCACGCCGCCCACGCAGGCCTTGAGCGCACTGTCCAGATAGACGGCGGCATCGGGTTCGAGGCGCCCGGTGGCCAGGATCTGCTCGGCCTGACGCTCGGAAATTTCGGCCAGATGTTCACCGTTCTCGTCGCAGATGCCGGGCAATTCGGTGAGGAAGACGAGCTTGTCCGCGTCCAGCCCGATGGCCGTGCGCAGTGCGACATCTTCCATCGTCAGGTTGAATGCCTCGCCGGTTGGCGAGAATCCCAATGGCGCCATCAGCACGATCGCTCCGCTGTCCAACGCAAACCGGATCGGCTGGATGTCCACCTTGCGGGTCAGGCCGGTGTGCAGATAGTCCACTCCCTTGACCACGCCGACCGGCCGGGCGGTCACGAAGTTGCCGGACACGACCCGCACCGAGGCGTGTTGCATCGGCGTGTTGGGCAGGCCCTGGGAAAACGCGGCTTCCAGATCCAGCCGGATCTCGCCCACCGCTTCCTTGACGCATTCGAGTGCGGCGGTATCGGTGACCCGCATCCCGTTGGCATAAAGATCGTCCAGGCGGCGCAGCTTGAGCTGTTCGCTGACCTGGGGCCGCGAGCCATAGACCAGGACGATGCGCATCCCCATGGCATTGAGCAGACTCAGGTCCTGAACCAGGTGATTCAGATGACCGTCTGCGATCAACTCGCCGGCAATCCCGATCACGAAGGTTTTGCCCCGGAAAGCGTGTATGTAAGGCGCGACATCACGCAACCACCGAACGAACTGGCGATCATTGTCGGCCGGGTCCGCTGTCTCGACCGGTGCCGGGTCGCTCACCGCATGATTCGCGGCGGACTCGGGCGAAGCGCCGTCCGCGGGCGTATCGGGCAGGCTGGAGTCTTGGGTGTGCACTGTCATGGGAAGCCCGTCCGGAAAGAATCGGGCGATTATAATTTGCGACGATGTCCGACCCGGTTGTCCAACCACCACGCCCCGCGAATCCCCGGTCGAGGCGCCGCCGCAAGCCGTCAGGCGGGGCTGCTGACGATGCTGCACGGCGTCGGCAGGCCGGTGACGGGCGCGCCGGCCCCACGGCAGCGCCTGCGCCATGGCAACCGCGTCCGTTGCCGATCATGCGGTTTCCGGACGAGCTCCCGGTCAGCGGCGTACGCGATGACATCGCCAGGGCAATCGCCGAGCATCGGGTCGTGATCGTCTGCGGCGAGACCGGATCGGGCAAGACCACCCAGCTACCCAAGATCTGCGTGATGGCCGGCCGCGGCATGGCCGGGCGGATCGGTCACACGCAGCCGCGTCGGATTGCGGCGACAGCGGTTGCACGCCGCCTGGCCGAGGAACTCGGCACTCCCCTGGGCCAGCATGTGGGCCACAAGGTGCGTTTCAGCGAGCAGCTCGATCCGGGCGCAACCTTCAAGATCATGACGGACGGCATTCTGCTGGCCGAGATCCAGTCCGATCCCGATCTGCGTCAGTACGACACCTTGATTGTCGATGAAGCGCACGAACGCAGCCTGAATATCGACTTTCTGCTGGGTTATCTCAAGCGGCTGCTGGCCGGCCCGAGGCGGGACGATCTCAAGGTGGTGATCACCTCGGCCACGATCGATGCGGAGCGATTCGCTGCCCATTTCGGCGAGCCCGGCCGTCCGGCACCGGTGGTCCAGGTCTCGGGTCGCCTGTATCCGGTCACGATCATCCATCAGGATGACGACGGCGAAGAGGCGGGTGCTGACGATGACGACGAAGACGATCTACCGGCCCGCATCGAGCGGGCCATCGTCGGCGTCTGGCGTGAGCGGGCTGGCGATGTGCTGGTATTCCTGCCGGGCGAGCGGGAGATTCGCGAGGTGGCCGATCATCTGCGCCGCGCCCATGGTCGCGCGGCCGGGCAGGGGGCTCATCCGCTGGCCCGGGGCGGGATCGAGATCGTGCCCTTGTTCGCCCGACTGTCGGTCGCGGATCAGCAGCGCGTGTTCAGCCCGTCGAGCGGCCGGCGCATCGTCCTGGCCACCAACGTGGCCGAGACCTCGCTGACCGTGCCCGGTATCGCTTATGTGGTCGACAGCGGCCTGGCCCGGGTCAAGCGGTATCGGTTGCGCGGCAAGGTCGAGCAGTTGCAGATCGAGCCGATCAGTCAGGCCGCCGCCAATCAGCGGGCCGGTCGCTGCGGCCGGGTGGCCAACGGTATCTGCATCCGCCTGTACAGCCAGGCCGACTTCGATGCTCGGCCGCGCTTCACCGATCCGGAGATCCTGCGCTCATCGCTGGCCGCGGTGATCCTGCGCATGAAGTCGCTGCGCCTGGGCGCGGTCGAAGCCTTTCCGTTTCTGGATGCGCCCTCCGGTCGGGCGATTGCTGACGGCTACGCCCTGCTCGCCGAACTGGGTGCGGTCGATGAGGATCGCCGTATCACCGCGACGGGTCGGCAACTGGCGCGGCTGCCTCTCGATCCGCGCATCGCGCGCATGCTGCTCGCCGCCCGCGACGATGGCTGTCTGGCCGAGGTGCTCGTGATTGCGTCGTTTCTCGCGGTCCAGGATCCGCGTGAGCGACCGATGGAGGTGCAGCAGGCCGCCGATGAAGCCCATCGCGCCTTCATCGATCCGAGCTCCGATTTTCTGGGCGTGCTGAGCCTTTGGCGATACTGGCGCGATCAGGATAGTCGGCGCAGCGCGGCCGAGGAATCGCGCCGCGCCTTCGCGCGTCGCATGGAAACGCAATTCGTGTCGCCGCGGCGCATGCGCGAATGGGCCGATGTCCACCAGCAACTCGTGCAGGCGGCCGGCGAGCTGGGCTGGCATCCGGCGGGCGGGCAGGCCGCGCCCGAAAAAGTTCACCGGGCATTGCTGACCGGCCTGCTGGGCAATCTGGGCTATCGAGATCCCGAGCAGAAACAATACATGGGCACCCACCAGACCCGGTTTGCGTTGCATCCGGGCTCGGTGCTGGTCAGACGGGCGCCGCGCTGGGTGATGTGCGCCGAGATGGTCGACACCGGCCGGCTCTACGGGCGCACGGTGGCGCCGGTACAGCCAGACTGGATAGAACGCTGCGCCGGGCATCTCCTGATCCGGAGTTGGTCGGATGCCTTCTGGTCGAAAAAGACTGGTCAGGCCGTCGCCTATGAACGAGCCACACTCTATGGTTTGATCGTATATGCCCAGCGCCGCGCGCCGCTGGCCAGCCGTGATCCTGCGCTGGCGCGCGAGATCTTCATCCGCCATGCCTTGGTCGAGGACGACTGGCTGGACGGCGCACGTGCTGCCCATCTGCCGTTTCTGCAGCACAACCGTCGACTGATCGAATCGATCCGCCAGCTCGAAGATAGGATCCGTCGGCCCAATCTGCTGGTCGACCAGCAGTTCATCTTCGAGTGGTTCGATGCACGGGTGCCGGCCGAGATCACCGGCGCCCGTTCCTTCGAGCAGTGGTACCTCGAGGCGGCAACCGAATCCCCGGGTTTGCTTGAACTCAATCGGGAGGCCTTGCTGCGCAAGGAGGCGCAAGGCGTCGAATCGGATGAGTTTCCGCGCAGTCTGATGATGCGTGGCGTCTCCTACGATCTGTCGTATCGCTTCGATCCCGGCGCGCCGGATGATGGTGTGACGCTGACGGTACCGCTGGCCTTGCTCAATCAGGTCGATGCCGAGCGCTGCGAATGGCTGGTGCCGGGCCTGCTGCGCGACAAGCTGGTTGCGCTGGCCAAAAGCCTGCCGCAGCGAATGCGTCGGCATCTCGTTCCATTGCCGGCATGGGCGGCCGGGTTCGCCGAGCGCCATGGCGCATCGGCGGGCAGTGGTTCGCTGATCGATGCGATTCGCCATGAACTTCGAGAACAGCATCGAGTCGTGGCGGCGGTCAGCGATTTCCGGCCCGATACCGTCGCCGAACATTTGTTCATGAATTTCCGGCTGATCGATATGCACGGGCGTCTGCTCGGACAGTCCAGGCAACTCGCCCAGCTACGGGCCAGGCATGCGGGCGAGGCGCGCGGCGCGTTTCAGGATGCGTTTGAGTCCGCTGCCGCACAACTGGCCACCGGGGCGACGGATCGTCATCCCGGTGGCCGGGGCGGCGCGATCGCAGCCCCCGATCTTCCGCCCCTGGCGCATTCGCCTGGGGCTATCCCGGCGTTGGATGAGCAGCACGATCCTGCGTTGCCGGATTTACCGGTTTTGCCGGCAAGCGTCGCCGATCCGGTCGCCTCGGTCGCCTCGGTCGCCTCAGTCGTACCGGAGATGCTGGGTCTGCAAGAGGCGCTGGGACAGCGCTTCAGTCGCTGGCCGGTGGCGCAATTGCCCGAGATCGTCGAAGTCCGTGATCCGGGCACGGGTGCCTTGATCGTCGGCTATCCGGCGCTGGTCGATCGTGGTGATGTGGTGACGCTGAACGTGCTCGATGAAGAGCAGACGGCCTTGGCCAGACACCGGCTGGGCGTGCGTCGCCTGCTGACGATCGCCTGCCGGTCGGCTCTGAAGTCGCTGCATCGCGTCGATGCCGGCACACATCAGCGCGTCGTCGCCTATGCGCGCATCGGCACCGACGACAGCCTGCGTCGTGATGTCGATGCCGCGGTGATCGACCGTGCCTGTGCCGGCCACGACCCGCCTATGACGCGCACCGATTACGACATCCTGCTCGAGCATGTGCGGGGACGGGTCGGCCTGATCGGCCAGGAGGTGTTTCGCCGACTGGATCTGATCCTCGAGGAATACACGCTTGCCATCAGGAAGCGCCAGACCGTGCGACCCGGGCCGGGCGAAGCCTGGATGCAGACCGTATTGACCGACATCGACAACCAACTGGCCGAACTGATTCATGACGGGTTCATTGCCGAGACACCAGCCGAGAGCTTCGCCCACCTTCCCCGGTACCTGCAGGCAGTGACTGTGCGCCTGACCCGGATCCGTGCCGATCCGACTCGCGAATTGCGCCAGACTGCCGATCATGCTCAACTCGTGCAGCGCTACCGGCGCCTGCGTCGGGATCGACGCGAGTCGGTCGACCCCGAACTTGACCGGTTGAAATGGCTGCTCGAGGAATTGCGGGTGGCCCTGTTCGCGCAGTCCTTGCGCACCCCCACCCCGGTGTCGGTCAAGCGGATCTCGACACTGCTGGATCGGCTCAGTGCCTGATTGGCCGACGTTTGTCGCGCACGCATCCACTGCCGACCAATGGTTTTCCCGGCACAATACGGAGCCGGCTCTGCCCGATGCTTGCGCCCCATTCTGTTGAAGTTGATGATGCCCAGTCCTGATTTGCCGACCTGGTTTCGTGATGCATCCCTGCGTCTCGGTCTCTCAATTGCGTTGCTGTTGTCTGCCGGGGTGCCGGCCGGCGCACAGACCCGGTTGCAAGCTGCGCCGGAAGTGGCCAGTGGCCGGACCCAGAATGCCCAGGTGCAGACCGATATTGACATGGCCGTGACGGCCAATCCGCTGGCCTCGAAGGTAGCGGCCGACATGTTGGCCCGTGGTGGCAGCGCGGTTGATGCAGCCATTGCCGCGCAGATGGTCTTGAACGTCGTCGAGCCGCAGTCCTCGGGAATCGGTGGCGGCGCTTTCATGCTGGTTCACAATGACCGGTCACGCCGATTGCGCGTGTTCGATGGTCGGGAAATCTCACCGGCCGGGCTCGCCCCCGACGTATTCCTGAAGCCCGACGGTAAGCGGCTGGGATTTCTGGAGGCAGTCGGCAGCGGCCTGTCGGTCGGCGTGCCGGGCGTGCTGCGCATGCTCGATCTCGCGCACCGAGGTGGCGGGCAGCTCCCTTGGCCCGAATTGTTTCGCCCGGCGATCGATCTGGCCGAGAACGGCTTTCCGATTTCCCCGCGCCTTTACACGTCGATTCTGGCGGCGCGCGATCGGATCGCGGCCCAGCCAGCCGCGGCAGCCTATTTCCTGACCCGCTCGGGCAAGGCCAAGCCGGCGGGTACGGTGCTGCGCAACCCGGAACTGGCGGCAACGTTTCGCGAAATTGCCGAACATGGTGCAGAGGTCTTTTACCGTGGTCCGATCGCTCAGGCGATCGTTGAGGCGATCAGCAGTCACCCGAGCCGTCCCGGCGTGATGACGATCGAAGATCTGCGCGGCTATCGTGCGCTCGAGCGTGAACCGCTTTGCGGTGAATACCGGCGCTATCGGATCTGCGGCATGCCGGCGCCCAGTTCCGGTGCGATCACGACCTTGCAGACGCTGGGCATTCTGGAGAGTTTCGATCTGTCCGTGACGCAGCCCGGCGAGGCCCGGGCGGTGCATCTCATCACCGAGGCTCAGCGGCTGGCTTATGCGGACCGGGCCCGCTACATCGCGGATCCGGCCTTCGTGACGGTGCCGGTCCAAGGGCTGTTGTCCCAGGCCTATCTGGCCGAGCGGGCCCGTCTGATCAGTGAGGAATCGTCCCTGGGAGCGGCGCCTGCCGGTACCCCACCGGGTGCACCGATCTCCGGTTCCGATCGTTCCACCGGTCTGCCGGCAACCTCCCACCTGTCGATCGTCGATCAGTCCGGCAACGCCGTATCGCTCACCTCGTCGATCGAACATGCCTTCGGTTCGCTGATCATGGTCAAGGGGTTTCTGCTGAACAATCAACTCACCGATTTCTCGTTTGCGCCAACCGATGAACACGGCGATCCGATCGCCAACCGCATCGAACCCGGCAAGCGCCCGCGCTCGTCGATGGCGCCCACCATGGTCTTCGACCGCCAGGGCAATCTGGAGGCCGTCATCGGCTCACCGGGCGGTGCTGCCATCATCCACTATGTCACTCAGACCCTGATCGGGCTGATCGACTGGCGACTTGGCGTGCAGGATGCCGTCAGCGCACCCCACTTCGGCGCCATGACCACGGCCACCACCACGCTGGAGGCCGACACGCCCATCGCAGACTTGCGCGAGCAACTCACCGCCCTGGGGCACAAGATCGCGGTGGCGCCCTTGACCAGTGGTCTTCACGCCATCGTATTCAATGGCGTGCGCGCCAATGGCCAGACCGGCGGTCTGGCCTCCGGTTTTGAGCGCAGTCGCTGGGCCGGAGCGGCTGATCCCCGGCGCGAAGGCGCGGTGGCCGGCCGATGAACACGGTCGGATCCGTCCCCCATCAGTCGGCCACGGCACCGGACATTGCGGCCGATGTGCCGCTCGACCCCGCGCCGATCGGCCTGATCATCATCGGCGATGAGATCCTCTCGGGTCGACGTCAGGACAAGCATTTCGCCCATGTGCAGAGCCTGCTGTCCGCACGTGGCCTGCAACTGGCCTGGGTGCAATATCTGGGCGACGACCGCGCCCGTCTGACGCGCCTGCTCGAATCGACCTTGGCCACTGAGGATCTGGTCTTCTCATGCGGCGGCATTGGCGCCACTCCCGACGACCATACGCGTCAGGCGGCGGCTGCTGCGCTTGGTGAGGCCCTGGTCCTGCATCCGGATGCTCGGGAATTGATCACCGAGCGCTGCCGCCAGATGGCGCTGGAGGGCACCGGGACCGCAGACATGAACACGCCGGAGAACCGCCAGCGCCTGAAGATGGGCGAATTCCCCGCGAGCGCGGCCATCATCCCGAACCCCTACAACCGGATTCCCGGGTTTCGGGTGGCCCAGCATCATTTCGTCCCGGGCTTTCCCGTCATGGCCTGGCCGATGATCGAAGCCGTGCTCGATTCACGCTACCGGCACTGGCACCATCGTGAAAACCATGGGGAAGTCTCGTTCTTCGCGATTGGTCTGCCTGAGTCACGTATCACCCCGGCACTCGAACGGCTCGAGGCTGAACATCCCGGACTCAAAATCTTCTGCCTGCCCTCAGCCAATGACGATCCGCGCAAGCGTCATCTGGAACTCGGCGTCAAA
This sequence comes from uncultured beta proteobacterium, assembly GCA_963732405.1. Lineage (GTDB taxonomy): Bacteria > Pseudomonadota > Gammaproteobacteria > Burkholderiales > Burkholderiaceae_E > JAUIAI01. The sequence continues at coordinate 2,632,355 of CAVSZG010000001.1, forward strand.
GGCCCGGCCGACCGACTGGCGGCGGCGATCGGCGAATTGCGTATCGCGGTTGTCGAACTGGGTGGCGAAATCATCGATCCGCCGGAGCCTGCCTGATAACGGGCATGCCCTGAATCGTCGGGTAGTTTTCCACAGTATGACGCTGGCCGGCGGTTTGTGACGATATTCGTCACACCGAGATGAGACCGTGTCATTTTGGTCGTCACGGTCTCCAGCATCGGGTCCGCGCTGAATCGGATCCACCAAAGAAAATGGCCCGGTCAAGACCGGGCCAAAAGCACCACAAACAGAGGAGGAGGGAGGAGTTTTGTGGCGCTTGGAGGAGAAAACCTGAAAAAATCGACCTGAAAAAAACTTTAGCGGGCCTTCCTGTGGCGTAGGGCCCGGCAATCCGGGCGACCAGCCGGTCGGCATGCAACCTGGCGGAGACCTGTGGTTGCAAACCAGGCAGAAGCCCTGGGCTCCGGTGGCGACCATGGTCAGGAATTAATCGGGACGGACCCGATCGGCCTTCCTGCCGGCGCCTCCGCAGTCATGGTTCCGACCATGGCCTGCAACGCTTTACCGCTTGCTGCAACTTGCTGCTCCCACTCCTTTGCAATCTCTGTGCCAGCTTCTGTGGCAATGGTTTGGAGGTGATGAAAATAGGATTGCGTCTTGGCGCCGATCGGTGTGTTCCAGTCGGTCGAGGCGGTGGCGGCCAATGACACGTCATTGGCGAGCAGGGCCTTGGCCAGTTGCTCGCCCGATTCTTCGACCGTGGCCTTGAGTGCCTGAAGATTGAGCTGGCGCAGGCGGCTCACGGCGTCCAGTGAATGGCAGGTGACCGCGATGGCGCTGTCGATGAGACTGTGTTGAAACTGGGCGAGCGGGTTGATGTCGGTCGGCATATCGAAACTCCTGAGTCAGTGGATCTGGTTATTCTTGGGCGGTTCGGATGACTGATCGCCCGAGTGCGTTTGTGCGATGCAACATCATTCTAGAGGCACGGCTACCCGTGTCAAGCCATGTTCAATAGTGGAGATTTCATGACGAGTTCCGGTGTTCGCAGTGCGGTTGATGAGGCCATTGCCTCGCGCCGCTCGGTTCGGGCGTTCGATACGCGTGCCGTGGCGCGGCAGGATATTGTCGAGATTCTCGAGGTGGCCAGTCGTGCGCCCTCGGGGACCAACACCCAGCCCTGGCAGGTCCATGTCCTGACTGGCGAGCCCAAGGCAGCGCTGAGCCGCGACATTCTGGAGATCTACAACGACCCGGAGCGTCTGCGAACCCATCGGGCCGAGTATGAGTACTACCCGACCCAGTGGCAGTCGCCCTATCTGGAGCGGCGCCGCAAGGTCGGCTGGGACCTGTATTCCCTGCTCGGCCTGGCGCGCGAGGACAAGGCCGGGATGCATGCCCAGCATGCGCGGAATTTCGCGTTTTTCGATGCGCCGGTCGGCCTGATGTTCTCGATCGATCGCAGTCTGTCGATCGGCAGTTGGCTCGACTACGGCATGTTCCTGCAGTCGATCATGATTGCGGCCCGTGCGCGTTCGCTCGATACCTGTCCGCAAGCGGCATTTACCCAGTTCCACCAGATCATTTCGCGGCATCTGGCGTTGCCTGAAACCAGTATGGTCGTGTGTGGCATGTCTCTGGGTTATGCGCTCGACGGGGCGGTGGTCAATACCCTCACGACTCAGCGTGAACCGGTGAGTCAATTCGCGAGATTTGTCGGTTTTGAGTCGTAATGCCTGAACCGGCCGGGTCTGGTTGCTAGACTGACCGGCCGCGTGTTCCAACCCCCTGCTGGTTGAATGATGCAGTCCCGGATTTCGATTGCGCTGATCAGTCTTCGTGGCGCCGACCGTCGATCGGCCTCGTCCCGCCGCGCCCGGCTTCTGTCCGGGTTGGTCGGTCCACTGCTGCTGGCGCTATGGGTCGGACAAGGGCCGGCCTTGGCCGCGACACCGGCCGCATCCAGGCCCTCGACGGACGAGCGCCACGACGGCAATGCCACCCGGGCGTCGAATGCCGGCAAGGCGGCGAAACCCGCCCCACCTGCGCGGACCGCCGCGTCGGGCAGGGCAGGCAGGCCAGCGACGTCAGCCCAACCCGCCAAGACAGCCCATTCTGCGAAGGCAGCCAAACCTGCGAAGACAGCCAAACCCGCCAAGACAGCCAAACCCGCCAAGACAGCCAAACCCGCCAAGACAGCCAAACCCGCCAAGACAGCCAAACCCGCCAAGACAGCCAAACCCGCGAAGACAGCCAAACCTGCGACCGCGCGGATCAACAGCGCCGCCAACGCGGCCAAGCCCTTCGTGCCGCCGCGCCCATCCATCGCCAGCAGCCGTGTCCGCCCGCCGCAAACAAGGCTGCAACAGACCGTGCAACGCCCGACACTGGGAGATGCATTCGGGCTACGCGAGGCCGCCGACCCCCTGTCCCTGGGCTCGTCCGTAGCGCTGGTGTTCGATCCGGCCACACGTGAGCTGATCTACCAGAAGAATGCCAATGCGGTACTGCCGATCGCATCCATCACGAAACTGATGACCGCGATGGTCGTGCTCGATGCGCGTCAGTCGCTCACTGACATGCTCGAGATTGCGGACGATGATGTCGACCGGATCCGCAACAGCCGATCGCGTCTGCGCGTGGGCACGCGGCTGTCTCGTTCCGAATTGCTGCAGTTGGCCTTGATGTCATCTGAGAACCGCGCGGCGAGCGCGCTCGGTCGGTACTATCCCGGCGGCACGCAGGCCGCCGTCTCCGCGATGAATGCCAAGGCCCGGATGTTCGACATGCTGGATACCCGGTTCTCGGATTCGACCGGTCTGTCGGGTTCGAATGTGTCCAGCGCCATCGATCTGGCAAGGCTGGTGGCGATGGCCAGCGAGTATCCGGTCATCCGGGCGTATTCGACCGCGTCGTCGCTGCGGGTCGACACCGGATTTCACCAGCTGACCTTCCGCAATACGAACCGGCTCGTATCCCTCGATGGCTGGGACATCGGTCTGCAGAAGACCGGTTACCTGGCCGAGGCCGGGCGTTGCGTGGTGATGGTCGCCGAGGTCGCCGGCCGGTCGTTGATATTCGTGTTGCTGGATTCAGCCGGCCGGGGTTCACGACTGGCCGACGCCAATCGGCTGCGCCAGTGGGTGGAACGCCACCCGCCTGAAATTCATGCATCGGGCAGTGCAACCACGCTCAACTGAGCGCTGAACTCCCGATCTGATCAGGCGGTCTGGCTGATGCGCGTGTCCGGTGCCCTGGGCTCTTCGGGCGCGTCGTAGCCCAGCGAAGCGGAGATTTCACTGGTGGTCTGGCGCAGCAGGGTCAGCCATTTCTCCTGAACCTGTTCGGCCGGCGCAGAGATCGACAGGCCGGCGACCAGTCTGCCGGAGTCATCGCGAATCCCGGCAGCCATACAGCGAACGCCAAGTTCGAGTTCCTCGTTGTCGCGCGCGACCCCGTTCTCGCGGACGCTGGCCAGTTCCGCCTCCAGCCTTGTCAGATCGGTAATGCTGTTCTGGGTCTGGCCACGCAACGACGTGCGCTCGGCATATTGTCGGACGGCGGCCGCGTCGTCTGCAGCGAGGAACAGTTTGCCGACCGACGTGAGGTGCAACGGAGCCCGCCCCCCGACGGCGCGCACCACCTGCATGCCAGAGCGTTCGGAGACCGCTCGCTCGATGTAGACGATTTCGTCGCCTTGCCGAATCGACAGATTCACCGGCTGGCCCGCGAGCTGATGCAATATCCGCATGGCGCCCAGTGCCGCATCACGTACATTGAGCCTGGCCTTGACCAGATTGCCCAGTTCGAGCAGCCGGATACCGAGTTGGTAAGTGCCGGGCTCGATCCGATCCACCACGCGGGCGACCACAAGGTCGTTGAGAATCCGATGGGCGGTCGACGGATGCAGTCCGGTCCGCGTCGACAGGATCTTCAGGCTGACCGGCTCGGTGTGCTCCGCGAGGGCATCGAGCAGAGTCACCAGGCGGTCGATCACCTGGATTGCGGTTTTGCCCTCCTGGGCAGGATGAATTCTGGGTCGAGCCATAGCGATCGGTCTTTTCGTCTTGTTGTTGCTGTTACAGTTGACGCGCATTTTCAGGTTTTGGGCTACGGTACACCATGGTCTGTTCCGATGTGCAGCCGGTTTGTAACGCTTTGAATGTTGTGCGGTCTAATTCACCGTAGCCGACCCTTCCGGACTACTACCAATGGCCTAACCAAGATGAATGAGAACACGGATAATCCCGGTAAACCGCCGGCTACCGGGCACGATGCAGGTCTGGATGACGACACGCTGAGGGTGCGTGCGCTGGAGTCGCTGCTCGTCGCCAAGGGCTACGTCGACCCGCTTGCGCTCGATCGGCTGATCGACCTGTACGAGCACAGGGTGGGCCCGCGCAATGGTGCGAGGGTGGTGGTCAAGGCCTGGCGCGATGCGGGCTTCCGGCAGTGGCTGCGCGACGATGCCACCGCGGCAATCGCCTCGCTCGGCTACACGGGCCGGCAGGGCGAGCATATGCGGATCGTCGAAAACACCGATGAGATGCACAACCTGGTGGTCTGCACCCTGTGCTCGTGTTACCCATGGCCGGTGCTGGGCCTGCCACCGGTCTGGTACAAATCGCCGCCGTACCGCGCCCGGGCGGTGATCGACCCGCGGGGAGTGCTGGCCGAATTCGGGGTGACGCTGCCCGATCGGGTCGGTATCCGGGTCTGGGACTCGACGGCGGAGATCCGTTATATGGTCATTCCCCGGCCCCCCCAAGACTGGCAGAACCTGTCCGACGAGGTACTGATGGATCGGGTGACCCGCGATACGATGATTGGCACGGCATTGGTGGACGGATCATGAATGGCCCTCACGATCTTGGTGGCATGCAGGGCTTCGGGCCGGTTGTGGCGGATCCGGACGATCGACCGTTTCATGAGCCCTGGGAAAGGCGGGCGTTTGCCCTGACCCTGGCCATGGGGGCTGGCGGCGTCTGGACCATCGACCAGTCACGTGCTGCGCGCGAGTCGATCGGCCATGTCCGCTATCTGAACAGCAGCTACTACCAGATATGGCTCGCCGGCCTGGACAGTCTGCTGGTGGCCAACGGCCTGGCCAGCCAGGATGAAATCGTCTCGGGTCGGCCCTCCCTGGCACCGCGGCCAACCCGTGTTCTGATCGCCGATCAGGTGGCCGTGGCGATGGCCAAAGGATCGCCTACCGAGCGGCCGGCGTCGATGCCGGCCCGGTTCGCGCCCGGCGACCGGGTCCGGGCGCAGAACCGGCATCCGGTGGGCCATACCCGCCTACCCCGGTATGTGCGCGGTCATCTGGGCCGGATCGCTACCGTTCACGGGGTTCATGTGTTTGCCGATGCGAATGCCGGCGGCGCCGGAGCAGCCGAACAATGGTTGTACTCGGTCGAATTCGATGCCGCCGAGTTGTGGGGCGGGGACACCACCGCCCACAGTGTTCACGTCGACTGCTGGGAGTCGTATCTATCACCCGTCGACCCATGAATGCCGATACGCCGGCCTTCGATGCGCCCTGGCAGGCCGAGGCCTTTGCCCTGGTCGTGGCGCTCAACGAATCCGGGCATCTGCCCTGGTCCGATTGGGCGGCGGCATTTGCGAGGCAATTGGCCGCTGACTCCGATGGTCGTGCGCCGGATTCACCCGTGCTGGTCAGCGGTCCTGGCGATGCCGGCGATCCCGGGCGCAATGCACGCTACTGGCGTGCCTGGACGCTGACGCTCGAATCGATCTGCCGGGAGCGCGGTTGGGCGGGTCCGCTGCAACTGGGTGCCCATCGGGAAGCGGTCCGGGCGTATCGGCGCCGGGTGTCCGGCAACTCGACGTTGATCAGCAGCACGGCCCGGGCGGGCGCTGGCGCCGATCAGTCCGGCGATACCTGAGCGCGGCGACTGCTGGCCGCCAGCGCACATTGTGCAATGAGCCCAGGCCCCCGGTAGATGAGTCCCGAGTACAACTGAACCAGATCGGCACCGGCATCCAGTCGGGCCAGCGCATCCGATGGCCGGACGATGCCGCCCACCCCGATGATCGGAAATCCGGCGGGCAGCACCCGACGCAGCCGAGCAATGACACCGGTTGCACGGTCGCCCAGCGGTGCACCGGACAGCCCGCCCGCTTCATGAGCATGATCGGCGCCGGCAATGCCATCGCGCGCCAGCGTGGTGTTGGTGGCGATGACCCCATCGAGGTGGTGATCGACGAGTTGTTGTGCGATGTCGTCGATCGCCGCCTCGTCCAGATCCGGGGCGATCTTGAGCAGGAGGGCAACCCGACGGCCGGATGTCTCGCGCAGCGAATCGTTTTCGCGGGTGAGCGCTGCCAGCATGGCAGATAAGGCCTGAGCGTGCTGCAGATCACGCAGATTCCGGGTGTTGGGCGAGGAAATGTTGACGGTGATGTACGAGGCATGCGGGTGGCATCGGCGCAGGCCCGCGACATAGTCGTCGATCGCTTCTCTCATTCGGAGTATCGGCGTTCTTGCCGATGTTCAAACCCAACGTGCCCCGGAATCGCGACCGCTTCACGTTCGCCAAAAACACATCCAGCCCTTCGTTATTGAAGCCGAAACGGTTGATCAGCGCTTCATGCGACGCAATGCGGAACAGCCGGGGCCTGGCATTGCCGGGCTGCGCCCGCGGGGTGACCGTGCCCACCTCCAGAAAACCGAAACCCAGGGCGGCCAGCGCATCGATATGACGACCGTTCTTGTCGAGTCCGGCGGCCAGCCCGATGCGGTTGGCAAACGGCACGCCGAACAGCGTGACCGGATCGTTGACCGGACGGCATCCCATCAAGCGGGCGACAAGCGCTGCACCGGGCAGGTGCGCGAGTCGAAGGGCGGACTCATGAGCCTGCTCCGGATCCAGCCGGAACAGCATCGAGCGGACCATCCGCCAGATCGGACTATCGGGTGGGTTGGTAATCACGACCGGGACTCGCGACAGGCGCTCACCGGCCCACCAGGCCCTCGCGTGCCTGCCAACGACCGTCGATCAGCACCTCGGCCGGCTTGAAGTTGATCTTGTAGGCCATTTTGGGGCTTTCCTCGATCCAGTAGCCCAGATAAAGGTATGGCAGGCGCAGGCTCTTGCATTGTTCGATCTGCCACAGGATATTGAAGGTCCCGTAACTGGCCTTGGGCATATCCGGATCGAAGAAGGTATAGACCGACGACAGGCCGTCGTTGAGGATGTCGATGATCGACACCACCCGCAGTACCCCCGCACGGTCGCGAAACTCCACCAGCCGGGTGTTGACCTTGCTTTGCAGCAGGAACTGCGCATATTGTTCGCGGCTGTCATGGTCCATACCGCCGCCGGCATGCCGACTCGCCTGATAACGAAGGTACAGATCGTAATGCTCGGGCGAAAAGCCCAGACGGGCCACCAGTGTCGTGAGGTCTGAATGGTTCGCAAATGCCCGTCGCTGGCTGCGCGAGGCTGCGAAGCTGTTCACCGGAATCCGCACCGGCACGCAGGCATGGCAGCCGTCGCAATGCGGTCGGTAGGTGAAGATGCCGCTGCGCCTGAAGCCCGCCTTGACCAGTTCGCTGTAGATATCCGCGTTGATCAGGTGGTTGGGGGTGGCAACCTGGGAGCGCGCCTGACGACGTGACAGATAGCTGCACGGGTAGGGCGCCGTCGCGTAGAACTGCAGCGCCGAAAAGGGCAGTTCCTTGAGGTGAGTCATGCGGAGGGGATCTCGATCCTGTCGGTACCCATCGTTGACCAATTCGGCGGGGAAGCCGACACCAGATCGCGCAACTGGGCAAGAAACGCATCTCTGGACACTTCGGCTGCCCCCAGCGATGCCAGGTGCCGAGTGTTCTGCTGGCAGTCTATCATGGGGAAACCAAGGGGTTCGAGCAGCCGTACGAGGCAGGCAAGCGCCGCTTTCGACGTGTCGGGCTCCCGGGCGAACATCGATTCGCCAAAAAACATCCGGCCGATCGCCACGCCATACAGACCGCCCACCAGTGCGGCAGGCTCACCCTCGTGAACCGGATGGCGCCACACTTCAACCGACTGGGCAATCCCCTGCCGGTGCAGGGCCAGGTAGGCTTGTTGCATGCGATCGGTGATCCAGGTGCCGTCCGAACCGATGCGTGGTCCGGCACAGGCAGCAATTACCTGGTCGAAGGCGGCATTGAGGGTGACCGAGTGCGACTGGTTGCGACGCCAGCGAAGCAGAGTCTTGCGCAGTGACCGGTGCATCCGGAATTCGGTCAGATTCAGGACCATGCGCGGATCGGGGCACCACCAGAGCACCGGCTGGCCCTCGCTATACCACGGAAAGATGCCTTGCCGATAGGCCTGCACCAGTCGCCCGGCGCTCAGGTCGTTGCCGGCGGCGATCAGTCCGGCTGGCCAGAGAGTATCGTCCGGCCCGGCCGGTGCCGTCGGCTGGATGGCGGGAAACGGATCGCCGGGTTGCAGCCACACGGGTGGCCGGCTGCCTGAGCCTGGATTCACCGCCACGACCAAGCGCTCGCTGGATCGCGGGTTGCCGCCATGGCTTGCGCCCTAACGGGTGCCGGGCGGGCGGTGCGGCGAGTATCGGACATCGTCAGCGTGGAGGGTGAAACGGCCGGCACGGCGGTCTTCAAAATACCAGCGCAAGGTTTTTTCGACCGTTCGGAAGGCGATCTGTGACCAGGGAATATCCGCTTCGGCGAACAATCCGGTTTCCAGGGTTTCGGGTCCGAAGTCCATCCGGTCGCTGAGCATTCTTGCGCGGTAGAACAGGTGGACCTGACCCACGTGGGGCACGCTCAGAATCGAGAACACCTCCTCGAGCTCGAAGTCGATGCCGGCTTCCTCGACGGTTTCGCGCGACGCGCCCTCTGCCACGGTTTCTTCGTTTTCCATGAAACCGGCCGGCAGGGTCCAGTACCCGTAGCGCGGCTCGATGGCTCGTCGGCACAGCAGGATCCGGTCACCTTGAACGGGAATCGTGCCCAACACCATGCGTGGATTCTGATAGTGAATGGTTTCGCAGGCAGCACAGCAAAAGCGTTCGCGGTTGTCGCCTGCGGGCGTTCGCAGTTCGACGGGGGCACCGCAATTCGAACAGAATTTCATGTCAATTCGCCGGAGTAATTCGGAATGCGGACCGTTGCGCGCCGACCGTCTGCATCGTATCGGGACGGTCGCAGAGGCGGTCCGTTTGCGTTGCACGGGCGCAGCGCTATAATGCCGGACATCAGACGCGGGGTGGAGCAGTCTGGCAGCTCGTCGGGCTCATAACCCGAAGGTCGCAGGTTCAAATCCTGCCCCCGCAACCAAATTAAGCAGACCTAGCGGAAATCCGTCGATTTCCCTCCATCCGGCCGTCCAGGCCTGAATCCGGATGTTCCGTCGGCCAGTGTCACGGTGGTTGTCGAGCCACGGCTGGCCAACGATTCCGGTGCAGCAAACAGGTGGTCCGGATTGCATGATCGGAAGATGGCCCGGCGCCATGCACCGTTGAACCAGTGCCATTTGACAGGTCTTGTTCACGACCAGTCGTTCGCTGATCTTGCGGTGCGCTGGATTCCAGCACCCGGACCGATGTCGATCCGCGCAGTATGCCGTTGGTTGACAACGCGCGGATCGCGATTCGTGAGGCCGGTCGTGGGATTCTTCGCAGTCTGATTGAATGATTGTCTTGTTTGTCCGACTTGAATCTGATTCGAACCTCCCGGCGTCCTGCCCGGTCTGTGCAGCGAGTTCAGCCAGGCCGTCATCGTCGATGCGCCGACGACACCAGACCGGACCACACCGATGAATACGAATGAAGTCAAGCGCGTGCTCGAAGCCGCATTGCTGTGCTCGCCCGATCCCTTGTCGATGACTGCGGTCCGTCGCTTGTTCGACAATGAGTTTGGCCCCGAGGTGTTGCGTCCCTTGTTGGATGATCTGGCCGCCGACTGGTCGCAGCGACCGGTTCAGCTCGTCCAGGTAGCGAGTGGCTGGCGTTTTCAATCCCGGCCGGAATACGCGACTTACATCAATCGGCTGTCGCCCGAAAAGGCACCCAGGTATTCGCGAGCGGTGATGGAGACACTGGCCATCGTCGCGTATCGGCAGCCCGTCACGCGTGGCGACATCGAAGAGATCCGGGGTGTCTCGGTATCGGCCCAGATCATCAAGACGCTGGAAGAGCGGGGCTGGATCGACATGATCGGCCACAAGGATGTACCGGGGCGCCCGTCCCTGTTCGGCACGACCCGGCAGTTCCTGGACGATCTGGGTCTGCGTTCGCTCAAGGAGCTGCCGTCGATCGACACGATGGGCGACGACGATACGGCCGATATCTTCAGCAGTCAGGTCGTTGCCTTGACCGCGGTCGACGCAGAAGTGGTGCGGCAAGACGATGATGACGAGGGATCCGGAGCGGATTCGCCCGAGTCAGGCGAGAGGGCGATTGCCGGCCTGCCCGAGGCGGATGTCGTTACAACGCCCGTCGTGGCTGTCACCGAAGCCGCTGAGCTGCTTGTCACCCCCGAATCGCTGGAAATCGACGAACTGGTCGAGCTGGCCGAGTCGCTCAATCTCGTTGCCACGCTCGACCACTCCGCCTCTGCCGGGCGCGATGACAACAACGATGACTCGCCCGCCGATCAAAACCCCGTGCCCAATCCGATGGAAACCCGATGAGTGAAATCAAGCCAGATCTGGTCACCATGCCGTCGTCGAGCGGCGATGGTCACGAGGGGGGAGAGGTCCGCTCGCTGCGCACCGCGTTCAATCGTCGTCGCACGTCGCGCACCCGGCGTGGCAAGCGCGGGCCGCGAGAGGATTCCGAGGTTGGCCTCAACGAGGCTGGCGACACTGATCGCTATGCAGCGCCGCCGGATCGGCCGGTCAACGGGCTGGATGGGGCACTGGCGACGCCGTCGGGCGAAGTCCGGCTGAGCGGAGCCGAGGCGGCAAGTGACGCGGACGGTGGTCCGGCCGAAGCCCTGGACGGTGCGACGCCGGCGGCCCGGCGTCGACCGCGCAAGCGCCGCAAGACGGCTGCCGATCCGGGCGCAGGTACGGCAGTCGATCTGCCGCCCGACAGCGTGCTTCCCGGTGGCGTGCTTCCCGAGGCACCCGCGGTGGCCGACGTCCAGGCGGCCAACGATCGGAGTGGCGCGATGTCAACCGGCGCCGACGCGGTTGATGGTGATGAGGCAGGAGCCAGGCCGGCAGGTGGTCGCGCCCGAACCCCGCGCCGCCGTGGCGCGAAAAAACGCGCTGACGCGGGGGCGGCTGATCAGGGGGCGGGGACGGTTTCCGATGCGGTCGATGGAGTCGATGACGAGCCTGTTCCCCCTATCGAGGTCGTGGCGGTGGTCGGTGCGGGTCGCCCCGATCCCGAATTGCTCGCATCGGTTGCCGATGATTCGCCCAAGCTGCACAAGGTTCTGGCCGATGCCGGCTTCGGATCGCGTCGCGAGATGGAAGAGTTGATCGTCGCCGGCCGGGTGTCGGTGAACGGCCAGCCAGCCCATGTTGGCCAGCGCGTCGGCGCCAAGGATCAGGTCCGGGTGAATGGCCGGCCGATCAAGCGCAAGGCTATCGCACCGCCGCCTCGCGTGCTGTTGATGCACAAGCCCGCCGGCATGATCTGCACCCGTGACGATCCGGGCAGTCGTCCGACGGTTTTCGACCGGCTGCCCAATATCAAGGGCGGGCGATGGGTGTCGGTTGGCCGGCTCGACTTTAATACCGAAGGGCTGCTGATCTTCACGACCTCGGGCGATCTGGCCAACAAGCTGATGCATCCGCGATACGGCTGGGAGCGCGAGTATGCGGTCCGCGTGCTGGGGCGGATCGACGAGCAGGCGCGCCGCACGCTGCTCGAGGGGGTGGATCTGCCCGACGGAACGGCGCAAGTGACCGCGTTGGACGACCTGGGCGGCGAAGGGGCCAATGCCTGGTACCGTGTGGTGATCACGGAGGGCCGCAATCGCGAGGTGAGGCGACTGATGGAGGCCGTCGGATTGACGGTCAGCCGACTGGTCCGCGTGCGTTTCGGCCCGGTCGGTCTGCCCCAGCGCCTGCAGCGAGGACGCTGGCAGGAACTGACCGGTGACGAGGTGGCGCTGCTCAACCAGGCTGTTCGTCAGGCGGCGGCGGTGATCGCTGCGCTCGATCCGAGTGGTGCGCGACCCAGCGATCCGGACGAAACCGACACGCCGCTCGATGCCGAGGGCAATCCGCTGCCCGTCAATGATGAATCGTCGGTCGAGGAAGTGGTTCAACACGACACCGATGAGGCCTTCTTCGCGCCCTTCGGTGATGACGATGATGAGGAGTATCCGGATGACGCCCAGCCGGTGCATCTGTTCCCCGATCATGATGTCGACCCGAGATTTCGCAATCTGTCTGCCGAACAACTCGAAGACGACGAGTGGCAACCGGCCAACGACAACGCGCACCAGGAAGGGATCACCCGTGCCGTGCGTGAAACCCATGCGGCCATGAGGGTGCCCGGTGGCATATCACGTCGCCAGGCCCGGCGTGGTCAGGGGCTGGGCGGGTCGGGCTGGGCAGGTGGCCCGATGGATCGGGGGGCGGGCGAGGCCCATCCCTCCGGTTCGCCGTCGCGCAAGGGCAACGGGACCCGGCGCAAGAAACCCGCCGGCGCACCGGGAAAACCCGGGGCGTCAGCCAATCCCAAGCGTTCGCGGGGACAGGGGGCGGGCAAGAGTCCACGTCCGGGCAATGTTGGCGTGCCCGGTGGTGGCCAGGGCCAGGGCCAGGCGCGAGGGCCAGGCGCCCGGCGAGGATCCCGTCCCGGTGGCGGCCCTGGGGGCAAACCCGGTGGTGGTCGGCGTGGTGGCCGGCGCTCGGGTGGCAATCGTGGCGGCGGTGGGGCGGGTCCGGCCGCCTGATCCTGACTGTCGTTGATGCTGACGCGGAGAATGGACACCGGCGATTCTCATCTTTTCGCATCCGGGCTATAATCTTTGGCTGCGCTACCGGTTTGATGGCGCATCCCATCAAGATTGGTGGGATGCGAGATGCGCAACAAGCCTTCAGTTCAAGGCAACAGTCCAAGGCGACACTTCAAGGCCGAATCGGATTCTTTCTGAGTTGGTTGAGGCGCTCAGGGCTCAGGGCCTGCTCTGGCTGTCGTTGGGCTGGCAAACTGACGACCGCGCGACGCCGGATCCGGTCGGGCGAAACCCGCCAGCAGTTGTCTGGTCAGCCTGCCAGGGGTGCCGGGTGTCGGCGCGTTGCTCGCGGCACGTTTGGCTGACTTGGCGCGGCAGCGGTTCCGGGCTGGTCGGGCGGTGCATAGCGGGCAGTGCATCGCGGGCAGTGCATCGCAGGCAGTGCATCGCATGATGCGGGCGGCGGGTGTGGTGGTCATGGGCTTGTATGCCCATTTTTTTTTGCGGATTGATTCGCGGATCGGCTAAACGTGCAACAGACCAGGGAATTGATCGAACAGACTGTGAACGCGATGGGAATGGAAGTGGTGGATGTCGAATTCGCCTCCTCCGGACTGTTGCGGGTGTTCATCGATCATCCTTGGGACGGCGTGTCGGGTGTCGAGCAAGGTCGGCAGGTGCTGGTCGAGGATTGCGAGCGGGTGAGTCATCAACTGAGCAACGTATTACTGGTGGAAGACATCGACTACGAACGTCTGGAGGTTTCATCGCCCGGCATGGACAGGCCGCTATCGCGCCCTGCCGATTTCGTGCGCTTTGCCGGCGAGGAAGTGACGATCCGACTGCGCCATGCTGTCGAGAACCGCAAGCGTTACACCGGCCGCCTGACGGTTGAGGGTGATGATCGCTTCGGCCTGGAGCTGACCGATGACGTGGCGAGCGGTCCGGCCGATGCCGGCAGTCGCGGCGCAAAACGTGTGCGTGCATCGGGCAAGTCAGTCAGAACCCAGAGCGCGGCGGCAACGTCGCCCGATGCAGCGAAGAAAATGGTTTTTTCCCTGCAAGATCTTGATCGGGCCAGACTGGTGCCCAAATTTGTTTTCAGGAGACAGGCATGAGCCGTGAAGTCCTGCTGCTGGTCGACGCATTGGCACGCGAGAAGAATGTCGCGCGCGACATCGTGTTCGAGGCTCTGGAAAGTGCGCTTGCCTCTGCGACCAAGAAGCGCTTCGCCGACGAGTCCGACGTTCGCGTCACGATCGATCGTGAGACCGGTGACTATGCCGCCTTCCGGCGCTGGCAGGTCGTGCCGGACGGCGAACTCGAAGATCACGACCTTCAGATCATCCTGAGTGAAGCCGAACGGAGCAAACCCGGTATCGAGGTCGGCGACTACATCGAGGAGGGCCTGGAGGCGGTCGAGCTGGGCCGGATCGGCGCGCAGGCGGCCAAACAGGTGATCCTGCAACGGATCCGCGATGCCGAGCGCGAACAGATCATTGACGATTTCCTGCAACGGGGCGATCCGATTCTGTCCGGTACCGTCAAACGGGTCGATCGGGAAGGCGCGATCATCGAGTCGGGCAAGGTCGAGGCGCGTCTGACGCGTGACCAGATGATTCCCAAGGAAAACCTGCGCACCGGTGATCGGGTCCGGGCTTACGTATCAAGAACCAATCGGGAGGGCCGCGGTCCGCAGTTGTTCGTGTCGCGCACAGCGCCCGAATTCATCCAGTATCTGTTCGCGATCGAGGTGCCGGAAATCGAGCAGGGCTTGCTCGAGATCAAGGCGGCCGCCCGCGACGCCGGCGTGCGCGCCAAGATCGCCGTTCTGTCTCATGACCGCCGGATCGATCCGATCGGCACCTGCGTGGGTGTGCGCGGCTCGCGCGTGCAGGCCGTGACCGGCGAGCTGGCGGGCGAACGGGTCGATATCGTTCTGTGGTCCGAAGATCCGGCGCAGTTCGTGATCGGCGCGCTGGCTCCGGCCAATGTGTCCTCGATCGTCGTGGACGAGGAAAAGCAGTCGATGGACGTCGTTGTCGATGAAGACAATCTGGCCCTGGCGATCGGCACGGGTGGGCGCAATGTGCGGCTGGCCTCCGAGTTGACGGGTTGGCAGATCAACATCATGACGGCCGAAGAATCCGAAGCCAAGACCGAAGCGGAAAGGGCCGAATTGCGCCAGCTCTTCACCGAAAAACTCGATGTGGACGACGAGGTTGCCGGTATTCTCGTCGACGAGGGCTTCACCACGCTCGAGGAAGTGGCCTATGTGCCGATCAACGAATTGCTTGAAATCGAGGCATTCGACGAGGATACGGTCGAGGAGTTGCGCAGTCGTGCGCGCAACACGCTGCTGACCGATGCCATCGCGACCGAAGAGAAGATCGGTGGCACCGAAGATGCATTGTTGAGTCTTGAAGGCATGGATCGGGATCTCGCCGCCAAGCTCGCCGATCACCAGATCGTCACCCGCGACGACCTGGCCGAGCTGGCGGTCGATGAGCTGGTCGAGATGGTCTCGATGGACGAGCAGCGCGCCAGTGATCTGATCATGAAGGCGCGCGCCCATTGGTTTGAAAATGAAGACGCGTGAAAGAACGATCATGAACTGATCTTTTTCGCCCAAGGACACCAGGTATGACCAGCAATACAGTTTCCACCTTCGCCTCGGAACTCCGGATGCCGGCTGACGTGCTGCTTGAACAATTGCGCGCAGCGGGTGTCGACAAGAGTTCGGTCGATGACGACCTGAGCGCGATCGACAAGGAACGTCTGCTGGAGTCGTTGCGTCGTTCGCACGGGACCGACGAAAAGCCCAAGCGCAAGATCACGCTTACGCGCAAGCAGACGTCCGAGATCAAGCAGGCCGATGCCACGGGCAAGGCCCGCACGATCCAGATCGAAGTGCGCAAGAAGCGCGTATTCGTCAAACGCGAGAGCGAGGCCGGTGCCGGCCCCAACGAGTCAGCGCCCGAGCAGGCCCAGCCAGCCGAGGTGGTGCCGGTCATCGATGCCGAGCTGCAGATGCAACGCGAGGCCGAAGAGGCCCGCCAGCGTCAGTTGCTCGAGCGACAGGCCGCCGAACTGCAGGCCCGCCAGGAACAACTCGCCGCCGAGCAGGCCCGGCGGGATGCCGCGGCCGATGAAGCCGAGCGGCGTCGCACCGAGTTGGCCGCCGAACAGGCGCGTGTCGACAATGCAGCGGTCGACACGGATCTGGGTCGTGCCGAGCGGGACAAGGCCCGTCAGGAGGCCGACGCGGCCGCCGCCGAGGCGACCCGCCTGCGCGAAGAGTCCAAGCGACAGGCCGCCGCGCGTCGTTCGGTTCAGAACGAAGTCGCCGAAATCAATCGCTTGATGGCCGAAAGCCGCAAGCCGAAAGTGGCTCCAGCGCCGCCGCCGCCACCACCGCCGCCCGTTGCGCCGCCGCCAGTGGTCGCCGAGGCAGCGCCGGCCGGCACGATCCGGCGCGTCCAGGGCGATGGTGCCGCGCGGCCTGCTCAGCCAGCACCCGCCGCGCCCGGCGCCAAGAAGCATGTCAAGAGCGAAAAGCTTTCCTCCACGTGGTCGGACGAAGCGAACAAGCGACGTGGTCTCAAGACCCGCGGCGACAGTGCCGGTGGTGCGGGTGGCTGGCGCGGACCGGGCGGGGGGCGTGCGCGCACGCGCGGTCGCAACGGCCGTGCCGGGACCGGACCGGCTGCCGCGCCGGCCGAGTTCATCGCGCGCGAAATTCATGTGCCCGAGACCATTACCGTTGCCGACCTGGCGCACAAGATGTCGGTCAAGGCCGCGGACCTGATCAAGGTGTTGATGAAACTGGGTCAGATGGTGACCATCAACCAGGTGCTCGACCAGGAGACGGCAATGATCCTGGCCGAGGAGGTTGGTCACAAGGCGCTTGCCGCCAAGCTGGACGATCCCGAAGCGTTCCTGGAGGAAGCCGGTCCGGGCGACGAACCGGGCGAGTCCGTCCCGCGTCCGCCGGTGGTCACGGTCATGGGTCACGTCGACCATGGCAAGACCTCCTTGCTCGATTACATCCGTACCGCCAAGGTGGCGGCCGGCGAAGCGGGCGGCATCACCCAGCACATCGGTGCCTACCATGTGCAGACCAGCCGCGGTGTCGTGACCTTCCTCGATACGCCGGGCCATGAGGCGTTCACCGCCATGCGGGCTCGCGGTGCCAAGGCGACCGATATCGTGATTCTGGTGGTGGCCGCCGATGATGGTGTGATGCCCCAGACCAAGGAGGCGATTGCGCACTCCCGGGCGGCCAATGTGCCGATGGTGGTCGCGATGAACAAGATCGACAAGCCCGAGGCCAATCCTGAGAAACTCAAGCAGGAACTGGTGGCCAACGACGTGATTCCCGAAGAGTACGGTGGCGATGTCCCGCTGGTGGCGGTGTCGGCCAAGACCGGCCAGGGCATCGACGAACTGCTCGAAAACGTCTTGCTGCAGGCCGAGGTGCTCGAACTGCGGGCACCCAACGAAGGAGCTGCCAAGGGTCTGGTGGTCGAGGCCAGGCTGGACAAGGGCCGAGGTCCGGTCGCCACCGTGCTGGTCACGTCCGGCCTGCTCAAGAAGGGCGACGTGGTGCTGGCCGGTTCGTCGTTCGGCAGGGTGCGGGCGATGCTCGACGAGAACGGCAAGCAGATCGAGTCTGCCGGTCCGTCGATCCCGGTCGAGATCCAGGGCCTGGCCGAAGTGCCCAATGCGGGCGAGGATGTGATCGTGCTGGGCGACGAGCGCAAAGCGCGCGAGATTGCGCTGTTCCGCCAGGGCAAATTCCGCGACGTGAAGCTGGCCCGTCAGCAGGCCGCCAAGTTGGAGAATATGTTCGAGCAGATGGCCGAGGGCGATGTGCAGACCCTGCCGCTGATCATCAAGGCTGACGTCCAGGGCTCACAGGAGGCGCTCGCGCAATCCCTGCTCAAGCTGTCCACCGACGAGGTCAAGGTACAGATCGTCCATCAGGCGGTGGGCGGCATCAACGAGTCGGACATCAACCTGGCCGCTGCATCCAAGGCCGTGATCATCGGCTTTAATGTGCGTGCCGATCAGCAGTCGCGCCGAATCGCCGAAGGCGAGGGCGTCCAGCTTCGTTACTACAACATCATTTATGACGCTGTCGACGATGTGAAGAACGCGATGGGCGGCATGCTCTCGCCCGAGCAGCGCGAGGAGACCCTGGGTCTGGTCGAGATCCGGCAGGTCTTCAAGGTATCGCGGGTCGGCAATATCGCCGGCTGTATGGTCCTCGAAGGCCTGGTGCGGCGTGGCGCGCGCGTTCGGCTGCTGCGCGACAGTACGGTCATCTGGACGGGCGAACTCGATACCCTCAAACGCTTCAAGGATGACGTGCGCGAAGTCAAGGAAGGCTTCGAATGCGGCCTGTCGTTCAAGAACTACGACGACATCAAGGTCGGCGACCAGATCGAGGTGTTCGACGTCAAGGAAGTGGCGCGCACGCTCTAGACCGCGGACCGCAACCGGTCTGCGGCCTGTCCGCCCCCTGACGACAGCGTATGAAACGTCCACGATCCAGCAGCGGTAACCGGGCCAGCCGGGTTGCCCAGCAGTTGCACCAGGAGGTCGCCGCACTGATCCGCGGCGAACTCAAGGATCCGCGCGTGGGCTTGGTCACCGTGACCGGCGTGGACCTCACGCCCGATTATGCGTATCTGACCGTTCATTTTTCGACCCTGCCCGACGACGACGAATCGGTATCGCGCAGCCTGGCCGGACTCAATGCGGCCGCCGGCTTCATCCGCGGCCAGATCGGCCGGCGCGTGCGTATTCACACCACGCCGGAAGTGCGATTCCAGCATGATCGCAGCACCGCGCACGGTATGGCGATGTCGCGGCTGATCGATGATGCGCTCGCCAATGCGTCTGATCAGGCCGATCACGCGGCCCAGTCCGACATCGATCCGCAGACCCGATCCGCTCTGCCCCTTCGAGTACCGCCGGAGCGCTGAACACATGCCCAGACACGCCTGGTTGAGCGTGGACGGTGTGTTGTTGCTGGACAAGCCGCCTGCGATCAGTTCGAACGATGCTCTGCAACGCGTCAGGCGGGCCTATCGTGCCCGCAAGGCAGGTCACGGTGGCACCCTCGATCCGCTGGCGACCGGGCTTTTGCCGTTGGCCTTCGGTCATGCGACCCGGTTCCTGCATGATCTGGTCAATGCCGACAAGGAATACACGGCGAGCGTACGCCTGGGAGCCATCTCCTCGACCGGCGATGCCGAAGGACAACTGACTGCCACACCCGGCCATCATCCGGGCGTGCCGGACCGGCAACGGGTCCTGGCCGCGCTGGCCGCGCTGACCGGGCCGATCATGCAGCGCGCGCCAATGTATTCGGCGCTCAAACATCAAGGCCGGCCGCTTTACGAATATGCCCGGGCCGGGATCACCATCGAGCGCCCCGATCGGGCCGTGACGATCCATTCGCTGGACCTCATTGAACTTGGTCTGGATCGCTTGCGCGTTCGCGTGCGCTGCAGCAAGGGCACCTATATCCGGGTGCTGGCCGAAGACATCGGTGCCGCACTGGGCACGGGGGCATGGCTCGAGGGCCTGCGACGCGATGCAGTCGGTCAGTTCACCCTGGCCCGGGCGCATAGCCTGGCCGATATCGATGCGGGTCGCAGCGAGCGCTCCGATGACCATCCCCACCGGGGGTTGCCGGCGCTCGAACCGGTCGACACGATGGTGAGCTCCCTGCCGACCGCCTGTCTGGATGCCGATGCCGCACGCCGCTTCGTACACGGTCAGGCCATCGCCATGCCTGAGCTGGCTGCTGTCCTCGATCTTGCCCGTGAACCCTTGCGCGAGTCCGGCATCCGTCATGAAGTCGCCACCGTCCTGTTGCAGGATGGGTACGCCACCACCACCCGCTGTCGGGTCTATGCGGCCGACCGTTTTCTGGGCCTGGGTCGGTTCGACGGCCCGATGCTCAATCCTGAGCGGGTTCTGCCCGAATCCCCTCCCGCCTGATCTCCCGCCTCCGGCCCGACCCGACCCGCAGTCCCGATGCACCACCCACGAGAAACTCCAGTGACCACCGAACAGATTCGAAACCTCGCGATCATCGCCCACGTTGATCATGGCAAGACCACCCTAGTCGACCAGATGTTGCGCCAGTCAGGCACGTTTCGCGCCAACCAGCTGGTGGCCGAGCGTGTCATGGACAACAACGACCTTGAACGCGAGCGCGGCATCACGATTCTGGCCAAGAATTGTGCGGTCGCCTACCGGGGGACGCGGATCAACATCGTCGACACGCCCGGCCATGCCGATTTCGGCGGCGAGGTCGAACGCGCGTTGTCGATGGTCGATGGCGTGTTGCTGCTGGTCGACGCGGTCGACGGGCCCATGCCCCAGACCCGCTTCGTGACCCGCAAGGCGCTGGCGCTGGGACTCAAGCCGATCGTGGTCATCAACAAGGTCGACCGTCCGGGCGCGCGTCCCGACTGGGTTCACAGCGAGACCTTCGATCTGTTCTGCAACCTGGGCGCCGACGAGAACCAACTCGATTTTGTGACGATTCTGGCCTCAGCCCTGCATGGTTGGGCGGTGGCCGAGGCCGATGCGCTGCCCGAGGGTGAAATCACGAGCGAGGCCCAGGCCAAGGCGGCCGGCTTCTCGCTCAATCCCTTGTTTGATGCGATTTTGCGTCAGGTTCCGATGCGCCGCGATGATCCGGATGGCGCGTTGCAGATGCAGGTATCGGCGATCGATTATTCGAGCTATGTGGGACGGATCGGCATCGGCCGAATCAACCGCGGCACGATCCGGGCCGGTCAGCCGGTCGCAGTGGCGGTACCCGGCGCCGATGGCCAGCCTGTCATCAAGTCCGCCAAGGTGGGCCAGGTGCTGCGCTTTGCCGGGCTGGACCGCACTCAGGTGGAGTCGGCCGGGGCGGGGGACATCGTGGCCGTGACGGGTATCGAAGTGGATATCGGCACCACGCTGTGCGATCCGCTCAAACCCGAACCCTTGCCCATGTTACATGTGGACGAGCCCACGATGAGCATGGAGTTCCTGGTCAACACCTCGCCGATGGCTGGCCGTGAAGGTAAATTCGTGACCAGCCGGCAGTTGCGCGAGCGGCTCGAACGGGAGTTGCGCAGCAATGTGGCATTGCGGGTGGAATTCACCAGCGACTCCGATACCTTCCGGGTGTTCGGTCGGGGCGAACTGCATCTGACCATCCTGCTCGAGAACATGCGCCGCGAAGGGTATGAACTGGCGGTGTCGCGGCCCAAGCCCAAGATCATCGAACGCGATGGCGAGCGGCTCGAACCCTTCGAGGCACTCACCATGGACGTCGAGGAGGTCCATCAGGGAGCGGTGATGGAGTTGCTCGGACGGCGCCGCGGCGAACTCACGAACATGGTGCCCGACAGTGCCGGTCGGGTGCGCATCGACTACCGGATACCGGCACGCGGTCTGATCGGCTTTCATCATGAGTTCCTGAATCTGACCCGTGGTACCGGCATCATGAGTCATGTATTTGACGCCTACGGCCCCTGGGCGGGCGATATCGAAGGCCGGCGCAATGGCGTACTGATCTCCCAGGACGAAGGCGACGCGGTCGCCTATGCCTTGTGGAAACTGCAGGAGCGTGGCCGCATGTTTGTTTCGCCCGGCGATCCGCTCTATGAAGGCATCATCATCGGCATCCATACCCGCGACAATGATCTGGTGGTCAATCCGGTACGCGAGAAAAAGCTCACCAATGTCCGCTCCTCGGGCAAGGATGATGCGATCCTGCTGACGCCACCTATTGAACTGACGCTGGAGCGTGCAGTGGAGTTCATCGCCGACGATGAGCTCGTCGAGATCACACCCAGCAGCATCCGGCTGCGCAAGCGTTTCCTCAAGGAGCATGAGCGCAAACGGCAGGCCCGCGAAGCCTTGCCGGCCTGAACACCATGAATCCGCCAGTGCCAGCCGTCGATCCCGGCATCGCTGCGCGGCTGGATGCCGTGGAATTTGTTGGTCAGGGGCTGAACCGACCCGAGTGCGTGCTGTGCACACGGGCCGGCCACTGGTACAGCGCCGACTGGCGCGGCGGCGTGGCCCATGGGCTGCCTGACGGGACGATCCGCCTGTACCAGGGTTCGATCGATGGCGACCGGCCTTTGCGACCCAACGGCATCGCGCTCTGCGCGGATGGATCGTTTCTGCTGGCCGATCTGGGCGAGACCGCCGGTGGCATTTTCCGGCTGCAGCGCGACGGCCAGGTGACGCCTTTTCTGTTGCGGGTCGAGGGTGTTGATCTGCCGCCCTGCAATTTCGTGACCCAGGATCGGTTCGGACGGACCTGGATCACCGTGTCGACCCGACTGGTGCCGCGGGCGCGCGGCTACAACGCCCAGTGCAACGATGGCTTCATCGTGCTGGTCGATGATGCCGGAGCCCGGATCGTGGCCGATGGTCTGGGTTACACGAATGAATGCGTGCTCGATGCCAGCGGACGTCATCTGTTCGTGAACGAAACCTTCACCCGCCGGCTCACCCGTTTCCGCATCACTGAGGATGGCGGGCTGAGCGAACGTCAGGTCGTGACCGAATTTGGTCCGGGCACCTTCCCCGACGGACTCGCCCTGGACATCGAGGGTTCACTCTGGATCACCAGCATCGTGAGTAACCGGGTGATCCGGGTGCGGGCCGATGGCTCGCAGACCCTCTGGCTGGAGGATGCGGATGAAGCCCATCTGGCGCAGGCCGAAACTGCCTGGCAGGAGTCGCGCATGGGCCGCCCGCATCTGGACGGCATTCGCAGCCGGCGGCTGCGCAATATCTCCAGCCTTGCCTTCGGCGGTCCGGATCTGCGCACGGGCTATCTGGGCTGCCTGTTGGGCGACTCGCTGGGTCGGCTCAGCATGCCCACGGCGGGTCTGCCGCCGGTCCACTGGTTCTACGACGACGCCAGTCGCTAGCCAGGCCTGCCGGGCACTGTGGCGTTTCGGTGGATCCGCCTCGCGCCGCTGACCGCGCCTGCCGCACCGTTCGTCAGAGATCATTTCCGGATCGGCTGAACTCTGACCGAGACTCCGAGAGCCGTCTCCGCCAGCCCTAGGCATCGAGCTCAATGACATGACCGGATTATTCAACCTGCGCACCCGACTGGCGTTGTTCTCCGCGCTGCTGATCCTCGCATCGCTGGGCAGCGTCTACTGGCTGGCCACCGGCCTTGCCCGCGATTTGAATACCTCTGGCATGCAGCAGGACCTGGGCACGGTCGAGAACCGGGTATTGCAGGCCTGGTCCCGTGAACGCGAGACCATGGTCGGCAAGTTGTTCGAGGCGGTCTATGACCCGGCCAATGCCGCCCAGCTCAGGAATGGCGGCGCCGAGGATCTGCTGCTCCGACTCACCCTGACTATGGGTTTTCCGCGCGCCTGGCTGACTGATGCGAATGGTCAGGTAGTCAATCTGGTCGGCGCCGGAAAAACCCTCGTCGACTCGGCGGACGCCCGTGAGCTGGCGCGCCGGGCGGCCAGTGTCGGACGGGCCGATGGCGTGGTCACCGACGGCAACCTGGCCTCCATCGTGGCCGGCGTACGTATCAACGAGGCGGGCGCGGGCAAGGTGTTGTTCGTGTCGCGGCCGGTGGATGAACTGCTGGCCCGCACCATGACCGAGCTGAGCGGGGCACCGCTCGGTTTCTACAAGCTGTCGGCGGGCAGCGGCATCTCAATGCTGGGCAGTCTGATCGATGCCGGCATGCAGGCCAACATCAATAAGAGCATCGCCGAGGTCGGCGTGGCTGCGCTGCAAAGCTCCCGGGATCTGATTGTCGATGAGCAGACGATCCGAATGTCCTTGTTGCATCAGGCTTCCGACGGCAACGTCTATGCGAGCATCCTGCCGCCTTCCCGCCCGGTCGCCGACAAGGTCCAGGGCTTTCTGTATTTCGTGGGCGTGATTTCTGCGGTCGCACTGGTGCTGGCGTTGGTGGGCGGACTGGTATTCGGCCAGCGCCTGACCGCTGCCCTGATCGATCTCACCCACGCAGCCCGGCAAATCGGCAATGGTCGCTATGACGTCGAACTGCCGATCCGCAGCAGCGATGAACTGGGGCGGTTTGTCGAGAGTTTCAATGTGCTCGCGCAAAGCCTCAAGCAGCGGGAAATCAAGCTGTTCCAGTCGGCGAACCGGGACACCGTGACGGGCCTGCCGACCCGGGCGATGTTCGAGAATCAGCTGGTCGACATGGTGAACCGGGCGCGAAGCCGCGGCGAATCCATGAGCCTGGTGACCGTGGTGGTGGATCGGTTGCGCGAGGTCAATGATTCGCTGGGTCGCAAGGCCAGCGATGCGATGCTCTCCGAGATTGCCGATCGGCTGCGCCGTCAGCTCAAGGCCTTCACCCGTGAGCAGGACAACAGTGCGACGCCGGCATTCGTGGCCCGTCTGGCCACCTATGAATTTGGCGTCGTCCTGCCGACCTGCAATGGCGAGCAAGCGGGTGCACTGGCCAGCAAGATCGCCGAGGCTCTGGCCCGGCGGGTGGAATTCGAGGGCCAGTCGGTGCTCCCCGGTGGTGAAATCGGCATCGCCGTTTATCCCGATCACGGCATGGATCCCGGCAGCCTGCTGTACTCGGCCGATATTGCGGCCTCCCATGCGCGGGCGGAGATCTCGCGCATCGCCGTCTTCGATCCGTCCTTCGAGAGTCAGCGCGAGCAGCAGGTGAAGATGCTGGGCGAGTTGCGCGAGGCGCTCGAGCGTGGTGAATTGCATGTGGCCCTGCAACCCAAGGTCAATCTGAAGGGTGATGGCACCCTGATGGCCGAGGCCTTGATGCGCTGGGAGCATCCTGAACGCGGACCCCAGAACCCTGGCGAGTTCGTGCCATTTGCCGAGAAGACCGGCTTCATTACCCAGTTGACCTACTGGATGATCGATTCCTCCCTGGCGACCGCCGCCGACTGGATGAACAAGGGTCTGCCGCTGGCCGTATCGGTGAATTTGTCGCCCCGCGATCTGGGCAGCCCTGACTTCACCACGTATGTGGTCGAGCGATTGCGGGCCCACAAGTTGCGCGGCGCGACACTGACGTTCGAAGTGACCGAGCAGGCCGTGTTCAACGCCTCGCCCATCGTGCGACAGAATCTCGACGTGCTGCATCGTCTGGGCGTGAAGATCGCCATCGATGATTTCGGCTCCGGATTCGCCACCCTCGATCAGTTGCGCTCATTGCCGCTGTCCTACCTGAAGATCGATCGTCAGTACGTGCGCGGGCTCACCCGTGACAAGGCGAGCCGGATCATCGTCCAGGCTGCGATTGCGCTGGGGCATGCGATCGGCGTCGAAGTGGTGGCCGAGGGCGTGGAGGCACAGGATCAGATCGATATGTTGCGCCGGCTCAAGTGCGATCAGGTGCAGGGCTACTTCGTCGGTAAACCGCTGGGTCGGAATGATTTCGAGGCCTGGGTTCGTAATCGGTCCGCCCGGTTCGGCGTGGCCGGCGGCAGTTCGCTGTCTAAAACCGGGCAGACGGCTGCAACGGACGACATCATCATTGCAGCGCCGGCCGAGCCAGCGATGGATGCCGAGATGATCGATGGCGAGGACGAGGCAGGGGGCGGCGGTTTGCGCTCGACCGGCCTGTCACTGCAATAAGGCTGCGCTCCAAAAAACCCCCCTGGAGCGCGGGCCTGCGGCTGGCTCATGGCATCATCCGGACTGGTCGACCTGGCCATGCCAGAAGATGTTTGCCGACGCGATGCTGCTCGTTATCTCACCCGCCAAGACCCTCGATCTCGATTCACCGCTACCGCCTGCCTCACCAACCCAGCCCCAGTTGCTGGACGAGGCCGAACGACTGGTCACGAGTCTGCGCCGCAAGTCACCCGCCCAGGTCTCGTCACTGATGGCGATCAGCGACCGTCTGGGCGCGCTGAATGCAAGCCGATTCAAGAGCTGGTCGCGCCCTTTCACGCCGGACAATGCCCGACCGGCGTTGCTGACCTTTGCCGGCGATGTCTATGAGGGCCTGGATGCACGAAGTCTGAGCCCCTCGCAACTGGATTTTGCGCAGCAACACCTGAGGATTCTGTCCGGCCTGTATGGCGTTCTGCGGCCACTCGATCTGATCCAGCCCTACCGTCTCGAGATGGGCACCCGCTTGAGCACCCGTCGCGGGCGAAATCTGTATGAGTTCTGGGGCGATCGGGTGACCTGCGCACTCGCCTCGGCGCTGGCCGGCACGGGCTCATCCGTGCTGGTCAATCTGGCTTCCGACGAATATTTCCGCTCGGTGAGGCCCTCACGGCTGGCGGCGCAAATCATTCAGCCGGTGTTCGAGGAAGCCCGTCCGGATGGCGCCAGGCCTTATGCTGTCATCAGTTTTCATGCCAAACGTGCGCGTGGCGCGATGGCCCGATTCGCGATCGACAAAGAATTGACGCAGGCGCGGGGACTTCAACAATTCGATCGCGACGGCTATCGATTTGTCGCCGAGGCATCGACCGACACCCGCTGGGTATTCAGACGGGGTTGATGATGACCGGCTCGGGCTCCAGTTCCAGCCCGAAACGATCTTTTACTGCCGAGCGGATCTCCATGGCCAGTGCCAGCAGGCAGGCGCCGGTGGCCCGCCCATGATTCACCAGGACCAGGGCGTGAGCATGATGAACGCCGGCATCGCCGCGTCGGACACCCTTGAAGCCGCACTGTTCGATGAGCCAGCCGGCCGCAATCTTGATCAGACCCGGACCAGCCGGGTAGGCAGGCATCCCGGGAAAGCGATCATGCAAGGCCGCAAGACGATCCTGGGCCACCACGGGGTTCTTGAAGAAGCTGCCCGCATTGCCCAGCCGGGCGGGATCGGGCAGCCGCGCCTGCCGGATCCGGATCACGGCAGCGGCAACATCCGGCGCAGTCGGTGCATCGATACCGGCGTTCGCCAGTTCCCGCCGGATGTCGCCGTAATCGAGATGCAGTGCTGAGTGTCTGGCCAGTCTGAGCCGCACATCCGTGATCAGCCAGCGTCCGCGCTCGCGCTTGAACCGGCTGTCGCGATAGGCGAATCGGCAGTCCGCGGCACTCAGTGTTTCGCAGCGCCCCGAGCGGATGTCCAGGGCACGGACATGCTCGACGCACTGGGCGATCTCGACCCCGTAGGCACCGATGTTCTGCACCGGTCCCGCCCCGACCCGCCCGGGAATCAGGGCCAGATTCTCGAGGCCGCAGAGCCCCTGATCCAGCGACCACATCACCAGTTCATGCCAGTTTTCGCCGGCTGCGGCATCCAGCCATACCCATTGCTCATCAGCGGCATGGATCCGACGTGAGCGCAGGCCGACCTGCAAGACATGGTCGATGCGCTGGCGAACCAGCAGCAGATTCGATCCATCGCCCAGGATCAAGGCATCGGGATGGCCGCGCAGCCAGTCGCCGGCCGGCCCGATATCGGCGGCATTGTCCAACTCGAGGAATTCGCCCGCCAGCGCCGGGCAACCGAAGGTATGCCGGGCCGACAGATCAACTGCCCGCTGCGGTGTCAAATGGTCTGCCCCGATGTTGCCGTTGCCGGGCCTGATGGCCGGGCCGGTTGCTCAGCTGGGCTCGTAGGCCAGACGCACATAGATCGGCGCATAGGCTTCAGCCTGCGTGATTTCAACGAGCGATTCGCGCGACAGCTCGAGCAGGGCCAGGAAGGTGACGACAATCACCGGAACCGGTGCGGCAGGCTCGAACAGGTCGGTGAACTCAGCAAACCGGGTGCCTTGCAGACTGCGCAGCACCCGGGTCATGTATTCGCGAACCGACAGGCTGTCACGGGTGATGTGATGATGGCGCACCAGGCGGGCGCGCTTGAGGATGTCATGCCAGCAGGCGCGCAGATCATCCGGATTCACGTCGGGCAGGCGAGCCTGCATCGACTGCTCCAGATGCACCTGGGCGGCGATGAAGTCCCGCCCGTACTGCGGAATGCGATCCAGTTCCTGGGCGGCCAGCTTGGTCCGTTCGTATTCGACCAGGCGCCTGGCCAGCTCGGCCCGGGGGTCATCGACCTCCTCGCCGGTATCGGCATTACGCACCGGCAGCAGCATCCTGGCCTTGATGTCGATGAGCAGCGCCGCCATCAGCAGATACTCGGCGGCCAGCTCCAGATTACGACTGCGGATCTCGTCGATGTAGGCAAGGTATTGGCGCGTGACCTCGGCAACCGGAATATCGAGGATGTTGAAGTTCTGCTTGCGGATCATGTAGAGCAACAGATCCAGCGGCCCCTCGAAGGCCTCAAGAAACACCTCGAGCGCATCGGGAGGGATGTACAGGTCGTTGGGCAGACGGGTGAGCGGCTCCCCGTACAGCTTGGCATAGACCTTGAGTTCGAGTTGCTCGCCGATCACCGGATCGAGCACAGGGCCGGGAGGATCGGCCGATGGCGGCGGGCCCGGTTCACGTTCCGAAACAGCGGTCGTGTCAGCCAGGCCCGGGTCGCCGTCCGTTGGTGTCATCGGGGGTCAGGGACCCGTCTGATAGACATACGCAGACTGCGGCACCCGCGACTGTTGCTGTGCCGACCGGACCTCGGGATCCTGGGGGTGATCCCACCACAGGGCACGCCCGTCGCGTTGCTGCTGCGCAATCTGTGGGCGGCTGGCCTTGAGCTCGCGCAGGAAGCGCGTGATATCGGATTCGTACATGCGAGAATTTTACCTTACGGCGTGGCCGGGGGCTGCGCCGGCCCGCCCGGAGGAAACACAATGAAATCGACCCTGATCCTGATGCTTGCCTCGGCCCTGACCTGGCTGGGGGGATGTGACTGGGTTGCCCAGAAGACGCTGCAGCCCGGCGTGTCGACCGAAGCCGACGTGCGCAAGCTCATGGGTGAGCCCGAAGTGGTCTGGGAGGAAAACGACGGCGAACGGGTGCTCGAGTATCCACGCGCACCGGGTGGCACGGAAACCTACATGGTGTCGATCGGCCCGGATGGCAAATTTCGCAGCATGAGCAATGTGCTGGTGCCGGCCATGTTCGAGCAGGTGAAATCGGGCATGCATCGCGAACAGGTCAGGCGCCTGCTGGGCAAGCCGACCGATATCGTGTTTTTCCAGCTCAGTTCGCAGGAGGTCTGGAGCTTCAAGCATGTCGGCAAGCTCTCGTACGTCGACAATTTCAACGTGCACTTCAACCTGGCGGGCCAGGTGGTCAATACCAGCCTGACCCGTGATCCGCAGCACGACAACACCTGAGCCCCGGCACCGCGCTGATCCGGGTGTGCCGGGCCGGCCCGGGCCTGTCAACCCACCCGCATCCCGGGCTCGGCGCCGCTGTCGGCGCTGAGCAGGAACAGTCCCTGGTCGCCGCCACCGGCCGATAACACCATGCCTTCGGACACGCCGAAGCGCATCTTGCGCGGTGCCAGGTTCGACACCACCACCGTCAGACGTCCGGCAAGGGTGGCCGGATCATAGGCGGCGCGAATGCCCGAAAACACCGTGCGCGAACCCAGCGGACCGAGGTCCAGTTCCAGTCGCAGCAGCTTGTCCGAACCCTCGACCGGACTCGCCGCGTTGATTCGCGCGACATGCATCTGGATCCGCGAAAAATCATCGATCGAGATGACTGGCTGGTCGGCTGTCACGACCGGTTTGCCGGACGCGGGTGCGGGCGAGGGCGCGGGCGCCGCCGCCGCACTGTTGGATTGCACCGGCTGGGCGGGCTCGGGCGCATCGAACAGGTCATCGAGCTGGCCGGGTTCGATACGGGTCATGAGGTGTTCATAGCGGTTGATGCGATGGCCGGCCGGGATCGGTGACCCAATGTCGTTCCAGTTGCCCAGATCGAGCCCGAGCTGACGCAGCGCCGCGTCCGTCGTGGCCGGCATGATCGGGGCCAGCAGGCGTACGCAGTCGGCATAGGCACCCAGGGCGGTTGAGCAGACCTGCTGCAAGCGGGCGGTCTGCGCGGGATCGCGCGCGAGTTCCCAGGGTCGTTGGGCATCGATGTATTGATTGACCGCGTCGGCATATTGCATGATTTCGCGGATCGCCCGGCCTGTGTCGCGCTGCTCATAACGCTCGGCCAGTTGCGCCGCGCCTGGCCAGGCCGCATCGAAGGCGGCGCGGGCCTGCGGATCGGGTTCGCCCAATCGGCCATCGAAGCGCTTGATCAGGAATCCGCTGCAGCGGCTCGCGATATTGACCAGTTTGCCCACCAGATCGCTGTTCACCCGCGCAATGAAATCGTGGCGATTGAAGTCGACGTCTTCGACATGGGCGTTCAGTTTGGCCGACAGGTAGTAGCGCAGCCAGTCCGGATTGAGTCCGAGTTCGAGATAACGCAGCGGCGAGATGCCGGTGCCCCGGCTCTTGCTCATCTTGGCACCATCGACCGTGATGAAGCCATGCACATTGACCCGGTCGGGGGTTTTCCGACCGGCAAAGTGCAGCATCGCGGGCCAGAACAACACATGAAAGTAGATGATGTCCTTGCCGATGAAATGCACTTGTTCGAGTGCAGGGTCGGCGAGCAGGGCATCGAAATTCAGTCCGTTGCGCTCGCAATAGGCCTTCATCGAGGCCAGATAGCCGATCGGCGCATCCAGCCACACATAGAAATATTTGCCCGGCGCATCGGGAATCTGAATGCCGAAGTAAGGCGCATCGCGAGAAATATCCCAATCGCTCAGGGCCGCGGGTGCGTCGGTTTCATCGTGGCCGGGCCGATCCAGTGCTGCGGATTCGCCCAGCCACTCACGCGCCTTGGCCAGCACTTCGGGTTGCAGACGGGGTTGCCCATGAGTGTCACGACCGGCGGTCCAGGTACGCAGAAATTCAACGCAGCGCGGATCCGACAGCGCGAAGAAAAAATGCTCGGAATCGCGCAGTTCGGGCACCGCGCCGCTCAGGGCCGATACCGGATTGCCCAGGTCGGTGGGCGAGTAGACGGCGCCGCACACTTCACAGGCATCACCGAACTGATCGGGTGAGCGGCAGCTCGGGCAGTCGCCCTTCACATAACGGTCGGCCAGGAACATGCCCTTGACCGGATCGAAGAACTGAGAAATGGTCCGCTTGCGGATCAGATTCTGATCGCGCAGGGCGCGGTAGATGCCTTGCGACAATTCGACATTCTCGGGCGAATCGGTGCTGTGCCAGTGATCGAACCGGATGTGAAAACCCTCGAGGGGGCGGGATCGGCCGGCCGCGATATCGGCCACGAACGCCTGTGGCGTCTTGCCGGCCGCTTCGGCCGCGATCATGATCGGCGCCCCATGGGCATCGTCGGCGCACACAAAAGTCACCTGGTGGCCCCGCTGGCGCTGAAACC
This sequence comes from uncultured beta proteobacterium, assembly GCA_963732405.1. Lineage (GTDB taxonomy): Bacteria > Pseudomonadota > Gammaproteobacteria > Burkholderiales > Burkholderiaceae_E > JAUIAI01. Next base: position 2,663,565 of record CAVSZG010000001.1, read on the forward strand.
GGACCCAGACATCGGCCTGGATGTACTCCATCACGTGCCCGATATGAAACGCGGCATTGGCGTAGGGCAGGGCGGTGGTGACAAATAACTTGCGGGTCATGGGGATGGCAGATCGATTCGGGCAACCATCCATTAGACTTGTTCATGTCGGTCGGCGCAAGCCGCCCACCAGCCTGCCCCGGCAGGCCCCTTTGGCACGACCATTCCAATCTCGAGGAACCGCGATGACCGTTACCGCCGAGCAGGTGTCCCAGACGCTCGCCACCATCATCGACCCCAACACCGGCAAAGATCTGGTCAGCATGAAGTCGGCCCGCAATATCCGGGTCGACGGCGCCGATGTGGCGGTCGATGTCGAACTCGGTTATCCCGCCCGCAGTCAGATCGAACCGATCCGTCGCGAGGTGATCGAGCGCCTGCGTGCCCTGCCCGGCGTGCAGAACGTGTCGGCCAACGTGTTCCAGAAAATCGTCCCGCATTCGGTTCAGCGAGGCATCAAGACCCTGCCCAACGTCAAGAACATCATTGCGGTGGCCTCAGGCAAGGGTGGCGTGGGCAAGAGCACCACGGCCGTCAATCTGGCGCTCGCCCTGGCGGCCGAAGGTGCCACGGTGGGCATGCTCGATGCCGATATCTATGGTCCGTCCCAGCCGACCATGCTGGGCATTACCGGCCGGCCCGAATCGCTCGATGGTAAATCGCTCGAGCCGATGGAAGGTCATGGCATCCAGGCCTCGTCGATCGGCTTCATGATCGACCAGGACACGCCCATGGTCTGGCGTGGGCCGATGGTGACCCAGGCGCTCGAACAACTGCTCAAGGACACGAACTGGCGCGACCTGGATTATCTGGTGGTCGACATGCCCCCCGGCACGGGTGATATCCATCTGACCCTGTCGCAGCGGATCCCCGTTACGGGCGCCGTGATCGTCACCACGCCCCAGGACATCGCCCTGCTCGATGCGCGCAAGGGGCTCAAGATGTTCGAGAAGGTCGGCGTCCCGATCCTGGGCATCGTGGAAAACATGGCCATGCATACCTGTTCGAATTGCGGCCACACCGAGCATATCTTCGGCGAGGGGGGCGGCGAGCGCATGGCGGCTGAATACAACGTCGAATACCTTGGCGGACTGCCGCTCGATATCCGGATCCGCGAACAGGCAGACTCGGGTCGCCCGACCGTGGTCGCCGAACCCGACGGTGACCTGAGCCGGACCTATCGCCGGATTGCGCGGCGGATCGCTGTGCGCATTGCCGAACAGGCCAAGGACATGTCGCTCAAATTTCCGTCCATCGTCGTCCAGAACAGTTGATTGGTGGTGCGGGTCACCCGCCGCGCGGCGCGACGCAGGGTCATCGGGTGCCTGGCCGCGTCCGTGGCCGGACTCGCCGTCATGGTGGGCCGGTCCGGTGAGGGCCAAGCGGCACCGACGGGCGTGGGTGACCGCTTGCCCGTGGTCCGTCAGGTCGGTGCAGACGAGCCGGTATTGGTGTTCGCCCCGGTCAGCCTGAACCATGCGCTGGACGAGATCCTCAGGCGCTGGCAACGCCAGCAGCGTGGTCTGGCGATGGTGTCGTATGCGGGCACACCCATGCTTGCCCGCCAGATCCAGCAGGGTGAACCGGCCGATATCTTCATCAGCGCGGATGGGTGGTGGATGGACACCTTGCGGATTGTCGAGCGGGTCGATCCGGCGTCGGTGCGAACGTTCGTGCGCAATCGCCTCGTGATCATCGCGCCGGTCACGGACCGAAGACGCGAGCGAGGTAATAAGGTGCCGCTGGCCAGCGAGGCATTGCCCCTGGCGGACTGGTTGGGCGACAGCGGCAAACTGGCCATGGCCGACGACCGTTCAGACCCGTCGGGCCGTTACGGCCGCGAGGCTCTGACCCATATCGGCTGGTACTCACGGGTTCGGGAGCGGCTGACCGGATCGGCCACGGTGCGCCAGGCCCTGGCATTGGTGGCGCGAGGCGAGTGCCCGCTGGGCATCGTTTATGCGAGCGATGCGGCGACCGAACCGCGGGTCCGCACGGTGGCGAGGTTTGCCGACGGGTCGCACACCCCTATCGACTATCAGGCCGCCCGCGTGGCGACCCGTGACCATCCCCGCACCGACGAATTGCTGACCTGGCTGGGCTCGCCAGTGGCCGCTGCCGCCTTGCGCCAATACGGCTTCGTGACCAGTCGGTGAGTCCGGCGGCCGCCGACCGGACAAGGCCGGGATAGGCCGGGATAGGCCGGGATAGGCCGGGATAGGCCTCAGGCGGTCGCCAGGATCGGCTTCTTCTGGCGCAACTCGACGTGGTTCTGCACCGCCACGATCTCTGCCAGGATGGACACCGCGATCTCGGCCGGGGTGCGGCTGCCGATATCGAGACCGATCGGACCATGCAGGCGGTTGATCTGGTCGGGGGTCAGATCGAACTGGGCGAGCCGCTTCTTTCGTGCCTCGGTATTGCCTCGCGAACCCAGCGCACCGATATAAAAAGCGTCGGACTTCAAGGCCTCCAGCAGCACCAGGTCATCGAGCTTGGGATCGTGGGTGACCGCGACCACGGCACTATGGGCATCGAGCTTGAGCGACACCGCCAGATCGTCGGGCATTTCCCGTGAGAAGGTGGTTCCCGGCACGTCCCAGGTCAGGTGGTATTCCTCGCGAGGGTCGCAACAGATGACCTCAAAATCAAGAGCCAGGGCCATTTGCGCAAACACCCGGGACAGCTGTCCGGCGCCAATCAGCAGGACCCGCCAGCGTGGCCCGAACACGCTGCGCATGACCTTGCCATCGAAACTGAATCGGTCGCCCCGGCGCCCGGCACTGACGGTCGACTCGCCGCTGTCGATATCGAGCGTGCGGACCACCACTTCATGACCGCCACCGGTGCGGGCCAGCACATCCTTGGCCCACCGGATATCGACCAATGGCTCCTGGATCAGGCGCAGATTGCCGCCGCAGGGCAGGCCGAATCGGGCCGCCTCTTCCCGGCTCACGCCATAGACGATGGTCGCGGGCTTGTCGACCCGCTCGCCACTGCGGATCCGCTCGATCAGGTCGTCTTCGACGCAACCGCCGGACACCGAGCCCACCACCAGGCCGTCATCGCGCATGGCCAGCAAGGCACCGGCCGGGCGGGGCGCCGAACCCCAGGTCTCGACAACGGTGACCAGCCATACCCCGCGCTGCTCGCCGTGCCATTCGAGGGCTTGCTGCAATACCTGTCGGTCCAGATTGTCCATGCCAATAGCTCCGTGGGTCAGGCGGTGACCTGTTTCTCGAACTCGGCGAAGAAGTCTGCAGCGATCTTGGAGGCGGCCGAATCGATGAGCCGCGAGCCGATCTGCGCAATTTTCCCGCCGACCTGCGCATCGGACTCATAGCGCAACAGCGTGCCGCCGTCCTGGGCCTCCAGGGACACGTTGGCCTGGCCTTTGCCGAAGCCGGCAACCCCGCCCTGACCCTCGAAGCGAATCGTGTAGGAGGTGGGCGGTACCACGTTTTCGAGGTTCAGCTTGCCCTTGAAACGCGCATTGACCGGCCCGATCCGGATCTTCAGGGCGGCCAGGAACTCGTCGTCGCCGGTTCGCTCGAGCGACTCGCAACCCTTGATCGATGCCATAAGGGTGGCCGGATCGTTCAGCTTCTCCCAGGTGGTTTCGACCGGGGCCGGAATCAGGCGTTCGCCGCTCAGTTTCATGTTTGTCTGCCTCCTCGATTCGTAAAGCGGTGATCTTACTCCGCGCGATCGGGCTGAAGTACGATTTACGCCTGAGTCCCCAACCGACAGGGCAGGCAGGCGATGAGCATCAAGGCAGATCGATGGATCCGGGAAATGGGGGCCAAGGGCATGATCGAGCCCTTCGAGCCGGGTCAGATGCGCGAGGTGGGCGGACAGCGGATCGTGTCCTATGGCACCTCCAGCTATGGTTATGATGTCCGCTGCGCCGACGAGTTCAAGATCTTCACCAACATCAACAGCAGCATCGTCGATCCGAAGGCATTTGATGCGCGCTCCTTCGTCGATGTGCGAGGTGATGTCTGCATCATCCCGCCCAATTCGTTCGCCCTGGCCCGCACCGTCGAGTACTTCCGGATTCCGCGTAATGTGCTGACCATCTGCCTGGGCAAGTCGACCTACGCGCGTTGCGGGATCATCGTCAACGTCACGCCGCTGGAGCCGGAGTGGGAGGGTCATGTGACCCTCGAGTTCTCCAACACCACCCCGTTGCCCGCACGGATCTACGCCGGCGAGGGTTGTGCCCAGATGCTGTTTCTGGAGTCCGATGAGGTCTGCGAAGTGTCGTACCGGGATCGTGGTGGCAAATACCAGGGGCAGCGCGGTGTCACCCTGCCGCAGACCTGAGTCATCCGATACTGACATCACCCGGCCTGGCGCCGGTCAATTCTTGGAGCGCGGCAATGTCTGACAAACTGATCATCTTCGATACGACCCTGCGGGACGGCGAGCAAAGCCCCGGCGCCTCGATGACCCGGGAGGAAAAACTGCGCATCGCCCGGCAGCTCGAGAAGCTCAAGGTTGACGTGATCGAAGCCGGATTCGCCGCCTCCTCCAACGGCGACTTCGACGCCATTGCCGGCATCGCCGCGGCCGTGCGCGAATCCACCATCTGTTCGCTGTCCCGCGCCAATGACCGCGACATCTCGCGCGCCGCGCAGGCGCTGGCCAAGGCCGAGCGAAAGCGCATCCATACCTTCATCGCCACCTCTGCCCTGCACATGGAGAAGAAGTTGCGCATGACGCCCGAGCAGGTGCTCGAACAATCCCGCCTGGCCGTGCGCTTCGCCCGCCAGTTCACCGACGATGTGGAGTTTTCACCCGAAGACGGCAGTCGCTCGGATATCGATTTCCTGTGCCGGGTACTCGAGGCGGTGATTGCCGAAGGGGCGACGACGGTCAATATCGCCGACACCGTGGGCTATGCGGTACCCGATCGGTTCGCCGAACTCATCCGTACATTGCGTGAGCGCATTCCCAATGCCGACAGGGCGACCTGGTCGGTCCACTGCCACAATGACCTGGGGATGGCGGTGGCCAATTCGCTGGCCGGCGTCATGGCCGGCGCGCGTCAGGTCGAGTGCACGATCAACGGGCTGGGTGAACGGGCCGGCAATACCTCGCTCGAGGAGATCGTCATGGCGGTGAAGACCCGCCGCGATTTTTTCGGTCTGGACGTGGGCGTTGATCCTGCCCAGATCGTGCCGGCCAGCCGTCTGGTGTCCGGCATCACCGGCTTCGTGGTCCAGCCGAACAAGGCCGTAGTTGGCGCCAATGCCTTTGCCCATGCGTCGGGCATTCACCAGGACGGCGTGCTCAAGCACCGGGACACCTACGAAATCATGCGCGCCGAGGACGTGGGTTGGAGCACCAACCGGATCGTGCTGGGCAAGCTGTCCGGGCGCACGGCATTCAAACAGCGGCTCCAGCAGCTGGGTATCGGGCTGGAGTCCGAAACCGAGGTGAATGCGGCTTTTGCGCGCTTCAAGGAACTGGCCGATCGTAAATCGGAGATCTTCGACGAGGACATCCATGCCCTGGTGTCCGATCAGACCGTGCAGCGCGAGGCCGGCGACCACTACGCCCTGGTGTCGATGAGCCAGCAGTCGGCCAGTGGTGAGCAGCCGCAGGCCCGCGTGGTTATGAGCGTGGGCGGGCGCGAAACGGTGGCCGAATCCAGTGGCAGCGGCCCGGTCGACGCGGTGCTGCGCGCCATCGAGTCAATGGCCGGTTCGGGCGCCGAGATGACGCTGTATTCGGTCAATGCGATCAGCGGCGGTACCGAGGCCCAGGGTGAGGTCACGGTCCGTCTGGCGCGCGCCGGTCGGGTGGTCAACGGGGTCGGCGCCGATCCGGACATCGTGCTGGCCTCGGCCAAGGCCTATCTGAGCGCGCTCAACCGATTGCATGCCAATCCGGACAAGGTGGCAGCCCAGGGCCCGATCTGACCGGTCGTACCGGTTTTGCGTATAATGCTGGGTTCGCACGATGCCGCACACCCGGTGGCATCGCAAGTTTATGGAAGGCCGGCACCTGGCGCGCTGGCCACCGTCTGGGGAATTTAATGGCAGTAGCCGATATCGACACGGCGAAGATCATCGCCGACAACAAGCGTTCGACCAACGACACCGGTTCGACCGAAGTGCAGGTTGCCCTGCTCTCGGCACGGATCGCCGACCTGACCGAGCATTTCAAGACTCACAAGAAGGATCACCATTCCCGCCGCGGTCTGCTGCGCATGGTGAGCCGGCGCCGCAAGCTGCTCGACTATCTGAAGTCGCGCGACGTGGTGCGCTACCGCAGTCTGGTGGAGAAGCTCGGTCTGCGCGGTTGAATGGCGCAGCAGCCTTGTTGCGCGCGATCACATCGATCAGGAACTCGAAAGCACTGTGCCCGTCCGGGCCGGTGCTTTTGTGCTTTGTCGGGCTGGCCCCGGCTCAAAATGAATGGAGAAGCCAGTGTTTGAAATAGCCAAGAAAACATTCCAGTGGGGCCAGAATACCGTCACGCTCGAAACCGGTGAAATCGCCCGGCAGGCATCCGGTGCGGTGCTGGTGACCATGGACGACACGGTGGTGCTCGCCACTGTTGTGGCTCGCAGGGAAGCCAAGGCGGGTCAGTCCTTCTTCCCGCTCACCGTCGATTACATGGAGAAGTTTTACGCAGCCGGCCGGATTCCGGGCGGATTTTTCAAGCGTGAGGGGCGTCCCACCGAACGCGAAACGCTGATTGCCCGTCTCACCGATCGACCGATCCGTCCGCTGTTTCCCGAGGGCTTTCTGAACGAAGTCCAGGTCGCCTTGCAGGTGATGTCGGTCAATCCCGAGGTCGACAGCGACATTCCGGCGATGATCGGTGCATCGGCGGCGCTGGCAATTTCCGGCGTGCCCTTTGCCGGCCCGATCGGCGCGGCCCGGGTCGGTTATATCAACGGCGAATACGTGTTGAATCCGTCGGCCACCCAGATGAAGGAAACCCGGCTCGATCTGGTCGTCGCCGGAACCGATCAGGCGGTGCTGATGGTCGAATCCGAGGCCCACGAGTTGCCCGAAGACGTGATGCTGGGCGCGGTCATGTTCGGCCATGAGCAGATGCAGATTGCCATCAATGCCATCGATGAGCTGGTCGAGTCGGCGGGCAAACCCGAATGGGAATGGACGGCACCCGCCCAGGATCCGGCACTGGTGGCCAAGGTCGCCGAACTGGCCGAATCCGGCATGCGCGATGCCTACCGGATCCGCGACAAGCAGGAGCGCACCCAGCGGATCCGCGAGGTCGAGTCCCAGTGCCAGGAGGCGGTCGCCGCCTGGGCGGCCCAGAGCCAGCCCGATGCGCGGGCGCCCGACGCCGGCGTGGTCTACGACCTCATGCACGACCTGCAGTACCGGATCGTGCGCCAGCAGATTCTGTCCGGTGATGCCCGGATCGATGGCCGCGACACCCGCACCGTGCGGCCGATCGCGATCCGTACCGGCGTGTTGCCGCGTGCCCATGGATCGGCCTTGTTCACCCGGGGGGAAACCCAGGCGATGGTCACCGCGACCCTGGGCACCAGCCGTGATGAGCAGATCATCGATGCGGTCAGCGGCGAGTATCGCGAGCGCTTCATGATGCACTACAACATGCCGCCCTTCGCGACTGGCGAGACCGGTCGGATGGGTACCCCCAAGCGTCGTGAGATCGGCCATGGTCGTCTGGCCAAGCGGGCACTGGCGCCTCTGCTGCCCTCGGTCGACGATTTCGCCTATTCGATCCGGGTGGTTTCCGAGATCACCGAATCCAACGGCTCCTCATCGATGGCATCGGTTTGCGGCGGCTGTCTGGCCTTGATGGATGCCGGTGTGCCAGTCAAGGCGCACGTGGCCGGCATCGCCATGGGTCTGATCAAGGAAGGCAACAAGTTTGCGGTGCTCACCGATATCCTGGGCGACGAGGATCACCTGGGCGATATGGACTTCAAGGTCGCCGGTACCGACAACGGCATCACGGCGTTGCAGATGGACATCAAGATCCAGGGCATCACCCGCGAGATCATGCAGGTGGCGCTGGCCCAGGCCAAGGAGGCGAGGGTTCATATCCTGGGCGAGATGCGTCAGGCCGTGGGCGGTGCGCGCGAGGAATTGTCGGATTTCGCGCCGCGCATGTACAAGATGAAGATCAATCCGGAGCGCATCCGCGACGTGATCGGCAAGGGCGGCGCCACCATCCGCCAGATCACCGAAGCAACCGGTACGCAGGTCGACATCCAGGACGACGGACACATCACGATTGCGGCGGTCGATGGCAATGCGGCCAAGAAAGCCCAGAAGATGATCGAAGACCTGACTGCCGAAGTCGAGATCGGTCGTGTCTATGACGGCACGGTGCTGAAGATTCTCGACTTTGGCGCCATCGTGCAGGTGATGCCGGGTCGCGATGGCCTGCTGCATGTGTCGCAGATTGCCAATGAGCGGGTCAACAACGTCAGCGACTACGTGACCGAAGGTCAGGCCGTGCGTGTCAAGGTGATCGAGGCCGATGACAAGGGTCGTCTGCGGCTGTCGATGAAGGCGGTTGAGCCGGCGGCCGAATCGTCGACTGAATCGGGCACCTGATCCGCGCCTGCCGATCCGGCATTCAGAGCCGGATCTCACCACAGCCCCCTCAAAACGCCGTCGCTGACCCGACGGCGTTTTTCAGATCACGCCATCGAATCCCGTGACCAGCGCCGGGCTGCAATGGTGTTGCCGGTTGAATCATGACGATCGGCAATCGCGATACGATTGAGCGTCTCACTGCTTTCTCTCGACCTAAAGGACTATAACCAATGAGGAACACGACTGTTTTGCTGAAAGGTATTCCGGCGCTCCTGATGACGGTTGGCTGCACGATGGCATCAGCCCAAGGCGTACAGGTGTCGGATTATTACCCTGTGAAGAGTGCCTGGGAGGAGTTGTACCTGAACGGCTCGTTGACGGCGTCGCGGAATCGTGATGACGCGCAGCAGGCCTACGATGCCAATCTGCGACTCAATTACGATCATTTGAGCAGCACCCCTCGTGACGATCTTCGATATCGCGCCGATCTGATCGGCCATATCGGTCGCTCGTCGGCCGCCGGAGCCGATTCCAACAGCAGCTATGCCCTGAGCGCCGGTGTCACCACCGACAATTATTTTGAAGCCAACAGCAATGGACTGTTCTGGTATGGGAGCGCAGACCTCGAAGCGAGCGATGCGTTCAACCGTCGGCAACTGGCTGGCATCATCGGCGTCGGTTATGGCCGGGTGCGAAACGTCACCGCCATGGCCAAGGCAATCCAGATCACCGAGGGTCTCATCGAGCGTGGGCAGATCAAGTCCTTCCCTTCGCTGGAGACCTATCAGAAGGTGGCCGGTGTGGTCGATCGCGAGCGCGAATACCTGGCCAAGTACGGCGCGAAAGATTACGAGCAGTACTGGATCGGCGACATCGAGAAGGTCTATCTGGAGGCCGGGCTGATCACCCAGAACTTCGGGGCTGGCGAGATCCTGCGGGCCCGCGACGTGCTGGTGCGCCAGCGCATCTCGACCCGCAAGGTGGGTTGGAAGGTGCGAGCCGGTCTGGGCATGGTCTACCGGTCGTTCGATCAGGGCAATGACACCGATCCGGCGCTCGAACTGGGCGCCGAGTATCACTATCCCCTGAGCAACCGGACGCAATTCTCCGATGAAGCGCGTCTGCTGTCGATTCTTGACGGCGACGGCTCCTTCACCCTTCGCAATACGATGACGCTCACTTATGAGGTCGACGATCGTATCGACTGGGAAAGTGCCTGGATCTACAACTACGACAAGAATGGCCGGACCGGCATCAACGTGACGACCAATTCGCTGAGCACCGGGTTTTATTATTCATTGACCAACACGCTGGACCTGAGCGCCGTGCTGACCTTTGCGAATTATTCGGGCGATACGAATCCGTCCAATCCGTCCGGAACCGATCGCACGTTGTTCATCGGGGCTCGCTACCGTTTGCGTTGATCAACGCAGGGCCAGTCGTTCATCCGGGCATTCAGTCCGCGTCGGTGGCGAACGCCGGCCGGTGGGTGTCGAGCGATTGGCCCGCGCCGGGCGGGCTGCCGCCCGGATGGTCGGTCGTGAATGAACTGACGCCGGCGCGAGCGGCGAAGGTTTCGATGGGCATGGCCTCACCGAGCATCTGACCCTGTCCGTAGTCCATTCCGATGGAGCGCAGCATCTCCAGGGTTTCAGGATCCTCGATCCCGTCGGCCAGGCAGTCCATCTGAAGTTCATGCGCCAGGGTCTGCATGGTCCTGATGATCGGTGCGGTGGACCGCTCGCCGCGCAGCGCTCCCACGAAACCGCGATCGATTTTCAGAAAGCTGGCCGGGATTTCGGCGATGGACGAGAAATTCGAATAGCCACTGCCGAATTCATTGAGCGCCAGCCTGGCCCCGGTGCTGCGGACCGACTCGACGAAGCGTTTCATCATGAAAATGTCCTGCATCGCCACCGCCTCGGTCATCTCCACGACCACCCGGTCGGCCACCGAGGCGTGCTTCTGCAGCAAGGCGATCACGAAGGTCTTGAAGAATTCGTCATTGAGCGAGGTGCCGGACAGATGCACTGAAATGAAGTCGAACTGCCGGGCGGCGACGGCGTTCTCGCTGAGCCATTCGAGGGTTCGGCGCAGCACCCAGCGATCGATCCGGGTCATCTCGCCGCTTTGTTCGGCGGCCCGGATCAACGGCTCGGCCGACATGAGCGTGCCGTCGTCCTCCCGGTGGCGCAGCTGGATCTGGCCGGCATAAGCGGCCGGTTTGCGCAGCGCGAAGATCGGTTGTGCAAACAACTCGAATTCGGCGAATGTCTGCTCCTCATGCAGACGGGTGACGATCGACAATTCCTTCATACGGCGCTGGATCAAGGCCTGCGGATCCATGCACATCACCACCTGGTTGCGTCCCCGCCGCTTGGCTTCCTGGCAGGCACGGTCGGCGCCGGCGATCAATTCGGCCTGCGGCAGGCCGGCAATGAGCCGGAACACCCCGATACTGGCCGTGACCGAGAAGCTGCGGTCATTCAGGTGATATGGATGCTCGGTAATGGCTGCCAGCGCTTTCCAGGCCAGCCCTTCCTGGACGCTCTGGTCGGCAGCAGCCAGCATGATCACGAACTCGTCGCCACCCAGGCGGGAGATCACGGCCTCGTCGCCCAGCGCCCGGCGCAGGCGTGCCACGACGTCGATCAGAACCACATCACCTGCCTGATGGCCGAACATATCGTTGAGCATCTTGAATCGATCAAGATCCACATAACAGAGCGCGGCCGGGCCGAGGTCCCGGTCGTTGGCGATGGCCTCGTCGATCCGGTTGCTCAGCCCCAGGCGATTCAGGGCGCCGGTGAGCGGGTCGTGCTGGGCCGCGGCGGCCAGCCTTTCCCTGGCCTCACGCTGCTCGGTCACATCGGACACGCTGGCCTCGTACGAGCCCGGCTTGCCGCGGGCCAGGATTCGCAGCCAGCGCGTCGACTGCCCGTTGTCCAGCCGGTGTTCGAAGTCGCACTCATCGTGCAGGGCGAGCTCCTGACTGATGCGTTGACGCAGTTCGATCGGAAACGATGCATCGAGCGCCGGCGTCTGTGCCCGGTCGGCCACCGTGGGATCCAGCTCCACGGGATCACGCAGATCGAACATGCGTGCAAAGCCTTCGTTATAGCGCTCCACGCGCAGGTCCTCACCAACGGACACCAGACCGATCGGCACCGTGCGATAGACGTCTTCATACCGGCCCAGCAGGGCGATGGCATCTGCCTGGGTATTGAGCCGGCGCCGACGCTCCCGCGCGAGCGTCATGCCCACCGCCATGCCGGTCAGAACAGCCGCGATCAACGACGCCTGTTCGGCGCGCAACCAGGGCGAGGTGCTCTGGACGATGCCCATCACATACAGGAGGTCGGCCACTGCCCCCGTCACGTCGATGACTACGCCGGCCAGAAACCACCAGGTGGTGACGTCTGTTGCCTGGCGCATGGCATACCAGAGTGACCAGCCGATCGCCGCGATCGTGACCAGTGCGATGATCCAGAGGCTGATCTGGAAGACCATGAATGGCAGGAAGAATGCACAGGCGAGCATCACGCCGGACAGCTGGTGGGCGCGCCTGGCGAATCGCTCGGCCGGCGTGCCCCGCGTTTCATGGTGAAACAGGGTGCGCACCAGCATCACCGTGGCAAACGGGAACGCGAAATAGACCAACTGACGAAGTTGCAGGCCGATCAGCGAACCGGCCGCCTCGCCGAATGCGAAATAGTGGTAGCCCGACTCCATGACGACAAAGCCGCAGCGGGCCAGCAGCCAGACGCCAAACACCAGGAAATACGTCACGCGTCCTGCGGTGGCGGCGGCCACCGCATAGAGCGACAGAAACATCAGGGCGCCAATCAGCAGAATGATCCGCTGCTGCTTTTTCTCCTGCGCGGCGACGAAGGCATCGTCCCGCCAGAGTTCGGCGCGCATCGACGAAATCCCGATCGGTTCATAACGTACGATGAGTTCAAGCGCCTTGCCGGCCAGATACGAGGGTTCTTCGATCGCGAAGCCGGGAAAGCTGCGGCGGGCGTTTTCGGGATCGACATGAGCACCCGCACGCCCGCGCAAGACCAGCGTGCCGGTCTCGTCGAACATCATGAATTCGGCCAGACCGACGTTCTTTTCGGTCAGATGAAGGGTGCGTACCGTCGATCCGGGGGCAGCCGGGATCAGCACGCGCAGCCAGACCACGGGCCGACCCAGGCCGGCTCGATGCCGGCTGGTCCTGGGCACCGACCTCAACTGGGCGCGCATCGATTCCATGGCGGACAGACCCGTGGGGGATTCGATCGCCTGCAGCTCCAGCTCAAGGGTATGACTGCGGTTGCTGTCCGTATAGTTGAAGAACCAGAAGGCGAAGGCCCCGACCAGGGCGAGAATCAGCCAGCCGGTGACCCGCAGCTGCGGCGACCAGCCCACAGCCGCCGCGCTGGTGGCGGACTCGATGGCATGGGGCAAACGTTGTCGGTTGCCGGGCAACACGAACTCCTGGCGGCGGATGGGCGGCGGCTCAGCATCACTGTAGAGTCAAACGGATCGGCGGCGACGGCCGGCCCGATGCGCGCAGCTGCGCGCGGGTCAGGCGGCAGATGGACGGATGCGCGGGTGTCGCCTGGGTGCGAAAAGGCCCTGCCTGGCTGGGTAATCCCGGTCGCCGGCGCCCGCCAGCCGACCGCCGGTCGCCCTGACGGGCGGGGCATGACCGATTCAGGCGTCGATGGGGCCGACATCCCGGATGTTGATCCGACGACGCAGGTAGGCGCGCCAGGAACGGGGCAGCGTGCGCAAGGTGTTCGCGTAATACAGGGCCCGGAACAGACGAACCGAAGGCCAGATCGGTGTCTTGTCGAAAATGTCGCCGGCCAGCACCGACAGGAGCGCTTCGCGCATGCGCAGCGTGTTGCGCGGGGCCATGAACAGATCGCGCATGGTCGGCTGCGTGATCCGGTAGATGAACCATGAAAATTCGCGTGGTCCCTTGTGCGAGATCCGGGCATAGTCGGCCAACGCGGCCGGCGCGCGTGCCGGATCCTTCAGCGCGACATCGATCGCTTCGCTGGCCGCGAACGCCCCCTTCATGGCCAGCAACACCCCGGAGGAAAATACCGGATCGATGAACGCAAAGGCATCACCCAGCATCAGGTAATTTCTGCCGTGGCAGTGATCGGCGCTGTAGGAATAGTTACCGGTGGCGGTTACCGGGCTGATCCGGGTTGCGCCGGCCAGCCGCTCCTGCAGGGCCGGGCACAGGGCGATGGTGTCGCGCATGAAATCGTTCAGGTCGCCCTTGCGCGTCTTGAGGTAGTAAGGCCAGCAGACGGCGCCGATGCTGGTCGTACCGTCGGTCAGTGGAATGAACCAGAACCAACCGTGGTCGAACCAGAAGATCGTGATGTTGCCTTCTTCGTCGCCACTCAGGCGGCGCGCCCCGTCGTAGTGGGCATACAGCGCGGCGCTGTTGTGTTTCGGATTCTTGCGCTTGGCCTTGAGCCGCCCCGCCAGGAAGGTATCGCGACCCGAGGCGTCGATGAGGAAGCGCGCCTGCCATCGGCCCGCGCCTTGCGCGGCGTCACCCAGCCCGGCCGGATCGACGGTCAGCGCCACGCCGCCGTCGGCACAGTGCAGGTCGACATCGCTGACCCGTGCGTTTTCGTGAACCTGCGCACCCATTTCACGGGCCCGCTCGAGCAGAATCTGGTCAAGGTCGGCCCGCCTGACCTGGAATGAATAGGGGACGGATTTGTCCCAGCATTGTGCGAAAGTCAGCAGGGCCGGTGCTTCGTGAACCGGCGAGACCAGTTCGATGCCATTTTTTCGCATGGACACGGCGGCGATCCGGCCAGTCACGCCCAGGCGGTCGAACAGCGGAATATTGGCCGGCAACAAGGATTCGCCGATATGAAAACGAGGGAAGCGGGCCTGCTCGAACAGGGTCACGTGGTAGCCCAGTTCTGAGAGCAGGCAGGCGGCGGTAGCGCCCCCGGGGCCGCCCCCGATGATCGCGATGTCAGTCGAGCGATGGGCGTGGCACCCACCCCGACCGGCATCGGCTGCCGGCACCTGTCCGCCATCCGGAACGACGGGGCCGGACGGATTGACGTCGGCAGCAAAGGCGGTCATGGTTGATCTCGTGGCGAACATGAAGAGGGAGCGAAGACCGGATCTGCCTGATTCCAGGCAGTGATGAACCCGGAAGCGTCGGCGTCAGACTCACGCGGAGCATTCCACACTGATCAAATTATATAATTCCTGTGCAATGGCGATAGCAAGCACTTTATTGACCGGGCGGGCCAGACCGCTGCGGGCGCTGCGCGGTCACCTGATTCTGATGGGCGCGTTGCTCGTCGTCGGCCTTTGCATGGTGGGCACGCTGATGATTCTGCTGGTCGCCAGCGTGCTGGGTCCGCCGGTGCGCCGGCGGCGGCGCAGCCAGGCCATCATCTCCGGCCTGTTCCGGGGTCTGTTGTATCTGGGCAATCGAAGCGGCATCGTCCAGTCCGATCTGTCCGAACTGGATGCGCTGGTCGATCGTGGGCCGCTGGTGGTGGTCGCGAATCATCCCTGTCTGCTCGATGCCATGTTGATCGTCTCGCGTCTGCCCGCCGCGGTCTGCATCATGAAGTCGCAGTTGTGTCGTCATCCGCTCCTGGGGGTGGGCTCCTGGCTGGCCGGGTACGTGCCCAACGGCTCGCCGACCCAGTTGGTTCGCCAGTCGGTCCGGGCACTGGCCGAGGGCAGCCAGCTCGTGGTGTTTCCGGAAGGCACGCGTACCCATGGCCGGCCGATGGCCGACATGAAGGGCGCGTTTGCGACGATTGCGGTGCGCGCGGCCTGTCCGGTCGTCATGGTGGCCATCGACGCCGATTCCGACTATGCAACCAAAGGGTGGCCGCTGTGGCGACTGCCGACGTTTCCCCTGCGCTACCGGATCCGGTTGATTGGTGAGCTCGATGGCGTATCCAGTCGTGAGGTGTTGATGCGCGACACCGCCCTGCGATTCGATCGCGAACTGGCGCCGGTTGCTGCGGTGGCGGCGCGAGAGTCTCTTGCGCGCCCCTGACCGCCACCTGGGCACTGACTGGTCAGCCCCGCTGGACGCACAACAGGCCTCCCACCTGGTACTGATTCCGTCGTACAACTCGGGTCGATTACTGGTGCCGACCGTGAAAGCCGCATTGGCTGCCTGGCAACCGGTCTGGGTGATCATCGACGGCAGTGACGACGGCTCCGATCGATTGCTCGCCGAGTCATTGGGCGATGAGCCGAATCTGCGCATCTTCAGGCTGCCCGACAATCGAGGCAAAGGGGCGGCCGTATTACATGGCTTGCAGGAGGCGCTTCAGGCCGGTTATACCCATGCCTTGACGATGGATGCCGATGGTCAGCATCCAGCCCAGGAAATCCGACGCTTCATGCAGGCTTCCCTGGCCGATCCGGAGGCGATGATTCTGGGCGTGCCGATTTTCGATGACGACGCACCGGCGCTGCGGGTTCGTGGACGGCGCATCTCGAACTGGTGGGCCAATCTGGAGACTCACCAACGGGGCATTGGCGACTCCCTGTTCGGTTTCAGGATCTATCCGATCGCTCCCCTGGTCGCCATCATGGAAGACCGCATCTGGATGCGCCGATTCGATTTTGATGTCGAAGCCGTGGTCCGCCTGAGTTGGCAGGGCGTGAAGCCGGTCAACCTGCCGGCCCCGGTGCGCTATCCACCACCCGGCGAGGGCGGGGTCTCCCACTTCAATTACGTGCGCGACAATGCCCTGCTGAGCTGGATGCACCTGCGGCTGTTCGCGACCTATCTGGGCCGGTTGCTGGGCGGCAGGCACAAGATCGGACGCTGAGCGGCCAGCGATCAGGTCGATTCAGGTCGGCCGCCTGGCGCGGTATTCCGAGAAGATCCCGGCCTCGACATGCCGCGTCACCTCGATGAATCCGGCCGTGCGGAGCGCCGCCAGAATCTGCTCGGGCGCAACGCAGGCCTCGATGGTGTCCCAGTAGTAGCGCCAGATCCGATCGCTCTGCGGCTGCCTGTCCTTGATCCTCACCATCATCGGCACCAGGTGGCGCATATAGGTGCGCAGCAACCATGCGGGCAGTCGGGCGCGCGGCGGGGTGATCTCGAGCAGGCAGATCCGGCCGCCGGGGCGCAGCACGCGATGGAACTCGTTGAATGCCAGACTCAACGAGTCGACATGTCGCAGTGCGAATCCCATGCTCAGGAAATCGGCACTCGCATCGGGTTGCGGAATCGCTTCGGCCTTGCCGATCAATCGCTGGAGCGCAGCCGGCAGATCGGCCTGGGCGATCATGCCGGGGCTGGGATCGACCCCGACGATCAGGGCGGGATCACCGACGATGGCCAAGGCCTCGCGGGCGACCAGACCGGTGCCGAAGCCGACATCGATCACCCGCATGCCCGGGGTCAGCCCGGCGCGTTTGAGCGCCTCCCGCCGATACCATGGGCCGGAGCCGAAACCGATGAGTCGTTCGGTCGCATCATATCGATCCGCATACTCATCGAAAATATCGCCCAGGAATTCCCGGCGCGACTGCGGGTCGGGATAATAATCTCTGAGCACGGGATGCGGCATGGACGGATCCCGATCCTGAGTTCCCGGGGGCTGATCGCTTCGTGGCGAGTTCATGCCAGTGCTCCATTGATGCCGATCGACTGGCCGCTGATATAGCCCGCATCCTCGGACACCAGAAACGAGACCAACGCAGCGACCTCGTCGGGGCGTCCGGCCCGCTTCATCGGCACCAGTTCCCGGATCCGCTCGGCAGTAAACGAACCGGCTGTCATGTCGGATTCGATGATGCCCGGACTCACCACGTTGCAGGTGATGCCCCGACTGGCCACCTCCAGCGCCAGGGACCGGCAGGCACCGACCAGTCCGGCCTTGGCTGCCGAATAATTGGTCTGTCCCCGATTGCCGATGTGCGCCGCCACCGATGCCATGCTGACGATTCGGCCCCAGCGTGTGCGGATCATCGGCATCAACAGTGGCTGGGTCACGTGAAAGAAACCGTTGAGCGATACATCGATGACCCGTTTCCATTGTTCACTCGTCATGCCCGGCATCACCGCGTCATCATGCAGCCCGGCATTGTTGATGATGATCTGAATGGCGCCGGCGTCGAGCAGCATGGTCAGCGCCGACGTCGATGCGTCGGCGTCGGTAACATCGAAGGCCACGCTCTGCGCCGAACCACCCTGGGCCATGATTCGCTCGACCAGCGCCTGCGCGCCGGCCAGATTCCGGTTGGCGTGCGCGATCACATGCAGACCGTCGGCTGCGAGTCGGCAGGCGATCGCCTGGCCCAGGGCGCCACTGGCACCGGTGACAAGTGCTCGTTTCATGGGTGACTCAGTCAATATCCGTGAGGTTGCCGCCCTGGCGTGGTCGAGTGCTCATGATCCGGTCCGGGCGAGGAAGACGACGGTCAGGCGTCCGTCGGCGAGCAGTCGACCATCGGCCCGGATCACAAATCCATACAGCGCACCCTCCGAATCGCCCGAGATCAGAGTCACCAGAATATCCAGCGGTGAGGCCAGTGTGTCGATGCGCGCGACGTACAGATTGACCCGACGCACGCCCGCAATCACGCCATGGCGGCCACTTGCCAGTTCCGTGCGGGTTTTTCCTGGTGCCTGCAGTGCCGCATGCAAGGCCATCGCCTGAGCCGCGTATTCAATCAGAATCGCGGCACCCAGTCCCTGGTCGCCACGCAAGGGGTGCTCGGGCGACACATGACTGGTCGCCTGACAACTCAGGGTCTGGTCGTCCATGCCAATCATGCGCTCGAGCAGACACATGGCACCGCGGTGGGGGAGCAGGCCGGCAATGGCCAGGGCATCCAGGCTCATCGTTCAGCGTCCGGTCGGGTCATCGTGACTGCCAGGCCAATCCAGGCTCAGGCCGAGCGCCCGCGTACCTGGCGTCGGGATGCACAGCTTGACCGGCCTGCGCCTGGCGAGCGCCACGAGCAGGGGTAGCGCGCGTGCGGCGGGTGCGAGCGTGCGCAATCGCTCCAGCCCCAGGTCGGCAAGTGTCGAGACCGGGCCCGCGGCCGCAGCGTCAGGATCGAGACTCAGGATCGCTAACGGTTGCCGGGCATTCACCGGTGCGAGCAGCAGGGCAGCGGCGAATGACGCACCGATCGGCCGAACCGAATGCAAGGGCTCGGGGTAGGGCACGTCATAGGCCACCAGCAGCACCGGCGATCGGTCGGTGCGGACCTGCACCATGGCTTCGACAAGGCCGGCGGCGAAGCTGCCATCGAAGCCCGACAGGCTGGCCGCGGCGAGCGTGTTACCGGTGGCGATGCTCCAATAGCCTGCTGGCGCGTTGTGAACGGAGTTGGTGAACCGGGTCGGTGATACCTGGGGCTGGGCTTGTGCCAGCGCCTCACACAGCAGATGGCAGTTCAGGCCGTCGCCGCCCGAGGAGGCGAATACGCTCGCCGTGCCGGCGGGGTCCGTCGCGGGCTCGTCGGGCAGCGGGTCGAATACCTGCCAGGCGGCGGCCATCGCGATCCTGACGGCGTCGCCTACCCGCCGACGCTCGGCACCCGGCAGCCCCCTGGGTGCTGGCAGCTCGACCGGCGAGTCGATCCAGCTGCGCTCGCCACGCAGACAGGGCTGCGCGCCGGGCCAGTCGCTCAGACCCGGTCCGATCAGGCCGATACGATGAACAGCAACCGAGATCATGGCCCGGTCCTGCTGAACAGCAATGACGCATTGGCACCACCGAAACCGAATGAGTTGCTCATGACCCGGGACAGGCGACGGGCCTCGGTCGCGACGCGATAGTTCGCCGCAAGGGCCGGATCGAGCCGGTTTACGTTGAGCCCGCCCGGCACCCGCTGGTCCTGCAGTGCCAGCAGGCACACCACCGCCTCCAGGGCACCGGCGGCGCCCAGGGTATGCCCATGCATGCCCTTGGTCGAACTGACCGGCAGTTCGGATCCGAACACGCTGACCACTGCGGCGTCTTCCGCCGCATCATTGCTCGGCGTGGCGGTGCCGTGCAGATTGATGTAGTCGATGTCGTGTGGCGCGCAGCCGGCCCGCTGCAATGCTTGATGCATGGCGCGAATCGCGCCCAGTCCTTGCGGATGCGGGCTCGACATGTGATGCGCATCGCTCGATTCACCGAATCCGGCCAGGCAGGCAGCACCGGGCAGCGCCTGGGCTTCGCGTTCGAGCAGGGCGAAGGCCGCCGCTTCGCCGATCGAAATGCCGCGACGATCCGCGTCATAGGGTCGGCAGACATCGGGCGAGAGCAACTCAAGCGAACCGAAGCCATACAGTGTGGTCAGGCAGAGCGTATCAACGCCGCCCACGATGGCCGCATCGATCAAACCGGCATGAAGCGCACGGGCGGCCGTGGCAAACACCTTGGCGCTCGACGCACAGGCCACCGACGCGACGCTTTGCGGGCCGGTCAGACCGAAGCCGGCCGCGACAAAGCCGGCCAGCGAAAACATGTTGTGAGTCGTGGCGTAATGCAGCGTGCCGGGCAGGGCACCGTCCGCCTCACGGGCACGGTAGGCCAGTTCGGTCTGCAACAGTCCGGATGTGCTGGAGCCGAGAAAGACGCCTATCCGGTGGTGACCATGACGGGCCGCCGCGGCCTGGACCGCGTTCGCGAATCCGTCCTGATGCAAGGCCAGATGGGCCAGTCGGTTGTTTCGACAATCATGGGCGCTCAGTTCGCCTGGCAATTGCACCTCATCGACGCCAGCCACTTCACCCGTGAACGTAGGCAGTCCGGTGTCCGGAAAGCGGCACGCACGCAGTCCGCTGATGCCCGACCAAAGGGCCTGGCGCAGTGCTTCCAGACCGTGACCCACGCAGCTGGTGGCGGTGAAATGATTGATGACGACCGGCAGGGCGCCTGATGGTTCGCTCATGAATGCACACCGGACGTTGACGCCACGCTTGCCGGGCGGGCGCGCAGGTTGGCGATCAGCAGCACATTGGCAAACAGCGTGCCTTCGCTCATGGGTCGTTGCTCGATGTCGAATCCATGTTGTCGCAGCAGATCGCTCCACTGCGAGAGCGATCGACAGTATAGGCGGGGCAGTCGGTGACCCCGGATCCAGGTGACGACATGATCGACCCAGTTGCTCCAGCGAAAGCCGAATCCGCCGTCGGCATCACCGATGCGCATCAGCAGTCGCCCGTCGGGTTCGAGTGCCCGTCGCACATCGGCCAGGACCCGGTCCTGCGCCTCATAGGGCAGGTAGTGCAGCACATCCAGAATCAACACGGTATGGGCGGCCGGAAATGTCGAGCGTGCGATGTCGCCGGTCACGAAAGTGGCAGCGTCGCCCAATGCCGCGCGGGCCCGTGCCACATCGCGCGGCATCAGTTCGATGCCATGGAATCGTGTCCTGACCGGTTGCGGCCAGCGTGCCGGCCAGCGACCCGCCCGAATGGCTTCGTCAGCCTGCGCGAGCAGGGCGGCCACCACTCCCTGGCCGCAACCCAGATCGAGCATGACACGCGGGTTGGCTGGTGAGCCGGGATCCTGAACCGGTGGATTGAACAGGCCATGTGCCAGCAGATGTTCGAATATCGGGTCGCGGGTCAGTTTGCCCTGCGCGAAGCCCACGGCGAAACGTCCACCCGGGCCGAAACGGCGGGCAGCGGCACCGGCCAGCTCGCGAAACTCCACCGAACTCATCGACCAGTGCCGATGATCCGGCACCCGGGGTTCGGCGTGGCGCACCGGCTCGCGTCCAGCAGGCAAGCCGGTTGGCGGGGCGATCTCTTGTACGGTGTCGACGTTTGATTCATGGCGCCTGATTCAGGTTGGTGGCACTGGCTGAACCCTGGCCAGACCAGATCGCGCAGAGCAGCATGACCAACGGTGCGCCGATTCCCACAGTGGTGCCGAGCGCGCTCAGTAGCGGGATTTTAGAGGCAGCCAGCACGCCAAATCCTGCCACGGTAGTCAGGTTTGCGAGCAGCAATGGCGTCAGTGTCGGCGCTGCGTGATCGGTCGACCCGGTCACGTCGGGCAGACGGGTCAAAACGAGCGCGTAGTTTGAGCCGATCGCCACCACCAGCAGCAGACCGACCAGATGCAGGAGTGACAGGCTCAGGCCGCCCAGCGTGAATCCGCCGAGCATGATGACAATGGCCCCCAGGATGGGCAGCACCACGCCAGACAGCGCGCGTCGGTCGCGCAAGGTGATGGCCAGCAGGATGATGATGGCCGCCGCGCCGGCCAGGGCAAGCCGCGAGGCCTCGGCCAGGTAGCCGGCATACAGCGTGTCGGTTCTCGCCTTGATGTCGAGCACGGTGACGCGCGCCTCGGGCACCACGCCGATCGCCTGCTCGATCGCCGGTGTGTCCAGGCGACTGGCCTGATCCGCTGCCAGGGTCATGACGAGTGTGGGCTGATCATCGATCCGGGTGACCATCCCGGCCAGTGCGCGGCCAAGGGACGTGCCCGCGTAATCGTCCATCGTGATCGGCGCGCGATGGCGCGCGGCCGTCACGTCGGCCACGAACGACTCCAGGCTGCGCGCCGTGAGTCCGGCCGACGGGGCGATCGTGGCTATCCGTTGCTTCAGTGTCTGTGGATCGGGCAACGCGTCGCGTCGGGCCTGCTGGACCGACAGGGGCGGCAGCAGATCGGTGATCGTGCCAATGCTGTCTGGGCGGCCGTCGGCGATCGCCTGGCGCAATCGCTGCGTCACCAGCCAGCCCGCCTCGAGCAACTGATTGGGCAATGCTTCATTGGTCACG
The DNA here is from genome assembly GCA_963732405.1 of uncultured beta proteobacterium. Lineage (GTDB taxonomy): Bacteria > Pseudomonadota > Gammaproteobacteria > Burkholderiales > Burkholderiaceae_E > JAUIAI01. The sequence goes on from CAVSZG010000001.1 coordinate 2,685,921, forward strand.
GTCGCTGCGCCATTGACGCCAGTCAGGCGCGTACGCCCGGCGTCCGGTGCGGGTTGAATCAGGACCAGTGTATTGATGTCCGGTCCGCCCAGCGATCGACGCATCACCGAGTCTAGCTCCTGGGCCTGGCGGGACACCGGATTCAGGGAGGCGATATCAGTATTCCACAATGGATCGGGGCGCATGATGGTGACGATCAGGCCAAGCGACACGACCCCTGTCGCGACCCACCGCAGACGACGCAGTGGCGTGAGCAGTCGCCGCAGCGACGCTTCGATGCCGTGGAAATCGCGGACCGGCAGGCCATTCGCGGTGAGGCTGGGCAAGACATGCCGGGTGACCAGATAGCCGCAGCTCAGCCCGGCGATTGCAAACACGGCCAACTGTGACAGCCCCGGAAAATGTGACCAGAGCAGGGCACCGAAGCCGACCAGGGAGGTCATCAGGCCCAGTCGGACCGGCGCCCAGAAGTGGCCGGTCATGGCCGTGCGACCGCTGGCGTGCACGAGATGATAAAGCGCGTAATCCACGCATTCGCCGATCAGCGCTGCGCCAAAACCCAGGGTCAGGGCATGCAGCGATCCGAATCCCAGGCCGACTGCTGCAGCGCCGGCGAGAACCGCACAGGCCAGCGGTATCAGGGCGAACAACAGCACGCGAAGGGAAGCGAACGCAATGATTAACAGAATTACCACCAGGCCGACACCCAGCGCGCTGAGCCGTGTCACGTCGGCGCGAATCTGCTCGCGTGATTGCACGGCAAAACGCGGCGCACCGGACACCAGCAGCCTGGCCTGCGGATATCCCGCGCGGGTAACTGCGGCCGTGAATTGCTGTTCGATCGCGCGCATGGCGGCTTCCTGACCGTCCAGGTCGGTGCCATCCGCTTTCAGGTGAAGCAAAAACAGCAGCGACTGGCCATCGACCCAGATTCCGTCGCGCCGCGCCGGGCCGGTCGTGCGCTCGAGGCGTTCGAGGACCGCCAGCCCGGCGCCGGTCGGATCGGCCAGGATGGCCTCACTGTCGAACAGACCCGCCGAACTGGCGAGCAGGTCGCGCGCCTGGCGCAGGGTTGCGCTCAGCGCGGCCGGCTCGAATTCGGCCGCAGACACGGTCGGCGAGAGAAAATAGCGCAGATCGAATAGCAAGGCGCGTTCACGCGCGAGTCCGTCCAGATTGCCGTTGTCGACTGCGTCCACGCCGGGCGTGTCGCGCCAGGCCGTCGCGAGCGCATCGGCGACCTGACGCTGCGCCGGTGACGGGATGTCCGATACCGAGGCGAGCAGCAGGCGGGCCGATGCGCCGCGCTGCAGGTTGGCAATCAGCAGTCTCTCGGCAGCATCCGGGTTGGCCGGCAGGAAGGCGCTCATGTCGGTGAGCAGCGGGGTGCGCGCGACGAGCGCGGCAGCGCCGGCCATGGTCAGCAACCAGACCAGGATGATCAGACCAGTGCGGCCCTTCACGGCTGCGACAGGATCTGCATCTGCGATTCGTCGCCGTTGCCCTGAACGATACCGATGCTGCGGATGGTCCCGCCACGGCCGTTCACGTCCAGTCTGCGGATCGCCGCTTCGATGCGGGCGCTGCCCGGCGTGAGTTGCAGCATCCAGTCCGGTTCATCGAGCGTGATGGCAATCTGGAAATGCTGTTCCACGTCGGCGCGTCGACCCGCGAGCAGGCCACGCAGCGCGCCGGCCAGGGCGCCGGCGGCCGGCAGGGCATCCATCGGCAGTTCGCGAGTGGTGTCGTTGATCGTGATCGACATCTGCGTGCCGCTCAGCCTCAGGGTTTCCCGGATCGGGTTGAGGGTGCGCTTTTCGAGCCGGTCGGGCGGCTCGAATACCAGTTCACCCGTCGATTCGATCGGCGTGTCCAGATGCCGCAGGCGCCGTAATTCATGAAATCGAGCCTGCTGCGCCCCCTTGCCGGCCAGCCGGTTGAACACGGCATCGATGGCCGTGCTCTGATCGAGCGGCTGTTGCCCGACGGGTGCCGCCGTCGAAGCGCCCGCCAGCATGAGCACCAGCGCGGCGACCAGTCGTCGCCGCCAGACGCGGGCCGGATCACGCAGAGGCATGCTGCCCCCGACTCTCGCCCGTATCCTGCGTCGATGCTCTGGGTTGGCCGGCCGCCTGCGATGCACCGGACTGCGCGGTGAGCGGATCACGCTCGGTCAGTGGTGATCGCTCGGGGTTCGTGGCCAGACCCGGTGACTTACGGCCCGTGGACCAGAAGTCGAAAAAATTGAACCAGTTGAGCGGGGCGATCCGGCAGAAGGTTTCGAGTGTGGCCGCGAACCGGAACACGGCCTCCTGGACCGCCCTGGCGCGGGCGGATCGCCCGATCTGCGAAAAATCGGCCAGCGGCGCGAAATGCAGTTGATATCGGTTGCCGCCCACGTACAGTCCGGCCATCACCACCACCGGGCAACGCAGCACGGCCGCCATCCGGAAGATGCCGGTCGGGAAGGGTGCGGGGTCCCCCAGAAACGGCGCCATCACGACCGGATCGTGACCGAAGCTTCGATCGGCCAGAAAGCCCACCATATCGCCGCGATTCAACCGCGCCTGAATCTGCAGCATCGAGTCGACCCGGCCCAGGGGCACGATCATCTCTTCGAGCGTCGGATCGAGTGACCGCAACCAGGCGCCTATCTTGCGCGCATTGCCTTCATACATCGCCATGCTCACCCGACCGCAGGCATGATCACGGGCCATCACGCGCAATGCTTCAAAACTGCCCATGTGCGCGCCGACCATGAACACGCCCTTGCCCTTGTCCAGGTGGTCGAGCAGGTATTCCCGGCCAATGACCTGCACCTCGAACAACTCGCGGCGATCGGCCAGCAGGAACATCCGGTCCAGAATGGTCTGAGCAAAATGATGATAGTGAGCGAAGGTATCGCGCGCGCCTGCGGGTCTGCCATAGACGCGGCTCAGATATCGCGCCGAATCGGCGCGGGCCAGTGGCGTTCGGGCCCAGAACCAGGCGGCGATCGGCAGCAGCAGGACCCGGCCGAACCGTCGCCCACAGCGCCTGGACAACCAGCCCATGAGGGAGAGCAGGCGGGGGCTGCCCCGTTCCGGGCGATCCATCCAGTCGGGCTGGGTCGAATCGAAGGATGACTTCATGGCTGACCGATCCGCGGATCGGGGCTGATCGCACTAAGTTGGCCGCTCGCCACCAGCAAGGCCCCGGATCGGCATTCGAAGTGGATCCGGGATCCGCTGCGTGACCAGTCGACCGAGACGGTGCTGTCCGGACGGACGCCGGCATTGAATTTGGCCTGGGCGATCTGGCAGGGACCGGCCGGCAAAACGCCCGATTCGCGCAAGGACTCGATGACCAGATCAAGCAGTTTCGCCCCCGGCAGGATCGGGTCTGCCGGGAAGTGACCGGCCGCCCAGGCCGGGTCGGATCCGATCGTCAGGTCCAGGATGCCCCGCTCGGTCATGGCCGATCGCGCCGTCGCTCGTCGTGGGCCGCCAACATGGCGAGCAGCCGCTGCCGGGGCGTCTTGCCGTTGGCATCGCGTGGCAGCGACTCCACCGCGATCAGCGGCCGGGGCATGAACGCCGGTTCGATCCGGCCACGCAGTGCGGTCATGATCTGCTCCCGGGACAACTCGGGTGCGACATAGAACGCCGCCAGTCGCTGCAGATCACTGTCCGGGTCGACGATCAGGAAGGCGCCGTCCCGAACGCCCGGGATGGCGAGCAATTCCCGATCCAGATGGGTGATGGAGCTGCGTTTGCCGGCGACATTGACCATGTCGGCCGTGCGCCCGAGCAACAGAAATCGGCCGTCGGGCTCGATCTGCAGCAGGTCGCCCAGCGGGACCCGGGTGCCGACATGACCACCGCTCACACCGGCGACTCCCTCGAGCACATCGAATCGAAGACCGGCCAGCGGCTCCCACAGCCGGGTCTGCACCGATCGTCGGCTGGCGCTCTGGCCGGACTCGGTCGCGCCATAGATTTCCACCAACGGGGCGTGGAACTGCCGTTCGGCGCGCTCGGCCAGTTCGGGGTCGAGCACGGCCGTTGCCGACAGGATCAGATCGGCGCTCGGCACCGCCTCGAGCAGACCGCAGATGGCGCGCAGATGAACCGGGGTGGTGACCAGTGCGCGTGGGCGGGGCAGGGCAGCCAGTGCCTGGGCCACATCGACCGGATAGAACGGCCGCTCGGCGACCAGTGCACCACCGCCGACCATGGCCAGCAGCAGGCTGGATTCGAATCCATAGGAATGTTGAACCGGTACCGTGGCCAGCAGGTTCATCGGCCGATCCGGATCAGTGCCCAGCCGTGCGGCGGCAGCGCTCGCTCCGGCCACCACCACCCCCCAGGTGCGGACATAGGCCATCGGCCGGCCGGTCGAGCCCGAGGTGAACAGACAGGCGCATGGCTGTTCGGCCGGAAAGGCGAGTGCTTCGCACGGCCCATCGTCGGCGGCATGATCGCCATCGATCGTCATGCCACTCAGCGTGGGCAGCAGGTCGGCTGTCTGCGCCAGGTAATAGATGCCAGGGAATTCGTCAGCCAGCAATCCGAGCGTCGACGGGACGTGGTTGTGCGGCAGAACACTCAGCTGACAACGCAGCATGGCGGCGGCCAGGCCCACCGCAAACCAGTACCGATCGTCGCAGGCATTGAGCATCGGACCGCGCTCGGGCAGGCGGGCGGCCAATGCCCGGGCATCGGCGTAAAACTGTCGGGCAGTGATCGCCTGCCCGTTGCGCCAGGCGAAGACCCGGTCCGGTTCGTGGACGGACAGAAACGGCAGCGGCTCGTTCATCGGTGGCGACTCACTGATTCGGTTTGCGTCGGATCGCCGCCATGTTGCCGCCAGGCCTGGATGCCGGCGGACAGGCCGACGTGGTCCAGTTGCGATAGATATCGCAGGCGGACCAGATACTCGGCGATGAACATCAGCGCGGTCAATGGCAACGCGAGGATATTGACCAGCCATGACCACCAGAGCATGTGTCCGCTCGCAAACAGGGTCACCGACGTCAGCGCCATCACGGCGAAGAAGATTGACCAGGCAATGGTCACGCCGCGCGTATACCGGGCACGCTCGGGCGTCAGTGTGCCGTGCACGATACGGGCCAGTCGGCTGATGACCGGGTCGGCCTGTCGGCGCAGGCTGAGCGCGAACACGATCGCGAGTGCGGCATGCACACCCGCATGCTGAAGCAGATAGGCCCAGGTCGGACTCAATCCCGAGTATCGGGCGAACCACCAGGTGAAACCGGCCCCGGCGATGATCATGAATCCGGTCAGCAGCCATGCCCGATTCATGGCACACGACACGGCCAGGATGCCGATGATCCAGGCGCAGGCGAACAAATAACTCGCATCCGATCGATCATCAGTGATCGTGTAGCGATGCGCGACCAGGCCATAAGCCATCAAACCGATCACGACGGCCAGACCGGACAGGCCGGCGATGACCCGGGAGATCACGCCTGGCGATGAGCCTCGACGTGCGCGGCCAGCGTGCGCAACGTCGCGAAGATCTTGTGATTGTCGCTGTCGTCGGCGCGCAGCTGCAGCCCGTAGCGCTTGGAGATGGTCAGCGCAATCTCGAGAATGTCGATTGAATCCAGGCCAAGACTCCCGTCATACAGGGGTTCGACCGGGTCGATTTCCGATGCGGCGACTTCCAGATTCAAGGCCTCGACCAGATGCGCCGCAATTTCCAGCTCGAACGCGGTCAGGCCGTTGGCGCCCGCACCGTCGGCGGCTTGCAGGTGCAGGGTGTCGGATTGGTTGGACATACGAAGTGCTCGGGGTCGGAATCGGGAGAGTGGCCTGGCCGGCTTGGCGCAATGCGGAGGGCATCCCCCATTGCCTGCCCGATCGAGTATATCGCGTGGGCCCCGATCGTGGGCCCGAGCCCCAGGGCGATCGCCGGGCATGAGTCGCCCGATCGGGTGAACAGGGATTTTTACACCGGCAACCAGCGAGACTCGTCCCGCAGAATCAGGCCATTGTCGGCCAATCTGACCAGATGAGCCATCAACGATCGCTTGGCAACCGGGTGTAACACCGGGTCGACATCGTCGTACGCATGCGTCACCAGGAAATCCACCGTGCCGCCGCCCGTGTGCTGAACCGAATTCAGAACCTTGGCCTCTCGTCTGAGCCGGTGGCGGATCAGCCCGTCGATCTGCCCGATCGGATCGCCCAGTACATGACCGTGGGCGGGCAGGATGAAACTCAGGCGTTCACTGCGCAATTTGACCAGTGATGCCATATAGGCATTCATATCGCCATCGGGATGGTCGATCACGGTGGTCGAACCATTCAGGATGTGGTCGCCAGAGAACAACAAGCCGTCCTCGATGAGCAGCAGACACACATGATTGGACGCATGCCCCGGCGTGTGCAGCACCTTGATCGTGGAATCGCCGCAACGCAACTGCTGGCCGTCCTGCAACTGCGCATCCGGTTCGAATGACCAGGCGGGATTGAAGTGAGGGCCGGCCCGCCGGCCCAGTATCGGAATGCCGGGCTTGCCGATCAGCACGCGCAGCGGCACCGCGCCGGGGTAATGATCGGGGTGCGAATGCGTGCAGATGATGGCGCTGAGTCGGTCGCCGGTGATCCGGGCAATCCGGGCGAGATGTTCCGCATGGTCGGGCCCGGGGTCGATACAGATGAATTCGTCGGGCCCGCCGATCACATAGGTGTTGGTGCCCGGGCCGGTCATCCGGCCGGGATTGGGTGCCGTGATGCGCGTGACATGGTGCAGCAATCGGACCGGTTCATGTTGCCAGTCGAGGGTATGGTGGACGGTGCCGTCCGGGCAGACCAATTCGAGTTCGCCGTAGGCGGATTCATCTTCGGTGAACCGTTCGACATTGCCGCGCAGCAGTCCGGCACGAGGCGACGATTGAAAACGCACCGCAGGCAATGGATCGGCACTGGCGGGCGGATGGGTCGGGATGGTCGTATCCGGTTTGCCCAGGCTGCGAGCCGATGCCAGCAGGTCGCTCACCGATTTGAACCGGCCCAGTTGACGCAGTGTGCGAACCGTCGGAAAGATCAGGTCGAAATCACCGGCCTCATGGCGGGTCAGCGCTTCGACCGGATTGACCCAGATCGGTTCGAATTGCTCGGTCTGGTCGGCGACCGGACTCTGTCCGGGTGGCATCGCGGCGACAAAAAACCGCGTATCGAAGCGTCTTGGGATGTCGCGATCGGTCACCCAGTGACTGAACCAGACCAGGGCGTCGAGCGCCGGCACCAGACCTTCGTTGTCCAACTGTCGGGTAAAAGGCTGCCGACCCGAGCGATCCATGCGCATGATGTGCCCGCTGTCCGCCCAGTTGCCATCGGCATCGCGGGCCAGCAACAGGCCGAGTTCCTCGAACGACTCGCGAATGGCGGCAATGGCATAACCCGCCTCGACTATCCCGGCATCATTGTCGGCATGGCGGGCCGCCAGTCGCTGATCCTCGTCATCCAGACGGCCGCCCGGGAACACATAGACGCCAGGCGCGAAACTCGCCCGCATCGATCGCCGGGTCATCAATACCTGCGGGCCTGTCGGGCCGTCGCGCAGCAAAATGACGGTGGCGGCGGGAACCGGAATCGCAGGATCCCGCCAGCCGTGCAACAGCTTGTCGAGCCTCGGACCGCGCGGGCTATCGTCAATTCCCATGGATGTTTCCTTGACTCAGGTGATCTCGGGTGCCGGGCTGCTGGATGATCGGTGTCAGGCCGGGGGATCGGACCGGGTCGGTGGCGCGAACCGGTCGCCATAACGAGCGCACAGATCGGCGCAACGCTGCGCGAACCGGGACGAGTCTATCGATCGGAGATGGCTGACAATGCCCCCACCCGACGAGGGAAACCCCCAGCCATCAATCGACGCCCGATCGGCATCGGAGGGGGCGATCAGGTGATCGGCCAGACAGTGGGCGGCGCCGACCAGCTGGATGTAGAGCAGACGGTCGTGAACGTCGGTGGCTTCGATGGGGCGTGCGCCGCGGCCGAACACGCTCAGGCCATCCCAGAGTGCGCGCGATCCGTCTTCCTCGTGATCGTAGAAGCCAAAGCCGGCGCTGGCACCCTGGCGGTCGAATCCGTGGGCCATCTTCTCGAGCACGTAGACGGCACTGTCGGGCATCAGCCGGCTCGTCGTGGATTCACCGTGGGTGTGATCGTGATCGCCCGCGTGATCATGGCTGTGGCCATGATCATGAACATGGTGCTGCTCATGCCCGTGACCGTGATGATTATGGTCGTGGTCGTGGTCATGGGCATGGTCGTGGTCGTGGTGATGAGCATCACCATGACTGTGATCATGCCCGTGCCCGTGCCCGTGCCCGTGCCCGTGCCCGTGCCCGTGCGAGTGCCCGTGCCCATGAGTCGATCCGGGCGCCGCGCTGCCACCGTCCAGCTCGGCGTGCAGCAGTTCGTCAAAATAGGCGAGCGAGATCTCATCGATCATCGCCAGGGGAGGCGTGGCCATGCCGATCGATCGGGCGGCCGATTCGATCGCCGCAGCTGATACGCCTTCACCCAGCAAGGCCATGGCCTCGAAAAGCAGCGCATTGCGCACCCGGTCAATGAACAGGTCGATGGCGCTCGCCTTCGCGGAACGATCAGAGGATGTCGCTGTCATGGGGTCAGGGCCTGCATGGATCGGTGGCGTCCATGATACCGTGACCCCGGCGCGGGTCTGCGGGTCAGCGGGTCTGCGGATCAGCGCGTGGCGGTGCCGCTGCCTTGTACAGCCCAGGCCGGCCAACCCAGCGCCAGTGCCAGCGCCTGCCAGCATGGATCGACATCCTGGGCCTTGAAGCGCATGCCGTCGATATTGCGCAGCACCCGCATGATTCCGATCATCAGGTAGACCGCGACTGCGGTCGAGGGCAGCAGCAGCCAGACATGGCCGTGAATCACGGCCAGAAACACCACCAGAAACTCGCCCAGACAGATTGCGCAGGTGATCATCTGCAGCCGCTCATTCTGTTGCCGGTAGGTATCAAAAACCAGTTCGCGATAGTGCAGATGGCCCAAGGGGTCACGCAGGCGCACGATGGTCATCAACAGCAGCAATGCCCAGAGTGCCCCCAGGCTGCTGGCCACGGCGATCGCCCCGATCATGATCTGGCCTGCATGGCGCGGAGCAGGCTCGCGGATCGGCGGTCGGATGGGCGGGGATCGGCGTTGCTCACGGACTCGGACGGCTTGCGCCAGGTATGCCGATCAGCGCTGAGTTGGCCGCCGGCGGGTTGATCGTGAAAGCGGCTGGCCGTTGCCGGCCGCTCGTCGGCTCCCGGCCCGGGGTCGGGAGTCCGGATCAGCATGCCGTGTCCGCGCGACAGATGCAGCCGATCATTGACGGACGGATCGCAGCCGCAGATGCCCGGAACGCGCGGACCGGTCCGGCGCGCGCCTGGCGGGCATTCTTTGCTATCGTCACGGTCTTCGCGCGCCGTGGCGAACAGTCGGCCGGCGTATATGCGCAGATCGACGGAGCCCGCCATGATCGACAGAAGGTTGTTCACCGAGGAACACGAGATGTTCCGCGACACGGTGCGAAAATTTCTGGAGCGTGAAGTCGTGCCCCACCACGAGGCCTGGGAAGATCAGGGCTACGTCGATCGGGAGGTCTGGCTCAAGGCCGGCGAGAATGGTTTCCTCTGTCCGACCATGCCCGAGGAATATGGCGGGGCGGGGGTCGACAAGTTGTACTCGGTCGTGATGATGGAAGAGATCGCCCGGGTCAACGCTACCGGTCTGGGCTTCACCCTGCATAATGAGATCGTCGCGCCCTATCTGCTGCGCTACGGCACGCAAGAGCAGAAGCGTCGCTGGTTACCGCAGATGGCCAGCGGCGAGATCATCGGCGCGATCGCCATGAGTGAGCCAGGGGCCGGCTCGGATCTTCAGGGGGTCAAGACCTCGGCCATTCGCGAAGGCGACGAGCTGATCGTCAATGGCTCCAAGACCTTCATCACCAACGGCTGGCACGCCGATCTGGTGATCACGGTGGTCAAGACCAATCCGGATGCCGGTGCAAAAGGGACCAGTCTGGTCGTGCTCGAGCGCGGCATGGCCGGTTTCGACAAAGGGCGGCGCCTGAAGAAGGTCGGTCTGAAGGCCCAGGACACCAGCGAGCTGTTTTTTGATGCGGTCCGGGTGCCCGCGCAGAACCTGCTGGGCGAGGAGAATCAGGGCTTCATCTATCTGATGCAGGAGCTGCCCTGGGAAAGACTACAGATCGCGATTGCCGGCATCGCGTCCGCCCAGGCCGCTATTGACTGGACGATCGACTATGTGAAGCAGCGCCAGACCTTTGGTCAGGCGGTTGCCAATTTTCAGAACACCCGCTTCAAACTGGCCGAGTTGCAGACTCAGGTGCAGGTTGCCCAGGTCTTCGTCGATCGATGCATCGAGCTGCTGGTCGACGATCGGCTCGACGCGGCCACCGCGTCGATGGCCAAATATCATGTGAGCGATCTGCAGTGCCAGGTGATCGACGAATGCGTGCAGCTCCATGGTGGTTATGGTTATATGTGGGAGTACCCGATCGCCCGCGCGTGGGCGGACTCGCGCGTGCAGCGGATTTACGGCGGCACCAATGAAATCATGAAGGAAGTGATCGCGCGGGCCATCGGGCTGGCGGCCAGCCGCTGATCTCATGACGCCGGCAGCAGGCTGCGCCGGTCATTCAGGACAAAGGAGACGACAGATGGAACAAGCATATATCGTGGCGGCGGTTCGCACGGCCGGTGGGCGCAAGGGCGGCGCCCTGTCGGGGTGGCATCCGGCCGATCTGGGCGGACGGGTGCTCGATGCCCTGGTCGAGCGCAGCGGTGCCGATCCGGCCGTGATCGATGATGTGATCATGGGTTGTGTGTTGCAGATGGGCGAACAGGCGCTCAATGTGGCGCGCAATGCTGTGCTCGCCTCGACCTTGCCCGAGTCGGTGCCGGCCACCACCATCGACCGGCAGTGTGGTTCGTCGCAGCAGGCCATTCACTTTGCCGCCCAGGCGGTGATGTCGGGCACCATGGATGTGGTGATTGCCGGGGGAATCGAGAGCATGACCCGGGTGCCGATGGGCTCGACGGTGACCTTGCCGGCCAACAATGGCTTGGGCAACTACATGAGTCCGGCGATGCAGGCCCGGTATCCGGATATCCAGTTCAGCCAGTTCACCGGCGCCGAAATGATGGCGCGCAACTATGACCTGAGCCGCGAGCAGCTCGATGCCTACGCCCTGCGCAGTCACCAGCGCGCCATCGCCGCCACTGAGGGCGGCGAGTTCGATGCCGAGATTCTGCCGCTCGAGATTCGTCGCGCCGACGGCACGGGTGGTGGCCAGATGCATCGGGTCGACGAAGGCATCCGCTTCGATGCCACGGCCGAGTCCATCGCCTCGGTGAAGCTGATCCACGAACAAGGCCGGGTGACGGCCGCCACCGCGAGCCAGATCTGCGACGGTGCGACCGGGCTGATGATCGTCAATGAGCGCGGCCTCAGGAAGCTGGGCGTTGAACCGCTGGCGCGTATTCATCACCTGACTGTGATCGGCCATGATCCGGTGATCATGTTGGAAGCGCCATTGCCGGCGACCACCGTCGCACTAAAGAAAGCGGGCATGAGTATCGACGACATCGATCTGTTCGAGGTCAATGAAGCCTTCGCGCCGGTACCGCTGGCCTGGCTCAAACATACCGGTGCCGATCCCGATCGCCTGAACGTGAACGGCGGCGCGATCGCGCTGGGCCATCCGCTGGGCGCATCGGGCACCAAGCTCGCCACCACCCTGATTCACGCCCTGCGCCGGCGCAACAAGCGCTTTGGTCTGCAGACGATGTGCGAGGGCGGTGGCCTGGCCAATGTGACGATCTACGAGCGGCTCTGACCGCCCGGCGCGATCAGGACCAGTCGTCCATGTCGTGGCGGATGCTCTTGCGATTGGCCAACAGTTCGTCGATCGACGGTTCGTTGTTCAAGGCCCGCCGGATGGCCAGCTTGGTCGCTTCGTAATTGGTGCGGTACATGTCTTTCTTGTCCAGATCGGCAGCACGCGCGCAGCGCGGATCGATCCAGACCAGGCTCACGATGCACAAGTCATTGACCATGTCCCTGGGAATCACGCCCTCGGCCACGCAGTCGATCACGGCATCCGCGGTGGCGCTCTGCACCACGCCGCCGAACAAATCGATATTGGCCGCGTCTTTGAGCGTGACCTTGGGCACGATCATGGTTGCCGGCCTCACCATCTGGTTGCAGGCACGGATCGCAAACATGGCTGTATGGCCCTTGCTCTGCGCCATCATGTTGGCAAAGGCCTGGCCGACCGGCCCATCGGTCCGGCCGATCAGGATTTCCGGCATCGCATCGGTGTACTGTCCCTCGCGGGCCTCGACGGTGGCTTCTCCCGCATGAAAGACGAAGGTATTGGGCATGGCTGGCTCGTGTCATTGAAGTGTGGGGGCGCGCAGTATCGCATGCGTGCCGCCGCCGGGCCGGGGCGCGACCCGGACCGATCGGAGCCATGGCGCTACAGGTCGGTGCGCAGCGACCACAGTTCGGGGAACAACACCACGTCGAGCATCTTGCGCAGATAGCCCACGCCGTTGGTCCCGCCTGTCCCGCGCTTGAACCCGATGATGCGCTCCACCGTGGTCACGTGCCGAAAGCGCCAGAGTCGGAACGCATCTTCCAGATCAACCAGCTCCTCACCCAGCTGGTACAGATCCCAGTGGGTCTGCGGCTCCCGATAGACGGCCAGCCAGGCCTTGGCGACGGGGTCGCTCGCTGCACGGGCCTGGGTCCAGTCACGCTCGAGTTGATCCGATGGAATCGGCAGGCCGCGGCGCGCCAGCAACCGTATCGATTCATCATAAAGCGAGGGTGCCTGCCAGGCAGCCCTGACCTGGGCCAGCCGCGCCGGGCTGTGCGCATGCGGCTTGAGCATGGCCGCGCTCTTGTTGCCCAAGGCGAACTCGATGCAGCGGTACTGCCAGCTCTGGAAGCCGCTGCTGCTGGCCAAATGGGGGCGGATCGCACTGTATTCGGGTGGTGTCATCGTGGCCAGTACATCCCAGGCATGGACCAGTTGCTCCATAATGCGCGAGACCCGGGCGAGCATCTTGAATGCCGGTGGCAGTTCGTCGCGCGCAATATGCCCGATGGCTGCGCCCAGTTCATGCAGCATCAGCTTCATCCACAATTCGCTGGTCTGATGTTGCACGATGAACAGCATCTCGTTGTGATTGGGCGAGAGCGGATGCTGGGCACCGAGCAATTCATCCAGATGCAGATAGTCCCCATAACTCATGTCGGCGGCGAAGTCGAGCTTCGCGCCATGGTGTTCCTGACTCACGGATCAGTCTCCTTGCCCGGGCGGTCTGGCACTCAGGTGACGGCCTGGCGTTGGTTGTAGGCGGGCTCGCGCCACTGCCCACTGTCCAGCACCTGCTGCAGATGGACGGTGGCGTCGAACACATCGACATAACGCAGATAAAGCGGCGTGAAACCGAAGCGCAGGATCTCGGGTGCCCGGAAGTCGCCGATCACGCCGCGCGCGATCAAGGCCTGCATGACCGGATAACCGATCTCGGGATGGGCAAAGCACACCTGGCTGCCGCGTTGCGCATCCTCGCGCGGCGAGACCAGCGTCAGTTCGGGGCAGCCTTGCGTGACCTGTTCGGCGAACAGGTGGCTGAGCTTGAGCGACTTGGTGCGCAGGGCGGGCAGGCCACCCAGGGGTTCGGCGGCGAGCACGGTGTCCACACCACAGTCGAGCGCGGCCATCGACAGAACGGGTGGTGTGCCGCAGAGAAAGCGCGAATTGCCCGACGCCGGTCGATAGCCGGTCGAGAATTCGAAGGGTGCGGCATGACCTATCCAGCCGGTCAGGGGTTGGGTGAATCGATCGGCGTGGCGCGGACTTGCCCAGACGAAGGCCGGTGCGCCCGGCCCGCCATTGAGGTATTTGTAGCCGCAGCCGATGGCAAAGTCAGCACGCGCGGCGCTCAGGTCGACCGGTACGGCGCCGGCACTATGGGCCAGATCCCAGATCGTGAGCGCACCGGCCGAATTAGCGGCCTGGGTCAGTGCCGCCATGTCATGCATGCGACCGGTCCGGTAGTTCACATGGGTGAGCAGCAACACGGCCGTGTGCTCATCCAAACGTTGCGCCAGTTCGTCTGCCTGCGCCAGGCGCAGTTCCAGACCGCGCTCGCGGGCCACCGATTCGGCGATATACAGGTCGGTTGGAAAGTTACTGGCTTCGCTCAGAATGACACGCCGCTGCGGCGCGTCGGCCCGCACGATGTCCAGTGCCGCACAGAGGGCCTTATACAGGTTCACGCTCGTGGAATCGGCCACCACGAGTTCGCCGGCACCAGCGCCCACCAGGCGCGCGATCTTGTCGCCTATCCGTTGCGACAGCGTCATCCAGCCGGCCGAATTCCAACTGCGGATCAGGTCCCGGCCCCATTGGTCATGGACGACCTGTTGAATCCGCTCCGCGGTGGCCCTGGGCAGCGCGCCCAATGAATTGCCATCGAGGTAGATGACCCCATCGGGCAGGCTGAACAAATCGCGAAGGCTGGCGAGCGGGTCGCCTGCGTCCAATGCCAGAGCATCGTCTCGGGTCATGATGTTTCCGCGCCACGGGATGAGGTGTCGACGATGGTAGCGCAGATGCCCCCCTGGTGATGTGCTCACTCACAATGGTTCGACCCGATGAGTGGCTTCTTGCATTGCTGCGACCTGCCTGCCCCCACACCAGGCAAGATCAATGCGGTTCCAGCGCGCGCAGAATCGATGCCCCGATGTCGTCGATGATTCGGATCAGTTCGGCCTGCACCGACTTCGGGGAGTCAACCAGATCGTTGGCCCTGGCGTACTTGAATCGCGGCTTGATCACGCTGCCCCCTGCGGTATCCTGACCGGGACAGTCCGTGCCGTGAACCCCTTGATAAATCGGTGTGAGCGGCACCTGCGCGGATCCATCAGACTTCTCGAACAGCATGGCCCGCACGCAGACCCTCGCGACATAGTCGTCGACCATGTCCTCGGCATAGAACTCGAAGGCAACGAACTCAAGCGTGAGCAGCGCATCCTGTTCAGAGGTCATCCCGGGGGGCTGCGTCTTGCCCGATCTCACCCCGGCGTCTGCGCTGTCGGCCAGCCGGACGACCTCGAACTGGCGAGACTTCAATCCGTGTTCGAGCAGGCCCGCGAGGCGATCGGCCAGGTGAGCCGACTCGATGTCGAGCGATTGGTTGACCTTTTCCGCCTTTTTGGCATCGCTGGAACCAGCGAACAATACGTGGAATAACAAGCCGACGATCAAGCCGACGGCGAACTCACCCATGCTCGTATCATGGGATGGATCGTCAATTTCGGTAATGGTGTCGAAAGTGCTGTCGAAGCCGAGCGGGTGCCCTTCCCACCTCATGTTGACAGACGTCAACTCGGGCGGCATTAGTAGCGCAATGGTTCTGATCGATGCCAGCCGTTCAGCCCGAAGGGGCTGAACGGTAGAGCACGCCTGGATCGCGAGCAGCAAGCACGACAGGATGGTGATACAGGACCATGGCCTGCGGATGGCAAATATCGATTCACTTCGTTTTTTCGCCATTCGTTTGGCTGGCTCGGTGAATGCGCGGGTCGTCAGCGCGACAGGATCGGGAGCCATCGTTTGTTCGACGGCGATTACTTCGCGTTGATGATGGCGTCCAGGGTCGCGTCAAGCCTCGTATCTCGACCACCGGCGTTGCCTGTCTTCGCAGGGGCACCATAGACATAGGCTGTCATGGTTCGCATGCGTTTGTACTCAGGTGAGGGCGGGCGCAGGTTTTCACGCATCCTGGCCGATTCACGATTCATTTCGGCGCGTTGCAGACGCATCTGCTCGACGTTTTTCTCGAGTTCGGCCTTGTTATTGTCGTCAAGCAGCCCACCCAGCAAACCGTTCAGCCCCGACATCATGGCGGTACCCACATCGGCCGTCGTGCCGACCATACTGTTGAGCCCGTCATTGAGTTTGAGCAGGGAATCCGCCGGCATGTCGATCAACGTCCGGACGGGCAGTCCGGAGGCGGCATCAATCCAGAATGTCGCGAGCTCAGCGGCATCATCGCCCGGCTCAATAAATCGGTACGCCAGAGTCTTGCGACCGGCAAGTGTCGCGCTCGTCGGCTTCGGGCAGGGTTCCTCGGCAAAGGCTTCCCACAGTACAAGGTAAAAGTCGGTTTCTGGCGAGGGGCCGGACGTCGACGGGTTGGCCAGGTTCAGGGTCATGTTGTTCGGCGGTTCGGCCGATTTCACCATGGCGACCGAATCGACATCGCGAGCCCAGAACGAGACGCCCCTGAGCGCCACCGTGGACTGCTTTGCCGCGCGGTCCATGGCATCGGCCAGCGCCTGACACCGTACCGTGTCTTCGGCATGCACAAGCGTCGGCAAGCCGATGAGCGAGCAGGCGACGAGTAACGCGGCAATCTTCACGGACGAACGCCGGCGGGGCACGATTGCCTGCCAGCATGAGCGACGTAGCGGATTCAGAACCATCAACAGCCTCAGGTATCGGGATCGATACGGCGGCAGTCTAGGCATTGAATATCGCCCGTGCATCCTTAGATTCTGGTAGGGACAACGACCCGGTCAGGCAGCCCTCAGCCAGGATCCTCGCGACAGCGCGGCAGTTGGTAGGGCAGATTCATCACGACCGGATGACCCTGAAACTTCAGGTAGATGCGTTGCACCGAATACGCCTGTCGCTCCATCGACAGGACCATCTTGCAGCTCGCGTTGATGCGATCGCCGAATTCATGATGCTGCAGGAAATGCGTGAATTCGTGAATCAGGAATGACCGCCCCATCGGTGAAGCGACATCGAGTTCCTCCCGATACAGGATATCGCGATTGAGCACGCTGTAGGCAGCAATGATGTGCGGGCAGCCGTCGGCTGCTTCCGGACAGATCTGCTCATTGATGACTCGGGCGGTGACGGGAATCAACGGTGGCGGTGCCAGATTGGCGGGCAGTTCGCGGTTGCTCAGGCGGGCGGCCTGGGTCAGCAATTCCTTCGCCAGCGCCGGGTCTATCGTCGTCGCGGCCTGTGCAGCCCATGCCCATGTGGCGAGGGCCAGGCCCATGCACCCGGCGAGTCGCGCCCTTAATCGTGATTTTTCATTGTTTAAACCTTTGCCGGCGTTTGCCATCCGTCACCCCTGTCGGCTGGTTGGGTCAAACTCTCGTGCGTGAATCCGCTGCGCTACGACGGCGGATACGCTGATGACAAGCATCGCGAACCTGATCGATCTGGTCACGAAAAAGAAACGAAATTTCTGCGAATTTCGGTTGAATATTGGTGCATCGGCAACGACCGCGTGAGTGGCGGACAAAATTTGGAGGAGCCAGCGGCTTTACGGATGCTTGTTGATCCAACGATAATCATTGCTACCGTATTCTGACAGGCGACGACTCACGATGGCCAGCTATCAACCCGGCCGCCTGCTGGCGGATGATCAACCCGGCGCCTGGAGTGATCCGGTCGCGATCGACTATGCGACACATGATCTGCTGCTGTATGCCGTGGGCATTGGCTGCACTGATCTGCGCCAGGTATTCGAGCAGCATCCGCAGTTCGCGGTGTTCCCTACGTTTGCGATCCGCTGGGGGCATGCGGGCTTCGTCGTCGACGAGTCGGCGCTGCCCACACCACCCGGTCCTCTGCTGCTCGATGCCGAGCGGGAACTGCACTCGCTCGCGCCCTTGCCACTGGCGGGGCCGGTCTTCGCCCGCTCCCGTCTGATCGCTGTCCATCCGCGTCCCAAGGGAGCGGCATTCGCCGAGGTTGAGACCGAGGTCAGCGATGCGCAGGGACAGGTCTGTGTGTGCATGATGACGGGATCCTTCCGGCGCGGCGTGGCCGGTCTGGGTGACATCGAGCCCTTCATCGGGGCGGGCATCAGTCGGTCCGTCAAGGTCAGCCTGCCCGACCGGGTGCCTGATCTGACGGTCAGCGCGCCGATCGCACTCAACCAGGCCCATGTGTACCGCTTGTCTGGCGATCTCAATCCGCTGCATATCGACCCGCAGGCGGCTGCCTTCGGCGGCTTCGACCGTCCCATCCTGCACGGGCTGTGTACCTACGGTCATTGTGGTCAACTGCTGCTGAGCGCGCTCTGCGACAACGACGCGGCACGTTTCGGCAGCTTGCGCATGCGCTTTTCGTCACCGGTCTACCCCGGCGACCTCCTGGTGTTGCGGGCCTGGCATGATGGCCCGGGCCGGGTCGTGTTCGAGGGTCGGGTCGACGAGCGAATCGTCGTCACGAATGCCTGGTTCACCTGGCAATGATGCTCACCGGCGAGGATCGTCATCCATTCGAGGGCATGGATGTTGCCAGCCTGCTTCGTGAACGGGCCCGCCTTCGTCCCGATCATCCCTTCATCATCTGGGTGCCGAACGAGGGCGACGTCCAGTCGCTCAGTTACGCGGCCTTCGAATATCGGGTGCGGCGGATCGCCGGTGGTCTGATCCGGCGCGGCGTGGGTCCGGGCGACCGGGTGCTGATCCATCTGGACAATTGCCCCGAGGCCTTGACGAGCTGGTATGCCTGCATCTGGCTGGGCGCGGTACCGGTCACCACCAATGCCCGGGCAGCCGGCGCCGAACTGAGTTATTTCGCTGCGCACAGCCAGGCGGTCGGCGGCATCACCCAGCCTCGTTTTGCCACTCTGGTGGCCGATCATTGTCGTGATCTGCGCTGGTTGGCTGTGACCGATCATGACAATGGCGACGAGGTCGACGCTGCACGGCGTCCATCGGGTGATGATCGATTTGCCGCACTCGATGGCGAGCCCGCCGCGCCCCGGCCGGCCGATCCGCTCGCCGCCTGCAGTGTCCAGTACACCTCGGGCACGACCTCTCGGCCCAAGGGTGTGCTCTGGACGCATGCCAACGCGCTATGGGGCGCGCGAATCAATGCGGCTCATGAGACATTGCGCGCCGATGACCGGCACCTGGTGCATCTGCCGCTGTTTCATACCAATGCCCAGGCCTATTCGGTGCTCGCCTGCCTCTGGGTGGGGGCGACCGCAGTCATCGTGCCGCGGTTCTCCGCGAGTCGGTTCTGGCCGGTGTCGATCGCGCATCGCTGTACCTGGACCTCGCTGATTCCATTCTGTGTGAAGGCGCTCATGACCCAGGATCTGCCCGCCACCCATTCTTACCGGCTGTGGGGCAGTGCGGTTGAGTCGCCGCCCAGCGATGCGCATTTCGGCATTCCGACCATGGGCTGGTGGGGCATGACCGAGACCA
Source organism: uncultured beta proteobacterium (assembly GCA_963732405.1). Lineage (GTDB taxonomy): Bacteria > Pseudomonadota > Gammaproteobacteria > Burkholderiales > Burkholderiaceae_E > JAUIAI01. The sequence continues at coordinate 2,705,237 of CAVSZG010000001.1, forward strand.
TCACCCATGGCATTGTCAGCGATCCCGCGCTGCCCGGGGTGCCGATGTCGATTGGCCGGCCGGCTCCCGAATACGGCATTGCCATCGTCGACAATGATGCGGTGCCGGTGCGCGATGCTCGCCCTGTCGAGTCGGGTGAGAGCGGCTGTCTGATGATTCGAGGCATCCGCGGTCTTAGCCTGTTTCGTGAATACCTCGATGATCCGGTCGCTACCGAACAGAGCTTTGATCCGCAGGGTTGGTTTCGCACGGGCGACCGGGTTGAATTGCTCGAATCGGGCGCCATCCGATTCGGCGATCGCAGCAAGGACATGCTCAAGGTTGGGGGCGAGAATGTGGCCGCTTCAGAGATCGAGCGCGTCGTCGCAACCGTGCCGGGTGTGCGCGAATGCGCAGTGGTGGCCGGGCGTGATCCGATGCTCGACGAGGTGCCGGTCTTGTTCATCCGCGTCGATGACCGGGCGCCGGCTGACCTGGAGCAACGGATCATGCGTGCCTGTGAACAGGAACTGGCGCGCTTCAAATGGCCGCGCGAGATCCGCCGGGTCAATGATTTTCCGCGCTCGACGCTGGAGAAAATCGCTAAGGCGCAGTTGCGACGCCAGCTCGCCGGCGACGCGGATTAGGCGCGGGTGGCGCCTGCCGATCGGCCGGGAGTCGCCACTTCATCACCCCAGGACGTGATCCGGACCGCGATCACCGTCGCCACACCATAGGCCGCCATCGCCAGTCCCGCGAGGGCGAAGATCACCCAGGCTTCGCTCTGCCCATTCGAGACCAGCCAGCCGCCGGCAGCCACGATGGCCAGGCGTAGCGTACCGGCGAGCACCGGACCTCCGACCTTGCCCGCGCCCAGCGACGAAAAATACAGGCAAAGACCGAGGCCGAACAGCCCATAGAAGGGCCCGGCCCAGCGAAAGTAGAGGGCGGCCGAAGCGAGAACCTCCGGATCCGTGGTGAACAGACGGGTCCAGAGATCGGGCCCCAGGGCCAGCGCCAGGCCGATAACACCGAGCAGACCGGTCGTCACGGCGGCGGCGATCCAGGCACCGCGCCGGGCGCGCGCGATGCGACCGGCGCCGATCGCCATGCCGACCAGAGGCACCGAGGCGACACCGATGGCAAATGCAATCGGCACGAGCAGGAATTCGAGTCTCGCTCCGATGCCATAACCGGCCAGTGCGGTCGGTCCGAATCGGGCCACCAGCGCAGTCAGGATCATCGAGGTGAGCACCGTTTGCAGCGGTGAGAAACAGGCCAGTGCGCCCACGCGCAGAATGTCGCGCAACAAGGGCCATTGCAGCGGGGTGGCCCGGATCGCCAGTCTGACCTTGGCGCGACCAGAGCGCAGATACCAGTAGAGGAATGCGGCTCCCGCGCCATAGGCGATCACCTGGCCGGCCGCCACGCCGGCCATTCCGCTGCCGGGCACGGGTCCCCAGCCAATGCCGAGCAGGCCGCCGAGCAAGACCTGGGCCAGCGAGACCGCCAGGAAAGTGGCTGAGGGCACGGCCATGTTGCCCGAGCCGCGCAGCACCGAGGCAAACGTATTGAGCAACCAGACGCCGATCGAACCGAGAAAGACGATATTCGAATAGGCCAATGCCTGAGCCAGCGCTTCATCGCGGCCGCCAAGCGTCTGGAACACGACAGCGCCGAATCCGAGCATCAGCACTGAGGTCAGGGCGCCGGCGGCCAGCCCGATCCACATCGCATGAACGGCCAGTGCGTCGGCGCGCGCCGGCTGGCCCGCACCGATCGCCCGGCTCACGGCCGACGAGACGCCGCCACCCATGGCGCCGCCCGAGAGCATCATCTGCAGCATCACCATCGGGAACACCAGCGCCATGCCCGCCAGCGCCGCGACGCCGAAGCGGCCCACATAGGCGGTTTCGGCGATCGCGGCCAGCGCGGTGGCCACCATGGCCAACATGTTGGGCAAGGCGAATCGCAGCAGGGCCGGCAGGACAGGCGCGTCGAGCAGGGGATTGACCGAAGGGCCAGTCCTGTTCCCTGACTCGGACGGCGCGACGGCATCGGCCTGGCCGACGGGTGAGGCCTGAGCCGATCGGGTCAGAGTGGAGGACATGGCAAATCCTTGCAAAGCATGCGAAGATTATGCCTTGCATCTGCAACTATTGCATATACAAATATTGCTTCTACAAATATTGCATCTACAAATATCAAGGCGGTGGTAGCGACATGGGTGCGAACAAGGCTCAGGCAGCGGGTAACGAAGGTGAAGTCCCCGGCGGGTGCACCAATCTGAAACTGCGCCAGTTCACCCGGCGCGTCTCCCAGCACTACGATGCGCAGATGAGTGAGGCCGGCCTCAAGGGGACACAGTACTCATTGCTGGCCACGGTGCACCGGATCGGTCCCGTGCGCCCCTCGGATCTGGCCCAGGCATTGAAGCTGGACGCCTCCACGCTGACGCGCAACCTCAAACCACTGGTCGCTGCGGGCTGGTTGGCTTTGTCGTCCGGGCCTGACGGGCGCAGTCGCGAGGTGACGATGACGCCGGCTGGCCGGCTCAAGTTTCGCGGGGCCAGGCGGCGCTGGCAGGCTGCGCAGAATCAGTTGACCCGTGCGCTCGGGCGCTCGCGCGTCGTCGCCCTGCACGCGCTGATTGATGAATCTCTGGCGCTGCTGGCCGGGCAGGCGCAGGACGATCAACACGCAACGCCTGGGCCGGACGATCCGCTCAGGTGATTTTTGCGACCGCCTGTTCGAGCGTCTGCACGGTGCGGCCGATGTTCTGCAACTTGTCCAGGCCGAACAGACCGACCCGGAAGGTGCGGAAGTCAGCCGGTTCATCGCATTGCATCGGCACGCCGGCCGCTGTCTGCAGGCCGAGTTCGGCAAAGGCCTTGCTCGACTGCATGGCCGGATTGGTGGTGTAGCTGACCACCACGCCAGGCGACTGGAAACCCTCGGCGGCCACACTCGGATAGCCCGCCGCCTCCAGCACTCGGCGGGCCTGCCGACCCAGTTCCCACTGCGCCCTGGCCATGTTCTCAAAGCCGAGTTCGCGCGTCTGCAGCATCACATCGCGCACCTTGGCCAGTGAATCGGTGGGCAGGGTGGCGTGATACAGATGACCGCCCGCTTCGTAGGCCTCCATGATCTGCAGCCATTTTTTCAGGTCGCAGGAGTAGCTCGAACTCGTGGTCGAATCAATGCGTTGCCGGGCGCGTTCACCGAGCATGACCAGCGCGGCGCACGGGGTTCCGCTCCAGCCCTTCTGGGGTGCCGAGATCAGCACATCGATATCCAGGGCTTTCATGTCCAGCCACACCGTGCCCGAGGCCACGCAGTCGACCACCAGCAGGCCGTCGACCTCATGCACTGCGTCGGCCAGCGCCTTGAGGTAGTCGTCGGGCAGGATCATGCCGGCCGAGGTTTCAACATGCGGGGCAAAGACGACGGCAGGCTTGTTGCGCCGGATCGCGGCGGTGACTTCATCGATGGGTGCGGGCGTGAACGGCGCCTGCGTGCCCGGTTTGACCTGGCGCGCCTTCATCACGGTTTCGCCGGCCACCACGCCGCCCATCGAGAAGATCTGCGACCATCGATAGCTGAACCAACCATTGCGCACCACCAGCACCTGCTGGCCACCGGCAAACTGGCGGGCGACTGCCTCCATGCCGAAGGTGCCGCTGCCGGGGACGATGATGGCGCTATGACCGTTATAGACCGACTTCAGGATCGCGGACATGTCGTTCATCACGCCCTGAAAACGCTTGGACATGTGATTGAGCGCGCGATCGGTGTAGACCACCGAATATTCCAGCAATCCGTCCGGATCGATATCGGGTAGCAGGGCAGGCATGTGTGGTCCTTGTGGGGTCTGATCCATCGGCTGCAAGCGTATCACGCGCAACCGAGCCGATCCGGTTCGGCCAGCCGTCGTCAGGGGTTCCGGGTGAACTGCAGCAATACGCCGTTGGCCCGGTCAGCGGGAATCCAGGCCTGCTTGCGTCCTGGCTCCGGCGTGGCCCCGGTGCAGCCGATCGCCGCCTCGATATCGTCCACGCCGATGACCAGCGCGGCGACCCCTTCCCTGGGCAGGGACCCGTGCGCTGCCTGGGGATGGCGGGCCAGGAAGGCATCGGGCGAGAGCATATCGATGCTGCCTCGAAACGGTGCGGTGGGCAGGCGAAATCCGGCATGGCCATCGGGCTGGTCCGGTGATGGCGTATCGGTCAGGTGAATCAACGCGGCGAGCTCGGCAGCCGCCTCGTTCGGCCTCGGGCTGATCAACTCGACCCGCATAATGCGGGTGGCCGTATTCGGATGTTGCTGCAGGGCCGGGAGCCAGACGGCGTCTGGCGTGTGATGTTCGCAGGCGAACAGCCGGGTGTCCGCCGGGCGGCGGTCGAAAGGCCAGTGGAACACGCTGAACGAGGCGATCGTGGCACTACCATCGGGTCGGCTGACGGGCCGGCTGAATGACACAGGACCGACCGGTTCGATGCCGCGGGCCCGCAATGCCGCAGCACCCGCAACGGCATCGCGGGTCCGGAAGGCAATGCGTTCGATGCCCTCACCACGTCGCTGCAGAAACTGCCGGCTCGGCGCGTTGAGCGGCGTGTCATGCAGCACGCCGACCAATTCGAGGTAGTCATGGGCCAGCATCATGGTGTAATTGCCGGTGCCCACATGTTCGCTGTGCGTGCCGCGCGGCGAGAGTTGAAACCCCAGCGCCCGCCAGTTGTCGGCGGCCCGGTCGAGGTCGTGAACCGTGACCACCACGTGATCCATGCCGATCAGGGTGTCGAGCATGCGATGCATTCTCCCGCGCAGTGAGGTGTCAGCGTGGATCGCCGGACGATGGCCTCAGCGATCATCGGTGATGGCCCGCAGATAAAAGGCTTCATCAAACAGGCGCACGCTGCCCGGCAGGTAAACGACCAGAATGGTGATGACCATGCCTTCGAGCGTGGCCTCGCCACCGGCAAGCAGCAGGGCATAACCCAGAAAGCCCTCGCTGGCCAATGGGGCGATGGGATCCAGCCATTGCCGCAGCGTCAGGCCGACCGTTTGTTGCAGGGCATAGACGGCGAACAGGCCGAAGAAGCCGCAGCCCAGCAGAAACACGAACAGATTGGGCGGCAGGCGACGGCGCGCGAAGGACACGAGCAGGGTCATTGCGAGCACGGGCAGCACCCCGTCCAGCATCAGTCGCAGACCCAGCGAACCCGGGTGCTCGAGCATCAGGTTGTCGAGCGAGAGGATCAAGGCCATCGAGAGAATCGCCCGCGGATAGCCCAGCACCAAGGCCAGCGCGGCGCCGCCCAGATAGTGCAGGGTGATACCGGCCGGCAGCATCGCCGTCATCTGATGGCCGATGAATACCGCCGCCGTGGCGATTGCCCAGCGGTTGTGTTCATCAATCGCGGCGCCACGCCAGTGCACGCGGCGTGCGGCTTCCATGACGATGGCCATCGCCAGTGCCGCGATCAGCAGGGCGGTGTAGGCATCCAGGTCGACATCGAGCATAGGGGTTTCCCGGAAGGCCGGCGCCGGCTTTAGTGGATCTCGGCCGAACTGGCCAGAGCCTTGCGCAGCTTGTCGATCGTGAAGTCGGGTGCGCGGGCGCAATCGAGAATGACGGCCTCGCGTCGTACCAGCAGATTCACCGCCGCCGGAATCTTGTCGACCACGCCGGCCGGGACCACCACCGCGCCGTGACGATCGGCATGGATGATGTCGCCATCGACCACCGTCATGCCGAATACATTGACCGGCGTGGCGAACTCAGTGACATGGACCCAGGCATGACTGGGTCCGACCTTGCCGGCCAGCATCTGGAAGCCGGGTGCACATTGGTCCAGGTCGCGGATCGAACCATTGGTCACCAGGCCCAGGCAACCGAGCCCCAGATGAATGGCTGTATTGACTTCGCCCCAGAATGCGCCGAACCCCGGATTCGGATCAAGATCCTGAATCACGCTGATCGTGGGCAGTTGGCTATCGGCAACGTATTCATAGTAGGCGACACGGTGCGCGGCGGCCTGCGCGCCGACGCGATGAGAGGGTGCAAGCGCGCGAATCATCGCGGTCTTGGCCACGCCGACCATAGGCGGAAAATCCGGACCGCGGCACACCATGTTTTCGACGGTGAAGCCGGTGGCTCGACGCTCGGGTGCAACCAGTTCCAGCGCATTGCAGATCGTGGGTGTATCCCATTGACGGAGCGTGTCGAGGGCGGCGGCGGATATCTGGCTCATGGGGTCTCTCGGTTCATGGGTTGGCGCAGGCTGCGCGTTTCAGTCCGGCATCATGCCATGATCACACCGGATCCCGGCGAGCGATCAGCCACGCGGCTGCCGCCAGCATGGCACCCACCCAGCCGATGACGGCATTCATTTCAAGGGCGATGAGCAGTGAGGCGACGATGCCGCCGATCGCCTGACCCAGATACAGCGCCGAGGAATTGAGCGATGCGGTCGCCGGTGCCAGCGCGGGTGCCACCATGATCAATCGCGATTGCTGAATGGAAATCGATGCGAATCCGCCCAGTCCCCAGAGCACCATGCCCAGGCCGGCAATGGCCAACTGGCCATTGCCGTTGGCCCAGCACAGCAGACCAGTGGCGATCGAGATCAGCGTGATCTGCAGAATGCGGCCAGGCGGCATGCTGCCAGCCAGCCGTGCCGCGATCACATTGCCCAGCACGCCACAACTGCCATAGATCGACAACAGGATGGCCAGGGCCAGCGGACCGACGTCCAGCATGCGCTTGAGCTCGGGTGCCAGGTAGGTGAGCACGACGAACTGCGCTGTCATCACGACCACGGTCACGAGCAGAATGCGCAGCAGCAGCGGCGAGCGCAGCACGTCGCGCCAGGTGTTGAGCGAGATTCGTGGCGTGATCAGGCCCGATGGCAGCGCCCACCAGAGCAGCCCGGACTGCACGAGGGCGGCGACGGCGATCGCGCCATAGGCGGTCTGCCAGCCCAGGACCGAGCCGATGTAGGCCGCCGCGGGCATGCCGAAGGCCGACGCGAGCGACCAGCCCAGAAATACGAAGGCGACGCTGCCCGCGCGCTGTTCGGGCGGCATCAGCAAGGCCACCACAGCCGCCGCCTGTGGCGTGTAAATCGCAGCAGCCATCACCGTGACGAGTCGCACGACCAACAACCCGTTAAAGTCGGTGATCAGGGTCGATACACCATAGCCGCCCACATACAACAGAAAGCAGGCGGCGAGCAGTGGTCGTCGGTCCACCCGCGCCAGCAGCCAGGCCAGGGCGGGCGCGCCGATGCCCAGGACAATGGCAGCGGCCCAGATCAGCGAACCGGCCTGTGCGATCGAGGTGTGGAAGTCGACGGCCAGCCGATCGAGCAGGCCGGTGGGGGCGAGCACGCCGGTGCCGATCGTGAGATTGCCCAGCATCAGCAACCACAGTGTCAGCCGGATCGGGACCGTCCGACCGGGCGCGGGTGGACTGGCCCTCATACGGGTCAACTCACGATGTAGGTGGCCGCGCCCGTGGCAATCAGTCTTGCCTGATCGTTGTGCAATTCCATCTGCGTGCTGGCAATCCGTCGGCCTAGGCGGACGATTCGCGCGCTGGCGGCGAAGCGTTCGCCAATCCCCTGGCGCAGATAGTCGATGCGCAGGTCGACGGTGCCGAGCATGGCGAAACGTTCCATCACGGCGTTCGCCGACTCGTGTTTGAAGTACTCGGCCATCGCCCACATCACGGCCAGCCCCCCGGTCGCATCGAGCACCGCCGAGATCACGCCGCCGTGCAGTCGACCGTAGAGGTAATGGCCGACCAGTTCGGGGCGCATCGAGAAGCCGATGCGCACATCGTCGGGCGAGAGTGAATCGACATGAAAACCCAGGAATTCATTGAAGGTGATCTTGTGTTCGAACAACTCGCGAACAGCCGCTTCAATGCGTTGCTGTTGGTCAGGCGAGCGACGCGGTCCGTTGCTCGGCACAGAAGTGATCTCGGCTTCGCTGGCGTCTGACTCGGGCTTGACGGGCACATTCATCTCATTTGTCCAAGGTGTGCGGCGCGCGATCCGCTTGGGATGCCAGCAAGCTGCGGCATGAAGTAGCAGCGCAACCGATGCACGGCGGCCGCCTGGCCCGGGTACGAGCGCGCGGCCGTCCGAAGCCGTTCCCGGGCCAGGCAGCCCCCCCGGGGGGCAGCGAGAAGCGAAGCGACGAGCGTGGGGGCTCCTTCTTTCATTTTATGTTCCGCAGAAGGTCCGGTAGCCTGGGTTCCCGTCGGCCGGTGGCAGCGACAAGTCGGCCAGATCGTCATTCGGTTCGAACGGCCGGGATATCGCGGCCAGCAGTCGGTCGAACAGACTCAGGTCGTTGCGCTGCCAGGCCGCCTCGAGAAGCTGCCTCGACCTGATGGTTGCGCGGAATGAACAGCGGATTCACCCGGTTCATCGCTGCGGCACGGGTCTGTTCATCGAGTGTTTCCTGCGTCAGGCGGCTGCGCCAGTCGGCGATCCAGGCCTGGCCATCGGCATCCCGACCGAGCAATTTGTTCAGGGGCTGGCCCTCGCCGGCGGCGGCGCTCCCAAGGGCCCGGAAGGTCAGCGTAAAGTCGCAGCGCTGCTGCGCCATGGACGTCAGCAGGCGCTCGATCAGGCTCGCATCATCGGCCTGCGCCGTGCTCAGACCTAGTTTGGCCCGCATCCCGGTTAGCCAGTGGGCCTGATACCGGGGTCGGAAGCCGGTCACGATCGGGGTGGCCAGGCCGACAGCCTGATCCGGATCCGGGTCGATCAGTGGCAGCAGGGCTTCGGCCAGTCGTGCCAGATTCCACTGCGCGATCGCGGGCTGGTTGACATAGGCATAGCGGCCCTGATGATCGATCGAGCTGAAGACGGTTTGCGGATCGTAGACGTCCAGAAACGCACACGGCCCGTAGTCGATCGTTTCACCCGATATCGTCATGTTGTCGGTATTCATCACGCCGTGGATGAAACCCACCTGCATCCACGCAGCGATCAGTGCGGCCTGGGCATCGCAGACCACATCGAGCAGGGCCAGTGCCGGACGATCGGCGCCAGCCAGCGCGGGATAGTGTCGCGCGATGGCATAGTGAACGAGCTGCCCGACCTTGTCATGTTCCTCCCGCGCAGCGAAGAACTGGAAAGTGCCCACGCGCAGATGACTCGCCGCGACCCGGGTCAGCACGGCACCGGGTTGCGGCGGATCGCGAAACACCGGCTCGCCGGTCAGCGCGGCGGCCAGCGCCCGGGTGCTGGGAATGCCCAGCGCATGCATGGCCTCGCCGATCAGATATTCGCGCAGCACCGGGCCCAGGGCCGCCTTGCCATCGCCGCGTCGCGAGAAGGGGGTGCGTCCCGAGCCTTTGAGCGCTATGTCGCGGCGGTGGCCATGAACATCGATGAGTTCGCCGAGCAACACCGCCCGACCATCACCCAATTGCGGCGAAAATCCGCCGAACTGATGTCCGGCATAGGCCTGGGCGATTGGTTCGGCACCGGCCGGACAGGCGCTGCCCGAGAACAGGGCGGCGCCCACCGTTTCGGGCATTGACGCCAGGTCGAGTCGCAACTCCGCAGCCAGTGGATGATTGATCCGCAGCAGCGTCGGGGACTCGGCCGGCTCGGGCCAGACGTTCGCATAAAAACCGGGGAGCTCGCGCGCGTAGGTGTTGTCGAATTCAAATCGGGGTTCGTCGATGACAACACGCGCATCGACGGCTGGTGGACTGACGGAATGACTCATGGTGCGCTTGGCCGGGATGGGTTGGTTTGTTTGTCGGGGTCGGAACCGGACGACGCATCGGCTTGCGCCTCGATGATCAGCAGTTCGGCATCCGGTGCGACCTGATCTCCGGGGCGCACCAGACATTGGCTGATCGTGCCGGTAATGTCAGCGGCGATCCGGTGCTCCATTTTCATCGACTCCAGTGACAGAAGATGCTGGCCGGTCTGCACCCGATCGCCGACCCCGACCATCACCGCCGCGACCTGGCCGTGCATGCCGGCGCGGATCCGACCGGTGCCGGCGCGCGCGCTGCGTTCGGTCTGCCGAGCCGACAGCATCGTGAATGATGCGCATTGCTCATCCAGGGCGAGCCAGCGAATGCCATCGGCATCGGCGGGCGACAGGTGATAACTCAGACTCATGCCGTCGATCTCGACCCGCTGATCATCCACCGGAAGCAGTTCATGATCAGGCCCACCATCGACGCTGACCGTCAGGCGCCGCGGGCCATGCAGGCTGACCGCCAGCGACACCCGCCGGCCATCGAGGTCCAGTTGCAGTGGCGCGGCCAATGGCTTGCCCGAACTGAATCCGGCCAGTTCACCATGGATCTGCGCGAGTTGCCAGACCGGTAATGCGGCGGCGGCGGCCAGCCAGCGTGACGCCGCGGCCGGCCGGTGCAGTGAGGGCAGGGACTCATCCAGCCATTGTGTGTTCATCGTGGCCTGCACGAAGGCCGGATGGGCCAGGCAGGCTCGCAGAAATTCCCTGTTATTCCGGATGCCAACCAGGCGGGTGCCGGCCAGCGCATGGTCGAGTTGTCGGCGGGCCGAGTCACGATCGGGTCCATGGACGATGAGCTTGGCGATCATCGAATCGTAGTGGCGCGGTATGCTCGCCTGCGCAGCCAGGCCGTGATCGATGCGCAGACTCGCCTGCTCGTCGGGAAACCGGTAGTGGCTGAGCTGACCGGCCTGGGGGACGAAACCATTCCAGGGGTCTTCGGCACACAGTCTTGCCTCGATCGCGTGTCCGTTGAACCGGATATCCTGTTGACGCAGCGCGAGCGGCTCACCCATGGCGATCGTGAGCTGCAGTTGCACGATGTCCAGGCCGGTGATCATTTCCGTGACCGGATGCTCGACCTGCAGGCGTGTGTTCATCTCGAGAAAATGGAATCGACCATCATCGGCGAGCAGAAACTCGACCGTGCCGGCACCGACATAGCCGGCCTCGCGAGCCAGGGCCACCGTCGCCGCACCCATGGTCTCGCGCAAGGATGACGACAGGCCGGGGGCGGGTGCCTCCTCGAGAATCTTCTGATGACGTCGCTGGGTGGAGCAGTCGCGCTCGCCCAGGTGTAGTACGCTGCCCTGCGAATCGGCGATGAGCTGGAATTCGATGTGCCGCGCCGCCCGAATCCAGGGCTCAACGAGCATCTGATCCGAGCCGAAGGCGGCCAGCGCCTCCAGACGCGCCGCGGCCAGGGCTTCGCTGAAGGCGTCGGCCGAATCCACACGCCGCATGCCACGCCCACCGCCGCCGGCAGCGGCCTTGATGAGCAAGGGGTAACCAGTGCGGGCGCCGATCGCCGCCGGGTCGTCGCCGCTCAGGGCTTCGCCCAATGATGGAATGTTAAGACGCCGGGCCAGCTGTTTGGCCATGGCCTTGTTGCCCAGCGCACGCATCGCGTCGGCCGACGGGCCCACGAAGATCAGCCCGCGATCGGCACAGGCCTGCGCGAAGCGATCATTCTCGGCCAGGAAACCATAGCCCGGATGCACGGCCTGTGCGCCGCTGCGCGCTGCCGCGTCGAGCACGGCCTCGATGTCCAGGTAACTCTGCGCGGCCGGGGCCGGCCCGATCACCACAGCCTGGTCGGCCATGTCGACATGCCGGGCCTGGCGATCGGCCTCGGAACAGATCGCCACGGTGCTGATGCCCATGGCTCGTGCACTGCGGATGATCCGGCAGGCAATCTCGCCCCGGTTGGCCACCAGCAGACTGTCGAAGCGCCCGAACCGGGGGGGCGCGCAGGCCGCTGCGGGATGGACGAGGTCACTCATCGGATCAGTCACGCGGGAAGATCCCCATGGTCTTGGCAATGATGCCCAGCATGACCTCGTCGGCGCCGCCACCGATCGAACCGAGCCGGGAATCGCGCCAGAAGCGATTGACCTGGGTCTGCTCGATGTAACCCATGCCGCCCCAGAACTGCACGCACCAGTCGCCGATCTCGCGCATCAGTCGTCCCTTCTTGAGCTTGCACATCGACGCGAGCTGGGTCACGTCGGTGCCACCCACATAAAGTTCGGTCGCGCGATCCACCATTGACTTGAGTGCCTCGAGTTCGGATTGCAGTTCGGCCAGCTTGAAATAGATGAACTGGTTGTGCAGCAGCGGCTTGCCGAAGGCTTCACGATCGCGCAGGTAATTGATGGTCTCGTGAATGATCCGCTGGCCGGCCGTCCATCCGGCGGCTGCCCAGAGGCGCTCTTCCTGGAACTGCATCATCTGGTAGGTGAATCCCATGCCAGGCTCGCCGATCAGATACCGGGCCGGGATGCGCACATCATCGAAGAATACCTGCGCGGTGTCGGATGAATGCATGCCGGCCTTGTCGAGCTTGCGGGCAATCTGTACGCCCTTGCTCTTCATCGGCACGCATAACAACGATTTGTTGCGATGGGGCGAACCGTCGGAGGTGTTGGCCAGCAGGCACATCCAGTCGGCCTGGGTGCCGTTGGTCGTCCACATCTTGCCGCCGCGGATCACATAGTCGTCGCCATCACGACGCGCGCTCGTTTTGATCGAGGCCACGTCGGAGCCGGCGCCCACCTCGGAAACACCCAGGCAGGCGACGAATTCGCCACGGATCGAGGGGGCGAGAAATTCCTCGCACAATGCCGGCGATCCGAAGCGCGCCAATGCCGGCGTGGCCATGTCGGTCTGGACGCCGATGGCCATGGGAACCCCACCGCAGTGGGTTCGACCCAGGGCCTGCGCCATCGCGACCGAGTAGGAATAGTCCAGACCCAGGCCGCCATAGGCCACCGGCTTGGTCACACCCAGCAGCCCCAGTCTGCCCAGTCCGGCGAACACTTCGTGGGCCGGAAACGTTCCCGCCTTCTCCCATTCCTCGACATGCGGATTGATCTCATTGTCGATGAACCGGTGCAGGGTATCCTGCAATTGCTGATGCGCTTCGGTATGGATCATGATCATTCCTGATCGATAGTCACGGTCGGGCGACGCCGAACTGGATGGGTCGCAACGGTCGCCTGTCCGCCTCGGCGCAGATCTGCAACACCAGGGCCAGCACCGTGCGCGTGTCGGCCGGGTCGATGATGCCATCGTCCAGCATCAGGGCGCTGGTATGGATGGCGCCGGACTGGCGATTGAAGGTCTCGACGATGCGGGATTCGAGCGCCTGCATCTGCGCCTCATCAACCGGCTGACCCTTGCGCCTGGCGCCGCCCTCGGCCACCAGTCGCATGGTCATGGCCGCCTGTTCACCGCCCATCACTGCCGTGCTGGCATTGGGCCAGCTGAACACGAAGCGCGGACCAAAGGCATGGCCGCACATGCCGTAATTGCCCGCGCCAAACGAGGCGCCGCAATGCAGGGTGATTGACGGCACATTCGCATTGGCGACCGCCTGAATCATCTTGGAGCCGTGTTTGATCATGCCGCCTCGTTCGAAGGCGGTGCCAACCATATAGCCGGTGGTGTTCTGCAGATAGAGCAGGGCGGTGCCGGTCTGGCAGCAGGCTTGAATGAAATGCGTGGCCTTGTTCGCCCCGGCCGGATCGATCGGGCCGTTGTTGGTGATGATGCCGACCGGCAGATGGTTGATCCGGGCATAACCACACAGTGTCTGGGGACCGAAGTCCGCGCCGGTCTCCAGGAAGACTGAATCATCGACGATCCGCGCGATGATTTCCCGCATGTCCAGCGGTTCGCGGAAATCGCTCGGCGCGATGCCGGCGAGTTCCTGCACCGGGAAGCGGGGCGGCGCGGCTGGCACCGACGGCGCGCTCACAGTTGGCCAATTCAGATTGGCCACCACCTCGCGGGCGATACGGATAGCGTCCGCGTCGTCCTGGGCCAGGTATTCGCCCAGCCCGGAGACTTCGCAGTGCATGCGCGCACCACCCAGGTCTTCGTCGGTGGCGATTTCTCCGGTGGCTGCCCGCAGCAGGGGCGGGCCGGCCAGAAATGCCTTGGCCCGGCCCTCGACCATGATCACATGATCGGACAGGCCGGGCAGATAGGCGCCACCCGCGGTCGACGAGCCATGGACCACGGCCACGGTCGGAATGCCGGCGGCCGACAGCCGTGCCAGGTTGTAGAACAGCCGGCCGCCGTGAATGAAGCCTTCGACCCGATAGGCCAGCAGATTGGCGCCCGCCGATTCTATGAGCTGCACATAGGGCAGCCGGTTGTCCAGGGCAATGGCATTGGCCCGCAGAATCTTCTCGCGGCCCATGGGCTGGATCGCCCCGGCATCGATGCCCGAATCATTGGCCGTGATCACGCAGCGCACGCCCGAGATCACACCGATGCCGCAGATGACACCCGCGCCGGGCGTGCTGGCCGGGCGGTCATCCTGGGCGGGCTGATAACCGGCCAGCGCGGACAACTCCAGCCAGGGTGCACCCGGGTCGAGCAGGGCGGCCAGTCGTGCTCGGGGCAACAACTGACCGCGCCGCGCAAACAGCTCGCCGGCGCCCGCCGACCGTGTCGCCGCCAGTTCACCGAGTCGACCGACCTCGTTGAGCAGGGCGCTCATCGCCTGCGCGCGCTGGATGAACGAGGGGTCATTGGCATTGATGCGGCTGTTCAGCTGCGGCATCCTGGTGTCTCCGGGCGGATCGACGGCGATGGACGGGTGAGGCAGCCGTCGATTATGGCGGAGATGGGGGTTGATCCCGATTCGCGCGCCCGCAGCCACTGGCAGCGCGGCGCAATACTCTGCGCCCGGCTGCCTATAATGCATGCCAACGGATAATGATCACAGCGTGGGGTGGATCATGTCCCAGCGTAACTTTCCTCTGCCGAATGCGATGCTTGCCACGCACCCAGCTCCCCACCCGATCCTGCCGGTCACCACGGCCGGCGGTGTCCCTGTATCAGCGGCCGCCGGCCTGGCACCGCCATTGTTCGTCGATCTGGACGGCACCCTGATCCGATCGAATCTGCTCTGGGAGAGTTTTGCCGCTGCCTTGCGGGTCGATCCGCTGGGTTGCCTGATGGCCTTGCTGGCGATCATCAATGGACGGGCCGCGCTCAAACGCGCCCTGGCCAGGGTCGGCCCGGTCGACCCCAGGGCCTTGCCGTATCGACGCCAGTTCGTCGCCTGGTTGCGTCGGCAGCGCGCCCAGGGGCGCAGGATCATCCTGGCCACCTCGGCCGATCGACATGTGGCCGCCGGGGTTGCGCGTCATCTGGGTCTGTTCGAGCAGGTGCTGGCCAGCGATGGCTGGCTCAACAACAAGGGGCAGAACAAGCTCGCGGCAATCCGTGCGGCGGCCGACGACGGGCCTTTCGACTATTGTGGCAACAGCCCCGGCGATATGCCGATCTTCCTGGCGGCACGCCAGGCATGGGTCGTGGGGGCCAGTCAGCGCACGATTGCCGTGGCATCGCGACGCGGCAATGCCGAATTGCGATTCGCGCGGATTCGTCAACCCCATCGCTGGCAACACTGGCGCCGCGCCCTGCGTCCCTTCCACTGGTTGAAGAACCTGCTGGTGCTCGCGCCGTTTTTCTCGGCCTTCGCCGTCACCGAATGGTCGACACTGGCTCAGGCGCTGCTGGCGGCAGTGGCCATGTCACTGGCCGCCTCGGCCGGTTATCTGGTCAACGATCTGCTCGACATGCAGGCCGATCGGCAGCATCCCCGCAAGCGTCGTCGTCCATTTGCAGCTGGCCATCTCACCGCCGCCGAAGGGTTCACCGTCGCTCTGGTCCTGCAGAGCGCAGCGCTCGCGATTGCCACCTGGGTTGGTTGGCAGGTGGTGTTCTGGCTGCTCATCTACCTGGTGGGCACCTATGCCTATTCGGTCTTTTTCAAGCGCGAGCCGATCATCGACGTGATGATGCTGGCCGGGCTGTATGCCACCCGCATGATCGTCGGCACTCACGCGGTGAATAGTGAACCGTCGATCTGGTTGCTCGCATTCTCGGTGTTCTTTTTCTTCAGCCTGGCCATGATGAAGCGTTGCGGTGAACTGGTCTCGCGGCATCAGCGCGGCGAGTCGACCACGGTGGGTCGCGGTTATCTGGTCACCGACCTGCAGATGCTCGCGCCACTGGGCATCGCTTCGGGCGTGGCGGCCGTTCTGGTGCTTGCCCTCTATGTGCAGTCGCCGATCGTGCAGTCACGCTATCCGATTCCCGAGGCTTTGTGGCTGGCGCTGGTGGCCTTGCTGGTCTGGATTTCACGAGCCTGGCTCGATACGATGCGTGGCCAGATGGACGATGACCCGCTGATCTACGCCATCAGACACCGGCGCGGTCGCTTGGTTCTGGTGATGGTGATTGCCTCGTTCAGCCTGGCATCGCTCTGGGGACTCGGCGTGGCCATCGACCAGCCGCCTGGCTGACGCTCAGCGTTCGCGGTCGGTCGAGGGCCGCCACTGACTCGCCGCCCGGGCAATCTCGCGGCGCTGATCGCGCTGCACGCCAAGCGCCAGGCGGTCGACGATCTCGCCGGTCCGCCAGGGCCCCAGTTTCTCGCTTGCCCGTTGCCTGGCCAGGGTAAACCACCATAAGGCCCGTTCCAGATTCTGCGGCACGCCACGTCCTTCTTCGTACATCGTGCCCAGGTTGAACTGTGCCCAGGCCAGGCCTTGTTCGGCGGCCCGGCGATACCATCGGGCTGCTTCGACAAAATCCTGAGCCACGCCGTCGCCCTGTTCATAGGCAACGCCCAGCCTTTGCTGCGCCTCGGGGTGGCCGCGCCGGGCCGCTTCGAGCAACCAGCGACGCGAGACTTCGATGTCACGCTGTCCGTCGAAGCCGCGCTCGTACATGATGGCCAGACGCAACTGGGCCTCGGGCAGTCCCTTCTTCGCGGCCGCCTGATACCAGCGCGCCGCATCGCCATCGCTTTGCGGCAGACCCCGGCCACTCTCATGCGCTTCGCCCAAGGCCAGGGCGGCCGACGGATTGCCGTGCTCGGCCGCCTGGCGAAACCAGTCGATGGCCGCTGCCAGTTCGTCCTTGTCGTGGGGTTTGGACATGATGAGCCGGCCCAGATCTGCCTGCGCAGGGGCATGCCCGGCGCGCGCGGCGGTCTCGAGCCAGCGCGCCGCTTCGCGCGGATCGGTCGCCACGCCCTTGCCATCGCGATAGATGAGTCCGAGCATGTATTGCGCGTTGATATCGCCGTCGCGCGCCAGTTCCTCGAATGCGCGCATCGCCACCGCATATTTTTCCTGGCGAAAGTCGCGGGCGGCATCGGCGAAGGACGTGGCGGCCAGCGCACTGCCGAGGGTCCAGCAGCCCGCCAGGACACAGCCGACAATCGCACGTTTGAATGGCAAGCGCAGCCTCATGATCATCTCTCCCTCCATCTGCCCGAGATGATGCCGTAGATCCGATGTCGACAAATCTTTGTCGAAATTGATTACAAGGTTTGGCGCCTCCGGCACGAATCGAACGTGCGACCCCCCGCTTAGGAGGCGGATGCTCTATCCACTGAGCTACGGAGACATGGGGCGCATTGTAACCGGCACCGTCATTTTCGTCGGCGGATGGATTCACCGGCCCGCCATTGGCCATTGAAGCGGTGCTGCGGCACACTTGCGGCGTGTTCGACACTGAGATCCGCTTCATCCTGCCCGACGACGGCCTGGCGCCGATCGTTCGAGGGCTTCGCCTGCTCGGTGACGAGCCGGCGGCCACTGCCATGGGCCTGCAGATATTCGATACCGCGGCCTGCACGCTGGCCGATAACGGACAGAGTGCGACGATCCGTCCGGATGAAGATGCCGATGGCGCGCCGATGCTGCGCGCACGTCTGGACAGTCAGCTCGATCCGGTCACCTTGCAGCGTGACCGGTTCAGTGCCGTTGCATCGGTCGATGCGACGCACTGGCTGCGTGACTGTCTGCAGCGCACGCATCATCCGACCGGATTGCCCTTGGCGCCAGATGATCGCCTCGCCTGTCGGGCGAGCGTGCGCGTCGACACCCGACGGGCGGTTCGGCATCTCGATGCCGATACCCGGGTTGCCATCGTGCTCGAGCGCTGGCAGACGACTGCGCCCCGCCCCGGTGGTCAGTTGCGATGGTTGCGCCTGACCTTGCTCGGCGGTTCGGTGCGTCTGTTCTTCGACGAGGCATCTCGTTGGCAGCAGGCGTTCTCGCTGATGATCGACCCGGTCCTTCCGACCATCAGTGCGATGCGTCTGAGTTTGTCCCGGCGACCCTGGCCCGACCGGCTGACCGGCAGTATCGGGCGGCGCGATCCAGACGATCCGTTCAGATCCTTGCAGGCAACGCTGGGCGACATGGTCAATGCCTGCATTGCGCTGGCCCACGGTGATCGCCGGGCGATGCGTCGCGCTGCGTTCGAGCATGCACTGCTCAGCACACGCGCTCAACTGAGTCTGATGCTCACGCCAGACGACAAGCCTTTGATCGCCATCGCAAACCGTCTGCGCCAGAGTCATGTGTCAGTGTCCGCAGGACTGCATCGGCAATGGGTTCGCCTGGAACTGCGCCGTGCCGGCATGCGCCGCGAGTCGGTGGGCAAGGCCCTCGAGCAGGCCTTCGAGCGCGCCGATGAGGTCGACCTGGATTTCGGTCGGCTCGCGCAGGCCGTGCAGGATGGTGTGCTACAAGTCTTGCGCTGGACGGTCGACGCGACAGGCGCCGACCAGGGATCGCAACGATGCGGCGATTGGCAGAGCCGGGTCGCGCGCTGGCGCGAATCGGTCTACGCCATGATCGAGTCATCGGCGCGAGCCGAACAGACCCTGGCTCTTGATGCGCGTGCCGAGCAACGCGTGCGCCTGCTGCAGGAACTGACCCGGCTGAACATCATCACCCTCGATCCGGCTGGTGACCCGGCCGACCCGGTGTTGCCTGCCACGGTCGGCGTCCTGAACGAATGGATTCAGCATGACCGGGTTCGCCAGTGGTTGGCGACAAGGGTGGTCGATGAGTCCAGCGGTGTTGATGCACACCGCAGCGTTGATCGTCTGTTGATTCATTTCACCCGCAAGGCCGCCGCGGCAGACAGCCGCTTCATTGATCTGCGCAGCCGATTGCTCGCCCAGATGCCGGTCGGCGGCCACGATGATCAGAGCGGTCGGGTCAATGTGCGGTGAGAACGCCGGCGACGGTGAGCTCGAAGCCACTGGCCCCACGCCCGGTCTGTTGATCGTCTGGCATTCACGCACCCGTGGCAGTGAGCAACTGGCCCGCGCGGCTCATGATGGCGCCCATCACGCACTGCATGAACTGCAATCCGATCGCAGCGTGCGGCTGCTGGGTGCGGCCGATGCCGGCCCGCCTGACCTGCTGGACGCTGCCGCTTATCTGTTCGTCTGTCCGGAAAATCTGGCTGCGATCAGTGGACAGATGAAGGAGTTTTTCGATCGCTGTTACTACCCGGTGCTGGGTCGTCTGGACGGGCGGCCGTATGCGAGCATCATCTGCGCGGGATCGGACGGGCAGAGCGCCCAGGCACAGATCGCGCGCATTGCCACCGGTTGGCGGCTGCGCTGCGTCGCCCGTTCACTGATCGTCTGTACCGAGGCTCAGACACCGGCGCAGATCCTGGCCGTCAAGACCATCCCTGCAGCGTCGCTGGCGGCGGCTGCCGACATGGGTGGTCGGCTCGCCGCCGGGCTGGCGCTGGGCATCGATTGACTCAGGACCCCGCCTGTCCCGCTGCCGAGGCAACGGCGGCACGCAGCTCGCGGCGCAGGATCTTGCCGCTCGCCGACTTGGGGATGGCGTCGACGAAGCTCACCAGCCGGATCTGCTTGTAGGTCGCCACATGACCTTGCACGAATTGCCGGATGTCCTCTGCGCTGGCGGATTCACCGGCCCGCAACACCACGAAGGCCTTCGGGATTTCGCCCGATTCTTCATCGGGAATGCCGATCACGGCAACATCGGCCACCTTGGGATGGGTCAGGATCAAGGCCTCGAGTTCGGCGGGCGGTACCTGGAAGCCCTTGACCTTGATCAGTTCCTTGAGCCGGTCGACCACGGTCAGATGGCCATCGGCGTCGATGCGGCCGATATCGCCGGTGTGCAGCCAGCCATTCGCGTCGATCGTGGCCGCGGTTGCCTCGGGATTGTTCAGATAGCCCTTCATCACCTGGGGACCCTTGATCCAGACCTCGCCCTCCTGGTCGACCGGACAATCATTGCCCTGTTGATCGACGATCCGGGTCTGGGTGTTGGGTGCCGTGACGCCGCTCGAACCAGGCTTGAACTGACCCAGCACCGTGATATGGCTCACCGGACTGAGTTCGGTCATGCCATAGCCCTGCACGACCGGACAACCGATGCGCGCCGCGGCCGCGGCGGCAACGTCACCACCGAGTGGCGCAGCCCCCGAGAACACCGAGCGCAGGCTGCTCAGATCATAACGATCGACCAGCGGATGTTTGGCCAGCGCCAGGACGACGGGCGGCACGGCATAAAAGTGGGCGATGCGATGCTGTTGCACGAGTGACAAGGCCTGCTCCAGATCGAAGCGCGGCATCGTCACCACCGTCACGCCCTGCGCAAGCAGGCAGTTCATGAGCACCTGCATGCCATAAATATGGAAAAACGGCAGAAAGGCCAGCGCCGCATCACCGGGTTGGTACTCGATCGCAGCATTGGTCTGCAGAATGTTTGCCACCAGGTTGTAGTGGCTGAGCATCACGCCTTTGGGCATGCCCGTGGTGCCCGACGAATAGGGCAGCACGACGATCGCCTCGTGCACGTCGACCGGCACCTGGTCAATCGGCTCGCCCATGAGCTGGTCCAGTGATCGCACACCGTCCGCGCCACCGATCACGATCAGCTCGGCAGCAGCGGTGCCGGTCATGGCGGCGCGGGCCGTATCGATGAAGGCCGGAATGGTGATCACGAGACTGGCCTGCGCATCCATGATCTGAAAGCGCACTTCGTTCGCACCATAAGTAGGGTTCACCGTGGTGACCGTGCCGCCGGCCACCGCGCAGGCATGAAACACCATGGCGTACTCGGGACAATTCGGTGCCAGCAGTGCGAGGGTCGATCCGGGACCGAAGCCCATGGCCTGCAGTCCGCCGGCAAGCCGATGGATTGCATCGGAAAGCCCCGCATACGTGATCACCCGACCACTGGGACCATCGATCAGCGCCGGCCGATCTGCCAGTTGCACCGCCTTGCGCAGGACGAAACCGGTCAGTGGTGTTTCGGGAATGATCACATCGGCCAGCGGGCTGGAAAAAGCAGGGGAACTCATCATGGTGCTCGTCTCTTTGGTGATTCAGGGTCGTCTGGCAGGCCGGCGTGCCGTGGTGAACCGGTTCTGCTCAGTCGATGGGTGCCGGCAGATTCCGGCCGGGCGATTCACGCCGCCAGTCTTCGATGCGATAGACGATGCCGCTCGACGATCGATGCTCGGTGCTGCGTTCACAGTGCCACACCGGGGCGAGCGGCCAGGGAAAGCTCACATCACCGGGCGGCTCGAGCTCGACCTGGGTGACCAGCAGTCGCCGCGCATAAGGCAAGGCCTGGCGATAGATCTGCGCACCGCCGGCCACGAAAATCTCGTGGCGTGGTTCGGGATGGTCGGCGTTCGGTGTCTGCGCGAGCAGCAATGCATCAGTCAGACTGGATGCGGGCTCGCAACCGGCTGGCAGCACGCCAGGGCAGCGCGATACCACGATCATTCGTCGACCCGGCAACGGTCGCCCGATCGACTCCCAGGTCTTGCGTCCGACGATCAGCGCATGATGCATGGTTGTCGACCGGAACTGGCGCAATTCTTCGGGCAGGTGCCAGACCAGGCGGTTGCCGTTGCCGATGATGCCGTTGCGCGCGCGCGCAACGATCAGCGAGACCGAGAACACCGGTTCAGATCGCCACCGGCGCGCTGATATGGGCATGACTGCGGTAGTCGACGATTTCAATATCGTCGAACCGGTAGTCGAACAGCGATTCGGGCCGTCGCGCGAAGCGCAGGGCCGGCAGGGGCAGCGGTTCCCGGCTCAGTTGCAGCCGCGCCTGCTCCAGATGATTGGCATACAGATGACAGTCGCCGCCGGTCCAGATGAAGTCGCCGGCCTGCAGGTTGCACTGCTGGGCGACCATTTCGGTGAGCAGCGCATACGAGGCGATATTGAAGGGCACGCCCAGGAAGATATCGGCGCTGCGCTGATAGAGCTGGCAGGACAAGCGGCCGTTCGCCACATAAAACTGGAACAAGGCATGACAGGGGGCCAGCGCCATGCGCGGGATGTCGGCAACATTCCAGGCCGAGACGATCAGCCGTCGCGAATCCGGTGTCGTGCGCAGCTGGGTCATGAGGTCGGCGAGCTGATCGATGTGCCGACCGTCTCCGGCCGGCCAGGAACGCCATTGATGACCATAGACCGGGCCGAGTTCACCCTGCTCGTCGGCCCATTCGTTCCAGATCGACACGCCATGCTCGCGCAGATAGGCGACATTGGTCGAGCCGCTCAGAAACCAGAGCAATTCATGCACGATCGAGCGCAGGTGCAGCTTCTTGGTCGTGACCATCGGGAAACCATCGGCCAGGTTGAAGCGCATCTGCCAGCCGAATACCGACAGCGTCCCGGTCCCGGTGCGATCGGATTTTTCGGCGCCGTGATCCAGCACGTGGCGCATCAGGTCAAGGTATGCCTTCATGGTAGGCGCAGTGTACCGCGACGCGTTCAGCGCGCCGCCAGGCCGCGCATCGTGGTGACCAGCATCTGTTGCACGATTTCATCGTCGGTGAGCACGCCGCCTGACTTCAGGAAATCCAGCGTGGGATCGCAGGAACGGGCGTAGATGGTGTAGAGCACCACCGAGTCGTCCAGTGCCGGGTCCAGGTCGCCATCCTCGCGGGCTCTGCCGATCAGCGCACCCACGTCATCGGACAGGGTCATGAGCAGATCGATGTACTCGCTGTTGGAGAGCAAGGTGTCGCGCAGGGTCTGACTCGAGGAGGGTAGTTGCGGCACATCACCCGCCAGACGCTCGCGAAGCGTCCAGGCGAGCAAGGACTCGATACGCTGCCAGGCGGACAGATTCGTGGGCAAGGCGTCCAGCGCCGCCTGAGTGCGCTTGAGCAGCCGGATCATCACGGCCGCCGCCAGCGCTTCCTTGGATTCAAAATGCTTGTAGAGACTGCCCTTGGCGATGCCGACCTCGCTGGCGATGTCGTCCATCACCATCACGTCATACCCCTTGACCCTGAGCAGGCGATTGGTGGCGACAATGATCGCTTCCTCGCGGGCTTCGAACTGGCGGGCGCGGAATGATTTGCGGGGTGTGACTGCCGGGGCGGATACCGCCGCCTGCAGTGTGGCGGAATGAGGGGCACTCATAAGCGTGAACCAGATCGTGACCAAGTGGTCACATCATACCTGCTCAGTGGTCGGGACCGGGGTGCTTACTGGTTCTGCGCCCGATTGCCCACCCCGTCCAGGCGTTGCAATGCGCGCCCGAGCGCCGAGCGCACCGCCGGATCCGTCGACCCGGTCGCCGTCGTGCCGGACGGGCCGCCAGATTGTGGGCCGCCAGAGGGTGGACCGCCCGACCCTGGCGCCTGACCCGGGGCAACGCCGGCCGGATTCGGCGTGGGCTGAACCTGCCCGGGCGGATTGTTATTGCCGCCCGGCGTCGGTGCAGCAGTGCCGCCTGGCGAACCGGGCGGTGCCGGGCCGCCCGTGGTGTTCTGCGCCGCGGCAGCAGCGGCATCTGCACCCGCCGGTGGCAGGCGGCGCGGCGGCAATGGCGACAGATTCGCCGGCATTGGCTTGTCGGCCGCGCCGGCCGGATTGGCCCGCGGATTGCCGCCGCCGGGGCGCGTCGCCGGCGTGGTACGTACCGCTGCGCCACCCGTTGACTGGGCAGTCGACGCATCGTCCGCCTGACGCGACTCATCGGCCACGTTGGTCAGTACCGCCAGATCGGCCGGCTTGGGTGTGGGCACGCGGATCGACTCGCCCCGGTTGAGCATCACCACTTCGCGCCGGTCGATCGACTCGACGGTCAGACCATCGGCGATGGTCTGACCGACCATGAAGGGCGCCGCCGGCTGGTTATCGACGGTGATGATGGCCACCGACCGGGGGCCACCCGCAACCACGCCGACCACCTGGATATTGCGTGGCAAGGGCTCGGCCGGCGCGGCCTGGTCGGTCCTGATGCGGCCGAACAGGTCATTGGCGGCCGTGGTGTCGACGATCGCCTGATTGACCAGCGAGCCACTGGGGGCAATCACGACAGCCGGTGCCAGCAGCACCATCAACCAGTAGACGAGCAGGCCGGCCAGCACGCCGATGGCGAGCAGCGAGGCCAGCCATGAAGCCCAGCGTTGCGATCCGGCGAGTCGCGTCATATTCATGCGAAAGGGGGCGGGAAGGTGAGGGTGCGCTGGTATGATAGAGCCTCAAACTGACGCGTGCCGACGACCGTCGGTCAATTGATCTTCGTCGCAACGTCCTGCCGCGGCGCGGCGACTGCCTGGCCGGTCCGAGGCTCGATCATCGCCCCGGGCCAGGGCTTGCACCGGCTGGGCCGGCACACGGCCCGGTTCCGAACCGGCCGCGTCCGAAGATCCACCCTTATGAACACCTTTATCCGGAAATCCATGACTGCCCATTTCGCCGCCACTGCGGCTGCTGCCATTCGTCCCGCCGTCCGGCGCGTTCGTCCTGCCGGCTTCACCCTGATCGAGGTAATGGTTGTTATCGTCATTCTCGGGGTGCTGGCCGCGCTGGTCGTGCCCCGCATCATGAGCAAGCCCGACGAGGCGCGTCAGACCGCTGCGAAATACGACATCGGCAACATCCTTCAGGCACTCGACACCTATCGACTCGATAATCAGCGTTATCCGAGCACCGAGCAGGGTTTGAATGCCTTGGTCGAACGGCCCACCGGCCAACCGGTGCCGAACAACTGGAAGCAATATCTGAAGTCGCCGCCATCCGACCCCTGGGGCAAACCCTATCAGTACCTCAATCCCGGTATCAAGAGTGAGATCGACGTGTTCAGCTATGGCGCCGATGGCCAGCCCGGCGGCGAAGGGGTTGATGCCGATATCGGATCCTGGACGCTCAATCGGTAAGGTCCAACGCGCGGCGGGCTTCACGCTGCTCGAGTTGCTCGTGGCGATCTCGATCGCCTCGGTGATGATGGTGGCGGTGGGCCTGTCGATTCGCGGCGCGGACCGCAGCCTTCAGACCGATGCCGAGCGGGTCGCCCTGTTGCTCGGCCTGGCCCGTGAAGAGGCCCAGGTGCGCGGGGCGAGCATCCGCTTCGAAGCCGATGAATCCTCCTATCGGTTCGTGATCCGACGCGGCGAGCGCTGGTTGCCGATGGTCGATGATCCGGACCTGCGTCCGCGTGAATGGAGCCAGCAGACCCGGCTTGCGCTGCGTCGCGAGGATGGACTGGACAGGATCGAATTCGGTCGCGATCTGGTCGATTCACCCTTTGAACTGGTGCTGGGCCGCGACGGCAACACCCAGACCGTCTATGCGAACGGGCTGGGCGTGTTCGAGGTGGTCCGATGAAGCCACGCGGCTTTACCCTGATCGAGGTGCTGGTGGCACTGACCATCGCGGCAGTCGCCTTGATCGCTTCGGTTCGGGCGACCGGCGCCCTGACCCGCAGCAGCGCCGAATTGCGCGCACGCACGCTGGCCGACTGGAGCGCCGAGAACCGGCTTGCCGAGCTGCGGGTGCAGGGCCTGTGGCCCAATGTGGGTGAGCGCAGCTTCGATTGCTCCCAGGGCGGCGTGACGCTGATCTGCAAGGAACGTGTGATTGCCACGCCCAATCGATTCTTCCGACGGATCGAGCTCAATGTCCATGGTGCTGATGATCATCGCCTCGCCCAGATCACCGGCTTCGCCACCAATCTGCCGCGATGAGCCGGCCCGACAAATTCACCATCCTGTCGCCGCGCCGATCGCGGCGCGCGCGAGTCCGTGGTTTCACGCTGCTCGAACTGCTGGTGGCCGTCGCCCTGATGGGCATTCTTGCCGTGTTGTGCTGGCGTGGTCTGGATTCGGTGCTGCGCAGCCGCGACCGGATCACGGCGGCCTCTGAAGAAGTGCGCGCACTCAGTACAGCGTTCGCGCAAATCGACGAAGATCTTCGTCGATCCTGGCCGGTTCGCCTGTTCGACATGAAGCAGCGACCCGTGTCCTTCGTACCCGGTCTTCGCGATATCGATCCACCGCTCATGGTGGTGTTGCGTGAGGGGCCGGCACTCGAACCGACCATGTTGCAGCAGGTGGTCTATCGGGTGCGCGGAGGCGTTCTTGAACGCGGCTTCTCACAATGGCAGAGCATGACTTACACGGCCGACATCAACCCCGAGCTGCTGATCTGGCAACCCCTGATCACCGGTGTCTCGGACATGGCCGTCAGGGTCTGGGTCGCCAACCGGGGTTGGGTCGCCGGCCAGGGCCTGATCGAGTTGACCACGCAACCACGCATTCAGGCACCGCCAGGCATGGCCGGCACACTGCCTTACGACGGCCCGATCGGCGTTGAGTTGTCCCTCCTGCGCGCCGGCAACAACCTGCGCCGGCTGTTCGCGATCGAGGACTGAACCCGATGACGTCGCGCGATCAGCAAGGGGTGGCCATCATCAGCGTGCTGCTCACGGTCGCGCTCGCCACCATCGTGGTCAGTGGTCTGTTCCTGCGCGAGCACGTGACCGTGCGATCGGTCGAGAACCGAGTCGCGCTGACCCAGTCACGCTGGGTCGAACGGGCTGCGATCGACTGGGCCAAGGTGATTCTCGCGGCCGATGGTCGAGTGGCCGGCAAGGTTGATCATCTGGGTGAGCCCTGGGCCGTACCTGTGGCCGAAACGCGGCTGGACGAAACGGTCACGGTCGGGCGCCAAGATCGATGACGATTCACGCGCGGCCACCTTGAGCGGGCAGATGTTTGATGCCCAGGCGCGCCTCAATCTGAACTTTCTCATCGAGCGCGGCGTGCTCAATGCCGACGGATCGGCCAGTGCACCCGGCTCGGTGCCCGCCCAGGTGGTCGGTACGAGCGCTCAGGCGCCGGGGCAGGCGGCTCAGCCCACCGGCCCCCTGGCTCGCGGCTCGGGTGTGCGCGAGGGTGGCTCGCCCACCACCTCGCCGACCACCGCGAATCTGGGACCCTGGATGCCCTCGATCCGCAACATCGAAGTGTTTCAGCGTCTGCTCGACATCCTGGGGCTGCCGACTTCGATCGCCAGCACGGTCGCTCAGCGTCTGCTGGCCTCGCGCCAGAGCAAGGCCGATGCGGGTGAAGACCGACCAGTGGCGCTGCCCCTGATGCGCACCATTGATCTGATCGGCCTTCGTGGCATCGATGCCGCCACGGTCGAGGCGCTTGATCCCTTCGTGACGTTTCTGCCCTCGCCCCCGGGGGGCAGCACCAGCACGCCGGTGAATCTGAACACCGCCCCGGCCGAAGTGCTGGCGGCCCTGGTCGAGGATCTGGATCTGTCGACCGCTCGTCGTCTCGTCATCGATCGGGAGCGAAAATGGTTCAATAGGGTCGAAGATTTCCGATCACTGATACCGGTAACCCAGGCCCAAACCACACTTCGCGCCGATTTGATGGCAACTACGACACAATACTTTCTGGTGCGGGGGCTGATCCGGTTCGGCCGGGTGGAGTCATTCACCGAAACCCTGCTGCACCGCCAGACGCAACGAGTTGAAGTCATTTGGCAACGAAGACTATAAAAAAGAGTGAATCGGTCATCTGGTTGCCGCCGCGCTCGATTGGCGAGCGTGCGTTCGCGAGTGAGCCCAGTCTGGTGGCGCTGGTCCACGGGCCGGATGGGCCTCGATACAGCCGGCTGAGCATCGATGCCCTGCCGGCTGTGCGCCAGGCAACACTGGTCTTCGATGCGCGAGACGTGACCTTGCTGCAGGTGACGCTGCCGCCCCTGTCGGGGGCAAAGTTGCGCCTGGCTCTGCCCAATGCGGTCGAGGACCGCTTGCTCCAGGATGCCCAGACCTGTCTGTTTGCACTCGGCCCTGTTGCCGGCTCCGATGGCGCCCGGCTGCTGGCCGTGATCGACCGTAGCTGGCTCGATTTTGTGGTCGGCGCGATCGAGCGGCGGGGTATCCGGGTACTGCGGGCGTTGCCGGCCCAGCTGGCCATGCCCCTGCCGGATGATTCAGCGGCGATCGTCTGCGTACACGATGGTCTGGCACTGCGCACCGGCCGCACCGACGGCCTGGGATGGTCGGCAGGTAGCGAGGCAGCCCAGCGCGGTGAAGCGATCAATAATGCGTTGAGCACGATCATCGTGCCGCGTGACGCACCGGCAAATGGCCACTTCCCTGATACGTCCGGCCATACCGACGAGCTGCGCGATGAACCCAGCTTGCTCGACGCCGTGCCCATCGCCGATCCGCCGACGCAGATGCCGTCCACACTTCAGGGCCTGTCGGCCAGCCGACTGTCGGCCTACGTCGAGGACGAGACCTGGCGCGAGCCGGTCACCGAGGCGGCCAATCGGCTGCATCTGCATCTACGCATTGAAACGCTGCCGATTCCCGAATCCGGACCGGTTGATCTGCTCGATGGGCGCGGCGGATCGAATCTGGGGCGGCGGGTCGCCGACATCGACTGGCGTGCCTGGCGGATGCCGGCGGCACTCGCCTTGACCAGTCTGGCGGTGTTCCTGCTCGGGCTCAATCTGCACTGGGGCAAACTTGCGACTGAACGCACCCAACTGCGCGCCGATCTCGAGCAGCGCTTCCGCCAGACGTTTCCGCAGGCCACCGTGGTGGTCGATCCAGTGCTGCAGATGGAGCGACAGGTGGCCAGCATGCGGGCCAGTGCGGGCCAGAGCGGGCCTGGTGATTTCGTGCCGCTGCTGACCCGGTTTTCGCAGGCCTTGGGCGCACAGGCCGGTGATGCGCTGACCAGTGTGGAATATCGGGACGGCAAGCTCAAGGTCTCGTTTCAACCTCAGCTCGTGGCCGCGCGATCGATGCGCGACAACCTGCAGCAGGCCTGTCGTCGACTTGGTCTCGATCTGCGATTCGAAACCGGCCGTGATTCCCAGGCCGTCGTGGGGTTGCTGTGAAAGGCGGCGCGGTGGTCGAGAGCGCCATCACCTGGTGGCGGGCGCTCGAGCGCCGCGAGCGTCGCCTGGTGGCCGGCGGCAGTCTGGTGTTGTTGCTCGCTGCCCTCTGGTTCCTGATGTTCGAGCCGGCCTGGAACGGACGTGAACGACTGCGCGCCGATCTGCCGCAATTGCGTGAGCAGGTTGCCCGCATGGATTCACTGGCCGCCGAAGTCGAAACCTTGTCGCAGGTGCGCGGCAAGGACAAGGCGCCGGCAGTGGTACGCGAGGAATTGCAGCGATCCCTGACCGCCGCCGGGCTCGATACCCAGGCAACTATCGACGCCGGCAGCGACGTGCTCAAGGTCAAGATCGACCAGGCGAAATTTGAAACCGTGCTGAGCTGGCTCTACGGTGCCGTGCGGGATGTGAAGCTGCGGGTGGTCGATGCCAGTCTCGTGCGGGGCAGTCAGCCGGGCACGGTGAACGCGACCATCGGCCTCGAAACGCCGGGGGCTTCCCGATGATGCGTCTGGTGAGCTTTGTATTCGCCGCGTTGCTGGGCATTGTCGCGGCCCTGATCGGCTTCGCGCCAGCGACGCTCGCTGACTGGGGACTGCAACAGGCCACGGCCGGGCGCCTCGGATTGGCCGAAACCGATGGCACGGTCTGGCGGGGCAGTGGCCGGCTGGTGCTGATCGATGTCAACAGCCGCCAGCGGGCATCGCGCACCGTGGCCGGGGTTGCCATTCCGGGCCGAGTCCGCTGGTCGGTCAATATGTTGCCGCTGGCGCTGGGCATCATCGATGCCGGCGTGCGGCTGGACGGCATGGCCGATGTGGTCAGATTGTCGGGCGGGCTTCGGGAGATGCGCATCAGTGCCGGCCAGTTGTCCCTGCCATCGGTGGATCTTGGCCGGCTGGGTTCACCCTGGAATACAATCAAGCCGGCCGGCGCGCTGGCCCTGCGCTGGGATGGTCTGACGCTTCGCCAGGGCTCATTCGATGGGCGCGCGGATATCGAGCTGCGCAACATGGCCTCGGCGCTGACGCCCGTGAATCCGCTGGGCAGTTATCGGATCGGCGTCGTGGGTGAAGGCTCGCAGGCCAGACTCGACATCAACACCATCAATGGCCCGCTGCTGCTGGAAGGCCAGGGTACCTGGAACAGCCGTCAGGGCGTCAGATTCACCGCTCAAGCGAGCGCCGAAGAGCGCGAGAGCGCACGCCTGGCCACACTTCTCGGCCTGATCGGCCGGCGCGAGGGTGACAAGACCCTCATCAAGATCGGAGCCTGAGTTTGATCATTTCACCGAAGTCGGCGGCGTCTGCGACTGGAATTCCCGCCGGGCCTGCTGTTCGTCCCGTTTCCCGACGCGGCATGCTCGCATGCTCGCTGGCACTGGCTATTGCCTTGTCGGTGCCGGCGCCGCCGGTACCGGCGGCCGACCAGGCCGCTGGCGGTGCACCCAACACGGCCGCCGGCACCGAGCCGGTCTCGCTGAACTTCAGGGATGCCGAGATCGACACGGTGGTGGGCGCCTTCGGTCTGTTGCTCGATCGTACCTTCATCATCGATCCACGGGTGCGCGGCAAGATCACGGTGGACACGCCCGGTCCGGTCTCGCGCGATGAGGCCTATAAGATGCTGCTGGCCTCGCTGCGACTGCAAGGCTTCACAATCGTCACCACCGGGCGGGTATCCAAGGTGGTGCCGGAAGCGGATGCCAAGCTGCAATCGGGTCCGGTGACGTCGTCGCGCAAGTCGGTCGACAACAGCGATCAGATCATCACCCAGGTGTTCCGCCTCAACTATGAATCGGCCACCAACCTCGTGCCGGTGTTGCGTCCGCTGATCGCGCCAAACAACACCATCAGCGCCTATCCGAACAACAATTCGCTGGTCATCACCGACTATGCGGGCAATCTGCAGCGGATCGCCCGCATCATCACCACGCTGGACAGCCCCGGCACGCGCGAAATCGAGATTCTGGAAGTGCAGCATGCCGTAGCCAGCGACGTGGCCGCCATGCTCACCGAATTGCTGGACGATGCCCAGCGCGCGGGTCAGGGAGCGCAGGTTGATGCCGGTCAGCGCGTGGTCGTCCTGGCCGATCCGGCATCCAATACGATCATGCTGCGCTCATCGAGCCCGGCCAAGGTCAACCTGGCCAAGCAGTTGCTGCTGCAACTGGACCGGCCTACCGAGACCCCGGGCAATATCCATGTCGTGTATCTGCGCAATGCCGAGGCGGTCAAGCTGGCCGAAACGCTGCAGGCCGCCTTGTCCGGCAACGCGGCTGGTGGATCTCAGTCGCAATTGCTCAACCGCACCAACCGGGCGACCAACTCGCTCAGTCAGCAGCAAGGGGGCGCGCAGGGTGCCCTGGGTGCCAATGCCAACAACAACCGGCTGGGTGGTAACGCGAATAATCAGCAGAACCAGTTCGGGGTCAACCAGGGCGGTCAGAATGGGTCGCAGCAGACCCTGAGCGTGACCATCGGCAATGCGATCATCGCCGCCGATCCGACCACCAACTCGCTGATCATCACCGCCCCTGAGGCGGTCTACCGCAACCTGCGCGCGGTCATCGATCAACTCGACACCCGGCGCGCCCAGGTCTACATCGAATCGCTGATCGTCGAAGTCAGCGCGCAGAAGGCCTCCGAGTTCGGTATCCAGTGGCAATTGCTCGACATCCAGAACGGCAGTACGCGCGGCGTGGGCGGCACCAATTTCAGCAATCTGGACGGTTCCGGCAGCATCGTGTCGGCGACCCAGGGCCTGGGCGCTCTCGGTGGCGGTCTGAATCTGGGTGTGGTGCGTGGCACTACCACGATTCCTGGCATTGAAGGCGAGATTCTCAATCTGCCGCTGCTGGCGCGTGCCCTGCAGAATGATGCGGGCGCCAATGTGCTGGCCACGCCCAATCTGCTCACCATGGACAATGAGGAGGCCCGAATCATCATCGGCCAGAACGTGCCCTTCATCACCGGGCAGTTCTCGGCCGCCGGAACCGGCGGCGCGGCGATCAATCCCTTTCAGACCATCGAACGACGCGATGTGGGCACCTCGCTGAGCGTCAAGCCGCAGGTGTCGGAATCGGGCACCGTGAAGCTGCAGATCTTTCAGGAGGTGTCGAGCCTGCAGGCGTCGACCGCATCCGGGCCGATCACCAATCGTCGCGCCATCGAGACCAATGTGCTGGTCGACGATGGGCAGATCGTGGTGCTGGGTGGCCTCATCGAAGAGAGCATACAAGGTGGCGTGAGCAAGATTCCGATTCTGGGCGACATTCCGATTCTGGGTGCTTTGTTCCGCTACGACTCGCGCAAGGCGGTCAAGACCAATCTGCTGGTGTTCCTGCGCCCGGTGGTCTTGCGCGATGCGCGGGCCTCCCACGCAGTGACCTCCTCGCGCTATGACTACATGCGTCAGCAGCGTAGTGATGCGCGCCTGCGTAATCATGCCCTGCTGCCCGAATATGATCCGACCGAGATGGCGCCCTTCCCGCCGGCCGGCCAGGTGGGTCGATCGGCGCCGGTCGAAAAAGGGCCTGAGGGTTCGTTGCGGGTCGATCCGCAGGTGGCACAGCCACCGCCGGGTTATGCCTTGCCGCCAGGCAGTCTGGCGCCCGACATGGATCGCTTCATTGAGCAGCGTGGCGGCGTGAAAACGACGGCGCCGGGGGCCGGTGGCGTTGATCTGCGCGAGCCCACGCCGGCACTGCCCTCCGGCGGACGGGTCGATCCGGCCGGCGCGACCGAATCCGCCACGAGTGCGGGTGGGTTTCCTGTGGCGCAACCTGTCGTGATCCCCAGGTCCGAGGTGCAGCCCGGTCTGCCGCCGGTGCCGCAACCCGTTCAAAACCCGCCGGCCGACCAGGGTCAGGGTCAGGTGCTCGATCTGCGTCCGGGCGCGGTCTTGCCTGGCTCGCCGGCACCGCTGCCACCCGGGCGCGAGGTGAGAATCGAACTGCCGCCTCGCTCGCCGCTCAGAGAAGCACCGGTTCGCACGCCTGCGCCAGCCGCCATCGAGCCCGGCTCGGGTGGCGCAGCGAATCCGTATCTGAACTGAGGGCAGGGACCATGTCCACGATCAGTCCGTCCCGTTATGTGCCTTACGGCTTTGCCCGCGCCCATCAGATTCTGATCACGGGCGCCAGCAGTGACGCGATGGAAGTCTGGATCGGCGATGCCACGCCGATGTCGGCGCTGGCCGAACTGTCGCGCACGCTGCCCATGCGCCTGCTCACGGTACGCAAGGACGAGGACGAGTTGCGGGCTGCGATCTCGCGAGCCTATTCGCAACAGGAGGGAAGCGCGGCGGCGGTCGCCGACGAGGTCGCCAGTGATCTCGATCTGTCCCGACTCATGCAGGACATTCCGCGCATCGAGGACTTGCTCGAGACCGAAGACGATGCGCCGATCATCCGCATGATCAACGCCTTGTTGACCCAGGCCAGCCGGGACGGTGCCTCCGATATCCATATCGAACCCTTCGAGTCGTATTCGATGGTGAGATTCCGGGTCGATGGCACGCTGCGCGACGTGGTGCGTCCGCGGCGCGAAATCCATGCTGCGCTGATCTCGCGGATCAAGATCATGGCCCAGCTGGACATTGCCGAGAAGCGTCTGCCCCAGGACGGACGGATCACCTTGCGGATCGGTGGCAAACCGGTTGATGTGCGGGTCTCGACCCTGCCCACGGGTCATGGTGAACGCGCCGTGCTGCGCCTGCTCGACAAGGAAGCGGGTCGGCTGGATCTGGGCAAGCTGGGCATGAGTCCGGCTCATCGTCAGCAGTTCGACAAGCTCGTGCATCAGCCACATGGCATCGTGCTGGTCACCGGACCCACCGGATCGGGCAAGTCGACCACGCTGTACGCAGCGCTGGGCACCCTGGATTCCACGCAGACCAATATCCTGACCGTTGAGGATCCGATCGAATACGATCTGGACGGGATCGGCCAGACCCAGGTCAATGCGCGCATCGACATGACCTTCGCCAAGGCGTTGCGCTCGATCCTGCGCCAGGATCCCGACGTGATCATGATCGGTGAGATCCGCGACCTCGAAACCGCGCAGATTGCCGTGCAATCGTCGCTCACGGGTCACCTCGTGCTGGCCACCCTGCACACCAACGACTCGGCATCGGCGGTCACCCGGCTCATCGACATGGGCATCGAGCCCTTCCTGTTGTCCAGTTCGCTGCTCGGGGTGCTCGCCCAGCGTCTGGTGCGAAAACTCTGTCCGCAGTGCCGGGAAACCGATCCGGTCACGGGCGGCTGGCGGGCACCCGGCTGCCTGGCCTGCAATCGCACCGGATTCCAAGGCCGCACCGGCGTTCATGAGTTGCTGATCGTCGACGACACGATACGCTCGCTGATTCATCGCGGTGAATCCGAGGCCGAGATTCGCGCGGCCGCTCGACGCAATGGTCTGGTGACCATGCGCGAGGATGGCCAGCGCTGGGTCGATGCCGGTGCCACCTCGGTCGACGAGGTCATCCGCGTGACCCGGGACTGATGCGGGTCTGAGATGACGGCGTTCCGATTCGAAGCGGCGAATGCAACGGGCAGCCTCGAGCAAGGAGTGCTCGATGCCGACTCGGCCCGGCATGCGCGCAGCCTGTTGCGCGAGCGCGGTCTCACGCCGATCCAGGTCGATTCGCTGCAGCAGTCAGAGGCATCAGGCAAGTCGAACGTGCGGCTCGGTCGGCTGCGTACCAGCGAGCTGACCCTGGCCACGCGCCAGCTCGCGAGCCTGCTCGCGGCACGCCTGCCGATCGAGCAGGCGCTGGCCACCGTGGCCGAGCAGGGCGAGCGCCGGGCCGTACGCGAACGCTTCGCCGCCGTGCGCAGCGATGTGGTCTCGGGCCAGACCTTCGCCGAATCGCTGGCCAAATACCCGCGCGATTTTCCGGATGTCTACCGCGCGCTGGTGTCGGCCGGTGAACAATCCGGCGACCTGGGCATGGTCATGAATCGTCTGGCCGATTATGTCGAATCGAGATCGGCCCTGACCTCCAAGGTCATGCTCGCCTTCACCTATCCGGCCATTGTCACGGTGGTCGCCCTGATGGTGATCATCGCCTTGCTTACCTATGTGGTGCCGCAGGTCGTCACGGTGTTCGACCAGACCGATCAGGCGCTGCCGGCGCTCACTGTCGGCCTGATTGCCCTGTCCGATTTCCTGCGCAGCTGGGGATGGCTGCTGCTGGTGGGACTGGCGCTGGCGGTTGTCGTGTTCCGGGTCGCCCTGCGCTCGCCATCGGCCCGCCTGGCCTGGGATACCCGCATGCTCAATGCGCCGGTCATTGGCCGGCTGCTACGGGGCATGAATACCGCGCGATTTACCTCCACCCTGGCCATTCTGACCCGATCCGGCGTGCCGCTGATCAAGGGTCTGGAGGCTGGCGCACGAACCCTGTCGAACACGGCCTTGAAAAACAATGTCGAGGACGCCATCTCCCGAGTACGTGAGGGGTCCAGCCTGGCACGGGCCCTTTCGGCCGGCAAACAGTTTCCACCGATGGTCGTGCACATGATCGCCAGTGGTGAGGCCACCGGCGAACTCGGTGATATGCTGGACCGGTGTGCGCAGACGGTGTCGGCCGAAACCGAACGTCGCGCGTTGGGACTGACCAGTCTGCTCGAACCCTTGTTGATTCTGGCGATGGGCGGCATTGTGTTGTTGATCGTGTTGGCCGTGATGCTGCCGATCATTGAAATCAATTCGCTGGTTCGCTGACCGCCACGGTGGCGATCCAGCCACCCGAAACGCGGTTCCAGACAGGAGGTAAGACCATGTGGTTTCTACGGGCGGCAACTCTTTTGCGTCGATTGGGTCGAAGCGGTCTGATCCTGCTGTTTGCCTTGCGCCACCCGGGCACGCCGGCCGGCCTTAAGCTGGCGGTGTTTGCGATGCTGGCCTACATCGTGAGCCCCATCGATCTGCTGCCGGGCGACTTTCTCTCGCTGTTCGGCCTGACCGATGATGCAGCCGTGTTGCTCATCGGTATCCCGTTCCTGCTCAAGAAGCTGCCAGTCGACGTGCAGCAGGATCTGGCCGACAAGGTCGAGCGCCTGCTGGCCCGTTTCGGCATGGGCGGATCCTCAGCGTCCTGATTCGGGGCGTTCACCCTGACGCGATCAGAGCACGACCGGCGATGCATAGCCGGTCAGTTCCAGGTAGCCGCGACCGAGCTCGACGTCCGGGCGCGATCGATCCAGTGCCCGCACCGCACCTTCCCAGTAGATCACGCCGGTACTGGCGCGTGAATCCAGTTCCTGGTCGTCGAACAAGGGCGCCAGGATCAGATCCAGACCATCGGTTCGGATACCCAGCGACACCGGATACTGGGCGCCCGTGCGCGGCGACTGCCATCGTCTGAGCGCGGCGATCGCCACCGGCACTTCGCGGGTCCGCCAGCCGGACGAAGTGCTGCCGGGCTGGCCGATTTCGGTCCTGTCCAGGCGGGTCGCCACCCGCCATAGATCGGTATCGCCCGGTCCGCGGATCCGGAATGCCATCAGGGCGCTGCCATCATGCAGGTTGATGCCGGCCCAATCCCAGCCCTTGGCGGCCGGGTCGAGCAGGGCACTGGACCATTCATGATCGATCCAGCCGATGCCGCGGATCGCTCTCGTGCGCCCGGCGCGGCCCACCGTGCCGGTCACGGCCAGATGCGGTCGGCTGTAGTAATAACTCGCCTGCTCGGGCCGGGGTCCCTTGCGTGAAAACCCGGCCTCGCCCTGCAGGGCCGGCTGGCGATCGGCGACGATCTGCAGCGTCGCCTCGAAGGCCGGATCGATAATCCGCGCCTGATAGCGTCCGGCCCGATCGACCAGTCTCAGGGTCCAGCGACGATGGCTGCGGCCAAGCATCAGCCCGGTATTGTCGATCGCATATTCCGCAACTGCCGGATCCGCACGCCAGGCCTGCTCGGCATGGATCAGGCGTCCCTCGGCCGGATCGGCAAGGGCGGCATGGGCGAACAGCAGTTGGCGTGCCGCGAAGCGACTCGGATTCTGTCTGGCATGGGTCGTGCGGCTGCGAAAGAAGGTCAGTTGCAGACCCAGCGGACCATCCGGCGATTCCAGCCAGGCGGTGAAATACCACCACTCGGTGCGCCAGTCGGGGTGCGCACCATGGTCCTGTGGAAACACCAGGGTTCTCCCGGCCAACACCGGTGGGAAGTCGCGGTCCTGAGCCGGTGCCGCATCGCTGCCGGGTTCATCGAGCGCATGGGCACCGATCGACAGCATTGATCCGGCCGGTACCACCAGACCCATGGCAAGCAGGCGTCGGCGAAGGCGATGCGACAGATTCATCACCAGTCGACCCGCACGGCGGCGATCGGTGCCTGCCCGGCGGACCGCCGCGCGGCGATGATCGCTGTGATCACGCCCAGACCGATCAAGGCGCCACCGCCGCCAAGCAACAGGCCGACTGGCCAGTGGGTGGCCATCGTCCAATGAAAGGATTGCGGATTGACGCGATGGATCAGGACCTGGGCGATCGCCGAGCCCAGCCCTGCGCCCCAGAGCACCGACAGGCTGATCGCAAAAGCGGACTCGCTCGCAAACAGCGCAACCAGCCGGCCGCGCGTGACCCCCAGGTGTCTGAGCATGCCGAATTCGCGGGTGCGGGCCAGCGCCTCACCCGACCAGGTCGTGGCAACGCCGAACAGACCCACCAGCAAGGCCACTGCCTCCAGCGCATAGGTCACTGCGAAACTGCGATCAAAAATCCGCAGCGACAAGGCTCTGATATCGCCCGCACTGCGCATCTCGATGCCCGGCAGACTGTCCAGCGTTTCCCGGACCTGGGCCATCACGCTGTCGGCTCGTGCATCGGCCGCGAGCCACAAGGCGGCGTCGCTGACCGACCCGTCGCCGGTCAGGCTCTGGTAATCGGCCTGATCGATCATGATCGCGCCATGTTGTCGTGCATAGTCGCGCCAGATGCCGGTCACCATCAGACAGGGTGTTGAGGTGGTGATGATCGGCAAGGGCAGATCGAGGCGCTCGCCTACTGCCCAGTCGAGCCGGTTGGCCGCGGGTTCGCTGATCCAGATCGGGATGCAGCCTGGCGGCAGGGTTTGCGGATCGATGGACCGGCCAGTCAGCGGCAGGCTGGCGGCAGGATTCCGTCGATCGATCGGGCGGGCGATCAGCGCCAGGGTGGGTTGGCCCGGGCTCAGCGTCAGGTCGATACTGCGCAGGAAACTGGCGCGCGCCACCCCGGGCAGCGTGGCGATCTGCGCCTGCGCGGCATCGTCCAGACCCGCCCTGGCTCCTGTGGTTGGAACGCGAAGATACACATCGGCGGGCAGCACCGTGTCGAGCCACTGATCCACCGACATCCGGAAGCTGTTCACCATGATGGCCATTGCACTGACCAGGGCGAAACTCGCCACCACGCCGGCCAATGCCGGAAAGGTGTTGCGATGGGCGTGATCCAGTCGGGCAGCCGCCAGACCGATCATCGGCGCACGCCAGTGTCGGACCCATTGTGCGAGACCGTGCGCGGTCCAGCCCAGCAGTGGCGCCACCACCAGCACGCCGGCGAACAGCCAGCAGGCAATGGCCAGATAGGCAGCCAGTGGTAGCCCGGCGATGGCCGGTAGCGCAAGCAGGGCGGCGCCAATGGCGGCCAGCGTCACACTGAATCCCAGCGGCGCGACGAGTCCGCCCAGTTGCACGGCCTGGCCGGCTCGCAACGCAGCCGCGGGTACCAGACGCCGCAGACGCAGGGCCGGCGAGAGCGCGCCCGCCAGCGCTGCGACGATACCCAGCAGACCGAACAGGGCAATTGCCGGCACCGACAGATCGAGCGGCGGACGATTGGCCGAAAAATAGCCACCACCCAGATCACCGCCCACCAGACCGAGCAACAGAGCCGCCAATCCGATACCCAGCGCAATGCCCAGCGCCGAGCCGGCCAGCCCGATCAACAGCGCCAGTCGCCCGACCAGCAGCGAACGCAGGATCGGTCGTGCGCCCAGCACGCCGAGCAAGGCCAGCATCGGCATCATGCGCAGCACCGCCAGCTCCATGCTGGCATAAACGATGAAGCCACCGGTGAGCAGGGCGACCAGGGCAAGCACGTTCAGATTGATCCGATAGGCTCGCGACAGATTGGACATGCGGCGTCCGGCCTCATCGGGACGGACCATCTGAACGCTGGCGAACGCCGGATCCATCGCCCGGATCTGCGCCAATACAGCCTCGGCCTGCGCACCATCCGTCAGTCGCAGATCGATTCTCGACAGCCGATCCAGCCACGCCAGAACAAACTGGGCGGCGCCGATATCCATGACCGCGATCGGCAGCCCGGCGTCTGCGCCCGGCACGTCACCGGCCACGCGCAGTTCGTGCTCCCGGCCGTTGATCTGCACCCTGAGCGGATCGCCGACGGCCACCGAGAGCCGGCGGGCGAGGGCCGCGGACAGGAAGATCGCATCGTCGTCGAACAGCGCGCTGGCCGCGCCACCGCTGCCGGCCCCACCGCTGCCCGCCCCATTGTCCTGGCCTGGTCGCGGCAGCAGGGCCGGTGCGACGGCGGCCGCCCGAAACACATCCAGACCGAGCACGGTCAGATCCTGGCTGCGCCCCTGGCCATCGAGCACGGACAATCGGGTTTCGATGACCGGGCTGGCCGCCGCCACGGCCGGCAGGCGTTCAACGGCCGCCAAAGCCGAGTCGGGGATGCTCGCCGTGGTCCCGATCAGGCGGAACTGCGCCTGTCCATTGACGCGCGCCAGTGCATCATCGAATTCACTGAGTGCCGAGCGGTTCACCAGATTGATGCCAAGCCCCAGTGCGACACCCATGGCGATCGCGACCACGGCGGCCAGCAGCGCGCCGGGTTGCTGGCGCCAGACCGCAAAGGCGAGCCAGCGAAACAAGGTGGCCGACAGCACGGGCAGAGCGCTGGGTGCGATCACGGTTCAGCGATCAGACTGGCATCGATCAGGCGGATCCGGCGCGCACAGATCGTTGCAGCCTGCATCGAGTGGGTCACCATCAGCATCGCGCAGCCACTGAGCGCCACGACCTCGCGCATGAGGTCGAGCGCCACTTGCGCGGTCTGCGGATCCAGATTGCCGGTGGGTTCGTCGGCGAGCAGCAGCACGGGTCGATGAATCACGGCGCGCGCGAGCGCGGCACGCTGTTGTTCACCCCCCGACAAGGTGGCCGGACGGACATCGGCCTGGGCGCTCAGCCCGATGCGCGTGAGCAGTGTCATGACCTGCTCACGGGCCGCGCGTGGGGGCAGCCCGTTGAGCAGCAGCGGCAGGGCGATGTTCTGCCAGACATCCAGATGCGGCAGCAGGTGGAAGGCCTGAAAGACGAAGCCGATCTTCTCGCGACGCAGACGCGCGGTGCGATCGGCATCGAATCGCTCCGGCGTGAGCAACTCGCCATCCAGCCGTATCGATCCGGTGTCGAAGGGTTCCAGGCCGGCCAGCATGTTCAGGAGCGTGGACTTGCCGGCACCGGATTCGCCCAGGAGCGCGACGGATTCGCCGGCGCGCAGCGTCAGATCAACATCGCGCAATATCCAGCGTTGACCGAAGCATTTGCCCAGACCCCTGGCCTGCAGGACGATCGGTGCCGGCGCGTCGTGATCCGGGCGAGGCAGGTCGATGGCGGTCACGCGAGGGTCAGGAGGGAAGGCGGAAGCACCCGGCCAGTATGCCGGTATTTCATGGGCTCGCGGTAATCGGCTCGGCTCAGGCGTGGCCTTTGTGACCACCCCGGGCCCAGCCGTTATCATCGATGCCATGGAGAAACCAACGACTCAAGCGATGCCTGCCGGCAGCACCGACCGCGACTCGATTCTGTATCAACTGGCGGCAAGGCCGTCCAGTCTGCCGCCCAAACTGTTCTACGACCGACTGGGTTCCACCCTGTTCACGGCCATCTGTGAGCTGCCCGAGTACTATCCGACCCGCACCGAAGCGGCGATCTTTCGTACGGCCGGGAACCGGATCGCCAGCCAACTGAGCGCCGGTTTCCGGATGATCGATCTGGGCGCTGGCGATTGCCGCAAGGCGGCGTCACTGTTCGCCGATCTGCGCCCGGCCACGTATGTCGCGGTCGACATTTCCGGCGAATTCCTCGACAACGCGGTCTCGGCATTGACCCGTGAATACGCGGGCATCGACATGCAGGCGCTGGTCAGGGATTTCACCCGACCCTGGACGATTCCTGACGAGTGGCTTGCCGATCCCTTGCTGTATTTTTATCCCGGCTCGAGTCTGGGCAATTTTTCGCCCCCGGCCGCCCATGAATTTCTGCTGCAGCTGCCACGCAGCCGCACCGGCGACACCGCGCTGCTGCTCGGACTGGATCTGGTCAAGCCGATCGAGATATTGGAGGTGGCCTACGATGACCCGCTGGGCGTCACGGCCGCCTTCAATCGTAATCTTCTGCTGCATGCGAACCGCCTGCTCGGTACCGATTTCGTGCTGGACGATTGGGCCCATCGTGCCTGGTTCAACGAGTTGGACAGCCGTATCGAAATGCACCTGTCTGCGCTGCGCGGGCTCACCGTGAACTGGCCGGGTGGCTCGCGGCGATTCGCCGCCGGCGAGACCATCCATACCGAGAATTCCTACAAATACCGGCCCGGTGAGATCGCGCCATTGCTGCGGGCCGGTGGTTTCGAGCTCAAGCAGTCATATCAGGACGAGCGTGGCTGGTTCTCGGTCGTGCTGGCTCGCGCCAGTCGATAGGCAGTTGTCGGGCTGTCGATGAGCACCCGACAGGTCGGGCCGGATCAGCCGTTCATGCCCGCCACGACATGGTGGAAGCCGGCGTCCACATAGGTGATTTCGCCGGTCATGCCCGAGGACAAATCGGACAGCAGAAAGGCCGCGACATTGCCGACTTCGTCGATCGTGATGTTGCGGCGAAGTGGCGCATTGACGGCCACATGGTCGAGAATTTTCGAGAAGCCCTTGATGCCGCTGGCTGCCAGTGTCTTGATCGGACCGGCCGATATGCCATTGACCCGGATGCCGTCCGGGCCCAGGTCGGCCGCCAGATAACGGACCGACGCTTCGAGGCTGGCCTTGGCCAGACCCATGGTGTTGTAGTTCAGCACGACCTGGTTCGCGCCATGGTAGGTCAAGGTCACGAGGGCGCCGCGACCGGCGCGCAGCAGCGGAGAACCGGCCTGCGCCAAGGCAGTGAAGCTCCAGGCCGACACATCATGGGCAATCCGGAATGCCTCACGACTGGCGCCTTCCAGATACTGCCCGGAGATCGATTCACGGGGCGCAAAGCCGATGGCATGGACCAGGCCGTGCAGCGCATCCCAGTGTTGCCCCAGGCCAGCGAACAAGGCGGTGATCTGGGCATCGTCGGCGACATCACATTCGAATACCAGCGTCGAGTCAAACTGCGCCGCAAATTCCGTGATGCGGTCCTTGAAGCGATCATTCTGATACGTGAAGGCGAGTTCAGCCCCTTGGGCATGACAGGCCCGCGCAATGCCATAGGCGATCGAGCGGTTAGACAACAGCCCGGTGATCAGAATTCGTTTACCCGCCAGAAATCCCATGCCCGTCCTTTTACATGATTGATGCGGCCCGACGATGGGATCGGGCCGGATCGTCAAATGCGAACCCGGGCTGTCGCCTCAGGTCAGCTTGCCGGACAGCTTGCCTGCCGGTTGCCTGATCTGGATCTGTTCACCCAGCCGGATATTATCGTCGCGCAAAC
This sequence comes from uncultured beta proteobacterium, assembly GCA_963732405.1. Taxonomy (GTDB): domain Bacteria; phylum Pseudomonadota; class Gammaproteobacteria; order Burkholderiales; family Burkholderiaceae_E; genus JAUIAI01. The sequence goes on from CAVSZG010000001.1 coordinate 2,747,959, forward strand.
GATTCCAGGTGCGCAATTGCTCGACTGACACGTCGTATCGATTGGCGATACCGATCAGCGTATCGCCGCGCTGCACGCGATGGCGGATCAAACGTTCAGCCATGGCGACCGGAGCTGACTCCTGCGGCGACAGGCGCAGCGTCTGACCGATCCGGACGATATTGCCCTTGATGCCATTCCAGCGGCGCACGTCATCGATCGGCACGCCATGACGGCTGGCGATCGCGCCCAGGGTATCACCCTGACGCACGCGGTATTCACCCTTGGCGGCATTCTTTGCTTCGGCAGCCCCGCCTGACGGGTTGGCGGCCAGCCTGGTTACGGCCGAGTCGCTGATCGTCAGGCGCTGGCCGATCCGGATGGAGTTGCCGTTCAGATGATTCCATTCGCGCAATTGATCGATGCTCACCCCGTGACGACTTGCGATGCTGCCCAGATTCTCGCCGCGCTGCACGGTATGCTGACTGGCCGGTTCGACAACCGGGGTATGAGCAGCCGTTGCCGAGAGAATCCGGGTTGCGCCCTGAGCGGAGGTCTGCACGGTCTGCCGACTTGCCTGGCGCACGATGAGCCGCTGGCCTTTGCGCACCTGATCGCTGGCCAGACCGTTCCATTGCCTCAGAATGGCCGGGGCCACGCCCCAACGTTTGCTGATGGTGGCGAGGGTCTCGCGCTGCGCGACCCGGTGATATCGGGCGGGGCGGTTGACGATCTCGACGATCGTGGGCGCATGGAATGCTTCGATGTGACGCGCATCGGCGCCCTTGGCGCCGGGAACGAGAATCTGCGTGCCCGCGATGATCTGTCGCTTGGACGACAAGCTGTTGGCCTGCAACAGTCGCTGCTCGCTCACGCCGGCGCGTTTGGCCACCGAGGCGAGCGTGTCGCTCTTGGTCAGCGTGTAGGGTCGCCAGGTCACGAATGCCTTGCCGGCTGCCTCATGCGTATCGATGGCGGCGAGGAATCGATCGAGATTGTCAGCCGGAATCTTGATCTGGTTGTTCCGGCTGGCCGAGATGACCGGCCGATTGTGAGCCGGATTCAGGGCGACGAACTCGGTGGTGGTCAGTCCTGCAAATTGCGCGGCCAGATCCAGATCGATCGGTCGGGTTTTTTCGATCACGACGAAATACGGCTTGTCGGCGACCTCCGGCAGATTCACGCCCAGCACCTGCGCGTTCTGCACGATGTTCTTGAGCGCCATCAGTTTGGGCACGTAATTGCGCGTCTCGCCCGGCATGTTCAGACTCAGGTAGTCGGTCGGCTTGCCCGCGAGCCGGTTGCGTTTGACCGCGCGCGAGACCGCCCCTTCGCCCCAGTTGTACGAGGCGAGCGCCAGAAACCAGTCGCCATCATGCATGTCGTGCAGCATCTGCAGATAATCGAGTGCTGCCCGCGTGGATTGCACGACATCACGCCGATTATCGACCCACCAGTTTTGTTTGAGATCGTATTGACGGCCGGTTGACGGAATGAACTGCCACAAACCCGCGGCCTGTGCCGAGGACAGCGCCACCGGATTCATCGCGCTCTCGACGAACGGCAACAGGGCGATTTCCAGCGGCATGTCGCGTCGCTCGATTTCTTCGACGATGTGATAAAGATAACGACCCGCCCGGGTCATCATCCGGTTCAGGTAGTCGGGCTGCGACAGATAAAAGCGCTGATGCCTGGCAACCAGTTCGCTGTCCAGATCAGGTAGCGCGAAACCCTCACGAATCCGGTCCCAGAGATTGCCCGTTTCGCCGGCGACCAGGTCCGGGTCCGGGTCTGTCTGCGCTGCGACGACGGGATTGGATGAGTCCATTGCCTGCTGAGCGCGGTCCACCGAGCCGATCAGTTCATCGATCGCCTGCGGCCAGACCGGTGTGGATACGGCCCCGGATCGCTCGGTCGTCGGTGGCAAAGACGTGGCGGATTCAATGGGCGCAACCGCAACCGGACCGTTCCTGCCGGCGTCCGGCTGCGTCCGGTCTGAGCCGGAGGGGCTCCAGGGCGGCAGCGAGGTCGTCGAACAGGCGGCCAGCAGCAGGATGCTGGAGCCGGTCAGGGCTCGTGTGAGCAGGGCGCGCGATGCGGCACCGGCCTGACGCCGCAGCCAGCCGCCGCCCAGGTCTGGCTGATGCAGGCATGCGCGTTGCGTTGGGATGCCACGCCAGGCGCAGCTTTCACACGACTTCAACATATAACCCCAAGTCTTTGAAAACAAAAGGAAGCTTACCGATGCTACGCATCGCATGGCAATTGGTCAAGTCGTTCGGTGAGGAAATGGCAAAGCCGCGGCACGAGGGAATCGACGATAATCGGGCGATGATCCCTTCTGTTCAACCCGAGCCTGGCCAGAGCCCTTCTGCAGGCGGCCCGCGGCCCGATCCGGGCCGGCCCGGCCATGACCGGCCCGAGCCCACCCACTGGCGGGACTGGCTGGCCAGTCCCGCGGGTCGGTATGTGCTCGCCTGGGAACAGGCTCACCATGACCGGGCGGTTGCCAATCTGTTCGGCTTTGTGGGCGTGCAATGTGGTCTTCGGGAATTACAGGCCTTGCGTCAGAACCGGATGCGCTCGCGTTTCGTCGTGAGTCGCAGCGACGACGCGGCACAGTACGATGAATCCCATCCGCCTGCCGACGTGATCATCGACAGTTATGAAGAGTTGCCGCTTGCCACGGCCAGTGCCGATCTGATCGTCCTGCCCCATGTGCTCGAATTCGCTGCCGATCCTCATCAGGTCTTGCGGGAAGTGGACCGGGTATTGCGGCCCAACGGCCGGATGATCGTGACTGGCTTCAACCCGGTCAGTCTGTGGGGCATCAGTCAGGCGGTCGGGCGAATGCTCAGCCGGCCCATCCTGCCACCAGACGAGAGTTTCATCGGCATGCCGCGTCTGCGCGACTGGTGCAAGCTGCTCAGCTTCGAGTTTCAGGCCGGCAGCTATGGCTGTTACCGGCCTCTGCTCAGGAGCGAGCGCTGGCTCGAGCGTACCCAGTTCCTGGAGAAGGCCGGCGATCGCTGGTGGCCGATCTGCGGCGCCGTGTATAGCGTGACGGTGATCAAACGGGTGCGTGGCATGCGCCTGGTTGCGCCGGCCTGGAATCGGACCCGCCGGCGGGTCCCGGTGCCGGCCGTTACCTCGCCCAATTTCGGGCCGATCTCCGATGAATCTCCCGGGCAACGCGCGCCCACCCTGCATATCGTCGGCGGGAGTGTCAACGATACATATAGTCGCGAGTCATCGGAAGGCTGAATTCGTCGGTAGACGCATGCTGCGGCGTGCGAACCACCAGCAACTGGTAGATGTTCATCCACCCCTGTTCGAATCCGTAGGCGCAGCCGGCCAGATAGGCCCGCCAGACCCGGGTTCGTTCTTCACCGGCAATGCGCAGTGCCGCCTGCCGGTTCGCTTCGAACCGATCCGACCAGTGCCAGAGCGTGCGTGCATAGTGCCGGCGTAGCGATTCTGCGTCGACCAGTTCGAGGCCGGCCCGGGAAATCGACTGGATCGCCAGCGATACATGGGGCAATTCGCCATTGGGAAAGACATGACGGCCGATGAATTCGCCGGCACCGCGCCCCACGCTGCGACTGTCGGGGTCGGCCGCGGTAATGCCGTGATTCATGGCCACACCGCCAGGTCGCAGTCGCCCATGAATCGCCGCGAAATACTCGTCCAGATGCCGCAGGCCCACATGTTCGAACATGCCGATCGAGACGATCCGGTCCAGATTCTGTTCGGGCACATCCCGATAGTCTTGCAGACGGATGTCGACCTGCGCCGACAGTCCGGCTGCCCGCACCCGCTCGCGGGCCAGCTCATGCTGACACGCCGACAGCGTGATGCCGATCACCTGGACACCATAGCGCCGGGCCGCATGGATGGCGAATGCCCCCCAGCCGCAGCCGATATCGAGCAGGCGCATACCGGGTGACAGACGCAGTTTCCGGCAGATATGGTCCAGCTTGGCCAGTTGCGCATCGGCCAGCGTATCGGATTCATGCCGGAAATACGCACAGGAATAGACCATGCGCTCATCGAGAAAGAGCTGGTAGAACTCATTGGACACGTCATAGTGATGAGCGATCGCTTGCTTGTCGGAGCGTCGGCTGTGCCGTCTCGCCCAGCGTGGCAACAGGCCGGACGCGCTCACGCCGGCGCGTGTATCGGCCAGTTGGGTCGCCACGCGGATCACATCCGGCATGGGGCCGTCGATGTCGATATGGCCTTCGACGAATGCGTCACCGAGTCGATCGAGTGAGGGATTCAGCAGCGGTGCCAGTGCTGCCCGGTCGCATAGCCGGATCGTCACGCTGGGTGCGTCGCCGAGCGGTATTTCGGTGCCGTCCCAAAGAATGATGCGTGCCGGGACGGGGCGGGACTGGCGGATACCGGCCAGATAGCGGGCGATTGGTTGCTCCAGCATGCGCGCTGCCTCCTCGTTGCGTGGTCATCGACGCTTCGGATCGTTGCCGCGCAATTGGTCCACTGGAAGATTAAGATGCACACTGGCCACCGGCAACCCCTTCTCCCGCCTGTTCAGTCCCTGTTCGGTCCCTTTTCGTCCCTTTTCGTCCCTTTTCGTCCCTTTCCACCGCCCGAGATGTTTCACCGATGACAAACCGTATCGATATCTATACCGATGGTGCCTGCAAGGGCAATCCTGGCCCGGGCGGCTGGGGAGCCTTGATCGTCGCCGATGGCACCGAACGCGAATTGTTCGGCGGAGAACCCCAGACCACCAACAACCGGATGGAACTGCTCGCCGTGATCCGCGCGCTGGAGGCCGTACCGCCGGACGCCGTGCTTGCGGTCCATACCGATTCCCAATATGTCCAGAAGGGCATTTCGGAATGGGTCGCCAACTGGCAGCGTCGCGGCTGGCGGACGGCCGATCGCAAGCCCGTCAAGAACGCCGACCTCTGGCGCGAGCTGGTTCAGCTCAGCGAGCCGCGACAGATCGACTGGCGATGGGTGCGGGGGCATAACGGACATCCGGGTAACGAGCGCGCCGACCAGCTTGCCAACCGGGGCGTTCCGGCAACAGGCAGCCCCGGTGTGAGATAGTCGGCCGCCACGAGGAGCGTCATTTGAACCGACTGTTTCGTTATTCAATCATTCTGACGGCGCTCCTGGTGCTGGTCTGGGCAGGGACCGTCTGGCAGCGCGACGGCCGACTGCCACTGATCGGTGGCAAGGGCGCCGCCCCCGATCAAAGCGGTGCGGTCGCCGGCCCGGTCGGGCAGCCCGGCGCTGCGCCCGGTCCGGTGGCTGCGGCTGCCGCGACCGGTTCGCCGGCCGCCGTGCCAGCCGCGCAGGCCGCGATCAAGTCCGGTGGCGATGGTGGTCGCGACGTCATCGTCAATACCGTGATCGCCGAAGCGGTCCGCCTCGAAGATCAGATCACGGCGGTTGGCAGCCTGCTGGCCGCGCAGTCGGTGCAGGTCGCTGCGGAAATCGCCGGCCGGATCGTCGAGGTTGCCATCAGCGATGGCAGCCGCGTGGCGCGGGGCGACATCCTGTTCCGCCTCGATGACGATGTGATCGCCGCCGAGCTGGCTCAGGCGCGTGCGGAGCTCGACCTGGCCCAGGCCAATCTCAAACGCACCCGCAACCTGGCCCGCGACAATTTCGTGAGCGAACGATCGCGTGACGAGGCCTTGTCCAATGTGAACGTGTTGCAGGCCCGCTTGCAGGTGGTCGCAGCCCGGCAGTCGCGCACACGCATTCCGGCGCCCTTCGATGGCATCGTCGGTCTGGTCGGGGTCAGTACGGGGGACTACGTGACGCCGGGGGCCACGCTGGTGCGCATCGACGATCTGTCCAGCCTCAAACTCGATATGCGCATGCCCGAGCGTTTGTTTCCTCGCGTGCGCGCCGGGCAGACGATCCGGGTCGGGTTCGATGCCTATCCGGATCACGAGTTCACCGCCCATGTCGAGACCATCGACAGTCAACTCGACCCCGGCGGACGCTCGCTGCTGGTGCGCGGGCGAATCGACAACGCACAGGGCCTGTTGTTGCCGGGCATGTTCGCCCGCGCCCAGCTCGTGGTCGATGCTCGCGAGGGGGCCGTGATGCTGCCTGAGCAATGTCTGGATGCCTCGGCCAATGGGCAACATGTCTTTGTGGTGCGCGAGGGCAAGGCCTTTCGCACGTCCGTGACCACCGGTTCGCGCCGCGATGGACGGGTCGAGATTCTGAGTGGTGTCTCTGCCGGCGATCAGGTGATCTCGGCCGGTCAGATCAAGCTGCGTGGCACCGGGGTGCCGGTCAAGGTCGTTCCGGCCGGCGACAGCCGTCCACAGGATGCCGCATGAAGCTGTCCGAAACCTGCATCCAGCGTCCGGTGTTTGCGAGCGTGCTCGCGATCATGCTGGTGTTGATCGGCATCGTGAGCTGGGACCGGGTGCAGATCCGCGAATATCCGAACATCGACGAACCGGTGGTCAATGTCACCACCAACTATCGTGGCGCCTCGGCCGAGATCATCGAGTCGCAGGTCACCAAACCGATCGAGGACACGGTTGCCGGCATCGAGGGCGTCGAGTTCGTCAAATCGACGTCGCGTGCCGAGCGCAGTCAGGTCACCGTCACCTTCCGTCTGAGCCGCGATCCGGAAAGCGCGGCCGCCGATGTGCGCGACCGGGTCGCAAGGGTGCGCGGCCGGCTACCCGACAATGTCGACGAACCCGTCATTTCCAAGGTCGAGGCCGATGCGCGGGCCACGGTCTGGCTGGCCTTGTCTTCACCCAGCCTGTCACCACTGGAAGTCACCGATCTGGCGACCCGTCAGCTCAAGCCGCGGCTGCAGACCCTGCCGGGCTCGGCCGATGTGCAGATTTTCGGTGATCGCGAGTACTCGATGCGGATCTGGCTGGATCCAGGCCGGCTGGCCGCATTCCGGCTCACGCCGCTCGATGTTGAACAGGCCTTGCGCGCCCAGAATCTCGAGTTGCCCAGTGGGCGGATCGAAAGCGAGATGCGCGAGTTCAATGTGATCTCGCGCACCGACATCAATGACGTGCCGGGCTTCGAGGCCATCGTGATCCGGGTGGTGGATGGGTATCCGGTGCAGGTGCGCGACGTGGCCAGGGTCGGCATCGCGCCGGCCAACGAACGCAGTCTGGTGCGCTTCAATGGTGATCCGTCGGTTGGTCTGGGCCTGATCAAGCAGGCCACTGCCAATCCGCTGATCCTCGCGCAGGCCTTGCGCGAGGCCTTGCCCGAGCTCAGAAGCCTGTTGCCCGATGATGTGACGCTCACCGTTGCCTACGATTCCACGATCTTCATCGACCGCTCGATCCAGGCGGTCTTCACGACCATCGCCGAAGCGGCCGCCCTGGTGGCCATCATCATCTTTCTGTTCCTGGGTGGACTGCGCGCATCGCTCATTCCGCTCATCACCATTCCCGTCTGTCTGATCTCGGCCTTCACCCTGATCGATCTGTTTGGCTATTCGGTCAATACGCTCACCTTGCTGGCGCTGGTCGTCGCGATCGGTCTGGTGGTCGATGACGCCATCGTGGTGCTCGAGAACAGCCACCGACACATCGAGGAGGGACTGACGCCGATGGATGCGGCGTTCACCGCGATTCGTGAAGTGGGCTTTGCGGTGGTGGCCATGACCATGACTCTGGCGGCCGTGTTCGCACCCATGGCTTTCCAGACCGGTCGCACCGGCCGCCTGTTCACCGAGTTCGCGCTGACCCTGGCCGGCACCGTCGTGATTTCCGGATTTCTTGCGCTCACGATATCGCCAATGATGTGTTCACGCCTGTTGCGCCATGAGCGGCCGGCGCGCTGGTTTGAACTCACCTCGGACCGCCTGCTGCGGGCACTCTCGCGTGGCTATTCGGGCCTGCTGTCGGCCATCATCTCCCTGCGCTGGGTGATGGCACTCGTTGCCATCGGCTTCAGTGGCCTGACCTGGTGGCTCTGGACCACCTTGCCAGCCGAACTGGCGCCGCAGGAAGATCGAGGCGTGTTCTCGACCGTGTTCACGGCGCCCGAGGGCTCGTCGGTCAACTTCACCGGCGCCAGTGGGCAGGCGATTGAAAAGGTCGCGCTGTCCACCGATGACGTCTGGCGCATCCTGCTCATCGTGGGCAATCCGACACCAACCGGTGGTCTGGGATTCATCGGCCTGAACGACTGGAATGAACGTGATCGTTCGGTGTTCGACGTGGTCAAGGAGTTTCAGGGAAAACTGGCTTCGGTACCGGGGGTGCGTGCGTTTGCCATCGCACCCGCCTCGCTGGGCGCTTCGATCCGCTCGCGGCCGGTTAATCTGGTAGTGATGAGCCCGGATTCCTTCGCGGAAACCGCACGCACGATCGAACCATTGCTCGAGGAGTTCCGGGCCAGCGGCTTAATGACCGGCATCGAAACCGATCTGACCATGAACAAACCCGAGTTCAGGGTGTTGGTGGATCGTGCGCGAGCCGCCGACGCGGGCGTGTCGGTCGACGCGGTCGGTCGCACGCTCGAGACCATGCTCGGTGGCCGGGCGGTGACACGCTTCAAGCGCAATGCCGAAGAATTCGACGTGATCGTCCAGCTCGATGCCCGCGATCGCACCACACCCGATGTCATCGATCAGTTGTTCGTGCGCGGCACTGGTGACGCGATGCTGCCCTTGTCGGCTTTGGTCGACGTGAAGTCCGATATCGGTGCGCGCGAACTGAATCATTTTGGTCAGCGGCGCTCGATCACCATCACCGCGAATCTGGCCGACGGCGTCGCGCTGGGTCAGGTGGTCGACTATCTTCGTACCGTGACACCCAGATACATGAAGTCGGGCTATGCGACCGAGTTCACCGGTCCGACCTATGAATACACTCAGGCATCCAATACGCTCTTGATCACCTTCGCCCTGGCGCTGGCCTTCGTGTATCTCGTTCTGGCTGCACAGTTCGAGAGCTTCGTCGACCCCTTGACCATATTGTTCGCCGTACCCCTGTCATTGGCCGGCGGCCTGGGTCTGTTGCATCTGACGGGCGGCACGCTCAACGTCTATAGCCAGATCGGCCTGATCACCCTGGTCGGCCTGATCACCAAACACGGCATCCTGATCGTCGAATTCGCCAATCAGCTTCGCGATAATGGCGCCAGTCTGCGCGATGCCGTGGTCAAGGCGTCGAGTCTGCGACTTCGACCGATCCTCATGACTACCGTGGCGACTGTCTTTGGCGCACTGCCACTCTGGCTTGCCACCGGTGCCGGATCGGAGAGCCGGCGCCAGATCGGCGAGGTGATCGTTGGTGGCATGACTCTGGGCACCATCATGACGCTGTTCGTGGTTCCCGGCGTCTATGTTCTATTTGCGCGCCGGCGTTCTCCCCGTGTCATTCCACCCGATGTGCCCGTCGCCGATATTCCTGTTCCATTGTCGCCGCACGGCGCAGCCGCCCAACCGCCAGTCGGTGCTGCGCTGGCGCGTGCGACCCCTGCCGTGCGTCCGTAGGCCGCATCGCCACCTGGATGATCCAACCATGACCCGTCAGATCGTGCTCGATACCGAAACCACCGGCCTTGCGGTCAGTGATGGACATCGGATCATCGAGATTGGCTGTATCGAACTGGACAACCGCCGACTGACCGGGCGCAGCCTGCACCTTTATGTCAACCCCGAACGCGACATCGATCAGGGTGCCATCGAGGTGCATGGCCTGACGCGCGAGATGCTCGCCGACAAACCGTTGTTCGTCCATATCGCCGACGAGTTTCTCGCCTTCATCGCCGATGCCGAACTACTGATTCACAACGCATCCTTCGATATCGGCTTTCTGGATGGCGAATTGGCGCGGATCCGGCGCGAGCCGATGATCAAGCACTGCGCCCGGGTCACGGATACCCTGGCCATGGCCCGCGAGCTACACCCCGGCAAGCGCAATTCACTGGATGCCTTGTGTGATCGTTATGGCGTGTCCAACGCCCATCGCAAGCTGCACGGCGCGCTGCTCGATGCCGAGTTGCTTGCCGAGGTGTACCTGGCCATGACCCGGGGCCAGGACAGCCTGCAGATCGTATCGGTGGCCTCGGGCGAAGACCGTCGGGGCCGCAGTGACGGCGGCAGCTGGCCACCCGACAATCTGCTTGTGGTTCCGGCCGATCAGGCCGAACGGGCCGCCCATGACGCGCTGGTTGAGGCGATCGGCAAGGCCGCCGACCGGCCGCCGCTCTGGTCCTGACGCGGCCCGGGCAGATCGGCCCTGGCAGCGCGGTAAGCCGGCGCAGTCACCAGAGGTTGATCATTCGCGAGAAGCTGGCCCGGGTGCCCGTCAGCCGGTCCGGATGGGTTCTGTCCAGGGCCTTGGTGTCTGCGCTGGCTGCGCCCGCACAGGCGCCAGTTGCAAGCCGCGCCAGCGCTGCAGCGGTCAGCGGCTCGTCGGCCTGGCCGAACTGCCCCGTGCCGGTATCGCTGACCGGGCAATCGGGCGGAAGACCGTCGAAATAATCGGTGACGCCCTGGGCATTCTGCAGGCGGAACGAGACGATGCTGTAAACCTTGTCACGAAACTGCGGCGGTGTGAAGCCAACCGGTTTGCCGCAGGTGGTTTCACCGACCCGGATCCCGCGCCGATAAGGGTCCACACCCACGATCAAGGCTTCCGAGGCCGAGCAGGTCGACTTGCCGGTGAGCCAGACCAGATTCTCGAAGCGGCCGGCGCGCGCCGGATCGGCAGCGAAGGCATAGCTGCGGTTTTCCTGAGCGTGACCATCATTGAAGGTGAGTCGGGACATGAGGCTATCGCCCAGTGAGCCGCTACCCAGCGCCGCGCCGATTGTCGCGGTGGTGGACAGCAGGCCGCCGCCGTTATTGCGCAGATCAACGATGATGTCCTGCGCGCCCTGTGCAATCAATCGGTCCAGGGCTTCGCGCCAAGGCGCCACGCCCAGATTCGCAAACGAATAGAAGTTCACATAGCCGATCTTGCGGCCGCCTTGCTCGAATACCGCATCGCCCATCACGTAACTGATGTCGTATAAGGCCTTGGTCACCGACACAGATTGCGCATTGCCATCGCGCCGCACGGCGAATCGTCGGACAATGCCCTCCTCGAGTGGACCCAGCGCAGCGCCCAGGCCCTCCTGCGCGATCAAGGAGGCCACCGTGACGTCATCGATCGCCTCGATCACATCGCCGCGTTGCAGGCCGGCGCGCCGGGCCGGTGACTCGGACTGCACCATCAGCAGGCGGATCGATTGCTGGTCGTCTTCGATCCGGTAGCTGAAACCGAAACCGATGGTCTTGCCTTCGTCGAAGAAGCGGTTGTAGTCGTCGGCCGACGCGACATTGCTGAACCGGTCATCGCGATATTTGAGTGCATCGATGGCAGCCTGCCCGGACGGATAGTCCTCGCTCGGCGCAAGACCCAGTGTGTCGTTCCAGAGATACCAGTCCTTCATATACCGCACGACGAACTGGGCGTCGGTGGTCGCGCCGTAGCTTCCGACCAGGTCGGGCCGATCGCCGAACACGCTGTCATCGCCGCCAGGACAGCCAGTGAGCAGCAGGCTGGCGGCCAGCAAACCCGGCCGCAGGCCGGATAAGCCTCGCCCGGAGCGGCGCGCGCTGGCATCGGAAGCAACGCAGGCCGACAGGGCCGGGGCAGGGCCTTTGGACGATTTGGAGCGGTCAGGGTCGATGGTCATATCGGTATGGTACGGAGAGCGCACAATTGGCCGCCGTCAGATGGCAGGACGGATGGCCGGTGAGTCGGTGCTGCGGTCGCCAGGTTCAAGGCCGGTACGACCGCGCCCTGCCCAGATGATACCGACGAAGCTGGCCGGTGCATCGCCACGCTTCAGCGCGGCCGGGTCGGCTTGCTACACTAGGTGGATGGCCGACCGACTGACCGTTCCGCATGTCCGGATCATGTCGATGGAGCCAGACTCTTCCCGACCAAAAACCGCCCACCGACCTGGAGTGTCAATGAAGCAAACCCGCCCCGCTCGCGGCAACCGAGATCGCAAGACGCATCTGTCGGCCGATGCCGAGCGTCTGGTCACCGGCGCGCTCGGCATGGCGAATTCGGGCAGTCGGGTCGAAGACCGGTTCTGGGAGATCCAGATCGCCCAGCGCCTGCAGACATTGCTCGATGATGGTCATCCGCAACCGCTCTACGATGCACTCGACCGACTCCACCAGACCGATCTGGAAGCCTATGGTGCCCTGGTCGAAACCGTCGAGGAAGTCGCCGAATCCCTGATCCTGGAGCACGAGGGGCAGCCTTGGCAGATTCTGTTGGTCGCCGCGCCCGTCGTGGCCTGGACCCGTTTCACCATTCCAGCCGGCCCGATTCCTGCGCCCCTGGCCAGGACACTGGCTTCCCATTGGTGCGAGCATGTGCTGATGCCCGAGGTGCGGTTTCACATGAGCCCCGCCGTCTATAGCGTGGATCAGTTGCCGCGCGACTATGGCGAGTTGCGTCGGCTCACCCGTCGTCTGGGTCTGGCCGCATTGCGCGGCAGTGATGCGAAGGGCGTGAGCAAATTGCCCGAGAGCGCCGAAATGCTCGCCGATGCGCGCTTTTTCGTCGGCGCCGTCGCGGTGCCGCCGGGTGCGCCAGTGTTTCGCTGGCAAGCCGTCGATCTGCGCAACCAGGGGGGGCGGGTACAGGCGCTCGAGCGCTGGGTCGAGCATGCCCGCGAACTGGTCGAGCAGGTTCTGCCCGGCTGCGGTTTCGAATGCCTGTTGCCCGATGCTTACCATCTGAACATGCGCGAGTCCGACCGACGGGTGCGTCCGTTCAATATCCGGGCGTCGGTGCATTTCATGACTCATGCCTTGGCCGTGGAGCCGGGGCAGATCGGTGCAACGATCGCCGCCTTCGGTGGCGAACGGGTCGATGAGTTCAGGGTTGGTCTGGCCATCGACCCGGAGGGCGTCGAAATCGCGCATGGAGTCATCTGGCCGCTGCTCGGTGCCGAGAGCGAATCCGACGAACCATCACCGCTGGATCAGATCCGCCAGCAATTGATGGATGCCGGCGTGACCCGCATTCACGTCTGGCCCGATGTGGTCGAGCCCGAGTACTGCGAAGACTGTGGCGCGCCACTCTATCCGAACAATCGCGCCGAACTCATTCATGCCGAGTTACCCAGTGACGTCGTACCCGAGTCGGTGCATTTTCACTGAATCGAGCGGTTCCACTCGGCGTGGCACTCGCCGATTCGCTCAATGCCCCTGGGCAAGCGCGGTCCTGGCCTGATCGATCCGGCCACTCAGATAGCTCCAATAAAAATCCGGGCCGCCGTAGCCGACCAGGGGAGGGGCGAGCATGCCTTGCGGTCCCAGGAACACCAGTGTTGGTGACCGACTGGCCTGCCAGGCGGCCGCCAGATCGACCGGCGCAAGCGTCGCGGAGCTGTCTGTGTCGCCGGATCGGGAGCCGGCCGTTGAACGCTGCAGCTGCGACAGCGGCCCCACTGCGGGTAGTGACTGGCGACTGTCCTGCAGGCCCAGCTCGAACACGTCCAGATCCGCATAGGTCGCATCCCGCTGCAAGGGCGAGAGCTGCTCCCGCCTGACGATCTCGCAGAAGCCGCAGTTGGGCAGCGACATGAGCACGATGGCCAGCCGGCCTGGTGGCCGGATCTGCAGCCAGGCGCTGAAAGCTTGCGCGCCGGGCAATGCGGTTTCACTTTGCGCCTGTACGTCGGATACCCAGGGCATAGGACCCGACAACAGGCCAAGCCCGACGAACAGGGACGCTCGGCGTCCGACAGCCAGCACGGCACCCGATAGCAGCCGGCGACGCAGGGACAGGCCAGGCCCTGACGGTGGGGCGGTTTTCATGTTGCAAGGATATACCGATTGACTGTATGCGTGAGTGCTCATATAGTCGTCCGACGTCCACGCAGCTTGATTCGATCGGCGTAGCGAAACAGGTCAGCGCTCATTGAACGCCAGGCCTACAGCAAGGAGACAGTACCAATGGGCCATGGCCTGTCCAGTGCAGCGCGATCGGGCTTGACCAGCAATGTCGCCGTCGATCGCGCGAATCTGCTCGATGCCGATCCGGTGTTCGAAGAAGTCTCGCGCTATTTCAGTCTGCTTGCCGAACCCATGCGGATCCGCATCCTGCATGTCATCTGCAATGAAGAGAAGTCGGTCTCGCAGATCGTCGCGCAGACGGGCGCCACCCAGACCAATGTCTCACGGCACCTCAACACCTTGTACGCAGCCGGCGTGCTGAGCCGGCGCAAGCAGGGCAATTTCATCTTCTACGCCGTCAGCGACGCCACCCTGACCGACTTGTGTCGTCTGGTCTGCATCAACGTGGCCGCCAGGAGCGAACAGCGTGAACTCGCCGGTGAGACCGCCCGGGTGGTGGCCAGTCGATTCGACGTGCTCGGGTCCTCCGACTGAGCGCCGGTCGCCAATCGTTACCGACCGATGAAACCCAGAACCGATATCCCTCAGATGCCTGGCCGATTGCGGGCAGCGCCGGAAAATCTGTTGTCGGCGCAGGATATGCAGGCTGCACGGATCGCACGCCGCCGGTTCATGGCCAAAGCGCTCGCGGTCGGTGCGGGCGCGTCGGCGGCGCAGTCCGGTGCGGGTGCCATGCGAGCCGACGATCCGGCCATCACCCGCCTGCCTGCCCATTCGCGCGGATTGGGCAGACCGGTTGTCGACTCGGCCTATGGGCAGCCCTCCGTCTGGGAGCGCAATCTTCAGCGACGTCAGAGCCCTGGCCTGACCCGGGTGGCGGCAGCTTCGGTGAGCTTCACGCCGCTGCAAGGCCTGTTCGGCATCATCACGCCCAGTGGTCTGCACTTCGAGCGGCATCATCAGGGGTGGTGGGACATCGACCCAACCGGTCATCGTCTCATGATCAACGGGCTGGTTCGCCAGGCGCGGGTGTTCACCATGGACGATCTGCTGCGCCTGCCCACGGTCTCGCGCGTCCACTTCATCGAATGTGGCGCGAATACCGGCATGGAATGGGGCAATGTCGCCGTTCCGACCGTGCAGTACACCCATGGCATGTTGTCATGCGGTGAATTCACCGGCGTGGCATTGTCCACCTTGCTCGATCTGTGTGGCGCCGATACCGTCAAGGGGCAATACCTGCTGGCCGAGGGGGCCGATGGCGCGTCGATGACCAGAACCCTTTCGATGGCGAGGGCGCTCGACGATGTCATCGTCGCCTATGCAATGAATGGCGAGATGTTGCGGCCCGAAAACGGCTATCCGCTGCGCCTGGTGGTGCCAGGTGTGCAAGGCGTTTCGTGGGTCAAGTATCTGCGTCGGCTTGAAGTGGGTGACCGGCCCTGGGACAGCAAGGATGAAGTGCTGCAATACGTCGATCTCATGCCCGACGGCATCGCGCGTCAATACACCTCGATCCAGGAGGTCAAGTCGGTGATCACCTCTCCCTCGGGTGGGCAGTGGTTGCTCGACCAGGGCTATTTCAACGTGACCGGGCTGGCCTGGTCAGGGCGGGGTACGATCACCCAGGTTGACGTATCGGCCGATGGTGGACGCAACTGGCGTGCCGCGCGTCTGGAAGAGCCCCGTCTTCGCAAAGCGCTCACGCGTTTCAATATCGACTGGGTCTGGAATGGTGAGCCCGCTTTGCTGCAAAGCCGGGCGGTGGACGATACCGGCCAGATTCAGCCGACGATCAATCAGCTGCGCGCCGTTCGCGGCACCCGGTCGGTCTATCACAACAATGCCATTCAGACCTGGCAGGTGGCGAGCAATGGCGAGGTCAGCAACGTCCAGGTGAATGGATGAGAATCATGACCCGTTGGACGGCCGCCATCGTGGTCGGCGTCGCGCTCGCCGCGGGTGTTGTGAGTATGGCCACTGCAACACCGCGGGAATCGCCCTGGTCGGCCATCGGCCGCGAAGCGACACCCGGTGAATTGGCCGCCTGGGATATCGACGTTCGCACCGACCTCGTGGGCCTGCCTCCCGGCAAGGGCAGCGTCGACGAAGGCATGGTCATCTGGGAGGCCAGATGCGCGAATTGCCATGGCACGTTTGGCGAATCGAATGATGTTTTCACGCCGATCGTGGGCGGCACCGATGAAGCCGATATCGCCCGCGGGCGAGCGGCCGGCCTGATCACCGGCCAACATCCGCACCGCACCACCCTGATGAAGCTGTCGCAGATATCGACGCTGTGGGATTACATCAATCGCGCCCAGCCCTGGAATGCGCCAAAGTCCCTCGACCCGGATGAAGTCTACGCAGTCATCGCCTACATTCTCAATCTGGGCGAAATCGTCGACAGCGATTTCGTGCTGAGCAACAATACGATCGGACTGGTGCAACAGCGCCTGCCCAATCGTTATGGCCTGGCACGCTTCGAGGGCCTGTGGCGGGTCGATGGCACGCCGGATGTGCAAGGCAGCGCCTGCATGATGAATTGCACACTGCGTGTCGACGTGACGTCCGTTCTGCCTGCGCATGCGCGTGATGCGCATGGCAATCCGGCCGAGCAACATCGAATCATCGGACCGGTCCGCGGTGTCGACACCACCCAGCCCGGACCGGCCAGCTTCGCCGACACGCAGAGTCTTGCCAGAACGATCGGGTTGGCTGCAACGCCATCAAAGGTCGACAGTCCGGCCAGGGCGCAGACCGATGGCGAGTCCCTGGAACTGGCGCGCAAGCTCGCCTGTCTGGGCTGTCATTCGCCAGATCAGCAAATGATCGGCCCGGCCTTCACGGCAGTGGCGTATCGATATCGGAATCGTGACGATGCCACAGAGTATCTCGTGGACCGTGTGCGTCATGGTGCAAAAGGCAACTGGGGTGACATTACGATGCCGGGCAACCCGCAGGTGACATCGGCAGACGCAAAGCAGCTCGTGGTATGGATTCTGGGAATGGGATCATGAACGTGATCCGGCAGGTCTGTCGTTCAACGGTCAATTTTGGAGGTGTGATGAATCATTCGAAACGTACATCATTGCAGGCAGGTGGGGCGGCCGGGCTGTATGCCGCGCTGGTCACCATCGGATTGCTTCGGCCGGGTAGCGCGCAGGCAGCGCTCGCCGCCGATGCCTTCAAGGTCAAGGGCTTCGCCGAAGGACTCCGGTCGCTGGGCGCCACCGGCGTGACCGACAGCGACATGATTGTGCTCAATGCCCCGGACATTGCCGAGAACGGCGCAGTGGTGCCGGTCAGCGTCAAGGCGTCGCTGCCCAAGGTTGAGTCGATTGCCGTGCTTGTCGACAAGAATCCGAATGCGCTGATCGGTCTGTTCGAATTGATGGAAGGCACGGCGCCAGACATCACCTTCCGCGTGAAGATGGGTCAAAGCTCCGAAGTGCTCGCCCTCGTCAAGGCCGATGGCAAGTACTACATGGCCAAGAAGGAAGTCAAGGTCACGCTGGGCGGCTGTGGAGGTTGATGCCAGTCGTCCATTGATCATCCAACCGATCGCAAAGACATTTCAGGGAGAATCACAATGGCAGATCCAATGCGCATCCGCGCCAAGGAACAGGACGGCGGCGCCGATGTACGCGTGCTGATGGCTCACGAGATGGAAACCGGTCAGCGCAAGGACAGCAAGGGCGAGCTGGTCCCGGCCTGGCATATCAGTGAGGTGGTGGCCTCGTTGAATGGCAAGCCCGTGCTCAAGGCCTACTGGGGCGGAGCGGTTTCCAAGAATCCCTATCTCGCCTTCAAGGTCAACGGTGCGAAGAAGGGCGACAAGATTGAAGTCAAATGGGTGGATAACAAGGGGGATTCGCGCACCGACTCGGCAACCGTCGGTTGAGCCCGTGCTGGTCACTCCGACGCCGACCGGTCTTGTCCGATCGGTGGTCCCGGAGACTCCGATTCCGCCCATCACAACAAATCGATCAAGACATTCGAAGGAGACCGTCAATGAACAGGTCGACAATTGCCACCGGCATTGCTGCCCTCACGGCGTTGGCCACGCTCGCGCCCATGGCTGGCCATGCTGATGACAGTATTCAGAAGGGGATTGAGAAATACCGTGAGATGCTGCAGGACGGAAACCCGGCGGAGTTGACCGTCTACAAGGGCGAGGACCTCTGGAAAGAAAAAGCCGGGCCCAGGAACGCGAGTCTCGAACAATGCGATCTGGGCAAAGGCCCAGGCGTAGTGGAAGGCGCGTATGCGGAATTGCCGCGTTACTTTGCCGATGTCGATCGGGTGATGGATGCCGAAACCCGGATCGCTCACTGCCGGATCAGCTTGCAGGGTATCGACCCGAAAGTGGCCATGAGCCAGCCGTTTTCCGGCAATGCCCAGCCTCAAACCGACAATGAGGCGCTGGTCTCCTACGTGGTCGAGCAGTCGCGCGGCATGGCCATCAATCTGCCGCAGAGTCACCCCAAGGAGAAAGCCGCGTTCGAGCGCGGTAAACACACTTTCTTTTACGTGGGTGGGCCGTTCGACTTTTCCTGTGCGACCTGCCATAGCGCCGACGGTCAGCGGATACGCTTGCAGGAACTGCCTAACCTCACCAAGCCCGAAACCACCAAGGCCGCATTTGCGTCCTGGCCGGCCTATCGCGTCTCGCTGGGCCAGGTCAAGACCATGCAGTGGCGGATGAACGACTGCTTCCGTCAGCAACGGTTTCCGGAACTGGAATTTGGTTCGCAGACATCCATCGATCTGATCACCTATCTCGGGGTGATGGCCAAGGGCGGGACCATGAATTCGCCCGCTCTGAAACGCTGAAGGAGACGATATGAATCAACAATCGAAAAAACTCGCCCGCGTCTCGATCGTCGCCAGCGTGGTCCTGCTGGTGCTGGGCTGCGCCTCGACGGGTTTGATGGCCTCTGACGACGACTTATCGCTTCGATCCGATCCGGTTGCGGTCAAGGCGACCCTGGTCAAGTCCTTCAGGTACAGCGAGCAGGCCGGCCCTGATCGACTCGATCAGACCGAGGACCAGCATGCCTGTACCGAACATGCGTTCAAGCCGCTGCCGGCCGACCGGATCGCCGCACTCGAAAAGGCAGCACTGGCGGCCATCAAGTATCCGTCCGATGGCAATTACCTGGGCGACTGGAAAAAAGGTCAGAAACTGGCCATCGGTGGCACCGGCATGACCTATCGCGACAAGCCGGGATCCAGGGTCGACGGCAACTGCTATGCCTGCCACCAGCTCGAAACCGCTGAAGTGTCATACGGCACGATCGGCCCTTCGCTCAACAACTACGGAAAAAAACGGGGCAACAGCGACGCGATTCTCAAGTACACCTGGTCGCGATTGTGGAACTCCCATGCGTACAAGGCCTGCAACCCGATGCCGCGCTTTGGCGCTGCCGGCATTCTGAGCGAGTCGGATCTGAAAGACATCATGGCATTGCTTCATGATCCGGCCTCGGTCGTCAACCAGTAACAGCAATTCATCCAGGTTCCGCCAGCCCTGTCCGGGGCTGGTCCATTCTATTGGGCGATTGTCGAATGCAACGGCGTGAATTCATGAATGTACTGGCCGCCGCGGGCGCAGCCGGACTGGCGCTAGGACGACATCTCGATGTCGGCGCGACCGATCAGGCCGGCGCCGGCGCGAGCGCCCAGGCGCTCTATGACATCGCCCCGTTTGGCCAGGTGAGCCTGTTGCACTTCACCGATTGTCATGCTCAGTTGCTGCCGGTGAGTTTCCGGGAACCCAGCGTCAACCTGGGGCTTGGGCAGGCGCATGGTCGGCCGCCCCATCTGGTTGGCGAGGCCTTGCTCAAGCACTTCGGCGTGCCGGCGGGCAGCGCCCAGGCCCATGCCTTTACCTTCCTCGATTTTGAGAAGGCCGCGCGTACCTATGGCCGGGTGGGCGGCTTCGCTCATCTGGCCACGCTGATCAAACGCCTGAAAGCCTCACGGCCTGGTGCGCTGCTGCTGGACGGCGGCGATACCTGGCAGGGGTCGGCCACCTCGTTATGGACGAACGGGCAGGACATGGTCGACGCCTGCAAGCTGCTTGGCGTCGACATCATGACCGGTCACTGGGAGTTCACCTACGGGATGGACCGGGTCAAGGAAATCATCGACAAGGATTTCGGCGACCGGCTCAGTTTTGTTGCTCAGAACGTCAAGACCACCGATTTCGAAGATCCGGTTTTCACACCGTACGTGATCCGCGAGATCAACGGCGTGCCGGTCGCGATCATCGGCCAGGCCTTCCCTTACACGCCAATCGCCAATCCGCGGCACATGGTCGCCGACTGGAGCTTCGGCATTCAGGACGACCGCATGCAGGAACTGGTCGACGAGGCGCGCAGCAAAGGAGCACAACTGGTGGTCGTGCTTTCGCACAACGGCATGGATGTCGATCTGCAGATGGCCGCACGGGTCAGAGGCATCGATGCGATTCTGGGTGGTCACACTCATGATGGCATGCCTGCACCCGTGACGGTAAGCAATGCGGGTGGCAAGACGCTCGTGACCAATGCGGGCTCCAACGGCAAGTTTCTGGGCGTTCTCGACATCGAGGTGCGCGAGGGTCGCATGAGCGATTTTCGCTATCGCCTGCTGCCCGTGTTCTCGAACATCCTGCCGGCTGACCCGTCAATGCTGGCCCTCATCGACAAGGTGCGCGCACCTTACCGGGCGAAGCTCGAGGAATCGCTGGCGACCAGTCAGGAAGTGCTGTATCGGCGGGGCAATTTTAATGGCACCTTCGATCAGCTCATCGTCGATGCGCTGCTTCAGGTCAAGGGCGCCCAGATTGCGTTTTCGCCGGGCTTTCGCTGGGGCACCACCATCCTGCCGGGAGAGGCCATCACCCGCGAACGCCTGATGGATCAGACCGCCATCACGTATCCGCAGACCACGCTCACCGACATGACGGGCGAATTCATCAAGACCGTGCTCGAAGATGTTGCCGACAATCTGTTCAATCCCGATCCGTATTACCAGCAGGGCGGCGACATGGTGCGCGTGGGAGGACTGACCTATGCGATCGAACCGGGCGCCACCGCCGGCAAGCGGATCCACGATATGCGGCTCAACAACGAGCCGATCCAGGCCGGCAAGCAGTACAAGGTTGCGGGCTGGGCGCCGGTAGCCGAGGGTGCCCAGGGCGAGCCGATCTGGGACGTGGTCGAGTCCTGGCTCAAGTCACAGGGCGAACTGCCCTTGCGTCAACTCAACACGCCGCGTCTCATCGGCATCACCAACAATCCTGGGCTCGCCTGATGACAATCACAGACAAGTTTCGCTGCAGTACCGCCATCAATCCGCGTCCCGTGACCGCCCTCGCAGCCAGTTTGTTGATGCTCTTCATGGGGGGCGCTCAGGCCCAGAACGCCCTGGTCGAAGTCAGACAGATGACCCCTGAGATCGCCCTGCGTGCGGCCCAGGCGGCGCTGACCACCTGCCGGGATCAGGGTTATCAGGTGGCCGTCGCCGTGGTCGATCGACATGGCCTGCTTCAGACTTTTCTGCGGGACCGGTTCGCCGGCTCGCACACCATCGAGGCGGCACGGGCCAAGGCCTGGACCGCCGCCAGTTTCCGACTGAGTACGACCGCGCTCGCCGAAGAAACCGCGCAGGGTAAACCGAGCAGTGGCATCCGCGGGGTGGCCGGTGTGCTCGCCCTGGCGGGTGGTCTGCCGATCGATGCCGCTGGCACGCATGTCGGTGCAATCGGCGTGTCGGGTGCGCCAGGCGGTGAAGCCGATGATGCCTGCGCCAGCGCAGGCATCGCCGCGGTCAGTGATGATCTGGCGTTCTGAACTCAGTGATTGTCAGCTGGGGACTTGCTGCCTATTGGCAGCTGCGACGCGGTCGGTGAACAGTGGCGGGTGAATCGGGCGACGGCTCCTTGCTGCTCGATCCGATTACCAATATTTCGCCTGACGCCGCTCAATCCGACTGCCACACGACTGTATGGTCGACCGAATACAGAGCGCAGGGCATACCGCGTGAGTTCTGATTGCATGCGCTCAGCGCCTCCCTCATTGCGCCCTTGACTCCGCTGCGCCAGGCCCATGCCCCGTTGGCCGCGAGCGCAAATGCCCTGGGCTGTTCCTTGTCGAGATAGCGTCGATAACCGTCACGTCCCTTGTTACTCAGATGAGGGACGGCATCGACGTCATCGACTCGCGCGATATTGGTGGCGGGGGGTACCGGCGATTCGTGGGAAACCAGCGCAATGCGTTCGCCGGGCTGGAAGGGCAACCCAAGTTCGCCGAAGAACTTCTCAACCTCGGGCAGCCAGATTCCCACGCCTCTCACGAACAACTGGTGTGCGTCGTACTCCAGAATGCCCACGTTCACCAGTCGTGCCTTGCCGCCGGCAGCCGTATAACGGTCGAACATGGGCTGCCATACCGGCGGCTTGAAGACCGAATCATTTTCCCCGTAGAACCAAAGGCTGGGAACGGAGGTCGTCGTCGCGTACTCGCCGACGGCCGCTGCCAGATTGCCCTCCCAGCGCGGACAATCCGGCATCCTCAATCCGCCGGAGAAGTTGATCAGTCCGACGACATTCGGCATAGACAGGGCGCCCATCGCCAGCGTCGTCAAGCCGCCGTGTGAAACGCCAATCACCACAACGCGGCTGGCATCGATGTCGGGTCGGCTCGCCAGTGATCCGATCACGTGCCTGATGTCCTCGGCCTGTTCCAGGCCGTTGCTCTGCACATTGCAGCCGGCCGAAAGGTAGTAACCGGTCGACTTCGAAAACCCCTGTCGCATCGGCAGGGCGACCGCGTAGCCACGCTCGACGAACTCGCGGGCAACCGTCAGGAATCGGGCCCTGGGCTGAAAGCGCAGGTCGCCCAAGGACTTTCCGTGGTTGATGATGACCAGCGGATGACGGGCATCGCCTGCTGGACGAAAGAGCGTGGTTTCGAGACTGACCGGAATCAATCCGGGCTTGTTCACCATGATGACTTCTTCACGCAGCGAGTGGACCAACTCCTCAGGGCGATCGGTCGCGCATCCGCACAGCGTTATCATCAGCATCGAGCAAACCAGGCGCTGTGGGTTCATACCTGCGGATCCCATTGCCGCGATCCGCTCAGCGAAGGTCCGTATGTTGTCACGCATATCTGCTCTCATTCGTGTGGTCGCGTCGTCTAGCGCAAGGCTGGCTTGCGCTGCCCTGCGGTCCTCCGAGCGGATTTGCTCGTCGCGCTTCATCTGCCGCCGAGAGCACGAAGTGTCCGGACTTCCTGATATCCGTGTCTTTCGTCATGGCCGCAGGTCTGCCTATTCGCGGAAGCCGGGATAGGCAAATGCTGAGGCAATCTTCTCGCAGTCCCGCTCGCTCACGCCTGCCGCTCGCGCTACCGCGTACCAGACGCCACGCACCTGGGCTTCCATCGCATCGACGAGCGCACGCGCTTCGTCCAGACCGAGCAGGAAGCGGGCGCTTTGCGAGAGCAGGTTCTCTGCGTTCGCATACCGGCCGCCATCACCGCACTCCATCGCACAGGTCGCGCCGCTCCATGCTGACCGGCACGGCGGGCGTCAGGTCATAGGCAGGCGAGAGGTACCAGTCTGTCGCACGCGCGAGGACCGCATGGTTGCGCGGATGATCGTCGACGTTGGAGATCAGCGCGTTGAAGCACATCCGGCGGAACAGTTCGGCGGTGTTTTGCCGCGGCTCGCGCGCAGACGCGCCGCAGTTCTTCGGCCAGCATGACGTACGACCACTTTTCGCGGGACTGGTAGGTGTCCTCCGCGCGCAGCAGGGTCAGGGCGCTCGACCATGCGGGCGCGCCGGTAGCCTGCGTCGGTCTTCTCGCGGTCGAAGCGCTTGACGAGCAAGCACGTCGCGCCCGGCGACTGCGACGACCCGGCTTTCGGCAGTGTCGAGACCGCAGGCCCGCGCGAGGGTCAGCATGGCGTGCTCGACCCGCGCGTTGTTCCAAGGGTCGTCGGGCCGGTTGAACTTCGCAATCCAGAGGCCGTCATCGTCTTCGACCACGGCCTTGGGGCGCGCGCCGCCCATCGACGTGCCGATCACCATCAGCTTCTCGACCTGATCGTGATCCGCATCGAGCAGGCATCACCGCCAGCACCGGTGGCGGGCTGATCCTCGTCGGCCAGGAGGGCATCGGCGATGGCCTGCACCGTCGCCAGATCGAGCGTCCGGTTGAAGGTGCGCTTCGGGCGCGGGCGGCGTCTGGTTGAGCCCGAAGCCGAGCGCGCCCGCCCGGTCATCGGGCGAGTACAGCAGGTAGTCCATCTCACCGGGCTGCGCCTTGCCGAGATGACGCTGGATGACGCGGCGTCCCCAGTAGTCCGGGCTCGCATCGCGCAGCGCGCCAAAGACGCCACCCATCGACGCTGTTGCATAGGTACGCGGGGCCAGCTTCAACTCGACAGGATCAAGCGCCACGGCGTTCGGGCCGCTCAAGGTAGCTGCGCCCGTAGACGAAGCGCCCCTCGGGCACACCCCGCCGGTCAACGGAGAGCGCGAAGCGCCCTGCCGTGACGGGCTCGGTCTGTCCGGGCAGCGTGATGTAGACGAAGCACTCGCCCGGCGCTTCAGAAGTCATTGCTCAGCTCCTGTCTTCGGACGGGCGCGGCCCCGCTCGCGCGACAAGCGCCAGGGTCTGTCCTTCCTCGTCCCGTTCGGGCGTCGCGACACGAGCCATCTGATCGAGCAGATCGAGCGCCCACAGCATCGCCGCATAGACGGCGATGCCGGTCGAGGGCTTGCCCTTCTCGGCGTCGGCAACAGCGCGCTCGCCGGTGCCGATCTTCTCAGCCATCTCGCCGATGGTGAGGTTGCGCCGCAGCCGCGCCGTGCGCAGGTTCGCACCCAGCCGTTTGAGCGTCTGTTCGACGGCGTAGGGTGGCGCGGTCAGCAGCTTGTTGCGGGCAGTCATCGGATCACCGATGAGCGTTGTTCACTCCCCTACCGGTACCATGGCGGAATACGGAGTTCAGGGAAAACGCTCTTCAAGGGCATTCTAATCGATATAAACGGCTCTTAAGAGCTTTAATGTCCGGGCTTGTGCTAGAATCATGCCGTTGGGATGCCTCAACGGCCAGCCGTTTCCCAGCCTCAGCAGAGAGGGCCGGTGTGCCGCCGCTATGGGCACCTTCAGAAATGCGTACATAGCTGTGTACACAACGGGGTTCTTGGGTGATGTCGAATGAGCAAATCGTCAATGAAGTCAGGCGGAGACGCACGTTTGCCATCATTTCCCACCCCGACGCGGGCAAGACCACGCTGACCGAAAAGCTGCTGCTGTTCGGCGGCGCGATCCAGATGGCCGGCACGGTCAAGGCGCGCAAGAGCGCGCGCCATGCCACCAGTCGGACTGGATGGAGGTCGAGAAGCAGCGTGGCATCTCGGTCGCCAGTTCGGTCATGCAGTTCGAATACGACGATTGCGTGTTCAATCTGCTCGATACTCCCGGCCACCAGGATTTCTCCGAGGACACCTACCGGGTGCTCACGGCGGTGGATGCGGCGGTCATGGTGATCGACGCGGCCAAGGGGGTTGAGACTCAGACCATCAAGCTGCTCGAGGTCTGCCGCCTGCGCGACACGCCGATCATCACCTTCATCAACAAGCTGGACCGGGAGGTACGCGAACCCATCGAACTGCTCGATGAGATCGAGAGCGTGCTGGGCATCGCCTGCGCGCCAGTCACCTGGCCGATCGGCATGGGCAAGCGGTTTCGGGGTGTCTACCAGTTGCTCGACAACCGGGTGATGTTGTTCGCGCCGGGCGAGGAAAAGCGTACCGATCAGATCGAATCACTTCGAGGGTCTGGCCGATGACCGGCTGGCCGCCCGTTTTCCCGATGAGGTGGGCAGCCTGCGCGAGGAGATCGAACTCGTGCAGGGCGCTGGCGCCGCTTTCGATGACAGCCGCCTTCCTGGCCGGGCAACAGTCCCCGGTGTTGTTCGGCTCGGCCATCAATAATTTCGGCGTGCGCGAGATCCTGCAGGCGCTGGCGCGTTGGGCGCCGCCCCCTCAGCCGCGCGCCGCCACCCAGCGCGAAGTCGAGCCGACCGAACCGCGGTTCACCGGCTTCGTCTTCAAGATCCAGGCCAATATGGATCCCAACCATCGCGACCGGATCGCCTTTCTGAGGGTCTGCTCAGGGCGCTATGAGCCGGGTCTGAAAACCCATCATGTCCGCCTGAACCGTCAGCTCAAGGTGGCCAATGCGGTCACCTTCATGGCCAACGAGCGGGCCCTGACCGAGTCGGCTGTCGCTGGCGACATTCTGGGCATCCACAATCACGGCAATCTGCAGATTGGCGACACCCTTACCGAAGGTGAAATGCTCACCTTCCGCGGCATTCCGTATTTCGCGCCGGAATTGTTCCGCCGTCCGCGGCTGCGCGACCCGCTCAAGGCCAAACAATTGAACAAGGGCTTGCGCGAACTGGGCGAAGAGGGTGCGATCCAGGTCTTCGAATCAATGGCCGACTCCAGCCTGTTGCTGGGCGCCGTCGGGCAATTGCAGTTCGAGGTGGTGAGCCAGCGCCTGGCCACCGAATACGGCGTGGACGCGGGCTTTGAGGCCGCCCCGGTCCAGGCGGCGCGCTGGGTGACCAGCAATGATGCGGCCGGGCTGGCCGAATTCACCCGGGCCAATCAGCTTCGCCTTGGCCATGATGTTGATGGCAATCTGGTCTATCTCGCCGACACCCGGGTCAACATGGCATTCACCCAGGAGCGATGGCCCAAGATCCGCTTTCACAACACCCGCGAGCATGGCGAATCGCTGCAAGGCTGATCACGGCCCTGACGGGCGCGGATTTCATCACATTCGTTCGCGCAAATGTGAAATTTCTGGCGAAAGCCCCACAATATGCGTCCCATAAGAATGAATCGGGGTGGCATGGCCCGGTGAACTATGGTAAAATCGCAACAGTCGCCAGTGATGGGATTCATTCGCCACTGCCCGCCAGCCTCTCGCTGCCGGCCAGGTGGCCGTTTGTTTCTCGCCTAACTGGCCATGGTTGCCATGATGGCAGCCACCCGGTCATCGAGCATGCAGCCAGTCAGGCCTGCTGGTTGTTCATGCTCCGCCGCCGGGTCCGGTGCCGCAGAATCTCGCAGATCAGTCACGGAGGACTCACTTGAAAGCCACGCCCAAACCCAGTTCAGCCATGAGCGCGACCCATCAGAAATCGGTCGTCAGCAAACGCCAAGCAGAGCGGATGCGCAAGGGCCGAGTCGAGTCCCGTCCGGAAGACTACAAGAACATTGCTCCATCCGAGCAGGCCAAGCGGCTTCATGCTGCCCGGGCCAAACTCGAAGACCGTCGCATGATGCAGGAACTCGGCCTGCTTTGAGCCGCCGGGTTCCAGACCATCAGGGCCGCGCATGTCGCGGCCTTTTTTTCGGTTTGCCGGCGAGGCCGGCCTCAGGCCTCGGTGGGCAGAAAACCCTCCACCGACAGATAGCGCTCGCCTGTGTCGTAGTTGAATCCGAGCACGCTCGCACCCTTGGCCAACCGGGGCAGATGTGCGGCGATCGCGGCCAGTGTGGCCCCGGACGAGATGCCGACCAACATCCCTTCTTCGGCCGCGGCCCGTCTGGCCATCTGCTTGGCGTCGTCGGCGCTCACCGCAATGACGCCATCCAGCAGGGCGGTTTGAAGATTGGTTGGAATGAAACCGGCACCGATGCCCTGGATCGGATGCGGTGAGGGTTTGCCGCCGCCGATCACGGGCGACAGTTCCGGCTCCACCGCATAGACCGCCAGGGTCGGCCAGACCTTTTTGAGCGCCTGGGCACAGCCCGTGATGTGTCCCCCCGTTCCCACGCCGGTGATCAGCACATCAAGGCCGTCCGGAAAATCGGCGATGATTTCGCGTGCCGTCGTCTCCACATGCACGTTGATATTGGCCGGATTCTCGAATTGTTGCGGCATCCAGGCGTTGGGGGTGGCCGCCACCATCTCCTCGGCGCGGGCGATCGCCCCAGGCATGCCCTTGGCCCGCGGCGTGAGCTCGAAGCTCGCGCCGTAGGCCAGCATGAGTCGGCGTCGCTCAATCGACATGCTGTCGGGCATCACCAGGATCAGGCGGTAACCCTTGACTGCCGCGACCATGGCCAGGCCGACCCCGGTATTGCCCGATGTCGGTTCGATGATCGTGCCACCCGGCTTCAGTCTGCCGTGCCGCTCGGCATCTTCGATCATGGCCAGGGCGATCCGGTCCTTGATCGAGCCACCCGGATTGGCCCGTTCGTTCTTGATCCAGACCGAATAGTCATTGCCGAACAGGCGGTTGATCCGGATATGCGGCGTGTTGCCGATGGTTTGAAGAATGGTGTGGGCTTTCATGATGGCGATCCTCCGTATGCTGGGCCGTGGGTCAGGGCCTGGTTGTCTGAGCGACGGCTATCGCGCAATGGCCAAGGCGCCAGTCTATCCCCGAGCATCGAGTCTACCCGCTTGACCACCTGATGTCGGATCCGTTCGCCAAGCCGCGTGACGGCCAGTCCCCCGCGCAATGCTAAATTCAGCGCTCCGGTCGTGCTGACCCAGTGAGGATGTACTTCATGTCAAACCCATCTCGCGGGCTCAACGAGGACGCTGTCGATCAGGCAGTGCGCGACGCGGCCACCGTCGTATTGCTGCGCGAAGCCCAGGCCGGCATCGAGGTGTTCATGCTCAGACGGGGCGGCAGCACCACGGTCATGAATGACGCCTACGTGTTTCCGGGCGGCAAGGTGGATGCTGCCGACGCCGATGCGGCCGCCGTGCTGCGCTTTGGACAACCCGTCGATGCTGCCCGGGCGCTGGGTGAGAGCGGTCTGAGCGATGCGCAAGCCACGGCCTTGTTCGTGGCGGCCTGCCGGGAAACCGAAGAGGAAACCGGCGTGTTTCTGCGCACCGATGCGCTGACCCCGATGTCGCGCTGGATCACCCCCAAGGTGCCGGCGATGATGCGTCGTCGCTTCGACACCCGATTCTTTGCAGCGGCCCTGCCCGAGGGTGCAACCCCGGTTCACGATGGTGCCGAGGCCGATGAGAGCGAGTGGTTTACGCCGCGTGCCGCGCTACAGGCCTGCCATGAGGCGCGCATCGCATTGGCGCCGCCGCAGATCATGACGCTCGCCGGCCTGGCGGCTTATCGCCATCTGGCCGATCTGATGGCCGACCTGCGCCGTCGGGTTCCAAGCCTGATCGAACCGTTCCCATTCAAGGACCCGGAGTCAGGCGACCGGGCGGTTGCCTATCCGGGTGACCCGCTGCATCCGGTGAAAGAACGCGCGATGCGCGGGCCGACCCGCATGGTCTGGCGCCAGAATCACTTCGAACCACCGGGCGGCTTCGAGGCCTTTTTCAGCGCCGCTGATCTGGGCTGAACCAATGGCTGGCGGTGCGGGCAATGATCCGGCGTGCGGCACCGCTGATCGGCCGCGCGGCGCCCGCTGACTGGCTGGCTGCCCAGCGGTCGAATCGCCTGGGTGACTCGATGCGGTTGATTGAATCGAGGCGCGATCCGGTCGAAGCCCGGGACAGTGTCAGGGGTGTCCGTCGGATCGAGTCGGGGGGAGTGGGCGTCATCGTGCAAGTCTCCTGGGTCTAATGGCCTGTCAGGCCTTATTGTTTCAGAGCAAGGTGACAATTCCACGGCGATCGCCGCCATCTTGGTTACCCAATCGGCTGCGCTTGTATCAGGGCGCAACCCGCGTCGGGCGCTGACCTGTGTCGATCGAGCGGAACAGGATCATGCCGAACAGGGCTGCGATGGCCGACAGGGCCAGGCCGGCCTGATAGCCGCCGGTGGCGTCATGAAGCGCGCCGCCAGACCATCCGGCGATCGCACCACCGATGCCCATCGCGAGCAACACGGTGCCATAGATCGTCGATTGGGCGCGGCCGGGAAACAGCCGGGATGACAGAACGGCAATCAGCGGGCCGCGTGATCCCGACACAGATCCGAACAACAGCGCAAACGCACCGACCAGAAGGTAACCGGGCCAGATCGACACGAGCGAGAGGCAGGCCACGCCGGCAATCGTGCAGCTATAGGCGACCGTGGCGACGGCCCGCTCACCGAATCGTTCGGCGAACAGGCCGGACACGATCATGCCAACCGTCGACAGGATGCCGACCAGTCCGTAGACGGACGCAGAGACCAGAGGGTCGAATCCCCGGGCGATCAGATAGGCAACGAGTTGGATCAGCGTCAGATAGGTGGCCAGGGTGGTGAAGAACATCACGCCGGCCAGTTTCCAGAAGCCGCTGGTGGCCAGCGCGGCGGACAGTTCGGCGCGAATGCCCTGGCGTTCGCTGGCTGATGTGCGTCGGCTGGCAGCCCGGCGTCGCGCATCGGCCAACGACGGATCGCCATGGGTCATGCGCGACCAGGGCAGCACGATCAGCAGCGGCAACAATGCCAGAGGCAACAGGCCCAGACGCAGATACGTTCCCCGCCAGCCTGTCGATTCGATCAACGCCTGGCTGACGGGTGCGAAGATCAACACGCCGATGCCCAGCGCCGCATAGAGTGCGCTCATCGCTGAGGGCAGACGCCGATCGAACCAGCGGCTGGCGAGCAGCGAGGCCGGCACCATGCCCAGGGCAACCGAACCCGCACCGCACAGGGCGCCGATCAGAATATAGAGTTGCCAGAGTGCGGTGGCCTGAGAGGCGAGCAAATAGCCCATGGCGAACAGGCTCAGGCCCAGCGCATAGCAGACCCGTACGCCCACGCGATCGATCAGATAGCCGGCGGCCGGCGCGGCCAGCCCGTATACCAGCATGTACGTGGAATAGATGCCGGTGAGGGCAACGCGCTCGACCTTGAATTCGGCTTCCAACGGAATCAGGAAGACCGCGAATGTTTCGGCCAGACCGCGTGAAATCAGATTCATCGCCATCCCGACGGCAAGAACAGCGATGGCCATGCCAGAGCTGGCTGCGCCCGGTTTCATCGTGAACCCCCGTCACGTCAGATGCCTGGGAACATTGCCAGACCGATACCGATCGTATCCCAGTGCGCCCGTCATGGTTCTGACGAACACGAATACCCGTGCTGTGATGTCGTGGGTTGCTCGCGATTCATGACAACGACGGGCGCTTCAGCGCGTCGGGATCTTCACCAGTCGATCGTAGAGCGTTTCGCGATGCTGTGGATCACGCCGGAACAACTCCATGAAGCTGCGCTCGGGCAGATCGACGTAGTTGCGCCGGTCGCGCGCATGGCGGATCTCTCGCCAGCCGACCAGGGTCAGCCAGGCCCAGAATTCGGCGCTCGGATTGCCGGTGACCCGCATGCGCAGGCGATTGTCCAGATGGATAAAGCGGCCCATGCGCGGAATTGGTCCTGGGCGAGCCCGTACCCGTTCGGTGCGCATCCGGAACATTCGGCGTGCCAGGTCAGAGAGCTGTGCCATGCCTGAGAACAATCGTGAGTCAATCGGATCGCCAGGCACCGGCTCTGGGCCGGCCAGGCGGGACAGACAGTCAGTCTAGAGCGCCAGGGTCGGCGCGCCTGCAGTGACTGGACTGATGCCCGCGTGCAGCCGATGGCCGGTCACTGCAGGCGCGGCACGGGCGGAAATGTCGGGGCTGGCGACGGCGGAAACTGGCTGGCCGGCGGATGGTTCTTGCTGTCGAAGGTGATGTCGGGCGAGGCGACCGGTGCGCTGACCACCAGCGGTTCCTGACCCGGTTCGAGGGGTTGGGCGACCGGTCCGCTCGCTGCTGGCGGCTGGCCCGCTGCCACGTCGGCTGCCTGCAGGCAGATCCGGGTTTGTACCACCTGCCCACGAACGATCTTGACCGGCTCACTGATGGTCGCGCACGGTACGAGTGTCGGGTGCTTGGCCGATACCGAATAAATGCCTTCGGGAAGCGTCGTGCTGAACGCCCCGCCGTAGCCTGCGGTCAGGGTATGCCGACCGCTGCCGCCGACCTCGGTGAAGGTCAGCACGGCATCACGTACCGCGGCATGACTGCGCTGTTCCGTGACATGGCCGGTCAGCCCGCCCTGATAGGACGCGCAAGCGACCACCAGCGAGGCCAACGAAGGCAGGACAAAACCGGGAATCAGACGTGGCTTCATGTGGGCTCCTTTGCGCCGTGGCTCGATCAGCCATTGGTCGCTGCGCGCCGATGCCCGGTTCAATGGCCTCGCGACTCCGGTGGGCGCCGGTCGGTCGACAATGGGCAGGCCCGATGCCGCCCTGGTCAGAACGACTTGAGAGACTTGAAGTCGATTGCCTGGAAGTAGGCTTCGAGATCGGCGCTCGCGGCATTGCCATTGACCGTGACCATGATGCGGTTGTCGATCATGGTGGTGATCTCACCATCCTTCTTCACCATGGCCTTTTGTCCGGCAATCCGCTTCATTAGCCCGTCGGCACCGGCGAGCGCCGGGTTGTTGAACAACAAGCCCATCGAGGCGATCATCGGCGAATCGGTGATAATGGCGATCTGTACCGACTTGTCATCCTGGCTGTACTCGGCAGTGGCCGTGGTGCCGCCACCCAGCATGGCCAGACCGGAGTTGCTCGCACTTTCGGACTGCTTGCGCTCCCAACCCGGCAGGGCATCGGGCAGTACCTGCTCGAGCTTGCCTGCGCGCATCTGTCCCAACAGCTGGGTCGCATAGTTGAGTTCTTCGCGCGCGATGTCCATGTCGCCCTTCTCATACGCCTTGCGGGCGTTGTCCAGCGATGTGGTGAAATCGTCGGCATGCGCCTGCGCGACGAATGCGGCAAGCAATGCGGAAAGAATGGCAGTTTTCATGATGACGCCCCCAATCGATGCTGCTGAACCGGTGTCTGGCAGACACAGTGACCTGAATCAACCAATGACTATATTGCATTGCGCGGTCGTTGCAACCCGATTCGAGGTGAAGCCGTGAGGTGAGTCGCGGCAGTCCGCTCTCGTCCGGCCTGCCCGTCTTGCTCGCGCTGCCTCATAGTGGGCATGAGGGCATAATCAGACCGGTTGCCTTGCCCGGATCGCCTTCGGCGGGCGGAGTCTTTCACCGGCTGCTCATGTTCCCGTCATTCCTCACGCTGGCCGCGGGTCTGGCCATTGCGCTCGCGGCCGGTGTGGTGCGCGGATTTGCCGGATTCGGCTTTTCGGCCCTGTGCGTTGCAGGCTTGTCGCTATTCGTATCGCCCTCGGGCCTGGTGCCCGCTGTGCTGGCGCTCGAAGTCCTGGCCAGTGCATCACTGCTGCGTGGCTCAATGCGCGACGCCGACCGTCGTTGGCTGATCTGGCTGTTCGCAGGCGGCGCGCTGTTCACACCGCTTGGTTTGGTTGCGCTCGCGCTCGTTCCGCCAGACCTGGCCCGACTGCTGGTTGGGCTCGCTTTGCTGATCACCGCGATCGCGCTGCGCGCCGGACTGGCCAGCACCTTGTCGTCCTCGACCGCCTGGCCCGCCATCGCCGGCGTTGCGGCCGGATTGTTGAACGGACTTGCCGCCAGTGGCGGCGTGGCAGCGGCGATGATCATGACGGCCACGGGCATGAGGGCTGCCACCCTGCGTGCCACCATGATCGCCTATCTGTTGGTTGCCGGGTGCTATGCGCTGATCAGTGCGGCCGTCGTGAGCGGCGCCAGTGGCGTGAGCCTGCTCGGGCGCGAGACCCTGAACTGGATGCTGCTGCTCGGGCCGGCCATGTTCGCGGGCATCTGGATCGGTCGACGTTCGTTCGGTGGCGCGGATCCAGCCGCCTATCGTCGTTTTGTGCTCAATCTGCTGATCGTGATTTCGGCATTGACCGTGGCGCGCGCCCTCTGGTTATCAGGCGCCTGATCCGGGAACGAGCGCCAGTGAAAACCACGGCACGAAAGCAATGATCAGCCAGGCGGTCAACAAGCCCAGCAAATACCACATCGCAAACCAC
The DNA here is from genome assembly GCA_963732405.1 of uncultured beta proteobacterium. GTDB lineage: Bacteria > Pseudomonadota > Gammaproteobacteria > Burkholderiales > Burkholderiaceae_E > JAUIAI01. The sequence goes on from CAVSZG010000001.1 coordinate 2,781,706, forward strand.
ACCAGCTTTGAATAAGGAATGCCGGTGGTACCGCTGGCCACGAACAGGTTCAGCCCGAACGGCGGCGTGATGAAGCCGATTGCGGCACCGACCAGGAAAATCACGCTGAAATGCACTGGCTCCACGCCGTGGGCAATGGCAATCGGTGCGAGGATGGGCGCAAAGATCACCGTGACCGGCAGGCTCTCCAGAATGCAGCCGGCGGCCAGCACGATACCCATGCAGACCAGCAGCACGATCATCTCGCTGTCGCCGAACCAGGCCACGAAGGTCGCAACGGCTTCGCCCGCACCGAGCAAGCCGAACACCTGTTGCATCACCACCGAAATGGCGATCATCGGCGCCAGCATGCCGGTCAGTTGACCCGAGCGCAGCAGAATGCCGGGCAGGTCTCGCCAGCGGATTTCACGGGTCAGCAGCAGTCCGGCGAGCAGGCAGAAGCCCACCGTGATTCCGGCGGCCTCGGTGGGCGAGAAGATACCCGAATAGATGCCCCAGATCACGATGAAGATGGCGAAGAAGCCGAGGTAGGCGCGGCGCGTCGTGCGCAGGATTCTGGACCAATCCAGCGGTTCGATCGAGCCCCAGCCATTGATCCGGCAGGCGCTCCAGCAGACGATCTGCATGGCCACGACCATCAGAATGCCCGGCAGGATGCCGGCGACGAACAGATCCGAGATCGACAGATTCATCAGGAAACCGTAGACGATGAAGATGATCGACGGTGGAATGATGATGCCGACCGTGCCGCCGGCCGCGGCCGTTGCCGCGGCGAAGCGGCTGTCATAGCCATCCTTCACGAGCAGCGGATGCATGATGCCGCCAATGGTCGCCGTGGTGGCTGAATTGGAACCCGAAATCGCCGCGAATAGTCCGCATGAACCAATCGTGGCCAGCCCCAGCCCGCCGCGCATCCAGCTCATGCAGGCATGGGCAAAGTCGGCGAGCCGGCGCGCGATGCCGGCTGCGGCGATCAGGTCGCCGGTCAGGATGAACAGGGGCAGGGACAACAGGCCGAAAAAATTCAGGCCTTCGAACAACGTGACGCCCACGTTGGCCAGGGTGAAGTCGATAACCATCGACACGCCCACCACCCAGAAGCCGATCACCAGAAAGATCGGCACGCCGATCAGAAACAGGCCGATCACGGCGGCCGAAATGAGGGTGATGAGGATTCCCTGATCCATGATGGTTTCTCGCCTGCCTCCGGTCAGTTCTGGCCGATCGCCTGGATATCCAGCAGAAACGGTTCGCGACGACGATACCGGCCGATGTCATCGCGCAGATTCTGCAATGCCCGGAACAGGAGCAACGCCCAGGCCAGTGGCGTGGCCAGGTAGAACCACCATTGCATCACGTTGTCCGTACCCAGCACGATGGCGAAGTTCTGGTAGGTGAGCTGGGTCTGTTCGACCGTGAAATAGATCACGATCAGGCCAAATACGATCCAGAGCAGTGTGTCCAGCCAGAGGCAGGCATATTGCATCTTGTAAGGCATGCGCAATCGGATGTCGTTGAACACCAGATGCGTGCGCTTACGAACATTGTGCGCGCAGCCGATCCAGGTGACCCAGAGGAACAGGTAGATCGGAATCGACGAGCTCCAGGGAATCTGCGAGCGAAAAACGAAACGTTCCACGACCGCCCAGACGATGATCAAGGCCATCATCGAATAGGCAATCAGAATGAAGATCCGCTCGATGTTCCGGTCCAGCCAGCGCAGCAATGTCATGAGTGTCAGGCCTTCCACCAACGCTGTGGCTTCACATCGGACACCTTGGCATCCCTGGGGATCTCACGGGCCACATCATAAATGGCCTTGTAGACATCCTGGCCACCCGACATCTTGTTGAGCCGCTCGCGCCATTCCTCCCAGGGCTTGGGTTGGAACTCGGGTGAGCACATCTGCTCGGCCTTGCGCAGTTCCGCATCGGACAAGGTGGCCACGCGAACCTTGTTCTTGCCAAACAGCGTGTCGGGCCCCGGTTCGGCGGTCGCGCCGACAATCTCCACCAGCGCGATCTCCTGATGCTTCTGGGTATATTGCTGCGCATCGAAGGCGGTTTCGCGAATCACATCCTGGATGTCGGGCAGCTTTTCGAATGTCTTGTGGTTCATGGCCGTGTGCTCGGTGCCGCAGAAAAACCGCAGATCAACCGCCTGTGAGAGCACTGGCGCCATGTTCGCATAGCCGGCCGCGCCCATCCAGGTCTCGGCGCCATCGATCAGGCCCTGCTTGAGTCCGTCCAGCGTCTCCTCCCAGGCAATGGGTACCGGACCCAGATTCATCAGGGTCATGGCGATTCGACCGAGCTGGGTGCCTGTGACCCGGTTCTTGGTGCCGGCCAGTTGCTCGACGCTGGTGATCAACGGCTTGTCGGCGAACTTCTTGCCCATCATCAGGCCGCGCAATTCGCAGTGCGTATACAGGAACTCGATGTTGTGCAGTCGGCGCATCGGCTCACGCAAGACTTTTTCGCTGGCCTTGCTGTAAAAAAAATGATGCTGCGATGCGCGCGAGGGGAACATGTAGGCGAAATCGAGCACGTTATAGTAGGGCGCAGACCCGGCGGAGTTCTGCGTGCTCGCCGTGAACATGTCGACGATGCCCTGCTGGGTTTTTTTCACGCAGTCGAGCTGATTGCAGATGGCATTGCTGCCGATGAATTCGATCTTCAGTGCCCCGTTGGTCCGCTTTTCCAGTTCGCGGGCAAACCAGAGCTGACCGGACTCCTGGACCTTCAGATTGTTCTCGTTGAAACCGGCCGCCCCGAACTTGAGCTCCTTGATCGGCGTGCCCGAGCGCTCCTTGCTGGTCTGGGCGGCTGCCCGGCCCACGCCCTCTAGCGTCAGCGGGCCCACGGTGCCGGCGATCGCGAACAGAGTGGATGTCATGCCGTAGGTGCGGGCAAGTTTTAGAAAACCGCGCCGGTCGAGTGGGTTGTTGTGGGTCATGCTGCGTCTCCTGTTGGGCTGGCCGTTGGTCGACCTGGTGTTGATGAGCGGTCGGACGTTGCCTGAATCGCGAACCGGTCCGACACGCCACCCGTCTCGCGAACTGTTGGTCATTCACCCATACGCGTTTGCATCTTCCCGGATCATGTCGACCGCCTTCTCGGCCATTGCAATGACCGGTGCATTGGTGTTGCCGGATACCAGCGTGGGCATCGACGAGCAGTCGATGACACGCAGTCGATCGACGCCGCGAACCCGCAGTCGTTCGTCGAGCACGGCCAGCGGGTCGGTTGCCACGCCCATCTTGCAGGTACCGGAAGGATGGAAGATGGTTGCGCCATTATCCCGACAGTATTCGAGCAGGTCATCGTCGTCGACCAAGCCCGGACCCGGCTTGCGCTCCTGTTTCACCAAGGGTTTCATGGCCCGCGACGTGGCGATGGCGCGTGCCGCCTTCATGGCGGCCACGGTGGTTCTGCAGTCCAGGTCGGTCGACAGGTAATTGGGCTGCATCTGCGGCGGCTGGATGGGATCGGCGGTGCGGATCCGGATAAACCCACGGGACTCGGGACGCAGTTGACACACCGACATCGTGAAACCCGAATAGTCGTGCACCTTGCCTCCGGCCATGTCGGCCGACAAGGTGGCGACATGAAACTGGATATCGGGGGTGGCGGCTTCGTCGGGGAGTGCGCGCATGAAGCAGCCACCCTGATTGATGCCCACGGCGAGCGGCCCGCTGCGGTCGAACAGCCATCGCATGGCCAGCCGGGCCTGTCCCAGCCATGAATTCAGATCATCGTTGGTGGTCGGGCGAGTGGATTCATAGAGGAGGCGGATCTGCAGGTGATCCTGAAGATTCTCCCCCACGCCGGGCGAATCATGGACGACCGCGATGCCGTGTTCGCTCAGCAGCGGGGCTGGTCCGACCCCCGATAGCTGCAGCAATTGCGGCGACTGGATGGCGCCCGCGCTGAGCAGCACTTCCGCGCGGCAGCGCGCCAGATGGGTCTGGCCGCCGCGCCGATACCGAACACCGACCGCCCGTCGTCCTTCGAATTCGATGCCCGTGGCTTGTGCTTCGGTTTCGATTCGCAGGTTGGTGCGGTGCCGTGCCGGTTTCAGATAGGCCTTGGCCGTGCTCCAGCGCCAGCCCTTCCAGGTATTGAGCTGGTAATAGCCGGCGCCTTCCTGCTCCCGGCCATTAAAGTCGTCGGTGCGGGGCACGCCCAGTTCACCGGCACCGGCGATGAAGGATTCGATCAGGTCATGCCTGCCCTTGATGTCCGACACCGCGAGCGGCCCTTGATCGCCATGATAAGGAATGCTGCCGCGCTGATTGCGTTCGGCGCGCACGAAATACGGCAGCAGCTCGTCGTATGACCAGCCCGTATTACCCAGGGCCGCCCAGTGATCATAGTCCTGACGCTGGCCACGAATATAGATCAGGCCATTGATCGAACTGGATCCGCCCAGGGTCTTGCCGCGCGGCCAGTAGATGCGCCGGCCATTCATGTTGGCGTCCGGGTCGGTGTAGTAGCACCAGTTGTAGCGCGGGCTCCACATAGTCTTGCCATAACCGATCGGCAGATGGATCCAGATCGAGCGGTCGGGCGGACCCGCCTCCAGAAGCAGTACGCGAACCGCCGGGTCCTCGCTGAGGCGACCAGCCAGAACTGCGCCGGCCGAACCGGCGCCCACGACGATGTAGTCATACTCGGCGGCCATCGGTCTGCTTCCTCGTTATCGGGCGGGCCGTTGTCTCCAGCTATACGGGCCGGATCTTATATGCAAAAATTTCGGAACGCAATGTTCCGTTTTCAGGAGGCTGCCCGATGGGCGATGGCCGGAATATCGCTGATCCACTGGCTGGCGACGGCGTCGACGAGCCGCTGCAATCCGGTGGATCGGCGGTCAGAAGTCTTCGTCTGCTCGCCCATCTGGCCGCCCAGGGCAGGGCCTTGTCGCTCGCCGACATGGCGGCCGATCTGGCGCTGCCCAAGCCCACTTTGCATCGGCTCTGTACCCGTCTGCTCGACGCTGGATTCCTGGCACGCGATGTCGATGAACGATCTTATGTGGTGGGTCCGGCGCTGCGCCGTCTGGCCCTGGATGCGCTCAACCATGACAATCTGCGCGGTCTGCGTCACCAGGTGCTGACCGACCTGGTTGCGCAGACCGGCGAAACCTGCAACCTGACGACGCTCGATGGCGCCTCGGTGCTGTATCTGGATCGGGTCGAGGCGCAGCGCCCGTGGCGGCTGACGCTCAGCGTGGGTGTTCACGTGCCATTGCATTGCACGGCCAGTGGCAAGCTATTCCTGTCATTGATGACTCACGAACGGCGCGAGGCGATTCTGGGCGGATTGCCGCTATCGGCCATGACCTCGCAGTCCATCATCTCGGCCGATGCACTGCGTGACGAATGCGCACGTATCGCCAGCGATGGCTTTTCGATGGATCGCGAGGAGTTCGTGATCGGACTGATCGCGATTGCCGTGCCAGTGTGCGATGCACAAGGTCAGGTGCGCGCGGCTATCGCGGTACATGGGCCGACCACGCACTTATCGATGGCCCGCGCTCAGGCCATGTTGCCTTCGCTGAGGCTTGCGGCCGAGCGCATGAGCGGATTGCTGTAGGCGGGTGAACCTTTTCGACAGCTGGCTAGCGGGCGCGCAGCCGGTTCCATCGCGGCACAGACGTACCGGTCTGCTGCCGAGCGGACGAGGGCAGGGTGGCGCGGTGATCCGAGCGTATTCGAAGCGGCCCCGGCGGACAGCATTGCGCAAGGGGAGCGCACGCTGGGTCGAGATCCGATTGAACTCGCCCTCGAACTGCATCCGAACCGACGGATTGCAGGTTCGAGCACACATCGCTGCCGGACCGCGCTCCGGGCGCAAAACCATTGACTCAGTCGCTCACTCCCGACGCCTGCCTCCATTGATAATGACGACGCCGGCAATCAGCACGGCGGCTATTGAGGTCGTACCGGACAACAATGGATGCTCGCGCGCCCATTGGATGGTGCCCCTGGCCGCCGAGTCGTCGGCGCCTGACCTTGCCTGCGTCGATTCGACGCCGGCTTCGCCCTTCGCCCCATCCGGCAGTGAGTCACTGTCAGCGGGCTGGCCAGCGACACGAGATCGATATTCGGCCAGCAACAGCCGCCCAGCACTCACGATCAGCAACCCCGAGGCGAACGGGCTTGCTTTCAGGATGTCGGCCGACGAGCGCATGGCGCCGCGCCCCCGGCCCTGGCCGAGCTGACGACCCACTTCCTTGATCGCGACCAGCGAATACCGTCGCCCGAAGCCGGCCAGGTTGCGACGCAAGCGCTCTCGCGCCAAAGCCGCTTCCTCTTCGCAGCGATCGACATCGGTGTCCATCAGACCTCGTCCCGGATGATTCCGGCACTGAGGCGCGCGGCGGCCAGCGTGCGATGTGGCTTGAGATTGTCGAGAGACAGGCGCGATCTGCCGACAAAGAACAGCGTCAGTCCACAGATGGCAGACACCAGCCCCACGATCAGCGTGGCCGCAGCGGTACCGGTGAACAAGGCCAGCCAGTCGATCAGGGATTGGACGAGCACGATCGCCGAGATCATCAGGAAGACCAGTCCGATCAGAATCAGGATCAGACCGCTCTGGGCCTGGGCGAATTTCTCGCCGACTTCGGCCCGCAGCAGTCGACCTTCGGCCCTTACCAGTGTCACCACATCGACATACAACGCCTTTATGTCGCTCACGATATTCATGGTGCTTTCCTCGCCATCGAGTCAGGGGGGAGTTGCCCGTCCCGGCCGGTTGGTGGCTGCTGCGCTGAGCGCAAGGTCCACGCGGCGGCCAGCGGCAGCATCAGCCAGAGTCGGGTATACCAATCGATTCCGGGTAGGGAATCCGGATCCGGCGCTTCGTCTCGGCCCAGGGACGCGGGCGATGAATAAGAGCGTCCGATCGTGTCAGCCACCTGTGCGCCGCGATCGCCCAGTGCACGCGGCGCGCCAACGGTCGAATCTCGAAGCGTCTGTCGCTCCGATTCAGCATTGGTTTGAGCGCCAATCAGAACCACCATCGCCATCACCCAGATCCAGGTGAGAAATCCCACCAATGCGCCAAGCGAGCCGTAGGTTTGGGCATAGTTGGCAAAGTTGGCCACGTACCAGGAGAAGGCCGACGAGGCGACACTGGCGCCGATCAGCGCGATCAGAACCCCTGGGACAATCCAGGCCAGACGGGCGTGTCGGCGACACGGACCAAACCGATACAGTGCGCTCACCACGACTGCCGCAAGCAACACCATCACTGTCGCACTGCCCAGGCGCACGATCTGCTCGGTGGCACGACCCAGATTCAGATAGCCGATGGTGGCTGGCAAGGCGATCACCACCGTGCTCAGAATGCCGAACACCACGATCGAGGTCAGCGTAAATACCAGCGATACAAGGCTTAAGCGGACAAAGCTGCGCCGCTCGGTCTCTCGATACGCAATATTCATCGCTTCGAACAGTGACTTCATCGCCGCATTTGCCGTCCAGAGAGCAATGGCCAGCGAAATACCGAACGCCAGGCCGAGCTCACCGGTCTGCTGGCTGACCAATGCGGTCAATTCCCGCTCGATGGCCTGCAGGCCGACATCGGGCAAGGCGGATCGCAGCAGCCCGAACTGGTTGGCGACCGTGGCCTGGTCGGCGGCCAATCCATAGATGGACACGGCGGCCGAGATCGCCGGGAACATCGACAGGAGCGCATAGAAGGTCACGCCACCGGCCACCAGCATGACCCGGTCGACGATGATCGCATCGCCTACGCGAATGGCGATATCGCGCCAGCCTCGCCAACCGATCTGCCACGGATGGCGGGCACGTCGACCGACTGAGCGCCGTGCCAGCAGGTGACCGGCATAGGGATTCAATGTGCGATCCAGATCAGTCGAGCGCGGCGTGCTCAGCCTTGTCGTGGTCGTTGACTTCGATGTCGTTGCGTCGGTCGTTCGCTGGTTCATGCATATCGATTCCCGCCATCAGTGGGTGGTTGTCCGGGGCTGCATTCCGATCAACAACGCAACCGGCCATCCTGTCCGTCCAGGACGTTTGCCTTGAGCCGTTCGCACGACATTCTGTGGTGTCCCCCGTCGGGCCGGCCAGGCCCGCTCAGTTGTCTGCCCGTTCGCCCGTCCCGTTCGGGTCAGTTCCAACGGCCCGCGCCTTGCCCTTCTCCTCCGCCGCTGCCATGGCCTTGGCCTCTTGCTCATTGTCCGCCTTCGCATCTCGCGCGGCCTTGTCCACCTTGCCGGACTCGATGAAGTCCTTCGTGCGGGCATTATAGTCTTGCGTGGCTTTGTAGTTACCTTCTCCGTGCTCTTTGGTGCCCATTGATATCTCCGGTTGGAGACGCTGGATTCAGCGTCATCCGTGCAGTGAGCAAGTATTGTGCCCACGGTTGACGGAGCCTGGCGACGACTCCGAACTCGTGTCGGCATGGGCCAGAGACCGATCAGCCCGCACCTGTCCATCGTCCAGTGCTACCGACTGCAAGAGGGCGTGGCAACGATGATAGCTGCATCAATCGCGCATCGACTCGGAATGCATTGATCTGCGCGCCGACACTCTGGTGGATGCCAGCACGCTGGCGCATGTGCGCGTGGCTGCTCAACAAGGCAGAGACTCTTCGAGTCGGATTCAAACGAGCCTCTCAGGCGATGCTGTCCTTCCGTGTACCAGACAATTTTGTATAACTTGGGTTCAATCAAAGACAGCAGGAGAATAACAATGGAAATGCGACGAGTGATTTGGATGGTGATTCTCATCGGCGGTTTTGGTGCGAGTGTCTACGCTGCCAAGCCAGAGAAAACCCAGGGTATCGAGGACAAGCCTCTGGAACTGCACGCTTTGGCGGCCCAAATCCCAGCGATGGCTGGTTATGAGCTACGCACTCGTCGAGTAACTATCGCCGCTGGCGGAACCATCGCCGAGCATTCCCATGCCGACCGACCGGGCGTAGTCTATGTGCTGGCGGGGTCGATAAGAGAGCACCAAGGCGACGTCGTGCGAGTTCTAAATCCAGGAGATACATTCAGCGAGAAGTTGGAGACGGTGCATTGGTTGGAAAACGTCACGGACAAGCCGTGTGTTCTTCTTGCTGTGGATCTGGTTGCCAGGAAATAGTCGAGGGTTTCCGGCGCAAGGGGCATCGCATTATTTGGTGAATCCCATTGACATTCCTATCGGCCATCGCCACCGGGAGCACGAGTCGAAGCGACCTGGTACTTGATCAGGTTGACGAGTTTCCCGGAGCGTCGACCAAGAAACTCGTCTGAACCCGATGATCAATTTCCGCTGGGCAGGGTTCAGGTCCGCTTCGCGAAAGTTGAAGGGTGTGATCCTGATCTTCGATAGTCTCTGGCATGTCCACAGGAGATCGACGAGGCGTTCCGGGTCGGCCTAAACCACCAAAGAGGGCTCGGCGACATCGTTCACCGACGAAGCGTTTTGCGCTTTGTGTATCGCGTCGTGCTTCGTCTGCATTGCTCGAAGGACGGCCTCGGTTCAACAGTCTGGTAACTCGTCCGGCGCATCAATCTCAGGACTTGACTGCGCGGGCGATTCGCTCGCCCGTTTCGCCGTCAATCTTGCGCCAATATGCAAGGGCCCGTGCCATGACGGGCCCCGAGACTCCCTTCTTCAGATGGCCGGCGACATTGGCAACCAGACGCTCACGCGCTGCTGCATCCATCACCTCGCGCACCAGTGTGCCGGCCTGTACGAAGTCGTCATCATCGGCATGGGTGGTATACGCCGCATGCATGAATTGCCCATCGGTCTGCCAGACAGCATCCTGGGGGAACCGATCGCCATTGGCTTGCGGGCCGCCCTTGGAATTCGGTGCGTAGACGGGGTCAGATACCGCGTCGATCCGCATCGCGCCATCCTTGCTGTAGCTGTGGACGGGCACAATGGGGCGATTGACTGGAATCTGCTTGTAATTTACTCCCATGCGCGCACGGTGTGCATCGGCATAGGCGAACAGCCGACCCAACAGCATCTTGTCCGGGCTCGGCCCGATGCCAGGGACAAGATTATTGGGCTCGAACGCGGCCTGCTCGATCTCGCTGTGATAGTCGGTCGGGTTGCGGGTCAGCGTGTGCCGACCCACCTCGATCAGGGGATAGTCGGCATGCGGCCAGACCTTGGTCAGGTCGAATGGGTTGAAACGATAATCCTTCGCCTCGTCAAAAGGCATGACCTGCACAAATAGCGTCCAACTTGGATGGTCGCCCCGAGCGATGGCTTCATACAGATCGCGCACATGGTAGTCGCCATCCTCGCCGGCCAGACGATCGGCGTCCTGCTGGGCCAGATAGTCGATCCCCTGATCGGTCTTGAAATGGTACTTGACCCAGAACCGCTCATGCGCCGCATTCACCCACATATACGTGTGACTGGAATAACCGTTCATTTGGCGCCAGTTCTTCGGTATGCCACGGTCACCCATCAACCAGGTCACCTGATGTGCCGATTCGGGCGACAGAGACCAGAAATCCCACTGCATATCGTGATCGCGCAGATTGGTATCGGCTCGGCGCTTCTGGGACCGGATGAAATGCTGGAATTTCATTGGATCACGGATGAAAAACACGGGCGTATTGTTACCGACCATGTCGTAGTTGCCTTCAGTCGTGTAGAACTTGATCGAAAAGCCACGTGGGTCACGCCAGGTATCGGGACTGCCGCGCTCGCCGGCCACTGTTGAGAATCGCTGCAAGGTATCGGTCTTCACCCCGGGCTGGAATACGGCGGCACGGGTATATCGGCTCACATCCTGCGTCACCTTGAAGTGGCCGAAAGCGCCACCGCCCTTCGCATGGGGCTGACGCTCCGCAATCCGCTCACGGTTGAAATTAGCCATCTGCTCGATCAGGTAATGATCGTGCAGAAGGATGGGTCCGTCCGAACCAACGGTTAGCGAATATTCATCGCTGGCGACGGGAATCCCCGCATCGGTTGTGGTGGCTGGTCGCTGGTCGCCATCAGCCGTCGGACGGCCGCCTACGTTCGCCTGGTTTGATTTGCTCACATTGGATCCCATGATGATCTGTCGGACCCATGCGACCAGCAACGACTGTGCCCGTCGCCAATGCCTTTCTCCCGGAACTGCAAGCTGGGCACGAGTATTGCCCAGACAAGCCGGTCGAGACCCTGCATTGACCGACACCCAGGCTGAGCCCCAGGGTACAGCGACCCGAACAATCTGAAAATGGACTACCCATGAAACCGAACATATTGCTGATGACTACTCTCCTCGCGGTCGGACTGGCCGGCTGCGGCGGCGACGATGTAGAGGACGCAATCAGTCTGAACAATCCACAGGTCCGCCTCGCCCATATCTCGCCCATCGCACCGTCAGTCACCCTGTCGCGCAATTCCCTCGCCATCCCGGAAACCTCGAGCGTCGCTTTTCCGATTGTCACGGACTACGTCGACGTGGATTCTGGTGGGGCGGACTGGGACGTGTCGGTCGCACCCGGGGGCCCGTCGGTTGGTACGGTCCAGTTCGATGCACAGCGCGGACACCGGTACACCGTGGTCGCACTTGCCGATTCAACCACCACCAATAGTCTGGTGGCCATCAACGATCCCACCAATCCCAATCTGTTGAGCGACGATGCCCGTCTGCGGCTGTTTAACGGCTCGTTCAACGTTCCCGCATTGGATGGATACCTGACCGAGGGGGGCCAGGACATCGCGCCAGTGGTACCGCAGATGCCCAATGTCGAGTTCAAGCAGACAGCACCAGCCAATGGAACCGACTCGCTGTCCCAACGCAGCGGCACCTATTTCCTGACCCTGACGGCAGCCGGCAGCAAGAACGTGTTGTTCAGCAGTCAACTCAATCTGTCAGACAATACCGATGTGATCGTCATGACCGTACCCGACCTGACGGATCCGACGCGGATCCGGGTCTTACTCAAGATAGAGGGAATGCCTGGCGCGACCGAACTGGCGCCACTCTGATCGGACATCGGTCGAGCGAATCGTCGGTGCCCATTGATACGGGCGCCGAGCCGTCAAGGAGTTATCCATGGGCACACCCGGCGCAGCCAGGCCTCACCCGTTCTCGCCTGACAATCGGGACGAGAGGATTGCCTCGACCGGTCAGGAATGACCTGTGACGTTGTTGACATCAGACGCATCGACCACGACAGAAAGCGCTCGAAGCAACCTGCCTGTTCGAGTGGCGGTTTGGTCTGAATCAGGCTCCGAGGCCTGTTTCGCGTAGTCGGATTCTCGATTGAACACATAACCCTTACCGTGAGAATCTGATGGGTTTGGGAGATATCAAAACAAGTGTCAGCGGCCTGGACGATGTCCTCGCGGGCGGGCTTACGGCGCATCGTGTCTACCTGATCGAAGGAATGCCAGGTTCTGGCAAGACCACCTTGTCGATTCAGTTTCTGATGGCTGGCGCGAGGCTCGGCGAGCGGGTGCTGTATGTCACCTTGTCTGAAAGCAAGGAAGAGATCCATGATGTGGCGGCCTCGCACGGATGGTCCCTGGATGGTGTAGATATTCACGAATTGACAAATGGGCAGGAGAATCTGGAGCCCGATGCACAATACTCCGTGTTTCACCCCTCCGAGGTCGAACTAAGTCATACAACCCGTCAGATCCTCGGTGACATCGAACGAGTGCAGCCAGCTCGCGTGGTTTTCGATTCCTTGTCGGAATTGCGCCTGCTCGCCGGCAGTCCCTTGCGATTTCGCCGACAGATTCTCGCTCTGAAGCAGTTCTTCGCCGGACGTCAATGCACAGTTTTACTGCTCGACGATCTGACGACCGGAACACACGATCTGCACGTTCAGAGCCTGGCCCACGGCTGTGTGCTGCTTGAACAATTCGTTCCAGACTATGGCACCTTGCGGCGCAGACTGCGGATTCTCAAATACCGTGGGCACACCTTTCGAGGTGGCTACCATGATTACATCATTCGGCGTGGCGGTATTACGGTGTTCCCCCGACTCGTCGCCCATGAGCATCGACAGGATTCGACTCGGACGACCTTGTCTTGCGGCGTGGATGCGCTGGACGCACTGCTGGGAGGTGGCCTGGACAGCGGCAGTAGTACGCTCATCACTGGTGCTGCCGGCACTGGAAAATCAACCATTTCCGCTTTGTTCGCCCAGTCGATTGCGCAACAAGGTGGGAATGCGATTCTGTTCATTTTTGACGAGAGCCCGCAGTCGATGGTCGGGCGGATGAGCTCCCTGGGCGTGGACATGTCCGCGCACCTGGCGGCGGGGCGAATCCGATTGCGCCCGGTCGACCCGGCTGAGTTGTCGCCAGGCGAATTGATTCACGAGATTCGCCGGGCGGTTGATCAGGAAGGGTGTTCGGTCGTGGTCATCGACAGTCTGAACGGGTATCTGCATGCGATGCCGAGCGAGCGATTTCTGGTTGTTCAGTTGCACGAACTTCTCACCTTCCTCGGCCAACGCGGCGTGGTGACCTTGCTGGTCAATGCGCAGATCGGGTTGATGGGCCCGACACAGTCGACCGTCGATGCCAGCTACCTGGCCGATGCAGTACTGTTGACGCGTTATGTGAGGGAGGAAGGGCGGGTCAGACTGGCGTTGTCCGTGCTGAAAAAACGCAGTGGCTCGCACGAGCGATCGATCCGGCCTTTGTTGTTCGAGCCGGGCCGGATTGCGGTGGGCGAGCCGATGCTCAACTACCGCGGCGTGCTCTCTGACAGTGCGCCGCAGAGCTGACCATGTCAAGCGTCGGGCTATCAGTCGAGGCAGAGCGCGCGAATCATGAGCATCGGCTGCTCATTCTGGCCCCCTTTGGTCGCGACGCCAGGCTTGTCTCATCGGTCCTGGGGGGCGCAGGAATCGATTGTACGATCCTTGCGGATCTGCCTGAACTGGTTGTGGCAATTCGCCAGGGCGCCGCCGCGGCCGTGATTGCCGAAGAAGCGCTCAGGGCTGATACGAGCAGTTTGCTCGAATTGATCGACCATCAGGCCCCCTGGTCCGATCTGCCGATCCTGCTGCTGACCGGCGGTCGACCGCACCGTATGGGCCATGATCGTCGGTTCGATTTGCTGGGCAATGTTGTATTGCTTGATCGTCCTATCCGAATCGCGACCCTCATCAGTGCCGCAACGAATGCCATACGCGCCCGTGCCCGACAATATGAAACCCGCTCGCATCTGCGGGCGTTGCAGGATGCCGATCAGCGCAAGGACGTCTTTCTGGCCACACTGGCGCATGAGTTACGCAACCCGCTCGCCCCGATTCGCAACGCAGTGGAGCTGCTGGCTTTGTCCAGTCGGCTCGACCACACGCTGGCTCGATCGGTTGCCATGATCGGACGCCAGGCCGCGCTGTTGGAGCGCCTGGTCGATGACCTGCTCGAGATCAGTCGGATCACGCGTGGTGTCATTGAGATCCGGCGCGAGCCTATTGCACTGGCGACGGTGATCGAGTCGGCGATCGATAGTGTTCGCCCGCTGATTGACCTGGGTCAACATCGGTTCGAGCTCGAATTACCTGTCCACGCCGTCCATTTCAACGGAGACCCAGTGCGTCTGGCCCAGGTATTTGCCAATCTGCTCACCAATGCAGTCAAGTACACTGAGCCCGGCGGCACGATTGCCTTGCGCTCTACCGTCAATCGGAAGCACATCATTGTTCGGGTCATCGATTCGGGAATCGGGATTGATGCAGCCGACCTGACCCGCATATTCGATATGTTCGCGCAAGCGGCGCCATTGAGCCGTCGTGCTCAGGGCGGTCTGGGAGTCGGACTCACCTTGGTCAGATCACTGGTGCAGTTGCATGGTGGCACCATCACGGCGACCAGTCCCGGACATGGTCGAGGTAGCGAATTCACCGTGACATTGCCGATTGATCCGCTTATCGAACCAGTTTCGTCTCGTGCGGCTGGCGAATCTGGCTCCGTTCCTGCACCGGCAGCTCATTTGGGTGCGTCAGGCGGCGATTCCCCACGAAGCCCGATGGATGACAGTCATCTCGTTGCGCGGCGGGATGGCAAGCCCTTGCGCATTGTCGTAGTCGACGACAATGTCGATGCCGCCCTCAGCCTGGCTGAATTACTCGAGCAACTGGGCGAGCAGACGGAAGTGGCCCACGACGGCGCGCAGGCGTTGGCCAGCGTTGAGGCGTCTCTCCCTGACCTGATGTTCATCGACATCGGCATGCCCGAAATGGACGGATACGAGCTCGCGCGACGAATGCGTTCAGGTCAGCTTTCTGGTGATCGGGCTTCCGGGATACAAGATCGCGATGCATCCGCGGCTCGTCCGCCGATGACATGCGTACCGGTGCTGGTCGCACTGACAGGCTGGGGTCAGCATAGAGACCGAATCGCCGCCATGAAAGCCGGGTTCGATCATCATCTGGTCAAGCCTGCAAGCCTGGCTGATCTAAAGCACGTGATCGACATGGTGGCCGGGACCATACCGCGTCGCCACGCGGCCGCTGTGGCGAATGTCCGGACCGGCTAATCACAGCGTCATGAAGACGATGATCGTACGGTGCTGTCCGGAAGCTGATCGGCCTGATCTGCCAGTTGTCCAGGGTAATCGAGCAGATCGGCTGCCCGACGGCATGCCGCAAAGCCGTCGTCGGAAGCGGCTCGTTTATGCTGCCAGCGAGCGGTCGATTGCCGTGCTACTGAATTCAGCGCAGAAGCGGGTCGACCGTCCATTGCCCGGTCGACCCGCTTCTTCCGACTGACCGATTCCAGCATTCAACTGGCGCTCTGGGTTGAACGCCGTCTGGTCGGCCATCGGTTGAACCGGTCAGCCGCCCTGGCGCACGATGATCGAATTATTCACTCGTTTGACGCCTTCGGTGTCGCGCGCAATCTCGCCGGCACGTCGCTTTTCCGTCTCACTCTTGGCAAAACCGCTCAATTGAACGGTTCCGCGCAGCGTTTCGACGCTGATCGCCGTTGCTGCCACCTCGGGGTCCTTGGCGAAAGCAGCCTTGACGGCGCCCGTGATCGACGTATCCGATGCATAAGACTCGGCGCCCTGTTGACCGCGCACGATTGCGCAGCCGCTGGATACCGCACCCACCAGCAATGCGCCCGTCAACATCAAGATGAAGCTTCCTGCGCGAGACGACCGCTTCAAGCCAGTTTGTCGCCCTTGGGCGGCCTGCTCTGCTACATCGACCACATCACTACCTGGATTCATCGTTATTCTCCGATCAATGAAAAGACGAGTGCACTCTCGCACCTGGAACCAAGTGCGCTGGATAGGTCGAGCAAACACCGTGCCCGCCATTCCGGAACATCATTTCCGCCCGGGCCGACAACCATGGAGTGGCTGTCATCAAGACTGTGCCTGGATAACTACTTGAAGGAACGTCCTCGGCCCATGACGAAGAATACTACGGCCAGAATGATGCCGATGATGAACAATATCCAGGCAATATTCATTGACAAGCCGGCGATTCCACCTGCACCGAAGATCATCGCGACAATACCAATGACGAGAAAAACCGCAGCCCAATAGAACATGATTAACAACCTCCTGAATTATGGGTCCTTGCCGACCCGTGATAGTTGAGAATCCGTGGCAATTTTCAGGCCCGTCGTGCGTTTGACTGCAATGCCCAGGAGGCGTTCAGGCCACGATCCTCCCTGCGCAGGCAATCAACATCGGTATAGGCTCCATCTGATGGACAGCAGGAACGCCAATTGCCAGTCGACGTTCACTGGCTGTCGTGCGGCGACACCAGGAGCCATGGATGAGTGTGCACAGCACCCGCCGATGATTGACGATTCAGGGGGCGACCGCTTGACTGTGTTGGTCCATCTATCTGACCTGCATATGGGCGCGGAAATTCCCGCCGTGGTCGACGCGCTTGTCGATCGGGTCAATTCAATCAATCCGGATGCCGTTCTGGTCAGTGGCGACCTTACCCAACGGGCACGCGCGAAGCAGTTCCGTGCCGCCAAGGCATTGCTCTCGAGGCTGGAGGCGCCGACTCACGTCGTACCGGGGAATCACGACATTCCATTGCTCAATCCCTTGGCGCGAGCATTCTGGCCGTTTCGACGATATGAGCAGGAGTTTTTGCGAAGTTGGGTCGACGCCGTACAGGTCCGCAACGTCCGGATTCTGCGGCTGAATTCGGTAAGGCCAGAACGCCACGCACGAGGTCGTGTCACCAGTCTGCAGCGTCGTGCAGCACTTCTGATGATGAGTGATGTGCCAGACGACCATCTGCTACTGGTTCTTCTGCATCATCCACCGGTGGTGAAGCAGGCTGAAGCCACGGTCGCCAGCCTGATCAATGGTGATCAAATCATGAATGAATGGTGTGATGCCCGCGTCCATCTCGTTCTGAGTGGGCATATCCACGAACAGTTTCTCTTGCCATGTCGATCGGCCGGCAAACACGTCACATGGGTTCTCAATGCCGGTACTGCGACGTCAAGTCGATTGCGCCGGGGATATCCGAACTCGTTCAACACAATCAGAATTCGGACTGACGAAACCCTGACGGATTCACGCAACGTCGACATTGAACGCTACGACTATCGGCCCGATGACAATTGCTTTGCACTGGCGTCGCAGCGTCAGATCCGAGCCGATAGTCTGATAAGGGAGCGGTGAATCAGACCCTGTCGCGAGTTCCCCATTCGTCGACTTCACGCTCTGCCTCTTCCTGGGAAATTCCGTACTGCTCTTTTACCTTGCCTTTGAGTTGATCCCGGTTGCCTTCAATCTGATTCCAGTTCATCTCAGCCTCTATTCGTGTCGATGAACTGAATTGGCGGCAATTCGAATGCCCGGGTCGAGCCGATATCAGAAGGGGAGGGGCATGCGTGGCTGATGATCGATGGGCTAGAACGCGAAACGGCGACCGACGGTGAAGACGAATCCCCGGCCGCCCAGATCCACCTTTCGTCCGGCGGCGTTGGCCAATGTTTCGTCGACATCGGTGCCGACCATTGCCAGCTCCCAATCGAAGCCCTTCCAGTTTGTGTGCAGGCCGAGCTTGTAGTCATTGAACCCGCCATCGTTGCCGTCGATCCGCTGAATGCCGTAGTGACCCGTGGCATTCAGCCATGGCGAGATCGGATATCTCCCCGACAGATCAAAGTACTGTGAATACTTCGCATTTGGTATGCCGAAATGGCGGTTGGATAGGGTGTTGTTGATCTTGAACGAGAGCCCGTTCCAACTGGCGCCCACGAAAGCCTCGAGTGTGCTGAATTCGGTTGCCGTCGGGAACAAGTACTGAACCAGACCGACATCGAGCGTCCAGTCAGTCGCGAAAGTATGCCGATAGCCCGCGGTAAGATCCAACTCCAAGCCACGGCTATTCGTAAACACTGTCTTGTCGACTGTCGATCCGAATACATCAAAGTAGAAATTCGCCGGCAGCGTGAATCGCGCACCCGCTTGAACGGCCGGATCACGAAAAGACCGAGAAATGCCGCGAAATCGATAATCGTTGGTCAGCCCAAATCGGACGCTCGGTTCTCCGGTCAATGAAATCGTTGTCGGCTGCCCGGTGGGTGTACCTGGAGAAAGCTGCTCAAGTTGACTTTGGGCAAACACGTCGCTGCTGGTGAATGCAATCGCCGTCGTCGCAAGCACAGCTGACCAGCCCGGGAGCACCCTGGCACCTGGCGGGCGCGGTTTCAAGGTTGGCCGCCAGGAGTGATCGGAATGGCCGGAATCGATATGTCGCATCTCGGATCGCTGCCTGGAGTGCCGGGTCTGGTCGTCTTTATCAACTGACATGTTCGGATCGCCTTTTCAGTGAAATGAAGCTTCGGAGCAATTTGCATTCCCGCGAACGGGGTGAAATTCGCCGATCGATCCCATTTCCTGACGGGATCAGCGCTCGGATCCTTTGCCTTGCTAATGCCTGGCGCAGGCATTCACTGTCCGTGGTTCGAGCTTGTTCGATTGGCCGGTGCTCGATGGTTCGCCGTACGGCGATTCGTCTGATGCCTCACGGCGCGCGAATGTCGGCGAGGGGGGGCGTCATTCGGAATGACGGATGATGAAAGGCGCGTCGGGGGAGCGTGCGTCACTGGTCTTTGGCGATTGCCGACCCATGACGAGGGCAATTTTCCCGGACGCGCTCCTCCGGCGTTTTCCGGGCATGACCGGCCGAGATGCCAGCCGATCGCGCCCGTCCAAGGCGATTCACGCCTGGTCCGATCAGTTTTGCCGGGACGACTGCTCTCGTGTACTGATATTGCCGCCGTCGTTCGAAATGACCAGCTCGACACGGCGATTTTGCTGACGTCCGGCAATGGTATCGTTGCTGGCGATTGGATAGGCCTCACCAAGACCCCGCGCACGGATCCGGTCGCGCGAAATGCCCTTGCGCATCAGGTCGACCATGACCGCATCGGCCCGGGCCTGCGACAAACGCTGGTTCGCGGATTCACCACCGGTGGAGTCGGTAAATCCTTCGATCAGGATCGTGCGTTCCGGGTTGTCTTGGAGAATCCGGGCCACCCGGTCAAGGGTCCGGTCCGCACCCGACTTGAGGGAACTGTCTCCGGCATCAAATAGCACACCAGACAGCGTCACCACCATGCCACGGTCGGTTTGATTGGCCGATAGCTCGCGCAATTGCTGATTGAGCGCGGCCAGCCTTTCCTGAGACTGCGCGATGGTGGCGCGCAACTGCGAATTCTCACGCTGCGCCAGATCCTTGGCCGCCTCCGCTTGTTGGGCCTGCAGATCCCGATTGGCGAGCAGAATCCGATTTCGCTCGGCATTCGCCAGATCGATGCGCTGCTCCGCACGTCGTCGCTCCATCACGTTCTGCGCGATCTGCGACTTGCGCGCCGCCAGCATGGACAGGTGGTCGACTTCACCCGCATCGTCGTCGGCCCGCCAGGCAGTGTCGGCGCGATCCAATGCCGATTGAGCGTCGTCCAACTGTACGCCGGCCAATTGCCGTGCATCGGGTGTCGATCGAAGCCGTTCGATATCGGTCCTGGCCGCTTCCAAGGTCGGGTTCTGGTCGGGTGTGAATGAGCACGCTGCAGCGGCAATAGCCACACTCCCTGCGGCGAGGGCACGACGAAATGGTTTTTTCATGATCAACTATCCCTGTTCAGTTGGACGTGCGGCCTTCGCGGCGCAACGTTTCGATGCCCTTTTCAACCTCCGAGAGGGCTTGACGAGCCTTGACGAGCTCGGCTTCCGACTCGGCCAGCTGGGCATCGGCAGTGGCGCGCTCGGCCAGCCTGCGTGCATCGCCGAATTCGTCATCGTTCACCGCTCGCTCGGCACGCTCGAGTGATTCTCGTGCCCGTTGAAGTGACGTATTGGCGAACTTGCCGGCGTCGGCCTGGTTGGCACCCTGAACTGCGTTGCGCGCCACGGCCAGCTCGGCTTCGGGCTTCGGTACGCTTGAGCATGCTGCGAGCCCGAAGGTTAGTGCGAGCAACAGCGGCGCACTTGCCAGTCTGCAAGATTTAGTCATTGAGTTCTCTCCGTTCGGTCTGTCCAGACGCCGGAATCCCGGCGCTTCGAGCCTCAGAGAGCAAGTTCCTTGCCCGTGCCGGGGCCGGCGATCCGGCAATCCATTTTGACGCGGACGATGCCGAAATCACGGGCGTTCGGCAGGGGTCTCGGCAGAACCGTTCGGCGATCGGCAAATCATTGGCGAACACCCATGGCCGTCTGAGCACAGGATTGGCGGCGTTGATCATGACGATCATGCCAACATGCGGATCGCAGCGGGATAGACGGATTGCCGGCGGAGAATGCGCGCCTGCCATCCTGTCGGTGGCCAGGCACGGACGCGAGGGCCGTGCGCGCCACTGTGTCACTGCGCAATTGATCAGTCGGCATCCGGACGAGGGATTCCGATCATCCGACAATTTGCCGATGCCGATGGGGCCTGCATCGACGTGACCCAGTCGCCGCGCGACGGTGTGACGATCAGGTTTTCGCTGCCCGCTGCGGACAGGCTGCCACCGCAGCTCGGGCATCGAGCATGAGCGCCAACACCTGAGTGGCCAGGTCGGCAGCTTTACGACGGGCCATGTCAGGCGGCGGCGGCATCGCGCATTCGGCCAATGCGATCAGCGGCATCCCTCGCGCACAGGGGCCAAGATACCAACTGGCCGATCGGGTCTGGCGCAGTGCCAGCAGGTCCAGAAGTGCCGGCCCTGGTTGGCGCACCAGTGCGGGCAGCGCCGATTCGTCCGGCGCCTCGCCGATCAGCCGGCAAACGTCGGCGGTGGCGTCGGCGACCACGCCCATCCCGGAAGTCAGTCCGGCCAGGGCCTCTGCGTGGACCTGCTCGCGGATCAGCGCGGGGGCCCGGCTGCCCACGCTGGCCAGCACATCCAACTCCCCCGCGTCATCCTGGCCGATCACGCTGACTGAGTCGACCCGAAGGAACAGCCGCATGAGGTTGCCCGCAATAACGGCCGCCTCGGACAAAGACTGGGCTGCGCCGAGCCGTTGCAGGTATCGACGGGCAAGCGCATCAGGTGCAACTGCCCTGCCTGGGCGACCGGCCTCGACAGTCAGCACAAAGACATCGCCCGCCCGGGAGCACCCGACATCGACGCTGACATCGCCCAATGCGACGCCGGGGTTGAATGACGGATCGCTCGATGCGGTCGAGGACTGGACGTGACCGCGCACGTCGTGGGCGAACTGTCGGCCAAACACCTGGTCGAACGGTAGATCGGGCTGAATCGGGATTGCGGTCGTCACCAGCGACGGCAAGCACTCGGAGTAGGCCTGAATCGTCCAATCCGGCCGGCAAATAAGCAGTCCTGCGAAGCTCTGAACGACTGTTGATGGGCGCATCGGCTGGATCCGGATCCATGGTTTTGCTGAATCAATGCCGCCTTGACTCAGCAAGTGAAACGACGGCCTGCCATCAGCGCAAGTGTCATGCCCGGACCATCCAGACCCTGATCGACCTGATATTCATCCAGTTGATACGAGTGAGTCCACCTGAACTTCATTCTTGCATGAACTCGATCGGACACAAATCGCCGTGCCAGCCTGACCCGGGGTGGTGGCGTTGATGGCGTACGGGCGGCCGGCAAAATTGACCGATCCGATCGAGCGGTCCAAAATTTATGTCTTAAAAATCAACAATTTAAAATTGGCACGACAATTGCTTGATACGGAGACTACGGGTTTATAAGGCAGTCGGCCGGACCCGACGAATACCGATAGAGGAGATTGCCATGAGTACCAGCATGTCATTGTCGATGGGACGTCAGCTGACCGTAGGTCCGATGCTGCAGAAGTCGCTGAAGCTACTGCAGATGAATTCGATCGAGTTCGCCAGGGAACTGGATAATTTGCTCGACAGCAATCCTTTGCTCGAACTCGACGATGCTGAGGACGCGGCGTCGTCCCATGGCGAGGGAGTCGAGGGCGAAATCGAGCATGCACCTCGTGAGGAGTCGGGACCGGGTGATGCGCCGCTGTCCGCCAGCGGCCTGGCTGAAAGCTGGGGCCAGGCGTCGAATAGGGCTGACCACAGTGCCGACCGATCGGATTGGATGGCCACGATCGCAGAGCAAGTGGACCTGCGTGGCCATTTGCGGACCCAGGTGACCGATTCGATGCTCGAGCCTGAACTCGAAGCGGCTTGTATGGCCGTCATCGAGAGCCTTGACGAACGCGGCTATCTCGACGACTCGCCGGCTTCACTCTGCCAGCAACTCCGGGATTCTGGCCTGAGTGTCTCGCGACCGATGATTACGCGTGCGACCGAAATTATCCGCACGCTGGACCCCGCCGGTGTCGGCGCCCGCGATCTGGCCGATTGTCTGTCTTTGCAGCTCGCGCGACAGGACCAGACTTGCGAGCGGGTCGGGTTGGCGCGGCGGATAATCAATGATCACCTGGAACTACTCGCGCGTGGCAACGCACGCGCCATTGCCCACGAAACCAATCAGTCCATCGAGGCGGTCCGCGATGCGGTTGGGTTGATCAAGTCGCTCGACCCGACACCAGGTCGGGAGTTCGACACCGGTCGCGTCGACTATATCGCGCCCGAGTTAGCGGTGAAGAAAGTTGCCGGTCAATGGCAGGTGATGTCATTGTCCGGCGCGCTGCCGCGGGTACGGATCAATCAGACCTATGCCGATATCCTGAGCCAGCATCAGGACGACCGCACGAGCGCTCCGATCAAGGAAAAGTTGCAGGAAGCCCGCTGGCTGATGCGAAATCTTGAGCAACGCGAACAAACCATCTTGTCAGTCGGCAAGGCCATTGTCGAACGCCAGAAGGGCTACTTCGATCACGGCGATATCGCCCTGACACCGATGAGACTGGCCGACATTGCCGATGACATCGGCATGCACGAGTCAACAGTGTCGCGAGTCGTCAGTACCAAGTATCTGATATGCCCCGCCGGATTGAAGCCCATGAGAATGTTCTTCACCAGTCATGTTCATACCAATGCCGGTGATGCCTGTTCGGCAGCGGCGGTCAAGACGATGATCCAGCGCCTGATCGAGGCTGAATCGAGCAGCCAACCCCTCTCGGACCACAAGCTTGCGACGCTGCTGGCTCGCCGGGGCGTGAAGATCGCGCGCCGCACGGTCTCCAAGTACCGGCAGGCCCTGGGTATCCGGTCGTTCGAGCTTCGTGGGGAATTCGCGTCGATGGCCGACCAGGCATGAGCATGCCGTGTGCAGCACCTGCTCCTTCGATCACCATGGGGCAGGTGTAACTATGGTTTCGCCAACAACAAGCTTGCGGCGATCGCTGGGTCGTTCCGGCTCAGGTGACGGCACCAATCGACGCCGGCGCCGGTTGGGACACCGGCAGGGGGCGAGTTGGGCACAGCAATCGCAGTGGCTCGGTCATCGAACCGATCTGTAAAGGCAGCTTCATCTCGTGGAGTTCGCCGTCGATGGCGACCCGGATGCGCCGACGCCTGCCGGTTCGGATATCGACCTGGACTGTCTTGAGCGGAAAAGAAACCAACTGGGCAATGGAACCGGCGCGCCCGAGTGCGGCCGCAACGATGATCGACAGCAAAGACATCACGCCGACCCGTGGCAACAACACCGCCAGTAGCTGTCCATTGCCTGCCAGGTCAGCCTGTTCAATGCCCACCAGGTCGAGTTGCAGGCGGTTGTTACCCACGAAGAAGGTCGCCGCCTTCTGTCGAGTGATGCCGTTGGATCCACGCAATTCGATGTCCAACCCCCGGTAAGGTCTCAGCGCAGTCAGCACGGCGGCCAGAACGGCCACTGCGCGGCTGCGGCCGATCGTTTGCTTGATTTGCTCACGTTCACGCAGAACCTTGGCATACAAACCGATACAGGCATTGACCAGAAACGGTTGACCATTGACCGAACCTACCTGAACCGGGGTGATCTGGCCGTGGAGCAGTACATCAATTGCCTGCTCGGGCAACTCGGGGATGGCGTTGCTGCGCGCCACGAAATTAAATGTTCCGGCTGCAATAATGGCAAAGGGCCTGCGCAGTTGCAAGGCGGCCCGCGCGGCCGAGTTGACCGTTCCGTCGCCACCCACGGCGACAATCGTGGCATGGGCGCAGGCGTCCGGTCGACTGATCAGCTGATCGATTTCACGCACACTGAGAAAGCGATAGGTCGCGCCGGCGTCACGCATTCTGCTCTCGATCAGATCATGCAGCGCTTGCGCATCGTTGGCTCCGGATGAACGGTTATGAACGAAGATGAACTCTCTATCTGCCATGGTTTCTCCACACCTGTCCGACCCTGGCGATGACCGTGGGTTTCAATGGGAAACGTGTCGGCGTGTCTGTGCAAGTCACGTACCTGAGTGAGGGCAACGAACGCCTGCCCAGCAGTCTTGATCGGATACGGGCACACCGATTGCGAGGACTCGTCACCCGTCAGCGACTCGACTTCGTCTCGCGTGGGCAGACTCGGCGAGGCCCCGGTCTGCCCGAAACCAGCGGGGACTCTGGCCAATTGCGCCAGGGCTAGGAATATTCAATCTTGTTCAAGGAGCAACACAATGAGAATTGCACTTTCATCCACCGCAGTCGCGATACTGACTGCCACCCTGGCGCTGCCGGCTGCGGTCGGCGCTCAGACCTCGACCGCCAATAGCGCCATGCCGGGCGGCAAGGAAGCCCTGCAGCAGAGTCTTCGCACCGCAAAATCGCGTGATGATCTGCGCGACATGATCGAAAAGGCGGGATTCGTCATTTCATCAATCAATGAGGACGAGGGCAACGAAGTTGAGTACGAGGTCGTCAAGGGTGACCAGAGTTACGAGGTACAGGCGGAGTTCGCCAATCGGGGTGGGCCGGTCAAGGAAGTCGACGTGACCACCAATCTATGGCGTGCCGACACGACCAAGCAGATGATGGTAGATGGTCAATACCGTCCCACTACGCCCCTGGTGGCGACGCCGGAATCGCGCCGATTCAGTGACCGGAACTACAAGTCGACCTGGAGCGACGAGAAGCAGCAGATCGAGCAGGCCATGCAACCTGGCATGACGATCGAGGATTTTCAGGCAAAGCTCGTGCAGATGGGCTACAAGGTGTCGTCGGTCAATGATCGGGAGTCAGATGTAGTCGAATTCGAAATCGTCCGGAATGACCAGTCTTATGAAGTCGAGTTCGCCAGGGATCCGGCGACCAAGGTAGGCAAGTCGGTCGATGTCAGCACCAACATGTGGGAGACCGAGCGTACCGAGCAACTGAAGCAGAAGTAGCCGGAAATCCGGGCAGCATGTTGCCATGGCGGCCGCCCACCGGACAGGCGGCCGTCAGGATGTTCGGCTGCCATGGCCAGCGGTTACGGTTGCCTTGCGTTCACCCAGACATCGATCCTCACGATCGGAAAGCGACAACACCGAGCCGATGATCGCGCCGACGGTCATAGCCAGCGCACCGATCGCCACCGGGTGGTCGTCGACCAGTTGCGGTGCTTTGCCACTCACGCTGCGCGACGGACGTGATGGTTCCGTGTCGCGCAAGGCCGAGCCGATCAACCAGCTCAGGCCGATAGCCGTCACGGCAGCGGCGACCGGGTTATTACGCACTTGTTCGTTCAGCCTGTTCAGCATTTCAGGTCCTTCGTTCTGGTTGTGTTGCGAGAACCGCTCGATCAGACTACCGGGCATCAGGTGTCGATCCAGCTCATTGAGCCGGCCTTCGATGCGTCCACGAATCGACGCGACCTCGAACGCCAGCTCGCTCAGTGACGGTTCGCGGTCGGTCGATGCTGTGCCTGGCGTGCGCGATACGTCGCTCATGACGTCCGCCCGCGGAGAGTCCGTTGCCATGCAACCATCTCAACGGTCGTCATGACCGGAGCGCCTTGCGGACGGCGTGGCTGGGTCAGGCCAGGCATCGTCGGGATGATCGGCGCCGGCCCGGGCAGCGTCGCCCATGGTGCGTTGCTGGCTGTGTCCCTGCGCGCTTTGGAACCGGCCCTCGCGCTCATATTGCGCGGAGTTCGACTTCATGATGCGGGCAAGGGCAAAGCCGATCGCCACCCCTCCGAGCACGAACAATCCCGGATTGTTGCGCGCATAGTGCGAAATATCCCTGAGCAATTCGTCAGCGCTCTTGTCGCGCAACTCGCGCGAGGTCGATGTGAGCCGGTCACTGATCCGATCCGTGTGGGCAGCCAGGCCATCGAGATCGTTTTGCCGCAACGAATCCGATACCTTATCGGCGCGATCGCTGAGTCGGTCCACTCTCGAGGCCAGTACGCCCGCCCCGGATTCGAGTCCGGATCGCCCGATGTCCCGCACCCGGTCGGCCGTATCCGAGGCCAGATGCCTGGCGCTATCCACTCCTTCTTTTGTCCTGGCCTTGATCTGATCCTTCATTTCCCCGATTCGATCGCCCAGCTGATCCTCCTGCGTCGACGCCGTTCGGGGCTGGGCCGCTGGCCGGTCGGTTAGTGGTGGAATCGTTCCCTGCGAGTCGTTTTGCATGATTGGTCTCCGAAGATTCAAACGGTGGCGCGCGAACCGAGCAACTCAAAGGGATCGGCACCGACTTGGCCGCCATTAAACGACCCTGGGCGGATTGACCATGGTCGGGCAACTCGTTCTGATCGCAATCACCGTGCCCGCATCTGAGCGTGGCGAGGTCCAGCCGATTCGGCCTGGTTTGTCACCGGGCATGTGACTTGCCTGGTCAGCGCCAAGTGACCAATAACTGCTGGAGGAGAATCATGGGAAACACACCAGTCGAACGAGGCGGTCTCATCGGCCCGCAGGCGTCGTCCGTATCGCATGGGCAGCGGGCCGAGCGCTGCACCACCACTCACAAAGACGCGCTCAGCCCATTGGGGAGCCAGTCGCTGCTATCGAGCGACGTGACGATTCGCGATGCGGTGCTAGCGTCGCTGGCACAAAAAGATCTGGCCAATTGGTGTGACGTCATGACCATTCTGGATAATCACGGGCTCGCAGACCGATGGCGGTGCCTGCGTGAATTCAAGTTCGCTCGCTAGGCGAGGGGTCCGGCCGGGTGGGTGTTGCGCCGGGCACTGACGATGAAGTCGGGTCAGATTCTCCATCTGCGTCGCCTGACGGGATCGGATCGGCAGAACGGTGAACTCGAGGCTGACTGGGAGCCCGGGACCGACTCAGCCTGATTCGATGCCTGATCAGCAAGGCACCTGGCGGGAACGCTTATTGCTGCTGTTCTGGGTATGTCTCCTCCCTTCCCGTTTGACATGCGGGACCCAGGCCCCTGTGGATGAGGGGCCTTTTTTTGTTCTCCGATTGGTATCGTGGCTGTCGCGAGTAGGTTTCTGTCGCCCAGAAGTCGCTGGTCGACAGGTACATGCTGAAGACGTCCTGGCGCCACGGGACCACACACCTGGTGACGAGCCCGCGGCCGGTCATCCAGTTGATCGCCGCGGTGGGCGTAATTGCGTTCGCCTTGACACGCATAGACAGCGACCCGCCGGCCCCGGCGCAATGTACCGATCGAGGCTGGGTGAAGTTATGCTGCTGACCCTGCTGATCGCGTTGCAGATGCTGGGTTTGATTCCCCCTGCGGAAGCTGAAATTTGTGATCGCAGGTCGATGCTTCGCCGTAGCCTGGGATGCGTTGATAGCGGCTCAGGCGTCATCCGGTTCGTCGATAGTCTCGGAAGTGTCGTGCAGTAACTGGAAGATGTGTTCGAGGTCGACCTCGGCCGCCCTCGATAGCTGGACGACACTGCTCACCGAAGAAACCTCTCGCGCAGGAAAGCAATGGCATTTTGACCGGATGCTTCAACGCAATCGGTGAGGATCTCGCTTTGCATGAGCACGGAATCGAGGCCAGTTCTCAAGTTGCCACGCGAATGCTCACTCTCCTATCCCTATGGGATCATTGAAACCCAATACTGATGGACACACCACCATTGCGGCTTTGTGACCCTCCGAGTGCGGAACCGCTGGTGCGTCCCACCGCTCGGCACTGCCGAGCAGGCCCCGGTTGCTCTAGTTCAGATTTGATCTCGGTCCGGCGCATTCCCCGAGTGGCGGGGGTCTCGCATCGATCATCACAGCGATCGTGCGGCTGCAATCGGCTATCCGAGTAGATCATTACTTACCCCAGTCTGCCGGTCTGGATAACGGCGCGCTAACCGGCGCGCCGTCAAGAGCGGCTCGTGGTCTGAATACATCTCAGCCGCTCGCCAATCGATCCCTCGAGCGTCGGCCTGGGGAAAGCACCCTCATGGCCAATGCGAAATGTGCACAATTACCGGCCAGGACCGGGTCATTGCGTAATAGCACCTTTTTACCATCAAAAGTTGCTGCTACATTAATCCGTCCAACCAATGAGGCCAGATCGGCCCGCGAAAGGGGTAGCGCGAGTGATGCTGAATCCATTGTGCCCGCCGACGGTCCGTGCTGTCATGGTAACGGCCGTACTGACCGCCCTCGCTGCGTGTGCGCAGCTACCGTCCGACGCATCGGGCTCTACGAACTCGGTGCGCGAATCCGGTGCCAAGGTTCCCGAAAGCGTGCGACAGGAACTGGCCGCCGATCTGGTGGTGTTGCAGGATCAGATTCGCATCAAGCGCATCAGCAGCCCCCTGCCGGGGCCGCTGTCGCAGTATCGCGAATTCGCCACCTCCACACGGGGCGGCGCGATCACCTCGTCGCCAAGTGATCGCTCCCAGATTGTAACCACCGTTTACCCAGGCGCGATCATGGGCTTGTCTGGCAAGAAAGTTGGGGAGTATGTCGAGGTCGGCTATGAATACTATGGCCGCTTGCTCACCGGGTGGGTGGAACCGGATCGCGTCGGCCTCGCCTCCGGATTCGATCAGACCGCGCTGACCTCTGAGGAAAAGCAAGCCCTCTACACGCGCATTCTCGACAACGTGAATGCCTTGCGGGCCAAGTGGAGCAATAACCCTTATCTGTCAATCGACGGATTCGCCATCAACGTCGACCAGACGCCCTCGGTGAATATCGTCATCAACTACAAGTAACCGGGCCCGGCCAGTGACGCAGGCTACGAACTTGGCCCTCACCAAGTCCAGCGCCGATCGTCCCCAGGCGCCTGCCGCAGCCATTGAGGTCTGGGAGCACGTGGAGTCCGTCACGGCAACCTACCGCGTCACCATCATCGCACACCACGGCGCGCGCTTGCTCGATACATTCGATCCGCCCGACAGGCGCTACACGATAGGGCATGCGCTCTCGCGATCTATTCGTCAGAAGATCAGCATAGTCTGTGCCGACCTTCATGCGCCAGAGAGTTTGCTGTTCGATCAGCCGTTTACGGATCTGGACTTGAGCGACGATCGCGCCAACCAGAAGTCAACAGACGATGGGGTGCGCAATGGTGTGGCGGTCATCGAGCTTTCGTATCTGCTGGGCATGGTGCAAGACCTCTGGACCCTCGTGCTGACCTTCCAACATGGAAAATCGCAGATTTTCGCCAAACTGGTTGCCGTTCAGGGCGGCGGAGAAGACTCGGGCCGCAGCGACGGAATCGTCGAGCACGCCTGCTTCGAGATTGCCGGTCAGCAAGCGCAACAGTGGCTCTAGTATCGTGAATGCCGCTCTGGCCGGGTTTCTCTGGCTCCGCCTTCATCAGGGCATCCGATCATGCATCGTCGAACGGAGGACTGTTCTCGGATTTGAATTCATGGCGATGGCCATCCTGCTATTCGAATGGAAGGGCTTCATTGGCTCGCGTTGGCCTGATCAACCTCCGCAGGTAGCCGAAATCATCGTAACGAACGGATTGCGAGTTTGCTGGCCGAGCCCCGGTCGACCCAGGGAGCAAGTCGTTGATTCCAATAGCAGTCTGAACCGCCGCAGTCTTGGTCGATGTGTTGGCGTATGCAATCCGCGCCGGTAACGTTCAAGTGCTCGCGTAGGTAAGTTGGATAGTATTAATGGTGATCGGACTGCTGTGAATGCCGATGCTGGCACTTGGACTCCGGCGGTACGACGTCAGTGCGCCAGGGATTAAATGATGTTCAATTTGCAGATGTCAGGGCAGTTGCTCAGATACGGAATGACGGGTCTACTGACCAACGCTGTCGCGTATTCGTTGTATCTCGTACTGGCGCTGAATGGCCTCGGTATATTGACGGCAATGACGCTCGCCTTCATTACGGGCACGTGCATTTCATTTTCACTGAATCGAAGCTGGACGTTTCGTCGCAGTGACGATAAAGGATTAAAAATGAAGGCCAGATTCTTAGTCTGCATTTTGACGGCCTACCTTGTAAATGCATCTCTGCTCTGGTACTTGGTAGACCTGAAGAAACTGCCGCATGAACTCGTACAAGCATGCCTGATTGCAGTCATTGCGATTGGGTTGTTCCTGGCACAGCGATACTGGGTTTTTCCGCGCGTTTCCGAAACCCGGGAATCGATTCACTGTTCGAAGCTCCCATGATAAAGCCCCAACCACATAATGCTGCACGGCCGTTAAGAGGACTGTCTATCCTGGATTTCGACATTCTCGCCTGCGTCATTGTATTCATAGTGTTGGTTGGATGGCTGCCTGTCCTGGACCCAGATTTTTTCTGGCATTTGAAGACCGGTGAGGTGGTTGTCGCCGAACGTGCTCTGCTGACTCGCGAGACGTTTTCGCACACTGCCTTTGACCAGCCGATTACGGTGACCGGTTGGTTTTTCGATGTACTGCTTTATTCGGTCTGGGAACTCGCAGGAGAGGTTGGTGTGAAGGTCCTGATGGCGATCTTCCTGACCGCCACCTGGTTTGTGATGTACAAGACTGCCCGCCTTTACATCGCCCGCATCGAGTCGTCAGTGCTGCTCACGCTGATGGGATTTGGGCTGTTTTCCGGCGCGTTTGCTCCAAGGCCGAATCTGTTCACTCATTTGGGTTTCGCGATCGTACTTTACTTGCTACTTCGGACAATCCATAGCGGCAATTCTCGTACCCTGCTTTGGTTGATTCCGCTATTTGCCGTTTGGCCCAATTTTCACTACGGATTTGCGGCGGCATTCCTGCTTATTGGCCTGTTTCTCGCCTCGGCAATTCTCGATCGAATTGACCCACTGATCCGATGCAACGATACGGCGAGCTTGCTGAGTCCAGTGGCACTGGGCGGCATCGCTGCTGCATTAGTTGCGACCCTAGCGAACCCTTACGGCTGGGATATCTATCCCGAATTGCTTCAGATGACTAGTGGTCTGAGCGTAAAGTACTGTAATACATCTGGCTCACCGCCGCATTTGCTCGCATACTGCTGCGATGACTACAGCAGACACTTTTCGTCTCAAGCGCGGTGATCGGGCCAGGCTTGAGAAGTGGTTGAAGATGCCCACTCTGGCGCAAGGCGAAGCGACCCGCGCGCGGATCGTTCTGGCGTTGGACGAGGGCACGGGTGCGGCGCAGATCGCGGCGGCCCAACGGGTGGCACCCAAGACGGTGTATCGGTGGATGCATCGATATGAGGAAATGGGCATCGATGGGTTGCGGGACCTGCCCCGCTCGGGACGCCCGAGCGTGATCGATGACAAGATCGTGCGACGCGTACTCAAACTGACCACCGAGAAGGTTCCGCAGGAAGCTACTCACTGGAGCATTCGCCTGATGGCCCAGTATGCAGGGGTGAGTACCTGGCAGGTTCGTCAGATCTGGAAGGCAGCCGATCTGAAGCCGCACCGCATCAAGACCTTCAAGATCAGCAACGATCCGCACTTCGCCGACAAGGTGATCGATATCGTTGGGTTGTACATGGACCCGCCCACCAATGCGCTGGTTCTGTGCGTGGACGAGAAGAGCCAGATCCAGGCGCTGGATCGAACGCAACCGGGGTTGCCGCTGAGTCCTGGGCGAGTGGCCAGCCGCACGCATGACTACAAGCGCCACGGCACGGCCTGCCTGTTCGCTGCCTTCAATGTGCTCAACGGCCAGGTGATCGGGAAGATGGGCCAGTCGTGCAAGTCTGAAGAGTTCCTGGGTTTCATGAAGATGGTGGAAAAGAAGACCCCGAAGGACAAGGATCTACACATCGTCCTGGACAACCTCAGTGCGCACAAGACCCAAGAGGTCAGCAACTGGCTCAAACGGCATCCGCGCGTTCAGTTTCACTTCACCCCGACCAGCTCGTCCTGGCTCAACGCCGTCGAAGGGTGGTTCTCCCAACTCGAACGCCGTTCGCTGTACCGCGGTGTATTCACCAGCGTACGCGACCTGATCCAAGAGGTCGAACGATTCATCGACGTTCACAACGACCATCTTGCCAAGCCGTTCGTCTGGACCGCTGACTCCGAAAAGATTCTGGCTGCCGTTGCCCGGGCTCGTCATGCGTTACAGGACTAACCGCGCAGCCCACTAGGCGAGCGGTCGACTCCCCCGTGGCGGAATGGAAGTCTCCCAATTTTCACTCCTCAGTCGGCAAGCTGATATTGCTCTCCATCGTGTCGTACCTGACCATTCTGTACTTGATCCGTGCGCGGATATCATGGCTAATACTGGTCGTTCCTGCGGCGTTGCTTTGGGCACAGTTGACTTCTATTAGGAACATCTCGTTCTGGGCGATCACGCTAACTGCTTTCTTGGCGCTTGGCGTTAGTCACGGTCAACTTCCCGAACTTGTCTCAAGATTCAAGCGCTCTTCACGCTCAGGTCAGCGTGACATCGGTCGAGGAGCAGCGAAAGCAGTCAATGTGACGTTGGTGCTACTGACCATGACCGGTTTTTTTCTTGCGCAGGAAAAGATTCGTTCGCATTGGGGGCGGTTCTACGACCCGATGATTCCGAGAGCAAGTACCGAGTACATGGTCGCGAATCTGCCTGGCGGCAAGGTTTTCAACATGTACGGAAGTGGTGGATACATGTTGTGGCGGGCTCCCGTCGGGTTTCCGATCTTTGTCGACGGCCGCTACGCACCATATGGCGAAAAAATCATTGAAGACTACCTGAATATCGTACAAGGCGGTCGGATTGCGCTACGAACTCTCGCCGACTACGACGTAGAGATCGTCTCGACCGCCACCGGGGGGGCGCTTGCCGAAACCTTAGCCACGATAGGCGGCTATCGACGAGTCTATGGAGATTCGCATTTTGAGCTGTTTGTTATCGACAACGAAAAGTACGCGGGCGTACGGACCGCTGTCACGGAATCAACGAAACCGTGAAGCATCCAGAGAAAATAGCTTCGCATGAGGCAACTGGCGCTGGATTGTCGCGTCTAGATGTATCGGTCGTAGTGCCGGTCTACAACGCACAGGCAACACTGGAAAGGCTCACTGACAGAATAATGGCGACCCTCGAGGGTACGGGTCGGTCTTTCGAGATCATCTTCGTCAATGACGGAAGCCGAGACAACTCTTGGACAGCGCTGAACAATCTTCGAGATCGTTTCCCCGACTCTTTGACTGTCATCGACCTGATGAAGAACTTCGGTCAACATAACGCGATCATGTGCGGCTTGCGGGAAAGCCAAGGAAGTATCGTCATAACGCTCGATGACGATCTGCAAAATCCACCCGAAGAAATTCCGAAGCTACTCCACAAACTCGAGGAAGAAGAGCTGGATTTAGTCTATGGTGTGTACAAGGCTAAGCAGCACGCATTCTTGCGAAACCTCGGGTCGGAGTTGACTCAGAAATTCTATCGAACCGTGTTCGGATTGACCAATGGTGTCTCCGCTTTTCGGGCAATCCGGCGCGATCTGGTCAATTGCATCAGTGGCTACGATCTGAACTTCGTATATCTCGATGGTCTATTCGCCTGGAATACAGATCGAATCGATCAAACGGAGGTCATGCACGACATTCGACCGGAAGGCCGTTCAGGCTACTCACTTCGGCGACTCGTAACCCTCGCAATCAATTTGTTCGCGAACTTTTCGATTGTGCCGCTGCAACTGGTTTCTCTCTTCGGATTTCTGGCCGCGGCCCTAGGTTTCACCGCTGGGTTCTACTATGCGTACATGCGGCTTTTGAACGATATCTCCGTCCCCGGTTTCGCGTCACTAATGATCGCGATCCTCGCAGTTGGCGGAATCCAGATGCTCTCGATCGGCATCATCGGCGAGTACCTTGGGCGCCTGCATATCAATGCAAATCGCAAACCTCAGTATGTACATCGGCGGCGGCGGCCGCGACGAGCGCCACATGACATTGGCTGAGAATGCGAATCGAGGGTTTCGCCGTCTGGAGTGGGACACCAATTGTTTTGGCTTCGAGGTGGCGATTTCCGACTGGCGAAGGATTGGCGAGCCGGCACGCATTGAATCTCTTGGCGAATTACGACGTACCGGTGTCGTTCTGGCGTATGTCATCGTCGATCCCGGCGATCAAGCTGGAGTCGCTCTCGCCTCTTGCCACGGACTTAGGCTCGTCGATCACAAGCTCATTTACAGGTGCGACCTGAGTGCGAATCGCACTTATTCCGAAATTGACGCTTCGAATGGGGCCGTAAGGCCCTTCGAAGGAATGGTGCCAACGGCAGACATGATTGACCTTGCTATCGAGGCAGGCAAGTTTTCACGATTCAAGCTTGATCCCCTTATACCTTCCGATTGTTTTCGTCGTCTCTACCGCACCTGGATTGAACGGTCAGTTTCCCGGGAAATCGCCGATCAGGTTTTCGTGTCTGTCGATTCAGCTGGTGCTATTCGAGGCATGGCTACCGTTGCTCTTTCGCCGGGAATGGGCACGATTGGGCTGATCGCCATTGCGCCCGCTGCGCAGGGCCAAGGGCTTGGACGCGAACTCATTGCCGCAGTACATGCTTATTGCAAGTACCACAATCGTCATGCAATAACCGCGGCGACCCAGCAGGCCAATCTGCCTGCCTGCCAGTTCTACAAACAGGCGGGTTATATCCCAGTTGAACGATCACTGACTTACCACTGGTGGCAGGGAGGCTAGGCATCAGTTCGGGTGTCGAGGACCGCCTGCGATATCTCCGGAATGATCCGCGCGAGGTGTTCCTCGATGCCGATCCATAGTGGCAGTCGCAACAGTCGTTCACCGAGCATGTCGGTATTGGACATATCCCCAACCGTGCGCGATACCCTCCGCCCCATTGGCGACTCATGAAGTGGCACGTAGTGAAACACGGCCTGGATGCCCTTTCGCTTCAGCGCATCGATCAGCGTCGTGCGATGCGCCAGGCTCTGGGTGACAACGTAATACATGTGCGCGTTGTGTTTCGTGTTCGCGCACGGTGATTGCAGTCTGACTGCCAATGCGGATTCGAGCGGGGCCAGCCACTGGTGGTAGGTGCCCCAGATCGCCCTCCGCTTTTCGGTGATAGCGTCGGCCTCGTCCATTTGCGCCCACAGGAAGGCCGCAGTGACTTCGCCGGGCAGGTAGGAGGAACCTGAATCGACCCAGGTGTACTTATCAACCGCGCCACGGAAGAACTGGTTGCGGTTGGTGCCTTTTTCCCAAATGATTTCAGCTCTTTCGATCAGAGTCGGGTCGTTAATCAGCAGTGCGCCACCTTCCCCGGCAATGATGTTCTTTGTCTCGTGGAAGCTGAGCGCGGCCATGTGGCCCAGACTGCCAGCAGGCCGTCCCTTATAAGTTGAGAGAATCGCCTGTGCCGCATCTTCGATGACAAGCAAGTTGTGCTTCGCGGCAATGCGCATGATCTCGTCCATTTCGCATGGCACTCCTGCGTAATGCACAGCGACGATCGCTCGGGTCTTCCTCGTAACAGCAGCTTCGATTCGTGTCTCATCAATGTTGAACGTATCAGATCGAACGTCCACAAAAACCGGAGTCGCTCCGCGCAACACGAAGGCATTCGCTGTCGACACAAACGTGTACGAGGGCATGATGACCTCGTCACCGGGCTCGATGTTCGCCAGCAGAGCAGTCATCTCCAAGGCCGCCGTACAAGAATGGGTCAACAGTGCTCGTGCACATCCGATCCGATCTTCGAGCCAGCGACTGCAGCGGCGGCTGAATGAACCATCACCGGCCAAGTGGCCATTGGCATGCGCCTGGCTGATATACCAGAGCTCCTTGCCGGTCATGTAGGGTTTGTTGAATGGGATCACGGCCAGCAGACGGGTTATCCCGCCGTCAGATCACGTCTCTCTGAACCGGCACGGAGCTGAGGTTTCTGGTCATTTCCAGCGAGCTTAGATCCTTGCCAATGACAATACGGATCTTCGTATCGGTCAACTCACGCTCGGTTGGAAGTACGTTGGCGGTGACTGGCAGCATCTGGGCAATGGCAAGGGCTTCGCTCTCGTGGCCTTCCGCAAAAAAGATGCTGGTTTCGTCAAACTCGAAGCTTCTCGGCGTTCGCGATGCGCCAGACTCGTACATTGTTGCGCCTAAGCTCGGTACTAAGCTCCTTGGCCATGTTGAGTACGCCGTTGCCGTTGGCTACTTCGACCCTTACCAGATTCAAGTCATACTTCGCGGGCAATTCGCCAGGGGCCAGATCACGACGGTAAGCGGCGATATCCGAATTCTTGCGCGCGATCATTGCCGGGCGTAACGCGAGCGTGTCACTCGGAATCAGCGACTGCACGAACGTGGTGATTGCGGGGTGTTCGGTGAGTGCTTCAGTCACTGCCGTAGAACCAATGGATGCGCCCACGAACGCCACGAGCGAACCGTTAGGTGCCGCGGGCAGGGCGCCCGATGCCAGAAGTTCGACTGCCAGCGGCGGCTCGGTGTTATTAGCCAACAGGTACTCGGCAACTGTGGCGATGCCGGATCCGAAGCTCACGTTCAGCACAGAGGCGTGCCGTAGAGCCTGGTTGGGAATCGAGCTCTGCGGTTTGATTGATGGCGTGGCGGCTTCATCCAGTGCAGGCACCGGTTCTAGCGTGAACTGCTTCATCTTCTCGGCGAGCTGTGGATTGGCCAATGCCCGCCGCGACAATTCATTCCAGTTTTCTCGAGCCTTGGCGTTGACCGGGTCGATTCGCAACGATCGCTCAAGGTTGTCGGCGGCGAGAGCCAGCGCACCGTCAAGCATGTGGGCATAGGCGAGATTGTTCAGCAGGTGAGGCATCCCTGGGCTGGATGCAACGGCGGTTTCGAGTTCGAGCACGGCGCCTTTGATGTCGCCGAGACGCACCAGGGCAATACCACGGGCATTGCGGGCTTCGACGTTGCCAGGATCGAATTCTATGGCTCTGTTGAAAGCAGCCAACGCAAGTCCGAGGCGACCCTGCGCAATATAGTATTTGCCCAGCTTATACTGCGCCTGTGATTCTTCAACCGAATGCGCGCGCTGCACAACAGGTTTCGGCGCCGAATCTGTGGGTTCGCCTGAGGCGCCGAGGCTTGCGCACCCTGACGCAACGACCATCATTGAAAGTACGCCAGTGATCTTTGCGATGTTCATACTTCTTCCCCTAGACACCGAAAATTTGTGAGAACGAATGCTTGATCTGAAGCATGGCTGGGCCACCGGCCACAATGAAAATGGTGGGCAGGATGCACACACAAAGCGGAAACACCAGCTTGACGGCGATTTTTGCAGCCAACTCTTCAGCCCGCTGCATGCGCTTGACACGCAGCATCTCCGACTGGATGCGCAATGATTCACCAATGCTCGAGCCGAAACGCTCCGACTGGATCAGCATGGCAACCGTTCCTTCAATGTCTTCGACACCCGTGCGATAGGCGAGGTTGCGCAATGCGCGCTCCTTGCCGCCGCCGGCGCGCATCTCGAGCGTGACGATCTCCAACTCATCGGCTAGATGCTGGCTCGATAGCCGCAGCTCAGCCGCGACCTTTGATAGTGCCGCTTCAAGGCCGAGTCCTGCCTCGACGCAAATGGTCAGCAGGTCTAGCGCGTCGGGGAAGGACTCGAAAATTTCCCGGCTTCGATGCGCGATTGTTCTGTTGAGCCAGAAATTGGGGAGGTAGTAACCGGCCAAGAGCAGAATGCCCAGCAATGCCAGGAAATTGGTGAGCGTGAACTCCAGTGAGAACAGACGCTGCGCAATGAAAAACAACGCAGGCAGCCCCAGTCCAAGAAGTGCCTTGGCGCCGAAGAACGCCTCCGCCGCCATGGGATGTCGCCAGCCTGCCTGCATGAATCGTCGTCGCAGATCCGACCGTTCCCAGTTCTCGCGGGGCTTGGTATGACGGGTGAGCGGCTTGGCAATTCTGGCAATCTGCTCGGTGAAGATGTCTCCTTTGAGCGGCGCAGGATCGTTGCCCGAGGTGGCTCTTCCGCCGATAACGGCATTGAGATGATCGACCGTCTCGTTGCCGCGCATCAGCGAGGCCACGCCCAGCGTGAGCCCGATTGCTGCCAGGAAAATGATTCCCAATAGCACCATGCCGGGAACCGAATTGAACTGGGCGAAATTCTCAAACATGGATTTTGATCACTTTTCTCATCCACAGGATGCCGACGGTGATCATGCCGAAGGCCATATAGATCATGGATATGCCGGAGGGGTCGGTCCAGAGTAAAGACATCAGATCCGGGTTGATCGCATAGAAAAGCCAGGCTGTAATGAAAGGAAGAATCGACAAGACGATAGCAGAGTATTTGCCCTCGGCTGATATCGCACGCACTTTCCCAAATAACTTGAGCCGTTCGCGGATTACGCTGGAAATATTGTCCATCACTTCTGTCAGGTTGCCGCCTGTCTCACGCTGGATGATCACTGCGATGACGAAATATCCAAGGTCGGTGCTAGGCACGCGCCTGGCGAGGTTCTCCAGTGCGGTATTCGGCGCGATGCCGAAGTTGATTTCGTTGTAGGCGGTTTTTAACTCAGGGCCCAAAGGCGCACTCATTTCCGAGCCCGCCACGTTCAGTGCACTCGAAAACGAGTGACCAGCACGCAATGCCCGGCTGATCATGTCGAGTGCAGTGGGTAACTGCTCCTGGAATCGCTTGCGTCGTTGGTTTCGCAGGAAGGTCACGACCCACAGCGGCGAGATTCCGACCGCCAACGCCAGGCCGCCTGAGACGACTGCATCAAACCTCAACACCTGTGCCACGAAGAACACGGCCAGCGACAGGATGAACGCGAATGAGACGAAACCCACGACCGTCCATGAGGTACCGCTCTCGACCAGTAGCCTATGGAGCGAACCGGTTCCTTTCGCGCCGGCCAGGCGTCCCTCCAGACTGTGCGGTGAAACTTGCGCACGCCGCTTTCGGTTCAACTCGGTCGCGCTGTCATCGGTCGTGATCTTTACTTCGTCCGTCAGCGCGTCCAGCCGCTCGGCGATGCGCTTGGCCTGCGAGCTGTGGTTTGAATTCCACCAGATCATCAGCGCTTCGGCAGCAACGAAGGCGGCGAAGAACACCAGCACGCCGGCAATGATCAATTCGGTATTCATGCGATTCAGGACCTCCGGATAGTGGGATCAAAGTACTGGTCGGGTAGGACCAGGCCGAATGCCTTGAGCCGGTCGGTCATGGCGGGGCGCACGCCAGTGGCGGCGAAATACCCCTGAACGACACCATTCTCTCCGATGCCAGTCTGCTTGAAACCCATGATTTCCTGCATCGTGATCACCTCTCCCTCCATGCCGGTGATCTCCTGGATGCTCACCATGCGTCGGCGCCCATCCACGCCGCGGGCGATCTGCACGATGATGGACACGGCGCCGGCGATCTGCTGGCGCACCGCCTTGTTGGTCAGGTTCAGACCAGCCATGCTGATCATGTTTTCCAGGCGGGCAATGGCATCGCGCGGCGTATTGGCGTGAACCGTGGCCATCGACCCTTCATGGCCGGTATTCATGGCCTGCAACATATCGAAGGCCTCGCCGCCCCGCACCTCGCCCAGCACGATGCGATCGGGGCGCATGCGCAGCGCATTGCGAACCAGCAGTCGCTGATTCACTTCGCCCTTGCCCTCGATGTTGGGTGGGCGGGTTTCCAGGCGTAGCACATGATGCTGTTGCATCTGCAATTCGGCGGCATCTTCAATGGTGATGACCCGCTCTGACGGCGATATATTGCCAGACAATATGTTGAGCAATGTGGTCTTGCCGCTTCCGGTTCCGCCCGAGATCAGAATGTTGGTCTTGGCCTTGACCATGGCGGCCAACATCTCGGCCATCGGCTCGGTGAGTGTCTTGAACTCGAGCAAGTCCTTGATGCGTAGCGGATCGACCGAGAAACGCCGAATCGACATGCTCGGCCCGTCGATGGCCAGCGGGGGAATGATCGCGTTGACCCGCGAGCCATCGGGCAGCCGCGCATCGACCATGGGGCTCGATTCATCGATACGGCGCCCGACGCGTGACACGATCTTGTCGATGACCGTCATGAGGTGGGCATTGTCGTGAAAGCTCACGTCGGTGCGCTCGAGGCGACCGGCCCGTTCCACATAGACCTTCTCAAAATTGTTCACGAGGATATCCGACACGGTAGGGTCGGCGAGCAAGGGCTCCAGCGGGCCGAATCCAAGCATCTCGTCGCGCACATCCTTGACCAGCATCTGGCGTTCGGTCTCGGAAATGGCGGCATCTTCGTCGGTCAGAATCTCATTGATCAGGCCGCGCAGCTCGAGCATGATCTGCGAGTTTTCGAGCCGTTCGAGCCGGCCGAGATCGACCCGATCAAGTAGTATGCCGTGCACCCGTTTCTTCAGCACGATATACGACCGGTTCCGGGTGATGTTGTCGAGCAGATTGGGCGTCTTGGACGGCGCGGTTTCGTAGTCGGAGCTGAGCAGTTCGTCGCGAAGTGACATGGTGGGAGTCCGATGTGTCAGCGGTTCAGCACGCGGGAAAGCCAACTACTCTTGCCGGCACCATTATCGGTGATTTCGTGCATCAGGCGAACCAGTGCCTTGTTGACAGGGCTGCCCTTGGCCAACGAGGCCAGCGCAGTGCCATGATTGACGGCTTCCGAAACATTTTTGTAGTCGTTCGGAATCGTGGCCGCCACCTCGATGCCGACCGCTTTTTCGAGGTCTTCGAGCTTGAGGTCGCGGACTTTCTCGTGGCGGTTCACGACCAGCTTGATCTTGGCAGGCATCATGTCGAGCGCCCTGAGCGCCTGCACCAGCCGCCGGGTTTCCCGGATGAAGGGCACCGAAAGCTGGCAGACCGGATACACATAATCAGCCACGTCCAGGGCCCGCACAGTGATCGGCGTGATGGCCCGTCCGATGTCAATAACCACGTAGTCGAAGTTGCTGCGCGCCAGCTCGACGAGGGTCTCGATATGCGTGGTTCGGACCTCTCCGGCCAGTACGCTGTCTTCGGGGGCAGCAAGAATGCCAAGCCCAGGCAGGATATCGATCATGCTCGATTTGAGGAACGACAGATCGACACGGTGGATTTCGCGGGCCAGGTCGGCAATGTGCACCAATGGGCGGCGTTCGGTGAGCATGAGGTGGGCATTGCCGCCACGCAGGTCGAGGTCCATCAGCATGACACGCTTGCCGGTCTGGCTCGCCAGGTTGTAGGCGAAATTCGCGGCAAGGAAGGTGGCCCCGCTGCCACCCTTGGCCGATACGAAAACGAGGGTTTTGGCCTTTTCTTCCGATCGGACCACGCAGGCTTCCTGCATGCTGAGCAGGGCCGACGCGAGCTCGCCCTCTATTGTGTCGGGGGTCAGCACATCTTTCACACCCAGCCGCATTGCCCGACGCAGGATGCCGGGTTCATCGCTGGCCACCAGGAGCACGGCCTGGATGGCCGGCTTGGTTTCCTGAAGCTGCTCCAGCGCATCGAGTTCGGCCATGGGATTTTGCGTGGCGTCGAGCAGAATGGCGTCGCTGCTGCCGTCCACCGCCCCGTCGGGCCGCTGGGCCAGCGAGCCCGCCAGCACCGCGAGTGAACTCACCGATGCCTGCGCGGCAGCGGCAGCGCGCAGCGCCTCCAGGCGACCGGCATCAGGAGAAACGACCAGCAACTTCATTGCATTACCTCACTGGCACCGCTGAACACGCGGATCGCGGTGCAGCTCACGCAAAAGCGTCAATCGACAAACAGGTCATGAACAGACGGGATCGGCACTCGCGCGCCGGGTTTCAGGGTACATGGATGTGTGCGCGGGCGGCAGGGAAAAAGTCATGGGTGCCAGTGGAACGATGGTGTTGAATGAAACCCCCGATATCGACACATTGGTCGACGGGCAGGATCCGCCCACGCCCGCCGTACAGGCGTCCTCGGCAAAAGTTATGTTGATGTTGGCATCGGTCAGAATCGGCAGGAAGGCTTTCATTCGGGCCTTGACCTGGGCTTCAGTCTGACTGCACACCACTGCATACCGAGCACCAATCCGTGTTGCTTCATGCGTGGCGGTGATCAGGTACATGACGCGGCCGAACTCGAGTACCGCAAACGTCAGCGCCACCCAGTAGATTACCGTGACAGCATATTCCGTCGTGGCGGCGCCACGTTGGGACCGTCGTAACACAGTCGTTCGATTCATTTTCATCGGATCGCCATCATGGTCGTGCCGATCGGGCCGAAGGTCAGCGCCGGCAGGAACCCCTGCCCGAACAGCGGCTGGAATGTGTAATTGCTCACTTGAACCCGAACGAGATTGACCGAACCCAGGCCGGCGCCCACGGCTACGGCGCTGAATGCTCCCGTGCACGCCGACGAGTCGACACGATCGCAGATTTCGACATTGCTTGTGGTGAGGCCTTGCAGACGCTGGGTCGTGGCGGCGTCATCCACGTAGACAACCCGGTTGATCGCGACGGTCGTGGGGTACTCGGGGTCGCCTTTGGTGGGGTCGAAGGCGGTCAGGATGCGCACGGCATCGCGTGTGGACTTGACGATCATGTCATATTGATAAACCACTCGTCCGAACTCGATCGCAGCGAGCACGCCGAGGATCAGCGGCATGGTCATCAGGGCAAGTTCGACGGCGGCCGCGCCATGCTGCGTTCGACGCACGCCACGCACACTTGGTTTCGAAACGGTCTTGACCATGTGAGCCTCGTTATTTCACCAGTCCGGGAACCTTCGGGCCGGTGCTGCCACCCGGCAAACCTCCACCGATGCAGGGGTTCATGGCAGGGTCAGGATCGTCGGCATTACCGAGGAATTCGAGTTTCATGCAGGCGCCAGCGCCGCCTGCGCTAGTACCGCAGCTTCCACCACCGCCGCTCGGCGGAGTGCCCATCGGATGCAGCATCAGCATGCAGGCAAAGCCACGGAACGTATAGCTACCGCCCGCCCCAGTCCCGCCGACGGGGCAGTCGACGACTGGAGTCGCCACCACGCGCCGATCGCCGCCGAGAGTCCCCAGTTGGCCTGCAGTAAGACTGCGCGGGCTGCCCGAAATATCGGGCGATTCTGGCCAGCTGCCGCCTTCCCAAGGCATATTCGCGACTCGTTTAGCCTTGAAATCGCCGAAGGCATTCGAACCGGAGGGCCAGGTGACGGTACCGCCACCTGCGGTCTCGGTATCCGTGTATCCGGCTCCCGTGAAGTCAGGGGTACCTGAATAGCTACCCGGTCCGCCTTTCCAGACGCCGAATCGGGTGTTCCAGTCGTCCTCGAACGATTGGATCTGTCCGGTCTTGGTGGCAATCGTCGAGGTGCCTGGCACCAGTGTTGGTAACGCGCAGGCACCGGTGCCGCTGATCAGGGCTGCCATTTCCGGAACGGTGTCATAGTCGTCTGAGAGGCTCAGCCACTTATACGAGCCGGTCCAGCCATCGCCGGCTGTACTGCGTCCCGCGAGCCATTCGCCCACGGTAAATCCCCATGGAGCCGTCGAAGACCCATTGGTGCAGATGCCCAACGGCAGCACGCAGGCCGAGGTCGATGGATCTAGTGTGGCGACCGCCCGCGCACCGATGACCTTCTGACCCACCGTGCCAGGCGCGATGGCATTGACAATGGGAAAGATGAAGAACCCGACACCCGGGCCATCCACGATGCAT
Source organism: uncultured beta proteobacterium (assembly GCA_963732405.1). Classification (GTDB taxonomy): domain Bacteria; phylum Pseudomonadota; class Gammaproteobacteria; order Burkholderiales; family Burkholderiaceae_E; genus JAUIAI01. The sequence continues at coordinate 2,825,930 of CAVSZG010000001.1, forward strand.
TGCGCATAACGCGTGGTCCCCGGTGTCGCGCTGACCTTGCTGACATAGGTGCCGTCCAGCGTATCCGAGAACGTGACCGTGCTGTTGGTGATGAACGAGGTGGTGTCGAGTTGCTTCTTCTGGAAGTCCATGAAGTTGTTGGTGCCGGCCGTGATGCCGCGCGCTTCGGCAATATCGAGCGAATTCGCGCCGCCGTTGAGCGCTGAGGCGGCCGCCAGTGCGCACGCGTCGGCGGCATTCTGCATCTCGCTTTTCACGATGAACATGCGGCCGGAGTCGAGGCCCAGACCGCCCGCGAAAAACAGCGCAACTACGGTCATCAGGAATGCCGCGGCATGGGCACCACGCTGGTTCACCGCTGGCGCTGCGTGGTCCGACCGCCGTCTGGTCGATCGAATGATGCTCATGACAATTCCCCCTTCGATTGTTGCGATTCGCTCCCCCGCCAGTGCTGCGCGCCTTGCCGCGTCTAGCGCGCGCCCGCGCCGGTGATCACCAGCGCCGGTGGCGGTGGTGGTGGCTCACGGAAACTCTTGTAGTAGCGGTCCATGCTCTCGCGGGCCGCACGCCCATCGAGCCCCTCTACCTTACGCGCCTGGTTCTGCACCGGCGCCTCCGGATTGGCGGTCTGCTGGGCACGTAGTGCCGGTAACGTCAGGCCATAGCTGGCATCGAAATCGGGGTTGGGACTAGCGCACGCGCCCAGCAACAAGAGGCCTGTGGCGGCGGTCACCCGTCCCAAGGTGAATCGGGTTCTCATCGTCGTCTCCGGGTCATTTCATGATCATGCCGCCCGCGCGGCGTTGTCTCAACTGGGCCTGGGCTTCTTGCGGGACTTCGGCGCCTGTCTTGCCCCATAGCATGAGCGTGTTGCGGTCCGGTTCGCCCACAGCGTCGGTCGGCAGGCCGAAGTCAGGCGGCAGAGGCGTAACCAATCGGGGGGTGATGATGAACACCAGTTCGGTTTTTTCCGACTGGTACTCGGTACTCCGGAACAGGGCACCCAGGATCGGCAGTTCGCCAAGCCACGGCAGGCCACGCACCGTGGCGGCGGTGTTGGATTTGAGCAGACCACCGATGGCAAAGCTCTGGCCGTCGTAGAGTTGTACCGTCGTTGCCGCGCGGCGCCTGGTGATCAGCGGGAACACCGAGTTGACACCCGAGGCCACGTTGGACAAGCCCAAGCCCTCTCGCGCCAGCTCCGACACCTCGGGCGCTACCTTGAGGTTGATGCGTCCGTCGTTCAGCACCGTGGGCGTGAATTTGAGACCGACCCCGAACTCTTTCTCTTCGAGGCCGATTTCCGTTACCCCGTCTGCCGAGCGCCGCGAAACTGGAATCAGGATTGCGCCGCCGGCGAGGAAGCTGCCTTCCTGACCGCTAATGGCCATGACATTGGGTTCGGCCAGAAGGCGTACCAGGCCGTCGCGCTTTTCAGCGTCGATATCGACGAGATAGCCGTCCTGGGAATTGCCGATCGTCGCGCGGCCACCGGTGGAACCGAAGGTCGGTGGCACTCTGTCACCGACGGGAACACTCCCCACTCCGCGCCCGAACAGAAAGTCAGTCAGGACACCATAGGCGAAGCTTCGGGTGGCACCCGAGAAATTAAGCCCGATCCCCAACTGGTCGAGTATGTTCTTGGAAATTTCCGCGACCTTCACCTCAAGCATTACCTGATGCCCTGCGCGTACCGACAGCATGTTCACCACCCGTGCGAGCAACGGCGCGCCGCCCGCATCGGCCAGTGCGCCGGCGCTGGTGGCGCCTGCATTCGTCTGGCCGAACCCCTGCTGATACGAAGCACGCACGTAGGCATTGGCGATGTCCACCGCCTGCTGCGCAGCCATGGCATCGGAGACGGTACCGCTGAGCACGACGCTGTCCGCAGCGGCCGATACTTTGATGTCGGATTCTTGCGGCAGCAATTCGCGGATGTTGGCCAGAACAGCAGCCGTGTCGATGGCCACACTGATATCGAGCAGCACGCAGCGGCCACTCACGCCCTGCAGAATGGCGTTGGTGCTGCCGATTCGGCCGCTCACGAGGTACAGGATCTGCGGGCTCACCATGCGGCCGTCCACGATGGCGGGGTCACCCAGGGTGCGTCGAGTGATGGGTTCGGCCAGATTCACGAGCGTCGACTTGCCGACGCTGATGCGCACATCGATTGGCGCGGGCATCCCCCCTCCGCAGGAAGGGCTTGAGTCCGAGCCTAGGTTGGACTGATCACTGCGTAGCGGCGGCCGGGACGGCCCTGGCGCACTCAGGCCTGACTCCCGGTTGAGCAGTGCCGCGCCTTCGGCAGCCGCCTGTGCGAATGCAGCGGTGTGGACCTGCGCAAAAAACGCAAGCGCCAGAAGGCCGCGAAGCGAACGAAGGTGACCAGCGGAATACATACGCATCTTATTTCCAGCCTTGTCTAGAAGCATTCGGTCTTGCGGGACGTGCCGACCCAGGATTCCACGCAAATTTTCTGCGGCTCCGGTGCTTTCTCGGCCACCTGGCGAACAGCCCGCACCGCCGGGGCCGGCGCAGACCGACCCATCAGCAGGTCTTCGGTAGCGCCGCTAGTGGTGCTGGCCAGGTCGTCGATACTGTTGCGCAAGACCAGCGACAGGTTGCCGACGCTGCGGGCCAGATCGATTTTTTCGGCTTCGAGCGGTGTCACTTCCAGGGTAACGGCGTTGACGACTTTCGGCTTCGTGTTATCGGTACCGGTCTCTTGTTCGACAGCCAGCACCAGAATGCGCTCGAGCACGATCTTGGAAATCGAGGACTGGTTCTGCCCCCCTCGCTGCGCGACATTGACCATGACGTCGACAAACGTGCCCGGCAGCGCGAATCCGGCGACTCCCACGACATTATTCACCTTGACGGTAATTGCGCGCATGCCTTCCTTGATGATGGCCGCCATACCCCCTCGTGTGCCGGGTGCAGCCAGACGACTCTCTAGCACGGGTTCGTCGCGCGTGATACCGGTACGGGTGACACGATCTTTCAGCAGCGCCATTTCCTTGAAGGCACCGGTTGGGACATTGCCCGCGGGCCATTCGATGGTGCGCAGGTGTCGCGGTTCGATCGTTTGCCCCGCTGCAAGGTCGACGGAGGCCACCACGACCGAGTTAGTCGCAATCGTGTTCTGCGCATTGAGCCAGCGGGTTGCCAACGACAAGGCCGAAATGCCGGCGACCAGCGACAACACCACCATGACGATGGCGCGAAAATTTCTCATGAAGCCTCCCTGCTTGCGTGCGCGATCGAATCGGAAAACGGCACATTGCGCATCACACTACCGTCGTCTGCATGAACAAAATAGGTATTCCATGCCCGTTGCAGCGCATGGCGCGTCATTTCCGGGCGCTGATTCTCGTAAATGGCGAAATCCTTCACTCGCCCCAGCAGATCGCGTGGATAACACGCCAGCAAGGCCTTGTCGTGGCGGGCGTGCAATTCGTCGATCATCCAGTTGAATGCGGGCGCATCGAAGGCGATATCGATTTGCTCGCAGACCTCTCGAGCGATTGCCACATAGTCATCGCGCTGAAGCGGGCCGACATAAATCTTGTAGCCAAAACGGCGCAGAAACGCCTCGTCGGCCAGTTCGGTTGGATGCAGGTTCGTCGAGAACACCACTGTCAGGTCGAACGGAACCGAGAACTTGAAGCCATTGTGCAAGGCCAGGTAATCCTGCTGCCGGTCCAGCGGCACAATCCAGCGATTCATCAGCTCGCGCGCGCCCACCAGTTGCCGGCCGAGGTCGTCGACGACAAACACGCCACCATTGACCTTCATGTGCGGCGGGGCCTGATAAAAGCGGGTGGTCGCATCGTATTGCAGGTCCAGCATTGGCAATGTGAGCTCTCCGCCGGTCAGGCCAAGCGGCCTCACGCAGCGAATCCAGCGTTGATCGTCGCCGCTGTCGCGCAGGCGGGCCAGACCGGGCTCGGTCTCACCGAGTATGACCTCGGTGGCAACCTTGTGCACGAGGGGGTCGAATACCTGCACGACGTCACCCGCCACGTAGATGGCGTGAGGCACCAGAACCGAACCATCCAATACCCGTGTCAACAGTTCGGCAAGGTGTGTCTTGCCACTTCCGGCTGGACCGTAGAGCAGGATGGCCCGGCCGGAGTTCATCGCGGCGCCAATCTGGTCGGCGATACCGTCCTGAAGCGTGATATTGGCGAAAGCCGAATGAATCTGCCTGTTCGAAAACGTCATATGCGAAGCGGACTGCCGCTGCACCATATGACGGTAGTCGTCCAGCGACACCGGGGCGGGCCCCGCATAGCCGCATCGCGTCATGAAATCCATGGCACGGCTGCGTCCACGGTCGGTGAGCTGGTATTCATTGTGCAGTTCGGTGGTACCACCGCGCGCGATTTCCACCAGTTGTTCCGTGCGCGTCGCTTCCATCACCGTTTTGACCAGGCTGCGCGATAGGCAGACGTGCGCGGCGAGTACGGGCAAGGCTAGCCGCCCTCGCAGCATCAGCACTTTGACCAGTAACTCGATCAGGAAATCCAGCGGCAAGCCACAGGCGGCGATTTCGTTGGGAGCACGCGGACATGACGCCTCTAGTCGGCCTTGCGGCAGCGGCGCTGCAGCGGATTGCTGCACCAATATGGTATTCATGATTGCCGCATGCCTAATAGAACCAGTAGAGCCATATGCCCACAGCAATTGACGTTGGAACAGCGAACGGCACGCGATAAGCGGTGCTGTCCGCAATCGATCGGACCGCATGCCAATCCCGGTTCAGGATGGATCCGGTGCCCGCGGCAATATTTGCTCCGAACAAATGAAGGCGACCTGTGAGCAGGGAACCCGCCAACGCAAGAATGCCGGACGAGACAAGAGCGATCGCGAGGACGGTGACGAAATCCGGCCATCCGATGGCCATGCCGACCACCAGCAACAGCTTGGAGTCGCCAGCGGCGAGCACCCTAAGCATGACTAGCGGCAGCGTGAGCAGAAGCGCGACGCCCAGCCCGGACAGGGATCTGATCAGCCCCGAGGAGCCGGCGTCGATGTAGTGTGAGAGCAAACCACCGACCAGCCCGGCGATTACCAGCCAGTTACGGATCTTGCGATAACGGATATCCGTGTACATCGCAATCGCAAGCACACCGAACAACAAGAATAGAGGCAGCGGAAGTGGCAGTGCGGAAAAGTCCATATCAGGATGGCGAGCTGGCTAGCAACTCGTTGCACCCACGGCCGCGTTGACGCAATTGCCGACGATGGCGTTCACCGTCACGAATATGGTGCTGATGTCATATTGATTGACGCCAACAAGCACGATGCCGACGACGACTGCAACCAGTACGGCATATTCTGCCGCGGAGGCGCCATCATCTTCGCGAAGATACTGAAGGATAAAACGGTTCATGGGCCTCATCTCCCTGCTGGCAACAACATTTGGATCGTGCTCACTGGTCATCATGATCGATCTGAAAGGTCGTGGACCGGAACTGACGCAAATAGTCGCGCCAATTCCGGGTTCACAGATATTCAGGCAACTATCAGCAACCCGTGGCGCCTGCCGCCGCGTTGACGCAGTTAGTGACCTTGTTTGATACGGTGGTGAAAATCGTGTTCAAGTCGTACTGATTGACGGCCACCAGGACGATACCGACGACCACCGCCACCAGCACCGCGTACTCAGCAGCCGACGCGCCATCTTCGTCGCAAACATAGGAAAGGACGAACTGTTTGAAATTTGCCATGGTTTTAAACCTCCTGAGATTGGAAAGATACGAGCTGCAAACACAGCTTCGATAAGGACAAGAGGCATGACATACGGGCGCCCCTGCCATACGTTGACGACTTTTTAATGCACAGAACGGATACACACTTCGCCGACCAGATCGACGTCAGATGATGTCTGGCTAGTGAAACGAAGCGAATTCCCCTTCGACCATGTCGCGCTGAAAAACTCGAACGGCACGGACAGAGAAGACGTTATTTCACAACTGGTTACTGCGCAAGCAGCGCGTCATGGGAATTGAACATTAGTTCACAGTTTCTACAAGCCCGTTTCGGCCAGCCGAAATAACCTCTTTTGGGGATTGCGAAAGCATGCAATATGTACACACCCTACGGACGAAGCGCTGCAATTGAAGTGCATCGAGCAAATAGGGGAGATGGCACCGTGCTCACAAGTGGCTGCAGCTTGCGCCTACAACTACATGTTTAAATTGACGAAAACATGGGGTCGGTGCGGGAGGCTGTTCAGCCTATTGCGAGAATCTCCTCCCAAAAAAAGGGGCACTGTGCTTCCGATACGTTCCCGCCGAACCGAAGCCCCTCCGTCGAACTTGGCGCGAAATTTCCTAAACGTGGCCTTTTCAGCCGTCAAGTAAACTGACAAGTCATCCCGACATTAATTTGCAAATGCTTGTCAAATTAGCCGAAATCGGTGTCAGGTCGTACCTGCATGGGTCGCCGCCGGTCACCGTGGGTCGGCCGATCGTCGGGTTTTTGCGAGGTGCGCGAAGCTCAAATTGCGATCCAGAGTCGGTTCGACGGTGAGTTGACATTCGAACGTATCGGCGGGCCAAACAGCCCAGCATGAGGACGCAAAAATCCCCCCCCCCCCCCGGCGAAAGCACCATTGCCGTGAAGTGCCAGGATGCTGCGCCACCTGTCGTTGCCCAGACATGCACCGGAGGTGCCGGCGGACGGGTTCGATTTCGTGACCTGTTTCGACTGCCTGCACGACATGGGCGATCCGGTCGGCACGGCAGCCCATGTCAAGTCGATCCTGAAGCCTGACGGAAATTGGAGGATCGTCGCGCCAATGGCCGGCGACCGCGTCGAGGACAATCTGAATCCTGTCGAGCGCCGGTCCTGCAGCGCATCGACCTGGTATGCCTGCCGACGACCCTGAGCCAGGAGACAGGCACCGAAGCTTCGGCGGATGCCGGAATTACGCGCGCAGACGCGCACCATGAACCTGGAGCAATTGCGCGCAAACGGCTACCGCAATGACTTCGGGTGTTTTGGCATCGATGCCGGTTATGCCGATCGGGCAGCACATTCGATCGAGTGCGGTGGGCGCTATCCCCCGTTGTGCAAGGCGTCTGCGGAATTGCTCGCGCTTGGTTGCCGAACCGATCAGACCCATGAAGCCAGCATCGCCGCGCCGCAAGATCGCCTCGCAAATGCGCAGATCGAGGTCATGACTGTGCGTCATCACCAGGAAAAAAGCGCCGGGCGGCGCGCCCGATACCTCGGCCGTCACGTCATCATCGTGGGCCACTCCGATTCGATTGATGAGGGCGGCACCCGGGCCTCCGGTTAATCCAAACTCAACAGCGCCGGCATCGGAATGCAACAGTGCCTCACGTACATCCACCCAGTCGACGACCACATCCAGGGACCTGAGTTGGGCCACCAAGGCCTGTCCGACATGCCCGGCACCATGTAGTTGCAGATGGAACAGCGGTTCGGGCTCTGCCCAGGCGCGCAGGCTGGCGGCATCGAGTCGGCGAAATCCCACGGTGACCGCGCCGCCGCAACATTGGCCCAGGGATGGCCCCAGGGCGAAGTGCTCGGTGATCATCTCGTCGGTGGCACCGCCAGACCCGTTACCGGGTATCGTGCCCTGATCCAGCAGAGCTCTGGCGCACGCGATCGAGCGGGCTTCCAGGTGTCCGCCGCCAATCGTGCCCAAGGACTGGTGCGCACTCACGATCATGGTTGCACCAATCTCGCGGGGGACTGAACCGCCCGTCTGCATGACCTGTACCAGAATCGCGTGGCGTCCTTCTGCGCACCAGCGCATGGCCAGTGCTCGAAGCTGGCGTTCGGTCATGGGTGGTTGCTGACCGGCATTCGCACCGCCTCGATCGCGCGCAGGATGGCCTCGCTGGTGGCGGGCGCCGTGAGTGGCGGATCGATGCGGTGTTCGCCGACAGCCGAGACGGCGTCGCGAATCGCATAAAACACCGCAAATGGCAGCAATAGCGGCGGTTCGCCAACCGCCTTGCTGCGATGGATGCTGTCGACCGTGTTCTCGGCCCGGAACAGTCCGACATTGAATACCGGCGGGCAATCGTTGGCCGTTGGGATCTTGTAGGTGCTCGGGGCATGCGTCATGAGTTTGCCGGTCTGCGGATGCCAGACCAGTTCCTCGGTGGTGAGCCAGCCCATGCCCTGGATGAAGGCACCTTCGACCTGGCCGATGTCGATGGCCGGATTCAGTGAGGCCCCCGCATCATGCAGGATGTCGGCGCGCATCAGCTTCCATTCACCCGTCAGGCTGTCGACGATGACCTCACAGACGGCGGCCCCGTAAGCGAAATAGTAAAACGGTGACCCGTACATCCGGTCCTTGTCCCAGGACAGACCCGGTGTTGCATAAAATCCGTCCGACCAGAGTTGCACACGATCAACATAGGCTGCACTGATCACCTCGTCGAATGACCAAAGCTGGCCGGACAGGCTCACCTGGTTGTTGGCGAACTGCACCGATGACGGCTCGCCGCCATGGCGCGCGACCAGGTTTGCCACCAGGCGTTCGCGAATCTGCCGGGCTGCATCCTGGGCCGCCTTGCCGTTGAGGTCCGCGCCGGTCGAGGCGGCGGTGGCGGATGTATTGGCCACCTTCTGGGTGTCGGTGGCCGTGACGCGGACCCGGGCCAGATCGATGCCCAACTCATGCGCCACGACCTGGGCGACCTTGGTGTTCACGCCCTGGCCCATTTCGGTGCCACCATGATTCACCAGCACTGAGCCATCCGTGTAGACATGAACCAGTGCACCGGCCTGGTTGAAATGTTTGACGTTGAATGAAATGCCGAACTTGAGGGGCGCCAGGGCAAGGCCGCCCTTGAGGATCGGGCTGGTGGCATTGAACCGGGCGATATTGGCGCGGCGGGCGTGATAGTCGCTGCTAGCCGTGAGCTCATCGACCAGTTCATGAATGATGTTGTCGGTAACCGGCTGACCATAAGGCGTGACATGGCGGCTGCCGTCGCGCCCGTAGAAATTGATCCGGCGTACGGCGAGTGGATCCCGTCCGAGTCGGCGCGCCACGCTGTCCAGAATGTTTTCGATGGCGATCGCGCCCTGCGGTCCGCCAAAGCCACGAAACGCAGTATTGCTCTGGGTGTTGGTGCGGGCCGAGTAGCCATGCAGCGCGACATCGGGCAGCCAGTAGGCATTGTCGAAGTGGCAGAGCGCGCGCGTCATCACCGGCCCCGACAAGTCGGCCGAATGGCCGGCACGCGACACCAGAGTGGCCTCGACGCCGAGCACCCGTCCGTCGTCATCGAAGCCCACCTCATAGTCATACCAGAAGCAATGGCGCCGGCCGGTGATCAGGAAATCATCATCCCGGTCAAGGCGAAGCTTGACCGGGCGGCCGAGCTTGTGCCCGGCCACCGCAGCCACGCAGGCGAACAATGCCGACTGCGACTCCTTGCCGCCGAAACCGCCGCCCATGCGCCGACACTCGACCTGCACCTGATTGGCCCGCAAACCCAGTGCATGGGCCACCAGATGCTGCATCTCGCTGGGATGCTGGGTCGAACAGTGCACATGGACGCAGCCGTCCTCCTTGGGGATGGCATAACTGATCTGGCCTTCCAGATAGAACTGTTCCTGACCACCGACTTCGAAACTCGCGGCCAGGCGGTGAGGCGCGGCCGCAATCGCCGCCTTTGCACCGCCGGCCGTGCTGCTGCGCACCAGATGCATGGGCGGCAATACATATTGGCCCGCCTCGTGCGCAGCCCGGGGCGAGAGCATCGGCGACGCGGCTTCGGTTTTCAGCCATTGGGCTGTGCGCGCGGCTGCGCGGCGCGCGGCCAGCCGGCTGCTCGCCACCACCGCCAGCACCGGCTGGCCGAGATAACGGATGGTGCCATCGCACAGGATCGGATCGTCGTGGATGATCGAGCCGCAATCATTGACGCCGGGAATGTCGGCTGCGGTCAATATGTCGACCACGTCGGGCAATTCGCGCATCGGATCGAGCACGCTGGCCAGATCGCCGATCAACCGGCCACTGGCGATCGGCGCGAGACCCAGTGCCACATGCAGCGTGCCGGCCAGTTCGGGTATGTCGTCGATATAGGTGGCGCGGCCGCTCACATGCAGATGGGCTGATTCATGCGGTTCACTGATGCCCACCCGCCGTCCGGAGCTCGCGGCGAGGGCCTCGGTGTCCGGCTCGAAACGGGCGGCACCGTTGTCGCGATAATCGGCGAAGGCTTGCGCGCGGCGCGCCAGTCCCGCGTCGTCAGGCTTGTTCATGGTGCCGCCTCCTCTTGAAGCCCCAACTCATGGGGCATGACGCTGAACACGCTGGTCGCCGATGGCGCCAGGGGATCATCGAGCCGGGTCTCGAACCAGAACCGGCGCAACAGATTGCGCGCGACCATGGCCCGGTAACCGGCGCTGGCCCGCATGTCGGTCAAGGGCGTGAAATCAGAATCCAGCGCGTCAGCCGCCTGCGCGAGCACGGCTTCGTCCCATGGCTTGCCCATGATCGCCGCCTCGGCGCGGCTCGCTCGGGCAACCGTGGCGGCCATGCCGCCGAACGCCAGGCGCACACTGCTCACGAGATTGCCGGTAAGGCGGATGGCCAGCCCGGCGCAGACTGCCGAGATGTCGCAATCGAAGCGTTTGCTGATCTTGTAGGCCCGCACCTGATGATCGCGCATGGCCAATGGCACCAGGATATCCTGCAGAAACTCGCCAGGCTCCAGCCGGTTTTTCATGTAGTCCAGATAAAAATCATCCAGGGCCAGTTCGCGCAGCCGATCGCCCCGGCGCAGGACGATGCGCGCGTTCAGCGCCATCAGGACCGGCGCGCAATCGCCGATGGGTGAGCCATTGGCCAGGTTGCCGCCCATCGTGCCTGCATGACGGATCGGTGGCGAGGCGAACCTCAACCAGACATCGGCCAGCGACGGAAAATGCGATACCAGCGCGCGCCAGGCATGCTCGAGCGACACGCCTGCGCCGATCCGCAGACAACCGTCGTGTTCATCCAGGCGTGCGAGTTCGGCGACCGCACCCACATAAACGATATCGCCAAGCTCGCGGAACTGCTTGTTGACCCAGAGACCCACATCGGTGCCGCCGGCCAGAATGCGTGCCTGCGGTCTGGCCTGCAGCAAACCAGCCAGGGCATCGAGCGTGACCGGTGCATCGAAGCGCCCCTCATCGCCCTGATAGCTGAAGCCGGTCGCGCCAACCGCCAGTGGCGACTGCGCCGATGACGGGCGCGCCCGCTTCAGCGCGGCCAGGATGGGCGCGGTGTCGAGCCTGACCGCGGACAGGTCGAACATCATCTGCCCGGCATCCAGAATCGGTCGGTAGCCGGTGCACCGGCACAGATTGCCCGACAGTTCATCGGCCAGTGTTTGTCGCGAGGGCAGCGCCACAGGCACACCGTCCGCGGGCCGCGGCCCCATGCGGGCGATCTGCTGTTCATAGAAGGACCATAAACACATCACGAAGCCCGGCGTGCAAAAGCCGCACTGCGAGCCATGACACTCGACCATGGCCTGCTGGACCGGATGCAGCCCGCGGTCGGGTGCATTGCCGCGTGGCCCCGAGGCCCCCGGTGCGCCCGCGGCGCGAATCGTCTCCAGGTCTTCAACCGTGAACAAGGCCTTGCCGTCCAGCGTGGGCAGGAACTGGATGCAGGCATTGACCGGCGTGAGCCGCAGGCCACGAACCACCAGCGGGTCGCCGGTTGCGTCATGATCGACCGGCGTGCCGATCACCACGGTGCAGGCGCCGCAATCGCCCTCGTTACACCCTTCCTTGGTCCCGACACAGGCCGCATCCTCGCGCAGCCAGTCGAGCACAGTCCGGGTGCTCGGCACATCCGAGACCTCGACCAGCGCACCACGGTGAAAAAAGCGGATCGGACGATGGTTCATGGACGTCGTCTCTGAAGTCGGCAGGCATCCAAGGTAGCCCGATTGCGCTATCTTGGCATCACTTTTCACTTATAACCCGAATAAGGATTCGAGTATGCATGCAGAACCGAATTTCGCGAAGATCGAGCTTCAGTTGATACGGGTGCTGAAAATGCTGATCACCGAACGCAGCGTGTCACGAACCGCGATGAGGTTGCAGACCACGCAGCCGGCCGTCAGCGCCCAATTGCGGCGTCTGCGTGAACTGACCGGTGATGCACTGCTCGTGCGATCCGGCAATTCGATGATGCCCACCGAGGCCGCGCAGCGCCTGCTTGAACCCGCCTCGCGTATCCTGGTCGATGCCGGGCAAATGTTTGGCGCCGCAGCACTGCATCGTGGCTTCGATCCCCTGACCAGTTCTATCACCTTCCGGATCGCGGCCAGCGATTATCTCGACCCGTTATTTCTGCCGGATCTGGTCGCGCGTCTGAAGCGGCTGGCGCCGGGCGTGAAGGTCGAACTGCTGCCCTTGTCGGGCCGATTCGACTATCGGCAGAGTCTGGCCAATGGCGAGATCGATCTGGTCGTGGGCAACTGGCTCGAACCGCCGGCCGAATTGCATCTGGGACGCTTGCTGACCGACGAGGTGGTCTGCCTGGTGGCTGAAGACCATCCCCTGGTCAGACTCGCCGGTAGCAAGGCCTGGTCGACCCGTCGTTATCTGGCCAGTGAACATGTGGTGCCCGGACCGCTGCATGCCAATTCGGCCGGCGTAATCGACGAGCACCTGAGCGCACTGGGCTTGCAGCGCAATATCGTCACCCGTTGCGCCCATTTCGGACTGATTCCATTGATGGTCGCCCAGAGCCTGCTGGTGCTGACCACCGGCCGGCAGTTCTGTTCGCGCTACGTGCAGAACCTGCCGGTTCGCATCATCCGATGTCCGGTGCCGTTCCCGGCCATGTCCTACTACCAGCTCTGGCATGACCTGACTCATGCCGCGCCGTCGGCGCGTTGGTTGCGCGAGCAGGTGAGCATGGTCGCACGCGGTCTGGCCGGCCATCGCATGCCAGGCCGACGGGCTGCCCAGTTGGCCGACAATGATCGCGCGGCGTCGGCGCGCCGGCCATGAGCGACGCGACAACCGGCGCTGCGCCCTCGATGACCGCCCTCCGGGGCGACCTGCTCGATTTCGTCGAGCCGCCACGCTGGGGTGATCCCACCCATGAGCCGCGATTTCGGCCCGATCACTGGCTGCTCATCGACAACGGCCGGGTCGTCGGGGTGCAGGCCAACCCGCCCGATGCCCACTGGACCCGCCATGACCACGGCGGTCGCCTGATCATGCCCGGCTTCATCGACACCCATGTGCACATGCCCCAACTGGACATGATCGCCAGTTATGGCACCGCCTTGCTCGACTGGCTGGAGAACTACACGTTTCCGGCGGAAATCCGTTTCGCCGATCCAGCGCAATCGCAGCGCGGTTCCAAGCTGTTCATCGATGCCCTGCTGGCCAATGGCACGACCAGTGCGGTGGTGTTTCCGACGGCGCACAAGGTGTCGGCCGAGGCCTTGTTTGCCGATGCAGACCGGCGCGGCATGCGCCTGATCACGGGCAAGGTCTTGCAGGACCGGCATTCACCGGACGGCCTGCGCGACGACGTCGAACAGGCCGAGCGCGACTGCGCCGACCTGATTGCCCGCTGGCATGGACAGGGCCGCCTGGGGTATGCCGTGACCGTGCGGTTCGCGCCGACCAGCTCGCCCGAACAACTGGCCATGGCCGGTCGTTTGTGCCAGGCCGATGCCAGCCTGTACCTGCAGACCCATCTGGCCGAGAACCGGGCGGAAGTGCAATGGGTGAGCGAGCTATTCCCTGGCGCCCGCAGCTATCTGGATGTCTACCACCAGGCCGGGCTGGTGCATGCCCGCAGCCTCTTCGCTCACGGCATCTACATCGATGATGCCGACCGGCAACTGCTGCAGGAGCGCGGCGCGCAGATCGCGCACAGTCCGTCGTCCAACCTGTTTCTGGGCAGCGGGCTGTTCGACTGGCCGGGCGCGGCCGGTGCACAGATCGCCGTGAGCCTGGCCAGTGATGTGGGGGCCGGCACGAGTCTGTCGATGCTGCGCACCATGAGTGATGCCTATAAGGTGCAGGCACTGGCCGGCCAGCGCCTGACCGCCTGGTCGGCGCTGTACGCCGCCACGCGGGGTGCGGCGCGCGCGCTCTCGCTCGATGATGAAATCGGTTCGTTCGAGGTCGGGCGGCAGGCCGATCTGTGCATCTGGGACTGGTCGACCGAACCGGTCGCCGAGCGACGACTGAGTCTGGCGGGCAGCCTTCACGAGCGGCTGTTCGCCTGGATGATGCTGGCCGACGATCGGAATCTGGTCCAGGCGAGGATCGCTGGCCAGCCATGGTTCGACCGCATGAATCGATGAATCGATGAGCTGCCCAAGGCAGCGGGCATGGCTGGCCGAACCGGCCACAAAAAACAAGTACTGAACATCAATGGTCACGCCGACCGGAGGAGAGCGACATGCAGTGGCTGGAACGATACTTTGACCTCAAGGCGCACGGTACCAACGTGCGCACCGAACTGATTGCCGGCCTGACCACGTTTCTGACGATGGCCTATATCATCTTCGTGAACCCGTCGATTCTTGGCGAAGCGGGCATGCCCCGCGAATCGGTCTTCGTTGCTACCTGCCTGATTGCCGCGCTGGGCACCGGCGTGATGGCGCTGTATGCCAACTACCCGATCGCCCTGGCGCCCGGCATGGGGCTCAATGCCTACTTCGCCTTCGTGGTCGTGCTGGGCATGGGCTTCACCTGGCAGGCAGCGCTGGGCGCGGTGTTCATCTCCGGTTGCCTGTTCCTGCTGGTCACCTTGTTCAAGCTGCGTGAACTCATCATCAGGGGGATTCCGCAATCGATCCGGATCGCGATCACGGTGGGCATCGGTCTGTTCCTGGCGATCATCGCTCTCAAGGGCGCCGGCATCGTGGCCAAGTCCGACGCCACCTTCGTGACTCTGGGCGATCTGCATTCGCCACCGGTGGTGCTCGCATCAATCGGTTTTCTGCTGATCGTGGTGCTCGACCGGTTGAAGGTGCCGGGTGCGATCCTGATCGGCATCGTGGCGGTGACCCTGGCCTCCTACCAGTTCGCTGGCAACCAGTTCTCCGGCATCTTTTCCGCGCCGCCGTCGATCGCGCCAACCTTTCTGCAACTGGACATCAAGGGGGCGCTGGCCGGTGGGCTGCTCAATGTGGTGCTGGTGTTCTTTCTGGTTGAACTGTTTGACGCCACCGGCACGCTGATGGGCGTGGCCAAGCGCGCAGGCCTGCTGGTGCCTGGCCGCATGGAGCGCTTGAACCGCTCGCTGCTCGCCGACAGCGCGGCGATCTTCGCCGGTTCGTTGCTGGGCACTTCGAGCACCACGGCCTATGTGGAGAGCGCCGCCGGCGTGCAGGCGGGCGGGCGAACCGGCCTGACCGCGCTCACCGTGGCCGTGTTATTCCTGGCCTGTCTGTTCATCGCGCCGCTGGCCGGCTCGGTGCCCGCCTACGCCACCGCGCCCGCCCTGTTTTTCGTGGCCTGTCTGATGCTGCGCGAACTGACCGAACTCGACTGGGACGAGACCACCGAGGTGATTCCGGCGGCCATCACCGCGCTGATGATGCCCTTCACCTATTCGATCGCCAACGGCCTGGCCTTCGGCTTCATCAGCTATGGCCTCATCAAACTGTTCACCGGCAAGGGCAGGGAAGTGCACTGGATGGTCTGGATCATTGGCGCCACCTTCCTGTTCAAGTTCATCTATCTGGGTGGTCACTGATCGGCGGACCCTTGAGCTCCACCGTATTGCCTTCCGGGTCGGTGATGTAGATCGACGGCCCGACGCCCTGCGCGCCATTGCGCAGGGCCGTGGGCCCGGCCGGCACACCGTGGGCCTGGAGATGGTCGCGGATCTCCGCCTCGTTGAAGGGCTCGATGCGCACGCAGAAGTGATCGAGATTCCTGCCCTGCGGACCGGGCGCGGCGCCGCCGGCTTGGCCAAGCCGGCCATCGACGGGCACCAGGTCGATCAGGGACGCACCCGCCCTGAGCTGGATCAGGCCGAGTTCATCGTCGCGTCGCTCGATGGTGCAGCCCAGCACCTCGCCGTAAAAATGCAGCATGGCATCGAGATCGCTGATCCGCAGCACCAGATGGTCGATCTCGCGGATCGGGATGGCCGTGTGCCGGGCCGGCGTTGCGTCAGCGGGTGCGGGAAGCTCAGTCATTGCCGGATACCCTCGAACAGGTTGGTGGATCGGCCGCTCGCCCGGGTCGGTGTTGCGATGATGGTCGTCAAGCATGTCCGCAATCCAAAACCTGATCATTGCCGTTCGCCGGCCTTTGGTTCTATGCTCACGGCTTTTTAGTGACGGAGGATAGTATGACAAGCAGTGTGAAGGCGATGATCGACGCGGCCAATGCCGTCGTGCCGCGGGTCTCATTCACTGAGGCCAAGTCATTGATCAACAAAGGCGCACTGATCGTCGATGTCCGGGACGCCCCGGAAGTGGGCCACACCGGCAAGGTGTCGGGCGCGATCAACGTGTCGCGCGGCATGCTCGAATTCCGGGCCGACGCCGCCTCGCCCTTTCATGACAAGTCGTTCGATAAGGACAAGACCATCATCGTCTATTGCGCGTCTGGCGGCCGGTCCGCGCTCGCCGGGCGCGTGCTCAAGGACCTGGGCTACGAGAAGGTCTACAACCTGGGCGGCTTCAAGGACTGGGCCGAGGCGGGCGGCCCTATCGAAAAGCCGACCGAATCGGGCATGTAGGGCGCCTCAGACCGTCGCCGCCTGCGCCGCCGTCAGGGCGGTCATGTTGACCACCCGCCGCACCGACGACGAGGGCGTGAGGATGTGCGCAGGGGCACTGCCGCCCAGCAGGATCGGACCAATCGTCACCCCGTTGCCCCCGGTTACCTTGAGCACGTTAAACAGGATGTTGGCGGCGTCCAGGTTCGGGAGGATCAATACATTGGCGTTGCCCTCCAGCGTTGGATCGGGCACCAGGGCATGGCGGCCCGGGCCCATCAGCGCCACATCACCGTGCAATTCACCGTCGGCCGGAATATCGGGCCAACGCGCCACGAACAGGTCACGCGCCTGGCGCATCTTCAGCGCACTTGGTCGTTTGCTGCTGCCAAACATCGAATGCGACAGGAAGGCCACCCGGGGCTCCACCCCGAATCGGGCCACTGCCTCGACTGCGAGTCCGGCGATCTCGGCCAGTTGCGCCGCACCCGGATCGTCATTGACAAAGGTATCGGCAATGAACAGCGTATGACGCTCGAGCAGCACGGCATTCATGGTTGCCCATCCATCGGTGGCGTCGCGAAGTCCGATCACCTCCTGGACTATTTCCAGATGTCGGTCGAAGCGGCCCACCAGACCGCAGAGCATGCCTTCGGCGTCACCCAGGTGAACCATCAGCGCGGCCACCGTGGTGCTCGAGCGGCGCATCGCGGCCTTGGCCATTTCGGGCGTAATGCCGTTGCGCGCACCCATCCGGTAATAGGCTTCCCAGTAGCGGCGAAAACGTTGATCGTCGGCCGGGTCGACGATCTCGAAGTCGCGTCCGGCCACCAGGTGCAGATTGGCGCGGGCGATACGCGACTCGATCACCGCCGGTCGTCCGATCAGGATCGGCCTGGCCAGCCCTTCGTCGACCACGATGCGCACCGCTCGTAATACCCGCTCATGCTCGCCCTCGGCATAGACCACCCGCGCTGATTCGGCAGTGGCCGCGGCAAACACTGGTCGCATCACCATGCCGGTCTGGTAGACGAAGCGGGTGAGTGATTGGCGGTAGGCGGCCAGATCCTGGATCGGCCGGGTGGCCACGCCACTGTCGGCCGCGGCCTTGGCCACCGCGGGTGCGATGCGCAGAATCAGTCGCGAATCGAAGGGTTTGGGAATCAGGTAATCGGGACCGAAACGCAGTTCGTCACCCGCATAGGCAGCGGCCACTTCATCGCTGATCTCGGCCTTGGCCAGGGCGGCAATCTCCCGCACGCAGGCCAGCTTCATTTCCTCGGTAATGCGCGAGGCGCCGCAATCGAGCGCGCCGCGAAAAATATACGGAAAGCACAGCACATTGTTGACCTGGTTCGGATAGTCCGAACGCCCGGTGGCAATGATGCAGTCCGGTCTGACTTCCCGGGCCAGTTCGGGGCGGATTTCCGGTTCCGGGTTGGCCAGCGCGAGGATGATGGGTTTGACCGACATGGTCTTGACCATCGCCTGGGTCAGCACGCCGGCTGCCGAACAGCCCAGAAACACATCGCAGCCGACCATCACGTCGGCCAGCGTGCGCGCGTTAGTCTGTTGGCAATAACGTTGTTTGCTCGGGTCGAGCCGGCCCTCGAGAGCATCCTCGCGTTGATCCTGCACCACGCCGCGTGAATCAACCACGAAAATGTTCTCGCGTGCCACGCCCAGCCCGATCATCACATCCAGACAGGCAATGGCCGCTGCGCCCGCGCCCGAGGCCACCAGCTTGATCGCGCCGATGTCCTTGCCCACCAGTTCGAGGCCGTTGATCAGTGCAGCGCCCGAGATGATGGCCGTGCCATGCTGGTCATCATGGAACACCGGAATCTTCATGCGCTCCTTGAGCGCCTTCTCGATATGGAAGCACTCGGGGGCCTTGATATCTTCGAGGTTGATGCCACCCAGGGTGGGCTCGAGCGCCGCAATAATCTCGATGAGCTTGTCGGGGTCGGTCTCGGCCAGTTCGATGTCGAACACATCGATGCCCGCGAACTTTTTGAACAGGCATCCCTTGCCTTCCATGACCGGCTTGGCCGCGAGCGGTCCGATATTGCCCAGCCCCAGCACCGCCGTGCCATTGGTGATCACTCCGACCAGATTGGCGCGCGACGTGAACTCGGCAGCCAGGGACGGATCGGCCTCGATGGCCAGGCAGGGATAGGCCACGCCGGGCGAGTAGGCCAGCGAGAGGTCACGCTGGTTGGATAAGGGCTTGGTCGGCGTGACCGAGATCTTGCCGCGCGAGGGTGCCCGGTGGTAGTCGAAGGCGGCGTCGCGCAGGATCTGTTCGGCGGCTGACAGCGGTGCGTTGAATTTTTCCATGAGTGTCTCCCTGGTCTGCCTGCTCGCAGGCTTGTTCGATGATGCCGTTGCGCCAGCCAGGCAGACCGCGCCCGCCCCGATATCGGATCAGTCGGCCGCCTGGCCGATCTCGACGTTTGCCAGCCGCTCCAGCGCACGCACCATCGCCGAGTGATCCCAGGCCTTGCCGCCCTGGGCGGCGCAGGCGTTGAACAACTCCTGGGCGGTGGCCGTGTTCGGTAACGATACACCCAGGGCGCGTGCGCTGCCCAGCGCCAGGTTCAGATCCTTCTGATGCAGTTCGATCCGGAAACCCGGCTCGAAGCGCCGCGTGACCATGCGCTCGCCATGCACCTCGAGAATTTTTGATGAGGCAAAACCACCCATCAGGGCCTGGCGCACGCGCGCCGGATCAGCCCCGGCCTTGGCCGCGAACACCAGGGCCTCGGCCACGGCCTCGATGTTCAACGCGACGACGATCTGATTGGCCACCTTCGCGGTCTGGCCATCGCCATTGCCGCCCACCAGCGTGATGTTCTTGCCCATCAGTTCGAACAAGGGCCTGATCCGCTCGAACACCGCCTCGTCGCCACCAACCATGATCGACAGCGTGGCATTTTTCGCTCCCACTTCACCGCCCGAGACCGGCGCATCGAGATAGTCGCAACCCAGTGCATTGATCCGGCCCGCGAACACTTTGGTCTCGACGGGCGAGATCGAGCTCATGTCGACAACCGTCTTGCCCTTGCTCAGTCCGGCGGCCACGCCAGCGTCACCGAACAACACCTGCTCCACATGCGGCGTGTCGGGCACCATGATGAAAATGATGTCGGCCTTCTGTGCGACATCCTTCGCGCTCTGGCAGGCGATGGCCCCCGCACTGACCAGACTGTCGGGCACCTTCGAGGCGGTATTGGCAAACACCTGATGGCCCGCCTTCAACAATTGGCCCGCCATCGGCGTGCCCATGATGCCCAGGCCAATGAAGCCCAGCTTGAGGGATGTTGTCGTCAACTCGTTCTCCTGTGATTCGATGAAGGATGGGACTGCGCAGGCGGCCAGTCGGTCGGCCCTGGCCCCGGGCTTTCAGGCCTGGCCGCCAGCCAGTTGCCGCCAGCTCAGCCCGGCCTCGGTGGTGCTGGCCGGCTTGTATTCACAACCGATCCATCCGGTGTAGCCGATCCTATCCAGATGGGCGAACAGGAAGGGATAGTTGATCTCACCGGTGCCGGGTTCGTTCCGGCCGGGGTTGTCGGCCAGTTGCACATGGGCAATGCGCGACAGATGCCGCGCCAGCGTCGCGGCCAGCTCGCCTTCCATGCGCTGCATGTGATAGATGTCGTATTGCAGGTAGGCATTGGGCGCACCGACCTCATCAAGAATCGACAAGGCCTGTGCGCTGCCGGTCAGATAAAAGCCCGGAATGTCGAAGGTATTGATCGGTTCGATGAGCAGGCGCAAGCCCGCCTTGTCCAGTTCGGCGGCTGCATGGCGAAGGTTGTCCACCACCGTGCGGCGTAGTTCGGCGGCCGGCACGCCGGCCGGGGCCTTGCCAAGCAGGCAGTTCAGTTGCGCGACGCCCAGGGTTTGCGCGTAATCGATGGCGCAGCCCACCCGCTCGCGGAACTCGCCCACCCGATCGGGCAGGCAGGCGATACCGCGCTCGCCCGCGGCCCAGTCACCCGCGGGCAGGTTGTGCAACACCAGGGTGAGACCGCTGGCCCGCAGGCGTTCGCTGATCTGCTGGGCCGGGAAGTCGTAGGGAAACAGAAACTCCACCGCCTCGAAGCCGTCGCGCGCGGCAGCATCGAATCGATCCAGAAACGGCCGATCGGTGTACAACATGGTGAGGTTGGCGGCAAATCTGGGCATGACGGGCTCCGGTCAGTCGAGCATGGAAACGGCGGTGGGGACGTCGGTGCGGCCGCTGGCCAGCTCCTCGAACTCGACCACATTGTCGATTTCCGTACCCATCGCGATATTGGTCACGCGCTCCAGAATGATCTCGATCACCACCGGCACGCTGTACTGGGCCATCCAGGCTTCGGCCTGCTTGATGGCCGGTGCGATCTCCTCCTGACGATGCACCCGGATCGCCTTGCAGCCCAGCCCCTCGGCAACCTTGATGTGATCGACGCCATAACCCTGCTCGCCAGTCACCTCGCCCTCTCCCGCATTGATGTTCTCGAAGCCGAGCTGAACGCAATAATCCATGGTGAAGCCCCGCTGGCTCTGGCGGATCAGCCCCAGATAACTGTTGTTCACCACCACATGGATGTAGGGCAGCTTGAACTGCGCGCCGGCTGCAAGCTCCTCGATCATGAACTGGAAGTCATAGTCGCCCGAGAGCGCCACGATCTTGCGAGCCGGATCGGCAGCCCGGACCCCGAGCGCCGCCGGGATGGTCCAGCCGAGCGGGCCAGCCTGACCACAATTGATCCAGTGACGCGGGTGATAAACATGCAGAAACTGGGCGCCGGCGATCTGGCTCAGACCGATTGTCGACACATAGGTCACATCCTTGCCGAAAGCATTGTTCATGCACTGATAAACGCGCTGCGGCTTCATGGGCACGGTGTCGAAGTTGGTCTTGCGCAGGTAGTCGAGCGAACCCTTTCGCTTGAGGCACTCATCCGACCAGCCCGACCAGTTGCGCAGCCTGCCTTCAGCCTGCCAGTCGCGGGCCACGGCCACGAACAATTCCAGGGCCAGCTTCGCATCGGACACGATGCCATAGTCGGGTGCGAACACGCGACCGATCTGGGTCGGCTCGATATCGACATGGATGAAGCGACGGCCCTTGCAGTACACCTGCGGGCTGCCCGTGTGCCGGTTCGCCCAGCGATTGCCGATGCCCAGCACGAAGTCACTGGCCAGCATGTTCGCATTGCCATAACGATGACTGGTCTGCAGTCCGCACATGCCGGCCATCAGGCGATGATCGTCGGGGATGCTGCCCCAGCCCATCAGGGTTGGAATGACCGGCACGCCGGTGAGTTCGGCAAATTCGACGAGCAGGTCGCTGGCGTCGGCATTGATGATGCCCCCACCCGCGACGATCAGCGGTCGTTCGGCGGTGAGCAGCATCTCCAGCGCCTTCTCCACCTGCCGGCGACTGGCCGACGGCTTGTACACCGCCAGGGGCTCATAGGTGTCGATATCGAATTCGATATCGGTCATCATCACATCGAAGGGTAGATCGATCAGGACCGGCCCGGGTCGTCCAGAACGCATCAGATGAAAGGCCTGCTGGAATGCCCGGGGCACCTGGGCCGGCTCGAGCACGGTCGTCGCCCATTTGGTGACTGGCCGGGCAATGGTGGCGATGTCGACCGCCTGGAAATCTTCCTTGTGCATCCGGGCGCGCGGCGCCTGACCGGTGATGCACAGAATCGGAATGCTGTCGGCCTGGGCCGAATACAGGCCGGTGATCATGTCGGTGCCAGCCGGGCCCGAGGTGCCGATGCATACCCCGATATTGCCAGCCCGCGCGCGGGTATAGCCTTCGGCCATGTGCGATGCCCCCTCGACATGACGGGCCAATACGTGCGCGATCGACTGGCGCTCGCGCAGTTGCGCATACAGCGGATTGATCGCCGCGCCGGGTACGCCGAAGGCCTGGGTAATGCCTTCCTTTTCCATCACCAGAACTGCCGCCATTGCCGCTTTCATCGTCGCCATGTCTGTCTCCCGGTTTCAATGGCGCCATCTTGTTCGCCAGCCTCCGGCTTGAGAATCCCAGAGCCGGCATAAGCACTATTCCGCCAACGACATACCGGGCCACAGCCGGCTAGAATCGGCAGATGGACCGTGTCGATTCCGTGCAGTTGTTCATCCGGGTGGTGGAGACCGGCAGTTTCAGCAAGGCGGCCGCCGAACTGGGCGTGACCCAGCCCACCGCCACCAAGGCGATCGCGGCCACCGAAGCCCGCCTGGGGGTGCGCCTGCTGCACCGCTCCACCCGGGGCGTTGCCACCACCGAAATCGGCATGCTCTACTACGACAAGTGCAAGCTCGTGGAGCGTGCGCTCGATGAGGCCGAGCATATTGCCGCGCATGGCCAGGGCAGCGTGCGGGGCCAGTTGCGCATCAGCACCTCGGTGGCCTTCGGCCGGCGCATCCTGGTGCCCATCGTGCTGCGCTACATGCGGGCCAACCCTGAAGTCAAGGTCGACATCAGTTTCGACGATCGGTATGTCGACATGGTCGAGCAAGGGGTCGATCTGGCGATCCGCCTGGGCCAGATGGCCGACTCCGCCCTGGGTGCCCGTTATCTGGGCAGCAATCCCTGGGTGATGGTGGCCTCGGCCGGTTATCTGGGCAGCCAGGGCGAACCGGTCGCCGTGGCCGACCTGGCGCGCCATGCCTGCCTGGTCTACAGCAGCGTCCAGGGAGACGACCGTTGGCGCATGACGCCACCCGATGGCCGACCGGTTTCGGTACCGGTCAGCGGTCCGCTGCGCTCGAACAACCTCACTACCGTGATGTCAGCCGCCTGCCAGGGCATGGGCCTGGCGATCCTGCCCTGGTATGTGGCTCGTGAGGCGATCGCCGGCGCCCAGGTGCAGGTCGTGATGGCCGACCATGGCCTGCCCGTCCAGGAGATGCATGCCGTGTTTCCCTCGCCCAAGCTGGTGCCACCGAAGGTGACCGACTTCATCGACTATTTGAAGCTGGGCCTGGCGGGCGACTGGTGGCTGCGCGAACCCTGAGGCGCTGCGGGTGGCGCTATCGCTCGGCGCTTGAATACGATGATTGTCGTGTCAGCTTGTGCCGCCGCAGTACGCTTCGATCCGGTAGCCGTCCGGATCGACGACAAAAGCTGCATAGTAGTCGGGCCCGTAGTCTGCGCGCACGCCCGGCTGTCCGTTGTCCTTTCCCCCATTCGCCAATGCAGCCGCGTGAAACGCGTCGACGCTGGCACGCGTCGGCGCAGCGAAGCAGAAATGCAATCCGGACTTCGAATCGGCCGGCACAGGATGCTGAGCTGCGCCGATCCAGAATCCGACGCGGCCATCGCCGTACCCAAGGGATGATTCGTCGCCGTACAGCCGAGCGTATCCCAGATTAGTCAGTACGGCATCGTAGAAGATGCCGGCTCGCAAGAGGTCGCTTGCACCGATCGAAACATGGTCGAGCATTTCAGTCCCCACGGTCGTCTGGCCTGATGGCCTGGAGATGTCAGCATGATCGATTGGCCAGTGTTCGTCTTGGGGAAAATTGCTATGCTTGGCCCATGTCGATACATCACGAACTGCGCGAGCCCCGCGTACGCGCCATCGCTTCCGGCGAAGGCTGGCAGGCGATCGACTATGTCTGCGAGGCAGGCCCGGGCGATCGATCGTTCGAGGAACGCCATGAGGGCGTGACACTCGCGGTGGTACTGTCGGGTTCGTTCGACTATTGCACCCATGCCGGCAACAGCCTGATGCATCCAGGCGCGGTCCTGCTCGGTGCGGCTGGCCGATGTTACCAATGCGCCCACGAGCATGGGCGTGGTGATCGTTGCGTCGCCTTCACGTTTCGTCCCGACTATTTTAATGAGATTGCGGCCGATGCGACGGGCGACGCACAGTTCGAGTTCCCAATGCCGTCGCTACCTGCTTCGATCGGCCTCGCTCCGCTCGCCTCACGCATGGAAGCGATGATCGATGCGACGGCCCTTGCAACCGAGGAATCAGCCATCCGGTTGGCTCACGCGGCGTCGAGAATCGCAGCTGGTGCGCAAGTCGCGGTTGCCAGGACGACGGTCCGTGATGAACGGCGCGTCATGGGCGCAATTCGATTCATCGAGGAGCACTCGAATGAGCCCCTCGATCTCGATCGCCTGGCCGCCATTGCCGGCATCAGCAAGTTCCACTTCCTTCGGTCCTTCGCTCGCGTGGTCGGACTCACGCCATATCGTTATCTCCTGCTGACGCGTTTGCGTCGGGCCGGTGCTGCGATCGCGGCGACCGATCGGCCGATCGCGTCGATTGCCTTTGATGCCGGCTTTGGAGACCTCTCGACATTCAATGCGCATTTTCGTGCCACGATGGATATGACACCCGGCGACTGGCGTCGTTCGAAAGGCGCGGCCTGATGAACAGGGGCGACGATGCAGGTCGGCACGGCACCGGGCCGCGCCGCTGATCAGCCCGCTTGCAGCCGGAACACCGAGACCGCCTGAACGAGATCACCGGCCTGTCGGCGCAGATTCTCGGCGGCAGCGGTCGACTCCTCGACCATCGCGGCATTTTGCTGGGTATTCTTGTCCATCTGCATGACTGCATCGCCAACCTGCTGAACGCCCGTGCTCTGTTCCTGGCTGGCTGCCGTGATCTCGCTCACGATATCGCTGACCCGGCGGATCGAACCGACGATCTCTTCCATCGTGCCTCCCGCCTGGTTGACCAGTTCGGTGCCCTGGGCGACGCGCTGTTCACTGTCGGAGATCAGCCGTTTGATTTCCTTGGCCGCCTCGGCCGATCGGTGGGCAAGCGTGCGCACCTCGCCGGCGACTACCGCGAAACCGCGACCCTGTTCACCGGCGCGAGCGGCCTCGACGGCTGCATTGAGCGCCAGAATATTGGTTTGAAACGCAATGCCATCGATGACCGTGATGATGTCGGTCACCTTCCGCGAGGATTCATCGATACCCCGCATGGTCTGCACGACATTATTGACGATCTGTCCGCCTTCGCTGGCAATCGAGGAGGCACGCTGGGCCAGTTCATTGGCCTGCCGGGCATTGCTCGCATTGTCGCGTACCGTGTTGCCCAATCCGTCCATGGTGGCCGCTGTCTGTTGCAGGGCGCCGGCCTGCGATTCGGTGCGATGGGATAGATCCTGGCTGCTGGCCGCGATCTGCGCGCTTGCGGTGGCCACTGACTCGGCATTCAGGCGCACG
Organism: uncultured beta proteobacterium; assembly: GCA_963732405.1. GTDB lineage: Bacteria > Pseudomonadota > Gammaproteobacteria > Burkholderiales > Burkholderiaceae_E > JAUIAI01. The sequence continues at coordinate 2,851,849 of CAVSZG010000001.1, forward strand.
GCGCGAAAGATCTCGGCCAACTGGGCGCGCATCGATATCAAACCGCCCAAGACGCTGTCGGCGGGCAGATCATTGCGCTGCTTCGTGCCGGACAGATCGCCGGCAGACAGGTCCTTGACCAGACTGACCACCTCGTCGGGTGAACCGCCCAGTCGGGCATTGATCCACCACCATTGGCGAAACGACCAGGCCGTGGCGGCGGCGACGCCCAGGCTCAACACGGCAATGGCGATCTCCCAGAACCGCTGCGCCTTGTCGGCCGCCGCCACTGCATTTGCCGTGCGAGCTTCGAGCAGGGTCAGAAACTCGTTCACCGGCTTCATGATTTTGGCCTTGAACTGGTGATAGTTGCCGTCATGCATCATCGCCAGCGCACGCGCCTGATCCGGTTCGCCGCGCACAGTGAAGCCACCCTGCCGATCGGCATACAGGCCCTTGACCAGGTGCATGGCGATGGTCTCGGTGTTCACGAGATCGTCCGAATTGTCCTGCGCCTCCTTGAGCTTGGCCAGTTCGTTGTCCTGAAAGCCGGCACGCTTCATCAGGTCGAGCAAGGGGACGGCCTCGGCCGAGCCCGCGGCCGGGTTGATGTCGGCGGCCCGGAAATCCCAGTAGATCCGGTGATAGTCGGCCGGTCGTGGCTTTCTGCCATTGCGGATGTCCAGTATCTCGACGTACTGCGCTTCCCATTTTTTGTCGCCCGTTGCCACATAGGTGCGGGCCAGACGGGTCAGATCGTCGGAGCTCTGGCGCAGTTCGTCGGCCAGCAGATAGCTGTTGTGTCGGGTTTCCTGGGCGGCAGTCAGTTGCTCGCTAGCTCCCAGCAAGGCGACGATGCTAAAAGCCAATAACAGGGTGAACAGGGCGACCAGAGTGATCGGCGTTCTGAAGACTTTGAGATTGAGTCGCATGGGTCCGGGTGCACGTGATGATTGAATTGGAAATCGGTCCGAGCCCATGAGGGGTCACTTCGTCTGGTGCCTTGCACACGGACTCGGACGCTCTCGATCTTGCCCTGATCACCGACTGCTTGTTCGGTCGGAGAGCGGCACGAAACCCCCGCTGATTGCCGATATCAACCGTTGTCTAGCGGCATGCGCTGACCCGATGCCGAGGACTGATAGACGGCTTCGACGATCTGCAGGTTGCGCAGGTAATCCTGCGCTGTGTTCTCCACCGGTCCCTCGCCGAGCAGATAGTCGACCACATGTTGTTGAAGGCGCGCGCAGGCGCCACCGGCAAACGTATCAGGCCCCCGGTCATACTCATGGTGAATGCTTGAGCCGCCATGCGGCTGCCAGTGCAGCCGACCCTCGCCGTCCAGGCGCAATACGCCAGCGCTGCCTTCCAGCCACATCTGGCCCATCGTGCGACGCAGGTCGGTGGCTTCATGCTCATTGAGGCGGTTGCCATCGAACAGGCCGGTCGCACCCGACTGGAAGTGAAAGATGATGTAGCCGGCGTCTTCGCCGGCGATGACCGGATTGATTCTGCGCAGGCTCGCGGTCACCGCCGTGACTTCGCCCATGAGATAACGAAACGTGTCGATGAAATGCACGGCCGTCTCGTGAACCAGAAAACGGGGCATCTGCTGGAAATAGGGTTGGCGCGCCAGATAGGCCGAATCACCCTGGCCATCGCCGGGTCGCAATCGAAACATTACGCTGTGCAGGCGGCCCATCGCACCGGCGTCGATCAGCCGGCGTGCTTCGCGATACCAGGGGCTGAACCGGAAATTCTCATGAACGATCAGCGGAGCGCCGGCCGTCGCCATTAGCCGAGTCATCTCGCGAGCCTGTTCCAGATCGGGCGCCAGGGGTTTTTGACAGATCGTGGGCAGGCGTCGTTGTGCAGCCAGGGCAATCAGTGCCGGATGGGTGGCCGGTGGCGTGACCACGTCCAGCAGGTCGAGCGCCTCGTGGTCGAGCATTCGTTGCGCGCTGTCATGCACCGCAGCCACGCCGAACCGGTGAGCCATCGCCTGGGCCCTGGCCGGATCGGTATCGCAGACCGCGACCACTTCGGCGCCCTTGACCGATGACCAGCCCTCGAGATGAAAGTGACTGAAATAACCCGTGCCGATGAGCCCGACCCGCAGCATCGTCAGGCAGCGTCGCGCAGTGGCAGGCCGGCCACCTGCTCGGCAACCGCACTGGCGATCTGCGCCGTACCTGCCTTGCCACCGAATTCGCCAGGCAACAGTTTGCCGCCCGCAAACGCCTGACGCACCGCCCGATCGAGCAGGTCGGCGGCGCTGGCGAGCGCCGGCAGGCGATGCGTGTCGGCCAGCCAGTCAAGCATCATGGCCACCGAGAGCAGGGTGGCCGTCGGGTTGGCGATGCCACGGCCGGCGATATCGGGTGCGCTGCCATGAGCCGGTTGGAACATGGCATGCCGCTCACCGATGTCGGCCGAGGGCGCCATGCCCATGCCACCGATCAGCGCTGCGCACAGATCGGACAGGATGTCGCCGAACTGATTCTCGGTCACCATCACATCGAACTGCCAGGGTTGGCGGACCAAGTTCAGTGCCGTGGCATCGATATAGGCCGCATCGGCCTGCACCCCCGGATGGTCAGCGGCCACGCGCATGAAAATCTCGCGAAACCAGGCCATTGAGCCCAGCACATTGGCTTTGTCGACCACGGTCACCCGTGGTTTGTCCGCACCCGGTCTGGCACCCCGGCGCGCGGCGAGCCGGAACGCATACTCGCTGACCCGTCGGGTGCCGCGTTCACTGATCGCCATCGTGTCATAGGCGACGCCGTTCTCGATACGCCGCTTGCCGCGCTCATAAAACAGACCTTCGGTCTGCTCGCGCACCAGCACCAGATCGATCTGCGCGGCACGGGGGTCGGCCAAGACACCCGGCAGCCCCGCGCAGGCACGGATCGGCCTCACCCCGGCATACAGTTCAAAATGATCGCGAATGTCCAGCTGCGGGGAAATCTCGGTGCCGTTGTCATAACGCACATCGGGCAAGCCCATCGCGCCGAGCAGGATGGCATCGGCTTGTTCGCAGGCGCTCAGGGTGGCAGCGGGCAGTGCCTCGCCGCTGGCCTGATAATGGGCGGCGCCTGCGTCCAGCCACTGATACTGCAGGCGGGCCTGGGGAATGCGCCGGGCCACCGCGTCCATCACCTGCAGGCTGGCCTCGATCACTTCGATGCCGATGCCATCGCCGGGCAGAACGGCGATCGTCAATTCCTTGTCCATGATGTCCCGGGTCGGTAGGGTTCAGGTTCGGGCAGGGCCCGCTTTGCGAGACTGTACGCCCGTGCGGCCGGATGCTCTGGCGAAGCGCGGGTCAGGGCAGGGTCAGGGCAGGGTCAGGGCAGGGTCAGGGCAGGGTCAGATACTGTCTGGCCAGTGCTTCAAAGGCAGCGCAGGATGCCCGCGCATCAAAGTCTGCGCCCAGTTCGTCGGCCAGGATCTCGCTGACCGGCCCGGCCAGCGAACCGGCCAGCCGCGCGTCCAGGAACAACAGGCGGGATCGGCGTGCCAGCACGTCTTCCACAGTGCGCGCATATTCATGACGCACGGCAAAGCGCACCATGGCTTCGGTCAGTCCGGGTGCGAGTTCCCGTTCGGCGCCGGCCAGCGCCTGCACGGTGGGCGCGTCGGTGCCGTAGGAGTGCAGCCCGGGCGGGTGGCTGATCGGCACGCCTTGCGAAGTCGGCGCACCGACCAGGGCGAGGTCGACGGTGCTGCGCGCCGCGCGTTGCGTGATCAGTCCATGCCGGGCGCAACTGTCCAGGACATCTTCGGCCATGGCGCGATAAGTGGTCCACTTGCCGCCCGTGACGGTGACCAGACCCGACTGTGCCACCAGCACGGTATGTTCGCGCGACAGTTTGCGGGTCGGTTCCCCTTCATCACTGGGCGGGCGCACCAGCGGGCGCAGGCCGACCCAGATTGACAGCACATCTTCGCGCCGCGGCGCCTTCCGCAGATATCGTGCCGATTCGCCCAGGATGAACTCGACTTCCTCGCGAAACGGATCCGGTTCGCTGACCAGATCGTCGCGCGGCGTATCCGTTGTCCCCAGGATCAGTTTGCCCAGCCAGGGCACCGCGAACAGCACTCGACCGTCGCGTGTCTTGGGCACCAGCAAGGCATGGTCGCCGGGCATGAATGACTGGTCCACGACGATGTGCACGCCCTGACTGGGTGCAACCATCTTCTGCACATCGGGGCGGTCCATGCGGCGGATCGCATCGACCCAGACCCCCGCGGCATTGATCACGCAGCGTGCCCTGATCCGCCCATCGTGTCCGGCAATCGTGTCGCGGATCATCGCGCCGACCACGCGGCCCGAGTCATGCATCAGATTGGTGACGCGGCAATAGTTCAACAGACAGGCACCGGCGCGCTCGGCCGTGCGCGCCAGACCCACGGCCAGGCGCGCATCATCGAACTGTCCGTCCCAGTAACGCACGCCCCCGGCCAGATTTTCCGGGCGCACACCGGGCAGCATGTCCAGCGTGCGCGCCCGACTCAGCAAATCAGTTTTGCCCAGGCCCGCCTTGCCGGCCAGCAGATCGTAGAGCATCAGCCCGGCACCATAGAACCATTTGTCGAACAGCAACCCGCGCCGGCCATAAACCGGCATGATGAAGGGCAGTGCGTGCGCCAGATGCGGTGCATTGGCCAGCAGGGTGGTGCGCTCATGTAGGGCTTCGCGAACCAGCGGCACATCGCCCTGGGCCAGATAACGCACACCGCCATGCAGCAGCTTCGTCGCCCGTGACGAGGTGCCCTTGGCGAAATCTTCCGCCTCGACCAGCGCCACCGAAAAGCCCCGGTGCGCCGCATCCAGGGCAACGCCGAGCCCGGTCGCGCCGCCGCCCACGATCAGCAGATCGAAGCCTTGATCGCCGGTGAGTGCCGCGAAGGTCTGATCGCGCGAGCGGTTCATCATCGGCCCGTCCTGCGTGCAGCCGGCACGCCGGGGCCGTTGGTGGTTGTGGCCGGGTCATCATCACCAGGTTCACGACGCGATGCTGTCACATCGGCGACGATTTCCACAGCGACATCGTGATCGGCGCAGATCCGGGCGATGGCCGCTGGCGGGGCTGCGTCAGTGATGAACCAATCGAAGCTGGACAGATGACCGATGCGCACCGGTGCAGCGCGCGCAAATTTCATCCGGTCGGCGACCAGCAGCGTCCGGCGGGCGCCGGCCATGATCGCCTTGGACACGCTCACTTCGCGGTAGTCGAAGTCGAGCAGACTGCCATCGGGGTCGATCGCCGAGGCGCCCACAATGGCAAAGTCGACCTTGAACTGACGGATGAATTCGACGGTTGCATCACCCACGATACCGCCGTCGGTATGACGCAGCAGGCCACCGGCGATCACCACTTCGATGTCTGCCGCGCCTTGCAGGATGCGCGCGACATTCAGGTTGTTGGTGATCACCATCAGCCCGGTGTGGCTGCGCAGGGCTTGCGCCACCTGCTCGGTGGTCGTGCCGATATTGATGAACAAGGAGCAATCGTTGGGGATCAAGCCGGCCGCATGGGCACCGATCCGGGACTTGGCGTCGGTGGCCAGTTCGCGGCGTGACTCATAAGCCAGGTTGGCCACGCCCGAGCCGAGCATGGCACCGCCGTGATACCGCTGCAGGATGCCCAGCTCGCACAAGTCATTGAGGTCTTTGCGGATGGTCTGCGGTGTCACATCGAAGGTCGCCGCCAGCGCATCGACATCGACCCGACCGCTGTGACGGGCCAGTTGCACGATGTCGGTCTGTCGTGGGGTGAGCGAAGCCATGAATGTCGGCGCGGCATGGGCTGGTGATCTTCGAATTATTTCGATTTTGAAGAATGTCGCAAGCGATTTTTTTTTTTTTGGTCCATTGACATTCGTTTTCTTTCGCTTGTACCATGCGTCGGCGATGAAAACAGCATAAAAGGAGTCAGGGCGGGATCATGGAATTGTTGCTCGAGCGCATCGGCCAGCGGGTCGGCGCGGCGACCCACCTCTATCCGCTGGATCTGCAACTGGTCCCGGGGGCGGTGACGGTATTGCTCGGGGCAACGCAGGCGGGCAAAACCTCGTTGATGCGCATCATGGCCGGCCTGGACCGACCGAGCACCGGACGAGTCCTTGTCGATGGCGCCGACGTGACCGGCACCCCAGTTCGCGAGCGAAATGTGTCAATGGTCTACCAGCAGTTCATCAATTACCCCTCGATGACGGTTGCCCGGAACATTGCCTCGCCCTTGCGTCTGCAGGGACAGATGGATAACCAGGCCATCACGGCGCGGGTCAATGAACTGGCTGCGCGGCTGCATATCGAACCCTTTCTGCAGCGCCTGCCGGCCGAACTGTCTGGTGGTCAGCAACAACGGGTGGCGCTCGCGCGGGCGTTGGCCAAACGTGCGCCGCTGATGCTGCTGGACGAACCCTTGGTCAATCTGGATTACAAGCTGCGTGAGGAATTGCGCGAAGAACTGTCCACCTTGTTCGAGTCGGGTGAATCGACCGTGGTCTATGCCACCACCGAACCGACCGAAGCGCTGCAGTTGGGTGGCCATACGGCCGTGATGGATGCCGGTGAACTGCTCCAGTACGGGCCGACGGCAGAGGTCTTTCACCGCCCCGCCTCGATCCGGGTGGCGCGGGCCTTCAGCGATCCGCCGATGAATCTGGTTAAGGCGCATGTCGAGGCCGATTCAATCTGCCTGCCCGGTGGCGCGCGCCTGCCGGCCGGCCAACTGGCCGCAGCGGCGCGTCAGGCCGGCCAGGTCACCATCGGCATCCGCGCCAGTGCCTTGCGCGTGAGCGGAACGGCCGGTGATCTGGTCATTGCCGGCCAGGTGGTGCTGGCCGAGATTTCCGGCTCCGACACCTTCGTGCATGCGAGCACGGCCATCGGCGATCTGGTCGCCCAGCTGGCCGGCGTGCACGTCTTCGAGATCGGCGCGTCGATCGAGCTGCATCTGCGTCCAGATGCGATTCACGTCTTCGATGCGGGGGGCAATCTGCTGCATGCCCCGACCCGTACGGCTGGTCACTGAATGGCCCGGATCGATCTCGATCTCGCCCACGCCTACGGTCCGAATCCGCAGCGTGACGAAGACTACGCGTTGTTGCCACTGAAGATGCGCTTCGACGATGGCGGGGCCTATGCCCTGCTCGGTCCTTCCGGTTGCGGCAAGACCACCTTGCTGAATATCGTGTCGGGCCTGGTCACGCCCTCGCATGGAACGGTCAGCTACGATGGCAGGGATGTCACCCGGTTGAGCACTCAGGCGCGCAATATCGCCCAGGTGTTTCAGTTTCCGGTGATCTACGACACCATGACAGTCGCTGAGAATCTGGCGTTTCCCCTGCGCAACCGTGGCGTGTCGGCCGACCGCATCCGGGAGCGGGTGGGGCGGATCGCCGAGATGCTCGACCTGAATCCGGTCCTGCAGTCACGCGCTGCCGGGCTCACCGCCGATGCAAAGCAGAAGATCTCGTTGGGGCGTGGCCTGGTCCGTGAGGATGTCTCGGCGGTGTTGTTCGATGAGCCGCTCACGGTGATCGATCCGCATCTCAAATGGCAGTTGCGGCGCAAGCTCAAGGAGATTCACCGCGAGCTGCGCATGACCCTCATCTATGTCACCCATGATCAGGTCGAGGCGCTCACCTTTGCCGATCAGACCATCGTGATGGCGCGTGGCCGCGCCTTGCAGACCGGCTCGGCCAGCGAGCTGTTCGAGCGGCCTTCGCATACCTTTGTCGGCAATTTCATCGGTTCGCCCGGCATGAATTTCCTGCCGGGTCGGCGCGATGACGGCCGCTCGACCATCATTGTGGGTGGCCATCCGGTCGCCGCACCGTCGACGACTGTTGCAGCGCTGGCCGATTTCACCGTGGGCATTCGCCCCGAGTACGTACGGCTCGTGGCCCCCAGCGCGTCCGGCAGCGTGCCCGCCCAGGTGATCAAGGTGCAGGACATCGGTACCTACTGGCTGCTCGCCGCCCGGGTCGAGGGCATGGCCGGGCCAGCCGTGGTGCGCGCCAGGCTGGACGCCGGTCAGGTGATTCCGCCGGTTGGCCAGAACGTGTCGCTGGGCGTGATCGGTCCGCACACCTGCTATTACGTAAACGAGGAGCTGGTCGAGTGAGCGCCATCAAGCCCGTCAATCAGAAGGCCTGGCTGCTGGTGCTGCCAGTGGTCATCTGCGTGGCATTCTCGGCCATCATTCCGCTGATGACCGTTGTCAATTATTCCGTGCAGGACATTTTTTCGCCCGATCGGCGGGTGTTCGTGGGCACCGAATGGTTCAAGGCCGTGATGCGTGATGAAGACCTGCAGGGCGCATTGTTTCGTCAGATCGGGTTTTCGCTCAGTGTCTTGCTCGTTGAGATTCCGCTGGGCATTGTGCTGGCCCTGTCGATGCCGATCAAGGGCTGGCGGGCATCCGCCGTGCTGGTAGTCATTGCGATCTCGCTGCTGATTCCCTGGAACGTGGTGGGCACCATCTGGCAGATCTACGGTCGCACCGACATCGGCCTGCTCGGCGCTGCGCTGGCGGGCATGGGCTTTGACTACAGTTACACCGGCAATGCCACCCATGCCTGGCTCACCGTGCTGGCCATGGATGTGTGGCACTGGACGCCTCTGGTGGCCTTGCTCTGTTATGCCGGCTTGCGCGCGATTCCGGACGCCTACTATCAGGCCGCTCGCATCGACGGCGCATCAAAATTTGCGGTGTTTCGCTACATCCAGCTGCCCAAGCTGCGAGGCGTGCTGATGATCGCGGTGCTGCTGCGCTTCATGGACAGCTTCATGATCTATACCGAGCCCTTCGTGCTCACCGGCGGCGGACCGGGCAATGCCACGACCTTCCTGAGCCAGTACCTGACCCAGAAGGCGGTCGGACAATTCGATCTGGGGCCTGCCGCCGCGTTTTCGCTGATCTATTTTCTGATCATTCTGTTGCTGTGCTTCATCCTGTACAACTGGATGCAGCGCGTGGGCACGCAGGAGACCAATGGAGCCGCATCATGAGGGGCGGGCTGCAAAAGCGCACGATCTTCCTCATCCTCTACCTGGTCTTCGCGATTCTGCCGGTGTATTGGATGATCAATATGTCATTCAAGACGAACGAGGAGATTCTGTCCACTTTCAGTCTGTGGCCCCAGACTTTCACCCTCGAGCACTACCGCACCATCTTCACCGATGAGTCCTGGTATTCGGGCTATATCAATTCGCTCATCTATGTCGCCATCAACACGGTGATCTCCCTGCTGGTGGCACTGCCGGCGGCCTATGCCTTCTCGCGTTACAGCTTCCTGGGTGACAAGCATGTGTTCTTCTGGCTGCTGACCAACCGCATGACACCGCCGGCCGTCTTTCTGCTGCCGTTTTTCCAGCTCTACACCACGCTCGGCCTGATGGATACCCATATTGCCGTCGCCCTGGCGCATCTGTTGTTCAACGTGCCATTGGCGGTCTGGATCCTCGAGGGTTTCATGAGTGGCGTGCCGCGCGAGATCGACGAAACCGCCTATGTTGATGGTTATTCGTTTCCGCGCTTTTTCGTGACCATCTTCATTCCCCTGATCAAGGCCGGCGTGGGCGTCGCGGCCTTCTTCTGCTTCATGTTCAGCTGGGTCGAGTTGCTGATGGCCCGCACCCTGACCAGCGTCAATGCCAAGCCCATCGTGGCGGTCATGACGCGAACGGTATCGGCATCGGGCATGGACTGGGGCGTGCTGGCGGCCGCCGGCGTGCTGACCATCGTACCCGGCGCGATTGTGATCTGGTTCGTGCGCAACTACATCGCCAAAGGTTTTGCGATGGGGAGGGTCTGAATGTTCGCCTGGATGGCCTGGACCACGCCGGTTGCCGTGTTCTTTACCTGCATAGCGCTGATGCTGGCCGGCATGACGGTCTGGGAGATCCGCTCGCCCACCGTGTTGCGCAAAGGCTGGTTGCCGATCGCCACCACCCGTGGTGACCGGCTGTTCATCGGCCTGCTCACGGCCGCCTGGGTCAACCTGGCCTTTGTCGCGATCAGCGAACGCATGATCGAGTGGTTCGGTCTGGACGAGGAGCCATCGATCTGGATCAGTTTCGGCGTATCGATGCTGTTGCTGGCGCTGATCATGAGAAAAGGCTGATCGATACCGGGCGAACGAATGCCGCCCGCCCATGCAATGAATTCAGGACCGGCCTCTGCTTCCCTGCCGGACCTTGCCACACAAGCCGGGAAGCGAACCAGAAGGAGACTCAGATGAAATATCGAATGACAGCCCTTGCCGTGGCGGCTGCCACCCTGGCAATGGCTCCCGTGGCCCAGGCCGATGAGGCCGCCGCCCGGAAATGGATCGACAGCGAATTCCAGCCGTCTACCCTCGGCAAGGACCAGCAGATGGCCGAGATGAAATGGTTCATCGAGGCAGCCGCCAAGTTGCAGGCCAAGGGCGTGAAGGAAGTGTCGGTGGTCTCCGAGACCATCACCACGCATGAATATGAATCCAAGACCCTGGCCAAGGCGTTCGAGGAAATCACCGGCATCAAGGTCAAACATGACCTGATCCAGGAAGGTGACGTGGTCGAGAAGCTGCAGACCTCGATGCAATCGGGTCAGTCAATCTATGACGGCTGGATCAGCGACTCGGACTTGATCGGCACGCACTATCGTTACGGCAAGATCCTGCCCCTGTCGGACTACATGGCGGGCGCTGGCAAGGAGTTCACCAATCCGGGCCTGGATCTGAAGGATTTCATCGGCAGCAGCTTCACCACCGCACCCGATGGCAAGCTGTATCAGCTGCCTGATCAGCAGTTCGCCAACCTGTACTGGTTTCGCGCTGATCTGTTTGCCCGCGCCGACCTGCGGGACAAGTTCAAGGCCAAGTATGGCTACGAGCTGGGTGTGCCACTGAACTGGAGCGCCTATGAGGACATCGCCGAGTTCTTCACCAATGACGTGAAAGAAGTCGATGGCAAGCCGATTTATGGCCACATGGATTACGGCAAGAAAGACCCGTCCCTGGGCTGGCGCTTTACCGATGCCTGGCTGTCGATGGCGGGCTCGGCCGATGTGGGCATTCCGAACGGACAACCCGTCGACGAGTGGGGCATCCGGGTCGCGGACGACAAATGCACGCCGGTCGGGGCTTCGGTTTCACGCGGTGGTGCGACCAATTCACCCGCCGCGGTCTATGCACTGACCAAGTATGTCGACTGGATGAAAAAATACGCACCCAAGGAAGCGACCGGCATGACCTTCGGCGAGGCCGGTCCGGTGCCTGCGCAAGGCCAGATCGCCCAGCAGATTTTCTGGTACACCGCCTTCACGGCCGACATGACCAAGTCGGGCTTGCCGGTGGTGAATGCCGACGGCACGCCGAAATGGCGCATGGCACCGGGACCGAACGGTCCTTACTGGAAGCAGGGCATGCAGAACGGCTACCAGGACGTGGGTTCATGGAGCTTCTTCAAGGGGCATGATGCCAATCGCACCGCCGCCGCCTGGCTGTATGCGCAGTTCGTCACCGCCAAAACCGTATCGGCCAAGAAGAGCGAAGTCGGCCTGACCTTCATTCGCGACAGCGACATCCGTCACGAGTACTTCACAAAGAATGCGGCCAAGTATGGTGGTCTGATCGAGTTTTACCGCAGCCCGGCGCGGGTCGCCTGGACACCCACCGGCAACAACGTGCCGGACTATCCGAAGCTCGCCCAGCTCTGGTGGAAGAACGTGGCGGTGGCGGTGACCGGCGAGAAGACGCCCCAGGCGGCGATGGACACGCTGGCTGAAGAGATGGACCAGGTGATGGCCCGTCTGGAGCGTGCCGGCATGGAAAACTGCCCGCCCAAGCTCAACAAGAAGGGCGACCCCGCCAATATGCTCACCGACAAGGGCGCTCCCTGGAAAAAGCTCGACAATGAAAAACCCAAGGGTGAGACTATCGCCTATGACACGCTGCTTGATGCGTGGAAGGCGGGCAAGGTCCGGTAACTGGTGCCGCACTACCTGAAGCACCAGTAGCCGAAGTGACAGGGCCCGGCGGCGTCTGCGTCAAACGCAGCGTCGCCGGCTCCGGCCACCACTGCCCGGCCATTCGGAGAGGCTGGCAGATATGAATCAACAAGGCCGCGCGATCGTGATCGGCGGATCCATGGGCGGCTTGTTTGCCGCCAATTTTCTGTGGCGTGCCGGCTGGGACGTCACGGTCTTTGAAAAGTCGTCGGTCGCATTGACCAGTCGCGGCACGGGTATCGTGACCAACGACGGCCTGTGCGAACTGCTCCGCCGCGCGGGCGCCAGCATCGACCACGACCTGGGTGTGCCACTGACCCGGCGTGTCGTTTACGACAGGCAGGGCGGGCAACGTGCCGAGCGCCTCATGTCGCAGACCATGACCGGCTGGTCGCGCCTGCTGCGCTTGCTCAGTGACGCATTCCCTGCCGATCGTTACCGGCTCGGTCATACGATCCAGTCGGTCGACCCCGGCAATGATGTCGATCCGGCCCGGGTGTTGTTGAGCGATGGCGCCAGCCATCAGGCCGATCTGGTCGTCGCCGCCGACGGTGTTCGCTCGACGATCCGCTCGCTGTTGTTCGATGCGCCCGAGCCCGTGCGGGCCGGTTATGTCGCCTGGCGCGCCCTGGTGCCTCGCAGCGAACTCAGTGCGCGGGCCATGCAGATGCTGGGCAATACCTTTGCATTCGAGCAGGCGCCGGGCGAGCAGATCGTCGGTTATCCGGTGCGCGGCGACGACGGCATCGTCTATCTGAACGTGGTCTGGTATCGCGACCGGCCGGGTGCCGAACTCGATGATCTGCTCACCGACGCGTCGGGTCGAATCTATCCGGATGGCATTGCGCCATCGCTGATCCGGCCCGAGTGCATCGCACAGGCTCGTACCGATGCGCGCCGGATGCTGAATCCGATCTGGGCTGAAATCCTCGATCAGGCACCTGAAATGCTGCTGCAGGTCATTGTCGATGGCCAGGTCGGGTCGATGGCCAGGGGAAGGGTGGCCCTGATCGGCGACGCCGCCTTCACCGCGCGACCGCACATCGGTCAGGGGGTGACCAAGGCGGCTGGCGATGCCTGGGTCATGTGCGAAGCACTCGCGCGCGCCGGCGCTGCCGTGGTCAAGGGGCTGCAGGCCTTTTCAGATCGGCGCGTGCCGATCGGGCAAATGACGGTTGAACAGGCGCGACGGATGGGCGCCATCGTCTATCGTGATCCCGGTGACCGCGCGCCATGGGCACGCCACTACGGTATTGCCGACCATGTGCTGCAGGATTCGGCAGTCGAGTTACCCGGTGTGTCGGGGCTTACAGCGACCGGTGCCGACTCGGCGTGAACATGCGCCAGTTGCAGTATTTCCTGCAGATTGCCCGAGTCAGCAGTTTTTCCCGCGCCGCCAGTGTGCTGCATGTGGCGCAGCCCGCGCTGTCGCGCCAGATCCGCAGTCTGGAAGATGAGTTGGGCACGCCCCTTTTCATCCGCTCCGAGCGCGGGGTTTCGCTGACCGATGCCGGCCGCCTGCTGCATGAGCGGGCCGGCGAACTGCTCAACCAGCTCGAGCGGCTGCGTGACGAGGTTGGCGCCCTGGCTACCTCGCCGCGAGGCGAGATCAGTATCGGTATGCCGCCCTCGATGCGCGAAGTCCTGACCGTGCCGATGATTTGCGAAGCCCGCCGGCGTTATCCCGATCTGATCCTGCATTTGCACGAGGGCATCAGCATGACGCTGGCCGAATTCACGCGCAGTGGCCGGCTGGACTGCGCCATCGTCTCGGACACCGAGCCGATGGCGCTGCTGGAGAGCCGGGCCTTGCTGGCCGAGAGCCTGTACCTGATCGGCCCGCCCGATCTGCGACTCGATCGCAGCCGGCCGATCGGCCTCAAGCAGGTGTCGGCCAGCACGCTGATCCTCACCAGCCGCCCGAACAGCCTTCGCCTGATCGTCGAAGATGCCTTGTCGCGGGCCCGGCTGCCGATGAATCTGGTGGTGGACAGCAACTCGACCGCGGCCATGCTCGACCTGGTCGCCGCCGGCGTGGGCTGCACCGTTCTGCCTTACTGCGCGGTGGCCGAACGCCTCGAGTCGGCGGCGCTCAGCGCCGCGCCGATCCGCAATCTCAAGGTGTCATGGACGATGATCCATGCGCGCGAGCGTGGTCTGTCGACGGCAGCAGGTCTGATTCAGTCCTTGCTTGTCGAACTGGCCGGTGAACGAATAACGGCCGGTCGCTGGCCGACGGCGCGGCTGAGTCGCTGAGCCGGGCGGCATGGCCGCGATGCCGAAACGGTATTGGCCCTGATCCCTGTTTGTCGGCTACCGTTCGCAAAAACAAGCATGGAGACCTTCATGAAGCCCCCGGCCTTTCACTATGTTCGTCCGGCGACGCTCGCGCAGGCGCTGCAGGTGCTGCATGATCAACGCGGCCAAGCGCGCATCCTGGCCGGTGGCCAGAGTCTGGTGCCGATGATGAACGCCCGCCTGGCCAGGCCCGATACGCTCATCGATATCAATCGCCTGGAGGATCTGGCCACGGTGCGCGTCGAGGATGATGAACTCGTGATCGGCGCTCTGGTGCGCCATTCCGCGCTGCTCGCTTCACCGCTGGTGGCGGCCAGTTGTCCGCTGATGACCGAGGCCTATCCCCATGTCGCCCATCTGCCGATCCGCAATCGCGGCACCTTGGGCGGCAATATCAGTCATGCCGACCCGGCCTCCGAAATGCCGGCGGTGCTACTGGCTGCCAATGCGACCGTGGTGGCGAGCAGCGTATCGCTCACTCGGCGGATCCCGGCCCAGGATTTCTTCATCGACACCATGACCACCGCGTTGGCGATGGATGAAATGGTGGTGGCGGTGCATGTGCCCGTGGCACCTTCCTCGCAGGGCTATGCCTTCGAGGAGTTCGCGCAACGCCGGGGCGACTTTGCGCTTGCCGCGGTGGCGGTCACCGTTCAGATCGACGAAGGGCGATGCACGTCGGTGGCCCTGGCCCTGGCTGGTGTCGAGGCGGTCGCTGCGCGGCAGAGCGCCACCGAAGCCATATTGACCGGCCAACCCCTGAACGATGCCGCGATCGCCGAGGCGGCCGACCATGTGGCGGGCGTTGTCACCCCGACCCGCTCCTACCACGCAGACGACGTTTATAAGCGTGATCTGGTCCGCGTGCTGGTCGATCGTGCGCTGCGCCGCGCCCGGTCTCGCGCCGCCGGTGCCTGAACGCCCCATCCCGTCCGCCTCCGGAGAATCCCATGTCTGCCATCACGATCACCACCACGGTCAACGGCAAGGTCAATCAACATGCCGTGGAACCCCGATTGCTGCTCTCCGATTACCTGCGTGAGACCCTGGCGCTCAAGGGCACCCATGTGGGTTGCGAACACGGCGTGTGCGGCACCTGCACGGTGCTGCTCAATGGTGAGTCGGTGCGATCCTGTCTGATGTTTGCAGTGCAGGCTGATGGTGCGCAGTTGCGCACAGTCGAGAGTCTGGCCGCTGCGGGGCAACTCAATGAGCTGCAGGATGCGTTCTGGGAAAAGCATGGTCTGCAATGTGGGTTCTGCACGCCGGCGATGCTGCTGGTGGCCACCGAGTTGCTCGAGCGACATCCCGATCCCCAGCCCGACGACATTCGCGAGGCGGTCTCGGCGAATTTATGCCGCTGCACCGGTTACTACAACATTATCGAGGCGGTGCAGACCGCCATCGAGCGCTTGCGGGAGGCCCGCTCATGAATGCGCCCCACATCCCCGATCATATCGATCCGCAAGGTTATATTCCGCCCAGCCGGCAACGCGAAAAGCCGCAGTCGGGGTATGCCTGGATCGGCAGGAACATGCGCCGGGTCGAGGACCCGCGGCTGCTCACCGGTCAGGGCGGCTATATCGACGATATCGAACTGCCCAACATGGCCCATGCCGCCATCCTGCGTTCGGATCGCGCTCATGCGCGTATCCGGCGCATTGACACCAGCCGGGCTCGCGCGCTGCCTGGCGTGCTGCTCGTGATGACCGGCGACGAGGCCAAGGCAGTCACCGGCCCCACGGCCCAGTTTGCGAGCCCGCCCGTGGTGCAGTATTGCCTGGCCGTCGACCGGGTCCGTCATGTGGGTGAAGCAGTGGCGGCGGTGGTTGCCGAGAATCGCTACATCGCCGAGGATGCCTGTGAACTCATCGATGTGGACTATGAAGACCTGCCGGTGGTGGTCGATCCGGAGGCAGCGATGACGGCAAGCGGCGACGCCGTGCTGCATCCGGATCGTGGGCCGAGCAACATCGCCCATCGCCAGACCTATTCTTTCGGCGCCGTCGATGATCATTTCGCCAGGGCCGACCGGGTCGTCGAGCGAACGCTGCGCTGGCCCCGCTCGGGCGGCCAACCCCTGGAAACCGTGGGTGCGGTCGCCGACTATCAATCCGGCACGGGCAAATTCACCCTGCATTGCAACAGCTCTTTTCTCAACTATGTCGGCTGGCTGGTGGGTGCGTCGCTGGGGGTGCCGGCGCACAAGATCAATCTGATTCCCATGACCACGGGGGGCAGTTTTGGCAGCAAGTTGTTTACTCACAAGGTGTTGACCCTGACCGCCACGCTGGCCAGGGCCTGTGGTCGCCCGGTCAAATACATCGAAGACCGGCTCGACAACACCATGAACTGCGACAACCACGGCTCCGACCGCCTGTATCGCTGCAAGCTGGCGCTCGGGCAGGATGGCAAGATGTTGTCGCTGCGCTTCCAGGTCATCGACGACTATGGTGCCTATCTGCAGTTCGGTTATGGCACGCATGGCAATTCACTGTGTCAGATCGTCGGTCCTTACCAGATCGGCAGCATCGAGATGGAACTGATTGCAGTGCTGACCAACAAATGTCAGCAGGGTGCCTACCGGGGCTTCGGCTCGGAGGTGACCAACTGGATGATCGAGCGCATGGTTGATGCCGCGGCCGATGAACTGGGGATCGATCGCATCGAGATCCGGCGCCGCAACCTGATCCGTGCCGATCAGTTCCCCTATGTGATTCCATCGGGCAACGTCTATGACAGCGGCAACTACCATGCCGTGCTCGATGAGGCGATCCGCCTGGCCGATCTGGACAACTGGCGATCGATCCAGGCCAGGGGACGGACGCAGGGGCGTTACATCGGCATCGGCGTGGCCACCTGCCAGGAACGCAGTGTATTCAGCGCCACCGAATTCTGGTCGCTCAATCCCACCGAGACACCGGGCTTTCAGCTCACCAGTTCGCCCGAGAGCACGCAGATCCGGGTCGATGCGGGTGGCAATATCCGCGTCACCCTGGGCTCGCCGTTCTGGGGCAACAGCTCCGAGACCATGGCCGTGCAACTGGTGGCCGAGCAATTCCAGGTCGATCCGTCGACGGTCAGTGTGGTCTATGCCGATACCGACAGCGGACTGAATTCAACCGGCCCGGGTGGCAGCCGGTTCACGGTCATGATTGCCGGCGCCATCGTGGGTGCAGCGGTCAGGGTCAAGGACAAGATGCGGCGCATCGCGGCGCACATGATGGAGGTCGGCGATGCAGATCTGGAATTTCGCGAGGGTCACATCGGTGTGAAAGGTGTGCCCGGCATGTCCAAGACCATTGCCGAGGTCGCCATGCATGCGCACTATTTCCGACTTGATATGCCCGATGGCGACGACTGGACCAGCGGCCTGGAAGCCAGTTATGTCTACGATCATCCGCTCACCACCATGCCGGCCAAGGATCGCTCCCACCTGGGCATTTTTTACCCGATCATGGGCCATATGTGCCATCTGGCGCTCATTGAAGTCGATCCCGGAACGGGCCGGGTCGATATCCTCGATTATGTGGCCGTTCATGATGCGGGCACCGTGGTCAATCCCATGACACTGGCCGGCCACATCCGCGGCGGCACGGCGCAAGGCATCGGTACGACGTTCTACGAGAAATTCCACTATGACGAGAACGGTCAGTTGCTGACGGCTTCCTATGCCGACTACCTGATCCCCACCGTGCATGAACTGCCCGCCCGGATCCGGGTGGGACATGTCGAGACACCCTCGCCCTATACGGAATACGGCATCAAGGGGGGCGGTGAGGGCGGACGGATGGGTGCGCCGGGGGCCCTCTGCAGTGCCGTTGAAGATGCCCTGTCGGCCTGGCATGTCAAGGTCGATGCCCTGCCGCTCACCCCGCAACAGATCCGATCGCTGATTCGGGCCGGTGATGTAGCCTGAGGACAGGCAGTGACCGTATTGTCAGGGTTGATTCAGGGGAGTGCCATTGAGCAAGTACTTCGTGGGTGTCGACATCGGCGGCACCTTCACCGACTGCGTGGTCATCGATCAGCAGGGTGCCATCATCGCCACCAAGGCCCCGTCGACACCGGGCAATTTTGCCGACGGCATGCTCGACGCCATGGGCGTGGCGGCGCAGCGCCTCGACGAACCCTTTGAGACCTTCTGCGCCAATATCCGGATGCTCACCCATGGCACGACGGTGGGCACCAATGCGCTGATCCAGCGCAAGGGCGCCAGAGTCGGCCTGATCACCACCCGCGGCCATGAAGACGTGATGCACATCATGCGCGGCTCGCGTGGCATCACGGCGCGCGACATCGCCCAGGTCGTGCACTTTCCCGAGAGTCGCAAGCCCGATCCGATCGTGCCCAAGCGGCTGATCTGCGGCGTGTCGGAACGAATCGACTGCTTCGGTGACGTGATCGTGACACTGAATCAAACCGAGGTCACCGCCGCGATCGACCGTTTGCTCAAGGCCGGTTGTGAGGCGATTGCGATCAGTTTTCTGTGGTCGTTCCGCAACCCGGTGCATGAGCGCCAGGTGGCCGCCATGGTCCGGCAGGCGGCACCCGATGTGTTCGTCTCGTGTTCGATCGACATCGCGCCCAAGTGGGGCGAATTCGAGCGCACGACCGCAACCGTGCTCAATGCCTATATCGGGCCGGTCATGTCGCGCTATCTGTCGAATCTGGATCGCGAACTGCGGCGTCATCATTACCGTCAGCCCCTGCAGATCGCGCAGTGCGGCGGCGGCTCGGTGTCGCTCGAGCGGGCCATGGAGCAGCCGCTGCTCACGCTCGACTCGGGCCCGGTGTCCGGTGTGGCCGGCTCGGTGAGCTTCGGCCAGTCTTTGGGCGAGCAGCACATCATCACCACCGACATGGGCGGCACCTCGTTCGATGTGGGCATCATCGCGGGCGGTCAGCCGCAATACACCTTCATCTCCAACGTCATTCAATACGACTATTTCCTGCCCAAGGTCGACATCGAGGCAATTGGTGCAGGCGGGGGTTCGCTGGCGGTCGTCGATCCACTGGTCAAGACGCTGCGGGTGGGGCCGCAGAGCGCCGGTGCCGATCCGGGGCCGGCCTGTTACGGCAAGGGCACTCAGGCCACCGTCACCGATGCCGATGTGGTGCTGGGTTATATCGACCCGGACAATTTTCTGGGTGGCCGCATGAGGCTGGACCGTGCGCGCGCAGTGAGCGCCGTGCAGACAGTGGCCGATGGACTGGGTCTGTCCCTGATGGAGGCGGCCAGCGGCATTGCGCAGATTGCCGAATTCCGGATGGCCGACATGATCCGTCGCATGACCGTGGAAAAAGGCTACGATCCGCGCGACTTCGTGCTGTTTGCCTTCGGTGGTGCCGGTCCGGTCCATGCGGCGGTGTTCGGCGCCGAACTGGGTGTGCGCAAGATCGTCGTGCCCTTGCGCGAAATTGCCGCGACCTGGTGCGCCTTCGGCGCGGCGTCTGCCGACACCCTGCATGTGTTCGAGCAGGTGGATATCCAGTTGTCGCCTTTTGAGCCCGAACGCATCAATCAGGTGCTTGGTGAATTGCAGGCCAGGGCCAGGGCCCAGATGATGCGCGATGGCATCGCAGCCGGTCGGCAGAAGTTCAGCTTCTCGCTCGATATGCGCCACCGCGGCCAGATCAACGAGGTCGAGGTCATGCTCAAGGCCTCGCGACTCAAGCCCGGATTTGAAAACGGCCTGCGCGCCCGCTTCGTCGAGCGCTATGAACAATACTATGGCAAGGGCTCGTCGTATCGCGATTCGAGTCTGGAAATCGTGACCTTGCGGGTGCGGGCCACGGCGGCAACGAGCCGGCCGGCCCTGGTGCGGGCCAGGCGGCTCACCCGCCGCATTCCGGCCGCCGCGAAGCGGGGCGAACGGGCCGTTTATTGGGCACAACCCAAACAATCAATTGCCTCGGCCATCTATGATGGCTCGGCCCTGGTGCCCGGCAACCGGGTCAGCGGGCCTTGTGTGGTCGAAACCGCGCAGACCAACGTGGTGGTACCCCCGGGGCGCGAGCTGCGGGTCGATGACTTCGGCAATTTCGAGATTTCCGCATGAATGCACCTGAAAATCCACTGCGCAAGATCAGCGAACTGCCCGATGTGAAGTTCGACGGCAAAACCTATGGGTATGTGCCACCCAAAAAACTCCGGATCGCCAAAAAGCTCAGGCTGCACCGCCAGGCCGCGCGCAAGATCGATCCGATCACCTACGAGGTGATCCGTCATTCCCTCTGGCATCTGAATGAGGAACATGGCGCGACCATCCAGCGAATCTCGGGCTCGCCGGTCGCCATGTATGCGCTAGACCTGAACCCATCGATCCTCACGGAAGATGGTGAATTCGTGTATTTCGGTCCGTACATGCAATACATGTCGGGCGTGACCGACACCCAGGTCAAGTGGATTCTCGAATATCGCAGCGACAATCCGGGCATTCGTGACGGCGACATGTTCCTGGCCAATGATCCCTGGGTCGGCGCGGCGCATCAGCAGGATGTAATGCTGATCTGTCCCGTATTCTGGGAAGGCGAATTGTTCTGCTGGGTGACCAATTGCCTGCATCAATACGATATCGGTGGCATCACCCCGTCATCCTTCTGCGGGTCGGCTGAAAATGCCTTTGAAGAAGGCATCTGCATGCCGCCGGTCAAGATCATCGAAAACAATGAGATCCGGCGCGATATCGAAGAGGTCTATCTGCGCGCCTCGCGCAAGCCCGATGCAGTGGCGCTGGATTTCCGGGCCCAGTTTGCCGGCAATATGACCGCCCGCGATCGGGTGTTGCGTCTGATCCGGCGTTATGGCGCCAGCGTGGTCAAGGGTGTGATGCGGCGTATCCTCACCAATGCCGAGCGCGCGTTTCTCGACAAACTCGCCCGTCTGCCCGACGGTGTCTGGCAGGACCGCACCTATGTCGAATGCTGTCGCCCGGGCGATCGACGCACCCATCCGGTCATGCTGAGCCTGCGCAAGCAGGGATCGCGGCTGATCTTCGAAAACGCGGGCTCCGCGCCTCAGGACGGCGCGATGAACGCCACGTATTCGGGCTGGCGCGGTGCGATCATGGTGGCGATCAATCAGCTGCTGTGCTGGGATCAATACTTTGCGATCGGCGGTGCCTTGCGTCATGTCGAGTTCGACCCGACACCGGGCACCTTCAACTGCGCCAATTTCCCGGCCTCAGTCTCGACGGCACCGGTCCAGGCCATGGAGATCTCGCTCTATCCGGCCTACAACGTCTTGTCCAAGATGTTGTATCCCGACGAGCGGATGCGCGAAGACATCATGTGCATCGGTGGCACCAGTCAATGGCCGGCCACGATTTTTCGCGGTATCGACCAGTGGGGCGAACCCTACGGCTATCTGCTGGTCGATCCGATCGGCGGCGCGATCGGTGCCTTCTCGACGGGCGACGGTATCTCCAATGGCGGGCAGTCGCGCACGCCGATCTGCCGTCTGCCCAATGTCGAACACAATGAACAATCGTTTCCGATGCTCGTGCTCTACCGCAAGGAAGTCGTCGACTCGGGCGGGGCCGGGCGCTGGCGTGGCGGCCTGTCGGCCGAGACCTGTTTCGTGCCCCATCGCACGGCTCAGATCATTCATGACACGCTGTCCTCGGGCAATGCGATGCCCACGTCCACGGGCATGATGGGCGGCTATCCGGCCACCGTGAACGTTTACAAGTTCCGTCGGGATAGCGACATTGCCGAGCGCATGGATCGCGGCGAGATGATCGGCGACATCGCGCAAGTCCAGGGGCAAATCGAGGAATTGCAGTTGCGCCAGCGCAATTTCTCCCAGGGCCCCAGCGATGTTTATGCGGTCATCTGGACCGCTGCCGGCGGCTTTGGAGACCCGCTGGAACGTGATCCCGAGCGGGTCTGGCAGGATGTGTTCGAGAACGGTGCGGTATCGCGCCAGGCGGCGCATGACATCTATGCGGTTGTGTTCACCGACGATGATGCACTGGATCTGCCGGCCACGGCGCAACTGCGCCAGGCCCGGCGCGAGGCGCGGCGGCGCAAGACCGGGGTGGTGGCCAGACTCAAGGGCAGGGAGATCACCGCGCTGACCGATAACCTGTCGGTGCGCCGGGCCAGGGGAGGGCCGCGTATCGGCTGCATCAAGTGCGCAGCCGATCTGGGACCGGTGTCGGGCAATTACAAGGATGCCTGCGAGCGGATCGACCAGGACATCACCACGGCCAATCCCAATATCGGCGACTGGCAGCGTTATATCGATGAGCGTCCGGTGTTTCGCCAGTTCTTCTGTCCCGGCTGCGGCGCATTGATCGAAAACGAAGTGGCGCGCGAGAGTGACCCGGTGTTGCAGGATGTGGCGGTGATCGCGCCGGAATCCTGGGCCTAGCCAGCCGGATGGCTGGCGTTTCGCACCGTCACCTGGTCATTGAGAGTCCAGAAGTCGTAGAGCACGCCGATCAGCAGAAAACCACCCGTGAGCAGGTACAGCACACCGCTGATCCATTTGCCCAGATACATCCGGTGCACGCCGAAAATCCCGAGAAAGGTGAGCAGTACCCAGGCGATGGTGTATCCGTAGCGGCCGGCGCGATAGCGCAGATCGGCCTGGCGGTCCATCGACGGAATCAGGAACAGGTCGATGATCCATCCGACCAATAACAAGCCCAGCGTGAAGAACCAGATGGTGCCCGTGACGGGGCGGCCGTAGTAGAACCGGTGTGCGCCCAGGAAGCCGAAGATCCAGAGCAGATATCCGACCTTCTTCAGGTGGGTGTCGGTCGGTGGGGGGGTGTGCGTTGCGATTTGTTCCATCGTTCAGGCAGGCTCGAGGGTGGATTCGGGTTCAGGGGGCGACTTCGGCCATCCGCACGGTCACGGGCGGGCCGACCAGATACTCGTTCATGACCGGTCGCAATCGGCGGAAATGGGCACTCTCGCGATGCGCCTGTACTGCCGCCTCATCGGCATAGCGCTCGATGAACATCCAGACCGATGGATCGTCGCCGCGATTGAGCGTGTAGAGCAGGCAGCCGGGTTCGTTGGCATTGACTGCGGCAACCAGTTCGCGGGCAAGCGATTCAAAGGCGGGCAGTGACTCGGGCTTGACCGTTACAGTGGCCACGATGCTTCGGATCATGGAGGATTGGAATGGCGAAGAATGGGTGGATTCTACGGGTTTCATGCTAGCGCAACGGCATGACCGAGCACGGATGCGTTGTCGGATGCCGTGTTTTTCCGATACTCTCCGAACAAACCCAAGGAGGAGTGAACTCATGATCACGAGATCTGTCAGGATGACCCGCGCCCGCCAGATGAGTGCCGTGCTGGCTGCCCTGTTGGCAATGGCCGCGTGCAGCAGTGACGATGACCCGGTTGACTCAGCCACGCCGGCCCCGGCACCCGCGCCGGTCGGTGGCGGCAGTCCGTCTGGTGGCGGCAGCCCGGTCGGTGGCGCCAGCCCAGTCGATTGCGACGGCCTGGTAAGACTGACGATCGATGCCGCCTCGATCGGCCTGCCCACGGGTGGTGCAACTGTCACATCATCCGAGACCGTCGCCGCAGCGGGCAGCGCCGCCGCGGCGGTGGGCGAGTACTGCAAGGTGGTGGGAGCAATCCGGCCGGTCGACAGCGCGGCACCGCCCATTCGATTCCAGGTCAACCTGCCGACCGACTGGAACAGCAAGGCCGTGATGTTCGGCGGCGGCGGCTACAACGGCACCATTGCAGCGGGCACCGGCAATGTACCGGCGGGTCCGACCGACCAGCCCACGCCCCTGGGCAGAGGCTATGCGACCTTCGGCAGCGACTCGGGTCATGCGGCAGGGCCGGCCGGCAGTCGTGACGGCAGCTTCGGCACCAACGCCGAGGCGCTGGCCAATTTCAGTGGTGATGCGATCAAAAAAACTCGCGACGTGGCAGGGCGGATCATCGCTGCCCGCTACGGGTCCGCGGCCACCCGGGTGTATTTTGCCGGGGGGTCGACCGGCGGGCGCGAGGCATTGCTGGCGGTGCAGAACTGGCCGGCGGATTTTGACGGCGCCATCGTGCTGTACCCGGCCTGGAATGCGGTCGCACTCGATCTGCAGTTCGGCAGGGTCACTCGTCAGCTCGCCCAGCCAGGTGCGTATCCCAATCGAGCCAAGCGCAAGCTGATATTCGATGCTGCCGTGGCTGCCTGCGACGGACTGGACGCGGCCTTCGACGGCATCATTGCCAACGACAATGCCTGCCGGGCCAGCTTCGACCCGGTCACTGAAACTCTCGACGGTGCGCCACTGCGCTGTGCCGATGGTGCGGATACCGGCGACACCTGCCTGTCCGATGCGCAGCTTGCCTCCTTCATCACGATGGATTCGCCGCTCACCTTGCCGTATTCGCTGGCCAGTGACCAGACCGGCTATCCCGGGTTCACGACCTGGGGAACCGACTTCGGTATTCCGGGTGACCAGCCGCTGCAACCCACCGTGCTCACCCTGGCGCTCGGCACGGAGCAGCCCGCATTTCCGTTCCCGCCAGTCACGGCCACGTCGATGCCGCCCTATGGCAGCACGTTCTGGGATCAATGGGTCAAGTATTTCGTGACCGGCGACGGCAACTTCAATTCCCTGACTCTCGATCCCGAGAACCCCGGACCATGGCAGAACCGGATCGTCGAGCTCAGCGCGCTGCAGGAAGCGACCAGCACCGACCTGACGGCGTTCAAGGACCGTGGCGGCAGGATTCTCATGGCCCATGGCGTGCATGACGCGCTGGTCAGCAATCGCGCCACCCGAGATTACCTCGATCGTCTGCAGTCCACGATGGGTGCCGACTCGGTGGCCGGCTTCCTGCGGTATTACGAGATTCCGGGCTACGGGCATGCGGTCAGCACGGTGTTCAATGCGGCCTGGGATTCGCTCACTGCGCTTGAAAACTGGGTCGAGCAGGGTGTCGAACCGCCCCCGCAGATCGTTGCCGATTCGGTCGGCGTACCCGGTCGCACGCGTCCCCTGTGCCGGTATCCCGAATGGCCCAAATACAGCGGCGCTGGCGACATCAACGTGGCCGGCAGTTATGAGTGTGCCCTGCAATAGGCGATCGGTCCCTCGCTCAGGGCCTGATGTCGGGAACCACGGGCAGGGGCCGCGCACTGCCGAACACTGCCTTGGCCAGAAACAGCGCGGTCATCACGAACAGCAGGCTGGCGATCGGGCTCGCGAAAAATGCCAGAAAGTTGCCATCGGAAATGATCAGCCCCTGGCGCAGTTTTTCTTCGAGCAATGGACCCAGCACCAGACCGATGACCATCGGCGCGGCCGCGAAGCCGGCACCACGCAGCAGCACCATGACGATGCCGGCAACCAGCGCGATCACCACATCGAACAGGCTGTTGTTGACCCCGTAGGCACCGATCAGGGCCAGAATCGACACCGCGGTCAGCAGCAAGGGTTCGGGCACACGCAAGATCCGGGCATACCAGCGTGCGCCGAGCAGGCCCAGCACCGCCATTAACACGTTCACGACGAAGAGTGAGACGAAGATGGCATAAACGACCGGCGCCTGTTCGCTGAACAACTTGGGGCCAGGCGTCACGCCCTGCAATACCAGCGAGCCGAGCATCACCGCAGTGACCGGGTCGCCCGGAATGCCCAGCGCCAGGGTCGGCACCAGGGCACCGCCGGTCACGGCATTGTTGGCGGCTTCGGAGGCGATGAGACCGTCGGGTTCCCCCTGGCCCATCTCATCGCGCCGGGGCGAGCTGCGCTTGATTTCGGAGTAGCTGATGAAGGACGCGGTGGCCGCGCCGGTGCCGGGCAGCACGCCGATGAACGAGCCGATCAGCGATGCCTTGATCAGGATCCAGCGTCGCAGCCACCAGTCCGGCCAGGGCGCGATGCGGTAGCCAACCCGTGACTCGGGCAAGGCCGCATCATGGCCGATCTCGCCGGCGCGATGGAATACCTCGGCCAGCGCGAAGGCACCGACGACGACCGGGATCAGACCGATACCGCCCGAGAAGCTCGAAGACACCGAACTCAAAGCGTAGATCACCGGTCACCGGATCGGCACCCACCACGCCGATGAACAAGCCGAGCATGCCCATCAAGGAGCCCTTGATCAGGCTGTCCTGGGAAACGGTTGCGATGCAGGTCATCGAGAAGACCATCAGGGCGAAGTATTCGATCGGGCCGAAACGCACGGCCAGCGCGGCCAGTTGCGGTGCAGCCAGGATCAACACCAGGATCGAGAACAGTCCACCGAATAACGAGGCCAGTGTCACCCAGCCAATGGCCAGATCGGCGTTGCCTCTACGCGCCATCGGGAATCCGTCGAAGCAGGTCGCCGCGGATGCCGGCGTACCCGGTGTGTTGATCAGAATGGCGGTGATCGACCCACCGTAGATCGACCCGCAATACACGCCAAGCATCAGCGCCACACTGGGCAACTGTCCCATCGACACGGTGAAGGGCAGCACCATCGTGATCCCGACCACTGACCCCAGGCCGGGCAGGATACCGACGACGATGCCAACGACTGTGCCGAGCAGAATGGCCACCATTACGGCCGGATCGGCGACCATTGTCAGAGCCTGGATCAGTGTCTCCAGCATGGTTGCCTTCTCAGGATAGCCAGGGCAACTGACCGACTGGCAGTGGTATCCGGATCATCCAGGCGAACAGCAGCCAGGCGCCGGCGGGAAACAACAGCGCCACCAGCAGCGCAACCCGTGAATTGCGCGAGCCGAGTATTGCTGGTGTGACGAGGGAAAATACGAGTGTTGCGAGCAGAAAGCCGATGACCGGCATCAGGCCGACATAGACGCAGCAGGCGAGCGCCAGGCCGCCCGCGCGGCGCCATGACCACGGCGGACGGGCAACCGGGTCATGGTCGGTGGGCCGACCACCTGCCATGATCGTGCGCACGCCCAGGCTCAGCGCCAGCACTGCGATGGCGCCAATCACCAGGCGCGGAAAGAACACCGCATCCTGCGCGAGGCCGGCACCGCTGCCTTGATAGGTATCGGAACACGATTCGACCCCCATCACCGCGGCCAGTGTGAGAAATCCGGCAACCGCTGCCAGATCGCGGGTCGGGTCGCGCATCGCCTCACTCCTTCTTCAGGCCTGCCTCGCGCAGCAGCTTGCCGTTGCGTTCGAACTCGGCCTTGATGAACTCGCCATAGGCCTTGCTGCCCATGTAGTTCGCCGGAGTCTGGAGCTTCTCCAGCGTTTCCCGAAAGCCTGTCGATTGCACTGCCGTTTCACAACTCTTCTCGAGCGCGGCCAAGGTGGCAACCGGTGTGCCGCGTGGTGCGGCCAGACCACCCCAGACATGAAATGACAAGGGCGTCTGTCCTTGTTCGGCGAAGGTGCTCAGATCCGGCGCACTGGCCAGGCGCTGGTTGTCCATGAGACCCAGGCCCTTGACGGTCTGGTCGTTGGACGCGAGATACGTCGTCTGCGTGATGAACGCCGAAATGTGTCCGCCCAAAAGGCTGGTCAGATTGTCGGCATCCCCCTTGTGCGGGACATGAACGACATCGATTCCGGCCGACTGGGCAAATGCCACGAAGGCCAGATGCGGTACCGAACCGGCACCACTGGAGCCGTACTTGAGCTTGCCGGGTTTGGACTTGGCGTCGGCGATGAAATCGGCGACCGTCTTGTAGGGAGCATCCTTGCTGACCAGCAAGGCCTGCGGATTCGAATATACGAGGCAGACAGCCTCGAAGGAATCGGCCGAATAGGGCAGGCGGCGAAGATGCGGCTGGGTGGTCAGCGGCCCCACGGGGATCATGCCCAAGGTATAGCCGTCGGCTTTTGCGGCAGCCACCTCGGCCGTGCCGATGGTGCCGCCAGCGCCGGCCTTGTTGACCACCAAGACCTCCTGGCCGAGGGTGGCGGCCATCTGCGTCGCGAGCGCCCGGGTCATCAGATCGGTTGAACCACCGGCACCAAAGGGCACAATGATGTTCAGCGGCTTGCCTGGAAAGTCAGCGGCGCTCGCGTTCACGTTCAGGCCGATGGCCAGCATGGCGGCGGCCAGCATCGGCAGGCGTGGTGTCATCATGTCATTGTCCCTTTTGATTGTTGGAAGCATTGCCTGAGGGCTGGTGACAATGGTCTGTCTGGTCACCGTGGCCCACCGAAAAATCATTGCCTGCCCGGTCGGTTCCGCGCACCAGCCAGATTGGCCGGGAAGGATACGCCATCAGTGGGGAGTAGCGCGCCGCGTAGGCATTGGCCGGCCAGTCCGGATCGCGTACATAGCGTGAGGTGGCCGGCATATAGCGGATGGCATAGTCGGCGCGGCGCCGGTTCGACCGATTCGGTGCTGACCCGTGCAGCAGGAAAACGTCGTGCAGCGAGATCTGACCGGCGAGCAGCACATCATCACGCGCCAACTGTTCATCGACGGCTTGTGCCCGCTGTTTGATTGCCACATCATCGCGCTCGAGCCGTTCATGATGAACCAGCCGGCGATCAAGATGCGAACCCGGGACATACCGCATGCAGCCGTTTTCAACCAGGGAATCGTCGATCGCGATGCGCACGGTGACGGTCGCGAGCGGGTCGATGGGCCAATACTGTCCATCCTGATGCCAGGGCACTTCGAGTCCATCGCCTGCCGGCTTGCAAAACAGATGGCTGCCCCACAGGATGATGTCCGGCCCGATCAACTGCGCAACCATCTCGAGAATCTCGGGCTGCCTGCAAAATTCCAGCCAGACCCGGGAACCGACGATTCTTGCTGACTGGCCCCACGGGTTGTGTGGGCCGGACAGCTGTTCGGGACGCACATCCGGGTGGCGGTCGAGCAGATCCAGAACCTGCGCGCGCATGCGCGCGAGCATCTCGGCAGGAATGCGATAGTCGGGTACGACCAGGCCCTCGCGCCGGAAGGTTTGAATCTCGGCATCACTGAGCCGGGTCTTTCGCACTTCAGGCACTGAAACCTCCGGCGATTGTTGTCGACCGTGATGAGAGTCGCCCGGCTTGAATGTCGACCATGGCAATGTGCGGCGTCCGGATCCGCTGTCTCCCTGTACACGCCAGTAGGGTCGTCCTTGCGCGTCTTGTTGGATCATGGATGATAGATGAGCACAATGCAAGCGCTTGCACCCTGATGCTACCCAGGGCGCCTGTACGGCGTCAAGCGAGTGAGCCACAATGCGATGCCATCGCCATCCGACGGGCCGATCATTCATGAACGCCAACGACCGTCCCTCCGCGCCACGCGAGAAGCGTCCGGCGTCGCTCATCGACGTTGCCAATGAGGCCAGGGTCTCGACCGGCACGGTTTCCCGCGCGCTGTCCCGACCCGGCATGATCAGCACAGCCACGCGCGAGCGTGTGCTCGCGGCTGCCGATCGGCTGGGTTATGTGGCCAACGGTGCGGCGCGTGCGCTGGTCATGCAACGCAACCGCACCGTCGGCGCGATCGTGCCCCGGTTCGGCACCTCATCGTTTTCCACGATGATCCAGTCGCTCGAAGCAACGCTCGCCGCCAATGGCTACACCTTGCTGTTATCAGCGCCTGAACATGGCCGTGTTCCTGAAGCAGCCCTGCTGCGCACCCTGATCGAACGCGGCGTCGATGCCGTGGCCCTTCTGGGTGGCGAACACGATGACGACACGCGCATGATGCTGGAGCGGCATCGGCTACCCGCCGTGATGATGTGGTGCCAACGCGCCGGGCGCAGGGAATGCATCGGTTTCGACGAACCGCAGGCCGGCACCTTGTTGATCGATCACCTGGCCGCGCTGGGTCACCGGACATTCGGCTTTATCGGTGGGCATCTGGCGGGCAATGAGCGCGCCCAACTGCGCTTTGCCGGTGTGCGCGGTGCGATCGCACGCCTGGGTCTGCACCTGCACGAGGCGGCGATCGTCGAAACGGACTACGGATTTGCGCAGGGTTTCAACGCGATGCAGTTGATCCTGGCCCGGCGCCTACCGCTCAGCGCCATCATTTGTGGCAATGACTACCTGGCGATCGGCGCCTTGTCGGCGCTCAATCAGGCCGGCATTGCCGTGCCCGATGCATTATCGATCGTGAGCTTCAACGACAATGATTTTGCTGCCTACGCTCATCCGCCACTGACCACTGTCCGCTTGCCGATTTGCGCAATCGGTGAATCTGCCGGGCGCTACCTGATCGCCCGGCTTGACGGATTGCCATTGCCCGAAGAAGCGCCGTTACCCGTTCAACTGATGGTGCGAGCCAGTTCCGGCCCGGCACCGGGCACGGATCCGAGTCGATAGCAGTGAATCACATTGTCACGATATAGCTGGCGGCGCTCGTGCGCCGATGCCCCGACAGTCAATCTGTCGACCATCTCGACCCACTGCTCATAAGTGGTGGCCAGTTCGGCAACGGGCCAGTCGCTGCCGAACATGAGGCGGCCGAATCCGAAGCAATCGATGGCATGATCGATGTAGGGCCGCACCTGTGATTCGGTCCAGTGAGCATGGTCCGCTTCGGTGACCACACCCGACAGCTTGCACCAGACATTCGGTTCATTCGCGAGTTCGCGCAGCTGCGATCGCCAGGGTTCGGACAGGCCCTCGCGAATCCCGGGCTTGGCGATGTGATCCAGCACGAAGCGCACCTGCGGGCACTGTCGCACCAGCGAAATCACATCGCCGAGTTGCGGATGTCGCAGGCATAGATCGAAGCTCAGATCGTAGGTCGGCAGTTTCCGCAGGTTTGCGATCAGGCTGGCCTGCAAGGCCCATCCGGGCTGAGCCTGATGCGGCTCGATAAGCGTGCGGATGCCACGGACCAGTGGCAGGCTGGCCAGACGTTCCAGTTCGGCGTCGATTGGCGTGTTCTGATGCAGTGGCAGCGCCGCGACGAAACCGCGAATCCGCGGTTCGGTTGCCGCGAGCCTTGCGATGAAGTGCGCTTCATCCCGATGCCTGCCCATTTGTGCATCGACCTCGACGACCACCATGGCCTCGACTTCGACGGAGCCGGTCGCCGCGATGAACCGGTCAGGGTAATGAGCCAGGTTCAGGGCCGGTATGTCCTGCATCCACGGGTAATCGATCAGCGCGGGGTCATACAGGTGGACATGGGAATCGACGATCGGGAAATCCGGCATGGTTTTGGCTCCGGTCAGATCTCGCCAGGGTTGGCCAGGTGCGTGGTGCTATAGTTGGCGTTCAAAACAGTCCGGCCGCCATCCATCGGCTTGAATGGGGCCAGTGCTGCACGAGCGGCCTTGGCTTCGTTCAGCACCCGGCCGCCAGACCATCATTGTCCCATCTTGGAGGATTCGAATGAAACTGATCCAGCTAGCCGGTTCCCTGCTGGTTGCCCTGGCAGCGGCCACCGCTCCCGCGTTTGCGGCCAACGTGACCAAACTCAGGATGCAGACGCATTACGGGCCCGAAACAGTCTCGGGCAAGATGGCCAAGCAGTTCATCGATGATGTCCAGGTGATGTCAGGTGGCCGTATTGAAATTGAAATGTTCTGGTCATCATCGGTGGTCAAGTCGGTTGAAGGCTTCGATGCCGCGGCGTCCGGCATTCTCGATGGCGAGATGCACGGTGCCGCCTATCTCACGGGCAAGAACCCCGCCTTCCAGTTCATCGGCGACCCGATGGGCGCGTACGACACGCCATGGCAACAGTACGCCTGGCTTTATCATGGCGGCGGGTTCGACAAGGCCAACAAGCTCTACCACAAATACGGCATGGAGCTGATCGGCTGGTGGCTGCCCGGGCCGGAATCATTGGTGTCCTCCAAGGCCTTGCGTAGTCCGGCCGACCTCAAAGACTGGAAATTCCGCTCGCCGCCCGGACTGGAAACCGAGATCTTCGCCAATCTGGGATCCAAGCCCATCGTCATGGACTTCACCGAGGTGTTCACGGCCATCGAAACCAAGATCATCGATGGTGCGGATGCATCGGCACTGGCCAACAACAAGGCCCAGGGACTCTACGACCTGGCCAAGCATGCAACGTTTCCGGGCTTCCATTCGATGCCCTCGGATCATGTGACCATCCGCAAGGATATCTGGGACGGCATGCCCAAGGATTTGCAGCGAATCATCACCGTGGCAGCCCATAAGCTGGGCTTCCAGAATACGATGCTCTTCGAAGTGCTCAACAATGATGCGGCGGCGGCGCTCAAGGCTGGCGGCGTCACCATGCATGCCTGGTCGAACGACGATCGCATTACCTTCCGCAAGGCGGCGCTCAAGGCCTGGGACGGCTGGGCGGCCAAAACACCCGAGGCCAAGGAATTGGCCGAGAGTCATCGGGAGTTTCAAAAGCGCATGGGCCTGATCGACTGAGCAGAAACACGCCATCCCGACGATCACGCTGACCCACACGGAGAGTCTGTATGCAGGAGCATCCGGTCACTGGCTGGTTGGATCGATTCACGCTGGTCATCAGCCGCGTCTCGATGCTGTTGGTTGCCCTGGTCGTCGGGGTGATGTTTTTCGAAGTGGTGGCGCGCTACATCTTCGACAAGCCCACGCTCTGGGCGAATGAATTGTCGTTATGGATCGCCGGCATGATTTATCTGCTGGCCGGTCTGTATGCCATGCAGCAGCGCTCGCACATCCGGATCTACCTGCTTTACGACATGCTGCCCCGGTGGGTTCAGCGGGTATTTGATCTGTTGTCCACGCTGTTCATCTGCCTGTTCGCTGCGGCCGTCGTCTACGGCGGCTTTAATGAAGCCCGCGACAAACTGTTGCGTTGGGAGACCTTCGGCACTGCCTGGGATCCACCGATTCCTGCCGTTCTGAAACCGCTCATCCTGATCATCGTCGTGCTCACGGCGCTTCAGGCCGTCTCGAATCTCATCTGCGACTGGAGCAAGGACAAGGAAGTACACCTGCCCGTCGATGATATTGACGACATCAAGCAGACGGCCGGTCGGATCGTCGGTCACTGATCCACCCCAGCAGGAACCCATCATGCTCGACATCGGTACGATTTCCCTGATCCTGCTCGCGGCGATGTTGTTCCTGCTCGCTATCGGCATGCCATTGGGTTTCGCCTCCGGCATCCTGGCGGTGCTGGTGCTGGTGCTCAAGTTCGGTCCGACGCTGCTTTTCCGGTCGTTCGGCACCGGCCCGATGAACATTCTGGCGCAGCGAATGTATGGGCTCGCGACCGATTACGTGCTGATATCGGTACCACTATTCATCTTCATGGCCTGCCTGCTTGAGCGCTCGGGCATCGCCCATGACATGTACAACAGTCTGAATGTCTGGTTGAGCCGCACGCGCGGCGGCATTGCCATCGTCACCGCCATCATGGCCATCATCATGGCGGCCATGTCCGGCATCATCGGTGGCGAAGTGGTGTTGCTGGGCCTGATCGCCTTGCCCCAGATGCTGCGCCTGGGCTACAACCAGGATCTGGCCGTCGGCACCATTTGCGCCAGCGGTTCGCTGGGCACGATGATTCCGCCGTCGATCGTGCTCATCATGTATGGCCTGATCACCGACACATCGATCAAGGCGCTGTTCACGGCGGCTTTCATTCCAGGGTTCATGCTGGCATCGTTCTTCATCATCTATATTTTCGTGCGCACGCGGCTGCGTCCCGACGACGCGCCCTTGCCGGAGCCGGATCCCAACGACCCGTCGGTACGTGAAAAGTTCATTCTGTTCGGCGCCGTCCTGTTGCAGGTGATTGCGCCGGTCATGGGCATTCTGCTGCTGCGTGGTGCCTTCATGCATGCCACCGGGCGCAACGTTGCCAAGAGTGGTGCCGAGGCCATTCCCCTGGTCGAACCCGCCTCACTGATCTGGATTGCCGCCATCGGCGTGCTCGCCACCATTCTGTTGTTCACGGTCATCAATGCGCCGCGGCGCAAGATGGCCTGGCAGATGGGCAAAGGCCTGGTGGCGCCGATGCTCGTCATCGTGGTGGTGCTGGGCTCCATCTATGGCGGCGTGACCGGCATCACCGAGGCGGCCGGCATGGGCGTGGTGGCCGTGCTGATTCTGTCAGCGATCCGCGGCGAGTTGTCGGTCGCCATGGTCAAAGATTCCTTGATGCGCACCTTCAAATCGACCGGCACCATTATCTGGGTGACCTTCGGTGCCACGGCCCTGGCCGGTGCCTACACCATTGCAGGTGGCCCGACTTATGTGGCCAACCTCATCGTCGGCGCTGATCTGCCAACCATGTCCATCATCTTCGTCATGATGTTGATCTTCCTGATCCTGGGCGCGCTGATGGACTGGGTGGGCATCGTGCTGCTCGTGATGCCGGTGTTCCTGCCCATCGTGCTGCGCCTGCCGGCCGAGGAAATCGGCTATATCGGCCAGATCCCCAAGGAGTTCGTCGCCGTCTGGTTCGGCGTCGTGTTCTGCATGAACATGCAGGTGAGCTTCCTGTCGCCGCCGTTCGGCCCGGCTGCGTTTTATCTGAAGTCGGTGGCACCGCCGGAGATTTCGCTCACCGATATTTTCCGGGGATTCATGCCCTTCATCGTCATCCAGCTCATTGCCCTGACGATCTTGGTGGTTTGGCCGGCCCTGTCGACGTTTTTGCTGTAGTCAGCCACGGGCTCCGTTTCTGTCTTCGCGCTCGTCACTATTCCCTCAAGCCGTTCAGCGTTTTTCGATGACCTGTTCGCCAAGCAAGTCATAGCAGCGATGGCGGCGCGCTGTTACTCAAGGCGTGCGACCAGAAGCTCGAACTGACCCAGGCGCCTGTACGAACAGATTGACTGCGAACCTGGGCTGGTCGAGAACCGGATCAAAGAGCTGAAATGCGGTCTGGCCATGCTCGGTTCGATCGAGAACGCCCGCGTTTAACAGTGCCGTGACGTCGCCGTGAACAGTCTTGACATCTCAAATCAGTTGCATCGGGGTTGTGAAGACATATTGGCATTTCGCGCCCCCACGATGGCGATGATCGCCTTTCCCGGATGCGACGGGCGATCAGTCCCGCCACCAGCGTCAGGGCTGAGGGGGCGGAATGGCTTGAATGCGGCGCGCGCCAGATCCGAGCGTAGTTGACGCAGGGAATTTCGCCAGCGCATCATTCGAGAGCGGCAATGCCTGGATTCACCTGGCCCCGGATCGCGAGGGGCGGCAGACCGGCCGCCTGCCATCGTAGTGAGGCGTCGATGATTACCGAACTGGTCAGTTTCCGAATCCCCGAAGAATTCGATCGTGCGGCCATGATCGCCGATGCCCAGGGCACCGTCTCGCGATGGCGTGATTTCCCCGGCCTGATCCGCAAGCACTTTGTCTGGGATGAGGCCGGGCGAGTAGGCATGGGCATCTACCTCTGGGAAACTCTGGCCGACGCCGACCGAGCCCATGACGAGGCCTGGTTGGCGCGGGCCGAGGCGCGCTGGGGTAACCGCCCCGTCGTGTGTCGCTACGACTGTTT
Source organism: uncultured beta proteobacterium (assembly GCA_963732405.1). Lineage (GTDB taxonomy): Bacteria > Pseudomonadota > Gammaproteobacteria > Burkholderiales > Burkholderiaceae_E > JAUIAI01. The sequence goes on from CAVSZG010000001.1 coordinate 2,887,485, forward strand.
CATGACGCTGGACAATCCGGGCGGCGTGGTCAGTCTGTTCTAGCGCCACCCGGCCGGCTCAGTCCGCCAGGCCGAGTGCCGCCAGGGCGCCTCGAATGCGAGCCTGATGCGCCTGCTCCGGCATGGTCATGGGTTGGCGGGCATGGCCCGAATCAATGCCCTGCACACGTTGAGCGTACTTGGTGGAAGCGGGCAGATTATCGTGCGGCATCATCGCATTCCAGAGCGCGAGCAGCTTCACGTGCAGTTGGTGCGCGCGCGGATGATCATTGGCCTTGACCGCCTGCCAGAGCTGCACCGAGGGTTTCGGGGCGGCCGCGAGAATGGCCGCAATCGAACCATGCGCACCCAGGGCATACGAGGGATACATCAGGGCATCGACCGCGCTGAAAATCAGCTTGCCCGCCGGCGCGTCGGTCATCAGATCGGCGAACAGTTTCAGGTCGCCGGCCGATTGCTTCACGCCGATCACGGCCGGCACCTCGTTCATGATCCGGATCAGCAGGGCGGGCGAGAGATACGTCCAGGGCACGACGTTGTAGATGATGATCTGCTGTCCGGTCTCGTCGGCCAGCGCGCGAAAATGATCGACCATGGCATCGTCGCCGGGACGAAACAGATAGTGAACGGGCGTCACCTGCAGGGCAGCCACGTTCAGGTTGCGCACAGACTTGCCGCGCCGGATGGCTTCCCGCGTGCTGTCGGCAATGATGCCGGCGATGATGGGTACCCGGCCGGCCGCTGCGTCCACGGCCGCACGAACGATGTCAGTGAATTCATCCCGGTCGATGGCATGACCTTCACCGGTAGACCCGCCAACGGCCACGCCATTCGCACCCGACTGAATGAGCCAGTTGATCTGACCGGCCAGAGCGGGCAGGCGCAATTCCCCTTGAGCGTCGAAGGGCGTGGTGGCGGGAGGGATGACACCGGCAAGTGCCGGGCGTGTCGAACTCATGACCGGTCTCCTCTGAATATCGAAATGGTTGGCAAATCGGCTGTGGCAGCATACGTCACAGCCGAAACAAAGAACAGTGCCGATCGGCGAGCCACGCGGTCGGCCAACCGACAGTCTGGAGAACAACATGCTGCGCACGGTTTGCGTCAGGGCAGACACCGAAGAAGTGATCGGCCAGACCGATCCCCGTCTGTTCGGTGCCTTCATCGAGCACCTGGGCCGTTGCGTGTATGGCGGCATTTACGAGCCTGGCCACCCGACGGCCGATGCTCACGGTTTCCGTCATGATGTGCTGGCATTGGTTCGTGAACTCGGACCGACGATCATGCGTTATCCGGGCGGCAACTTTGTGTCCGGGTACGACTGGGAAGATGGGGTGGGGCCGCGGGACCAGCGGCCACGCCGGCTCGATCTGGCCTGGCGATCCACCGAGACCAATGCCTTCGGCACCAATGAATTCATCGACTGGTGCCGCCTGGCCGGCATCGAGCCCATGCTCGCCGTCAACCTGGGCACCCGCGATGGCGACGCTGCGCGTCGATTCCTCGAATACTGCAACCATCCGGATGGCACCACGCTGTCGGCATTGCGCCGCGATCACGGCTGGCCCAATCCGCATGAGGTTCGTTTGTGGTGCCTGGGCAATGAGATGGACGCACCCTGGCAGATGCAGATGAAGACCGCTGACGAATATGGCCGGATCGCCAGCGAGGCCGCCAAGATGATGCGTTGGCTGGACCCGCGTATCGAACTGGCCGCCTGTGGATCATCGGGGCGAAACATGCCGGGCTTCGGTGTCTGGGAGCAGACCGTGTTGCGTCACACAGCCGACCATGTCGACTACATTTCCCTGCACGGGTATCTGAATGACTATGCCGACGACACGCCGGCCTTCCTGGCCAGTGCCGATCTCATGTACTCGTTCATCGACGAGGTTGTGGCCATCGCCGATGCCGTGACCGCCGAATCCGGTTCGGGCAAACGCATCATGTTGAGCTTCGACGAATGGAATGTCTGGTATCGCACGCGCCGGCCGCGCGATGCGCGAGTCAGACCTGGCTGGCCGGTCGCCCCGGCCATTCTCGAAGAAGTCTATTCGATGAAGGATGCGCTCGCCTTCGGTGGCGCCTGCATCGCCTTGCTCAACCACGCGGACCGGGTAAGGGTTGCGTGTCTGGCGCAACTGGTCAATGCAATCGCGCCAATCATGACACAAACCGGTGGACCGGCCTGGCGGCAGACCATTTTTCATCCGTTTGCGCAGATGGCGCGTTTCGGGCGCGGCCAGGTGCTCAGGGCCGAGGTCGATTCACCGACTTATTCAACCACCTATCACGATCCGCACGGCGCCACCGATATGGCGTTTCCGATGCCGCAGGTGCCCTATCTGAAGCTCGCGATCGTGCGCAACCCGGCGGGTGGCGCCTATACCGTCTTCGCGCTGAACCGAAGCCTGGATCAGGCGCTGCCGCTGGACCTGAGGCTGCGCGGCCTGGGCAGGGCCGCGCCGCTACCGTCCTTCCAGTTGTGCCATCCGGATCTGCAGGCGGTGAATTCACTGGCCAGGCCCGATGAGGTCCAGCCCTGCGCGCTGCGCGATATCGACGTCGGCATCGACCGCATTCAGGCCAGCCTCGCGCCGGCCTCCTGGAATGTGATCCGGGTGGGCGCGGTCTGAGGCGTTGCCGGTGGGGCGTCAGCGAACCGTGCGATCCCAGTGCGCCGCGGCGCGTTCACGCAACATCGGAATGTCCCGATCCAGGACCAGCCGCTGGCTGCGCAAGCCATTGATGGCGGCGTCGATTTTAGCCAGGTACTCGCCACGCCCCTTGTACAACTGGTCGATCGCCGGCCGGGCGTCACCGGCCGGGCGAGCAGTCGTCTGTCTGGCGAACGGAATATAACTGCCCGACAGGCTGCACAACTGACCCTCTGCAAAGCCCTTCTTGCGCAGATTCCAGCCGGTATGCGTGCCCAGCGGCACCGCCGTGCGGGGTAGTTTGATGCCGTCGATCGAGTTGCCCGTCATGTCGCTGGCCGGTACCCAGGTCGGGTATCGCGCGCCGGCGGTGGGTGGCATGGTCGAGTAGTCCATCACGGCCAGTGTGTTGGTCGTGGCCTGATAGTTCAGCCCGGGTATCGCAACCGGATCCCATTGTTCCGGTTCCACCAGAGTCGAGCCGACCCGGTTCGGAAACCGGCTGTCTGGCGGCGTGAGATCTTTCACGACCCAGTCGTCCAGACCGGCGAGCAGCCCCCGCATCACGGCGCCGACATGAAAGAAATTATTGTCGAACACGCATTGTTTGTCGGCCTTGATCGGCGCACCGGCCACCGTGAAATGCTGGGCACCGGCCAGATAATAGAGGCGTGCCTCGTCGCTTGTGGGCAGGGTTCGCCCCTGGCCATCGACGCCTACCAATGCCGCGCGGGCCTGCCAGAATTCGGTGTCGGTGTCGGTATGCATGATGCGCGGACAGGTCTTGTTGACACGACAGCGCTCAAGGATGCTGTCGGTTCGACCGGTCAGCGGATCGGTCGTGGTGGCATAGGCGAACGGGAACTGATCACCCGGATAGTCATGGTCTTCATGCTGTCGCGAGTACCGGCCGGGCTGGGCAAACCGGTAGTTGGTGAAGGTCTTGCGTGATCCGGCGATATGCGCGATCAGTCCGTCGAACACGCGTTTGCCTTGCTCGTCGGCGTTGAAGCCCTGGTAGACGAGATCTCGTGCGAAGCGTCCCGACTGTGAAATGCCCAGTCCGAGCACGTGTGAGATCGGCGCGAGCGGCGAGGTGACATCATGGCCACTTGAACCGCGCAAAAACGAGAGCAGGTCGCGGGTCGCCGCAAAACCCAGGCCGGTGACCTTGGAGTCGCGCGCGCGATAGATGAATTCATAGATGGCGCCGGCGGGCAATCCGACCGGCCGGGTGATTTCAATGGTCGACTCATCGAGATACCGCCAGGCCAGTCCCTCGACCGTCTTGCGCTCATCCTGCGCACGGACCCGCACTGTGAGTGTGGCGTCACCTGCCTTCAGATCGGCGGCCGGATAGGTGAGCGCGCCTTTCGAGACGGTTTCGTCATTATCGAAAACGAACTCCTCGCGTGACAGCCCGGTGGTGCCGGCGGCCACGGGTACCTCGATATCCAGCAGTTTGCCGGGCAGATCCGGCTGCCATCCGCTGAGCACCACGGTATAGCCCTGGTCGAACAGAAAGCCATTGCCGGCACTGGCCGCCTTGGACACATCGGGGTCGACCGGTCCGTCGTTGAGCAGGGCAATGCTCAGATTGCGCCCGCGATTGGGCACCTCGTAGAACAGGCGTCCCGATCCTTTTCCGGCGTCGACCGGCCTGAGGATCATCACCTGGGTCGACAAGGTGACTTCGCCCTTGGCATCGCGGGGCGCTTTGTCCAGATCGACGATGGGTGCATTGACGGGACTATCGGGCTTGAGGGCGAAGCTGGCCTTGCCGTGCAATACCTCATAGGCGCCGACCGAGCCAAAGACGCGGCCTTCGAAGGCCGGTGCGGTCGATTCCACGGTAAACGCAGTGACTCGGGCCTGGGCCGGCGTGAGCCATGCCGCCGTCAGCGCAGTCATGACCGCGCCAAGCCATTGATAGTGCCTCATTGTCCCGTCTCCTTCGTATGGCGGTTTGTTGTTGTACTTGCTGCTGCTGCGTTCAGCGAGGCGGTGCCAGTCCCGCCCAAACGGACTCAGTCCGGTGAATCGCGATTGGTCTGATACATATCGAACAAGGCCATGGCAATGCCCAGGAACACGATGGCAATCAGCGCCCACTCATCGGTGAACTTGCCGACCACCGCCCAGAAAAAGCCAGTCATCAAGACCAGCGCCAGCAAACCGAATAACCATTTCATGGCGTCATCATCCTTGCGTCTCGGGAATCGCTCGAATCGATTGAATCAGGCTTCGCGCCGTGCGCAGCAGGCGCGCATCATCACCGAAGCGGCCGATTAACTGCACGCCCATCGGCAGGCCCTCGTCGGAGGTCAGCAAAGGCAGCGAGATGGCCGGCAGTCCACTCAGTGATGCCATCGAATTGAACACCGGGTCGCCCGTGGCGTCGAGTCCGTGCGGCGCCGGCCCGGGTGCCGCCGGCAGGAGCAGCGCATCCACTTCCTCGAACAGGGGGGCGAGTTGCTCGCGCAAAGCCGCCGCACCGGCAACCGCGCTCAGGTAGTCACGAGCCGGCAATTGCCGGCCCCGCTCGAGCAGGGCCCACATGGGCTGGCTGAGCCGGTCCTGGCCTGCATCGTGTTCGCGGCGCAGGTTGTGGGCCATTTCGGCGGCCATGATGGCGGCAATCCAGTCGGGCACATGACGGGCGATTTGGGGTAGTTCCATCTCGTCGCACTGCGTGCCCAGGGCCAATGCCAATTCTTCGAGCCCTTCGCGCATCGGCATCTCGGCCCGGTCCCACCAGGGCGGCCGCACGAAGCCAAAGCGCGGCGGCATTGGTGGCTCGCTATTCATCGTGTCAAGCAAACGCGGCCAGCCGGTCTCGCGCGTATCCGGGTCGTGCGGATCGGCACCCGCGAGCACATCGATGGCCAGCGCAATGCCGGCCAGGTCGCTGCCGAATACGCCCACATGATCGAGGGTTCGCGACAGGGTCAGTACGCCATGGCGCGAGATCAAGCCATGGCTGGGTTTAAAGCCCGTCACGCCGCAGAACGAGGCGGGACGCAGCATCGAACCATTGGTCTGGCTGCCCAGTGCCAGCGGCACCATGCCAGCGGCGACAGCCGCCGCCGAGCCACTGGACGAGCCGCCCGGCGTGCGAGCCGGATCAACCGGATTGCGCGTCTTGCCAGGGCCGAAATACGCCAGTTCGGTGGTCACGGTCTTGCCCACGATCAGCGCGCCCGCTGCACGCAGATGCGCGACCGCACGGCAGTCGCTGACCGGTCGGCGGCCGGCATGCAGCGCCGTGCCATCTTCGGTGGGCATGTCGCGCGTGTCGAAGATGTCCTTGATCGCGACCGGAATACCGAACAACGGGCCGCAGGCTTGTCCGCTGGCCCGGCGAGCGTCCAGCGCCTGCGCCTGGCGGATCACATGCGCCGGATCGAGATAATGAAAGGCGCCGATCCCCGGTTCCAGGGCATCGATGCGGTCGAGTGTCGCCCGGGCCAGTTCCTCGACCGACTGCACGCCATCGGACAGGCGCCTGACCAGAGCGGGCAGGTCGGCCGCGTCGCCGTGCTCAGTTGCCATAGAACACGCCAGGCAGCCAGAACACCAGCGAGGGAAAGATATAGACCAGAGTCATGGCCACGAACACCATGCCCAGGAACGGGAAACATCCGGCGAAGATGGTGGTCAGCGGTATGTTTGGTGGCGCGATGCCCTTCAGGTAATACGCGGACATCGCCATCGGTGGCGTGAGAAATGAGGTCTGTAGATTGAGCGCGATCAGGATGCCGAACAGGATGGGATCGACCTGAAAATGCCCGAGCAATGGCAGAAAGATCGGCACGAAAATGATGATGATCTCGCTCCACTCGAGCGGCCAGCCCAGCAGGAAGATGATCACCTGCGACAGCAGCAGGAAGGTCACCGTGTTCAGATTCATGCCGAGCACGAATTCCTTGATCACGCCTTCGCCACCCAGGTATGAGAACACCGACGAGAAGGTCCAGGAGCCCACGAACAGGAAACAGACCATGGCAGCCGTGCGCGCCGTCAGATAGACCGCCTCGCGCAGCCGCGGCCAGGTCAGGGCGCGATAACCGGCCGCCAGCAACAGCGAGCCCAGCGCGCCCACCGCGGCAGCTTCGGTGGGCGTGGCCAGGCCAAACAAAATGGAGCCGAGTACCGCGCCGATCAGCAAGGCCAGGGGCAGGAAGGCCTTGGCCAGCAGGACCACCACTTTCCAGAAGGGCATCGAATCGTCCGGACCGGTCAGGCGCGGGGCCAGCGATGGATTGATGGAAGCGCGCACGATCACATAGACCAGATAGAGGCCGGCCAGCAGGAAACCCGGAATCATCGCGGCAGCATAGAGCTTGACCACCGACACGCCGGCCGTGGCGGCATACACGATGAGCATGATCGAGGGCGGAATCAGAATGCCCAGGGTGCCACCCGCACAGATCACGCCCGCGCTGAGCTTGGCGTCGTAACCGGCGCGCAGCATCACGGGAAACGCCAGCAGGCCCATCAGCGTGACGACCGCCCCCACGATGCCGGTTGCCGTGGCAAACAGCGAGCAGGTCACCAGCGCCGCCACGGCCATCGAGCCCGGCACTTTCTTGAAGGCGATGCGCAGACTGTGGAAGAGTTGGTCGAGAATGCTCGCGCGTTCGATCACATAACCCATGAACAGAAACAAGGGTATGGCGACCAGCACATCGCTGTTCATCACGCTGAAGGTGTTCTGGGTGAACAGATAGAACACCCGGTTCTCCCAGAACGGGAACAGCGGATCGTAATAGGCGTAAAAACCGAAACCGACACCCATGGCCATCAGGGTGAAGGCGATCGGAAAGCCCAGCAGGATCACGAAGATGAACAGACCCAGCATCAGCAGGGCGATCGAGGGGTCACTCATGGGTATTCCCGGCGTGTTGCTTGATCAACTGGTTCTCGAGTTCTTCGACATCACCCGAACGAGGCGGCCATCGGCCCTCCTGCATGCAGACGATGCAGCGGCCCACTTCGGCCAGTCCCTGCAGGGTGAGCAGCACGCCGGCAATCGGGATCAGGGTCTTGAGCGGCCAGATTGGCACGCCGATCGGGCTGTTGGTGCTGACCTCGCCCACGCGGATCGCATCACTCGCGTAGCCGTAGCCGGCATAGGCGAGGGCGAGCACGCCCGGGAAATAAAAAATGAAATACAACACGAACTCCAGCCGCGCCTGCGTGCGGGGCTTCCAAAGCCGATAGAACACATCGCCGCGCACATGACCATTGCGCGACAAGGTATAGGGCCCGGCCATCAGGAACAGAGCGCCATACAACATGTAGCTCATGTCGTAGGCCCAACTCGTCGGGTCATTGAGCACATAACGCACGAACACTTCGTATGAAGTGCCCAGCGTCAGGATCATGATGCACCAGGCAAACGCATGACCAACCGACTTGCTGAGCAGGTCGACCATGGCAATGAAACGTCGGATCATCGGTTCTTCCTCAGTAGCACGCTACCCGAACTGTGCCGTTGGCACTGGAGACGGACGCCTGCCCAAATGCAACGCGGACCGCACGCAGGCGCACGGTCCGCGCAGACAGCCATCAGGCGGTCAGGCCGGCAGCTTGGTCTTGAACACGTGTTCGTAACCGCCGCGGTAGTCGGCTTCGTTCATGAAGTGATAATAACCAACCCGCTGGGCCCAGGCCCGTTGCGACTCGACCACTTTCTTGAAGAATGGGTCTTCACTCGAGAAGCTTCTCGTTGAGCTGATCCCAGGCGGCCAATTGTGCATCGAACACGCTCTTGGGCGTGCGGATCACCTTCACGCCGCTCTTGTTGATCAGGTCCTGCAGGTCGCGGGAATAGTTGTCCATGGCGGTCCACCAGTTCGAGGCGCTCGCCGATTCGACACTGTACTGCAGGATGGCCTGCAGATCCTTGGGCATGGCATCCCACTTGCGCTTGTTGAAGATGATTTCGAAGAACTCCATGGCCTGATGGAAGCTGCCCATCATGTAGTTCTTGACCACATCCTGCGCACCAAAACGAGAGTCAGAGGTCGGATTGTTGAACTCAAACGCCTCAATCACGCCCCGTTCCATGGCCGGGATGATCTCACCGCCCGGCAGCTGGGTCACCTTGCAGCCCAGCGCCTGCATCAGATCGGCAGCGAGGCCCACGGTGCGGTACTTCAGGCCTTTGAGGTCTTCGGCCTTGTCGACGGGCTTCTTGAACCAGCCCAGCGGCTGGGTCGGCATCGGCATGGCGAAGAATCCGACCACATTGAGTTGCAGCTTGGCCAGCAACTCGCGGTACAACTCCAGGCCGCCACCGCGGTAGATCCAGGCCAGAGTCTGATGGGCATCGCACCCATTGATCGGGCCCGAGCCGAACAGCGAGGCCACCTTGCTCTTGCCATACCAGTAGACAGGCACGGTATGGCCCGCATCCAGCACGCCCTTGTTCACCGCGTCCATCACCTCGAAGGGCTTGACCACCGCGCCGCCGACCAGATAGTCAATGCGCAGGCGACCACCCGCCATCTCGTTGACCCGCTTCACATATTCTTCGGCCATCTCGTTGAAGATGTCCTTGGCGCCCCAGGAGCCCTGCATCTTGAGCACGATGGGCGACTGGGTGTTGCCGATCATCGGGAAGGCCAGCGCACCGGCCCCGGCGGTGGCCGCGGCGCCACGCAGGAAGCGGCGCCGGCGAGGCGGCTGTGCTGACGTGTCATCGGCACCCGCGACGGCTTCGACCTTGACTACCTCGTTCATGCAAACTCTCCTGTCTCAGGGATTGTTGGGATCGTGATCGGGCGGCAACGACATGCCGATCCAGGCTTCGACGGCCTCGGCAAGCGTGTGACTTTACTCCAATCCAGGGCATCGGCTCGCCGCCACAGGGTTGAAGGAACTGCCGGCGGAGTGCGTCGTCGCGCATTGACGCGCAATCTACTGCTTTGCCGTCATCGGGTCAATTCGGCAAGCGCGTGTCGGACTGCCCGAAGACCGACGGGCCTGAACCGTCGAACGGTCGACCGGCCATGCGCGGACGGTGTCGAGGCTTCAGTGAAGCACATCGAGCTGTTCAGAGGTAGGCAATACGCCACAAACCGATGTCCGTCTGTCGGACCAGATTGCCGTTCGGAAGAATTCGCTTAGCAATTTGCCGGGTTACGTCGAGAGTGGCGCGTCGCTACTTTCCACGGATCGCTGCCCTTGAAAACACCCGCTCAGTCGCCGATCAATGCAGGTTCCGATACACCCCGAGTTAACCACAGGCTGCGTGTTGCCGTTGCCGGATTGTTGGCATCGAGCGTGTGCCTGGCGAGCCTGCCCGCCCATGCGCAGAGCGCCGTCGAGAACCTCGATTTGTCCACGCAGGTGCGTCAGGAAATCACCGGCTGGGGCCTGTTCACTTATTCGCATCGGACGGCATGGGGCAGCTACTACGATCTGAACAACGCCGCCGTTGGCGTCACGGCAGCGGCCGATCAGATGTTCTCGCTGGACATCAACACCTTGCGCCTGGAGCTGCCTGCCGAAGCGTATGACGCGGCTACCGGCGGCATACGGCAGGCCGCGATCGATGATGTGGCCGATGCCGTCATGCGGGCCCGCACCTTCAATACGCTGAGCACCACCCGCACCCGCGCGGTCGATTATCTGCTCACCGTATGGTCGCTGCCGCGTCAGATGAAAATGGCCTGCAAACTGAGCGTGCAGAGCAATGGACAGCCGGGCGATCCGACCAATGAATGTTTTCCCAATAATGGTTTTGAGACCGGGCGATTGCAGATGCGAAGTGACGGTGCTTATGCCGTCTATGGCGGTGGCTTGCTCAATCCACAGCCTGCCGGTGTGGCCGGACTGCCGCCCGGCTACTATTTTTCGGCCGTCGCTCATGGTCAATACGATCGCACCGATGAATCGACCAAATACCTGATCGATGCCTTGACGGCCCTGCGCAAGAGCAGCGCCGGTCTGCCGTATGCCATCAGCATGCAGAACGAGCCTGGCCATCTGCCCGACTATGACGGCACCTACTACGCGGCGGCCAACTATCAGCGCGCGGTCAGAAAGCTCAAGCAGGCACTGCTGGCGACTCGCGGCACCACCAACGACCTCTCGTCCGTGCAGGTCGTGTTTGGCGACGTCAATGCCGCCAACGATTTGCAGGGCGCCCAGATGAACCTGGGCTACAACTTCGAAAACTTCTACGGCGCCCACGACGGACTTGACGCCACCCACAGCTACACCGATGTGCTCGCCTTTCACACCTATGACCAGTTTCAATCCGCCGATGTGCGCCTGGCCAATCAGCGAGACACCAGTGCGCTGCTCTGGAACATGGCTGGTCATCCGGACACCAGCTTCCGCAAGCCGGTCTGGATGACCGAATGGTCGATCGAGAGTCTGGGCTACCCTGGCAGCCAGCCGATCGATGGCGCGATCTACGAGCTGGGCCACATGTTGCGCGACCTGCGGGTCTATCCGATTGAGCGATACATCTGGTGGCGCGCCTGGTCGTACGCCTATGGCGAACAGAGCGGCGATCTGCTCATGAGCAATTATGGCGACGTGCCCCAGTACGTTACCTGGCGCCCGCGCAAGATCTTCCACGCCCTCAAACGGATCTGGAAAGAGGTGCCTGCGGCCGGTGGCTTCAAGGTGCGACCGCTTCAGTACGCGACGGGTCAGACCGGCGATCTGTCGGTCAGTGCTCTGCCAACGACCTTCACGACGAATGCGCTCGCCTTCCGCAATGACAGCAAGACCGTGATCGTGGTGAGCAATCCGGATGCGACGATGGAAAAGTCGGTCACGGTCAATGGTGTCGGTGGTACCAGCGCCGTGCAGTACCGGACCGATGGCCTGGTCGATGACCAGCTCGTCACCAGCCCGCCGCAGATCACGGCAGACGGGTCCGTGATCTTCAATGTGGCACCGCGATCGATCAACGTGATTGTCGTGGATGCGGCAGGTGGCGGAGGTGGGACGGGTGGGGATGGCGATGGGGGAGGCGTTGTCGTGCCGAGTTGCACCCCGAACCAACTCACGAGCGGCAGCACGACCATCAACGTCACGCTGGGCAGCACGGCCAGCACGACGCTGCGAACCAGCGAGTCGGTCAATACGCTGACGGATCTGGGCTCGGGTCTGACCGAGGGGCAGGGTTCGATCGCCTACCTGGTGTCTGGCCGGCGGATCACGGTCACGGTCGATCTGCGAGGGGCCACGACGATCCAGGCTGGCGCCCAGATTCCCTACCAGTTCTCGGTGGACAGCGCTCTGTGCTCGACGCCCAAGACCATTGGCGGTGTGATTCAGGTGAGCGGCAATAGTGGGCCGAGAGTGAAGCCCCGTCGCTAGGACAAGCCGCTATTCGAGTGACGGCCGGTGCTGGCGTGATGCCAGCGCTGGCCGATTCTTTCGGCTAGCTAAGGTCGGCCGGGAGTTGCCCGATTGGGTGGAATTGAGTGGGGAAGATAGTCCGAGACGGGTCGGCGAGAGCCTGCGACGTTGTGAATCGCGGGTTCCACACGATTCTGTTGTCGAGCAAAAGCCGTCAGCAAAACGCCTCGCTGCTAACCAACCAATCGTTTGAGCGGCATCGCAGGGTCGCACGCAGCCTCGGCTGCCGGATTGATACCCGCCTCGAGCAGCTTTCGCGCAGCCATGTGATCCATCGGCGCATTGACCGATTCGACGCAGCGCAGCCTGCCGCTCGCGTAATGGAGAATGGAAAAGCTGCCTTCGGTGAGTCCTGGGCGTCGATATCGGTCGGCCGCTTCTGGCGGCGGCATCAGGCCAGCCATTTGCAGTCGCATCGAGCCTTGTTCGCTCCAGAACCAGGCAAGCGCGCCATAGGCGATGGGTTCGCCCAGAATCGTGGCGGCGGCGGTCCTGGCCTGATCATTGGCGTTCTGGACGGACTCCAGGCGCAGGCGGCGGCCGGTGCCGGGTTCAGGGAAATTCGTGCAATCGCCGATGGCCAGGATAGCGGGGTCGGTGGTGCGCATGTGGCTGTCGACCGTGATCCCGTTGTCGCAGGCCAGGCCAGCGGCACTGGCCAGCGAGTGCTCAGGGATGGCGCCCACGCCCAGTAGCAGGTTGTCGATCGGCAATTGTTGTCCACCCGCTTTGAGACCGGTCAGTCGATCGCCCTCGACAGTGAATGCGCCCACCGTGATGCCGGTGCGCACGTCGATACCAGACTCGCGATGCACCGTTAGCACATGGTCGGCGAGTTCAGGCGAAACCGAGCGCAGCATGAGACGGGGTGCCGATTCCAGCACTCGCACCGTCTTGCCCAGGGCCCGGGCGGTCGCGGCCACTTCCAGGCCGATGAATCCACCGCCCAGCACGTCCAGCGATCTCATGGTGGGTAGTGCGCTGCGCAGCCGCAGGGCATCCGCGGCGCTTCGCAGCACATGGACATTGCTCAGGGGGTGTAGCAGTTGCGGCAGGCTGCGGGCGCGCGTGCCGGTGGCCAGAACCAACCAGTGATAGGCCAGCACGGAACCGTCGGCCAACTCGATGCGTCGGGCCTCGCGATCGATGGTTATCGCCGGGTTCGCCTGATAAAGCGTAATGTTGTGCTCGACAAACCAGGCCGGGCCGCGATGCCACTGCAGCGCCGGGTCAGCCTCCTTGAGGTAGGCCTTGGACAGGGGTGGCCGCTGGTAGGGCAGCAGCGGTTCTTCGCAGACCAGATGAATGCGATGGCCGCGGTTCGCCGTGACCAGGGCGGCGCACAGGGCGGCACCGGCATGGCCGCCACCCACGATGACGATGTCATTCATCCGTGGCCGTCCCTGGCGCTGGGCGCCGCTTTGCCCGGGGAAAATGCCCGGCGATGTAGGCATCGGTGGCTAGTTCCACGGCCGGCAGATTTTCGTGCAGGCGTTTGAGCAGGCCGATCAATACGTCACGTTCCTGATTGTCCAGCACCGCCAGGAAGGCTCGTTCACGCTCCAGCGCCACACCCAGGATCCGATCATGGATCCGCCGCCCTTTGCCCGTGAGCGTGGCGATGCGGACCCGGCCATCGTGCGGATCGAGTGCCAGCGTGATGTAGCCATCGGCCTGCATGCCCTTGAGGCAGCGGCTGACCGACGATTTGTCCATGCCGATGATTCGCGAGATCTGCTGGGCGGAGATCGATCGATGAATCGCCAGCAACACCAGGCACCGCCAGGTTTCGATGCCGACCCCGAATACGCGCAGGTAATGCTGCGATGCGCCGCGCGAGAGCTTGTTGGCGATCCAGGTCAGGAAGGCGGGTACATAGCGCTCGAGGTCGACCACGGGTGATGTTTTGCTCATGGTTCGTTATTGCTGGCGGTCTGGGAAATACACAATGATGCGATCCAGTGCCGGGCTGATCCTGATCTGACAGGACAGACGACTCGTTGGCCTGCGCTCGGCGGCCGTGCAGTCGAGCATCTCCAATTCATTGGCCAGGGGCTCGGGTAACTGGTCGGCCCAGGCATCGTCGACATAGACGTGGCAGGTGGCGCACATGGCGGAGCCGCCGCACTCGGCAACGATGCCGTCTTCGCCCGCCGAGGTGACGGCCTGCATGATCGACGCACCGTCGGCTGCTTCGATGTCTCGCTCGCTGCCGTCGGCGCGGATGATGTGGATGATGGGCATGGCGCTCTCCGTCAGGCAGGAATCAGCTCGAGGGGCAGGGTGTCCAGCGCGCGCAGTGTATTGTTGAGGCGGCGCGTGTGCGGGCCGGCGACCCGGATGGTCTTGACCCGTCTGGCCAATGCGCCCAGCACGACTTCACCCTCGAGACGGGCGATGGCCTGGCCGACGCAGCCATGAATGCCTGAGCCCAGGGCAACATGACCGCTAGGCCGGCGGTTGATGTCATAGCGCTGCGGCTCTGGCCACTTGCGCGGATCGCGGTTGGCCGCGCCCAGGAAGCAAAGGATCTTGGTGTTCGCTTCGACCGGAACACCGGCAAGGGTGGTGGCCTGGCCCGCAGTGCGGAAAAACGTCTGGGCCGTCGACTCCCAGCGCAACGCTTCCTCGAAGGCGGGCCGCGCCAGTGCGGGGTCGGCATGCAGCTTGGCAAACTCATCGGGATGATGGGCCAGGGCATACAAGGCATTACCCAGGCCGTTGATCGTGGTGTCCACGCCGGCCGACAGGAATGATCGCACCAGCAGCGGCGCCTGTTCATGGGAAATTTCGCCCGCGTCGGCCGCCTGGTAGATCTGGTCGCCGAAGCCGTCAGGGCGTAGATGATCGCGCGCGCAATGCGCCATGATCCAGTCGGTGACCGGGCCCATTCGCTGCGTCGAACGGGCCAGCAGTTCATTGCGCGGGCCCATCGAATTGAAGATCATGTCGCCATAGATGAGCAGATTTTCCCGCCCGTCCGGTTCCAGTCCGACGGCATCCGGGAACACCTTGAGCGGATAGGGCTGGGCGAGATCGTGAATGCCGTCGATCAGGCCTTTGGCCAGGCAACGCTCGATCAGGGCGTCAGCTTCCGCGGCGAACGTGTCGCGGATCTTCATTACGGTTTTTGGGCTCAGGATGCGCGACAACACGGCCCGCGTCTGAGTATGTAGCGGTGGATCGGCCTCGAGGATCAGGCTCCTCGGGCGAAACGGCGCTTCCTGATTGAAATTGGCCAGACCCACGCCAGCCCCGGAAATGAAGGTCTGGTGGTCATTGAGCACCGCGTGGACCTGTTCATGGCGTGCGCAGGCCACCAGCGTGGGATACGGCGTGAGACTGACCACCGGACCGGCTTCGCGCACGGCTTCATGCATCGGATACGGATCGGTCAGATTCGCGGTTGAATACGGGTCGAAATCCAGGGTGGGAATGTCAGCGTTTTCATTCATCGGATGCTCCTTCATTGGACGGCCATGCCCAGGTATCGTTCGAGGGTTGGCAGATCATGGCGCAGGGTGGCCGCGGGTGCCGTATGCGCGACCGCACCGCGCTCCAGAATGATCGCGCGCTCGGCATAGGCCAGGGCTTCATCAACTTGCTGCTCGACAATGAGCACGGTGATATTCATTGAGTCGGCCATTTTGCCGAAGGCGGCGAGCAGATCCTGGCGGATCAATGGGGCCAGGCCTTCAAGCGGTTCGTCCAGCAGCAACAGGCGCGGTCGCCCGAGCAGGGTGCGCGCCACGGCCAGCATCTGTTGTTCGCCACCGGACAGATGCGTGCCGGCATTGCGACGGCGCTCGGCAAGCCTTGGAAACAAGTCATAGGCTTCGCTCAGCGCGGACCGCGGCCGTCGTTTGAGTCCGGCGACCAGGTTTTCTTCGACTGTCAGCGAGGGGAAGATGTCGCGCGTCTGCGGGACATAACCGATGCCTCGCCAGGCCCGCTCGTGCGGCGCCAGGCCGGCGTCAGATCCTCGCCGTCGAAGACGATCCGACCGGCGCGCATCGCCACCAGTCCCATGATGGATCGCAGGGTGGTGGACTTGCCCATGCCGTTGCGACCGATCATGGCCAGGCGCTCACTAAGCCGCACCTGCAGCGACAGTCCATCCAGGACCGTGATCGGCCCGTATCCGGCGGTGATCTGCTCGACAGTCAGCAGCATGGCCGTCTCAGTGTCCCAGGTAGGCCGAACGGACGGCCGGGTCAGCGCGGATCGCCTCTGGCGATCCATCGGCGAGCACCGCACCCTCGGCCAGCACGATGATGCGATTGGCAAACCGGAACACGAGGTCCATGTCGTGTTCGATGAGCATCACGGCCAGCGAATCCGGCAAGGTGTCGAGCGCCCAGAGCAGGCGTTGGCCATCGGCCCTGCGGGACGCCGGCCATCGGCTCGTCGAACAGCAGTACCCTCGGACGCAGCGCGAGCGCGAGCGCCACTTCGACCAGGCGTTGCTCGCCGTAGGCCAGGCGACCGGCGGGTTGGCCGGCATGAGCCAGCAGGCCCATGCGGTCGAGCAGGTCGGTGGCTTGTGCGCTCAGATCGGGATAGGCGTCGATTGACCGCCATGCACGGCCGGTCAGGCCCTCTCGCTCGAACAGGGCGAGTTCGATCTGTCGCTGGACCGGCAGATTGGCAGCCAGCGTCGTGATTTGAAAGGTTCGTGCCATGCCTCGGCGCACGCGTTCGGCCTGCGAGCGCAGGGTTACGTCGTCGCCGGCCAGCCAGATGCTGCCCTTCGACGGCGCCAGCACACCGGAGATCAGGTTGACCAGGGTTGTTTTGCCGGCGCCATTGGGTCCGATCAACGCGACGCGGTCACCGGGCGACAAGGTGAAGGATACCGAGCGGGTGACATGCAGCCCACCGAAACGCTTGTCGAGTTCGCGCACATCTAGCAGGGCGTTCATCGATCGATCCGGTTCCTGATGATCCAGGCACGGATGCGCGCCGGCGGCAGGATGACCACCACCATCAGCGCGCCACCGATCACGAACATCCAGTGATACGGATTGATCGAGGCGGCGGTGTGATGCAGCACCGTGAACACGGTGGCGCCGATCAAGCGCACCACTGCAGGCGGCCGGTACCGCCGAGGATGAGCATCACGAGGGCTTCGGCCGACAGGGCGAAGCGACAGGCTGTCGAGGCCGACGATGGCATTGGTTTGCGGCGACTGAGCGCGCCGGCGGCGCCGGCAAATGCGCCGGACAAGCGTATACATGGCCAGCAGGCGGGCGAATACCGGTGTGCCGAGCGCGGCCATCCGGGCGCGATTGTCATGGATGCCCCGCACGGCCAGACCGAACGGCGAGTCCACGACCCGGCGCGCCACATACAACGCCAGCACCAGCACCATCAAGGTATAGAGCGCAGCGGTTCGCCCTTCGAGATCAAATTCGAACAAGCCGATGACGGGGCCTGGTGCGAAACCTGTCAGGCCGTCGTCGCCACCGGTCCAGTCGCGGGCCTTGTTGGCCAGGCTCGCGAGGATCTGTGCAACGGCCACCGTGAGCATCAGCATCGTGAACCCGTGGTAGCGCAACAGGAAAGCGCCCGACACCAGGGCGACCAGTGCACCGGCCAGGATGCCCACAACAAGGCCGACCAGGGGATCGGCCAGCGCATGCAACGCGAAGATGCCGGCCGCATACGCGCCCGCGCCGAACAATGCGGCCTGACCCAGGGTGGCCAGGCCGGCGACACCGACGATGAGGTCCAGCGACAGCACCAGCAGAGCGGTCGTGAATGTCGCGTGAGCAGTCCCAGTTGGTCCGGCAGCAGCCACCAGGCCGCGATGCCTGCCGCCAGCACGAGGGACGGCAGTCGCCAGGGCGGCGCCACGCGCTCGACGGCGTTCATCGCCGGAGCAATCCGTTGGGTCGCCAGGCGAGCAGCAAGGCCATGGTCGCGAAGAAAAACAGATTGCCCCACTGCGAGGCGAAATACTTGGAGGCTGTCTCGACGATGCCCAGTGATACAGCGGCCAGCAGCGAACCCGATATGCTGCCCATGCCACCGACGGCGACCACCACCAGCACCAGCACCAGATACTTGAGCGCGTAATAGGGCTCAAGAGGCATCAGCTTCCGCGCCGAGCACGCCACCCAGCGCCGCCAGTCCGGCGCCGACCGCAAAGCTCGCACACTGCACGACCCGGATCGGAATGCCGAGCGTCGCCGCCGTCTCGGGATTGTCGACCGCGGCGCGCAACCAGATTCCGAAGCGCGTGCGGGTCACGGTGTAGGCAGCCGCGGCGGCCACGATCAGACCGGTGACCAGGACCAGCAGTCGTTGGGCGGGCAGGGTCCGAAAGCCCAGATCCACGCTGCCGGCCAGTTCAGGGGGCAGCGCGAATCAGTTGCACCTGCGGACCGGCCAGCGCATTCACGCTGGCGATCAGAAAGAACGCGAGGCCTATCGTGAACAACACCTGATCCAACTCAGGGCGTCGGTAGAGGTGGCGCAGCACCAGCATTTCGAGCAGCGCGCCCAGCGCCATCGTCAGGAGCAGGGCGACGCCAAGGCCGGCCCAGAAATTCCACTGGGCCTCTCGCATCAGCAGGGCCGTGACATAGCCGCCGATCATCGCGAATGCGCCGTGAGCCAGATTGACAAAGCGCATCAGGCCCAGGGTGACCGACAGGCCCACGGCAATGATGAACAGCACCATGCCGTAGGACAGACCGTCGATCAGCAGATTCGCGAGAATCACCACTTATTTGCTCAGGCCATGATCGACTTGCGGGCCGAAGCTCTGCTCTTCCTTGTTGATCAACTGGCCATCCACCTTCTGCACCGTGCGCAGGTAGACATCCTGAACGATGTGACGAGTCTTCGGGATCGATCCGCACCGGGCCGCGCGGGCTTTCCCATTGCAGCGCTCGTGCCGCGGCGATCGCCTTGGCGCCGTCGCGGGTGCCCTGAGTGGCCTCGATCATCCGGTGGATCACGTGCATGCCATCCCAGGCGCCGACCGAGGCGTAATTGGGTACCGCCTGGGCATTGTTCTTCTTCAGAGCTGCGATGAACGCTTTGTTGGCCGGCGAATCGTGTGCGGATCGAATAGTGGAATGCGGTGGTCAGACCCAGGGCCGAGTCGCCGAACTTCTGCAGGTCGTATTCGTCCATTTCTGCAGTGCCCAGGAACCGAATGCCGGCCTCGGCCAGGCCGTTTTCGTTGTATGCCTTGATAAATCCCAGATTCGGCGGTCCGCCAGGCAGAAATGTGTAGACCGCCTGCGCGCCGGCGGCCCGGATGCGCTGAATGAAGGGCGCGAAGTCGGTCGTGGCGATCGGCATGCGGATGCTCTCGACCACCGTACCACCCTGCTGAGTGAATTCGCTTTTCCAGGCGGCCTCCGCGTCAATGCCCGGACCGTAGTCAGTGACGGCGGTCACGACTTTCGTGATGCCGTTCTTGGCGGCCCATCGCGCCAGCGGCACGGTCACCTGCCACAATGTGTAGCTGGTGCGCACGATGTATTCACTCTTGTCGGTGATGGCCGAGGTCGCAGCATTGAATACGACCATCGGCGTCTTGCTCTGCTGGGCGAGCGGCGCTGCGGCAAAGGCATTGGGCGTGAACACGAAGCCGCCCAGATAGTCGACCTTGTCCTTGACGATCAGTTCCTGAGCCAGATTCTTGGTCTGGGCAGGGTTCGGACCGCCCGAATCGCGATAGATCAGTTCGACCGACCGGCCGGCGAGTTTGCCGCCCTGAGACTCGATGTATGCCTCGGCGCCGGCCTTGAAGAGGGTGCCATAGTGGGCAAATGGACCCGAAAACGGGCCGATGACGCCCACCTTCACAGACTGCGCCGCCCCGGTGGCGGGACTCAGCGCAACGGCGCAGACGAGCGCGGACAATGCTCGGTTGATTGGGCGGTTCATGTGTCTGTCTCCAATTCGTTCAAGGGTCAGCGAGGCCTGCGCCGCGCATGTCTGGCGCAAATCTAGATAATAATGGTAGGTATGTCAACTAACTGAAATACCAACTGATTGGCCGTCTAGCGCGTCCGGCTCTGGCCAGCGAATCGGAATTTCAGGCCTGCCGGATCTTTGTTTGTTAGTGTTCTCCCGTACGGCAACCACCATGAGCAGGATCTGTCCGCGATGAGTATCAATCCGTCCGCTTACTGGAATCCCGAACTCGAAACCCTGCCCTGGCCCGCAGTCGAACAATGGCAGGCCGCCCGAATCGACAAGGCGCTGCCTGGCATTCGCGAACGCTCGGACCTGTACCGGGAAAAGCTCGGCGGCCTGCCTGGCGACCTTCGCCTGAACGACCTGGCGACATTGCAGCAACTGCCGTTCACGATGAAGGATGATGTGCGTGCGGCGCAGGAGCTGGCCACCGACGAGGCACCGCTGGGCCGCAACCAGGCCGCGCCACTCGTGGACATCGTGCAAACGCTCTGCTCCAGTGGCACGACCGGCAAGCCCTTGTATTACGGCCTGACCCGCCATGACAGCGAGGTGTTTGCGGATGCGATCGCCAACACCTGGTTCACCGCCGGTCTGCGGCCCACCGATGTCGTGGCGCATCTGGTGGGCCTGCCGATGGTGGCGGGCGGTCTTGCGTATGCGGACGGCTTTCGGCGAATCGGCGCCACGCTGGCCTGGTTGGGCGGTTTTCCGACCGAGCGGATCCTGCGCGAGATGCGGCGCCTGCGGTGCAGCGCCGTGCTGGCCACCACCTCGTTCAACCTGTATCTGGCCGGGCAGTGGGACGAGGTCGGTCGCGAGGTCGGCATTGCCTCACGATTGGCCAAGGTGTTGGGCGGCGGCGAACCGGGTCTGAATCAGCCGGAGATCCGTGAGCGGATCATGAATGGCCTGGCCGTCACTCACGTGCGCGATGCGATGGGTCTGGGTGACGTGATCCCGGCCATGTGGGCCGAGTGCGAGGCGCAGGATGGCATGCACTTCAATGCGCAGAAACATGTGGCGATCGAACTGATCGATCCGGCGAGCGGCGACACGATGGCCTGGCGCGAGGGGGCGACCGGCGAGATCGTCTATACGACATTCGATCGCCAGGCCTCGCCCATGGTGCGTTATCGGTCGCGCGACCATGCTCAGGTGGTCGGCATGAGCTGCGCCTGTGGGCGCACATCGCCCCGCATCCGCTGCGTCGGCCGTACCGACGACATGATCATCTACAAGGGCATGAACGTGTTTCCGACTGCCTTGCGTGATCTGATTTCAGCGTCGTTTGCCGGGCAGGTTGAACCCATTTTGCGGATCTGGAAGGAGCGTGCCGATCAGGTGCGCTTCGATCACCCGATTGCCATCGATATCGAAGCGTCGCCCTTGGTGCCAGCGGCACAATGGGACGGCCTGGCCAGAAGCATCGAATCGGCTGTTCGGTCCCGGCTACAGGTGAGGGTGAGCGTCAATGTGCTCAGGGCGGGTGAATTGCCCAGAAGTGTCTACAAGAACGCCCTGCTCGCGGTTCGGAATGGCTGCTGAGAATCAGGCAGCGGGTGGTCACAGCGCGGTTTGAAACGTAGCGGGCTGACTGTGGCCCCGAGGTGGCGCGAAGTCACGATGCAGCTGGCCATCGGGGTCGTGTGGTTTGCCCTGATCGAAACCGGGTCGATGATTCGTCTGGCGCTATACTGCGCCGCGAAACCGGCCAGTCAGGCGTCCGGTCAAACGAGGGGATAAACGATGTTCAGTCATGTGATGGTGGGGTCGGGCGATATCGATCGATCGAAGCGTTTCTATGATGCCGTGCTGGGGGTGTTGGGGGTAGGCGAGCCGATTCGTAATCAGGCCAAAACCGGACACACCCGCTTGTTCTACCGGCATGATGGCGGCACCTTCTGTGTCAGCGAGCCGATCAATAATGAGCCGGTGAGTTATGCCAACGGTGGCACGATCGGATTCAAGTGCGACTCAGCCGAGCAGGTCCGCCAGTTCCATGATGTCGCGCTCGCCCATGGTGGCACCTCGATCGAAGATCCGCCCGGTTTGCGCGACGGCAGTTCGGGTGCCATGCATCTGTCTTATGTGCGAGATCCCGATGGCAACAAGCTCTGCGCCCTGTATCGGGTGAAGTAGTCCGACGGGTTTCTGCTGAGCGACCGGGCGCGCCTGGTTCGCCCGGCGACGGGTATCACGACCTGCGCCGGGCCGCGGCGCGGCGACCCGGGCGCGCGCCGGCAGCATGCTCGCGCGCGAACTCGCGCACCACCTCGATGAAGGCCGCCAGCACGGCCGAACGATCGTTGCGCCGATACATGCAGGTGAGTTCGAGATCGGGCAGGGTGGTCGATCGCAGGGGGCGAAAGGCCACGCCGGGCAGTGCCAGGCTGGTGGCCGATTGTGTGGTCACGGCGATGCCGAATCCGCCGGCCACCAGGGCGATGGCGGTGACGACGTCCTCGACTTCCTGTTCGACCGTACACGGCACCTGCTCGGCGCGAAATGCATCGAGCACCTCTTGCGCCAGTCCGCGCACGGGCAGGTTCGGATACAGAATCAACTGCTGATTGGCCAGATCGCGGATCCGCAGCTCGCGACGACTGGCCAGGGGATGGCGCTCGGGCAGGGCAATGACCATCGGTTCGCGCAGCACGAGCTCGATGGACAGGTCGGCAGCCGGTGGCACCAGTCGATTGAAGCCGATGGTGATGCGCCGCTCGCGCAAGGCCTGCAACTGTTCGGCCTTGTTCATGTTGTGCAGCGCGATCTTCACCTCGGGCCGGTCGGCATGAAAGCGCGCGAGCATGCGCGGAATCACATCAAGAACGCCCGAGCCGAACAATCCCACATCGATTCGCCCCACCAGTCCGGCGCCGGCGTCGCGGCTGCGATCCCGCGCACGCTCGACCAGTTGCAGCAGATTGGGTACTTCGTCGAGCAGGGCGACGCCGGCCTCGGTGATCTCGACGCCTTTGGGGGTGCGGATGAACAGGCGCGCCCCGATGTCGGCTTCGAGCGCGTGAATGCGGCGGGACAGCGGCGGCTGGGCCATGTGCAAGCGCCTGGCCGCGCGACCGATGTTGCCCGCTTCGGCAACCGCCTGAAAACAGCGTAGGTCTTTGAGATCCATGATGTCCGGGTCCGTTCAGTGCCATACCCGTAAGGTATCAGAGCCGACCCAATCAGTATTGGACAGTATTGTGGTCCCGGATCAAGATCGCGGTCATCTGCACATCTGCAGACTCCTGAAACGCGATAAACGCTCACCGAGCGTCATGACCCGACCCTGATATGAAATCCATTCTCAATTTCATTGGTGGCGAATTTGTCGCGACCGGCCGCACCTTCGACAAGCGCTCACCGCTGAACAATCGGGTGGTCGCCCAGGTACATGAGGCGGGCGCCACGGAGGTTGATCGGGCGGTCGAGGCGGCTCGCGCCGCGCTGACGGGTCCGTGGGGTCGCATGACCGTGGCCGACCGGGTCGATCTGCTCTATGCCCTGGCCAACGGCATCAACAAGCGCTTTGATCAGTTCCTGGCCGCCGAATGTGAGGACACGGGCAAGCCGATGAGTCTGGCGCGGCATATCGATATTCCCCGCGGGGCGGCAAACTTCAAGATCTTCGCCGACATCGTCAAGAACGTCCCCACCGAATTTTTCGAGATGGCCACGCCGGATGGCCGGGGCGCCATCAACTACGGGTATCGCTCGCCGGTCGGTGTGGTCGGCGTGATCTGCCCATGGAATCTGCCGCTGTTGCTCATGACCTGGAAGGTCGGGCCGGCACTGGCCTGCGGCAACACGGTGGTGGTCAAGCCCTCGGAAGAAACGCCGCAGACCGCCACCCTGCTGGGTGAAGTGATGAACGAGGTCGGTATACCGGGCGGCGTTTATAACGTGGTGCACGGTTTCGGTCCGGGTTCGGCCGGCGCCTTCGTGACCAGTCATCCCAAGGTCGACGCGATCACCTTCACGGGTGAAACCCGCACCGGCGAAGTGATCATGAAGGCGGCGGCCGTCGGCGCCCGCCCGGTGAGTCTGGAGATGGGCGGCAAGAATGCGGCCATCGTATTTGCCGATTGTGATCTGGATGCCGCGATCGAGGGCACGATGCGCTCGGTGTTCGCCAATTGCGGCCAGGTCTGTCTGGGCACCGAGCGCGTGTATGTCGAGCGCCCCTTGTTCGAGCGCTTCGTTGCCGCGCTCAAGGCAGGCGCCGAGCAACTCGTGCTGGGCCGTCCGGAAGACGCCTCGACCGGGCTGGGACCGCTGATCAGCGCCGAGCATCAGCAAAAGGTGTTGTCCTATTACGAGCTGGCGCTGGCCGAAGGCGCAACTGTGGTCACGGGCGGCGGACGTGCCACCATGCCGGGAGATCTGGCCGATGGCGCCTGGGTGCAGCCCACGATCTGGATCGGGCTTCCCGAAACCGCGCGTGTCGTGCGAGAAGAAATCTTCGGGCCGTGTTGCCACATCGCTCCGTTCGACAGTGAAGACGAAGTGCTGGCCAAGGCCAATGACAATCCCTATGGTCTGGCCACGGCCATCTGGACCCGGGATGTGTCACGTGCCCACCGGGTGGCGCAGCGCATGACGGTGGGGCTGGCCTGGGTCAACAGCTGGTTTCTGCGTGACCTGCGCACGCCATTCGGCGGCGCCAGGCAGTCCGGCATTGGCCGTGAGGGCGGCGTGCACTCGCTGGAGTTTTATACTGAGCTCAAGAATGTCTGCGTCAAGCTCTGACGCCCGAGGAGAGAGGCAATGACCATGAATCAGCACCAGATTATCGAGCTCGGCGATGAGTTGTATGCGGCGCTGCTCGAGCAGCGCACGCTGCGCCCGCTCACTGAACGGTATGCCGATATCGGCATCGACGATGCCTACCGCATCCAGCAGCGGCTGATTGCCAGGCGTGTGGCGGCAGGCGAGCGCATTATCGGCAAGAAGGTGGGTGTGACCAGCCAGGCCGTGATGAATATGCTGGGCGTGAATCAGCCCGATTTCGGCATGCTCACCGATGCCATGGTGTACAACGAGGGCGAGGCGATACCCGCTAAGCGATTGATCCAGCCCAAGGCCGAGGGCGAAATTGCCTTCGTGCTGGCCAGGCCGTTGCGTGGTCCGGGCATCACGGCGGCCGATGTATTGGCCGCGACCCGTGGGGTGATGGCCTGTTTCGAGATTGTCGATTCGCGCATCGCCGACTGGAAGATCCGGATTCAGGA
This sequence comes from uncultured beta proteobacterium, assembly GCA_963732405.1. Taxonomy (GTDB): domain Bacteria; phylum Pseudomonadota; class Gammaproteobacteria; order Burkholderiales; family Burkholderiaceae_E; genus JAUIAI01. The sequence continues at coordinate 2,912,701 of CAVSZG010000001.1, forward strand.
CACGATCGCCGACAACGCCTCCTGCGGCGTGTTCGTGCTGGGCGATCGGCTGGTCGATCCGCGTGATGTGGACCTGGCCACCTGCGGCATGGTGCTCGAGAAAAACGGCGAAGTGGTTGCCACTGGCGCTGGCGCGGCCGCACTCGGCCATCCGGCCAACGCGGTGGCCTGGTTGGCCAATACGCTGGGCCGGCTGGACATCGGCCTGGACGCCGGCGATGTGGTGTTGTCGGGCTCGCTTGCCGCCATGGTGCCCTGCGGTCTGGGTGATCAGCTACGGGTCAGCATCGGCGGTATCGGTGCCTGTTCAGTGCGTTTTGTCTAAGGAGCGGCCATGAAACTTGACACCAGCACCATCGAACGACTCGCCGCCCATCTGGACGACTGTCACGTCGGCGCGCGCGACACCACCAAGATCACCGATGAATACCCTGACATGGACTGGGACGACGCCTATGCGGTGCAGGCCGCGTTGCTGGCGCTCAAGCTCGCACGCGGGGAACGTCTGGCCGGTCTCAAGTGCGGGCTTACCTCGCATGCCAAGATGAAGCAGATGGGGGTGGACATGCCCGTATTCGGCTTCATGACGGATCGTTACGCGGTGCCCGATGGCGGCGAGGCCTCGATGGCCGAACTGATCCACCCGAAGGTGGAGCCCGAGATCTGCTTCGTCACGCGGCATGAGTTGCGCGGTCCCGGCTGCCATATCGGCAGCGTGCTCGCCGCCACCGATTTTGTCTTGCCCGGCATCGAAGTCATTGACAGCCGTTATCGCGACTTCAAGTTCGACCTCAAAAGCGTGATTGCCGACAACACGTCGGCTTCGCGCTTCGTGGTCGGTGGGCGTCCCGTGGCGCCCGACCGCATCGATCTGCGTACCACAGGCATCGTGCTCGAAAAAAACGGCGTGGCGGTTGCCCTGGGTGCGGGCGCGGCCGTTCTGGGCCATCCGGCGGCCGCGATCGCCATGCTGGTCAACCACCTGGGCCGGCGTGGCGAGGCCTTGCCGGCCGGCACCCTGGTGATGTCCGGCGGGGTGACCGAGGCCGTTGCGGTGGCAGCGGGCGACCATGTCTGCCTGAGGGTGCAGGGTTGTGGCAGTACATCCATGCGATTCGTTGACTAAGGAGTGATTCATGCCATTTGCACAGATCTATCTGCTGGACGGTCGCACGACTGATCAGAAGCGGGCGGTCATCGAGAAGGTCACCGATGCCCTCCAGGAAGCACTGGGTGCGCCGCGCGAGACCATCCGCGTCTGGATTCACGACATGCCCAAGGAAAACTGGGGCATTGCCGGCGTGTCGGCCAAAGACCTCGGTCGCTAGCACAGCCTCGGGCCAGCGCACTCTCGGATACGGGTGGCCCGGTGTAACATCCGGCCCATGAACGAGCCGTCTGCCATCGATGCTTCGAGCCAGGCGCTGGAACAGGATGATCGGTTCCTCGCGGCCATTGTTTTCGGCTCGCAGGTTCAGCGCGATGTCCATCTGGTGGATCTGGAACGCATCGACGAGGACCTGCGCCATTCGATCTTTGCCAGCGGCAAACGCCTCTTTGATCGCAGCCATGGCCGGCTGCCCGAGCTGCACCCGGCCTCGCTCATTGCCTATGTCGATGCCGAGTATCTGCGCCGCATGATCGATCGGCTGCATCGCGACAAGCTGGAGCGAGCCGGTGGTTGACGCACCTCTTCAGCCAGCCAACGGAGACCCTATGTGTGACAGTGGACATTCCCCCTCATCCCCGACCGATGATGCGATGGCGCGGCCGACCGTGTTCATCGACAATGCGCGAACCCGGGTGACCGAGTGGCGGTTCCCGCGACGAGGCTCACGGACGGGCTGGCACACCCATACCTACGATTACGTGGTGGTGCCGATGTTCGACGGGGTGCTCGAGATCGACCTGCCCGGCGGTGAGCGGACCCGCGCCGAGCTGCGTCGCGGCATACCGTATTTCCGCGAACTGGGCGTCGAGCATGATGTAATCAACGGCAATGACTTTGAATGCGCCTTCGTCGAGATCGAGTTTCTCGACTCAGCGAAGTAGCCGCGTCGGCAAGGTCGATGAACGCAGCCGATTCGCCGTCTTGATGCGCAACAGCAGGCTGTGACGGGGCGAATGAGTCGGCTGTCCGGTCACTGATCCAAGGCGCCCACTGTGCGGATGTCCAGATCGGCCGCCCTCGTCGAACGGTCCGACGGGCAACCTGCAGGGGTTTCGTCAGTGTCTGCAGGATAGGGGTTTGCAGAATAGGGGCAAGCGCCGATCAGATTGCTGCTTTGCAACATCAAATGCCAGGCTGCTCTCCTTCAGCGGGCGGATAGGTCACCTTGACGGTCGTATGCGGGCATGGCCGGCAGCACGGCCGCGCACGCAAGCGCACCAGCACGGTCCCTGGCGTGTCGATTTGAAGGATTGTCGGCGATCGATTAGATTCCATGGTCTGTCACAGCCAATGCGTGGCTACAATGCGTGCGCGCGCATCGACGATGGCTGATGACCATTCGCGTCTAATCAATCTTGCATTCCAGGAGGAAGACATGCACAAGACCGTCCAGATGACGGTGAACGGCAAAGCGGTGTCGGCATCGATCGATTCACGTACCTTGCTCGTTCAACTGATCAGGGAGCATCTCGGCCTCACTGGCACTCATGTCGGTTGCGACACGGCGCAATGCGGCGCCTGCACCGTGCACATGAACGGCCGCGCGGTCAAGTCCTGCTCGATGCTGGCCCTGCAGGCCGAGGGCGCAAACGTCACCACGATCGAGGGCTTGACGGGTGCGGACGGTGAGTTGCATCCGATGCAGGCTGCCTTTCGCGACTGTCATGCGCTGCAGTGCGGCTTCTGCACGCCGGGCATGGTGATGGCGTCGATCAAGCTCATCGAGGGCAATCCCAAGCCCACCGAGGAGCAGATCCGCGAAGGCCTGGAAGGGAACATCTGCCGCTGCACGGGCTATCACAACATCGTTCGGGCAGTCCAGCAGGCGGCATCGGCCTAGCGCCTCTGCCGACCCGTGCCGATCCCACCCATTGATGCCCCAGCAGCTCCAGGAGCTATGCCATGACCGACCTGTCGAATTCCCCGATCGGTAAATCGATCGTCAGGCGCGAGGACCAACGATTCCTCACCGGCGCCGGCCAGTACACGGACGATGTCGTCCTGCCTCGCCAGACTTTCTGCTATTTCGTGCGCTCGCCGCATGCGCATGCCCGGATCAAGTCGATCGACGCCACGGCGACCAAGGCGTCGCCGGGCTTTGTGGCCGTATTCACCGGCGCTGACCTCGCCGAGGCGAAGGTCGGCGGTCTGCCCTGTGGCTGGCTGATTCACAGCAAGGACGGCTCGCCGATGAAGGAACCGGCCCATCCCGTGCTGGCCATCGGCAAGGCGCGTCATGTCGGGGATGCGGTGGCGATGGTCGTCGCCGAAACCTATCTGCAGGCGCGGGATGCCGGCGAGGCACTGGTGGTTGATTATGAAGAGCTGCCCGCCGTGATCGACACGACGACGGCCGATCAGGTTGGCACGGCCGTTCATGACGACGTGCCGAACAACGTCTGCTACGACTGGGGCCATGGTGACAAGGCGGCGGTGGATGCCGCGTTCGGCAAGGCCGCCCATGTGTCCAGCCTGGCGTTCAAGAACAATCGCCTGATTCCGAACGCCATGGAGCCGCGCGCGGCCAATGCGAGCTGGAGCAAGCATGACGACAGCTACACGCTGTATGTGGCGAACCAGAATCCGCACGTCGAGCGCTTGCTCATGTGCGCCTTCGTGCTGGGCCTGCCCGAATCCAAGGTACGCGTGATTGCCCCCGACGTGGGCGGCGGTTTCGGCTCCAAGATCTTCCTGTATCCGGAAGAAACGGCACTGGTCTGGGCATCCAAGAAAGTTGGGCGGCCGATCAAATGGACGGCCGATCGCAGCGAATCCTTCCTGACCGATGCGCATGGCCGCGATCACGTGACCAAGGTCGAGATGGCCATGGATGCCCAGGGTCACTTCCTGGCAATGCGCGTGAACACGATTGCCAACATGGGCGCCTACCTGTCCACGTTCGCCTCGTCGGTGCCCACCATTCTGTATGCGACGCTGCTCGCCGGCCAGTACAAGACACCGGCTATTTACGCCGAGGTCAAGGCGGTGTTCACAAACACCGCGCCGGTCGACGCCTACCGCGGTGCCGGCCGTCCCGAGGCCACTTATGTGGTCGAGCGGATCGTCGAGCAGGCAGCGCGTGACCTGAAAATGGATCCGGTCGAACTGCGTCGCAAGAACTTCATCACCGAGTTCCCCTATGCCACACCGGTGGGTCTCACCTACGATATCGGCAACTACGCGGCCACGCTGGACAAGGCGGTCAAGCTGGCTGACGTGGCGGGCTTCCCGGCGCGCAAGGCGGCTGCCGCGGCCAAGGGCAAGCTGCGCGGCCTGGGTTACTCGTGTTACATCGAGGCCTGCGGCCTGGCGCCATCCAACATCGCTGGCGCCCTGGGAGCCCGTGCCGGCCTGTTCGAGGCAGGCGAGGTACGCGTTCATCCGACCGGGACGGTGACCGTCTTCACGGGGTCGCACAGTCACGGTCAGGGCCACGAAACAACCTTTGCCCAGGTGGTGGCGGGCCAACTCGGCATTCCCATTGAGAATGTCGAAATCGTGCATGGCGACACGGGTCGCGTCCCCTTCGGCATGGGTACCTATGGCAGCCGCTCGCTGTCGGTCGGTGGCACCGCCATTGTCAAGGCGGTCGACAAGATCATCGCGAAGGGCAAGAAGATTGCTGCTCACCTGCTCGAGGCCTCGGATTCCGACATCACCTTCGAAAATGGCGAGTTTAGGGTGGCCGGTACCGACAAGGTCGTGCCCTTCGCACAGGTCTCGCTCACCGCTTACGTGCCGCACAACTACCCGCTCGACAAGCTCGAACCGGGCCTGAACGAGAATGCGTTCTACGATCCGACCAACTTCACCTATCCGGCGGGCTCGTATATCTGCGAGGTCGAGGTCGACAAGGAAACCGGCAAGACCCGCATCGTCCAGTTTGTGGCGGTCGACGATTTCGGCAATGTGGTCAACCCCATGATCGTCGAAGGCCAGGTCCATGGGGGTCTGGCGCAAGGCATCGGTCAGGCCTTGCTCGAGGGTGCGAGCTACGACCCGGAGAGCGGCCAGTTGCTCACCGGCTCCTATCTGGACTACACCATGCCCAGGGCCGATGATCTGCCCTCGTTCAAGGTCGATACCTGCGTGACCGCCTGTACCCACAACCCGCTGGGCGTCAAGGGTTGCGGCGAAGCGGGGGCGATCGGCTCACCACCGGCCTTCATCAACGCGCTCACCGATGCGATCGGCGTCACCGACATTGCGATGCCGGCCACGCCCGAGCGGGTCTGGCGCGCCTTGCAGAAAGCCGCCTGATTCCGCCCACCCTACGGACCCGATTACGGAGAAGCACACACCATGTACTCATTCGAATATCACCGGCCCGACGCGGCCAGCAAGGCTGCCGGGCTGTGCACAGGCGAATCGCGCTATCTGGCTGGTGGCCAGAGTCTCATTCAGTCGATGCGGCTGCGCCTGGCGTCGGCCGAAAATCTCATCGATCTGTCCGGCATCAAGGAATTGCGCGGTATCAAGAGCGACGGTAAAACCGTTACGATCGGCGCCATGACCACCCATGCCGACGTTGCCGCGTCCAAAGAGGTGCGCCAGGCGATTCCGGCACTGGCTGAACTGGCCGGTGGCATTGGCGACATGATGGTGCGCAGTGTCGGCACCATCGGCGGTTCGTTGGCCAATGCCGATCCGGCGGCCTGTTACCTGGCCGGCGTGCTCGGATTGAACGCAACCGTGCACACCGACAAGCGCACGATCGGCGCCGATCAGTTCTTCAAGGGTCTGTATGAAACGGCGCTGGCGCCAGGTGAACTGATCACCGCAGTCAGTTTCCCGGTGCCCACCAAGGCTGCCTACGTCAAGTACAAGCAGTCCGCTTCGCGTTTCGCGCTCGTGGGCGTGATGGTCGCCCAGACTGGTGGCGGCGTGCGCGTGGCCGTCACGGGCGCGAAGTCGACCGCCTTTCGCGTACCCGAGCTGGAGCAGGCCTTGGCCGCCGATTTCAGCGAAAAGGCGGCCGAGAAGGTCTCGCTCAAGGCCGATGGCATGAACGCCGATCTGCATGCAACGGCCGACTACCGTGCGGCGATGATCGTGGTCATGGCCAAGCGCGCCGTCGCTGCGGCCAACGCGCGCTGATCGGCCGATGGGTCGGGTGCCATCGGCCGACATGGGCACGGGCCCCGGCGCTGCCGGGGTGGCGGCGCCCGATCCGATCGTGAACACGGTCGATGATGTGCTCACCATGCTTTCGGCCAGGGGTTACCTGGCCGATCGCCGGCTGGCGACCTCGGTGCTGCTGGCGATGCGACTCGGGCGGCCCCTGTTGCTCGAGGGCGAAGCCGGCGTCGGCAAGACCGAAGTCGCCAAGGTGCTGGCCCAGGCATTGGACACCGAGCTCATCCGCCTGCAGTGTTACGAGGGCCTGGACATCAATCAGGCCGCTTACGAGTGGAACATCGCGCGCCAGATGCTCGAGATCCGCATTGCCGAGGCCAGCGGCGCGGCAGCCGCCGGCGCCTCGACCGGCGGTCTTGCGCAATCGTTGTACCGGCGTGAACTGCTCATCGAGCGACCGTTGTTGCGCTCGCTCACGGCAGCGCGCTCGCCCGTGCTGCTCATCGACGAACTGGACCGTGCCGACGAGCCGTTCGAGGCCTTCCTGCTTGAAATTCTGTCGGATTTCCAGATCACCGTGCCCGAGCTGGGGGTGATCGGCACCGAGCATCCGCCGTTGGTCATTCTCACCTCGAACCGCACGCGCGAGATCCATGATGCGCTCAAGCGGCGCTGCCTGTATGCCTGGGTCGATTATCCGGATGTGGCGCGCGAACTGGCGATCGTGCGCATGAAGGTGCCCGGGGCGGGTGAGCGGCTCGCGATTCAGGTCGTCGAATTCGTGCAGGAGATGCGAAAGCTCGATCTGTTCAAGGCGGCGGGCATCGCCGAGACGATCGACTGGACCAATGCCCTGGTTGCGCTCAACGCCATTGCCCTGGATCCGGCCAGCATCAATGACACGCTCGGGGTGTTGTTGAAGTATCAGGACGATATCGCCCGGATGCAGAGTGGCGATATCGACAAGATCCTTGATACCCTGCGCGCCCGACAGCTGCTCGACTGACGACGGTGAGCGTCCCCACCGACGTTCGTCAGGGCCGGATGGCCGACAACATCGTGCATTTCGCGCGGGTGCTCAGGGCCGCCGGGCTGCCCGTTGGCACAGACCGGATCAGCAGCGCGATCACGGCGCTCGAAGTGATTGGCCTGCGCCAGCGTGGCGACGTGCATGCTGCGCTGTCGTCAGTGCTGATCGACCGTCACGAACAACAACCCATTTTTGATGCGACCTTCGAGGCCTTCTGGCGCGATCCAAAACTGCTTGAACGGCTGATGTACCTGTCGCTGCCCAAGGTGGATGGCCGGGGTCAGCGCGACGACCAGGTCGAGCGCCCCCGACGGGTCGAGGAGGCCTTGCGCACGGCCGCGCCGCCGCCCATGCCGCAACATCGTCCGGGTCAGCCCGACGAAGACGAACTGCAGTTTGACGCGGCGCTCACCTTCTCGGACCGGGAAAAACTCCAGCAGGCCGATTTCGCCTCGATGAGCACCGAGGAGTTCGCCGCGGCGCAACGACTGGCCCGCGAGATCGAGCTACCGTTAAGACCAATTACCATGCGTCGCCACGCACCGAGTGTTCGCGGACACATCGATGCGCGTCGAACGATGTTGCGTGCGTTACGCACGCCCGACTCCATCGGAATCGCGTGCAGTGCCGCGCAACGCAAACCGCCGCCCCTGGTCATCCTGCTCGACATCTCGGGCTCGATGGAAACCTACACGCGCATGTTCCTGAATTTTGCCCATGGCCTGATGCGCCGTCTGCCCAGGGTGCACGTGCTGGTGTTCGGCACGCGCCTCACCGACATCAGTCGTTGTCTGCGTCATCGGGATGCCGATGTCGCACTGGCCGCCGCCGATCGTGCGGTCAACGACTGGCGTGGCGGCACGCGCATCGCCTCGAGTCTGGCCCGGTTCAACCGGCTATGGGCCCGTCGGCTGCTCACGGGCAATGCGGCCATGATGCTGGTCAGCGACGGGCTGGATCGCGATGACAACGGCGAGCTGTCGCGCGAGGCGGCGCGGCTGGCGCGCTTCAGTCATCAGTTCATCTGGTTGAATCCGCTGCTGCGCTTCGAGCAGTTTGAGCCGCGGGCCGCCGGTATCCAGGCCATATTGCCTCATGTGGATCAGTTTCTGCCGATGCACAATCTGCAAAGTCTCGGCGATCTGGGGCGGGCAATCAATCGGGCGAGCCGGCAGGCAGGCGCTGCTCATCGCTGACTGTTCCGAAGCAGGGGCGTCGCACGACCGCGCCGGCGCGGCAAATGAACCGGTACTACTTGTCCGGGCGACTCGATTGAAGCAACATGTCGCGGTGCGGGTTCACCGCATTCATTCATCCCAGAGTCACATCACAACAATTACCTGGAGACCTCTATGAGATTCCCTGTTCTGGCAACAGCGGTTATGGCGGCGTTGCTGTCGTTTGGTGCAAGCCCCTCGTTCGCGCAATCCGCTGCGAAGGCCGATTGCAAGCCCTCGAAATGGGGTGCGGCCGATGAACTCGGTTCGGCGAACCTGGTCACACCTGAGCGGACCAAGGCAGCTTTGTCGCTGGTCAAGACTGGTAAGTCTCATCCCCTGGGCATCGTGATCGACAGCTCGACACCAGCGTTCCCGCCGCGCGCGCTGTCCATGCAGGTCGTGCAGCCGAATCAGCAGGGCGGTGCGCGCTTGTTCGGTTATGACGGCAGCTATAACGACGACTTATTGCAGACCTGGGTCGGCATCGGCTCGCAGCTTGATGGCCTGGGCCATCTGGGCGAGAAGGGCATGTATTACAACTGCAACGAAGACAAGGACTTCGCTGCCATCACCGGCCTGAAGAAACTTGGTGTTCACAATGTGCCGCCGCTGGTGGGTCGCGGTGTGCTCATCGACATGGCCAAGCACAAGGGCAAGCCCTTCCTCGACGCCGGTGAGGTGTTCAACGAGGGTGATATCCAGGCGGCCGCCAAGGCGCAGGGCGTTGAAATCCGCGAGGGCGACATTGTTCTGTTCCATACCGGCTGGACCGATGCGAAGCTCGCGGCCGATCCGAAGGCCTGGGGTGGCACCGAGCCGGGCCTGGGCGAGAGCGGCGCGACCTGGTTGGCCAGCAAGAACGTGGTGGCTGTCGGTGCGGACACCTGGGGTCTGGAGCCAGTACCGCCCGAGAAGGAAGGCCGGCCCTTCTACGGACACGTGATTCTGCTGAAAAACAATGGTATCTACATTCTCGAGACCATGAATACTGGTCCGCTGGCCAAGGAAGGCGTGCATGAGTTCATGTTCGTGCTCGGCCAGATGCGGGTTCGTGGCTCGGTGCAGGCCATGATCAATCCGGTTGCCCTGTACTGATTGTCGGAAATATCGGGCGCCGGGCTTGATGCGCGGCGCCTGACATGGCGACGGTCTGGTAGGCATCCGTTCGCTTGAATCAGATGCTCACCGAGTTTGTGGCTACCAGTGTGCAGCAGGACGACACCGATGAGAATGTCAGCGAGTACATCCGCGACTTGATCCGGCGGCAATCCGCACGTCCATCCCGTTCGCCAGGCGTCGTTCAGACACGATGCGGCGCAATTCCTGCTCGTATCGGGTGATAGACAGGCCGATGGACAGGCCGGAGTATCGTGTCAGCGATTTTTGCGTTTGTGCGGCACCAGATCGACAAGTGCGGGAACAGCCATGAAGCATCGACGCAGTCAACAGCTCGCGGGTCACGCGTTTCTGCTTGCCATCGTGGGCGCGCTTGCCGCGTGCGGAGGGGACGAGACGGCAACGGGTAGTGACCCGGTCGCAACGCCGGCGCCACCGCCTGCTCAGCCGCCTGGTACGACGCCGGCACCCGGTCCCACGCCACCGCCAGCAGCCGAGCCGCCTCAACCACCGCCTGCATCGCCACCGCCTGCATCGCCACCGCCGGCATCGCCACCGCCTGCATCGCCACCGCCGGCATCGCCACCGCCGGCATCGCCACCGCCGGCATCGCCACCGCCGGCATCGCCACCGCCGGCATCACCACCGCCGGCATCGCCACCGCCGGCCTCACCACCGCCGGCCTCACCACCACCGGCCTCACCACCGCCCGCCTCACCGCCACCGGACTCACCACCGCCGGCCTCACCGCCACCGGCCTCACCACCACCGGCCTCACCACCACCGCCATTGCCGCGGCAAGGGTCCGACGGCATCGTGCGTTGGGACTTCGCGCCGGTCGATGATGACCTCGTGCTCGAAGTGACACCGTTCGCCGAGTTGCCTCTTAACCGCCGAGGACGCGCGCCGCGCATCAACGTTATCGCCCATGCCCTGGGCCGACTGTTCGCCGGCACCGAGAATGATGGCCTGATCTACGAGATCACGGGGGGCGGGCCGGGTCGGCTCTGGTTCGATGTGGCCGAGGCAATCGCGCGCGCGACCGGTCGCACCCTGGACGGTTACCAGACATGGCATTCGGGACTGCGCTCGATCGCCTTTCACCCCGACTTCGCCACCAATGGACTGTTCTATACGAGTCTCCTGGAACAGCGACCGGGCGACCCGAGCCGTCACCATTATGTGTCCGACGTATTCCCCGGCGAAACCCCCATCGCTGCCGACAGCGTTGTCGTCGAATGGCAGGCCGACCCGGTCAGCCTGGTAGTGGATACGCGCAGCTATCGCGAAGTGCTGCGCGTGGGTATGCCCGTCTATGACCACACCATCAAGCAGATCGGTTTTAATCCCCATGCCCGGGCCGACTCTGCGGACTACGGCCTGCTCTACGTGCCGCATGGCGACGGGAGCGTGAAATCCGCCACCACTGGTGGTGGCCAGCGCAAGGATGCGCGCGGCAAGATTCTGCGCATCGATCCGCGTGCTCAGACGAATGGCGCGCCATACCGGATTCCGGCGGACAACCCCTTCGTGGGCAGCAGCACGATGCTCCCCGAGGTCTATTCGCTAGGGCATCGCAACCCGCATCACCTGGCGTTTCTGAGCAATGGCATGATCGTGACCGCCGAACCGGGTCGCGACAATATCGAGGAAATCAACATTGTCGAGCCCGGAGCCAACTACGGCTGGTCACTGCGCGAAGGCACTTATGTGCTCAAGCCGGAAGCTGGTCTGTTGACCGGCATCGATACCTTGCCGGTCAATGATGCGGATTTTGGCTTCACCTACCCGGCGGTCCAGTATGGTCATGTCGGCGCGCTCGGCGGGGAATTTATCGGGATAAGCATTGGCGGCGGCTATGAAACCGCCAATGGCTCAGCGCTCGACGGCCGTTATTTCTATTGCGAGTTCGCCACCCTGGGCGAGATCTATTTCTCCACTCTCGCCGAATTGTCGGCCACGGTTCGTCGTGGTGCGCCTGGCGATTTGAAACAGGCGCCGATGCATCGTGTGTCGATCCGCTACGACCATGACGCCAATCCGGCGACGCCACCGATTGCGCATCCGAGCATGAGCCCTATCGTCAAGGCGGATCCGAAATTCGATGCAAGCGAAGGCGCCAGCCGCACCGATATCCGCTTCGGTCAGGGCCCGGACGGCACGCTGTTCCTGATGAGCAAGCGCAACCAGATGATTTACCGGGTGAGCAATTCCGCGCCCGGCGGCTGAATGAACTGGCAGCGGTCAGGCGGTGCTGGCCGGGCGGGCGATCGCGCCGCGTTCGATCAGCACTTCCCGATTGAGGATTCGCGCCGAATGATTGAGTTCGGACTGGGCGATCAGGATCGCGCGCGGATCGTTCTCCAGTTCGGCCAGCACCTGCGAAATGCGTTGCGACAGTGCGGGTGCAACCCCTTCGAAGGGTTCATCCAGCAACAACAATCCGGTGCCACCCAGCAGCGCCCGGCCGAGCGCAACCAGTTTTTGCTGGCCCCCGGAGAGTTGCAAGGCCTTGCGCGAAGCCATCTCGGTGAGTTCGGGGATCAGCGCGTATACCGCCTCCAGGCCCTTGCGACCGTTCAGAGCCGGATTGGCCCAGGACGGCAGCAAAATGTTCTCCTCGACCGTGAGCAGCGGCACGAGCCGGCGGTCTTCGGGCATCCAGCCGATGCCCATCCGTGCGCGCGCATCGGGCGTGAGCGCATTGACCTCGCGTCCGTCGAGCCGGATCGATCCCTTGCCCACGCGGTTCAGGCCGACGATGCTGCGAATGACGGTGGTCTTGCCCGCGCCATTTCGGCCGATCAGGCCGACCTTCTCGCCCGACTCCACCACAAGATCGATGCCGCGCAGGATCGGCGACCCCTGGATCGATACCTCGAGTGCCTGCAGTTCGAGCTTCATGGCGCCAGCCCGGTGACATAGCGCTGCACCTGGGGATCGGCAAGTACCCGGTCCGGTGGGTCGTCGGCAATGATGCGTCCGGCATAAAAGGCGAGCACTCGCGAGGCATAACGGGTGACGATTTCCATGTCGTGTTCGACGAACAATACCGTCACGCCGCTGTCACTCAACACCTGCATCACCTTGTCCATGATCGGAAACTTTTCGTCGGCAGCGACGCCCGAGGTCGGTTCGTCGAGCATCATCACACCGGGTGCACCGGCCATGGCCATCGCGATGTCGAGCAGCTTCTTGACCCCGCCCGGCAGTTCGGTGACCGGCCGATCGGCAAAATCCGCGATGCCGAAGCGCGCCAGTTCGGCACCAGCGGCCTCGAGCCGGTGTCGTGCCTGGGCCGGCCGGAAGAACGAGGCGCCAGCCTCATCGGCGATCGTCTGGGCAATCGCCATGTTGTCGAGCGTGGTGAGGTCGTTGCAGAGTTGGGCGATCTGGAAACTGCGGTGAATGCCCAGCCGGGTGATCGCTCGCGGGCTGAGGCCGACGATATTGCGACCCTGGTATTCGATGACCCCGGCGTCCGGCCGGATGTAGCCGCTGACCATGTTGACGAAGGTGGTCTTGCCGGCGCCGTTGGAACCGATCAGGCTGCAAACCGACCCTGACGGAATCTCGATGTTCAGATCATCGGCGGCCGTGACCGCACCGAACTCCTTGCGAATGCCACGTGCGGCCAACATGGTGGCGCTCATCGAACCCCCGTCGGGATATTGGTCCGGCGTCTGGCCGCCACCAGCGAACCCAGTCCGTTGGGCAGCAGCACGATGACGGCGAGCAGAAAGATGCCCAGGGCCATCTGCCAGGTATTCGGAAAATACAGATTCGAGAAGGAGCGCACCAGTTCGAGGATCACCGCCGAGACGAACACCGCCGGGATCGACAGATAACCGGCGAGAATCGCGATGAACACGAACTCGCCCGAACTCGTCCAGTAGGCGAATTCTGGATCGACATGGCCGATCGACACGGCGGCAATGGTGCCGCCGAGCGCGCCGAGTGCCGCACCGATGGTGTAGCTGCGCGCCACCAGGCCGCGCACCGAGGCCCCCAGGAATTCGACGCGCAATTCATTGCTGCGGGTCGCCAGGGCGAGCAACCCCTGTTCGGAGTCGAAATGGCGACGCAGGACCGCACCGGCCATGATCGCGACAACCCCGCTGAACAGGAACAGGCCCACCTGCAATGGCCGGCCCTCGGGTGACCAGCCCAGGAAGGTCGCGGCAGCGATATTCATGCCGTCGGTGCCGCCCAGGGGCGTGAGCTTGGCCAGCGAACCATACAGAATCATCGACAGCGACAGCGTGAGCATGGCGAAGAAGATGCCGCGGTAACCGGCCAGCAGTGGGCCGAGCAGGGCACCGATGGCGATGGCGATGACCATGGCGAGCATGCTGAGCAGGAAGATGTCCGTCAGCCCGGTCGCCGAGGCGACCAGCGCAGCCACGTAGGCGCCGATGCAGTAGTACAGGCCTTGACCAAATGACACCAGGCCGGCGCGCATCATCGTGACGATGCCCAACGCAACCAGTCCCTTGGCCAACGCGATGGTGATCAGGAACATGGCCCAGCTGGGCAGGATAAAGGCGCCCAGGGCCAGCGCGGCGAGCGCGGCAAGCACGCCCAGAACAATGGTGGCATTGCCGTTCATATCTTGCGCGCCTGATCCTTGACGAACAGACCCTGGGGCCGGAAGAACAACACGATCGCCATGACGACATAGATAATGAACAACTCGGCCTCGGGCAACAGGTGTACCGAGGCGGCGCGCGCGATACCCACCATCAGCGCGCCAAGCGCGGCACCCTCGATCGAGCCCAGCCCGCCGATGATCACCACCGCAAAGGCCACGATGATGACATTGACGCCCAAGCCAGGGGTGACCGAGAGCATCGGCGCCGTCAGCGCACCACCGAGGGCAGCCAGAAACACCCCGGCCCCAAAGGCACCCAGATAGATCCGGCCGATGTCCACGCCCATGGCCTGGCTCATGTCGCTGTCGTGAATGACCGCCAGCACGACCTTGCCGGTGCGGGTGCGGTTGAGCACGAACCAGACGATGAGCCCGACGACGATCGATGCGCCGATCACCGCGAAGTCATAGCCCACATAGAACAAGGGGCCGAGTTCGACATTGCCGAGCAATTCATAGGGTTGCGAAGCGAAATACGGATCCACGCCCCAGATCAGCTTCATGGCATCTTCGAGGATCAGGAACAGACCGTAGGTGACGAGGACCACGAGCACTTCGTCACGGCCATAAAAGTGTCGCAGCAGGCCGCGCTCGAGCAACGGTGCCAGCAATACCGCCACCAGCAGCGCCGCCAGCACGAGTACCGCATAACTGCCCATGGCAAAGCGCTCGCCGCCCGACCCGAAATAGGCGCCGATCAATGAGGCGGCGCTGTACGCCCCGATGGCATACAGGCTGCCATGGGCCATGTTCAGAATGTTCAGCACGCCGAACACCAGGGTCAGGCCCACCGAGACGATAAACAGCCAGCCCGCATAGATGAGGCCATCGACCAGGATGGTCGCCAGCAATTCCATGATGAAAGTGTCCGCGAAGCGGCGCGCGCGCCGGGATGTTCAGCAGCGAAGAACCAGGCCTTGCGGGCACACGGCAGGGCTGCCCTGTGTCGCTCGCTCAGGCCGATGGCTTTATTTGCACTTGGCGCCGGGAAAACCGGCCTTGATCCAGTCGCTCGCCTTGGTACCTTCGGGCGGATTCACGCATTCGGCATCGTAATACTCGATGTCGACGAGTGTCATCTGGCCCTTGGCCTCGTCCCATTTCGTGGTGCCAATGGCATTGGGCTGAATCGCCTGGTGACCATTGCCCAGTGCCATCGAGATGCGGCCCGAGGGGGCGTCCCATTCGAGCCCCTTCATGGCCGCGGCCAGTTGTTCGGCATCGGGCTTCTTGCCGCCGTTGGCCGCCATGGCTTTTTCGACGGCGGATTTCAGGCCGAGCAGGCCTTGCCACATCCGAAACGGTGCCTGCACGGGGAACACACCGTATTCCTTCAGATAGGCCTCCCAGAGCGTGTCGACGAGTGCACCGCCGCGCGCCTTGGCAACCAGACCGTTGACGCCGCGCGCACCCACGAAGATGCCGTCGGGCATCTTGTTGCCCAACTGGGGCATGACATGGTCGCCGGCCGACAAGGCGATCTGGGCGCGCTTGTGCAGACCGCGTGCCGACGATTGCAGAATGAAGGCCTGCAGGTCGCCGCCCCAGAGCGACGAATGCACGAGGTCGGGCTTCTCACGCAGCAGCGCCGAGATCTCGGAGCCGTACTGGCCGGCGCCGAACTTCGGCAGCAGTGAGGTCTTGACCTTGGCATCGGGCTGCAACTGGGTCATCGATGCCTCGAAATCGACCCAGGAGTCCTGACCCCAGGCGTAGTCCTGATTGATGCCGGCATAGGTGCCGATCTTCAGGCCACGGGAGGTCATGTAACGTGCCAGAGATACGTTGTCCATGGCGCCGTGCGCGGCGGTACGGAACACATACTGGAACTGGTTGTCCTCAAAGACCCGCGGCGTACCGCAGTCATAGAGGATGGTGAAGGCCTTGAGTTCTTCGGCGACCGGCGGAACCGCCAGACAATCGCCCGAACCGACATAGCCGATGACCGCGTCGACCTTCTCTCGCTGCACAAGGTTGCGAAACTCCTGTACCTGCTTGGTCGCACCGCCCGCCTCATCAACCAGCACGAATTCGATCTTCAACCCGCCGAAACCGGGTTTGTCATAGGGCGATGGCAGCTTGCCGCCGGCATTGAGCAGGTCGACGAGCAACTTGCCGCCGTTCCAGGCTGGCACGCCGAAGCTCTCGGCCGCCTGGCCCGACAGGAAGGTCACGACACCGATCTTGAAACTTGACTCCTGGGCCGATGCCGGCGCTGCCACCAGCGCAAGGGCCGAGCCCAAGACGCAGCCGGCGAGAGATTTGCGAACGAATGCCATTGAGTACTCCTCCTGGTTTGAGTGGCGATGGTAGTGCATCCCGAGGGGTGCAACATTTTGGGGCCAGACGATACGGGCAGGGCCGCCAGCCGTCAAGACGCGGTGACTGAGGGCTAGCCTTTCTGACCTCGGGTGGTCTGTCGCATCCGCTGGATCGCGATCGAGCCCAACTGACAGACCGCTTCACTGGCTGAACCAGCGCTTGCATCAGGGCAGTATGTTGCCCAGGGTGAGCACCAGCAGATCGATGAGTTGGTCGGTTTCCGATCGGGCAATGTTGTAGGGCGGGGCGATCAACACATGGTCACCGCGGTATCCGTCGACCGTGCCGGCTGACGGATAACAGATCAGGCCGTTCGCGAAGGCGGTCTCACGAAAGCGTCTGGCCAACTGGCGATCCGGTGGGAAAGCTTGTTTGCTTCTCACGGTCGGCCACCAGTTCGAAGGCGATGAACAGCCCGCGGCCGCGAATGTCGCCCACATGGGGATGTTCGCCGAGCCGCTCGCGCAATTGCGCGAGGATATAGGCGCCTTCGCTGGCGCAGCGGTCGACCAGCCTGTCGCGCTGAATGATTCGCTGCACCGCCAGTGCCGCGGCGCAGGCGGCCGTATGGCCGGAGTAGGTATGGGACGATGCCAGGGTGCCGAAGCGGTCGGTGATATCGGTGAATACCGATTCGGACATGATCACCGCGCCCAGGGGTGCATAGCCGCCAGCCAGTCCCTTGGCCGTGGTCATCAGATCGGGTTCGACGCCATCATGGGCCAGCGCCCGCCAGGTGCCGCAGCGACCCACGCCACACATCACTTCGTCAGCAACCAGCAGCACCTCGTAGCGGCGGCAGACATCGGCGACCTTCGCGCTATATCCCGGTGGTGCCGGCACGGCGCCACCGGCAGCGCCGACCACAGGCTCCATGAAAAACGCCGCGACCTTGCCGGGTCCGATACGCAGAATCGACTGTTCCAGTTCGGCGGCCAGCCAGTCGCTCAGCTCATCGGCGGTGACGCCGGGCGGTGGTCGATACGCATTGGCTGGTGAGACATGGGTGACCGGCAAAAGGGTGGGCTCATAGGGCTTGCGCCGCGCAGGGTGGCCCGACAACGACAAGGCGCCAAAGGTATAGCCATGCCAGGACTGGCGTCGCGCAATGAACTGCGTGCGACCGGCATTGCCGCGCGCCAGCTGGCATTGCAGTGCGACCTTCATCGCGGTATCGTTGGCCTCGGAGCCACCCGACACATAGGCAATGCGGCGCAGCTGGCCGCCCGCGAGTGCTGCCAGTTGGGCTGACAGCTCGTCGATGACCTCGCAGGTGAAGATCGACGAGTAGGCGAATTGAATCTGCTCATATTGTGCGCGGATCGCTGCGCGCACTTCTTCGTGGCCGTGACCCAGGCAGAACAAAGCCGGCCCGCCCGACCCGTCCAGATATCGCCGGCCATGTTCATCAATGACGAAGCTGCCGTCGCCTTTCACGGCACGGGGCAAACGGTCGGTGCGCCGATGCTGATTGACCCACAGGTGTTCCGCAGACTGGCTCACGACGTGTCTCCTTGGGTGTGCCGGATGCTGTTCAGGCCGGATACGGACCCGTGAGTCAGTGGATTGCCTTGCAGCCCGTGGTTTCCTATCCTAGCGCGGGAGTGTCTGTTCGTGAAGCGAATGCAGGATGCGCCAGACTGTGCACGCTACGCGCATCCGTTCTTCGGGAGTTCAAGATGCCTCTTTCGATCAACAGACGACACGCACTGGTCGGCATCAGTTCGGCCTTGGTCGGTGCAACGATCCTTGCGGGCTGTGGTGGTGGGGGCGGCAACGAACCCGGTCCGTCCGACCCGTCGACGCCGTCAACTCCTACTGGCGGAATGGCGGGTTCGATCTGGTATACGAACATCAACAGCGACTTCTCGCCCAATGCAGGCACCATCATCGGCCTGACCATCCTGGACATCGCCGACCCGAACAACATCGGTGTCATTCGCAGCGACTTTTTGCGAGGTGATGATGCCGTGGTCTGGTTCGCGTGGATCGATGGCGATCGCTTCGTCTATGTGGACAAGAACCGCAACATCATCAGCGGCACGGCCGGCGGCAGCCCCTCGTCGGACCGGGTGATCGGCCGCATGGACACGCCGGGCCTGCTGAGCACCGGTTGGGATGTGCATCCCGACGGCAACAGCATGCTCGTCACGGCGATGTCACTCGACGCAAGCGCATGGGACATCTACCTGCATGATACGAGTGGCAGGCAACTGAACCGTGTGACGACATCCGGCAAGGCTTACGCGCCCGAGTGGTCGCCTGATGGCCGCCACTTCATGTTCAAGTGGGGGAACGCCGAGGGGTGTGGCGCGATCGGCGGTTGTGCAGGCGGGCCATCCAGTACCTGCACCGGATTTTATGCTCCCGCGGGCTCGCAGAATCTTGCCTATGAAAGCGCTCAGCAGCGGGACGGACTGAAGGTTCCGTGCCTCAGTGAGCTTTACTGGTCGTCCATCCCGTGAGCGCACCGTCGCTCGAATAGGGTCTCTGCGGTTTTTGAAGGTCTGTCGATGAAACCATCGATCAGGTGCGGATCGGTTGCGATCGGTATTGCGTGGTCATCCTGATCATGGCGTCAAGTGGCGGTGCAGGATCAACCGAAGCTGCAACTGATGCAGCGCCTGGCCGCGCACGAGCCGCGGCCCCGGCTGCGCGTTTGGTGCCGGTTCGCCAGGAGCGATACCCGAATCGGCGGGCTGCGCCGGTTTGGTCTGCACATTTTCCCGCGTCGCCCGCCGAGCACCGACATTCGGAGACTGTGCACCTCGGATGATCTGGTCGCGACGCTCAAGTTCGTCCAGATCCCTACGCAGTTCGTGCATCGAAACCTCTGTCACACCGAACCGGCTCTTGATTCGCAGGAACGCGGTCAACAGCACTTCACATTGACTTTGAGTCAATATTGATTACAATGATATCATTGATTGCATTCGACATGGGCTGTCATGGCAAGCATTACGATTCGAAACCTTGACGATGAGACGAAGGAGCGCCTACGAGTGCGGGCTGCACACCGCCGTCGATCGATGGAGGAGGAAGCCCGGCAGATTCTGCGGGAAGCCCTTGAGACTGAAACAAGCCAGCCGCGAAACCTGGCTACGGCGATTCGCAATCGTTTCGCGGCGCTGGGCGGCGTCGATCTGGATATCCCAAAGCGCGAACCGATGCGTGAACCTCCGCAATCGAGCTAGACGGTTGAGACGCCCGTGATTATTCTGGACACCAATGTTGTTTCGGAACTAATGAAGTCGGCGCCTGAGATCGCAGTCGCCAAATGGGTGGCTACACAGCCGGCCGCCAGCCTGTTTACGACGACAATTACCCAAGCTGAAATCCTGCATGGCGTGAAGCTTCTGCCTCGGGGCCGTCGCCGTGACGCTATTGCAGCTGCGGCCGACGCAATGTTCGAAGAGGATTTCGCGCAACGAATACTCCCATTCAACAGTCAGGCTGCACAGGCGTATGCGGAAATCGCAGCCACGCGCCGTCGGTCTGGCCGGCCGATTGCTCAATTCGACGCGCAAATTGCCGCCATCGCAGCGTCAACGGCTGCAAGGATGGCTACTCGTAACGTACTGGACTTCGAAGGTTGCGGCATCGAGGTGGTTGACCCATGGCAGTCATAGAAGCGGTGCCATTCAGAACCGCCGTGTGTTTCGTGGCTTGAGTGAGTTCCAGCGGAACCCCGCGAGCAATCCCGTGACTGGTATGCGTATGCCTGAACCAGTTGTCGGTACCGCGATTCATAGTCAACCCTGGGCTCGCATCGATGTACGTTGAACCGTACATTCAACCGCCACCCGTCGTACGGAACCGCCAAGTCATCTAGCCCGACATCTCTTGATACCCCACGCAGCGTTTCATTTGGCGAGTCGTTTAGACTGAAGTTCCTGCGTCGGCTGCGCGAATTTTCCTTGTTGTTCAGCGACTTGGCCGAATTTCAGGTTCGCGGTTCTGTCTACACGGTGATGGCGCGCACGAGATCGAGCGCGCGCTGCTGTGTCGGATTCGCGGTAGTGACGACGTTGAAGGCAGGTGTGGTGGCGTCGGCACCCGGGGTGCGGCAGATGTTTCGAACGATGGTGGCCAATTCGTTGAGCAGCGTCTTGAAGCTGTGTACCGGGGTGCCGTCGTCGCTGCGCTTGGAACTAACCTTGCGCAGCGCCTTGTCCGATCGCTTTGCCGGGGCCACCGGATCGCGAACCGCTTTGGCGGCCTGATCTTCGTCGGCGAACAGTAGCTCTCGCCAGGCTTGCTGCAGGTGCCACTGAACGTAGTAGGCGAGCATGCAGACGAACAGATGGGCCCGCACCCGGTTCTCTAGGCGATGGTGAATCGGACGCACCTGTAGGTCGATGGACTTCATCGAGCGGAACGCGCGCTCGACGTTGGCCAGGCCCTTGTAGCTGCGCACGCACTGGGCCGCTTCCATCGCTTGGTCCGGCACGCTGGTGCGAATGACGTAGAACCCATCCAGGGCGGCTTCTTGGGCAATGCTCTGAGGGTTGCGCGCAAACAAGAAGGCCTGCTCGTCGATCTGCAGGGTGAAGTGCTTGGCGACCTTGTACTGGTTGACGATCTTGCCCACCGCCACGCCGATCTTGTCTTGATCGCGCAGGCGCCCGGCCCGCACACGGTCACCGATGGCTTGGAGCTTGACTTCGGTGGCCGCCAACAACGATTCGCGCTTGTGAGCGCGCAGCTTGGCCAACGCATGATTGCGGCATACCACCAGTCGCTCATCGGGGTACAACTCGGAGCGGATCTCCAATAGATTGCGCTCGTCGAACAGGCCGAACTGCAAATCACCGACTTGGGCGAGCTTGCGGATCGACACGTTCTTGAGCGCGGTGATCCATTGCAGTCCCTGTTCCTTGCGCATCGCCTCGATCGCCGCGTTGCCGATCATCCCTCGATCGCCCACCAGCACCACGCGCTGCAGGCCGAAGTCCTGGCGCAATTGGCGCATCACTGGGATGACGGTCTGGCTGTCGTTGGTATTGCCCTCATACACCGAGATCGACACCGGGCAGCCTTGCGCGTTGGTCAGCACCCCGTAGTTGACCTGCAGCGTGCCACGCTTGCGATCCCGACTGTGGCCCAGCCTGGCCAGCGGACAGGTGGCGCCCTCGAAGTAGCTGGACGACAGGTCGTACAGCGCGATGGCCCCTTCGCTCAGGTGGCGCGCCGCCAGCTTGTTCTGAATCACTCCCTGGCGCTCGAGCAACCAGTCCATGGCCCGGTACAGATCATCTTCGCTGGCATCGGCCACGTCGAACTCTTCGGCCAGCGTGCTCTGGTGCCAAGCGCGCGTGGTGGCCAGCTTGGAGTGCGGCTGCAGCACACGCGCGGCGATCATCGCCACCACCAGATCGCGCTCGCGCGAGGCCTTGCCGGCGATCAGTGAGGCCAGGCCCAGGCGCTGCATCGCGATCTGCACGGCTTGCACATGACCGTGCGCCCGCGAGGCGCAGATCTCAAAGGCCTGCGACACGGGTACGAAGGCCTGACCCTGCAACGCGGCGCGCACCATCTCGACCACGTGCTCGGGCAGGTGCGACAGATTGCCCAGGGTCTCGTTCTTAACCTTGCCGTCTTCGCGATAACTGCGCCGCAGCAAGTGAGTGCGATACACCTTGCCCTTGTAGGTGCGCTTGGTGGTGACGACGTGGGCGGTGCCGGTTCTTGCAGCCATGACTGGAATAATAACATATCTTCTTGATAATGTCAGCACATTTAGTGACTACAACTTGAAACAAAACAATAACGCCGTTGCAGGAAAAACCCAGCAACGGCGCGGATTGTGAAGCTATGAGTGACGACGGGCGACGAGGAACTTCAGTTTAGAGTGACGGGATCACGTCTCGGCGCACTCCGATTGGTGGGCAATTGCTCTCGGAATGTGAACTCTCGGAATGTGAAGTTAGGCAGCTCGAACGCGACGCGATGCTCGATCGGAGAATCGGCGAATTTTAGTGCGGTTTCTTCGATTCTATTGCGTCATCGACGCAAGCCGGCGGTGACCACGGCAGCGGCGTCCGGAGTTGAACTGTAAACGCTTGCCATGCAGCCCAAGGGCTCCTATCCTAGCGCGGGGGTTACATAGAAGGAAGCCAACAAAGAAAGGAGGAGACACAATGTGCACGACTGACGCCGGCACCGATCGGGTGCGCCCGGGCGGAACGCTCTTGTCCGCTGCATTGCTGGTCACGGCTGTTGCCGGTTCGCTCGCCTCGACCGATACATGGGCGGCCTTCACATGCCCCAAATCCGGTGGCGATCTGGTCTTCGGTCAGGAGGCCAAGGTCAACAGTCTCGACATGCATGCGAGCTCGACCATTTCCACGCGCAATATTGCCATGCACCTGTTCGAGTCGCTGATGACGCGCGACGAGGACAACAATCCGATTTTCGAACTCGCCGATTCGGTTGCCACCAGCCCGGACGGGCTCACGCACACGTTCAAGCTTCGCGCTGGCATCAAGTTCCACAACGGCAAGATCATGAGCTCAGCCGATGTCGTCGCGTCGTTCGATCGCTACAAGAAGCTGGGCGTGGAGCGAGTCATCCTGAGCAATGTGGCCTCATGGGCCGCGCCCGATCCGGGCACCTTCGTTGTCACCATGAGCAAGGCGCAGCCCACCTTCCTCGAAGACCTGTCGTCGTTCAGCGTCCCCATCGTCATCGTGCCGGCCGAGAATGCATCGGCCGAGCCGCTTAAGCTCGAACCCGTGGGCACCGGTCCGTTCCGCTTTGTCGAGTTCATCGCCGACAGCCATGTCAAGCTCGCACGCTTTGACCAGTATCAGCCCAATAAGGCCTATGAAACCCGCACGGGATTCGGCGGCTACAAGGTGGCCTGTCTGGACAGCGTGACATTCCGTATCGTCACCGAACCCGGCGCCCGGGTGGCCGGCCTCGAAACGGGCGAGCTGCATGCGGTGGAAGATGTACCCCAGGCCAGCGTGGCGCGGCTTCGCGAGAACAAGTCGATCAAGATCATTCCCTACGAGAACTTCTGGATCCATCTGGCCACGCCGAACTTTGCTAGGCCGCCCACCGACAATCCCAAGGTGAGAATGGCCATCCAGACCGCCCTGAATCTGGAGGAGATCATGGAGGCGGCAACCGACGGTGCCTACAACCTGAATTGCGGCTTTCAGCAGCCCAATCGCAAGGTGTTCTCCAAGAAGGGGTGTGAATTCTTCAACATCAACGATCCGGCCAAGGCCAAGGCATTGCTCAAGGAATCGGGCTACAAGGGCGAAGAGCTGATCCTGCTCACCAACAAGGATTATTCAACCATGTACAACGCCGCCCTGGTCATGGGCGAGCAACTCAAGGCCATCGGCATGAACGTGCGGTTGTCCGTCCAGGACTGGCCGGCGACCATCGCCACGCGGGACAAGCAGCATGATGCCTGGAACTATCACTTCACCGGCTGGGGCACGAACACCTCGCTCGGTTATCTGGCGGTGTTCAAGTTTCTGGCCATGCCCAATCCGATCTACAACTTCAAGAACCCGGCCGATTCGAGCCCGGCCTTCAACAAGGCCTATCACGACATGCTCAACAAGCCCACGTTCGACGAGCGCGCCGCCGCATTCGCCGAGGTTCAGCGGATCGTGCTCGAAGAGGGTATTTCGCTGCCCTTCGGTTGGCTGACCAAGAATCAGGCGGCGCGGGCCAATGTGAACAACTTCGTGCCCTTCCGGATTCCCCGCATGTACAACGTGTCCATGGAATGATCCGCTATATCGTCGGTCGGCTGATCGTCACGATTCCGGTTCTGTTGCTGATCAGTCTGATCTCGTTCAGTTTGATGCAGCTCGTGCCTGGCGATCCGGCGATTCTGATCGCCGGTCTGCAGGCCACGCCCGATCAGGTCCAGGCCGTGCGCGAGCAACTCGGCCTGGACCGCCCCTTTCATGTCCAGTTATTGAGCTGGTATGCGAATCTGGCCCGCGGAGACCTGGGCACCTCGCTGCTACTGGGGCGGGATGTGCTCGAGGTGATCCTGGAGCGCCTGCCGGTTTCGCTGTCGATCGCGCTCTATTCGCTGGTGCTGACCGTCGTGTTCGGTGTGGCCAGCGGCGTGCTCGCCGCGCTTCAGCAAAACACCTGGGTCGATCAGGCCGTGATGACATTCGCCCTGATCGGCGTGAGTCTGCCCAATTTCTGGCTGGCGCTCATGTTCATCATTTTGTTTGCGGTGCAACTGGGCTGGTTTCCGAGCGGCGGCTATGTCGACTTTCGTGATGATCTGCTCGGCTGGTTCACGGCGGCAACCCTGCCGGCCGTGTCGCTGGCCATGCTGCAGATGGGCTTGCTGGCCCGGATCACCCGCTCGACCATGCTCGAAGTGCTTCGCCAGGATTACATCCGGACGGCGCGCGCCAAGGGCCTGCCGCAACACCTGGTCATTGGCAAACATGCGCTCAAGAATGTGATGATTCCGGTGATCACCGTGCTGGGAATCGTGTTCAGCCTGCTGCTCTCCGGGTCGGTAGTGATCGAAACGATCTTTTCGATACCAGGCATGGGCTCCCTGCTGGGCTCGTCGATCCTGCGTCGGGATTACCCGGTGATCCAGGGCGGTCTGCTTTTCGTGGCCACCATGTTGCTGTTGCTGAATCTGCTGGTCGATGTGTTGTATGGCTACTTCGATCCGCGGGTCCGTTATGACGAGGTCGACTGAGTCATGTCGGTCGTAGCGGGCCAGCGTGGTCATCGGACCCTGCGTCGTCTGCTGCGTCATCGTCTGTTCGTGATCGGCAGCCTGTTGTTCGGGGTCGTGTTCATCGGCGCCTTGTTCGCCGATCTGCTCATGACCTCGGATCCGAATGCCATCTCGTTTCGCAACAAGTTCAAACCGCCCGGCGCCCAGTGGCTGTTCGGTACCGATAATTTCGGCCGTAGTCAGTTCAGCCGGGTGCTCAAGGGCGCCCAGTTATCGCTGCTCATCGGTTTTGGTGTGGTCGCGCTGAATCTGGTGTTCGGCACCCTGATGGGCGCAGTGGCCGGTTATTTCCGCCGGCTGGACAACATCCTGATGCGGGTGATGGATGCCTTCATGGCGTTCCCGGTGATTCTGCTGGCCATCGGCATTTCGGCCGCCCTGGGTCCCGGGTCGATCAATGCGGTGATTGCCCTGGCCGCGGTGTATACGCCGCGCACGGCCCGCATCGTGCGCGCTTCCGTGCTGGTGGTGCGCGAGGCCCAGTATGTCGAAGCGGCGCGCGCCATGGGCGCCACCCATCTGCGTATTCTGTTCAAGCACATTCTGCCCAACTGTCTGGCACCACTGATCGTGCAACTCACCTTCATCTTCGCCTACTCGGTGCTCTCGGAAGCGGTGTTGAGTTTTCTCGGTCTGGGCGCGGAGCCGCCGACACCGACCTGGGGCAATATCATCGCCGAGGGGCGGCAGTACATGCGCGAGGCACCCTGGATCACGCTGATTCCGGGCCTGGCGCTGGCGATGACCGTGCTCGGGCTGAATCTGCTGGGTGACGGTTTGCGAGATGTGCTGGATCCCCGGCTCAAGGTTCAACAATAGGAGTCGGGCCGACATGGCGCAATTGCTTAAGGTCAGCGATCTTCACACTGAGTTTCGAACCGAAGACGGGGTATTCGCTGCGGTGAATGGTGTGGATTTCTCGCTGGACGAGGGCGAGGCCCTGGGCATCGTGGGCGAGTCAGGCTGTGGCAAGAGCGTGACGGCCTTGTCGATTCTCGGCCTGATTCCTTCGCCGCCGGGCCGGGTCGTCAAGGGGCGGATCGAGTTCGATGGTGTCGATTTGCTGAGTCTGGGCGAGAAGCAGATGCGGGCAATCCGCGGTGCCGATATCTCCATGATCTTTCAGGAGCCCATGACATCACTCAATCCGGTGTTCACGATCGGCAATCAGATCATCGAGACCATTCGCCAGCATGAAGGCGGTAGCGCCGGCGCGGCGCGTAGCCGGGCAGTCGAATTGCTCGATCTGGTCGGCATTCCCTCGCCACGCGAACGGCTGGACGATTACCCGCATCAACTCTCGGGTGGCATGCGCCAGCGGGTGATGATTGCGATCGCACTGTCTTGTCGGCCCCGGTTGTTGCTGGCCGATGAGCCGACTACCGCGCTGGATGTGACCATCCAGGCGCAGATTCTTGATCTGCTGCGCCGCCTGCAGGCAGAACTCGGCATGGCAGTGGTGTTGATCACCCACGATCTGGGTGTGGTGGCCGAGTTCGCTCAGCGCGCCATCGTCATGTATGCGGGCAGGGTGGTCGAACATGCCACGGTCGAGGCCTTGTTCGAGCGGCCCATGCATCCGTATACCGAAGGCCTGTTGGCCAGCCTGCCCGTGCTCGATCAGGATCAGGATCGCCTGCTGGCAATACCCGGTGTCGTGCCCAGCCCGTTCGATCTGCCGGTGGGTTGCCGGTTTGCCCCGCGTTGTCCGCATGCCAGGGCGGCCTGCAACCAGGCGATGCCGGCGCTTCGACGGATTGACGGGCGTGACGTGGCCTGCATTCGTCATCACGACTATCGCCTCGGGGAGACCAGCCGGTGAATGAACCCGCTGAATGGCTCGTGGAAGTCACGGGGCTCAAGAAGCACTATCCCGTGCGCCGGGGCATCGGTCTGGTCAAGACCGATCGTGTCGTTCATGCCGTGGATGGGATCGATCTGGCCATCCGTCGTGGCCAGACGCTTGGCCTGGTGGGTGAATCGGGCTGCGGCAAGACCACCACCGGACGCTTGTTGCTTCGCCTGCTGGAGCCCACTTCGGGCAGCATCCGGTTCGCGGGCCAGGCCATCGAGTCGCTGAATGCCGTGCAGATGCGTGCGCTACGACGACGCATGCAGATCGTCTTCCAGGATCCGTTCAGTTCACTCAATCCCCGCATGACGGTGCGCGAGATCATCGCCGAGCCGCTGGTCATTCACCGGGTCGGTGATGCGGCCGGTCGGACGGCCAGGGTGGCCGAACTGCTCGATCTCGTCGGCCTGGCGTCCTATCACGCCGATCGTCATCCGCACGAATTCAGCGGTGGTCAGCGTCAACGCATCGGCATCGCCAGGGCGTTGGCCCTGCGACCCGAGTTCATCGTCTGCGACGAGCCCGTGTCGGCCCTGGACGTGTCAATCCGGGCGCAGATCATCAATCTGTTGCGGGATCTGCAGCGTGACTTCGGTCTGACCACCTTGTTCATCAGTCACGATCTGGCTGTGGTCCGGCATGTCTGCGACACGGTGGCCGTGATGTATGTCGGACGCATCGTCGAAATCGCCGACAAACAGGCCTTGTACAGCCAGCCGAGGCACCCGTATACCCAGGCCTTGCTGGCGGCCATCCCGGTGCCGCGACCCGGCCGGAATCGTCCCGGCACCACCATCCAGGGTGATGTGGCCAGTCCGATCGATCCACCCTCGGGTTGCCGGTTTCATACCCGTTGTCCGCTGGCCGAGGCGGTCTGTCGTGAACGCGACCCGCCACTGGTGAGTGTCGCCATCGGCCACCAGGTCGCCTGTCATGTGGTGCATCGTGAGCAGGCGGGTTCATCGTCATCGAGGAGCCTCTCGTGAGCAATGCCATCGTCAGAGAGAACCAACTGCCCGGATCGCCCGCCACCGAGTGGGATATCAACGGCTGGGGTGATCCGTCCATCCAGGGCTTCGGTCATGACATCAGCATCGATCGCGGCCAGACCATCGATTTCCGGATCGCCACCGACGCGACCGCCTATCGCATCGATATCTATCGCATGGGGTATTACGGGGGTCTGGGGGCGCGTCGGGTCGACACTATCCGGCCGTCGGTGAAGCTGCCGCAAGTGCAGCCCGACGGTCTTCGTGATCCACAGACCCATCTCTACGACTGCGGCAACTGGCTGGTCTCGGCTTCCTGGACCGCGCCGGTCACGGCGGTGTCGGGCATCTACTTTGCGCGGCTGGTGCGCGAGGATGACACGCCTGCGCGATGGCGAGCGGATCACTCACCCGTTGCGCCGAGCACCGCGCCAGCGGCCGTGGCCCATGCCTATGGTGCCCTGGGTCATGGCCGGCTGCGCAATGCCTTGCTCGAGCCGCGGGCCAGCCATATCTACTTCATCGTGCGCGATGATGCAGGACATGCCGACATTCTGTTCCAGACCGCCGACACCACCTGGCAGGCCTACAACCGCTACGGCGGCCACTGCACCTATGGACGCCTGGATCCGGATCATCCGCGCCAGCACGGCGGGCCGCCACGCGCTTACAAGGTCAGCTACAACCGGCCCTTTGAGACGCGGCATTACCGCGCCGTCAACATGCCGTTTCATGCCGAATATCCCTGCGTGCGTTTTCTGGAGTCCAACGGGTTCGACGTGGCTTACACCACCGGTCTGGACAGCGACCGGCGTGGCGAACTGATCCGCCAGCACCGGCTGTTCCTGTCGGTAGGCCATGACGAGTATTGGTCCGCCGATCAGCGACGTCATGTCGAGGCCGCGCGTGATGCCGGCGTGCATCTGGCCTTTTTCAGTGGCAACGAGGTGTTCTGGAAAACGCGTTGGGAGCCCGGACTGGTTCATCGTGAGGATGGTCATCGCACGCTGGTGACTTACAAGGAGACGCACGACAACCGCAAGATCGATCCCGTGGCCGATGTCTGGACCGGCACCTGGCGCGATTCCAATCCCGAGAATCCCGAGGGTGCACAACCCGAGAATGCACTCACCGGCACGATCTTCACCGTCAATGCCTGGCGCAATGATCCGATCATCGTGCCGGCCGACTATGCCCGGTTGCGATTCTGGCGTCATACCGCCGTGGCCAGCTTGATGCCTGGCGAGCAGGCCGTGTTGCTCAAGGGTCTGCTCGGCCATGAATGGGATGAAGACATCGACAATGGCTTCCGTCCGCCCGGTCTGTTTCGCCTGTCCGAAACCACGATCGACAACGTGCCCTATGTGCAGGACTGCGGGTCGGTGTATGACTCGGGCACGGCCACCCATCACCTGACACTGTATCGACATGCCAGCGGTGCCCTCGTGTTCGGCGCCGGGACGGTTCAATGGGCATGGGGCCTGGATGCGCATCACGACAGCGAAACCGGCATGCCGCCCGAGCGTCAGAACGAGAACACCACCCGGGTTGGCATCGACCCGCATGGACCAGACCCCGCGGTTCGCCAGGCCACCGTGAATCTGTTTGCCGACATGGGCATTCAGCCGGCGCAATTGGCACCCGATCTGATCAGGGCCAGTGCATCGGATGATCACGAGCCGCCCGTCTCGGTCATCACCTCGCCCTTGTCTGGCGCGACAGTGGCGCGCGGGCCGCTACGGATCAGCGGTCAGGCGCACGATGTCGGGGGCGGTCAGGTGGCCGGCGTCGAGGTATCGCTGGATGCAGGACACACCTGGCATCCGGCCGTTGGCCGTGAGTCATGGTTTTACGACTGTCTGCCATCCCATGTCGGGGTGTTGAACCTGCGCTGCCGTGCCGTGGATGACAGCGGCAATCTCGAGGCGGCGGGCGAGGGCGTGAGTGTGACGGTTGTCTGAGCCGACGCTTGAGTGCACCGACGGCCACCGGATGGAATGGTGAGGCAAAGTGTTGGGTGATGCGCCGGGTCGACTGGTCAGTTCGCCGCGTCGGCGTGGGCGTGTCGCGCCACCCGATTCACCAGTTCGTCGACCTGCGCTGTCTGGGTGTCCCAGCGGCACACGAACCGGGCGGCCGATTCGCCACGGCGGAAGAACAGCACACCGTCGCCCTCCAGAGCGCTGAGCATGGCCGGCGTACTGGCCATGAACACTTCATTGGCCTGAACCGGCGCAAGCAGCGTGACGCCGTCGATTCGTTGCAGTCCGTGAGCCAGGCGGGTTGCCATGGCATTGGCCTGACCCGCCAGGCGCAGCCAGAGACCGTCCTGCAGGGCAGCCAGCAACTGCGCCGAGGCGAAGCGCATTTTCGACCAGACCAGTCCGGCCCGACGCAGATGAAACCCGATGTCGCGTGCAATGCGGTCGTCGAAGATCACGATGGCATCGGCCAGCAGGCCGCCATTCTTGGTCACGCCGAAAGACAACACATCCACGCCATTGCGCCAGGTGGCCTCGGCCGGCGAGCAGCCCAGTGAGGCCATGGCGTTGGCAAAGCGCGCGCCATCCATGTGCAGGGTCAAGCGATGGCGTCGGGCGATCTCGCTGATCCGGGCCACTTCATCTGGCTGGTAGATCGCGCCCAGGTCGCTGGCCTGAACCAGATTGATCGCAGCCGGCTGGCTCTTGTGGGTCAGGCCGGTACCGGCGGCGGACAGGGCGGCCGAGAGCGCCGCCGGATCGAGCTTGCCGTGAGGCCCGTCGACCGACACGAGTTTGGTGCCACCACCGAAAAATGAGGTGGCATTACATTCGGCCATGTTGATATGGGCTTCGCCATGGCAATAGACCGCGCCGAACGGGGTGCTGACGGCGGCCAGTGCGACCGCATTGGCGGCAGTACCGGTGGCGACCGGGAACACCCGGACTGGTGTTTCGAACAACTCGCTGAAGCGATCCTGCACCTGGGCAGTGAGCGCGTCCCCGCCGTAGCCCGATGCCGTGTCGTGATTGGCGGCGGCGATGGCGCTGATGAATTCTGGCGCCGCGCAGCCGCTGTTGTCGCTACGAAAATCGATACCTGGGCCCATGGGCTGGCTCTCGGAAAGACGAACCAGCCCATGGTATCAGTGGGTCGTACCGGACACTCAATAAGCGGCCGCCGCGCGCAGGCTGGCCTTCATCGAACCGGCCGCGGTGGCATTCCAGGCGCTCTGAACCTGCACGGCAATGCTCGCCACGCCGGGGGGCGCGACGAAGCGAACCGAGTCGTAATAGCCGGTGTCGCCGGTATCGATGACCGGTTGTGCCGCATCGGCCGTTGCCGCAAGCCAGCTCTGGGTGACACCGGTTGACGGGTTCTGGACCGGAATTACCCAGCCAGCGGCGTCGAACATAAACAGCAGGACGGACATGCCGGGCGTACTCGCGTATTGCATGGCCAGGTCGTATTCAGCCCCCGCCTGCAGCGGAACGGCCAGACGCTCGATGGCAATGGTGTTGCCCGAACCGGCGGCCGGCGGATTGATCATGATTCGGCCGTCGAGCGCGTCGTATGACACCTTGTCGACCGGTGCGCCGGCCCAGTCAACCCAAGGGCCTCGGGGGTCAATGAGACTGCCATACAGGTTTGGCCCGGTGGCGGTCAGTGTGGAGCCCGCCGTGGCCGGTGTGGTTGCGCGCCAGGCGTTCTGCACCTGCAGATAAAAACCGGCGACGCCGGCTGGCGCATCGAAGATGAACGGCTGGCCGCTGCGTGCGAGATAAGCGGTTTCGGCGCGGCCCGGCAGGGTCAGGATCTGGCCGGCCTCATTGAACAGAAACAGCAGGGCTGCTGCCTGGGCATTGTTCGACTCAAACGTCAGCGAATACCGTCGCCCGAACACCAGCGGCTCGTCAAAGCGCTGTACGCCATGCACGACTGCCACGCCGCCCGAGGATGCCGGAATGGTCAGGGTATTGCTGCCGGCATCGTAGGTGATCCCGGATGCGCCGCCGTCCCAGGTCGGCCAGTCGCCAGACAGGTCGATCAGATTCCGGCTGAAGTCATCGTGATTCTCCTTGGTCGCCTGGGCCGACAGGTCGGTGAGGCTGACGGAGGCGGCCGACGGCGTTACCGGCTGGTCAGTGGCACCGTCGCTGCACCCGGCAAGGCCGATGGCCGCGAACAACGCGGCGACGCCGACGAATCGGGCGCCAGACACCCGGACGGATTGATAAATAGTTGCTGGTTTCATGCGAATTTCCCCCTACCGTTGCAGTCAGTCGTTTTGTTCGGTCTGCACGGCCATTGATCGCACCGTGTCTTCTCCACTCTATCAAACAACCGTCGCATCGTGTTGACCGCCATCAACCGGTGCCGTCAGGTAATGTTGCGCGAAACACTCGTTTGCCGTGTTCCCGGCATGAGCGCAGCGATCAGCCGAACATCGACTTCAAGCGGGCGCGACCCTTGCCGATTCGGATCGAGGGTGCCAGTTCGGGAATCCCCGGACCCTGTCCGGTGATTTGGTCGGCCAGGATCCGCGCCGTGGTGGGACCGAGCGTGAATCCCTGATGGCCATGGCCGAAGTTCGCCCACAGCCCGGGCCACTCCGGCATGGGGCCGACAATGGGCAGCATCTCGGGCATGCAGGGTCGACTGCCGCGCCAGGGCGTGGCCTCGATCGGCTCGCCGATATCGAACAACTCGCGCGCTGCACGCGCGGCCCGATCGAGTTGCCGGCGCTGCGGCGCTGCGTCGCGCGTGGCGATCTCCGCACCTGTGGTGATCCGCAGTCCCGCTCGCATGGGCGCCAACGCGGCGCTGGCCTCGACATCGACAAAGGGCGTGCGTGGCCCCGCGACATTGCTGAAATGCTGGTGGTAACCGCGCTTGGCGAACATCGGCACCGAAAGACCCAGACGCTCGCAGAGCAGGCCGGACCAGGGACCCAGGGCAATGACGACCTCGGCGGCTTCGATTCGTTCACCCCCACCATTGCCGGCCGCCTTGGAGGCAGAACCATGGTCGGGCGATGATGCCGGCGCCATGGTGGCGAGCACCGAGTAGGCGCTTCCAGTCTGCCTAAGACTCATGGCATCGCCAATCCCGACACGGCCGCCACGCGCGATGAACAACGCCGCATAGGCAGCGACCAGCGCACCGGGATCGGCGCAGGTCCAGGGATCGGTCCAGTGAATGGCACCAGCCATTCGCCGGCGCAGATTCGGTTCGGCCGCGGCCAGGGCAGCGCCATCGAGCACTGTCGAGGCCACGCCATAGTCGCGCTGCAGGCGCGCCGCTTCGTCGGCGGCCGCGTCGAACTGGTCGGCGCGTCGGTAGGCCTGGAGGAATCCGTCGCGACGGATCAGTGAGTCGGCGCCGGCAGCCGCAATCAGGGGGGCGTGATCAGCCGTGGCCCGTGGCGTGAGCTGGCAATAGATGCGCGATATCGCGCGATGTCGGGCCGGCTCGGAGAAGTGGTGATACAGACGTAGTGACGTGAAGTGTCCGGGCAGCGCGGCAGGTTGCCAGAACACATCATTACCCTGGCGCAGCGCAATGCGCATCAGGTCGCGCAGGCTGCGCGGCATCGCATAAGGCTCGACGGCCTCGACCTGGATGAAACCGGCATTGCCGTAGCTGGTCTCACGACCTGGCGCGGATCGGTCGAGCAGCGTGACCTGCCGACCGCGTGCCTGCAGCGCCAGGGCAGTCGAGACACCGACCATGCCCGCACCCAATACGATCACATCAGACATGGGCGCTCAAGCGTTTGGCTGCGCCGGTGAACCGATGATCGCGTGAATCAGTCAGCAAAACAGGACTCCAGTCTGAACCCGATTTTGAGCGTCACCTGACAATGGGCGACCTTGAATCGTTCAGGCCCCGATGACGCTGGCCGGTCGATTATGAGCCCAAGTCGAATTCAACGGGAGTGACAGGGCGCAAGGCGTGATCAATAGCCCAGGCGGTTCGGTAACCAGAGACTGATCGACGGAACGGCGACGAGCAAGGCGAGCAGGATCATCATGGCGAGCACAAACCAGACCACCCAGCGCACCGTGTCCTCGATCCGCACGCCGGCCAGGCGCGAAGACACCATGAGGTTGACCGCGATCGGCGGCGTGAACTGGCCGATCGCCACCATGTAGGTGAGGATCAGACCGAACCAGACCGGATCCCAGGCATAGGTCTTCATCAGTGGCATCAACAGGGGCACAAAGATCAGAAAGATCGACACTCCATCCAGCACCATGCCGATGAAAAGCAGCACCACCACCACCAGAATGAGTGCGCCGGTCGAGCCGATCCCGGCATCGCGGATAAAGCCGGCCAGTGGATCGACGATGCCCAGCGTGTTGACCGCATACGCGAAGATGCTCGCCAGCGCGACGACCACCAGGATGATGCCGCTGGTCTCGGCGGCTTCCACGAAGATGTCGGCAAGATCGGCCAGCGCAATCGTCCGGTAGATGAGCATGCCGACGAACAAGCCATAGAACACCGCCACTACGGCGGCTTCGGTTGGCGTGAACCAACCGGCCCGCATGCCACCCAGTATCAGCACCGGCGCGACCAATCCCCAACTGGCCTCGCCCAGCGACCGCCAGAAGGGCGGGCGGGGCTCGTCGAACTCATGGGCGCCGAACTGATGGTGCCGTGCCAGCCAGACGGCCGGGATGATCAACACCACGGCGGTCAGCACGCCCGGTATCACGCCCGCGGCGAACAGTGCCGGCACCGAGGCGCCCGGCACCATCACGGAATAGACGATGAATGCAATCGATGGCGGGATGATGATGTCGATCGCGCTGGCTGCGCCGATGACGCTGGCCGAGTAGGCCGGTGGATAACCGGCGCGGGCCATGGCGACGAGCATCACGCCCCCGACAGCGGCCGCGGTGGCCGGACCGGAGCCCGAGATGCCGCCCAGGAACATCGCGACCAGGATCGCGATCATCGGCAACATCCCCGGTCCGCGTCCGACCACGGCCGTGGCGAATTTCACCAGCCGCCCGGCCACGCCCGAGCGCTCGAAGATCACCCCCACCAGCACGAACATGGGCAGGGCCAGCAGCGGATACTTGGCCACGCCGGCATAAAAATTGTTGGGTAGGGACATCCAGCCCAGTTGTTCCAGACCGATGCCCACCGAGCCACCGATCATCAGCGCAACCCCGACGGGCACACCGGCCAGCATCAGCAACGTGAATACGATGAAGATCAGCGCAGCGGCCAAATCAGTCTCGTCTGCCCGGGTCAGGCGTGGCGGTCGGATCGATTGGCGAAGCAGGTTCGCGCCACAAACGGACCAGGCGTTGCAACGCCCGCCAGGCGACCACGGCCGCCAGCACGGGCAGAGTGATCGTGTACCACCATTGCGGCACGCCGATACCGGGTGAGGTCACTTCATACTGGTAGTCGTCGTAGGCCAGCGAACTGGCCAGGGCCGCCAGCACGATAAAGGCGAGCGCGGTCATGGCCGCGGAGAAGCGCGCCAGCCATTGGCGGCGCCTGGCTGTGCCGCCAGCAAAAAACACCTCGATCCGGATGTGTTTGTCGCGAACGACCGCGGCGCTGGCCGCCACCAGTGTCAGCACCACCATCAGCGCGACCGAGAGTTCCTCGGTCCAGGCGAATGACTCGTTGGTGAAATAACGGGCGAGGACATTGGCGAAGGTGATCAGCGCCATCGCCCCCAGGGCGAGGGCGCCGATCATGTCCTCCCATGACCGGCGTCGGCCTGGGTTGGGTCGTTCAGCCATGCTGTGTCGAGCACGAGCTCCCGTTCATGGATTCAGGCGGTCTTGCGTGCCTTGACGGCGGCTTCGGCCTGCGCGACGAGATCCGCGCCGATCTGCTTGGTCCACTTGTCCTTGACGGGTTGCACGGCCTTGACGAAAGCGGCCTTTTCGCTGGCGCTCAGCGTCGTGACCTGCACGCCCAGGGACGCAACCTGCTTCACCATCGACTGATCGGTACCGGTCAGGCCCTCCCGGGCGATGGCGATCTCCTGCTTGCCGGCATCGATGGCCGACTGGCGAACGATCTGACGATCGTCGGGTGTCCAGCTGTTCCAGATGTCCTTGTTGACCACGAACATCAGTGGATCGGCGACATAGTCCCAGAGTGTCACGTAGCGTTGCGACAGATTGTGCAGTTTCGCAGCGGTGAACACATGCAGCGGATTCTCCTGGCCTTCGACCGCGCCCGAGGCGAGGGCTGGTTGCGCATCAGCCCAACTCATCTGGGTGGGGTTGGCGCCCAGGGCGGTGAAGGTGTCATTGAAGATCGGGCTGCCCACGACCCGGAACTTCAACCCGGCCATGTCGGCGGGCGAGCGGATCTCGCGCTTGGAGTTGGTGACTTCACGAAAGCCGTTCTCGCCCCAGGCCAGCGGGATGACGCCGGCCTTCTCGACGATCTTCATGATCTCCCGGCCCACCGCTCCCTGGGTGATCGCGTCCAGCCCGGCATGATCCTGCGCCAGGAATGGCAGCGAGAACAGATTGAGTTGTCGGACCTGCGGCGACCAGTTGATGGTCGAGCCGATGGCCAGATCGATGACGCCCTGACGGATTGCGCTGAATTCACGGGTCTGATCACCATTGATCAGTGACACCCCGGGATACATCTTGATGACGATCCGTCCCTGCGTGCGTTCCTTGACCAGATTGATCCAGATGTCTCCGCCTTTGCCCCAGGGAAACGCATTGCCGACCACGGTCGACATCCGGTACTCGGCCTTGTAGGCGGCCTGCGCACTGCGGATGAAGAACAGGGGCATCGTGAGCGCGCCCGTGGTGGCCAGGCCGGACTTGATCAGGGAACGTCGATTCATGGCGGGGTCTCCGGTGAGAGGGAAAAGGCAGACCGCGAGTATAGCGACCGCCCGATACCGCGCCGGTGACTGCGATATGGGGCTTGACGCCGGGGGGCTTGGGCGTAAACTGCAAACGGTCAACAGTTGACAACAACAGTACAAACAGAGACAGCACAGCCAAGGCGGTGTTGCCCGTTCAGGGCAATACCTGCCGACTTCGGGACAACCCGTTGCCATGATGCAGACCACGGCCGGTTTCGACTGGCGTACGCCGATTTGCGAACGCTTCGATCTCGCCTCGCCCTTGTTCGGCTTCAGTCACTCGGTGCAAGTCGTCGCTGCCGTCACCAATTGCGGCGGACTGGGCGTGTATGGCGCCACCCGCCGATTGCCCCACGAGATCGAATCGGAGCTCAGCGAGATCCGCCGCCTCGTGGGTCGTCGCCCCTTCGGCGTTGATCTGGTGATTCCCGGCTCGATGCCCGATCGAGATGATCGCGCCGGATTTGAGGCGCAGGTGCCGCCGGGTCACCGCGAATTTGTCGACTCGATCGCCAGACGCTTCGAGGTGCCCGCACCCTCGGGGCCCGGCATGCGCACGCGCTTCGTCCGCTCGCGCGAAATGACCGAGCGGCAGTTGGGCGCGGTGCTGGCTGCCGATGTGGACCTGGTGGCGCTGGGCATCGGTTGTCCGCCCGAGGTGGTCGAGCGGGCCAAGGCGCGCGGCAAGACAACGCTCGCCCTGGTCGGCCAGGAACGCCACGCCCGCAAGGCCCTGGCCGCCGGCGCCGACATTCTCGTGGCGCAAGGTGCCGATGCCGGGGGACATACGGGTTCCGTGGGCACCTTCACGCTGTTGCCCCGGGTGGTTGCCCTGGCCGGCAGTACGCCGGTACTGGCGGCCGGTGGAGTGGCCACCGGCGCGCATATCGCCGCGGCATTGCTGATGGGTGCGCAGGGGGTGTGGATGGGCACCGCCTTGCTGCTCACCGAGGAGAATCGGGCCCATCTCACGCCCAATGAACTGGCGGCACTGACCCGTGCGCAGGCCACCGACACCGTGGTCAGTCGGGGCGAGAGCGGCAAGCCGTTTCGCCAGACTCGCTCGGCCTGGTCCGAGGCCTGGGCCGCCCCGGATGCGCCAGCGCCGCTCGAGCATCCGCTGCATGACATGCTCGTGGGCGATCTGCTCGGCGCAATCCGCGAACACGATGTGGCCCCGCTGGCGCATAGCGGGGCCGGGCAGGGGATCGGCTGGTTTGACCGGGTCCGCCCGGTTGCCGAGATCATGACCATGCTGGCCGGACAGACCGAAGTCGAGGTTGCTCGGTTCGTCCGCCGCTTCGGTCTTCATGATTGATGAGCCGTTCCCGATGAGCGTGGCAGGCAATGCGCAGGCCGAGCGCGAATTGCGCAATGACGTGCGCGCATTCCTGCGCCAACATGTCACGCCCAGGATGCGCGAGCAAAGTGATCGCTTCGAGCGCGCAACACCGGCGCAATTGCGCGAGTGGCAGTCGCGACTCATCGAGCGTGGTTGGGGGGCGGTCAACTGGCCGACTGCCTGGGGCGGTACCGACTGGCCGGTACGTCGGCAATTCATCTTCGAAGAGGAAATGGCACTGGGAGGCGCGCCCGACCCGCTCGCCTTCAACTTCCGGATGATCGGCCCCATTCTGATCCGCTATGGCACAGCCGAGCAACAACGGCGTTTCCTGCCGTGCACGCTCACCCTCGATCACTGGTGGTGCCAGGGCTACTCCGAGCCATCGTCGGGCTCGGACCTGGCATCCCTTCGCACGCGTGCGCGCCGCGACGGTGATCACTACATCGTCGAGGGCAGCAAGATCTGGACCTCCCATGCGCACGAGGCCAACTGGATCTTCTGTCTGGTGCGCACGGACACCGAAGCGGCACCGCAGCGCGGCATCAGTTTTCTGCTCATCGATCTGAGCAGTCCGGGCGTGACCCTGCGCCCGATCCGCCACTTCTATGGCGAGCATGTCTTCAATCAGGTGTTCTTCGATGGTGTGCGGGTACCCGTGGCCAATCGCGTTGGCGAGGAGCATGGCGGCTGGACCGTGGCCAAGGCCTTGCTCGAGCATGAGCGCCTGTTCGTGGCACGCCATGCCGAGGCCCGTCGCCGCCTGCGTCGGCTGGTGCGGGTGGCCAGCCTGTCGCACCAGGGCCAGGCACCGATTGCCGATGCACGGGTACGCGATCGCATCGGTGCCTTGTCGGCGCGTGTGCAGGCATTGGGCCATCTGGTGATGCGCGGATTCGATGCGCTGGAGCGCGATGGGTCGGTGGGACCGTTTGCATCAACCCTGAAGCTGTCCGGTATTGCCATCAATCAGGCGCTCGATGATGCCATCGTCGATGTGCTGGGCCCGCATGCGCTGGCGGCCGATGCGGCCTACGATGAACCAGCCCTCATGGAACACGCGGGTCTGATCCCGCAGGCCAGGCATGCGATGGAATCCCGTTATCGGTTTCGTGGACCGGCGATCGCCGGCGGCTCCAGCGAAGTGCAGCGCAATATCATCGCCAAGCGCGTACTCGGACTCTGAACCATGGCCATCGATGTCCAGACCGACGAAACCCTTGGCCTGATCGCCGATGCCCTCGAGCGACTGATCGCCGGCCATTGGCAGCGCCAGCGCCTGGCCGACCCACAGGCTGTCCGCGCGATGCAAGAACCGCTCTGGGCAGGCCTTGGCCAGGCCCGGCTACTCGCACCCTGGCTGCCAGAGGCGCTGGGTGGCGATGGCCTGGGCGTAGGGGCCATGGCGCCCATGGCGCAGGCCGTCGGCCGACATCTCGTGCGTCTGCCCCTGCTCGGCAATCTGGTGATGGCGGGCGCGGCGCTCAGTGCCCTTGGCGTGGATCGTGTCGGCCTTGGTAACGGCCAGTGGCAACTCGCACTGGCCGTTGCCGAGCCGGGGCAGTCACATGGGAGTGCGCTCAGGCAGGGCGCCCTCTGCGCAAGCCGGGCCACTCCCGATGCACGACACTGGCGTCTGCGTGGCACCAAGGCCTTCGTGATCGATGCGCTGGCGGCCGATGCCTTGCTGGTGTCGGTGCTCATCGATGGGCAGGAGTCGGCAGGACCGGCTTTGTTCCTGGTCGATCGCGCGTTGCCAGGCCTGCAGATCACCAGCTATCCCACGCTCGAGGGCAGTGAGCTCGCCACGGTCTCGATGGTCGACGTGCCGTGTACGCCGCAGGCACTGATTGCCAGCGGTCCGATGGCGCGTTGGGCCCTTGACCTGGCCGGCCTGCAGGGTTCGATGTGGGCGGCAGCAGAGACGCTCGGCGCCTGTGATGCGGCCTTTGAGCAGACGCTTGCCTACCTTCGCGTGCGTGAGCAATTCGGTCGCCCACTGGCCAGCTTCCAGGCATTGCAGCATCGCGCGGCCGACCTGTTCGCCGAGATCGAGTTGCTGCGCTCGCAGTGTGCGGCAGCGACCGTGGCGCTGGCCGCCCTGCGGGATGAACACGGCCTGCCGGCTACCCGGGCCCGCATCGAGACGGCGGCCGCGGCTGCCCTGGCCGCTGACGTCGGACGGCTGGTTGCGCGCGAGGCCATTCAGTTGCATGGCGCTATCGGCATGACCGAGGATCTGGGCATCGGTCGCTATCTAATGCGCATCGATTTCCTGTGGCAGTTACTCGGTCGGCCGGCCGAACAACACGAGCAGATCGTCGGCCAACTGTTGGAATCGATCGAGGCCTTTGATCCGTGACCTCAACCGTGCGGCATCGGCGTCTATGACGGGCCTGAGTCCTGCGCCCATCCCGGCCGCCACGCGCAGCCTGCCTGAGCAGATCGCCGACCTCGTCACCGCCGATATCCTGGCCAGGCGACTGACGCCGGGCAGTCGGATTGCCGAGCAAGGCCTCGCGGACCGGTTCGGTGTGAGCCGTGGTCCGGTGCGCGAGGCCTTGAAGATCCTCGAACAGAATGGTCTGGTGATCAACCGCCCCCGGGTGAGCGCGCGGGTGCGCGACTTCAGCGCCGACACCCTGGCTGAACTGCTCGAGATCCGGGCGGCGCTGCTGTGTGTCGGGGTGCGATTCGCGGCGGCGAAGGCAAACACCGACGATGTCGAACGGCTGCGCGAGCTGCTGGCGCCGATGCCCGGCGACAAGGCCGGTTCCGCCGACCGCACCGTCGACGAGTTCTACCGCAAAGAGTATCTGATGTTCGATGCCGTTCTACGGATCGCCCATTCGCGCGACCTGTCCGCCCTGCTGCGCCAGATTACCGGCGGCGGAGTCCTGCATGTGCACCTGCTGGGAGAGGGCGGCAAGCGGCTGCTCGGGGCGCGGCTGCGCGGCCGACGCCGCTCCTGGGTGTCGGTGATCGCGGCGATCGCCGCGGGCGACGCCGATGCGGCTGAGCGAGCGGTTCGGCAACTCGTCGCGACGGTCAACCGGGCTCTGATCCAGGCGATGGCAGCGCGTGAGGTGGCGGTGGGTTTGCACCGGCGCAAACGGGTCAGGGCATGAACGAGGCGAACCGAGCCGCCGCCGGCCGTCCATCCCCGTTGCAGGGCGAAGCCCGGGACGCTGCCCGCCTGGCCCACGGGTTCGCCCTGATCATCGGCCTGGGTATCGCATTGCAGGCCGTTTACACGGCCTGGGCCGGCCTGTTCGATCCGACGGTTCAGCGCCCCTGGGTCGCACTGGCCTGTGTTGCCGCTGCCATGTTGTATCGCGTGGCGCAGCGCATACGAACGGGCGCGGCTGCCTGGTATTCAATGCTCTGGGATGGTCTGCTGTTCGCGATATTCGCGCTGGGAATCTGGCGCTTTCTGGCCAACGCCGCCAACGTCGAGAACATGCTGGTCGACTTCTCCCCCACCGATCAATGGATCGCGCTGGGGGCAAGCATCGTGCTGATCGAGATTTCCAGACGCGAGTTTGGCTGGGGACTGGCCGGCTTTGCGGCCCTGGCCCTGGCCTATTGTTTCCTGGGCACCCATCTGCCGGCCTGGATGCAGCACGCCGGTTTTTCGCTCGATCAGACGATGCAGGGTATCTGGTATGGGTTCCAGGGTGTGTTCGGCATGCCGGTGGCGATTCTGCTCGAAGTCCTGTTCATCTACATCGTGTTCGGCGTGGTGCTCGAGGCCACGGGTGCGGGCGCCTCGATGATCCGCATGTCACTGTCGGTGGTCGGTCGGATACCCGGTGGGGCGGCACATGCCGCCATCGTTGCGAGCAGTCTGTTCGGTGCGGTGTCGGGCAGCACGGTCGCCAATGTCGTGGGCACAGGCACCTTCACGATTCCGATGATCAAGCGCCAGGGATTCAGCCCGGCATTCGCCGGCGCGGTCGAGGCAGCCGCCTCCTCGGGTGGCCAGATCATGCCACCCGTGATGGGCGCGGCCGCCTTCCTGATGGCGCAGCTGACCGGCATTCCGTATCTGACGATCTGCATCGCCGCGCTGCTGCCGGCGCTCATCTATTACGGCACGCTGTTCCTTGCGGTCTATATCGAGGCGCGTCGATTGGGCATCAGGCCCTTGACGCCCGAGGAGATGCCGCGTCTGACATCAAGCGACTGGCTCAATGCCACGATGTTCATCGTGCCGATCCTGATCATCGTGGCGACCATGGCGGCCGGGCGCTCGCCAGCCATGGCCGGTTTCCTGGCCACGATCGCTGCGCTGGCACTGGGCTTTCTCAATGCCGAGGTTCGCGCCGCACCCTGGTCTCTGGTGCAGGCAGTGGCGCGAGGCGGCATCAACTGCGCGCGGATTCTGGTGGCTGTGGGTGCGATCGGCGTGGTGATTGCGGCGCTCAATCTGACCGGACTGGGTCTGGGGTTTGCGCAAGCCGTGCTCGCGGTCACGGGTGAATCATTGTTCCTCGGCTTGCTGCTCACGGCGCTGGCCTGCATCGCGCTGGGCACCGGCCTGCCGACCTTGCCCGCCTATCTCATCATCGTGCTCGTGATGGGGCCGGCCATCGCCCAATTGGGTGTGCCATTGCTCGCCGTGCATATGTTCGTGTTCTATTACGGCATCATCTCCCACCTCACGCCCCCGGTGGCACTCGCGGCAATGGCCGCCGCGCCGATCGCTCAGGCCAATCCGATGACGGTCGCGGTGCTGGCCACCCGTCTGGCCTTGGTCAAGTTCGTGCTGCCTTTCCTGTTCGTCTACGATCCCTCGCTGCTGCTGGTGGTCGGGTTCGACTGGGCCGAGTTTCTGTGGGCGCTCCTGTGCATCGTCGTGATCGCCTATGCCAGCACGACGGCACTGTCCGCGTTTGATCGCGCTCCGCTGGGTCACCTGCAGATCGCCCTGCGCCTGCTCGCCTCGGGACTCGCGCTCGTGCAGGATCTGCGCATTGCAATTCCGGGTGTGTTGCTGGGTATGACGGTGATTGCGTTTCATTGGCTGATGGTCCGACGCGATCCGGCGCATCGGCCAAGGCCTGCCTGATCTCAACCTGAGGAGACTCCCCGATGAATCGTCCAAGCGCTCGCGATAACGATACCGACAATCACAACGACAGCCAGGCCGTCCGCTTCTCCTGCCAAAGACAATCCTGGCGCGCCTTTGCGACCCGATCGGGGCTGCTCGCGCTCGGGGTGCTGGGCATGGCTGCGCTGCTCCCGGTCGCCGCCTTCGCCCAGAATACGATCCTGCGCACCCAGACCGGCTCGCCGGGCACGACCGGTTTCGTCTTCACCACGGCATTGCAGACCGTGCTGCAAAAACATCTGCCGGTGCAGTTGAACGTTACCTCGGGCCAGGCGGCAACCCGGTCCACCCTCGATGCGGCCCGCGCCAATGCGGACTTGTTCACGTCGTCACCGGCCATCAATCACTACATGTCCAAGGGCATCCAGATGTACAAGGACATGAAGGACGCCCCCAAGCTGTTCGACGACAACGTGCGCGGCATTCTCAATTATCCGCTCGGTCCTTATCACATTCTGGCCTACGAGAGCACAGGTATCCGCACGCTGGAAGACATGCGCGGCAAGAAGGGCTTTATCGGTCCACCCGGTGGCGCTGCCACGGTGGTGGCGCTCGGGATCATCGAGGGCATTACCGGCATGAAGCCCAATGTCGACTACCAGCAGGCCAAGCTCGACTGGACCTCCGGTGCGCAGGCCTTTCAGGACCGACAGGTCGACTTTGCCATCATTCCGACCGAACTGCCCAGTCCGCAGGTCACCCAGTTCGCGCTGGCCGACAAGCTGCGCCTGATCAGCCTGCCCGCCAATGCCGGCGAGAGCGAGCAGATGAAGTCGATCCTGTCGACGCCGGGGCGCACCATCATGGAGATTCCGGTCGGCGTCTACGGTGCGAATCAGGCCAATACCGAGCCGGTGCGCGCGGTCGGCTCCTACATCGGCCTGTCCACCCGCACCAGTCTGGATGAGCAACTGGTCTATGACATCACGCGCGCGATTTTCGAGAACATCGGCGATTTTCATGCCGCCGCGCCTTTTCTCAAGGTGATCACCAAGGACACTGCGCTGGATCAGATGAATGGCTGGTTGCACAAGGGCGCGCTGCGTTACTACCGCGAGATCGGTGTCAAGGTCGACCCGGCACTGGTGCCGCCGGAAGCGCGCTGATCATGCCGGCTGATGGGTCCGGACCGATGAGCGATGTGGCCGCAACGCCGGCCGCGACGACCATCGGATTCGATCTCGCCTCGCTCGATGCGCTATTCGCGCCGCGTTCGATCGCCATCGTGGGTGCGTCACAGGATCCGCTCAAGATCGGCGGGCGTCCGGTCGACTATCTCAAGCGCCATGGGTTTGCCGGCCAGATCCTGCCGGTCAACCCAGGCGCCGCAAGTATCCAGGGCCTGCCCGCCGTGGCGCGCCTGGATGCTCTGGGCAAGCCCTGCGATGTGGTCATCATCTCGGTGCCTGCGGCCGGCGTGCTCGACACGGTCGAGCAGGCGGCTTCACTCGGCGTGCGAGGCCTGGTGATCTTCAGCTCGGGATTCG
The DNA here is from genome assembly GCA_963732405.1 of uncultured beta proteobacterium. Taxonomy (GTDB): domain Bacteria; phylum Pseudomonadota; class Gammaproteobacteria; order Burkholderiales; family Burkholderiaceae_E; genus JAUIAI01. The sequence continues at coordinate 2,957,664 of CAVSZG010000001.1, forward strand.
CCGAGGTCGACGACGCAGGGGCCCGCTTGCAGACCCGGATTGCGACGATCGCGCGCGATGCCGGTATGCGTATCCTCGGACCCAATTGCATCGGTTACGTGAACAAGTCGGTTGAGGCCTATGCGTCTTTCTCACCGGTGATCGGTATGGGCGTGGCGGGTCGCGGTCCGGTCGGCATCGTCACCCAGAGCGGTGCCTTCGGTGCCTTTGCCTACACCCTGGCGCGCGAGCGTGGCCTGGGTTTGTCCAAATGGATCGCCACCGGCAATGAAGCCGATGTGGACGTGGCCGATTGCATCGCCTGGCTCGCCCATGATGACGAGACCCGCGTGATCCTCGCGTATCTGGAGGGCGCGCGCGACGGACGCCGGCTGATGGCCGCGCTCGAGATGGCCCGGGCCAGAGGCAAGCCGGTGGTCGTGACCAAGGTCGGGCGCAGCGAGATCGGTGCCGCAGCGGCGGCATCGCACACCGCCGCCATGGCCGGCCAGGATGCGGTCTGGGATGCCTTGTTGCGGCAGTCCGGTGCCTGGCGCACCCGCTCTGTCGAGGCGTTTTTTGATGTCGGCCAGGCTGCTGCGGTAGCGGGGCTGCCCGCTTCGCGCAGTCTGGGGCTGGTGACCGTGTCGGGCGGCGTGGGCGTGTTGATGGCGGACGATGCCGCCGATGCGGGTTTGCTGCTCGATGAGATGCCAGCGGCGGCGCAGGCTGCCATCAAGGCCGAAGTGGCGTTCGCGGCGACCCGCAATCCGCTCGACATCACCGGTCAGGTCGCCAACGACCCGACCCTGCTCGAGCGGTCGATCCTGCGCATGCTCGAGGGCAGCGGTTATCGGATGCTGGCCAGCTTCACGGCGGGGCAGGGACTGACCCCGGCGGCTCGTCATCAGATGCCGCGAATGGTCAGCGCCATTCGTGACCGACATACCGACGTGATGCTGGCGGTCTGCTCGGTATTTGTACCCGAACTTCGTCGCACGCTCGAGGCGATGGGTGTGCTGGTGTTTGAGGACCCGAGCCGGATGATCGCCACCCTCGGCGCGCTGGCCTGGCTGGCCGATGCGCATCGGACCCATCCCAGGGTCGACGGTCAGGGCGCACCCATCCTGCCAACCTGGCTTCGATCGGCCGACGGTCTGTCCGGGCGACTCAAACTGCCCACCGGTCTCATCGACGAACCGGCAGCGCTTGAGCTGCTGCGCGAGGCCGGCGTGCCGGTGATGCCGTTCGAGCTGGCGACAACCGCCAACGACGCTGTTGCGGCAGCCGGGCGCCTGGGTTATCCGGTGGCCTTGAAGGTTGTCTCGGCCGACATCGTGCACAAGACCGACGCGGGAGGTGTGTGCCTGAATCTGGCCGACGCCGCCGCGGTGCGCGCTGCGTGGGCGAGCATCGAAGCAGCGGTAGCGACCCGGGCGCCGGGCGCAAGGATTCGCGGCCAGTTGGTCGCCCCGATGATCACCGGTGGCGTGCAATGCATCGCTGGTGTGCAGCACGACCCGGTCTTTGGCCCGGTGCTGATGTTCGGCCTGGGTGGCGTGTTCGTCGAAGTGCTCGACGATGTCGTGTTTCGAGCGGCTCCGATCGATCTGGCTCAGGCCCATGGCATGATCGACGAGATCCGTGGCCGGCGTCTGCTCAATGGCGTGCGGGGTGCCCCTGCAGGCGATCGGGATGCCCTCGCACAGGCGCTGGTGAACCTGTCGTTATTCGCTGCAAGGGCAGGGGAGCAGCTTCAGAGTGTCGAGTTGAATCCACTGGTGGTCCTGCCGCGTGGTCAGGGGGTGGTCGCACTCGATGCAGTAATGTTGACCAAGTCCCTGCCGTCGAACAGCCATTTGTCGCTGTGAGTGGCTGCTCGATCGATCCGGACCGGCGGCGCGATAGACTCCCGGGAAGTACACCAGACCCAGGGTATCCATGCAGACACTTGTCGCACGACCGATCAACGCACAGGCGTTTGCGCCCTATGGTCATCTGCTGAACGTGCCGCGTGACAATGGCCGAACCTACTTCGATGAGCAACTGGTCAGTCTTCGGGCTGGCGCGAGGGCCAGCCTGTCCTTGTCGCGGCAGGATGCCTGGGTTGGCGACAGGGTCGTGGCGACGAGACTCGAGCGGCACCGCTTGTCCTCGCAGTCGTTCATACCGCTGGACGTGGACCGATTCATGGTCATGGTCGCCCCCAAGGCGGCCAACGGCTATCCGGACCTCGCCGGGCTGCAGGCCTTCATCGTCGCCGGTGATCAGGGCATCACCTATCGCGCCGACACCTGGCATCATCCCATGACCGTCTTTGGTCGACCCGCACGGTTCGCCATCATGATGTGGCTGGACGGCGGCGCCGACGACGAGGAGTTCTACGATTTATCCGAGCCGGTGCAGATTGTTGTCGCGCCGATCGGCGCGTAGCGGCCGAACGTGCGGGACGCAGGCATTCAGACAGGCAGCCTGAAACGCTGCACTTCCTGGGCGAGCCCGTCGGCCTGGCGCTTCATGGTCATGGCGGTGGCGGCGGTTTCTTCCACCATCGCCGCATTCTGCTGGGTAATTGATTCCAGTTCGCGCACCGATTCGCCGATGCGGATGACCCCGTCGCTCTGATCCTTGGAGCCGCCGGCGATCTCGTCGAGAATGCTCCGCACCTTGGCGGCGGACTCAACAATCTGATCGATCGTGTCACCGGCCTTGCGCACGGTGCTTGTCCCGGTATCGACCTGCTTGACGCTCTCCTCGATGAGTTTGCGGATTTCGCTGGATGCCGACGAGCTGCGCTGGGCCAGTGTGCGGACCTCCTCAGCCACCACGGCGAAGCCGCGGCCCTGTTCGCCGGCGCGTGCCGCCTCCACAGCGGCATTGAGCGCCAGAATATTGGTCTGAAAGGCAATGGCGTCGATGGTGGCGATGATTTCGCCGATGCGGGTGGATGACTCGTGAATGCTGTCCATCGTTGCCACGACTTCCCGCATCGCACGCCCGCCTTGGGCTGCAACCTCGGCATTGTTGGCGGCGAGTCGAGAGGCTTCAGTGGTATGCGTGGATGTTGCCGACACGGTGGCCGAAATCTGCGACATCGCACCCGAGGTCTGTTCCAGGCTACCGGCTGTCGCTTCGGTGCGCTGGGCCAGATTGTTCGCACTGCCGGCGATTTCATTGCTCGACTGAACGATCTCGTCACTCGCATGACGAACCCGCCCGACCATGGTGCGCAGGCTGTCCTGCATCTGGCCCAGCTCCACGATCAATTCGGCTGCCTCGTCTCGCCCGTGCTGGCGGGATACAACGGTCAGATCGCCGTCGGCCATGGCGCGCAACTGATTGAGCACGGCGTGTTGCCCGCGATTGACCACACGGTAGAACGACAGGAACAGGTAACTGGCCAGCAGCATCGTGACCGCCAGAAAACCAGCCATCAGCATGGCATTGTTGATCGTGGCCGCCCGCACGTCATCGATATAGATGCCCGAGCCGATGATCCAGCCCCAGGGGGCAAAGCCCTTGACGAAAGACAGCTTGTCAACGGGCTTCTCGTGACCGGGCTTGGGCCACTGATAGTTGACGAATCCCTCGCCGCTTGCGCGCACCTTATCGACGAAGCCATTGAACAGGGCGAAGCCGTTCGGGTCTCGCATCTCGCGCAGATTCTGTCCATCCAGCGCCGGCTTGATCGGATGCATGATCATGGTCGGGGTCATGTCATTGATCCAGAAGTACTCGTTCTGGTTGTAACGCATGCCCGAGACGATTCGCGCTGCCGTCGATTTTGCCTCGTTGATGTTCAGGCGACCGGCCTGGACCTCGCCCTGCGCCCAGACCAGCACCTGATGGGCGACCTCGACATGCTGGCGCGTTGCATCCTGGCGCGCCTGCATGCTCTGGTCGAACGTGTTCCGCAGTTGCCAGCCCGCCAGCATCAGCATCGGGATGATGAAGGACAGCGAAATCACCAATGCCTTGCTGGCAAAGTGCAACCTTTGGAACAAGGCCATGCCGGGTGCCCAGATGCCGTTGCCGTCCGGTGCCTCCTTCGATGTGGGAACTGCCGTGAGTCGGGATGTCGGCAATCCGCCGGGCGCATCGGCCTTCTTGTTCATCAGGATTCCAGCGAGAAGTCTGCAGTCGGTTGACCCCATGGCAACGGAGTTGTCAGACGGCATCGGTGTTGAACTGCATCGGAGTTGGTATCTGCGCATTGTGCGAGTCAACGCGCTTGATCGATCGATCAATCAACAGCACTCAATGCCCGTGTTCAACCGGATATCAAGGGTGCCACGGTGGTCTGGCTCAGAAACCCCGCGCGTGTGCAGCTTTGGCGTACAGACGGCGTCTGGCGAGCGGGAGGCGGTAACGCCCGCCGGCTCTCTCGAGCACGAGCCGGATATCGGCTTCTCGCCCGGCTCGTAAGCCACTGTCCAGATACAGCAGCATGAACAATTCCTGCTGGGCATGACTGCCGCCGAGCCGGAACAGACCGCCGATGGTCGGCCGCATGGCATCGCAGGCAGCGCCGTATTCACCGCGGGCATGATGCATGATGGCCTGGCAGGCGGGCAGCAGGACAGACGCGGTAAACCGTCCATCGGCGCTCGCTGTTGGCGAGTTCGCATAGTCTTGCAACCCGGCGATCATCGCATCACACCGGGACCATCGCTGCGTGGCGGCAAGGGCGATCAGCCAGTGCGGCAGCGTGAACAAGGTCGTGCAGTCGCCAATCCGGTTCTGGGCATGGTCGGCCAGTTCCTGCCAGCGCTTACCCACCGCTACTGCCTGCAGTTGCAGCCGGAACAACATGGCCACGGCGTTCTGCACGTCGATATACAGGTCTGGCGCCGCCCGGGTGAGTGGTGCGTCGAGATTACGAAAGCGCTCGTCATAGAGCGCGAGCACCCGATCAAAATCGCCAAGTTCAAAATGGTACAGACCCTGATGCCACCAGAGGTGATGAGACAGGTTGTTCCGGTCCGCCCAGTGATCCTGCAGCGATTCGATCCAGGCAATCCCTTCATGATGGCGGCCCTGCATCTCCAGCACATGGGCGACCGCATGCGCGCCCCAGGGATCGCCAGGATCGAGTTCGACCGCCCGTCTCCCGAGGTTCTCCGCCGCCAGATAGTGGCCGCATTCCTCATGGGCGAACGCCCGACACGCCAGCAGGGCGCTCTGAAAGGGCCAGGCGGGATCCCAGGCTGGCGCCACACGTTCCGCGCAGGCCAACATGGCCTCGGGCCTGCCGAGCCAGAAATTCAGGAAATGATGCAGGCGGAATGCCAGCACATCGCATGGATGCTCGTGCAGGATTGTGTCGAAAGTCCGGGTCGCGGACAGCGGATCGCCCGCCTGCCACTGGCGGGCCGCCAGCAGATGCAGGTGCTCGCGCGGATTGGCCTTGTCATCGAGTCGGGCCGCCTCATCGAGGGCGACCTGGATGGCCTGACCATCGCTGGCCCGGAAACCCGTGAGCATCAGCATTGCCTTGAGCGTATGGGCATGACCGAAGTCGGGATCCGCCGCGATCAACTCGCCCACCCGCGCACTCAGATCGCTCCGATACTTCAGATACGAATGCTGGGCTGCTTGCAGGGCACGAGCAGCCGACTCGCTTCCGCTGATGCTCAAGCCCGCCGCGTCGTGATTCATGGCTACCCCTACCCTCCAGCCAGCCTGTTCTCGCTGGATTGTGAGGTCATTGTACAGATCGCAACGATATTGGCTCGCTCACGCTGCGCTGGTTCGATGACACAACGAGGCGCGTTGAACGCTTCATCGATTCGCATCAATGGTCTGCTTCGCGTGGCTGGCGATCATCCATTCTTCATTGGTAGGTTCGACAGCGACGCGGATCGCGCTGTCGGGTGACGAAATGATGAAGCGATCGGCCTGATTCGCGCTGGTATCGAGCCCGATGCCCATATACGCCAGTCCGTCGCAGATCCGCTGGCGCAGCCGCGCGCTATGTTCACCAATTCCTGCGGTAAATACCAGCATGTCCAGCCCGCCCAGCGTCGCGATGAGCGCGCCGATCTCGTGAACCGCGCGGCGCACATACAGGGCAAGCGCCACGCTCGCCTGTTCATTGTCGGCCTCATGCTCGAACAGCACGCGCGGATCGGCTGAGAGGCCGGACACACCCAGAAGGCCGGACTCGCGATAGAGTGTGTGACTCACCTGCTCGAGCGAAAGCTTTTCAATCTCCATCAGATAGATGACGGCACCCGGATCCAGCGATCCGCAGCGAGTGCCCATCATCAGTCCGTCCAGCGCCGAAAAGCCCATGGTGGTGGCCTCGCTGCGCAGGTTACGCATCGCACACAGACTGGCACCGCTGCCCAGATGCGCCACCACGACCCGGCCGCGGGCGAGATCACCATGACGCTCGGGCAACATCACTGACAGATATTCATAGGACAAGCCATGAAAGCCATAACGCCGGATGCCGCGAGTCCACGCGGCCCAGGGAAGGGGCATCATCTGTTCGACCAGGGGCAGGGTGTGATGGAACGCGGTATCGAAGCAGGCGATCTGGGGAAGTTCCGGCGCTTCGTGCAGCAAGACCTCGATGGCCTCGAGGGCGAAGGGTTGATGCAGCGGCGCCAGCGGAATATACGATTTGAGATCGGCAAGCCGGCTGGCGTTCATGAGCACGGGTTCGAAATATCGGGCGCCACCGTGGACCACGCGATGGGCCACGGCGTCAATGCCCTGGCCTCCAGTCACCCGCTCCACGCGCTCGCGGATGTGCGCGAGCGCCCGGGTGTAGGGGTGCTCTGTGTCCAGCCACAGCGGAGCCGGCGTTGTGCCGGACTCGACGACCGTCGCGCTTGCCGAGCCGATACCTTCAATCTTTCCGCCCCAGAACGGCTCGCGGGCCAGTGGCGTGCCGCAGGCGTCGTAGAGGGCGAACTTCATGCTGGAGGAGCCACAGTTGAGCACTAGAATTCGGCAACGGGCGTCGGTCATCGGGGAAGACTCCAGGGAGGGCGTTGATTGACGACAAGATTTGGCCACCAGGCATTCCCGTGCCGGATCTGACCGATTATCATGGGCGGCAACAGACTGATGATTTCATTGTCGCGTTGCCCGGGAGGCGATCATGGCGCAGGGTCACTGGGCGCATCTTCATCATAAGTATGGCGTAAGCGATCGGCCGCATCGAATTCTGGCACTTGATGGTGGCGGCGTGCGCGGCATCATCACGCTCAAGGTGCTCGAGCGGCTCGAACAGCAACTGGCCCGTCACACCGGTCAGGGTAACGCCTTCCGGCTGGGCGACTGGTTCGATCTGATCGGTGGCACCAGTACGGGCGCCATCATCGCCGCCGGGCTGGCACGCGGCATGACAGTGGCCGAATTACTGGTTTTTTATCTTGGCGCCGCCAACGAGATGTTTCAGAAGAATTTTTTCCTGACCAGTCTGCTGCACACCCGATACGATGAAGGCCCCTTGTGCGATCAGTTGCGCACCACCTTCGGTGAACAGACTACCCTGGACATCGCCAACGATCCGCAATGGCGCTGTCTGTTCACCGCGGTGACCACCAACTGGACCACCAAGTCGCCCTGGCCTCTGACCAATAATCCCTTCGCCAAGTACAACGCACCGGAGCGGGCCGACTGCAATCTACGTGTGCCCCTCTGGAAAATCGTGCGCGCGAGTACGGCCGCGCCGGTTTTTTTTCTGCCCGAGGCCATCAACTGGGATCCGTCCGATCCGACCAAGACCTTCGTGTTCGTCGATGGCGGACTGACCCAGCACAATAATCCCTCGTTTGCGCTGTATCGCACGGCCACGCTGGCACCCTATGGGCTGTCATGGCCCACGGGCGAGAATCATCTGTTCCTGCTGTCCCTGGGCACCGGCATACATCAGACTGTGCGCGATCCCATGACGGCATCCGGCCAGGATATCCTGGCCAATGCCAAGGCGATCCCGGGCGTATTGATGGATGTGGCGAGCGCTGATCAGGATCTGAACTGCCGCGCGGTGGGCCGGTGTGTCTTGGGCGATCAGATCGACCGGGAGGTGGGCGACCTCATACCTCGTCGTAATGGACGCCTGCTTGCGCTCGATCAGGACAGCGGACGGGCATTTCGATATGCCCGCATCAATGCCGATATCTCTTCCGAGGGTCTGATGGCGCTTGGACTGCCCGACATCGATCCGGACAACATCGCACAACTCGATTCTGTCGAGGGCATTGGTGATCTGCAGCGGGTGGGCAATACATTGCAGCCTCAGGTGGATGAACTGTTCGCCCGGCTGGCGCCGGTCATCGACCGCATGTGAGCTGTCTGCCGGCCCTGCAGCATCATGATCCGAACCCTGTTGTCCTGCTGCGCACTCTCGCTGGCTCTGGTGGCGTGTTCGACACCCCCTGCGTATGAGGTAGCGGCGGCGCCGCCGCTGATCCGGACCACGCTGGCTGCTGCGGGTGTCGACGATGCGCGGCAACGCTTCCAGTCGATCTTCTGCCAGATCACCGCCGCCGTCGGTCGCTCGTTTCCAGACTACCGGCCTTGCGAGGAGGCGCTGATGCCTGCGAGTGCTGGTTCCGCACGCGGGCAGGCGGACAGTCCTCCGCCCGAGCCTGCGACGCCCGTCACAGTGGTCTTTGTATCGGGTCTGTTTGGCGAATGTGTCGATGCGATCGCCAGCCCCTTCGGTGATTCCTACCTGCGATTACGATCGGCCGGATTCCGGGTGCTCAATGTCCCGGTCGAGGGGCGTTCTTCGTCGCAGCGCAATGCGGGACTGATCGATACGTTTCTGAGCGGGCAGATCGGTCCGCACGAAAACGTGGTGGTGATCGGCCATTCGAAGGGGGTTGTCGACATGTTGCAGGCCCTGGGCGATTTCGGACATCGCACCTGGGTATCACGCATCCGCGCACTCGTCAGTGTTGCCGGCGCGATCATGGGCTCGGCCATCGCCGATCAGTATGCATCGACCTACGAAGGGCTCGCCGCCAGTTTGCCGTTTCCGACCTGTGCGCCGGGCGATGGCGGGGCGGTCAACAGCCTGACCTCGATCACGCGCGCGATGGCCATGCAGGCGTTCGAGCCGCCCGGGCATGTGCTGCTGTTCAGCCTGGCGGCGGTCGCTGATCCGGCCCGCGTCAACGCCCTGCTCAGCACGTTTCACGCGCGGCTGTCGCGACTGAGCCCGCGCAATGATGGTCAATTGCTGGCGCAGGATGCGATCTTGCCAGGCTCGATCTTTCTGGGTTATGCCCTCGCCGATCACTGGGCGGTTGCTCTGCCGTTCAATCGCAGTGACTCGGCCTTTGCGGCGCAATTGGCCGGGCACAATGCGTATCCGCGTGAAGTGCTGCTTGACAGCCTGCTGGCCATGGTTCAGGAGCGCCTGCGCGCGCGGTCCGGCGTATTGCGGGCCGACTGACCGGGCGCACGCGTTCAGCTGCGCCGGGGTGCTATGGATCCTGCTTGCCGGGCACCGGTCCGAGTCGGTTTCCGGCGGCTTGCGCGCTGCCGCACCAACTGTTCTGCCTGCCCGGAATCGGTGCCGTCTCGGGGTCGACGATGATCGCGGCCAGCGTGCTGACGCAGTCGCGCACCTGGTCGTTTGCGCCCGCGAAGATGTTGTCGACACCGTCCCGGATGATTCTGGCTTCATCGATCCGCAGGGTTTCGTCGCCAACCTGCCGATAGACCGTGCTCAGATTGAAGGTGGTTGGAATAGCCTGCAAGGCCTCCTTCAGACCAGGGTCGTCGACGGCGTCAAAGGCGATGTGAAAGAAAAAGAGCTTGTCACGCAGCGCACGCTGAACGTCGAAGCCTGCCGGGGTATGCCAGTCGTCGTGCGGACTGGCAACACAGGCATGGTCAGGAAGGCTTTCCCGCAGGCAGGCATCGGGGCTTTGCTGATTGGCCAGCGATCGCCCGAAGTAGGACATCAGCAGCCCGTGCCGATTGGCTTCGAGCAATGAATCCGAGGACTCCATGAAGTTGGTGTCCACCACATAACTGATCGCATTGCGCGGATCGGGGCGGATCGGGTTCGCACCGATCGACGGTCGATAGGCGTCCACCAGGATGACCACGATTCTCGAATAATGCTTGATCGCGGCGGCCCGGTTGGTCAGCAGGCTGCGTGTGATCGACCGCAGCCCCAGGTTGTCCGAATTGCCGCCATCGAAGGTGTGCACATAACGGCTGCCCGGTGTGTTCGACTGGATGCAGTCCTCGCTGCGATCGGAGAAATCGGTGAGGGTCATGAAATTGAAGACGGCCGGGAAGGTTGATGAGGCCATCACGGCGCGTGCCAACTCATAGCCGGCGATGTCGGCATTGAGCTTGTCCTTGAAATCTTCTTCGGTAAAAGTGAATACGGAACCGAACGTCTTGGTGCCATTGACCCGGGTTGTGCAGGGCGAGGTGCTGCCCAGCGTTGCATTGATGATCAGATTCGGTCGCGCCGGATTCAGGTCGCGCATCAACAGGTCGTTGCCCAGTGGCACGGTGTCGAACAGATTGTCCGCGAAGGTCTGCGCCATGATGTCGGTGCGGTCGAAGGCGGTCAGCCAGAACTTGAGCAGGTTCGTGGGCCAGAACCAGTTACCGATCCAGCGCATGGTGAAGTTCTTGCGCAGCTCATGATCGATGCTGGCCTGATCCCATTGCCGGGCGCCAGCGGGTACTGATGAGACCGCGTCGCCATCGTCGTCATATGTCGACGCGTAAAAGGCTGCCGTCAGCGAACCGCCCGAGACGGCGGAAATCAGGTCGACTTCGCCCAGCACATCGACGGTTTGTCCCTGCGGCCCGGTCAGTTCGCTCAGCGCCAGCATGGTGCGCGCGGAAAAATAGGCAGCGCGTGAACCCCCTCCCGACAAGGCCAGCAGCACCAGGACCTTCTCCTGCTGTTTCCCGGGTCTGGGGGTTATGGTGAAGCTGACCTTGGCCGGCTGGGCAGTTGCAGCCTGCCAGACCGTATTGGTGCTCGCATAGGAAGCACAGCCGCTGATGAGCAGCGCGATCAGCATGCCGAGCGCCAGACGCAGTGGCCGACAGGCTGGCATCATCATCCCCATGGATCGTGCTTGGTTCATGGCGACACTCCCTGCGTTGCACACTAGCCCACGGGAGTCTCGACCCGCATCCTTAATACGGGGTATCCCGATCCGGGCGGCCGGTTCATTCGACCAGATCGGGCAGGGCGGTGATGTCGATCCGGTGAATGCGCCCGCCCACCCGATTCACCGCCTCAATCAGGTGTTTCGTGCCGCCCGGTCCGTCGCCGGATTTACCGTCCCAGACGCAGACCAACTGCAGGTCGCGGGCTGGCGTTCGCAAGGCGGTGGCGAGCATCCAGTCATTGCATCGTTCATAGGCATTGACCGGCTGCTCGTTGTCGTGATCGGTGGCGTCTGCGTCGTGATCATCCAGTACCAACGGCGGTCCGATGAGTCGGGGCCGGATCGCCTCATAACGCAAGTGCCATTGCCGGCCTTGAATAGAGGGCAGAATCGATCGTTCGATGTAGTGAGTCTCATCGAATGGCAGCATCACCTGGCAGGGCACTGCCCGGGCCAGACAGGCCTCGAGAAACAGCAGGTCGCCGCCCGCTGCGGCCTGGGTGATGGCCAGGTCAGCCGGACCGGCGTCGAGCAATTCCAGCACGCTGTTGATGGCGCTGGCCACGGCCGGTTCTCGGGCCGGCGGAAAGCGTGGCGAGGCGCGTCGCGGTGAGTCCATGCGATGGCCGGTGAACAGCAGTTGATGGCGGATGATTGTCAACGATGGTCTTCGCCGACGGCCCGGGTGCTCGAGTTCGATGACACCTGCGCCGCCCGATGGCGAATGGTCGCGAAGCCCAGGTGATCCTGGCGCAGGATGTCGAAAACCCGATCGGCATAACGGCTGGCGCCGGCCAGATCGTGCTGCGCGACGGCCTGCTCAAATTCAGCCCGCTCCCCATACAACAGGTTCAGTGCCACCCAACTGGCCCGGTGCAGATCCCCGCGCGTGCCATCGTCGGCGGACTGAGACCAGGCGCGCAATGCGTTGGCCAGCGCCGGCGTGCACACACCGATCAGGGCAATCATCGCCAGGATGCTGCGATTCTCGATCGAGGCCAGGGCGCTCGAGAGCGCAGCAATGGCAGCGAGCGCTGCACCACCGACCGAGATCCATCGATGGGATCGGTCGTGAGCCGAGACACGCGTCTGGAGATAGTCGAGTTGCTCATGCACGAATGCCAGGAATGCCTGCCCGGTGGCCTGGAATTCGGCCGGGCCTTGTGCATGCCCCAGTTCCAATGCCAGCGCGGCAAGGCGTAAGCGGCCTTCCTCGGCCTCGAGCCGGTAGCGTGTCCAGATCTGGTCATGTCGGCGTGCGCCCAACAGGTAGGCACAGAATGCGGCCACGCCCAGTCCCACGGCCTGAACAACGAACAGCGTGGTGCGAACCTGTGGCGCATGCGCGAAGCGCAACAGCCAGTCGCTGTCGGCCTGCGGACTGGCCTCGATGCCGTAAAGAATGAGACCACTGCAGATCGCTGCGAATGCCGTGGCCAGTACGAACAGCGCGGTCAGCCGTCGATACGCCGATTGCGCTCGGCGCGCCAATGCGGCAGCCTGCTCGCGCACCGCGATTTGGGCCTGAATGCGCGGTGACCGCATGACCGGCGGTGGCAGGTCGGTCATCATGGGCGTTTGGCGGCGATCTGGGCACACTGATCGAAGCTGACCAGCTTGGGCGGCGAGTCGGGGTTGGCATATTCCACCAGCACGAACACTTCAGTCAGGCATCGGGTGCCGGTATAGGAGGCACGGAACCGGGTGCCTGCGCCGGCCGAGAGCAGCTTGGCATCGAGGGTGTCGTCATCCATGAAATAGCTGATCTGAGCCGCCAGTCGCAATTTGCCGTCCAGACTGACCTGCTTGGGATACAGATCGTAGCGCCAGACCCGTTGATTGCGCTGGTCGGCGTAGTTGGACAGATCGCGACTGGCACTGAATTGCAGGTCGGGGTTGGGCGGTTCATCCCGCGCGAATCGTCGGATCGCATCGGCGTCGCCGGTCAGGAAGGCCTGCTTGAGCGGGTTCGTGTTGGTGAGCTTCTGCAGATAACGCAGTTTGTCGGCCGTCGCTTCGCGGCTCGCATCGCGGGCCTCCCGGGCATTGCGTGCCTCGATCCGGGCCTGTTCGGCGGCCGCCTGCGCGCGCGCCTGTTCGGTGCGTGCACGACCCGCCTCCCAGAACGCCCATCCCATGCCCAGCAGCAGGGCGGGAATCAACAGCCACAAGGCCTTGCTGAGTTGCTTCTGCAATCGCAGCGCTGCCACTTCGGCATTGAGCCGGGCTTCGCGATCCTGCTGGGTCCGTAGGGCCAGATCGTGTTCGATCGCGTCGCGCGCCTGCCGCGCCTGCCGCTCCTGATCATCACGCCAGGCGGCTTCACTGGTGTGCAGGAACTCCATGGCACGAGTGAACGCCGCCTCGGTGCCGTAGCGCCGGGCCCAGTGTCGCGTGGGTTTTTCCTCGCTCGCCCAGGTGAGTGCACGCTCCAGATCCGGATTGCGCCACAACGCCGCGCTGTCGGGCCACAACTGCGCGGTCTGGGCCAGTCGTTGATAAAGCGATCGGGACTGCGCTTCCTGTTGCACCCAGGCGCGCAGCCGCTGCCATTGCCGGATCAGCGATTCGTGCGAGATGTCGATGACCGTGTCCGGTGCGAGCGGGGTGGGCCAACCGGGGGTAAGAAACGTACAGCCGTCCGTGCGAAACGCATCCACCACGTCGGCCATTTGTTCTGGCTCGCAGTCGGCGATGGCGGCCAGGCTGGTCAGCGTGGCCGGGCGCCGGGTTTCCAGGCGGTCGGCACCATCGTTGCACAGCGCGCGGAACAGGGTCTGGGCGCGCGCCTGCGCGCCTGGCGTGCCTGCCAGCCGCTCATAGGCCTGATCCGCATGACGGGATAGCGCATGGCGAATTGTGCCCACGGCCTCATAGTGCGCCAGATCCAGTGGGGCCAGCGGATCGCCCTGAGCGTGCCAGGCATCCCAGGTGCGCATGAGCGCATGTTGCAACACCGGCAGGATATCGGGATCTTCCCCGGCATCATTGAGCAGCCGCTGGGTCAGGCGCGGCGCAATCGAGGCACCGCCGACCAGGACCGGGCCCTCGATGGTGGCGCGCCGCTGATCGCGCGTGAGCCGGGGAATCAGATATTGACCGTCGTTGAGCAATTCGGGCAGACCGCGAAAGCGCGCACAGTCGCCCAGAAAGTCCGACCGCATGGTCAGCACCACATACAGACCCGGATGCGCACCGTCCACCGCCTCGAGCAGCAGGTTCACGAATCCGGCCGCATCATCGGCCATCGCATCCGCCTCGCCTTGCTGATCGAAGCGGAAAATCTCCTCGAACTGATCCACGAGCACCAGCAGATTCTCGGCACGGGCCAGGCCGCTCTGTTCGAACGCATCCGCCAGGCCAAGCGCGCTGCGCCTCAAGACGGCTTCGAGTAGCGCGGTGCGGATCGGCTGGGCGACGCTTACATCGCCCAGCACGTCCGGCGACGACAGGGCCTTCGCAAGCTGTGCGATCGGATCGGCACCCGGGCGCATGACGGCCATTCGCCAGAGCGAGCCCGCATCGGCCATGAAGCCACCCTCGAGCAGAGGCAGCAGCCCGGCCCTGACCAGCGACGATTTGCCGCTACCCGAGGTGCCTACCACCGCCACGAAGCGGCGTTGCTGCAATCGGGCGATGATTTCGCTGGACTGGCCGTCCCGGCCGAAGAACAGATGGGCTTCATCGGCCTCGAAGGGGCGAAGGCCAGGGAATGGATTGACAAGATTCCGCGCAGTGTCCATTGTTCGGCCCGCTCAGGATGACAGCAGTCGGCGCAATGCGTCGATCGGGTCATGCTCGCGCATCAGGACCACGCCATTGGGCGCGATGAATTCGGACTTGGCCGCCGAATCGGGCCCGCTCATCACGATGAAGCGGCCATGGAAGGGCCGTTGACGTCCCCAGCCTGGTGCCTGCTGGATATCGCGCAACTTGCTGCGCACCCAGGCCTCGCGTGTCCGACCCCAGAGAATCACGACGCTGTCGCAGCGAACCAGATTGGCCCGGTTTTCTTCGACCAGTTCATCCACCGTGCCTTCGATCGAGGACAACTCCACGTCAAAACCCTGCTCGACCAGCGAATTGGCCAAAGGCCTCGCATCGGTGCGATCACCCGGATCGCAGATCAGGTAGATGGACGTGGTGTCGTTGCTTGAACCGTCGTCGATATTGTGTGCCAGGGCGCTTGCAGGACGACGCAGGCGATCGAAGATCAGGGAGCGCAGCTCGTCGCTGGATGCCCTGACGAACTCGATGCGGCGACTGTCGAACACTCGCTCCTCGAGATCCTGCACGAACTGTCCGATTCGCTCGTCAGGTGCGGGCGCTGCGGCCGGCGTCGACTGTGCCCAGAAAATGGTTCGCAGATTCGGGAAGGTGCCGGACATCGCCCGTTCAGCCTGGAGAATCACGCCTGACTGCCGGGCACCGTCCGGGATGGATCCATAGCGCGAACCGAACAAGTGGACCGATAGATCGGCAGTGGCGAGTTCGGCCTCGACGGCTCGTTCAAAGTCATCGGCATCTTCGGGCAAGGCGCGCGTGGGTAGCACGTGATGCCCCCGGTCTTCGAATTCGCGCCGGATGGCATCGCGCTGTTCACGCAAGTCGCTCGCGGTAGTGGCCAGATAGATGGTCGAAATCGCGGTGCTGGCCGCTGCCGGGGAAATACGGGCGGGCGCCCAGCCCGTCGAAACATCCAGAATGCGCTTGATCGCATGGGCGATGTCGTCGGCCCGTTGCCAGTACAGGCCGTTGTGGCCTGCATCAAGCAACACATCGCGATCGACGCCATTGTCGTCTTTGTGGAACAGCTCGAAGCCCACCGTGCCATCCACTTCCGGCACCAGGGCCTCGTCGCCCACGAAGCGGCGCATATCGGCCCGATCGATGGCCCGGCGATAGACCTTGACGATGCGGCTCAGATGGTTGACATGAAGATCGCCACTGGCGATGCGGCTGTTGCCAAAGGCGAGAAACTCCTTCTTGCAATAGGCCGAGGCCAGGTAGTGCTGGGACAGGACAGAGACAAAAATATCCGATCGCCGGATCTGCGACTCGATCTGCCCATCGAACAATTCATTGCCGGCGAGTCGGCGCTTGTCACGCCAGATCGCGACCCGTCCAGGCCCGATCCGCTGACCGATCGAGGCACGCAGCGCCACTTCGAACTCCTCGACCCAGCGGCGATTCTGCGGGCCATAGGGTTCGTCGTCGCGATGACAATAGCTCAGAAAGACCTGCTGTGGTTCAGACATGAGTCGCTCGCGCTGAAACCGATACCACTACCGCCACGGGGCGATGGGGCGCACGGCGTTCATCAATACTCAATACTCAATACTCGCGAAGAAATCGCCCAGCCACCCAGCCCTGGAGTCCCTGGTATTCGATCCGGCACCATCGAAGCGTGGCGGCGAGCTGACGTTCGCTGTCATTGAATCCCGCCCATTCATCGGTCGTGAAATTCGGATGGCAGCCCATGTTCCGCAGCTGAGTTGCATCGGCTGGCACCGAGCCGATGACGCGGAATCCGGTCGAAGGTCCGCTTCGGACATTGAGCTGGTCGCCGCTGCTGACCCCCGATACCCGCCACATGTCCGGTCCGTCTGCCTCTGCTGCAGCCGAGGTCATCACGCCGGCCAATGCACCGGCAATGAGCAGCCGGCTGGTCGGGGTCAGGGGGCTGATCATCCGAGCGTCCTGGGGTCGATGAATCCGACCTGGGCCAGATGCGGTTCGAGCAGCCGCCCCGGGCAGGCAGTGCTTTTAAAATCTTTGTGGATGAAGACGCGCCGGCCTTCCGGGTGCAGATTGCCCAGATTCCGGAGCGGGCGGAACCGACCGTAGTCCGGATGGCTGGGATCGAAGCGCAGCCAGCCGAGAAAAGTGGATAACAGGAACATGCGACGCGCGAACTCGATGCCGGCCACGCTCTGGCGATCGAAGTCGCCGGCGAACGACACGGCAATGGCTTCGGTGTTATGCCCCTTGGTATGGGCGCCACTGCGGTCTTCGCCCCGGCCCTCACAGATCACCAGACCATTGTTCCTGGCCACGAAATAGGCGACGAAGTTATAAGGCACGTCGGCGCCCAGATCCTGGGCGCGTACCGTTTGCAGGCGCCGCATGTTGCGGAAAATGTCTGACTCACGATTCCATAGATTGGGCGAATCGTCTGAGGTGTCGCCCAGTACCGTGTGATGGATCACCACATGGGTGCGACTGGAACGCGCTACCTTTCGGCCAAGCCGCTCGAGCGAAGCGTCCGCCCCCCAGCTTTTGCGGTCGACGAAGGTGAGCCCGGGAACGATCTCGAACTTTGCCACGATGGTCACTCCCAGCGGTTGTCGTAGCAGTGCACTTGGGAGCGCGCTGCCGATTCCGACTTGTACCGTGACCATACCCGTCAATTCGCTACGCGGCAACCCGCCGATTGGGGATCCGATCGCGCAAGCGCAGATCAGGTGGATGAGATGTCTCTGATCCAATGCTGCGCCGAGCAGGTGATCGGGCGATGGGTACCCAGCCGGCAGGGGCACGCCGGCGGGTCAGTACAAGCCTGCCTACAATGATGCGCTGTCACACCCTGATGCGCCATGTCTGGCAGCAGGACCGATCAACCTCTTCGACCCGTCATCCATTCATGCTTGCCGCCATCCGACGCTTCTTCGATGAACAACTCGCCAGCGTGTCCCAGGGCCCTGCCGGCGATCGCCACCAATTGGCCATGGCGGTCTGCGCGATGCTCGCCGAAGCTATGCGTATCGATACCGAGGCGCTGGCGGTCGAGCGATCGGTCATCGTGGCCGCCATGGAGCGGCAATTTGCCCTGCCAGCCGCGCAGGTGCATGAGATCCTCGCGCTCGCCGAGCAGGAGGCCGCGCAAGCGACCGACTATTTCCAGTTCACCTCGCTGATCAACCGCCACTTCGACTATCCACGCAAGCTTGATCTGCTCGAGGCGATGTGGCAGGTCGCGCTGGCCGACGCCCGGATCAGCGCCCATGAGCGCCACCTCATGCGCAAGGTTGCTACCTTGCTGCACATCACCGAGCCGGACCAGCAGGAGATCCGGCTGCGTGCAATGCAGGAGGCGGCTCAGCGGCCTGCGTCCGGTTAGGGAGCATGTCAGGGGGCCATGGCCCTCAGAAGCGAACCATTGACCGCGAGGTGTTGTCTGCCGCCCCGCGCTCGGGTCAGATTCGTGCTTGACAATAATGATTATGATCATCATCATTAAGTCTGCGCCAGCCAACCGAGCCGCAGCATGAGCAAGACCATGAGGGCATTCGTTCCCGATCGCTGCATCAGGCAAGCCGCGTTGTCGGCATGATCGTCCCTGACGAAAACCTGGATTTTGATTACATCGTCATTGGTTCAGGCTTTGGTGGCAGCGTATCGGCCTGCCGCCTGGCAGAGAAGGGCTACCGGGTCGGTGTGATGGAAATGGGCCGGCACTGGTCAATTGAAGACTTCCCCGGGTCTGACTGGGACGCCAGACGCTTTATCTGGCGACCGGGACTGCGCATGTTTGGCTTCTACAACCTGCGCGTGTTCCGCCACATGGTCGTGATGTGCGGCAATGCGGTCGGGGGCGGCTCTATCGCTTATGCCAATGCCCTTCTCGTGCCTTCGCCCAAGGTATGGGAACAGGGCTCCTGGGCCGGTCTCAAAGACTGGGCGGCGGTGATGCCGCAGCACTATGCCACGGCCGAACGCATGTTGGGCGTGACCGACAACAAGCTGCTGGGCGAGGCCGACCGGCGGCTCAAGCAGATGGCCGACATGGTCGGCGTGGGACACACCTACTACCCTGGGCGCGTGGGCACCTTCTTCGCGCCTGCCGGCGAGGCCGGCGGCAAGGCCTATCCGGATCCCTATTTCGGCGGCGAAGGCCCCGATCGCGGCACCTGCGTGGGCTGCGGTGGCTGCATGGTGGGTTGTAAGTACAACGCCAAGAATACGCTCGACAAGAACTATCTCTACTTTGCCCAGAAGCACGGCGCCCGGATCTTCGCCGAGACCCGGGTGGTCGATGTGCGTCCGCTCAATGGCATGCCGGATGGCTGCGACGGCTATGAGATCCATACCGAATCGTCCACCGCGCTGTTCAACAGGCAGCGGCGCCGCTTCAGCTGCCGCGGCGTTGTATTCGCCGCCTCCTCGCTGGGCACTGTCGAGTTGATGTTGCGGCTCAGGCAGAGTGGTTCGCTGCCGCGCATCAGCGACGATCTGGGCAAGCGGATTCGCACCAACGCCGAGTCCCTCCTGGGTATGCGATTCCCGGCCGGAAGCACGTCCTTGTCGCAGGGCGTGGCAGGTGGCGCCGCCATCTATCTGGATGAGCAAACCCACATCGGAGTCGTTCGCTATCCCGAGGGGTCTGGCGCGGCCAGCCTATTGCTGACCTTGATGCGCAGCGGGCGCACGGGCTGGGGCCGCATTCCCTCCTGGCTATGGAGTCTGGTGCGTCACCCGCTGAACGCGCTGCGCGGGCACAACCCATTGGGTTTTGCGCGCCAGACCATGCTGTTCGTGGTGATGCAGACCCTGGACGCGCATGTCGACCTGCAACTGCGGCGCCGCTGGTATTGGCCCTTCAGCCAGCTGCTCAGCAGTGAAGGCGCGCCAATTCCAACCCATATTCCGCATGCCAATGAATTTATCGAACGCGGGGCGAAGGCACTCGGTGGCATTCCGCTGTCCCTGCTGACCGAAATTCTGTTCAACATTCCCACCACTGCCCATTGCATGGGCGGCTGCGCCATGGCCGATTCGGCTGAGCGCGGCGTGATGGACGCGCAGAACCGTGTCTTCGGCTACGAGAACCTGCTGGTCTGCGACGGCTCCATGCTCAGCGCCAATCTGGGCGTGAATCCGAGCCTGACCATCACCGCGCTCACCGAACATGCCATGTCGTCTATCCCCGCAAAGTCCGACCGGGACACCATCCTTTCAGGAAGCAGCATGACCAAGCCCCCCGTAACCGAGACCAATCTGCTGGCTCAGCCCTTGCATCTGCCCAATGGCGCGGTGCTGCGCAACCGGCTGGCCAAGTCGTCCATGAGCGAGACCTTGGGCACTTATGACAATCATGCGACGCCGATTCTGAGCACGCTGTACCGTCGTTGGGCCGCGTCAGGCATCGGCCTGCTGCTCACCGGCAACGTCATGATTGACCGACGCGCTTTGGGCGAACCCGGCAACGTCGTGATCGAAGATGAATCCGATCTGCCCATCCTGCAGCAGTGGGCGCGCGCAGCCACCGACCAGGGTGCGGCGCTTTGGGTGCAACTGAACCATCCCGGCAAGCAGTCGCCCAAGGGCCTGAATGCCACCAATCTTTCTCCGTCCGCCATCCCGTTCCGCCAGGACATGGCGGCGTTCTTCGAGACCCCGCGCGAAATCACCCCTGCGCAGATCCAGGACATCATCCAGCGCTTTGGCCGTAGCGCAGCCATCTGCCGGAAAGCCGGTTTCAGCGGCGTGCAGATCCACGGGGCGCACGGCTATCTGGTCAGCCAGTTCCTCTCGCCGCATCACAACCAACGTACCGACGAGTGGGGCGGTAGCCCCCAGAACCGGCGCCGATTCGTGATGGCGGTCTACGCCGAGATCCGCCGCCAGGTCGGTGCCGACTTCCCGGTGGGCATCAAACTCAACTCGGCCGATTTCCAGCGCGGTGGTTTCACCGAAGACGAGTCGATGGCCACCATTGAGGCTCTGGTCGCAGCCGGCATCGATCTGATCGAGATTTCGGGCGGCACCTACGAAACGCCTGCCATGAGTGGCGCCTTCCAACAGCCGAAGAAGGCGACCACCATGGCGCGTGAAGCCTACTTTCTGGAATTCGCGGAGAAGGTGCGTGCGGCCGTGCAGGTGCCCCTGATGGTCACCGGTGGATTCCGTACCGCCGAAGGGATGAACGCCGCACTGCGCTCCGGTGCGCTCGACATCGTCGGCCTGGCCAGGCTGCTGGCCATCGACCCGGATGCCCCGGCAGCCTTGCTGCAAGGCCGCGACAGTCAACAGCGTGTGCGGCCCATCGTCACCGGGATCAAGCCGATTGATCGAATGGGCCTCATGGAAGTCCTCTGGTATACGCGTCAGCTCAGACGCATCGCAGAAGGAGGCAATCCTCGTGCCGCAGAAAGCGGTCTGGCCGCCTTCCTCAAGTCCTTCATATCAAGCCAATGGGGAACGTATCAGACCAGGCGCCTGCGCGCCTGACCAGGGCGCCGCACCGTAGCGGACATCCGGGCTCCAGGGGCCCAAGACCCTTCGAAGGAAATATCCATCATGGCCCATACCCACCTCACCGCGCCAACCCAAGGGATCGACGTCGCTGGCGACCGGTTCGCCTATCGTCGCTGGGGTAACAGCCAGAGCGGCCAGCCGCCATTGTTCTTTCTTCAACACTTCCGTGGCGGCATGGACCACTGGGATCCCCTCATGACCGATGGCCTGGCTGCCGGGCGCGAGGTGATCCTGTTCAACGGCCGAGGGGTTGCGTCCTCGTCCGGCAAGCCGCGCACCCGGATCGAACACATGGCTGATGACGCGGCTGCCGTGATCCGCGCCCTCGGTCTTCAACAGGTCGACGTCCTGGGCTTCTCCCTGGGCGGCTATCAGGCGCAGGACCTGACCCGGCGTCATCCGGACCTGGTCCGCAAGCTGATGTTGCTGGGCACCGGTCCGCGCGGTGGCAACCCGGATTCAGACCCTGGCGTGCTCGAGCGGGCGCCGCGGCCGGTGCCGACAGTGGAGGATTTTCTGTTCCTGTTCTTCGGCCGTTCCGAGGCTGCACAGCAGGCCGGGCGGGAATTCTGGGCACGCCGACACCAACGGGTGGACCAGGATCCGCCGAGTTCACCTGAAGTGATCCAGGCCCAGATCGAGTCGAACATGTATTACCTGCCGAAGTTGGACCCCAAGGATCCGTTCGCCCATCTGCGTGAGATCAGGCAACCGACATTCGTTCTGAACGGGGTAAACGACGTCATGATTCCGACCATCAATTCCTGGTCCATGGCGCAGAACATCCCGAATGCGCAACTGTTCGTCTACCCGGATGCCGGCCATGCGGCACAGTTTCAGTATCCCGAACGCTTTCTGAAGCACGCGGTCCAGTTCCTGAGTGAGTGAGTTCACTGACCCGCTCGTTCGATCAACTTTTTCGCGATTCATGTGCCAAATGAACAAGGAATCAAGGTCATGCTGAAGTTCAAGCTCCTGCTCTGGATGATGCCGAAATTGCTGCAGAAAGCCATCAATACCAAGCCCGCCTGCGCGCGTTATGTGGCTGGAAAGTCGCTGGAGTTTCAGATCCAGACCCTCGACGGGGTGGGGCGCCACTTCCGCATCCGGGACAGCCAGGTGAAGTCATTTGCCGGCCTGACCAAGGCGCCAGCGTTCACACTGACGTTCCGGAATGCGGACAAGGGATTCAGGATCCTGTCCGCCAAGGACGGCAAGGAGGCATTCCTGGCCGCACTGCATGACGAAGACCTCGTCATCAAGGGCGATTTTGTCCAGGTGTTGTGGTTCCAGGGGTTCACCGAGTTTCTGCAAGCCGGCAAATAATCATCAATTTGCCGGAGCTCGTCCGTCCGAATCACGGATTCGGCCGCTGGCGCCGCGCAAGCATCCGCCGGTCGGAAATCGATGAGCGATCGTGGTAGCCCCGGAAATAATGTCGCGCAGTCGACGGCCGTCCATACCCCGGACCCGCGCGAACGTCCGGAGCACGCATGGATCGCATTCGTAGTGCAGGTCTGTCTCTCGTCCTGGTCGTCGTGTTGTCTGCCTGGCCATGGCAAGGGTCGCTGGCCGATCCGGTCGCGTCGGGAGATACGGTCAGCCGATCGATCGCCCGCGATGTCGCGCTTCGCACCGACGTCCGTCAGTCAATGGCTCAGGTCAACACGGGTCTGCTGCAAAAGCTGGCCCGGTGGGAGGGTGCCGACAATTCCACCCAAGCGGCAATCTTCGCCGAACTGATCGGCCATCTTCAGGTGCGTCGCGCCCGTCTGTTGGAATTGATCGAGCAAGACCCCACGGAGGCAGCAGCGCATCTCATGCCGGCCACCCTGAGAGAAGCGCCTGCCGCCTCAGGCAGCGGCAGCCATCGAGCGCCGCGCCAGTCTGTCCGGTCTCGTGTCGGCGCGTATCGTCGACGATCATGAAGACCATACCGCGAGAACGACCTATCATCTGCTCGGTGCCGGCGGGCGCCGCCTCGTGGATCTCGCGCCGGCCGGTGAGGTGGCTCGCAAGGATCACCTGCACCGGTTGATCGGCAGTTCCGTGCATGTCGATGGCATCATGCTGGGCACCACCATGCTGCTCGATGATTCGGCCACGATCGAGTCCCAGGCTGCCACGAATGCCAGAAGCGCATCGCCGCTTCCCGCTGCCTTGTCCGCGACAGTCAGCGGCGAGCAGTCGACGCTCGTGATCCTGGGCAATCTGCGCGACCAGACTGTCCAGTGCACCGCAAGTCAGATCGAAGAGCAGTTATTTGATGCCACCGGTTTTTCGATGAACCGCGCCTATTCGGAATCGTCGCGCGGACTCGTGTCCATGACCGGACGCGCCATCGGTCCCTTCACGATCGGCTTCGACAGCGCAGGCGTCTGCGATCCCGATGCCTGGGCAGGAGCTCTGGATGCTGCGGCACGCGCTGCTGGAATCGAACCGTCCAACTATCAACGAATCTCGTACGCATTGCCGCGGGTCGGCAACTGTGGCTGGACCGGACTGGGCGCCCTGGGCGGACCACTTCCAACGCCGTCCTGGGTGCTGGCCTGCGAGAACTCGGGCGTGTTCACGCATGAGATCGGACACAACCTGTTGTTTGGTCATGCCTCATCGCCGACCTCGGAATATGGCGACTACACCGACCCGATGGGGGCCGGCGGACTGGTGCAATTCAATGCCGCGAATCGAACCATGGCCGGGTGGGTGGGCGACGCTCGGGTGAATGATGTCGGCAGCGGCAGTCATTCGCTGGTTGCCCTCGAGAATGCCGCGACTGGTGCGGCTCAGGTCCTGCGCCTGGCCAAACCGGATACCGGTGAGTTCTATTACGTCAGTCTGCGCAAGACCATCGGAATCGACACGCGACTGCTCAGCGGGTTCGACAATACGATCAGTATTCATCGGGCACTCGGTGCAATGCCCGCCAAGACCGTGAACGTGGCAGTGCTCGCCGTTGGGCAGGAATTTCGGGACGATGCCAACGGCATTCGAATCGCCTACCAGTCAGTGAGCGGGGATGTGGCCACCGTGTCTGTCGGCATCGGCGGTGCCGCCTGTGTGCCCGGCGTACCGTCGATCGCAATTCTGCCAGGCAGTCAGAGCGGCGGTGCAGGCAGCGAACTGGGCTACCTCGTGCAAGTGGTCAATCGCGACAGTGCGACCTGCGGCATCTCGACATTCGCGTTGAGTCAGGTGCTGCCCGCAGGGTTCACCGGCCGTTTTGAATTGGCCAGCCTGAGCCTGGCACCCGGATCGACCGGCACGACCACCTGGACCGTCGTCGCCCCCTTGGCTGCCACCAATGCAAGCCACCTTATCGAAGCAACCGCCCGGTCGGCCAGCGCAGAGCCAGCCAGTGCATCGGCCAGTCTGATGATCTACAACGCACCGGTCTGCGTCCGCGGGACGCCGTCATTGGCGCTGTCACCCACGTCGCAAAGTGCGCCCGCCGGGTCGCGATTCGTGTTCGGGCTGAGTCTGCACAATACGGATAGCGCTGCCTGCGCCCCCTCCAGCTTTGCCCTTACGCAATCCCTGCCCACAGGCTTTACCGGGGCGCCGAGTGCGGCGACACTGTTGGTCGCGCCCGGTTCAAGCGCGAGCACCAGTTGGATCGTCGATTCTGGCGCACTCATGCCTGAGGGTAATTTCCCGCTGCAACTGACAGCAAGCGCCTCAGGCGGTGGCACCATCAGTGCGATGGCGATGGCGACCATCCTGCCATCCACGCCAATCGATGCGACACCTCCCGACGTCGTCATCACCAGCCCGGGGGCCGGCGCAGCCATCAGTGGGCGACGGGTCACAGTGGCCGCTTCTGCGAGCGACGATGGTGGCATCACGATGGTCGAATTCCTCGTTGACGGTACTCTGCTTGCCCGGGATTCCCGTGCACCGTTCACCGCCAGCTGGACGCTTCGTTCAGTTGCAGCAGGTCCGCATCGCTTGACCGCCCGAGCCACGGACCTCGCAGGCAACCGCGCCGAGCACACGATCGAGGTCAACGTGCGCTGATGCCAACCCAGATCAGGCGCGGACTCAGGCGAGCACCTGTCTGCGCTTGCGCAGGCCCTTCTTTTCGAAGACCTTGACCATGTGCTTCTTGACGGTGTTGACGCTGACGCCGAGCGCTCGGGCTATCTCCTTGTTGGACATGCCTTGCCGGGTCAGCGCGTGTACCTCCCGCTCTCGTGGCGACAGCAACAGATCGATGTCATCGTGGCCGGTCGTTGACAGTGCCTCCGGACTCAGGGCGGCCAGGCAGAGTTCTCCGGCCAACGCACGGGGAAACCAGGTCCGTCCCGCCGACACTGCATCGATCGCCCGGTTCAGCAACTCGAGTGGAGCGCCCGGGTCAAGCCAGCCCAGGACCTTGAGCCTGAGCACGATGGCGGCCGCATCGGATGGCGAGGCAAATGTGCCGACCAGAATCCATCGGCTGTCCGGCCAATGGCGCCGCAATTGGATCGCACGGTCCAACACATCGACGGCGCCCCAGTCGCACTTGAGCAGCATCAGGTCCACTGTGCCGACGTCAGACGATTCGCTGATCTGCTCAAGCTCATCGAGCGAGACCCTGTGCCATTGCCGCGCAATGCCGTCGCCAATGCGAATCAGCGCGGTGTCGATCGTGGGCAGGCCTGGCGCCTCATGCGCACCGTGGTCGGCGACGACCGGTCTGTCGAGCGTCGAACCGTGGAGCGGCCAATTCTCAGACAGAAACAGATGACCATGCACGCGTCGGCAATTGGAGGACGCGTTCGTCGGCCGTGCTGGACCATCAGGGTGGATCAAACGCACCAACTCAGGCTCCCAGCCCTCTGGGGGAAGAGACTTCTTTTTTTCGCGAGAAGAACCGTCTGATTGTAAGCCGTCGTCGGGTGGTCGCCCTACATAGAATTGGGGATGTACATGGATCGGGAATTGGCTTGGTAACAGTGGGAGGCGACGGCCGTCGTCCGGTTCAGAGGGAAGTGACGGCGAACCGACTCATTGACTGTGCCCTCCCAGCCGTGTGCGCTCGCTCTTGACCCTGACGTCATTGGAGGCCCGCGCCCGGGTCACTGCCGCCAGCATGGCTTCAGCCTGCGGCTGATCGCGGGCGGCAGATGCCTGGCCGGGTGCCGCCGAGTCGCTAGTGCCGCTGCTGCAGCCAGCCAGTCCGGCGAGCACCACCGCGAGCAGCGCGCCGCGAACTCCTCGCGGTGTGCGGTACCACGCCACAATCGATCGACCTGGTTCAATGATCATGTTCCGACTCCTTGCGCAAGACCGCCCGCCCTGCGGCGATCGGTCGGTTTCCTGACGAGCGGGCATCCGGAGACGGCCCGCCTGACGCACTCATGACTCAACGATTGTTGTTGTAATCATCCAGCAATCTGGCCAGATCGTTCATGCGGCTCGCCACGGCCTTGGAGATAGCACCGTGAGTGCTGCCGTTGAATGACACCGAGCCCAGCAACTGCACTGCCTCACTGATTGCCCGGGTGATGCCGTCGGGTTTGATCGCGCCGGCCGCGTAGTTCAACTGGGCTGCCACGAGTTGCGCGGCAAGGTTGAACGCGGGATCGCTGGCGGCCTTCCGGCCATTGTCGATACGCGACTTGTCCAGCAGGGCAGCGGCCAGTGAACAATCCGGTGCCACACTGGCCGCTGCGGTATTGCCGTGCAGAACCAGGTAGTAGGTATTACCGAATACCGGGTAGACCAGCGGTACGCCCTTCTGATAGGCCGACACCACGATGCCAGGCAGGCTTGCATGGCTGGTGCCGTGCACGCTGTCGCTGATGACGGGCGCCATGGCGAGCGTCAGGTCCAAGGTTGGTGCCTGCCTGCCACCCGAGGCCTTGCAGGATGCATGGTTCTTCCAGTAGCCGATCGTTCGCGCGTCTCCCTCGGGCGGTGGTGAATTGTCGATCGCAAAGGTACGGGTCTGTCCGGGCATTGCGGTGAAATCGACGCAGGTCACGCTGTTGTCGTCACCGGGAACCGGCACGACCGAGAAGCCGCCGATCGTCGAGGACCAGCCCGCCGCCACGACTTCACACAGCTGATAATGATCGCCAGGCACCAGCCAGGTGACGAAGCTCAGATTGCCGCCATTACCGGCGTTGGCGACCAGGGTTTCCAGAATCGTGCCATGCGAGGTGCTGGTCGCACCCTGACGAAGCGTGAACTCGAATGACTGAGACGCGCTTGGCGGTGCACCGGTCACGGTCTTGAGCACGGCGGCGCGGGCCAGCCGCTGGTTGTTGAACGTGCACTGGAATGCCTTGCCATCGTCTTCCGGGAAGTCGACCGTGAAGCGGCAGGATTGCCCGTCGCCAGGCGCCGCATTGGTCAGCCGCCAGCCCGGCTTTAATGTCTCGGTCACGACGTAGGAGCCGTCCGCGAGTTCCACGGGGAAGGGCACTGAGGGGCCGCCGGCCGTCGCCGTGGCGGACACGCCCGATGGTGGCAGGCCCGGCCCGGACAGCGTGAACACCCATAACGCATCGGGATCGGAGGCACCGACGATGGGATCGGTGATCTTCAGCACGGCTGCTGTCGCCTTGCCAGCTTTCAGCGCGTTGACGAAGGTCGCAGTCCCGGCGCATTCAGTCGACTGGAACACGCCGTCAGCGCCTGCGGTCAGCACCACGCTGCGCTGAGTGCCACCGATTGGCGTAAGGTTGGCATCGACGCCCGCTGCACCCGGGGCAGCGTAAAAGATCGAGGACAACTCGGTGACCGTGTAGCTGTCGGGCACCAGGCCATCCAGGGTTTCGATCTGGGTGGTCACACCTGGCGCGAAGCTCATGGTGATATCACGCTGGTAGGTTGGGTCGGCGCCCCGGCTCACCCGGAATCTGACCTCGATGCTTTCGCCCGGATCCAGGAACGGCGGAATCGTCTTGCTGATCGTCAGGCTCACGGATGCTGCCGAGGTGATGCTGACATCGACCGGGCCCGCGGTGGCAGTGACGGTGGCGCCGCCCAGGGGCAGACCGGGCGTATCGGGCGGATTGTAGGCGAGCAGGACAGCCGTGTCGGTCAGTGTGCCGACGGTCACGCGCGAGGTGTCCAGGCGGATCGTTTTGGTGAAGTCGACATGACCGGAAGTCGTCTGACCTGTGACGCCCCAATCGACTGGCCCGGTGGTGGTCGACCCGGCGGTGTAGCCAACAAACGAGCCAAGCGTCGGCGCCGCGACCGAGAACGACAGGCCGGTGCCGCTGATTGATTCACTGTCGCCAATCGCTGCAAAGCTATTGTTCAGCGCTCCCTCGCCGATCACGGCCGTCGCGCTCGCTGTCGTGGTGCCCGGTACCGGAATGCCGGTGATCTTGTCGATATAGGTTGCCGTGGCCACGTCATTGAGCACGTCACCCAGGCTGCCCGCACCTGCACCCAAGGTCCCCTCATGCCTGAGCACCAGGGATTCACTGTTGGCAGGTACATCGACTTCGCCTGAATTCAGTTCCGCGAGCAAGGTTGACTGTGTGCTGCCCTGATAGACGCGGTCGGTAACCGACACGGTAATCGTGCGCGCAGCCGGATTGCGCGCATAGATCTCGGTTACGAAGGACACGCCGCTCGGCGTGGTTTCGCCGCGCGTCCAGGTGACACGGAAGGTGACCTGTCTGGATTGGGCCTGGCCTGGTGCGGCGCACACATCGCCGAAATTGACGGACAGGGGATCGGCGGTTTTGGTCAGGCTCCACTGCACATCGGCATCGGCACTCGCCGACATGGTCTTGCGCAACTCCTGCGGCAGGATCTCCCTGACCGGAATCGAGACATCCCGCGCGCCGATGCCGGCCGTGCCCAACTGCTGGTTCAGCGCATTGGCATGCAGCGATGAGCCGGGATACTCGTGCGAGCCAAGACCCAGGCGGGCATAGAAGTCGAATACGCAGGTGGTGTTCTCGGCCTGGGTGACGGTGAGCACGCGGTAGAGCGTCGTATCGGTGCCGCCGATGCCAGGGGTCAGCGCAGTCTGCCCACTCACCGAGATGTCACACGACCCGGTGGACAGGAGTGAATTCCTGACCAAGGGCGACATCACATCATAGCCGGGCTTGTCCGCATCGCGACTGTCGACCGCCACCGCCAGCGAATAGGTCTGGACTGCGGGTGCGCTGGTGCCGGCATCCAGGGTGAGGCGGTGAGGCACCAGGTCGAGTTCGTTCCAGCCCTTGCCCAGATTGCCAGTGGTGTAGGCGCCATCGGGACAGACAAACGCACCCGCGCCGTCGGGCAAGGCGATCGTGCCATTGTTTCGGCATCCTTCCAGCGTGACCTGGACGCCGATCGGATCGCCCGCCGCTGCGGCGGTGCCGGCCATGGGCAGCATCAGCATGAGAAAGGCCAGCCGCACTACCCACCCGAATTGCCATGATCGCGATGAATGCTCATGCATGATGATCCCCTGTCTTTTTATCGATGGCCTCGCGCGCATACCGGATAGATCGTCCGCTACCGCGATGCTCAGCCGGATCGTGATGCGCGAGTCCAACTGGCGCAATCACAGTACGTCAGCCCGGCCGTCATGACCATGGCCCAAACGGGTAACCGCGAGTCAGGCCGCGGTCGTCGCGCCGTGGAATCCATACGTCCCTCGATGTCGCACGGGATTGGCAGGTCTGGCATCATCTGCGCTGCCTCCGGATCCTGCCTGACATGACGACCGCTGTACCCGAACCTTCCCATACGCTATTGCAGACTATCGAAGCACTTGCCGCGCGTGCCCCCGATGAGGGTTTCAGCCTGCGACGCATCGTGCAGGAACTCGACGATCGGGCGTTCGGTGCGAGCCTGTTTTTGTTGGCGCTGCCATGCTGTATCCCGTTTCTCTACGGCGTGCCGCAGGTGGTCGCCCTGCCCATGATGGCCCTGGCCGTTCAGATGGCGCTCGGGCGCGAGCGTCCCTGGCTGCCGGAGCGCTTTGCGGACCGCGCGATTGACCGGGCTGGCCTTGACGCGATCGCCAAGGGTGGGCGCAAGTGGCTTGGCTGGGTCGAAGTGTTCTCCCGACCGCGGCTGCAGGCACTCGCCGGTCCACGCGCTGAACGCCTGGTGGGCCTGCTGCTTATCTGCTTCTGCACGTCGATTCTGGTGCCACTGCCACTGACCAACACGGTTCCCGGGTTCGCGGTGGCGCTCACGGCCTTCGGGCTGATCAATCGAGATGGCCTGCTGATTGTGCTGGGTTGCGTGCTGGGCGTGGTGTGGCTGTCGCTGTTGATCGCGGCACCGGTATTCGGTCTGAGCCTGCTGTCCGCGGCCTGAGGCCTGCCATGAACCACACGTTTTTCTGTATCGACGGCCACACCTGCGGCAATCCGGTGCGCTTGGTCGCCGGGGGCGCCCCGACACTGACCGGCGCCGACATGATCGAGCGGCGCGCCTGTTTCGAGCGCGAGCACGACTGGGTGCGCACGGCGCTGATGTTCGAGCCCCGAGGTCACGACGTGATGTCTGGCGCGATCGCGTATCCGCCGACGCGTCCCGATTGCGATGTCGCGATTCTGTTCATTGAAGTGAGCGGTTGTCTGCCGATGTGCGGGCACGGCACGATCGGTTCGGTGACATTCCTGATCGAAAACGGCCTGGTTCAGCCGCGCGAGCCGGGCATGCTGCGCCTCGATACCCCGGCCGGTCTGGTGCTCGCGCATTACCGACTCGAGGGGCGTCATGTCGAGTCGGTGCGCCTGACCAACGTGGCTTCTTTTCTGCATTCACAAGACCTGTCGGTCGACATCGACGGGTTGGGCGAGTTGCGCTTCGACGTGGCCTACGGCGGGAACTTCTACGCCATCGTCGAGCCGCAGAAAGGTTACGACGATCTCGAATCCCTGAGCCCGTCCGATATCCAGCGGCTGAGCCCCGAACTGCGCCGCAAGGCCAATCACAAGTACCACTTCGTCCATCCCGAGCAGCCGCAGATCAAGGGCTTGTCGCATGTGATGTGGACCGGCAAGGCCCGTGCGGTTGGCGCCGATGCCCGAAATGCGGTGTTCTACGGCGACAAGGCGATTGATCGCTCACCGTGCGGAACCGGCACCTCGGCACGCCTGGCGCAGTTGGTGGCCAGGGGGCGTCTGGACATCGGCACGGCCTTCGTGCACGAAAGTATCATCGGCACCTGTTTCACCGGCATGGCGCTCGAGCGCAGCCGGGTCGGTGAGTTCGACGCGATCATTCCGAGTGTGGAAGGCTGGGCGCGCGTAACCGGTCACAACACGATCTTCGTGGACGAGCGTGATCCGCTGCGTCATGGGTTTGTGCTGGATTAGACGCCCGGCTTGATGGTTGATCGACGGTTCATAATGAGCGCTCTGCCGACCACTGAGCCTGCATGATTCAATCCGCTGATCCCACGATAGCCGGCGCCGGCCCCGATCCACGCATCGCCCTGGCCAGCCATGACGCCCGGATGAGCGACGGCGCGGTGATCCGGCTGCGCCGCCATGGCAACCCTGACGGACCGCGTGTTGTGCTCTCGCACGGCAACGGGCTGGCCATCGACGGTTATGCGGCCTGGTGGTCGCTGCTCGCCCCGGATCACGATCTGGTGCTGTTCGACCTGCGCAATCACGGTGCCAATCCCCTGCATGAACCGCACGCGTATACCTGGCAGCGGCTCACCGATGACGTGGGCGAGATCCGCTCGGCCATCGATCAGGCCTTTGGCGACAAACCCGCTGTGGGTGCCTTTCATTCACTCTCGGCGATCTGCTCGGTGGCCCATCTGGTCGAACACGGACCGGTCTACCAGGGCTTGTTGCTGTTCGATCCGCCCGTGTATCCGCCCCATGGTCATGCGCTCGAGTCGATCGAACTGGCCGACATGCATAAGCTCGCGGCCGGCGCGCGGCGGCGCACCGAGCGCTATGATTCGCCGCTCGAGCTCGCTGCCCAGTTTGCCCGTCGCAAGGCATTCGAACGCTGGGTGCCTGGCGCCGCCCGGGACATGGCGGCTGCCACCCTGCGCGCCGATCCAGTGGCCGGCGGCTACACCTTATGTTGCCCTCGTGAGCTGGAGGCGCTCATGTACGAGCGCAATGACGATCAGCGCATCTGGGCGGCGCTGACCCGACCACAAGCCATTCCGATCCGAATTCTGGGCGGTGATCCCTTTCTGGATGGACAGGCACCACCCCCCGTGCTCTGCCATGCGATGTCGAAGGTACTTCCCGGGCTCTCATACGATTGGCTGCCTGGTACCACGCATTTCCTGCAGATCGAGGAACCGGAGCGCTGCCGCGATGAAACCGCGGTCTTCGTGGGGTCGGCGCTCCGGACACCCGACGCGCGCGCGGGCTGACCGGGTGCGTCGGGCCTCATGCATCATCCCTAGGATTGGCGATGCGCGGCGCGTCGAGCTGATTGACACTCTGGTCCAAACAGTGTTCGCCCACTGAGCGAATTGCCGATATCGGGTCCATGACCCGACCGGCATCGCCGAGAAGGCTCATCCAACACTGGACCAGGAGTCGATCGCGATGATGACCATCTCATGTGGAGCCTGATCGGGCGCGTGTTGGCCGGCCGCCCGCTCGTTCAACGCCACCGCACCAATCCCGCCGTTCAGTCGAGCCTTGCCATTGCCGGTATCACGGTTGCCCTGGCCGCTTGCACCGGCCTGGGCACTGCCGGCCTCGACTCACCGACACCCGAGGCATCTGAGGGCACCACCGCCGGCCAGTATCGTCCGGCCGTGGTCTGCACCCCGGCCAATACCGTGCGCGCCGAGATCGTCGCGCTCGAGCAGGCCTATGTGCTGAACCGCTTCGGCGCCTATGTCCCGGCAGGTATGTTGTACGCCCTCAGACGAGATGTAGTGGCCTTGGACTCGTCACTGGGTGAGGCCGGGCCTGGCAATGCGCGATTGCGGTCGGACAAGCGGCCACGACCCCTGGTGCTGCGGGTGCATGAGGGCGGGTGTCTGCAGGTCACGCTGCACAACTGGATGTCGCCGGACTGGGACGAGGAGGGCGGTGAGCCGCCCGATCCGACCGTCACCGTGGGTGATCGGCGAGTGCCAGCGGCACCTGCGCACCTGGTGGATCCACCGGGCACGCCGACCTCGAGAGCGCTCAAGCGGCTCGGCAAGACCCATCGCGATGCGCCGCGTACCCGTAGCGCATCATTCTTCGTGACCGGCCTTGAAGTGGCGCGTCCTGCGCATTGCCCGGTCAATGCGATCTGCGGTGGCGATGGCACCTATGTGGGCCAGTCGGGCGCACAAGGCACCTTCTTCAACTTTCGCACGTCGCGCGAGGTTCGCGACCAGCACCGCAGCGGCTCGGTCGTGCAACCCGGACAGACCTCGGTAACGCTCTGGACGGCACCGCGCGAGGGCACGTTCTTTGCCCATTCGATGGGTGCGCCGGTGGGCGGTGAGGGCGACGGTGGGCAGATCGGACTGGGTTTGTTCGCCGCGGTGAATGTTGAGCCGCCCGAATCAAAATGGTATCGCTCACAGGTCACGCAGGGCGAGATTGATCTGACCCGTGAACCGAACGCGATCGGCAACCCGGGCCGCCACCCGTATGCCACGATGGACTACGATCGGCGCGTCGGTGGCCGACCCGTGTTGTCGATGCTCGATCGGGGCGAGATCATCCATAGCGATCTGAATGCGGTGATCGTGCGCAGTGCCGACCAGCTCGCCAGATGCAACCAGGCGCTCGGGGCAACCATCGCCGACGGCCAGCGGTGTGAGCCATCGTTTCGTGAGTTCACGGTCATCATGCACGATGAAGTGCATGCCGTTCAGGCCTTTCCCGAGCTCGAAGACGAAGACAATCCGCTGTCCTACATCAAGGACGGCATGGGCATCAATTACGGCGTCTCGAGCATGGGCTCGACCGTCTATGCGGCCAAACCGCAGCGCGGCGTCGGGCCGGCGGCGCAGTGCGCCGAATGTCGTGCCGAGGAGTTCTTCCTGAGCTCATGGGCCAACGGCGATCCGGCGTTGGTGCTGCAATGGGACGAGCAGGGCAGGCGGCCGATCGGTGCGCGCTACCCCGATGATCCGTCCAATGTTCACCACAGTTATCTGGGCGATCCGGTGGTGTTCCGCAATCTTCATGCCGGGCCCAAAGAGACCCATGTGTTTCACCTGCATGCCCACCAGTGGGTGCTGGATGCGAGCGATCCGAATTCCACCTATCTTGATTCGCAGACCATCTCGCCAGGCGCCACGTTCTCATACGGCATCGAATTCGGTGGATCGGGCAACCGGAACTTCACACCGGGTGATTCCATCTTTCATTGCCATCTGTATCCGCATTTCGCCCAGGGCATGTGGGAGCTCTGGCGGGTTCACGAAGTGTTCGAGAATGGCCTGCATGCGGGCATGTTCGATCCCGACAAGCCGACTGGTGTCGACAATGATCCACGCAGCCGGTCCCTGCCCGACGGTGAGGTGAGCCAGGGTATCGTGTCGCCGGCCGTGGTGCCGGTACCCGGTCGGGCGCTACCACCGATTCCGAGTGCCTCATTTCGAGGCTATCCGTTTTACGTTCCTGGTGAGCCCGGCCATCGACCGCCGCAACCGGTGCTCGACATGGATGTGAATGATCCCGCCTATGTGGATCTGAGTGCCGAGCCTCCCGATCGCAGCCGAATCGTCGATGGTGGTCTGCCCCGGCATGTGATCCGGTCGGGAGAGCTGCATGCGCTGAACCGCCTGGCGTCGAATAGCGCCCAGTATCGCCAGGTGCTCGACAGTGCATTGGCCAAGGGCGGTGATGCGGCGCAGGTGATCGCGCGCAAGGTGGCCAGTGATTTTCCGCTCGCGTTTCAGGCATTGGCGGCCGAGTGGCACACGCTCGATCTCAAGCTGCTGCCGCATAGCGGGACCCAGCCGGAACAGGCGGCCATGCGCTTTCACGAAGGCCGGCTCGCGCTCGATGTGCCAATGGCACATGGGCGACTGGAACCCGCGGCGGCCGATGCCCTCGCGCAGCCGCAATCCGATCAATGGTCATTGTCCAGCGCCTACCGCACCGAATTCGCCGCCACCGTGGCCGGCATGACGCCGCCCGTGGGCGAGCCCTTGTTCCGCGTGAATGGTCGCCCGCGCGCGCCCGGGGCGCCCTATGCCAACCCGTGTCCGCGCGATGCACCGATGCGCGACTACAAGGTGGCCTACATTCAGACCGAGCTGACCGTGAATCGCCATGGCTGGTTCGATCCGCAGGCGCGGCTGGCGGTACTTGAAGACGACGTGAAGGACGTCATCGATGCCGATCGGCGCACCCGCCTGCCCGAGCCATTGTTCTTTCGGGCCAACTCGGGCGATTGCATCAGTTTCAAGTCATCCAACCTGATTCCGAATGCGCTCAATGCGGACGACTTCCAGGTCTATACGCCCACGGATACGATCGGCCAGCATATCCATCTGGTGAAATTCGATGTGACCTCATCCGACGGATCGGGCAATGGCTTCAACTACGAGGACGGCACTTTCTCGCCCGACGAGGTGCGTGAGCGTGTGCTGGCCAACAACCGGTCCCCGGGTGCGACCCGCCTGTCCCTCAAGGCGCATCCGCTGTTCTCGCCGGGTGGCAGCCTCTATGACCAGTCTCGCCGCGATCCTTACTTCGCCTCACTCGCCGAGCAGGGTGCCTGCCCGGCGCAGGGTGCGCTGAGCGATCATGAGTACAAACTCAAGCTCGATCGCGATCATCCGTTCTGCGGTGCCCAGCGCACCACCCAGCTCTGGTGGGCCGATCCCTTCCTGGTGCGTGGTGGTCCTAACAAGGGCAAGGACAACACCTTGCGCACTGTCTTCAGTCATGACCATTTCGGGCCCAGCTCGCATCAGCAGCACGGCCTGTACGCCGCGCTCGTGATCGAGCCGGCCAATTCGGTCTGGCGTGCCGATCCGCCGGCCGATCTGACGGCGCGTGCTGCGCTGGAGGCGGTCTGCAAACAGGCCGGCGAGGCCGCGACCCGGCTTGGGCTGAGCTGGCCGACGCGTGACCTTGCCGCCATCGATCAAGGTGTGGCCGCGGCGTTCGCCGTTCGACAACACATGGCCAATCCGAGCCGCCTGAGCCGGCCCGATGACAAGGCCTTGCGAGCACCCGCCGAGGCCTGTCTGGCCGGCGCGCTGCTCGGCGGCTCGGATCTGTCGGCGGCGGTGATGCCTGCCGAGGGCAAGCGGTCTGCACCGATCGCCAGTCTGCAGCCGCGTCCACCATTCCGGCATCCGGCCAGGCGCGATGGCGGACCGACGGCCACGCGCGCGACCATCGTCTCGCCAACCTGCATCAGCGATGCCAATTCGAGCCCTTACCAGTCGGGCAGTTCGCCCGATTGCCGGGTCGGCGCAGCCAATCAGACCCGCCGCGAATTCGGCCTGGCGTTTGCCGACTTCGCGGGGGTCTACAACCTGGGCCTGGAGCCGATCAATACCGAAACCCGCGACACATCCATGCGCCGGTTCGGCGAGCGCCAGGTGGCGGTCAACCCGTCGCGTCCCTTGATCATTTCGTCGGAAGATCCGGGGACGCAACTGGTCAATTACCGTCATGAGCCGCTGGCGCTGCGCATTTCGGATGTGCGTTGGAGTTCGGCGCTGGGCGGCTTCGACTATCGTCAGTCGCGTCGGCGCGCAGGCGATGCGGCGGACTGCGCACCCGGCGACACCGATTGTCTGGGTGACATGAGTAATGGCTTCAGCTCGACCGTCCATGCCGATCGCGACCGCAGCCTGGCCACGCGCAGCTACATCGACTGGCTGAGCGATCCGGCACTGCGTGAGCCGGTGGATCTGGTTTCGCCCCGGATGCGCAGTTTGTTCAAGGGCAGGGAGCGTCAGCGCCTGGCCGATGTCGCGACGCGTGCCGAACAATGGCGGCAGGACTTCAACTGTGCGCTCTACGCGGTCGACCAGTGGCGTCCCGAACGACGGGTTGGCGCAGGCGGGCCGGCGCCGATTGGCATTCCGGATGCTGGTCGCACCAACTCGCCCATACCGGTCTTCCAGCATCATCGTGAAGCGGCATTTGCGGCGCATTGCGCGCGTCGGTTTGGCAAGCAGCGTCGGGCCGTTCAGGTTGCCGAGCCCTGGCGCGTGTTCGGTGATCCGGCCACGCCGGTGCTCGCCGCCCATGAAGGGGATCCGATCCAGATCCGGCTGATCCAGGGGGCGCAGGAGGCGCAGCATGTGTTCGCCATGAATGGTCTGAAATGGCATCGCATGGTCGATTCGGAGAATTCGGGTTTCGTCGCGGCGCAGCCGCTGGGCATTTCCGAGCACTTCGAGTTCGATGTGCGCGTGCCCAGCTTCAATCTGGCGCATGCCGACTACCTTTATTACGGGTCGTCGGTTGATCAGTTATGGGACGGCATGTGGGGCGTTCTTCGGTCATTCTGTGTGGACGGCGAGTCCGGGACATCGTGTCCGAAGGCGACCGGGTCGACCGCGCAGACTGTGCGGATGGCTGTGCCCGCGCAGCAACTGAACCGGGTGCCCCAGGCCAGGCCGACCGACTCGCTCGCGGCCGCGACGACCGGTGTGGTGAAAAACGCGAGCGCCCAGACCGCAGTCTGCGCGGTGGGCCGCAAGCCGGAAGACAACATCTCGGTGAAGAGCTTCGATGTGAGCGCAGCAAAGGTCTGTGAGCTCTACGGCAACTGTGGCAAGAAGGGTTCGGGTATCGTCTACAGCAAGCGCTGGGGTATTACCGACCCCGACGCGCTCGTCTATGTGCTCAATGGCGAAGACGAATGTCACCGCAAGCCGGGCGAGTTGGTTGACAACGGTTGCTTAGATCCACGGTCCGATCAGGCGCAGACCTGGGCACGACTCGAGCGCGAGTTCCGGCAGGAAGGCCGCGAGATCGAACCGCTCGTATTGCGCGCCTCGGCCGGCCAGTGCATCACCGTGAAGTTGCGCAATCACCTGCAACCGAATCCGGCAGGACGGGATGTGCCGGTTCGCTCACAGGTCGAGCAGCTGGCTGCGCTGGGCACCGATGGCGAACGTCAGGAAGACGCGCATCGGGCGTATTACAACTTCCTGCCCATGATCACCGATGGCTTCAATCTGAACCAGTTCTCCATGTCGAGCGCGGTCGGCCTGTCGGTGCCGATGCTCGCGCAGAATCCGGCCCTTGCCGATGGATCGAACGTCGGGATGAACGGGGCTGCGCTGGCGACCAATACCGGTGTGCCGGCCTTGCAGCAGGCGGGTTCACTGGTCCCGGCCTGCGGCCCAGGGGCCGACTGCAGTAGAAACTATGTCTGGTCGGCCACGGATCTGCACCGGATCGACACGACCGCAGGGCCGCAGATTCAAAATCGAGCCGTCGAGTTCGGCGCCTTGCCCTTGCGCAGTTTCGGCGATCCGATCAAGCATCCCGTGCATGGTCTGGCCGGCGCGTTGGTGATTGGACCCGAACACTCGGTTGAGTGCAAGGATCCCAGTCAGCGCTGGCGGGGCGGTACTTCGAGCGCGATCTGCTCTAAGTATGGCAAGCGGCTGTTCGGCGACCATGTGTTGATGATGCAGGATGCGGTGAGCGCGATCCAGGGTGGTTTCCCGGTGCCGGATCTGTCCGGGGCCGAAGAACCGGATGACTACGGTGTCAAGGCCATCAACTATCGAACCGAACCCCTGTGGGCCCGGCGCGGTGGCAGCCCGAGCGTGGATTTCGGTTCGCGCGGCACCGAGTTCGACTACACCAATGTGTTCAGCTCGGTACGCGTGGACAGCGGCTGCGAGGCCGGCATGCCGCCCAATGGCAATGGTCCGGATGCCTGCGACCCCGAAACGCCGGTGATCCAGGCGGCCCGGGGTGAATCGCTGCGCCTGCATTTTGTGCATCCGGGTGGCCATACGCGTCAGCAAGGCCTGGTGGTGTCCGGCCATGGCTTTCATCCTTTCCCATGGCGTGACGATTCGCGCGTGTTCGATCCCTTGCGTTGTGAAACGACGGCGCTGCCGATACCGACGGGTTGCCTGCTGTATCAAGGCGTCTATAACGGCTTTGGACCGATGATGGGAACGACCTTGGCGATTCAGGCCGGCGGCGCTGCAAGATTGCCCAAGGATTATCTGCTGCGCACCCAGGCGAGCTTCCTGCTCGACGGCGGGCTGTGGGGCATTCTGCGCGTACGCTAGGGAGTCCCTGCATGATCAAGCAACTGGATGCGACGCAGTTCAACGGCTCGCTCGTCATCGACTGGTTCAGCCCACCCC
The DNA here is from genome assembly GCA_963732405.1 of uncultured beta proteobacterium. GTDB lineage: Bacteria > Pseudomonadota > Gammaproteobacteria > Burkholderiales > Burkholderiaceae_E > JAUIAI01. The sequence continues at coordinate 2,997,219 of CAVSZG010000001.1, forward strand.
GGCCGGGGCCGGCGAACCAGCTCGGCGCTCCCTGCGATTTGAATCCGAATGCGTTCACGAACGCCACCAGTGGCATCGGCGTTACGGTTCGCCCGGCCGATCCGGCGCAGGCCATTCTGGTCAACCGATGCGTGCCCTTGGGCCTGCGCTGCAATGTCGAGGAGGGGACGGGTCTGCTGCTGGCGACCAATACCACCGGGGCGCCGATTCGTCTGGATTTTTCGGTTGGCGTGCAGGCCGTGGGCGCGTTCGTCGTTGCGCAGGCCAATTTCGGCATTCCGTTCACGGCCCTGATGTGGGTGTGGCTGACGAAGGCAGCACGTTGGGAAATGGTCAGTACCGTGGGCATGACCGGAGATATTTTCGATCGTCCGGGAGATTCGCTTGCGCCGTTTGTGGGCGGGCGCGCGCCGCGCGGTGATGCGATCTCGTCGGTGCTGTTCGATGCGGTTCATCCCACCGATGAAATGTTCAGTCCGCTCGGCATCGGGCGACTGTATCTGGTGCCATGATGAGGCGACGGCCCGGCGTCGTCCGCGCGTGGCTTGCGGCCCTGACGCTGGCCGGTCTTGCCCTGTTGGCGCCACCAGGCCAGGCATCGCCCGAGGCCGCTGGAGAAATCTCGCCAAGCCAGGCTGATCCGGTGGATGCCGAGTCCATCGACGTGCGGGTCGATTACCAGCTGCGCCAGGACGATTCGGGCCTTGCCGACCTGCAGATCTCACTGCGTGACCGGCTCAGTGGTCAACCGGTCGACTATGCCCGGCGACGACTCGCCGCCTGGTTGCAGCGGCCCCTGGCCACTCTGGCCGAGGCCGAACTGCAATGCTCGGACAAGATTCGTCTGCTGGCCACGCCCGGCCCCGGACGTCGCGCGGCGGTCGATCTCAACACCTTCCGGCTGCTGGCCGTGAATGAGGATCGCAGTCTGACCTTCATCAATCCGTTCCTGCGGGTGAATAACGCCAAGCTCGAGAGCATCGTCACGCTGCCCGGCGATGTGCGGGCGGTATTGCATCGCCCCTTGCATCATGAGGTGTGGCTGGCCCTGCCCGATCAGGATATGGTGGTGGTGGTGGATACGGATGCCCGGCGCATTGCCCACACCCACCAGCTGGAAGCCGGATCAGCACCGATCTCGCTCGCTGAGGCCGGCGATTCAGTCTGGGTGGCGCAGCGCGGGCGTGATGTCTGGTTGCGCTTTGCTCATGCGAACGCCAAACCCGATGCGATCGAGGCACCTCGTGTTCACACCCTGGTGACCGTGCCCGGCCATCACGCGCCGATCGGCCTGGCCGGGGCCGGCGAAGGCATCGTGCGGCTCGATGGCGATAGGCCGGTGCGCAATGCGGCTGGCGACACCGTCGTGAGTGTCGCCTGGAGTGGCCTGGCCCAGCGTCTGTTGCTGAGCACGGTGGATGGCGGCCTGCGCTGGCTGAACCTGCGCGACGGCAGCCTGGCCCAACGCATGACGATGCCGCCGGCCGGCCTCATGGCCGGGTTCGACGATGGCCGATACCTGCTGGCCGTCAGCGCGGATGCCTTGCGGATCATCGACGTGGGCCGCGGCGTCGTCTTGCAGACGCATCCGCTGTCGTTCGCGGTTTCCGGTCTTGGCATGACCGACGGCTTTGCCTATCTGCATGCTGCAGGTTCCGCCCGCGCTAGCCTGTTCTCTCTGACGGGACTGCGTCAGGGGCGCATGCAGCCGGTCGAGGTCGCGGTCGGTGCGGATCGTGGAGCGGTCTTCAGGGCCGGAACCGAGGTCTCGACATTGGTCGGCGGCGCCGCCTTGATGATGCCGATTCCGGATGGCAGTGGCATGTATTTCGCCAATCCGTTGGACGGGCAGATTTATCAATATGCCGAAGGCATGATGGCGCCAGCAGGCAGTTTTTCGAACTATCGGCGTAGCCCGATGGCGCTGCTGCTGCTCGATGGCGGCTTGCAGTCGGTTGGCCAGGGTGTGTATCGCACTGTGGTTGCAGCGCCCGAGGCGGGGCGATACGAGTGGGTGCTCAGCGGCGTGGCACCGCGCTTCGCCTCATGTGGATCGATAACACTCGCCGGGTCGCCGGCGGCTCAACCAATGGCGGCCTTGCCGCATCCGCAGGCTCGCCTGCTCGGCATCGAACGCCATGATGACGATGGTTCGATACGGATTCGTGCCGAGCTGATCGACGCTCGAGAGCACACGGTCGATGGTCCCGTCGATATGACCTTGCTCGCCTTTGATCGGTATACGGGCTGGCAACGACGAGTGGTCATGGTCGCGACCTCGCCCCGGGTCTATGAAGCTCGCCTGAAACCGCCGGCGGCTGCGCGGCTCGATCTGCGCGTGGGCAGCCGCGCGGGCGATCTGCCGTTTCACGCCGGTGGTCTGGGTTCATGGCCGCCACCGGATTCCAGCGGTGTCGTGCGATGAACGCATCGCTGATCAATTCGTCGCGTCGGCATCGTCGCCGCCTCTTTGGCTGGTTGTCGATTCTGCCGTTGGGTGCGCTGGCTGGCGCTCAGACCCGGGCGCAGACGCGGTTGCCGGAACAGACCCGGCGTGATGCATCGCCCGCCATGCCACGCATCCCGGATATCAGTCTGCTGGATCAGGACGGACGAACTGTGCGCCTGCGCGATCTGGTGGCCGATGGGGTGGTCGCGATCAACTTCATCTATACCGGTTGTGCATCGTTCTGTCCGCCGCAGACCGCCGTGTTCCGCGACCTGCGCGAGCGACTGGACGCAGAGCCGACGATCCAGGCAACGCTCTTGTCGATCTCCATTGATCCGGTCAATGACACACCCTCAGCGCTGTCGGCGTATGCCGAGCGCTTTGACGTGGTGCTTGGCGAGCATTCCCGCTGGCTGATGCTGACCGGTCGCCTGAGCGACATCGATCGGGTTCTGATTGCCTTCGGCGTACACCGGGGCTCACTCGAGGATCACCCCGCGCAGGTCTGGCTCGGCCATTCGACGAATCGGCGCTGGCGACGTGCCCTGGGGCTGGCGTCGGCCGTTGATCTGATGCGCTGGATCCGGGAGTTGGACGGATGAGCCGGCCCGGTACGCGACGGGATTCCCCTGAGGCAGGGTCCGGCCTGCGCCGCAGGTTCGTCACCTGTCTTGTACTCGGCAGCTTATTGATGCCGCCGATCGAACAGCTTGGTGCGCAAGGTCTTCAGTCACCGTCCGCGCCAACGCCTGCCAAACAGGGGCCACCAGCCGTTGCTTATCCGGCAGCGACGGGCTGGACCCTGCAGGCCGCATTAGGTGAAGCGCTTTATTTCGGCAGCCGTGATTTCGACCAGGCACCTCAGGTGGCGGGCGCATCGCTGCCCGCGCATGATTCGGCCTGCGTCCGCTGCCATGGCGCGCTCGGTCAGGGCGGCAGCGAGGGTTCGATCAGGGCACCAGGCCTGCAGGCGATCCGCTCCGCCGACAGCGTCCTGCAAGCCGTCAGCGAGGGAATCGGCAGCAAGGGTCGAACGCTGTCGTCGGGCATGCCGCGTTATTCCCTGAGCCCGCTCGAACGCGAGGCCTTAATCGCCTTCATCCCCTGGCTAGGGCGAGATGATGCGCCAGTACGGGGTGTGAGCGCGGACGAAATCCGTCTGGGACTGGTGCTTGATGGTATCGAGACTCAGGCATCGCGTGAGCAAATTCGCGCGGGTATGTCCTCGGTATTGCAAAGGGTCAATGAGCACGGTGGGATTCATGGTCGACAGCTCAGGCTGCAAGTCCTGCCCGCAGCCGAACTAACCGATCCGGTTGCCAACCTCGATGTCTTTGCCTTGCTGGCCAGCGCGCCGGAACCGGCACTGCGCGAGCAGCTGGCCGCTTTGCGTTTGCCCAATGTGGCCAGCCTGGCATTGGAGCGCCTGGACGTTGGCGCCAAGGCCTGGACGATTCCCCTGCTGCCCAGTCTGCGCGAACAGAGCCGGCACGCGTTGCGTCTGGTCGATGCATCGACCCGGCGCTGCCAACCCGTGCTCTACGATCCGCTTGGCTGGGTGAGCGACGCGGATCTGACGCCGCTCGATCCGACCGTGACTGGCCAGTTGCGTGAATCGGCGGAGCCGTTCAGGCGTCTGACTCAGGTCGATGAACTGAGGCCAGGCACGGCGATCTGCCTGGTCGCGCTGGCACCTGCCGATGTCGTCGATCGACAGCTCGATGCCATCGACCAGCATGGCGTGCGCGTGACTCTGCTCGTCGAACTGGCGTGGTTGCGCACCCGCGCGCTTGAGCGCGCCGGACTCGATCACCGTTTGATTCTGCCCACCCCGATGGCTTTGGCCGATCGCGCCAGCGGCGAGGGCCGCTCGTTATGGTTCGTGATCGGCGAGGCGGCAGCCAACGCGGGTGTCGAAGCGCTGGCCGCGAGTGGCCGCGTCCTGCAGCCCGAACACTTGCTCGCCCGGTTTCGCTCGTTGACCGGGTTTGAACCGGTTGCTGGTGCGCCCTTGCAGTTGGGCAAGGGGCAGACCCATGGCTGGCTGCCGCAGGCATGGCCGACCGACCGGCAATCGTCGCAAGCCGTTACCGCATTGAATCGTTCAGGAGCTTCACCATGAGTCCGATCAATCGACGCAATCTCATATCGGTGGGTGCCCGATTTCTCGTGGTGCTATTGATCACGCATCTGCCGCTGCTCTGGTTGGCGGCTGCCGGGGCCGCCACGCCACCGGCCGGTTTTGCCCTGGTCGGCACGATCGAGCAATTTACGCTGGATGAGCCGACCGATCGGAGGTCGGCGGCAACGATCCGGGTGCGCGGGGTCGATGTGCTGCTGCCGCGCAATCTTGTCATCACCATGCCGGGCGGCTTCGTGACCGCGCAGCAGTTGTTCAAAGGGCGTGACTTTAGACAGAATGTCGACACCCGGGTCAGCGGGCTCGCCTTGACCGATCCGCTACCGGCTGGCGCAGCGGATTGCCCGGCCACTGCGGAATTCGCGGGCCGGCGATGCCCGTTGCCCGCCGCCGAGGCCGAAGTGTCAGGCAATATCGTGGACGGCCGGTATATTGCCGGCCTTGCGAGCATTTCGCATGGCTCGATCAATATCGGTGGTGGGTTCATCCGCAGGATCGATCGTGCCACCGGCACCTTGACGGTTGGCGCAGACCAGTCCAGTGGCGCGACCGTGCGGCTACGGTTGAATGATCCCCAGGGGATTTACGGCGCGAAAGCTGTCGGCTCTGACCTGCGCTTTGCCCTCGATCCGGGTAATTCACCGATCACCACGATCAGCGGATTTCCGGTGTGTATCCCGCGCAGTGCCAATGACGCCTTGTGCCCGAATGGCAACCGTCCGGGCGCTGCCGCAGCGAATTTCCGTCGTTTCACCTGTGGTCAGGTTGCCGTCGATGTCACTGCGCCACCTCATTCGGCTTGCCGGGCCCATCTGCCTGTGCCACTGCGCGAGGGCGACTATGTGCATTTCCTGGGTGCGCTGGACAAGGACGCGCAGGGTTACTTCTATTCCCTGCATGGACTCGAAGCCGAGCTGGGTGTCTACACGTCTCCCGGCGTTGATCCGGCCTACGTGCGCGTCGAGGAAGCCCTCGAAGGCACGCTCGGCGAACGCTTCGTGGACATTCCGCAGGAAGAGACCTCACGCTTCAAGCTGATCGGCTTCACGACCGACCCCTCGCGAACGATCGCCGTCGAGATTTTCGACGATGATACCGATTCGGGACGGCTGGATCCGGTGCTGCCTCCTTCGCCGCTGGCCACCAAGATCGTGCCGACCAACCGCGCACAACTCGGACGATTCAAGATGATCTGGGATGCCAAGGAAGATGCCCGCATCGTCCGGCGTATGGTCCGGGTGACCTTGTCGCGCGGCACTGTAGAGTCCGAGGATCGATTTGCGCCCGGCGCGGAATCCGTGGATCTGTCACTGCCCGGTGCATCCCGACACGGTGGTTATACATTCGGCCGATATGAGGCGCCGATCAGCGAGTACATCTCGCCCGAAGCCACCCGCTTTGGGGTGAAGGGTTATCAGCCGCCGATCAATTTCGAGAACTTTTGCTTCCTGAAGCGGACCAATTCGGTCGAAACCCAGGAGCCCGATCCCGGCGAACCCCGTGGCTATCGGCCGATCGAGATTAAGCCACTGGATCCGAGTCCGGCCGCGCGCTCGCAGTCGCAGCTGCGCGCGGATGGCACCCGGGTCTGCGCGGACTAGCTTTTGCCGCGGCGTTTCGCCCGATCAGGGCTCGGCGCTCACCACCTGCCTGGCCCCCGGCATGACCGGTAGCGTGCCAGCCGCGCGCATCGCCTCCCACTCGGCCTGCAATTGCGCGTCGCTCCTGTAATGCGGCACCCGGAAGGTCATTCGCTTCCAGCGCTGCAGCCGCGGACTCGACCCGGCCACTTCTTCGCGCCAGTACCGGTGGGCACGCTCGAGATTCAGTTCGGTATCGATCTCGAACTGATCGCGTGACGCCTTGCCCCCGAATACATACAGCTTGCCGCGATAGATGCGCCAGGAGTCGGTCTCACCGCCCGCGCCACCCGGAATCGCGTAATTGATTCCGTTGGAGCACCAGCCACCGAACTGGGGCATGTAGCGGGCGGGGTCCTTGCGAAAGGCGTCGCGGTTCGCCGCACTGGCAAAACGCCAGGTGGCACCCAGATGTTCGAGCTTGATTGCCGGATCACCCTTGACCGCCGCATTCTCGGTGAAATAGGCAACCGCATCATGGCCGCGCAGCATCAGATTCGCGTCGGTGGCATCGGGGGTGAGACGCAGCGGTCCGACCTCGGGCGTGTTGACCGACGGCGTGCTCGCACAGGCAGCCAGATTGAGCAGGGCCAGGACGGCGAGGACTCGCAGTAGTGGACGTGTGAGGATCATTGCGCAGACTCCGTGGAAAGGTCGATCAGACTATCATCAGGTCGACGAGCGCTTGCGCCCGGCCGAGTTGTTCCAGACCCTCGATCGCGTCGACCAGGCGGTCGGCCTGGGTAGGCGAGGGTGATCGCGGTGCGTAAGCCAGGCAGTCGGCGAAACGCGCGGCATGCTGCTCATCGCTCAGATCGGCCCCGGGAAAGCCGGGCGCCACGTCGAGCGAACGCTCGAGCCGGTGGCCATCGGTCGTGGTCACGATGAGGTCAACGGCGGTATGGCCCCGCGCATCGAGTGCAGGATCGGCGTGTACGGCGATACGGGCGAGCAGCGCGCGCACCGCATGGTCGGCCACACTGGCCGGCGTGAAGTCGCGCAGCTGGGAGCCCCGCCGGACCATTGCATTGGCCACACAATAGGCGGCGCTGAACTGGGCATCGACGCGCGGATTCATGCCAGGTAGAAACGGATGGCCGACCAGCCGATGCGCATAGGGCGGCAGCCGCACAGCGACGGCACCAACATCGTGCGCCGCCAGGCCGACCTCGGCAATCAGGGCCAGCGTGAGCTCGGTGACGCCCTGGGTCACGCCGCAGCTCGGATACTTCTTGAACACGACCTGACGCAGTCGCCATTGCTCACCCAGCCCGTCGATGACCGATGCCACCTCGAGCCGGTCGCGTCCGAACAGATGGGCGTAGCCGTAATGCCCGGTCAGGAAGTTGGCCGGCCCGGAGCAACCCAGTCGCGCCAGTTGCGCGCACTGCACGCCGGCTTCGGCGACCCAGCCCTGGACAATGCGCACGCCCAGCGAGCCGTCGACATGGCTTTGAAAGCTGCCACCACAGCGGTTGAAGGCGAGTGCCAGCGCATCGACGGTCTGTGCTTCGCTCAGGCGCAGAATTCGCGATGCGGCAGCGGCGGCGGCGAACACCACGGCGACACCAGTCGGATCAAAGCCATCGTATTGCGCCTCGCTCAGGTTCATTCGGGCGCCCACTTCGGCACCGACCACCAGTGCGGCCATGAATTCCTGCCCGGTGCAGTCGTTGCGCAATTCGGCGGCGGCAATCGCGGCCGGGAACAGGGCGGCGCCGACATGCGGCCCGGGCGCCATCGCATCGCAGAAATCGAGCGCCCGACACAGCGTGGCGTTGAACTGCGCGGCGGCCTGCGCCGGCAATCGATCGCCAAACACGAAGGTGCGCGCCTGAGGGGCGCCGCCCGCTTCACACAGCAGCGCACGCAATGCCGCAATACCGTCCTCTGCCGCCCCGGCGAAGGCCGTGCCCGCATTGGCCTTGACCATCAGGCGCACGATGCGACGGCAATCATCGGGCACCCGGGCCAGATCGAAACCGGTGATGAAGGCGGCGAGCGACCGCTCGGGTGTTGGATGGTTCGCTGGCGATGCGGGCATCAGCTTGTTGATGCTCATCCGCTCAGTCGCCCGCGCGCTGCCGCGGCGCGCTGCGTCCGGGCGTGATCTCCACACCGGTCTGTTGTTCGACCCAGCGCACGAAGCCGCTCACACTCGCGCCGGGTCCGGCCGCCAGGTCGGCGCTTTGCCAGAGCTGATGGGCCAGTGCCGATTGCGGTACCGGCACCTGATGCTCGCGGGCCAGCATCGTTGCAATGCCCATGTCCTTGAGCATGAGTTCGAGCCTGAACGGATCGTCGAACTGCCGGCTCAGGATGCGCTGACCGATATGGTTGCGACTGACCCACGACATGCCGGTCGATTCATTGAGTACCGCCAACATGGCCTCGGGGTCCAGGCCACTGGCCTTACCGATCGCCAGCCCCTCGGCAGTCGCACCGAAGGTGACTGCGGTGATCAGGTTGTTGATGCACTTCATCTCATGGCCGCTGCCGATGGGCCCCAGATGAACCACCAGGCGGCCCATCCGGTCAAGCAGCGGGCGTACCCGCTCGATATCGTCGGTGTTGCCGCCGGCCATGAACACCAGCGCGGCTTCCTGTGCGCCCCATTGCGCACCCGAGACCGCCGCGTCGACCATGGTCACACCGATGTGGGCCAGTCGGTCGGCGGTTTGTCGGGTCAACCAGGGCTCGGACGATGAGGTATCGAGCAGCAGACTGCCCTCACGCAGCCCTTCGGCCAATCCCCGCTCACCGAAGCAGACCTCCTGCACGACCCGGCCGTTGGGCAGCATGGTAATCACGATGTCGGCCTCGCCGGCCAGGTCGCGAAGTACCGGCACGACTATGGCGCGCTCCCCCTGCGTGGCCGCCCATTGGGTACAGGATTCGAGCTGAAGATCATTCACGAGCAGGCTATGGCCGGCCGCGACCAGATGGCTGGCCATCGGCTGACCCATCACGCCCAGCCCGACGAATCCGATGGTCAGCGACGCGCTTGCTCGACGATCGATCTGGTGATTCACACCCTGCTTGACCATGCGCTGCGCTCCCCCACCGATCCTCGTTGAACTGGCGACGATGATACGGCAGGCGGCTTGGGCCAGCGCTTCTACATGTCGATGAGCGGTGCCACTTCGATCGAGCCGCCTCCCTCGCGGATCGGACACGCCTTGGCCATCGCGATCACCTTGTCCAGCGAATCGGCCTGCACGATGGTGTAACCCGAGGCCGGGTTGGCGCCGCCATTGGGCACCACTGAGCCATCGCTAAGGACGGTGGTCGATTTACCCACCGGATTGCCACCGTCGACCACGGCTGCCCCCATGCCGGCGTACCACTTGCCCCAGAGATCCATCGCGCGCTCCTGGGCCTCGCGGCCTTCGGGAATGGTGGCGCCATGAAAAACAAACAGATATTTGGTCATGAGTCTCTCCTGGAAGGACGCCCGCGACTCGGGCGAGTGAATGGAGAGTATCTACAATGAGATGGGAATGCATCGGGCATACTTCCCAGGCATTGACCGATTTGATTGGAGAACCTGCACAATGGGCCGGGCAAACAGGCGTGTCACGTCGGTGGCGTCGGCCGATCGCGACCGCGTCGCTGCAGCCCGGGATCTGCCAGCTCCAGTATGGGCGGCCAAGCGCGATGCCGTGACTGGCGATGCCGCTCAGGACGACGCCCGCCAGGGCCAGGCCGCCCGCGCGGCGCTCCAGCGGGCGCTCGATGCCGTGCTGGAGCAGCCGGGTGCGGTCCGCCTGGGTGCCCGGCTGGCTCGCTCGCAGACGATGATCGAAACCGACATCGCGATGGCCGTACGCGAGCAGATTCCCGCTTTCGGTGAATCACGCAATACCGAGGTGCCGGCACAGTGGGCCAAACATGCGCCTGATCACCTGGCCGAGATCATCCGCCTGCTCGACGGTGGTGGGGTCGGTGATTTTGCTTTCGTGCGAGACCACGCCCGCCTGCGCGCCGCGCAATACTTTCCGCTCGAGGCGGTGTTGCACGCCTATCGCTGCACCCTCAAAGTGATTACGCGGCATCTGTTATCGATGAACGATCAACTGTCGCCGGCCGCGCTGGCTCTCCTGGCAGACTTCACGCTCGAATACGCCGATGCCATCAGTACGATCATGTCGGCCGAGTATGTTGCGCAGGTGCGGCGCCTGGCCTGCGCCGCCGTGGACGAGCAGGCTGCCTTGCTTGGCTTGCTGCTGGGTGGTTATGACGAATCGGATCGTCGGGCCAGCGAGCGGCTGCGCAAGGCGGGCTTTCTTGATGGCCGTCAGGCCTTTTGTGTGGTGCTCGCGCAGTCGGTCGACCCTGCTCATATGAGCGATGCGGCGCGAGCGCGCCGCATGGCCGACGCGCTGGACGAACTCCTGCCGGCCACCGAGCTGCGTCGACTGACCGGCGTGCGTGGCGGCAGGGTCACGATCGTGCTGGCCGCCCTGCGCCGGGTGTCTGGCTGGTCTGCGCCCTTTCCGGCCCTGTCCGGTCGCGCGGCGACCCGTCTCGCCGTGGCGGGCAATGACGTGCTGATCGGCATCAGTCAGGATGTCCATGCCACTGCGCGCATCCCGGCCGCTCATCGCCAGGCCGGGCTGGCGCTGCAACTGGCCCATGTTGGCGAGCGGGTCCGACGTTTCGACGACCTTGCCTTGCGCGATCTGATGCTGCATGAGGCCGTGCCGGCGCTCAGCGATATCCTGCCCGCCTGGCATCGGCCATTCGACGAGGCTGACCGACGGCTCGACGGGGCGCTGCTGGCCACCTTGCGCACGCTCGCCGCCTGCGACCTCAACGTCTCCAGGGCCGCGCTCGCCCTGGGTGCCCATCCCAACACCTTGTATGCACGCTTCGAGCGCATCCGCGCGATCACCGGACTGGATCCGCGCAGCTATCACGGCCTCGACGCATTGCTGTTGGTGATCGATGCGGCGCGAGTGCCCAAGGCAGGATGACGAATGGCCGGCCCGGGTCAGACCACGATCCGGCGTTCACGCAGGCCGGCGATCTCGTTGCTGCTGTAACCCACACCGGCGAGCAGTTGTTCGGTGTGCTCACCCAGTCGCGGGGGTTGCCGACGCACGCCCAGGCGCTCGCCCGCGAGTGTGAACGGAAACAAGGTGGTCTTGACCGAGGAGCCGGCCTGGTCGCCGTCGGGCAGTTCAACGTCGGCCAGACCGCCGGTCGCCTGCAAGTGCGGGTCATCGTAGAGGTCTTCGGGGCGTCGGATCGGCGCGAAAGGCAGACCAGCTGATTCGAACAACCGGGCCAACTCTTCGGCACTGCGTGGGGCGAGTCGCTCGCGCAAGGTGGCGAGCAGCGCCGGGCGAACCCGGACCCGGTCGTTGTTGGTTTTGAGTGTCGGATCATCGCGCAGATCGTGAAAGCCCAGCCGTTCGCAGAACAACTGCCACTGACTGTCGCTCACCGCGGCCAGAAAGATCTGTTCGCCGTCCCGAACCGTGAATACGTCATAGACGGCCCATGGGTTGTCGCGCGCCGGCATCGGCTGCGGATGACGACCGGTCATCGCGAACTGCAGCATATGCTGACCCATCAGAAAGACGTTGTTCTCGAACAAGGCTGACTGCACCTCCATGCCCTTGCCGGTGATGCCGCGCTGGATCAACGCGCCCATCGCACCAATCGCACCGAACATGCCACCCATGATGTCGTTGACGCTGGAGCCGGCGCGCAGCGGATCGCCTGGACGGCCGGTCATGTAGGCCAATCCACCCATCATCTGCACCACCTCGTCGAGCGCGGTGCGGTGCTCATAGGGACCGGGCAGAAAGCCCTTGTGGCTCACGTAGATGAGCCGCTCATTGGTCCGAGCCAGGCTCGCATAGTCGAGACCGAAGCGGAGCATAGCGCCCGGTTTGAAGTTCTCGGCCACCACATCGGCGCTGGCGGCGAGCCGGCGCGCAACCAGCGCGCCCTCGGGCTGCTTCAGGTCGATGCCAATGCTGAGCTTGTTCCGGTTGAACATCGGAAAAAAGCCCGCACCCGCGCCGAGCAGGCGCCGGGTGCCATCACCCTCGATGGGCTCGACCTTGATCGATTCGGCGCCCAGATCAGCCAGGATCATGCCGCAGGTCGGCCCCATCACCATGTGCGTGAATTCGACCACCCGTACGCCGGCCAAGGGCTGTGGGGCGCTGCTCGGTCGTGCGGCGCGCACCGGGACGCTACTCGTCATGTCCCCTCCTTCATCGTCAAGGGCCGTCCGGCCCGCCAGATTGCTCCTTGCAGGGATTCCCCCTCAAGCAGGCCCTCCAACCCAGTGTGTAATGCCCGGCATCGGCCGATCTCGATCTCGCGCAGTCCGACTTTTGGAATGATCATGGATTCGCTCATTGCCCGCATGCAATTTCGTGCGTTCCAATCATGCCCGTGATCGTTTGTCGGGCTTGCCATGCCAAATTGGAATGGCAAGCCGAGTGTGCCGGGTTCGCCGGTGTGGCGCTCACTTGACTTCATGGTCGCTGCGTCCATACTCGAATCCGACAAGTAACCGGGCAGACCGTATGAACACTCTCCAGCGCAGCGACCAGGCCAATCTGTCTCCCGACGTGGCATTGTGACCCGACGCCAGCGGTGCAGCACCATGGCGCGCCACTTGTCGGGTAACGGTACAGTTTTCGGGCGGGGCGACCAGAATTCATGGCTTTCCCCGGCTCGAATCGCCGGTTCATTCCTTGCCGCGATCCTCTCAGTCAGCCTGGTGACGGGTTGTGCGATCTCGCCACCCGCTCCGCCCACCGATGCCGCCATACCGATGCAGTTCAAGCAGCAAGGCATCTGGGAGCCGGTGGGCGATCGAACCACAGGGCTGGTCGATGCGGAAATTCCGTCGGATTGGTGGCGCCTGTTCCGCGACCCGGTGCTCGACGACCTGCAATCGCGCCTGGTCATCGGCAACGAGGGCATCCGTCTGGCCCTGGCCCAGGTTGCCAGCGCGCAGGCTTCGCTTCAGGCCAGCCAGGCGGTCTTGTGGCCGGGCGTGGGCATTGGTGCGACTGCCACGCGCAGTGCGTCACCCAGCCTGGGTGGGCAGCCGCGATCGACCGCGACCAGTTATGGACTGAGTGCCAGCGCGAGCTGGGAGCTCGATCTGTGGGGGCGCTGGTCGCTGGCCGCCCAGGCCCAGGAACACAATCTGCAGGCCAGTCGCGATGAATGGGCGGCGGTGCGTCTGTCGGCGCAGGCCATGCTCACACAAACCTACTTCGCGATGCGGGCAGCCGAGGCGCAGCAGGCCCTGCTCGAGCGGACCACCCAGGCCAATCAGCGAGCCCTCGAGCTGACCCGCATTCGCCAGGCCGATGGCGTCGTCGCCCTGAGTGATGTGCTGCAGGCCGAGACCCAGTTGCGCACCGTGCAGGCGCAGGCGCGCGAATCGGCGCTGCAACGCGCCCGGCTCGAACACGCCATTGCCATCTTGCTCGGCGTACCACCTGCCATGCTCAACATCGCGCCCACCGCAGCCTTGCCCGACCTGCCGACGGTGCCGCGTCTGCTGCCCTCAACCCTGGTGCAGACCCGACCCGATATCACGGCGGCGCAGCGTCGGGTCACGGCTGCCTTCAAGCAGGTGGGTGTGGCCAATGCCGCCTTCTTTCCGTCCATTACCCTGGGCGCCAGTGCCGGCTATCGCAGTACGGCGATGGCCAGCCTGATCTCGGCGCCCAGCCTGGTCTGGGCGCTTGGACCGGCCATTGCGCAGACACTGTTCGATGGTGGCGCGCGCCAGGCGCAGTGGGCTCAGGCTCAAGCGAGCGCCGAGTTCGCCGCCGCCATCTGGCGGCAGACCGTGCTCGTTGCCTTTCAGGAAGTTGAAGACAACCTGGCCGCGATGCGCGAACTGGACGCCGAGCAACGGTTCCAGCAACAGGCGCTGGTGGCTGCGCGACGCAACCTGGCGATCACGCAGGATCAATACAAGGCCGGCACGGTCGGCTACCTGAATGTGGTCGCGTCGCAGACCACTGTGTTGACGGCCGAAGCCAGTCTGTTGAATCTGCGCAATCGGCAGCTGTTCGCCGCGAATCAGTTGCTCAAGAACCTGGGCGGTCGTTGGCAGGCTGCGGACGAGTCGCCCACCGTATCCGGTCCGCCATTGGAGAAATCATGAGGCAACATCCTTCTCGAGCACGGCAGCGTCGGGCTGCAGTGTTCATCGCTTCCCTGGCGATGCTGATCGTTGCCGCTTGTGCGAGTCCGCCTTCAGCCGACTCCGGGAACGTTGGCGCGCGCAAGGCGTCACCGGGTCAACGGGTGGCCACCTGCGAGACACTGGGCGCGCGGATCGGCGCGCTGCCCAATACCCGGATTCTGGCCATCGAGACCATCGCTGCAGGTGCCGAATCGATCGGCGGTCAGCCGATTGGCGAACACTGCCGACTCACCGGTCGTCTCGCGGAGCGTCAGGGGCCGATCGACGGGCTTGCATATGCGATCGGCTTCGAGATGCGTCTGCCCGCCAACTGGAATGGCCGCTTCTGGTATCAGGCCAATGGTGGCATCGATGGCTCGGTACGGCCGGCACTGGGCGACCTGGGCGGTGGCCCGGTGACCAGTGCGTTGCTCCAGGGCTTTGCGGTGGTCAGCTCGGACGCTGGCCATGACAACAAGGTGACGCGGGGTCCGGGCTTCGGCCTGGATCCGCAGGCCCGTCTCGACTATGGCTATCAAACCGTGGGCCGGCTCACGCCGATCGCCAAGCAGATTGTCGCAGCCGCCTATGGTCGCGCACCGGATACGTCTTACGTAGGCGGCTGTTCCAATGGTGGTCGGCATGCGCTTGTCGCAGCGAGTCGTTATCCCGAGCAGTTTGATGGTTATCTGATTGGTGCGCCGGGGTATCGACTGCCGCTGGCGGCCATTGCCAACATCTTCGGGGCCCAGCAGTATGCGAAGGTGGCCACCGACCCCAAGGATCTTTCCACGGCCTTCACCGACGAGGAACGTCGCCTGGTGGCGGCGCGGGTCGTGCAGTCCTGCGATGCACTCGATGGCCTGGCCGACGGCATGATCCAGGACAGCCAGGCCTGTCAGCAAACATTCAGCCTGAATCGTGACGTGCCCACCTGTGTGGGCGCGCGCAATGGTGCCTGCCTGACGAGCCAGCAGAAGGCCAGCATCGGCGCGGTGTTTGCCGGCGCGACAAGCGGCGCAGGCAAGCCGTTCTATGCGAGTTTTCCCTACGATGCGGGTCTGGCCGGCGAGGGCGCCAAACGCTGGGAATTCACCGCGCCCCTGCAACTGGACTCGGGCGCGGTCGGACTGATCTGGGCGGTGCCGCCGGCCGATCCCAAAACCTTCAATGGCGCGCGTTACGTGCTGGACACACCGGTGGATCGTCTGCTGGAAGCGGTGGCGTCGACCAATGAGACCTACCGCGAGTCGGCGCTGTCATTCATGCAGCCCGTGGAGCCCGACAAACTCGATGCGCTGCGCCAGCGCGGCGCAAAAATGCTTGCCTATCACGGCAACAGCGATGCGATATTTTCGGTGAACGATACCCGTGCCTGGATCGATGCACTCGACCGGCATCATCAAGGGCAGGCCGCCTCATTCGCACGCCTGTTCCCGGTGCCTGGCATGGATCATTGTCGCGACGGGCCGTCGGCCGACCAGTTCGATGTGATCACGCCTCTGGTTGACTGGGTGGAGCACGGTCGTGCGCCCGAGCGGATCATCGCGGCGGTTCGCGGTGCCGGCAATCCGGGCGGCGTGAACAAGGAACTGCCGGCAGACTGGTCCGCGACCCGCACTCGGCCCTTGTGCCCGCATCCGAAGCGGGCGATCTATGCCGGCCGTGGTGAGGTCGAGCAGGCCGGCAGTTTTGACTGCCGCTGACGAGCCATCTCACCATGCCGCGGGAGCGCCTTGCGATGTTCCTTAGCGAACCAGTCACCGGATCGATCGCACCCGCCCGCATCGCAGTGGCGGGCGCCCTTTGCATTGCTACCCGACTGCCTCGACCGTCGTTCTGATCAAGGGTTTCAACTTCGCCAGGTCGGATCGCGTCGATCGAGAATCCGCAAGGCGGCCGGCCATTCGGGAAAACGCGTTGCCGCGCCGGCCTGCGCACTGCCGCCCTCGAATTGTTCGCGGGTGCGAACCAGCACCGACTCCGGCAGGCGATTGATCGGCGCGCCGCTGGCCAGCACCCGCATCTGTGTGGCACAGGCCGCTTCCCAGTGCCAGAGCCGGGTGAGGGCCCAAGGGATGGACGGGGCTCCGATGACCACGCCGTGATTCCTGAGCACGAGGGTATGGTTGATTGGGCCGAGGTCGGCAATCAGGCTGGCGCGTTCATCGGCGTCCAGCGCGATGCCCTGATAGTCGTGGTAACCGACCCGCTCATGGAACATCGCGCCGCCCTGGGTCATGGGTATGAAGGGCTGCTCGATGCAGGACAAGGCCTCGGCCCAGGGCGAATGCGTGTGCAAGGTGCACTGAAAATCATGGCGCGCCGAATGGATGGCCGAATGAATCACATAACCCGCCTGATTGACCGGGTAGGGACTGTCATCGAGTGTGTTGCCCTCGATGTCGATTTTCACGAGATTCGACGCGGTGATCTCGGCATAGTCCAGCCCGAAAGGATTGATGAGCAGGTCTTCGGTGCCCGGAATGCGCGCAGTGATGTGGTTATAGACCTGACTGGTCCAGCCGTAGTATTCAACCAGCCGGTAGCAGGCGGCCAGTTCGACACGGGTCTGCCATTCGGCCGGGCTCATCCCGGCCGGCGCCGGGGTCAGGTCGGTCAGGGGCGTGGTCAGATCGATGGGTGCATTCATGATGTCTCGGATGGGCGTCGGATGGGATCGTGCGGCCGATCATCTTACCGAGGCCGCTCTCGGGCTGCTAGTCAAAGTTGATGATTGCGCGCCCTTGTCGTACACGGTAGAAGACGATGTTCCTTCCAATAATCAGGAGATCGGGATGAGACGCAACCAGTCAGGCTTCTGGCGGCGGCGGGCCGCCGCGTTGTTCGTCACACTGTTTGCCGGTATCAGTGGGCTGCTGGCCGGCGCTGGTGCTGCGACGGCCGCCGAAGTCGCGCCCAGGACGCTGACCGCCAACGGATACGAGTTCACCTATGTCGAACAAGGAGAAGGCCCGTTGATGGTGATGGTTCACGGTGCGCTCAGCGACTATCGCACCTGGCTCCCGCATCTGCCGCTACTGGCCAAGCACTTTCACGTGGTGGCATTCACCCAGCGATACTATGGAAAGGACGGTGCTCGGCGCGAGGGGCCCGGGCTCACCGAAGACCTCCAGGCCGATGACATTGCAGCGTTTGTGAAAGCCCTTGGCAAAGGCCCCGCCCACCTCGTAGGCCTGTCCATGGGTGCACGCAATGTGCACCTGACGTCGATCCGCCATCCGGACATCGTGCGCAGCGCCTACCTGTTTGAAGGACTGGTCAACGTGGCGCCTCCCGCCGAGCCGAGCGACGATTTCAAGAATCTGATGGCAAAGTACGGCGCAGCCTTGGCGCCATTATCGGCCGCGATCAAGGCCAACGATCTGGATACGGCGGCCCGCAAGCTGATCGACGACGTGAGTGGCGATGCGGGGTATTTCGATCGGCAAAGCGCCGATACCAAACTCGTGTGGAAGGAGAATAGCCCGGGTTTTGCGCGCTATTATGCCCGCAAGCGAACCGTCATGCCGTGTCAGGAAATCGCGGCGGCCCGCAAGGTGCCGACCTTTCTTGTGTGGGGCAGTGACTCGGTGATGGCACCCGGCATTCCAGTCGATGCGTTCGTCCAATTATACGAGGGTTGCACCGGCGATAACGTTCGCCGGGAAAAAATCCAGGGGGCCACCCATCTGTGGCCTGTTATCGAACCCGCGAAGTTTGTCGAATCGGTTCGGGCGTTTGCGTCCGGGCTTTGACAGGAACGTCGACCCGTCTGGGCGGGCCACGTCGTGAGTGCGATGTGGTCCGTATCCATCTGCTGATTCTCGGCCAGGACAAACCCGGTGTTGGCGTCGTTTGCTGCCTACCGCCTCACACTGTTCTCTGTCGCGACTGCAACGCCGAGATCAAGCGCCGGGTGATCCAGATCGAACACAAGACAACGACTGCGCCACCGGCCATGTCAGCAATATAGTGTTCGCCAATGATGGGAATGGCGAGCAGCATCAGGATATTCAGCATCAGAACGCCGGCGAAGATCCGGTACGAGCGAAAGATGTAGATCAAGTAGAGCGCACCGGCTGTGTGATAAGACGGGAAGGACACTATCCCTGACGCCTGCGACGCATGAATGATCTTTTTCACGCCGCCACGCAACTCCTGAACAACCATGACATGGCCACCCGCCGTTGGCGCCAGAGACTCAGCCGGATTGCCGAGCATGGCAAAGTGGTGCAGCGGCCCAAGCGATGGCCAGAGTCCCCAGACGACTGACGTGATCGCCGCACTGATCGCCGCCACCCACCAGAGTTCATTGTTTCTGGCGTGGTCAGAAGTCAGTGAGAAGACAAGGACCGCAAACGCGATCTGGTAAGGCATGCTGAGATAGGCAAGCCAGAGTGTCTTTTCAATCATCGGGTTTTCATAGACCCATCGGTAAAGACCGGGCCAGTCGATGCCGAAAAAAATATCCCATCGGGCAAGGGATTCGTCGATCAGCGGCCTGTTCCACAGGGTCGGCACGTAGGCCATCAGAAAGCCGATACTGCCCGCGCCGGACCAGAGAGATTGGTAGCCGCAGAATGATGTGACAACACTGCGTGCGCCAAAGTAGCGAGCTGAGACGGCGGCGCCGGCCCCCAATGCGGCCATTGCGAGGAAGCCGCGATGATCGTCATAACGAATGACGACATCAAACCTCGATGCAAGAATCGGGCCGCCGACCAACCAGGTGAGCAAAAAGATCCAGGCGGCAAAGTAAGGTCTGTTCGCATCAAAAGTCTGGCGAAGCCTGGCGAGGCCATTCTCATTCACGTCAGGCATTGACGATTCCTGTTGAAAATTCTGCGTCGCGCAAAGCTGCCGGCAAGTCGTCGACAAGCCCTCTCGCCGATGCAAATAATAGGGCTTGTGCATCGTGACCCCTCGAGCTTGTGGCTGGGGCTGGACAATGGCAGTGCAGGCGTTGGCCCCAGGCAAACGGGCTTCGGTCCGAGTCAATGAGCGGCCAAAAGCACGTAGCTTGACATCAAATGATGCTATATTTGATGCTATATTTGATGCCTTTCTGAACCCGGATGCCCGCATGCGCACCACTGTCAACATCGACGATGCACTGTTGGCCAAGGCATTGAAACTTGCCGGACCGCTGGATCGCTCGGCAGTGATTCACGAGGGCCTGAAGGCCTTGATCGAGCGCGAGAGCGCACGTCGCCTGGCGCGCTTGGGCGGTAGTCAGCCCGCCCTCAAGGCTGCGCCGCGTCGCCGAGTGGACAGCAATAGTTGATCCTGGCCGACACCTCGGTGTGGGTGGATCACCTGCGCCACGGAGACGCGCAACTGGTCGCACTTCTGGAACGAGCGTCTATTCTGATGCATCCATTGATTGTCGGCGAAGTCGCCTGTAGCAGTCTGATGAACCGAAAGACCGTGTTGGCATTGCTGCAAGGCATGCCCACAGCCGTCGTTGCCGAGCATGATGAGGTACTGACGTTTGTCGAACGTTGCCGACTGTGGGGCAAGGGCATCGGGTACGTCGACATGCATCTTCTTGCCGCAGTTGCGTTGACCCATGGCGCGACACTATGGACACGCGACAAGCGGCTGCGGTCGGTGTCGCAAGAACTGGGGCAGGCCCACATGGAGAATGGCGCTGCTTGAGCTGTGATCGTCGGGAGGCCGCTCACCAATAGATACCCCTGTTCGATCACTTGGCATGCTGCCTGCCAACCCTCATCGGAATGAATTCCCGCCCATGTCTGTACGCTTGAACCAGGTGCTGTGGCGTCAGTTGCTTGAACGCTCGGCGCGAGAGAACATGACCTTGCAGGGCCGCATCCGGGAGATGCTGGTTGGCGCCATTCTGGATGGGCAGCTACCGGCCGGCGTGCCATTGCCATCCAGCCGGGAGATGGCCGAGCAGCTCGGCGTGGCGCGCAACACCGTCGTGCTCGCCTATCAGCAGCTCCGCGACGAGGGTTATCTCGAATCGCGCCAGCGCAGCGGACACTTCGTCAATCCGGCGATGGCCTCCGGTCCGCCGGCCGAGGCGCGAATCGGTCCGGACCCGCATCGGCCAGCCCCCGGCGCTGCGCAGCCAGACTGGTCACAGCGGCTACGTCTACCACTGACCGGACAGCGCAGCATCGCCAAACCCTCGGACTGGCAGCGTTACCCGTTTCCTTTCCTCTACGGCCAATTGGATCCGACCTTGTTCCCGACGGCGGACTGGCGCGAGGCCTGCATGAAGACCCTCAGCGTGCTGGATATTCGCGAGTGGGCGCCCGATCAGATCACGCGTGATGATGACGCGCTGGTCCAGCAGATCCGCACCCGTGTGCTGCCCCGGCGCGGTGTCTGGGCTGGCAGCGACGAGCTGATCGTCACGGTCGGTGCGCAGCACGCTTTATACATGGTGGCCGACCTGCTGATGCGCGAAGGCACCCGCGTGGCGATCGAAGACCCCGGCTACCCGGATGCGCGCAATATCTTCGCCACCCGCACCTCGGCACTGGTGCCCCTGCCGGTGGACGAAGGCGGCCTGCCGGTGGACCAGCGGCTGCGCGACTTCGACTATGTGTACACGACGCCCAGCCACCAGTGCCCGACCGGCGTGACCATGCCGCTGGCGCGCCGCGAGGCATTGCTGGCGATGGCCGCCGAATCGAATCTGGTCATTATCGAGGACGACTTCGAGAGCGAGAACCGTTTCGCCGGCGATCCGATCCCGGCGCTCAAGAGTCTGGATCGTCACAACCGGGTGATTTATGTGGGCAGCCTGTCCAAGTCGCTCGCACCGGGCCTGCGCATCGGCTACATCGTGGCCGCGCCGGCGCTGATCGAGCAATTGCGCGCGCTGCGCCGTCTCATATTGCGCCATCCCTCGGCGTTCATTCAGCGCGCCTTTTCACTGTACCTGTCGCTGGGCCACTATGACGCCCAGTTGCGACGCCTGGCCCTTGCCCAGCGCTCGCGCGGCGAGGCTGTGCTGGCCGCCCTGGCCCGCCATGCACCCGGCTGTGCCGTGGTGCCCGTGGCCGGAGGGGGATCGTTCTGGGTCAGGCTGCCGGCGGGCATCGCCGCCAGCGAGCTGGCGCGCCAGGCGGCCGTGCAAGGCGTGCTGATCGAACCCGGTGATGTCTTTTTTGCTGCCGAGCCGGCGCCCGGCGGCTACGTTCGCCTGGGCTACCAGTCGATTCCCCTCGAAGCGATCGAACCCGGCATTCGCGCCCTGGCCCAGGTGCTGGCGTCAATGACGCCGTCTGGCGCATAGCGCCTCTCGACGCATCGATCAGGGGTAGCCCACCAGTCCGGGCAGCCATAACGACAGCTTGGGGAAGTAGGCGATCAGAAAGACCGCAATGGTCGACACAATCACGAATGGCATCACGCGCACGACGATCTTCTCCACCGTCTCGCCGCCGATGCCCGAGGCGACGAACAGGTTCTCGCCCAGTGGCGGGGTCATGAAGCCGATCGACAACACGCAGATCACCACGATGCCGACGTGGGTGGGATCGGCACCCACCGAATACATCACCGGCAACAGCACAGGCACCAGGATCAAAATGGCGGCCAGGGTCTCCATGAACATGCCGACAAAGAGCAGGAACAGGATCACCATCGCCCAGATCAGGTAGATGTTGTCGGTCAGCGCCAGCATGGATTCGGCAATGTCGGCCGGAATGCGCTGCTCGACCAGCAGGCGGCCGAAGGCCGTGGCGGTGAACAGAATCAGCAGCACGCGGCCGGTGATCCAGGTGGTTGTGCGCAGCGCGTTCTGTATCGCCGGCAGCTTGAGCTCGCGGTGCATGAAGATCCCGACGATGAGCGTGTAGAAAATGGCCACGATGGCCGACTCGGTCGGGGTGAACAGGCCCGTGTAGATGCCGCCCAGAATGATGACCGGCGCGATGATCGACCAGATGCCGCGGCGCAGCGCCTTGCCGATGTCGCCGAACGACCAGTTTTCGGTCAGGCCACGGTAGCCGCTCTTTTTCGAGATGAAGTAGTTCATCACCAGCAGGCTGCCGGCCATCACGATACCGGGCAGGACGCCGGCGATGAACAGCTTGGGAATCGACAACGAGGCAAAGGTCCCGAACTTCTCCACGGCCTCCGGAGGCGGCTGCATGCCCAGTGCGGCGATACCGAAGATCACCATCGGGATTGATGGCGGAATGATGATGCCCAGGCCACCCGAGGCGGCGGTGATGGCCGAGGCATAGGCTCGGTCGTAACGGCGCCTGGCCATGGCCGGGATCATCAGCATGCCTACGGCGGCGGTGGTGGCCGGGCCGGAGCCGGAGATTGCGCCGAAGAACAGACAGGCCAGCACGGTGGCTGCGCCCAGACCACCGGTAATCGGCCCGGCCAGCGTTTCGGCAATGTCGACCAGGCGCCGCGAGATGCCGGCCGCTTCCATGAGGGCGCCAGCCAGCACGAAGGCCGGCAGCGCCATGAGCGGGAAGCTGCCAACCGAGTTGAAAGCGATCTGCACGAGTGCGATCGGGTCCTTGTCGAGCGCGAGGTAGGCGGCCATGCCGGCGCCGCCGAGTGCGACCGTGATCGGCGCGCCCAGCAACAGCAGCAGGATGAAGCCTCCGAACAGCAATTGCGCGACGTAGTTTTCCATGATGCGTGACTCCTGTGGTGGCTCAGGCCGGCGACTGCTGGGCTTGCTGTCTGGCCTTCTCGATCTCCTCGGTGTCGGGGTCGAGCGGCTCGATGCCTTTGAACACGCGCAGGTAGACGATCCAGAGGATGCGGATCGACATCAACGTGAAAGCGATCGGCAGGATCATGTAGAAGTACTTCATCGGAACGCCCAGGGTCTGCGCCTTCCAGAACAGGTTCATGCGGTTGAACACGAAGTCGTAGCTCAGCCAGACGAAATACAGGTTGAAAGCGACCCAGAGCAGGTCGGCCAGGGTCAGCAGGGCGCGCGACAGCCACTTGGGCATGAACAGGAAGTGCACTGTCACCCGGTTGTGCGCCGACATCTTGGCCGCCACCACCGCGCCAAGGTAGGCGAACCAGACGAACAGATAGGTGGACAGTTCCTCGCTCCAGGCGATGTTGTAGCTGAACACCTGGCGCGCCACGATCTGCGCGAACAGAATCAACACGAACACCGCCAGCAACACCTCGCACAGCAGAGTCTCGGCGTTGTTCAGCAGCGCAAGCATCTTGCGTTGGGCGGGCATGAGCTCTCCGTGTGCCGGTCATACCCGGCAGGTTGTTGGAATGGGAACTGTCATCCGCGCGATGGCAGAGCGGGGCGCCTGCGAAGCCAGTCAGGCTCGGGGTCTCTCACATCATGGCGCAGGCGAGCAATGACGATCCGTGCGCAGCCGACCACCCATCGTGTTCGATGGTGGTCGTCGCGTGTCGGGCTCAGCGCCCCAGGGCCTTCTGCACGTTGTCGAGCTTGGCCTTGCCGCCAATGCTGTCATAGAACTTCGGCCAGACCGCAGCGGTGGCCTTGGCGATGAACTCCTTCTCGCCATCGTCAGGGTCGGTGATCTGCATGCCCTTGTCGATCAGCTCCTTCTTGATCTTGCCTTCGGTCTCGAGCAGCCATTGATGGCTGTGCTCGGTTGCCTCGGCGCCAGCTTCCAGGATGGCTTTCTGGACATCGGCAGGCTGCTTCTTGAAGATGGATTCGCCGATGATCAGCGGCTCGAGCGAAAACACGTAACGGATATTCGTGATGTACTTCTGCACTTCGTTGAACTTCATCGAGTGCACCGTGATGTACGGGTTGTCCTGCCCGTCCACAACGCGCTGCTGCAGGGCGGTGAAGGTCTCCGACCAGGCCATCGGCGTGGGGTTGATTCCCCAGGCCTGGTAGCTGGCAATCATGATCTCATTCTTGGGCACACGGATCTTCAGGCCTTGCAGGTCGGCCAGGGTCTTGACGGGCTTCTTGGAGTTGGTCAGGACGCGAAAGCCGGTGAAGGTCCAGCCGATGATGCGCACGCCGGCATCACGGACGGTGTTGGCGGTCAGCTCCTTGCCGACGTCGCCGGTCACCAGCTTTTTCGCCTCGTCGGCGCTCTGGATCACATACGGCAGGGTCAGGATGCCGACCGTGGGCGAAAACGGCGTGACGTTGTTGACGGCCAGGATCGACATGTCCAGCGTACCCATGCTCGCCGAGTTGACCGTGGTCTCCTCGCTGCCGAGCTGGCCGTTGGGGAACAGGTCGATCTTGTGTTTGCCGGCTGTCTTGGCCTCGAACAAGGCCTTGAACTTGGTGCCCAGTTCCCATTGCGCGCTGCCCTGGGCATCGCCGACTGCCACCTTGAAAGTGGCCGCAACGGCGCCCTGAGCGGCCAGTATCGCACTGGCCGTGATCGCCGGCATGAGTATCGTCTGCTTGAAATTCATCGTTGTCTCCTCGGAATTCGGCGATTCAATGCTCGCCATAGCTGGAAATGGGGGTCAGGCAGTCTTGACGGGTGGGCGATCCTTGCGAAAGGCGTTCTTCACCGCAATCTTGCCATCGCGGAAGGTGAACACATCGACCATTCGGGCTTCGATCCGGGTGCCATCGGCCTTGGTGCCGGTGAAGGTGGATTCGGACACGCCACGCTCGCCTTGCACGAAGTGGTCGGCATCGATCCAGGCGGCATCCGGAAAGGTCAACCACGCCGCCGGGAAGCCCTCGAGCAGCGCCGCAGTGCCGACGAAGCTGCGACCCAGCAGATCCGGGCCGGCCGTCGCGTGGAACGCGCAGTCTTCGGTGACGCAGGCCATCAGCGCATCCAGATCGTGCGAGTTCCAGGCGGCGCTGAAGGTCTCGAGCAGTTTGAGGTAATGGGTGGAATCATGGCCTGCCATGGCGGCGTGTCTCCAGCGCGATTCATCTTAAGGGTTGGCTCGCAGTGTATCCATGGTAGCCGAGGCGGCCTAGGACCAGATGGGTCCAATCGATTGGGCCAGCATTGAGCCAGCCAGGGCCCGTTCCGCCTGGCACCCGTGTCTGGCCTCATCAATTGGCGGCAACTGGCGCTAGCCGGGCACCGCTCCAGCGTACTACGCTCAGCAGCCAGTTGCATCGCGCAACGAGACAAGGGGCGAGCAGCCCCTGCAAGACATGTCGGATCACCAGGAGTTCCCGATGGACATGAGCACCCCGCAGTCGCCGGTTCATAGCGACTACGACCCGCGCTACGACCCCCTGGTCGACCCGCACCCGGGCCGCGGCCGGGATTATGCGCCGACCTATTGGGTGGCCACGGCTGGCGCGCCGCCCGATGACGATGGCCCGATCCAGGGCGATATCGATGCTGATGTCGTCATTGTCGGGTCGGGCTTCACCGGCCTGGCTACCGCGCTCTTTCTGGCCAGAGAACACGGCATCCGAGCGACCGTGCTAGAGGCCAATCGCACCGTCTGGGGTTGCACCAGCCGTAATGGAGGTCAGGGCCAGAACGCGAGCGGGCGGCTATATCGTTCGCAGTGGATTCAGCGCTGGGGCAAGGATGTCGCGCTCAGGCTCGACGCCGAGATCCGCAGCGGTTTCGACACCTTCAAGAGTCTGGTCGCCGAGTTTCCCGACTGTGAGCCCCAGGGCGGTGGCCATCTGTATACCGCGCACCGGGCGAGCAAGATGGCCTTTCTGCGCAGCGAGGGCGAGGTCATGCGCAAGGTCTTCGGCTACGACACCCATATTCTCAGCGCCGACGAGGTACGTCAGCGCTATGTCAACGACACCGAGGCCTTCGGCGCGCTGCACGAGCCTGATGGCATTGGCGTGCATCCGCTCAAACTGGCTTACGGCTATCTGCGCCGTGCGCGCGAGCTGGGTGTCAAGGTGCATCCGGGCAGCCCGGTGACGGGTATCGAGACCCGTGGTGGCGTGCATTATCTGACGACCCCGGGTGGTACTGTGAAAGCGCGTGCCATCGGCCTGGCCACCGGCGGCTACACGAGCAATGGCCTGCACAAGAGCCTGAACTCGAAGATCATGCCGATCCTGTCGAATTCACTGGTTACCCGCGTGCTGACACCGGCCGAGCTCGAGGCGACGCAGTTCAAGACCACCGAGGTGATCACCGACACGCGCACGTTGCGCTTTTACTACCGCAAACTACCCGACAACCGAGTGCAGATCGGCAGCCGGAGCGCGATTACGGGCGCCGATGCGTCAAACCCCAGGCATCTGGCCGCACTGGTGGGCGGACTGCATCGCAAATTCCCGGCGCTCAAGGGCATAGCCATCGACTACTCCTGGTGGGGATGGGTCGACGTCAGTCACGATATGATGCCGCGCATCAGCCAGCCTGATCCGAAAGAGGCCATCTTTTATGCGCTGGGTTACGGCGGCAATGGCGTGTCCTTCTCGGCGCATGCCGGACGCCGCATGGCACTACGCATCGCGGGCAAAGCCGACAAGGCCTTCGAGCTGCCGATCTACAACGCGCCGCTCGAATATCCGAACGTATTCAACGTGGTGCGCTCCCGCGCCTTTGCACCCTTTCGGCGTCTGGGTCAGCAGTTCCTGTACCGCTGGTACTACCTGAACGACGAGGTGTTGTAGCGACCGGCACAACAACGAGCAGGGCGCTATCGCCGGCGCAAACCGCTGATGAGCGCCAGTATCTCGTCGAACACGCGCTTGTCCAGGCCCTGGGTCAGGTCGATCGCCTGACACCGGCTGTAAAAGACGCTCAGATCCAGGCCTACGCCCACCCCGAAAATCTGCACTGCGCCGGCCTGTTCATGCTTGTGCACCACCTGCAACAGGTGCTGGTCCAGATAGGTGTCGTCGTTGCTGAGCTGGGTGGCGCTATCCATCGGACAACCGTCGGAAATCACGATCAGCAGTCGGCGTCTGACATCGCAGTCGTGAAGTCGCGCGCAAGCCCAGTCGACGGCTTCCCCGTCGATGCCCTCCCGGTACTGGTCCAGCTTCATCAGACCGGCGATCGAGGGCCTGGCACGCCGCCACGATGTTTGGGCATCCTTGAAGATCAGATGCAGGCGCTCGTTCAGCCGACCCGGATGCTGTGGCTGGCCAGCCCGCTGCCAGTCCCGTCGGGCGCGGCCGCCATGCCAGGCGCCCGTCGTGAAACCCAGAATCTCATTGATCACGCCGGCCTCTTCCAGGGCGCGGGACATCACATCAACCAGCATCGCGACCGGTTCTGCATGGGTTTTCATCGAGCCAGAGCAATCGATCAGGAAGGTGAGGGCGCACTGGGCAATTGGCTCGATGCGATCGGCCCGAAACAGACGCCGCTCGGCCGGCGTGCTGATCAGTTGCGACAGGCGCGCACCGTCGATGCGACC
Organism: uncultured beta proteobacterium; assembly: GCA_963732405.1. Classification (GTDB taxonomy): domain Bacteria; phylum Pseudomonadota; class Gammaproteobacteria; order Burkholderiales; family Burkholderiaceae_E; genus JAUIAI01. The sequence goes on from CAVSZG010000001.1 coordinate 3,024,923, forward strand.
TTCTTCCTGCGCGCCTTCCCAGCCATCGTGGCTGGGTTCGGCCAGCAAGGCCTTGAGCCGTCTGGCCAACGGGCGGGCGTTCAGCCCCTTCTCGACGATGCGCTCATCCAACTGTTGGCGAAAGTCTCTGAGTTGCGCAGCGCGGACCAGATCGGTGCTGCGACGTTCCTGGTCATATCGGGAGGTGAAGACCTGATAGCCCTCGAGTGCGTCGTCCAGTGCCCGGCTGCGCCCGGTGGTGGCCACCGCATGCCCGGATGAATCCTGGCCATCAAAATCGAGCCACAGACTGAAGCGGCCCGAGTCGTCGGGTTCGCCAGCGTTGGGCGGCGGCTGATCCTCGTGGTTGGCGGCGGCAACCGTCGCGAGCAATTGCGCGATGGACTCGCCGATCGCACGGGCGTGCTGGCTGTACCTGGCCTGGTCGTCCAGGCTGTGGCGCAAGCCGTAAAGATCATGACTGATGACCCGGACCAGCTTGCCGCGCGTGGTCTCGATCAGGTCTTCCGTGACCTCCATGACGCCTATCCCGTGAACCCTCGCATAGCAGATCTGGGCGAGCGCATACAGAATCAGACCACTCAGGGTTTCGGTCAGTCCGGAATGATGGAAGGCGAGCGACCATTGTTCGAACCGATGGCGCAGGTTGTGGCGAACGCCGATCATGCTGCGGTCAGCCAGCGACTCGACCCGGAACTGTTCGAGCATTTCGTAGATCATGCGGGCCGTCGGGTCAGCCGGGCATTCCAGCCGGTGAATGTCCGGGATCGAATGCAGCAGCCTCAGCGCATATCCATCCGATGCGCCGCGAAACGAGTCAAAGTCATCCTGGCCGAGTCGGGGATGCAGGTGAGGCGCATAGCCGGGCAGGCGGCGGGTGCCCAGGTGGAGTCGGGAACCGCGAAAGTGAACGTCAGGCTGCGCGCTCAGTGCGCGGATCGATGCCGCGCAGAGTTCCTCCACTGACTGCAACAGCCGTTCGCGCGCCTGCTGCTCACTGCCGGCAGTCACGATGGGCGACTGGCGGCTGTGTCGGGAGCCTGATCGAGTTCCTGATCGAAGCAACGCTGGAAATACTCGCTGACGATCGGGCGCTCGGCTTCGTCGCACTTGTTGAGAAACGACAGCCGGAACGCAATCGCCGGATCGCGGAAGATCTCACAGTTCTCGGCCCAGGTGATGACGGTGCGCGGCGACATCAGGGTCGACAGGTCGCCAGCGGCAAATCCGTTGCGGGTCAGGTTGGCGACGGCAACCATCTGCCTGATATGGGCCCGGCCCTTGTCCGTATCCTTGCCCGGGACCCGGGCCAGCACGATGGCGACCTCTTCCTCGCTCGGCAGATAGTTCAAGGCCGCCACGATGTTCCAGCGGTCAATTTGTGCATGATTCAGTTTCTGCGCACCGTGATACAGGCCGTTCAGGTTGCCCAGGCCAACGGTATTGGCGGTTGCAAACAGGCGGAAATACGGGTGTGGGCGAATCACGCGGCTTTGATCCAGCAGGGTGAACTGCCCGTCGCGCTCCAGGATGCGCTGAATCACGAACATCACATCGGGCCTGCCCGCATCATATTCATCAAAAATGAGTGCCACCGGCCGTTGCAACGCCCATGGCACGATGCCTTCCTGAAACTCGGTGACTTGTTTGCCGTCGCGCAGCACCACCGCATCGCGACCAACCAGGTCCATACGATTGATGTGTCCATCGAGGTTGACGCGCACACAGGGCCAGTTCAATCGGGCCGCGACCTGTTCGACATGGGTCGACTTGCCGGTGCCATGCAGGCCCTGCACCAGAACCCGCCGATTGCGCGTGAACCCGGCCAGCAGCGCCAGCGTGACATCAGGGTTGAAGCGGTAAGCCGTGTCGATATCGGGCACATGCTCTTCCCGCTCGGCAAACGCGGGCACGGTCAGATCGCTGTCAATCCCGAAGACCTCGCGCACCGACAGCATCAGCTCGGGCCTGAGTTGCTCAATGTGGGTGACCATCAGGCTTCCTTTGCATGCGATTGTTCAGGGTCGTTGTCGCGGGGGATGCCCGTATCGATCTGCGCCAGCGTGCTGGCGGCCCGCTGCAGGGCAGGCAACCATTGCAAGGCCTTGTCCGGTGTCATGCGCATGACCGGGGCCTGCAGCGCAATCGCCTGGTTGGAGCGACCCCGACTGCCGGGTACCAGCACCGCCACGCACAACAGACCGGGCAGAAACTCTTCATTATCGATCGCAAAACCATCACGCCGGACGCGGGCAATTTCGGTTTCCAGCGCGTTCAGGTCGGTCAGCGTCTTGCTGGTGCAGGCTTCGAGCGGCACGTGGCCGAGCAGCCGCTGGCGACGGGCCGGCGACAGCTGTGCGAGAAACAGTTTGCCGCTGGCTGAGCAATGCGCCGGCACCCGCGAACCCGGATGAAGATAAAAGCGCAGCGGCGCGGCCGTTTCCACCCGGTCCAGGTACAAGACCTCGCTGCCCGAGAGCGCGGTCAGGTTGCAGCTTTCGCCCACTTCATCAACCAGGGCGCGCAGGACCTGACGCCGCGCACCATGGATCGTATTGTTCAGCAGCAGATCTTCGGCGAGCTGGCGCAGCCGCAGTCCGGTGGTGTAGTGGCGGCCATCGCGCTGCACCAGACCGGCGTTTTCCAGCTGCTGCAGCATCCGGTGCACGGTCGGCTTGGGCAGCCCGGTGTCGGCCACCAGGCCAGGCAGTGAAAACAGGCCGTCGCGCGAGGCCATGTGTTCGAGCAGCGAGAACAGCCGGATCGTCGGCGTATCGCCATTTACTTCACTGGGTGAAATTGAGTCTTTTGGCACGATTTTCATGACGCAGACTCTATCATCGTTTCATTATTCCGTACAAATAAATCTAAATAATCGAGACAATTCGTTGACTGCTTGGAGACAACCCCCTAACATCAGGTCAGATTCAATTTTCTGAACCTTTTTGTACCGAAAATCGGTAATTCACATTGAAAGACTGGAGACCACCCATGAATAAGCCTGAAACCCCTCTAAACCGCAAGCCTGTGGAAGGCAAGCAGGTCATGACCCCGTCGGAAGCCTTTGTCGAGACACTGGTTGCCCAGAATGTCGACACCATGTTCGGCATCATGGGTTCGGCATTCATGGATGCCATGGACATTTTTGCGCCGGCCGGCATCACCTTGATTCCGGTGGTTCATGAGCAGGGCGCCGGTCACATGGCCGATGGTTATGCCCGGGCCAGTGGTCGCCATGGTGTCGTGATCGGTCAGAACGGTCCGGGCATCAGCAACTGCGTCACCTCGATTGCGGCTGCCTACTGGGCGCATTCTCCGGTGGTCATCATCACCCCCGAAACCGGCACCATGGGCATGGGCCTGGGCGGCTTTCAGGAAGCCAATCAATTGCCCATGTTCCAGGAATTCACGCGTTATCAGGGGCATGTGGTCAACAAGGCCCGAATGGCCGAATTCACCGCCCGCTGCTTTGACCGGGCAATTGCCGATAACGGCCCGACTCAGTTGAATATTCCTCGCGATTATTTTTACGGCGAAATCACCTGCGAAATTCCCAAGCCGATGCGCGTGGAACGTGGCGCCGGTGGCGTCGAGTCGCTGAATGCGGCGGCCGACCTGCTCGCCAAGGCCAAGTTCCCGGTGATTCTGGCCGGCGGCGGTGTCGTGATGGGCGATGCGGTCGAGGAATGCAAGGCGCTTGCCGAGCGCCTGGGCGCGCCGGTGGTCACGGGCTATTTGCGCAATGATGCGTTCCCCGCGAGCCATCCGTTGTGGGCCGGTCCGCTGGGTTACCAGGGTTCCAAGGCCGCCATGAAGCTGATTGCCAAGGCGGACGTGGTGATTGCCTTGGGCTCACGCATGGGTCCGTTCGGCACCTTGCCCCAGCACGGCCTGGACTACTGGCCGACCCGCGCAAAGATCATCCAGGTCGAAGCCGATCACACCAACCTGGGTCTGGTCAAGAAGATCGATGTGGGTATCTGTGGTGATGCCAAGGCGGCGGCCAGAGCCCTGACCGGTCTGCTCGATGGCCGCAAGCTCGAGAGTGACGGCACCAAGGAGGCCCGCGCGAAGCAGATCGCCGACGAGAAGGCCGCATGGGAGAAAGAACTCAATGAGTGGACCCACGAGAAAGACCCCTTCAGCCTGGACATGATCGAAGAGAACGCGAAGGAAACCACCTTTAATGGCGGCCACTACCTGCATCCCCGTCAGGTGTTGCGCGAACTTGAAAAGGCCATGCCCAAGCGGGCCATGGTGTCCACGGACATCGGCAATATCAATTCGGTGGCCAACAGCTACCTGCGCTTTGAAGAGCCGCGCAGCTTCTTCGCCCCGATGAGTTTCGGCAACTGCGGTTATGCCTTGCCGACCATCATTGGTGCCAAGGTGGCTAGTCCGGATCGTCCGGCCATTTCTTATGCCGGTGATGGTGCCTGGGCCATGAGCATGGTCGAAATCATGACCTGTGTGCGGCACAATATTCCGGTCACCGCCGTGGTGTTTCATAACCGGCAGTGGGGCGCGGAGAAGAAGAATCAGGTTGACTTCTACAACCGCCGATTTGTTGCCGGCGAACTGGAGAACGAGAGTTTTGTCGGCATGGCTGAGTCGATGGGCGCGCACGGCATCGTCGTGGACAAACTCGAGGATGTCGGCCCGGCGCTCAAGAAGGCGGTCGACATGCAGATGAATGAAGGCAAGACCTGCGTGATCGAAATCATGTGTACGCGTGAACTGGGCGATCCGTTCCGTCGTGATGCCCTGGCCAAGCCCGTGCGTCTGCTTGAGAAGTACAAGGACTATGTCTGAGCAGACTCATGCGCACCCCCGGCTGCAGGCACTGATCGAGCGCGCGTCAGTTCGCGCGCGCAACGGTCGGCAGCCGGCGGTTGCCCTGGTTCATCCGGGTGACCGGCTGGCCCTGGCCGCGGCAGAGGCAATCGCCAGGGCCGGCATCGCAAGGCCAGTGCTGATCGGGGTGCGAGCAGACATTCTCGCGGCGGCAGCCACGGCGGCCGTCGACATTTCGCCGTTGGAGATTGTCGACACCGACAAGGGTGGGCCGGCGGCGGCGTTACGCGCCTGCGAGCTGGCCCGAAGTGGCGATGTGGACTTGTTGATGAAGGGTTCCTTGCATACCGACGAATTGATGTCGGCGGTCGTCAACAAGGAGACCGGACTGCGCGGTAATTCCCGGATCAGTCACGCCTTTGTCTTCGATCTGCCGCGTTATCACAAGCTGATTGCCTTGGCGGACTGCGTGGTCAATATTGCACCCGACCTAAGGACCAAGCGCGATATTCTGGGCAATGCGGTGAGTCTGCTCGGCAGGGTCGGCATCGATCGGCCGCAGGTTGGCATCCTGGCTGCGGTCGAGTCGGTCAACCCCGCGATACCGGCAACACTGGATGCGGCTGCGTTGGTGCAGGAGGCGCGTGCGGGTGCCTGGCCCGACGCGTTTGTCGACGGGCCGTTCGGATTCGACAATGCCATTTCGGCAGAGGCCGCGGCGATCAAGGGCATCCGCTCGACGGTGTCCGGTCAGGCGGATCTGCTCATCGTGCCCGATCTGAACTCGGGCAACATGCTCTACAAGAGCTTTGTCTACATCGGTGGCGGCGATTGTGCCGGCCTGGTGCTCGGAGCCCGGGTACCGGTCGTGCTCACATCACGGGCGGATTCGCAACTGGCCCGTATGGCGTCGGTGGCGCTGGGTGTGTTGGCGATCGGTTGATCCGGAGCGTTCAGTACCCACGATTGCGTAGTGTGGTCGAGTCATGACCGCAGGACCGTAAGGGCCCGATCAGGGACGCGACCGATGGACTCATGCGACACTGCAGCGCGCGACTATGCCGGAGCCCGACCATGCGCGATTTACCGCTTTGCCACCGATTTCCGCTCGGGCGGTCCGGACTACTCCGGTTGTTCGGACCGTTTCTCTTTGCAGCAGTCTTTGCCGGCAATGTGAAGGCAGACGTGGCTGGCTGCAGCCACGCCGCCGATCCTCAGCAACGTGGCCGGCTGCTCGAACTCTACACCTCTCAAGGGTGTAGTTCGTGTCCGCCAGCCGATCGGTGGTTGCGATTGATCGCGCTGCAACCGTCGACAAATCCGGTCGTCCCACTTTCCCTGCACGTGAGCTACTGGGACTACATCGGCTGGAAAGACCCGTACGCCGATGAAGCGTTCACGGCACGGCAGCGCTGGCTGGCGACACTGAATCGGAATCGCACGGTCTATACGCCGGGCGTATTCCTCGACGGTGTCGAATGGCCCGACTGGTCGAGTGCGGCTTCGCAGCGAGCCCGTCTCAGGGATGGCGCAGGCAGTTTGGCTGCTGCCAATCTGAGTATCCACGTCGATTATCCTGCTGAGGGCATGAAAGCCGCGGCCGGACCGGCGGTGCGAATCGAAGCCAGCCTGCGTGAATCCGACTGGTCGCGCACCGGTCGGCGGATCGCGCTCCAGGTCGCGTTGACCGAGTCGGGACTTGGAAACGACGTGACCGCCGGCGAGAATCGGGGCGTGGTGCTGCGCCATGACCATGTGGTTCGCCGATGGCTTCCCCGGGTTGACATCGTCGGCGGCGAGATCGCCACGACAGGGTTGGTCATCGACGAGCAGGACTGGCGTTCGGACCGATTCGCGGTGTCGGCCTTCGTTCAGGACCTCGACAGCGGCGCGGTCCTCCAGGCGACACGGCTCAATCTGGCATCGTGCCGCCGATCCTCTTCCAGCTAGCACCTGGACAGACGGACGGAGGGTCTGCATCGAAGAAGCAGTAGGTGCGAGCGACGTCGGCTACTCCCTCGCAGAGCAGCAGTGCCCGCTTGGTCAGGAACATTTCCTGCCGGTTTGGCGCAGCGCGCCGCGCAGGCGATCGACATCGATCCGACTCGAACAGTCGCGCTGAACAAATCGACGAAAACGCGATCGATTGGCGCACACGATCGCAGATCGTCCCTAAAAAAGCGTGACATCCAAGACACCGGCGGGCGTCACCCGGAAACGTTTCGCCGCCGGTATAGCGGCCCCGCCTTCTGCCGGGGAAATTGCTTGGTTACTTCGCCCGCCCGGCGATCCGCATCGGTTCGGTAGCCCACAGAGGCAGATGACCCCGGCCGTGGCCGTCAGTCGAGAAACCCAAACCGTCGTGGCAGGTAAAGAACGATCTCGGGGAAAATGATGCACAACACCAGGGCGAACAGCTGAACCAGCACAAATGGCGTGATCCCCTTGTAGATGTCCATCATCGTCACCGAGGGCGGTACCGTGCCCTTCATGTAGAAGAGTGCAAAGCCGAACGGTGGTGTCAGGAATGCCGTCTGCATGTTCACCGCGAGCAGGATCGCGAACCAGGCGAGCACCACCTGCTTGGTCTGCAGCGCGGCGCCAAAGTCAAATTTGGCGATGATCGGCGCGAAGATCGGCAACACAATCAGGCAGATTTCGATCCAGTCGAAGAAGAATCCCATGATGAACACGAGAACCATCACGAAGGCCATTGTCTCCCAGCCCGTATCGATGCCTGCCTTCGCGAGAATCTCGGCCACGATGTCGTCGCCGCCCAGGGCGCGAAACACGTAGCTGAACAAGGTCGCACCGAACACGATGAAGAACACCATGGCGTTGGTCAACGCCGATGAGGTCATCACCTCTCTGAGCGTTCCCATCGAGAGTCGGCGGTTGGCCGCCGCGAGCAGGATCGCACCGGCAGCGCCGACGCCCGAGGCTTCGGTAGGCGTCGCCCATCCGCCAAAGATCGACCCCAGCACCAGCATGATCAACAGTGCCGGCGGTACGAAGCTGCGCAGGACGCCTGCAGCCGTCAGGCGCTCGTCGTCGTCGCCGAGCGTGGTGAGTACTGCCGGTGCCAGCGACGGCTTCAGGATGCACACGATCACGATGTAGACGACGTACAGCGTGCTCATGAGCAGGCCAGGCAGGATTGCGCCGGTGAACAGTGTGCCAACCGGAACACCGACCAGATCGCCCATGATGACCAGCATGATGCTGGGCGGGATCAGGATGCCCAGCGTGCCTGCCGAGGCGATGGTGCCAACTGACAGCGACTTGTCATAGCCGGTACGAAGCATGACCGGCAGGGCGATCAAGGTGAGCATGATGACCGATGCGCCGACGATTCCAGTCGTGGCCGCCATGATCGTTCCGAGCAGCGTGACGGCGATTGCCAGCCCGCCCGGAATCCGCCGCAGCATCAATTGCAGGGTGTGCAGCAAGTCTTCGGCGACTCCGCTCTTCTCGAGCATGGTGCCCATGAAGATAAACATCGGGATCGCGACCAACACCTGATTCTGCACTGCCTGGCCATAGATTCTCGGCAACAGGTTACCGAATTGCGCGGCATTGAAGACGTCGGTGATGATTCCGAGGAAGCCGAACGCAATGCCGATGGCACCAAGCAGAAAGGCGACTGGATACCCGGCGAACATGACAAGGACCAGCGCGACGAACATCGCGGCGGCCAGGTGGTCGATCAACCAATCCATCTGCTACAACTCCTCACGGCAGAGCGGCTCGGACCGCTTGGGGCGGCCGGGTGTGGGGACCAGCACGCTTAGTTTGCAAATGGCGTGTCGGCTTGCGCGGCAAGATCCTGTGGCCCGAAAAGGGCCACGATGCAACGCGCGATGACGGCGAGCACGGCCGCGAAGACGGTGACAAAGCCCAGCAGAAGAAAGCCCTTGACGATCCAGCGAGAACCCAAACCGTTCGGAGCATCCGACCCCTCGCCCTGCTGCCATGAGAGGGTGAAGAAGTCGATCGCATAGGGCAGCGCGACCACCAGGTACGGCAATGCGAACAGCACGCAGCAGATCAGCTCGAGCCAGATTTTTCGCCTGGGCGCCAACGCGCCAGTGAACACGTCGATCCGGACATGGCCGTTTCGCAGGTAGGTGTAACCAAGCCAGGTGCAGAACAGAATCGAATGCAGATGCCACTCGAGCTCCTGCAGCCGGGTCGAGCCCATGTTCGGGAGCTGGTAACCCACCTTGCGGGTGATGACATCGACGACAATGACCGCGATGCAGGCCAGGAAGGCCCAGGCCCCCAGGTCTGCGATGCGTTTCAGAATCGCGTCGATGCCGTCGGCAAAACCGAGCAGCGCTTTCATCAGATAGCACCACGCATTCTGGCGAATGGGGGGCGTCTGATCACTTCAGGTACCCGACGTCTTTCCAGATCGCATAGTCCTTGCGGAAGGTGCTGTATGAATCCCAGGCCTTCTTGAATTCCGGACTCTTGGCGGCTTGCTCAGCCGCGACTTCCTGCCAGGCCTTGTCGTAGGCATCAAGGATGTCCTGTGACCATTTCATGATCTTGACCCCCTTGGCCTCGATCTCCTTCAGTGCCTTGAACTGGCCAGCTTCACCTTCGGCGAATTGACGCAGCATGGTGGCATCGCAGGTCGTGACGATCTGCGCCTTCTGCGTCGCGCTGAACTCGGCCCACTTCTTCTTGCTGATGATCAGCTCGTTGATCGTCGCTTGCTGATGCCAACCCGGAAAGTAGTAAAACTTGGCAACCTGATGGAACCCGAGTGTGAGGTCCATAACGGGCATCGAGAACTCAGTCGCATCGATCGTACCGAGCTGCAGCGCCTGGAAGATTTCACCCGCCTGCAAGAGCTGGGTCGCGACGCCCATCTTTTGCATCACATTGGCGCCAAGACCGAAAAAGCGCATCTTCAGGCCCTTGAGGTCTTCCAGCGACTTGATTTCCTGGCGGAACCAACCAGACGCTTCCGGCGAAATGACGCCGCACGGAATGACCTCGACGTTATATTTGGCGTGGAGCTCCTTCATCAGCGCTTCACCGCCGCCGTGCTTCATCCAGGCCAGATACTCGCCAACGCCCGGGCCGAACGGAACAGAGCCATACATGGCGAACGCGATGTCCTTGCCGGTCCAGAAACCGGACACGGTCCAGGCCATGTCGAGCGATCCATTGCCAACGGCATCCAGATATTGATTGGCAGGAACCAATGCACCCGGTTCGAATCCCTTGACGTCGATGCTCCCGCCGGAGACCGTCTTCAATGTTTCGACCAGTTGTGTCTGCGTCGGGCCCAGCAGACCGGTGGTACTGGGGAAAGCCCAGCCCATCTGGGCTCTTACTTTTTTGTCCTGGGCGAAGGAAGGTCCGCTGGCAAAAGCGACTGCAATGCCTGCCGCAACAATTAGGGCGCGTTTCATATTGTCTCCTCCGGTCGTTTTTCGGAACAACGGGGTGGTTATCGGACCGGGCGGCGCGAGCTTACCACGGGCGATAAGCAAACTCAAAATTGCATCATGAAATTCGCGCGGGACTCCCATTGCGTCTGGTTCGACATTGTCGGCGCACGGCGCACGGCGGTTGTCCAGGCCCGGCAGCGGGCCATTGACTTAATCATGGTGTCCGGCGACGTGGTGAGCTACCCCCATCTCCGGTTTCTCGAAAGGAATCAACGGTCCCGATGCTTGTACATCCCGTCACGGGACGACCCCGCGCACACTGACTCTGATACCGATGTTATCGGAGCGGCCAGAAGCCCGGAACATCACTACAATTCCCGATCCGTCTGGCCTGATGGCGTATTTAGCCGCCTTACTCGATGACTGAACCTCGCTCAACAACGCCTGCCCTTGTTCTGGGGGCGATCGGTGTGGTCTATGGTGATATCGGCACCAGCGTTCTATATGCGGTCAAGGAAGTGTTCGGATCCGGCCATGTCGCCTTTACGCCGGACAATGTTTACGGTGTGCTGTCGATATTTGTCTGGACCCTGACGATCATTGTGTCACTGAAATACGTGACGCTGGTGCTTCGCGCTGATAATCGGGGCGAAGGGGGTTTGGTCGCGATGCTGGCATTGGCCTCGCAAGCCGTGCGCGACAAGCCCAGGTTGCGTCAGAGTCTGCTGGCGATCGGCATTTTTGGCGCCTGTCTGTTTTATGGCGATGGCGTGATCACGCCGGCCATTTCGGTGCTGTCAGCGGTCGAGGGCCTAGAAGTGATTTCGCCAGCGTTTGGCCGGGCGGTCATTCCGCTGACGCTGGCAATTCTTCTGGGTCTGTTCGCGGTGCAGAAGAATGGTACGGCGGGGATCGGGCGGATGTTCGGGCCTGTCACCCTGGTCTGGTTCGTCACGATCGCGAGTCTTGGCATTGCGAACATCCTGCCCCATCCGGAAATCCTGGCGGCTGTCAGTCCTCACTATGCCCTGCGCTTTATGTGGGCTCAGCCCGGCACCACGTTCATCATCCTGGGCGCGGTTGTTCTGTGCGTCACCGGCGCAGAGGCGCTCTATGCCGACATGGGCCACTTCGGCAAGCGCCCCATTCGAATTGCATGGTTTCTGGTCGTGATGCCATCGCTACTGCTCAACTATTTCGGGCAGGGTGCGCTGTTGCTCGCGGACCCTGATGCGGTCAGCAATCCGTTTTACGCTATGGCCCCTGGCTGGCTTCTAATCCCATTAGTGATTCTGGCCACCGCTGCGACGGTGATTGCCTCACAGGCATTGATCACTGGTGCGTTCAGTGTCACCAAGCAGGTGATTCAGCTCAATTATCTGCCCAGACTGCAGATGCGCCACACCAGCGAGACCGACACCGGGCAGATCTACATCCCGTTCGTAAACTGGGGCCTGTTCGCTGCGATCGTGCTCGCAGTCGCTCTGTTCAAGACCTCCAGCAATCTGGCAGCCGCCTATGGCGTCGCCGTCACGCTGGACATGCTGATCACCTCAATTTTGACATTCTTCGTCATCCGCTACGGCTGGGGTTACCCTTGGTTGCTCTGTGTCGGTGCGACCGGATTTTTCGTGCTGATCGATCTTGCCTTTTTTACCTCCAATTTGCTCAAACTGTTGCACGGTGGCTGGTTTCCGCTGGTCATCGGTGCCGCAGTGTTCCTGCTGATGACGACCTGGAAGCGAGGTCGTGTCCTGCTTAATGAATCGCTGTCCGGTTCTGCTCTGGACCTGAAGCTGTTCCTGAATTCCGTGTTCATCGAGCCTCCTCAGCGCGCCGAAGGCACGGCCGTGTTCTTGTGTGCACAGCCGGGCACCGTGCCGAACGCACTGATGCACAACTTGAAACACAACGGTGTCCTGCATCGGCAGAATCTGTTCGTCACTGTGGTCAATCACGAACTGCCGCGAGTGAGCGCCGACCAGCGCCTCAAGTTCGAATCGCTTGGCCATGACGCCTGGTCGGTCGCTGTTCACTATGGTTTCATGGACGAGCCAGACTTACCGGCAGCACTGGCACCGCTGGCAGGGGCCGGCGTGCCGCTCGATCCGATGCGCACCAGCTATTTTTTGTCTCGAGATATCGTCATTCCGAGCATCGGCGCTGGCATGTCGCTCTGGCGCGAACGCCTGTTCTCGCAGATGCATCGTAACGCCAGCTCGGCCGCCGATTTTCTCAAGCTGCCCAACAGCGGCGTGGTCGAACTGGGCAGCAAGGTGGCTATTTAGGGTAGAGCATCCTGTCGGGCCAGATCGTGCCGGCGCAACGGGTCGACATCGAATCGGGCGTGACATGATGCGCTGCAGTTGCTGGTCCAGCACCACTGCCTGCATGCTCAAATTGGCTGCGAGCTAGCGTGTACTGCCGCGATTGGGGGTATTGTCGGAAAAGGGTTCGCCGCTCGCGCCGGTCAGTGGTATCGTCCCGGCAGGACAGTTGATCGGGAAAATTACCGATGGCACATATGGACGCAGACCTGGTGGTGCGCAACGGGCTGATTGTCGACGGCAGCGGCGCTGAGCCGTTCGAAGGCGATGTCGCCATGGTCGATGGCCGGATTCACGCGGTCGGACCCGGGCTCTGCATCAAGGGCAGTGAGGAAATCAATGCGAAGGGCTTGCTCGTCACGCCGGGTTTCGTAGACATCCACACCCATTACGATGGCCAGGTGACCTGGGAAAACCGGTTGGTTCCTTCGTCTTCGCATGGTGTGACCACCGTCCTGATGGGCAATTGCGGCGTGGGTTTTGCGCCTTGCCGGCCCGATCACCATGACATGCTGATCCGGCTGATGGAGGGCGTGGAGGACATTCCTCACCCGGTGCTCGTCGACGGCGTTCCCTGGGCATGGGAGAGTTATCCCGATTACCTGGACTTCATTGCCAGCCGCCGCTTTGACATGGACGTCTGCGGCTATTTGCCGCATTCAGCGCTGCGTGTCTACGTGATGGGGCAGCGTGCTGTCGATCTGGAGCCAGCGACGCAGGCCGATCGTCTCGCGATGGCGAAACTGGTTTCCGAGGCGATGACGGCCGGCGCGATGGGCCTGTCAACCTCGCGTACATTCCTGCACCGTTCGAGCCGGGGTGAATCGATTCCAACCCTGCGCGCCGAAGAAGAGGAAATGACCGCGCTTGCGTTGGCATTGCGCGACGCCGGCAAGGGCGTGCTGCAGATGATCGTCGATTTTCACGAAGATCCCGTCGCCGCGTTTGGCCTGATGCGGCGTCTGGTTGAGTGCTCCGGGCGTCCTTTGTCGTTCACGCTGGCCGAGGGCGTGCAGGGCGAGTTCGACAATCCCTGGCGGCAGATCCTCGACTGGATCGCCGAGGCGAACGGCCGTGGGTTGCCGATCAAGGGACAGGTGCTGGGTCGGCCGGTCGGCCTGGTGTTCGGTCATGAACTGACCCTCAATCCGTTTTATAGCACCGAGAGCTACCAGGCGCTTTCTGCGCTGCCCTTCGAGGCCAGGATCGCCATGCTTCGCCGGCCCGAGGTGCGCGCGCGTATCCTGGGTGAACAGACCGATGCGACGCCGATCAATCCGCTGGGCCGCCTGGTCAGGAATTTCGACGGCATGTACCAGCTCGGCGATCCGCCCAACTACGAACCGGACCCCGGAACCAGCATCGGCGCCCGGGCGCGACGGCTTGGCGTCCGTCCCGAGGCGCTTGCCTACGACCTGCTGCTCGAGCGTGACGGACATACCCACATTTACGACACGATTGCGAACTACGCAAACGGGTCGCTGGACACCTGTCTGGCGATGATGCGCCATTCCGGCACGGTACTCGGACTGGGCGACGGTGGCGCCCACTGCGGGACAATCTGCGACGGCAGTGCACCAACGTTCATGCTGACGCACTGGGCGCGTGATCGCAGCCGCGGCGAGCGCCTGCCGCTGCCCTGGATCGTGCGGGCGCTGTGTCACGATACCGCCAGTGCCGTCGGTCTGCTCGACCGCGGTCGGATCGGCGTCGGCTACAAGGCAGACCTGAACATCATCGACTTCGATCGGCTGCGCCTGCACCCGCCTGAAGTCACCCATGACCTTCCCGGCGGTGGTCGGCGGCTGGTCCAGCGGGCCGATGGTTACGTCGCGACCATTGTGAATGGCACGACCGTCTGTCGTCATGGAGAGTCTACCGGCCAGTTGCCGGGCCGACTCGTGCGCGGCCCCCAGGCACCACCGCTGCACCCTGTGCAGGCGTGAACCGGGGGATCCGGTCCGTTACGATGCCCTGGCCTGGCCCGTGCGTCTGCTCAAGAAGTACAAAGACTTAGTCTGACCACGCACGGGATGCTATCGGCCCGCCGAATGTCGATAGAGCCACACGGACGGTCGATTATGGGCGTCCGCCTTCTGCACGAACATGATCACGCCGTAAGTTGACAAGGAAATGCCAATTGTTGAATCGCCATCACCCTTGGACCACAGTGGCGGGGTTCCGTCCGCCGGGGCATCGCCCGATGTCGAATTCACGGTAAGCGGTGACCAGCGATCCTTGCCCACGTCATACTGCGTCCATAGGCTGGACAACTTCTTCCACGCGATGAAAAACGGACCACTGGGATCGGAGACCAGGACCGATCCTTCGTTCGCCTGAGCGCCCAGATTGAACGGTGGCGTCGCAATGTCGGTAACCGTTTTATCGGCATTCAGGCGAGCCATCCGGGTGCCTACGTTACCGCCCCCGTATATCAAGGTGTTGGAAGCCGGATTGAACTCGCTGACCGCGTGAATGCCGGTGTCGGCAGGATCGGCGAGTGTGGTCCAGCCCGACCCGGTCTGAATCGACAGCTGGAGATTGTCGACATAGGTCAGGCCCAGTCCTGGAAACCAACTGATGCTGCCGAGCGACTGGGTCTGGCCTTCCAGCGGCGGCAGTGCGGACCATGTCGATCCATCCCAGCGCCGGATCCGCTTGTCGTCAAAGGGACGGAAATAACTGTCGCCGTTCGTTGGGTTCACGGTCGTGTGGTCGTAGCCATGACCAAACCGGTCGCCAAGGTCTGGTGGCATCCGGTCGGGGCGATCCAACGCCCATTGATTGCTCGCTTCGTCGTAGGTGAGTTGATGAAAGCGAAACTCCGCTCCCTTGCCAATGAATCTCACCTCACGACGTACCGAATCCCAGGCGCCGCTGCTGGACCATTGGAGAACGTCGCCGCTTCCCGGATCGAGTATTGAACGAGTCAGATTGGTCTGGAGTCGCACCGATTGACCGGGCCCCAGACTCTGAGCGGCTTTGCTCAATTCGGATCCGCCTGCCGGGGCGCTCATCATCTGCGCTCCACCAACAGCCGCGATGAACCAGCGCAGGCCGATCCGATTCGGTGGATGACCCATGGATAAATCTCCTTGTTCGTCGGATTGTCGGCACCGTTCCTTCTGCCAGGCAATGGAATCCATCTGGCCCGATCGGCAGAAGAACGAATCGACAGCCTAATGGTCGCAAGGCGATGACGACACCCGAGTAATGGTGATGATTAACCGCGTCGATCCGGTGCCCACGGGCCGGCAGCGGGCGGGCATTTCGTGCCATCGACACATCGCTACCACGGCCAGTGATGCCGCCTGATCCCGAGCCGGTGATTGACTGGCGATCGGGTCCTGCGCCCTCTCGCATGATCCAGCAAGTGCGCCAGTCCTCTTTCCTGCAGTGCCTGCATCAGCTCGCCCTCGAAGAAACTGCGCCTGTAGGCATATTGGGCCAGGTCGACGTCGCCGAAGGCGTTGACCTCGAGAATTTTCGGCCCATCGTCACACAATGCGATATCCCAACCCGGGCAGATAAACCCTGGAAAGGCTCTTTGTGCGTCGTTGACCAGGTTGACGACCTCAGGCCAGAATGGAATCTGAAAACCCAGCAACGTCGATCCTGTTTTCGGGTGCACGGTAATCTCTGACTGCTTCAGGCCGACTCCCGAAATTGCCCTGATCACGATGCCGGTCTCGGGCTCGACTGCCGCCACCATGTTTCCGGAGCGGCCATTGTGGAAATTGTCGAAGTCCCGCTCGCCGGCATTGATCTTCCAGATGACCTTGTGAACGGCGGACGTATGGCGCTTGAACACGGTGTGGATTCGCAATCCGGATATTTTCGGCGATCCGGTGAGTTGCGTTATGGCGCAATGCGATGTCAGTGGTTCCTGCAGCATCCAGCCCAGGGGATGTGGATCGTCCAGCAGACGGGCAAAGTCGATCGGTGTCTGACGCGTTCCATTGCCCAGTAACAGGTGGGTGCCGTCGAAGCCGCTGACCAGCACATTGCCCCGACCGAAGCCACCATAAGCGGGCTTGATGTAGACCGGCAGATTGCCGGCTTCCTGAAGATAGGCGAGAAGCGCCTCGTCAGATTCCAGCCTCAACTGGCTGGACGGACGACATGATCGGTAGATTGCCCGGACCCGTGGTACCGGAAACCCGAATCCCTTCAAAATGACATACATCGTGACCTTGTCCAGGCTCAGAAACCGGGAGTAGTCATCGACCAGCATCTCCTGTGCGGCAATCTGGGCACGAACGCCGCCGAATTCTCGTTTGAGTTCCCAGGGCACATCGCCGCGAAAGAGTTGAAAGTCGATGTACTCGGTCAGGCCAAGTCGCCTGGGCGAGGCTCGCAGGCGAGTGGCTTCTGCCAAGAGTTCGAGTACGCTGCGATTCGCCATGCTGGCTGCATCTCGATACTGATTCAGAAGCTTCATCGCAGGCTACATTGAGAGAGGATGGATGGCGGGCGCCCTGGAGTCCTGACACCGGATGGGTACGCACTCAGGGCTATCATACAAACCCTCAATCTGCTGTCATCACTATCTTTAACGACGTCAGGAGCCAGGTATCGTCAGTTCGTCGTTTCCGGTGGCGAACGCGATCCATACCTGCCGTCGCGTCCGATCGCGGTCCGGGTGA
Organism: uncultured beta proteobacterium; assembly: GCA_963732405.1. Lineage (GTDB taxonomy): Bacteria > Pseudomonadota > Gammaproteobacteria > Burkholderiales > Burkholderiaceae_E > JAUIAI01. Next base: position 3,042,095 of record CAVSZG010000001.1, read on the forward strand.
TCCGCGGCCCTGACACCGGGGTTATCATCCGCTCGGCGCTGCCAGCCACCCTAAGTAATGGTCGATGGTGTCGCGCGATCGGCTCGCTCGGACGCACCGACGACCCATCAACCTGGCCAAGGAGACAACGAGATGACTGCCGATTCGCCGCACACCATCGTGGTGCTCGACCCCCTGATCGAGACCACGATCGAACGGCTGCGCCAGATGCTGCCACCGGGGTTCCGACTCACTCATGCGACCGACCGTGGCGATGCACATCTGTCGCAAATCATCGCCCACGCCGATTTCGCGATTGCGGGCCAGGTCGGCGTTTCGGGTGAGGTGATGCGCGCTGCGAAGCGGCTCAAATTGCTGCACAAATGGGGCGTGGGCGTGGATAACTTCGATCTGGAGGCAGCCAGAGCGTGCGGCATCCGGATTGCGCGCACGACCGGCAGCAACGCAGTGCCCGTGGCCGAGTACACCCTGGGGCTGGTCATCGCCTGCATGCGCAATCTTGCCTTTGGTCATGCGGAGCTGCGCAAGGGGGTCTGGCGAGGGTTCCCGCTACCCAATGACAGTTTCACCTTGTCGGGCAAGACCGTGGGCATTATCGGTTTCGGCGCCATCGGGCAGCGTCTGGCACGGCTGTTGTCGGGCTTTGATTGCCGGATTCTTTATCACAAACGACAACGACTCTCGGGCGATGAGGAACAGGCGCTTGGGGCTGAATATGCCGGGCTCGATCAACTGCTGGCCCAGGCCGATGTGGTCACGCTGAATTGCCCGCTGACGCCGCAGACCGAGCGCCTGATCGACCGGAAGGCGCTCTCGTCAATGAAGCCCACCGCCGTGCTGGTCAACGTGGCCCGAGGTGGGATCGTGGTCGAGAACGACCTTCACTGGGCATTGACCAACCGGGTGATCCATGCCGCGGCCACCGATGTCTACGAGATCGAACCACTGCCCGCCGATTCACCCTTGATCGGGCTCGATAATCTGGTGGCCACCCCGCACCTGGCCGCATTGGCGGCGGACAGCTTCGCGCCCACGGTCGAGCGAATGATGCGCAATTTCGAGCGGGTCGTGCGCGGGGAGCCGATACCGGCGCACGAAGCCGTGCTCTGATCGCCAAAGACCCGCCGCATCGACGCGTTGCCGGATGGTGCCGGGCTGTGTCATCATGATCGAAGCGGCACGCCCATGATGCCGTATCGTGTCGTCATATTCCAGGAGACCTCGTGAAACGTTCAGCCCTGCTTGCCGTGCTCGCGCTTGGTGCGATGCTTGTCACCGCTTCCGCATCCGCCCAGACCGTTTGGAAGATGGCCACCAAGATGCCGCCCGACGGTCCCGAGGGGAAGGTGTTCCAGTATTTTGCTGACCAGGCCGCGAAACACTCGGGCGGCAAGATCAAGGTGCAGGTGTTTCCGAACGAGCAACTGGGCAAGGAAGCGGCCGTGCTCGAGCAACTGAAAATGGGCACCGTGCAGTTGTATGCCGAGGGCTCAACCTTCATGGAGAAATGGGTGCCGGCGATTCGCTGGACGACCAGCAGTTTCCTGTTCAAGGATCGGGATCACTGGGTGCGTTTCATGAATTCGCCACTGGTCACCGGCATGTTCGAGGAGGCCAAGCAGAAGGCCGGCATTTCGATTCTCGGAGACCAGACCGGCGTGCTGCGTGGGCCCTATCGCGTCCTGCTCGCCCAGGAGCCCATTGCCACGCCGGCCGACCTGTCCAGGGTCAAGCTGCGCATGGCCAACAGCAAGTCGGGCGTCGACCAATGGAAGTATCTGGGCGCCGAGGTGCGGGTGCTGGGTTGGGCGGAAACCTATGAGTCGATCGGCCGGGGTGTAGTGAATGCAGTCACCAGTCCCATCGCGCTGGTCGAGAGCATGAAGTTCTACGAGGTGGCCAAGCACATCACGCGCACCGACGAATATTGGCAATCGATCGCTTTCATGATGAATCAGAAAGCCTTCCATTCGCTGGACAAGGCTGGTCAAAAGGCATTGCTCGACGCGCATGCGGATGCGGCCGCCTACAGCATCAGGCTCATGCAGGAGGTGGTCGATGAATCGATCGGCCGGATGAAGGCCAAGGGTGCGGTCTATCACGAGGTGGATCTGGTGCCCTTCATCGAGCGCATGCAGTCTTATTACAAGGAAGCCGAGGCGGCGGGCGAACTGCCCAAGGGCTTTCTGGAGACGGTCGCGGCGACGGCTCGTTAGGTGGCCGACACGCTGGCAGATGATCCCGGCGCCGGATCACCGATGCGCCGGGTCGCCGATCGGCTCGAGCAGGGTTTGGCTGTTGCCGAGAAGCTGTTCTTCGTGCTGGCCAATACCTGCCTGATCCTTATGCTGTTGATCAATATGCTGAACATCGGTTGGCGCGGCCTGTTCGATCAGAACCTCAACTTCGTGTGGCCGTGGACCGGGCTGCTATTCGTTTGGATGAGCTTTTTCGGCTTCCTGGTCGTCTATCGACGCTCCAAGGACATTACGGTGGATTTTTTCGTCGACCTGATCGGCCCCAGGATGCGGCACCTGACCCGGCTGTTGTCGGATGTGATCATCATCGCGCTGATGGCCTTGTTGTTGATCGAAGCGCCACGCACGCTTGAAAGCCAGGTCGGAGAAATGGAGTTGATCGAAATTCAACGCTATTGGATGAGCGTGCCCTTGTTCGTCTCGGCCGCGCTGGTCGGTCTGCATTTTTTGGCTGACCTGCTCAAGGCGCTGAGCGGCGTTGCCGAGCCGCGCAAGCCGATGGACGTGGCGCCATGATCACCACGCCCCACTGCACAGGCGCCCGGCGCCAACGACGAGCCTGAGCCCGGTATGGCGGCCGCACTGTTTCTGGGCTTCACCCTCATGATGCTGCTGCGCGTGCCGGTCGCGATGGCGATCGGTTGCGCGGTTGTGGCGACGCTGGTCACCGCAGGCTATGGCGACGGGTTGTACATCGTGCCCCAGCAGATTCTCGAGGGCGTGGACAATGCGTCGCTGGTTGCCGTACCGTTTTTCATCCTGGCGGGCAATCTGATGAATGTGAGCGGCATGACCGATCGCATCTTCAATTTTGCGATGGCGCTGGTGGGCCATCTGAAGGCCGGGCTCGCCCAGGTGAACGTGCTCGCCTCGATGGTTTTTGCGGGCGTCAATGGCACGGCGGTCGGCGATATCGCCGGACTGGGCCAGATCGAAGTCAAGGCCATGCGCGAGCGTGGTTATCCGGCCGATTTCGCGGCCGCGCTCACCGTAGCCTCGGCCGTGGTCGGGCCGATCATTCCACCGTCCGTGGGCCTGGTCGTTTATGCCTACCTGTCCGGCACCTCGGTGGCGCGTCTGTTCCTGGCCGGTCTGGTGCCGGGGCTGCTGGTTGGTTTGTCGCTGATGATCTTCAACCGGATTTACGCCACACGCTTCAACATTCCCACCGAACCGCGAGCGAGCTTCAGGCAGATTCTGCGGGCGGCGCGTGACGGCCTGACCGCGCTGGTCGCGCCTTTGATCATTCTGCTGGCCATCGTCACGGGCTTCACCACCGCCACCGAGGCCGGCGTGCTGGCCTGCACCTATGCACTGATTGTGGGGCTGATCTATCGGCAGATGACCTGGGCTCGGCTCTGGCAGGCCGTGTCTGACACCATGTTGATGAGCTCGGTGGTGATGATCATCATCGGCTTTTCGACCGTGATGGGCTGGTTGCTCGCGATCGAGCAGGCGCCACAGCGCCTGGCCGACGCAATGCTGTCCATGACCGATTCTCGACCAGTTTTCCTGGCGCTGTTGATCGTGTTCTTCCTGATCGTGGGTTGCTTCGTCGAAGGGGTGCCCGCCAAACTGATACTGGTGCCCACGTTGCTGCCACTCATCGACAGCTACGGCATCGATCGCGTGCATTTCGGCATCATGGTGCAACTGGCCTTGCTGATCGGCATTGCCACACCACCCATGGGTATCGGCCTTTATGTCGTCTCGGAGGTGGCGCGAGTGCCCTTCGAAAGAGTCACGATCGCGATCATGCCGATGCTGGTGCCATTGATCCTGACCTTGGTTCTGCTCACCTATGTGCCGGCCATTTCGCTGACCTTGCCCGATCTTGTCATGGGCAAGGATTGACCCGGGTCAGCGGCTAACGCCAATCCCCTTGATCCATCCGCTTTCCGTGCGACTGTCATGAAAGGAGTGTCCAAATCATGAGCTTCGTCATCAACGACCTGCCGACCCAGATCGATGCCGCCATCATTGCCAAGCTGGGTCGTGCCGAGACTGCCACCATCGGTCACCTGCGCCAGCAGGGGTTTGCCGATCGACGTATCCAGTGCGTGCTGCCCCAGCGACGGGTTGCGGGCACCGCGGTCACGCTGGCGCTGCCCGGACAAGATTCGACGCTGCTGCATCATGTGCTGGGCCTGCTGCGCCCCGGCGACATCCTGGTCATCGACCGGCTCGGTGATGACAAGTACGCCTGCCTGGGTGGCGGCGTCGCTGTGGCGGCGAAGGCCGCGGGGGCGGTCGCGGCGATCATCGACGGACCTTGTACCGATGTGAGCGAGATCCGCGCCGAGGACTTTCCGGTCTGGTGCAAAGGCCCTTCGCCGGTCACCACGCGCATTTACGGTATCGGCGGGGCGTTCAATACCCCGGTCAATTGCGGCGGGGTCACGGTTTATCCGGGTGACGCAGTGCTGGCCGACGAGAGCGGCGTGCTTTTCCTCGCCCCCGATGTGGCCGAAGCCGCGGCTGATTGGGCGCTCGGTAAGATGGCGGTCGAACCCGAGATGCATCGTCGATTGCGTGCCGGGGAAAAACTGGGCGATCTGTCCGGAGCCAGCAAGATCGTGCTGGCCAAGCTGGCTGAGGCACGATCGGTCTGAGCCGGCTGTGACGAGGTGATCGAATTCTGGAGGATGAGGGTCATGAGGTACCCGAGACGATGCGCCGCGCGCATTGGCGCGCTGCTGTTCGGTGTGATCTGCCTGGGCCTGCCCGCGCCGGGCATGGCGCTCGAGCCGGCTCGACAGATCACCTGGGAAAACCTGATTCCCGAACCGGCCGAGGCACTCAGGCAGCGGATCAAGGCGGTGGAGCAGGCGTTCGATGCGCTGACCAGCGAGCAGCAAGAGCATTACGTCGAGATCGATAAGCAGATGTCACTGCAGGCTCGCGTCGATTCGGGCTTCGTCGACAAGGATCGACTGCGCCCGCATGAGCGCGAGCAACTCGACAAGGGCGCCAAGGCCGATCATCCTGATTTGTTCGATTTATGGCAGCGCATCGCGGGACTTCGCGCCGAGCTGACAAGCGAGTCCAAACGGGTCAATGCGTCGCTGGACGGTACCCGGATCCGTATGCCCGGCTATGTGTTGCCGCTCGAACACGAAGGCAGTGCGGTGCGCAAGTTCCTGCTCGTGCCATTCGTGGGTGCGTGTATTCATGTGCCGCCACCGCCGCCCAATCAGATGGTGTTTGTGAAAGCCGACAAACCGTTCAACAGCAAGGGGCTGTACGAGGCGGTCTGGGTCGACGGCGTGATTTCCTCTGCCGGTGGCTCCCATGCCTTGTCGCTGGTGGATGGTCAATCCGATGTGAGCACCGCGTATTCGATGCAGGCGCTCGAGATCACGCCCCATACCCCCTGAACTGCGCCCCCTGAACCCACCCCCTCGCCGTGTCATCACCCGAGCCCGCCACTCGAGCGGCCGATCCATCGGTTGCCGCCGGCCTGTTGTCGATGCGGGGTATCGAATTCGCCTGGCGCACCGGCGATCCGGCCATCATCGACATTCATCGATTTGAACTCGATCGCGGCGAACGGGTATTCGTCAGTGGCGCCAGTGGCGTGGGCAAGAGCACCTTGCTCAGCCTGATCAGCGGCGTCGCCTTGCCGCAACATGGCGAGATCCGGCTTCTGGGTGTCGATATTGCCGGCCTGCGAACGGCGAGTCGTGATCGTTTTCGGGCGGACCACCTGGGCATTGTCTTTCAGTTGTTCAATCTGGTGCCGTATCTCACGGTGATGCAGAACACGCTGCTGCCCTGCCGATTCTCGGCCGAGCGGGTGCGTCGCCTGAAGCGCGTCGGTCGAACACCTGAACAGGAAGCGCAGCGTCTGCTCGATCGTCTCGAACTTCCCTATCGGCAACTGGCCGATCGCCCGGTGGTTGAGCTCAGTATCGGTCAGCAGCAACGGGTGGCGGTGGCGCGCGCCCTGATCGGCCAGCCCGAATTGATCATCGCCGATGAGCCGACGTCAGCCCTGGACGAGGCTGTGACCGGGCGTTTTGTCGAGTTGCTGCTGAGCGAGGCGGCGGCTCATGAGACTGCCGTGATCTTCGTCAGCCATGATCAGCGGCTGGCGGATCGCTTCGATCGGCATGTCCGCTTCGAATCGCTGAATCGGCGGCATCGGCCTGAGACTGCGGCCAGCCCGGTATGAGCACCATTGTTCGCCTGGCCTGGTCCAGCCTGCTCAACCGTCGGACGGCCGCCTGGCTGGTGATTGCCTCGATTGCCCTGAGTGTGGCGATGTTGCTGGGTGTGGAGAAGCTCAGGCGCGATGCCCGCGCCGGTTTCGCCAGCACGATTTCCGGCACGGATCTGATCGTGGGGGCGCGTACAGGCTCGGTGCAATTGTTGCTGTCATCGGTGTTCCGGATCGGCGACGCGACCAGTGCCGTGAGCTGGCACAGTTATGAACAGATTGCCAACCGAGCTGAGGTGGCCTGGACCGTACCGTTTTCGCTGGGTGATTCGCATCGTGGCTACCGGGTCCTGGGCACGACGAGCGCCTATTTCGAGCACTATCGTCATGCGAATCGACAACCGCTACGGTTCAACCACGGGCGTGGCTTTGCGGCGTCGTCGGACGTGGTGCTCGGTGCCGAAGTGGCCCGCCGCCTGGGCTATGGCCTGGGCGAACGGATCGAGATCAACCACGGCACCGGTGAGTTGGACCTGCATCGGCATGCCGATCATCCCTTCGAGGTGGTCGGCATTCTCGCGCCCACCGGTACGCCGGTCGATCGCACATTGCATGTGAGCCTGGCGGCGATCGATGTCATCCATGAGGAGCAGCAGGCGGCGGCGCGCAGCGGTGGGCTCGTGCTCAAGCCCAGAAAACCAGCTCCGGCCGATCTGAAGCGAACTGACGACGATCCGCACGACACGCATGAGGCGCATGACGATCCGCAGACCGTCACGGCCTTTCTGGTCGGCCTGCGGCAGCCAGGTTCACTGTTCGCCGTTCAGCGTGCGATCAATACGAATCGCGACGAGCCCCTGCTGGCCATCATTCCAGGGGTCGCGCTTCAGGAGCTATGGGACCTCATGCGGATTGCCGAGCAGGCGCTGCAGATCGTCTCGGTGTTTGTCGTGATCACCAGCCTGTTGGGCATGCTGACCGTGATTCTGGCCACGCTGGAGGCGCGCCGCCGCGAAATGGCGGTGTTGCGCTCGGTGGGCGCCCGGCTCGGTCACCTGGCCGGCCTGTTCGTGGCCGAAGCGTTCGTGCTGACGCTTCTGGGCATCGTGCTGGGTGTGGTGCTGCTCAATGCCGTCGTTCTGGCCCTGCGCCCGTTTGCGGTCGCGCAATACGGCATTCATCTGCCGGTCTCGTGGCTGACACGGCATGACCTCTGGCTGCTGAGTGCGGTGCTGGTTGCTGCCTTGCTGATCAGTCTCGTGCCGGCGGTGCGGGCCTTTCGGATGTCGCTGGCCGATGGCCTGTCGATCCGGATCTGAACGACACATCGGGGTCGTGCGTTCTCGCGATTCACCTGGCTGCGCAGGCGGGCGGATCGCTGCTCAAGGCATTCAGCGCCTGGATCACGGCAACCCGGGTCTGTGAACTGACCATGGCGCGCCATTCGCCGGTGTCGCCATAAAAGGCATCGCGCATCGACTGATTGATCTGCCGGCGCAATTCCTCGCTCACCGGCTGCTGATTGGCCAGCCAGTGATGAGCCCGCAAGGCGGTCAGCACCTGCATCAGCGGTTGCGTGCCGAATTCCAATGCGAGCAAGCGGTTTTGCGCCTGCGGGCATTCGTCGGCAAGGCAGCTGGCCACATGGCCGATCACGGTATTGGCGACCGATTCACCCGCAAATGGGGAGACCACATCGGCACCCCAACAGGCGCGCGCCCGCGCCAGGGCCATCGCGTCGTTCTGGCCGCTGAAGATCTTCTCGCCGTGCCCATAGCGGCCCAGTCCGGTATGCAGATCGATCCAGGCGATGTCCGTACACATGTTGCCATGTGCGCGGATGATGGCTCGCAATTGACGGTTGCTCCAGGCCGGCTGCTTACCCCGGTAAAACATCCCCTTGGGATGGCTGGACTGACCGTCGCCAACCGCCTCCTGAAAGGCGCGCAGGCCAAACTCGCTGATAAAGGACTCGATCGCATGGGTGTTTTGCGCATCGGGTGGCCACGAAGCGGGAATCAGCAATGCATCGAGTGGGCCGTAGGCCGGGTTGGGCGGTGCAGCCTCAAAATCGATGAAGTTCCGGTTCAGATCGATGTTGTCTTCATTGACCCGGCGCATCCAGGAGAACCCGAACGGATTCACTGCATGAATCAGCAGAACCGCCACCTCCGAGGCGTCGATGCGCTGATGCAGTTCATCATCATGCAACAGGGCGATCTGGCAGCCTGAACCGCAGAAGCCTTCCACGCCATGCACGCCCGAGCTGATGATCAACAATCGGCTGGCATCGCGACGACCCAGGCGCAGCACGTCGATGGCCAGCGCTTCACCCTGCGCGCCGCGTCGATCGGGATGGACATGGGATTGGATCGACAGGCTCAGGACGCCGGCTGCGGCCAGGAATCGCTGGCGTGCCTGTGCATAGGTGTCAGAGAAACAGTCGGCGAGCAGGTTGGACACGTTGTCATCGCTCAATGACGTGTTCGATGTCTCGGTCACGGGCGTACACCTCGATTCCGGATGAAGGGGAGAGTGGTGTGGGTTCGCATCGCATGACAGCCTATCGTTGCGCCCCTTGCTGGTTCAACCGTCGGTGCCGGCAAACTTGTCAATGTGTCACGCGCAAGCATGGCGACAGGCAATGTCGGGCCATATGCCAGCGGGCACGCAAGCCGAGGCGACAGGCCCCAGTCTACTCCCGGGCGTGGGGCAGGGGCCGTCAGCACGGATCAGTGACAATATGTATTATCTGCCGGTATCGTCAACCGGAGACAAATCACATGTTCCCAGAAATCAAGCGATGGGCGAAATGGACGGGTCGGCCCGCTGCCGCGATGCAGGCGCTGTGCGCGGTGTCGGTCGTCACCGGTCTGTTGTTCGCCGGCGCACCGCCCGCCCATGCCGCCGAACCGACCAAGACGCTGCGGTTTGCCTTTCAGGGCACGCTCAATGCCCTGGATCCGTATTCGCTCAACGAGACCTTCACGCTGGGCATGTTGGGCAACGTGTATGAAGGTCTGACCAAGCGCGACAAGGATCTGACGGTGATTCCGGGTCTCGCCGAGCGTTGGGAGACGCTGGATCCCCTGCACTGGCGGTTTCATCTGCGCAAGGGTGTGAAATTTGCCAACGGCAATGCGTTCACCGCCGACGACGTGGTGTTTTCTGCCGAGCGGGTGCGGTCGGACGGATCGGATCTCAAGACGCGGATTCCAGCCGACTCGGTCTGGACCAAGGTCGATGACCATACCGTCGACGTCATGCTGAAAACGCCCAATCCCATTCTTTATTTCGAATGGGACACCTTCTACATCATGGACAAGGAATGGGCCGAGAATGAAGGTGCGGTCAAGGTCGTCTCGGCCAAGGACACGAACCCCGGCGCGTCGGCCTACAAGGCCAATGGCACGGGTCCCTTCCAGTTCGAGAGCCACCAACCCGGCGTCAAGACCGTGTTCAAGGTCAATCCGGGCTGGTGGGGCAAGGTCGAGCACAACCTGGCGCAGGTCGTGTTCACGCCCATCGCATCCGACAGCACCCGGGTTGCGGCGCTGCTCTCTGGCGACGTGGACCTGATCGAGCCGGTACCCGTGCAGGATGTCAAGCGGGTCAACGATAACCCGGACACCGAGGCCCTCACCGGGCCGGAACTGCGCGTCATTCATCTGGGCTTCAATCAGACGCGCGACGAGTTGCCCACGTCGGACATCAAGGGCAAGAATCCGTTCCAGGATCCGAAGGTCCGCAAGGCGGTGTATCAGGCCATCGATATCGAAACCATCGACAAGCGGGTGATGCGGGGCCTGGCCACGCCGGTGCCCTTATTGATTGCGCCCCAGCTCTACGCCGGTTCCAAGGACTTCAAGCGTTGGCCCTTCGACCCGGATGCGGCCAAGACACTGCTCACCGAGGCCGGGTATCCGAACGGCTTCACGGTCGGCATGGATTGCCCGAATGACCGGTACGTCAATGATGAGCAGATCTGCCAGAGTGTCGTGTCGATGCTGGCCAGGATCGGCGTCAAGGTCAACCTGAACGCCCAGCCCAAGTCCAAGTACTTCGCCAAGGTGCTGGCACCGGGTGGTTATGACACCGACTTCTATCTGCTCGGCTGGACACCCGGTTCATTTGACTCCTGGAATGTGCTCGTGAGCCTGGCTACCTGTCGTGACAAGACCGGCAAGGGCGGGCCGTTCAATCTGGGCGGCTACTGCAATCCGGAGGTGGGCAAACTGGCTTCACAAATCGTCACGGAGCTGGACGCCGGCAAGCGCAATGAACTGATCCGCCAGGCATACGAGATCATGCACAACGACGTTTCGCATATTCCGCTGCATCAGCAAGGGCTCGCCTGGGGCAAGCGAAACAACGTCGAAGTGACCCAGCGACCGGACGACCAGGTGCTGTTCTACTGGATGAAGGTGAATTGATCCCTGCGTTTGCGCCGACCCGGTCCGGCTTCGATGTCGGCAATCGGGACGGCGCGCCCGTCGGACGGCGCTGAGCCATGCTGGCATTCGCGATCAGGCGCTTGATTCAGGCGGTCGGCGTCATGCTGGTGGTGGCGCTGATCTCCTTTCTGCTGTTCCGATTCGTAGGCGATCCGGTCAACCAACTCGTCGGTGTGGATACATCGCCCGAGCAACGCGAGCAGTTGCGCGTGGATCTGGGCCTGGATGATCCGGTCCATCTGCAGTTCGGCCGTTTCGTCGCCAAGGCCGCGCGCTTCGAATTCGGTATTTCCTATCAGATCAAGCAGCCGGTCTCGCAACTCATCGCCCAGCGCCTGCCGGCCACGCTCGAGCTTCTCATTCGTGTCGGCCGTGTTTGCGCTGGCCGTGGGCCTGCCGATGGGCGTGTATACCGGTCTGTACCGGGACAGCCTGCTCTCCCGGGTATTTCTGGCGCTGAGCCTGGTCGGGATCTCGCTGCCCACTTTTCTGATCGGCATTCTGCTGATCTTCATTTTTTCGGTCCATCTGGGCTGGCTGCCCTCGTTCGGCCGTGGCGATACGGTCGATATCGGCGGGATCTGGAGCACCGGCTTGCTGACCGGATCGGGCCTGGTCTCGCTGATCCTGCCCGCGGTTACCCTGGGCTTATTCCAGATGACGCTGATCATGCGCATCGTGCGCGGCGAAATGCTCGAGGTGCTGCGCACCGATTACATCAAATTCGCGCGGGCCCGCGGGCTGTCGATGCGCGCGATCCACTTCGGTCATGCGCTGAAGAACACCCTGGTGCCGGTCATTACCATTACCGGCCTGCAGATCGGCTCCATCATCGCGTTTTCGATCATCACCGAAACCGTATTCCAGTGGCCTGGCATGGGCCTGTTGTTCCTGCAGGCGGTGCAGAACGTCGATATTCCGATCATGGCCGCCTACCTGCTTCTTATTGCGCTGGTGTTCACCTTGATCAATTTCATCGTCGATCTGCTCTATGTCGCGGTCGATCCGCGTATCCGACTGGGCGGGGCCAATGGCGTCTGAGGGCAGGGCGATCGAGCAGGCCGTGGCCAGTCCCGGGGTCTGGCGACGCCTCATGAATCATGACCTCGTGTGGTCGCTGAGCCGCTCGCCAGTCACGATCATTGCCGTGCTGGTCACGCTGGTGCTGCTGGCCTGTGCGCTGTTCGCACCCTGGCTGGCGCCCTTCGATCCCTTCGATCCGGCATCGATCTCGATTGCCGACAGTCTGTATCCGCCCGCCTGGATGCCCGATGGGCAGGCGCAATTCATGCTCGGCACCGATGACCAGGGGCGTGACATCCTGTCGACCATTCTGCACGGCATGCGAATCTCGCTGGCCGTCGGTTTTGCGAGTGTCGCCCTGGCCATGTTCATCGGCGTGACCCTCGGTCTGATCGCCGGTTACATGGGGGGCTTCGTGGACAGCCTCATCATGCGGGCAGCCGATGTGCAACTGACCTTTCCGGCGATTCTCACGGCCCTGCTCATCGACGGGGTGGCGCGGGCGCTGGCCGGCCCGCAGGCCTATGATGAAATCGTCATCGGGGTGCTGGTGCTGTCGATCGGCCTGAGCTTCTGGGTTCAGTATGCGCGCACCGTGCGGGGCTCGGTACTGGTCGAGGCCAACAAGGAATACGTGCAGGCCGCGCGGTTGATCGGCCTGCGCCCGATCACGATCATGTTCCGACACGTGCTGCCCAACGTGATGGGGCCGGTGCTGGTGATCGCCACCATCAACCTCGCCCTGGCCATCATCACCGAGGCGACTTTGTCGTTTCTCGGTGTCGGCGTGCCACCGACCCAGCCCTCGCTGGGCACCCTGATCCGCATCGGCAATGATTTCCTCTTTTCGGGCGAATGGTGGATCACGCTGTTTCCCGGCATCACGCTGGCGATTCTGGCCTTGGCCGTGAATCTGCTGGGCGACTGGTTGCGCGATGCGCTCAATCCCAAGCTCAGATGACGGCGACCCTGTCCGTGCGCCATCTGCGCGTCGAAATTCCCACCCGCCGTGGCGTGCTGCTGGCCATCGACGATCTGTCCTTCGACATCGCGCCGGGCGAAGTGCTCGGCGTGGTCGGTGAATCGGGCGCGGGCAAATCGATCACCGGTTCGGCGATCATCGGTCTGCTCGAACCCCCTGGTCGGGTGGCGGGCGGCGAGATCTGGTTGCAGGGCGAGCGCATCGATCATCTGGATGCGCAGCGCATGCGCGCGATTCGCGGCAGTCGCATCGGCATGATCTTCCAGGATCCGCTGACCAGCCTGAATCCGCTGTACCGGATCGGTGACCAGCTCACCGAAACCATTCTGACCCATGAATCGATCTCGCCGCGGGCCGCGCTCGAGAAGGCCGAACAATTGCTCATTGACGTGGGCATTCCGGCGGCCGGTGCCAGACTGTCGGCCTATCCGCACCAGTTCTCCGGCGGCATGCGCCAGCGCGTGGTCATTGCCCTGGCGCTGGCGGCCGATCCGGTGCTCATCATCGCCGACGAACCGACCACGGCACTCGATGTGTCGGTGCAGGCGCAGATCATTGCGCTGCTCAAGAGTCTGTGCGCCAAACGGCATGCATCAGTGATGTTGATCACGCATGACATGGGCGTGATCGCCGAGACCGCTGACCGGGTCTGCGTGCTCTATGCGGGTCGGCTGGCCGAGATCGGCGCGGTGCGAACCGTGATCAAGCGGCCCCAGCATCCCTACACTCATGGCTTGATGGCGGCGATTCCGTCGCTGATCGGTGATCCCGATGAGCCGCTGGCGCAGATCCCGGGTTCGATGCCGCGTCTGGGCGCGATCCCGAGCGGCTGCGCGTTCAACCCGCGCTGTGACTACGGCTTTGATCGCTGCCTGAGTGAGCGGCCTGAGCCGTATTCGACGCCGGTCGGCGAGGCCGCGTGTTTTCTGCATGATGCGAAGAGTGAGCAGGGCCCGCCGGCCGATCTGGCGGCGCGGGCGCGGGCCGCCGGCATCGGTCGGGCCGATACGCCTGAGGGTAGCCCGTCATGACGGCCATGTCGCAAGAGCCGGGTCGCCTGTCGTCAGGCGAGGTGCTGGTCGAAGTGCAGGGTCTGGCGCGGGTGTTCAACCTGTCCAAGCCCTGGCTCAACCGAATCCTGGAGCGCAGTGGCCGTGTGATGCTCACCGCAGTGGATCAGGTCGACATGACCATTCGTCGCGGCGAAACCTATGCATTGGTGGGTGAGTCGGGTTCGGGCAAATCGACCATCGCCAAAATGGTGGTGGGGCTGTTGCCGCCGACCTCGGGCTCGATCCGGATCGGCGGCGTCGATCTCTGGTCCGAGCGTGATCCGGCCGTGCAACGCGCGGTGCGCCGACAGATCCAGATGATCTTTCAGGATCCGTTCGCGAGTCTGAATCCGCGTTGGCGGGTGGGCGCGATCATTGCCGAGCCAATCAAGGCGTTCGGCCTGATCGACGATGAACGCGAGCGCAACCACCGGGTCGAAGCCTTGCTCGCGCTGGTCGGCCTCGATCCTCGTGACATGATCAAGTATCCGCACGAATTCTCCGGCGGGCAGCGTCAGCGGGTGGCCATTGCCCGGGCACTCGCCTCCGATCCGCAGTTCATCGTCTGCGATGAGCCAACCTCGGCACTCGATGTGTCGGTGCAGGCCCAGGTGCTCAATCTGCTGCGTGATCTGCAGGAGCGGCTTGGCCTGACGTATTTGTTCATCAGTCACAATCTGGCCGTGGTCAGGCACATGGCGACTCAGGTCGGCGTGTTGTATCTGGGGCGGGTGGTTGAGCAGGCGCCCGCGCGCAGTCTGTTCGCTCAGCCGCAGCATCCGTATACCCGCATGTTGCTCGACTCGGTGCCCGATATCGACATGACCGGCAAGCCGCGCGTGTCGGTGGCCGGCGAAATTCCCAATCCGGTTCGCCCACCGCCCGGCTGCCATTTTCATCCGCGCTGCCCGCTGCGCATCGCCGACTGTGATCAGCGCCGCCCGCGACTGCTCGCGCATGGCGAGTCCTTGGCCTCCTGCCATGCGCTCGAGGCGGGCGAGGGGGAACGGATTGTTGAGGTGGCCGACCGGCGCTGATCGACCTGTGTTACCGAGGCCTTATCGATGCGGTGCGTTTGCAGCGTTGAGTCCGGTTCAGTTGAGCACGACCGTCAGGCGCTCGGTGTAAGGCCCGCATTCATCGCCATAGACGCGAACCGGACCGAAGATCCAGGGCTGATCGGCCTCGGCCGGCGAGCGTCTGGCCACGCCGGAGACATTGAAGTCGCCGGTGCGCCCATATCCACCGGCCAGTGAATACACCGTGCCGGCCTGATAGCCGCGCTCGTAGATGCTCAGGGTTTCGCGACGGTAGCCATCGTCGAGTTCGCCCGCTGCATCGACCGACAGCTGCGCGCCGCTCACCCGGTCGACAAACTCGACGATGACAGCCGGTTGATCGTCATAGGGGTAGGCGCAGTCGACGTCGGCATAGTAGACATAACCATAGCCGCAGCCATTGACCAGCATCGCCAGGGCGATGACCGACCACCACCGTCGGTTGCCCTGACACAGCAAACGTCTGATTCCGGATTGCATCGCTCATTCCTCCGCCGATTCCAACCGCTGTCTTTCCCGCTGAGTTTAACCGCGGGTCGGCCGGATCAGGATTCTGGCGCAATCGCCCCTTTTCGCTCGACAATGAGGCCATAGGCCTGCGGCTGACGATGCCGGGCAAAATTGAAGGTGGTGTTCTTGTAGGACAGCGTCAGGTCGAGGTCGCAGCGGGCAACGGCCAGTTCGTCGCCCAGCGTGCTGCAGGCGGCCACGATTTCGCCCGACGGTGCCACGATGATCGAGTTGCCGATCTGTGGCACGCCTTCCTCGTTGCCGGCCTTGGCCACGCCCACCACCCAGGCGCCGTTCTGGTAGGCGCCCGATTGCATGACCAGCGAGTTGTGGAAATTGGACAGCGCATCATGTTCGGGTGCGGGCGGATTGTGAACCGGCGTGTTGTAGCCAATCAGGATCATTTCCACGCCTTGAAGGCCCATGACACGATAGGTCTCGGGCCAGCGCCGGTCGTTGCAGATGGCCATGCCCAGAATGCCGCCAAAGCCACGGAACACATTGAAGCCGAGATCGCCAACCTCGAAGTAGCGTTTCTCCAGGTGCTGGAAGGCTCGCCAGGGTTCATGCTGATCATGCCCGGGCAGATGAATCTTGCGGTACTTGCCGATGATCCTGCCCGTTGCATCGACGGTGATCGCGGTGTTGAAATGACGCGCGACCTGGCCGTGCTCCACGACCCGCTCGGCATAGCCGAGGCAGAAGCCGATCTGCAGACGCCGCGCCGCCTCGAACAAGGGCGCGGTTTGTGGGCCAGGCATCTCGGTTTCGAAGAAAGCGTCGATGTCGGCCTGGTCGCTGAAGAACCAGCGCGGAAAAAACGTGGTGAGGGCCAGCTCGGGAAACACCACCAGATCGCAACCATGATGCCGGGCCTGGGTCATCAGGGCAATCATCCGGTGAATGACCTGGGCTCGGGTATCGGTGCGGGCGATCGGGCCAAGCTGGGCGGCACCCACGGTGATGAAACGTGACATGATGAATCAGTGCTCCGGATTGGCCAGCTCGAGCAATGTGTGCAGCAACACATTGGCGCCGGCGATGAGATCGGCCTCGTCGGTGCGCTCGGCCGGATTGTGGCTGATGCCCTGGATGCTGGGCACGAAGATCATGGCGGCCGGGCATTGCCGGGCGAGCATCTGCGCATCATGGCCGGCGCCCGAGGTCATGCGGCGCGGCGCATGACCGAGCCGGTCGGCGACCGCTTCGATGCGTGCGACGATGCCGGCATCGAATTGAACGGGTTCGAAACGGGCCAATGGTGTTGAGTCGATGTGCACGCCTTCATCATGAGCCAGTTGGGCGATGAAGGCGGCCAGTCGCGCCTCGGCCTGGCGCAACAAGGCCTCATCCGTGTGGCGCAGGTCGACGGTGAGCATCGCCCGGGCCGCGATCACGTTGATCAGGTTGGGATGCAATTCGATGCGACCTACGGTGCCAACCTGGTCGCCACCCATTGCCCGGGTGAGCGTACGCACGAAGTGAGCGATGGCGCCGGCACAATAACCGGCATCATGGCGCAATCGCATCGGCGTGGTGCCAGCGTGATTCGACTGCCCAGTGATCTGCAGCTGTTGCCAGGAAATGCCTTGCAGATTCGCCACCGCGCCAATGGTGGCGCCTTCGCTGTCGAGAATCGGCCCTTGTTCGATATGCAGCTCGACGAAGGCGGCGGGTGCCAGTGCGCCCACCGGTGTCGGCCCGGCATAACCGATGCGCTCGAGTTCGTCGCCCAGCCGCGCGCCGTCGATGGCCCGGGTATCCAGCGCCTCGTCCAGGCTCAGGCCTTGCACATGAACGAGCGAGCCCAGCATGTCAGGGGCGAAGCGGGCGCCTTCCTCGTTGGTGAACACGGCCACCGAGAGCGGGCGTTCGGTCGCGATGCCGGCGGCATTCAGCGCGCGCATCACCGCGAGACCGGCAAGCACGCCGTAGTTGCCGTCGTATCGCCCACCGGTGCGAACCGTGTCGATGTGCGAGCCGGTCATCACGGGAGGGCCATCGGATCGGCCGGCGCGCACACCGAAGATATTGCCGATCTGGTCGATCGTGATCATCAGACCCAGCTCGCGCATCCACGCGACAACCTGATCGCGACCCAGACGGTCGGCATCGGTGAGCGCCAGACGGCAGCAGCCGCCATTCTCGATGGCACCGATTCTCGCGAGCTCGTCCAACTGCCTGAGCATGGGCTGGCCGTCGATCTGCAAGCAGGCTGGCACGGCTGATCCATTGCGGATCATGATCGGGCCGCGGCGCGCACATCGTCGGCTGAACGCCCCACGATGTCGTGATAAATCTGTGGATCGGTATCGCCCTCGCTGCCCAGCAGCAATACCCTCGAATGGGCATCCAGACCGAGCAGCTCGCGCAAGGCGGCACTGCCGCGTGCCGCGAGCAGGGCACCCAGCCCGCACGCGCCGGTTTCGCCCGAGACGATGGGCGGATCGTCGCCTCGCGGCGTGGCGAAGGCCCGCACCGCATCGAGTGCATAGTGGTCTTCGATTGCAATGAAAGCGGCCGCGGCTGCTTCGACGACCTGCCAGGCGGCCGGTGAGACTTCGCCACAGGCCAGGCCGGCCATGACGGTATCCAGTGAACCGGTGACCGCCACCGGGCCGCCCGCGAGAGCGCTGCGCAGATGGCAGTCGGCCGCCACGGGCTCGACCACGATCAGACGAGGCCGCCTGGCCCCCCAATGCAACCAGAAGCTCGCGGCGACAGAGGCCGCAAACGCGCCCACGCCGGCCTGCACGACGACATGAGTGGGCGGCTCGCCACCCAGTTGCGCGATGGCCTCGAGTGACATCACTCCATAACCATGCATCACATCGATCGGAATGTCGCGGTAGCCGGCCCAGGTTGTGTCGCTGACCACGGTCCAGCCATTGGCCTGGGCCTGTTCCGCCGCATGACGGACTGCATCATCATAGTTGCCAGGCACCCGCACCACCTGGGCGCCATAAGCGGCGATGGCATTCGCACGGCCTTCGCTCACGGTTTCATGCACGAAGATCACACAGCGACAGCCGAACAGTCTCGCACCCCAGGCCACTGAGCGGCCGTGATTGCCGTCGGTGGCGCAGGTGACGGTGAGGCCGGCTGCGATGTGCGCCCATTGTCCGGCCAGCATGGCCGGGAGCACGGGCGTCTGACCGCTCGCCTGCGTCACGGCCTGCATCACGAGCCGCTGCACCGCATATGCACCACCGAGCGCCTTGAAGCTTTTGAGTTCGAAGCGTGCGCCTTCGTCCTTGTAATCCAGCCTGGCCAGGCCCAGCCACCGGGCAAGCCCGGGCAGCCCGATCAAGGGCGTGGGGGCATAACCAGGCCATTGGCTGATGGCAACCATGGCGTGGCGAAAACCCGGCGAGTTCAGCACGGCGACGCGGGTCTGGCCCGATGATGCGTCGTCATAGCGCTGATCGGCCGGCGCGCGGGCCGGATTGGCGCAACCGCGCCAACCCTCGCCCTCGAGCATTGCCTGAGTCATTGACCGTATCGTCCTATATCGATCGCTTGTTCGATTCAGCAAGCATGGCGTTGCGGGTGGATCCATCGGTATTGTGCGCGCCACCCGCTAAAATGCCGTCTGGGCAGGCTGATCCACTTCCAACCTGGTTAACGCACCATGAATATCGTCAATGATCTGAATGACATCGCCGCGGTCCGGGCCGTCATGATGCTGTATGTCGAAGGCGCCGATGGCGATGTCGGCAAACTCCGGGCAGCTTTTCATCCGGATGCGCGCATGTTCGGCCATGTCGGAGACGTGCGACGCGACATGCCGATCACCCAGTTCATCGAGGGCGTGGGCAAGGCAGGCCCGGGCCTGACCGGGCCGCAGTATCGTTATGAGATGCAGAACATCACGGTGGCGGGTCTGGCGGCCGTGGTCACCCTGATGGAACAGGATTATCGCGGCTGCGAGTTCATGAATTTTTTCACACTCGCCAAAATCGGTGGCGAGTGGAAGATCGTGAGCAAGACCTACTCGAGCACCGGTGGGCCATTCCGGCCGTAGGTTCGGCCTGTGGCACGCCGGTGGCGAATCGCCATTGCATAGGCCGATGACATTCGCGGCTTGCCGAGCCCGGGTGCGGTCGCTACACTGACCGGACGCCTGTCGGGGGGTCGCGGCTTGACTCGCTGCCGCCTGTGGTCCGCGGCTTGTGGTCCGCCACTCGGGTCCGCCACTCGGGTCCGCCGCTCGGGTCCGCCGCCTGCCTGGCCGGAAACACGGGACAAAACAATAACGCTGTCGGGAGACTCATCATCATGAACGATGTTGATCAAACCGCACCCAGTTTTGGCGGCTTGCGTTATGTGCATGAACGATCCTGCCTGGTCAGGCAAGCCGATGGCAGCGCAATTCCGATGCGCGCACAGTCTCTTGCAGTGTTCCGCCATCTGGCGCAACACCATGACACCGTGGTCGACAAGGATGTCTTGATCAAGGCGGTCTGGGCCGACATTGTCGTCACGGACGACTCCCTGGTGCAATGCATCGCCGATATCCGGCGTGCGCTGGGCGATACCGCGCGCGACAGCCTGCGCACCATTCCGCGCCGCGGTTACATGCTGATCGCCGATGCGCCGGTCGAGCCGGCCCATCGGAGCGAGCCAAGGTCCATCCAGCCGCCGCCGGTGCTCGCGCGCCCCTCCGCGCCACGCGCCTTATCGGGTCGCCTGCTCTGGCCGGCCTTGGGGCTGGTTCTGCTGATTGGCGCGTATTTCTCGACGAAGTCCGTTCCGCAGGTGTCGGCGCAAGCCGATCAGGCCGCCGAACCGGCCGTCGCGGCGGCCCTTGAGCCGGGCCAGTACGCGCTGAGCCTGCAGGTCACCACGAGCGCCCAAACGGACCCGGCCGCCGACTCGGCACTCCTGCAAGCCACGCTCGGCGAGGTGCGAGCCGCCCTGCACCGATATTCGACTGTGCGTCTGGCCGACCGGGATGACACCGACCTGCAACTGCGTCTCGGGCTGGATCAGGCATCGGCGCCCAGGCGAGTGCTGGTCGAGGCGATCGATCGTCGCGACGGGGCGGTGTTCTGGTCGCGCGGCTTCGATCTGACCGATGGGGCCGATGCCGCGCGAGCGGTTGCACCGCGCATTGCCGCGTTTGCCTCGCCCGGTGGTGGCGCACTTTCCAAGTATCTGATCAGCCATGCGCGCCGCAAGCCGGTTGAACAGATCAGCCGGCCCGAGTGTTATGCACTCGGCTATGCCTGCACCACTTGTTCGGGCGACGTGGCGTCGATCACCGAGCGCGCCACCGCCTGTCTGGCCCGCCTGCTCGAGGATGATCCCAACGATGCCACCGCCTGGGCACTCAAGAGCACGATCCATACTCACCAGTATCGCTGGGGCAGTGCGGTCGCCGAGCCGCAGCGCACTCACTGGCCCTCGCGAGAACCGCTGCGCGATCAGGCGGTACAGGCGGCGAGCCGGGCGGAAGCGCTCAACCCGGCCGGCGATTCGTCGGTGTTCTGGGCGATGGCGCAAGCCTATAGCGCCAAGTGTGATATCGACAAGATGCGCGTGGCAATCGATCGGGGCCTGGCCATCAATCCCACCGATCCGGCGATGATGGCGGCCTTTGGCAACTGGATGGGATTTGCTGGTGCCTGGGATGAAGGTGTGGGCCTCGTCGAGCGCGCCCTGGCGATCGAGCCACAGATCGAGCAGCCCTGGTGGAACTACGTCATTGCCAAGCGGCATTACATCCACGGACGCTACCAGCAGGCCTACGATGAGTTCCTGAAGGTTCACAACGAGCAAAACTGGCTCAGCCATCTCATGATGGTTTATACCCTGCCGTTTCTGGGCCGACTGGACGAGGCACGCGAGGCCGTTGCCAAGCTGAAGGCGGCCTATCCGGGCGTAACGATCGAGAAGGTCACGGAGTTCGAGAAGGCCTACTGCATTCCCGACGACCTGCTGGCCAGATGGCGCGAGGCGATGATGTTTGCGGGTGTGCCGTCCCAGCCTGAGGCTACCGATCCGCAGCGTTTGCGACCACCGGCCGCGCGGGTCATCACCGTGGGCGGCGCGCCCGTCGAATACATGGATGTCGGGCAGGGCGAGCCCGTGGTCTTCGTGCATGGCGCGCTGGGCGATTATCGGGCCTGGGGCCTTGTCCAGGTCCCGGTCGCGCGGCAGTTCCGCTTCCTGTCGGCAACGCTCTTGGGGCATGGCACGCAGCCCGAGCAACGGGCGATTGCCGCCGCCCGCATCGCCTCGCCAGAACCCTGGACGATCAGGCCGATCACCGATCGCCTGGAACAGTTTCTTGATGAACTGAAAACCGGTCCGGTGCATCTGGTCACTTGGTCAGCCGGCGGGCCAATGGGCAGTCAGCTGGCGCTTTCGCGTCCTGACCTCGTGCGCAGCATCGTGCATTTTGAACCGACGTTTACCGGTGTGATCGAACCGGGCCCCGAACTTAAAGCGGCGCAGGCCGATTTGGTCTCCCGCCTGGGGCCGGCCCTCGAACTCATGAAGGCCGGCGACCTGCACAACGCGAGCGCACGCTTCATGGAAGCGGTGTTTGATGCGCCCGTGGGCAGTTTCGACCAGGAAAGCACGGTGTTCCGGCAGATGATCTACGACAACGCTTACACAATGCCGTCTCTGGGTCGCCGAAAGCAGTTGCCCGATGAACTCTCCTGCGCGGATCTCGGTCGCATCCGCGCGCCGACGCTGGTGATTCATGGTGGAGAGTCGAATCGATACTTCAAGCTGTCGAGCCGGCGCTTTGCCGAGTGTACGCCGGGTGCGCGAATGGCGGTCATGCCGGGTGTGCATCATGACGGCCCGTTGCGCAATACCGAGTTGTTCACCGAGCTGATGTTGAATTTTATCTCGGAACATTCGAATCAGGCGAAGTAGGCCGGCGTCACGCCCATCGAGCAGGTAAGCGATGCCAATACCGATGTGCGTGATGCAGTAGCCTGGTACGAACCCGCCCGCAACCATTGGATTGGCGCGGTGCCATCGGACGATGAAGGAACAACAGGCTGTACCCTTATTCGATGCGCTCGAAACTGACCGTGGCAATCGGTATCTGGCCATTGAGCAAACCCTCCGCGATCAACAGGCCGCCGGCCACCTGGGCATTGAGGCGAGCGATGGGCTGCGGGGGCACGGTTGCCGGATTCTCAGGCGAGAACGAATCGCCATCTTCGGTTCCCGCGTCATAGATCCTCAGGGGAACCTGCACGGTTTCAATCCATTCGCCGCTGTCGTTGCGCAGATTGAACGCGCTCAAGCCAACGAACCAATCGGGGCTGGGTGCGACCATCGTGATGAACGTGAAATGGGAAAATACGGATGAGAAACTGATGTCGCCGCTGACCGTTTCGCCGGGCTCGGTTCGGCCATCACCGATACGCACGACGGCGCGGGCGTCGTTTGCCGCCACGGCTGCCTCGATCTCGGGTCGAATGGCACCGGTGGTGCCTGCTTCGGCCACTTCCTCGATGCCGGGCGAGGAGACATTGCCAGAACGCCAGATCATGGAACTGGCGGTGACCGGCGCGCCGATGATATCGCTGAAGTGCGCGGGAGCCGGGACGGTACCGAAACCACTCTCAGCGGTCCAGGATCCCGAAAAAGTGATCCGGTAGCTGGCCAGCTCACTGCTTGGGTCGAAGCGGCTCTCTACTGGTGATGGCGTTGGTGCCGGCGTCGTGGCTGGCGGTGGCGCCGTAACGGCTGGCGGCGTGGGCGTTGGCGCGGGAGTGACCGTACCAGCCGGCGACCCGTCATCCGACCCTGAACCACACGCGGCCAGGGTCATGGCTGCTGCTGCCAACGCTAGCCATCGTGCCAGAGGCGCGAATTCTGCTGAGCGGAGGGCTAGGCTGGGTGCGGTCATCGGAGGAACCTCGGCTCAGGATAAAGTCAATCCAATACCCATCGTCGCGCAGGTGGCGGCAGACTTACAGCCGGTCGTTTATTCGGGCCAGGTCCCGTTCGCGGTGGTGAGCCCAGAACCCCGCCGGTCGGCGCTGGACGACCGTTGCGCGACCATCCTGACTTGGTTTGCCGGCCATTCGCTAGGATGCCCAGCGCCCGCCATGCCGGCGGAGAACCATCACCACGCATCGAATTTAATTGTCCAAAGGCCTGGCCTATGTCGCCGGCGTGCTGCTCGCGGCGGCAAGCCTATATCCCCTGATGCGCATGACCGGCACGGGCCCTGTACCGATGCCGGATGGATGTGCCGGCCCGCGCCTGAGCACCGTCGAGCAGCGCGACGCGGCGTTCACGGATGGCTATGAAATCCGTGCCGATCACGGTTGCATCGACAAGCAATCGGCCGAGGTCGTCCAGCGGCAGCAACGCGAGTACGAATCAGCGCGAGCCCGGAAAGTGGCTCACGAGCGGGAAGGAATGGCCCGATCGGGCGCCGGGCGCCTGGCTCAGGAACGTCACGGATTTCACACGGCGGTGGCCTTGCGCGAGCCCGACGCAAAACCACTGCCGGCGCCGCCGGCCGGATCGTTCGTGCGTAGTGACTATCGCAATCTGCAGAACGACTCATTGCCCGCCTTCGTGACGCCGAATCCACGCGATGGCCGACGGCATCCAGCCATTGTGTGGCTACCGGATGGCGACGGCAATTCGCTGGCCGATTTCTGGGCATCGGGCTCGCCGGCGATCGACGCCTCGCTTCGGGCCCTGACCGGCGCCGGCATCATCGTTCTGGTCCCGACACTGCGCGGCAGCCACGGCCAGGATTCCCCCCGCGAGTTCCTGTTCGGCGAGGTCGACGACGTCATCGCCTCGGCCAGGCAATTGGCCAAACTGAGCTATGTTCAGCCCGACCGGATTTATCTGGGCGGGCTTGGTACCGGGGCCACGCTGGCGCTGCTCGTCGCTGCGATGCCATCGACGTTCAAGGCCGTGTTCGCGTTCGGATCGGTGACCAGAGCCGATCACTACACGGCTCGGGTGGCTGCCATCAATTACGCCATTCTCGACCCCATGGAGCATCGCCTGCGCTCGCCGGTCCACTGGCTCGACGGCATTGTGCAACCCAGCTACCTGATCGAGGGAACAGCCAACAGCTCCCAGCTTGCCGAACTGAATGAACTCTGCGAATCGACCAGCAATCCCCGGGTTGTCTGTATCCGCCTTAGCGGAGCGGATCGTGACGGTGCTCTCGAAGCGGTCACACGGGTACTTGCGCCGCGTCTGAGTGGCGACGTCGCCGACGATGGCCTGCTCGCCGCTGCGGAATTCGCCCGGTGATCATCGTTCGTCTCATCCGTCTCGTGGTTGTCATCGGGCTCACCCTCTACGGGATTCGATGGTTCAACGATCCGCTGCGCACAAGGTTGCCGTTTGGCAGCACTGATCTGTCGTCAGTTCAGATTCAGCTGGCCAGGCTGCCGGTCGAGGAGCGCGGGCTGGTTCAAGCCTATGTCGCGCGCAGCCGGGGCGATGTCCTGCCCGAACGATTGGCGGATCCGGTCGAGCCATTGACGGCGAGAACGTTTGGTCAGGCTATCGAGTTGCAACGTCACTGGCAGGTGACGCTGGCTCAGCAGGAGGCACTGGCAGCCCGACGTAGGGCGCTGATCGAGTCGCGGGTGGCGGCGCTGCGCATGGCCGTTGCGACCTCGGTGCTCGAGGCGTCGATCCGGTCGAGCGATGAATTCGAGCCCGTCCACCCTCCGGGCACGCGACGACGGGTTGGCGACGCGCACCCGGTATTCGTCGTCAAACTGCGCGTCGAGAACCGGGCTGAGGACACGATTGTCAGCATGAATGGCAGTATGAAAGCGCTGGATCGACAGTCGCCGCTGCCGCTCAATCTGTGCTGGGTCGATCTGAGGCGACCCCTTGCTCCTGGCGCGTTTGTCGACGTGACCTGCATGGAGCGATATCGGCACCCGACCGAGCAGGAACAGGATTTTGCCGCAGGTGACGACGACCGGTTCGATGCCCAATGGTGGCCAAGCGCCATTCAGTTCGACGACGGACGGGAAATGACCAGTGGCTGACCACTCGGGCGCGCCGCCTGGACCACTCATAGCCTGATAGCCGCCGACGCTCGCTCCCCACTGGAATTGCGACAGAGAATCGATCTATCGTTGGCAACATCATGCCCGCCCTGTCAGACCCGACCGTTCTGTTTCGCCGTCCCGTCCAGGGACGATGGCGAGCGTATGCATTAAGCGCGTCAATCGGCCTGGTCCTGGCGGTGCCGGAGCTGCGCGATTCATTGACGAACCGGGTCGCTGACCTGCGTCAGACCGTCGCCAGCATCGACTTCGACGACGGCCGCATCTCTCTGCCGGTCTGCCGTAGCATGACTTGTACGTACACAACGGCCGCAGTGCCGGTTGAACCGGCATTCACTCTGCGCGCGAGCTGGTCGGCACCGGGTATCGTGCGCCTGCCCTGGCCTGCGGGACTCGATCCAGACCTTGATTTTCGCGCCATGGTTTCATCGGACATGGTGGCACGGTCGTATGAGCAACACCCGTCGACCGGGGGCCGGGCAATGCGCGAGTGGCGACTGGCTTTCGAGACCAATACCCAGGGCAATCGTGCCCATCCGGTCGACACACCGGGCTATGGCTTTGTCGCCGGTCTCGCATCGCCTGGTGCTGACGGCCGCCTGATCGATATCGATTTCGTGATGTCATCCACCGAATCGCTGACCCGGCACGGGAAGAACCTCGAGTTGGCATTTCAACCTGTCCCGGATCGGCTTGACTTTGCGATCGCGCCGGATGACCTCGGCCGGATCGGGATTGGGGATATGGTCAGCATCCGAATCGAGCGTATGAAGCGGCAGCCAGGCGGTCGTGTCGTCAGGCTGGATCCGATTGCCTCGACACTGACGGTGGAACTTGAAAATCCATACTGGATCGACGAGTATTTCCGGGACGCTGGCTTGCAATCTCCAAACCTTCACTCCGTCTCATTGCGAATCGAGCCGCAGGCCACCAGCAGCCAGGCGGCGATCGGCACGACGACCCGGGTACCGCTGCAGGCTCTGGCGGCAGGAACCGCGAACGGACCGGTTGCCAGCGGCGAGGCCATCGTCTGGACCTTGATGGATCCGGTCGCCGTGCCGGTTCATGTGCGCGTGGCCTCCAAGCACGGTGCAGTGGCTGTCGTCAACGAGATCGGGTATCGCTTCTCGGATAGCATTCGCCCAGCCGACTGGGCCAAAATGTCATTGGCTGCTCGCCACATCGTTTACAAGGCGGCACGCTCAGCGTACGGGGGATTGCCGAGAACGCTGCTGGGAGCCGGCGCCATATTGATCGTCGACGCCGACCCGCTGCGTGCGGCTGGCGCCGCCGCGCGCAGGACGGAATAGCCAATGGAGCAGGTTGACTATAGGGCACTTCGGAAGGTATCCCGGCAGGCAGAGATCGGACGGCCGCCAGCGCTGCCTTTCGATCAGCGCCTACGCGTCTTTCTGGCATCGCCCGAGGCCGTGCTTGAGCAACTGGGCGCGGTCGATGTGACGGGGCGAGAATCGCTTCAGCTCTTCGATGAAGTCAGCCGTGGCCAGCAGAATCTGTCCGAATTGAGTTCGCGGCTGATCCCGTTGATCGAGCGCTTTCGGGAACCCGGCAGGAGCGGGCGATTCATGGGATGGTTCACCGGGCAGACGCTTGAACGAGAACTGTCATTTCCCCAGGTCTGCGCAGAAGTCGAAGCTGCGGCCGAGAGGGGTATTGCCGAGTGTGAGGCCATGCGAGGCCTGATCGATGCCATGCGTGCAGACCGTGTCGCACTGGACGACGACATTGTCCTGATCGAAGACGACTGCGCGTTTGGCGAACAGGTTCTTGCGCCCAGATTCGATACCCTACGCGCGGGAAGCGGTGTTGAGTCGGATACCTGGCTGCGTCTGTCGCGCCGTGTATCAAACCTATCGGCGATTGCGACCTCGATGCGCCTGACCCAGAAGCAGTACGACCTCACCATCGAAGCGGGCCTGACCATGATTGCCCGATTCGAGGAAATCCGGACTCTGCTGATGCCGATCTGGTACCAACGAATGGGCTTTCAGCTGCTGTCGCGTCGCAGGACGGATATCGACCAATCGAACCTACCACAGACCACCCGATGATCCAGACAACCCACCCACCGGCTCAGTCTTCGGCCGCGATCGGTCTTTCCTCTTCTGTCATGACTGCGCAACAGTTGGCAAACGTCCCGGACACCGGTGATGAGCACGCCAGTGTTCTCGGCATACTGCCGGCTGATGAGCGCGTCGACCGTCTGGCCGCACGCCTGACAGACGGAGGACTGGACGCAATTCATGCTTTCGGACTGGACATCGGCGCCCAGGCGAGCCTGCACACGGATGCGATTCTCGAGCAGGCGTCGGGGCGGGACCTCGATGCCGTGGGCGGGTTGCTCTCGGAGGTGGTCAGCGCCGCGCAGCAGGTCAACGTTTCCGCACTCGCGAGAAGCCAGTCAAGAATACCGTTGATCGGTCCCTTGATCGACCGGTTCAGGATCAAGTCGTCGGCCGTCAGACGCCATTTTGACGATGTGCGAACCCAGATCGACTCGCTTCTGGACGAGATCGGTACGATGCGCGAAGCGCTTGATGATCGAAACCGCGCGCTCGAGGATTCCTTCGAATCGGTGCGTGACGAAATCGCGCGGCTCGAGGAGCATATGTCGGCCGGCCGAAAGGCCTATGACATGATCCAGGCTCGTGCCGAATCGTCGAGCGATCACGCGAAAGATCCACTGACGCGCCAGGGGATGCATGACCTGAGGTCGGCTCTTGCCTCGCTCGAGAAGCGCATCGCGGACATGCAGGTATTGCAGCATTCGGCGCTTCAGCAGTTGCCGATGATCCGTCTGGTGCAGACCAACAACCGCGCGTTGATCGAGAAGTTTCATACGATCAACACACTGACGGTACCGGCATGGAAGCGGCAGTTCATGCTCGCCCTGTCGCTCAACGAGCAGAAGAACGCCGTCCGACTGGCCGACACCATTGACGATGCCACCAATGAGTTCCTGCGCCAGAATGCCAGGTTGTTAAAAGAGAATACGTTGTCCACGGCCAAGGCCAACCAGCGCCTGGTGATCGATATCGACACCTTGCGCAGCGTGCACGACAGTCTTCTCGACACGATGCAGCAGGTGGTGGCCATCAATGACGAGGGCTCACGCCAGCGTCAGTCAATCACACGTGATTTACACTCGATGCGTGAGGCGCTGGCCAATGGCAAGGCGGGGCAAGCGGCGGCTGAACCGGTGTCGGGCGCTTCGCCCGTGTCCATCCGCTGATCATCTTGGATCTGGCCGGTTCCTCAACAGACCTTGAACGCGCGCGGTCGCGCATCCGTTCGCTGCGCTGGCGAATCATTGCAACCGGGTTCGTCGCGGGAGGGCTGCTGCTGGCTGGCTTCCTGCTCGCGGTCGGCGTGGCCGGCGATCTCATACGCTGGTGGACGTTCGCCGCAGGTGCCCTACCGCTCGTGCATATTCCGGCGGAACTGGTCGGCGCGAACGGTCTGCCGTTGGTGTCATGGTTGTTTTTCCTGCTTGGCGCGGTAGGCCTCTGGGGCATGTCGACCGGTCGGCTACGCCGTGTTCACGTGGCCACGGCCTTTGCCGTCATGCTGGCTTGCGGACTGGCTGACTGGTTATTGGCCTCTCCGACCCATCAGGTATTGCTCAGCCTGCCCAGCCGGATCGAACGACTGGTAGGGGCTGGATCGTACGATGAGGCTGAGCGCCTGCTCGACCCTCAGGATGACGCAGCGCTTGCGCCGCAAGTCAGGTATCTGCGTGCGCAGATCGCCTACAACAGCGGTGACCTGAAGCGGGTTGCCGAACTGGCGTCGCCTTTACTGGAAACAGTCGATTTCGTCGCCTATCAACCTTCGCCGGATCCGTTTGCCTATTCCGCGTCGCGCGAGATGGTCGGCACGTTCCGGATCGACGTGCTGGCCCGGCTTGATCGTGCGATTCACCACGGCACGGGGCTGACTGCGGTCAGTCTGCTTGCCACCAAAACCCGGTCCACTGAACCGGATGCCGCCGCCAGGCTGCTCGCGGGTCTGCTTCTCGACTCTGCTCGCTGGCCTGACCGGCGGCTGGCTGGCGCGCCTTTGGTGGCGAATGCGAGAGAATTTGATGCGCATCATGGACTTGACCTGAGCCAGGGATTGAATTCCGGGCCGGTTCATCCGCCGCCTCTCAGTGCATCGGTGGCTCTCTGTTCGCGGCGGGTCGTGCTGCCTTGCTGCGCGCTTCCTGATAGAGCGCCTCGAACCGGTCAGCTGGCAAGGCTTGAGAGAAGATAAATCCCTGTGCGCGCTGGCATCCGCGCGCTCGGATGAAGTTCAATTGCTCGGTGGTTTCGACACCCTCGGCAATCACTTCTGCGCCGATGCTGCGCGACAACGCGAATATCGAGTCGACCAGGGCGGCATTTCGCTCGTCGCTCAGGTCAGTCCGGATGAAGCTCTGGTCGATTTTCAGGGCGTCGATCGGAAAACTGAGCAGGAACTGCAGGGATGAATAACCTGTGCCGAAGTCGTCCAGGCTGATCCGCCCGCCTTTGCGCCGGATCAGCGCCAGCGATTCCATGACCACGCGATGCCGACCCAGAAACGTTGATTCGGTAATCTCAAAATCCATCATACCCAGCAGCTTCTCGGGCAAGCCCTCGATGGTCTCCTGGAAGGCCGGGTCATGGAGCTGTCTGGCCGATATGTTGACACTGACTCGGAACGACTCGTCGATCTGATCGCGCCAGTTGTGCAGTTGTTTGACGGTCTGCTCCAAAACCCAGGTGCCCAGCGGCAGAATCTGACCGGTTTCTTCTGCAATGTTGATGAACGACCCAGGCAGGGTCAGTCCATTGACCGGATGGTGCCAGCGCAGCAAGGCCTCGGCCGACACGATCTGCCCGCTGGCGACATCGATGACCGGCTGGTAGTGAATGTCGAACTGATGCTGTTCAAGCCCCTCGAAGATGGCCTGCTTGATGCTGGAACGGGACACGGCCTCGGCATTCATCGCGGTCTGGAAAAAGGCAAAGCCATTGCGGCCGTTGTCCTTGGCCCGGTACATGGCTGTATCAGCATGCTGGATCAGGGCCTGACTGTCCGGTCCGTCCTGCGGATAGGTGGCAATGCCGATGCTGGCCGAGAGGCGGTGTACCCCTTGTTTGAGCCGGTAAGGTTCGCGCATGCTGGCCAGAACCTGCTCGGCCACGCGGATCGCCGCGTCCAGCGCCGGATGGCTGGCCAGGACGATCACGAATTCATCGCCACCAAACCGGGCAACGGTGTCATTCTCGCGCACGCACTGCTGAAGGCGGTTGGCGGCCATGACCAACAGTTCATCGCCGGCCGTATGGCCCAGCGAGTCATTGATCTCCTTGAAGCCGTCCAGGTCGATGAACAACACATAACAGCGTTCGCCGTGTTTCTCGGCCGCTTCAATCACCCGGTCCAGGCGGTTGATCAACAAGGTGCGATTCGTCAGGCCCGTAAGGGAATCATAATTGGCCCGTCTCGCGGTGGATTGCTCATTGCGCTTGCTATCGGTGATGTCGCGTTGCAGACCGACATACTGGCTGATCTTCCGATTCGGCATCAGTACCGGGGCCAGGCGCAGTTCATTCCAGAATGACGAGCCGTCCTTGCGGTAGTTGAGGATCTCGATCTTGAGTGTGTCGCCGCGTTCGATGGCAGTACGAATCGCCTTTACCGCGGCCGGATCGGTATCCGGGCCTTGCAGGAATCGGCAATTTCTGCCCAGCACTTCGGCGCGTGAATAGCCCATCAGTTCGCAGAACTCGCGAGTGGCGTGAATGATGGGCTGGCCTGCCTTGGCGATATCGACCACGACCATGGCGTGGGCCGAGGCGGCCTGCAGGGCAGCGTTGCGAACCGCAACTTCCTGCTTGGCGTCCGCCAGCGCGGTCACGTCGGTGAAGTTGAGTACCGCACCGCTGACCGTGTGATTGCCATCAAAATACGGATTGATCCGCATCAGCCAGGTGGTGTTCTCGTCGGCCAGCTGTTCGCTGTAAGCGGTCAGATTGCTCATGACCGCGTTGACAGAGTCCTCGAGATGGGCGATATCGACGATGGTCTTGAGCGTGGTGAGTGGTCGGCCGATGTCGGTGGGCAGGATTTCGAAGATCCGGGCCGATGGGGCACTGAAGCGCGTGATGCGCAGTTCGCGGTCCACGACGATCAGCGGCAGATCGGTTGCCGCCTGAAGGTTCTCGAGATAGCTGTTGGTGCTGGCCAGTTCGCTGGTCCGGACCTGCAACTCTTCATTGACCGTCTGCAGTTCTTCATTCGTGCTTTGCAATTCTTCGTTGGTGGTCTGCAACTCCTCGTTGGATGCCTGCAATTCCTCGGCATTGGCCTGCAATTCCTCGTTGAGCGCCTGCAGTTCCTCGTTGGAGGTTTCGACTTCTTCGACGACGGTCTGCAGATTCTCCCGCGTCTCGTTGAGTTCCTCCTCCATCGCCGCGGTGGCAAGCCGGATCTCGTCATTGAGTGAGAGAGTGGACGGATCGGTACGCCCCGACCGGTCGGTCTCGAGAAACTCGAAGACGATCAGATAACTCGTTGTCGGCGACTGGCTGCCGGGCAGTTGCTGAACGCTGCAACGCATAACCTGGCCTGCGGCTGATTCGATCGACCGACGGATCACCCCCGACTGTGCGGCGTCTTCCTTCATCGCACGATTCAGCAAGGCGCGAACGGGGACTCTGACGTCGTCCGGCAGCAGGGCGATCAAGTCCAGATTGGCCAGCCCCTCGGTGATCGACAGCAACTTCTCTGTGCGCCCGAAGAAGTGCAGGCAGCGCAACCGTTCATCGATCAGGATGCAAATCGGGACATGGTTCTTGAGTATCTCCTGCCGGGCCAGATCGGCCGTCGACAGGACGTCGGTCCGGTTGGTTGCCAGGAGCGTGGGGCGCGGCGACGGGGTGATGGGTGAGGTGGTCAGGACTCGCTCACCGGGTCTGCGGCCACCGATGCGCTTGTAAACCCCGCGTTGTGCGGTCAGTGGTTCGAATGACCGGCTGTCGACGATCGATTCGGACGGACCAATCAACAGAATGCCCCCTGAATTCAGGGCATGCTGGAACATCTGGTGCAGGTGGGCCTGCAGGGTGGGAATGAAGTAGATGAACACATTGCGGCAGATGATCAGTTCGAGCGAGACGAAGGGCGGATCGTTGGCCAGGTTGTGCCGGGCGAATACGACCAGATCACGCAAGGTTTTTGTCACGCGATAGCTGCGACCGGTCTGGATGAAGTATTTCTCACGAAGCGCTGACGGCACCTGGGTGTTGACGTTCACCTCGGGATAGGCGCCGTGCCGCGCGGTGTCCAGTGCCTGATCGTCGATGTCCGTGGCGAAGATCTTGATCGGTCGTGCGGTGTCGAGTTCGTGGGCCAGTTCGCTAAGGACCATGGCCAGGGTGTAAGCCTCTTCGCCGGTCGCGCAGCCGGCAATCCAGGCGCGAAATGGCGTACCGGGCGGCAAGGCTTTCAGCCGTCTGGCCAGTATCTTGCGCATGCCCTTCCAGACCTCGGGGTCGCGGAAGAAGGAGGTGACCGAAATCAGGAAGGACTGGTAGAGGCGGTCGACTTCAGCCGGCGTGCGCCGAAGGTGAGCGAGGTAGTCCTCGGGCGTCTTGATCTGCAGCGTGGTCATCCGGCGGGCCAGTTGCCGCTTGATCGTATTGTCCTTGTAATGGGCGAAGTTCACCTGGTGCTTGGTGTTCACCATCGCCAGGATTTGCTCGAGCGGGCCGCGTTTGCCCAGTGGTTCGAGCACGGGGCGCACTCCGTCATTCATGACCCGCGACAGGTAGGGGCCGATCTCTTCGGGCAGCATGACCAGATCGACGTTGCCGCCCTGGATGGCCGCGTTGGGCATGCCGTCATATTTGGCCGAGGTTGGCTTCTGGGCAATGGTGATGCCGCCGTGGGCACGCAATGCCCGGACCCCGTGAGAACCATCGGATCCCGTGCCCGACAGAATGATGCCGATCGCCCGGCTACCCACCGATTCGGCCAGGCTCAGGAACAGATGATCGACCGAGGGCTTGGGCCCGATCTCGTGCTGGGGAACGGTCAGGCGCAGCCGCCCGTCCTGCAGGATCAGGTCGTGATTGGGGGGAGTGATGTAGATGGTTCGCGGCTGCGGCTCGATTCCGCTGACCGCGTCTTCAAAGTGCAGATCCGGAGCGTCCCTGGCCAGCAGTTCCGCCATCATGCTGCGGTGCGTGGGCGACACATGTTGGGCCACCAGGCAGTAGTAGTTGCCGGTTCGCGGCAGATTCCTGATCAACAGGCGAAGTGCCTCGAGTCCGCCGGCCGAAGAACCGATGCCGACGACATAGGCGTTCTCTGTCGGGTCGCCCGTCGCTATTGCCGGGGTGACGTTGGCTTGTCGCTTCATGGCATCCGCTACCGTTTCGCTCTTTGTTCCAGTCCGATGCGGGCAATACGAATGGCCGGCAACCGCACGGCCAAAGTCGGCGGAAGCCTTGATGGATCATCAGCCCGTCAGTCGTGATGCGCTACCTGCTGCGCATTATTTTTCATGGACGCAAATCCGAGTCGAATGCATGGTGATTCGGCACGACATCTCACGTCAGTCGCGGAGTTTAGACGACGCCGCAATGAGTGATCGGTGAAGCCCATCCAGGCCAGGGGCGAATCCTGCCGAGTGCCGGTTTCGTGAATTTTTCGTCGAATTTTCATGACGTCCTCCAGGCTGTCGATCGAGGATGACCTGATCCGCGCCTGGACTCGTGAACCCCTGTACGCGGACGGCGAGGCCGATCGCGGGTTCACAAGGAGAAACAATTGCTCAGCTCAATTTCTTTTCTGGTCGTGCGAGCCGGACAACTGGTCCGCCGCTTCTGGCCATCGATCGGCCGCCGGTATCGGGTCGCGGCAGCCGGCCTGCTGCTGTCATTCTTTGCGTCTTCGGTGCCTGCCCAGACCGTCGGGTTCCATTCCGTCCGGATCAATGGTGCCGACCTGACCTACGCCGAGCAAGGCAGTGGCCCCGTGATGGTCGTGGTTCATGGCGAGGATGCCGACCATCGCGCCTTCCTGCCGCACGTTGCCGAGCTGTCCGCGCTTTTCCGGGTCGTCGCCTACGATCAGCGCAACCTGGGGAAGGCGACCTGGAATGATTCATGGCCACCCCTGTCGATGCAGGCGCAGGCCGACGACCTCGCGGCCCTGATCGATGTCCTGGATGCCGGTCCGGCCCATGTGGTGAGTTATGGAGTGGGCGGACAAGTGGCGCAGCGCCTGGCGATCAGTCACCCCGGCAAAGTGCGCAGTCTGTTTCTCTGGGAGGGCGTGGCGCCGGTTGATTGTCTGACCATGGCGCGAATCAAGGTTCCCACCGTGCTGAGCGCCGGTACCCGCTCCGAATTCGCGCAAGTCGTCGATGTGTTCGCCCCATGCCTCGGATCGATGGGCAGCATCGTGAGAGTGGCCAGTGCCCGACACAAGTGGCCGTATGAAGAACCGTCGAAGTTCGTTGCCCTGGTTCGGAACTTCGCGCTGAAGCATTGAGGAGTCTGCCGACGGCTCTCAGGCGTGGACGGCGGCGCCTTCGATGTTGGTCAATCCGCGATACACTGCGCCCCCGACCATTGCCTGCCCATGATGCCCGACTACGATCAGATCCTTGCCCAGGGTATTCGCCGCGGTGCAGCGCCGGGCGCGGTCGCCATCATCGTGTCGCGCGATGGCGTGATCTGGGACGGGGCAGCCGGAGAGCGGGTGCTGAATTCTGGCGTGCCCATGACCACCGACACCGTGGGCGCGATCTATTCGATGACCAAGGCGCTCACGGCGGCGGCTGCGATGCAATTGGTCGAGCAGGGCCGGCTCGACCTTGATTCGCCGGGCGGCGATGTGCTGCCCTGGCTGCATCAGGTGCAGGTGCTCGAGGGCTTCGATGCGTCGAACCGCCCGCTGGTGCGTGCGCCAATCCGGCCGCTTACACTGCGTCATCTGCTCACCCATACCTCGGGCTTTGTTTACGAGCGCTGGAATCAGAACGATGCGCGATGGCGGGAGGCCACGGGCACGCCCGCCATGACGACCCGGCTGAACCGCGCGCTGCGGGTGCCTCTCGCCTTCGATCCGGGTACTCGTTGGGAATACGGCATCGGCATCGACTGGGCCGGCAAGATGATCGAGGCGGTGTCCGGTCAGCTGCTCAGCGACTATTTTGCCGAGCATCTGATGGGTCCGCTGGGCATGATCGATACGGCCTACGTGCCCACCCCGTCGATGCGCACGCGACTGGCAGGTCTGCATCGTCGGCATCCCGATGGATCATTCGAGCCGATCGTGCAAGCCCAGCCGTCGGCACCCGAGTTCGAGACCGGCGGTGGCGGTCTGCACAGCACCATGCGCGATTACGGGCGCTTCATCCGGATGATCCTGCGCGATGGCGAACTCGACGGTCAGCGTCTGCTCCAGGCGCAGACGGTACAGACCATGAGTACGAATCAGATCGGCGATCTTCGAGTGCGCCTGCTCAAGAGCCGGATTCCCGAGCAGTCCAATGATGCCGAGTTCTTTCCGGGCGAGCCCAAGTCCTGGGGGCTGAGTTTTCAGATCAATGAAACCGCCTGCCATACCGGGCGTCCCGCCGGCACATTGATGTGGGCGGGTCTGGCCAATTGTTTCTTCTGGATCGATCGGCACAACGGCATCGGCGGGGCCTATCTGAGCCAGATCCTGCCCTTTGCCGATGAACGCTCCCTGGGCTTGTTCTATGAGTTGGAGCGCGCGACCTATGCGGCTCGTCAGGCCCGCTGATGCACGAGGCGACCGTACCGAATGATCCGCTCGAATCAGACCGGCCAGAGCCCGGGTAGTTGCTCGGATAACCAGCGGGCGAGGCCGGCATTGACATGGGTAGGCTGCTCCTGAGCCATCCAATGCCCCGAGTTCACGATGTATTCGGTCAGATTCGTGCAGGTCGCCCGCATCGGATCGGCCAGACGCGAGCCGATGGTCTGGCAGGTCAGGTCGCTGTCGGCGTGCAGAAACAGCACGGGCAGATCGAGCCGCCCGCCGTTGCAGGCGCGCTTCGCATAGTCGAGATTACACCGGCCATTCAGGTACCAGGCATTGGGTGCGAAAAAGCCGTTGCGGGCAAGGGCGCTTGCATACTCGTGCAGCCAGGGTTCATCGAGCACGCGCGTGTCCAAGGGTAGATCGGGCACCACGCCCTGACCGCCAAACCATCCGCCATCTCGCCGCACGGTCGACAGGGGCCCGGGCTTGCCCACCCGCGTGCGATTGGCGCCCCGCATCATTGCGCGCATGGTGCGGACCGGATCGCGATCGAACAATTCGCAGACCACATCAAAATGCGCCTCGTAGTACAGCATGTAGTCCCATTGACCGGCCGGAAAGCGGTCTTCGGGATAGATGACTCGATCGACCAGCGGGATCAGCGTCTGAGTCGCAAAGCCGTCGGGCAGATAGGGTACGCACAGGCCGGCCACACCATGGCAGCGCTCAGGATGATGACTGGCCAGACTCCAGGCCACCGGCGTACCCCAGTCATGGCCGACCCAGACCGCGCGTTCGTGGCCCAACGCATCGAGCAGGCCGAGCATGTCGTCCACTGATGCTTCGACCGAATAGTCGCCCACATCCGGGTAGATGGACGATCGCCCATAGCCTCGCATATCGGGCGCAATCGCACGAAAACCGAGGGCTGCCAGTGCATGCAGCTGGTGTCGCCAACTCACCGACAGTTCGGGCCAGCCATGCAGCAGAATGACCAGCGGCGCATCGGCAGCGCCGCAGCCCAGGTAGAAGCAGGTGTGGCGGTCGGTACGGGCCACCTGTTCGGTGATCGGATGGGCCATCATGCGAAGCACTCCTGAAGCGAAAGGCAGAGAGTAGCCGGAACAACAAAGCGCGCGCGAAACCCGCCCGATAGTTCAATTATTGAACTATAATCGCCAGCTCGAAGAACGTCCGCTCAAGAGAGGCATGATGACCAAACCCCGATTCGGCCGCAGGGCCATATTGTTGTCCACGCTGGCCGGACTCACGGCGGCATCAATCGCGACTCAGGCGCATGCCGCCGACGTCACCCTGCGCTTTCATCAGATGTTGCCCCCGCAGGCCACGATTCCGGCCAAAGCGATCGCCCCCT
This sequence comes from uncultured beta proteobacterium, assembly GCA_963732405.1. Taxonomy (GTDB): domain Bacteria; phylum Pseudomonadota; class Gammaproteobacteria; order Burkholderiales; family Burkholderiaceae_E; genus JAUIAI01. The sequence goes on from CAVSZG010000001.1 coordinate 3,079,791, forward strand.
GGGCCAAGAAGGTCGAGGCCGACAGCAAGGGCCGCATCAAGGTGCAATTGTTCCCGACCATGCAACTCGGTGGCAAGCCGCCTGAGCTGTTCGACCAGGCCAAGACCGGCGTGGTCGATCTGATCTGGACGGTGCTGGGTTACACACCCGGCCGTTTCCCGAAGTCCGAAGTGTTCGAGCTGCCGTTTTCCACCGGGCTGGCTGAATCGTCGTCGCGCGCCTTCCAGGAGTATGTCGAGAAGCACGCGATGGACGAATACAAGGATGTGAAGCTGATCGCCGTGCATACGCATGGCCCCGGCCTCATCCACAGCCGCGATCCGGTCACCAGCCTGGACGACCTCAAGGGCGTGAAAGTGCGCGGAGGCTCGCGTGTGATCAACATCATGCTCGAGCAGTTGGGCGCCACACCCGTCGGTATGCCGGTGCCAGCCGTGGGCGAGGCCTTGTCCAAGGGCGTGATCACTGCCACGACAATTCCCTGGGAGATCGTGCCCGCCCTCAAGGTGCAGCAGATCGTCAAGAACCACACGGTGTTTTCGGGCAAGATCGGCCTGTATACCCAGACCTTTGCGGTGGCGATGAACAAGGACAGCTACGACAAGCTGCCCGCCGACCTCAAGAAGGTCATCGACGCCAATTCGGGCCCGGACGTTGCGGCCTTGTTCGGGCGTGCGATGGATGAGGGTGACAAGGCCGGGCTGGCGGCGGCGACCAAGGCCGGCAACAAGATCATCACCCTCGATGCGGCCGAAACCCAGCGCTGGCAGCGCGCGGCGGCTGGCGTGCGGGCTGCCTGGTACCAGGAAGTCGGTGGCAAGGGTTTGGATGGTCCGATGCTTGCTGCTGAAGCCGAGCGACTGATCGCCAAGTACAACAAGTAGGCTTCGTTCGACTGCAGGGCCAGCGCATGAATCACCCGATCTACTGGATCTGTCGCCGCATCGCCTGGTTGGGCGGGCTGGTCCTTGCGCTGATATCAGTGATGAGCGTGGCCAGCATCGTTGGTCGGGCGCTGAGCGGCATGGGTCTGGGGCCGATACCCGGAGACTTCGAACTTGTCGAGGCCGGGACGGCCCTGGCCGTATTCTGTTTCATGCCCTGGTGTCACCTGACACGTGGCCATGCGGTGGTCGACCTGTTGTGGTCGCGTTATCCGACCTGGCTGCAGCGGGTGCTGGAAGTGCTGGCGAACACGCTCATGCTGGTGGCCTGGCTGCTGTTGATCTGGCGCATGAGCATCGCACTCGCCGATTACCGTGCTAACGGCGAGGTCAGCTTTATTCTGCAGATGCCGGTCTGGTGGGGTTACGCGCTGGCCTTCGTGCCGGGCCTGATCGGGTGTATCGCTTATGCCTGGCGGCTGCTGGAGTCGCTCGGACTCGTCTCTCCGCCTGCCGGCCTGGCCACCAGCGCCGCCGGGCACTGACCGGCACGCGCTCATGGATCCCATCTCGCTGGCCGCCTGGTCATTCCCGGCTCTGTTGGTGCTGATCTTTCTGCGCGTCCCGATCGGTCTGGCGATGCTGTCGATCGGTCTGTTCGGCGCCTGGCAGGTCTTTGGCAGTGTCGGGCCTATCCTGAACCAGCTCAACACGCTTGCCTACAGCACTTTCTCGACGCATTCGTTGTCGATCGTGCCGCTGTTCCTGTTGATGGGCCAGTTCGCCACCCTGGGCGGTATGTCCACGGCCTTGTTCAAGGCGGCCGAGGCATTCATCGGTCATCGCAAGGGCGGGGTGGCGATGGCTGCGGTGGGGGCTTGTGCGGGCTTTGGCGCAATCTGTGGTTCGTCGCTGGCCACTGCAGCAACCATGGGCCAGGTGGCGCTGCCCGAGTTGCGGCGTGCCGGCTATGCGGGCAGTCTGTCAACGGGCGCGCTCGCCGCTGGCGGCACCCTCGGCATTCTGATTCCTCCCTCGATCGTTCTGGTGATCTACGCGATCCTGGCCGAGCAGAATATCGCCAAGATGTTCGCGGCCGCCTTCATTCCCGGCGTGCTCGCGGCATTGGGCTACATGCTGGTGATCGCCATCGTGGTCCGGATCAATCCCTCGCTGGCCGGACGCATCGATCCGATTCCCTGGTCAGAGCGTTGGCTGGCCTTGATGGCGGTATGGCCGGTGCTGCTCATCTTCATCGTGGTGGTCGGTGGCATTTATGCCGGCATCTTCACGCCAACCGAAGGCGCTGCAGTGGGCGTAGCCACCACCGGCCTGCTGGCCTGGTGGCGTGGTGGTTTCACTCGCGAGAAATTGCTGGCGGCCCTCGAATCGACCGCCTCGGGCTCGGCCATGGTGTTTCTGATTGTGTTGGGTGCCGCCAGCTACAACACCTTCCTGGCGCTCTCCCAATTGCCCCAGGAACTTGCGGCCTGGGTGGGCGAACTCGGCCTGGGGCCGTTTGCCGTGTTGTGGGCCATCCTGATCTTTTATCTGATCTTCGGCTGCGTGATGGATTCGCTGTCGATGATCCTGCTCACGGTGCCGATCTTCTTTCCCATGATCATGGGGCTGGACTTCGGGCTCGATCCCGAAGAAACGGCGATCTGGTTCGGTGTACTGGTGCTGATCGTGGTCGAGGTCGGGCTGATCACGCCACCGGTGGGCATGAATTTGTTCATCATCCAGTCACTGGCGCCAGGCGTGAGCATTCGCGAAACCTGGCGTGGCGTCTGGCCGTTTGTGCTCAGCGACCTGTTGCGGGTGGGTGTGCTGGTTGCGTTTCCCGCGATCTCGCTGTTTCTGGTCGCAGCCTGAACGCGCCGGCCCGGTTCGGCCAGACGTCAGTCGGCCGTGCAGACGAAGCTGGCCGCTGATTCCCCAGGCCCTTTGCCGTCATAGCGGGCATAGGCCGGATAGGCGCACAAGGGCCGACTGCGATCGGGGGTGACCCGGTTCGCCGGCGACACCCTGGCCTCGATGCGTACCGGCGCCTGGTTTTTCTCGACCCAGCCGACCATGGCGGCGAGGGCATCGAAGTCATCGGTGCCGCTGCCGCCGCGGCAATGATTCATGCCCGGCACCAGAAACAGGCGCATCGCCTGATGCGCCTGTTCGGTGCCGCCGGCGGCCTGCGCTGCGCGCCGGAAATAGTCGATGCTTTCATTGGCCGAGAAGATCGGATCGGCCATGCCGTGCACGATCATCAGACGGCCGCCGCGTTCGCGAAAGGCGTCCAGTCGGACATCCTCATAGGTGTCATAGACCCAGGAGAACGCCTTCATGCGCTCGGGGTCGCGATCGAAATCAAAGCTCAGCATGTCGAAGTCGGGCGCCGGCGGCGTGATGAATTCATAGCGCAAGGCATCCTGCATCAGAAACACGTAGCGTGATGGCAGTTTGTCGGTGCCCAGCGTCCAGAGGCGCCAGCCTGGTTCGGTCATCGCCGGATCGGCTGGTTGCGGAAAGTAGAGCGGCTTGCCCTGGCTGTCGGTCGGACCCGCCAGATAACGCTGCATCGCCGTGACCTGCCTGGCGCTCAGACAGCTCTGGGCCTTATCCTGCTCGCAGCTCAGGGCCTTGGGATCGAAGGTGCAGGCGGTCGGCCGGCCGATCAGGCCGTCGGTCAGGCCATCGCCGGCGTCGCAGGCATTGAGCATGCCCTTGGCCAGCACGCCGAGCGCGGCGTCGTCGAACGCGGCATGGGTCATGGGTTTGCCGGCGGCATCGCGGGGCGCTGCATCGAGAAACGCCTTGGCGTTCCAGGCGGCGGCGACGGTTGCGCCACTCGATACCCGCATCGCCGGCGCCATCGCAATCACGCCATCAAAATGACCCGGAAAGCGCTGGGTGAACATCATCCCCTGCCTGCCGCCACCCGAGCAGCCGAAGAAATACGATTTGTCCACGTCCTTGCCGTAGTAGCGTGCGATGGTCGCCTTGGCGAAACGGGCGGTTCGGTCATGAGCGGCGTAGGCATGATCGACCCGGGCCAGGGGGTCGACTGCAAAATCAGCCTTGGGACCCTGGTGGCCGGCGTCGGTCGTGACGACGGCGTAACCCTGGTTGAGCGCGGGCACTGGCCCAAGTCCGCTGGTGATGGCCCCGGAGGCTTCACGCACGACGCCGTCATTGCCTCCACCGCCCAGATACAGAAAGCGCCCGTTCCAGTTCTCGGGCATGCGCAACTCCACACCCGTATGAAACTTGCGCCCGCCAACGCCCACGTGAGGCGCCAGTTCGGCCTTGACCAGGCAGTGAGCGGCGAGCGCGGTGCCTTGCTCCTTGCCGCCGGCGCGCGCCTTGCCGGCGTCGAGGAATACCGCGTCGATGCGCTCGGGCATGGCTGTACCGACGGTGCCCGAGAGTGCCGTACAGGCACCTTCGGCGGCCGATGCAGGGGCGGACTGCGCAGCGCCAATGATCAGCACGGCGGCGGCGCTGACGCACGCCACGGGGAATGGTCGACGTGGGAACAAGGTTTGTCTCCGGTTGGGCAATCGGGTGAGATAACCCCAGGATGGGCGCTCCTCGATCACTTCAACGGTGAATCTACCACTTCGATGGTTGCGCTGATGTCGTCCGAGACGTCAGTGAACCAGCCGGGTCGACGGTCAATCGACAGGAGATGAACAATCGTCAGAAGTTGCAGGAAATGATTCGATGGGCGTTGTTCGCCGGTCCTCAGGTATGGACGCCGACCACCAGTCGGCGTTAGGCTGATTGACCTTCTCCAGGAGACAGTGCAATGCACGCCGACTCGCCACGAACCGTGCGACGGTTCAAATCCCCGATTCCCGATCAGGTCGCCGCGCTGCGATTCGCGGTCGGCCTGCCTCAGCCGGTCTGCGAGGAAGCGCTCGCGCGCTGCCACGGCGATACGGTCAGCGCCGAGCGTCTGCTGCGCGCCAGCCAGTCGCCGCTGGCGCATCCCGACGACGTCGAGACCGCCGGATCCTAGTCTCCCGCCAGCGGCCCGGCGGCGCTCCCAGGTAGGCTGCCCTCGCCCCATTCAACCCCGGCGCGCGCCTGCCCGCCGGGGTTGTTTCATTAGCGGCAGGCGAAGCTCGCCGCGCTTTCCGGGTCGCCCGACACATACATGGCCTTGAGCGGATACGGGCATAGGGGACGGGTCCGGTTGGCCGGCCAACCCTGTCCGATTGCATCGGCGTTGTCGGCGCGCCGTGGTGGTCTCACCACGCCCGGATGGCTGCCGCTTGTCGCCGATGACGCCGCCTCTTAGGATGCGCGCCTACCCATTCGTCACGATCAGGCATGCCCCATGACCGTGTTCTGGACCATCATCCTGCTGATTTGCTCGAACGTATTCATGACGTTCGCCTGGTACGGTCATCTCAAAAACCTGTCGACCGCGCCCTTATGGGCCGCCATCCTCGTGAGTTGGGGGATCGCCCTGTTCGAATACATGTTGCAGGTACCGGCCAACCGGCTTGGCGCGACCAGTCTGTCCCTGGGCCAACTCAAGGTGATGCAGGAAGTGATCACCCTGACCGTGTTCGTGCCCTTCGCGGTGTTCTACATGCATCAACCACTCAAGCTCGATTACCTTTGGGCCGGTCTGTGCCTGCTCGGCGCCGTGTATTTCATGTTTCGCAGTTGAGGCTGCGCGGCGGCGCACAGGCACTGTATGATCGGCAGCGTCTTTCGAATCAGGAGGCCGGATGTCAGCCATGCATGATCAATCGGGACCTGATGCGAAATGGCCCGAGGCTGAATCGCATCACTTGGCCGCGGCCGTCGTCGACTGGCTCGCGGCGCTGCAGCGCGCGATGGAGACAGATGCGTCACCCCTGCTTCAGTCACTGCTGCAGGCCGACAGCTACTGGCGCGATGTGTTGTCGCTGACCTGGGATCTTCAGACCCGGGTTGGTCGTGAGGCCATTGTTGCGCAACTGTTGCCGCTCGCCCGATCACGTGGCCTGGCCCGGCTTGAGCTCGATGCGGCGATCGAGCCACCTCGACTCGTGACGCGCCATGGCCATGCCGTCATCGAGGCGTTTTTCCGTTTCGAGCTAGATGTCGGTCGCGGCCGGGGGGTGGTGCGGTTGCTGCGCGATGGATCGAGCCCGACCGGTTGGTCTGCCTGGACTCTCATGACCAGCCTGGATGAGCTGACAGGTTACGAAGAGGCGACCGGCACGCGTCGACCCACCGGTCAGGCCAATTCCCGCGATTTCCGGGGGCCGAACTGGCTGGACCGACGCCGGGCGGCCCAGGCCTACACGGATCGGGATCCCGTTGTGCTTATCGTGGGTGGCGGGCAGGCCGGTCTGGCGATTGCCGCGCGCCTCACCGCGCTCGGCGTGGACAATCTGATCATCGACCGGCATGCCCGCATCGGCGATAACTGGCGCCTGCGTTATCACGCGCTCACGCTGCATAACCAGGTGCAGGTGAATCATCTGCCGTATATGCCGTTTCCGCCGACCTGGCCCACCTACATTCCCAAGGACAAGCTCGCCAACTGGTTCGAGTCCTATGTCGACGCGCTGGAGCTCAACTATTGGTGTGCTTGCGAGTTGCTTCAGGCGCAGCGCGACGAATCGGCCGGGCGCTGGCGGGCGCAGCTGCGACTGGCCGACGGCTCGATTCGCACGCTTCGCCCAGCGCACATCGTCATGGCCACCGGTGTCAGCGGTATCCCGAACCGCCCCGACATAACCGGACTGGACCGGTTTGCGGGCACGGTGGTGCATTCGAGTGCCTATCGCGATGGCGAGGACTGGGCGGGCAGGCGGGCCATCGTCATCGGCACCGGCAACAGCGGCCACGATATCGCTCAGGACCTGAGCGCCAGCGGCGCGCAGGTCACGATGGTGCAGCGAAGCCCGACTCTTGTGGTCAATATCGAGCCGAGCGCGCAGCTGGCGTATTCACTGTACAGCGAAGGCCCTTCGCTCGAGGCCTGCGATCTGCTGGTGGTCGGTACGCCGATGCCGCTGACCCGTCGCGCCCACCAGGCCTTCACGGCGCGCTTCTCGCGAACTCGACGCACCGCTGCTGCGCGGGCTCGAATCGATCGGTTTCCGACTTGACTTTGGCGAAGACGACACCGGCTGGCAATTCAAATATCTGACCCGCGGCGGTGGCTATTATTTCAACGTTGGCTGCTCGGACATGCTGGTGAATGGCCGCATCGAGTTGCTGGCTTACGAGCAGATCGACGGCTTCACCGAATCCGGCGCGCAACTGCGCGATGGCCAGTCGATACCGGCCGACCTCGTCGTCTTGGCAACCGGCTATCAGCCACAGGAGGTGCTGGTCGAGCGCTTGTTCGGCGCTTCGGTGCGCGCGCGCATCGGACCGATCTGGGGCATCGGCCACGATCATGAACTGAACAACATGTACTGTCGCACCGGTCAGCCCGGGCTCTGGTTCATTGCCGGCAGCCTGGCGCAATGCCGGATCAATTCAAAATTCCTGGCCTTGCAGATCAAGGCCTGCGAGGCTGGGTTGATCAGCGCAGAGCGTCATGAGGCATAGCGGCTGATCCGGTCGCGCCTGGGAATCGGTCTATACGCCTCTCGCGCCGCTGGCCAGGAAACCACCATCGACCGCGAGCACCGTGCCCGACACATACGAGGCTTCCTCGGAGGTCAGGTACATGACGGCGGCTGCAATCTCGCCCGTCGTGCCATAGCGGTTCATCGGGATGGCTTGCGCATAGCTGGCCCGAAACTCATCGGTATGCAATACCCGCGTCATCGGCGTATCGACCGGACCGGGGGCGACCGCATTGGCGGTGATGCCGTACTCGGCCAGTTCCACCGCCATCTGCCGCGTCAGCGAGATGACGGCACCTTTCGAGGTGCCGTAAGCGGTGCGCCCCGTCCCGACCGCACGCATGCCGGCCACGGAAGCGATGTTGACGATCCGGCCCCAGCCATGGCGCATCATCAGCCGCGCAGCCTGTTGTGCACACAAAAAGGTGCCTGTGACATTGACATTCATGGTGGCGACGAAATTGTCGAGCGGAAAATCAATGAAGGGGAATACCTTGGCGATGCCGGCGCAATTGACCAGCACATCACAGCGACCGTGGCGGGCATCGACCTGTCCGAACGCCCGGGCAATGGACGCCGGGTCTCCAACATCAACGATGAGCTCATGAGCTTCACTCCCGGCGTCATTGAGTTGTCCGGTCATGTCGGCCGCCGCTGCGGCATCGCGATCGGCTACCCAGACGACCATGCCGGCCGCGGCCAGGCGGGCACAGACCTCGGCCCCGATGCCCATCGCGCCACCAGTCACTACGGCAACCCGGGCCGGTGCCGCTGCTGATTCCTGAGTGCGCTGTGCCGCGGTCATGGTCGCCACTCCTGTCGCGATGGCCCGCCCCAATGACGAATGCCGATCAGCCGGGATGATAATGGATCATATTGGCCCTCGATCCGGGCCAACGGTGTAGTAGGCTCTGCGTCTTGCATCGATCCGTTGGTTATTCAGGCGACTTCCATGAGCAGCTTTCGCTTCACGCAGGTCAACGTGTTTTCGGCCGACCCTCTGGGTGGCAATCCGCTCGCTGTGGTGCATGCCGCCGATGCCTTGAGCAAGACGCAGATGGCCGCGTTCGCCCGCTGGACCAATCTGTCCGAAACCACCTTTCTGCTGTCGCCCAGCGACCCTGGCGCCGACTATGCGGTGCGCATCTTCACGCCGGGCGGCGAGCTGCCCTTTGCCGGGCATCCCACCCTCGGTTCGTGTCATGCCTGGCTGGCCGCGGGAGGCCAGCCTCGTCAGCCCGGCTGGATCGTGCAGCAATGCGGCGTGGGCCTGGTGTCGGTGCGAAGTGACGGCGCCCACCTGGCGTTCATGGCACCGCCGCTCCTGCGTACGGGTGGTCTGGAGCCTGAGGTGTTGAGCCGCATCACTCAAACCCTGGGGGTGCAATCCTCGGCAATCGTTCATCATGAGTGGGTGGACAATGGTCCGGGCTGGTGCGCCGTGATGCTGAGTTCGGCCAGTGAGGTGTTGTCGCTCAAACCCGATTGGAGTGCGCTCGGCCCGCTCAAGCTGGGTGTGATCGGCCCGCATGATCCTGGCCACGACACGGCATTTGAAGTGCGTGCCTTTATCAGTGGCGGGTATGAAGATCCGGTGACCGGCAGTCTCAACGCGAGCCTGGCGCAATGGCTGATCGGGCGGGGGCTCGCGCCAACGACTTATGTCGCGTCGCAGGGTACCGCGCTGCAGCGGGTCGGGCGGGTTCACCTGCGCCAGGCAGACGGGCAGGTGTGGGTGGGCGGTGAGGTGATCGAGGTGATTCGCGGCGAAGTCAATCTGTAGAAGATGCCGGCGCTGCTGACGCGGCGATCCACACTGTCACCGGTCCGTCGCCTGGGTCTGTTCAACCCACCGCGCGCAATCGGGCGGCCGGCTCATGCAGCTTTGTCAGCAACGTGATGCGTTCATTGGCGAGTGCCTCGGCCTGCGCCTGGCGCACATGGCCATATCCCCGGATGCGCATTGGTAGCGCGAGCAGTTCAACCGCGCTTGCGTAGTTCGCGGGTGTCAGTGCGGCAATCACGGTGCGCACATCCTGCTCGAACTGCGCGAGCAGTTCCCGATCGAGTCGACGCTCGGCACCATGGCGAAACGGATCGAGTACCGTGTCGCGCAGCCCACGGCATCTCGCCATGATTGAAAACACCTTGAATATCCAGGGGCCGACCGCGCGTTTGACCGGCCGACCGGTAGCTGGGTCGGTCCCGGCGAACGGCCAGGCACCCAGATGCAGTCGCAATTGATAGTCGCCGGTGAAGGTCGCCTCGAGCTCCTCACGAAACTGCGGGCGGGTGAAGAGTCGGGCGACTTCCCATTCGTCTTTGACCGCGAGCAGCTTGTAGTAGCTGCTGGCCACCGCGTGGGTCAATGCCGGCTTGCCGGCCGGGGCGCAGTCAGCGGCACGAGCCTCGTTCACCAGCGCATCGAAGCGACGCTGCAGCGAGGCGCGGCCATAGGCGCGCAGTTCGGTGCGGCGATGGGCGAGCAATTCGTCCAGTTCGGGTGTGGCCGGTCTGCGCTCGAAGCGGATCACCTGACCGCCGCTGACCAGTGCCTCGACACGAGCAGCGTCGTGGGCGATGCAGCGTCCCCAGGCGAAGGCCGCCCGATTCATGTCGACCTGCACGCCGTTGAGCCGGATGGCGTGCTCGATCGCGGCGCGTGAGATGGGCAGGCGGCCCAACTGCCAGGCCGCACCAACCAGCATCATGTTGCTCGCGATCGCGTCACCCGTCAGCGCAACGGCCAGGCGCTGGCCATCGATGGTGTGCAGCGCCGGCTCGCCGACCACCCGCCCGATCCGCTCGACCAGTTGCTCGGACGAGGCGCGCCAGTCGGGGTTGCGGGCGAATTCGGCAGTGGCGATGAGGTCGGCGCAGATGACGGCGTGGCTGCGCCCGGTGGCGAGGGTGGCGTGGGCTTCTGGGCCTGAGGCCACGATCAGGTCGCAGCCGATCAAGGTGTCGCAGTCGCCGGCGCCGATACGCGGTGCCGTCAACTGAGTTGGGTCGGCGGCGATCGTGACATGCGACAGAACTGCGCCGTACTTCTGCGCCATCCCCATCACGTCCAGTGACAGGCAGCTGGTGCCGTCGATATGCGCCGCCATCGCGAGCACCTGGCCGATGGTGACCACGCCCGTGCCGCCAATGCCGGCGATCAGGACCGAGAAAGGCTGGGCCAGTGCGGGCAACGCGGGTTCGGGCACCTCGAAGGGGGCGAGCACGCGGCTGGCGCTTGCGGGTTTGCGCAGAGTGCCGCCCAGCACGGTGACAAAACTCGGACAGAAACCTTCGACGCAGGAGAAATCCTTGTTGCAGCTGCTCTGATTGATGCGTCGCTTGCGTCCCAGCGGCGTGTCAATCGGTTCGATCGACAGACAGGTGGACACCTTGCCGCAATCGCCACAGCCCTCGCACACGGCGCTGTTGATGAAGCTGCGCTGCTCGGGATCGGCCCATTGGCCCTGCTTGCGAAGCCTGCGCCGCTCGGTGGCGCAGGGTTGTTCATAGATGATCACCGAGACGCCCCGATACTCACGCAGATTGCGCTGCACGAGTTCCAGTTCGCTGCGTGGGTGCACCGGCGTGCCGCCCGGCAGGGTGACGCCCTGGTACTTGAGGGGATCATCGGTGACGACGACGATCTTCATCACGCCGTCGGCGCGCAGTCCTTCGACCAGGGAGGGCACCGACTGGCCACCGGCGATGCGCTGGCCACCGGTCATCGAGACAAAGCCGTTGACGAGCAACTTGTAGGTGATGGGGGTGCCGAAGGCGACCGCCTGACGGATCGCCAGCGAACCCGAGTGAGCAAAGGTGCCATCGCCGATGTTGGCAAATACGTGAGGCTCGCTCGTGAAGGGCTGCTGGCCCATCCAGTGCATGCCCTCGCCACCCATCTGTGCGACTGTCTTGCAGTGTTCGGGATCGAGAAACACCTGCATGCCATGACAGCCGATACCGGCGAGCACGCGGCTGCCCTCTGGCACTTTGGTCGAGCGGTTGTGCGGGCAGCCCGAGCAGAAGCTAGGCGTGCGCGGAATCGGCGCGGGCAGCGTTGTGGCGACGGATTGCGCCGTGCGCACCCGGGCGGCCAGTTCGGGAGCCTGCCCTGCGAGCAATTCGGCCAGCAGTGCGGCCACGCCGGCCCCGCTGAGCTCGCCGAAGTTAGGGAACAGCCAGCGCGGATGCGCATCGTGAATGTGGCCGTCGCGCACCTTGCCGATGATCCGGGGTGCGCTGTCGCCGCCATAGAGGATGGCACGCACCTGCTGCTCGATGAGCGGACGCTTTTCCTCGACCACGACCAGTGTGTCCAGGCCCTGCGCGAATTCGCGCACGATCGAGGGCTCCACCGGCCACACCACGCCCAGCTTGAGTATCCGCAGTCCGAGCGCACCCGCACGCGCCTCGTCGATGCCCAGCGAGTGCAAGGCCTTGCGCACATCCTGGTAGGACTTGCCGGCCGATACGATGCCGATGCGCGCATCGGGCGAGGCGTGGGTGATGTGGTTGAGCTGGTTGGCGCGGATATAGGCCAGCGCCGCATAAAGGCGCTGGTGATAGAGCCGTTCTTCGACCGGGATGAGCTGGATCTCGAACGCGCGGATCGCCAGTCCGCCGGGCGGTGCCTCGAAATCGGTGGGCGTCACGACGGCCGGCTGATCGGGCGTGACCTGGACAGTTCCGGCACTTTCGACGATGTCGGTGACCAGCTTCATGCCCACCACCAGGCTCGCATATCGACTCATGGCAATGCCATGAAGCCCATAGTCGAGAATCTCCTGTACGCTGGCCGGATAGAGCAGCGGCATGCCCATCGATTCAAACAGGATGTCGGAGTAGCAGGCCACGGTCGAAGACTTCGCCCCGTGGTCATCGCCCGCGAGTGCGAGCATGCCGCCGGTCGGGCTGGTGCCGGCCCAGTTCGCATGCCGCAGCGCATCGACCGAGCGGTCCACACCCGGTCCCTTGCCATACCAGATGCCGAACACACCATCGACTCTGGCGCCCGGGAACATGTTCACGTACTGAGTGCCGGCAGTGGCGGTGGCCGCGAGTTCCTCATTCACACCCGGTCGGAAGACGATGTCATGCGCATCGAGATGGGGTTGGGCACGACGCAGTGCGGCATCGATGGCGGCGAGTGGCGAGCCCTGGTAGCCGCTCACATAACCGGCGGTATTCAGGCCGGCGGCGCGGTCGCGTCGGCGTTGATCGATGGGCAGGCGCACCAGGGCCTGAATGCCGGTCATGAACACGATGCCCTGGTCCAACGTGAATTTGTCGTCCAGGGTCACGTCGGCGGACGGCCTTGCAGGTTCGGTCATGTGGCGTCTCCAATCCAGATCGTTACCATACACGCTATCGTCGCAAGCGTTAACGCCTCGGGTAAACTGGATGAGAGCCTGTTCAGAGTGCCTCTCACGTGTCCGAGATTCGCCGAACCCCTGCCTTTTGCACCCAGTGCCGTTCCCGTTGCGGTTGCATCGCGATTACTCAGGGTGAGCGCCTGCTTGGTATCGAGCCAATGCCCGGCCATCCCAGCGGTGAGCGGCTGTGTCCCAAGGGCAAGGCGGCCCCGGAACTCGTGCATCATCCCGACCGGCTGACCCGGCCGCTGCGCCGCCGTGCACCCAAAGGTGCAACTGATCCCGCCTGGGAACCTATGGAGTGGGACGAGGCGCTGGATCAGATTGCTGCGCGCATGGGGTCGATTCGCGATGAACACGGCGCCGAGCAGGTGGCGTTCTCGGTCACCACACCCAGCGGCACGCACATGTCGGATGGCATCGCCTGGGTTGAACGCTTCTTGCGCGGCTTTGGCAGTCCCAACGCGATCTACGGCACCGAGATCTGCAACTGGCACAAGGACTACGCCAGCCGTTTCACCTATGGTTTCGACATCGGAACGCCGGACTTTGCCGCCACCGATTGTGTCCTGCTCTGGGGTAACAACCCGGCCGAGACCTGGTTGGCGCGCGCGGTCGAGATCCAGAAGGCCATGCGCCGCGGGGCGCGGGTCGTGGTGGTCGATCCGCGCCAGACGGTGCTCGCGCGTGGTGATGCCTGTTGGTTGCGGGTCCGCCCGGGCACCGATCAGGCCTTGGCGCTGGGGCTGGCGCATCTGCTGATCGACAGCGATCGCTTCAATGCGGTATTCATGCGCCAATGGACCAACGCATCGCTGCTCGTGCGTGACGATACCGGGCGTCTGCTGCGCGAAAGCGATCTGGATCCGGCCGGGAGCAACGCAGTATGGCTGGCGAAGCGCAGCGATGGCACGCTGGTTCGTTATGACCCAATCGGCGGACGCTGGCTCGACGCGCCTGGCGATCTGGTGCTCAGGCCGGTTGCGCACATCGATACGGTGGACGGCAGGATTCGCTGTCGATCCGCCTTCGCCCTCTATGCAGAGGCGGCCGCCGAATTTCCGCCGGCGCGAGTCACCGAGATCACTGGTGTTCCGCAGTCGCAGCTGCACGAAGCAGCGCAGATTCTTTCCAGTGCCAGCTCGGTCGCCTATTACGCCTGGAACGGGGTGGGACAGAGCCCGATAGCGACCCAGACCGATCGTGCGATCAGCCTGCTCTATACGCTGACCGGCCATTACGGCGCGCGCGGCGGCAATGTCCCGGGCGCGGCCGCGGCATATGCCGACTTGTCTGGCGCAGACCTGCTGCCGGCCACGCAGCTCGCCAAGGCACTGGGCATCGCGCAACGTCCGCTCGGTCCACCGGCGCAGGGTTGGGTCACGGCGCGCGATGTGTATCGCGCCGTGCTCGACGCCGATCCGTATCCCGTGCGCATGCTGGTCTCCTTCGGCACGAATCTGCTTGCCTCGCAACCCGATACCTCGTTGGCCAGACGCGCCCTGGAGCGCCTGGACTTTCATGTGCATGCGGACTTCTTCCTGAATCCGAGCGCGCAATACGCCGACATCGTGCTGCCCGTGGCTACCTCCTGGGAACGTGAGGGGCTGCGCACCGGGTTCGATGCCAGTCTGGCGGGTCTGCGCCGGGTGCAGTTGCGACCGGCCGTGATTGCGCCGATCGCTCAGGCACGCAGCGACATCGACATCGTGATGGGACTGGCTCGGCGTCTGGGCATGGCCGGGCAGTTCTTCGATGGGGATGTCGATGCGGGCCATGACAGCATGCTCGCAGCGACCGGTCTGAGCTGCGCGAGGTTACGAAACGAGCCCGAGGGTGTGGACGTGCCGGGCGAGATTTTGCTCAGACCGTTTGCGCGCCTGGGCGTCGATGGTGAACCGGTTGGATTCCCAACGCCCTCGCGCCGTATCGAGGTGTATTCGGAGCGCTTGCACGAGTTTGGTCAACCGGGGGTGCCCAGGCTGGATGCAGCAGACCTGCCAAAACCGACGGCTGACTTTCCATTGCGCCTGGGCGGCGCAAAATCCCTCGTGTACTGCCACAGCCAGCATCGACATATCGCCTCCTTGCGTCGCCTGATGCCGGATCCGCGCATCGAGATCTCGCACGAGTCAGCGCAGGCACGCGGCATCGCCGACGGCGACTGGGTGGAAGTCGTCACCGCCGTGGGTCGCTTCGTGGCACGTGCGCGACTCAGTGCGAGCGTCGAGCCGGGTTCGGTGTTTGCCCTTCATGGATGGTGGATCGCCGGCGCGGACGGTTCCCCCTATGCGGATCCACAGGCCATGGCGGCGAATGTCAACGGCGCGGTGGATACCTCGCGGGCTGATCCGGTCAGTGGTTCGATTGCGTTGCGCACCTCGGCGTGCGAGGTTCGGCGGCTGGCTGGCACTGGCTTGTTGGCGTCGATGAACGCCGATGACGACATCGCGTGCGGACTCATCCAGCGAGAAAATCCAGCAGCAGGCGATTGAACTTGTCGGCATGCTCCCATTGCGCCCAATGACCGCAGCGGCCAAACACGACGAGGTCAGCCATCGGCAGGCCGGCGAGCAGGCGTAAGCCTACATCGAGCGGCACGAAGCGATCATCACGGCCCCAGATGATCAGGGTCGGCGTGTTGATCTCGCCGAGCCTGTGGCCGTAGTCGGGGAAGGGCTTCGGATTGGCCAGAGCGCTCCTGACAAAGTTGTCCAGGTGTTCACGTTGCTCGAGGATATTTGCCATCCGGGCCTCGAACATCGCTTCGGTGATCGATGACTGATCGTAGACAAAGGCCGCCATCATGCGACGCAGATTGTCCAGGGACGGTTCTCGGTACAAGGCCTGGATCAACTTGATGCCTTCAGTGGGCATCGGCATGACCGAACTGGGACCGCCCGTGCCGCCGCCCATCAACACCAGCCGACCGAGCCGATCCGGTGCCTGCAGGGCAAAAGCGACTGCGCTGTGCGCGCCCATCGAATTGCCCACCAGATTGGCGCGCCCGATGCCCAGTTCATCCAATACACCGAGCGCGATGCGCGCATTAAGATCGGAGCGCGATCCGGTGCACACGACCGGGTCGCTGCGGCTCCAGCCCGGACAATCCACCAATAACACGCGGTAACCGGCCGCGACCAGCGGGTCGACATTGCGATGAAAGTTCGCCCAGCCGCTGGCACCCGGCCCTGACCCGTGCAGCATGAGCACGACTTGCTCGCCGCTGCCGCAGTCGTTCAGATGGATTCGATAGCGGGTATCGCCGTCGGTGACGGTGACGAATCGGCGGCTCGCCGCGTCGGTCGGTGCTGTGCTCATCAGGGTCTCACGGATGTCTGGGTTAGTAGCAAAATGCCGAAACCGGCAATGAATTCGGGAATTGCCCGATACCAGCGCTGCTGGCATACCGGTGGCTGGTCCTTGGCCAATGCCGCGCGCCCGACCACCCAGGTCTTGGATTCATGGGCCGATCGTCCGGCGATCCGTGTCATGGATGCCTCGCCGAGAACCAGATCGTCGAACCGGCCCGATTCGATGGCCTGCATCCATTGCGCATCCCACTGCGGGGCCAGCGGCCGGATCGACGGATCACCTGCCGCCAGCGCCACGCCGGCGGCCATCACGCGTCGGGTCTTGGCCTCACGCTCGGCTGCGGTCGGTGTGTTGCGCCGGGTGATGCGCTCGCGAATCGCCTGATCCGGATGATCGAGCGTGGGCACCGGAGGTTCGTGCGACAAGCCGCCCGAGCCGATGACCAGCGTTCGGCCGGCCAGGCTGTCCAGCCATTCTCCGATGGTTTGCCCCAGGGCGGCGCAGCGCGCGACGGTGGGGATCGAGGGCGGCGCGACGGCATTCAGAAAGATCGGCACCACAGGTGGCGTGTCCAGACTGCCGAACACGATCTGCAAGGGCTGGGCGAAACCATGGTCGACCGTCATGCACCTCGAAATCGCCATGTCGAAGTCGCGGCTGAGCAGGTGCTCAACCAGACCCAGCGCCTGCGCCGAATCCACGTTCAAGGGGCCGGCCGGGGTTGTGTAGTCGCCGACCGATAGTGCCGCGGTTCCCAGGCAGAACGGTGGCATCAGTTCATTGAAAAAGCCGTTGTAGTGGTCCGGGGCGATCAGAACGATGCGATCGGGCTGCCATGCAGTGACCGCTTCGCTCAGGGTGCTCAGCGCGCTGCGCACGTCGGCCTGGACGTCGGGTGACACCGTGTTCAGTTCGAGCAAGGGGGTATGACTCAGACCGAGAAAAGCGCGTTCAGGCCGCATCGCCGTCTCCGGGCGTGATGGAGCGGGCATTCTCGAAGCGCTATCGACGGTCGCCCAGATGGTGCACCCAGTGCACTATGGCCCGGCCAGACCGGTGGAAATTTCCTGCGCCAGGGCACGAAGGCCCGGCAGATAGCGCTCGCGGATTGCCTGTTCACTGATCGCATCGCGCAGAAACACCAGATTGATCGCAGCGATCGCGACATCATGCTGAAGGATGGGCAGGGCGATCGCCGACACATGAGCTTCCTGACCCCATTCGCCCGCGTTGCTGCCATAACCGCGGCGGCGGGTCAGGGCCAGCAGGCGGCCCACCTGGCGCACGTCTCGCGCCAATGCGCCTGAGGCATCGTCGCGGGTACGCAGCAGGGCCAGCGTGGCCTCGCGTTGCTGGTCGCCGCAGTGCGCCAACCAGGCACGGCCCAGTGCCGAGACCAGCATCGGGATTCGAAAGCCGATGGTCGCCCGGTGCTGCGACAACAGGCTGTCGCGATGAGTCGATTCGCGCACCAGCATCACGGTGCCGTCCGGCGTGGCCAGATCGCTCGGCCAGGCCAGATGCCGGTGATGGCTGCGCATCGCGGGCAGGGCGACGCGATCGATCCAGTCGCTGCCGACATAGCCCTCGGCCAGTCGGCGCACTTCGAAGGTCAGTGCGTAGACGCTGCCATCGTCGCGGTGTTGAACCAGGCCTTCATTGCGCAGGGTCTCGAGCAGGCGCTTGACCGTGGTGCGATGGATACCGGTGGCGCGCGCCAGTTCGAGTACCGAGCCGATGCCGCCGGGGCGCGCATTGAGCGCGCGCATGATGGCCAGCCCCCGGCTCAGTCCGCGCACCGCCTTGTACGCAACCGGATCAGGTTCGGCCATTCGAATTGCGGCTTCGATACTGGTTTGTCGGCGATGCATGACGTGCACCTGGTGCACCGAGTATACGCTGGCATCCCCGTCCCGCGAGAATCAAGGCAGATCAACGGCACTCAAGCAAGCAGGGAGACACCGGATGGGGCAGGCGATTGCGATGCAAACCGATGTGCTCGTCGTGGGTACCGGACCCACTGGAGCGTGCACGGCCCTGGCTCTGGCCAGTCGCGGCGTGCGCGTACTTCTGGTGTCGAAGTGGAACTGGCTGGCCAACACCCCGCGCGCCCATATCACCAATCAGCGGGCGGTCGAAGTGTTGCGCGATCTGGGCCTGGAAGAGGAGGCGCGCAAGCATGCGATTCCCTGGGAGCAGATGGGCGATACGCTCTGGACGACCAGCCTGGCCGGACCGGAGATTGCCCGACTGCGTACCTGGGGAACGGGCGATGAGCGGATCGGCGACTATCGGCAGGCCAGTCCGTGCCCCATGCTCGATCTGCCACAAACCTTCATGGAGCCGATGCTGGTTCACCAGGCGGCTGCGCGCGGTGCCAGCCTGGCGATGAACACCGAGTATCTGTCGCTGGTGCAGCATGATGATTACGTTGATGTCCGCCTGCGCGATCGGCTGCAGGACCGTGAATACACCGTTCGCGCGCGCTATGTGGTCGGCGCCGATGGCGCGCGCTCGCGCATTGTCGAGCAAATCGGCCTGCCGCTCGAGGGCCATCTCGCGCGCGCCGGCACGCACTACACCTTGTTTCGTGCCGATCTGGCGCATCTGGTCGCGCACCGGCCAAGCATTCTGTACTGGATCGTCACCTCCGATGCGAGTTTCGGCGAGATCGGGCAGGGCGTTCTGCGCGCCATTCGGCCGTGGAACCAGTGGATCGCCGGCTGGGGTTTCGACATGGCGGCGGGCGAGCCCAGCTATGACGAAGCCGAACTGGTGCGGCGGATCCGCGTGCTGATCGGCGACGACAAGGTGCCGATCCAGATCGAGTCGCCCTTCATCTGGTATGTGAATCAGCAGTACGCCACCACCTATTCAAGCGGACGAGTCTTCTGTGCGGGCGACGCCGTGCATCGTCATCCTCCCTCGAGCGGTCTCGGTTCCAATACCTGTCTGCAGGATGCATTCAATCTGGCCTGGAAACTCGCCTATGTCGTCAAGGGCTGGGCGGGGCCGGGTCTGCTCGATTCCTACTCGCTCGAACGCCAGCCGGTGGGCCGCCAGATCGTTGCCCGGGCGAATCAGTCACGACTGGACTATGCGCCCCTGAACCGCGCGTTTCGTGATACCGACGCGGCCAACCCGGTGGCCACCGGCTTGACAAAGCTCGCCGCACCGGATGCCGAAGGTGTGGCGCGCCGGGCGGCGTTGGCCCAGGCACTGAATCTGAAGAACACGGAATTCAATGCGCTGGGTGTCGAGAGCAATCAGCGTTATGTCTCCGATGCGGTGATCGACGATGGTGAAGCGGCCGAGGTCTGGTCGCGCGATCCGCAACTGCATGCTCAGCCGAGCGCGCGCCCGGGCGCGAAAATTCCCCATGTATGGCTGGTCGGCGAAGACGGCCGCCGGCTGTCGACGCTTGATGTGGTGGGCAAGGGCCTGTTTACCCTGGTGACCGGGCTGGCTGGCACAGCCTGGGCAGCGGCGGTTCGGCAATTGGCGCAACCCTGGTTGCGCGTCTCGATGATCGGCGCGGCCGGGGCAAGGGATCCGTACTACACCTGGCATCGGATCCGCGATATCGACGAAGCCGGAGCGCTGCTGGTGCGCCCTGATGGCGTGATCGCCTGGCGCTGCGCGCAGGCAGTCCTGGATGCCGACGAAGCGAGCGAACGATTGGTGGCCGCGCTCGATCGCGTGTTGGCCCGGGCTGGGGAAGACCCGCGCGGGCGACAGGGTTCAGGTCAGGTGGCTGGCGACGCAGGCGCGGCGGCGATGCGCAAGTAGAGCACCGCCTTGCCAATCGCACGGATGTCCTGATGGCGAACGCCCTGGCTAACCGCGTGAAACGTGCCCGCCACCATCTGCCGCCCATCCAGCATGACAGCCCCTTCGAGCACCACGCATTCCTCGGGGCCATCATGGTCGTGGGCCGGCAGGACGGCATCGGGCTCCATGCGCAGCAGGATCGACATCGACTGGCGCGAAGCCATCAACACCTTACGATCGATACCAGGCACATGGGGCGACCAGCCATCGTCGCCCGGCGGCACGGTCACCGTTGTCGGCCGGGACCTGCCCGCCATGGTCGATTCGCGCGCCCGGCGCATCAGCGTCTGGCGTAAGCGCGAACGAATCTCCGGGTCGGGTTCCTCAACATTGAGTGCGTTGGCCAATCTTGCCAGCAATGCGGCGGGCAAGACATCTGGCGCGAGTTCGGCGGCCTGGCGCTGCGGCGTGTCATCCGCCGGCTCGATGGGCTTTCGGTTATCCATTGAATTCAGGTCCCAGTGATTCCTTCAGCCACTGTACGCCGTGGCGCAAGTGGCTTTTGACCGTGCCAAGCGGCATGCCGAGGTGCGTGGCGATTTCCGAGTGCGACAATCCCTTGAAGAACGCCAGGGCGAGCAATTGGCGCTGCACCGGTGCGAGCCGCTCAAACGCGCGGCGCAATGTCTGGTCGCGCTCGATGCAGCCGAGAATATCCAGCGGGTCGTCGGTCAGACCGGCCGATCGGCCGGTCGCGTCGGCACGCAGCCCGTCATGCGTCGCGGCCCGATCGGCTGCCTGATCCATATCCTCGAATAAGATGGCCGGATCGGCCCTGCGCAAGGCATCCAGCGCCCGCGACCGGGTGATGGTGAGTAACCAGGCGATCGGTCGACCGCGACCAACGTCGAACCGCTTCGCCTCTCGCCAGACCTGTAAAAACGCATCACCGGCAATCTCTTCGGCCAGTTGCAGATTGCGGGTGATCCGTCTGGCCAGACTGAACACGCGACCCAGGTGCCGTTCGTAGAAGGCCCCCAGCGCGGCTTCATCGCCCAGTGCAATGCGCTCAACCAGGCGGACATCGTCGAGCGCGCCCGTCACGGTCTCGGCCGCCAGTGGTCGTTCCGGCGACAAAATCGGCTCGGCCAGGCCGGGGCGCGGCACATCATTCCCGACAGGATCCGCCCGAATGCCAGACGACATGGTTTCGACTCCGGGAGAGGCGGCAGGATTCGCGTCGGTCATAACAACGGATACGACCGAAACGGTCCACTGGATGTTTCCAAATGCAAACATCGCTGAATCCCTCGATAATGACGGCCACGGGTCGTGATGGCAAGCCCTGTGGCCAGGCCGATTGTCATGCAGCGATCGATGGTGCCCGCCCGGCGTGTGCCGCCCAATGCTTCAAGGTGTCGCAGCGATGCCGGAAGTGCACCACCATGCCGCCATCGTCGAAGAACCACAGAGGATCGTTGTCGATCTCGACAATCGCCACGCCATTGGCCGGATTGACGACCTCGACGTCGACTACGCCAATGACGAGGTCGCAGTCGCGGTCGCCGACGATTCGATTGACCAACAACCGGCGGAAGTCGAGCGGCGCCAGCGAGGCGATGTCTCCCTTGGCGAACGCATCGGCAGCCCGGTCCGCAGGCGACGCGAACGCCAGTGCGCTAAGCTTGCGGTCCGTTCCTTCCTTGTCGGGTCGCAGAGCATGAGAATCCTGATCGTGGGTGCCGGTGGCATCGGTGGTTACTTCGGCGCCCGGCTGATACAGGCCGGCGCCGACATCACCTTTTTGCTGCGTGAGCAGCGCAACCGGCTGATTCGTTCAAAAGGGCTGGGCATCGAGACACCGGCCGGCCACTTCTCGGTGCAGCCGGCCAGCGTCACGGCCGATCAATTGAAACCCGACTACGACCTGATCATGCTGGCCCCCAAGGCCTACGATCTGGACGACTCGCTGACCAGCCTGGCCGGTGCGGGCGAGCGAGGGGTGTTGCTGCCGCTGCTCAACGGTTACACGCATCTGGCGCGGCTGGATCAGCGCTTCGGGCGAGCCCGCGTGATGGGTGGTGTCGCGCATATCGCGGCGATGATCACCGACACCGGCGCCGTGCGTCAGTTGAGCGAGCTGCATATGATCACGGTGGGGCCGCGGGATCCGGCTCATGTTGATCTGGCCAGGGAATTCATCGGATTATGCGGGCAGGCGGCCTTCGACAGTCGCTACACGGATGACATCGATCAGGCACTCTGGGACAAGTGGACCTTCCTGGCGGCGCTGGCCGCGCTGACCACGCTTTGCCATGGCCCGGTCGGCGAAATCGTGGCCACCCGATTCGGCAAAGCGTCGAGCCTGGCCATGCATGATGAATGCTGCGCGATCGCCGCTGCCTGTGGTCACCCGATCGAGCAGGCCGTGCGCGCCAAGGCAGCCGGGCTGCTGACTCAACCGGGTTCCGGTTTCACCGCCTCGATGCTGCGTGATCTGAGTGCCGGCCAGGCCACCGAGCATGAGCATATTCTGGGCGAGTTGATCCGGCTCGGTGAGGCGCAGGGAATCCAGTCCCCGTTGCTGGGGCTGGCCCATACGCAACTCGCGGTGCTTGCGAATCGGGCGGCAGCCAGGTCCTGAACGGATTGCCAGAGTTGAAATGTTCTTCTGGTGCGGTCTGCCGCCAGTGCCGGGGCGATGAATGCGTGGGCGTCAGCGTCTTTCGCGAGACCTACGCACCTCAGAATCCCTGGCGGGCAAGTTCGGCCTGCATGACGGTGCGCGCGCCGATGTTGCGTATCGGCAAGGCATCAAAAAAGTGTCGCACGCAGGCTTCGGACCTGGTGATACGAACCTGATGGCGCCAGCGCTCGGCCTGTTCCGGTCGACGGGCCAGGCCGTTGGCCAGCGCCGCAATCATGGCAATGATGTGATGGGCGCCGGGACTGGCGGCCGCCCGGTCGGCCCATAACGCGGCTTGCGCATGGTCGCGTGACTGAATCAGGGTCATCGCACGAACGGCATGCATCGCGTAGAGCATGGGATCCAGCGGGCTCAATTGCAAGGCCATGTCGAGTCGGCCTGGCACCTCCTGAACATCGCCGGCGAGCATGGCAGTCAGGGCTCGCGAATAGAAGGCCTGGGCGTAGTTTGGGTTGAGGTCGAGTGCGCGCTGCAGCCATAGGGCTGCCGGTTCCAACTCGTCGGTCAGCCAGAGCGAGCGGCCCATCGTGAAATTGACGAAGGGATCGAGAGGATCGAGTTCGAGTCCGCGCACGGCATGGCGACGCGCCTCGTCGGCCGCCCGGCGCGTATCGGGGACAAGATGCAGAAATGCGTCGACGAAGCTCGTGAATGACAACCCGGCATGGGCCCGGGCAAACACCGGATCCAGAGCGATCGCCCGTTCGAAGCAATGGCGTGCAGTGCGATTGGCCTCCGGCGTGAAACCAAAGAGTCGGCTCACGCCGTGATGATAGTTGGCCCAGGCATCCAGGTGTTCCAGCGGCGTGATGGCGTGAATGCGCGCCTCGTGCAGCGGAATCTGCCAATCGATCGAGGCGATGATGTGCGCGGTGATGCGCCGGCGCAGATCGTCGACCTCATCGATCGGAGCTTGTAGTCGGTCGCCCCAGACCACCGTATCGCTGCGCGCGTCGATCAGTTCGGTGTGCACAGCCAGGCGTCGGTTGCCGCTCTCGATCAGGCCGGTGAGCAGGTAGTTGACGCCAAGTGCGTCCGTCGCGTCACGCCGACTAGACGGTGCTCGGCTCACACGAAACGAGGAGGCGCGGTCGATGACGGCAAGCCAGCGCAGTCTGGACAAGGCCTGGATGATTTCATGGGGCAGGGCCTGGTTCAGGATGCCCAAGCCTCGAGCCGGTGTTGGCTGCCGGAAGCGCAGTACAGCGATCGACGGCCGGGACGGCATGGCGCTGCCCTCGTCGTCACGACCGACGTCGGCCAATGGGCAGGCAGCGACGATTTCGCGCACCTGAGCGACGAATCGAAAGCCCTGGCCATGAACGGTACGGATCAGTTCCTGGGCGACACCGTCGTCGCCGATCGCCTGGCGGGCGGCGCGCACGCCACTGGCGATGCTCGCGTCAGTGGCCACCCGCCCGGGCCAGATGGCCTGCGCCAATTCATCGCGCGTGACCAGACGATGGCGGTTTTGAACCAGATGGGTGAGTAATAACAGGATGCGTCGTTCGATCGCGACGGCACTGCCCCCACGCCTGAGTTCGAAGCGACCGAGGTCCAGCTCACAATCGGCAAATTGACATGCCATGAAGCAGCGTAACGCAGATTTCACTGCGCGGGCATCAAATCTTCATGAAACCTCCAGGCAATCTTCAAGCAAGCGGGCCGGCAATCCGTCACTCTGGGGCATACGGCCAGTGCGGGCCAGGCCAGCCTAGCCCCCGGTGTCGGTCCACTGTCAGGAGTCAAGCGCAATGAACACCATCCATGAACAAGCGACACCGTCGATCCAATCGCACAACCGGGGGCCCGCCAGTACGTGGAGCCTGGGTGGCCAGGCCTACGACGACATCAGTCGGCAGATCGCCAGCGCCCTGGCGCACTGCGTGGTGCGTTTCGATCCCCAACCGGGCGAGCAGGTGCTGGATCTGGCCACTGGTACCGGCATGACCGCCCGCCTGCTTGCCGCGCGCGGGGTCGATGTGATCGGCATCGATATCGCGGCCGGATTGATCGAGGCAGCCCGTCAGCAGCCGGCACCGGCTCGCGGATCGATCCGATTCGAGATCGGCGATGCCGAAAGCCTGCCGTTGGCCGACGGCAGCGTCAACGGGATCACCTCGACCTTCGGCGTGATGTTCGCGACCCGGCCTGAGGCGGTTGCCGGCGAACTGGCGCGGGTGTGTCGTCCGGGTGGGCGCATCAGCCTCACAGTCTGGCGCAGCGACAGCAGCATCGCCAAGATGTTCGGTGTGCTGCGGCCGTTTCTGCCGGCGGCCACTCAAGCGACCCCGCCCTCGCCATTCGCCTGGGGCGAGCGGGCGCGCCTTGCCGAGTTACTCGGCAAGTCCTTCGAGCTGACCATCGAGGAGGGCACAACCATGTACTACGATCGCAACGGCGACGCAGCATG
This sequence comes from uncultured beta proteobacterium, assembly GCA_963732405.1. Taxonomy (GTDB): domain Bacteria; phylum Pseudomonadota; class Gammaproteobacteria; order Burkholderiales; family Burkholderiaceae_E; genus JAUIAI01. The sequence goes on from CAVSZG010000001.1 coordinate 3,104,837, forward strand.
GCAGGCATTTGTGACGGGATATGGTCCCGTCAAAAAGCTGGCCGAAGGCCTTCCCGCCGATCAGGCAGAGGCATTGCGTGCCGGGTTCGTTGCGTTTCATGAAGGCTACCGGACCGCGTTGGGCATTGCCATGCCGCGCGAATATCTGCTGGTGTATGGCCGGCGACGCTGAATGACGGCGCTGTGCGGCATGCCCGGCCGGGTCAGCGCATCGAGAACCCGCGCTCGGCCAGGAAGTCCTTCATATGCGGTCGCGACTCCTTGCCCAGCAGTTTGTCCATCTGCTCGCTCCAGCACTGTTCCTTGTTGTTGCCGGTGCGGGTCTGGTAGTAGTGCCGCACTCGTTCGTCATACTCGCGGATCGAGGCCTCGTCGTCATAGTCACGATAGACATCCTGCTTGAGCACGACCTCCAGCGGTAGCCGGGGCTTGACCTGCGGCGACTGGGCCGGGTAGCCCAGACACATGCCGAATACCGGATAAACCAGGCGCGGCAACTCGATGAGATCGGCGGCGAGTTGCGGATTGTTGCGGATCCCACCGATATAGCAGATGCCCAGCCCTTGCGATTCCGCGGCAATCGCCACGTTCTGGGCAAACAAGGCCACATCGACTGTGGCAATGATGAAGTGTTCGGTCATGCCTTCGACCGCAGGCCGGCCATGCATCGCGCCGCATTCGCCCGAGCGGCGCAGGTCGGCGCAGAACACCAGGAACTCGGCACAGCCCGCGATGTATTGCTGGCCACCCGCGAGTTCGACGAATTGCGCGCGGATCTCGGGCCGGGTGACCCGCACAACTGTTGTGCCCTGCAGGAAGCTCGAGGTGGCCGCGCCCTGGCCAGCGCGGATCAGTTCATGCAGGGTGGGCTCGTCGATCGGCTGATCGGTGAATTTGCGGATCGACCGATGGGCCTTGAGCAATTCGATGGTGGGATTCACGCCGCGGCCGCCGTGCCCAGCAAGGCCTTGGTTTCGAGGAATTCCTCGATGCCCCATTCGGAGAACTCGCGCCCGTTGCCCGATTGTTTGTAGCCACCGAAGGGCGCACCCGGATCGACACCGGCACCGTTCAGATGCACATTGCCGGCGCGCAACTGGCGCCCGACCCGCGCGGCCTCGGCCAGATCGCCCGCACTCACATAGGCTGACAAGCCATAGGGCGTGTCATTGGCAATGCGGATGGCATCGGCCTCGTCCTCGTAGCCGATCAGGACCAGCACCGGTCCGAAAATTTCCTCGCGGGCCACGGTCATGTCATTGGACACGTGCGCGAACACGGTGGGCCTCACGAAGTAGCCCTGGCTGATGCCCTCGGGTCGACCGAGCCCACCGGCCACGAGGCGGGCACCTTCGTCGATGCCTTTCTGGATCAGGGCCTGCACCTTGTCGAATTGCGCCTGCGATACCAGCGGGCCCATCTGGGTGGCTTCACTGGCCGGATCGCCCACCCGGATCTTTTCTGCGGCCGCCTTGGCGATCTGGGCGGCCTCATCCATACGCGACCGGGGTACCAGCATGCGCGTGGGCGCATTGCAGGACTGACCGGAGTTCATGCAGGTGCCGAAGGTGTCACGGGCCACGACCTTGGCGAAATCTGCGCTGTCCAAAATGATATTGGGCGACTTGCCACCCAACTCCAGCGCCACGCGCTTGACACTGGGCGCCGCCTGCTGGCTCACCGAAACACCGGCGCGGGTCGAGCCGGTGAACGACATCATGTCGATATCGGGATGCGCGGACATGGCCACGCCGACCCCGGGTCCATCGCCATTGATGAGATTGAACACGCCCGCCGGCACGCCGGCCTCGTGCATCACCTGCGCAAACACCAGGGCGCTGAGCGGAGCGATTTCGCTCGGCTTGAGCACCATGGTGCAGCCCGCGGCCAGCGCCGGCGCCACTTTCGCGGTGATCTGGTTGAGCGGCCAGTTCCAGGGCGTGATCAGACCGCACACGCCGATGGCTTCGCGCACGACGATGGCCCGGCCGGTGTCTTTCTCAAATTCAAAGGCCTTCAGGGCGCGGGCAGCCTGCTTGATGTGACCCAGCCCGGACGGCGCCTGGGCGGCATTGGACAACTTGGTCGGTGCGCCCATTTCCTGGGTGATCGCCGCGGCGATGTCGCCCATGCGCGCCTTGTATACCTCGCCGATCCGGTTGAGCAACTCGAGCCGCTCCTCGCGCGAGGTCTGCGAAAAGCTCGCGAAGGCCTTGCGGGCGGCTGCCACGGCTCGGTCCACATCGGCTGCATTGCCCATGGCGATGGTGGCGATGGTGTGTTCGGTGGCCGGATTGATGACGGGCAGCGTGGCATTGCTCAGCGGTGCGACCCACTGGCCGTCGATATAAAACTCTCGTTCGTGTTCCATGATGTCTGTCAGCCTGATGGTTGATTGAATCTGGCGGGCTCACCCTTGCAGGTGGCGCGAGCGGTGTGATGACCGGGATTGGCGACGGGTCCGCGACTCGTCGGCTGCCGGCCCCTCTGAACGACAGGGCAGGATCAGCATGGACCGGCGCAGGCAATGCCACCACGAAGCCACATGATAAGGCATGGGCGAACAGCGATCCCGCCCATGCCCCAGTGGGAAACGGCCGGTTAGGCCATGCGGCGCAGCAGCGTGCCCAGGTCATCGAGCACACGGTCCAGCTCGGGTCCGGCGTGTTCTTTCATCGGCCGTAGTTCCTGTCCGACATAACAGATGGTCATGCGCGCAAAGACGCTGTCCAGTGCGCTGCGCGCGGCCGACAGTTGCTGCGCGACTTCCATGCACGGCGAGTTGGTGTCGATCATTCGAATCACTCCGCGCAGTTGGCCTTCGATGCGTCGCAGCCGCTTGGAGATATCGTCGCGCGATTGCTGATCAATGATGTGGGTCACGAGAGTTCCTGTTCGGTTGAGACGACGAGGGGCAGGATTGGGCAGGGGCCGACGGCAGCGGGCAAGGCAGCGGGACAAACCCCAATGCCGTGTTCATGGCATTACGACGCAGTGACCGAGCGCGCCGCTTCGGCTTCGGTGCGCACATGAAACACCTTGCGAAGAATCGTGTTCAACGGGCACAAGCCAGTGACCGAGCTCTGCAGCAGATTGGCGCCGACGAAGGCGGTCAGCCAGAGCCAGTTGGCGCTGTGAAAGATCGGACTGGCCGCCGAACCCAGCGCGAGCGACAGCAGGATGACAGTGCCGGCAAACGCGCGGATGACTTTCTCGGTGGTGACGCCGGTGGTACCGCAGGACTGCGCAGTAGACGAGTTCATGAACGTTTCCTCCTGAAAATATAGTAGAGCAAGGGAATGACAACGAGAGTGAGCAGCGTGGAAACCAGAATGCCGAAGATCAGGGTGACGGCCAGGCCGTTGAAGATCGGGTCGTCGAGGATGAAGAATCCGCCCATCATCGCCGCGATGGCCGTGAGCAGGATCGGTTGCGCCCGAACTTCGGCCGAGCGACGCACGGCCAGGGCGAGCGGCTTGCCATTGGCCACTTCGAGTTCGATGAAGTCGACCAGCAGGATCGAGTTGCGCACGATAATGCCGGCCAGCGCAATCATGCCGATCATCGAGGTGGCGGTGAACTGCGCACCCAGCAGGGCATGGCCCGGCATCACGCCGATCACGGTGAGTGGAATCGGTGCCATGATGATGAGCGGCGTCAGATATGAACGGAACTGCGCGACCACCAGCAGATAGATCAGGATCAGGCCGACTGCATAGGCGATCCCCATGTCGCGAAAGGTTTCATAGGTGATCTGCCATTCGCCGTCCCACTTGATGGCGTATTGACGCAGCGGGTCATCGGGTTGATTGATGAAATACTCACCCAGTTCGCCGGTCCGCGGCAGGGCGATGTCCTGCAGCGTTTTGCGCAGATCGATGAGGCCGTAGAGCGGGCTGTCGATCTGATTGCCATCCACCATGCCCAGGTCGCCTGTCACATAGACCACGGGCAGCAGATTCTTGTGAAAGATCGGCGACTGTCGGTCTGAACTGACCACGCGCACCATCTCACCCAGCGACACCACTTCACCTGTACCGGTGGACACCGGCACATTGAGCAGTTCATCGAGCCGGCCCTTGTCGGCATCGGGCAGGCTCACCCTCACCGGAATGGCGCGGCGTGCCGAACCATCCTGCAGAAAGGTGGCATCAACGCCCTCGAGCGCTGCGTAGGCTGCCTGCGCCACCGCGGCATCGGACACACCGAGCGCCCTGGCACGCGCCCGGTCAACGATCAGCCGTTGGCGGATCGCGCCGTCACGCAGACTGGTATCGGCGGCCACCATGCCCTCGAGCCGGGTGAAGCCGTCGTAGAGGCGGCGCGCGAGTTCGGCGCGGCTCGCATCGTCCGGGCCATAGACCTCGGCGACCAGCGGCGAGAGTACCGGCGGACCGGGCGGCACTTCGACCACCTTGAGCCGGGCATCATGCGCCTGCGCCACCGGGCGCAAGCGTTCGATCATTCGCTGGGCAATCGAATGGCTTTGTTCATGACGCGCGGACTTATCCACCAAGTTGACCTGCAGATCGCCTTGTTCGGGGTCGCCGCGAAAGTCGTATTGCCGTACCAGCCCGTTGAAATTGATCGGCGCGGCCGTGCCGGCATAGCCTTGAATGTCGCGCACCTCCGGCTGTTCGGCCAATGCCGAGGCCAGCGCGATCAGGGCCGCGTTGGTCTGTTCGAGCGGGGTGCCGGCCGGCATGTCGATCACGACCTGGAACTCCGACTTGTTGTCGAAGGGCAGCATCTTCAGGATGACCGATTGCATGCCGACCAATGCGACCGAGCCGGCCATCGCGGCGGCCAGCACCAACCAGAGCAGCCAACGCCGCGCACCGCGCCCCTTGGCGCCGGGTTCGGGTTCGACAAACCAGCCGAGCAGTCCGCCGAAGGTCTGGCGCAGCGCGCGGCTGACCCGCGACTCGCTGCCATGGTGGCCATCGCCGTGCGCATCGCTGCGCAGCAGGGCGACGGCCAGCCACGGGGTGACGATGAAGGCGATGGCCAGGGACAACAACATGCCCATGGACGCATTGATCGGAATCGGCGCCATGTACGGGCCCATCAGGCCGGAAACAAAGGCCATGGGCAGCAAGGCCGCAATGACCGTGAAGGTGGCCAGGATGGTCGGGCCGCCGACTTCATCGACCGCGCCCGGAATGATCGCCCAGAGCGGGCGGTTCGGATGCAGCGCACGATGCCGATGGATGTTTTCGACCACCACGATCGCGTCATCGACGAGAATGCCGATCGAAAATATCAGGGCGAACAGCGACACCCGGTTCAGCGTGAAGCCCCAGGCCCAGGAGGCGAACAAGGTGGCGGTGAGGGTCAGGATGACCGCGGTGCCGACGATCAAGGCCTCGCGAAAACCGAGCGCCACGGCCACCAGGATGATGACCGATGCGGTCGCAAAAACCAGCTTCTGAATCAGTTTGCCGGCCTTGTCGGCGGCCGTCAGGCCGTAGTCGCGCGTGGTGGTGACTTCGACGTTGTCGGGTATCAGCACGTTCTTGAGCGATTCGATGCGCGACTGCAGGCGAGCGGTGACCTCGACCGCGTTTTCGCCGGCCTTCTTGGTCACGGCCACCGTGACGGCAGGAAACAGATGGCCGGCTGATGGCTGCTTATCGGCTGGTGCGCCCTTTCCAGGCATCGTCCAGACGTATTCGTCGGGTGTGCGCGGTGCATCGGTGATCGTGGCCACATCACGCAGAAACACGGCGCGTCCGTCGGCGCTGCCCACCATCAGGTCGGCCACATCGTCGAGCGTGGCCAGAAAGCTGCCGGTTTCGATGCGGATGATGCGCCCGTCGCTGACGATATCTCCCGAGGGCAGTGCGACGTTGGCCGCGCGCAGTGAGTCCAGAACAGGCTGCACGGCGACACCGGTGGCGGTCATGCGCGCCGGATCGAGCAGCACCTGCACGGCGCGCCCGGGTCCGCCGATGATCTGCACGCTGCGCGTGCCGGGTACCCGCTTGAGCTCTTGCTCGATGCTGTGCGCGACTTCCTCGAGCATTGCCGCGCTCCCGGTGTCCCGGGACCAGAGCGTGGCCGAGAACACCGGCACATCATCGATGCTGCGCGGCTTGACCACCGGCGCGCCCACCCCCAGGCCGGGTGGCAGCCAGTCGCTGTTGGCATTGAGGGTTTCATGCACCCGCACCAGCGCTTCATTGCGCGCCACCCCTACCTTGAATTGCAAGGTGATCAGGGCGACGCCATCGCGCGAGACCGAATACACATGCTCCAGACCAACCACCTGCGAGAGCACCTGCTCGGCCGGACCGGCGACCAGGGACTCGACGTCGCGCGCGGCCGCACCCGGAAACGGGATCAGGACATTGGCGACCGTCACATCGATCTGCGGCTCTTCCTCGCGCGGGGTGATGGTGGCCGCGAACAGGCCGATCAACAACAGCACCAGGGCGAGCAGGGGCGTGATCGCGTTACGTTGAAAATGCCGGGCGATCCGGCCGGACAAACCCATTGAGTCAGCGCCGGTTGCGCTCTCGTCAGCCAATTTGCCCGGTGTTTCCTGAAGACTGCTCATGATTCATTCACCGGATGCTGGCAGGACGGGCGGACAACAGGCCGGCGCGGATCGGGTCGACCGCGACCTGCTCGCCGACGGCAAGACCTGCCAACACCTCGATGCGCTCGCCGTCGCGCGGCCCCACCCGGATCGCCCGCAAGACGAAGCGCTCGCCGCTGGCGACATACACCGTTTTGAGCTCGCCGCGGTCAAGCATTGCCGATGCCGGGATGAACACGCCTGTGCCGGCCGGGGAAAAGGTAGCCACCCGGATGTAGGCGCCAGGCCTCAGACCCGCGCTCAGGGATTGCGGCAGGTCGATGCGCACTTCGACGGTGGCGCTGTTGGGATCGGCCGAGGGCATGACGCGCAAGGGCAGTGGATCGGACCACTGTTCGGCATCGGAGGCGCGCAGAAACTGCACGCTCGGTTGCACCACGGCCAGGCTGTCCGTGCCCAGATTGGCCACGTAGTTGGTCGGCACCCGCAGCGACACCCGCAGCGCTTCGGGCGCGAGCATGCGGATCAGCATACGCCCGGGCTGGGCGATTTCACCGACCTCGGCAGTCAGTTCGGCGATCAGACCATCGTAAGGCGCACGAATGCTCAGATAGGTGCTGGCCACCGACTGACGCTGCACGCCCGCCAGGGCCTGGGCGACCGTGGCCCTGGCGGCATCCAGTTGGGTGGCAGTATCGTCCAGCGAGGCCTTGCTGATGAAGCCTTGTTCGAAGAGCCGCTGGTTGCGCTCGAAGGCCGCCTGGGCGCCGTTCTGCGCGGCCCTGGCCTGGGCCAGCTGAGCCTGTGCCTGGGCCTGGCTGGCCGTGCTTTCGCGCGCATCGATCACGGCCAGTTCCTGGCCGGCCTTGACCCGCTCACCAGCCTTGACCTTGATCTGGTCGATGCGGCCCGGCACCTGGGCGGTCAGCGATGACTCCTGCACGGCCACCACGATGCCATTCCATTCCCGGCGGGCCTGGCGGGCATCTTCAAAGACGGCCACCGTGCCAACCCGGATGGCGCTGTCATCGGGGGGGCGGGCGGGATCGGCCGCCTGGGAAGGCAGCGCGGCCGTCGTGGCGGCCACCAGGGCGGCGGCCGCCAGCATCGGTCGGAATAAGCGGGCTATTGACATCGGTAGACCTTGTGCATGGGTCGGTGTGTGAGTCGACGCTACTGGGGGGAGTATATACTCCCATGAGTATCTTCGCAAGTTCCGCATTTCGGTCCGGCCGATCGGCCGATCGGCGGATGCCGGTAGGATTGGATAGCCGATGCTCAGGAGATCAGCGTGCGATTGATGGTGGATGGACGCGAATACGAGCTGGATGTCGAGAACGACATGCCGCTGCTCTGGGTCTTGCGCGATGAACTGGGTCTTCGTGGGCCCAAGTATGGTTGCGGCATCGCGGTCTGCGGGGCGTGCACGGTCCATGTCGATGGACAGGCCGTGCGGGCCTGTCGGCTGCCGATCGGCGAACTGAACGGCGCGGTCACGACAATTGCGTCGATCGGGTCCCAAGCCGTCGGGCAGGCCGTGCAGCAGGCCTGGATCGAACACCAGGTGGCCCAGTGTGGATACTGTCAGTCCGGACAGATCATGCAGGCGGTCAGCCTGCTCACCGATCATCCCGATCCCGGTGAGGCGGACATTGACTCGGCCATGTCGGGCAATCTGTGCCGATGCGGCACCTACCCGCGCATTCGAGAGGCCATCCGGTCGGCCGCGGTCCGGCTCAGGCAGGGCTGAGTCATGGAGCGCAGCCGCATCGGTCGTCGCGCCTTCATGGTCGGATCGGTCGCGATCGCCGGTGGCATCGCTATCGGCCTGTACCGGATCAACCGGCCCACCCCCAATCCCCTGCTCGCCGGGCTTGCCGAGGGTGTCGCCGCGATCACGCCATTCGTCAGAATCACCCGCGAGGGCATCACGCTGATCGTGCCGCGCGCCGACCTGGGCCAGGGGATTGCATCGATCCAGGCCTATCTCATCGCCGAAGAACTCGACATCGATCCACGCACCGTCACCCTCGATCCGGGTCAACCGCATGAGGCCTATGCCAACGCAACGGCCGCCGCTGACGGTCTGCCCTTTCCGTTGTATGACGATAGCCGGCTGGCTGAGACGGTCCGCACACTGGTCAGGACGGCGGCGCGCCTGACCGGCGCGCAATTCACCGGCGGCTCGTCCTCGGTGGCCGATCTGCATGAACCCCTGCGTCGCGCCGGCGCCGTGGCTCGCGAGACGCTCAAGGCAGCCGCTGCCTTGCGCGCTGGCCTGTCCCGGGCAGACCTGCACACCCGGGTTGGGGTCGTCGTGTTGCCCGATGGCCGACACATTGCCTACACCGATCTTGCTGTCGAGGCGGGCCGCATCGAACCCGTTACCGACGTGTCGCTGCGTGAACCGGCGTCATGGCGATGGCTGGGCAAGCCGATGCAGCGCACCGATATCGTGGCCAAGTCCACGGGTCAGCAGACCTACGGCATCGATGTGTCACTGCCGGGAATGGTCCATGCCACGGTGCGGATCAATCCGGGGCGCGGCGCCGGCATGCGCAGCTTCGACGCGGCGGCGGCCCAGGGCCTTCGCGGCGTAGTCCGGATCGTGCCGATCACCGACGGTGTTGGCGTGCTTGCCGACAACACCTGGCGCGCGTTTCGCGCGGCGCAAGCCCTTCGCATCGATTGGGAGGCGCCGGCGTATCCACCCGACAGTGCACAGATGTGGCAGGCGCTCGAACGCACCCATGCTCAGCACGAGCCCGACAGTCGCCTGCGCGATGACGGCGACGTGACCGCGGCGCTGGCGCGGGGCCCGATGATCCAGGCTGAATATCGCACGCCGTATCTGGCCCATGCGGCGCTCGAACCGCTCTGCGCCACCGTGCTGGTCACGCCCAGCTCGGTGGACATCTGGACAGCCACGCAGATTCCGCATGTCGTGCGTGATTCGGCGGCATCAATCACCGGCATCCCCACCGACCGGGTCGCCGTTCATGTGCTCGCCGCGGGCGGCAGTTTCGGCCGCCGCCTGGATCATGACTATCTGCGCCCGGCCATCGAACTGGCCATGGCCATGCGCGGCACGCCGGTCAAGACGACCTGGACGCGTGAAGAGGACATGAGCCATGATTTTCCGCGCCCCATGCAACTGGCCCGGGCACGTGGCACAGTGAGTGAAGGGCGCGTGACCTGCCTCGATCTGGATACGGTCGGCGCCTCGCTCGCGGCCTCATGGCTGGGCCGGGTTTACCTGGCGCCACCCGGACCCGACGTGCTGCTGGTTCTGGGTGCCTATGATCAACCCTATGCGATTCCACACTACCGGGTCAGCGGTTTCGCAGCGCCCCAAGCTGTGCCGATCGGTTCATGGCGTGCGCCAGGCGCCTGCTCCAATGCGTTTTTCCATGAGTGTTTTCTCGATGAACTGATGCACGCGGTGGGTGCGGATCCGTTGCAGGAGCGACTGCGTCTGATCAACCATGAGGACTCGCGCCGGGTGCTCGAGGCGGTGGGTCAGATGTGCGCCTGGGCTGGCGGGCAGGTCGGTGAAGGTCGTGGGCGCGGACTGGCGTTTTGTTATTCACACGGGGTGCCGGTGGCCGAAGTGGTCGAGGTGAGTGTGACCGAAGCCGGTATCCGGATCGAGGAGGTCTGGATTGCCGCCGATTGCGGCACGGTGTTTGACCCGGTCAATGCGCAGGCGCAACTCACGGGCGCGGCCGTCTTCGGGCTCGGTCATGCGATCAATGGCGAACTCACCTATCGCGACCATGCGCCAACGCAGACCAACTTCCATCAGCATGCGGGTTTGCGCCTGTATCAGACGCCGCGATTCCACACCCGCCTGCTGGGTCGGGCCGCGCGGGTGCGTGGCCTGGGCGAGCCGGCCCTGCCACCGGCCGCACCTGCGCTGGCCAATGCGATTTTCGCGGCGACCGGGAAGCGGTTGCGGGAAATGCCTCTCGAGCGTTGGGTGGGGTTCGTGTGAGGCGGCAATCGTCAAACCTGTCCGATTTATCGATCGCACAAGTCAAGAAATTGCCACTGCAACTGAAGCAGTCAAAATGCCTGTTTAGTGTCGCCGGCCGCAGCGGTCAGATTGTCCAAGGCGTCAGACGGCGTTTTGCTCACGCTTACCAGCGCAGTTGTTCGACCTCAAGTCCCAGGGCAGCGGCAACCTTCTCAAGCGTAGATCTCCGAGGCTGTTTGACTCGCTCCATCTGCGCGTATGCAGCTTGGGTGATGCCAATACGGCTGGCAACTTCTGCCTGCGTCAAGCCGAAGTGCTCCCGCCATGCGGCCATGGCCGATACGCCACGTTCAAAGGCCAGATTTACCACTTCGTTCGGAACCGTCCCATGCGTGAAACCACCGTTCATGCGGCGGAACTGGTCACAAGGAACAACGACAAAGGCTGGTTTGCCGTCTTGGCCGACAATGATCTGAAACTCAGTACGTACGTTCATCGCGCTTCCTGACTTCTTCAATGGTTACGATACGAACGGCGCTATCGAAGTCGAAGAAGACCCGATAGTTGCCCACTCGAAGGCGATACCTGTACTCATGATTGGTGAGAGTCCTTTACGTTTCTGGCCTTCGTCAAGTCAACCAGTTCGGTACTCACCGCCACTCGAATTTGCTTCCCCGCACCAGCATCGATCTTCCGCAATTGGCGCAGGGCCTTGGGCTGCCAGTAGATCGAGTTCACCTGCCAATGATAAGCAAAAAATTCGTATTGCCAACTGCGGCAACTGACTCGTCACTCTCTTTGCCGTCTCAAAGGACAATCCGCGCAACCGCGTGGTTTGTAGCTGGCAGACCGCTCCCCCATCGAATGCCGGACGAGAGAAATGATCACCAACACTGCCGTTGCCGATGGCAGCGAGATTGGACCCTGTGTGGGCCAACGCCAGACTTCAGTCGCTGTATCACTTCGTGGCCAAGGCGCAGTGGTCTGACACGGCGATATTCAGACAGGTTGCGCAGTGGGCGAGTCCGAAGTGGGATCCTGCCTCCAGGCATTGCTGTGAATACCTGGCAGTCAGCTTGTTGTCAGGGCCGAACCAATGCCCGCAACCAGACACAATCGCCGGGCTACCAGGCCAGCCGGTCGACCCGGGCGATGAGCGGAAAGTCGGCGCTGGCGAAGGCTTCGTTGTAGCAGGGAGCGCCGAGCAGTCGCGAACCCATGCGCAGGTAGGCGCTCATCAGCGAGGGGATAGTCGCCATGGTCGCGGTGTCCGGGGTGAGCCGCGGGAGACGGCGGCGGGGCCAGACCCTGAGCGACAGATCATTGAGGTAGTGCTGTGCGAGGTGTTCGTGCAGGGCGCCGGCCAGTTGGCCATCATCACTCATCGGGACGCTGGCCGCAGTCATCAGATAGCGAATATCGGTTGCATCGAGCAAGGTGCGCAGCCCGCTCCAAAGCAGGCCGAGAGTGGTCGGATTGCGATGGTCGGCGGCCACGCAGGTGCGACCCAGTTCAACCAGACAAGGGCGGATGGTGGCGAGATTGTCGAGACGGAACTGGCTGTCGGCAGACAGTCGCCCCAATTGCGCCGCCCGCTGCGGCATGAGCAGCCGGCTGGTCGCGACCACCCGTTCACTGGCCCGCTCGATCACGATCAGATGCTCGCAATACGGATCGACAGCATCATGTTCCAGACCGGGTCGGCAGGACAGCGGCACGCTGGCACCCAGTTCCAGAACAAACACGCGATGGCGCAAGGCCAGCGCCTGGTCGATCCGGGTATTGCCCGCTGCCAGGCAGACGTCCAGACGATCGGTTCTGGCCAGCACCCGGCTGCCGGCCAGTCGGGTGCGTACCGGCGCCGCCGACATCGGGCCCGCGTTACCATCGTAGGTACCGGACCGGCTGCCTGCGAACACGGTGTGGGTCCTTCGCCGGTCGAACCCAGCCGAAACCAACCGATGTTCCTGTGTCGCGCTTGTCATGGATCCTCTCCACTGATCGAACCGCCGAGATTCCGTCGTGTCGTGGCCAGCATCGGCCCTCGCATGATGGACGCCAGGCAATGATCGAGCCCGCGCATGGCGGGATCATTAAGGCGGGATGACAAATCGATGACATGGCTTCGTTTGTTGCGGCAATCCCTGCGGTTTCGCGGCGGCCTCTGGGGCTTGCTGAGTCACCTGGCGGATGTGATCCGGCAAGGCGGGCTGCAAGGCGCGCAAGAACGCCTGTCGGTTCGCCTGGCCGCGGGAACCGATGAACCGGTCGACGAAGCGGTGGAAGCCGCCCGCTATCAACGCTGGCTGACGCGCGAGTACGGCAGCGAGCCGGCAGACGCGCCGGTCGACGCGTCAGGCGCCGACCACGCGGGCATCGGCCTTTGCGTGGTGTTGATGCCTTGGCGTGCGTCGGTGAGCGGAGCATGGCGCCAACGCGCGATCGACGCCGTGCTCGCCCAAATCGATCCGAACTGGCGTCTGCAACTCGTGTTTCCGGCCGGCACCCGACCCGATCGGGCGGTCGTCGATGCGCGTCTGACCTGGGTGGAGTCGGCTGACGGACAGGCATCTGGCGCTGCCCTGGCGCAGGCCTGGCACTGCTCAGCCTGCGTCGGCGAGGCCGATCTGGTGTGCCTGCTCGAGCCCGACGTCGTGTTGCATCCGATGGCGATTCTGCGGATACGGCAGGCCTTCGCCAGGATGCCGCAGGCACGCGTTGTCTATACCGATGCGGATCGGATCGATGAATCAGGCATGCGTTCTTCGCCCTGGTTCAAGACCTGCTTCGATCCCGATCTGCTGCTGTCGCAGGATTATTTCGCGCCATTGGTCGTCTACCGGACCGATGTGATTGCATCGATCGGCGGGCTGGATCGCCTGGCTGACCGGGCGACGGCCTTCGACTGGTCATTGCGCGCCGTTGAAGTGGTCGATGCGGCGCAGATCATGCACCTGCCCCAGGTGCTCTGCCACCAGGGCGGAGAGGACGTGCCTGCTCTGTTCACGAGCGATGCCGAGCCCGATCACGGCCGGCGCGACGCCGTGATCGCGCACCTGGCGCGCACCGCACAAGCGGCTGTGGTCGACAGCGTGCCCGAGGCACCGGCACTCGTGCGCGTGCGTTTTGCCGTGCCCGAGCCTGCACCATCGGTCGAGATTCTGATTCCGACGCGTGACCGGGCCGATCTGCTTGCACCGTGTCTCGAGTCGGTGTTTGCCCGGACCGACTATCCGGCCTTCTCGGTCTGCCTCATCGACAATGGCTCGACCGACGCGGCGGCACTGGCCTTGCTGGATCGTTATCGGGATCGGGATGAGGTGCGGGTGCTGCGCGACGAGTCGCCGTTCAATTTCTCTGCGCTCAACAATCAGGCGGCGACTTCGTCGCGCGCCGATTATCTCTGCCTGCTCAACAACGATACGGTCGTGCGTGCCTCGTCCTGGTTGGGCGAACTCGTGGCCCAGGGCTCACGGCCCGCTGTCGGATGCGTGGGCGCGCGCCTCTGGTATGACGACGATACCGTGCAGCATGCCGGAGTCGTGCTGGGCATCAACGATTGTGCGGGGCATGTCTTTTCCGGGTTGCCGCGCGGCGACCCCGGCTACGGCGGGCTCGCCGTCGTATTGCGCACCGTCTCGGCGGTCTCGGCGGCTTGTCTGCTGGTGCGCCGAAGCACCTGGATGCGCGTGGGCGGATTCGACGAGGCATTTGCCGTGGCCTTCAACGATGTCGACTTTTGTCTGCGCGTGGCTGCGCTGGGGCGGCGCAATGTCTTTGTGCCGGGCGCCGAGCTGTATCACCTGGAGAGCCGCTCGCGGGGCTATGAAGTCGATGCGGCGCGCAATGCCCGCCTGCGCGAGGAATTTGATCGACTGCACGCACGCTGGGGTGGGCATCTGGCCAGCGACCCGTATTACTCGCCGCATCTGTCCCGTCGCTCCACCATGCCGCGCATTGCGCTGGCATGAGCGGGCACCCGGCGGCACGACACCCCGTCAGGTTCAGCCCAGCAACCGTCCCGAGAAAGGCAGCCATCGCAGCACCACCGCCACGGCCAGACTGCCCGCAAAGGTGACAATAGACAGCATCAGGACCACGCTGGATCCGGGTGCCTGGGCCGCCAGCCCGACGATGATCGAGCTGCCTGCCAGCGCGCCGAGGATGAGGGGATGCACGAAGAAGACCGGAAACGCCATATCGGCGATCCGTGCCAGGGTGGGCGCCATGATGGGCGGGACCGTCATCCGGTTGATCAGGATGAAGGCGGCCATTGAGGCGAGCACGATATTCGGACTGAAGTATTGGTAGGCGGTTTCGTCGAGCTGCCCGGCCTGCGAGGAGAATGCCTGGGTGAGCCAGGCGGTCACGAGCACGCTGGCCACAAAAGCCAGTAACCAGACCCAGCCCGATGGCCGGGCCGGGCGCGCATGCTTGAGCAGTGCACCCATCACGAAGTAGCCGCCATAGCCAGGCAGGTTGTTCAGATGCAGCAGATTCAGGCCCGGCAGCGTCCAGTAGATCGGCAGGGACACGACCATGAACCAGATCGCCAGACCATAGCGTTGCAGGCCAGGCTTGTCCAGCAGGTGAACAAATGCCCCTTGCAGCAGCGGCAGCAGGGCATATAGGCCGATGATCATGTAAACGAACCAGAGGTGATACATCGCGGGTTGGCTCAACAGCGATGACCAGCGAGGCGGTGTCGAGGTCTGATGCGCCTGGTACAGCAGGTAGATGCTGCTCCAGAGCAGCAGCGGCACGGTCACCCGGATCAGGCGTCGCCCGATCTGCGCCAGGTCGATGGGCGCCATGCCGGGCTGCAGAATGAGCGCGCCCGAGAGCATCACGAACAAGGGCACCGAACAACGGGCGATTGAATCGAGCACATTGGCGGCGCGCAGCCAGTCGGCCAGGGCATAGGGCCCCCATGGTTGCAGCAAGGCACCGCAGGCGTGGATCAGCACGACACCGAACAGGGCCAGAGACCGGCACAGATCGGCGCGCGTCTCGCGCGTTTCGACCGGCTTCATCGTGTTTAGCTGTCGAGCACGGCCAGCTCGGCCGTGGAATCCAGATCGGCTAGGCCGTAGAAGGGTTGGGCGGCAAACCCATGGGCGCTCGCGGCGATCACCGAAAAATTGAAGGCATCGGGCAGTGAGCAGTGGCGCAGTGCCGCGCTTCTCGAGTTCGGCCACCGGCGCAGCATGGCGCGCGGCATATATCTGCGCGGGCCAGGTCGCGAAACCCAGATTACCCACGTATTCACCCAGCCCCAGGGCCAGCCTGACCCGGTGATGCACAAGCACGACCTGGCCGGCGCTGAGCCGGTCAGGCACAGGTGTATCCGATTGGGCGCCATGGCGTCCGTGCACGATCACACCCTTGTCATTGCGGATCACCAGACCACTGGTGGGTGTCTCGATATCACGCTGCACGACAAAACGCGCATAGACATGCAGCGTCTGACCCTGGCGAAAGACGCGACGCATCTCACCCTGGTCATCACAGATCGCAAACCCGCTACAACGCACGGCCAGATCGCCGACCTGCGCGATGCCCGTGGCGTCGGTCATCGTCAGATTGGCCGGCACCGGGAAGGGCAACGTCGCGTGCGACAAGCCCTGGCCGGACACGGTGCTGATGGGAACGGATGGTGTCGGGCCGCCCGACATGGCCTTGTTGCTGCTCGCGTAATAACGCGTCACCGCCTCGTCGGCACTGCCCAGAAATGCCACCCGGCCGCCGTCCAGGAACAAGGCCTGGGTCGAGTACTGCAACACGTCTTCCATGCTGTGCGTGACGAGCACCACGGTGCAACCACGGGCGCGCAACTGGTTCAAGCGTTCATAACACTTGAGGCGAAAGAAGATGTCGCCCACCGCGAGGGCCTCGTCAACGATCAGGATATCCGGTTCGAGTGAGGCCTGAACCGCGAAGGCCAGTCTCACGAACATGCCGCTCGAATACGTTTTGACCGGCTCATCGATGAACTGGCCGATATCGGCGAAGGCCTCGATGGCCGGCATCAGGCGATCGATTTCCGGGTCGGGCAGGCCGAGGATCTGGGCATTGAATCGCGCATTCTCGCGGCCGGTGAATTCCGGGTGAAAACCCGCGCCCAGTTCGAGCAATGCGGTCACTCGGCCGGTGACCGAGACCTCGCCGCGGGTCGGCGTGAGAATGCCGGAGACGATCTGCAGCAACGTGGATTTGCCGCTGCCGTTCTGGCCGATCACGCCAAGAAATTCACCGCGTCGCACCTCGAACGACACATCATTCAGGGCCGTGAAGGTGTCGATGCGCCCTGCGCTGGAAAACAGCAACTGGCGCACGCGCTGGCCCGGCGTGCGATGCAGTTCATAGACCTTGGTCAGGCCGCGCGCGGCAATCACGACATCAGACGGCATCGGCGAAACCCGCCCGCAGGCGGTTGAAGATCCAGCGTGTGATCATGAGGATGATCAGGGTGGCGGCGATATGAGCCACGATGGGCATGATGGGCGGTAGCGTGCCCGCGAACAGCAACTCGTGCAGAGTCTCGACCGGCACGGTCAGCGGATTGATCTGGAACAGCCAGCGATAGCCCTCGGGCACGATGGTTGAAGGAAAGCAGATCGGCGCGGTGAACAGGGCGATGGTGCTCAGATGCGAACTGAGCTGGGCCAGATCACGAAAGAATACGCCCAGCGCGCCAAGCAGCTGGGCCAGGGCCAGCGCCATCAGAAACACCATGGCCAAGGGCAGGGGAATGAGCAACCAGGTCAGGTGGGCGGTCTGCACGACGATCAGATGCGCCACCAGCAATAACGCCATGCCCACGGTGCACAGCCAGGTGGCCCCGAGTGCACTGGACAAGGGAATGATCTCGAGCGGAAACACCACCCGTTTCACATACGCCGGGTAGCCCAGAATCAGACCCGGACCGCGGGTCAGGGTTTCGGCCAGCACGCCATGCAACAGAATGCCGCTGAACAGGATCAGCCCGAAGGGCACTTCCTCGCCGCTCGGATTGGTGATGCCCCAGCGCGTGCGCAGGATCAGGCCGAACACGAATGAGTAGAGCGCCAACTGCAGCAGGGGCTGACCCAGCAGCCAGAGCCAGCCCAGAACCGAATTCTTGTAACGGCTGGCCAGGTCTCGTTTGACGAAGGCGCGCGTGAGCGCCAGACGCGGATCCATCGCTCGGATCATGCGCGGCGGCGACTGTCGATTACGGCATGGACCATCGCGATGAACTCATCGGCAAACCGGCGCTGATTGATCGAGTAGTCGATGGTCTGGCGGGCAGGGGCCTGGCTGGCGAAGGGCTCGAGCGCATCGGCCAGGGCCAGGGGGTCACCGGTCTTGAAGAATCTCGCATTGCAGTCGAGTTGTTCGCGATGGGGCGCGATGTCCGAGGCCACCACATACTGGCTGATCGATTTGGCGTCTTCGACCGTGGTCGACCAACCTTCGAAACGCGAGGGCTGCACGATCAGCGCCGCCTCGCGCAGCAAGGCTTCCTGATGGGCCTTGGAGACGAAGCCGACAAAGCGGATCTGCGCCGCGACCCCGAGTTCATCGGCCAGGCGTCTCAGCGATGCGGGATGATCCGGAACACGATGATCATGCTCCTTGCCCGAGCAGACCAGGGTGAGTTCATGACCCCGCTCGCGCAGGGCGGCGATCGCCCGGATCGCGGTGGCGTGATCCTTGTGAACCCAGAACTGGTTGGGACAATAGGCAAAATGGGCAGGCAGCTGGTAAACGGCCCGCACGTCATCGGTGGCATCGCTCGTGGCCGGTCGGTTGAACACGGCAAAGTGAACCACATGCCGGTTGACCCTGGCCTCAGGATAGAAGCGCTCGAAGTCCTCACGCGCCGCATGGCTGCTGAACAGCACATGGCGAAAGTGGGTGAAGTAGAGCCGGTGCTGATCTTCACGCGCCTTCAGTTCGTCGGCCGAAAAATACTCGGGCAGATGTTTGTCCTGGAAATCGGGAATCCAGCAAACCGTGCGATCGTCGGCGGCCGACAGGGGCGAGGGAAAGATGACGTCGAAGTCGCCGCGGCGCCCGAATATCGCGGGCACCAGACGCTCCAGCCGCCAGCGGATCCGTGCCGGCACAGTGGCCGCCGGGGCGAGCGAGGCCGGCGTCTGCCAGCTCAGCCGCGGATAATGACTGGCGTCGGCCAGAAACGCCCAGGACTTCTCCTCGTGACAGACCACCCGCACATCGGGTTGCTGGGCCGGCGGCAGCAG
The DNA here is from genome assembly GCA_963732405.1 of uncultured beta proteobacterium. Classification (GTDB taxonomy): domain Bacteria; phylum Pseudomonadota; class Gammaproteobacteria; order Burkholderiales; family Burkholderiaceae_E; genus JAUIAI01. Next base: position 3,123,600 of record CAVSZG010000001.1, read on the forward strand.
TGCGAGCGCGCTCAAGACGTTCTTGATGTAGTAAACGCCGCCGATCCAGTTTTCGTCGTAATTGAACGGCAGTCCGATTAAAGGTCTTTGAGCCAAGCGGCCACCTGTGTCAAGCCCTGCTCGAGGGTGAATTGTTGGCGATAACCGGTACGGGCCAGCGCACTGATGTCGGCCTGCCAGAACAGCGGATCACCGGCGCGCACCTGGCCATTGAACACCAGTTCGCCCTGCCAGCCCAGGGCATCGAGCAGGGTGCGCGCGGCCTGGCGGATGGTCGTGGCCTGACCACTGGCCAGATTCACGGCCTGCCCGTCGAACAGGTCGGGGTGGTCGCGCAAGCTGGCCACTGCCCGGGCGATGTCCTTGACGAAGACGAAGTCGCGGGTTTCATTACCCGTGCCGCTCAGTTCGATGCGCTGACCGTGCAAGGACTTCTGATAGATGTCCCAGAACAGTTGTTTGCGCAGCTCGGGACCGTAGGCCGAGAAGATCCGCAAGGACAGGGTGGGCACGCCGAAAATCTGCGCATACTCGCGGCACAGCATCTCGGCCTGCAGCTTGTGAAACCCGTAGGGCGACAGGGGGGCGGCCGCGGCCGATTCGGCGACCGGCAGGGAAACCGGGTTGCCATACACCGCGGCACTGGACAGATGAATGAAGCGGCAGCGGCAACCCACCTGCCGGATGCTCTCCAGAATCTGCTGCACGCGTCGCACGTTCAACTCATAGTCGTGGGCCGGATCAGTGATGGAGGCCCCCACATGCGCGGCGCCCGTGCAATTGACCACGAGATCGGGTCGGTGCTCGTCGAACAGTCCGATCAGATCCGGCTCATGACTGTCGATGACGACATGGCGGCCGCGATTGTCGGCTGTGATGTCTGCCGTGATCGTTTCATCGTCCATCGACAGCCGGTCGGTCAATCGGCGGCCGATGAAACCAACGGATCCCAGCACCAGAATTTTCATATCGGGTAGTCGCTCAGGCCGGTTTGCGCAATACGAATGAGTAAGGCCGCCCGGGGACATCGGCTTCGTTCATCTGGCCGATCGCCTGAGTGGCGTGCGGGTAATAATTGATCGGGCTGTCGAGAAAGCGCAAGACCTTGACCACCTCGAAGCCGGCCTGGCGCGCAAACGTCAGATACTCGTCCTCGGTGTAGGCCTGCTCGCCTCCATAGAGGCGATGAAACGGATGGCCGGCCAGAAAACGCGCCTTGTCGTCCGGATCGAACACCACATGTTCACGAATCAGCAGGACAAACCCGCCGGCGCGGATTTTGCCATGAATGGCGATCAGGCAGCCGACCGGGTCAGGAAAGTGGTGGGTCGCCTGGCGCACATAGGCCAGATCGAAGTCTTCAGCAGGAAGCGGCGCTTCCTGGATGTGACTGGCGATTGAAGTCACGCGGTTGGCCAGATAATCATGACCGGCCTTGCGATAACGCTCCCGCAGGCGATCATGGGCGGCGACGCCGACGATCTCATGCGGATCGCCCTCGACAATGGTGACCTCGTAGCCTTCGGCCGCAAAGGCGAAGGCCATGGTGCCGTTGCCGCCGCCCACATCGAGCAGGGTGCGAGCCTGTGGCGCCAGTTCGCGCAGCAAGGCCAGCGTGGCGGTGAATTCCTCGCTGCGATGAAACCGGCTGACGTTCTGCTCCAGATCGAGACGCAGATAAGAATCGCCAAGGACCGCGTCCATGGCCGGATCGATCTGCGCCGCCGCGATCACTTCATGCCATGCCCATTGCGCGCGCGGCACGTAACGCTGAAAGCAGGCCGGATTGCCGGCCACCACGGTGTAGGCCGGCACGTCATGTCGCACCACCGAACCGGCACCGACCACCGCCCCTTTGCCGATGGTCACGCCCTTGAGGATGGAAACGCCAAAACCGATCCAGGCCATGTCGTCGATCACGACCGGCCGGGAACGCACGGCCGACCAGTCCTTGAACACCCCGGCGTGGCCGACGTCAATGCCGCGCCGCCAATCCACCGGATCATTGAAGCGGATCAGCGGATCGAGCGAATGAGCGTCAGTATCGGTGACCGTCACATTCCAGGAGAGCATCACATGCTCGCCAATCCGGATGCCCTCGGCCTGCGAACAGATGAACAGGCAGCCATGGCCAATTGACGAGGAATGACCGACCCGCACCTGCCCGGTACCGCGTTCGAAAATGAAACTGCCGCTGACCTGGCAGTCGTTGCCGATGATCAGATAGGGACGGGATTGTGGTGCAACCCTGACCTCGACATGATAGTTGTCGAGGATCGATCGTTCACCCAACACGACTTGCGCGGCTGAATGGCCGGCCGGCTGACCGGCCACCCCTGGCGGTGCCAGCAAGGCACGGGCGCGCACCGCGGCGGCCCGGCCGATGCGCTGAGCCGTGGTGCGGGCCCTGGTCCTGACCTTCTGCGCGGCCCGACGCCCCAGATGGCGGATGCCGCCGGGATGACTCAGCGCGGCGCGCAGGCGTGAACCCGTGCCCGGCGGCGCGATGATGAGCGGCTGTCCGGAATCGACTTCCTGCAGGAAGGCCAACTGATCGGGACGGGCAATACGATGCGCGAGGGCGCGCTCCTCGTCAGTGAGTTCTGCTCGGAGCCTGATGAGGAAATCGCCGCGCAAGGCATCGGGCACATGGGCGCGATAGAACTCCACGGGCAGCGCATACGACATCACCAGGCCCGCCTGCTCATCGATCAGGCCCTGGGATCGGATCAGGTCCAGACATTGCCGCCGGATGGTCAGGAAATCGAAGGCTTTGGCATCATTGGCCTGGGTGGTCGAGCCGGCTCGCTGCCGATACGCATAGACCACCGGTGCATCCAGAACCAGACGTTGCGCATGAATGAGCAAGGCCAGCGCGAACGGATGGTCTTCGAAGAACACCCCTTGGGCGAATCGGATCGCTTGTGCATTGAGCAGCGCACGGCGGCATAAAAGTCGCCAGGGCTGGGCGGTCCAGGGCGAGACCGTGTCCAGGTGTGCGCCGCGGCGGGTCACGGTCAGGGGTTGACCATCCAGACCCGGACGGGCACAGGGAACGGGTTGCAATTGACCTGACTCATAGGCCAGCGCATAGGACAACACCATCAGGTCGGGCTGGTGGCGCGCCAGTTGATCGACCACCCGCGGCAATACGCCATCGAACAGCCAGTCGTCGGCATCGACGAACCAGAGGTAGTCGCCGCGTGCCGCCTCGATGCCGCGATTACGCGCCGCACCTTGACCGCTGTTGGCCTGCTCGAGCACGACAATGCGCGCATCGAGCCGGGACCGATCGCGCACCTGCGCCAGCGTGTCGTCGGTCGAGCCGTCGTCGATGACGATGACTTCGATCGATGCGCCGCGTTGCCCCAGGATGGAATCCAGGCACTGATGAATCCAGGGGCTGACGTTATAGGCCGGGATGACGAACGAGAGCCGGATAGGCCCGTTGTCGGCGCCGGACATGAACTGAACTGACGTGGACATCAGGGGCGCAGCGCCGACACGAGATGCCGGACCCTTGACTTCAGACGCAAAGCCCAGCCGCTCGCTGCCGTCCCGACTTCGTCGGCCCTGTCGGTGGCCAATGGCTGGCCGGCCGCCGGTGGCTCGATGGGTGTCAACGAGGGGACTTCCAGGCCGTGCAGGCGGTAGGGGTGTGACCGGAAAGACAGCGCGGCCCGCAAGGCTGCGGCAAGATGGCCGCCATCGTCGAACTGCGCAGCCGCGCGCCATGCCGGCTCGGGCGGTCCCCAACCGCGCGCCGCCTCGAGAACGGCTCGCGCCGATGAAGGGTCCAGACCCGGAAAATTCGCCATGATCGTGCGATAGGACTCGGCCAGCACGGTATCGGGATTGATCGAGGAGGTGCCATCCATGCCGAAGTGCACGAGCGCCTGATCGATCCGGAAGCAGCTCAGTTGCCCCCGGATCGCCCGGTGCACCCAGTTCGCATCGGCGCAGATGCGGTAACTCGTGTCATAGGGGCCTACCCGGGTATAGGCATCGCGTCGAACATAGAGCGCGTTGTGACAGAACGGAATGCCGCTGGCCAGCGCGCCAATGCCGAAGGGCTCATCGGCCCGTCGTTCCTGACGCCCGTCCGGATGCAGCAGCAAGGCGCCGCCCGCATAGAGGTCGGCCGGATGAGCGGCCGCCATCGATGCCACGGTCGACAGCGTGGATGCGTCGGGCAGACGGTCGTCGCAGCCGATCACGGCCACCAGGTCACCGGTGGCCATGGCAATCCCCTTGTTGATCGCATCATAGATGCCATCGTCGGGTGCCGAGATCCATTGCGTGCGCTCGCGCTGCAAGGCCTGCAGAAAGGGGATCGTCCCGTCGCTGGACCGGCCATCGATGATCAGGATCTGCGGGGCGGCTCCGGTTTGCCCGTCCAGGTGGTCCAGCAGGTCGCGCAGGCTGTCCAGCGAGTTGAAAGACGGGATGACCAGGGAAATCGACGGAATCGAAGCGGGGTTCATGGCCGCTCGATGTTAACCGATCGGTCGATGGCCAGCGTTGTCCTGGCCTGGCCGGCCGGGACCGGAATGTCGGCGGCGCGGTGGTAATCGAGGTAGCCCGCAACCAGTTCTCGGGCCACGGTCGCCAGCCAGCCCGGCTCGTCATTGCCGGGGCCGCCGTCGATGAATACCAGGGGATATTGGATCGGCGCACGGGCCAGCGCGGTGATCACGGCGCGATGGACCTCGCCGATCAGGGTCATCTGGCCGGAAGGCACCGAGGTTGGTGATTTTGGCCGTGCCAGCGGATACGCAGGCAGGCTGAACAGCGGACCGGCTGGTTCGGGCCGATCCGCTGATTGCATGAGGGCGTCGATCGAGTCATCGGCTTGCCTGAGGCTGTCCGTGGGGCTGTGGAGCACCCGGTGAACCCGCAGATCCGGCCAGGATGCCCGCGGCGCCTGCCCGATCGTGTCGACCACCAGCACGGGCCGATCATTGAGGCTCAGATATCTCGGATGGCGCAACAACGCGACCAGGGCGGTGTCATCGAGTGACTGAGCGACACGCGATGACGGGTTTCCTGTAACGGTGGATGGCTGGGCGGCCGGACCCGGCAGGCTCAAGCAGAAGCGCATCGACGGCTCGGCCGACATCATGAGCCGGTGAATCGTGTCACCCGGATCGGGGGATACCTGGCCATCGGCCAGCGACAGGCAGAGACCTCGGATGCCATGTCTGTGCCAGCAGTTCACCCGATGAGCCCAGGCGACCGGATCGGCATCCAGCCAGTCCATCGGCATCATGACCATCGGCATCAGGGCAAGCGGCAAGGCCGTCATCGAGCTCGGGGCAATCGACGCCGAGACCCGCGCGACCGCGGCAGACGATCTCGCGGCAATCGATGGTCGGGACGCGCTCGCGCGCACCTGTTCATAAAGGCCCAGCAGTTTGCGGGCGCCGTGCCGCCAATCGAGACACCGCACGGCAAAGTCTCGTCCGCCCTGTCCGATGCGGGCGGCCAGAGCCGGGTTGTCCATGAGTCGCGCGATGTTGTCGGCAATGTCATGGGCATCGCCGTGACGCAGAATCAGCGCTTGCTCGCCATTCACCAGATGATTGCCGATATTGGCCGCGGGCAAGATCGTTGGCCGGCCCGAGGCGAGAAATTCAGGCAGCTTGGACGGGAAGCGCAGATTGTTGAATGGATTCGATTCGCCGGGTTGCACCAGGATATCGGCCGCCGCGAGCAGATCGGGCATGCTAGCCCGGGGCTGAAAGCCTAGCTGGGTCACACCCTCGAGCAATCCGGCGCGCTCAGCCCACGACATATCGACATGATCCTGCCCGGTGCGCAGCAGCCGCACCGCGCGCCCGCGTCGGCGCAATAGCCCGACTGCCAGCAGCAGGCTGCGAAACTCGACGAGATTCGATCGATGCACATTGCCGGTGTAGGTGATCCAGGTCGGCCCGCCGCTCAGGCCCAGGCGCTGACGGGCCGACAATCGGTCTTCATCGATGCGCAGGTAGGCCTCGTCATAGCCCGGCCAGAACACTTGCGCCGGCACGTGAGCGGGCCGATACGATAACAGCGGTTCGATGAGTGCGCTGATGCCACCCGCGCCGTGGATGAATTGCGCACCGTGGACCGGATGCATGAGCGATTGTCCGATCAGGCGGTCCAGGTGGGTCGCCGGCAGCGCGGCGAGCGACGCATAGTCGAGTCCGCCCAGCGCATCGGATGCAATCACCTGTTCATGGTCTTCGAGGTGCACGACCCAGGGGCATCGATGGCGGGCGCTGATGCTTTGGGTGATCCGGCGAACGCCCTCGCGCGGCGTGAATGCATGGACCAGGTCGGCAGGGCCGGCGTTGTCGAAGGAGAGGTCACCGCGCAACGCGTCCGCATAGTCGAGCACCGGGAAGTCTGGCTCACCGATCTCGAACACGGTCTCAGGATGATCGGGCACGCAGATCGCCGGATGCAGCCCCTGGGCCTTGAGTGCTCGCGCCAGACTGAAGGCATGCAGTGAGCTGTTGCCACGAAAGTTGCAATGGCTGATCAACAGTACATTCATGGCGGACCGCCCGACTCCTGAGCGCGGTCATCTTGCTCGAGCAGCACGCCCGGTGCGGGCGGGGGATGATCGGGCGGCATGAGGCGGCGATAGCGTTCGGCAATCAACAAGGCATCCAAGGGATCGAGCCGGTCGGAGCGCTCGCTGCGAGCAGGGCCAGCCGTATCGTTGGCCAAAACATCGCCGCCCTCGATCCGGACCGGGACTTCCGCGATCTGCAGGTTGCGATGCCCCCGCTCCCGCGCACGAAGCGACAACTCGATCCAGGCTCCTGCAAAACTCACCATGGCTTCATCGAAGCCGCCCAGGTTGCGCCATTGCGCTAATTCGATCGCAAATAGCCCGCCGGCGACTGCGTCGACTTCATGGGTGGATTCGAGCAGCGGATTCGTCTGCGCTGTCGTCATCAAGGCAGATCCATGGCCCGGCGAGCCGCACAACAGGCCGATCCGGCTGTCGCCGCACCACGCGCCCAGTGTGAGCTGCTCGACCGGTGTGGGCTTGGCCACGCCGGCTGAGCGGCCGATCACTAAGCCACCCGGCGCGGTGTCGAGCACCCGATTCAACCAGGCGCCCGCCGTCAGCCCGGCGGGTTGATCGGCTGCGTACAGGCCGATCACCTTTGCCGCCACGGCGGCGCGTTCGGTCTGCCCTGCCATCCCGGGCCGGGCTTGCAATATCCGTCGTCCAGGCCGGGCAGGATCGGTCAGCGCACCCAGGGCTATCCCTTGCCGGGCCAGACTGGCATTGATCCATGCTTCGACACGGTCGGGCGAGACCTGAAGCGCCCGGTCCGGATCGATGCGCGAGTGGAGCAGTACCGAGGGCAGATGACTCACTGTGGCAATGGTTTCGCCAAGGCGCAGCATCAGAGCAAATGACCAGTCTGCCGCTGATTGGTCGCAGCCAGGAAACAGCGTGTCCGCCTGTTCGGCGAATTCACGGGCACGATCCGCCCGCACGATCAGCAGGCCACCGACATAGGCAATGCTCATCAGGAGGGCCGGGGACCAGGCCGGCTTGCGCCAGATTCGGCTGCCGCGATGATCGATCACGCGCTGGTCGGCATAGAGCGCGTCGATGGGCGGTGTGGCCTGGAGAGCCGCCATCGATTCGAGCAAGGCGCCGGGCAGCCATTCATCGCCGGCCGGCACGATGGCCACGAATTCGCCTGCGGTTTCTTTCACGGCAACGCCGAGTGCGCGACCTATCGAGGACCCATCGGCAAGATATCGATATCGCAGCCGGGTGATTGCGCCCGCATTCGCTGCATCCGCATCGGCCATTGCTCGAACGGCTTCATCGGCGGACAGAATCAGCAGATCCCGATGCGGGCTGATCTGGCCCAGCACCGATTCCCGTGTGCGACGCCAGGCCTCGGTGTCGCCGGACTCGTCCACGATGATCACGCTGATGCCGGGCTGACGATCGGCGGAGGCCACTGATCGGGCCAATTGATGGGTCCGCTGCCAATGTTCGCCGGCATCACGGATCGATCGTGCGACCGCTGGTAGCGCGGACCCCGGCTCAGTTTCTTGTCCGGGTGCGACCGGATCGCCTGGCCCGGTGTCGGTGTCGGCCGGTCGTGAGAACGGCAGTCGCCAGGACCGCAGTTTGCGCAGGCCGCGCTCCCGCCAGTCGAGCAGCGGCCAGAGTGGTGAGCGATGAATCGCCTGCAGGGTCTGCTCAAGTTCGGCGATCCGCGCCTGCGCGCCGGCCAGTGAGACGCGACAACGATCCAGTTCGTCCCGCAGTCGCTGCGTGACCTGTGCATGAATTGCGACCTGCGCGCCCGGGTCGATGGTGACCGGATCGCCGGGAGAGGGACGAGGCGTCGCCGGGTCTGCGCCTTCGCCCGAGGGGTCCTGGCTCATCGGGCCGTGGCCTGGCCAAGATAATGCCAGCTCAGACTCAGCATCAGCACCGGTGCGACGATCAGGAACAGGGGCAGGCCAACCCGGATGAAGTCGGTGAAACGATACTTGGCCGCCGCCATGACCAGCAGATTGGTCTGATAGGCGAAGGGCGTGAGAAAGCACAGATTCGCCCCGAACAGGACGGCAAGCACCATGGGCTCGACCGGGATCGACGAGGCACGCGACACCTCGATCGCCAGGGGAGTCAGAATCGCCGCGGCCGCATTATTCGACACGAAGTTGGTCAACAGGCCGGCCGAGGTCAGGATGGCACCGATGCCGACCCAGCCCGGCTGATCCGTCATTGCCTCACCCAACCACCGGGCGGTGGATTGCATGGCGCCGCTCAGGATCAAGGCATCGCCCAAGGCGATCGCCGAGGCCACGATCAGGATCACTGTCCAGTTCACGGCCCGCTCGAGTTCATCCCATGATGCCAGGCCGGCCAGCACGCAGGCGAGAACACCCGCCAGCGCGGCGACCGCGATCGGCAACACCTTGAAGACGGCGAGCATGATCACGATGGCGAAGATCAGCGCGGCCAAGATCGCCTGCCGGCGCGTGGACTGCCGGGCTGGTTCCCTGACTGGCAACAGCCCGGCCCAGTCCTGGGCACGCTCCAGGGCCTGGGCGTTGCCTTCGATGAGCAGGATGTCGCCGACCGCAATCGGGATGAAGCGCAGATCGGCGGAAGACTGCTCGAGATCGGCGCGACGCACATCCGCGAGTCCGATCACCTTGAGATCAAAGTGAGATTCGAACGCAGCCTCCTTAAGGGTGCGCCCTTCGAGCAGGCTCGCCTGGGTGACGATGTATTCGCCGCGCAGCAGGGTGTCTTCCGGCTTGCGGGTCGTGCTATCGGTATCGCCGGCCCGCGCTGCGCCGCCGCCGGGATGGCTGGCCTCATCGGCGACGGTCTTGTCCGCCCTGGCCTGGCGCTCCGCCTGCACCACGCCAAGTCGCTCGGCCACCGACTCGATTGCCTCAGCGGTTCCCGAGACGACCAGCAGATCGGCTGCGCGCAGCGTGATGGTGGGTAACAAGGCCATCGAATGGCCGCGACGCACCAGCCGTCGCAGCCGCACCTGCCTGCCGAACTGACGGGTCAGTCGATACAGGGCATGCCCGTCGGCCGGCGAGCCGGCGGTGATACGTAGCGATCGCAGGAACTCGCGCGGCGCTTTTTCACCGGTGTCCCGGATCTGTCCGCGACGCAGAATGATCGGCGCAATGAAGTACAGGTAGAGCAGGCCCGCCAGGGCTGCCGGCAGCGCAATGAGGTAGAAGTCGAAGACGCCGAACGATGGGCCGCCATTGCCTGCGGAGATCGAGTTCACCAACAGGTTGGTCGAGGTGCCGATCGCGGTCATCATGCCACCCAGGATCACCGCAAAATTCATCGGCATGAGCATGGTGCCTGCGCTCATGCTGCCCTGCGTGGCCGCGGCCATCACTGTGGGCAGCAGCAGCACCACGACCGGCGTGTCATTGACGAATCCGCTGGCGAGAAAACCCACCAGTAGCGCGCCCGCGTAGGCGATGGGCGGGGCGGTCTGGAATGCGCCGGACAGCAGGTTGGCCAGTGGACGCAGCGCGCCGCTGCTCATGAGCACCTGACCGAGCATCATCAGGCAGACGATGGTGACCAATGCGCTGCTGGCAAAACCGCTGAATACCCGGTCCACGCCAACGGGCTGGCCATCGGGCGAAGGCAGGAAGGAATAGATGAGCGCCAGCGCGACCAGCAGCGACACCGAGACCGTGCGCAAGGCGACCCGATTGCTCGCATAGGCGAGCAGGCACCCGAATAGGACGATGAGAATGGCCCAGGTCATGTTGGCTCAGATGGCGGCTCAAAAGCCTCTTGGTCGGGTTGAGCAATTATTCTGCCTGAGCGGGTCGGCCCCAGGATTTCGCCTGCACCCTGGCCAACACTGGCGACGGTTCTGACCATGGCTCGGGTAGTGTTCCTATCCGTACCTGCTCGCGGGGTGAATGTGACCGGCTACACTAGGCGGCGTCGATCGCCAACATTCACCGCGCAGCCGCCGATGTCCAGCACCTCACCAGCCGTTCCCACCACCGTGTTGTGCGGCTTTCTGGGCGCCGGCAAGACCACCTTGCTCAGCCGCCTGCTTGCTCAACCCGATGGGGTGCGCTTTGGTGTGCTGGTCAATGACTTCGGTGAAATCAATATCGATGCCGGACTCATCGAATCGACCGGCGCCGATTCCGTGTCCCTGGCCAATGGCTGCATCTGCTGCTCGATCCAGGATGATCTGGTGCGGCGGCACTGCGCATTCTCGAGGGGCGCCCGCAACACCTCATCGTCGAAGCGAGTGGCGTGTCCCGTCCGCTGGCCATTCTGGCGGCGCTCGAGGGTCCGGCGCTCGCCGGTCGTCCGAGGGTCGATTCGGTGATCTGCGTGGCCGATGCGGATCAGTTCGCATTCGCTGGACTATGCGTCCACCGAGCTGGCCATCGACCAGGCGGTGTGCGCCGACCTGCTGCTGGTCAACAAGTGTGACCTGGCGACTGCCGACCAGATCGCACTGCTCGAGTCGACCTTGCGCGCGCCGATGCCCGGGCTGCGGATGGTCCGCACCACCTATGCCCAGGTGCCGCGTGAGCTGCTGATTGGTCCAACACTGGGCCGGCAGGGGGCGACTGTGCCTCATGACGACCGACGGCCGGCGGCGGCTCACGAGCACGATCACCGGCATGAGCACGAGCATCGGCACGAGCACGAGCACGAGCACGAGTATTCGCACAACCATGATGATGAGTTCGTCAGCTGGTCCTTCAGCGACCGACCAGGCCATCGACAAGCATCGATTTGATGCTGTGGCCCGCGAATTACCCGACAGTCTGCTGCGAGCCAAGGCCATCCTGCGGCTGCGCGTCGATGGTCGCGAACAGCGGGCGGTTTTCCATCTGGTGGGCAAGCGACAGACACTGTCCGTGGAGCCGGGGCCTTTGCCGACGCTCAGCCAGTTCGTCGTCATCGCTCGGGCGGACCGCCTGGACGTGGCCGGGCTCGAGCAGCAGATGCAGGCGCTGCAAGCCTGAGGCCCGATAACGCGGAACAGCAAGCCTGCGATGAAGCGGGCCGGGTCGACGCTCAGCGCCGATAGCGTCGCTGCATCGAGAGGTTGGCAATGACGGTGAGCGTGAGGGTCGTCGTCATCAGGATGAAGGCGACGGCGGCGCCGAAGGGCCAGTTGTTGAGCTGGAACTGGCCGATAGACGAGCGGCGCCATCATCTTGAACTTCGGCCCGCCCAGCAGCACCGGCGTCGCATAGGCGTTCATCGCGAGGATGAAGGTCAGGATGGTGCCGGCGAGGATGCCGGGCAGGGCCAGCGGCCAGAGCACGCGGCGTGAACATCCGCCAGGGATCGGCGCCGAGGCTGAAGGCCGCCTCCTCGATGTTGCGCTCGATGCCTTCGATCACGCTTTGCAGCGTCAGCACCATGAAGGGCAGGTTGACCGCGATGATGCCGATGATCACCGCGCTCTCGGTGAACATGATCTTCGAGCGGCTCGTCGATGAGCCCAGCCCCATCAGCGTGGCGTTGAGGAAACCCTTGCTGCCGAACACCGTCATCCAGCCGGCCGCGCGCACGGCATTGCCGACGAACAGCGGCAGCACCACCAGCATGATCAGCAGGTTCTTGAACCGCGATCTGCGTGCGGGCAAGGGTGTAGGCCAGCGGAAAGCCGAGCGATCAGGCAGACTAGCGGTGCAGATCAGCGCGACCCGCACGCGTGGTCCAGAAGACCTTGAGATAGTAGGGGTCGGAGAAGAACCTGACGTAGTTCTCGAGCGTGAGTGCGTCGACCATCATCAGGCCGGGCTTGAACTGGTTCAGGCTGTAGCGGAACAGGATCGCCATCGGAATGATCAAGGCCCAGCGCGACGATGAGCGTCGCGGGCCCGATCAGTGCCGTGGCGGCCGAGCCGCGGCGATCGGGCCGCGCGCACCCATGGTGCGCTGCTACCCGCTCGCCTGACGTTGCGCCGCGGCTGGCACTGTAATGGCGTAGGGCCTCGCGCATCATCCCTTGAAGGTCTTGTCCCACCAGTCCTTCATCTCGACATCGTTCTCGGTCATGAAGCCGTAGTCGAGGTCGACGAGCTTGCTGATCTCCTCGGGCGTGAAGCCGATGCGCTGGTTGAGGTCGGCGTGCGACCTTGGCGTTCGTGACGGTCGGGTTGTAGCCCATGTCGATCGCGAAGTTCTCCTGCGCGCCGCTTTCCATCATCGCGTCCAGATAGGCATAGGCGCCGTCCTTGTTCGGCGCATTCTTCGGGATGACGAAGCCGGACACATAGGCGAGCGCGCCTTCGGTGGGCGCGACCGACTTCACCGGGATGCCGGCGTTCTGCCACTGCACGGTACGCGCCTTCCACATGACGCCGATGCCGAACTCCTCGGTCTTCAGGCCCTGCGCGAACGCCTCGTTGGTCGGATAGATGCGCGCGCCGGCCTTGCGCACTTCGAGCAGCAGCTTCTTGCCCGGCTCGATGTTGGTGATCGAGCCGCCGGCGGCGAGCGCGGCCGCGATGATCGTGTACTGGTACTGGATGTCGATGAAGCCGAGCTTGTCGCCATAGCTTCGGATCAAAGATATCCTTGTAGCTGGCTCGGGGCCTGCTCGGGAATCTCTTCGGGTTGTAGACGCCCGACCATGCCCGAATAGATGTGGCCGATGCCGTAGGGGTACTTCATCGACGGCAGCAGGTTGCTCCGCGTTCTTGAGCTTCGAATAGTCGATGGTCTCGACCACGCCGGCCTCGTTCATCTGGTACATGTTGACGCGCCGACAGGCCCTGCACGTCGGTCGTGCCGCGCGGCAGGCGCTTCTCGGCGAGCATCTTGGAGCGCCGCTGCGGGTCGCCGGCCTGGTCCTGCACGACTTCCCAGCCGTCCGGGATCAGGAACGGCTTCTCGATGTTCTTGTTCAGCAGGCGCGCATAGTCGCCGCCCCAGGTGCCGACCACGATCCGGCCCTTGCTTGCGCGCGGGCCATCGAGCGGGACGCCGACCATCGAGCGACCGCGAGCGCCGTCGAGCCCTTGAGCAGTGCGCGTCGCGATACGTCGATCTGTGTCGCTCGGTCTGTTCATGTTGATCCTCCTTCGAGTGGTTTGACTCGTCGCCTGCGCACTGCTCGCGCGCGGACTCCGTCAAACACGATGGCCGCGCCGGCTCGGGAAGCCTGATCGCAGACCGGGTCGCCGGCTTGCGGCATGAACCCGTCCTCCCGATTCGGAATCTGCGCGATGATCGTGTCGGGCGGACTGAGGCGCACGTGAATGTCGAGCATCGCGCCGAGATAGTAGACGGACTCGACCTCGCCCGTGAAGGCGTTGTCGACTGCCGGCCGCCGGTGCGGGCTGACCGTCACGCGTTCGGGGCGGATGCGCCAGCATACGCCGGCGCGCCGGCGCCGCGTCGGCGTGGCGCAGACGCGATGCGCCGACGCCGCCCGGGTGATGAATACGGCCACGGCCTCGACCCGCCCCTCGAGAAAGGTCGATGCGACCGACGAAGCCGGCGACGAAACGGTCGGCCGGGCGCTCGTAGAGGTCGCGCTGGCTGCCGATCTGGCGGACCTCGCCCTCGTTCATCACGACGAGCCGGTCGGCCATGGTCAAGCGCTTCTTCCTGATCGTGGGTGACCATCACCGTCGTCAGGCCGAGCTTGCGCTGCAGGGCGCGGATCTCGACGCGCACTTCCAGGCGCAGCTTGGCATCCAGGTTGGACAGAGGTTCGTCGAGCAGCAGCACGTCGGGTCGGATCACGATCGCGCGGGCCAGCGCGACCCGCTGCTGCTGGCCGCCCGACAGCTCGCGCGGCAGGCGGTCGGCCAGATGGTCGAGCCGCACCAGACGCAGCGCTTCGTCGACCCGCGGGGCGATCGATCGGCAGCGATCTTGCGCATCTCGAGGCCGAAGCCGACGTTGTCGCGCACGCGTCATGTGCGGGAACAGCGCGTAGTTCTGGAACACGAGGCCGGCATTGCGCTGCCAGGGCGGCAAGTCGCGTAATGTCACGTCCGCCGATCCTGATCGTCGCCCTGGGTCGGCTCGATGAAGCCGGCGATCATGCGCAGCGTCGTCGTCTTGCCGCATCCCGACGGCCCGAGCAACACCAGGAACTCGCCGTCCGCACACGATGAGCGACAGATTGCGCACCGCCTCGAAGGCGCCGTAGCGTTTGCCCATGATTCAGTCTTCGCCATGCAGGCTCCGTGAGCGGTTGCACGGTCCATCGCGGCGCGAGCAGGTCGCTCAGACCACCCGGGCAGATCTTCACGTAGCGATCGGTGAGCAGCATCGCCGCGCCGATCAGCAGGATCTGCAGCACCGAGACGGCCGCGATCGTCGGATCGATCTTCCATTCGAGATACTGCAGGATCGCGATCGGCAGCGTCGTGCGCCCCGGCCCGACCAGGAACAGGCTCAGCTCCAGATTGCCGAACGAGGTGACGAAGCTGAACATCGCGGCGGCGACGATGCCGGGCAGGATCGACGGGCAGGGTCACCCGCCGGAAGGTCGTGCAGCGGGTCGGCGCCGAGATTCTGCGCCGCTTCCTCGAGCGTGCGGTCGAAGCCGGCGAGGCTCGCGGTGACGAGGCGCACCGTCCAGGGAATCACGATCAGCACGTGCCCGCTGACGAGCCCGGCCAAGCGAGCCGAGGATCGGCAGCCCGGTCTTGATCTCGGTCTCGACATGGAACACGTAGAGCGCGATGCCCAGCACCACGCCGGGCACCATCAGCGGCATCAGCAGCAGGTTGTTGAGCGCGCTCGCGGCCGGGAAAGCGGTAGCGCGACAGGCACAGCGCTGCCGGCACGCCGACGGCCAGACCGATGCAGCGTGGCGATCACGCCGAGCTGCAGGCTGAGCAGGAAGCCGTCGACGAATCGGTCGTTGCCGGCAATGGCCGCATACCAGCGCAGCGAATAGCCCTCGGGCGGAAACGAGGGAATCTCCTGGCGAAAGAAGGAGAGCCAGGTCACGAAGAACAGCGGGGTCAGGATGAAGGCCAGCGTGAGCCCGGCCACGGCGTTGAGCAACCAGGCTCCGAGCCGTCGCGTCGATCGCTGAAGCTCGCGCCGCTCGCGACGGCGCCATCGGGCTTCGCAGCTCGCCACGTCAGGCAGCGGTTCTTGTGGAACACGCCGCCCTTCATGATGGCCGACAGGTGACGACCCTGATGCCTCGAGCAGCGAGATGTCGGCGAGCGGGTCGCCGTCGACGACGATCAGGTCGGCCCAGGCGCCGGCGTCGATCACGCCGAGTTGCCCCTGGCGGCGCACGACTTCGGCACCGATCAGGGTCGCCGAGCGGATGATCTCGATCGGTGAGACCACGCTGGCCCGGATCGAGAACTCGCGGCTCTGGTCTTCGGCCAGCGCGCCGAGCAGGTCGGTGCCATAGGCGACCTTAACGCCGGCACGCTGGCAGATCTCGAGCGAGCGATAGCCGCCTTCGAGCACGAGTTCGTTCTTTTCGAGCATCTCGGGCGGCATGCCGAATTGCGCCGCCCGCTCCTTCATCGCGACATAGGCCACGATGTTGGGCGACCAGATAGGCCTGGTTGCGCTGCCATCAGCGTGGCGGTGGGCTCGTCGATGAGGTTGCCATGTTCGATGGTGCGCACGCCATGACTCGACCGCCCGTTCGATGGCGTCGCGGTTCATAGGCATGGGCCAGTACATAGCGCCCGAAGGCATGAGCCTCTTCGACTGCGGCCTGGATCTCGGGCACCGAGAACTGCAGGCTGTCGAGCGGATCGAAGGGCGAGGCGACGCCGCCCGACACCATGATCTTGACCGCGTCACAACCCAGGCGCATCTGTTCGCGCACTGCGCGGCGCATCTCATCGACGCCATCGACCTGTTCGCGCAGATGGACCATGGCATTGCAGCAGAAGCAGGGATCCTGATCACGGGTGCGTGCGCGATTGTCGTTGTGACCGCCGGTGGGGCCGAGCGAGCGACCGGCGATGAACATCCGCGGGCCAGGCAACAAGCCTTGATCGATGGCCGCTTTGAATCCCCAGTCGGTACCGCCAGCATCACGCACCGTGGTGAAGCCGCGATCGAGCATCTGGCGCACCCGCACCGCGGCCCGCGCCGTGTTCAGGGTGAGCGGGAATTTCCTCGAGCCGGCGGATATACACTTCCGAGTGCATGCTGTGCACATGGCAGTCGATAAGGCCGGGCATGACAGTCTGGCCGCCGCAGTCGATGACCGCGGCGTTGTTGATCCGGATCGGTCGGTCGGACACTTCGCGAAACCGATCGCCTTCGATGAGCACTTCATGGCCGTCAAGAATCTCGTCGAGGCGCGGATCGAGCAGACGCAGATTGCGCAGCAATAACAAGGGCGGCGGCGGTTTGCCGCTGGCGGTTTTTGCCGGGGTCGGGTTGCTCGCCATTCAGTGCTTCTCCGCGAAGTCCCAGTCGTGGCAGTATCCCACAGATATCCGGGCCGTCCGCGCTGCCGCTCTGGCGGCAAGACCGACGTGTTCCACTAATCGCCGCCAGACCCATCATCATCCGGATCCATTCATGACAGCCCATCTCACCTGGAAAACCCTGCGCGTGCAGGCGCTTGCCGATGGCATCACCTTTGAGAGTTCGGGCCGTTATGAACGCATCGATGCCCGGGTCGAACTGCGGGTTGATCCGCTGGCCGCGCCGCAACAAGGCATCGTGGATCTGCACGCCGCACCCCGAGACCGCGATGGCAGGGTGTGTTTCACCACCGATGTGCAATTGTTGCGACCGGTGGATCCGTCACGGGGCAATCGGCGCTTGTTCGTCGAGATCGTCAATCGTGGCAACAAACGCTGTCTGCAATTCTTCAATGATGCGCCGGGGAACAATGATCCGCTCAGTCGCGCCTCGCTGGGCAATGCCTGGCTCATGCGTCGCGGCTATACGGTCTGCTGGATCGGCTGGGAGGCCGACATCCTGCCGGGCGATGCGCGGCTCACGCTCGACGTGCCGGTTGCGCGTGGCCTTGCCGGCAAGGATGGCGACAAAGGCGCAGTCGATGTGCCGATCACCGGCAGCGTGCGCTCGGAGTTCATCGCCAATCAGCCGGGTCGCACCGTCTTTCCGCTCAGTGGCTGGCCGACCGCGCGTTCCTATCCGGCCGTGAGCCTGGATACGCGCGAGGCCTCATTGGTGCGACGCCGCTATCCCGGTGATCGGGCCGAACCGGTGTCGCCCGATGCCTGGCAGTTCGCCCGGGTCGAAGGCGGAGGTGGTCTGGACAATCAGGGGGCCGAGCGTGCGGTCATCGCCTCGGATCGCCACATTTATCTGCCCACCGGCTTTGAGCCCGGCTGGATCTATGAACTCATCTATCAGGCCCGTGATCCGCTGGTGCTGGGTCTTGGCCATGTGGCGGTACGCGACATCACGAGTTTTCTGCGCCATGGCCGCGAGGATGATCAAGGCCATGCCAATCCGCTGTACTCAGGCACTGGCGCGATCGAACGGGCCTATGCCTGGGGGCGCTCCCAATCGGGGCGTTATCTGCGCGATTTTGTCTACCAGGGTTTTAATGCCGATGCCCAGGGCCGACGCGTGTTCGACGGTATCCTGCCCCATGTGTCCGGTGGTGGTCTGATGTGGATGAATCATCGGTTTGCGAGCGTGATCCGGCCCGCCGGTCAGGAGTATGAAGACCATTGGAATCCGGCCGATCGTTTCCCGTTTTCTTATGCCTGGTCCACCGATCATCTGAGCGGTCGGTCCGATGCGATCCTCAAACGGCCGGACACCGACCCCTATGTGTTGCACACCCAGTCGGCCACCGAATACTGGCAGCGTCACGGCTCGCTTGTGCATACCGACACGGCGGGCAATGATCTGGATCAGCCTGCGCAGGTGAGGGTTTATCTGTGGTCGAGTTCCCAGCATTTTGCCGATCCGCTGCTGCGCTCAACCCGCAGTGAGGTGTGTCTCGAAGACATCAATGGGGTGCAGACCTCGATGCTGTTCCGGGCGACCCTCGATGCACTGGACGCCTGGGTGACTGATGGGGTTGAACCGCCGGCCAGCCGGGTGCCGCGTCGTGATGACGGCACATTGGTGTCGATGGGCCAATGGCGCCAGCAGTTCCCGGCGATTCCCGGCGTGATCTGCCCGCGCGGCCCGTCGCCGCTGCCCCGTCTGTCCTGGGGGCCGGCGTTCGAGCAGGGGATTCTGGCCGAGCCGCCACAAACCATGGGCGAGCAGGCCTATGTGGTGGCGGTGCCCGGCGTGGATGCCGATGGCAATGACCTGGCCGGCATTCGTGCGCCCATGGTGAGCGCGCCCCTGGCCACCTACACCGGATGGAATTTGCGGGCCCGCGGCAAGGGATTCGGTGCGATGCATGAATTCACCGGCAGCACCATCCCGTTTGCGGTGAGCGAGTCCGAGCGCGTGCAGACGGGTGATCCGCGGGCCTCGCTCGAGCAGCGTTACCCGTCAGGCGATGCGTATGTCGAGGCGATCCGCCAGGCGGCCCAGACACTGGTCGAACAACGTCTCATGCTGGCCGACGACATCGAGACCAGCGTCGAGGCGGCCCGCCAGCGCATCACAGCCCGGGCAGCTTGAACCGGTCAGCGCAGTTCGTTTTTGTAAAAGCGCCCGCCCTTGATGATGGCGCTCAGATGTCGGCCCTGATGTTCGAGCAGTGACAGATTCTTCAAGGGGTTGCCGTCAACCACGAGCATGTCGGCCCAGGCGCCGGCCTTGATGCAGCCCAGTTGCCCTTCGCGGCGCAGCAGCCTGGCACCGATGGAGGTGGCCGAGCGCACGATGTCGATGGGCGCGACGACCTCTGAGCGCAGGCTGAACTCGCGGCTCTGCTCAACCTGCAACTGCCCCAGCAGATCGGTGCCGAAGGCGACCGGCACACCGGCACGCTGGCAGATTTCGAGCGAGCGCAGGCCGCCCTCGATCACGAGTTCATTCTTGGCCAGCATGTCGCCATCCATGCCGAATTCGGCGGCGCGCTCGCGCATCGCATAGTAAGTGACCAGATTGGCGACCAGGAACATGCCTTTCTCGGCCATCAGCCTGGCGGCGGGCTCGTCGATGAGATTGCCATGCTCGATGGTGCGCACGCCCGATTGTGCCGCTCGTGTGATGGCTTCGGGTGTATAGGCATGGGCGCACACATAACGGCCGAAGGCATGAGCCTCCTCGACGGCGGCGGCCACCTCGCCGAGTGAGAACTGCAGGCTGTCCAGTGGATCGTAGGGCGAGGCTACGCCGCCGGACATCATGATCTTGATATGGTCGGCACCCTGGCGCATTTCTTCGCGCACGGCTTTGCGCACGCCCGACACGCCATCGGCCACCCCCATGGTGAAGGCCAGCGCATTGCAGCAGTGACAGCGCATTCCGGTATCGGTGCGGCGACGCCCATCGCTGTGGCCGCCGGTCGGGCCGATGGCCTTGCCCGCGATGAACAGACGCGGCCCGGGCAGGAATCCCTGATCGACCGCTGCCTTGATGCCCCAGTCGGCCCCACCGGTGTCGCGCACGCTGGTGAAGCCCCGGTCGAGCATGGCGCGCATCAACGCGGCCGCGCGCGCGGTCATGAGGGTCAGGGGCATGTCTTCAAGGCGGCGGATCACCACTTCGGACAGAAAGACATGCACATGAGCGTCGATGAGACCGGGCATGAGTGTCTTGCCGCCGCAATCGATGACCGTGGCCTGGCCCGCCTGGATCGGTGAATCCGATACCTCGCGGATCTTCTCGCCCTCGACCAGCACTTCATGACCACCGAGCAATTCATCATGCTCGGGATCGAGCAGCGCGAGATTTCGGAACAGCAACTGGGTCATGTTGGCCTCTTGTCGGGATGGCGACGCTGAGCGGTGCACAGGTCGCGCCGATCTTACACCGTCATTGCGAAGCGGTCTGTCGCGCGCTTTCATTGTCGGTGTCTCGTGCGGTAGCATCGGCACGCCCCGTTCATGAGAGTGAAGAGTTGAACCCAGCGTCGGTCGGCTTCACCACCCGTCCCGAGATTCTCGGCACCTTCGGCGTGGTCGCGACCACGCACTGGATCGCCTCGGCGGTGGCCATGGCCATGCTCGAGCGCGGCGGCAATGCCTTCGATGCGGCCGTGGCCGCCGGCTTCGTGCTGCAGATCGTCGAGCCCCATCTGAACGGACCGGGCGGCGAGGTGCCCGTCATTCTCAAGCGGGCCGGCGATGACGAGCCACTCGTCATCTGTGGTCAAGGCCCCTTCCCGATGGCGGCGAGCCCCGAGCGTTTCGCGGCGCTTGGCCTGGAGCAGGTGCCGGGCACAGGCCTGCTGCCGGCCGTGGTCCCGGGCGCATTCGATGCCTGGATGCTGCTGCTGCGCGACTACGGCACGATGCCGCTCGAATCGGTACTCGAACCGGCCATTGCTTATGCGCGCCAGGGCTTTCCGGTGGTGCCGCGGGTGTCGGCCACCATTCTTGCGGCCGCCGATGCCTTCAAGCGCGACTGGCCCAGTACCGCCGAGGTCTGGCTGCCCGATGGATCGGTGCCCAGGCCTGGCCGGCTCATGCGCACGCCGGCCATCGCGCAGTCCTATGAACGCATTCTCCAGGAGGCGCGCGCGGCCGGCGGTGATCGCATCGTCGCGATCGAGGCGGCGCGTCGGGCCTGGTCGCAAGGCTTCGTGGCGCAGGCCGTCGATACCTTTTTTCGCAGCGCCGAACTGCGCGATAACACCGGTCAGTGTCATCGTGGCCTGTTGCAGGGCGAGGATCTGGCCCGCTATGCGGCGACGATCGAAGCGACGGTCGGCCTCGACTATCACGGTGTGCGGGTTCACAAGACCGGTCCGTGGGGGCAGGGTCCGGTGTTTCTGCAATCGCTGGCCATCCTGCAGGATGTCGATCTGGGTGCGATGGACCCGCTGGGGGCGAGCTTCGTGCATACCGTGGTCGAAGCCATGAAGCTCGCCTTTGCCGATCGCGAGGTGTTCTATGGCGATCCGGCATTCGTCGATGTGCCGCTGGCCACCTTGCTGTCGCCCGACCACAATCGGGTACGTCGAGCACTGATCGGCCAGCTTGCATCGCTTCAATTGCGTCCGAGCGAGCTGCCGGGTGCGGCGCAACGAATGGCCAGGGTGCTGGCCATGGCGGGCGCGCAGCAGTCGGTGGGTGCCGGTGGTGGCGAACCGACCTTTGCCGTGTTGCCCGACGCCTGGCATGGCGTGGAATGGGGCGACACCGTCCATATCGAGATCGCCGACCGCTGGGGCAATCTCATTTCCGCCACGCCATCGGGCGGCTGGCTGCAAGGTTCGCCGGTGGTGCCTGGCCTGGGTTTCCCGATCTCCACGCGCGGCCAGATGTGCTGGCTTGAACCGGGTCATCCGAGCAGCCTGCGCGCCGGCATGCGTCCGCGCACCACCTTGTCGCCCACGCTGGTCACTCGCGACGGGCAGGCCTGGCTCGGGATCGGCACACCGGGCGGCGATCAGCAGGATCAATGGAGTCTGATTACCTTCCTGAGAATCCTGCATCACCGCATGAATCTGCAGCAGGCGATCGACGCGCCCATGCTCACTTCGCGCCACTTTCCGCAGTCGTTTCATCCTCGACCGTGCGAACCCGGACGCCTGCTTGTGGAAGATCGCTTCCCTCAGGCTACTATCGACGAGTTGCGCTCGCGCGGTCACCGGCTCGACGTGGAGGGGCCCTGGTCGCTGGGCAGGGTCTGTGCCGTGGCCCGCTCGCGTGAGTTGATGCGTGCGGGCGCCAGCGCCCGGCAGATGCAGGGGTATGCCGTTGGTCGCTGAATCACAGATGGCCGCTGAACCGCCGATTCTCCAGATCGAGGCGCTCGAGCGAAGTTTCTATGGCGTGCAGGCCTTGCGTGGCGTCAATCTGCAGGTGGCACCGGGTCGCATCACGGGCCTGATCGGTCCGAATGGTGCTGGCAAGACCACGCTGTTCAACTGCATCACCGGCGTGATTCCGCCCGACCGTGGGCGGATCCTGTTCAATGGCCAGGATATTGCGGGCGCCCGACCGGATCAGATCAGCCGCGCCGGCCTGGTGCGCACCTTCCAGATCGCCCGGGGCCTGCCGCGCATGTCGGTGCTGGACAACCTCATGATCTATGGCGGCGGGCAGCCCGGCGAAGGCATGTTCACGGCCTTGTTCGGCTCGCCGCGTGCGCGCGCACGCGAACTCGAGTTGCGCGAGCGGGCCGTGGCCATCGCGCAGCGACTGAATCTGCGCGATGTCTTGCGCAACTTCGCGGCCGAACTCTCGGGCGGGCAAAAGAAACTCCTGGAGATCGGCCGCGCCCTCATGGCCGATCCTCGCATGATTCTGCTCGACGAGCCGGTGGCCGGGGTGAACCCGGCCCTGGCGCGTGAGATCGGCCAGCATCTGCAGGCGCTGGCCGCCGAAGGCATCACCGTCCTGCTCATCGAACATCACATGGACATGATCGCGCGGCTTTGTGATCACGTCATCGTGATGGCCGAAGGCCGCCACCTGGCCGAAGGATCGTTCGATCAGATTGCGGCCAATCCCGAGGTGCAGACGGCTTACATGGGCCGGCGCCATGCCGTGGCGTCGCCATGACCCAGCTGCTCGCCGCCAGTGGCATCGTGGCCGGCTACGGTGCCGCCGATGAAATCCTCAAAGGCGTGGACTTCACCGTGTCGGCGGGCGAGATCGTGGGCATCATCGGCCCCAACGGCGCGGGCAAATCCACCCTGCTCAAAACCATCGCCGGGCTGGTGACGCCGCGCCAGGGCAGGGTGATGCTGGGCGATCAGGACATTACCGGCCGTCATCCACGCGACATCAGCCGGCTCGGCGTGGCCTATGTGCCGCAGGAGCACAACGTGTTCGCCTCGATGTCGGTGCGCGAGAATCTCGAGATGGGCGGTTATGTCGAACCCTCGCGGATCGCCTCCAGAATCGCCAGCGCCTTCGAGCGGTTTCCGATGCTCGGTGCCAAACAACGGCAGGCGGCGCGCACCTTGTCGGGTGGCGAGCGACAGATTCTCGCCATGGCCATGGCCTTGATGGTCGAGCCCGTGCTGTTGCTGCTCGACGAACCGTCGGCCGGCCTGTCGCCGATCGCGGCCGAATCGTTGTTCAAGGCGATCCGCGAGGTCAATGCCGAGGGCATCGGCATCGCGATGGTCGAACAGAACGCGGAGCAAGCGCTGGAGATCGCCAACCGGGCCTATATACTCGTTGACGGACGCAACAGCCGTTGCGATCAGGCCGCCACGCTCGCGGCGGATCCCGACATCCGCCGGATCTTCCTGGGCCTCTGACCGCCGCCCGACAAAACCAATTCCCGACACCTGGAGACGATGATGACCCGCACCCCCGATCAGGCCCGCCGGATTACCGACGCCGCCCGCCGCCGACTACTGCAGGGCAGCGCCGGCCTGGCCGCTACCGCGGCACTGCCCCGTGTGGTCCGCGCCCAAGCCGGGCCGTTGCGGCTGGGCGTACTCACGCCGTTGACCGGCGCGGGCGGCAATGACGGACCGCGCATGCTCAAGGCCATGGAGGCGGTGGTCGACGAGGTTAATCAGGCAGGCGGCGTGCTGGGCCGGACCATCGAACTGGTCGTTGAAGACGATCAGACCAATCCGGAAGCGGCGGTGCGCGCGGCGCGCAAGCTGATCGAAGTCGACAAGGTACCGGTGATCATGGGCACCTGGGCATCGGCGGTAACGGCGGCGGTGGCACCGGTGTGCTGGGAGAGCAAGACCTTTCTGACCACCGTATCGGGTGCGGACAGCATCACCTTGTTGCCGCATCAGGGTTATCTGATCCGCACCCAGCCCAATTCCAGTCTGCAGTCGGCTTCACACGGTGAGTTCATCGGTTCGCTGGGTGCCAGGAAGGTCTTCGTGCTCGGCGTGCAGGCGCCTTTCGCGGTCTCCACGCGCGAACACCTGGATGCCACGCTACGCAAGTCGGGCGGCTCGGTGGTCGGCTTCGTCACCTACGAGAAGGACAAACCCACCTATCGCTCCGAGGTCGATCAGGCCATCGCCGCCAAGCCGGATTTCCTGTATCTGAACGGGTATGCGCCTGATACGCTGGTCGTATTGCGCGATCTGTACAAGGCCGGCGTGACCCTGCCCGAAATTCGCGCAGTCGTATGCCATTCCGCAAAAGTCGCTCGATGCATTGCCGCCCGATGTGACCGAAAACTGCTACACCGGGCAGCCGTCGGCCGACATCGATGGCAAGGCCTACCAGTTGGCGGCCAAGCGACTGGGCATCGCCGAACCCGATTCCTATGTCTCACAGGCCACCGATTGGATCAGCATCGTGCTGCTGACCATCGCCAAGGCAGGCCAGGCCGATGGCACGGCACTCAAGGAGAATGTGCGCAGCGTCACCCAGGGATCCGGGCAGAAGGTGGCATCGGCAATCGAAGGGCTGGCCTTGCTCGCCCAGGGCAAAGCCATCAACTACGAAGGTGCGAGCGGCCCCTGCGACTTCACCGACATCGGCGATATCCAGTCGAGCCGGTTCCGTTATCTCAAGGTGGTCAAGGGCAAGTTGACGTTCGACCGACTCGTCTGAGCGGGTTGTTGCGGTCATGACGGCGGCCCAGTTGTTTCTCAATGGCCTGATGGCCGGCACCATTCTCGCGATCCCGGCCATCGGCATTACGACCCTCTTCGCGGTGTTGCGCTTTTCCAATTTTGCGCTTGCCTCGCACATCACGATCGGCGCCTTCGTCGGCTTCGTGGCCAACGTGAGTTTCGGTCTGCCGGCCGAACTCGCCTTGGTCGCCGCCTTCGTCGTCGCCGGCCTGGTGGGCGTGGCCACCGATGAACTCGTGCTCAAGCCCTTCCGCGCGGCGGGCTTCATCACCACCGCGATCGGCTCGATCGCCCTGACCATCGCGCTCGAAAACATCGTGCGCTTCATCTTCGGCAATGAGTTGCGCGGCTATGACCTGCCGATCCGCCGTGACTGGATGTTCGCCGGGCTGAGGGTTGGCCCGCAGCAGTTCGAGAACTTCATGATTGCCGTCGTCGTGATGCTGGCGCTGTTCGCCTTCCTGAGCTTCACGCGCAGCGGCAAGGCAATGCGTGCCGTGGCCGACAACCCGGTGCTCGCCGGCATCAAGGGCATCAACACCGATTCGGTGGCGCGCCTGGTGTCGTTCCTGGCGATGGGCCTGGCCGGCATCGGCGGCATGCTGGTGGGCATGGACAGTTCGATCGATCCATTGATTGGCTTCCGCATGATCCTGTCGACCTTCGCCGCAGCCGTGGTGGGCGGACTGGGCAGTATTCCGGGTGCTGTCGTGGGGGCGCTCGTGGTGGGCATCGGCGAGGAGATGAGCCTGCTCATCCTGCCCGCGAGTTATCGAACGGCGGTGGGCTTCTTCGCCATCCTGCTCGTGCTGACCCTGCGTCCGCGCGGCATTCTGGGCGCCCGCGCCTACTGAGGGCAGACACCTCATGGAACACTACCTGATTGCAATGGGGGTCACGGCCGGCATCTACGCCTTGATGGCGCTGGGCATGAATGTGATCTGGGGCATGGCCGGCCTGATCAACCTCGGGCTGGTCGGGTTCTTTGCGGTGGGGGCTTATACCTCGTCATTGCTGACCCTGCGGCTGGATTGGCCGATTGCGCTGGCCATGGCGGCCGGAGCCCTGGCCGCCATGTTGACCGGCGTGCTCGTGTCACTGATCACGGTACGGCTGCGTGGCGATTATCTGGCCATCGTCACCCTCGGTTTTGCCGAGACCGTGCGCATCGTCACGTCCAACGAGATCTGGCTGGCCAATGGTACGGACGGCCTGTCCGGCATTCCCGGCCCCTGGCGCGGCGATCTGGATCCCCACGGGTTCAATCTCCTGTATCTGGGCATCGTCGCCGCGGTGGTTGTTGTGGTGTTCTTTCTGGTCGAGCGGCTCGCCAATGCGCCATTCGGGCGGGTCCTTCGGGGCATTCGCGACGATGAGCAGATTGTGGGCGTGGCCGGCAAACAGGTGGTGGTGTTCAAGGTCAAGGCGTTTGCCTTCGGCTCGGCCGTGCTCGGACTAGCCGGCGCGCTTTATGCTCATTTCACCAGCTATATCGCGCCCGATCTGTTCGCCCCCTTGCTCACGCTCTACATCAAGCTGTCGCTGCTGGCCGGCGGCCTGGGCAATAGCAAGGGCGCCGTCGTGGGGGCCGTCATCGTCGTGGTGTTTCTCGAATCGACCCGCTTCATCGTGCCGCTCATCCCCGAGTTGTCGGCGGTGCAGGGCGCGGCACTGCGAGAATTTCTCATCGCCGCAGCCTTGCTCGTGGTGCTGCGTTTCCATTCACGCGGCCTGATTCCCGAACGGGTGCCGTTTCCCGACCTGCCGGCCACTCCGGCGACCAACATCGCGCCGACCGCGCCACGATCCACCCAGGCTTGAGCAGGAGTGCCAATGAGCAGCGACAGACCAATCATGACGACCGCCGACATTGCCCAGGTGCTGGCGGTCGCCTCGTCATCCACCGAGGCGCGCGACCTTTATGCCGCGGTCGAACAACTGGCTGCGCGCGTGAATGGCTTCGTGTTGTTCACGGTGCTCAAATATGTGGACGATGGCACAGCGGTCGAGCGGGTGTATTCGAGTGACGAGCAGGCCTATCCGGTGGGCGGACGAAAACAACTGAGTTCGATCTCGATGAACCATTCGGAAATGGATCGGGGCCAGGTGTTTCTCGCGGCCAACCGCGATGAAGTGAAACAGACCTATCCCGATCATGAGCTGATCTTCAGCCTGGGCATCACCGCCATCATGAATGCACCCATCCACTATCAGGGCAGGCGGCTGGGCACGCTGAACCTGTCGGGCGTGGAGGGTGCTTATGGTGACGCGGACAAGGCCAATGCGCGCATTCTGGCCGGGCTGCTGGCACCGGCCTTGCTGGTCGATGCCGGCGCGTCTGTCCGGACGGGCGGCGCTTAAGAAGCCGGTGCCACACGCAGAATCGAACCGCGCCGGTCATCGGTGGCCAGATACAGCGCACCATCGGGGCCTTCAACCACCTCCCGGATACGCTCGCCGCGATCGCTGAGCAGCCGCTCTTCGCCGACCACCTTGTCGCCCTCGAGCACCAGCCGAACCAGCGCCTGGCCTGACAGGCCACCGATGAAAATATTGCCGCGCCACTCGGGTATCGCCCGCCCTGAATGAATGGCCATGCCCGAGGGTGAGATCACCGGATCCCAGAAGTAGACGGGTTGCTCCAGGCCTTCGGCACGGGTCTGCTGATGGATGGCCGCACCTGAATACTCCCGGCCATAGCCGATGGTTGGCCAGCCATAGTCCAGCCCGCGTTGCACGCGGTTCAGTTCATCGCCACCGCGCGGCCCCATTTCGGCTTCCCAGAGCTGTCCCTTGGCGTCCAACGCCGCCGCCAGCACATTACGGTGACCCGAGGACCAGATTTCGGGACGCGCGCCGGCCTGACCGACGAAGGGATTGTCCGAAGGCACCGACCCGTCGGCGTTGATCCGCACGATCTTGCCAAAGTGGCTGTCGAGTTGCCTCGCCTGACGACGACCCTCGGAAATCGAGCGATCGCCCAGCGTGATGAACAGCGTGCCGTCGCCGGCCCACACCAGGCGTCCGCCTGCATGCAGTCGAGAGTCGAGCGTGGGCAACATGCGAAAGATGATCTGCATCGATTCGAGCCGGGGTGATTCACCATCGAGCAGACGGGCCCGCGCCACCGTCAGCCCGTTGCCACCCTCACGCGGCTCGTAGTAGGAGAAGTAGATCTGGCCGTCGTCGGCATGACTCGGCCCGAGCTCGACATCGAGCAGGCCGCCCTGGCCGCGTGCGTCAACATCGGGCACACCGGCTACAGGCCGAGACAAATTGCCGGCGGCATCAACCAGGCGCAGCCGGCCGGGCCGCTCGGTCACGAGCAATCGTGCATCGGGCAGGAAGGCGATTGACCAGGGGCGCTCCAGACCGCTGGCCACGGTGTCGATGCGTAGTGGCGTGCGCGTGGTGACGGACGGAGCGCCGGTCTGGCCGGCAAAGGCGGGTTCGCGACTCTGCTGGGCGAGTGCAGGCTGGGCTGCCAGGCTCATCAGGGCGGCGAGCGTCAGGCGGCGTGTGGGGGAGGTGGGGGATTGATGGTTCATTTGGGCGGATTCCCATGGTGGATCTGCGCGTGGGTGAGGGCGTATGGGTTAAACGGACAGTGTGCCTGCTTTGGCGTCAACGCAAGCGAAAATGCCGCGCCCAAGGTATAGGCTTTGCCGGAAAGCTCGACGAAGCTGCGTCCGATACGCCGTGACCGCACGAGACCATTGAGTCGAATGTTCACCGTGATTCGCATACCCGATATTCACTATATGCCGACCGACTCGTGAGTGGTAACGTCAGCCAACGGGTGCGCGAAGGTTTCGATGAATCAACGTGCCAACCTGTACGGACGATGCGGGGTCGCAGCCATGCTGCGGCGATTGGGGCAACAACCTATGGGTACGCTGCAGCCACGGCCAGTTCGGTTGGCGGCTTCTCGTTCGACGCCCCTGGATATCGATAGCAAGAAGGGGGCCGCATGACCACTCTTTCAACGTGCCATGCCTTCGTGGGCGTCGCGCCCGATCGAATGCAGCTTTCATCAAACGTGCCAGCGCCCAATGAGGCCTGCATTGGGATGATCGCAGGCCGTGTATGTTCGTCCGAACACAGGATCGAGTCAGTACACCTACCGCCAACGCAGCAGCCGCGGTTCGCACCTTTGTCTGTAAATACGTTGGAACTGACGATGGTCAACTGCCACGCGATACCCAGATCAGCGAAACCGCTTCGCTGGCGCAGAAGTATGCAATTAGTGTAGGGTGGGAGGAAAGAAGCCATGCTGACCAGCTTTCTCGTTCATGGATTCATCGGCGTTCTCGGTGCCATTTGCGTGTTGTGCCTGCACGCTGCATGGAGTTCGGTGGTTCAAATCAGGCCTGGACTCACCGCGGTTCAAGGGATTCAGGTCGCCATCCGGTTGCTGATGAATGCCGGAATCGCGCTGTTGGTAGTAGTCCTTGCCGTCTATCTGTTGTCAAAATTCACGTTCGCACTGGATGGATTCAGCCATCTCTTCAAAGTGATAAGCGATAACAAGGCATTGGACAATATTGCTTACGGAGCCGAACTGCAGCTTGCTGCAGCCCTGTTAGGTCTGGTGTTTGGTTTTACGCTGGCGCCAGTGTTTGCCGAAGCGTTTCGGCTCTCGAATCAGGTCGATGGCGTTGTCAGGCTGACGGCGATATTGGCCATCCCTGCCGGGGCCCTCGTCATTGCCGTCATGCTTCCACACTTCGATCAACTCTTTCAGAGTGCAAAGCAGCTCAAGATCGGGGGCGTGGAGGTTCTACTTGAAAAAGAGAGTGTCAAGCTCATCACGAACCAGAACAGGCAGTTCACTGACGAAGCGCTGCGACGCGCTAGTGTGGGGAATGTCTTTCACAACTTCAAGAACCGATCATGGGTTGAAGGCATCGTACAGAGCGACCAGGAAATCTGCCAACTTTCCGCCGGAAACGAAGTGCTTGCCTGTGAACGGTACAAGCTGGGTGCATCGCTCTTTCAGAGCCTCTATGAATTGCATCTGGCGCCAATGATGCAAGCCGTCGACAACTCGATCAAACTCGGCGATGACGCAGAACTCAGTCGATCATTGGTTCGGCCAACGATACGGTGGCTTCATTCAATGTTGGTTCTACCGAGTACGTTCGATGAGCCGGAATGGTTCCGGGCCAAAGATCTGCCCTTCGAAAATGCGAAGGCAATGTGCGAGACAGCCCATGCACAATTCGATCATAAGACTTACAAAGGGATGGATCAGAACGGGCGAGAGCTACCTCGACGAGATGACCTTGCGCGGTTCAGCATGTCCAATTGTGACTGGGCTGACCTCATCCGGTCGGCTAAATGGACAAACGAATCGATTCGAGATCTCCGTGAGTATGATCTTCCATACTACATCCTGGCCATGCTGCAGGAATTCACCGGAGATCACGTCAGCAGCCTCCGGACTCTCACCCTGTTGAAATCGAAGTTCAAGGCAAGTCTCTATGGCGCCTGGGGATTATACATGGCGTGGTCAGTCGAAGGACATGTACCGTGGAAGGCATACCAGGAAATTCGAGACATGGTGCGCATAAGCAATCGCTTCCTTTCTCGTGAACTCCAGAAAGAACTGGGACAGACTCAGCTGCCCAGATGCATGGCGAAGCTGTTCCAGTCGGATTCCCGCGCTGCTGACGATCAGGAGGAGAACACTGTTATTCATCCCACGTACGCACGTGTCTTTCTGGGCAACGATCGCACACCCAACGCATACCGGCTCTTCAAGAATCTCGGAGTGGCCTATTCCAATCAGGCCTGGGCGTTTTCGCAGTATGTTCTTGCTTCAGATTCAGGGGCAAGGGAGTCGCTTGATGCTCCCACCGTGAATGCGATTCTTGAGGATGCGCGTTGTGGTGTCGAGATCTTCTCTGTCTTGATCAGAAATGACAGCCAGGGTAGCGCGATCATTGAGATTTTCAAGCGTGAAGCGATCGCAAATCGGAGTGCCTTGCTTGGAATTCTGGAGTTGAATTCAGAACGATCTGAATTCGACGGATTCAGGGCTCCGAAGTCGCTGTCATGCGCTTACGAATCGACGAATGCGCAGATCGGACATATCAATTCAGCGCTTAGAAGTAGCGTTGATTCCTGCAATTCTCGTGGCAGGGTTGACGGCCTTTCGAGGTGCACATCATTTCAGCAGAATTTGTCCAAGTTGAGCTATGAACTCGAGACAAATGAACGAACCCGGGCGACTTTGGTCAAGCTGTTTGATCAGCATGGTGCCAGACCATCATGCGCGCTCTCGGATCTGAAACATTTCGAACTTGGCACCGAGGACATGTTTACGGACCAGTTTCGAGGTTGGAAGAAGCCGAGATTCTAGTGGTGATTGAAGACCGATAGTTTCGATCCCCGTCTCAAGCACTATTCACCGGAGAGAATGTCATGAGAATCATCAATGAGATCGTATTTGTCGTGTTGATCGTTTTACCTGTCTTAGCCCAGGCTGGCGCGTCATCCACGTTCGTACCCTAGACAGGCGCGGGCAGGGGGCGCACATGACACGGGCCGCGGGATTCGAGGACGGAGTTGTTCCGGATCTGGTGGATCTGCGCGATATCGAGTATCGGTCGACCCTGCGCGGCCTGCCAGGTTCGCTGATTCCCAGGTATCTTGGGTTAGCCCAGGGAGACTCATTAAAGGTTCCGGTTAGACATCAGCGCGAAACGCCGCGATGCACGGGATTTGCTCTGGGGTCGTTGATCGACTATCTGCGCATCGTCGAACAAAGTGAACGAGGCACACTGTGCTCTCAATTCGTGCCGGTCAGCGCTGCCATGCTCTATCGTATGGGCTGGTTGATCAGCGCCGATCTCTCCGATCGCGAGCAGAACCGGCTGCTCAGTATCCGATCTGTCATCAAGGGCTTCTATCATAACGGAGTCTGCCTGACAGATGACTGGCGCGATGACGACGAATCTGGTTTTAACATCGATCGTGCCAAGGCCGCCAGACGGGTCACGCTTGGTGCCTACTTCCGCGTGCTGCCCTTCCTGTCCCATTACCATTCGGCGCTGGACGAGGTCGGTGCGATTCTGGTCTCGGCCTATACCCACTCCGGCTGGCGGACCGAAGAAGTGCGTCGTCACGGCAGAATCGTGACGCCGGGCGCTGACCTGTTGCGCGCGAATGATCAACATGGAGCCCACGCTTTCGTCCTGGTTGGTTATGATGCTGACGGTTTCTTCGTGCTCAACAGTTGGGGCGAACAGTGGGGCGGTAAGCTCATGCCTTCCGGTCAGTCGCTCAGGGGAGTTGCTCACTGGAGCTACAAGGACTGGGCCGATTCGATCATAGATGCCTGGGTCCTGCGACTGGCTGTGCCGACGCCGAAAGCATTTGAATTCACGCTCGGCCCGCAGGGGCGCATGATCGATAATGCCTCAGCCTCCGTCAGTACGGGGTCCACGCCGCGACTGTTCACGTTGGGCCACTATGTGCATTTCGAACATGGCGGATATGTCGAGACCGGCAGCTATCCCAGTTCGGAAGAGTCGCTTCGACAGACGCTCGATTACATCGGTTCCGATTTGGCGGTCGCCACCGAATCGGCCGGGCACGAAAAGATCTATGTCCGGGTAGTGGGCGATACGGCCGACGTTGATAGTTCCATGCGCCGGATTGCCGAGCAGCGGCGGTATCTTCGACCCAATGGCGTGTATCCGCTGAGCCTGCTGTGGCTGTCCCGGACCGCGTCAGCCTTCGCACTGGGCATCCGCGGTTGCATGGCTGAAGCCGTTCGTCGAATGCCGCAGGAGGGCGGTGACCGGGATCGCCTGATCGAGTTCATGGTGGCCGATCTCGGATGGCCGCTTTGGCAACAAAGCCAGCGCGATGCGCAGCTAGTGGCCGCGCACGGGGGGCCTCTTGATCTGATTTGCACTCGACTCAGGAAGAAGCTCGCCAACGGGCCGGGTGGTTGCGAACTGTTTCTTACTTTCGAGGGTGTGGGTGCGCTCGTGTTCGTCGCTTTGCTGCTTCGATTAAAGGCGAAATCGCCGCAATATCTCGACCATGTCAAGCGCATCACGCTCGCGCTGCCCATTGTCAGCGCAGCGGCGCTGACTGAGGCGCTCTGGGACGCTGACCCTGAGGGTGATATTCGTAACAAGATGCTGTTGCTGGTCCCCGATCGGGCCAGCTGCGCGGCGATGAGACTGCCTCCCTATTCCAAGTCCTGGTTCGATCTGGTCGACAACAGCTTCCAGCCACGCAGTGCTTCGGCCGGAGATCGATATGAAATGCTGCCGATGGCGGGCCTGAAATGGGATCCGGACGACATGCCTGAGCCCCTCAAGGGCATCCGTCTCTACTCACGACTCGTGCCCGTCGGAAGATCGAGCGATTCCGAGGACTGCATTCGCAATTTTTTTGTGAGTCAGGAAACGCTGGCTTCAATACTCAAGGACCAGGACCGACCCCCTGCGATCCGCTGAAAAAACGGAGTCCATGATGGTGACAAAGAGCAAGACAAGCGCTGTATCGAAGGATCAAAATGGCGCGATGACCGGGAAAAAGGTCTTGGGCCCCAAAGTCGCAGCCCGCAAGATCACGTATCAAGAGCTGCTTCGAATGATCGCGGACCCGGCCATTACTGATAAGGATCTTTTACCGTATTTCACGATCGACTCGGTGGGAGAAGCGCCCTATTCGCCGCAGGTAAGAGTCAATGAGGCTCTGGTCGAGAATATTCCGCCTGGTGTCGGGGCGCGCGGTGGATGGCTGGTATCACAGTTTAACCAATGGGCGCGGGCACGGCGTGAGCGTGCGTTTCACGACAAACTGGCCAATGGATACGCAGGCCCGATCCTGGTGTCCGAGGGCGACTCCTGGTTTCAATATCCATTGTTGCTTGATGATGTGATTGACTGCTTGTCGGAAGAGTTCGCCGTTTTCAGCTTGGATGCTGCCGGTGACACGCTCGAGCAGATGATCGCTCAGGACGAGTACATGAATGCTATCGTGGGCGTGAAGGCTGACTGCTTCCTCATCAGTGGCGGCGGCAACGATCTGCTGGGCCATGGCAGACTCAAACACCTGTTGCGTGACTTTGATGAGAATCTTTCCCCTGTCGACCACATCGTGCCAGCGTACGACGATCTGGTCCGCGATGTCATTAGCAAATTTCACGCCATTTTCCGGCGGGTTCGGCAAGAAGCACCGGGAGTTCGAGTGCTCTGCCATACCTATGATGCACCGATACCGAATGTCGGTCAGTGGCTGGGTCAGCCCATGGCTGAGCGGGAGATCACCGATGGCGGGTACCAGCGAGACATTGCGGCGGAAATCATTCGCCGATTTTCGGTCTCGCTTCGTGAGCTGGCTCAGGCACATCCCCATGTCGGCATCGTTCCCACACTGGGATCGGTGAATGGTGCCTGGTATGACGAACTGCATCCGGATAATTCCGGCTTCAAAGCGGTTACTCAGCGATTTCGTTCTGCGATTTTGAGCGGCGGACGGTCAATCGCAAGAACGACGAAGGCGAAGCCGAAAATGTCAGCGGTCGGATATTCTTTGCACATCGGCATCAATGAAGTGGATCGCAAGGCTTACGAGGGCTGGCGAGGTGAATTGCAGGCCTGCGAGAATGATGCGACAGCCATGGCCGAGATCGCGGCAGATCTCAGATATAAGAAGACGACTGTTCTGCGAACCAAGGAGGCGACCCGTGATCGCGTCATTGACGCGATCACGGGTGCCGCCGAGGCCATGCGACCGTCTGATATATTCTGGCTGAGTTATTCGGGCCATGGCAGCCAGGAGCCGGACTTCGACGGCGATGAGCGAGACAAGATCGACGAGACCTGGTGCCTGTACGATGGGATGATGCTGGACGATGAACTTTACGGCCTCTGGGCGAAATTCCCACCAAGGTCGCGCATTGTGGTCATCGCCGACTGCTGTCACAGCGGCAGTGTCGTCAGGGCGGGGCCTCCCGGAGCTATCCACCGTGAGCCCGCCTTGCTAACAGATCAGCCGCTGCTCCGAGTCAAGGCGATGCCGCCTCAAATCGCCGCCTCTCTTTTCCGCAAGCAACGTCGGGCCGGAGTAACACGCCGTCCCGACGCGGGAGGCTTCGAGAAGAGCGCCGATCGACTGATCCAATGCTCAGTTCGCTTGATCTCGGGCTGTCAGGATGAACAGTTCTCCTATGACGGCCCGGTCCATGGTGCGTTCACAGCGCGGTTTCTCACGGTTTGGGGTTCCGGGGGGTATCGAAAGCCATACACCGACTTCTACAAAGACATTCGCAAGGGCATGCCCGCTGAGCAACTCCCGGCGCATTTTAAGGTTGGCGCGTCGAGTGCAGCGTTCGACGCTCAGTCGCCGTTCGAGGTTTGAGCGGGTAACTACGCCTCGGTTATTTCTGGTCCTAGCCAATCTCTCTGAATCTGTGGCATGCTCGCGCCACGCCGTAGAGCCACCGAGGCGCCGTGCATCAGGCATGTTGATGCAATGGTTTGGCGGTGTCCGCATCATGCACAAGCGCGTCCAACCACCGGCTTGCCGGATCAAATGGGCGCTGCTCCAAACGAGAGACATCAATGAGTCGACATACGCTGTTTCGCCCCATCGCGGCCGCGGCATTTGCCCTGGGCATGGCCAGCACCGCCCTGGCAGCCGACAAGGTCGTGATGAACGTGGGCTGGTCAACGCCCGCCGAGTCTTCGTATTCGGTTCTGGCCAAAAAGTTCAAGGAACTCGCCGAGCAATACAGTAACGGCTCGATTGAGGTGAAACTACGGTGCTGCAGCCAGATCGGCACCGAGGACGACGCGTTTAAGGCCATGCAGCTCGGTACGGTCGATGCCTACTTCATCAGTCAGAACAATGTCTCGCCGCATTGGCCGCTCATGGATGTCTTCGTTCTGCCCTACATTTTTCAGAACGAATCGCACGTGAGCAAGGTCACCAATGGCCCGGTCGGCGAAACCATCAGCAAGCAGCTGCTGGCCGACACTGGCGTACATCTGCTGACCTTCGGCGCGCCCAGCTATCGTGACCTGTTCAATTCGCGTCTGCCGGTCAAGACCATGGATGATATGAAGGGGCTTAAGCTCAGAGTGCCCAAGAACAAGGTCATGATCGCGACCTTCAAGGCCTTCGGTGCCGAACCCGTGCCGCTCGCCTGGTCGGAAACCCCGACTGCGCTGCAGACCAAGACCATCGATGGCGCTGACAATGGCACCTCGGTGATCAAGGACATGAAGTTCTACGAGTTTTCCAAGCACCTGGTGGTACTGGATCATTTCGCCGGTGTGGCACCCTTGTTCGCCAGCGACCGGGTCATGAAAAAGCTCAATCCCGAGCAGGCCAAGGCGGTGCGCCGCGCCGCGCTCGAAGCGGGCGAATACCACACCCAGGTGCAGTCCAAGGAGACTACCGACGTCCGCCAATGGCTGGTTGAAAAAGGAGGCATGCAACTGACCCAGCCCGGTCGGGCGCCATTCATCGCAGCTGCCCAGACCGTGCAACAACAGTTCGCCAAAGAAGGTGGCCCGAAATTCAAGGAGCTGGTCGAACTGATCCAGACGGCGGCCAAATAGCCGACACCTTCGCGCATTGACCTCATTGCGTGATGACCCCATGAATCGGGTGATCCGCTTTCTCGATGCGCACCTCGAGGAATTGATTGCCTGCGTTTGCATCAGCATGGTCGCCTGCTTTGTTTTCCTCCAGGTGATCATGCGCTACGGGTTCGGCAGCGCCCTGACCTGGACCGAGGAATTGTCCGGCTTTGCCATGGCCTGGGCGGTTTATATGGGCGCGGCCCTGGCCGTGCGCGAACGCTTCCATATCCGCATCATGGCGGGCGTCGTGGCCCTGCCGCGGCCGATCGCCATGCCGCTGGTCATTCTCGCGGACCTGATCTGGCTCGCCTTCAATGTCTTCATGATCAAGGTCAGCATCGACTACCTGCAGGTGCTCTGGGGCCGTCCGTCCACCTCGCCGAGTCTGGACATCAATATGTTCTGGCCCGAGACCATCGTACTGATCGGGCATGTGCTCATGACTTTGCGTCTGCTGCAGATCTACCTGCGCTGGTACGAATCGAATCGACGCGAGCTACCTGGCGTCTCTCACGAATACCAAAACGCCGGCGGAGCCGGGCTTGAGTGATCTGGCGCTGATCTGCCTGGTGTTCACCGTGCTCACCGTGTTTGGTGTGCCGCTCATCGCCGGCATCGGCATCACGACGGCCTTGGCGCTCTACCTGATCGATATCCCGTTCACCCTGCTCGCCCAGGCCGGCTTCACCTCTCTGCAGCCCTTCCCCCTACTGACCATTCCGTTGTTCATCCTGGCCGGACGGTTGATGGAAGTGGGTGGGATGGCGAACCGATTGATCGATGTTGCCCGTTCCTTCGTTGGAAATTACCGCGGCAGTCTGGGCATGGTCACGGTACTGGCCTGCATGCTGTTCGCTGCCCTCTCGGGGTCTGGTCCCGCCACGACCGCGGCAATTGGCAGCGTCATGATCCCGGCGATGAAGCGCGACGGTTATTCGCCGCAGTTTGCAGCGGCTGTGTCGGCGTCGGCCGGTGCACTGGGCAGCATGATTCCGCCCAGCAATCTGATGATCATCTACGGGCTCGTGTCCGAGACCTCGATTCCCCGGTTGTTTCTGGCCGGTTTCGTGCCAGGGTTCTTTATCACGATCCTGTTGTTGCTCACAGCCTATGTGCTGGCCCGGCGCCAGGGTTTCGGCGCCAATCCCGATGCACAGCGGTTCGCCCTGCGACACTGCCTGCAGGCTTTCTGGGTTGGCAAATGGGCGCTGGGCGCGCCAGTGTTGATTCTGGGTGGCATCTATGGAGGTGCCTTCACGCCGACCGAAGCCGCGTCGGTCGCCGTGTTCTATTCATTGTTCGTGGGCGTGTTCATCTATCGGGAACTGACCCTGACCAAGATCATCGATTCGCTGCGTTTCACAGCCTTGATGGCCGGCCTTCTGGTGTTACTGGCGCCCGCCCAGGCATTTGGCCAGCTGACCGCTTATTACGACGTGCCCACCGCCGTTCAGGATATGGTGACGGGCCTCACCGACAACCGGATCCTGGTGTTGATGCTGATCGGTTTGTTCTACATCTTTATCGGCACCTTCATGGAGTCGCTGGCGCAGATTATTCTGTTCACCGCGGTATTTCTGCCACTGGTGACGAAGTTGGGCGTTGACCCGGTCCTGTTCGGCATCTTCACCGTGATGACTTGCGAGATCGGATTCCTGACTCCGCCGGTGGGCGGCAATCTGAATGTGGCAGCACGAATCACCGGAATCAGCATCGAGCAGGTGTCAGTGGCGGTGCTGCCATTCCTCCTGGCGTATGTGTTGGGTCTGCTGTTTCTGATCGTGCTGCCCGAAGCGACGCTGTTCCTGCCCAATCTCGTCTACGGTCCGTCCCGCTGACAGTCTGGAGACTCTCTTGTTTGATCTGATCATTCGTAATGGCACGGTACACGACGGAACAGGCGCTGCGCCGATGGTTCAGGATGTTGCCGTCCGGGACGGCCGGCTCGCCGCGATGGGCGACCTCGGTCGGACCCAGGCGGCACGGATTATCGATGCCAGCGGCCTGATTGTCTCGCCGGGGTTCATCGATCTGCATACCCATTCCGATTTCACCCTGGTGGTGGATGGCCGTGCCCAGAGCCAGGTGCATCAAGGGGTAACCACGGAAGTCATCGGCCAGTGCGGGACCAGTTGTGCCCCACTGCGCGAACCGGGAATCCGCTCCGACATCACGCTCGGACATGACGACGGGGTCGCCGATGGCAAGACCTGGCGCACGTTCGGCGAGTATCTCGACGTGTTGCAGCAAGGCACCCTGGGCGTGAATGTTGCCGCCTTCGTGGGCCATGGAACCGTGCATCGGGCGGTGCTCGGCGAAGCCTTGCAGGCCGGTGAGCCTGAGGACATCGAGGCCATGAAGCGCCTGGTCGAGCAGGCACTGGACGACGGTGCGGCAGGCCTGTCGACCGGGCTGGAATACTGGCCCGGCATTCTCGCCGCGCCTGAGCATCTGGTGCCTTTGTGCGAGGCGGCTGCGGCTCGCGGCAGACTCTATGCCTCCCATGTGCGCAATCGGGACCGTTTCTATGATCTGGGCTTTGCCGAAGCGATCACGGCCGCTCGCCAGTCGGGCGCCCGCCTGCAGATCTCACACATTCAAACCAAATTCGGCGCGCCGGA
Source organism: uncultured beta proteobacterium (assembly GCA_963732405.1). Classification (GTDB taxonomy): domain Bacteria; phylum Pseudomonadota; class Gammaproteobacteria; order Burkholderiales; family Burkholderiaceae_E; genus JAUIAI01. The sequence continues at coordinate 3,162,927 of CAVSZG010000001.1, forward strand.
TTATGCGGGCGAGCACACGCTGGAAATGATCGAGGCGGCACGCCGGCATGGCGTGGATATTGCGTTCGACATCATTCCGCACGATTGGAACAACACCGGCGTGATCTCCATCCTGCCGCGCTGGGTGCGCGAGGGTGGATGCGCCAAGACCCTGGAGCGATTGAAAGATCCGCTGATCCGCCAGAAGGTCAAGGACAACCCGGCCCCTATGCTGCTCATCGTCAAGGCCCGGCGCTGGCAGGAGATCGTCTTGCTCAATGCGCGGGTGAACCGCCAGCTGATCGGCATGGACTTTGCCGAGATCGGGCGGATGCGCAATGCCGATCCCTATGATGCGCTCATGGACATGCTCATCGAGGAGGGTGAGGACGCGCCGCGATTGATGTGGGCCACGCGCAGTTTCAGTGATAACCAGGTCGAGATGTTCATGCGGGAAAGTGCCTGCGCCGTCATCTCCGACACGGCGGCGCTGGCGCCTGACGGTCCGCTCAAGGATCAATTGTTTTCGTTGAGCGGCTACGGATGGGCGGCGCGCTTTTTGCAGCACTATGTGCGCGAGCGCCGGGTATTGCCGCTGGCCGGGGCGCTGCGGCGCATCACCTCGCTGCCCGCCGAACGAATCGGCGTTCGCGACCGCGGCACGCTCAAGGTGGGCAACTGGGCGGATATCACGGTATTTGATGCCGATGCGATCGAGGGACGGTTCTCGGTGCGTAAGCCGCGCGAGTTTGCGGGAGGGATTGCGTATGTGTTGGTCAATGGTGAGCTGACGATTGAGGCGGGGCGGCGTACTGAATGCAACGCGGGGCGGGTGTTGCGGGAGTTTGCGGCGTGATTGGTAACGATGCTGATCCGGGCCACTATCAATCGGGGGAGCCCCGGCGCGCTGGCTTCAGGACTTCATGACGGGGATCGCTGCCTGACAGCTACGGGCGGGTATCCGGGCGTCGCTGCCGATCGTCGGCAATGCCGCGGGCTGATGTCCGGTTGGGCGAGATCACATCATCGTGAAACGGGCGCACCTTGGCAACCCCACGCCCGGGTGCGAATTTGGGTAGCAAGGCTGCCCGGTTGCACGAACGCCCATGGTGGTGCCACCTATCGGCGCCCCTGAGCGTGGGCCGACAATTCGTCAGAACATCTGACACATTGGCCCGGAGCTCTCTGATGACGAGATCCGATCAGCGCCCATCCGTCTTTGCCGGGCTGTCTGACCGCTGAATGGGCCGGTTTGCCATGTGTCATTTGGTTACGTGCGCCACCCGCTCGGCAATTTTTTGCTTCTACACTGCGCCGCGAGAACAATAACCGTGTGGTGGAAAAAGCATGCGAATGATGTCGATTGAATTTCAGGCGGCCGTGTCTCGGCAGATCGGGTCGGTTCTTTGCCTGTTGGTCGTACTGGCAGGATGCGGCAGTGGTACCGAGAACGCGGCGACGGAGCCGGTCGTGGCCAGCGACCCCGCAACAGCCACGATTCCTTCCGACTCAGCGGTCGACACGTCGGGTGTCCCGTCGGCCGACACGTCGGCCAACACATCTGGTCCGCGCGACGTCAGTGACTGGACGTTCGAACAATCCGCTCAAGCCAGCGATCTCTGGCTGGAAGTGAGCATTGCCCCTGCCAGCGGGCGAACGATCACGCGGGTCGAAGTCATTTACGACGGAAAGGCTGGCCTTCCGATGATTCTGACGTCGTCTGGAAGCTATGCGCTCGATGAACCGGTTTTGCAAGGCGCAACCTGGATCTACCGGGCTTGGGACGACCAGAACGGCCGCCATGACTCCACACCCTTCAATCTCAGCGGCGCGGTTGCCGCCGACCAGGCCTTTTCGGCGCCCGATCCGCGCTGGACCTTCATTCTGTCACCGAATAACAACCCAAGCTGGCTCGACGTGCAGGTTGCTGCCGAAGGCAGTTCGATCAGCAAGGTCGAAGCGATCGTCGGTCATCAAAAATGGATGTTGCTGGAACCCACCGCGTGGAATTCCTATGCATTCGGTCACCCTTTCGATGCGAGCGCACCCTTCTTCATTCGCGCCTGGGACGCCGAGGGTGTCAGTCATGATTCGACAATTTTCCCGCCGGTCGCCGATACCCGGGTGATTCCCGCGCCGGCGACTCCCGGCCTCGTCGCGCCGGCACCGGTTGCTCCGGATCCAGCCCCGCCGGCGCTCAGTGCGCAGGCAATCGTCGAGGGCTTCGAGGCCCATCCCGACGGCACGATCTATGACTTAGAGCAGCAACGCAAGACGTGGAACGCGGCCTGGTCCAATCAAATGGACCAATATGCCCGGATCAGCTCGGCCCAAGCCCGCTTCGGCAAGCAGTCGCTGCAGATCGAGTATCCGAGTTCCACGCAGAGCAGTGTCGGTGCGAAATGGCTGCTGCCGGCACGAGGAGAGTATTACCTGTCCTACTGGCTGCGCTTCGATCACGATTTTGACTTCGATGGCAGCAGATTCAGCGGTGGCAAGCTCCCGGGCCTCGGTCTGGGGGATCTGGCGTCGGGCGGAAAGAGGCCTAACGGCCACAACGGCTTTACGTCACGTTACATGTGGCGCGAAAAAGGTAAGGTCGTGCTATATCTCTATCACATGGATCAGCCGGGCAAATATGGCGTGGACTTCGAACTGCGAGACCCGCAGGGTAACCAGAAGTCGTTCGTACCGGGCAAGTGGCACAAGCTGACTCAGCGGGTGAAAGTGAATACAGGCGCCTCATCCAATGGCGAAATCGACGTCTGGATGGACGACACGCCGGTGCTGTCCTTGCGCGAGCTGCGCATGGTCAGCAACAACGCCAAGATCGACGCGATCTACTTCAGTACATTCCATGGTGGCAACACAGCCGAATGGTGGCCCGAAAGAAACGTCAAGGCTTACTTCGACGAGTTCATCGTCTCGCCATCCCGGTCCGACGTGGGCCTCTGATCAAACGCGACCAATTTCCAACGTGATATGGAATCGTTCGACATCATGTCGCGGTGAATCGACTAGGTCGGTCAGCCGCTCGATGTGGCGCCCATTGCTGAGCCCGAACACCCACCTGATCTCGCCGATCGAATATTCAATGCGCGAGCGGATGCGCGACTTGGTTCGGTTCTTGGCTTTGATCGGCGCATCGGTGAAATGCATGCACTTTCATTGCTGGTTCGTGAAGCCCTTTGCAATTGATGCCCGGGCGTGGATCACCTCGCCCTGGCTGTCCACCCCGACACGCATCTTCATGCGGGATAAACACTGGTTTGCTTTTTTGGTCTGATGCATTTCTGGGTCGCGCTCACCCTTGACGTTCTTGGTCGAACTGGGGGTCGCGATAATCGTGGTATCAACGAATGTGCTCTCGGACAGGCGCAGTCCTCGCTTGATCCGCACACCGCCCACTTCCTCAAAGATGCGCTGCCCCAGGTTGATCGCTTCGAGCAGATGGCGAAACCGCATCACCGTCGTTTCGTCGGGAACCGGTTCGCGTGCCAGGTTAATCCCCACGAACGAGCACATGGCCAGCGAGTCATTCAGCGCCTCTTCCACCGCCGGGTCCGACAGATCGAACCACAGTTGCAGGCAGTGAATCCGCATCATCCGTTCCAGCCCGAACGCCGGACGACCGCCAGCGCTGGTGCTCTTCGGGTAAAGCAGTTCGACCAGCGCCGCCAAGTCCTTCCACGGCACCACTGAATCCAGTCAGGAACTTCTCGCGACGCATTGGATTCCGATATCGATCAATGTCGCTGACAGCCAAGGTCAATTGCTTACGATGCTTGCCGGTCAACATAATTCGCCAGGGCTGCGTCGCGAAACTTCATTCCATAGTTCTGCCGCAGTCAATGCGACGGTTTTGCTGAACTCCCTTATCTTTCCCTGGCCTTCCGCATCGGTGAGGGTCTCATGGGTGATGGCGCTACCGACCGGCAGTTCGATTTCCTGGCGATCCGGAACGGCACCGTCTTCTGGATTACGATTGGCGACAATCTGTCTCTGGACGGCCGTAGCAAGCGCTAATCCCAGGCAGTATCGAGCGAGCCGAATTAAACCAGCGGCATCAACGACTTCACCGGATCTCAATGATCAATAGAATCGTGGTAACGGCGGGATTCACTGTGCTGCTGTCTGCATGCGGCGACGCTGGCTCGGGCGAAATGGCCACCCAACCAGGGCTGCCAGATGCCAGCGTCACCGACCCGGTTTCCGCCCAACCAGCCACCGGTGCCGGCGTCGTTCGCATTCTGCCCTTGGGCGATTCGATGACTGCCGGCAGTGAGGCTGACCCGGCTGGTTTCCGAAGCTTCCGTGGTGCACTGTATAGGCGGCTTGTTGATGCCGGCGTTTCCGTCGACTTCATTGGGTCACAGGCGTCGATACCGGCTATCGGAGGCGATCCCGATCACGCCGGATACAGCGGCGCCTGGATCGGCCCTGGTGGATCGTCAAACAACCTGACTGATCGCCTGCCGGCAGAACGGGTCCGACCCGACCCGGACATCATCATTCTTGCCCTGGGCTGGAACAGTGTCTATCGGGAAAGTGGTGTCGCCGGCGCGAAATATCGCAATTTCGTGACCCTCATCGCCCGTGAAATGCCCGAATCCCAATTGGTTCTGGCAACTCTCAGTCCGCAGCGCGGCCAGACCGAACAGCAAAGCACCGCAGAACTCCCCGGCTATCTGGACCTGAATCAGGTTGCTCGCGAAATGGCCAACGCATCGCAGTCCGACCGACTGCATCTAGCCGATCTGGCGGCTGCAGACTTTCAGGCCTCCGATTACTGGGATGTCATTCACTGGAGTCAATCTGGGGCCGATCGCGCCGCGGCAACCCTTTTCCAGACGCTCCTGAACGGTCCCCTCAGGCAGTAGCGCTTCCTGCTTCCGACCGCCTGAATGTTGACCGCGTCACCTTGTTGATCGGCCGTTCGATGAAACTATGGACGAACGACCCGGATGCGATCGCCAACAGAGAGGTGGACCCACTTGTTTGAACAACCAAACCTGAGAGATAAGTGAATTGCCTGCGGCAGTTTACGGTGCTGAGTTGTCCACGGCGGCGGGCGTCGCCTGCGACGAACGACCTGCGCGGTGGGCAACTCATTGCGCACCCCTCACGCTGCCAGTTTAAGGGTTGGCAGCCGTTTCTCATAGGCCTGCATCGGTGGAATCCGGCCGATTGCCGAGTGCGGTCGGTCGATGTTGTACCGTTCGATGAAGGTGGCGATACCGTGCCGAGCATCGGCCACCGTGTCGTATGCCTTCAGGTAGATTTCTTCATACTTGATCGTGCGCCAGAATCGTTCGATGAACACGTTGTCGCGCCACGCTCCTCGCCCGTCCATGCTGAGCAGGCTGCCTCGGCCGTGCACGGCATTGACGAAGTCCTGCGCGGTGAATTGGCTGCCCTGGTCGGTGTTGACGATTTCCGGTACTCCATAGCGAGCGAATGCCATTTCCAACGCCTCTACCGCGTGGCACGATTCCAGTGTGGTGGCCACCCGGTGCGCCAGCAACGCGCGCGTGGCGACATCGATCACCGCGGTCACGTAGACGAAACCGCTACTCATCGGCACATAGGTCGTGTCCAGCGCCCAGACCTGGTTGGGTCGGTCGATGACAAGATTTCTGAGCAGGTACGGCAGCACCTTGTGCCCTGGGTGTTTATCACTGGTCCTGGGCTTGCGATAGACCGCCTCCAGGCCCATGCGGCGCATCAGAGTCGTTACGTGCTTACGCCCGATGAGGATGCCCTCCAGGCGCAAGATGTCGCGCATCATCCGGCTACCTGCCGCCGGGCTATTCGTGTGGATCTCGTCGATGCGCCGCATGATGCGAAGATCGCTCGGCGTGATCGGACGCGGCATGTAGTACACCGCGCCACGACTGATTCCCAGCAGCTTGGCTTGTCGGGCCACCGGCAGTTTATGGGATCGGTCAATCATCGCTTTGCGCTCAGCAATCCCGCCTTGGTGAGCGCACCGCTTAAAAAATCGATTTCCAGTGCCTGCTGGCCGATCTTGGCGTGCAGCTCCTTCAGATCCGGGGCGGGCTGCGCCGCCCCCGAGGCGCCGCGTTCGAAAGCCTCGGCTGACGAAGCGACCAGTTGCCGTTTCCAGTCATTGATCTGGGTGGGATGCACTTCGTACTTCTTGGCCAACTCAGCGATGGTCTTTTCTTCGCGCAGGGCCTCCAGCGCGACGCGCGCCTTGAATGCCGGCGAGTGGTTTCGACGGGATTTTCGTGCCATGTTCCGCTCCTTGTACAAGGGCAATGATGCCCTGAAAGGCCGCAGACATTCCACTTATGCCCCTGTTCAGATTTCCGGGGCCACCTCTCAGCACACTGGCCGAAATGGAAAGCGGCGCATTTACCAGGCCAAGCTTCGCCAGTAGAGCGGGCGCGATTGGCGCCACCATCGGATGGAAGAGGTACAACGCATACGAGCTGTTGCCTAGATATAGCAACGGCGCCGGTACCCTGCCTTTCAGCGCAGGTTCCATGAACGCGACTCCGCAAACGATCAGCATCGCCGGGATTCCCCAGGTCAGTGGGCGCATCATGTCGGGGATATCGCCCCAGGGCACCAACAGCCCCCCGAAGCCGATGCCGACCATCGCCATGGCGCCCAGCAGATTACATTGCCGACCCGTCAGACAAGCGTGAGCGATCCACATTCCTGCGACGAATTCAATGACGATCGTATTGGCCCAGAAGCCGATCGCCGGCCATGCGGGAGTGCGAAGCAGTGCAATGAAGCAGACGACCAGAAACAGCATGGTGACCAGGCGCAAGGGAGGCCGGCGCAAGAACAGTGCGGCCGCAAATACCGCATAGAAGAACATCTCGAAATTCAGCGTCCAGCCCACGCCCAATACGGGCTCCAGCACCCCCCGCTAATTGAAGGATGGCAGAAACAGGAACGACTTCACGCACTGCCAGGGATCCAGTCCTGCATTGATTGCCAAGGACGGTACGGAGATGACTGCCACGAGCTTGAGTGAGGTGGCGATCCAGTAGAGGGGAACGATCCGGGCAATCCGGCGCATCATGAATATGCGCCATCCATCGGCCCGCGCCAGCAACTCCTGCGACGAAATGACCATCACGAAACCACTGATCACAAAGAATATGTCGACGCCGGCAGCACCGTTGGACCAGACCGGGAAGCCCGGAATCAGACGCTCACCAACATAGAATGTTGAATGGGTGAAGACGACGAGCAGCGCGGCAACGAAGCGCAAGGCTTGTATGCCATCGTATCGATACTCGCGCACTACCGGCGCCTCAAAAGCGTTTGATCTTGACCCTGACGTGGTACGCACAGAATAACCATCCATTCGACAAGTACAATCGCGACTCAATCTGCTCGATGCCCAGTGTAATTCAGGCCACGTTCCCGCGTCGCAACATTGTCAACGTTTTTGTTCATTCGAGATGCAACCGCGTCGATTTCCGGTCTGGCAACCTGACCATCGCTTCGCGACGCATCGGTCGACATTCTCGAAGCAGTGCTGCCGGCGTGTTCTGTAATTACGATTGACCGCAACCCGTCACTCTGCGGCGCACCGGTCACTCCGTTTCAAGTCTGATCGCGTTGGCTTGTCGCGGAAAACAGTCAAATTGTCATCGACATTCAGCCAGTTGTCGGCGCCTGTCGTACTGAAAGAGACATTATTACTCTCGCCGATCGCAAGGCACGGGGGATTCTTCACATTTTTGACAAGCAAATCCGTCTCTTGGTCGATTTTGAAAGCACGAGCGTCGGTTACGGTCCAATCCACCAGTGAATATGCACCGTCCTCCGGCAAGCCGATACGATAGAGCCGTCCGAGAAGTACGCGCCTGCTCGATGGCTTTTGTCTCGGGTTGGGCATGGACGTCCAGGCGCTTCTCGCGTTGGGCGATCATCTGACGAGGCCGCCGATTCTGGTGTATCTCCAGTTGCCCCACGGACCGCTTCCAATGCGCCAGGACCGGAACTGCCGCTCATTGCTGTCGCCCGTGCCGCTTGACGATTTGACAAGTCTACCCTGCTGACACCAGTTTGACTTCCGGCGGTGTCGCATGACACATGGACAGACGAGGATACGATCAGCGGGTGGGGCGCGCAGGAGCGCGCAATACGATCTGGCCCACTCGCTGTGAGCGAGTGATTTCGCCGACCTCTCCGCTGCGGCGGCGATTCATCCAGAGGCCGAATGCGGGGTCGAGAGCAAAGTGCGTCTAAGCTCCTTATAGGCTTGCCAGTCAAAATCACGCACGAATCGGATCGCCGCCTCGAAGCCGCTGAAAAACAGGTCACGGCGGGCGTCCGCGGTCAACTCGAAGTCCAGCCAGTTAACATTCTTGGTGTCAATTGTCGTGACAAGCTTCGTGAAGTCCGGATTGCTCGAAATGAAGTATTCGTCGCGGGCGCCACGCGCGACATCGAAGATTCGGATTGCCTGGGCGAGCAGACCGTGCACCTCAGTGGGTGGGCCGGGCTCGGTCAGCTTGGCGCCGAACGTTGGACAACGCGGAACCCTGCCGTGCATGTGAAAAATGTCGATTGGGAAGTTCGACATGATGCCGCCATCGACCAATACGCTGCGACGCGTTGCGAGCGAATCGAATCCTTCTATCGTCTCCTGTCCGGTGGCATTCCGGTGGGCCTGGCGTGCAGCATCGCCGCTTTGGAAGACGCGACGGATCGGTTCGAAGAAGAAGGGGATTGACATCGAAGCGCGCGCATACCAGGCCGGGTCCGCCGAGGCGACATCCTGGATGTACAGGCTTGCATGTCGGGGAAAGTGTACTTTGGTGCCCAGCGTCAGGTCGGTCGCGACGACGATCACCGGATCGGAATGATCGTCCGATTGATAGCGGACTCGATCACCGTTGTCGGAGAATACCTGGGTTGACTCCGGCAGCCGTCTGCTCAATTCGAGCATCTGCGCAGTCGAATGAACGCCCAGCGTCTTCAGGGCGTCCGACAGCCAGCGTTCGAAGCGCTGTCCTCTGAACAAACCTTGATTGCGCCAGAGTTGCCGAATACTGGGTACGACGCCGTAGACCAGACTCGCAACGAAGAAAACCAGCGACGCCCACGCGCGCCGCCGCACCGCCCAGTCAGGAACGCCAGCAATCGCGGGCACAGCCGCTGCATCGCGCAGGGCCTTATAGCAACCGAGCGCGCAACTGACCGTGAAGCGGACCGGATGCGAGGCATCCCAGAATTCCCTCAACGGCATGTTTTCGAAAATCGGCATGATCCTGCCGATTCGCTCCTGGTCGGGTGCTGCAGCACAGGCGACCAGAAGTGTGGTCACCGCGCCCGCGGACGTGCCGCCAATGGCCCGGAAACGGACACCGAGGCACTCCAGCGCATAGAGGTAGCCGAGCAGTGCGATGCCGTGTACGCCGCCGCCCTCGAGCACGATATCGACGTACTGTAAGCCCTGGGCGTCTCGAATATCGCTCAAGGTGCCCCGCTTGCGCGCTGACAATTGCGCTATTTCTTCGTCGTAGCTGGACAGAAGTCTCGAATAGTCCTCGGGAAACTCGTGCCTCGGGGACAAACCACCTTCGCACCGACACCTGGTCGGAACTTCCGGGTCGCTTCTCTGTTCATGACGACCCTGCGGCGCCGGAAAATCGATCTCAGACTTGCGACGGAACATGGGGGTGGCTCGAATTCGACTTACCAAGGGTATTGGACGGCCGGTCGAGCAGTCCAAAAACCGCGTCTATGATGTACCCGGTGAGAAACGCGACCATCAAGGGGAAGCTCAGATGGCTCGGGATAATCTGTCCGGTTGACGATGCTGAGATCGTGAACCATCCCATCACCAGTGCACTGATTCCACCGGGCAGGATTCGGCTCAAGATGCCGGGCAGATCCTGCGCGGGCTTCCTGGGATCGTTGATATTGCGGATCAAGAACACCGCGGAGCCGAGCACGCCGAAAAGGATCGGCAAAAGCCACTCGATTCTCATGGCGGACTGGTGACCAGCACCAGACTTCCGGCGTCTGGCAGATAGCCCTGGGTTGATGCGGTGGCAATGCTTGAGCGACAAGTTTTGTGGCGATGATGCCGTCGCTTGTGACGAGAGCGAGGGCAATGAATACGCGCACGAGATCCATGGCGACAATCCTCCGCCTAGTTCAGTCCTCCGGTGAGTCTATTGGTAACTGCTGGTGCTGTCGTCCTCAAGGTTAACGAGGCGGTGGTGTGCCCTTCGTTAAAGACCGGACGGGGTCTGGAGCGGATTTCAGACGGAACTGGGAGGCAGGATCGGACTTTCCCCGGCCGGCAAGACGGCTTCAATAGCTCGTTAATCAGGCGCGATCCAGGTGTGGAAAGATGTGTTCCTCCAGATTAGTCGCTTCGGGTATTTGGCGAAACCACATGACTGTCGTGTTGTCGGACACGGGTCACGCCTCTGGTCAATCGAGCGAACGAATTAGACGGCGCCACTGCAACCGCCAGCATGGATCGTATACGTTGAAACGATTGTCGCGGCGCATGTCGAACCGGTCGGCCACGGCGTTGAGGTGCGCCAGAGCCCTGGGCCGGGGCGGGAAGCGCTCGGTCCAGTGCCACTCTTCTTGCAAAATCTTGGAGAAGGAGTAGACGTAAACCCAACTCTTGCTGTCCGTGCGGGCACCCGTCACGTGGCTTCTGACTGGATCGGGCGCTTGCGGTCATGACGCTCTCCTTGCGGTACGTGAATCTTTGAGTAGGTAATGTCACGCCCCGCACTGGCGTCGCCTTGCGTTTACTCGCTTTGCCGGCTGATTTCCGGCCAATGTGGCCCTCAATGTAGCTCTGTTGACACCGCGATGCGTCGGCGACTGGGTCGACATCGGATTCATGGCGCAGGATGCGCGAGCCATCGCTGAGCCGCCGCGCGACGCCTCGACGCAGGACTATCGCGCAACATTCGTCGCAGGCCGTCTCGGTCTTGTCCACCCGCGTCGCAGGGGCCGACATTTCGCAGAGTGATTGGCCGCCGCCCAACTCTCTGATCGAGAACGAGTTTCCTCGGTTATCTGCGGCTTGGCACGCTCGTTGCATATAGAAAGACGCAGCTGTCCGACAACCCGGCAGAGGACCCAACGAACCCGGCAATGGGTGGCTGCGCACACAGAAGAAGCGCGTGAGCGTTTCGCGATGGCAACTTCATTAACCCGCAAAGGAGTGTTCAAATGAATCTTCAAATGCCGATTCCTGGCTACTGGCCCTGGTGGTAACACGTAGTGGAAGCGAGCCCGGGATGATTCGGGTCTCGTTCCCCTAGCAGGTTCGATCATCGAACCGCGTCGCGCGCCGGGTATCGCCAAAGGGCACTCGGCGCGCGCGCCCGCCGGCTCGCGCACTCGCTCTCGAGCCAGTCGCGCGCAGCCACTTCTGCTCGCATTTGATCAAAGGAAATAACGCATGTTCATCGTACCCTTGCAGCGTGGCGATCCTGCTCTGGCGCGCTTCGTGGTGCGCGCCAAGGCCGAGATTTGGGGCGTTGGCATTGCTGAAGCCGCGCAATACAAGCCACCACCGTTTTCTGACTATCTCGGACTCTTCGTCGAGGGCGAACTGGCCGGTTTCGTCGAAGTTTTCTGTTATGCGCAGACCCGCGGTGGCTACCCAAATAGCCCCTGGGCCAAGGTCTGCGATCTCGGCACGTTTTGCCCGCCCGAGCAAATGATGCATGTCGAAGCGATTTTTGTCGAACGTCAACATCGACAAGGCTCGCGCCACTTCGCGCGCCTTTACCTGAGCGCTGCGGAGCATTTTCACACCAGAGGTGCCCGGTTCGCAACCGTGTTGGTCGACATTGCTGACAACTATCTGGTCGGACTTTACCGGAAGATCGGCGGGCATCAGCTGTGTTCGCTCATGCGGCCGGCGTGGTTTGAGGGGCGCAGCATCGAACTGGGACTGTTCATACTCGATTTGAGCGTCATGATCGGCGGTCGTCTTGCGCAGCGTCTGGGAATTGGACAACCGAGGCTGTCGAGCGGCGAGTCAGATGTCGACGAGCTTCCCAGCAACAGACCGGGTCAAGGTGTCGATCGAGGGCCCGTAGTCGCTGCGCCGCGTTTGGTTCAGGCTTGACGCCGGCGCGACAGGCGCTTGTTCAGCGCCTGTCGCGAGATGCCGAGCAGTCCGGCCGCCAGGCCTTGATTGTCCTGAGCGCGCCGCAGTGCCTCCGCGATCAGCGCTTCCTCCGCCTGATCGAGCGTTGGCAGTTGCGCGGCGAAGCATCCGGCGAAGGCGTTGGTCGGGTCATCGGACCAGTTCTGCGGCATGGTCCCGTCGGGCCCACCTGACACGGCCTCTTTGAAACTCTGCACCGACAGGCTTTCACCTTGATGGCGCGCCATGATATCGAACACCATGCCCTCCAGTTCCCGCAGGTTGCCGGGAAAGGCGTATTTTTGCAGCAATGAGTAGAGCGAACCGGGAATCGCGGGCACCGGCTTGCCCAAATCGCGGGCCGCCTCCTCGACGAAGTGAGACACCAGCAATGGCAGGTCTCCGGCTCGCTCGCGCAGCGGTGGTAGCGTCAGATGATGCGTGCGCAGCCGGTAGTACAGGTCCTTGCGAAACGTGCCGGCGGCCACCGCCTTGATCACGTCGTAATTGGTGGCCGCGATGACCCGGGCGCGGCTTCGCTGCGGCCGGTCGGCGCCCAGCGGATAAAACGTGCCATCTTGCAGCAGGCGCAGCAGTTTGACCTGCGAGGCGGCCGAGAGATCGCCGATCTCGTCGAGGAAGAGCGTGCCCTCACCGGCGGTCGTGATCAAGCCGTCGCGAGATCGGTCCGCGCCCGTGTAGGCGCCTTTGGCATGGCCAAACAGCGTATCGGAAAACACCGTGTCGTCCAGACCGGCGACATTGACCGCCACGATCTCGCCGGGTCGCCCGGATAGCCCATGGATGGCGCGCGCGACGAGTTCCTTGCCCGTTCCGGATTCACCGGTCACGAGGACCGGTCGCGGTGATGGCGCGATGGCCTCCAGATAGCGGAACACGGCCTGCATCGCCTGACTCTGCGTGACGATCTGGGTGAACGCCTCGGGTTGGGAAGGCGCCTGCGCGAGGAAGTGCTCTTTCAATGCCAGTACTTCTGCCTGCAGCGCACGGATTTCCAAGGCACGCTTGATCGATGACACCAGGCGATTCTTCTCCACAGGCTTGACCAGATAATCGATCGCGCCGGCCTGCATGCACTGCACCGCCGTATCCAGATCGTTGGTCGCTGTGATGAGAATGACTGGAATGTCGGGGTGAATCGCTGATACCTGTTTCAGCAGGGACTGGCCCGAGACATGTGGCATGGCCAGGTCGAGCACCAGAACGCCGATCGGTTGATTCTCCAGGAGCGGCAGCACAGCCCGGCTGTCATCCAGTGTCTGTACGTTCGTGATGCCTGATGTGCGCAGGGCCACGCTTGCGCTGTGCAGGAGTTGAGGCTCGTCGTCCACCAGCAGCACTGGCAGGTTCGGAGACTGGGTTGGGCTCGTCATGTCGGGTCTCACTCAAGCCGGGACGGATGCCTAGTGCCTGCTCAGGGGATACAGAACGCGGGCGCGAGTGCCCCGATCCGGTGCCGACTCGAACTCGAGGCGAGCGCCGTGTGCGCGCACCAGTGAAGCGGTAATAGCGAGCCCCAGGCCGGTTCCGCCGCTCTCCTGCTTGGTCGTGAAAAATGGGTCGCATAGACGGGCCAAGTGCTCCGGTGCAATGCCGGTGCCTTCATCATGAACTTCCAGGATCACGCAGTGTCGCTCAACGTCGAGAATGGTCGACACGCCAACGGTGCGTCCACTCTCGGGCAATGCTTCAAGCGCGTTCATCAGCAGATTGATGACGATCTGCTCGATCTGCAGTGCGTCGCCGAAAAGTGCGGGCAGATTGTCGGCCAGATCGGTACGAAAACGGGCCGTCCGCTTGTTGATCTGATGGCCAAGCAGGCGGGCGGCGCGGCGAACGGCCTCATTCAGGTGGAACGGCGCGTAACTATCCCGCGTTCGCGGGCGGGCATAATCCCGGAGTTCCGCGACAAATCGCTCGATACGCAACGCGCCGTCGTGGATGTCGCGGGTGAGCAGGGGCATGCTCTGTCGTATTTCCTCGTAGGGCATACCGGCGAGCAGGAACCCGCCGCTGCGTTCACGGTATTCATCGAGAATGCCGAGCGCGTCACTCCAGACTTCGGCAATCACCCTGGCGTTCATCAGCACCAGCTGGTTGGGATTGTTGATTTCATGCGCCACGCTCGAGACGAGCGTACCCAGCGCCGTCATCTTGTTGGCCTGGATGAGCTGCAACTGTTGTTGCCTCGCTGTATCCTCCAACCTCCTGCGTTCGCTGATGTCGCGCACGATGGCGGTGATGTGACTACCCTCCTGGGTCGTCCAGGCTGACAGCGATACCTCGATCGGGAATTGATCGCCGTTTTTCGTGATCCCCATCGACTCCATGGAGTTGCTCGAGAGGCGTGGACTGCCGGTATCGACCCATTGCGCCAAAACCTGTTCAAAGACGGCGTGAGCGGATTCCGGGAACAGGCGCAGGAATGGCGTGTCCATGATCTCATTCGCTTCAAAGCCAAAGAGTGCAACTGCACCGGCATTCCACGAGGCGACACTGCCCGCGCTGTCCGCCGTGACGATCGCCTCCTTGGCCGACTCGGTAATGGCGCGCAGACGCTCTTCGCTGGCGCGCATGGCATGCTCAGCGTGCTGGCGCTCAGTCATTTCGAGGTTCAAGGTATGGTTTGTTGCCTTCAGCTCGGCGGCTCTGGCGCGAAGCACGTAGAACTGGTAGAGCAGATAGCCCAGGAGAATCACGGCGGCGACGTAGAGCATGACTCGAAAGCCCTGTGCCCGAGCTTCCACGCGCCCCGAATAGTTCAGGATTGTGTCCTGCACCACGCGGGCATGCACGCTGGTTTCGCTGTCGATGATCCGGCCCACCACAGCATCGGCTACCGGCAATCGGTCCGCGATGAATCGCCCGTGAGTCACCAGAACCTGAAACGGTTGATCGGGCGCCTCAGGCGCGCGCAGCCGGTCGAGCATTTCGTGAACCTCATGGCCGGCATCGGTCTCATGCGTGTGCAGGAAACGCAGCAGTGAATGGAACAGTCGGACCTGATCCGGCGAGCCGGTCTGGTCGCGGTTGAATTCGGAAATGGCGAGCGTATCGGGTTTGGTCAGATACATGAGGGAGTTGCGCAGGAGCGCATTATCGGATTTGAAATACTCGATGCTCGTAAGCTTGTCGATAGCCGCCGCTTCGAGTGCATCTACCTGTTCTACGAGCAACGCCCTCGTCGGGGCGGCCGACGCCGCGAGGCTCTGACGGCGTAATGCGTCGAGGTCTGCAATCAGGGCTCGCCCGGTTTGCGCTAACGAGTCGTAATTCGGCAGCAGCGCGGCACGCGCCAGCAGCACATCCCGGGTGAGCTCGGCATCATGAAGCGCGAAGGATTGCAGGATCGCTTGGGTGTTGTCGCGCAGGATCAGATCGGGGCTTCGGCTCTTGATAAACAGGAAGGTGAGCAGCAGCAACAGCCCCGCGACGATCACAATCGGCTTCCAACCGGTACGCGTCATCATCGGGGGGCGACCGTGAGAGGCTGGCCGCGGAACTCGCCAGTGAGCGTGTGCAGGAAGCTGACAATCGCGTCGTTCTCCTGTGTCGTCAAGCTTCGACCCAGCTGGACGCGGGCCATGACGCTGACCGCGCCCGCCAGGTCAGGCATCCGGCCATCATGGAAGTAGGGCCCGGTCAACGCGACATTGCGCAGGCTCGGTACACGAAAGACACCGTGATCGCGGTCCACCCGGGTGATCAGGTAGCGTCCGGTGTCGACTTCCTGGTTCGGAGCGAGGGTGGAGTTCGGGTCCTGAAACACGCCGAACTTCTGGAACAGATTGCCGCCGATGTTCACGCCCTGATGGCAGGCAATGCAGCCGTAGGATTTGAATAAGCCGTAGCCTACCTCTTCCTCGACAGTGATCGCTTGCGATTCACCCCGCAGGTACCGGTCGAAGCGGGCATTGGGCGTCAGCAGGGATCGCTGGAAGGCACCAAGGGCGTCGAGCAGGTTGTCCCGTGTGATGTCGCGCGAGTAGGCGGCACGGAAAGCGCTCACATAACTCGAATCGCCCTGCAATCTGTCGAGCAACTCCGGCCAGCTTGAGCCCATCACATCGGGGCTCGCAATCAAGCGATCGGCGTGCGCCTCGAGTGTCGGGACTGCGCCATCCCAATTGAAGGATGCGTTCAGCGAGACGTTGAACAAGGTTGGTGTATTGCGCAGGCGTGCTTTGCCGTCCAGCGCAATGCCGCGGGCATGGCCGTCGATCGCCGCCTGATGCAGCGGGTGGCAACTGGCGCATGATCGGTCGCCGGCGACGGAAAGGCGCGGGTCGTGGAACAGGCGTTCGCCCAGTGATACCCGCTTGCCGGCTGCCAACGCAGTGTGCGGAACGGGTGTGATCGGTTCGAGTCGGAATCTTAGGTTTGCCGACGGTGATTGCGCAGCATCATCGGCGGCGCAGGCAGGCGGGACTGCGGGTGGCAGGACGCAACAGGACACCGCGACTGCCAATCGCTGCAACCAGCTAACGATTCCAACCTGTGCCTGATTCAACATGGCCGGTCATCTCCTCATGCAATGACCGTCGCGGTGGGGTAGCTCTTGGGGATTGACGCACAATCTGGCTAGACGAGCGCTTCTGATGCGGCGCGAAGCACGCTGACTCAGCGAATTCGATTTTCAATCACCCTTTGCAGAGGTTAGCATGGGTATTGATGAGTCGCGAGCACCGCAATTTATCCAGCTCAAGGCCGGCATCCTGAATTGGCGTCGTTAGCATTAAAGGCGTTGCGATTCTGATGCGCCGCACAACGCCTCTGGTCTGTTCTACCGGCCAACGGGTGGCGCTGGTTGCTCGCGTGCCGCGCCCGGGGGGTGATGGTAGCGGGGGCGCTTTGCCAATCACGCGAAGCCGGGCTGAGAGTCGGCTGGTGCGCTGCGCGCCCGGACATCGGTCTGGGCTTCTGATTAAGTCTTCGGTACCAGTTGACGCCTGGTCATGGTCTGACGTCAGGCGCCAGTCAATTGTCCGGGGCCCCGCTCCACTCAGCTTGTTCGTTCGCAGTGGGCGACGTACACTCGCCAGATAACAGGCGAAATGGCCAACATCATTGCGCCGAACAACGGAAAGCGGGACAGCCCATGAGCATCATTGAACGGGTCGAAGTTCAGGAATTCAACTTCGACGCCAGCAACCTTGCGCGTGATGGCGCATCGATGTCGGTCAGCTTCAGGCGGGGTGCAACGACTCGCTTGTCCAAGTATTCGGTATCCATCCATACCAGCGATGGCGCCCGGGGCGACTATGTCACCTTGTGGGTGGCCAGTCGCGGTGCGCTGGGACAGACGCTGGCGCTGGCGCCTCGCCTGATTGGCAAGGATGCACGCGAGCGCATTGCGATCTACGAAGACCTGAAGCGCGACATCCGTCAATTCGATCATATGGGTCATGGTCCGATCGACATCGCACTGTGGGACTGGGCCGGCCGTCGCTACAAGGCACCGATCGCCGAACTGCTCGGCGGCTATCGCAAGCGACTCCCTGCGTATGCAAGTACCTATCATGGAGATCGCTCGGGTGGCCTGGACTCAAAAGAAGCGTTCGCCGCGTTTGCCGAGCGTTGCCATAGCCTGGGCTACCGCGCATTCAAGATTCACGGCTGGAACGATGGAAACGCGCGAGAGGAGGCGGCCAACGTTCAACATGTTGCCAAAGTTGTTGGTGATCGAATGACCTTGATGCTTGATCCGGCCTGTGAGCTTCGCACATTTGCCGATGCGCTCTATGTCGGCCGTGCCTGTGATGACGCCAATTATTTCTGGTACGAAGATCCGTTTCGCGATGGCGGTGTGTCCGCCTTCGCGCATAACAGACTGCGCAGCATGATTCGCACGCCTTTGCTGCAGACTGAGCATGTGCGCGGCGTCGAACCGAAGGCCGACTTTGTGCTTGCTGGCGGCACCGATCTGCTGCGAGTCGATCCTGAATACGACATGGGCATCACCGGCTCGTTGAAGATCGCCCATCTCGCTGAGTCGCTCGGCCTCGATTGCGAAATTCATGCCTCCGGCCCCGCACACCGTCACCTGATGTCTGCTTTGCGTAATACCAATTATTATGAGGTTGCGCTGGTCGGTCCTGATTGCCCGAATGCGATGCCGCCAGTTTATCGGTGCGGCTACACTGATGCGCTCGAAGGTATTGCCGCCGACGGCACAGTCGGCGTGCCGACGGGCCCGGGTCTGGGCGTCGACTATGACTGGGACTGGATCGCCGCACATCGTACAGCCTTGCATGTTATCGACGTATCAGGAATGCGTAGCACGAATACAAGCTGATTGCTTCGCTCGGGGTATGATCAATTGGCGCGGGTTACAACCCAAATCAGCCGATTCGTGAGTGAAGCGGCGTAATACAGCGCGCAGCTGTACCGATTCCACGCCATTAATTGACAACAGCCGCGAACCTGGCGGCAATAGAGGACAAAAGAATGACGACGACGAGACGTTCCGTTCTGGCTCTTGGTACAGCGATGGCGGCAACGCTCGCCGCGCCGACCGTGATCCGTGCCCAGGCTGCACCCATCCGCCTGGTGCTCTCACATCATCTGCCAACCACTCATATCGGTCATCGTAGCGTCGAACAGATGGCCGAACGAATCAAGACCGCCACCAACGGACAGGTCATGATCGATATTCGGCCGGCTTCACAACTGTTTAATCTGAGAACATCTGCCGAGGCGATTCAACTCGGAACGCTCGACCTGTGCTGGAGCGACCTGGGTACCCTGGCGAACTGGCATCCATTTTTCGGTTTTGTTTCGCTGCCGTTTCTATTCAGTGACTTCGATCATGTGAAGCGGGTGCTGTACGGTGCGACGGGTGAGCAGGTGGTGAAGTCGGCCAAGGAATTGCTGAATATTGAGATTCTGTCGCTTGGGGCATCCGGGTTTCGCTGCTTCCTGTCCAAAAAGCCTGTACAGACGGCGGACGATGTGCGCGGCATCAAGTTGCGGGTTCCGGAAATTCCGACCTGGGTCGAGATGGCCAAAGCGCTGGGCGCCAATCCGACACCGATTCCGGCTGGCGAGATGTACACCGCCTTGCAGACCGGTGTGATCGATGCCATCGAAGTGCCGGCTGACTATATCTCGACGGCCAAGTTGTATGAAGTGGCGCCGTTCATCACGCGAACCCACCATATCTTTACTGAAGTCTCGCTGATGGCGAGCGCAAAAAAGATGGCGACGCTACCGCCCGACGTGCAGAAAGTCATTCGCGACGAAGCGAAGCGGGCGGTTGCCGATGAAATGTGGGTAGGCAATATCAAGGAGCAGCAGCTGGCCTGGGACGCCGTCGCAAGCAAGATCAAGGCAAATGCAACACCGGATATCCCGTCGTTTCGCGCGAAGATGGGTGTCGTGAATGAAAACTTCATCAAACGCTCAGGCCCCAAGGCCAAGGAACTGGTCGAGGCGACACAGGCGGCGGGCCGTGCCTGAACCGGATGCGCAGCAGACCGAGTCAAGCTCGCTTGATGAGTTCACGGCGTGGCTTCGCCGAGTGCTCACGGGTGTCTCGGTCGTGCTGCTCGCCACGTATTTCATCATGGTTCTGGTTCAGGTGTTTTACCGATATGTCCTGAATGAGTCGATTTTCTGGGCGGAAGAGCTGGTGCGCGGCCTGATGGTGTGGGGTGTGATGATCAGTTCGGCGCTGGCGGCGGCCGCTCGCGGTCACATCCGAATCGAACTTTTCGAATCATCGCTACCTCCTGCTGCTGCAAGGGTTGTGATCGCGATCGCCAAATCGTTGACGATCGCGTTCAGCCTGATTCTTCTCTGGGCTGCGATCCAGCTCATGGATCGCAGCTGGTTTCAGCAGTCACCATTGCTCGGGGTACCGAAGTGGACGGTGTACATGGCTGTTGCTGTCGGTGCTGCATTGGAAGCCTTGCTGATGCTGCTGACCTGGAAGCGCTCAAATCAGCCTGACGGCCCATCGCCGGACTTGTTGTGATCGCCATCGGCGGAGCGTATTGATGTCGATCGGGCTGATGGTTGCGCTGTTCACTGTGTTCCTGGTGCTCGGCATGCCGATCGCTTATTGCATGGGGCTGTCGGCCGTCCTGGTGATTCTGCTCGACGGCCAGCTTCCGGTGCTGATCCTTGCTCAGCAATTCTACGATTCGCTGGACAACTTCTCGCTACTCGCCGTGCCGCTGTTCATTCTTGCCGGGGAGTTGATGAGCGTTGCCGGTATCACCGAGCGGCTGGTCAGTCTGTCCAGGGCCTGGATCGGACATTTGCGTGGTGGGCTGGCGCAGGCAAATATCGCCACCAACATGTTCATGGGCGCGATCTCGGGTTCTGCTTTGGCCGACCTCGCCGCCATCGGGTCGATGATGATCCCGGCCATGAAGAAGGAGGGCTACCACCCTGGTTTCGCTGTGGCGGTCACGTCCTGTGCGGCAATGATGGCACCGATCATTCCTCCGAGTGTGATTGCGGTGATCTATGGATCAATCACTGGTGTTTCGATCGGCGCGCTGTTTCTCGGCGGTGTCGTACCGGGCTTGTTGGCGGGAATCTCCATGGTGATTCTGTCCTGGTGGCTTGCGCCGCGCGCGGGCGCCAGGCCAACGGCTCGCGCCGATTGGGCGACGCGGCGTCGATCGGTCACGCATGCCTTGCCGGCGATCGTGATGCCGGTGATCATCATTGGCGGCATTTTATCGGGTGCGTTTACCCCGACTGAATCGGGTGCCGTCGCAGCGCTTTATGCATTGCTCTTCGGACTGTTCACGCGCAGGCATACGGGCCGCTCGCTTTATCAGAGTTTCGGCAATGCTGCGGCAATGACCGGCAGTGCGCTCATCACACTGGCTGGAGCCGCTTTGTTCAGCTGGGTGCTCAGCCGGGCGGGTATCGGCCAGATTTCACTGCAGTACCTGCTGGCGATCACGTCTGACCCCCATTGGGCGATGCTGCTGCTGATCGGCTTCTTCTTTCTAATCGGCACCTTTCTCGAACCCGTGCCGGCACTGATCATTGTTGTCCCGATCATGCAGCCGATGATCGCCCACCTTGGATTCGATCCGATTCACTTTGGCATCGTCGCGATCATGTTATTGGTACTCGGTTCGGTGACGCCCCCGGTGGGTGTGCTCGCGATGGTTGCGTGCCGGATTGCTGGTATCACTTACAACGAGTCGCTGCGCATGCTGTTCCCTTTCGTGCTCGCATGGCTGGCTGTGATTCTGCTCGTTGCCTATGTGCCGGCTCTGGTCTTATGGTTGCCGAGGATGATGGAATAGGGTTTGGTCTTCCCTGGATCGAAGCGAGGACGGTCGAAGGGGTGAATCGATCGCAATCGTCGCGGGCGTATCGACGCAAGCCTTCGTAAGCTGTCGCTCTGCCGAACCCGAATGCCTGTTCGGCGTATCGACGTGCCGATCAGCGAACGTGCCAGGCCTCGGTCAGGGGTTTGGCGCCGTTGAGTTCTGCATAGCCGGCACCGGTAGTGCCGCCCGGGTTCTTCCAGGCATAGCGCGGATCTACCGGGAGCGACGCTGGTTGCCATCGCAGATCGCATGACAAGCGCACACGATTCACTGGCGAATGATTGTCGAGTGATCCATGGGCAGTGAACAGGCCGAAGATCGCGACGTCACCGCCCCGGAAGTGACGGGTCAGCAGGCGGGTACCACGTTGTGTCGCCAGGTCGATCGCGTTGGTACCGAGGTCTGCCTTCCTTGACGGGTCGTTTGCGACATCGAATCCGATCATGGGTTCGATCAGATCTCGATAACGATGAGAGCCTTCGACGATGACGAGCGGGCCATCTTCGATCGCGACGTCGCCGATCGGGGTCCAGACGGTACAGACCTGATCGTGCAGGCGGCCGAAAAATGGATAGTCAAAGTGCAGTCCGGTCGCCCGGCCGCGGGTGCCGGCTCGCAGGAACATATAATCGTGAGCGAGCGCAGGTTCGCCAAAGATCTTCTGCATCAATTCATGCATGACTTCGCCGTGGGTAAGACGGCGTAGCGCTACACCCTCGGAAACCCGCTGCCAGAAGCGGCCTCGCTCTGCCGGGTCTGCGCTCCGTTTGCTACGGCCGCTCGCAATGGCTTCGTGTGTGGGTTCAGATATCTCGTCCACTGAGGCAAGATGCCCGAGCACTTCCGTTCGGGCTTCGACCACACATTGTCGGGGCAGTGCTCCGGCCAGGAACAGATAACCCTCCTCGGCAAGGCGCTCGCGCAGTGCAGTCGGTTTGTTGATCACATCGCTGCTGTCCCGCATCGGCGCGAGAAGATCGTCTGGCACGACGATGCTTTTGACTCGGGCCTGGCCGAGCAGGGGGTTCGACATTGGGTTGCTCTGCTGCATGAAGTCCTCGGCAAATCGGGTGATCAGGGGAGATCTGACCATGATGATTGGGCGGCGATTTGTTCACGGCGATTGTGCATGAGATCCCGTTTGCCGATCGGCGCCTGGGGATGGGCCATATAATCGCTGCAACGTCAGTCTACAGGGGCGGGTCGTGTTTGTTGCATTGCGATCTTTATCGGTCAATTGCTTGTCGATTGTCGCCGGGTTGATCATCGCCCCAATGTCTCCGGCCTATGCCGAAACCCTCATCACCGTCACGACCACACTCGATACCGTCGATGCCGGGGATGGCCTGATTTCCCTGCGTGAGGCATTTGACGCCGCGAACACGAGTGGTGATGACACCCGTTTCGTTCTGGCTGAGGGCCAGACCTACATGCTTTGCGACGGCGTCGCGGCGCCACCCGAGGACGCCAATGCCCGTGGTGATCTCGATTACACCGCACCGAGGTGGCTGAGCATCGTTGGCAATAGTGCCATCTTGTTTGCGTCGTGTCCTGGGGAGCGGGTGCTGCATAGCACCGACACCTCGAGCATCATCGAGCTGTTCGATCTGGTTGTGCGAGGCGGCGCTGGTACGAGTTCGATCGACGCCAGCGGCCTCTGGGCAATGGGCAGTGTCGTGCTCGATCGAGTCACCTTCACCGCCAATACCGTCGGCCCGGCGTTTGTCATGGGAGAGGATTTCGGGCTGTCGGGCACGACGGCGCTCATCAGGGGTTCGACCTTCACGGGCAACTTTGCCGGGCTGCGAACTGAATCAGGCAGTACCGAAGTGATTGATTCCTCGGTGACGCTCAATTCAGGGTCGGGCATTGTTGCGGCGGAATACAGTGGCCTGCGGGTTACCGACTCCACGGTAGCCGACAATGGCAACGCAGGAATCAATGGGATCGATGCTCGAATCCTTGTCAGCAATACGGTGATTCGTCAAAACGGCGGTATCGGCGTTCGTAATACGGGCAATGCATCCACCGGTTACCCGCTCGACATTTCCGGTTCGATTGTTCAGGCAAATCGTGGGGGTGTTGACTGTTCGTTCTGCACCCGGCTGACGATTATCGACTCATCTGTGATCGACAACATGCCCAGGCCCGACGGTACCGGTGGTGGAGGCGTTCGATTTGCTACCGGACAAGAGGGTCCATTTTTTCATGTCGAACGGAGCACCATCAGTGGCAACTCTTCTGCGTTACCGGGTGGAGGTCTTTCCATTGTCGGCTTGCCCGAGACGATCGGATCTATCGTTGATTCGACGGTCAATGACAATGTGTCAACCGCTGCAGGGGGCGGCGGTGCCATTTACGTGAATCAGACCCAGACCACATTGTTGAACTCGACCGTCTATCGCAACACCGTCGCGAGCGGCGAGGGTGGTGGCATCCTGACCAGCGGAGAATCGGCACTGGAATTGCGCTACGTCACGCTCACCGGCAACAGCGCTCCCAATGCCGCCAATCTTGCCGTGGCCACACCGATCGGCACGCTGAGCTCGTTCGCAACAGTGATTGGGGATCCGGTCGGCGGTGGCGACAACTGCGCACTGCAAGGCGTAGCGTATTCCGCCGGTTACAACTTCTCCACGACGGCGACCTGTGGATTCGGTGCCGGTCCCGGCGATACGGTCGCGGGCGCGACGCCCTCGCTCGGTCTGCTCGCTGACAATGGTGGTCCGACACTGACGCGCGCGCCGATTGGTGCCAGCCGGCTCATTGACGCGATTCCGGCCGACGCGTGCGGCGGTATCTTCGATCAACGTGGCGTCACGCGTCCCCAGGGCGTCGGTTGCGATATCGGGGCCGTGGAGGTTCATGCATCATCTGCAATCGCATCAGCGGTTGATGACAGCATGACCGTCAGCTTGGCGGGTACGATCGGATTGGATGTCCTGGCTAACGACATTGATCCTGACCACATCTTTAATCAGGATAGCTTGCGGATCGTGGATGGGCCGAAACGGGCTTCGGCGGTGGCCATCGGAGGCAGGATACAGTACACCGCGAGCAAGCCAGGGGCAGATCGTTTCGTCTATGAAGTTTGCGGCAATCCTCCGAATACCACCTGCTCGAAGGCCCAAGTCAGGGTGGTCGTGAAGCCGGTGCGTTGACTGGTCAACGATTCACGTTTAAAAATACGGGTCATTGCTGTTTCGTTTGACTAGAAAGGCTTCAAGATCACTGGCCTGGCGAGGTACATCAAGGCCGACGAGGCATGTTTCCTGACCTGGGCTGAATCGCTCCTGGCGATGGCCGGGCCACGCTTCCCGATTCACAGTGTCATTGTCATCCAGGCGACGCGGGTCGAATCCATTTTGGCACCCAGCTATCGACTCCACTCTTCTGAAACGACCGACGCAGACAGCGAGCACGTTGAGCCATTGGCGCTGTCCTTCGCGAATGAACTGATCCTCGAATTCTACGACTCTCCTCAGGTGAAAGATGCAATGCCGGCCTGTCGTCCCGTGTCGAATGCTCGAGTTGTGGACATCGACAGTGAGCTTGACGATGTGATACGACGCGCTGCGGCTGCAATACTCACCGGCACGGCGTCTTCGGCGCTTCGGCGTCATCGCGTGTGGGAGGTACTTCTGCTGCTGCTCGCCGAGCGTGGTCATTGCTTCCTGCGTCATGCCGGGCCGAGCTGGGTGGACCGCGTGCGTCGTCTGGTGGCGCAACGTCCTCATGCAGCCGGTTCACGGTGGCGTTTCAGGATCGCTGGGGGTTTTCGCCTTCTCTGCTGCGCAAGCGGGGGAGTCCCGATGAATCGGCCGCGGGCGGACTGGATTGACGCGCCGGGCATAGATGTTGAGGCGCCCGGGCGAATCGCCATGGATCGGGCGGATTATTATCGGGTGGTTCACTCCGTCTGGCCGGTGCGGATGCCCCGTAGGTCGATATATTTCTTAACAGGATCATCATGCGAGTTGAAACCTCCGATCAAATTCCAACTGCGGTCAGCGCCCTCGAGGTTCCTCCGCGCCAGCAGCCCTCTGTGTATCCGGCTCCCTTTGCTGCGCGGATGGCCGGGCGCATCAAGCGGCAACTGGGCAATCATTTCGGTTTGAACAATTTTGGTGTGAACCTGACTACCCTGGCGCCCGGAGCCGCTTCCGCCTTGCGTCACTGGCACAGCCGGCAGGACGAGTTCGTTTACGTGTTGAGCGGACATCCCACGCTGCATACCGACGAGGGGAAGCTCCAACTGGCTCCCGGCATGTGCGCTGGTTTCAAGGCAGGCTCGGGGAATGGTCACCGCCTGATCAATGAGACGATCGAAGACGTAGTATTTATCGAGGTTGGGGACCGGACGCCTGGCGATGAAGGTCACTACCCGGATGATGATCTGAAAGCCATTCTGGTGCAGGGAAAGTGGTGCTTCGTCCACAAGGACGGAACCCCCTACGAATGCGGCTGAGGCATGATTGCGGGTGGGCGGGTGGGTAGGTTTGCGAGCGCCTGCGCCAGTCGACCAATGCCGACTCTGATCTGTTCGGTGCTCAGGCTGGCGTAACCGACGATCAGACCAGCAGTCCTTGTGCCAGATGGCGGCGTATTTCGGGCATACAGGCCCGACAGACTGTACACACCGACTCCCCGCCGCCGCGCAGCCTCGATAATGGCTTGCTCGCTCTGTGCACTCAGCCGTGACAGCCAGACCACGACATGCAGGCCAGCGGCAGACCCCTGAACCCGAATATCATCGGGCAGGTACCGTGCGATGGCGTCGAGCAAGGCTGCGCGGCGACGCTCGTTTTCTCGCCTGATGCGGCGTACATGCCGCTCATAGGCGCCGTTATCGATCAGCGTGGCGAGCACGCGTTGCTCCAGCGTCGGCGCGTGGCGATCGGTGAGCCGTTTGGCCTGGCGGAATGCCGGTACCAGCGCGGGTGGCAGCACCAGATAGCCCAGACGCATTTGCGGCGAGAGGGCCTTGGAAAAAGTACCCACGTAGATCACTCGGCCTTCGGTGTCGATTGCCTGCAAGGCGTCGATGGGTCGCTGTCCATAGCGAAACTCGCCGTCATAGTCGTCCTCGATCACCCAGGCGCTATGCCGCCTGGCCCAGTGTAGCAGGGCCAACCGTCGAGCAATCGGTAACGTCCCGCCGAGCGGGAACTGGTGGGATGGCGTGACATAGGCAAGGCGGGCCTTGCCACCCCGGGGCAGACGGCCGGTGTCCAGACCGTGTTCATCTACCGGGACGGGCAGCAGTCGTGCTCCGGTCGCCTCGAAACATCGCCGCGCCATCAGGTAGCCGGGATCCTCAAATACGAAGGCATCATCGGGCTCGAGCAGCACGCGTGCGCACAGATCGATGGCTTGTTGTGAGCCATTCGTGATGACGATCTGGTCGGCGTCGCAGCGCAGGCCGCGCGCGCGTCCGAGGTAGCCCTGCAGGGTGCGTCGCAGGCTTGCGTCACCCTCCGCCTGCCCGTAATACAGCCGCGATGGTGGGCTGAGCAGCGCGGCGAGGTAGGCGCGTCGCCAGACCAATGCTGGAAAGTCCCGTGCGGCGATCGCGCCGTAGAGAAAGTCAATGTCTGCCGCTGGGTCGGCGGGCACTGCCGACAGAACCATGCGCTCGACGCGGCGCCCGAAGGTCGACAGTGGCGAGACAGCCCGACTGCGGCGTCCGGAACGGGTTGGATCTATCACCGCCAAGGTGCCGGCCACCCGTGCCACTTGCCCAGGGGAGGTGACCAGGAAGCCTTCAGCCGCCAGTTGCTCAAAGACGGCCGTGACCGTGGTACGCGACACGCCGAGTTCGGCCGCCAAGGCGCGTGTGGAAGGCGTCCGCGCACCGGTCGGCAGCGTTCCATCGGCAATCCGGCTGCGCAGGAACTCATAGATTCGCCGGCCCGCACCGGTGGGTCCCGGATGCCGGGACGGCCTTGGCAGGGGTTGAAACTGGTCCATTTAAAATTACCGATCCTGGTTCTTGCGATTGTGCCGGTAATCAGGGATAGTCGCCGGCTTGCACCCTGTCCGAACCTGCCGCGTCCCGCCATGTACATCCCAGCTCACTTCGCCGTCACTGATCCTGAAAAGCTGCACCGGATCATTCACGAGCATCCACTCGGCACCCTGGTGACTCAGTCGGAGGGTTGCCTCGATGCCGACCATCTACCCTTCGAATTCAACCCAGGTGCGGGTCCGCTGGGCACCCTGACCGCCCATGTGGCTCGAGCCAATAGCCTTTGGCAACGGTGTGCCACGGGCTCGTCGGTGATGGTGATCTTTCGGGGCGCCGAAGCCTTCGTGTCGCCCAGCTGGTACCCGAGCAAGCACGAGTTCCACCGCCAGGTGCCGACCTGGAACTACGAGGTCGTGCACGCCCATGGCACGCTCACCGTGCGCGACGATGAGCGCTTCGTGCGTGGCCTGGTCGCGCGTCTGACGCGCCGGCACGAGGCCGCCGAGAGCAAGCCCTGGAAGATGTCCGATTCGGCGCCCGATTTCATTGATGGCATGCTGAGCAATATCGTCGGCATCGAAATTTGCCTCACCAATCTGGTGGGCAAGTCCAAGCTCAGCCAGAACAAGGAAGTGCGCGATCGAATTGGCGCTGCGACGGTCCTTGACGAGCGCGGCCACGCGGAACTGGCGCTGCGCATGCGCGATGCGGTCTGAGCGGTTTCGTGACACAACATCAGAGCGGCCTCCAACCTGAATCATGGCTTGTCACAGCCGGCCGCGGTGGCGAGCCCGGCGCGCCGCTCAACGTCCCGTTGGTGCCGGCCTCGAACTTCATCATCGGTCGCGGGCGTGAGTACTCGCGCGACGACGGAACGCCAACCTGGGAAGCGCTGGAAGCGGTAGTTGGGGGGCTCGAATCGGGCAGGGCGGTTGCCTTTTCGTCAGGCATGGCCGCCATTGCCTCGGTGTTCGACCAGTTGTCGGCTGGAGCTATCGTCGCGCTGCCCGATGATTGTTATCAAGGCGTGGCCGGGCTGGCCGCAGCCGGGGAGCAGCGCGGCCGGTGGTCGCTGCGGCGGGTCGCGCTCGACGATACGGCAGCGTGGATTCGCGCCTGTTCCGAGGCCGACCTGATCTGGCTCGAATCGCCATCGAACCCCTTGCTCGGGGTGGCGGATCTGGAAGCGATCTGTGCCTCACCTCGAAAGCCTGGCGCCTTGGTAGCGGTGGACAATACCTTTGCGACACCGCTGAACCAGCGGCCGCTCGATGTCGGGGCCACGATTTCGCTGCAGTCGGCCACCAAGTTCATTGGCGGCCACTCCGACCTGCTGGCTGGTGTGGCGACCACGCGAGATGATGCGATCTGGCATGCGCTCAGAAAGTCGCGTGAACTGGCCGGCGCGACGCCGGGCACGTTGGAGTGCTTTCTGGCGGTGCGCGGCGCCAGGACAATGGCCTTGCGCCTCGAACGCTCGCAACAGTCTGCCGCTCTGCTGGCCGAGCGGCTGGAGGCGCATCCATCGGTGGAGCGGGCCCGCTATCCCGGTTTGCCATCACACCCGACCCATGCGACGGCCAGGCGTGTGCTGAAAGGATTTGGCACGGTGATTTCCTTCGATGTACGCGGCGGTGCCGAGGTCGCGGACGCGGTCTGCGGGGCCGTCAGGCTCATTCAACACGCCACCAGTCTCGGTGCGGTTGAATCGACCATGGAACGTCGCGCGGCCATTCCAGGTCAGGAACATCTGCCGCCTGGCTTGCTTCGATTGAGCGTGGGAATCGAGAACGTTGAAGATCTATGGCGCGATCTGGACAACGCGTTGCGAGCAGCCGCAAGCCGTACCTGTTAAGCCAGGGTAGCAACGACTCGCCGGTGATCGAAAAGCCAATTGATCGCCGAGGAGCCTGGACAGTTCACCACTGCGAGGGGTGCTCACTGCTTGTCTGATCCGACGCACTATTGTATTCTTACCGATTAACGATCGATAGATTAAGAGTATGAAAATGACATCCACTGCCACGCTGTCAAGCAAGTTTCAGATTTCGATTCCGAAATCGGTGCGCGATGAGCAGAGGTGGGTCGCTGGGCAGCAGTTCGTTTTCATCCCCAAGGGCAAGGGCGTGCTGGTCATTCCCGTGCCCGAACTGGATCAACTGGCAGGCATTGCCAAGGGCGCGAGCAAGGACGGATACCGTGACCGAAAGGACCGCTATTGATGGAAGTGCCGCGCGTGGTCGACACGTCGGCCTGGATTGAGTGGCTGGCCGGCAGCGCGTTGGGGCGGAAGCTCGGCAAGCAGTTTCCAGGCAAGGCACAGTGCATCGTGCCTACCATCGTACAGCTCGAACTGTCGAAATGGCTGGTGCGCGAAACAGGCGAGAACGAGGCCGACCAGGTGATCGCCTATACGCAGCAGTGCGTGGTGGTGCCACTTGATACGACAATCGCCTTGCTGGCAGCGGACCTGCACCGCATGCACAAGCTGGCAACTGCGGATGCCATTGTCTACGCGACGGCACTGCATACGGGCGCTGATCTGCTGACCTGCGATGCGCATTTCGAAGGCTTGCCTGATGTGGCCTTCTTCCCAAAGTCAGCGTAAGGAATCAGCAGGGACTTATCGCTCAAGCTCAAATCGCCGCCGTCCGCTCCGCTACAAAATCCCGAAGGCATCGCACCAGCGGTGTGAGCTGACGCCGTGTCGGCACGACCAGATACATGGGTGCTGCCTCGGTGGTCCATTCGGCACACAAGGTGATGAGCCTGCCCGTCGCGATATCGGCGGCGACGTCGAAGCGTGCCTTGTAGGCCACGCCATGGCCGGCCAGCGCCCAGCGGCGAACCACATCGCCATCATCGGCAATTCTTGCGCCGCGCACCTTGATGATCATGTCAGGCCCGGCGTCTCGCGAGAACCGCCAACGATCATGCACGGCGTCGCTCAGCATGAAACACAGGCAGTCATGGTCAGGCAGATCGTGTGGCGTGGCCGGTCTGCCGCGCCGCGCGAGGTAGGCGGGCGAGGCGCACAGCACACGGCGGTTGTCGGGGGCCAGCGGCAGGGCCACGACGCTTGAATCGCTCGGCTCGCCGTAGCGAAACGCCGCGTCCACGGGTTCGCTGAACACGTTGGCCAGGCGATCGGACAGCTGGAGCCGGACCTGGACATGGGGATGCCGATCCTGAAAGGCGTCCAGCCAGGGCAGCAGCAGGTTGCGCCCGAAGTCGGAGGGCGCCGACAGCTTGAGTTCGCCGCGCAAGGCCTGGTCGCCGACGGACAGTTGCTGGCTCACCTGGTGCAGGACGGCCAGGGCCGGACGGCATTGCTCGAGCAGGGTTTCGCCCGACCCAGTCAGGCGCAGGCTTCGGGTGGAGCGCACGACCAGTTGCACGCCGAGGTCAGTCTCCAGGCGCTTGAGGGCGGCGCTCGCGGCGGCCGGTGTCAGATTGAGGGCGCGGGCAGCCGCCGACAGGCTGCCGCCGTCGATGGCGCGCACGAAGATGTCCAGGTCATGCAGGGATTTCACGTCGATGTTGGCTGGCGACTTTGATTTACAAATTATATTTGAATATTTCTGCCAAGACTGCGCTCATATTTAATCATATGAATTTGGTTGATCATCACGCAATGGTCAGGTTTCGACCCGGCCTGCCATTCTGTCCATCCAATTGCCAGGCTCGAGAACCATGACCGAATCCGTCCAGCCGCTGTTCCAAGCCCTTACCCTCGGGCCGCTGACTCTGCCCAACCGGATCGTGATGTCGCCCATGACCCGCTGTCGCACCACTCAGCCGGGTGACGTGCCCAATGCCCTGATGGCCCGCTACTACGCTCAGCGCGCCAGTGCCGGGCTGATCATCACCGAGGCGACGCAGATCTCCCGCCAGGGCCAGGGCTACAGTTTCACCCCCGGCATCTATAGCGAGGCGCAGGTCGAGGGTTGGCGTGGCGTGACCGATGCGGTGCATGAGGCAGGCGGGCGGATCGCCCTGCAACTTTGGCATGTGGGCCGGATGTCTCATGCGGTTTTCCATGCCGATGGCCAGCCGGTGGCGCCCTCTGCACTGTCGCCTGATGCCCAGGTCTGGGTGGTCGGTGACGACGGTGAGGGTCGGATGGTCGACTGCCCGGTTCCTCGTGCCATGACCGGGCAGGACATCGCGGCGGTCATCGATGACTTTCGTCGGGCAGCCGCCAATGCGATGCGAGCGGGCTTCGATGCGGTCGAGATCCACGGCGCCAATGGATACCTGCTCGATCAGTTTTTGCGCACCACCTCGAATCATCGGGATGACGACTATGGTGGCGATATCGCCCGGCGCATCCGACTGGTTCGCGAAGTGGTCATGGCCGTGGCTGGTGAGGCCGGCGCCGATCGCACCGGTATCCGGCTGGCGCCTTTCATTACCCAGCGCAACATGAATTGCCCGCAGATCATTCCGACGATTCTCGAGTTGGCCCGACAGCTCGACAAATCAGGGCTCGCCTTTGTGCATTTGTCCGAGGCGGACTGGGATGATGCACCGCAGATACCGACGTCATTTCGTGAAACGCTCAGGGACGCGTATCACGGGCGGATCATCGTGGCTGGCAAGTACGACCGGCAACGGGCCGATGCGATCTTGTCGGCCGGTCACGCGGATCTGGTGGCCTTCGGTCGTCCCTTTATCGCCAATCCGGATCTGCCCTCGCGACTGGCGGCCAGGCAGCCGCTGGCCTCGTTCGATCCGGCCCTGTTGTTTGGCGGGGATGGCCGCGGCTACACGGACTATCCGCCCGCGGGTTGATTTCATCGGCGCAGGGTCGCTGGCGAGGGCCAGACCGTTGCGTGGTCCGGACCGATCCGTCCGCTGCCAGACGCCAGGAAATCCCGTGGCCCGCCCCAGACGGCATAATTCGGCATCCTCACATTGTCGCCGTGCATCCGCCGGTGGCCCAGGAGTCGTTTGCCGTGGCGCAGATTCAACCCTCCATTCCCTGCAACAACTGTGGCCATCTGCATGCCGAGGTCTTGTCGGAACGAGGCCGGGACGGGGGGGCGCTGCGCACGGTGATGTGCTCGGCCTGCGGCCTGGTCTGGTCAGATCCGTTTCCGCATGATCCGCGCCGCTTTTACGAGGACGACTACCGGGTCAGCTATAAGGGTACGTGGCAGCCCCGGGCCAAACATGTGCTGCGGGCCGGCCGGGTGGCGCTCGATCGCCATCGCAAGATTCGACCCTTGCTCGCCGGGCAATCGTTACGGGTGCTCGATGTGGGCAGTGGCGGCGGCGAGTTCGCGTATCTGCTGGCGTCGCTCGGTCATCGGGTGACCGGTGTCGAACCGAACCGCGGCTATGCCCAGTATTCGGTCGATACCTATGGTCTGGACGTTCAACCGGGCTTCATCCAGGATGCGAAGTTGCCCGCCTTCGGCTTCGGGCTCATCACCATCTGGCATGTGCTGGAGCACACTGAGGATCCGGCTGATGTGCTCGGTCGGCTGCGCGGTCTGCTCAGCGCCGATGGCCGGCTGGTCGTCGAGGTGCCCAATGTCGAGGCCAGTTGCCAGATGCCGTCGAGCAGTTTTCACGAGGCTCACCTGTTCAATTTCAACCAGACCAGTCTGGCATCGATGGCGGCGCGTGTCGGGCTCGCGCTTGAGAGTGCCAGCTTGTCGGCTGACGGGGGGAATCTGACCGCGACTTTCCGGATCGATGCGGCGCTAACTCCGGTGCCGCCCGATCAACTGGCTGCCAATGCGGCCCGGGTGCGCGAATCCGTGCGCTCGCATACCCTGGCCCGCCATCTGCTGTCGCCGCACCCGTATATGCGTCTGGCCCGCAAGCTGGTGCGCAGCGCGCGTGAGGCCATCGAGGTGCGCAGCTTCACCGGTGGTCGAGCGGCGCTCGATGCGCTGTATTCGGGTGTGGTGGGTCGCGATTCGGTGGCCCGCGCGGCCGGCGAGGGTGAGCCGGAGATGGTCGAGACGGTTGCCAGTCTGCGCGCCTGACGGAGAGCCGACGGTGCTGTGCCGACGCTACGCGCCATGCTGACAGGCGCAACTGTCACCAGTCGGGTAAGCCGACGGAAACGAAGGTGGGCGGTACTGGTATCGAACCGTTAGCTCCTGCCGTGTGAACGCCGAAAAACGAGACTCTGCCGGACCGTCAGGGACTGCATGTGTCCATGAAATCTGTCTCTCGAAATTGCACGGTGTTCAACGTGTTCGGCCCACATTGGCCCACCACCCCGAGGGAAGAATTTTGGCAAGGACCGACACCTTCGACTAACGCCACAAGCTCAAGCCGCGGACAGAACCCTACTGGGTCAAGCTCTCATCCGGCTGCATGCCCGGCTTTCGCAAAATGACCTGAAGCTCCACGGGCAGCCGGATTGCCCGATACCGTTGTGCCGACACTGGCAAACGCGACAAGCGCAGCCTGGGTGAGTTCGATGACAAAGCCTCATCTCAAGGCTACGACGAGTCCAAGCGAACGGCAGAGGCCTGGTTCTCCCATCCGACCCTGGGGGGGCGATCTCCTGAGGCCCTGACTCGGTCGGGACACTTGAATCGCTTGCCTTGATCAACACTTGCAACGTGGTCTCATATCACATATGATGATCATCATCCGAAAAACCACCGGCACCCGAACCGCCGCGAAAAAAGCCTCACACGAGCGCATCGTGCAGGCGACCGCCCGCGCCACCCGCCTCCTGATCGACACGGTCTTCCCCTTCGAATCCACCAACGAGGCCCTGGCATACGTTGGAGGCGGCCGCGCCAAAGGCAAGGCGGTCATCAAGCTTCACTGAACGTTTTCACCCATTCGGTTTTTACTCGCCAATTCGTATGACGAACATCATGTGAGATCCGTATCCGGACTTTTCTGGAGCCCGTCATGAACAGTCAAAACGCCGTCGTCCTGATCACCGGCGCCAACTGCGGAATCTGCGCCTCCAGCGGCTCGCCCTCGAGTTCATTGGAACAGATGGCGGACGGCGCCATCACCGTCATCAAGGTCAAAGGCTTGCAGAAGGTGGACCGGGTGGGCTTCTTGTTGACCGGGGCACGGACAGTGATTGGTATGCACACACATCGCCCACATTGGCACACCAGAGGAGCCCACAAATGAAGCTGACCGTCAACGGAAAGCCCCACGAGATCGATGTCGAGCCCGAGATGCCGCTGCTGTGGGTGCTGCGCGATGAGCTGAACCTGCCGGGCACCAAGTTCGGCTGCGGCATGGCGCAGTGCGGCGCCTGCACCGTGCACGTCGACGGCAACGCGGTGCGTTCTTGCGTGACGCCGGTCGGCGCCGTCAGCGGGCGCGGTCACCACCATCGAAGGCCTGGGCACGCCGGGCACCTTGCACGCCGTGCAGGCGGCCTGGGTCGAGCACCAGGTGGCGCAGTGCGGCTACTGCCAGTCGGGCCAGATCATGAGTGCAGCGGCGCTGCTGCAGCAGAACCCGGCGCCCACCGACGCCGACATCGACGAGGCCATGTCGGGCAACCTCTGCCGCTGCGGCGCCTATCCGCGCATTCGCGCCGCCATCCACGACGCTGCCAAGCGCGAATCGGGGAGCCTGAGCATGAGCAAGCTTGCAACCATCACTCGTCGCACGTTCCTGATCGGCTCGGCCGCCGTCGTCGGCGGCGTCGCCTTCGGCGTCTACAAGGTCAGGCAGACGGCGGCCAATCCGCTGCTGGACGATCTGCCGCAAGGCGCCACCGCACTCACGCCCTACGTGCGCATCGATGGCCAGGGCGTGACCTTGATCACCCCTCGCGCCGAGATGGGCCAGGGCATCCACACTACGCTCGCGGCGCTGGTGGCCGAGGAACTGGACGTGGCATGGGACAGCATTCGCGTCGAGCACGGCCCACCGGGCGCGGCCTACTACAACCGCGCCCTGGTGGAACACAACATCCCGTTTGCCGACCTCGACCACAGCGTGGCGGCGCAAGCCATGCGCGGCGCCATGGGTGTGATGGCCAAGCTGCTGCCCATGCAGATCACCGGCGGATCGTCCAACGTGGCCGACCTGTTCGACCGCATGCGTGTGGCCGGCGCCGCGGCGCGCTTCGCGCTGGTGGCGGCCGCGGCGCAGGAGCTCGGTCTGCCGGCGGATGCAACTCAAGACCGACAACGGCAATGTGCTCGCGCCCGACGGTCGACGCCTGAGCTATGTGGATCTGGCACCGGCCGCAGCCACAGATCGACCTGCCGGCCAGCCCGCCGCTCAAAGCCCGCGAGCAATGGCGCTACCTCGGCAAGTCGATGCCGCGGGTGGACATGGAGGCCAAGTGCACCGGCACGGCCACCTTCGGCATCGACGTGCGGCTGCCCGACATGGTGTTCGCCACCGTGCGCATGAACCCTGCGAAGGGTGCGGTCCTCGTCAGGTTCGACGCCACCGCCGCCAAGGCTATGCGCGGCGTGTTGAAGGTGGTCGAGCTGCCCGGCGGCATCGCCGTCATTGCCGACAACACCTGGCGTGCCTTCCAGGCCGCGCAGGCCGTGCAGTGCGAGTGGTCCGAGCCCGAATACCCGGCCAGCACGGCGGCGATGATGCAGGCCATCGTTGCATCGATGACCGAGAAGGAGCCTGACAGCCGGCTGCGCGACGACGGCGACGTCGACCAGGCACTGGCTGGTGGCACGGTGCTGGAGGCCGAGTACCGCGTGCCCTTCCTGGCGCACGCGACGATGGAGCCGATGAACGCCGTGGCTCTGCTGAAGGATGGCCGGCTCGACATCTGGGCCGGCTTGCAGAACCCCACAGGCGCACGCGACCTGGCCGCCAAGGCTGCAGGCCTTGATGCCGCCCAGGTGCACGTGCACGTCATGCTGATGGGCGGGGGCTTCGGCCGGCGCCTGGAGGCGGACTATGTGGTGCAGGCCGTGCAACTGGCCGTGGCGATGTCGGGCCAGCCCGTCAAGTTGACCTGGCGGCGCGAAGAAGACATGGCACAGGACTTCTACCGCCCTGCGGCCGTGGCGCGTTTGCGCGGCACGACTGCGGACAAGCAGGTCGCACGCACTGGACGTGCAGGTGGCCTCGCTGTCCGTGGTCGAATCGAACCTCGGCCGCCTGGGACTGCCTGCCCTGGGCCCGGACGCGAAGATCATCGAAGGTGCGTACGATCAACCCTACGGCATCGCCCACCACCGCGCCACAGCCTATCGTGCGCCGGCTGGCCGACCGGTGAGCTACACGCGCTCGGTAGGCAATTCGTACAACGCCTTTTTCATCGAAAGCTTCATCGACGAGTTGGCCGCGCAAGCCAGCGCCGATCCGTTGGCGATGCGGCTGTCGCTCCTGTCGCACGAGCCATCGCGCCAGGTGCTGTCGACCGTGGCCACCATGGCAGGCTGGGGCCAGCCCTTGGCTACTGCGCGTGGCCGGGGGGTAGCCTTCCACCTGTGCCGCGGCGTGCCGGTAGCCCAGGTGATCGAGATCACGATGACCCAGGCGGGCGTGAAGATCGACAAAGTCTTTGTCGCCCTCGACGTGGGCACCGCGCTGGACCCGCGCAACATCGAAGCGCAACAGCAGTCGGGCGTGATCTTCGGACTCAGTGCCGCGTTATATGGCGAGATCAGCTTCGCCAAGGGCGCGGCCGAGCAGAGCAACTTCCACGACTACCCGGTGCTACGCCTGCAGCAGGCGCCACAGATCATGGTCAAGGTACTGGAGAGTGGCGGCCCCATC
The DNA here is from genome assembly GCA_963732405.1 of uncultured beta proteobacterium. Taxonomy (GTDB): domain Bacteria; phylum Pseudomonadota; class Gammaproteobacteria; order Burkholderiales; family Burkholderiaceae_E; genus JAUIAI01. Next base: position 3,200,026 of record CAVSZG010000001.1, read on the forward strand.
CGTGGTGTGGGTGAAACCGGCGTGCCACCGGTGGCCCCGGCGCTGGCCAACGCGATCTTCCAGATCACCGGAAAACGCATTCGCGAACTGCCTCTGGGCAATCACATGCCATTTGTATGACGGCTCGCACAGGACGCCGGTCAATCGGTCACGCGGCGCCGCGCTCAACCGCTTCGTCAATGTGACGCACTACTTCGATTGCAGGGTGCTGCTCACCGAGTGCACCCTTGAACCGACCGAACTGCGTCGCACCATCGACTCGACTTTTGCCCGACGACAACTACAGTTGCCGGACACCACCCCTTCGGACTTGAGCGACGCGTTCGCACAGGATGCAGTGAAGACCGCTCAGTGGAATACGTTGCTGAAAAGGAGCCGACTGCAGGCCCTGGATCTGGTGGATGGGGTCACCCAGCTGCGTGGCGAGATCAACAAGCTAAGCCACTGTTTTTAAAAACATTTTCTGGTGGGCGGTACTGGGATCGAACCAGTGACCCCTGCCGTGTGAAGGCAGTGCTCTACCGCTGAGCTAACCGCCCGGACCGTTGCGACATGAACGGCGGCTTTCGAGCCGCCAACGCGGGAACCGGCTCCTGAGCGACCCCCTGAGCCGATACCGTTGATCCGGTCTATCAGCCACTTGGGCTGACAGGTGCAGGAATTCTGCCACAAACCCTTGAAAATGCCTGCTCGATCACGGCTTTTCTCGGTTTGACTGGCTGCGAGCCGATCCGCGATCGATTGAACAGGGCAGTTGCCGACGTGTTGATTCGCTCATTGCTCGCCTCGAACGTGCCCGGCGCGTTCGATAGGTTCACCTGCAGGCCGGCGCGTTCATGAGTACCGTGATGCGGTGTGCCGTGCTGCTGGTGCTGGCGATCGGGGTCATCGCCCTGGTGACGGGTTGCGCGGCGGCACCCGACTCCAATCCGATCAGCCACTACATCGGTTTGCCGGTCGAGGCGGCGATTCTGCCCTCGTCGATCTGCGGCGATCGATGTCCAGCCGCGCTGAGTTCGGGCCATGAAAAGTCCCATTCGGAACGGGGGCGCTGATGATCGCGCCCGCCGTTGCCATTCAATCTTCGAAGCGGGCGATCCGGACCCGGATCGCCCGTCTGCTGGAGGTGGAGATGCCGGTGACCTGAGTCGCTCGGTCAGGCCCGGTTTGGCGCTGCGTGCAGCGCCAGCGGCAAACCCGCAGTGACGGTCGGTCGCTGCGGGCTTTGTCGCTGGGAGGATGCCAGACCGCCTCGACCCGGACGCTACAATCGGCCGATGACTTCGCCCGACTCTGCTGCCGATACAACTGCCTCCCGTCCATCCGCTTCGGCGCTCGCGCCCGGCCGGGCCGGCGCCGTGCGCTCACGCTTTGCACCCAGCCCCACGGGCTTCCTGCATATCGGCGGGGCGCGTACCGCCTTGTTCGCTTGGGCGTTTGCCCGGCATTTCGGGGGCAGCTTCGTGCTGCGCATCGAGGATACCGATCTGGAGCGCTCGACCCCCGAAGCCGTTCAGGCCATTGTCGACGGGATGGCCTGGCTCGGTCTGACGCCTGACGAGGGGCCTTTTTACCAGACACGGCGCATGGATCGTTATCGGGAGGTCATTGATGCGATGCTGGCCGACGGCCGCGCCTATCACTGCCATGCGACCCCGGCCGAACTCGAGCAGATGCGCGAGCAGCAGCGTGCGGCCGGCCTCAAGCCCCGGTATGACGGCCGTTGGCGGCCCGAGCGCGCCGCCCGCGATCACTTGGAGCCGCCGGCCGGCTCGCGGCCGGTGGTGCGCTTTCGCAATCCCGACGAAGGGGTGGTGCACTGGGACGATCTGGTCAAGGGACCGATCGCGATTGCCAACGCCGAGCTCGATGATCTGATCATTGCGCGGGCCGACGGCTCGCCCACCTACAACTTCTGCGTGGTGGTCGATGATCATGACATGGGCATCACCCATGTGATCCGGGGCGACGATCATGTGAACAATACGCCGCGTCAGATCAACATTCTGCGGGCGCTGGGGGCCGAACTGCCACGCTACGGGCATCTGCCGATGATTCACGGCCCGGACGGTCAGAAGTTGTCCAAGCGTCATGGCGCGGTATCGGTCATGCAGTATGAGCAGGCCGGGTATCTGCCCGAGGCGATGATCAACTATCTCGCCCGGCTGGGCTGGAGCCATGGCGACGACGAACTGTTCAGTCGCGAACAACTGGTCGGCTGGTTCGACGGGTCGCATCTGTCCCAGTCACCAGCCCAGTTCGATCTGGACAAACTGGACTGGGTCAATCAGCACTATCTCAAGGCGATGCCCGATCAGGACCTGGCCATTGCGCTCGAACCCTATCTGTTGCCCCTGCTCGGCGCGGCGGCCAAGGGTGGGGCAGATCGGCCGCCACGCGAGTGGCTGGCAGGGCTGGCCGGGCTCATGAAGGAGCGTACCCCCACCCTGGTGGCGCTGGCGGGCGAGATTGCGGGCTTTCTGAACGAACCGGCGCGGGAGCCTTTGCGTGCCGATGTGGATCAGCGCGCAGCGCCCGGCTCAAGAGAGGCACTGCAATCCTTTCACGAAGCGCTGGGCGAGGTGGCCTGGCAACCCGAGGCGATCGGCGCACTGGTCAAGTCCACGGTTGCCGGGGCCGGCCTGAAGATGCCGCAGTTCGCGATGCCGCTGCGTGCGCTGGTGTTCGGCCGCCTGCAGACACCGGCGGTGGATCAAATGCTGGCCGCGATGCCGCGCGACACGGTCAGGCGCCGGCTGGCCGAGGGGCTCGCATGGTGGTGAGCGAGCGGCCAGGCTTGGGTTTCTGCCAGCCGGCTCGTCTGCCGGGTCTGGCGCGTCGGGGCGATTGATATGTCGGGCAGTACGCTGGGCAGGCTGTTTGCGGTGACCAATTTCGGCGAATCCCATGGGCCGGCCGTTGGCTGCGTGATCGATGGCTGTCCGCCTGGCATGGCCTTGTCGGTTCAGGACATCCAGCCCGAACTCGACCGGCGACGGCCCGGGACCTCGCGCCATGTGACGCAGCGTCAGGAGTCGGATCAGGTGGAAATTCTCTCGGGCGTGTTCGAGGGCCTGACCACCGGCACGCCGATCGCGTTGTTGATCCGCAATGAAGATGCGCGCAGCAAGGACTACGGCAATATCGCCCGCCAGTTCCGGCCCGGTCATGCCGACTACACCTACTGGCACAAATATGGCATTCGCGACTATCGCGGGGGCGGCCGGTCTTCGGCGCGCCTGACCGCGCCCACGGTGGCGGCCGGGGCCGTCGCGCGCAAATGGCTGAGCGAGCGCTACGGCACGCGGATCCGGGGCTATATGTCGCAACTGGGTGGCACGCCGATTCCGTTCGAGAGTTTCGACCATGTGGCGCACAACGCGTTTTTTGCGCCCAACGCGAGCATCGTGCCGGTGCTCGAGGCGCAGATGGATGCGCTGCGCAAGGCCGGTGACTCCTGCGGTGCGCGTATCGAGGTGATTGCCGAGCAGGTGCCGGTCGGCCTGGGCGAACCACTCTATGACCGGCTCGATGCGGACATTGCGCACGCGATGATGGGTCTGAATGCGGTCAAGGGTGTGGAGATCGGCGCGGGTTTCGCGTCCGTCGGTCAACCGGGCAGCGAGCATGGCGACGAGTTGTTTCCGGACGGCTTTGCAAGCAATCATGCGGGCGGTGTGCTCGGTGGACTGTCCACCGGCCAGCCGATCCGGGTGTCACTGGCCATCAAGCCCACCTCGAGCATTCGCACTGCGCGCCAGTCCATCGATACCGACGCGCAAGCCGTCCAGGTCCAGACCCTGGGTCGGCACGATCCCTGCGTGGGCATCCGGGCCACGCCCATTGCCGAAGCACTGCTGGCGCTCGTGCTGATCGACCATGCCTTGCGCCATCGGGCCCAGAATGGCGACGTGAGGGTCGAACCGGCACCGATTCCGGGTTCGCGCGACGTGCGTTGAACGAACTCATCCGGCTGCGCGGGCTGTATTTTGCGTACTTTGCCTATGTGGGCATCGCCTCACCGTTTCTGAGCCTGTATCTGGTGGAGCACCGCTTCTCGATTACCCAGATCGGGGTGTTGATGAGCGTGCCGCAATGGATGCGCATCATCTCGCCGCCGTTCTGGGGTTGGCTGGCCGATACCGGGGCGAGTGCCTACCGCTTGCTGCGCATCAGTACCTTGCTCACCCTGATGATGATCCTGTTGCTGCCGCTGGCCGCACCGGCGGGCTTTGCTGCCGTGCTCCTGCTACTGGCGGCGCTGTACTTCGTCAACGGAGCCCAGATGCCGATCGGCGAGGCACGCACGCTCGCCATCACACGGGGTGATGCGGGCGCCTACGGACGCACGCGGGTCTGGGGGTCGATCGGCTTCATGCTGGCGGTCGCCCTGGTCGGTCTGGCCCTCGATGCCTGGGGCATGGTCTGGTTGCCGGCCTGGATGGCGCTGGCGATGATCGGTCTGCTCGTTGCGGTCTGGCCGATGAGCGTCAGTGATCCGCCACCGGCGAGCGAGGCCGTCGCGACCCTGGTGCGCCTGCGTGAGCGCCTGCGGCAAGCCCATATCGTCGCGTTCTTTCTGGGCAATGCATTGATGATCTTTGCGCACGCGGCGTATTACGTGCTGTTTTCGCTGTTCCTGGAGCGCCACGGCTTCAGCAAGAGCGAGATCGGCCTGCTCTGGACGCTGGGGGTGCTGGCCGAGGTGGTGTTGTTTCGCTGGCAACGCCGCCTGTTCGAGCGCTTCAGCACGCTGGGTCTGCTGGGCTTCAGCATGGTGGTGGCGGCCGGTCGGTTTCTGCTGATCGGGCAATCCGACGGCCTGCTGGTGCCCTTGCTGCTGGCCCAACTCCTGCATGCCGTCACCTTCGGGCTGCATCACAGCGCGGTGATGAAGACCCTGCATCAGTGGTTCGATGCCCGTCAGCAGGCGCGAGCCCAGGCCTTATACATCACCCTGGCCTATGGCATGGGCGGTGCATTGGGCGGGCTCGCCATGAGCGCGCTCTGGGCCCAGGTGTCGCCGCCCGCAGCCTTTGTCGGGGCGGCGCTGGCTGCCGGCCTGGGCGCGTTGTCGATTTTCCTGGCTTCGCGCCTCGCGCCGCGCGCGCCTGCCGTGGCATACTCGATAGTCGACGCAACGCCACGCCGCTAGTGCCGCGCAGCGCGCCAAATCCGACCGGACCCGTCATGACCCCACGCACGCTTTACGACAAGCTCTGGGACGACCACGTCGTCAGCCAGGAAGATGCCACGACCGCCTTGCTGTACATCGACCGGCACCTGGTGCACGAGGTGACCAGTCCGCAGGCCTTCGAGGGGCTGAAACTGGCCGGACGCAAACCCTGGCGGGTGTCGGCCAATCTGGCGGTGGTCGATCACAACGTGCCCACCACCGACCGATCGCAGGGTATCGAGGATCCGACCGCTCGTTTGCAGGTCGAGACGCTGGACGCGAATGTCGCCGAGCACCGGATCACGTATTTCAACATCAATGATCCACGCCAGGGCATCGTGCATGTGATCGGCCCGGAGCAGGGCGCGACACTGCCCGGCATGACCGTCGTGTGCGGCGACTCCCACACCAGCACCCATGGGGCGTTCGCCTGCCTGGCTTTCGGCATCGGCACCAGCGAGGTCGAGCATGTGCTGGCCTCGCAGACCCTGATGGCGCGCAAGATGAAGAACATGCTGGTGCGCGTGGACGGGCGGCTGGGCCGGGGCGTGAGTGCCAAGGATGTGGCGCTGGCGATCATCGGCCGGATCGGCACAGCCGGCGGCACCGGCCATGCGATCGAGTTCGCGGGCAGTGCGATCGCCTCGCTGTCGATGGAAGGCCGCATGACCCTTTGTAATATGTCGATCGAAGCCGGCGCGCGCTCGGGCATGGTCGCGGTCGACGATGTCACCATCAACTATCTGAAAAATCGGCCGATGGCGCCGACCGGTGCCGACTGGGATCGTGCGGTCGGTCTTTGGCGTGCACTCCGGTCTGATCCCGATGCGCGTTTCGACACCGTGGTCAATCTGGATGCGGCCACGATCGTGCCGCAGGTCACCTGGGGTACGTCGCCCGAAATGGTGTTGCCCATCGATGGCCGGGTGCCCGACCCAGACAAGGAAAAGGATCCGGTACGGCGCGAAGGGATCGAGCGGGCGCTCGTCTACATGGGGCTGGAGCCCAACACGCCGATCACCGCGATCCGGCCGGACAAGATCTTCATCGGCTCGTGTACCAATTCGCGAATCGAGGATCTGCGCCAGGCGGCGGCGGTGGTGCGGGGACGGCGCAAGGCCGATTCGGTGAAACTGGCCATGGTGGTGCCGGGCTCGGGCCTGATCAAGGCCCAGGCCGAGGCCGAAGGTCTGGACAAGATCTTCAAGGCCGCCGGCTTCGAATGGCGCGAAGCTGGCTGTTCGATGTGTCTGGCCATGAATGCCGACCGCCTGGAGCCGGGTGAGCGCTGCGCCTCGACCTCGAATCGTAATTTCGAAGGGCGCCAGGGGGCGGGCGGACGTACCCATCTGGTCAGTCCGGCCATGGCGGCCGCCGCCGGCATCGCCGGCCATTTCGTCGACATCCGCTGAGGACACAGCCATGGAAAAACTGGTCATTCATCGCGGTCTGGTGGCGCCCATGGATCGCGCCAATGTTGATACCGACGCGATCATTCCCAAACAGTTTCTCAAGTCGATCAAGCGCAGCGGTTTCGGCCCGAATCTGTTCGATGCCTGGCGGTATCTCGATCATGGCGAACCCGGCATGGACATCACGAGCCGGCCGCTCAACCCCGATTTCGTGCTGAACCAGCCGCGCTACCGGGGCGCGTCGATTCTGCTGGCCCGGCGCAATTTCGGCTGCGGATCCTCGCGCGAGCATGCGCCCTGGGCCTTGCAGGATTACGGATTCCGGGTCGTGATCGCGCCGTCGTTTGCCGATATCTTCTTCAACAACTGCTTCAAGATCGGCCTGCTGCCAATCGTCTTGCCCGAGTCAGCCGTCGACCGCCTGTTCATGGAGACCGCGAGCTTTCCGGGCTTCGAACTGGTGATTGATCTCGATCAGCAGATGGTCTCGACAGTGAATGGCGCGATCACGCATCCTTTTGAGGTCGATGACAATCGCCGCCACAACCTGCTCAATGGTCTGGACGAGATCGGCCTGACCCTTCAGAAGGCCGATCTGATCCGCCAGTTCGAACAGCGTCGGCTCGCCGACCAACCCTGGCTTGCAAGGACGCTCGCATCATGACCTATAAGATCGCCATGCTGGCCGGCGACGGCATCGGCCCAGAAATCATGGCTCAGAGTCAGCGTGTGATCGATGCACTGGGCCGTCATGGCTTGTCGATCACGACTGAAAGTGCGCCCGTGGGTGGCGCGGGATTCGACGCCGCCGGCGACCCGCTGCCGGCCGCGACACTGGCCTTGTGCGAGCGCTCGGATGCGATTCTGTTCGGTGCCGTGGGTGGGCCGGCCTGGGACCGCCTGCCGCGGGCGCAGCGCCCCGAACAAGGTCTGCTTCGCCTGCGCAAACACTTCGACCTGTATGCGAATCTGCGCCCGGCGCTGGTCTATCCCGAACTGGCTCATGCCTCGACCTTGCGCGCCGACGTGGTGGCCGGTCTGGATATCCTGATCGTGCGCGAGTTGACCGGCGACATCTACTTCGGCCAGCCGCGCGGCATCTCGACCAATGCCCAGGGGCTTCGTGAGGGCGTCGACACCATGCGCTACAACGAAGCCGAGATCAGTCGTATCGCGCGCACCGCGTTCGAAGCGGCGCGCAAGCGCTCGGGCCGGGTCTGTTCGGTCGACAAGGCCAATGTGCTGGAAACGACCCAGCTCTGGCGCGATGTCGTGAGTGAACTGCATGAGGCCGAGTACGCCGATATCGAACTCACTCATATGTACGTGGACAATGCCGCGATGCAGTTGGTACGCGATCCCAAGCAGTTCGATGTGATCGTGACCGGCAATATGTTCGGCGATATCCTGTCCGACGAGGCCTCAATGCTGACCGGCTCGATCGGCATGCTCCCCTCGGCCTCGATCAATGCAAAGTCCTTCGGCATGTACGAGCCCATCCATGGCTCGGCACCCGATATTGCCGGCAAGGGCGCGGCCAATCCGCTGGCCAGCTTTTTGTCGCTGGCCATGTTGTTGCGCTATTCGCTCGGCCAGGCCGGTGCGGCCGACAAGGTCGAGGGCGCCGTGCGTCGGGTGCTGGCTGACGGTAAAAGAACCGCCGATATTGCCGAATCCGGCAAACCGGTGATCGGCACCGTGGCAATGGGCGACGCTGTCGTGGCGGCGCTGGGTTAATTTCATCGGGCCGGAGCCACTCCGGCCCGCGCCGTGTGGCGCCGATCGCGCAACCGGCACATCGTTCGCAGAGGTGAAGTGATGAGTAGACGCCTGCAAACCGGGTTCGTGGGTTGGCGTGGCATGGTGGGTTCGGTGCTCATGCAGCGGATGCAGGCCAGCCATGATTTTGCCGGTATCGATCCGGTTTTCTTCAGTACCTCCAATGCCGGTGGCCGGGCACCCGTGGGCGATCAGCCCCTGCGTGATGCCGGTGACCTGAAGGCACTGGCGGCGATGGACGTGATCGTGACCTGCCAGGGCAGCGACTTCACCAAGGCGGCTCATGGTCCGCTGCGTGAGCAGGGCTGGAAGGGCTACTGGATCGACGCGGCGTCGACCTTGCGCATGGAGCCCGGCTCGGTGATCGTGCTCGATCCGCTGAATCGTGACGTGATCGATGCGGCGCTGGCGCGCGGCGACAAAGACTTCATCGGCGGCAATTGCACCGTGAGCCTGATGATGCTGGCATTGAGCGGCCTGCTGGCCGACGATCTGGTGCAGTGGGTGACCTGCATGACCTACCAGGCGGCTTCGGGTGGTGGTGCACAGCAGATGCGCGAGTTGATCGAGCAGATGGGCCGCTCGCATGCGTCGGTGGCCGATCTGCTGGCCGATGCCGATTCGCCGATTCTGGATATCGATGCGAGCCTCCTTCAGACCATGCGCTCGGATTCGTTTCCGGTCGGGCAGACCGTGGTCCCGTTGGCCGGCAGCCTGATTCCCTGGATCGACAGCGACCTGGGCAATGGCATGTCGCGCGAAGAATGGAAGGCCGACGCCGAGTGCAACAAGATCCTGGCGCGCGCGGCGGATCGGCGTATCCCCATCGAGAGTCTGTGCGTTCGTGTCGGCGCCATGCGCTGTCACAGTCAGGCGCTGACCATCAAACTGAAGCGGCCGCTGCCGGTCGCCGATGTGGAGCAGCTGATCAGGGGCGGCAACGAGTGGGTCAGGCTGATACCGAACCGCCGCGATGAGTCGATGAAAGGCCTCACGCCAACGGCCGTCACGGGCAGTCTGGACATTGCGGTCGGTCGAATCCGTGCGCTGACGGTCGAACCGGGCGTGTATAGCCTGTTTACCGTGGGTGATCAGTTGTTATGGGGCGCAGCGGAACCGTTGCGCCGAATGCTCACTATCCTGGTCGACCGCCACCGTTGATCCCCTGGGTGCCGACCGCCAGTCGGCAGCGTGATCGTCGCGGCCACACCGCGGCGATAAGCTTTGCCTTGTCCGTCAGGGGTGAAAAGCGTGCAACTTGCACAGAGTGTCGAACCTTGTCACATGTCGTTTCCTGTTTACGCGAACACATGTCTCATAAGTGACACACAACGTACAATCGCTCGACACTGTTGTTCGGTGAGACCGTTGAATTTCTGGCCTTCTTCGACACGACAAACCTGGCATTACTTCCAGCCGCAGCGTGAGGACTGTCGTTGTTCACATCCGGATGATGTGTATACAACACCGACAAACTCCTCAGGCAGACTTCATGTTGAATACGTAAATGCTTGATGTTACGCTGCAAAGATCGAGGAGATCGCTTTGGGGAAGGTCTTGACGACGCCAACTTTGTCGCCCTTCAGATTGGTTCTGCCGTTTCGTGAAACGGCAATCAGCCTGGCAATCGCGGCGACGTTCACGACTGTTGCCTTGCCGGTCGAAGCAGCAGGTCTGGGGCGTCTTACGGTGCAATCAGCACTTGGCCAGCCTTTGCGAGCCGAGATCGAAATCACGTCCTTGTCCGAGGAAGAAGCCGGGTCGCTGGCCGCCAGACTGGCCAGGCCCGAATCCTTCCGGCAGGCTGGCCTCGAGTACAACCCGGCGCTGACCGGGCTCAAGTTCGAGGTGATCCGCAACGGCGAAAGCCGTTCGATCGTCAAGGTCAGTTCGCCGCGCGCCATCAACGAACCCTTCGTCGATCTGCTGGTCGAACTGACCTGGGCGAGTGGCAAGTTTGTCCGGGAGTACACCTTCCTGCTCGATCCGCCCGAATTGCGGCTGGGCCGAACCGAATCGATCGAAGGCGGGCCCGCGCAGAGCACGGCCATCGTCACGCCGTCACCCTCGGCGCTCCGGGCACCCGCGCCGGCCACGCCCGCGGGGGCAGTGGCTCAGCCGACGCCGGTCGCGGTCGGTGTGGCGCCGGCCACCCAGGATGCATCGATTGCCGAGCGCGCCAATTCGCTGCGCGATCGTCGACTGGCCACGCGGGCGCCTGCCGAAGTGACCGGGTCCACCCCGTCGCCGATCGGGGCACGCAGCCCGGCGCCGGCCAGTGCCCAGGCAGCATCGTCGACAACGGCCCGGCCGGCGACTTCGCCGGCGCCCACGGCCGCGCCGACGGCGGCTACCGGCACGGCACGCAGCCTCCCGGGCAAGCGCACGGTGCAGCGCGGTGAGACGCTCAACACGATTGCGGGCGAGATGACCAGCGGCTCCGCGGACCTGAATCAGGTCATGGTGGCCCTGTATCGGCGCAATCCCGACGCTTTCTTCGGCAGCATCCATCAATTGCGCGCCGGTGCCGAACTCGATGTGCCGACCGCAGAACAAATGGCGGCCGTTTCCCAGGCGCAGGTGTTGGCCGAGATTCGAGCCAGCAATGAGTCCTGGCGCGAATACCGGGCCAGATTGGCCAATGTCGCTGCTGATTCGACTGCGCCTGCTTCGGCGGCACCGGCCGGTTCGGCGGCAGTGGGCAATGTCGGCGCGGCGCGTGCGCCGGTGCGGCAGGCGGCAGGCACGACCGACAGCCTCAAGCTCTCGCGCGATACCACCGGATCGGTGAGCGGCGCGACCTCGGCGACCGGCGATGCGGCGGTGAACACCGAAGAGCGCGGCGTGGCGCGTGAGGTAGCGCTGCGCGATGCGCAGAGCCGGGTTTCCGAGCTCGAGCGCAATGTGGCCGATCTGCAGAAGCTGCTCGAACTCAAGAACCAACAGCTGGCCGACCTGAGCGGTCAGGTGGGGCAGGCCAGAAGTGGCGCGGAAGCGGCGGCTGCGGCGGCTGCGGCTGCGGCCACCAAGGTGGCCGATGCCCAGGCCCAGGCCCGGGCGGCGACTGAAAAGGCGCTGGCCGACAAGGCAGCGGCGGAAAAGGCCGCCGAACAGGCGCTGGCCGACAAGGCGGCCATCGAAAAGGCTGCCGCCGAGAAGATCGAGGCCGCCAGAGTACAGGCGGCTGCGGCGAAAGCCGACACGGCCAAGGCCGGCTCGTCGTCCGCCACGACAGCCGCCGGCACGGCGGGTGTCGACAGCGGCTCGGTCACGACCGGTGCGGCATCGACGATCGACAAGGCGGGTGATGCGGCCGCCGCCGCTGGTGCTGCGGTTGCCGCAGCGGCCGGCAGTGCGCAAGCCGGGGCGGAACAGGCCGGCAAGGATGTTGCCGCTGCCGCAGGCGACGCCGCCAGCGCGGCCAGCCAGGCGGCCCGCGACATGGCGGCCGAGGCGAGCAAGGCAGCCGCGGCTGCGGCCAGTTCGAGCCCGCCGGTTGAAGCGACGGCTACCCCGTCGCCCGCACCCACCGTGCAAGCCGAGCCACAGCCCGCCGGCATGCTCGATTCGGTGCTGAGCACCCTGTCGTCCAATGCCCTGGTGCCCGCTGGCGCGGCCGGTCTGATCGCTCTGGCCGGTTTCATGGCCTGGCGCAAGCGCAAGGCCAAGCCCGCCGAAGAGAAATTCGAAGACACCCTGGCTGGCGACGACGCCTTCGCGGCCAATTCGCTGTTCGGTTCGACCGGTGGTCATGATGTCGATACCAGCAACAGCCTGTTTAACACCACCGTGGGCGCCGATTCATCGGTCGATGTGCACAGCACCGAAGTCGATCCGATCGCCGAGGCCGAGGTCTATATCGCCTACGGTCGCGAGGCCCAGGCCGAGGAGATTCTCAAGGAGGCCTTGAAGCGCTCCCCCGATCGTCAGGCTATCCGCCTGAAGCTGCTGGAGATCTACGCCGGTCGGAAGGATCCCATCGCCTACGGTGCGCTGGCGCGCGAAATGTACGACTCGACCGGCGGGCAGAACGAAGAGTGGCCCAAGGTCATCACCATGGGCTTGTCGATCGATCCCGAGAACCCGCTTTATACCGGTGACGGTGAAGTCGATGCGGGTGCGCCGGTGGGCCGGATGGCGGCAATGGGTGCGGCGGGCGTGGCTGGTGCGACATCGATCATCGATTCCCTGTCGCCCGACACGGTCGTCAGGGGGCATGCGTCGGCTGGCACGGCAGCCTTCAACACGGTCGATGACGATGCAGACGATCTGCCGACACTGACCGTCGATCCCGACGCCCGCGACGGCGTCGAGGCGCTGCGCCAGGCATCGGCACCGGGTCCCGACGAGCAGTTCGGTTCGCTCGACTTCGATCTGGACATCAATACCGAAATGAACACCTCGATCGGCATGACGACCGAGGATGGCCATTCGGGTCGCGATTCGATGAGCCACAGCATCGAAATGCCCACGCTCGATTTCGAGAAGGATCTGCTCGCTGGTGATTCCACGATCGTGGGTCTGAACAGCATGAGTATGGACGGCGCGGCAGGCGATTCTGGGCGTGGCAGTGCCATGGCCGGTGCCTTGCAGGCCGATCATCTGGGCGTTGGCCTTGACCTGTCGAACGATCGCGAACCGGCCGGTGGTGAATCCGCGCAGTGGCAGGAAATGGCCACCAAGCTCGATCTGGCCTCCGCCTATGAAGAGATAGGCGACAAGGAAGGCGCCCGTGAGTTGCTTGAGGAAGTCATCAAGGGCGGCGACAATGGACAACAACAGAAAGCGCGAGCGATGCTTTCGAAAATAGGATAGGTCCAGCCAGGGACCTTTGCGCGGGGAAGCATGGCTTCCCCGTTTTTGCTTTTGGCGACGACCCGACCGAGGAGCAGGGAGCCGCGTGAGATTCGCACTACGCCTGGCCTATGATGGTCGGGCATTCAACGGCTGGCAGACCCAGCCGGGTGGCAATACCGTACAGGATCACCTGGAGGCCGCGCTGGCCCGCATCGCCGGCGCGCCGGTCCGGGTGACCTGTGCAGGACGCACCGATACGGGCGTTCACGCCCTGGCCCAGCCCGTGCATTTCGACGCGCCGGCACCCCGGCCGCTATCGGCATGGGTGCGCGGATTGAACAGTCATCTGCCCGCCAGCATTGCGGTGACCGCGGCACAAGCGGTCCGTCAGGACTTTCATGCGCGCTACGACGCGATCGGTAGACAATATCAATATCTGCTGCGCGTAGCACCCGTGCGCGATCCGTTCTGGGCAGGGCGGGCCGGCTGGGTATTCCGGTCTATGGACGTGGCGGCGATGCGCGCGGGCGCGGCGAATCTGATCGGCACGCATGATTTTTCAGCGTTCCGCTCGGCCCAGTGCCAGGCCGCCTCGCCGGTGCGTCGGCTGGATGCCATCGGCTTTGCCGGCTCGGCCGGGCTGATCCTGATCACCTTCGAGGGCAATGCGTTCCTGCATCACATGATCCGCAATATCGTTGGCGCATTGATCGAGGTGGGTGCCGCGCGCCGTCATCCGACCTGGCTTGGCGAGCTGCTCGCCGGGCGGGACCGTCGACGGGCCGCGCCCACCTTCGACGCCAGTGGCCTGTATTTTTGCGGTGCCCGATATCCGCAGGGCGATCGACTGCCGGGGTATGCGCGCCTGAACGATGTCGGCCATTGGCCCGGACGTGAGGACTGAGTCCATGCCGGGGCGCACACGTATCAAGTTCTGCGGACTGGTCCGGCCGGAAGACGTGCGCACGGCGGTGGCGCTCGGCGTGGATGCGGTCGGTTTCGTGTTCTATCCGCGCAGTCCACGATATCTGGAACCAGCAGCGGCGCGCGATCTGCGCCGCCTGCTGCCGTCCTGGGTCAGCGCGGTAGGCCTGTTTGTTGATGCGCCACCCGCATTCATTCAGGACCGTTGCCGGGAGGTCGGGCTGGATCTGATCCAGTTTCATGGCAACGAGACCCCGGACGAGTGCCGTGAATCACTGGCCGGGCTGGCGCCACTGTCGGCCGGACGCTCACTGCCGTACTGGCGGGCCGTGCGAATGCGCAGCGCAGCCGATTTGTTAACATCGGTATCCCGGTACGAGTCGGCCGAGGCATTCGTCGTTGATGCCTGGTCCGAAGGATTCGGCGGCAGCGGCGAATCCTTCGACTGGTCTCTCGTACCGCGCATCCGTGACTGGTCGCTGATCCTGTCTGGCGGCCTTCATCCTGAAAATGTCGGCCGGGCGATCGACCAGTTGGCACCCGTGGCGGTAGATGTGTCGACCGGAATCCAGGGCGATACTCCCCGCATCAAGGACAGAGTCGCCATGGAGGCGTTTGTTGCGGCAGTGGTCGCAGCCGACTCCGGGGCACGAGAGGACAAGACGTGACCATCAAAACCGGGCAAGCGTACAACCTGCCTGATGCCAGCGGGCATTTCGGGCCGTATGGCGGCATATTCGTCTCGGAAACCCTGATGCATGCCTTGCGCGAGTTGCGCGAGGCCTATGCACATTACCGCACCGACCCCGAGTTCATTGCCGAGTTCAAGGATGAACTGGCCAACTTTGTGGGCCGGCCCTCGCCGATGTATCACGCCCGCCGCTGGTCCGAGCAACTCGGCGGCGCGCAGATCTGGTTCAAGCGCGAAGACCTCAACCATACCGGCGCGCACAAGATCAACAACACCATTGGTCAGGCATTGCTGGCCCGACGCATGGGCAAGCCTCGCGTGATCGCCGAGACCGGCGCCGGCCAGCACGGCGTGGCGAGCGCGACGGTGGCGGCCCGATACGGCATGAAGTGTGTCGTCTACATGGGTTCGACCGATATCGTTCGTCAGCAGCAGAATGTGCAGCGCATGCGGTTGCTGGGCGCCGAGGTGGTGCCGGTCGAGTCGGGCAGCAAGACCCTCAAGGACGCGCTGAACGAGGCGATGCGCGACTGGGTGACCAATGTCAGCGATACCTTCTACATCATCGGCACCGTGGCCGGCCCCCATCCGTATCCGATGATGGTGCGGGATTTCCAGGCCGTGATCGGGCAGGAATGCCTG
The DNA here is from genome assembly GCA_963732405.1 of uncultured beta proteobacterium. Lineage (GTDB taxonomy): Bacteria > Pseudomonadota > Gammaproteobacteria > Burkholderiales > Burkholderiaceae_E > JAUIAI01. Next base: position 3,215,447 of record CAVSZG010000001.1, read on the forward strand.
CAACAGATGCCGGCCGCCACGGGTCGGCAACCCGATTACGTGCTGGCCTGCGTGGGCGGCGGTTCCAATGCCATCGGCATCTTCCATCCGTATATCGATCATGCCGACGTGAAACTGATCGGCATCGAGGCCGGTGGCGAGGGGGTGGCCACGGGCCGGCATGCGGCTTCACTCACCGCCGGCTCACCGGGCGTGTTGCACGGCAACCGGACCTATCTGCTGCAGAACCACGACGGCCAGATCAGCGAAACCCATTCGGTGTCGGCCGGGCTGGATTACCCCGGCGTGGGGCCCGAACATGCCTGGCTCAAGGACTCGGGTCGGGCCAGCTACGTGACCGTCGACGATCCCCAAGCCCTGCAGGCCTTTCACGACTGCTGTCGCATCGAGGGCATCATTCCGGCGCTCGAATCCAGCCATGCGCTGGCCCATGCGGCGATCCTCGCCAGACAATTGCCGCGCGACAAAATCATCCTGGTCAACCTCTCGGGTCGCGGCGACAAGGATATGCAGACGGTTGCCGAGCGCGCCCAGGCGGTAATGCTCAATGACTGATCGAATCAAGGCCACCTTTGGCCATCTTGCCGCCCACGGTCGCAAGGCTCTGATCCCGTATGTCACCGCGGGTTTTCCGCAGCGCGAGTCCACTGTGCCGTTCATGCAGGCCATGGTGGCTGCCGGGGCCGACATCATTGAACTGGGCATGCCGTTTTCCGATCCCATGGCAGACGGCCCGGTCATCCAGAAAGCGAACGATCGTGCATTGGCCAATGGCGTGGGCATCGTCGAGGTGCTCGGCTTCGTGCATGAGTTCCGGCGACAGGATGGCCGCACCCCGATCGTGCTCATGGGGTATTTGAATCCGGTCGAGCACATGGGCATGGCGCGCTTCATCGAGGCGGCGCGCGCGGCCGGCGTCGACGGCCTGATTCTCGTGGATAGTCCGCCCGAAGAATCGGCCGAGTTCGCCCGACTGGCCGGGCAGGCCGACATCGCGCCGATCTTTCTGCTGGCGCCGACTTCTACCCCTGACCGGGTCGAGGCCGTGGCGAGGCTGGCGGCCGGCTATGTCTATTATGTCTCGCTCAAGGGCATCACCGGCGCGGGCAATCTGGATGTGGCCGATGTGCAGGATCAGGTGGCGCGGATCCGCCGGACCATCTCGTTGCCGGTCGGTGTGGGCTTTGGCATTCGTGATGCCGACACTGCCAAGGCGATTGCCGCGCAAGCCGATGCGGTGGTGATCGGCACCCGCCTGCTGCAGATCATCGAAGATGGCGACCCATCGCGGGCAATCGATCGGATCAGCGACTTTCTGGGCGGCATCCGCCTGGCCCTGGATGAACTCGCGCCGGCGTCGGGTCAGCGGGCGGGCCGATGAGCTGGTTCGACAAGCTGATTCCGCCGGGGCTCAAATGGTCGTCCGGCACCCAGGCCAAGAAGGTGCCCGAGGGGGTATGGGTCAAGTGCCCGTCGTGCGAGACAGTCCTGTATTCGGCCGATCTGGACGCCAATCAACATGTCTGTCCCAACTGCCATCATCACCTGCGTATCGGTGCGCGCCGCCGGCTCGATCTGCTGCTCGATCCGGAGCATCGCGAATCGATTGCTGATCAGGTGCTGCCAGCCGATCCCCTGCGCTTTCGCGACTCGCGCAAGTACAGTGAGCGACTCGATTCCACCGCCACCAAGACTGGCGAGAGCGAGGCGTTGCTCGTCATGGCGGGCAGCATTCTGAGTCTGCCGGTCGTGGTCGCCGCCTTCGACTTCGACTTCATGGGGGGATCGATGGGCTCGGTGGTTGGCGAGCGATTCCGGCGTGGCGTCCAGGAAGCGGTCACGCGACGCCTGCCGTTCGTGTCGGTCGCCGCCTCTGGTGGGGCGCGAATGCAGGAAGGTCTGTTCTCGCTGATGCAGATGGCCAAGACCACGGCCAGTCTCACCGCGCTCGCCCAGGCCCGGCTGCCGTATGTGTCGGTGCTGACCGACCCGACCATGGGTGGTGTGTCGGCGAGTTTCTGTTTCCTGGGCGATGTGGTGATTGCCGAGCCAGGCGCGCTGGTCGGTTTCGCAGGCCAGCGGGTGATCGAGCAAACCGTGCGCGAGAAACTGCCCGAGGGTTTCCAGCGCGCCGAGTTTCTGCTGGACAAGGGCGCCATCGACATGATTGTCGAGCGTCGCCACCTGCGCCGTGAAATCGCCTCGCTGCTCGCGTTGCTGCAAAAGCATCCTGCCGATGCCTTGATCGAAACCGTGATCCCCGTCGTGCCGACGGAGTCGGCGGTCAACGACGATCCGGCCTGATCGGTCCCTGGCGAATCCGGCATGAACCTGGCTGCCTGGCTGGCGCGCATCGAGGCCATGCACCCGACCGAGATCGAGATGGGGCTCGAGCGGGTGAGGGCGGTCGCCGTGCGCATGGGTATTCAACTGCCCGGCCTGGTGATCACGGTTGGTGGCACCAATGGCAAGGGCTCCGTGTGTGCGATGCTCGAGGCCATAACGATTCAGGCGGGATATCGCACCGCCTGTTATACCTCGCCTCATCTGCTGCAGTTCAACGAGCGGGCAAAAGTGCAGGGCCAGGCGCTCGATGATCAGGTGCTGGTGGCCGGTTTCGAGGCTGTCGAAGCGACCCGCGGCGACATTTCACTGACCTACTTCGAGTTTTCCACGCTGGCGATTCTGCATGCCTTCAGCGGCCTCGCCCCCGAGTTGACGATTCTCGAGGTTGGCCTGGGCGGCCGGCTCGATGCAGTGAATATCGTTGATGCCGATTGTGCGATCGTGACCTGCGTGGATATCGATCATGCGGCGTTTCTGGGCGACTCGCGCGAGGCCATCGGCTTTGAAAAGGCGCACATCTATCGGCCCGGCAGACCGGCGATCTGCGCTGATCCGCTGCCACCCGCCTCCCTGCTGAATCATGCCCAGGCCATCGGTGCCGACCTGTGGTTGTTCGGGCGCGACTTCAACTATTCGGGCGATCGGCAGCAATGGTCATTTGCCGGGCGCCGGCATCGACGCAATTCGTTGGCCTATCCGGCGCTGCGCGGGGCCAATCAACTGCTCAATGCTTCGGCGGCCCTGGCCGCATTCGAGGCATTGCGTGATCGGCTGCCGATCACCCAGCAGGCCGTTCGTCGGGGCTTTGCGACCGTCGGTCTGCCAGGCCGGCTGCAGATGCCGCCAGGGCGTCCGCAACTCGTGCTCGACGTTGCGCACAACCCGCATGCGGCTGCGCATCTGGCGGCAAACCTCGACAATATGGGGTTCTACCCCGTGACCTTCGGCATCTTCGGTGTGATGGCCGACAAGGACATCGATCGCATCATCGACGCGATGGGCGAGCGGATAGACCATTGGCTGCTGGTCGATCTGCCAACCCGGCGCGCCGCGGATGCCGTCGAACTGCTCTGGTCGACTGCGCCGACGGGGTTATCTGGATCAGGGCGAGCGCACGGCAACTGTCTATGAATCTCCTTCACAGGCCCTGGATGACGCACGCAGGCGTGCCAACGACAGTGATAGGATCGTGGCCTTCGGGTCTTTCTACACGGTTGCCGCGCTCCTGCCCACTTGATGGCACCGCCTGCGGGTCGGATCACCGAACGAGCACGAACCGGAATTGAACGATGGCCAGACTGTCCAGTGGGAAGAATGAACCGCAGGATCCCTCGTTGCCGCAAAAGCAGCGCGCGCGCTGGCGGTTCATCGGGGCAACGGTGCTGGCGCTTGGGGCGATGATCGTATTGCCGCTCGCCCTGGATTCCGAACCCCGGCGTCCGCTGGGCGATGTGCAGATCACCATTCCCGATCGCGCAGAGCTGGGGCGCCGAAATCAGGCCTGGCCCGATGTCGCCTATCGCACGACGCTGTCCGAACCAGGGGCCGAGGCCGGCCGTCCAGGCCTGTTCACCCGGGATGGTGACGATGGCGATGCCGCCGGCGGCACGCGGGCCGTGGTGCCGGTGGATGCCAATGTCGCGAATTCGGCGGCTGCTGCTGCGGCTGCTGCTGTGGCTGCCTCGCCCGGGTCGTCTGCCGCGCCAGTGGCTGCGCCCGAGAAGGGAGCGCCCGCGCAGGTTGATCCGGCGCGGGAAATCCGCTCGACGCACGGGGCCGCGGCCACCGGCACTGCCGTCAAGGAATCCTCAGCGCACGGTCAGGCCAAACCGGCTCGCGACGCGACGACCGCCAAAGATCCGGGCCCACCGACTCAGGCCAAACCGGCGCGTGACACCACCGCCGCGAAAGAGGCCCGCCCGCCCGCCAAGGCCGGGTCGGCGTCTGGCGATGCCAAGCCGGCTGATCGCGCCAAGCCGGCCAAGCCGGCGACTTCGCCCACGCAGATTGCCGCGGTCGAGCAGAAGGTAACCAAGCCGGCGGTCCCGACGGTCCCGCCGGTGCCGCAGCGGCGCACGGATCGAAATCAGGAAGCGGCCTCCTCACCCGGTGGGTATGTGGTGCAGATTGGCGCATTCAAGTCGCGCAAGGGCGCGACGGCGCAGCTGGAGCGGGCGCGCAAACTGGGTTTTGACGCCTATGCCGAGCCGTTCACCACCCGCAAGGGCGAGTATGTGCGGGTTCGGGTGGGCCCCTATCTGACCCGCGAACAAGCCGATCAGGCCCGCGAGCGCCTGAGCCGCAACGGTATCGATACCTCCGTGATCTCTCCCTGACGTATGGCCGTGCTGGATCTGCTCACCGGCTGGGACTACGTGGTCGGCGTCGTCACCATTCTGTCGTTCGGCATCGGCTTGTTCCGCGGCATGGTCCGCACCGTGTCGGATCTGGGCAGCTGGGTGGTTGCGTTTCTGGCGGCGCCGATGCTGGGTCCGCGATTGACCGATCAGATTCAGTTGCAGGCCTATCCCTGGGTGGCGCTGATCATCGTCTTCGTGCTCGTGTTCTTTCTGGTCCGGCTGATCGGCGTCTGGCTGGCGCGCGGTGTCGATGGTGCAGGGCTCGCGGGGGCTGATCGGGCTCTGGGAGGGCTGGCCGGACTGGCGCGGGCCGCACTGCTCGTGGCCGCTCTGGCCAGCGCGGGCAAACTGCTCGACATGCATCGCCAACCGGCTTGGGAAAACGCCTTGTCCAGGCCGGCACTCGATGCGGCAGCGAAGGCGGTTGATGCGTATTTTCCAGATCTGCAGAAACTCAAGCCGGCCGCGCGCCGGGTCAGCGGTTAGCCCGCAGGAGAGGCTCGTATGTGCGGCATTCTGGCAGTTGTCGCCAATCAGCGGATCAATCAACTGCTCTACGACGGTCTGTTGCTGATGCAGCACCGGGGTCAGGATGCGGCTGGTATTGCCACGACCGCTGCAACGACCTTCAACATGCACAAGGGCAACGGCATGGTGCGCGATGTCTTCCGCACCCGGAACATGCGCTCGCTGCCAGGGCATTCGGGTATCGCCCATGTGCGTTATCCCACGGCGGGCACCTCGGGTAATCTCGAGGAGGCCCAGCCCTTCTACGTGAACGCGCCCTTCGGCATCACCTTTTCGCATAACGGCAACGTCACCAATTCGACCCAGCTCAAGGAGGAGATGTTCCGGCTGGACCGGCGCCACATCAATACCGATTCGGATTCCGAGGTCCTGCTCAATGTGTTCGCCAATGCCTTGCAGAGCACGGCGCATGGCGTGTCGCTCGATGATGCCTCGATCTTCGAAGCCATCGCCCAGGTGCATGAGCGGGTACGCGGCGGGTACGCCTGCGTGGCCGAGATCGCGGGTTATGGCATCGTCGCATTCCGTGACCCGTTCGGTATCCGTCCGCTCTGCTACGGGATTCGAGAGACCGACGAAGGCACGGAGTATCTGGTCGCCTCTGAGTCGGTGGCGATCACCGGCCTGGGCTTCGATCTGGTGCGTGACGTGGAACCGGGCGAGGCCTTGTTCGTCGATCTGGATGGCAATTTTCACAGTCGCCAGTGTGCCCGGCAGCGCAGTCTGAATCCCTGCATCTTCGAATATGTCTACTTCGCGCGGCCTGACTCCATCATCGATGGAGCCTCGGTCTATTCGGCCCGCCTGAACATGGGCGAGCAGCTGGCCGATCGCATTGCCCGTGAATTGTCCGCGGGTGACATCGACGTGGTGATGCCGATTCCCGATACCTCGCGTCCGTCGGCCATGCAGATGGCGATGAAACTGGGTATCGCGTATCGCGAAGGCTTCATCAAGAATCGGTACGTGGGGCGCACCTTCATCATGCCAGGCCAGACCGAACGCAAGCGATCGGTGCGCGAGAAGCTCAATGCGATGGCGGTCGAATTCAAGGGACGCAACGTGTTGCTGGTCGATGACTCCATCGTGCGTGGCACCACGTCCCGCGAGATCGTCCAGTTGGCGCGCGATGCGGGCGCCAACAAGGTGTATTTCGCGTCCGCGGCGCCGCCCGTGCGTTATCCGAATGTGTATGGCATCGACATGCCCACGCGACGCGAGCTCATCGCGCATGGTCGCAGCGACGAGGAGGTCGGACGGGCCCTGGGCGCCGATGCCATGATCTACCAGACGGTGGAGGCGATGCGCCAGTCCATCATCGATGCCAATCCGCGGCTCAAGCGCTTCGAGGACTCCTGCTTCACCGGTCATTACATCACCGGTGACGTCGATGAGCGTTATCTGTTGCAACTCGAGCGTGCGCAACGATCGCAGAACGACCGCCACCACAGCGACGAGAACGAGGATCAGCTTCCCCTTGGCTTCACCACCCAGCTCGCCTGATTCCCGGCTGCCCGCCGGCCTGCGTCCTGAGACGCTGGCGGTCCGCGCGGGCACGATGCGTACGCCGTTTCAGGAACACAGCGAGGCCTTGTTCCTGACCTCCAGTTTTGTGTTTCACAATGCCGCCCAGGCGGCTGCACGTTTTGCCAACGAGGAACCTGGCTTTGTCTACGGGCGGGCCGGCAATCCCACGGTTGCCGCCTTCCAGACGCGTCTGGCGGCGCTCGAGGGCGGCGAAGCCTGCGTGGCCACGGCCTCGGGCATGGCGGCGATCACCGCCACCCTCATGAGCCTGTGTTCGGCCGGCGACCATATCGTGGCTGCACGCGAGTTGTTCGGCGCCAGCGTGCAACTGCTGGCGATACTGGCCCGCTTCGACATCTCGGTCAGTTTCGTGCCGCTCACCGATACCCAGGCATGGCAGGCGGCCCGGCGGGCCAATACCCGCTTGTTCTATCTCGAATCGCCCTCCAATCCGCTCACCCGGATCGGCGACATCGGCGCCATTGCCGACATTGCGCATGACTGCGGCGCCCTGCTCGTGGTGGACAACTGCTTCTGTTCGCCGGCCTTGCAACAACCGCTTGCGCTGGGTGCCGATCTGGTGATCCATTCGGCCACCAAGCATCTGGACGGGCAGGGACGGGTGCTGGGCGGAGCGGTGGTCGGGCCGGCCCGGTTGGTCGACGAGAAGATCCTGCCTTTCCTTCGCACCAGCGGTGCCGTGATCTCTCCGTTCAATGCCTGGGTGGTGCTCAAGGGCATGGAGACGCTGGCGATCAGAATGCGTGAGCACTGCGAACATGCGCTGGCCGTGGCCAACTGGCTCAGCGAGCAGCCGGCGGTTGCGCGCGTTCTGTATCCGGGCTTGGCCTCGCATCCACAGCATGAACTGGCGATGCGTCAGCAGCGCGGCGGTGGCGCCCTGGTCAGTATCGAATTGCGCGGGACCGATGACGGGGCGCAGCGCGCGGCTGCCTGGCACCTCATCGATCGCTGCCGCCTGCTGTCGATCACCGCCAACCTGGGCGATGTGAAATCAACCATCACCCATCCGGCCAGTACGACCCACAGCCGGGTCGATCCGCAGGCCAGGCGCGAGGCCGGCATCAGCGAGGGATTGGTGCGTCTGGCGATCGGTCTCGAGCATCCTGAAGACATCATTGCCGATCTGCGCAATGGTCTTTGCTGAACCCGGTACGTCCATTGCTCGCTGTCATCAATATCACCCTGCCGTTTTTTGCGCTCGTGCTCTGTGGCTGGCTGGCGGCGCGCTGGCGTCGTCTGCCCGATCAGGCGGTGGCGGCGCTCAACGGCTTCATTCTGTATTTCTCTCTGCCGGCCATGTTGTTCCGCTTCGTCGCGGGCGCCACGGTGGACCAGATCATCAACCCGTCCGTCTTCGCGGCCTATGCGCTGGTCGGCATCATCGTGTTCATCATGACCGTGGCGGGATTGCGCTGGGGCAATAGCGACAACTGGGTGGATACCGCGTTCGGCGGCCTGGCGGCAGCCTGGCCGAACTGGGGCTACATGGGCTTCGGTCTGATGCCGGCGATCTTCGGGCCCGAGGCGATCGGGTTGATGATCGGTGCCGGTCTGGCCGACATGATTGTGTTGATGCCGCTGGGCCTGTTCATCGCCTCGCGCCACGGCCTGAGCAGCGGCCAGAACGCGGTACTGGCCGGCCTGCTTGGTGTCACCCGCAATCCGCTGGTCTGGGGCATCTCGGCGGGGCTGCTGGTGCTGCTGACCGGCCTTCCGGTGCCGGATCCCATCGATGAGTTCCTGCGTCTGCTGGGCACGGCCGCCGCGCCCGTGGCCTTGTTCTCGATCGGTGTGTCCTTGTACCGACCGGGACGCGCCAGGACGCAGTCCGACACCTGGATTCTGGTCGTGACCAAACTCGTCATGCACCCGCTGCTGATGTGGATCTGTACCGCGCAGATCTTCGGGTTCGATATCAAGACGGCTGCCGTGCTGACCTCGATGTCGGCACTGCCGGCGGCCGGGACCGCGTTTCTGTTCAGTGAGCGGCATGGCGGCGACGTGGATCGGATCGCCGGGGTGATTCTGATCACGACCGCGCTGGCCTTTTTCTCGTTCAGCGGGATCGCCGCCATCACCTCGCGCTGATGTCGGATCAGTCGAACCGGATCTGCGCGCTCAGGGCGATTTCGCCGACGTTGTTCGTTGACCAGAGTGCCAGCGTTGATCCGTCGGCCCCGGGCTCGTCGGCATGCAGGTGCAGCGGCGCCAGATCGAAGGTGGGTCGTTGGGCGCGAAAGGCGAACTCGCGAATCCTGCGCTGCGGATACAGCGTCATGCCGGCCCAGGTGATGAGCAGCGTGGCGATCAGCGGCCCGTGGACGATGAGTCCCGGATAATGTTCAATATGCTCGCAATAGCTGCGGTCATAGTGAATCCGATGGCCGTTGAAAGTGACCGCTGAATAGCGAAACAGCATGACCGGACCAGCGTCCACCTGGCGTTGCCGGGCGCCGGATCGCTCGAACTCGTGTTCGCCGGCGTGGATGCGTTGGGCGAGCCTGGCCAGCGCTTCTCGTTCGGCATCGCCGGCGTCCTCGCGGTAGACGATGTCATGCTCTTCCGAGAGGATGGGTTGACCATCGATCTCGTAGGCATGGCCGACCGTGACAAAGACCATCTCACCGCCGCGTCCGGACTTGCTCTGCACGTTCAGGATGGTCGAGCGTTTGTCCACCCGGCTGCCCACCTCAAAGTCGCCATGCCAGACCAGCCGGCTGCCGGCCCACATCCGCCGCGGCAGGGTGACCGGAGGCAGAAAGTCGCCGCGCTCGGGATGGCCGTCCGGCCCTAACCCGGACTGCACCGCGAGCGGATTGAAGAAGGCCCAGTGCCAGCAGGGGGGCAGGCTGCGGCCAGAAGGCGCCGCCATGATGTCTGGCAGATCGAGCGTGGCGGCGAGCTGCGCGACGATTGCCGGATTGATCGTGTCCTGGGTCTGGGTGTTGCGGCCGATCCAGCGGCCAAGGTCGGTGTCGGTCATTCATTGCCCTGCGTTGCGTCGAAATTGGCGACTGTAGCTCCGGTTATCGTACCCGACCGCTCTGTCCGGACCCTGCCGCCGGTCTGAATCCGTCGGACCAGGATGGCTGCGCCGGGCGCGAATTGACGGGAGGCGGCCACACTTATTCCATGATCCGCTCAGCCGCGAACACGGTTAAATGAGCATTGGTTTCAATGGATTCGGAGTTGTGATGTCACCAGCAAGCGCGCTGTCCGCGATTCGGATACAGATTCGTCGCCGCCCTCTGGCGATCCCGGTTCTGGCAATGATCGCCGGGTATTGGTTGCTGACCGCTGATCGCGCCGAGGCTGCCGCCCCGAGTGCAGTGGCGAATGCGCCAGCGATCGATGGCGTGAGCTGGACCACGCTGGGTCTGGCCATGCTCGCCACAGCGATCGTGGTCGCCGGCCTGGCGGCGCTGCGCCATCGGGCCTGGGCGCACAAACACCTGGGCGCTGCGCCCAGCGATGTGGTTGCCGCGATGAACCGGGTGGCGCAGGGAGATCTGACGTTTCGCGTCGCCGGTGCCCAGGACAATCTGCTGGGCGCCATTCATCAGATGGCTGTGCGGCTGTCCGATTCGGTGGCCCAGGTGCGCGAAGGCGCGCAAACCGTGGTGGCGGCCAGCGCCCAGATCGCCCAGGGCAATCTCGATCTGAGTTCGCGCACCGAGATGCAGGCGTCCGCGCTGCAGGAAACCTCGGCGTCGATGGAAGAACTGGGCAGCACGGTCAGCAACAACGCCGCGAATGCCTCGCGCGCCAATGATCTGTCGCGCAATGCCAGCGCCGTGGCAATGAAGGGCGGCGCGGTGGTCAGTCAGGTCGTCGACACCATGAAGGGGATCAATGACAGCTCGCGACGGATTGCCGACATCATTGCGGTGATCGATGCGATCGCCTTTCAGACGAATATTCTGGCGCTCAATGCGGCGGTGGAATCGGCGCGCGCCGGTGAGCAGGGGCGCGGCTTCGCGGTCGTGGCCACCGAGGTTCGTAATCTGGCCCAGCGCAGTGCCGCCGCCGCCCAGGAGATCAAGGCCTTGATCACCGAGAGCGTGGCGCGGGTCGAGACCGGTTCGGGCCTGGTCAATGAAGCCGGCTCGACCATGCAGGAGATCGTCAAGTCCATCCAGGACGTGACCGGCATCGTCGGCGAGATCAGCAGTGCCAGCGAAGAGCAGAGCACAGGCGTGGCGCAGGTGGGTCGGGCAATCAGTCAGATGGATCAGGCCACGCAGAAAAACACGGCGCTGGTCGAGGAAAGTGCCGCGGCTGCCGAGAGCCTCAGGCAGCAGGCCGAGCAGTTGCTCCGTGCGGTGTCGGCGTTTCAGCTCGTCGGTGGCGAGCACCAGCGAGCCAGGCCTGTGACGGCCCGACCGGTTCTATCGCCGGCCATGCCGTCTCAGACCAAACCTCAACAAGCCGGTACATCCGGCGCGGGCGCAAAGCCGGTGAACAAACCGTTGGCGAGCGTGGCCTCTTCAGCATCAGCCGCCCCCAGGGGCATGTCGACGCCGGCCGGCGTGACCGGTGCTACGGCCGCATCGGTGTCGAGCAAGACCGCATCGCAGTCTGCAAAACCGCCTGCCGCCGTTCGCCCATCCGGTTCGACCGGCGGGGACTCGGGCAAGGCGGCGTTCGCCAGCCTCCAGCCGGCGACCATGGGCGCTGACGACGACGACTGGGAATCGTTCTAACCCCAGGCATCGACGCGCGGCCTGCCGGCTTGCGAATGGCTTGACGGCAGTCAAGACAGAGAGACGGGGGATCCGGAGCGCGGCCGCATGCTCTACGAGACCCAGTGCAGTCATTGCCACAGCAGTCATCTGCACATGCGTGAGGCGCCGCGGGCCAAGACCGTTGCGCAGATCCGCGAACAGGTCGAGCGTTGGTCATCGATGGGCCGAACCGCATGGACTGAAGAGGAATTCGTCGACGTCACGGCCTGGTTGAACCAGACCTTCTACCGGCTGCCATGCGCCGCGCCTCACTGCTGAGCGGCGCGTTGGCGTTCGCCTGCGCAATGAGCGATTCATCGATCGCCTGCCACTTGCGGTAAGGGCTCAGCGAAAATCGCGGGAGGACATGCCCAGCAGGCCGATCTGCGCGAGCATGGCGGTGTGATCTTCAACCCGTCTGGCCACCAGGTGACGAACCTGGCCGGTGTCATCGTCCTTTTGCCAGATGCCATAGACGGTCATGAGCCGCGCGCCGAGCACCGCCACGCGATATCGTTCGACCAGCTGCGGCCAGACGATCACGTTGATCTGTCCGGTTTCATCTTCCAGCGTGATGAAGATCACGCCTTTGGCGGTGGAGGGGCGTTGCCGATGGGTGACGATGCCGCTGGCCCGAGCCAGTCGCCCATGCGGATAGTGTTGCAGGGCTTCGGCGGGCTCGACCCGATAGCGCGCGAGCGCGGGTCGCAACAAGGCGATCGGATGCCGACCCATGGGCAGGGCGAGCGACTGATAATCGGCGACGACATTCGCGCCTTCACCCGGTTCGGGCAGCATGATGGGCGGTTCATCGAACGAGGCCTGGGCCAGCAAGGGGGGCGGCGTGTCGATGGCCGCCACCGCCCAATGGGCGTTGGCGCGATGACCGGCCAGTGATTGCAGCGCGCCGGCATGCGCCAGCGCTTCGAGATCGCGACCATCGAGCCGGCTCAGCCGGGCCATGTCCTCGACATCGTCGAAGGCGAACTCGGTGAGTGCCTCGCCGTGCACCGGGGTGTGGATGCGGCGCTCGGTTTCACGCCGGGTGCGCGCCGCGAGCAACGCCCGGGCACCGGCTTCGGACAGCCCGCGGATCCGGTTCAGGCCCAGTCGCACCGCCGGTTGCGCGCGCCGGTCGATGGCATCGTCGGCCGGCGCGAAGGCCAGATCGGGTTGCTCTTCAAGGGTGCATTCCCATTGACTGACCAGCACATCGACGCCGCGTACCTCGATGCCATGCTCGCGCGCATCGCGCACCAGTTGCGCCGGCGCGTAGAAACCCAGCGGCTGGCTGTTGAGCATGGCGGCCAGGAAGCCTGCCGGCTCATGGCATTTGATCCAGCAACTCACATAGACCAGGAGCGCGAAACTGGCCGCATGACTCTCCGGGAAACCGTATTCGCCGAAACCCTCGATCTGCTTGAAGATGCGCTCGGCGAAATCCAGTTCGTAGCCGCGCGCCAGCATGCCCTGGATCACCCGTTCCTGAAATCCGCCCAGGCCTCCCTTGCGTTTCCAGGCCGCCATGGCGCGACGCAGTTGATCGGCCTCGCCCGGGGTGAAGCCGGCCGCGAGAATCGCGATCTGCATCACCTGTTCCTGGAAGATCGGAATGCCCAGCGTGCGCTCGAGCGCCGGTTTGATTTCCTCGCGCGGATACTCGACCGGCTCCAGCCCCTGACGGCGGCGCAGATACGGATGCACCATGCCCCCCTGGATGGGCCCTGGCCGCACGATCGCCACCTCGATGACCAGATCGTAGAACGAGCGCGGTCGCAGGCGCGGCAACATGCTCATCTGTGCGCGTGATTCGATCTGGAACACGCCCACCGTGTCGGCGCGCGAGATCATGTCGTAGGTGGCCCTGTCCTCGCCGGGAATGTCCTGGACCAGAAAGGGCCGCCCGCGCCGGCGCGAGATCATGTCCAGTGCGCGGCGGATCGCGCTGAGCATGCCCAGTGCCAGTACATCGACCTTGAGCAGACCCAGCGCATCCAGATCGTCCTTGTCCCACTGGATGACACTGCGATCGGCCATCGCGGCATTCTCCACCGGCACCAGGCGGGTGAGCCGGTCGCGGGCGATCACGAAGCCACCCGTGTGCTGCGACAGGTGGCGCGGAAACGCCATCAACGTGTTGACCATCGTCACCCAGTGCTGCACGAGGGTGGACTGAGAATCGAAACCCGATTCGGCGAGTTTTTCGGCGCGCATGTGCCGGCCATCCCACCAGGCCTGGGAACGGGCGATCTGGTCCAGACGCTGGTTGTCTATGCCCAGCGCCTTGCCTACGTCGCGCAGTGCCGAGCGCGGCCGATAACTGATCACGGTGGCGGTGAGGGCGGCGCGTTCCCGGCCGTATTTGGTATAGATGTATTGCATGACTTCTTCACGGCGCTGGTGTTCGAAGTCCACGTCGATGTCGGGCGGTTCATTGCGCTCCTTGCTGATGAAACGTTCGAACAACACGCTCATGCGCGCCGGATCGACCTCGGTGATGCCCAGGCAATAGCAGACCGCCGAGTTGGCCGCCGAGCCGCGGCCCTGGCAGAGAATGCCGCGGCCGCGTGCGAAATGAACGATGTCGGCCACCGTGAGAAAGTAGGGCTCGTAACGAAGCTCGCCGATCAGGGCCAGTTCATGTTCGATCTGCCGGCGCACCGGATCGGGCAGGCCGGCAGGGTAGCGACCGGGCGCTCCCGCATAGGTGAGGGCGCGCAGCCAGCTGGCCGGTGTGTGTCCCGCCGGCACGATCTCCTCGGGATATTCATAACGCAGTTCGTCGAGCGAAAAATGGCACAGGGCGGCGATCCGGAGGGTTTCGGCCAGCAGTTCGGGCGGATAACGCTGGGCCAGTCGCAAACGGGTGCGCAGATGTTGTTCGGCATTGGGCGCCAGTGCATGACCGCAGTCGCGCAGCGTCGTGTTCAGGCGGATGGCCGTGAGCGTGTCGTGCAGGCTCTTGCGCGATCGCACGTGGTAATGCACATCACCACTGGCGGTCAGGGGCACCGCGAAACGCGCCGACAGCTCACGCAGCGTGGCGAGCATGGCATGGTCGCCACCCTGGGTGAGCAGTTCGGCGGCCAGCCACAGTCGGCCGGCGAAGCGTTCGGCAAAGAAGGCGAGCAACTGCGCAAAGAGTGGCTGGATGTCGATCCGGGTTGCCAGGGCCGCCGGTGGCACCAGCAACAGCACGCAGTCGGTCAGGGCGGGCAGGGTGGCAGCGGCTGCATCGGGCGCAGCGCCTGGCGCCACGGCCGGGTCGAAGTCACCGGGCTCCAGCCGGTAATGCCCCTTGGCTTCGCGCCGCCGGGCCCGGGTGATGAATTCGCTCAGATTGCCGTAGCCCTGACGATTGGTGGCGATGACGATCAGCCGCGGCTGGCGGTCGGGACGATGATGCCCGTCTGGCGCGACCTCGGGCCAGAGGTCGTGCAAGCCGAATTCGGCGCCGATGAGCAAGGGTAGCCCGCTGTCGCGCGCCTGCAGATGGGCGCGGACCACGCCCGCCAGCGAACACTCGTCAGTGATGGCCAGCGCCGTGTAACCCAGGGTGCGGGCACGCCCGACCAGTTCCTCGGGATGGGAGGCGCCGCGCAGAAACGAGAAATTCGAGGCGCAGTGGAGTTCCGCATAGGCTTGCATGATCGATACTGTACATAAATACAGTCTCTATTGCTTGCCCTCGCGCGATGGGTCCGTCCGGCGCGGTGATCGGCCGGATCGTCGGCAACCCTGTATCGTGTCGGATGCGCACTGCGCGGCAGGTGCACGCCCGGGCAGTCACGCACATTCAACGAGGAGGCATGGCATGCAGCGCATCGGAGACAGCCTGGCCGGACGGCGGGTTCTGATCACGCAAGCCGACGAATTCATGGGGCCGGCCTTGTGCCGCGCCTTCTCGGCCTATGGCGCGCGCGTGATCGCTGATCCGCGCGCGCTCACCACCGCCCAGGCCGTTGTGATGGGCAGCGCCACCGGCTTGCGCGGCCTGCGGCGTACATCGACCTACAGCGCGGCGCGGGGTGCCCAGATCAGTTATGTCCGTGCGGTCGGTGTCGAACTGGCACCGCACAATGTCCAGGTCAATCTGATCGCGCAGAACTTCGTCGACAATCCGACGTATTTCCCGCCCGAGATTCAGGCGCTCGATGCCTTCAAGGCCCGACTCGCCCGTGAGGTGCCGGTCGGGCGACTCGCAACGCCCGAGGAAGATGCACAATTCGCGGTCTTTCTCGCTTCTGGCGAGATCAATTTCTTCGTCGGTCAGAGCATTGCGTTTTCAGGTGGCTGGGTCACCTGAGGCGATGCACGAATTCAAGGAGTGCATATGCAAGAGACAGTCCATCTGTCGGGCGGGAATCGTGCGGACACCGGCCCCGAACCCGCAGGACCCACCCCGGTGAACCAGTTCGGCCAGCCGGTCGGACGGTCATTGCCCGGCTGGCAGCCGCCGCCGGTGCCGGACGGTACGCTGTTGCAGGGACGCTGGTGTCGGCTCGAACCACTGGACGCCGAGCAGCATGCGGCGCAACTGCATGCCGCCAATACACAGGCGGCCGATGGCCGGGCCTGGACCTGGCTGCCGGTGGGTCCGTTCGATGCGGCTTCCGACTATCGTCAGTGGGTCGAGGCGGTGCAACACCGGCCCGATCCCTTCTTCTATGCGGTGATCGCGCCCGATGAGGCGGGCGAGCAGGCCATGGGGGTGGCGGCCTTGATGCGCATCGACCCGCCCAACGGCGTGATCGAGGTCGGCCATATCAATCTGTCACCACCGCTGCAGCGTACCCGCGCGGCCACCGAAGCCCTGACCCTGTTGATCGGCTACGGATTCTCGCTGGGCTATCGGCGCTTCGAATGGAAATGCGACAGCCTCAATGCGCCGTCCAGACAGGCAGCCGTCCGCCTGGGCTTTCGCTTCGAAGGCATCTTTCGCCAGGCGATCGTGACCCGCGGCCGCAATCGCGACACGGCCTGGTTCTCGATCATCGACAGCGAATGGCCGGCCCTGGCCGCGGCCTATGCGCGTTGGTTGTCGCCCGATAATTTCGACGAACAGGGTCGCCAGCGCGTGTCATTGCGCGAGCTGACCGCTGCACTGGCACCCTCGGGCTGAGGCTTCGGCCTGAGCCCCCGGCCTGGCCGTAGATCAGGCGATGCCGGGTGATTGCTGAACCAGCGGATCGATCAGCGATCGGGCCAGTATCGAATCGGCTGCCGTCAGCGACTGCGCCACATCATCGCCCCCGGTGCGCGGATCCGGCCCGGCGCCACTGAACGGATAGGGCATCGTAGCCGGCGCGATGTCAGCGCTTGCCATGCCGGCGTTGACGTCCGATTCCGTGAACAGATCGACATGCCCGTCGAGCAGGTCGGCGATCAGCAGCGGAAGATCGGTTGCCGTGTCGGGCGTCGACGCGTTGTCTGGTGGTGGCTCGGGCGGCTGAATCGTCACCTCGCGGCTGGTGGGGAGTGAAGCACCAGCCTGATTGCTCGCGACCGCCACGACCGGCTGCGAGGTCGCGGGAACATTGTCGGGGGTGAACGTAACGAGCCAGGCGCCGGTCGGGCCTGCGTCAGTGGTCAGCACTGTCGATCCCCAGGTGACCGAGACACTGGCACCGGCCTGGGCCGTGCCCGATACGGTCACGCCCGCTGCGGCTTCGCCGGCATCCACGATGTCGTCACCGGCGATCACTGAAATGACAGGCGGGGGTGGCGGTTGGGGCGGCGGCGGTGGTGGTGGTGCCGGTTCGACGGTGACCGCCCGCGTACCGGCCGCGCTCTGGTTGCCGGCGGCATCCTGGGCGACGGCCGACACGGTCGACCGGCCGACCCCTGGCGTGGTGTCGAAGGTCACTGTCCAGGCGCCGGTGGCCGACGCCTGGGTGGTTTCGGAGATGCCCCCCCAGGTCACGACCATCGTGGCATTGGCCTCTGCGGTGCCTCTGATCGTGATGCCATCCTGCGCCTCGCCCGCATCGATCACGTTGTCATCGGCGATCGTGGCGATGGTGGGCCGTGCGGGTGCCTGGACATCGACGGTCACGAGCCGGCTTGCCGGCTGGGCTGTCGCCCCCGTCGTCGCTGGCGACGGCACTGACCGGTGTCGTCGTGACCGGTACCTGGTTCGTCTGAAAGCGCGCCGACCAGCTACCCGTGGCCGTGGCCGTGGTGATGATCGTGGTGCCGCCCCAGGTCACCGCGATGTCGGCGTTGGCCTGTGCGGTGCCTGTGATGGTGACGCCGGCCGAACGCTCGTCCGCATTGACGGTATCGTCGCCGGCGACGAGGCCGATGACCGGCGCGGGGGGGGCAGGCGGCGGTGGTGGAGGAGGCGGTGGCGGTGGCGCCGTTTCAACGGTGACCGTGCGCGCGCTGGTCTCGCTCACATTGCCGGCCCCGTCGCGGGCAACCGCCCTGACCGACGAGTCACCGGTCAAGGGCGGCGTGGCAAACGTGACGGACCAGGCACCATTGGCATCGGTCGTGGCATTCTGCGAGAGCCCGCCCCATGACACGATGACCTGGGTGCCGGCCTCCGCCGTGCCGCGAATCTGCACGCCATCGGCCGCTTCGGTGACCGAGACCACGTCATTGCCTTCGATCACGTTGATCACGGGGGGTGGGGGTGGCGTGACATCGATCGTCGACACGGTCACACCGGCCGAAGCCGGCGCGCTCGAATTGCCTGCGCCGTCGGTGGCGATCACGGTGACCACGGTGGCACCCTGAGCCGGCGGGCTGGCATAGCTCACCGACCAGACGCCATCGGCACCCACGGTGGTCGTGCGGGCCACGCCGGCCCAGTCGACCTGAATGCTGGCGCCGGCTTCGCCGCGTCCGGAGATCCGGATGCCGTCGCGGGCTTCGTCCGCCGTGATCACATTGTCGCCCGCGACCGCATCGAGCTGCGGCTGGGCCGGTGCAATCGTGTCGACGAACACCGGCCGCGTGACCACGGCGCTGGTGTTGCTGCCGGTATCGGTGGCCGTGACTGTGATGCTCGAATTGCCCTGCGCCGCCGGTGAGGCGAATTCGACGGACCAGAAACCGGATTCGCTGGTCCGGGTGCTCGCGTTCAAACCACCCCAGGTCACATTGATGGTCGTGTTCGGCTCGGCGCGACCACTGATCATGATGCTCTGTGCGGCCTCGGCCGCATTGATCCGGTCATCACCGGCTATCGCGCCGATGGTGGGTGGCGCTGGAGCGCGGGTGTCGACATCGACAGGTCGAAACGCCGACGATTCATTGCCTGCCGTATCCGTGACGATCGCGGTCACCTGGGTTCGACCATCGGCCGGCGGGCTTGCATAACGCACCGACCAGCGACCGTCCGCACCGACCTGGGTGTCGATCGCCTGGCCGCCCCAACTGATCCGGATTGTGGAGCCGGCTTCACCGCTCCCGCTCACCACGATACCGGCACCTGCTTCGGCGGCGGTGACGATGTCGTCGCCCGCGACTACGTCGATACTGGGCGCGGCCGGTGCGATGGTGTCCACCCCCAGCACGAAGACCTGTCCGGAAACCGGCCCGGTGTTGCCCGCCGGATCGGCGATCACGGCTGTGTAGCGGTGCTGGCCGTCGGCCACGGCGCGGTCGGTGAAGGTCCAGCGTCCTGCACTGACCGTTGCGATGCCGACCACGACGCCATCACGCGAAACGATCACCTGATCGCCATCGGCGCTGCCCGTGGCGGTGCCGGCCAACGTGGGCGAGGCGTCATTGATGACGCCGCCGCTGGTGATCAGGGCGTTGTTGCCTTCGTTGCCCGTGGCTGAGGTGATGACCGGTGTATTGGTCGGGGCGACCGTGTCGACAATAACGGTCAGCGCCGGACCGGCCACGGTATTGCCGGCGCTGTCCACCGCGACGGCCTGAACCGAATAGCGGCCCTGGGCGATCGAACCGGGGGCGAAGCTGGCGACGAATCGGCCACCTGCATCGGCAGTCACGATACTGACGATGGGGGTGCCGCCGCCCAGTGGTGTCAGGGCCAAGGTGATGGTGGCGCCCGCATCGGCGGTACCGGTGATCTGCACGCCATTGGCCGACTCGACCGCGTTGATGGCCGCGACCGGCCCTCCCAGAATGCTGCTCGCATCGGTATCGACCACGGGCGCGGTGGGCAGCCCGGTGGTGATGGACACGGGCCGCGCGCTACCGTCAGTCTGATTGCCGAAGCGGTCGGTGGAGGAAATCGTCAAGGGTCTGACGCCATTGCCGGGCAGCGTCGTCGCGTCGAAGGTGATCGACCAGGTGCCGTCGGCAGCCACCGTGGTCTCCCGGGTCACCGCACCCCAGCTCAGCGCAATCGTCGTCCCCGCCTCGCCGGTGCCGGTGATCACCACGGGTTGTTGCGCATCGGCGTTGGTGATCACGTCATCATTGGAGACGAGGTCGATGGTTGGTGCGATTGGCGCGGTGCCGTCGACCTCGATGGTGATGCCGGCGGTAGCCGGCGATCGGTTGCCCGCACGGTCGGCCACGCTCGCCGTATACACATGCCGACCCTCGGGCACCTGGATGTCGGTAAATGTCCAGTCCGTACCGGTGACGGTGGCCACGCCGACCGCGCTGCCGTTGCGATACACGATGACCTGGTCCCCGGGGTCCAGCGGTCCGTCGATGCTGCCGTTGATGGTGGGCGAGGGATCGTTGGTGGCGCCGCCGTCAGGCACGATACCTGGTCCCAGGGCCAGGCCGGGCGCACTGGTGGGTTGTCCCTCGGCATTCACCGGCGCGGGTGCATCGCTGCGCACGTCGTCGACCCGGGCCAGGCGGGTGGGTGGCTCGGTGTCGATCTGGATGGACCCCACGGCAACCGCGCTGGTGTTGTTGCCCGCGTCGATCGCGACAATTCGCACGGTCGACGCCACATCGGTCGGTAGTCCGGTGGCCGGCATGGCGCCCGACAGCGGCACCGCGGTCGCGGTGTCGACCGACCACACACCATCGCTGCCGGCCGTGGTCTGATAGGTGACCCGTTGACCCGTGGTGCCGATATCGATGGTCAGGCGTACAGTCGAACCCGGCTCGGCGGTGCCGGTGAGCAGCGGCAGGCTGCTGTTCGAGGTGAGTATCGGCTCGATCGTGGGAGCGGGCGGCGGGGTGGAATCTGCGGCGACCGCAGTGTCGGCTCCTCCGCCGGCGGTGGCGCCGATCAGCAGCAGGCCGGCGCCGATACCGGCGATCGGGCGCCAGCCGATGCCGTTATCGGTCTGAGCGATCGGCGTGGCGACCAGACCGGGCGATGCCCACAACAGGAACCCACCCTGGGCGACCGCACCCACCGGTTCGGATGATGCCGTGATGGTTTCGCCGGCCGGTGCCCCCAGTTCGGCAATCGAGAACTGGCAGCCGGTCTGGCCGCCCTCACACACCGTGAAGAAATTTTCGATGGCGAGGTCGAGTTGCACCGTCTCGCCGACCACGACCAGATCATCATCGACCCGGCGCACCGTGGCGTCGATTCCGACCGGCGCGCCATCGAGATCGATCAGCCGGTATTGCTGTCCCGCAGCAGCCTGGACCCGGGTCGCACCGCCGCTGACTGGCAGCCGCTGGACGCTGCCATCGGGCGACGTTATCTCGATCCTCAGATCCATTGATCTTCCCCTGTCGTGTGCGCGTTGCGCTCTCCGCCCCAGGCCATTCTATGGCGTATCGTCGATCGGTCGGTCGACGCCTGGCTGTCCAAGTCTACACAGATGGCAGGCAGAGCACCGTGCGCTTCGGCCCCCGGGAGCCGGTATCGCGGGCGTGTCGCCAATGCAACCGCGATCGCGGCGGCCTCGCCAATCTGCGTATCGTATGGATGGGACCGACTGACGGATTGATCGATGGAGCGGCGAGCGATGAGTGAATTGGCGGATTGGCCGTGGGCGCGACTGTGCGCGCATCGGGGCGCAGGCAAGCTGGCGCCCGAGAACACATTGGCCGCGTTACGCCTGGGGGCCCATCATGGCTGGCGGATGTTCGAGTTCGACGTCAAGCTGGCCGGTGACGGGACGCCCATCCTGATGCATGACGACACCGTTGATCGCACCACCGATGGCCGGGGGCGGGTTGCCCAGGCGTCTTTGACCGATCTGATGCGGCTGGACGCCGGGAGCTGGCATTCGGTGGCTTATGCGGGCGAAGGCGTGCCCACGCTGGCGCGGGTGGCGCGCTGGCTGCTGGCCAATGACTTTCAGTGCAACATCGAGATCAAGCCGTGTACGGGTCGTGATTTCGAAACGGGCGCGGCGGTGGCCAGTGAGGCCGATCTGCTGTTTCGCGATGCCGATGTCGCGCCATTGTTATCGTCGTTTTCCGAGAGTGCGCTGGAGGGCGCAGCCGAGGCGGCGCCCGATCTGCCACGCGCCTTGTTGTGTTCGAGTCTGGCGCCCGATTGGGCGGCGCGTTGTCTGGCTCTGGGCTGTATTGCGATCGATCCACAGCACCTGGCGATTGATGAGGCGATGGTCGATGAGGCGCATGGTCGTGGTCTGCGGGTGATGACGTATACGGTCAATGATCCGCAACGGGTGCGGCTGCTGCTCGAATGGGGCGTCGATACCGTGATTACCGATGCGATCGATGTGATCCGGTTTGACGCCGATGCCCACTGAGCGTCTGGCATGCCGTGCCGGATGCGCGTTGAATGCCGGCGTTCATCCGAAGCGCCCATGCACGAACCATCCCTGATGTCGTTCGCGATAGATCCAGAACAGCGTGTTTGAATCATCTTCGGCCACGAAGTAGTCGCGTTGCACGAGATGGTCGTCCCACCAGCCGGTTTCGATGCGCTCCGGGCCGGCCAGCACGGTCAGGGCGCTGTGCAGCCAGGGTCGGTTATTGCGTTCGGACAGCGGCATGGGTTCGCGCAGCAACCACAACGGCCGCGGCAGCAGGCCGGTGTGCGTGCAGAACAGTTCGGCAGGGCCGGCAGCCGGATCAGGATTGCCCGGTTCGACCTGGGGTGCACGGGCGGCCTGGTGCGGCTGCAGTGCCGCTTTGCCGATGTCATGCAGGCTGTCGACGACCTGGATCCGGTAGGCCGCCTCGGGGCGATGATCGGGAACCACGGTCAGGCGCTGCACCTGTTCGCGTCCGAGGCGCACCTGTAGTCGCTCGAGCAAACGCGCCAGGCCTTCATGCGTGCTCATGCGATGTTCGGCGAACAGCATCTCGCTGGTTGCGGCCAGCGGCTGGATGCGATCGCATTGCAGATGCAAGGTGTGCACCGAGGTGCGCAGTTGCAGAATGTTGAGACGTTCACGCAACAAGCCCGAGAAGCCGCTGGGGGTCGCGACTCGCGTCGGTCAGGCGTACCGAGAGGCTGGTGCGCGGCAGCGTGTTGTGTTCGAGGATGAGGTCGAAGCTGCGCACACCGGCCTGGCGTGCGGTAAGCCAGCCGGTCAGTTCGGTGATCAGATGGCGGGCGGCGAACAGCAGGGGCTCGGTGCGATCGACATCGGCCATCAGTTCGATCCGGGTGGCGAACCGATCGGGGGCCTGGAAAAAACCGATCAGGGGTGCCTGGACGCCCAGAGCGGCATCGAGTTCGAGCAGTAAGGCCTTGCCGAAGCGGCGCGCCAGGCCGGCGCGCGGCAATTGCAGCAACTGGCCGATCGTGCGCGCGCCGATGGCTTGCAATGCGGTCTGTTGCGACTGCGCCTGTTCGAGCAGGGAGATGGGCAGGCATGACAAGCGCTCTGGCAGGTGATCAGGGTTGCAGGCAATGTCGAGTGCGTGTTCCCGTGCGAGCCGCTGGGCGTCGTTGTCGGTTGCGCCGGGCTGCCGGTGCGGGCCTTCGGGTCGACTGCGTGCCAGCAACCAGGCGCCATGGCAGGTGGGCGCAATGCCCACGTTCGCGTGATAACCGAGTTCGGTGAGGCCGGCCTGCAACAAGGCGAGCAAGCCGTCGGGCCCGCCGAACAGTCTGAGGCTGGCCGCCACTTCGAGTAACAGGCCGGCCAGGCCCGGGGTCGATGGAGCGGGCACGGCATGGTGATCCGATGATGGGTCGTCGGCGGGTGTCATGGCGCGGCGGGATCGGGCGCGCAAGGCTCGCCGCTCGGGTAGTGGAGGCGGCGCGAAGCCGACCGACGGCGTGAACTGCAGGGCCCAGCAGGCCAGACTGGCGAGCGCCTGTCGGTCGCGCACCGGATCATGGGCCATGAGTTCGATACCGGGTGACAAAGCCTGTGCGGTGGCCCTGCGCATACCCGGGTGCACACCGGCATCCCGGGCTGCCTGGTTGCAGCAGAGAATCTGCAGGTGGTCGCAGATGGCCAGCGGCCGGGTGGATACCTGGGCGCGCTCGATGATGTCGAGCGACAAGCGGTGCAGATGCAGGGCAATCCAGAGCACGGGAGGGCACCGGTGCCCGGGTTCAGTCGAGCAGCGAGAAGCTGTTCGTGCTGTGTGGCGAGTCCGGCGGGCGCATGAATGGTGCTCAGCGGTGCGCCGGTCAGGGGTTGGGTGATGCGGGTACGCAGCGGGATGGATGCGGTCGGGCGGGGTAGATCGATGAGCATGGGCATGGCCATCACCGGACCGCGCCGCTTGAGGATCTGCACCGAGAAGCTGTTCATTGGGCCGGGGCAGCAGCAGCAGCCGCAAAGGCGCGGGCGAGGTGTCGAATTGCGCGTCCAGATCGCGGAACAGGAAGACCGGGCCATTGGCGGTTTGTGCGGCCAGTTGCATGCGCCGCAGGTGTTCGCCGCGTGTGCGCCGCTGGGGCAGCCAGGCGAGCAGCGCACCGAAGCTGGCGCTTTTGAGTGTCTGCTCCACCGCCCAGAGCCGATCGGCCGCATTGGCGGCCTGGATGATGATCAGGTAGTCCAGATCGATGCCGAAGCTGGTCAGGGCCGGCGCATAGGGAATCAGGGGCGGGGCGAGCAGGATGACGACCTTGCCGGCCTGGGTGAGTTCCCGGATGACCGGCACGAGCAGACGCAGCTCACCGATGCCGGCCTGCCGGGTGATGAGTTCGGTGAGCATGCCCACGGGCCAGCCGGCACCAGGCAGTTCGGCATCGAGCGGGGCGAAGCCGCTGCGCCTGACGGCGATGTCCGGTGTGCCGATCGTGCTGGCCCGCCACACATGCTTGAACGGCGGCGGGTTCACAGCTTGCCGGTGCGCATCAGGCCGACCGCCAGGCCCTCGAGGGCGAATTCATCGCTCCGGCTGTCGAGCACGATGGGCTTGAATTCGGGATTCTCGGGCAGCAGCTCGATCCGCGAGCCTTGTCGGTGCCAGCGCTTGACGGTGACCTCGTCGCCGACCCGGGCGACGACGATCTGGCCGTTACGGGCTTCGGCGGTACGCCTGACGGCGAGCAGATCGCCATCGAGGATGCCTGCATCGCGCATGCTCATGCCGCGGACCTGGAGCAGGTAATCGGGCGCTTCGCTGAACAGGCCGGGGTCGAGCGCGTAATGCGCGGTGATGTGTTCCTGTGCGAGGATGGGGCTGCCGGCGGCGACCCGGCCCACCAGTGGCAGGCTCATGGCGATTTGCACGGCGGAGGTACCGCCGACGGCGCGCTCGTCGCCCATCATGCGCAGGCGGATGCCGCGCGACGCGCCCGAGGTGAGTTCGATGACGCCCTTGCGGGCGAGCGCCTTGAGGTGTTCCTCGGCGGCATTTGGCGAGCGAAACCCGAGGGTGCGGGCGATTTCGGCCCGCGTGGGGGGGAAACCGGTGTCGGCGATGTGCTGGCGGATCAGGGAAAGGATTTCCTGCTGACGGGCAGTGAGTGGGCGCATGATGGCAGGCGTGGGCCGGTGGTATCGATAACTGTATTTTTATACAGTTTCGAGCATCACGCAAGCCACCTTCACCGTCTTTCACGAGAGGGTCATGATCCCCGGAGAACACGATTCCGGTCAGACTGCAGATCCGCACTCGACCCGTCAGTGGACGTATCCGGACATACCACACCGCTTTCCAGGGTAGAACAACTGTGGCATAGTATTAATTCTCCCCCTTAACAGGGTAGGAGAGGTTATCCGTGGCTGCATGCGTGGAAGCCTGCCGATCGCTGCTTTGCACATCATGCGAGAACTATTCAAGGTGTGGGATCACAACACGCCCCAAGAACAGCCCGACGGATGCAGTTGCGCGACTGGTCAGTCTCAAGATCTTTAGGAATGACATCGTTCATGGGCACAAAAATATACGTGGGCAATCTGCCCTGGCAAAGCACCGACGAACAGCTGGAGGGGCTCTTTGCGGCTCATGGCGAAGTGACCGAAGCCAAGATCGTGACCGATCGCGACACCGGCCGCTCCCGCGGATTCGGATTCGTCACCATGGCTGATGCCACGGCCGCCCAGGCAGCCATTGCGGCCATCAACGGTCATTCCGTCGATGGCCGCAGTCTGGTTGTCAATGAGGCACACGAACAGGGTTCACGTGGTGGCGGTGGCGGTCGCCCCAGTGGGGGCAGGGGCCCCTACGGACCCCGCAACGCCCGCTGACCTCATTCAGCGTGTTATAAGCGCTGACCTGCCCTGGCAGGCCGGCGGCAGACTATGGCATCGCGCCATGCGTCGACACCCGCGTCGGCCGTCCGGTCGCGCATGAGGAGCCGCCATGGGTTACACGCTGATCACCGCCAACCGGAATTATTCGAGCTGGTCGCTGCGGCCATGGCTGTTGATGAAGGCGCTCGGGATTCCGTTCGACGAACGCATCGAGCAGTTCAAGGCCGCCACCAACCATGACGCCTTTCGGGCGTTCTCGCCCACCGGCCAGGTACCCGTCCTGCTCGATGGGCAACGCACGATTCACGACTCGCTGGGCATCACGCTCTACCTGGCCGACCGTCATCCGGCGGTCTGGCCGGATGCGTCCGGGGCGGCCGACGCCCGTGCCTGGGCCCAGTGCGCGGTGGCCGAAATGCATAGCGGCTTCAGCGCGCTGCGCAACGACTGCACGATGAACGTGGGGGTGCGCGTGCAGATGCGCCCGTCCTCGGCCGCGCTCGCCGCCAACCTGGCCAGGCTGCGCGAATTGTGGGCGCAGGGCCTGTCGCAATTCGGCGGCCCCTGGCTGGCCGGGCCACGATTCTGCGCGGCCGACGCCTTCTTCGCACCGGTGGCCTGGCGGGTGCGCACTTATGGACTGGATGTCGGCGCGGCCGGTCAGGCCTGGGTCGATCATCTCATCGATCATCCGGCCATGCGAGACTGGGAAGCCCAGGCCCTGGACGAACCCTGGCGGGAAGCCGGTCACGAAGCGGAACTCGCCGCCTGTGGCCGGATCACGGCCGATTACCGTCGGCGCTGAACCGTCGCACATCGCATGGACTCGATCACGACTGCCCGACTCTGTGGCGTCATCGGCACCGGTGCCATGGGCGCCGGCATGGTGGCCAATCTGCTGGAACGGGGTTATCGCGTGCACATCCGCGACATCGATCCGGCTCGCGAAGCGCCCCTGGTCAAGCGCGGGGCGCTGGTTCAGCCGAACCCGCGATCGGTCATCGCCGCAGCGGCCGCGGTATTCATCGTGGTCGAGACGGCAGCCCAGATCGATGATGTCCTGCGTGGCACCGACGGTCTGCTCGCCGGCATCCGCCCGGGCGACCCGGTGTTTCTGTGCAGCACGATCGGGCCGGTCGATGCCGAGCGTTTCGCCGCCGAGATCGTCGCGGCCGGCGGCCAGGCCATCGACGCGCCGATCTCGGGTGGGCCGGTGCGCGCGCGCGACGGATCCATGAGCATGATGCTGGCCGCCCCCTTCGCGGTGCTGGATCACACGGCAGCGCTCATCAGTGCAGTGGCCGGCCGGATCTTCCGGGTATCGGCCCGTCCCGGCGATGCGACGCGCGCGAAGCTGGCCAACAATCTGGCCGCCGGCGCCTATCTGACCGCCGCCAGCGAGGCGCTGGCCATGGCCACGAAACTCGGCCTGGATCCGGTGTTGATGCAGGGGCTCATGGCCGCCAGTTCGGGGCAGAGCTGGATCGCCGATGACCGGCTGCCGCGTGCCCTGAACGGCCTGTGCGCACCCGTGGGCGCCGCGTTGCGGGTGCTCGACAAGGATCTGGCGCTGGCCGTTGCCGCCGCTCAGGCCGTGGGTGCCTGCGTGCCGATGGGCGAGGTGGCGAGCCGCCGTTTTCAGGATGCCATGAAGGCGGGCCTGGGCGAACTCGATGACTCCGCCATGTACGTGCTCTATAGCGGTCGCCCGGCCGGCATCGCCGACCCGTCATCATCAGGCTGACACATTGCCGATGCACCATGCATGCCAGGCGATTGAACGATCGCATGGCGGATGTGACGGGTTTTCCAGCAGTGATTTGGCAGGGCGCGAACAGCGCCCTCTTTTTTTACATGTTCGGGTAGTTGGGGCCGCCACCGCCCTCGGGCACGACCCAGACGATGTTCTGCATCGGATCCTTGATGTCGCAGGTCTTGCAATGCACGCAGTTCTGCGCATTGATCTGCAGCCGGTCCGCGCCGCTCGCATCATCCTTCACGTATTCGTAAACCCCGGCCGGGCAGTATCTGGCCTCGGGCCCGGCAAAGGTCTGAAGGTTGTGCCTGACCGGCACCTCGGGATCTCTGAGGGTCAGGTGGGCGGGCTGGTTCTCTTCATGATTGGTATTCGAGATGAATACCGACGACAGTTTGTCGAAGCTGATCCGGCCGTCAGGTTTGGGATAGCTGATCGGCGTGCACTGTGCGGCCGGCAGCAGGTAGGCATGGTCGGGCTTGGTGGTGTGCCAGGTGAAGGGCGCCTTGCCGCGCAACACCATCTGATCGATGCCCACCAGCACGCTACCGGCATACAGGCCCTTGGCCATCATCGGCTTGAAATTACGCCCGCGATGCAACTCTTCGTGCAACCACGACTGCTCGAAGGCTGTTGGATAGGCCGTCAATTCGTCATGCGAGCGATCGGCACCCACGGCATCGAAGGCTGCCTCGGCGGCCATCATGCCCGACTTGATCGCGGCATGGCTGCCCTTGATGCGCGAGGCATTCAGAAATCCCGCCTCGCAACCGATCAGCACGCCACCTGGGAAGACGAGCCTGGGCAGGCAGCTCAGACCGCCGGCCGTGATCGCCCTCGCCCCATAGGCGATGCGCTTGCCCCCCTCGAAGAAACCGCGGATCGACGGATGGGTCTTGTAGCGCTGGAATTCGTCGAAGGGCGACAGATACGGATTGGCATAGCCCAGGCCGATCACATACCCGACCGCGACCTGATGGTTCTCCAGATGATAGAGAAACGAACCGCCGTAGGTGTCGTTGGGCAGCGGCCAGCCGGCGGTGTGAATCACCAGGCCGGGCTTGTGCTTGGCCGGATCGATCTCCCAGAGTTCCTTGAGGCCGATCGCATAACTCTGCGGATCGCGTCCCGCATCGAGTTTGTAGCGGGCGATGAGTTGCTTGCCCAGATGGCCGCGGCTGCCCTCGGCGAACATCGTGTAACGCGCCAGCAGTTCGATGCCGGGCTGAAAGGCCTCGGTGGGTTCGCCATCCTTGCCGATGCCCATGTTGCCCGTGGCCACACCGCGCACCGCTCCCTGCTCGTTGTAGAGGATCTCGGCAGCGGCGAAGCCGGGATAGATCTCCACGCCCAGTGCCTCGGCCTGTTCGCCCAGCCAGCGCACGACATTGGCCAGGCTCACCACATAGTTCCCATGATTGGTGAAGCAGGGCGGCAGCATGACATTGGGCACGGCACGAGAACTGTTTTCGGTGAGGAACAGAAATCGATCCTCGCTGACCGGTGTATGCAGGGGCGCGCCCTGGCTCTGCCAGTCGGGTAACAGTTCGGTGATCGCGCGCGGGTCCATCACGGCCCCTGACAGGGTGTGGGCGCCGATCTCCGAGCCCTTTTCGATCACGCACACCCCCAGCTCGCGCGACTGCGCGCTCGCCAGTTGTTTGAGGCGGATGGCGGCGGCCAGGCCGGCGGGTCCGCCGCCCACGATCACCACATCGAATTCCATTGCTTCGCGTTCAGTTGCCATCGAGTCCCCCGGGGGTGCCTGCCATCATCCCTCATTGTCGCGGATTCGTCGCCGGCGGCGCAAACCGATACCATCGACCCATTCACATCCATGACCGACATCAGGAGATTGCAGTGACCATCAGCCTCGATCTGTCAGGCAAAACCGCCTTCGTGACCGGGGCATCCAGTGGCCTTGGCACCCGCTTCGCCCGGGTGCTCGCCGACAATGGCGCGCACGTCGTGCTGGCCTCACGCCGCGAAGACCGGCTCAAGGAGTTGCGTGCCGAAATCGAGGCCGCTGGCGGCGCGGCCAGCGTCGTCCCGCTCGACGTCACCTCGTTCGACTCGATCCATGCGGCGGTAATCCAGGCCGAGGAGGCCGTGGGAGCCATCGACATCCTGGTCAACAACAGCGGCGTGAGCGCCACCGCCCGGCTCATCGACGTGAAACCTGCTGATTACGATTTCATCTTCAACACCAACACGCGCGGCGCCTTCTTCGTGGCCCAGGCCGTCGCGATGCGCATGCTGATGCGCGCCAAGGATCAACCCGAGCGGCATGCCCGCATCATCAACATCGCCTCGATGGCCGGTCTCAAGGTGCTCTCGCAGATCGGTGTCTATTGCATGAGCAAGGCGGCCGTGGTGCAGATGACCAAGGCGATGGCACTTGAATGGGGGCGTTACGGTATCAATGTCAATGCGATCTGCCCCGGTTATATCCGCACCGAGATCAACGAGCATCACTGGGAAACCGAGGCCGGTCAGCGGCTGATCCAGATGCTGCCGCGCAAGCGCGTGGGCTCGCCCGAAGACCTTGACGGCCTGCTGCTGTTGCTCTGCTCGGACCAGTCGCGGTTCATCAATGGCGCGGTGATCGCCGCCGATGACGGCTTCGGTGTCTGACGTCCCGTGAGCCCGTCCGCCCCGTCGCAGTCGGCAAAGGATAGCCTGCCCGATATCGCCGGATTCGATATCTCGGTCGTGCCGCCGGCATTCCACGATGATCCCTATCCCTGGTATGTGGCGCTGCGCGAGCAGGCGCCGCGCCACCGCATGCCCAATGGCAGCATTTTCCTGACCCGTCATGCCGACCTCATCGCCTGTTATCGCGATCCGGCGGCCAGCTCGGACAAGCGTGTGGAATTCGCCCCCAAGTTTGGCGACTCACCCCTGTTCGAGCATCACACGACCAGCCTCGTATTCAATGATCCGCCTCTGCATACCCGTGTGCGCCGGCTGATCATGGGCGCGGTGAATCAGCGTGCGATCACGCGCATGCAACCCGGCCTGACCGCCCTGGTCGACCGCTTGCTCGACGCGATGGCGGCTCGCGGCCGGGTCGACCTGATCGGCGAATTCGCCGCTGCGATTCCGATCGACGTGATCGGCAATCTGCTGGCCATCCCGGTGCCCGAGCGGGCACCGCTGCGCAACTGGTCGCTGGCGATTCTGGGCGCGCTCGAACCGGCGCCCGACGCGCACGCGCTGGCCTGGGGCAATGAATCGGTGACCGAATTCTCGGCCTATCTGCGCGAGCTGATCGCCGCGCGCCGCCGCCATCCACTGAATCCGGATGAAGACGTGCTCAGCCGGCTCATCCTGGGTGAGTCGGCCGACGGCGAACGGCTCACCGAACACGAACTCATCCATCAGTGCATCTTTCTGCTCAACGCCGGCCACGAAACCACCGCCAACCTGATCGGCAACGGCCTGTGGTTACTGATGCAGCATCCGGGTGAGCAGCAACGTTTGCGCGACGACATGGGCTTGCTCAACCGGGCCATCGAGGAGATGCTGCGCGTCGAAGGGCCGATCCAGCTCAATAACCGTCGCCTGCTCAGCGCAAGCGAGATCGGCGGCGAACGTTTCGAGGCGGGCACTCTGATGACGCTGTGCATCGGCGCGGCCAATCGCGATCCGGCCGAGTTCGAGCAGGCCGAACGCTTCGATGTGGCTCGCCATCCCAACCGGCATGTGGCCTTCGGTCACTCCGACCATGCCTGCGTGGGCATGAATGTGGCGCGCGCCGAAGGCCGGATCGCCATCGGCCGTCTGCTCGACCGGTTTGCCCGGATCGAGCCCGATGGTGAACCGGAACGCGACCGGCGCGTGCGGTTTCGCGGCTTTCGCCGACTGCCGGTGCGCGTGTCGGCGCGCTGAGCCAGTCGGTCAGGGCCGGCCGGTCACCGCGCCGTAGACCAGGCTGCGCAGCGCTTCACGCAAGGGCACGCGGTGCTTGGGTGATTGCAGCATCTGCAGGATGATGATCTTTTCCTTCGGGTCGGCCACATAGTAGGTGCCCCCGGCGCCACCCCAGTTGTATTCGCCTTCATTGCCCATGAATGGCGACACGCCCACCGTATTGCGCACCGCGAAGCCCAGGCCAAATCCATAACCCGAGCCCGGCAGATAGTATTTTCCCGGCCCGATGCTGCCCAGGTGATCGGCGGTCATGAATTCAACCGTATCGGGCGAGAGGAGCCGCACACCATCGAGCTCACCACCATTCATGAGCATCAGGGCGAAGCGCGCATAGTCGTGCATGGTGGACAGCAGACCGCCGCCACCGCTCTCCCATTTCTGCGCCGTCCGCGGGTCGAACATGGCCAAATTGCCGATCATGCGGTCGTCGGCATTGGGCTCGGCGATGCGGGCATGGTCGGCGGCATTGCTCACGCTGAACCGGGTGTCCTTCATGCCCAGCGGATCGAAGACCCGGGCCTTCATGACCTCGCCCAGACTCCTGCCTTCGATGCGTTCGATCACCGCACCCAGAATATCGGTGGCGTAACTGTATTCCCAGACTTCCCCGGGATGATGCTCGAGCGGCAGTCCGCCCAGCAAGGCCGCGAAATCCAGGTTGTTCAGGTCGCCACGGCTCGCCAATGCATCCTTGAGCACCTCGCGCGCCGGTCCCGTGCCAAAAAAGCCGTAGGTGAGCCCGGCCGTGTGGCGGATCAGGTCATGCACCGTCATGGCCCGTTTGGCCGGTTCGGTCTGGATCTTGCCGTCGGCGGTTTTGCCCGTTGCAACCGTCATGGTCTTGAACTCGGGCAGATAAGTATGCACGGGATGAGACAGACCAAGCCGGCCTTCCTCCACCAGCATCATCGCGACCACCGAGGTGATCGGTTTGCTCATCGAATAGATCCGGAAGATCGTGTCTTCCGACATTGGCTCGCCGCCCGCCGTGCGCCGGCCCAGGCTGGATGAGTAGGCGATCTGTCCGTTGCGCAGAATCATCGTGACCGAGCCGGGAAAGTCGCCCGCGGTGATCCGCTTTTGCATGTAGTCGTCCAGTCGCTGCAGTCGCGCCGCTGAAAACCCCAGTGAAACCGGGTCGGCACGCGGAATATCGGCAGCAAACAGACTGGCCGAGCAGAGCGCCAGCGCACCCGCAGCCATCCGAATCAAGCACTTCATCGCATCGTCTCCTCATTGAAATTGAGTCTTATCAGCCCGGGGCCGATGGCACCCGGGTCTGCCGCACCCGGGCGATCGGCCGTCAGGCTCGTGGCGCCAGACCGCTCGGTGACGATTCGGGGACTGGCTCAGGCCAGCGCCGAGACATCAACCGGGCAACCCGATTTGGCAATGATGTCATTCGCTGTGACGCCGGGGGCGGTTTCGAGCAGCCTGAGGCCTCGATCGGTCACCTCGAGCACGCCCAGGTCGGTGATGATGAGGTCGACCACGCCCACCCCGGTAAGGGGCAGATCACATTGTTCCAGCAGCTTCTTGCTTTCGGTGCCGTCCTTGGCCCGGGCGACATGTTCCATCAGCACGATGACCCGCCCCACGCCCGCGACCAGATCCATGGCACCGCCCATGCCCTTGACCATCTTGCCCGGAATCATCCAGTTGGCCAGATCGCCGGTCTGGCTGACCTGCATGGCGCCCAGGATGGCCAGGTTGATCTTGCCGCCGCGAATCATCGCAAACGAGTCGGCACTGGAAAAGATCGAGGAGCCGGGCAGGGTGGTGACGGTCTGCTTGCCTGCATTGATCAGATCGGGGTCGACTTCATCTTCCGTCGGAAACGGGCCGATGCCGAGCAGGCCGTTTTCGCTCTGCAACCAGACCTCCATGCCGGCCGGCACATGATTGGCCACCAGGGTGGGCAGGCCGATGCCCAGATTGACGTAGTAACCATCGCGCAGCTCGCGCGCCGCGCGGGCTGCCATTTCATCGCGTGTCCATGCCATGTGCGTTGTCCTCAGGCGGTCCGAACGGTGCGCTGTTCGATGCGCTTTTCGGGATTGGGGTTGTGAACGATCCGGTGAACGTAGATGCCCGGCAGATGAATACTGTCGGGATCGAGCGAACCGGTGGCGACGATGTTCTCGACTTCGACCACGCAGATCTTGCCGGCCATCGCCACATTCGGGTTGAAGTTGCGCGCGGTGCGACGGAAGATCAGATTGCCGCTGCGGTCGGCCTCCCAGGCCTTGACCAGAGCGATATCGGGCTGCAGCGATCGCTCCATCACATAGTGCCGGCCGTCGAACTCGCGGGATTCCTTGCCCTGCGCAACGATCGTGCCGTAGCCGGTCTGGGTGAAAAACGCCGGGATTCCGGCTCCACCCGCCCGCAGCTTCTCGGCCAGCGTGCCTTGCGGGGTGAACTCCAGCTCGAGTTCGCCGGCCAGGTATTGGCGCTCGAACTCCTTGTTCTCGCCCACATAACTGGCGATCATCTTGCGGATCTGGCGGGTGGCCAGCAACTGGCCCAGACCAAAACCGTCGACGCCGGCATTGTTGGAAATACAGGTGAGCTGCTTCACGCCCGAGTCGCGCAGCGCGGCGATCAGGGCCTCTGGAATACCGCAAAGCCCGAAGCCGCCGACCGCGATCATCTGTCCGTCGCGAACGATGTCGGCCAGCGCAGCCTGGGCGCTTGGATAAATCTTGCTCATGTTGGAATACCCGTGGAGTGCCGACCGGAGACGTCAGGCGGATTAGGCGGTGCCCGGTCGATTATAGGGGCCATCGCCGGCCGGGCCGGGCAGCCCGATGCCGTGTCCGGGTGGACACGCCGGCGAGCCGGGTCGATTTTGATGGGGGCTATAATTCGGCTTTCCCGATCGTGGTGCTCATGACCAAGTTTGTATTCGTCACCGGTGGCGTCGTCTCGTCTCTGGGCAAGGGGATTGCAGCGGCCTCGATCGGTGCGCTGCTCGAGTCGCGCAAGCTGCGCGTCACCATGCTCAAGCTCGACCCTTACATCAATGTCGATCCGGGCACGATGAGCCCGTTCCAGCATGGCGAGGTGTTCGTCACCGAAGACGGTGCCGAAACCGATCTTGACCTGGGTCATTATGAGCGATTCGTCAGCGCGCGCATGCGCCGGGTCAACAACTTCACCTGCGGCCAGATCTACGATTCGGTCCTCAAGAAAGAGCGCCGGGGCGAATATCTGGGGCGCACCGTCCAGGTGATCCCGCACATCACCAACGAGATCCAGCATTTCATCGACCGGGGCTGCAACATGGCCGCTCCGGGCGAGCCGCCCGTACGCGCCGATGTCGCGATCGTCGAAATCGGCGGCACGGTGGGCGATATCGAATCGCTGCCCTTCCTCGAGGCGGTACGCCAGATGAGTCTGCGCCTGGGCCGCGGCAATACCTGCTTTGTGCACCTGACCCTCGTGCCCTTCATTCCCTCGGCCGGCGAACTCAAGACCAAGCCCACCCAGCACTCGGTGCAGAAGCTGCGCGAGATCGGCATTCAGGCCGATCTGTTGCTGTGTCGGGCCGATCGGCCGATTCCCGATGACGAGCGCGCCAAGATCTCGATGTTCTCCAACGTGCCGCTGGAGGGCGTGGTGTCGGTCGAAGATGCCGACAGCATCTACAAGATCCCGCGCCGCCTGCATGAACAGGGCGTCGATCGCCAGCTATGCGAAATCCTGCGGATCGCCGACACCCGCGCCGACCTGAGCGCCTGGGATGAACTCGTCGATTCGCTCGAGCATCCCACCCGCCAGGCCAGGATCGCCATGGTCGGCAAGTATGTCGATCTCACCGAGTCGTACAAGAGCCTGTCCGAGGCCCTGGTGCATGCGGGCATTCATGCCCGCTCGCGAGTGCTCATCGACTACATCGATTCCGAGAGCCTGGAGCACGGCGGCGATGAAAAGCTGGCCCGTCTGGCTGGTTACGATGCCATCCTGGTCCCCGGCGGATTCGGCGAGCGCGGCGTGGAGGGCAAGATCCGGGCGATCCGCCTGGCCCGCGAACAAGGCATTCCCTACCTGGGTATCTGCCTGGGCATGCAGTTGGCAGTGGTCGAGTTTGCCCGCCATGAGCTGGGTATGGCCGATGCGAACAGTACCGAATTCAATCCGGGCAGCACCCATCCGGTGATCGGCCTGATCACCGAATGGCAGGGTGCCGACGGGCGCATCGAACAGCGATCGGCCGATTCGAATCTGGGCGGCACCATGCGGCTGGGCGCCCAGCGCTGCGCCATCCGCGCCAATACCCTGGCGGCCGAGATCTATGGCGAGCATGTCAATGAACGCCATCGTCACCGTTATGAAGTCAACAATGGGTACGTGGAACGGCTGGACAGCGCGGGCCTGCGGGTCAGCGCGCGCACGCCCGCCGAAAACCTGACCGAAATCGTTGAATTGCCACGGACCGGCCCGCATGCCCATCCCTGGTTTCTGGGCGTGCAGTTCCACCCCGAATTCACCTCCACGCCCCTGCGCGGTCATCCGCTGTTCAGCAGCTACGTCCAGGCCGCACTGACCCATGCGGCGCGGCGCACTGACAAGGCGGTTGCGTGAGACTCGGTTCGTTCGACGTCGGTCTGGACCGACCCCTGTTCCTGATCGCAGGGCCCTGTGTGATCGAGTCGCGCCAGATGGCATTCGACACCGCAGGTGCGCTGACCGAGATCACCACGCGTCTGGGCTTGCCCTTCATTTACAAGAGTTCCTTCGACAAGGCCAACCGCAGCGCGGGCAAGAGCTTTCGCGGCCCCGGTCTGGACGAAGGGCTGGCGATCCTGGCGGATGTGCGTCGCGAATTCGGTGTGCCGGTGCTCACCGATATCCACGAGATTGACCAGATCGAGCCGGTGGCGGCGGTCGTCGATGTGTTACAGACGCCGGCGTTTCTGGTCCGCCAGACCGACTTCATCCGTGCGGTCGCCGCCTGTGGCAAGCCGGTCAATATCAAGAAGGGCCAGTTCCTCGCCCCGCATGACATGCAACAGGTGGTCATCAAGGCGCGTGAGGCCGCGCTGGAATCGACCGGTGGCGATGCCGTCGCCGCCGATCGCATCATGGTTTGCGAGCGAGGCGCGAGTTTCGGCTACAACAATCTGGTTTCGGACATGCGCTCGCTGGCGATCATGCGCGAAACGGGCTGTCCGGTGGTCTTCGATGCCACCCACTCGGTGCAGTTGCCCGGCGGTCAGGGCAGCTCGTCGGGTGGTCAGCGCGAATTCGTGCCGGTCCTGGCCCGGGCCGCAGTGGCCTGCGGGGTGGCGGGCCTGTTCATGGAAACCCATCCCAATCCGTCGGCCGCGTTGTCTGACGGTCCGAATGCCTGGCCCCTGCCGATGCTGGAATCCCTGCTCGGTACGCTGATGGCGCTGGATACGCTGGTCAAGTCGCACGGATTCGCGGAAAATCAGTTAAGTCAATAGGATTGATCGCCAATTTCGTGATGACTGGATACTGGCCGGCCCACTGTCGGCCCATACTCAGCGATGTGGCACTGGATCTGCGTCAACGCGCCAGGCGGGGTCCGATAGACCAATCATGATGGAGTGCCTACGATGGCTGCACTGGTCATTGCCGATGTGAAGGTCGCCAATCCCGACCAATACCAGCAATACACCGCGTTGTCGCCGGTTGCGATCAAGGCCGCGGGTGGCGAGATCCTGGCCAGGGGTGGGCAGGTCGACGTGCTCGAAGGTCAGTGGCAACCCAACCGGGTGGTGGTCGTGCGTTTCGAGTCGATGGCCGCGGCGCACGCCTTCTACGATTCGGCGCTCTACCGCCAGGCACGCGAGAAGCGTGCCGGGGCGACCGACTACTTTAATCTGGTGGTGGTTGAGGGCGTCTGACGCCATGATCCCGCCGCTCCGGGCTGTTCCTCTCGAACCCCGGTCAAACAACCGCATCTTTCCGATCTTTCAGGAGCGAAACCCAGTATGAGTACGATCGTCGACATCATTGGCCGTGAGATTCTCGATTCCCGCGGCAATCCCACGGTGGAATGCGATGTCCTGCTCGAGTCGGGCGTGATGGGGCGCGCGGCCGTTCCGTCGGGCGCCTCGACCGGTTCGCGAGAGGCCGTCGAATTACGTGATGGCGATTCGGCCCGTTACCTGGGCAAGGGCGTGCTCAAGGCGGTCGAAAACGTGAATACCGAAGTGTCCGAGGCCTTGCTCGGACTGGATGCGGTTGAACAGGCCTATATCGATCGCGTGCTGATCGATCTGGACGGCACCGAGAACAAGTCGCGCCTGGGCGCCAATGCGATGCTGGCGGTGTCGATGGCGGTGGCCAAGGCGTCGGCCGAGGAGTCGGGCCTGCCGCTGTACCGCTATTTCGGTGGCTCGGGCACCATGGCATTGCCGGTGCCCATGATGAATGTCGTCAACGGCGGGGCGCATGCCAACAACAACCTGGACATGCAGGAGTTCATGATCCTGCCGGTCGGTGCCACGTCGTTCAGCGAGGCGATCCGGCAGGGGGCCGAGGTCTTTCATTCGCTCAAGAAGCTGTTGCATGACAAGGGCTTGTCGACCGCGGTGGGTGACGAGGGCGGATTCGCGCCCAGCGTGGCCAATCATGAAGAGGCCATCCAGCTCATCCTGCAGGCCATCGAGAAGGCGGGCTTCGAGCCGGGCAGTCAGATTGCACTGGGTCTGGACTGCGCCAGCACCGAGTTTTTCAAGGACGGCAAGTATCACCTCGAGGGCGAAGGCCTGACCCTGAGCGCTGGTGATCTGGTCAATCTGCTGTCGACCTGGGTCGACAAGTATCCGATCATCACGATCGAGGACGGCATGGCCGAAGACGACTGGGCCGGCTGGAAGATTCTGACCGACGCGCTGGGCGATCGCGTGCAACTGGTGGGCGACGATCTGTTCGTCACCAACACCAAGATCCTGCAGCGCGGCATCAATGAAGGCATTGCCAACTCGATTCTGATCAAGATCAATCAGATCGGTACGCTGACCGAAACCTTTGCGGCCATCGAACTGGCCAAGCGTCACAACTACACCGCGGTCGTGTCGCATCGCTCGGGCGAGACCGAAGACACGACCATTGCCGATATTGCCGTCGCGACCAACGCCTTGCAGATCAAAACCGGATCCATGAGCCGCACGGACCGGATCGCCAAGTACAATCAGCTGCTGCGAATCGAAGAAGATCTTGGCGATGTGGCGGTCTATCCCGGTCGGTCGGCCTTTTACAACCTCAGATGAGGCAGTCATCCGGTGCGGATTCTCGGTGTGATCCTGTCCTTGCTGCTCGTCTGGACCCAGGGCGTGCTCTGGTTCGACGAGGACGCCGGTCTGCGTGAAGTCTGGCAGCGAGAGGCCAGACTCGAGGCCTCTCTGCAACGCAATGCGATGAAGGCCGCCCGCAATGCCGAGCTCGCCGCCGAGGTGCAGGATCTGTCCGATGGGCGCGCCGCCGTCGAAGAGCGGGCCCGTTACGAGTTGGGCATGATCGGCCAGGATGAAATCTTCATCCAGATCAATCGTCCCGCCCGTCAGGAACCCTGGCGCCAAGGGCCCAATGCACCCGAAAAAGGTCGGCTCGCACCGACTCGCACCGCCGGGCTGAACTGAGAGCCTCATGCGGCTTCCCGGGTTCAAGCGCCTGTGCCCGAGCTATCCGCCCGCACGGTCTGCCCGCCAGGCCGACAGGAGTCACTGGCGCGTCGGGTTGGGCGGTAGCGCATCGGCCTCGAACAGCGCCTGCACGTCGACGGCATCGAAGCCATACGGCGTATTGCAATAATCGCAATTCACCGACACCAGGCCTTGTTCGGCCAACAGATTGCGCAGATCGTTGGCGCCAAGCATGCGCAACATGTCGGCCACCCGCTTGCGCGAGCAGCTGCAGGCAAAGCTCAGCGTATGGGTCTGCGTCATTGCCGTGCGCTCCTGCCAGAACAGCCGGTGCATCAAGGTGTCGCCATCGGTACCCAGCATCTCCGCGCTCGACAAGGTGTCGGCAATTTTCTGCAGACGGCCCCAGGCATCGACATCGGGCAGTGCGCTGCCGGCGGGCTGAGGAATTTTCTGCAGCAACAGACCGACGGCTCGCTGCTCATCGGCGGCGAGCCACAGGCGGGTGGGCAGTTGTTCCGACCGGTCCATGTAGTGTTCCAGCATGGTTGCGATCGATGTCCCTTCGAGTGGCACGATGCCCTGATAGGCCGTCGTCCCCTCTTCGCGCGGGTCTATCGTGATGGCAAACCGCGCGCCGCCGTTGGGATTGAGCAGGCCGATCGCATCGCTGGCGCCACCAGCCTGGGCGGCCGCCTGTGCCGAGCGCTTGAGCGTCGCTCGGAACGTGCCACCCGCATGGCAATCGACCACCATCAGACTGATCGGTCCGTCGCCGGTGATCTGCGCCGTGAGCCGGCCACGGTGCTTGAGTGTCGCCGACAGCAACATGGATGCCGCCGTGAGTTCACCCAGTACGGCAATCGCCTCGCTTTCCTGGGAATGGCGGGTGACGATCTCGCGCCAGGCTGAATCCAGTTCGATCCATTCGCCACGGACCGGCGAGCCGCTCACATCAAAACGCAGCAGTCGATCGGTCACCGCGGCTGACCATCGTGGCGGTGCAGCGCATGCGCATACAGGGCGGCCCGTTCGGCATAGGAGGCGGCACTGAGCCTGAGCCGGCCGATTTCGTCGTCGGTCAGTGCACGCACGACCTTGGCGGGTGAGCCCATGACCAGCGAGCCATCAGGAATCTGTTTGCCTTCGGTCACCAGTGAGCCGGCGCCGATCAGGCAGTTGCGACCGATTCGGGCGCCGTTCATGATCACCGCCTGGATGCCGATCAGGCTGTTCTCGCCAATCGAGCAGCCGTGCAGCATGACCTGATGCCCCACAGTGACGCCTTCGCCGATTTCGATTGGAAAGCCGGTGTCGACATGCAGCACGGAATTTTCCTGGATGTTGCTGCGCGGGCCCACGCGGATCGGCTCATTGTCGGCGCGAATCGTCACGCCGAACCAGACGCTGCTCTGCTCGGCCAGGGTCACGGCGCCGATGACGGTCGCGGTATCGGCGATCCAGGCACTGGCATGGCAGTCGGGTTCGAGATCATTCAGGCTATAGGTCGGCATGGGTGCCAGGACTCCGGTCGGTTGTCGTCGCAGTGTAAGAGATTCCGC
Organism: uncultured beta proteobacterium; assembly: GCA_963732405.1. GTDB lineage: Bacteria > Pseudomonadota > Gammaproteobacteria > Burkholderiales > Burkholderiaceae_E > JAUIAI01. The sequence continues at coordinate 3,256,315 of CAVSZG010000001.1, forward strand.
ACGGGTGGGTCTTTGCCACAGGCGGGTCATTCGCAGCCAACTATAATGGCGGATCACGTTCCCTTTTGCTGATCACTGGCTGGATCGGCCCCACGCTTGTCTACTGCTCAAATCTATGTCGCGCGCCGCGAGGCGAGGTCGCTGTTCGTCGAGATCCGCGGCTTGCGCCTGCACGTCTGGTGCTGGGGCCCGCCGCCGGATGCCGCAGGGGTACATCAGGGAGCCCGACCGGCCTTGGTCGCGCTGCATGGCTGGATGGATCTGGGTGCCTCGTTCCAGTTCCTGGTCGATCATCTGCCGGATGATCTGAGCGTCTACGCGCCCGACTGGCGCGGCTTCGGGCTGTCCGACCGGCCGACGGCCGACAGCTACTGGTTCTACGACTATCTGGGCGACCTGGACGGTTTGTTGCGATCACTTTCTCCCGACCGGCCGGTGGATCTGCTGGGTCACAGCATGGGGGGCAACGTCGCGATGCTCTACGCCGGAGTCAGGCCAGCGCGATTGTCGCGGCTGATCAACCTCGAAGGTGCCGGGATGCCGGCCGCCGATCCAGGGGAAGCGCCGGGCCGAATCGCGCGCTGGCTGGACGAGCTGGTGAGTGCGCAGCGCATGAGTACTTATCCGACCTACGAGGCGGTTGCCGCACGCCTGATGAAGAACAATCCCCGGCTGCCCGCCGACCGGGCTCATTGGCTGGCGGCTCGCTGGGCGGCGCCAGCCGAGGGCGGCGGGCTGGCGCTACTGGCCGATCCCCAGCACAAACAGATCAATCCCTACCTCTATCGTGCCGACGAGGTGGCGGCCTGCTGGCAGGCGATCCAGGCGCCGGTGCTCTGGATCGATTCAGACCACCCGAACGATTGGCATCGCTTCACCGCCTCGCCCGAATACCGGCAGCGGCGAGCCCGCGTGCCGAATCTGCGGCATTGCGTGCTGCCTGATACCGGCCATATGCTGCATCACGACCAGCCCGAGGCGCTTGCCGCCCAGGTTGGTGAATTTCTGGGCAATCCATGAACGCTCCCTTACCGACGGCCATCGACGCCGAGCTGCGAGCTGCTTTCCGCGGTATCGATCCCTGGCGCGTCAATGCCGATCTGCACTGTCATTCCACCAGGTCGGACGGGGTGCTGAGCCCGACCGAACTGGTGACGCGGGCCCACGCCAACGGGGTGCAGATGCTCGCCCTGACCGACCATGACGAATTGTCCGGCCTGGCAGAGGCCGGTGAAGCAGCGGGCGCCCTGGGGCTGCCCTTCGTGCCGGGCGTCGAGATATCCGTTACCTGGGCCGATCACACGATCCACATCGTCGGCCTGAACATTGATCGGCGCAATCAGGCCCTGATCGACGGCCTGAGCCGGGTTCGCTCGGGTCGCGATGGTCGGGCCCGCGAGATGGCGGCGCAACTGGAGCGGGTCGGCATTGCCGGTGCCTACGAAGGTGCGCTCAGGCATGTGGGCAATCCGTCGCTGGTGTCACGCACGCACTTCGCCCGGTTTCTGGTCGATGCCGGTGTCTGCGAGAGTGTCAACGACGTATTTCAGCGTTTCCTGATCGAAGGAAAGCCGGGATTCGTACCGCAGCGCTGGGCGACACTGAGCGAGGCCGTGCGCTGGATCATCGACGCGGGTGGTTGCGCAGTGATGGCCCATCCGGGCCGCTATCGCATCACGGACACGGCACTCTGGGCGCTGATGTCCGAGTTTCGCGAAGCGGGCGGCGAAGCCATCGAAGTGATCACCGGCAGTCATACGCGCGATCAGTACCATCGCTTTGCGCGGGTGGCCCTCGAATTCGGCTTCCGGGCCTCGCGCGGATCCGATTTTCACGGTCCGCTCGAGAGCCGGGTCGATCTTGGCGGCCTGCCGCCGCTGCCCGACGGCGTGGTGCCGCTCTGGGTCGACTGGAACTGAGGCGCCGGTGACGATCCGGTTCGATCTGCATCCGGTTGATCCGCAGCCGCGCCTGCTTTATCAGGTGTCGCGCTTGCTGGCCGATGGCGGCCTCATCGCCATGCCCACCGATGCCTGTTATGTGCTCGCGGCAGCCGTGTCGGAAAAGGATGCCGTCGAGCGGCTTCGCCAGTTGCGCGGTCTGGGTCCCCGACATCTGCTCACGCTGATGTGCAGCGATCTGACCCAGCTGGCCGTGTATGCGCAGGTCAGCAACCGTCAATATCGATTCCTCAGGGAATGGACGCCCGGTCCCTACACCTTCGTGCTCTCGGCCACCAAGGAGACGCCGCGTCGACTCTGGCATCCCTCGCGCAAGACCATCGGTCTGCGCGTGCCGGGCACGCCGGTCGCCCAGGGCGTTTTGCAGGCGCTGGGCCAGCCCTTGCTGGTCAGCAGCCTGATCCTGCCCGGTGAAACCGACTGTCTGCACGATGCCGACGAGATTCTCGAGCGGGTCGGCAAGCGCATCGATGCGATCATCGACGTGGGCGGACAGGGCTTCGAACCGACCACGGTCATCGATGTCACCGGCGATACGCCGGTCATCGAGCGGATCGGCTGCGGGTCCGTTCAGGGCATGATCGAATAGTCCCATGGCCACTTGCTACAATCGCGCCAATGGGTGACTTGTCCGTCTTGCAGCTGATCGCGGTGTATGCACTACCGGTGATCTTCGCCATCACGCTGCATGAGGCAGCGCATGGCTACGTGGCCTGGCTGCTGGGCGATCCGACCGCACGGCTGCTGGGCCGGGTTACCGCCAATCCAATCAAGCACATCGACCCGGTCGGCACCTTGCTCGTGCCCGGTCTGATCCTGCTGGCCAGCAAGGCCATGGGCGGTGCGGCCTTGTTCGGCTGGGCCAAGCCGGTGCCGGTCGACATGCTCAAGCTGCGCAAGCCGCGACGCGACATGGGGCTGGTGGCCGCTGCAGGTCCCGGCGCGAATCTGATCATGGCGTTTGGCTGGGGTGTGCTGCTCAAGGCCATGATCCTGCTCGATATGAGCAGCGAATTCTTCATCCGCATGGCCTTCGCCGGCATCACCGTCAATCTGGTGCTGGGTGTGCTCAATCTGTTGCCCGTGCCGCCCCTCGATGGCGGGCGTATTCTCGTCAGTCTGCTGCCCGCCAATGCGGCAGCCACGCTCTCGCGACTCGAGCCCTACGGCTTCATGATCCTGCTCGTGTTGCTGTTTTCCGGTGTTCTGAGCTCCGTGGTGATGCCATTTGCCAATGGTGGCATGACACTCATACTGTCCATCCTGGGATTTGAAAGGTAACGCTCATCATGTTTCCCGAACGGGTTGTCTCTGGCATGCGGCCCACCGGCGCCCTGCACCTGGGCCATTATCACGGTGCGCTCAAGAACTGGGTGCGCCTGCAGGCTGAATATCCCTGCCTGTTCTTCGTTGCCGACTGGCATGCGCTGACCACGCATTACGAGTCCACCGCCACCATCGAAGACAGCATCTGGGAGATGGTGATCGACTGGCTCGCCGCGGGCATAGACCCCGAGGAATCGACCCTGTTCATCCAGTCGCGGGTGCCCGAGCATGCCGAGCTGATGGTGCTGCTGTCAATGGTCACGCCGCTGGGCTGGCTTGAACGCGTGCCCACCTACAAGGACCAGCAGGACAAACTCGCCGATCGTGATCTGTCCACCTATGGTTTTCTGGGCTATCCGCTCCTGCAGGCGGCCGACATCCTGATGTATCGCGCTGCCTTCGTGCCGGTTGGCGAAGACCAGGTGCCCCATATCGAACTGACCCGCGAGGTGGCGCGCCGCTTCAATCATCTGTTCGGTCGCGAAACCGGATTCGAAGAGAAGGCACGTGAGGCCATCCGCAAACTGGGCTCCAAGCGCGCGCGGCTCTATCAGGAAATGCGCACCGCTTACCAGGAGCAGGGCGATGAGCAGGCGCTCGAGCAGGGCCGGGAGATCGTCGATCAGGCGCAGAATCTGAGCCAGGGCGATCGCGAACGCCTGTTCGGATTTCTCGAGGGCAGCCGGCGCATCATCCTGGCCGAACCGCAGGCGCTGCTCACCGAGTCGCCGCGTATGCCCGGCACCGATGCGCAGAAGATGAGCAAGAGCTACAACAACACGATCGCCATGCGCGAACCGGCCGAAATGGTCGAGAAAAAGATCCGCACCATGCCGACCGATCCGGCGCGGGTTCGACGCACCGATCCGGGTGATCCCGCCCGCTGTCCGGTGTGGCAACTGCATGTCGTGTATTCGGACGAATCCACCCGCGCCTGGGCGCAGGCCGGATGCACGTCGGCGGGTATCGGTTGTCTGGAATGCAAGCAACCGGTCATCGATGCGATCCTGACCGAGCAACAGGGTTTCCTGGAGCGCGCCCAACCTTATCTGGATGACCCCAGTCTGGTGCGCAACATCATCGCTGATGGTTGCGAGCGGGCGCGCAAGCTCGCCTTGGAAACCATGCGCGACGTACGGGAGGCGGTTGGTCTGGACTACGACTGATCGCTAGCGCGGTCGGGCCGGTTCGCAAGCTTACTGCAGTGTCATGCTGTTGCCCGGCACATGCATGGTGCGAAGGCTGGGCACGGTGTCGAGAAACGTGCGCAACTCGTCCAGCGGCAGCGCCGGCGAGATCAATGAACCCTGCATGATGTCGCAGTTCATCTCGCGCAAGGCATGCAGTTCGGCTGCGGTCTCGACACCTTCGGCCATCGCCTGCATGCCCAGGCGGCCGGCCAGGGTGCAGATGGCTTCGACGATCGCCACATTGCCGCGATCATGTGGCAGGCCGGACACGAAGGCCCGATCGATCTTCAGGCCGTCCACCGGCAGGTTCTTGACGTGGGAGAGCGACGAATAACCGGTGCCGAAGTTGTCGATGACGACTCTGACGCCGATGCGCCGCAATTCGGTGATCAGGCCGACCGTCCGTTCGGGGTGCTCGATGAAGGAACTCTCGGTGATTTCCAGTCGCAGCAGATGGGCAGGAAAATGGCGAGTCTGCAGCAAACCGAACAGATTCTGCAGGAAGCCCTCTTCGGCAAGCTGGCGGACCGAGACATTGACGCTCACCGCCATGTCATGCTGACCGTCCAGACCCAGCGCCATGCGATCGCGAATCGCGCGCCGGATCGCCCAGAAGTCGATCTCGCGAATCAGATTACTTTGTTCGGCCGCCCCGAGAAAGCGTTCGGGCAGCAGCAGACCGAGGGTCGGATGGCGCCAGCGGATCAGGCCCTCCAGGCAGACGACGTTGCGGCTGCCCACGGCCATCACGGGTTGATAGAACAACTCCACCTCGCCGCGACGCATGGCCAGCGGCAGTTCGGAGGCCAGCTGCATCTGATCGCGCTGGGTCGCGCCATGGCGATCGCCGGCAAAAAAGCGCAGGTCGTTACGACCTTCCGATTTGACCTGATACATGGCCGCATCCGCTGCCTGGATCAGGGCAGAAGTCTCGTTGCAGTCCTGCGGGGCCATGGCGATACCGATCGAGGCGGACAGGAAATAGGCACGGTTGGTCAGCAACAGGGGCTGTTCAATGGCCTGCAGAATGCGTCGCGCGATCGCGGCCACGTCGTCATGTCCACCGGGCTGACCGATGATGGCCACGAACTCGTCGCCACCCATCCGCGCGGCGATGCTCTGATCCGGCAGAGCGGCGGACAGGCGCCGCGCGATCTCGACCAGCGCGCGATCGCCGGCGGCATGGCCGAGCGTGTCATTGATCAGCTTGTATCGATCCAGGTCGATGTAGAGCAGGGCGATCGCGCGCCCGCTGTTGAGCATGCTCTCGATGGTGCGCGTGGCGTGGGTGCGATTGGGCAGGCCGGTCAGGGCGTCGTGCAGAGAAGCATGATGCAGCCGGCGTTGCGCATGCGTGCGTTGCAGATACAGTGACAGCGTGCGTGAGATCACGGCAGCCATCTTGGCCAGGAATTCATCGTCCCGATAGCCCACGGGCGCGAGAAACAGCAACTCGCTCAACACCACGCCTTGTTCATTGCTGATCGGCGCGATGAAGGCGGCGCGTGCGCCCATGTCCGCCACATGGTATCGACGGGCGAAGCTTTCCTCGAGCGCCACGTCGGCCAGCCATACCGCTTTGCCGGTTTCCCAGACCCGTGACTCGACTGCGTCGACTTCGGTGTCGATCGCGGACGGCAGATTGGCCACCATGCGCACAAAACCCGCATGGCCCCAGCGTTCGCGCACCTGCCACAGCGTGCCGCGCCGGTTCAGGCGCATGCCACCCATCCAGGCCATGCGCCGGCACACGGCAATGATGATCGCGGTCACCACGCGTTGCGGCTCCGTGTGCTCGCGCATGATCGCGGCCATGTCGCCATCCATCTCCAGCAGCATGCGCTGCTGCTTTTCGAGCGTGATGTTGTGTCCTGTGCCGCGATAACCGATGAAGCGGTTGCTCTCATCAAAAATCGGCCGCCCGCTCATCGACAGGTGCAGCACCCGGCGTTTGTCGTCCAGGCGCGAGAACTCGAAATTTTCGACGGGTTTGCGCGCTTCCAGGGTCTTACGCAGGCCCGCCCAGTCAATCGGATACGGATCGGGGCCGCCGTTTTCCCAGCGACGCCGGCCGATGATGCTGCGTGCCCAAGGCCCCAGCACGGTATCGACACTGTCCGACATGCCGGTCACACGATGCCGCTCGTCGGTTTCCCAGATCCAGTCCGATGACAGATGGGTCAGATCGCGGAACTTGGCTTCACTGGCCGCAAGCTGGCGCTGCATCGCGCGAATGCCGGAGATGTCCTGCACCGTGCCTTCCAGGCGGGTCGGTCGTCCCTTCGGATCGCGCACACGCTGGGCGATGCTGCGCAACCAGACTTCGCGGGCCGGTGCGACCCGGAAACGGTATTCGACCTTGGCCGGACGGCCACGCCGGATCGCTCGCCGGTGAGCTTCGATCCAGCGGTTGCGATCGTCCGCATGAATCGCATTCAGGAATTCATCGAAGGGCGGCTCGCCGCGGGCGGCATCAGCGCCATGCACGCGGAAGGCGCCCGTACTCCAGTGCAGATGATTGCCGTGCAGATCGAGTGCCCACAGACCCAGCGAAGCCATCTGCTCGGCCGCTTCATGCTGGCTGTGCTGAAACTGCAGTTGTGCCAGCCGGGTCTCGGACTCCCCGAGCCGCCTGCCGGCCTCGACGAACAGCATGATCATCGCCAGCAGGCCCGCCATCGCGACGATGATGGCCCCGCTGAGCATCGTCCACAGACCGATCCGTGCGCCGGCAACGGCCACCACCAGCGCAGCCACCACGAACAGTCCGATCTGGACGCGGGGGCGGATACCACGACTATCGTTCTGGTGTGACGGACGGTCGGCAGGCATTGGGTGCGCAGGGCGGGCGGTAATATCGATTATCGACTGGAAACCGGAGGCTGGCCCGTGGTGACGAACAATTCACAACACGCGCCGGCGGCGCATCCCGCAACCCATGAGCAGGCGATGCCCTGGGTGATCAACGGCCTGCGTGGTCTGAGGGCGCCCGCCAGGGTGCTGGACCTTGCCTGCGGCAATGGTCGGCACAGCCGACTGGCCTTGTCGATGGGCTTGAGCGTGCTGGCCGTCGATCGTGATCGCGAAGGCCTGGATTCACTGCGCGAGATGCGGGTCCCGCGCAGTCCGGCCGCTGGCCAGGGGCCCGACGAATCGGTGCGCCTGAGCGTGATCTGTCAGGACCTTGAGACCCAGGAGTGGTCCTTCGCCGACCAGCGTTTCCAGGCGGTGATCGTGACGCACTATCTGTTCCGGCCCCGGCTGGCGGCGCTGGTCGACTTGCTCGAACCCGGTGGCCGGCTGATCTATGCGACCTTTGCACAGGGCAATGAGCGCTTCGGGCGGCCGCGCAACCCGGATTTCCTGCTGGCCGAGGGTGAGTTGCTGGAGCTGGCCGCGCGATCGGGGCTCATCGTCACCGCCTACGAGGCCGGCGAGTCCGCCGGCACCAACCCGGCCCAGGTGCAGCGCCTGCTCGCCTGGCGTCCGGGTCCGGTCCATACCCGGCCGATCCTGGGTGACATGACCGTGCAGACCGGGCTGTCTGCGGAGACGACATCCGTCAGCTAAAATGCGCCGATACCAATCCATGCGAGCGAGAATCACATGATTACCGGAAGCCTCTGCGCCATTGTCACCCCCATGCATGAGGATGGTTCGCTCGACTTCGACAGTCTTCGGCAACTCATCGACTGGCACATCGAACAAGGCACGGCAGCGCTTGTTTCGGTGGGCACCACGGGCGAATCGCCCACCGTCGATCCGGCCGAACACATCGACATCATCCGGGTCACGGTCGATCATGTGGCGGGCCGGATTCCCGTGATTGCCGGTGCTGGCGCCAATTCCACCCATGAAGCCATTGCACTGACAAGGGCCGCAAAGGACAACGGCGCCTGGGGCAGCCTGCAGGTCGTGCCCTACTACAACAAACCCAGTCAGGATGGTCTGTACAAGCATTTCCGGGCGGTGGCTGAGGCAGTCGACATGCCGCTCATCCTGTACAACGTGCCCGGTCGGACCGTGGCCGATCTGTCCAACGACACCACGATGCGCCTGGCGGAAATTCCGAATGTCGTGGGCCTGAAGGATGCCACTGGCGACATTCCTCGCTGCACCGAACTGATCGCCCGTATGCCCGACGGTTTTGCGCTCTACAGTGGCAATGACGATTCCGCATTGGCGCACATGGCCATGGGTTCTCATGGCGTGATCTCGGTCACGGCCAACGTTGCGCCCGGTCTGATGAGCGCCATGTGCCGCGCGGCGCTGGACGGCAACTGGGGCGAGGCCAGACGCATCAATCAGCAGCTCTTGCCGCTGCACCTGAAACTGTTCGTCGAGGCCAACCCGATTCCGGTCAAGTGGGCCCTGGCTCAGATGAAGCGCATCGGCTCGGGCATCCGCCTGCCCATGACGCCGCTTGCCGTGGCCCATCAGGAGACAGTGCGGGTCGCCCTGAAATCCGCGGGCGTGCTCGCCTGAACCCACGATCCCATTCCGGACTGATATCGCTTTGACTCATCCGCTCAGGTATCCGCGCCTCGCGTGCTTCACGGTCGCGGTGTTCGCGACGCTTGCGGGCTGCGGCAGTCCCGCTTCCCTGCTCGAGGACAGCGTGGACTATCGGTCCAGCGTCGCGCTCGACAAGCCTCTGGACATCCCGCCCGATCTCACGGCACCGCGCCAGGATGATCGCTTCCGTGTGCCGTCGGCCGATCGCACCCTGTCCGGCCAGCAACGCAGCCAGGCACAGCCCGGCGCGGCGCCCGGTGGTGTGCTGCCGGTCGTCCAGGGTGCGTCGATCGAGCGTGACGGTGCCCAGCGCTGGCTGCATCTGGACAGGCCACCCGCGAGGTCTGGCCGATGGTTCGAGACTTCTGGCAGGAAGCCGGTTTCGTGATGGCGACCGAACAACCCGAGATCGGCATTCTCGACACCGACTGGGCCGAGAACCGTGCAAAGGTTTCGCAGGGATTCCTGCGTAATTTCTTCTCCCGCGCCCTGGGCACCTTCTATTCCACGGGCGAGCGAGACCGCTATCGCACGCGCCTGGAGCCTGGCACCAATGGCGGCACCGACGTGTTCATCACGCATCGCGGCATGGTCGAAGTCTTTGCCGACAGCCGTGAAGAACAGACCCGTTGGCAGCCCAGGCCGAGCGATCCGTCGCTCGAGGCCGAGTTTCTGCGTCGGCTGATGCTGCGTTTCGGTGGCGAGGTGCCCGCCGATCTGCAGGCCCAGGCCGCATTGGCGGGCCGTGAGGCCCCGGCCGAGGCTCAGACGCCGGCATCCGCGCCCACCGCGTCGGGTTCGCCTGCTGGCCGGGCCTATCCGATTGTCGGAGATGGCGCCGAGCAGCGTCTGCAGATCGACGAATCCTTCGATCGGGCCTGGCGACGGGTCGGCCTGGCGCTGGATCGCACCGGCTTCACGGTGGAAGATCGCGATCGGTCGCTGGGCACTTTCTTCGTGCGCTACATCGATTCGGAGAACCCGACCCAGCAGCAGCCCGGGGCGATTGCACGTTTCTTCGGTGCCGAGCCGCCGCCAGTGTCGCAGCAGCAATACCGGATTGTCGTGGCCGATGCGCCGGCCTCGCCCGGCAAGGCCGAAGTCAGGGTATTGCCTCGGGTCGAGGGCGACAGCTTCAATGCCGAAGCCAGGCATCGGCCGCACGCATGCTCAGGCTGATCGCCGAGCAGGTCGCGCGCTGAATCCGGACTGGCCGGAGTGATGCGATTTGCCAGTCTGGGCAGCGGCAGCGAGGGTAACGGACTGGTCGTGACCAGTACCGATGGCCTCAGCACGACCACGGTGTTGATCGACTGCGGATTCGGTCTGAAGGCGGCGCGTGCCCGTCTCGCGGCGCTGCAGGTCGACCCCGACTCGATTGATGCCATCCTGGTCACTCACGAACACAGCGACCATGTCGGCGGTGTATTCCGCCTGGCCGCTGCGCATCGCATTCCGGTCTGGTTGACTCACGGGACACGACAGGCCTGTCTGCATCGCGCGATCCATGCGAGAACCGCGCCGGTTCAGGAGCATGAAGTGCTCGCCGATGTCGTCATCACCATCGGCGGCCTGTCGATCTCACCGGTTCCGGTGCCTCATGATGCGCGCGAGCCAGTGCAATACATCGTTGACGATGGCCGCGTGCGTCTCGGTGCACTGACCGATCTCGGTCACGGCACTGCGCATGTGGTGCGCAGTTTCTCCGGTCTGGATGCCTTGCTGCTCGAATGTAATCACGACCCGGCAATGCTGGCCGGCAATGATCGTTATCCGCCCTCATTGAAGCGGCGTATCAGCGGACCCTTCGGGCATCTGTCCAATGATGCGGCAGGCGATATCCTGGCGCAGCTCGATCGGAGCCGGTTGCGATTCCTGGCCGCCGCCCATCTGTCGGCGCACAACAATACGCCGGATCTGGCCAGGCAGGCGCTGGCGCGCAGCGGCGATGCCTCGATAAGCGATATTCGTGTGGTCGATCAGCGAGAGGGCCTGCACTGGACGCAACTGCCGGGTTGACTGTCGGTACACTCCAGCCCCCGGTCACCGCCCATCGGCGTGAAGCCAGCCCACCGCATGCCAGTCGCTCAGGTAGTCGGTCAGCTCGGACCAGCAGGCTTGGCACTGAAGCGCCGGCAGTGTCCGTTGGTCCGCGAGGCGGCGAAGCGGCGTGGTCTGCGTCCGGTTCATTCGATACGCTTCGCCGTTGAAGAACAGGTACTGTCCGCGATAGGCGATGCGCGATGCGCGATCCAGACGGATGCCATGGCGCAGCGTGTCCCGCTCGAATCGTCGACAGCGTGAAGTCGAGGCCCGATCGAACCAGACCGCGTCTTTCGGCTCGGTCAGGCACAACCGATGAAGGTCTGCATGGCCTGGTGATCGGGTTGCCATGACTGCAGCCAGCGGCGCAGCGTATCGCCCAGATCGTCGGGCAAACGGGCCGGTGTGCGGCGCCATTGCCGCAGTGCGGCCGGGTCGACGACATCCCGGTAGCGCGCCTGCGTATCCGGGTCGCGCATCGTGATGATCCGTTCGGCACTCGCGGTCAGCCACGCGGCCAGCAACTCCTGGGGATCGGGCGCCCGGAATCCGATCGAGGCGGTGATGCATCCGCCCAGCGCCACACCATCATGAACCCAGCCCGGTGGCACGTACAACATGTCGCCCGCGGTGAGCTCGACCTGGCCGATCGGGCTGAAGGTCTCGACCAGCCTGAGCGGTTGATCGGGCTGCAAGACATGGCGACCGGGCCGGCCCAGGGTCCAGCGACGGGTGCCGGCCAGTTGCAACAGGAAGACATCATACGAATCGGTATGCGGTCCGACCCCGCCGCCATCACCGGCGATGCTGACCATCAGATCATCGAGCCGGGCATCGGGCACGAAACGGAACTGGTGCAGCAGATCGGCGGCCATGTCGTGATGATGATCGACGCTCTGCACGAGCAGCGTCCATAACTTCGCACGCTCGCCGGGCAGTTCATCACGCTCGAACGGACCATGATCGAGACGCCAGCGCGTGCCGCGGCGGCGAATCAGGCGCGATTCGACCCGGTCGTCGCAGGCCATATCGAACAACAGCGATCGATCAATGGGTGGCAGCGTGTCGGTGACGGCAGCTCGCACGACCGCCGGATGATGTTGCCAATGCTCGAGCATGAAGCGGTTGGCGGCGGCGGCGCTCGCGAGCGGATTGGCGCAATGATCGGGCAGCATGGATGTCCTCGGAGCCGGTGATGTCACTCGCGTTATCATCGCAGCAAAACCGTTCCGCCTGATCCACCGTGGGTCGGGCACTGAAGCCGAAACGCCCATGGTCGATGATGCCCACGACAATGACGAACCCGATCATGCCGATGATCCGGATCGCGCCGACGCCGACCCGGCCGACGAGGCTGGGCTACGGGTCGACGACGGGATGTGGGTCACCGTGCGTTATCGTCTGTTCGATTCGCTGCAGGAGCCCGTCGAGGACAGTCCGCGCGAGCTGCGTTATCTGCACGGCGGATTCGGCGCGGTCTTTCCAAAGCTGGAGAGCAGCCTTGCTGGCCGCCCGGTCGGGGCGCAGTTCAGCGTGACCCTGCAACCCGATGATGCATTCGGCGACTATGACGCAGCCTTGCTGACCCTGGTGGCCGCTGACCGTCTGCCCGAGGGCAGTGAGATCGGCATGAGCTTCGACGGCATTCCCGGACAGGCAGCCGACGGCCATATCTACACCTTGACGGACATTGCGCAGGGTCAGGCGGTGCTCGATGGCAATCATCCGTTGGCCGGCATGGCCTTGCGTTATGACATCACCGTCGAAGCGATCGAGCCGGCCACTGCCGAAGAAATCGCCCAGGAACAACGCGAGTCGATGGACTGATACCGGTTCCTGTTCTTAGTGGCGGACGATCCGCGTCATCCTCAGAGATGCGGTGTGGGCACCACCCGGACGTCCTCGCCCTGGCGAATGATCTCGATCGAAATCCAGCCCGTGCTCATGGGTGATCCGAACGAGCGAATGCGCATGAAGCGGTCCAGTCGCCTGCGTACCAGGGCCGGATCGACGCCGTAGTCGCGGGTGGCGCCGGCATCGCTGTTCGTCGCCGACCAGGGATGATCAACCAGATACTGATGGGTATCGCCGTGCAGATGGATCACGCGTCCATCGAAACGTGCGACCACCCGGCGCAGCAGGCTGCGAAACCAGGCATACGGGTTTGTCCGATCGATCACGTCAACTGTTTCGTCGCCGGCCTGATAGTGCGGCGGCATCGCCTGCCCATGACAGACCACAACCAGCGCCTTCAGTCCCAGCCGTGTGGCTTCTTCGGCGCCAGCCTCCAGCCAGCGTTCAACGGCGCGTGCATGGGCCCGGATGGTGTCATCGGACATCGCGGCCGTCAGCCCGTTGGCACTGCCGGGCAGGTTCAGGGTCACGAACAGGCAGGGTCCGGCAGGCCAGCGCTGATGTTCCGGCAGCGCGTATTCATCGGCCGGCACCGCGTCCACGGCGACCTGTGCCGTGATCGGCAGACTGCCGCGGCCCAGGGTGCCGCCCCGTGAGTAGGCCAGACGACGCAGGTGCCTGAGCCGCTCGATGGGGTCGTAATTGCCCAGATAAAAACGGGAGCAGTCGGTCCATTCATTGTCGCCCGGAATCAGCACCAGGGGTCGCGGTGCCGTGTCGAGCAGCGCGATCCGCCGCGCGAGCAACTCGTCGGTGCAGGGCTCCAGGCCACTCTTGATGTCGCCCACGTGCAGATAGAAGTCGCCGCCGGTGGCGGCATAGGCGAGCACGCGGGTCAGACCGGCGACTTCACCTTGACCATAGGGGGTATCGCCAATCAGCACGAAGCGGATACGCGACGAGTCGGCCGGCCTATCGGCCGCCAGTGAGCCGAGCGAACGGGACAGCAGCCAGCCGCCTGCCGCGCTCAGCCAGGCGCGACGACCCGCCTCAGGCGCGATCATCGAGACCGGCGACCTGCGATTTGAGCGAATAGATCAGTTCGAGCGCTGCCTTGGGCGTGAGTTGGTCCGGATCGATGGCCGCCACGGTATCGATGAGCGCCTTGATCCGCGGATCCGGCGCCATCGGATCGTGATCATCGTCGGGCGATTCGTCCTGCATCGGGTCGTGCGCCGCGTCGAACAGATCGAGTTGATCGGTCTGCCCATTGCCCTGGGCTTCAAGCCGGCTCAGAATCTGCCCGGCGCTGCGGATCACCGGCGCGGGCAGGCCCGCCAGCCGTGCGACCTGCAAGCCATAGCTGCGGCTGGCCGGTCCGTCGCGAACCTCATGCAGAAAGACCACGCCCTGTCTGGATTCGGCGGCGGCCAGATGGCGATTGATCACGCCGGCGTGTCGACTGGCCAGGCGCGTGATTTCGAAATAATGGGTGGCAAACAAGGTGAGCGAACGATTGCCGGTGATCAATCGCTCGCCGATCGCATGGGCCAGGCTCAGTCCGTCGAAGGTCGAGGTGCCCCGGCCGATCTCATCCATCAACACCAGCGAACAGTCGCTGGCGCCATTCAGAATGCTGGCGGCCTCGGTCATCTCCACCATGAAGGTCGAACGCCCGCCGGCCAGATCATCGGAGGCGCCGATCCGGGTATAGATCCGGTCGATTGGTCCGATCACGCAACGCGTCGCCGGGACATAGCTGCCGGTATAGGCAAGCAGCGCGATCAAGGCCACCGAACGCATATAGGTGGATTTGCCGCCCATGTTCGGGCCGGTCAGGATGATGAAATGACGGCTGGGGTCGAGCACACAATCATTGGGCACGTATTGTTCGATGGCGGTTTCGACCACCGGGTGGCGAGCGCCTCGCAGTTCGATGCCGGGCTGACGGACGAATTCGGGCCGGCACCAGTGGCGCTCGGCGGCGAGCAGGGAAAATCCCGCGAGCACATCGATCTGGGCGATCGCCGCGCCGATCCGCTGCCATTGTGCGACCGCCACCGCCAGCAAACCCAACAGCCGCTCGTAAAGATGTTTCTCGCGAGCCAGCGCCCGTTCCTTGGCTGACAAGGCCTTGTCCTCGAACTGCTTGAGTTCGGGCGTGATGTAACGCTCGGCATTCTTGAGAGTCTGGCGACGCCGATAGTCGTCGGGAACCGTGGCACTCTGGCCGCGCGACACCTCGATGTAAAAGCCATGCACCTGGTTGAATCCCACCTTGAGCGTGGTGATGCCGGTGCGTTCCCGCTCACGGGTTTCCATGGCGGTGAGAAAGGCGCCGCAGTCTTCGTCGACCGCGCGCAATTCATCGAGTTCGGCGTCGTATCCGCTGCGAATCACGCCGCCTTCGCGTACCACGGCGGCTGGTTCGTCACGCAGCGCACGGTTCAGTTCATCATGGGCCTGCTCGGGCAGCGCCAGTGCGCTGGCGAGTTCGGCAAACGGTGCGGCCAGTGTCGGTTCTGCCAGAATCGTCTGGATGCTGCGCAAGGGTTCGGCCGCGTCGCGCAGCGCCGCCAGATCGCGCGGGCGCGCACTGGCCAGCGCGATTCGCGCCGCAATGCGCTCCAGATCGGGTGTGGCGCGCAAGGCGCGGGTGATCGACTCGTCGCCGTGCTGCAGCAGCGCGCCCACCCGTTCATGTCGCCGCTCGGCGATTGCCGCGTCGCGCGGCGGGGCGATCAGCCAACGGCGCAGCAGGCGCCCGCCCGCGCTGGTCTGGCAGCGATCGACCACGCTCAGCAGCGTGGGACCATCCGCGTCGCGCAGCGGCGTGAGGATTTCGAGATTCTGCCGGGCCGCCGGATCCAGCCCGATGGATTGTTGATCATCCCAGGCCTGCACCCGCGTCAGATGGGACAGATCACGCTGCTGGGTCTGACGGGCATAGTCGATGAGCGCCGAAGCACTGGCCAGGGCCGCGGGCCAGTCGCCGATGCCGAAGGCCTGAAGATTGTCGGTCTGGCAGATGGCGGCGAGCGCCCGATGGCCGCGGTCGGCATCAAAATGCCAGCGATCGAAGCGCGTGAGCCTAAGGCGCCGATCGATGGTCAGCACGGCATCGTCCGGCACCAGCACTTCGGCCGGTTGCAGGCGATCGAGTTCGGCGGCGAGCTGGCCTGGCGTAATCTGTGCCAGCCAGCACTCGCCGCTGGACAAGGCCAGCCAGGCCATGCCGACCTGATGGCGCGTGGGCAGCAGGGCCAGCAACAGGTTGTCGCGACGCTCGGGCAACCATTGATCCTCCACCAGCGTGCCGGGGGTGACCACGCGCACGACCTTGCGCTCGACCGGTCCCTTGCTCGTGGCGGGATCGCCGATCTGCTCGCAGATCGCCACCGATTCACCCTGGCGGATCAGACGGGCCAAATACTGATCGACCGAATGGAAGGGCACACCGGCCATCGGGATCGGTTCGCCATTCGAGGCGCCGCGTTTGGTCAGGGTGATGCCGAGCAGCGCAGCCGCCCGCTCGGCGTCGCTATAGAACAATTCGTAGAAGTCGCCCATGCGATAGAACACCAGCATGTCCGGATGCTCACGCTTGATGCCCAGATACTGCTGCATCATGGGCGTATGAGAGCTCAGGTCGTCGGGCAGGGCGGGGGACTCGTCGGGCGGCATGAGTGGAGCGGATTCAAACGGTGATTTTATCGGGTTTTGAACCACCCACTTCAATCGCGCTCGGGCAGCCATTGCCAGAACCTGTCCGATCCGCGTAGCATCCGGGGCGACTTCACAAAACGACAGGAGACTTCATGGCCAGAATCCGCAATTCAAGCCCGACCACCAGCCGCCGCCAGATACTTCGGGGCGGTGCTGTCGCGGCCACGGCGGTGTTCGCGCCCACCATCGTGCGCTCCCAGGACAAGAAGGTGCGCATCGGCATGCCGACCATCCTGTCGGGGCGCGTCGCGCAACTCGGCACGTCGTCGCGCAATGCGGTCGAACTCGAAGTCGACCAGGATCAATGCCGCCGGTGGTCTGGCCGGTCGGCCGATCGAGATGATCGTCCGCGACAGCAAGGGGCAGCCGCAGGAGGCGGCCCGCGTCGTTCGCGAGTTCGTCAACACCGACGGCTGCGAGATCATCATCGACGCCGAAGCCTCGTCGGGTGCGTTCGCCGTGCAGGAAGTGGCCAAGGATCTCGGTTTCCTGTTCATTCACACCAACTCCGAGACCTCCTCGCTCACGGCCGACCCCAAGATCCGCATCCCGAACGCCTTCCGCACCGCCCGCCAGGGCGTTCACGATGCCATCGTCGGCGGCCGCTATGCCGCCGAGATCGTCAAGGCCAAGAAAATCAAGAAATGGATGACCTGTTCGCCGGACTATGCCTATGGCCGCGACACGACCGCCCAGTTCGTCGAATACCTCAAGCGCTTCGCGCCGGACGTCGAGGTCGTCGGCGAGGCCTGGCCGAAGCTGTTCCAGCCCGACTACACCGAGGTGATCACGCAGATCCTGCAGACCAAGCCGCAGGCGCTCTATTCGGCGCTGTGGGGCGGCGACCTGACCTCGTTCATCGACCAGGCAACATCTACGCGCTGTTCGGCCAGACCGATTTCTTCGCCGTCAACATGGCCGACTACACCGCGCTGACGGTGGTGAAGAACCTGCCCGAAGGGCATTCATTCGGGCAACCGCTACATCAAGACCTTCCCGACGACGGCCGACAACGCCGCCTGGGGCGACGCCTATCGGCGCAAGTACAAGGAATACCCGACCAACTGGTCGTGGGAGAATGCGACCGCCATGAACTTCCTGAGCGCAGCTGCGAAGAAGGCCAACTCGGCCGACGGCAAGAAGCTGACCGAGGCGCTGCGCGGCCTGACGATCGACTCGCCGTTCGGCGCCGACGGCACGCTGACGATGCGCGCGGACGACCGCACGGTGATCAACTACGCCGTCGGCTGGGGCACGACGATTCCGACCGAGCCCTACGTGCCGGAAGTGACGGCCGGCGACTGGAAGCAGATCCTCGAGCTCGAAGCCGAGTGGAAGAAGCGCAAGGGCTACGCCGCCGCACCGCCGTACGCTGCACTCGCGGTTCCGGAATCCTGGCCAGGCGAACCTTGGATCGACGCCTAGCCTCTGTCTGACGACCCTGCGTGCTGATCACGCAGACCACCAGCGGCCTCATCATCGGCATGCTGCTGTTCCTGGTCGCCGCCGGGCTGACGCTGATCTTCGGCGTGCTCAACGTGGTGAATTTCACGCCACGGCTCGTTCTACATGCTCGGCGCCTATTTCGCCTACACGGTGTACGGCCTGACCGGCAGCTACACGCTGGCGGTGGTGGCCGCCGGCCTCGGCGTCGGCCTGTTCGGCATCGATCTTCGAGCGCTTCTTCATGAGCCGGGTCTACGGCTCGAACGTGCTGATGCAGCTGCTCGTCTGCTACGCCTTCATCCTGATCTTCGACGACGCTGGTGCAAGATCATCTGGGGGCCGGAGTTCAAGTCGATGGGCATGCCGGACGACGTTCCAGGTGCCGCCGCTGTTCATCGCCGGTGGCGTCGTGCCGCGTGTTCTACCTGTTCCTGATCGGCGTGACGCTTGCTCATCGCGGCTCGGGCTCTGCCTGCTGATCCCGAACACCCAGTTCGGCAAGATCGTTCGCGCCGCCGCCGTCAATCCGACGATGGTGTCGGCGCTCGGCATCAACACCGGAGCTGATCTACGCGCTGGTGTTCGCCCTCGGCGGCATGCTGGCCGGCCTCGCCGGCGCACTCGCCGCACCGGTGCGCTCGCTGTCGTCGGGCATGGGATTCTCGGTCCTGATCGAGAGCTTCATCGTCACCGTCATCGGCGGCATGGGCTCGATCGCCGGCGCGCTGGTCGGCTCGATGCTGATCGGCCTGGTGCGCTCGTTCGGCCGCATCGGCTTCCCGCTGTTCACCGAGGGCCTGATGTTCCTGTTCATGGCGATCGTGCTGATCGCTCAAGCCCAGCGGCCTGTTCGGCAAGGAGGCGTGAGCCATGGCTGACCAGATCCGACCGCATGGGGCGCGATCTCGCTCATTGCCGCTGATCGCCCTGGTCGTGCTGCTCGCCCTGCCCTACGTGTCTGGCCCAGCACAGGCGATGATCGACTTCGTGATCCGCATCTGCGCGTTCGGGCTGTTCGCCACCTCGCTCAACCTGCTGGTCGGCTATGGCGGCATGAGTGTCGTTCGGCCACGGCATGTTCTTCGGCCTCGGCGCCTACGGCTTCGGTCTGATCATGCAGCGCTCGAGCCTGCCGATCCCGGTGGCGTTCGCTCGTGGCGCTGGGCATCTGGCGCTCGATGGCACTCGTCGTCGGCGCGATCAGCGTGCGGCTGAAGGAGATCTATTTCGCCTTCGTCACGCTGGCGCTTCCAGATGCTGCTGTACAGCCTGATCATCGCCTGGGTGCCGCTGACCGGCGGCGATCAGGGCCTGCTCGGCGGCATTCCGCGCCCCCCGTTCCTCGGCATCGATCTGTCGATGATCGGCTCACCTGTATGCGTTCAGCGTGGTGATGCTGATCGTCGGCCTGGTCCTGATGCGCCACATCGCCGAGAGTCCGTTCGGCTATACCCTGCGTTTGATCCGCGACAATGCGGACCGAGCGAGCTTTCTCGGCATCGACGTGTTCAGGGTGCGGCTGATCGCGTTCGTGCTCGCGTCGGTCTTCGCGGCCCTCGGCGGCATCATCTGGCGCTGTTCGTCTCGGGCGCCTATCCCGAATTCTCGAACTGGACGACGATCGGGCGAGGCCATCTTCATGATCATGCTCGGCGGTACCTCGACCTTCCTCGGACCGATGGTCGGCTCAGTGCTGTTGATGATGCTCAACGACATCATCACCCGGCTGACCGAGCATCATGGCCTGGGTCTCGGCGTCGTGATCCTGATCTTGGTGCTCGTGCTGCGCAAGGGCGTCACCGACTTACTCGTCGACTGGTGGCAGGGCCGTCGTGCGGGCAGTGGCCGCTCATGAGACGGATCAGGCAGCAATAGCGGCGGAGACTTCAATGGATATTCGAATCAGAGGCATTGCGGTCGTGACCGGTGGCGCAAGCGGTATCGGCGCTGCCTGCGCGCGCGTCCTGGCGGCCGCCGGGGCGACCGTGGCCATCGTCGACCGCGACATGGCGCGAGCCAGCAGCGTGGCGACCGAGCTGGGCGGCCGCGCATTCGACGGCGACGTGGCCGACGAACAGCAGATGCAGTGGCTGGCGCAGCCGCATCGAGGCGGAGATGGGCCCGGTCAGCGTGCTGGTCAACAGCGCCGGCGTCATCCAGGTGCCCCTGCCGCCGGCGCGACTGAGCATGCAGGCCTGGGACGACGTCGTCCGCGTCGATCAGCGCGGCACCTATGTCGCCAGCGTCGCGTTTGCCAAGGCGATGATCGGGCGACGCAGCGGCGCCATCGTCAACATCGCCTCGATCGCCGGCATGCGCTCGATGCCGCTGCATGCCTATGCGCCGGCCAAGGCAGCGGTCATCTCGATGACCGAATGCCTCGCCGCCGAATGGGGTCCGGCCGGCATGCGCGTCAATGCCGTCTCGCCCGGCTACACCCGGACACCGGCCTTGCAGGGCACGATCGATGCGGGCGAGCGCGATGCCTCGCGAATGATTGCCGATGCGGCCTGGGCCGGCTGGTGGAGCCGCTCGACATCGCGCAGGCCGTGGTCTTCCTGGCCAGTCCCGACGCCACCGCGATCACCGGCATCAATCTGCCGGTCGATGCCGGCTGGCTGGTCGCGACTCCGTGGAACACCTACGGCGGCCTGCGCGGGCCCGAGGGCAGCTGAGATGTTCGCAGGCGGAGAATCTGAGCAAGTCGTTCGGCGGCGTGGCCGCGATCAGCGATGTCTCGCTGACCTTTCCGACCGAGTCGCTGACGGCGGTGATCGGGCCGAACGGCGCGGGCAAGAGTACGTTCTTCAATCTGATCAGCGGCGGCATGCAACCGGACCTGGCGAGGTCCTGCTCGACGGCACAGACCTGGTCGGCAAGTCCCGCGCGCACATCATCCATGCCGGCATCGGCCGCGCCTTCCAGATCGGCGAGATCTTCCCCTCGCTGACCGTCGCGGAGAATCTGCTGGCTGCGGTCACTGCGCACACCGGGCAGTCGGCCAATGCTGTTCGCGCGCTTTCCGCTGCCCGACAGCCGCGAGGGTGCACGAGATCGCCGACATGCTGGGTCTGGATGACAAGCTCGACACCTTGTCGGCGAATCTCTCGCACGGCGACCAGAAGCTGCTCGATATCGCGCTGGCACTGGTGCTGAAGCCGCGCGTGCTGCTGCTCGACGAGCCGACCGCCGGCATGGGGCCGGACGAGCGCTGGCGGATGATCGACAAGGTCCACCAGCTCTGGGCGCAGAAGATCACGCTGGTCTTCATCGAGCACGACATGGACATCGTGTTCAGATCGCGCCGCGCATCTGCGTGCTCTGTTACGGCGGCATGCTGGCCGAGGGCACACCGGATCAGATTCGCGCCAATCCGACGGTGATCGACGCCTATCTCGGCACCGGCGACTACTCAGGGCAGGGCGAGCGGCCGGACGACGCCGGCGCAGGGGCGGTCGGGCCATGAGCGCCGATCCGATCGTTGCGAAAGGCCTCAATGTTTTCTACGGCAAGAGCCAGATCCTGTTCGGCATCGATCTGCAGGTGCGTGAGTCGCAGACCATCGCGCTGCTCGGGCGCAATGGCGCCGGCAAATCGACCACGCTGAAGGCGATCATGGGCATCGTGGCGCCGGCCGGCGGCCAGGTGCTGATCCGCGGCGTCGACATGACTGGCGCTCCTCCCCATGCCATTGCACGGGCCGGCATCGGTTATGTGCCGGAAGACCGGCAGGTGTTCGCCGACCACACCGTCGAGGACAATCTGCATCTGGGCGCCAAGCGTGGTCCCGATGGCCGACGACTGGAGCATCAAGCGGGTCTACGAAGTGTTTCCGCTGCTCGAGCAGTTGCGTGGCCGCCTGGCCGGCCGACTTTCGGGCGGCGAGCAGCAGATGCTGGCGATCGCCCGCACCCTCATGGGCAACCCGGCGGCGCTGTTGCTCGACGAACCCAGCGAGGGGCTCGCACCGATCATCGTGCAGCGCATCGCCGAGTTGCTGGCGCATCTGCGTGAAAGTCGGGCGACGATCCTGATCGCCGAGCAGAACATGCATTTCTGCCTGGGTATTGCGAGCGACGCAGTGATCATCGACAAGGGGCAGATCGTCTACCGCGACTCGATTCACCGGCTCAAGGACGACGAGTCGATCCGCCGCCAGTACCTGGCGATGTAGCCCGCTCAGGTCCGCCGATCGTCGATCAGCGGATTGGGCTTGGCCAGCACGGTCAGGGCCTTGATATCGGTCAGCCGCACGCAGGGTCCGTCAACCTCGACACCATAGGGTTTGAGGGTATTGAAGGCTCGCGACAGGTTCTCGGGCGTCATGCCCAGCAGCGATGCCAGGGTCCGCTTCTCCAGCGGCAACTCGATCAACTCCCGTCCACCCTGATCAAGATGCAGCCGTAGCAGCCGGTTGGCCAATCGTTCGACCGCAGTTCGCAGCTTGAGATCCTTGTGGTTCTTGACCACGCCGCGATAGCAACTCGCCAGCTCCACCACGATGGCCCGGGCGAAACCGGCATCTTCCTCGAAGGCCTGGCGGATGTCCTCCGAGGGGATCATGAGCAGCCTCGAGCGCTGCTGGGTGCGCGCCGACATCAGATACACCGCATCCTTGAGCACCGCCGCCAGGATGAAGGTGCCCACGGGCTTGACCAAGGCCAGTGAGGTTTCACGGCCGTTGGACTGGCCGAACAATTCCACGCAGCCATCGACCACCACATACAGAAAGTCGGCCGGATCACCTTCGGTGATGAGCTGCACCTGGGGCGGGAAGGTCTGGAAATAGGCGGCCTGGAGCAAGGTGTCGAATACCGCCTCGTTCATGCTCTTGAACAAGGGCAGGGACTGGATTTCCGGCAGGTCGGTGGCGCGCAATGTCTGAAAACTCCCAAAACACGCGGCTGCGCGTCGTCTTGATCAATATCAAGTGATCGATTCCGGAATCTAGCATCACGCAACGTCATTTTCAAGTCCGACAATTGATGCTTGTCAGCATCGAACTTGTTGAATTTCCAAGTGATTCTTGTTTTTTCGCGGGTCTTGCCACCGGTTGACCCAGGTCAAGCCCCGCCCGGTGAGGGGCGCGCAAATTCATCACAAGTCAGCGATACCGAGCTGGCGCAATGGCCGGAAAACCAAGGGAGTCGGCAACATGAACGGTTTGTCAGGGGTCAGCCCTGCGACTTCGAATCGGGTGCTGGGCATGAGCACCTTCGCGTTCACGATCTGCTTTGCAGTGTGGACGATCTTCTCGATTATCGGGGTGCGCATCAAACAGGAACTGGGTCTGTCCGATACCCAGTTCGGACTGCTGGTGGGCACGCCCATCCTGACCGGTTCGCTCTCACGCATCTTCCTGGGCGTCTGGACCGATCAATACGGCGGGCGCATCGTCTATGTGCTGACGATGCTGGCCGCGGCCGCGGCGACCTTCGCGCTCTCCTACGCCACCACCTACGAAATGATGTTGCTCGCCGCGCTGGGCGTCGGTCTGGCTGGTGGATCGTTCGCGGTCGGGGTGGCCTATGTGTCCAAGTGGTTTCCGAGCCATCGTCAGGGCACCGCACTCGGGATCTTTGGCGTGGGCAATGTCGGCGCGGCCGTCACGAAGTTCATCGCCCCCTTCGTCATGGTTGCCTATGGCTGGACCACGGTCGCCCAGGTCTGGGCGGTGGCGCTGGTCGTGGTGGCCGCCGTGTTCTGGTTCACGACCGACGACGATCCGGACCTCAAGGCCAGGCGGGCCAGTGGTCAGCGGGCCCGCGGCGCGCTGCTGCAGTTGACCCCGCTGAAAAATCTGCAGGTCTGGCGATTCGCGATCTATTACTTCTTCGTATTCGGCGGTTTCGTCGCGCTTGCGCTCTGGCTGCCCCGGTATCTGGTGGATGTGTACTCGCTCGATATCAAGACCGCCGGCATGATTGCGGCCTTGTATTCGATTCCGGCGTCGATTTTTCGCGCCTACGGCGGCCATCTGGCGGATCGGTTCGGTGCCCGCAGCATCATGTACTGGACCTTCGGCGTTGGCATGCTGATGACCTTCATGCTGTCGTATCCAAATACCGACTACGTGATTCACGGCATCAAGGGTGACATTGCCTTCTCGACCCGCATGGGTCTGGTGCCCTTCATCATCGCGATCTTCGTCTTGGGCTTTTTCATGTCGCTGGGCAAGGCGGCGGTCTATAAGCACATTCCGGTCTACTACCCGGATCACGTGGGTGCCGTCGGTGGGCTGGTGGGCATGATCGGTGGTCTGGGCGGATTCATTCTGCCGATCGCCTTTGGTGCCTTGCTCGACCTGACCCAGGTCTGGACCAGCAGCTTCATGCTGCTGTTCCTGATCGTCTCGGTATCAATGCTCTGGATGCACCTGTCGATCCGGCGCATGGAGCGCAGCGCCACGTCCGACGCCCTGGATTCACTGCCCGAGTTGCCCGAGATGCAGGCCGTCCATGGCGCGGCGCAAAAAGGCGCCATGGGCAAAAAGGTGCTCACTGAATGGCGCCCAGAGGATGAGGCGTTCTGGGCCAGCGAAGGCCAACGCATTGCAAGGCGCAACCTCTGGATCTCGATTCCGGCGCTGCTGCTGGCGTTCTCGGTCTGGATGGTCTGGAGCGTGGTGGTGGCCAAGCTGCCTGCGATCGGTTTCAACTTCAGCACCGACCAGTTGTTCTGGCTGGCGGCGCTGCCGGGTCTGTCGGGCGCGACCCTGCGCATCTTCTATTCCTTCATGGTGCCGATCTTCGGCGGGCGGCTCTGGACCACGCTGACCACAGCCTCATTGTTGATCCCGGCTCTGGGCATCGGTTATGCGGTACAGGATCCCAGCACGCCGTATCTGATCTTCCTGGTGCTCGCGCTATTGTGCGGTCTGGGTGGCGGCAACTTCGCTTCCTCCATGTCGAACATTTCGTTCTTCTTTCCCAAGAAAGAGAAGGGCAATGCGCTGGCGCTCAATGCGGGCCTGGGCAATCTGGGCGTGAGCCTGATGCAGTTCATCGTGCCTTTGGTGGTCACGGCCGGGGTGTTCGGCGCGCTCGGTGGCGAGCCGGTCAGGACTGCCACGGGCCAGGATCTGTGGATCCAGAATGCCGGCTTCGTCTGGGTGCCATTCCTGATCATTGCGACGATGGCGGCTTGGTTCGGCATGAATGACATCGCCTCGGCCAAGGCCTCCTTCGCCGAACAGTCGGTGATCTTCAGCCGCCGCCATAACTGGATCATGTGCTGGCTTTATACGGGCACCTTTGGCTCTTTCATCGGTTATTCGGCGGGCTTTCCGCTGCTCGCCAAGATGCAGTTTCCCGAAGTCAATTCGCTGCCCTTCATCTTCCTGGGGCCGCTGGTCGGTGCGCTGTCGCGCGCCGGCACCGGATGGATCTCGGACAAGTACGGCGGCGCACGGGTGACCTTCTGGACCTTCCTGCTCATGATCGCAGCGGTGTTCGGCGTGTTGTTCTTCCTGGGCATCAAGGAACAACCGGGTGCGTTCTGGGGATTCTTCGCCATGTTCATGGTGTTGTTCTTCGCCACCGGGGTGGGCAATGCGTCGACCTTCCAGATGATCCCGATCATCATGCGTCAGGAGATCGCCCGGCTGATGCCGCAGCTGTCGCAATCCGAGCGTCTGCGCCAGGCCGAGAAGGAGTCGGCGGCCATCATCGGCTTCACCTCGGCGGTCGCAGCGTATGGCGCCTTCTTCATTCCCAAGTCGTATGGCACGGCGATCACGCTGACCGGCGGTCCGCAGGCTGCCCTCTGGGGATTTCTGATCTTTTATGTGAGCTGTGCGCTGCTGACATGGTCCGTCTACACGCGTCGCTCGGGAATGTTGCATGACATCGAGCGTGGTCTGGCGCCGGCCGGCAGTGTCGGCCCGGTCAGCGTGGCCTCCTGAAAAAAACTGCCTGGAGCAAGCATGAGTCATTTTCTGGATCGACTGAGCTATTTCCGATTGCCCACTGAATCCTTCTCGGGTGATCACGGCCGGGTGACCGGCGAGGATCGCACCTGGGAGGACGCCTACCGGAACCGCTGGGCGCACGACAAGATCGTGCGCAGCACCCACGGCGTGAACTGTACGGGCTCATGCTCGTGGAAGATTTACGTGAAGGGCGGCATCGTCACCTGGGAGACTCAGCAGACCGACTACCCGCGTACCCGCTGGGACATGCCCAATCACGAGCCACGAGGCTGTGCCCGCGGGGCGAGCTATTCCTGGTATCTCTACAGCGCCAACCGGGTCAAGTATCCGATGGTGCGGGGGCGCCTGATCGAGCGTTGGCGTGCCGCCCTGGCGGTGAGCAAAACGCCGGTGGATGCCTGGGCGAGCATCGTCGAGGATGACGCGGCCCGTCGCGACTACCAGAAGGTGCGCGGCATGGGCGGCTTCGTGCGCAGTTCCTGGGAGGAGGTGAATCAGCTCATCGCGGCGGCCAATGTCTACACGATCAAGACGCATGGTCCGGACCGGGTGATCGGCTTCTCGCCGATTCCGGCGATGAGCATGATCAGCTATGCGGCAGGCTCGCGTTATCTGAGCCTGATCGGTGGCGTCTGCATGAGCTTCTATGACTGGTATTGTGATCTGCCGCCCGCCAGTCCGCAGGTCTGGGGCGAGCAGACCGATGTGCCCGAGTCGGCCGACTGGTACAACTCGACCTTCATCATTGCCTGGGGTTCGAATGTGCCACAGACCCGCACGCCGGATGCGCACTTCCTGACCGAGGTGCGCTACAAGGGTGCCAAGACGGTGGCGGTCACACCCGACTACAGCGAGGTCGCCAAGCTGTCAGATCTGTGGCTGCATCCCAAGCAGGGCACGGACGCAGCGCTCGCGATGGCGATGGGCCATGTGGTGTTGCGAGAGTTCTATTTCGAGCGGCGCAGCGCCTATTTTGATCAATATGCGCGCCGATTCACCGACCTGCCCATGCTGGTGATGTTGCGCGAGCATACCTTGCCCGATGGTCGCACGATGCGGGTACCCGATCGTTATCTGCGCGCCAGCGATTTCACTGACAAGCTGGGCCAGACCAACAATCCGGAATGGAAGACCCTGGCCTTCGACACCGCGGGTCGGGCAGTGGTGCCCAACGGCTCGATCGGCTTCCGGTGGGGGCAGGGCGAGGCAGACGGCCCGGCCCGTTGGAATCTCGAGGATCGCGAAGCGCGTGATGGCCAGACCGTGGTGCTCAAGCTGTCGGTACTGGAAGACGGCGATCAGGCGCATGAGATCGTCGAGGTCGGCCTGCCCTACTTCGGCGGCATTGATACCCCGCATTTCACGGCCAATGCGCAACAGGGCGAGGTGAATGTCGTGCGGGTGCCGGCCGTGCGCCTTCGCCTGGGCGACGCGGGAGAGATGATCGTGGCGACCGTGTTCGATCTGCAGGCCGCCCAATATGGCATCGATCGTGGCCTGGGTTCAGGCGCCGGCGCCTACAGCGACAATGCGGCCTATACCCCGGCCTGGGCCGAGCAGATCACGGGTGTGGCGGCCGACCAGATCATCACGGTGGCCCGGCAGTTTGCCGACAACGCCGAGAAGACCGAGGGCCGCTCGATGGTGATCATCGGCGCGGCGATGAACCACTGGTATCACGCCGATATGAACTACCGGGGCGTAATCAATCTGCTGATGATGTGTGGCTGCATCGGCAAGAGTGGGGGTGGTTGGGCGCACTACGTGGGACAGGAGAAACTTCGGCCCCAGACCGGGTGGCTGCCGCTGGCTTTTGCGCTGGACTGGATCCGGCCGCCTCGCCAGCAGAACAGCACCAGTTTCTTTTATGCGCACACCGACCAGTGGCGCTACGAGAAGCTGGGGATGGAGGAGATCGTGTCGCCACTGGCCGATCGCTCCGCCTACTCGGGCGCGATGATCGACTTCAACGTGCGAGCCGAGCGCATGGGCTGGTTGCCCAGCGCCCCCCAGCTCAAGACCAACCCGCTGCAGGTGGTGCGCGATGCGGCGGCGGCGGGCATGGAGCCCAAGGACTACGTGGTGGCCGCCCTGCGCGACGGGTCTCTGCAGATGAGTTGCGAGGATCCGGATGCGCCGCAGAACTGGCCGCGCAATCTGTTTGTCTGGCGCTCCAATCTGCTGGGCTCGAGTGGCAAGGGGCACGAATATTTCTGCAAGCATCTGCTGGGTACCGAACACGGTGTGCAGGGCAGGGATCTGGGCCCCGACGATGCCAAGCCGGCCGAAGTGGTCTGGCATGAGCAGGCACCGGAAGGCAAGCTGGATCTTCTGGTCACCCTGGACTTCCGGATGAGCACGACCTGTCTGTACAGCGACATCGTGCTGCCCACGGCAAGCTGGTATGAAAAAAACGACCTGAATACCAGCGACATGCATCCCTTCATCCATCCGCTGTCCACAGCGGTCGATCCGGTCTGGCAGTCGCGCAGCGACTGGGAGATCTACAAAGGCTTTGCCAAGGCATTCAGCGAGGTTTGCGTGGGGCACCTGGGGGTGGAGAAGGAAGTGGTGCTCACCCCCCTGATGCACGACACGCCGGCCGAACTGGCCCAGCCCTTCGAGGTCAGGGAATGGAAGAAGGGGCAGTGCGAGCTGATCCCGGGCAAGACGGCGCCGCAGATCGCGGTGGTCGAGCGCGACTATCCCAATGTGTACAAGCGCTTCACGGCCCTGGGGCCGCTGCTGGCCAAGGTGGGCAATGGTGGCAAGGGCATCGGCTGGAACACCCAGACCGAAGTGGAGCAGCTCGGCCAGCTCAACGGGCTCACCACTGAGGCGGGCGTTACCCAGGGCCTGCCCCGGATTCACACCGATATCGATGCCTGCGAAGTCGTCATGCAGCTGGCACCCGAAACCAACGGGCATGTCTCGGTCAAGGCCTGGGAAGCGCTGGGACGCATGACAGGGCGGGACCATACCCATCTGGCCCTGCATCGCGAAGACGAGAAGATCCGGTTTCGCGACATTCAGGCCCAGCCGCGCAAGATCATCAGCAGCCCGACCTGGAGCGGCATCGAGAGCGAGACCGTGAGCTACAACGCGGGCTATACCAACACCCATGAGCTGATTCCGTGGCGCACGCTGTCCGGTCGACAGCAGTTTTATCAGGATCATCCGTGGATGATTGCCTTTGGCGAAGCGATGTCGAGCTATCGCCCACCGGTGGACCTGAAGACCACGGTGGGCATCCACAACAAGCGCAGCAACGGCAATCCGGAGATTCTGCTCAATTTCATCACGCCGCACCAGAAGTGGGGCATCCACAGCACCTATAGCGACAACCTGATGATGCTCACGCTCAATCGGGGCGGACCCGTCATCTGGTTGAGCGAAGATGACGCGAAGCGCGCCGGCATCGAGGACAACGACTGGGTGGAGTTGTTCAACATCAATGGTGCGATTGCGGCGCGTGCGGTGGTCAGCCAGCGGGTCAACCCGGGCATGGTGATGATGTATCACGCCCAGGAAAAAATCGTGAATACGCCCGGCTCGCAGATCACCGGGACCCGGGGTGGTATTCACAACTCGGTGACGCGGATCGTGCTCAAACCGACGCACATGATCGGCGGCTATGCCCAGCTCAGCTATGGATTCAATTATTACGGGACGATCGGCACCAATCGCGATGAATTCGTGGTGGTGCGCAAGATGAGCAAGGTCGACTGGCTCGACACGCCACGAGACGATCATCTCGCCCCCGTGTATCAGGCTCAAGGAGAGAATCCGTGAAAGTACGTGCGCAGATCGGGATGGTCTTGAATCTGGACAAGTGCATCGGCTGCCATACCTGCAGCGTGACCTGCAAAAACGTCTGGACCAGCCGGCCCGGCGTCGAATATGCCTGGTTCAACAATGTCGAGACCAAACCCGGTATCGGCTATCCGAAGGAATGGGAGAACCAGAGCAAGTGGAATGGTGGCTGGATCCGCAAGCCCAATGGCCGGATCGAACCGCGCCAGGGTGGCAAGTGGCAGTTGCTGATGAAGATCTTCGCCAATCCGAACATGCCGCAGATTGACGACTATTACGAGCCCTTCACCTTCGATTATGAGCATCTGCACAGCGCCCCGGAGATGAAGGCGGCGCCGACCGCCAGGCCGCGCTCGCTGATTACGGGCCAGCGGATGGAGAAGATCGAATGGGGTCCGAACTGGGAGGAGATCCTGGGCGGTGAATTCGCCAAGCGCAGCCGCGACCAGAACTTCGAGCAGATCCAGAAGGATATCTACGGCCAGTTCGAAAACACCTTCATGATGTATCTGCCACGGCTTTGCGAGCATTGCCTGAATCCGAGCTGCGTGGCTTCATGCCCTAGTGGCAGCATCTACAAGCGCGAGGAAGACGGCATTGTCCTGATCGATCAGGACAAGTGCCGCGGCTGGCGGATGTGCGTGAGCGGTTGCCCCTACAAGAAGATCTATTACAACTGGAAGAGTGGCAAGGCCGAGAAGTGCATCTTCTGTTATCCACGCATCGAAGCCGGTCAGCCCACCGTCTGCTCCGAAACCTGCGTGGGGCGGATCCGTTATCTGGGCGTGCTGCTTTACGACGCGGACCGGATCGAGGCGGCGGCCAGCGTGGTTCATGATCGTGATCTGTACCAGGCCCAGCTCGATATCTTCCTGGATCCGAACGATCCGCAGGTGATCGAGCAGGCGCGCCGCGATGGCGTGCCCGAGGCCTGGCTCAGCGCGGCGCGCAACAGCCCGGTCTATCGCATGGCCGTGGACTGGAAAGTGGCCTTGCCGCTTCACCCCGAGTATCGGACACTGCCCATGGTCTGGTATGTACCGCCGCTCTCGCCGATCACCGCCGCCGCCAATGCCGGGCAGGTGGGCAACAATGGCGAAATCCCCGACGTTCGTCAGCTACGCATTCCGGTCAAGTATCTGGCCAACCTGCTGACCGCCGGCGATACGGCACCGGTGGTGCGCGCGCTCGAGCGTATGCTGGCGATGCGCGCCTACCAGCGGGCGCGCCACGTGGACGGCGTGACCAGCACCGAGGCGATCGATCAGGTCGGCCTGAGCGTGGAGCAGGTCGAAACCATGTATCGGATCATGGCGATCGCCAACTACGAGGATCGTTATGTGATTCCGGGAACGCATCGTGAATATGCCGAGAATGCGTTCAATGTTCGCGGCGGTTGTGGCTTCAGTTTCGGCAATGGCTGCTCGGAAGGGGTGACCGAGACCAGCCTGTTCGGCAGCGAGAAGAAGCGCACGATTCCGATCAAGGCGGAGATCTGATCATGAGTCTTTACACCCGAAAGCCGCCTGTCATGCGCTACTCATTGCGCGCGCTGGCCTTGTTGCTGGTGTATCCCGATGCCACGCTGCGTGAGCATCTGCCTGAACTGCGCGACGCCCTGCATCAGGAGGCTGCGCTCGGACCGGCGCGTCTGGCCGAGCTGGACGGGCTGATCGGCCGGCTGGCCAGACGACCAGGGCTCGAGGTCGAGGCCGACTATGTCGAAACCTTCGACCGTGGCCGAGGCAGTTCGCTGCATCTGTTTGAACATGTTCATGGTGATTCGCGTGATCGCGGCCCGGCAATGGTCGATCTGAGCCAGACGTATGAACAGGCGGGCCTGTATCTGGCACCCGGCGAGTTGCCGGACTACCTGCCCGTGGTGTTGCAGTATGCGTCGACCCAGCCGCCGGCAGCAGCGGTCGCGCTGCTGGGTGAGATCAGTCATCTGATCCGGGCGATTTTCAGCGCCTTGCTCAAGCGTGGCAGCGGCCATGCGATCGTGCTCGCAGCCCTGCTGGAACTGGCTGGCGAGAAGGCCGAACCCGTGCCGGTCGCCGATGAGCCCGACTTGGATGCGAGCTGGGCCGAGCCGGTGGCCTTCGACGGTTGCTCGGTGCAGGGCCAGGCGGGGCCGACCGGCCAGGTCGGTGCCCGAGCATCGGCGCCCACCGACTCGCAGCCCATCCATGTGGTTCGGCGCAGCCTTGCACCGACGATGCCTAGCGGCGCGCGGCCTGACCGCCTGTCAGTCGTGTCACGAGAGTCTCAGACCGGAGTTCAGCCATGAGCTTTTTGCACAATTTCCTGTTCAACGTCTACCCCTATGTGTGCCTCACGGTGTTTCTGATGGGTAGCCTCGCGCGCTTCGATCGCGATCAATACACCTGGAAGAGCGATTCGTCACAACTGCTGCGCCAGCGTCAGTTGCGCTGGGGTAGCAACCTGTTCCATATCGGCATTCTGTTTCTGTTCTTCGGTCACTTTGTCGGGCTGCTCACGCCACACGCGATCTATGAGCACTTCATCAGCCCATCGAGCAAACAACTGGTCGCGGTCTATAGCGGGGGAGCGGCCGGACTGGTCTGCTTCGTCGGCCTGAGCCTGTTGCTGCATCGGCGCATCGTCGACCCTCGTATCCGCCTGACCAGTCACCGCACCGACCTGGCAATTCTGATCATTCTGTGGCTGCAGTTGCTGCTGGGCCTGATCACGTTGCCCTATTCGCTGGGTCACAGTGACGGCTCGGTCATGCTGGTGCTCAGCGACTGGGCGCAACGAATCGTGACCTTCCGGCCCGATGCGTGCGGGTCTGGTGGCCCTGGATCTACCGTACAGGCTGCATCTGATCATGGGCATGACCATCTTTTTGTTGCTGCCATTCTCCCGCCTGGTACATGTCTGGAGTGGTTTCGCCACCCTGGCCTATGTGTTGCGGCCTTACCAGGTGGTGCGCTCGCGCCGACTGAACGTGGCGCAACTGTCCTCAAAAACACAGCGTGCCGCCTGACCGGAGCAACTCATCATGACGATCTGTTCAACACTGCCCAGCGTCAATGACGTGGCCCTGGCCGAGCCCGACGAAGTGCTGTTACCCGACGCGCTTCGCCAACGGGCCTGCGCCGAGCTGTTGCGCCAGTCGGCCATCAACGCCGGTCTGCTGGATCCGCATGATCCGCCACCGGTGCGCGGCGTGATGAGCGAGGCCGCCAGCGATGCGATCGAAGCCTTGCTGGCCCGCGAACTCGTCCAGCCCGAACCGGATGAAGCATCCTGTCTGCGCTACTACCAGGGTCATCCGGCGCAATTCACCCACGGTGAACGGATTCACGCGCGTCATGTGTTGTTTGCGGTGACGCCCGGTGTGGATGTGTCGGCCCTGCGCCAGCATGCCGAGGCCTGCCTGATCGACGTGCGCAGCGCGCCCGATGAGCAGATCGATCAACGGTTTGCGCACGCCGCCGCGACGCTGTCGAATTGCCCGAGCGCTGAACAAGGGGGCGATCTGGGCTGGCTCGCCGAATCGGATTGTGCGCCGGAGTTTGCCCGCGACTTGTTCGGCGGGCATGAGATCGGCGTATTGCCCAGGCTCGTGCACAGCCGCTTCGGCCTGCATGTGGTGGAAATCCTGGACCGGGTTCCCGGCTCGCTCGCAGCCTTCGAGTCAGTCAGACCCGCGGTGGTCCAGGCCATGCAGCGCCAGGGGTTTGCGACCGCGCTGCGCCAATACCTGCAGATCCTGGGTGCCCAGGCCAGCCTGCAGGGCGTCGATCTCGATGTGGCGGGCAGTGCACTGGTTCAATAGCCGTGCTCGACGATCTGTTCAAACACAACGCGTTATGGTCGGCGCGGATGCGGCGCGAGGATCCGTTGTACTTCTCGCGCCTGGCCGCCTTGCAGGCGCCCGAGTATCTCTGGATCGGTTGCTCGGACAGTCGCGTCCCTGCCAACGTCATCACCGGCCTGCAGCCTGGCGAGGTGTTCGTGCATCGCAATGTGGCCAATCTTGTGCACCGGGCCGATGTGAATCTGTTGTCGGTGCTCGAGTTCGCGGTTGATACCCTGGGTATCCGCCATATCATCGTCTGCGGGCATCATGGCTGTGGTGGCGTGCGTGCGGCGCTGGACGGCCACCGTCATGGCATCATCGATCACTGGCTGCAGGCGATCCGTGATATTGCCGATGCGTCGGATGCCGAACTCGCGCCGCTGGCCGATGCTTCGGCCCGGCTCGATCGACTCTGTGAACTCAATGTGTGCGCCCAGGTCACCAATCTCGCCCGCACGCCCATTATCCAGTCGGCCTGGGCGCGCGGCCGGCAGATCAGCATTCATGGCTGGATCTACGGACTGAACGATGGCTTGCTGCGCGACCTGCATTGCGATCGCGCGGCCCAGGCACAGGCCTGACTGACCCGCCGTGGAACGACGGTCTGCGCTTCAGTTGCCGCGCCAGGCATCCTTGGCCCTGAACCAGGCGGTGAGCAGCGGGCCGAACCAGGTCCGGCCATGATGCAGGGGCACGGCGTTGAACGGGATCGCATCGAAGGCCGTTGCCGATTCGGCACGGCCGAGAATCTTCAGGGCCAGCTTGTGGCCGAGGTAGGGCATCAAGGCCACGCCTGAGCCATTGCAGCCCAGGGCATACCAGATGCCGTCGCGCTGACCGATACCCGGCAGATCACTGCGTGTCATGGCCACGTTGCCGGTCCAGACATGACTCACACCGGCGTGGGCCAGCGACGGAAAAATGGCCCGCAATTCCTTCATGAGTCGCTCGGCCGCCTGCACCAAGGGAATCGGGTGCAGGGCGGCTCGCCCGCCCAGGATGATGCGCGTGTTGTCGGGGGAAGGGCGGTAATACAGATGTTTCTCGCGCGTCTCGACGATCATCCGGCCATTGGGAATCAATTGCCGGACGGTGGCTTCGCCCAGCGCTTCGGTGGCGATCAGGAAACTGGGCAAGGCCACCAGCCGGCGGGCGAGGTCAGGCGTTGCACGACCGGTGTAGCCGTTGGTCGTTGCCACCACCGTGGCACAGCGGATCTGGCCCCGGCCCGTGTCGATGATGAAACCGTCGCTCTGCGGATTGACCCGCAACACCGGCGTGAAGCCCAATACCGAGGCACCGGCCGCGCGCGCCACTGCCAGCAGACCTTGCTGAAATCGGGCCGGATGCACACTGCCATGCGACAGAAAGAGCAATCCACCCTGGTAACAGTCGGTGGCAATTTCGCGGCGCATGTCGCCCGGTGACAGCACCTCGACGGGTAGTGAGAGGTCGCGTTGCAGGGCCTTGGCCTCGACGGTCATGGTGTTGAAGTCGCGAGGCGTCCAGGCGCCGCGCAGACGGCCGTTGAGCGCGAGATCGGCCTGGATCGATTCCTGCTCGATGAGCGAGCGCACGAACGCCAGTGATGCGATGCCTTCGCGGATCAGGGCCTGCGCCGTCGGCGCACCGAACTTGTGAATCAGACCCGTATAAGAGAGCCGATGACCATGACCGATCATGCCGCCCGAGCGGCTCGATCCGCCGTGACCGGGTGACTGCGCATCCAGCACCACGACATGACGGCCGGCACGCGCCAGGGTCAGCGCGGCCGACAGACCGGCATAGCCGGCGCCAATGACCAGCACATCGCAACGCGCGGGCAATGTGACCGGCCCGTCGG
Organism: uncultured beta proteobacterium; assembly: GCA_963732405.1. Lineage (GTDB taxonomy): Bacteria > Pseudomonadota > Gammaproteobacteria > Burkholderiales > Burkholderiaceae_E > JAUIAI01. The sequence goes on from CAVSZG010000001.1 coordinate 3,291,791, forward strand.
ATTCGCGTGGTGCGGCATCCCACCAATAGGGTTGTTCAATCAATGTGGTCATCGATGGCTCGTGTGCATGGCATGACCCAGTGACAGGTCGGCGGATGGCGGACCTGCGAGGCCGGCCCGGCTCGCGGATTATCGCCTGTCGGATGATCGCTGCACTAGGGTAGACTGTCCTGAGATCAGCCCGATCAAGAACGAATCAGGAGACCGGCATGAGAACAGGTATTTCGGCGATGTTGCTGCTGGCCACTGCATTGTCGGCCATGCCCGCGCAGGCTCAGAAGAAGACCCTGGTCGTGGGGATGGGCTCGGCGGATGCCGGCAAGCTCGATCCGCATGTGGCCTCGACCACGCCCGACAAGGGTCTGCTCAACTGGGTGTTCAACGGCCTGGTCAGAATCAAGCCGGGGCAGGTGAGTCCGGAGTTCATCGAACCCGATCTGGCCGAAAGCTGGACAGCCAATCCGGCCGGCACCGAATGGACCTTCAAATTGCGTCGCGGGGTGCAGTGTCACCATGGCTATGGCGAGTTCACGGCCGCGGATGCGGCCTATTCCCTGCAGCGTGCCGGCAGCAAGGCCACGTCTTCGTATTCAAACGACTACTCGGCATTCGACCGGGTCGAGGCCCTCGATCCCTATACCGTCAGGATCACCCTGAAAAATCCGGTGGCCGGCTTCCTCGGTTACGTCGCCAATGTGAATGGCGGCAATATGATCTGCAAGAAGGCCGCCGACGAGCTCGGCGAGGGCTTTGCGCGCAAACCGGTCGGCACGGGGCCTTTCGCCTTTGCCGAATATCAGCCCCAGCAGTTCGTCAAGCTGGTCGCCAACCCGGCGTATTTCCGCGGCGTGCCCAAGCTCGAGGAAATCATCTATCGCTATATCCCGGCTGACTCGAGCCGCGATCTGGCCTTCCAGTCCGGCGAACTCGATATGGTCTATGGCAAGCAGGACCAGACCTGGGTTGATCGGACCCGAAAGCTGCCCGATACCCGGGTGGTCGCCATGGAACCGGCAGAGATGTCGCAGCTCTACCTGAACACCACCGTCAAGCCGCTCGATGACGTGCGCGTGCGCCAGGCCCTGGCCCATGCGATCGATCGCCAGTCCATCGTCAAATTCAAGGGCGAAGGCACCTCGCGCGCGGCCGTGTCGGTCGTGCCCTCGGGTTACCTGGGCACTGACGAAAAAGCGCCGTTGCCGGCCTACGATCCGGACAAGGCCAGACAGTTGCTCAAGGAGGCCGGCCATCCGCAGGGCGTGACGATCAAGACCATTCACACCACACTGACCGGCATGCAGACCCTCATCGAAGCCGTACAGGCGCAGGTCCGCAAGGTCGGTATCAATCTGGACATCGAGCTCGTCGAACACGCCACCTTTCATGCCCAGATCCGCAAGAATCTCTCGCCGGTCGTGCACTATCAGGCCGGGCGTTTCCCGGTTGCTGATGTTTACCTCACCCAGTTCTTCGATTCGGCCTCGATCGTCGGCACCCCCAGTGCGGTGACCAATTTCTCGCATTGCAAGGTGGCCGATCAGGAGATCCGCGGCGCCCGCGTGGCCACCGACCCCGAGCAACAGAAGGCGCTCTGGCAGGCGGCGCAGCGCAAGATCATCGAGGAGGTCTGCGCCGTTCCCGTCTATGAACAATTGCAGTTGTGGGCGTGGCATTCATCGCTCGATCTGGGCTATGAACTCAAGGGTTCGCTGAATCTGTCGCCGCCCATCACCGAGAGCACGCGCTTCACCCGCTGAGCCGGGCGCCGGACGACCGATCATCGCGCCTGCGCACCACGGACCGGTTCCTTGACCCGTTTCCTGATCAGGCGGCTGGCGTTTGCCGGTGTGACCTTGTTCGCTGTGCTGACACTGGTCTTCGTGCTCGTGCGCATCGTGCCGGGTGATCCGGCGCAACTGATCCTGGGTGATCAGGCAAGCAGGGAGGCGATCGAGGCGCTGCGCCACCGGCTCGGTCTGGACATGAGCATTCCGGCTCAGTACCGGGTGTTTCTGACCGGTGCACTGCAGGGCGACTGGGGTGTGTCAATGGTGACCGGTCGACCCGTGGTCAGCGAAGTGCTGCGCGTGCTGCCCTGGACCATCGAACTGACCCTGGTGTCCCTGCTGATCGGTATCGTGATCGGCATTCCGATGGGCGTGTATGCGGCGATCCATCGCAATCGTTGGATCGACTATCTGACCCGTCTGATTTCGTTGCTCGGTCTCTCGTTTCCGGCCTTCGTCGCCGCGATTCTGCTACTCCTGATGTTCGCCATCGTGCTGCCCTGGTTTCCGGTGATCAGCGGGCGCTCGGGCAGTGCCACGGCATGGTTTCAGTCGATCACCCTGCCGGCCATCAATCTGGGGCTGATCTCGGCCGCCTACATCATGCGCGTGACCCGCTCGGCAATGCTCGATGTGCTGTCCGAGGACTATGTGCGGACCGCGCGCGCCAAGGGCGTGCCCTGGCGCGCCGTGGTCTGGCGCCACTCGCTGCGTAATGCGCTGATTCCGATCATCACCGTGGTCGGTCTGTATCTGGGCATTCTGATCGGCAATTCGGTGCTGACTGAAATCGTTTTCAACCGGCCCGGGCTGGGCAAACTGATCATCGGCGCGCTGAGTCAGCGCGACTATCCGATGCTGCAAGGCATGATGGTGATCTACACGCTGGTGGTGGTGCTCGTGAATCTGATCACCGACATCGCCTATGGTCTGGCCGATCCGCGGGTCAAGCTGCAATGAGCCGGCCGCCGTTTTCCGCGTCGCCCCTGGGCCAGTTCCTCAAGGCGATCCTGCAGGCCTTTAATACCAACAAGACGTCCTGGGTAGGTCTGGTGGTGTTCCTGCTGGTGGCGGCGGCGGCCATTCTGGCACCATGGCTCTCGCCCTTCGATCCACTCGAGCAGAACATTCTCGAGCGGCTCAGGCCGCCGTCGGCCGAGCATTGGCTGGGCACCGACAACTTCGGCCGCGACACCTTGTCGCGCCTGCTGCACGGTGCGCGGATCTCGCTGATCATCGGCATCGCCTCGACCGCGATTGCGCTGATTGCCGGCACGGTGATCGGCATGACCGCCGGCTGGTATGGCGGACGACTGGACACGGTGGTGATGCAGGCCATGGACGTGTTGCTGGCCTTCCCCTCGCTGATCCTGGGCCTGATCCTGGTGGCGATGCTGGGTCCGTCGATGACCAACATCATCATCGCGATCGCCCTCACATCGATTCCACCCTTCGCCCGGATCGCCCGCGCGCCGACGATCGCCGTCAAGGAACGCGAGTTCGTCGAAGCCTGCCGCTCGCTGGGTTATTCGGATCTGCGCATTCTCGCCCTGCATGTGCTGCCCAACATCTTTCCCGAAATTCTGGTCATGGGTTCGCTATGGCTGGCCAATGCGATCCGTACCGAATCCTCGCTGGCATTCGTCGGCCTGGGCGTGAAGCCGCCTATCGCCACCTGGGGCGGCATGATCCGCGAAGGCTTCGAGAACATCCTGGACAGCTACTGGCTCGCCCTGGGTCCCAGCCTGGCGATCCTGATCGTGGTGTTTGCGCTCAATCTGCTGGGTGATGGTCTGCGTGATGCCATCGATCCCAAGCTCAAGGGCGAAGTCTGATGACTGCGCCCGAGCCGGTGTTGAGCGTGCGCGATCTGGGTGTCGGCTTCCGGGTGGATGGCCGATGGACGAGCGTGGTTCGCCAGCTCAGCTTCGATATCGGCAGGCGTGAAACTGTGGCCATTGTTGGCGAATCGGGTTCGGGCAAGAGCGTGACCGCGCTGGCGATCATGGGCCTGCTGCCGGCCGCCAACAGTCGGGTCGAGGGCCATATCCACTTCGAGGGCCAAGACCTGCTGACGCTGCCCGAGAGCGCCATGCGTCAGATCCGTGGCGATCGCATCTCCATGATCTTTCAGGAGCCCATGACCAGTCTGAATCCGGTGCTCACGATCGGGTTCCAGATCGGTGAGGCCTTGATCTATCACCGCAACATGAACCGTAGCGCTGCCGAAGCGGAAACCGTCCGTATCCTCGATCGGGTGCGCATCCCTTCGGCCGCGCAGCGGGTACACGACTATCCGCATCGCCTGTCGGGCGGCATGCGTCAGCGCGTCATGATCGCCATGGCCCTGGCCTGTCAACCCAGGGTGTTGATTGCCGATGAGCCGACCACGGCGCTCGACGTCACCATTCAGGCAGAAATTCTTGAACTCATCAAGACGCTGCAGGATGAGGAAGGGATGTCGGTGGTTTTCATCACGCATGACATGGGTGTGGTCGCGGAGACCGCCGACCGCGTGGTGGTCATGCTGCGCGGCGATTCGGTCGAACAGGCGTTAACCGCGCAACTGTTCGAGCAACCGGTACAAGCCTATACGCGGGCACTGCTCGCGGCGGTGCCGCGACTGGGGTCGATGACCGGCCAACCCGATCCGCAACGTTTTCCGCTCGTCGATCCGGTCAGCGGGGCGATACAGGCCTCGGTCCCGGTTGAATCATCCGCCGCATTGGGCGAACGGCCAATCCTCGAGGTGGCCGGGCTGACCACCCGATTCGAGATACGTGGCGGTCTGTTTGGCTCGGTGAGCGCGCGCGTGCATGCGGTGGAGAATCTGTCCTTCAGTCTGCATGCGGGCGAGACCCTGGCCCTGGTGGGCGAGAGTGGCTGCGGCAAGTCGACGACAGGGCGATCGATCCTGCGGCTGATCGAACCGACCGCGGGCACTATCCTGTTCGAGGGCCGTGATCTTCGGGCCCTGGGCCGGCCGGCGCTGCGCGAGGCTCGCCAACGCATGCAGATGATTTTCCAGGATCCTTTTGCGAGTCTGAATCCGCGCAAGACGATTGGCGGCGCGATTGCCGAACCCATGGTCGTGCACGGCCTGTGCGATCGAGACACCGCGCGGCAACGCGTGGTAACGCTGCTCGAGCGGGTCGGCCTGGATCCGGCCATGGCCGGCCGGTTTCCGCATGAATTTTCGGGCGGCCAGCGCCAGCGACTCTGCATTGCGCGAGCACTGGCGCTGGCGCCGCGGCTCATCGTCGCCGACGAAGCGGTCTCGGCGCTGGATGTGTCCATCAAGGCGCAAGTGATCAATCTGATGATGGATCTGCAACAGGAACTCGGCCTGGCCTTCCTGTTCATCTCGCACGATATTGCCGTGGTCGAGCGGGTCAGTCACCGGGTCGCGGTGATGTATCTGGGCGAGATCGTCGAAATCGGCCCGCGCGCGCGCATCTTCGAGAATCCGCAGCATCCCTATACCCGGCGGCTGATGTCGGCCGTGCCGGTGCCCGATCCGCAGCGCCGCGCCATGCGACGCCAGCTGGCGAGCACCGAACTACCCAGTCCGGTGCGACCCGTCGACTATGTTCCGCCGCCGCGCCGGTATCGCGAGGCCGGTCCGGGACACCTGGTGCAGATGTCTGACTGAGGGCAGCCCTCTCGCGAGCGGGCTGCCCCAGGCCCCGCCAGCAGTCTCAGTCGGCCACAGCGGTGGCCAGGGCTCTGGCTTCCCGGCAACGGGCGTCGATATGGGCGAGCGCTTCGTCGATCTGGTCGATCAGGATCAGACACAGGTCGCCAGGCTGCAGCCGCTGCAGCGCGGTATCGATCGCGATGAATTCGCCCCGGATCTCGTCGATATGTCTGGTACGGGCCGCATCAGTCAGGCCCTGGCGCATGATGGCCATGACTTCGCCGTCCTGACGGCCGCGCTGGCAGGCATCCTCGTAGAGCAAGACCTCATCGAACACCGCGCCCAGTATCTCGGTCTGACGGCGCAGATCTTCGTCACGCCGATCGCCTGCACCACTGATCACGACCAGTCGTCGCCGGGCTGGCATGTTGGCCAGAGCCGTGCTCAGCGAGGCGATCGCGTCCGGGTTATGGCCATAGTCGGCGATGATGCGGGCACCGCGATAGTCGAACTGATTGAAGCGACCGGGCGCGCTGCGTGAATCAGTCACAAAGGTGGCCATACCATGGCTGATCTGCTGCCAGGTCATCCCCAGTGCCCAGGCTGCGGCAATACCGGCCATGGCGTTGTACACCTGAAAGGGCACGCTACCGTCGATCGTCATCGGTATGCCGGCCAGGGGGAAGCGATGACGGGTCTGACGATCGACCGCGATGATCACATCACCATCGCGATACACCACGCGCCCGCCCTTGGCCAGTTGCCGGGCCAACACGACACCACCCGCATCCATGCCGAAAAAGATCACCTGGCCCGGACAGCTCTCGGCCATTGCGACGGTGAGCGGATCATCGGCATTGAGTACGGCGTATCCGGTATCGGCAACACTTTGCACCACCACCTGCTTGAGGCGTGCAAGCTGTTCGACGGTGTCGATGTGGTTCAGACCCAGATGGTCGCCCGCGCCGATATTCGTCACCACGGCAACCTGGCAGCGATCGAAGGCCAGTCCTTCGCGCAACAGCCCACCGCGGGCCGTTTCGAACACGGCCGCATCGACCTCGGGATGCATCAATACGCTGCGCGCACTGCGCGGCCCGCTGCAATCGCCCGTATCGATCAGGCGGTCGTTGGCATAGACGCCGTCGGTCGTGGTCAGGCCGACGCGCTTGCCAATGTGCTTGAACAGGTGGGCGATCAGGCGCACGGTGGTGGTCTTGCCGTTCACGCCGGTCACTGCCACCACGGGTATCCGGCCGTTCTCGCCCGCGCTGTACATGCTGTCGATGACGCTCGCGCCAATGGGTCGGCTGCGTCCGAACGAGGGCGACAGATGCATGCGCAAGCCGGGCGCTGCGTTGACTTCGACGATGCCGCCTCCCTGTGCTTCGAGCGGACGCTGGATCGACCGGACCACGACGTCGATGCCGCAGATGTCCAGGCCGACTGCCCGCGCTGCTTCCACCGCCCGTTGGGCGACCTCGGGGTGGACCTCGTCGGTGACATCGGTCGCCGAGCCGCCGGTGGACAGATTCGCATTGTTTCGCAGCACCACCCGTACGCCGTTGTCCGGCACCGAATTCACCGTCAGGCCTTGCCGGGCCAGTGTGGTCCGGGCGATGTCATCGAGGCGGATGCGGGTCAGTGACGTGGCATGGCCGTCACCGCGTCGGGGATCCTGATTGACCAGGGCGACCAGTTGCTGAATGGTGCTGACACCATCGCCGGTGACGTGGGGCGGATCACGACGGGCGGCTGCGCACAACTGGTTACCAATTACCAGAAGACGATAATCATGGCCAGGAAGGTAACGCTCGACCAGAATATCCGAACTGTGTTCCCGGGCAGCCAGGAAGGCGGTTTCGAGCTGCTCCCGAGTCTGCACATTGACCGTGATGCCGTTGCCCTGATTGCCATCGCGAGGCTTGACCACCAGGGGCGCGCCCAGGCTCTGCATGAATGCAAAGGCCTCGTCGACACTGTCGACCGGTCGGCCCTCGGGCACCGGCACACCGGCGTTGTGCAGCAGGCGTTTGGTCAGATCCTTGTCCTGGGCAATGGACTCGGCGATCGCGCTGCTGGCGTCGATCTCGGCGGCCTGGATCCGCCGTCGCTTCGACCCCCAGCCCAGTTGCACCAGGCTGCCTTCGGTCAGCCGGCGGTAGGGAATGCCCCTGGCCACGGCGGCATCGACGATCGACCCGGTACTGGGCCCCAGACGCAGATCTTCGTCGAGGTCGCGCAGCTCGGCCAATGCGGCTGGCAGATCGAATGGCTGATCGTCGCGGGCCGCGACACACAATTGTTCGGCCAGGGCCAGCGCGCGCCGGCCGACCGCCTCTTCGGTGTATTCAATGGCCGCATAGCTCACGCCCGGCTCACTGGTCGGTCGCACCTGGGCGAAGGTGACAGGACAGCCCGCTCTGGCCTGCAGGCCCAGGGCCGTGCGGGCCAGGGCATGCAACAGCGACACGGCCTCGTCGCCATCCGAAATGTCACCGACCTCCGGAAACCGGGCACGCAGCCTGACCTCGAACCCGGGCAGGCCGGCCAAGGACTGCTCGGCCTCGTCCAGGGTCGCCAGCACTTCGATCGCAGTATGACGCGTCCACACGTTCGGCCCACGCAGGGCGCGGATGCGGGTAATTTGCATGATGTTGACTGTTAGGTGAGGGGTCGGCCTGGCCGACGATCAGTAGCTCAGGGAGTAGCGCGGTTGGGATCCGTCGGGCACCATGGTGTCGATACCGGCGCGGATCACGGGCAGCGGGATGTCCAGCGCAATGGCCGCGCCGATCGCCGCGAGCATGCTGCCCACGCCGATCTCGGCCAGTCTCATGCCTTCCCGGCCCTCCGGTCGGATGGTGGCGACGAAATCGCGGCGCTCGCCCTGGGCGACGATGACATGCGAGTTGCGCACCATCACCACCTTGCCGCCGGCCGCCACATGCGGGCCGACAGTCAGGGCGACGGTCGGGTCCTCGGGGTTGGCGGTATAGAAGATGACCTCACCGTCACAGAATCCGGCCATCGCCCGGACCCGGTCGTCATCGGCATTGAGTACGGCGGTGCCATCGGGCAGCACGACATCGACCTGGGTACGAAGCACGCTGGCCACCTGATCGGCCGTATCGATGTACTGGGCCGGCATCTGGGCCTGTCTGGCGATTCCCGTGACCACGCCTACTGCGCAGCGGTCGTAGCCCAGACCTTCGGTCGCCATCATGAGCGGGCCGTTTTCAAACACAGCCGCCTCGACGCCCCGGTTCTGCAGCACCCGGACCGCCGAGGCCCAGTTGTCGCTGGGTCTGGTTTCGATCTGGCGGCGGGCCATGAACAAGCCGTCCTGGCAGGCCAGGCCGACCTGTCGGCCGGTCAGTTCGAGCAAATGGGCAACCAGTCTGGCGACGGGCGTCGTACCGTCCGAGCCGGTGATGCCGACCACCGGAATCCGTCCGGCATCACCCGGGCCGAACAGGTGATCGACGATGGCCTGACCGACCGGTCGACCCTTGCCATTGACCGGTTTCAGATGCATGAGCAATCCGGGCCCGGCATTGACTTCGACGATGGCGCCGTCCTGGTCGGCCAGTGGCCGCGAGATGTCCTGGGCGACCAGGTCAATGCCGGCGATATCCAGGCCGACGGCGCGCGCCGCCAGCACCACGTCGGCGGCGATCGAAGGATGAACTTCATCGGTCACGTCGAACGCCATGTTGCCGTTGCGTTGAATCAGAACTTCCGCATCCAGCGCCGGTACTGACTCGGGTGTCAATCCCTGACTGGCCAGTTCAAGCGTCGCGGCTGAGTCGATACGCACCCGGTTGAGCGGGAAGTCTTCGGTGGTGCCACGGCGCGGATCGCTGTTGAGCTGGTCTTCGATCAGCACCCGGACGGTGTCGCGGCCGTTGCCGGTCACGATGGCGATGTCGCCCCGGGTCGCCGCAACCATTCGGCCGCCGACCACAAGCAGGCGGTGCTCATTGCCCTGAATGAACTTCTCGACGATGACCCCGCTGCCTTCATCCTGCGCGACAGCCCAGGCTTGTTCAACCTGTTCCCGGGTGCTCAGATTGGTGGCCACGCCACGGCCATGATTGCCATCGACCGGCTTGACCACGACAGGCAGGCCGATTTCCTGCGCAACTTCCCAGGCTTTGGCCGCACTGGCGACTTCCTCGCCTTCGGGAACCCGCAGGCCGCAGTCGCGCAGCAGGCGCTTGGTCAGGGTCTTGTCGCGGGAAATGCCTTCGGCGATGGCGCTGGTCAGGTCGGTCTCGGCGGTCCAGATGCGGCGTTGGGCTGCGCCATAGCCCAGCTGCATGAGATTGCCTTCGTTGAGCCGGATCGCCGGAATGTCGCGGTCATCGGCGGCGTCGACGATGGCTGCCGTGCTGGGGCCCAACAGATGCCGGTCGGTCAGTTCGCGAAGGCGCTCGACCGCCTCGCCGACATCGAATGGCTGGTCGTCCATGGCGGCCATGATCAGATCCCGCGCCTCGATCAGGGCCGCGCGGGTGACGTTTTCATCCCAGGCTCTGACCACGACCTTGTACACGCCGCGGGTGGAGGTTTCCCGGGCCTTGCCAAATCCGCCGGGCAGACCGGCCAGGTTCTGCAGTTCGAGCGTGATATGTTCCAGAATATGCCCCGGCCAGGTTCCTTCGCGCAGGCGCCGGATGAAACCGCCGCGCACTTCATAGCTGCAACGATGTTCGATCAGTGTGGGCACCCAATCGACCAGGCGGTCGACAAATCCGGGAATCGTATTGGACGGAAAATCCTCGAGTTCGCCGATGTCGATCAATGCCTCGAGTACCGGACGGTAGGTCCAGGCATTGGGACCACGCAGACTGGTCACCGACAGAATCCGGATCTCCCGATGCGGGCTGAGCTGGGTTTGCAGTACAGCGCTCATGGACGAACAACCCCACAATCCAGCAGCTTGAACGACATGATGGTGAACTCCTCCTTCGATGGTTTCGAAGTTTTTGACAATGAGAGTGTTGAACGAACCGGCGATTCGTTGGTGCACGCACGTTCTCACTAATTCTGAAGACTGCTGGTAATCATTTGTAATGACCTTGAACCCGATTTCTGAAGAAAGCGCCGCGTCGCCACGCCTTCCCGAGGCATGGCGCCAGCGGCTCGAGATGATGTTGCCGACCGGCGACAAACTTGTCGCCGGCTTTTTTACCGATTTGGATGCCGCCGGAAGATTTTCATCGGGTTACCTGGCATTAAGTCACACGGCGCTCTGGTTCAAGCCGGCAGACCAGGCAGACTGGCAGTGCTCGCCGCTTGGTGATGACAGCGAACTGGAGCAACTCGATCATGCCGGCGTCATGCGGCTGACCTTGTGCACGCCAGGCCAGGCGTCAACGGGCTGGCGGTTCACGCTCGCCTGCGCACCCCGGGCAGTGGGCCTGATCCGGGCTTTCCAGGATCGTGCGGTGATCGCCGCTGCCGTCTCACCCGATTCGGTAAGTTTTGCCGACAAGCTGCCAGACCCGGACGGGGCCGGCGAGGGCCTGGACGGGGAGTCGCGGGAGGCCGCGCCGGTCTCGACCTGGGTGTTGTTCCGCCTGTGGCGATTCGCGCGTCCCTATCGGTGGTCGCTGCTGGCCGGGTTTGTCCTCACGCTGGCCTCCACCGCCGCAACGCTGGTGCCCCCCTACATCACGATGCCCCTGATGGATCAAATCCTCATTCCCTACCAGAACGGCGTGCCCATCGATGTCGGACTGGTCAGGTGGTATCTGGGCGGCCTGCTCGGGGCAGCGCTGCTGGCCTGGGCGCTGGGCTGGGCGCGCACCTATATCCTGGCTCTGGTCAGCGAGCGCATCGGTGCGGACCTGCGCACGACAACCTATGAACATCTGCTCAAACTGTCGCTCGAATATTTCGGGGGCAAGCGCACGGGCGATCTGATGGCGCGCATCGGTTCCGAAACCGACCGGCTCAACGTGTTTCTGTCGCTGCATCTGCTCGACTTTTTCACCGACGTGCTGATGATCGGCATGACCGCAACCATTCTGGTGTCGATCAATCCCTGGCTGGCGGCCGTGACCTTGATTCCGCTGCCATTCATCGCCTGGCTGATTCATCTGGTTCGTGATCGGCTTCGGCATGGATTCGAAAAGGTCGATCGGATCTGGTCGGAGGTGACGAGCGTGCTGGCCGATACGATTCCGGGCATCCGGGTGGTCAAGGCGTTTGCCCAGGAGTCGCGCGAGGCGGCGCGTTTCCGGGTGGCCAACAAACACAACCTGGTGATGAATGACCGGGTCAACCGGGTGTGGTCGCTGTTCACGCCGACCGTAACCCTCATGACCGAGATCGGCTTGTTGATTGTCTGGGGATTCGGCATCTGGCTGATCGCCAATGACAGCATCACCGTGGGTGTGCTCACGGCATTTCTCGCCTATATCAGTCGCTTCTACACCCGGCTCGATTCGATGAGCCGCATCGTCTCGGTGACCCAGAAGGCAGCGGCCGGTGCCAAGCGGATCTTCGATATCCTGGATCATGTGTCCAGCGTGCCCGAACCGGCGAACCCGGTCCAGCTGGGCCGTGTATCGGGCCGGATCACGGTACGCAATGCCGGGTTTCGTTATGGCAACCGGCCGGTGGTGCGCAATCTGAGCCTGACCATCGAGGCCGGTGAAATGATCGGCCTGGTCGGGCGAAGCGGCTCGGGCAAGAGCACGCTGGTCAATCTGATCTGTCGGTTCTACGACGTATCCGAGGGCGCGATCCTGATCGATGACCATGACATCCGATCGGTGGCCATCGCCGATTTCCGACGCAACATCGGTCTGGTGCTCCAGGAGCCGTTTCTGTTTTTTGGCACGATTGCCGAAAACATCGCCTATGGCAAACCGGACGCGAGTTTGGACGAGATCGTCGCGGCGGCGCGCGCTGCCCATGCTCATGAGTTCATTCTGCGCCTGCCCCATGGTTATGATTCATTGGTGGGCGAACGGGGACAGTCACTGTCGGGTGGCGAACGCCAGCGGATCTCGATCGCGCGCGCGTTGTTGATCGATCCGCGCGTGCTGATACTCGACGAGGCCACCTCCGCGGTCGACACCACCACCGAGAAGGAAATTCAGAAGGCGCTGGATAATTTGGTCAAGGGGCGCACGACCATCGCCATTGCGCATCGCCTGAGTACCTTGCGCAAGGCCGATCGCCTGGTTGTTCTCGACAAGGGCGAAGTGGTCGAGGTCGGTCCTCATGATGAATTGATCGCGCGCCAGGGGCACTATCACGCGCTCTACATGGCGCAGCAACGCCAGGCGGCCGAAGAAGAGGAAGCCGCGGCCCTGTTGTCATCGGGCAGGCCGCAGTCGCCCGGTCACAGTGCCCTGATGATGCCGGTGGATCAGCCGCCACTCGGTCATGCCGATCGGGGTGTGTCATGACGCTGCCATTGAACAAAGGGGGGGCGCCGGGATCCGGTATCGGACTGACCCGCGATGCCGACGGCAACCTGCGTCTGATCGATGGCCAGGGGGTCGGGCATGGTCCGGTGGTGCCGGTGCGGGCCTTTCCGATCGAGTCGCCCGAAACGCACATCTCGATCGTCGACAGTGATGGTCGCGAGGTGGCGGCCATCGCTGCGCTGGCCGATCTGGATCCGGACAGCCGGGCCATGATTCAACAGGCGCTGGCCAGTCGCGAGTTCATGCCCGTGATCGAGCGCATCGAATCGGTCTCGCGTTACGTGACGCCCTGCACCTGGACGGTCAGCACCGACCGGGGCCCAACCGCTTTCGTGCTGAAGTCGGAGGAGGGGATCCGTCGTCTGCCGCCGGCCCGCCTGTTGATCGCCGATGCCGACGGCATTCAGTATCTGGTGCCCGATACGGGAAAACTGGATGAGCGCAGCCGCAAGCTGCTGGACCGTTTCATGTAGGTCGGGGCCCGGGGAAATGCCGCCTGTTACCACGTGTTGGGTGATACTCTGGGCGACCCTTCCACCGGATCGATCCTCATCGATGCAGCCCTCAGTCCAGATGTCAGTCGAGCGCTCGCGCGGTCTGGCGCTTCCCGGTGTGCTGGCCGGCCTGTTCCTGATCCTGGCCGCGGCAGTGGTTGGCTGGTATGTCTCAGGCGGCTCCACCGATCGAGGCAAACAATCCGGATCCCGTGACAGGGGTGAGGTTCGCCAACCGGTCACGATTGCGACGGTCAGGCGTCAGGACATGCCGGTCATGGTGCAGGCGGTTGGTACCCTGAGCGCATTGAATACCGCCAATGTGGTGGCCAGGGTCAGTGGTGAGTTGCAGGCCTTGCACTTTGACGAAGGTGGCCGCGTGTCGGCAGGCCAGTTGCTGGCACAAATCGATCCACGTGTCTATGAGGCCAACGTGGCGCTGGCCGAAGGATCGCTGGCCAGGGATCGCGCCCAGCTCGATGCCGCGCGTAACGATCTGCGCCGGTATCGCAACCTGGTCAGCAAGGATGGCGTGTCTCGCCAGCAGGTCGATACCCAGGCTGCCCTGGTGCGTCAGCTCGAAGGTACTGTGCAGAGTGGCGAAGCGACCCTGGCACGCGCGCGCATCGACCTGGACAACACCCGGGTGACGGCGCCGATCGCCGGCCGGGTCGGCTTGAAGCAGACCGACCTGGGCAACTTTGTGCAACCTGGCTTGAGCGGCGGCGTGGGCATCGTGACCATCACCCAGGTTCAGCCCATCGCCCTGCAGTTTTCGATTCCGTCCTCCCGTCTGCCGGTGCTGGATGCGCGCTTGCGCGCCGGGGAGCCAGTGCCGGTTGAAGCGTGGTCACCCGATGGACAGACCAGGCTGGCGACCGGCTTCGTGGCCTCTATCGATAATTCGATTGATCCGGCCACCGACACGATCCGGGCCAAGGCGCAGTTCGCCAATGACGATGAATCGCTGTTTCCGAATCAACCGGTCAGCGTACGGCTGCGCCTGGACGTGGTGGCCGATGCATTGACCGTGCCACGCGCGGCGATCATGCGCGGGGCGCGCGGTTTTTATCTGTACGCGGTCGACAGCGATGATGCTGCGCAGGTGCGCGTGGTCAGTACCGGCATCGTGCATGATGAATGGATCGTGGTGCAAGGGCCGATCAAGGAAGGCGAGCGGGTCGTGATCGATGGCGTGGACCGGCTGCGTGCCGGCGCCAAGGTCGAGATCGTGCCCGATGATCCCGACAAGCGTGTCCAGGCCGGCCCGGCGCACCCGAATCGCCCGGAGCGGCCGCACCGCCGACCGAGCGGATGAATCCGTCGCGCCTGTTCATCGAGCGGCCGGTTGCGACCAGCCTGCTCATGCTGGCCCTGTTGCTCTCCGGACTCATTGCGCTGCGTCTGCTGCCCCTGGCCGCGTTGCCCGAGGTCGACTATCCGACCATCGAGGTCAAGACGTTTTATCCGGGTGCCAGCCCGGAGGTCACCGCAGCCACCGTGACTGCGCCATTGGAGCGACAGTTCGGCCAGATGGCCGGACTCATGCAGATGACCTCGAGCAGTTCGGGTGGCGCATCCGTGATCACCTTGCGGTTCTCGCTGGATCTGCCGCTCGCGGTGGCCGAGCAGGCGGTGCAGGGCGCGATGAACACGGCGGCCAAGCTGTTGCCGGACGATCTGCCCATGCCGCCCGTCTACAGCAAGGTGAATCCCGCCGATGCGCCGATCATGACATTGGCCATCACCTCACCGGGTCTGCCGGCCATCACGGTCCACGAGCTGGTGGAGAACCGGCTGGCACCCCGGCTGGCGCAGATCGACGGCGTGGGCCTGGTCAGCCTGGGCGGTGGCGCGCGGCCGGCCGTGCGAATCCAGGCCGACCCCTTGTCGCTGGCGCGGCTGAATCTGTCGTTGCAGGATCTGCGCACGGCGATTGCGGCGGCCAATACCAACGGCGCGAAAGGCGGCTTCGATGGTCCCGAGCGGGCGTCGACGCTCGATGCCAACGGGCAGTTACGCGCCGCCAGCGACTATGCGGCATTGATCATTGCCTGGCGAGAGGGCCGTCCGGTGCGACTGCGTGATGTCGCCACAGTCGTTGACGATGCCGAAAACCTGCGGATGTCCGCCTGGGTCGGCACGACACCAGGCGTGGTGGTGAACATCCAGCGCCAACCCGGCGCCAATGTGATCCAGACCGTCGACCGGGTACGAAAGCTTTTGCCTGCGCTCGTCGCCGTGCTGCCCGCATCGGTTGACGTGGCCGTGGTCGCCGATCGCACCGTGACGATCCGCGCCGCCGTGCGCGATACCGTGGTTGAGCTGTTGCTGGCGATCACGCTGGTGGTGTTGATCAACTTCGTCTTTCTGGGCAATGCGCGCGCCACGCTGATTCCTGGCGTTGTCGTGCCCCTGTCGATCGTGGGCACCTTCGGCGTGATGCATCTGGCCGGTTTCTCGATCAACAATCTCACCCTGATGGCGCTCGTGGTGTCGACCGGCTTTGTCATCGATGATGCGATCGTCATGATCGAAAACATCGCGCGGCACATCGAGCGCGGCAAATCCGCCATGCAGGCCGCTCTGGACGGTGCGCGGCAGATCGCATTCACCATCATCTCGCTGACCGTGTCATTGCTGGCCGTGTTGATTCCCCTGTTGTTCATGAGCGATGTGGTGGGTCGATTGTTCCGTGAGTTCGCCGTGACCCTGGCGGTGGCGATTCTGTTGTCCGCGATGATTTCGCTGACCCTGACTCCGATGATGTGTGCCAGGCTGCTCGACTCATCGGCATCGCTGCACGGCTGCGCAATCGGGCGTCGCGTGGCCCGCTTCTTCGACCATGTGGTGGCCGCCTATGGTCGGGGGGTGGTCCGTGTCCTGGATCGCCCCAGACTCACCCTGGCCGGCTTCGCGCTCACGGCGATTGCCACCGTGGTCCTGTATGGGTGGATTCCGAAGGGCTTCTTTCCGCAGCAGGATACCGGCCTGATCCAGGTGGTGACCGAAGCGCGTCAGGCCAGTTCTTTCGATGCGATGGCCGAGCGGCAGAGGGCGCTCGCCGGCCTCGTCATGCAGGATCCCGATGTGGCCCATGTGGCGTCCTTCATTGGTGTGGACGGCGTGAACTCGACGCTCAACACCGGCCGCATGCAGATTTCATTGAAACCCTTCGAGGAGCGGTCGGCATCGGCCGCCGACGTGATCGCCCGCTTGTCCGGCCGGATCGCCGCGCTGCCCGGCATCACGGCCTGGATGCAGCCCGTGCAGGATCTGACCATCGAAGACCGGGTATCGCGCACGCGCTTTCAGTTGTTGATCAGTTCGCCTGACGAGCAGGCGCTGGTCAGCGCGAATCAACGGCTGCTTGAGCGATTGCGCCAGTCTGCGCAACTGACCGGGGTGGCCAGCGATCGTCTGAATGACGGACTGCAGGCTTTCGTCGACATCGATCGTGAAGCGGCTGGTCGTCTGGGGGTGAGCGTGGCCGCCATCGATGCGGCACTCTATGATGCGTATGGCCAGCGGCTGATCTCCACGATCTACACGCAGGCCAATCAGTATCGCGTGGTGCTCGAGGTGGCGCCCCGGTTCAGGCAGGGACCTTTGGCATTGAACCAGCTCCATGTGACGGCGACCCAGGCCGGGCCGGACGGATCGACCCGGACCGTACAGGTTCCGCTGTCCTCGGTGGCGCGCTTCAGCGAGCGGCCGGTGGCCCTGGCGGTGAACCGGGTCGGTCAGTTTCCCGCGGCCACGCTCTCGTTCGATCTCGCGCCGGGCGTGGCCCTGGGCCAGGCTGTCGACGAGATCCGCCGCGTGATCACGGAACTCGACCTGCCGGCCAGCGTGGAGACGTCTTTCCAGGGGGCGGCAGCCGCATTTACCGACTCGCTGGGCAGCACCTTGTTGCTGATTCTGGCGGCCATCGTGACCATGTATATCGTGCTGGGCGTGCTTTACGAGAGCACGCTGCATCCCTTGACGATTCTGTCCACATTGCCCTCGGCCGGCCTGGGCGCATTGCTCGCGCTGCTGGTTACCCGGCACGACTTCGGTATCGTTGCCGTGATCGGCATCGTCCTGCTGATCGGCCTGGTCAAGAAGAATGCGATCATCATGATCGATTTCGCACTCGATGCGCAGCGTCGTCACGGACTCACGCCGCGCGCCGCCATCGAGCAGGCCTGTCTGCTCAGGTTCCGGCCGATTCTGATGACCACGGTTGCTGCGCTGCTCGGGGCCCTGCCACTCATGCTGGGCAGTGGCGCCGGTCATGAGCTGCGAAATCCCCTGGGTATCGTGATGGTGGGCGGCCTGATCGTGAGCCAGTTGTTGACGCTGTTCACCACGCCGGTGATCTACCTCACATTCGCCCGTCAGGCCGAGCGGCTCGCGCATTGGCGTGAGCAGCGCGCCAACCGTCTGCCGGCCGGATCATGAATCTGTCGGCGCCCTTCATCGTCCGGCCGGTGGCCACCAGTCTGTTGACGATCGGGATCGCCCTGGCCGGGCTCGTGGGCTATCTGAATCTGCCCCTGGCGTTGTTGCCGCGTGTGGAGTTTCCGACCATTTCAGTCTCGGCCAATCTGCCCGGCGCCAGCCCCGAGACCATGGCGGCCACGGTGGCGACGCCGCTGGAGCGGGTGCTGGGCACGATCTCGGGCGTGACCGAGATCACCTCGTACTCGTCGGCCGGACGCAGCCAGGTGTCGATCCAGTTCGAACTGAGTCGTGACATCGACGATGCCGCGCGTGATGTGCAGGCCGGTATCAATGCGGCGCAGAAGTTGCTGCCCTCCGGCATGCCCTCGCCACCGACCTACTACAAGCGTAATCCGGCCGACTCGCCGATGATCGTGCTCGCGCTCACCTCCGATACCCTGAGTCGCGGTCAGATGTATGACGCGGCCGCCACCGTGATCGCCCAGGGGATTTCACAGATTGAAGGTGTGGGGCAGGTCATGGTCAGTGGCAGCGCGGCGCCGGCGGTGCGCGTCGAGTTGGAGCCGGACCGGCTCGTTGCCCGGGGAATCGGTCTGGATGCCGTGCGACGAGCCATTCAATCGGCCAGTGTGGCCGGGCCCAAGGGCAGTCTGGACACCGATACGCTGACCTGGCAGATCGGCGCGAATGACCAGTTGCGAACGGCAGCCGAGTTCGAGCAGGTGATCGTGCAGTCGCGAAACGGCACGGTAGTGCGGCTGGGAGAAGTGGCGACCCTGTCCGACTCGGTTGACAATGTCCGGCACTACGGTATTTCGGACGGGCAGGAGTCGGTGCTCGTATTCGTCTACAAGGAAGCGGGCAGCAACATCATTGCCACTGTCGAACGTGTGCACCGCATGTTGCCCCGCCTGCGTGCCTCGGTGTCGCCGGCCATCGACTTCACCGAGATCGGCGATCGAACCGTGGGCATCCGCGCCTCATTGCGCGAGGTGCAGAAGGCGATGGCAGTTGCCGTGGGGCTGGTGGTCGTGGCGGTGTTGTTGTTCCTGCGGGATGCACGCGCCTCGCTGCTGCCCATCGTGGCGGTGCCGGTTTCACTGGCCGGCACCTTCGCACTGATGGCGGTGTTCGGTTTCACGCTCGACAATCTGTCGGCCATGGCCTTGACCATTGCCGTCGGTTTTGTCGTTGATGATGCGATCGTGGTGCTGGAGAACATCTCACGTCATGTCGAGCGCGGCCTGATGCCAATGCAGGCCGCGTTGCGTGGCGCCCGCGAGATCGGCTTCACGATCGTATCCATGAGTCTGTCGCTCGCCGCGGTGTTCATTCCGATTCTGGCACTCGGTGGCGTGGTCGGTCGCCTGTTTCACGAGTTTGCGCTGATCACCGTGGCGGCGATCCTGATCTCCATGCTGGTCTCACTGACCACCACCCCCATGATGGCCGCCGCATTGCTGGTGCCGCGTGAACGCCAGACCGGAGTGCGCCGTTACCCCATCGCCAGCCGCTTGTTCCGGGCCTATCGTCGTTCGCTCAAATGGGTGTTGCGCCATCAGCCCCTGGCGATGGTGTTGTTGCTCGCCGTAATCGGGCTCAATGTGCTGCTTTACAACTCGATTCCTAAGGCCTTCTTTCCCAAGCAGGATACCGGCCGTCTCTGGGGCAGCGTGCGTGCCGATCAGAGCAGTTCCTTCCAGATCATGCGTCAGCGGGTCGATGACTTCTCAGCGGTATTGCGCGCCGATCCGGCGGTCGAGCATGTGAATGGCTACGCAGGCGGCAACCAGACCAATTCGGCGCGCTTCTTCATCACCCTGAAGCCGCGTGACGAGCGCGATGCAAGCGCCGAGGTCGTGGTGGCGAGGCTGCGCAAACAGTTGGCCGGTTTTCCGGGAGTGCGGCTCTATCTGTCGCCCATCCAGGATATCCGCATCGGTGCGCGCGAGGCCAGTACCGATTATTACTACTCCTTGCAGGCCGACGACCTGGACGAATTACGAATCTGGGAGCCGCGGGTTCGACGGGCCTTGTCTGCACTGCCCGAACTGATCGACATCGATACCGATCAGCAGGACGACGGCTTGCAGACTTCGCTGGTGATCGACCGCGATGCAGCGGCCAGGCTGGGGCTGTCGATGCGCGCCATCGAGAACACCTTGAACGATGCATTCGGTCAGCGCCAGGTTGGTGTGATCTATCACCCGCTCAATCAGTACCGGGTCGTGATGGAGCTGGCGGCACCGTATCTGCAGAGTCCGGCCGTGCTGGATCAACTCTCTGTCATCAATACACGTGGCGAACCGATTGCCTTGTTTTCGTTCGCCCGTATCGAGGCAACCAATACGCCACTGTCCATCAGTCATGAAAACGGCTCGCCCGCGACCACCATCAGTTTCGGCCTGCCACTGGGCGGTTCGCTGTCGGCCGCGACCGAGGCGATCGACCGGGCGGTCGCCCGCCTGGCGCTGCCGATTTCGGTTCGTGGCAGTTTCCAGGGCAATGCCAGCGCGTTTCAGCAATCGCTCTCGTCCCAACCCTTGTTGATCGCCGCGGCCATCCTGACCATCTATTTGTTGCTGGGTATTCTGTATGAAAGTCTGCTTCACCCCCTGACCGTATTGTCGACACTGCCCTCGGCCGGCGTGGGCGCCTTGCTGGCCCTGATGCTGTTCGGCGCCGAGTTCTCGATCATTGCCCTGATCGGCGTGATCCTGCTGATCGGTATCGTCAAGAAGAACGCGATCATCATGATTGATGTCGCGATCCGGCAGCAGCGCATCACCCGGGGATCGGCCGGTGCGGCCATCTTTCGTGCCGCCAACCGGCGGGTTCGACCCATTCTCATGACCACCTTCGCGGGTATCCTGGCCGCTGTGCCGCTGGCCATCGGATCTGGCGATGGTGCTGAACTGCGCCAGCCACTGGGCATTGCCATCGTGGGTGGCCTGATCGTGAGCCAGTTGCTCACGCTCTATACGACACCGGTGGTGTATGTGCAGATCGACCGCCTGGGTCGACGGCTGGCGAGCCGGCGCGCGACCACCGCGTCAACGCGTCGCGGCACTGTGTTCGATGGCAAGGCATGAGCGGCAGCGGGCAGGCCGGTGTCTGGCGATCTCAGGCCTTGTCATCGAGCCTCCGGGCTGGTGAGGCGTCGGTGCGGGTCGTAGCCGGTGCGGCAAGTAGCCGGCCACCCGGCGTGGGCACTGGCACACCGGTGGTGTGAGGCCAACTGATCGGCAGGCCGCGTTGGGTTCGCACCGCCAGCAGCGCAAACGCCTCGGCTTCGATCGAGTCGCCCCGCCAGCCGGCCTGTTCGGCGCTCATCACGATCGTGCGCGGCATGGCTGTCTGCAGCATGGACATCAGCGTGGGATTGCGCCGTCCGCCGCCACAGACGATGAGATGGTCGGGCATCTGGGGCAGTTGGGCGAGCGCCGCGGCCACAGTTGCCGCTGTGAAGGCAGTGAGCGTGGCTGCGCCATCCGCGAAGCCCAGTCCCGCCACCATCGACCGATTAAAATCGTAGCGATCCAGCGACTTGGGCCAGGCCTGACGCAGGTACGGATGATCCAGCAGGGCCTGGAGCCGCTGCTGATCGACCCGACCGGTTTGCGCGATGCGACCATCGACATCGTAGGTGCCATGACCGTGAGCTTCCACCCATTCATCGAGCGGTCCATTGGCCGGGCCGGTGTCGAAGGCGATCAGCGAGCCATCGGGCAGGCGAAGCGTGATGTTCGCCACGCCACCCAGATTCAGGGCGGCATTGGGACGATCACCCAGGGCGGCAAGCAGCGCGCCATGATAGGCAGGTGCCAGCGGCGCGCCCTGCCCGCCGGCCGATATGTCGGCACTGCGAAAATCATAGGCCAGTGTCACACCGAGTCGGGCCTGCAGCGACGCGGCATCCAGCAACTGCCGGGTTGCGCCGGGCTGTGAGGGCAGGGTGCGACGGTGCAGCACGGTCTGGCCGTGAACGCCGACCAGTTCGGGCACCGGGCCCTCCCAACGCTCGAGCAATTGCCGCCAGGTCTGCTCATGGGTATCTGTGATCACCGCCATGGCCGCATCGAAGCAGGCGCGTGGCTCGGGGCCGATCCAGTTCCACTGCCGCGCTGCGTCGGTCGCCTGCTGCAGGATCGCGCGTTCTTCGGGTGTGTAGCGGCGCTCGGTGGCCGGACCGAGATCGGTCACGGTGTGACCATTGGTCAGCACGATCGCCGCATCGACCGCATCCAGTGAAGTGCCCGACATGAAGCCGGCAACCCAGACCGGGTTGAACGGATTCGGACTCCGGGCAGGCGAAGTCATCGCATCACCGTTCATCACATCATTTGCCTGCGTGGTCGAGGTCATCACGACGGCCCAGCGATGGCATGGCACCTCGGCCGCGACAGGCATGACTGCCGGCGCGCACACCCAGTTCGAGCGCATCGGCAGGGCGGCCATGGCGAATCAGGTCGGCGGCGAATGCGCCGGCGAATGCATCGCCGGCACCGGTCGTGTCGACCACCTCGGTGGCGGGCGCCGGCAGGTGAACGAGTGACTGGTCTGCGAGCAGCAGGATCGCACCCTGGGCACCCAGGGTGATGATCACGCCCCGGTCGACCGATTCGACGAGCACGGCGGCCAGCGCATATCCGGTGGCAATCGGGTCGTGGGGATCGTCGGTGACGCCATCGGGCAGGGCGGCATTGGCAAGCGGTTCTGAGCCGGTGCAAAGCTGCGCGACCAGCGCGTGCGCTTCGGATTCATTGACGATGAGGAAGTCGGTCAGCGCGAGCAGTTCGGTCAGCGAGGACTCGATGACCGGCGCGGCATTCAAGACCGTGATGGCGCCCGCGTCCCGTGCCGTGCCAAAGGCGCTCACGAGCGTCACCAGGGGGACTTCGAGCTGGGCGAGCACGAGCCGGGCGCTGCGCAACATCGTCTGCGCATCGGAGAGGTATCCGGGCAGCAGGGCCGCATTCGCACCGGCGACAATCACGATCTGATTCTCGCCGGCGGCATTCACCGTAATGAAGGCCGTGCCAGTTGGTGTGGCATCGTGAACCACCACTCGCGTCGTATCGATGGCCTCACGGTTCCATAACTGCCGGGCCGCCTGGCCGGCCGCATCATCGCCGACGGCGGCGATCATGCCAACGCGGGTGCCCAGACGGGCGGCCTGCACAGCCTGATTGCTGCCCTTGCCACCGTCGCTCTGAACCAGGTCGAGGGCCGCGAGCGTTTCGCCGGGCAGCGGAAAACGCGGTACCCGGATGCCGATGTCCAGGTTGTAGCTGCCGACCACGATCAGATCAGGGGATTGCACCGGGGCTGGTGTCATCTTGGTCAGGCGCTCCGCTTTGGCAACGGCCCACAGTCTAGCGCGTGGGATTGATTGACCGGCATCAAGGCAGGCCTACTGCAATATGGCACGATGATCGCATCACGGTTCGTCAGGCCCGGCGCGCCTGTCGGGCAACAGCCACGGAGAACACCATGAGCTACAAGACGATATTGCTGCACGTCGACGATGCCCCGTCATTCAAGGAACGCATGAATGTCGCGGCCCAGCTTGCCCAGCGCCACACCGCGCATCTGATCGGTCTGGCACCCACCAGCGTGGCGATTCTGCCCATTGGTGACTACATGGGCGGTTCGACCCAGTTGATGGCCCAGATCCAGAGTCAGCTCGATGAGACGGCGCAGCGCGCGATCGAGTCCTTCGAGCAGACTTGCCGTCGCATGGGTCTGGACTCATGGGAGGCGAGGCTCATGAAGGACAGCCCGGTGGACAGCATGCTGACCAGCGCCCGTTATTCGGATCTGATCATCGTCGGCCAGCCCGGCGACGGGGGCGGCACCGATGCCGCCGGCGCCGGCTTCCTCGAACAGGTTCTGCTCGGGGCCGGACGGCCAGTCCTGATGCTGCCATCGCGTGGCTCTGTGCAGAAGGTCGGCGAACGCGCAATCATTGCCTGGGATGCGAGCCGGGAGGCGGCGCGAGCGGTCACCGATGCGCTGCCCCTGCTGATCGCCGCCCACGAGGTCGAGGTGGCGGTCGTCAATCCGAACAAGGCCCGCGGCCAGCATGGTCAGGAGCCCGGTGCCGATGTCGCCCTGTTCCTCGCCCGCCATGGCGTGAAGGCGACGGTCAAGCAACTGGTGACGAATATCGATGTCGCCAACACCTTGTTGTCGCATATCGCGGACACCAGTGCCGATCTGCTCGTGATGGGCGGCTATGGCCACTCGCGGGTTCGGGAATGGGTGCTGGGAGGCGTGACACGCACCATCCTCGGATCCATGACAGTGCCGGTCCTGATGGCCCATTGAAGCGTCCGACCGATTTGCTTCCACCACGCCACGCCGCGACGGGGCACGGCTTGCGAATCCTCGTCATCGACGCGTCCGATCTGGTGGCGGATCGACTCGGTCGAGCCCTGGGTGCGATTCCGGGCGTTGGTTGTGTGCAGCGGGCCGGCGAGGCGGCCCATGCCATTGCCATGGTGCGTCGATCGCCCCCCGACCTGGTGATACTCGATATCAACCTGGGCGAGAGTCGGGGTCTGGACGTGCTGGATTACCTGCGTGAACAACAACCACGCATCAAGCTCATCGTGATCGCGGACGACGACACGGTCACGGCACGCATCCATCTGCTCGCCACCGGCGTCTACGCCTACTTCGACAAGTCACTCGAGTTCGACGATCTGCAGGATCTGGTCGCGCAGCTGGCCTCCTAGCGTCCTGAATCCGGTCCGGCTGCGCCGGCGGGCAGTTCGAATTCGATCAAGGTACCCTGACCGGGCGCGGATCGGATGGTCATCCGTCCGTTCAGGCTGTCCACACGCTCGCGCAGACCGACCAGACCGAGCGCGCCTTCCTTTTCTTCGTCCGGTGGCACCATGCCGCGGCCATCGTCGCGCACGCGCAGCGTGAGCCTGTCTGCCTCGCGGGTCAGGGTCACCCAGACATGCGTGGCCGCGGCATGCTTGGCAACATTGTGAATGGCTTCCTGCACGAGTCGGAAGATGGTGATCGACCGGGATTCATCCAGTTCGATGGCTTCGTCCATGCTGAACTCGCAGGCCAGTCCTGCGCGCTTGCAACTGTCGTGAAGAAAGCTCTCCAATGCCGGCATCAGGCCCAGATCATCGAGGATCTTGGGTCGCAGGCCGGTGGCCAGGCGCCGGACTGCCGCGACCGTCTCGGTGAGCAATTCATCCATCTGATCGAGGGCGTCGAACAGCTGGGGACGGTTCGAGGGCAGGGACAGGCGTAAGGCCGACACATCCATCTTGAGGGCCGACAGCCGCTGACCGATGTCGTCATGCAGTTCACGCGAGACCCGGCGCTGCTCTTCCTCGCGAATGGTCTGCAGACGCGCAGTCAGACTGCGAAGTCGCTCGCGCGCCCGCGCCAGTGCCCGATCCGAGGCGACTCGGAGCGAGACATCGCGCAAAATGACATTGAACACATTGCGGCCATTCTCGCGCAGATGGGAGATCGACGCCTCGAGCGGAAACTCGGTGCCATCGGCCCGCATGCCGGTCACGCCCAAATGGCCGGCCAGATGTCTGGCGGTCACGCCGCTCTCGCCGAATTGGCGGACATGCTCGCGGTGCGCCTGCCGGAACCGCAAGGGAATGAAGCGGTTGATGTCGCTGCCGATCAATTCCTCATGACTGCATCCCAGCAATGCGCTGGCCGCGGGATTCGCATAGGTGATGCGTTGCTCGTCATCGGTGGACAGAATCGCGTCGGGCGCACCGTCGGCCAGGGCCTGCATTCGGGCGCGGCGCAGCGCCGTCGAATCCAGGGCTGCGGGATCCGGCGCGACTGTGGGGTGCGCCGCCGCTGATGACGTATCGGCCCGGTGTGCCAGGGCAACCTGGAGCCGATCGCCGGCCATGGCCAGCTGGAGCAAG
Organism: uncultured beta proteobacterium; assembly: GCA_963732405.1. Classification (GTDB taxonomy): domain Bacteria; phylum Pseudomonadota; class Gammaproteobacteria; order Burkholderiales; family Burkholderiaceae_E; genus JAUIAI01. The sequence continues at coordinate 3,317,531 of CAVSZG010000001.1, forward strand.
ACAGGGATCCGCCGGCCATCCTGATGACGCAGCCACGCCGGCAGAAGGTGAAGACCGTCGGCCTCGGGCGGATCGATCGACCCATCGTGGATATTCCCGACCCGGTCGGCACCCGCGCGCAGTGCATCGGCGAGTTGTTGGAAGGTCGCCTGCGATCCGGCGTCGAGGATCTCGTCGATGCTGCCCGGCCGATCGGGCAGTGCCGGATCAAAACCCAGCCAGCGCAGCGCGCGATGATTGATCCGGACCAGACGGTTATCGGGTGCGAGCATGCACAGGCCGCAGGCAGCGAGCTCGAAAGGGTCGGTCGGATCAAGGTGAACCATGTCACCCTATACTACGACGATGATCCGGATCCTTGTCGCCGATGACCATTCCCTGATCCGCGAGGGCTTGCGCCGGATCGTTGCCGAGCAGGCCGATCTGTCGGTTTGTGCCGAGGCGACGGACGGCGCCGAAACGCTTGAGGCGGTCAGTGTCCATCGTCCCGATGTGCTGTTGCTCGATCTGTCGATGCCGGACACCAGCGGCTTTGATCTGATCAAGCGATTGCATGCCCAATGGCCAACGCTGCCTATCCTGGTGCTCACCATGCATGATGAGCATCAATATGCGGTCCGGGCGATCCGCGCCGGCGCCCGCGGTTACCTGACCAAGGAGAGCGCGAGCATCCAGCTGGTCAATGCGATCCGTAAGGTCGCCCAGGGGCGTCCCTACATCAGTGCGGCGGTCGCCGAGCAACTCGCGATGAACGAGATGCCCGGTCATGCCGAGGCCTTGCACGACGACTTGTCGAACCGGGAAATGCAGGTGCTCGAGAGGCTGGTATCCGGTCAGTCCGTCTCGCAGATCGCGAACCAGCTCAACCTGAGCGTCAAGACGATCAGCACGCACAAGGCGCGCGTGTTGGGCAAGCTGCGCCTGACCTCGCTTGCCGAACTGGTCCGCTATTCCATCGAACATGGCCTGGTGGCCGATCCTCAGGTCGCGCCACATTCCTTGCGCGAGCGCTGAGGATCCCGGTGTCGTGTCGGAATCGTCCTACCGGGATGTCTGTGCCGCCTACCCGGCAATTCAGTCTTGGCCGATGGCATCGCGAGTCCTGTCCGGCGATACTGCACAGATGCCATGCCTGGGCGTTCGCCACCGTCCCATGCGACGGTTCACCCTGATTCCGGAGGATCATCATGTCGAGCGCCTCGTCAGGACCGGCGGAGAAAAGCGCCTCCACACCGACCCGGCCGGATCATGCGGACAGCGGGTTCGTGACGTCGGCACGCGATCGATGGTGCACGGCGGCCGAGCTCAATGAGTTGCTTGGTTCGGCCAACCCCGGAGCCGATGCAAGCACGCCGCTGTTCGTGCATCGACGCATCCGTGCCGGCCAGCGGCTGATCCATGTCGGGCACCCCTTCGACAGCCTGTACGTGGTCAATGGTGGATTCTTCAAGACCATGTATATCGATGAGTCCGGCTATGAGCAGGTGCTGGGCTTTCCCATGAAGGGCGACCTGATCGGTACCGACGGCATCGGTGGGCGAACCCATGTCAATGAGGTGATCGCCCTGACCGCGGCGGATGTGATCGTGATTCCATTCAACGGACTCGAGGCGCTGGGTCGCGTCCAGCCCGGACTGGATGACATTCTGTTGCGCATGATCAGCCGGCAGCTGGTTCATGAGCAGCTCGCCCTGACGGCGATCGGCGCCTTGTCGGCCGAATCGCGCCTGGCCCGCTTTCTGCTGCGCACCGGTGAGCGGATGAAATCGCTGGGCTACTCGGATCGCGAATTCATCCTGCGCATGAGTCGCCAGGATATCGGCAGCTATCTGGGCATGAAGATCGAGACCGTGAGCAGGACCCTGACCGCGCTGGTGCGAAAGGGCCTGATCAGCATCGCCCAGCGCGAGGTGACGCTGATCGATCGCGAGGGACTCGACGAACTGCATCGACGGGGACCGGCCAGACCCGAAGCCACGGGCAGAAGCAATCGGGCACCGGCACGCACCCCGGCTACCTCAGGCCTTGCATCCACGCCGTGGTCCGGCCTCACGGGCGATCAGGATCCGCTTGCCTGATCTGGCGCGGTTCACCGGCCTGGTCTCAGATATATGACACCAGATTGTCGACCTGATGGCGCAGACGCAGACTCAGATCGAGCGCCCGTTTGTCATTGTCACTGAGTAGTCGCTCGGCCAGTGGCAGCACCACGGTTTCTTCGAATCGCGCATGGGCCTGGTAGCGCTCCAACAATTGGGCGGCCAGGTCGGCCGGCAGATTGGCAGGCTTGCCTTTTTCAATGAGTTTGAGGGCCGGCTCCAGTTGCAGCCACAGCGCTTCCATGGCGCGGTGCTCGCGGCTCAGGCGGGCGGTGAGGGATTCGACCAGTTCAGCCTCATCGCCGGGCGCAGCGGCGGCCAGCATTTCAGTGAACAAGACCTTCTCTTCATCGGCATGATGCTCGATGAGCCCCCGCCTGCCCAGATCGCGCAGGCCGCCGGCCAGACGCTGGCGCTGGTCATTGGGCAGGGTCGAGGTCATGTCGGCGAGCAGCCGAAGCCGCGTCAGTTCGACCAGGATATCGTGATGGGCGCCGAGGAATCGGGCCGAGGCATCCACAGTGACTTGCATGGCAGCGTCCGAGGGATTGAGAGCAGTACTCTATCGATTCTGCGCTGCCCTGACTTGATGCACGTCAACGTCTGCGGTGACCAAGGCCGGGTCGGGGCTGCAGGCCCAGGTCTGAGCCGTCGCCAGGGTCAGCAATACCCTGGGGTTGAACGGTTTGGCCAACACGATGAATTCGCTCAGATCGCCGGTCATCGCCTCGAGCTCGCCGGACAGCAGAATCGTCGCAACCTGGCCATCGTAGTAGTGGCGGACATCGCGCAGCACGGCGATGCCATCGGGTCCGTTTCCGAGCGAATAATCACAGATGACCAGATCAAAGGCGGCTTCTTCGTGGCGGATGATCCGGCGTGCGCTGACGGCATCGTCGCAGTCGGTGACGATGGCGCCGGCTCGTTCGAGCAGACTGACCAGGCTCTCGCGAAGCAACGGGGAGTCCTCGACGACCAGGACACGTCGATCGATCAGTTCCGGGCACGGGTCGGCGGCTGGATCGGCAGCATCGGCGGTTGACGCCAGAGCCGGATTCACCCATGCGGGTTGCCGGGCCGGCTTCGCAATCGAGGGCCGCCGGGGTGGATCCGCCGGGGCGATCGGCAGCTTGAGCGTGAAGCTCGAATACCGGTGCAGCACCGAATGCACGTGAAGCCGGTGACCGGGCAGGCGCGCGATCAGTCGTTTGACATTGCCCAGCCCCAGCCCCTGTCCGCTACCGCCCGTGTCGGTGGAATAGCCGTCGTCGAAAATGCGCGAGCAATCGGCTCGCGCGATGCCGATGCCGTTGTCGACGACGCGCACACACAGGTTGTCGCCGACCCGCGTCAGACCCACGACGACGCCGTCAGTCTGTCCACCGAGGGCAATCGGTTTGCGAAACTTCAGGGCATTGCTGATCAGCGACTGCAGGATCGTGGTCAGGTCGCCGCGGTGGGTGAGGGTAGGTATCGAGGCCGCTCGACGCCCGATGAAGGCTCTCACGGTCAGATCATGCTGGCGGGCGAGCGGCGTGTAGAGTTCGATCGACGACAACACCAGCCGGTCGATGGCTGTGCGCTCCAGGCTTGCGACGATGCATCCGGGAGCGGGCGGGAAGGCCTCACGGGCGATATCGTCGACCTGGCTTTGCAGCGCTGACATGGCCGTCAGGAGTGGTGCGAGCGACTGCGCGGTGCGCGCATTGCCGGCCGACTCACGATCGAGAATCGACAATTGAATGCCGATGGCAGCCATCGGTTGGCGAATATCGTGGGTGACCGAGCGAACGAATTGTCGCTGACGTTGCGCACTTTCTTCGAGGGCGAGCGATTGATCGAACAACTGACGCTCGCGTCGATAATTGTTGTACGAGATGGCGGCACCGCTCATGATGCTGATCGCCACTGCGCTGGCGGCGAGCAGGCCATGAATGAGGTTGCCATGAAAGGCAATCGTCACGACGGCAATCGACGCCGGTATGGCTACGGCCAGCATCCAGCGCAAGGGCAGTTTCAGAAAGGGCAGGGTCAGGAAGATGCACAACACGTGCGAGGTGACCAGCCGCCAGGATGTCGCCAGATTCGGCGTGTTGCCCAGGTAATAACGGGACGTGACCGACAGGATGCCGACGCCGTAGGCGATGATCAGCACGGCGAAGCCGAGCGGTACCCAGTGCGCCCGCCAGAGCCGCCAGTACCGGCCGATGACCAGCAGGAGAAGCACAAGGAGCGCAATGCGATAGACCCGCAGTCGCTGCGCGCCTTCGAACCAGCCGAAGCCATCGAAGCGCGCAAAGCCGTATACGGCATACGTGATGACAGAGGCCAGAAGACCCAGCACCACGACGAACAACACGGGTTGCAGGCCGTCTTCGCGATACTGGGCGATGAAGCGCGCCTCAAGAGCCTCGGATGGCAGCGGCGCCGGTCGGAAGTCGGCAACGGCCTGACGCAGGAAGCTCGAGATCGAATGGTGGCGGCTGGTCATGACGGTTTGCGAATGAAGGGTTCGCAACAGATGGCCGGAATAGTGTACCGACTTGCGCCAATGGCCAACGGATTCGACCCGGCCTACGCAATCGGGTGTAGGCGGGTAGGAGAGCGACGGAAAAAAATGACAAAAGCGTCGACGGCCAGGCGAGGCCCGTTCAATGTCAGTCGAGGGATTGCAGGCCGAAGCGGGCCGCCCCGAGCAGCCCGGCATTGACCAGCACCCGATGAACGGGCATCGACCGCAACAGCCCGGAGAACGGCCCCTTGTCGGAGAACACCTGCATGAAGCGTTCGCGGTTCAATGCGCTGCCCACCCGCATGGGCATGCCACCAGCCAGGTAGACGCCACCGGTGGACAGGGTCTTGAGAGCCAGGTTGCCGGCCTCGGCGGCCCAGATGTCGATCATCATCGACACCGCAGCCAGGGCAACCGGGTCCGGTGGCGGACCCGCGAGCGCGGCAGCGACGATCAGGGGTGTGGGGTCGTCCACATCCACCAGGCTAGCGGCCAGGGCCTCGGTGTCCTGGGCCGGAAACCGGGTGCGCAGGTACTCGTAGACATTGGGCAGACCCGATCCGGCACACACCCGTTCATAGCTGACCCGTCCGACTCGCCGGGACATGAAGGCCAGCAGGCCGGCCTGCTGATCGTTGACCGGTCCGAAATCGGTGTGCCCGCCTTCGGAGGCGCAGGCCTGATAGCGATGGCCGTCCCAGATCAGGAAGGACTCGCCCAACCCGGTCCCCGGTGCGATCACCGCAATCGGCCCGTTCGCCACCGCCGTGCCGGCATTCAGGGGTTCGGCGTCCTGCGGCCGCAGATGGGGGACGGCATAAGCGATGGCCTGCAGATCATTGAGCAGGACGACCGAGCCGATGCCCAATTCGTCGGCCAGTTGTCGTTGATCCAGCGTCCAGGGCAGGTTGGTGAGTCGCGCACGCCCCCCCAGGACCGGACCGGCCACGCACAGGCAGGCAGCCGTCGGTGTTGCCTGATGCCGGGCAAGAAAGGCCTGGACGATCGGCGTCAGTGACGAAAAACTCGGCATTGCGGAAATCTTCCTGAGCCAGGAAGGCGTCGCTGCCCCGCCCCGACTCGACCAGCGCGAGTCGCGTGCCAGTGCCACCGATGTCTGCGGCGAGAAGCAGGCGCTCAGTCACGCGGTAACGACCCCCTTGCTGGTGCCCGTGGCACGGAATACCGCGCCCCGATCAGTCCGTCATGGGCCGGCGGAAAGGGCATCATTCTGGCATGGAAGCCGGGTCAGGTCAGCATTTTGTAGAGCTTGTCCTTCAGGTGAACGCGCTGCATCTTGAGTCGTTCGAGTTCTTCGTCGACGATCAGATCGATCCGCTGCTCGGCACGTACCACGGCCCTGTCGATGTCTTCGTATTCAGTGAACAGCCGGCCAAAGTGTGCATTCTCGGTCTTGAGCTGATGAATGCGATCGCGCAGTTCCGGAAATTCCTGCCCGAGTGGATGATTGTCGATGAGCCCTGACATGGCATCTCCTGTTGAAAAGACCATTGTCGATCGTGACGATTTGCATCGATTGATCTTCATCAACGATCCGGGTGCTTTGGCGAAATTCTGTCATTCAGGCGCTCAGAGCAGGCCCTTGCCCTGTTCGGGCGGACGGTCCGCCAGGATGCGGCCCGGACCTGCCCGGCTGTTTGGCGATTCTGCAGACTACACTAGCCGCACGGCAAGATTGCCGGCAGGGGCTGAGCACTGGAACCGATACACATTCACTGGGAACTGGACGGTGTCCGGCATTCGTCGCTCTGGCGCGGCGAGCGCGGTGCCGGGCCCGCAGCCCGGGTACTGCCTGTTGACGACACCCTGACCGCGGACACCGCCTATCGCCTGGCCTGTGAGGGGACGGCACTGTTGTGGCGGGGCGACTACCAGAATGCCAGGCAGTTACTCGCGGCGATGTCGCGCCGACTCGATCGCTCCCGTGAACGCCGCCTCAGGCCGTCGGCCTCGGATCCGGACGCGGCGGCGCATGCGCGTGCCGGCTTCAACCGGCATCGGCAATGGCAGGCCCACCGTGCGCGGGTGCTGGGCTGTCTGCTGATTCCGATGAGTGACGATTATCGGATCGAGCTGCGGCGGGCGCCCGACGTTGCCGCCGCGTGTCGCGGCGCCTGGGGCGAAGCGCCAGCGGGTGATGCTCAGGCAGCAGGTTCTGGCTGCGTCGTGGCATTGCGCGAATTGCTGGGCATCGTAGGCGCCTGGGAATGGCGTCGCCGCGGCATTCCGATCGAGTCGCTCGGCGAGCCGCCGGACAATCGCATTCATCCGCACTACGGCGTGTTCGCGCCCACTCGCAGCGATTACCTGCAGCTGCTGGCCCAGGCCGCTTTTCCGGCGCAGCAGGCGCCGGATCTGGCGATCGACGTCGGCACGGGCACCGGCGTGCTCGCGGCGATGCTGGCGCGACGAGGCGTGGCCCGGATTCTCGCGACTGAGGTCGACCCGCGGGCACTGGCCTGTGCACGCGAGAATCTCTCGCGGCTGGGCTTGCTGGATCGGGTCCAGGTGCAGGCGGTGGATATGTTCCCGCCGGTGTGCGCGCCGCTGGTGGTTTGTAATCCGCCCTGGATTCCGGCCCGACCCGGTTTGCCACTCGAACGAGCCATTTATGACGAGGGCGGCCGGATGCTCTCGACATTCCTGGCGGGTCTGGCCGATCATCTCGCCCCGAATGGCCAGGGGTGGCTGATTCTCTCCGATCTGGCCGAACGTCTGGGTCTTCGCACCCGCACCGATTTGCTCGCGGCCATCGATCAGGCGGGCCTTCAGGTCATCGATCGCAGCGACATCCGGGCGCGGCATCCGAAGGCGGCCGACCCGACCGATCCCCTGCACGATGCCCGATCAGGTGAAATCGTGTCGCTCTGGCGGCTGGCCGCGCGGGCGGCCGATTTCAGCGACGGGGGTCAGGCGTGAGGCGGGCCCGCAGCAGGTCGAGTTCGTCGAGCAGATCGAGAGCCAGCGCGGCACCGGCATAGTTGACCCCCAGGTCGCGCGTCAGGCGCATCGCGCAGCGCACCCGTTTCACGGCGGTGGCCTCAAAGCGCCATCGCGCGGGTTCGGGCCAGTTCGCGCCAGGCGGCCTGCGCCGCCGGAGAATCGTCAGGCGGCAGGGCAACCCGCAGGACCACGTAGAAGTCGCCCGGTGGCTGGCCCGGAATGCCGCGGCCTTTGAGACGCAGGCGTCGGCCCGGCGCGCTATGGGCCGGAATCGTCAGGTCGACCGGTCCGGCCGGCGTGGGCGCGGTGACCTTTGCACCCAGGGCGAGTTCCCATGGGGCAACCGGCAGCTCGAGAGTCACGTCGCGCCCCTGCGGCCAGTAGAGTGGATGCGGGGCGAAGCTGACCTCCAGATACAGATCGCCCGGTTCCCCCCGGCCGATTGCCGGTCCACCCTGGCGCGCCAGGCGGATCTGCTGACCCGCACGAATGCCCTTGGGAATCGCCACGTCGAGGGTGCGTTCGGCCAGGCGTGGCCGTCCGTTATGTGTGCGACGCCTGGCCGCGTCGCGCAAACAGACTCTCGAAGAATTCGCTGAATTCGCGAGCCTGAGCCTCGTTGTCGCCGCTGTCGTGAAACTCGAATCCCTGGTCCCATCCCGGCGGTGGCCGGAAGTCGTGGGCGCCCGGTGCAGCCGTGCCGAGTTGATCGTAAGCCAGGCGCTTCTCGGGATCCCTGAGCACCTCATAGGCTTCGGAGACGTCCTTGAATTCCATGACGACTATCGCCTGGCTGCCGGCGTGTCAGGTCAGGTCGGCACGCGGGTTGAAGGGCAGGGCGTCATCGAAACGGCGGTAGGCTTCCCGGGCCGCTTCGGTGTTCGCTGGTGGCAGAGCCACTTGCAGGATGACGAAAAAGCTGCCGGGCGTGTGACCCGGAATCCCGCGTTCGCGAATCCGCAGCCGACGCCCGGGTCGTGAGTTCGGGGGAATGGTGAGTTCGACGGAGCCGGTTGGCGTGGGCGCGGTGACCGTTGCGCCCAGGGCGAGTTCGGCCGGCGTGACGGGCAGATCGAGAGAGACATCACGCCCATCGACCTTGTAGAGCCGATGCGGCTTGATCTCGACCTCGAGATACAGGTCTCCCGGCGTGCCCTTGCCGATGGCCGCACCGCCCTGTCCCGCAACGCGGATCTGCTGACCGGGCCGCACCCCCTTGGGAATGTTGACTTCGATCGTCCGATCGGTCTGATACGGACGGTTGTCAGCGCCCAGCACGGTGTGCTTCAGATGAACGGTCTGCATCACGCCCTGGTAGGCGTCCTCCAGGTTCACCGAGATCCTGGTATGGGTATCGGCACCATGTTGGCGCGCATCGCGCGCCGTCCCGTCATCCTGTCGCTGCCGCCGGGCTTGCGCCGAGTTGTCGCTGCGACCTGCGCGAGGCCCGTCTGCCTCGGCGACGCCCTTGGCATCGCGTTGCCGACGCGAAAACAGACCGTTCAGAAATTCACCAAAGCCCTTGCGCCCGGGCGCCTGATGGGTTGCCTCGTCGCCATCGTCGCCCTTGTCCCAGCCGGGCGGCGGATTGAAGTCCTGGCCCGCACGCCAGCGACCGCCCATCCGGTCGTAGTCGTTTCGGGTCCTCGGATCGCGCAACACTTCGTAGGCTTGCGCGATTTCCTTGAACCGCGCCTCGGCATTGGCTTCCTTGCTTCGGTCGGGATGGTATCGACGGGCGAGCACACGGAAGGCGCGCTTGATTTCATCGGGGCTGGCGTTACGGCTCACGCCGAGAATCTGGTAGTAGTCCTTGGCATTCATGACAGCGCGTCGCAGCGGAACAGAGAAAGAGACCGGACCGGCCAGGGCAGCAACAGTCCGTTGTCGCGGACTGGCGGCACCCTGTTCAGGCCCGCGCCTGGGCCAGCAGATTGACCAGTGATGCAAACACCTTGGGTGTACCGGCAATGACTTGCGAGTTGTACAGATACTCGGCTTCGCCGTCGAAGTCACCGATCAGGCCGCCCGCTTCGGACACGAGCAAGGCGCCGGCGGCCATGTCCCAGGGCGACAGACCGTACTCAAAAAAGGCGTCGTAGCGGCCACAGGCAACATACGCCAGATCGAGGGCGGCTGCGCCTGGCCGGCGCACGGCCGACACGGTTTCGGTGACGAGTCGGAACATCTTCATGTAGGTGTCCAGCGTGTCAATCTCCTTGAACGGGAAACCAGTGCCCACCAGACTGTCTTCGAGCTTGTCGCGGCGCGAGACCCGGATGCGCCGATCATTGAGAAACGCGCCGCGGCCGCGGCTGGCGGTGAACAATTCGTCGCGGTTGGGATCGTAGACGACGGCCTGGGCGGCGACGCCTTTTTGCAGCAGGCCGATCGACACGCAATACTGGGGCAGGCCGTGAATGAAATTGGTCGTGCCATCCAGTGGGTCGATGACCCAGATGTTTTCCGCATCGCGCAGGGTTTCGCCGGCGCGGCGCGAACGATGGCCGCTCTCCTCGCCAAGGATAGAATGCGTGGGATAAGCCTTGAGCAAGGTCTCGATGATCACGCGCTCGGCTTCCTTGTCGACCTCGGTGACAAAATCATTGCGCTGCTTGCGCGACACCTGAACTTTCTCGAGATCGAGGCTGGCCCGGTTGATGATGCTGCCGGCGCGCCGGGCGGCGGTCACGGCAGTATTGAGCATCGGGTGCATGGGGCCGGTCCTTGTCTGCATCGCATGGGCTGAGAAGGCGCAAGTGTAAGGGATACGGATGGATCCAAAGACAGCGGCACACGTCAGGCGCGAAGGCAGTTACACGCAGGGTCGTCACCGAGGCCGTCATGCGATCGACTTCATCCTGGTCGAACCCAGTCATTCGGGCAATGTCGGGTCGGCCGCGCGGGCCCTGCAGGTCATGGGCTTCGAACGATTGACCGTGGTCAACGCGGCGGGCGAGGCCTTGCATCGGCATCGGGATGCACGGGCGCTGGCCAGCGGCGCGTTCAGGGTGCTGGAGGGATGTCGACTGGTTGCATCGCTCGATGAGGCCTTGGCCGACTGTCGGCTCGCGATTGCGGTGAGTGCGGCCGGGCGTGAGTTCGCGCCATTGCCGCAGTCGCCGCGTGCGATCGGCGCCGATATCGGTGCATGGCTGACGCGCTTCGATGAAGGGGTCGACGAGGCTTCGACTTCCGCGCATGCGGTGCCCGGGCCTGCGCTTGCTGCGGCTCACGCCACATCGGCTCCGGACCCGGAACCACCGGGTCTGGCCGCCCGGCGCAGACCCGCACCGATCGGCCTGGTATTCGGCACCGAACGGGTCGGGCTGAGTATCGATCAGGCGCAGCGCTGCCAGCGCCTGTGTTCGATCGACGCCGATCCGCAATACACCTCGCTCAATCTGGCGCAGGCGGTGCAGATCATGGCCTATGAACTACGCCTGGCGATGATGGGCGATGCGCCGGTATCGCCGATGCTTCCGGCAACGGACGAAGTGCCCGCCCGACTGGCCCAGGTCGAGGCCATGATCGCGCATCTGGAGCGAATGCTGATCGGCATTGGCTTTCTCGACCCGCAGAATCCGCGGCGGCTGATGCCGCGCCTGCGTCGCCTGTTCGCCCGGGCAGGATTGAGCACGCGCGAAGTCGACATCCTGCGCGGCATCTGCAATGAGGTCGAGAAGGTCTCGGTCCGCCCTGGCGCCGGCACCGGCTGACCGCCTCCCGCGCACGTCTACCCAATCACGCGCTCGCGGCCTGGGTGAGCGGCTCGGATGGGTGATGATTCGGGTAATCTATGGTCCCGGTCCGCCAGGCCGCCTGGCTGACCCACTGGATGGAATGACCCATGTTCGACCGACTGCGTGAAGATGTCGCCACCGTCCTCGAGAAGGACCCTGCCGCCCGATCCTCGCTCGAGGTGTTGTTGTGCTGTCCCGGCGTGCACGTGCTGGCGATCCACCGTCTTGCCCATGCCTGCTGGAATCAGGGTTTCCTGACCCTGGGCCGCTTTATTTCGCATCTGGGCCGCCTGTTCACCGGCATCGAGATTCATCCGGCCGTGCGGATCGGGCGACGCGTATTCCTGGACCATGGCATGGGCATCGTGATCGGCGAAACCGCCGAAGTCGGAGACGACTGCACGATCTATCAGGGCGTGACGCTGGGCGGCACGTCGCTCAATGGCGGTAAACGTCACCCGACTCTCGAGGCCGGTGTGGTGGTGGGCGCTGGCGCCAAGGTGCTGGGGCCGTTCACGGTCGGGCGCGATGCCAAGATCGGCTCGAATTCGGTGGTGGTCAAACCGGTACCGGCCGGGGCAACCGCAGTCGGTATTCCCGCCCGGATCCTGTTGAACGGGCGCGATGATCCGGCCACCTTGGCAGCGGACGCCATTGCGGCCGTGAGTTCGACGGCCGGATACGCCGGGGCGGCCGTCGCCGATGGCGGTTCGACCACGGGCACGGCGGCGAACAGGCCCGGACCGGGTGCGTCATCAGCGGCAACGCGCCACAAGTTTTCTGCCTATGCGCTCACGCCCAATGCCGATGACCCGCTCAATGTTGCCCTGCGAACGCTGATCGACCATGTGGCCGAGCAGGATCGAGCAATCGACGAACTGCGTTGCCGCCTCAAGGAAATGGGCGCCGATATCGAGGCCGAGTGTCCGCCCATCGATGTCAATGATCTGAGCCGGATGGTCGATTAACGCGGCCGCAGCTCAGACCGGCAGTTCCTGCGCCAGCCCGTCGGCCAGCAACAGGAAACCGCCGCGACGGGTAGCGGCATCCCAGTCGGGCAACACCCATCGTTGCCAGTCGACGTGGGCCTCATCGCCGCGCGCCTCATCGACGTGGGCCTCATCGCCGCGGGCCTCGTGATAGTCATGCCGACCGGGCCGGTGGGTATGACCATGCACCAGCCGGGTTGTGCCAGCCTGACGAACCGCCTCACGAGCGGCCCGTTCATTCACATCGGTGATGTCTTCGGCCTTGCGTGACTTGGCCAGCGTGCTTTGCGCCCGCATCGCGCGCGCATCGTGCATCCGCTTGTCCAGCGCCTGCTGCAGAAATGCCGCCTGCCAACCGGGCCGTCGCGACTCCCGTCGGAAGGCCTGATAGTCGGCATCATCGGTACAAAGGGCGTCACCATGGGTCAGCAGATAGTGGTCTTCGCCCACAGCCAGCAGACAGGGATCGGCTAACATGGTCGCGCCCGTGCGGTGGCTGAAACCGGCACTGGGCGGCGCCGTGTTCAGCAGAAAATCGCGATTGCCGCGCATCACATAGACCGGCATCGAGGCGGCGACCCGGGCCAACCAGACCATGAAGTCCTGAGCGACCGGGTCAGTCTGGTCGTCGCCCACCCAGGCTTCAAACAGATCGCCCAGCAGGATCAGGTGGGTGCAGGCCGCCCGTCGACGGTCACAGGCCTGCATGAAGTAGGTGGCGGTCGGACGATCATGGTCGCCCAGATGCATGTCCGACGCCAGCAATACCCGGGCCTGCGCCGGCAGGCGCAGTCGGGCCTGATCGGCATCACTGCTCAACCGCTGTCGCCCCATCAATGCTGACCACGTCGCTGGGCACGTCACGCATCGGTCCCATGGTGGTGGTCTTGACCGCGGCAATTTTCTTGACCACGTCCATGCCATCGATCACCTTGCCGAACACCGTATAGCCGTGGCCATCGAAGGACGGAAAGTTCAGGCTGTCATTGTCCACGGTATTGATGAAGAACTGCGAGGTGGCCGAATTCGGATCACTGGTGCGTGCCATGGCGATCCAGCCGGTGTCGTTTTTCAGGCCATTCTTGGATTCGATCGGGACCGGCGCGCGAGTCTTCTTGGGCTGCATCTTGCCCTTGTACAGGTCATCGGTGAATCCGCCGCCCTGGATCATGAAGTTGCCGATCACGCGATGAAAGATCGTGCCGGCATAGTGGCCGTCCTTCACGTACTGCAGAAAGTTCTCCACGGTTTTGGGGGCCTTGTCCGGATAGAGCTCGACCGTGATTTTGCCCAGATTGGTGTCGAAGGTGACCTGCGGATTGGCGGCCGCGGCATCGGTGGCGGCCATGCTGATGCCCACGGCGATGGCACCGATCAGGGGAAGTTTGAGAAACATGCTCAGGCTCCGGAAGAAGAGGTTGGACGGTAAAAGGTAGGACGGTAAAACGGGGCAGTCGGCGCGCCTGGCGCTGATCCCGGACGGGGTTCAGCGTCTGGCGGGGGTCAGTGAGAGTTGTTCAAGCACATCACGCGCCAGCACGAGCTTGCGCCGGGCCGATGCCGTCGTGGCGGGGGACTGCGTGGCCCGCTCGTAGGTCTGCATGGCCAGGCGAAGATAGAGGTCGCCCAGGTTCTCGTGGGCCAGAGCATAACCGGGCACGGCGATCACCGCCTGCTCGAGAGCCTCGCGCGCCGCGAGCAGGTTGCCGCTGCCGGCATGGAGCACCGCCAGATTGTTGTAAGGCTCGGCCAGCTCGGGATGATCGCGCGTCAGTGCGCTGAACACGCCGATCGCCTGCTCGGTCTGGTTCGAATCGGTGAGGGCGATGCCGTGCAGGAAGCGCAACTGGGTATTGTCCGGGTATTCACGAAGACTGCGCTCCACCACCCTCAGGGCCTCGCCGGTGCGCTTGGCCGTGAGCAGGGTGCGCACCGATTCGATGGCCTTGGCCTGGATTGCGACCTGGCCGCGGGCCGACGGATTGCCCGTTGGGTCGGTCTGCCGCGAGTCGGATGTGGCCCCGCCCGGGGCGGCTTGTGAAGCGGGGGTATCCGGCAGGCCCGGTGACGGCTCGCCCGTGCGCGGCGGGGACAGCGTGACCGCCGGTGTCGACTGCGCCTGGGCCCAGGCGCCCAGGCAGGCCAATGAGAGCGCCAGCCCGGTTCGGCACATCCGGTGGGCGATGGAATCCGCCCGAAAACGCCCATGGGCCGATGCTATACTGGTTCTCATCCCAAGGATTTTAGCGCGAACGCGCCGTGTCCCCGCGACACCGGGCAGGTTTTGGCCCTCGCGCTGCGCGGTCCCCGCGCACCGTGTCCGTCTCCCATGCTCCAGATCTACAACACGCTCACGCGACGCAAGGAACCCTTCGAGCCCCGCGAGCCCGGCAGGGTTCGCATGTATGTCTGCGGCATGACCGTCTACGATTTCTGCCATATCGGCCATGCGCGTTCGATGGTGGTGTTCGATATGGTGGCCCGTTGGCTGCGCGCGAGCGGTTATCGGCTCACCCATGTGCGCAATATCACCGACATCGACGACAAGATCATTCGCCGGGCGGTCGAAACCGGTCAGTCCGTGCGGGCGGTCACCGATCGATTCATCGACGAGATGCATGCCGACGAAGATGCCCTGGGTGTGCGGCGACCCGATCACGAGCCCCGGGCCACCGAATTCGTGCCGCAGATGGTCGATCTGATCGGCTTGCTCGAGAAAAACGGCTATGCCTATCGGGCCGCCAATGGTGACGTCAATTTTGAGGTCGCCCGATTTGCCGGCTACGGCAAGCTCTCGGGCAAGAATCCTGAGGAATTGCGTGCCGGTGAACGGGTGGCGGTTGATACCAGCAAGCGTGACAGCGCCGACTTCGTGCTCTGGAAGGCCGCCAAGCCGCAGGAGCCAGACGACGTGAAATGGGCCTCGAGTTTCGGTCCCGGGCGCCCCGGCTGGCATATCGAATGCTCTGCCATGGCGCGCTCGCTGCTCGGCGATTCAATCGATATTCACGGTGGCGGCGAGGATCTGCAGTTTCCTCACCACGAGAATGAGATTGCCCAGAGCGAGGGTGCGCTGTTCCACGGCCGCCCGCCCGAATTCGTGCGTTACTGGATGCACAATGCCTTTGTCGCGATCGACGATGAAAAGATGTCCAAGTCCCTGGGCAACTTCTTCACGATCCGCGACGTGCGGCAACAATTTGATGCCGAAGTGATCCGGTTGTTCGTGCTGCGCGCCCAGCATCGCAGTCCGATCAACTACTCGGACGCCCATCTGGACGATGCCCGCCTCGCGCTGCTGCGGCTTTACACCGCCCGTGGCGAACTGACTGGCGCCAGCACCGATGAGGCCCTGGCGAGTGCTGACTGGTCGCGACCGTTGATGGCACGCTTTCGCGATGCAATGAATGACGACTTCAACACGCCCATGGCCCTGGCGGCTCTGTTCGACATGGCGGCCGAACTGAACCGGGACCGCTCGGATGCCGCTGCGGCCGACTTCGCCGCCGCGTCGGCCGTGCTGGGGCTGGTGGACAAGCCGCTTGACCTGGTCAGGCGGACCGGTCTGCGCGGGCCCGCGCGGCTGGGCATGGCGGGCGAATCAACCGGAACGACAGCAACGACCCAGGCGTCGGACAGCTGGATCGAGTCACGGATCGCGGCTCGTCAGGCGGCCAAGGCGGCGCGCGATTTTGCCGGTGCCGATGCGATTCGCGACGAGTTGCTCGCCCACGACGTGGTCCTGGAAGATTCTCGCTCCGGCACCACCTGGCGCCGTCAATGATCGGCCTTACAATCCCGGCTTGCCCGGCTCGGATCGTCCGTGCGGCGGGCGCGGTCACACCAGATAGCCGATGAAGCAGAGATTCCTGGACTTCGAGCAACCGATCGCCGATCTTGAACAGAAGATCGAAGCCTTGCGGTTCGTCAATGATGATTCGGCCGTCGACATCGCCGATGAGATCCGCACCCTGCGCGAGAAGAGTGCGGCGCTGATCCAGCAGACTTACGCCAAGCTCACGCCATGGCAGGTCAGCCAGGTTGCCAGGCATCCGCAGCGTCCTTATACGCTCGATTACATCGAGGCCATCTTCACCGATTTTCACGAGCTGCACGGCGACCGCCACTTTGCCGACGATGCCTCCATCGTCGGCGGCCTGGCACGGCTCAACGGCCAGTCGACCATGGTGATCGGTCATCAGAAGGGCAGGGACACCAAGGAGCGAGGGCTGCGCAATTTCGGCATGCCTCGACCCGAAGGGTATCGCAAGGCCTTGCGCCTGATGAAGCTGGCCGAAAAATTCGCCTTGCCCGTGGTGACTCTGATCGACACCCCCGGCGCCTATCCCGGCGTGGGCGCCGAGGAACGTGGTCAGTCCGAGGCGATCGGTCGCAACATTTTTGAAATGACCTTGCTCAGGGTGCCGATCGTATCGGTGATCATTGGCGAGGGCGGCTCGGGCGGCGCGCTGGCGCTGGCCGTGGCCGATGCCTTGTTGATGATGCAATACGCGGTCTACTCGGTGATCTCCCCCGAGGGATGCGCGGCCATCCTCTGGAAAGATTCCAACAAGGCCTCGCTGGCTGCCGATGCGATGGGCATTACCGCTCCGCGGCTTGAGTCGCTGGGTCTGATCGACCGCATCGTCGAAGAGCCGGCCGGTGGTGCGCATCGCGATCATGACGCCAGTGCGCAGTTTCTCAAGAAGGCGATCATCGCCGCGCTGCGCCCCTTGCAGACCATGCCGATCGATGCGCTGCTCGCGCGACGCAGCGAACGTCTGCTGTCCTACGGCCAGTTCCGGGAGAGCACGGGCTAGCGCCGTGGTCGATTCCACACCAGGTGCGCGGTCGGTACCGGCTGCGCTGGCCGATCTGCTCGCCCGCCATCAGGCTGACTCACCGGCGTCAGCGCAGCGCTTCGTGGTCGGTTACAGCGGCGGGCTGGACTCGAGCGTGTTGTTGCATGCCCTGGTCGGACAACTTGGCCCGGACCGGGTGATTGCGGTTCATGTGCATCATGGCCTGCAAGCCCAGGCCGATGCCTGGCTCGATCATTGCCGGGCCGGGGCGACGGCGCTCGGTTGCCGCTTCGAGTCGGCAGCGCTTGCCAGGGGGCAGGGGCAGACGCCCGACGGCCTGGAGGCCTGGGCACGCGAGGGGCGCCGACGGGTGTTGTTCGAGGCCTGTCGGCAAGCCGGTCAGGCGGCGGTATTGCTCGCGCATCATGCCGACGATCAGGTCGAAACGCTGTTGCTCAACTGGGGACGCGGCAGCGGACCGGTCGGCATGGCCGGCATGCGCCTGCGCAGCCGGCAACAAGGCGTGTGGCTGCTGCGCCCGCTGTTGAATCTGCCACGCACCTGTCTGGCCGACTATGCGCAGGCGCAGGGCATCGTCTTCGTCGAAGACCCGTCCAACCACTCGCTGCTGATGCGGCGTAATCGCGTGCGCCATGAGCTCCTGCCGATCATGGACGACATCTTTCCCGGATTTCGCGGCAATGTGTTGCGCGCCGCCGGACTGACCCGGCAATGGCTGGATACTGTCGAGGCCGACCCGGCCGTGCCCGGCCGCTCATTCGATCGGCGTGTCTGGAGCAGCCTGGCGGCGCCTGAGATCGATCAACAGTTGCATCGATGGTTGACGACCCACGGCCTGCGCCCGGCGAGTGCGGCGCGCACCCGGCATCTGCGGGAACAACTGGTACACGGCAATGCCGCCTATGCCGAGGTGGCTCATGATGGCTGCCTGCTGCGCCGTTACCGGGACCGGATCAGCCTGGCATCGGCGGCCCTTGAGCCGGTTGCCAGCCAGCCCACGCCATTGGATTGGCAGGGTGAATCGCAGTTTCGCGTACCGGGCTGGCCCGGAAGGTGGTCAATTGGTCCGGCCCGGGCTGGCGAAGCCGGCCTGCCCGAACAGGTCTTGCACTGCGCCGATCTGATGGTTGTGCCGCTGCGCGCCAGTGCAGCGATCCGCGTGCGATCCGATGGTCCGCATCGGCGTCTGAAGCAGTTGTGTCAGGAAGCGGGAATTCCGGCCTGGCGACGGCGCCGATTGCCCATGCTGCAACAGGGCGATGAGGTGCTTTTCGTGGCCGGGCTGGGCCTGAACCGGTCATTCACGATGCAAGCGGGTCCAACCGGGCAGGACTCGCAGGGGCGACGATGCCCGACCCTGCTCACGGTTCACTACGAGCCCGATGACCCGGCGTGACGAGCCGCTTATACTCTCGCGCTCGACTTCCTCTTCTGTGTGATCCACCGCCACGCCTAACCATGTCATTGATCGTTCATAAATATGGCGGCACCTCGATGGGCTCGATCGAGCGCATTCGACAGGTTGCCATCCGGGTCGCCAAATGGCAGGCCGCCGGCCATCGGGTCGTGGTGGTTCCCTCGGCAATGTCCGGTGAAACCAATCGCCTGCTCGCCCTGGCGGCGGAGCTCAATACCGATGGCACGGCCCAGGTCGACCGCGAGCTGGATTTCATCGCCGCAACGGGCGAGCAGGTCTCATCCGGTCTGCTGGCGCTGGCTTTGCTCAAGCTGGGCGTGCAGGCGATCGCACTGACCGGTTGGCAGGTGCCGGTGCGTACCGATGGCGAGCACAAGAAGGCGCGAATCGTCGAGATCGATGGTCGGCGGGTCCGCGAGGCGCTCGACCAGGGACAGGTGGTGGTCGTGACCGGATTCCAGGGGGTGAGCCCTGAGGGCGACATCACCACGCTGGGCCGTGGCGGCTCGGACACCTCGGCGGTGGCGATCGCCGCTGCTCTCGATGCCGATGAATGCCTGATCTTCACCGACGTGGACGGCGTGTACACGACCGATCCACGGGTCGTGGCCGAGGCCCGCCGGCTGCCGCGCATCACCTTTGAGGAGATGCTCGAGATGGCCAGCCTGGGCTCCAAGGTCCTGCAGATTCGTTCTGTCGAATTCGCCGGCAAGTACAAAGTCAAGACCCGCGTGCTCTCGAGCATGACGTCCGCGGACATTCCGATCGAACAAGAGGCCGAGTCCGGCACCCTGATCACCTTTGAAGAAGACGAAGCCATGGAAAAGGCCATCATCTCGGGCATCGCATTCAACCGCGACGAGGCAAAGATCACCCTGACCAAGGTGCCCGACACCCCCGGGGTTGCCTACCGGATCCTCGGGCCGATCGCCGAGGCGAACATCGAGGTCGACATGATCATCCAGAATCAGTCGCTCGACGGCACCACCGATTTTTCATTCACGGTCCACCGGTCCGACTATGACAAGGCCATGGGCGTGTTGCGCGACCAGGTGGTGGCGGCGGTGGGCGTGGCCGACATCATTGGCGATCGCAAGATCTGCAAGGTGTCGGCGGTGGGCATCGGCATGCGCTCTCATGCCGGCGTGGCCAGCCGGATGTTCCGGGTCCTGTCCGAGGAGCGGATCAACATTCAGATGATCAGTACCTCGGAGATCAAGATCTCGGTGGTCATCGAAGACAAATACCTGGAACTGGCGGTGCGCGCATTGCACCAGGCCTTCGAACTGGACCAGGAAACCACTGCCACATGACGCCTGCCGCCAGGCGCGCTACAATCGTCGGCTGAGCCGGCATCAAGCGCAGCGGCACCCAGCGCGTTATTGGCATGCCCGGAGACGTGGCCGAGTGGTCGAAGGCACTCCCCTGCTAAGGGAGCATGCGGTCAAAAACTGCATCGAGGGTTCGAATCCCTCCGTCTCCGCCAGGATCACTTCGACGTCGGTCCAGGTCGTTCGAACAATTTCAATCCGTTCGCTTCCTTGGGGCACTTCTTGAACACCTTCCGGACCTGACTGGCTTCCTCCTGGGCTTCAATGTCTTTGAGGTAGTACAGGACCTTCCTCACGATTTTCAAAAACGGCGGTCCCTCGCTGACGCAGCGTCTGTGCCGTACGCATGCGACTGAGCACACCCAGCGATCGGCAAGCATTTTTTCGATCGGAGGCGGCTTCCAGCCAGAACCAGCCCTTGCACAGAGCGCTGGTGTCAATCCCCTGTTCGCTCAACTTGTATTGCTCGTTGTCCGCCATCAGCTGGTTGATTGCGTTTCCGCATCCCTGGAAGCGACGTCGGTTAGTTGATATTCTCCGACAATGACGCCACCCCTTATAGACACCAAATCTGTACGTCGCTACGACCGCGAAGTTGGCAAGCACACCCATGATCACGCGCAGGTGCTGTTCGGCATCAACGGAACGCTGCACGTCGAGGTTGAAGGCCTTGGAGCCTTGGTCGATCCCTCCTCGGGACTTGTGGTCCCACCAGGCGCCAGCCATACTTACTGTGCAGATCGCACGGCCCGGGTTCTGGTGCTCGATGACCTGACCGGACCTGCAACGAGCCGTGTTCGACGATTTGCGTTGCCGCAAGGCTGGCAGAACCGAGAACTGGGTACTGACGCCCTGGTTGAAACCCTGTTAAATGCGTCGACGATCCGCACGCGGCGTAGGCTGGACCTTGAAGCATTGAGCGAGTGCGTCGACGCGGATCTGGGGCGGGCGTGGACCGTGGCCGACCTGGCTGCGGTCTGCTGCCTCAGCCCCCAAAGGCTGCGAGCTCGGTTTGCCCAGGCTCTCAGTCAATCGCCGCTGGCTTTTGTAAGAGGCAGAAGGCTCAACCGAGCCGAAGAACTGCTTCGACGAGGCTTCTCCCTTGAGACCGTCGCGCTGCAAGTCGGTTACGGCGCGGCCAGTGCGTTGTCAGCAGCGCTTCGCCGTGATCGGGACACTGGAGCTCAATCGCTCCGGAAAAGACGAGCGTTTCTCGAAAGTTGAATCTGCTGGCGGCCGCAGAATGCCGACCATGCAAATTACTCCTCATCCACTTCTTGGCGTTGCCTGTGTGGTGGGCGCCGCCATTCTCTGGGGCACCACCGGCACCTCCCAGGCTCTAGCCGGCGGCTCACTCTCGTCTCTCTGGTTTGGTGCCCTTCGGCTGCTGTTTGCCGCCGTGTCCTTCTTGGTGTTTGCCGCAGCGACAGGGGCGCTGAATCGCCGCGCATGGGAAGGTTTGGCACCTGGCGCGGCCGTTGGCGCAGGGCTGTGCATGGCCGCTTACAACCTGACCTTCTTTGCGGGGGTGAAATTGGCCGGAGTGGGCATCGGCACAGCGATCGCTTTGGGCAGCGGCCCCATATGGGCGGGCGTGTTGCAGGCGGTGTTCCAGCGTCAAGCGCCGACCACGGCTTGGTGGGTGGCAACTATCGTCGCAATTGCGGGCGGTGTACTGCTGTCTCTGGGTGGAGGGTCTCAGGCCATGTCACCTTTGGGGATTGCCCTGTGTTTGGGGTCGGGCCTGTCTTACGCCGTCTACGCACTGTTGAACCAACGCATGGTCAGTCATGCGCCGGCATCCTCAATTGCCCTGGCCGCATTTGGCGTAGCATCACTGGTGGCTCTTCCTGTGGCAGCCTTTCAAGCAGGATGGCCCAGCCTTGATGGGCGTGATTTCACAGCCGTTATATACACGGGCGTGGTCACCGCCGGCGTTGGGTATCTGCTGTTCAGCTTTGCGCTGCACCACATTCGGCCCGCGACGGCCGTGACATTGGCGCTGATTGAACCGGTCGTGGCCTTTATGCTGGCAGTGCTGTTGCTGAACGAGCCGACGAGCATTGCCGCGTTCAGCGGTCTGGCGCTGGTCTTGGCAGGTGTGCTTGGAGTGGTAAGGTCTGAGCTTTTAATCCAGCGCAAATAGTGTGTTGGTCTCTGGCTTGAATCGCGTCAGGCGACAAAAACGGGATTCGATGGGTTTGGCCTAGGAACTGCTCTGGGTTTGAAGCCAGCCCAGGCCGGGGAGGGTCGTTCGAATCCCCGAACCCACCAAAAAACGATGCTTCCGGACCTGAGCAGGTTGTTGCGGCCACGATCACTGCGCCGCCAATCATGCTGGTCGATATGCCTGAGTGAAGGCGCTCTGTGAGCGGCAGATTGGCGGTTGTCTCATTGCGCACACGCACCAGCAAGCGATTCAGCGCCTCCGACCTCCTCAGCCGGGCGAGCCGAGCAGACTCTCCATCTCTTTCTCGCCGAAGCCGCGCATTGTCGTGGTCCGAAGATTTCCCTGGGCCGCCAGGGCAAGCGTGGCCCTGGTCAGGGTCTCGTCGTCCGGTGCCTCCACCGTCAACACCACGTCGTATTGCCCGAGGGTAAAAAACCACTCGCGTGCGTTCACGCCCATCGCCGCGAATGCCTCGCGCGCTTCGCGCGAGCGCTTGACCGTGTTCCTGACGTCGCGCGCTCCCTGGTCGGTCCAGTTACCCAACAAGACATATTTACCCATGGTGATTCTCCTTTGAAAAGTGAAGTCTCTACACAAGCTCTGCTGACGGCATCCCTCAGGCGAGCCCGACTGCGTGCATCAAACTGCGCAAGAACCACGCCACAATGCCCATGCTCGCCACCCCGGCCAGCCAGAACAGCCCGAGCCACGCAAGGCGATGCAGCCATTGCTGCCTGGGACGTTGCAGCACCGGCCGCATCAGTGGTACCCATCGCCGGCGCGCACTTTGCCGCGGAAGATCCAATAGCCCCAGGCCGTATACATCAGGATCAACGGGATCACGAACAGCGCACCCACCAGCGCGAAGCCCAGACTTTCGGGCGGGCCCGCCGCGGCGTTAATGGACAGGCTCGGCGGCACGATCAGCGGCCAGAGGCTGATGCCCAGGCCGCTGTAACCCAGGAATACGAGCAGCAGCGTGAGCACAAAGGGGGCCGAGTCGTTCCGGCCGGCCTGTGAGGTGGATAAGGATCGCAACAGGGCGGCGGTCGCCAGGAGCACCAGCAGTGGCACAGGGGCGAACAGGGCGATGTTGGGCCAACTGAACCAGCGATCGGCGACGTAGCTGTGCGCCAACGGTGTCCACAAACTGATCGCGGCGATGAAGGCCAGCAGTACCCAGGCCAGGCTCCTGGCCAAAAGCCGCATGCGCAACTGCAGCAGGCCGTCGGTCTTGAGTACCAGCCACGCGGCACCCAGCAGCGCATAAACAGCCAGCAGGCCGACGCCGGTAAAGAGGGCGAATGGCGTCAGCCAGTCGAGCCCGCCGCCGGCATAGCGACCCTCCTTGACGGCGATGCCGGCGATGAACGAGCCGAGCACGATTCCCTGGCAGAGAGTGGCCAGTAACGAGCCACCGATGAAGGCGCGGTCCCACCAGACGCGGTGCTCAGCGTTGGCCTTGAAGCGGAACTCGAAGGCCACACCACGAAAGATCAGGCCGATCAGCATGCCGATCAGCGGCAGATACAACGCGCTCAGAATGATGGCGTAGGCGACAGGAAACGCGGCGAGCAGCCCGGCACCACCCAGAACGAGCCAGGTCTCGTTGCCGTCCCAGACCGGCGCGACGGTATTCATCATGACATCACGTTCTTCCGTCGACTTGAAGAATGGAAACAGCAGCCCGATGCCGAGATCGAAGCCGTCCATCACCACATACATCATGACCCCGAAGAGAATGATGACAGCCCAGAGTAGCGGAAGGTCGATGCCCATGCTCAACTCGGCTCTGCGGCCAGCGGGCGCGCCACCAGCGCAGTTCCCGCTGGTCCGGCGGGCGACTCATGCGGCATGGCACCTTGCACCGGGCCCTTGGCGATCAGTTTGATCAGGTAGCCGGTACCGGCACCGAAGACCAACAGGTAGACAATGACGAAAATCGCCAGGCTCAGGCCCACTTGTGCAGCCGACACCGGTGAGACCGCATCGGCCGTGCGCATCACGCCATAGATGATCCATGGTTGACGGCCTATCTCGGTGGTGAACCAGCCTGCCAGCAGAGCGACCAGTCCGCTGGGGCCCATCAGCAGAACGAAGCGCAGGAAAGCCTTTGATCGATATAGGCGGCCGCCCCGGCGCAGCAGCAGTCCGACGAAGGCCAGCATCAGCATCAACATCCCCAGACCGACCATCACGCGGAAGGTCCAGAAGACGATCGTCGAATTGGGTCGATCGGCTTTCGGGAAGTCTTTCAAGGCCGGTATCGGGCCGTCCCAGGTGTGGGTCAGCAGCAGACTGCCCAGGTGCGGAACCTCAACCTTCCAATGCGTCTCTTCGGCATCCATATCGGGCCAGCCGAACAGTATCAGCGGCACGCCTTCCCCTGGATGATTCTCCCAGTGGCCTTCGATCGCCGCCAGCTTGGCGGGTTGGTGCTTCAGCGTGTTCAGCCCATGCATGTCGCCCACGAAGGCCTGCAATGGCGCGATGGCCAGCAGCATCCACAGTGCCATTGACAGCATCATGCGCACCGCTTCGCTGTCGCGTCGGCGCAGCAGATGCCAGGCCGCGCTGGCACCCACGACGAGTGCGGTGGCGATGAACGCCGCCAGCACCATGTGCGTGAGGCGGTATGGAAACGAGGGATTGAAGATGACCGCCAGCCAATCGACCGGGACCACCCGGCCATCGATGATGGCATGACCCTGCGGTGTATGCATCCAGCTATTGGATGCGAGTATCCAGGTCGAGGAGATCAATGTACCGAGTGCCACTGCGACGGTGGACAGGAAGTGCAGGCCTGGCCCGACCCGCTGCATCCCGAACAGCATCACGCCCAGGAAACCCGCTTCGAGGAAAAAGGCAGTCAACACCTCGTAGGCCAGTAGTGGCCCGGTGATGCCGCCGGCAAAGCGGGAGAACTCGCTCCAGTTGGTGCCGAACTGGTAAGCCATCACCAGTCCTGACACCACGCCCATGCCGAAGGCCACGGCAAAAACCTTGGACCAGAACGCGTAGAGGTCCCAGTAGACCTGCCTGCCGGTGCGCAGCCAGAGCCCCTCGAGTACCGCCAGGTAGCTTGCCAGGCCGATCGTCAGGCCAGGAAATACGATATGGAACGACACCGTGAAGCCGAACTGGATGCGGGCGAGCAACAGGGCGTCCATGCGTCGGCTTCCGGTGTCAGTGCAGCTTGACGTGCGGTTCGGTGCGGCGCGTGAGCAGCCGCGCCAGCGAGTCGAGCGTGACTTTGATGACACCATGCAGCGCCAGCTCATGCATCTTGTAGAGTGACTCGTACATCAGCCGCGCGAACAGGCCTTCGATGATCATGCTGCGACCGCGCTCACCGCCGATCAGGTTGCCGACGGTGCTGAATGCACCCAGCGACACCAGCGACCCGAAGTCACGATAGTGGTACTCCTCGAGTGCCTTCCCGACGAGGCGTCGCTGCACCTGGCGCAGCATCAGCGAGGCCTGCTGGTGTGCGGCCTGCGCGCGCGGCGGCACCCAGCGTGGCGCCTGGCGTGCATCAGCAGAAGGCCAGGGGCAGGCGGCGCAATCGCCGATGGCGAAGACGTCGTCGTCGCGCGAGGTCTGCAAAGTCGGCCGTACCACCAGTTGGTTGATGGGATTGCACTCCAGGCCATCGAGGGTGGAGAGCACCTCGTGAGCCTTGACGCCTGCGGCCCAGACAACCAACTCGGCGGCGATGTGACCGCCGTCGGCCAATCGAAGGCCGTCGGCAGTCACTTCGGCGACCCGGGTCCGGGTGTGCACCTGCACGCCAAGCCCGACCAGCATTTGCTCGGCCATAGAGGAAACCTGCGGTGGCAGGCCTGGCAGCACCCGATCGGCCGCTTCGACCAGATGCAGACGTAAGTCTCGATCGGGGTCGATGCGGTCCAGCCCGAAAGCCACCAGCTCGCGAGTCGAGCGGTGCAACTCGGCCGCCAACTCGACGCCGGTCGCGCCCGCGCCGACAATGGCAACGCTCAACTGGTGTCGCGCCAGTGGGGAATGCTGGGCATGGGCACGCACCAGTGCATTGACCAGGCGACGATGGAAGCGGCGCGCGTGCGCGGTGGTCTCGAGCTTGATGCCGTGTTCATCCACACCGGGCGTGCCGAACGAGTGCACGAGGCTGCCGATGGCAATCACCAGGGTATCGTAGCCAAAGCTGCGCTCCGGCGTGACCTCGATACCGTCCTCATCGATGAAGGGCGCGACCTGCACTTGGCGACGCTCGCGATCAATGCCGGTCAGGCGGCCGATTCGAAAAAAAAAGCCATGCCAGTGGGCCTGCGCCCGGTAGGAGACCTCGTGCGCGCCGATGTCCATGCTTCCGGCTGCGATTTCATGCAGCTTGGGCTTCCATACATGAGAACGTGCCTGGTCGATCAGCGTAATGTGCGCGCGACCTTGTCGGCCAAGCTTGTCGCCCAGGCGGGTCGCCAGTTCCAGGCCGCCGGCACCGCCACCGACGATCACAACCCGATGCACTGCACTGCTGCCCGGACGAGAGGCCGCGTCTTCGGGTGCTGTTGTGTGTTCGTGTGTTGAGATGGGCATCGGTTACTGTGCGAATGACCGGTGAATGAATGTCGGCTTGCAATTGCCGAGAAACGCCGCCATGCCGTTGCGCTGATCCGCGGCGCGTCAGGGTTTGACCAGGGACCGCGGTTGTCCTTGATCATCAATGGCCACATAGGTCAGATTGGCCTCCGTCACCCGAACTACCTGAGGGTCCGATGGGTTGCGCTGGGCATAGACTTCAACGTTGACGGAGACCGATGTATTGCCAATACGAAGCACCTGGGCATAGAAGCTCAGCAGATCACCGATCGAGACCGGTTGCTTGAACACAAACTCGTTGACCGCAACCGTGGCGATGCGGCCCTTGGCCAGGCGGGCGGCCAATACGCCGCCCGCGATGTCGACCTGGGCCATGATCCATCCGCCGAAGATATCGCCGTTGGCGTTGACATCGGCTGGCATGGGCATCACGCGCATCACCAGTTCGCGGTCGATGGGCAGGCTGGTCATGACAGTTCCGGAATTCAACGGGCTCGTACCTGGACATAGCGTCCGGGCGCCGGTTCGATGGGCTTGTACTTCGTATTGCCGAGCCGTTTTCGGGCAGCAACCGACCTGCCTGACCGGGGCGCCAACCACTTGATCCAGTGATTCCACCAACTACCGGGTGATTCGGTTGCACTGGCCAACCATTGTTCGGCGTCGTCTCCCTGCTTGCCGTCAGTCCAGTAGCTTCGCCTGTTCTTCGACGCCGGATTGATCACGCCGGCGATATGGCCGCTGGCGCCCAGGACGAACTGAGTCTTGCCACTGACCAGTTGCGTGGTCTGGTAGGCCGATCGCCAGGGCACGATGTGGTCTTCCTGTGTTGCCAGCACATAACTCGGCATGTCGATGTCGCCAAGATCGACCGGCGTGCCGCACATCGTCAGCTTGCCGGGCAGGCGAAGCTTGTTTTCAAGATACATATTGCGCAGATACCAGGCATACATCGGCCCGGGGAGATTGGTTGCGTCGGCATTCCAGTACAGCAGGTCGAAGGCCTCGGGCGACTTGCCCTTCAGATAGTTGTTGATCACGTTCGGCCATATCAGATCGTTGGCCCGTAGTGTCTGAAAGACAAAGCCGAGTTCGGCGCCGGGATAAATGCCCCCGCGGCCAATCGTCTGTTCGCGTTGCGAAACACCTTGTTCGTCAATGAACACCCCCAGGTCACCGGGGTCTCGAAAGTCGAGCATCGTCGTCAGCAGGGTCAGGCTGGCCACCGACTCATTGCCTCGTGCCCGGAGAACCGCCAGGGCTGACGCCAGTATCGTGCCACCGACGCACCATCCGACTGCGTTAACCTGGTCGGCGCCACTGATCGCGATGGCAACGTCGATGGCCGTCATCGCGCCTTTTTCGAGATAGTCATCCCAGGTGAAATGACTGCAGCTCACGTCGGGATTACGCCATGACACCAGGAAGACGGTATGGCCTTGCTCAGCCGCAAAGCGCACAAAGGAATTGTCCGGCTGTAGATCGAGGATGTAGAACTTGTTGATGCACGGGGGTACGATCACCAGTGGTCGGGCAGCCACTTTCTCGGTCAAAGGTGCGTACTGGATCAGCTGCAGCAGTTCGTTCTCGAAGATGACAGAGCCGGCCGATACCGCAACATTCCTGCCGACTTCAAACGCATTTTCGTCGGTAATCGTCAGGCCGCCCTTTCGTAGGTCCTCAAACAGGTTCTGCATGCCAGCCTGCAGACTTTGGCCATGGGTTTCGCCCGCCGTCTTGATCACATCGGGATTGGTCGCCGGAAAATTGGCCGGGCTCATGGCGTCGATGAACTGGCGCGTGAAGAACCGGACTCGATGCTTGGCCTGGTCATCGAGATCCGCGGCTTCCACCAGCTCAGCCAACAAACGGGCGTTGAGCAGGTAGCTTTGTTTCAGGAAGCTGTAGCCGTGATCCTCGCGCCAGGCGTCGGCGTTGAACCGGCGGTCGCCACGTTCGGGCGTGATCACCGGGTCGGCCGCAGTGGTACTGGTAAGCATCCGGCCCCAGAGTTGCAGTTGCTGCTGCAAATAGCCCAGTTGAACCTCAGCGAGGGACGTGTCGGTTGTCGGCGCCGCACTGGTGCTCTGGGATATCGGCAAGGCTACGAGCGATTGCGACAAGGTCTGCGCGGCCTTGAAAAACCCTTGTAGATATTCGTCTGGCATATGGAATGGACTGTTCATCCGGGTTCCTCGGTAGTAGGGAGGTGTTCACTCAAGCGTAGGCGACGACTGAGCTTTCTACCGTCGTCTGTTGCTCGTCGTGGCGCACCGGGCGCAAGATTTGCACACCACTTCCACAAGTCGGCAGGCCGCCATGGCACTCGACCAGTGCGCCAAGCGCCTCGATCCCGGCCCAGCTTGCGCCAGCACGCCGAGCTGCCAGACCGTGCAAGGTCGCGTCATCGCCGTGCCGGGAAAGGCTCGGGGCCGCCAGCACGAGATACCGCATCTTCCCCTCAACGGCCGCCAGCCCGGGTTGCTGCAACACGTTGTGGTGGGCCAACAGCCGGGATTCGAGACCCGAATCAGGTGGTTTGGTCACGTCGCCATCCTCCGTGTGTCATCATTTGAGCCTATTCGGGCTTCATCAGACTGGTGAGTTCCCGCAGGCTTTGCTGCGCACGCGCAGTGATGCCGCTCAATGCGGCAGTGTGGGCTTTTTGTGCGATCTCGCCAACTTCTTTCATATCGGCCAATGCCTTCTCATAGGCCTTACGGGCCAGGTCAGCCTGCTTCAATGGATCGACAGCGCCACTTTCGCCCTTGCCCAGCTTCTGAGCGCTTTCCTGAGCCGCCTGCAGCGCCTGTGTGAGGATCTCGCTCTGTTTTCTTGCAATCTGCTGCATTGCCGCAACAGTCTCGCGATTCGCCGCAATCAGCGCGTCCATATCCTTGCGGCGTGACTCGATGATGGCATTCACGTCCACGCCGGGCATCTTGAACTGCTTGACCAGTTCATCCAGGTTTGCGAACGGGTTGGTGAAATCAGGGGTGTTGGCTTTGCTCATGGTATGGCTCCTTGTGTGTCGGGATGAGAATCAGATATTCGCCTTACGCTTCGTGGGCATGACCAGCGCTTCACCATCGATCACGACCCTGTCGCCGACCTTGCAGACCGTGGTCAGCGTCACGCGGCCTTTTTCAGCATGAAGCTCTTTGACAGTCACCTCGGCATGCACCGTATCACCCGGGCGAACCGGCGCCTTGAAACGCAGGTTCTGGCCGAGATAAATCGTTCCGGCGCCGGGCAGCCGACCGGCGATCGCCGCTGAAATCACACTCGCGGTCAGCATGCCGTGGGCAATACGTCCCTTGAAGGCCGTTGTTCGGGCAAATTCTTCATTGATGTGCACTGCGTTGTTATCACCCGAGGCGCCGGCGAACAACACGATGTCGGCCTCGGTGATCGTCTTGGCGAAGGTCGCGCTCATGCCAACCTCCAGGTCTTCCAGGTCGTAACCATTCAGTGGGTTCATGCTGTCTCCAGTTCGGACGGTTCTGCGTTCATACCGCCTCGGCGGGCTGAGGCTCCGATCGGGACGACTGCGGCGTCGGACTTCGGAATGCCTCCCACCGTTGGGCACGCAATTGTCTGGCCTGCTCGATCGAGGCCTCCTTGACGTGGCCGTAGCCGCGGATTTCATCTGGCACGCTCGCCAGCGCCACTGCCGCGGCATGATTGGCGGGTGTCAACTGCTGGCAGATCTGCTCAATATCCTGCAGATAGCTGTCGATCAGCGACCGTTCTTCACGCCGCTCCTGGGTTCTCCCGAAGATGTCGAGACTGCTGCCGCGCAGATGCTTGAACCCGGCGAGAATGCCGAATGCGCGGGACATCCACCCACCGAACTGACGCTTGATCAGATGACCGGACACGGGATCCCGCTTCGAGATGGCCGGTGGGGCGAGGTTGTACTTGACACTGTAGCCATTGGGGAACATTGCGTCCAGTTGCGCCTTGAATGCCGGGTCACTGTGCAGGCGCGCGACTTCGTATTCATCCTTGTAGGCCATCAGCTTGTAAAGATAGCGTGCAACAGCGTTCCCGAGTGAATTCTGACCGGCGACCTTGCCGGTCTCGGCGTCGACCACACGCTTGACGGCGTCGGCGTACCGCTTCGCATAGGCCTCGTCCTGGTAGGCGATCAGGTCAGGCACCCTTACCTCGAGCAGCCGCCTGGTTTCACCGACGGCACCAACGCTATCGACGATGGATCGCGCCGCTGCCGGGATCTCGGGTTTGTTGACTTTGGCAGCGTACTTTTCAATCTCGGCCAGCACAAACGCCCGATCGATCACGGTCATGCGGCCCCAGCGGAACGCTGCGAGACTCTGTTCGACGCCGACGCCGGACTTTCGGATGGCAGCCTCGATCGACTCAGCTTTCAATGGGATTGTTCCTGCCTGAAATGCCACGCCAACCATGAAGTTGTTGGTCGCCATGGCATCGCCGAACAATCCCTCCGCCATCGCCTGCCCGTCCACATAGACGTTGTGCTCCCGCCGAGTGACCCGGTCTATGCCATCGGTCAGCGACTGAACAATGGGGAAGATGCTGCGCCGATTGGATACCATCTGGCCGGTCGGCGTCTGCGTTGTATTGACCACTGCGATCGTTCGGTCAGGCAGACATTTGTCCAGATTCTTCGGGTCCGTTGCGTTGAGAATATCGAACCCCAGATACAGATCAGTGCGGCCATCAGAAATCTTGTTCGATCCGTCGAAAGGTTCGTGCGTGATCTTGATGTCGGAGATCACCGCGCCGCCCTTCTGGGCGAGACCCGTCTGATCCAGACCGATGACGTGCTTGCCTTCCAGGCGCGCAGCATTGGCGATCGTGGCAACCACGGTCACTGATCCGGTGCCGCCGATGCCCATCACGTGGATGCCGAAGCCGAAACTCGAGTCGACCTTGGACACCGGCTCTGGGAGTTCGCGTTCAAGCGCTGGAATCCGCCCTTTCTTCTTCTTTTTGACTGGTTTTCCGTCGGCTTCGGCAACGGGTTCTGGACTTGGCGTCACTGTCACGAATGACGGACAGAAGCCCTTGACACACGAAAAATCCTTGTTACATGACGATTGATGGATTCGGGTCTTACGACCGAATTCGGTGGCTACTGGTTCAACACTCATGCAATTGCTCTTGACGCCGCAATCGCCGCAGCCCTCACAGACACGTTCATTGATGACGGTGACTTCTACCGGTTCTTCGGCCTTGCCGCGGCTGCGGGCGCGGCGCAGTTCGGCCGCGCATTCCTGGTCGTGAACCAGCACCGTGGTTCCGGGTATTGCAGCCAATGTGTTTTGAGCTTCCTCGAGCCGGTCCCGATGCCAGACCTCGGTAGCGCCGGGTAGCCCGCTGATGGCTTCAGGACGGTCACTGGTGACGATCACCTTCTTCGCGCCGTTCGCCAGCAGATCCGACACCAGATTGGCCAGCGGCTCCTCACCCATGATCTGCTGGCCGCCGGTCATCGATGTATGCGCGTTGCGAAGCACCTTGAAGGTGATATTGGTATTGGTACTGGCACAGTAGCGAATGGCCAGGCTGCCTGAGTGGGCGTAGGTCCCATCACCCATGTTCTGGAAGATATGTTTGGTGTCAGTGAAAGGCGCCATGCCGATCCACTGGGCGCCTTCGGCGCCCATGTGAGTGCCCATCACCACATTGCGGTTCATCCACATGGCCATCGTATGGCAACCGATACCGGCTGAGACGATGCTGCCCTCAGGCGAGGTGGTGGAGGAGTTGTGAGGGCAGCCAGAGCAATACCACGCCGTACGGGTCGCTGTCTGGAGCTTCTGGCGCGCATGAATCTCGTCCAGCCTTTTGAGCCAGGCTTCAGCTGACTCGACATGGGCCTTTTGCGAGAGCCTTCGGGTTAACGCGCGACCAATGACGTCGGATTCAAACTCGCCATAGTGCGGAAGAAGCTCTTTCTCCTGTTCGTCGAACTTGCCGACGATACGCGGCGCGTTGGCCATGCCGTAAAGCACATTCTTGGCAAACATCTCGAGGAACGGTCGTTTTTCCTCGACAACGAAGATCTCCTCCAATCCGCGGGCGAATTCACGCACGATCTGCGGTTCCATCGGGAAGAGCATGCCCATCTTCAGGATGCGGATCCCGTATCGGCGAAGCGCTGCGTCGTCCAGGCCAAGTTCGAGGAAGCATTGGCGCAGGTCGTGGTAGGTTTTTCCGGCGGTAATGATGCCCAGCCAGGCGTCGCGGTTCTCGAAGACGATTTGGTTGAGCTTGTTGGCGGCGGCGTACCGCTTGGCCACTTCGAGCCGTCGGGTGTAGAGCGACTGTTCCATCTCCAGAGCCTCGGCCCGAACGTTCATGCCGAGATTCATGGTTGGCACAAACAACTTGCCGTCAAACGTGAGGTCTGGTGTCACGAAGTTCAGACGGCCCGGGTCGACATTGGCAGAACCACTGCCGTCTGCCACGTTCGTGACAATTTTGAGGCCTACCCACAATCCGGAAAGACGAGACATCATGTAGCCGTGCAGGCCGAGGTCGAGAATCTCCTGCACATTTCCGGGAAAGAGCGACGGAATACCGACGTGCATCAGCATAGGCTCTGACTGGCTGCACAATGACGAGCTCTTGCAGCTCGGGTCGTCGCCAGCCACCGCGACCACTCCGCCATTTTTCCCGATTCCCGTGTAGTTGGCGTGTTTCAGGGCATCGCCACTCCGGTCAACACCAGGCGCTTTTCCATACCACAGGCCGGTGACTCCGTCATACTTTTGCTTGCCAACGGTATGCAGCATCTGCGTGCCCCATACGGCCGTGGCAGCGAGGTCTTCATTCAGACCATCAACGAAGTGGATGTTCCTTGCCAGCAGGGCCTTCTGATTCCTGATGAGCGCAGCATCCAACATGCCGACCGGCGAGCCGCGGTAGCCGGAGATAAACATGCCGGTTCTGAGTCCACGCCGTTCATCAGCCCGGGACTGATCGAGTGTGAGTCGAACCAGCGCGTCAATGCCGCCCATATTGATGGTGCCCGCCTCCGTGGCGAAGGGATCGGCAGTGTTGGGTGACTCGTTTATGGATGCCATGACTCTTCCTGTAAAGATCAGACAAAACGCATTGACACTGAGCCAAGATCCTGGAATCTGACCAGGACGTTATCTCCCTCATTGACCAGCAAGGCTTCGGTCACGCCGCCGGTCATGATGAAGCTGCCGGCCGGAATGTTCAGGTCACGCTCACCCAGGTGATTGGCCATCATTGCGACGGCGGCCAGGGGATTGCCGAGCACCGCCGCGCCTGCGGCCATTGACCGTACTTCACCGTTGATCTCCAGCACCACGCCCAGCGTGCGAAGGTCCAGTTCAGCCAGATCACGCGGGCGACCGCCGATGACAAAGCGTGACGAGGATGTGTTGTCTGCAATGACACTCTTCAGGTCAAATTTGAAGTCACGATAGCGTGAATCGATCACTTCGACGGCCGGAATCACGAAGTCGACCGCAGCCATGACCGATGCGACATTGCAGCCGGGCCCCTTCAGGGGAAAACGGGTTACGACACAGATCTCTGCCTCCACCTTCGGGTGAATCAGCTCGCTGTGTTTGATTTCGCCACCGTCGGGTCTTGCCATGTAGTCGCTGACAAAGCCGAACACGGGTGTCTCCACGCCCATCTGCTTCATTTTGGCGAACGAGGTCAGTCCGGCTTTTAACCCGACTGTCTTGTGGCCACGTTCCTCCTTCCGACGTCGGAGTGCGTCCTGGATGGCGTAGGCATCGTCCCAATCCATTTCGGGATGATCCGCGGTGATCATGGTTACGTCGCGCCGCTCCAACTCTGCATTCTCGAGGTGTTCGGCAAGCGAGAGAATGGTCTTTTGGTCTAGGTTCATATCAATCTCTCTTGGAAGTATCAGACAAAGCGTACCGAGGTGCCGCCGAGGCCACCGACATCGCAACGTAAGGAGTCACCGGCCTTGACCGGAATCAGCGGAGACTGCGATCCGGAAAGGATCACTTCCCCGGCCTTCAGACCAATGCCCAGACGCCCCAACGTATTGGCAAGCCATGCGACCGCATTGGCTGGTGAACCCTGGACGGCTGCGCCCGTCGACGTGCTGATGACTTCACCGTTCTTCTCCAGCACCATGCCAGCCAGAGAGAGATCGAGCTGACGGGGACTCTTACGAACGCCGCCCAGTGTGAGAACGCCGCAGGATGCGTTGTCGGCGACCGTGTCCTGGATCTTGATTTTCCAGTCCCGGATTCGTGAATCAACGATCTCAAAGCATGGCATGACGAAATCCGTGGCACGGATGACATCTGCAGCGGTGATGCCGGGCCCGATCAGATCGGCCTTCAACACGAAGGCAACTTCAGCCTCGGCCTTGGGAGCGATCATGGAGTCCGCGCGGATCCCGTCGCCCTCGTTGTAGACCATACCAGAGGTGATCTGCCCAAAATCGGGCTGATTGACCTTGAGCATGTCCATGACCACTTTGCTCGTGACGCCGATCTTTTTGCCAACGATGGTCTCCCCGGCATCAATCCGGCGCTGGATCATCCGCAATTGAATCTGATAGGCGTCCTCGATGCTGATCGAGGGTTCCCGGTCAGTCAAAGGCTCGACCGCCTTGCGTTCGATCAAAGCGGTATAGAGCTCATCGCCGTAGTGAAATATCTTGCTGTTGTCCATGATGTCCGGTCTGGTTGGATTGGCGTGTCGGGTCGGAAAGACTGTTGCTGAAGAAGGTATCGCTGACCTGCTGCTCCCAGCAGGCCTTGCAGTCGGCTAAGGTGAGCTCTGGTCAGTACTTGACCATGACATTTCGCAGCTCTGTGTAGAACTCCAGCGAGTGCAAACCGCCTTCGCGCCCGATTCCTGATTGTTTCGAGCCTCCAAATGACGTGCGAAGGTCGCGCAAAAACCAGCTGTTGACCCAGCAAAGACCAACCTCGATGGCCGACGCCAGACGCATCGCCCGACCGATATCCTGGGTGTGGATTGAGGTGGCCAGGCCGTAGCGATTCGCGTTCACCTTCGCCAGCACTTCTTCTTCACTGTCGAATGGACTGATGTGGCAGCAAGGGCCGAAGATTTCTTCGGTCACGACCGTGGCGGTTTCGGGCAATCCGGTCCAGATTGTTGGCTGGACCCAGCAGCCGTCTTTCAGTTCGGCTGGCATCTCAGGAATGCCACCACCGGTCACGATGGTCGCGCCTTCATCCTTGGCTTTCTGGTACATACCCAGGACTTTTTTCTGATGAACCTTGCTGACCAATGGCCCGATCTTTGTATCCTTGTCGAACGGTCGGCCCGGCTTCATCGTCTCGGCCTGAAGCTTCAGGGCGGCGACAAACTTCTCGAAGATGGGCCGCTGTACATAGACGCGTTCAGTGCCCAGACAGACTTGCCCGGCATTTTCGAAGCAAGATCGAGTAACCGTGGCGATGGCATTGTCAAAGTCGCAATCGGCGAAAACAATGGCCGCATTCTTGCCGCCAAGTTCCAGCGAAACGGGTCGGATGCCGTCGGCGCCGGCCTTCATGATGGCGGTACCGGTCTTGGTCTCGCCGGTGAACGTGATGCCATTGACATCGGGATGGGAAGTCAGGAACGCGCCGGCCGAGTCGACGCCGAAGCCATTGACCACGTTGTACACCCCCTTCGGGATACCAACCTTGTTCATGACCTCGCCGAGCATCGTCGCTGTGCTAGGCGTGACTTCGGATGGTTTGACAACGACGGTGTTGCCGCAGGCCATGGCCGGCCCACACTTCCATGTCATCAACAGCAATGGCAGATTCCATGGACAGATGATGGCGATCACCCCGCGTGGCACCCGCACGCCATAGCTTCGCGCAGTCTTGCCATCCGGCGTTCGCATCTCGAATGACTCGGTCGATGCGTTCTTGATGGTGTCAGTGAAAATCTTGAAGTTGGCGGCACCGCGTGGAACGTCGACATGGGAGGCCAGATGTGCCGGCTTCCCCGTGTCGGCGACCTCGGCCTGGAGGAAGTCATCGAATCGACGGTCAATCTCGACAACCAGCTCATCCAGCAAGTTGCACCGTTCGACGACCGACAACTGGCTCCACGGGCCGTGTAATGCGGCCTTGGCGGCAGCGACGGCGGAGTCGACTTCCGGTTTGCCGGCTTCGTGCACGATGCCAATCAGTGAGTTGTCAACCGGATTGCGCTTTTCGTAGGTTTTTCCGGACACGTTCTTGACGTACTCGCCATTGATGAAGTTCAGGATATCTTTGCTCATGTCTGTCCTTTCAAATGTTCATTCCAATTGCCTCAAGGCAGGCCTTCGCGCAGCGTTCGTCCTCGGTCTCGGAGCCGCCTGAGACGCCAATGCCCCCGATCAGGTTTCCCGTGTGTCTGAGGGCCAGCCCACCTCCGAAACAGACCATGCGTGGCCGAAGCGGAATCCCATTGCGCACGGCCTCTGACTGTGACGCCAGCGCAGCTGTCCAGGCAGAGGTGGGCAGACCGAATCCGGCAGCGGTGTACGCCTTATCGATGGCAATATCGGTCGAATGGAGAAATGTTCCAGGCATACGCAAAAAGGACACGAGATTGCCACCCGGATCGACCACTGCGATGGATACCTTGATACCGGCTTGCTCCGCCCAGCGTGCACCGGCTGCAACTGCGGCGGCAGCGGCCTCCCAATGCACGGCCTGCTGTACGACGTCGATGTTCATCAGGTGAACACCGAAAGAAAGGCTTCATTGAGCTTGCGATCGTGATAAAAGATCGCCGGACCCAGCTCATCGTCAGTCCAGGTGATTGTCGGCTTGTCGGGATACCAAGAGTACCCGCCAGCAAAGACTTCATTACGATTGCCAGATGGGTCGAAGAAGTAGATCGTCTCTCCCCGAGTGATGCCGTGGCGAGTCGGTCCGATGTCGATTGAGGTCTTGTTGCGAGACAGGATGTCCCCTGCCTTCAAGACATCATTCCAACTGCCTAGAAGGAAAGAGGCGTGGTGGAACTTTCCTTTGACCGGCTGGCGGATGAATGCAACATCGTGCGCCTTGTTCGAGCAGGTCAAGAAAGCGCCGATCGGGAAGCCTGGATTGTCTTTCAGGACAACCTGCTCTGCGATGCCGAAGCCCAGCACCTCAGTAAGCAGCTTGATCGATCCGTCCAGGTCATCGCCGTACAGCAGGCAATGGTCGAATCGATGCGGCGCGATCCCTTTCAAGCCGTCAGGCCAGGGGTTCGGGTTCAGATCGGGTCCGTCAGTGCCGCAGCCATTGCCCACGACCTCTTTCTGGGCAAACAGCTCCATGACATGCCCCGTCGGAATCGTGAAGTGAAAGCGCTCCCCGGTCTTTGGGTTCTCGCCAGCCTTGATCCAGCCCAGGTCGCTGCACAGCCCGGAGTTCTCAATATCGGCCGCCAGCCTCTTCAGGGTTTCAGGTGAGTCGACCTTCCAGCCCATGTAGTCCATGCCGGCCTCATCGGATTCGCGAAGAATCACGCTGTGGTGATCGTGCTCATCCCAGGCTTTCAGAAAGACACGCTTGCCTTTCTTGTCGCGTGCCATCTCGATGAGGCCGAGAACGTCGACATAGTGTTTTACGGCAGGTTCGAGTTCGAGCACGCGGATCTGTACATGCCCAGGGCGAAGGACGCCTGTCAATGCCATCTTAGTTCTCCTTGTCCGATTGGTAAGGGGTTGAAGTCGACGTGAATCCGAAGCTGAATGATGAGGCAGCGGGTGGCGTGGATGGTTGCCACACGCGACCCAGTGCGTGGACCAGCATATGGCTTCTTGGGTAGGTCTTGCATGCCAAAACGCATCGTGCGGCTTCGTCTTCGGCGCTGACAACAGCCCGGTTCATTTTTCGAGATTCGTAGGTGCCGGAACGGATCGATATCTTGCAGGCACCACATCCACCATTGCGACAGCCCACCGGAATGCCGTGACAGCGGGCTCGCTCCATGGCCAAGAGCAAATGAACGTCGCGATCACAGTGGAAGATCTCACCCGTGTTGTCGATCGTTATCTCGTACGTTTCCTGTGGTGATGGTTGCACGAAAATTCCTGTCTAGCGGTGCAGTGCTGCCAGCACGGCGAGGCTCATCGACTTGATCGCCGTCTTGATCGAGGGTTCGGCGACCGGCGCGAATAAGGGTGAGTGATTGCCGGGCAGTGGCTTGCCACCCGGCAGTCGTGAAGCCTCAACCGCCTTTGGGTCGTGGACTCCGATCAGGAAGAACATGCCCGGTACGCCGTTGTTGACGTATTCGGCGAAGTCCTCGCTTGGCGTGATCGGTGGCATCCGTTTCACGTTGGCACCAAAGAATGATTTGAGGACGGCCTCGGTGCGCTCTACCAGCGATGCGTCGTTGATGACCGCATCGCCTCCGGTGATGATCTTGATGTCTGGATCTGGAGCGCCACCCATTGCAGCGGCTGACTTGGCAGTACGCTCGATGCCCTCCTTCATCTTGACTCGCACGCTTTGATCGTAGGAGCGGATCGTGCCTTGAAGTGAAACCTTGTCTGGGATGATGTTGCCGCTGGTGCCACCGCTGATGGCGCCGACACTGAACACGCCGAATTGAAACGGATCTTTTTCCCGGCTGATGACACCTTGAACATCGACCACGAATCTCGATGCGATCAGTACCGGGTCGATGGACGCATGCGGTGCCGATCCATGCGCGCCACGACCGTGGAACACCGCCTCGAAGGCATCCGAGTTCGACGTGACGGCGCCGGTGTTGAAGCCGACATCGCCATGAGCCATTGGCCATGTGTGCAGGGCGAAGGCGAAGTCCGGCTTGCCAAACTTATCAAACAGGCCATCGCCAATCATCGCCTTGGCGCCGCCGAGCGTCTCCTCCGCGGGCTGTGCAATGAACATCAATGATCCCTTCCATTGATCCTTCATCGCGACCAGTGTCCTGGCAGTGCCGACCCACGAGGCCATATGCAAGTCGTGGCCGCAGCTGTGAGCCACAAATGTCTCTTTTCCCTGATAGGTTGTCTTGCTTTTGCTGGCGTAGGGCAATCCGGTCTTCTCTTCCATCGGCAGCGCATCGAGTTCGGTGCGGACCATGATGGTCGGCCCTTGTCCATTGCGCAGCAGGCCGACGACGCCGGTCTTGCCGACGCCCTCGGTAACCTCGAATCCTAACGTTCGCAACTCGGCAGCCAGCTTCTTCGCTGTTCTGACTTCGGCGAATGCCAACTCGGGGTGAGCATGCAGGTCTCGATACAGTTCTTCGATGTCGGGATAATGACGAGCAAACTGCGCATCGATCTCGGCGCCATGGCGTTCGACGATGCTCTGGGTCTGTCCGGTTGCGTTTAAGGTGTAGAACAGGCCAACCAGGCCGATCATCGCGAAATGTCTTACTCGGATTTGATTCATCGTTGTCCCTATGGAGGTGCTGGCTTCAAACATAGGATCAAGTCACTGCCGCGCTGCACGCGCGTTGGCTGGCATCGGGGACGGGACGTCTGTGCTGATGTCGACATGGAGTGCCGATGACGATCGGCTGTGATTGATCATCGCGACGGCAATCGCAGCGATCACCGCCGGTATCGCAATGGCCAGAAAGTTCTGCTGCAACGGCAAAGCCATGCCAACCAGCGTTCCGATGACGATGGGGGCGAGGATTGCACCACTCCTGCCAACGCCTGAAGCGAAGCCGATACCAGTGGACCGGATTGCCATGGGATAGTACTGACCGGCATAGGCGTAGGTGACGATCTGTGTGCCGATTGTGGAGGCGCCGGCAAGGCCAACCACGAGGAACAGTAGGCCGGTGGGCATCTGCACACCTAGCAAGGTAATTGAGACGGCCGCAAGCAGGTACATCGAAAAGAGCACCCACTTGATGTGGAAGCGATCGGCCAACCAACCGCCACCGACGGCCCCGATCATGGCGCCGAAATTCAGGGTTAGAACGAACGTCAATGCGGAACCCAGGCTGTAACCTGCACTGGCCATCAATTTCGTCAGCCAGGAACTCAGCGCGTAGACCATGAACAGGCACATGAAGAATGCGATCCAGAACATCACAGTGCTGAAGCCACGTCCATCATGGAACAGATGGCCGACGGTAGCGTTGTCGGCCTTGTCTTCCGAAGGGAGAGCGAAATGGTCGCTGGCAGTCGGTTGGTACGAAGGATCCAGTCGGGAAACGATCGCCTTCAGTTCATCGTGCCGGCCCTGTTTGAGCAGGAAAGGCATTGATTCCGGCAGGGATTTCATGATGAACGGAATCAGCACGACGGGCAGTCCGGCGGCCAGAAATACGGATTGCCAGCCGTAGGTTTCGATTAACTGCTTACCCAACACAGCCGCCAGCATGCCACCAACGGCGTAGCCACTGAACATCATGGTGACCATCGTTGCCCGGATCTTCTTTGGTGAGTACTCAGTCATCTGCGCCACAACATTGGGCATGACGCCACCGATGCCCAGGCCGGCAAGGAAGCGGAACACACTGAACAAGACGGGGTCTTTGGTGAGGCCTGCGGCGGCAGTAAAGACGCTGAACAATACGATACAGATCGCAATGGCCAGGCGCCTGCCGATCTTGTCGGCAATGGTGCCCAGAATGATGGCACCGAACATCATCCCGAACAGCGCTGAGCTGACCATGAAGCCGGCTTGCGTCGGGTCGACACCCATTTCCTTCATGATCGATGGCAGCGCGATGCCAGCGACGGCGAGATCATAGCCATCAAAGATGATGATCAAGGCACACCAGAACAGGACAAGCCCGTGAAATCGGTTGAATGTTGTCTCGTCAGCAATCTTGTGGATATCGATTTGTCGCATGAATGTCTCCGTGCGCCGGTCAAAACCGGCAAGGTGTTGTGAATGGAAGTTTCATACGTTGAAGGTTTAGCCAGCCACGACGGCCCCGAGTCATGCGAGTGCATCCGTGAGGGTGTAGGCGAAGCGTTGACAGGGGTACGTGTGGGCCGGGTATTGAGCCGCGAAATATATGCCCCATGCCGCAAGGCGTGGGTGGTCCGGGGTGCCGAGGCCGTGGAGACATGCCGAAGGCCACACTGGCGCTGCCGCATAGGCGAGGCAGCGCTGGACCC
The DNA here is from genome assembly GCA_963732405.1 of uncultured beta proteobacterium. Taxonomy (GTDB): domain Bacteria; phylum Pseudomonadota; class Gammaproteobacteria; order Burkholderiales; family Burkholderiaceae_E; genus JAUIAI01. The sequence continues at coordinate 3,359,236 of CAVSZG010000001.1, forward strand.
CGCGCGGTCAGAGACCCCGTGCACGCACGGATGCACCTTGTTCGGGAACCGGGAGATCCCGTCACCTTCTGCGCTCCGCCGGGAGGCGGGCAAGTGCGCAGAGCGCATCGTGAAGCCTGTGGGCGCACGACGATGAGCAATCGGGGCGGGAAGTCGGACTGCTGCGTAGTACCGCAGAAACTGCCGAACAAAGCGGCGGGGGAAGTTCCCGCGGCGGCGGAGGCGGTGGAGGGAAGGCGGCAGGCCAAGGGCAATGCGGTTGCAGCGCGCATGTCCCGCAGATCGATGCGGGTCTATGACATGGGAACGGCGCTCAACGGCATACGTCAGACGGCAAAAGGCAGACGCGATGCGAAGTTCACCTCGCTGATGCACCACATCTACCAAACCGACCGACTGCGCGCGGCATATCACGCGCTCAGGCGCGATGCGGCGCCCGGCGTGGACGGCCAGACGTGGCAGTCGTACGGGCTCGATCTGGAAGCAAGGCTTGTGGATCTGTCCGATCGGCTCGCCCGAGGGGGCTACCGGCCCCAGCCTGTGCGGCGTGTGTACATCGACAAGCCCGACGGGAGCCAACGCCCGCTGGGCGTGCCGGCGCTGGAGGACAAACTGGTCCAACGCGCCACGGTCGATGTGCTCAACGCGATCTACGAGCAGGACTTCATCGGGTTCAGCTACGGCTTTCGGCCCGGCAAAAGCGCACACGATGCGCTCGATGCCGTGGTGGTGGGGATGGGCAGCAGATATGTGAACTGGATTCTCGATGCGGACATCAGCAAGTTCTTCGACACGATCGATCACGACTGGCTGATACGGTTCATCGAGCACCGGGTTGCCGATGCGCGCGTGGTGCGGCTGATCAAGAAGTGGCTGCACGCGGGCGTGCTGCAAGAGGGACGGCTCGAGCACAGTGAGTTGGGAACGGTGCAAGGCGGCAGCATCAGTCCGCTGCTGGCCAACATCTACCTGCACTACGTGTTCGATCAGTGGGTGAAACAGTGGCGGGCTCGCCATGCCCGAGGTGACGTGATCGTCGTGCGTTACGCCGATGATTGGGTTGCCGGCTTCCGGTTCCGTGACGACGCCGAGCGCTTTGCGCGCGACGTGAAGGCACGGCTGCAGGAGTTCGGGCTGAAGCTGCACCCCGAGAAGACGCGACTGATCGAGTTCGGGCCATTTGCCCGAGGCAACATCGCGCGTCGAGGAAAGGGCAAGCCGCAAACGTTCGACTTCCTTGGCTTCACGCATTGCTGCGGCAAGACGCGACAGGGGAAGTTCATCGTGCTGCGGCTCACCAGTGCGAAACGACTGCGGGGCAAGCTCGCAGCGCTCAAGGTCGAACTCAGACGACGCATGCACGTGCCCATCGGCGAGCAGGGCCGTTACCTGCGCGCCGTGGTCATCGGGCACACGCGCTACTACGGCGTGCCGATGAACGGGGCCCGCCTGAGAACATTCCGTCATCAGGTCGCCCGGCTTTGGCACCGCACGATGTGCCGCCGCAGCCAAACGGGCTTCGTGACGTGGCGTCGAATGTACCGGCTGATCCATCACTGGCTACCTTCTCCTCGCATCTGTCACCCTTACCCCAACCAGCGTCTGAGCGTCACGACCCGAGGCAGGAGCCGTGTGCGGTAATCCCGCTCGCACGGATCTGTGGAGGGGGTGTCGAGTGATCGGCATTCCTACTCCGACGGTCGCCAGCGATTGCCGGCGGATTTTTATGGGTGCGAGTACGGTTCAGCCGAGGTCGCCGCCACCGACCGGTAAAACCGATCCGGTGATATAGGACGATTCGTCTGACGCGAAGAACAGAATGGGTGCGATTTGCTCGTCAAGCGTGCCGTAGCGATGCATGAGGCTTGACGCGGTCGTCTGGTCGACAATGCCTTGGTACCAGGCCTTCTCCTTTGCACTAGGCTTGGCGGAGTTTCTTGGCACCTTGCGTGGTGGCGCATCTGTGCCGCCCGGTGCGGTGGCATTGATCCGGATGCCGTTTCCCGCCTGCTCCATGGCAATCGAGGCTGTCAATGCGTTGACACCACCTTTCGCGGCCGCGTACGGCACGCGGTAGATGCTGCGTGTCGCGATCGACGAGACGTTGACGATGGTCCCTTTCTTTTTCTTGATCATGTGGGGTAACACGGCCCGGCAGCACCAAAGTGTCGGGAACAGCGAACGGCGGACCTCCTTCTCGATCTCCTGCTCGGCGTACTGGTCGTAAGGTTTCGTCCAGATGGTGCCGCCGACATTGTTGATCAACACGTCGATACGCTTGAACAGTCTGAGCGCTTCATTGACCATGCCTGCAGCGCCGGCAAAGGTCTCGAGGTCGGCCTCGAACGCAGTGGCGCGTCCCCCCGCGCTAGTGATCTCTTCTGAAACCTGCTGGACCAACGGCGATCGATCCACCGCCAGGATCGTGCCGCCTTCGGCACAGACGCCGAGCGCGACACCTCGCCCGATGCCCTGGGCTGCTCCGGTGACAATGACGACCTTGTTCGTGAATCGGGCGGTGCGAGTCATGACGCGGTCTCGTTTGCCGACGAGAATTTCTCGAAGTAGAAGTTTCTGGGCGAAACGCCGATCCCTGCCATCCATCGGCGGACACCCTCAACCATTGGCGGTGGCCCGCAGACATAAATGTCGACTTCGCCCCCGTTGAGTTGGCCCGGCGACAGATGCTCGGTTACATAGCCATGACGTGGGTGTTGGCTCTCGCTGTCAAGCACGACGGTGAAGTAGTCGAGATTGGGCAATACTGACTTCAGTTCGGCCAGGGTTCCCAATTCGACCAGATCATCGTCGGTATTGACGCCATAGGCGAGGGTGATTGGCTGATCTGTCGGATTGTCTTTAAGCCAGTGAAGCATGGACAGGAAGGGCGCCAGTCCGGTGCCTCCGGCCAGCATCAGGATCGGGCGCACGGTTGGGCGAAGATAAAAGCTGCCGTATGGCCCGGCGAACATCACGAAGTCGTCCGTGTTGGCTTTGCTGCGCATGTAGGTGCTCATCAGGCCGTTCGGGACGTCGCGGATCAGGAATGAGAGCTCGGTCTGGTTTGGCGCCGAACTGAATGAGTAAGACCGTGTTTCCTTGCTCCCGGGAACCTGGATGTTGACGTATTGACCCGGCAGGAAGGACAAGGGGCGCTCAGCCTGCAAGGTGAAGGTCACGGTTGTTGCAGAGTCCCGCGCAATCCGGGTGAGCTTTCCGCCATGTGTTCCGACTTCGGTCTTGCAGGCGGCGGCCGAGGCGGGTACCCGGATGACGCAGTCAGATCGGGGCTGCATCTGGCAGGTGAGCACATAGCCTTGTGCCGCCTCGTCGTCGGCGAGTGCGTCGTCGATGTAGACCCCCATCTCATAGCTGCCGCTTTCGCAATGACACTTGCAGGTGCCACAGGCGCCATCTCGGCAGTCAAGCGGGATATTGATCTTCTGACGATAGGCGGCATCTGCCACCAATTCGGTGGGTTCGCAGGCAATGACCCGGGTGACTCCGTCCTCGAACTGCAACGCTATGTTGTATGCCATGAATGCCCCTCAGACGTGATACACATCGAGCATGTGGTGGATGTAGTCGTTCTTCACAACAACATATTTTTTGGTGATCAACGGCTTGGGTCCTCTGGTATCCAGCTCGTATCGCGCTGTTCCGAAGTACAGATCGACGATGTCATAGCGGAAGCAGTGAGTCGTCCAGTTGAAGCACAGGTCTACTCGATTGTCATCTTGTGCCAGGATCTCGATGTTTGAGATGGCTCTGTTGTATCGGGTATCGGGAGTGGATGCGCTCGACCGATCCGTTTCGATGCGAAACACACGGTCCTCCAGTCCCTGTCGGCTCGGGTAGTAGATCAGCGATACCTCGTTATGCGGATCGGTGGTGAGGGTGTCATCGTCGTCCCAGGAGGGCATGTAGTAATCCACATGTTCGGCGTAGCAGGCCAACCAGTCGGCCCAACGCTTTTCGGCCTGTGCGCGTGCTTCCTGGTACAGGAAAGCCTGAATGGTTTCGTAAGACAGCATCACTTTCCTCCCGTTGCCTGCTCGGCCTCGAATGCTTTCTTCATGCTCTGCAGCCAGAATTCGTGTTGACCGATATACAGGCCTTCGTCTTCAGTCTTGATGCAGCTGAGTTCCGGTTTCAGATCGATGAGGTCGGCGGTTGCGTCAGGGCCCTTGATCCAGTGGGTTGCGCCCCGGCTCATATCGTTCCATTTCACTGCGCGTGCTTGAAAGCCGTGTTGGCAGGAGCGAAACTCTTCGAGGTCATCCGGGGTTGCCATGCCGGTGGCATTGAAGAAGTCCTCGTACTGGCGAAGTCGCCGTTCGCGTGCTTCCGCCGGCTCTCCCTTGGGTGCAATGCAGTAGATAGTGGCTTCGCTACGGTTCACCGAGATGGGTCGTACAACCCGGATCTGCGAACTGAACTGATCCATGAGATAGACGTTCGGGTACAGGCACAGATTGCGGGATTTACGCAGCATCCAATCTGCTTTTGCTTCGCCGAATCGCTCGACCCACTCGGGGCGCTTGGCGTAAAGGGGCCTGTCTTCCGGATTCGACCAGTTTGTCCAGAGCAATACATGGCCGTTCTTGAACGAGTACGAACCACCACCTTGTTTGGCCCAGGCCCCCGCGTTCATTGCCTTGACGTTATCGACTTTGCCGTCGGCACCGCGGCGTGCCGTGGTCGCCGCATAGTTCCAGTGGACGGCCGACACGTGGTATCCGTCGGCGCCATTCTCGGCCTGCAGCTTCCAGTTTCCATCGAAGGTATAGGTGGATGCACCGCGCAGCACCTCGATACCATCTGGCGCCTGGTCGACGATCATGTCGATGACTTTGGTGGTTTCGTTCAGGAACTCGGATAGTGGCGCGACATCAGGGTTGACGCTGCCAAACAGGAATCCCCGGTAGCTTTCGAATGCCCCCAGCTTGACCAGATCGTGACTGCCTTCGCAATTGAAGCTGGGTGGGTAGCCCGCGTCTGCGCTTTGGTCCTTGACTTTGAGGAGTTTTCCCGTGTTGCTGAAGGTCCAGCCATGGAATGGACAGGTGAAGCTGGACTTGTTTCCTTTTTTGAATCGACAGAGGACAGCGCCCCGATGAGTGCAGGTGTTGGCCAGGGCATTGAGTTTTCCATCCTTGCTTCGAGTGATGACCACCGGCTGCCGACCGATGTAGACAGTCAGATAGTCATTGATGTTCGGGATCTGGCTTTCGTGCGCCAGATAGACCCAGTTTCCTTCGAAGATGTACTTCATCTCGAGTTCGAAGAGCAACTCGTCCGTGAACGCGGACCGGTCCAGTCGATGGAGATGCTTGTCAGGGTCGTCCTGCAGCATCGAATCAAGCATGGCGAGGCTGGCGGAGTTGTCTTGATGGATCCGGATCACGTGGGTCTCCTGGAAAAACGGGTCAATAACGGGCTGCCGCCCGGTCAGGTGGCGGGCGTTACAACCAACATGTAATCAGCGCCGTGCCGGCAAATGCACGGTGCGGTGATAGGTCAGCAATAAGCGGGACCGGGAGATCACCGGATCCCTCTGGTGTCTCACGCTGGGTGGGACGGGCCTGAATATGGGGACTGAATCGGGGTCATGGTGCTATTTCTCCTCTTTTTGGCGGGTTTTCGGCGTTCTTTCCGCGAACCAGCTTTTGTCTTTGTCGATGATTATTTGGTTAATGAAAGTCAACCGACATCGGAACTAAGCATCTTTCATGCCAGACATTCGCCATCGTACACGGTGAGTATTGATTCGGCTGGGTTCATCAAATATTCCTGCTTGAGTTGCCGAATCTGACGTCGTTCCATGAGGTCTGAGTTGGAATGAAATGGATCAAATCATGCGATAGTGTGAGTTCAGTTGCTCATTCGCTGCATCATTTGATTGCATCACCGTGCTTTTGTTTTCTTGGTTCCTGGCGGAGGCAACCAGGATCTGACGGAGAATTAGCCAGGCCTCCGTCTTTGAGCAATGTCTGGCACGCTGTATGCTGACAATCACGCGAGGTTCGAGATAAATCCCAAGGAGACAGCCGTGCTGATTTGGAATGTGCGCCGTGTTGAGCGACAAGGATGAAGAAGAGCCATTCTGGTTTGTCCGCCGAATCAAATAAGCCGCTCATTCGGAGTGATCGCGCGGATATCGATGGCGTAAGATTCCCTGATCTGACCGATCTGATGTCTCGCCTGCGATTTTCAACCAGCGATGGCCGGATCTGGTTGGATGAGCAGCGCATGTTGTTGATTCATGCGAAGGCGCTCGGATCGCTTCGACGCGAAATGATCGAGAGTCTTGGCATGGATGTGACGCGCCGGTTATTCACGCGAATGGGGTATCAGGCCGGCACTTACGATGCGGCGATGGCGCGCAGGGTTCGATCCAGCACGTCGCTCAAGAACATGTTCGTTGTCGGCCCGCAGATGCATTGTCTCGAAGGCATCGGGTTGTCGGAGCCAGTCAGGCTGGACTTTGACATCGAGAAGGGCGAGCACTATGGTGAGTTCATCTGGACGCATCAGGTCGAGGATGAAGAACACATCCGTCACTTTCCGATCGGCACCGAGCCGTCCTGCTGGATGCAGGTCGGCTATGCGTCTGGCTACTCTACCGAGTTCATGGGTCGGCAGATCCTGTATCGTGAGGTCGAGTGCCAATCCATGGGGCAGGTTGCGTGCCGGATTGTTGGCATGCCGGTTGATGCCTGGGGCGACGAGGCTGGCCAAGACCTGGAACTGATGATGCCTGCTGCCCTGGCCGGCGAGGGGTTGGTGACTGCTGGGCCATCGTCACCTTCGTCGCCACCGGGCGGCGCGGATGTGTCCGACGCAGACCGGCCGGTGGGCATCTCGCCCGGGTTCAATTCGGTTCTGCACATGGTGCGCCGCGTCGCTCCGACCAATGCCACGGTACTTTTTCTGGGTGAAAGTGGCGTTGGGAAAGAGGTCTTTGCCCGAATGCTGCATCGCTTGAGTTCGCGCAGCCATAAGCCTTTCGTCGCGGTGAATTGCGCGGCAATTCCGGAATCATTGATCGAATCGGAGCTGTTCGGCGCCGAGCGGGGCGCCTACACCGGTGCCACACAGAGCCGGGCGGGGCGTTTTGAAAGAGCCGATGGCGGCACGCTGTTCCTGGACGAGATCGGAACGCTGTCGGCCGGCGCGCAGGGTAATTTGCTGCGAGCCCTCCAGGAGGGTGAGATCGAGCGCCTTGGTGACACCCAGACCCGGCGCGTGGATGTCAGAATCGTGGCGGCAACGAATGTCGACTTGCGCGAGGCGGCGGCGGCCGGGCACTTCCGCGAGGACTTGTTTTTCCGGCTTAATGTCTTTCCGATTCGTGTCACGCCACTTCGCGAGAGGCGGGAAGACATTCCGCTCTTGATGACGCATTTCCTTGGCAAGTTCAATCGATTGCACGGGAGGCGATTGACCGGTTTTACCCGGCGTGCAGTCGATGCCATGATGTCCTATGATTGGCCGGGCAATATCCGTGAGATCGAGAATGTGATTGAACGCGGCGTCATCCTGGCAGCCGAGAATTCCGTCATCGATGCGCCGCAATTGTTTACCAGCGGAGAGCATTTCTCAGGCAATCAGTTTGCGGTCGGCCGTGATGGTACGTTGGTCGGCATTGATTCGTGCAGAATGCTTGATGCTGATCCGGCCAACTCTGATATGGGTCGCATGTCCCGGCAGATCAATGATTTCCTGAGCGGCGTGGACGACCACACCTCGGTATCACTTGACGATATCGAGACGCTCATGCTCAAGCGGGCGTTGGTCCGCGCACATGGCAAGGTGTCTACAGCCGCGCGTCTTCTTGGCATTACCCGCCCGCAGATGGTGTACCGGCTCAAGAGCAGGGGTATCGCTGCCCATGGTGAATAAGCCGAGTCGGCCCGACCAGCGATGATCGGTGGCGTTACCTGGCATATCCGGCGATGCCATCGCTGCGGTCCCGAGGGTTATTGCGACACCCCGCCCCGCTTGAGCAGTTTCGGCTCCAGCGCTGAATTCCATTGAATCCGCCCGGCATCAATCGCCAAGCCGTGATGCTGCAATGCGTACTGAATGGCCGCCCGTGGCCGGTCACCCGCCATCACCGTGGCCTGTTCCGGCGTTGTGATGCGCCAGCCTACGACATTGCGGACGGCCTGGTCGAGGCGCAACGCCGAGCCCGCAAGGCCGGGAGAGCCGACTCCGGTCACCTTGCCATGTTCGTCGAGCATCACGTCCATGCCGGCGAGGCGATAGCGCCCCGGCCCGGCAGCAGCCGCCATGACGGCATCGGTCACGAGCAGGCACCGGTCTGCGCCCTTCAGGCGAATCAGGGCGGCCAGCGCCTGCGCTGACATGTGATGCCCGTCCGCGATCAGGCAGGCGCTAAGCCGGGGTTCGGCCAATTGCGCGAGCAGCGTGTTTTCGAGCTTGGGCAACTGCGGTGGCAGGCCGTTGCCCAGATGCGTGGACAGGGTTGCGCCGGCAGTTGCCGCCTGTTCGATGGTGTCATAGCCCGCACTCGAATGGCCGATCGCGACGATCCGTCCTGCAGCGGTGATCCGGCGGATGGCTTGCACGCCGTTCTCGCGTTCCGGTGCCAGCGTTACCAACAGAATAGGGCGCTTGAGCCCGGCGGCCAGATCATCGATGAGTTCAGGCATCGGGTCGGTCATGACCGAGGCCGGATGGCAACCCCGATAGCCTACTGAATCATTGAGAAACGGGCCTTCCAGGTGATAGCCGGGAATCATCGATGGACCTGAACGGCTGGCGGTCACGGCGGCGTCCAGTGCCCGGAAGCGTTCGGCAAGCTGGTCAGGCGATGCCGTGATCAGGGTCGGCAGGCAGCCGGTGACGCCGTGCGCGAGCATTGCGTCGAGCGCATGGTCCAGCGACTGTGCCGTGATATCCGGGTCATTAAAATCCACGCCGGCGTAGCCGTTGACCTGAAGATCAAAAAGCCCGCCGGTCATCATCGTGCAAGCGCCTCTCTCATGCGGGCCAGCAGACCTGCAGACTGTCGATTCAGACTCTGCAGGTCAGCGCCGTGGTCCTGCGTGATCGTTTCGGGAGGCGGCGTGCTCACGGTCACTTCCATCACTTGTGCGCGGCCTTTGGCTAGTGCCCACCCGGGTTCGAACGAACCCTTGCCTTATTGAACGACGAAGGCCGCAAATAAGACTCGTCAGCCCAAATGCACGTCGCAATACGGAGAGTTCTGTCGAATCAATTATAAACCCGTTTGATATTAAATATTGACATGCGCGCAGAACCCGGCACACTGATTGTCATGACAACTGGAGACTGCACATGAACAAGCTGTTTGCGACGTTCGCGATTGCTGCATCGATGGCCTGCATGGCGCCTGTCGGTGGTTATTCAAAAACCGTGCTGCGGCTTGCCGAGAACCAGCCCGAGTCGAACCCGGTCACGGTCGCCATGTACCGGTTTGCCGATCTGGTGAAGGAATATACGAATGGGGAAGTGATCGTGCAGGTCTTCCCGGGGGCTCAGCTCGGTCAGGAGCCCGAAACCATCGAGCAGGCTCAGGCAGGGATCATCGACCTGACCCGGGTGAATTCGGTGGGGCTGGCCAATGTCAGCCGATCGATGGGCGCGTTCACACTGCCCTATGTCTTTGCCAGCTGGGAACATAAATACAAGGTTCTCGACGGGGACATCGGCAAGGAGGTGCTCGCTGATCTGGAGAAAATCGGGCTGGTGGGCTTCGGCTACATGGATGCGGGCTCTCGGTCGTTCTACACAATTGCGAGCAAGCGACCAACCAAACTCCAAGACCTCAAGGGTCTGAAGATCCGTGTGCAGCCCGCACCGATCTCCATCCGCATGGTGGAACTGCTAGGCGCCGTGCCAACGCCAATGAACTATGGCGAAGTCTATTCGAGCCTGCAGACCGGCGTTATCGACGGCGCGGAGAATGACTATGTGAGTTATCACACGTCGGCTCACTACGAGGTCGCTCCCAACTATCTGGTGGATGCCCACCTGAGCCCGCCGGCATTGCTGCTGATGAACAAGGCCAGGCTGGAATCCCTTCCCGCCAACCACCAGGCGGCCATTCGCCGCGCTGGCAAGGAAGCCTCGCTGTATGAGCGGGACATCATGCGCGAGGCCAACGAGCAGGCGCGCAAGACCGTGGAAAAGGCGGGAGCCGTTATAACCGAGATCGACAATGCCCCGTTTCAGGCGGCCATTGAACCCATTTATGCGGAGTTTCCATACCTCAAACCGCTGCTGGATCGAATCAAGGCCGCCAAATAACCGGATATGTCAGTGCATGAGGCCGATCAATGACGTGGCGACGCGCAGCGGCAAGGGCGGTTGATGGCCTGAACCAGGGCGCCGCGCTGATCTGTCATGCGCTTCTGGTGGTCATCACCGGTATCACGGTGATGCAGGTGGTGCTGCGCTATTTCTTCAACAGCCCGACCAGCTGGTCGGAGGAAATCGCCCTGTTCTGTCTCATCTGGTTCGGTCTGCTGGCCGTTGCCGTCGGTATCCGGCGCCATGAGCACGTGGCCATTACCTTCCTGAGAGATCTGTGCCCGCGGTCGATCGCGTCGCTGCTGGACTATGCAGCGCAGCTTGCGATGGCCGTCTTCATGTTCGTCGTGATGTTCTTTGGGCAGGATCTGGTTGCGCTGGCCGGAAGCCAGGTATTGCCGGCCTCAGGGCTACCCAAGTCACTGCTGTATTTCCCGACGATTGCCGCCGGGGCGCTGGGGCTGATCAATGCGCTGCTCAACATCGTGCTGCGCGAGGTCCATGACTCGCCGCATACAAGCCTCGAGGTGGGCGATGGGGGTTGACTGGATCGGCATTTCACTGCTGCTCGGTGGTTTTCTGGTGCTGATGTTCCTTCGGGTGCCGATTGCATTCGCCCTTGGTCTGTCGTCGCTGGTCGTGGTGATTTATCTCAATCTGCCGATGTTGATGGTCGCCCAGCGCATGGTGAACGGCCTGAACTCCTTCACCTTTCTGGCCGTGCCGTTCTTCATCCTGGTGGGCAATATCATGACCGAAGGGGGCATCTCCGACCGGTTGGTGAAGCTGGCCGACGTCCTGGTCGGGCGGATGCCGGGCGGGCTGGCACAGGGCAATGTGGTGGCCTCGACGATGTTCGGCGGCATCTCGGGGTCGTCCGTCGCCGATGTTGCCTCGATCGGGTCGTTTCTCATCCCCGCCATGACAAAAAAAGGCTATCCGGCGGGATATTCCGTTGCGGTGACCGTCACCTCATCGGTTCAGGGCGTTCTCATTCCGCCCAGCCAGAACATGATCTATTACGCGCTGGCCGCGGGCGGTTTGCCGATCTCCACGCTGTTCCTGGCCGGTTATGTGCCCGGACTGCTTCTGGGCGCTTCGCTGATGATCATCTGCTACATCATGGCGCGCAGGCACGGGCACCCCATGGGCGGGCGCTATGGACTTCGCGAAGGATTGCGGATCATGGCCGATGCCGGTATTGGCCTGTTCTCGATCGTGATCATCATCGGCGGTATCCTGACTGGTGTCTTCACGGCCACGGAATCCGCTGCGGTGGCCATTGTCTACGCCTTGCTCGTGACAGTCTTCTGGTATCGCAGTCTCGACGCCAGGGCTGCCCGGCGAATTTTTTCCACCACCCTGACGACACTGGCGATGGTTACTGCCATCATCATGACGTCGTCGGTGTTCGGCTTTCTGCTGTCATTTCTTCGTGTGCCGGCCGTGCTCGCCGATGCCATCTTTTCGGTGTCCTCGGACCCGGTCTTCGTATTGATGGCGGTCAATGCTTTGCTGCTGATTCTGGGCATGTTGATGGATATGGGCGTGCTGATCCTCCTGCTCACGCCGATCCTGCTGCCTATCGTGACCAAGGTCGGCGTGGATCCGATTCATTTCGGGATCATCCTGATCCTTAATCTGGGAATCGGATTGTGTACACCACCGGTGGGCACCTCGCTGCTTGTCGGCGCCGGCATTGCGAGGATCACACTCGAGACAGCCACTCGCAGTTTGTTGCCGTTCTATGTTGCGATGCTCGTGGTCCTGCTCATTGTCACGTATGTACCGGCGTTTTCGCTGACCCTGCCTGCCTTGATGCGGTGACGTGGGAGTATGGAGTCAACGCGGACATCCGAGATGATGAGCATTGCCCGCCTCGTGCGCGAGGGCAGGGCGCGGACCCGTGGAGAAATCGCGAAGGTCTTGTCGATGCGTTCCACGAGCGTATCCGATCGGGTTGGTGAACTGGTCAGCCGTGAGATCATCCATGAGGTACCGATCAAGCCGATGGGTCGCGGTCGGCCCGGCTCCACCTTGCGATTCAATGAGCAGCGATTCGGTGCCATTTTCATCAGCGTGCAGGACCGTCGTCTGGTTGCGAAGGCCGTTGATCTGTCGTTCCGGGTGCTGGCTGACATCACCTGCGAGCCGTCCCCGGATGCGGACAATGCCGAGATCGCGCGGCACCTGCGTCAACTGGTCGGCGACATGTTGCAGGCGTTTCCAGCCGGCCTGGCGAACGCACTCATTGTTCTGTCACTGCCTGGCGTTCTGGACGTGCCGCGCTCCCTATGGTGTGTCTCGTCTCGCTGGCCCCGGCTCCAGAGCCTTCAACTGTCAGAGGCTCTTGGCGATCAGCCCTGGCCGATCGTGCTGATCCGGAATCTCGATGCGGAGCTCACGGGGCTTGCCCTGGTGGACGAGCAGGCAGGCAGTGACAATATCTTGTTGTTGCACTGGGGTCATGGCATCGGCGCGGCATTTTCGGCGCAGGGCATTATCGTCAACCGCCATCGCGGCCGGTTCTGCGAGATCGGCCACTGGGATCTGAACAATGGGGCAGGACGCGCCTGCACCTGCGGCAACCGGGACTGCCTCGAAACCGTTGCTGCCCTGTGGTCGATCGGCCCGGATCTGCTACTGGCTCATCCCGGCCTTGCCCTGGATGAAGAGAACCTCGCCCAGGAGATGCGTGGCCTGGATCTTTTGAACATTCCATCGATTCGTTTGGCCCTGAACCAGATGTTGCGACAGACGGCCAACCTGTGTCGACTGCTCTTTCCCGATCGCATCGTTCTGACCGGCCCATTCGTGCAGAATCCGGATGTATTCCGGCAGTTCGTTGACGCGCTGGCTGGCGCGCCCTTGGTCAGGTCGCTCGACAAGGTGCGGATATCCGTCAAGGTGATCGGCCAGCGACATGAGATTGTCGGTGCCCTGCAGGATCCGTTCGAGACGGTTCTGGCTGAGCACCTTCGGACAGGATAGGTGCGCCATTGCGCTTGCGGGTGTCGTCGGCTACCCCTTGGCGCGACCAAGCCTTGCAACAGGACCCGCGGTACGTTTGACGGATCAGTCGTGCCGCTGCACCTGATAGCGCACGCCTTGAGCATCGAGAAACGCCTCGGCGGCACGACCCTTGAGCATGGCCAGCGTGGACAGGATGCCCGTTTCGACGCAGGTTGCGCCCTGAACGGTGACTGACCGCGGCGCATCGGCGACGGGCCAGCCGGTGCGGGGATCCAGCACATGGCTGTAGCGCACGCCATCGCGCATCAGGAAGCGGCGTGCATCGCCGCTGGTCGTGAGCGCGCCGGCTGCGAGTTCGAGCGCCCCGGCGATGGCGTTGTCGGCGTTCGCGGACTCGACGCCGACATGCCAACCCGGCCGGTCGCCAGGGGGCCGGTTCGCGCGCAGATCGCCACCAAAGTTCAACAGGACCGGCACCGACGTGCCGACCGCCGCGCCCACCAGATCCAGCGCCCGATCGACGGCATATTCCTTGCCGATGCCGCCCAGGTCGATCTCCATGCCGGCGGGCAAACACAGCACCGGACGCTGCCACCGCACTTTGGCCCACCCGACCAGAGGCAGCAGTGCCTTCACCGCCTGATCGGTCGGCACCCGGTCACTGCCGTCGAAATGCCAGACCCGGCGCAACACGCCGGAGGTGATGTCGAACAGGCCGTCGCTGAGCCCGTGCACGCTCGCGGCGAAATCCAGCAAGCGCGCCATTTCGTCGTCGACTTCGATCGCCCGGCCGGCGGCCGAGTTGATCCGGTGAACCAGGTTGTCCTGGCGATAGCGGCTATATGTTCGCTCGATACGCTGCGCTTCGGCGGCAACGACCAGCAGGGCGCGATCGGCCAGTGCCGGGTCGCTGGTGTCGATCAATAGTTCACAAGTCGAGGCCATGGCCGCGAAACGGCCTCGAAAAAAGCGGCCTTCACGGACTAGCGCGCGTTCGACCCCGGCCGTCGATGGCCCGGGCCGATCAGAACGATTTGTTGATCCGGAACATGATCGCGCTGACCGGCGGCGCGAGTTCCTGGTTTGCGAGCTCGCCAAACTTGTCGCCCGGTTCCTTGGCCTGTTGCAGATAGTACTCGAGCGCCACGCGCCACGGCCGGTCGCGCGAGCCGAATCGGTATTCGAGGCCGACGGTGAAGGCATTCATGTCGGCCAGCCGATAGTCGGCTGACGCAAAATCGCCGGGCGCCGCCCCGTCGCGCACAAAGGGGCGGTAAAAATCGGCCGCGCCCTGTGTGTAGTAACGGAATCTCGCCTGGACATAATGCGCGTCGTCAAACACGATGCGATAGCGGGTATCCAGTGTGTGGGTGAGAATCCCCCAGTCGTCAGTGGTGAACCGATACGATGTTTCGACAATATTGCCCGATTCAAGCAGGCGGCGATAGCGGCCGAACAGGGAATGCCGGTTGCGGCTGTCGGGTCGTTTCTCGTAGAACACGCTGGATGCGCCACCGCCGGCGACCGGTCTGCCGTCCGCGCCTACTACGCTGACCACCTTGTAGGGATCGGTGTGGTATCCGCTGGAAGCGGTCAGGCCGTAGTTGAACTGCACGAAACTGCGGCTGTCGATGATCTGGGTGAGGCCGATCAATAGATCGGTCACCGATTTGCTGTCGCTGCCCTCGCGCCGGTCGTAGTCGGCCAGGGATGCCGTGCGCAAGGCTTCGGGCACGCCGCCGACCGGCTTGATCGTGTCCTGGGCCTGCGCCAGGCCGACGCTGAGTGTAGTGTTTTTCTGATTGAAGTCCTGCATCAGACGGCCGCTGATGCCAACCGACTGATAGTCGAATTCGGAGGACAGATTGGCGCCCAGCCCATAACGCAGCGTGCGGCTGATCCCCGCCTCCCAGTCGGCGCTGATCGCGCCGCGGGTGTCATGAAAGGTATCGTCCAGTGGCGTCGCGCCGGGTGCGATCGTATAACTGCCATTGCCCGACGGCCGGGTGAACGTCTGCGCAGTATCCGTGGAAACGGCACCGGTGGCCGACGCGCCGGTGAGCACATCCACCACGCCCTTGAGCGTGAAAGCGTTGCCCGCTTCAGTGTGCCGGGTGAGCGAGACGACTGGTTCGATGGCGCTTACGCGGTCGGTCTCGCTGTAGAACAGCAGGGCCGAATCGAGGCTCCACCCCGGTTCGCTCGTCTGTGCGAGGGCCGGCGCATGGCCGAGCAGCGCGCCGGCGGCGCAGGCCAGTGGCAGCGCAATCGATTGTTGTATCGTCATCAATTGCACCCGCAGCCGCCGCCGCCAAACGAGCGGCCACCGCTGGCCGCTTCCTTGCTGAAATAGGTGTGGTCTTCGAGGCCGTCAGTCAACGGTTGTTCGGCAACCAGCATGTCGGGGCGCGCGAGGTCGCCGCGCTCCCAGGGTTTGACACCCAGCGAGTCGAGGCTGGCGCAGCCGCCAAGCATGATCAGGGAGGCGATCGAGATCGTCAGACATTTCATGATGACTCCGGGTCAGGCGGCCAGCGCCTGACGGATTTGTGCTTCGCGCATGGCCTTCTCGCTGGCGAGAAATCCAATGTGATCGGCCAGCCGGGTGCCGTCACGCGCGAACAGGAACGAGTGCGGCATACCCGACACGCCGAAGCGCTCGGCCAGCTCGCCCTTCGGGTCGTAAACGATTGGAAACGGTACGGGCACGCGTCGCAGGAATCGGTCAGCCGCCTCGCGATCGCGATCCAGGTTGACGGCCACGATGACCAGGCCCTGGTCGGCGTATTGCTCATGCAGCTGCGCCAGCCAAGGCATCGATTGCAGGCAAGGACCGCACCAGCTCGCCCAGAAATCGAGGTAGACGGGCTGGCCCCGATATCGGGCCAGGTCGAAGTCGGCAGCGCGCGCCGGAACGGGTTGCAGCCAGGAGGCGCCCAACAGGGTCAGAGCGCCCAGCACTTCGCGGCGGGTAATCGACATGGAAACGGCGTGAACTCGGGAGGTTACCGGGCCTCCATTGTCTCCTTTGGACATTAATGGCAGATTAACTGTCGGCAAAGGGTTGGCAGATCGCAACATCATGGGCCAGTGAAACCTTGGCCCGTGTCGCAACCCATTTCGAAGTGCGGATCAACACAGGATCGACCCACGCGGACTGGCCTCATTGTCGAACTTGATGAGGCTCCGGCAGATTGTCGCGGGTTGGCCGCTGGCCCGATGAAC
Organism: uncultured beta proteobacterium; assembly: GCA_963732405.1. Classification (GTDB taxonomy): domain Bacteria; phylum Pseudomonadota; class Gammaproteobacteria; order Burkholderiales; family Burkholderiaceae_E; genus JAUIAI01. The sequence goes on from CAVSZG010000001.1 coordinate 3,375,736, forward strand.
CGGGCCCTGATCCAATGATTGGATTCAGCTGCCGAAACCGGCTGAGACGACAACTCGATTCAGCCAGTTAAGCCCGGACCTGATTCGCACTCACTCCCAGTTAAGTTCGCCGCAGCGATATCCAAGCACCGATTGCGGCGCACTCGCGTTGACAAATTCGTAGGCCACCAGTTGATCGCCTCTCAGGAAGTAGTTCGCATATCTGAACGTTCCTCCATATCGTCCAGGTCCGGCGATGAAGGAGACACGCCTGGCCGGCTGTCCCGAAACGGTGACGTCGGTGATGGAATCAATTGGTGCGGTGCGCGGCGCGCCGCTGTCGACGCCTATCGAGAACGTTCCCATCGGGCCGTAGCGCGGATCGTATGACGCGGGCGGGAAAGCCGTGGTCAGGTTATTGATTGGTCGCCCCGTATTGTCGAATTCCATGTAGCCGCTCTGGCAACGCATCTGCGCGATGGCGGGTGGCGGCGTGACAAACGCCGCGCCATTCATTGCCACGCCACAGCGTACATAGGTGTCAGCGGTTGCGCCATGGTAGCCGCCTCCGATGATCGACCCGGTCCGATCGATGGTGAGCCAGGCGATACGCCCATCGGTGGTGGGCGCGCTGAAGGTGGCAGCATCGTTGTGTTGCTGAGTCACCAGGTTGGCGGTCTGCCAGACCACCAATTGCAGCGCCTGTCCTTCGGGCGTGAAGCGCAGCACCCCGCCGTTGTAGGCAATTGTCCAATTGTGGGCGTAGCGCATCGGGGTGTTGACCGCGCATTGCAGCGTTTGCTCGCTGTAGTTGCCTTGTAGCGTGATGCCCGCGGGAGCCGGTGCCGGGTTGGGCACCGGAGTCGGAGTCGGAGTCGGAGTCGGAGTCGGAGTCGGAGTCGGAGTCGGAGTCGGAGTCGGAGTCGGAGTCGGAGTCGGAGTCGGAGTCGGAGTCGGAGTCGGAGTCGGAGTCGGAGTCGGAGTCGGAGTCGGAGTTGGAGTCGGAGTCGGAGTCGGAGTCGGCGCGAACCCGGGTGCAGGGCCGGGAGCTGGTGCTGGCGCCGGGTTGGGATTGGTTGCCGGGCTTGCCGAGACCGGGCCACCCGAATCCTCTCCGCCGCCACAAGCGGACAGTAAAATGCCAAGAGTTGAGAGACCAATCAATCGCTTACGCATACACACCCCTGTCGCAATAATGTTGGAATTGTTTTGGTCATACGGGCGAGGCCGTTCGGCTCGTCATGGTGTGAAGTCTAAAGTCACCAGGCCCATGAATGCGAACCCCTATGTGAGGGATTGCTAAATCACCGAATCTGGTCGGCATTTTCGAGGCATGACATGCCGGCGAAAATTCGTGATGTGAAATCCGTGGCGAGTCATCGTTTTGGCTGTGGCGTAGCTCATGATGCACAGCGTGTTATCGCGCAATGCGAACTGAATGCCTGTCGGCAGTGTACTGGATTGGTCAACGACGGATAGTAGGTTTCAAGTCGCCAGCCGATCTCAGATCCGAGGAGAACCAGCCATGCAACTGTCGATGGGTTTCGATGGTCAGGAGCAAGCCATCATCAAGCTGTTCAAGGCAAGCTTCTGTGCGTCTGACGGACATGTAGAAGGTGCACGGATCGGTGACCTGGTGCGCCAACTGCTTGCCGACACCGCATCGGATGACATCCATGTCGGCACGGCCAGTGAACCCGACCGCCTCCTGGGTGCCAGTGTTTTCACCCGCCTGACCTACGAACAGGACGATCGAGAGATCTTCGTCCTGGGCCCGGTGGCGGTGGCGACCGACAGGCAGCGCCAGGGCATCGGCCAGGCGATGCTGAATCACGCCCTGGATTCGCTGCGCCGATTCGGCGTGGACATTGTGCTGACCTATGGCGACCCGCGCTACTACGGCAGGCTCGGGTTTGTGCCGGTCAGCGAACAGGACGCAGCCGCCCCGTTCAAGCTGCAGCACCCGCATGGTTGGCAGGGCCTGTCGCTCACGGGGCATCCCTGGATACCGCTGCGAGGCCGTTCGTTGTGTGTGGGTGCATTCAACGACCCGGTGTTCTGGTAAGCCGTGCGTCGACGACGATTGTTCAATCGATCATGCAGATAACGGAACGCGAACGGTCACCGGATCCGCGCGTGCAGGGTCCGGACGCCTACACTGGCGTAAATAACGTGCCGGCATGCGTGACTCGCAGACAAGTCAGTCTTGCCGTTGCTTTTTGCGGTCTCCGTGCGCCGAGCGAATCTTGCCGACCGATCCCGATCTCTCAGGGCGCCGCCAAACCGCACGGCGGGGTCTGCCGTTATCAATCTGGCGCGCGTTGTGCGGCGTCCTGGTCATCGTCGTCTTGCTTGCCTGGGTTTGCCCGGGGGCCGCAGAGGCGGGACAACTCGGTCAGGGGGCGCTTCAGCAACATCTGAACAAGACGTTTGGCGATCGTTATGTGCTGGGCGAGCGACTCGCCGAACCGCCGGTCTGGCCAGTCTTTGAACGCCAGGACGCGGAACGCAGGCTGGCGGCCTGGTTGTTCGAGTCGGTCGATATCGAGCCGGTTCAGGGTTATGCCGGGCATCCGATCAACCTCCTGATCACGCTCGCGCCCGACGGCGGTTTTCTCGACGTCTCGATCTACCGGCATCGGGAGCCGATCTTCAAGTCACCTGCAGGTAACCGACAGCTCGCCGATTTCACCGGGCAGTACACCGGCCTGTCGATCGATACCGACATCCGCATTCTGAACGCCGATGCAGTGCCGTCCCGCTCGGATGGTGCTGCGATCCTGCAAGGCATCGCCCGCGGCACGATCACCGCGTCGGCGATCGATCGCACGATCATGTGGACTGCGGTCCGGGTGGCCGAGGCCAGTCTTCCCGGTGCGCAACCGGGCCGCCAGACGTCGGCAGGCGCGGCGGGCCGACGCCAGCGCCGATTGGACTGGTCGATGCTGATCGAGCGAGGGCTGATCCGTCATGTGTCCTACACCGGCCAGGCCATCGGCGAATTATTTGGCAAGGCTGGCGCGTCATTGCCGCCTGCCGATCCCGCGAATCTGCCAGCCGGTGCTGCAATCGATTACTGGCTGATACCGGTCGCTTTGCCAATGGTTGGTCAGAGCCTGCTGGAGCCTCGTGCCTGGGAACTGCTTCAACGATCGATCAACAAGGGCCATCAACCCCTGCTGATGCTCGATGCGGGTGAATGGCCCTTGACCGGGACTGGCGATGGTGTGGCGTCGCCCCGCGCAGTGCCCATGCTGGAACAGGATGGTCGCGTGATCGGGCTCGAGCAGATCCGTTTCCTGTTCGATATCAACCGTCGGGTGCCCGGTGTGGAAACGCCGGTGCGCGGAACGGTTCGTCTGTTTCAAACCGAAGCGAACGACAATGTCGACATCACGCGACCCTTCACCCTGATCACCCGTCCTGTGCCCGGGGCGTCGGTACTGGCCGACGTGGCGTTCCGGGATGACATCACACTCTCCGACCCGGAACGATCACGGTCCGAACCGCTTGGTGGGCAATGGCGCATCTACTGGGTGAACAAGCGGGTCGAACTGATCATTCTGGGCATCGGTCTGCTGGTGCTCACGCTCGGCCTCATCGCGCAACACCGGCTGTCGCGCTCGGCCACCCGCCTGGCCTGGTTTCGCACGCTCTATCTGTTGTTCACCCTGTGCTTCATCGGCTGGTATGCACAAGGACAGTTGACCATCGTGACTGTGATCGCGGCGCTGCAGGCCGTGACCCAGGGTCAGGGCATGAGTTTCATGCTGGCCGATCCGATCGCCGTGGTGTTGTGGATCTATGTGCTGCTGAGCCTGTTCATCTGGGGGCGCGGCACCTTCTGCGGATGGCTTTGTCCGTTCGGCGCCTTCCAGGAGTTGATCAACGGTCTGGCTGGTCGCTTCGGATGGCGGCGCCGACAATGGCATACGCGCGTGCATCGTGGCTTGCGTTGGCTCAAGTACGCCGTGCTGGGCGTGTTGATCGCTCTGGCATTGGGTGCGAGTGCCTGGACTGATGTCGCCGTCGAGGTCGAACCCTTCAAGACCGCGATCAGCCTGGGTTTTCAGCGATCCTGGCCTTATGTCGCCTGGGCAGTGGCCTGTCTGGTCCTGAGTCTGCTCGTGTATCGCGGCTATTGTCGGTATCTGTGCCCGCTGGGCGCTGCACTGGCCCTGCTCGGGCGGGTCCGTCTGTTTGCCTGGATCGCGCGACGCCCGGCGTGTGGCACGCCCTGTCAGAGCTGCCGGTTTCGCTGCACCTACCAGGCGATTTCAACCCAGGGCCGCGTCGACTATGCCGAATGCTTTCAATGTCTGGATTGTGTGACCATCTATCAGGACGAGCAACGCTGCATGCCCTTGATTCTGGCGCGACGCCCGGCCGACAGGCGTGCCATACCCATCGTGCCGGTGAGTTGAACGATGCCTGATCATCCGCCAGTCGTTTCACCGCAACGCCGCCAGGGTCTGAGGCTCACGCTGGGCGTGATGGGCGTGATGGGCGTGATGGGCGGGTTGATGGTCGGACCATCGCTGTCATCTCCGCCACCTGTTGATCAACCACTCAGTGTCTGGCGCGAGCGAATGATGCTTGGCTTCGGCACTACGCTCTGGCTGCGCGCGGCCCACCACGACATCGCACAGCTGGAACGTGCGCTCGATGCGGCCGTGCAGCAGTTGCTGCAGATCGATGGTGCGATGAATCTGTTCGACCCTGACAGTCAGATCTCGCGACTCAATCGTGATGGCTTGCTGCGCTCGCCCAGCCCGCATCTGCTCGCGGTGCTGTCTGCCTCATCGCAGGTGGCCCAGCGTAGCGGCGGCCTGTTCGATGTCACCGTGCAACCGGTATGGCGATGCTGGTGGGAGGCGGCGCAGGCCGGACGGCATCCGCGGGCGGATCATCTGGCGTCGGCGATGCGCAAGGTCGACTGGCGTGCCATCGACCTTGATCGACATCGCATCCGGTTCGCGCGCGCCGGTATGGCCATCACGCTCAACGGCATTGCCCAGGGTTATGCGGCCGAGCAGACGGCCCGTTTGCTGCGCAGGCACGGCATCAGGCAAGCCTTGCTCGACACTGGTGAATGGGCCTCGCTTGGGCGTAATCCTGCTGGCGATGACTGGACCCTGGGTCTGGAGAATCCGGCAAGCGGCCGGCCACTGCTCCGGTTGACGCTGCCTGAAGACCATCGCGTGGCGATGTCCAGCAATGCCCTGCAATTGCTCGGTCCGGAACATCATCACGTTCTCGATCCCCGCAGCGGTCATTCGCCCCATGCACTGGCCGCCGTGGCGGTGGTCGCCAGCGATGCCATGCTGGCCGATGCACTGACCAAGCCGCTGTTCATGGGCGATGCAGGCCAGGCCATTCGCCTGGCGTCGACCTGGCAGGTCGGGGTGGTCACGATAGACCGCCTTGGGCAGTGGACCGTCAGCCCGAATCTGTCCGCTCATGTCCGGCCGGTGTAGGCGGGCGGCATCGGTCAGGGGCGTCATGGCATGCCCGGATCGGACCGTCGGGCTGGACCGTCGGGCTGGAAATGGAAACCCGTAGAAACATTACGACATGAGCACGGCCCGGATCCGCACATCACTTACAAAGGCTTGCCGAAAGCGGTCCAAATGATGCAAGCCTGTACCGGATCCCGCCAGACTCGGCGGGGCTCGCGGCTAGAATGCGCCCGGATTTCACAACAATCAGCCAACCTCTTCGGGAGCACATTGCATGATCGGCCTGACCAGTTTTTCCTCACCTTTTCAGCGCCATGCGCTGGTCACGCTGACGTCGGCTTGTCTGCTGGGCGCCTGTTCCGGGGGCGGCACATCGAATCCGGCCGCCCCGACCGGATCGGCCGCCACGGTATCGGTTGCAGCGGTCAACAAGGCCGTGCTCAATGGCGGCGTTGCCTACACGGCCAGTGGTGAAGGCTCGGACGGCAATGCTTACCGGATCAACTACAGCGTGCTGCCGGTCGGAGAGGGCGAGTTCGAAGGGCAACGACGGGCGCGCTCGGTCACCACGATGAGCCTGTTCCGCAATGGCATGTTCATCGCCACTGAACAACGCACCACGTATTTTGATGCCGCAAGCGGTCAGCCGGCCGGGTCCACCAGCGGCGATCCGGCCATGGGCACCTACAGCGTGGTGATGCCGGCGGACCCGACGGGCAAAGCTGGCGAATCGACAATGACGGCGGGCGCTGCCCAGTCGCACTTTACGAGCGCGAGCAAGTCGGATCTGGTGGCCTCGTCAAGCAGCACCTGGCGGGTCGAAGCGGCCGCCGCGGAGCGCCAATGGGCTTGCATCGATACCACGCTCACACCGGTTGCGCAGGCAGGTGCAGGGCGAGCCAGCACGGAGTGTTTCGAGGTGGATGCGGCCGGACTCATCACGGGCGGCTTCAAGGGCACGCTCAATCTGCATGATGCCGGTGACCTGGTGGTGCAGTTCGTGGGTCGGGGACGACCCACGAGTGGTTCACGGGCGGGCTGAGGGCCCGCCCTCGACGGCTCAGCGATTCATGCGGTTTTCGATGAGCTGTTCGACGACGGAGGGATCGGCGAGCGTGGAGATGTCGCCCAGCGCGCCGAAGTCGTCTTCGGCGATCTTGCGCAGGATGCGGCGCATGATCTTGCCCGAACGGGTCTTGGGCAGCCCGGGGGCCCACTGAATCAGGTCGGGGCTGGCGATGGGGCCGATTTCATTGCGCACCCAGTCGCGCAACTCCTTGCGCAACTCGTCGGTGGGCTCCACCCCGCTCATGAGGGTGACGTAACAATAGATGCCCTGGCCCTTGATCTTGTGCGGATAGCCCACCACCGCGGCCTCGGCCACCTTGGCATGGGCCACCAGGGCGCTCTCGACCTCGGCCGTGCCCATGCGGTGACCGGACACGTTGATCACGTCATCGACCCGGCCCGTGATCCAGTAATACCCGTCGGCATCGCGCCGGCAGCCGTCGCCGGTGAAGTAATAGCCCTTGTAGTCGCTGAAGTAGGTCTGCACGAAGCGCTCATGATCGCCCCAGACCGTGCGCATCTGTCCTGGCCAGCTGTCCTTGAGGGCCAGCACGCCCGAGGTTTCGGTCTCGGTGAGTTCCTGACCCGAGGTGGGCTCCAGGATGACCGGCTGCACGCCGAAGAAGGGTTTGGTGGCCGAGCCCGGCTTGGTCTTGGTGGCCCCGGGCAGCGGGGTGATCAGGATGCCCCCGGTCTCGGTCTGCCACCAGGTGTCGACGATGGGGCAGCGGTGCTTGCCGATCACCCGGTTGTACCACTCCCAGGCCTCGGGGTTGATCGGCTCGCCCACCGATCCGAGCACGCGCAGACTCTGCAGCGAGGCCTTCTCGACCCACTGGTCGCCTGCGCCCATCAGGGCGCGCAGCGCGGTGGGCGCGGTATAGAACTGGGTGACCTTGTGCTTGTCGCAGACCTGCCAGAAACGCGAGGCATCGGGCCAGGTGGGCACACCTTCGAACATCAGGGTGGTGGCGCCGTTGGCCAGCGGGCCGTAGACGATGTAGCTGTGGCCGGTCACCCAGCCCACGTCGGCGGTGCACCAGTAGATGTCGCCCTCGTGATAGTCGAACACGTACTGATGCGTCATCGAGGCATAGACCAGATAACCCCCGGTGGTGTGCACCACGCCCTTGGGTTTGCCGGTGGAGCCCGAGGTGTACAGGATGAACAGCGGGTCTTCGGCATTCATGACCGCCGGCTCGCAGCTCGGGGCGGCCTTGGCCATCAGGGCGGTCAGATCAACATCGCGCGACTCGGTCCAGGTGGTCTGCCCGCCGGTATGTTTGACCACGGCCATCTTCACGTGTTCCGCGCAGCGCAACAGCGCGGCGTCGGCATTGGACTTGAGGGCGGTCCTGCGACCCCCGCGCGGGGCTTCGTCGGCCGTGACCAGCAGCTTGGCCTCGGAGCCGTTGATCCGGTCGGCCAGCGCATCGGCGCTGAAGCCGGCGAACACGATGGAGTGGATCGCCCCGATGCGCGCGCAGGCCAGCATTGCATAGGCGGCCTCGGGAATCATCGGCAGATACAACACCACCCGGTCGCCCTTGCCCACGCCCAGGTCGCGAAACACATTGGCCATGCGGCAGACCTGCTCATGCAGTTCGCGATAGCTGATGTGCTTGCTCACGTTGGGATCATCGGACTCCCAGATGATCGCGGTCTGCCCGGCGCGTTTGGCCAGATGCCGGTCCACGCAGTTCACGCTCACGTTGAGCTGACCGTCTTCATACCACTTGATCGACACCTTGTCGTGGGCGAACGAGGTGTTCTTGACCTTCGTATACGGCTTGATCCAGTCCAGCCGCTGGCCCTGGGCGCGCCAGAACCCATCCGGGTCGGCGATTGATTTCGCGTAAAGATCGGCGTAGCGCTCAGCGTCAATATATGGCGTGACGCCTGGTCCGATGGGGGGTGCCTTCTGGTCCGAACTGCCTGTCATGGTGGTCTCCTCTCTGCGCAGCGTGCGGGATTGCTGCGGGTTGCCCGTACGCTCGATTGAATAGCGACTGCATTACATGAGGCTGACAGGCCAGGCCACTTTGGTCAAGTCGATGACGATTGCCGCCGCGCTCAGCCCGCCCTGGGCCGGATCAGCATCGGCGCAAAGCGCCACAGGTACAGCAAGAAGGCCGCGATCCAGGCAAGCGCCGATGCCTGAACTGCCGGCTGCGCGATCGGATGATCGATCAGTGCGATCAGGCGCAGCACGGCGGCCGCGATCACCAGCAGGTACATGCTCACCATCAGGCGATCCGCACGCAGCGGCCTGCCCAGATGGCCGAGCGCAGTGCGCGTCACCATGCCCGCGATCAGGACGGAGAATCCGCCCACGGCGATCAGGTGAACAGGCCAGGCGGTGCGCAGACCGACGCCCAGATCATGCAGGGCGGCAACGGTCAGGCCGGCACCGAGCGCCGCATAACCGGCATACAACACCCAGAGCAAGGGGTTGTGCCGAACCCGCATCGGCTGCCAACTGATCACCTGGATCAGCGCGATCACGCCCACCAGTGCGAGCGCCACACCGGCCAACATCTGCTGGCCCGTCAGTCCCAGGATGATGGTGGCCAACGCCAGACCGATCTGCCAGAGGCCGCTCGTGGTGTGCAATGGAATCGACAGGCCGGCGGTTGCGCGCATCGCGAAAAACGGTATCACACGACGGGCGATCAGCAACGCCAGAACAGCCATGATGAGCAGGCCGGTTTCGAAGCGGGCCATCAGTGCGAGGTGGTTGCCGCTGAGCGCGGTCTGCAGATACCAGGCATCGGCGGCGCCCAGGCCCAGGACGAGCAGTGGTACGCCATGGTTACGCTTGTTGGCCGCCGGAAAGATCACCCGGGCCAGTGCGATGGCTGCACCGGCGAACAGTAGCAACTCGGCGCCGGCGGCGATGAAGAAGACGGCATCGCCCGGCAGCAGAAAACCCAGGCGGGCGATGACCCAGAGCGCGGCGAGCGCACCGAGGGCCCGGCCCTGTATCGGATTGGTCCCAGTCCAGTTGGCACCGGCGGTGAGCAGAAAACCCAGGGCAATCGTGGCGATGAAGCCCCAGAGCATTTCATGCGCATGCCAGGCGATGGGGTTCAGCCGGCCAGTGAGCCAACCGGGCGCAAATATCCAGAGGGCGATCGAGACCGCAGCCCAGAGACAACCGGCCAGATAAAGCGGGCGGAAACCCAGTTCGAGAAATGAGCGCCATTGCGGCTGGCCACCGCGGGCGGTGGGCTCCTGGATACGCAGTAGTTCGGGCATGATGGTCGGCGGTTGGGTCGAGGGGCGGGTCGACGATTGCTGGATTGTCCACTGTACTGCGTGTCGACCCGATCCGGCCCCATGTCCCCGGCCGCGACCCCGGCGATCGACGTTTCCGGCGCAGCACGGGGCCATGCCGGGCAGGGCGGTCGACAGGGCTGAGGTCGACAGGGCTGATATAGTCGGCGCGAACGGTTGGCGCAGCGTCCGAACCGAATAGCGGAGCCAGGATGGCAGATGAGTGATCAACGCTTGGGTCAGGTGATCGGCGTCGACGTGGGCGGCACCTTCACCGATCTGGTGATGCTCGATCAGCGCGACGGCAGCGTGCGGCTGGCGAAGGTGCCCAGCACCCCCGGGAATCAGGCCTTCGGCGTGATGGCCGCGCTCGCCGAGGTCGGTGCCGATCTGACCCAGGTGGATCTCATCGTGCATGGCACGACCACCACCACGAACGCGGTGCTCGAGCGCAAACTCTGTCGCACCGGCCTCATCACCACCCGCGGGTTTCGTGATGTCCTGGAACTCGGTCGTCGCACCCGGCCACACGCCTATGGCATGACCGGACGCTTTACCCCCGTGATACCGCGTGATCTGCGACTGGAAGTGACCGAACGCATGGATGCGGCGGGCGAGGTCGTCCATGCGCTGGACGACGCGCAGGTCGTGCAGGCCGGACAGGCGCTGCTCGCGGCGGGCTGTGAATCGGTGGTTGTGCACTTTTTACACAGCTACGCCAACCCGGCGCACGAGCGGCATGCCGCGCAATTGCTGCGCGAGATCTGGCCCAATGGCTACATCACGATGGGTCATGCCTTGTTGTCCGAGAGTCGCGAATTCGAGCGTGGCGTGACGGCAGCGATCAATGCATCGGTCCAACCCCTGCTCGAACGCTATCTGGCCAGCCTCGTGAACCAGTTGCAGGAGCGCGGCTATGGCGGGGAGGTGCTGGTCGTCAACGGCAATGGTGGCATGGTCTCGTCGCGCAACGTGGCGCTCGAGGCGGCCAAGACCGTGATGTCGGGACCGGCCTCCGGCGTGATGGCCGCCGCTTATACGGGCCGACGTGCTGGCATCGGTCATCTCATCACGTATGACATGGGTGGCACCTCCACCGATGTCGCACTGATCCGCGATGCCGAGCCGGCGGTGTCCAACGAGATCGAACTCGAATATGCGATGCCGATTCATGTGCCCATGGTCGATGTACGAACAGTGGGTGCCGGGGGTGGGTCAATTGCGCGGGTCGATGTGGCCGGTCTGTTGACCGTCGGGCCGCACAGCGCGGGCGCAGATCCAGGGCCGATCTGTTATGGTCGGGGCGGCATCGAGCCCACCATCACAGATGCCAATCTGTTGCTTGGCCGTTTTGATCCAGGGCGACTCAAATCGGTGCCGGCCGGGGTGGCGCTCGAACGGGTGCGCAGCATCTTCGATACCTCGCTGGGCGCACCGCTGGGCGTGGATGCCGTTGCCGCAGCCGACGCGGTGATCCGCCTGGCCAATACGCGCATGGCCGGTGCCATCCGCATGGTGTCGATCTCGCTGGGCGTGGATCCGCGTGACTATGCCTTGTTCGCCTTCGGTGGTGCGGGTCCGCTGCATGCGTGCGCACTGGCCCGTGAACTCGGTGTGCCGCGGGTACTCGTGCCGGCCCGACCCGGCATCACCAATGCGCTGGGCTGCGTGGTCGCCGATCTGCGACATGATTTTGTCAATACGGTGAACCGTCCGGTTGATTCGCTCGACATCGACGCCTTGCACCGTTTGTTTGCCGAGCAGATCGCCCAGGGCGAGCGCCTGATCGTTCAGGAGGTGGTGACGATCCGCGCAATACGTCATGTGCTGAGCGTCGATATGCAGTTCGTCGGCCAGACCCATCTGCTGCGTGTGCCGCTGGCCACTGCGACGCCGACGCGCGATCTGCTCAGGCAGTTGTTCGAGCAAGCGTATTTTCGGCGGTTTCATGTTGAACTGCCGCAGATCCGCGCGAATCTGGTCAATGTCAACACCTCGGTGATCGGCGAGCGCCCGCCGCTGGATCTGTCCACGCTGATCGATCCGGCCGCGCATCGGGCGACCCTGAACGAGGCCCGTACCGCGCGACGACCCGTGTATTTCGACGGGCAGTGGCACGATACCCCGGTGTATTGGCGCGACTATCTGCCCACCCGTCTGTCGATGATCGGGCCGGCCGTGATCGATCAGATGGACAGCACGATCATTCTGCAACCCGGCGACGTGGCAGGGCGCGACGACGACGGCAATCTCATCATCACCATCGGCGCCGACTTATGAATGCCATCGATCCGATCACGCTCAGCGTCATTCAGGCGGGACTGCAACAGGTCTGCGATGAAATGGACCTGAGTTTTTCGCGCGCGGCCTTCTCACCGGTGATCGCCGAGGCCAATGATCGATCCGACGGCATCTATGCGGCTGACAATGGCGCATTGATCGCCCAGGGTGTGGCCGGCCTGCCGGTGTTCGTGGGCACCATGCAGTATTCCACGCGCATCCTGATCGAGATGATCGCCCAGGGCAGCGTCGGTGCGCCCGTGCCCGACGACATCTACATCGTCAACGACCCCTATCTGGGCGGCACTCATCTGATGGACGTACGCTTTGCGCGGCCGTTCTACCGCAACGGGCAGATTTTCTGCTGGCTGTCCAATACCGGTCACTGGCCCGACACCGGCGGTTCGGTGCCGGGCGGATTCTCCGCGAGCGCGACTGCGGTCGAGCAGGAAGGCCTGCGCCTGCCGCCAGTGAAACTGTTCAAGCGCGGCGTGCTCGATTCGGAGATCTGGGCGATCATCCGCTCCAACATCCGGATCGCCGATCAACGCATCGGCGACGTCAAGGCCCAGGCGGCCGCCTTGCTGGTCGGCGAACAACGTCTGAATGCCTTGCTCGATCGTTATGGCGATGCCACCGTCGCGGCGGCAATCAACGAATTGCGCATGCGTGCGGCCGTCCATATGGGCGAGTGCATCGGCCAGATTGCACCAGGACTGTATCGCTCGAGCGCCCAGATCGACAGTGATGGTGTGGTCGACGAACCGCTGACGATCTGTCTGGCGATCGAGGCTGACGGCCGCACGCTGACCTTCGATTTTGCCGGCTCCAGCCCGCCCTGCATGGGCCCGATGAACTCGGTGCTGGCCACCACGATCAGTTCGGTGTACCTGGCGATGCGCCATATCTTTCCCGAGGTACCGATCAGTGCCGGGGCATTCGAGCCGCTGCAGATCGTGCGTCCGGTGGGCACCTTTCTCGATGCGCAGTATCCGCGTCCGGTGTCGGGTTGCGCGGCCGAGGTCTCGCAACGGATAGCCGAAGCGGTGTTTCTGGCGCTGGCCCCGGCGCTACCGGAGCGGGTCACGGCGGCGCCGGCCGGCACCAGCGGCAATTTTGCGCTGGGTGGCCACGATCCGGCACGCGAACGCGACTACGTGATGTATCAGATCTCGGGCGGGGGCTATGGCGGCAATCAGGATCATGACGGATTGAGCAACGGTTGTTCGACCATCGGCATTTCCAAGTCGCCGCCCGTCGAGATCATGGAGCAGGCGTTTCCGGTGCTGTATCGCCACTATGCCTTGCGCGAAGGTTCAGGTGGTGCGGGTCGTCTGCGTGGTGGTTTCGGACTGGATTATGAAGTCGAACTGCGGCGCGGTCATGCACGGGCGAGTTTCGTGATGGATCATGGTCGTCAGGGGCCACCCGGTGCGCTGGGTGGTGCGCCGGGGGCGCCCAATGAGGTCACGGTCTGGCGTGGCGACAAGGCCTATACCCCGGTTCACCTGTCCAAGGAACAGGACATCGCGCTGGCGCCCGGCGATCGCGTGCGGGTGCGCACGCCCGGTGGAGGGGGCTATGGCCCGGCATTTGAGCGCGATCCGCTGGCCGTGCTGGAGGATGTGCGCCTGGCCCGCTACACGAGCGCTCAGGCGCGCGAGTGCTTCGGCGTGGTCATCCACGATGATCCTGCGCAACTCGATCACGAGGCGACCCGCCGGCTGCGCGAAACCGGCCCGGCTCAGCACTCCGGCGGCTAAGCCTGGCCGTGGCCGATCCGCGTCTGCCAGTGCTGCTGGTGTCCGGCCCCTTGGGCAGCGGTAAGACACGCCTGATCAATACGATGCTCGACACACCGTCAGGGGCTAGGACCTTGCTGATCCAATGCCAGCTGGGGCGCACGACCAGCCTGCATCCGCTGTCCGTGCACGCGGTAACGACGGGTCGGAACCGATCGGGTCTGCGTCATCGCTGCGCCTGTTGTGTCAGTCCGCGTGATCTGCTGGCGACGCTGCGT
>CAVSZG010000002.1:0-170707 GCA_963732405.1 uncultured beta proteobacterium
GATGGAACAGCAATTAAGACAATCGTGCATTCATGTCGATACGTGGAAAGTAGTTCCTTTGTGCGAAGCGAAGATTCTTCAGTTTCAATCGATGAGGAAGGAACGCACAAAAAAAATTGAAAACAAAATATTGGAAAGATATTTGTGGTGTCCAATATCTAGGTTTGTTCCATTTGAGCTTGGTTTTTGGGAAACGTTGAACGGATTAACCAAGCGCAAACTTTTAAAAGTTGCCCAAAAAAACCCAGGCAATACGCAAAAAGTGATTGAGTATATTTTCGAACATGCTCCGATGACTCTTGGTTTTTATCATGATACGTATCTTGATCTATTCAAATGTGCCGACTAGTGGAAGGAGTCAGAAGAGAAGACGTGCAAAACAATCTTGGAGCTGTGCAAAATGTCTACTGACGGCAAGATTTATCTTACCGTAGAAGACTTTGCGCTGATCAAAAATGACGAGTAAAAAAATACGTTGCGCCAATATTCGCCTTTCGAAGAACGAGAGTGTTGAAATACAACTCGATTTCTTTCCAGAGGACGACTGCACCATTTTTCAATGGGAGTTCAGAATAAACCAAAAAACAGACCATGCAGGGTGTGGTCTGTTTTTGACAATATACAAATTTGTGTATTTTCATATACAGTTTTATGATCACAGACATTGGAATTACGAGAAGAAAGAATATTGTTCTTAATACTTTGTTTTGGGAGCACAATGAAAACCAATATTGAAAAAGTAATTGATTTTTTGTGGTTGAGCAGAAACGAATATGACCAACGTATTAAAAACGGGGCAAAAAATATTTTTTGACGCTCCTTTATACGGCGGATTGCCAAAATGCATGGCTGAAAAGTTGACGCCAGAAGAAATTAAAGCCATACAATCGGTTTGGAAAACGTTGGTTTCTTGGAGTTCCCATGAGGAATTGTATTCGCCATTTGAAAACAAAAGCGAATTCGCCAACGCCATTAGATACAGTCTTGGTAAAAAATTATCTAACGAAGACAGTGACGAAGAAGAAAAGACGAACCATATGAAGTTACTTTGGGCGATTTCCTAGAATGGGCAGTAAAAAACAAATGGTGGCTTCGTGGATTTGAAAACATTGATAGATCAACAGAGTATGAGTTACAAGACCAAAGAAGGTTGGATTTTTGTACATACCACTCATATGGGGTTTGTTACAGATGAACAGATCAGAAAAGAAGTTCCTCATAAGACAGAAGAAGAGTGGAGAAGGTGGGGAAGATAATATAACACAGGATTCAAAATGACTAATCATTCGGTTTTTTATTATACACACAATCTATTGTCGGCTAACATACTTGAAAAAACACTGACTTCATGTATGGAGTCTTGCAAAAAAAACAGATGCGAATTAATCTTGACATCTCAGTATCCACTAACATTTTCTTATTATAATGACAAAATATTTTTTGATAAAGTTGAGAGACGCCCATTAGACAAGAACTGGAACAACTTATAACAAAAAATTTAGCAATCGATTATGACAATGAATTGATTTGCAAGCCATATGTTCTTGGAAAGATGCCGTATAGTATAAAAACGATTCTAGAACAGCTTTTGTTTTCGTGTAGCACTGTGTGAGGGAAAATTTGTAACGCTAATGGAACACGATTGTCTGTATCCTCCTAATTATCTTTCGGTTGTCGAAAACTGTCTTAAAAAATACGAAATTTGTCATTGTCTGAAAAACACATGCTTTGCCAGTGAATACGGTTTCGTAAAGTCGCTACCACATGTTTACTTGTCGTCGTTTTCTTTTCGCAAGGAACTTTTTGTAAAAATTCTTAAAAACAAACTGGACATGCTAAGTAAGTATGGATTCACGATTGTCGAGCCAATGTCTAGGGTTTCTGTGAATGACTTGTCAGAAGGATCGTTTAAGGATGAAAAGTGCAGGAATGGTGTCATAGGACAGGAAATGTTTTTTGGATGACTTGTCGTCAAAATGCATAGACGAAGACTTGGGAGACGGAAATGATACCTAGAATTTGTTCACGGGCTTAATAGTAGTAGCATTGACATCATGTTTAAATATATGTTTGAAAGCGGCAGAAGTGTTGTAGAACATTGCAAGACAACACTTTTCGATAATCATGTTTTGTGGGGAGCTTCAAAGCAATTTTCAGACATTATAAAAAACCAAGGTCTAAAATACGAAACTCTATATAAAACTTCGCACGGGATTCTAAAACTTAATTGCTGAAAATAACAGAATTATTTATTGACTTTTGATTTTTTTTGTGGTAGAGTCGTGTTCAGAAAGGAAGGAAGTGAAAGGAATAGCCATGATAAACGTAGTTCTAAATATAATTTTCTTAATTTGTTGCCTTGCCATGATTTGTAAAGGATTCATAAAGAAAAATAGTGACTCATTTTATGGATGGTTTTGCGCCCTTGTTTGGTTTATTTTATATGTTGTGTCAGAAGGTTTACACAAATGAACAATACTTATTCCATTGTTCATGTAAACTGCAACTGCGGGGCTTACAATGCTGCCTATTTGAAGCGATCATTGGGAAATGGTCGATTTGTTAAGTGTAAGCATTGTGGCAAGAAATTGGGCGACTTGGAAATCGATTTTTTGGGAGAGGTTGTTGCCAAGGGAGACCTAGTGGCCATGGAGGTGTGGAAAACACAAAAACAATTGGAAAAAGAATTGCAAGACGAGGGTGTGAGAATTAAATCCATGTCTGACGAAGATTTATTTAATGAATTGAGGTTTGTGGTTAATCAAGCCAGAAACAACATTTCATACAACAGAAAACTTGCACAATCTGTTGGTAAAGAATGTGTTAGGAGAAAGTGGTGGACTCCTAAAAGACTAGAACATTGGATGAACACATGATATGCCTTCAATGTGGAAATTGCTGTAAAAACCTATGGGTTGCGATTGTTAATGATCCTTCAAAAGGTCCGAAGGAAGATAATATTATTGAACATCTTGGTCAAGGAAATCCATGTAAACACTTGAAGCAAATTGGCAAATTAAAGTATGAGTGTTTAATCCACAATTACAAATGGTATAAGAAAACTCCTTGTTATCATCATGGTCAAATAGAAAGAAGTCCAAACGATGTGTGTAGGATGGGGGAGTATATTTTGAACAAGAGAAGGCCGTTCTGGATCAGCAGGGAGTAGCGCCCGGCCATCATGGCGACATCAAAATCGCCGGCCCGGGCGAACTTCACGCAGGTATCGGCTTCATTGATGCCAAAGCCGATGGCCGCCACGGTTTTTTCGGTGCGCAGCCGGTCCAGTGCCCGATAGGCGCCATCCATGGCTTCCTTGAAGCGTCGATCGGCTTCCTTGCCGTGAGTCCAGACGTCGCAATCATGGATCAGCAGGATGTCCAGTCGCGACAAGCCGGTGCGCAGCAAAGACTGCTCGACTGAGCGCATCGTGCCGTCGTAGGAGTAGTCGAACCTGGGCGCATGCGACCAGCCACCAGCAAAACCCGGCGAATAGACGTCGGCATTGCGCGCGGCCGGTTGTTCAAACGGATTCATCGTGCGACCGATCTTGGTGCTGACCAGAACCTGGTCGCGTGGCACGGCCCGCAGTCCGGCACCAACGCGTGATTCGGCGATTCCATTGCCGTAGTGAGGCGAGGTGTCGACCAGGCGGATGCCGCTGGTAAAGGCCTGCTCGACGGTTGCGATCGTGGTCTTCTCGTCCAGGCGCTCGTAGATTTCGCCCATGGGCGCCGTGCCCAGACCGATGATGGAAAAATCCAGGGCTGTGCCATTGCGGGTCTTGAAGTGGCGCGATCGCATGCTTGTCTCCTTGCTTGTCGTGGTCGTGATGGCTGGCGCCCGAACCCGAGTCTGTCGCAGCATGTTGCACGCTGACGCGGGCGGCTGACTGACGTTTTGATCATACCAGTTGACAGGTTTGAGTCGGCCGGCGGCAATCGCTCTTGCCGTGTTGCCCGACGGTGCCCGGCGACGGTTCTGCTACGCTGTCGTCCCCACGTTCATCCTGCTCACATTCCAACATGACGCGCATTCCCGGCCACCGCCTGCTGCATTCCCCCGGCCCGACCCATATCCCCGACGAGGTGCTGGCGGCGATGCACCGGCAATCAATGGATCTGGCCGATCCCCGGTTGAACCACATCATTGCCGATTGCGAGGCTGGTCTGCGCTATGTGCTGCGAACCGAACGGGCGGCCATCGCCATGTTCGCCTCGAATGCACACGGCGGCTGGGAAGCCTGCATCGAAAACCTGGTGTCGCCGGGCGGCGGCGTGCTGGTGCCGATCACGGGCCATTTCGCGCAGCAATGGGCCTTGCATGCGCGCATGCTTGGTCGCGAAGTGGTCGAATTGCCCTGGCGCGAGGGCTATCCGATTGATCCGAATGCCCTTGCCGACGCCTTGCGGGCCGACACCGGTTCGCGCATCGAGGCGGTACTGGTCACGCACACGGACACCAGCAGCAGTGTGACCAGCGACCTGGCCGCGATTCGGGCCGCCATGAATTCGACCGGCCATCCGGCGCTGATGGTGGTTGACGTGGTCGCCTCGCTGGCGGCGGCACCCTTCGATTTTGACGCGCTGGGTGTGGATGCGGCAGTTGGGGGTTCCCAGAAGGGGCTGATGCTGCCTGCCGGCCTGGCCTTCGTGGCATTCGCCGACCGTGCCCGCGAGCGCGCCCGCTCACTGCCCAATGCGCGTTACTACTGGAATGTCGAGCGTCGTCAGTCCGACGTGAGCTATCTGAAGTTCTGTGGCACGCCTCCGGAGCACATGTTGATGGGCATGCAGGCGGCGATGCGACTGATCCGCGAGGAAGGCCTGGACGCGATCCTGGCCCGCCATGCCCGGTTGGCCGGGGCAGTGCATGCGGCCATCGAGGGCTGGCGCGAGGCCGGCGGGGTGGACTTTTTTGCCAAAGACCCGGGCTCGCGGTCCGTGTCGGTGACGACAGTGGCGGTAGCCGAGGGCATCGATCCCGAGGCTTTGCGCGCGGTCGCGCGCGAGCGCTTCCAGGTCGCCATTGCGGGTGGCAATGGTCCGCTCATCGGCCGGGTTTTCCGAATCGGCCATCTGGGCGATATGAACACCGCGATGATTCTGGGGTGCCTGGCAGGCGTTCAGGCAGCCATGCTCGTGCAGTCCGTGCCCTGTGCGCCGGATGGCATCGCGCGCGCAGTCGCGGCGCTGGCAGCCAGCGATGCCGGATGATGTGTTCTTGTTGATGGTGATGCCCAGGCTGTGCGCCCGCCGTCCCGCGAACCGGCTCAGTCAGCGGGGCCTTGTGTGCCGCCTGCCGGCGCGCCGCCGAAGCGGCGGTTGGTGATGGCCGCCCGCCGTATCCGCTCGGCCTCCCGGTCGCGTGGCGGGGCATTCGTTACCAAGGCATCGATCAGGGTGCGCGCCGTGCCGGTAATCTCATCGACGGCGCGTGCGAATGCGTCGGCATTGGCGCGTGACGGTCGGGTCGTGCCACTGAGCTTGCGCACGAACTGCAGCGCGGCGGCGCGAATCTCTTCATCGGTCGCGGGCGGCTTGAAGTTGGCCAGGGTCTGGATACTGCGACACATAACGGTCTCCTTGAATGAGGCATCGACAGACTAGATGAGCCTTCAATCCACCGCAACGCCGGAGAATCCCGCCCTCACGCTTGCCGATCTGGTGAAGATCGCGATGCCGATCGGCGCGCGGCTGACCCAACAAGGCGAGCGCATTGCCGTGGCCGAATCGACCACCGGCGGATTGCTCGCGGCAGCCCTGCTGGCGGTGCCTGGCGCCTCGGCTTATTTCGCCGGTGGCGTGGTCATCTACACCCAGATCTCCCGACGCGAACTGCTGGGTGTGCACCAGACCGATGTTGCGGGCCTGAAGCCTCTGACCATCGGCATGGCAGCCGCCTTTGCCGATGCGGTGCGTCACCGGCTCCAGGCGCAATGGGGAATTGGCGAACTGGGTCTGGCCGGGCCAGGGCCGGGTCGATATGGCAAGCCGGCCGGCACCACTGTCGTGGCCATCACCGGTGCGACGTCGGCGGGCAGCGAGTGGGTCTCTGGGCATGATGATCGCGAACGCAATATGTGGGCATTTGCCACCCATGCCTTGTTGACCCTGGCCGCAGCACTGCACGATCCGGTCGAGCGCGCCTGAATCCGATCAGTCGCTGGCGAAGGTGATCGCGTGAATCGGCGGCAGGTTGGCCGACAGCGTCTGCCACTGTTCGCCGCCGTTGGCGCTATGCCAGAGGTTGCCCGTGGTCGAGCCCATCATCAGGCCCCGGCCATCGGCGGTCACGGCCAGGCCATGTCGGTAGATCAGGTCGAAGCAGTCCTGTTGCGGCAGGCCGTCACGAAGGTCGATGAATGTCCGTCCCCCGTCGGTGGTTCGCAGGACGGTCAGGGCATGGCCTGGTGGTATCCGGCACTCGTCCTTGATGCCGGGCACGAACCACGCGGTGAGCGGGTCGATGGGATGAGCGGCCACGGCGAAGCCAAAGTCGGCAATCGGCACATTCTGGACGCGCTGCCAACGGCTGGCACCGTCGGTCGAGCGGAAAATGCCATTGTGATGCTGGCACCAGAGCACGGACGGATCGCTCGCGCAGGCCGCGATGCAATGCGGATCCTGGATGTTCGGATCTTCCGCCAGCTCCGGTGGCATGAAGGCCGCCACCATGCCATGCGAGGCCAGTGACCAGCTTGCCCCATCATCACGGGTTTGCCAGGCACCCCCGCAACTGATGCCGACCAATCGTCGCCCGTGCTCGTGAGGATGGAGCACGATGGAATGAATGCCGGGCACATCGAATCCGCCACCGAACCAGGCGAGCCGCTCGGGCCGGTCCCACAAGGCTCGATCGAGATGCCAGCTTGCGCCGAAGTCATCGGAGTGGAACAGGCCACCGGGCAGGGTGCCGGCGAAGATCCGGTCACCTTTTGCAGCGAGCGACCAGATCTGCACGAGTTTCCAGGGCACATCGGTGTGACTGGCTTCAGGTTGGACCGGGTATTGTGGCGTGCCGACTTCAGACCAGGTCACCCCCTCGTCAGTGGACGCGTGACACTTCACGCCAAAATGCCCCAGATTGAGCGCTGCAATCATCGGTCGCCCGGGGCTGCGTGGATCGGGCGGCAGCAACTGGCTGGCCGGCTCGCCCGCGAAGGACACCCGATGCAGCGACCACCGGCCACCACGCATCCGCCATTCGAGCAGTCCTTTACGGGTTGCAACCCAGGCACGATCGCTCATCTCAGCCTCCGGACAATGCTTGCAGGAAATGAATGGTCGACTCGGGCGAGAGGCTCAGATCGAGCGAGCGCGGTTCGCGCAGTCGCCGCCCATCGATGAATACGGCCACATGTTGTCTGAGATCGCCCTGATCGTCGAGCAGGTAGCCGCGCAATCGGGGATAACGCCTGAATGCGTCCTCGAGTGCCTCGCGCAATGTTGGCGCCGAGGTGATCACGGCCGGTGCTTCCACGAAGCGCGCGAGCTGCTGGGTGAACACGAGTTGCGCCATCCATCGGTCCTTTCCGCCTGATTCGCTGTCCTTATCTTAGATGCGATTCATGACCGGGCGAATCACGTCCTGGCTCGCGAATGTTGCATCGCACCATAGGCTGTTTGCGTCGTGCTCGAAATTCTATTACCTTATAGAATATCGATTGCAACAAGACAGGGGACAAATTGGCCGGTGGCAGGTCCGTCAAGCGCTCGGGCGTTCGTGATTCGGCGCGTCGAACCGGCGAGATTCTCAATGCGGCGGCCGCCGCGTTCGCAGCAGACGGTTTTCACGGCGCGACCACCCAGGATATTGCCGACCGGCTGGGCATTCGGCAGGCCAGTGTCTATTACTACGTACGCGACAAGCAGGCTGCACTGGAGCAGGTCTGTGCGATTGCAATCGGCATCCTGCTGGATGGCGGGCGTCAGGTGATTGCCACCGCCATGGCCCCGCAGGACAAGCTGCGGGCCATTGTGCGCAACCATCTGGTCTCGATGATCGATACACCGGATTACGCCCGCGTGTTCATGACCCAGCGCCGCTTTCTCACCGGGGCCGGTCGTGAACGCATCCGCCGCCTGTCCCGCGAGTATGAGCAGATCGTCACCATGGTGATCGAGGAGGGTGCGCGCGCGTCGGTATTCCGGGTCGACCTGCGGGCGCGCGACCTCATGCTCGCCACGATCGGTCTGTGCAATACCGCCAACTTGTGGCAAGGAGTGGTGCCCGGTATGTCGGTCGACAAGGCCTTGCGTATCGTGTCCGTCCTGCTGGTTGACGGGTTGTCGGGCCATGCAACGCCCAGCACCCTGGAACACCGCCACTGTGCACTGCCCGTGTCTGCCGCGCAGCGCGTTTCACCGTGAATCAGAGGCCATCCATGTTGCTTCGTCAGGCCTGGTATGTGGTTGCTTGGGATCACGAGCTGTTGCCCGATGGATTGTTGTCCCGTCGGGTGCTGGACATGCCATTGGTGCTGTGGCGTCGCGCCGACGGCCGGGCGGTTGCGATGCATGATCTGTGTCCGCATCGTCATGCACCTTTGTCGCTGGGTCGTCGTGAAGGCGACAGCCTGCGGTGCATGTATCACGGCATGCGATTCGACGCCGATGGCCGCTGTGTCGAATTGCCCGGTCAGGAACGGATTCCGGCCAAGGCCTGTGTCCGTACCCTGCCGCTGGTGGAGCGCAAGCGATGGATCTGGGCCTGGCTGGGTGACCCAGACCGCGCCGACCCGGCACTCATACCGGATACCTTCTCACTGGACAGCCCTGACTGGCGCATGAAGCCCGGTTACAAGCGCTTCGAGGCCGGCTTGCTGCTCATCACCGACAATCTGCTCGATTTTTCGCACCTGAGTTTTGTTCACGAGAAGACTTTTGGTGGATCCCGGGCGATTGCCGAGGTCGCGCATGAAGTGACGGAAACCGATGAGGGTCTGCGCGTGCTGCGCCAGGTGTTCGATACCGTGCCCGCACCGTACCATCAGCGCCTGGGCCGCTTTGCCGGCAAGGTGAATCGCTGGTTCGATTACACCCTGGCGCTCAATGGCGTATTCATGATGGAGGCCGGCGTTCAGTCGGTTGATCGCGCCATCGATGATCCCCAGGGGGCGCTGCGCTTTCACACCTGTCAGGCGCTCACGCCGGAGTCCGACACGTCGACCCATTATTTCTTTGCTCAGGCCCATGCTTTCTCGCTTGGCGACGCAACCGTCACCGAGGCGGTCTACCAGAGCGTGGCCACCGCATTCGAAGAAGACATCCGCATGATCGAAGCCCAGCAACGCAATATCGCCTTGCACCCGGATGTGGCCATGGTGCCAATTGCGGCGGATGGCGCATTGGCCCGCTTTCGCCGGCGTTATGCGGCGGCATTGAAGGCTGAAGCCGGTTGATGCCACGTCCTCACGCTCGTTTGACGAACCGCGCGCTCGCGCGCATTGCTGCCTGTTTTCACTGGAGAGAGACATGAAATCCTTGTTCGTTTCCGGCCGTATCGCCGTCGCGGTATCGGTCGCCCTGGCCACAGTCGGCCTGTCAGGCCCGGTTCATGCCGAGATCACCGTTGGTGCCACCCTCACCATCACGGGGCCGGCTTCGTCGCTGGGCATTCCGATGCGCCAGGGTCTGGAATTATGGCCGGCCGAGATCGCGGGCGAGAAGGTCAATCTGGTCATCCTGGATGATGGTGGCGATCCGTCTCAGGCCACACGCAATGCCCGTAAGTTCGTCACCGAAAACAAGGTTGATCTGTTGCTCGGTTCGAACACCACGCCCACCGCCATGGCGGTGACCACGATCGCGCAGGAGGCCAAGACACCGCATTTCGCCTACGCGCCGATCCCGCTGGATCCTGCAAAGTCACCCTACAGCTTCGATGTGCCGCAATCGGTCGACCTGATGGCCAAGGCAGTGGTCAAGGACATGAAATCGCGCGGCCTCAAGCGCATCGGCTTCATCGGCTTTTCCGATCCCTGGGGCGAACAATGGCTGGACGCGCTCAACAAGGGTTTTGCAGGGTCGGAGCTGACGATCGTCGCTCAGGAGAAATACGGGCGTGCCGATACCAGCGTGACCGGTCAGGTGCTCAAGCTGGTCGCGGCCAAGCCGGACGGCATCTTCGTGGCGGGCTCGGGGACCGGTGCCGCGCTGCCTCAGAAAGCGCTTGCCGAGCGCAATTACAAGGGCCAGATCTATCAATCCCATGGCGCTGGTTCGGGACAATTCCTGCGCATCGCCGGCAAGTCTGCTGAAGGCGTGGTGTTGCCGATCGGCCCGGTTCTGTTGCCCAAACAGCTGCCTGATTCGCACCCGTCCAAACAGGTGGTGAATGACTTCGTGACCGCCTTCGTGGCCAGGAACGGACCCGACGCGGCAACCGTATTCGGTGCCCATGCCTTTGATGTGGTGCAGATTCTCAAGCAGGCGCTGCCTGTGGCCAAGGCCAAGGCCCAACCCGGTACGCCCGAGTTCCGCGATGCACTCAGAGCGGCCATCGAAGGTGTGCGCGACGTGGCAGGGACCAATGGCGTGTATAACTACTCACCCACCGATCACTACGGACTCGATGAACGTGGTGCCGTCATGGTGCAGGTGGTCAACGGCGACTGGCAGATCGTCAAGTAGGCAGGATTGCCGGGAATCCACTCATGGACGCTCAGATCGCGGCATGGCTCGCCCAGGATGGCCTGACCAACGGGGCCATCTATTGCCTGTTGGGCCTGGCCATCGTGCTGGTGTTTGCGGTCACACGCGTCATCTTCGTGCCACAGGGCGAGTTCGTCACCTTCGGCGCCTTGACGCTCGCCATGTTGCGCGATAACGGGCTTCCTGGCTCGATCTGGCTGCTCGTTGTGCTGGCCGTGCTCGCGACCCTGCTCGACCTGTCTCAGTCGTGGCGGGCGGGCGAATTGGCCAGCCTGCCGCGGCGCATGGTCGGCCTGTTCTGGATCCCGATCATCGTCGGTGCCGTGGTCTGGGTACTGGCGCCGCTCGAGCTGCCACTATGGGCCGATGTGGGGCTCACCTTGTTGTTGATCACGCCCATGGGCCCCTTGCTTTACCGGCTGGTGTATCAGCCATTGGTCGACGCCTCGGTACTGGTGCTGCTGATCGCCTCGGTCGCATTGCATTTCGCGCTGACCGGACTGGCACTAGTGTTTTTCGGGCCCGAGGGCTTTCAGACGCCGGCCTTCTCCGATGCCGTCTTCGATGTCGGGATGCTCAGCGTGAGCGGTCAGTCTGTGTGGATTCTGGCCACCACGGCAGGCCTGATCCTGGCCATGGCCTGGTTGTTTGGCGCAACCCTGTACGGCAAGGCGTTGCGCGCAACGGCCTTCAACCGGGTGGGTGCCCGCCTGATCGGCTTTTCACCGATATCGGCCGGGCTGATCACCTTCACTGCGGCCGCCTTGCTGGGCACCTTGTCGGGTGTGCTGATCGGCCCGATCGTGACCATCTACTACGACAGTGGCTTCATGATCGGCCTGAAGGGATTCGTCGCCGCCATCATCGGTGGTCTGGCGAGCTACCCGCTCACGGCGCTCGGGGCGCTGCTGGTGGGCATGCTTGAATCTTTTTCGTCATTCTGGGCCAGCAGCTACAAGGAAGTCATCGTATTCACGCTGATCATTCCGGTGTTGATCCTGTTGTCCCTGACGTCGCCGCATCAAGAGCAGGAGGAGGAGTGATGCAATCGGTCTGGCGGGTGGCGGCGCCGCTGATCGCCCTTGTATGTCTGGCTGTGCTGCCTCGCATCGTGTCCGAATATTCGGTCACCCTGATGAACTACATCGGCCTGGCAACACTGGTTTCGCTGGGTCTGGTATTGCTCACGGGTGTCGCCGGCCAGACCTCGTTCGGACAGGCCGCCTTCGTCGGCATTGGCGCCTATACGAGTGCGGTGCTGACCACCGGCTATGGCTTGTCGCCATGGATGAGCCTGCCGATAGTCCTGTTGGTTTCCGGGCTGACGGCCTGGCTCATCGGCGCGATCACCTTACGCATGAGTGGGCATTATCTGCCGCTCGGAACCATCGCCTGGGGCATCAGTCTCTATTACCTGTTCGGCAATATCGAGGGGCTGGGTGGTTTCGGCGGTATCAGTGATATTCCGGTGCTTCGGCTCGGCGGCTTTGAATTGCAGGATCTGGGTCGTTACTACTATCTGATCTGGACGGTGGTCGTGCTGGCCCTCTGGGCCTGCGCCAATCTGCTCGATTCGCGACAGGGGCGTGCCATCCGCGCGCTCAAGGCGCGCGCGTCCATGATCGAATCGTTCGGTGTCGATCCGGCGGGCCTTCGAATCCGCGTGCTCGTGCTCGCCGCCTTGCTCGCGGCATTGTCCGGGTGGCTTTACGCCCACATGCAACGCTTCATCAATCCAACGCCCTTCTCACCGATCGCCGGTATCGAATACCTGTTCATGGCGGTGATCGGCGGGGCCGGCGGCGTGCTTGGCGCGGTGTTGGGTGCGTTCACGTTCACCGCGCTCAAGGAAGCCTTGCAGACGCTGCTTCAGGCCTTTGACACCACGGGGCCTTACGAGCTCATCGTATTCGGCCTGTTGATCATTCTGATGCTGCACCATGCCCGTGATGGACTGTTTCCACTGTTGCGACCATTGCTGCCGGCAAGGCGTGCGCTGTCGGCCGGCAGTGGTGCCGTGCTCGAGCCGGTGCAACGGGCTGCGGCCGACGATCCCTTGCTGGTCGTCGATCGAGTGACCCGTCGATTCGGCGGGCTGGTGGCCGTCGACGATATCTCGCTGACCATGCGCCGGGGCGAAATACTTGGCTTGATTGGTCCGAACGGTGCGGGAAAAAGCACCTTGTTCAATCTGATCACCGGCATGCTGCCCTTGTCGGCCGGTCAGGTCCGGTTCGCGGGCAAACGGATCGATGGGCAATCGCCCCACACCATCGCCCGGCTCGGTGTGGCGCGCAGTTTTCAGCATGTCAAGCTGATCGGTCAGATGACAGTGCTCGAGAACGTGGCCATCGGCGCATCCCTGCGGGCCACCAGCGGCGTGACGGCGACCTGCCTGCGCCTGGATCATCGCGAGGAGCGCGCCTTGCTTGCCGAAGCCGCCCGTCAACTCGAGCGGGTCGGCCTGGGCGCGCACGCACATGAGATGGCCGGCAGTCTGCCGCTGGGCAAACAGCGCATTGTCGAGATCGCCCGCGCCCTGTGCGCCGATCCGATGCTGCTGTTGCTCGATGAACCCGCCGCAGGTCTGCGCTATCAGGAAAAACAGGAACTGGCCGCATTGCTGCGCGAGCTGCGCACCCAGCGAATGAGCATTCTGCTGGTTGAACACGACATGGATTTTGTAATGTCGCTCACCGATCGTCTGGTCGTGCTGCACTTTGGCAGCAAACTCGCCGAAGGCACACCGACCGGTATCCAGCGCAATCCGGATGTTCTCGAGGCTTACCTGGGAGGTATCGAATGACGGCGCCCTTGCTCGATATTGAAGCGCTCAGCGTCGGTTATGGCAAGGTCGAAGCGGTTCACCAAGTGTCGCTACGCGTGGCGCAAGGCCGGATCGTGACGATCGTCGGCCCCAATGGTGCGGGCAAGACCACGCTGATGGCAGCGGTCATGGGCCTGCTGCCCAGCACGGGTCGGGTGTTGTTCGATGGTCGTGACCTGACGGGCGCCAGTGTCGAGGACAGAGTCGCGGCGGGCATCTGCCTGGTACCGGAGAATCGCGAGTTGTTCGCCGAAATGAGCGTGGTCGACAATCTGGAACTGGGCGCGCTGTCGCGTTATCGGCGCGGCGAGAAGGGGCTGGATCGATCGCTCGAGACGGTTTACGAGATTTTTCCCCGCCTGCGCGAACGGCATCGCCAACTGGCTGGCACGCTATCGGGCGGAGAGCGTCAGATGTTGGCGCTGGGACGTGCCCTGATGGCCGCGCCCCGTCTGCTGATGCTCGATGAGCCGAGTCTGGGTCTGGCGCCGCGGATCGTGCGCGAGATCTTCCAGGTGATCGCGCAGTTGCGAGCCCGCGGCGTGAGTGTGCTGCTGGTCGAACAGAATGCGCGAGCCGCGCTTCAGGTGGCCGATCATGGTCATGTCCTGGAAAATGGCAGCCTGGTGCTCGAAGGGCCATCGGCGCAACTGCTCGACGATCCGCAAGTCATTGCGAGCTACCTGGGTATCCGCAGTAGTGGCGCCGCAGTGCCCGGCTGATGTCATCACCTGCCCCGAGCTGCAGGCGGTACAGATGATCTCATCCACGGGCTCTCCTGCCTGAAGAATGAGAGAAAGGCCAGCGCCGGTTCCTGGGCATCCGGGCGGATATAGGCGCCGATCCCGATGGTCGGCAGGGCGGGAAACCCGGCGGCCTCGGTCAGGCGATGACAGCGCCTGTCGAACGCCGAGGCGGGCAGGACGGCCACACCCAGTCCGGCGCAAGCCGCCTCGCGGACCGCGCCCACGCTCGAACCGGTGAAAATCTGCTGCCAGGACCGGCCGATTCGCGTCAATTGTTCGATTGCTGCGCGGCGATGACTGCAGGGGTGGGGCAGGGACACCAGCGGCAAAACGGTCTCTGTTGAACTGGCGAAGCGCGGCTCGCCACACCAGAACAAGGGCTCGTCATAGAGGGAAGTGACATCGCCGCGCTCATCTTCGACGCCGGCAATCATCAAGGCCAGGTCCCCGTTTTCGTACCTCGGGGAAAGATCCAGACCCAGGCCGGTGATGACGTCGAGCGATACGCGTGGGTACAGTCGGGCAAAACGGGCCAGCACGGACTGCAGCGTGTCCGTGATCACATAGTCGGCAATGCCGATGCGAAGATGGCCCGAGGTCTCGGGTTTGAGAAACCGTCTGAATATGCTGTCGTTGAGGTCGAGAATCTTTCTGGCGTCAGCGAGCAGATGTTCACCGAACAGCGACACCGTCATCGAGCGACTGGTGCGTTCAAACAGCCGGTGACCGAGCAACTCCTCCAAGCGCTTGATGCGCAGGCTCACCGCCGACTGGGTCAGGCCGATGTGCTGGCCGGCTGCGGTGAAGCTGCCGTGATCGTTGGTCTTCAATCGGGCTGAGCCCGGGTCAACCCGACAGCATTCAACCGGAGCAAGGACAGGCACATGAACGAGACGATGATGAAGGCCGTCGCGATCGAGCGTTATCTGGAGATCATCGAGCCCGGCAGTCTGGTCGACGTGACGGTACCGCGCCCTCATGCCGACGGCCACGACTTGCTCGTCCAGGTGGCGGCCATTGCCGTCAATCCGGTTGATACCAAGGTGCGTCGCGGTCGCGGACAAGCCGCGGGCAAAGTCGAGACTCCGCCGCGCATCATTGGCTGGGATGCCAGCGGCGTGGTCCAGGCCGTGGGTGAGAAGGTGACCCGCTTCAGGCCGGGCGACGAGGTCTACTACGCCGGCGATCTGAACCGTCCGGGCTCCTATGCCCAGTTTCAGCTGGTTGATGAGCGGATCGTTGGCCGCCGTCCGATGACGCTCGCGCATCACGAGGCGGCGGCCCTGCCATTAACAACCATTACCGCCTATGAGTCGCTGTTTGATCGGCTGCAGATCGATCGTGACGGCGGCAGTCGCGGTCAATCGCTGCTGATCATCGGCGGCAGTGGCGGCGTGGGATCGATCGGCATTCAACTGGCCCGCCACGCGGGCCTGACTGTCATCGCCACTGCATCACGACCGCAGACCCAGGCATGGGTCAGCCAACTGGGCGCCGATCACGTGATCAGTCACCAGGGCGACATGGTCGCAGCCGTGCGCAGTCTGGGCTTCAGGTTCATCGATCACATCGCCATCTTCAACGATATGCGTCACTGGGATGTGGCGGTCGAGCTGGTGCGGCCGCAAGGTCGCATCGTGTGCATCGATGACACCCATTTGCCCATGCCCATGGAGAAGCTCAAATCCAAGGCCTGTAGTGTGCACTGGGAGTTCATGTTTGCCCGCTCCATGCATCAGACCCCGGATATGGCGCAGCAGGGTCTTTTGCTCAGCTGGGTGGCGCAACAGGTGGACGATGGCCGCATCCGTACGACTGTCTCGGAGAGACTGACGCCGATCAACGCTGAAAACCTCAGAATCGCCCATCAACGGGTGGAAAGTGGCACAGCGAGGGGAAAGATCGTCGTCGACGGTTTCTGATGTCGCTTTTTTCCTATCGCAGATCTGAGCGGTCGCTCACCATGGTTGAAACATTGCCATGAATGGTGATCACCATGCCCATGACCCCGTCCGCCGACACGACTCGAGTTCGTGAATCGAACCGAGCCAGCCATCCCGAGGTTTTGATTGAAACGGGCGCTGCGCGCAGCCGATTCCGGACGCTGATGACGATGGTGGCGATCGCCGGTCTGTTGCTGCCCTGGATCTTCAATCTCGCGTATTTCGCCAGCGGCGGGAGCATCGCCCCGTCGATTTTCTGGTCAGATGCCTCGGCCAATCACCTGACAACGGCGATCACGCTCGACGTTTACCTCGCCGCGATCGGATTCTCGATCTGGGTCGTTCATGAGCGGCGAGTTCGTCGTCCGTGGCTATATTTGCTGCTCTGTTTTGGTATCGGGCTGTCATTTGCCTTGCCCTGGTACCTGTCCCGGCGACCGACCGGATCGACTTGAGAATTGCTGGCGCCCGATATTGAAGGTCCAGAGTGCATCGTCGGGCGCTTCTGATGCGGCAACGATGCGTCCGAGAGGTGCCCCGGCGAGTCGGCGCAGATCGCGCGCCAGATGGGACTGGTCGTAGTAGCGATGGTTCAGCGCGAGTTCCGCGCCGCCAGACTGAGCGGCTTCGCCCAAGGCCTGGCGCAGGACCGACCTCATTCTGAGCACCGAGTAGACGCGGTGCGGTGACATGCCGAACACATCGAGGCAGCGCCGCTGAAGCTGGCGGGGGCCAAGGCCTAGTTCGCGGCAGGCCGGATCCAGCCCACTGCCGATCGCCACTGCAAGCTGAATGTCGGCGATGGCACGATGGCGGATCATGGGTCTGGCGGACACCACGGCGTGCAGCCAGTCGAACAGCAGATCGCTGCGAGCAAGCGCCGTCGATTCGAGCGTCAGCCGTTCCCGCAGCGCGTGAGCCTGGCCAGGCCGAACGGCGTCCAGATCGATCGTCACGCCGCCAGCCGCCCAGCGGTTGCTCACCCCGGTGATCGCCATGACCGCCTGGGGCGATAACAGCAGGCCGTGGGCAATGAGAGGTCCGGCGCTTGGGAAGGCCATCGGAGAGCCCGAAGGCCCGATCAATGCTGCCGCCGGCAGGGCTTGTCCGTCCGGGCCAAAAGCGCTGCCCAAGAGACGCACGACGAGCATGCCACCGACGCTGGCAGGAAAATCGGAGTGATCGATCCCGGGGTGCAGGCTGACCGAGACCGCGCCGGGTGACCAGTATTGGAGGCCCGGCGGAGCAGGAATGAAGCAGGCTCGGTTGCGCATGGGTCCGACCCGAATGCGGGAGTGCGTTCACTATACCGCCAACAAGCCCCGCTCTCAGGATGCATCTTCACATCAACAGACGGATCGAACACTCAGCACTATCGGCCATCCACTGGCCTACGGTCAGTCAGACCTCAGCCGGGAACCGCGCGTGCGGCGAATATCCAGGGCGGACTGGCCAGCCGCTCGATCTGCGCTCGCAGCGCCTCCAGGTCAATGGCGTTGCCATCGAATGCCGGACCGATGTTCAGGCCCGCGCGTGACCACAACCCACGCCGAAACGGCTTGCGCATCGCCACGCCACCTTCGATGCGCGAGAAATACGATCCCCAGAGATTCTGCAGGCCGACCGGCACGACCGGCACGTTGCAGCCGGCGGCTTTGGCATTGGCCACGAGTTTGAGAATGCCGGGTCGCAGTGGCTGAAGACGGCCGTCGCGCGTAATACTTCCCTCGGGGAAGATCCCGACCAGCTGGCCATCCAGTAAGGCCGCCTGAGCCGCACGCATGGCATTGTCATACGCATGCGCGTCCTCATCGCGGGGTGCGACCGGAATGGCACGCGCCAGGCGGAACAGTCCGCCAAGCACCGGGATGCGGAAGATGCGGTGATCCATCAGGAAGGTGATGGGCCGCGGACTGGCCGCCATCAGCAGGATGGCATCGACGTAGCTCACGTGGTTGGCCGCCAGAATCGCGGCCCCCTGGGTCGGAATGTGTTCGTCACCGATCACCTTGAAGCGATACACCAGACGGGACGCCACCCAGGCCACGAAGCGCAGCAGATATTCGGGCACCAGGAAAAAGATATAACCGGCGACGATCGCATTGAGAATACCGGTAGCCAGGAAAATTTCCTGAATCGAGAAACCCGCAGTCAGCAGCGCGCCGGCGGCCAGTGCGCTCACGATCATGAACACGGCATTCAGGATATTGTTGGCCGCAATGATGCGGGCACGGTGGGTGGGTTGTGAGCGAGCCTGCACGAGGGCGTACATCGGCACGCTGAACAGGCCGGTGAAAAATGACAACAGCAGCAGATCGCCCATCACTCGCCAGTTCGCAGGCTGCGCGAGAAAATCCGTCAGACCGGTGAGGGCACCGGGCGCCATTTGCCGGGTGGCCAGGTACAGGTCGATACAGAACACGGTCATGCCGATGGCACCGATGGGCACCAGGCCGATCTCCACATGCCGACGCGAGAGCATTTCGCAGGCCAGCGAACCGGCCCCGATCCCGATCGAAAATACCACCAGCAGCAGTGATGCCACCTGCTCATCGCCGCCGAGTACATCGCGGGCGAAAGAGGGAAACTGGGACAGAAACACCGCGCCGAAGAACCACATCCAGGAGATGCCGAGCAGCGAGCGGAACACCACTTTGTCCTGCCAGGCGAGCGCAAGATTGCGCCAGGTCTCGCTCACCGGATTCCAGTTGATGATCAGGTGCGGATCGGTCGCCGGTGCCGACGGCACGAAGCCCGCCGTGATCCGGCCGAGTACGGCGAGCGCCAGACAGGTGCCGGCCACGATCGTGGCACCCGTCTCTGGCAGCGCGATCAGCAAGCCGCCGGCCAGATTGCCCAGCAGAATCGCCACGAAGGTACCCATCTCGATCACGCCATTGCCCCCGGTCAGCTCCCGTTCGGTGAGATGTTGGGGCAGGTAGGCATACTTGACCGGCCCGAACACGGCCGACTGCGCGCCCATCAGGAAAATGCAGGCGAGCAGCAACGGAATGCTGGTGAACCAGAACCCGACCGCGGCCAGTGCCATCACAGCGATCTCGGCGGTTTTCAGATGCCTGATGAGCGTGGACTTGTCCGATCGGTCGGCGAGTTGTCCGCTCGTTGCCGAAAACAGCAGGAAGGGCAGGATGAAGAGCGCGCCGATCACCAGGCCCGCCTGCGCGGGCGGCAGCCAGCTCACCTGCAACTGATAGGTGACCATGACGGTGAAGGCGAACTTGAACAGGTTGTCATTGCCGGCGCCAAGGAACTGGGTCCAGAAGAATGGGGCGAACCGGCGCTGGCCGAGCAGGGCGAACTGATTGCCGTGGCCGGTGCCAGTAGCGGCAGGACTGGAAGTCGTCATGGGTGAGGTATCCATCAGGGCTCAGCGTACGGCGATCTTCTGCTCGCCCAGGCGCGAAGCCTGCAGCCAGCGCAGCGCCGAGTCGGCAGTCGTGGTGGTGATGCGATCGGCAAAGCGTTGCCCGGAAGGATGGTCGTCGAAGGCCACGTTGGCGCGCGTGATTCTCGCACCCAGGCGCTGAAAAGTGGAAATGGTCAGCGTATCGGGTTGATAGTCCTTGAACTTCAGCCAGGCCTGGGCCTGGTCGCGCTGGCCGATGTCGGGCTCGATGGCCATGGCCAGGGTTTCCAGCACCCACTGGTTGGACTGCTGGTATCGCGTCGACCAGGGGTAGGCGAGCATGTTGTAGGCACGGGTATGCAGGCGGGCGATCCGCTTCGGATCGTCCAGAACGGCCTTGACCTTGCCGGCAATCTCCGGGGCCAGCGGGACGACCGCCGCCTCCCATTCGTAGAGGTCGTCCGAGAAGAATTCGGCCAGACCCTGACGGTAGAGGTGAGCGGAGTCTGTGCCACATTCATTCAGTTTGTGAACCACCCGCCAGGTTGTCGCTTGTCCGTCGGGCGCGACGGTCCGGGTGACAAATGCGATGTGGGAATAGCGTTGCCCGTAGGCGCGAAGATTCTGGCCGACGCGGGCGATGATGGCCACATCGCGGTCCTGGGCGTTCAGCGTATTGGCCGTATTGGCGGCCAGTTCCAGGCCGCGCTCCATTTCGTAAAGGCTCATGGGCCGGGATTCGCAGGGCTGGCCAGCCTGCGCCGGTGCCCAGCTGGCCAGTGCGCCGGCCAGGGTGATGGCCAGGCCGGCGCCCAGGCGGGCGAGCGGAGAGGTGATGTTGTGAATCATGGTCGCGTCCTTACCAGCTCAGGCGTTGATGATGCGAGAGCGTGCGGCCGATCTGATTGGGCAGCAAGACCACGGCGCGGCTGCCGTCATAGAGCACGATGCCCGCGGCCGTTGTGGCCGTGCGCAAGACCATGCCTGCGCCAACACCCACCGAATGAATGGCTTCGCCGGTAAATCGAATGGTCGTGCTGATGCCCAGGGCGGCATTTTCGAGCACCCAGACCGTGCCGTCGGTCGCCAACTGGATCGCGGTGACGGTGAGGTGGCTGGCGCCTGCTGCGCTGATGGCCGGCGCGGCGATCGACATCGCCACCGGCATGGCGAGCGAGAGGCCGGAGATCAGGCTGGCCTCATGGACAGTGCTTTGCGCGAGGGCGGGCGAGGGCGACAGCAGGGTTGCGCCGAGCGCGGTGCAAAGCGCCAGAGCGGCGCAGGCGGAACGCGTCGATGGTGTATGGACTGTGACTGACATCAGGAACTCCGTTGGGTTGAAGGAGATCGCAATGTCTTCGGATTCGATCGGCGGTGCAATCAGATGATACGAAGTCTACTAATCGAGCACCTAAGGTATTATATTTTGATACTTTTTCGGGGGCTTTGATGGCAGGCAGCACAGAACTGGTGGCAGCGTTGCGCGCCGAATTACGCGCCGCCGGCCTGACCTACGCCCATCTGGCCGCCCATCTGGGTGCGAGTGAATCTACCGTCAAGCGCATGTTTTCCCGCGCCGACATGACCTTGTCGCGGCTGGACGAGATCATGACGGTCCTGGGCATCGATCTGGGCGATCTGCAGCGACGCATTGCCGGCATGCCCCGGCGCGACGCTGAACTCTCCCAGGCCCAGGAGCGGGCGCTGGTGGCCGACCGCAAACTCATGCTGGTGGCCATCTGCTGTCAGAGCGAATGGAGCTTCGAGCAGATGCTGCGTGACTACCTGCTGAGCGAAGCAGAACTGGTCAGGTATCTGGTCCGGCTCGATCGCATCGGCCTGATCGAATTGCGCCAGCAGAACCGCTACACGCTCAAACTGGCCAAGGGTTTTCGCTGGCGCCCGCACGGACCGGTCATGGCCTTTTTCCGCGAACGAGCCATGAACGACTATTTCGCCGGCGGCTTTGACGGCGAGGCTGAATCGCTGCTGCTCGTGCACGGCACGATTGCCCGCTCGGCGGCGCCTGCCTTTGCCGAGCGGCTCCGGCGGCTTGCCCATGATTTCTCATTGCAACATCTGGCTGACCAGGGGGTGGGCGATCCGCATCGCGGCTCATTCACGCTGGTACTGGCCATGCGCGAGTGGATCTTCGCCGAGTTCGCCGACCTGATCCGTCCGCCGCCTGGCTAGCCCGACCGTCCCGACAGCCTGTCGGTCGCCGCATCAGCGCGGGTTGCTGTGTCCGATCGGCCGGACCATGCGTTCGCGCACGAGTTCGGGCAGGGGGGCAGACTTGCGCCGCGGAAAGTCGACCCACACCACCTTGGCACCACCCGCGGCGCAGATGATGTCGGGCGCATCGGTGCGGGCAAGATCAGTAAAGGTTTGCACGCTCGATCGTCCGAACTCGGCGACATACTGGCGGGCCCGCACGATACCGGGGTAGCGCAATTCGTGCAGGAAGGAGCAGAACGCATTGACGATGACCGGGCCCTGTCCATCGGGGGCGGGCGAAACACCCAGCGCATCGAACCAACTGATGCGCACCTGCTCCAGATAACGGAAATACACCGTGTTGTTCACATGCCCCATCGCATCCATGTCGCCCCAGCGGATGGGTATGTCCATCTCGAAGACGAACAGGCGCGGGCCACCGCCTCCGACCAGTTCGTGGCTGAGATCAACGGGCAGACGATCGGGGTTGGACGGAATCAGTTCGGGTGAAGTCATGGCAAATGGTCATTGTAGCCAGGGTCAGGTACCGATGGGTTGCGGCACGGTTGCATGCCTGGATGTTCGGGCGCATAGTCACGCGACGACGCACCGGATTGTTGACGGTCACAGACTGTCTGCCGGTGTACGGACTGACCAACAAGACGAAGGGGACGATCGTGGCGAGGACGACCAAATTCATATCCCGAATTCCATTGGGCATCGTGGGCATCACCACGGTTGCCATTGTCGGCGTGGCGGGCTGCGGTAGCGACACGGATGATTCAGTCGATCGCGCAACCAAAGCGCGGGGCGGCAATTCGGCGGTGGCTTGCGATAAGCGGGTCAACAATACGACCGAGGCGCTGACCCAATGCGTGACCGTGGAAGGCGTCAGAGAGCATCAGGCGGCACTCCAGGCGATTGCCGATGCGAACAACGGCATCCGCACCTCCGGTACACCAGGCTACGACGCCTCAGTGGACTATGTCGCGGGGCGCATGAGGGCAGCCGGTTACGACGTCAACATTCAACCGTTCCAGTACCAGACCTTTATCACCCTGTCGCCTACGGTGCTGGAGCAGATCGCGCCCGTGCCCGGCGTCATCGTCAATAACCTCATGTCTTACTCGGGCAGTGGCGACGTCACGGCCCCGGTCACCGTGCTGACCGGGCCATCTGGAGATCCAACGCCGGGCTGCGAACCTGGTGACTTCGCCGGCTATCCGGCGGGCACGATCGCCCTGATCAGCCGGGGCGGCTGTACATTTGCGCTGAAGGCGACCAATGCCTCGAATGCCGGGGCAGTCGGCGTCGTGATCTACAACAATGCCCCGGGAGAAGCTGAACGGCACGTTGGGCAATACCTTCGCACTCGACGTGGGCGTCACCTCGGTCACCCTGGAGGTCGGCCAGCAGCTTGCGGCGACGCCGGGGCTCCAGCTGCGGCTCAAGACGGATACCTTCCGTGGTGAGGCCACATCCTACAATGTGATCGCTGAATCACAAGACGGCGATGCCGGCAACGTCGTGGTCGTCGGGTCGCACCTGGATTCGGTCAATACCGGCCCGGGGCTTCAGGACAATGGTTCGGGCAGCGCGGCAATTCTCGAGGTGGCCGAAAACATGGCCAAGGTCAAACCGCGCAACAAGCTACGCTTTGCTTGGTGGGGCGCCGAAGAAGCCGGGCTCGTCGGGTCGACTCAATATGTGGCCAGCCTGTCACCCGAAGACTTGGCACGCATCACCCTGTACCTGAATTTCGACATGATCGGGTCACCCAACTACGTGTTTTTCGTCTACGACGGCGACAACTCGGACGGCGAGGGCGCTGGTCCTGGCCCTGATGGCTCGGCCCAGATCGAAAAGGCGTTCGAGGCGTTCTACGCGCAGATTGGCGAGCCATTTCTGGGTACTGACTTTTCCGGCCGATCGGATTACGGTCCATTCATTGCCCAGGACATCCCCTCCGGTGGGCTGTTTACCGGCGCCGAAGGGATCAAAACGCCTGATGAGGCCGCCCGCTGGGGTGGTGTCGCCGGGGAGCAATACGATCCGTGTTATCACCTGGCCTGCGACACCTACGACAACATCAGTCTTCGTGCGCTTGATGTGAACTCGGACGCGATCGCGGCCGTCACTCTGCGATACGCGATGAACACGCAGGAGATCAACGACGTCAAGGGCAAGGGCAACTTCAAACCGGGCCGGTTGCGGTTCTCCGGGCCCAGCGCTGTCGAGTAACGACAGTCGTTCGGAGCCGGACGCCGCGTCCCATGACGCGGCGTCGCTTTTGAATACGCATCCGGCCTCGTCGGTCAGTCCGAAACAGACGCAGCCGCCATCCAGCGCGGCCGTTGTTTCTAGGCGCGCCGGCGTCGCCAGTGGTGCCAGTTCCGGAACAGCCCCCGGCGATCGAGGGCTTCGAACATCTCCTCGGGGCCTTCAGGATCCAGTATCTGGTTGTCAGCCAGGAACTTCTCGGTGTCCGAGAAGCGTTGGCGGCTCGTAGTCGACAAGGGTCTTGCCGGTGCCGCGAAGCTCATCGATGGTGCCGATGAGCGACTTCGTGCGTTGAACTGACGATTCGACGTCTTCAATCGCGACGCCCAGATGCTCGGCGATCAGGCTGTCCCGGATCTGACGGATCCGCTCGCTCACCATCGACGAACCGCCAGCGTCGGCCAACACTTCCACATCGCATTCGGTATCGAGTCGCATCGAGCGATTGTTCAGATTGGACGAGCCGATGCGCAAGACCACATCGTCAACGATCATGATCTTGGCATGGACATAGATATCGCTGCCTTGCCCGGTTACCGGGTGATAGATCCGAAGGCGGCCGGTGGTATCGAGTTTTTTAAGCGCGTTCCAGATTCTCGCCCGACCAGTGTCCATCGCGATGGGCTCCAGCCATCCTTCGGCGGTGCGTGGATTGATAATCACGAACTCGGGGGCGCGGGATGACGACAGACGTTTGGCGATCGCTTCGGCGATGCGTCGAGCACAGAAGTACTGGCTTTCAATGTAAACGTACCGCTCCGCCTGGGCGATCAGTGCCAGGTATCGGGTTTCCACTTCATGGACCGCTGCCCGGTCCGTCATGTCGGGCAAGGTCTGCAGAATGTTCACCCGAACGTCGCTGAAATCCTTCGACAGTTCCTGCGGCCATTGCAGCGGCTTATCGGTGGTCACTGGCTCGAGCCTGTTCCCCGTGGCATGGTTCCAGCGAAGGCGACCCACCTCACCCAACCCGGCTGCTGCCGGCCCGCTCAGCACCATCGCGGCATCATGCCAGGGCGGATACGGCTTGTTGCCCGGGAATCGGCGCCTGGGATCGGGGTCGAGATGGTCCCGGGTGTCCCAGCGCATACCCGTGACATCGATCCCACCGCAGAAGGCAATACGATCATCCACGATGATGAGCTTCTGATGATGCGAAGCGCCGGTCGGATGATATCCGTCCAGCTTGATGTGAATACGCGGATGCCGGATCCAGCTCAGATAGGTCAGCAGTGTCGAGCCCCGCAACAAGGATTTGATGGCGCCGATGTCCCAGCGCAGCAGGAATACCTCCAGTGCACTGTTACGATCGACCAATGAATGGATGAAGTCGCCGACCTTGGGTGGGCCCCATTCATCGGATTGAACCGCGCCCAAATTCACGCGGGCATCAAAATCCCATCCGATCAACATGATGCGTCGTGAGGCCTCGTGCATCACGCGTCGGGCATGCTTGAAATAGTCGGCGGCGTCGATGATGACCGAGGCATCTGTTGCCCGTAGTGCCGTGCCTTGCTGATCGTCCATTCGGGTTTCCTGGGTCCGTCTGAATCGGGTTCGACCGATCATATCCGCATTGACGCAGGTCTTGCGAGCGCATCTCGTGGGGTTGATTCGCAAGACGCCTGGTACGCCGGCATGGCAGGGATCAGCGCAAGGACTGCCCGCCCGGCAGGATGGACCAGCGGGTCTGAAGTGATTCGACCGCATCCTGCCAACCCAGCAATTCGGCGATTCGGATAATGACCCATTGCGCTTCGGCTTCATTCACCACCGCCGAGTCGCCGGCCAGTCCGGCATGCATGCGGTCCAGCACATCGGTCTGGGTGATGCTCAGGTCGAAGATCACATCGCGGGCGTTGTCGCAGAGCAGGAGCGCCAGGTCTTCACAGAGTTCGTAACGCTCGGCCAGCGCGTCGCGGGCAAGATCGGGCTTGATGCGTCCCGGGGTGGTATGCACCGCCATGAAGCTGGCGGGGATGTTGATCTGGTAATCGTGGTCCACAGCGGCCGTGAAAGGGTTCGGAAGTAGGCGCGAGGATATCGCATCGACTGTCAATTCCGTCTGTCGTCCCCATCTATGGCACAGTATTCCCGTTATGAGGGCCGTTCTGCCCTGACATCCGGAGCGTGACATGAAGAAGGTGCTTTCCTCCCGCAATGCCCCTGCCCGCCATTGGGTGGGCGACGGATTCCCCGTGCACGGCATGTTCGGGTATGACGAGGGAGCTGCCCAGCGCAGCCCTTTCCTGCTGCTCGACTATGCCGCGCCCACGCATTTTGAGCCAACCACCGCGCGGCGAGGGGTTGGCGAGCATCCGCACCGGGGCTTTGAAACCGTCACCATCGTGTACGAGGGGGAGGTCGAGCATCGCGATTCGACCGGTAACGGAGGCGTGATCGGTCCCGGCGATGTGCAGTGGATGACGGCCGGATCGGGCATCCTGCATGAAGAGTTTCACTCGGGTGACTATGCCCGCCGCGGAGGTCCGTTCGAAATGGTTCAGCTCTGGGTCAATCTGCCGGCCAGGGACAAAATGACGCCGCCCGGTTATCAGGCCATCGTCAACCACGACATTCCGGTGGTGCCGCTGAGCGACGCCGAGGGTCAGGCGGCCGGACAGGTGAGGGTGATCGCGGGCAGTCTGGGTCAGGTCTATGGCCCGGCGCGTCATTTCACGCCAATGAACGTCTGGGATGTCCGGGTGCGTGGAGGGCATCGCGTGTCACTGGCGCAGCCGCAGGGCTGGATCTGCCTGTTGGTGGTGCTGGCGGGTTCGGTGAGCATCAATGGTGGCACCGGTCTGGGTGCTGCGCAGATGGCCACCTTGTCGGCCGAGGGCACGGAGATCGCGCTCACGGCCGACAGCGATGCCAAGATCCTGCTGCTGGCCGGTGAGGCGATTGATGAGCCAGTGGTCGGCTATGGTCCGTTCGTGATGAACAGCGGGGATCAAATCATCCAGGCAGTCAACGACTTCAACAGCGGGAAGTTTGGCCGCATGGGATAGCGTCATCCTGATAGCCGTCGTTCGTATCGCTCACCTCGTTGGCAATGGCCACGTAATATCGTCCCCGCGCCTTGAACGCCTTGAGTCCTTCCGGAGAGACGTCCCCGTCGGCCACGATCATGTCGACAAACCGTACCGAATGCGGATTGGTGATGTCATAGATCGCCGTTGCTGAGGTCAGCGTGCGTTCCAGGCCGATCACCGATGATTCTCACGCTGCCGGCCGGATCCGTGGTGGACAGCGGTGAGTTTTCGATCCGTGTGTTTGGCGTTCCTTCGTTAGCCACGAGCAGCTGACGCCCCTCCGGCGTGAACGTGACCATGTCTGGCAGCGATCCCACGGACACCGGTGCGCCACTTTGCCGACGCGTCTGGGTGTCGTAGAAGACGACGACACCGGGCAGGGTGCGGGCATTGGCATTCTCGATCGCAAGGGCGGCCAGGTTTCCATGAACAGCAACGCTGTTCACAAGGCCCAGGTTCGCGACATCAATATGTGCAAGCGGCTGTCCTCTGGCTCTGTCGAGCACATCCACGCCGATCACGCCCGCCATCCAGAGCGTGTCCTGATGCTTGTCACAGGCCACGATCTCGGCCTTCTGGCCAGGGTTGGCGACGCGAACGCAGCAGGCGTATGTGTTCGCGGTGGTGAGGCTGGCGCAGCACTATCGTCGGTCGCCCGATCGCCTGAGCGCTGATGAGGTCAGGCAATTCCTGCTGATATTGCTCAACGAGCGGCATCGGGCGCGTAGGACGGTCAATCAGTACAGCTGCGCCTACTGGTTTCTGTATGGAACCGTGCTGGGCCGGGCCGATGCCGATGTGCAGATTCCGGTGGGTAAACTGGAGCAGAAGCTGCCCTAGATCCTCTCGCGTGCGGAACTGGCCCGGTTGTTCGCGCTGGGATACGTGCCGCGAAACCGCGTCCATAGGAAGTGACACTTTTACTTTTGTCTTCGCGTGTGAAAACGCCGGGCTCGATAGACCGGCCATCCGGGCCGAGTTCAGCCGTTGGTATGCCGAGATCGTCTGGGGGCCGCACTGGGGTGAGCCGACCGCGGAAGAGTTACTGACTCTGGTCGTGCGTTGAGGAATCGCGATGGGCTATCAATGATGCAAAAATAGTGCATAGTAGGTGACCAAATTGATAGTTTTGGGTGCCGGTCATGTCCTCCGCCGCCGCAAACCGTCTGGATCTCTCCTTTGATGTCTTCTTGCGCAGTCTGCAGGATCCGGCGCTTGCCGGCCCGGCGGTCTCGCCGCACCGGTTCAGCGACGCCTTGCAAATCGACCTGCAGACGCTTGCCGAGCAGGCCGGCGTGCATCGCAACACCATTGCTCGGGCACCCACCTCTCGCAGCATTCAGGAGCTCATGCGCGAAGCGGTCCGGGTGATCCGGGCCGCCACCGATTTGTGCGGAGATGTGAACCAGGCGCTGTTCTGGTACCGCAACGAGCCGCTGGCCGTCTTTCAATATCAAACGCCCGAGCAACTTGTGGTTGGCAAGCGCGGCGATGATCTGCTGCGCTATGTGATGTCGCTCGGAGCGGGCCAGGCCGGGTGATCCTGACATAACTGCAGGGGTTGACCGCCTACCGCGTTCATACACCGCGTTTGGCGACGTTGCCGCTCAACGGAGACGGTGCTGCCATGCCTGGGGGTAGGGCAAACCGCCTCGGGGTGCCGGCGCTGTATCTGTCCTTGACGCTGGAGACGGGGGCGCGCAAATACCAGCAGTCCTCATCGTTGATGCC
This sequence comes from uncultured beta proteobacterium, assembly GCA_963732405.1. Taxonomy (GTDB): domain Bacteria; phylum Pseudomonadota; class Gammaproteobacteria; order Burkholderiales; family Burkholderiaceae_E; genus JAUIAI01. Next base: position 28,802 of record CAVSZG010000002.1, read on the forward strand.
GCCGGGAACGCTCGTTTGTTATGAGGTCACGAGCGCGCCGGTGGTTAACTTCAGGGGCGGGTATGCCCGTGACGATTGGGCGCCACTATGGGAGTCCGTCGCCTGTGACTGGCGTTCAATGTCGTTCGATCAGCGAATCGAGCTGCCCAGCTGAGTCCTGGGTAATGAGGTGATTGTCAGTGGCGCAAGGGCATTCTGTTCGAATCGACGGTTATGGCCGGTGGCATCAACCTGGTGCTGTTCACGGGGGGCAGCTCGATGAACAGGATCGGGTTGCTGACTACGACCCCAACCGCGTGCTGCCCAGAGACCAGCGGTCCTGGTCATAGCGCCGTGGCCGCGTCGAGCCGACACTCCCGAAACAGGGCCTGACATTGCGCGGTCGCGGCGTGTCATCTCAGTATATTGCTAACTTCAAATATTAGGGCACCAGGATGGGGCGGTGGTCAACGGTTCCCGCATGCCAAGATATGCCAGAGTTGCGTAACAAGGCCACAATAGAGGCCTGCTTTCAGACATGATGTAGGCTAGAAACAGGAATTCGCGATGGAAAACCTAGACCGTATTACCCAGCAGCCCGGCGTCATGGGCGGAAAAGCCTGTATCCGCGGCCAACGCGTGACGGTCGGCAATGTTGTATCGCAACTCGGCGCGGGGCGCACCGTCGACCAAATCCTGGCGGATTATCCGTATCTAGAGCGCGAAGACATCATGCAAGCCATCCAGTACGCAGCCTGGCGGGCTGAGGAGCGCGAAGTCGTTCTGACCGATCGGTGAAGTTTCTGATTGACAGACATGAACCTCTCGCCGAGGTGGATTGACGTCTTGGTTTCCTCTGGCATACCGGCGACCCATTGGTCTTCAGTCGGTCCAATCAATGCGCCCGACGTCGAAATCATGGATTACGCCCGCCAGCACGGCTACGTTGTCCTGACTCACGATTTGGATTTTGGGGCCATCCTCGCCGCCACATAGGGCAGGGCCCCGAGCGTCGTGCAAATTCGCGCCCCTGATCCCAGCCCGGAGGCCATTGGTCCATCGGTCATTTCGGCACTACGTCATGCGCGCCCCGAACTGGAAACGGGGGCGTTGGTGACCTTTGAGCCGGCACGAGTGCGGTTGACGCTGCTGCCTTTGCAAAGCCTCTAGGGCAAACGACCAGGCTATTCCCACGCGGTTTGGAATCCATATTTCAGCAACTTCAGGCACGGCTCTGGCGTATTTGCATGTTGATAACTCGCCTAATCACGATGCTGATAAAAACCCCGAAGTCGCGGTATCCTGCGAAATCGATCTGTCAGAATGGCTGACATTTCGCTGCCTTTCCAACGCACTACGCGGCCGGGGTGATCGCCGGCCGGTTTTCGGGAGCCAGGGTCCATGGCGGACGACGCCGAGCAGTGGCGTAGCGGTCTGAGCGACGGGTATCGCGGCGACGGGGTGTCGCTGAGCCTCGACGGTGAGTCGGGGTTTGCGCGGGCTCGGGCGCAGGGCGAGGCCCCGCGCCAGGCGCACGAGCGCGAGGTGGCGATTGCCTTGCAACCGCGAGAGGCGGCGGGCCGGTACGGGTTTCTGCAGGGCTACCGAGGGGAGGGCGGCGTGGGCGGTCAGCGTGGTCAACGTGGCTTGGAGGCAGAGCCGCCCCCAGATCCCGTTTATCCGGAAGCCTGGGCCGAAGGGCGCGCGTTGCGCCTGGAGCATGACGACGCCTTCGAGGCGGCGTTGTGGAACGCAGGGCCGGCATGACCGACGTCGTGATCCCCATCCGCGAGCCGGCGGCAGCAATGCTGGCCGCGGCCGATGCGCCGGCCTCGAAGGGGGGCCGGCCGATCGGCTCCCGCCAGCCGCTCGAGCGCGGCGTGCGGGCAGTGCACCGCGGGCATTTCGCCTTCATGCGCGCGGTCGTCCAGGGGCTGCCGATGGGCGAGAATTTTCATCGCTACCTGCCGCACGAAGCCGACGCGGGCGGGGCGCGCTCAGCTGCCACGACGCTGGCCTGGTTGCGCGCGGAACTGGCGGCGGCCGCTCGCAAGGAACATCGCTACGCGACCGCACGCCTGATGAGCCTGGCCATCCTGCACCAGCCCGACTCGCTGCAAGCGCTGCCGGGCATCGACGAGTGGGCGTCCGCGCGCGGCTTGGAGGTCCATAGCGAGGCAGAAAAGCTGCAGGCCTACCAGGCCGCGCAGAGTACGGCGACCCGCCACCGGATGGTGCGGCACGCGCGCCTGGTTGAGCAGCAACTGAGCGAGCTCCGGTGGCTGGAGGATCTGATCGTGCGCCAGCCCCAGGCAGGCGACGCCTGTGGGGCGTGGTTCACGCGCTCAGTGGAGCAGCGCCTGAGCGGCTCGGGCCTCTTCACCCTCGCCCAGCTCGTCGATCGGATCAACGGGGCCGGGCGTCTGTGGTACCGGCCGATCGCCGGGCTCGGGGCCCGCACGGCCCAGCGCCTGCAGGCCTGGTTGCGCGCGCATGAATCATCGCTAGGCCGGGCACTCGGCCCCTATGCCACGGTGGCGCGCAGCCGCCTGTATGCGGTGGAACTGGCGGCGGTGCAACCGCCGGCCACCGCCATCCGCCCCCTGGAGAAGTTCCAGGTGCCGGCCGAACTGGACGGCCGGGCAGGGCGCTACCGCCAGCCGCAGGCGCAATGCCTGATGAGGGCACGCAACGACTACGAAGCGATCCTGGCCTGGTTGCAGGCCAAACGCCCCAAGTCGCCAGCCGCGCAGGCCCAGCAGCGCGCCCGCAAGCGCGGGCGCGACGCCACCGATCCGGCCGCGCCGCTCGCCTGGCTTGAAGTGCTCTCGCACACCCAGCGATCGTGCCGCAAGGAGGCCGAGCGCTTCCTGCTCTGGGCAATCCTGGCGCGCGGCAAGCCGCTCTCGTCGATGTCGACCGAGGACTGCATCGCGTACCGGGATTTCCTCGCCGACCCGCAACCGGCCGACACCTGGTGCGGGCCACGCGGGCGCGAGCGCTGGTCGCCACTCTGGCGCCCGTTCGAGGGGCCGCTGTCGCAATCAGCGCAGCACCTGGCGATTACGCAGTTGTGCAACCTCTACACATTCCTGGCGAACCAGAACTACCTGATGGGCAATCCGTGGATGGGGGTGGCGACGCCGCGTCGGCCGGGGCCGGGGCTGGACGCGAGCCGCAGATTCACCGCGCGGCAGTGGCAGTTGATCCTGGACTACGTGAAGGGGCTGGACGACACCGAGAAGAACCGACGCATCGCGCTGGCGCTGGGGCTGCTGTATGCGACCGGGTTGCGGCTGGGTGAGGCGGTGAATGCCAAAGTGGCGGACCTGACCTGGGTCGAGTATCCGCCCGACAGCGACGGAGGCGCGCCGGTGACCGGGTGGGAACTGAAGGTGCTGGGTAAGGGGGAGAAGCTGCGCGAGGTCGTGGTGCCGGAATCGGTCGTGGCTCTGCTGCGTGGGTATTTGGTCGCAAGAGGCTTGCCCGGCAATCTGAACGCGTCGGAAAACCCTGAAGCATTCCTGTTGGCGCCGCTCACGCACCAGACCAAGCCGGCGGACCGATTCGGCGTGTCAGCCGGGCAGGGCGCCGGCGCGGGCCTCGCGGCCGCAACGCTCTATGCATTGCTGAAAACCCTCTTCGACAAATGCGCGGACGACGTATCGGTGCATCATCCCGCTGAGGGTGATCGAATCCGGCGCGCGAGCACGCACTGGTTACGGCACACTCATGCGAGCCATGCGATTGCGAACGGCGTGCCGATCAAAGTGGCGCAGGCCAGCCTTGGGCATGCGTCGCTGGCGACTACGACGGTTTATGTCACGACCGAGAAAGCGCGCAGGATGCGGGCGATGCAGGAAGCGATGAAGTGAATATTCAGTCCGCCGCGGCAACTCCCCGGAACATTGGGAAATAAGTGCTAGACAAGGCTATCACGAAAAATTCCCACCACACGCTCCAGCATCTCTAGTGAAGATCGAAACGCGTTGGTCATGACCACATCCTCTAGATGTCGTGGTCTCCGAAAAGACCGAGACGGATCAATCCGAAGTTCGAGCCGATTTATTGTGAAGCCGACACGGACGAAGAGAATAAAAGCAACTAAAGAGGTACCAAAACCAATGTCAAATTCATGGAGTGCGCGTGTCATCACCAATTCAATTGACTAATGAAGACATCAAGCGCCTAAAGGATACTCAGCTTGTCGAATTGCTATGGCAATTGGTCTATCTAGAACTCACCGCAAATTCAATTGAGCAGTACGACAGTCAGGTACCGCTCTCAATCTACATCAAGGACGGAGGTATTGATGGACTCGCGCTGTGGCACGATGGCCCAGATAAAACTGCCATGTTTCCCTGCCTGTAGGTGCCGCTCAGAACGCGCGACTATTTGCCGCTATTCGCTGACCGACTGATTTCACGATAAGGCCGGCGGGACTCGAGTCCCGCCGGCCTTATCGTGGCAGCTTGGTCGGGCGGTTTGCTGCGTTGCAGGGGTGACGCGGGTCCGTTCCAGGCGTACAACGAATCCGCCGATGAGGTGGGGGCAACGCCGGTCAGATTTCGAGGTCAGTCTGGCGTGGCCCCCGGTACCGTGCGTCCGCACAGCCTGCGCAGTATCGCCGCTGCGTCGGTTCAAGTCCAGCGCTCATCGGCCGGATTGCGCCGATGCCCGAGTCGATACGCCTGTTCCTGTGCGCCCGCTGCCGGTGCCAGGTGTTCTTGTGCCGCCGATGTGATCGTGGCCAGGTGTATTGCCTTCACGGGTGCGCGGTGGCTGCGCGACGCCAGTCGCGCCTTCAGGCTGCCCACCGCTACGCGCGCAGCGTCCGGGGCCGAACCCGCAACGCGCTTCGTCAGCGCCGATTTCGCCAGCGCCGCCGTGATGCGACCGTCCAAACCGACCCTCTCGAAGAGCTCGGCCAGAGCGGCGAACTTGTAAAAGTAACGCATCAGGGTTCCCCCGCAGTGCGCCTGCTTGCTCTACTGGCCAGCCCGACAAGCAGGACGGTTGCAGCGTCGGTTTCTTCGTCTCCGAATGCGCTGCGCTGTCACGGTTGCGGGAATCAGAGCGCCAGGTTCGTGCGGCGCGGGTTCTTGCCCCCGCTCGAACGTCGTCGCCGTCCGACTGTGCCCGCCGCCCCAATGCCGCCATGACCATAGACCGTGACACCCAGACCCGGATCCTGCGCTACCACTTCGTGGAGGGCTGGCCGGTCAACACGATCGCCGCGCAACTGCAGGTGCACCATTCGGTGGTGGACCGGGTGATCTCGCAGGCCGGCCAGCCCAAGAGCGAACGCACCCGGCGCGCCTCCAAGATCGATCCGTTCGTGCCCTTCATCCTGCAGACCCTGGAGCAGTTCCCTCGCCTGAGCGCCGCGCGCCTGTACGGCATGGCCTGTGCGCGCGGCTATCAGGGTGCCAGCAGTCACTTCCGCGCCCGCGTGGCGCAGCTGCGCCCACCGCGGATCGCCCCGGCTTACCTGCGCCTGCGCACCCTGGCCGGCGAACAATGCCAAGTGGACTGGGCTCACTTCGGCCAGGTGCAGATCGGTTCGGCCAGCCGCCCGCTGATGGCCTTCGTGATGGTGCTCTCGTATAGCCGGATGCTGTTCGTGCGCTTTTACCTGAACGCGCGCATGGACAGCTTCCTGGACGGGCACGTGCGAGCCTTCGAGCTGTTGGGTGGGGCCACCCGCTCGTGCCTGTACGACAACTTAAAATCAGCCGTGTTGGAGCGGCGCGGCCAGGCCATCCGATTCAATCCGGCGTTGCTGGAATTGGCGGCTCATTATCGGTTCGAGCCCCGTGCCGCCGCCCCCGGGCGGGGCAACGAAAAGGGGCGCGTGGAGAGGGCTATTCGGTACCTTCGCCAAGCCTTCTTCGCCGCCCGAATCTGGTCCGATGTGACCGATCTGAATGCCCAGGCTCAGGCCTGGTGTTTGAACGAAGCCGCTCAGCGTCCCTGGGCCGAGGGTCCCCAGCGCACCGTCGGACAGGTCTGGCGCGAGGAGCAAGCGCTGCTGGTCGACTTGCCCGACACCCCGTTCTGCGCCCAGGAGTTGACCGAAGTGCGCGTGGGCAAGACCCCCTATGTGCGCTTCGATCTGAACGACTACACGGTGCCCCACACCCATGTGCACCGCACCCTGACCGTTGCCGCCACCCACGAGACCGTTCGCGTGCTCGAGGGGGTGCAGGTTCTGGCGTGCCATCCGCGCAACTGGGGACGCAACGAATGCATCGAGCAGCCCGAACATGTCCAAGCGCTGGTGGCCGACAAGCGCCAGGCACGCGAGCACCGAGCGCAGGATCGCCTGGCGCTGGCCGCCCCGGCCAGCGTCATGTTGCTGGAAACGGCCGCCGCCGCCGGGCGGCCGATCGCCAGCCTCGTGCGCGAGCTCGATGAATTACTGGATCACTACGGCGGGACCGAATTGCAGCTGGCCTGCACCGAGGCGCTGGCCGCCGGGGTGGCCCACACCAACGCCGTGCGCCAGGTGCTCGAGCGCCGGCGCGATGCACGCGCCTTGCCCCCGCCGCTGGCCGTGGCCCTGCCCGACGATGCGCGGGTGCGCAACCTGGTGGTCAGACCCGCTTCGTTGGCCGCCTACGATCAACTGGGCGCCGCCACGACCGATCCGAACGAGGATCCGAACGCCAACAGCGCGGCCCAACCCTGGACATCCGAACCGCCTTCTGAGGAGACCTCGTCATGGCCATGAACCCATCAAACTCGTCGCGCGTGCCACTTCGCGAGCGCGCCGCGGCCCTGCAATTGAGCGGCCTGATCGCCCACTGGGATGAACTGCTCGACACTCAGTCCGATTGGCTGGAAGCCCTGATCACCTGGGAGGAGAACGAGCGCAACGATCGGGGCCTGCGCCGGCGGCTTCGCAACGCGCGCATCGGCCACTTCAAGCCGATGGCCGACTTCGACTGGGACTGGCCCACCGCCTGCGACCGGGCCGCCATCACCGAGTTGATGATCCTGGGCTTCTTGCACGACAAGTCCAACGTCGTGCTGGTCGGGGGCAACGGCGTGGGCAAGACCATGATCGCGCAGAACCTGGCCCACCAGTGCGTGCTGCGTGGGCGCTCGGCGCTGTTCGCCAACGCGGCAGCGATGCTCGGCGAACTGGCCGCCCAGGACAGCGACAATGCGCTGCGACGCAAGCTGCGTCACTACACGCGCCCGGATCTGCTCGTGATCGACGAAGTCGGGTATCTGTCCTACGGCACGCGCCACGCCGACCTGCTGTTCGAGATCATCAACCGCCGCTACGAGACCAAGTCGACGGTTGTGACGACGAATCGACCGTTTGCCGAATGGAACGAGGTGTTCCCCAACGCCGCCTGCGTGGTCTCGATCATCGATCGGCTCGTGCACCATGCCGAGATCATCCAGATCGAGGGCCAGTCATACCGACACAAGGAAGCCCAGGAGCGCACCGAGCAGCGCAGGGCCGAACGCAAGCGCAAGGCGATGCCCAACCGAGGGCACAAATCATGATCTCGCGTCTGGTCATCTACACCGACTGGAATGCCCAACAGGCCGACGCGACAATCCAACTCCTGAAGACCTTGCTGACCGAGATCGCCGACATCCATGGGGAACAAATCCGGCGTCACCGCGCCGCAATCGTAGAACCTCACAGCGAAATCGACGCCCAGCTATCGCTTGAACTGGAACCCCACCGGGAGGAACCAACACCGCTCTGACGACCGGCATCGTGAGAATCCGCGTTGCCGCCGCCAGCAATAGCGGCGAATATCCGCGGATTTACGCCGTCGTTAACACCTGCCGCAACGTCGGCTTTCAAGCAAAGGCCACGGATATGTCTGAAGCTGCATGCCGCAACGAGGTTCGAGCTAGCGACGGGACACTAAAACCGCAAGTCCGAAGGCTGATCGAGAACGGCGGGTCGTATGTACTGTTTCTTGGCCGTGACTGTGTTCACGCATCTAAAGAGCCGCGTATCACTTCAATCAGAAATGCAATCGAATCTGCATCAGCCAAGAACAGAGGAACGCCATTATCAGTAGGGAATGTCTACATTTACGACGCTTCGGAAATTGCCAGTTGGGTCAATGCTTATCCGGCTGCGGTGGCCTCAGTATTTGACTTCTTGGGCAAGCCTGGCGCTGAAGCAAAATCTTGGAGGGAGATGTCGGGGTACCCAAAATTCGAAATTTCTTTCTCAGACAAAGACAATAGTAGGAAAGAACTTCTGGAGTCCTTGCGGATTTCTGCAAACGCTGAGCGTAGCGTAACGCGCCTAACGGGGTCCTCCGGTCTTGGAAAGACTCGGCTTGTCTTTGAGGCATTTCGTCCGCCGAATGCCGCCTCCCAAAACTCTTTACAGGCCGCTCTCTCGGGCCGATTCTGTTACTTAGATGCGACGAAGACGGAAGATGTTCTTGGAATAGTCCGAGGGTGGCGCCGGTTGAACTCCAAAGGAATTGTCGTAGTTGATGATTGTCCTTTCGAGTTGCATGAAGATTTAACCGAGGAAATTCGTCGAGGCGACAGCCGATTGTCAATTATAACGATCGGCAACGATCACGATCCGACGGCATATGCAGGGACGCCAACTCGATTGCTGCGCTTAGAGGCCGCGAGTTCTGACTTGATAGAGGATCTGTTGGAGTCTTCGTTCAAAGGAATATCGCGAGAAGATCGACGCTTTATTGCCTCTGATTTGGCACAAGGATATCCCTTGATGGCAATCTTCACGGCATCTGCTCGCGAAGATGGTGCGCCGCTCTCAGCCCGGATAACACCGGCGGTATTGGCCAAGCACCTTGGCGGAAGTCTAGAAGAGTCGTCGCGGGAAGCCAAAGTCATCTCAGCATGTGCTTTATTCGAGCATGTTGGATTCGACGCAGAGGCCGCTGAAGAACGCGAATTTGTAAGGACAGTGTTCTGCCACGACGTTTCAGCCGATGATTTTTACGCAGATATCGTCAAGTTCCAGAAGCTAGGCGTCGTTACGCGGTACGGTCGGATAATTCAGGTATGCCCTAAGCCTCTTGCAATTCGACTTGCCGCTGATTGGTGGGAAAAATGTCCACCAGAACGAGCCGCTGAAATCGTTCAACAAAGCTTCCCTCCGCCGCTTGCTGAGGCATTCTGCGAGCGGCTTCGTATGTTGGACTTTGTACCGGCGTTGGTAAGCATATCTGAGAAGCTTTGCGGTAGGTCCGGCCCTTTTGGCCAAGCGAAAGTGCTCAGTTCTGGACTGGGTTCACAGCTCTTTCGCGCGATAGCGGAGGTGAATCCGGTTCATGCTGTTGCGGCCCTTGAATGCGCGTTTTGCGACTGGAGTCAGAAGCAGCTCATGGAGTTGGAAGGTGAGACGCGTAGAAACCTTGTTTGGGCGCTTGAGAAACTTGCCTTCAGAGCAGCTACGTTTCAACGCGCAACTAAGTTCTTGATTAGACTGGCGGAGGCTGAGAATGAGCGTTGGTCGAATAACGCGACGGGAGTCCTCATTCGACTGTTCATGGTGCTGCTCTCAGGCACCCAGGCACCCCTCGACAATCGGATCGTGTTGTTGCGCCTAATGGCTCGGAGTGAAAGCATCGGCATCAGACGCATTGCCGTTAAGGCACTCGCCAGCGCGCTGACCACTGACAACTTTGTGGGGGAGTCCGGGCCAGAATATCAAGGAAGCGCGGGACCACTCCCCCAGTTTAGACCAAAAACATGGAAGGAAGTATTTGATTATTGGAAGCAATGTTTAGATGAACTTGTTCGATTGTCGCAGGAGCGAACTGATGTGGGAGATGAGGCTGCAGCCACAATTGCATCCGAAATCCGAGGGCTAGTTAAGCACGGTAGGATGGATGATATGGAAAGCGCCCTTGTAAATGTGGCCAATGAGATCCGTGCGAAGGGAAAAGTGTGGACGCAAGCCATAGGTTCTATTAAGAATGCGCTGAAGTATGACCTCAAGCGTTCTCCGTTGGGTACCGAAGAACGTTTGCAGTCTTGGCTCAGAATCCTGGCTCCCTCTGACATACCACAGCGAATTAGGTTGCTAGTTTCTGAGGCACCTTTGGATCATATCGAGGAGAGCGACGGCAGCTGGGTAGATGTTGCCGCACGAAACGCAGAAGAGTTTGGGCGACAGCTCGGCAACGCCTGGGAGCCTTTGATAGAACATCTGCATTCCACATTGAAAGGGGAACAGCGGCAGGCATTCTCGTTCGGACGCGGCCTTGCAGAGGGCAGCCTAGTCTCAACGTCGTTGTATGAAGCTATTTTAGAAGTAGTCAAGGTAATTCCGATCGAGAACCTCAACTGCGCATTGTTGTGTGGCTGGTTGTCGGTAGCTGATGAGCAAGATCCAAACTATTGCGACTCTCTATTTGAGTCACTTGCGAGTAGTCCAGGTTTTTCTCGGTCGCTCCCGAACATTGCCCGTCGGGTGAAGCTGAATGATTTTCGAGTTACAGTCCTAGTAGGGCTGCTTGATGCCAAACACATAGACTGTAATCAACTGTATGGGCTTTCCTATGGCAAAGCAATGGAGCAAGTGTCCCGCGACTGCGCGGCCAAGCTCAGTCGGTCACTTATCAAGGGCGGCGTTGAGGGATCATGGGTTGCTCTCGATATTCTCTTTATGTACAGCCATGGCGACCGGGAGCTGATCGCGTCGTTGGATGAAGAGTTTAGTGCGATTATAATGACCCCAGACGTGCTGCTATCGGAGCATGCCAAACGTGATTCTCACCAGTTCGAGGTTATTGCTGAACGCCTAATTGTTCAATCTGCTGACGTAGCGAGACACCTGACCAGCACCCTCTGCGCATGCGTGATTAGCGAGTTTGAAGTCGACGATCATCTCGCTGGGAACCTGTTTACTGTCTTGTTTGCGAATCAGGCGAACATATCGTGGCCGATTGTTCGCCGGGCGATAGTCGTGAGTGAAGGCCTAGACAGGCTGAGGTTAGTCAATTCATTGGCTGTTCGGGATCGAATCCACGATCGTTCCGCGCCCATAGATAAGCTGGACCTGAAACTTCTTAGAGAATCGTGCTCATACGATCCGATAAATGTTCCGCCTGTGATAGCGAGAATAGTCCGAATCATCGACGAAGATGAGAATGGGGAGTGGAGGTTGTCCGAAGTCGCGATGATGTTGGTTGACGAATTTTCATTCTCCGAAGGCGTGTTGGATGCTATCGATGAAAGCCTTCACACCTTCTCGTGGTCGGGCTCGCTTGTTCCCTACTTCGATCGCCTTGTTGTTGTTATGTCTCCGTTACTTAACCACGGTCGTGAAGATGTACAACAATGGGCACAGCGCGTTATTGAGGGAGCGACGGAGAGCAAAAGGTGGGCGTCTCAACGAGACGACGAGCGAAATGTTGGCAGGAGGTAGACGGGAAGTGCTTGTATGCGTTCGACGAACCGATGAAGCATAACGAAATCTTCTTGAAAGCCTACGACACGGTCGCCGATGCCCGGCGCGCAATCGCCGCCTTCATCAATTGGTACAACACCGTCGACCGCACTCTGCGATCGGCCGGATCCCGCCGATGCCTGCCTATGAGAAACTGCTGCCAACCCTTAGACTGGCGGCGTGACGCTGCTGGTGGCCGACCTGACGCTGGACAACCCCAACGTTTGGTACGAACTGGGGGTGCGCCACGCTTTGCGCGCCCGTGGGGTGCAGCTAGTGCAGGGACCGCAGCCGACCAGTCCGTTCGACATCTATACCGACCGCAAACTGCGAGGCGATGAGGTGATGAAGGCTTTTCGGGTCTAGGGAGCAACAAATTGAAGATCACACCGACATCATTGACGGTCAACCAGCTGCTTGGTCAGACGAACGAGCGCTACATCGTCCCACCGTATCAGCGTCGTTACTCTTGGCTCGAAAGGCAGATCGGTGAGTTGATCGACGACATCTCGCTCATCGAAGCCAACGACACGCACCTGCTCGGTAGCATCGTTTGCCTAGCCGGCAGCCACGTCGCGGACCTCAATGAACTGGAAGTCGTCGACGGGCAGCAGCGGCTCACTTCAGTCAGCATCCTGCTTGTGTGCCTGAAGGAGCGTCTGCAGGCGGAGGGCCCTGCCGAGCAGTCGACGATTTCGGATATTGAGAAGCTGTCCGTCGCGAAGAGCATGGCCGGCAAGGTGGCCTCCAAGATCAAATTGGATTCGATCGACGCCAAGGATTACGCCACGCTTCTCAAATGGCGACGCGGAAGCTGAGGTCGACAACAGGAGCTTGGCCGGCGCCTTCGCTTTCGTGCGTAAGTGGGTTGCCGATACCCCGATCGACGAGTTGAAGCGCTTCTGGTACCGCTTGGCCAACCAAGCGATAGTTATCCGCCTCGATGTCAGCAATGCCAAAGACGCGTTCAAGCTCTTTGAGACCATCAATAACCGTGGTCTTCGCCTTAGCCACACCGACATCATCAAGAATTTTCTACTTGGTAACGCTGCCCGCTTCGGTGAGCCTCAACTCACCTATGCTCGGACAAACTGGGCCAAGGTCGTGCTCAACTTGGATTGCACGGACTCGGACACTTTCTTCCGCTACTACCTGACAGCGGTCACCAACAAGCGGATCACTGCGGGCAAGGTTGTAACGCAGTTCAAGCTGCTCTTTCACACTCGAGTTAAAGAGGCGAAGAGCCTGCCGGAGCAGCATTTATACGACTCCGCGGATGAGGCTGTCGGCGAGGAGGACGATTTCGGTGATGACGGGCAAAGCGACGATAAGGTAATACTGATAACGCACGCCGACCCAACCAAGACCGTAACGTTCAAGAAATTCGTTTCAGTGCTTGTTGACTACTCTCGCGCTTACGGCGAGATCGTTCGAGCCAGAACCGGCGATGCTAGGATCGATCGCCACCTGTCTAACCTGAGGATGATCAAGGCAGCACAGACGTATGGCTTCCTCATGCATCTTCGGGTCAACGGCTGCAGTGACAAAAACCTCCGTGCTGTACTGAAAATCACAGAAGGCTTCGTTCTCCGGCGCCATATCTGCAAGGAGCGATCAAACGAGACTGAGACGCTATTTGCCGGCATGTGCGCGGTTGACGCGGCAGACCCTGTTTCGAAGACTCGGACCTACTACAGAGACCTGTGCCCATCTGACGAGAAGTTCAAAGAGGAATTCGCGAATACATCGTTCCCCGCGAACTTGATCGAGCGTGCTAGGTACTGCCTTGAACAGATTGAACTAGCGGGCCACGGATCGCACGCCGAGCTTGCCGTCTTGGGCGGTGAGGATGTCCACGTCGAGCACATCATTCCGCAGAAGATCAAGACGCTTGCCGCCAAGGACGAATTTGGAGACTGGGTCACCTACCTGGGTGTAGCATCCGAGGCAAAGCATCAGCGGTATATATCCCGGATCGGGAACATGACACTGTTTGCCGGAGCACTGAACATCGGAGCATCAAACAATCCATTTTCTCGCAAGCAGCATGCATACAGGGATTCAGCGATCAAGTTGACGCAAGAGCTTTGTGATTACCCGAAATTCAAATTTCCGCAGGTAGTGAGCCGATCTGAGTTGCTCGCAACCATTGCTGTGGGACTGTGGCCTCGGCCATAGCCTTCAACAACATCAGTGGCATCCGAATTGTCAACTATCGTAGACGAAAGTAAATCTGGGTCTTCCTCTCTTTGTGTGACGCTACGGCATGAAGCCTTGTGCCGCACGTGGAATGCGGCTGGTCTTCGAGGTCACTTGACGCTCCGGAGCCCGATCGTTAGGCTCGTGCCTACGGCACGAGTGACAAGCGGCCGTGCTTCGGCGTACTCGCGGGCCAGTACGCACTGGCTGCGGAACACGCATGCGAGTCATGCCATCGCCAACGGTGTGCCGATCGAAGTGGCGCAGGCCAGTCTTGGACACGCATCGCTGGAGACGACAACAGTTTATGTCACTACTGAGAGGGCGCGCAGGATGCGAGCGATGCAGGAGGCGATGAAATGATCATGCAACGCTGGTGCTGACAAATCCGATCTCTTGGATTCGGTTGTTCAAAAAGACGGTTTCGCTTTTCACTATACTTTTGCTTGCCCACGTAAATGGCTACTACCGGATCCAACATCCACTGGAACTACTTTCTCGCGCTTGAGAGCGATCTTGCCAAGGTAGGACGGTATATCGAGTTCTGTGACGCAAATGGAGGAGTTTATTCGACTGAATTAGCTCGTCTTCTCTTTGCTGCCTCGTCAGAGGTCGACGTTTTGGCAAAACTGATCTGCAAGCAAATTGACCCGAGGACGAAAGCGAAGAACATCAATGACTATTGCGATGTGCTCCTGCCAGCAATACCTGACCTGCCGGATGCAACAGTAGGTCTGATGGGGTATGGCATCGGATACACCCCATGGAAGGGTTGGGCACCCAACGCCGCCCCGATCTGGTGGAAAAGCTATAACAAAGTCAAACACAAACGTGACGCCCATTTCAATATGGCGACACTTGAAAACGCTGTTAGAGCAATGTGTGCACTCTTAATTCTGAACTATCACTATTACGCTAGAAAGTGGGCGCCAGACGGTAAGCAAATCCTTGAGCCACGGGATACTACTAATCAACTCTATCCGGATTCTAAGCTACTCAGACTGCATCCATTTGGAGACTACTACTACAGTTCGTTGGCGGATTGGTGAAAATTTGAGCCATTTGGACTATGGGGAACGCCAACATTCTCACGAGCGTATATGTCAAAGAGAGTGATCCAAACCGCGGGAGGCGTGAATCGCGCTGCCTCGCGCATATATGCGTATTTCAGAGCATCGTGGACGGTTGTTTCGCCGATCTTGGACGGCATTTTAGATGGACGTGGACGCAGTTTCAGGCTGATCGTGGACGACGTTCCTTTCTCGGCGGACAAGACGCCGCAACACCTGGGCGATTTCGACGTCGATCACATGGGGGGCGTGAAGCGACTGATCAGGTTCAAAGACCCGTTTCGCAACCTTGTCAGCAAGGGGCGAATTCAGCAGGAGTTCGCGCTCAGCCGAGGCATCCATGACAATCATCGAGCATCGCGTTCCGAACGGACCGAGTCGGACAGCGATTCGCCCGCGTCGTACCTTGCGCGGGAAGCCATACGGTCACGTAGTTCCGCCGGGCTTGGACGATTCGCCAGCGCCTGGACTTCCCGCAACAGGAAATCGGACAGCGACAAGCCTTCAAGCGCCGCCTTGGACTTGAGCTTTCGATGCACATCCTCGGGTACGTGGCGGATTTTTATCATTGTTCCCATGCAAAAAAAATAGTCCTTGCATGTTTTGAGAGCATGCCAACGAAGTCAATCAGTCAATTATTTGACATAATAACCATTATGCGAAGTCAGCGAGACGCCAAAGCAAGCCGGTCACCCCGATCGTTCGGCCCGACATGAGCTCGAATCACTCGTACACCGGAATCGGCTGCAGATCCGGTTGCACGAAGCGCTGGCGTGCTTGCGGCCCGAACAGTACCTCGTGCGAATAATGGGTGTGCATGATCGACGTATCGAGCAGCCTCGCATCATGCGCACAAAACTCATCGAAGGAGCCGGCTGCCGGACAGCGTTGCATGAAATGCCGCACGGCCAACATCCAGGCCGCCGTCAGTGTCTCGTGATACTTGTCCGGGTCGATGCGATGGCGCATCAGGAACTGCAGGATGGATTCGCGCATCTGCTGATGGGCACGGTCGTCCGTCGACTCGCATAGATAAACATAAGCAAGGCGCAGATGGTCGCGATGATGGAATCGATCCGTGCCGATCCGGCCCGCTTCGAAGTCATCGCGAAACCCTCGATCCTCGCTCGAACATTGCATGCGATCGTTCATACCGGCTCCTTGACATGGTTGGTGCTGAGCTACCATGTTGCCATGCCACCCGTGAGTCGCGTGCGTCCACTTGATGTGTTTGCCGGTGCCGACCTGGCCGCACTGCGTCGGGTGTCGCGCTGGCGTGGGCTCGCCCTGGTCCTGCATGCCTGGCTGGTCGTGCTGACCGTGCTGGCGCTCGCGACCTGGGCCGACAGCCTGCTGGCGGGTTTGCTGGCCGTGCCACTGATCGGTGGTCGTCAACTCGGTCTGGCCATCCTGATGCACGAGGCCGCTCACGGCTTGCTTCATCCCGACCGGCGCATCAACGAGTTCGTTGGCAAGTGGCTGTGTGCGGTACCGGTGGGCGCCGACCTGGCCGCCTATCGCCGCTACCATTTTGAGCATCACCGGTTCACCCAGCAGCCCGAGGATCCGGATCTGGTGTTGTCTGCGCCGTTCCCGACCACGCCGGCGAGTCTGGGCCGCAAGTTGTGGCGGGACCTGTCCGGCCAGACCTTTTTTCGACAGCGGATCGCCCGCAGCGGCGCCACCATGGGTCAGACGCCGGCTCGCGATCAGACCCAAGACAAAACGCCGGCGATCAGCCAGGTCGATCGGGATTTCCTGCTGTTTAATCTGGGTCTGTCTGCCCTGCTCTACGCGATCATGGGTCCGTGGTCGGTGCTGCTCTGGTGGCTGGCCATGATCACCTGGATGCAGTTGGCGCTACGCATCAGGAACATTGCGGAACACGCCTGTACCGCGACCGGGGATGATCCGTTTTCGCACGCACGGACCACGACGGCGGGCTGGGTCGCGAGGGCGCTCGTGGCGCCCTATTTCGTGAACCATCATGCCGAACACCATCTGTTTACGTTCATGCCGTGTTATTCACTGCCCCGCGCGCATGGCTTGCTGAAGGCAGCTGGGCTGACCGACCGTATGACCATTGCGCCTTCTTATGGGGCGGTGCTCAGGCAGGTAACGCGTCCGTTGGAGATGCCATCCTGAGACTGCTCGATGCAGAATCGTCGGTGCTGGTGCTGGTCGACTATCAGAGCCGGCTCATGCCCGTGATCCATGACGGCTCGACGGTGCTCGCTCAGGCGCTGCATTTGGCCAATATCGCGCGCGACCTGGGCGTGACCACGATCGGTACCGAACAGAATCCGGACGGCCTGGGCCGAAATCCGGTGGATATTCGTGCCTGTTGTGCCGTCACGCTGGCCAAGCGCCATTTTGATGCCTGTGCCGACGGCTTGCTCGACGCGATGTCGTCTCATGCACCGGCGCGCCCGCGCGATGTGGTCATCGCCGGCTGTGAGGCCCATGTGTGCCTGCTGCAAACCGCGATGGGCCTGCTCGATGCTGGCCGGCGGGTCTGGGTGGTGGCACCGGCCTGTGGATCACGCGACCCGGCCAGTCATGCGCTGGCCATGCAGCGCCTGCAGGCTGCCGGTGCGAGCATCGTCAACACCGAGATGATGGCCTTCGAATGGCTGCGCAGTTGTGATCATCCGAAGTTTCGCCAGGTGTTGCAGCGCTTGAAATGAGCCCGTCCGCAGTGGACGGCACGCATTCAAGGCGGCCCGACCGGCCCCGGACCCGTCAACGTCATCAGCATGTCGGCATACCACGCACAGTTCAGGCCCAGGGCCTCGTCGAGTTCCAGATCGCGTGAACCCACGTCCAGGCGCGCCGAATGCACGCCCAGCAGCATCCAGGGCAAGGCCTGATGTTTCGTGCCCGGCCGCTCGATTCGCATGACCACGGGCGCGCCACTCGTCCCGCGATGGGTGCGGGCATCGGTCAGGAAGTAACCTTCGCCCTGGAAACGCAGGCCGAAGGCCGAGGCGATGATCGCCTGCCTGGCCACGGGCATCCGGTTGAGCGTGTCGTGAAAGCCCAATGGAAAGCCGACGATCAGCAAGGGCGTGCCGATGCCGACCTGGTCGAGCCGGTCCAGCAGGTGATCGGGCGTGAACGGGCGGTTGACCATGGTCTCGGGCAAGGCAGTTCGATCGAT
The DNA here is from genome assembly GCA_963732405.1 of uncultured beta proteobacterium. Lineage (GTDB taxonomy): Bacteria > Pseudomonadota > Gammaproteobacteria > Burkholderiales > Burkholderiaceae_E > JAUIAI01. Next base: position 46,629 of record CAVSZG010000002.1, read on the forward strand.
TTCCAGCGCGGCGACATCGACTTCGCCCGAGGAATCGGTACCCTGGCGCCATTGGCTGCGTCCGTCGCGGTACAGCGGCATGGAGAACAAGGTGGTCGCCGCCTGATTGTCCCGATCCAGGTGCAACTCGATCTCGAGGCGGTTCGGAAAATGCTGGCCGGGTTCGTCATGCACCACATGGCGGCTGGTGACCAGAAACAACTTATCATCGCGCTCGAACAGGAACCCGCTCGCATTGGTCAGGCCCTGGTCGCCATTGAAGGTCAGGACCCGTGTGGCGCTCAGCAAGATGGATTCGATCATCGGCCAATCATACCTGCGTGGGTGTGCATCGGTCCGATGTTTCGCAGCAATCGGGTCGGTGGTTCTTGGTATGCTGATCGAATCGGGCGATTGACCTCGCCCCTGGAGGAGAGACCTTCTTGCCAACCAATGCCGACGCCGACCCACCGCGCAAAGCCGATTCGCCCCACGAAACGGCCGCGGGCGCGTCGACGGGTTCGCCAGGCGGCCTGCACCGCCGTCTCTGGCGAATCGTTGACTACACCGCCCTCTTGATGGCGGCACTGGCGGCACTGAGTCTGCTGGCTCTGCTGCTCACAATAGCACTCACGACGATTGCCCGCGCGGCATTCGATCAGCCGCTCTCCGAAGTCGACACCCTGATGCAGATGATGCTGGTGATGATCGTGTCCGGGTCGATTGCCTTCGGTGCGCGTCATGGTGCCCATGTTCATCTCGATCTGCTCGGGCTGCTGGCCAGCGACCAGGCCTTGCGACCGGTGGACTTGTTCAGTCGGCTGCTCGGCACCCTGGTGGTCGGCGCCCTGGCCTGGGCACTCTGGGTCCAGAGCGGCTGTCAGAGCGACTGCACGGAGTTTGCAGGCATCACCATCGCTCATGCGCCGTTTTACCGTGTGCTCGCCATTGGTATCGCCTGCTATGCCGCCATGTTGTTCGCCGAATTGTTGTCCCTGGCAAGCCCGGATCGTCATGCGTAAGGGCATCCGGGCATGACCCAGGGTACGGTCGGCCTGATCGGTTTTGTCCTGCTCGGCCTGTTGCTGTTGCTGCGCGTACCGATCGGCACTGCGCTACTCATGGTTGGTGCCGGCGGATTGTCGGTGTTGCATCCGCACGGGCTGACCGGCGCGCTGGACACGGCGGCGGGCGGTGCGTTGTCGGCGGCAACGCTGTATCTGTTGTGCATCGTGCCCTTGTTCAATCTGCTCGGCCAACTCGGGTCGGTGTCGGGCATGAGTCGCGATCTGTATGACGCGGCCCGGGTCTTGCTGGGGCCGCGTCGGGGCGGCGTCGCCATGGCGGCGATCGTGGGCTGTGCGGGTTTCTCGGCGCTCACCGGGTCGTCGCTGGCCGCCACCGCCACGCTTGGCCGCATCGCCCTGCCCGATATGCATCGTGCCGGTTATGACGATTCACTGGCCTGTGGCACCGTGGCTGCCGGTGGCACGCTGGGTATCCTGGTGCCGCCTTCGATTGCCCTGGCCGTTTATGCCGTCGTGACCGGTCAGGCGATCGAGCCCTTGTATGTCGCCGGACTGTTGCCCGCCTTGCTGCTCACCGGGGCATTCATCATCGTGATCCTGATGACGCTCAATCAGCACCCCGAGCGAGCGCCGATCGTGTCCGGCGCGATCACCCCGACCGAATCGAGAGCGGCTCTGCGGCGGGTTCTGCCGGTGACTGGCATCGTGAGCTTCATGATCGTGGGCATCGTGCTGCACTGGTTCGATGCCGTGTTCGCCACCGGGTTGGGCGCATTGCTGGCCCTTGCCGTGTGTGTCGCCCGTGGCAAGGCGCAGCGTCGGGTCATCGTCGAGGTGCTGGCACAAACATTGCGCGCGAGCGCCACCAGCTTCTGGCTGGTGATCGGTGCATTTGCCTTCATACCGTTTCTGACCACGACGGGCCTGCCCGGGCAACTGAGCCAGTGGGTGCTGGTCAATGGCTACGCGCCGGTCGGGGTGTTGCTGGTCTGCGTGTTGCTGCTCATCCTGCTCTCCATGGTCATCGATGGCCTGAGCATCCTCGTGCTGTTCCTACCCATGGTTTTGCCGACCCTGATCGCCCTTGATGTCGATCTGATCTGGTTCGGCATCGCGACCGTGATCACACTCGAGATGGGTTTGATCGCGCCGCCATTCGGCATCAACCTGTTCGTGGTTCAAGGCCTGGCACCGAGACTCGACACGGCGGGGCTGTATCGAGGGGTGCGCGGTTTCTGGCTGGCCATGCTGGTCTGCCTGCTTGCGCTGCTGGCTTTCCCACAGATCGTGATCTGGCTCCCGGGGCTGATGCTGCCGCCACCCTGACCATCGAACGCCGGGTGCGGATCGGACCGTCTGTTGTTCGCGCTAGACTTCGGACTCGGACTCCGCGAATCCCGGAGTCGATTGCCCTGCCACACGATGAGCGACGCCTACTTCACCACGACGGATGATCACTGGTTTGTCCCGACCGACTTCTGTCGTGGTCCCTGGGATGCCCACAGTTGCCATGCCGGCCCGCCGACCGGAATGATGGTTCGCGCGATGGAGCATGCCCTGCGTGAGTCCGGCAGCGCCCAGCGACTCGTACGAATCACGGTTGATCTGCTCCGTCCGGTGCCGATGGCTGGCTTCTCCATTGCCACCGAGATCGTTCGAGCCGGCAGATCGATGTCGACGCTGCGCGCCCGGCTGCTCGATGCCGACCAGGTCGAGCGCAGCGTGGCCACCGGTCTGGCCTTGCGGGCCGACCTGTCGCGCGAGTTGCCGACCCCGTCGTCTTTTGTCGAGGATTTCGAACGCGCCAGACCGGGTCCTTTCGTCTTAGACCGAACCTTGCACGGGCTGCGTGGGTTTGCCGACTCGGTGCAGATGCGTTATCCGCCCGAACAGTCACCGTCCACCGGCCCCACCACCTTGTGGATGCATGCCCTACCCTTGCTCGAGAGCGAGCGCCCTACCCCGATGCAGCGAATCAGCCCGCTGGCCGACTGTGGCAATGCCGCGTCGCGCAATGCCGAGCCCTGGGAGATCGGCTTTGTCAATGCGGATCTGACCCTGGTGCTGCACCGGGAACCGGTCGGCGAATGGTTCGGCTCGCGCAGTGTGTCGCATTGGCAATCCAGTGGTGTCGGCCTTGCCAAGGCGACCCTGTTCGACCGGCACGGCGAGGTCGGTGAGGCCTTGCAGACCTTGTTGCTGCGTCCGGCTGCTTAGCTTGCCGGCACGTCAAAAAAAACACATCAATGGAGACAAACATGGTCAATATCGCCGCCCCGGCGTTGACCCGATTCATCGCGGACCTGTTTGAACGGGCCGGCTGCTCGCGGGCCGAAGGTGAACGGATCGGCCACTTCCTGGTCCAGGCCAATCTCACCGGGCACGACAGCCATGGTGTGGTCAGGGTGCCTCGTTATGTGGCGCAACTGGGTAGCGGCGCCATCGTCGCCGACCAGCAGGTCGACATTCTCGTCGATACGCCGGTGATGGCCGTGGTCGATGGCAAGTACGGATTCGGTCAGACGGTCGGGCCGGCGGCCGCACGCATCGGGATCGACAAATGCCATGCGGCCGGACTGGCGCTGGTGGCCTTGCGCAACGCCGGACATATCGGCCGGGTCGGTGACTTTGCCGAAATGGCGGCCGCCGAGGGTCTGGTCTCGGTCATCTTTGTCAATGCGGCGGGCAGTGTGCTGGTCGCCCCCTTCCAGGGCATCGAGCGGCGCTTCTCGACGGCTCCCTACTGCGTGGGTGTGCCCAGATCGGACGCCAGCCCGTTGATTCTGGATTTTGCGACCTCGGTGGTGGCCGAGGGCAAGGTACTGGTGGCCAGTCAGGGCGGCAAGCCCATTCCCGGCGATGCGCTGATTGGTCCTGATGGCGTGCCCAGCGATGATCCTCACCTGCTGTATGGCGACTTCGATGCAACCGGACCACGCGATCATCGCCGGGGGGCGGGTGCGATTCGTGCCTTTGGGGAACACAAGGGATCGGGCCTTGCCGTGATGTGTGAATTGCTCGGAGGGGCGCTGACCGGCACGGGCGCCACTCGCGAGGGCCGCGAATTCGCCAACGGCATGCTGGCGATCTTCATCGACCCGGGCCGGCTCGATACCGATGATTTTTTCCCGGGTGAAGTGCAGCGATATATTGATTACGTGAAGAGCGCCAGAACCACATCGGCGAACGCCGAGATCCTGATGCCCGGTGAAATCGAAGCGCGGCGTCGGGCCGAACGACTGGCCGGTGGCGTGCCATTGCCGCCCGACACCTGGCAAAGTATCGTCGACTGTGCGCGGGCGCTGGGGCTGCCGGCCGATGCGGTTCCCGCCACCACCTGACACCCGCGTGCGAGCCGACCATGTCCGGTCGCACGGCCCATACCATCAATGGAGGACTGCATCATGAAAATCACCGTTCAGACGCTGGTCAAGGCACCGATGGTCCGTGTCTGGCAGGCATGGACCTCGCCGGCCGATATCGTTCAATGGAATGCGGCATCCGACGATTGGCATACGACCCGTGCCGAGGTCGATCTGCGAGTCGGTGGCGTGTTCTGTTCACGCATGGAGGCCAAGGACGGCAGCATGGGCTTCGACTTTGAGGGTACCTATACGACGATCGTTCCGCACGAGTTGATCGAATGCCGCTTTGGCGATCGGCAACTGCTCGTTGAATTCATTGAAGAGGCCGAGGGCGTGCGCGTACGCGAAACCTTCGAAGCTGAATCCACGCATTCGGTCGAGCAGCAACGTGAAGGCTGGCAGGCAATTCTCGATCGCTTCGCCCGACACGTCGAAGCCGGCGGCTGACTCAGCGAGTCTGTCCGCTGCCGCCCGCCTTGCCGATCTGACCGGCCACGCAGCGGACATTGCGTGGCGCGGCCAGCCAGATGGCGACGATCGAGATCACGCAGCACACCATGGCCACAATGAACGCGGGTCGATAACTGCCGGTCAGGTCGTGAAGATAACCGGCCGCCCACGGACCCGCGGCCCCTCCGGCCATCAGGAATACCGTGATCATGCCGAACACCGAGCCAAAATGCGGGCCGTCGAAGATCTCCATGACGATCGGCCCGAGGACCGAGGTCATCGCATAGCCGAGAAAACCTTGTGAGGCGATCATCAACAGCAGCAGGGTTTCGGATTGTGTGTGTTCGAGCGCGATCAAGGCACTGTAGGTGATGATGAATCCCAGGCAGCCTGCCGACCAGATCCATTCCCGTCCGATGCGATCGGAGAGCGCGCCCAACACGATCTGGCCGGGAATGCCGACCATGCTCACCACACCCAGGGCCCAGGCGGCGCGCAGCGGGCTATAGCCGATTTCGATGAGATACGTCGTCTGATGGACCTGGATCGCATACCAGGCAAACAAGGCGGTGAAGTAGCCAATCACCACCCACCAGAAGCGGCGCGTGCGGATGGCGCGACTCAGGGTCCAGTCGATCGCGGCCCAGGCGGGGTCGACGATATTGGAGCGGCGTGGCTGGGTGGGACCGGCGCCGACCACCGGCTCGGTGTCGCCGTCGGGCAGCAGCCCGATCGATTGCGGCCGGTGTCGAACCAGCAGATTCAGCGGCGCGACAATGACAATCACCATGAATGCGAGGGTCTGGCAGGCCGAACGCCAACCGGCCTGCTCGATGATCGCCTGCAACCAGGGCAGGATTACGATGGCGCCCACCCCTACCCCTGAGAACGCAATGCTGATGGCCATTGCGCGTCGTCTCACGAACCAGTTCGGCAGGTACAGGGATTGCGCGGTGAAGCTCATCAGGTTGGCGCCGCCACCGGCCATCACCCCCAGCGTGGCATACAGCTGCCAGGGCGTGCTCAGCGAGGGAGCGAGCAGCAATCCACCACTGAGCATCAGCACGCCGGTCTGGATGATGACGCGCGGACCGTAGCGGTCCATCAGCTGGCCAACCAGCGGGCTGGTCACTGCCGAGAACAGGAAGCCGGCCGAGAATGCACCGGCAACCAGCCCCCGTTCCCAGCCGAATTCGCTCATCAGCGGTGACAGCAGCAGCGAGAACGAGGTTCGCGCGGTGACCGAGATCGCCATGGTCAGGAAGGCGATCGCGATGATCAGCCAGCCATAAAAAAAGGGCAGCCGGGCGACCCAACTCATCGCGCCCGCCATTCAAACCCGTCCAAGCTGTCTCCGCCGTTCCCGTGTGCGCCGATCGTAGCACCCTGATCCGACAGGAATCGGGGCTGGTGGCCGACCCAGAACCGCCATCGTGCGATTTGTCATGTGAGAACAACGAGATAGAGAACTTTCTTCGAAGTTACCTTAGACTTGGTGCAATCCACTTCATCTGTGGTATGGACGATGCCAAACGACAGCGAGAACCTCCTCCCCGCTGCAGTGCAGAGCCACCCCTCCGCCGAGACCCTGGTCCGGGCGGTGATGCTCGCCTGTGCTGCGCCCGCCGCATTGCTGGCCGCCACCGACCGCGGTGAGCTGCATCTGCAGGCGGTGACCCGACCCTGTCCCGAGCGGGCCCGTCAATGCCTGGTCGATGCCTGCAGGATGGCAGCGAAGGCCAACGAACCGGTGATTATCGACATCCACGAACCGGCCTGTCTGCGCTTCGCCGATCCTGGCCATGAGTCGGGGGCGGCCGCGCCAGGGCGCCTGCAGTTCATCGGCATGGCGGTGCGCGCACCAGGAGGTACCGTACTGGGTGTGCTGGGTTTCTGTCAGCATGGGCCGCTCGGCCCTACCCATCCGTCGTTGGAGATTCTGGCGTCGATGGCCGAGCTGGCCGCCGCCATTCTGTCAGCCGGGATGAGCCGGACCGTGTTGCCGCCGCCCCCGGCAGGGCGGCTGGATGCGGCCCGGCAGATTGCCCTGGTGGATATCGCGGCCAGTGAAGCCCGGTTTCGTGCGATGAGCGACGCATCGCCTCATGGCGTGTTCTTTGCCGACTCGGCCGGCGACTGCGCCTACATGAACCGGCGGTGCCGCGAGATCGTCGGCCTGAGTGCGCCGTCGGGCGGTCGTCAGTCCTGGTTCGAGACCGTACATCCCGAGGACAGTCCGGCGGTGCATGACGAATGGACGCGAACGGCTGCCGAGCATGTGCCATTCGACATGACCTGCCGTGTGCGTTGTGACGACGGCATGGTTCGCCGGATTCATGTGCGCTCTCAGGCCTTGTTCGGCCCGGGTGGATCGATCGAGGGCTTCGTCGGCTCGATCGAAGACGTGACCGGGCAGGACAGGACCCTGGCACGCCTGTCGGCCAGCGAGAAGCGGCTGCGTCATCTCTATGAGGCAACGCCGGCGCTGATGCAGTCGATCGATCCGCACGGTCGAATTCTGGCGGTGAGTGATGCCTGGTTGGCCCGTTTCGACTATGCGCGCGAAGATGTGATCGGTCGGCATGCCGCCGAATTTCTGACCGAGGAGTCGCGCGCCAACGCGCGAGAAACGTTGTTACCGGTGCTGTTTGAAACCGGTGCCTGTGGCGACATCGAGATCCGCATGCTGACCCGCGACGGCATGATCCTCGACATGTTGTTGTCGGCGGTGCTGGAGCGTAAACCCGACGGCAGCCCGCTGCGCAGTCTGGTTGTGTTCGAGGACATCACCCAACGCAAGCGTGCCGAGCGGGCGCTTCGCCTGGAACGCGAGCGGACCCAGCATGCGAACGAACGGTTCGCACTGGCGACCCGCACCGGCGGTATCGGCGTGTGGGAGTTCGACCGGGTGTCGCGGATGTTCCGGTTCGACGAACAGGTGGCCAGGCTCTACGGCCAGCCGGTGGGCTCAGTCGAATGCAGTCTGGACGACTGGCTCGCCAGTCTGCATCCGGATGATCGGCAGGCCGCCGGGCAGGCATTCGAGGCATCGCTCGATGGCGAGCAGGCATTCGATATCGAGTTCAGGATTCAGTGGCCCGATGCCAGCCTTCATCACATTCGCTCGGCCGGCCGCCTCGAAAGTGCCGAGCTCGAGGGTCCCGGGCGCATGGTCGGGGTCAATTGGGATGTGACTGAATTGCGCAAGCTGGCGCTGGAGCTGGCCGAGGAGCATGAACTGTTGCGGGTGACGCTCGAGTCGATCGGCGATGCCGTGATCACCACGGATCGCAATGGTGATGTCACCTGGATGAACCCGGTGGCCGAGCGCATGACGGGCTGGTTGTCCGTCGAAGCAGCGGGTCGTCCCTTGCTCCAGGTGTTTCACATCATCAATCAGGAAACCCGCGAGCCCGCTATCAATCCGGTGGCCTGTGCCTTGTCCGAAGGACGGATCGTCGGCCTGGCCAATCAGACGTTGCTGGTCTCGCGCGAGGGCACCGAATTCGGTATCGAGGATTCGGCTGCACCCATCCGCGATGGAGTGGGTCAGATCAAGGGTGCGGTGCTGGTCTTCCATGACGTGACTGAACAGCGACGCCTGTCGGGCGAGATGAATTTTCGGGCCACCCATGATCCCCTGACCGAACTGTTGAATCGCAGCGAGTTCGAGATGCGCCTGCAGCGATTGTTGCGCGGCGCCCAGGAAGATCGGGGCGAGCATGCCCTGCTGTTCATCGATCTGGATCAGTTCAAGGTGGTGAACGACGCCTGTGGTCATGCCATCGGCGATCAATTGCTGCAGCAGGTGGCCAGGTTGCTGGCCCAGGCCGTGCGCGGCCGCGATACCCTGGCCCGCCTGGGCGGTGATGAGTTCGCGGTCATCCTGGAACACTGCAATGCCGATCAGGCGCAGCGCGTGGCCAGGGAAATCTGCGAACGGATCGACCAGTTCCGCTTCGTTCATGGCGAGCGGCGCTTCCGGATCGGCGCGAGCATCGGCCTGGTGCCGGTGGACGATCGATGGACCACGATCGCGGCGCTGATGCAGGCTGCCGATAGCGCCTGTTATGCGGCCAAGGATGGCGGTCGAAACCGGGTGCATATCTGGTTTGACACCGATCAGGCGATTCGCGCGCGAAATGGCGAGACCCAATGGGCCACGCGCCTGGCGACTGCTCTGGACGAAGGGTATTTCGAGCTCTATGCGCAACGGGTGTTCGACCTGCACGATGCGGCGACCGGGATCAATGCCGAAGTACTGCTGCGTTTGCGCGAACCCGATGGCGAACCGATCCTGCCGGGCGCTTTTTTACCGGCGGCCGAACGATTCCATCTGATGGGCCGGATCGATCGCTGGGTCTTGCTCAATACCCTTGAATGGTTGGCCGGTATCCGCTCACCCGCGAAGATCCAGAATCTGTCGATCAATCTGTCGGGTCAGTCGATCGGCGATCGGGCCTTTCACGCGTGGGCGATCGCGCAATTGCGCCAGGCCGGCCCCGGCATCTGCCACAAGATCTCATTTGAGATCACCGAAACGGCGGCGATCACCAATCTGGCTGATGCCTCGGTTTTCATCGACCATGTCCAGACACTGGGCGTGCGTATCGCGCTGGACGATTTCGGCGCGGGCGCCTCCTCCTTCGGCTATCTCAAGAACCTGTCGATCGATACGCTCAAGATCGATGGTCAGTTCGTGCGCGATCTGGCCGATGATCCCCTCAATGCGGCCGCCGTCCGGTGCTTCAGTGATGTCGCCCGGGTGGTTGGCGTGCAATCGGTCGCCGAATTCGTCGAAACCGAAGCGGTGCTGGCCAAGCTGCATCAGCTGAATATCGATTTTGCCCAGGGCTTCCTGCTGCACCGTCCGGCACCGATCGATCTGCTCGATGAGGAAGCGTGTGGTCAGATCGGCACCCCCCCTGCCCTGACCGTATCCTGAGTCAATCAGGACCCATGCCGGCGTCGCGGTGATCGGCGCGCGCATTGCGTATCATTGACGGTCGGGGCGAATCGATAGTCGCAACTCGATTTGATTCCGGTGTGCAATGCCGGGCATGCTGCCCGGCGCTTCTCAACTGGAGGAATATCATGAGCAACAAAATGCCGTCGATGATGGCGCTGCTCGGCCTGCTCGCCGTGGCGGGCTACAAGAACAAGGACAAGATCAGCGATCTGCTGAGCAGTGCTCAGCAGTCGATGGGAGGGGCCGGTGCGCAGACGCCGGCCGGTGGTGCCGCCGCGCAGGGCTCGGCCGGCGGGCGGGCTGCTGGGTGAGCTTGGTGGGCTGTTCGGCGGGGCTGCCGCCGGTGGCACCTTGTCGTCCGGGTTGAACGATATTGTCGAGAAGTTCCGCAAGAGCGGCCAGGGCGATGTCGCCGACTCCTGGGTGAGTCCCGGACCGAACAAGGCCTTGCCCGACAACTCCCTCGAACAGGTTCTGGGCAGTGACACGCTGGACGAGTTGAGCGCCAAGACCGGCATGTCCCGCGCCGATATCCTGGCCCGGCTGTCCAATTCATTGCCGGCTGCCGTCGACGGCTTCACGCCTGGCGGGCGACTGCCCAATGATCAGGAAGCCGCCGGGTTTCGTTGATCGGCTGCCCGCGTCTGCCTCGGCCCTGGATGCATGAAGGTTCCGCGTTTTACCCGGTGTCTGATCGGCACGGCGCTGATCGCCATGCTGGCCGCCTGCTCGGGTTCGACGCCGGGCGTCGACGCGGTGCCGGACGATGCGGGCGGCGGTAATGCAACGCCCGGAGCAACGCCCGGTCCGGTAACGGAGCCGGGCATTGCCACCGCCCCGGGTGTGGGCGAACGGGTCAATCAGCCGCTGGATGTACCGGTTGGCCCGGCGCCGGTCGAGCCGGTCCGGATGCCGGCTGCGGCCGGCAACGACGATTTTCGTCCGAGCGGCTATGACATCCTGCTGCTGGCCGATGAGTTCGACGGCAATGCGCTCGATCGAAGCAAATGGTGTACCCGCCTGCCCTGGGGCGGCGGGACCATTCTCGAAACGCCCGATGCCACCTGCACGCGGTGGTTGGGCCAGGGATTCGGCGATTATGCGAATGTGACCGAGAATCAGCGCTTTCGCGAGCGCGATCCCGATGGTGAGATCCTGCATGCGGTTGGCGGGGGCACGATCAGGCTGCGGGCGACCCGCTCCTTCGATCATCAACGCACCCGCTATGCGGCTGCGGCATTGCGCTCCAAGGCCGTCTTCAAGCCGACCGCGTCCCGAAGCTATTACGTGACGGCGCGGGTCCGCATGCCCAGCGTGCTGGGTACCTGGCCGGCGTTCTTTCTGATTCCTTCGCTCGAACCGCGTGGCACCAACCAGTGGCCGCCTGAAATCGATATCTTCGAAGGCGCACTCAACGGACAGGGTGACACGATCGCCACAGTCACCCAGCATGGGCAGGTCCGGGGTGCCCAGACCGATTCCGCCGTGCCGGAATGGACGTATCTGGCACCGGGCTTCAATCCGACCTGGGGTACCTATTCCGCACCGACCAGTCTGCGCGAGCGGTGGCTCGAGATCGGCGCCGAATGGGCGCTCGAGGGCGTCTGCTATTTCATTGACGGCCTGAAGACCGCTTGCGAGAACTACCGTTGGGTCGACAACGACGGGCAGCCCGGCAATCCGGCCAGTCTCATCGCCTACCTCGCCATTGGCGGTCCCTGGGCGGGCAGTGGCGGCATCGATGATTCGCGAATGCCCACCGAATTCGAGATCGACCATATCCGGATCTACGAGGGGGATGGTCGATTCATCACGTCTGCGGGCCCTGCGGTGCTGGCAACCACGCCCGCTCCACAGGGGGGTGTAGCGCCGCCATCGTCCATTCCACCCGATGATCCTGACGATGACCATGAACCGGTGGGTTTCACGCTTATCTTCGATGAATCGTTCAACGGCGAGCAATTGGATCGGACGCAATGGTGTACCCGCCTGGCAGGTCGCGGCGGTGCGCCGCTTCAAATTGCGGATGCACAATGCGTCGATCCGATCGGTGCCGGTAGTGCCGATCACGGTGGTGATGGAGAGCGGCAGCGCTTTCGCGATCTGAACTCGGTCGGCCAGCCCCTGCACGAGCTGTCCGCGGGATCCCTGCGGCTGCTTGCCACGCGTACCGGCGCCGACCCGGCAGCCCCCTGGGAAAGCGGCGCGCTGCGCAGCAAGTTGTCCATCGTGCCCGCGTATCTGAAGAGTTTTTACGTGACGGCGCGGGTCAGGCTGCCCGATGTCCCCGGGATACGGGCGGTCTTTTCGATCCTGCCCGAGGCCAATGATGATGGCAGCCTGCCGCCCACGCCGACCGCCAGCGTCTTTGACGCCGTCGTCGGCACAGGGCCTGATAGCGCGGCCACTCTACGACATCAGAGCATCGTCGATGGACGCCAGACATCCACCGGGCAACGTCAGCATTCCTTCGCCGGTCCTGGATTTGATCCGGCCAGCGGTCGCTTCACCGCCGCCGAATCACTGCGCGGCCGTTGGCTTGAGGTGGGCGTCGAATGGACCGACGGCCATCTGTGCTGGTTCATCAACGGCGTTCCCTCGGCTTGCGAAAATTACTTCTGGGTGAGCGCCGATGGCAGCCCCGGTAATTTTGCAAACCTGAACCTGTATCTGGCCGTGGACGCTGCGAATCAGCCGACTGTCGACTCGGCACAGATGCTGGTCGACCGGATCCGTGTGTTTCAACGCATCGGCAATTGATCAACGCGCCCCAGCAAGCCTGACTAGCCGGACAGGGTCAGCGTGAACAAGGCAATCGAGGGCATCAGGATCAGCAAGCCGATGCGCATCAGGTCCGAAATCAGAAACGGTACGATGCCCACGAAAGTCTCGCGCATCGGCACATCCTTGGCCATGCTGCTGATGATGTAGACATTCATGCCCACGGGTGGCGTGATCAGACCGATCTCGACCACACTGAGCGCCAGAATGCCGAACCAGATCGCCTTGCCTTCGGGCGAGAGCCCCCAGAGGTCGATGCCCATGATGATCGGAAAAAAGATCGGAATGGTGAGCAGGATCATCGACAGACTGTCCATGATGCAGCCGAGCACCAGATAAATCGCCAGGATCACGAGCAGTACCAGCAGGGGCGATAACTGCATGCCGATCACCCACCTGGCCAGCTCTGCCGGCATCTGCGTGAGCGCCAGAAACACATTGAGCACATCGGCGCCCAGCAGGATCAGAAAAATCATCGCCGTGGCCTGGACGGTGCCATAGATGCAGTCGAGAAATCCGCGGCCGCGTAATCCCCCGGACACGAGTGCGACCAGTCCGGTGGCAATGGTGCCGATCGAGGCCGCTTCGGTCGGCGTGAAGAACCCACCATAAATACCGCCGATCACGACGAGGAAGATCAGCAGCACGGGCCAGGTGTCGAGCAAGGCCCGCAGCCGGTTCATCGCCGACAGCTTCTCGCCGGCCGGCGCATGCGAGGGGTCGAGGCGGGCCATGATCGCGATCGCCAGCATATAACCAATGGCGGCGATGATGCCTGGCACGAAGGCCGCGAGGAACAGCTTGGCGATGTTCTGCTCGGTAATGATCGCGTAGATGACCAGCGGCACCGACGGAGGAATCAGGATGCCCAGGGTGCCGCCCGCGGCAATGGCTGCGGTGGCCATGCGAGGTGAGTAACCATGGCTGCGCAACTCGGGCAAGGCCACCTGTCCCATGGTTGCCGCGGTGGCCAACGACGAGCCGCAGATCGCGCCGAAACCCGCGCAGGCAGTGACCGCCGCCATCGCCATGCCGCCGCGCCAATGGCCGATCATCGCATTGCCGGCCCGGAACAAGGCGCGCGACAGACCGCCATGGGTGGCGAACTGGCCCATCAACAGGAACAGCGGTACGACCGACAGGTCGTAGACCGAGTAGCGCGCGTAGGCAACACTCTTAAAATAGTTGAGCAGGGTTGGCAGACCCGCGACCCAGACATAGCCGATGGATCCTGCCACCAGCATGGCGATGCCGATATGCACCCGCAAGGCGAGCAGCACCAGCATGAACACCCCGATCAAGGCGCCCTGCTCGATGCCGCTCATTGTTTGGCCTTGCCGATCTGCTGCCAGAGCGTGTAGAGCGCGACCAAACCGAGCAGCAGGAAGGACGGACCCATCGGCAGATAACCCCACCAGGTGGGCAGATTCAGCAGCATCGAGGCATCCCGGTTGTTCATGAACTCGATCGTGGCCACGGTCGTCCGCCAGGCCAGCGCGAACGCACAGATGGCCAGCAGCAGGGCCGCCATGGCATCGAGCACGGCATTGGTCCGGGCGCCTGCCCGGGCCGTAAAAAAATCAACGATCACGTGGCCGTTGACCATCTGGCACCAGGGCAAGGCCATGGTCACCGCAACGGCAGACATCATCTGGACCAGTTCGTAGTCGCCCAGGACCGGCGCATCGAGCAGCGAGCGCCCGACGATGCTATAGACCGACATGAGCGCCATGGCGAGCAGCATGAGCCCGGAGCCGATCGCGAACAGGCGACACAGTGCATCGAGAATCCGTCCGACCGGGTCAACCGGACGGGGGACGTTGACCGATACCGCTTCAGACATGTCGCCTGTCTCCGCCCGTCCGCCCTGCCCGCATTATTTGGCGGTGTGCTTGGTGACCAGCGCCCGTGCCTGCTCAAGCAACATCTTGCCATCGGCGCCCTTGGCACTGACCTCGGCCGCCCACTGATCATCGAGCTTGTCGGTGGCCTTGCGCCATTTTTCCAGCTCCTGACCCGAGATCACCGAGATCTGGCTGCCCGAATCGAGCATCTTCTGTTTGCCGGGTACGTCAGCGGCGGCCTGAGTCTTGCCCATGAAGGCTGAAAAGTCAGCGCCCGAATTGGCGTCCAGCACCTGCTTGAGCGCCGGCGGCAATGATTCATACCGGGCCTTGTTCATCGCGACCACGAACACCGTGGTGTAGAGCGCATTGAAGCTGCGATCCGGTTCTGCGGTGTACTTGGTCAATTCATTGACCTTGATACCAGGAGCCACCTCATAGGGAATGACGGCGCCATCGATCACCCCCTTGGACAAGGCCTCGGGTACGGCCGGCACCGGCATGCCCACCGGGGTTGCGCCGAGCATGGCGAGCATCTTGTTGGTCAGACGGGTGGGCGCGCGCAGTTTGAGGCCGCGGAAATCGGTGATGGTCTTGAGTGGAGCCTTGACGGTGTAGATGTTGCCCGGACCGTGAACATGTACCGCCAACACATGGGTGTCGGTGAATTCGTCACGTGAGTACCGGTCATAAAACTCCCAGGCCGCGCGACTGGTCGCTTCAGCATTGGTCATCATGAAGGGCAGCTCGAACACCTCGGTCTTGGGGAAGCGACCGGCCGAATACCCCGCGACAGTCCAGACCACGTCGGCCACCCCATCCTTGGCCTGATCGTAGAGCTGGGGTGGGCTGCCACCCAGCTGCATGGACGGGTAGATCTGGCATTTGAGCTTGCCGTCCGACTCCTTGGCGAGCTTTTCACACCAGCCGCCCAACATGCTCACATGCTGGGTCGATTGCGGCCCCAGAAAATGGTGAACCTTGAGCGTGACTTCCTGGGCCAGAGCGTTACCGCCCACTGTCGCGATGCCCGCGAACAGGGCACAGGCGGCAAACCGGGTCAATGCTGAGGGCGTCATTTTTTCCCCTGATTGGAATGATTGGCTGAATCAAACATGCAGTATATTACATGTAGCACCTGAGTCGTCAACCGACTCACTTCTCGGCTGCCGTCCAGTACCGGTCGCGCAGGCCTCGCTTGTACAACTTGCCGGTGGGCAGCCGGGGTAATTCATCCTCGAAATCGATCGACCGTGGGCATTTGATCCTGGCCAGGTGGGCCTGACAGAAGTTGATCAGTTCGGTGGACATCGCCGCCGAGGCGGTTTCGCCCGGGATCAACTGCACCACTGCCTTCACCTCCTCGCCAAGGTCGGCATTGGGTACGCCGAAGACCGCCGCGTCCATTACCTTGGGGTGCGAGATCAATAAGTTCTCAGCTTCCTGGGGATACACATTCACGCCGCCCGAAATGATCATGAAGCTCGCCCGATCGGTGAGATACAGGAAGCCGTCGTCGTCAACATAGCCGATATCGCCGACCGTGCTCATGGTGCCGTCCGGCGAGCGCGCAGCGGCGGTCTTTTCCGGATCGTTGAAGTACTCGAACGGCAAGGCGGTCTTGAACCAGATCTCACCGGGCGTGCCTTTGGCTGAGGGCTGGCCGTGTTCGTCCAGCACGTGCAGTTCACCCAGCAAAACTTTGCCCACGCTGCCCCGATGGGCAAGCCATTGCGCCGTATCGCAGGCGGTGAAGCCCAGTCCTTCGGTCGCGCCGTAGTATTCATGGATGATCGGGCCCCACCACTGGATCATCTGCTCCTTGACCGGGATGGGGCAAGGCGCGGCCGCGTGAATGGCGATTTCCAGGCTGGACAGATCGTATCGGTTGCGCACGGACTCGGGCAGTTTGAGCATCCGGCTGAACATGGTGGGCACGAGCTGCGAATGCGTGACCCGGTAACGTTCAACGAGCGACAGATAGAGTTCAGGCTCGAAGCGTTCCATGATGATGGCGGTGCCACCGCTGCGGATCGTCAGCGACACCGCCGCATGCGGGGCGGCATGATATAACGGCGCCGGCGACAGATAGATCATCTGATCCCGGTACTGCCAGAGCTTGTAGAGAAAGTCGAACAGGGGCAGCGGTTTCTCGGGCGGATTGTCCGGTAGCGGACGCAGAATGCCCTTGGGACGCCCGGTCGTGCCCGAGGAATACAGCATCGAAGCGCCGAGCGCTTCATCGGCAATCGGGGTGGTCGGCATATCGGCGATCGCCGCCTCGTAGTCGATGAACGGCAGGTCTTCCGGGCCGGCATCAACCATCAGGAACAACTTGACCTTGGGACAGCGGGCTGCCGCCTCCAGCGCCACTTCGCGGCGCGATCGCGAGGTGATCAACACCTGGGATTCGCTGTTGTCCACGATATAGGCGAGTTCATCGGCCGTCAGATAGGAATTGATGCAGGTCACGTACAGACCTGCCCGCTCGCCAGCCGCGGTGGTCTCGACGTACTCACGGTTGTTCTCCATCATCACGGCGTAGTGATCCAGGCGCCGAAGGCCGTGCGCGCGCAGCAGATGGGCGAGCTGATTGCTGCGCTCATCGAGTTCGCGATACGTCATGCTCTGGCCGCTACCCGCCATGATGAATGCGATGCGGTCAGGATGGCGTTTGGCCTGGGTGCCTGGATACATGACGGGTCTCCGTTAATCGGTTTGCAGATCTAGTCAGTCGTCCGCCGGTGCGGGGCGATGTTGTGGCTGTGAATGATGGTGGTCGGGCCGGGGCTTGCGCGCGAGCAAGGTGAAGAACAGAGGAATGAAGATCGGCGCGATGAAGGTGGCCACCAGCATGCCACCGACCACGCCGGTACCCATGGACTGGCGCGCTGCCGCACCCGCCCCGGTGGCGATGGCCAGCGGCAATACGCCGAGCACGAAGGCCAGCGAGGTCATGATGATCGGCCGAAAACGCTGGCGGGCCGCCTGCCTTGCCGCATCGGCGGCCGACAGGCCGGCCTGCATGCCCTGCATCGCGAATTCGGCGATCAGAATCGCGTTCTTGGCCGCCAGGCCGATCAGGACCACGAGCCCGATCTGGAAGTAGACATTGTTTTCCATGCCGCGCAGAAACACCGAGAGCAAGGCCCCCAGCACGGCGAAGGGCACGGCCATCAACACTGCCAGCGGCACGCCCCAGCGCTCGTAGAGCGCCGAGAGAATCAGATACACCATGATGATCGCGAAGCCGAAGGCGAATATCGACGCATTGCCCGAACGCTTCTCCTGATACGCCTGGCTGGTCCACTCGATGCCGTAACCGGGCGGCAGCTTGTCACGGGCCAGTTGCTCGACAGTCTCGATGGCCTGGCCGGACGAGTAGCCGGGCGCCGCACTGCCCAGTACCTTGGCCGACACATAGCCGTTATACCGCTCGATTTGTTCCGGCCCGACGATAGACTCGGTGCGGATCAAGGTGCTCAGCGGAATCATTTCATTGCTGGTGCGTGATCGGACATGGATGCGTCCGAGATCCTCGGGTCGACTCCGATAGATGGCATCGGCCTGCATCGTCACCCGGTAGGTTCGTCCGGTCCGGTTGAAGTCGTTCACATATAGCGAGCCCATCTGGGCCTGCAAGGCATTGAAGACCTGTTCGACCGGAACGCCAAGTGACAGCGCCTTGGCCTGGTCGACGTCGACCCGAAGCTGTGGCACGGTGGGTCTGAAGAAGGTCCGCACCCCGGTCAGGCTCGGGATCTTATTCATCTCGGCGACGAAACCGGCGGTCGTGGCGGCCAGACGCTGCGGGTCGGTTTCGGTACGTCCCTGGATGTTGAACTCGAAGCCACCCGCCGTACCCAGTCCCTGGATGGGCGGCGGATTGAAGGCGAACGCCAGACCATCGGGCAGACCCATGCCCAGGCCGCTCACCTCTCGCGCCAGATCCATCGATGTCTGGCTGCGTTGCTCCCAGGGAATCATCGGCGAGAAGATGGTCGCCGCATTGGTCTTGTTGCCCCCGGCGATCAGATCAAAACCGTTGACGATCAGGATGTTTTCGATGGCCTTGTTGCCCGCCATTTTCTGTCTGAGCTGCTCGGTGGCGCGACTGGTCCGCTCCAGGGTCGCGCCGTCGGGCAGTTGCGCCACGCCGATGATGTAGCCCTGATCCTCGGGCGGAACAAAGCTGCCCGGAATCTTCGTGAACAGAAAGCCTGCGCCGACCACCACGCCCAGGAACAACACCATGGACAGCCAACGCCCACGAATGGCCAGGTCCACCGCGCGTGAAAACAGGCGGGTGATGGCGGCAAGAAACCGGTTGAAGGGGCCGAACAATCGCGCACCCATCCCGTCTGGCGCATGCGCCTTGAGCAACAGGGCAGCCAGCGCCGGCGTGAGCGTCAGCGCGACGAAACCGGACAGGAACACGGAAATGGCCACGGTCACCGCGAACTGTCTGTAGAGCTGGCCTGCAATACCACCCAGGAACGCGACCGGAATGAACACGGCTCCCAGCACCAGCACGATACCGATCACCGCACCCTGCACTTCCTGCATCGCTTCGATCGCGGCGGCCATCGGCGACATGCCCTCCTCGCGCATCAGGCGCTCGACGTTCTCGAGCACGACGATCGCATCATCCACCACGATGCCGATCGACAGCACCATCGCGAACAGGGTCAGGGTATTGATCGAGAATCCGGCCAGCCAGAGGCCGGCGAACGTGCCCAGCAGCGAAACCGGTACGGCCAGCATCGGAATCAGCGTGGCACGCCAGGATTGCAGGAAGACAAAGACCACCAGCAGCACGATGAGCGCCGCTTCAGCCATGGTCTTGGACACTTCATAGATCGATGCCTTGACAAAGCGCGTGGTGTCATAGGGGATCAGGTAGTCGACCTGAGCGGGAAAGCGCGTCTCCTTCAGATCGCTCATGCGGGCGCGGATCGCGTCGGCCACATCGAGCGCATTGGCGCCCGATTGCAGGAATACGGCAATCGCGATCGAGGGTTCACCATTGACCGAGTTGGCCGCGTCGTAGCTCTGTGCGCCCAGTTCGATGCGCGCCACATCGCGCAGGCGCAGCGAGCCTCCTGTATCGGTCGAGCGCAGGATGATGTTGCCGAACTCCTCGACCTCGAGCAGCCGTCCCCGGGCCGTGACGGTATAGACAATGTCCTGGCCGGGCAGCGCCGGCTCTGCGCCGATCTTGCCCGCTGCGTACTGGGCGTTCTGGGCATTGATTGCCGCCGCGATGTCATCGGTCGTGATGCCGAGTTGGGCCATCCGGTCCGGCTGCAGCCAGATCCGCATCGAATAATCGCGCGCGCCGAAAATGAACACATCGGCGGTGCCTGGTACGCGCTTGAGCTCATCGACCACATTGAGCGTGGCGTAGTTCGACAGGAACAAGGTGTCGTAGGCTTTTTCCTTCGCCCTGAGCGCCACCACCAGCAGGATGCTCTGCGACCGTTTGGCCACCGTGACGCCGGTGCGGCGCACCTCGTCGGGCAGGCGCGGAGTGGCCAGTTGCACGCGGTTGTTGACGTTGAAGGTGGCCTTGTCCGTATCGGTGCCGACTTCGAAGGTGGCGGTGATCGTGACCTGGCCGTTGGACGAAGACTGCGAACTGAAATAGAGCATGTTCTCCACGCCGGCGAGCTGTTCCTCGATCGGCGCGGCCACGGTTCGGGCCAGCGTCTCGGCGGACGCACCGGGATAAACGGCCGTGATCGTCACAGTGGGCGGCGAAATCTGGGGGTACTGGGCAATCGGCAGGATCGTCAGACACACCAGGCCGGCCAGCACGATGATGATCGACAGCACGGCCGCGAAGATGGGCCGTTCGATGAAGTAGCGTGACATGGTCTGGGAAGCCCCTGGCTCAGCCGGCCGGTGTTTGTGTGCTGCTCGTCGCCTTGGGCGCGACCCCGACGCCGGGTCGCAGTTTCATCAGGTTGTCGACGATCACGCGCTCGCCAGGTTTCAGGCCGGTCTCGATGATCCAGTCAGCGCCCTGCCACTCGGCCGCTCGAACCGGTCGCGGCTGTGCCTTGTCCTGCTCGCCGACAACCCAGACCACGGTGCCGTCGGCGGTCTGACTGACCGCAACCTTGGGCAGGCGATAGGCCTGTCGCTCGCCGGCTTCGATGCGCAGTTGCACGAACTGGCCGGGCAGCACCGTCAAGGCGGGATTGGCGAAGCTCGCACGCATGGCCACCGTACCCAGCTGGGCATCAACACTGGAGCCCGTGAAATTGAGCTGGCCGCCATCGATCAGCGAGTCGCCCGATCGGGACATCAGGCGCACCCTGGCCTTGTCGGCATCCCCGATGCTGCGCATCTGTTCATCATCCAGCGCAAATCGCACCCAGATCGGGTCGGTGGCCACGATGGTCGTGAGGGGTTCGGTCGCGCCGGCGTTCACCAGGCTGCCCTCCGACCGTGCCGAACGACCCGTGATACCGGCGATGGGTGCAGCGATCAAGGTATAAGACAGATTCGAGTTCGGCCGCCGCCACCCGCGATTGTTCGACTGCAAAGGCCGCCTCGGCGGTACGTTCGGCGACCAGCGCATCGTCATACTCGCGCTTGCTGATCAGGCTCTGCTGGTTCAGTTGACGCAGCCGCTCCCGTTGTCGACGGGCCTGATCCACCCGGGCCCTGGCCTGATCGGCAGCCGACCGTGCCTGGGCCAGCGATATCTCGAACGATGCCCGTTCGAGTTGATACATTGGCGCGCCGAGGGCTACCCGCTCTCCTTCGTTGAACAGGATCTTTTCGATCACGCCGCTCACCCGCGCGCGGATCTCGACCTGCTTGGAACCTTCGGCGCGACCCGCCGCGTCGAGTGTCAACGGAATGTTTTCCGGTTCGACAGCCATCACCGTGACCGGCATCGCCTTGGGTGGACCGCCGACGGCGCCCGCTGACGGTGCATTGGCCTTGTCCTGACCACAGGCCACCAATGAGGCGATGACCACGCCGATGCAAAGGCGCCCAGGCATTCGTAGTGCCGCCCGGATCCGGGCCCACCCGGCCACACCGCGTCTGCACCCACGGTCGGCGGACTGGTGGATCGCATGATTGTCTCGCTGGACTATTGTCATTGTCTCGTCTTGCCGATCAAACGATGTGCGTCGGAATCGAGACTGTCGACAAGACGCAGAGACGACGATTATAGGGATGCGCGGCGCCGATCCGCTGCGTGAGGCCGGCCTCAGCGGTTCAGAAACCGGCCCGCCATGCGCAGCAGATCGTCGACAGACGATCCGTCGCGATTCTGATCGAGGATCGGATTGAGCATTCCCATCAGCCCATCCAGTGGCGAGGTCGGTGCGCCGGTGCTGGCCGAGGCAGGTTGCGGCTGCGGGCGCGATGGCGCATCGGGCGCTGCCACCATCCCGTCACGGCGGGCGCCCTTGGCCAGCACCCCCATCAACACCGTGGCCAGCACCGGCAGGAGCTTGCGCAGTACATCGGCGCTGATGCCGCTTTGCGAGGATGCGCGGCTGGCAGCCTCCCGGCTCACCGATTTGTCGCCCAGCAGATGACCGAGGATGTCGTTGCCATCTTTGGTCGTGGCCGGCTGAGCCAGCGAATCAGCGCGATCGACATAGCGCTCGTGCTGGCCGCCGGCGAGCGCACCCAACAAGGAATCCAGACCGCCGCCGCGAATGTTCTGCGCGACAGCGCCGGCCAGAATCGGCAGCAAGACCTTGGCTGCCGTCTGCACCTGTTGCTGATTGAGGCCGAACTGAGCGGCGAGCTGGCCCACGATACTGCTGCCCGCCGGCCCCAGAAGATTGTCCAGAATGTTCATTCGTCAGTGCTCCGAATGCAATGAAGGATCAAACACATCAAAAAGACTGCCCGCGTCGTGATCGACCACCGGCCGGGCTTGGTCAGTTTAGCCTCAGGTGACAAAGATCACTTGTCTGGCCCAACACTCGGTTAATGTGTACGCCGATAGGGCGCCAGTCCCCGGGAGAGCAACGTGAAGAGTCATCGCGCACAGGCCTTTGGGCCGTCCAGCGCATCGGTCAGCACCAGGCTGTCGATGGACCTGACAATGAATGAGCGGCATCGGCGTGATGTCGGCGCAGGCCTGTTCGTGCTGGCACTGCTGGCCTGTGCATCGCCGGTCGATGCGGCGGGCGCCCGGTCAGGCAGTCTTACCCAATCCGCGCCGCGCCAGCCTGCCGTGGTGACGAGTACGGCCGGTCATGCACGGAGTACGGCCGGCCATGCACGGTCCGTGGCCATCGGCCCGAATCGCCGCGAAGGTCGACCCACGCTCGCCGTGCCGCCTAATCATTATTTTGAGCGTGGGACCCGCTACCCTGCTGCCCTGGATTCACCGATCGGTACCTGGCGCATCGTGCCCCCGGTACCCTCGGTGGCCGCCCCTGCGCCGGTCTCACGCCCCACCGTGAGTCCGGTCAATGGTCAGACGGGTCGGGCGATTGCCGGCACCGCCGAAGGCCCGGAGCGGCGTGCCTCGTCGCGAATCCGGGTTGACAGCACTCGCCATCACCGGCCGCATCATCGCATCGACCCCGACGCCCCGCATGCCGCGCGCGACTCATCGGGCATCGGCTTCGGCCCGATTCCGGTCACCCGTCCCTTGCTGAGTCCGCAAGTGCCTTACGCGAATCCCGATGTGTCGTTGGCCCACGGCCATGACCGTCACGGGGCCCGTCATCAGCGGCATGACCGTCGGCATCCCGTGCTGCCACACGCGCCGGGCAGCATCGGCATGGTGCCTGGCCAGCCCGGACTGACGATCTGGGCCATGGCTGCCATTCCAGACTATGTCGTCGAGCCCGCCGCCGATCAGAGCCCCGATCGGCAACGTCGAGATCGGGATGACTGCATGGCGCGCGCGGCCCGCGACTCAGGTTTCGACCCGTCATTGGTGGGTGGCGGCGTCGAACCGGCCGAGATGGTGATCGGCCAGCAGGCATTCAACGTTCTCTTCGGTGAATGTCTTATTGAATATCGGTACGTCGTTCGATAGATGCGGTTCAGGCCCGATGGCCGCCATGTAATACTAGTTGTCAGGCCCGACAAACGATCGGGCTGCACAACAGGAAGGAAGGAACATGGCCATCGTGCAAGTGAATGGTGTGTCGTTCAACGTGCGCATCGACGGCCAGGAGAGCAATCCCTGGCTGATTCTGTCGAATTCGCTCGGTTCGACCCTCGCAATGTGGGACCATCAGATCGACCTGCTCACGACGACCTGGCGCGTGCTGCGTTATGACACTCGTGGTCATGGCCGCAGCGAGGTGCCTCCGGGCCCCTATCGTCTCGACGATCTGGTGGCCGACGTGATCGGCCTCATGGATGCCCATGCGATCAAGGAGGCCGCGTTCATGGGCTTGTCGATGGGCGGCATGACCGGCCTGGGGCTGGCACTTGCCCATCCGGACCGGATCCGCCGGGTCGTCTGCTGCGACACCCGGGCCGATGCGTCCGAGGGCTGGGCGAAACTCTGGAACGATCGGATTCAGTTCGTCCGGGACAACGGCATGGCGGCGATGGTGCCGACCACGATGCAGCGTTGGTTGATGACCTCCACCCGATCCGCCAAACCGGGTTGTGCGAAATGGCTCGGCGACATGATTGCCGCGACGCCGGTCGAAGGATATATCGGATGCGCCGCAGCGATCCGCGAGATCGACTATCTCAAGGATCTGCCCAGGATCAAGATCCCCGTGTTGTATGTCGGCGGAGATTCGGATGCCGGGGCGCCGCCGGACGTGATGCAGGCCATGGCCAAGGCCACACCGGGAGCGGCCTACTACACCGTTCCGGGGGCTGCACACATCGCGAACATTGATAATCCAGGGGGATTCAACGCCGCGATCTCGACATTTCTCGATCTGCGCACCTGAGTCAGACGCTCCGCCTGTTCGATCGGTCCTGGCGGGCCAATCGGTCGTCACAATTGCGCGATCGGTCGGCGCAGTGTCAGAATGGCCCGATAACGAACAAATCACTCACGAGGCAGGAGAGACCCGATGAAATCGAATGCGGTCAAGGCGGAATGCATGGCGGGCGAAAGCGTTGCCGGGGCGATGGTCTTCGAGTTCTTTTCACCTGGCATCGCCACCATCCTGGTCAACGCCGGTTGCCGCTTCGTGATCTACGACATGGAGCATAGCGGCCTGGGTTACGAGTCTCTGAAGACCCTGTTTGCCAGTTGCCGGGGTCTGCCGATTGAACCCATGGTCCGGGTCCCGCGCGGCGAATACAGCTTCCTGGCACGGGCGCTGGACATCGGGGCGCGTGGCGTGATGATCCCGATGGTTGAGGATGAAGCCCAGGCCCGGGCGATTGCCGAAGCCTGTCATTACCCGCCGATGGGACGACGAGGCGCGGCTTTCGGGATGGCTCATGATGACTACAGCGGCGGTTCGGTCAGCGACAAGGTTGCGCTGGCCAACGAGCGCACCCTGGTCATCGCACAGATCGAGACCGAGCGGGGGCTGAACCATGTCGATGCCATCGCCAGGGTGCCGGGGATCGATGTGCTCTGGCTCGGCCATTTTGATCTGTCCAATTTTCTCGGCATTCCCGGCGCATTCGACGATCCGCGTTTCGACGAGGCGATGAAACAGATTGCCAGGGTTGCCCGAGCCCATGGCAAGGGCGCCGGGTTCATGGCGACCGACGCCCGGTGGGCCGACAGGGCCCGCTCGGCCGGTTACAACATGATTGCGGCTGGCACCGATCATGGCCTGCTGCAACTGGCCGTGACTGATCTGGTCACGCAAATCAGTGGCGCCGGCCAACGGGGCAAATCATGAGCTTTCGTGTCGGCCTGACCCGCGATCTGCTCACGCCGTCGGGCGATCCATCATTCGGCAACGGCCCGCTCGAGATCCTGGATTCGTGCGAGCGCATTCAGTGGGAGTATCTGCCCGAGACAGTCGACGAGATCACACCCGATATCGCCGCGCGCTACGATGGGCTCTATGTGAATTCGCCGCGAGTGACTGCGGCCTCGGTCGCCCGCGCGGACTGCCGCGTCAAGATCATCGCGCGTCACGGCGTGGGTTACGACAGCGTCGATGTCGCGGCGCTGGCCGGACGGGACATCATTGTGACTAACACGCCGGTTGCCGTTCGGCGCCCCGTGGCAGTCGCCGTGCTCACGCTTGCCTTTGCGCTGGCCGGTCGCTTGTTCGCCAAGCATGCGCTCACCCGCGAAAACCGCTGGCACGAACGCACCGGGCACATGGGCCTGGGGCTGACCAGCCGGACGCTCGGCGTGATTGGTGTGGGCGGTATCGGAAGCGAGCTGCTGGCACTGGCCGCGCCGTTCGGGTGGCGAATGATTGCGCACGATCCCGCCGTTGATTCGGATCGCATGGCCGCCCTGGGCGCGACCAAGGTCGATCTCGAGCAACTGATGGGGGAAGCCGATTTCGTGGTGCTGACCTGCATTCTGTCGCCGCAGACCCGGCACCTGATCAACGCGGGCCGGCTCGCACGGATGAAGCCCACCGCGTTTCTCATCAACATGGCACGCGGTCCGGTTGTCGATGAAGCGGCCCTGATCGAGGCATTGCGGGCCGGTCAACTGGCGGGGGCGGCTCTGGATGTGTTCGAGCAGGAACCGGTGGCGGCAGACAATCCGCTACTCACCATGGACAATGTCATCGTCACGCCGCATGCCTTGTGCTGGACCGACGAGTGCTTCGACCAGATTGCGCGGGAAGGCCTGAACTGCCTGGCTGATTTCGCTCAGGGGCGGCGACCTCGCTCCGTCGTCGCCCCACCAGCGAGCTGATCGGAAACGGGAGGCGCGGCGATCAGTTGGTCTGTTCACCGCGTTCGAACACCAGGTTCGCCCGACCCACGATCAACGGATCGACCGGACCGATGCGCTCCAGATCCTTGCCTGGGTACGGCATCTTGTGCAGCACGTAGCGCAAGGCATTCAGCCGTGCGCGTTTCTTGCAATCGGATTTCACGACCGTCCAGGGGCAGTCTGCCGTATCGGTGTGAAAAAACATGGCTTCCTTGGCCTTGGTGTATTCGTCCCATTTGTCCAGCGAAGCCAGATCGACCGGGCTCAGCTTCCACTGCTTGAGCGGATGCGTCTTGCGCTCCAGGAAGCGTCGTCGCTGTTCTTCCTGGCTGACCGAGAACCAGAACTTGAGCAGATGGACCCTGCTATGGGCCAGGTGCCGCTCGAATTCGGGACACTGACGCATGAACTCGAGATA
Source organism: uncultured beta proteobacterium (assembly GCA_963732405.1). Classification (GTDB taxonomy): domain Bacteria; phylum Pseudomonadota; class Gammaproteobacteria; order Burkholderiales; family Burkholderiaceae_E; genus JAUIAI01. The sequence continues at coordinate 73,293 of CAVSZG010000002.1, forward strand.
CTCCTCGTCGGAACAAAAACCCATGACCCGCTCGACGCCCGCCCGGTTATACCAGGAGCGGTCAAACAACACCATCTCACCCGCGGTGGGCAGGTGTTGCACATAACGTTGGAAGTACCATTGCCCACGCTCATCGTCGGTGGGCTTGGCCAGAGCAACGACCCGGGCGCCCCGTGGATTCAGGTGTTCCATGAAGCGCTTGATCGTGCCACCCTTGCCGGCTGCATCGCGCCCCTCGAACAGCATCACCACGCGCTGGTTGGTTTCCTTCACCCAGTTCTGCAGTTTGAGCAGTTCGACCTGGAGCTGATATTTCTGAGCTTCATATCGACGGCGGGACATCTTGTTCCTATACGGATACGCGCCAAGGCGCCACTGGTCGGACAACTCCTCGTCGGGGTGGCTCTTGTCGTTGCCCGACGCGCGCGACTGCAGGGCACGTCGCACGAGATCCAGTTCATCGATCGATGCATCGCCCAGCAGCGAATTGATGGCAGCCCGAACGGTTTCATCGCCGTCCTTGGCCAGTGCCCCGGAAACATCCTGAACGGCCGCTACCTGGGTGAGCACCGCGCCTGCGCCGGCATCCTCGACCGTATTGCGCCGATGTGTTCTCGCGCTTTCGACCGGTTTGCGTTTGATTGTCTGGACCCGATCGGCAAGCTCGGGCGCACCGTCCTTACCGTTGGCGGATTTTCGTAAGGCGTTGGGACGACTCGTCATTGAACTTCCTCCTGGCAATTGAACATGGTGCCTCGTGCTGGTTCGCGAGGAATTGATTCAGGTCAATGAATTTCCGGTCGGCCGGCCTCACAACGGCGGCCTGACACGCAACACAGGTTCCGGAACCGGCCGAAAGCCCGAGGGTGTTCCGGGCTGCTCCAGCGAGCTAGCCAGTGCGTCCAGGGCAGCGATGGCCTGGAGCAGCGCATCGCGCTGAGCCGTGCTCATGGCTGCGACATATCCGGGTGGGCCCTGGACCGGGTCTGATCTGCCATCCGACTCATATCGCATGATCAGATCGTTGAGTTTGGTCGCATGAGGCAGGTCGAGTGCCAGGCCCTCGATCAGGCCCGGTGCGCGTGCCTCCAGCATTCGCAGCAGCACGCTCAGACGGATGAAGCGATGCTCGTCCCATCCGCCCACCTTGCCCGAGCGTGCATCCGACGGTGCAAACCGGGTGATCAACTGCTCGGCCGCCCATTCACCCAGTGAGGCGAGCCGAGTCATGGTCGAGAGGTCCATGTCCAGATTCAGTCCGCCCTGGCCCTCTGGCAAGGCGACCCTGACGACCCGGTCACGAACGCCGGGCATCCGGGCGAGTGAATTGTCATTCCAGTTCTGCATGGCCGAGACGATGGCCAGGCCGAAGCCGAGCAATCGTCCGAATGCCGTGCGCTGGTCGGCGAACCGATTCCATCGTTCATCGTAGCCCTCGTCGTATCGAGTGGGCAGATAGACCGGCTGCGACGATGGGGTTTCGCGTTCGAGATTGATCGCGAAGGTGGGCCAACTCGGCAGCAGGCTGTCGAACAGATGCACCGGAAAATTGGAGCTGATGCCGCCATCGGCGAACCAGCACCGCCGGATGGAGGGCTCGGCCGACCCGCTGCCCGTGTCATGGGCATACAGTGGTACGGCGGACAACAACAGCGGAAAGGCCAGGCTCATGCGGGCCGCCATCAGCACCGGCAGATCACCGGCTGTTGGCAGCAGGCGCAGATGGGCATGCGTGTCGAGCGGGCATTGAGCAGAACGGCCATTCATCCAGATCACAACGCCGGCGGGAATCAGCCGAGCGAGTTCGACCGGATCATAATAAAGACGCTCTCGACCGAACTCGCCATTCTCCCCATCGTCATCCACGGCGAGCGGGAACACATACGGCCGGCCGTGACTCAGATTGGTTGAAAAAGTTTGCAGGTCGATCGATCGGTTGCTGTTATCGCTGCTCAGACCGGTACTCTTCAGTGGCGACCCCTCGGCCTGCCAGAGGTCCTTGAAGGTCAGCGGATCATCGTCAACCTGGCGGCCGGCGGCCTCCTGCACCGTACGGTGAAGCCAGGGCGTCAATGCCTCGACATCGTCGCGCTCGGACATGCCCGTACAGAGGCCGAAGCCATTGGGTACGACGCCGCGCAGCAGATCGGCCAACAGCCAACCCACCATGCCAGCCACCAGGCTGATCGTCGTGACTGAAGCACTGGCCAGAACACTGCCCGACAGACGCAGGACTGTGATGCCGGCCACCACGGCGACCAGGACGACCGGCCAGTAGGCCGTGACCATGGCTTGCGCGATCTTCAACCCTCGCTGCCAGGCCGAGCGTCTGTTCAGTGCCAGGGCCAGTACGTTGAACAGGCGACGGGTGCCTGACTGGGGTTGAAACAGTTTGAACAGGCGGCTTCTGTCCTCATCAGAATCGCGCCGACCCAGGTAGTCGGGCAGTGCGCCAAGCAGTTCGAAGCCGGCATCACCCCTGCCGCAGCGACGTCGATACTCGGCTGCGGCAGCAATCACCGCCGCGATCGCGCCGACTGAACTGCCACCGATGCTGTGAAAGTGATAGGTCTTTGACAGACGCCAGATCGCCCTGGGGTAGACGACACCGCTGGCAATGCCACCTTTCATCACGAGGTCGCAGAATCGGGGCGACTCGCCTGGCTCGGAGTCGGGCATGAGCTTCACGCGGAATGGCCGTGCCAGTTGCACGGTTCCAGCATAATCCGTTCGATCTCCGGGCACCACCCCGAGACGGGATAAGGGTCGTCCTGCCCCATCCTGATCGAGTCCATCGTGTTGCATACTCTGGGTTCACCAACCTGCCGAATGTCGAATGTCGAGACTGTTTTTTGCCGTCGTGGCTCGACGCCTTTCACTGCTCGGGATCGTCGTCGTGCTGGCGGGATGTCAGGCCATTCCGCTCAGTACCGGGACCGAATCCACGCCGGCGGGCCAGGCCTTGTTCATCGCTGCGGCCAGTGCCCACGGCCGGGACCGGTTCGAACGTCTGGTCGACATCAGCGTGCGCTACGACAGCCATTGGTACCGACTGGTCAAACGCCTGCAACCCGTGCTGGTCGATGCCGGTTACCGCGGCGGATCGGAGGAGCGGATCCTGCCGCGTGAATCACTGATCGCCCAGATCCATACCGGCGAATCCGGACAAAAATATGTGCTGCGCTCTCGGGGACCAGCCGGGCGGATGGTCAAGGTGAGCTATGACGGCCAGCCCAGCAGCAATGATGAGGTTCGTGACGCGGCGTCGCTCGTGGCCGATGCGTATCGCGTGTTTCTGCTCGGCCCGCTTGCCTTCCTGGACGGCCGACAGGTGTTCGAGGATATCGGGCCGACAACCCTCGCGGGTCGCCTGACGGATCGGTTGTTGATCCGCGCCCGGCCAGGTCTTGGCGTGTCGACCGAAGATCGATTCATTCTGTACCTCGACCGTGAGGATCGGCTGATGCGCCGGGTCCGATTCTCGCTCGAGGGCCTGGCCAGCACCCAGGGAGCGATCGTCGAGGTCGATACCACCGACCATATCGAGCGTGCCGGCATCATGTGGCCGACGCGTTTTCACGAGCGCATCCGACAACCCATCCCATTGCTGCCGGCGCATCGATGGTCTCTGATCGGCCTGGATCTCGATCGTGGCTTCGGTCCTGCCGATATCAATCAGGGGGCTTTCACAGCGAACGCCGCCGCTCCCGCACGAGCTCTCGAACCATGAATCGTCTGTCGACTTATTTATCCGGCCTGCTCATCCTCGTCTTGCTCTCTGGCTGCGCGTTGTTTGGCGGATACCAGGAGCCCATGGTGAAAGTGGTCGGACTCGACCCCTTACCCAGCGAGGGTCTTGAACTGCGATTCGCGCTCAAGATGCGATTACAGAATCCCAACGAGACGGCGATCGACTTCGACGGCGTGTCGGTATCTCTGGACATCGATGGTCGAGGCCTGGCCAGTGGCGTGAGCGATCAACGAGGCACGGTGCCACGCTTCGGCGAATCCGTGATTGATGTGCCGATTTCCATTTCCGCGTTCACGGCGCTGCGGCAGGCCTTGGGCATGATGAGCGAGACCCGTACCGATTCGGCGCTGCCCTACTCGTTACAGGGCCGCTTCGGTGGCAGCCAGTTTGGCGGGCTACGGTTCAGCGGGGCTGGCACCATCGATCTGCCGGCACTGGGCGGCCAGGCGCAAAAGCAGAAAAATTCCCGATGAGCGCCCACGTGCGTGCGAGAAGCCTGCCCGTCAATCGGCCATCCTGGGCCGGATCATCATGGTCTGAGCGAATTGTCGGTCGTCGCTGTCGACTACCCGCACCGACATCTCGCCGTCGCCCTCGGGCATGACCCAGAAACGAAAGTTCGGATTCTCGCTGATCGAAAAATCGATATCCGCTTCGAGTACGGCAGCATTGCCATAACGAACCGAAAAATGCCGCACGAAGTGGGCAGACTGCGGCTGCTGGGTCGACGGGTTGATGGCGAAACCCGATGAATTCGGATGCCTGACCATGAGTTGCGCGAGCAGTGGCTCGCCCTGCACGGGCGTACCCCTGAGTCGCAAACGAACGTCGCCGTAGTCGGGTGCCTGGCGATCGGGATCCTTGTTCATCGGCACCGAGCAGCCGCCCGATGCCTGCACATGATGCGCCGCCTGATGCAGACTGCCGTCGCTCAGGCGCGCAATCGCCCGCACCTGACCCGGCTTGTCGATTCGCACCCGGGTTTCGATATCGGCGCGTGCGCTCAGTTGCATGAATCGGAATTCGGCGGCCAGCGGCGAAGGATTGCCGTCAATGACCAGCCAGATCCGTTCGATCCGTCGGCTGTCGTCCCGCAATAGCCGCCCTTCTATCCCGACCGGAACCACTGAGGCATCCATTGCCCGGTCGGGTACGTTCAGCGTTATGACCTGACCCGCGGTATCGCTGCGAATCTCGTCCGCGCCAAACAACTGGAATCTGAGCGCCTGCCACACCGCAGAGGGATCGTTCTGCGCGCGCGCAGAGCCCCAGGTCAGCGCGGCGGCTACGGTGGTGAAAAGGATCAGGACCCGCGCGGCTGCACCCCGCCTAGCGAAATTCATCGCATTGGCGTTTGTTCTTGCCCCAGAAGGCTTCACACTCAGCATAGGTCGGTGCCCCCCTGCCCTTGATCTGGGCGACGACATAGGTGACAACAGAGTCGATCTGCCGGTCGCTGAGCAGCTTGGGTGCCAGCGGTGGCAGGTGGTCGCCGAATTCGACCCGGGTCCGGTCGTAGCAGCCCTTGTCATCATCCTGCTGATAGGACTGGCGCCCGTGGTAGGGCATGCCCGTGCCCGGTATGCCACAGCGAACCACCCGCGCAATGTTCTGCGCGTCCAGCTGAGTGCCACGCAGCGACAAGGCTTTGCCGCCATAGCCACCGCCACCTTGTCCATGCCATTTGTGGCAGCCCATGCAATTGGCCATCTTGAACACCTTCAGGCCGGCCTCGATGTCAACCGCATTGGCTGACAAGGCAGGACCCGCGGTCAACAACATGGCCAGCACGGCCACTGCAGATCCACAACGTGCGGCGGTCGCGTTGATCCCGGTTCGTCTCATCCAGGCGATTCCTTTCAAACCATCCACGATCTACTTCTTCCCCGTGTCCTGGCGCTTGATGTTGCGATCGAGCACCTTGGCGACGATGTCGAGCTGGAATTCGCCTGCCGCCCCTACCACATTGGTAATGACGATACCGTCACCCTTGATTCGGGCGGACAGGCTTTGATGGCCAAGATCGGACAAGACCTGCGCCGCATCCTGCCTGACCGAGAACCTGACGGGTTCGGATTCGACGTTCCGAACCCGCCAGATGAGCTGGACCGTGTTGTCGGGCCAGACCACCGAGAACGGTTGACTGTAAGCACCGCTGCCATCGGCCTGGGCCGACACCTGGACCGTCAACAGCAGGTCTTCGCGGAAGGTGGGATTGTTGTGGGCCCAGACCGGGGCCCACAACATGGCTGCAACAATCAAAACCGGCACCCATCTGACCAGATTCATTCAGTCAACCTGTCTTTGCTCAGAGTGAGAAGACGAACAGCATCGAACCCGGCTCGACCTTTTCCAGGCCCTTGGTGCCGTCCACGAACCACTTGGGCCATGCGCCGCCCAAACCGACCAGCAAGGCCACATACTGCTTGCCGTTCACGCTGTAAGTCATGGGCGGGGCATTGATCCCGGCGTTCAGATCAATGCTCCACAGTGACTCGAGCGTTTTCGCGTCCAGCGCCATCAATTCGCCCGAGGGCTCACCGGTGAACACCAGTCCGCCCGCAGTGGTCAACATACCGCCCAGCATCGGGTAGAGGGTTTCATGCTTGCCCACGACCTTGCCGGTGGTGACATCGATCGCCGTGACACTACCGGTGATCTGTTCATGCTGCGACGGGCCGCCACCCGTGAAGAATTCCCGCTTTTTGTACGACTCGCCCGGCTTCATGGGCTCGTTGGTCATGGTGTTGCAGCTTTCGATGACCGGGATGTACCAAAGATTGGTCTGGGGATTGAAGGCCGTAGGCGGCCAGTTTTTTCCGCCCATGTTGCCAGGGCAGGACACGCCGACCGGCGTGCCGCGAGTGGGTGCGGTACCGGGCAGATAAGCCTGGACCTTGGACTTGGGATCGTAGTCGAGCGGTCGGCCGGTTTCGGGATCGAGCCCTTTTGTCCAGGTCAGTCGTTTGACGAAAGGCGTGCCCCAGACAAATTCGCCATTGGTTCGGTCAAGCGCATAGCCAAAGCCATTTCGGTCGGCATGAAGCGCCAGCTTGCGATCCTTGCCCCCGACCTTCGCATCGATCAGGACATGCTCGGCCACCGCGTCATAGTCGTAGGGATCGTTGGGCGTGTACTGGAAATGCCATTTGACCTTGCCGGTATCGGCATCCAGCGCCAGTGCGCTATTGGTGTATAGATTGTCGCCCGGGCGATAGTCAGGATCCCAGTCCGGTCCGGGATTACCGACGCCCCAGATGATGGTATCGGTCGCAACATCATAAGAGCCGGTCACCCATGTCGATCCACCGCCGTTCTTCCAGGCGTCATGAGAATCGGCCCAGGTCTCGTGACCCGGTTCGCCGGGCCCGGGAATGGTGTGACGGCGCCAGACTTCCTTCTGGGTTTCCAGGTCGGTGGCCGCGATCCATCCGCGGATGCCGTATTCCGCTCCGGCAACACCGGTAATCGCCATGTTCTTGACGATGAGCGGGGCTGCCGTGATGACTTCCGCGATGCCGGGGTCAGCGACCGGACGCTCCCATTCGATCTTCCCGGTTTCCTTGTTGGTGACGATCAAGCGACCGTCCAGCGTGTGCGAAACGACCTTGTCCTTCCACAACGCGATGCCGCGATTGTTCACGCCACAACAGGCCACCGCGCCCGACCAGTCTTTGTCCGTCTCCGGGTTCATCTTCCAGAGCAATTTGCCCGATTTGCCGGTGGCATCGATCTTGTAGACCGAACCCCAGCCGTCGGTGACATACATCATGCCGTCTTCGACCAGCGGCGTGCCTTCCAGACCGCCGTGCGGCCAGATGCCACCGCCTTCGATGCCACCCAGCGCCATCGTCCAGGCCAGTCGCAGATTCTTCACATTGCCTGCGTTGATCTGGTCGAGGGTCGAGAAACGACTCGCCGAATAATCCTTGTGATGGTTTAGCCAGTTTTGTGGCTCGCTGGCCGATTCCTGCAATCGCTTTGCCGTGACTTCAGCCATGGCTGGCGTCGAGAGAAGGGAGACCGCCATCAGTACGGCGGCCGACCCGGCGCAACGGCGCCAGGTGAATCTGGGATCATCCACGTATCGTCTCCAAGTTTGGAATTATTTGAACGCGCCTGAGCGCGCTATTCCGATTACTGCCAAGAGCTGTCGACGGGCTTGATGACGAGTACACTCAACCGCGTCGTCACGCAAATTAACAAACAACGACGCTTCTATGCAAGCAATTTTGAATGTTTGGTAAACATGGCTGCGCGGATACTTTTTGTTACGATGGCGCTGCGCCCGACCCAACGATCTGCAGTGTCCCTGTGGTGTCCTTTTGCCATTGATCGAGAGGCCTCATGAACTCCCAAGCACTTACGCCTGGCCCCGCTGTGTCGACCGCCCTGTTGCTGTTGCTGTCGTGTCTGATTGGCCCAGGCGCGCTCGCCGCAGAAGATCCCGATGAGGGCGACGTTCGAAATCTGCGAATTGGCATGCATGTCGCAGACATTCGCTCCGACGACTATCGGGCTGTCAGTTGTGCGTCGACAAATGATGCTGAATCGGCGCCGCTCGCGGCCATGGAGCAATTCAGGGAGTGCCGAGCGGATTCACGCGGGCTCCACCCGCTCCGGATGCATTACGCCCCTATCCAGCCCTGGTCACAGATCAGCAGTCGATTCAGTGGCACCAAGATTGCGGGCCATCCCGTCAATCTCTGGATCGATGTCGATACGAATGGCCGGGTGCAGAGCATTCGAGCCGAGACCGACGAGGCTGCCAGTCGATATTTGCGCAAGAAGGCCTTTCTGCTGGGGCTCAGGGTCAAGGCCCGATATGGTCGGGAGAACTGGACCTGCGAGCGTGCCAGCCCGGACCAGAACAAGTTGCGGGTGGGCGGCATGTTCATTGACGAGGTGTGCGAAAAATCGCTCGACGGACGCAGACTGATCCTGCAGACCAACCTGTATCGAGCCCAGGGTCAGGAGGCTGATGAATTCGTCGGCTCAACGCGGCTGCAGTTTCTGGCCAAGAACGTCGCCCCGGTCGCCATCGACGAGCAGCGAAACTGATGACGTCTGGTCAGGCGGACGGACTCAGGCAAACGCCCGCTGCAGTCGATCGACCGCATCGTTCACGCGATGCCGCTGGGTGGCGAAATTGAAACGAAGGAATGTCTCACCGCCCGCACCGAAGCTGGGCCCCAGGTTGACCGCGATTCTGGCCGATTCCTGTACCCGCGCTGCGATAGCCGATGGCTGCAGGCCGAGTTGCGCAAAGTCGACCCAGGCCAGATAGGTTGACTCCAGTGTCATTGACCGCGCGCCCTTGATGCTCTGGATGCCCGCCTCGAAGACGCGCCGATTGTCATCCAGGTATGGCAACAAGGCCTCGAGCCAACGAACGCCTTCCGGACTGTAAGCGGCCGTCACCATCGGCATCGCAAAGGCGTTGGGTGAGATGCCCAACGCCATCATTCGCGCGGCGAAGCGGCTGCGCATGGCAGGGTCAGCGATGATGACATTGCCGATGTGCGCGCCGGCAATGTTGAAGGTTTTGGAGGCGGCCGACAGCACCACCGTCCGGTCGATTGCATCAGGCGCTGCCCTGGGCAGAATGGTGTGATGATGACCGGCATAGACGAGGTCATGGTGAATTTCATCGGACACCAGGATCAGCTTGTTGTACCGGCAAAATGCCGCCAGGTCACGTAGCTCCTGCGCCGACCAGACCCGACCGCCCGGATTATGCGGCGAGCACAGAATCAGGATCTTCTCTCGACCGCTCAGCTGCTGCTGCCATGCCGCCAGATCCATTTCATAGCGGCCATCGACCAGGCGTAACCGGCATTCGAGCAGTTCACGGTTGGCCGCATGGATGATCCGGGCGAAGGCATGGTAAACGGGCGTCATCAGGACCACGGCATCACCGGGCTCGCTGAACGCATCGATGCACAGCGCCGTGCCATTGACCAGGCCGTGCGTACTGAAAATCCAGTCCGGCTCGATGCTCCACTGATGTCGCGCGTTCATCCACCAGACGATGGCATTCAGATAGTCGGCGTCATCGCCAAAGTAGCCGTAGATGCCGTGACCCGCCATGGCCTGGACTGCCCGCTGAACCGCTGGCGGAGGGCGAAAGTCCATGTCGGCGACCCACATCGGTATGCCGTCAACTGCTGACACGCCGTGGCGTGACTGCATGCAATCCCACTTCATCGAGTGCGTCCCGATGCGGTTGATTGTTTCGTCGAAATTGAATTCACTCATGAGCGTCCTCGCCGGCCTGCCAGGATAACGGGTCTACGCAATAGTAACCGCGCAGAACCTGATAGAGCTCGGGATGATCCCGATGGAGGCGTTCGGGCCGCTCGAAGAAGGTTTCAGATGCAACGGCAAAAAATTCCACGGGATCTTCAGCGCCGTATTCATCGAACAGGGTTTCGAATCCGGCATCCAGATCGGTACGAAGCCGGGCGAATTCAGCTTCCAGTACCTGCGACCATCGATTGGCCTGACGAGCATCGATCGGTTGAGGAGCGCCGATCGCCGCGCCAGTCCGCTGATCCAGCTGATGGGCGAATTCGTGTATCACCACGTTATAGCCGTCGCGATCATCGCGAGCACCTTCGACCACGTCGGCCCATGAGAGGACCACCTGACTGTCCGCCCAGGACTCTCCGCTCAATACATTGGCGTGACGCGACACCACGCCCACCTCGTCCTGTTCATCCCGATCCACCAGGAATTCGTCGGGGTAAACCAGAATCTCGGTCAGCGAATCAAACAGACTGGCAGGACGATTCAATACCAGCAGACAGGCCTGGGCGGCGATCAGCAGCCGGACCCTCTCGGTGATCCTGAAGCCCTGGCATCCGACGAAATGCTTCTCACGCAGGAAGATCTGAATGCAGGCCTGCAACTGCCGCTGCAAATTCACCGGCAGACGCCGGTACAGCGGCATCTCCTGGTCCAGTATCTGTCGCCATTCGGCTGGAAACGGCGCCACGCTCTGACGCCGCCGACGCCATCGGACCAGCAGCGGCTTGCCCAGGATCCAGGCCAGGAGCGCGAGGCCGATGGCCATCAGTGCCCACAGGCCCGTCGCGTCCAAAGCCGGCAATCACCTGGCTGTGGCTGGCACGAGGTCGTGCGCCAGACTACTTGCGATAAACGCGCACATGATCAACCTCCATGTGGGCCGGGAAGGCGCTGTCATCGATCCCGTTCAGTCCGGCCCACGGGCCACCCACGGCAAGGAACATCAGAATCGTCGCGGGGTTGCCGCTGCGATTGTCGTTGGTCACCCAGCGATAGTTCTCGCAGCCCGTCCTGAGCCCGTCGATGAAGTAGCAGACTGACGATTCGGTCCATTCGGCGCCCACCTCGAGCCAGCGCCCGCGCAGATTGCCGGGTGCGGTATAGAAGCCGTGATCGGTATTGAATCCAGACGCTGCCTCGGTCCAGTCGGGCCGACCTGTCCCGGTCTGCGACCCGCGGACCTGACCATGCTGGACCAGTGTGCGCTCGTTTTCACCCGGCGTACCGTTGATCGGCGCCTCGAAAATATCGATCTCCGGCGGCCATTGACCAATGCCCGAGGGCTCCAGCGACGGATTCAGGTAAAACGCGGGCCAGATCCCCAGCACCTGCGGCAGCTTGACCCGCGTGGTGATGTAGTAGCTCGAGCCGCCCTGGGGCTTGAAGGTGAATTTGCTGCGCAACGCAGCCGCTTCAAAACGCAGGTAGGCATCAGCGCCTGTGCGGGTGGCGCGCAGACGGATCGTTCCGCCGCCCACGTCGTGAAGACGTTCACCATTGCGATTGAAATCGCGGAATCGCTGGTTTTCCGATTCATTTGCGTAGTCGAGGTATCCCTGCCCGATGAACTTCGTGCACTCATCGTCGGGAACCTGCAGGGCGGGCCCGCTGCCATAGGGTAGACGGGTACACCATTTACTCCGATCCAGTTCGCTGCCATTGAATTCGTCGGACATCACGATCTGGCTGTAACCGGCGGGTCGGAAATCCGATGTCGCTGGAGCGGGTGCAGGCGCCGGAGCCGGCTCGGGAGCAGGTGCTGGCGGGGGCACGGGCACTGGAGCCGGCGTGGGCACGGGCACTGGAGCCGGCGTGGGCACGGGCACTGGAGCCGGCGTGGGCACGGGTACTGGAGCTGGCGCGGGCACGGGTACTGGAGCTGGCGCGGGTACTGGAGCCTCGGGCACTGGAGCCTCGGGCACTGGAGCTGGCGGAGGCACGGGTACTGGAGCCTCGGGCACCGGTTGGGGAGCCGGCGTCGGAGCGGGCTCAGGCGCGGGCGCTGACGAGTTCAGCGTGAGTCGCGGGTGCAGAATCGACTCGTTTCGAGCCAGCCAGGGGCTCTGCACCTGAATGCTCAGCGACTCGATGCCGGGCGGCGCAATGAAGCTTGCTGCACGCTCGGCCGGTACTTCGAGATAGCCATCGCGGAACGCGACCGAGTCGCCCGACAAGGCGACCAGATTTCGATTGCCATCGTAGGCGAACAACAAGATGCCAGCCTGTGCTGTCGACCCGGGAACGCTCAAGGTGTAAGTCGATCCCGCTGCGAGCTGCCGGGCGAAATGATTGACCGCCACGACCTGATTCAATCCGTTGCTGGGTGCCGGTATCAGCAATCGTCCGGCCTGAGTATCGACGAGCACGCCAGTTGGCCGGTTCTGCCAGTCGCGCCACTCACCCTCCAGCTTCAACAGGTTGCCAGCTGTATCGACATCCGGTGCAGGCGTGGGCACTGGCGATGAATCGCCGCGTGGCGAACCGGTCATGCGCAGTTGCGCAGCCAGGTTGTCGGCGGCACCGGCTTGCCAGGCACCCTGGACCTGCAGATAGAAACCGACGACTCCGGCTGGCGCCACAAAGCGTAGCGGCTCGCCATGACTCGCTTTGCCCCAGTCCGACGATTGACCGGTATCAGCATTGCGCAGCGGCAGAATCGCACCATTCTCATCGAACAGAAACAACACGGCGGCAGACTGCGCCTGATTGGACTGGATGGACAGTTCATAGACTGCGCCGGCTTCCAGTGTCTGGATGTAGCGGCGCACACCGATGATCAACGAGCTCTGAGTTGAGGCGGCAGGGATGATGAGTGCCGCCGATGCTGCGTCATAACGTATCGGGCTGTCAGCTCCTGACCAGTCGGACCACTCCCCGCTCAGGTCGAGCAGATTATTGTCCGCGACGGCTTCGTTGCGATCCTGGGTTGACGATTGATCGGTGGTTTGGGTTACAGCGCGGTTATGTGCGCTGAGCGCGATCGACACAGTCGCTTCGCCGACCTGATCACCCGACCCGCTGACAGCAGCGACGGGCACCTGCTCAGAACCACCACCACATGCCGACAATACGGCAGCTGACAACGCAGCCAGCACAAGGCAGGCGGCAGGCGGCAGGCGCCTGAGCTGACGAATCTCGTCCATGACATCACTCCTCGGATTCAGTGTTTTTGCCGGGATTGTGAGGAGCCGGGAACGATGATTGCCGACTCAACCGAATTTTGTCTGGGCGAATGCTAACAGCGAAAAGAAATGTCAAAACGTATCAATCGGCAACGAAAAATCGGCACGCATTCCTGCGTGCCGATGCGATGCGGGGAATGTCGTCCTACTTGAGCAGACCGATCTTCTTCATATAAGCCAAGTGGGCATCAAGCGCCTCGCGAGCCAGTGGGCTCTTCTTGGCGAAATCATCCCAGGCACCCACGGCGATCGCGCGGAACTTGTCACGCTCGGCCTGGGGCCAGTCAACGACCGTGATGTCGGACCCGGCCTTGTCGCGTGCAACCAGACGAAGGTCTTCCTCGGCGGCATCCTTGAGCATGTTGTCATACGCCGTCGTGTACCAGGCTTCGATCTTGGCCTGTTGGTCCTTGGTGAGTTTGTCCCACACGCCCTTGTTCACGATGAACTGCAGCACCGCCATGGAGTGAATGCCCGGAAAAATCGGGAACTTCGCCACCTTGTGCATGCCGCTGGCCTCATTGTTCACATAGGCCGAGGCATCTGCCGCATCGACAATGCCCTTCTCGAGAGAGGTATACACCTCCGAAAAAGGCAAGGACACCGGCGTGGCACCGGCACGCTTGAATACTTCGGCCGCCAGACCTTCCGGGGAGCGGATCTTGACACCTGACAGTTCTGCAACCGATCGGACGGGCACACGTGAGACCAGTGCCTCGCGGGAGTACGGACCACAGCCGATCACATGCACCTTTCCTTTGGTGTACTTGTCGTAGAGCTTCTGCAGAATCTCCTTGCCGCCGCCCTCCGAGCAGAAGCGACGCGATTGCTCCGGGGTGTCGTAGCCGGCGATCAGGTCGCCCATGATGGCGAACGCCGGATCGCGACCACTGAAGTAGGCCACCGCATTCAGGTCGCCATCGAGAATGCCGTTGGCCACTGCATCGATGGTTTCGCGGTGAGGCACGATGGCCTTGGTCGGCAGCACATCGATTGAAATCTCGCCATTGGTCATCTTGCCAAGCTTCGGGCCCTCCTTGTCGGTCATGTACCGGTGGGCCCAGTCGCCGGCGGTTGAACTGGACTGAACTTTCAAAGTCTTGGCGCTCAACGGCGTAGCGAAGCCGGCCAGCACCATTGCGGCGACAGCAAGGCTGATCTTGATTCTCATGAAACCGTCTCCCTGTAGTTAGTTGGTTTGGAAACATCAGGCCTCAGGAGAATCCGTCGGCCAGAAAAAACATCAGCCAGATGATGAATCCGGCAAACAGGAACCCGCCAATCCATCCCAGGTGCCCATAACGGTAGACATCATCACGATCCGGACCACTGCTCATCACGTCTCCTGGACTGGATACTGTCCGGTCAGTTCCGCGTCGCGGCCGGCTCTGATGCAAGCCTAGCATCATTTGATGGCCGGGCTTCAGTAGGATGTATCATCGACTCGCAAACGGATGGGCAGGCGTCAGAGTCCAGAGCGTCGCCGCCAAGCGTGGTGGTTTGATGAATCGCCCGGGCGATCGGGGAGAGAGTCACCGACTTGATCCCGTGCCGCACATAGAACAACCTTGGTCAAGGGGAGACAATGGCAGCCACGCACGTCGCGGATCAACAGTCCGGCGAGGATCAATCAACCCCGCATTTACACGCTCATATCCTTGAGGAAGTCAACGACGGGTTTGCGTTCATCGATCATCTGAGCCGGTTTACAGGCCTTTCGGTCGCACAGTTCTACCTTTTTGTTGCGCTGGTCACGGTCTACGAGGTGGTTGCTCGGTATGTGTTTCATGCGCCGACCCAGTGGGCGTTCGAGGTCGTCATGGTGTTGTGTGCCACGGCCTGGATGCTGTCGGCCGGGTATGTAACGCTGGAGAAGCGTCATATCGGCATCACTGTGCTCTATCTGGCCGCGAGTGAAGGAACACGCTGGTGGCTGGATGTATTCGCCATGGTCGTGGGCGTAATCGCCTTGTTTTTCCTGGTTGACGATTCACTGGTCAGGGCCCTCGAATCCATCGATCTGGTGGAGCGCGCCGGCAGTGCCTTCAATTCGCCCCAGCCGATGATTCTGAAGTCGGTGTTGTGTCTGGGTGCCCTGCTCTACATGACCCAGCTGTTGGTCAATCTGCGCCGACATTTTCTGAGTCCGACTGCGCGACTGGTCACTACCCTCGTGGGTCTGGCGATTGTCGTGCGACTGCTATTGGTCGCCGCCACGCACTACCTGGGAGAAGACAGTTCGGCCGGCATCGTCAATGGCGCCATCGATCGATTTGCGGCCCTGCTGGATCCGTCCCAGATGATCGCTGCCCGAGACTACGGCATCGGCTGGGTCAGCATTGTCGTCGTGTGTGTCCTGCTCGCACTGATGATGACGGGAATGCCGCTGGGCGTGGTCACCCTGATTGTATCGGTCCTGGTCGCATTGGTGTTTTTCGGCACACGCGGTCTTTATCTGGTGTCGACCAATGCCTTCGGGCTGCTCGAGAGTTATCCCCTGGTCGCGGTTCCACTGTTCGTGTTGATGGCGTCATTACTCGAACGGGCAGGTATCGCCCACGACTTGTTCGATGCCATGTCGATTTTTGCAGGCGGTCTGCGCGGAGGCGTTGCATTGCAGACGGTCATCGTGGCGGTGATCCTGGCTGCCATGTCGGGCGTTATGGGTGGTGAGATCGTCATGCTCGGGCTGGTGGCCCTGCCGCAGATGTTGCGTCTGGGTTATGACAAACATCTGACGCTTGGCCTGATCTGCGCGTCGGGCGCTCTCGCTACCCTGATTCCCCCCAGCATCATCATGATCGTCTACGGACTCTCAGCACAGGTGGGCATCGGCGACCTGTTCCTGGCCGGATTCCTGCCCGGCCTGATGCTCGCATCCTTTTATGCAGCGTATGTGCTGTTGCGATGCAACCTGAATCACAGCCTGGCGCCCACGGCCGCCGAAGTCGCGCAGATCTCCGGCGACAAAGCCACCTTGTCTCGCGACCGGATGCTGGCTGTGATCCTGAGTATTTTGCTGATCGCTTTCGTAATGGGGTCGATCTACGGCGGCATCGCGTCGGTCACCGAAGCCGCGGGCGTGGGTGTGATCGGCGCCATCATCGTGAGTGCCGTTCGGAATCGATTCAACTGGGCCATGCTGCAGGCCTCATTGGCCGGCACGATGTCGACGGTGGGCACGATCATCTGGCTGATCATCGGCGCCGTTGCATTCGTGGGCATCTACAACCTGATCGGCGGGGCCGATTTCATGCGCTCGCTGTTCGCCGGGCTGGGTCTTCCACCCATGGGCATCATTCTCATGATGATGGGCATTCTGGTGGTGCTGGGCACATTCATGGAATGGATCGCTATCGTCTTCATCACCGTGCCGGTGTTTGCCCCGGTGGTGGTTGCCATGGCCCCGGAACTGGGCATGGATCCGGAATGGGCGGCGGTGTGGTTCGGCATCCTGTTCGTGATGAATATGCAGATCTACTTCCTGTCCCCGCCTTTCGGGCCGGCGTGCTTCTGGCTGAAATCGGTTGCGCCACCGGAGATCACGCTTCAGGACATATTTGTCGCCGTGATGCCGTTCATCGGGTTGCAGATCATCGGGCTCATACTGGTGATCATGTTCCCGGAGATCGCGTTGTTCCTGCCCAGGTACTTCGCGGGAGGCTGAGCCGATCAACGACCATTGCGCTGTCGCCAGGCCGTGAACTCGGTCTGGACCTGATCGCGCGTGGGCGGATACAGACCGATGATGCTGTCGCCGGCCCGCACCCGCTCGGACACATAATCTTCGAAGGCGGTCATCTCGGTGGCTTCGGTGGCGATCTCGTCGGCCAGTTCACGGGGGACCACCACTACGCCTTCAGCGTCGCCGACCATGATGTCGCCTGGCCAGACGGCCACATCGCCACATCCGATGGGCACATCCATATCGAGCGCCTGATGCAGGGTGAGATTCGTCGGTGCCGATGGCCGGTGATGATAGGCCGGTATCGCCATGGCCCCGATTTCCGGCGAGTCGCGAAAGCCGCCGTCCGTCACCACGCCAGCGCAACCACGCACCATCAGCCGGGTCACGAGAATGGCGCCGGCAGACGCCGCGCGCGCATCCTTGCGGCTATCGAACACCATGACCGCGCCGGCAGGGCAGCGCTCCACGGCTGCGCGCTGCGGGTGGGCCGGATCGCGAAACACGGTGAGCGGATTCAGATCTTCTCGCGCCGGTATGTAGCGAAGCGTAAATGCCGGGCCCACCATGTTGGGCCCTTTGGTCTGAATCCGATGGACGTCCTGGATGAACTGATTGCGCAAGCCGCGCCGGAACAGCGCGGTGCACAGGGTGGCCGAGCTCACCTGCCGAAGCTGGTCGATGGTTTTCCGGGCAATGATGATCGGATCGGAATTGCTCATGATTCTCCCTGTCCGGGGTTAGGCGGGGTTGAGGTTGGACCGGCAGCCTACCGTCTCCTCCAGGGCTCGCGCAATCCGGCGCCGTCCGGCACCGCCAGTTCATGCTGACCGGTGAAGGCTGATCGTCCCCAACATCTTGATTCGATTCGGGATCGCCATGGCCTTTCGGATTTGCGTTGACTGTTTGATTCACATATTGAAGCAAAAAGCGAGTCCGGTCGCAGAGATTCGGGGCTTCACGACGGAAATCACGAATAGACTTCGGGGCGTGAGGCCAGCTCCGGCGGGCCTGAAACTCAGCATCCGGCGACCGAAGTCGCCATGGAGGAAAGGGGATATGCGAGTAATACTCAGTCGCGGTCTGACCGTGCTTTGCGTGGCGGCAGCCGCAGCGTGTTCGAGTGACGAGGCCAAGGCCCCGGTTGCCACGATGACCACCGGTCAGAACGCGTCGGTGGCCACCTCGAATTCCGGTGCCAGCCCGGCCAATGCCTCGAGCGGTGGTGTTGCGCAGGCTCAGGTATCCGCCTCGACGGGCGCAACGGGTGGATTTCCGGCCAGGGATGACGCCGGGTTGCCGGTTGGCTCTCATCTGAAGACGGGCAGCTATGAGCCGGCTCGACATCACGCCAGCCCGCTGTTGGCGATGGTGGGCCTGCTGATCCTGATCGGACTGATCTGGGTGATCCAGCGAGTCGGGACGCAGGCGAATGTCAGTATGACTCGACCTGGTGGCAATCGACCGCCCGCCGGGCGATCGGGCAATCTGGGCCTCGAGACCAGCCGGAATGGCCCGGCTTCAGGCAGCGTGCCTGCCGGGTACGCGAGCGGCGCAGCTACCGGGAGTTCGACGACAGCGGGGGCAGGCTCTGCAGGGAAACCGGCCGTTGCGCAGGCCAACGTTGAGAAGCCGTCTGCTCCATCGGTTTCGAGCGGCACGGCGAGCACGGCAGGGGCTCAGAAGGCGTCGAGTTCGTCGGGTGCGGGTGGTACGACAGCCGGCCACTCATCCGCTGAGGGTGGTTCGAGTGTCAAGGGTCTGGCTTCTCCCGGTTCGGTTTCTCGAAGTTCTGAATTCACTGGATCGGGAACGGTTGGATCGGGATCCGCCGGTTCAGGCGCAGCCACTTCATCGGCGACAGCATCGGGTTCCACGACATCGAGCAGCACGTCTGACCCCGGCGCATCAGCCGGGAGTGCAAAAGCTGGTGGAGCGGTACCAGGGGCTTCCGTGTCGGGCAGTGCACAAGCGGTTAGTGGGTCAACCTTTGCGACCACGTCCACGGGCGTCGGATCGGGCGGCGCAGCGCCGAACGCAGCGGGTTCCGGCTTGCCAGAAACAGCCGGCCGGCAAGATGGTGCTGCGCCGACCGCCAACAGTTCTGCACCCGTTGCGGTTGCACGGGCTGCGTCTTCCGGGGCAACGGCGTCCGTTGGCAGTGAGTCCACTCGATCGCCGCAGTCGACAGCCGCCAGTGCGTCGTTCACCGCACCAGACGAAGACACCAGCGCGGGTTCGCCCTCGGCGATCGCGGCAGCGGCCGCTGCGGCCGCTGCGGCCGCCGAATTGGATTTGCCTTCCGCTACCGACAGTCGTCTGGATAAAGACAAGGTGCCCGTGTCGAACCTGTTTTCCAGTGCGCCATCGGGCGCGTCGGGCAGCGACGATCTGACCCGCATCGAAGGAATCGGGCCGAAGATTGCCGGCTTGCTCAAGGCCGACGGCATCACAAGCTTCAGGGCACTGGCCAATGCCAGCTACGCGGATCTGAAGCGAATTCTCGAAGCGGGCGGATCACGCTTCACGATGCACGATCCGAGCAGTTGGCCAGAGCAGGCTGCGTTGGCGGCCGACGGGCGCTGGGATCAATTGACCGCCCTGCAGGATCAGCTCGAGGGTGGACGTCGCCCCTCGTAGCGAGCGTGCATCGCCTGCCCGATCTCGGCCGGCCGCCTGCTGGCGGCCGTTATCCGGCGATTCAGTCTGATGCGGGTTCGCCGAGTTCGGCGAGCCGTCGGCGCAGGCGTGTCCAAAGGCGATCGATCTCGGCGACATCGGCATTGGTCAGCGCCGGGCCGGGCGCACGCAGTGCCGCGCAGGCGATCGCCCCGCGCCTGGCGAGAATGTGCTTGCGAATGGCCAGCCCCAGCCCTGGCTGAAGTTCATAGCGCACCAGGGGCAGATAGGCGTCGAACAGGGTCTCGGCGTCATCCGGCTTGCCCTCCATATGCAGATCGACCACGCGCCTGAGCATTTCGGGAAAAGCGAAGCCGGTCATGGCACCATCGGCTCCCCGGGCCAGTTCCTGGGGCAGAAACAACCCGCCGTTGCCGACCAGGATCGATAGGCGGCGACCGATCTCGTTCTCGCCTGCTGCGCGAAATCGCGACAGCTTGTTCAATCCCGGGTTGTCCTCATGCTTGAACATGCAGATGGACGGATGCTCGCGAAAAATCCGAATCAGCACAGGCAGTGAAAAATGTACGCCGAGTGTCTGCGGATAGTCCTGCAGGCACATGGGCACCGGGCCCAGCGCCGCCACCACCTCTGAGTAATAGCGCGCAATGGCCTCATCGGTCCTGAGGGTCGGCATGGGCGCCACCATCACGCCGGCCGCGCCGATGTCCATGACCTGTCGGGTCAGGTCCGCCATCAGTCTCAGTGAGGGGCCGCTCACGCCAACGACCACCGGAATCCGCTCGGCCAGGGTATCGAGCACGGTCCGGGTGAAGGCCAGCGATTCATCCGGCGTGAGTTTGGGGGCCTCCCCCATGATGCCCAGAATCGTCATACCGGTGGCGCCGCGTTCGAGATAAAACTCGCACATGCGCGCCGCGGAATCGAGGTCGAGCGCTCCGTCGTCGCTGAACGGGGTTGGCGCGATGACATAGACGCCGCGGCTGTCTGCATCGATGGTCTGTTTCATGGGGACTCCGTACGGTGTTCGGCTTCCTGAGCCTAAGCATCATGTTGGCCACGTCGATGACGGGCGTTAGATGCTACTTCAAGAGCCGGGCGACCAGGTCAGCGGCGATCGGCGGCGATGGCACCGACTCGGGTCAGGCTTTGATATGATGCCAGCATGCGTGCCGTCCTGACCCTGTTGCTGTCCGTCATTGTCGCCTTGCATGGCAGCGTGGGTGCGTTCGGGTGTTTGATGCCTTGTCCGATGGGGGCCACGCCTGAAGTGTGGTTGACGGACGATGGTGCGGTCCAGAATGTTGCCGATTGCTGCAACGACGCCGAGACGGCGGCCAAAACCGGCAAATTCTGCAAGGCGAATTCGCCCTGTGGGTCATCCGCCGCGGGCATTGCGGTAGTGCTGCCTGAATTGTTCCTGCCTGTACCGCCATCAGGCGCGGTGCCCGGGTCGACCGTGCCCGGATATTCCTTCCACGCTCACGCCATCTGGCGACCTCCCACCGCCGGCTGACTGTCTGTCTATGCGATGCGTCGGCTGACCCGTGCATGGTCGGCCGCTGAATGCTGGCGCCGAATCCTTGGCGCCGGCCCATCTCTGATGGAGTCGGCTCATGTCGTCACTTTTTCCACCAGGGGCCGCAAGGCCCAGGCCGCGGTGCGTCTGCCCAAATCGGTGTTGTCAATGGCTTTTACTGGCTGCAGCCGCGCTTGCCGTCGGCATCGCCGAGCCAGTGCCGGCCCAGACCTCGTCTCCCCTATTGACGTTCGAGGCGGCACTGGACGCAGCCCTGGCCCGGTCCGAAACACTGAAGGCACAGGACTCGGCCACCCGCGCGGCACGGGCAAAGGCCGTCGCCGCGGGTCGTCTTCCTGACCCGGTACTGCGGCTTTCCGTGGACAACCTGCCCGTCGAAGGGCCCATACGCTACAGCCTGACCGACGACTTCATGACCATGCGCTCGGTCAGCGTGGCCCAGTCCTTCGTTGATGCCGATAAACGGGGGGCCCGCAGCGCCCGCTACGAGCGTGAGGCGGATGCTTCTCTGTCGATGCGATCGCTGCAGCAGACCAGGCTGCTGATCCAGACAGCCCGATCTTGGTTGGATCGCCATTTCCAGGAACGGACGATCGGCTTGCTCGAGCGCCAACGGATGCAGGCCGATCAGATTCGCGAGGCGATGGCATCTGCCTATCGGGCCGGGCGCAGCAGTCAGGCCGATGTGTTGGCGGCACACGCTGCCGTTGCCCGAATCGACGACCAATTGCACGAAGCCCGCGCCGCGCTGGACAACGCGAGAGACCGGCTGCAACGCTGGATCGGCGAATCGGCATTGAACCCGATGGGCGATCCCCCGGCGTTCGACCATACCCTCATGGCCGAGCGTCCGTTGAACATCGTGATCGACCAACATCCCGATATCGCCTTGATCGAAGCGCGCGAGCGCCTGGCGCTGGCCGATGCGCAGATTGCCCGCCAGGATCGGCATGCCGATTGGAGCTGGTCGCTGATGTACAGCAAGCGTGGCAGCCAGTTTGGTGACATGGTGTCGCTGGGGGTCTCCGTGCCATTGCAATGGGACCGGCCCCGCAAACAGGACCGGGAGCTGGCGGCCAGACTCGACCAGGTCGAACAGGCCAGGTCCGAGCGTGTCGAAGCCCGGCGCGAGCGCCTGTTCGAGGCTCAACGCCTGCTGACGAGTTGGCGCGGCAATCTCGCCCGCCTGGCCGCTTATGACCAGACCCTGATCCCCTTGGCCAGCGAGCGCGTTCAGGCCACGGAGGTCGCCTTTCAGGCGGGCGACGCGTCACTGGTCGCAGCTCTGGAAGCTCGGCGACAGGTAACCGATACCTTGCTCGAGCGACTACGAATCGAGCAGCAGACAGCGGTCTGGTGGGCCGAGCTCGAATTCCTGATCCCGAACCTGCCCGAACCGTCGACCACAGAACTGAACCCGCTTACGCCCTCGTCACTGGGGGTCAATCCATGAACAAGTCGGCTATTCCGATCGCTGTCCTGGCGACCGCATTCGTCTGTGCAGGCGGTTTTGGACTCTATCGACTCGGGCTCCAACAAGGCATGTCGCAGGTCGGCATGGCAGCGATCACTCCTGCTGCGATCGCGCCTGGCGCCACGACTGTCGATCCGTCGAGCTGGGGAATACCCGAAGGCGAAGCCGCAACCCGTCGACACATCGAGTCCGGCCTGTCCGGCGGCGATGTCGATCCGGTCACAGGGCGCAGCATTCTCTACTATCACGACCCGATGGTACCGGGCAAAAAATTCGAATCGCCTGGTAAGTCGCCCTTCATGGACATGATGCTGGTGCCCGCCTACTCGGGCGCTTCTGGCGGCGACACCGGAACACTTGCGGTGAGCCCTCGAATTCAGCAGAACCTGGGCCTGCGCACCGGCAAGGTTCTTGCCGGACAGTTCAGCGCCGAGCTTTCCGCAGTCGGTACCGTCGCCTGGAACGAACGTCGTTTGTTCGTGGTGCAGGCACGGGCGACCGGCTATGTGGAGAAATTGCATGTACGCGCAGCGTTCGATCGCGTGGCCAAGGATCAGCCATTATTGGACCTGTATGTGCCCGATTGGGTCGCAGTGCAGGAGGATTATCTCGCTGCCAGACGCCTGCAGGCTGGTCAGCTGGTATCGTTGATCGACGCAGCCCGACATCGGATGCGCCAGGCCGGAATGAGCGAGGCGCAGATTGATGTGGTCGAACGCAGCGGGCAGATTCAGCCCCGTCTGACAGTGGTCGCACCGACCAGCGGTGTGGTGACCGAGCTGATCGCGCGTGAAGGCGGCACCATCATGACAGGTACGCCTCTCATGCGCATCAACGGTCTGGGCAGCGTCTGGGTCCACGCCGAACTGCCTGAAAGCCAGGCCGCCCTGATAACCGTCGGCGCACTGGTTACCGCAAAGACGCCCGCGCTGCCGGGCGAGGCGTTTCGCGGACGGGTGCAAGCCTTGTTGCCCGAAGTCGATCCGATCACTCGCACCCGCAAGGCGCGAATGATGATCACGAATCGTCAGGGCCGACTGGTTCCCGGCATGTTTGTGACGATGATGCTGGCAGCCGCTTCCAGCGCCCCCACCCTGCTCGCTCCCTCAGAGGCTCTGGTACGAACCGGCAGGCGCACCCTTGTGATCGTTGTCGAGAATGGTGATTTCCGACCTGTTGAAGTGCAGGTGGGCCGCGAACAGGATGGTCAGGCGGAAATACTGGACGGGCTCAGTGAGGGTCAGCAGATCGTATTGTCCGGACAGTTCCTCATCGACTCCGAGGCCAGTCTGAAAGGAGTGGAGGCGCGTATGGGGACTGGCGCAGGATCGGCAACCGACGCTGCTTTGCAGCAGACCTATCAGACCATGGCCAGGGTGGAGGCGGTATCGGGCAATACCGTCACCCTCACGCATCCGGAGATTCCGGCATTGAAGTGGCCGGACATGACCATGGATTTCATTCTGGCCCCTGATGCTTCACCCTCCGGACTGTCGGCAGGCAGCGACATCGACATCACGTTCCGTCTGCGGGACGATGACATGCCGCTGATTGTCGATTGGCAGATGCGCCGGGGCAAACGAGCCGGAGACGCCCGATGATCGCGCGACTGATCCGGTGGTCCATCGTCAACCGGGTACTGGTTCTGATCGCAACGGTGTTGCTGGCTGCCTGGGGTGCGATATCGATGGTGCGCACGCCACTGGATGCCTTGCCCGATCTGTCCGACACCCAGGTGATCATCCGAACCACGTGGCCGGGCCAGGCGCCACAATTGGTCGAAAACCAGGTGACCTATCCGCTGACCACGACCATGTTGTCGGTACCCGGCGCGCGGGACGTTCGAGGCTATTCCTTCTTTGGTGACAGTTATGTTTATGTCCTGTTCCAGGATGGCACTGACCTCTACTGGGCACGATCGAGAGTACTGGAGTATCTGAATCAGGTGCAATCCCGCCTGCCCAGTGGTGCGACTTCGTCGTTGGGACCCGATGCAACCGGTGTTGGCTGGATCTATCAGTACGCGCTGATTGATCCGACCGGCCAGCAGGATCTGTCCCAGTTGCGCAGCCTGCAGGACTGGTTTCTCAGGTTCGAACTCAAGACTGTGCCCGGCGTTGCCGAGGTGGCCACGATTGGTGGCATGGTGCGTCAATATCAGGTGGTCCTCGATCCGGACAGGCTGGCTGCGTTTCGCATCTCGCATGGCCAGGTGATCGAGGCCATTCGTCGCGCCAACCAGGAGGCCGGCGGGGCGGTCCTGGAGATGGGTGAGGCTGAATTCATGGTGCGGGCCTCGGGCTATCTGCAAAACCTGGACGACTTCCGGGCGGTACCGTTGATGACCACTGATGCCGGCATCTCGGTGCTGCTGGGAGATGTCGCGCATGTACAGATCGGCCCTGAAATGCGCCGTGGGATTGGCGAAGTCAACGGAGAAGGTGAGGCGGTGGGCGGCATCATCGTCATGCGCTCAGGTGAGAATGCGCTGACAACCATCGCGGCGGTCAAGGCAAAGCTGGCCTCTTTGCAAAAAAGCCTGCCCTCGGGCGTTGCCATCGTACCGACTTACGACCGTTCGGGCCTGATCGAGCGTGCCATCGAGAACCTCAGTCTCAAGCTGATCGAGGAATTTATTGTCGTTGCGGTGGTTTGCGCGATCTTTCTTTTCCACCTGCGTTCGGCATTGGTTGCCATTGTCTCGCTGCCCCTGGGAATTCTGGCGGCCTTCATCGTGATGCACTGGCAGGGTGTTAATGCCAATATTATGTCGCTGGGTGGGATCGCTATCGCCATCGGTGCAATGGTGGATGCGGCGGTGGTGATGATCGAGAATGCTCACAAACATCTCGAGGCCTGGCATGACGATCATCCGGCTGTCGATATGCCAGGCGATTCACGCTGGCAGGTGATCGGCGAAGCCGCCGCCGAGGTCGGACCGGCACTGTTCTTCTCGTTGCTGATCATCACCTTGTCATTCGTGCCGGTGTTTACCCTGGAGGCACAGGAGGGTCGATTGTTCTCCCCCTTGGCCTTTACCAAGACCTATGCGATGGCGGCCAGTGCCGGCCTGGCCGTGACGCTGATTCCGGTGCTGATGGGCTATCTGATCCGTGGACGCATTCCGCGCGAACACTCGAACCCGCTCAATCGATGGCTGATCGCTCTGTATCGACCCCTGCTCGACCTGGTGCTGCGCTTTCCCTGGATCACCATCGGCACCGCAGTGCTGATTTTCGCGGCCAGTCTGTGGCCATTGCAGCACCTGGGTAGCGAATTCATGCCGCCACTGGACGAGGGCGATCTCCTGTACATGCCAACCGCCCTGCCCGGCCTTTCAGCCGGGAAGGCCGCGCAGCTGCTGCAACAGACCGACCGGCTGATCAAGGCGGTACCGGAAGTTGCCAGTGTGCATGGCAAGGCAGGCCGTGCGGTGACGGCAACCGATCCGGCGCCATTGGTCATGTTTGAAACGACTATTCAGTTCAAACCCAAAAGTGAATGGCGTGCCGGCATGACCGCTGACCGCATCATCGACGAATTGGACCGATCGGTGCGCGTTCCAGGGCTGACCAATATCTGGATCCCACCGATTCGAAACCGGCTGGACATGCTGGCCACCGGTATCAAGAGCCCGGTCGGCGTAAAGGTGCTGGGTAGTGATCTTGCAGTGATCAATCAGCTCACCGACTCGATCGAGAAAGCTGTCAAACCGGTGCCGGGCGTGACCAGCGCTTTTGCCGAGCGGTTGACAGGCGGCCGCTATGTTGATGTGGACATCCAGCGGGAACGTGCCGCACGCTACGGGCTGAATATCGCTGATGTGCAATCGGTCGTTGCCAGCGCCGTGGGTGGAATGAACATCGGTGAAACCATCGAAGGTTTACAAAGGAATCCCATCAATGTGCGCTACCCGCGCGAGGTCCGTGATTCACTGGATCGATTGCGCAGTCTGCCCATCGTGACGCCGCGAGGACAAAGGCTCGTGCTGGGCGACGTCGCCGACATACGAATCAACGATGGCCCACCGATGCTACGCAGTGAAAATGCCCGACGGGCTGGATTCGTCTATATCGACCTGCGTGGCCGGGATCTGGGCACAGCGGTGCGCGAGATGCAGGAGGCAGTGGCAAATCAGGTTGTCCTGCCGCCGAGCTACTCGGTGTCCTGGTCAGGTCAGTTTGAGTTTCTGGAACGAGCGAGCGCCAAACTGAGGCTGGTGGTGCCATTTACCTTGCTCATCATCTTCGTGTTGCTGTACCTGACCTTCAAGCATATCGGCGAAGCACTGCTGTTGATGGCAACGCTGCCGTTCGCCCTGATTGGCGGCATCTGGTTGCTGTACGGACTGGGCTACAACCTGTCGGTGGCCGGTGTCGTCGGCTTCATCGCACTGGCAGGGGTCGCGGCCGAATTCGGGGTCATCATGTTGCTTTACCTCAAGCAGGCCTGGTTCGCACGCAACCGGCTCGGACAGACCGGCGAGGCCGATCTGCTGGAGGCGATTCGAGAAGGGGCGGTGCTGCGAGTACGCCCCAAGGCGATGACGGTGGCAGTGATCCTGGCCGGACTGCTGCCTATCATGTGGGGTAGCGGAACAGGCAGCGAGGTGATGCAGCGGATTGCAGCGCCGATGGTTGGCGGCATGATTTCCGCGCCGTTGCTGTCGATGTTCGTGATTCCGGCCGCCTACTACCTGATTCGCCGACCACGCCGTGACCGCCTGAACCGGGCGTCGGTCTCGATCAGGCAGCACCCTGCCCCGGCATCATCCGGCGAACCAGGCTGACGACGGCGACGGTGATGCCACCGGCAACAATGCCCACCAGGCCGCTATACAGGCTCGATGACAATGGCAACAACCAGGTCCCGACCGCGCCAAGCGACGGCAGCCAGACCTCGAGCGCATGGGCCTGCTCTTCCAGCCAATGAACGCCGTGGACCAGAATGCCGCCGCCGACCAGAAACATGGCTGCGGTACCCAGAATGGACAATAGCTTCATCAATTTCGGCGCCACCCAGAGAATGGCACGGCCGATGAAACGCCCTAGTGCGGCCGCCGTTTGATCATCGCCCCGATTGGTCAGCCAGAGGCCGACATCATCAAGTTTCACGATCATCGCAACCAGGCCGTAAACGCCGACGGTGATCCCCAACCCCACCACAGACAAGACGGCGACCCGCGTCGAGAATTCAGCCTCAGCCACGACACCGAGCGCAATCGCGATGATTTCGGCGGACAGGATGAAGTCGGTGCGGACCGCTCCCTTGATCTTGTCCTTTTCGAACGCGACCATATCAACCTGGGGATCGGCGACGGCTTCCAGCATGTCCCGATGATGTTCCTGATCCTCGTCACTCGAGTGCAGAAACTTGTGAGCCACTTTCTCGAAACCCTCGAAACACAGGAAGACTCCGCCAATGATGAGCAAGGGGGTGACCAGCCAGGGTACGAAGTGGCTGATCAGCAGCGCGAGCGGTACGAGGATCAGCTTGTTGAGCAATGACCCCTTGAACACCTGCCAGACAATGGGCAGTTCGCGGTTCGCCCGCACGCCCGAGACCTGCTGGGCATTCAGCGCCAGATCGTCACCCAGCACGCCCAGTGTCTTTTTTCCGGCCACCTTGGTCAGGATGGCGACATCATCGAGCAGGGTCGCGATATCGTCCAGCAGCGTCAGTAGCGAAGCACCAGCCATGGTCAGTTTCCGGTCGAGGTATGGTGGGATGACGACGACATCTGTCACGCCGTCAACGAACTGCCCGCATTCTAACGAGCCGATCGGTGGTGGCCCGGGTTTCGCTGCTCAGCGCAGCCCATAGGCAACGGGAACCCGGAATACCCGCTGTCTTTCATCCCCTGGCGGGGGCGGAAACCGTCCACTGGCATCCACCAGGTCGAGCGCCGCCCGATCGAGCATGGCATGCCCGGAGCTTCGCGAGATGCTGCGCGATCGAACCCGTCCGTCACGATCGACGGTAAAGGTCAATTCGGCGACCCCTTCGAGTCCGTTGGCCTTGGCCAATGGTGGGTATGACTTGTGCGCGAGCAATTGGCTCAACAGAAGCTGTGCGTAAGCCGCGATATCGGCGTCGGTCGCTGCGTTGGGCGGGGCGCTTGCCGGAGCGGACTGAGCCGGTATCGTCTGAGCCGGTCTGGCTGCCGTCAGGGGTCGCGTCGTTGCCGATTGGCTGTCCGGATCAGATCTGGCGGTCCGGGGTGGTACAGGCAAGGGTCTTTGCAACGCGACATGCTGACGATTCGCCTGGCTTCGATCACGCTGCGCGTCAGTGTGCCGTGGCGGCCCTGACGCCATTTTTCCGCCCGACTCGACGGACCCTTTCGCTAGTTCTTGTGCAGGCTTGGTGGCCAGCACGGGCTGCGTGGGTATGACCGGCTCGGCGACCGGCTCGGCGACCGGCTCGGCAACCGGCTCGGCAACCGGCTCGGCAACCGGCTCGGCGGCCAGTTCCGTCTCGTTTCGCTCGCCGACCTGGTTTGCCGAAGGATCCGGCGCAGATGGCTGCAAGCTCCCGGCCAGGGCATCGGGATCAGTCGAGACCGGTAGATCGGGCGGGTTAACCCTACCTTGCTCCGCCAGCCCGGGCGAATCAGCGGAAGGCGTTTGCAGGCTGTCGCCGGGCTGGTTCAGATCGACCCAGGCAATGGAATCCGGCTCGATCGCCCGAGGTCCGTGATCATCCTGACTGACGGCCAGCATGCCGACCCACAACCCGATCAGTCCGATGTGGACGATCGCGGCGGCGACAGCCGCCGGCATCCATTGTCGAATGAACTTGAGCATGAATTGGACTCTACACTACGACAATTGTGCCCGGGCAGCCCGGGTCACCGGGTCAGAGCCGGCCGATCACTTATCATTGCCCCACACAGCAGGAGCTGCCTGCGTACTACAGCCACGGCGTCTGGCGATTTCCGGTTCATCAGCCGGCCCGCGCGGGGCCGGTGCCAAACCCGCAGGGTCGACAACCGTATCAGGAGATAACACGATGACCCAACGCCTTCATCTGTCGGCGGCTTTGATCGCGACCTTGATCGCATCGGCCGGAATGCCCGGCATCGCCCATGCCGAGCCGAACAAGCCCGAATGCATTGCGCCGGCCAAACCCGGCGGTGGATTCGATCTGACCTGCCGGCTTGCTGAAAGCAGCATGAAAGAGGCAAAGGTGCTCAAGCAGCCGATGCGGATCTCGTACATGCCCGGCGGTATCGGTGCGGTCGCCTATAACGCGATCATTGGTCAGCGGCCCGATGAGCCCGGCACGATCGTGGCCTTTTCCGGCGGTTCACTGCTCAACATTGCACAAGGCAAGTTCGGCAAGTACACCGAGAATGACGTTCGCTGGGTCGCCGGCATCGGCGCTGACTTTGGTTCAGTCATCGTGAGGGCCGACTCCCCCTGGAAGAATCTGGGTGACCTGATGGCTGCCATCAAGGCCGATCCGTCCAAGGTGGTATTTGGCGCCGGTGGCACGGTGGGCAGCCAGGACTGGATGAAGGCGGCACTGACCGCCAAGGCCGCCGGGATCGACTACAAGTCGATGCGTTTCGTGGCCTTCGAGGGGGGTGGCGAAGCCCTGACCGCCTTGCAGGGCGGTCATGTGCAGGTTGTTTCGGGCGATGCGGCGGAAATCGTCGAGCTCAAGAAACAGGGCGCACCGGTCAGGGCTCTGGCCGTGTTTGCCGACGAGCGCCTCGAGGGCATCATGAATGATGTGGCTACGGCCAAGGAACAGGGCTTCGATATTCAATGGCCGATCATCCGTGGTTTTTATGTCGGCCCGAAAGTCAGCGATGCGGACTATCAATTCTGGGTCGCCGCCTTCGACAAGACCATGGCCACCCCGGAATACGCCGCGCTGCGTGCCGAGCGCGGTCTGTTTCCGTTCAGCGTGACCGGGGCCAAGTTCGATGAGTTCGTCAAGAAACAGGTGACGGCCTATCGGCAGATCGCCGATGAGTTCGGGCTGATCAAGAAATAATCGTGTGAAGCGGGAGCCGAACAGGCGTCGGTTCCCGGACAGGCAGAGCGGCTCTCCGGCCGGCCAGCCTCCCTTTCATTGCCGGATGTTTGTCATGCGCGATCAAATCCTCGGGGTGGCAGTCTTGTTGTCCGGCATTGCAATGGCCTGGTTGGCCATCGATTATGTCGCGCCGATTTCTTATGAACCGGTCGGGCCGCGATCGTTTCCCTGGCTGCTGGCCGGCCTGCTCATGGTGGTCGGCCTGGTATTGCTGGTGCGCGCCAGCGTGGCTGGGAACACGGGCTCGCTGTCTGCTGCCGAACGTGAGGCCCGCCGGATTCTCCCCTTGCCGGTGGTGATCCTGCTGGCGGCCATTCTGGTGTATGGCCTGACGTTTCAGTGGCTTGGCTTTCCAATTGCGACGGCCTTGCTGTCGATCGTGATCGGCCGGCTGTTTGGTGCGAACTGGCAACAGGCGATCATCGCGGGGATTGGCTTCGGCCTGGGCCTCTACCTGTTGTTCGACAAAGTCCTGGATGTGGTGCTGCCCGTTGGCCTGTTGCGGAGTGTGCTGTGATTGAGACCCTGGGTCATCTGCTGGGCGGATTCGGTGTTGCCCTGACACCGCTGAATCTGTTGCTGGGGCTGGTCGGTGCCTTGATCGGCACGATCGTTGGGTTGCTGCCCGGACTGGGTCCGATCAACGGGGTGGCGATCCTGATGCCGCTGGCCTTTGCCCTGCGGCTGCCGCCCGAATCGGCTCTGATACTGCTCGCCGCGGTGTACATGGGTTGCGAGTACGGTGGTCGTATCAGCTCCATTCTGCTCAACGTTCCCGGTGACGCCGGCGCCATCATGACGGCGCTGGACGGTTATCCGTTGGCACGCAGTGGTCAACCGGGTGTCGCGTTGTCGATTTCCGCCTGGAGTTCGTTCGTCGGCTCCCTGATTGCAACCATCGGCATCGTGGTGGCGGCGCCCTGGCTGGCCCGCTGGGCCCTGGCGTTCGGCCCGGCCGAGTATTTCGCCTTGATGGTGTTCGCTTTCTGTTGTCTGACCGGGCTCATGGGCGACCAGCCGATCAAGGCGATTCTGGGTGCATTGGTCGGCTTGTCGATCTCCACCGTGGGTATCGACTCGAATTCCGGCGTCTATCGATACACCTTCGACAGCGTGCATCTGTCCGATGGGATTCAATTCGTGGTGGTCGTGATCGGTCTGTTTTCGATCAGCGAGATGATGCTCATGCTTGAGCAGCATGGCGCCAAGGCCGGGCAGGCGATCCGCGCTGCCGGTCGCATGATGTTCAACCGTCGGGAACTGATCAAGACCCTGCCAGCCACGATTCGCGCTTCGCTGGTGGGCTTCGGTGTCGGTGTATTGCCCGGCGCGGGGGCCACGATTGCCTCGGCGATTGCCTATTCCACCGAAAAGCGGATTGCCGAGCAGTCGGATCCTCAGGCCTGTTTCGGCGAGGGGGATATCCGGGGCGTGGCGGCTCCCGAGGCGGCAAACAATGCCTCGGCCAACGGATCGTTCATCCCGATGCTCACGCTCGGCGTGCCTGGCTCGGGAACAACAGCCGTGATGGTGGGCGCACTGGCGCTCTACAACATCACGCCCGGACCGGCGTTGTTCACCCAGCAGCCGCAATTGGTCTGGGGACTCATCGCTTCCCTGTTCGTGGCCAATGTCCTGTTGCTGATCCTGAATATCCCGATGGTCGGCCTGTTCGCGAAAATGCTCGATGTGCCTGGATGGGCTCTGGCGCCCGGCATCATTGCGGTGAGCACCGTCGGTGTGTATGCGATCCACTCGACCACCTTCGACCTGGTGCTGATGGCCGCCTTCGGACTGCTCGGCTATCTCCTGCGCAAATGCGATGTGCCGATGGCCCCGTTGATTCTGGGCTTCGTGCTGGGCGACATGATGGAGCAGAACCTGCGACGCGCCTTGTCGATCTCCAATGGTGAACTGGGAATTCTCGTGTCCAGTCCGGTGTCGATCATTCTCTGGTGCGCGGCCGTGATCATGCTGGGATTGCCCTTGTTGCGCTGGATTCTGGCGAGTCGGCGTCATCCGGCTGCCGCGGAAACAGTCTGAACCCGTCGGCCCTGGCTCGCCTGCTGAGCGTTCCTCGGCATGCCTGATCGGTGCTGCCGGGATTATTCACGACCGTTCTTCGTCCGACAGCCAGCGGGGCAGTGAGAAGTCGGTCAACAGTGCCAGACTCCTCATCAGGGCCGTGATCAGCGCGGCACCGATCAGGGCCATCTCGTCGGATACGCCGAACATCGTGGCCAGAATCAACACCCAACCGCCAACAAACGCGCAGATGGCATACGGACGATGGTCGCTGAATGCGCTCGGAATCTCGTTGCACACCACATCGCGCAGCACGCCGCCGAAGACAGCCGTGACCATGCCCATGAGCACCGCGACAATGGGCGGCGCGCCACTATTCAAGGCGATCTGCGTGCCACTGGCTGTGAAAAGGCCCAGGCCCGCCGCATCCGGCCATTGCATCGCCCGCGCCGTGGGCGCGAGGTGTCGGGCGCGCATGAACACCATGGCCAGCACACACAGTATCAGCAGTACCCAGACCCAATGGGCCTGCTGGACCCAGAAAAAAGGGCGACGATCCAGGAGCACGTCGCGCAGCGTACCGCCGCCGAATGCGGCCAAGCCGGCGACCATGCAGACACCGACCGCGTCGAGCCGTTTGCGCGCCGCGGCCAACAGGCCCGACAACGCGAACGCAATGGTTGCTGCGGATTCGATGATGGTCAGCACGACGCTGAGACTGGCTGGCGAGGCATTGTTCATGGGGTGAGCGCGGGCAGGTTCGTCGACGGATCGGTGCCGCAGTATGCCTGCCCGACCGTTTCTGCTGATCATGACGGGGATCAGGATCGGTCCCTCGCATCACTGCGTTAACATCGTCGCTGTCATGCGCTTGCCCCCAGATCTCGCCCCTCGGCTGTCGCTGCGCCGGTCTCTTGCCGTGCTCGCTGCTGCCCTGGCAATCGGTACGTCGATCGCCGCACCCGCTGTTGCCCAGTCCGGCAATCCTGCGCCACCTGATGCACAGGACTTTGCCGAGCGCGCGCTTGCGTGCACGGGTTGTCACGGCGACCAGGGCGTGTCGACGCCGGCGGGCTTCTTTCCGCGCATTGCCGGCAAACCATCACAGTATCTGTTCAACCAGCTACGCCATTTCCAGAGTGGTAATCGCTCGTTCCCGGCCATGGATTCGCTGGTCAGACATCTGCCGCCAGCCTATCTGGCCGAGTTTGCCGCCTACTTTGCAGCGCTCGAGTTGCCCTATGCGCCGCCCTTGGCACAGCCACAAAGCGAGCGTGCCCGGCAGCGAGCCCTCGACCTGGTGATGCGCGGCGACCCTGCGCTCGGCGTGCCGGCCTGTCAGGATTGCCACGGACAGCGCCTCACCGGCGTCGAACCGGCCGTACCCGGGCTACTGGGCCTGCCGCGCGACTACCTCAATGCCCAACTCGGTGCCTGGCGTCTGGGCACCCGTCGTGCGGACATGCCCGACTGCATGCACGACATTGTCGCCCGACTGCCCGATGACGACCTCTCGGCACTGACGGCCTGGCTGGCCGGTCAAGCCGTTCCCGGCGACGGCAAGCCGGCTGCGCAGTTTCCCAACGGCCTACCGATGATGCGGTGTGGCAGTTTCGACGCACGGGTCCCGGCGCCGGACGCGGTGGCGCGTCTTGGTCGCGGCGAATATCTCGCCCGCATTGGCAATTGCGCCGCCTGTCATTCACGGCCGGGCGGCAGGGACTTCGCCGGTGGCGTGGCCATTGCCACCCCGTTTGGCACCGTTTATGGCAGCAATCTCACGCCAGACCCCGACACGGGTATCGGACGCTGGAGCAGCGACGACTTCTGGCGGGCAATGTCCGAGGGCAGGCGGCCCGATGGCAGCTTGCTCAATCCGGTGTTCCCTTTCCAGTTCTTCGCCGGTCTCACGCGCGCTGACAGCGATGCCATCTATCAGTGGTTGAGAACCCTCGACCCTGTGTCGCAACCCGATCGCGCCCATGATCTGCGCTTCCCATTCGGTGAGCAGATGGCCCTGCGTGTCTGGCGCTGGCTGTACTTCTCGTCCTCCGGTGCCGAGCGCCGGGCCGGTGAACCAACGGGTGACGATCCTCAGGCTGACACACTGGCCCGCGGGCGTTACCTGTTCGATACGCTCGCGCATTGCCAGGCCTGCCATGGCGAGCGTAATTTGCTGGGCGGTTTTGCGCGTCATGATCGCAGTGGTGGTGCGCAACTGCCCGGTCGATCAGGTTACGCCCCCTCACTAACGGACCGATCGGCAGCCGGCGTGGCCGACTGGTCACTACCGCAGATCGAACAGTTTCTGGCAAGCGGCCACACGACCCAGGCGGGTTCGCAAGGCCTGATGGCCCTGGTCATTCAACGCAGCACGCAGTATCTGACCACGACTGACCGACGGGCGCTTGCACAGTGGCTGCTCACGATTTCCGACGCAATGCCCCGCGTCGAGTTATCCGACGATCGGATCGTGGCCCCGCAGTCGGCGGCCGGCCGCACGATCTATGAGGAGCATTGCGCCGATTGCCATGGTAAGGATGGTCAAGGCCAGGAGGGTCGATATCCCTCACTGGTCGGCCGCCGGGCCGTGTTGCTGGACAATGCGACCAATCCGATCCAGATGGTTCTGTACGGTGGCTTCGGTCCGGCCACAGCCGAGCATTCACGGCCCTGGGGAATGCCCGGATTCGCTCATCGCCTCACGGACAACGACATTGCCCGGGTGCTCAACTACGTTAGATCCGCATGGGGCAATCGCGCCAGCGCAGTCAGAGCCGACTCGGTCCAGCAACAACGATAGCCCATCAATCGACGAAGGCGCGTTCCACTACGAAGGTACCGGGCCGATTATTGGACCCCTCGATCAGACCCATACTCTCGCAGATCTGCCGGGTCTCCTTGAGCATTGCCATCGAACCGCAGATCATGACGCGATCCTTCTCGGGATCGAGTGGGGGCAACTCGAGCCGGGAAAACAGTTCGCCCGACCGAAGCATATCGGTCACCCGGGACTGGCACGGATAAGGCTCACGGGTCACGCTGCGCAGCCAGTGAACCTTGCCGCCAAAAATCTCGGCGATGTCGGGATCGGCATTGATCTCGGCCGACAGATCGTTGATATAGCCCAGTTCGGCGACCGTTCGACAGGTCTGGGTGACAACGAGGTTCTCGAAGTGTTCGACCGAATCCGGGTCGCGGACCACGGCACCGAAAGGCGCGATGCCCGTTCCTGTCGATAACATGTAAAGGGTTCGACCCGGTAGCAAGGCATCCAGCACCAGCGTGCCCGTGGGCTTGCCGCGGATCAGTACCGTATCGCCTGGCTCGATTCGTTGCAGATGTTCAGTCAGCGGCCCACCCGGCACCTTGATCGACACGAACTCCAGATGATCTGCCCAGTTCGGGCTCGCGATCGAATAGGCCCGATAGACGGGCTTCTCGGCATTGGGCAGGCCGATCATCACGAACTCGCCGGATCGAAACTTCAGCGTTTCCGGACGGGTCAACCGAAAACGGAACAAGCGGTCACTGTAATGCTGGACCGACAGCACGGTCTGGGCGTTGGCGCCGGCCGGCAACGGAAAGGACACGGCAGGCGAATCGGGCTGTGCGGACATGATGGGCATAGTGTCGGGCGGCAAAGAGGCGCCAGTATACAAACCGCCTTTTCGCACCGCAACATAAACGGGGGGCTGATGGGAATCCGGCCAGGATCCTGACCCAATTGGCCCATAATCCGACCGTGTGCGATGTGGATTTCCGATGCCTCCTAAGCTGACGGCGACGCGTCCGGACCGGCGATCGTCGGTATCGGCCCGCCTCATCAATTTGTCTGCCGACCGGATCCATGGCCTCGGTCGCGCCGTCCACCCTGCGTCGGTCCAGATCCTCCGGTGCCACATCGTCGTGCCACTTTGAACGCCCACCCCACCGCGACAACGCGCGAGCTCAGTCTGCCCCGTCTGCGACGGCTGGTCCGGCGGGCGCTACTGGGGCTGGGACTCACGTTGGAGCAGGCGTCGATCGTGCGTGAGGTGTTGCTGTATGCCGAGCTCAGGGGTAACGCTCAAGGACTGATCAAGATCCTCGAGCGTACCGTCGTGCCCTCCCCGGACGCCGAATTGGCGGACATCGAGCGGATTTCGCCCACCTTGGCCAGGGTCAGGGCCAGAGGTGAGCCGGGCATGGTGGTATTGCAGGGCGCCAGCGATTTGCTGGCCGGGATGGCGACCAGCCACGGTCTGGCCCTGGTCACCACGGTGGGCACCGATACCTCGAGTGGTGCGCTGGGTTATTACGCGCAACGCATCGCCAGGCATGGCCTGATTGCACTGGTCGCGGCTGGATCGCCCAAGACCATGGCTTTATATGGCGGCCATTCGCCGGTTCTGGGGTCCAATGCACTGGCACTGGCGGTGCCGGTGGCCGGCCATGACCCGCTCGTGCTCGACATGACGACTGCGGCGACGCCGGTATTCAACCTGCATCGCGCGAAATATCGTGGAGAACCGATTGCCGAGGGACTGGCCCTCGATTCGGCAGGCAGGCCCACCGTGGATGCGGCCCAGGCGCTGGCAGGCGCCCTGCTGCCCTGGGGTGGCGCCAAGGGATCCGGTCTGGCGCTGATGTTGGAGATATTGACCGGCCCGCTGACCGGAGCCGCCATCGTGGGGGATCCGATCGATTCCCGCGGCAATGTACTGTTGGCGCTCAACCCGGCAGTGATTGCGCCCGATGGAACATTTGACGAACGCCTGAGCCAGTTCCTGCACAGGCTCGACTCGATCGACGCCGGCGCGCGACTACCCGGTGTTGCCAGTCGGCACAGGGCCGGCGAGCACGAACGGCGAGGCAGCCTCGAACTGGAGATCGGCCTCGTCGATGCCCTTCGTCAACTGGCACTCGCAACCCGATTGTCCGAACAATGAATGAAACAAAAATGATTGATGGCGTATCTCGTTTACCTGGCCGCTTCTATCCCTTGGTCTCGGGCGTCGAACGACTGGAGCCTCTGCTTGGCGCGGGCGTCCGGTTCGTTCAACTGCGAATCAAGTCATTGGCGGCACCTGAACGACGCGGGCAGATCCTGCGCGCGCGTGATCTGTGTCGACGACATGACTGCACGCTGGTGGTGAATGATTACTGGCAGGATGCCATCGACTTGCAGTGTGACTATGTGCACCTGGGCCAGGAAGATCTGGCGGATGCAGACCTGTCGGCATTGCGTCGACACGGCGTGCGGATCGGCATCAGCACTCATGATGAAACCGAGTTGGATCGTGCACTGGCTTGCGCGCCAACCTATATCGCGCTTGGGCCGATCTTCGAGACATCGAGCAAGACTTTGAGTTGGGCCAGCCAGGGCATTGCGCGCATCACCCAGTGGCGGACCGCGATGGGCGATCTGCCGTTGGTGGCGATCGGCGGCATCGGTCTGGCACAGGCTCAGGCAGTGCTGGCGGCCGGAGCGGACAGCATCGCCGTGATCGGTGACGTGGCCAATCATGAGGATCCACCGGCGCGCGCGCGCGCCTGGCTGGCGGCCACGGCCTGATGGGCCGAGCAATTCGATTCGGCAATCCGCTGCACTCGCTCGTACGCCCGTATCGGGTGCGTGATTGAACCGATTGCGTGCAGCGAGCAACCAACAGGTCAGTCATTTTTGACCAAACGCAACAATGTGCGCAGATTTCCTACGGGTTGTCGGCTGGCCACACCCTGGCGCCACTGATGCAGCCCATAATCGACGATTGCCGGCGCCACGCGTCCGCTCAAATGAAACACGATGGAGAGCATTGACAATGCTGATTCAGGCGCTTGGCCGGACGCGATCCGTGATCTTTTGCTCATTGCTGGTCTTGCTCGCGAGTTGCGGCGGTGGCGGCAGCAGCAGTTCGGGCAGCAATCCGGGCGCTGTCAATAACGACGGCAGTTCGCCCGATGCCCCCGGCGGTACGGGCACATCACCAGGCAACACCGATTCGGGTGGTTTCACCCCGCCGGATACTGTCGCTGACTCTTCCTTGTACCCGGCCCGGGGCGATCCCCGGGTCGGCAGCATGAGCGCGGTCGGTCAGTGGCCACTCGTGCCGCTGCATACCGTGCTGACCTCGGATGCGCGGGTACTGACCTACGGCCGTGATCCGGACGACGCCAGTGTCATGATTTACGACATTTGGGACTGGTCGGGTGGTCTGGGTGCTGATTCCCACATGACACTGCCCAATCGAGTCGGTACCGACCTGTTCTGCTCGAATATGAATCTGCTGCAGTCGGGCGAATTGCTCATGACAGGCGGTGATCAGCGCCCCACGGCATCCGCCGCCAGCATTGGTGGCCAGGCCAATCTGGGTAATTCCGATGCCACGGTCTTCGATCCGAAGACCAACCAGTTGAGCCGGCGCGGATCAATGAATGAGTCGCGGTGGTATGCGACCATGACCAAACTCATGAACGGTGAGCTGTACGTCCAGGGCGGGGCCGTCGATGCGAACACCAATGAACCGGCCAAACATGTCGAAGTCGGTTCGCCGGATGGCAGCAACTGGCGCCTGATCAACTCCTTCCAGGTCGGCGATCTGAACTGGTATTACCCGCGCAACTTCCTGACCCGCAGTGGCGACATCATCGGTTGGGCGCATAACACCAATTTCCGGATCGATCCGCGCGGCGCGGGCAGCCGCACCGATATTGGCAGCGTGCCGCAAGTGGTGCTGAACAACGGTTCGACCGCGGTGATGTTCGCGCCGGGCAAGATTCTGCTGGCCGGCGGTGGCAACGAAAGGGCAATGCGTGCTGACATCAACGGCCCCTTCCCCGCCTACGAGTCGGTACCGGACATGACCTCGCCCCGGCTCTGGTCCACGGGCACGGTATTGCCTGATGGCAAGGTGCTCATCTCCAACGGTGGCGACAGTGACACCAGCATTCTGGGTGCACCACTGGGCAATCCGGCCCAGTATGTGGACATCTATGATCCGGTGGCCAATACCTTCACGCGGGGCCCGTCTTCGCAGTTCGCCCGGCTCTATCATTCCGCCTCGATGTTGCTGCCCGACGCAACCGTACTCATCGGTGGCGGTGGCCTTCCCGGTCCCGTGACCAACACGAATGCCGAGGTGTATTTCCCGCCATATCTGTTCAAGGCTGACGGCTCGCTGGCACCGCGTCCGACTATCGCCAGAGCCCCCAGTGTGCTCAACGTAGGCGCTGCCTTCACCCTCGACAGTCCGCAGGCGGCCTCAATTGCCAGAGTCGTGCTGGTCAAAACTGGTGCGGCCACGCACTCCTTCGACATGGACCAGCGTTTCGTCGAACTTCAGTTCACCCGTCAGGACGAAACCCTGACGGCATCGATGCCGGCGCACCCCGGGGATACGCCGCCGGGCTTTTATCACATCTTTGTTCTCGACCAGGCCGGTGTGCCCTCGGTCAGCAAGATCGCCCGGATGAACGTCTACACCGGCGCGTTGCCGCCAGTCCCCGCATCGGGGCCGGCGCTGACGATGGTGGGGGGGCAGCAAGGCGATCGGCGTGAACTGTCCTGTGGCTTGAACGAGGTGCTGATCGGCATCCACGGCCGTGCCTACGATCGCCTCTACCGTCTTGGTCCGGTGTGTGCCGAAGTGGCTGCCGACGGCAGCTGGACCAACCGTGTGATCGATCGCCCGGTATCCGGCGATCTGTTCAATGATTCGGTCGATCCGAGCCTTGGTGTCTTTCGCGGCACCTGTCCGGCCAACAGCGCCGTGTCCGGCTTCGCCGGGGCTGCGGACCCCACGGGTCGCTACGTCGGGCGGATTGAGTTGAATTGTCAGACCCTGGCCGGGGTGGGTGCCGTGACGGGCCCGGCGGTCGCCGGCCCGGCCGTCGGTGCGGCCACCGCCACGAGTGTTCAGACCTGCCCGAACGGCAAGCCGGCCATCGGTGTCACCGGCATGTCCAACTACGACGGGTATTTCGGCTTCAGTCTGCGCTGCGGCGGGTGAAACCTCCGACACCCATGCGCCTGCGCATGGGTTGATCGCCGTCAAGGCATCACCAGAACCCGAGCGGCCGCGTCGGGTTTTTTTCCATTGAGTGTGAACTCGGTCGTATGTCGACGACCGCGTCGAACGGATCATTGGCGGGTCTGACGCCAATGTCTATCCCGAGGTCACATTCACCATGTCCGATACCACGCGCAGCCTCTCACGAACCGGCGCTCTGATCATCATCCTGGGCGTGCTGGCCGCCTGCGGCGGTGGCTCTGGCGGTGCTGACGGTGCGGTGTCGCCAGCGCCAGCCGATGCCGCGGACCCGCCCGATACCGCGCTCGTGTCGGACGGCGGTCTGCCCGGTGGTGCCGGTGGCACAGGGGGTGGCGCAAGCCCGCCGGACGCTCAACCGGGTCAGCCAACGACACCGCCGGTGGTGTCCTCTCCGTCGCCGGTCGCCGTGCCACCGGGATCCATCTACCCGAACCGGGGTGATCCGGTGATGGGCGTCATGGGGCAGACCGCTCCCTGGTCATTGGTCCCTTTGCATGTGGCCATCACCACCGACGGCCGAGTGCTCGCCCTGGGCCGGGATCCGGACTTCGCCGGCGAGATGATCTACGAGATATGGGACTGGACGCTGGGCACTGGCAGCGATTCACACCTCGTGCTGCCCAATCGGATTGCGACCGATCTGTTCTGCTCGAATCAACTCCTGCTCACCACCGGCGAAATGCTGATGACCGGTGGCGATCGACGCATCAATGCCGGTCCGGGCAACGTTGGCAATCAGACCAACCGCGGCAACTCGGATGCCAATGTATTCAACGGCAATACGAACCAGATCACCCGGCGCGGGCAGATGCACGAGCCGCGCTGGTATGCGACGATGACAATGCTGCCCTGGGGCGAAGTGTTCGTGCAAGGCGGCGCCATCGATGTCAATACGGGTGACCCGTCGGTTCATACCGAAGTCGCGTCGCAGGACGGTAGCCAGTTCCGCCAACTCACCGGCTTCCAGGTGCCAGACCTGCCCTGGTACTACCCGCGCAACTTCGCCACCCCGAGTGGTGATGTGATCGGCTTTGCGCACAACTTCTCTTATCGGATCGACCCGCGCGGTAACGGCACGCGTCGGGACACCGGACATGTGCCGCAACTGGAGTTGAACAATGGTTCGATTGCCGTGATGTACCGTCCGGGCAAGGTGTTGATCGGCGGTGGTGGCAATCCGAAAGTGATGAGCGTGGATATCCGCGGTGCGACACCGGCCTACGATCTGCTGCCCCCGATGAGCTCGCAGCGACTCTGGGGAATGGCCACTGTCCTGCCCGACGGCCGCGTGATGGTGGGCAATGGCGGGACCAGCGACACGAGCATCAGTGGCGCACCACTGGGCGTGCCGGCCAGACATGTCGAGATCTACAACCCGGATAACAATTCCTGGACGATCGGCGCTTCGTCACAACATGCCCGCCTGTATCACTCGACGACCCTGTTGTTGCCCGATGCGACGGTGTTGATAGGCGGCGGCGGTCTGCCGGGGCCGGTGACCAATATGCATGCCGAAATCTACTATCCTCCCTATCTGTTCCGTCCGGATGGTTCACTGGCACCGCGTCCCCTGATCGATCAGGCGCCCGCCACCGTGAACCCCGCAACGAGTTTCTCGATCATTTCCAGGGATGCGGCGAATATTCGGCGCATCTCGTTGATCAAGACCGGCGCGGCAACTCACTCCTACGACATGGATCAGCGCTTCCTGCCGCTCGAGTTCACGCGCTCGGGCGACACGCTACAGGTGTCCTTGCCGTCCGATCCAGGCCATACGCCACCGGGTTTTTATCATGTGTTCCTGCTGGACGCGAACGGTGTACCGTCGGTGAGTCACATCATGCGGATCAACCAGTACACCGGTGCGTTGTCACCAGTGCCGGCACTGGGCGTCGAAACGGTGACCGTGGGTGGCAACAAAGGATTGCGTCGTGAGCTCGGCTGCGCGGTGAACGAAGTGCTGACGGGTCTGCACGGTCGCGCGTTCGACCGGGTGTTCCGGATGGGACCGGTGTGCACGCCGATCGACCCCGCGACCGGTCGTTGGTCTGGTCCGTCGATCCAGCGTGCCACGGACGGCGATCAGTTTATCGACGCCAACGCGCCCACCAGCGGCGTGTTCAACTCGAGCTGTCCGACCAATCAGGCAGTCGCAGGCTTCTCGGGCGCCGCGGCAGGTGAATTCATCGGCCGCATCGAGTTGAGCTGTCGACCGCTCACGGCGGGCGGCAATGTG
This sequence comes from uncultured beta proteobacterium, assembly GCA_963732405.1. Taxonomy (GTDB): domain Bacteria; phylum Pseudomonadota; class Gammaproteobacteria; order Burkholderiales; family Burkholderiaceae_E; genus JAUIAI01. The sequence goes on from CAVSZG010000002.1 coordinate 116,214, forward strand.
AATGGCACGCCGACTGCCGCGCCGGCTATCGGCATGGCCGCAGCGAGCACCACCACAAACTGCCCCAACAACAAGCCGGCTGTCGGGATCACGGGTCTGGCAAACTATGATGCCTACTATCGATTCGGTCTTCGCTGTGGTGCCTGAGTCGGCGTGGCTGGCAACGCCCTGGCATGTCCGCCCGGGTTCATCAGGTTGTTTGAGCGCCATCGAAGATGGCCTCGGGCAGCAGGGCGCTGACCACCACGTTGGGTAGATCGACTGCATTGCTGATCCGCAGGTCTACGGCGACGGAACAGATCACATAGGCCTGCTCGCGTGAGTAGCCTCGCTCGCCGAGCAGCTTGATCATTTCGCGCAGGGCATTGCGGGCTGCCAGGGTGAGGTCTTCGCCGGCCTGGGACCCATCCAGATGAATCGGCATGCCCATCGTGCCGATGAGGCGGCGCGGCGCCGCCCATTCGGGCGGCAGGAAATAGCCGGGATGGGAAAAACGCGGGAAGCGGATGTCATGACGGGCCGCCAGGCCCTTGTGCAGGCGGAATCGCACGATCGCGGTGGCACCCATTTCGATCGCCGTCACACAGCATTCCGAGTCGCCCTGGGCGAAGTGCGCATCACCGGTCGAGAACAGGGCACCCGGCACCGCCACGGGTAATTGCAGCACCGATCCCCGGGTCAGTTGTTTGACGTCGGCATTGCCGCCGTTTTCCCGCGGCGGCATGGTTCGCAGACCAGTACTGGCGATTGGTTCAGTCTGGGGCACGGCATCCTGCGGATCTGGTGCGAGTGCCAGGCCACCGCCGGCAATCAGCCGTGATTCACGAGCGGACCAGCGGGCCAGTTGCTCATGCGACGGCGCCACCCCGGCCGTGCCCATGAAGGCGCCGCACGGAATGTTCACCCCGGGAATCTGCGCCGAACGAGCAATGCCCTGATCGATGTGCCAATGCGCGAGGAAATGGCTGTCCGGGAAATCGTCGCGCAGAAACCCGATGCCCGGCCGGATGCGGGTCCAACCGTAGGGCTGCGGCTGAATATCGACGAATTCCACATCGAGCAGATCACCGGGTTCTGCTCCCTCGATGTACAGGGGACCGGTCAGTGGATGGCCGACCTTGGTATCCAGCCGAGCCAGATCAGCGACTGTCATGTCGGCGCGGATCTGGCCGTCGGCGGCATCGCGGGTTTCGAGCAGTACGTCTTCGCCCGGTTCGACCCGCAGGGCTGGCGCGATGTCGGGATGCCAGCGATTGTGTCCGCTGTGGGGCTCGTCACGCAGACGGCCCAGACGATTGATACGGATGGCTTTCAACGGATGCAGCCTCCTGTTCTGTTCAACGCGTTGACTGACCCGACCATTGGTGCAGTCGCTGCGCCAGCTTGCTCATCAGATAATGCAGCGCAATCGCCAGCAAGGCCAGCATCAGCAGGCTGGCGAACATGAGATCGGTCTTGACCCGACCGTTGGCCAGCAGCATCAGATAGCCCAGGCCCTGCGAGGCACCAACCCACTCGCCAATCACGGCTCCAATTGGCGCATAGACCGCGGCCAGGGTCAGCCCCGAGGCCAGCGCCGGCAAGGCCGCAGGGACGCGGATCAACAACAACGATCGCCATGGGCCGGCCTGATTGTTGGCGGCCAGATCAAGCAATCCCGCCGGCGTATTACGCAGCCCGTCCAGAAAGGTCGCGGCCACCGGAAAGAAAATGATCAAGGTGGTCATCACGATCTTGGAACCCAGTCCGTAGCCGAACCAGAGGGTGAGCAAGGGGGCCAGCGCAAACACGGGCACGGCCTGACTGAACACCATGATCGGCATCAGGAATGCCCTGGCCAGGCTGGATCGCATCAGCCAGAGCGCGGTGAACATGCCCAGCGCGACGCCCAGCACCAGGCCGGCGAGGACTTCGACGGCGGTGATGCCGGCATGGAAGAGGATCAGCTCATGATCGGCCAGCAGCGATCGGCCCACGGCTAATGGGCTGGGCAGGATGAAAGGGGGCACGCCCGACAGCGAGACCACGAGCTGCCACAGCACCAGCAATCCGGCGAATACCACCGCGACTCTCATCAACCGGGCTCCGGCTCGCGCAACATCACGGTCAGTTCGCCCTGGCGCATCAGGGCCTGGGCATCGTCCACAGCGCGAATCGGCGGGTTATCGGGGGCTTCGATGGGGTGCAGTCCATTGCGTCGCATCAACACGATGCGTTCGCCCAGACGCGCCGCTTCGGCTGGATCATGGGTGACGAGCATCACGGTGCGGCCGGCGAGCAGTGTCCAGGCCAATTCCTGCATGTCGGCACGGGTGCGCGCGTCCAGGGCGGAAAACGGTTCGTCGAGCAGAACGAATGGAGTATCGCGCACCAACGTTCGCGCCAGGGCCGCGCGCTGGCGCATGCCGCCGGACAGTTCGGCGGGCCGCTTGCCGGCATGGGCGCTCAGTCCGACCTGACCGATAATCTGTTCGAGCCGGGTCGGATCCAGGCGATGTCCACGCAGTCGGTGACCCAGCGCGATATTCTGGGCAACAGTGAGCCATGGTGCGAGCAGATCGGCTTGCGCCATAAAGGCGACTCGGCCGGTCAGGTCCTGCTGATCGCTGGCACTGATTGTCCCGTCGAACACGCCGCCCGTGGGCAGCCCCGCGATCAGCCGCAAAATGGTGGATTTGCCGATGCCGGACGACCCCAGCAGGCAGGTCCATCGACCCGCCGGCAGATCGAGCGTCAACTGATCGAACAGCAATTGATCATCGATGAGGAATCGCCCCTGCAGACGCAAAGAAGGGGCGGCATCGCCCGAGGCTGACCGGTTGTTAGTCATCGCCTGTCGGCGACGAGACCGGCCTGTGGACGGGGCGGTAAGACAATGACATTGACAACATCCGGATCGACAGCGGCGCAGGTTATCAATTATGACGATACGGCACAATCGGCGCGTTCGACACCCATGAAAGGAGACGACATCATGAGCCCTTCCCCCGCCCCTGCCGGTCCGGCTTCGCTGCCCCGTCATGAGGTGTACGCGATTCGATATGCGACCCTGGCGCGACGGCGCAATGACAACTTCATCGCCAACGATCCGCATGATGGTCCGATGCCCATGGATTATTTCGTCTGGGTGGTTCGCGGGCCGGACAAGGTCTGGCTGGTCGATTGCGGCTTCGACGTCATTGCCGCCCGCGAACGCGGCCGGGAGCAGTTGCGTTGCCCGATCGCGGCATTGGCACCGCTGGGCATCACCCCTGCCGATATCGGTGATCTGATTCTCACGCATCTGCATTATGACCATGCCGGCAACATCGGGCTCCTGCCTGAGGCCAGAATCCACCTGCAGGAGGCGGAGCTGCAATATGCAACCGGCCGCTATATGGCCTGGAAATTCCTGCGCCATGCCTACTCGGTGGAACATGTTGTCGACGTTGTGCGCCAGGTCTATCGGGAACGGGTCAGGTTTCACGATGGTGATGTCGACCTTGCGCCCGGACTGCAATTGATCAAGATCGGCGGGCATACCGATGGCCTGCAGGCCGTGCGGGTGCACACCGGGCGGGGCTGGGTGGTGCTGGCTTCGGATGCGAGCCACTACTACGAAAACCTCGAAACCGGTTCGCCGTTTCCGATTGTCTTCAAGGCGGGCGACATGCTGGAAGGCTTCGACAGGCTACGGGAACTGGCCGATTCACCGGACCACCTGATCCCAGGGCATGATCCGCTCGTCAGACAGCGCTATCCGGCATGGGGCGATCCGGCCAACGAGATCTACGCCCTGCATCTGGCACCGATCGGCGCCTGAGACGGGGGCTGCCAGCGCCGATACGCGTGTCCTGGAGCGACGCTCATTCAGCGATTGCGCTGGTCTTGCTGGTCCATGCTGCGCATGATGAAGCGCAGCGCCCTTTGCCAGGTATCGCTCGTATTGCCGCGCATATCGGCCGACTTGTTCAGAATGGGTCGGCTGTCGGCGTCCCGCACTTCAATGTTGACGTTCAGAATGAGATTGCTGACCATCTGAACCCAGGCGACCATCACTCGATCGACGCCGGCCACCTGAGCGATTTTTGCGTCACAACCATTGCAGGTGCGCAGATCCGCATGGCGAAGCTGTTCGGCGATGGCGGCCTCGACGGCTTCGCTCTCGATTACGTCATAGAGCTTGCGCTGCGTGAGTTCCGCCTTGAGCAGACGCGTGAGCTCGGCCAGGCGTGCGTCCCGGTCCGTCAGGGGTATGGCACCGTCACTGGTGTCGACCAGTTCGAAGGGATACACGACGATGCCGCGCGCATGCGATGCGCTGGCGAACGCGAGGCCGCACAGCATCATGGCGATGAGTCCCCGCGCAGCCATCCGGCCGGCAGCTTGGTTGAACGACGACATGGCTCGGTTTCCTCGACGCTGTGCAGGTTTTGACGTGTCGGCCGACACCACTCCGATGGGTCGATGTCAGTCCGGACCAGCCTTGATTCTGACATAGCCAGTCATGCTGTCCTGTCGAACGGGGTATGCCATCGGCAGCCAGCCAATGACAACGGGCCCCCGTTCGATGGGGGCCCGTTGTCCGCGATGATCGACCCGATCAGTTGGTCGGTTCGCAGGTCGTGACGTCCGATTCAAAGACGTTGGCGTGATACGTGAGCTTGATCAACAGGCCGCCGCGATTCACATCGGCCGATACGACATGCCTGTCGTCCGCCGTGGTGGCCGTGTAATTCACGCTCTGGCCGCTGGGTGCCTGAATGATCGCGAAGGGGTCGCCCACCTGCGGCCAGGCCAGCAGTTCCGGCGCATTGCTCGGCGCCGGGTTGAAGTAAAAGCCCCGGTTCACATAGTAGATCGTGCTGTTGAACGGTGCGATCGGCGCGGGCGTGCCAGCCGGTGCGGTCACCGAATTGCGGGTGGTACACGTCATGAGCCTGGCCGAATACGTGTCAGCGATGAAGATGGGGCTGGTATCGATGGTCGTACCGCCGCTGTTACCTGTACCGGAGCCCGTGCCATCGCCCGAACCGGTGCCCGTGCCCGCGCCCGTGCCGGTGCCATCACCCGAGCCGGTGCCTGTGCCAGAGCCCGTTCCACTGCCGGTGCCATCGCCGGCATCTGTGCCGGATCCGCTACCCGTGCCGTCGCCCGCGCCCGCGCCCGCGCCAGTGCCTGTGCCTGTGCCTGTGCCTGTGCCTGTGCCTGTGCCTGTGCCCGTGCCCGTGCCCGTGCCGCCTGCGTCAGTACCCGCACTGCCGCCGGTGGAATTACTGCCGCCGGGCGTATTCGATCCATCAGCGCTCGTTCCGGGTGTACCCGATGCGTCGGCGGCTACGATCGGACTGTCGTCCGAGCCGCAGGCGGTCAGGGTGAGAAATGCCGCTGCAAGCGAAGCGCTCACTGCATAACGATTGAATAGTCTGGTCATCTCGACGGTCCTCAGTTGTCCGGTATCGGATGACCGATCGTCGCCCATGACCGACCATCGGTCGATGAACAAATTCTCGAAATGAAGTGATCCGCGCTAGTGCGGCAGGCCAATGAAACGGCGCACCTGGTTGATGAATGCCTCGGGCACCTGGGCGTGAGGCCAATGTCCGACGCCAGGCAATTCAACGATCTGGGCAGAGGGAAATGCACGCGTGATGATCGGATGGCGTTCGGCGGTCACGTAGTCGGAATCGCCGCCACAGATGAACAGGCAGGGATGCGGATACACGGCCTCGCCGGGCGCGAAGGGAAAGTCGCCAAGCGCGTCAAGACAGTCGTTGATCGCAGCCAGATTGATCCGCCACGACCACCGACCTTCCTTCTGGACCAGGTTCTGCAACAGAAAGCCACGCACCTGCGGGTCGGGCACGCTGGCTCGCAAACGATCATCCGCATCTTTCCGTCCATCCAGTGTGCTCAGATCCAGCGCCCGCAGACCGGCCACGATCTCGGTATGGTGCGGCGGATAGCGGACTGGAGCGATGTCGACCACGATCAAGGGACCGACTTGCGCCGGATTACGCAAGGCCAGCGTCATGGCCACCTTGCCACCCATGCTGTGGCCAAGCAGCGCAACCTTGCGCAGGCCGCGGTCATCGAGAAATGCCTGGACATCATCGGCCATGAGCGAGTAATTCATCTGCGCATGACGACCCGAGTCGCCATGATTGCGCAGGTCTAGCGAAATGACCTGGTGCGTGTCGGCCAGCTGCTTCTGTATGCTGACCCAGTTGCGCGATGAGCCGAACAGGCCGTGCAGAAGCATTAGCGGCTCGCCACTGCCCAGTTCACGGGACGCGAGTTCCACCGTCATGGCAGGCCCCGGTATTGAATCGCCGCGCCTTCGCGCAACATCGTTGCGCTGGTCGGCGCGTCGATGCCGGCTTCGGCCAGTATGGCCTCGGTGTGTTCGCCCAGCGCGGGCGCACCACGAGGTGTGAATGGCGGGGACGAGGAGAAGACCGCGGCAGGTCGGGTCTGACGGACGGCACCGGCATGCGGGTGATCGACCTCGTGCACGATGCCATTGGCCAGAACCTGCGGATGCCGGATCATCTGCCGTCGCGTCAGCACTGGCGCACAGGGTACATCGAGCGCCTCGAGGCGCTCGATCAAGGCATTCGTTGACTCGCCCTCGATCAGTCGCTGAATCAAGCGGGTCCGCTCGTCCTTGTTGATCTCGCGCATTTCGGGCGTGGCGAATCGGGCGTCGCCCAGCAGGTCTGGCCGGTTCAGCGCCAGCAGAAAACCACGCCAGTGCTTGTCCTGCATGACGGCGATGCTCACATGCCCATCGGTGGTGGCATAAATCAGATCGATGAAGGATTGCGCCGTCTCGGCCGGGTGCTCATTGCCGATAAAGGTGTGTCCACCCATGTCCGAACTCCAGAGGAATGACACGACCGTGTCGAGCATCGACAAGGTGATGCTCTGTCCGCGTCCGCCGTTTCGTTCGCGGGCGAACAATGCCGCACAGATCGCCTGCGAGGCCTGAATGGCCGTGAGCTTGTCGGGCAGGATGGTCCGGACGAGTCGGGGTCTGGCTTCATCGGATCCGCCCTGGATCGTGGTCAGGCCGGACAAGGCCTGGATCAGCGGATCAAATACCGGCTTGTCGCGATACGGGCCATCGAAGCCGAATCCGCAGATCGACAGGTAGATCAGCGCCGGATTTCGCTGACAGGCCTTGATCGGGCCGATACCCATACGCTCGGCAACGCCCGGCCGGAAATTCTGCACCATCACATCGGCGCAATCGATGAGCCGCTCCAAGGCCAGCAGCGCCGAGGGCTTTTTCAGGTCCAGAACGATCGATCGCTTGTTGCGATTGTTATTCACAAATGAAGCGGAAAATCCGTTGCGCCGTGTGGCCACATGTCGGGCATAGTCGCCAGCCGGACTCTCCACCTTGATCACATCGGCACCCTGATCGGCCAGCGTCATGGTGCACAGTGGCCCCGATATCATCGAGGTGAGATCCAGAACCCGGACGCCCGAGAGCGGACCTTGCATTTGACACACTCCTTGACGAGCAGGCAGGAAACACCGGGCCAAGCGCCCTTTCATCCGGACTTTACAACAGTGTGTCCGAGCGCATCCTGCTCACAGGTCAGCCTCGAATCCGTTCTCCGACCACCGTGCCCCTGCACCGCCCACCCCTTTCATTGCAACCCGACGATGCCCGCAGGCGCGAGCATACTCGCCGGGTCGATACTCTGCGCCACCGGCTCAGCGCCTGTGGCCGCGCCGATCTGGAGATCATGTGCAAAGCGCTGGGGGTCGACATCGCCGATCAGGATGATGCAGGTCTGCGCCAGGCGCTGCTGACGCTCTGTCAGATGTCGACGCAGCCCATCTGAATCGAGTGACAAGCCTGCAGGTCGCCCGCTCTGTTAGTCTGATGCCATGAGCATTTATCTGATCCGTCATGGTGAGACGCCGATGAACCGGGCGCGCACCCTGCAAACGGCCGACACGCCGCTCAGTGACCTGGGCCGCCGCCAGGCGCAGGCACTTGCCGAGCGCCTCAGGTCCGAGAGCATCGATGCGCTGGTGGCCAGTGACATGGCGCGGGCCAGCCAGACCGCGCAGATCGTGTCGCAGACCCTGGGCCTGCCGGTGGTTCAATCGGCGTTGTTGCGTGAGCGCAATTTCGGTCTCTGGTGTGGTCAGACCTATGAGCAGGTCGGGTTCGACCCCTTCGACGAGAGTCGGGATCCCCCCGCCGGCGAGTCAGCCGCTCAGTTCCGGGCGCGGGTGGCTCAGGCTCTGGCATGGGTGATGACGCAACGCAGCGGCCGCACGGGATCGCTGGCTGTGATCTCGCATGGCTTGGTGATCCGTGAGTTTGTGCGGCTGGCCACTGTCGAGCCCGATGTTCAACGGCGTTTTGGTGGACTGAACGCCGGACAACTGGCCAGCCATCCCGCGCTGGCCAATACCGCCGTGAGCATATTCTCGGCCACGATGCCCCTGCGACTGTCGCTGTTTGCATGTGATGCCCATCTGCGCTCGCTCGGACCATCGGCCGACCCCGGGCCGGGCGCGCCTGCCGTTGCCTGAGCAACGGCCCGGTCAGGCCTGTGGCGCCGTGTCCCGATAGGAGGGGCGCCGGGCGATGTCCGCATGCCAGGCCGCCAAGCCGGGATATTGATCGCGCCAGGCATAGTCGGGAAAGCGAAAATCGAGATAACCCAGCTCACAGGCCAGCGCGATCCGTCCGATATCCATGGTCCCGCTCTGCGGTACGCCGCGCTGTTCATACCAGGCCAGGCCGCTATTGATCTTGTCCCAATGGTCGGCGATCCATTCGGGCCAACGTGCCGATTCCGGTCGCAAAGCGGTTTCATAACGCAACTGCACGGACAATTCCATCAGGCCGTTGGCGATCGAATGGGTGGTCAGCACCGCCCAGCGCTGATCGCCGGTGCGTGGGAACAGCCCGCCCGTTGGCACGAGGCTGTCCAGGTACTCGCAGATCACGGATGAATCGGACAGACTGCTGCCATCGGCCAGGGTCAGCGTGGGCACCCGGCGCAGGGGATTCAGCGTACTCGCGTACTGCTCATTCGCCTTGCCCGGTGCCACCATGATGGGCACGATCTCGACCTGATCGGCAAGGCCGAGTTCACTCGCAGCGATCCGGACCTTGCGGGCAAAGGGTGAGAGGGTTGAACAATACAGTTTCATGATGGGTCTCCTTGTGGTCGGCCGGCTGGCCGCCGGGGTAACGAGTCGCGAACCTTAGCAGATCCGTCTGGCCTATCGTCGGGGCGGCGGGCGGCTGTGTGTTTTGTCACATTGGCCAGGCGATGCCACGCCTACACTGCCGCATCACCCCAGCCCAATGTCGCCCATGCCCCAACGCCGATCGCCCGTGCCGCGGACAGCGCCCGAACCGCGATTCAGCGAACCCCGTATCCTGCTGGCGATTCAGATCGCCACGGCGGGTCGCGGCGACCTTGAACGCCTCTGCCTTCACGCCGGCATCGATCACTTCGGTCGATCCAGCGGTTTTTTGCGGCAGTCACTGCGCCAACGCCTGCTGGTCCACCCGGTAAAGGCCTGATTGATGTGTCCCGACGCCTGACGCTCAACTCGTGAGCGTCGCGCGTTGCGTGCTCTCACCATCGGGCGGACGTGTCCGCGCAAACAGGCGGTAGAAGTTCGCGCGACTGGCCTGCGCGATCGTTTCGATGCTCTCACCACGCAACTCGGCGATCCGCCGGGCCACATGCACCACATGGGCGGGCTCGTTGGTCTTTCCTCGATGCGGCACAGGAGCCAGATAGGGTGAGTCCGTTTCGATCAGCAGTCGATCCAGCGGCGTGCGGCGGGCAACCTCGTGAACCTGCAACGCATTCTTGAAGGTGACGATGCCGGAAAAGGACAAGTAAAAGCCCAGGTCCAGCGCGGCCTGCGCCGTGGTCCAGTCTTCGGTGAAGCAATGCATCACACCACCCGCCTCCCCTGCTCGCTCCTGACGCATCAGGTCAATGGTGTCGGCCGAGGCGGCGCGGGTATGAATGACGAGCGGCAGACCGGTCTCACGCGCGGCCCGGATGTGCACACGAAACCGTTCGCGTTGCCAGCTCAGATCACCCGTGATTCGATAGTAGTCGAGACCGGTTTCGCCGATCGCGACGATCCGGGGATGGTCGGCCAGTGCGGCCAACTCTGTCACCGTGGGTTCGTGGCAATCCGGATAGTCGGGGTGGACGCCGACAGTCGCCCAGAGCCGGGCGTGCTGTTCGGCCAGCGCACGAACCTGCGGAAAATCTTCCATCGTGACACTGATGCACAAGGCCGTTTCGACAGCCTGCGCGCTCATGCGCTCGAGAATCGCACCAAGATCGTCGCGCAGGTCGGCAAAATCGAGATGGCAATGAGAATCGACGAACATCGGAACCCGCAAGACGATTGGCGAGACGGCCGTCGTCCTGCCTGATGCGGGTGATTGTAGTCCGACGCCGCGAGGCGGATCAGATGGTGTGCGTGCTGCGCGCCGACTTCAGATTGCCGCCCAGGATGGTCTCGATGCGTGAGCGGGCCAGTTCGCCGGTGTCGTCCAGCGCGAACTGGATACCAATGCCTTGTTGGCGACCCGGCACACCGGGTGGCGTGATCCAGACCACCTTGCCGGTGATGGCGAGCTTGTTGGCGTCCTCCATCAACGAGAGGATCAGATAGAGTTCATCGCCGATCTGGGCCGACCGCAGGGTCGGTACAAAGATGCCGCCGCCCTTGACGAATGGCATGTAGGCGGCATACAGGGCCGCCTTTTCCTTGATCGCGAGTTGGAGTACCCCGGGGCGCGAGGCCGCGATCCGCACGGCGCCGTCGGTATCGGCGACGACGGATTCGGTTTCTTGCCTGGAATCTGTCGTAGTAGCGTCACTCATCAGGCTCTCCGGCCGGCATCAAATGCCTCGCAGTAGGCAAAAATCGAAGACTCGCAGAGCAGTCTGGCATTCAGTGGATGGTCGATGCGAGCCCCAAGCGATGAAAGGTCTTGCTGCAGCGCCGTCAGGCGACCCAGGTCCGTGTGTTTCGCCACAGTCCGCATCCGCTCCCGTTGATCCGGAAAGTAATACGGTGCGGCGCCGCACCTGACCCGGGTGAGGTCGCTCACCCAGCGCTGCAGGACATCGGCCCATTGCCTGGCATCATGCCGCTCGAGCAGATCCGCTACCCTGATCGCCATAGTCTCCGGCAAGCCGGACAAGGCCTCCAGAATGGCCTGATGAGCGGCCAGTTTGGCCGGATCGATGAAGCCGAGCGCGTGCATCGGCGAGCCGGTGGCGCGCAATGCCTGCTCGGCGGTCGATCGGTCGGCCGCGCCCTGGGCGATCAGCCAGTCGACGCAAGCCTGGGGATCGGGCAGGCGCAGCCCAACCAAACGGCATCGCGAACGAATCGTGGCGGGCAGGCGGTCCGGATGACTGGTCACCAGCATCAGCAAGGTGTCCTTGCCGGGTTCTTCCAGGGTCTTGAGCAGACTGTTGGCGGTCACCGTATTCATCGCATCGGCCGGATCGATCAGCACGATGCGCCAACCGCCGCGGTGGCCGCCCACCGCCGTAAATCCGGCCAGCGCGCGAATCTGCTCGATGCGGATCTCGTTGGACGGCTTGCGGCCCGCCGGGGCGACAAAATCGGGATCGAGCGCTTCGGGTATCACCAGGCGCAGATCGGGATGCGCCAGGGACTTCATCCAGCCGCAGGCCGGACACTGGCCACAGGCCAGCCCATCAACCGGCGCTTCACAGAACAGGCCGGCAGCCAGATGGCGCGCCAATCCACTCTTGCCAATGCCGGCCGGTCCATGGATGAGCAAGGCATGGTGCAGGCGGTCGCGCTGCGTCAACAACTCGCGCAGCGGCTCCGCAAGCCAGGGGGCCAGGGCGGCCTCGGGCGATGGTTCGTTCATCGCCCTGCTTCCGGCAGCGATTGATACCATTGCTGGAAGTCGGCCGCGACATTGGCTTCAACCTGATCGAAAGGCTGTGCGGCGTCGACCACGCAGAATCGTTGCGGTTCCCGGCGGGCAATGGCGTGATAGCCGGCCCGCACCCGATCAAAAAAATCCAGCGCCTCCTGCTCGAACCGGTCGGCTGTCCGTACCTGAGCCCGTCTAGCCTGGGCACTGGCCGCATCCAGGTCGAACAGGTAGGTGCGATCGGGATTGTGATGACCATGAACCCTCGCCGCCAGCAGTTCGATGAACGTGATGTCCATGCCACGTCCGCTGCCCTGATACGCGAGCGTCGAGTCGGTGAAGCGATCACAGACCACCCAGGCTCCGCGCGCCAGGGCCGGCTCGATGACCGCATTCAGATGGTCGGCACGGGCGGCGAACATCAGCAACAACTCGGTCAGCTCGGGCATGGCCTGCGCGAGCAGGATCTCGCGTAGCGATTCGGCCAGCGCGGTACCGCCCGGTTCTCGACTCAGCACGACCTCGTGGCCGGCCTGGCGTACTCGCGCCACAAAGGGGGCCAGATGAGAGCTCTTGCCCGCGCCATCGACGCCTTCGAAGGTAATGAAGCGCCCGCGCATCAGCGTTTCAACTGAAATTTGCGCACCGCTCTTTCATGGGCGGCCAGGGTTTCCGAAAATTCGCTGCTGCCATCACCCCGTGCCACGAAATACAGGGCTGGTGTGCTGGCCGGATGCAGCACGGCATTGATCGAGGCCGCTCCGGGCAATGCAATCGGCGTGGGCGGCAGGCCTTTGCGGGTGTAAGTGTTCCAGGGGGTATCGGTGGTCAGGTCACGCCGCCGCAGGTTACCGTCGAAGCTGTCGCCCAGGCCATAGATTGTCGTGGGATCGCTCTGCAGCATCATGTTGATGCGCAGACGATTCGTGAACACGCCAGCGACCATGACGCGATCCGATTCCACCCCGGTCTCCTTTTCGACGATCGAGGCCAGCACCAGGGCGTCGTAGGGCGAGGCCAGCGGCACGCTCGCATCCCGCGCCGGCCATGCCGCCTGCAAGACCTCTTGCATCTTCCGGTAGGCTGCCCGGTAAATCTCCAGATCGCTGGCGCCCACTGCAAAGTGATAGGTACTGGGGAAGAACAAGCCTTCGGCCCTGGCCTCGGTAGCGCCGATGGCGGCAAGCAGTGCGCTCTCATCGAGCCCGGCCGCGTCTGGTGCGAGGTCGGCGTTGGCCGAGATGGCCGCCCGCATCTGGCGGAAGGTCCAGCCTTCGATAAAACGGATCTCGCTGGTCAGGACATCGCCCCTCATCAGCTGCTCCACAAGGGCCTTCAAGGTGATGGGGCTCGTCACCTGATAAGTACCGGCGTGGATGCGTGAAGCCTCAGGCACCAGGCGTCCGACTATCGCCAAGGCCCAGTCGGGTGTGTCGACGCCGGCCTCGCGCAGCCGGCGACCGGCACTGCGCAGGCTTGCCCCGCGCTCGATCACCACTCGCACTGGCGAACCGGGTGTTGCCAGTGGTGCATTCTCGTAGCGCCATTTGGCCCATGACAGCGCAGCCGCAGCGGCAACCAGTACCACCACGACAACCAGGGCCAGGAATTTCTTCATTGCACGACGGGTCCACGGCATGGGTGGGTGCAAACCAAGACCCTGCCCGGTGCAGGGGGCTCACGAGTCCCGTTCGTATAATAGTAGACACGGCAAGCGTCCCTGCCGGGTTCACCCCTGAAGGTTCACGATGACTCACACTGCGGCATCCGCCCGGCCGCCGTCCGATGCACGGCGCTTTGCCTGCGAGCTCACCTCGCTCGCCTTGTTGCGGGTCAGCGGCGCCGATGCAACGAACTTCCTGCAGGGCCAGCTCACGAACGACATCTCGGCGCTGGCCGTGGGCGGCGCCCAACGCAGCGGTTACTGCTCGCCCAAGGGGCGGCTGCTGGCCGACTTCCTGATCATGCGCACCGCCGATAGCCTGTGGCTGATCATCGATCGCACGCTGGCCGACACGATCCGCAAGCGCCTGTCGATGTTCGTGCTGCGGGCCAAGGTCCGCATCGAGTTGGCCGACGAGTCCTTGCGTCTGTTCGGCTTTGTCGACCGCAGCATCAGCCTGTCCGAACAACCGTCGCCGATTCCGCTCGGACCATCGGCCATTGGCTGGCCGGCTCCCATGGTCGTGGCCGACGATCAACCGATGCTGCGCCTGGGGCTGGATCCCGTGAGCCGGGCCGATCCGCCCTGGCATCGGATGATCGCGGTACTGGGCACGGATCAGGCTGCCGGGCTGATCGATGGCGGTCTTGAAGACTGGCCGCTCGTGTCCGAGGCCTGGTGGCAGACCGGTGAAGTGCTCGTCGGCACGCCACACATCACAGCGGCCACAACCGATGCTTTCGTGCCCCAAATGGTCAATTTTGAACTGGTCGGTGGCGTGGATTTTCGCAAGGGTTGCTACACCGGCCAGGAGGTGGTGGCGCGCACGCAATATCTGGGCAAACTCAAGCGCCGCATGGGCCTTGGCTGGATGCCCGGCGCAGCGGCACCGGGCGACGCATTGAACGATGCCCAGGGGCAGCCGGCGGGCGTTGTCGTGGCCGCCGGACCGGGCGATCCGGTGGGTCGGCCCGGGGAATTTGCGCTGCTGTTCGAGCGCCGAATAGACGACTCACCTGCCTCGCTGACACTGGGCGGATTGCCCATCACCCCCGGTGCCCTGCCCTACGACATCCCGGTGGTCGAGCGATTCGAAAGACCTCGTGATCTCTGAAGCCCGACTGCCGGTGCCTGGCGGTACAACCCACGACGTCTTCGTCTACTTCAAGTCAACAGCGGCCGCGCGTTCGATCGTGGCGCCCTTGCTGATCGAGGCAGCGGCGCGGATCGCGCAGGCTGGCCCTTGTCGCTTCGCCTGCTCATCACGAGTGTCGTCCGATCGGCTTGTTGGTTCGGATGCGTCTGTCGCGCCGACCCTGGCGCCGTCGATTGACGCTGCGGCGGGCGGATCGGACACCTGGCTGGAGCACTACGAGTGTTCGGATGCCCGGCAGGCGCATCGAGTGCTGCAGGCATTGGCCACGATGGCGGGCGATGAGCCGCTGTTGCAACACGTCGAGGGCGGGCGCGAGGGCCGTCATATTGAATGTTTTGCCCGGCTGAAGGTCGCCGATCTCGCATGTGCGTAGTCGGCCTGCAATTCGATCCCGCATCGGCCATCCGCTTGCGGCTCGCAGCCAATCGTGATGAGTTCCTGAATCGCCAGACGCTGGGCGCACACTGGTGGCCGGATTCGCCGACGCTGTTTGGCGGACGCGACGCGGTGGCCCGTGGTAGCTGGATGGTCCTCACCACAAGCGGTCGAGTTGTCGCGCTGACCAATTTACGCAATACACCGCCAAAGCGGCCCCAGGCGCCTTCCCGGGGCTCGGTCGTGACCCGTCTGGCGCTCGCCAGCGGGCCTGTTGAATCGGTGCTCGCACAAGTGGGTGAGGAGTCGGCCGAGCTGGCCGGGTTCAATCTGCTCGTGTACGACGAGGGATCGCCGGCCGGGCGTTGCGAGCCGCAGTGCTTCGTGCTCAGCAATCGCGGCCCACGCGCCGGCCGGCCCGAGCGGCTGGCGCCCGGCCTGCATGGTCTGGGCAATGATCCGCTGGGTACGGCATCGCCACGCATCGATCAGGTAATCACAGCCATTGATTCATCGCGCGGCGAACCGCTATCGTCGGCCCGTGAGACCATTCTGGCGCAGTTGCGCAGCCCCGCCTTTTTGCGCACCCGCCTGGCCGATGAACCCTATGGCACTCGTTCATCGGCGCTGGTGCAGATCAACGCCGATGGCTCGATGAGCTTTGATGAATGGCGCTGGCAGACCGATCCGCTGCACGCCTTGCTGGCGAATTATCGCAGCACGGACCTGTCGCCTGTTGGCACGCCGGCTTGAGCCTCAGTGTCCGTCGCGCACCAGATGCGCCGACAGCAGGCTGCGCACCGGTTCGCCGATCGGCTCTGAACGCCCGTCCCGCGCCAGGACATAGGTGCTGTTGCCGCTCACCAGGACGTCATCACCACGCGTGATGGCAAAACCCAGGTTCAGACTCGAGCGACCCAGTGCCTCGATGCCCACGCGAATCTGAACCTCATCGTCGAATGTCGCAGGCCGCTGATAATCGATGGTCGAGCGCACCACGTAGAGGTGATTGAAAAACGCGTCCTTGTGCTCGCCATGCTGCGCGAATACCAGGCGCAGGAACTCTGTCATGCCGATATCGAACCAGGTCAGGTAATGGCCGTTGAACACCACGCCCTGCATATCCACCTCGGCCCAGCGGACCCGGATCGGATGGCTGAAGGGGTAGCGGCCCGGATCGGTTGTCGCGATCTTGTTCATGTCGACATCTCACTCGAGAAAACGCAACAGCTGCGTGGCGATCGCATCGGGTCGCTCATCGATCAGCCAGTGTGATGCGCCGGGAATGCGCACGATCGTCAGGTCGGGAATCCACTCATCCAGTCCATCCAGCAAGGTGGGCAACAGCGCGGTGTCGTCCATGCCCCAGACCACCGTCGTTGGCACCCGCACGATGAAGGCCGCGGGATCGAGCGTCAGAGCTGCCGCGCCCGGATCATCGCCGATGGGTGGATACAGCGGTGAAGCCCGATAATAATTGAGCGCACCCGTGAGTGCGCCGGGCTGGCGCCAGGCCTCCCGGTAGCGTGCTGCGAGTTCGGGCGTGAGCCAGTCGCCAGGAGACGATCGAAACTTGCTCAGCAGCGCTTCGCAGTCATCGGCAAGCAGACGGCTCTCGCAATCGGGCGCACGCAAGTCGTTCATGTAGGCACTGGCCCGCTGTTGGGCCGGATCGCGGGCCAGGCCTGCTGCGAAGGGGACCGGATGCGGTGCGTTGAGAATCATCAGTCGCCGCATCAGCGTCGGGTGGGCAATCGCCGTGGAAAAGGCGACCGCCCCGCCCCAGTCGTGGGCCACGAACAGGGCATCCTGGTAGCCCAGGCCGTGGACCAGCTCGACCATATCGCGCACCAGACGATCGATGCGATAGTCCGCCACCGCTGCCGGACGATCCGAGCGGTTGAACCCGCGCATATCGGGCGCCACGCAGTAATGACGTGAGGCGGCCAATGGCAACAGTGTCTCCCAGGCAAACCAGGCCTGCGGGAAGCCATGCAGGAATACCACCAGCGGAGCACCCGGCTGACCGGCGCTCGCATAGTGCAGGCTGATGCCACTGGCCAGGCGGATCATCTGCCCGTCTTGTACGGCCAGGCGGCCGGCCGCTTCGTTGTGCATCATCAACCCTTGTCAGTCGTCGAATCCGGGGTAGTGTCGCGCCAGACGACGCAGCAGCCCCGGCCAGGTGAGCGAGGCCCCCATGCCGTGGGTTGCCGTCCTGACCTTGTCGCGTGAACTCGCGATGACCGCCGGATTCACCGGAATCAATTCGCTGCCACCGGCCTGGGCCATGACCTGGATTTCGCAGGCCCGCTGCAGGACGAACATCGCCTGAAACGCATCGGCAACCGTCTGCGCGACGGTGAGCAATCCGTGATTGCGCAGAATCAGGAAGTGCCGACTACCCAGATCCTGCTGCAGTCGCGGCTTCTCGTCATCAAGCACCGCAATGCCCTCGTAGTCGTGATAGGCGAGCGAGCCCATGATCACGGCGGCCTGCTGCGAAATCGGCAACAATCCCTGTCGTTGCGCCGACACCGCCACCCCGGCCGTCGTGTGGGTATGAATCACGCAGCCGACATCCTCGCGGGCCTCGTGGATCGCGCTGTGAATCACGAATCCCGCCGGATTGACCGGATAGTCGGTGGCCAGCACAGGGCGACAGGCATGATCGACCTTGATCAGGTTCGAGGCGCTGATTTCCTCGAACATCAGGCCATAGGGATTGATCAGGAAATGATGCTCAGGCCCGGGGATACGGGTTGATATATGGGTGTAGATCAGATCGTCCCAGCCGAATAGCGCGATGAGTCGATAGGCGGCTGCCGTGTCGACTCGAAGCTGCCATTCCTCGGCGCTGACCTGGGCGCGAACGCCGGATTCACGAACATTCATGACGAGACCCTCATGGACTGGATGGGGCGGTGCGGCCGACACGGGGCCTGCCCAAGGAATCGACGCCCCGCCCGGGCACGGCGCCTGGCGGCATTCAGATCAGTTTGACCAATTGTTTGCCCACGTTCTTGCCGGCCAGCAGACCGATGAACGCCTGCGGCGCATTGGCCAGCCCCTGGGCAAGGGTTTCCCGATACCGCAGCTTGCCCTTTGCGACCAGCGATCCGAGTTCATTCAGCGCCTGCGGCCAGAGCGCCGGGTGTTCGCTGACGATGAAGCCCTGCACCCGCAGGCGACTCACCAGCACCGCGCGAAAATTGACCACCGGAATCGGCTCGCCGTTGTAACCGGCGATCAGGCCACAGATGGCGATACGACCAAACGCATTCATGCGGCGCAGCACCTCGTCGAACACCGGCCCGCCGACGTTCTCGAACACTCCGTCAATCCCGTCCGGGCAGGCCGTCTTGAGCGCCTCGCGCACATTGTCGGCCTTGTAGTCGATACAGGTGTCGAAACCATATTCTTCGGTGACCAGGCGGCATTTTTCGGGGCCGCCGGCCACGCCGATCACCCGGCATCCCTTGGCCTTGGCCAATTGACCGACGGCCGAACCCACGGCGCCACTGGCCGCCGACACCACCAGGGTTTCGCCCGCCTTGGGTTCGACGAACTTGTTCAGACCGATCCAGGCCGTGACACCGGGCATGCCGACCACGCCCAGATAGGCTGAGAGCGGCACCTGGGAGGTATCGACCTTGCGCAGCGCTTGCGCATCGGCAGCGCCATAAAGCTGCCAGCCCAGCATGCCCACGACCCGGTCACCCACGGCCAGGTCGGGTGAGGCCGAGGCAATGACCTCGCCGACCGTGCCACCGCCCATGGTCTCTCCGACCACCTGCGCAGCCGCGTAGCTCTTGGAGTCGTCCATGCGCCCACGCATGTAGGGATCGAGCGACAGGAAATGATTGCGCACGAGCACCTGGCCTGCCGAGATGGTGGGCATCGGCACGGTCTCCAGCCTGAAATGCTCGACGCCGGCAACCTTGTCGGGTCGCGCGGCGAGGACGATGCGCTGGTTCTGTTCCGTCATGTCAGTTGCCTCCGAATGAGTGGGATCGCGGGACGGGTCGGTCGCCACGATCGGATGGCGCTCAGTCGCGCCGCTTCACGTATTTGAATGTCCCGCTGGCGCGGGCCACCATGGCGCCCGTTTCGTCGAGAATCTCGCCCTCGCAGAAGGCGAGCGCCCGGGTGCGATGAATGCAGCGCCCCAGGCATCGCAGTTCGCCCCGCCCGGGCCGCAGAAAACTGGTTTTCATCTCGATCGTGATCATGCCCTTGGTCAGATCATCATCGGGTGCCGGTTCCACCGCCCGCGCTGCCACGGCCATCGAAATATCGAGCAAGGTCATCACTACCCCGCCGTGGGCCATGGCAAATGAATTCTGCAGATCGGCCCGCACCGCCAGACCCATCCGGGCCACGCCATCGCCGAATTCAATCAGACGAACGCCCAGCATCCGCACGAACGGAATGTCGATCGGAAACTGTCCGTCCGGGTCGACGCGAAGCTGATCGCGCCTGACCCCGCCACCACCGCCCGATCCTGTCATGCGATCAGGCGACCTCGAACAGACCGGCTGCGCCCTGCCCGCCGCCGATGCACATGGTCACGACCACGTAACGGGCGCCGCGCCGCTTGCCTTCAATAAGGGCATGACCGGTGAGCCGTTGACCACTCACGCCGTAGGGGTGGCCCACGGCAATCGCCCCGCCATTCACATTGAGCCGGTCCGCCGGAATACCCAACTTGTCGCGACAGTACAGCACCTGTACGGCAAAGGCCTCATTGAGCTCCCACAAATCGATGTCGGCAACCTTCAGACCGCAGCGAGCCAGCAGTTTGGGCACGGCAAACACCGGGCCGATGCCCATTTCATCGGGTTCGCAGCCGGCGACGGCAAACCCCCGGAAGATGCCCAGCGGCTGCAGGCCACGCTTTTCGGCCAGTGACGATTCCATCAATACGCAGGCACCGGCGCCATCGGAGAACTGGCTCGCATTGCCCGCGGAAATCGTGCCATCGGGAAACACCGGGCGGATCTTGGCCACCGCATCGACCGTCGTGCCTTCACGGCGACCCTCATCATCGGCCAGCGTGACTTCGCGCGTGCCCAATTGCTGGGTCTTGGGATCGGCGGTGGCCATGCGGACGGTGATCGGGACGATCTCGTCCTTGAACTTGCCCGCCGCCGCAGCGGCGCAGGCCAGTTGCTGGCTCCTGGCGCCGTATTCATCCATCCGGTCACGCGGGATCTGATAGCGCTTGGCGACCTGCTCGGCCGTCTGCAGCATCGACCAATAAATTTCGGGCTTGCTCTGCAGCAGATTCGGATCACGGATCATGTGCCGGTTAGCCTCGTTCTGTACGCACGAGATCGACTCGACACCACCGGCCACGAACACATCGCCTTCATTGGCGATGATGCGCTGGGCGGCCATGGCGATGGTCTGCAATCCTGAGGAACAGAAACGATTCACCGTGGCGCCGGCCGTGGTCACCGGGCAGCCTGCCGACAAGGCTATCTGGCGGGCAATGTTCGAGCCGGTTGCGCCCTCTGGGGTTGCACACCCCATGAGCACGTCTTCCACTTCCGCGGCATCGATGCCGGCGCGCTCGATGGCTGCGCGCACCACATGGCCGCCCATGGTCGCCCCGTGGGTCATGTTGAGCGCACCCTTCCAGCTCTTGGCCAGGCCGGTGCGGGCTGTCGATACGATAACTGCTTCACGCATGATGTTCGCCTCGCTTATCCGTTGAATGTCTTGCCGGCTGCCGCCAGCGATGCCAGCAATGGTGCCGGTGTCCAGAATGCCGCATCGCCCTGTGCCGGGCTTTGCGCCGCCCGCTGCGCAAACTCGGCCATGCGGTGAATGACGTTGTACAAACCGAACTGATCGGCGTAAAGCATCGGGCCGCCGCGATGGAGCGGAAAGCCATAACCGCTCAGATAGATCAGGTCGATATCGGAGGCGCGCATCGCGATGCCTTCTTCGAGGATCTTCGCCCCTTCGTTGACCAGGGCGAACACCAGACGCTGGACGATTTCATCATTGCCCAGTTTGCGCGTGACCGCGCCGATGTCGGCCCGGTGTCTGGCGATCATGTCGTCGACGACCGGATCCGGAATCGCCTTGCGGTTGCCGGCTTCATAACGGTACCAGCCGAGCCCGGTTTTCTGACCGAAGCGGCCGAGCTCGCACAAGCGGTCGGCCACCGCCGGATAGTGCATGTCCGGGCGCTCTTCATGGCGTCGCTTGCGGATGTACCAGCCGACATCATTGCCGGCCAGATCGCCCATGCGGAAAGGCCCCATCGCAAAGCCGAACGCCTCGATGGCGCGGTCGACCTGCTGGGGACTGGCCCCCTCTTCGAGCATGTAGGCGGCCTGGCGACTGTATTGTTCGATCATCCGGTTGCCGATGAAGCCATCACACACTCCGCTGACCACGGCGGTCTTGCCGATCGTCCGGGCCAGTTTCATGGTGGTGGCCAATACATCCTTGGCGGTTGCTTCGCCACGCACCACTTCGAGCAGCTTCATCACATTGGCTGGCGAGAAAAAGTGCGTGCCGATCACGTCGGCCGGACGCTTGGTGAATCCGGCAATCTGGTTCACATCGAGCGTGGAGGTGTTGGTCGCCAGGATCGCGCCCTGCTTCATGTAGCGGTCGAGATTCTGAAACACCACGCGCTTGACATTCATGTCTTCGAACACGGCTTCGACGACGATGTCGGTGTCCTTGATGTCTTCATAGCTCAGGCTGGGTTTGATCAAAGCCATGCGCTTGTCGACATCCTGCTCGCTCATGCGGCCTTTGCGCGCAGAACTTTCATAGTTCTTGCGGATCGTGGCCAGGCCACGGTCCAGCGCGGCCTGTTCCTGTTCGATCATCACGACCGGGATGCCGGCGTTGACGAAGTTCATCGTGATCCCACCGCCCATGGTGCCGGCGCCGATCACCGATGCCGTGCGAATCTCGCGCAAGGGCGTATCGGCGGGCACATCGGGGATCTTGGTGGCGGCGCGTTCGGCGAAGAAGGCGTGGCGCAAGGCACGCGACTGCGGCGTCTGCACGAGTTCGAGAAACATCGCTCGTTCGAATGCCAGTCCTTCGTCGATCGGCATTGTCGCAGCGGCCTTGACGGCCTGGGCACACTTCAAGGGCGCCGGATATTGGGGTGCCATCGCCTGGATGGTGTTCTGGGCATATTGCGCGAACCCTTCGGCATTGGGATAGTCGACCGACAGATGGCGCACCAGCGGCAGCTTGGCGCCCTGTGAGACCACCTCGCGGGCGAAGCCGATCGCGCCCTCCAGCAGGTCGCCGTCGATCATCCGGTCGAACAGCCGGGTGCCCGCGAATTGTTCGGACAGAACCGTTGCACCCGCGACGATCATGTTCATCGCCATTTCGAACGGAATGAGCCGCGGCAGACGCTGGGTGCCGCCGGCACCCGGCAGCAGCCCGAGCTTGACCTCGGGCAGGGAAATCTGGGCGCCGGCCACGGCGACCCGGTAATGACACCCCATGGCCAACTCCAGGCCCCCGCCCATGGCCACCGAATGTACGGCGGCCACCACCGGTTTGGCCGAGCGTTCGATCTCGCGGATCACGGTACCCAGGTTCGGTTCAGCCAGCGATGCCGGGGTGTTGAATTCGGTGATGTCGGCGCCACCGGAAAATGCCCGGCCCGATCCGGTCAGAACGATGGCCTGCACACTGGCATCGGCATTGGCGCGGATCAGCCCGTCGACGATACCCGTGCGCAGGGCATGGCCCAGACTGTTCACGGGCGGTTTGTCCATCGTGATGACGGCAATGGCACCGTGCTGAGCGTAACGAACCTGACTCATGGTTGCTGACTCCTGCGAATCGGATTGAACAGTCGAAACGCCCCGATGGCCTGGCAACGATTGGGCCTGTGAACAACGGGGCGGTGGCCGGACAGCAGTCCGGACACCGGATCTACCCAGGCAGCTGGTAATTGCTGAACTGCTCGCGCAGCCGGGTCTTGAGAATCTTGCCCGTCGCACCCAATGGAATGCTCTCGACGAACTGCACATCATCGGGTAACCAGAATTTGGCCACCTTGCCCTCATAGAACGCGAGCATCTCCTCGCGCGTCACGCTGGCGCCGGGTTTGCGGGCAACGATCAGCAGGGGGCGCTCATCCCACTTGGGATGGGGCACGCCGATAACCGCCGCATTGGCCACGGCCGGATGCGAAATCGCCAGATTCTCCAGGTCGATCGAACTGATCCACTCGCCGCCGGACTTGATCACATCCTTGCTTCGGTCAGTGATCTGCATGTAGCCGTCCGGCGTGATCGTGGCCACGTCGCCCGTCGGAAACCAGCGGACCCCGTCGGCATCCGTCACGAGGGGATCGCCGCCATCGCCGCGAAAGTAAGACTCGATGATCCACGGACCGCGCACCAGCAGATTGCCATAAGCCTTGCCATCCCAGGGCAGATCATGGTTCTGATCGTCGACGATCTTCATGTCCACACCAAACACCACATGGCCCTGTTTCTCGAACACCTTCTGGCGGGTTTCCTCGTCCGCATCTTCATGGCGTAATTGCAGTTTGGACAAGGTGCCCAGCGGTGACATTTCGGTCATGCCCCAGGCATGGATGACTTCGACCCCGTATTCGCGAAAGGTGCGGATCATGGCGGGCGGACAGGCCGAGCCACCAATCACGGTGCGCTTGAGTTTGCCGAAATCCAGATGATTGGACTGCACATGAGCGAGCAGACCCAGCCAGACCGTCGGTACGCCGGCCGAATACGTGACGCCCTCGCTGATGAATAAGTCGTGGA
Source organism: uncultured beta proteobacterium (assembly GCA_963732405.1). GTDB lineage: Bacteria > Pseudomonadota > Gammaproteobacteria > Burkholderiales > Burkholderiaceae_E > JAUIAI01. The sequence continues at coordinate 140,108 of CAVSZG010000002.1, forward strand.
TCGACTTACCATCCAGATTGGGGCCTGGGAACACCAGTTTTGAGCCCACCATGGGGGCCACATAGGGAATGCCCCAGGCATTCACATGAAACATCGGCACGACCGGCAGAATGGAGTCGCGGGCCGAGGCCCCCATCGCGTCGGGTAGTGCAGCGCCATAGGCATGCAGCACCGTCGAGCGGTGCGAATAGAGCGCGCCCTTCGGATTGCCGGTGGTGCCACTCGTGTAGCACAAGGCCACCGCTGAATTCTCGTCCATGCCCGGCCAGACCCAGTCGGTCGATCCGGTCGCCAGCAGGGTTTCGTAGTTGATCAGACGCTCGATGCCGGCATTCACCGGCTGACGATCGGCGTCGCACATCGCAATCCAGCCCTTGACCGTCGGACACAGCTTGGCGATCCCCTGGATGATCGGCAGAAACGTCAGATCAAACGCCAGATAGGTGTCGGCAGCATGATTGATGATCCAGGCGATCTGCTCCGGATGCAGGCGTGGATTGATGGTGTGGATCACCCCGCCCATGCCTCCGGCGGCGTAATAGATCTCCATGTGCCGATAGCCATTCCAGGCCAGGGTTGCCACCCGGTCGCCATCGCGCACGCCGGCCTTGTGCAGGGCGCTGGCCAGTTGGCGCGAACGCTGCTCCAGGTGCAGGTAGTCGGTGCGGTGGATATCACCCTCGATCCGGCGCGAGACCACTTCAACATCACCATGATGGCGGGCGGCGTGCTGGAGGATCGACGAGATCAACAGTGGCATCTGCATCATCTGGCCGTTCATGTGCTTGGGTCTCCTGTCATGCGCCTCTTGGCGTCTGGGTGATCGGACTGGGCAAATCGGCATTGGCCGTTTGCTGTCGATTCTACGCTGTGGCTGGCGCGTCGCAGGGGCCAGACGCAGAACGTCACTCGCCTGTCGCACCTGAACGTTGGCGACGGACGTGGCAGTGCCCGGCCACGGATGGCCAGGTGGGATCGGTAAGGTCGGGCGGGCAGCAGCGGGCAAGCGTGCCGACCGGACAATCAGCGCTGGATAAAACCAGCGCCGCTGGCGCTGCCGGCATCAGGGCCGGCAGCCGATCAGCGGGTGTTCTTGGTCGGTTTGATCTTTTCCAGCATCTTGAAGGTCGAGCGCGAGGACCCCCTGAACAGTCGCTTGAGCGACTTGGGCAGACATTTGCGCTCAAGGGTGTTGCGACGGTTGCGACTGACTTCGGCCATGCTGGGATACTCCGCAGCGCCGCCCGATCGGGCTGGGCGCATAATTTAGACGTATATAATGACTAACCGTCGAGTATAGCCGGTCTTGACGCTGTGCGTCATTGCCGTGATGTCTGCGCACCGTCGGCCCGATCAATCGGCCGTCGATCCGGCACAATCGGCCTCGTGGCCACACGCGTTTCGTTGCCACACTCCCGTGTCTTGCCCGATCCGGCTGACCCACCCGCCCACAGGATTTCCATGACCCGACCCACTGCCGAGCAGGTGCAGCAGCTCATCGCCACGGCCTTTCCGGGCGATCCCGTCACGGTCGACGATGAAAGTCACCACCATGCCGGCCATGCAGGCGCGGCGGGTGGCGCGGGCCACTACCGGGTCAACATTGTCAGCGCCCGTTTCAACGGACTGGCATTACCGGCCAGACACCGTCTCGTTTATGCCCCGGTCGCGCATCTGATGCCAAACCGGATTCATGCCTTAGCCATCGAGGCTCGCGCCACTCCTGGTGCCTGAGCCTTCCCTCACCTTCAAAATCCAAAGGACTCTCATGCGCAGTGCGATCAATTCTGCAACGGCCAGCCGCCGCCTTTCCCGACTCGGGGGCCCGCTCGTTCGCAGCCTGCCCCTGATCAGTCTGCTGGCCGTAGCCGGTGGGGCGTCGGCGCAAAACGCCGCCGTGGTCAACGGCATTCCGATTCCCGAGACCCGCGTGGAGTCGTTCGTCAAGGCCATGGTCGCCCAGGGCAGACCCGACTCCCCCGAATTGCGCAAGGCGGTGCGCGAAGAACTCATCGCCCGGGAATTGTTCGTGCAGGAAGCCGACAAACGGTCCCTGGGCAAGAGTGCCGATGTCGAGAACCAACTGATCCGCGCCCGCCAGGACATCCTGATCGGCGCACTCATCCGCGACCAACTCGACAAGACCCCGGTGACCGACACGGACATCCAGAAGGAATATGACGAGTCGGTCAAGCAGCAAGGGACGGATAAGGAATTCCGGGCCCGCCACATCCTGGTCGAGAGTGAAGCCGATGCCAAGGGCATCATCGCCGAACTGGACAAGGGTGCCAAATTCGAGGAGCTCGCCACCCGCTCCAAGGATCCGGGCTCTGCGGCGCGTGGCGGCGACCTGGACTGGAATACCGCGGCCACCTTCGTGCCCGAGTTTTCAACCGCTATGACCACGCTCGACAAGGGCAAGTACACCAAGACTCCGGTCAAGACCCAGTTCGGTTATCACGTGATCCTGCTCGAAGACACCCGGGACGCCCAGCCCCCGTCGCTCGAATCGGTCAAGCAGCAGATTCGCCAGCAGATCGAGCGTCAACGCGTGGTCGACATGCAGAAGACTCTGCGCGAGGGCGCCAAGATCGAATGAGTGCCGGGGCTCTGCCCCGGGCTGGCGCCTGACGCCGGCTCATGCCAGCCCGCGCCGCGCCTGGCGCCGGGCGGCAAAAAAGCTACTGAGCTCGGCCGCACATTCATCCCTGAGCACGCCTGCGAGCACGCTTGTGTGATGGTTCAGCGCAGGCAAGGCAAACAGATTCACGACACTGCCGCAGGCGCCCGTCTTGGGATCCGGCGCACCGAACACCAGTCGGCGCAATCGGGCGTGTTGAATCGCCCCGGCGCACATCGCGCACGGTTCCAGCGTCACGTAAAGATCGCAATCGATCAGGCGGTAATTGCCGAGCAATTCGGCAGCCATGCGCAATGCGCGGATTTCCGCGTGAGCCGTTGGGTCATGCGTGCCAATCGGGTGGTTGTAGCCGGTGGCCAGGACGGTGCCATCACGAACCACCACCGCACCCACCGGCACTTCCCCTACCAGTAAGGCATTGTGTGCCTGGGCGATCGCCCGGCGCATCATGGCCGTGTCGAAGCTGCCATGATCGGCGCTGGCTTCCGGTGCGGGTTCTGGCGGTAAGTTCATGGTGGCAAGAGTCTGATCGAGCGGACGGCGGTCCAGTGCCTTGATTCTATGGGTTCGTTATCGTCAGGCGTGGTGCGCCGGTTCGTTCGCGTCGCGTCCGCGCCCGGACAACACAATCCGCCGAACTGCCGGGTGCCAGCCCGGTTGTTCGGCCCGATGCGCGCGGGGTGACCCGCTACATTGAATGGTTTGGTTCCGGGTCGGACATGACCATGAGCAAAGTCTCGACACAGGCGGGCCACGGCAGCAGTGCGATATTGCCAGCCAGGCTCGCGATCTGCGTGACCTTTCATTTCGTCCAGGCGCGCCTGCCCATCCTGAGCCGGACCGTCGCCTGGTTCAGCCAGCTGGCACCTGAGGTCGATGTCGCCATCATCACCAACGCGCGCGGCGAATCCGAACAACAGCAGATTCGCGATGCCCTGCATGGCCATGGTTTTGCCTTCCGGATTCTGACGCCGGGCCTGCTCGGCCACCCGTATTTGTTGACCTGGTGTCACCTGGACGTGTTTCGCGACCGCCTGGCCTGCGATCCGGCCATCACGCATTTCATGTACCTGGAGGACGATATTCTCGTCACGCCGGCGAACATGGCCTGGTGGCTGCGGGCGCGCGAACAACTGCGTCCATGGCGGGCCATCCCGTCCTTTCTGCGCTATGAGCTGCGCCGCGACTGCCCGGATCTGCTGAGTACCGATGTGACCCGGCCGCTGTCGCTGAACAACCTGCCACGCATCGCATGGTCCAAAGACTACGCATTCGTGAATCTGCCGCTTCCCTACCAGGGTATGTATCTGCTGGATCGTGACTTGATGCAGGAGCACCTGAGCGGCCCCTCTTCAAGCCCTGATCACGGGCGTTGGGCGATCCGCGAGCGGGCCACCCAGGGCCTGACCTTCACGGCCATACCGCAGGGATGCACGTCGCGAAACTTCGTGGGCTATTGTCGGGACGAGGGTCACATCGATCTGCGCTGCCTGATTCACCATCTGCCGAACAACTATGCGAATGACCCGGATTCGCCGCATGGCAAGGTGCGGGTGATCGATCTGCTGCGCCAGGAAGCCGCCGCGGCGCAAGACGCCTAGCGTCACCGGCGCCCCTGCCTATCGCTCAGGTGGGCGCCCCGGCCAGGATGAGCTCGGCCCCCCGCTCTGCAATCATGATCGTGGCTGCATTGGTGTTCGCCGAGATCACGGCCGGCATCACCGAAGCATCGATCACGCGCAGGCGGTCGACGCCGCGGACCCGTAGTGCCGGATCGACCACTGCGCGCGTATCGCTGCCCATGCGGCAGGTGCCGCTCGCATGAAAGACGGTACCGCCCGTGCGGCGCGCATGTTCCCACAGATCGTCCGTGCTCGCGCAGGTCGACCCTGGCATGGTTTCCTCGACCCAGAGGTCGCGAAACGCCGGCTGCCGGTAGATTTCGCGCGCCATGGCCAGGCCGGAGACGATCACGCGGCGGTCATGCCCGGCCGAAAAATAGCGAGGCGCGATACGTGGTTGATCAAACGGATCGCTCGAGCGAATGGACAGCGTGCCGCGCGAGTCGGGCCGGCACTGCGTTACCGATACACTGAAGCCCGAGTATTCGTGAAGTGGCATGCCCGGCCGATCCACCGATAACGGCATCACAATGAACTGGATGTCGGCGCGCTCGTCGCGTGCATGTTCCGTGCGCGCGAAGCCACCGACCTGTCCCGCCCCCACGGTCAGCGGGCCACGGTTGTACATGAGCCATTGCCAGCCCATTTTCGCCAGTTCGAGCGGGTTGCGCACCTGATCATTGAGAGAGATCTTCTCCCTGAGACGCACGATCACGCGGGCCTGGTAATGATCCTGCAGGTTCTCGCCCACCTCGGGCGAGTCGGCGACGAGGGCAATGCCATGTTCACGCAACAAGTCGGGCGGGCCGATGCCGGACAACTGCAGAATCTGCGGTGATTGCAGGGCGCCGGCGGCCAGTATCACTTCCCGGCTGGCGCGGGCACGGGTGGTCGCGCCCTGGGTGATCCATTCCACTCCGACGGCACTCGAACCGTCGAACAATACGCGCGACACCTGGGCGTGCATCACCAGGTGCAGATTCTTTCTCGCCAGCGCCGGCCTCAGGAAACACACGGCAGCCGACGAGCGCCAGCCGTTACGGATCGACAACTGATAAGCACCAACCCCGTAGTCCGTGTCGGTATTGAAGTCGGGATTGGCCGGCAAACCGAATTGTTGCGCCGCCTGCAGCCACGCTGCGCAGGACGGGTGATCATTGCGCAGGTCTGACACGCCGAGCTCGCCGCTGACGCCGTGATAGGCCGACGCCCCGCCGGCATAATGTTCGGATCGCTTGAAATAGGGCAGCACCGATGCATAGTCCCAGCCCTGGGCGCCGGCCGCCGCCCAGTCGCCATAGTCGGCCTGCTGGCCGCGAATGTAGATCAGGCCGTTGACCGACGATGAGCCGCCGAGCACGCGACCGCGTGGCCACACCACATTCCGTCCAGCCGTGCCATCGGAGGGCTCGGTATCGAACTGGCGCGTGAAGCGCGGATCCACCATGGTCTTGAAATATCCGACGGGCAGGTGGATCCAGAAGTTGCGATCCGATCCACCGGCCTCCAGCAGCAATACCTGATGGCCGGCGGCCGAGAGTCGGTTGGCCAACAGGCAGCCGGCCGAGCCGGCGCCCACGATGATGTAGTCATGGGTCAGTTCGCTCACGCCGACCTCGTCGCATCGCGCAATGTCACGGGTGTCTCCTGCTGGTATGTGAGGATTCGCGCGGCGCAGGCAGGACCGGGCCAGCCAGCAAAATCCTTGGCGTCGAATGTACCGCAGATAGAATCCGGCCAGGACCGGAGTGAATCAACGCAGCGCGGCGACGACATCCGTTGCGCGGCATTCACCGATGCGGGCTGAACGATCTCGATGGGGCAAACCGATGATTCCAACCCTTGAACGTGTTGAAGCCTTCGTCTATCGCGCACCGATCGACACGCCGGTACAGACATCGTTTGGCATCATGCGCGACCGGCCCGCCGTTTTCGTGCAGGTGACCGACAGCGAGGGAGCACGGGGTTGGGGCGAGATCTGGTGCAATTTTCCCACCGTTGGGGCGGAACATCGTGCCCGGCTCGTGGCGTCGGTGTTTGCCCCCCTGCTCGAAGCAAGCCGATGGCCGTCGCCCGAGCCGGCCTACGAATACCTGTGCGCGCAAACCCGGGTGCTGGCCATTCAGGCGGCCGAACCCGGTCCGATTGCCCAGTGCATCGCCGGCATCGACATTGCGCTCTGGGACCTGCACGCCCGTCGCCTGGGCGAACCGCTCTGGCGTCTGCTCGGTGGTGAATCCGCGCGCGTACCGGTCTATGCCAGCGGCCTGAATCCCGATGAGCCTGCAAAATTGGCGGCCACCCGACTGGCTGAGGGCCACACGGCCTTCAAGCTCAAGGTCGGATTCGGTCGCGCGCGCGATCTCGCCAACCTCGAGGCGCTACGCCAGGTGATCGGCACGCGACGCCTGATGGTGGATGCGAACCAGGCCTTTGATCTGGACACGGCCATCGATACGGCTGCCGCTTTTGAATCCTTCGAACTCGCCTGGCTCGAAGAGCCCTTGCGCGCCGATCGACCTTGGGACGAATGGCAGGCCCTGCGCCAGACCACCCGGATCCCGCTGGCCGCTGGTGAAAACCTGGCGTCTATCGCCGCCTTCGACTCGGCACTGGCCTCGCGCACACTGGGTGTCGTTCAGCCAGATCTGGCCAAATGGGGCGGATTCACCGGCTGCCTGCCCGTGGCCAGACGCATCATCGCGGCCGGCGCGCACTATTGCCCGCATTATCTGGGCGGCGGACTCGGCTTGCTCGCTTCGGCCCATCTGCTGGCCGCGGTCGGTGGGGACGGACTGCTGGAGATCGATGCCAATCCGAATCCCTTGCGCGATCTGGCTTGCGGTCCACTCACTCGGGTGAACGACGGTGAAACCTTGTTGACGGTTGAACCCGGCCTGGGTGCCATCCCGGATCTACGATCGTTACGACCGTACGCGGTGGACGGGTTCCCCACACCTTGAGCATCGCGGCGATAATGAATCGGTCGACGTCCAGCAGAGCCATGCCCTGCGTCCGATGAGGAACTGCCATGAACACGAATCGCCGCCGACTTTTGCACCTGAGCGCCTTGTCGACCGCCGCCCTGGCCCTGCCTGGATGCGGCATCGCCGCCGTGTCAGAACGCTCGGGCTCACCCGATCGTCCGGTTGTCCATCGGGCCCCGCGCTCGGACAATCTCAGTTGCGACAATGCCGCCGTGCCTGCTTCAGATCCGGGTTCCCGCCTGGCCACGCTTGCTGATTTCGGCCAATCGACGTCCTGCGAGATGCTCACTGACTCCTTTGAAGGCCCGTTCTTCTTTTGCACCAATCCGGGCGGCGCCCAGATCGCCCAGGGCAAGCCAGGCGATGGATTGAGGGTCGCTTTGCGTGCCATCAACGCGGCAACCTGCCAACCCATTCCCGACGCCGTGATCGACATCTGGCATTGTGATGCAAGTGGCGTGTATTCCGGCTACGGCCTCGGCGTGGACGAGGCCGCCAGGCAATCGAGCCATAGCGCACCGGCTACCCGTGAGCGATATTGTCGCGGGGCGTTGCGCACCGACTCTGACGGCATCGCGGAATTCCGAAGCATTTACCCGGGCTATTACGTGGGCCGTGCGATCCATATTCATTTCAAGCTTCATGTGGGCAATCGCGCGTTTCTGACCAACCAGGCCTTGCTGCCTGAACCGGTCAATGAAGCGGTCATGCAGCTGCCTCCTTATCGCGGACCGCGCAAACGAGCGCGTGTGACCAATGCACAGGAACAGGGCTGGGGGCTGCCGACGATGCAGATCGTCGAGCGACAGCAAACCCGGCTGGCGGTGATGAATCTGGCGGTCGGGCTCTGAGCATTATCGCGGCACGGCAGTCACCGTGATCAGGTCAGCGGGCTACACCACGGTCAGCCCCCAGTTCGATCCGGCCCGCGCGCCGGCGACAGACCAGCCACCTGCCATTCGCTGACTCCCGCCATGGTCTTTCGGGCGCGATAGCCGCGCTTGTCGAGCAGTGCCACGGCTTCGTCGGACATCAGACAGAATGGCCCGCGACAATACGCCACGATCTCGGTATCGCGGGGCAACTCAGCCAACCGTCTGGCCAGTTCGGACAGCGGCATCGAGCGCGCATACGGCAGATGCGCCGTATCGTACTCATCACTCGGACGCACATCGATGACCACAATGTCACCGCGCCGGGCCCTGGCGATCAATGTTTTGTAGTCGGTCTGGCTCAGACGATCAGGCTTCGCCATCATCTGGTCGAGCGCGACGCGCAAGTCGAGCAGATGTTCTTGCGCGACATCGCGCAGGATGATGCCCAGTTGCGCCACATCCGGTCCGGCCAGGCGGTACAACACGCGTTTGCCCTCGCGCCGGGTGTTCACCAACCGGGTTTGTTTCAGTACCTTGAGGTGTGCACTGGCGAGCTTGATGTCGATCGCCACCGCTGTGGCAAGGGCCTCCACCGATTTTTCGCCCTGGGCGAGCATCTCCAGGATCTCCAGACGCTTCGGGCTGGAGAATGCCTTGCCCACACTGGCGACATGTTCGTAAAGCAGATCCTTGAGTTGCCGGGCATGCATTGGATTTCATTCCAATAGTCGCGCGAATGATAGTAATATATTCCGTGCTGCCTGGTCTGGCAATCGCGCAATGGAGACCCTCATGGACATCTATCATTTCGTCATGACTCATGAAATGGGTTTGCGGGGCGGCTTGTTCCTGGGCGTACTGCTGCTCGTCGGTCTCTGGGAAGTCATCGCGCCACGCCGGACCTTGACCGTATCCAAAGGCCTGCGCTGGTTCAGCAATCTGAGCATCGTCGTGCTGAACAGCATGATGTTGCGACTGGGCTTTCCGGTTCTGGCTACCGGTGTCGCCGCATTTGGCGTCACCCACGGCTGGGGCCTGTTCAATTATGTCCAGGCACCTGGCTGGTTGGCGCTGCCTGTCAGCGTCATTGCCCTGGATTTCATGATCTGGCTACAACATGTCATGGTTCACGCTGTGCCCGCACTCTGGCGACTGCATCGAGTGCACCATGCGGACCCGGACTATGACGTGACCACGGGTTCGCGGTTTCATCCGATCGAAATCGCGTTATCGATGATGGTCAAATTCGCGACCATCATCGTGCTGGGCGTACCTGTGCTGGCAGTGGTGATTGTCGAGATCCTGCTGAACGCCAGCGCCATGTTCAATCATGGCAACATCCGTGTGCCCGACCGGGTCGATCGTGTTCTGCGACGCTTCGTCGTCACACCCGACATGCATCGTGTGCATCATTCCATCGAGGCAGACGAAACCAACACCAATTTCGGGTTCAATCTGCCCTGGTGGGACCGCCTGTTCGGCACCTATCGCGCCCAGCCGCGTGCCGGTCATGAGGCCATGACCATCGGTATCCAGGGCCATCGCGATCCCCAGGAGGTGGCCCGGCTCAATGGCATGCTGATGTTGCCATTCCGTGGGGAATCAGGCGACTATGTCATCACCCGCCGAGACCAGGCGGCCAGGCATCCGAAGCCATGATCCCCTGCCCTGGTCAACGTATGTCCATCGCCGAGTCCGGGTCGGGTGAAGAGCGGGATTGGCGTTGACGGCCGCCTGATCCTCATCGCGCGGCCCTCCTGACCGTGTCGAATGTCGTGGCTATTCCCCTCATCGACGGCGGTCAGCGTTATGCTCGGCCGATGTATCGTTCAGACAGGAAGTCGCACCATGGATCATCAGGCAATCGACCAGCGGATTTTCGATTTATACGACGAATACTGTCACGGTCACATCGACCGGCGCGAGTTTCTGAGCCGAGCCGGCGCGATCACGGTGGCCGGCATCAGCGGGCTGGTGATGGCACAAGCGCTGTTGCCACGCTATGCCCTGGCACAGACCATTTCATTCACCGACAACCGCATCAAACCGACCTATGTTGAGTACGACTCGCCAGGGGGTAATTCGGGAAGGATGAGGGGATACCTCGTGACACCGGCAGGCCAGGGCCCCTTCCCGGGTGTTCTGGTCATTCACGAGAATCGCGGCCTGAATCCCTATATCGAAGATGTTGCCCGGCGCGCTGCCGTCGAGGGCTTCGTAGCGCTTGCGCCCGATGGCTTGTCACCGGTGGGTGGCTATCCAGGCAATGATGACGACGGGCGCGCACTACAGCGCAGCCTGAATCAGGCAAAGCTGCACATCGACATGCTCAACAGCGCCAACTATCTGCGCACCCATGCCTCATGCAACGGCAAACTCGGTGCCACCGGTTTCTGCTGGGGCGGCGGCGCGGTGAATTACCTGGCAGTGGAGATGGGCGCGGAATTGCGCGCCGGCGTACCCTTCTACGGTGCAGCACCGGCCACGTCGGCGGTGGCCAGGATAACGGCGCCCTTGATGATGCAGGCGGCTGAGAATGATGAGCGCATCAATGCGATGTGGCCGGACTTCGAAGCGGCGCTCAGGGCCAATCAGAATACTTACGCCTATCACGTGTATGCGGGTACGCAGCATGGCTTTCACAACAATTCAACGCCGCGGTACAACGAGGCGGCTGCGAAGCTGGCCTGGGAGCGAACAACGGCATTTTTCCGTCAGCATCTGGTCTGACTGGCTGAGGCAATCTTGAAGACTCAGGTTGCCATCATCGGCGCGGGCCCGGCCGGTTTGCTGCTGGCGCAGATTCTGCATCGTCACGGGGTGCAAAGCGTTGTGCTGGACCGGCAGACGCGGATGCATATCCTGGGCCGGATCCGCGCCGGCGTGCTGGAACAGACGACGGTGGATGTCCTGCGCGCCAACAACCTGACCGAACGACTGGACCGAGACGGCCACCGGCATAACGGCATGAAAATCGTCTGGGCAGGCCGAAGCAGTTATTTCATCGACGTTTACAAGCACCAGGGCAAGCGCTTCGTGACCTATGGTCAGACCCAGATTCAGGAGGATCTTTTTGCGGCGGCTGACCGACGAGGAGCGGTGGTGCTGGACGGTGTTGATGACGTGAGACTGAACGACATTGACACTGCCCATCCGTACGTGAGTTTTGTTCACGCTGGACTGGCGCAGACGCTGGAATGCGACTACATCGCCGGCTGCGACGGCTTTCATGGTGTGTCGCGCCGCACCATCCCGGCTACTGTCTTGCGTGAGTTCGAGAAGGTCTATCCCTTCGGTTGGCTGGGGGTGCTGTCCCAGACGCCGCCACTGCCCGACATCACTTACGCCAATCACCCCCGAGGCTTTGCGTTGGCGTCGATGCGCAACCCCATGCTCAGCCGCTACTACGTGCAGGTAGCGCTGGACGATCAACTCGACGAATGGCCGGACGATCGCTTCTGGCCCGAGCTGAAGGCGCGATTCCCCAAGGACATTGGCGATGCCATTGTCACCGGTCCGTCGATCGAAAAGTCCATCGCACCGTTGCGCAGCTTCGTTGCCGAGCCCATGCAGTACGGCCGGTTGTTCCTGGCCGGCGATGCCGCGCACATCGTCCCGCCGACCGGGGCCAAGGGTCTGAACCTGGCAGTGTCCGATGTGTTTTACCTGGGGCGAGCGCTGGCGGCTCACTACGAGCATGGCACCGATTCACTGCTTTGCGCCTATAGCGATACCGCGTTGCGGCGGGTCTGGCACTCAGTGCGCACCTCGTGGTATCTGACCACGCTGCTGCATCAGTTTCCGGGAGCGAGCAGCTTCGACCAGCGCGCCCAGGAATACGAACTGGACTATCTCGCGTCGTCGCCCAATGCCCAGGCTGCTCTGGCCGAACAGTACGCCGGTCTGCCGCTGGAAGGTTGGAGCGAGTCCGTTGAAGCCTCGCGCTGATGTCCGGGATTGCCTGCCGGGCGCGTTTGATCATCCGTGCTCAGACACCAGAACGCGACCAATCCGCATACCACTTGTCGAATAGCGTCAACTGCGCCTCGACATAGCCGCGCTGACTCGCGCTCAGACAATCGGTTTCATTAAAATGGAGCGAATATTCCGGGTTCCCCTTGAGCACCATCCCCCTGTGCCAATATGACATGCGACACCTCCGGAAGTTAAATTAGTGAGCAGTGAGGTAGACATGTCAAATCGTCAACTGGTTCGAGCGGCAGCGACAGCAATGAACGGTAGTTCTGAGCCTGGCGCATTGGAAGGAGCCCGTAGGGCGACTGGAGATGCGCCAGGATCGGCGTCGTCGTCAGATGCCATTGGCCCTGATAGCGAGGTGGTCCCTGAGGTAGTCAAACGGCTTCATCGATCCAACGCGGAGAAACGGCGCATCCTCGCCGCGGCCGATCGCTGCACTCAGCCGGGAGAAATCGGTGCGCTGTTGCGCAGGGAGGGTGTGTACTCCTCGAGCCTGAGCACCTGGCGCCGCCAGCTTGAGCAGGCCGAACTGGCTGCGCTGGCGCCAAACAAGCGCGGACCCAAGGTTGCGGCCAACCGTGCCGAGGTCCAGCAGATCGCCAAGCTGACCCGCGAGGTGGCCCGCCTGCAGGGCGAACTGGACAAGGCGATGCTGGTCATCGGGGTTCAAAAAAAACTGGCGACTTTGCTGGGCCGACCGATCGACGACGAGAACGGGAACTCGTGATGGCCAGCGTTCGGGAACTGACCCCTGCGCTGGGCGTGGTGGCGGCCTGCAAGGTCATGGGCGTGCCGCGCTGCACACCAGCACGAGTGCAGCGTCGCCTTGATCGGGAGAACTTCGTTGGTCCGCCGCAGCGGATTCGTACGCCTCGCCGTTCCCACATTGCGCTGGATGACCAAGAGAATGAGCGGATTCTTGAGATGCTCAACAGCGACCGATTCGCCGACGTTGCGCCGGCGGCGGTGCACGCCGTGCTGCTCGATGAAGGGATTTATCTGGGTTCGGTGCGCACCTTCCATCGCCGGCTTGCCGCTCTGGGCGCAGCAGGCGAGCGCCGGCGCCAACGTGTCCATACGCCCTACGCCAAACCCGAGCTGCTGGCGACCGGACCAAACCAGACGTGGTCGTGGGATATTACAAAGCTCAAGGGGCCCGCCAAGTGGACCTGCTTCCATCTCTACGTGATCCTGGACATCTTCAGCCGACACGTCGTGGGCTGGATGATCGCCGAGCGCGAGAGCGCCGACCTTGCCAGGCAATTGATCGATGCCACGATCAAGCGCCACGCCATCACACCCGACACGCTGACCCTTCATGCCGATCGCGGCGCCAGCATGCGTAGCAAGCCCGTGGCCGATTTGTTGGTCAATCTTCGTGTGGCCAAAAGCCATAGTCGGCCTCACGTCTCTGATGACAATCCGTACTCCGAGTCACAGTTCAAGACGATGAAGTACAGACCGGAGTTCCCCGAACGCTTCGGCTGCATCGAAGACGCTCGAGCCCATTGCCAGGCATTCTTCGCCTGGTACAGCTTCGAGCATCGACACTCGGGTATTGGCTACATGACGCCTCACGCCGTGCACTTCGGATACGCCGCCGAACTCCAGGTAATTCGGCAAACCGCCCTTGATGCTGCGTTCCATGCGAAACCCGAACGATTCAAAGGTCGCAGGCCACAACCGCCACGTCTGCCAACTGAGGCATGGATAAACCCGCCCAAACCCAAGGAGAGTCTCGCCCCGAAAACGACACACATTTGCGCAGTAAATTAATCAGCATCGGTGTCGCAAAGTCATTGACACGTTCCGCATCATGTGTTTGAAATAGAGGACAAGATCGGGTCCCTCGTCAAAGGAGGACAAAACGGCAAGCGCCGTCTCAAGCTCGCGCGCCTGCACTCTGGCCTTTGCATCACCAGCGGCCGCCTTCTCACACAGATTGATCAGATGCAGAATCTCACGCGGCAACACACAACCGATCCCGGTAATCGCCCCCTTGGCCCCGCAATCGACATACCCGTGTAAAACACCCGTGTCGACACCGACCATTAGCGCCACACCATCGCCACGACTGGTGATGAATTCAGCCGCATAACGCAGCGGTTCCGGGCCGCCGAACTCCTTGAAACCGACCAGATTGGGATGTTCGGCGCGTAGCGAGAAGAATAGTTCCGCACGCGTCGAAAATCCGTAATACGGGCTGTTGTAGATCACCGCGGGGAGATCGGGTGCGGCTGCCAGGACTGCCTTGAAGTGATGACGCTGGGCATCGATTGAAGGTCCGCGCGACAACACCCTCGGTATGACCATCAGGCCCTTCGCGCCGATCTTCTGTGCGTGAGCCGCGTGGGCCACCGCCATTTTGGTATTGATCGCGCCGGTCCCCACGATGACCGGAACCCCTGCCTTGACCAGGCGTTCAACACCCTCCATACGCTGTTGATCGGAAAGCAAGGGCCAATCGCCCATGGATCCGCAATAGATGACTGCCGACATTCCGAGCGAAACCAGCTCCTTTCCCTTGCGCACCAGAGCGTCAAGATCCGGAGACCGGTCGTCCTTGCAAGGTGTGAGTAGCGCCGGCATGCAGCCGGAATAAACCGTGGCGTCCATTGATTCTCCTGTGGAATCGTCAGTTGGATGGAATGCAGTTCAATTCGTTGGTACAAACACCAAGCAGCCACGCGATGGGCATACGACCTGCCAGCGAGATCAGCCACAGATAGCACTGCTCATACACGAGTACCCCGCCGTCAAGGACACGCGGCATAATTCGCCGATAGGCCAATTCGCCTGGCCGCTTGGCGGTCTATTCGTCTATTCGTCTATTCGTCTATTCGTCTATTCGTCTATTCGTCTATTCGTCTATTCGTCTATTCGTCTATAGCTTGATCGAGTGACGCCGATCGCGGGTGATGAAGCTCTGGATCTGTGCCACGATCTGGTCCGCGTGCTGCGTTGCCAATTCATCAGCCTTGACAACATCACGGGCCTTGATTGCCGACATGATGTCTTCATGTTCATGGACGTAACGCTTGGGCAGCTTGTCTTCGAACGAAGAATAGTAGATACGCAGAATGCGGCGACCTTCGTCCAATAAGCGGACAAACAATCCCTTGTAATAGGGATTCCGGCCGGCGTTCGCGATCGCGACGTGAAAATCACGGTTCGATGCAATCATTTTCAGGGCGTCCTGTGCCGCAACCGCGGATGCGAATCGTGCTTGCTCCGCTCGAATGGACACCAGGTCTGTTTCGGTTCGGTTCTCCGCTGCCAGTCGGGTGGTGACCCTGTACATGAGCGTCAACGCATCGAAGAAGGTATGCAGATTCAGGAAATCGATCTCGGAAACCATCGTCGATCGATTTGGTAATGTCGCCACCAATCCGTCGCTCGCCAATCGGACAAGCGCCTCGCGAATGGGGGTGCGAGACACTGCCAGACGCTCTGCAATCTGGTTCTCGTCGATCGGGCTGCCAGGCGCCAGATCAAGATTGAGAATTTCGTCGCGCAGAATGCGGTACACGAACTGCGCACCTTCTCCGCGCTTGCGTTCTGCGATCGCCAAAACCTTGACCTTTTCCATGCTGGAACTCGTGTTTCTACCCATAGGTATGACTGAATGATCGACAAGCATGCGGGGCTGCGCGATCGTGCACGCCAACTGTCGGATACCCGGTAGCCTGGCGGCCAGGCATCATCTGGGTCCGGCGGCAGGTGGCTGGACAGCGCGCATCGACTCCCGCCTTCGTCAAAGGCCGACGATGCGATCCGGCAACCAGGTTGCCAGGGCGGGAAACAACAGGACCAGCAACAAGGTCGCCCCCTGCAACAGAATGAACGGGAACACGCCCCGACACATTTGTCCGTATGTCATGTCGGGCGGCGCGATGGATTTGAGATAAAAGATCGAGGGGGCCATGGGTGGTGTCAGGTAGCCCGTCTGGATCACCACCAGCACCATCACTGCAAACCACACCGGATCAATGCCTGCGGTGCGGATGAATGGTGCGAACATCGGCACCACGATCAACACATTGGCCGTCCAGTCGAGCACGAACCCCAGGATGAAGACGACCAACAGGAAAAACGCGATCATTCCGGTCGGACCGAGCCCGGCGCTTTCGATGATCCCCCGGATCAGACGGGATCCGCCATTGGCGGCGAAGACGCCCATGAACATGGTGCCACCTGCCACGATCAGCAATATCATGGCGGAAATCCGCACGGTCGTTCCCAGGGAATCGAGTAAGGTGCGCAGATTGAGACGCCAGTTGGCGATACATAACAACAAGGCGCCGGTCGCGCCCAATGCCGCTGCTTCCGTGGGCGAGGCGATGCCGGCAAGAATGGATCCCAGCACAGCCATGATCAGCAACATGACCGGTGCCATGACAATGATGGTCTGGCGCAATTTCTCGCCAAGAGGGACTTGCTGTTCCGCGTCGGCGGGATGGTCGTTGCTGGCCGGGTAAAGCAGACCGTGGACAACGAGGTACGCCAGAAACAGGCCAACCATGATGATGCCCGGAAGCAGCATGCCGGCGAGCAATTTACCAACGGACATCTGGGCCAACGAGGCATACATGACGGCAATGACTGACGGCGGAATCATCGTGCCCAGCGACCCGCCGGCACAGATCGTTCCAGCAATCAGCGAATTGTCATATCGGGCCTTTTGCATGGCCGGGATGGCCATCATGCCGATCATGACCTCGACGGCACCGACAACGCCTGCCGCGGCGGCGAACACGGCGCCCATGGCGACCGTGGCCAGCGCCAGTCCGGCCGGCAAGCGCCCGAGCCACAGATTCATCACCTTGAACAGGCTCTGCGCAATGCCGGAGCGCTCCAGCAATGCCCCCATCAGGATGAACATCGGCACTGCCGAGAGAATGAAGTTGGTGGCCGCGGAATAGAACGAACCGTATAACTGGCCGGGCGCGGCCGTACCAAACGCGGCCAGACCCGCCACGAAGGCCACGATGATCAGCGAAAATGCAATGGGGATGCCCAGCAGGATCAACGCGAATAGTGCGGGAAACATCAGTGCCGCAGTCATGGCGTCATTCCTTGATCTGAAAGGGCGCGGCCCGCCGTTCGGCGGCAAGGTAACGAATGCCTTCGGCCAGAATCTGCAGCGTCAGTCCGGCCAGCCCGATGGTCAGCGCGCTGTAGAACGGCCACATCAGCGGTGCCCAAGGGCTGACATGTTCAACTTCGCCGGTCGTCCAGGCGCGCCATGTGCGCTGCGCGGCAATCATGGTCAACAGCGAAAATATCGGGCCGAGCACGAGCAGATAGATGCCGCCTTCGATCACCTCGCGCATTCGAACGGGCAAGCGGGCAGACAGGAAGTCGATCCGCACATGGGCGTCTTCGCGCAAGGCCTGGGCTGCGCCGAGTACGAACAACACGCCGGTACACATGTAGGCGATATCAAACGCCCAGGCCGTTGGCGCGCCAAAGATATAACGCGCCACCACTTCGTAGACCATCGCGGCGACCAGGATCAGGACCATGGCATAGGAGGCATATCCGAGACTCGTGGAAATGGCATCCGCGATCGTCAGGAAAGTCCTTTTCATGGCAGCCGCGGGCGCGAATCAGTGACCGTTGCGGATCAGATAGCCGCTCTGAGCGGTCCAACGTGCCTGATAAGCGAGGTAATCGGCCAGAATCTCCGCCATCTTGCCCTTGCCTGCCGTCTTTTGGGCTTCGGCCTTCTTTTTGATCCAGTCGACACCGGCGGCATTGAGCTGGTCGATAAACGACTGATCCAACTGGATGATCTCGGCCTTGCTGGACTTGAACACGGCCATTGCCTTCATGTCCTTGTCGTAAAAGCTGAGCAGCGACTGAAGCGTGGTGAGTTCGGCTGCGGCTTCCAGTTTGGCCTTGAGTGCCGCATCCAGCGCATCCCAGGTCTTCTGCTTCACGACCACTTCCCAGACGAAGGTGGGTTGATGCACGCCCGGCGTGACAATGTAGGGAGCCACTTCGTGGAAACCTTCGGGCAGGTTGGCCGATGGCGGCGCCCACTCAATCGCATCCACGCCCTTGCGCTCGAGCAGCGTGTAGATCTCACCCGGCGGAACAACCGTGGGAACAGCGCCAAAATAGTCGCGCATGACTTCAGCCCAGGGACCCGCCGTTCGATATTTGAGGCCCTTCAGATCCTCGGGTTTGCGAATCGGTTTGTTGGCATGCGCCAGGATTTCCGAGGAGCCGATACCGACGACGAGCGATTTGAAACCTTCCTGCGCGCGCATTTCGCCGAGCTTTTCCTTGCCGCCGCCCTCGTACATCCAGGTGGTATGGGCCTCGGGGCCCATGCCACCCGGGAAGCCGCAGAAGATGGCGTTCATGGGGTCTTTGTTGACGCTGAAACAGGGGGTCGAGTGACCGGCTTCGACAATGCCGTCACGGACGCCGTCATAGACCTGCAGCGCAGGGACAAGAATGCCGGCGCCGTAGGGTTCGATTTTGACAGCGCCATCCGTCAGGCGTTTGACGTTGCCGGCAAAGCGCTCGAGAAAATTGACGTAGAAGGGCGAACCTTCAGGCACGGAGGTCGGCACACGCCACGTCACTTCCTTCGCAGATGCTGAGCCAGCCAAGGCAGATAGCCCCGCGACGGCAGCCAATGCCAGTAGACCTTTTCTCATGTCGGACTCCTTGGTTGGAATTTGTGCGCGATCAAGTATGCACTATGTATTATGTTTGTGTGCAGAAAAATGAAATGCTCGGAATCGGGCCGGATCTCAGCGCATCCAGGCCGGCGGTTCCAGGCTTGATACGCCGGTGACGGCAGCGTCGGCGCATTGCCTCAGACTGCCCAGCCGGACGGTGCGGCCCGATAGACCGGGTCCGTAATGGGCATATTTCCCCGAATTCGTCATGACACTGCGCGCCGCCGGCGGAAAGACAGGTTCGGTGATCGAGCACCAGCACAGGTCGGGAATGAGCATCACGCCGGCTGCCTGCAGCGCGGCCAAGGTGCCTTGAGCCCGAGCCTGCGCAATGGTCTGGCGACCGGCAGTGACAATGACTGGCACACGCGCCGGGCGTCCATCGAGCATCTGCGCCAACAGCCCACATTCTTTCAACGATGCATGGGGGCTGCCAATGGCAATCAGGTCGATGCTGTCAGGCCCCTGGTTGAGTTGCCGCCATGCCCAGGCGAAGTCGTCGCGCGTCAGATGGATCAATGGCGTATCGGGCGCGGCAGCCCCGGCTGCTTCCGGCGTCACACCCTCGACATGCAACATCGGCGCAGCCGATGTTGTGCCAAACGCCGCGCACAATGCCTTCAGACCATCCGAATCAGGTGCAGCCTTCCCGAGTCCGCGCAACAGTGGAATCCGGTCCGGTGATTTGAGGCCCGCCAGATAACCAACCAGCGGCCAGACGGCATCATCGGCGGCAGACGGCACATCAAATTCCAGAATCACGCGGGCCTGGCGCTCTTCGTCCCGGTAAACACCTGACAGCGGCGCACGGCCGATCATGGCGATCAACAGATCCAGATAGTCGGGATGTTTGGGGGTGCGCGCACCCAGCACACTGTTCGCGTAAACAACCGCATTGGATTCCGCCCAGGCGATGGCTTCAGCCTGCTGGGGCGAATCATCCAACAGATAGGGTGCGCAGGTGAATGTCGGCTGGCATCCCATCCGGACGTAGGCATCGGCCAGCCGCGACGCCGACGTGCCGAACGGGATCGGAACGCCTTGCGATGGCCAGTTCAGTCGGTCCACCGAAATCGCATTGATGGTGGTCGGAACGCGCACCCTGGCGCCCATCTCATCCATTCGTTCCGCGAAAATCAGATTGGCTTCGTGAGCAAAAATGCAGCCATCAATGTGGCCACGGTGGATATCGATCAACTGCGTTGCGCCCTGCTGCGCCGCAACCGTGCAGACAACCTGCATGGCGAAGGCAGCCGCCCGGCCATCCCGCCCGTCACGAATCCATTGATCCTCTTCGCTCAAGGCCAGACGCGATATCGGTGATTCACTGATCGGAATGCGGATTCCGTTGCCGAGGATGGCATCGGCGTCAATCGTCAGTGAGGATTGATCGGCCAGTTGCGCCAAGGCCTCGGAACAAACCCGCACGACCGGAATCCCGCGACCAAACAATTGCGCTGCGATCAAGGCGCCCAGCGTCAGGATGTCTTCCGGTTCGCTGAAAATCAACGCGGCCGGCGCCCGCCCGTTCAGCGCAAGATCGAGCATCACGCCAGACCCGGAGCACGATCCGCGGCTGGTCGGCATCATCAGAATGGCCCCGGCGATAGACTGGCCCTGAAGCGGGTGATGCACATCGATCACCCGTGCTGTCCCGGGATCCACCCCTCCCCAGAAGCTCAACCCGGTCTGGGAGACGAGAACATTGCCGTTCGCTGTGCCAGGCGCAATCCGGGTGGCATTCAAGACTGTCATGAGATCAGGAACCAATGCCCGAATCGGGCGTCGGGATGGAAAAAGATCGCATCAATGGTTTTGTCAGGCACGAATCGACAACAATCGTTCAGCCCATGAGAGGACATATTTCGAATTCAGTAAGAATACCATTTGTATGCAAATAGACTGGCGTGCCAGAGTTGGCGGGTCCGTCCCCGGTTGCGCGTTGCATACTTGTTACTGACACGCAGCCTCGCGACAGACCTGACAGGAGCGACGAGATCAATATGCCGGAACAGACCACCCTATCCATTGACGCGCTGACGCAGATCGTCACCGACATCTTCCTGAAGGCAGGTCTGAGCAGCCAGCAAGCCCGAACCGTGGCGGCTGTCATCGTTGCCGGCGAACGCGATGGCTGCAAATCGCATGGCATCTACCGGATCGCTGGCTGCCTGCGAACCGTGGATGCCGGGAAAGTCGACATCAAGGCCGAACCACAACTGATGGACGACGGCTCGTCGGTGATCCGCGTCAACGCCAATGGCGCATTCTCGCCAGCAGCCTTCGAATTGGGCGCGCCAGTGCTGGCCGATCGCGCCAGGACAACGGGAATCGCGGCCTTGGTCATCAATGCCTGCACCCATTTTTCCGCACTCTGGCCCGAAATCGAAACCCTGACCGACCAAGGTGTCGCGGCAATGGCCATGTGCCCCAGCTATGCGAGCGTGGCGCCATCAGGCGGCGCCAAGGCATTGCTCGGTACCAACCCGATTGCCTTCGGCTGGCCCCGGCCGGGCAAACCACCCTATGTTTTCGATTTTGCGACATCGATCTCAGCGCGCGGTGAGATCGAAATGCACAACATCGCTGGTACGCCCATTCCCGAGGGCTGGGCCATCGATGAAGCCGGTGCGCCGACCACGGATCCGCAGAAAGCACTGGCGGGTGCCATGCTGCCGTTTGGCGGTCACAAAGGCTCAGCCATCTCGACCATGATCGAGTTGCTCGCTGGTGCCATGATCGGCGACATGATGAGTCCCGAAGCGCTGGCGTATCTGGGGTCTGACAAACTGCTGCCCCATCATGGTGAATTGATTCTCGCGTTCTCGCCCGAGAAGTTCTCAAGCGGAAGGCCTGGCGATCCGTTTGAGCGTGCGGAAGGACTGCTGGAAGCCATACTGGGACAAGGTGCGCGGCTTCCTTCACAACGACGGTTCGCGGCGCGCGAGATTTCCGTGCGCTCAGGCATCACCCTGACGCAAAATGAGATGGATGGCTTGCTTCAGAGGCTGGAGAGTCGGTGACGACCTTTGGTGATCTGGTCTGTGAGGTCAGGCGACCATGCCAGGGTTGATGTCAACGGCGGCGATGGTTCATGCTTCAGACTGACGCTCAGTACTGGGACTTGCTGCTGCGCGGCGCCGTCGGTGGCGTGCTGCTGTTCCACGCGGCCAACCTGATGGGCCGCGGGCCAAGGGCAGCCGCGCGCAGCGCGTTGTGGATCTTCACGCTTTCGCTGGTGGCCTACCTGTTCTGCCAGCGGTCAACATTGCTGGTGGAGATTCCACGCCCGCTGGTCTGGGGTGTGCTGGCCCTGTGCACCAGTTCAACGGTCTGGCTCTGGTTGGCGGCACGTAGTCTGTTCGATGACGGCTTCCGATGGGATTGGCCGCGGCTGGCGGCTGGCGCCGGCATGGTCGTCATTGGCCTGGGTGCCAACGCGCCACGGCTCAAGGCCTGGCTGGCCGGCGAAGCGGACCCCGGTCCCGGCACGTTATCGTTGGTGCATGCCGTGGCCATGGTCGCCTTCACCGCGGCCGCAGTGTGGGAGGTGCTCCGCGGCTGGCGTGACGATCTGGTCGAACCACGGCGCGTGGCCCGGCGCTGGGTTGCACTGGGCATCGGCCTGTATGCCGCGATCGCGCTGGGCGTCGAGCTGGCCGTTCGCGACCGTCCTGTCGGCCCGCTGTTGCCCGCTTTGCACGTGGCGGGTATCGGCGCAGTGGCGCTGGCGTTGGCCGTGCTGATTGCCCGTCGATCGCTCGATGCCGTGCTGGGACTGCCATCTATCGTGGCCACCGCCGATCCTGCGGCCGCCATGCCGAACACCGTGGCCGCAGATTCGCAGCCGGTGACCGAGCAGAGTCCGGCCCTCAGGCGTCTGCGCGTGGCCATGGACGAGCGGCACGCCTACCGACGCGAAGGCTTGACCGTGGCGTCGCTGGCCGCAGACCTGGGCATGGGAGAAGTCGCGCTGCGGACCCTGATCAACCAGCAACTGGGCTACAGAAACTTCAACGACTTCCTGCACCACCACCGGCTGCAGGAGGCCGCGGCGCGTCTGGTCAGCGAAGATTTACCCGTCCTGACGATCGCGCTTGAGTGCGGCTATGGATCGATCGGGCCATTCAATCGGGCGTTTCGCCAGCGATTCGGACTGACGCCCACCGAATACCGCGCCGGCATGCGCCTGACGCAGCCACTCTCACCCGACTGAGGGTGACAGCGGTTTTCGGCCATGTCCTGCCGGGAATCGGCCAGACATCGCGACAATTCGGCAAGACGGCCGGCGCCGGGCCGGCCGAGCATGAGGCTCGTTCATCCACCTGGAGCCTCCCATGCAAGAACTACTGTCATCGCCGGCCATCCTGGCACAGATGGCACTGACTGTGCTGATTTCTGATTTCCTGCGATACGCGCTCGCGGCAGGGGCCGTCTGGCTCGTGGTCAACGTACTGCTGCGCCAGCGCCTGGCCAGCCGGCGCATCCTGAATGCCGAACCGGCGCCAGGGCAGGTGCGCCGCGAAATCACCGGCTCGATGTCCACGGTGTTGATCTTCGCGATCAACGGTCTGATGCTCTGGCTGCTGATCGCCGACGGCACGGTCGAG
The DNA here is from genome assembly GCA_963732405.1 of uncultured beta proteobacterium. Taxonomy (GTDB): domain Bacteria; phylum Pseudomonadota; class Gammaproteobacteria; order Burkholderiales; family Burkholderiaceae_E; genus JAUIAI01. The sequence goes on from CAVSZG010000002.1 coordinate 163,516, forward strand.
GTCTACCCGGATGTACAACGCCATGGCTGGGCCTGGTGGTGGGCGAGCCTGGTGCTGATCATCGTGGCCCACGACGCCTGGTTCTACTGGACCCACCGAGCGCTGCACCACCCGCGCTGGTTCCGTGCCGTGCATGGCCGCCACCATACCTCGTTGAATCCCACCCCGTGGGCGGCCTACGCCTTCCACCCCGTGGAGGCAGTGATGCAGGCCGTGTTCCTGCCATTGTTCCTGCTGGCGGTGCCCGTGCATTCGGGCGTGCTCGTCATCTTTCTGCTGCACATGATCCTGCGCAACGCCGTCGGTCACTGCGCCCATGAATTGTTCCCCTGGCGGTGGACACCGCGCGGCTGGATGGGCTGGATCACGCCGGTCAGCCATCATCACTTCCACCACGCGCGCAATCGCGGCAACTTTGGCCTTTACTTTACCTGGTGGGATCGCCTGTGCGGTACCGAAGATTATGAATACCTGCGCTACGGCGACGAACGATTCGCCGGCGTGGATCGGCGCGAGGCCACGTCATGAAACCGGTGGCGCTGTGTCTGGCCTTGATGGCGACGGCCGCCGCCGCCGTGCAGCCAGGGCGCGATTTGCAGGGCGAGTGGTGGACGCCCGGCTTCAGTGCCCGAGTCCATATCGAGGACTGTGGTGATGGCGCAATGTGCGGGCGCATCGCCTGGCTCTGGGACGACCTGCCCCAGGGCATTGCCGACCAATCGCCGCTGCTCGGCAAGCTGGTCATCGACCAGATGAGACCATCGGGGGCCGGCCAGTGGAACGGCGGGCGTCTCTACAACCCCGAGGACGGGCGCGACTACAAAGGGTCGCTGCAGCTGCGCTCAGACTCGACGCTGATCGTCAGCGGATGCGTCCTGTTCATTTGCCAGACCCAGGTATGGCGGCGCGTGGATCCGGCCCGGTGTCCGCCGGTGGCGTCGCCCTGACGGGCAGCTATCAGCCTGGATAGCGGTGCGGCCACCGATTCCCCCCATGGGGGGCTGTTGCGGCGACGGTCGAACCGGCGTTCGCCCGCACATGGACTCGGCAATCGTTGCCTTCGACCTGAGCGGTGGCCAAGTCCGTGAAGCCCTTGTCGTTGTCTGTGGGGCTACTCATGACATCTCGATGTCGTGAGAGGATGGGTTCGAACGGCATGTTGGCGTGGCCAAAGATGTAAGTCGACATGGCACCTCACACATCGGGACGCCTTTCGAAGAAGAAGCATCCAGGCAGCATGGCCGGAGCGATGTAGTCGATGTCCTCGGCCGATACACCGCAGGCGAAGAAGCTCTCGCGCCAATGCCGGACGGTGTCGACGAGTCGATCGATCTGCCCGCGTGCCTCGTCAGCCGACAAACCGAAGCGCCCCGCCTGCGACAGCAGGTTGTAGAGACTGGCCGTGCGACCGTAGACGCCGACAGTCAATGCCAGATCGCGCCTCTCCAGGCTCACGACGGGTGTGGGCACGAGGTCGTAGGCCGGCGACAACCGCCAACCCTTTTGCCTGCGCAGCAGGGCGTGATTGCGAGGATGGTCATCGTTGTTGGTCACGGCAGCATTGAAGACCATCCGCCTGAAGAGTTCGGCACAGTCAGCTTCCGGCTTGTCGGACCATCGGCGCAAGTTGTCGGCCATCAGCGGGTAGGACCAACGTTCCCGGTCCAGGTGGCTATCGTCGCAGTCGAGCACGGTCAGACCGCTGACGAGACCGAAACGCAGGTAACCCTTGTCGGTGTAATCGCGATCGAACCGCTTCAGCATCAGCACGTCGCTCTCGCCAACCGTCTGCAGCCGGGGTTGAGTGACATTCAGGCCGCATCTGCGAGCCAAGTCGAGCGTCGCAAATTCAACCCGCTGCACATTGAAGCGATCATCTCTGGCGGGAAACTTGCCGAGCCAGAGGCTTTGTGCGTCCTCGATCGTGGTCTTCGGCCGGGCACCACCCATGCTGGTGCCCGGTTCGAGCTGTTCGAGCAGATGGGCGGCCAATGGGCGCCCATCTCCGATCGCTTGCGTGGCCGCGATCAGCTCTTCCAACTGGTGCGTGCGGTTGAACTGGCGCTTGGGCGCGGGCGGTTCGGCCTTCAGCCCAAAGCTCAGGTACCCTGCCCCATCTTGCGGACCATGTAGCAAATAGTCGATTTCCTGAAGGTCAGCCGCGCTGCGCTCGAGCTTGTGCTCAATCACCCGCCGACCCCAGGCGTCGGGACCAGCGTCTCGAACCGCACCAGGAATCCCCTTGAGCTGGGTGAACTCGAAGACTTCCTTGGCAAGAGGCAGCTGGAACGGATCGAGTGCAACCGCCTCTTGGCGCTGAAGGTAACGATCGCCGTAACGAAACCGCCCTATTTGCGTGCCGTCGGGCAGCGTCTGCACCCTGAGCAGCGCCGCGGGCACCGTTTCCAAAGTGCCGGGTAGCTGGATGTAGACATAGGCTTCGCGCTCAGAAGTCATAGTCGTCGCTCGCCTTCCGGGCCTTGCCCGCCCGCGTAGGGCGGCGCGACGCTTCGAGCGCCTTGCCGTGGAGATCCCTGTCGGGATCCACGACAGCGTCTAGAGACTTGTCCAGGCCGAGTGCCCACAGTACCGTGACGCACACGCCGACAGCCGTTCCTGGCTTACCAAGTTCCAGCGCCGTGAGGGTGTTTCGGTTGATACCCGCCTTGCTGGCGAGATCGGCGACCGACCAGCCGCGCCGAATCCGCGCCACCCGGATGCGCTGACCCAGCTGGACAACCCGCTCGGTGGCTTGCAGTGGCATCAGAAATTTGCTCATTATATTAGGCATTTTATGCATTAAACGCCCTTTATATTAGGCATTTATTGCATAGATCGCAAGTCTGGCATTGGGCAGAATGTCGCCAAATTAGGCAAATAAGCTAATAATGCCCTGTATATTAGGCATTTTTTGATCGGACCTACGCGCTTCCTGTCGCTATGCGGCGGGAGCGTGGTGGGGTACGCCCCTCGTCAATAGAACACCCTGATCGCCATCGCCGGCAGAGAGAAAGGCGGGACTTCGGGTCTGCGCGACGCCAACGCCTCGTTCGCGGCGCAGCGCAAGAACGTCGAGGGCAGTGCCCCCATCATCTTCAGCGCCAATCCCAAGCAGGTCCGCTTCTGGCTGGGCAAGGAGTCGGCCATTGTCGAGCGCTCGACAGCCAGTACAACGGATGCAAGCCTTGCCTGCACGGGTCGGATGCGCATTCGCTCGCCAAGGCCGGGCAGGCTGACAGTGACCGCCGCGGCTGGCGATAGCCCCTGAAGGACTTGATTTCATTCCCACTCAATCGTCGCCGGCGGCTTCCCGGAAATGTCATACACCACCCGGTTCACCCCGCTCACCTCATTGATGATGCGGTTCGACACCCGGCCGAGCAACTCGTGCGGCAGATGCGCCCAGTGCGCCGTCATGAAATCGGTGGTCTGCACGGCGCGCAGCGCAATCACATGCTCATAGGTGCGGCCGTCGCCCATCACGCCCACCGAACGAACCGGCAGGAACACCGCAAAAGCCTGGGCGGTCAGCTCATACCAGCTCTTGCCATCAGGGCCGCTCGTGCGCTGCAATTCATCGATGAAGATGGCATCGGCCGCGCGCAAGGTGTCGGCCATGCCGGGCATGATCTCGCCCAGGATGCGCACACCCAGCCCAGGGCCTGGAAACGGATGCCGATAGACCATGGCCGGTGGCAGGCCCATGGCAATGCCCAGTTCGCGCACTTCGTCCTTGAACAATTCGCGCATGGGTTCGAGCAGCGACAGCTTGAGCGTGTCGGGTAGTCCACCCACATTGTGGTGCGACTTGATCTTGTGTGCGCCCTTGCCTTTACCACCGGCCGACTCGATCACATCCGGGTAAATGGTGCCCTGGGCGAGCCATTTTGCGTCGGCGATGCGCTCGGCCTGCTCCTGGAATACCGCAACGAATTCGGCACCGATGATCTTGCGTTTGGCCTCGGGATCACTCACGCCGGCGAGTTTGCTCAGAAAGCGCTCGCCCGCATCGACATGAATGATGTTCAGCCCCATGTGCTCGGCAAAGGTGCTCATGACCTGGGCTGCTTCGTTGAGCCGTAGCAGGCCGTGGTCGACGAAGACGCAGGTCAGTTGCTGGCCGATGGCACGGTGAATGAGCGTGGCGGCCACCGACGAATCGACGCCACCCGACAAACCGAGAATGACATGATCGCTGCCGACCTGGGCGCGAATCGTGGCCACGGCTTCATCGATGAAGCCGGGCATGGTCCAGTCACCGGCAATGCCACAGATGTCAATGACGAAGCGTTGGAGAATCGCCTGGCCTTGAACCGTGTGGGTGACTTCGGGATGCCACTGGATGCCATAGAGCCGGCGGGTTTCATCGGCAATGGCGGCGATCGGGCAATTATCCGATGAGCCCATGAGCTTGAAGCCGGGGGGCATGGTGTCGACGCCGTCGCCATGACTCATCCAGACATCGAGCATGCCATGCCCTTGCTCGGTGATCCGGTCCTGAATGTCGCGCAGCAAGGCGGTGTGGCCGCGCGCCCTGACCTGGGCAAAGCCGAATTCGCGATGCTGGCTCGGCGTGACGCGCCCGCCGAGTTGCGCCGCCATGGTCTGCATGCCATAACAGATGCCCAGCACCGGTACGCCGCTGCTGAATACCGCCTCGGGCGCGCGCGGGGTTTCATCGTCAGCCACCGAGTTGGGGCCGCCCGACAGAATGATGCCGCGCAGGCTGGCGTCGGTCTGCCAGGCATCGAGCACGGCCGCAGCGCGGTCCCAGGGGATGATTTCGCAGTAGGCCTTGAGCGCCCGGACGCGTCGGGCGATCAGCTGGGTGAACTGCGAGCCGAAATCGATGATGAGGATTTTCTGATGATGCACGGCGGGCTCAGGTGACCTGGTAATTCGGCGCTTCCTTGACGATCTGCACATCATGCACATGGGATTCGCGCATGCCGGCCGTCGTGATCTCGACGAAGCGGGTGTTTCTGCGCATGGCCGGGATGTCGCGGCAACCGCAATAACCCATGCTGGCACGCAGGCCGCCGACCATCTGATAGACGATGGCCGTGACCGAACCCTTGTAGGGCACCCGCCCCTCGATACCCTCGGGAACCAGTTTGTCGGCGTTGGATTCCGGGTCCTGGAAGTAACGATCGGCAGCGCCTTCGCGCATGGCGGCCAGCGAGCCCATGCCGCGATAGCTCTTGTAGGAGCGACCTTGATACAGGATGACCTCGCCGGGGGCTTCTTCGGTACCGGCGAAGATGGAGCCCATCATGACGGAATGGGCGCCGGCGGCGATTGCCTTGGCCAGGTCGCCCGAATACCGGATACCGCCATCGGCAATGACCGGCACACCGGTACCTTCGAGCGCAGTCGACACGTCATGGATGGCGGTGATCTGGGGTACGCCGACGCCGGCAACCACCCTCGTGGTGCAGATCGATCCGGGGCCGATGCCCACCTTGACGCCATCGACGCCGGCTTCGAGCATGGCGCGCGCGGCATCGGCCGTGGCGATGTTGCCGCCGATCACGTCGACCTGGGGGTATTGGCGCTTGATGCTGCGGATGGCAGCGAGCACGCCCGCGCTATGGCCGTGGGCGGTATCAACAACGATCACATCGACGCCGGCGCGGATCAGGGCCTCGACCCGCTCTTCGCGATCATCACCCACGCCCACGGCGGCGCCAGTACGCAATTTGCCTGAATCGTCCTTGCAGGCATTGGGATGCTCGGTGGACTTGAGCATGTCGCGCACGGTGACCAGGCCGCGCAGCCGGAAATCATCATCGATGATGAGCACCCGTTCGAGCCGGTGCTCATGCATGAGTTGTTTGGCCATCTCGGGGTCACTGCCTTCGGGCACGGTGACCAGTCGCTCGCGCGGGGTCATGATGTCGCTTACCTTCGCTTCGAGACGGGTCTCGAAGCGCAGATCGCGATTGGTGACGATGCCGGCCACCTTGTCGCCATCAACCACCGGAAAGCCCGAGATCTGGTGCCGCTCGGTCAGGGCCATGACTTCGCGCACGGTCATGTCGGGCGAGACGGTGATCGGGTCGACCAGCACGCCGGTTTCGAAGCGCTTGACCTTCAGGACTTCGGCGGCCTGCTCAGCGGGCGACAAATTCTTGTGGATGATGCCCAGGCCGCCGGTCTGGGCCATGGCAATGGCCAGTCCGGCTTCGGTCACGGTATCCATGGCGGCCGACAGGATGGGCACCCGCAGACCGATGCGGCGGGTCAGCTGGGTGCTCAGGTCAGTGTCGCGGGGTAGTACGTCGGAGTAGGCGGGGACGAGCAGGATGTCGTCGAAGGTAAGGGCTTTTCCGGCCAGTTGCATAGAGAGCGGCTCCGCGCAAAGGTCAATTATACAAGTGGCTCAGCTCCGGCCCCGGTGCGCCATTTATCCCGTCCGGCCTGCTGGCGCTCGGCGCGTACCCGGGCGCGTCGATCGGAACGGGGATCGGCCTGAATGCCGGCCAGCAGTTCGATGCGATCGCCCTCACGCAGCCGTTGTCCGGCCCGGATCCGCTGGCCGTGGACGGCCAGATCGATGCGGCGGGCGGCGATCGCCTGGTGCGCGGCTGGCGTGAGCCAGCGTGCGAGCAGATCGGTAACTTCGGTGCCCGACCGGGTCGGCACCACCGTTGACACGAGTACCGGATCGCGCTGCTGGCGTCCGGCGACGGCCGGCAGGGCGTAGGCCGGCAACGAGGTTGAGGCACCCGGGTCGCTACGCAGCGGCGGCTCTTCCGGCCAGTCGCCGGCCAGCCAGATGAACTCGACCCGGATCATCGGCGGCGACGCGGCCGGCGACGATCTGGGGCGGTCAGTCATGCCGACGCGCCGCTTCTTTCACAAAGGCATCGACAAAGGTGCCGGCGATCTGGCCGAAGATGGGTGCCAGCGCCCGGCCCAGCAGACCGCTGCGCATCGTATAGTCGAGACGGAAATTCACCTTGCAGGCCTGCGGACTGAGCGCCTCGATCGTCCAGCCGCCATTGAGCGAGGTGAACGGTCCATCGAGCAGGGTCATGGTGATCTGGCCCGGCGGAGTATGGCGGTTGAGCGTGGTGAACTGCTGACGAAGCCCCTTGAACGAAATATGCAGGGTGGCGCGGATGTCGGGCGCGGCCGAGCGGTCAACCTGGGCCCCGGAACACCAGGGCAGGAACGAGGGATAGTCTTC
>CAVSZG010000003.1:0-540802 GCA_963732405.1 uncultured beta proteobacterium
GAATCGCATTGGCGATTTTCGCGTGAGGGGCAATCGCAATTTGACCAGGTGATCATCGAACTGGATGCCCAAGCCGATGTGAACCGACTGCGCCATGACCTGACGCACGAGCCGGCGCTCGCGTCACGCTACCGGCTGGATCGGGTCCTGACCCTGCCAGCGGATGGCCCCGCATGCCCAGCCACCGGACCGGATCATCCGGTCAGCCAAAAATGACCAGCCCCCAGACCAGTACCACCTGAAGCATCGACAACAGCACGGCCGCGCTGCCCAGGTCCTTGGAGGCCCCCGACAGGGGATGGAAGTCAAGCGAGATCCGGTTGATCGCCACTTCGACCGCGGTATTCAGGGTTTCGACGATCAACACCAATACCAGGCTGCCGATCAGCAGGGCACGCGCCACGCCGGTCTGGCCCAGCCAGAAACCCAGGGGCGCCAGCACGATGAACAGCATGATCTCGACCCGGAAGGCCTCTTCGCGCCAGACCACGGCCAGGCCCTTGACCGAGTTGCGGCTCGCGCCGATCAGGCGTCGGGCGAGCAGACCGGAGACTCCGGGGTGGTCGTTAAGAGCCTTCATGTGAGATCCCGGTTCGTTCAGGCCACGATGTTCAGTCCACGATTATGCGATGGCTGGCGCCCTGCCATAGAATCCGGACTTGATGGTCGTGTTCTCCGCGCCCGATCATCGCCAGGGGAGCGCCAGCGTGCGCGCATCACGAGTTGGAGTCACCGCATGATCCGTTTGCCGGATACCTGTTCATGACCCAGACCATGCAGCCAGGCCGCCCGGTTCTGCCGGCCCAGATCGGCGCGCCGGCGTCGCTCTGCGTGCCCGACTGGGTCGACCGATCCTGGCAGCGCTGCCTGGCCAGTGGCCGGCATTGGTCCGAATCGGTCGAATTCGATCCGGTCAGGCCCGATGATCTGGATCAGGCCTTGCTGGCCAGCAGCGATCTGATCGCCGCGAGCCAACCAACCATGCTGCACCTGGCCCGGGCCGTGTCGGCACTTCGGCATTTGGTCATCGTGACCGACTGCCGCGGACTGGTGATCTCGGTCGGGGGCGATACCAGGCTGAACGGGCCGGTATTGCGGGCAGCTGCGCGGATCGGCGTCGATCTGTCCGAGCCCTGCGTGGGCACGACCTCCATCGGTGCCGTGTTGCACGAGCAGTCGCCACTGAGCGTGCGCGGCGACGAACACTATTTTTCGGCGCTGCGCACCTTCAATTGTGCCGCCGCGCCCTTGTTCGGCGTCGATGGCCGGCTGATCGGGGTGCTCGATGTGTCGAGCGATGTGGTGCCCGATGGCCCTCGACTCATACGCATGATCAGTGCGGCCTCGCGTGACATCCAGGCCCGTCTGTTCGAGCGGCTGTGCGCCGACGCTTTCGTGATCCGCATCAACTGGCATCCCGGCGAACTGGGGTCGCCCGATGACGCCATGATCGGCCTGGGCCCCGATGGCGAAATCGTCGCGGCCAATGACGCGGCCCGCGAACTCTGGCCGCGTCTGGCCAATGCCATCGGCCAGGCCCATATGAGCGACATGTTCGTCAATTCCCACGGCCAGGTGCGCAGCGCCCTGGAGCAGGGTGCACGCATCGGCGAACCGGTCCGACTCGCTCTGGCCCATGGCATGTTCGTCTGGGCAATGATGGCATCGCAGCCGACGCCTTTTGCGTCCGGCCGTCCGGTTGCGCTCAGGCCCAGGGAGACGGCGCGCCGACCCTCATTGCCCAAGCGTGCGGCGGTGGCCGACCGTTTCGGCGAATACGTGGCTCATCGCCTGCAACCCGAAGCCGGGCAGACGAGCGGTGAACCGCGCCTGAGCACGATCGCCGACGATCTGATCTTCCGCACGGTCGAGGCCCATGGCGGTAACGTCGCGCACGCGGCGCGCACGCTTGGCATTGGTCGCTCGACAATCTATCGTCGCCTGCGCTATCGACTGCGTGACGGCGACAGCGGTGACAGTGGTGGCGCCGATCGGGGAGGCCCGGGCGATTGTCGCGACCCGGCTGTCGGGCCGGATCCAATCGGGTGAGCCTGGCCGCGTAGAATCGGCGCACGATGGCGCTCAACGCAACCATACTGAAGGTCGATCTCTCACTCGCGGATACCGACAGGCATCACTACGCCGATCATTCGCTGACCATCGCCCATCATCCTTCCGAGACGGCCGAGCGCGTGATGATCCGTCTGCTCGCCTATGCGATGTACGCGGGCGAGCAACCCAGCTTTGGCCGGGGGCTGTCGTCCGACGATGAGCCTGATCTGGTGTGCACCGATCTGACCGGCGCGATCCAGCGCTGGATCATGGTCGGCCTGCCCGACGAGCGCCTGGTGAGGCGGGCGAGCGGCCGTGCCACTCGGGTTGCCCTCATTGCCTACGGTGGCTCCCGCTGCGACCAATGGTGGCGCCGCCACGGTGCCGATCTGGCGCGTCTGTCCAATCTGGATCTGCATCAGGTGATCACGGCCGAGAGCAACGCGCTGGCCGGCCTGGTCGCACGAACCATGCGCCTGTCCGTGACCGTGCAGGACGGTGAATACCTGTTCAGCAGCGCCGATCAGGTGGTGCGGGTCACGCCGCGTTTGATGAGCCGCGACCGGCCTGACGACCCGGCCTGACCCTCGCTTGAATCACCCCTTCGCCGCTGGCCCGCATCGCCAGGTGTTCAGGCTCGCCGCGCCGATCATCGTGGCCAACCTGTCGGTTCCGCTGGTGGGCCTGGTCGATACCGCGGTCATGGGTCGCCTGCCTGATCCGGTGTTTCTGGGCGCCTCCGCGCTGGGCGCGGTCGTCTTCTCGTCGATCTTCTGGGCCTTTGGTTTTCTGCGCATGGGCACCACCGGGCTGGTGGCGCAGAGCCGCGGCGCCGCCGATGGCGCAGCCCTGCGTGCCCTGTTGTTGCAGAACCTGATGCTGGTGCTGGTGCTGGGCTTCTCGCTGATCGCCGCCCGGCCCTGGGTCGAGATGGGTGCCCGGTGGTTTCTGCCGGCCAGCGAGGCCATGCATGAACAGCTGGCGATTTACATCGAGGTGCGTATCTGGAGCGCGCCGGCCGTGCTGCTCAACTATGTGTTGATTGGTGTGTTCGTCGGCCTGCAGCGCACCGGACTGGCCTTGATCGCCCAGCTCGTGCTGAATCTGGTGAACATCGTGCTGAGTCTCTGGTTCGTGCTGGGGCTGGATCAGGGGATCGCCGGGGTGGCACGCGCCAGCGTGATCGGCGAATACGCCGCCTGCGCCCTGGGCCTGGTGCTGCTGGGCCGGGCCTTGCGCGCCTGGCCGGTGCCGCGCTGGCCGATGACGGCCTGGCGAGACTGGGGGGCTTACCGGCGCGTGATGGCGATGAATATCGACTTGTTCATCCGGACGCTTTGCCTGTTGTTCGGCTTCGCCTGGTTTGCCCGGCAGGGCGTGGCGCTGGGCGAAACGACACTCGCCGCCAATGCGGTGCTGCTGCAACTCGTGCATGTGCTGGCCTTCGGTCTGGATGGTTTTGCCCACGCCGCCGAAGCCCTGGTCGGTGAGGCGGTCGGTGCCCGGGATCGCCAGGCATTCAGACGGGCCGTGCGGGCATCGACCCAGTGGGCGGCCGGCACGGCGGCCGGCTTCATGCTCGTCTATGCGGTCACCGCGGCTGATCTGGTGAACTGGCTCACCATCCATGAGTCGGTGCGTCTGGAGGCCCGCCGACATCTGCCCTGGGTCGTGGCCATGCCGATGATCGCGGTCTGGAGCTATCAGCTGGACGGGATCTTCGTGGGCATGTTGCGCACCGCCCAGATGCGCAACGCCATGTTGCTGGCCACGGCCGGCTTCGTGCTTGCCACCCTGGTGTTGTTGCCCTGGCTGGGCAACCATGGCCTGTGGCTGGCCCTGGCGATGTATTTCGGTCTGCGCGCGGTCGGGCTTGGCTGGTATCTGAGTCGTTATCCGCCACTGAGTTCGTCGCAGGATGCCGCGTCGCGCTGATGGGATGGTCGGCATCCCATGCCACTCCCGCAATGTCACCTGGTTTGTCGATACGAAATATTTTACTAATTAAACACATTTGGTTACACTACCGTTTGATCTGGCAGCCCGGCCGGGAGTCTCTGTGAAATTACTGCTCTCATATCTGATCCTCGGACTCATGGTGTTGATGGGTCTGGAACGGCCGACGTCGTCAGTGCGTGTGTCGGGCGCGCAGAATCCGGCGGATCGGCAGGCACCGGTCAGTGGCCCACCACCCGGTTTTGCCCCCGGGTTCAACGATTTGCCGGCTGCGCCCACGGCCTGATCCGGGCCATTCGGTTGGTGTTCGCCCGTTACAATTGACGGGCCGGGATCTTGTCGCCGGCCGCGCCCAGTCGCGATGCCCACCGGAGACCCACCCATGATCCGATACCTTAAACAAGGTCGCAGCGTCGAGGCCCAGGCGCAGGCCGATGCGGCCGTCCGTCAAACCGTCGAAACCATTCTCAAGGACATCGAGGCCGGCGGTGATGCCGCCGTGCGTGATCTGGCCCGTCGCTTCGATGGGTATGCGCGCGAGGATGCCCGGCTCAGCCCTGCCGAGATCGAATCGGCGATTGCCCGGGTGTCGCCCTCGGATCTGGACGATATCCGCTTCGCCCAGCAGCAGGTGCGTCAGTTCGCCCAGCATCAGCGCGCCTGCCTCACCGATCTCGAGGTCGAGACCCTGCCGGGCGTGATCCTGGGTCATCGCAACATTCCGGTCAATGCCGTCGGTTGTTATGTGCCGGGTGGCAAATATCCAATGGTTGCCTCGGCGCACATGAGCGTGGTGACGGCAAAAGTGGCGGGCGTCGGACGGATCGTGGCCTCGGCGCCGCCGCATGAGGGTGCCCCGCATCCGGCCATCGTGGCCGCCATGCATCTGGCCGGCGCCGATGAAATTCTCTGCCTGGGCGGCATCCAGGCCGTGGGCGCGATGGCCCTGGGCACGGAAACGATCCGCGCCGTCGACATGCTGGTCGGACCCGGCAATATGTTCGTTGCCGAGGCCAAGCGCCAACTCTATGGCCGGGTGGGTATCGATCTGTTTGCCGGCCCCACCGAAACCCTGGTCATTGCCGACGAGACGGTGGATGCCGAACTCTGCGCCATCGATCTGCTCGGTCAGGCCGAACACGGGCCGACCTCGCCGGCCGCTCTGCTGACCGACTCGGCCGCGCTGGGCGAGGCCGTACTGGCCGCGGTTCAGGCGCAACTGCAGGTCTTGCCCACGCGTGAGATCGCCAGCCAGGCCTGGGCGGATTTTGGTCAGGTCATCGTCTGCGACGATCGCGATGAGATGCTCGAGGTGGCCAATCGCCTGGCCTATGAACATGTGCAGGTCATGACCCGTCACGATGACTGGTTCGCTGATCACCTGAGCAACTACGGTGCGTTGTTCCTGGGGCCTCGGACCAACGTGTCCTTTGGTGACAAGGTCATCGGCACCAATCACACGCTGCCGACCCGTCAGGCGGCGCGCTACACGGGTGGACTCTGGGTCGGCAAGTTTCTCAAGACCTGCACCTATCAACGGGTGCTCACCGATGAGGCATCGGCACGCATCGGTGAATACTGCTCACGCCTGTGCGCGCTCGAAGGGTTCGCCGGGCATGGCGAGCAGGCCAATGCGAGAGTGCGCCGTTATGGCGGACGCGAGGTGACGCCTTATAGCGCGGTCGCCCGGACGGAGTAAGTCGATGAGCCTGAAGTCAACAATCGACCTGCCGGTTAGTCCGACGATGCACCTGGGTGGTCGGCGGGCCCTGGTCACCGGTGCCGGACGTGGCATCGGTCTGGCCGCCGCTGCCGCGCTGGCCGAGGCCGGAGCCGATGTATGCCTGGTCGCGCGCACCCTCGAGGAGGTCGAAGCGGCTGCCACGGCCATGCGCGCCCGGGGCAACATGGCCAGCGCATTCCGTCTCGATGTGACCGATCGGGCAGCGACCGACGACTTCGTGCAAGCCCAGGGGCCCTTTCAGATCCTGGTCAACAACGCCGGGACGAACCGGCCCAGCACCCTCATGGACTTGCGCGAGGAAGACTATGACGCGGTCACCGATCTGAACGTCAAGGCCGCGATCTTTGTCGCCCGCGCCGTGATCAAAGGGCTGCTGGAATCCGGCCTGACCGGTTCGATTATCAACGTGTCCTCGCAGATGGGCCATGTGGGCGGTCCCAGACGCACCGTTTATTGCGCCACCAAACATGCGGTGGAAGGCATGACCCGTGCGTTGGCCTGGGAGGTCGGCCGCCAGGGCATCCGGGTCAACACTGTGTGCCCGACCTTCATCGAAACCGAGATGACGGCCCCGATGTTGCGCGAGCCGGGCTTCCGCGAGGCTATGGTCGAGCGGATCGCGCTGGGCAGATTGGGCCGTATCGAAGATCTGATGGGGGCTTTCGTTTTCCTGGCCGGCGATGCCTCGGCACTGGTGACCGGATCGTCGCTGATGGTCGATGGGGGTTGGACGGCGGCCTGAAGTGTCCATTTGTCATCGTAAAACGTCATTTCACAGTTCTTATCCTATGCGTGTCGGTCGATGTTACGCATACGAACATCGTTTGCACCACAATCAGCGCTCGTAACATATAAAACACCGAGGCGCGCTGAATGCTTTCAGCAGATGCCCGGACTGATCCTCATGCCTCGCCGGTACGAAGCGCCGGTCGGATGGACACGGGCGTCCGGTTGATCTCGATTGCCCTGGCGCTGGCGGCTCTGACCGTCGGTGCCTGGTCGCTGACCTGGTTCGGCGGAATGAATGGGCATCCGGGCGCCAGCCCGGGCGCACTGCTGCGCTTCGTCGATGCGGCCGGTCCGGTTTTGGATGTCTCGGAGGCGATCGCCGGTATCGATGCGCCGGATCGCCGCCTGAGCAGCCTGTTTTCCGGCGGGCAGGGGCGCACCCGGCTGATGGAATTGCGCCCCGATCCGGCCAGCCGCTATTGGCAGACGGCCCAGGTTGTTGAATTCCGGCTCGGTCGCGGTGCCCGCTACCAGGTCTGGGCCGTTCCCCTGGCCAGTCAGGATTCAGCCGATCATTCGGGCGTCGATCGGCATGGGCTTGGGCGGGATCGTTTTATTGAAGGCCAGCAGCCGGAATGGTTGGCAGGACTGGGCCATACGGTGATTCAACTGCCCTCAGCCGCGATCGTCGAGTTACCCGCCAGTGCCAAGCCCTATCGCATCCTGGCCCGGATCGAATCGGCGTCCGACTGGCTGCCCAAGGTGCGTCTGTGGCCTCTGGCCGATGCCGAGCGCGAAACCATCGGCTTTCACAAGTTCGGTGGTGCGCTTGTCGGGCTGTTCGTCGGGCTGGCCGTCTTTAGTCTGGCCGTTGCGGTATTGAACCGCAGTCTGGTCTTCCTGTTGTTTGCGGCCTGGTTGATGACCTCGCTTCGGCTGGCCGGCGCCACCGGCGGCTGGGATCTGGCCTGGCTGGGACTTACCATGGATGACGAGACCGTCGATCTGGTGTTGCGCATTGCACTGGCCAGCCATGTCATTCTGAGTGCGAGCCTGTTCCTCACCTTGTACCGGCGCGTATTGACGGCCCGGTGGATCGCGCGAACGGTGGGACTGCTGGCCCTGGGTGGCTTTCTGCTCATCGCCCTGTCACCATGGATCAGCCATGGTGTATTCATGCGGATCATCTACGCCATCGCGGTGATCGGCCTCATGACCTTTGTGATCGGCGCGATTCACGTGCTCACGCGTCGTCCGACCTCGTCGGCAATCTGGTATGCCGGTGCCTATGCGATCTGGTCGCTGGGGGTCGCCGGGGAGATGCTGTATCAACTCGGTCTGACCCGACTCCTGGATCTGGGCCTGAACCTGCAGACCTCGTCGGCGCTGGCTGCCATCATCATGGGCATCTCACTGGCCGAGACGATGCGCGACGACCGCTTTCGGCGTCAGCAGGCCCAGGCGCGTGAACTGCGGGCCGTGCAGCAGGTCGAGAGCAACTATGAACAGACCCCGGTGGCGTTGTTCAGCGTCGATTCTTCGCTGGGCCTGCGAATGCGCAATGCGGCGTTCCGGGAGATGTTCCGACTGCGTGGCAACGGTCGTGCCTCGGACGTGAGCCTGTACGAATTACTGGGCGAGCCGGCAGCCGCCGACATTCAGGCCGCGATGCGCAGCGGCGATCACGCCACATTGGCCGTATCGCGTGCCACTCCGCTTGGCCCGGAGTGGTATCAGGTGACCATCCGGCGCTGTGGCGAAGGCTTCGAGGGCAGTGTCCAGGACATTTCGGCGCGTCGGGCTGCCGAAGAGCGTCTGCGGCATCTGGCCGACCACGACGCGCTGACCGGCGCGATGAACCGACGCGGATACGAGGCCTGCCTGGCGCGCGCCCTGAAGCGGGTCTCGGGCTGCCGGTCGCTGGTCCTGGCCGAACTGTTCATCGATCATCATGTGCGCCTGGGTGAACACTACGGCGCGGCGGACATGGGCAGGATACTGCTGCATCTGCATGCGCTCATCGTTCAGCGTGTCGATGCCGCGCACGTGGCCCGCTTCGGCGATTCATTCCGGCTGGTGTTGCTGGGCACCGATACCGAATCGGTGCGGCCCGTCCTTCAGGAACTGCTCGACCTGATCAAGCGTACCCCGTTGGTGCCCAACCGACCCAATGTGCGCCTGTCGGCCAAGGTCGGACTACTCGAGATTCGCCGCGAGCTCGCACTGGATCGGGCACAGAGTTATCTGGCCCGTGCCTGTGAGCTGGCCCGCCAGGCCGACGCTCAGACGGTCACGGTACTCAGCGACGAGGATCGGGAGCTGGCCGAATTGTTCGAATCGATCCGGGCGGTCGAGCAGATCGATGTGGCCCCGCTGGATCACAGCTTCTTTCTGATGCTGCAGCCGGTCGTGCCGGTTCAGCGCCAATCCGACTCGCTCAAGTTCGAGGTGTTGCTGCGCATGCGTTCGGAAAGTGGCGATGTGATCCGTCCCGATCGGTTCATTCCGGTGGCCGAGCAGGCCGGCATCATGAATCGCATCGATCGCTGGGTGGTCGAGCAGACCCTCGATCTGCTTGAGCAGAATCCGGTGTTTCGCGCGCGGGTTGATCTGCTCGCCGTGAATCTGAGCGGCGCCTCGCTCAACGATCCGATGTTCCTGAGCAGCCTGCTCAAGCTGCTGCATGCGCGCCCCTGGCTGGCCCGCAAGCTGTGCGTGGAGATCACCGAGACCGTGGCGCTGAGCGATGTCGGCCGCACGCGTGCGTTTCTGGAAACCATCCGGCAACTGGGCGTGCGGGTGGCGCTGGATGACTTCGGCAGTGGCTACACGGGTTGGGGTTATCTGCAGCATCTGCCGGCCGATATTCTCAAGCTCGACGGTTCGATCGTGCGTGACTGTCAGCGGCGCAGTGTCGATCGGCTGATCATCCGCTCGGCGGTGACCTTGGCCCGCGAACTGAACATGATCTGCATCGCCGAATGGGCGGAAAACGATGCGACCGTCAAATTGCTGCAATCGATGGGCGTGGAATTCGTGCAGGGTTTCCATTTTGCGCCGCCCTTGCCGATCGACACAGTGATTGCGGCCGAGCGCGATCTGCGCCGTCTGCTGCGCGCCGCCGTACCATTGGCCATCGAGACGGCCATCGCCGAACCGGCCGATCGGGAGATCCCCAAGTCGCTGCGGTACGAGTTCTAGATCAGGGCGGCATCGCGCAGCAGGGCGCCGATCGGCTGGTCGCCGGCGCTGCTCGAACGCCGATCCGGTCCGGGCATTGTCGCACCGCGGTTGTTGGCTATCATTGTCGACGACGGGTGCAACAGGCGCCCGACCGGCCCGAGGGTCGGATTCAAATCGGATCACACCAGGCCATCCATGACATCCGACCGTGCCACCGCCGTGCTGCTCAATATCGCGCACGCCATCGATCACATGTTCCTGCTGATCTTTGCCACGGCCGTGGGCGCGATCGCCGTGGCCTTCGGATTTGAACGCTGGGAAGATCTGATGCCGTATGGCGCAGGCGCCTTCCTGATGTTCGGGCTGGGCTCGATTCCGGCCGGCCGCCTGGGCGATCTCTGGGGGCGCCGGGCGATGATGCTGGTGTTCTATTTCGGGATGGGCGCCTCGGCGCTGTTGTGTGCGATGACCAGCAATGCCTGGCAGCTCGCCATGGCGCTGGCCCTGCTCGGTCTGTTCTCGTCCATCTATCACCCGGTGGGCATTCCGATGCTGGTCCAGAAGTCGCTACGCCCTGGCGCGACCCTGGGTGTGAGCGGTCTGGCCGGCAACCTGGGGATTGCAGTGGCGGCACTGCTCACCGGCCTGCTGGTCAGCCTGGGTGGCTGGCGAACCGCGTTCATCGTGCCCGGTCTGATCAGTCTGGCGCTCGGCGTGGTCTTCATGTGGCTGGTGCCGCACGAGACCGAGGCGCCGGCCAATCGCAAACCTCGCGCCAATACCACCACCCGGCGCGTGCTCGTGCGGGTGTTTGCCATCGTCACCGCCACCGCCGTCACCGGCAGTCTGTTGTTCAATTTCACGACCAATGGCAACGGCCAGTTGCTGGGCGAGCGCATGGCCGGCATCGTCAACGATCCCGCGATGCTCGGGTTCTTGCTGGCCGGCATCTATACCGCCGGGGCGGTCTCGCAACTCATCGTGGGCCGGCTCATCGACCGGATGCCGATGAAGCCCTTGTTCCTGGCCATCGTCTTGTTTCAGGCACCCCTGTTCCTGCTGGCCAGCAGCGCCCAGGGATGGTGGTTCTATCTGCTGGCCGTGTTGTACATGGTGTCGATCTTTGGCGTGATTCCCTTCACTGATGCGCTGATCGTGCGCTATGTCGACGACTCGATGCGTTCGCGGGTGGCCGGCATGCGCCTGGCGGTTGCCTTTGGCGTGAGCTCGCTGGCGGTCTGGTTGCTCGGACCGATCGTCAAGAGCTCGGGTTTCCACACCTTGTTGCTGGGCATGGCCGGCATTGCCGCTGTGACGCTGGTCGTGGTGGCCATGCTGCCGGCCGACGACGAATCGCTGGCCAGTGCGGTCGCCTGATGATCCGGATCCGCGCAGGTCAATGACTGTCTGAGATGCAGACACAGCGCCTGCGTGGGTTGGTTCTCGGCCTGGGCCTGGGCCAGATCATCTCGTGGGGCCAGCTCTATTATTCGATCGCGGTACTCTGGCCGCCGATCGCCGCCGACCTGGCCCTGAGCCAGACCGCGATCTATGGCGTGGTCTCGCTGGCCTTGCTGCTCAACGGCCTGATGCTGCCGATCTCGGGAAACTGGATCGATCGCCTTGGCGGGCGGCCCGTGATGATGCTCGGTTCCATCCTCGCGTCGCTGTCACTGTGCATGATCGCGATGGCCAGGGGGCCGGTGCTCTACGTCCTGGGCTGGTCGCTGGGCGGCATTGCGATGGCCATGACCTTGTATGACCCGGCTTTCGCGACCTTGAGTCAGCATTCCGGTGCGCGTCATCGACGGGCCCTGACCGCAGTCACGCTGCTCGGTGGGCTGGCCAGCACCGTGTTCTGGCCGCTCACGGCCTGGCTGCTGCAGAACATGGGTTGGCGAGCCGTGCTCGGCGTGTTCGCGCTCATGCAGTTGCTGATCTGTCTGCCCCTGCATGCCTTTATCATCCCGCGCCGGCCCGCGGATCCGCCGGCCCCGGTTGCGGCCAGGCAGAATCTGTCCGCTGCAGACGGCCATGCTTCACCGACGGTGTCCGCACTGTCTGCGGGCTTGCGTGCCACCTATGTCTGGCTTGGCATTGCCTTCATGCTCCACGCCTTTGCGGCCTCACTGATTGCCGTGAATCTGCTGGCCTTGCTCCAGCACCGCGGGCTGAGTCTGGCTCAGGCGGTTGCAGTAGGCATGGCCATCGGCCCTGCCCAGGTGGCCGGACGCCTGATCGATTTCGCAGGGGGCGATCGCGTGCCGGCCGATGCGCTCGCCCTGATGGCATTCGCGCTGATCACGCTGGCGATGCTGGCCATGCAGATTCCCGATCTGACGGTGGGCATCGGCCTCATCATCACCGTGTTCTGGGGCCTGGGCAATGGTCTGATCACGATTGCCCGCGGCATCATCGTGGCCGAGCGCTTTCCGCGGGCCGCCTACGGTAGCTGGATGGGCCGACTCTCGCGCATCTCCTTCATCGCCAATGCCTTCGCCCCGGCACTGTTCGCGCTGGCTCTGGCCGCAGGCTTGCCTGAAGCAAAGGCAGGCTGGCTGCTGGCCGCGGCGACCTTCCTGGGCCTGCTGGCCCTGAGTCAGGCACTGCGCCGCCGCGACCCCGGTTAAAGTTCAGCGGGCCGGCGTCGATAGACGATCATGGGCGCCGCAGATGCGCCTTCCGTCAATCCAGCCGGGGTCACACATGTTGCTCAAACCACTTGCTCTCATTGCCGCCGGCGTTGTCGCCTGGCCGGTCGGTCACGCCCACGCGATAGAAGTGTATGGTGGCGCAGGTCTGCCCGGCATCACCGTCGGTGTCGCCGAGTCGATCAATGCCGATCTCACGATGCGGGCCGACCTGTCCGCGCTGAGCACGATCAGCGTTGATCGGGTGGAATCAGGCATCCGCTATGAGGGCGAGTCGACTATTCGACGGCTTGGCGTGTTTGCCGACTGGTATGCGCTGGGCAATGGGTTCCGGCTCACTGGCGGGCTCACCTTCAACCAGATGCGCTTCGATCTGCAGGGGCGGCCCGATGGCGACACTATCATGATCGGCGACACCGTCTATGCGGTGGGTGCCGATGATCGCTTTACAGCCAGAATCGAATATCCACGGGTCACGCCGTATGTGGGAATTGGTTGGGGGCATCACAATGTCGGTCGAGGCTGGGGCTTTCATGCCGACCTGGGCGTGTCGATCGGTCGCGCGTCGGTGAGCGCATCGGTCACCGGCAATCTGGCGACCCAGCCAGGGATTCAGGACGACGTCGATCGCGAGTTGGCCGAACTGAGGGACTATGTCGATCGCCTGCGGGTGATTCCGCAGATCAGTCTGGGCGTGAGTTACCGCTTTTGATGGATCCGGCCAGGCGTTGGGCGGATCGCCCGGCGACCTGCGTTCAGGCGATCCGGTTGAACCACAACAGCGACAGGCCGGCCGCAATCACGGTGAGCAGTGCGCCCAGACCGGCCAGCAGCGATGAGACTTCGATTTCACGGGTCTCGAATACCAGTCTGGCATTGAGCGTTTCATAGACAGTCTTGAGTTCGGCTGCGGTGCCGGCATAGAAGTACTCGCCCTTGGTGGCCTGCGCAATCGCCTTGAGCGCCTCTTCATCCAGGCGTACCCGCATCGACCAACCCTCGGCGCCGATGATGAAGCCGTCTGGCGTGCCGATGCCCACGGTATAGACCGGAATTCCGCGTTCGGAGGCGAGTTCGGCCGAGGCGACCGGGTCCGGTCCGGTGGTGCTCTGTCCGTCGGTGAGCAGGATGATGGCCGCCGAGCCTTCCGCGGTGGCCAGCGGCTTGGCTGCTTCCCCGGGTTTGTCGGCGTTGCGGCTGCGTTGTTCATCGGGCTCAGAGGTGTCGCGTGGATTGGCCCGGCGCAGATTGAAGTTCGCATCCGGGAACAAGGCCTTGAGCGAAATCAGGATGCCACTGCCCACGGCCGTACCACGTTGCAGTTCGAACCGGTCGATGGCCTTGATCACATCTTCACGATTGCGTGTGGGCGGCTGCACGACCGATGCGGTGGCCGCAAATTCGACCACGGCCAGACGGGTACTCGCGGGCACCATTTCGACGAAGGCGCGGGCCGCTGCCTGGGCGGCCTCGAGTCGCGAGGGTTCGACATCTCGCGCCCGCATGCTGCCCGACACATCCATGGCGAGCACGATCGTCTGATGGTTGGTGGGCAGCGTCATGACGGCGGTCGGGCGTGAGACGGCCAGCAGCAGGCTGCTCAGCGCCAGCAGCAGCAACGCCGGCGGCAGATGGCGGCGCACGGCCTGTCCGGGCCCCATGGCCGCCTTGATATTGGCCAGGCCCGAAAAGCGCAACGCCAGCTTGCGACGGCGTCGCAGGATCCAGAGATACAGGGCGACGAGCAACGGAATCAGTGCAAGCAGCCAGAGCAGATGCGGCCAGATGAAGTTCATGCGGCCACCTCCAGTGTCGTGTCGGTTGTGCTGGTGCCGACCGGACGTCCCTGACGCATCCGGATATAGCGCAGCAAGGTGTGCAGCAGATCATCGTCCGTGCCCAGTTCGAGGACATCGGTGCCCGAGCGCACGAGGCGATCGATCAGGGCGTCGTCCTGTTCCCTGACCAGTTGCTCGAAGCGCCGACGAAATCCGGCATCATGGGTATCGACCAGCAATTGTTCGCCGGACTCGCTGTCCTGCATGGTGACCAGGCCCAGATCGGGAAGCCGGGTCTCCAGCGGATCGATCAGGCGCACGGCGGTGGTTTCATGGCGCTGGCCGAGCATGCCGAGCGGCTTCTCCCAACCCGGCGCGCTGATGAAATCAGACACCAGGAAAATCA
Source organism: uncultured beta proteobacterium (assembly GCA_963732405.1). Taxonomy (GTDB): domain Bacteria; phylum Pseudomonadota; class Gammaproteobacteria; order Burkholderiales; family Burkholderiaceae_E; genus JAUIAI01. The sequence goes on from CAVSZG010000003.1 coordinate 14,500, forward strand.
CGCTGCGTCGTTGCGCAACCCGGTTGGCGGTCGCCACCAACTCGGCCAGCCGGGTGCTCGGTGCGACCGGCAGCACCGGATGGCGCATGATCCGGTTGATCAGATCGAGCAGGTGACGCCGGCCGGTCGCCGGCTTGATCACGGCATCGAGTTTGCCGCTGTAGATGATGGCGCCGACCCGGTTGCCCTGGCCGCTGAACAACTGCGCGAGCACGGTGACGAATTCCTCGAGCCGGGCGCGCTTGCTGCGCGCCCCCGAGCCGAAATCCATCGACGGGCTCAGGTCGAGCAGAAACCACACCGCGACTTCGCGGTCTTCGAGATACTGGCGCACATGAGGAGTCTGCAGACGCGCCGTGACGTTCCAGTCGATATGACGCACGTCGTCATGGTCCTGATATTCGCGGATATCGGCCAGGTCCAGCCCTGCACCCCGAAAATGACTCCGGTAGTTGCCCTGCAGCAGCCCGTCCAGCCGCTGCAGCACGGTCCATTCGAGGCGGCGCAGCAGGCGCTCAGGCGTTCGCGGCAACGGCTTCATGTTTGTCCATGGGCTTGTCGGGCGCGACAACCACTGTCATGAGTTTCGAGATGATGTGGTCGGCATCGATATCATCCGACAAGGCTTCGTAGCTGAGCACCAGGCGATGCCTGAGCACATCGGCGGCGAGGTCGGTCATGTCTTCCGGGCGCACATAGTTGCGACCTCTGAGCAAGGCCATGGCGCGTGAGGCTTCCACCAGATTGATGCTCGCGCGTGGACTCGCGCCGAAGGTCAGATACGGCGCCAGGTCCCTGGCACCGGCCCGCGCCGGATCGCGCGTGGCATTGACCAGCTTGACCGCGTATTGAATCATGGCCGGTTCGACGAACACCTGTCGGCACTGGCGTTGCAGGCCTTCGAGCTGGGTGGTATTGACCACGGCCGCCACGTCGGGCATGGCGCCGGTGACCCGTTCAACGATCACGAATTCCTCTTCGGGACTCGGATAACCGATCAATACCTTCATCATGAAACGATCGACCTGGGCCTCGGGCAATGGATACGTGCCCTCGGTTTCGATCGGATTCTGGGTGGCCATAACCAGGAAGGGTTCGGGCACCTTGTGACTCTTGCCCGCAATCGTGACCTGTCGCTCCTGCATGACCTCGAGCAGGGCGCTTTGCACCTTGGCCGGCGCGCGATTGATCTCGTCGGCGAGCAGCAGATTCGTGAACACCGGGCCCAGGTGAGTGGAGAACTCGCCATCATGCTGGCGATAGATCCGGGTGCCGATCAGATCGGCCGGCACCAGATCGGGGGTGAACTGGATCCGCCCGAACTGGCCGGCGAAGGTACGTGCCAGGGTCTTGACCGTGAGTGTCTTGGCCAGCCCGGGCACACCCTCGACGAGCAGATGTCCCTGGGCGAGCATGGCCACCAACACCCGTTCAAGAAAGCGGTCCTGGCCCACGACGATCTTCTTGACTTCGTAGAGCAGGCGCTCCATCAGGGCGGCAACCTCGGCGTGGGCCATCGGTGCTGGAGGGTTGGGTTGCATGGTGGCATTCCTGAATGGCTGAGAATGGAGGATGACGGGTGAGATCAAACCGGTACTGCCTGCCGCCGCAGCGACGACCTGACAAACCGCAGTCAGAACGGGGAGGGACCAACGGCCGAGGCGGCATCTTCGATCGGTACGGCAAACCCGATGCCGGCGAACACCCGGTGTTCGGTCGGATTCAGGATCGCGGTCACGATGCCCACCACCTGGCCGTCCATGGTGACCAGCGGGCCGCCCGAATTCCCCGGATTGGCCGCGGCATCGAACTGGATCAGATTGGTCAGTACGGCGGAATCTTCCTGGGAGCGGAATTCACGCTTGAGCCCGGACACGACGCCGGCCGATACCGATGGTCCGATGCCGAACGGGAAGCCGACCGCGATCACCCCGGCACCTGGCACCAGATCATGCGAGGATCGAAGCGTGGCTGCCGGCAGATTCTCGGGAACGATGCTCGCCTGCAGAACGGCCAGATCACTTTCGCGTCGGGTATTGATGATGCGTGCCGGTGATTCGGTTCCGTCCGCAAAGGTGACCGAGACATGATCTGCGCCGGCCACCACATGCAGATTGGTCAGAATCACGCCTTTGTCGACCACCACCACGCCGGTGCCGATGCCCGGCGCGTCTTCGTCCTTGCCTTCACCACCGTGCTTGTCGGACTTGCTGGCCCCATGGCCACGCACCAGCACCACCGACTCTGCAATTTTCTGATAAGCCAGTTGGCTCTGGGACGGCAGGGGTTTTTCGATCAGGTGTTGCTCGACCGCCTTGACCAGATCCGCGACGCGGGTGGACGGGATGGAAGGCTCCCACAGCTTTTGACCGGCCAACATCAGCGCGGCACCGATCACGCCGGCCAGCAGGGTGGTGGCCAGCGGTCGATCGAGCAGTCGGAAGCGGCGCGAGGCCAGCGCCGCCGCTGCCACTGGCGTATCGGAGGCTGCGGATTCCCGGCGTTGCGCCGAGCCATCGCGAGACCGGACAGCGGATGGCACAGGCAAGGCGGCCTGGGACGGCAGCACTGCGCCGATTGGTGATCGCTGTTTGCCAGGGTCGCGGGCCGCGTCAGAGCTCACCTCGGACGCCGGGTCGAGCTGGCCGGTGCGATGCCGCGAGGCACTGTAGATCGGTTTCCTCTTCAAGCGCGCCTCTCCGTGGCGGACACCTGAGTCCAACTATATATGAGATGGACGGGCTTGGGCGTGCGGTCCACAGGCCGGACTGCGGTATCGATCAACGGCGAAGGAGACCCGTCATGGAGCGACCACCGTATGGCAGGATGGCGTTCAACGCGTCACGAATCGCTCATAGGGTGCGTCGGCCAGTTCATCACAGAGCGTGGTCAGACCATGGGCCAGGTGGGCGATCAGGCGGGCACCAGCCTGGGCACTGGCGAGCCGGGCATCGCCAGACACGCCCGCTGGATTCAGATCCTGTGCCATCCAGCCGAATCCGACCGGCTTCTCCACGCCAAGCACGCGATAGTCGGCGCGCATCGTCTGGCCTATCGATTCAAAACGGGCCAGCTGGTCGCAACGCACCAGATCGGGTCGCAGAGACAACATCATCGAGGTTTCAACGGCACCGCCATGCAGGCCGAAGCTGCGCTCATCATCATCGAACAGATCATCAGGCTTGCCGAACTGACCTGAATTGGCGCGCGCCACCAACAGCCGGTGATGCGCGCGCAACCGGATCGCGGCCTGGTCGACATGGCCACGCTGACCACCATGCGTGTTGAAGATCACCATCTTGCGAATGCCGGCGCGCGCGACCGCTGCGCCGATGGTCACCCACGACTGAACCAGGACATCGAAGTCCAGACTCAGGGTGCCCGCAAAACCCTGGTGTTCGATGCTGTCCCCGATGGTCTGAGCCGGCAGCACCAGCACACAGGTGCGCGGCGACAGGTCGCTCAGCATCGCGCTGACGATGCCGGCATTGATCGTGGCGTCGGTCGACAAGGGCAGGTGGGGGCCGTGTTGTTCGCAGGCCGACACCGGCAGCAGCGCAATCGTGCGGCCTGGATCGATGCGGGCGAAATCGGTCGTGGTCAGGTCCTGCCAGTAGCCGCTGGTTAGGTGGTGCGGCGTGTCGCCGGCCGATGGGGGAGGGGTTTCGCTCATGGTCCCCGTATTATCCATGCATGACCTCAGCCAATTTTAATGCCGCGCTCGAACGCGCCGTCAGCCACGCGGTTCGAACGGAAACCGCCGCGGGCGGTGTCCTGGATCCGGATGCTCCGATGCCTCTGACAGCGGCGCCGGCGGATCCGTCGATCGCCGACCGGGCGATCGTGGCCGGCGCGGTGGGTCGGCTGGGCGAGGCCTTGCTCAATGCCGTGCTGTCTCGCGGCGGCTACCGTGAGGTAGTGGCGCTGGCCGAGCGACCGATCAGTCTCGGATTCAAGGGATTGTCCGCCCAGCCGATCGATCAGTTGCCGGCAGCGCGTGATCTGTTCATCGCCCTGGGCGATGATGACATACGATCGGGTCGCTCGTTTCATGGGCGCGATGCGCCCTTCGTGATGATCAACAGCATCAACTGTCTGGAACTGGTGCGCACGGTGCGCGAACGCGGTGTGTCACGCGTGGTCCTGATATCGCCGGCACCGATGTGGGAGCAGTTCGGTCATATCCATCGGGCCTTGGGTTCACCGCTGGAGCGTGCACTCGGTGAACTCGGGCTGCATCGTCTGGTCGTGTTGCGTCCACTCAAGGCCGCCGGCTCGGTCGGCGGCACGCTGATGCAGCGGTTCGTGCATTTTTACCTGAATCTGCAACTGGTGATGACGCCCAGGTCGGTGCCCACGCTGACCTCCGAGCAGATTGCCCGTGCCGCGTTGGCAGTGCTGGTGCCTGCCGACGACGGCGTCACGGTGTTGTCCGCCGGCCAGATCGGTCAGTTGCTTGGTGCTGGGTCGGGGGGCGGATAAAGTTCGCGCAACACTTGGCGCAGCATCGAATCGATCAGCGGTGCAAGTCGCGCGGCGATTGCATCACTGGCGTTCTGATCGCGGGGCCCGCTGCCGCGCGATTTCCAGGCCGCCTGGATGGCCGCGCGTTCACGGTCGAGCAGGGCATTGACTGGCACCGGCCAATGGGCGGGATATTCCGACGCAGCCCAGTTACCGCGTCCGCGGCCGAAATGGATCACCGCCAGATAGGTGAGCATGCCGCTGGCCAGTTTGCTCAGCAGCACCGGGTCCGACCATTGGATCAACACCCGGTCGGTGCCGCGCACCATGTTGTAGCCACGGGCCAGGCCGGCGGCGCCCAGAGCGCCCAGAATCCCGCCCGCCAGCATGCCGCCACCCATCGTGAAGCCACCCGTGGCCAGATCGGCCTTCAGGCCCGCGAGCGCACCCGACGCGACACCGCCAAGGACCGCTGCCTTGCCTTCGCTCACCTTGCTGGAGATCGAAAAATGGGCATCGACGCGCGTCATCACCTCGCCCGTGGCGCTGCCAGCCAGTCCGTGTAATGCGATCAGTGCATCGGTATCGCTGCGCTGTCGCTGATCCCAACGCCTGGCCAGATCGATCATGGCCTGGTCTCTGCCCGGCTGGGCCTGGCCACCGGGCAGGCCCAGATTGCTGCCGATCTCTCGCAAGCGGCCGGCAATCCCGGTGTCGGTTATGGACTCGAAGTCGACAGCGGCCCTGGCCATTCCGTCGGCCAGAATCTGCACCGATCGGCTGAACGCCTGTTCGCGCTGAGTCACCCAGGCGTCGTAAAGGCGTGCAAACGCGGCGCGCCTGTCACCATCGAGCAGTGGTCCGATCGCATCCAGCAGCACGCGCTCCTGAACCCAGCAGCGCGCAAATGCATCCAGCGCCAGCACCTGTCTGACATGCGGATAGCCGGCCAGATGATCGCGCCAGAGTTGCACTTCCGCCTGTTCCATCGCATGCGGTCGCGGTTGGCCCATCTGATTGAGCAACACGATCACCGGCTTGGCCGTCCAGGCGAGAATCCGCATCTCGGGCTCGACATAACCGGCCGCTTCCGGGTCTTCTGAGGCATTGACCAGATACAGCACGATGTCGGCCTGCTCACGCACATTGCGCAAGGCCTGCTGGCTGGAAAACAGCGGACGGTCGCGCAGCCGGTCCCAGACCTGGCCGACCATCCAGTTGAGCGGCGAATCCGATTTTTCGAGGCGTCTGGCCAGGCGCACGCTGTCGCCGAATCCGGGTGTGTCCCAGAGCATCAGGGTGTCACCGGCGTCGCTGCGAATCATCTCGAAGGCTTCGGCCGTGTCGGTGACATGCGATTCATCGCGAACAGTGCCGATGTCGCGGCTGAGCAAGGTCCGGGCAAGGGTGGTCTTGCCGGCGTTCGTGTGCGACACGAGGCTAAGCGATATCTGCATCGTTCAGGTTCGATGAGGGATCGGCCCGGACCTGGGCCAGATGTTGAATCGTGACCGGTGTCGCCGCGTCCGTCTTGAGTCGGCTCAGGGCCTCGCGCAGGCTGGCCGCGTTGGTGTTGACCTGGTCATCGATCAGACTCACGAACACCGGATGACAACCCACTGCGGCGAGCGTCTTGCGCCAGGCTGCGCGGCGTTGTTCGAGTCGCTCGGGCTGGGCCGAGAAGCGCGCCTTGAACGATGAATCGTCCACCAGCACAACGAGTTCGGTTGCGCGGGGCAATTGCGCGCGCAGGCGCACGATGAATTCCCCATGATTTTCGCGCTCCGGCGTAGCAGAGATCGGGAACACCACGGCCGCCAGCGCGGCGGCTGGCGATCCGGCGTCAGCATCGTACCGATACTCGTCTTCGTCGCCGAACGCGACCGTCTCGCGCAGCTGTACCGCGGCGTGGGGGCCGTAGAGTTGTCGCAGGCTGCGCGCCAGAACGGCGGCCTGGGCATCATCGATGCGCACGCTGTAGGGAATCACCGCGAGCTGGGCGGCTTCGCCACGCAACTGGCGGGCGAAACTGTCGAAATACGGATCGTCAAAGTCGACCGGCATGTCGCGCGCCATGCGCCGGGCGCGCGCGGCTGCCAGCACGGCCAGCACGATGCGCGGTATCACCACGAACAGCGTCAGCGTGATTGCATACAGATGAATCCAGCGCGCGGCATTTTCGCCACCGTCCTGCCCGTTGAAGCGCAGCGCCGCCATGCCCTGCGCATCGGGCAGGCTGATGCCGGACAACAGACTGGCCGGCGACAGGATCAGGTTCAACAACCCGGTGACGGCCGGGGCGTCGAGAAAGGTGCTTTCCCAACCGGCGCGATACTCGAAGGCAATCCCCTTCACATACAGCGTGAGCATGGCGCCCAGGGCCAGTGCGGCGGCGCCGGCATGCAGCACGCCCGCCACCCGCGCACCGGTCAGGCGCCGGCTGGCCTGGACCCAGCTGTCGACGAACTGGCGGGCCCGGCCCTCGAAGCGGGCGATGGGTGGCAGCCCGTGGGCGAAGCGGCCGACGGCTCGTGCGATCGGCCCGCCCGAACCGGCACCGGCTCGCAGCAGGGTGCCCACGGTATCGCCGATCATGCCCAGATAAATCAGCAGATTCCAGAGCAGCAGGCCGATCAGCGGTGGGGCGAGCAGGTTGATCTGCCGGTCCCGGGTCAGGGTGTCAGCCAGGGCGCCAAGCACGAAGCCGGCGACGATCAGCACGGGCCCGACCCAGTCGCGCCAGACCAGCAGCCGATAGGCGCTGGCCATCGCCGGATCACGGTTGAGCAGCCTGGGGGCGGCAATCCGCGCCCGAGTGGTAATGAAGGAACGCGGATCGGCCGCGTCGGTCCGCGGGTCGCTCAGTGCATCGCGGCTCGCCTCGGCGCGGTCCTCATCAGTCCAGCCGGCCTGGGGCGCGCCTTGTTCCGCCGCGCGCAGCAACAAGACATCGCGCAGTGCGGACTCATCGATGGGCGACCCGGTCATGGGCAGGGCCATCCGTTCAATTGCAGGGCAAATTCCGCCGGCCGGCATCGATTGCCGTTGCCACCGCCTGGCGCACCGTTCATCAGGGAATGTGAATCGGGCTTGCCGCCTGTCGCGGCAGGCAGCCGCTTCGTCCGGGTCGGTTTGGGCCGTCTGTGAAACGGGGAGAAAGTCTGGTTCTGCATCACCACAACATGATACCGACTGGGACCAAGAAACGATGAATAGCGGATTTGACGGCGACAACCTGGTGCACCGCGAGCGGACCTTCACGCTGCTCGAGCAGCCCCTCGAACTGTACTTCGAACTGATCGGTTCGCGCCCGGCCTTCGAGCCCATGGCCAACCGGGCCCGAGCCTATGAAGCCCGCTGGGTGATCGAGGACGGCTGGCTGTTCATGACCGGCATCGATGCGACCTGGTCCGGCGACAAGCCGGTACACCTGAACGATCTGTTTCCGTTTGCCGGGGCTCGCGTGTTTGCGGCCTGGTATTCGGGCACGATCCGGGGCTATCGACCCGAACGCGGTCTGCCCGACACGGACTCGGCCGGTGGCGCCCGCTATCCCGATCTGGTCATACCGATTGAACACGGTCGCATGGCCAACACAACCCTGATCAGCCGACCGGTCACCCAGCCGATCGGCCCGCGCCAGCCGCGCTACGCCGGCAACGTGATTGACCTGGCCGACTACCGCAACGCCGGTATCAATGCCACCTGGGCCGAAGTGATGGTCTGATGCCGCGGGCGCGGTGGCGCGTCCAAGACGGCTAGAATCGCGGTTTGATGGCTCGCGCCTGATCCTGCCAGGGTCAGGTCGAATGAGGCGCAGTTGACCGCTGGCGGGTTTACCTCCAATTCACAGTTACCTGGTGGCGCGCCGAGGGCCGCGCTATTGGCGAGCGGTGCCGCTGCGCCGGTGCCGCGGCTGGCCATGGAGGGCATTCGCAAGGCCTGGCCGGGTGTGCTGGCCAATGATGATGTGTCGATCCGGGTCGATCCGGGTCAGGCGCATGCCCTGGTCGGTGAAAACGGTGCCGGCAAATCGACCTTGATGAAGATTGCCTGCGGCCTGATTCGTCCGGATGCGGGTCGGATTCTCTGGAACGGCCAGCCGGTCGCGCCCGGATCGCCCGGCGAGGCCCGCTCGATCGGCATCGGCATGGTGTTCCAGCACTTTTCGCTGTTCGAATCGTTGACCGTCGCCGAGAACGTTGCGCTCGCCTTGCCCGGTACCTTGCCCGATCGCGAGTTGGCCGAGCGGATCGAATCCTGCGCCTCGGCGTATGGTCTGCCCGTGCGGGCCGCGGCAGTTGTGCATGATCTGTCGGTGGGTGAACGACAACGCGTGGAGATCGTGCGCTGTCTGCTGCGCTCGCCCAGTCTGCTCATTCTCGACGAACCGACATCGGTGCTCACGCCCCAGGCCGCGCAGAGTCTGTTCGACACCCTGCGCCTGCTGACCGGGCAGGGCACCTCGATTCTCTATATCAGCCACAAGTTGCACGAGATCCGTGCGCTGTGCACGGCCGCCACGGTGCTGCGGGCGGGCCGGGTCGTCGGGCACTGCGATCCGCGCGACACCAGCGAAGACGAATTGTCGCGCCTGATGCTGGGCAGCCTGCCGCCGATGCTGGCGCGCGATGCGGGCGGCCGGCCCGGCCCGGTGCGTCTCGACTGCCTCAATCTCCGGGCGCCGCCTGCCGATGCCTTCGCCTCGCCCGTCAACATCGATTCGCTACGCGTGCATCAGGGCGAAATCGTGGGCATCGCCGGCGTCTCGGGCAATGGCCAGAACGAGATGCTGGACCTGCTCACCGGCGAGCGCCGGCTGGACGATCCCCGGGATGTGACACTGACGCTGTCGGGCACCGATATGCGCGCGCTCGGCGTGCGGGCCCGTCGCCGTCTGGGCCTGGCTTTCGTGCCCGAAGAGCGCATCGGCCGGGGCGCGGTGCCCACCATGGGCCTGGCATTGAACGGGTTGCTCACCCATCATGATCCGGCGCTGGTGCGACTGGGCTGGTTGCGCATGGCGGGGCTGCGCGGGCTGGCCCGGCAGATCATCAGGCAGTTCGATGTCAAGGCAGCGGGTGTCGATGCGCCGGCAGGGACACTGTCCGGTGGCAATCTGCAGAAGTTCATCGTCGGCCGGGAGATCCTGTGCTCGCCCGCGCTGCTGCTCATCGCCCAGCCCACCTGGGGGGTCGATGTCGGGGCGGCCTCGAAGATCCGTCAGGCGCTGCTCGACTTGCGCGCCGCCGGCGCGGCGGTGCTGGTGGTCTCGGAAGATCTGGATGAATTGCTCGAGCTGTGCGATGCGATTCATGTCGTGGCTCGCGGTCACGTATCAGCACGCATCGCCCGCCATGATTGCGAACCATCGCTGATCGGGCGGTTGATGAGCGGTGCCTCCCATGATGATCCGACCCGCCACGACGCCGGACCGGCCGGCGTGGCAACGACCCTGCCGCCGCCTCCGTCCCACGGTCTGGCGGCATGAGTCGGTCACGGCGCGGCGCATCGCGATATGGCTGAGGCGCCCGAGTCGCCGTCTGCAGGCACGCCCTCGCCAGGCACGACCGGTTGGCGCGGCTGGCGTATCGAACGCCGTCCCACGGTGTCGCCCCTGGCCTGGCTCGCCTCGCCGGTGCTGGCCTTGATCGCCACGGCCGGCGTCGCCGGCTTGCTGTTCGTCTGGACCGGCAAGGAACCGTGGTCGGCGCTCCAGGTGTTCTTTCTCGAACCCATGAATGGCTTGCGTGGCTGGGGTGAAATCGGCCTGAAGATGACCCCGCTGCTGCTGGCTGCGCTCGGCCTGACGCTGTGTTACCGCGCCAATGTCTGGAACATCGGTGCCGAGGGGCAACTGGTGGCGGGCGGCACCTTGGCCGGTGCGGTCGCGCTGCTGGCCGATCAGCACTCACCCTCGGCCTTCTTCGTGCTGGTGATGCTGGCGGGTGCCTTGGGCGGTCTGCTCTGGGGATGCCTGATCGCCTTGCTGCGCGATCATTTCAATGCCAATGAGATTCTGGTCAGCCTGATGCTCACCTATGTGGCGCAGCTGCTGCTGATGTATCTCGTGCACGGGCCACTCAAGGATCCGAACGGTTATAACTTTCCGTACAGCGCCAGCTTCGAGGCGGCGGCGCTCATCCCCCGGATCCTGTTGCCCACCCGGCTGAACCTGGGTTTCGTGCTGGCGCTGGTCGCGGCCGTGCTGGTTGCCGTGTGGCTGGCACGCAGTCATGCCGGTTATCGTCTGCAGGTCGCGGGCGCCGCGCCACGCGCCGCAGCCTACGCCGGGTTTTCAGCGCGCCAGTCGATCTGGTTGTCGCTGCTCGCCTGCGGCGCGTTGGCGGGGCTGGCCGGTGCGCTCGAAGTCGCCGGCCCCATCGAACAACTCACCCCCTCGATTTCGCCCGGTTACGGCTTTGCCGCGATCATCGTCACCTGGCTCGCCAGGCTGTCGCCGCTGGGCTGCATCTGGGCCGCATTCGTGATGTCCGTGGTCTACATCGGCGGTGAACTGGCCCAGTCGCGTCTCGGCCTGCCCAATGCGATCAGCGCCGTGCTCCAGGGCGTGCTGTTGATCAGTCTGCTCACCGCCGATGCGCTGGTCGGCTGGCGCCTGGTGACGGGTCGTCGGCCATGACCCTGACCGCCCTGGCCGCGTTGATCGCCGCCACCCTGGCGGCCGGTACCCCCTTGCTGCTGGCGGCGCTGGGCCTGCTGGTCAATGAGCGGGCCGGCGTGCTCAACCTGGGGGCAGAAGGCATGATGCTGATGGCGGCGGTTGCCGGCTTTGCGGCCGGCATGGCCAGCGGCAGCGTGACCATCGGATTTCTGGCCGGGGCGGTTACCGGTGCCGGTTTTGCCGGGCTGTTCGCGCTGCTCGCCGTGGGGCTGGCCACCAATCAGTATGCGACCGGTCTGGCCCTGACCCTGCTGGGCGGGGGCTTGTCGGCCTTCGTGGGGCTGCCCTATGTGGGGCGGGCCGCGCGATTCGATCCGGCCCCGGTACTGCCCTGGCTGGCCGAGCTGCCCTGGCTGGGCCAGGCCGTGTTTCGCCAGCACCCGAGCGTGTATGTCGCCTGGGCCCTGGCCTTGCTGATCGCCTGGGTCCTTGCGCGAACCCGTGTCGGGCTCGTGATCCGGGCAGTCGGCGAGTCGCCCGAATCGGCCCATGCCCTGGGCTATCCGGTGCGCCTGATCCGGGTGGCAGCCGTCTTGTTCGGCGGGCTGTGTTGCGGACTGGCCGGTGCCTATCTGTCCCTGGTCTACACCCCGCTGTGGGTCGAAGGCATGGTCGCCGGCCGCGGCTGGATCGCGCTGGCGCTGACCACTTTCGCCACCTGGCGGGTCGGGCGAATCCTGCTGGGTGCCTATCTGTTCGGCAGCGTCACCATGGTCCAGTTCTGGCTGCAGGGGCAGGGGGTGGCGATCGCCTCCCAGTTGCTGTCCATGCTGCCGTATCTGGCCACCGTGATCGTGCTCGCGCTGATCTCGCGCGACCGCAGTTTCATCCGGCTGAACATGCCGGCCAGTCTGGGCAAACCCTTCGTGCCCTGATCGATCCGAACCGGTGACGGTGTCACCAGCCGATTGCTGCATCGGTTCCTTCCTGCAGCCGTGTTCGAGGACAAACCATCGTGAAAAACCTCATGCCCCTGATCGGCAGCCTGCTGATCGCACTCTCCACGCCGGCCACCGGCGCCGACCCGACCCCCTTGAAGGTCGGATTCGTTTATGTCAGCCCGATCACCGATGCGGGCTGGACCCTGCAGCATGAACTGGGCCGGCGACATCTGCAGGCCACCCTGGGCGCGCAGGTGATCACCCAGGCGGTTGACAAGGTGGCCGAGGGCCCCGATGCGGAGCGCGTGATCCGCGATCTGGCCAGCCAGGGCAATCGGCTCATCTTTGCGACATCCTTTGGCTACATGGATGCGGTGGCAAAGGTCGCCCGTGACTTCCCCCAGGTGCACTTCGAGCATGCAGGCGGTTATCTGAGCGCGGCCAATCTGGCAACCTACAATGCGCGCCATTACGAGGGTCGTTACCTGGCCGGCCAACTGGCGGGCGCCGTCAGTCGCAGCAAGACGCTGGGTTATGTCGCGGCCCTGCCCATCCCAGAGGTGATCCGGGGCATCAATGCGTTTGCACTGGGTGCACAGTCGGTGAATCCGGCGGTGAGAATCAAGGTGGTCTGGACCGACAGCTGGTTCGATCCGGGGCGCGAGAAGGCCGCCACCGACACCTTGATCGATGATGGTGCCGACGTGCTCACTCATCATACGGATTCATCGGCCGTGCCGCGCCAGGCCGAGGCTCGTGGTGCCTGGGTGGTTGGCTATCACTCGGACATGAGCGCCGCGGCGCCGACCCGCCTGCTGGCCTCGGTCACCCATCAATGGGGTCAATACTACGTACGCCGCGCCAGGGCGGTAATTGACGGTGACTGGATTGCCCGGCCCACATGGGCTGGCGTGGACGCGGGGTTCGTCAAGGTGATGCCCGGCACAGCGGCTGCCCTGACACCGGCCCTGTTGCGCACGCTGGCCGATACCGAGGCCGCGCTGCGTGCCGGAACCCGCCATCCCTTTGGCGGGCCGGTCCTGGATCGGGAAGGGCGTTTGCGCCTGCCTGCTGGTCGCAGGGCCGACGACGACTGGCTACAGGCCATGGACTGGTTCGTGGCCGGTGTGAGCGCGCCCGGCGCCACGCCCTGAGGCAGGTCCTGCCCCGGGATCGCTGCCCCGAATTGGGGAAAAACAACATCACTGGCCTGGATGGCTCGCTTCTCGCCGGCGACCCTCCCCGGTCGGACATAATGACCGCTCCGCCCGGCGCTGCGACCCGTGTGTGATGCCGGCGGCAAACGGAGTGATTTCTATGGCGGTGGCCAATGAAGGCCGCACCGGCCGGCGACCGGTTCTCCTCCCGGCGTCAGCAGACCGGTCGTTGACGAGCAGTTCAGCGGGATGCCGGCCGCGCCTGTCCGGCATCATCGAAGCGTCAGGAATCATCGGTCTGTATCTCGATGATCAGCTGCGCATCCGTCTCTTCGTTGGCGCGGTGGGCGAGTTCTTCAATCTGCTGCCGGGCGACGTGGGCCGCGATCTGCGTCATTTCAAGGCGGTCGCACCCGATGAATCGCTCTATGCGGATATCGATGATGTTCGCCGGTGCGCCGAAGCACGCGAGCGTCAGGTCACGCTGGGCAATGGCGATGCCTTTCTGCGACGGGTCAGTCCGTATTTTGATGCGCAGGACCGTTTCGCAGGCTTCGTGCTCACCTATCACAAGACGACCTGGCTCAATGACCGCATCGCCAAGCTGACCCGCAGCGAGCGACGATGGCAGGACATTCTGTGCGCATTGCCGCACATGATGTGGACCACCGACGCCCAGGGATCTTTCGAGTATCTGAGCGAACAATGGCGTGAATTCGGCGTTGCCATCGTCCCGCCGGCCCTTGAATCGATGCTGGCGGTCATTCACCCCGACGAGGTCGACGACTTTCGCACGCAGTGGCGTCGGGCCGTCGCATCCGGTCATCCTTTCGAGGCCGATTTCCGGCTTCGGAATCGCCAGGGGCAATACCGTTGGTTCCGTGCCCAGGCCCGCCGCAGCATTGCGCTGGGCGACGCGGTCGAGCGCTGGGTCGGTTCGTTTGCCGATGTCGATTCGATCAAAATGTCCGAGCAGGCCGTGGCCTATAGCCGCGAACGCATCGAAGCCCTGTACGACTCGGCCCCGGTGTCCCTGCTCGTGTTCGATCTGCATGACGTGGCCAACCGCCTGGACCGTCTGCGGGCCAAGGGCATCGAGGACATCGCCGCCCACCTGGCCGCCGATCCGGCCGAGGCCGAGCGCTTGCGCAGTGCGGTGCTGCTCACCGACTGCAATGAATGGGCGGTTGCGATGTTCGGCTTTGGCAGCCGTACCGATGTGCTCGACCATCTTGCGGTGCTGCGCGGTCGGGGAGAACTGGATCAGATATTCGATCACGCAATCCAGGCCTGGTCCTCGGGCGAATCCACCTATCGAACCGAATGGTCGGTGCTCAAGGCCGATGGCACGCCTGTGCATTCGCTGCTGACCATGCGCTTTCCGACCCAGCCCACGGACAAGGATCTCGCGCTGATCTCGCTGATCGACATCAATGAGCGAAAGGCGATCGAGGACAGGCTGCGCTCCAGCGACCTGCGCCAGCGCACGCTCATCGAAGCGATCACCGACAGCGGCCTGAGCCTGCAGGTCATCGACAATCATGGCGAAGTCCGTTATTCGAATCGTCGCCCCGGTGCGCTCAAGGCCCAGGCCATCACCGATGAAGTGCTTGAACTGGGCGATGCGGACGACTTGCGCCGCGTGGCGCTCGAGGGCCGCACCGTGCGAGGACGGGTCGAATCCCTGGATGGCCGGTCCTATGATGTCGTGGCCGTGCCGTATCGCGATGTCGATGGCAGCCTGTGCCGTCTCGAACTCATGCGCGACGATTCGGCGATCCGGCTGGCGGCCGAGCAACAGCGCATTGCGGCCACCACCTTCGAATCGCAGGATGCGATGATCGTGATGGATTCGCGCGGCCACATCCTGCGGGCGAACCGCGCCTTCACCCAGCTATTCGGCCATGCGGCCGATGCGGTCGTGGGCAGTGATCTGGATTTTCTGTATGCCGATGTTCACGATGAAACCTGGCAGCAGGAGATGCGTGACGCTTTGCGGCGCGATGGCCACTGGAGTGGCGAACTGACCTGCGTGCGCAAGTCGGGCAGCACCTTTCCGAGCTGGCACCGGATTACCTCGGTGCGCGACGAGGCGGGCAAGGTCACGCATTTCGTGGGTGCCTACGCGGATATCAGCGACCGCAAGGCGCATGAGGAAAGCGTTCGCAAGATGGCGTTTTTTGATGCGCTGACCAATCTGCCCAATCGTCGTCTGCTGCTGGACCGTCTGGCCCACCGGCTCGCGGCGAGCAAGCGTCACGACTCGTTCGGCGCATTGCTGTTCCTCGATCTGGATCATTTCAAGGCGCTCAACGACAACTTCGGTCACGACATGGGCGATCGGCTGCTGGTCGAGGTGGCCAGACGGCTGCGGCATTGCGTGCGCGAGGTCGATACCATCGCCCGATTCGGTGGCGACGAGTTCCTGGTCATCATCGATGAATTGAGCCGCGACAGCGCGCAGGCCGCCGCCCAGGCCGAGAGCGTTGCCGAAAAAATCAAGCGCGAACTGGGGCGTCCGTTTCCCTTCATCGGTGCGGATCAGGACGTGGGCGTGAGCATCGGCATCTGTCTGTTCCTGGGCGACGAAACCTCGGTCGACACCTTGCTCAAGCAGGCCGACCTCGCGCTGTATCAGGCCAAGGAAGCCGGCCGCGATTCGATCCGTTTCTACAATCCGGTGCTGCAGGCGCAGATCGATGCACGCGCCGAGCTCGATTTTCATCTGCGCCATGCGATTGGTCGCGGTGAACTGTTGCTGTTCTTCCAAGCCCAGATCAGTCGTGGCGGCAAGCTGATGGGGGCTGAAGCCCTAGTGCGCTGGCGGCATCCTGAGCGTGGCCTGACGCTGCCGGGCAATTTCATCGGCCATGCGGAAGACACCGGGCTGATTCTGCCGATCGGCCGCTGGGTGCTTGAAACCGCGTGTCAGCAGCTGGCCACCTGGTCGCGCTATGCAATCACCCGCCAGCTCAAGCTGTCGGTCAATATCAGCCCGCGCCAGTTCCGCCAGCTCGACTTCGTCGACCAGCTCCGGCGGATTCTCGACGATACCGGCGCCAATCCCAACCTGATCAGCCTGGAGCTCACCGAGTCGGTGCTGATCGACAATGTCGAGGATGCGATCAAGCGCATGCGGGCGCTCAAGTCGATCGGCGTGGGCTTTTCGATCGATGATTTCGGCACCGGTTATTCTTCGCTGTCCTATCTGAAGCGGCTGCCGGTGGATCAGCTCAAGATCGACAAAAGCTTCGTGCGCGATATCGTCAGCGATCCTGACGATGCCGCCATCGTCAAGGCCATCATCGGCATGGGCCGCAGTCTGGACCTCATGGTTTTCGCCGAGGGCGTCGAAACCGGTGCGCAGTACGATTTTCTGGAGCGAAACGGTTGTGATGCCTTTCAGGGGTTTTATTTTGGGCGTCCGGTCATCGGAACGAACGAGTTGCTGGCCTGCGCCATGCCCTAGCGTCATCGGGTTTGATCAACGAGATCGTGCCCGGCAACGGCTCGCGGCGCTGAGCCTGGCCGCCTGGTTGACGATAGCCGGTACCGATGCGATTGCCCAGACATCGGATTCGCCATCACCGCCAACAGCATCCGCTACCGATACGGGGGCGGCGCGTCCGAGCAAACCCCTTTGGGAACTGGGCCTGGGCGGCGTAATGCTCAGCCAGTTGGCATATCCGGGTGCGGGCGTTCGAATCGATCGCTGGCTGGCCGTTCCCTATGGCATCTATCGTGGTCCGATCTTTCGTGCCGACGAGAGCAATGTGGGCCTGCGTGCCTTCCGGTCTGCCCAGGTGGAACTGGACGTGGGCGTCGCAGCCGCTTTCGGGTCGGACAGTGCCGAGGTGCGGATACGCGACGGCATGCCCAAACTGGGAACCCTGGCCGAGATCGGTCCGCAACTGAAGATCCGCCTGGGCAACATCGACCCGGATCTGCCGCTGGCCAGCCATCCCCTGACCGTTGAACTGCCGATGCGCGGCGTGTTCAATGTGAGTGACAGTTTCGCGTTCCGCGGCTGGGCGTTTGAACCGCAACTGGTCTGGCGTACCCGACTGCCCGCGCGGCTCGATCTGCGTCTGACCACCAGTCTGGTTTTTGCCGATCGGCGCCTCAACGACACCTTTTACGGCGTCGGCATCCCGTATGCGACTGCTGAGCGTCCTGCCTACACCGCGCGGGCGGGGCTGACCAGCACGCGAGTGGGCATTGCACTGAGTCGGGCCCTGATGCCGGGCGTTCGGCTGGTCGGATTCGTGCGGATCGACCATGTCGGCGGAGCGACAAACGAGGACAGCCCGCTGATCCAGGAGCGCACCGGCTGGACAGCCGGCATCGGATTCAACTGGACGCTGCTCCGGTCAGACCAGCCCGCGGCGCTTTGACGGTCATGCCTTGGTCGGGCAAGGGCTCGACCCAGGCCCGGACTCCCGACCTCAGCCGACCAGGCTCGGGTTGCGGCTGAGCGGTCAAGCGGCCTGCACAAAAACAAAGGGCCCCGGAAATTCCGGAGCCCGATGAAAAACTGGCGCGGCTGGCAGGATTTGAACCCACGACCCCCTGGTTCGTAGCCAGGTACTCTATCCAACTGAGCTACAGCCGCTGTGTAATCGACGATTATAGCGCATCTGCCTGGGCGGCAAAACGTCTGCGGGCTCAACACGGCTCGACAGCCGTCGCGTTGCATCCAATTTCCGTCTGTTGATATATCGCAATATGATATTATATTCCTCGATTTGAAATTTTCCTTGCCTCGGCGCCTCGCTATCCTTAAAATGGCGCGGAAGACTACTATCCGCCAAAGACCACGCGAGGAGATGAGCATGTCAGCCGTACCGAATCCAGAGCGAGCCGCCAACGACCCCGGTGACGTCGATCCGGCCGAAACCCAGGAGTGGCTGGATGCGCTGGAGGCGGTGATCGACCGGGAAGGACCGGATCGTGCCCATTTCCTGCTCTCCCAGATGATCGAGCAGTCGCGCCGCTCGGGCGCGCACATTCCGTTCTCGGCCAGCACCGGTTATGTCAATACGATCCCGCTGCATCTGGAGGCGCGCAGTCCGGGCAATGCCGCCTATGAGGAGCGCATCCGTTCTTATGTGCGCTGGAACGCCATGGCCATGGTGGTCCGCGCCAACAAGCACAACCCGGCTGATGGCGGAGACCTCGGTGGTCACATTGCGTCATTCGCCTCGCTGGCCTCGATGATCGGCGCCGGCATGAACCATTTCTGGCATGCACCCCATGAGGGTCATGGCGGTGATCTCGTGTATTTCCAGGGGCACACGGCGCCCGGCATCTACGGGCGCGCCTTCCTGGAGGGGCGGCTGTCCGAGGCGCAGCTGGCCAACTTCCGCCAGGAGGTCGGCGGCCAGGGCCTGTCGTCTTATCCGCATCCCAAGCTGATGCCAGAGTTCTGGCAATTCCCCACGGTCTCGATGGGCCTGGGCCCGATCATGGCCATCTATCAGGCGCGCTTTCTCAAATACCTGCATGCGCGCGGCATTGCCGACACCAGCAATCGCAAGGTCTGGGTATTTTGTGGCGATGGCGAAATGGATGAACCCGAGTCGCTGGGCGCCATCAGTCTGGCCTCGCGCGAGCGCCTGGACAACCTGATCTTCGTGGTCAATTGCAATCTGCAGCGTCTGGACGGACCGGTGCGCGGCAACGGCAAGATCATCCAGGAGCTCGAGGGTGACTTCCGCGGATCGGGCTGGAATGTCATCAAGCTGATCTGGGGCTCCTATTGGGATCCACTGCTCGCCCGCGACAAGGACGGTCTGCTGCAGCGGCTGATGATGGAAACTGTCGACGGCGAATACCAGGCCTACAAGGCGAACGACGGCGCCTATGTGCGCAAGCATTTTTTTGGCAAGTATCCGCAATTGCTCGAGATGGTCTCGCGCATGACCGACGAGGATATCTGGCGGCTCAACCGGGGTGGTCATGATCCGCACAAGGTGTATGCGGCCTTCCACGCAGCCGTGCATCATCAGGGTCAACCCACGGTGATCCTGGCCAAGACGGTCAAGGGATATGGCATGGGGCGTGCTGGCGAGGCGAAGAATCCGACTCATCAGCTCAAGAAGCTGGACGCCGATTCGATTCGCGAGTTCCGCAATCGCTTCAATGTGCCGGTGCCCGACGATCAGCTCGAGAAGCTGCCCTTCTTCAAGCCCGCCGACGATGCGCCCGAGATGCAGTACATGCTCGAGCGGCGCAAGGCGCTGGGTGGCTCATTGCCCCAGCGTCGGACCCGTTCGGATGAACAATTCACCGCGCCGCCCTTGTCCGCCTTCAAGGCCGTGCTCGACCCCACGGCCGAGGGACGCGAAATTTCCACCACCCAGGCCTTCGTGAGGGTGCTGACCGCGCTGGTGCGCGACAAGGAACTGGGTCCGCGGGTGGTGCCCATCGTGCCCGATGAGGCGCGCACATTCGGCATGGAAGGCATGTTCCGGCAACTGGGCATTTATTCGCCCGAAGGGCAGAAATACGAGCCGGTCGATCGCGATCAGGTCATGTATTACCGTGAGGACAAGGCCGGGCAGATCCTCGAGGAAGGCATCAACGAGGCCGGCGCTTTCAGTTCCTGGATCGCGGCGGCGACCTCGTACTCGACCAATAACCGCATCATGATTCCGTTCTACATCTATTACTCGATGTTTGGTTTCCAGCGGGTCGGTGATCTGGCCTGGGCGGCGGGCGACATGCAGGCGCGTGGTTTCCTGCTCGGCGGCACGGCGGGTCGGACCACACTCAATGGCGAGGGACTGCAGCATGAAGACGGCCACAGCCACATTCTGTCGTCGACGATTCCGAACTGCGTGTCCTACGATCCGACCTACGCGCACGAGGTGGCCGTCATCATTCGGCACGGTCTGGAGCGCATGGTGCAGAACCAGGAGAACGTCTATTTCTACCTGACCCTGATGAACGAGAATTACGCGCAGCCCGGCCTTAAGGAAGGCGACGAGGACGGCATCATCAAGGGCATGTACAAGATTCGTGAAGGGCAGGGCAGCGGAGCGCGCGTGCAACTGCTGGGTTCGGGCACGATTCTGCGTGAAGTGCTGGCCGCCGCCCAGATGCTCGAACAAGACTGGCAGGTCGCCGCCGATGTCTGGAGCGTGACCAGTTTCACCGAGTTGCGTCGCGAGGGTCTGGATGTCGAACGCGAGGGTTTGCTGAATCCGGCTGCCGCCAAAACCAACTCGCCCTATCTGACGAGGCTGCTGGCGGACACCAAAGGCCCGGTGGTTGCCGCCACCGATTACATGAAACTGTTTGCCGATCAGATCCGTCCCTTCATGCCGCGTGATCGTATCTACCGTGTGTTGGGCACCGATGGCTTCGGACGCTCCGATTTCCGCACCCGCCTGCGCGAGCATTTTGAGGTGGATCGTCGCTTCGTCACGCTGGCCGCCTTGCGATGTCTGGTCGATCAGGGCGATCTGCCGGCCGAGCAACTGGTCAAGGCAATCGACCGCTATCAGATCGATCCGAGCAAGCCCAATCCGGCTTACGCCTAACCTCTACCAGGAATCAGACGATGAGCCGCGTAGTGGAAGTGAATGTGCCCGATATCGGCGACTTCGCCGAGGTGGAAGTGATCGAAGTGCTCGTGCAGGCGGGCGATACGGTCGCGCTCGAGCAGAGCCTGATCACGGTTGAGAGCGACAAGGCCTCGATGGAGATTCCGTCGTCGGTGGCCGGGCAGGTTGAGGCCGTGCTGGTCAAGGTCGGCGACAAGGTTTCCGAAGGAACGCCTCTGGCGCGTGTCAAGGCGGGCGCGGATGCCGCGAATGCTGCCGGGTCGTCGGCACCGGCACCGCTGGCACCGGCCCCGCAGCCTGCGCCGATGCCGATGCCTGCACCGGCCGGTGCGGCGTCCGCGGGCGCCGCTGCCAGCCAAGCCGCCAGCGCGTCGGGTCCCGCCGCCAGTGCAGCCAAGGTCACCGTCGAGGTGCCCGATATCGGCGACTTTTCGGCTGTCGAAGTCATCGAAGTGCTGGTCAGTGTAGGTGACCGCGTCTCGCTCGAGCAGAGCCTGATCACCGTCGAGAGTGACAAGGCGTCGATGGAGATTCCATCCTCGGCGGCCGGCGTGGTGAGCCGCATCCTCGTGTCGATCGGTGACCAGGTATCCAAGGGGTCAGCGGTGCTCGAACTGCAGGCCGAGGGAGCAGCGGCGAGCGCCCCGGCCGCGGCGCCCGCCGTCGCGTCGCGCGCCGAGCCGGCGCCCGCGCCGGCCAAGGTTTCGTCGGCCAACGCCTCGTCGGCCGTACCGGCCGCCGCCAGCGCGGTAGACACAACACCGGGTCGATCCCATCCCGTGCCGCACAACCCAACCGACATCGAGCGCGTGGTCAAGCCACACGCCTCGCCATCGGTGCGCGCCTACGCCCGTGAGCTGGGCGTGGACCTCATGCATGTGTCGGGCACCGGCCCGAAGCAGCGGATCACGCGTGACGACGTATCCGCCTTCGTCAAGCGGGTGGTCTCGCAAGCGACTTCGGGCGCGGCCGCATCGGGATCGGCCGCCAAAACGGGTGGGGGCGACGGCAGTGCACTGGGTCTGATTCCGTGGCCCAAGGTGGATTTCGCCAAGTTCGGTCCGATCGAACGACGGGATCTGCCGCGCATCAAAAAGATCTCGGCGGCGAACCTGCATCGCAACTGGGTGATGATTCCGCATGTCACCAACCACGATGAAGCCGATGTCACCGATCTGGAAGATTTCCGCAAACGGCTGAATGCCGAGAACGAGAAATCGGGTGCCAAGGTCACGATGCTCGCCTTTCTGGTCAAGGCCTGCGTGTCGGCGCTCAAGAAATTCCCCGAGTTCAATGCCTCGCTGGACGGCGAGCAACTCGTGCTCAAGCAGTACTACCACATCGGCGTGGCCGCCGACACGCCCAACGGTCTGGTGGTGCCCGTGATTCGCGATGCCGATCAGAAGGGTGTAATGGCGATTGCCGCCGAGATGGGTGCACTGGCCAAAAAAGCCCGGGAGGGCAAGCTCGCTCCCGGCGAGATGCAGGGCGGCACCTTCTCGATTTCGAGTCTGGGTGGTATTGGCGGCACCTACTTCACGCCCATCATCAATGCCCCTGAAGTGGCGATCCTGGGTGTTTGTCGCTCCGATATCAAACCGGTCTGGGATGGCAGCCAGTTCACCCCGCGCCTGATCCTGCCGTTGTCGCTATCCTGGGATCACCGGGTGATCGACGGTGCCGCAGCGGCCCGCTTCAATGCGCATCTGGGGCAGGTGCTGGCCGACTTCAGGCGCACGATGCTCTGATCAAACACCTTGCAACCGCCGGCAATCCGGCGGTCCGATCGACACCCGTCGCCACGGATCCTGCACGGTGCCATGCCACCGTCGCCGTGTGTGGCCGCATAACCAGGAAGCTTGCACGATGAGTGCTCCAGTCGAAGTCAAAGTGCCGGATATCGGCGACTTTTCCGAAGTCGAGGTCATTGAAGTGCTGGTCGCACAAGGCCAGACGATCTCGCCCGAGCAGAGCCTGATCACGGTGGAAAGCGACAAGGCCTCGATGGAGATTCCCTCGCCGATCGCGGGGCGGATCACGCAGGTCATGGTCAAGGTCGGCGACAAGGTTTCCGAGGGCAGTGTGCTGCTGCTCGCCGAGGCGGCTGGGTCGGATCAGCCCGCGTCGCCCCCGCCCGCTGCGCCGGTTGCCAGCCCGTTGCCCGCGGCACCGGCCGCCGGTGCCGGCTCTGCCGCCAGCCCGTCGGCCAGCGGTGCACAGCCGGTGCCCGCAGCGCCACGCGCCGTGCCGGCCATCGACACCTCGATCAAGGCCGACCATGAATGCGCGATGCTGGTCCTTGGTGCCGGCCCGGGCGGTTACTCCGCGGCGTTTCGCAGCGCCGATCTGGGTCTGGACACGCTGCTCGTCGAACGGTATGCCACGCTGGGTGGTGTCTGTCTGAATGTCGGATGCATTCCGTCCAAGGCCTTGCTGCATCTGGCGGCGGTGGTCGACGAGGCGGCATCGTTTGCGGCGCATGGCATCAGCTTCGGCGCGCCGCAGATCGATCTGGACAAGGTGCGCGGCCACAAGGAGAAGGTGGTCGCCAAGCTCACGGGCGGCCTCGCCGGCATGGCCAAGGCGCGCAAGGTTCGCACGGTGCGCGGTGTCGGCCGGTTCATCGATGCCCATCATCTGGAGGTCGAACTCACCGAGGGCGATGGCCAGGCGCTGACTGGCGACAAGCAGATCGTGCGCTTCCAGCAAGCCATCATCGCAGCCGGTTCGCAATCGGTCCGCCTGCCGTTCCTGCCCGAGGACGAACGTATCGTCGACTCCACTGGTGCCCTGCAATTGCGCACGACGCCCAAGCGCATGCTGGTGATTGGCGGGGGCATCATCGGTCTGGAGATGGGCACGGTGTATTCCACACTCGGTGCCCGTCTGGATGTGGTCGAGATGCTCGACGGGCTGATGCCCGGCGCCGATCGGGATCTGGTCAAGGTCTGGCAAAAATTCAATGAGCGGCGCTTCGACAATCTGATGCTGGGCACCCGCACGGTGAAGGCCGAGGCAACCGATCAGGGCATCAAGGTGTGGTTCGAGGGGGCCAAGGCACCCGCCGAGCCGCAACTCTATGATCTGGTGCTGTCGGCTGTCGGGCGCAGTCCCAATGGCGCGCGTATCGCCGCCGAGCGCGCCGGTGTCACGGTCGGCGAGCGTGGCTTCATTCCGGTCGACAACCAGATGCGGACCAATCAGCCGCACATCTTTGCGATCGGCGATATCGTCGGCCAGCCCATGCTCGCGCACAAGGCGGTGCACGAGGCCCATGTGGCGGCCGAGGTCGCGGCCGGCATGCAGCGCTTTTTCGACGCCAAGGTCGTGCCCTCGGTGGCCTATACGGATCCGGAAATCGCCTGGGTCGGGATCACCGAGGAACAGGCCAAGGCCAGTGGCATGAAGCTGGGCAAGTCAGTGTTTCCGTGGGCGGCTTCGGGTCGGGCGATTGCCAACGGCCGCGACGAAGGATTCACCAAGCTGTTGTTCGACGAACAGAGCCACCGGATTGTCGGCGGCGGCATCGTCGGCACCCATGCAGGCGACATGATCGGCGAGCTATGCCTGGCCATCGAAATGGGCGCCGATCCGACCGACATCGCCCGCACCATTCATCCGCATCCGACCCTGGGCGAATCCATCGGCATGGCGGCCGAAGTCTTCGAGGGCGTCTGCACCGACCTGCCACCACCGCGCAAGGCGCGCTGACCGGGCCGCTTCGCGGCTCTGGCGATCGTTTCCGTGCTCAGCCTGGTGGCGGCTTGATGCCGGCGGCCGTGGGCAACCAGGGCGCATCGTGCGCCGCCAGCCAGGCCTCTCCATGCTCGAGAATGAAGTAACGAAAGGCCTCGGCCGCCGGCGAGAGCACGCGGTTGGACATCGTCACCGCATACCAGGCCCGCATCACCGGCGTGCCCTCGACCGGCAATATCCTGAGCAGGCGATTCTTCAGTTCCAGGCCGATGGTGTGCAGTGAGAGAAAGCCGATGCCGATGCCGGCCATGGTCGCCTGCTTGATCGCCTCGTTGCTCGAGATTTCGATCAGGGTTCGTGGACTGATGCGATAGTCATGGATGAATCGATCGAGCGAATCGCGCGTGCCGGAGGCGCTCTCGCGGATCAGGAAATCCATGCCGTTCAGACGTTCCGGTGCGATCTGGGTTTCGCGCTGCCAGGGATGATCCCAGGCGGATACGAACACAAACGGGTGTGCGGCGAAGGGTTCGGCCCGTGTCGAGAATTCATGGGGCGGACGGCCCATGATCGCGATGTCAATCTCGCTCGAGCCCAGGAAGGCGAACATCTGGGCGCGGTTTTGCGCGATCTGCAGGCGCACGTCCACGCCCGGATGCTGTTCCCGGAATCGGCCCATCAGATGGGGCACGAAGTACTTGGCGGTGCTGACCATGCCCACGGTCAGCTGCCCGGTTTCGAGCCGGGAAAAACGCGCCATGGCATCGCCGGCTTCCTTGAGTGTGGCGAGGATCCGCCGGGCGTAGACCAGAAAATATTCACCGCCGATGGTCAGGCTCACCTGCCGGCCATTGCGCGAGAACAGTGGCAGCCCGACCGCCTTCTCGAGTTCCTTCATCTGCATCGACACCGCGGGCGGGGTCAGGTGCAGGGTCTCGGCAGCCCGCGCAAAGCTCTGTTCTTTCGACACCGCCTGCAGGACACGAAGCTGGCGCAGGGTCACGGCCTTCATGATTCACTCCAAGATAAGAGTTTCTTATCTGTAACGGAAGAAATTCTGACTGTACCTTATTCATGGGCTTTCCTACAGTGTCGGAGTGCCGCGTTATTCCGGCCATCCGACATCGAGAGGAGAGCAACTTGAACAAGCCAGTAGAGACGGACCTGGTGGCCGACGCCACGGACATCACCGCAGACAAGAAGAAGCGCTACGCCGCCGGCGTGCTCAAGTATCGCCAGATGGGTTATTGGCAGCCGGACTACCAGCCCAGCGCCACCAATACCGTGTGCCTGTTCCGGATCACCCCGCAGGAGGGGGTGGACCCGATCGAGGCGGCAGCTGCGGTGGCCGGCGAATCGAGCACGGCCACCTGGACGGTGGTCTGGACCGATCGCCTGACTGCCTGCGACAGCTATCGGGCCAAGGCATTCCGGGTCGAGCCGGTGCCGGGCACCCCGGGCCAGTACTTCGCCTGGGTCGCGTATGACCTGATCCTGTTCGAAGAGGGCTCGATCGCCAATCTGACCGCCAGCCTGATCGGCAACGTGTTCAGCTTCAAGCCGCTCAAGGCGGCTCGTCTGGAGGACATGCAGATTCCGGTGGCCTACGTCAAGACCTTCAAGGGTCCGCCCACCGGTCTGGTGGTCGAGCGAGAAGCGGCTGGACAAGTTCGGTCGTCCGCTGCTGGGCGCGACCACCAAGCCCAAGCTCGGCCTGTCGGGTCGCAACTACGGTCGCGTGGTCTATGAGGGCCTCAAGGGCGGGCTTGATTTCATGAAGGACGACGAGAACATCAACTCGCAGCCGTTCATGCACTGGCGCGACCGTTTCCTCTATGTGATGGATGCGGTGAACAAGGCCAGCGCCGCCACCGGCGAGGTCAAGGGCAGTTACCTGAACGTGACGGCCGCCACCATGGAAGACATGTACGAGCGCGCCGAACTGGCCAAGGAACTGGGCTCGGTCATCATCATGATCGATCTGGTGATTGGCTACAGCGCGATCCAGTCGATGAGCAACTGGTGTCGGCGCAACGACATGATCCTGCACCTGCATCGGGCCGGTCACGGCACTTACACACGGCAGAAGAACCATGGCGTGAGTTTCCGGGTCATCGCCAAATGGATGCGCCTGGCCGGTGTCGACCATATCCATGCCGGCACGGCGGTGGGCAAGCTCGAGGGGGATCCCCCGACCGTCCAGGGTTATTACGATGTCTGTCGCGAGAGCATCACCAAGCGCAACCTGGAGCGCGGCTTGTTCTTCGATCAGGACTGGGCGGACCTGCGCAAGGTGATGCCGGTGGCCTCAGGCGGAATTCACGCCGGTCAGATGCATCAGCTGCTCGATCTGTTCGGCGACGACGTGGTCCTTCAGTTCGGCGGTGGCACGATCGGTCATCCGTCGGGCATCCAGGCCGGTGCGGTCGCCAATCGGGTGGCGCTCGAGGCAATGGTCAAGGCGCGCAACGAAGGTCGCGATATCGCCAACGAAGGACCCGAGATCCTGCGCCGGGCGGCCAAGTTCTGCACACCCTTGCAGCAGGCGCTCGACACCTGGGGCGAGATCACCTTCAATTACGCTTCCACCGACACCAGCGACTACGTGACCACGCCGTCCACGTCGGGCTGATTCCAGGAGAACCACATCATGATGACCAATCCGACCGGCCGCATCACCCAGGGCCAGTTCAGCTTCCTGCCCGATCTCACCGATGAGGAGATCGCCCTGCAGATCCGCTACGGGCTCGAGCGCGGCTACGCCTGGAGCGTTGAATACACCGATGATCCGCATCCGCGCAACACGTATTGGGAGATGTTCGGCAATCCGATGTTCGACCTCAAGGACCCGGCGGGTGTGATGATGGAGGTCAATGCCTGCCGCAAGACCTTCCCGAATCACTACATCCGGATGATGGCCTTCGACTCGACACGCAATGTCGAATCGATCACGATGTCCTTCATCGTGAACCGGCCGGCCAATGAACCGGGCTTCACCCTGGAGCGTCAGGAGGTCAATGGCCGTTCGATGCGCTACACCACGCGCACCTATGCGGCCAATGCACCCGAAGGCGAGCGTTACGGCAGCGGGTCATGATGAACACGGCAGGCCAGAACCGGCGGGCGCGGCGATGAGCGGGCGGATTGCGCCCAGCATCCTCGCGGCCGACTTCGCCCGGTTGGGCGAAGAGGTGCGCGATGTGATCGCCGCCGGTGCCGACTGGATTCATTTCGACGTGATGGACAACCACTACGTGCCCAACCTGAGCGTCGGGCCGGCCGTTGCCAAGGCGCTCAAGCCCTGGTGTCGCACCGCCGGTGGTGAGCCGGTCATGCTCGATGTGCATCTGATGGTCGAGCCGGTGGATGAGCTGGCCGGTGCGTTTGCCGACGCGGGGGCGGATCTGATCAGCTTTCATCCCGATGCCAGTCGGCACGTGGACCGGACGATCTCCCTGATCCGCGACAAGGGGTGTCAATGCGGGCTGGTCTTTAATCCGGCCACGCCGCTTGATGTGCTGACCTGGACCATCGACAAGATCGACCTGGTGCTCATCATGAGCGTGAATCCGGGCTTTGGCGGGCAGACCTTCATCGAGTCGGCATTGCGCAAGCTCACCCAGGCCCGGCAACTCATCGATGCGAGTGGGCGCGATATCCGGCTGGAAGTGGATGGCGGGATCAATGCGAAGAACATCGGCCTGGCCGCCAAGGCCGGTGCCGATACCTTCGTGGCGGGCAGTGCGATTTTCGGACAGTCCGATTACCGGGTGCCGATCGCGGCCATGCGCGAATCGCTGGCGCAGGTTGGGCGGCTCGGAAAGGGTCGTGAACCGTCGTGAACCGCCCCGCTTATGACATCCCCGGTATGCGGTCCTCGGCCGCGCCCGCCGCCATCGCTGAAGCACCCCGCGAGGCCGCCAGCTTCTCGACGGTCAACGAGGTGCTCGCCCACAGCCAGGTCGAGTCGGTCATCGCCGAACTCGAGCGTGATCTCGTCGGACTGCAGCCGGTCAAGCAGCGGATCCGTGACATCGCGGCGCTGCTGGTCATCGACCGGCTGCGCGCCGGCCACGGCCTGGCCGCCCAGTCGCCCTCGCTGCACATGAGTTTCACCGGCAATCCGGGCACGGGCAAGACCACGGTCGCCATGCGCATGGCACAGATCCTGCATCGCCTGGGGTATGTGCGTGAGGGCCATCTCGTGGCGGTCACCCGCGATGATCTGGTCGGCCAGTACATCGGCCATACCGCGCCCAAGACCAAGGAAGTGCTCAAGAAGGCGATGGGCGGGGTGTTGTTCATCGATGAGGCTTATTACCTCTATCGGCCGGAAAACGAGCGCGATTATGGCCAGGAGGCCATCGAGATCCTGTTGCAGGTGATGGAGAACCAGCGTGACGACCTGGTGGTGATCCTGGCCGGCTACAAGGACCGGATGGACACTTTCTTCCGCTCCAACCCGGGCATGAGCTCGCGCATCGCTCATCACCTGGATTTCCCCGACTACGGTGTGGACGAGCTGCTCGAGATTGCCGACCGAATGCTGGGCACCGATAACTACCGATTTGATGCCGACACGCGCGCAACCTTCCGCGAGTATCTGCAGCGACGCATCGAACAGCCGCACTTCGCCAATGCGCGCAGCGTTCGCAATGCCCTGGAGCGGGCCAGACTGCGCCAGGCCAGCCGTCTGTTCGCGCAGCCCGACCGGGTTCTGACGGCCGACGATCTCACCACCCTGGTGGCTGACGACTTTCTCGCCAGCCGCGTATTCAAGACAACCGGTTCCTGACATGTTGCTGTCCAACAAACACACGCTGACCCAGTATCTGATCGAACAGCGTCGCCGCTTTCCGCAGGCAAGCGGCGAGCTCAATGCCTTGATCCTCGATGTCGCGCTGGCCTGCAAGGCCATCGCCCGGATCGTCGCCTTCGGTGCCTTGAGCGAGCAGGCGGCGCGGGTTGCCACGCCGGGTGGCCAGGTCAACGTTCAGGGCGAGGTGCAAAAGCCGCTCGACGTGATCAGCAACGACATCTTCGTGCAGATGAATGAATGGGGTGGTCATCTGAACGGCATGGCCTCCGAAGAGATGGCCGAACCGCTGCAGATACCGCGCGAATATCCGCGCGGCAAGTATCTGCTCGTGTTCGATCCGCTGGACGGATCCTCGAATATCGACGTCAATGTGTCGGTGGGCAGCATCTTCTCGATCCTGCGTTCGCCGGCCGACGGACGCGATGTGACCGAGCAGGATTTCCTGCAGCCTGGTGCCCACCAGGTCGCCGCCGGTTATGCGATCTACGGACCGACCACGATGCTGGTCCTGTCGGTGGGCAATGGCGTGGTGGGCTTCACCCTCGATCCGAATCTGTCGGAATTCAAGCTCACCCATCCCGATATCCGCGTTGCGCCCGACAGCCGCGAGTTTGCGATCAATGCCTCGAACAGCCGCTTCTGGGAGCCCCCGGTCAAACGGTATGTCGATGAATGCCTGGCGGGCAGCAGCGGGCCGCGCGGCGACGACTTCAACATGCGCTGGATCGCGTCGATGGTGGCCGAGGCGCATCGGATCTTCATGCGTGGCGGCGTCTTCCTGTATCCCCGCGATACCCGCTCACCGAGCCGGCCGGGTCGCCTGCGCATGCTCTACGAGGGCAACCCGATCGGCTTTCTGATGGAGCAGGCCGGCGGTCGGGCGAGCACCGGTCATGAGCCGCTGCTCGAGCTGCAGCCCGAGTCGCTGCATCAGCGCATTCCGCTGGTCTTCGGATCCCGTCACGAGGTCGAGCGCATCGAGCAGTACCACCGCGAGCCGGTCGAGTCCCGGTTCGACAACCCTTTGTTCAGCGCTCGCGGTCTGTTTCGCGACGTTTAGCCGTCGTTCAGGAGAGAGTTTCATGTCGATACGTCACCCGATCATTGCGATCACCGGTTCATCGGGCGCCGGGACCACGTCGGTCACCCAGACCTTTCAGAATATTTTCCGTCGCGAGAAGATCGCGTCGATCATTGTCGAAGGCGACAGCTTCCATCGCTACGACCGGCTGGAGATGAAGCGTCTGCAGACCGAGAAGGATGCTGCGGGCGAGAAGAACTTCAGCCATTTCGGACCGGACACGAATCTGTTCACCGAACTGGAACAGCTGTTCGACGACTATGGCAAGACCGGCAAGGGCAAGATCCGCAAGTATCTGCACGACCATGAGGAAGCTGCGCCCTTCAAGCAGGAGCCGGGTACCTTCACGCCCTGGGTGGACGTGCCCGAGGGCACCGATCTGTTGTTTTATGAAGGTCTGCACGGGGCGGTCGTGACCGACAAGGTGAATATCGCCCGGCATCCCGATCTGTTGATCGGCGTGGTGCCGGTGATCAACCTCGAATGGATCCAGAAGCTCTGGCGAGACAAATCCAAGCGAGGCTATTCGGCCGAGGCTGTGACCGACACCATCCTGCGGCGCATGCCCGACTACGTCAACTATATCTGCCCGCAGTTCACCCACACCCATGTGAACTTTCAACGGGTGCCCTGTGTCGATACCTCTAATCCGTTCGTGGCCCGGGACATTCCCGCTCCGGACGAAAGCTTCGTGGTGATCCGCTTCGCCAATCCGAAGGGCATCGATTTTCCGTATCTGATGAGCATGATCAACGGCTCGTTCATGTCTCGCGCCAATACCGTGGTGGTGCCCGGGGGCAAGATGGAACTGGCCATGCAATTGATCTTCACGCCCTTTGTCTGGCGCATGATGGAGCGTCGACGCGAGGCGAACAAATCGGCTCGCACCGGGAGCGCCTCATGAAGCAGGATACCCGGGAAGACGGCATGATCGGCCAGCAGGGTGATCGGCCGGAACTCGCGCATGTACTGCGCGCACTCGCGATGGACGCGGTGCAACAGGCCGTATCCGGCCACCCTGGCGCGCCGATGGGCATGGCCGAGATGGCCGTCGCGCTCTGGGGTGGGCATCTTCGCCACAATCCGGCCAACCCGGCCTGGAGCAATCGCGACCGCTTTGTGCTGTCCAATGGTCATGCGTCGATGCTGCTCTACAGCCTGCTGCATCTGACCGGCTACGACCTGCCGCTGGATGAACTGCGACGCTTTCGCCAGTTGCACAGCAAGACACCCGGGCATCCCGAACACGGTCTGACACCAGGGGTCGAAACCACCACCGGTCCCCTGGGTCAGGGACTGGCCAATGCGGTGGGTTTCGCGCTGGCCGAGAAGCTGCTGGCCGACGAGTTCAATCGACCGGAGCTGTCTATCGTCGATCACCAGACCTACGCCTTCGTGGGCGACGGTTGCCTGATGGAAGGCGTCAGCCACGAGGTCTGTTCGCTGGCCGGCGTATTGCAACTGGACAAGCTGTGCGTGCTCTATGATGCCAACGGCATTTCGATCGATGGCGAGGTGGGTGGCTGGTTTGCCGACGACACGGCTGCGCGCTTCAAGGCCTACGGTTGGACGGTGCTCGGCCCCGTCGACGGTCATGATGTGGTCGCGGTCGGTCAGGCTATCGGCCAGGCGCGTGCTAGCCGCGGCAAACCTGTTTTGATCATCTGCAAGACCGTCATCGGAAAGGGCTCGCCGGGTCGCGCCGGCACCGCCAAGGCACACGGCGAACCCCTGGGCAAAGAGGAAATCGGGCGCACCCGCGAGGCGATCGGCTGGCACCATCCACCCTTCGAGATACCCGTGGCGGTTGCCCGTCTCTGGAACGCACGTGAATTGGGTGCCACCCGTGAAGCGGCCTGGCAGGCGTTGTTCGGCCGGTATCGTGAACAACATCCCGAACTCGCCGCGGAATTCGAGCGACGCACGGCCGGCCGTCTGACAGCCCAGCAACTGCGCGAGCTCGATGCGATGGTCGCCAGAACGATGACTGACACCGCCAGCATCGCCACCCGCAAGGCCTCGCAGAACACCCTGGCTGCGATGAGCAAGGTGTTACCCGAGTTGCTGGGCGGCAGTGCCGATCTGACCGGCTCGAATCTCACCGATTTTCCCGACGCGGGCGCAGTGCGCGGCGGTGCGGCCGGCGGACGGCACATCAATTACGGCGTGCGTGAATTTGGTATGGCTGCCGTGATGAATGGCATGGCCTTGCACGGCGGTTTCCTGCCCTATGGCGGCACCTTCCTGACCTTCAGCGACTACAGTCGCAATGCGATCCGGATGGCTGCGCTCATGAAGCAGCGCGTGGTTCACGTGTTCACCCATGATTCGATCGGTCTGGGCGAGGACGGTCCGACCCATCAGCCGATCGAGCATGCGGCCAGCCTGCGGCTCATTCCCAATCTGGATGTCTGGCGGCCTTGCGATGCGACCGAAACTGCGGTGGCCTGGTCGCAGGCCGTGCGGCAACCGGGGCGGCCCAGTGCCTTGCTGTTGTCGCGCCAGGCACTGCCGGCCCAGCAACATGATGCGGCGCGGCTCGCGCTCATCGCAAGGGGGGGTTATTGCCTGAGCGATCGACCCGGCGCACGGGCGGTCATCCTGTCCACCGGTTCCGAAGTGTCCCTGGCCATGCAGGCGCAGCAACTGCTCGACGCCAAAGGATTGCCCGTGCGAGTCGTGAGCATTCCCTCGAGCACTGTGTTCGATCGCCAGGATGCCGACTATCGTCAATCGGTCTTGGGCGAAGGACTGCCCCGACTGGGCCTGGAGGCGGGTAGCAGCCGGTGGTGGGGGCAATACGGCTGCGTGGCGGCCATGGGGCTGGACACCTATGGTGAGTCGGCGCCCGCACCAGCGCTCTATGAGCACTTCGGACTTACCGCGCAGGCCGTGGCCGACCGTGTCACGGCGCTGGTCGGCTGAACCCGCAACCGGTACGAGCGATGGGGTTGCCCGCGCGTGATGCGTCCCGAGAACGGCGGTCATCGCCGTTGCGCGGGGTCATCTTCGATGTCGACGGTACCCTGGCCGAGACCGAGGCCCAGGGCCATCTGCCGGCCTTCAACCGCGCCTTCGCCAAGGCCGGTCTGGCCTGGCGCTGGAGCGAGGATCGTTATGCCGAACTGCTCGAGGTCACGGGTGGCTTCGAGCGGATCCTGGCCGACATGGCGACCCGCGCGGACGCGCCGGTGAATCCGGACCAGCGTCGTTCGCTGGCCCGTGAGCTGCATCAGGCAAAGAACGGCTTTTATGTCGACGATGTCGCCCAGGCCCGATTACCGGCTCGGCCAGGTGTGGTGCGACTCATCAATGAATGCCGGGCGGCCGGCTTGTCGCTGGGCATTGCCACGACCACCTCACGGGTCAACGCGCTGGCCCTGCTGGCGGCCTTGTTCGGGCCGCAGGGCACTGACCTGTTCGACATCATCATCTGTGCCGAAGAAGCGCCGCGCAAGAAACCGGATCCGCTCGCCTACACGATGGCGCTGACGGCCATGAACTGCCCGGCCGATGCGGCGATCGCCATCGAGGACTCTCCCAACGGCCTGTTCGCAGCGCATGCAGCCGGGCTGGCCACCGTGGTGACACCGAGTCGCTTCTTTCCCGATGGCCGCGGTGGCTTCGAGATGGCCAGCCTGATCGTGGCCGATCTGGACTCGCCGGTGCAGATCGACGGGCAGTCATTTGCGACCATCACGCCGGCCGCGCTGGACGCCGTGCTGGTGCAGGCCGGCCGGCGTCGATCGCCCGGGTAAGCGCCTTAACTCTCTCGCCGCGGTTGAACACACGGCGGAAGGATCTGGCTGACAAAGTCGACGTGTTGCATTGCTTTCAGAAGCAGACCCAGAAGACTTCGCTGGCCCGTCTGGCGATGGCGACCCCCGATCTGCCGGGAGTCTGGTCAAAAGATTGCAGGAGCGCGGTTCCATGAGTGAGCAACGATTGGCCAGTGACTGGGGTGAGATCGAAGACAGCTCGGAGCAGACGCTGACGATGCCGTTGCGATCCAGGTCAATGAACCGGCACCGGTTTAGCGTCTCAACATGACCGCCGGCATTTTATTCCGCCGGTCATGTTGTCTGAAAAAAGAGTCGTATTGGACCGTAGCCCGACCTTGCGATTCAGGATGCTGAATCGATATGGATTTAGGGCATCTCGGTCAATATCAGCCTCTGCTGCGCCGACGAGAAGCGCTTCCCGAGCGTAACCGGCTGGCCATGCTTTCAATTACCCACAAGTTTGCTCCCGATTCGAACACCGAGCATGATGTCGGACAACCGAGCCATTCCGCGCCACATCACTGTATTGCCAGGTGGCGAGTCTCCGGCTCGATTCAGATACCCGCCCAGGCGTGCCAGGTAGATCAGGTCGCGTTGCAACGTCTTTCGTGTGCTACCTGGCCCACCCCGATCTCGCATGACTTCATCCAGTAATGCGATCTCGTCGTCCGTGAAGACGAGATCAGGTTTGATAGGCGGAGCGCAGCGGTTAAGCATCGTCAACCAGATTATCCGCCAACTGAGAATGCAGAACATAGCAATCAGATTCGTGATTCCCTGGGCTGTGCGCAGTCTGGAATTCTCCGCTCTGCAGCCGCTCTTGAGGATCTTGTGAAACGTCTCGATCTTCCAACGCATCGCGTACCAGTCAAGCTTCTCAATTGCTTCGGCACGGGATCGGACCGGTAAGTCGGTCATCAACTTCCATCGTATCGTTTCCTCGATCATGTTTGCTATGGTCTGGGACCCATCTTCGGCTAGCCGGTCTACACAGGTTCGAAACAGGAAATGAGTATCGGCATCATGGGCTGCACAGAACAGCTCGTAGATATCGCTTCTCGCGGTCGCCAATATGCACACAGCGCTCAGGCGCCTGAAGCCGAGCGGTAGATTGCGTCAGGTTGTCCAGCCAACGCTGACTTGCCTTCTCTTCGATCGGAACGCGTGTCGGGTTGATCGTTTTCTTGAGCGCGTCCGTCCCCTTGAATTTCTTCCGCGTCCAGAATGCAATAGCCGCGATCCCAAAGGGCAATCCTTCCGGCGTGACCGCCAGACTGGAATGCATCAGGATTCCACAGACCGTGTGCTTGCGCCGGCGACCATCCGCCCCCGGATGGCCTGCATCAACAAGCCGAGTGATGCCGACTGCGTTCACATCATCTCGAGAATACGAGAAGTCGGTCATGTCATGAAGAATCAGTACCGTTCCATCGGTTCGTCGGAACCGATTCTGCGTATTCTGGAAATGTCCGGACAGGATGTCGTCTTCATTGACCTTGGGATTCGAAATGAAGCGATAGGCAGCCTTCGTGCTCGCCCAGTCCTGACAAGAAAACGGAATGTTTTGACCAACGCCGTCGGTGAGTTGATGAAGCAGCGTTGAAAATCAACGATCGAGTCTGGCGTCATGAAAATGACTTGCTGCGCCTTCGTCTTCGGTCCATGCGTTCGGTGCAATTACGCCCCAGCGCTCCCCGAGTTCAACTTCTGATTGCTGACCATCTTGATTCGCTCCGACACGCCAATTGAATCTAGACCGTAGGCGGGAACGCCACGCATCTCAAGCAAATTCAGATGAATGTGTCGTCGAACTATGAAAAGATATGGGTACTTGAAAGCATGGCCAGCCGGATACGATTCAGTATCCCCGAATGCTCAACATCAGCGTCGGTACGTAGCGCCATCGACTGCAGGCCGAGCATTCGGCGTGCCCGTGTCCAACGTGATGGTGCGCCTCACTCCACCAAGCCGAGCAACACCTCTGGGTGAGCAACCGCAACGCGTAGAAGAGTTTTGGCAGCACCAGTTGGCTCGCGCCGACCTTGCTCCCAGTCCTGAAGCGTCCGGGCAGAGACGCCAAGCAGTCGTGCAAAGTCTTGTTGCGACAGACCCGTTCGTGAGCGCGCCTCCGCAGCTGGGGATACTTTGACCTTCGTCACACGGGCAGCTTCGCCGCGGCGCATCTGTCGGATGGACTCCAACAGATCTGCTTGGAACTTTTCAACATCAGAGGGCATCTTCTACGGCCTTTTTCATCTGCGCCAGAAAGGCGGCGGGCAACGTGTCGAATTTGGCTTTGGTATAGACAGTCAGCAGCCAGATTGCGTCACTAGTTGTATTGAAGTAAATGACTCGCGCACCGCCACGTTTACCTTGGCCTTGCCGCGTCCAACGGACCTTGCGGCAGCCACCGGAACCAGCAATGACATCGCCGGCATCGGGATTCACCGCAATCCAGGAAATGAACTCAAGCCGCTCCGCTTCATTCCACACGGAATCAGCTTGGTTCTGGAAATTCGGCGTTTCAGCGACCGTGCGCATTGGGAGATACTACGGCAATGCCGTATCTCTGTCAACCACCCAACATTGCCGCCAGTCGATCCGGGGGCAGACCCGGCCTGCCGGCGCATGTCCTCTCGATGGAAGGGTTGGGCGTCATAGCTGGAAAGCTCTGTTTGCACAATTTACACAAGAGATTGACGTGTGGCTCAAGCGTGACCTTCGACGTGCTATCGCCGTAGTTTTGTGATCGTGTCGGCTATTGCTTTGAGAAGGGGCTTAGCTGCCTTGTCTTGAACGAAATCAGTTTGTACGTATTCAAGGATTGGAACGGCGGCGTAGGCGTACTCTTTGAAGTGCTGCAGTTCGTAGACCGCCGCCAATTGCTGTGTGAGCGGAAGCCCGTCACTTGGTTTTTCGCCTATGCCTGACACTCGGCGCATCAAGTCATGAAAGAGTTCGTAGCGCTTGGTCCGTTCTTCCCGGTTGCGCTGATCCAGATACTTAATAAAGCCGACAACAAACGAGATAGCTGCACCTGCAACTGTGATGACCGAGAGGTATTTGAGGATGGCATCAATCATGGTGTTGATCTTTCTCCCACTGTCGCAGCGCCTCGCCTGGAGCGGATGATGACGCCCAACGATAAATTGAGCGGACCGAGTAAGCGCGCGCCAGCGCGCTTGCGCTGGTCGGCTCCACAGCCGGGTTCGGCGTCATTTGTGAGCTACCCGCGGTCGTCATGCGCGGAGGATTCTGCAACCGATGTGATCTTACCTTCGCGAGCCAACCGGATAAGTGCTTCCTGCTTTTCATCTACAAGACCAGACCGCTACGGCATTGACGCGGTGCCGCGAAGCGAGAACCGCTCGTCGCTTCGAGTGACCAATGGCAATGTATGGCTTGCCGTCAACCAGGAGACGCCGAATGCGATCAGTGCTGCCGCCTTGCAGTAGAAGACCAGATACTCTACCTTCGAGCTCAGCGATCGGCCTGACAGCGCGTCGAATAACAGCACGCCAATTGCTACAACGATGACCAGGCCGCATATTGCGTAGACCCAGGATCGCCGTCCTGCGGATGGGTTTGGATCGGCCGCGTCATTGGCTTTTTGCTGGGCGCGATCGAAGAATCGGTAGCAGAAATAGGCCAGGACCAGAAACATCGCCGCGGCGCTGATCCAGTGTATGGTCGGCACGGACGGTGGTCGATCGCAGGCCGCCGTTGCGCACTCATTCACCGACCTGAGGTGCTCACATAGGCACGGAAACAACGCGACACCCAGTGCGCCAAGCGAGGCGATCTTGCTGGCGATCATCTCGCGCCTGTCGTAACCGTTGTAGGCCATCAGAAACGCCGCGATGGCGAACAGAAATCCGATGAATACAGTCTGCGACCATCCAATGAAGTAGTAAGACTCGCTGATCGAACGAAGCGGCGATCCGGCGAACTCACGCGTCAGAATTGGCAGGCTCAAGGCGATCACCCCGACGATCAGTTTGATCGTGCGGTGATCGATTTCCCGTCTCTTGGTGGGTTCCGACAATCCCGACCCCTGCATCTGGACGACTTCAAGCGCCTGTACCGACACCGCCACTCTCGAATTACTGTTCGTGGCGAGATCACAGTAGTCTCGCCGGCCGGGCGCCTGGCGCATCATCAATGCAGGGGATGAGGTGCCAGGATCAATCCGACCGCGAATCGAAGTTCCCATCAAGCAGCGGCGATTGTGAAGTCAGCCAGCAGGTCCGGCCAGTCGTCGGGCGATTTCGCCAGTCATGGCGGGAGATTGGGTTCAGGGCGGACATCGGGCGCAGCGATGTGTCGGCCGCCCCGATGTTGCAGGCGCGCACAACGTCGGACACGCTCAGTCGGGAATTGCACGCGAGCCTCCATCAAATCCGTTCAGGCTGCCCGCAGCACCCTGAAGTGAGCCTGGATCTCGCTGGCCAGTTTTTCGGGTTGTTCGAGCGCGGCGAAATGGCCGCCCTTATCGGCAACCGTCCAGCGGCGGATATCGAACACCCGCTCGGCCGACACCCGCGGCGGGCGCAGGATCTCGCGCGGAAACTCGCAATAACCAGTGGGCACCTCGATACGGCGTTCATGGGGAATCGGCCAGGGCCCATGCAGGCGCGCGTAATAAGGCCAGAATGAGGCGCCGATGCAGTTGGTGAACCAGTACAGCGAGATATTGGCAAACATTTCATCGCGGGTCAGGGCATTTTCCGGATGGCCGTTGCAATCGGTCCAGGCACGGAATTTCTCGATGAGCCAGGCCGCCAGACCCACCGGCGAATCGGCCAAGCCATAGGCCAGGGTCTGCGGCCGTGTGCCCTGGATCCACTGGTAGCCGGTCTCTTCCTTCAGGAACAAGGCCAACTCGCTTAGATATCGTTGTTCATCCGGATTGGCCGAGTCGAACATCGCAGCATCACGGCGCAGCGGCATCATGTTCAGATGAATGCCCGACAGGTTTCTCGGATGGGTGGCCGCCAGCCAGGCCGTGATGAAGGAACCCCAGTCGCCACCCTGGGCACCGTAGCGTGAATAACCGAGTCGCTCGGTCATCAGCGTGTGCAGGATCGCGCCGATCTGTTGCAGGGATTGACGCGGCTGGCCCGGTCGGAACGACAGGGTGTAGCCGGGCAAGGAAGGGGCGATCACCGTGAATGCATCAGCAGGATCACCACCGAAGCGCGCCGGATCGGTGAGTCGCGGAATCAGCTTCATGAATTCGAGAATGGATCCGGGCCAGCCATGCGAGAGCAGCAAGGGCTGCGGCGAGGGGCCCTTGCCGGGTACATGCAGAAAGTGCACGTCGATGTCATTGATCCGGGTCTGATATTGCGGCAGCGCGTTGAGCCGTCGCTCGGTGGCGCGCCAGTCGAACTCATCGCGCCACCATTGCACCGCCTGCTGCAGATAGGCCAGATCAGTGCCGTAGGCCCAGGGTGCTTCCGGTGCCTGGTCGGGCCAGCGGATATGGGCCAGTCGACGCTTGAGATCGTCGATGGCTGATTCAGGGATGGCCAGGGTGTAGGGGTCGATCGACATGTGGGCGCACCGTGAGGGCTGAGAGAGTGTCTGATGCTACCCGCACGCTGCGCCGATCGGCACCACGGCATAATCGGCCAGACACCCGATCGAGGAAGACACCATGAGCCAGCGCATCGTCATTGCCGGCATGCTGCACGAGACCAATACCTTCTCGCCGGTGGCCACGCCGCTTGGCGCGTTTTTTTCCCGGGCTAGACCGCCGGCGGCCGGTGTCAGCCCGTTGATCGTGGGTCAGGAGGCGCTCGATCTGTATGAACAGGTCAATGTCGGTTTCGCCGGATTCCTCTCGGTCGCCCGGGCGGCGGGTGTCGAGGTCGTGGCGCCGCTCTATGCCAATGCCTCGCCCAGTGCACCGACCTCGGCTGCCGACTACGACATCATGGCCGATGCCATCGTGGCCGCCGTCAGTGCCGGCTGTGATGCGGTGATGCTCGATCTGCATGGGGCGATGGTCGCCGAAGGCATCGACGATGGCGAGGCCGAATTGTTGCGGCGGATCCGTCAGGTGGCACCCGATGTGCCGATCGCGGTGGCCCTGGATTTCCATGCCAACATCAGCCCCGAGTTGGTGGCTGGCGCCGATGTGATCACCGGCTATCGCACCTATCCGCATGTCGACATGGCGCAGACCGGTGAACGGGCCGGACGTACCCTGATGGCGATGCTCGCCGGCGAGATCACCCCGGTCATGCGCCATGGCTGGCTGCCGATGCTCACCCACATGAACCGGCACTCGCCGCAATTCCAGCCCATGCGCGACTTGATGAATCTGGCCATCGAACAGGAGTCATCGCGCCAGGTCCTGAATGCGTCGATCTTCGGCGGGTTCCCGCTGGCCGATATTCCGTGGGCTGGATTCAGCGTCGTGGTGGTTGCCGATGCGGGTCGGCGCAACGGCCGCCTTCGGTCACGGCGCGAGCGACTGGACGATACGGACGCGGCCTCGGTTGCTGCCGCCGCCACGGCCCAGGCCCTCATCGATCAGTTGTGCGGACAGGCCTGGGAGCGGCGCGCCGAATTCATCTTCGAGATCGAGCCCCTGGCGCAGACCGTGAGCCGGGCCCGCTCGATCCGTCAGGCCGCCACGGACCGTGACCGCGCCCAGGGCGTGCCGCGAAAACCCATCGTGCTCGCCGATCACAGCAACAACACCGCCTCGGGTGGCTCGGTCGACACCATGGAGTCGGTGGCCGAAGTGCTCGCGCAAGGACTCACCGGCGTGATCGCCGGCCCGATCTGTGATCCGCAGGCCGTGGCCGAACTGATCGCCGCCGGCGTGGGCGCCGAACGCACACTGGCCGTGGGTGGTCGGGTGGATGCGCCCAGCATCGGTCGGACGGCCCGTCCTCTCACGCTCAAGGGTCGGGTTCGCACCATCACCGATGGCAGTTTCCGCGTTCGCGGCCCGATGATGACCGGCGCCCTGGTCAATTGCGGGCGTACCGTGGTGTTCGATACGGGTCCGCTGTCGCTCGTGATCGCCGAGAACCGGGCCGAACCCTTCGACCTGGGCGTGTTCACGCATTGCGGACTCGATCCGCTCGCTGCCGATTACATCATCCTGTGGTCGCGCCAGCATTTCCGGGCCGGCTTCGAGCCAATTGCCGAACAGGTGTTGATGATGGCCGGACCGGGCGTGTGCAGTTCTGATTATTCGCAGTTTCCGTTCAAACGGATTCAGCGACCTATCTATCCGTTGGATACAACCGGCAGCTTCAGTGATTGGCGCACCATATCGCGCAAGCGCTGATAGGTTTGCTCCAGCGGCTGCGCGCTGGTGTCCAGGCGAAAATCGGCCTTCGAATAAAACGCGGCTCGTCCGGACAGGATGCCTTTGAGGTCATCCATCGCTTCCTTGCTGGCCGCCATCGGGCGCATGTCGCCCTGCGCCGCCACGCGCTTCATGTGATCTTCGGGCGCCGCCTCCAGCCAGACGGTCGTGCAGTGCGTGAGCAGCAGATTGAAGGTGGCGGCGTCCGAGACCAGGCCGCCCGGTGTGGCGATGACCGCTTCCGGATAGATCTGGATGGTTTCTTCGAGCGCGCGACGCTCGTAGCGACGGTAGGCGTTCACGCCGTACAGCCCCTGGATTTCGGCGATGCTGCAACCGGCGAAATGTTCGATCTCCTGGCTCAGTTCGACGAACGGAAAATCCAGTTCGTCGGCCAGCATCCGGCCCAGGGTGGACTTGCCGGCGCCGCGCAGGCCGATCAGCGCAATGCGCGAGCCGCGGGTCGGGTTGTCTGCGCCGTTGCCCAACATCTTGCCCAGCACGATCCGCACCTGCTTCAGGGTGGCGTCGTCACGCCGCTCGAGCAACTCCCGGATCAGCAACCACTCGGGCGACGATGTGGTGACATCGCCGATCAGTTCGGCCAATGAGCATTGCAGTGCCTGGGCAATTTGCAGCAGGACCAGGATCGACGCATTGCCCACGCCGTATTCCAGATTGGCCAGGTGGCGTTCGGATACATCGGCAGCCTGGGCCAGAGCCTTGCGGGTCATGCCACGCCGGGCGCGCATGGCCTTGGCTCGCTGACCCAGCGCGACCAGGAACGGATTCTTGCCCTGATCGGACGACTCGGCGTCGGGGAAACCGGCAAGCGGAATGACTTGGCCTGACATCGGGATTCGGTTGAGGATGGACTCGAACATGCACAATACTGCACTCTGGGCTATGATGCAATGAACAACCAGTATTTGGTGACGAGGGTGGAATGATGCAGAGACAAATGAATCCATCGGCGCATCTTGATACGTTCACGCGCGACAATCTGCCCGCACCCGGG
The DNA here is from genome assembly GCA_963732405.1 of uncultured beta proteobacterium. GTDB lineage: Bacteria > Pseudomonadota > Gammaproteobacteria > Burkholderiales > Burkholderiaceae_E > JAUIAI01. The sequence continues at coordinate 56,981 of CAVSZG010000003.1, forward strand.
CAATGGCCCGACCTGAAGCTCGAGGGGTTTCAGTATCCCGCGCAACTTAATGCCGCCGTCGAACTCACCGATGCGATGGTCGCCAGAGGCTTTGGCGACCGAACCGCACTGATCGGCAACGGTCGGCGGCGGACTTACAAGGAATTGAGCGACTGGACCAACCGCCTCGCCCATGTGCTGGTCAACGATCTGGGGGTCAGGCCAGGCAACCGGGTGTTGATCCGCTCGGCAAACAATCCGGCCATGGTGGCCTGCTGGCTCGCCGCCACCAAGGCCGGCGCGGTGGCGGTCAACACCATGCCGATGTTGCGGTCTGCCGAGCTGTCCAAGATCGTCGACAAGGCCGAGATCTCGCATGCTTTGTGCGATACACGGTTGATGGACGAACTCACGAGCTGCGCCAAGACGAGCCGGTTTCTCCGGTCGGTGGTCGGATTTGACGGCACCTCCAACCATGATGCCGAACTCGATCGGCTTGCGCTCGAAAAGCCGGTCACCTTCGAGGCGGTGGCCACGGCATCGGACGACGTGGCCTTGCTCGGATTCACCTCGGGCACCACCGGCGCGCCCAAGGCCACCATGCATTTCCATCGTGACCTGTTGATCATCGCCGATGGTTATGCGCGTGAGGTGTTGGGCGTCACGCCGGACGATATCTTCATCGGTTCACCACCACTGGCCTTCACCTTCGGCCTGGGCGGGCTGGCCATCTTTCCCTTGCGCTTTGGCGCGGCGGCCACTCTGCTCGAGGACGCGAGTCCGCCGAATCTGATCGAGATCATCGAAAAATTTCGCGCGACCGTCTGCTTCACGGCACCCACTGCCTACCGGGCGATGCTGCGTGCCATGGACAAGGGTGCCGACCTGTCCAGTCTGCGAGCCGCGGTATCGGCCGGGGAGACCCTGCCAGCGCCGGTTTATGAAGAATGGCGCGACAAGACCGGCAAACCCATGCTCGACGGCATCGGCGCGACCGAAATGCTGCATATCTTCATCAGCAACCGGTTTTCCGATCATCGACCCGGCTGTACGGGCAAGGTGGTCACGGGTTACGAGGCGAAAGTCATCGACCAGACGGGCCAGGCCGTGCCGGTCGGCGAGGTCGGGCGTCTGGCGGTGCGCGGGCCGACCGGTTGCCGCTATCTGGCCGATGAGCAGCGTCAGCGCGAATACGTGCAGGATGGCTGGAATATCACCGGCGACAGTTTTTCGATGGACGACCAGGGGTATATGACATTTGCCGCGCGCAATGACGACATGATCGTTTCAGCGGGCTACAACATCGCCGGTCCGGAAGTCGAGGCGGCCCTGCTGAGCCATCCCTGGGTCGCGGAGTGCGCGGTGGTCGGCGCGCCAGACGAGGCACGTGGCCATATCGTGCAGGCCCACGTGGTGCTCGCGGCCGATACCCGGCCCGATGATGGCACCGTCAAGGCCTTGCAGGATCATGTCAAGGCGACGATCGCACCCTACAAGTATCCGCGATCCATTATCTTTTGTTCGGCGCTGCCCAAGACGGCAACCGGCAAGATTCAACGCTTCCGGCTCAAGAGCTGACGACGGCGCCGGCGCGCTTGCTGGCTGCCCGCCTGCATGGCATGATGCCCCGGCCAGTGAACGGCCCGTGCATGATCGGCGCGCCAACGAGAACGCGGTGAACCGGTTCACCTCGAATCGATTCCACTCCCACCGAGGATTCAGACCATGGCCAGCAAGACACCCTTCGACATGACCGAACTCATGAAACTGTTCGATCCCGAGAAGATCGCCCGGATGTTCGATCCCAAGCAGATGACCGCCGCCCTGGATCCGTCCAAGTTCAAGGGCTTCGATCTGACCTCGACCATGGAAGCCAACAAGCGCAATTTCGACGCCATGGTGGCGGCCAATACCGCAGCCGCATCGGCCTACAAGTCCTTCTACGAAAAGCAGATGTCGATCTACAAGGATGTGATGAGTGGTGCGGCGGCCCAGGCCGAGGCGCTCAAGTCCGGTTCGCCGGCCGACCTGGAAAAACAACGGGCCGATATCTACGCCACGGCGGTCACCAAATCGCTCGAACTCATGACCGACTTCGCAGCCGCCACCAAAACCGCCAATGAAAACGCCTACTCGGTCATCGAGAAGCGCATGGGCGAAGTAATCAAGGAACTGAAGTCGTCCAAGTCCTGACGGTCGTACCGGCGCAGCGCCGTCACTGATCCACCATCGATTGCCGGATCAGTTCGGCCAGCAATTGCCGGGTCGCATTCTGGGTTGCCGTGGCGGGTCGGCGCGAACTCACCGCAATCGACAGGCGTGAGACCAGCCCCGGCGCTCGGAACGGCCGCAGCGTGAAGTGCTGCGGATCATGCGCGGTCAGCACCGCATGGCGCGACAACACCGCGCTGCCCGCGCCATCGGCGACCAGATCCAGGATCGCCGCCACGCCATCGATTTCCAGCGCAATATCCGGTGCCAGTCCCCATTGGGCCAGGGCGGACTCGACCAGCATCCGGATCGCATTGGGCTGACTCGGAATCACCAGTCGCTGAGCGGCCAGCTTGCGCACCGCCAGAGGCCGCTCGTCCAGTTGCGAGTCCCGGCGCTGCACCAGATACAGCGCTTCGTCCAGGATAGGCATGAGTTCGATGTCGGCCGTGGGCTTGGCGTTGTAGAGCAGGGCAATGTCCAGTCGCCCCGACAGCAGTGATTCCTGCATGGTGATCGACAAGCCTTCGGCGATCGACAGGACAGCCTCGGGCAGGCGTTGCCGGAAGGCGCGCATGACCGGTACCGTGAGGATTCTGGACAGACTGGGTGGCATGCCGATGACCACCCGACCGGTCAGGCTGCCGCGCACCAGCGACAAGGCTTCGCGCAGATGCTCCACCTGATGCAGGATGCCGCGACTGTGTTCGAGCAACACCTGGCCGGCTTCGGTGAGCGTGACGCCGCGGCCATTGCGCACCAGCAGGTTCTGGCGCAGTTCGACTTCGAGCAAACGGACCTGGCGGCTCAGCGCGGGCTGGGCAATGCCCAGGGCGATCGAGGCGCGGGTGAAACTGCCCAGTTCCGCCACCCGGATGAAGTAGCCCAGTTGGCGCAGATCCATCGTCGACTGCGGGGCAGGGCGGGGCCGCGGCCGTGCCCGCTGCCGCTCCGGTCTTGTCGACATGGTGATAGCTCGGGTTTGGGATATATCATTATTGTATAGCTGATAGATGGGGGCAGGGCTGTCAACCCGCCGCGCATGCGCGGACAATGGGGCGATGGTCCTGTCTGCCGTGCGTGTCCTGTCGCGGCAGTCAGCGCCCGCTTGAATCGGCAGCCAGCCACCCAGGAGACCGGCATGATCATCGACATCCACGGCCATTACACGACTGCCCCCAAGGCCCTCGAGGACTGGCGCAACCGGCAGATCGCCGCACTCACCGACCCGGCCCAGACACCGCGCGCAGCCGACCTGCACATCTCCGATGATCAATTGCGCGAGTCCATCGAGAACAATCAGTTGAGGCTGATGAAGGAGCGCGGTTCGGATCTGACCATCTTCTCGCCGCGCGCCAGCTTCATGGCCCATCACATCGGCGACTTCAATACGAGCGCCACCTGGGCGGCGATCTGCAACGAGTTGTGCCACCGCGTGGCCACCTTGTTTCCGGATCATTTCATCGGTGCGGCAATGCTGCCGCAGTCGCCGGGGGTCGACCCCAAAACCTGCCTGCCCGAGATCGACAAATGCGTGCGGGAGTACGGTTTCGTGGGCATCAATCTGAATCCGGATCCCTCGGGTGGTCACTGGCGTGAGCCGCCATTGTCTGACCGGCACTGGTATCCGATCTACGAGAAGATGGTCGAGCTCGACATTCCGGCCATGATTCATGTCTCGACCAGTTGCAATGCCTGCTTTCACACCACGGGCGCGCATTATCTGAACGCCGACACCACTGCCTTTATGCAGTGCCTGACCTCAGACCTGTTCAAGGATTTCCCGTCACTGCGCTTCGTGATTCCCCATGGCGGGGGCGCGGCGCCTTACCACTGGGGGCGTTTCCGGGGCCTGGCCCAGGAAATGAAAAAACCCCTGCTCAAGGATCACCTGCTGAACAATATCTTCTTCGATACCTGTGTCTATCATCAACCCGGCATCGATCTGCTGACCAAGGTCATTCCGGTGGAAAATGTGCTGTTTGCCTCCGAGATGATCGGCGCGGTCCGGGGCATCGATCCGGAAACCGGTCACTATTACGACGACACCCGGCGCTATATCGACAGCGCAGCGCTCACCGATGCCCAGCGCCATCTGATCTACGAAGGCAATGCCCGTCGGGTGTATCCGCGTCTGAACGCAGCACTTGAATCCAGAGCCAAAGCAGGAGATCGAGCATGACCCAGCCCATGAATCAACTCGGCATCGTCAAACGCAATATCGTTCGTGCCAGCAAGGTGGATGTGGATCGACTCGCGCAGTTCGGCGTGGCCACGATCCACGAGGCAATGGGGCGGGTGGGCCTCATGAAGCCCTACATGCGCCCGGTTTATCCCGGGGCCCGCACCTGTGGCACGGCGGTGACGGTGTTGCTGCAACCGGGAGACAACTGGATGATGCATGTGGTGGCCGAGCAGTTGCAGCCCGGCGATGTCGCGGTGGCCGCCTGTACCACCGATAACGACGATGGGTTCTTTGGCGACCTGCTGGCCACCTCGTTCAATGCCCGCGGCGCACGCGGCCTGATCATCGACGGCGGCGTGCGTGATGTGGCCGATCTGCAGCGCATGGATTTCCCGGTCTTTGCCCGGGCGATCCATGCCAAGGGTACGGTCAAGGCCACGCTGGGCTCGGTCAATATCCCCATCGTGTGCGCCGGCGCACTGGTTCATCCGGGCGACGTGGTCATCGCCGATGTGGACGGTGTGGTGGTGGTGCCCGCGGCGCACGCCGGCCAGGTGGCCGATGCCGCGGCCAGGCGCGAATCGGCCGAGGCAGCCAAACGGGAGTTGTTCGCGGCCGGTGAACTCGGCCTCGATATCTACGGCATGCGCGAGCCCCTGGCCAAGGCCGGTCTCAAGTACATCGACTGACGGAGTGCCCCAGATGCCATTCGAGAAAACACCGGGCTGGCTGGACTGGTATGCGGGGCCCAGCCGGCCGCGCTTTCAGGTGCCCGAGGGCGCGGTAGATGCCCATTGCCATGTGTTCGGACCGGGCGAGCAGTTTCCCTATGCGCCCGAGCGTAAATACACGCCCTGCGATGCGGGCAAGGATCAGTTGTTTGCGTTGCGCGATCACCTGGGCTTTGCCCGCAATGTGGTGGTTCAGGCGACCTGCCATGGGGCCGACAACCGCGCCATGTTCGATGCCTTGCTCGCCTCGCAAGGGATGGCGCGCGGGGTGGCCACGGTTCGCCGCAGCATCACCGATGCCGAACTTCAGGCGCTTCACGAGGCGGGTGTTCGCGGCGTGCGCTTCAATTTCGTCAAGCGCCTGGTCGACTTCACGCCCAAAGACGAACTGCTCGAGATTGCCGGCCGAATCGCCCCCCTGGGCTGGCATGTGGTGATCTATTTCGAGGCCGTCGACCTGCCCGAACTCTGGGATTTCTTCACCGCCTTGCCCACCACGATCGTCGTCGATCACATGGGTCGGCCCGATGTGAGCAAACCGGTGGATGGTCCGGAGTTCACCTTGTTCCAGCGCTTCATGCGCGAGAATCCACGGGTCTGGTCCAAGGTCAGCTGCCCTGAGCGTCTGTCGTTGAGCGGACCCAGGGCGCTGGATGGGCAAACCGCGGCCTATCAGGACGTGGTGCCGTTTGCCCGGCTCATCGTCGAGCAGTTCCCTGACCGGGTGCTCTGGGGCACCGACTGGCCGCATCCGAATCTGAAGGATCACATGCCCGATGACGGCCTGCTGGTGGATTTCATTCCGCATATCGCCGTCACGCCCGAGTTGCAGCGAAAGCTGCTGGTGGACAACCCGATGCGGCTGTACTGGCCCAAGGAGCGCTGACCATGGCATTGGACAAACCCTACCAGGACGTACCGGGCACGATCATCTTTGATGCTGAACAGTCGCGCAAAGGCTATTGGCTGAACCAGTTCTGCATGTCACTGATGAGTGCCGAGAATCGCGCACGCTTCAAGGCCGACGAGCGGGCCTATCTGAACGAGTGGGCGATGACCGAGGAGCAGAAGCAGGCCGTGCTCGCGCGCGATCTGAACTGGTGCATGCGAACCGGCGGCAACATCTATTTTCTGGCCAAGATCGGCGCGACCGACGGCAAGTCATTTCAACAGATGGCCGGCAGCATGACCGGCATGAGTGAGCAGGAGTATCGCGACATGATGATGGCCGGCGGTCGTTCGCCCGATGGCAACCGCTACCTGGGCGAGGACGGCGATGCGCAGCCGCATCGGCAGCCGCAGGGCAGCGCCAACCGGTCCGGGGAGGCCTGACATGGCACGCATCACTGCATCGGTCTATACCTCGCATGTGCCGGCGATTGGCGCGGCCATCGATCTGAAAAAAACCGGCGAGGCCTATTGGCAGCCCTTGTTCGCCGGCTTCGATTATTCACGGCAATGGATGCGCGAGAACACGCCGGACGTGATCTTCCTGGTCTACAACGACCATGCGACCGCATTCAGCCTGGACTTCATTCCGACCTTCGCGATCGGCACGGCTGCGTCGTTCAGTCCGGCCGACGAGGGCTGGGGTCCGCGCCCGGTCCCCACCGTGATCGGTCATCCGGAGCTGGCCTCTCACATCGCCCACAGCGTGATCCAGGACGACTTCGATCTGACCATCGTCAACCGGATGGCGGTCGATCACGGCCTGACGGTCCCCTTGTCGCTGATGTGTGGCGAACCACAGGCCTGGCCCTGCCCGGTGATACCGTTTGCGGTCAATGTGGTGCAGTATCCGGTGCCCTCGGGGCGTCGCTGCTTCCAGCTCGGTCAGGCCATTCGCCGGGCAGTCGAGTCCTATGACGAGGATCTGAAGGTCCAGATCTGGGGCACAGGCGGCATGAGTCATCAGTTGCAGGGTGCGCGCGCCGGCCTGATCAACCAACCCTGGGACAATACCTTTCTCGACCGTCTGATTGCCGACCCGGCGAATCTGGCGACCATGCCGCACATCGACTATGTGCGCGAGGCAGGTTCGGAAGGTATCGAACTGGTTATGTGGCTGATCGCGCGCGGCGCCATGCGCGATATCGCGGGTGGTCCCGCGCCGCAGGTCAGGCATCGTTTTTATCACGTTCCTGCCTCCAACACGGCGGTCGGACATCTGATTCTGGACAATCCATCATGAGCAAGACGATCAGGGTCGCGCTGGCCGGTGCAGGCGCCTTCGGCATCAAACACCTGGATGGCATCAAACTCATCGACGGGGTCGAGGTGATCTCCCTGGTCGGTCGTGAGCGCGACAAGACCCGCCAGGTCGCCGATCAATACGGCATCGCGCATGTGACCACCGACCTGGCCGAGAGCCTGGCCATGCCCGAGGTCGATGCGGTGATTCTGTGCACACCCACCCAGATGCATGCGGCGCAATCGATCCAGTGCCTGCAGGCGGGCAAACATGTGCAGGTCGAGATTCCACTGGCCGACAGCCTGGACGGTGCGAAACAAGTGGCGCGATGGCAGCGAGAGACCGGTCGGGTGGCCATGGTCGGTCACACCCGCCGTTTCAACCCGAGCCATCAATGGGTGCATCAACGAATCGTCGCGGGCGAGTTCAATATCCAGCAGATGGATGTGCAGACTTATTTTTTCCGGCGCAGCAACATGAATGCGCTGGGTCAGCCGCGTAGCTGGACGGATCACCTGCTCTGGCACCATGCCGCGCATACGGTCGACCTGTTCGCTTATCAGGCGGGCAGTCCGATCGTGTCGGCCAATGCAATCCAGGGGCCCATCCATCCGGGACTGGGCATTGCCATGGACATGTCGATCCAGCTCAAGGCCGGTAATGGTGCGATCTGCACCTTGTCGCTGTCGTTCAACAATGAGGGGCCGCTGGGCACCTTCTTCCGCTATATCGGCGATACGGGTACTTACCTCGCGCGCTATGACGACTTGTTCACGGGCAAGGACGAGCCCATCGACGTCTCCCGCGTGGCCGTGTCGATGAATGGCATCGAAATGCAGGACCGCGAGTTCTTCGCCGCGATCCGCGAGCAACGCGAACCGAATTCGAGCGTGCATCAGGTGCTCGCCTGTTACGAGGTCCTGCACGGGCTCGAGCAGCAACTGGCCGCCAACCCGGCCTGATCGATCCAGGGAGATCCTGCCATGAACACTCAGGTCGGCATCATCGGCGGCGGGCCATCGGGCCTGTGCCTGGCGCGACTGCTCAGCCAGGCTGGCATTCGCAGCACCATTCTCGAGCGCCAGACCCGCGCTTATGTCGAGGCGCGCATCCGCGCCGGCGTGCTCGAACAAGGCATGATCGACCTGATGCGCCGGGCCGGCGTGAGCGAGCGCATGGACCGGCAAGGCCTGGTACACAGCGGCATCGTGCTCGCCTTCGACGGTCGCGAGGAGCGCGTGGACCTGCAGGCGCTGACCGGCGGCAGTCAGGTCATGGTCTATGGCCAGACTGAACTGACCAAGGACCTCTACGATGCGGTACTCGCCGATGCCAATATCACGGTGGTCTTCGAGGCGCGTGATGTGCGGCCGCTGAATTTCCTGGACGGCAATCCGCGTCTGGAATATGTGAAGGAGGGCGGGCAGATCACGGTTGAGTGCGACTACATCGCCGGCTGCGATGGTTACCATGGCGCCTCGCGCGCCAGCGTGCCGGCCAATCTGATCACCGAATACGAGCGCATCTATCCGTTCGGCTGGCTGGGCCTGCTGTCGGACACGCCACCGATTCATGAGGAACTGGTTTATTCGAACCACCGCCGCGGCTTCGCCCTGTGCTCGCAGCGCTCGCACACCCGCAGTCGCTACTATCTTCAGGTCGGGCTCGACGAAAAGGTTGAGGACTGGTCGGATGAGCGCTTCTGGGCCGAGCTACGCCGCCGCCTGCCTGAGCGCATTGCCGCGCAATTGGTCACCGGCCCGTCCATTGAAAAGAGCATCGCACCGCTGCGCTCCTTCGTGACCGAGCCGATGCGCTTTGGCCATCTGTTCCTGGTGGGCGATGCCGCGCACATCGTGCCGCCCACCGGCGCCAAGGGCCTGAACCTGGCGGCCTCCGACATGTATTACCTGGCCACGGCGCTGATCGCGCACTATGCACAGGGGCGCAACGATCTGCTCGATCGGTATTCCGAGACGGCGCTGCACCGGGTCTGGGCTGCGGTGCGCTTTTCCTGGTGGTTCACCGCGATCATGCACAAGTTCAATGACGATCCGATCGAGCACAAGATCCAGATTGCCGAGCTGGACTATCTGATGAGTTCGACGGCGGGCCGCACCACCATCGCCGAAAATTATGTCGGCCTGCCGTTCGATCCAACCTTCTGCTGAGTCAGCCGATTGCCAGCGCCATCACGCCGGTCGCAATGCAGAGGGCGCCGGCGAGTCTGGCGAGGCGATCGCCCTCCCGAAGCAGGTGCCCGCCGATCAGGGCGGCGAACAGCATCGACACCTCGCGAGCTGGCGCCACATGTGAGAGCGGTGCGATCTGCATCGCATACAGCACGAGCACATACGACACCGGGCTGATCGCGCCCACCGCCAGCGCCGAGCGCCACTGACTGCGCCAGGTGGCTGCCAGTGTCGAGCGATGCGGCCAGACCACCGCGGCCAGAATAGGAAGCCGGCACAGATTACCCACATAGTCGACCAGGATCGGTGACATGCCCAGGGCCTTCACGCCCCAGCCGTCGACCACCGTGTAGGCGGCGATGAACACACCCGTCACCAGACCATAGAACACCCCGGCCCGCACGCGCGCCCGGCGCACGGGATCACGCGCGGCCCGGAACAGCGAAGGACCGCCGGCGATCAGGAAAACGCCAGCCACCACGCCGACGATCCCGATGGCCCCGATGCTCGACAGCTGCTCGCCCAGGAACAGGATCGCGACGCTGGACGAGAGCAGGGGGCCGGAACCCCGGGCCAGCGGATACACCACGGTCAGGTCGGCGACCCGGTAGCCGCGCAACAACACGATGAAATAGCCGGCATGGATGATGCCGCTGGCGATCACCACGGCCGCTTCCGGCCAGCCCCATCCGCCCATCTGCGCGATGCCCACCGGGATGCCCAGCGGTGCCCAGACCACCATCAGCGCCAGGCCGGTGAACAAGGCGAAACGCGCATCGCCGCCGGCCTGCTTGGCCACGATGTTCCAGCTCGCATGGATCAACCCGGCCAGGATGACCAGGGCAAGGGCGGTGGTCGGCATGAGTCGGCGCCCGGCGGGCGCCGAGGCGCTCAGTAACCGGCCGGCGCCGGCTCGGCGGCGTCGAAATCGATTTCGACTTTGGCCCCGTTGGGGTCGTGGAAGAACAACTGCCAGGTGTCATAGCCGGGCAACCGGCGCAGATCGAAGGACAGCCGCGCCTGTTCCAGTCGAGTCACAGCCTGGGCGAGCCCTGTGCCGAAAAACGCCATGTGGTCGATCACGCCGGGGACCAGTTGCTCCGGCGCGCATCGGGCGACCACGTGCAGAATCGGTTGCCCGCTGCCCTTCGCATAGAGCCAGGCACCCGGAAAGGTGAACGGCGGCCGGGCACCCGGCGTTAGCCCGACGAAGCGCTCGTAAAAGGCCAGCGTGGCCGGCAGATCATCAGTCAGGATGGTGAAGTGATCCATTCTCGTGACGGTCATGGCGTGGCTCTCTCCGGATGCGGGGCGTTCAGAAACTCAGTGACAGGCTGCGATGTCCCGACTTGCAGGCGGCAATCGACAGCGCCTGATCCTGGGTCAGCTTGGGCTGTACCCGGGCACCCAGGGTGTCGGCGATCGATGCCGCATAGGCCGACAGACCGGGTTGCAGTTCGGTGGTCGCGCGCTGACGCCAGGCCAGTTGCTCGTCCAGCGCCGTGACCGCCTTCTCGGCAGCAGCAAGCGCCTTCTGCGGATCGGGCGTGCGGGCCCGCAAGGCACTGCGCGCGCTCGACAGGGCGGAGCGGATGTCGGCCGCCCCCTCCATCTGCCGTACCCCTTCATAGACCGCGTTGACGGTTTCCGATACCGCGGCCGGATCCTGCCCGGCAATGGCCTGCGGCAGCGCCCGGATCTGCGGCTCCAGCGCCTGCAGCGCGCCGGTCGTCGAGATCGTATCGAGCACGCTCTGAATCGGCTCGAATGAGGCATCGGCGGTGCGGCGATAGGTATTACGCGCCTTGCGTTCCGCGCCGCTCAAGGCATTGTAGGCCTTGCTCTGCTCCGCCCATTCAGGCGGAATCTGCGCCTTTAACGCATCGATGTCGGCTGTATACCCGGCAATTCGGGTTTCCAGCCGGGTGCGCGCCTCCTCGATGTCATCGCCGCGCAGCCGGCTCAGATCGGTCTGCGCATCCTCGCGCCGTCGCTCGAGCTTGCGGATATCGTCCTCGATGTCGCGCACCCGGTCGTGCAACGGTGCAAACGCCGGCGCGGCGCGATCGGCTGCAGCCTCGGCCTCGCGGGCCGTGGTCAGCATCGGCATCACCTTGGCTGCATTGTCCAGGGCCGAACGCAGATCAGTCTGCATTTTCTTGGGCAGGTAGCTCAGATCGAGGGCGCGTGCCGATTCGATGGAGGCGCTGATCGCCGACCCGCGACTCGTGAACTGCTCATGCACATACTCCTCCAGGCAATACTGCAGGGCAGGGTTGCGTGGCGGTGGCGCGGTATCGGAGGTCAGCGACACGCGGGTCGGCAGATAGTTGATCAATGGCGGCAGATACCCGGCGATCGCCAAGGCCACCAGTTGCAGCAAGATGAAAGGCACCACGCCCTTGTAGATGTCCAGAGTGGTGACAGACGCCGGCGCCACGCCACGCAGGTAAAACAGGGCGAAGCCGAATGGCGGGGTCAGAAACGAGGTCTGAATGTTCAGCCCGATCATCACGCCCAACCACACGGCCGTGACATTGGCCCCGGGATCGGCCAACAGGATGGGGGCGACAATGGGCACCACGACCACGGCGATTTCAATGAAGTCGAGAAAGAAACCAAGCAGGAAGATCACGCCCATCACGATCAGGAACTGGGACCAGAAGCCGCCGGGCATGCCGATCAGGAAGTCCCGGACGATCTCTTCTCCGCCAAATGCGCGAAAGGCTGCGGTGAGCAGGGCAGCGCCCATCAGAATGATGAACACCAGTGAGGTGGTCTTGGCTGTTTCGACCATCACTTCATGAAGCGTCTGATTCATGCGCAAGGTGCGCCAGAGGCTCCAGACCAACGAAACAAGCAACAGGGCCGTGAAGCCGGCGGCGAGATTCACACCCTGCTGATCGTCCGGTGTGTGAATTGATTTGATGTTGACCGAGTACTGGCTCAGCGTCCAGGCAATACCCGCGATGGCGATGATGCCCAGAATGGCGGGCACGAAGCGCCTCGGCCTGCCCTCGTAGAGCCGGTAGCCGGCCATGATGACGGCACCCGCCGCGCCGATCGCGCCAGCCTGGTTGACCGTGGCTACGCCGGCAATGATCGAACCCAGCACCAGGAAGATCAGGGCCAGTGGCGGCAACAGGGTGATCACTGCATCGGCCAGAACCCGCGCATTGAAGGCCTCCTGGCGAGGTACGGCCGGCGCCACCTTCGGATTCACGAAGGCGATGATCAGGATGAACACCATGTAGAGCAGGACCAGCACCAGGCCCGGGAAAAACGCGCCCAGGAACATTTCGCCCGCACTGGTGGAGGTCACGCCCAGCTCGGTCGGCATCGCCAACTCGCCGGTAGCGGCCTTGAACAGATTGGTACGGGTCGTGCCCGCCTGATCGACCGCGCTGGACAACTGGTCGGCCAGGATGATCAGCACGATCGAGGGCGGAATGATCTGACCGAGGGTGCCCGAGGCGGCGATCGTGCCGCAGGCCAGCGCCTTGCTGTAATGGTTGCGCAGCATGGCCGGGAGGGAGATCATGCCCATCGCGACCACGGTCGCGCCCAGAATGCCCGTGGTTGCCGCGAGCAGTGCACCCACGAATACCACTGAAATGCCCAGGCCGCCGCGCACCGGTCCGAACAACTGGGCCATAGTCATGAGCAGGTCTTCGGCAATCTTGGACCGCTGCAACATGATGCCCATGAAGATGAACAAGGGAATCGCGATCAAGGTGTCGCGATCGACATCCCAGTACACGCCGCGCAGATTCGTCACGCCAGCACTGAGCCACTGTGTCGGTCCGCCCTGGTGGAAATACGCCGACGCATCCCCTGCGAACAGGAATCCGCTCAGCGCGGCAGCGCCGATCGACAGGATCGCGGCGCCAGGCAGGGCAAAGGCCACCGGAAAACCGGAGGCCAGTGCGCCGGCCATCAGCAGAATCAGAAGCAGTAGAAAGTAGAGTTCCATATGCGCAATTCGTCTGGGTGTTCCGGTGAGGCCGCGTCCGGCGGCCAGCGTGTGCTGGGTGGTATCAGTGCGCGGGCGCGGCCGGCGGCGGGCGCGCGCCGGCTTCATTGCGGTAGTCGGCCACTGATTCGAGCAGATACGCGATGAATTGGACCAGCATCAGGATCGCAAAGACGCCCAGCTGACCGGCCATCAGATATTTCACATACAGGCCGAAGGCCGACTGGGAAATCTCGTAATTGAGCATCGGGCTGTTGATGATGGCGGCCTTGTTGTTCATGCCGATGATGATGATGGTCCAGCAGACCGAGATGCCCAGCAGCAATGAGCCCCACATGTTGAAGAAGGCCTTGGTGCGCGAGGTGAACGATGCATAGAGCACGTCGACCCGCACGTGACCTTCTTCGAGCAGCGTGTAGGCACTGGCGAACAGGAACAGCGCCGCATGCCAGAAGCGCACCAGGTCGCCCATATAGGCCTGTTCATAGGAAAAGATGAAGCGCATGATCACGATGCCCAGCTCGGCCAGCACCACCAGCAGTGACAGCCAGATGAAGCCGAGCGATCGGGTGAACAGGGCGACCACCGCACCCAGCAGCATCAATGGCAGGTGGACATAGGGTCCGCGGAAATGGGCCCGGCCGAGTTCGGAAATGGTGTGTTCGCTGACCAGGCCGCCCAACGCGTTCTCGACGCGCAGGGCCGAGATGATGAAGTCGCCCAGCCCCACGAACAGCACGGCAAAAAAGGCGGCGCGCGCGAGGTAGGCACAGAGTCGGGTGATGAGTGCGCTGTCGCTGCGCAGGCTGCGCTCCCGGGTCCGGAACACCATCACGACGGCGATCACGATGCCCAGTGCGTAGATCAGCAGTTGCAACCAGCTCAGGCCGGTTTTTTCGCCGCCGCCGAACAGAGGGGCAATGCCCGGCCATTCGCGCCCGGCCGTGAGCCAGTTGTTCAACAGGAAGGCCGCCAGCGTGGCCAGCATGCTCCAGCCGAACGAACGCATCAGCAACGCGGGTTGCGCCGGAACGGCGATAGGTTCATCGACGGTTGTCGACATGGCTCTGCTCCTCCTGCCTACATAATAAACAAGACGGGGCTAGCCCGCCCTGCCGGTCACACGTGCACGAAGCGCCGGCTGTTGGCAGCCGGCATTCGATCAGATTCCCAGCACGCGATTACGCTGCACGCTGTAGCCAATCTCGGCAATTTTCTGATTGCCGCCGATTTCCTTGAGCGCGACATCAAAATCGTCAACGATCTTCTTGGCCAGTGGGCTATGGGCTCGAACCTCTTCCTTGACCTCTTTCCAGCCTTCACCAAAGCTGTCATAGATTTCGTCGGAGAAGGTGCGGACCTTTACGCCATGGTCGTTGATCAGGCGCGTCAGGTATTTACCATTGAGCGCCTGAGCTTCTTCGTAACCGTTCGCATTCTCTTCATTGCAGGCTGCGGTGATCACCGCCTTCTCCCACGCCGACAGACTGTTCCAGAACTTGATGTTCATGCCGAAGGCGATGCCACCGCCTGGCTCGTGAAAGCCCGGGGCGTAGTAGATCTTGGCCGCCTCGTAGAACTTCATGAAGTAGTCGTTGTACGGGCCGACCCATTCCGTGGCGTCGAGTGATCCGGACACCAGGTTTTCATAGATCTGCCCGCCGGGCAGCGACACCACCGATGCCCCCAGTTTGGCCAGCACATCGCCACCCAGGCCGGGCATCCGGAACTTCAGGCCCTTGAGATCGTCGGCGGTATCGATTTCTTTGTTGAACCAGCCACCCATCTGGGTGCCCGTACCCCCGCAGGAAATGGACTTGAGGCCGAACTCGCCGGACACCTTGTCCCACAGGGCCTGTCCACCGCCGTACTTGATCCAGGCATTCCACTCGAGGTTGGTCATGCCTAAGGGCACGGAGGTGAAGTAGGCCAGACCGGGATGTTTGCCTTTCCAGTAATAGTCGGCACCGATATAGGCCTGGGCATTGCCGCCCGCCACTTCGTCGAAGACGTCAAATGCGCCCACGCGCTCGCCGGCCGCAAAGTATTTGGTGGTCAGACGTCCCTCGGACAGTTCGGGAATCCGCGCGGCCAGGCGTTGCGCCGACAGGCCCAGCCCTGGAAAGTCGCGTGGCCAGGTCGAAACGATGGTGATTTCCTTCTTGCCCTGCGAAATGGCCGGGGCGGCGATGGTGGCAGCGGCCGTGCCTGCTCCCGCCAGTGCTGCGTGTCTGAGGAACTTGCGTCTTTGCATGAGATCTCCCTGATTGATTGCTCGAGGTTCTGACCAAGCCTGATGAGTGATCGAACCGACCTTCCCACAGGACGGGCCCGAGTCTATCGGAAAACGCGAAATCGTAATGTCAAGCCTGAATTCGGGCGGGGAATCCCGCCACAGCGGGATGAGAGTGGGTCCGAACGGATGGGGCGAACCCGGTTGTGGTGCACGAATGCGGTGCATCATGGCACCGAACCGGATGTCAGGCTGCCGCCACGCCCAGCCGGGCATAGGCAGCGGTAATTGCCTCGCGAACCTGTGCCGGCGCCGTACCACCGACATGGTTGCGTGACGAGACCGATGCCTCCAGAGTGATGGCCTGGGCCACGTCGTCGTCGATCAGTGTGGAGAACTCACGCAGGTCGCCCAGGGTCAGGTCGGTCAGGTCGATACCGCGTTGCGTGGCACTGCGCACCGCCCGCGCCACCACCTCATGAGCCTCGCGAAACGGCATGTTGCGACGCACAAGATAATCGGCCAGATCCGTTGCGGTGGCAAACCCCTGGGCGGCGGCGCTGCGCATGCGCCGGGCATCGACTTCGATACCCGGAATCATGTCGGCAAAGATATGCAGCGTATCGATCAAGGTGTCGGCGGTATCGAACAGCGGCTCCTTGTCTTCCTGGTTGTCCTTGTTGTAGGCCAGGGGCTGGCCCTTCATCAGGGTCAGCAGGCTCATCAGGTGGCCGTAGACCCGCCCTGTCTTGCCACGGGCCAGTTCGGGCACATCCGGATTTTTCTTCTGCGGCATGATCGATGAACCGGTACAGAAGCGATCGGGCAGGCGGATGAAACCCATCGCCGGCGACATCCAGAGCACCAGTTCTTCCGACAGGCGCGACACGTGCATCATGCAGATGCCGGCCGCCGCACAGAACTCGATCGCGAAGTCGCGATCGGACACCGCATCGAGCGAATTGGCCGCGACAGCCTCGAAGCCCAGCGATGCGGCAACCTGGGCGCGATCGATCGGGAAGGTGGTGCCGGCCAGCGCGGCGGCGCCCAGTGGCAGGCGGTTGACGCGGCGCCGACAGTCGGCAAAGCGCTCGGCATCGCGCGCGAACATCTCCACATACGCGAGCAGGTGGTGACCGAAGGTGACGGGTTGCGCGACCTGCAAATGCGTGAAACCCGGCATGATGGTGTCGGCATGCGACTGCGCCAGACCCAGCAGAGCGGTCTGCATCGACACCAGCAGCTTGTCCAGATCGTCGAGCACGGTCCGTAGCCAGAGCCGGATATCGGTGGCCACCTGATCGTTTCGCGAGCGGCCGGTGTGCAGACGTTTGCCCGCGTCGCCCACCAGCTCGGTCAGGCGCGCTTCGATATTCAGATGCACATCTTCGAGCGCTTGTGACCACTCGAATCGACCGGCGGCGATCTCTTCACCGATCTGATCCAGACCACGGCGGATCGCCTCCAGATCAGCGGTCGAAATGATGCCCTGACGGGCCAGCATGTCGGCATGGGCCAGCGAGCCCCGGATATCGCATTCGGCCAGTCGTCGGTCGAAGCCGACCGATGCCGTGTACCGGGCGACCCGTTCCGCCGTTGGTTCATTAAAAAGCGCCGACCATCCGGTGGCCTTGTTGGAAAGCTGGTCAGACATTGAAATTTGTCGAGTTATGACAACAAGTTAGTCGGGTTTCGCTGGTCACCGGATTGTAACGCTCGCTATGCTCGGTTCAACCAACAAAATCCTCCACCGATACCGACTGATGATTTCACCTGCACAGGTTGCCGGTGCGCATGCCAGCAGTGCGCCCACCGTCGCACCACGCGCCACCCCGGGGCGGCCGCCGGTGAACCCGGCCGCGTCGGCTGATGCGGCTGCCGAGCAGGAGAAGCTGCGTCGCCAGACCGATGGCGCCAGCTTTCCGGTCCTGCCCGATTGCTGCAACTTCGGCACGATTCTACGGGTGTTGTCGGCCGTCAATGCCGCCATGTTGCTGACCGTGCTGGCCGTGAGTGGTTCGTTCGTCGGTTTCGTGGATCGAAGCCTGAACGTGGCTGCCATTGTCGAGCCGTCGGTGCTGGTGTCGCTGGCCTTGTTGTGTCCGTTGCGCCGGATCAGTCACGGCACGCCGCGCACCGTGCAGTGGGCGATCGGCCTGGCCGTCTCCGGTCTGGTCACCGGACTGATCGCTCTGGTGACAGCCGGTGTGCTGGTGCCCGATCTGCGCGGCTGGGAACTGCTGGTCTGGGCAGGCTCCAAATCACTGCTGGCGGTTGCCATCGCGGTCGCGCTGATCGAATGGCTGTATCTGCGCACCCTGTCGCTGCAGCCGTCGCAGGCTGAAGGACGACTGCAGGCCTTGCAGGCGCGGATCCGGCCTCACTTTCTGTTTAACAGTCTGAACACGGTGCTGGGCCTGATGCGCAGTGAACCGCGGCAGGCCGAACGCACCCTCGAGAATCTGGCCGACCTGTTCCGCGTGTTCATGAAGGACAGCCGCGAGCTCGTGCCGCTGGATGAAGAAGTGCTGTTGTGCAAGGAGTATCTGTCGATCGAGAAGCTGCGCCTGACGGATCGGCTCTCGGTGGTCTGGCATGTCGATGACATGCCCGGAGATGCCTTGTTGCCGTCCTTGCTGTTGCAGCCCCTGGTCGAGAACGCCGTGCATCACGGCATCGAGCCGCGCAGTGAACGCGGCGAGGTCTCGATCACGATTGCCAAGTCGGGCGAGCGGGTCCGGGTCGATATCGTCAATCCGATTGCCAAGCAGGCGCCCACCCGACCCGGCAATCAAATGGCGCTCTCGAATATCCGCGAGCGCATGAGTCTGACCTTCGATGTCGAGGGTTCGCTGGTCACCGTTGCCGAGGGCGGGCTGTTCAGAGCCACCCTGGTATTCCCCTACCGCAAAGAGAGAAGACGCAGAGATGTCAAACACCACCTCGATACTGATCGTTGACGACGAGCCGGTCGCGCGCTCGCGACTGCGCGAGTTGCTGGCCGAGTTGTCGCCTGAGTTTCCGCACCGGATCATCGGTGAAGCCTCGAACGCACCCGAAGCCCTGTCGCAGATCGAAATGAGCCAGCCGCAGATCGTGCTGCTGGACATCCAGATGCCGAACATGACGGGTATCGAACTGGCCCGCCACATCTGGGTACGGTCGCAAAGCGGCGAGAATCCACGGCCCATGCCGCTGATCATCTTCGTGACCGCCTTCGACGAGTTCGCGGTCGAGGCCTTCGAGGTGCGGGCAGTCGATTATCTGCTCAAGCCGGTGCGCGCCACCCGACTGCTCGAGGCGCTGGTGCGCGCGATGTCGACCGCACCGGCCGAGCATGCCGATGCGATCGATCAGCTGGCCCGGGCGACCAGCACGCGGCGGCGCCATCTGTCGGTGCATGAGCGGGGCCGGGTGATTCTGGTGCCGCTGGAGCAGATCGTGTATCTCAAGGCCGAGCTCAAATACATCACCGTGCGCACCAATGAACGTGAGTTCCTGATCGAAGAATCGCTGACCTCGCTCGAAGACGAGTTCAGTGACCGCTTCGTGCGCATCCATCGCAATGCGCTGGTCGCGCGACCAGCCATCGCCGGCTTCGAGCGGGTCACCCCATCGGGCGACGAGGAGGGCGGTGATCCGTACTGGCAGGTGGTGATGCGCGAAATCGACGAGCGGCTGCCGGTCAGTCGCCGGCAGTGGTCGGCCGTCAAGAACCTGGTCGGCTGAGCCGTTTCATCGCCGATTCTTCCCGGGGGCGCCCCTGCCGGCGCCGCTCAGGTCGCACGCTCGGTTACACTTGGCCGATCATTCACGATCCCGCTCAGTGTGAACAATTCCGCCCAACCCGAAACTCTGGTCATCGCCTCGCGTGAAAGCCGGCTTGCCATGTGGCAGGCCGAGCATGTCCGCGATCGACTCAGCCAGTTGTATCCGCTCTGCGCGGTCACGATCCTGGGCGTGACCACCGAAGGCGATCGTGTGCTCGATCGCGCCCTCAACGAGATCGGCGGCAAGGGCTTGTTCATCAAGGAGCTGGAGGTCGCCATGCTCGAGGGGCGGGCCGATCTGGCGGTGCATTCGCTCAAGGATGTGCCCATGGACATCCCGGAGCCCTTCACCCTGGCCGCCGTCATGACCCGCGAGGATCCTCGTGATGCCTTCGTGTCGAATGACTACGCCGACCTTGAATCCCTGCCGGTCGGTGCCCGGTTGGGTACCTCGAGTCTGCGCCGCAGTGCCCAGGTTCTCGCCCGCTTTCCGCATCTGCAGGTACTGCCATTGCGCGGCAACATCAACACGCGGATGGCCAAGCTTGATCGCGGTGAATATGACGCGATCCTGCTGGCCGCGGCCGGGCTCAACCGTCTGGGCATGGCCGAACGGATACGCGCCATCGTGCCGCCGCCGCTGAGTCTGCCGGCCGCCGGGCAGGGCGCGCTCGGCATCGAAGTGCGCGCGGATCGATCCGAGCTCATCGCCTGGCTCGCGCCATTGGTCGACCATGACACCTGGTTGCAGGTCTCGGTCGAGCGCGCCGTGTCGCGACGCCTGGGCGGCAGTTGCCGCGTTCCGCTGGCGGCCTTCTGTCAACCCGATGGCCGCGGTGCGCTGGAAGTGTCGGCACGCGTGGCTGCACCCGATGGCAGCGAGGTGCTTGAATCGGTTTTCGCCCAGCCGGTTGCCAGTTTCGCGGACGCCGAGGCCCTGGGCGAGCGGGTGGCCAATGCGCTGCTGGCGCAAGGTGCCGCGCGATGGCTGCCGTTGTCCTGACCCAGCCGCAACCGCGGGTTCGTGACATCGCCGAATTGATGACCCGCCATGGTGGGCAGCCGGTTCTGCTCACCTTTTCCGAGCTGATCGGTCGAGCCGAGGCACTGAGCCGGTTCGCCTCCATCGATCTTGCCGGTTTTGATCGCGCGGTGTTCGTGAGCCCATCGAGTGTCGATTTCGCCGGGCCGCTGCTGCCGGCCCTGGTGCGGGCGATTCCCCGGGGCATCGCTGCGGTCGGGGCTGGCACCGTGGCACGCCTGCGCTCATTCGCGCCCGACATCGAGCCGATCGTGCCGGCCCGCGCGCCGTATGATGCGGCCGCGCTGTCGGCATTGCCTGCCATGTCGGCGCAGGGCATGCGGGGTTTGCTGGTGTTGCGGGGCGAACAAGGGCGAGAGGACTGGTTGCAGGCCTATGAATCGCGTGGCGTCAGGGTCGAACGCATCGCGCTGTATGACACTCGGCGGTGCACGCCCGGGCCCGACGCCGTATCGGCATTGCAAGCTGCGGCCCGGTCGGCGCAGCCAGCCATCAGTCTGGTGACCTCGGTGGGGCTGGCGCAACGCCTGCTGGCCTGGCTCGCCGAGGGTCCGGCCGCGCAGATCGGCGTCGGACCCGCGAACTTGCTCTGCACCTGGTTGCGCGAACAGACCTGCCTGGTCTCGCACCCAAGGGTCGGTGGCTTGCTGAGCGACGCGGGCTTTGTCCATGTCATTCAACCCGGCTCCGAGGAGTCGATGTCGCTCGCCGCCGTAAAATGGCTGGCAGCGGTTCGCCCGAATTGATGGACGCTGCCGGTCCATCTGTCTATTCCACTGCCATCATGTCGACTCGTCCGGATCATTTCATCTGTTTTGCCCGTGGCTGGCGCCGGGCAGAGCGTGGTCATGCCTCCGTGGCGTGGCTGGCCTTGCTGGTCGCCATGAGCACGCTGGCGGTGGTGTTCTGGACGCCACTGACCGGGTATCGGAGCCCGATTGCCGGGGCCTCTTACTCGCCTGCTGCGCCGTCTGCGCCCGCTGCGGATCCGTCGAACACCAAACCCGGAGCGTCCGCGCCGGCTGACAGCGTTCACGCCTGGCGCACCGAGGTGGCCGCGCTTGAACGCAACGCCGAGGCCGGGCGCGGCGAGCTCGCCCGCCGCGTGGCGCGCCTCGAGGATCTGTTCCCGCAGGGGCTGGCCGGGCTCGAGGCCATCGAGGTCCGGCATCGCGACACCGCCGCGCAGCGCGACCAACTGGTTCGGCTGTACCGGGCGAGCCTGGCCGACAGCACGGCGCTGGTGCTCGAAGAACTCGATGATCTGCTGGCCATCGCAGCCCGCCAGGCGGATTCGCCGCTCGGCCTTCAGGCAACGCTCGCCCTGGTCGAAGCGGCCCGGCAACGCGCGACCCGGCGCCAGACCGATGCCTTGAGGCC
The DNA here is from genome assembly GCA_963732405.1 of uncultured beta proteobacterium. Classification (GTDB taxonomy): domain Bacteria; phylum Pseudomonadota; class Gammaproteobacteria; order Burkholderiales; family Burkholderiaceae_E; genus JAUIAI01. The sequence goes on from CAVSZG010000003.1 coordinate 78,868, forward strand.
GGTGATCGCGGCGCTGGATGCTGATCTGGCCCGACTGCGCGCCGCTGGCGAACAGAGTCCGCTGGATGCAGCCGACCGCCTGCGGCGGCTGGCAGCGACGATCGACAAGCTGCCGTTCGAGCAGGGCCAGGCAACATCCCCCGGCCAGGCGGGCAAGGCGGCCGGCAAGGCGGCCGGCTCCACCGATACGGCCGATGCTGTCGATGCGGTCCAGGCCGGGGCAGGGGCTGTGGCCAGGGCCGATGCGACGCCGGATCCGACCGCAGCCTGGTGGCAGAGCCTGATCAAACGATCCGCCGACCTGGTGGATCTGGATCGGGCCCAGGGCCAGTCTGGCGAGCTGTTGCGGGTGCGCCGGGTCGGCGAATCGGATGCCTCGACGCTGCCGCCGGCGGCCCGATACTTCGTCGTCCAGAATCTGCGACTACGCCTGCACAGCGCCCGCCTGTCCTTGCTGGTGGGCGATGATGCGGGTCTGCAGACCGATCTTCGTCTTGCCGCGACCTGGCTCGATGAACATTTCGACACCGCATCGACCGATGTCGCTTCGGCCAGGCAATTGCTGGATCAACTGCTGCAATGGCAGTCCTCGCCCGGCGTGGCGGGCGTGCGGGCGAGCCTGGATGCCGTGGCCCGACTGCGCGAGTCGATTCAGAGCAATGCCTCTTCTCCGCCTCTCCAACGGGACGACATCGTGCCCGCATCCCGATGAAACTGCTCATTTCCTGGACTGTCGCATTGCTGCTGGCCATCGGCCTGGGCTTGCTGCTGCGTTATAACGACGGCACGGTCACCATCCTGCTGCCACCGCACAGCTTCGAGGTAGCGGCCAACACTGCCGCGCTGGCGCTGATCGGCGGCTTCATCGGCGGCTACCTGCTGCTGCGCACCGTGTTGCATCTGATCCGGATGCCGCATGCGATTCGTGACTGGCGCCAGGCCCGGCGCAAACGTCTGGCCAATGATTCACTCACCGCCTCGGTGGTGGCATTCAACGAGGGGCGCATCGAGCAGTTTGAGGCGCTTGCCCAGCGCGCGCTGGCCCATCCCGATACCGGCGGTACTGCGAGCCTGCTCGCCGCCCGTGCTGCCCATGGCCGCGGTGATACGGTTGCGCGCGACCGATGGCTCAAGGCACTGGACAGTCACCCCGGACTTGCCGATGCGCGTGCGATGTTTCGCGCCGAGATCTGTCTGGAGCAGACCCAGGGCGAGGCGGCCGTATTGGCCCTGGACGAGCTGAGCGCCAAGGCCGGTGCCTCGGCGCAGGCTCAGCGGCTGCGGCTGCGCGCACTCGACCAGGCGGGTCGCTGGACCGAACAGCTCCAGGTGGCTGCACGCCTTCTGCGCAGCGGTGTGCTCGATGAGCCGGGCGCTCGGGCGATCCGGCTGCGCGCCTACGAAGAGCTCTTCGAAGAGGCCAGCGAATCGTCGCAACAGGTCCAGCAATTGTTCCGTTCGCTGTCGCGTCATGACCGGGAAGACCCGGGCATTCTGGTGCCGGCCATCGAAGCCTTTGCTCACTCGGGTGATCATCGCCGGGCGGTCGACATGATCGATACCCTGATGAGCACACGCATCGAACCGCGGTTGTTGATCCTGTTCACCCGGCTCAATTCAATTGCGACCGGCGATCGCCTGGGCATGGCCGAGGGCTGGTTGAAACGCTATCCCGATAACCCGCTGATCCTGGCCACGCTCGGACGCCTGTGCCTGGCCGAAGAACTCTGGGGCAAGGCCGAAACCTTTCTGAAGCGGGCCAATGAGCTGGAGCCATCGCCCTTCACCCGGCTCGCATTGGCGGAAATGTACGACGTGCTGGGGCGCGCGCCCGAAGCCTCGGAGCTGTACCGCTCGATCGCCAGAGACCAGCCCGGTCTGTCGGGCGGCGTGCAGGCCGATACCGGATCGGCGCTGCTCTCGCGCTGAGGCATCCGCGCGCGGTTTCGGTCAGTCGGATCGTCTCAATCCGTCAAGATACCGAGCCTGGGCCTGGCGGGCCGTGCGGGTCAGACCGATGGCCTCGACGGCGCTCACCACCGAGAAGCGGATGGTCGCCCGGCTGCGCAATTGCACGAACCGGTCCACGTCGGGTGAGATCATCGTGGCGATCTTCGGATAACCCCCGGTGGTCTGGTGATCAACCAGCAAGACGGTGGCCAGCCCGTCGCCCGAGACTTGAATCGACCCGCGCACGATGCCTTCCGATGGCATGCTCAGATCGGCCGTCGGCTTGAGCAGCGGACCCGACAACCTCACCCCCATGCGATCGTAGGCATCGCTCAACCTGAAGGACTGCTGACTCAGTTGCGCGATGGTCGCCGCATCGAAGAACCGGTCCTGGGGACCGATCACGACTCGATAGTCGCGGCGCGGTCTGGCAAACACCGGGCAGGTGATGGGGCAGGTGATGGATTCGCCGGCGCGAGGATCATCCACCATCAGGATGTCACCCTGTCGCAGGCGTCCGCCGCCCAGGCCCAGTGGGCCATGCGTGGACGCGCTGCCGAGCCAGCGATCGGCACGCAGTTGTCCCGCCAGCGCCAGATACGCCCAGCTACCCCAGAGTCCCGGGCGGATCTGCAGACTGGTGCCGGCCTCGAGCGTGGCGGTGCACCATGCCGGTACGGCGTGGCCGTTCACGGCGACCCCGAATCCGCCGCCGGTCACGGCGATGCGCAGCGCGCCCGCCAGACAGGTCAACGCCAGGCCACTGACGGGAATCTCCAGGCCCGGCGCATCAGGTGGATTGCCAAGGGAGAGGTTGGCGGCAGCAAAGGCCAGTGGATCCATCGGGCCGGAGCGGGTGACGCCAAAGCGCATGAGTCCGGGTCTGCCCGCATCCTGCACGGTCACATGCGGGCTCGCGCGATCGATGCGCAGACGGGCAGTGGTCATGACTCAGGCCACTGGCCGCTTGGCCATCGCCGTGTCGAATGTGTCGCGGTCGATGCGTGAAAAGCACACCGTGTCACCGATCTCGAACAGGAAGGGCTGTTCATCGGCCGGATTGATGATGGTGGTGGGCGAGCGGCCGATGATCCACCAGCCGGTGGGCATGATGAAGGTCGTGACCAGGCACTGGGGCCCGGCGATGATCACGCTGCCGGCCGCGATGTCGCGCACCGGCGTCGGTTTGCGCGGCAGTTGCAGGGCACTGGGCACGCCACCCAGGTATGCATAGCCGGGCGCGAATCCAACCATGAACACCTGATAGTCGCCGCTCAGATGCATCGCGATCGCAGCCTCGCGGCTCAGGCCGCACTGGGTGGCGACGCGGTCCAGATCGGGTGCCAGATCGCCTTCATAACAAACCTGAACGTCTCTGGCCACCCCCGCAGCAAGATCGGGCACCGAACCCGCGAGCAGTTCGCGTATGCCTGCCTCGATGCGCCGGTGATCCGTCGACAAGGGATCAAAATCCACCAGCACGCTGGTATAGGCGGGTACCAGTTCGACCACGCCGGGGAGCGCTGTCGCCGAGAAGCAGATGATCGAGCTGGCGGACCTGTCGATTGGTTTGAATCGAAATGGCATCGCCGAACTCGACCAGCAGCGCATGATCGGCAACCGGCCTGAATCGTGGCCAAGCCTCCGTGCTGGTTGTGCCCGTCACGGTGCCAGCGAGTCAGTGATCATGATCGGCCAGCGCCACTGCCACCGGCTCGGTCGCCAGGAAGGGCGCGATGCTCAGACCGGCATCACCCAGGCGAGTGCGTAATTCGCGGGCCATCACGACCGCGCCGGGACTGTCACCATGCACGCAGATCGACTGCGCAGCCAGTGCGATGCTTGCCCCATCGATGGTGGGCATGAGGCCGGTGCGGAAGAATTCGAGCAGGCGCTCGGCGGCGGTCTGGCTGTCGTGAATCATCGCGCCGGCGCGCTGGCGCGGGACCAGCCGGCCGTTCTGCAGATAGGCGCGATCGGCAAAGATCTCGCTGTAGACCGGCAGTCCGTGTTCACGCGCCACCACTTCGAGTTCGGTGCCCGAGATCGCCAGAATTGCCAGCGAGCGTGAGATGGACGAAACCGCGCGCACGATTGCCTCGGCGACAGGCCGGTCGTCGGCGGCGAGGTTGCCGAGCGCGCCATGGGGCTTCACATAACGGACCGACGTACCGGCCAGGGCCGCAATGCCGCTCAGCGCACCGACCTGGGCGGCCACCATGCGCTGGATTTCGCCCATCTTCATCGGAATCACCCGGCGCCCGAATCCCTCGCGATCCACATAGCCGGGATGGGCGCCCACGATGACACCGCGCTCCCTGGCCATGCTCAGGGTGTCGAACATCACCTCAGGGTCACCAGCATGACCACCGCAGGCCACATTGGCACTGGTCACGAGATCGAGCATGGCCGCATCGTCACCCATGCGCCAGGGGCCATAACTCTCGCCCAGATCGGAATTCAGGTCGATGCTGCGCATGGTCTGTTCCTCGTTTTTCATGCCGGGTCCGACACCGGCACGGTGTAGTTCAAGACCATTCGACCGCCATCGGGATAGATGGTTTGGCCTGTGATGTAGGAGGCGTCATCACTGGCCAGGAAAGCGGCGACCGAGGCGATTTCAGCGGGTTCTCCGCACCGGCCGATCGGCGTGCGCGACATCACCGCGCGGCGCGAAGATTCGGAGGCGAACACCGCCTGTTTGGCCAGCTCGGTCAGGATGGTGCCCGGTCCGATGCCCGTGACCCGGATCCGATGCGGCGCCAGCGCGACCGCTGCCACCGCCGTGAGTTGGTTCATGCCACCCTTGGCCATCGCATAAGTGGCCAGGTTCGGAATCGCCAGATGCGCATTCACCGAGGACATGTTGATGATGACGCCGCCGCCGCCCTGGGCAATGAACTGCTTCGCGGCAGTCTGCACGCCAAAAAACGCGCCACGCAGATTGATCCCCATCGTCTCTTCGTAATCGTCATCGGTGATGTCCAGCAGATCCTTGGGGCGTGCGATGCCGGCATTGTTCAGCATGATGTCCAGTCGGCCGAAGCGCTCGACGGCCGCTGTCACCAGTCGCTCGACATCGGCGCGTTGACGCACGTCACCGGTCACGGCGAGCAGGCGATCGGCATGGCCCAGGTCGCGCGCGGCACCAGCGAGCCCCTCGGCGTTGATGTCGCCGATCACGACCCTGACGCCTTCGGCGAGGAAACGCTCGGCACAGGCCTTGCCCAGCCCCTGGGCCCCGCCGGTGATCACGGCGACTTTTCCTGACAGCTTCATCGGTCAACTCCTGTGTCTGTGGCCATCGATTTTCAGTTGGGTGCGAGTCCCAGATGCGCGCGAAAGCGGTTCTTGATGAACACCGCATCGCGCACCGGCAGCGAGCGGGGCGGATTGTTGGCGGCAACCCGGATCACGAAGAGCCTGGGGCCAGGGGCGGGCTTGTGCAGCATCGAGGCCAGGCCGCTCACGGCGTCGAGCGTGTCCACGGTCCCGGTCGCCTCGAAGCCGCAGGCGCTCGCGACCTTCGCCAGATCGATGCCCAGTCCCGTATGGCTGGCCTGCATGCCGGTTTCGCCAAAATGTTGATTGTCGATGACGACAATGCTCAGATTGCGCGGCCTGGCCACGGCAATGGTCGCCAGGGCACCCATGGCCATGAGTTGTTCGCCGTCGCCAGTAATCACCAGCACCGGGCGGTCACGCTGGGCCTGGGCCAGACCCAGGCCGATCAGTGCGGCCCCGCCCATGGCTCCCCAGAGGTAACAGTTCCCATCATGATCGCCGCTCGCATGCACATCATAGGTGGAGGAACCCAGGCCACTGACCACCAGCAGATTGCCGCGGTCAGCCAGCAGGGCCGCGACCGCATCCCGACGCGCCAGCGTCGGCGCGGCAGGTTCCGACTTCTTGTCGGTGACTGTCACCATTGTTTTCTCCCGAGCAGGCGTTGGCCGATCAATACCGCAACCTGCTGGTCCGCATCGAAGGCGAGACGGGCGGCGGCGTCCACCGTATCGATCAGGTCGGCCGGGGTGTCAGCGCGCAGCACGCGAACGCCGATGGCTTCCAGCGATGGTTGGGTGGCCCGGCTCATCGGCATCTGCCAGGGATTGAACTCGGCCCATTCGCCGCGCATCGTCACCAGCATCAGCAGGGGCAGACGCGCGATGACCGGCAGGGACAACATGTTGATGCAGTTGCCCACGCCACTCGATTGCATCAACAGCACCGAACGCTGGCCGCCGAACCAGGCACCGGCGGCAATCGCCACCCCTTCCTCTTCGGTCGTCAACACATTGCACACAACCTGCGGGTCGGCCTGGAAACGCTCGATGAGCCTGGCATGGCCTGCATCGGGCACGAAGGCCATGTGCCGGACATCGGCCTGTCGCAGGACTTCGTAGACGCGGTCGGGCCAGCCCGCCTGCGACGGATCCGCCGCCACCGGGGCTGATGATTCGAATGACAAGTTGATACTCCGTGGCAATTGCACAAAACCGCGACAATAGCAAAATCAGTCGGATTGCCCGCGCGGCCTTATGCGATACCCAGAGCGGCCAGGCGCCGATAGAGGGTTCGCTCGCTCACGCCGAGGCTGATCGCCAGTTCGCGCCGGGTCATGCCAGGCTGATTGGCCAGTTGGATCAATTCCTCGTCGCTCAGATCGCGGCGTGACCGTCGGGTGACGAGCCTGGCTGGCGATGTCGGCTCGTCTGGCGATACCTGCCTGTCCAGATCGGGCAGATGCTCGGCGCGCACCACGCCATCATCGGCGAACAGCCGGGCGCGCTCCAGCACATTGCGCAATTCACGGATATTGCCCGGCCAGGCATGCATCTGCAATCTGGCCAGCGCATCATCGGCCACGGTCATCATGCCGTCGAGGTGCGAGGCACGGGCCAGAAAGGACGCGACCAGCAGCGGCAGATCATCGATGCGATCGCGCAGGGCCGGCAGCACGATCGGGAAGGCACTGATCCGGTAGTACAGATCTTCACGGAAGCGGCCGTCGCCCACCATCGCCTGCAAGGGCTTGTGCGTTGCCGCGACGAGGCGGAAGTCGGCGTGCTGGGTTTCAACACTGCCGACCCGGCGGAAGGTGCCGGACTCGATGAGCCGCAGCAGCTTGAACTGCATACCCAGCGCGATGTCGCCGATCTCGTCCAGAAACAAGGTGCCGCCTTCGGCCGTTTCGACCAGACCCTTCTTGCGCGCGATCGCGCCGGTGAACGCCCCTTTCTCGTAACCGAACAACTCGCTCTCGAACAGCGATTCGGTCAGGCCCGAGCAGTCGACCACCACGAAGGGACCATTGGCCCGTTCGCTCGCCTCATGCACGGCTTGCGCGAACAATTCCTTCCCGGTGCCCGATTCCCCCTGCAACAGCACCGGCAGTATCGACGGTGCCACCCGCCGCAGGGCCGACAAAGCCTGATTGAAGGCCGCCGACCGACCCACGAGCCCGCCCGCACTGGGCTGCGCGGAGGCATTCCTGACGGTGGTCAGGCGCTCCACGAAGGCGACGACCTGTTGCTGTTCGTCCAGAATCGTGCGCAGTTCCACATCGACATGTTCCGGCCCGCGTGGCGTGTGGTGAATGTGCAGGACCCGGTCCGCGCCGCGCAACTCCCGCGCCTTTTTCATCGGGCAGTGCTCGCCGGCCTGATCGCAGGGCACGTCGATGTGGTGGGAGACCCGGTAGCATTTTTCGCCAAGCCAGGGTTTGTCCAGGGTACCGAACTGGCGCTGGTAGGCCGTGTTGGCAGCGAGTATGTTGTAGTCCGGATCGAGCACGATCATCGGCTGCGGTTCATGCTCGAGGAATGAGACCAGAGCCTGGATCCCACCAGCAGGCGCTTGCCGCCCGCCATCCGCAGGCGTGGCGTGCGGCGCGGGCTGGTGGGTCACCAGGGGGGCTTCACTCATGGGCGGGTGGATCATCAGGCTCGTGCCGGTTGATTCATTATCAGGATTTCCATCCGCCCTGCCAACACTGCCAGGATGGGTAAGGACATCAGCGATCGCTCGCGGTCGGATCGCGAACCGATGGACAATGCGAGCGAATGCCCAGGATCACGACGAACACACCGTGAACACGACGCCAGGTTTTGATTCATCCGGAATTGCCTGAGATGGCCGGACTCGATATTCGTTGGGCGGACCTGGTGTCGCTCCATCTGGCGGCCTCGTCGCTGGCTTTGCTCGTCTATGTATTCACCACTCACGGTTTGCGACTGCATCGTCATCCTTCGGCGGCTTCTCGCCTGGATAGGGGTGATGCTCGTTGCCCCTTATGCTGCCTTGCCACTGTATGTGATGTTCGGCTTGCGAAAACAGCGCCGGGCCCGCCTCGCGACGGCCTGGCCCGGCGGCACGCCCGAGCCGGCCGGGGCGGTGTCTCACGATCCCTGGGTCCGGCTCAGCAACGGGCTGGGCTTGCCGGCACCGGCGCTCTACCACGGGCTGGTCATCGATGCCGATGGCTATGAAGCCCGCAACACTGTCCTTCATGGAATTGATTCGGCCAGCCGGTCGATTGACCTCGCCACGTTCACGTTTGCCGATGACGCGCTGGGCGCCGAGATCGGCCGTTGCCTGGCAGCTGCCGCCCGGCGTGGCGTGATCGTGCGGGTGCTGATCGATGGGTTCGGCGTGTGGTTGTACCGTCACCGTCACCTGGACGGGTTGCGTCGGGCCGGTGTGCAGATTGCCTTTTTCTCGCCGCCTTTCGACTGGCGTTTCCGGGCCCGGGCCAATCAGCGCAATCACCGCAAGATGCTGCTCATCGATTCGCAGACCGCCTGGATGGGCGGTCGCAATCTCGCGGCACCGTATTTCGTGGACGGGCATCACGGACCAGCCTGGACGGATCTGAGCTTCCAGGTCGACGGACCCATCGTATCGTCACTGACCATGCTCTTCGAGCGGGACTGGGCCTCGGCATTGCGCCGGCCCTGGACGGTGCCACGCTCGCTCGCCGGCAGCACGGTCCCGGGTGCCCAGGCCTTGCTGATTCCAAGCGGGCCCGAATACGCCGACGACGCCTGGCATGCGATGCTCGTCTGGTCCTGTCATGCGGCGCGCGAGCGGATCGCCATCGCCACACCTTACTTCGTGCCCGACCCCGAATTGCTCAATGCGCTGGTCTGTGCACTCAGACGCGGCGTGCGGGTTGAACTGATCGTACCCAGCCAGTCCAATCACCGGCTGGCCGACTGGGCGCGCGGGCGTGCGGTGCGCGATCTGCAACAAGCGGGCGGCACGGTGCTGACGACCCCAATCATGACCCATGCCAAGCTGGTCGTGATTGATCAGACCATCGCCTTCGCCGGTTCGGCCAACATGGATGCGCGCAGCCTGTTCATCAATCATGAACTCATGCTTGGTCTGCGCCGGGCATCCGATGTGATTGCCATGGGTCAATGGTTCGATGCCCTGGCTACACGCTGCAGTCCGCATCACGCCAGACCCCTGACCTTGCGGCGTGACCTGAAGGAGGGTCTGGCGCAATGGCTGACCTTTCAGCTTTGAGCCGGCCGGGCGTTACGATCGCCCGGCGGCAGGGTCAGATGCAGCGTCCGCCATCCACTTCCAGGCAGGTGCCGGTGATGAAAGCGGCCTCGTCATCCGCATAGAACAGGGTGGCTGTGGCAATGTCGGAGGGCTGCGATAGCCGGCCCATCGGAATACTGCCGACGAATTTCGCGCGCATCTCCGGTGTGTCCTCGCCCATGAAGGTCTTGAGCAGCGGTGTCTCGCCGGCGACCGGATTGACGGCGTTGACCCGGATTCGGTCGGGCGCCAGTTCGATCGCCATGCTCTTGGTCAGATTGATCATCGCGCCCTTGGACGCGTTGTACCAGACCAGACCCGGACGGGGACGCACACCGGCCGTCGACGCGATGTTGATGATCGATCCGCCGCCCTGCGCCCTCATCACGGGCACGGCATGCTGGGCGCACCAGAACACGCTCTTCACATTGATCGCGAACACACGATCGAACTCGGCCTCGCTCACCGCGAGCATCGGCTGATTACGATGCGACACGCCGGCATTGTTGACCACGATGTCGAGCCGGCCATAGGCTTTGGTCACCGCATCGATGCTGGCCTTCATATCTTCGCCACGCGACACGTCGGCCTTGATGAACTGTACCTCGCCACCCTGGTCGCGGATCGCCTTGGCCACCCGTTCACCATTGGCCACGTCCACATCGTTGATCACGATGCGGGCGCCTTCCTGCGCAAAGCGGTGCGCGATGCCTTCGCCGAATCCGGACCCCGCGCCGGTGATCAATGCTGTCTTGCCTGTCAGTCTCATCCTGTTTCTCCTTGGTCAGTGGCTTGCTTGATTGAGTGAGTGAGTGTCCGATTGGTTGATGGCCTGGATCGGTCAGCCATGGCGGATCGCGATGGTCTTGAGCGTGGTGAACCCATACAAGGCCTCGAAACCCTTCTCGCGGCCATAACCCGAATGTTTGACGCCACCAAAGGGCAACTCCACGCCACCGCCCGCGCCGTAGTTGTTGATGAACACCTGTCCGCAGCGCAGCTTGCGCGCCACGCGCAACTGGCGCGCACCATCGCGCGTCCAGACCCCGGCGATCAGACCATAGGGCGTGCCATTGGCCAGCGCCACGGCCTGCTCCTCGGTGTCGAAGGGCATCACGGCCAGCACCGGTCCGAACACTTCCTGCTGGGCCAGTGCATGATCGGGTGGCACATCGGCGAACAACACGGCGGGCTGATAGTAGCCGCCGCGCGGCGCCTGCTCGGCAATCCGGCCGGTGGCGACCACCCGGATGCCGTCGCGCCTGGCATCGGCCACGAACTGGCGCACCCGCGCCAGTTGCCGGGCGTTGATCAACGGCCCCAGATCCCGGTCCTCATTACCGGGCGCACTGACCAGTTCGCCAAAGGCCTTGCCCAGGCGCTCGATCACCGCCTCGTACACCGGCCGCTCGACCAGCACGCGCGAGCCTGCCGAGCAGGTCTGTCCGCAGTTTTGCGTGATGGCATTGACCAGCACGGGCAGGGCGGCATCCAGGTCGGCATCGCCAAACACCAGTTGCGCCGATTTGCCACCCAGCTCGAGCGTGACCGGACTGTGCCGGGCGGCCGCCGCCTCGGCCACCAGCCGGCCGGTCGGCCCGGACCCGGTAAACGAAATATGGTCGATATCCGCATGCGCCGCCAAGGGGGCGCCGGCCGCCACGCCGGTGCCACAGACAATGTTCAGCGCCCCGGCCGGCAGGCCGCAGCGGCTGGCCAGCCTGGCCACCTCGAGCAGGCTCAGACAGGCATCCTCGGCCGGCTTGACCACACAGGCATTGCCCACCGCCAGCGCCGCGCCCACCGAGCGGCCGAAAATCTGCATCGGATAATTCCAGGGCACGATATGGCCGGTCACGCCGTGTGCTTCGCGTACTGTCATGACCGAATATCCGGTCTGGTAGGGCAGGGTCTGGCCATGCAGTTTGTCGGCCGCGCCGCCGTAGTACTCAAAATAACGGGCCAGTGCCTGGGCGTCGGCCCGGGCCTGGCGGATCGGCTTGCCGGTATCCCGGCTCTCGATGGCCGCGAGCCTCTCGACCTCGCCAGCCACCACGCGACTCAGTTCGAGCAACAGCCGGCTGCGCTCGGCGGCACTGCTCTGACCCCAGGGGCCCTGGTCGAACGAGGCCCGGGCAGCAGTGACCGCGCGGTTGATGTCGGCGGCATTGCCCGCGGCGATCTGTGCCCAGGGTTCGCCCGTCGAGGGGTCGATCACGTCCAGCCACTCGCCGCTGCCCGGCGCCACCGTCTCACCGTTGATGAAATGCCCGTATTGCTTCACATATCCTCCTGTTGTGGTCGCTGGTCCGCTGACGCGGGAAAAAATGGGGTGAGGCCGGGCCGGTGCGTTGCGCGGGCCGGACAAAACTTAATGGTGCGCCGCAGCAATCCGGCTTACAATCGGCGTCTCTCGGACAATACGCCCGCAAGGCAAACACCATCAACCCGACCAGGAGTCCTCGAACACCATGAATCTCGATCGTGTGGGTTACGGCAACGACATTCCCAATGATGTCAATGTGATCATTGAAATCCCGATGGCTGCCGACCCGATCAAATACGAGGTGGACAAGGAGACGGGGGCGCTGTTCGTCGACCGCTTCATGGGCACGTCCATGCACTATCCCTGCAACTATGGCTACATTCCGCACACCATCGCCGACGATGGCGATCCGGTCGATGTGCTCGTGATCACGCCGCTGCCGGTGCAGGTGGGCTGCGTGGTGCGCTGTCGGCCGATCGGAATGTTGAACATGAAGGACGAAGCCGGTGGCGATGCCAAGCTGCTGGCGGTACCGATCGAGAAGGTCTTGCCGGTGTATCGGCGGATCCGCAAGATCGACGATGTCGCACCCGAGACCCTGGCCCAGATCCAGCACTTCTTCGAACACTACAAAGACCTCGAAAAAGGCAAATGGGTCGAAGTGGTGGGTTGGGAAGGGCCCGAATCGGCAGCCGCCGAGATTCTCGCCGGCATCGCCCGCTTCGAGGCGGCCGAGGTCAAACCGGCGTTTTGAGAAACGGCTGGCGCTCGTTGAGCTCGTCCATGTAGCCGCTCATCATCATCGATTCGCGCTCGAGAAAGCGGTCGACCGCGTCGGCGAAGCCGGGTTCGGCCAACCAGTGCGCCGAACAGGTGGGCTCGGGCAGAAAGCCGCGCGACATTTTGTGTTCGCCCTGGGCACCGCCTTCGATCACCGCGATGCCCAGGTCGATCGCCGCGGCTATGGTCTGGTAGTAGGCCACTTCAAAATGCAGGTTGGCCACCCAGGCCAGCGACCCCCAGTAGCGTCCGTAGAGTCGATTGCCATCGCGCACCAGCAGACTGGCGGCAATGGGCTGGCCGGCCAGTTCGGCGCGAATCATGATGAACGCATCGGGCAGGGCGGCGGCCACCGTTTCGAAAAACGCCAGATTCAGATAGGGCGTTGAGTGATGATCCCGATAGGTCTGTTCATAACATCGCACGAAGAATGCCCAGTCGGCTGAGGTGATCTCGCTGCCGATCAGCCGCCGGCAACGCACGCCGGCCTCGTTCACCTTGCGGCGCTCGGCGCGGATCTTCTTGCGCTTGGGCTGACTGAGCGCAGCCAGGAAGTCGTCGAAGTGGCGAAAGTCCTGGTTATGCCAGTGGAATTGCACACCGCGGCGGATCATCCAGCCCGCCGCCTGCAGGCAGCGCTGCGCATCCTCCAGTGGGAACAACACATGCGCCGAGGACACGCCGCTGCGCTGCGCCTGCTGACGCAGCAGATCACACAACACCCGCTGGATGCCGTCCTGATGCGGCCCCGGCGCGGCGAGCAGACGGGGCCCGGCGATCGGCGTGAACGGGATCGCGCTCAACAGCTTGGGGTAATACTCGAGACCATGGCGCCGGTAGGCATCGGCCCAGGCCCAGTCGAACACATACTCGCCATACGAATGACTTTTCGCATAAAGCGGTACGGCGCCGGCCAGCTGCCCGTCCGATGTGTCGAGCAGCAGATGCAGGGGTTGCCAGCCGGTGCCGGACCCGACCGATCCGCTGGTCTCCAGCGCACTCAACCATTCATGGCGCAGGAACACGCTGCCCGGACCGGGGGGCACCAGCGCATTCCATGCCCCTGCCGATTCGGCGGCCAGTTCGGGGGCAAGCCGCATGCGATAATCGGCTTCTTCGGAGGGTCGGGACATCTATGCGGATCGCTTTAGCTCAACTCAATCAAACCGTCGGCGACTTTCCCGGCAATGCCGAGCGGATCGTCGCAGCGGCCCAGGCGGCGGCGGAAGGAGAAGCGGCGATACTGGTAACCCCCGAACTGGCGCTTACCGGTTATCCGCCTGAAGATCTGCTACTTCGTCGCGGATTCTATGCGAAGTGCGATGAATCACTTGACCATATCCGTCAGCACACGGCGGCATTGAACCTGTATCTGCTGGTTGGCGTGCCGGTGCTGGAGGGCAGGGTGCGGTTCAATGCGGCGGTATTGCTGCATCGGGGCGAGATCAAGGGCATCTACCGAAAGCACGAAATTCCCAACTACGATGTGTTCGACGAGCGCCGATATTTCGAATCGGCCGATGAGCCCTTCGTGTTCGAAGTCCAGGGTATTCGCTTCGGCGTGCTGATCTGCGAAGACTACTGGTTTGCCCATGCGCCCGGTGCCGCCCAGGATGCCGGCGCCCAGGCCTTGCTCGTGCTCAATGCCTCGCCCTATCACCTGGACAAGCAACACCTGCGCATCGACATCGCCCGGCGCAATGTCACCCCGCTGGGTCTGCCCATCCTGTCGGCGCATCTGGTCGGCGGTCAGGATGAACTCGTGTTCGACGGGCTGTCGTATGCGCTGGACGGACGCGGCGAGGTCATCGCCCAGGCCCGCTCTTTCGAGCCCGATCTGCTGTTTGTTGATCTGGAGGCCGGCGACGGCCATGTGCGCCTGGTGCCCGGACGCATCGAACCCGCCCTCACGGTTGAAGCCCAGGTCTATCGCACCCTGGTGCTCGGCGTGCGCGACTACCTGGGCAAGAACGGTTTTCCCGGCGCCTTGCTCGGTCTTTCAGGGGGCATCGATTCGGCGCTCACCCTGGCGGTGGCGGTCGACGCCCTGGGCGCGGACAAGGTGCGTGCGGTCATGATGCCCTCGCGTTATACCGCCGATATCTCGCTCACCGATGCCAAGGACATGGCGCAGCGTCTGGGCGTGCGTTATGACGTGCTGCCCATTGCCGGCCCCTTCGATGCCTTCAAAACCACCTTGGCCGACGAATTTGCAGGCCTTCCTGAAGACACCACCGAAGAAAACATCCAGGCACGCGTCCGTGGCGTGTTGCTCATGGCCATGTCCAACAAGCACGGCTCCATCGTGCTGACCACGGGCAACAAGAGCGAGCTGGCGGTGGGCTATTGCACCCTTTATGGCGACATGGCCGGGGGTTTTGCGGTCATCAAGGATCTGGCCAAAACCCTGGTTTATCGGATCGCCAACTGGCGCAATGCCCAGGGGCCAGAGCCCGTGATACCCGAGCGCATCATCACCCGCGCACCCAGCGCCGAGCTGCGGGCCGACCAGACCGATCAGGACTCGCTGCCGCCCTACGACATCCTCGATGGCATCATCGCCATGACCATGGAGCAGAATTGCAGCGTGTCCGAAATCGTCGCTGCCGGTTATGACGCGGCGGTGGTGCAACGGGTCGTGCATCTGATCCGGGTCAGCGAATACAAGCGCCGCCAGGCACCCGTGGGCATCCGGGTCACCCATCGGGCCTTCGGGCGCGACTGGCGTTATCCCATCACATCGAAGTATCGCGAGCACAGTCCTCCGGAGGCCACATGAAGCTCATCACCGCCATCATCAAACCGTTCAAGCTGGACGAAGTGCGCGAGGCGCTGGCCCAGGTCAATGTGGCCGGGCTCACCGTCACCGAGGTCAAGGGCTTCGGCCGTCAGAAGGGGCACACCGAGTTGTACCGGGGCGCGGAATACGTGGTCGATTTTTTGCCTAAGGTCAAGATCGAGGTGGTGTTGCCCGATGATCTGGTCGATCAGGCTGTCGAGGCCATCACCAAGGCGGCCAAGACCGGCCGCATCGGTGACGGCAAGATCTTCGTCATGAACATGGAGCAGACAGTGAGAATCCGCACCGGCGAGACCGGCGACTCTGCGGTCTGATCAGGCGCCGTCCGGCGTGGCCGCTGGCGTCTTGCGCCGTCGCCATGGCGGATCGCGGCGCAGCCGTTGCACGCCCCGGATCAGCACGCGCAGCAGAAACACCATCACGATCAGGAAACCGGCCAGCAGGACCAGAAACACGGCCGGGTAGGTCATCGCCAGCCAGCTGCCCGCCATCACGGCCACGTCTTCGGCGGTGGAGAGCAGGATATTCGATACCGGTTCGGGCGAGGCATTCGCAGCGGCCCGGGTGCCCGATTTGGACAGATGCGTGGTGGCTGTCACGGTGCCGCCCAGCAGGGCGGCGGCCAGGGCCACGGCGGCACCCGAATCGCCGAATACCGCCGCCGCCAATGCCGCACCGGCCGGAATGCGGATCACCGTATGCACCAGATCCCATACCGTGTCCAGAAAGGGCAGTTTGTCGGCGAACAACTCCACCAGCGTCATGAGACCGGCCGCGCCGAGTACCAGCGGATTCTGCAGAATCTCCAGATGCGTCGGCAGATCCCAGTAGCCCGTGGCACCGGCCAGGCCGAAGATGAACACCACCATGTACAGGCGCACGCCCGCACCCCAGGCCAGCGCGCCGGCCAGCGCCAGTTCGGGCAGGTGAGCCATGAGCACGGGTGGCACCCAGGTCGGCATATCCATGGGCAGCCGTCTCAGCGGGGATTCATGCCGGAGCGGTCGCGGGTCGCGCCGGCCAGCAATACGAGCAGGGCACCCGATCCGCCATCATTGGGCGGCGCCTGACAGAAGGCGAGCACATCGGGGCGCTGCACCAGCCAGCGCCGCACCTTGTCCTTGAGCACCGGTTCGCGATTGACCGAGCCCAGCCCCTTGCCATGAATCACGCGCACGCAGCGCTGGCCATGGCGGCGACAGTCATCCAGGAAGTCCACGAGCACATCGCGGGCCTCGTCGCGGCGCAGGCCATGCAGATCGAGTTGTGCGGTGATCCGCCAGGCGCCACGGCGCAGCCGGATCACCACTTCGGCACCGATCGAGGGCGCCGCATAGGACAGGGTCTCGTCGGTATCCAGATAGCGGTCGATATCGATTTCGTCGGACAGCGAGGCGGCCAGCGCCTGCTGGTCATCGAGGGCGCGCTGCGTCGGAATCGGCGCAGGCGGTTCGACGGCTGCGGGCACGCGATCGGGGGGCTTGAGTGGCACTACATCGCGGCATTCGAGCTCGAACAGCCGTTGTTCGCGTGCCCGCGCCATGGCCGCCTGCTGTTCGTGTTCGAGGCGCTCGCGCTCGCGTGCCGCCCGCTCGGCCGCCTCGCGTTGCTGCGCAAGCACGGTACGCTTGAGATCGGCCAGGGTGTCGACCGGCCTTGGCTGCGATGATCTGGCCACTCTGCCTTTGCCCATCTGGCGGCTCCGTGTGCAACCCGGGTGGGCCGCATCAGGTGTGCAGCGATTCCAGGTAGCGTTGGGCGTCCAGCGCCGCCATGCAACCGGTGGCGGCACTCGTGATCGCCTGGCGATAGACATGGTCGCCCACGTCACCGGCGGCGAATACACCCGGAATATTGGTTGCCGTGGCCATCCCGTCCTGACCGGCGCGGGTGCTGATATACCCGCCCTTCATGTCGATCTGGTTCGTGAACAGATCGGTATTCGGATGATGCCCGATGGCGATGAAGCAACCACTGAGCTCGAGGGTTTTTTCCGCGGCGCTGCGCGAATCCGCCAGGCGCACGCCGGTCACGCCCGAGTTGTCGCCCAGCACTTCGCGGACCTCATGAAACCAATGGGGTTGAATCTTGCCGGCCTCGACCTTGGCCATCAGTTTGTCGATCATGATGGGTTCGGCGCGCAGCTTGTCGCGACGATGGATCAGATGCACATGGCTGGCGATATTCGAGAGATAAAGCGCTTCTTCAACTGCCGTATTGCCGCCGCCCACCACGCACACCACCTGATTGCGATAGAAAAATCCGTCACAGGTTGCGCAGGCCGACACCCCCTTGCCCATGAACGCCGTTTCACTGGGCAGACCCAGATAGCGGGCCGAGGCGCCCGTCGCAATGACCAGCGCATCACAGTGATATTCATGGGTATCGCCGATCAGCCGGCGCTGCCCGGCCGACAACTCGACGGTATGGATGTGGTCAGTGATGATCTCGGTGCCGAAGCGTTCGGCATGGGCCTGAAAGCGGGCCATGAGTTCGGGGCCTTGCACGCCTTGCGCATCGGCCGGCCAGTTGTCCACATCGGTGGTGGTCATGAGCTGACCACCCTGGGCGATGCCGGTGATCAGCACCGGCTGCAGGTTGGCCCGGGCGGCATAGACGGCGGCGGTGTAACCGGCCGGACCTGACCCCAGAATGAGCAAGCGACACTGGCGAATCGGCAGGGGTTTGCGCGTCGTGGTCATGAGCAAGGGCGGGCAGGGTTGTCGGAGGAAGGATGGATGCGGCAAATGAACCTGGCGAGCGCCTGACGAGATGCCCGTGGCCTTGGCTTAGCGCCAGACGAGCACCGTGTCAGCGACCGTTCATCGGCTCATGAGCGACCGTTCGTCGTTGCAAAAAACTCAAAATAATCCGCCGCTTAGCTGATAGTCCTGAGGGATTGCCGGCAATTTGCAGTACGCTGTTGGAAATTATACCGGCTGTCCCCTCGACCTCTCAGGGGCGCTCCCCCTCGATACAGGATCGATCGCATGGCTCATGACGAGAACAAGGCATTTCTGCGGCGTGTACCGCTTTTCTCCAGTCTGTCGGAATCGCAGATCGACCTGCTCGCCGCCGGCTCGGTGCGGCGCAACTATCCGAAGTCACGCACCATCGTGTCCGAGGGTGAGCCCTCGACCTCGCTCTACATCCTGTTGTCGGGTCGGGCCAAGGTCCAGCGATCCGATTCGGAAGGCAAGGAAGTGATCCTGGCCGTACTGGGCTCGGGCGAATTCTTTGGCGAGATGAGTCTGATCGATGATGCGCCGCGTTCGGCCAGCGTGATCACCATCGAGTCCTGCGACTTCATGTCGGTCAACAAGGACAGCTTCAAGGCGATGCTCGCGCAGAACACCGAAATGGCCATGGCCGTGATGCGTGGTCTGGTGCGCCGCCTGCGCGAGGCGGACAAAAAAATCGAAACGCTCGCCCTGCTCGATGTGTATGGGCGGGTGGCGCGCGTGCTGCTCGATTTTTCCGAGAATCAGGGCGGGCAACTGGTGATCCGCAGCAAGCTGCCCCGCCAGGAAATCGCCAAAATGATCGGCGCGTCGCGCGAAATGGTGTCGCGTGTGATGCGCGGTCTTGAGGTTGATGGTTACATCGTGCCAATGCCCGAGGGTAAACTGGTGCTACGAGAGAAGATCAGCACCTACCTCAACTAGAACGGGTTCTTATGGCGCGCGGCTCCACGGCATCACTCAGCGAACGCAAAACACTCGCCAACGCGCCAGCCGCGCGCTTCGGACTGCCCGAGCGAGCGATCCGCCTGCTGCACGAAATCGGCTGGTTGTCACTCGCGGCGCTGGCCTTGTTCCTCCTGCTGATCCTGGCCACCTACAACCCCCAGGATCCGAGCTGGTCACATGCGGTCGAAACCGACCAGATCGCCAACTGGGGCGGGCGCTTCGGCGCCTGGGCGGCTGATCTGTCCCTGTATCTCGTAGGTTTGTCCGCCTACCTGCTGGTGCTGATGCTGGCGGTGTCGGTCGTGCGCGGTTTCCGCAACAAGAGCGATCTGCCGGCCGATGAACTGATTCCGCGTTTTGCCTGGGAGCGCTGGCTCGGCTTTGCCCTGTTGTTCTTCGGCGCCACCGCGCTCGAAGCCTCGCGTGTCAAGGCCATCGACGCGTCCCTGCCCTTGATGCCGGGCGGGCTCATCGGCGACACCTTGTCCGGCCTCATGCTCGATGCCCTGGGTCCGGTCGGCGGCACCTTGCTCATGCTGGTCGTGATGGCCGCCGGATTCAGCCTGTGGTCCGGCCTGTCCTGGTTGTTCATTGCCGAGCGGGTCGGCTTTGCCATCGAATGGATAAGCCTTCGCACCGTGCAGGCGCTGGTCGCCTTGCGGGATCGTCGCGCCGGGTCAAAAGCGGCCGTCGAGCGTGATGAACAGGTCGAGGAATTGCGCCGTTATTTCGAAGACGCGCCCGAGCCGGTGCGCATTGCGCCACCACCACCGCGCATCGAACCCTCAAGCCGCGTCCTGGCCGAAAACCAGGCAATGTTGTTCACCGACCTGCCGGCCGACACACAACTGCCGGCCGTCTCGCTGCTCGACAAGCCGCCCACTGAAGGCGTGCTCGTGTCCGATGAAACCCTGCAATACACCTCGCGGCTCATCGAAAAGAAGCTTGCCGATTTCAACGTGGCCGCACGCGTGGAGGCTGCGTACCCCGGTCCGGTGATCACCCGCTACGAAATCGAACCGGCCACGGGCGTCAAGGGCAGCCAGATCGTCAATCTGTCCAAGGATCTCGCCCGCGCCTTGTCCATGGTGTCGATCCGTGTGGTCGAAACCATCCCGAACAAGAATCTCATGGGTCTGGAATTGCCCAATCCGCGCCGCCAGGTCGTCCGCCTGTCGGAAATCCTGGGCTCGCAGGTGTATGCCGAGAGCAAATCGCCCATCACCATGGCGCTGGGCAAGGACATTGCCGGCAATCCGGTGGTCGCCGATCTGGCCAAGATGCCGCATCTGCTGGTCGCGGGCACCACTGGCTCGGGCAAATCGGTGGGCATCAACGCCATGTTGCTGTCGATCCTGTACAAGGCCGACCCCTCCGAGGTCAGGCTGATCATGATCGATCCGAAGATGCTTGAACTGAGTGTCTACGAAGGCATTCCCCATCTGCTCGCGCCGGTCGTCACGGACATGCGCCAGGCAGCCAACGCGCTGAACTGGTGTGTGGCCGAGATGGAGCGCCGTTATCGCCTGATGAGCAAACTGGGCGTGCGCAATCTGTCGGGCTACAACGTCAAGATCGCCGAGGCTGAGAAAGCGGGCGAGCCGATCGCCAATCCCTTCTCGATCACGCCGGACGAACCCGACTCGCTGGGCCATCTGCCCCAGATCGTGGTCGTCATCGATGAGCTCGCCGACCTCATGATGGTGGTGGGCAAAAAAATCGAGGAACTCATCGCCCGCCTGGCGCAGAAGGCGAGGGCTGCCGGCATCCATCTGATCCTGGCCACCCAGCGACCCTCGGTCGATGTGATTACAGGCCTGATCAAGGCCAACATCCCGACCCGCATCGCCTTCCAGGTGTCGTCCAAGATCGACTCGCGCACGATTCTCGATCAGATGGGTGCCGAGTCGCTGCTCGGCCAGGGCGACATGCTCTGGCTCACCTCGGGCAGTGGCGTGCCGATCCGCGTGCACGGCGCCTATGTTGCCGATCAGGAAGTGCACAAGGTGGCCGAGCACTGGAAGCTCACCGGCGAGCCCGACTACATCGAAGGCATTCTCGAGGGCGGGGTTGCCGACAATGCCGATCCCGGCAGTGCGGTCGGTTTCGGCGGCCTCACGGAATCGACCGATGCTGAATCCGATCCGCTCTACGATCAGGCGGTCACGGTCGTGCTCAAGCACCGGCGCGCCTCGATCTCGCTGGTGCAGCGTCATCTGCGTATCGGTTACAACCGCGCCGCACGGCTGCTTGAACAAATGGAAACCTCAGGGCTGGTCTCGTCCATGGCGACCAACGGCAATCGGGATATTCTTGTGCCGGCCAACGCCAACACCAACACGGACGACTGATCGCGGCGAACCCGCCGCGGTCCACCCATTCGGCGCTTCTGCGTTCAGGTAGAGATGATGAACACGACCCGACGACTCTGCCTGCGCCGCCTGCTGCGTGCAGCCGGCCTCATGCCCCTGTTCGCCCTTGTGCAGGTCGGCGGGCAGGCCCTGGCGGCCGACGCGGGCAGCCAGCTGACCGCCTTTGTCGAGAAGACACAAAGCGCCACCGGGCGCTTCGAGCAGACCGGCGCCGAACAATCGCCCGGCGGCAACACCAGCGGGCTGTTCGCCTTCTCGCGGCCAGGGCGGTTTCGCTGGGAAGTCACCGACCCTTATCCCCAGCTGCTGGTGGCCGATGGCGAACAGGTGTTTTTCCACGATATTGATCTGAACCAGGTCACGGTCAGGCCCATGAGCGGCGCGCTTGGCGCAACCCCCACCGCCATCCTGTTCGGTCGCGGTGCCGTCTCCGAGCAGTTCAGCGTCACCGAGGAGGGCGAGCGTGACGGCCTGCAATGGCTCAGCGCGGTGCCACACGAGAAAGAAGCCGGATTCGAAAAGATCCGCATCGGATTCTCGGACAGCCTGCCGGTGGCTATGGAAGTGCTCGATTCATTCAGCCGCACCAGTACCTTCCGGTTCAGCCAGATTCAGCCCAATCCCACGATAGACCCCGGGCAGTTCCAGTTTAAACCGCCGCCCGGCGCGGACGTGGTCCGTCAGTAGCCGCGCTCACCAGGTCAAGAGCGCTGCATCCAGGCCCAGGCCCAGGTCAAGAACGATAAACTGCGGAATTGGCGAACTCGCCAATTCCGGAGACCACCGTGTCCACTGCCAGCACCCTCGATCCCATCCCCGGCCGCGCACCGGAAAGCCCGCGTTCGCAGGATGTCCAGGTCATGGGCCTGATTGCGCTGGTGCATGGGGTCTCGCACTTTTTCCATCTGATCATCGTGCCGCTGTTCCCCTGGCTGATTGCCGACTTCGGCTTCAGCTACAGTCAGCTCGGCCTGCTCATGACCGTATTTTTCGTGGTCTCGGGCACGGCCCAGTCGGTTGCCGGTTTCGTGGTCGATCGCGCCGGCCCGGTTCCAGTACTGCTCGGTGCGCTGGGTCTGTTCGTGCTGGGTGCACTCGTGCTGGCCGGCAGCAACTCCTTCTTCATGTTCGCCGTCGGCATGGCGCTCGCCGGCCTGGGCAACGCGTCCTTCCATCCCATTGATTTTTCGATCATCAATACCCGGGTGCGACAGCATCTGCTGGGCCGGGCCTATGCCGTGCACGGCATCAGTGGCAGCCTGGGCTGGGCGATCGCCCCAGTCTTTCTCGCGGGCATTGCAAGTCTGTCCACCTGGCGCATGGCGCTGGTCGGCGCTGCGTTGCTCGCTGGCGTGGCGCTCGCGGCGGCCTTCATCTGGCGCGGCGTGCTGCTCGGCGGAACGGCTGCCGGACTGTTGGGCGCGAAACGGGATGCAGCGAGCTCGGATGCTGAGGCAACGGGTCGTGAGGCTGGCACCGCCGGCAAGGGCGCTGGCCAGCCCGCCACCGCTGCCACCGCATCGCCGGCCGCAGGCACCTTCGACTTCCTGCGTCTTCCCGCCGTCTGGATGAGTTTCGGCTTCTTCGTGGTGTATGCCTTCTCGCTGGGCGGCGTGCAGAGTTTTGCCCCCTCCGCCGCCGGCCAGATGTTCGGCCTGAGCCGCGAGACCATTGCCCTGTGCCTGACCGTGTACATGTTGTGCTCGGCCGGCGGCATGATTCCGGGCGGCTGGGTCGCGACCAGTCCTGAACGGGCCGAACGGCTCATCGCCATCGGTTTTGGCGGATCGCTGATCGCCGCCTTGTCCATGCTGGTGATCGACTGGCCGGCCGCGCTGGTCCCGGTGGTGTTCGGCATCATGGGTTTCTCCGCCGGATTCGCCAACCCGGCGCGCGATCTGCTCATCAAGCGATCGACCCCGCCTGGTGCGACCGGTCGCGTCTATGGCGTGGTGTATTCCGGTCTCGATGTGGGCATGTCGTTCGGCCCGTTTGCCTTCGGCCTGCTCATGGACGCCCAGCAGCCCCAGACGGTCTGGCTGCTTATCGGCCTCACCCAGGTGCTGCTCATCGGCATAGCCTGGATGACCGGTCGCATGACGGCTTCCCGCACCCGCCATGCCCCGGCCTGATCCGCGCGACACCGAACCGCAACTGTTCGGTGAATCGGCGCCCGACGCATCTGCCAAGGAGTCACTGACCCATCACGCATCGGACAGCGACGTGCCGCTGGCCGAACGCATGCGCCCGCAGCGTATCGACGAAGTGGTCGGCCAGACCCATCTGCTCGGCCCCGGCAAGCCGCTCACTGCCGCGCTCGAATCGGGCAAGCCGCATTCCATGTTGTTCTGGGGGCCGCCCGGCGTGGGCAAGACCACGCTCGCGCGCCTGCTCACCAGCCGCTTCGATGCCGACTTCGTGGCGATCTCGGCGGTGCTGGGCGGCGTGAAGGACATTCGTGAGGCCATCGAACGCGCGCAGGCCAATCGTGCCGCCGGGCGCAGCACCATTCTGTTCGTCGATGAAGTGCATCGCTTCAACAAATCGCAACAGGATGCGTTTCTGCCGCATGTCGAGAGCGGCCTGGTCACCTTCATCGGCGCGACCACTGAAAACCCGTCCTTCGAAGTGAACAACGCCTTGCTCTCACGCGCCCGCGTGTATGTGCTCAAGGAACTGGACCCCGGTCAGTTGCGCCTGCTGCTCACCCGCGCCGCCGCGCTGCTCGAGGTGAGCATCACCGAGCCCGCGGCCGAGCGACTCGCCGGCCTCGCCGATGGTGATGCCCGCCGCATGCTCAATGCGCTCGAGGTGGCGGCCAACTCGGTGTCGCGAGCGCCGGGCTCAACCCGTCAGCTCGCCATCATCGACGAGACCGTGCTCGATCAGGCGCTTGCGCAGGACCTGCGCCGCTTCGACAAGGGCGGTGATGCGTTCTACGACCAGATCAGCGCCCTGCACAAGTCGGTGCGCGGTTCCGATCCCGACGCGGCCTTGTACTGGCTGGCACGCATGCTCGATGGTGGCGCAGACCCGCGATATCTGGCCCGGCGCATCGTGCGCATGGCGATCGAAGACATTGGTCTGGCCGACGTGCGTGCGCTGCCCATGGCGCTTGATGCCGCCCAGACCTGGGAGCGACTGGGATCACCCGAGGGCGATCTGGCGCTCGCCCAGGCCGTGGTGTTCCTGAGCTGCGCCGCCAAGTCGAACAGCGTGTACAAGGCCTTCAACGAGGCCCGCGCCTTCGTGCAGGAACACGGCTCCGCGCCAGTGCCGCTACATCTTCGTAATGCCCCGACCCGGCTCATGAAGTCGCTCGACTATGGCAAGGGATATCGCTACGCCCATGACGAACCCGGTGGCATTGCGCGCGGCGAACGCTATCTGCCCGATGGCGTGGACGTACGCTTTTATCACCCCACCGATCGCGGCCTGGAAGCCGCCATCGCCGAGAAGCTGCGCAAGTTGCGCGACTGAGCCTGACCCTCCAGTAAGATTGCCCCATGATTGATGCCAACCTGCTTCGCAAGAACCCGGCCGAGGTCGCCAGCCGACTGGCCAGCCGCGGCTACACCCTGGACACCGCCGCCTACGAGTCACTCGAAGCGCGCCGCAAGGCCGTGCAACTCGAGACCGAAGCCCTTCAGGCCAGACGCAATGCGCTGTCTAAAGAAGTCGGTCGGCTCAAGAGCCAGCAACTCGATGCAAGTGCGCCACTGGCCGAGGCGGCAGCGCTAGGCGATCAACTCGAACAGGCCTCGCGCCAGAATGACGCCATCCAGCGTGAGCTGGCCGACTGGCTCGCCGGCATTCCGAACCTGCCGCACCCGGATGTGCCGGTCGGGCCGGATGAAACCGGCAATGTCGAAATCCGCCGCTGGGCGCCAGCGGGCGGTGAATCGCTCGCCTTCCCGTTCGCCCCGCGAGATCATGTTGATCTGGGCACGGCACTCGGTCTGGACTTCGAAGCCGGGACCAAGCTCTCGGGCGCGCGCTTCACGGTCCTGCGTGGCCAGATGGCGCGTCTGCACCGCGCACTCGCCCAGTTCATGCTCGATCTGCAGGTCAATGAACACGGCTACACCGAGTGCTACACGCCTTATCTAGTCAATGCCGATACGCTCTTTGGCACCGGCCAGTTGCCCAAGTTCGAACCCGACCTGTTTCGCACCAGCAAGGGTGGGGCAGCCGACGGCGAGGATGCGCTCTACCTGATTCCCACCTCCGAGGTCTCGCTCACCAATCTCGTGCGCGGCGATATCCTGACCCGCGACCAGTTGCCGATGCTGCTCACGGCGCATACCCCGTGCTTTCGTTCCGAGGCGGGCAGCCATGGCCGCGACACCCGCGGCATGATCCGCCAGCACCAGTTCGACAAGGTCGAGATGGTGCGCATCGTCGAGCCGGATCAGTCCTACGCTGCCTTGCAGGCCATGGTCGCCAATGCCGAGGCCGTGCTGCAAGCTCTGCAACTGCCGTATCGCGTCATGCAGCTTTGCACCGGCGACATGGGCTTTGGCGCCAGCATGACTTACGACCTCGAAGTCTGGCTACCCGGTCAGCAGGCCTATCGGGAAATATCGTCGGTGTCCAATTGCGAAGCCTTCCAGGCAAGGCGCATGCAGACCCGTTTCCGCAATGCCAACAACAAACTCGAGCCCGTGCACACGCTCAACGGCTCCGGCCTCGCCGTGGGCCGCACCCTGGTCGCGGTGCTCGAGAATCATCAACAAGCCGACGGCACGATTCGCGTCCCGTCGGTGCTGGCGCCCTGGATGGGCAACATCACCACCATGACGCCGGGCTGAACGCCCGCGCCACAAGGAGAGACAAGCATGTCGGAGAGCTGGCAGCCCAGCCCGCGCTACCCGGATCCGTCGGTCGTCATCGTCGACGATGAGTTCGCCAAATACAAACTGCCACTGGCCAAGGTCGAACGCATCAGCACCGGCTTTCGCTGGGCCGAAGGCCCGGTCTGGTTCGGCGACAGCCGCACCCTGATCTGGAGCGACGTGCCGGGCAATGGCATGTATCGATGGGATGAACAGACGGGCACCACGCTGCCGTTTCGCGTGCCATCGGACAATGCCAACGGCAACACCCGCGACCGGCAGGGCCGCCTGCTCACCTGCGAGCATGGCAGCCGCCGCGTGACCCGCACCGAATACGATGGCCGCATCACGGTATTGGCCGATGCCTTCGAGGGCAAACGGCTCAATTCGCCCAATGACATCGTCTGCAAACGTGATGGCTCGATCTGGTTCACCGATCCGAGCTTCGGCATTCTGAGCAACTATGAAGGCACCAAGGACGAGCCCGCCCTGCCGACCAATGTTTATCGCATCGACCCCGACGGCTCGCTCAGTATGGTCGCCCAGGGCATCAACCAGCCCAATGGCCTGGCGTTCTCGCCGGACGAATCCCGGCTCTACATCGTCGAATCGCGCAGCGTCCCCAGGCACATCCTGGTCTGCGATGTGATCGACGGCCGGCGGCTGGACAATCGACGCGTCTTCATTGATGCCGGCCCCAAGGGCACACCCGATGGGTTTCGGGTGGATGTGGATGGCAATCTCTGGTGCGGCTGGGGCATGGGCGAGGCCGGGCTGGATGGCGTGCACATCTTCAACCCCAGGGGGCAGTTGATCGGTCGCATCGACCTGCCCGAGCGCTGCGCGAATCTGTGCTTTGGCGGGCTGCACCGGAACCGGCTGTTCATGGCGGCGAGTACTTCGGTGTATTCATTGTTCGTGAATACCCAGGGTTTGCCGGTTTGACGGTGGGTGTTGCCTCTGCGGCTTGGCGATGGATTAAGGCCTGATATAATCCTGGGCTGACCTATGCAGCCGCTGGAATTTTGCGGCTTTGTGTCCCGTCCGGCAGGGCGGGGCAGATATGCGGGACACCCGGAGAGGTGGCAGAGTGGTCGAATGTACCTGACTCGAAATCAGGCGTACGTGCAAGCGTACCGTGGGTTCGAATCCCACCCTCTCCGCCATGATCATTTCGAACTGGTTCCACGTCGTTCGAACAATTTTCAGTCCGATCGGAACCCTATGGGGCGCTCCTAAAACGCCTTCCGGACCAGGCTGGCCTCCTCGTAGGCCTGAATGTCCTTGAGCCGGTACAGAACTTCCCCATGATCTTCAAGCATGGCGGCCCCTCGCCGACGGTGCGCCAGCGCTGAATGCGCGCGACAGAGCAGACCCAGCGATCGGCTAGCATTTTTTCGGTCAGGAGTTCTCGTGCGGGTTCGGCCGGGACCGCTGGAGCCTGGAGTCGAGGCTTTGTCGTGGTCTCTCTTGCTGCCGTTCTACCGATGCTGCCGGGCAGTACGTCCAGCACGTCTCGGGCGCTCTCGGTCCGCAGACTCGGTGACAACGCGCGGTCAGCATTTATAGGTTCGTCCTTTGAGTGGGCATGTATTGATTTCATAGAGGTTCATACCGGCAGCTTGAACGCTTTTTCTCAGCGGGGTAGGCCGCTTTCGGCCAGTTTCTGAAATCCACGGCGTCAACGCCAATGTCCGCTCCAGGCTGGAAACTGTCAGTCATATGTTTGTCAATGGACGACCGCTTTGATCGAAAGCGGCTGTAGGTACGTCGATCCGCGGAATCTGGCCGGCATCCTTCGTCCAAGGGCCCATTCACAACACGCCATCGCCTCCGTGAGGCAGCGGCCATGCGCAGGTCTATCAAGCAGCTCCTTGGCGGTGAAATGCCAACCGGCAACAATGACGATGCCCTGCAATCCGACGGCCAGGGACAAGCATTAATCAGCGATATCGTCAAAGATGCTTCTCGTGCCGTGTCTCTCCTCTGGATGCTCCACGGCGCCGAGAACCCTCGGTCCCACCTTCGGCTCCGGAGGCTCTGTTTCGGAGATCCATTCGTTCACGAGTTCAATTTCCCTGTCAATGAGCTTGACCATTTGTTCGTCTTCGCCAAACCGCTTCTTGAGGGTGCCGAATGATTCGAGGGTTCGCTGCATGTGTTCGGCCGGCGAATCGGAGGCTGAATGGCTGCTCTGCGCATTGCGTCTGACTTCCGGCAGCTTTGGAATCAAATCCGTTTTGACCGTTTCCACCAGTCCCTCAAACTCGCTGTCCTGGAACACGCTTTCCACTCCAGGATCGTCCAGGGCATGCAGATCTTCACCTTGGACGGCATAAGTGCTCACTGCATCGACGAACGCCTTGCGGGCCTCCTCAGGAAGAAGGCCGAATCCATGCAGTCGTACGGCAAGATCAACTTCGGGAGCGAAACTGAGGCTCAATCCCGGCGCAGCCACGCGCTGCAAGACATCTGGTGATTGCTCAAGATAGGCTGCCAGGAAATCCTTCGAACAGCGATTGGCGAGAAAGCGATAGAGTGTCCCCCGAGCGCCCCAAGAGGACATCCACTCAACCTTGTACTGGTTGCTGGTCGAGAAATCACTCAGACGCTTGATCATTGTCGGAAACAGCGACTTGGGAACAATGACGGCCTTCTCGACACCGACGTTCCCACATGTGACTTGAGACAGAAGATTCTCGGTGGAACTGCCGCTGAGAAAGACTCCAAGCAGGTCAGGACTGAAAGCGAGGGTCGCCGCGTAGGCGTCGCCGATTGTCGGGTGCTTGAACCGCCATACCGGCTGGTCATCGACATGCATGTGCGTCACGAGACTGCCATTGAGTGCGTCGAGCGCCTGAATGCACCCCCCCAAGGTGCTGCCGAGCCGCTCTACGGAATGTGCCTCGGATCCTTGAAGCTCGATGGGACTTTCAAGATGGTCCTTTCGCATGTAGATCAGACCCAGCGCTGCCTTGCTGCTCGCATCCAGCCCCTGGATCACTTCGAGCAGAAGCTGCTCCCTCTTTTCCACGAACTCACCCAAATGGCTTTTGCTCAGGTAGAGATCGTTCGTGAACAGGGGGTCTGCAATGCGTCGAGCGGTCTCCGGAATGAAGCGCGGATTCGCCGCCATGTACTCCAGGTGCGGTTGGATGGTGGCGCGGAATTTGGTGCTCTGCTTGCCCAGCTTGAGGTGGTTGTAAAGAATCTGCTGCTTCTCCAAGTCGGACAGATCGTGCACGTCGATCACAACCTGGCTCTCGCTGAGTAGAGGAAATGCGCTTTCCTTGAGATCCTGGCGGGCTCGGTTGTAGATGTAGTCTCTGGACGTCATGACGATCTTGGCCCCGCGGCGGAGCATCGTCTTGACCTGCGCCAGGGAGTGGTTCCAGCTATGCACCAGGGGCGATTCGTACTGCGTCACGCCGAATGCGTCATCGATCCAGAAGAACTGCGAAGGTTCGTCGACATTCCACCGCTCCACGATCTTAGCCGGGTCGGCCAGTTTGAGAACCGACGACCTCCATTTGTCGGCGGCCGCCATCGCCAGCATCGAAGCGATCGTCGTCTTGCCAGCAGCAGGCTCACCGATCAGCAAGACGAACCCGTGTTCGTCGAGCGCATTTATGGCCTTGCGGTAGGACTCCGTAATCACTACCTTCGCCAGATCATCACGCAACGATTCCAGGACGGCGCGAGCCTGGGCGTAGGCGCGCTGGTCCAGAATCTGGCTCAGATCGCCCAGGCCATACACGCGGGGCACGAGCATACGAAGTCGCGTGTTTTCCCTGATCTGGTCCTCGATCCAGGTGGATCCACATATCAGCACGTCCTTCACCCCGGCACCGCTCAGCGCAGCCTTGATCTGAGCCTCCTGCGTCGCGGACACGCCGGCGTTCGTCATCAGAATGTAGACACCACAAAGTCCGTCGGACACCAGCCTTCGGACTTTGGGAATTTCATCCGCGATGCCGGACTTCGTCAGTAGGCTTCCGGCCTTGCTGGAGAACTTGCATTGGATGACGAAGTTGCCGCTGAAGTGCTGTCCTGGGGACGGGGTCCAGCTTCCCGCGAAAGCACCATCGCGCCCTGCATCGTTCGAATCCAGGAATGACTGCACCGTCTGTCCGAGAACCTCGCGGGCGATGGTGAGACAAAGCTGCTGGAAGCTGTTCCATCCCAGCCGGTGCAGGTCATACATGTTCAAGCCCTTTCCAGGAACTACTCAGCTGAAGAGACTTGTGGCATTCGGCTTCGCCTTTTCCCAAGCCGTACGAGCTTTCTTGTAGTCCGACTTGATGGCATCGAAATGGGCCAATTCGCTCTTGATCAAATCGGTGGTGAGCGGCCCCTCATGGAAGTCTTGCGAGTGGGAATGTGCATCGATGTAGCGCGATAACGCAGCCATCCGATCATGAATGCGCGCAGCGATCGCTTCGTCGAAGTACACCTGATTCAGTGTGAACGTGATGTTCTCCCGCCAACGCCGAACTACGTTGTTGAACAGCTTCTTCTGGATGAAGTCCTCATAGGCGGTGCGCAGACTGCCACATGCCTTTTCCAAGGCGTCCCGCTGCGGGTCGCCCGCCAATGCCCACGCCAATTCGTAGTACCCCTTGGCCCGGTCATGCGCAGCCCCTTCATAGTGTTCGTGTGGAAAGGCCAGCCGATCGATGGCTCCGGGCGAATTGGCACCATCGCGCCATACGGTGCGTCCGGCGAATGCCACCCCCTTCTCCTCGGCTGCGGTCGCGAGATAGTTTGTGAACATGATGTCATGCGTGAAGACGACGACCTGCCTCCGATCTGCTTCGGTCACCAGCCGCTGCGCTATTGACTCCTTGCGCACGTGATCCATCGACGTCACTGGATCGTCGAAGATCACCCCCGCACAAGCACCGTTGAGTTCCACCTCAGTGAGAAAGTCGGCCAGCGCCGCGGCCGTCTGTTCTCCCTCACTGAGCACTTGCGAAGGATCAACTCCGGTCATCCCGGCGTTGGCAATTTCGATCTTCCGGTCCGTAGTCCCCGCCTCCCCGGCAAACTTGAATTGCACAGGGAGTGTCAACCGAAGCGCGGTGCAGTTCTCGGTGAATCGCGCGATGAAACCCTGTGCAACGAGTTCCTTGGCAAGGGCCTTCTGCTTGCCCGTGACATCGCGCTGGATGGTTGGCAGGCTGCGAAGGCACGCATTCGCTTTCACCTCCCACTTCAGGTCTTCGACCGCTTCTGCCACGGCAAGGTAGTGGCCAGCCAGCCACTGTCGGTCCTTGAGAAGTTGCAGCTCCAGAAGCAGCGCATCGATCAATACCTGAGGATCGCTTTGCTGGAGCTTCCCGTTGTCGTGAGCGAGGCGATCTACAAGCGCGGACACCCGGTCCGAGACGGTGTCATATGCGAGCAAAGACAGCGCCGGATCCGTCTCCATTGCCACCGCATCGCTCAACACGTCAAAAACGGAACGGAAGCCCTCGATATGGCCGACGATCTCCGCGGCCAGGACTGCATCGAGTTCTTGCACGGTACGCCGCGCGGCACTTTCCTCGCCAAAGAAAGACAGTCCTATCTTGCCTAGTGCAACGTTGTGCGATTTGAGCGTGTGCCTCGTGGCGGCAAGCTGAGCTTCCATATCGCTAGTGGCCGTCTGGTAGAACTTGGTCAGGCGATCCGCGCTGGCGGCATCCAAGGTCTGTTGACACAACACGCAGCGGGCTCCATCCGTCTGGGGCGGAAATGGGGCGCCTGGGTACGCTTCCTCACCATAGGCAATCGCAGCGGCCAGCAAATCCAGCCACGCACGGGTTCCGACAGGTTGAACCGGCTCGCCGCCGAAACGGGCGGCCGACAGCGCTGCGCTTTGTTCCACCAGCGCCGTTATCCGCGACGCCGCCGCAGCGATGCCTTGCACGAGCACCGGTTGGATCGCCTGCGCCAGGGCACCGATGGACGTATGAACAGCGTTCAGGTCGACAATGCGCTGTTCGTTTTTCTTGACGATCTCTTTCGGGTCCGAGGTGCGCAATTCGACCAGTTGTTGTTCGATCGTCGAGAACCGGGCAGCTTCGGCTTCACCATACACCGCAAGTTCTTGCAGCCGCGCCAGATCCGTCTCTGCAGTGAGGGCAGAGAGTGCTGTCGCGACTTCGGATGTGCTGTTCTGGATGGAGTATTTGTCGGCGGCGGGGGTGCGCTGCGTGATCTGGTCTCGGAGTTTGGTCTGCAGTCCGGTGAATGCCGCCACCATGCGCGGGAAGACATCGAACAGATACGGCATGACCTGGAAAGCGTTGCGGTCGTCCAGGTGCACGCGAACGCAGGTCGAGTCGAAGACCGAGAAGCCATCGCGCATCCGCTGGCAGGGTTCTTGGTGAACGAAGTCCACGACCGAATCATCGTCGAATGAGAACTTCGCAGTTGGCTTCGGCTGCCTGCTCTTCCCAAGCTTCACATCGCCCAGGATCCCGACATCCTTCGATCGCGTAAAGCACGCGGATTTCAGCACCCGTGCGTAACCGGACTTGCCGGCCCCGTTGGGTCCGTAGATCACCGTGAGCTTGGGACCAAAGCTCAGCGTTTCACCGGCGGCCAGCGCATTGACGCCGGAAACGCCGGTCATCTTCGTCAGGGTATTGACCACGGCAGGAGCACCCGGTTGGAATTGAGGAAGCGCCAGCTTCCAATCAACGCGGAC
The DNA here is from genome assembly GCA_963732405.1 of uncultured beta proteobacterium. Taxonomy (GTDB): domain Bacteria; phylum Pseudomonadota; class Gammaproteobacteria; order Burkholderiales; family Burkholderiaceae_E; genus JAUIAI01. Next base: position 111,808 of record CAVSZG010000003.1, read on the forward strand.
CGCGTCGGGGCCAGCCAGGTTCTGGTCAATCAGATATTCCGAGAAAACCTCATCGAGCACGACGTCGGACAGTTCAACTTCCTCGACCAATTTGCTCAGCAGGAAATGCTGCCAGGTGGGAAGTGTCTTGCCCCAAGCTGACAAGGCGTCAAAGATGTTGAACAACGGCTGTGTCATGGTTCATCAACTCCTCAACCCAACGGCGCGCAGCCAAGCATCAATTTGTCCGAAGGCACCTTGCCTCCACTGCTCTGTGCTGCGATCTCTGAGCATCTGGGAAATTTTTACCGGTCAACGTCCGCATATCGGAACGAGGCTGCAAATATCTTTGTCCTTTCGAGCTACTTTATCGCCTTGGCGGACAACCCGAGTTGCCGATGAATGTCAGCAAGACGCCAAGCTGCTGTCGTTCAGGCTGTTTTACTCCTATAGCCGCTTCCGCTGCAAGCCGGTCGTTCATCGCTATTTTAAGCACGACCGCAGCGGGTCGAAAGCCGACCCCTAGAGGGGAAGGCAGTTCGAACTTCCGACCCCATCAAAAAACGATGCATCCGGACTTGAACAGGTCGGTTGGAGTAAAATCACTGCTCCGCCAGAACAAGCCCTTTCGAGTGGCCCAGCCGGGTTGCGAGGCGCTCATGGCCTTGCACCGACGATGTTGTTCGACCCTGCCGCCGTTCAGTGACTGTGTTGATGATGTAAATCCGGCGCATGCGGGTGCGAGTGGCGCAACGGGCCATGGTGGTGTGGGTGGCTGTGCGCGCCTTCAGGCATCACCGTGTGGGTGTGGTCGTGATGACCGTCGTCATGGGTGTGGGCATGCTCATGGTCCAGCGCCTCATGCTCATGGGTATGGTCATGAGTCTCTGCCAGGTGCACCAGCACACCCAGTACCATCATCGCGCCGCCCAAGAGCAGTAACACGCTGCCCGAGCGATCGCCCATGGCAAACGCGCCGAGTGCGCCAACGAATGGCGCAAACGCGAAAACCGAGCCGGTGCGCGCCGCGCCGAATTGGCGCTGCGCCAGAAGGTAGAAGCGCAGGCTAAGGCCGTAGCCGGTTGCGCCCACCGCGAGCAGGCCCAGCGCTGACGAAAGGTCGGGCAATGGTTCGTCCCAACCCAGTGCGATGGCGGCGGTGAGGCTGGCGCCCAGCGTCGCCTTGACCAGTACCACCTGCCCCGGATCCCGATCGGCAACGCCACGTGAGAGCGTATTGTCAACGCCCCAGGCCGCCGTGGCCAATGCGACGGCCAGCAAGCCAAGCAACTGCACATGCCCCGTCAGGCCCTGGTCGATCACCAGAAGGGCGCCGCCGGCCAGCAGCAGCGTCACCGCCGATTTGACTCGGCCGTCCAGCATCTCGCCGTACCAGCGCCAGGCCAACACCGCCGTGAACACCGCTTCGAGCGTGAGCAGCAGCGAAGCGCTGGCGCCGCTGGTGCGTTGCAGACCCCAGGCCAGGGCGACCGGCCCGAGCACGGCTCCGGTTGCCACCATGGCCAACAGACGCGGTAGATCACTGCGGCGCAATGGCGCTTCGACCTGGCTGTCCCGACGCTGGAAAAACGCGACCAACGCTGCCCCGCCGTACAAAAGCGCCGCCGTGGAAAACGGACCGAGCCCTTGCCCGAATTGCTGGACGAACGGCGTGCTGAGGCCAAACAGAGTCGCGGCCAGTAAGGCGAGCAGACCACCGCGCACGACAGGGGAGGACAGGGGCATGACCGACCGGGGTGTGGAAATCGTTGATCAAGAGTATCACTGGAGACACCTAGCCAGCCGTCGAGCGGATCTCATCGATGCGGCAGATGCCAAGGTATGGGGATCAACCGTCGCAAGGAACGGCTGGACCACCTGGCCAGGTAACTGGCGAGAGAGCACGGCGTGAGGTGCGAGGCGGTGGTGGCCAACCCGTCCCATACGGACGGCGCCCAACAGGTGCTGAATCGTCTGAAGCGACCGAACCGACCGGTCGTGAACAACGCTTGCGTGTTGTTCGTCACCGAGGTGGCCCAGGCGATGGCTTCCCTGATTCATCAGGTTTTCAGTAAGTTCGACGCTGGATCAACCAGTGCCAATTCGATCGCCGGATTGCGGCAGAGCGTGCGAAGCAACACCAGTCCTCTCGTTCAAGCTGAAAAGAGGCCGTATCCGTGTAGATCTCAAAACATTGGTAGCACTCAGGGAAAAGCCCAGACCATCAGCAGCGCCCAGACCACAACATACGTCAGCGCAAAGGCATAAAGCCATCGCCAGGGCTGAACTACCGCGCTCCGCTGCACGACCCATCCGGCGAACGGAAGTATCTGCTGAGCATGCACGCCCAAAAAATGCGCCGGTCGTGCATCCGGTTGGTCCAGATGCCATCCCAGAAAAGGCAGCCCCATACCCGCCGGCGGTTGTTGACCGCCGAGCATGAATCCGCTCACAGTGGCAAGCGCAAACGTCAAGGCCAGGCCGATCACCACTGACTGGGTGAATGGGGTTGATCGTGTCTCGCTGTGACGGACGATCAGCCAGGCCAGCACGGCCTGAGTCGATGTCAGACCGACCGCCGCGACAGCCATCAGGCCAAACATCGCCGCATGGAACGGACTGTCAACGTTGTGGTGCGATCCCTCCCCCAGTGCTGCCTGCAGGCTGATGTAACCCACTTCAAAGGCTGAAGTCAGCAACACAGTCCAGGCCAGTGATCGAACAGCGGCGGATTGCTGCAGGTGTCGCGGCAACAGGCCGATGCACAAGGCTGTCGTGGCGGCAAACAAGGCCGTGGACAGCATGAATTTGAGAGGCTTGGCCCAAATGGCGACGTCGCGCAGGCTGCGATCATCCAGCACTAGCAACAAGATGGTTGGCAGTGCCAGCGCCAGCATGACCCAGGTCAGACCACTGAGCAGTGGTTGTCTGCTCATCCATTCTCGACAGATGCGGCCGGCATCGCGTCGGGCAGTTCGCGGCAAGCGCAGGGAATCCGGATTCATTCGTCATTATCACTGTTGACACTGTCTACAATTCTGCCTTAGCGTAGTAGACAGTGTCAACACGTTAAACGATCAGGATGAATGCCATGGCCTCCAATTTTGTTCAGCAATACGGCCCCTGGGCTGTTGTGACCGGTGCATCAGATGGCATCGGTCGCGCATTCGCGCAGGAGCTGGCGCGGCGCGGGATGAACCTGGTCCTCGTCGCCCGCCGCCAGGAATGGCTGGACGAACTGGCCGGGCAACTGGCGACCGATCATGGCGTCACCTGTGAGGTCGTGGTGGCCAACCTGTCTCATCCAGCCGGCACTCAACACGTGCTGGATGTGAGCGGCGGGCATGATGTCGGCCTGCTGGTGTGTGCGGCCGGCTTTGGCACCGCGGGGCCGTTTCTGCAGAACGAGCTGGCCACCGAATTGGACATGGTGCAGGTCATCTGCACGGCGCTCTCGTCACTGAGTTGGGGCTTCGGCCAGCGCTTCGTGCAGCGCCGGCGGGGCGGCCTGGTGCTGCTCAGTTCGGTGGTGGCGTTTCAGGGTGTGCGCGGCTCGGCAAACTATGCGGCGACCAAGGCTTATGTGCAGACCCTGGCCGATGGATTGCGCGAGGAATGGGCGGCTCTGGGCGTGCAGGTGCAGGCGCTTGCCCCGGGCCCGGTGCGTTCAGGGTTTGCAGCACGATCACGATTGACCATGGGTCAGGCGGAAGACCCGATGGTGGTGGCCCGGGTCAGTCTGGATGCACTGGGCGGGCGGGCTACCATACGCCCGGGTTTTCTCGCCAAGCTGTTGGGTTGGTCACTGGCGGTCGCGCCGCGCTGGGGGCGCGTCAGGATCATGGGCAAGGTGATGGCGGGTATGGTTCGCGGCAACACGGGATGAACACAGCATGTCGTCGATCAGCGGTCCATGAGCAAACAGTCTGTCCCGGCTTTGCCGGTGAAGGAGGCCTGCGTCCAGGCCGCTCGCGAAGTGATTGCGGAGTGCGGCGTCGAGGGGCTGAGCATGCGCGACGTGGCGCGCAAACTGGGCATCTCCCACCAGGCACCTTATCGCCACTTTGAAAGCCGCGATCATCTGCTGGCCGAGATCATGCGCCGTGCCTTCGCCGATTTCGCGCGACATCTCGATGATCGAGCCGGCAGTGGTGATGCGCAGGCTGATCTCGGGGCGATGGGGCAGGCCTATCTGGACTATGCCGAACAGAATCCCCTGGAGTACCGCCTGATGTTCGGAACACCCTGGCCCGAGCCCGCCAATCATCCCGATCTGGTTCAGCACGCGGTGCATGCATTCAACAGACTGCGCGAGAACCTGCGCCGCATGCAGGGCAAACGTGTCGATAGCCTCGCGCAGGCGGACCGCCAGGCCATGTTCATCTGGTCGGCCTTGCACGGCATGGCGAGCATCACGCAGGCCAATGTCATGCAACACCTGAGCCTGGCGCGCGGTGTGGAAGAGGATCTGCGCGCCGACCTGATGGCGCGCATCGGGCTGGGCCTGCAATGGCCCGATGTCGGCAAGTCTCCCGCAAAGCCTGCTGTCAAAGCGGCAGGGGCGAGGCGAAAGCCCCGCTCATGAGCCGTGGGATCCGTCCGCCGTATTGAATCGCGCCGCCGCAAGATATGCCTCGACTCCCGCGGCAACTTGTTGCCTGGACAGGTTGCCTAGACGATCAAGGCCACCGACTTGACCTGGCACCACACCGTCGATCCGAGCGTTATGCCCAGGTTTCTCAGCGAGCGCCGGGTGACCCGGCTCAGGATCAGCTCACCACCACAGCGCACGCCCACGATGACTTGTGATGGATGCGCGTCATCTTGCACCGACTCGACCAGGCCTCGCAGCCGATTCTGAATGGTGGAGTCGCCATGCTCAGAGAGCGCAAGACTCACATCCCGCGCCAGAATCCGCACGCGCAATGTCTGCCCGACCGATACCCCTTGGTCGCGAACCCAGATGCTGACCGCGCCGACGCGCACCTGCGCCATGTGATCCTCAGGGCTCAGTGCAATGATCTCGCCCGTGGTGACCAGCCCCGCTTCGTCGCCGATCGCCAGCGAGACCGATGAGGAGGCCATGGTCTCCTTGACGGGTCCGCTGGCGGCAACCGATCCACGATCGAGCATCACCACGTCATTGGCCAAGCGGGCGAGTTCATCCACTGAATGGGTAACATACAGAATCGGCAGGCGCAATTCATCGCGCATTCGTTCGAGCCAGGGCATGACCTCCAGGCGCCTGGCTACATCCAGCGACGCGAGCGGCTCGTCGAGCAACAGGAGTTTTGGCCGGGTCACCAGGGCACGGGCGATGGCGACGCGCTGGCGCTCGCCGCCCGAAAGGCTCGTCACGTTGCGGTCGAGCAGATGGCCGATCCCGAGCAACTCAAGCGCCGGATCGAGCGCCCTGATATCGCCAGCCTGGCGGGTGTGGCGCAGGCCGAACAGCAGGTTCTGGCGGATGGACAGGTGCTCGAACAGGCTGGCTTCCTGAAAGACATAACCAAGTTCACGTTGCCAGGTGGGTTTGAAGCGGCTGCTGCTGCTGTCCTGCCAGGTTGACTCGCCCAGCGACACGACACCATTCGCCTTCTCCAAACCGGCGACACAACGTAGCAAGGTGGTTTTTCCGGAACCGGATGGACCGAACAACACGGTGATGCCATCGATGGCCAGCGACAGATCGACGTTCAAGACAAAGTCGGTGCGCGACAACGATAACTGAATGCGAAGACGTTCTGGATCGATCACGGCAGAACCCGATCGGTTCGCCGTTTGAGCAATGCGAGTGACACCAGCACGGCGAACGAGAACACCACCATACCAGCCGACAGCCAGTGTGCCTGGGTGTATTCCATGGCTTCGACATGCCCGAAGATCTGGGTCGAGACCACACGGGTCTGTCCGGGAATATTGCCGCCGATCATCAACACGACACCGAATTCGCCAACCGTGTGGGCAAAGCTCAGGACCGTGGCGGTGATGAGGCCGGGTCTGGCCAGGGGCAGGGCGACAGTGAAAAATGCATCCAGCGGACTGGCCCGCAAGGTGGCGGCCACTTCCATCGGGCGTGATCCGATCGCCTCGAATGCATACTGGATCGGCTGAACGGCAAACGGCAGCGAAAAAATCACCGATCCGATGAGCAGGCCACTGAAGGAAAAAGAGAGCAGCCCGATACCCAACCACTGCGTGAGCATGCCAACCCAGCCATCCGGCCCCAGCAGCACCAGGATATAAAAGCCCAGCACCGTCGGTGGCAATACGAGCGGCAGTGTCACGAGCGCATTGATCGGTGCCCGCCACCGCGAGCGGGTCTGGGAGAGCCACCAGGCAAGCGGGGTGGCGATCAACAGCAGCACGATGGTGGTCATGGTGGCTAATTGCAGGGTCAGGCCAATGGCTTGCCAGGCCTCAGGGCCTATCGGGTTCAGCATGTGAATGCCCTGTCACTCGTAACCGAACGATTGTTTGATGGCCCTGGCCTTGTCGCTGCGCAGATAGTTCATGAGCGCCACCGCCGCTGCGTTGTGCTGGCCCGCCTCGAGCAGGACGGCGTCCTGTCGGATCGGGCTGTAAAGATCCGGTGGAATGACCCAACCGGAGCCTTCGACCAATCGGCCATCCCGGAATACCTGCGACGCGGCGACAAATCCGACGCTGGCATTGCCCGACGCGACGAACTGGAACGTCTGCGCAATGTTTGATCCCTCGACGATTCGCGGTGCCGTCGTCTCATTCAAGCCCAGGCTGTGCAGCACCTGCATGGCCGCGACGCCGTAGGGCGCGAGTCTGGGGTTTGCCATGGCGATCTTCTCGAAGCGGCCGGTCTTGAGGGATTCGCCCTGGGCATCGACCAGGCCCGCTTGCCGGCTCCACAGCACCAGCCTGCCGATCGCATACGTGAAGACCGACTGCTTCAAGCCCAGGCCTTCTTGCGCAAGCCTGGCCGGCGTCTTGTCGTCAGCGGCGAGCAATACGTGAAACGGTGCACCGTTGCGGATCTGCGCGTAGAACTGGCCGGTCGCGCCGAACGCCAGATTCGCCCGATGGCCGGTATCCAGCTCAAAGGCCGTTGCGATGATCTTCATCGGGCCGGTGAAATTGGCGGCGACCGCGACCTTGACTTCAGCCGCTATGGCCTGGATCGGCCATAGCGCGACTGCCATGATCACGATCCATAGTGCGGTCCACCGACCCTTCATGCAGCCCTCCGGTATTCAGCGAATAGAATGAGGATTGATTTCGCTATTCTATCAAGGAATAGCGTAGTGATTGAATTCACCAGCCAAACCTCGATTTTCCGACCACGGCCTCGACCATGAGCAATCCATCCATCGATTTCAATGAAGTCTTGGGCAGTCCGGCAATCGACAAGCGTCTTGAAGTGTTGCGCGCCATGCATCATGCGGGCTCCATCTCGGAGGCGGCCCGGGTCAACGGTGTGAGCTACAAGGCCGCATGGCAGGCGCTCGATACCTTGAGCAATCTGGCCGGCGTGCCGCTGGTGGAAAAGCTGGTCGGTGGCTCGGGCGGCGGTGGCGCCCGGCTCACTGCCGCCGGTCGCCAGGTTCTCGAGGCGGCCGATCTGCTTAATGCCGCCCGTGAGCAAGCCATGGCCCGGATCGAACGCTCAACGAAACGCGCGGGATTGAATCTGCGTGGAATCGCCGGCGTGGGTTTCAGAACCAGCATGCGCAATCAGTTGCCGTGCATTGTCAAGGCGATTCGAAAAGTGAGCGGCACGGCCACGGTCGAACTGGCGCTGGTTGATGGCCAGGTGCTGGTGTCGCACATCACGCTGGAAAGTCTCCAGCTGCTCGATCTGAGGGTTGGCCGGCGTGTGCTCGCGATGTTCAAGGCGACCGCGGTCACGATTGCACCGGTGATCGTGACGATCGGCGGTATCAATCTGCTCAAGGGAAACGTGGCGCGTCGGGGAAGCGGTGCCGCCGGTATTGAAGTGTCATTGCAGATCACGACCGGACTCGCACTCGTGGGGTTTGCCGATAGCGGCAGTCCGCTCAAGCTGCGGCAGTCTGCGATGGCTGCGATCGAGCCTAATGCTGTCGTGATTGGTCTGTCGGGCTGAGCGTCAGACCTTCGTCCGCATGGAGGGACAGATCCAGCCAGCGATCGCTGCGCCTGCTTGATCTGGATCATGTTTATGCGCAGATTCCTATCGCGACAGTTCGTACTGATGACCGTACGACTGCCATTCCGACCATATGATGGCAGCGCCGGATTGCATTGAGCGCCATGCAGCCAGTCTAGGTGAGATGGTTCATTACTCTACTGAGTATGCGATCGATTCATCACCAAAGAAGACGACTTACTGTACTGAGTATCGTTGAATCGGTGTGGCGACTGCAGTTGACGTCACCATGTGACTTCATGAGAACGCAGTGAAGAATGAGTCGGTAAATGGCGTCATCGTTCTCTGTGCGTGGTGTGCAAGAGCAGCGTGGAAGCAGTATCAATCGATCGATGCCAATGAGCGGTACGGTATCGGTTTCGCGGAGACATCAGACGCGTTGGCTGCGTATTGAAGTCAGCGCGACTGCATCAGGAAGTGAGCGAATAAAGACGACATGGGTCCGCATCCATGGGACGGACATTACTGAGACAGATACGCGCTGATCAGGGCGCGTGGCGGAGGGCACGAGCAAATGGCGGCACTATTCTCTGACGACTGGATGGTCGACTTCGGCAACGCCTGGAACGATGAACCGGATCTGGGCGATGCGCTCGCCAAGATCGGCTTCAACTCCACGATCGGTTACGGATTCGACAATGAAGATCAACCGCGTGGTCAGATCAAGGTCGAAAACGGCTATGTCGTGTCGGCGGGCGCTTATGACGGGTCGGCCTTGAACTGGGACCTGCGGGCGAGTCCCAACGACTGGGAGAAGTGGTGCAAAAGCGGCATCGGCATGATGGCGCTGGGCGTTGCCTACACCACCGGCAAGCTCAAGTTCAAGTCGGGCGATTACGGTGCGATGGTCAAGAACCCTGCCATGGCCGGTCCCTTCATCAAGAGTTTTACCGTCATGGGTCAGATTCCCCGCGCCTGATCGATACGGTCATGGCATTCCTTGGTCGAGTAAAGAGATAGGGCTGCGGTCATGCTGTCCGCTGTTTTTCGTGTGGTTTCGCTGGTCGTGGCTGCCGTGATTGGCGGACTCGTGGTCTCCTGGTTGTCGAATCGTCATGATGACGACAAGCCTGCCGCGAATGGCGTTCAGTCGCCGGTCATGCAGGCGCCGCAAGGCATGGTGGCCGAGGTGTCGCGCATGCCGGCCGCGGCGCGCATCCGTCTCGGTGGTTATGTGGAGACCCGGCGTTCGCTGCGTCTGGCAGCGCAGGCGCCGGGTCGGGTCGCGTATGTGGGGGGGCATGAAGGCGATCGGGTGAGCGCCGGCAATGTGGTGGTGGCACTCGACACCGATTCGCTTGAGCCACAGTATCGAAGCGCCTGGGCGCAGTTGTCGGCCGAGATGGCTGCCACCGAGAACGCCCAGACCCAGCTCTACCACCACCTCTATGGCCGCCCCACCTCGCCCCTCGGTGGACCTGGCTACGCGGCGTATGAACGAGCGACCGTGCCGATGTACAACCTGGCGCAATCGTTCATGAACCAGTTCATGCCCGGGCTGAGCAACGGGCCTGGCGCGCTGTTCGGCAACAGCATGGGACCGATGCTGACTCAGGAGCAGGCGCAGAGAAACTGGCCTGCACTCAATGATGCGCGGGCCGCTTACGAGCGTCAGCTGGCCAGTCTGGCTCAGGCTCAATCCCAGGTCGATGTGCTGGATGCACAGATGCGTGATCATGTCTCGATCTCGCCCTGGCCCTCGATGATCATCAAGCGTCATGTGCGGTTTGGTGACATCGTCCAGCCCGGGCAGCCGCTGATCGACATGGCCGATGTCGACAAGCTCGATGCGCGGATCGAAGTGCCCGAAACCCAGGTGGCCAACCTGCGCATGGGTGACGCCGTGCCGGTGTCGATCCGTGACCAGAACCTCTGGGCCTCGGTCGCCCAGATCTACCCGGCCGCCAGCGGGTCCCAGCACACCGTGACAGTCAAACTGGCGCTGCCGCCTGGTTCGATGGCTGCGCCCGGCATGTATGCACTGGCCTGGATCGCCCAACCCGGTGGCGGAAGTCCGACCGAGCTCGCCGCAGCGATTCCGACCAGCGCCATTCTGTATCGTGGCAGCCTGCCGGTGGCCTTTGTTGTCGACTCTCAGGGTCTCGCGCGGATGCGGGTGCTGCGCCTGGGCGATTCACAAGGCGATCGGACCGCGGTGCTGTCCGGTCTGGAGCCGGGTGAACTGGTGGTTGCGCAACCGGGAGCAACCCTGCGCTCAGGGCAACCGATTACCGGCGAAGGCCGGTAGTCCGCCACGGCGAGCGCCCCTCCTATGTCCGCCCCGATGTCCGGCCATGACCCTGAGGGTGGTCGTGATGAATCGGGCACCCATCCCGTTGGCCCGTCACGGGCTGTGAGAGGTATCGCCGGGCGAACGGCGGCTCAGTTCATTCAGTCGCCGCTCACGCCGCTACTCCTGATTGCGTTTTTCCTGATCGGACTGCTGGGCACCATCATCACCCCGCGTGAGGAAGACCCCCAGATCTCGGTGCCGATGATCGATGTGCTGGTTGCCTATCCGGGTGCCACCTCACAGGAAGTGGCCAACCTGATCTCCGAGCCGCTTGAGCGGCTGATGTCGGAGTTGTCTGGTGTCAAGCATGTGTATTCGATGTCCCGCGAGGGTGTCTCGCTCGTCACCGTGCGCTTCAATGTGGGCGAGGAGATGGAGCCCTCGCTGGTCAAGCTTTACGACAAGCTGGAATCGCACAAGGACATCATCCCCAAGGGCGTCATGCCGCCGCTGGTCAAGCCCAAGAGCATCGATGATGTGGCCGTCGTCACGGTCACTCTGTCCTCCCGGCAGCTCGATGTGGTCCAGCTTCGCAAACTCGGGCTGGATGTGCAGCAACGCCTCAAGGCGATGCCGGACACAGGTCTGAGTTTCGTCACCGGCGGCAGTCTCGAACAGGTCAGGGTCGAGGTGGATCCGTCCAAGATCTCGGCGCATGGCCTGACCATGAGCCGCCTGGCGCAGGTCGATCTCGGCGGCGAATCAACGCCTGCCGGCCGGCAACATGGTCGACGGCAACAAGTGGTTCGACATCTACACGGGGGCCTTCCTGAACAGAGCCGAGGAGATCGGCAATCTGGTCGTGGCGGTCACTCAGGGTCGCCCGGTTTACCTGCGTGACATCGCCACCATTCTGTCGGGTGAGTCGGAAGCCCGATCGATCGTGAATGCGTCGCTGCGCGGCGATGACGGTCAGTTCACCGAGGAACCCGCGGTCACCGTGGCCGTGGCCAAGAAGCGCGGTTCCAATGGGGTGGATGTGGCCGTGTCGCTGCTCGCCGAGCTCGATCAGATGCGCGGCTCGATCATTCCGGACAATGTCACGGTGACGGTGTCGCGTGACTATGGCGCAACGGCTCATGACAAGGTCTCGCACCTGATCATGAAGCTGTTCATCGTCTCGGCACTGGTCACCGTGCTCGCGTTCGTCACCATGGGCATGCGGCCGGCGATCATCGTGCTGGTGACGATTCCTGCCGTGCTGCTGATGTAGCCTGGCGGTCGCCTATGTGCTGGGCTTCACGATCAACCGGGTATCGATGTTCGCACTGGTGTTTGCGATCGGCATCCTGGTCGACGACGCCATCGTGGTGGTCGAGAACATCTATCGCCGCTGGTTGGTGGACGGGCAGCACCGACGATGCCCTGACGGCCGATGCGGTCGACGAAGTCGGCAATCCCGACGATTCTGGCGACGTTCACCGTGGTCGCGGCGCTGCTACCCATGGGCTTCGTGTCGGACATGATGGGCCCCTACATGCTGCCGATTCCGGTGCTGTCGTCGGCGGCGATGATCTTCTCGCTGATCGCGGCCTTCGTCTTCGTGCCCTGGCTGGCCGCGCGTGTGAAGCCCTCGTTGCAGTCGCTCGAAGCGCGCAGAGCGAAGCGAGCACCGCCAGTCCGAGGTCGATCGCCAAGGGTCTACAACGCGCTGATCGGCCCGATCATGAACTCGCGGGTGCTGGGATGGCTCACCCTGTTTGCCATCATCGCCGCCATGCTGGCGGCAGTCGCGATGTTTCCGTTGAAGCTCGTCGCCTTCAAGATGCTGCCCTTCGACAACAAGTCCGAGACTGCAGGTCGTGCTCGACATGCCCGAAGGCACCGATCTGTTCGTCACCTCCAATCTGGCGCAGCAGATCGGCGCGCAGCTGCAGCAGATTCCTGAAGTGGTTGCCTACCAGACGTATGTCGGTACCGCATCGCCGTTCAACTTCAACGGTCTGGTACGCCACTACTTCCTGCGCCAGATACGCCTTGGCAGGGCGATATCGCCGTGCAGTTGTTGGACAAGGCCGATCGCGACGCGATCCAGTCATGACATCGCCAGGAAATCCGCGCCGACCCTGCAACCGATCGTCAGGGCTGCCGGCGCCCGGCTGACCATCGCCGAGGCACCCCCCGGCCCGCCGGTGCTGGCGCCTGTGGTGGTCGAACTGTATGGCCCGACCGCGCGAGATCCGTCGCGAGGTCGCAACCAAGATCATGGCAGACCTTGAAGCAGACGCCCGACGTCGCCGATGTCAATACCTTCATGGAAGCGGACCATGACGCGCATCGAGTTCGAGATCGACCGCCAGAAGTGCCGCCATGTATGGCGTCAGCGTCGAGGGCATTAACCGCGAGACTGATGATGGCAACCGGCGGCTTCGTGGCCGGCCCTCTGCAAGAGCCGACAACAATCTCGAACAGGCGGTGATCGTGCTGCAGGCCCCGCTGGCCACCCGGGTCAATCTGGGCAATCTGCTGCGTGCTGCCGATACCCACCCAGAGCGGCGCGACCGTGCCCCTGGGCGAACTCGGTCGCTTCATTCCGCCGGCCGGTCGAGCAAACCGATCTATCACAAGGATCTGCGCGCGCTGGAGTATGTCACGGCCGACGTGGTCGGCCCCCTGGGTGCGCCGCTCTACGGCATGCTGGCCGTTGATCCGCGCCTTGTCAGGACTATCGAACGCCCGATGGTCAGGCCGATTTCGCGGCCACTATTTCAGCCGGCCGGCGCAGGCCGATGTCATCGGGCTTCAAGTGGGACGGCGAATGGGAGGTCACCTACGTCACGTTCCGCGACATGGGCCTCGCCTTCATGGCGGCGCTCGTGCTGATCTACATTCTGGTCGTCGCCGAGTTCCGCAATTTCCTGCTGCCCGCCGTCGTGATGGCGCCGATCCCGCTGACCCTGATCGGCATCATTCCCGGCCATTGGCTGCTGGGCGCCGACTTCACCGCCACGTCGATGATCGGCTTCATCGCGCTGGCCGGCATCATTGTGCGCAATTCGATCCTGCTGGTGGAATTCGCCCGCGCCGAAGTGGCGCAAGGGCATGGACGGTGCAGGAGGCCATCACGCTGGCCGCCCAGGTCCGCTTGCGCCCGATCCTGATCACGGCGTTGGCGCTGGTCATCGGCTCGATGGTGTTGCTGTCCGATCCCGATCTTCCAGGGCATGGCGGTGTCGCTGCTGTTCGGATCGCTGGTGGCCACCTTCCTGACGCTGGTGGTCATTCCGCTGGGTTGTATCTCGGCGCGCCATCATTTCAGTCGTGCGGGCGATGATCATCATCGACCGTTGCCGGATGGGGGAGCGCCCACGCCACCGTCACCGGCCGGCCCGTTTCACGGTGGATCTGGCGGATCCGGTGGTCCGGCGGCAGCCGCGTCAGGAAGCCCTGCAGCGGCATCTTCGAGCGCCCGCCCGGCCCGCTTGCAGCGGCGCAGTGAGGAGACACCGGCAGCGGGCGAACCGGTGCCAACCGCCTCGTCCGGACGGCCGCCGCGTCTGGCGCGCAAAGGTGAGCAGGTCACGCCGAGCGCTGCCGCCGTCGATGAGCCAATCGGCGCCGCAGCGCCGGCGGGTCGTCCGCCGCGTCTGATGAAAAGAGCGCCCGACGTGCCGGCTGAACTGAATACGGCAACGGCAACGGCAACGGCAGCGGTTGCCGCACGGCCGCCCAGGCTCGTGCGCAAGTCGGACATGGCGGCGCCCGTCGAACCGACTGTCGAACCCGGCCCATTCGATCAGCCTTTTGAAATGGCGAGTCTGGCTGACGTCGCAGCGAGCGTCGACGAATTGAGTGACGAGAACGACATCGATCCGTCAACGCGGCTCGCGCCGCAGGAACGTTCGCCAGCACCGGTATCCGCACCAGATTCGACCGCAGCAACGGTGCCGGACGATGTCGAGCCCACCGCGGTTCGGCGATCGTCGAGCAAGCCGCGGCGCAGTCGCAAGAGCACAACGGAGTCAGACAAATGAGATGGACAGTGACAGGGCGCCGCGTGGTCGTACTGACCCTGCCACTGCTCGCGATGAGCGCGGCGCCCGGATCCTCGCACAGCGCCTCGTTCGGGGAACTCAGCTCAGGCCCCGCCGCGCCGGCTCCTTACCCGAATGGTCAATATGCGGTGGTTCCGTCACCGTATGCCGGCGCCTATCCGGGCATGGCCGGGCCCTATTCGATGCGGCCCAACCCGTCCTGTCCACCGAATTGCCAGGCCATGCCGATACAACCCCGGGGCAATGCAGAAGGGCAGTTGTCGATGCCATCGACCCAGGCACAAACCTTCGTGCCTGACTACCAGGTCAACCCGCGTGCCTACCTGCCGATCGGACCGCACGGTGATTCACCGCATGCGCAGGTTCAGTTGTGGACCTTCGGTCAACTCAATTCGACGACGGACCCCTTCAATCCCTGGGGTCTGAGTACACCCTACATGTTCGTGCCTTGGAGCACTCCGCTGTCTGGATGGACCAATTCGCAAACATGGAACTGGTGGCGGGAGCGTTCAGGCGCCTTGCCGCGCAACTGGTAGGGGATGCGATGTCCCCCGCTGACTCAAACCATGGAGGTATAGCGCAATGAAATCTGTCTTCAGTGTGTTGCTGATATCCGCGATCGGCATGTCCGCTACGGCGGCACTCGCCCAACAGAGTGGTCAACCGCCGGCGCCCCCCGGACCCTACGGCCAACCCCAATGGGGCAATGCCCAAGCACCGGCGCAACAAGGCCAGGGCTCTGCGCCGCAGCAGCAGGCTCAGGCGCCCGCCGCGCAAGGCCAGGCACCGCAACAAGGTTGGGGTGCACCACCGCCCCCGCCGCCGCCCGGTTACTACGGTGGCGGTTACGGCTATGCACCCCCACCGCCACCTTATGGCTACCCACCCGTGTACGGCGGCTACCCACCCGTGTACGGCGGCTACCCGCCCCCGTATGGTGGTTATGGCTATGCCCCGCCGTATTACGACGGCTACGGCAATGCCTATGGCAGTGGCTACGGCAGCGGTTATGGCACTGGCCGCGGAAACGGGCGCGGCAACATGCGCGGCAATTTCTCGTTCGGTGGTGATGCCGACATGGATGGCAGTGGCTGGGGCAACGGCTGGGGCAATGGCAACGGTAACGGCTGGGGCAACAACGGCGGGCGTCGGGGTTGGGGGCCCGGTAGCTGGGCGCCAGGCTGGTGGTAGACCGACCGGATACCCATGATCGCTGCGATCGCCATTTTGAGTCTGTTTCAAGGAGTCAGTTCATGAAGTCTTCAGTCAGATTGCTCACGGCAGCGGCCCTTGGCGCGTTGATCGCCTTGCCGGCGGACAACTTCGCCGAGGAGGCGGGCGCCAAGCCAGCCGAAGCCGCAGCCAAGGCGGGCGACGCAGCGATCAGGTGTCCGGATTGGGCCGGACAAGCGAGTGCGCCCGGCGCGTATCCGCCGGGCTACTTCCCGCCACCGCCGCCACCTGCCTACTACCAACGGCCGGCCTATGGGCAATACCAGGGTTATGGTGGTGGGGGTGGAGGAGGAGGTGGTGGATATGGCCCGGGCTATGGTGGACCGCCTCCGGGGTACGGTGGACCGCCTCCAGGATTCGGTGGACCGCCTCCGGGGTACGGTGGACCACCTCCGGGATATGGTGGACCACCCCCAGGCTATGGAGGACCACCTCCGGGTTACGGAGGTCCACCTCCGCAGCGTATGGGCGGGATGCCGGGCTACGACGGACCGCCACCGCCGCCACAGGGCCAGGTTCAGGGTCAAGCGCCTCAAGGTGATCCTGGCATGCAGGCGAATTCGAGTATGCAGCCACCACCCCCGCCAGCCTACTATCCGCCGCCGCCTCGTCCCGGGAATTACGGCAATCCGTATTACGGGGGCAATGGATATGACGGCTACGGGAACAGTGCCGGCAATCTCAGGGGTAACGGCCGTGGCAATGGCCGCGGCAACATGAGCGGCAACTTCTCCTTTGGCGGAGATGCCGACATGGATGGCAGTGGGTGGGGCAACGGTTGGGGTAATGGCAATGGCAACGGCTGGGGCAGTGGCCGGCGCGGCTGGGGTCCCGGCGGCTGGTAGTGCGTCCGGTCTGCCCGGTTGCTTGACGCCCGCGTGGTCTCGCGTGCTGCGCCGGCGATGCAAAGGAGAAGATGATGATCAGCGTGAAGGCATGCCTGGGTGCCGCGGCACTCGTCGGCGCAATGCTGTCGACCGCGCCGGCACAGGCGCAATGGTGGTCCCGCAGTCCATGGACCGGTGGTCCGATGGGCGGTGGACCGTGGGGCCATCCCTACGCCGGCAACAACTGGCTCGGTAACGGCGGCGGACGAGGCTTTTCCCGGTTCGACTTCAACGTTGATCTGGGTGGCTGGGGCAACGGCTATGGCAATCCCTGGACGAGTTATGGCAATCCATGGGGCGGTTATGGGAACCAATGGGGCGGCTTTCCCGGTGGATACCCAGGTGGATACCCAGGTGGTTTCCCAGGTGGATTCCCAGGCGGATTCCCAGGTGGATTCCCAGGTGGATTCCCAGGTGGATTCCCAGGCGGATTCCCAGGTGGATTTCCAGGTGGATTCCCAGGTGGATTTCCAGGTGGATTTCCAGGTGGATTTCCAGGCGGATTCCCAGGCGGATTCCCAGGCGGATTCCCAGGCGGATTCCCAGGCGGATTCCCCGGTGGATTTCCAGGTGGTTTCCCAGGTGGTTTCCCAGGTGGCTTTCCGGGTGGTTTCCCAGGTAGCTTTGGCAGCCCGTGGGGTTATTGACCGTGCGACCTTGCAGGCCGATCGGCCCGGCGGAGAGGCATGAACTGGTTGCCGCGCCGGCTCGGACTATTCATGTTGTGTGTCGAAAAATGGACTGATCGTGCGCTCCTATCTCTGGATCATTGTTGTGGTCGGGCTGCTCGGTCTTGGCGTATGGAGTCGTAAACCGCCACCGGAGCCGATCACAGTGGTTTTGCGGCCGTCGTCGGACGACTCTGATCGTCCCCAGCAGACAGCCGTGCACACCGACGCCAAACCGGCTGTACAGATCAGTCCGACGATTCCACCGTCGACGAATGAGTCGCTTCGTGCGCAGGACGAAGTCGCCCCCGATGCGTCAATCACATCGTCAGCGTCATTCAAATCCGACGACGTCATCGAGCCCGGTACTGTCCTCGACGGGCTTGCAAAGGCGAGAGCGGCCTTCAGCATGGGCGAGACCGATGCGGCCATTGCCGCCTATCAGCAATATCTGACGGATCATCCCGATAACATCGACGGTCACGGTGAACTGGGCAATGTCTTCTTTTCCCAGGGACGTTATCGGGAAGCGGCCACTGAGTTCTATGGCGTTGCCATGTGCCTGGTCGCCCGGGGAAACCCGGGATCTGCCATGAGACTCGAGCCGGCAATCCGGCTTGGCAGCCCGTCACTGGCCTACGACCTGCGACTTCAACTCAGAAACTGATGGATGGATCGGCGCACTGACCATCCGATCGCCATACGAATCACCATCGACAACGACTGCCAGGAGTGGCAGATCGAATCCCGACAAGGACCCTCAATGGAAGACGCCAGTGAAACTGCCGAGCTGCGCACCGACGTCGCCCGTCCGCCAGAATATATGGAGTATCTGGAGAAGGCGACCAACGCCATGCGCACGATTCGCATGGTCGTCTACGCCGGCATGGCGAGCTTCGTGGTCCTGGCGTTCTACGGATTCTTCCTGATTTATCAGCTGACCTCGGACGCGCACAGCGCCGTGGAGCATATGTCCGTCATGACGCGGCAGATGCAGTCGATGACCCAGACGCTGGCCAGTCTGCAGGGCACGATTTCGACGATGGGTTCGACAGTGGCGACGATGGATGGCCATGTCGGCGCCATGGATGGGCACGTGGGCTCGATGTCGACTGACATGAGGCAGATCAATCAAACCATGGCGCAGATGCAGAACTCGGTTGGCCACATCAGCCGCAACGTGGGCATGATGTCCCAGGATCTGACCCAGATCGGCAATACCGTATCACTCATGCAGCACTCTGCCCGAAACCTGGACCAGTCGATCGGCCCGATGATGGGCACGATGAACCAGATGATGCCCTTCGGCTGGCCTGGCGGCAGTTACGGTGGTGCGCCGCCGTTCGCCCCGCCCATGCGCTAGTGAGCTCGACCCCGCCCGCCGCGCCTTGATACCCTGCGGGCATCAACTCATGGCAATCCGTTCGTTCATTCGCTGATCGAAACTGCGTACAGTCGCGCCATTCTCAAACCAGCGGCCGATGTCGCCTGCCCGGGCCTGCCCGGCAGGCTGGGCCCGAGTGGATATCGCGACAGAGCATGTATCAGTACACCGATTTCGACAAGACCATCGTGCGCCAGCGCGCGGCGCAGTTTCGTGACCAGCTCGAGCGCCACCTGGCCGGCGAGCTTGGTGAGGACGAGTTCAAGGCTTTGCGGCTGCAGAATGGCTGGTACGTACAGCGACATGCGCCCATGCTGCGCATTGCCGTGCCCTACGGCGAGCTGGCCTCGCGTCAGTTGCGCGAGCTCGCCCGGATCGCCCGCGAATTTGACCGCGGCTATGGCCACTTCACTACCCGTCAGAATCTCCAGTTCAACTGGATTCCGCTGAATCGCGCCGCGGACGTCATGGATCGCCTGGCGCAGGTCGACATGCACGGTATCCAGACCTCGGGCAACTGCATTCGCAACATCACGGCCGATGCCCGCGTCGGTGTGGCCGACGATGAGGTCATTGACGCGCGCCCCTACTGCGAAGTGTTGCGGCAGTGGACCACGATGCATCCGGAGTTCGCCTTTTTGCCGCGCAAATTCAAGATTGCGGTGAGCGGCGCTCGCGAAGACCGGGCGGCCACCGCCTGGCATGACATCGGCCTGCATCTTCGATTTGATGACGTCGGTGAGGTGGGTTTCCGCGTTCTGGTGGGCGGGGGCATGGGTCGCACGCCGATCATCGGCACGACGATCAGCGAGTTTGTGCCCTGGCAGCAGATCCTGATCTATATCGAAGCCATCGTGCGCGTGTACAACCGTTATGGCCGCCGCGACAATCTCTACAAGGCGCGTATCAAGATCCTGGTGAAGGCCGAGGGGCAGCGCTTTGTCGACCAGGTCAATCAGGAGTTTGCCCGTATCCTGCACGAAGATCGTGACGGTACCGCTCATCTCATTCCCCAGGCCGAACTGGACCGCGTGGCCGCGAGTTTTGCGCTACCGCCCGGTGTGATAGCCGATCTGGCCTCCAGGCGTGATGAGTCGGCCATCATCGAACCCCGTCGCCAGACCGTGGCCGGTGAATCGCGGGCTGGCATTTCCTTGACCCGACCAGCCGGTGCGCCGCCCGCCTATGGCAAGTGGCTCGAGCGCAATGTGCATGGCCATCGCCTGCCCGGCTACCGGTGCGTGACCCTGTCGCTCAAACGGGTCGGCCAGGCGCCTGGTGATGTGAGTGCCGATCAGATGTCGGCGGCGGCCGATCTGGCCGATGCCTACAGCCAAGGCGAGTTGCGCGTGACCCATGACCAGAATTTGCTGTTGCCCTGGGTTCGTGAGGCAGACCTGTATGCGCTGTGGCAACAGGCTCGCGAGGCTCGTTTTGCCACGCCCAATATCGGGCTGCTCAGCGACATGATCGCCTGCCCGGGCGGAGACTTTTGCGCGCTGGCCAATGCCCGTTCGATACCGATCGCCAATGAGCTCATTGACCGCTACCAGGATCTCGATGAGCTGGACGACATCGGCGACATCGATCTGCACATCAGCGGCTGTATCAATTCTTGCGGTCATCATCACAGCGGACACATCGGCATCCTG
The DNA here is from genome assembly GCA_963732405.1 of uncultured beta proteobacterium. Classification (GTDB taxonomy): domain Bacteria; phylum Pseudomonadota; class Gammaproteobacteria; order Burkholderiales; family Burkholderiaceae_E; genus JAUIAI01. Next base: position 132,060 of record CAVSZG010000003.1, read on the forward strand.
GGCGTGGACAAGGATGGTGCCGAGTGGTATCAGATTACGCTGGGCGGTTCCGACGGATCGGATCTTGCTCCATCCGCCCGGACCGGACGCGTCATCGGCCCCTCGTTCGCCGCTGACGAAGTGGCCGATGTGATCGAGTCCCTCATCGACACCTTTCGTGTGGAGCGCCTGAGGTCTGAGCGCTTCATCGACACGGTCGGGCGCGTGGGCATCGAGCCATTCAGACAGGCGGCCAATCAGGTCCGCCGCAGAACGGCCGTCACGGCTTGAGTCCCCTGGAGCTCCGAACCATCATGCGATTCATCGATAGTCGACACGATCCTTGGCAACGAATCGTTGGCGAAGACGGCCCCTTGGCCCATCCTGCGGTCAAACCCCACAGCCTGCTGTCGCTGATGCAATGGCACGCCGTGCGCAAGAGCTGGCCAGTGGGCGTTGCAGTCGGCGTATCCCTTCCCAACAGTGCCGACATCGAAGTCATCGCGCCCGACCTGGCCAGGCTCGAATTGGTCGAGCTGCATTTTCCGAAATGGGTCGATGGCCGGGCCTACTCACAGGCCCGACTGCTTCGTTCGCGTTATCGATATTGGGGCGAGTTGAGAGCCGTGGGTGAGGTGCTGGTGGATATGATGCCCATGCTCAAGCGCACCGGCTTCAATGCCGTGGTCTTGCGCCAGGACCAGAAGCGGGCATCGGCCGAGCGCGCGCTGGCTTTCTTTCCGGGGTATTACCAGGGTGACGTAAATCAGGTAAGACCGGCCTTTGCACGCGACATTGTGTCCGAGCTGGCGGCCCACGCCGAGCTCCAGCAGGCCGAAGCTGACAGCATGCTGGGGCACGGCATCTGATCATGGGCGCGATCGACTTGTACAACCGCCCGGCGCCCGGTTATTCGGTCCGCGTCGAGCAGACCGTGTCGCGGCTGCGCGCGGCGGCGCAGAGTCATCCTGAGCGGATCGTTCAGGCGACCAGCCTGGGCGTTGAAGACATGGTCATCACCGATATGATCGCGCGTGCCGGATTGCCCATCAAACTGGCGACGCTCGATACCGGCAAGCTGCATGACGAGACTCTCGCCCTGATTCAGCGGATCGAAGCCCACTACGGCCTGCGCATTGAAACCTACCACCCGGTTCAGGAAGCCGTGGTGAGCTTCGTGGGTCGCCATGGAGAGGCTGCCATGTATGACAGCCTGGCCTTGCGCCGGGAATGCTGCCAGATCCGCAAGCTGGAACCGCTGACGCGCCTGCTTGAATCGCGGACGGCCTGGATCACCGGCCTGCGGCGTGAACAGTCCGGCGGGCGGGTGGATGTGTCGTTCATCGAGCCCGACGGGCAAGGTCACGTGAAGTTCAATCCGCTGGCCGACTGGACCTGGGGCGACCTGTGGCACTACGTTGCCAATCATGAGGTCCCTTTCAATCCGCTGCATGATGAATTCATGCCCAGCATCGGCTGTGTGCCGTGTACCCGTGCCATCGCAGTGGGTGAGGCCTTTCGCGCCGGTCGCTGGTGGTGGGAACAGGAGGGCGCAAAGGAATGCGGCCTGCATGTGGCGACGTGAGGTCCGGCCATTGTTCGGGCCGCTCCCATCGTCATCCGGTCGTCCACCGCATCGCCTGATCACCCCGCCTGCATCGCACCTGTCTGATTCACCCGAGCCACTCCTATGAATGCCCCCATCGACCTCGACCGACTCCTGCCCGATCTGGATAGCGGCCATCTCGCCGCGCTTGAAGAGGAAGCGATCTTCGTGCTGCGTGAAGTCGTCGGCGCATTCGAGCGCCCGGCTTTGCTGTTCTCCAGCGGCAAGGACTCGTGCGTGGTGCTTCATCTGGCCGAGAAGGCCTTCAAGATGAAATGGTCCACGGATGGTGAGCGACCCCGCTTCCAGGGGCACCTGCCGTTTCCGCTGCTCCATGTGGACACCGGGCACAACTTTCCCGAAGTGATCCGGTTTCGTGACGCACGCGTCGCCGAGATCGGCGAACGTCTCGTCGTCGGTCACCTGGACCAATCGATCGCCCGCGGCACCGTTCGACTGGCCGAGCCGCTTGAATCGCGCAATGGCCACCAGACCGTCACGCTGCTCGAAGCCATCGAGGAGCACCGCCTGGACTGTCTGATCGGTGGTGCCCGCCGCGACGAGGAGAAGGCGCGGGCCAAGGAGCGAATCTTCAGCCACCGGGATAGCTTCGGCCAATGGCTACCCAAGGAGCAGCGCCCGGAACTCTGGAGTCTGTTTAACACCCGGACTCGTCCGGGTGAACACTTTCGCGCCTTTCCGATCTCCAACTGGACCGAACTGGATGTCTGGCTCTACATCGCCCGCGAGAACATCCCTCTGCCCGAACTGTACTTCTGTCATGACCGCGAGGTCATTCGTCGCAAGGGACTGCTCGTGCCGCATACCCCGGTTACCCCGGTCCGCCCCGGCGAACTCATCGAGGTCGAGACGGTCCGGTTTCGAACGGTCGGTGATATGACCTGTACCTGCCCGGTCCGCAGCAATGCCCGCACGGCGGCCGAGATCGTGGCCGAAACCCTGAGTGTCACGGTCAGCGAACGCGGCGCCACGCGCATGGACGATCGGACCAGCGACACGTCGATGGAGCGGCGCAAAAAGGAGGGTTACTTTTGAGTGCGCCGATCGAGACCAATGTGATGAACGACTCCCTTGACCGCCAACATCACCGGGCGCTCCGATTCCTGACCGCCGGCAGTGTTGACGATGGCAAGAGTACGCTGATCGGCCGGCTCCTGTTCGATGCCCGGGCCATCCTGTCCGATCAGCTCGATGCGCTGCAGGATCGCGCCGCCGGCGCACCCATCGACCTGTCCCTGCTCACCGACGGTCTGGAGGCCGAACGCGAGCAGAAGATCACGATCGACGTGGCCTACCGGTATTTTGCTACTCGTCGACGAAAGTTCATCATCGCCGATGCACCGGGCCATGAGCAGTACACCCGCAACATGGTCACCGCCGCTGCCGGTAGCGATGCGGCCGTCGTGCTCGTAGACATCACCAAGATCGATTGGCGTGTCGGATCGGTGGCCTTGCTGCCCCAGACCCGGCGCCACAGCCTGCTCGCCCGGTTGTTACGCCTGCCCAATATTGTGTTCGCGATCAACAAGCTCGATGTGCTTGATGATGAGGCACGGCTCGCCTATGACGCCATGCGCGAGGCCTTGCTCGAGTTTGCCCGGCATGCCGACATCAAAGTCGGTGGCATCATCCCCATCTCGGCGCTGCGGGGCGACAATGTTGCCACCTCGAGCCATCACTGGACCTGGTATGAAGGGCCCACCCTGCTGCAGTTGCTCGAGCGCCTGCCAGTCGCCAGCGAACCGGACGATGGCCATTTTCTCCAACCCGTGCAATATGTTGCCCGCGACGGCGACGGCACGGGCAGCCAGTCGAGAATCGCCTGGGGACGCATCGCCCAGGGTGATGTCAGGGCTGGCGATGCCGTGCAGGTATTCCCGAGCGGCGAGTCCGCCATTGTTGCCCAGGTGCGCCGCGCAGGGCAGGTGGTGGAGCAATGCGAGGCCGGTCAATCGGCGGGTATCGTGCTCGATCGCCAGGTTGATGTGTCGCGTGGCGACTGGATCGCCTCGGCCGGTGAACTGAGCGTGACCGATCAGTTCGACGCCACGCTCGCCTGGCTGGACCCCGAGCCTGCCGTCATCGGCCGCAAGTACTGGCTTCGCCACGGCAATCGCTGGATGCAAGGCTGCATCGTCGGCATTCGTCACCGGATCGACATCGACACCTTGGAACCGATCCAGGCGCAGCAGTTGCTGGCCAACGAGGTTGGCCAGGTCAGCATACGCACCCAGGGCCGGTTGCCGGTGAATCCTTATGAGAAGAACCGTGTGAGCGGTGCCCTGATCATCGTTGACCCGACCACCAATCGCACCAGCGGTGCACTCATGGCCAGTGCGACCGCCTGAGCCCGTCGTACAGGCGATGCGATCAGGCCATCTGCGACCGCCACCATTGGTCGAGCGAGGCATCGATGGGTTGTGATGCATAGGCATCGACCGATTCGATACCCAGTTCACTGAGCTTCTGACGCGGCATTTCCTCCACCCCGGTGGCGAACAAGGCCTGGCAGCCGGCCAGTGCACGCAGGCTCACCTCGCGTTTGTCCTCGATGGCGAAACCGCCACGGCCGTATTGTTCGACGATTCGGGTCTCAATGAAGTTCGGACCACTGCTGCCCATCTCATACACGGCGAACTCGTCTGCTTCGCCGAACCGGTCATCGATGAATGCCCGGTTGGTCGTCGCTACGGCGACTCGAGTCATGGTGTCCATCTTTGATTCTCCACGCTGGCTGATCGGTTGTGTCATGGGACCACGCAGCCGGCGCAACGGATTGTCCGCCGGCGGCGTGCCCATGACTGGTGCGGATGCGCCCCAATCGTGTGCCATCAAGACCGGCAACGGACCTCCAGACCGCTGACCCTGTGCCTCGATGGCGCATGAGACACTTCCGACAGCGATTGATGCAATTGCCATGCCAGAGTGAGATGAGTCGCGCGCAGCACAGACGACGGCGTGCCGGATCAACCTTGGTGCTCCGGCGTCAGGTGCCCAGCAGCGAGGCGACGATATCAGCATCATCGGGCTGCTGGTCGGCATCCTTGAATGCCTGAAGCCGCGCATAGATCTGCGCGGCGCTTCGATGAAACCCGTCGGGCAGACCGGCCTCATCGAAGGTGTCGGCGATGGCCTGCATTTCGGCCTCCCAGCGCCAGGCTTTGTGCGCATTGGTGGCAACCCGGCGGCTTCGCGTCAGGGCGTCCGGATCGGACTGGGCCCATTCGGCATGAAGTGCCTCGTTGAGATCATGGCTCGCGGCCAGCGCCTGTAGCGAGGCGAGCAAGGCGATCGTGCCCTTGTTCCATCCGGCGTAAATCATCTTCAGTGCCGATGCCTTGCCGATCGGTCCGTCCAATACCCGGGTGTGAATGCCCGGTGTGCTGAGCATCACGGCCACGGCCTGGGCCTGAGGGCCGGACAGGTAGAGCCGGGTGCTGCCTTGACCTGTCCTGGGCTCGCGTGCCGGCGGCGGACCGATGATGCCGCCGTCGACGAAGCGGGCGCCAGCCGCTTCGATCATCGCCCCGATCGCCGATGTCGTGGCCGGCGATATTGCATTGGCGTCGACATAGATGCCGGTAAAACCACGGTGCCGGATGGCGTTCGCAACCTGCCCGGCCAGGGCGAGCGCGCCATGGGGTGGGCAGACCGACAAAACCAGGTCTGCATCGTCCAGTGCGTCGTGCAGGTTCGGGAATGAACGCAGGCCGGCGGCGTGTGCCCGCCTCACGGTATTGGTGCTTCGATCCTGCTCGATAAAGCGCACATCGTGGCCTATGTCCTGCAGGTGCGCGCCGAGGGCGGCACCCATGGCGCCCGGATGGAGCAGCACGATGGCACAGGATCGGGGTGTGGTCATGGTGATCATCTCCTTGTCGGCCCCGACACTGTACGCTTGCGGACACACTTCAGTGCTGATCGACCGCTGAACTCATCGATTGCCGCCATGTCCGGACAGCGCCATAACCCCATGACATTCCTCAACTTCGCCTACGGGTCGAACATGCTCGCACGCCGATTGAGAGCCAGGACGCCCTCGGCTCGATGTGTGGGCAATGCGATGCTTGATGGCCATGAATTGTGTTGGCACAAGCGCGGCCAGGACGGTTCCGGAAAATGTGATGTGATCGCCACCGGCTGTACGGGCGATAGGGTGCACGGGGTTGTCTACGAGATCGCCCTGGCCGAGAAGCCGGCGCTCGATGCAGCCGAAGGCCTGGGCAAGGGTTACGATCAAAAGCAGGTGCTGGTGGAACAAGCCGGCCGGATGCTGTTCGTCCAGCTCTACGTGGCAACGAGTATCGATGCGGGCCTCCTGCCATTCAGCTGGTATCGGGCATTGGTGATCGCGGGCGCGAAAGACAATGGCCTGCCATCCGAGTATCTGGCCCGCCTCATGGCTGTCCCGGCGCTACCTGACCCTGATCGGAACCGGCACGCCATGAACATGGCCATCGTAGCCGATTCCTGACATCGCCCGACGCCATCGTTGACCGATAGCGCAGCCAGCAAGCCGCGTGGCGAGGCAGGCCAGACTTCAGCCGGCCAAACCCCGCCCGGGCTCGAACACGGGGTCGCGTTTGTCGCGATGGGCAGCCAGGGTCTCGCGCTGGTTTGGCGAGCCCATCAGTGTCTCCTGTTCGATCGATTCGGCCATCAGCGCGTTGGCGGCCCCGGTATTGTCGGCATTGAACAGGCGCTTGGCCGCCTCGATGGCGGTCGGACTGCGGGTGGCGATCTCGCGCGCCGTCTGTAGCGCGGCAGTCAGCGGATCATCACAGACCCGGGTTGCGAAACCAAAGTCGAGCGCTTCACGCCCACTGAAGACGCGCCCTGTGTAGGTCAGTTCACGAATCACGTCGTCGCGGGCGAGCCGGCGCATCAGCACCGTGCCCGCCATGTCGGGCACCAGTCCCCAGCGCACCTCCATGACCGACAGTCGGGTATCGGGATGCACATAGCGCATGTCGGCACCCAGCATGATCTGGAAGCCGCCACCGAACGCCACGCCATGCACGGCGGCGATGACCGGTACCGGCAGCTCATGCCAGACCCAGGCCGAGTACTGGGGCTTGTTCGCCACACCGTGACTGCGTTCGATGAGCCGACCCGTGGCCGACCCTCCATCGGCCGCGCCACCCTGGGCGCGGTGGGCGAGCCGGTCAAGATCGATGCCCGCACAGAATGCCCGGCCCTCACCCGACAACACCACACACCGGACCGATGCATCGCTCGCCAGCGTTGTGCCGGCATCGACCAGGGCATCGAACATCGCATCATCCAGCGCGTTCATCTTGTCGGCGCGAGTCAGGCGCACATCCGCCACGCCGTCAGCCATGTGAATGCGGATTCGATCAGTCATGGGGCGTTCTCCTGGCGGTGGCGGTGGCGGTTGCGCGTAGCAAGGACTATACGTTGCGCCGCTGGTTGCCGGTGAATCAGCGGCCCGTTGAGCAGGACGCCGGCAGCGAAAACGGGTCCACATCCTTCATGGTGAACCAGCCGCCTGGCGTGTTGAAGTCGCCGGTTCGCACTTCATAGTGCAGGTGGATGGCCACCGCTGCAGCGCCAGTCTTGCCCATCACGCCCAGTGGCTGGCCGCGGCGCACGCGCTGTCCGGCGCTCAGTCCCGGTGTCACGCTGGCCAGGTGGGCATAGCCGGTGTGCACGCCACTGCCGTGGTCGATCACGATCCAGTGGCCGAAATCCTGTTGGCGGAAGCTCACCTCGCGCAGCACGCCGTCGGCGCCGGCAGTGACCGGACCGGCTGGTTTGCTCTGGTAGTCGAGTCCGCGGTGCGCCCGCCCATTGCGCGGGCCGAAGGCCGACGACAGGCAGGAAGCCGGTGCCGGGTTGATCGCCAATTGCACGCCGGCCACACACCCGGTTGCTGCCGTGCGCCGTACGCGTTGACCGTCGGCCGGCGGCGCATTGGAGACGCGCATCGACGGGCAAAGATCCAGCGCCAGAGGACGACCGGCATCCGGCGCTGCACCGGAAGCGCCGGGACCCGGCGTCGCGGTGGCATCGGGGGGTGGGAGACGTGGATCAGGAGCACGACCTGGGTCGATCGATGTGGCACAGCCACTGAGCGCGAGCGCAAGTGCAGCGAGCACTCCGTTGGCCCGCGGATCGCGCGCCACACGCCCGACCCCATTCATGGTTCGTCTTGCCATGACCTTGTCCCCGGTTGGTCAGCATCGGTTTGTGCGCCGAGCGTAACGCAAGCCACCCAGTCTGTCGCCTGCTTTCTGGTCCGGTATCAGCTACCCAGGCCTGGCCGCTACCTGCTCACGCATCAAACGCTTCATCAACTTGCCGTTGGCATTGCGGGGCAGGGGCTCGGCGCTCAGGGTCCAGCTTTCCGGCACCTTGTAGTCGGCCAGCAGCGGTCTGACAAAGTCGGCGAGATCAGTGGCGCTCGTGCCGGCGTGTGCGGGGCTGAGTGCGACGAAGGCATGAACCCTCTCGCCCAGTACCGGACAAGGGCGGGCCACCACCGCGCACTCCTGCACGGCGGCATGGGCATACAGTGCGTTCTCGACCTCGATCGTGAAGATCTTGTAGCCGCCGCGATTGATCATGTCCTTGAGACGGTCGCTCACCCGCACATAACCGTGTTCATCGATCGAGCCGACATCGCCCGAATGCCAGAAACCTTCGGTGAATTCGCTCCGGGTCGCCTCGGGATTGTTCCAATAGCCACTCACCACCATCGGTCCCTTGATCCAGATTTCGCCGCTGGCGCCCGGGGGCATTTCACGCCCGTGTTCATCCATCACCCGGATCTCGGCGCAGGCCAGCGCAACACCGACGGTGTCGCGGTGCGCGGCGGTCTGGCCGGGAGGAATGACCGTCGCAGGCGAAGTGGTTTCGGTCGACCCATAACAATTCATCAGAATCAGCGAGGGCACGAGGCGGGCGAGCGATTCGATCGTCGCCAGGGGCATCGGTGCGCCGCCATAGGCACCGATACGCCAGTCCGACAGGTCGAAGTCGCTCAACTCAGGCTCGAGCAGACACAGGTTGTACATCGCGGGCACCATCAGGGAATGTGTCATCCGCTCGCGCGCCGCCAGCTCGAGAAACGCCCGGGCCTTGAAGGTGGTCATGATGCACAACTTGCCCGAGCAGCCGATCATGGTCGTGATCAGCGCCACCAGTCCGGTCACATGGCTGAGCGGCACCGAGGCAATTGAACAGTCACCCGGCACCAGGGACATCGCCACCTCGAAGTGCCTGGAGGAATGAACGATGCCCAGATGCGTGAGCATCGCGCCCTTGGGTCGCCCGGTGGTGCCAGAGGTGTAGAGGATCACCGCCGTGTCCTCTTCGTCGACGCAGCACACCGGGGGCGGCGGGTCTTCCGTGTCCATGGCCAGCATTTGCCAGGTGTCGGTCTGAACGATCGTATCGCTGTCGCGTCCACCGCTGTCATGGGCGGGGTCGTGATTCGTGGCGTCTGGCTCGCCCACGACGATCCGGTGTCGCAGCGAGGGGACGTCCTGCGCCGCGGGCAGAATCGCGCAGAGCTGCGCCTCGTGAACCAGCATCACAGCCGCACAATGGCCAAGCAGGTAGGTCAGACCGGGTGTCTGTTCGCGGATGCTGATCGGTACGCTGATCGCACCGATACGTGCGGCCGCGAACAACAACACGACGAATTCGATCCGGTTACCCAGCAGCAGTGCGATCCGGTCGCGGGGCTGCACGCCACGGGCATGCAGTCCGGCGGCTACCCGGTCGACCCTTTGATCGAGTTCACGATAGCTCAGCCGCTCTGCGTTGCAAACCAGCGCATCGCCGTCGGGATGACGCGCGACGGCCGCCTCGAGCAGCGAGTACAGGCTGCGCGGTCGGTCGGCGAAACAGGCCACGACCCGGTTGCCGAAATGCGCTTCCTGACGAATGGCAGGCCAGATGTCGCCCCAGTGCGGGTGTATCGGATGGTCCATTGTCTCTCGATCTCCGGCTGACTTGACCGTCATTTTGCGGCCAATGATAAGCGTTTACGAAACGCCCGGTGCATCCTGTCATGGAAACATCCTGTTGCGTTCCGCCGATCTTGTGACCGATGCAGTATTGCGGGTGAAAGAGATCATGCCTTGGGATCTCAAGGCCAACCTGTCGGCCCAAGCCGGGGCAGGCGTGCTGATTCTCGACGTGCGTGAGCCCGCCCAATTCGCACAGGCCCATATTCCCGGTTCGATCAATGTGCCGCGCGGTGTGCTGGAGGGCGCCTGCGACTGAGGTTATGACGACACGGTGCCTGGGCTGGCCGCGCGAGTGCGGCCCGAGCAGATGGCATCGCGTTCGGCCTGAGCGGTGAGCTGTGAGCGGCATGTGCCGCAGTTGCCGACGGACCGGTGTCAGACGATCGTGACCATGATCAGCCAGATCAGCGCCAGGCTCACCGCCATGCCGGATCGTGGCCGCGCACGCTGGATGGCCACAAAGAGGAAAACGTTGTAGGGCAGGGGTGCGAAGTGAAGCAGCGCCGCCAGCCATCCGGGCGCGCCCTGGCTGGCGAGCATGAGCGCGCCGAATGTCGCCAGCACATTCAGGGCCGTCCCGACACCCAGCATGTCGCGCCAGAACAGGATGCGCAAGGCGACCTCGCCATGCCAGCGGCGTCTGAAGAAGTTAACGATGATCCACCTGACGTTGATCCGCCTGGCCTGCGCGTCGGCGTGGGTGTCTCACGATGGGGAGTGCCGGGTGAGATCGCCGGGTGTATTGGCGGTGAGGCGTCCGATGAGCGCTGTCAGGGTGCTGACCTCCTGATCGGTCCATTGATTGAGAAAGGCGCTCCCTGCAAATCGGGACAGGGTGTCGCGCACTTCGCGGGCCTTGGTCGAGCCCGAACGGGTCAGCACGACGAAAGCAAGGCGCGCATCCCGCGGATCGGACTGGCGTGACACCAGACCGATTTTCTCCAGTGGCGCCACCATGCGGGTGATCGTGGAGGCGCTGCTGTACATTCGTCTGGAGAGATCGACACGAGACAGCTTTCGCGCGGGCGCTTCCTGCAGATGCAACAACAGCAGGGATTCGCGCAGCGAGAGCCCGTGAATGGCGCCCAGGTCGCCGGACAGCCGCTGCTCAAGCAGATCGTGGGCGTTCAGCAAATGGAGGATGGCATTGAGGTGTGAGTCAGGCATTGGGCGAATGGAGGATGGCATTGAGGTGTGAGTCAGGCATTGGGCGAATGGAGGATGGCATTGAGGTGTGACCAGGCATTGGGCATTATATGCACGAAATGCTTCCGTATGCAAGTAATTTGCAATTAGACCGCACTGACCCGGAATGTCTAAGGCTAAGGCGCCTCGCCGCGTAGTGCCTGGACCCGCACCTGCAGGGATGCGGCGTTCAATACCCCGACGTGCGTATCGATCAGGCGCCCCTGCGCATCGAAAAACATCGTGGTCGGCAGCCCGCCGGTCCCGAACGCACGCATCAAGGCGCCGCCGGTGTCGAGCCACACCTCGCGCAGCGTCAGCCGTTCGCGGGCCAGATAGTCGTGAACCGCGTCCGGCGATTCGCCCTGGTTGGCGAACACGAAGCGCACGTCGCCAAAGCGCGACTGGGCGGCAGCGAGCGCCGGCATCTCGTAACGGCATGGGCCGCACCAGCTCGCCCACAGATTGATCACCGCCGGTTTGCCGGCAATGATGCGCGACAGCGTTTGCGCCTTCGCATCGGCGAGGCCGAGCAGAACCACCTCGGGCACGCCCGCATCCGATGCCGATCGATGGCTGAACCACAGGGCGGTGGTTGCGCCGGCCCAGAGCGTCATGCCCACTGTCGTGGCAATCAGCAGCGAGCGTCGCAAGCTCGGCAGACGGCCCGAGCCACGAGCGAGCCAGGCGAAGGCCACCAGGAAACCGGCCAGCGGCGAGAAGCCACCATCACGCACGTCGAGCGCCAACCAGGGGTGCTGGAGATAAGCCTCATGATGGATCAACACGTAGACGAGGCGGGCCGCGAACAAGCCGAGCGCCCCGGCTGTCCAGATCGCCCCCTCCGCATGGACGCCCGCATCCGGGGGCGCGCTGCGGCGAGCCACGATGCTGGCGATCCACAGCGACGCCATCACGATCAATGGCACCACGGGCAGGGCCAGCGGGCCGAGTGAAGCGTTTGCATCGAGAATGATTTCAGCGGTAGCCGATCAGGCGTCCGGCAAACAACACTGCCAGCCACAGCACGATCGAGCTGGCCGCTGCCGCGCGCACGCCGGCACTGATCGGTCCGTCTTGCAAGGCCTGGCGCCATGCAGCACCTCGATGGAGCAAGCCGATGTTGATCAGTGCGACCAGGATCAGCACGAACTTGATGCGGAACACATCATCCACCAGGTATTCATCCGCGCGCACCGCCCAGAGGGCGAATCCCGCGAGCAGGGCCAGCACGAAACCGAATCGCACCACCGGTAGCAGCACGGGGGCGAGCACGGACAAAGGCACGGTGCGATACGCCCCGAGCAGACGCAGATCGAGCGGAACGACGGCACCCACCAGCAAGGCGATGCCCAGCAGGTGGGCGGTGTTCACCAGCGGGTAGAGCCAGATCGAGGTCCGCAGTGCCACGATCGGCTCGCTGGTCTGCAGCCACTGGACAAACACTTCAATCACGACAGACGGGTCGGTTATCGGTCCGGCAGGCGTTCGGGATACAGATCGTAATTCCGTCCCTTGATGACCACGCGCTCGGCCTTGACCTTACGATCGCCTGCATCGGCAGCGCGTTTGCCGACGATGGTCAGTTCCACGCCCTTGACGAGCATCGCTTCGGTCAGACCGGCACGCTCATTGCGCCAGGGTTGGCCGACCTCGGCTATCCAGGTCTCCCCGTTGACATCCATGGTCAGCACGCCGTGTGGATTGCCCAGTTGAGCAATGCGCACGGTACCGGTCAGGCTGAAATCACCATCGTCCGTCCAGCGCCAGCCATGGTGGGCCTGGGCCACCCCCGCAATCGTGAATGCGAGGATGGCGAGTACATGACGCCATGCGCCGGCGCGCGTCTGGCGCGGGGAGTCTTGTCGTTTCATCATGGATCTCCGGAGGCATTGAGCTCGAGGCATTGTCCGGATCAGCGCCCAAGCCGGGTCAAACACCGACAATCGGATAGGGGCATTGCCCGGTGGGCCACGGTGCCACCGCCAGACTTGGCCGGGATTGTGATTCCTTGTTAATAATCAAGGCCGTACGGCCATCATGCTGCAGCGTCTCCCCGGTTGCCCCGACAATGGGCGGGATCACGAATCGTCAGTAGACGGATCAAACGGAACACCGCCCGGGTCCAACCTATCCTTCCGGGTAACACCCGCTCCACTTTGCGGGTATGGACGCCAGGCGGGCGGCACCGTAAAACCCTTGTCTGAACCACTGGGTGATGGCGAGTACCGTGCCCAGGCCAACAACTTGATGGAGTCATGGATGGAATTCAAACAGGAGCTGGACGCGCGAGGCCTGAATTGCCCGCTGCCCATTCTGAAAACCAAAAAAGCAATGAATGGTCTCGCGTCGGGCGAGGTGCTGAAGGTTTGCGCGACGGACACCGGCTCGGTCAAGGACATGGAGGCGTTTGCCAAGCAGACCGGCCATGCCCTGCTGCAATCCGGTGAAGAAGCGGGCACCTTCGTCTTCTTCCTGCGCAAACGCTGATACCGGCCACAAATGCGGCCGGCCGACCATGGCGAGGGGCCCGCGGCTGACGGCCTCGACACGACGCCGGCGCGAGCCGGCTGGCAGGCAGTCAGCCGGCGGGTGATTCCGATAGCCAATCAGCGCGATCTGCCGGTGTCGCCGCCGGCGGCCACCGACGCTGCCTTTGATGCCTGCTCGTCGGCCGAATCCTTCGCCCTGATGGTGTTGGGCGATTCGATGCGTCCCGAGTTTGATGATGGCGACATCGTGATCATCGAACCGGAGGGCCTGGCCACCGATGGTGTGTTCGTGCTGGCCCGCTGGCGTGAGGACTGGATGCTGCGCCAGCTCGTGCGTCACGACGGCGGCTGGGCATTACGCACCCTCAATGACGATTCATCCGTCGATCCGATTCCCGATCTGACGCCGGTGCGCGGCGTCGTCATTCAGAAGTCGCGCCCGGGACGCCGCCGGGCAACCCGGCGTTATGTCGCCTGAAACGCTCATGCCGGTTGGCGGGGAACGTGGCCATCCTGCCCCGGATCCGGCCTTGTTGGCCGTGGTGCAGGCCAATTGTGATCTGGCCGATGCGCGTCACGCCCGCGAGGCGTCACTGTGCAATTATCTGCTCGGGCTGCGGGAACTGTATCGCTGGGAAAGCGCCACCGATGATGCGGATGTGCCGGATCGGGCCAGTGTCATTGCCTGGATCGGGCGCCGTGAGGCCCATTGGGAGACGCTGCTCGATGATCAAGAACGCGACTACCTCCCATTGCCGATCGGCACGGGCGTTGCGCCTTTCGATGAAGCCGCCGCGAAGGCCGGCCTGGCGGGCAGCGGTCTGGTCTATTGCGCGGGTCTGAAGCGCTTCGGTCAACCCGAATTTCTGCTCGCCGCACGCACCGGGACCCGCCGGATCAATGATCTGGTGGTCGATCTGGTCGGGCGCGAGTACGCGCGCGGCTGTAATCCGCCATTGGCCACCTACCGGCATGGCCGGGTCACTGTGCGGACCGATGTTGTGCGCCGATGGCTGGCCAACCGACTCGAAACCGTCGATGCGCTGAATCAACAGGCGCCGGTTTCGCGCGCATTGGCCAGTCGCCCGGCCAGCGGCGATGCGCCGTCGGCGCGGATCGATGCGCTGATGCCGGTGATGATCGAGTTGCTGGTCCAACATGAAAGTGGCGAGCACGAAGCCGGCAGGCTGCTGGGCGACGACTGGGCGTTGATGCTCGAGTCCATCGGCGATCGACGCCGTGAACTCGTGCTGCGGGCAATACGGGATCTGCTGGCCGACAGCCTGGTCACCTTGCCCTGGTTGCTCGACGCGGCACCACCGGCTGCCTTACATCTGTGGTGGGCATCCGTCGATGGCATGCGCCGGCATCTTGAACCGGCGTTTGCGCCCGCCTATGACCGGGCGATTGCCGGCGACCGGGCGCCGTTCACCGATCTGGTCGCGGCGAGCGCACCGCGCTGGCTGCACCTTGCGCAGTCAGTGTTGCTTGCCTGGCGTCAGGGTGATGTTGACGAACTGGCGCGACTCACGGCCGTCGCCGACGTCGAGGCTTGACCGACGCCATCACGCGCAACAGCCGCGCAATCGGAAACTGTTCCAGCAGGCCATAGCGATCGAATCCGGCATCCAGGATGGCGCAGACGTCGTTGTCGACTGCGGGCTCAATGGCAGCGCCGGCATCCAGCCCGTCAGTCAGATCGCCGGCGTCTGATCCCGGTGACGCCGGTTCAGTCGTATCGTGAGGCTCGTTCACCATGGTTCGGCGCGTTGGCACTGAACGCACCCCGAGGCCAGCGCCGGTGCGAACTTGCATCGATGCATCACCCGCCCCGCTACCGCCTCAACCGTCTTCGGCATCCAGGGCGGGATCCCGCGGCCGCGGGTTGAGCAGCAGATCGATGGCGTCGATCTCATTGTCGGCGAACACCATTCGCACCCGATCGACCGGTTCATTGGGTTCGGCGTCGCGGCGGGCGCGCATCCGGCTGCGCGCGTCGCGATAACGCGGCTCGGTGGCCACCAGTTCGGGCACGTTCAGGTGGCCCAGATGAAACACGAAATAAGGCATGTCGGCTCCTACCAGCTCGCCTGCAGTCGGCCGTCCTGCACCCGCGATTCATAGCGGCGCAGCGGCGTATCACCCTTATCGACGCAATCGCCACTGGCGATATCAAAAACCCACCCGTGTTTGGGACAGGTCAGGCGTTGACCATCGATCGCGAGTTCGGGAATATCGGTGCTCCGATGCGGACAACGGCTGTCGTAGACCTGAAAACCGTCGCGGCCATGATGGACGAACAAGGCGCGACCGTCGTATTCGATCCGTGTGGTCGCATTCATCGGGAGTGAATCGCTGGCCAGCAGATCATGCCAGTCCGGTTCGCCACCAAGCGCTTCGATCGAGAACTCAGGCAGGTTCATCGACAGGATCACGTCGGTGGCCCAGACGATCTTGGCCAGTCCGAGGGCAGGGAAGGCCATCAGCAAGGCATCGAGGATCTCGGCGGCCGAACAACCGTCGCGCAGCGCGCGTCCGAGATATTGCTTGAGGCCACGCTCGGTCTGGGCATGCACCTTGGTGATCACTGAAATCAGTGCGCGGGTCTTGGGATCGAGCTGGCTGCCCGCATCCTTGAGAAACCGGAAGTAATGACCCATTGCCTCGGGCCGGGCCTTCACGAGATAGTTCAGTGCATCGCTCATGGTCGCTACCGTAGAAGAAGCCGGGTGCTGGCGTCGTGTGGACGAGGGTCAGACGGGCAGGGCATGCCAACCCGCCACGCGGATCGTGCCTGATTCAACGGCACTGGCGATGGTTTCTAGCAGCAGGGTCGGGCCTGCCACGAACACGCGGGTGTCGGCCAGGGACTCGCCCTGAGCCATCAATCGCGCCATGATGTCGGTGGTTGCCGCCGCGGCATCATCGGCGCAGCGGCCGTCATAGTCGAATTCGTCCAGCGCATCGGCCCAGGCGATGCACGCCTTGTCCAGGTAGTTGCCGTCGGCCCGGGTGGCCACCCGCCACAGGCGGATCCGGTCGCTCCATTCGGCGGCCAGCGCATGTTCGACCAGACTCTTGACCGGCGCGTAGCCGGTATCGATGGCGATGAACAACAGCGGTTGGGCGCATTGTGGCGGCAGCACAAAATCGCCCTCGGGGCCGCGTACCGTGATTTCGTCATTGCGCGACAGCGCTCCGGCAAATACCAGACGCGACAAATCGTCATCGGACTCTCGGGCCACATGAAACACCAGGTCCCGGTCGTCGCAGGGACAATTGGCCAGCGAGAGCAGTCCGCTCACGTCGGCATCTGTCGTGGCAACACCCAGCCAGATACTCTGGCCAGCCAGAAAGCGCAGTCGGTCGCTACGGGGCGTCTGAACATGCAGCTCGATGGTGTTCGGTCCCGCGGTCTCGATGCGACGGACCCGCGTGACGATCTCCTGCTGCGGAATATCGGCCGGCCCGTCGGCCTCGATCGCCTCCAGCACCAGATCGGTCTGGGCGGTGAAGGCACACATGAGCAGGTGGCCTTGCGCGCGTTCGGCTTCGGATAGGGAATAGTCGGTGGGTTTGATCCGGCGCACTTCGCCCGAGACCACGCGCGCCTTGCACAGACCGCAGTTGCCGCTGCCGCAGCCGTAGGCAAGTCCGATGCCGGATTTGAGGCCCGCATCCAGCAGGCTGTCATTGCCCGAGAGCTGGAACTCGTGACCGCTGGGGCGCACCACGACGGTGGCCGACACGACGCGGGCCATGTCGTCCATCACTTCGAGCACACTGGCCGAGTCGCGGCCCAGTACCGCGGCCAGCCCATTGGCGAGCAGCTCGCGCAGCGCGGCAACGTCGGGCGAGGTATCGGCCAGCGTGAGCGCATCGGCGACCAGACGATGGTAGGCCTGCAGATGGGCGCGTACCTCGGCCAGCTCGCGGCTTTGCGCAAACAGCCGCTGGGCCAGCACCTCGGACGACGGCAGGACGTGGCTGCGGACCCGACGCCCGAACGCGTGCTCGCGGATATGGTCGACCTTCTCGAGGATGCCATGGGACTCGAGCTCCAGATCCGGGAACAGGCGCAGCAGATCATCGGTGGAAAGCAGACCGTCGGACGCATTCAGTGCGCCGGAGCCAACCAGGCGCTGCAGGGCGGCGCGACTGGTGCCCAGGAGCATCGCGGCGCGCGAGATGGTGAGCTTGCGCGACATGCCGCTCAGCGCTGCCCGAACCCAAGGGGCTCGATGCGGTTCGGCAGGGATTGATGGATGGCATTGGACACGGATTGTTTCATGCGGTTGGGTGCATTGAGCATCGAGACGCGCCGGCTGTCTATAAGCCCGTGGGGTAGTCCACCCACTCCGATGGGGGGGTGGCGGGCCAGGCGGTTTCGGCAGGGTCAGGCAGACTGTTCTAGACTATAGCGCTTGCCAGAACCGGGTTTGCCTTTTCAGAGGGCCTTACTGCGATCCTAGACTTGTGGAGACATGCATGCCAGCCGTGGCGTCCGGGCGCACCGAAGGTGATCTTCCGGTCGCGAGCGCATCGCCGGTATCACGCGATACGGCCAGCGTCATGAGCGTCAGTATCGACTCGCCGGAAAGTCGCCTGCGCGCGACCGTAGAGGGCTTTCTGACGCCGATCGTCCGGTTCGCGGGCGCTCGAGCCGGGGCGGTCTGCGCGATCACTTCCGAGGGCGATCCAATGCACCGGGTGGCGGCAGTCACCTTGCCGGCCGAGTCATCCGGCACTGAATCGCACGTCGACGCCTGCGGCTCCTGTGGCCTGCGCCTTGCCGACGCATCGGGCGATCCGGTACCCCAGGCCTTGAGCAGTTGTCCGCGACTGTCGGCGGCGGATGCGGGTAGCGTCGCCTATGCCGGATCGATCGCCGTGCCGCTCACGTTTCGTACCCGCAGTATCGGCGTGCTCACCCTGTTTTTTGATTCGGTGTCGGGCATCCATGCCGAGGTGCTACCGGTGCTGCGCCCCATGGGAGACTTGCTGGGGCTGACGCTGGACAACGTGCGGCTCGAGCGCGAGCGCCTCAATGCACTGCTGTCGGCCGAGCGCCAGGCCATGGCCAATGACATCCACGACGCGCTGGCCCAGTCGGTTGCGTTCACCCGCATGCGCATGCCCCTGCTGGCCGATGCGGTGCGCGCCCATGATGATGATCGCGCGCTGCGTTATTGTGATGACGTGAGTGGCGAACTGGCTGCAGCAAACCGACGCCTTCGCGAGTTGATCACCACGTTCCGCGCGGGCATGGATGCGCACGGGCTGGTGCGCGCCATTGAACAACTCATCGTCGGACTGCGTCGTCGGGAGGGCCTGGTCGTCGAGTGGGAAAATCGTCTGACGCTGCCGCTCGCCCTGCGTGCCGAAACCGAGGTGCAGGCCTATCGGATCGTTCATGAGGCGCTGGCCAATGTCGTGCGGCATTCGGGCGCGAGCCGCGTCAGGGTCCGCCTGGCCAATCACAACGCCACGCTCTCGATCACGGTTCAGGACAACGGTAGGGGCATGGCCACCGATCCGTCCAAGGCCGCTGCCGGTGAATCCTGCGGTATCCGGATCATGCACGAGCGCGCCCGGTCAATCGGTGGATCGGTCGACATCACCCCTTCATCCGGCGGCGGCACGAGTGTCGTGCTGCGCCTGCCCAACCTGCCCGGCGACCCTCCCAATGACTGATCCGCGAATCCGCGTCGTGCTGGTCGACGATCATCATCTGTGTCGCCGCGGCCTGGGCGACCTGCTCGAACAGCGGGCCAACATGGAGGTGGTGGCCACGACCGGCTCGCCGGACGAAGTGCTGGGGCTCATCCAGCGTTTCCAACCGCAACTCCTGATCACCGATCTGCGCATGGAACCCTGGGATGGCATCGCTCTGATCGAGCAGATTCGTGAGAACCAGATCGACATCGCCATCGTCGTACTGACCATGAGTGATTCACCTGACGATCTGTCGCGTTCACTGAGCCTGGGCGCGCGTGGCTATGTGCTCAAGGACATGGAGCCCGAGGACATCGTCGATTCGATCTCGCGGGCGGCGCGTGGTGAACTGGTGGTGGCGCCCGACATGGCGTCCAAGCTGGCGGGTCTGTTGCGCGGCGAATCAGCCTCGCCACCGGCCGACACCTCGCTCGATCCACTGACGGCGCGCGAGCGTGAGATCCTGAGCCATGTGGCGCGCGGCCTGAGCAACAAAGCCATCGCCAATCAGCTGGGCATCAGTCATGACACCGTGAAGCTGCATGTGCGGCATATCCTGTCCAAGCTCAAGCTGCGCTCGCGCGTGGAGGCAGCCGTGTTCGCCATCGAGCACAAACTCGAACCGCCTGAAGCGGCTCAGGCCTGAGCGGGCGCGTCAGCTCAGTCGGCTCAGTCAGCTCATTCGGTGCCGCGTCGGCTGGCCGTGAAGTGGCCACCGTTCCCATGGGCGAAGCGCTCGAACCATTGCAGCCGGTCGCGCAGTTCAACGACGCTGCCCACGATGATCAGCGCTGGCGCGCGAATGCCTGCGTCTGCAGCGCGCCCGGGCAGGGATTCGAGCGTACCGGTCACCACGCGCTGACCGGCGCAGGTGCCTTCCTGGACGATGGCCGCCGGCGTTGCCGTGGGCATGCCATGCGCCATGAGCTGGCGACAGAGTTCGGCCAGTCCGGCAAACCCCATGTAGCAGACCACGGTCTGGTGCGGCCGGGCGAGCCCGCCCCAGTCCAGATCCATCGTGCCATTCTTGAGGTGGGCAGTGACGAACATGCAGGCCTGGGCATGATCACGATGGGTGAGTGGGATGCCGCTATAGGCCGCCACGCCGAGCGCGGCCGTGACACCGGGCACAATCTGAAAGTTGATGCCATTGGCGCGCAGGGTTTCGATTTCCTCGCCGCCACGACCAAACACGAAGGGGTCCCCACCTTTGAGCCGGATCACCCGCAACTGGCGTCGGGCCAGTGTCACCAGCAGCTCATTGATCGATTCCTGGCGCATCGTATGCTGGTCACGCGCCTTGCCCACGTAGATGCGTTCGGTGGTCGCGGGCACCAGCGCCATGATCTCGGCCGACACCAGATTGTCATACAACACCACATCGGCGCACTGGATCACGCGCAGCGCACGCAGCGTGAGCAGTTCGGGGTCGCCGGGTCCGCTGCCAACCAGTACAACTTCACCGGCGGCGACGGGACGGCTGGCAGGCGTCAGGCCGCTCATGCCGCCAGCCAGGGTTTCGGACAGATCCATGATTGCACGTTTCCTATGATGCCGGGTCGGCCGTCCCGCTCGCGGGCCGGCGGAATACAAAGTAGGTCTGCTCGTCGCCGTCGACCACGAAGTCCATCTCCACACCCTGGAGCAGATCGCGTGAGGGCGGCGACACCAGCAGGGTGACGCCGTCACATTCGCAGCGTGAATCCTGGTCACGCGGTTCGTCGAAGCCAAAACCCACCGTGAGTTCACCATCGGTCAGCGTGGCGGCCACCCGTACGACCACCTCGTCCTCGCCACTCTGGACGGCAGCCCGGCGCAGTACCGCGGCTGCCGTCGGCGTGACCGTCATCGAAAAGGTATCTGGGGTCATTGTGTTATGGCGTGCTGGATAAAGCGGAGGGGGAGCCGGCGCGTACCGCCGCAGCGAAGGCCACGAAGCGCGCCGGCCAGTCGCTGCCGGCGCCGCTGCGCAAATGGGCATACGAGGCGACCAGATTACCGCTGATGATACCGTCACGGCCGCCATCCACGCCCTGGCCGCGCAGCATCCGCCAGGCGAATTGCAGATCGGGATCGACATCGACCAGCCGGGAATAGTGGAATTCGTGCGCCCCGATCTCGCCCGTTACCCCGTCCGTAAGCCAGCTGGGCGCAAGGGGTGCCAGGCGGACATAGCCGCGCCCGACCGGCCGGTGTTCGAGCACCACATCGGCGCCGATCGCACCGACCATCTCGAAACGCTGACCGCGGCAGTGCATGGCGCGGCACAGGAGCATGAGTCCGCCGCACTCGGCGTAGGTTGGCAATCCGGCGGCGATCCGCCGGCGAATGTCGGCCCGCAGCGACGCATTGGCCTCGAGCGCACCGGCGTGTCGTTCGGGAAAGCCGCCGCCGATGAACAAGGCATCGGCATCGGGCAGTTGTTGATCCCGCAGGCTGTCGAATGGCAGCAGTTGCGCACCCGCCGATACCAGCGCGTCCAGATCATCGGGATAATAAAAACCGAAGGCGCGGTCTCGCGCGATGGCGATGCGCACCTTGGGCCGATGGGGCTCAGGTGACTGATGCCCCGGCATCTGGCCCGCCTTGTGCATGACCGTCGCTGCAGCCGAAGCAACAACGGACATTGTGGAAGCAGCTGGCACGGATGTCGAAGAGGCAGGCACGGATGTCGCAGGTGCCGGTATCGGCGCAGGGGCTGGATCGGCAAGCAGCCTGTCCAGGTCCACACCCTGGGCGACCGCCTTGGCGAGCCTGGCGACGGCGTGGACCACGCCATCCACTTCATTGCTGGGCACGAGACCGAGCGTAGCCTCCGGAATCCCCAGGTGATCATCGTTGCCGATCGCGCCCAGTACGCGCATCGACGTGAATGTCTCGACCGCCTGGCGCAGCTTGCCTTCATGGCGACTGCCACCCGTGCGGTTCAGGATCACACCGGCGAATTGAATCGACGGATCAAAAGCCTGCATGCCCAGCAACAGGGGCGCAATGCCGCGCGTGATGCCGCGGGTGTCGATCACCAGGATGACCGGCGTGGCCAGCGCATGGCCCAGCGCGGCGCTGCAGTCATGGCCGTCCAGCGACATGCCGTCAAACAAACCTTTGTTGCCTTCGATCAGCGCAATATCGGCGCCTTCAGACCGTTGGGCGAAAGTCGCCCGGATCGCGTCGAATTCGCTCAGATGGGGATCGAGGTTGAAGCAGGGGCGATTCGATGCGAGCGAGAGCCACATCGGATCGATATAGTCGGGACCCTTCTTGAAGGTCTGAACGCTCAGACCTCGCTTTTGCAGCGCAGCGGCCAGGCCGATGCTGACCATGGTCTTGCCTGACGACTTGTGCGCCGCCGACACCAGCCAGCGTCGCTGCGTCACAAGTCGACTCCGAGACGTTCGGCCTTGACGCCGGGTGGTATCGGCGCAGGCATGAATTCGAACACCCGCAGGCCGATCAGGGTCAGCACGGCTGCTGCACCCAGGCCGGACAATCCGAGCATCAATTCCCAGACGCTGGGCTGGTAGGGTGCGACTACGCCATCAAGGAAGCTGCTGCTGACCGTGGCTCCGGGAAACAGTTCCAGCGGATAGGCCTGCCCACCGATGACGAATACATAGAGGAAGGCAAATGCACCCACGATCACGCAGGCGGCCGCCCAGAGACGGTGCACCGGACCGAAGCGGGGACCGAACAACAACACCATCGGGATCACGCAACCGATCAGGACGAAACCGATCCAGAACATCGGGGCATACGGCATACCCTCGAGCAGGATGAAGCGTTCGAAGGCCTGACCGCGCTCGTTGTATCCGTTGACCAGATGACTGATCGCCACGAAATACAACGAGGCAGCGGCGTAGACGCCGAGCAGACGGGTCATGCGCCGCTCGGTGTCCGCGTCGACCGGCTGCCTGTCGATACGGGCGAGCAGCGCTTGCACGAGCAGAAAAACCGCCAGTCCCCAGCCAAACGACAACACGATGAACATCGGTGGCAGCAGCGCCGATGCATAGGCTTCGCGAGCCACCAGGAACGCGAAGATCGACCCGGTACCGGTGGTCAGCATGATTCGCCAAGCGAGTGCGGCAATGCCGCCCGCCGTTGTCCAGACCGACAGGCGGCGCTCGAACATCGCCCAGCTGTAGGCAAGCACCAGGGTGAACATGCCTGAGTAGAGAATGACGTTCCAGGCGAACAAGGAGGTCGGATTGAAGTGGGTGCCCGGCATCATGAATCGTTCGGGCCGACCCAGATCCAGCGTCAGAATCAGCAGTCCACCGGCCAGCAGTGAGTTGCACAGCAGAGCCGACAATCGGGCCCAGTCCTTGTAGGCCTGCTGGGCAAACACCGAACCGATCGACGCCACATTGAGCGCGCCCGATGCGGCCACGATCAGAAAGAGCGCGAACACATGGGGCAGGCCCCAGACAATCGAATTGTTCATGCCGGTGATGACATGACCCGTCACTTCGACATGGTGAGCCGCGTACAGACCGATCAGCAGCACCACGCTGGCCGCGATGAACGCGGGATAGAACCACGGCCCACATCGCACCCGGGACGTGCTCGCATGTCTCATGTCCCGATCCCCTCGTAACGCACGCCGGTATCGAGCTTCAGATCGGCGCGAATCTGGCTGGAGGCCACACTGCGCAGCCGCTGGGCGATCGCGCTGTCCGGGTCATTCAGATTGCCAAACGTGAACACACCTTCGGGGCAGGCCTCCACGCAGGCCGGCGAGGCGCCACGATCGATGCGATGCACGCACATCGTGCAGCCTTCCACGCAACCCTTGCCGCGCGGCACATCGGCGCGCTGGTCATGCACCGGTTCGTGCACAAAGCTGCGCGCCTTGTACGGGCAGGCCATCATGCAATAGCGGCAGCCGATGCAACTGTGCCGATCGACCAGTACGATGCCGTCAGCCCGCTTGAACGAAGCGCCAGTGGGACACACATCGACGCAGGGCGGATCGGCACAGTGCTGGCACATCACCGGCGCATTGATGGTGCGGTCGTGGCGTTTGTCATGAATCTTGATCGTGCGGATCCACTGGACATCGGTTGGTGCGGTGCCGCCACTCAGCCCGTTTTCGGTGTTGCAGGCCTTCACGCAGGCATCGCAATCGGTCTTGCAGCGATTGGCGTCGATCAGCATGCCCCAGCGAACCGACGCGGAGGCCTGGGTCGGCTCATTGGCCGTGGCGATCTGGACCAGACGGATGCCCGGTGCCAGGGCCAGACCGGCCAGACCGGCCGAGGCCACCGCCATGAAGGCGCGCCGCGCAGTCCGCTGCGCCTCGTCGCCATCGCCAGGCGGCGCCTTGGGTCGAGCGGCCGGCTCTGGTTTGCCATCGGGCGCCGAGCGGCGCAATTCGCGGAACCTGCTCATCGTTTTACCTTGCCCGCCTCGATAACAATGGCTGCCGCCGTCGAGGCCGCCGACGAGGGCGTGGTGCGATGGCATTCGAAGCAGTCGATCTTGACGGCCGAGTAGGTATGGCAGCTCTCGCAGAAGGCGCCATCCTGTCCGACCACCGCACCGGCGCTGATGCCCGCACCCGCGCCCGCATGGCAGTCCACGCAGGCCTTGAGGCTGACTTTCGCCCCCCGTTCACCCAGGTGAACCGTACGGTCCCGTTGATGCTTCAACAGATGCGGATGCTGGTGTCGCATCTGCTCGCCCGGCAGCACGCATTCGGTACTGCGATCGACCTCGTAGCGGGGTGAGGCGCCGTCGGGCTGCGTCGCACTGCCAGCCCATGCGATACCCATGCCGGTCGCCACAATGGCGGTCAGCAGCATCAGCGTCCGTGAACGATTCATCGCGCGCCGCCTCGCTCTACTCGCCCAGACCCATCTGGATATAGCCGGTCGGACAGACCTCGGCACAGATATGGCAGCCCACGCATCGGTCGTAGTCGGTGAACACATATCGACCGATGGTGGCCTCCTTCTTGGGCACTTTCTTCACGGCGATCTGCGGGCAGTAGACCACACAATTGTCACACTCGAAGCACTGGCCACAACTCATGCAACGCTTGGCCTCGGCCACTGCCTTTTCTTCGGCGAGTACCCGGATGCGTTCGTCGAAATTGCCCAGGGCCGAGTCCCGATTCAGCGTGATGAACTGGCGCTGATTGCGCGGTGTATAGGTGAAATGACCCAGGAACAGTTCCGAGTGCGGGATGACGTAGCGATCGGACCGGTTGTCGAAGTTGTGCACCACGCCCTTGTTGGCATCGGTGCCATGCAGGGGCTCCTTGACCGGTTCGAGCACGACACCGTTTTCGACATATTTGCGCAGCAGATCGAACACATGCACATCGATCTTGGGCCGCTTGACCGCCTCCAGTCCATTCAGGAACCGGTCGATGCCGTCGGCCGCAATCGCACCGTGGCCGATGGCCGTGGTCAGCAGGTGAGGGCGCAGGATATCGCCACCAGCGAACACGCCTTCATGTTTGGCCACCTGATAGCTGCGGTCGGCGCTGACCGCGCCCTTGCCATTGTCGAACACTTCCAGGCCGGTGAAATCCACGGCCTGGCCGATCGCCGAGACGATCAGGTCGGCCGGAATGTCTTCCTCGGTACCCTCGATCTGCTTGATCTCGAGCTTGCCGCCCGCCATCTTTGCCTCGCACTGCGCCACGCGCAGCGCGATGGCTCGTCCATCGTCTCCCTTGACCACGCCCAGAGGCACGAGCCCACCACGGATATCGATGGCCTCGGCCTGCGCCTGCTCGACCTCATGGCGGTTCGCCTGCATCTTCTCGACCGGGAAGATCGAGGTCAGCACCACGTCGGCACCTTGTTTGGCCGACATTTCGGCGGCATCCTGGGCCAGGTAGCCGGTGCCGGGCGCTTCAAAATCGGTGGGCATGGGCTTGTCGATGTGACCCAGCCGGCGCGCGACCGTGGCCACGTCGATCGAAGTGTCGCCACCGCCGACCACTACGACCCGCCGCCCGACATGGTTCAGGCGGCCGTCGTTGAATGCGCGCAGGAAGGCCGTGGCCGTGACCACGTTGGGCGCGTCACCATCGGGTACGGGCAGCGCACGACCGGCCTGGGCACCCATGCCCAGGAACACCGCGTCGAAATCCTCGTGCAGTTGCTCGATCGTGATGTCGGTGCCGATCCGGGTGTTCAGTCGCGCCACCACGCCCAGGTCGAGAATGCGTTTGATCTCGGCGTCCAGGTGCTCGCGCGGCGTGCGAAAGCCCGGAATGCCATAGCGCATCATGCCGCCGAGCTGCTCACGCTCGTCAAAGATCACCACCGCATGGCCCTTCATGGCGAGCTGATAGGCGCAAGAGAGGCCAGCCGGGCCACCGCCAATCACCGCCACCTTGCGGCCGGTCGGGGTCGGCGGCGCGGCATAGGCCATGCCATTGTCGATCGCCCAGTCGCCCAGGAAATGCTCTACCGAATTGATGCCGACATGATCCTCGACCTGATTCCGATTGCAGCCGCTTTCGCAGGGCGCCGGGCAGACACGACCCATCACCGACGGGAAGGGATTCGCGGCGGTAAGGCGGCGCCAGGCGTATTCCTGCCAGCTCATCCCGGCGGGCGGCTTCTCGATGCCACGCACGATATTCAGGTATCCCCGGATATCCTCACCCGAGGGGCAGCTTCCCTGGCAGGGAGGCGTCGACTGGATATAAGTGGGGCATTTGTGGGAATGGTCACCGTCGAAGATGTTCTTGCGGTGATCATTCCATTGATGGTCGCCGTCGCGGTAGCGGCGGAAGGTCAGTTTGGTTTCGACCGGATTGGGGTTTGTCGACATCGATTCACTCCGAGGATCAGGATTGCGGGCCCAGGCGGATGGCACTGCTGACCAGCTGGTGCACGCCCCCGACCATGCTCATCTTGAAGCCGTAGTACGGGAGTACCTTGGTGAACTGCGCTTTGCAGATCGCGCAGATGGTGGCCATGAAGTTCACTCCCTGGCCATCGGCCACCTGGCGCAGGGCTTCCATGCGTGGCAGAGCGCCCTTCACCCTCAGATCGAGAAGTTCATCGGTGAGCACACCGCCACCGCCACCACAGCAAAACGTGCTTTCATGCGTGGTGTCCGAGGCCATCTCGACGAAATTGTTCGCCACGGCCCGGATGATCTGGCGCGGAATATCAAATTGACCGCCGGGTCGGTCACCCATGCGCGAGGCGCGCGCCACGTTGCAGCTATCGTGAAAGGTGATGATCCGCGAATCGTTGGCGGATTTGTCGAGCGTGAGTGCGCCACGCTGGATCAGGTCCCAGGTGAACTCGCAGATATGCATGGGCTGCTTGTAGCGGCCATCGAGCTGGCTCTGGAGCTGGATGGCGAAGGGATCCTTGCCGCCGGCGCCGATGCCGACCAGGGTGTTCCAGAAGCTGTAGGCCACCCGCCAGGCATGGCCGCATTCACCCACGATGATGCGTTTGACGCCCAGTTCCAGCGCGGCGTCACGGATGCGCAAGGCGATCTGGCGCATCTGGTCGTAGTTGCCGATGAACAGGCCAAAGTTGCCCGCCTCCGATGCGCTCGTCGACAGGGTCCAGCTGATACCCGCGGCATGAAACACTTTGGCGTAGCCGATCAGACTCTCGACATGCGGCTCGGCGAAAAAGTCGGCCGACGGCGTGATGAGCAGCACTTCGGCGCCTTTCTGGTCGATCGGAAAGCGCACATCGACACCGGTTTCCTCTTTAGTGTCTTCTTCCAGGCCTTCGAGCGTGTTGAGCAGCGCCGGACCTGGCAGGCCCAGATTGTTGCCGATCCGGTGCACCTTGCCGATGATCTCGTTCGAATACTTCTGACCATAGCCGATGTGATCGAGAATCTCCCGCCCGGCCATGGTGATCTCGGCCGTATCGATGCCATAAGGACAGAAGACCGAGCAGCGACGGCATTCGGAGCACTGGTTGTAATAGGTGTACCACTCATCCAGCACGTCCCGGGTCAGATCGCGCGCCCCGACCAGCTTGGGAAACAGCTTGCCGCTGATCGTGAAGTAGCGCCGATACACGCTACGCATCAGATCCTGACGTGCCACCGGCATGTTCTTCGGATCATTGGTGCCGATGAAGTAGTGGCACTTGTCGGTGCAGGCGCCGCAATGCACGCAGGCATCCAGGTACACCTTGAGCGACCGATACCGCTCGAGCAAGCTGCCCATATGCTCGATGGCCTTGGTGCGAACGACCTCGAAGTCTTCGTCAAGCGTGCCCTGAAAGCCGATTGCTTCCTGGATTTTGTCGCTCGCCACATAGGGCCGGACCGATTCCATCGAACCCGGCTCGAGCACCGGAATGCTCGGATACGGCCGCAGGGCCGGTGCCTCCACTTTCGTCGCCATGTCAGCGCGATCCTTTGTCGAGTCTGGCGGCCCAGCCAGCGAGATGGCGCGTCTCGCGCGGATTGTCGACCTGGTAACGCGAGGGCGAGAAAAACAGGCCTGGCGCGTGCAACAGTTTGGAAAACGGAAAGATGATCATCAGGCCCGCGACCAGCATCAGATGCACGAACAAGGGCAGACTGACCGGCAGCGGCTTGACATCCAATTGCAACAGACCGATGAAAAAAGCCTTCACGCCAACGATGTCGATAGGAGTCACCCACTTCATCATGAGCCCCGAGGCACCGATGGCCAGCAACAACACCAGCATCAGATAGTCGGAGTGGGTTGATATATACCGGATCCGTTCGACCGCAAAGCGCCGCACGAGCAGACCGGCCAGGCCAACCATCATGACGAAGGCGGCATACACGCCGAACATCTGCAGCGCCACGACCCACGACCAAACCGGCTCAACGAAATAGCGCAGGTGGCGAATCAGCACCAGGGCCAGGCCGGCATGAAACGCCCAGCCCAGCGCCCAGATCCAGAGATTGCCCTTGAACAGGCTCTCGAAGAACACCACCTCCCGGATCATCCGACCGGTAACGCCGGTCAAGGTGGTCGGTGCCGGGGTGGTTGGTATCTTCAGCGGCGCGGGTGTTCGGGCATAGTCGAACACCTTGAAGAGCAGGCCGGCACTGAACACCAGCGATGCCGCGTAAAACAGCACCGCAAAGAATCCGCCGGCCAGCATCGACATGGTTCAGCCTGCCTGCTCAGACGCAGCCGGTCGGCTTGGGCAGGCCGGCGATCTTGCAGGCCTGCTTGGCTGGTCCGTAAGGGAACAACTCATAGAGGTAGGCGCTGTTGCCCTTGTCGGCGCCCAGCTTCTTGCCGATCGCCTTGGTCAGCACCCGCACGGCCGGTGCGATCTGGAATTCGTCGTAGTACTCGCGCAGGAAATTGACCACTTCCCAGCGGCTCTCATCCAGGTCGATGGATTCGGCCTTGGCGATCTCGGCCGCGACCTCCTCGCTCCAGTCAGACAGATTGACCAGATAACCCTCTTCATCGGTCTCGATACTTTTGCCAGACACTTCGATCGTTGCCATTGCCAGCTTCCTTTATAAAAAATTGCTTGTTGAAAGCGCTCAGCGCCTGATGGCGCTGACCACGGGTTTCAGAGCCAGGACTGATTGTTCGGATGTTGAACCACGAGATCCACGAAGCCGTCGTAGTCGATACATTTCACGCCCTCGAGCACCCGGTCGCCAAGTCCGCGCGCTTCCAGATCCGGCATTAGCGCGTAGACCGGCACCGCCGGCATCGCGGCGTCCAGCAATGAATTGGCCGAGTCGCCCCGAGCCGCCGCATAAACCGCGTCCTCGATGAGCAGTACCACACCCTCTGCTGCATGATTCAGGGCGCTCTGCAGGGCATTGCTCGCACTGGCTGATTTGTTCACGATATGAAGCATCACCGATCTCCGTCAGAACGAGAACACGACGTCCTGCGCCCGCATCAGCTCGGCAAGCCCATCGGCGCTGAGCACCTCGACATCCACGACCAGATCATCGGTTGTGAGACCACGCGCCTGCAGCGAAGCGGCGTCGACATAGAGTTTTTCAACGTCATAGCCTTCGAGTGCGCGATAGGTCGGCGAGAAATTCTTGGTCTCGATACCTTTGGTATTCATGCCTTTTTTGAGCTGCCAGACGCCGTCGTCCATGAACACCACCGACACATCCTGATCGAAGGCGGCCGTGATGAGCACCACTTCAAGCGACTCCAGCGCATAAATGGATCCGTGCGGCGCCTTTCGATTCACGAACATGAATTTTTTGGTCGTCGACATGGTTCAGTCTCCGAAAGTGACCATGCGGTCGGCCTCGATGCCGGCCTCGACCAACTGGCCAAGGCCCGAGATCCGAAACCCTGGCGCGAGCAGTTCGTCCTGGATGCCGCGGCGTAATGCTGCCGCCACGCAGACCACCAGATCTACCCCATGCTCTTGCGCCATCTTGGACCAGCGCGCCACGATGTTGCGATCGTCCTGGGGCGGTTCGGTCAGGCGCGTGGCGTTGTTCACGCCGTCATGGTAGAAAAACACGCGCTGGACCTCGTGGCCGCGAGCCAGCGCGGCACGGCAGAACAGATACGCCGTGTCGCTGGCCTGATGCTGGTAAGGCCCTTCATTCACGAGCACCGCAATCTTCATGGCAGCCCCTCAGAAGCGCATATGGGCCGAGGCGTTGAGCGTTGCTCGTGAGCCCCGCCAGTCGTCGATCAGATACTTGGTGAACGGCAGCCCGGTCTTCTCGAAAAAGCGCGGCCAGCCGATCCGCTCGATCCAGTCGGCCATCCGTTCCCAGGAACGCGCGTCGTCCTTGTAGGCCCGAAGAATACGACCGACCATTTCGTTGACTTCCGGCCAGCGCGGCGGATTGTTCGGCAGCCCACTGGCGACCATCTTCATGAAGGTGGGTTTGCCGCGGGCATTGGAATTCTTGCCGCCGACCCAGATCGCGAATTTTGAATGCTCAGGATCGTTGATCTGCATGGGCGGGCAGGGTGGGTAGCAGGCACCGCAGCACACGCATTTTTTCTCGTCCACTTCAAGCGAGGGCTTGCCATTGACCAGTGCCGGCCGGATCGCTGCGACCGGGCAGCGCGCGACCACGGCCGGGCGCTCGCAGACATTGGCCACCAGATCATGATTGATCTTGGGCGGCTTGGTGTGCTGCACGATGATCGCGATGTCGGCCTGGCCGCCACAGTTGATTTCGCAGCAGGAGGTTGACAGATGCACGCGATTGGGCATTTCCTCGCGCTTGAATTCCAGGATCAGGTCATCCATCAAGGCCTTGACCACGCCGGAGGCGTCGGTACCGGGAATGTCGCAGTGCAGCCAGCCCTGGGTGTGCGCGATCATCGAGATCGAATTGCCCGTGCCGCCAACCGGGAAGCCGGCTGTTTCGAGCGCCTGGATCAGGGGGGCGACCTTGGCTTGCTCGGTCACCATGAACTCGATGTTCGAGCGGATGGTGAAGCGGACGTGCCCTTCGGCGTATTGGTCGGCGATGTCGCAGAGGGTGCGGATGGTGTAGACGTCCATCTGACGCTGCGTGCCCGCCCGAATCGTCCAGACCTGCTCGCCGGTATTCGATTCGTGACGAAGCACGCCGGGGCGCGGGCGATCATGACGCTTCCAGTTGCCATAGTTCCGGATCAGGGCCGGGTGCATGTACTGGCGATTGTCAGGAACGCCGGTTTCTTTGGCGCGGCGCGGCGTGGCCGGTTTGGTGATCACTTCGGTCATGCTGTGTGTCTCCTGCTGGCGAGGGGCGGAGCGGTTGGCGGGGGGTCAGGCGCTCTTGCGCCGCGCCTCGAGCTTGGCGACTTCATCGTCCCAGCCATCCATGCGCACATACGGATTGGTCCGCGGATGCGAGACCATGTTCGGATCAACCTCCACCTCGATACCCTCCAGGAAATTCACCAGACCGATACGCTCGATCATTTCGCCGGTGCGTTCGTGTTCCAGCGCGTTGTCGGCAAAGAATTCGACGATTCGCTGACCCAGATCAACCAGCGC
Organism: uncultured beta proteobacterium; assembly: GCA_963732405.1. GTDB lineage: Bacteria > Pseudomonadota > Gammaproteobacteria > Burkholderiales > Burkholderiaceae_E > JAUIAI01. Next base: position 163,981 of record CAVSZG010000003.1, read on the forward strand.
CTCACGGTCTTCGTCGGTGGCCAGGGGCATGAAGGGAACGACCACCGTGCCCATCAGGTCGCCGATCTTCAGGGTTCGTTTGCCACCGACGAGGATGGTCGCGCCCTTGTCATTGCCCGGTGCCAGCGCGCCGGTCATCACGTTGATGCAGTGCATGCAGCGCACGCAGTCGCGATTGTCGATTTCGAGTGCCTGGGCATCGTTGACGGCGACGCTCGAGATCGAGTCGGCGCTGCGCACCTCGGAGATGTCCTTGATCTGGATGGCCTTGGTGGGGCAACGGGCGATCACGTCATTGATCAACTCGTTCATGCCGTGTTTGTCGAACCAGGCACGGGCCAGCGATTCGTCGGTGCGGATGTTGTCGCGCCAGGTACCGATCACAGCCATGTCGGCCCGCTGCACCGAGTTCATGCAGTCATTCGGGCAACCCGAGAACTTGAACTTGAACTTGTAGGGCAGGGCGGGGCGATGGATATCGTCCAGGAAGCTGTTTAATACGGTACGATGCGCGGCCGCTTCGTCATAACACGATTGCTCGCAGCGCGCGGCACCCACGCAGGACATCGCGGTGCGAACCGCCGGGCCCGCGCCGCCCAGGTCGAAGCCCAACTCATTGAGCTCGTCGAAGGCACCCTGGACATTGGCGCTGGTTGCGCCCTGGAACATGATGTCGCCCGACTGGCCATGAAACGCAATGAGGCCCGATCCATGGCGCTCCCAGATATCGGCCATGTCGCGCAGCAGCTTGGTGTTGTAATGCATGCCGGGGGGCGGCATCACGCGCAGGGTATGAAATTCTGCGGCATCCGGAAACTTCGGTTTGCCGTTTTCGTCCTTGAGTTCGGTGAAGCGCGGGATGATGCCGCCACCATAGCCGTAGACGCTGACGGTGCCGCCCTTCCAGTAGCCCTTGCGGGTTTCGTAGGAGGTCTCGAGCTGGCCCATGACATCGACCATGTAGTCCTTGTCTTTTGCCAGACGCTTGAGTCCGGTCACGAAGCTCGGCCAGGGCCCGGTTTCGAGCTGGTCCAGCATTGGCGTATCGTGCATCTTCTTGGCCATGTCACCTCCGGTATGAGTCCGTTTTGCCTTGCAGGGCCAATGGGCATGGGCTGGCGGCAAGGCCTTGCCTGCATCAGGGCAATGCTAAGCAGGCCCATCCTGACAATCTATCCCCCCGTCGGCTACTCGGGGATGCCGTATGGCGTGACGATGCTACGCCCAACGGGTAGTAGCGCGACCACTCGCCCCGGGGATAGACGCCCGGAGCGCCAGACCGCCCAATGCGAGGTGACATGGAAAGGACAGAGACGACATCACTGGCCCACCTCACGGTGCCGATGGGTGGCCAGACGATCGAACTGCAGGAGATCCGCTATCCCGGTGGCGGCATACCGCTGCTCAGAACCCGGATCCGGGAGGGGCGTCGCTTCACCATCTTTGACATTGACCCGCAAACCGCTCGCGACTGGGCCGATGCATTGCAGGCCTGGGCCCGCACCCAGACCGGGTTGCCTGTCGCCGGTAGCGGCGGCGGTACCGACGCGGCGACGCCGCCCGCGCAGGGCTGATACACCCATGACCGGCACCAACCCCATCGAGATGACCGACCTGGTCTATGAGTTGCACGGCAACGCGGTGCCGCTCGACTATCCGGCCGCCATCTGGTCGGCGTTGGTGGAGCGTCTGCCCTGGTTGGCCGGCGAGGCGGGCGCCGGCATTCACCCGCTGCGTACCGTGTCCGGCGACCAACGTCGCGCCCTGCTGTCGCGACGATCGCGCCTCGTGTTGCGCCTGCCCCGGGCGCGTGCGGCCGAGGCGGCGGCTTTGCCTGATCGGGCCATCATGCTGGCGGACGAAACTGTCACGGTGGGTGAGGCCCGCGAGCGGCCGATCACACCCTGGCCGACATTGAATGCCTTATTCGTGGCCAGCGACAGTTCGAACGACGCGGATTTCGACGCCGAGATGCGGGCGGCCATTGCCGAGCTTGGCCCGAGGATCCGATTGATCTGTGGTCGTCGCCAGTCCCGGGCGCTGGGTGACCAGACCGTCACCGGGGCCAGTGTCGTGTTGCATGATCTGGACCCTGATACATCATTGCATCTGCAGTACAGCGGCCTCGGTTCGCTGCGTCACTATGGCTGCGGCATTTTCGTGCCGCACAAGATCATCAGCGGCATCTATTGAGCGGCGATCCGATCGCGGGCGCACCAACGTCACAGGAGAGGACATGAGCGAATCCGAGCACAGACCCCCCGGCGTCACGCTTGACATGACGGGTCAGCATTGCCCCGGCCCCATCATCGGCGTCAAGAAGCTGATCATGGAGATGGATCAAGGCGAGGTGTTGATGCTGCTGGCCGATTGCCCGGCCACCAGCGATGACCTGTTTGCCTGGGCCCAACGCACCGGCAACCGCGTGCTGCGAACCGAACGGCGGGCCAATGGCGCCACGGCCTACTACATTCAGCGCGGCGGCGACGTCAAGCCAGCCCCGGATGCCCAGCTCGACATGCGAGGCATCGTCTGCCCGGCGCCGATCGTGCAGGCCCGAGCCCTGCTCAATTCATTGCCCCCCGGCAGTCTGCTCAAGCTCATCAGCAACTGCCCGGGCGACCGCGCCGATGTGGAAGGCTGGGCACGACACACCGGGGTCGAACTCGAAGCAGTCGTTGAACTGGGCGCCCACGAGTGGGAGTTTTACCTGCGCCGCGCCTGAGGCGATCCTCCTGCCCAACCGGAAGCAAACACCATGGCACGCCCAATCCGACTCAAGACCCACTGGTTCAAGCTTGAGCAGGCACGCAGCCCGACCGATCTGGCCTCGGCCATGGCCGCCGTGGTCTGGCGCACGGCCAGCCAGCGGGTCGGCAGCCTGCGTGATGCCCGCTTCGAGGTCAGCGTGGGCGCACCGTATGTGGCGATGCAGGCCGAAATCCTGGCGCTGCTCGTCACCATAACCGATCGCCTGGCCTATGCGCAGGATCCAGGTAACTTCCGGACCGAGTTCACCTCGGCACTCACCATCCGCATCGCCGACCTCATGGCCGACAACTATGACGACCTGTTGGTCGATCCCGGTCAGGAGAGCTTGCGCAAGCGCTTCATCGATCGGGTCAACCAACGCTTTGCGGACTATGCCGACTATCCCTTCGATGGCAACGAGGTCGGCTTCCCGATGTTGCGGCTGTTCGGACAGTTCCTCGAGGAGGCCTGTGCGGACGACGACGACCGGCGCTGGATCCGGGATCAGGCCATGACAGTGGAGGGACCTGCGGCCGTCGAAACCATCGTCAAGGCCATGCGCGGTGTGCTGGGACAGGAAGCCGCGCCCAAGCGCTCCGTGGCCGCTGGTGAGTGAGATGAGCCTGCGGTTGACCCGCCCGGCCGAGCGCGCGATGCCAACGGGTTCGCCCTTGCCTGCAGCGACCGTGTCGATCTGCGACGATTGGCCGCTCGACCCGCTCGACGCAACGCCAGCCCAGCACGCGAACTGGTTGCGCTGGCGCGATGCCCGACTGGCGGCCAGCGAGGCCGCCCGCGATCGCGCCGTCATTGAGATTCGTGATCCGCTGCATTTGAGCCCCAGCGAGCGTCATGCCGTGCTGGCCGCCTGCCAACAGGTGAATCACGTCATTTATCGGTGGCAACCCAGCGATGACGAAGCCACCGAACATGAGCGCCTGCGTGGCTTTGCCGCCCAACTCGGCCTGCACCGCCTGGATGGCAACTGGCTGGCCGATGCCGATGGCATCAGCAGTCTGCGCGATGTGCCTGGCGCCGGGGGTGCCGACTACATCCCCTACACGAATCGCGCCATCCGCTGGCATACCGACGGTTATTACAACGCACCCGACTGGCCGATCCGGGCCATGGCGCTGCATTGTTGTCGGCCGGCCCATGAAGGGGGGGCGAACCGGCTCTATGACCATGAACTCGCTTACCTGCATCTTCGCGAACGCGCCCCCGAGCTGGTCAGTGCGCTATGCCATCCGCAGGCCATGACCATACCGGCGCGCGACGATGAAACCGATCCGACGGTCTGCGCCCGACCGGCGCGCACCGGCCCCGTTTTCAGTCGCCCCGCGGGTGCCGGACCGATCCATATGCGCTACACCGCCCGGACCCGCAGCATTGCCTGGCGCGATGATCCAACCACGCATGAGGCGCTGGATGCATTGACCAGCCTGCTGGCCATTGAGGGACCCGACCATCACCAGGTACGACTGGATGCCGGTATGGGCCTGATCTGTAACAACGTGCTGCATGATCGTAGCGGTTTCACCGACCGCCCAGACCAGAGTCGACTGATGCTGCGGGCCCGCTATCACGACGCGATCGCCCGATGCGGCTGACCTCGCGCCAACCCGCCATCCGGCCCATCCAGCCATTCCCATCAACACCATCCGCCTAGCGAACACGTCATGGACGACACTCTTGTTTCCCCCCTGTTGATCACCGGCCTGGGCTTTCTGCTGGGTGCCGTGTTCGGCTATGTGGGCAATCGCACCAACTTCTGCGCCATGGGCGCAGTCTCCGATATCGTCAACTTCGGTGACTGGACCCGGCTGCGCATGTGGACGCTCGCCGTGGCGGTGGCGGTGCTCGGCGTGGCCGCACTCCAGATGGCCGGCCTGGTCGACATCGGGCGTTCGATGTACTCCGGCACGTCGGTGCCCTGGCTCTCGCATGTGGTCGGGGGACTGATGTTCGGCGTGGGCATGTCGCTCGCCTCAGGTTGCACGAGCAAGACCTTGATCCGTCTTGGCGGCGGTAACCTGAAATCGCTGATCGTAGTCATCGTGCTGGGCATCTCGGCCTACATGACACTCAAGGGCTTGTTCGGCGTCTGGCGCGTCAGCGTCCTGGACCCGGTGACCCTGCAATTCGATACCCCGCAGACCCTGACCCATCTGCTGGCCGCGCCGTTGGGGCTCGGGCTCGAGCGGGCCTCACTATGGATTCCATTGGCCATTGCTGCTGTGCTGCTCGTCTTTTCGCTGGCCAGTGCCGACGGCCGCAAGGGCGACGTGCTGCTCGGTGGCATCGTGATCGGGCTGGTGGTGGTGGCTGGCTGGTACGTCACCGGCCATGTGGGCTTCGTGGCCGAGCATCCTGACACGCTCGAGGCGGCCTGGATCGCCACCACCGCCAACCGGCCCGAGTCCTTGTCGCTGGTCGCGCCCTATGCCTATGGGCTCGAACTGCTCATGTTCTGGAGCGACAGCAGTCGCCATGTCACCTTCGCGATCGCCACCGCCATCGGCATCGTGGTCGGTTCGCTCGCTTATGCCCTGATATCGGGCAGCTTTCGTGAGGAAACCTTCCCGGATGCCACCGATCTCAAGCGGCACATGGTGGGCGCGGTGCTGATGGGGGCGGGCGGCATTACCGCACTCGGCTGCACGGTGGGCCAGGGCCTGACCGGTGTTTCGACCCTGGCCCTGGGCTCATTCATCACGAGCGCGGCCATTCTCGTCGGCTCGGCGATCACGATGAAGATCGACTATTGGCGCTTGATGCGCGAGGCGTAGCCGCCGGTACGCGTACGCTATCGCCTGGGGACAGACAGGATCAGCTGAGTAGCCGACTAGCTGACTACAGGCTGATGGTCATGATTACATCAGTATGCATAACTGAAGTCGTTATAATAATATCTCAGACATCAATCATGCCATTTCATACTGCCCTTGCCGGGTAACGTCGCCGCCCCATGATCACCGGACCTCAAATGCGCGCTGCACGCGCCTTGCTCGGCATTGACCAGAAGAGCCTGGCCAGACTGGCCGGCCTGTCCGTGCCGACCATCCAGCGCATGGAGGCCAGCACGGGCAATGTCCGTGGCGTGGTGGACAGCCTGAGCAAAGTCGTGGCGGCACTTGAACTCGCGGGTGCCGAACTCATTGGCGAAGGCTCTGTCAGCACCGCAGGCGGGCGGGGCGTGCGATTGCGGGATCCACCGCGTTCGGCCTGATCCCCTATACGCATCACGACGAGCGCCGACACCCAGCTGACGATTCCGCCACACATCCTCCCCAACGCGGCCCATAGATGAAAGACCAGACTGCCCGACTGCCTGACGCGCCGAGTTTCGCCGAGCTCTTCACCCCGAAACTGATCACCGTGCTTCGAGAGGGCTACGGCCTGTCGCAGCTGCGCGCGGACGCGATCGCCGGGCTGACCGTCGCCATCGTCGCGTTGCCACTGTCAATGGCGATCGCCATTGCCTCGGGCGCGAGCCCGGCTCAGGGGCTTTATACGGCGATTGTCGGGGGCTTTCTGGTGTCGCTGCTGGGCGGGTCACGATTCCAGATCGGCGGACCAGCCGGCGCATTCATCGTGCTGGTGTCGGGCACCGTCGCGCTGCACGGAATGGACGGATTGATCCTCGCCACATTCCTGTCGGGATTCATGCTGAGCCTGGTCGGCTTCCTGCGACTGGGTACCTTCATCAAATTCATTCCGTTCCCGGTCACCGTCGGCTTCACGGCCGGAATCGCCGTGATCATCTTTGCCAGCCAGATCAAGGAGCTGTTCGGTCTGTCGCTGACTCATGAACCCGGTGAACTGCTCGAGAAGCTGCCCGCGTTATGGGCGGCGCGGGACAGCGTGACGCCGGCTGCGATCATGCTGGCCATCGCCGCCGTCGCAACGATTCTGGGCTTGCGTCGTTTTCGTCCTCATTGGCCGGGCATGCTCATCGCGGTCGGGCTGGCAGCGATCTGCTCGTCGATTCTCGATCTGCCTGTCCAGACCATCGGTTCAAAGTTCGGCGGGATTCCATCGTCACTGCCGACACCGAGCCTGCCGGCGTTATCAATGGACAAGATCATGGCGGTGCTGCCATCCGCCATTTCCTTCACCCTGCTGGGTGCCATCGAGTCACTGCTGTCGGCGGTTGTCGCCGATGGCATGACGGGTCGTCGGCATCGATCGAACTGCGAACTGGTTGCGCAGGGCGTGGCCAACATCGGATCGGCACTGTTCAGCGGCTTCTGCGTCACGGGGACCATCGCCCGTACCGCCACCAATGTCCGGTCGGGCGCGCATGGCCCGGTCTCGGGCATGTTGCATGCCGTCTTCATCCTGTTGTTCATGTTGATCGCCGCACCGCTGGCCGCCTTCATTCCGCTGGCGGCACTGGCCGGCGTGCTGGCCGTGGTGGCCTGGAACATGATCGAGAAGCCTGCGATCGCGATCCTGCTGCGTTCGGGCTGGGGCGAGGCGACGGTACTGGGTGCGACCTTCTTCCTGACCATCTTCCGCGACCTGACCGAGGCCATCGTCATCGGCTTTGCGCTGGGCTCTGTCCTGTTCATTCAACGAATGAGCACGGCGACTGCGATTGCGGCCCATGTCCCGCTGGTCAGCGTCGATCGGGCAGACAGTATTGGGCCAGCCAAGGACACTGAGGTGACCGTGAAGGCGAATCCCGAGATCGTGGTTTATCGGATCACGGGCGCGCTGTTTTTCGGTGCGACAGCGACGATTGGAACCGTGCTCGACCGGATCAACGACAGCCACAAGGCATTGATCATCGACTTCTCCGCCGTGCCCTTTCTCGACTCGACAGGCGCCAACATGATCGAGGGGCTCGCCCACAAGGCGCACAAGCGCGGGGTTGCCCTGTGGTTGACCGGGGCCAGTCGCGACATACGGCGGGTATTTGTGACGCATGGCCTGAAGCGACCCCTGGTGCACTACAAGGCGACGACCGAAGAAGCGCTCAGTGTCATCGAAGGCGATATAGCGAGCAGACAGGACATGGCTGGACAGGATGTTGCGATGGCGGACTGATGATGAGTTGATTGAGCTTTGATCTTCCCCGCCACGGACGGCCGAGCAGCTTCATAGTCATGTAGACCCTCGTCCCTCAGGTGGTGGCTGAGACGTGGCGTAGTCTGGCCGACGTCAGCATTAAAGCTGACTTGCCTTCCCTAAAACGCAGCCACAACTTCTGCTCGTCTCTTCACTACCCGCCATCGACTTTTAGGGAATGTATCCCGTGGTCGCCGTCGCGGTGACCAGTAACGGTAGCAAGCCGAGAAAAACGACCAGAACTGCCTTAATCATGGTCATAACAAATACCTCCGACGGGAATGAGCTGAAGCAGATTGATGGATCCAGACACTCATGAGTCGACCGCAAGACCGGTCTCGAATTTCAACAGTGCCGGCCGCATGCAGTTATTCGGATTGCCGAACCGCGGCCCGATATTGTTCATGGCATTTCGTCGTTTGTGAATGGACTCTATGAGATATCTCGACTCGGCAATGCTCATTCTGAGATCGGAGCATTGTGGCTTGAGCAGGAATTTTTGCGAAGGTGAGCCGGGGAATGTGCTGCATGAGGTAATAGCCGAATCCAGTTCGCTCATCTTAGCTTTGAACAATGTATCCAGGAGCTTTGCCCCGCATTCGAATTCCGCGCGTCGCACCGAACTCATTGCCTTTGGGTCCCCGGTCAGGCTTGCGCTGACCGTGACGCCATGCGCCAGATTCTGCTGCGCAATTTTTAGATAAAAGTCGTTTTTTTCAGTATATAGGTACCGGACTGCGCATCGCCCCTCTTCAATGGCATTCTCGAGATCCTGACTCAGTTCCGCCGAGATTGCCGTGCCTTCGATCAGAATCGCATCGGCTAGGTTGGACAACATGCTGGTCTTTGCGATCGCCATCATCGAACCGATCCGGTAGGCATCGGACATCACGTCCCTGGGCTCGAAAAAGACTGAATGATTGTCAATGCGGAGCAGATTGAAACCCGGGGGAACACCTGAGTGCCCTTTGTCCCTAGTTTCTGCGGTTTTGGCCAGCTCGCTTGGCAATCCGACGATCGGCTTCCCGTCGCTATTAGTTGGGAAGTGGCAGACGCCTCTCAAATGATCTGGAACGAATTCATGCCGATTAAGATTCATCCGCCATGAACCTTCGGTGTAAAACCCGCCCATGAGTGAGATCAGATCCTGATTCAGTTTTTTTGAGTATTCGTAAGCAATCCTGGGCGCTATGCCTTCGACTGTCCACGCAAACCCCAGATAGTAGGAGGTGTACAGACTTGCCGGAAAAGTCTCGTCTGCCCGTGTTAGCGTCAGGATGCTGGCCATGTTGTCGCCCATAAACTGTTGTAGCGCGGCAAGGACAATATGGGGCAATTCGTAGTCATTCATTCCGCCTTTTGCCAGCAAAGGATTGGTTCTTTCGAAATGACAGATGTCAATCCGGGACAAGTTGAACTTCGGTACTCCGGGAAACTCTTCGTCATTGCTGTACAGTTTCATTGCCTTACGCAAAGCTTCTGAGGCGTGTTCATCGTCATAAGCAATCTTCGAATCCGGCGAGCACGGTGCCGCTGATTCTGCGTGATCAGGCGACGTGCCGCTTGGCAGGGGCGATGATGAGTCCGTTAAAGATGGGGGGGCGCTGTCATTCATGGTCAATGCTTTGCTCAGCCATTGCGCTGTTGGCGACACCATTTTTCGAATGGAGCTCAGATCATCGCCACGATCGATGGCGGTATCGATCAGATTGAGCAGAGACCATAAATGATCCTGATAGAAATGTTTGAAATTCTCCATGGCATTCAGGTATTTGACGCAATATGTGCGGTCACCAAGCCGGCCATGCGCAAGTTGCCGAAGCATGCAGATACGAGCGTCGCTTGGAAATTTCCGATACATCCCTTCGGCAGACTTAAACTGCTTGAACATGCGGGACAGATTCGCCTCGCTGAGTTCCTGTCGGTTGAAGCTTTTATCCGCTGCCAAAGGAGCCCGCACGGTATTGATCAACTCGGCCTGAATTTCGACACCAGCCATGCAGAAGACGTTGGCATTGCTGGCCAGTCGTTCGATGTGAGGTAACAAAGTAGCGAACAGAAACACCGACCCGATCGAGATAAATAGCAATTTGACTAAATAGGGCTCCGATTGTTGCGTAGAGTTTATTTTTGTTGCGAGCATCCCCAGTAGAAACCCGCTGCTGATGCCAAGCCAGAAATGAACCGCCGCAACGTCACTCGTTCCATAGTAGTTTCGGGAAGGATCCGGGAGGATGCCGAATGGATCGAAAACCAGCCGGAACGTCAGTTGGGTCAGTTCGAACAGCAGGTACAAAAAAACTAGTGCGAGTCCGGTAAAGGTCAACCAATTGGGGGGTAGCCATCTTAAGTACGGTAGTTCCTGTAGTCCTCGTAACGCATCAAGCGCGCGCCCGTTCAAGGCCTCTGGTTCATTGTCGGACGGATCTCGCTTGATTTCATATTGCGTTAAGAAGCCTAGCCGTCTTTTCTTTTTGCTAGTGAGTCCACTGTATTTCTGCCTGATAGTCTGGATTAGTCGGTGGAGCAGCAAATAGCCGAAGTAGAGAATGAACCCGACAAAGCCACCAACAAAGTATGTTGCGAGCACAGATCGTCTCCCGATGATCCAGCATTGAGCGTTTTGCCAGCGTTTATTCAGTCCATGTGCTGCTGAGCGGTCGGATCGACAGGGTTGAATCGGCCGGTCAGGCTGCTACTAGTCATTGGTCTGACGAAGTACAGCAGACGGCGTAGCAGAGCACATCACCAGAATTCACTAGTGCCATTCCAGCAATCGAAGATCATGACGCGTTTCGATTCCGCTGGCGTCATTGAGTGTTTTCGATGCGCGTTGATAATGTCTTGGGAAACCCGATTCGGCGATCTTTTTGAGCCGATTTGACGAATTCCAGGAATCCGGAGACCTTTGACACGATTGTTGGAATCCGCATTGATGCACTTTGAAGGCCGGCAGTACACATGGCCTTACAGTACCGACCTTATCCGCCGCCCCACCGCTCACCCAAATTCAAATCCCGAATACCCCTGCTGCGCCACCGCCTCACACCGCGCCGCATAGTCCGGAAACCCCAGCAAGGGCATGAACACCCTGGGTTTACCCGGAATATTCGCCCCCAGATACCAGGAATTGCACTGCGGAAATACGGTGGCATCCGCAACCTGGTTCACATGGCCAACCCAGGCATCCTGGTCGGCCTCTCGCGCAGCAATGCGCCTCAGTCCATTCGACTGCATATACCGGACGCAGTCGGCTATCCAGTCCACATGCTGCTCGATCGACATCATCATATTGGTCAACACCGACGGGCTGCCCGGGCCGGTAATCATGAACAGGTTTGGAAACCCGGCGACCGACAGGCCCAGGTAATTGCGCGGGCCGTGTTCCCAGGCTTGGCCAAGCGTGCGCCCGCCCACCCCTCGGATGTCGATGCGCAATAGAGCACCAGTCATCGCATCGAAGCCAGTGGCCAGCACCAGCGCGTCCAGCGCCTGCTCGCCACTGGCCAGCGCGACCCCGGTCGGCGTGATCCGTTCGATCGGATCACGCCGCAGATCGACCAGGTGCACATGGGGCAGGTTGTAGGTGGCGAAATAATCGGTGTCGACGCAGAGCCGCTTGCAGCCGATCATCTGTTCCGGGCAAAGCGACGCGGCGGTGCCCGGATCCTTCACGATCTCGCGGATCTTGTCTCGCACGAACTGCGCCGCCACCTGATTGGCCTCGCCGCTCAGCATCAGGTCTTCGAATGCGCGCGTATAACCCAGCCCGCCGCGTGCCCACCAGCGCTCGAAAACTTCGCGACGCTTGTCCTCGCTCGATTCGAGCACCTTGCCCGCGGGCTTGGGATATTCGGAGCCGAAGGCCGGCAGCATCTGGCGGTTGCGCGCCCGGAATCCTGCATAGTCGGCCTTGATGCGCGCCACATGGGCCGGATCCAGCGGGGCGTTGTGTGCCGGCACCGAATAATTGGGCGTGCGCTGGAACACATGCAGCGAACTGGCCTGCGAGGCAATGATCGGAATCGACTGGATGGCTGATGAACCGGTGCCGATCACGCCCACCCGTTGACCGGTGAAGTCGACTGGTGTGTGCGGCCAGCGGCCGGTGTGGTAAGTGGCACCGGCGAAGTCGCGAAGGCCGGGAATGGGCGGCAGGTTGGCGCTGCTCAGGCAGCCGGTGGCCATGACCAGGTAGCGGGCCTGAAGGCGCCCGGCCTGCCCGCCCGAGGCGACCGCCTCGGTGTTCATCTGCCAGCGCGCGGCGGTTTCGTCATAGGCAGCCTGAACGAGCCGGGTCGACAGGCGGATGTCGCGACGCAGGTCGAAGCGGTCGGCGACATGATTGGCATAACGCAGGATTTCGGGCTGGGTCGCGAAGCGTTCGCTCCAGTTCCATTCCTGCTGCAGCGCCTCGTCGAACGAGAAGCTGTATTCCAGGCTGTCGATGTCGCAGCGCGCACCCGGATAGCGGTTCCAATACCAGGTGCCCCCCACGCCGTCCGCGGCCTCGATCACGATGGCCGACAGACCCAGGCCGCGTGCGCGATGCAGCATATAAAGGCCGGCGAAACCGGCGCCGACGATGGCCATGTCAATGGTGACGGCGGCGCCGGACCCGTTGGCTGAATCATTCGCGTCGCCGCGCGCCGATAGGCTCCCCATGCTCAACTCCAGTCAGAACGGTCGTTTGGTGTACGAACCATACCGCAAACCAGCAATCAGCTGAATCGGCGCTGATCATGATCGGTCGTCAGTGCCGGCTCGCGAACGAGGCAATCGCCTCGGCGAACGCGCTCGGGTCGTGTTGACACCACAGCTGAGTGGCACCCTGTATGCGCTCAATCTGCCCATTGCCCAGGCACGGCGTGTACGGCGCGAGGAGCGTCTCAAACGTCTTGCCCGATGCGATACCCTGAACCAGGCGGGTGGGCACGGAGCTACTGGCGAGTGTTTCGCAGGTGAACAGCGGTGCGGCCTGATCGGCAAAGGGCGAGAAGGCGAGTGGCAGGGCGCGGCTGTTGTGTTCGATGATCGTCCTGGTCGATGCGGGTACTTTATCGAATACACCGGGCTGAATGGCTCGAAGGCATGTTGGTCTCCAGTAGAAGTGGACCGACTGTTGTGCCGTGATGAGGTATCGACGGTCGCTGGCAGAACCGCAGCCGGGTCCTTCCAGTGCCAGGTTGCGACGACCAATTCGCGACGGCTCGCGGTTGAAAATTCCTTGAAAATCCGCTTAAAAGTCGTTAAATGCAGATAATTCGGCCAATAAATCTTGCCGAATTGTCCAGATTTCAACCTGAGCGACCGGCTGATCGGTTGACGCGTGAATGGCCCTTCGTACACTGCCATCACGACCACCGTGTGGCGATCCGGCGCAGATGGGCGAAGAGGTACTCGAGACCTTCAAACGATTTCGCGAAGGGTTGAAGGCTTACGCCGCCGGCGATGAAGGCGGGGGCATGATGCGGGCCTGGGAGGCAGTTGGCGAGCGGCCCGTGGGTGCTTTCGAAGAGGCGCTGCCAACAATTTACAAGCGTGGCCTCTACGACAACGCGCACGCACTGAGGGTCATTCCTCTACGGTCGAATGAACTCACCTGCGAGGCGCTGGGTGCGATCGACACACCGACTTTGCTGCTGCACGGAGGGCGCTCGAACTCGTGGTACATCAAGACCACGCAGGAGGTCGCGCGCTGCGTGCCGGGTTCCGCCTTCGCGAGTATTGCAGGCGACAACCATATGACGCCGATCTTCAAACCCGATGATCTGACCCGCGTGATTCTTGAGCATGTGGGCCGGCATCCGCGGCGGGCGCCTTAGCCGTTCCGGCGCCCGTCAGCGCTGCGCCCCGGCAGCGATCACTCGACCCGGGTCTTGATCGTGACGCGGCGGTTTTCAGGCGCCGTGGGGCGGTCTGGAATCATCTGCTCGGTCTCACCCTTGCCGACCGCATGCAGACGGGTAGGTGCCACGCCGCGCCGCTTGGACAGGTATGCGACGATGCTCTGCGCCCGACGCTGCGACAAACGAAGGTTGTAGTCGTCGTTGCCGCGTGGGTCGGCATGGCCCTCGATGGTGAACCCGAAGGGCTGGAGTTCCTTGGCCTGCAAGGCCCCGGCAATGATGTCGAGTTCCTCGCGTGCCTGCGGCGTGATCTCGGCCGAGTTGGAGCGGAAGGTGACCAGCACCGAGGCACTGCCGGACTGCTGACTGATCGCGCGGGTTCGGATGCCTGACGTCCGCGGTACCAGGGCGTTGACCAACGCGCCTGCTGTCAGCGTATCCCGGGTGAAGACCGGCGATTGCGCGTTGACTGTCGCGGCCACTGCGGCCAGGGTCAGGACGGCTGCAGCCTGTCGGATGACTCGATGCAGGGTCGTGGTGCGGGGCTGGATGTCGGTGGAGACTGTCATGGCGAGCGGACCGGTGGTTGTTTGATCGGATGGCTGATTGTCGTCGGGATCGGCAGATCGACGCAATCCCGTGTTCCTGTAGTCGCCCGTCTTGGTACGCTGGTTCAATATCTGTGAGAGACATCACCCCAATGGCCAACCCCGGTCCGGTCAGCCAGCATCGATTCGGGGGTGTCCGCTACGCCGACGAACGCAAGTGCCTATTGCGCGACGACGGCAGCGAGATCGCCCTGAGGCCTCGGTCGCTGGCCGTGTTTGCACATCTGGCCCGGCACGCCGACAAGGTGGTCGACAAGGACACGCTGATTCAGGCGGTCTGGCCGGGACTGGTTTGACCGACGATTCCTTGGCCCAGTGCGTTGCCGACATCCGCCGCACGATCGGCGACACCGAACCCCGGGTGCTGCGCACCGTGCCGCGCCAGGGCTACCGACTGGTCCCCGATGCACCATCGGGGCTGAGCCCGGTACCCTCGGGCGCTGAGCACTGGTTCGTGGCAGGGCCAGCCACACCGATCGGTGCGGCGCCTGCCAACAGTGTCCGCCAGCGGCGCAACCACTCCTGGATGCTGACCGGTGCGCTGGCATTGGTATTGGCGATCGGCCTGGGCTGGGCGATGTCGAGCAAGGGCCCCGTGTCGCCGGAGGGGGGCCGCGCCGATCGATGCGTCGAGCGGCGGCTCGGTCGGCCAGCCTGCTGCTGTGGTTGCACCGGACGAAGTCGATGATTCGACGCCAACCCTGGCTGTCGCTGTCCGCGAGTCGGGCAGCGAGGCGAACTCACCCTGGCTGCGAGCCTATGTGGCCGAACTGCGGGCCGCGCTGAGTCGCTTCCGGACTGTCTCGCTGGTCGAACCCGATCGGCGCGATGTCGACTACGGGCTCGCGGTGAGCCTGGACTTTCGTCCTGGCCAATCGGGCAATCGGCGCTTGCAGGTCGAAGCGATCGAAATCGCCGCTGGTACCGAGCCGGCGGTCTACTGGGCGCTGGTACAGGCCTATCAGTCAGGATGCGAGATCGACAAGATGCGAATGGCCGCGCAGCGCGGCCTGGCACTCAATCCGCAGGATCCGGGCTTGACGGTGGAGAAGGTCCTGCAGTTTCACCAGGTTCAGTGCGCTGATACCGACTACCTGGGCCGGCTCAAGTCGGGCCTCATCGCCGCCGGCCTGGCGCAGCGTGGCAAAAGCCGTGACCTGCGACGGATCGAATCGGCGCCAGCCAGGCTGGCCACGATGAACGGCACCCAGCTCGAATACCTCGACATGGGGCAGGGTGAGCCAATCGTATTCGTGCATGACGAGGCGGTTGACTATCGGGCCTGGGCGCATCTGGAACTGCCGATCTCGGCGCGCTACCGGTTCATCGCCTACAGCCAACGCTTTCACGGGGATCGCGACTGGTCACCGCCGGCCAGCTCACCGACGCCATATACCTTCAGCGACGATCTGGCATCGTTCATCGAATCGCTGCGGATCGGGCCGGTGCATCTGGTCCTGGTCGTGCATGGCGGAACCAGCAAGGCCTATTGGCAGGCCATGGCCCAACGATTCGCGCAAAGCATTCCTGGCGCGCAACTCGCGACGATCGATGGCGGGCGGCATGATGCACCGCTGCGCCAGAGCGATGCGCTGGTCCGCCTGATCGTTGCCCATGTCGATCGGTTGGTGGCGCATGGCAGGCCGGTTGTTGCCGCGTCGGACGGATCCTTGCCGAATCGATAAATCGTTGTTGATTCGTTGATGATCCGGTCCGTCACGGATATTTGCGATGCCGGTCGCGCAGGCCGACCCGATCCCTGAACTCATCAGCCGCCGGCGGCCGGCCGGCTGGCACCGTGTTGCTCGACAATCGGTGCGAATCCCCCAAAGATCAACCGCATGCCGTCGAATGGCATCGGGTTTTTCTCGGGATTCATGCGCGGATCGGCCTGCTCGGGGTTCGCCATCCATGCCGACATAGTCTTGAACGCGGCATCGCGGGTTGCCTTGTCGGGCCATTCGATCCAGGAAAACACCACGGTTTCGTCGTCCTTGGCCTTGACGGCCCCGCGAAAGTCAGTGACTTTTCCCTCGGGTACGTCGTCTCCCCAGCACTCAACCACCCGGCTTGCCCCGAGGTCGATGAACACGCTGTCGCCGAGTTCGGCGTGGTCAATGAATTTTTGTTTGTTCGCGGTCGGCACTGCGATCACGAAGCCGTCGATATAGCTCATGGTCTTTCTCCTGTTGTCGGTGTTGCTGTCGTTTGACCGGATGGCCGCTCATCCCTGGCGACGTGGGCCACTGAACATCATCTTTGCACCCTGTGGATCGTTGGTCTGGATTAGCCAGCCGCTGTCGTTCGGTAATTCCATCGGTCCTGCGCGAACCGTGCCACCGCCGGCTTCGACGGCGGATTTGGCGTCATCGATGTCGAGGACCTCCAGCGCAAAATTCCAGTAGGGGCGTGTGGTCGCGTCAGGTGCGGTCATGACCGCACCGATCATGCGGTCATGGCAGTTGATGAAGGCATACTCGCCGGCATCACCCATCGGCATCGCGCCTGCCTTGGTCCAGCCGAACAGCTTGCCGTAAAACTCGAGTGCTGCATGCTGATCGGTCGTTACGAGTTCATTCCAGCTGAAGTGGCCCGGCGTATTGGACTCGAACGCCTGGCTGTCTTCATCACTGTTACCGCGCATCAAATAAAACGGCGCACCTTGTGGATCACTCACGAAGGCAAAGCGACCTACGCCAGGAATGTCGGTTGGCGCAATGTCGACACGACCACCGAGCGAGACGACCTTGTCGGCCGAGGCGTCCACATCGTCGACACCAACATAGAGAAACCACATCGTGGGCATGCCGCTCGCATGCTCGGGCGTGCGCATGACACCGCAGACGCCTGTTCCGTCGTTTGTGGCGATTCGATAGTCGATTTCAAGCCCACCCTCCATGCGCCCGAACGTCCAACCCATGATCGGGCCGTAAAAATTCTGCGCCGCGTCGGGATCGTCGGTCATCAATTCATACCAGATGGGGCTGCCTTCAGGATTGCTCATGCGTTTTCTCCGTTGTGCTGGGCCGCTGACACGGCTTGTCGGGTCTTGCCCGGGTTCTTGCGGGTCGAACGCCGGGTTGCCGGCCGGTCGAACAGCAATTCGATATAGCGGTTCAGGTGGTCGATGCTCTCGATCGCAATACTCGCACTGCTTCTCGCCTTGGCGAGAATGAAGGCGCCCTGGATCACGGCCTGGGTATGCAAGGCCAGAGAGGCGGCTGTCCAGTCGGCATTGATATGCCGATCCCGCATGGCTGCTTCGATATCGGCCTGCAGCGTTTCGGCATGGCCATAGATGCTCTGCTCGCATGCCTTGCGAATGGCCGGCGAGGTGTCGTAGGCCTCCTGCACCATGGTGCCGACCAGACAGGTGAATTCCGGGATGCCCCCCTGGATCAGTTGCTTGCGAAACGCCACATAGGCGAGGACGCGATCCAGCGGATCGGCGTGGTCGTGAAAGGGTGCCTGTGCAAACAATTGGCCGGTTGTTTCCGACCAATGGACAGCGGCGGCGACGGCCAGTTCGTCCTTGCTTTTGAAATAGTGAAAGAAGGCGCCCTTGGTGACGCCGGCCGCCGCACAGAGTTCGTCAACTGAGCTGGCCGCATAGCCTTTTGCCCGAATGACGGACAGGGCGGCCGTCAGCAGCTTGGTGCGGGCGCTCGGTGCCGTGGCATTTGTCTGCAAAATTGTCTCCTTCATCGTGAGGATACCAACCAGTTGGTATGTTGTCAAGCCATGCGCTTGCCCTGGCAGCCTGCCGGGAACCGCATGGCTTGGCGAATCAGTAGTGCGGCGGGCGTTCGTCCGCCGGGTCGGACAGCTCGGTGCCGCCGGTGGGTATCGACCGTTCGAGCCTGTCTTTCAGACGCAGGATCTCTCGCGCCATGGCGTCGATCTGCTCGGCCTGTCGTGCAACCAGGGTGTTGAGCCCGTCCAGCAGATCATCGGAAAACGAGCATTTGATCTCGAGTTCATCCACGCGTAGGCGCAGTGCCGCCAGGTCATTGCCTTGAGTGTTCATGGTCTCGCCGATCAACGAATCTGCCGATCGCATTGTAGGGCCACCCCCTGCACGAGCACCGATGTTTTGTCCTCATCGGGCCCTGGACCTGACTTACACTGCCGGCGCCGTTTACCAGGAAGGACTCACCATGAACACTGACAAGGGATCGGGCCAATCATTGAATGCAATTCGCGAGCCGGCCTTGCGGCGCACCTGGTTGTTCGGTCCAGGTGCTGATACTCAGGCCCATCAGGCCATGGCCGATAGTAGCGCCGACGCATTGATCGTCGATCTCGAGGACTTCACGCCGCCCGCCCGACGAGCCGAGGCGCGAGCCATGCTGCCCGCGCTGCTCGCCGGATGGCGGGCGCGCGCCCGGGTCCTGGTGGTGCGGGTGAATCCGCTCGAGGGGGAGGGTGGTCTGGACCTTGCTGCAGCGATGCCGGCCAGGCCCGATGTGATCGCCCTGCCCATGGCATCGGGCGCAGAGCAGATACTCGCGCTGGATCGTGCGATCACCGCTCATGAGCAGGCGCTCGGATTCGTCGACGGATCCATCGAAATTCTGCCCGTCTGCGAGACCGCGCTGGGCGTGGTCGAGGTGCGTGCCATGGCCAGGGCCAGTCATCGGGTACGCTGTGCATTGCTGGGTGCCGAAGACCTGGCCGCAGACCTGTGCGCTGAGCGGGGTCCGGATGGATTGGAACTGGACCATGCCCGGCGACGTTTCGTGCTGGAGTGCCGGGCCGCCGGTATCGAGCCGGTGGACGCGCCCTATACCTGGTCGGATGTTGACGGCGCGGTGCGCGAAGCACGGGTTGCACGGCGACTCGGTTACCGATCGAAGTCGCTGGTGCGCCCCGATCATGCAGCGGCATTGAACCGGGCCCTGACCCCCGATGAGCATGAGCGACGTCATGCGCAGGCGATCGTGACCGCCTTCGAGCAAGCGCGATCGCGTGGTGAAGACCGTGCGTTGGTCAATGGCCAATGGGTCGAGGTACCGACCTGGCGCAATGCGCTGCGCCTGCTCGAAAGAGCGCAACGGTTGGCCGACGCGGATGCAAGTGGGTGATGGCGCGATTCGCTACCAGTGCCGTGCTGGTCTGCGTAGAATGGGTTACTTGAATGCCCTGCGAACAGCCTTTCGATACGGCTGAAATCGTTCGGGCTTGTTGATCCCATCCAGCCAAGAGGCCATTCATGACCGATGTTGTCACGCCGAAGCTCACCCGTCGCCAGGCGATCATGGCACTGTCGGGCAGCATGCTCGGCCTGAGCGCCTGCGCTGGCCCAACGCACAGACCGCAGCGTATTGGCGCGCTGTTCGCCGGCCAGGTGAATGACGGTGGCTTCATGCAGTCGGGTTATGACGGATTCCTGCAGGCCCAGCAACGCCTGGGTCTGAGCGGGCAATACATCGACAAGGTGGCGCCCAAGAAAGAATTGCTCGAAGCCGCGCTGCGTGAGCTGTCCTCGTCTGGCCCATCGATGGTGATCGCGCATGGTGGCCAGAACAATGGCGCGGCTGCTCAGGTGGCCAGCGAGTTCCCCGATGTGCGTTTCGTCGTCACCCAGGGCAATGTCAAGGCGGCCAATCTGTCGAGTTATGTGGTGCTGCAGGAGCATTCAGCCTATCTGGCGGGCGCGCTCGCGGCGCTGAGCACACGCAGCGGTGTGGTCGGCCATATGTCCGGCATCCGTGTCGCGCCGGGGCTCAGGGGGCGCGCCGCCTTCGCAGCCGGCGTTGCCGCCATCGATTCACGAATCAGACTGCTGAGCAATTTCTCAGGTAATCAAGACGACAACGCCTTGTCGAAAACGATCGCACTGGCGGAAATGGATGCGGGTGCCGACGTGATCTTCACCATGCTCAACGCGGGCCGCCAGGGCGTGACCGATGCCTGCATCGAACGCAAGACCCGACAGATCGGCAATGTGATCGACTGGACGCAGCGTGATCCCGTGGTCTTCATCGGCTCGGCCATGGCGGTGGCCAGCAAGGCGGTGTTCAACGCGGCGCAGGATCTCACCCAGGGACGTTGGCAGGGCGGCGTGGTGCGCGAGATCGGACTCGACGACGCCGAGGCGGTTCGCCTGGCGCTGGCGCCCGATGTGCCCCAATCCGTGCGGGAACGGCTCGCTGCGCTGACGGACGATATCCGGCAGGGGCGTATCCAGATAACCGATCGTTACGATGGACCGGAATTTTCGATCTGATTCGACAACCGCCCCGCGCCTCGCTCCCTGACCGGGCGCGTGTTGCAACGGCCTCATGCCGTTCGGTTGCTGCGGCCATATAGCCTGCAGGTCAGATCAAAGGCCCGATTGGCGCGTTGAACAATCGTCGGCGGGTCGAGCGGTGCAAGTCGCCCCATGGCCTGGCGCATGGGAACTTCACCAAACAGCAGGCTGATGTAGGTTTCTGCGGCCTCGTCCGGGTTGGTATCGCGGTGAAACCGGCCGCTGCTTACCAATCGCGACAAGGTCAGGGTGATCAGGGACACCATTTCCTGCCGGGCGGCCCGATCGATGGCTTCGGCAAGGATGCCGGTTTCCCCGGCGTCGGCAATCGCTGCGCGATTCATGATGATCGCCTTTTCCCCGGTGGTGAATTCGAGCAACAAGGGGCCAAGCGCTTGAAGCGTCACCAGCGGATCGGTCTGGGCGTCGAGTGCATTGGCGAGCAGTTCCTTGACCGACCGCGCATTGTCTTCGATCAGTCGCTGGAACAGCGTCTGCTTGTTGCCATACCAGGCGTACAGCGTCTGATTCGACGCCGATGACCGATGAGCAATCTGCAGCATGCTGGTGCTGCGGTAGCCCTTTTCGGCCAATAACTCGAATGCGGCCTGTTCGATCTGCCGCCGTCGCTCGTCCTGCCGGTCTGAATTCAAGAACTACTCCCATCAAGACCTGTTGACAGGAAGTGTACACGTGTGTACGATTCGTTCCTATGTGTACAGATATGTACGTTTTGGTCGGGAGGCCATGTTGAAACCCTTGAAGCGCTTTGTTCTCGGTGCCGGCGCCCTGGTCGCCGCCGGCGTCGCCGCAGTCGCGATCGGCTCGTTACGAATCGAAGCCGACATCGCCGCCTTTCAGGTTCGAGTCGCCGACGCTGGCGCTGCCCATCCGGCACCCGCCCCGGATGCCGCGCAATTCGCCGGCCTTCCCGAACCTGTGCAGCGCTATTTCAGGTTTGTGTTCACGGGTCAGGTGCCGAGCGTCAGTGCTGTCCATCTGGCGGCCGAGGGACGTTTTCGCCGTCCCTTGACCGACACATTCAATCCAACGAGCGCCGAGCAGGTCATCGCCGTCGGTCTGCCCGCGCTGATGTTCTCTGCAACCACGCCCATCCTGCCCGGTATCTGGGCGAGGGCATACGACTTTTTCGCGCAGGGACGCATGGAGATGAAGGCCAAGGTGTTGTCCACGCTCACGGTCGTCGATGAACGGGAAACCCCGTCGCTCAACCGGATCTCGCTCAGGCGCTGGTTGCTCGAGAGTGCGTTGTATCCACAGGCGCTGCTGCCGGGCGGCCCGGTGACCTGGCAGGCCATTGACGAGCACAGCGCACGCGCCACGGTCACTGCCGATGGTTTGTCGGCGTCGATGATTGCGCAGTTCGACGCCGACGGCCGCATGACGCACATGATGGCCGAACAGGACGGTGATCTGAACACCCCTTATCACGGCTCGGGCGAGCACGTGGCGCGTAGTGATTATCGGTCGGTGGGCCATCAGATGATTCCCCATGCGTTCACTATCTCGCGCGCCGCGGACGGCCGCTTATACCCTTTTTGGGAGGGGCGGATCACCCAAATCCGTTTTGACACGCCATGAGTGCGAGCCGCAGGATGATCAATGGGTTCTTCGTACTCGCCGGCACACTCGGCCTCATGATCCTGGTCGCTGCCCTCGGATTCTGGCTCGCGTCACGCGAGAATGCGCGGCTGATCGAACAGGAAATCGTCGGCTCCGCGCCGTTGGTCTCCATCGATCTTCGCCCCGAGATGTACGCCGAACTGCCAGCACCCGTACGCCGCTATTTCGACTTTGCTTTTAATGGTCAGACCGACGTGTCGCTGCGTGCAGTTTCCTTCCGTCAGACCGGTCAGTTCCTGTTGCCGGTGGGCGAGTTCGAGGCGCAGGGTCGACAGATCAGCCGTCCAGCGTCGACGATCTTTGCGTGGATCGGCACGTTTCGCCGCTTCGGCCTGCCATTGATCGAAACCCGTGACGCCTACTTCGGGAACCGCCATGACATGCGCGCCAAGTTGTTCGGCTGGATCAAGGTGATGCACACCGACTATGAGGAAGCAGAGCAGATTGCCTCGCTGCACAGCTACATGACATTGCGCTATTACGGTCAGGCGCCGCTCATGCCGTGGGCGCTGCTACCCAATGAATCCGTCACCTGGGAGGCGCGCGATCACCGATCGGCCGTTCTGCGAATCACCCGGCCGGATCTGGCGGGGGCCTATGTGGTGACGTTTGGCGAGGATGGGCGAATCGAGGAGATGGCGTCGGATCGCCTGCTGATGGAAGGCAATCTGACCGTGCAGTTCGAGGTCGGTCAGAAGCTCGACTACAGGGTTGTCGAGGGGTTCATGGTGCCGACCCGGCTCGACTATCAATGGACCCTGGCAGACGGAACTGTATCGAGTCATTTCCGCTCCGAGGTACGAGAGTTGACACTGATCCGATGAGTGATGCCGGGGCATCTTCGTGCATGGATGGGCGATCAGCGGTTCGCGAAACCGCGACACAGGCTCGGCGCGATTCGTCGATCGGCCGCATTCCCTAATGCTGATCAATCTGTCGCTGCACGGCACGGCCCACCAGAATCAGCGCCAGCGCCGTGACCAACACTGCAAGGCCCGGAAACACGGACATCCAGGGTGCATACAGGATGGTGTCCTTGCCCTGCTGGAGGATCGCGCCCCAGTCGGGTGTGGGCGGCTGCACGCCCAGACCCAGAAACCCCAGCGCAGCCTGGATCTGCAGAATCAGCGGGAACAGGATCATGTATTGGGTTAGGACTTGCGGCAGGATGTTGCGTATCACATGTCGACGCAGAATCGTCCCCTCGGTCAGCCCGATGCTGCGTGCCGCCTCGACGTATGCCAGGCCTGCTTCAGACATCGCGCCGGCTCGCGCGATGCGAAAGAACACTGGTAGGTAGACCAGGGCGAGGGCGAGTACCAGATTGTGCAGCGAGGGGCCGAGAATCCCGGTGATGATGATGCCCAGGATGATTGGTGGAAAGCTCAGCATCACGTCGATGAATCGGCCCAGGACGAGGTCGATCACACCGCCGTAGTAGCCTGAGATCATGCCCGGAATACTGCCGAATATTGCCGAGAGCAGCAGCGAGCCGGCGCAGATCGACAGCGTGACCCGTGTGCCGTAGACGACTCGCGCAAACACATCGCGGCCGACATCGTCCGTGCCGAACCAATGATCGGTTGAGGGTGGCAGCAGACTGGACTGCGTGTCGATCGCCAGTGGCGACAGCTGGGCGAAGACTGACGGGAACAGCGCCAGCAGCAGCAGGCCGATCAGGATCGCAATGCCCAGTAGCGTTCCCGGTTCCCGTCGTGCACGACCAAACAAACGTCCGCGCAATCGCGTGGTTGGCGCAGCGGTCACGGTCATCGTTTGCCGTTCACGAGCGGCGCAGCCGCGGATCGATGAATCGGTAGGCGATGTCGACCAGCAGATTCACGACCATGGCGACAACGACCACTACCAGCAATGCACCCTGCAGCACTGGATAGTCGCGTGTCTGGATCGAGGCGAGCAGCAAGCGCCCCAGACCGGGCAGGGCAAACAGGGATTCAACGATGACCACGCCCCCTAGGATCTGGATCAGGATCAGGCCCATGAAGGTCACGATCGGAATCGCGATATTTCTCAGGATATGCTTGAAGAAGATGAGACGGGTCGGCATGCCCTTGGCAATTGCAGTGCGCACATAGTCCTGATGCAGCGCCGAAATCACATTCTGCCGGACAAACTGGCTGTAGGCGGCCGTCTGGAGAAACGCCAGACTGAGCATGGGCAACAAGATGATCGCCAGATTGTCACCAACTGATTCGCTCGGTGGGGTGAACTGCAATGGGGGTGACCAGGCAAACACATTGGAAACCACCACCAGGAGCATCAATCCAACCCAGAAGACCGGTGCAGCAAGGCCACCCACGTTGAGACTCTGCACCACATGGTCGACGAAGCGGCCTTCATGGATACCGGCAAACAAGCCCAGCGGCACGCCGATGATCGTGGCCACGGCGAGCGTGAGCATGGCCAGTTCGACCGTGACCAGGAACGCCTTGCCAACCATGGCGGCTACCGACACGCCTCTGATCCAGCTCGTGCCCAAGTCTCCCTGCAAAACGTTGCCCAACCAGTGGACGTACTGACGGGGAATCGATTCGTCCAGGCCGAAGAACGCGCGTAAGGACAGCTCGGCCTCCTGGCTGCCGGCCTGGCCCATCATCTGGGCGACCACGTCGCCAGGCACTTGGCGAATCAGCCAGAAGATCAGGAAAGAGGCGATGACCGCCGTGGTCAACGAAGCGCTGATGCGTTTGACGAGATAGGCGGTCATGACCAGGCCTCAGTCACCATCCGGTACCTGGACGACTATCGCTTCAACCAGGTTCGGGCGAGCCCGTAATACCAACCGGTTGGGTGCTGGACAAAATTGCGCACTGAATCCCGGCGCGCAATGACATGGTCTGCCGAAAACAGCATGATGGTTGGAACGGTTTCGGCGAGTATCTGCTGAAATCGGGCGTAGATTGCCCGTCGTTTGTCGAAATCCGCTTCGGCACGACCCTGGTCGAGCAGTTCACTGGCTGCCGCGTTGTACCAGTTGCGAAAGTCGGCACCCTGCGGCCGTTGGTGAAAATGGCGGTAAAACAGCAGGTTGGGGTCGGGCTGAGTCGCCCAGTCATTGAACGTCAGGCCCATCTGCTGCGCCCTGAAGTTCTTGATCCAGACGCCGAGATCGACGCGTTGGATGGTCAGGTCGATGCCGATGGGTGCCAGCTGCTGTTTCAGCGTCACGGCCGCGGGATCCATCCAGTCGTAGCCATTGATGGTCGTGAGGGTCAGCCCAAATCCGGCATCCAGACCGGCTTCTTTCAGCAAGGCCTTTGCCTTGGCGATGTCAGGCCCTTGCATCGGTAGATCGGCCATTGGAACGCCCCAACGCTCCTGCATACCGGCGACCATGGTGCCGATCACTGTGCCCTGATCACCAATGGCGGCCTCTTTGATCTGCTGTTTATCAACCGCCAAGGAAATTGCCTGGCGGACCTTGACATTGTCCAAAGGCTTGAGCTCCGCGCCCAGGTCAAGTGATTTCTGATTCAGCGAGGCAAAGCGATCGATCTTGATGCCATCGATGCCGGTTGTCTGCCTGGCATCTTGCGGCCGTTCCAGTGGAACGAGGTCAACGCGCTTGTTGCGCAGGGCAATCAGCATTGATGCGCTATTGGGCAGGAAGCTGAAATTGATCCGATCCAGATAAGGCATGTCCTTTTGCCAATAATCCGGGTTGCGTTCGAGTACGAGATTCGCGTTGGGATTGAATTCGACGAGTTTGAACGGACCCGTGCCGACGCTGACGGCGTTCAGTCGATTGCGTGCGCCTTCCTGATCGAAAAAACCTGCAGGCACCACGGCACCGTACTTGTTGCCCAGCGTCATGGGTAGCGAGGCGTTGGGCGTATTGAGGGAAATCCGGATCGTCTGCGGATCCACCACCTCGATCGCCTCGATATTGGCGAAGTCTCCTGCACCGGGAGACCCGTTCTTCGGATTGCGAATGTAGTTGTAGCTATAGGCGACATCAATGGCCGTCATCGCCTGGCCATTGTGGAACTTGACGCCTTGTCGCAGCTTGACCGTATAGGTTTTGCCTTCATCGGTGATGTCGACGCTCTCGGCCAGCAGTGGCATGGCCTGGCCATCGGCCGATTCGTAAAAAAGGCCTTGATAGATCAGCACGGTGAGTCGGATGCGGGCATCGGCAGCTTGATGAAACGGATCCAGTCCTGGCGGCTCGACCAGCAAGCCCATGTTGAGTGTGCCCCCGGTGGTCGGGCTGCTGGCGGCAGGGCCATACAGGTCGCCAGCGTACGAGGATAAGGTGACTGCCAACGACAGAACGCCTGTCAGAAGTGCAGCCCTGCCGAAGCGCTGAAGGCAACGGACGGGGTATGGATTGATTGATTTCATCGACCGGGTCTCCTGCTTCATTGTGGTTCGTGACAGCTGCTTACCGATCGCCAGGCTCACGCACAGCGATCGTCATGTCGATTTCAACCGCGGCATTGCGCGGCAGTTCGGCTACGCCGATGGCGGCGCGAGCATGCCGACCAGCCTCCCCGAATATCTCGACGGCCAGATCGGAGGCCGCATCGAGCACCTTGGGTTGGGCATTGAAGCCCGGTGCGGAGGCCACATAGCCGTTGATCCTGAGCAGGCGTTGAACGCCATCGAGCGTACCCAGCTCGTTGCGCAAGCAGGCCAGGCCCTGCAGCAGGCAGATGCGCGCCTGCTCGCGGGCGGTGTCCAGATCAACCTCGGCACCGACTTTACCGAATACGCGCACTTCGCCATCGATCTTGGGCAGCTGGCCACTGATGTAGGCGATGCCCTGGTGCACCACGACCGGCAGATAGTTGAACGATGGCGTGGCAGCCTCGGGTAATACGATGCCAAGTGTCCTGAGTCGCTGATCAAACACTGTCGTTGTACTCCGTCAGTAAGGATGCGATCGTCGCGGAGAGGTCGAATCGTGGGATAAAACCCAGATCCGCCCGAATCAGCGCGTCGCTGATGGCTGGAAAGGTCTGCATCGCCGGTGCAGGCGTGAAGCTCAGTTCGGCGTTGCCCGCTTGCGCCGTCGCTTCGCTCACGATTTGCGACATACTCGCACGAAAGCCATTGATGTTGTAGAGGATCTGCGGATGGGTCGGGCTTTCCAGCACGGCGAGCACTGCGCGCGCCACATCAGCGACATGCATGAGGTCCATGAGCTCGTCGTGGCTGACGACCTCGAATGAGCGTCGCTCGCGGGCTGCAGCGATCAGGTTCTCGATCTGTGCGGCGGCCCCTTGGTACCACAGGTTGGCGCCCAGTACGAGTGGTAGACGCAAACCCGTGACGGGCAGGGCTGCGCGCCGTCGGTAGTAAGCGGCCAGCCGCTCACAGAGTTCCTTGGTCAGGCCGTAGAAGGTGTTCGGCTCCGTGGGAGCAGTTTCGTCAACGGGCTGGTCGGGATAGCGGGCGGATTCTCCATAGACGACGGTCGAACTGGTCCAGATCACTGGCAGGCCACCAGCCGCGACGGCGGCCTCGAGCACATTGCGAAAGCCATTCACATTGATGGTCATCGCCCGGTCGGACTGCGCCTCGCCCGACTTCATCAGGCCATTGTTGCCGGCGCTGTGCGCCGCCAGACTGATGATTGCCCTTGCCCGGGACTGCGTGACGGTTGCCTGCAGGCGCGGTCGGTCTTCGATCGACGCAATGGTCTCGTCGAAGCGGCCCGTCAGATCGGCCAGCAGATCGACCGGCATCGCCGGTCCGATGAGATGAGGGCGATACCCGCAATCGATCAGCGTCCGGGTTACCGTCGATCCGACAAAGCCACGCCCACCGACCACGATGACCGTTGTGCCGCGCCCGGAACGCTCAGAGCGAGAGATCATCACGAAGACAGGCCTTCCAGTGGTTGGGGCCGACGGATTCGAGCGGCGGCACAGTGACGGAGCAGGCGTCGATCGCGAACGGGCAGCGCGTGCGGAACACACAACCCGAGGGCGGGTCGCTGGGGCTGGGGATCTCGCCCTGAAGTGTCAAACGCGGGCCGGTCCGCGTGTTGCCGGGCACCGCCTGCAACAAGGCGGCCGTATAGGGATGACGAGGCTGTTGATACAGCGAGCGGGTTGGTGCCGACTCCATGACCCGGCCCAGATAAAGCACCATCACCCGATCCGCGATCACTTCGACTACCGATAGATCATGGCTGATGAACATCAGCGCGAGTGCCAGATTCTGTTGCAGGCTTTGCAGCAGGGTGATGATCTCGGCCTGAATCGATACATCCAGAGCCGAAACCGGTTCGTCGGCCACGATGAATCGTGGCGAAGCTGCCAGTGCACGGGCGATCGCGATACGCTGGCCCTGGCCTCCCGAGAACGATCGTGGATAACGATTCAGAAAACTTGCCGGCAAGCCAACCTGCCTCAGCAAATCCGCCGCGCGTTCTCCGGCGTCGCGGCGGTTCAGTCCGAAGTGCAGTCGCAATGGCTCGGCGAGCGTGTCGGCAATGGTCATGCGGGCGTTCAGGCTCGCCACGGGGTCCTGGAAAATCATTTGAAAGTGTCGGCGAAAGCGACGCAGGCCAGCCGCATCCAGGCTGGCGAGGTCTTCACCGTCGAAACTGACCCGGCCGGCCGTCGGTTCGAGCAAGCGCAAGGTCAACCGGCCCAATGTGGACTTGCCGGATCCGGATTCACCCACCACGCCCAATACTTCACCCGGGTCAATCGCAAAATCGACCGCTTCAACCGCTCGTACCGGTGCTCCCGTACGGCCCAAGCCAGAGCTGCGTGACGGGAAGTGACGGGTGATCTGCTCGGCGTGCACGAGAGGCCTGGTCATGCTGCCAGGACCATCCAGCCTCGTCATGCCAACTCCCGCCAGCGTAGACAGGCGCTGCGATGTCCGGGCGCGGTCGACTCAAGGCGGGGGGACTCATGACGACAGATATCGCGGGCATGCAGGCACCGAGGATGAAACCGGCATCCGGGTGGTCGTGAGAGCGGATCGGGCAGGCCACCGGGAATCGGGCGTAGCGTGCGGCCGTCGGCAGTCTCGTAGGAACGCCTGGGAATGCAGGCGAGCAGCGCCCGGGTATATGGATGGCGGGCGCCGTGAATCACGTCGTGTGCATCGCCTTCCTCGACCACTTCGCCCGCATACATGACGGCCACCCGATCGGCGATTTCGCCGACCAGGTTCAGGTCGTGGGTGACGAAGATCATCGCCATGGCGCGCTGCGCGCGCAGGCGTTTCAGCAAATGAATGATCTGTGCCTGGATCGTGACATCCAGTGCCGTGGTCGGTTCATCGGCAATCAGGAGCTTCGGGTCACAGGCCAGCGCCAGCGCAATCATTGCTCGCTGGCGCATGCCGCCAGACAGTTCGTGCGGGTAGGCGTCGACCCGGCGTTGCGGATCGGCGATGCCGACTTGAGCGAGCAAATCGATGGCTGCGCGGCGGGCGAGCGCACGGCTGGCGTGTTGGTGGACGCGAATCGTTTCACCGATCTGCTCGCCGATCGTGAATACCGGGTTCAGGCTTGCCATAGGATTCTGAAAGATCATCGCGATCTGTGAACCGCGCAAGCGGCGCATTGTCGGCTCGGTAATGCTCAGCAAGTCGTGCGAGCTGCCTGTCTTGTCCAGGAACAGCGCCTTGCCACCCGCCACCCGCCCAGTGGTTCGACCGAGCAGCCGCATCAGTGATAAGCCGGTGACGGACTTGCCCGAACCCGATTCGCCGACGATGGCCAGCACCTGGGCCTCACGCACGGTGAGGCTGACGCCGTCGACCGCTTTCAGCTCGCCAGCCGGAGTGTCGAAATAGGTGCGCAGATCAGTGACCTGAAGCACGACAGGGAGACTGTCAGCGGGGTGCAAGGCAGGTTCAAGCCGGTTTGAGGCGATAACGCTCGACCGCGTCCATGTCGATATCGATGCCCAGGCCCGGCGCATCCGGCACCGCGATGGTGCCATCGTGACAGACGATCGGATCCCTGATCAGTTCGGCGCGCAGGGGATTCTCGCCCAGATCATATTCGAGGCGGATTGGCTCGGGTATGTTGTCGGCATGCGGGTACACCGACAGCGAGGCAATAAAATGCACAGCGGCGGCCAGACCGACCGCACCGCCCCAGACATGGGGCGAGAGCCGAAGATGACGCGCATGCGCCATCTCGGCGATCTTGCGGCCCTGCCAGAATCCGCCGCACAAGGTGAGATCGGGCTGCAGGATGTCGGCCGCGTCAGCCACCATCGCAAAATCGTGAACCGTATAGAAGGCCTCGCCGGTCGCAATCGGAAATGGCGAGGATGCCCGAACCCGGGCCAGGCCGGTAAAGTCGCGGGGTGAAACAGGCTCTTCGATCCATTCGGGACGAAAGGGCGCCATGGCGTCGATCGCGCGTCTGGCGATATCCGCCGTGTAGTTGCTATTGATGTCGACCGCGATTCGAACCTCGTCGCCCAGGATCGCCCGAGCTTCGCGCAGCCGCCGGACATCACTCGAGGGACCCAGGCCGATCTTGATCTTCACATCGGTATGCCCGGCCATTGCCATTGCCTCGATCTGCGGGGCGAAATCGGCGTCGGGTTCGTTGGTGAGATAGCCCCCCGATGCATAGATCGGGACGCTGTCGATGCGTCGCCCACCGATCAGCCGGCACACCGGGATGCCCAGCAGCTTGCCGGTTGCATCCTTGGCCGCGATGTCGATGCCAGAGATCGACCAAAGCATGGCGTTTTGAACGCCAAAGTGATAGTGCCTGGCCAGGATTCGATCAAACGCATGTTCAATATCGAACACATTGGTGCCCACAAGATAGGACGCGAGAAATGTCTGATAGCCCTGATTCAGCGCCGGGGGGCCCCAGGCCTCGCCATAGCCCACTGTGCCATCGGCCAGCCGAAGACGCACAAGCGTGGATTGGCGACCCGTCGCGATGAGCTTGGACATCCCGTAGGCCTTACCGCTGCGAACGGGTACGCCAAGGGCGATGAAGTCGATCTCTGTAATGATCACGTATTCGCTCGTGCCGGATCAAGGGCTGCTGAACCCTGGCTCAGGGTGGCGGGTTATTCGGACGATTCGGGCCGGGTTCGAACGCCGTCGATTTCATTTTAAATCAGGCTGCCATGGCTGTCTTCGCGATGATGATGATGATGATGAGGCGTTGCCCGACGAGGTGAAACCAGCGGTAGTATCCATGGAAACCGGAGGCTGTGAATGAACCCAGGCGTGCCAATCTGGTCGGCGCTGTCACTGGACGACCATGAGTTCCAGTACAACCCGCAGAAGGCCTTTCCAAACTTCGCGGATAATCGGCTTTTACTGCAACCTCATAACGATGCGGCGGGCCGGTCGCTGGCCGTCGAACGCGACGTCGCTTATGGCGATCATCCGCAGCGTCGACTCGATATCTATCGGCCCAGGCGACATGCCGGTCCGACGCCCGTGCACATCTTCCTGCACGGGGGCTATTGGCGCGCTCAGGACAAGGCGAATTTTGCCTTTGTCGCTGGCACGCTAGTGCCACTCGGTATCACGACAATGATCGCCAACTATGAGTTATGTCCGTCCTCGACACTGGACGAGGTCGTCGAGTCAGCGATCGACGCCTTCGCGTGGATCTGTGCGAATGTCGTGGAGATCGGTGGGGCTGCCGACCAGATTACCTTGTCGGGGCATTCGGCCGGTGCCCATCTGGGCGCCGAGATCATCGCGCATGACTGGGCAGGGCATGGACCGATACAGCTGGCCGGCGCATTGCTCACCAGTGGCATCTACAATCCATTGCCGGCGATGCGGACTTCGGTCAATGCAGACCTGCGGCTCGATGTCGATCTGGCGCGCCGTCATGACATGGAATCGAAAGCCCCGAGGATGCGCGGCCCGATTACGCTGCTGGCTGGGGCCAACGAACCCTGGCAATGGGTCGACCAGTCATTTCGCTATTTCCAGACATTGCGTCGCCACGATTACACACCGTCACTACACGTGCTGCCCGATTACGGCCATTTCGATATCCTGAACGATTACCTGATGCCAGACAGCGTGACGATTCGTGCGATTCGGCGACATGTCGGTATCGGATCGGATGGCGACGGATCGCGCATTTCCCTAGCGGGGTATTGACCATTCACTCGAAGCGTTTGATCGGATACACAGCTGGCAGACGGATCCGGCCCGCGCCTCCTCGCTCGGCCGGTGGTTGTGGCGGTGCGTTCGCCGGAAGACCTGTTTCCTGAACGCTTGCCTCGCCTTGCACTGCCGTGCGCCCACCCGGAAGACCGTTGGCGAGCCGATTCGCAACCCAGCGCGCGATCTGGGGCGCCGCCACGCTGGTTCCCTGCAAGCTCACCACGGAACCACTGCGCGTGCCGGCAGCCAACACGCCAGCGAAACCAGCTGAGTCATCGCTGACGCAGACCGCATCGGGTCTGAACGGATCCGCGCTGCCGCCGGATGCTCCGGTCACTGGACCACCCGCCGAGTAGGGCGCCATGGTCAATTCCCTGCGCCGCATGCCGCCGATGACGATGGTCTGCGCGCCCGTCGAGATGGCATTGATTGACCCAGCCCGCTGCACGATACAGGCAGGATCATCCACTTCCTGCTCAAACCCGTCCGGCGAGAACGCTTCATAGCAGGCGTGATCAAAAAACGACTGCCGGCCGCGTGACGGATAGCCATACGGCGTATCGTCGCGCTGAATCCATGCCTGCACGAACTGGTCGCTCGTCAGGGTCTCGTTGATCAGCGTCACGGTCCATACGCCCGATGGCGCGAGCGCGGTTCCTGGATCCAGAAACGCGGTCGGCAATAGCGCAATGAAGAACATGCCACGTTGATTCAAATACGGCCTGGCTTGATAAAACAGCATACAGATGGGGTCGCCATTCAGCGTGCCGACCCAGCCGGTGTTGTTCTGTTCAGCCAGCGATGGACTCGCGCCACCTGTTGCGGGAAGCGCCAGCCTGATACTCATCCGGCTGTCGATGGGCGGCGCATGCTGAAACGGCATCCAGATCTCCATGAAGCTGGAGGTCCGGTCGTCCGGCTGGACCTGCCAGAACAGAGGCTGGTTGTCGCCAAGGTTATCGAATTGCACGTTGGCATGAAGCCGCTTCAGATGACTGTTGCCGGATGGCAGGACGACTTCGATGGGTGCTTTTTTCCGACGCTGCTCAATGATGTTGTCCAGTTCCGCCTCGAGCGGCGAGGTCCCGTCGTGCGGTCCGGCGACGAAACCATAACTGAAATTGATAACGATCGGCAGTGGGCCGCAATGGAGGCGAATAGCAATCTGGTCGGCTCGGTCAATGATGTATCTGACCGCATCCAGCACGAACGGATCGAGCTTTGCCCCGGAGGTATCGGCTGTGATCGAGGCAGGCAACTGAACGCAGATGATGGGCCGATCGGCGCAGTCATTCGCCGGGTCTTCGCCCGCCGCCAGATCCATGACATGCGTACCATGGGCGGCGCCGAGTGCAACGGACTTGAACACCCTGCGGCCAAAATCAGCCTGACCGGTGAGTCGGTAAAACATGTCTTCGTCGAAGAATCCCTGCTGACTGCTCTCGTCGATCAATGTGTCGATGCCCTTGGTCGGGCCGTTGTCCGTCTTCCAGAACTCGCGACCGTAGATCACCGTCGAAGCGTCGGGGTCACACCGGCCGTCCTGAACCCAGGCGTTCTCCACACGGGTGGTTCTATCCGATCGTTGAAACCGACAATGACCGAATCCGATACCGTCATCAATGACGCCGACAACCGTCATCTTCGGGCGTGCCAGACCCTCGGGTGTGACGGTTATGGGCTCCTGCTCGCCACAACGCAGGCTGAAGCTGCCGTTGGCCAACGGGGGACCAATAGCAACTGCGCGGGCCAGGCGGCTCAGTTCCTTGTCTTGCTGTAGCAATTGGAAGAATTCAAGATTGACCACTGCGGGAAAGAACCGTCTCTTGACCGGCGATTCTTCCAGATACATGACACTGATACGCAGCAGAGCGGCTTGCTTCCCCGGACCGCCTGAATGATCGAAGGCGTTGCGCAGTTGAACAGCAGTCGCACCATTGCGCAGTTCCAGAATCACCGGGAACACGCCGATCCCCTCGCCAGGGATGAGGAAATGGCGGCTACCCGGACCGATCGTCGTCCAATAAACGTACGGATCAATATCCGGGTCGTTCGAGAGGTCGATTCTCTGCCATTTAATGTTCATGGCTTACGTCCATTCCAGCAGGGCGTTTTCCCAGACCTTCTTCAGAATCGATTGCGCAGAGCTGACCAGTGCTTGAGGGCCCAGTGATGAGGCATAGACTGACGATCCCACCTGACCCTGGGTCTGGGTCATTGATGGAATCGAATACAGTGCCTGCCAATCAAAGTCGTTGGAGAATTTCTCACCATTGAACTCCCATGCGGTAAACTCCGCGGCCTCCATGCAGCGGCTGACCATGTAATTGCCCAGCGTCAGCCCCAGCATCGCACCGGCAGCGCTGTCGACCGGGAAGTGAACGCCGGCCACCGTCCGATTGATGGCAATTCTGGCTGCCTGCCGGAACAGTTGGATGCTCCATCCCTCCTGGGTGCTGTAGATCGGTGATGCCGACGCGCGCAAGAGTCTGGCCAGGACCATCGCCGACGTGAAGGCTTCGGTTGCGTGTCCACTTGGCAGGCTTCCATGGGCGGGTGTCGGAATCATCGGCTGGATCTGCGCCGAGCATTCAATGGGCCGACGGCAGGCCAGCGCGTGTTTGAGGCGCATCTCGACAAAGTTGGCCAGGCGCAACGAGGCGTACAACAACTCGAGAGTCCAGGGCGTGCGATCGGGATGCAGAAAGGCGATCGTCGCCAGGAAGTCGAGTGGCAGGTTCATCTGGGTCAGAATCTCGGCCGCTCGGTCCGTGCGCAGGGCCGCATACTGATTGACAAATGGAAGCTGTTCCAGGAATACGGGCTCGTTGGGCCGGGTCATTCGAATCATCGGCCGATAAGTGGCCGTGGGTATACCCGAGCCGCTCGCCGGGGACACATTGAGATGCCAGATTGCCATGGCAGAACTGGCGCTCGGATCGGAGAAGCCGATGGTCGAGAACAACTCGAAATCGATCAGACTGGCTCGCACCCAGGGCGACCAAAGCGTCAGATTTTCCGGGGCATTGAGTGGGTGCTCTGGCGGCATTTGGCTGATGTTCTGCCAGTAACCCGAGATGCCATTGCGATTGGCCATGAATGCTTCGGCGTGAATTGGCGAGGCGAAGCTGCCGAAACCTGCGGAACCGGACACGCCGCCAAATCCGCCAAATCCGCCGAAGCCGCCGAAGCCGCCAAATCCTCCAAACCCACCGAAGCCTCCAAAACCCCCGAAGCCGCCGGCGGTCGATTCCGGTTTCATCGCGCTCATCGTGTTGTCCTCCCCAATGGATTCTGTTGAATAGGATAAGGCCGGTCGGAATGTGCCTGGCTCACTCCGGGATCCCGACCTTCCTCAACAGGCCGGCAAACTGCCGGCCAACCTCGAATGATGCACTGGGCGAGCGGCTGAGCCAGCCTGACACGGTCAGGCCGGGGTCCAGCGCCAGCAAAGCCTGGGCAACCGCCCTGGCTTCATCCCGTTGACCGAGCTGCCAGTGTGAAACCGCCAACACGCGCAATGTCGACGTATGGGTGCGGTTCGCGCGCAATGACTGCTTGGACAACTGGAGCGCGCGTTGATAATCGCCGGCAGAGAAGCTGGCAGATGCGGCAAGCGAATCGTAAAAAAAACGGTGCGGATCCAGCGGTGACAACGCCAATGCGCGCTGCGTATCACCAACTGCCTGACCGGCATCGCCCTTGAAGGCGGCCAGCGTGCCTCGAAGTAACCAGGCCATCGAAAAGTTGGGACTGATCTCAAGAGCCCTGTCATAACGCTCCTGGGCCACATCCAGCCGTCTGAGCAGATTGGTATGCACGAATCCGTCGATGGTCAGCGCCAGTACACAATCCGGATCGGCGTCCAGCGCACGTTTGGTGCAGTCCATGGCCAGATAGGTATCCCGCGCCGGATCCTCCGACCACCCTTGTTGAACCCGCAGAACATGCCAGTGGGCCAACCAGGCATTGGGAATCGGTTGACCGCCTCCGCGATCGACCAGCGTGTACAGCAGTGCCTGAGCCCGTTGAAAATCGGCCTGCGACAGCCGGTGCATCAGGGCGATCGCGCCAATCAGCAGGGTACAAGCCCTCAGGGTGGGCAGGGGCCGCGATCGCGACAGCTGCAACTCCCGTGAAACGACAGCCTGCCCGATCGAACTCACCAGGGTATTGACCAATTCCTGGCTGCCACTGAAAATGCCGGCGATGGGTTCAGAGATGCGATCGGACCACAGGATATTGCCGGATCTTGCATCGGTCAGTTCTACATCGAGTCGAATCTTCTGGTTTGCGCATCGATAGACACCGGTCACCAGATAGTCTGCCTTCAGAAAGCTCCTGATGTCGTTGTGATCAATGGACCGGCCGCTGAATGCCGTGGTCGACAGGCGGGAGATCACGTTCAAGTTCGGATTCTGGGCGAGCGTGGCGATGGTTTCATCGGCCAGAATCTGACCGAAAACCACATTCTCAGGTTCGACGACCAATCCCTTGAACGGGATGACCGCGATGGTGGGCAACAAAGAATCGGTCTCGGCGCCGGCATGAATGATCGGCGTGGGCCCGGGAGGCCCGATCCGGTAGGCCCGGATCGGCTCTCGAATGTGCCGCACATAACACTCACCCAGATCTTCCACGTCTGCATCAAGACTCGCCGTGAGTCGGCCTCGGGCACCCGCCGAGATAATGACTTCGTCGCGCCCGGCGAGCGACATCAATCGCGCGGCCAGGTTGACCCCGCGGCCGTAGATGTCATTGCGCTCGATGACAACGTCGTCCGCATCAATGCCCATGCGCAGGTAGATCCTGCTCTCGTCTGGCAGACAGGCATTCAGCGATTGATTGACCCGCTGGATATCGAACGCTGATTCAACCGCATGGAGCACTTCGTCAAACTCGAGAAGCAGGCCGTCTCCGGTGGATTTGACCATGCGACCGTGGTGACGCGGGATGGTGTACGAAACAATGTGATTGACCAGCTCAACCCATTTCGTAATCGTGCCTGTCTCGTCGAGTTCGAATAGTCGCACCGATTCAACAATATCGACGAACAAGACCGCCTTCAAGGTCCGATTGATGACCCAGTGACTCTGATCTCCCCTGGCTTCGGGTCCGTCGGTGACCATCTATCGTCGCTTCTCGTAAAGGCTCAGGATAGTCCCTAACGCGGCCGCGTCCAATGGGTCAGGACTCTGGTGCAATGGCTTCCCCCGGTGCTACCCATTAAAGGGCATGGTCGACTGAGCAATCTGTCCGTGCCATTGCGATCAATGGCGATTATTTCGTCAGGCGACTTGATACCAGAGAAGTGCAGGTGCTCGCATCCCCAACATGGTCAATGGCGGCGCCTGCCGGCGAGTCGGATCGGGGGTCTGGCTATCGCGAGGGGAAACAGGCGATTGGTATGATGTGCCTTGTTCACCGGGGGTGATCATGTCAGCTCACAAGTCTGCAATTTATGCGGGTGCGACCGTGAGATCGGTCGGCGATCGGCGGCCGAAGGTCGCCAAGCGTGTTGGCCCATCGACGGCAGCGTCGACACTCAAGATGGCGGGTCGGGATGGCAGACTCTGGCCGCGGTCGGTTACCCTGGCCAATGCGCTCCATTTGCAAAGGGCGGTGGGCAATCGGGCCGTTGGCGAAATGTTGGATCGACCGTCGGGCATCGTCGGTGCTGAGTTGTCCCCTCGATCGAACGGCTCGACAGCGCAACTGCGAGGTCCGGTGCGGGACACTATCGAAGAACTGTCGGGATTTTCCCTGGGTAATGTGACAGTTCACTATGACTCGCCCCAACCGGCCCGGGTGCAGGCTCTGGCCTATACCCAGGGCATGCACATCTACTTGGCACCCGGGCAGCAACAGCACCTGGGCCATGAGGCCTGGCATGTCGTTCAGCAGATGCAGGGGCGGGTGCGCCCGACTCTGCGGCTGCCTGGGGGTGTCCTCGTCAATGACGAGCCGACCCTGGAACGGGAGGCTCATGCCCAAGGTGCGCAAGTCGCTCGCATCGGACATCGCCCCGGGCTGGCGGAGCCGCATCCCGCGCTGCGGAATGATTCGCTCTTCGCACACCCAACAGTTCAGTCGGCGGATGCAGTGATTCAGCGCGTGATCGCCAATTCGGACCCCGTATGGGGTCCACTGGATGCGTGTGGCGAGGGGGTCGAGGTGACCGTAGATCAACTGGGTCCGGGGCATGCCGATGGCACGAGGACGACCAATACAGCGGGCTTTATTTCCTACGAGCGTCAGCAGTTGTTTACTGCCGCAACCAAAGGACGTGAGTATTGCCAGGGACATCTGCTCAACGCCGATTGGGGTGGGCCTGGTAATGACGCCAAAAATCTGACCGCGTTCCCACAGAAGCCGACGAACAAGGATCACCTGGAACACGCTGAAAAAGTCATCAGAAAGGGCATGGAATCCCGTGGCGCCATCCCCGGAAAATGGTTCAAATACCATGTCAAGGTGGACTATGGCACTGCGTCGGTGGGTTATCTCATGAAGCGGGTGGGTTACGATCAAGCCGATCCGATCAGCCGGACTGCGTTTGATGCACTCTATGGGCAAAGCGGCGTTACCAGCAGCCTCGCCAACTTCCGCTATGCGAACCGATTGACCGCAGACTGGGTTGAGCTCGATCGCAGTACCGGTACCTCGATCGCCGGTACGGACCAATCCGTCGTACTCGCGATCCCGAGTCCGCTGTCGTTCGTCAACACGATCCAGAAGCGTCAGGTCCGGTATCCGGGACAGCAAGCCAGCTCCTGGCATGGTCCGATACACATGACGAAATACAAGGAACCCATGATCTGGACCAAGACGATTAACGGAGCCGCGTTCAGTGGTCGGCCTTATGCGCCGCCTGCAACCTGGGAAGGGCTCGACGCTGCACGTGACAATGCGATTGATCTGGCCAAGAACACACCGGGCACCGAATACGCAAAGCGGGTAGACCACTATCAACGCGGATTGCTGGACGAGCGAGCCGGCAGCGCAGTCCTCGCCTATGGGCGGGCCTATACCTTTGGACGAGCCGATTACCACGCAGGCAAGAATGCGGCCAGGGAGAATCTGGCCGCGCCCAGACCCGTCCAGGTGGGCGAGGCACTAGTGGGCTGCGCGGTTAGTCCTGTAACGCATGACGAGCCCGGGCAACGGCAGCCAGAATCTTTTCGGAGTCAGCGGTCCAGACGAACGGCTTGGCAAGATGGTCGTTGTGAACGTCGATGAATCGTTCGACCTCTTGGATCAGGTCGCGTACGCTGGTGAATACACCGCGGTACAGCGAACGGCGTTCGAGTTGGGAGAACCACCCTTCGACGGCGTTGAGCCAGGACGAGCTGGTCGGGGTGAAGTGAAACTGAACGCGCGGATGCCGTTTGAGCCAGTTGCTGACCTCTTGGGTCTTGTGCGCACTGAGGTTGTCCAGGACGATGTGTAGATCCTTGTCCTTCGGGGTCTTCTTTTCCACCATCTTCATGAAACCCAGGAACTCTTCAGACTTGCACGACTGGCCCATCTTCCCGATCACCTGGCCGTTGAGCACATTGAAGGCAGCGAACAGGCAGGCCGTGCCGTGGCGCTTGTAGTCATGCGTGCGGCTGGCCACTCGCCCAGGACTCAGCGGCAACCCCGGTTGCGTTCGATCCAGCGCCTGGATCTGGCTCTTCTCGTCCACGCACAGAACCAGCGCATTGGTGGGCGGGTCCATGTACAACCCAACGATATCGATCACCTTGTCGGCGAAGTGCGGATCGTTGCTGATCTTGAAGGTCTTGATGCGGTGCGGCTTCAGATCGGCTGCCTTCCAGATCTGACGAACCTGCCAGGTACTCACCCCTGCATACTGGGCCATCAGGCGAATGCTCCAGTGAGTAGCTTCCTGCGGAACCTTCTCGGTGGTCAGTTTGAGTACGCGTCGCACGATCTTGTCATCGATCACGCTCGGGCGTCCCGAGCGGGGCAGGTCCCGCAACCCATCGATGCCCATTTCCTCATATCGATGCATCCACCGATACACCGTCTTGGGTGCCACCCGTTGGGCCGCCGCGATCTGCGCCGCACCCGTGCCCTCGTCCAACGCCAGAACGATCCGCGCGCGGGTCGCTTCGCCTTGCGCCAGAGTGGGCATCTTCAACCACTTCTCAAGCCTGGCCCGATCACCGCGCTTGAGACGAAAAGTGTCTGCTGTAGTCATCGCAGCAGTATGCGAGCAAATGCAGCGGTGAGCCAGATGTATTACAGTACTTTACGCTCAGACCACTAGGCTACGACGATTATCTCGCGGGC
Organism: uncultured beta proteobacterium; assembly: GCA_963732405.1. Taxonomy (GTDB): domain Bacteria; phylum Pseudomonadota; class Gammaproteobacteria; order Burkholderiales; family Burkholderiaceae_E; genus JAUIAI01. The sequence goes on from CAVSZG010000003.1 coordinate 204,555, forward strand.
TGTGCCGCCGCTCGCGCCGACCAGACTGCCGTCATTCCGGCTCAAAGTGGTGCGGTCCAGGGGCGCGCCGACTACCTGATCGGCATGCTTGCGGCTCGCGCCGACCAGACTGCCGTGATTCCGACCGGCAGCGGCGCGGCCCTGGGTCACGCGGACTATATCGCCGGCATGACGGCCGTTCGAGCGAACATGGGCGCGCCAGTCCCCGCTCAGAGCGGTGCGGTGCAAGGCCGCGTCGATTACATCAATGGCGTGATCGCCGCGCGAGCCGACCTGAGCGTGGCCGTTCCCATGGAGAGCGCAGCAGTGCAGGGTCGTGCGGACTATATCAATGGCGTGCAGGCTGTTCGTGCCACCGCCGCAGCATCTGTTCCGCTCGATAGTGGTGCAGCGCAGGGACATGTGGACTATATCAACGGTGTTCTGGCCGTGCGTGCCGATGCCACTGTTGCCCTGCCAACGCTGAGCGGCATGGCAAAGGGTCATGCCGACTATATCAATGGTGTGGCCGCCGCAACCGTTACTGCCGCCCCACCCCCTGACAGCGGAGCCGGCCTTGGCTATGCCGACTATCAGAGTGGACGCGCCGATGTTGAATCGGCCTCGGTGGATGCGGAGCGTGTTGACAGCGGATATCGGAAGGCTCTGGTCGACCTGCGTGGAAAGCCCTCGCAAGCCAAGCACGAGTTGTCCAGCAACGCGGTCAAGAAGCCCAGAACCAGCTAGGCGGAATCGCCCATCGTGTGATCAGATCGGCAATGACTGGTATCAAAGGCATGATTGACTACACGGGGAGTTCACACGATGAAAACATTTAATCCTTCCCTATGTCTGGCAACGGACAGAAGGGTGGTGGATGCAGTTGTAGCATCGTACGCAGGGGCACATCCGACAGCGGGCATCTAGACAGGTGAATCACGTCACCCATGGGCATTTTCGGAACGATCGGCGCTTCGATCCTGTTGATCGATGATGTTGAAGAAGTTCGGGATGGCATTGCGCGGCTGCTCGGCGCCGATGGTTACGAGGTGGACGCCGCCCGTTCGGAAGCCAGCGCAGTGGCTGCTGCTCTGCGCCATCCGCCCCACCTGTTACTCCTGGATCTGGACGGGCCGCCTGCGGTGGTCATCGAACTTGGCAAGCGCATTCGCCACCTGGCGAAGCTGGCGCCAGCGATACCGATTGTCGTGTTCGGGCCAGAAGAAATCGACGGGGCCGCGCCAGCCGATACGGCCGACAATATTCATGTCGTGAATCCAAGAAACTTCAGTGAGGTCAGAGATTGTATCGGCCGCTTGCTGGCGACTGCGCCACCGGCGTCGGCCACAGAAGAAGCCGGTCATATTCCGACTTGACCACCGAATAACACTCGCAGGCCGTGCGTTCGAGGCCGAGACGATCAAGTATCGTGATGTGGCCGCGAGAGTAGTGAATCAAACCGGCATCCTGTAGTAACCCTGCGGCAACCGTTACGCTCTGTCGGCGGCCACCCAGCATATGGGCAATATATTCCTGGGTCATTTGTAGTTCATCGCCTTGCATGCGATCGTGGCACGAGAGTATCCAGCGGCATAGTCGTTGTTCAACTGCGTGCAGCCGATTGCACGCAGCAGTTTGTCCCATCTGCGTGATCAACGCCTGCGTGTAGCGCAACAGCCAGCTCTGGCAGGGGCCGCCCCGAGCGAACTCGGCGCGCAGCGAAACGGCACGAATCCTGAATGCGTCGCCGGCGATTTGTACCACTGCCCGATGCGGCATCGATCGCCCGCCCAGAATCTGAGCGACGCCGACGATTCCTTCATTGCCCACGATGCCCAGTTCTGCGGTCATGCCATTTGCCATGGTGTAGACCAGTGAAACGATGGAGGAACTCGGGAAATAGACATACTCCACTGTCTCATGTGACTCGTGAAGAATGTCGCCCAGGACCAAAGCAACAGGCTCCAGATCAGTGCGAAGACGCGACCGCTCATCGGAACAGAGCGCCAGGAGCAATCGGTTCATCAGGGAAACTACAACGCGCGCAGAGTCTGGCATGAAGCATGTCCCTCTTTCACTTTGTATCAAGGTCGAAGTCTGAGAAGCTCTCGACCCGACGAACAGCGGCGATTCACTCCGGATCGTTAATTTTCTTTAGATTATATGTCTTCCAGCGGACAGACGAGCGGTTTTATCCCGATTAGATTATTCGAATCCGAGCGGTGATTGCCTGCATGCGTATCGATTGCGATGCCAGGGTCGAATCGGATAGGGTTGGTGCGGACTTGCTCGCAGGGATGTGTTCGGCTCCACGGGTACGCCACTTCATGGATGGCCTCGACGATACTGGTCATGGAATCTGATCCGCTTCCGCTGATGAATCTTCAAGCCACCTTTTTGCGCCTGAATGACCTGGTGGCGCAGGCCATTGAGCGGATCGACCGTCCCTCTGATGAAAGTGGTCCGTTCCTGGGTCTATACATCGACTCGGCCGAGGCGCAGCGATTATCGAGATGCCCGCCGGGTCATCCGCGGCTGTGGGTTGGCGACACCGTGGGTCGACACAGTCCGATGGAAGGAGGTGAGCCATTCATGCATTTGGCGAAACGGCTCGAGCTCAATTCATTTGATCTCGACGTCGTTGCACTCGCGATGGCCCCAGAATTCGATCGGCGTTATCAACGAATTTACGGATTCCTGCAGGATGATGTGACGCGACGGTTTCCCCAGGTTGATCTCGCTCTGAATCTTCTTTGCGCTTCAGCCGAAGCTCGAATCCTGAGCCGACGTCACTTTATGGCTGATGCGCCCTTGATTCGTTACGGACTGGTTCGTCTGATACCCGATGCACAGTTGCCGCAATCGACCTTGCTTGACGCGACTCTCAGTCTGGACGAGCAGGTTCTGAACTGGCTGTGGGGAGTTGACGCGATTCATCCGAGACTGGCCGGTACCTGCCGGTTGGAAAGACCGTGCGTCGACTTGTCGACTCTCGAGATGCCCAGTGAAACCAGGCAGGGTTTGTCGGCATTTGCGCAGGCTGCGAAGAACACTGAAGCAACTCGCCTTCTGCAATTCATTGGGCCCGACGGCGTGGGCAAGCGCTCTGTGGCTCATGCGGTTGCCCGACACATGGGCATGGAGATCGTCGAGGCCGATCTGGCGAGATTGGAGCCAGATGCTGACAACGTAACGGCTTTCTGGACTTTGCTCGCGCGTGAAGCGATTGCCCGACGCGCTGTTCTGTTCATTCACGGCATGGACGCGGCCACCTGGACGGCGCATTCGCAAGGGATTCGCCAACTAATTGACATTCTGAACGAATTCTCAGGCATCTTGATCATATCCGGCGCCATCGAGTTGACCTGGCCGCCTTGCACTTTATCCCAGATTGTGACCGTACGATTCTGTGCGCCTGGATTCGAGCAAAGGCTTAGCGTCTGGCGGGGTCGATTGCAACGCGAATCGATTGAATTGACTGATCAGATGTGTGGCGAGTTATCCGCGCGGTTTCGACTCACACCAGGTCAGATCGCACGCGCGGTCGCGTCGGCACAAGCCAACGCAACATGGCGTCGTCTATCGTGCGGTGGAGCCAGTGCAGACAAAGCTGCAATTTTGCTGGACGATCTGCTGGATGCGGCGCGCGCCCAGGCAGGTCAGGAGCTGTCGAGAATTGCGTGCAAAATCAAGCCAAAGCACCAATGGGCTGACATCGTGTTACCCGATGGGCAGACCAATCAGCTGCGTGAGATTTGCAATCAGGTTATCCACCACCATACGGTTTACGGCCGGTGGGGATTCGATCGAAAATTGAACTTTGGAAAAGGCGTGAACGCCTTGTTCGCTGGCCCGACCGGGGACAGGAAAGACGATGGCTGCAGAAGTTGTCGCCAACGAACTGGCTCTCGACCTGTACAAGATCGATTTATCGCAGATTGTGAGCAAGTACATCGGGGAAACCGAGAAGAATCTGGATCGAATCTTCGGCGCCGCTCATCAGGCCAACGCCATTCTATTCTTTGACGAGGCAGACGCTTTGTTTGGCAAGCGATCGGAAGTCAGAGACTCCCATGATCGATATGCCAACATCGAGGTCGGTTATCTGCTGCAGAAGATGGAGGAGTTTGACGGGATAACAATTCTTGCAACAAACCTTCGCCGTAATCTTGATGAGGCATTCGTGCGACGGATGCACGTGGTAGTCGAGTTTCCCTTTCCCGATGAGGATGACCGTCGACGTATCTGGTCGGTTTGTTTCCCGCCCGAGGCGCCTGTTGGTCAGGATGTGGTGATTGAAACCTTGGCGCGCGAGGTTCGCCTGGTTGGAGGCAGCATCAAGAATATTGCACTCGCCGCTGCGTTCCTGGCGGCACGCGACGGAGGCACGATCACAATGCCGATGATCGTTCATGCCGTTCATCGGGAGTACCGCAAGTTCGGCATGACCTGGAACGAGGTAAAGGGCAATGGACTGGATTCGAATGACCGGGGTCAGCGATCTGATGCGGCGGTGGCCGCTGGGGCGCTCGCTTGATCAGCGATCTGAGTCTGAGCCTGCGGGCCATGCTGGCACGGGGCGGCACGCCGCCGGAGTTGGCGAACGCGCAGATTGTTTTTGATCATCCGTCGGACTCATTTTCGCCGTCGCAGACGACGGTGAACCTATTCCTCTATGACATCCGCGAGGATACAGAACTGCGGACCAGTGAACGGGAGATCGAGCAGACCAGGGTTGGCGTCTTGCTCCGGCCGCCGGCCATTCGGGTTGCCTGCTCCTACCTGGTGACCGCATGGCCGGTGGGCGGGCAGGAGCAGGCATTACAGGAGCAGCGACTCCTGAGTCAGGTATTGATAACCCTGCGACGTCATCCGATCATGCCTGCCGCCGTGTTGCAAGGTGCCTTGAGGGAGCAGAGTGAGCCCATGCCGATGTTAGCGGCACAGAATGATCAGATCAAGGATCCCAGCGAATTCTGGACGGCCATCGGTAATAAGATGCGGCCTTCGATTACGGTGAGGGTGACCATACCGTTGGGTGAGTCGGAGGCGGTTGTTCCGGCTGCGGGCATTGTCCAGTCCCACGATATTCGTCTGTCGCAGTCGGCGACTGCCGGCCGCAACGTATCAACTGAGCCGGTCCGACTGATGGCAACGATTGGTGGGCGCGTTATCGATGCTGACGAACAGCCAGCTCCGGGACTAAGCATGACGCTCACGAAGTCGAATCGCTCAGCGGCGACCGATGCTGAAGGTCGGTTCATCCTGCGACGGGTGGTGCACGGTCTACATACCCTGCAGATTCACAAGGCGGGTGTGTTGTTGAAGGAACTGGCAATAATGGTCCCAGCTGCGACGGGTCAGGGGTACGATTTTCGTCTGGACTGATCGTGCTGGACTCAATGCTTATTCTGGAGAATTGATCATGCCGCAGTATTTGTCGCCCGGTGTTTATGTCGAAGAGGTCCCGGCTGCAATCAAGGCGATTGCAGGTGTCAGCACCAGCACCGCCGGCTTCATCGGGGTTGTTCCAGATTCCATCAACCTGATCGCACCAGACACTGCCGGTTCACCCGGTGGTGCGAAGTTCGTGGCATTTGATGTGCCCACGCCAGCGAAAACGCCAACGCTGATCACGAGTTGGGCTCAGTTTGCGAGAAAATTCGGTGACCTCGTCGGCGATCCGGCTTCGAAGGCGGTGTCTGCCACCAAGGAGCAGACGCCATCGGTTCACGAGGGTCATCGTCAGCTCGCGCATGCGGTGTATGGCTTCTTCAATAATGGGGGCGGTCGGTGCTTCGTGGCTCGAATTCTGGTCGATAGCGACCTCGACGCAGTGCTCTCCGGATTCGCGGCAATTGACGAGATCGCGCTGGTCTCGGCGCCCGGCATGATTGATGTCAGTACGCGTGATAAGTTGGTATCGCACTGCGTCAATGTCGGCGATCGATTTGCGATCCTTGACGGGCCGCCAAGTGCCAATGATCTCTCGATGTTGACCAAGACCGGCTCCGGTGGTCTCTCACCCAGGCGAACCGATGCGGCAGCATGGTACTTTCCGTGGATCAAGGTCTTTGATCCGGCGCGAAAACTACAGGATCCGCAAGGCGATGGCTTGGTCTCTGTGCCACCCAGCGGACACCTGGCTGGCATTTATGCCCGCGTGGATACTCAACGCGGTGTTCACAAGGCGCCCGCGAATGAGGCAATCCGCGGCGCGCTGGAAGTGACGCAGGCGTTGAGCAAGGCGGATCAGGACGGATTGAACCCCAATGGCGTGAATTGTATCCGGACCCTGAATGGCAACATCGTCGTATGGGGTGGCCGCACGGTAGGCGGGGATGCGAATGCAGATCTAAAGTACATCAGTGTACGGCGCACGCTGTTGTTCCTGCGCGAGTCCATTGACGAGGGAACACAGTGGGTTGTGTTCGAGCCCAATACGCCCGGTCTATGGCAGCAGATTCGGCGCAACATAACGGCCTTTCTGACCAACGTCTGGCGTTCGGGCGCCTTGTTTGGCACCACAGCTGACGAAGCATTTTTCGTTAAGTGCGACGCCGAGACCAATCCGCCAGAGGCGCGTGAGTTGGGCCAGGTTGTCACCGAGATCGGCGTTGCGATTGTTCGTCCGGCCGAGTTCGTGATCTTTCGAATCAGTCAGTTCACGGCACCAGGAAGTTAGGGGCGGGATCATGGAGACCCTCTATCGAAGTCCTGGTGTGTTCAGGCAGGAAGTGGCACTGCGGGAACCGACGCCACTCACCACGGGTGTGCCAGGTTTCGTGGGTTTCGCCAAACCCTTGTCACCAGCGGATTTGTCACGACCGGTGGTCGCGCTGAACGACAAGGCACAGTGGAATTCACATTTTGTTAGCGACGACAAAGACTACCTGGCCGATGCTGTCGCGGGTTTCTTCGATAACGGTGGCGAACGCTGCTATGTCGCGTGGGCGGATCCCCAGAGCCGCAACACTGTGTCCCTGGGTGCGGCCATGGACAGTCTCGGACCGGTGGGCGAACTGGACCTTCTCGTGATACCCGATGCGATGGCTTTGCGAGCCCCGGACAAAACCCTCGACAAGGATGCGATCATGAGTCTGCAGAGCCTCGCGATTGCGCACTGCACCCGGTATGCTGATCGCTTCGCCATCCTTGATTCTCTGCCCGGCAGTGCGGCATCGTCGATTCTGGTTCAGCGTGATCAAATCATTGCTGGTCTGCCGGAACCGGTCAATGCGGCGCTCTATTTTCCGTGGGTTCGAACGCTTGACGATCGGCTGTGCCCACCCAGTGGCCGTGTCGCAGGCATCTATGCGCGCTGTGATGAGAAAGCTGGCGTATTCAAGGCGCCAGCCAATGAGGAAGTCTTCGGTACCGTTGATCTGGAGATCCACGTCGACCAGTCGATCCAGGATGTGCTCAACCCGGAAGGTGTCAATTGCCTGCGCGCCATACCAGGACGTGGTATTCGCATCTGGGGAGCGCGCACGCTCAGCCGTCAAGCCGTCTGGCGCTATGTCAGTGTACGACGGATAGTCCTCAATCTGCATCGGTGGATTGACGGGAATCTCGAAACGGTCGCCTTTGAACCGAATGGTCCGCCGTTGTGGGCGCGGATTCAGCGCGAACTGGAGGTGCATCTGACAAGACTGTGGGAGTTGGGGGGACTGAAGGGCGACACACCGGAGCAGGCCTATTTCGTGAGATGCGATGCCGATACGAATCCGCCAGATCGCCGTGAAGTTGGCGAAGTCGTTGTCGACGTGGGGATTGCGCCGATGATGCCCTCCGAGTTTCTGCTATTACGAATCGTTCGACGACCTGGATCCCGGGAGATCGAAACTGTGGAATGACAGTCACTGAAATGACTAGGAGCGCGAGCAATGGCAACCGGAGCGCGAGTTGACCCGTACAAGGGATATAACTTTCTGGTAGAGATCGACAACATTACGCAGGCCGGCTTTCAGGAGGTTGGCGGCCTTGATGCGTCCACTGACTCGATTGACTATCGTGAAGGGAGTGACCGGAATCATGTCCGAAAGATGCCGGGTTTGAACAAATTCTCTACTCTCACCCTGAAGCGAGGAATCACGGATTCAGATGAACTCTGGAAGTGGTATCAGGGCGTGATGGACGGGAAGGCCGAGCTTAGAAATGGCTCGATCGTATTACTCGATGATCGAGGCGTGGAGCGGCTGCGCTGGAATTTCTCCAACGCATGGCCGTCAAAATGGACTGGTCCCGCCTTCAACTCGACGGGAAACGCGGTGGCGGTGGAGTCACTGGACATCACCCATGAAGAAGTCAGAAAAGCCTAGCTTGTCCGGTATCCAGGAGGAGTCATGTTACAGACGGAGTTTCCCTTTGTTTTACCCAAGGGTTATGTCGATGCCGAGGGCAATCTTCATCGCAATGGAGTGATGCGCATGGCGACCGCATTTGACGAGATCGTGCCGCTCAAGGATCCGCGTGTGCACAACAATCCGGCCTATATGCTGATCATTCTTTTGTCGAGAGTCATTCGCAGCCTCGGGGGTCTGGATCAGATCAACCCCAAGACCATAGAAGGATTCTTCGCAGCAGATCTACAGTATCTGCAGGCGCTCTATCGACGGATCAATGAAACCGGCAGCAGCAACGTGCCTGCTCGTTGTCCGTATTGCGAGAAAGACTTCGCGGTGGAGATTGATGACCTGGGGGAGTCTGGCGCTACCCCTTAGAGCCGTTGCGCGAGGAGGTAGCCTACGTTGCCTATCACTTTCATTGGTCGAATCGGCAGATCATGGCAATGGTGCATCAGGAGCGACGGATATGGGTTGCGGAGATCGGCAAGATCAACCGGAGGCTTCATGAAAGTGCGTAGTTTGCGAGGTTGACAGCCCAACCAGCATGAGGAAGAGACAGTGTCCAGAACTGGCGAGCGGCGTGATCCTTATCTTTCCTTCAACTTCCGCGTTGAGATCGAAGGTCTCATCACGGGCGGGTTCAGCGAATGCGCTGGCCTGATGGTTGAGATCGAGACCAAGGAGTACAGGGAGGGCGGCGTCAATGACTTCGTTGACCGGTTCTCTGGGCGAGTCAGGCATCCGCCTCTGGTGTTCAAGCGAGGCATCAGCGACATCGACGGTCTTTGGGACTGGTATCAAGACGTGATCAAGGGGAAGGTTCGCCGAAAAAACGGATCAATCTATCTGCTGGATCGTGGCGGTGAGTCCGCCATGCACTGGGACTTTAAAGATGCGTTTCCCTGCAAGTGGACGGGCCCGGAGTTCAGGTCTGACAGCAGCAGTGTGGCGTTCGAAAGCGTCGAACTGGTTCATCGCGGGATACGATGGAGGAAAGACGCGTGAGTAGTGCGCCTGATGCTGTGTGGCCGCTGCGACTTCGGCGCCGCCACATCATCTCCGTCGGCATCATCGACACTCGTTCCGTGCTGGATCGCTATCTGCGCTGGAGGCAGTGGTCGCTGCATCATTGTTCGCACATTGATCGATTACTGGCGCGCCTTGGTGATGTTGGTGATGCATCGGACGCGTCTGATGTCGTGACGCAGGTGCCGGGGCAGTTGCCTGTCTGGTTTCGGGACACAACATTGTCTATGCCGGTTGGGCCGCTTGAACCGTTGCACGAATCGGTGTCTGAATTGACATCCGGTCGCACCGGTGACACGGATCGATCGGAGCTAGTATTGCGAATCCGACGATCACCTCCGCCTCCAGATTTCAACAACGACGCCCAACTTGTCAAACGTTTACCGGTAGAACTTGTCGAAGAGTCTCAAGCAGCACCTGCCAGTGTCCGACTCGTTCGGCCAGATGACACGGTCCCTCGCAAGAGACCGATGCCGTCCGATGATCAGTCCGATCGGTTGACGGCGGATCCGCGAAGCCGGCGTCAACGCCTGGCCATCAGTTTCCAGGGATCCGTCCCGACTGACAATGTCGGACCTTGGGAACTGAAGAATCGTCTGGTGAGTCGTGCGAAGCGGCCGCTCGCGGCCGCTGATAGAAGCCCTCCCTTCCTGGATTCGGGTCTGGCGCGAGAGAAGGAATGGGCCGGCCCGGCAGGTAAGGTCCTGGCGACACCGGTCACGCTTGACGATGTGAACTCGTCAGTCAGTCGGATCGGGTCATTTGCGGTATCAAGACCGGTTGAACTCATCTGGCGTGCGCAGCAGCCGCCAGCAGGGGTAGAGGAACGAGTTTCGGTCGAGACCCGGATGCCCGGTCGGCCGGCCAGCTTCGTCAGGAATGCATGGGTCGACTCGCCTCCATTACCGACGATCGCTCCCGGCGGGTTGATCAACGTGGCAAGGCCAGAACCGGCAATGAGTCCGGTGCAGCCGCCGGCCGGTGTCAACTCTGTGGATCTGCGGGACCTGGTGGATCGAGTGAGCGATCGGATTCTGCGCCGGATCGCCATTGATATCGAACGACGAGGAGGGCGTTCATGGCCTTAGCCAAGATCGAACTCACGCCCCTGGATAAGCGCGGCAACCGACAATCGCTGCGGAAATTCAAGGTGTTGTTCAATCCGGAATCGTATTCGATTTCAAAGTCGGTGAGCTGGGGCGGTGCGAGCTCAAAGACCAATCCATCTTCCGGAGACCGGGAGTCGACAAGCCGAAAGTTCAATGCGCCGATGCTCGATTTCGAAGGGGGCGGCTCTCGGTCACTGACTCTGAATCTTTTCTACGATGTGACTGAACCCATCAATGGCCGCCGCATCAGGGACGTGCGCAAGTTGACCAACAAAATGGTTGCCTTGACACGAATTGACCGCAGTTTAGGTTATCCACCGATCGTACGCGTCGCCTGGGGACACGCACCGACCGGTGCCGACTTCCCTTTTACCGGTGTGATTACCAGCCTGACTCAAACGTTCACACTGTTTTCGAGCGATGGTAAGCCCCTTCGCGCCGATCTCAATGTCACGTTCACCGAATTTCTAAATCCCGAACTCGATCAGCGCGAAACCGATCCGGAACTGACATCGCGCCGCGTCAAGCGCGGTGACTCGCTGAGCAGTTTGGCTGCCGAGGTCTATCAGGATCCGGGAGCCTGGCGGATCATCGCGCAGGCGAATCATATTGACGACCCGCGTCGCGTTGATACGGGGCGACTGCTGTCGGTGCCTGATCTGCTTTCTGGCGAATCGTGATGTCTCGGCTACCAAGTTTTTTATACCGATTTGCGGACTGTCAGGTACTTCTGAACGGGCTTGTCATTGCCGATACGATGGACACCCGGATTGTTAACGTGGTCGTCGAAGACCAGGTGGATCTGCCAAGCATGTTCTCGATCGACGTTCGCGCCGGTGAGGTGGAATTGTCGAGGATTCCGTGGCTGAATGGATCCATGATGTTCGCGATAGGCGACGCGGTCCAGATCAACATGGGGTATGAGAAGCCGGAGGTGTTGATCCGCGGGGAAATCACCGCACTGGATCTGGAGTTCAGTGGCGGACATCTGCCCAGATTGACCGTGCGTGGCTATGACAAGCGTCATCGCCTGCAACGTGGCCGCAAGACGCGTACCTTCACCAGTCAGAAGGACAGCGATATTGTACGACGGATAGCGGGCGAACGAGGGTTCAGGGCTCGGGTGACAGATAGCGAGACTGTTCATGAATTCGTGATGCAGCCGGATCAGAGTGACTGGGAATTTCTGACGGAACGCGCTCGGCGCATCAACTTTGAGTTGGTGATGGAGGGGAACGAACTGCTGTTTCGTCGGCGAGGTGAAGGTAGCGGACCGATTGTCTCGCTGAAACTCGGCGAGGAACTGACCGAATTCACGCCTCGCCTTTCATCAGTCGGACAAATCAGTGAGCTTGTCGTGCGTTCGTGGGACGTGAACAAGAGCGAGCTTATCACCGCAACCGCGGTCGGTACGTCGGTCCGGGCGATGTCGCGAGACGGAAAGGTCGCGCCAACCCTGGTCTCGGCGGCGTTTGGCACCGCCACCGAGACCATCTCGGCGCCACCGTCCGCATTGAATGGCGCTGGAGAAGCCGGCATGCTGGCCAGGGCGAGGCTGGGTATCGTTGCGCTTGGGCTCATTCAGGCGGACGGCATTTGCTCAGGATCGTCCAGTATTCGGGCCGGCAACATGGTGAGGATTGACGGTGTGGGCAACCGATTCAATGGTGAGTATTACGTCGCCTCGGCCAGTCATCGCTACGACGGCGATGGCTATTCAACCCATATCAAGACCATGCGGAACTCATCATGAGTCAGTTCGATCGCTGGATCGGTAACGAATCCGAGGGGAAGGCTGCGTCGGGGATCCCCGGCGTGGTGGCAGCCATTGTGACCAATAACGAGGATCCGCAGAAACTCGGACGAGTAAAGGTCCAATTCTCCTGCTGGGGAGACGCCGTGGAAAGCGCCTGGGCTCGCCTGGTTACACCAATGGCTGGGGATGGGTTCGGTATGTACCTGTTGCCGGACGTTGACGACGAGGTGTTGGTTGGGTTCGCCCAAGGTGATCCGTGCTGTCCGTATGTGTTGGGCATGCTGTGGAATGGCCGGAATAAGCCGCCTGAGACGAATGAAGATGGCAAGAATCATCGGCGTTTGGTGCGCTCTCGAAGCGGTCATAGTATTGCCTTCAATGACGAACCCGGAAAGGCAAGCCTGGAGATCGTTTCATCGAGTGGTCACATTGTGCGGCTTACCGACGAGCGTGGTCGAGAGAAGATCGAATTGGTCGACAAAACTGGCGAAAACAGCGTGGTCCTGGATTCAGTCGGGAAATCCATCAAGATGACAGCGGCAAACAGCATTACGCTCTCGGCGCCTAAAGGGACGATCAAACTCGAGTCGCAACAGCTTGCGCTGAACGCGTCTGCGACCGTGATTGTCAAGGCTGGTGGCGATCTTCTGGTCGAGTCCAGCTCGATAACCAATATCAAGGGTTCGATGGTGAACATCAACTGACAGAGGGAAATGTCATGGGAGCATTCGCCGCGAAGTTCGGAGATCGGATCGTTGCTGTGGATATTCATGTGGTGCTGGTGCCGCCACTTCAACTGACGGCACCATTGCCTCATCCGTTTTCTGGTGTGCTGATCGGTAAGCTGAGTACGAACGTGCGGATAATGGGAAAATCGGCAGCGGTGGTGGGCAGCACCGCATCGAATCTGCCGCCGCACGTTGCGCAGGGATCGAGCTTCCTTAAGCCGCCATCCAATCAGGGCACGATTGTCAAGGGCAGTCTGACCGTATTGATCAATGGAAAGTCTGCGGCGCGCATGGGTGATCAGGCGCTCACCTGCAATGATCCGATCGATGTGCCGGTTGGTCGGGTCATTGCCAACGGCACCGTGATGATCGGATAGGTCGATACATCATGTCGAGATCATTCCTGGGAGCCGGTCTTCGCTTTCCCGTCCGACCCGATGAAGAGGGCGCGCTGCCGTTGGTTACTCTAGAAGATTCTGTACGCCAGTCGATTCAAGTCATTCTCGGTACTGCCCGAGGAGAGCGGTTGATGCGGCCCGATTTCGGCTGTGGCATCTACGAACTCGTGTTCGAGCCAAATGACCCGACTACAGCCGGCAATATTGCCGAAGCGGTGAGCGAGGCATTGTTACGGTTCGAACCGAGAATTGACGTGGTGGATGTGGAAGTGCAGCCGTCTGCCAAGGTTGATGGTGCGACACTTCTGATCGATATCAGCTACCAGGTTCGGGCGACCAACAACGTCTTTAATGTGGTCTATCCGTTTTACCTGGATCAGGGCTAGCGAGATCACCATGCCCGCCCCGCCGATCGACCCTCGCTCAGCCCACGACATTGAGGTGCAGGTTCGGGATCTAATATCCGTTTATGCGCCGTCCTGGCGGGATTTCGACGCGGCTGGGCATACCCGATCTGGTGCCAGCGCAGCATTGATCGGAGTATTCGCGCGTTTTGTCCAGATCATCATTGAGCGCCTGAATCAGGTCCCTGAAAAGAATCTGCTGGCCTTCCTGGATTTGTTGGGCGCGGCGCCTCTTCCGCCGCAATCGGCGCGGGTTCCACTGACGTTTTTTTTGGCCGCTGGCAGTTCGGTCGATGCGGTGATCCCTGCCGGAACACAGGTTGCGGCACCGGCCGGCAATGGGGCCGCTGCCCCTGTCGTATTCGAGACCGAAGCGCCGTTGGTGGTGACCAGTGCTGCCTTAGAGGTGGCCCTTACTCGCGATCCGTCGATTGATCGGTATGCCAGGCGAAGCGGCTTGTTGAGCGGCCCTGACTCGAATCCGGTGTTGGTTTTTGAAGGCGATACTCCGATTGATCATTGCCTTTACATCGCTCAGGATGCTTTGTTCGCGATTCGCACGCTGGATGAACTCAAATTGTCGATCGTCCTGAGCCAGGATTCCGCTGGTCTTGATCTGCGCCAGTTGGAATGGGGAATTTGGGACGGTGAAAACAGCAGAGCGTTGTCTGTCGCCAGTGATTCGACCGACAATTTGAGTCGGTCCGGTGAGGTTGTCTTTGACCGACCCGGTTCCATTCCCTTGGTGTCGGTCGATGGCCGGGTCGGTCGGTGGTTGCGCTGTCGTCTGTTGACACCGATCAACCCGGCCTCGGAGCAACGCGATGGCATGGTGCGGGTCGGGCATCTGCCGACTATTTCGGCGCTGACTCTTGAGGCCCGGCAGGAGGGGCGGGATCTGACTGCCGATGCGCTCTTGTTCAATGCCCAGCTGATTGATCAGGATCAGGCCTTTCTACCCTTCGGCGCGCAGCCGAAATTTGGCGACACGTTCTACGTGGCATGCGGCCTCGCGATGTCGCTGGCGCCTAGTACGGTCAGCATCAGGGTGGTTCTGGTCAATCCGAGTGGCGGGAACCATCCGTCTGTTCCTGATGCGACCGAATTTGGCATCGAACTGCTGTGGGAACTCTGGGATGCAGTCAGTTGGCGGGCTTCTCGAGCCCGTCGTCGATACGACACAGAAGCTGACGACTTCTGGCGTCGTGAGTTTCAACCTGCCTGTAATGGGCGGAGTGCGAACGATCGGTGCCGTGCACAGCTGTTGGATTCGCGTGCGAATCGTCGGGGGGAACTATGGTGAGGAGGGTCGGATCGATATTGTCAATCCCCCGACCGGTGCCGCGGAGGATACGCCTCAACAGTTGATTGCGGTCGCACCGACCTTCAAACCACCATTGATCAGTGCCCTACGGCTTGACTTGATCACCCTTCTGGCCGATCTCTTGCCGGATTCGATGATCACGTATAACGATTTTCAGTATCGATCGGCTGAAGAAGCACCGATTGCGCCGTTCACCGCAACACACGATGCGGATCCAGCCCTATACCTGGGTTTTGGTCTGCCTCGTGGTCGGGCCCGCTTTCCAAATGTGGGCGTGTCGATCTACTGTCTCGCGCCGGCCTTGGTGTTCGGGCAGGCACCTGATAATTCAGCCCCGGTGTTGCCGCCCCAACTCGTTTGGGAGTATTGGAACGGTGGATCATGGGAGCACCTGACGGTCGCCGACCACACCGCTGCCTTGACGCATTCCGGATTGGTCGAGTGGCTGTCACCTGCTGACTTTTCGCCGGGAACGGAGTTCGGCTTGGTCGGGCGATATTGGATTCGAGTACGTTGGTCGGGTGGCGGGTATCGTCATCTGCCGAGGCTGGTCCGGATTCAGTTGAATACTGTGATGGCATCGCATTCGAGCACCTGGGTCTGCGAGATGCTGGGTGCCAGTGATGGGAGCAAGAGTCAGACATTCCGCGCGAGTCAGACACCCCTGCTGGTCGGTCAACGACTCGAAGTCGGTGAATCCGTGCGGCCTGGGCAAACCGGACGGGCGGGTCTCGCACAGGGGCTTGAGGTCACTGGTGAGTCAGCTGGTACGGCCTGGGTGGCGTGGCAGGAAGTTGGCGATTTTCATGGGTCCGGACCGCTAGACCGGCACTATAGGCTCGATCATCTGAGTGGAGAGGTCCGATTTGGTGACGGGATCAATGGCATGATCCCGCCCCTGGGCGGTGCCGCCAATATTCGTCTCGCGCACTATCGTAGTGGTGGTGGCAAGGTGGGAAACCAGCCCGCTGGATCGATAACCCAGTTGCAAACGACCATTCCTTCGGTTGATCGGGTGGTTAATCTTGTGTCGGCCAATGGAGGCGCCGATGCGCAGACACTTGCAGACTTCATGGAACGGGCGCCACGCGCGAGCCGTCACCTGGGATATGCGGTAACGCAGGAGGACTATGAAGATCTGGCGCTCATGGCCTCACCCGAAGTGACCCGGTCGAAATGTGTTCCGCTTCTCGATCTTGGCAACGATCCGGATGGCATGGTGTCGAAGGCCGGGACGGTGAGCCTGATCATCGTCCCTCGAACGTCGGTGTCGCGTCCGTCACCCAGTCAGCAATTGATCGACGACGTGTCCGGGTTTCTTCACGGGCGACGTTCGCCGTTGGTCGACCTGGTGGTGGTAGGGCCGGAGTACATTCGCGTTGAGATTGAAGCGGAATTGGCCGTTGAGTCATTGGCGTCGGCCGCCACGCTCGAGGCCGGTGTGCAGCAAGCGCTCGAGCGCTTTCTGCATCCGCTGACCGGAGGCCCTGACGGCAATGGCTGGCGATTCGGCCGAAAACCGCATCGATCAGACGTCTATACCGTGCTCGAGGCGGCCTCCGGAGTTGATCACGTCCGATCGCTGAATGTCCTGGAACGGGAGGACCGTCGTGGTGTGGCGAACACCGGCCGGTTTCTGGTCTATTCGGGGCTGCATCGCATCAGCCTCAGTGTTGTCGACCAACTGCGCAGATAGTGATAGGGATACGTCATTCATGTCGATAACACTACCCAATCTTGACGACCGACGCTTTGACGATCTGGTCGAGGAAGCGCGCTCAATGATTCCAGCTTATGCGCCTGACTGGACAGACCATAACGCCGCGGATCCGGGCATCACATTGATCGAGCTGTTCGCTTTCCTCTCCGAGATGTTGATTTACCGGCTCAATCGCGTGACATCGGAGAACACACTGGCGTTCGTCAGATTGATCCGGGGTCCGGCTTGGTCACCCGACCCGGCAAAAACACCCGTTGACGAGGTCCATGATGCGGTGCTTGAACTGCGGCGGATGGAGCGCGCCGTGACTTCGGCTGACTATGAGCGACTGGCGCTGAATGCCGCCCCTGCACGGATAGCCCGCGTCCGATGTGCCTTAGGGTCCGATCTTCACGATACCGAGGGGACCTCCCTGGCGGCTGGTGCCCGGTCTGCCGACGTCAGCATCGTGATCGTTCCCCCGATCGATGGCAGCGGTTTGAATCCGAAACCGGACTCGGCCCTGATCGAGTCTGTCAGGCTGTATTTGGAGCCTCGGCGCCTGCTGACCACTCGTCTGCTGGTCATGGGGCCGGCCTACCTGACCATTGGTATCGGGCTCACCGTGGTGCGTCGTGCCGATGTTTTCGACGATGCGGCCCGCCTTGACGTCGTGAACGCTTTGCAGCGCTTCCTGCATCCGTTGCATGGTGGCGCCGATGGTCGCGGCTGGCCATTCGGCCGGGCGGTCTATGTTTCTGAAATCTATGACCTGCTGGACCGCGTGCCGAGTGTCGATTACGTAAGAAAAACGACTGTAGACTCGACGGTGCGTGATGAACTGAGTGTCAGCGAGAAGTCTCGCCTGCAACGAAATGCGATGGGCGAACTGGTGGCTGTCCTGCTCAGACCTCACGAACTCATCGATCAGCGCATTGATCTGAGCTCGATTGTCGTGACTGTCGATGATCAGGACGCGGGCGCATGATGGGACGCCTGTTGCCATGAGCTCCGACAGCCCCCAACTGCCCAGCAGCCTGATGCAATACCTGCCGGCAATCTACCAGGACGATCCGTTTCTGGGCCAGTTCCTGCTTGCCTTCGAGAAGATTCTGCTGGGTCGGGACGATGGGGTCACGCAGCCGAACCCTGGATTGGAGGTGACGATAGCCAACATCAGTCGCTATCTCGATCCATTAAGCGCACCCGAGGGTTTTCTGCCCTGGTTGTCGGGCTGGACTGCATTTTCGTTGAGAGCGGACCTTGACGTCGCCCGTCAGCGTGACTTTCTGGCCAATATCATCCCGCTGTATCGCTGGCGCGGCACCAAACGGCATCTGCAGGAATTGCTCAGGATATTCACGATCAGCGTGCCAGATATCCAGGAGAGTCTGGATCGACGGCATCACTTTACCGTCACCTTCGCCCTGCCGCCCGGCCTGGAGCCGGCTGTTGTCACGCGCCAGGCCGCCATCGCGAATGCGTTGATCGTCATGGCGAAGCCTGCACATACCTCATTCGAACTCAGGCTGGATTTTCCAACGATGCAAGTGGGTAAGTCCAGGGTGGGACTCGATACCTTATTAGGCACCGGGCATCAGGAGACATAGTCATGGCGATTGACACCGGCGGGATCAAGCGGCTGAACTACTTCAATTCGCAACTCCTCGATGCCGCGGATTTTAAGGCCGAGCAAACCTACCATCTGGGCATGCGCCGCCGGCACAACATGTTCATGCATACAGCGGGCGTGGCCGGTGGTGGTCTTCAAGTCAGCAAGAACAGTGATCAGACGGTCAAGATCAGTTCGGGCATGGCCATCGATGGAAAGGGCCGCGAAATTGTCTTCGTCGCTGACCGGATGGTCGGTATCGATGCGGTCAAGGCGAAGGCGAACAGCACCTTGTTTCTGACCATTGGCTATCTCGATGTCGATGAGGCGCCCGCGCCGGATGCGGGCGGTGGCATCCTGAATCACCGCCGCATCGGTGAGCATACCGACATCAATTTCCTGGAGCGACGCCCTCCGGATGACGGAGCGGTAATCACCTTGGCAGCGATCACGCTCGATGGCAGCGGCAATATCGTGGAGATCGACAACAGCGTGCGCGCGCTGGTAGGGAGCGTGATCGATCCCCGAAGTGAGCTGACGATCCGCCAGATACTGGTCACGGGTGGGCAGCGGGTCGGCGCGAGTCTCGACGTGGGTCGGAATCTCAGTGTCGCCGGGGCGAGCGAATTCCGGGGGAATGTGTCGGCGCGAACGGTCAGCATCGCCACCTCGGCGACGGTGGCGGGCGAGCTCGCGGTGGCTGGCCCATGTGACCTGCGGGCCAGCGTGAAGGTTGGCGTTGATCTGAGTGTGGCATCGGCCCTCACCGTCAATGGCCAGACCGGCCTGGCCGATCTCAGTGTCCAGGGAAAGGCCGGTTTTCTGGGCCCCGTGGGAATCGGGCGCACCCCGTTTTCGACCGTTGCGGGGTTGGAGATCAACAAAGGCGACAGTAATGACATCGCACTGGTATTGGCCTCGACAGGTCCCGGGTTCGGGTCGGGCATGCATCTGCACAATCGATCGCCCACGGGGCACCTCTACTATCTGTATTCGGACACGAGAGGTCTATTAGTACTGGGCGACGGTACCCCTGGCAAGGACAAAGTCCTTTGGCTGATCGACGCCGACGGTCAGATGAACGTGCAGGTTCCGCTACGCGTGACGGCCGGTCTCGATCTCACTGACGGCTTGGCCATCGACAAGGGAAGCAATACCGGATTCGGCATCACGATCAAGGCATCGCGGGATTTTGCCACCGGCTTGCAACTCGAAAACTCCGCGGCGAATGGTCACCGTTACAGCATCTATTCTCGTAGTGACGGCGGAATGACGATCGGTGATGAAACCAGAGCGGCCAGAGTGATGGATATCGATGCTACCGGCCAGGTGAGTGCGACGTTTAAGTCGCCCAGCACGCGGTCGGTGAAAAAGAACCTGACAGCCCTGGTCGATGCCGACTATGCCGCTATCCTGGACAAGCTCGCCGCCACGCCGGTTGTTCGATACCACTACGTCACTGAGGATGAGAGGCAACGGGTTCATTTGGGGGTCATTGCAGAAGAGGCGCCCGATGATATCGTTGACAGCGAACGCCGGCACGTGATTGTTCTGGATTATCTCGGATTTCTCTTCGCCGGCCTCAAGGCTCAGACGATCGAGATCGACAAAATCAAGGCGCATCTGGCGAGGTCGGCATGACTATTGCACATTTGGACCGCACAGGGGTTGCGATGCATGAACTCATGGAGGAACGCCTGCGTCTGCTCAGGATCGAATTCGAGACCGGCCAGCGCCGGCATCAGGCCTTGCTGCGTGAGCAAGAGACGCTGCAAGAGACAATGATGCGTATCAGCGGGGCGATACAGGTTCTGGAGGAATTGCTGCGCGCCCAGGTCCATACGTCTGCGCAATCCGAGCCCCATTCGATCGACAGACCATGAGCACCGACCGGATCATGGTTCGAGATCACCGTGCCGCCAAGACAGGGGGACAGGTAGCAGCCGGCTCGTTTCGACAGGTACCGATGTCACGGTCATCGAATGAATGGCAGGAGTTGCAACGGCTGATCGGGAATCAAGCCGTGAATCGTGTCATGCAGACGAGTGCCGCCAGGAGATCGTCGGTCGATGATGATGAGCGGGAAGCCGATCAGGTGGCGGCGCAGGTGGTCGATCGCCTGAACTCGTCCGGCGAGTCGATCGGTCAAGGCAAGGGGCGGCGCCGGGCAAGCGCGGGTGAGATGTTGACGACCATTCCGATTGCTCGACGGAGTTCGGTTGCGTCTGGCATCACGGTGACGCCGGCGCTGGAGGCGCGAATTGAACTGGCGCGCGGCGAGGGGCAACCATTGGCGGCTGACATTCGGTTGCCGATGGAACAGGCAATGGGTGCCGATTTCAGTCGGGTCAGGCTGCACACGGGGGGCAACGCCGATCAACTTGGTCGCCAGTTGCATGCCCGGGCCTTCACGACTGAACAGGACATTTTTCTCAGGCATGGGGAATACCGACCGGGCCAGATTGCCGGCCAGTCATTGTTGGCGCATGAACTGGCCCATGTGGTCCAGCAAAGCCTGAGGCCGGCGAGAGGCGGCCGTCAGCGACAAGGATTGACTGTGCAGGCCAAACTCGAATGGTCTCGCTCGGATCTGGTCGAGCAGGCCGGGCATCCACTGGGACGTAGCCGGGAGTATCGGGCCATCGTGCAGGCCCTGAGTCGATACGAAGCGTTGCGAGGTCGAGCAACCAGGGATGACGTCGAGCAACTGCAGTCTGAAAGGATTGCACTGACCCAACTGGACGCCACATGCCTCGATTGGTTGACGGCCACTGATCGGAATCGCCGGAGCAAGGATCGTGCGCCAGAGCGGCGCAGTGTGATCGAGCGCCTGAGAAGCGCGACCAGACGGGAGGCGTCGTTCATCACCAATGCGTTGGTGGTGGCGCTTAGAGGGGCGAACACGGGAGATGGGGGCGGAAATCGCATGATTCGCAGTGACCAGGAGAGGGCCGATCCTGCACGCCTGGAGCATCGCGTGTCGCCGTCCGTGTCTAATCAGGGTCTGATGAGCGTTCCCGACATCAATGCCGGCCGGACGAGAGAAGAGCTTCGCAAGGAGGTGCTTGTTCTTTACAAGAGGGAACTGAGGGAGGAGGGCGAGAACAGTGCGAAGCTTCGCGTCTTGAGTCTGATGACTCTGCTCGAAAGAGCGCGGAATCCGAACCTAGACGAATCGACTCGACTCAAGGATCAGGCGCTCATCGCCAAGGGGGAAAAATTGCTCATGAGGTTGATAGGGGCCTACGTATCCCAGCTTGATGCGACCACCTTCAATGAAGGCCTGACTGGAATCGACGAACTGGACGAGATGATCGCCCGAATCGTTGTCGGGATTCGATCAGGATCCCGAGAGAACAATGCCTTGGCCACGCAGACCACGCAGGAGGTGGCCTTGAGAACCTTGATCGATCCGCTGTTCAATCCCATGCCCGTGAAGCGAGCGCAATGGGAGAAGATGGCGAGGAAACTGTCTGATCCGAGTCCGGATCTTGATGAAGCCTGCCAACTGTGGAAGGTGCAGGTACGTCGGCTGGCGGATGATATCGCCGGTAGGACCTTGCTGCCCAAGCTGCCTGACTCGACCGTGCGGTATCACCAGGCAGTGAGGGACCTGGCCAGAATGACCGACAAGCAGGCTGAGCGGAGCGCAAAGATCCTGGATGGTCGACCTGGTCCGATCAAACTCTTCTGGATGAGGCGGAAGATTCGGAAGACAAGTGCGGAGTTTGCCCAGAAAAACGCTGAGCTGAATCGACCGCTTCCAGGCAACAGTGACCAGAAAACGCTGCAAGCGGTGTCAGCAGATGAGCTGAAGCGGGCGATCGAGGCGACCACGGTCGTGAAGAACATGCGCGAGGCTGTCCGTACGATTCGGGAGTTGAGTGACTCAATGTTCAAACTGGCTGAAGATAGTTCGAATCAGCTCGTGACGCTTGCGGTGACGACCGAGTCCGGTGACTATCGTGCCGACTCGGATGAAATTGTTTTGGTCTGACGACAGGAATCCGATCGTTCGTCGGCCTATGTGCCGGCGCTCGCCCGTCAGTAGCGGGCCTGCGCCTTGCGGATCGAGCGCATGTCACCGCTCACGGCCATTGCCTGGCCCAGCGTGCGTACGCCGCGGGCTTCCAGGAGGGGCAGCAGTTTCACGAACACCTGGGCCGTCGCCACCGCATCGCCGATCGCGGTGTGTCGCAGGGCGGCATCAATCGGTATCTCGAACCGCTCAGCCAGGTCGTCCAGGGTGTGTTTGCCAGTGTGGTCATGCACGAAGGCCGACAGCAGCACGGTATCCAGCACCGGATTGTCAAACCGGGTCTGCTGGGGAGGCAGTCGCAGGAAGGCCATGTCGAATGCCGCATTGTGGGCCAGCAGGACCGCGTCGCCGGCATAGGCATGAAATCGCTTGAGCACTTCACCGATTGTCGGTGCATCGCGCAGCATCTCGTCCGTCAGGCCGTGTATCGCGGTCGAGCTGGCCGGCACCTTGCGTTGGGGATTGACCAGGGTGTCGAAACGCTCGCCGAGCAGGACTCGGCCATTGACAATGCGCACGCCGGCGATCTGCACGATCTGGTCGCCGCCGCTGGGCGACAGGCCGGTCGTTTCGGTATCAAAGGCCACCAGGGTGAGCATGTTCAAGGGAAGGTCTTCGAGATTCTCGTCAACGGGTCTGTCCTGCACGTCAAAATCATAGAACTCGGGGCGTGCCGCCAGCACTGACGGGGCCAGTGGGTTCGCCGGCGGGATGACGCACGGCAAGGGCATGCTCAGGCGCGAGCGGCCGTCGGGCGTCTGGTCGGCATGCAGGCCGGTCTGGTGATTGAACAGCACATCGTGACCACTCTGGTGGGCGGGTACGTCCGCCAGGGGCGCGGCGAGCCAGGCCGCACTTTCACCTGGCAGCAAGGGCTCTTCGTCCCAGGTCAGTTCGATCTGCATCCGGTCAGGGCCGGCGATGGCGGTCAGGACAAAGTCGCGGCGCCTGGGCGATTCGCGAACCCGTTGTATGAGCTCACGCCACAGGCAGCTCATAGCGTGACAGTCGCATCGAATCCGTTCGCTGCCCGGCGAGATGGTCAGGTCAGCACAACCGGGCTGTTTCGTAATGGCCTCGAATAACAAGCGGGTGTCGATCTCGTCGGTGGGCCAGACCATGATCTGTTCCAGGTCGCGTCCGGCCTGAAAGTTGGCAATTTTCGTGGCCAGTTCATGGGCGGTGTCGGCTGGCGACGAACCCTGTTCGGACCGGATCACGCCGGCGGCGGTGGAGTTCGCCTTCGCTGATGAGTCAAGCGACTTGACCAGATCGAAGGCAAGGTCGGCCGTGTCGGTCAGAAAGCGGTTCAGGGCTTCGTTGCGTTTGCTGTCGCCGGCCAGATCATCGGTGATGTCGGACAGAGTCGCCATGTATCGGATATCGGGCGCCGGCTCCCGATCGGCATGCGGCAGCAGGCTGAGACGGACCCGGAAAATGCGCGATCCGTCCGTACTCGCACAGGCGGCGGTTGCGCTGCCGGTGCCGGATCGATCCAGTCGGTCGAGCGCATGGTCGATGGTATGGGTCGACAACAGGCCTGACAATGATCGGCCCAGTCCGACTTCGCCCAGCGGGCTGAGCACTTGCACGGCGCGTGGATTACACAGCACCACCCGATGCGCCCGGGTGCAGATCAGGATGGACTGATCGAGTTCGCGCAGTACGGCCTCGAGCCGGGATTTCTGTTCATTGGCCTTGGCGCTGGCTGCTTCTTGCGCGCTCGCCAGATCGGCGCGACTGGCCTTGAGCGCTGCCACCATCTCGCCTGCCGCCGGGCCCAGGGCGCCCAGATCACCCCGCGTGCCGGCATCTTCGATCGCCTGCGCCGAGGTGCCCGAATGGGTGACGGTCTGCATCAGACGCGCCAGTTGCTCGATCAGGCGCACGCCGCGTTCATCGACCTTCAACCAGCCCCAGAGTGTGAGCCCGTTGATGGCCGTCAGGGCAATGGCTGCAGCCAGGGTCAGGACACGGGGCGCCGCCGGATCATCGATGCGGGTGGCGGCAAACCAGATGCCGGCAATCACTGCACTGCTGGCGCCCGCCGCGATGATCAGAAACAGCAGCATCACACGTTGACGCAGTTTGATCGGGGGGCGGGGCACGATGGTTCAGGGCATGGATCGGGTCAGGCAGCGCAGACCGCCCGTAGCGTGGGGTCGTCGGCGGACAGCTTGACCCACTGCGCATCGATGATGGTGCCGTCGGCTGCAAACTGCGCGCCATCGGCCAGATCGGCCCGGCGATGCTCACGGCAATCGAACAACTGCGGGGCGGTTGCGGTCGGTGCGTATCGGGCAAACAACAAGATCCGGGCAATGGCCTGGCCCGGCAGATTCTGATGGTGTTGCACGGACGCCGTATCGACCACGGCGAAGCGATTGGTCTGCGGCACCAGATAAGTCCAGGGCCGCCACATGACCGATTCGCTGTGGCGGGAGACGACCGTCATACCAGGCGGCAGGGATGCCAATGTGCGGTCGAACCAGGCATATTCGCTCCAGATCTGGTAGGTGAGCATGGCGAGGCCGGCGGCCGCCGGCATCAGCCAACGCGGCAGACGGCCGCGGGCCAGGCGCTGCAGCAACATCACGACGCCGGCCACCGCCAGGCCGAGTACAAAGGTGGCGATCAGTTCAATCAGCATGGCGATCTCGTCATGAGCGCAGGCCCCGGCCCTGGCCCAGCGCCGCCTGCATGGTGCGCACGACCACGAAGGCATCACGCAGATGGCCACGTTCGAGATCGGACAGTTCGGCCGGTGCCATGAAGTTGTCCGGTTTTTCCTGGCGGCGGATCTGCGCGGCCTGATGCTCGAGGCGGATACGTGCGATCAGGTCGTAGGCGTCGATCAGGTCACCGCCTCCCGATGCACTGATGGCCGCGGCATCGCGAGCGTCCAGCAGACGCTCGCGCGTGTTGACCGGCAACAACTCGGCGCGCAGGGCATAGATTCGGGCCAGATCCGTGATCGGCACCACGCCGGCATGCTTCAGATCGATCCGGCCTTCATGCTCACCCGAACGGATCGTTGCCAGACGCCCCAGAAAATTGAGCGGTGGGCTGTGGGTGGAGGCATTGGCCACCATATGGGCCACGAAGATGCTGTTGTTGCGCGCCATTGCCAGCGTTCGGGCCTGCAGGCCGGCAAACAGCGACTCATCGCCCTGAATCGGTCGCAGGTCGAACATGACCGAGGCGAGCATCTGCGCCATCGGATCGGGTTGGCGGATCCATTGCTCGAAGTACTGTTCCCAGACGGGCAGGGGCTGACGCCAGCGGGCATTGGTGGCCATCATGTCGCCCGGGCAGTAGACGAACCCGCAGGCGTTCAGGCCATCACTGACCTGGCGGGCAAACGACGCGAACCAGGCATCATGTTCGGGACGCATGGTGGGGTGAATGATCAGGCAGTTGTCCTGATCGGAGACGCCGGTCTGTTCGCGCCGTCCCTGGCTGCCACAGGCCAGCCACAACCAGGGGACCGGAGCCGGGCCCAGTTGTGACTCGGCAAAAGAGATGAGACGCCGGGTGCAGGCATCCGTCACGTCAGTGATCAGCCGGCCGATTGTTTCGGGTGCCACGCCACTACCCACGAGTTGCATGAGCAATTGCGGCACGCGGCTCACGACGGCGGCAATCTCGTCAACCGTGGCGGCCCGCGCGATGCCCAGCACCATGGTGCCGGCCGATGCGGATTGCTGCGCGAGCAGATTGCTCCGGGTAACGATGCCGACCAGCCGGCCATCGTGCAACACCGGGAAATGGCCGACGCCACGGGCCGCGAGCGCGAGCAGGGCGTCATGGGCCAGCGCATCGACATCAATGGTTTCGGGATTGGCGGTCATCACCTCGCGAACCGGCGTGTCGGCGTCACGATGCTCGGCGAGTACCCGGGCCACCAGATCGCTGGTCGTGACGATGCCGGTGAGCGCCCCGTGCTCGGTGACCAGTACGCAGGAGATGCGACGCTCGCGGACAATGGCGGCCGCGGCCGCCACTGTGGAATCTGCTGCCACGGTGACCGGGTTCGCGGTCATGATGTCGCGAACCCGGCGCGTGGCGATGTCCGATGAATCGGTCATCGGAGGAACTACCTCAATGGTCGACTGCCACACCCGCACCACGGGGGACCCGGATGCTCTCGACCAGATCCTGGATGTGCTTGGGCGGCGCTTCGGTCACCCGGCTCACCAGGATGGCAACGGCAAAGTTCAGCATGGCACCGACCGAACCGATCGACAGCGGCGAGATGCCGAACATCCAGTTGGCCGCGTTGTCGGGAAACTGATTCGTCCCGGGAATGAACAACCAGCCCTTGTACATGAAGATGTACACGGTGGTGAAGACCAGACCGGCGAGCATGCCCAGCACTGCTCCCTTGTTGTTCACTGTCTTGGAGAAGATGCCCATCATCAGCGCGGGAAAGATTGACGCTGCCGCAATACCGAAGGCCAGTGCCACCGTCTGCGCCGCAAATCCGGGCGGATTCAGGCCCAGCCAGGTGGCCACTCCGATCGCAACTGCCATCGAAATCCGCGCCGCCAGGAGTTCACTCTTTTCCGAAATGCCTGGATTGAGCGTGCCTTTGATCAGGTCATGACTGATGGCTGACGAAATGGCGAGCAACAGGCCGGCCGCTGTCGACAGTGCCGCCGCAATACCGCCCGCGGCAACCAGGGCCACCACCCATCCGGGCAGGCGGGCGATCTCGGGGTTGGCCAGCACCAGGATGTCCTGATTCACCGTCAACTCGTTACCTGTCCAGCCTGCTGCCTTGGCCTTCTCGGCAAATGCCGGCGACTTGTCGTTGTAGTACTGGATCTTGCCGTCCTTGTTCTTGTCGTCGAACTTGAGCAGGCCGGTGGTCTCCCAGTTCTTGAACCAGTCCGGGCGAGCCTCGTAGCTGAGCGCATCGGCGGACGGGCCATTCGGATACACGGTGTCGACCAGATTCAGGCGTGCCATCGAACCGACCGCCGGGGCTGTCAGGTACAGAATGGCGATGAACACCAGGGCCCAGCCAGCCGACCAGCGTGCATCCGCCACCCGGGGCACCGTGAAGAACCGGATGATCACGTGCGGCAAGCCGGCGGTGCCGATCATCAGCGACAAGGTGAACAACACCATGTTCAGGGTGGATTGATGGTGACCGGTGTAGCTGGCAAAGCCCAGTTCACCAATGACGCCATCGAGCTTCTGCAGCAGCGGCAAACCCGATGCCGTGTGATCGGCAAACAGGCCCAGCGGCGGCAGTGCCACACCGGTGAGTTGCAGGGAGATGAAGACGGCCGGGATGGTGTAGGCCAGAATCAGCACAATATACTGCGCAACCTGGGTGTAGGTGACACCCTTCATGCCGCCCAGCACCGCGTAGAACAGCACGATGGCGGCACCAATGTACAGACCCGTGTCGTTGTCGACCTCGAGGAAGCGCGAGAACGCAACGCCCACGCCGGTCATCTGGCCGATCACGTAGGTGATGGAGGCGATGATCAGGCAGGCCACCGCCACCATGCGGGCGGTCGGGCTGTAGAAGCGATCACCGATGAACTCGGGCACGGTGAATTTGCCAAACTTGCGCAGGTAGGGCGCGAGCAGCAGGGCGAGCAGGACATAGCCGCCCGTCCAGCCCATCAGATAGGACGAGTTGTCATAGCCGACGAAGGCGATCAGACCGGCCATGGAGATGAATGAAGCGGCCGACATCCAGTCGGCTGCGGTCGCCATTCCGTTCATGATCGGATGCACGCCACGGCCGGCCGCATAAAACTCGCTGGTACTGCTGGCGCGCGCCCATATGGCAATGACGATGTACAGCACGAAGCTCATACCGACGATGAGCAGATTGAGGGTGAACTGATCCATGTAATGAGTCTCTTGTGGATGATGTCGACAATGCGGGCCGTCGGATTACTGCTCTTCGACGCCAAATTTGCGATCCAGCGCATTCATGCGCCAGGCGTAGAAGAAGATGAGCGCGAGAAAGACCAGGATCGATCCCTGCTGGGCGAACCAGAAGCCCAGATCCGTGCCGCCGATCTTGATGCCTTCGAGCATCGGGCGCAGCACGATGCCAAAGCCGAAGGAGCAGAGCGCCCAGATCACGAGGCTGACGATGACAAGACGGATGTTCGCTTTCCAGTAATCATTGGCGGACTGGGTTTCTGCGGCACTGCGTGTACTCATTCGCTACTCCTGTTGTACGGGTTTGATGGTTGGCGGTTGGCGTGGCAGGTTGAGCTCAGCGATTCATGCGGTTTTCGATGAGCTGTTCGACGACGGAGGGATCGGCGAGTGTGGAGATGTCGCCCAGCGCGCCGAAGTCGTCTTCGGCGATCTTGCGCAGGATGCGGCGCATGATCTTGCCCGAACGGGTCTTGGGCAGCCCGGGTGCCCACTGAATCAGGTCGGGGCTGGCGATGGGGCCGATTTCATTGCGCACCCAGTCGCGCAACTCCTTGCGCAACTCGTCGGTGGGCTCCACCCCGCTCATGAGGGTGACGTAACAATAGATGCCCTGGCCCTTGATCTTGTGCGGATAGCCCACCACCGCGGCCTCGGCCACCTTGGCATGGGCCACCAGGGCGCTCTCGACCTCGGCCGTGCCCATGCGGTGACCGGACACGTTGATCACGTCATCGACCCGGCCCGTGATCCAGTAATACCCGTCGGCATCGCGCCGGCAGCCGTCGCCGGTGAAGTAATAGCCCTTGTAGTCGCTGAAGTAGGTCTGCACGAAGCGCTCATGATCGCCCCAGACCGTGCGCATCTGGCCTGGCCAGCTGTCCTTGAGGGCCAGCACGCCCGAGGTTTCGGTGTCGGTGAGTTCCTGGCCCGAGGTGGGCTCCAGGATGACCGGCTGCACGCCGAAGAAGGGTTTGGTGGCCGAGCCCGGCTTGGTCTTGGTGGCCCCGGGCAGCGGGGTGATCAGGATGCCCCCGGTCTCGGTCTGCCACCAGGTGTCGACGATGGGGCAGCGGTGCTTGCCGATCACCCGGTTGTACCACTCCCAGGCCTCGGGGTTGATCGGCTCGCCCACCGATCCGAGCACGCGCAGACTCTGCAGCGAGGCCTTCTCGACCCACTGGTCGCCTGCGCCCATCAGGGCGCGCAGCGCGGTGGGCGCGGTATAGAACTGGGTGACCTTGTGCTTGTCGCAGACCTGCCAGAAACGCGAGGCATCGGGCCAGGTGGGCACACCTTCGAACATCAGGGTGGTGGCGCCGTTGGCCAGCGGGCCGTAGACGATGTAGCTGTGGCCGGTCACCCAGCCCACGTCGGCGGTGCACCAGTAGATGTCGCCCTCGTGATAGTCGAACACGTACTGATGCGTCATCGAGGCATAGACCAGATAACCCCCGGTGGTGTGCACCACGCCCTTGGGTTTGCCGGTGGAGCCCGAGGTGTACAGGATGAACAGCGGGTCTTCGGCATTCATGACCGCCGGCTCGCAGCTCGGGGCGGCCTTGGCCATCAGGGCGGTCAGATCAACATCGCGCGACTCGGTCCAGGTGGTCTGCCCGCCGGTATGTTTGACCACGGCCATCTTCACGTGTTCCGCGCAGCGCAACAGCGCGGCGTCGGCATTGGACTTGAGGGCGGTCCTGCGACCCCCGCGCGGGGCTTCGTCGGCCGTGACCAGCAGCTTGGCCTCGGAGCCGTTGATCCGGTCGGCCAGCGCATCGGCGCTGAAGCCGGCGAACACGATGGAGTGGATCGCCCCGATGCGCGCGCAGGCCAGCATTGCATAGGCGGCCTCGGGAATCATCGGCAGATACAACACCACCCGGTCGCCCTTGCCCACGCCCAGGTCGCGAAACACATTGGCCATGCGGCAGACCTGCTCATGCAGTTCGCGATAGCTGATGTGCTTGCTCACGTTGGGATCATCGGACTCCCAGATGATCGCGGTCTGCCCGGCGCGTTTGGCCAGATGCCGGTCCACGCAGTTCACGCTCACGTTGAGCTGACCGTCTTCATACCACTTGATCGACACCTTGTCGTGGGCGAACGAGGTGTTCTTGACCTTCGTATACGGCTTGATCCAGTCCAGCCGCTGGCCCTGGGCGCGCCAGAATCCATCCGGGTCGGCGATTGATTTCGCGTAAAGGTCGGCGTAGCCAGCCGCGTCAATCAGCGGGGTAATCCCTGTCGGGACTTGCATCGCCGGTCTCCCTGTATCGCCGGGATCGTCCCGGCATCTGTCGCCGCGTTGTGCAGCATTTTGATGTCGCAGCATTAAAAGACGGCAAGATTACATGAGGCTGACGGCGGCCCGTGCGCTGCCATGAGGGCGACGCGGCCAACGCCGGACCCTGATCGTCTGCCTGGTGAGCGCCCTGGATTTGATTTGTGTCAACGAAAAATGACGCGTTAAGCGTCAAGGTACTAAGACACGAAGACAGTCAGAATACCATGCGAATCGTTCTCGTTCACTCGAATTACCACTCCGGCGGCACCGAGATTGCCGGCAACTGGCCACCCGCCTGGGCGGCCTATCTCGCCGGCGCCTGGACCTTTGCCGGTTCGGGTCGATTTGCGGTGATCAGCACCCGTCACTGGATCCTGGCCATCGCCAACAACCCTCTGGCTCGTGATCAACTGGCCGACGCGCCGGTCTGTGCCTGGCATGCAGCCGTGTTCGAAACCCTGTTTCGTGACCTGCTGGGCCCTGCCTGGCGCGTAACCGAGATCGGCTGCTGCGCGAATGGTGATGAAGCCTGCCAATTCATGGCCACCGTTGATCCCGATCAACACGCCCGAATCCCACATCCTCAGACTCTTGCCTCATGAACGTTAATCAGATCACCTGGATGGCCGACGCCGGCGTGTCGCCTGCCCAAGCCAAGGCGCCCGTCGCCAGTCATACCACGTCGGCAGACCGCCTCACGGCACTGGATGTGCGGGCCCCTCGCTATACCTCTTATCCGACGGCCGATCGGTTCACCACTGTTTTCGGTGCCGCGCAGTATCGCGATCATCTGCGGGCGCGCCAGGGTGATTCGCCGCTGTCGCTCTACCTGCATATTCCGTTCTGCGAGTCGCTTTGTTACTACTGTGGCTGCAACAAGGTGGTGACCCGGCATCGGCGCCGCGTCCAGCCTTACCTGCAACGTCTGGCGCGCGAGCTCGATCTGGTTCTGAACGACTTGGGCGGCGCCCGGCAACTGTCACAACTGCACTGGGGTGGGGGTACGCCGACCTTTCTGGACAATGACGAGATTCGCCAGCTCATGGCCTGGCTTCATCAGTCATTCGACTTTCATCCGAATGGCGAATACGCGATCGAGGTGGATCCCCGCTCGGTGGATGATGAAAAGATCGAGGTGTTGGCGGGCGCAGGCTTTAATCGGATGAGCCTGGGCGTGCAGGACAATGATCCCGAGGTGCAGCAGGCCATCAACCGCATCCAGCCCGCTGTGCTGGTCGAACGCACCCTGGCGAGCGCGCGTCGGGCCGGATTTCAGTCGACCAATTTTGATCTGATCTATGGCCTACCCAAGCAGAATCTGGTGCGATTCTCGGCCACAGTCGAGTGGGTCATCGGCCTGCGGCCCGACCGGATCGCTCTCTACAACTATGCCCATCTGCCCCAGCGCTTCCGTTCGCAGCGTTTGATCAATGATGCCGATCTGCCCGAAGCGGCAGAAAAAATCGATATTCTGCATGCGGCCACCGAGCAGTTGCAGCGGGCCGGGTACACCTACATCGGCATGGACCACTTCGCCTTGCCCGATGATGAATTGTCGGTTGCGCAGCGCGAACGGCGATTGCATCGCAATTTCCAGGGTTACTCCACCCGCCCGGACTGTGACCTGATTGCCCTGGGGGCCAGTGCGATCAGCCGCATGGGCCGTTGTTATGCGCAGAATCACCGAAGCCTGAACGACTACGAACAAACCATCGACAGTGGTCTCATGCCGATTGCGCGCGGGCTGACGGTCAGCGACGATGACTTGCTGCGCCGTGATGTGATCATGCGTCTGATGTGTGATGGCGACCTCGATACCCTTGCCTTCGGGCACGAGCACCAGATCGCCTTTGGTGAATACTTCGCCGCCGAGCTGGTGGCGCTGCGTCGACTGGTTCCGCTGGGCCTGGTGACCATCACGGACGGACAGATCGTGGTCAGCGACTTCGGCCGTCGAAACGCCTTGCGCCTGGTCGGCGCCTGCTTTGACCGTTACCTGCAGGCGGGCGGCGACAGCGGGAACTTCTCCCGCGTGTTGTAGTCGACGCTGAGCCGGCTGCAGAGCCGTCGGCTAGACGCAATAAAAATCGATCATCGTCGGTATCAGATCATTCATCAGCATGATCTTCTTACGGGCGATCAGCCAATGCGGTTGGTGCCAGATGAGCCGGTGCTCATACCGACCGAACAACACATGCTGGCTTTTTCGCTTGGTATTCCAGACATGGCAGGTCCAGCTCGTATGGACTTCAGCCTCGGTGGTCGTGCCATCGATCAGCACCGGATTGCTGATCGAATGAGTCGTTCGAAGCAGCGGGACAGACGCAACCGATAATCCACTGCGCACCCGCCAGACCCGGTCGGCGAGACCCGCGCGCGCCGCGCTGTACATGAGCGATAGTTCCTGGTCCGGATTGTCGGTCAGCCGACCCGTGTCGGTCCAGGCGGGCATCCAGAATATCGCATCGTCGGTGAACAGCGTCAGCCAGTGGTCGAATGCCTGGGTATCCAGGCAATGGGCTTCCCGGTAGATCACGGCCAGCAAGGCCTCGAGCGCCGGCAGCGACGCGGGTGAAGCCGGTTCGGCCGATGCCGGATTCTGGGTGTCTGGTTTCATGGCTGGCTCATGTCAGGCGGCGCATCCAGGCGCGGTACATCGACTGGAAGATGGTTTCATCGCTCATCGAGAATGGGCCGCTCATGGACTGCGCCGGCGCGATGCCCAGTTCGCGGGCATGATCGTCAGGTCCGCGTCGCGATGCGCTCATGCCGCGCATCATGCCTTGCTGCCACTGCGCGGCGCCACATTCGAATCCCTGCTGGCAATCTTCGAAGGTGACGGTGTCGTCCGGTGTGGCCAGGCCACTGGGGTTGAAAAAATCTTCATACTGGCGCAGGCGCTGGCGGCGTTTGTCGGGGGATTCGCCCACCGGTGCCAGGCAGTACGACGTAATCTCGGTGAGGTCGGCAGCGACTGGGTGGATCACCCGCATCTGCAGCGCTGCGTTCGAGGCCAGTTGCAGGTTGGGAAAGAGGTTGAACTGTCGGGTTCGCAGCATCCAGTCGGCATGCACGGGGCCGACCCGCTCGCGCAGCGCGTGCAACTGATCGTAAAGGGGATGGCGCTCGATGGGTGAGGTGGTCCAGACCAGCGCATGGCCTTGTTCGAAGCCGAACGATCCCATGGCCTGTTCGAGCGCACGACCGCGCTCGCCCTGCCAGATGGCGGCGGTCACGTCGGTGCGGTCCGTGGCAGCGGCTCGACGCTCTAGCAGTCGCAGGTAGGACGGATGGGTGGCGGTGAAGTGATAAGCATCGATGGAATTTTCGAGCTGCAGCTTCCAGTTTCCGCGATAGGTATACGTGACCGAACCGGGCACCAGTTCAATGCCCTCTGGTGACTGGTCGATGATCAGATCGAGAAACACCCGCGCATCACCCAGGTGTTCGGTCAACGGCGGAACATCGGCACTGAGACTGGCGAACAGAAAGCCGCGATAGTCGGCGAATGCGCCCACCGGCTGCAGGTCGTGGCACTCGGTATCGAAGCCCGGGGAATAGCCGCCCGCCGACCGATCCTTGATACCGATGGATCGCCCGTCGCTGCCATACGACCAGGCGTGATAGTGGCAGACGTGGGTTTTACGATTGCCCCGTCCCTCGTGACAGATCAACGCTCCCTTGTGTCGGCAGGTGTTCAGGAAGGCGCCGATCCTGCCATTGGCATCCCGCATCAACACCACGGGCTGGCGGGCCAGCCATGTGCAGGCGTAATCATGCGGCATCGGAATCTGGGATGCATGGCCAACGAATAGCCAGCCACCTTCGAACAGGCGCTGCTGCTCATGGGCGAACACGGCCGGGTCGCGATAGGCATCGCGGTGGACCCGGAACAGTCCTTCATCGGGGCGGTCGTCGATCAGGTCACGAAAACGGTCGGGCATGGTTGCCAATCGCGGTGGGTCGGCTGCGTTGGCGCCAATCATACCGGCCCGTCGGTCGACTGCATTACCATGGGTCCGGCAGGAGGCCTCCACATGAATGAACCGAAACAACCCTGGGAATGGACCGAACCGGAATGGCGCGAACGCGTGAACCGGGTGCGAGCGGGGCGAAGTCTGCGCCCGCGCACCTGGCCGGGCGGCAAACGTTGCGCGGTCGCGTTATCGTTCGATGTCGATCATGAAACCAATGAGTTGCGCGACGGCGGCGAGTCGATCGGTGCGCTTAGCCGCGGTCAGTATGGCAATCGGCAGGGCGTGCCGCGCATCATGGCGGCATTGCAGCGCCATGATATCCGGGCCAGTTTCTACGTGCCCGCAGTCTCTGCACTGCTCTATCCCGACGAGACCCGATCGTTCATTGCTGCCGGCCATGAGGTGGGCATCCATGGCTGGATCCATGAACGAAATTCGGTGTTGCCGCCCGAGATCGAGCGCGATCTGCAGATGCGCTCGGCCGATACCCTGGAACGCATCGCTGGCGTGCGCCCGGTTGGCATCCGGACGCCATCGTGGGACTTTTCCGCATCCACGCTGTCGATCACGGTCGATATGGGCTTGAGCTACGACAGCTCACTCATGGCTGATGTCGACTGTCACGAATTGCTGCTCGATGGCAAACCGACCGGTGTGGTCGAACTGCCGGTGGAATGGATTCGCGATGATGCGGTGTATTTCAACATGGCGCGCTTCTCGGCGCTTCGTCCCTATACCCCGCCCGAAGGCGTATTCGATGTGTTCCGGCGAGAATTCGATGCGGCCCACGACGAAGGCGGCCTGTTCCAGCTCACCATGCATCCGCATGTCATCGGTTATCGCTCGCGCATGTGGATCCTGACCGAACTGATCGGGCACATGCAGTCGCGCGGTGATGTCTGGTTTGCCACTCATGCAGAGATCGTCGACTGGGTCAGGGCCAACGCCGCTTGAGGGCGGCGCTTCAGCCAGCGATCGATCATGCGCCGTGGATGGGTTTCAAATGAAGGAACACCAGACGATGAACGCTCAGCAGAATAATTTTTCGCTTACTCAGTTGGTGCGCAAACCGGTGACGGTGTCGGACAAGGGTGTGGTGGCCGCCCAGCACAAGCTCGCCGCGATGGCCGGCGCCCAGGTGCTGGCGGCCGGTGGCGATGCCGTGGACGCCGCCGTGGCCACCTCATTTGCCATCGGTGTGCTCGAACCGTGGATGAGCGGCCCAGCCGGTGGTGGCGCCATGGTGGTCTGGCGCGAAGCCGAACAGCGCGCCTATACCGTGCAGTTCGGCATGCGTTCGCCCCGTGGGCTGCGGCTGGACGACTATCCCCTGTTGCCCGGTGCCATGGCCGGTGATCTGTTTCCCTGGACCCGGGTGCTCGATGACCGCAACGTCTACGGCGCCAAGGCGATTGCGGTGCCGGGCACGGTAGCCGGCATGGATCTGGCTCATCGGCGGTTTGGCCGTCTGCCGTGGCGCGACTTGCTGGTGCCGGCCATCGAGCATGCCCGCCAGGGGCTGCTGATCGACTGGTATGCCTCGCTGATCATCGCCTCGGCGACCCGGATGCTCGCGCGCGATCCGGATGCGGCGGCCTGTTTCCTGATCGATGGCCAGTGGCCCAACATTGCGGGCTGGACGGCGCTTTCTCAGGCCAGGCTCGATCAGACCCGCCATGCTGACACGCTCGAGCGGCTCGCCAGCGCCGGTGCTCGCGACTTTTACGAAGGCGATGTTGCTGCCGCACTGGTCGCCGATGTGCAGCGCAAGGGCGGGCGACTGGCCCGCGACGACATGCAGGCGTATGAGGCCTTGCTCACACCCACCTGCGATCTGGCCTACCGGGGCGGCATGGTTCGCGCGGCGGCCGGCCTCACGGCCGGTGCCGATTTGGTGCGTTGCCTGGCTCAGATGGAAACGGCATTCAAGCCCTCCGCGTCACCGGATGCCGCGAGCTATTCCGCCATGGCGCAAGCGCTCTCCGATGCCTATCGATATCGACTGGCCACACGAGGCGAGCATGAGGATCCGCAGGCGCCGTCCTGCACCACGCATTTCAGCGTGGTGGATCGTGCCGGCAACCTGTGCGCCGTAACCCAGACACTCTTGTCGGTGTTCGGCTCGCACACCTTGTCACCGTCCACCGGCCTGTTGATGAACAACGGCATCATGTGGTTCGACCCCGAACCGGGGCGCCCGAATTCACTGGCCGCTGACAAGGGCTGCCTGATGAACGTCTGTCCGATGATTGGCGAGAAGAATGGGCGACGCTTCGCGCTGGGTGCCTCGGGTGGCCGCAAGATCATGCCGGCGGTCGCCAACCTCACCTCATTTCTGATGGATTTCGGTTTGTCTCTCGAAGACAGCTTCCATCAGCCACGCATCGACTGCAGTGGTTCTTCCTCGATCATTGCCGACGAAACCCTCTCGCCCGAGATCATGGCGGCGCTGGGGCAGGTGCATCCGACCGTGCCGGCCCGGCGCAGTGTGTTTCCGTATGCCTTCGCGGTGCCCGCCGGCGTGCTGCGCGAGCATGGCCTGAATGCCGGCTGCACCGAGATCATGACACCGTGGGGTGACGCAGTGCACGGCTAGCTCTTGTGTCATGCTCGGCCTATACTCGGCCGACAACCCATTCATAACGGAGGAGACAATGGCATCAGCTTATGATGAGATCTTGATTGGCGGCATCCGCAATGGTGCCGCACCGGGCGCGGTCGCCACCATCGTCAACCGGGACGGTGCCGTCTGGTCGGGCGCAGCTGGCGAGCGTAGCGCCGGTGCGGGTCAGCCCATGACCACGGATACCGTGGGGGCGATCTTCTCGATGACCAAGGCCATCACGGGCGCTGCGGCGATGCAGCTGGTGGAGCAGGGAAGGCTCAGCCTGGACGAACCCGCTGGCAAGGTCATCCCCTGGCTCAATGAGGTTCAGGTACTCGACGGCTTCGATGCGAATGACAAGGCCTTGCTGCGCCCGCCTAAATCGGCCGTCACGCTGCGCCAGTTGCTCACTCATACCGCTGGCTTTACCTACGAGATCTGGAATGCCAATGAGCAAAAATGGCGAGAGCAAAATGGCACGCCCAGCCTGTTCACGCTGCAGAATCGCGCATTACAAACACCGCTGGCCTTCGATCCCGGCACCCGTTGGGAGTACGGCACCGGTATCGACTGGGCAGGCAAGATGGTGGAGACCGTGTCGGGTCAGAAGCTGAGTGCCTACATTGCCGATCATCTGACGGGGCCGCTCGGTATGACAGATACCGCATTTGCGCCCACCGCATCGATGCTCGAGCGCTTGGCCGGTATGCATGCGCGAATGCCCGATGGTTCGCTCAACCCGATCGAACTGCCCCCGGCCGAGGCGCCCGAGTTCGAAATGGGTGGCGGCGGTCTCCTGGGAACGGTCGGCGACTATGGCCGCTTCATCCGCATGATCCTGAACGACGGCGAACTCGATGGCACCCGGGTACTCAAGGCCGAAACAGTGCGGCAGATGTCCAGTAATCAGATCGGAAAGCTGCGCGTGAGTCGGCTCACGA
This sequence comes from uncultured beta proteobacterium, assembly GCA_963732405.1. GTDB lineage: Bacteria > Pseudomonadota > Gammaproteobacteria > Burkholderiales > Burkholderiaceae_E > JAUIAI01. The sequence continues at coordinate 242,697 of CAVSZG010000003.1, forward strand.
CCATCATGCCGCAGTTCTCAGCGGATGCGGAATTCTTTCCGGGCGAGCCCAAGAGCTGGGGCCTCACCTTCCAGATCAATGAATCTGCCTGCGACACAGGCCGTCCTGCGGGTACCCTGATGTGGGCCGGACTGGCGAACAGCTTCTACTGGATCGATCGGCAGCATGGCATCGGGGGGGCCTACCTGAGCCAGATTCTGCCCTTTGGTGATGCAAAGTCGCTCGGCTTGTTCCTTGACCTGGAGCGGGCGGCGTATCGCGACTTGGCGTAGCAAGAGCGCCGGATCGCGGCGCATTGGCTCACGGCACGCTCGCACACACCTGGCCTTCGGCAGCCATTGTGTCGAGCGCCTTGTAGTCGGGCGTCCATCGGGTGGCCGACTCCCTCGTCATGGTGATCAGTTCGGTCAACGTTTGACCACCGTGCCAGCGCAACTCGTCGGCACAGCGCACAAGATCCGGAAACGCCTGCATCGCTTCCCACCAGATGGCGCGGCCAGCCAGGAAGCCGTTGGCACCCGCCGCATAGGCATAGGCCATCACCCGCAGGAATTGCGCCGACGTGACGCCGGCACTGAGCATGACCCAGGGCACACCGGCTTCCCGACAGAGGGCGCCCAGCTGGTCGAAGCAGGCCTGAGCGGTCCGATGGGCTGCGCTGCCATCACGCGGGGGCAGCGTCGCACCGGGCAGCGGACTCTCGAGCTTGAACAGATCGACGCCATAACGCGGGTGGGCAAATTCACGCACGCTGTCGAGCACGAGCTCGGGCAGCTTCTCCGGTGCCTCGACATAGTCGGCGCCCTGGGCGTGCTGACCGGGTAATGGGTAGACCAGCAATTCGAGCACGAAGGGAATCTGCTGCAAGCGGCACTGCGCGCCGACTGTCTCGACGAAGGCTCGCTGATGCGCATTGACGGCCGGATCGGCATCCGGCCGGTACCAGGCCAGCACCTTGACCCCGTCACCACCGCAGCGGCGGATCTTCTCAACGCTCCAGTTGTCGATTGGCCGGGACAGACGCCCGCCGGGTGTCGTCTCGAAGCGATGATCTTCCAGGGTCAGGATCAGCCCGGTTCTTGGCGACAGTCTGGCCAGCGCAGCCGGCATGGCGAAGTTGGGGTCGAACAGTACCGCGCTGGGCAAAGTGCCCACGGCATCCACGATCACGCGCTTGACAGCGATCATGTCCTGGAAGGTGACCTGATCTACTGCGATACCGCGCCGCGCCGCGATCAGGTTGGCGATCGGCGGGCGCTGGTCGACTGCCAGCATGGTGAAATGGCCGTCATCATTGGCCATTCGCCGAAGTCCCCAGGTCTTGCCCAGACTCAGGCGCTCGCTCATGGCGCGCTCTCCAGTGATTGCAGACATTGCATGACAGTATCCAGATCGGGCGCACCGGCGCGTCCGCCGATGCGGGTGCACTTGATCGCGGCTGCAATAGTGGCAAAGCCAAAAGCATCGGTTGATTCGAGTTGGCAGGCGATCGCAACGGCGAAGGCGCCGTGAAAGACATCGCCGGCACCCGTGGTGTCAACGACCGTCACGCTGGCCGCTGGCCGGTGATGCAGCCCGTCATCATTCAACCAGACGACACCATCCGCACCCATCGTGACGGCAGCGAGCCGGCAGCCTGTCGAGCGGGCGTCGTGAAGTTGCGCGGCGACCCGCGACTTGATGCTGTCATGGTCGGCTGTGTTGTGCACAGCGTCGGCATGACGCAGCGAGCAGGCCGGCAAGTAGCCGTTCAGGCCTGGCGCGGAAAAGATCGCATAGTCGGTGAGCGGCAGGATGCGATCGAACACCTGCGTATCGGCCACGTCGCCATCGAGTATGGTCGGTATGCCCGCCTCGCGGGCCGCACGAAACAGCGCCAGTGCGCCTTCGGGCCAACGCGGATCGGCCAGCACCGCGCCGGCATGCCTGATCTGGTCCAGTGGCAGCCAGCCGGTGTCCGTCGGTAGATCGGCGCCCCGAAAATTGACGATGCTGCGTTCGCCCTGCGCATCGACGATGACACCCGACACCGATGATGACGCGCCATCGAAACATCGGAAATGGTCGACACCCACGCCCTCGGCGGCCAGCGCATCGCGCATCGCCAGGCCAGCCCGATCATGGCCGGCTCGTCCCCAGAAACCGACCGATGCGCCCAGACGGGCCGCGGCTACCGAGGCGTTGGCCGCCATGCCGCCACCGACCTCATGAAACGAGTGCGCACGAATCTTCTGGCCGGCACCGGGTGGCTCATCGACGACCCACACCAGATCGAAGGCTGACAGACCCAGGCAGATCAGACCGGGCGGTCGGTTGCTGCGTATGGTTGCCTGCAACCGATCACCCGCCTGCCGGCTGATCCATAACGGCATCGGCGTCAGGCGAATGCCAGCAGGGGCTTGATCAGATCGCCGGCCACGAAGCGGTCAAACATGACCGGCAGGGCGTCGATGTCGAACTGCGCGTCAACCAGTTGTCGATAACACGCCGTGTGGCGTCTGAGCAGGCCCAGGTTCAGTTCGTAATCGGCCTTTGGAAAATAAAAAGTGCGCACCATCAGGAAGTCCTTGCGCCGCGTGGCCTTGGTTTCTTCGACCAACCAGGGATTGTCGTTCTCGCCGATCAGGATCATCACGCCGCGCGGCAGGACGATCTGCATGGCCAGGGAGCGGGCGGCATGGGCGCCACTGCATTCGACGATGAGGCCGAATCGTTTGCCGGGATCGCCGACCGGATGGCCGATGGCGCCAAAGGATTCGGCGAGCCGGCGTCGTTCGGCTTTCATGTCAGCAACGTGAATGTCGCGATAACCCATGTCCCGCAAGGCCAATACGGCGCCGATGCCGACCGGTCCGGCGCCCATGACCAGCACGGGCGTGGTGCTTGTAGGCGGCACGAGGGGCTGCACGAAACGGATGCCGTGGGCGGCGGTGCCGATCGTGTCGAGTAGCAGCGGGGCGAGCTCGTCAGGGATGTCGTCGGGTACCTCGAGCAGACACTGCTCGGGCACACTCAGGTATTCCGCATAACCGCCGGGCCGATTCCAGCCCACCAGCGCCGAAATGGTCAGGCACATCTGGGTGTCGCCCATTCGGCAACTCGCGCAATCGCCGCAGTGCACCGGGATATAGACGAGGCAGCGGCGTGCATGCAGGCGATGGCCGGGTTGTTCGACGATGCCGAAGATCTCGTGCCCCGGCGTGTGCTCGGCGCCCTTGATCCAGAGTTTGGCATCGGAACCACACAAGGCGGTTCGTCTGACCTTGAGCAAGACTTCACCCGGGCCCGCGACGGGCCGGGTCGCCTGTTCAATTGTGATGCGCCGGTTACCGTGAAAGATTGCTGCCTTCATCCCGATTCAGTCCATCAAGTCACGCCGGGCCGTGCGGGATCGGATCATCCGGCGAGAAAACCACCGTCGACCGCCAGCACCGTGCCGGTGATATAAGCCGCCGCGGACGAGGCCAGAAAGACCGCCGAGCCGGCGATGTCATCGGGTTGCGCCCACCGCCCTTGTGGAATTCGGGAGCGGATGCGCTCATAGTGCGCCAGGTCGCTGCGCCCATCGGCATTGAGCGGAGTTTCGACATATCCCGGTGCGATGGCATTGACCCGGATGCCGTCCTTGGCCCAGGCCAGCGCCAAGGATTTGCTCAGCATCACGACCCCACCTTTGCTGGCGCAGTAAGCCGGGATCCAGGGCAGGGCGGCATAGGAGTTCATCGAGGCGATATTGATGATGCTGGCACCGCCCGGATGCGCAGCCAGCAAGGGCCGCAGCGCGCTGCACATCCGAAAGGTACCGGTCAGGTTCACATCGAGCACCTTGACAAAGGTATCGATCTCGAACTCCTTGAAACGCGCGAGAATGCCGGCGCAGTTGACCAAGGTGCCGATGGCCGCATCGGGCCCGAGCTGGGCGACGAAGGCGGCAATCTGTGCATCGTCGGTGACATCGAGGGTAACCAGGCTCAGCTGGGAAGCGTTCAGCGTGGCCAGGCGCGACGAATGTAATGCCGCCTCGTCCAGACCGGTAGCGATCACTTCGCAGCCGGCATCCAGAAAGGCCATCGCGATCGCGGCGCCGATGCCACCCACCCCACCACAGACCAATACCCGATGCCGGGGTGGGAAGTCGAAGGCGCTCACCGGTGCAAGCTTTGCTGAGCGGGCGGCAGCAGGCGCATCTACTTGCCGCCAAGCCTGGCCAGTTCGGCGTCGACCGATTTTTCGCAGTCAGCCGCGGCGCCGGCGAATTTGTCATACCACTGCGCACCGAACTGATCCACATACCACTTCTTCATCGGTTCCTTGACCGCGCGGAACGACGCCATATCGGCTTCGTTGGGCACATAGATCTTGCCGCCTGCCTTGAGGAATGTTGCGCTCTGCCGGGCCTCGGCCCCCTTGTTGAATTCGAGCTGCACGGCGGCCATCTGGCGGATGCCGCTGACGGTCAGGGCGCGCAGATCGGGGGGCAGGTGAGTGGCGCGCGGGAATCGCACCCGCGCGCTCTCCCAGAACCGGACGTGAACCTCTCGGCTCATCCGGCTCCTATCGCCCAATCGCATGCAATCCCTCTGGCCAATGTGGAAACAGGCGGGGAGCCCGTTTACGCAAGCTGGCCAGCCAATTCCAGGCGCGCGCGAGATGTCCACGCAAACGCTTGTACTTGCGCATCGCCCACTTCACCAGATGCAAATCCAGTGTGCGCAGCGCCTTGCCTAAAGCGGACTGATGATAAAGGCCGTAGTAGCGAATCCAGCCGGCGACTTCCCGACTGACGCGCCCGACGATCTCTACCAAACTAAAGCGACTCAGCCGCTGCAAGCCCCAGCTTCGGATTGTCCGACGCATAGCTTTGCCCGCCTTGTCGCTAACCGCCGGGGAGAAGCTGGTGAACAGCTTTCCCCGACGATTCAGTGCCGCTCGCGGCTTGAACGTGTAGCCAAGGAAATCGAACTTAATACATTCGAACTCCTCGCGCCGATTTGCATCGGCGCAGTAAACAACCCGGGTCTTCTCCGGATGCAACTGCAAACCACACGCTGCCAGACGCTCATCGAGCGCAGACTGTAGTAATTCCGCCTGCGCCCGACTCTCACAATGGCAAATGACGTCGTCCGCATACCGCTCGAACGACACGTCCGGGTGATTCCGGACCAGCCATCGGTCCAGTGCGTAGTGCAGAAACAGGTTTGCCAACAAAGGACTGATAACACCCCCTTGCGGCGTCCCCTTTGAACGCTTCTGCATCGACCCATCAGGTAAACACACATCCGCCTCCAGCCACCGCTCGATATAGAGCAGTATCCATCGGCAGTCTGTGTGTTTGCGAACGGCCCGCATCATGAGGCTGTGATCGATGTTATCGAAGAACCCCTTGATATCCAGATCGAGCACCCAATCGTGCGACCAGCATCGGGTTCGCGCGACTCGCAAGGCATCGTGTGCCGAGCGCCGCGGCCGATAGCCATACGAGTCCGTATGAAATATCGGATCGAGCAACGGCTCGAGCCGTTGCTTGACAACCATCTGTGCAATCCTGTCTGCCACGGTCGGAATGCCCAATGAACGCATCGAGCCATCACCTTTGGGAATGTCCACGCGTTTGACTGGCGGCGCGAAGTAGCTGCCCGAGGCCATTCGATTCCAGATTCGATACAGGTTCTTGCTCAGATCCTGATCGAAATCGATGATCGTGACTCCGTCAACCCCTTCCGCACCACGATTGGCCTTCACGCGTTTGTACGCCTCCCAGACTTCACGCTTGGAAATTACAAACGATTTCGCTTCAACAGCCGACATCATCCCCTCTCAGGTTGTGCCGGCGGCAAAGCCGGACGACGACGCCCCTTTGGTCCAGCTCAATTACAGAGCCTTCAACCCTACTACGAGCGTCTCCGCCCCTGTGCTCCGCATCGGTACTCTGAGCCTTGCGCAGGCCCTGCGCTTGACCGTCTCCCTTCGCATCGGAGCGACAGGTTCCCTCGTTCCTCATAGAAGCCTGAACCAGAGTCACGCCGCCTTCATGCCGGACGCCAGCCGAGCACTCGACAGGCTCGCCTCGACCTTCATCCCGGGTCAACGGCTCACACCCGATTTCGACGTCATCTGAATTCGTTTCGACACCACAACGACGGTTCACTTGCGTTCGTCTCTCTGGTTCGTACCTGACACGGTCCAAGCCGCGCCTTTTGCTGCAACGCTCACCACCAGGACTCTTTACCCCAGCAGCTTGCAGTGGTTTGAAGCCTGCTCCTGTAAGCCGGCTCCGAGGGGCCCACCCTCATCTTCAATGAAGATACGCACAACCCCCAACCTACGGGGACTGCGCTCGAGGCACACAGCCGTCCAGAAACTTCTGGCTCACGGCCATGAAGCCGAACAGGTAGGCATGTTCATCGACGGTGGCGAACTTGACGACCTCATGCATCTTGTTGGGCACGATATCGGTCACCGCATTCTTGGTGCCTTCGACGACACCGGTGGCCAGCGAGGTGTACAACTCACCCCAGGCAACCGGCGTCGGGTTGGCACCGAAGAACTTCATCATCTCGACCGGTAACTGAGAGTTGATGACCCGCATCTTTACGCCCTTGAGATCGGCGGCATTCTTGACCAGCGCATTCTTGGTGAAGAAATTGCGAAAGCGCCCGGTATTACCAATGCCGATGAGATTCACATTGCCGGATTTTTTGAGGAATTCCTGGCGCGCTTGATCAAAAAAAGGCCCGTCTATCATGCACTCGGCTACAGCATCGTCGCGGATGACGTAAGGCAGTTCGATGACCTGGAATTCCGGCATGAAGCCCACCAGGCCACCCAAGGCGGTGTGCGCGATCTCGAGCGCGTTGGCATTGACCTGCTCGACCATTTCGCGAAAGTTGCCCAGTTGCGAGCCCGGGAAGATCTGCACTTCGATCCGCCCGTTGGAGCGGGCCTCGAGAAAATACTTGAGAAACTGCCCGGCCACGTCGTCGTCGGAGTCGGGACCGACGGGCCCCGGGTGGCCATATTTGATGGTGAATTCGGCGGCATGAACAGGTGCCGGGCTGAGCCATGAACCCAGCGACAAGGTGGTCGCAAGCGTAATGGCAACTGCGAGTCGGTTGAACATCTGAGTCTCCGCATTGTTGTTTGAGTGGCCCGCCAGGCGATCGGGTCGAAAAAATTACTCGCCCATGCCCAACAGCCTCGGCAGGGTCATCGTGAGCGCAGGAATGTAGGTGATCATGAGAATGATCACCGCATGCACCATCAGGAAGGGCCACAACTCGCGCGTGATGTCCACCACCGATACCTTGCCGATCGACGAGGCGACGAACAACACCAGACCCATTGGCGGCGTTGCCAGACCCACGGTCAGGTTCACGCACATGATGATGGCGAAGTGCAGCGGTTCCACACCCGCCGCCAGCATGGTCGGCGCCAGCAATGGCCCCAGAATCAGGATGGCCGGCCCCGCATCAAAGAACATCCCGACAATGAACAACAGAATGTTGACCAACAGCAGCAAGACCAGCGGGTTCTCGCTGATGCCGGTGAGCAATGTGGTAACCACGGCCGGTGCGCCCGACAAAGAGGTGACCCAGCCGAACACGGTGGCCGCACCGATGACCAGCAGAATGCTGGCCGAGGTGAGGCCGGCGCGATACAGCATCTCGGGAATTTCCCGGATTGGCAGGGTGCGCGTGACCAGCAGGCTGAGCAGCAGCGCATAGGCCACCGCCGCGGCAGCCGCTTCGGTCGGCGTGAACACGCCAGAGAGAATGCCGCCCAGAATGATGAAGGGTGTCAGCAGCGGCAGGAAGGCGCCGATGAAACTGCGGCCGACTTCACGCATCGGTGCGCGATGGGCGGCCCTGGGATAATTGCGCCGGCGCGAGATATAGGCGTTCATGAGCATCAGACCGATGCCCATCATGGCGCCAGGCACGAAGCCGGCAGCGAACAGGCCGCCCACCGAAATGCCCATCACATAGGCATAAACGACCATGATGATGGATGGCGGGATGACCGGGCCGATGACCGACGATGCCGCGGTGACGGCCGCTGCGTAACGCCGGCTATAGCCATCTTTCTCCATGGCCGGAATGAGCATCGAACCCAACGCCGAGGTATCAGCAACCGCCGAGCCCGAGAGCCCGGCGAACAGGACGCTTGACACGATATTGACATGGGCCAGTCCGCCGCGCAGGTGGCCGACCAGCGTCTTTGCAAAATCGACCAGACGCAATGTAATGCCACCCCGGTTCATCACCTCACCAGCCAGAATGAACATCGGAATGGCCAGTAGCGGGAACTGATTGATGCCACCGAAGATGCGCTGCGGCATCATGCTCAGAAACACCGTCTTGCCCTCGAGCCAGACGCCCACCACGGGCGCAAAGATCAATACGAACACGATGGGCACACCCAGGAGCATCAGGCCCAGCAAGAGCCAGAACAGCGTCAATGCCATGGATGCCTCGGGCTGGAGGCGTCGGGTGTGTGAAGTCGGGTTGTCATTTCTAGTCGTTTTCCTAGATGGCCGAGTCGAATTCGCCGCCCGGTTGAATCAGGCCCTTGGCGGGGTTGAACAGGCCCGCGAAGGCCTGCAGGGCCTGTTCGATGGCGACCATGACGGTCATGGCGGCGCCGACGGGCACCGCGACATACAGATAGAGCATGGACAGATTGAACGACGAGGCAACCTGTCGCGCGCCGAGCTGGGCGAAGCCCACGCCCTTCCAGAGCACGATGCCCATGGTCAGCGCGATGATCAGACTGATGAGCAGCAGGACAAATTGTTCGAGTCGGGGCGACAGGAGCCGGACGAACAGATCGATGTTGACGTGACCGAAGTGACGCAGGGCGATCGGCGCGCCCAGAAACGTCAGCCACACCATCAGGTACTTGCTCAGTTCCTCGGCCCAGGAGAGCGCGTTGTTCAGGCCGTAGCGGAACACCACAGAGGCAAACAGGATCGCGGTGATCATCGCCACGATCACGATGATCAGGTACTTGCAGGCGAGCAGCAACATCGAATTCAGGCGCATCAATCCGCCCGTCAGGGATTCCAGTGTCTCCATGCCCGCTCCGCCCTTGTGCTTTTGCTCATCATAGCTTATCGGCGCTGACGGCCTGGCATTGCGCCGGCTCCCTCAAGCGATATACTGGCCGCGGATACGCTCAGAGGATGACGATGAACGCATCGGTGCAGGATCCTTCCCGTCGCTTTGCCGGTTTCAGCTACTCGGCCAGCCACCACAGCCTGCTCGATCCCGACGGTCGGCCGGTCTCGCTGCGGCCGCAGTCGCTCGAGGTCTTCCGGGTGCTCGCGCAGCGGCATGATCAGGTGGTCGCCAAGCAGACCTTGTTCGAGGCGGTCTGGCCACACACCGAAGTCACAGACGACTCCCTGGTGCAGTGCATCGCAGACATCCGGCGCGCCCTGGGCGAATCGGGTCATCAGGTGTTGCGTACGGTGCCGCGGCGCGGCTATCGCCTGATTGCCGACGCTCCGGTGCCCGCGTTGTCGGGAGAGGGCATGGCGCCCGATCGAGTGCTTGATCCCCAGCCACGACTGTCACCAACACGCGCGCCGGTCTGGTTATGGGCGACGGGCGCGATAGCGATGCTCGCCGTCGTCGCGATGATGCTACCGACAACAACACCGGGCCCGACCTCGACCGCGACGCCGACCACAACGCCAGCCAGCACCCTGGCGGCGCAGCAGCCCGGTCACACGATGGCGTTGGCTGCCAACGATGCGTCAACCGTCAAGACACGGGTTGCGAATGCATACGCACCGCTGGTGGCCATCGATTTTCCGGCCGAACCCCTGGCTGGTCTCAGAATCGATGAGCCCGATGTCATGGCCGTGCGAAACGGCTTCGTGGCTGAACTGCGCGCAGCGCTGCAACGGTACAAGACGATCCGGTTGGCCGATGAACCGACCCCGGACATCGACTATCGTTTGCTGGTGAGCGTCAAACCGGCCGGCGAAAGTGGCTTCCGGCTGATCGTCGAAGCTGTCGATACCGCGAGCAGCGCGGTGTTCATGTCGCGAGGTTTCGACGTGCCAGTCGGCGCGAGCGCCGATATCGGGCTGTTGCGCACACCGGCCCGACAGGCAGCCTCGTTCGCCTCGCCGGCCGGCGGCGCCTTGTCGCGCCATTTGATGGCCAGCGCGCTCTACAAGCCGGTGGAGCAGTTGAGCCAGGCCGAATGTTATGCCCATGCCTATGACTGCACCTCCTGTGCCGGTGAGGTCGAGACGCTGTCCGATCGCACCAAGGCCTGCCTGCAACGCCTGCTTGAGCAAGACCCTGATGATCCGGCGGCCTGGGCGCTGAAGGCGAGCTTGCACGCGCACCAGTATCGCTGGGGCGCCGCGCTGGATGAACCCGAGCGCACCGATGCGCAGGCCCGGATCTATCTGAGGACGCAGGCCATCGACGCGGCGACCCGGGCCGAAGTGCTCAGCGATGGCCGCCTGCCGGTAGTCTATTGGGGCATGGCGCAGGCCTATCATGCGAGCTGCGATATCGACAGAATGCGCACGGCCATCGATCGTGGTCTGGCATTGAATCCCGACGACCCGGCGATGTTGGCCGTGTTCGGCAGTCTGATCGCGTTCAGTGGAGCCTGGGACGAGGGCGTAGCCATGGTGAGTCGCGCGATCGATCTGGATCCCGATCACACCCGCCCATGGTGGTACTTCGCGCACGCCAAGCGCGATATCGCCAAGGGGGATATTGCTTCCGGCATGACGAAGTTGCACAAAGCCTATGAGGAACGCAATTGGGCGAGCCACATGAGCTACGCCTACACCTTGGCCCATTTGGGGCGACTGGACGAGGCGCGCCAGGAAGCGCGCCGGCTGATGCGCCTGCGCCCGGGGATCACGATCGAGAAGGTGCTGCAATTCTATGAGCGCTCCTGCTTCGACCAGTCCTGGCTGAAGCTCGTGCGCGACGGCCTGCGAATGGCAGGTCTGCCCTCGCGAGGCGAGAGCGAGCGGCTCGATCGGATCCGGCCTGTCACGGCCAGGCTGATGCCGGTCAATGGCACGCAGCTCGAATATGTCGACGTTGGGCAGGGTGAGCCGGTCGTGTTCGTGCCAGGGGGTATCAGCGACTATCGGGCATGGTCCTATTTCGAAGTGCCGATGTCCGAGCGCCATCGCTATATTGCTTACACCCAGCGCTACTTCGGCACGCGGCCCTGGCCGGCCGATCTTGGCCAGCCGACCCTGCAGATGTATGCCGACGATCTCATCGCATTCATCGAAGGGCTGGATGCCGGCCCGGTGCATCTGGTGACCTGGTCGTTCAGCGGCCGGGTCGGCATGGCCGCCATGGCCCAGCGCCCGGATCTGTTCAAGAGCGCGGTGCACTACGAGCCCTCGGCCCGTAACCTGTTGAGCAAGGAGGAGCAGGCCTCGCCAGGCATGAAGGCATTTTCGGCCCGGTTCGCGCCGGTCAATGAGAGGGCCAAGGCTGGCGACTGGCAAGGGGCGGTCGAGTTCATGATCGATGCGGTGTTCGAGCGCGAGCCCGGCGGCTTCTTCAACGAGACCTCCGATCTGCGGCGCGCGTCCTACGACAATGCCCGCACGATCCGCTTTGGCGCTGTGCCCTCCGACCTGCTCAGTTGCGAGTATGTTGGCATGATCCGCACGCCCACCCTGATCGTGAATGGTGGGGATTCAGGCTTTTTTTTCAGGCGGATTGCTGAACGTAGCGCACAGTGCATTCCGGGTGCCCGACTGGTTCAGCTGCCCGGCATCAAGCATGACGGACCGGTGCGCCGGGTCGATGAACTGGTCGCCATGATTACCGAGCACGTCGATCGGTATCAGACGGGTGATCAAACCTCGAGAACCAACTGATCAGGCGTCGGTGGTTGGTCGCCAGGGCCCGGGCTGCAGGCGGGTCGGGGTCGACCGTGGGTAACCATACCGGGTGGTCAGTGCCGCGATCCGGCCGATGCTCACCTGCAGATGCCGGATGGATGCTGCACCGGTCTTGTCCAGGATGGAGCGGATGTGACAGCGTACCGTGGCTTCGGCAACGCCCCGGGCCGCGGCGATGCGCTTGGGCTCCAGGCCGTTACCCAGGCCGGCGACGATCTCGGCTTCCCGGCGCGTGAGGCCATGAACCTTGGCGTACATGCCCACGAGTTCTTCGTCACAGAGCGTTGGATGTTCGAGGGCGACCAGCACCGCCGGCATCAAGGGGTCGGGAACGACCACCGCATGAACCGTGTCCGGGCCGGCGGCGACCACGCAGATCCGTACCCGTTTGTCGATCACCGATGCGCGGATGGCTCGCAGCCAGGCGCCGCCCCGGCCGAGCTGGGCAGGCATGAGCAGGCCGTCCTTGAGAACCAGTGATTCATCGGCATCGAGCTGGGCCAGCAGGGCGGGATCACTGCCGAGCAACCTGGCCGAGCCGTCGAGCCGGAACGGTCCGGGTGCACCATGGTGACGCCCCGGGCAATCGTCAGAGTTCGGCCGCCGGTTCGTGTCGAGCCGGCCTCCAGCCGGTCCGTCGCTGACTGCACGCATCATTGTCGTCTCTCGAGTTCATCGGGCCGCGATGGCCAAACCGTCTCGATCCTAGGCATCTGCGTCTTCGGCGTCATGAAAAAGGGACGAAAAATTTCCGAAATCGCCCGACATCGGCATCCTGTCAGCTCTGGCGCCTGCACGATCGGGTGAGCCATCGATACGACCGAAGGGGTTCATCCCGGCTCTGTTCGAGGAAACGGATTCCCGGTCAGTGCCCCGACGCAAACGACTTGAGCGAGCGTGTAAACGCCTCCACGTCGTCGCCCGGCCACAGATGCGTCGCGCCCTCGACAATACTGACCCGCTCCGGCATGCAATTCTGGACAGCCTTGAACAAGGGCAACAAAGTGGAGCGGGTGCCCAGCACGAGGGTGGTCGGAACCTGGCTGGCCTTGAACACGTCGCAGTCCCGCAGCACTTTCTGGGACTTGACCATGAGCGGAATGGTCCGCGCATTCTCATTCAGTCTTGTCCGGTCGGCAGCACCGTACTTGTCATAGGCGCCCGGCCCACCGACCGCATCGATCCAGGCGGGCAATGACGCCGCAGCGCCCTGCTCATTGAGGATCTTGATCGCCGGGCCGAACGCCCTCGCGCCAAAAGCCTGAACGGCCTTGGTATCGGCTTCATTCATCCGGATCGGCGCCACACCCTCGAACAGATAGGCGCTGCGCACGACGGCCGGGTGCTTCAGCGCGATCAGGTGTACCACCTCGGCGCCACGCGACCAGCCCGCCAGATGGGCCGGCCCGGCGCCCAGCGCCTTGATCAGTTCGGCCAGGTCGTCGGCGAACAATTCATTGCTGAACGCAGGCCAGGCATCCGACCAGTCAGACTTGCCGAAATAGCGCATGGTGGGCGCGACCACGCGAAAGTCTCTGGCCAGGGTGTCGATCTGCCGTTGCCAGGCGCGATGATCGGAAAAGGACCCATGGATGAGCATCAGCAGCGGGCCTTTGCCCTGCTCAACATAGGCCATGTCAAAGCCGGCCACCCGCATGGTTTTTACCTCGCTGGCCGTGGCGGGCGGAATCTGAATCGCCAAGGCGGCGATCAATAGCAAACATCGAATGATGGCGGTCATCTGTGTCTCCGTGCGCCGGTCAAAACCGGCAAGGTGTTGTGAATGGAAGTTTCATACGTTGAAGGTTTAGCCAGCCACGACGGCCCCGAGTCATGCGAGTGCATCCGTGAGGGTGTAGGCGAAGCGTTGACAGGGGTACGTGTGGGCCGGGTATTGAGCCGCGAAATATATGCCCCATGCCGCAAGGCGTGGGTGGTCCGGGGTGCCGAGGCCGTGGAGACATGCCGAAGGCCACACTGGCGCTGCCGCATAGGCGAGGCAGCGCTGGACCCCGCGCGGTCAGAGACCCCGTGCACGCACGGATGCACCTTGTTCGGGAACCGGGAGATCCCGTCACCTTCTGCGCTCCGCCGGGAGGCGGGCAAGTGCGCAGAGCGCATCGTGAAGCCTGTGGGCGCACGACGATGAGCAATCGGGGCGGGAAGTCGGACTGCTGCGTAGTACCGCAGAAACTGCCGAACAAAGCGGCGGGGGAAGTTCCCGCGGCGGCGGAGGCGGTGGAGGGAAGGCGGCAGGCCAAGGGCAATGCGGTTGCAGCGCGCATGTCCCGCAGATCGATGCGGGTCTATGACATGGGAACGGCGCTCAACGGCATACGTCAGACGGCAAAAGGCAGACGCGATGCGAAGTTCACCTCGCTGATGCACCACATCTACCAAACCGACCGACTGCGCGCGGCATATCACGCGCTCAGGCGCGATGCGGCGCCCGGCGTGGACGGCCAGACGTGGCAGTCGTACGGGCTCGATCTGGAAGCAAGGCTTGTGGATCTGTCCGATCGGCTCGCCCGAGGGGGCTACCGGCCCCAGCCTGTGCGGCGTGTGTACATCGACAAGCCCGACGGGAGCCAACGCCCGCTGGGCGTGCCGGCGCTGGAGGACAAACTGGTCCAACGCGCCACGGTCGATGTGCTCAACGCGATCTACGAGCAGGACTTCATCGGGTTCAGCTACGGCTTTCGGCCCGGCAAAAGCGCACACGATGCGCTCGATGCCGTGGTGGTGGGGATGGGCAGCAGATATGTGAACTGGATTCTCGATGCGGACATCAGCAAGTTCTTCGACACGATCGATCACGACTGGCTGATACGGTTCATCGAGCACCGGGTTGCCGATGCGCGCGTGGTGCGGCTGATCAAGAAGTGGCTGCACGCGGGCGTGCTGCAAGAGGGACGGCTCGAGCACAGTGAGTTGGGAACGGTGCAAGGCGGCAGCATCAGTCCGCTGCTGGCCAACATCTACCTGCACTACGTGTTCGATCAGTGGGTGAAACAGTGGCGGGCTCGCCATGCCCGAGGTGACGTGATCGTCGTGCGTTACGCCGATGATTGGGTTGCCGGCTTCCGGTTCCGTGACGACGCCGAGCGCTTTGCGCGCGACGTGAAGGCACGGCTGCAGGAGTTCGGGCTGAAGCTGCACCCCGAGAAGACGCGACTGATCGAGTTCGGGCCATTTGCCCGAGGCAACATCGCGCGTCGAGGAAAGGGCAAGCCGCAAACGTTCGACTTCCTTGGCTTCACGCATTGCTGCGGCAAGACGCGACAGGGGAAGTTCATCGTGCTGCGGCTCACCAGTGCGAAACGACTGCGGGGCAAGCTCGCAGCGCTCAAGGTCGAACTCAGACGACGCATGCACGTGCCCATCGGCGAGCAGGGCCGTTACCTGCGCGCCGTGGTCATCGGGCACACGCGCTACTACGGCGTGCCGATGAACGGGGCCCGCCTGAGAACATTCCGTCATCAGGTCGCCCGGCTTTGGCACCGCACGATGTGCCGCCGCAGCCAAACGGGCTTCGTGACGTGGCGTCGAATGTACCGGCTGATCCATCACTGGCTACCTTCTCCTCGCATCTGTCACCCTTACCCCAACCAGCGTCTGAGCGTCACGACCCGAGGCAGGAGCCGTGTGCGGTAATCCCGCTCGCACGGATCTGTGGAGGGGGTGTCGAGTGATCGGCATTCCTACTCCGACTGGGATAAGCATGGTCGGATTGAACCGAATGGCCCAGGGTTGCGCCTGGCGAGAGGCTGTCCGGAGTCATGCGGCAAGGGGGGTGCTGGCGGCGTATGCAACGGCGGCGAACACACTTCGATGGTGCGCAACGGCATCGTCGGCGTCATGAACGATGGACGAAAGATTGCCGAAATTGCCCGAAATCGTTGGCTGCCCACCCCTCGCAATCGGGGACGCCACCGGGTGTCGGGCCTGTCGTGTCGTGAATCCCGCGAGTCGCGAAATCCCCTTGCCCAGATGCCGGATCACCGAGCCGGTCGTGCCAGTGCTGCTAGGGTTCGGGCTGACCCTTACCCTGACCCCGCCGGATTCTTTGCGATGAATGACCCATGCCAGGATCACAGCCGAAACCGCCGCGTTGATGTCGTGTCACCCGATCCGCAGATGGCCCGGCGTCGCCATATGATTGCCTCGTGGGCCGTGCTGGGCGGACTGGCTGGTCTGTTCGGTCCTGCAGGATTTCTTGAGGCGACGGCTCAGTCGGCGGCCATCTCATCCGGGCAGGACGGCGAGGGCGATGCCTGGGAGGCACTCGCCAGGGATGGCATCGTACTGTTTCGCCACGCAACCGCGCCGGGCATCGGCGATCCGTCGAACTTCCGCCTTTACGATTGTTCGACCCAGCGTAATCTCGATGACACGGGGCGTGCGCAGGCCCGACAGATTGGCGAGCGCCTCAAGGCAAGGGGCATTCGGGTCGGCGCGGTCTGGACCTCACAGTGGTGCCGCACCCGCGAGACGGCGCAACTCATGGATCTGGGACCGGTGCGTGACGAGCCTGCCTTCAATTCCTTCTTTGCCGACCGTAGTGGCGAGCCGGCGCAGACCACACGGGCGAGCGAATTGCTGCGGGCCTGGCGTGGGCCGGGCGCGCTGATCGTGGTCACTCACCAGGTGAATGTGTCGGCGCTGACCGGCGGCTTCGTGCAATCGGGCGAAGGGGTTGTAATGCGGGTGACCGATCCGGGTCAGGGTGGCGGGCCGACAGGGCTCGGCGTGGTTGGGCGGATTTTTAACGCCGATTCGAGACCCCGCCGTTAGAAATTCCGGAGGAATGCGCGCGATTCGACGGGCTCAATGAGGTTCCCCCTCTTTGATGGAGTTGTCGTCGATGATTCATCGTCTGTTGTCCACCGGACCGTCCGGATCCCGGGTCGCTGCATTGTCATTGGCGCTCGCCCTGATCGGCGTTGCCCAGACCAGCCCCGCCCAGGCGGCCGATATCGACATCCGGATCACCAATCTGACCCGCGGGTCGTACTTCACACCACTGCTGGTCGCCGCCCATCCGCTGGGCACGGCTTTGTTCGAAGCCGGGAAGCCAGCCTCGCTGCCCATGCAGACCATGGCCGAAGGCGGTGATATCGGGCCCCTGGTCGATGTGCTCAGGACCTTGAACTGCGAGGTGGGTGAGAACCCGGCCAATGGTCTGCTGGCACCCGGGCAATCCGCCACCCAGCGCCTGCAGGCCGGTGCCGGAACGCCCAATGTGCTGTTGTCGGTGGTCGCGATGATCCTGCCCAGCAATGACGGCTTTATCGGTCTGAATGGCGTGACTGTGCCGACGGCGCCCGGAACGTATCACTATGATCTGCCGGTCTACGATGCCGGCACCGAGGCCAATGATGAGCAGCGCGGTAGCGGCGCGACCGGTCAGCCGGGCTTTCCCGTGCCACCCCCGCTCGAGGCATCGACACCGGTCAATGGCACGGGCATCGCGGCCAGTGCGGAAGGCTTCGTGCACATTCATCGTGGTGTGCTCGGCGATACCGATGCGCGTGGCGGACCCAGCGATATCGATTCGACCCGTCAGCGCTGGCTGAATCCGGCGGCGCGTGTCGTGGTGACCGTCAAATGAGGGGCGATCTGATGCATGCGAGCGAGCAATTCTGCATTCTCGCCCGGGCACCGGGCCGGCCATCGGCGCCTTGGCGCGCCAGGCCGCTCGCCGGCCTGGCTTGTGTGCTGGCGCTGTCGCTGGCCGCCTGTGGTGGATCGGATGCCGAGCCGACAGGCGCCGTGTCGGGCAATGGCAATGCGCTCGCTGGCGCTGTGCCTGCCGCTGGCGGCGCAGCGTCGGCGAGTTCGCCAGGTAGTCCGGTCGGGCTCCCGTCGGCCGGTCAGACCGGAAGTCCGGCGGGTAGCCAGGCGGGCAATGAACCGGACGATCAACCCGACGGAAATACCGGTCCGCGCTACGAGGTCACCCTGACCAACCTCACCGCCGGGCAGCCCCTGTCGCCAATGGCCTTGCTGCTGCATCGTGAGGGTTGGCAGTTGTTCGGGATCGGTGAACCCGCCAGTGTCGCGCTCGAGCAGCTGGCCGAGGGCGCGGCGACCGATCCGCTGATCGCGCTGGCCAGAAGTGACGCGGCGCATGCGACTGACGCGGTGATCGGCGCCGGGCCGATCGGACCGGGTCAGTCGGCGAGCGCAACCCTCTCAGTCGCCCAGGGTGATGCGACCGGTCTGCGACTGTCGGGGGCCACGATGCTGGTCAATACCAATGATGCGATTGCGGCTGTCAATGGCCGCGCACTCTCGTCACTGGCGGTCAACGACTCGATGGTGATCGGGTTGTCCGGCTACGACACGGGCACCGAGGCCAATGATGAACTGGCCAGCCATATGCCCGGCCCGGCAGGCGGGGGATCAGGCGAAGGGTTCAACCCCTTGCGTGACGATATTGCCGACCGGGTACATGTCCATCCCGGACCTGTCAGCGCCGATGATGGGCTATCCGGATCGGCACTGCGCGAGGTCCACCGCTGGAATCATCCGGTGGCGCGGTTGACGATTGCACGGGTGCGCTGAGCGGGTCGTAAGGTGCTGGCCGGTCGGGCGACGACTGTCCAGCACCATGCCTGATACTGACGCCCATCCCGCGATTCCCCGCCTGCTCCTGGTTGAGGACGAACCCGACCTCGCGGCGCTTCTGGTCGAGCAACTGGGCGCGCTGCCGGCCAGGCCCGAACACTGCGGGGATGGCGTTCAGGGTCTGGCGCGTGCCCTTCATGAAAACTGGGACCTGATCGTGCTGGACCTGCACCTGCCCGGTCTGTCCGGACTCGAGGTGTTGCGAGGCATCGTACAGGCCAAGCCCGGGCAGGCGGTGCTCATCCTGACCGCACGGGCGGGTGAACTCGATCGTGTGCTGGGGTTGGAGATCGGCGCCGACGACTATCTGACCAAGCCGTTCAGTGTGCTGGAGTTGCGCGCCCGTTGCCGGGCCTTGCTCAGGCGGCAGCGCCGCCTGCAGGCCGGCTCGCAGCCGACGGAGCGCCCGGATCCGGTCATTCCGATTGAACGCATCCGATACGACGGCCTGATCATCGACCGTTGCCAGCGCCGGGTCTGGCTCGATGAGTCCGAACTCGCACTCACGCCACGCGAGTTCGATCTCCTGTGGCTGTTCGCGACCCATCCCGGCAAGGTCTTCAAGCGGTCGGCGCTGCTCGATGAACTCTGGGGCGAGTCACACGACGGTTATGAGCACACGGTCAATACGCACATGAACCGGCTGCGCGGCAAACTGGGTGAGTGTCGCACCCATGCCCGATTCATCGAAACGGTGTGGGGCGTGGGTTACCGGTTTGTCGACCGTTCCGATGCCTGCGCCTGAACGATTGTCAGGCCGGCCTGGCCGATCGGGGTCGGCGATATCGCTGCATCGCCGGCTGGACGTGCGGCTGACGCTGCTCGCCATGATCCTGCTGATGGCCGTCAGCCTGTCGCTGGTGATGCTCATGCGTCAGCATGATGGCCGGGCAAGCCTCGAGGCAAACCAGCGAATGAACATCGGGCTGGCCCATTACATCGTGGATAGTCAACCCACATTGTTCGACGTGGGTGAACCGGTGCCGGGCGATCCGCTGCGCGATCTGGCCAAGCAGGTCATGATGATCAATCCGGCGCTCGAGGTGTATCTGCTCGATTCGCAGGCACGCATCATCGCGCATGCGCTGGATGGTGCCGGGCCGATAGCCGATCGGGTGAATCCCGCACCCTTCGCGCCGTTGCTGCAAGCGGATGTGAACGGGCCGCGCCTGCCGGTGTTCGGGGACGATCCGCGTCGGCCCGGGCGTTCGGCCATATTTTCGGTGGCGGCGGTCAATGGCACGGGTGGTTATCTGTATGTGGTGCTGGACGGCGCCGGTCGTGAACGTCTCTCGGGGGCAGCCGGTGTCGATTCGATGTCCTGGAGTCGTGACAGCCTGCGCGACACTCTGGTGGCCATCGGCGTGTTGCTGACGGGCGCGGCGCTGGCTTACCTGCTTGCCCTGTATCGGATCACCCATCCGCTGGGCCGCCTGACCCGTCAGGTGCAGCAGATTGGTTTCGCCTCGATGCCAGGGCCGGCGGGCGGATCCGGTGACGAGATAATCCTGCTCGCCAATGCGCTCGCCGCGATGAAGCAGCGCATCGACGAGCAGTTCGCCCGCCTCCAGACCAAGGAGCGGGAGCGGCTCGAGCTGGTCGGCAATATCTCGCATGACCTGCAGACACCGCTGGCCAATGTGCAGGGATATGTCGAGAGTCTGTTGTTGGACGACGCGACGCTCGCGCCCGTCGAACGCCAGGCGCGACTGCGGATCGCACTACGACACGCGAAGCGGATTGGCGAACGCATCGACAATCTGTTCGAGTTGTCAGGGCTGCAGGCCTCGGATGATCAACTGGAGGCCGAACCCTTTCTGCTGGCCGAGCTGATCCACGATATTGTCGATGGCTATCGATTGTCTGCACACGCAGCCGACGTGCACATCACGGTTCACTTGACGGCGGCGCGCGAAGCAATGGTGTTGGCCGACATCGCCTCGATCGACCGATTGCTGCAGAATCTGCTCGACAATGCCTTGCGACACACGCCGCCGGGCGGCACCATCCGCATCTTCACATCACTGTGTTCGCTGGCCGATAGCCAGGCGGGCGGCATAGCAGTCTGCATACAGGATTCCGGATGCGGCATCGATCCGGTCGATCTGCCCTATGTGTTCGATCGAACCTGGACCAGCGATCGGAGCCGATCTGATCGCCACCGTGTCCGCGGTCTGGGCCTGGCCATTGCCCGGCGAATCGGCGAGCGTCATGGCACCGATTTGCAGATCGAGTCGGCGCCGGGCAGGGGCACTGCCGTGCGCTTCTCGCTGCCACTGCATGGGTCGGCGCCGTTCACGGCATCAGCAGCATGAGGGGCCGCAGGTGCCCTGGCCAGCCAGCGGCCGGCTCAGTCGCTGCGCAGGTGGCAGGCAACCTGGTGCGTCGATCCCACTGAGGTCAGTGGCGGTACCTTCACATCGCACAATCCCTTGCGGGCAATCGGACAGCGAGTGTGAAAGTGGCAACCGGCGGGAGGATGCAGCGGGCTTGGCACATCGCCGATCAACGGAATGCGCTTGCGCTCGACGGTGGGATCGGGAATCGGCACGGCCGACAGCAAGGCCTCGGTGTACGGATGTCGTGGCCGGGTGTAGAGCTCACGCGCCGAGGCGATCTCGACGATGCGGCCCAGATACATCACGGCCACCCGGTCGCTGATGTGCTCGACCACGGACAGATCATGGGCGATGAAAATGTAGGTCAGATTGAATTGCGCACGCAGGTCCTCGAGCAGGTTGATCACCTGTGCCTGGATGGATACATCCAGTGCGCTGACCGCTTCATCACACACGATGAGCTTCGGATTCACCGCCAATGCCCTGGCGATGCCGATGCGTTGACGCTGACCGCCTGAAAACTCGTGGGGATAGCGGCGCAGATGGCCGGCGTCCAGGCCGACGGTTTCCAGCAGATGCACGACCCGCTGCTCGATCTCGCTCGCGTTTCTGGCCAGGCCGTGGATCACGATGCCTTCGCTGACGATGGATCCCACTGTCATGCGCGGGTTCAGGCTGGCGAACGGGTCCTGGAAGATAATCTGCATGTCGCGGGCCAGCGCACGCAGGTCATCACCGGCCAGCGCGCGTACATCGCGATCGCCGAAGCGGATCGTGCCGGCGGTGGGCTCAATGAGTCTGAGCAGACAGCGACCGGTGGTGCTTTTGCCGCATCCACTTTCGCCGACCAGACCCAGGGTGCTGCCCGCGGCCAGATCGAAGCTCACATCATCGACGGCATGAACCTGATCGACCACCCGCTTGAGCAGCCCACCGCGCACCGGAAAGTATTTGCGCAGGTTGCGCACACTGAGCAGAGGGGCCTCGGCGGGCGCGGCCGGCAGGCTTGACCCGTCGCCCGGGTCGCCCGACGGAACGGGTTCAAGGCTCATGCCGTCATGTCCAGAATGCACGCAACCTTGTGCCCGGGCGCCACTTCGCGCAGCTTCGGGGTCGCTTCGACACAGCCTGACTGGACAAAGCGGCAGCGCGCGGCAAACCGGCAGCCCGCCACGGGCTCGATGAGTTGCGGCACGGTGCCCGGAATCGCCTCGAGCCTGACCTTCTGAGTCGCCGCGGTGTCGATGCGCGGAATGCTGCGGATCAGGCCTTGTGTGTAGGGATGCCGGGGTGAGGCGAACAGCGCCCGCACGGGTGCCTCCTCGACGACCTGGCCCGCATACATCACAACAACACGTTGGGCCACTTCAGCCACCACGCCCATCGCATGGGTGATGAGCAGCACCGCCATGCCGAAGTCGCGTTTGAGTTCGGCCAGCAGGTCGAGAATCTGCGCCTGGATGGTCACATCAAGCGCCGTGGTCGGTTCGTCGGCGATCACGAGTTCGGGTCGGCAGGCCAGGGCAATGGCGATCATCACGCGCTGGCGCATGCCACCGGAGAACTGATGTGGATAGTCATGCGCCCGGCGTTGCGGCATCGGGATGCGCACGCGCTCAAGCAACTCGATTGCCCGCGCGAGGGCGGCGCGGCGCGACAGGCCTTCATGCAGGCGCAGGCTCTCGGCAATCTGCTGCCCCACCGGATAAACCGGGTTGAGCGAGGTCATCGGCTCCTGGAAGATGATGGCGATTTCCCTGGCCCGGATTGCACGCATCTCGGCGGGCGGCAGCGGGACCAGGTCGCGCCCCTTCCAGCGGATCTGCCCGTCGACGATCCGGCCCGGCGGGATATCGATGAGCTTGAGAATGGTCTTGGCGGTCACGCTCTTGCCACATCCCGATTCGCCGACCAGGCAGACGGTTTCGCCGCGGTCCACGTCGATATCCACGCCATCGACTGCGTGCAGCCAACCGTCGTCGGTCTTAAAGTGCGTCTTGAGCCCGCGGATCTCGAGCAAGGCCATCAGAGCACCCGCAGGGGATCAAGCGCATCACGCAAACCGTCACCAATGAAATTGATGGTCAGCACCGTGATGAAGATCGCCAGACCAGGGAACAGCGCCCAGTGCACGGCCACATCCATGTAGTCGCGCGCGTCGTAGAGAATGCGGCCCCAGGTGGGGATATCGGGCGGAAAACCGAGTCCGAGGAAGGACAGGGTGCTCTCGGCGATGATCGCGGCAGCGACGTCGATCGTCGCGGCCACGATCACCGGGCCCAGGGCATTGGGCAGAATATGGCGCATCACCTGGCGACGGGTGCTTGCGCCCAGGGCGCGGGCCGCTTCGACGAATTCCTTTTCGCGCAGGCTGAAGAACTGTGCGCGCACCAGCCGGGCGACCGGCATCCAGCGCAGGCCGCCGATCACGGCGACGATGAGCAGGAAGATGCCGACCTCCAGGCCGAATGCCTGCTTGAGCGGCTCGCGAAACAGGAAGATCAGCAACAGCAGCAAGGGGAGGGCGGGCAGACTCAGGAACAGATCGGTGACCCACATGAGGGCCGCGTCGATCCAGCCGCGCGCGATGCCGGCAATGGCACCGATCAGAATGCCGACGCTGATCGCCACCAGCATGGCCGCTAGGCCGACGGCGAGCGAAATGCGACCGCCATAGAGCATGCGCGCCAGAATGTCGCGTCCGAGGTCGTCGGTGCCCAGCGGATGCGCGAGGCTGGGCAGCGCCAGCCGTGCCTGGAAATCGATGTCGGCAATGCCCACCGGGTAGACGAAGGGACCAAGCAACACGGCCAGAACCAGTGCGCCGAGAATCCACAGACTCGCATAGGCCAGGCGGTGCCGCTTGAAACGGCGCCAGGCCTCCGCGCGCGGCGAGATGCTGGCCCGCTCCTTGCCGAGCGGTGCCGCGACGATCGCGCCGGGTCCGGTGGCACGGTCAGCGGTAGCTGATTCTGGGGTCGAGCCAGCCATAGATCACGTCGGCGATGAGATTGAACAGAATCACCAGCGCACTAAAGACGAAGGTGACTGCCATGATGACGGGTGTGTCATTGCGCAGAATTGAGTCGATGAGCAGCGAGCCGATGCCCGGAATACGGAAGATCTGCTCGGTGACGATGGCGCCGCCAAAAACGGTGGGCATGGTCAGGGCGATGAGGGTCACGACCGGAATCAGGGCATTGCGCACCACATGCCGGAGCACGACGGCGCGTTCGGACAGACCCTTGGAGCGGGCGGTGGTGACATAGTCCAGACGCACCACATCGAGCACCGAAGAGCGCACATAACGCATCCAGCTGGCTGCCTGGAACAGCCCCAGCACCGTGATCGGCATGATGCTCTGCTTGAGCTGCTCCCACCACCATGACCAGCCGCTGGCATCGATATCGGCGCGAAATACAAAGGGCAGCCAGCCCAGTTCGATCGAAAACACCAGGATGAACAACACACCGGTAAAGAAGGTCGGCAGCGAAAAACCGACGAAGGCGAACAGGCTGGCGATCCGGTCGAACCAGGAATAGGGCTTGACCGCTGCGAGAATGCCAACCGGTAGCGCGATCGCCAGCGCAAACAGTTGCGAGGCACCAATCACGGCAATGGTGACCGGCAGCCGCTGCCAGATCAGTTGGTCCACATCGATGCGACTGACGAACGAGAAGCCCCATTGGCCCTGCAACATGCTGCTCAGCCAGCGCACATAACGCTCCCAGACCGGATCATCCAGCCCCAGCGAGGCGCGCAGCGCCAGGCGCACTTCGGGCGGCACGTTCGGATTGGTGGCCAGTTCCTCGAAGGGATCGCCTGGTGCGAGCGCCAGCACCACGAACAGCACCAGACTGATGCCGAGCAGGCTCGGCACCGCCAGCAGCAAACGCCGGATCACGTAGTTGAGCAAGGGCGGCGACCGGTTGCGCGACGCCCGGGCTCAGGTTTCCCGGTACCAGTGGGCGATCGCCCAGTGGTCGACATCCCAGCCTGAGAGCGGCGCGACCAGTTTGTTGATTGACGCCGAGGGCCTTGGCCGGAAGACCAGCGGAATGATCTGCCGGCTGCCGATCACGATGTCGTTCATCTGGATGAACATGGCCGCGCGTTTGACCAGATCGAGCTCAGACTGTGCCGCCAGATGCAACTGGTCGTATTCCTCGCTGTGGAATCGGCTGATGTTGCGGCCTGCCCACTTGTTCGCCTTGGTGGCGAGCGCAGCCGTGGTGTATTGGTCCATGAAAGTTTGTGGATCGGGCTGGGTCATGGTGGTCGTAAACATCTGCATGTCCGCCCAGAACTTCTGATAGGTATCGGGATTGGCGAAGTCGCCGCCGAAGAACACAGCCGCGGTCACGCTCTTGAGTTCGAGTTCGATGCCGGCCTTGGCACAGGCATCCTTGATGATGGCCTGGGTCTTTTGGCGCGGCTGGTTGACCGATGTCTGGAATACGAACTTGAGTTGTTTGCCATCCTTGGCGCGCACGCCATTGGCGCCGCGTGCCCAGCCGGCCTCATCCAGAATCTTGTTGGCCTTGTCGATGTTGAATTCGAAGCTCGTGTTCTTGCTGCTGAATCGCTCCGGATTGTTCAGGAAATTGGCGGTGGCGATGCCGGTGCGCCCGTAGATGAAATCCTGTACGGCCTTCCGGTCGACGAGAAGATTCATCGCTTCGCGCACGGCCTTGTCGGCGAACGCAAAATGTTTGCTTTTCGCATGGGCCCGTTCACCCTCCACCTCATTCCACGGATCGGTGGCGTTGAGCATGACGAATTCAATATTGCCACCGGCCACGATATTGACCTTGCCTTTACCGGAGGCTTCCAGGCGCTTGAGGATTTCATCCTCGACCTGCAGATTCCAGGCGAAGTCGTACTCACCGGTCTGCAACACGGCACGAGCGGCGGAAATCGCATCGCCACCGCTCTTCATCTCGTAGGAATCAAAATAGGGGCGGTTGGGGATGTGGTAGTCGGGATTGATGACGGCGCGCAGCATGTCGCCCGGCTTGAAGTCGACAAACTTGTACGGGCCGGTGCCCACGGGTGCCAGATTCATGGGCGCCTCGCGCGACTTCGCGCCCGAATAAGGCTCAAATAAATGTTTGGGAATGATGACCCCGTTTGTGCCGACGAAAGGATCTGCCCAGAACGGTGTAGCCTTGGGGAATGTGATCCTGACCGTGTGTGAGTCGATTTTCTCGACGGTAATCGCCTTATAGGCCGCGATATAGGTGGCTGCGGTAGCCGGGTCCTTGATGAATTCCCAGTTGAAGACCACATCGTCGGCCGTGAAGGGCTGGCCGTCGTGCCACTTGACATCTTTCTTGAGCTTCCAGGTCACGCTGGTGCCGTCCGCCGACAGACCGCCGTTCTCCTGCGTTGGGATTTCCGCCGCCAGGACCGGAATCAGATTGCCGTCGCCATCCCAGCCGGCCAGCGGCTCGTAGAAGACCCGCGAGCCATCCTGTTCCTTGGTGCCGGTTGCCCAATGCGGATTCAGATGAACCGGCCCTTGCCACCAGAGCACCTTGAGCGCGCCACCGCCGCCTCGCTTGGTCGGCTTGTACGGGATCGTGGTCTGCGCATTGGCAATGCCGGCCTGCATCAACATCATCGAGGCCATGGGGGCGGTCAGCCCCAGGCCGACCATGGTATGGACGAAGCGGCGTCTTGCCAGGCGACCTTCACGGACCTCTTCGATCAGGGCTCGGATCTGCTTTTCCTGCATGGTTTTTTCTCCTCGCGGGTTCGAATGGGGCCGGGCGCCCCCCTTCCAGTGTCATGGCGCCCTCCACCTGCCCTGCTGTGAGGGCATGCCTCACTATACCCGCAGATTCGATGATTGCAACGCCAGCCCCTAGTTGCGCTGGCCGAACCAGCGGTCCTTGCCTTCGTGCAGGCCGATCACGGACACCAGCAGGCTGGGCAGGAAAGTCAGCGTAATGATCGTGGAGAAGGCGATGCCGAACATCACGATGGCGCCCAGACCCCGATACAGTTCCGTGCCGGCTCCCGGAATGAAAACGAGGGGCGCAACGCCGACCAGGGTGGTCAGACTGGACATGAGAATCGCACGCAGGCGGGTCCGAACCGCCTCATCGACTGCCTGCCTCGCCGAGCCGATGCCATCGGCAAGGCGTTGATAGGTTTCCTGCACGATCAGGATCGGATTGTTCACCACCGCGCCCAGCAGAACCAGAAAGCCCAGCATGGTGATCACGTCCAGGGGTTGTTGAATGCCGAAGCGGGCACCCAGCCCGTTGAGCAAGGCCAAGCCGGTGATACCGCCTGCGAGTCCGAGCGGGATCGTGGCCATGACGAACAAGGGCCTGCCCCAGTGTCGAAAAACGGCCACCAGCATCAGATAACTCAACAGCGCGGCGATCACGAAGTTGCCCGATACCGCATCCAGTGTGGCCTGCAACTGATCACTGGCTCCGCTGATGCCGACCGATACGCCCTGCGGGATCTCGCCCGCCGCCTGCATCGCGTCGATGAGTTCACGGCGCACGCGCTCGACGCCGGTCTGCAGCGCGACCGATCGAGGCGGCACAATACTCAGCGTCACGGTACGTCGGCCATCCAGATGTCGGATGCTGTCGGCATCGATGGTTTCATGCAGATCGGCCAGTGCCGACAACGGCAGCACGGCGCCAGAAGGCGTCGCAATCGGCAGGTCGTGCAGCCGGGCGAGTGTTTGACCGCTGCCCGCGCTGCTGAACAGGAAGATGTCCACGCGCCGGTTATCGACGATCATCACGTCGGCAAATGCGCCATCGCTCAGGGATGCTACCGAATAGCCGAAACGCTCGGCGTCGAGTCCGACCTCGGCCAGCCGCTCCCAGCGTGGCCGGATGTCGAGCACCGACTGGTCGAGCGTGAGCGAGCCCGGCTCTGAGCGGATCTGCGCACCCTCGAACAGTCGTTCGGCCCGGTATAACGCGGCGCGGGCAACCTGGTAGATGCCGGCCAGATCGTTTCCGGACACGTTCAGGTTGATGCTGCGTGTACCACCATCATTGCTGGAGATGATGGAGCCCCGCGCCGAAAAGGCCCGCATGCCCGGGACAGCGGTGAGGCGAGTCTTCAATGTCGCCATCAGGGCTTCGAGGTCGGCCGGATCCCTGGGTTCGGTGATCACGCGGATGCCCCGTCCATCGACCAGCAGGTTGTAGATCCGGATGGCCGGCATGTCGGTTTCGCCCCGGCGAAAGCGCGACGGATCGTCGGTGAGTCGTTGATCCAGATCGCGCATCAGTTCGTGAGCGATCGCCGTGGTTTCGTGCAGGTTGTAGCCGGGAGGGGCGATCATGCGCGCGAAAATCTTTGCCTCCTCCCCCTCCGGCAGGTATTCGGCGGGTGGTGTGAGCGTCACGGCTGCAGCGATGGTCATGCCCAGTGTGCTGAGCAGCATCGTGGCGCGACGCCGCGGAGTCTGAAACGTCCAGGCGACCCATCGGCCAATCCGCTCGAGCGGTCGGCCAGCCGTGTCTGCATCGCCTGACGGGGCCGGTGCCAGGCGCGCGGCCATGGCGGGCAGGACGATCACGGCCACCACCAGCGAGGCCAGAATCGCCGCGCCGATCGCAATGGCAATATCGGAATAAAGCTGTCCGGCCTCCTGCTCGATGAACAGGGTTGGTGCAAAGACGAGCACGGTGGTGAGCGTGCAGGCCAGTACGGCGGGCCAGACCCGGCTGACACCGGCTGCAGCGGCCTGGAACGCCGACAAACCCCGCCGTCTGGCCTGGTCGATGCTCTCGAGCACCACGATGCAGTTGTCCAGGGTCATGCCGATGGCAAATGCCACACCAGCCATCGAGATGACGTTCAGGGTGCGTCCGGCCAGCAACAGGCCGATGAAGGCCGCAATCGTGCAGATCGGGATGGCGATGGTCCCGACGATGGTGCTGGATACCGAGCGCAGGAAAGCGAACATCACCAATGCGGCGAGCGCGGTACCGAGCAGCAGATTGGTCCAGACATTGGCCACTGAATCTTCGACATAACGAACGTCTTCACTGGTCAGTGTCATCACCAGGCCCAGCGGTGCGAGAACCTGCTCATTGATCGCCTGGACCTGCTCGAGCACGGCGTACTTCGCCTGAATGACGTTCGATCCGGACTCACGGCGAATCCGCATGACGAGTGCGGGTTCGCCGTTGATGAAGCTCAGGCTGCGCTGTTCCTGATGTGTGAGCTCGATCTGCGCAATATCGGCCAGGCGTACCACGCCCTGCGGCCGGTGCGCCACGATGAGCCTGCCCAGATCGGCTGGCGTCTGGAACCGTCCCACCGTTCGGACCAGAACATTGCGCTTGCCGCTGTCCAGATCGCCCGCTGACCGATCGACATTGCGCGCACGCAGGGCATTGCGGATATCGGTCATGTCCAGGCTGCGTCGGGCCAGTGAATCCGGATCGACCTGGATGCGGACCTGACGCTCGCCCGCGCCCAGTACATCGACCAGCGCGATTCCGTCGATGCGTACCAGGCGGGGGCTGACCTCGGTCTCCAGAAAATCGCGCATCATGCCCAGGTCGAGCGCGCGCTTGCCGTCGGGCGCCGGCCCGATTCGAAAAAACATGAAGGCGCTATCCGAGGCCGAGACCGTGGTCAGCGTCGGCGGGTCGACATTTTCCGGATAGGCCGACACCTGGGTGAGGGCGTTGCTCGTGCGGATCAGGGCGTCGTTGATGTCCGTACCGAAGGGAAATTCGAGCTCGATCGTGGCCTGGCCAGTGGTCGCCGTCGAGACCATCCGGCGCAGTCCGCGCACGCTGCGCAAGTACTGCTCCTGTTCGATCAGGATTTCCTGCTCCACGTCCTTTGGCGAAGCACCAGGCCAGCGGGTCTGCACGCTGATCGTGCGCACCTCGAGGTCGGGAATCATCTGCACTGGCACGCGCAAGGCCGCCGCGATGCCCAGCACGCACAAACCGATGACGGTGACGGCGATCAGCGTGCCCTGATGCACCATGCGATCGAAGCGCATCGGTCAGCGTTCCACCAGGGTTACCGCCTGTCCGTGTCTGAGGGATTCATTACCGCGGATCACGACCGGGTCGCCCGACTCAAGGTTCTCGCCCACCACCGCCATCATGTCTTCGTGCTCATGCAGCAGCCGAACGCTTCGGCGCTGCGCGGTGGGACGCCCATCGAGGGGGACGACCACATACAGGGCATGACTGCCATCGGGCTCGCGCAGCAATGCATCCCGGCTGACCATCACGGCATCGGGATTCGTGGCGGGCAGCGCGATCACGGCGCTCGCCGAGGTGCCCGGCAGCAGGCGTCCCGCGGCGTCATGCACCAGCAGGCGAAGCAGAAACGTCCGGGCCATCGGGTCGCCGACCGGCACCCTCGCGCCAACCGTTGCGGACAGGGTTTGGCCGCTCAGTGCATCGGCGAAGACCTGCACGGTCATGTCGTCCGTGAGCTGGCTGTAGCGCTCCTGGGGCACGCGCAGGTCGAGCCGGACGCGGTCGGTGGCGACCAGCGACAGCACCGGCGTACCCCGTTGCACCCACTCGCCGGCCTCGGTGAGTTTTTCGGCGATCACGCCGGCGAACGGGGCGGGCAGCGCATGTCTGGCGAGCAATTCGGTTTGTTCGAGCGAGGCCGCCTGGGCCGTTTCTGCGGTGGCGCGGGCCAGATCCAGCGCGGCGGCCCGCGCAGCGACCTCGGTGGCGGGAATCGCATTGATAGCGGTCAGACGCCCTGCCTCGGTTACCAGCCGTTGCGCCTCTCGGACGGCAACGGCCGACTCCTGCGCCTGGGCCTGAATGCGCGCCAGTGTCTGTCGGGCAAGTGCCGTGTCCAGTTCAACCAATGACTGTCCGGTCTCGACGCGGTCGCCGGCATCGACGTGCACCGAGGCCACCAGGCCATCGATGCGTGACGACAATCTGGCCTGCCGTTCGGCCGTCAACGTTCCGGTCAATGTGAAGCGCTCGCCGAAACCGGCGGGCGTGGCGGGCGTCACGACCACGCGAGGTGCCGCGACCTCACGGACACTGCGCTCATCACCGGGTGATGCGTCGCAGCCAGCGAGTAGCGCAAGGCCCAGCGCGGCGAGCCCATTGATGTTGGCGATCGCCCGGCGCAATCGAGCCGCACAGTGGGACGCCGCCACTGGCCGCCAGAGCATGTGACCATTCCGGATACAAAACATCGCACGCAGTATCCACGAATTCGACCCTGGCCGGGCATTAACCCGTCGATAGCGCGGCGTGTCTGGACAGCAGGTCGCAGGTCAGGCGGATATGGACTTCCAGCGCCAGCGCGGCGCGCGCTTCCTGACGGGCCATCGCGGCCGTGTAGATCGCCTCGTGCTCGACATGCACATCGCGAGTGAATCCGGGAATCGCCCCCAGGCGGATGGCGACATGTCGGTATCGTTCGCCGTGCCGGTACAGGATGTCGAGCAGGTGGCGGGTCCAGGGCGATCGGTATCCGGCAATCAGCGCTTCATGGTAGGAACGATTGGCGCGCTCCCACTGTTCGGGGTCTTGTGCCAGCCCTGTCGATTCGATCGCACTCAGGCGTGCATAGGCGGCGCGCAGGCCGGCCTCCCACTGTGCATCGCCCAGGCGGATCGACTGGCGCAGCGCCTCGGTTTCGAGCTGGACACGGGTGTCGGTGAGATCATGCAGATCGCCCAGCGAGATGGCGCTGACCCGATACCCGCGCTGGCTCTCCACGGTGACCAACGCATCCGAGACCAGCAGGGCCAGGGCTTCGCGCAGCGTGCCGGCGCTGACCTGGTAGGAGCCCTTCAGATGCTCCACACGCAGTCGCTGGCCCGGTTGCAGATGGCCGCAGATGATGTCCTGACGCAGCGCGCGATAGGCTCGTTCGGTCAGGGTGCGCGGTGCCTGATCCTCATCGGGCAATGCGGTAGCGGTGCCGCTCTGGTTTGGTCGCAGCGCCTGGATCATGATTCGATCACCCGGCGTCAGCGGGGTGTTCGCGCTTGAGGCGATAGGCCAGTTGCGCGCGTGACAGGCCCAACATGCGGGCAGCGCCCGACAGGTTGCCGCGATGTCGCTCAACGGCCAGCGCCAGCACGCGGGCCTCAAGTGCCTCGATCGGAATACCGCTGTCCAGCATGCGTTCGCACAAGGCCTGCTCGTCGGGGGCTGCACGGCGGGCCAGCCGACCCTCTGGATCCAGTCCGTCGTGGGCTTCGTCGGGTTGATTCGGGAACAGGTGCTCGAGTTCGATCGCTCCGCCCTGCGAGGCCAGGATCACGCCCCGCTCGACCAGATTCTCGAGCTCACGCACATTGCCCGGCCACTGATGGCGCAGCAGCGACTGCAGCGCCCGGTCGCTGAAGCCGATCAGACGCTTGTGATGCTGCGCCGTGAAGCGGGCGAGCAGTCGGCTCGCCAACGGCTCAATGTCGCTGACCCGCTCGCGCAATGGCGGAATGCAGATGGGATAGACGTTGAGTCGGTAAAACAGGTCACGGCGAAACGCGCCACGCTCGACTGCGGCTTCCAGGTCGACATTGGTGGCCGTGACGAGGCGCACGTCAACCTTGCGGGTGGACTCGCCGCCCAGGCGCTCGATTTCGCCATCCTGCAGCACGCGTAGCAGCTTGGCCTGGGCAGGGAGCGGCAGATCACCGACTTCATCCAGGAACAGCGTGCCGCCTTCGGCGCGCTCGAAGCGGCCTGCGCGTGTCGCATGGGCGCCGGTGTAGGCACCCTTTTCGACGCCGAACAGCTCCGCCTCGATCAGTTCGGCCGGCAGCGCGGCACAGTTGACCGCGACAAACGGGCCGCTGGCGCGCTCGGAGTGTGTATGCAGGGCACGCGCAAAACGCTCCTTGCCCACGCCGGTCTCGCCCGTCAACAAGACAGTGACCTGGGTGCTGGCCGCGCGACACATCAGATCATGGGCAGTCTGAAAGCCCGGCGAACTGCCGATCAGCATGCCACCTGATTCGGCCGGTGCGAAGTTGCCGGCCAGCGCTCTGGCCGCCTGATTCAGCGCCGCCATGTCCTCCAGCATCGAGTCGTCTTCAAAATACAGGCGATGAGCATCGCCATCGGCCCAGTCGTCAATCGGCCGACCCACGATCTGACAATGGTCGTCGCCACAGGCCAGACATCGGGTTTCCTTGAACAGGATCAGCCGCCCCATGAAGGCGCTGGTAAAACCACTCGCATAACCGAGCAGTGTCCAGCAGGCCGGCTCCTCGACCACACCGTACTTCAGGCGATGGGCGTGGGCCTCCCAGGAGTCGTCCCAGCGGAATTCACCGTCGAACAGGCCGGCCGCTGCATCCATCTGCAGGCGTACCGGCGTGACCCGCGCCGCACCTTCGAGCATGTGCAATTGCGGGCCGACCAGAAACATGTCTTCCAGGGTCCGGTTACCCCGGGTCTTGGCCGCGACACCCGCATCGTGCAGACCGCAGGCGTAGCCCATGCGAGTGAGTAGCCGACGCGCCTGTTCCTTACCAACCAAGGTGATCAAGTCGTGACGCAGCGACGTCAGTGCAGCCGTGTGCAGCAACACCATGCGGCGCTCACCCAACCAGATGGCCCCGCTGTCAGGCTCGAAGCGCAACAGCCGGCGCAGGTCGGCGTCGGGCGGGTAGGGCGGGGAAGGTGAGTCCAGACGGGTCTCCTGTCACTGGCGCGCGATCAGGAATCTCGAGATTTATCGATGGGAGCGCGCCGCCTGCCGTGTCGAATGGTCTCGATACCGGCTTGATCATTTAAGCATATTGAAGGATTCAGGGTTCATGAAATGCGGAGATTGCCAGGGGTTCGAGTCGAGTTGGTAGCAGTTATTCGCTATTGAGTTGCTGAATCCGATTTAATTGGCGCGCTGCAATATCACCTGATCGGAGGATATTTAAACAAAATATCGAGATTTTCGCGTGACGCGCTCGATCTGGCACGCCATCTGCATTGGTGGCTGCGTCCGTCCACACCGAATCCAGCCATGACAGAGTCGATTCAATCGTCCATGCCCCAGTGCGATACCTCGCTGCGTTACGTCCGCGTGCTCGAGCGGCGCGCCGATGGCCTGGTCAGTTTCGAGTTTTCGATCGGCTGGCCAGAACTGGCAGTGGAGCTGATGCTGCCCGCTGCCGCCTTCGACGCCTTCTGCGCCAACAACCAGGTGCAGCAGCTGCCCACCTGAGACCCGCCGCTCTGATCGAGCGCCAATTCCAACGGAGACCCGCACCATGAACATCGACCTGCAGGCGCGCGAGATCACGCCGCTGCGCAAGACCTATGCCCACGTGGCGCGATACATCGGCGGCGACAAGGTGGCCACGCGCTACCAGGAGGCCACCCTCGGCGCGCAGCCGATGGCCAACTTCCACTACCGCCCGACCTGGGACCCGGCCACGAGCTCTTCGACGCGGCGCGCAGCCGGATCGTGCTGGCCGACTGGTACGTGCTGCGGGATCCGCGCCAGTTCTATTACGCGACCTGGACGATGACCCGCGCCCGCCAGCAGGACGCGGTGGAGGCCAACTTCCAGTTCGTCGAGCAGCGCGGCATGGTCGGCAAGATGCCCGACGCGGTGCGCGAGCAGGCGCTTGCAGATGCTGATGCCGCTGCGCCACGCGGCCTGGGGCGCCAACATGAACAACGCGTCCATCTGCGCCTACGGCTACGGCACGGCCTTCACCGCGCCGGCCATGTTCCACGCGATGGACAACCTGGGCGTGGCGCAGTACCTCACGCGTCTGGGCCTGGCGCTGGGCGATGCCGCAGACGCTCGACGATGGCAAGCAGGCCTGGCTGGACGCACCGCGAGTGGCAGGGTCTGCGTCGGCTGGTCGAGGACACGCTTGGTGCTCGACGACCCGTTCGAACTGTTCGTGGCGCAGAACTTCGCGCTCGACGGCCTGTTGTACCCGCTGATCTACGGCAGCTTCGTCGACGACCACATCGCGCTGCAAGGCGGCACGGCGGTCGCCATGCTGACCAACTTCATGCCCGAGTGGCACGACGAGATCCGCGCGCTGGATCGACGCAGTGATCAAGGCCGCCGGCGCCGAATCCGAGGCCAACCGGCGCTGCTCACAAACTGGGCGGGCCAGTGGACGGACCGCGCCCAGGCCGCGCTGTCGCCCATTGCGCGATTGGCGCTGGGCGAGGCCGGCGAGACGGCGCTGAGCGACGCGCGCGAGCAATTGCAGGCGCGCTGCGGCAAGACCGGCCTGGGCCTGACCCGCTGAACTCCGGAGATCACCCCATGTCCGAAGTATTCATCGCCTTCCAGGCCAACGAAGAGTCCCGCCCGGTCATCGACGCCATCGTGGCCGACAACCCCGGACGCGGTGCTCAGCCATCCGACCGGGCTGGTCAAGATCAACGCGCCAGGCGCCTGACGATCCGGCGCGAGACGATCGAGGATCTGACGGGCCGCCCCTTCGACCTGCAGCCGATCCACGTCAACCTCGTCACGCTCTCGGGCCACATCGACGAAGACGACGACCAGCTCACGCTGAGCTGGAAGCACTGAACCGCCCAAAGGAGACATCATGGACACCAGAGTCGCCAAGAAGAAGCTTGGCCTGAAGGAACGCTACGCCGCCATGACCCGCGGCCTGGGCTGGGAAACCACCTACCAGCCGATGGACAAGGTGTTTCCCGTACGACCGCTACGAGGGCATCAAGATCCACGACTGGGATCAAGTGGCAGGATCCGTTCCGCCTGACGATGGACGCCTACTGGAAGTACCAGGGCGAGAAGGAGAAGAAGCTCTACGCGGTGATCGAGGCCTTCGCGCAGAACAACGGCCAGCTCGGCGTGACCGATGCGCGCTACGTGAACGCGCTCAAGCTGTTCATCCAGGGCGTGACGCCGCTGGAGTACTACGCGCACCGCGGCTTCGCCCACGTGGGCCGACAGTTCACCGGCGAGGGTGCGCGCGTGGCCGCGCAGATGCAGTCGATCGACGAGCTGCGCCACTACCAGACCGAAACCCATGCCCTCAGCCACTACAACAAGTACTTCAACGGCATGCACCATTCGAACCACTGGTTCGACCGCGTCTGGTACCTGTCGGTGCCGAAGTCTTTCTTTGAAGATGCGATTACCGCCGGCCCGTTCGAGTTCCTTACTGCCGTCAGCTTCTCCTTCGAGTACGTGCTGACCAACCTGCTGTTCGTGCCCTTCATGAGCGGCGCGGCGCACAACGGCGACATGTCGCACCGTCACCTTCGGCTTCAGCGCCCAGAGCGACGAGAGCCGCCACATGACGCTGGGCATCGAGTGCATCAAGTTCATGCTCGAGCAGGACCCGGCCAACGTGCCCATCGTGCAGCGCTGGATCGACAAGTGGTTCTGGCGCGGCTACCGCCTGCTGACCTGGTGGCGATGATGCAGGACTACATGCTGCCCAAGCGCGTGATGAGCTGGAAGGAAGCCTGGGAGATGTACGCCGAGCAGAACGGCGGCGCACTGTTCGACGACCTGGCCCGCTACGGCATCCGCGAGCCCAGCCGGCTGGGAGCAGGCCTGCGAAGGCAAGGACCACATCAGCCACCAGGCCTGGAACACCTTCTACAACTACAATGCCGCCGCACCCTTCCACACCTGGGTGCCCAGTGACGACGAGATGGCCTGGTTGTCCGAGAAATATCCCGAGAGCTTCGACAAGTACTACCGCCCGCTACTGGAGCATTTCCGTGTGCAGCAGCAGGCCGGCAACCGGTTCTACAACAAGACGCTGCCGATGCTGTGCACGACCTGCCAGATTCCGATGCTGTTCACCGAGCCGGGCGATGCGAGCAAGATCTGCTATCGCGAGAGCGACTATCTGGGCGACAAGTACCACTTCTGCAGCGACCACTGCAAGAGCATCTTCGATCACGAACCCGAGAAGTACGTGCAGAGCTGGTTGCCGGTGCACCAGATCTATCAGGGCCATTGCTTCAAGCCCGGCACCGACCCGACCGTCGAAGGATTCGACCCGCTGATGGCCGTGCTGGACTACTACGAGCTCGAGGTCGGTCGCGACAACTTCGATTTCGAGGGATCGGAAGATCAGAAGAACTTCGCTGCCTGGAAAGGCTCGCCCCTCACGCCAGGAGAAGGCCAATGAGCGTCAGCGCTGTTGCCCCGTATGAGTTCGCGCCTAAAGATGTGCGTGAGAACTTCCCTGCGCCACTGCTTTATATCGGCTGGGAAGACCACAAGCTGTTCTGTGCACCGTTCTGTCTCCCGCTGCCACCAGACACCCCCTTTGGTGCCTTGGCCACCGCCGTGTTGCCCGGTGTTTATGGCTATCACCCGGACTTTGCCCGGATCGACTGGAACCGGGTCGAATGGTTCAAGTCGGGTCAGCCCTGGACACCCGATCCGGCCCGGTCGCTCGCCGAGAACGGTCTGCGGCACAAGGACGTGATCCGGTTTCGCACGCCTGGCCTGGCCGGCATCGAAGGCAGCTTCAGCTGATCCGCCAATGAGCTATCAACTGACGATCGAGCCGCTGGGTACGACCATCGACGTGGGCGATGGTCAGTCGGTGCTGGATGCGGCGCTGCGGGAGGGGATCTACCTGCCGCATGCCTGCGGTCACGGCCTGTGCGGTACCTGCAAGGTTCAGGTGCTGGAGGGGGAGGTCGACCATGGCGCGGCCAACCCGTTCGCCCTGATGGACTTCGAGCGTGATGAGGGCATGACACTGGCCTGTTGTGCCACGCTGCAGGCCGACACCACGATCGAGGCAGATATCGAGGAAGAACCCGACGCCCGGGTGATTCCGGTGCTCGATTACGTGGCCACGGTCGCCCGTATCGACACGCTCACGCCCACCATCAAGGCGATCCACCTGCAACTCGATCAGCCCATCGACTTCCAGGCCGGTCAGTACATCCAGCTCGCGATTCCGGGGCCGGATGCCAGCCGGGCTTTCTCCATCGCCAATTCGCCGTCCGATGTCAACACCACGGGACGGATCGAGCTGAATGTGCGCCGGGTGCCCGGCGGCACCGGCACCGGCTGGCTGCATGATTCGTTGAAGCAGGGCGATACGCTACGGCTTGCCGGTCCGTATGGTCGCTTCTTCGTGCGCGAATCGGCCATGCGCCCGATGCTGTTCATGGCCGGCGGCTCAGGCCTGTCCAGCCCGCGTTCCATGATTCTCGATCTGCTTTCGCGAGATTGCACGCTGCCAATCACCCTGGTCTATGGCCAACGCTCGCGCGACGAGTTGTACTACGACGCCCAATTTCGGGCATTGGCGCAGCAGCATCCGACCTTCACCTACCTGCCCACCTTGTCCGACGAACCCGATGGCAGTGACTGGTCCGGATTGCGGGGCTTCGTCCACGAGGTGGCCAGGCAATCGTTCAGCGAAGGCTTTGCGGGCCACAAGGCCTATCTGTGCGGGCCACCGCAGATGATCGAGGCCTGCATCGGCACCCTGATGCAGGGCCGGCTGTTCGAGCGCGACATCTATACTGAGAA
This sequence comes from uncultured beta proteobacterium, assembly GCA_963732405.1. Lineage (GTDB taxonomy): Bacteria > Pseudomonadota > Gammaproteobacteria > Burkholderiales > Burkholderiaceae_E > JAUIAI01. The sequence goes on from CAVSZG010000003.1 coordinate 281,028, forward strand.
ATTCCTGTCGGCCGCCGACGTCCAGACCACACGCAGTCCGCTTTTTCAACGAGTTTGAGTCATGTCCCTCTTCGATACCCGGCCCAAGTTCGCCGTGCATGTCGCCCAGACCGACGAGAGCTTTCCCTGTGCGGGCAATGAGAGCGTGCTCAAGGGCATGATGCGACTGGGCAGAAAAGGCATTCCGGTGGGGTGCGTCAATGGCGGATGCGGCGTGTGCAAGGTCCATATCCTCGAGGGCGAGGTGTCGGCCCTGGGCCCGATCAGCCGGGCGCATGTGAGCCTGGAAGAACAGGCGCAGGGTTATACGCTGGCCTGCCGGGTTGCGCCGCAGACGGCGCTGCGGCTGGCCGTGGCCGGCAAGTTGAACAAACCGTTTTCCAAGGGGCGAGGGGACGCAACAGCCGCCTGCCCGGCAACACCGCAACCGTAACCGTTATCAAACCGAAGGAGACTCAGATGGGTGTTATGCGAATCGGGCACGCGAGCCTGAGAGTGATGGACATCGACGCGGCGGTCCGGCACTACGAAAACGTGCTCGGACTGAAGACCACGATGAAGGACAAGGCTGGCAATGTCTACCTCAAGTGCTGGGACGAATGGGACAAGTTTTCGTTGATTCTGACACCCTCTGACCGGGCGGGCATGAATCACGTGGCCTACAAGGTCGAGAAGGATGCCGATCTGGATGCGCTGAAGCAGCGTGTCGAGGCCTGGGGTGTCCAGACCACGATGTTGCCCGAAGGCAGCCTGCCCTCGACCGGTCGCATGTTGCAGTTCAATCTGCCGAGCGGCCACGAGATGCGCCTGTATGCCGACAAGGAATATGTGGGCACCGATGTCGGCACCACCAACCCGGACCCCTGGCCCGATGGTCTGAAGGGCGCTGGCGTGCACTGGCTGGATCACCTGCTGCTGATGTGCGAGATGAATCCCGAGGCCGGTATCAATACGGTCGCTGACAACACCCGCTTCATGATCGAAGCGCTGGACTTCTTCCTGACCGAGCAGGTGATGGTTGGTCCCGATGGCAATATTCAGGCCGCCACCTGGATGGCCCGGACGACCACGCCGCATGACATCGCCTTCGTGGGTGGCGCGACCAGCGGCCTGCATCACATCGCTTATTTCCTGGACTCATGGCATGACGTGCTCAAGTCGGCCGACGTGATGGCCAAGAACAAGACCCGGATCGATGTCGCGCCGACCCGCCACGGCATCACCCGCGGTGAGACCATCTATTTCTTCGATCCCAGCGGCAATCGCAACGAGACCTTCGCCGGTCTGGGCTATCTCGCCCAACGCGATCGACCCGTGACCACCTGGACCGAAGACAAGCTCTGGAGCGGCATCTTCTATCACACGGGTGAAGCGGTTCCCTCGTTCACCGATGTCTACACCTGATCGACGCCTCACCTGAAACCCTGGAACGGATCCACCCAATGAATACCCGACATGATCCCGAAGTGGCACTGAGCATCCGCACTGGCGGATTCAATACCAATGTTCATGACCTGGGCCAGTCCCGGCCCGGGCAGCCACCGGTCCTGTTCATTCATGGATCCGGGCCTGGGGTCAGCGCCTTTGCCAATTGGCGTCTGGCGATGCCGGTGATCGCGCAGGATCGACGCGTGATCGCACCCGACATGGTGGGCTTCGGCTTTACCGATCGGCCCGCCGGCATTGTCTATTCGATGGATACCTGGGTGCAGCAGACGCTGGATCTGCTGGATGCCCTGGGCGTGGACCAAGCCGATGTGGTGGGCAACAGCTTTGGTGGCGCGCTGTCGCTGGCGCTGGCCATTCGTGCGCCCGAGCGCGTTCGTCGTCTGGTGCTCATGGGTTCAGTGGGTGTGCCGTTCACGATCACCCCGGGTCTGGATGCGGTCTGGGGCTACGAGCCCTCGCTCCAGACCATGAAGCGATTGCTGGACATCTTCGCCTACAGCCGTGAACTGGTGACGGATGAACTGGCGCAACTGCGTTACCAGGCGAGCATTCGGCCGGGCTTCCAGGAATCGTTTGCCGCCATGTTCCCGGCTCCTCGTCAGCGCTGGGTTGAGGCGATGGCCAGTCCCGAGGCGGCCATCCGCGCGCTACCCCACGAGACACTGATCGTGCACGGCCGCGAGGATCAGGTGATCCCGCTGCAAAACTCGCTCACCCTGGGCGAGTGGATCCCGAACAGCCAGCTTCATGTCTTTGGCCATTGTGGTCACTGGACGCAGATCGAGCATGCTGCGCGCTTCTCTCAGTTGGTGACGAATTTCCTGGCTGAGGCCGACGTGCTGGACAGTCAATCCGAATGACGTGGCGGCGCGCGGCGGCAAAAACAAATCAGCGCTCCCCGGTCACCGTCCGCTCGTTCGACGACCCGTTCAGTGATCACCTGATCAACAGTCAATTGACAACGGCCATGGTCCGGGTGGCCATCGTTCCGGGATCGACCTCGGCGTTGCAGTAGCGAGTGGTCAGCGTCGCAATGCGCCCGATGCTCAACTGGAGATGCCGGATCGATGCCGAACCGGTCTTGTCCAGGATGGATCGGATGTGACAGCGCACCGTGGCTTCGGCGACGCCGCGAGCCGCGGCAATTCGCTTGGGCTCCAGACCGTTGCCCAGGCCGGCGACGACCTCGGCTTCCCGGCGCGTGAGGCCATGAACCCTCGCGTACATCCCGACCAGCTCTTCATCACAGAGCATCGGATGTTCCAGTGCGACCAGCACGGCCGGCGTCAACAGGTCGGGCACCACTACGGCATGGACTGTGTCCGGGCGGGAGGCGACCATGCAGATGCGCACCTGCTTGTCGAGCACCGATGCACGGATGGCTCGCAACCAGGCGCCCTCCAGTCGCGCCTCGGCAGGCATGAGCTGGCCGCCCCTCAACACCAGCGATTGATCGGCTTCGAGTCGGGTCTGCGCGTCGGGTGTGTGATCGAGCAGCCTCGCTGAGCCGTCGAGCCGGAAGGGTCCCGGGGCACGAGCCTGACGCTCGTGGTGGTCGCTCGCGCTCAGTCGCAGGGTTGGATCGTGCCGGCCCCCTGCCGGCCTGTCGGATCGTGCATGAATCATCGTCGTTCCTCTGTTTCATCAGGCCAATGGACTCATTGATGTCGCTTCTTGTCTTTTGCGGCGACGAATACACTATCTGTCAACATTGGCGCGCTGGCCTTTAACAATCTTTAATCACGGCGTCGCTCGCGCATTTGCAGTAAATTTGTGTAAAAGCGTGACAACGAGAGGCCATGCAATCCGAGATGAAGCCGAGTCGTATCCGCTTCGGCCGGTTTGAACTTCGGCTCAACGAGCGACGCCTGTTCGAGGAGCAACGCCCCTGTCCGCTGGGCACGCGCGCCTTCGATGTGCTGGGCCTGCTGGTGAGTCGGCACGGCGAGATCGTGACCCGCCATGAATTGCTCGAGGCCGTCTGGCCGGAACTCGAGGTCGAGGAGAACAATCTGTCGGTGCAGGTCTCGACCCTGCGCAAGTTGCTGGGTAGCGAGTTGATCGCGACCATTCCGGGACGTGGTTACCAGTTTGTCGGCCACATCGATACCCACGCTGAATCCGACGCGACTAACCCGGTTCCCCAGCCGACAAGCCCTGGAGCGGTACCCGACCGAAGCACGTCGGACGCGGCCCGACCGAATGGGAATCTGCCAAGGCGACTTGGCGACATCCTGGGGCGGGATGTTGAAATCGCTGCATTGACCACAATGCTGCGGGAACAGTCGGTGGTGACCGTGGTCGGGCCGGCCGGCATCGGGAAAACCTGCCTGGCCCTTCACACGGCATTGCGCATCCAGGAATCATTTGCCAATGGCGGATGGCTCGTCGAACTCGCCGCGCTGGACGATCCCGCATTGGTGGCTGAGACTATTGCCCACAGTCTGAAGCTGGCGCTGCCGGGTCATTTCGATCCGGTTGATGAGCTGGCGGCCCAGCTCGCCACTCGTGATCTGCTCATCGTCATCGACAATGCCGAACACCTGTTGTCGACGGTCTCGCGGCTGGTCAGCCGACTGGTCGAACAAACCGCCAAGGTCCGTTTCCTGGTGACCAGCCAGTCTCTCTTGCATATACCGGGCGAACATTTGCTCAAGTTGGGTGGATTGACGGTGCCGGAATCGCCGAACGCTCGAGATATTGCCGATTCCAGCGCCGTCCGCCTGTTCAGCCGTCGGGTCCGAGCGCTGAAAGAAGGTTTTCACATGGACACCGAGACCGGCCACAATGTGGCGATGTTGTGCCGGCATCTGGACGGCATTCCGCTGGCCATTGAACTGGCGGCGGCACGGGTGCCGATGTTTGGCGTCGCGGGGGTCTTGATGGGCCTGGAGAACGCGCCCCGACTGTTGAAGGCCGGGTCAGACCCGTCGGTCCGCCACCGATCGCTCGAATCCGCCTTGGACTGGAGTCATTCGCTGCTGAGCGACGAAGAGCAACGCGTCTTTCGACGGCTGAGTTGTTTCAGCGACGGATTCAATGTCGAGGCGATGCAGGATGTGGTCTGTGATGAACAGATCGATCGATGGCAGGCACTCGATCATCTGGGCACGCTGGTTGACAAGTCGCTGGTCACGATGCTGGATCAGTCTCCGGTGCGTTATCGACTGCTGGAGACAACTCGCGCCTATGCGGCTGCGCGGCTCGAGGAAGCGGACGAGGTGTCGTTCATCCGGGACCGTCATGCACAGGCCATCTTGCAACTGTTTCGCCGGGCGGTGCGCGCGCGTGACATGCCCTTGCTGGTGTCGGAGATCGACAATCTGCGGCAGGCTTACAACTGGGCAATGCGCCCGCCCATTGATCCGGACACGGCGGTTGGCCTGGTCTGTCTGTCGTCGGTTCTGTTCGCCGTCGAGGGCCTGGTGACGGAGGCCATCCGACGGATTCATGAGGTCGAACCCTTGGTCGGACCCGATACACCCAAGCCGGTCGCCGCGCTGTTCTGGCGCTGGTATGGCCGGATGGGGGTGGACGGGCGTGTACCGGTCGATCGATGTCTCCAGGCATTCGATCGGGCCATCGAACTGTTTCGAGAACTGGACAACCCGCGTCATCTGCATGCCTGTCTGCGCAGCAAGGCTGAAGCGCTGATCGAATCGGGTCGCCTCGATGAGGCGCCTGACTTGCTGGCCCAGGCCAGCCAGATGGAGGCGAATGGTCTGCCCCTGGCCGACCGCATGCGCCGGATGCGCGTACAAGGCCAGCTGGACTATCGCCGCGGCGATTTTCAGGCGAGCGCCGAGATCTGGCAGCAGGCTTATGAGCTTGCCCGATCGTCGGGATTCGAACGCTACGAAGTCACCTTGTTGACGGATCTGGCCCGATTGGGCCTGCGGATGGGCGAAGCCGGCGAAGCCGTGCGCCGGTACCAGACGCTCGTCGAGCGCTCACAGGCTGGACGAGGCCTCGGCCTGACCCTTGCCTATGCGCTGGCCGGACTCGTCACGGCTCAACTCGCGGTGGGTGATCTGCCAGCAGCTCGATCGACGGCGATCCAGGCGGTGCCGCACCTGCGGCGCTCGGCAATTTTACTGGCCCGGGTCGACACGCTCGCGCTAGTCATCGCGACCGATGGTTGGATCGCGCAAGCGGTTCGGGCTATCGGTGCAGCAGACCGATATCGGCGAGTCTCGGGCGTCAACCGGACGCCGGACGAACTCATCATCCGAAATAAGGTGCTCAGTCTGGCGGACAACCGGGAGCCATTGTCGCGGGCGCAGCAATGGCTCGCCGAGGGCGATGCGATGCACGAGATCGAGGTGGTCGCTCAGATCGAGCGCTGTCTGAACCAGGGGCAGTGCCCGTAGCAAATCCATCTTTCTTGGGGATTGGATAACGCTCGCCGTCTTGCGACTCTGTTCTCTGTCGAACAGCGGAGACGGCCATGAACTATGACGAGCAGCGCTTTGAGGCGCTCGCGGCGCTGGTGCCGCGCACGGATGCGGTCAACTTTGCCTTGAATCTGATTCTGCCGCTCGATGATCCCGGGCAGATGAAGCTGCTGCTTTCCCTGCTGTTTCGCAATCGCCCCGATACCGAGCGAGTGCTCAAGAGTTTGAATTTCGTCCATAGTGCACGCTTTCTGCCGACTCCGGACGGATCTGCGTTACAGGTCATCACCGTCTATGACGGCGATTTCGATGACTATGTGAATGACTTTACGGCGGCCATCGGCGATACCTTTGATCTGATTCTGTCATTCGTCCGGGATCATCCGCCACTGCCGGTGCGGGAGAATCCCGAGGCGTTTCTGCAGTTCATCAATGCGCACAACCGGGTGGGGGTGCAGGCCGGGCCCGGATCCTTCGGACCCATGGACCACTGGCCTCTTTATACTGCCTATGCCGACAAGACCGTTCTCGACATCGTCGATCCCGCCAGCCTGCCACCACTGCCCATCGTCAACGCCAAGCCGCACCCCTTCGATGATGACGATATCCAGTGCAACATTCTGGCCGATGTCAAAGCCGGGTTCGTCCAGCATCTGGGCCTGAATCTGGGCCAGGGTGCCCCTGGTCGGCATTTTCTGGCCAGGCTGCTCGATGGCGGCGGCGATGCGCTGCCGCAGGTCAGCAGCCATCGAACCGCTTGCGACCTGATCCGCCAGGACTGTGGTGTGCAGGCGCCCGATACCTGCCTGCTCACGGTCGGTCTGACCGCTGACGGCCTGACGTTGTTGTCGGGGCAATCGGACACTCTTGAAGCCTTCCCGCCCGCGTTCCGGCGCGGACCGGCCGATCCCGATATCGCCATTGACGTGGGTGACATTCATGAGAGCGCGCCGGATCGGTGGATCCTGGGCGCTCCTGGCCAGATGATTCATCTGTTTCTGTCCGTCTATGCCGACGCAGACGATACCCTGACCTACGCAGTCCAGAAGGTGACGAGTGAGTGCATGGCATTCGGTGGGACCGTGATATTCGATCGCCGGATCACAAGACAGAAGAAAGAGACTGGTCACTTCGGGTATCGAGAGGGTATTTCGCAACCGCGGATAGCCGGTATTCATCCGGTCGATCCATCGGATCCCCAACCGCTCGCCGACATTGGTGAATTCATTCTGGGCGCCGACTTCAAAAACGCCTACGGGGGATCGTCGATCGGTCGTCTGCCCATCGATCTGGTCGATAACGGGAGCTTTGTCGCCGTCCGGATCATGGAACAATTCGTCGATCGTTTCGAGACCAGTCTGCGCACGGCGGCCAGACAGACCGGGTGGCCGGAGGAACTGATTGCCGCCAAGCTGATGGGGCGTTATCGTGACGGCCGGCCTCTGGTGCCCTTACTGGATCCGGCGCCAGGCACCGGATCCAGTGCAGCAGCGACCCCGGCCGAGTTGAATCGATTCGACTATGCACCGACCCGATCGCATCCGCAGGTGACTGCCGATTGGGACGGCAGGTTATGCCCGATTGGTGCCCATATCCGGCGGATGAATCCGCGAGGTTCGCCCACGATGGGCAAACCGTATGGCCGTCGCCTGATCCGGCGCGGCATGTCTTATGAATGGGCGCGCAACAGTGAGACGGTGCCGACCATCGAACGCGGTTTGTTCGGCCTGTTCATCTGCAGTGATCTGGACCGTCAATACGAAAGCGTGCTGCGCCTCTGGGCAAACGGCGATCGTGCCGCGCCCGGCATCCGTGGCACCCGCGATCCCTTCATCGGCCGTCAATGTGACAGCGGTACCTTCACCTTGCGGGACCCGCATTCGGATCAACAGCACTCGATCCGGGTGCCGCAACTGGTCGAGACTCGCGGCAGCATCTACCTGCTCTTGCCAGGGATCCGGGCCTTGCGACGACTGGCCGGTCTGGAGGTGTCGCATGCTGCGCCATCACTGGTGCCGAGTCCGCTGTTTGATCCTGACGACGAGTCCTTCGATCCAGACTCGCTCGATATCCGGCAACCGGCATTGGCGGCCGACCCTTATCCTTATTACCGATGGTTTCGTCGGCATTGCCCGATCCGGTATGTGTCCGAACATGAGAGTCACTGGGTATTCTCTGCCGCGCTGATCAAGGAGTTGACCGGGCCACAGGCTGGGGTTTTTCTGAAGCGACCTCTGCGCGAGCGTTGGCAGCGCGGCCTGTTCTTTCTGGATCCGCCTACTCATAAAGCCGTTCGCCAGCCCATGGATAGTGTGATGGCAGAGGCGTTTCGATCGGCTGGCGCAGTGATCCAGGAGGCGCTGGACCGGGTCCTGAATGACATGGCTCACGGCGCGCAGGTCGATGCGGTTGCGGCGTTTTCGCGGCGTCTGCCGCACGACGTGTTCATGACCTTGTTCGGACTCAGTGGCGACGCGCGCGCCCGTGCCGACGAACTCTGTCGCTTGAACCTGCTCAATCGCAGTCCTGGCTTAGGTGCGCATCAGTGGGCGCAGGCCTCTATCGCGGCGGCCGGCCTGGAACGGCTGATCGTGGGCGAACTGCACAAACCTCCTGGTCATCTGCCGCCGGCGTCGATATTGGGGCAGATCGCGGGGCTCGCGGCGTTGGGAAACATTCCGCCGGGCGAATGGGTGTTAACCGCCGTTCACCTGATTATGGGCGGCTATCTGTCGACCGAATTCCTGTTGAGTTCCGGCCTCTATCACCTGCTTCAGACCTACGGCCAGGCCAGCGAGATTCCACGACCTGACGGTCGCGTCACGCCGGCGATGGTCCGCGAACTTCTGCGATACGATGCGCCATTCCAGTTGGCGGACCGCTATGCGGCGCGCGACGTTCCGATTCAGACACCATCGCATGGCACTCACCTGATCCGTCAGAACGAGCGCGTGGTACTGGTCTATGGCTCGGCCAATCGGGATGAGGCTGAGTTCGGCGGCACCGCGCATCACCTCGATCTGAACCGGTTTACGACCGAAAGGGTTGGTGCAACAGACCATTTTGCGTTTGGTCTGGGCGATCATTCATGTATCGGTGCCCGGCTTGCCGTGTTGATCGCGGGCGAGGGACTGACCCGTCTGCTCGAGCGTTATCCGCAGATGTCGCTGGCTCAGGGCTTCCCACCGGTCTGGCATTCGGATCCGTATTTCCGCTACCTGATGCATCTTCAGGTCAGTCTGGGGTAGTTAGCGGGCCTGTATCGCTCAGTTGCGAAAGACGCCGACGGCGCCGGCTAGCGAGGCGGCCTGCATCTTCAGGCTGGTGGCAGCGGCAGCGGCCTGTTCGACCAATGCCGTGTTCTGCTGGGTGGCCAGATCCAGCGCGATCACTGCCTGATTCACCTGGTCCACGCCGTCGGTCAGCGCCGGATATAGTCGCCCATCTTGGTGCGGTTCTTGACCAGCGCCGACCAGGCCTCACCGTCCTTGAGGGTCGCCCACATGTCGGCGAAGGCCTCGGGCGGCATCTCGGGATGTCGCGCCAAATTGTGGGGCTGTCCGATCAGTTCCTGATGGGTGAAACCACTGATCGCTACGAAGGCGTCATTGGCATAGGTAATGTTGCCGTTGACGTCCGTTGATTAGACCAGGGTGTGCCCCTCGCCCAGTCGATGGCCTCGATCAGTTACCGGTAGATTGGTACGCATGAGAGCTCCAGAATGGTTGGGCCACGACTGGTGGCCGCCGGCACGATGCTCTTTCGTACCCTTGTTTTCGCATGGCAAATTATCCGGTTACCATTCCGTGCCAATCGTCAAATATCGTGTGTTTGGCGCCTGCTGTTTGAAATCCTTGCCGCAGATCGGCAAGACGCCATCATCCGACGACCATGATCGAGCGTGAACTCAAGCTGAGCATTACCGAGACGCAGGAGCGTCGTCTGCGGGCAATCCTGCGCGGCGGAGCCGTTGCCTGTGGGCGTCCCGTCCGGCGAACTCTTTCCACCATTTATTACGACACGGACGATGGTGATCTCGAATCGGCCGGCTTGTCCCTGCGTGTTCGTCGACAGGGACGGATCTGGACCCAGACGGTCAAGTCGCGCGATACCGGCATGAATGGCCTGTCGTCGGCCAGGGAGCTGAATTGCCCGGCACCGCGCGGCCGATTGTGCATTGAAGCGATACCTGATCCGGCGTTGCGCGAGCGACTGCTGACCGTGTTGGGCGGCAAGCCCGTGCAGCCGCGTAGCACTCATCACGTGCGGCGCACTGCGTATGAGGCGCTTCCCGAGGCGGGCACGCGCATCGAGGTGGTCATCGACGCGGTTGAGGTGCGGGCTCGAGACCATGTCGCCCAGTTCCGTGAAGTCGAAATCGAGCTGTTGGAGGGCCGCGCGCAAGGCATATTCATGGTGGCCGGGCGCTGTTTCCCGACGGCGGTATCCGGTTCTCGACCCTGTCGAAGGCACAGCGCGGCGCTCTGCTGGCGCGCGAAGGCATCGTGAGCCCGGTCCTCGAGCCGCGGCAGGCGAGGTCGGTCCGGCTGGATGCAGCCGCAACCGTCGAGTCGGCGGCCCAGGCCGTGCTGCGGGAATGCGTCAGCCAGATCACCGCCAACATCGACGTGTCGCTGGCCAGCGACGGTCCGGCCGGGCCGCATCAGCTCAGGGTCGGATTGCGCCGTCTACGCACGGCACTTGCCGTTTTCGATGCGCTTGCCCCGGGCAATTCCCGTTCGGACGAGCTCGCGGCCCAGGCCAGATGGCTGGCGGCGCAGGTAGGGCAGTTGCGCGATGTCGAAGTCACGCGGCTGCAGAGCGTTCTGCCCGAACTCGAGCGCCATGAGCATGATGCAGGCTTCCTGCGCCTGTCTGTCGCACTCGATCAATACGAACGTGAGCTGCGGCAGTCTGTGCGCGCGCATCTGGTCGGCGCCCGGGTTCACCGCTTCCTGTTCGATCTGATCGAATACGTCGAACTGCGCGGCTGGCTCGATCAGGAAAATCTCGATCAGACGGCAAGACTGGCCGAGCCGGTCGCGCAGTATGCGAGTCGGGTGCTGGCGCAGCGCTGGCGCCGGGTGAGACGGCGGGGCGGTGAGCTCGCCGGACTCGATATCGAGCAACGCCATGAGTTGCGCAAATCGCTCAAGAAGCTGCGTTATGCAGCCGAATTTTTTGCCTCCGTGTTTGAGAAGAGGAAACCGCGGCGTTTTCTCAGGCGGCTGGCGAAACTGCAGACCGTGTTTGGTGACCTGAATGATGCGGCACTTGTTGAGCGGCTGCTCTCGAACGCCCCCTGTCTGGCCGACGACGATCCGGCGCTTCAACGCGCGTGCGGGTGGATCATGGGCGGGCGCTTCACCCGATCGGAACTGACCTGGCAGCGGGTCGATACCCTTTGGCAAGGTCTGGAACGCACGCGGATCTTCTGGCGCTGATTCACGCGGCAGATCGCCGGGTATATGCTTGCAGTTTGACCGGCCGGCCGCCTGCCGGTGTCGGGCCAGACGAGGACGTCATGGTGAGTCGGCAATACCCTTTGCAACAGATGGATGAAACCTGGCTGCCACGACTGCGTCCGGATGTCCGCGCTGAGAAAGTGATTCGCAGCGCGATGGGTTGGGGGCTTGCATGGCCCTGGTTCGACAGGCTCGCCCTGTGGAGCCTGGTCCGGTATTACTTTCCGATTTCCCGGATGTGGGCGGCCGCGGCGGCAAGCAACGGGGTGCCTGCACGCTTCCTGAGCGGTGTGCCGATGACGGCCCAGGGCATCGACATCGATCGATTGCAGGCGGTCTTGTTCCGGACCGAATCGGCTCGCGCCACCGTGGCGGCAATCGACCAACGCTGGGACGCAGTGTTCTTCGGCGATGCCACGGCACCGGTCGAAGAACGGGTTGCCCTGGAGGCGGCACGGCTCGACGCGGCCGACACCTTCAACCGGCTGCGTGGCAGTTATCGATTTCTGCTGCGCAAGGGCGTGCCGATCGTCAAGGCCCAGGCACCCGGCATGGACGAGGTCGAGGCCGCCTACGGCCGGTATCGGAACGACCGCTCGACCTTGTTCGCGGCGCCCGACCCCATGCCTAGGGTGCAATCGTCCAGGCGGGTGCCGGGCGCGGTCGGCACGGATTTCTGGCTGCGCTTTGACAGCCCTCATGCGCGACCCGGTGGCAGCGTTTATGCGCGGGTTCACGAGCCAGACGGCGTCAGGAATCCGCCGACCCTGATCTTCGCGCACGGCATCTGCGTGGACTTCGATCACTGGCACGGTCTGGTCGACGAGGTCGACGCATTGTGTGCGATGGGCGTGCGGGTGATTCGGCCTGAGGCGCCGTTTCATGGTCGTCGCCGTCCCGAAGGGCGCTACTCGGGCGAGGCGATCGTGGCCACATCGCCGATCGGTGGTCTGGATTGTTTCGTTTCGGCGCTGCGCGAATGGTCGGTGCTCGCGAACTGGGCCAGGCAGACCAGTGATGGACCGCTGGCAATCGGCGGCTCCAGCCTGGGGGCACTGAGCTCACTGCTGTGCGCCGACGTCAGTCGCCATTGGCCGGCCTCATTACGCCCAAAGGCGATGCTGTTGATCACGCATGCCGGACATCAATCCGACGCACTCATTGACGGTGAGCTAGCGATGGCGTGGAAGTCGCGAGACGCGATGACCAGGGCAGGGTGGACGCGCGACAAGGTGCAAGGCTACATGCGCTTGCTGGACCCGGATTGGAATGAGGCGCCGGTGATGAATCCCGACCACATCATCACCGTGCTGGGCCGCTATGATCGGGTGACGCCCACGGAAACCGGCCTGCAACTCATGGACGCGTGGCGGGTTCCGCAGCAGAACCGCTTTTTGTGGAAACGCGGGCATTTTTCGGTGCCCATGACGATGATCCGTCGCAGCGAACCACTCGAAGCCTTCGTCAGGATTCTGTCACGGATCGAATGAGCGCATGGAGTAGACGCAATGGACGGGGAGATTTCGCTGCCGATGTGGATCTTCATGATCCTGCTCCTGGGGGCGGCGATCACATTCTTCCAGTACATTGTTTATCCGATGATCGCGGCCTACGTGAATGCCCGATCGCGCATGGTGCTCGAGGAGATCACCCCCGGGCTGCAACTGAAACTCTCGCCGTTCACCCTGACGCGACGGCATGTGCTGGCCGATCGACTGTCGAGTGATGATGTGGTCGAAGCCGCCCTCGAGGGGTTTGCGCAGAAAAAGGGGCTCAGCAAGGAACAGATCCGCCGCGAGACCTGGCGCCTGGCCTGGGACATCGTGCCGGCCTTCAATCCGTACTTCTATTTCCGGCTTGGCTTCCGGATGGCCAGAGCCTGCCTGCGCGCGCTCTACCGGTTGAAGGTAACGTTCTCCGACGGCGGGCGGCTTGCCGAAGTGGCCAGCGATGATGCGGTGATCTTCATCATCAATCATCGCTCCAATATCGACTATGCCGTGGCGAACTACCTGACCGCACGGCGCACGATGTTGTCCTTCGGGGTGGGCGAGTGGTCGCGGATCTGGCCTATTCAACCGTTCATGCGCATGGCCGGCGGCTATTTTGTGCGGCGCAATTCCGATGACCCCCATTATCGCTTGCTGCTCAAGCGTTATGTGCAACTGGCCACGCATGCCCGTGTTCCGCATGCGATTTTCATTGAAGGCAAGCTGTCCAATGACGGCGGTCTCGGTCCGCCGCGAATGGGGCTGGTCAGCTATGTGACCGAGGAATTCGATCCGGCAAGATCACCTGATATCGTCTTCATTCCGATCGGCATGAACTACGACTGGGTCATCGAGGATGTGAATGTCACCCGGTACCGGTCCGAGCAGTTTCAGGCAATGGGCCGTGGTTACGTGATTCGCGAAACCCTGCATTTTCTGGCCATGATGGTCTGGGAGTTGCTGCGGCCCGGCCGTCGTTTCGGCGTTCAATGTTCGAACTTCGGCGCGCCGGTTTCGCTGTCGAAGTGGCTCGCCGATCGCGGGGTTGACTGGTCCTCGCTCGATCGAGGCGGGCGATTCGCTCAGATCAACGCGCTCGGCGAGCGCTTGATGGCGGATCTGTCCGGTCTGATTCCGGCCACGCCGATGTCCGTGCTGTGCCTGATCTGGCATGAAGACCCCGCTTATCTCGGTAATCGTGACGAGGCGCTCGACCGTTTCAGGATGAATGTGGATCGACTGCGTGCGGCAGGTTGTCATGTCGCGCTGATCGAGCGCAGTGGCGGCGACGGGTTGCGAGTCAGCTTCTGGCACGCATTGGGCATCGCGCTGGAACGCCGCTTGTTGACCGAGGATCGCGAACGTCGATTATCGATGGTGGCGGCGAATGCCGCGTTGCTCGATTATTACGGCCATTCGATCCGCCAGCATCTGGGCGAGCGCCAGCCGGGTCAGACCCGGCCGATGCAATCCTCGTCCCCGGGGTTTCAGGCGTCCTCGCCGGCGGCCAGTTGATCGCCGACTGCACGGATGCCGGATGATCCGTCCATCAATCCCGGCCCGCGTCGACGATGCCGCCAGCCAGGCGCTCTGGCGCAGTGAACATCACCTCGTGGCTGCCCGGAATCTGCACCAGGCGGAATAGTCCGAGGCGGTTGGACATGCGTGGGTGCCAACCCCATTCGGGCCCTTGCGGCAAGGCAATGTCTTCGGTGCAATTGATGTAGCTGCGCGGCGTTTGAAGGGTCGCGAACTTCTTCAGATCCAGCTTGTCGATGAACGGCAGGTAGGGTTCGGGCGAGAGCAGTGAGTAAGTTCGTTCGGCGGTGGCCAGATCACCGTCATTGATAAACGCATCGCGCCAGATCGGAAACGGCATCATCACGCTGTTGTCGTCGCTGGCGGCGGCCATCTGCTGGAAAAGCGCCCGGTAGTGTGGTGGCACGTTGTCGTCCAGCGATTCACCGTCGTTCAGCACGAATGCATTCCAGTACACCAGACGGCGCACCCGCTCGGGCACGGCCTCCACCACCTTGGAGATGATCGTGCCGCCATAGCTGTGGCCCAGCAGCACGAAGTCCTTGAGATCACGCTGCACGATGAAGTTGACGATGGACTGGGTGCATTGGGCATGGTTGACGCGCTTGTCGACGCCGTTTCCATGGCCGGCGACGGTGGGGGTATGCACCGTGTGGCCGGCCTGGCGCAAGGCCGCGGCCACGGGGTCCCAAAGCTCACCGGTGTGCCAGCTGCCGTGTACGAGTACGATATTCATGGTGGTTCCTCCAGGTTCAATGATTGCCCCCGGAGTATTCAGGCTGCGTCGGCTCCGGGCAATCGGTTTTGCGCAGGCATGCTGCGGTTTGGCGCAGGGGCAGGCCTTGATTGTGATGGGTTGGAGTGAATAGGGAGAGCAGCGATGGGGCGCGCATCATCCAGGGTTTCCGAAGTGCCGGTGCGTGGGAGCGCGCGGTTTCATGTCGATGGTGAGCAGGTCGAGGTCACGCCGCGTCAGGTGAGAGCCGCGTTGCCTGTGTCGGGCAGAGCCTGGCAGGCGCTCGAGCCGGTCCTGGTGATGCTGGCATCCTGCGCTCGGGGGGGTTTATGCGCCTGCGGTGCTGCCACATATTCAACAGCGCCTGCAGGACATGTTGCTCACCACTCTGTTGTTGCAGGCGACGCCGATGTTGGCCCCCTACCCAAGGCTGCGCGAGCAGCGTCTGATCGCGGTGCATCGTGACTTGCTCGGGGCGAGCGCAGCGTCCACCCGCGTCACGGACACGGCGCTTGCCTATGGATTCTCCCATCTGGGTGAGTTCTCGAAGGCCTATCGCCGCCGCTTCGGCGAGCAACCCAGTCGCACGCTCGCACGGCGTTGAGTCAGCACGCCCGGCGCGCTCATCTTTTATTTCGGACGGAATCGTCTGACCTGATCCCAGCAATTGACAGCGTTCCTTGAACCCTGTTCAACTGTCTGGACATTGACTGTTGGAGACAGGCATGAATGCACCCAGGGACGCCGTTGCACCAGACCGAGTGGATCTGATGTCGGGAGACGACTATCGGGAATCCCTGCGTCGGTACAAGCCCCGGGTGTTCGTCAACGGGCAGCAGGTAAGCTCGGTGGTCGACGAGCCAGCGTTGCGCCCGGGGGTCAACGCACTGGCTTTCACGTACGACTTCGCGCGGCGCCCCGAGCTGGCACCGATCGCACTGGCCACCCAGTCCGTCCGTCAGCGGGTGGTGAGTCGTATGCTTCATGTGAACGAGTCCGCTGGCGACCTGCTCAACAAGCTCGAAGCGGTCCGGCTGTTGTGCCAGGAGACGGGCTGCGCCCAGCGCTATCTGGCTCATGATGCACTCAACGGGATCAATCAGGCCGTGGCGCATCTCGATGATGCCCATGGGAGTACCGAGCGTCGTGCGCGCTTCGCGGCTTACCTGGCTGATGTACAGGATCGTGACCTGTCGCTCGGTATTGCCATGACCGATGCCAAGGGAGACAGGAGCCGGAAACCGCACCAGCAGGCCAATCCTGATACCTATGTTCATGTGATCGAGCGCAGTGGCAAGGGTATCGTGATCAGTGGGACCAAGGCGATTGTGACGGGTGGGCCCTACATGCATGAGCTGCTGGTGATGCCCGGTCGCAGCATGGGTGTCGAGGACGAAGCGTTTGCGGTGTGTTGTGCGGTGCCCGTCGACGCGCCCGGCATCACGTTGATTTCCCGTCCGGCCGGGCGGCCGGGTGAAAAGCTCGAACATGGTGATGCCCTGTTTTCACGTAAGTATGGCCAGGCGACCGCCGTGGTCATCTTCGATCGGGTCTTCGTGCCCTGGGAGCGCGTGTTTTTTGCGGGTGAGTGGGAACACAGCAGCGTGGTCACCTACAGCTATGCCACGCATCATCGTCATAGTTGCATTGCGGCGCGGGCGGGTTTCGGCGATCTGCTGATCGGGGCCGGCGCGTTGATGTGTGAAGCCAACGGCCTAAATCCCGACGACCAGCGCAATCTGCGTGATCCGATGGTCGAACTGATCAAGATCACCGAGGGCTTTTATGCCTGCGGCGTGGCCGCCAGCGTCTACGCCAGCCGGGATGAACACAGTGGATCGTTCATGCCGGACCCGGTGTACAGCAATATCGGCAAGCTGCTATTGTCCACGCAGATCTACGATATGCATCGACTGGCCCATGAGGTATCGGGTGGCCTGATCGTGGCGCTGCCCGGTCCTGAGGAAGATCACAATCCCGCGACCTCGGCAAGCCTGGCCGATGTGTTGCGTGCCGATCCCGGTATCCCTTATGACAAGCGGATTCAGACGGCTCGTTTCATCGAGGATCTGACGGCCTCTCACCAGGCCGGCTGGTACTCGCTGATCAGCCTGCACGGCGGCGGCTCCCCGGCGGCCATGAAGCAGGAAATCTGGCGCCATTATCCGGTCGGCTCGAAGGTGGATCTGGTCGAGCGGCTGCTCGAACGCGGGCTCATGCCCGACGAGCAACGGGCTATCACCAGAAATCGCCAGCCCGGCCGGTGTTGCGACACCGGCTGTACGGTGCCTGGCCAGGCGGTCATGGTGCCGCTGCCGGTCAGCGATCAATCCGGCCGGCGCTGACGTCTCGACGCGCCTCGATCGTCCAAGCGTCTGCAATCGGGTTGGGCTACGATCCTGACCGGGCGATGCCATCTCGATGGGATTGAACTGCGCGCAGTCAAAGGAGAAGACGGGTCATGTGGCAATTCTGGGTTGATCGGGGCGGCACGTTTACCGATATCGTGGCGAGACGCCCCGACGGCGGTTTACTCACCCATAAGCTGTTGTCCGAAAACCCCGAGCAATACCGGGATGCAGCGGTCCAGGGTATCCGCGATCTGCTCGGCCTGGGTGCCGGGGCACCGCTGCCACCCGGGACGGTTTCCGCGGTGAAGATGGGCACCACGGTGGCGACCAACGCCTTGCTCGAGCGCAAGGGCGATCGAACGCTGTTGTTGATCACGGCGGGCTTTGGCGATCTGCTGCGCATCGGCTATCAGAACCGACCCAGGCTGTTCGATCTGCATATCCGGTTGCCCGAGTTGCTTTATGAACGGGTGGCCGAGGTCTGCGAGCGCCTCGATGCCTCAGGCCAGGTGGTGACGGCACTGGACGAGGCGGGTGCCAGGGCCTCATTGGTTCAAGCCTACGAAGCCGGTATCCGCGGCGTGGCGATCGCCTTCATGCATGGTTATCTGAATCCGGATCATGAGCGCCGTGTGGCGGACATCGCTCGTGAGATCGGTTTTTCCCAGGTATCGACCAGTCATCAGACCAGCCCGCTGATCAAACTGGTGTCGCGCGGTGACACGGCCGTGGTCGATGCCTATCTCACGCCAATTCTGCGCCGCTATGTTGATCAGGTTGCCGATGCGCTCGATGTGGCCAGCGGCGCCTGCGAACGCCTGATGTTCATGCAATCCAATGGCGGGCTCACCGATGCGCGCCTGTTCCAGGGCAAGGATGCGATTTTGTCCGGGCCGGCCGGTGGTGTGGTCGGCATGGTGCGCACGGCTGCTCAAGCCGGCTTTGATCGGATCATCGGTTTCGACATGGGAGGGACTTCAACCGATGTCTGCCACTATGCCGGCGAGTACGAGCGCTCGTTCGAGACCGAGGTTGCCGGTGTACGGATGCGCGCGCCGATGATGCATATCCATACCGTGGCCGCCGGCGGCGGCTCGATCCTGTTCTACGAGAAGGGCCGGTATCAGGTCGGCCCGGACAGCGCCGCTGCCAATCCCGGCCCGGCCTGCTATCGGCGTGGCGGCCCGCTCACCGTCACGGACTGCAACGTCATGCTCGGCAAGCTGCAGGCCCGGCATTTTCCGAAGGTGTTCGGACCGAACGCCGATCAGGCACTGGATGATGCCGTGGTGGCCGCGCGCTTTGCCGAACTGGCCGCCACCATTGCGGCCGAAACGGGTGATCCGCTGCGGTCATCAGAAGAAACCGCCGAGGGGTTCCTGCGCATTGCCGTGGAGAACATGGCCAATGCCATCAAGAAGATCTCGGTGCAGCGTGGCTACGATGTCACTCGTTATGTGTTGAACTGCTTTGGTGGCGCGGGCGGGCAACATGCCTGCCTGGTGGCCGATGCACTGGGCATGGAGAAAGTATTCGTGCATCCCTTTGCCGGCGTGCTGTCGGCTTATGGCATGGGCCTGGCCGACATCCGCGCCTTGCGTGAGAAGCAGGTCGAGCGACCGGTGGCCGATGTCGAGGCGGCCGGTGCCGTGCTCGATGAGCTGGCAGCGCAGGCCCGAGATGAAATCCTCGCCCAGGGCGTGGATCCGTCTCGAATCCAGGTGGCCTGTCGCGCCCACCTGCGCTATGACGGCTCTCATCGCCCGCTCGAGGTGGCATTCGGCACGCAGGCCCAGATGCGCGAGCGTTTCGATGCCGCCCATCGAGCCCGCTACGGCTTTGTTGCGCCCAATCGGGAGCTCACCATCGAGATGGTCGCTGCAGAAGCAGTCGGTGAAACCGAACGCATCGACGATGCGCCGATCGGGCCAGCCGCCGGCCCCCCGGAACCGGTCGATCAGGTGCGGATGCGCAGCGCAGGCCGGTGGCATCAGGCACCACTGTTTGACCGGGAGCGTCTTCGGCCCGGTCACGTGGTGACGGGTCCGGCCATCGTGATCGAAAAGACCGGCACAAATGTCATTGAATGCGGCTGGCGGGCGACGATCAATCCGCTGGGCCATCTGCTGCTCGAGCGTTACGAGGCGCGTCCGACCGAACATGCGGTGGGTACGGGTGTCGATCCGGTCATGCTGGAAGTGTTCAACAACCTCTTTATGTCGATCGCCGAGCAGATGGGCGAGACCCTGGCCAATACCGCCTACTCGGTCAATATCAAGGAGCGTCTGGACTTTTCCTGCGCCTTGTTCGGCCCCGACGGAGATCTGGTGGCCAATGCGCCGCATCTGCCCGTGCATCTGGGCTCGATGGCCGACGCGGTGCGCACGGTAGTGCGTGAATCGCGCGCCAGTATGCGGCCGGGTGATGCCTATGTGCTGAACTCGCCATTCAATGGCGGTACCCACCTTCCCGACGTGACCGTGATCACGCCTGTGTTCGATGATGCGGGCGCCGATGTGTTGTTCTATGTGGCCTCACGGGGTCATCATGCCGACATCGGTGGCAAGACGCCTGGCTCGGCGCCGCCCGACAGCCGGCATATCGACGAGGAAGGCGTGGTCATCAACAACTTCAAACTCGTCGATCAGGGCGTGATGCGTGATGCGGAAATCCGCGAGTTGCTCTCATCTGGCCGTTACCCCTGTCGCAACGTGCATCAGAACATGGCCGACCTCGAGGCGCAGATTGCCGCCAACGAGACCGGCGTGCGCGAGGTGCGCAAGATGATCGACAATTTTGGTCTGGCGGTGGTTCAGGCCTATATGCGCCATGTCCAGGACAACGCCGAGGAGTGTGTTCGCCAGGTCGTGAGCCGTCTGAGCAGTGGTGAATTCGAATACCCGATCGATATCGGCAAGACTATCAAGGTGAATATCAGCGTCGACAATGTCGCGCGCGAAGCGATCATCGATTTTACGGGCACGTCGGCCCAGGGCAGCGACAATTACAACAGCCCGATCTCGGTCTGTTATGCAGCAGTGCTTTACGTGTTTCGAACCATGGTGGGTGCCGGCATTCCACTGAATCAGGGCTGTCTGAAACCCTTGCGCATCATCGCACCCGACGCCAGCATGATCAACCCGGTTTATCCGGCAGCGGTGATCTCGGGCAACACCGAGGTCAGCCAGTCCATGGTTGACTGTCTGTTTGGCGCGCTGCACGTGATCGCCGGCTCACAAGGCACGATGAACAATTTTGTCTGGGGCAATGACCGGATCCAGAACTACGAAACCATCTGCGGCGGCTCGGGTGCCGGCCCGGGCTTCAACGGCGCCGATGCCGTGCAAATCCACATGACCAATACCCGCATGACAGACCCCGAAGTGCTCGAGATGCGGTTTCCGGTCCGGGTCGAGTTGTTCGCGATCAAGCGCGGGACGGGTGGGCGCGGGCAGTGGCAGGGTGGCAACGGCGTGGAGCGTCGTGTGCGCTTTTTCGAGGATCTGACCGTGACCATCCTGAGCTGCCATCGAACCACTCAGGCCTTCGGGGTTGATGGCGGTGAACCGGGCGCGCCGGGTCATAATCTTGTGCATCGTCTCGACGGGACAACCATCGAACTGGCAGCCAATGACCAGATCGAGCTGGTGGCCGGCGAGGCGGTGACCGTGCTCACGCCCGGTGGTGGCGGATGGGGCGTGCCGGCTGCCTGAGTGTCAGTACCGGAGGCTGCGATGAACGATCATGATCCCGACGGGCTTCGCCTGCCGGTGCGCATCGACTCCACCAGCAATGGTGAATTCATGCCGGTGCCACTCGACAGGCGGCACCAGGTGGCCAATACCACCGCGCTGATCCGGGCCGGCGAGAATGCGCGGCGCACGGGCAGAACCCGGCGTCAGTTCATGGTCTCAGCCTGCGGGGCGGCGACCACGCTGCTGGCCATCAACGACGTGAATGCGGCAGCGGGCAAGGTGGGCGCGCGATTCGCCCTGCCATCCGAGGCCGCTCTGGATGAGGGCGCGGCGCTGGCGTCACTCGATGGCGACGAGTTCATTTTTGATGTTCAAGGGCACTACGTGAACCCGCAGGGGGCCTGGCTCAGGCGCACCCGCGAGGGACATTCGCCGCACGGCTGGATGGCCAATCCCTGCATCCAGGGTGAACCGGATGCCATTGCCGCGCTGAAATGCCTGGGGCCGGAGCGGTTTGTCCAGGATGTGTTCCTCGATTCGGACACCGACATGATGGTGTTGTCCTTCGTCCCCTCGACCCGGGCCGATGAGCCACTCCGCATCGAGGAGGCCGAGGCCACCCGACGCATCGTCGAGGCCATGCCCGGTCATCATCGGCTGATGCTGCATGGCCGCGTCAATCCGAATCAGGCGGGCGATCTGGAGGACATGGATCGACTGGCCGCCGACCTTCCGATCGCCGCCTGGAAGACCTATACGCAATGGGGTCCGCAGGGCAGGGGCTTCTTCATGACCGATGAGATCGGCGAGCGGCTGATCGCCAACGCCCGGCGGCTGGGCATTCGTAATATTGCGATCCACAAAGGGCTCGCATTCGGCCGCCGGTCCTTCGAGCATTCCACCTGCGTCGACATTGGTGAGGCCGCGCGCCGCCATCCGGACATCAATTTCATCATTTATCACTCGGGCTTTGACACCGGGACAAGCGAAACGGCCTTCGTGCCGGGCCATGGCAAGGCTGCTGGCATCGATGTGTTGTGTCAGTCCTTGCTCGATGCCCAGGTGGGCCCGGGCGCCAATGTGTATGCCGAGCTTGGTTCGACCTGGCGCTTTCTGATGCGCGACCCTGAGCAGGCGGCTCATGCGCTGGGCAAGCTGATCCGGTACTGCGGCCAGAACAATGTGCTCTGGGGAACGGACTCGGTCTGGTATGGATCTCCTCAGGATCAGATTCAGGCGTTCCGGACATTCGAGATCTCGACGGCGCTGCGTGAGGCGCATGACTACCCGCTCATGACGCGTGAACTGAAGGCGAACATCTTCGGGCTCAATGCGACCAAGCCCTACGGAATATCGGCGCAGGAGGTCAAGCAGCGCGCCGCGGTGGATCGCCTGGGGCAGCAACGCCTGGCCTATCGCGAGCAGGCCAACCCGACATTCCTGACCCATGGCCCACGCTCGCGGCGGGAATTTCTGGCCTTGAGAAGCCAACGGAGGCTAACCTGACCGATTCGTGCGCCGTGCAGCGGCGCTGCTGTCCAGTGGGTGCAATCCCATCCGGTATCTGTCGCTCCAGCCGGAAGCAATCGGAGCAATTGTGGAGTAACGAAGCGGTTGAAGCCTTCGGTGTAGAGGGTCCTTCAAGGGACTTGGCGATCATGCGGGCCGTCACGCGAGTGAACGTCGAGCAGGCCTCGAAAAAGGTAACGCGGAAGCCGACCCGGAGAATTCACGGGGAAGACTGGTATCGTTGGGGAAGCGAGCGATGCATGCACCCGACGATTCCGCCGGGGTGATGACGACGGCATGCATGAAAGAGGACAGCAGTGGCAACACGGAAAGCCCCGTGGCGCGGCCGTGCGCACGGCCAACCGGTGCTTGTGAGGGTTGGAACCGGGTGCCATGGGGTGGCGGAGGGGCGCGTAGTACTGGCGTAGCCAGGTAATGCCGGTGGAGGGAAGGCGCCCTGGTTCAAGACAGACGCTGCAAAGCGGCAAGGCGCCGGAGATGGCGAAACCTGCAAACTCCATTGAGCATCTCTTTTTCTGCGGCATGGCGATTGGCGATTGGCGATTGGCGATCGCGTCGCAGAGGTGCCGATCAACAATTTCACGGTGACGCGTGTGAATATTGGTGAAGCCGTCAAATGGATCGGATTTTTATTCACTGTCGCCCCAGCGAAGGCAGGGGCCCATCAGGTCTGTCCGCTTGAACCGACAGGCGAGACAGGCACCAGCCTGCGCTGGTGTGACGTGGTTCTTGACCTAACCTTTCGTCTACAGCGCCGCCCACAGCATGTCTGAACTAAAACTCTTTAACAGCTTAACCCGGCAAATCGAACCCTTCGTCCCCGTTCATCCCGGAACCGAAGGTGACCCAAACGATCCGCCCGAGGCCCGCGTCTATACCTGCGGCCCGACGGTCTATAACTACCCGCATATCGGCAACATGCGCGCCTATGTTTTTGCCGACACGCTGGGCCGCGTGCTGAGTTATAAGGGCTATAAGCTCACCCATGTCATCAACATCACCGATGTCGGCCATCTGACCGACGATGCCGATGCGGGCGAGGACAAGATGGAGAAGATGGCGGCGGCAAAGGCGCAAGTCCATCTGGGACATCGCGAAGCATTATACCGAGGCCTATTGGGCTGACATGAGGGCGCTGAATATCCGCCAACCGGCGCATTGGTCAATTGCCACCGACTATGTCGCCGCGATGATCGAATTCGCGAAAAGCATCGCGGACAAGCATTGCTATGAGCTGGAAAGCGGCCTGTATTTCGATATCATCGACCGTGGCCGATTACGGCGCCTGGCGCGCGCCAAGACCGAAGATGGCGAAGGCCGGATCGAGGCGGTCGATGGCAAACGCAACGCCGGCCGACTTCGCCATCTGGCGCAAGACGCCCGCTGGCGAAACGCGGCAGATGGAATGGGATTCCCCATGGGGCAAAGGCGCGCCGGGCTGGCATCTGGAATGCACGGTGATGTCAGAGGCGCTGCTCGGCCTGCCGTTTGACATCCACACCGGCGGCATCGACCACCGCGAAATCCACCACCCGAACGAGATTGCGCAAAATCAGGCGCGCTGCGGCTGCGACCATAGCGGGCGCGAAGCATCTGGATGCACAACAACTTCCTGATCGAACGGTCGGCAAGATGTCCAAATCGTCGGGCGAGTTCCTGCGCGCTGCAACTGCTGATCGACAAAGGCTTCCACCCGCTCGCCTATCGCCTGATGTGCTTGCAGGCGCATTATCGCAGCGAGTTGGAGTTTAGCTGGGAGGGGTTGCAGGCGGCTTTTGTGCGGTTGAAGCGGATGGTGATAGCTTTTGAACAGTTCAGCATTTCAGATGCCCCCGAGTTTGACAATGAGACATTCCTTGTTGACTCACACCACCGAGCATTCGCTGATACAGATTCAAGATCGTTGCTCATGCATTTGAGGAGGCACTTTACAACGACCTCAACACACCACAGGCTATTGCCGATCTAGACAAAGCGTTGAGCGGTGGTTTTGTTGGAGAACGGCGAATGCTCATTGCAGTCATGCAGCGAGCCTTGGGCTTGCACTTTACGACATTGTCCCGCGCCGACCTCCGCATCCGCCCCAAAGCCGCCGTTATCACCGAAGCCGACATCGAATCCGCCCTCGAAGCCCGCAAGGAGGCACGGGCGCAAAAAGACTTCGCAATATCCGACCGCATCCGCGACGATCTGATCGCCAAGGGTGTCGAAGTCATGGACGGCGACCCGCTGGGCTGGGATTGGAAGTTGGATGTTTGAACGACACCGTCGCAAGTCCCATGCGCCACACGATGCGGTCACATCGCGCGACACCGCTTCCATACAAGTCATCGGGGAGGAACCAGCAAACAGCTCGGCTCTGTTCCTCCTGATCGACCGGAGCGTTCAGGGGCGGGGCCGGGTTTCGCTGAGGGTGTTTATACTTCCTATACGCCGTGACCTTCAACTTCGCGCCTAAATCTTGCGATAACAAAGGAAAGAAGGACCGTCGGGCCAACCACACTGAGGAATACCGATTCCCGCACGAAATACGAAGCGACCAAGGTTACCGCCATGGCACCCACTATGATGAAGCTGTAGTGGCGAATTCTGACGGGTTCTCCTTGTTCAGCCCCGATAACGCCATGCTTGGATAGATACGCGGCAAGCAATCCAAGCGGAACAGCTATTACCCAAACGCCAGTTCCGCGAAGCTCTCCCGCAAAATACCCTAACGCGCCCCAACTTTTCATCCACGCAAGCGCCCCGCAGATGATTATCCAGACGTCGTTCGTCATCGCTAGCCGATCAAACGGTTCGCGCCGCAACGTGAAGAACACCAAGTGCGCCGCCGCGAGAAAGAAAAACAGACGAAAAGCGTCGACGTACTGTTCATCAGACGCACCTCCATCCGATGGTACATACCTCCACAATAGAATTACCGGGAGGTAGCAGAGAATCGCATACCCCACACTTTTCAGAAATGCTCGGACGCGATCCATTGTCGCTTAACGAATGAAAGGGACTTCCCTGTCCCGAACGCGCTGTCGATTATTTCGAAGTTCGGCAACTAAGTGCCGTGACGGGAATTTGAGTCTCATCATTTCATCCGGAAGGAGAGGCCCATGATTATTGTCTACGTTGATATCGATCTCGCCAAGTCCTTTTTCGCCGTCCAAAATGTCGATAAGCCCGGCAAGCCGTCATTGGTTCGCCCCAATGTCCCGCGTGGTAAGGTGCACGGACTGGTCTCCACGTTGCCGACCTGCGCCATTGCCATAAAAGCCTGCCATGTTCGGGTGCTTATTACTGGGCCAGACTCTTCGTCAAATACATGGTTTTCTGAGCGAATGCCGGTATGGCAGACAAACCACCGGAGAACTTTGTCTCGCCCAAGGAACGATCGGTCTGGATGCAGTGAATTGCCAGTTCCTGACCTCTCCAATAAACGTTTCCGACATCGCCAGTGGACAGCGACATGAGCGTTGGCATCGCGCTTACCCTCGGTCTTGGAGCAGGCACCACAGGCGCAGCAGCAGGTGCCGCCGCCGATCGGGAGCCGGATCGTCAACAAAAAGCGTGCGTGCGTGAACGACTGAGTGGTTGGAAAGCCACTGAATGTCGCCCGCCTCAAGGCATAAGGTGAAGCAATTCTGCGGGTCGGCTGCAAAGCGGTCATAGATATCCAGCAGCTCGTGCAATTCATCATCCAGGGTATGGGTGACGCCGAGCCTCGTGACCTCCCGGAAGCGCTCGGCATGGTAGTAAGTGCGCAAGGTGCCGTCGGCCCAACAGCAGGGGGGACTTGCGATGGGGAGGTGGCATTCGCCGTAGCCTCGGCGAAGGCGGATGACGGAGGGGCTTAGACGATGAGACCCAAAAAACCAGGCTCATCGGTACGCCGTGCAAAAAATGCTACGTCGCCAACTGTGCGACCCCGAAATCCTGCTATGGCAGCTGCCCTCGGCGAGCGGGCCGTCGGCGAAGCTTCACGTCGTGCCCGCCACGATGGCCACGCCGGCCGATGCGTCGTTGCGCCGCACGCGCACGACTTGTCCTGCGGACAGCGGGGCGCTGATCGTGCCGGCAAGCGTGGGCGTGGTGTCGTTGCTGCGTGTTTGCCCATCTTTCTCAACTCGCGCCCGATTTCAGCGATTTTCGGCTGTTTTGGCTCGCCAGGTGATCGATAAGGAGCGTTCCCGCGGGAACGCTTGCGGTGTAGACCTTGGTCCTTGGCAGCGCAGATATCGCTCCCTACACTGCACGCACGTTTCTGCGCTGCAATCGACGTCGCAAGGACGGCAAGCTCCACGAGTACTGGAACGTGGTGGAGAGTCGTCCACCGGCCGACGGGCGCACGGTGCAGCGCCAGGTGCTGTACCTGGGCGAGATCAACGCAAGTCAGCGTGAGGCGTGGCGCAAGACGATCGAGATCGATGACGCGGGCGCCAGGCGAATGGTCGCGCTGTTTCCCGCCGACGCAGTGCCCAACGGTGACGCCGATGCGATCGGCGTGCGTGTTGTGGAACGAGCTGGGGCTGAGTGAATTCTGGGGCGAACGCTTGCGCCCGTCTTGCCAGGCGACGCCGTGGTTGAAGGTGTTGCAGACCCTGGTTGCCTGTCGGTTGATCGACCCAGGGTCGGAGTGGCGACTGCATCGGCACTGGTTCGATTCGAGCGCGATGGTCGATCTGCTCAATGCCGACGCCTGCGTCAAACCCAGCCGTTCGTCACACGCTTTGAGCAGTAACGGACCGCCGTCGCTGTTGCAGTCGGGCTGATCGAATCGCGCCAGGGCCTGCTTGCCAATCCGGTCATCAAATGCAACTGGACCGATCGTGGTATCGACTCGAATCGAAAGATCTTCTGTCCAGTTGGCGGTTGTTTCGCAACTCCCTTCTATCCCAGGGTAAGGCCCTTCTCCCGTTCTGGAGCAGAATGCTCGTGAGTTTTCCGGCTAACGGTCTTGCGCCCGGCTGGCTCAGCGGCGGCCAGACTCTGCTGCACCCGATCCGATCGGTCGCGCTGGTCGCCGGGCGCCGGCTTCATACCAGGGCTTGGTCCGGTTGACGATGCGAACGACCAGCAGCATGACCGGCACTTCGATGAGCACACCTACCACGGTGGCCAGTGCGGCACCCGATTCGAAGCCGAACAGGCTGATCGCGGCAGCCACCGCAAGCTCGAAGAAGTTGCTCGCACCGATGAGTGCCGAGGGGCAGGCCACACGGTGCGACTCGCCCAATCGGCGGTTCAGCCAGTAGGCGAGCGCTGAATTGAACAAGACCTGAATCAGGATTGGCACGGCAAGCATACCGATCACCAGTGGCTGGGACAGGATCGCTTCGCCCTGGAAAGCGAACAGCAGCACCAGTGTCGCCAGCAGGGCGGCGACCGACCATGGTCCGACTCGCTCCAGCGCGGCATTGAAAGCGGCATCGCCTCGCCGAAGCAAGCGACTTCGCCAGACTTGGGCAATGAACACCGGCAGGACGATGTAGAGCGCCACCGAGAGAATCAACGTGTTCCAGGGCACGGCGATCGAGGACAGGCCCAGCAAGAGGGCGACGATGGGCGCGAAGGCGAAGACCATGATGACATCATTGATGGCCACCTGGCTGAGCGTGAACAATGGATGGCCATTGGTCAGGCGGCTCCAGACAAACACCATGGCGGTGCAAGGTGCGGCGGCCAGCAGAATGAGTCCGGCGACATAACTATCGAGTTGTTCGGCGGGCAGATACGGTGCGAACACCTGGCGCACGAACAACCAGCCGAGCAGTGCCATTGAAAACGGCTTGACGGCCCAGTTCACGAACAAGGTGACAGCGATGCCGCGCCAGTGTTGGCTCACCTGATGCAACGCGCCAAAGTCGATTTTCAGCAGCATCGGGATGATCATCACCCAGATCAGCAGACCTACGGGCAGATTGACCTGGGCGAGTTCCATTCGCCCGATCGCCTGCACGGGTGCGGGCAGGGCATGTCCAATGGCGATTCCCACGACGATGCACAGTAACACCCAGACACTGAGATAGCGCTCGAAAACGTTCATGGATGATTGAACGAAGCCAGGCGATGCAGACAAACAGGCGCCATGGTGATCAGCAACAGGCTGCACCCGGCTTGGCTGTCGAGCTGACCGGCGTGCAACAGGTCGCACTCTGCTGCGTCGTCGAGCTGCCCGGCGTACAACACGCGGCGGTCTGGGTGCTTGGCGCTTCGCGGAACACCGGAATGTTGTCCAGCGTGTGAAAGTGCTCCCAGGCGATGCCCTGGGGATCGGTGACCCAGTGCTTTTCGCTTCGGGCATAGCAGCAGCTGGT
Organism: uncultured beta proteobacterium; assembly: GCA_963732405.1. Taxonomy (GTDB): domain Bacteria; phylum Pseudomonadota; class Gammaproteobacteria; order Burkholderiales; family Burkholderiaceae_E; genus JAUIAI01. The sequence goes on from CAVSZG010000003.1 coordinate 309,982, forward strand.
GCGACCTTCATCGAGCAATGCCATGTCGGCAGTTTCGGCGCGCATTTTCATCTCGGCCAGTTCGTCCGGATTGTCGGTCTGAAAGCCCAGGTGGTCGATGCCTGTTGTGGCGCCGCGCGTGGAGATGGCAAAGTTGACCGCTGGATCGTCGAGCATCCATTTGGCGTAGTCAACCTCGATGCGAGTCGGTTTGGCCGCAAACAAGGTGGAATAAAAGCCGATGCTGTGCTGCAGATCATCGACATGAACATGGACATGGAAGCGCTTCATGCATGGACTCCTTTTGTCAACAGGTGGACCGGCGACGTGCCGGGCTGCTCGCGCATGGACGCCCCTGACAGCAATGATCGGTCAGGTAGGCGATGAGATCGTTCATCTGCGGAATTGCCGGGCGGTAGATCAGGGTTCTACCCTCGCGCTCAACGCTGACCAGATCAGCATGAACCAACTCTTTGAGATGGAAAGACAAGGTGGAGGATGGAATATCGAGCATGACCGAGAGGGCGCCTGGCGTGAGCCCGTCGGGCGCTGCACCGACGAGCGCACGAAACACCCGGAGTCGGGCTTGTTGTGCGAGGGCGCCCAGGGCGCAGACGGCGTCTTTTTCATTCATGTTTCCAATTATATCGAAATATGCCCCAGGCCGCGACTCCGAAATGGTCTGGGCGCCATGGTCAGTAGCGTGAACATCGCATGACGCGACCGGTCAGGTTGATGACAGGTACGGTCGATGGATACGGTCCGCGGGCAGATGACATAAACTTCGCCCCAATCGATTCGCCCAGGTCCATCGTTCCGATCGATTGTCCGTTCGATCCACTTTTCATCCGTTTCCGACATGACCATCAGCGACTGGTTTCTACCGGCAGTCATCGCCGCCGCACTGCTCAGCCTGGAACGAATTTTCTACGCAGTGATCTGGCATCAGCCCCGGCTGGTTCACCGGCTTCACCGGCATCCGCTGCTCCAGCACCTGGCCGCGCCGACCGAAGTCGTCCGGCTCTTCTTCTTGCTGTTCAAGGGTGTTCAGTTCGCGGTATTTGCGGGCTGGTGGCTGTACTTCACGAATCCGGGTGATCAGATCATTGCGCCGCCGGCGTCAATGGTGTTGCTCGCCGGCCTGTGCATTGTCTTCGGACAGATGCTCAATCTGAGCGTGTTCTACCGGCTCGGCCATCATGGGGTCTTTTACGGTTGCCGCCTGGGTTTTTCGATTCCCTGGCAGGACGGCTTTCCATTCAACCTGATCCGGCATCCGCAGTACGTTGGCACAGTGCTGTCGATCTGGGGATTGTTTCTGCTGCTGCGTTATCCGAACGCCGACTGGTTGATCATTCCGCTCATCGAGACGGTCTTCTATGTCGTGGGCGCCCATCTCGAGCGTTGACGTTCGCTGAGCCTCCCGGTAGCCGCTGCCCCTCACGGCAGGGGAAGCCGCATGATCGCCTGACCCATCCGGATCGTCGCGCCGTCGGTGATGCCCTGGGCGAGGCTGAAACCCCGTGGCGCGAACAGGATGATGGTCGACCCATGCTCGAACCAACCCAGTTCCTCGCCCTTGTCGACCGTCGCATCACAAGGGATCTGATTGGGGCCACGATAGCTCAGGTGCAGACGGACATCGAGCGCATGCAGGCGGATGCTGGCCACGAGAATCGCTGCCACCGGCACCAATGCCACGGCGTGGCCTCCCGCCAGGCGCAGATGAATCACCGCCCGCTCATTGCGGCAATACAGTCGCTGCACCCGGGCCAGGGCCGGAGGATTGACGTTCCAGGTATCGCCACTGATATACGTCACCTGTTCGATCCGTCCGTCATACGGGGCGTGAAAGCGGTGATACATCGCCGAAGTCAGGCGTAGCGTGACATAACAGCCGCCACGCCACGGTGCTGCCGCGGTCATGGACGTGAACAGGTCGCCGATCGAATAGGGCAGCCCCTTGGCCTGAAGCACCGTGTCGTCCTCAACCATCCCGCATTGCCCGACAATCGCGTCGCACGGGCTCGCCAATACGCTGGTGTCCGGATCGATGCTGCGCGCACCGGGTTTGAGTTCGCGAATGAAGCACTCGCGCAGACTGCGAAAGCGAGTCTCGCGGGCTTCGCTCAGATCCAGGTCGGTGAAGCGGCGCCAGACCGCGATCGACAGCCGCGTCAGCCAGGGGCTCTCGATTCGGCTATACCAACCCATCAGGCGGGTCAGGCTCGTGCGCGGGATGCGATTGGTCAGCAGGAAATTCAGCTCGCCGTGGGCGAGCAGCCGACCGATTGCGGGGCGATCCTTCATCAAACCGTCAACTCCGTTTGTTATGAATGCGGGATGGAACCTACTCTGATGCTGGGCTCGGTCGCTGCCCTTGCCCTGGCTGCTTCGGTGCCCAGGGCCAAACGACGCCTGGAACTGTCACTGGCCAAGCACCCGTCACTGACGGGCCACGCCCGACTGGCCAAACGGGTGGCGGCGCAACTGCCAGGTTATGGCTATGACGAATCGGTTTTCTTTTCGTCCGATGGTGCGCCGGCGCCGGTTCAGGCCGCGCGCCGGGCAGCGCTGACCCGCCTGAGCGATGAGTTCTCGCGTCGCTTCGCGCGCACCCAGGCAGCCACCCGGGACGCGTCGGATGGCATTTCCGACCTGCAGTTCACCGCGAATTACCGCGTGCCCTTTCAATATCTCCCGGTGCTGCGCCGATATCTGCAGATCGGTGCCTTCGTCCAAGCAGCCGATGGTGTGACCCTGACCGATCTGGACGGCAATGTGTTCTACGATCTGACCGGGTCTTATGGCCTGAACGTGCTTGGCATCGACTGCTACAAGGCGTGCATTCAGGAAGGCTCGGCGACGGTTCAGGCCCTGGGACCGGTTCTGGGTGCCTATCATCCGTGTGTGGCCGAGAACGTGCGTCGCCTGCAGCGGATCTCCGGTCTGGATGAGGTGTCGTTTCACATGTCCGGTACTGAAGCCGTGATGCAGGCTGTCAGGCTGGCGCGCTACCACACCCGTCGCAGCCATCTGGTCCGGTTCAGTGGTGCCTATCATGGCTGGTGGGAAGACGTGCAACCAGGCCCTGGTAACCCGGTGCAGCCGAATGAAACGTACACCTTGCGCGACATCGACGAGCGCACGCTTCAGGTGCTGCGCACCCGCCGCGACATTGCCTGCGTCCTGGTCAATCCGCTGCAGGCCTTGCATCCCAATCGGTCCGCTCCCGGCGATTCGACGCTGGTGGACGGCGCTCGCCGTGCTCATTTTGATCGGCAGGCGTATACGGACTGGCTGAAGCGTCTTCGGCAAGTTTGTACCGAACGCGGGATCGTGCTGATCTTTGACGAGATATTTGTCGGGTTCCGGATTGCCGCCGGCGGTGCGCAGGAATACTTCGGCGTACGTGCCGACATGGTGACCTACGGCAAGACGCTTGGTGGCGGTATGCCGGTTGGCGTGGTCTGCGGCCGCGCTGATCTGATGAAGCGGTTTCGACCGGATCGCCCGGCCGATATCTGCTTTGCGCGGGGAACGTTTAATGCTCATCCGTATGTGATGGGGGCGATGAAGGCGTTTCTGGATCGCCTCGAGAGTCTGGAGGTTGCCGTTCTCTACCAGGGGCTCGATGATCGCTGGAATCAACGTGCCGCCCGGGTGAACCAGCGTATGTCGAGTGAGAATCTGCCGGTGCGGGTTGCCAATCTGTCCAGTATCTGGACCATCTGGTACGAACAGCCGTCGCGTTATCACTGGATGTATCAGTTCTATCTTCGCGAGCAAGGGCTTGCCCTGAGTTGGGTGGGAACGGGGCGGCTGATCTTCAGCCTCAACTACACCGACGAACAGTTCGATCATGTACTGGATCGCATGGTCGTGGCCGCCAGAGCGATGCAGGCCGACGGTTGGTGGTGGTGTACGTCCGAGTTGAGCCACCAGTCGATCCGGCGACGCATTCTCAAAGAGATGCTCGGTCATCGGTGGTCCGGATCTTCTTTGGGTCAGGCCGGCCGGATCCAGGCCCACCCGGTTCGGGCCGACGGAACGTCGGAATAGGCGCCACAGCAATCGATGGCGACCGCGTTCCAGTCGGTCAGCGCTTGTCCGGTGACGGATCGATGAGCTCTCCCCGCAACAGATGCAGCGGTGCCCGCCAGTAGAGCATGACGTCATGAAACGGGTCCGTGATGATCTTGCAGGCCCAGACCAGCCCGGTCTGGACATCACGCTGAACGAATAGCTGGGCGGTACGGAACATCAGGCCACCCACGCCCAGGGCCAGCCACATGAGACCGACGTCATGCAGATAACCCTCCGGTGTCGTGGCGGGTTGAATCAGACCCATCAGGCTGGGAGACGCCCAAAGCAGCACGGGCGAGATCAACCAGGCCGTCATCAACACGACCTTGCGGCGCAGGTTGTAGCCAACCTTGATCCGCTCTTTGTGCTCGTGGGTCGCCTGGTTCACATGGTCATAGCCCTTGGGCTCGAAAAAGAAATGTCCGGACTGCCGTGTCACCATTGAAACACCCCAGGCGAGTAGTGCAGCGCTGGCTGGATTGAAGAACAGGATTACATAGGCGCACAGAAAACTGATCGCGCTGATCAGATGCAGCGTCTGATTGATTCGGCTGTGGTGGTAATAACGATGGTCGTCCCAGCGCTGTTCGTCGAGCGCTTTGAGGAAATTGTTCAAGACGTTCCCTTCTGATGGTCGCGTGACGGATCTGGATGGCCGATTGACGGTCCCAGGGTATATGACCGGATTCTGACCTTGCGGGATGACGGCTGCATGACAGAGCTGGTGCTTGTGAATCGTCATCAAATTGTTTTGTCCGCTCGCAACAATCCACTTCATGACGCCTGAAAATCATGATGCCCAAACTGCGTGCAGGACGTTTCAGGGCCCGCGTCGACTGGCGGTGGCTCTGGTGACCGAGACCTATCCACCCGAAGTCAATGGCGTGGCCCTGACAGTTGAACGTGTCGTCGCAGGATTGCGCAAGCGGGCGCATCGGGTTCAGGTGATTCGCCCGAGGCAGGTTGCGGACAACCGGGCCCGGTTCACCGATGAAGCTGGTGATCTGCTGGTACGCGGCCTGCCCATTCCAAGATATCCGCAACTCAGGATGGGGTTGCCTGCAAGGCGGGTGCTTGCGGCCTCCTGGTCGGTGCGGCGGCCCGATGTCGTGCACATTGCGACCGAGGGACCGCTGGGCTGGTCGGCGCTGCGCGCGGCCCGGCAGTTGAACCTGCCGGTGGTGTCAGACTTTCGAACGGACTTTCAGAGTTACAGCCGGCATTACGGTATCGGTGCGCTGCAAGGTATGGTCGATGCCTACCTTCGCTCATTCCATAACCAGACCGACCGCACTCTGGTGCCGACTAATGCCCTGAGTCGACGCTTGCAGCAATCGGGGTATCGGGACCTGGCCGTTGTCTCCCGGGGAATCGACACCTGCCGGTTCTCGCCCGATCATCGAAGCGAGGCCTTGCGTTGCCAATGGGGAGCGAACCCGGGTACGCTTGTCGTGATGTGCGTAGGGCGGTTGGCCCCCGAAAAGAATCTCGAGACGCTCTGCGATGCATTCGAGGTGATTCGCGGCCATGGCGCCGACGCCCGGCTCGTGTTCGTCGGCGACGGGCCATCACGCAAGGCATTACAGGCACGTTGCGCGCATGCCGTTTTTGCCGGCATGAAAACAGGCCAGGATCTGTCGGCGCATTATGCATCGGCCGATCTGTTCATTTTTCCGAGCCTGACCGAAACCTTCGGCAATGTGACGCTGGAAGCGATGGCCAGCGGACTGCCGGTATTGGCCTTCGATCATGCGGCGGCAGGTGCGCTGATTCAGCATGAGGTCAATGGTCTGCTGGCAACGGTCCACGACCGGGATGGGTTGCTGAGCCTGGCGGCCTCGTGGTCCCGGGACAGAGCGCGGCTCGGATCATTGGGTGCGGCTGCACGCCTGACCGCTTGCTCGATGGACTGGGAGCGAATCATCGATCAGGTCGAATCGATTCTGACCGATGTGGCGCGATCGCCTGTCATGGCGCTGTAACGGCACCGCGGCAGCATTCGTGAATGCAATTCAAGGAATGGTCCTCGCTCGAGGCCGACATGACGGTTGGCCTGGCTCCCTGCCCGTCGTCTGACGGGGACGACGGGCAGTATCTGCCGGAGCAGGAACCCAATCGCGATGCGGCGCATGACGACGATGATTCATGCCGGATGCGGGTGCGAACCGTCTGGATCTCGGACCTGCATCTGGGTACGCCCGGCTGTCAGGCGGTTGCGCTTCTCGAGTTTCTTCGCCAGGTTGAGTGCGAGACCCTGTATCTGGTAGGTGACATCATCGACGGCTGGCAGCTTCGCCGGCAATGGTACTGGCCGCAGACCCACAACGATGTGGTGCAGAAGTTGTTGCGCAAGGCCAGAAAGGGCACGCGCGTGGTCTTCGTGCCTGGTAATCACGATGAATTCGCGCGCAAATACGTCAGGCATAACTTCGGCGGTGTGGATGTCGTCGAGGACTGCGTGCATGTCATGCTGGATGGCCGCCGGCTCTGGGTAACCCACGGCGATCTGTTCGACGCGGTGGTGCAGCATGTCAAATGGCTGGCGCATCTGGGTGACACGCTCTATGAGTGGGTACTGAATCTGAACCGCTATGTGAACTCGGTTCGCGCGCGCGCCGGGCTGCCCTACTGGAGTCTGTCGAAGTATCTGAAGTTGCGGGTCAAGCGGGCCGTGAATTACATTGGCGACTTTGAGCAGGCGGTGGCGCGCGAGGCGCGACGGCGAGGTGCGGATGGCGTGGTCTGCGGCCATATTCATCATGCCGAGATCCGGGTTATTGATGGCACGCTCTACGCCAACGATGGCGACTGGGTCGAAAGTCTGACCGCGCTCATCGAGCAACCCACCGGCGAGCTCGAGATCATCTATTGGGCGGAGCGTTCCGGTCTGTCCGGGCGTGTGCCCGCGGCACCGGCCGCCAAGGTGCGCACGACGTCGTGAATCGGCAGGGCTGATGTCGACATCGTGCGCGAACGGCTTGCTACTTTTCGCCCAGGCAGTTGGCGTAGTAAGTGACCGTGCCTGGCCAGTCGGAGAAGATGCCGATGATGCCGACGTCCCGGGCGAGTACGTCCAGCAGGCGGTAGTAGTCGCCCGGACCTTTGATCGCCGGAGCGATGCTCTGAAAGTAGTAACCACCCCCGTCGGTCAGGGTGCCCGATCGCTCGAGCGTCCAGGTGATGATCTGCAGGCCTAATGCCTTCGCCGTCATCGCATAGTCGCTGGGCACGATCTTTCCCTGGGGGTCCAGTTTGACCAGTGCCCAGGTTGGTGGTGCGATGATCCGCACGCCGCTCGCGCGCAGTCCGGGCAGGGCGGTCATCGCGGCCGCGACATCGGCGGGTGTGTTCAGGTCCGCGAGTGCAACCGCCTGATTGCCGAACATCGGTTCATTCTCGAGCCAATACAGCACATCATCGAGATGGAAGGACTGCGGCCAGACCCGGTGCGCCGGCACGCCTTCATCCTTGTATTCGTCGATCATCTGCTGGGCGTAGTCCTGCTGGGTGTAGCTGCCCTGGAAGGGCATCGGTACGCTGGCTTCCTTCAGTTCGGGTGTCATACCGACGCCCAGCGACTTGAATAACTGGATACTCTCGCGATGGGTCATCAGCGTGCCGGTTGCCGCGTAGGCGTCGGTGCGCCAGGCGGGTGTTCCGGCCAGGTATTCGCTGACCGTGGTGGCCCTCGGGTTGGCCCCATCCATCTTGCCGCTGAGCTGCCTGAACTCCTGCAAGGTAAGGTCAGAGGTGCAGCATTGGGCCGATGCCGGCGTGTTGGTCGACGGGTCGGCCGGCGTGAAGGGGCGTGTGCACTTGGCCGCGAGTGCCGGGATTGCCAGGATATTGGTGGTGGTGTGCAGGTCACACTGTGAGTGCCGGCACACCAGCTCGCGGTCCTTGGTGAAGGTCACATCGCACTCGATGATGCCGGCGCCCATGCGCGCCGCGGCGACATAGGATTCTTTCGTGTGCTCGGGAAACTGAAGGGCGGCGCCGCGGTGCGCGATCGAGAACTGGCTGCGTCTGAGCGGCTTGTTCGTGCACGAGCCCAGGCGTTCCTTGAGTTCCCCCTCGTCCAGTTGATCAATCAGATAATAGGGGCGCGGACCGACCTGAACCTGTTGACGATGCCGTGCCGACTGGGCCGACATGTCCTGGCCGGACTGGTCCATGACCTGGGCTGTTACGCTCGGGCTGGTCGACGCAAGGCCCAGTGCGAGCATGAGCAACAGGTTCGATGGGCGGCAGTTGCTTCGGAAAACGAGCGGGTCGGGTGGTGTCATGAGCGGGAATCCTCGGGAAGTTGCGGACAGTGTCCGATGGTGACGGTCGAATAACCTTATCGTTCATCGATGACGATCCCATGACCGGTCACCGCGGTGCGTCAGTCAGGCAATTCGTGAATGTCGCCGCGCTCGATCAGCATTCGCCGGATGTCTTTTTTGGCGACCTTGCCATAGCCCGAACGCGGCAGGGCATCCCAGTAGAAGAACTGCTGCGGCCAGCGATAGCGGGCGCAGCGGCCCTCCAGATGGCCAAACAACTGCGCATCCTGAACAGGGTCGGTGCCAGCCTGGCGCACAATCACCGCCACGCCCACTTCACCCCATTTTGCATCGGCTACGCCAAGCACGGCCACTTCGGCAACGCCTGGATGAGTGAGCAGAACTTCTTCAACTTCGCGCGGATAGACATTGGATCCGCCCGAGATATACATGTCGGATTCCCGGCCCGTGATGTAGAGCAGGCCTCGGTCATCAATCCTGCCCAGGTCGCCCGTGTGAAACCAGCCGCCACGCAATGCCTTGGCGGTGGCATCCGGATTGTTGTAATAGCCCGCGAAGACCGCCGGCCCGCGGCAACAGATCTCGCCTACGCTGCCATTGGGCAGCGGCTGCAGATCGGCATCGAGAATGGCGACCTCCATCCCGGTACGCGGACGGCCACATGAACCGATATTCGCATTGGGATCGGCGTCGTCTGACGAATGCATGTCGGCGGGCAGAACCGTGATGCAGCCGGTGACTTCACCGAGCCCGAAATACTGGACCAGCACCTTGCCCAGCTTGTTCAGCGCATATTGCTGATCGGCGCGATACATCGGCGCGCCCGCGTAGATCACGTGGCGCAGCGATGAATGGTCGTAGCGGTCCACCGCGGGATGCTCGACCAGCATCTTCACGATGGTGGGCACGGTGAACAGGTTGCTCACCCGGTGAGCCTCGATCTGTTGCCAGACGCGCTCAGGGTCGAGCTTCTCGCCGGGCAGCAGCACGGTGGCTGCGCCACGCGCGACATTGAGCAAAGCGTGAATACCGGCGCCATGCGACAAGGGCGCCACGGCAATTGAACAATCATGCTCCGTGGTGCCGGGTATGAGGTCGGCCAGATGGTTGGTGACGACGAAGGCCATTTGTCCGTGGGTCAGGATGGCCGCCTTGGAACGGCCGGTGGTGCCCGAGGTGAAGAAAAACCAGAGCGGATCATCCTGTCTGACCGATACTGGCTCGGCGCGCGTGCCGGCATGACGCGCGAGCAGGTCATGCCAGGCCAGTTCGCCGGCACGCGGTGTATCGATGGCGATCACCTGGACGATGCCTGGGCAGGCGGCGCGCATCGCGTCGACATGCCCGGCGAAGGGGCTCTCATAGATGACCAGGCAGGCGCCACTGGACTGCGCCAGTTCGGCGACCTCGGGCGGGGTCAGTCGGAAATTCACCGGTACCCAGACGAATCCGGCCCGGAACGCGACCCAGCCACTCTCGAACAGGGCCAGGGAATTGCGCGACTGAACCAGAATCCGGTCGCCCGGCTTCAGACCCTGGGCACGCAGCGCGGCCACCATGGCATCGACATGCGCATCGATCTCTCGCCAGGACCAGCGTTGATCGCCCAGAATCACCCCGGGGCGATCGGGAAACAGCCGGGCGGTCTGCGCGAGCAGATTGCCCAGATTCATGACCTGCGCCGGATTCATGCGGCCTCGAGAATGCTCAGGTAGTTGGCGACGGCGGCACCACCCATATTGAAGACCGCGCCCAGTCGGGCATCGGGAATCTGCATCGCGTCCGCCTCGCCCAGCAACTGCATGGCCATCATCACATGCATCGAGACCCCGGTTGCACCGATGGGATGGCCGCGAGATTTCAGGCCGCCCGATGGATTGACCGGCAGCCGTCCGTGCTTGGCCGTGATGCCGTCCAGAATTACCCGGGCACCCTCGCCATGGGGCGCCAGGCCCATGGCTTCATATTCGAGCAATTCGGCGATGGTGAAACAATCATGGGTCTCGACCAGATCGAGTTCGTTCAGCCCGATTCCTGCCTCTTGCAGTCCCCTGGACCAGGCCATTGCTGCGCCTTCGAAGCGGGTGCAGTCGCGTCGTGACAGGGGTAAAAATTCATTGACCTGGGTGCGCGAGCGCCAGCGCACCGATGCCTGGCCGCCACGCGGCTGCATGGACAACACCAGGGCGGCGGCCCCGTCCGAGACCAGAGAGCAATCGGAGCGTTTCAAGGGGCCGGCGACCGTTGGATTTTTCGGCGAGGCCGTGCGGCAAAAATCAAAACCGAGATCTCGCCGCATATGGGCAAACGGGTTGTCCACACCATTGCGATGATTCTTCGCCGCAATGGCCGCCAGGGCATCGGACTGATCGCCGAAGCGCTCGAAGTATCGGCCCGCAATCTCGCCGAAAATCCCCGCGAACCCGCCGGGCTTGGTGGCTTCTTCCTTTACATAGGAGCACTTGAGCAGTACCGGACCGATCTGCTCGTTGCTCAGTTCGGTCATCTTCTCGAAGCCGATCACCAGCGCATGGCGCATCCGACCGCTCTGCAGGGCATCGAGGGCCGCCCAGACCGCTGCGGATCCGGTGGCGCAGGCGTTTTCCAGCCGCACAGCCGGGGTGTGCCGGAACTCGGGGATGGCGACGGCGGCCAGCGATGCGCTGAAGTCCTGCGGCACGAAACCACCGTTGAACGTGCCGACGAAAATGCCGTCGATATCGCTGGGGTCCAGGCCTGCCCGTTCCAGTGCTGGCAGCGTGGCTTCACGGATCAGTGTTTCGAGATCGACCTGATCGTGCTTGCCGAAGGGGGTGTGACCCCAACCAATGATGTGCGGGGATGGCATGACGGTTCCTGGTGGGTTGATCGATCAGAGAGGTTTGGAGAAGGTGAACGCGCCGCGAATGTCGCCTGACTGGTAGCCGCGCGCCTCGTCGCCAACATAGAGCCGGTCGAGTTCAGCCTTGACCTCCGGCTTGATGTCGACCCCGTGGCAGGTCGTGCAGGCCGGCTCGGTGGCAATCGCTTTCATGACGCGGAAAGTTTTGACACCATTCATCTCGACGACGTCTTTGCGGACCAGATTGGCGGCATCTTCGCCCGCTGCCTGGCGGCGCGCAAAATCCTGCAGGGTGGCGATCTCCCAGTCGTCGGCAGCATTGGCCGGATTGCGCCGCTTCAGACTGGTCCGGGCAACCCGCCAACCTGATTCCTGGGCCAGGGATGCTGCGATCTGAGGTGCGCGGCTATTGCATACCTTGATGGCGGCAACGGGCCCGTCAGCCTTCATGGCGGCCTGTAGTTCGCCTTTGAGCGTCGAGCCGAAACGTTGCATGAGTTGTCTGGCATCCTGCATGTGCCTGGCCTCGTCATCTGCCGCTGATGCGACGCTCAGGCAGACCATGAGTGAGGCCAGTGTCAATCGGTTTTTCATGAGTTCCTCCCACTCGAAAGGATCGGAGCATCATGCTAACGCGCTTCCGGCAATTGTTGGAAAGGCCGCGGACCGCACTCCCGGTTCGACGGGCGGCGTCAAGCGCTCCCCGATGCATCGGACAGGGCATCGCGGTTTGCCGTACAGTCAGGGGCGAGCGGCCCTGTGAAGCGAGTCGCGGACCCATCACGATGAGACAAATCCAAGGCGGAGAGCTGAGCGCATGAACCCAGGTCAGGCGGGGGACGAACCCTTTGGCGGGCGGATCGCCCGAACCGTGCAGCAATCCGAACCCTGGTGGCCGCCGTCCAGGATTCCGCCCGATGCACCCAATGTGGTGATCGTGGTGCTCGACGACACCGGTTTCGCCCACCTGGGTTGTTACGGATCGATGCTCGCCACGCCCAATATCGATCGAATCGCCGCCCAGGGTTTGCGCTATACCGGCTTTCATACCACGGCGCTGTGTTCGCCGACCCGCGCCTGTCTGCTCACGGGGCGCAATCATCACGCCGTGGGCATGCGCTCGATCTCGAATTTCGACACCGGTTTTCCGAATATGCGCGGCGCGATTCCGCGCTCGGCCGGCACCTTGGCCGAGGTGTTGCGCGACAATGGTTATGCCACTTATGCGGCGGGTAAATGGCACCTGGCACCCATGGCCGAATGTTCATCGGTCGGGCCGTTCACCAACTGGCCATTGCAGCGCGGATTCGATCGCTTCTACGGTTTTCTCAATGGGGAAACCGATCAGTTCTCGCCGGAGCTGATCTGCGACAACCACGCGGTCGCCCAGCCTCGTTCGGTGGCCCAGGGCTACCATTTCTCCGAGGATGTGGTCGACCAGGCCGGTGGATTCATCCGTGACCTGAGGTCATTGGTGCCGGAGCGGCCGTTTTTTCTCTAGCTGGCCTTTGGCGCAATGCATTCGCCTCATCAGGCGCCCCAGCGCTATCTGGACAAGTACCGGGGTCGGTTCGACGCCGGCTGGGACGTAGAGCGCGAACGCTGGTTCCAGCGACAAAAGGAAATCGGTATCGTTCCTCCCGATACCGCACTCGCGCCGCGAAATCGAGGGGTCAGGCCATGGGTGGAACTCACCACCAATGAACAGCGCCTGGCCGCCCGGCTCCAGGAAGCGTTCGCCGCCATGCTCGAACATACCGATGAGCAGATCGGCCGGCTGATCAAAACCTTGCAGGACCTGGACGCCTGGGACAACACCATGTTTCTGTTGTTGTCCGACAATGGCGCGAGTCAGGAAGGCGGGGCCAGCGGTGTGTTGGATGAGATGCGTTACTTCAATGGCATGAAAGAAGATGTCGACTCGGCAGTGCAGCGGCTGGACGATATCGGCGGCCCCCACAGTCATTGCAATATTCCCTGGGGTTGGGCCCAGGTGGGTAACACGCCGCTCAAGTGGTACAAGCAGAACACCCATGGCGGCGGTGTTCGCGATCCCTTGATCATCCATTGGCCCGGTCGGCTGGCCGATCCGGGTAGCATGCGTTCGCAGTTCTGCCATGCCATTGACATTGCGCCCACCGTGCTGGCCGCAGTGGGTATCGAGCAGCCCTCGCAGGTGGCCGGCGTGCCTCAGGCACCGGTCCATGGCACCAGCCTGTTGCCGGGCTTTGGCGATGCTCAGGCGTCGGTCCTGCGCGGTCCGCAGTATTTTGAGATGTTCGGCCATCGCGCCCTGGTCGACCTGGGCTGGAAGGCGGTAGCGCGCCACAAACCGGGTGTTGACTATGACGATGATGTCTGGGAGTTGTATCACCTGGAGAACGATTTTTCGGAGTGCCATGATCTGGCCGCCGAGCAACCCGAGCGGCTGCAGTCGATGATCGAACAATGGTGGCGGGAAGCGCAATCGCATGGCGTGCTGCCGCTCGATGATCGGGGTGCTGCCGAAATGTTCAGGGCTTCACGTCGGCCGGGCATGCCGACCTCACGACGTCGCTTTGTCTACTACCCACCGGTCTCGCACATTCCGGCGGACGCCTGCCCGTCACCGGCACGTAGCTGGCAGACGGTTGTGCAACTCATTCACCCGGCGGGCGAGGGTGACGGCATGCTGATCAATCGCGGCACGCTCAACAGTGGCTATGCGTTGTACGTCTTGCAGGGTCGGCTGCACTTCGACTACAACGCCTTTCATGATCATGCGCATATGGTGTCGCCCGACGCACTGTCACCCGGTACGCATGTCCTGGCACTGAACGTGATGCGTGATGAGGATGGCAGTGCCCGGGCGCAGCTGCTGGTTGATCAGGCGCTGGTCTGCGAGGTGCGGATTCCCAGGCTGTTGTTCGTTTTGTCCAGCCTGGGCATGGACCTGGGCCGATGCGTTGTGCCGATCAATAATGACTACGCGGCACCCTTTGTTTATCCGGGTCGCCTGGTGCAGGTGGTGTTCGAACTGGGCGAGAAGGCCGGATTCGGCGAAATCAAGGCGCAGATGCGGGCCGAGCTGACCCGGCAATGAATCGGCTCGATGCAATCAATCTCCAGGGAGTGTGACACCATGGGCATCATCCAGCAGCGACTCAGCGAACTCGGTCTGGTATTGCCGGCACCCTTGCAGATGCCACCAGGCGCCGTGCTGCCGTTTCCCTGGGTGCGTCAGGTCGGCCGTCGGGTGCTGATTTCGGGGCATGGTCCGACCGACGAACTGGGTCGGCTCGCCGCGCCACTGGGCAAGGTCGGTGATGCCGTCACGCCCGAGCAAGCCTACCAGTCGGCCCGGCTGGTGGGGCTGGCCATGCTGGGCAGCCTGACCCGCGAACTCGGTGATCTGGACCGGATCGCCGCCTGGACCCGGGTGTTCGGCATGGTCAATTCGGCGCCCGGTTTCAACCACCAGCCGGCGGTCATCAATGGTTTTTCGGAACTGATCCTGGCGGTCTTCGGCCCGACCGTGGGCGCCCATGCGCGCAGTGCCGTCGGCATGGCCGAACTGCCGTTCAATATCCCGGTGGAGATCGAAGCCGAGGTGTGGTTGCACCCGGACAGGCCGGAGCAAGCCGACTGAGCCTCGCCGCCTGACTCAGCCGCCCACAATGTGCGCGTCGACGCCTCGACGCGGCGACGGACCGATCACCGGCCCATGACCCAGGCGCGCCCACATCTGGACGGTCTGTCCGGGAGCGGTCGCACCGAGCTGGCGATGGATCGCCTGATAAGTGTCGCGTTGCTCAGGATATTCTTGCAACGCCTGTGACAGCGGATGCATGGACAAACCATGTTCGGTGGCGGCCAGTTGCATGCGCAGCCAGGCCCGACCGGCGTTGATCTGCGCGATCCGGTCATTGCTGTCGGTCGTGATCCAGGCGAACGCCGGCGTGGCGACCAGCTTGGAATCGAAGTCCTTGATCTGGTTTGTCACACCCATGCTGTCGGGTGCAGCGGCCACCTCGCGATTAACCATGCCGACCGTGTCGAGCAGACGCATGAACGGATCATTGATCGAAATGCCGTCGCGGTGCCGGGCGATCTGGCCCGGTCCGATCCGCATCAACTGCACGGACTCCAGTTGCGTGCGTGGCGTGTGCAGCTCGATCTGCCAGGCCTTGCCGGCAATCCGACGGTGTTCGGCCGTGGCTTGCGGGTCGCGCTGATCGACATGGCCGACCTTGACCGGTAGTGCGGCACAACTGGCGCGCAAGGCGTCGATGGCGGTGACCGCTGGCAGCGTCGCCTCGTAGCGCTCGCGATTGGTGCGTCGATTGAAGACCTGCGCGAACAAGGGATCGGACCGCACCGATGCGTCGGCATGCAGCACGATCCTGGCCGTCGCGCGCCGGTCCGCGGCCTTCGAGTCCCACATTCCCTCGGGAAACAGACTGATGTCGGCGCGGTGGCCGCGTTGCCGGGCGGCCATGTCAAGCAGTTCGATGAAGGTGCCCTGGCTCAGCGTCATCTGCCGGGCAAAGGGATCGGTTTCGGGCAGCATGCGGGTCAGATCCATACGCAGCACGATGGTGTCGGCCTGATCCAGTTCGACCAGCCAGGACTGGCGGTTATGGGCATGGGGTGCCAGGATGGCATGGGCCAGAATCCAGCGCCGCAGATCCGCGCCGCTCGAGCTCGGTGCCTCCCAGGCCGATACCGATTCGGCCGGCAGGGTGCTGCTGCAAGCTGCCATGGCGGGCAGGGCGGCGGCAATCACGCCGCCGCCGGCCACATGCAGGAAACCTCGGCGGCCATGGGTCAGGGCGTCGTTCGACAGGGCTGCGGCTTTGGTATGGGGGCGGCTCATGAACTTTCTCCAGGTCGGGGCTATGGAATCGAAGAATTCGATGGGGGGATTGTGGGTGCCCGCGTTTGACTCCACTATTGCCTAACTCCGACACTCTGATATGCGTAAATGAATATTAATGAGTTCGACTGGACGCTGGTCCGGTCATTTCTTGCAGCGCTCGAACACGGCAGCCTGCTGGGCGCGGCCCGGGCCTCCGGTGCCAGTCAGCCCACGCTGGGCCGGCATATCGCCGCGCTCGAGCAGCAACTGGGTGTGGTGTTATTCGAGCGCACGGGTCGCGGTCTTGCGCCCACCGAACAGGCGCAACGACTCGCCGATTCCGCCCGGGTCATGCAGGAGGGCGCGCAGGCGATGCTGCGGGCGGTGTCCGGCCAGGCAGACGTCACGGCCGGTGTGGTACGCATTGCGGCCAGTCAACCGGTCGCCTGCGTATTGCTGCCGCCGCTGCTGGCTCGCATGCGCATCGAATTGCCCGAGGTACGGGCCGATCTGGTGGTCAGCAACGCCGTGAGCAATCTGCTACGCCGTGAAGCCGATATTGCGCTGCGTATGGTGCGACCCGAGCAGGCTTCCCTGGTGATGCGACGCATCGGCGAGGTGCCGATCCAGGCCTGTGCCCATCGCGACTATCTTGTGCGCCGTGGCACCCCCCAAGTCCCGCCCGATCTGATCAACCATGACCTGATCGGCGGTGACACGGAAGACGAGGTCGCCCAGGGATTCATCAAGATGGGCATGCCGCCCGAGCGGATCCGCTTTGCGTTGCGCAGTGACGACCTGATCGCACAATGGCAGGCCGTGCGCGCCGGCATGGGGGTTGGCTTCGTCGCGCGCTATGTGATGCGCACCGATCGCGACATCGTGCCGCTACTGCCGATGCTGCCGCTGCCCCGGTTTCCGGTATGGCTGACGGTTCATCGAGAGATCCGTTCGAGTGCGCGAATTCGGGCGGTCTGGGATTTCCTGGCACGGGCGGTTGCCGACGAACTCGATGAGGCTGGCTGACGCGGTTTTTGTCTGGCTACGGCAGTATCGCTGGCTGGCTCTCATTGGGAGGCACCGGGGGTAGGGCGGGCCTGATCGATGTTCGTTGATCACGAAGGGCTGCGCGGTGGGCGGCATCTCGGTAACCAGGTCTGGGGGTTGAAGGAATGGGCTAGTCGCGCCTACAGTTACCGGCGTCGTCGTCAATCGCCACTGATGCTGAAGACGCAATGACAAACACCGTCTTGTTCGATGAACTCACCGGTACCCGCCGCTGCAGCGCTGCGGCCAAGAGCGGGCGGCTGCGTAGCGCTCACAGGTAGCGAGAGTGCCCCTGCACCATGCTGTATAGCCAGATCCGACGCGGCTTCGAGGGCTCGTCGGTGAAGGTGGTCTCGAAGTGCGCAAATTTCACCTGCGCTTGCTGACCGGGCAGCGTTTCGTAGCGATCCTCGAACGGTGCAGTCATCGACGGGCGAACCCGCTTGAGGAAGTCATTGACCCCGGTGACGCCACCCGAATATCCGAGTTCGCGGATCTCACGCAGTAGGCGCACCCCGTCTATTTTGGGCCACTGGCCAAACCCGATTCTGAAGGTAGCTCTCGAAGTCCATGAGCACATCGCCACGGGCCGCTCGAGGGGTATAGCGCGGCACTACGAGCCCGTGCTTGATGTATTTGCGTACAGTCTTTCGTTCCTGTCCGGTGCGCTGGGCGATGGCCGATATTGACAGGCACTGTCGTTGAAGTTTCAGAATCATTGGGAGTCCCTTCAGATTGACCACTGCAACCTCGCCAGACGCCCGTCGTGGGGACCATCATGGCAGGTGAGAAACGATCAAACTGGGGAAATATCAACCGACCAAAGTGGGGGAGTATTCATCCGGCGGTGACAAGGTTCATTGCAGATCTTATGCACGTTATCACGCTCCAGCGGGCTCAAACGCCTTGGCCGGTACCGGACGCTCTGCCAGAGGGCGCCTGTCGCTCGATTGCAGGCCATCGCCGGCCTTCCAGCGCTGCAGGGTGCGCACATCGATACCCCCGATCTCGCAGTCCTTGTGCAGGCGGGTGCCATCGCGGTAGGCAGTTTCGATGGAATCGGCAAGATTCCGGCGATCTTCGAGGCCGATCGTTCGTCCTATACCTTGCGAAATTCGCCACGACATTTTTTTGACGGGACCAGCAGCGCCGCGGTTTCTGCCAGGGCCCGCTCCTTGCGCCGTAGCTCGCGTTCGAGATCCTTGATCTGGCGCTGATCGTCGCGAGTTTGCTTGGGGCTGGCGCGCTGTTCTTCGGGGTCGGCCAGCGCCTGTATAGCACCGTTCCGCCAAGTCTCCAACTCCTTGGGGTACACCCCGTTGGTGAGGCACTAGGCGGCGCGTGCCGTCTCATCGATCGGAGCAGTGGTCAACACCGCATCGAATCGAGCCGCCGCTGTCCAGACCCGCTCGCGACTAAGCCGTCGCTCCAGGGTTGCAGCGCTCACGCCAATTTCGGTGGACAACGTTTCCGCGGAAACGCTCTCAGGGGGCAACAACCTCGCCACCGCCCTGACTTTGAAGTTTTGTCCGTATCGTGCGATTGCCTACTCTCATCATCGCCTCCGGATTATCGGTTCTATTGAGACGACAAGTAGCTTGACACAACGGGGTTGGCGCTGGGCAAAGCGCTGGCGTTCATGGACAAGTACTGGCCCAAGCTGATTCGCTACGTGTAATGGGGCGACACACCGATCGATAACAACCGGGCCGAAAACGCGATTCGCCCATTTGTTGTTGAGCGTCGAGCATGGCTGTTCAGCGATACACCGGCCAGGGTTAACTCCAGCGCTTTGATTCTTTTGGCCTGTCGAAACTGCCAAGGCCCATCAACTGAAGCCCAGCGCCTGGCTCGCCAATCTGCTGCGCAACGTGCCAGACGCCACGTCGGTCGAAGTGATCGAAGCCATGTTGCCCTGGAGTCTGCGTCCCGGAACACTACCGCGCATCGTCAAGAAGTGACAACCCTGTGGATCGTGGATCGTTTACTCAGATCGGCCACGATCTGCTTGAGCTTCCTGTTCTCCTCCGCGAGCTGGCGCATGCGCCGCAGCTCAGACGGACTAACCCTCGCGTACTTCTGGCGCCACTTATCGAACGTGACGCTGCTGATGCCCATCTTGCGGCAGACATTATCGACGCTGATCCCCAGTTCGGTCTGCTTCAACGCGTAGGCGATCTGCTCCTTAGTGAAATTGCTCATCCTCATGGCATGAACTTCTCAACCCCTGCGAGCCTTCATCATGCTGGACGATCCTGTTACCAAACGGTGCGGATTCCTGGGACAGGGTCAGCTGAGGCTTAGCCCAAAAATCCGGGATGCGAGGAAGTCCGTGGATCCTCAAGAGTGACGATTTTGTTTTTACCGAAAGGTGCCAGACTTCGCTCGACGATTTCGGCAATTATTTTGCTTCTTTCGGAGGATCATCATGGCAATAGACTTTCGTCGTACGCGCATTTCTTTTGACCCGACTCGTGGCCGAGAGCAACGTGAATCTGGTGCTGTAGTGTTTCCATCACAGGTGCGTCGCGCGGAAGCGGCAATCAATGGTTTCTACGTGACGTACAACAATGGTGACCATCACGTGCTCGCTCAAAAAATCGACATTGATTTACCCAGAATCATCGGAAATACTGTCTTTGTCGATGTCACTTTTCTATTGCGCGACAGCAGTGGCAGCATTGATGATCCGTTTTCCGGTTACGTTGATGTGACCGTCATCGTGGAGCGCATCTGACGTCACTGGAAAATCATGCGCTCTCTGCGTCGGGTAGTTAGGGGGTTGCCTGATGGTCGTTGGCTACAAGCCGCGTGGCTCGGTGCGCCACACCTTCAGCATGCGAAAGTCTAATGATCGTGAGCAAGCTCTCCGGCGATGTCCCGGAATTTGTTGAACCCGTGTACTGAGGTGGCGGCTCCTTCGACCCGCATGCGCGAGCATGCGGGAGCCTGACAAGCAATCGAAGTAGCCACCAAGATGAAGTCTCACACGACGCTCGCGCTGCGGGTGATCCCGGCCGTGCCGGTCCAGTTCTCGCTGGACGTCCAGGGCGTGCTCGCCGACCTCGAGCACGCGTTTCACGGTCTGTGCGTGGCCGCCGCCAAGCAGGTGCTGGCGGCGATGATGAAAGCCGACCGACGTGCTGGCACCCATTGCGAAGGTACGGGCGCGGGTGGTGCCGCAGGGATCCCGCCGCAGGATCAGGCCAAGGAAGCAGCCGTTGCCGACCAGTGCGAGCTCGAGACGGTTCGGGCCCGGCCGCAGCGCCTCAGCTGGGCGCGGCTTCTCAAGAGGGCCTTTGATATGAACACGCAGCACCGCCCGAATTGCGGCGCTGGGGAGCTGAAGATCATCGCAGCTATCCTCGAGCGAGCGGTGCTCCAGAGGATCCTGACGCACCTGGGGCTGGATCCGCAGCCCCCGCCCAGGGGCCGCGTGCTCCAAGCGGGGCAAGACTTCACCACCTGAGCCGCGCCGGCTTGTCACAAACACCTCGCCGCAGGCCCTCAGGCTGCACCGTCGTGCTAGTCAGGATTGCGCTGCGCCACATGCTGGTTCGATGCCCATGGATTCAGGGTCAACCCTGATACCAAGGTCCAGCAAGCCCCAATCGAACCGTTAGGGGCAGGCCGAATCACGACAAGACGACCTTGCAGCCGACAGTCCCAAGTCTTCGAGGCCGGTATCGGCCGGCCACCCATGTGTCAGCCGGGGTTTCCCTAGGCCGATTGAAATTTCTACGCGCTCGGCCTGTTCTACGGCATCGTCTTCACCTTCCTCCCGCTGATCATGCTGGACCTGGGCTTTCGCCGTCGCCGGTCACTCAATGCGTGGGGAGTGTGGCTCGTCGGCACGCTCGTTCTCGCTGCGCAACCAAGCCGTCGGCGATCACCGATCTGATGATCATCGATATCTCCGACGTCATCAGCAAGATCGACAAGCAAGGCCTAAGACTCGCACCTCTCAACATACATCCCGACGAATCGTCGATGTTGCTCTGGATGTTCGATAACGACGGTCGCACCTTCTTCTCAAGTACCACAGGGTGAATTGGTGCTCGACGACCGGCGGCGTCACAGTCTGCAAACGGTACTAAATGGCGCGATCCTTCGTTCGATCGGCTTGGCACAGGCGAAGCTGCTCGACAACATGAAGCAGAGTTGCGCGTGGCCCACCATTTGGCGGGCGTAGTCTCCATCGACCCCGCCGCTGGCCGTGGCCCTGCTCAATGTGCGTCCCATGTTCGGTCAGCGCGTGCTCGAAGTCTCCGAGGCGGTCATGTTCAAGTGGCGGCTCCTCGTGGAAGAGGCATCATGAAGTCAACAATATTGGCCACTTGATGCACCGGCTCATCCGGTCAGATCGAAGGTCGCGCTGGCGAGCGAGAGCCCGTTCACCTGCAGGTCGATACGGTGCGAGCCGGGATAGAGCACCCGCGTGGTGACCGGGCGCAGGCTGTGGCGTTTGGTCAGGGTTCGTTGCTCACGAGGTGCCAGCGTCAGCTTCCAGCCCTTGAACACCTTGGGCGACGTGGCGGTGTTGGCGCGAACATGGTGCACCACATAGTCGACCAGCAGGTCCTGCGGTTGTGCGCTGGCGGACTTGAGCGATACGGTCAACAGGATTTCGCTGCCGACCGCGACCCGGTCGGCCGACAGATGCAGAGCGGCCTTGCCCGAAAGGCCTTGCGCCAGGCCCCAGGCCGCCAGCGTGGGCGCGTGCCCCTGCTTGATGAGGCTTCGGCTGGCGTGGCGCAGCAGCGCGGTGCGTTGTGCGCTTGCGCCGCGGCGGTGCTTTTGCACCCAACGCGCCACCAGGTCAGGGTGGTCCTTGGCGATGTCGTTCAGATGATTGGCCACGCTGCGGCGCACATAGGCGCTGGGGTCGTCCTGCAAGGCGCGCAGCAGCGGCAGCGTGGGCGCCGGGTCGGCCACCAGAGCTTGCAGGCGCAGACCCCAGGGCAGACGGGGGCGCGAGCCTTCACTCACCAGACGGCGCACGTGGGCGCTCGGGTCCTTGACCCAACCACTGAGCGTGGCCAGGGTGGGGTCGGGGTGCTGCTGGATAAAGGGCCGGATCGCGAACTCGGCCGAAAAGCGCTGGGTGAGGGCGTGCAGACACTGCAGCGCACGCGGCACATCGGCCATGCCACGGCGCGCCACGAATTCCCCCATGGACCAGACCACCCAGCCCGCGAGACCGGCCTCGCTCTGAACGTTACTCAAACCGATGGGTTCGCCGTCGGCATTCAGCGGGATCGGCTCGGCCAGGCTGGCTTCCAGCACGGCGGCCGCGACACTAAAGTCGTCCGGCAGCGTGGCTTGCAGCGCGTCGGCCAGCTGCATGGCGCGGGCCTTGAATTCAAGCGCATCCAGGCCGTGCGTGGCCTGCCGCTCGAAGCGGCGCCGGTCGAATGCGGGCCAGACTCGCTGCAGGTGCTGACCGGCGCGCTTCACTGTGACGCTGTTGATGAGGTTCTTGAAGGCTTCCATGTCGGTGTCTCGTCATCTCAGAACAAGGGCGGCAGCTCGCGCGCCAGAAAATCGGCCACCGCGCGCATGCGGCGACTGGTGCGGATATCTCGATGCATCACCAGCCAGACCGGGATTGTCGGAATCGGCAGCCCGGGCAACACCGGCGCCAGCAGCGGATCGTTACGCAGCAGGAAGCTGGCCACGAAACCAACGCCAAGCCCCGCACGCACCGCCGCCCAGTAAGCGATCAGGTCGTCGGTGCGCAGCGCGAACTGTTCCGGCTTCACCGGGTGGCCCATGGCAGCGAAGCCACGCAGGATGTCCTGCATCCGGTCATTGCCCACCAGTTCGTGCGCCAGCAGATCCGTGGGTTGCTGCGGCGTGCCGCGCCGGGCCAGGTAGTCGCGGTGCGCACAGGCGCTCACGCCCACCCGCCCGATGCGCCGTGCCAGCAGCGAGCCCTGCGTCGGGCGCACCATGCGGATCGCGATGTCGGCCTCGCGCCGCAGCAGATCGCTCACTGCGTTGCTCACCACCAGCTCGATCTGGATGCCCGGCAGTTCGGCGCGCATTCGTGCCAGCAGCGGCGGCAGCAGAAAGCAGGCTACCGGCTGGCTCGCCGACAGGCGAACAGTGCCCGACAGTGTGTCCTGCGCCCGCTGGGCACCGCGCAACAGCGACTGCGCCCCGTGCTCCATGGCCATGGCTGCTTCGGCGAGCCGGGTCGCTGCCGGAGTCGGCACCAGCCCCCGCCCGGTGCGCTCGAACAAGGACGTGCCGAGCTGGGTTTCAAGCTGCGTCACATGCCGGCCCACCGTGGGCTGGCTGATGCCCAGCGCCCGGGCGGCGCCAAGAAGGCTGCCATGCTGGTGCGCGGCCAGAAAGGAAGGAATCAGTTGCCAGTTGAAGCCGGACATATTCACTCATGTATATCGTCTGTGCACAGATGTGAATTGTGTCCGTCGACGCACTTGCCCACAATGGCTGAATGTCTGATCGATCGTCGCAACCCGCTTCTGTCTCAAGCCTGCATACCATCCTCGGTTCCGGCGGGGTGATCGCTCGCGAATTGTCGCTGCATCTCGGGCGCGACGGACGGCGCATTCGTCAGGTAAGCCGCCGTCCGGTGGCTGTGCATCCGGGCGATCAGCTCAAGGTTGCCGACCTGCTGGACGCCCGAGCCACCGCCGACGCGGTGGCGGGCAGCGAGGTGGTCTATCTGGTGGCCGGACTGCCCTATGACACGGCGGTCTGGCAGTCGCAGTGGCCGACGGTAATGGCCAACGTGATGCAGGCCTGCCAGCGCCACGGCGCCCGCCTGCTGTTCTTTGACAATGTCTACGCCTATGGTCGGGTGGATGGTGCCATGCGTGAGGACACTCCGTTCAATCCCTGCAGCCGAAAGGGAGAGGTCCGGGCCGCCATTGCCACTACCTTGCTCGCTGCCATGCAGCGCGGCGAGTTGCAGGCGTTGATCGCCCGCGCGACCGACTTCTATGGCCCGGGCGCCCGCCTGAGCCTGTTGGAGGCCGTGTTTTTTGCGCGACTGCGGTCGGGCAAGGCGCCCCAATGGCTGGGTGAACCCGAGCGGGTCCATACCTTCACCTTCACGCCCGATGCCGGGCGGGCGCTGGCCTTGCTGGGACAGACGCCCGGGTCTATCGGGCAGACCTGGCACCTGCCGTCGGCACAGCAGTTGGATGGCGCGCCCGTGACCGGGCGCTCGCTCGCCCGCGTGGCCTGTCGCCTGGCCGGTCAGCCCGATCGCCTGCAGGTGGTGCCGGGCTGGCTGATGCACGCACTGGGCTGGTTCGTTCCGGTGCTACGCGAAAACCGCGAGATGATGTACCAGTACGATAGCGACTACCGTTTTGACAGCGGCAAGATCGAGCGGATGTTCGGTTTGCAGCCCACGCACTATGGCGAGGGCCTGGCGCAGACCTGGCGATCAGCGGATTGAGCCTCAGCGTTCGGGCGGCCCGAACCGCTTGCGCGCCGTCGTGGCCTGGCGCGCGGGCGCGACGCGCTGCCTAGCGAAGCAGCGCTGCAACACTGCCGTCCGGGTTGTACGCCATACCGTCGGTACCCAGGAACACCAGATTGTTGCCTCGGTTCGACCGCGTGCGCCATATTGGCGAAGGGATGGGCAGTTCGCTGATGCCGGTGACCGGGCCGGCTCCCTTGACCGCCCCGGCCGTATCGACGAAGCGCTCGTATTGCACTTCATAGGCTTTGCCATTGCAGCCAATTGCGTAGGGGGCGCGCAGCGAACAGATCTTTACGCTGCTGATTTCCACCGGGGCTGCGTCGGGTCGGGTCAGCACCCTGGTTTCATTGCCATCCAATACGGTTGCCGGTTGTCCGTCTGCTTCGACAAAACGAACTGTGTGATTCGCATCAAGATGGAAAATTCTGCCGTCCGCGTCCAGTCCCAGGCTGATTGACTGGTTACTGCTGACCTGCACGATGTCTGGCACAGGCTGGATGCTGGCCTTGATGATATCGCCCGGCTGAAAGACCGGTCGCCAGAGTTTGACCTGGCCGGTCCGGGACGCGCCGATGCAAAGCCCATTGTCTGCGTTCCCATTTGGATCTGCGCCGAGTTCATCAGCGCCGGCGGCAAGCGCGCCCGCGTATTCGGGACGAAAGGTAAAGTTCAGTACGCCGTCAGGGACTGGCTCGACGTTAAAGCCGCGTTTATCGGGTGCGTAGCGTAGAAATGATCCGTCAGAAAGCCGGAGAACAGGGCTGCCACCATCCATTAATTCGACGAAGTTGGTGCCGGTCGGTGGTGTCAGTTCAAAGTACGAGGTGCCATCTGATGCGATCGGAAAGACCAATACGCCCTTGCCATCGCGGCGTAGCGCAACAACAGGTTGATTCGGCGCAAACCGCATCAATTGTGAATACTTGACGGTCGGCGTCGGATTGGTTGCTTCGGGACCCGCGCCGGGGCCGGCTGAGCCATTGCCTTGTACCACCTGAATGAGCAAGTCACCGCCCGACTCCAACAGATAGGCTGATTCCCGCACGCTGCCTGTGGCCGCGTCAACGCTGGATTCACGAACATAGCCGATGGGCGCCGTCGAACTCAGCAAGCTGCCAGAGCCAGTGCGTTCAGCCGTTTCGCCAGTGCTCACCGCCGTCAGAGTCCAGAGCGTGTCGTAGGTATAGGGGATCTTGCCGGCCTCACCAATCAGCTGACCATTGGCATCCTTGAGATCGAGACGTGCATCGCGCAAGTCGAGGATCAGCGCCTCGGCGACATCCAATGCCGGCGCCGAACTGTTCGGCAAGGTGGTCGCACCCGTCCTGGCCAGCCCCGCCAGTAAGGCGCCATAGACGCCATTCTGATTGTCAGTCAGCGCAGTCGAGCCGGTTTTGTCGGTGTCAACATTGAGAGGAACAGGCAGGCGCTTCAGATCGGTCAGGCGGTAAACGCCAGGTAGTTGATCATTGACCAACTGGAGCAGTTCAGCCTGTGCTTGTCCGACAATGGTTGGATTCTTCCAACCCTCGGCGCTACCCTGTGCACGGCCGATTTCCTGTGCCCGTTCGTACAGGGCTTCAGTCAGCGGTGTGACGCCGGCATTGACTTCCAGCGTGGTCAGGAGGCCGATTCGGCGCTTCGAGAAAAATGACACGTCTCGTTGCAAACCTTCGTCATAATAGGTGGCGTCGACACTCTTGCCCTCAAACGTGATCCGGGCGGGCAGTTGCGACTTGCCGCAGTGCACGAGCGTGACCATACCCTTCTCATTGTCCACCAGTTGAGGGCCATAAACCGTTCCCGACGCATCTTCAACCGTGACCGATACATTGCGGTACTGGCCATCACCGCCGCCAATGCCGAGGCCTTCGCCGCCGCCAGGGCCGCCGCTGTCACCTTCGCCACCGACGCCACCGACGCCTTCTCCTTCGCCTGAGGAAGGAACACTGCGGATCGGCTGGTCACCAACCTGAGACTTGAACCCGGTCTGGATGCCACTCACGCAGGCGGTGGGATCGTTGCCCACGTCGGGGCCGCTGTCGCAGGCAGCCAGGCCAACCGACATGATGAGTACCAACAGACCCGTAGTCAGCGTATTGATTGTCTGCGGAAAGCCTGACCGGCCTGGTTCCGAGATCGTTTGAATGAAATCCTGCTGGTTCATGCTGGTGTCCTCGGAAGCGAGTTTTGCCATTTCTGCCCAGCATACCGCGCACGATCTGCTGATTCTCTCAGCCGGGCATTGTATGGCTGAAGCCGAATTAGTCTATACCAAGTATTAGTGACTGATCACCAATCAATCAGCTGGAAGGGCATACCCCGGTGTTGCCTGAGCGGTAGCGCGTCGCCGTGAACGATATGCCAAGGTAGGCCGCGCCAACCCGCGCTCGGCATTCGTTCGCAGAGTCTTCGCCAGATTTGGCGATTGACGCCGTTGACGGGCGTATCAACACTTGCGGATCCAGTTGAAGAAGATTGAACAAATGTTCAGCTTTTCCCCTGCCGGTCGTCTCTGGCTGGCCGCACTTAGCGCAGTAGTTCTCGGTCTTGGCTTGTGCGCTTGTGGCTCTGACCAACGCAACTCCAATACGAGTGAGAGGGAGATCGCATCGAAGGCACAATCATGGAAGGCCCGTGCGATCGCCGACTACACGCTGGTTTATCGGGAAATTTGTTATTGTCTCGGTGGCGACGTGACCGTGGTTGTGCGTGGCGGGCAGGTTGATCATGCTACCCAGGAATCATACGACGGCACCAGTTTTGCGATCAACAATCCGCTAACTGTGGATAGCCTGTTCGATATATTGCTACGGGCTCAACGGGATGCAGATGACTTGACCGTGCGGTTTGATGAGGACCTGGACTACCCGGAGTCTGTCTCAATCGACTGGCTGAGAGACGCCGTCGATGAAGAATTTGGCGTCACAGTGCTACGCCTGACCCCGGAATAGAGATCGGTGTCTTCGCGGTGTTGATACGCGCCGGTCGAGTTGTCCGAGTCGTCGTGTACCCACCTACCACTGCGGATCATCGAAGTACTGCGGATACTGGGCCAGTGCATCGCGGATCTGCATCAGGCCTTGCGCTGTCGGGGTGGGCTGCCTGAGTGCCTGGGCGCCATTCAACATATCGGTGATGAGCACATGAAGTGCTGCATCGGCCTTGGGCTCCAGTTTGCAATTCTGAATCAGAAAAGCCACTTGGGCGTCGACGCCGTCGGCCACCCGTTGTGCCACTGCCGGTTCGATGCTGGCACTGGCGGTGGCGGCAGTTGGCGATTGCACAAGCGTTCGGATCTCGCGCATGCCCTGACGCAAGGGCGCATCGGTGGGCCATTTCCGCCCCTCATTCAGGGTCAGCGCGCTGCGATCCAAGGCGCCACCATGAGCGCCATGGTGGTGGCCGCCCGCGAAGTGCGAACAGCCCGCCAGAACGAGGCTCAGCGACACGCTCATCCCCACCAGGCGGCGACGAT
This sequence comes from uncultured beta proteobacterium, assembly GCA_963732405.1. Taxonomy (GTDB): domain Bacteria; phylum Pseudomonadota; class Gammaproteobacteria; order Burkholderiales; family Burkholderiaceae_E; genus JAUIAI01. The sequence goes on from CAVSZG010000003.1 coordinate 338,002, forward strand.
GGGTAGACAATCGATCCTGCACAGGCTTCATTGGATATTCCTCCGGGTTGTCGGGCGGATGATGCCGCGCCGATAAATCTCGAACACACCAGGGGCGTCCTGCCTGAGGCGGCGCAGGTTGCCCGACAGCATGGACTGCATCACCAGTCCCTGGATGGTCCCGATGAACAAAGTGGCGGCGGCCTGGGGGTCGACCTGCGCATGCAGTTCACCGCTCGATCTGCCTTGTTCGATGATGGTCATCAGGCGTGAGGCGTAGCGCTGAATGAGCCGGCGAGCCACGCGTTTGCCCGGCGTATCCTCGGGGCGCTGCAATTCACCGAACATGAGTCGCGGCACGCCGGGGTGCTCCGCAACGAACTCGAGATGCGCCTTAAAAATCGCGTCCAACCGGGTCAGTGCCGAGTGGTTGTCAGCCGATGCCCGATCCAGGCGCGACAACAATCGGTCGGCCACCCAGTCCATTACCGCTTCCCAGATCTGTGCCTTGGAGGCGAAGTGCCGGAACAAGGCGCCCTGGGTCAGCTTCATGTGCGAGGCAATGGCCGCGGTCGTGATGTCGCTCGGGATCTGTTCGCCAGCCAGTTCGATGACCGCCTCGACGGTCACGGCGCGTCGTTCTTCGGCGCTCAGATTGCCAGTGCGCGCCGGGCCGGATCGCTTCATGGTCGTGGGGGTCATGGGTGGACGGCGGCAGACGGAGTCGGTTTTTGCATTGTCGCGGCAAATCGGATGCAGATGATGCTGATCAGTGTCCAGATTGACAAGCGAAGCAACAGGGCGATGGCCGTGCGGGTTTCAAAGGCGCCACCGGCCGACACATGCCACGCGAACCCCGCGGCCACCAGGAGCGTGGCGATCGTGATGGTCACGGCCAGGCGCGAGGCCCAGGCCATTCGCTTGAAGATCGCGACCGCGCAGCCCACATAGGCGAAGCCGGCGAGGAAGTTGAACCAGAGCACGAAGGGTACATATTGCCCTACGGATGCACGAGCCTGGGGGGATCCGAACAAGGCCTGACCGCCCGCGAAGATCGTCATGAGGCCAAAGATCAAGGCAGTCCAGGCGGCCAGGGTCAGCAGCCATTTGCGTCCGGGTGATGAAGGTGTCATGGAATCATGCCTGTACGGTCGGGCGTATGGGTCGACCTTCGCCCGCTTGCTCGACGGTCACGCCATCGCGGATTTGGTAGATCCGCTTGAAGGTCGGGAGGATCTTTTCGTCGTGAGTCACCACGATGATGGCGGTCCGGAACTGACTGGCCATGTCATTGAGAATCGTGATCACGCTGAGCGCGCGAACACTGTCCAGCGGCGCGGTCGGTTCGTCGGCCAGAATGACCGGTGGCTCATTGACCAGCGATCGTGCAATGGCGACCCGCTGTTGCTCGCCGCCAGACAATTGTGCCGGCATCGCGCGGGCGCGATGTGCCACATCCAGCGCCTCGAGCAGATGCAGCGCCCGCCGGCGCGCCTCATCATTGCTCACCCCGGCCAGCATGGGCAGCAAGGCCACATTGTCCGTCACGTCCAGAAACGGAATCAGATAGGGCGCCTGGAAGATGAAGCCGATCCGGTCGCGACGTAGGGCGCGCAGATCACGAATCTTCCAGCCGTCGTCATAGATGGTGTCACCGCCCAGGGTCATGCGCCCGCCGCTGGGCTCGATGACGGCGCCCAGGCACTTGAGCAGCGTGCTCTTGCCCGAGCCGGAGGGGCCGATCAGGCCGACGACCTCACCCGGCGCGACCTGCAGGTTTGCTTCCTTGAGCGCGTCCACGGCGGTATCGCCCTGGCCGTAGCGCTTGCGCAGTCTCTCGATGCGGATGCCCTCGTTCATCCGATCGCCTCGGCCGGGTCAACCTTCAAGGCGGCACGGATGGCCACCAGGCTCGCCAGCGCGCAGATGATCAGCACGGCTGCGAAGCCGGTCATCGCATCCTGCGATTCGAGCAACACATATTTCGGAAACATCGGGGCCCAGAAGGTCGCAGATACCTTGCCCACCACGAAGCCGATCACACCCAGGCCGATCGCTTGTTGCAGGATCATCGCGGCGATCGTGCGATTTCGCGTGCCGATCAGCTTGAGCACGGCAATTTCGCGAATCTTGCCCAGGGTCAGCGTATAAATGATGAAGGCCACGATCGCCGCGCTGACGATCGCCAGAATCACCAGGAACATGCCAATCTGCCGCGAGGAAGTCGCGATCAGCTTGCCGATCAGAATGTCCTGCATCTGTGCCCGGGTGTAGGCGGTCAGGTGTTTCCAGCGCCGGATGTCGGTGGCGATCTGCTCGTCATCGGCGCCGGGCGCCAGCGTGAGCAGAACGGCATTGACCGATGAATTGGTGGTTTGTGAGGTGAGCACGGCGTCCAACAGGTCGGGCGAGCCGGGTCGGTTGAACGCCGGATTCTGCTCGGTGCGGCGCCGGCTGCGAAGAATGGCGTCGTTGTCCTTGAGAAATTGCGCCGCCTGGGCGTCCTGCAGGGGAATGAACACCATCGGATCACCGCTGGTGGAGACCATTCGACGAGTCAGGCCGACAACCGTGTAATCGTTGCGACGAATCCTGACCTGCTCACCGAGCGCGAACCCCGTGGCGATATCTGCCACCGCTTCATAGTGACTGCGCGTGATGTGCCGACCGGCCACCAGACGCGCCGGCCATCCCGGCGTGCCTGGCCCGCCAGTGGCGATGCCCACCACCATGGCACGCACATCGCGTCCGCGATACGCCACCTGCATGGTCTGGTAGGTGATATTGGCGGCGCGGGATACGCCGGGGATGGTGAGCATCATCCGATAGCTGTCATCGAACAGGCTGGAGGATTCGGCATAAGGGCCAAGGGTGTCCTGCTGCACAACCCAGAGCTGGGCGCCGCTGTTGTCGAGCACGGCATTGCCATCATCAACCATGCCCCGGTACACGCCGGCCATGGTCAGGGTCACGCCGATGAGCAAGCCAAGCCCAACGCCGGTGAAGACGAATTTTCCCCAGCTCTGGACGATGTCGCGGCCGGCCAGGCTGATCATGGCGCCACACCGGGCAGGCGATCGACGATGTCGATGCGACTGTTCGCGCTGAGTTTGGATTGACTGTGCACGATCACCTGGTCGCCTTCCTTAAGCCCGTCCTGGATCTGCACCATGCCGGCCAGTCCGGTGGCGCCAAGGGTCACCGGCGTCAGACGTAGATTCCCGTCGACCAGTTGCCAGACGCTCGGGCGTCCATTCACATGGCGGATCGCCGCATTGGGCAGGGCAGGGCCTGCGGGACGAGCGGGCAGGCTCACCTCGACTTCGACCAGTTCGCCCAGAGGTGGCACCGGGTCTGGCAGGGCGAGCAGCGACACCTTGGCAAGGGTTTCTTCGGTGACCGGATCGGCCCGTGGTTCGATGCGTTCGATCAATCCGGCGATTGGCCGATCGGGCCGGGAGCGCTGGATGATTCTGGCTTGCAGCCCCTTGATCAGATGGCCGGCGCTTCCCTGATCGAAGCGCACGTTGGCCCACAAGGTGCCGGGATTGATGATCTCGAGAACCGATTGGCCGGCAACCACGGTTGACCCCGGTTCAGCCGTTCGGGCCACCACGAGACCGTCGACAGGCGCCACCAGACGCAGACGGCTGCGCAAGGCCAGCATCGCATCCAGATCGGCCTGCGCCCGGATGATCTCTTCGCGAGCCACGGTCAGCGCGGCTTCGGCCACCAGGAGCTCCTGGTATTTCGCCGCGGCCATTTCCTCGCTGATGGAATTCGACTTGCGCAATTGCTGATAGCGATTCGATTGACTGCGCGCATAGTCGCGACGCGCGCTGGCCTCAGTCAGCTGGGCTTCGCTGCGGCGCCGGGCGGCCTGTAGCGCGCCGATGCGTTCGTCCAGGTCAACCGGATCCATTTCGCCGACGATCTGATCGGCCTGGATGCGATCGCCCACGTCGACGTCCAGGCTTAACACGCGACTCGCCACCACGGGTCCGATCTTGTAGGTTGAGCGCGCCTCGATCGTGCCCACGCCGTAGAGCCCCGGTGTGATGGTGGCTGACTCGACCTTTGTGATCGTCACCGGCACGGCAGCCATCGGACCCGATCGCATCACAACCCAGGCAAGCAGACCGAGCAGGATGACTGCGACACTGAGCAAGCCAATCGAACGGGAGCTGAACAGGCCGCGCATGATGGGGATTGCCTTTGAAGAAGATAGTAATTGATTGCTATCTTATCGGCGATGCGGATGGGGCATCCGCCCGCTGTCGAGTCCTCAAGCGGACAGCCTTGACCTGCGTCAACGAGCTTGGTGTTTTATCGGCTGCCAGGGCCGCTTCAACGCGGTATCGGTTTTTGCGTCCAGGCCGCCAGCGCGGCGAGCGTCAACATCGCCCCGGCAATTGCCAGGCCTGCCCACACGCCGCCAGCCCGGTCGGCCAGCGCACCCGTCGCGACGGGGCCGATAATCTGGCCAAGGGCGAACACAACGGTGAACAGCGCGACGACCGAGCCCCATTGCGCGGGCGGAAAGTTGCGCCGGCTGAAGGCGGTCACAGCGGTGGGTGCGATGAAAAACGATCCGCCGAACACGGCGGCTGAAAGCAGCATCCCCGCCGGGCCGGGCAAGACCACCAACATCGGCACGGCAAGGGCGGCGACCGCACACGCTGCAGCAACAGGCCCTGCGGCCCGACCGCGGGCCAAAACACCATGCCAGAGGAAAGGTGAAATCATGACCATCAGACTCATCAGGACCCAGCATGCCGTGATCAGATTCGGGCCAGCATGATTGGCCTTCATCCAGGCAACCAGGAAGGTGATGTAGCCGATGAAGCCGGCGCCAAAGCAGAAGTAGGCGAGCATGGTGGCTGCCGCCGCACGGCCGACCGCGATCGAACCTGGCTCTGGCATCTGCGTTTCCGACGGTGCGTCCTGCCCATCAGCTGCCCGGGTGGATGAGGGTTCCACGCTGTCCGAACTGGTGTGGTGCAGTTGGCGCATGGCCCATGGCAGGGGCAGCAGCGCCAGCGCCGATAGTGCACCCAGCAGCTGCCAGACCCGTGGCCAGGCCGCGCTGGAACCCTGATCGAGCATTGCGGGAATGATCAGGCCGGACAGCAACATGCCCAGACCACCACCGCCAGCCAGGCTGATGGCGATGGCCAGTGCGCTGCGCCGGCTGTCCGCACCAAACACGGCGGCACCAATGGCACCTGCGGCAATGAAGGCAGGTGCTCCGCCGATACCGGCCAGTATGCGCCACAGCGTCTGCCAGCCGAAGTCTCGCGTGAATCCACTGCCGGCCAGGGCAATCGGCATCAGCAACATTCCAAACAGAAACAGGCGGGGGGCACCCAGACGCTTGATGAGACTCAATGCCAGCAATGCACCGATCAGGTAACCGATCGCATTGGCGGTATTGATCCAGCCCGCCTGGGTGTAGTTCCAGGCGAGGTCATCACGCATGGCGGGCAGGATCAAGCCATAGGCGAATCGGGCCAGGCCGTTGCTGACCGCCGGGCCAAGGGCGAAAACCATCACAACCAGCCACAGACGACGATGGTGATCAGCGTTCATACGGTCGGCATTCACTCAAGGTCAGCGATTCTGCCGATCGCGCCAACGGTAATAACGGATTGACGGCGCCAGAAACCAGGGGCGACCGGTATACAGGGGCCGGGTCTGGAACGTCAGGCCGTCGAACGCTGTCCTGCCCTCGGCCAGCCCCAGCACCTGCTGGCCCAGCCGCATGCCCAGGTAACTGCCCATGCCGACACCCGAGCCACAGTAACCCATGGCGTAGTGAATGCCCTCGTGGCAGCCGATGTGCATCAGTTCATCGAAGGTATAGGCCACGAAGCCACACCAGGAATGGGTGATGCGGGTCTCGCACAATTCGGGAAACACGCCGACCATCTCGGCATGCAGCAGGGGGCCACTCACCGTCGGATCGGTTTCGTCGACCGAGACCCGGCCGCCAAACAGGATGCGCTGTCCATCGGGAGACGCCCGGTAATACAGCACGACCTTGCGGGTATCGCTGACGATCCGGTTTCTGGGCATCAGTCGTTGCATCTGCTCGGGCGGCAGGGGTTCGGTCGCGATGATGTAGCTGCCGATCGGGATCACCCGCCGTCGCAACCAGGGGGTGAGGGTGCCTGTGTAGCCGTTGGTGGCCACGACAACCTGTCGCGCCTGTATCTGCCCCTTGTCGGTGCTGACGCTGAAGGTGTTGCCATCACGCTCGATCCGGGTGGCCGGACATCGGGGAATGATCACGGCACCGGCGTCGCGCACCCGCTCAAGCAGGCCCTGATGGTAGCGCGCCGGATTCACGCTGGCATGCTGCCCGTAGACCACGCCGCCCCAGTAAGTGTCCGTGCCCAGTTCATCGTGTTGATCGGCCCGGCTCACAAGCCTGGCATCAACCTCCAGCCCCTTGACCTGATGGTTCACCGAGTCGGCAAGTCGTTTGAACTGGGCCGCGTTGTGGGCCGCATGAAAGCGGCCGACCACGCCGAAGTCGCAGTCGATCCGCTCGCTCGTGACGAACTCGCCGAACCAGGCCAGCGAGCGCTGCCCCTCCAGCAGAATGCCTCGCGCAACCTGTTCGCCATGGCGCCTGGCCAGGGCATCGAAGCCCGGTTTGACACTGGTGGAGATCTGCCCGCCATTGCGGGTGCTGCAACCCCAGCCCGCATCCTCGGCATCGATGACGACTGTGCTGCGTCCGCCACGCGCCGTCTGTAATGCGGCCTGCAAGCCGGTAAAGCCCGAGCCCACGATCAGCACATCGGTGCGGGTCGGTGGCGTGGCGATGTCCAACATGGGCCGCGGCACCTGATCCCACCAATAAGGCGTGAGCCTGGCATCATCGGTGAACAGAGCGGAGCGGGTCACGGTTGGTTTTCCTTCAGGATGAGGTCGGCGCCTTTTTCGGCCACCATGATGGTGGGTGCATTGGTGTTGCCTGAGGTGATTGACGGGAAGATGGACGCATCGATCACCCGCAATGCGGTCAGACCATGCACGCGCAGTTGTGCGTCGACCACCGAGCGGGCCGGGTCTGATCCCATCCGGCAGGTGCCGACGGGATGAAAGACGGTGCTCGCCCGCTGTCGGATATCGTCGATCAGCGCCTCGTCGGACTGGTGCATAGTGCCGGGCAACAGTTCCTGATCGATGATACCGGCCAGGGCGGGAGTAGCGGCCAGGCGCCGCAGCCATTTCGATCCTGCCAGCAACAGCGCGAGATCGTCCGGCGCGGCCAGCGAGTTGGGCACGATGACAGGCGCGGCGAGCGGGTCTGGCGAGCCCAGTTGCACATGGCCACGGCTGCCGGGCCGACAGGGTTGTGCGCTCAACAGGAAGCCCGGAAACGGATCCGGACTGACCAATGGCCGCTTGCCGACCGGCGCACGCAGATAGCTCAATGGCGAGAAGTACAGCTGCAGGTCGGGCGCCGGTGCCGAATCGACCGAGCGCACGAAGCCGCCGCCCTGATTGACGCTCAGGGCAAAGGGGCCCTGGCGTCGCAGCAGGTAGCGCAGTATGGTGCGCAGGCGGCCCCGCCAGGGGCGTAATTCATCATTGAGCGTGGGCACGCGCGCCCGGTACAGATGATCGATGCAGAGATGATCCTGCAGATGCCGGCCTGTTGCCGGCGCATCCTGCAAGACCGCGATGCCCAATGCCTGCAACAGCCTGGCCGGACCGATGCCCGAGGCCTGTAGCAGCAGGGGCGAATTGATGGCGCCGGCGCACAGAATCACTTCGCGAGCCGCGCTGGCCCGGTGCGTGCGACCGGCACGATCAAAGCACACGCCGGTCGCCCGCAGACCGTCGAATTCGAGGCGAGTGGCCCGCGCATGGGTCAAGACGGTGAGATTGGCGCGGCGCATCGCCGGGCGCAGATACGCGCTGGCCGTTGACACCCGTCGGCCCTGGTGGGACGTGATCTCATACACGCCCAGGCCTTCGGCACTGCTGCCATTGAAGCCCGGATTCGCTGCTTGACCGATCTGGGTGCCCGCGTGGATGAAACGGGCGCACAAGGGATGGACATCGTTCGTCGGATGCGTGATACGCAGTGGACCGTCGTGACCACGGATGGCATCAGGACTGGCGGCCACCGTCTCCATCTTGCGGAAGTAGGGCAGGACATCGTTCCAGCCCCAACCCGGATTGCCCTCGTCGCGCCATCGGTCGAAGTCGCCAGGCTGGCCTCGAACATACACCATGGCGTTGATCGAACTCGATCCGCCCAGGACCTTGCCACGTGGCCAATAACCGACTCGTCCGGCCAGCAAAGGATCCGGCTCGGTCCGATACATCCAGTTGAGCGAAGGATCGAAAAACGAGAGGCCGTAGCCGATCGGCACCTGCACGCGAAGCCGTCGCTCGCTAGCGCCGGCCTCCAGCAGCAGCACCCGGTACCGGCCCGATTCGCTGAGGCGGTTCGCCAGCACACAGCCGGCCGACCCCGCGCCGACAATCAGATAGTCATAGACGGTTGTCATGGCAGCCAGCATGACATGAGAGCGGCCACCGGCAGGAGAGCCACTCTGGATAATCTGCGAGTCCACTGCCAGCCATCAGGCAGGCTGATGATGGGTCGGCAAGCGGGCGATGACCTCGGCCAGCAACTCGACGCCGCGCTCGACCTGGGCGGGCGTCACCCCACCGAACCCAAGCACCAGACCATGGTTGTGCACCGGAGCGATCGCAAAGCGACCGATGGCCGACACGGTCAGGTCGCGACGATCGGCCGCAGCGACCACCGCGTATTCCGTCAGATCCGGGCGCAGCAGGCCGATGGTATGCAGACCGCTGGCGCTCGGCACGATATCCAGTGCGCCGGCCAGTTTTGCCCGCCCCGACCGGCACAAGGCCTCGTGGCGCTCGGCATACAGCTGGCGCATGCGGCGCAGATGGGTGGCGAAATGCCCCTCGTCGATGAAATCGGCCACCACTGCCTGCGTGTGTGTGGGCACGCCATGGAGCAAGCGACTTATGATGGTGTTGAGCGGTTCCACCAAGGCATGGGGCGCGAGCAGATACCCCAGCCTGAGCGAGGGAAACAGTGACTTGCTGAAGGTGCCAACATGAATGACACGGCCCCCGGCATCCACACCTTTCAGCGTGGGCAGGGGCGGCCCACCAAACGAGAACTCACCGTCATAGTCGTCCTCGATGATCCAGGCGTCGGCCTGATCGGCGGCGGCGAGCAGCGCGAGCCGACGGGCCAGACTCATGACCACGCCCACGGGCTGCTGATGTGAAGGCGTCACGAAGGCCAGTCGGAAATCGGCCGCAAGCCGCAGCCCTTCCTCGACCTGAAGACCTTGATCGTCGATCGGCACCGGCACCAGGTCGGCACCCACGGCGATCAGACTGTTGCGCGCGCCGATGGCCCCGGGGTTCTCGAACCAGACCTTGTCCCCCGGGTTCAACAGCATCGCGCCAATGAGTTGGAACGCATGCTGGGCACCATCGACGATGAATACCTGCTCGTCGACGCAGTCGATACCCCGGTTGGCTCGCAGATGCAGTGCGATGGCGCGGCGCAGCGGCGCATAGCCGAAAGGGTCGCCGTACCCCATGACCTCGTTGCGGGTGCTGCGCCACTGGCGCGCGGCGAGCCGCGCCCATAGCGACATCGGAAAGCCGTCGAAGGCGGGCAGGCCGGTGGTGAAGGCGCGCGCCTCCATGGGCAGGCGGGGACGGCGTGCAAAGCGTTCAACCGCTTGGGCCATGATGCCCGACAGCCGGGGTTTGGCCAGGGCATCGTTCGACGGCGCGCAGCCGGAACGGGGCGGCCCGACCGGCACGACGGGCTCGAATCGCGGGCTCACGAAGGCGCCTGCACCGACCCGCGATTCGATGAGCCCTTCGGCCGTGAGCCGGTCATAGGCGTCGATGACGGTATTGCGTGAGAGGCCTAGTTCACGGGCGAGGGTTCGGCTCGCCGGCAGACGCTCACCGACGGAGAATCCTCCGTCGATGATGAGCTGGCGGAGCGAGCCGTGAAGCTGGCTGCTGATCGATCGGGGCGATGCGGGATCGATGGCGATCGACAGCAACAAGGCGCCGCCCGCGCGCTTGACCATCGGTGGAACCTGCTCCAGGAAGCGATGGCCGGAACGGTATCACGAAAAGCTCAGAATGGATCTGTCGCCCACCGAGCGACCGTTCGATGATGGTCACGACGATTTGTATTCACCGTACACCTGGGCTCGAGCGTGCATGAAAATCCATCGAATAGAAACATTCTGTACCCGATTCGTCGGTTTCGTCCGGGTCACCACCGACGACGGTGCCCAGGGCTGGGGTCAGGTCTCGACCTACCATGCCGACATCAGCGCCTTGATCCTGCATCGACAGGTGGCTCCCTGGGTGCTGGGGGCCGATGCCCGCGATATTGGTGCACTGGTTGACCGGGTGTGCGAGGCAGAACACAAGTTTCCAGGTTCGCACCTGTACCGGGCGCTGGGTGGGCTGGACACGGCGTTATGGGATCTGCTGGGTCGCCTGGAGGGAAAGCCGGTCTGTGTCCTGCTCGGTGGCACGCCGGGACCGCTTCGCGTCTATGCCTCATCGATGAAGCGTGACATCACGCCTGAGCAGGAGGCGAGTCGGCTGGCGGATCTGCGCGAGCGATCCGGCTTCGATGCCTTCAAGTTCAGGGTCGGCGCCGAGTACGGCCATGATCGCGATGAATGGCCAGGTCGCACCGAGGCCATCGTGCCCGCGGTTCGCGACCGGCTGGGACCGGACGCCACTCTGCTGGTCGATGCGAACAGTGGCTTCAGCCCCGCACGGGCCATCGAGGTCGGCCACCTGTTGCAGGCCCATGGTGTTGTCCATTTTGAAGAGCCTTGCCTGTATTGGGAACCCGATCAGACCCGCCAGGTCCGCGAGGCCTTGACGCTAGACGTGACAGGAGGCGAGCAGGATAACTATCTGCCTGCCTGGCAGCACATGATCGATCTGGGGGCGGTTGATGTGGTGCAGCCTGATGTCTGCTACATGGGCGGCATGGTCCGGACACTGCGCGTTGTCGACATGGCCCGGATTGCCGGCCTGCCGGTGACGCCGCACAGCGCGAACCTATCGCTGGTCACCTTGTTCACGATGCATCTGCTGCGCGCCATCGACAATCCGGGCCCGTATCTGGAGCTGTCGATCGAGGGGCGGGATTATTATCCGTGGCAGGAGGGTTTGTTCGTCGAATCGCCCTACTCGGTGCGCAATGGTCAGGTGATGGTGAGCGATGCGCCGGGTTGGGGTGTGGATATCGACCCGGCCTGGTTGCAGTCGGCGCAACGTCAGGTTAGCGAATGCGGTTGAAGCCCAGGCATTGCGTATCGATGATCACCGGGTTCGTCGATGCATTCTGTCACCCGTCAAAGCGGTCTGCCGGGCAATTCAGAATGGCCCTGTCACGGCAGGCAGTTCGTGACCACACTGGGTCGGGCGGCCGGCCAGCCCGGTCAGGCCTATGGTTCATTTTCCGACAGTCGGAGTAGGAATGCCGATCACTCGACACCCCCTCCACAGATCCGTGCGAGCGGGATTACCGCACACGGCTCCTGCCTCGGGTCGTGACGCTCAGACGCTGGTTGGGGTAAGGGTGACAGATGCGAGGAGAAGGTAGCCAGTGATGGATCAGCCGGTACATTCGACGCCACGTCACGAAGCCCGTTTGGCTGCGGCGGCACATCGTGCGGTGCCAAAGCCGGGCGACCTGATGACGGAATGTTCTCAGGCGGGCCCCGTTCATCGGCACGCCGTAGTAGCGCGTGTGCCCGATGACCACGGCGCGCAGGTAACGGCCCTGCTCGCCGATGGGCACGTGCATGCGTCGTCTGAGTTCGACCTTGAGCGCTGCGAGCTTGCCCCGCAGTCGTTTCGCACTGGTGAGCCGCAGCACGATGAACTTCCCCTGTCGCGTCTTGCCGCAGCAATGCGTGAAGCCAAGGAAGTCGAACGTTTGCGGCTTGCCCTTTCCTCGACGCGCGATGTTGCCTCGGGCAAATGGCCCGAACTCGATCAGTCGCGTCTTCTCGGGGTGCAGCTTCAGCCCGAACTCCTGCAGCCGTGCCTTCACGTCGCGCGCAAAGCGCTCGGCGTCGTCACGGAACCGGAAGCCGGCAACCCAATCATCGGCGTAACGCACGACGATCACGTCACCTCGGGCATGGCGAGCCCGCCACTGTTTCACCCACTGATCGAACACGTAGTGCAGGTAGATGTTGGCCAGCAGCGGACTGATGCTGCCGCCTTGCACCGTTCCCAACTCACTGTGCTCGAGCCGTCCCTCTTGCAGCACGCCCGCGTGCAGCCACTTCTTGATCAGCCGCACCACGCGCGCATCGGCAACCCGGTGCTCGATGAACCGTATCAGCCAGTCGTGATCGATCGTGTCGAAGAACTTGCTGATGTCCGCATCGAGAATCCAGTTCACATATCTGCTGCCCATCCCCACCACCACGGCATCGAGCGCATCGTGTGCGCTTTTGCCGGGCCGAAAGCCGTAGCTGAACCCGATGAAGTCCTGCTCGTAGATCGCGTTGAGCACATCGACCGTGGCGCGTTGGACCAGTTTGTCCTCCAGCGCCGGCACGCCCAGCGGGCGTTGGCTCCCGTCGGGCTTGTCGATGTACACACGCCGCACAGGCTGGGGCCGGTAGCCCCCTCGGGCGAGCCGATCGGACAGATCCACAAGCCTTGCTTCCAGATCGAGCCCGTACGACTGCCACGTCTGGCCGTCCACGCCGGGCGCCGCATCGCGCCTGAGCGCGTGATATGCCGCGCGCAGTCGGTCGGTTTGGTAGATGTGGTGCATCAGCGAGGTGAACTTCGCATCGCGTCTGCCTTTTGCCGTCTGACGTATGCCGTTGAGCGCCGTTCCCATGTCATAGACCCGCATCGATCTGCGGGACATGCGCGCTGCAACCGCATTGCCCTTGGCCTGCCGCCTTCCCTCCACCGCCTCCGCCGCCGCGGGAACTTCCCCCGCCGCTTTGTTCGGCAGTTTCTGCGGTACTACGCAGCAGTCCGACTTCCCGCCCCGATTGCTCATCGTCGTGCGCCCACAGGCTTCACGATGCGCTCTGCGCACTTGCCCGCCTCCCGGCGGAGCGCAGAAGGTGACGGGATCTCCCGGTTCCCGAACAAGGTGCATCCGTGCGTGCACGGGGTCTCTGACCGCGCGGGGTCCAGCGCTGCCTCGCCTATGCGGCAGCGCCAGTGTGGCCTTCGGCATGTCTCCACGGCCTCGGCACCCCGGACCACCCACGCCTTGCGGCATGGGGCATATATTTCGCGGCTCAATACCCGGCCCACACGTACCCCTGTCAACGCTTCGCCTACACCCTCACGGATGCACTCGCATGACTCGGGGCCGTCGTGGCTGGCTAAACCTTCAACGTATGAAACTTCCATTCACAACACCTTGCCGGTTTTGACCGGCGCACGGAGACAATCACATGACCCACGCTTACCCCCTGCGCGCATTGACGATCTGGGGCGCGCTGACCGCTGCCACCGTGTTCATCGCCATGCCCGCGCATGCACAGAATCTGTCGGTCGTATCCTTTGGCGGCGCCTACCAGGAAGCCCAGAGCAAGGCCTTGTTCCAGCCGGCAGCCAAGGCGATGCAGATCACGGTCAAGGAGGAAACCTATACCGGCATCGCCGACCTGCGTCTGAAGGTCAAGGCGGGCGCGGTTTCCTGGGATATCGTGGCCACCGGATCGGGGAGTGCTGCGCGTGCGGCCTCCGAGGGTATTCTCGAAAAGCTCGATTACAAGGTGATTGACGCGTCGGACTTTGCGCCCGGGCTGGCCAATGATTACTGTGTTGGCGGTGACGTGTTCTCCACGGTACTGGCCTGGAACACCAAGACCTATGGCGACAAGGGTCCGCAGAGTTGGGCCGACTTCTGGGACGTGAAAAAATTCCCCGGCAAGCGCGCCTATCGCAAGACAGTGGCCGGTGCGCTCGAACCGGCACTGATGGCCGACGGCGTTGCGCCCGACAAGGTCTATGAGGTGTTGTCCACGCCAGCCGGCATCGAGCGGGCCATCCGCAAGATCAAGGAGCTCAAACCGCACATCGCCGTCTGGTGGGCCTCGGGCGCGCAACATGCCCAGCTCATGAAGGACGGCGAGGTCGATATGACCACCGGCTGGAACGGTCGCTTCGACGTCGTCGCCAAGGATGGTGGCCAGGTCACCTACACATTCAACCAGGCCTTGCTTGACTTCGATTGCTTCGCCATACCCAAGGGCGCGCCGAACAAGGATCTGGCCATGAAGTTTCTGAACGAGATCAGCAAGCCGGCCTACCAGGCGGAATTCACCAAGTACATCACCTACGGGCCGACCAACAGGAAGGCCTACGATCTGGGCACCATCGACAGCAGCTATGCCAAGCGATTGCCGTCGTATCCCGACAATGCGGCCAGACAGTTGCCGATCAATCTGGAGTGGTACGCCAGGTTCGAGGCCGACGCGGCAGCCGCCTACCAGAACATGCTCACCGAGTAGCCGGGTGGTTAGCACACGTCGTGCCGTGCCGATCGAGGCGCGCGCGCTGAGCAAATGCTATGGCCCGGTCAAGGCGCTGGACAACGTCGATTTGTCCGTCAAGGCCGGTGAGTTCCTGACCCTGCTGGGGCCGTCGGGTTCGGGCAAGACCACGCTGCTGATGGTGCTGGCCGGGTTCATCCGGCCGGATCACGGCAGCCTGCGGGTCGGCGAGGTGGAGATGATTCGCCTGGCTCCCCATAAGCGCGACATCGGCATGGTGTTTCAGAACTATGCCTTGTTCCCGCATATGGATGTCGCGAGTAATGTCGCCTATCCGCTGAAGCTGCGCGGCGTTGCACCGGACGAGCGACGGCGGCGTGTCGAGCAGGCCTTGCAGACGGTACGGCTCGACGGGTTCGGCGCTCGGCAGATCGATGAACTATCGGGCGGTCAGCGCCAGCGTGTCGCGCTGGCGCGGGCCATCGTGTTCGAGCCGAGCATCGTGCTGATGGATGAGCCCCTGTCGGCTCTGGACAAGCAGCTGCGCGAGCGCATGCAGATCGAACTGCGGCGACTGCATGAGCAACTGGGCACGACCACCATCTATGTCACGCATGACCAGCGTGAGGCACTGACCATGTCGGACCGGATCGCCGTGATTAATGGCGGGCGCATCGCTCAGCTCGATTCGCCCCAGGCGCTCTACGAAACACCGGCCAATCGCTTCGTTGCCGAATTCATTGGTGAGTCGAGTCTGCTCGAGGTGCAGGCCCAGGGCTTGACCTGTACCTGCGCCGGCCAGGTGATCAGGCTCGCGAGGCCGGCCTTCGGCTCAGGTGCCCGATGGCTCATGCTAAGGCCCGAGCGGATCCGGATCCTTCCCGGCAATGGGGATGGCGAGTCTGGGCTGAACCGGTTGCAGGCAACCGTGACTGACCTCGTTTACCAGGGCGAGAGCTATCTGATGCAGGCCGCACTCGTCGACGGTACGCTCATCCTGACGCGCGGTACAGCCAGCGCACGCACCATGGCGGCATTGCCCGCGCCTGGCCAGCCGGTCAGGCTGGGGTTCCGGATCGACGAGAGCATCCTGCTTGATGACCAGGCAGCCCGCGATGATGCCGGCCACTGACTGCAAACCCAATCAGGCTGCACTGCGCCGCGACGATTGGCGGGAGCGCGCGGCCCTGCTCAGTCTGAGCGCCCCGGCATTACTGTTGATCACGGTCACGATGGTGTTGCCGGTTGCCTGGCTGTTCGGCCTGTCGCTGCTCGACGACAACGGCCAGTGGAGCCTGGTGCACTACCGCCGGATGATCGAACAACCCTCTTATGGGCGGACATTTGTCACCACTTTCAAGGTCAGCGTACTGACCACCGGCATCTGCATCATTGCCGGGTATCCGCTCGCCTACGGTCTGAGCCAGTTGTCCCGACGAGCGGCGAATCTGTGCATGATCGCGGTGCTGCTCCCCCTCTGGACATCATTGCTCGTCCGTACCTATGCCTGGCTGGTGCTGCTGCAGCGCAAGGGATTGATCAATGACTGGGGGATCCGCATGGGCTGGTGGGAGGAGCCACTGGCGCTGGTTCACAATCTCACCGGCACCCTGATCGGCATGGTGCACATCATGTTGCCGTTCATGGTGTTGCCCCTGCTGGGCACGATGCGGGCGATCGATATGGATCTGCTCAAGGCCGCGGCCAATCTCGGGGCCAGTCCGGCTCGCGCGTTTCGAACCGTGTTTCTGCCCTTGTCCCTGCCCGGGTTGGCCGCTGGCACCCTGATCGTCTTCATTCTCTGCCTGGGTTTTTATGTGACACCGGCCGTTCTGGGGGGAGGCAGGATCATCATGGTGTCCAGCCATATTGCCAACGACATCGAGTTGTTTTTCAACTGGGGCGCGGCCAGCGCGCTGGGTGTCGTGCTGTTGCTGGTCACGCTCGGCCTGCTCTGGCTCACGACCCGCCTGCTCAGGCTGCGTGATCTGCTGGGCAGCGCGCAGTGATGGCGGGCTGGCTGGATCGGCCGGCGTCGGCCACTCAGATCACGCATCGGCAGCGCATATGGCTGTATGCGTTGATGGCGCTCGTTCTGGCCTTCCTGGTCCTGCCCACGCTGATCGTCATTCCGATGTCGTTTTCGGCGTCCCAATACCTGGAGTTTCCGCCCCGTGAATGGTCGCTGCGCTGGTATCGCCACTATCTTGATTCACCGGCCTGGATGCAGGCCACGGCCACGTCCTTCGCCTCGGCCGGGCTTACTGCATTGATCGCCACACCACTGGGCACATTGGCCGCCTACGGTTTGTTCGCCTCCCGGCTGCGGGTCGTGAGGCTGATCAATACGGTGATGCTCGCGCCGATCATCGTTCCGGTCATTCTCATCGCCATCGGCCTGTTTTATGTGTATGTGAAGCTCAAACTGGTCAATACCCTGATCGGCATCGTGCTCGGACACAGCATGCTGGCGATTCCGCTGGTGATGCTCGTGGTGGGCTCGGCACTCAAGGGCTATGACATGAATCAGGAAATGGTGGCACGCAGTCTGGGCGCCTCGCGGCCGCGCGCATTCTTCACCGTGACGCTGCCACAGATCCGTTTTGCGGTCATCAGTGCCGCGCTGCTCTCGTTTCTGACCTCATTTGATGAGGTCATCATGGCCTTGTTCATTGCCGGCGGATCGAACTCTACCCTGACCCGCAATATGTTCAACGCGCTGCGCGATCAGATCGACCCCACCATCGCTGCGATATCGACCTTGATGATCCTGGTCACCACGGCCTTGCTCGTGCTGGCTCAGACCATCGGACGGTCCCGCGAGCCGCCCGAGACACCAACGGGCGGGCAATAGCGTTTCAATACGCCTGCGGCGAACCGAAACGATGCTCGGGCAGCCCCGGCACATCCACCTCGACCGCCAGCAATGAGCCGGCCAGGGGCTCCTGGCGCAGGGTGCGTCGATCCAGGAACTTGCGGGCCGTGGTGATGAACAGCGTTCTGAGTTCGGGGCCACCCAGGCAGACGCAGGTCGGATTGGTGACGGGCAGACGGATCTCGCGCTCGATCAGGCCGGCCGGACTGTATCGCACCACCCGACCCTCGGCGAAAATCGCCGTCCAGATGAAGCCTTGCGCATCGACGCAGGCACCATCCGGACGCGATGACGAGGCGCCATGGTCGATGAAGATCCGTCGGTTCGACAGGCTGCCGCGCCCGATATCCAGATCGAACTGCCAGGTGGTGTAGCGCCGGGTGTCGGAGAAATACAGCCTGTCCTGCGCGGGCGACAAGGTGACGGTATTGGAGACGATCACCTGATCAGCCATGGGTGTGGTGCGACCATCGGGATCCACCCGATAGAGCGTTCCATGGGGGCGGTGCAGTGGGTTGTCCATCGTGCCAACCCAGAAACGGCCGGCGGCATCGCATCGTCCGTCGTTCAGGCGATTGTCGCGATCGACCGGCTCAACCTGGGTAATCAGGCGCATGCCGCCAGAGCCGATGTCGAATTCGAACAAGGCCAGCTTGAGACCGAGCAACACCCGCCCGCTGGCGCGGCACAAGGCGAGTGAACCCAGATACCGATGGTCGAATGGAAACATCATGCCGGCCGCTGGCCGGATGGAAACGTTGCAGCCGGGCCCGGTCGATATCGATCCAGAGCAGTGATTGGGTAAGAGCACACCAGAGCGGCGTTTCGCCAAGCACATCGTCACCGGGCAGGACACAGACGATGTCGGTTGGCGAAGCACTCATCGGATCAGACGCTGCCCGACCGGACCATCAGTAACGTTTGCCCTTGCGATCTTCAACGCCCTTGTACAACACCTTGTGCTTACGCTCGGAGTCCGCGCGACACAAGGCCAGATCGGCCGGCAGTAGCCGGCCTTTTGGCGAGCCGACCACCTGGAAATGATTGAACCGGTCTTCGCCACTGACCTGGGTAACCAGGGCGCGATCGCCATTCGATTGCCGCATGGACGGCGTGATGTAGCGAATCGCCGCGCCGATCCGCCGATCGTTCGATTGGTTCGGCCCGGAGGCGTGAAACAGATGGCCATGGTGCAGCGAAGCCTGACCCGGACGCAGGATCACGTTCACCGCGCTCGATTCATCCACCTCGACGGCGATTTCCTGACCGCGGGTGAGCAGATTGTCGGCCGCGAAGGAGTCGCGGTGAGGCACGAGCTGGCGGGTATGACTGCCCGGAATGAATCGCATCGCGCCGCTCTCGATGGTCGACGGCGACAAGGCGAACCAAGCGGTGACTTCGTCCGTGTGATCCAGACCCCAGTAGGTGAGGTCCTGATGCCAGCTCACATAACTGACTGTATTGGCTTCCTTGATGAACAGACCGCTGCTCCAGACCATGAGATCCGGTCCGAGGATCTGCGACACGCCTTCGATCAATCGGGGGTGGCGCACCAGCGCGTCGAATGAAGGCAGCAGGCGATCCGGATACGCCCTCAGCAATGCCAGGTCGGCGGGACGGTCTGCCAATTCGGCTTCGGCTGACTCCAGATCGTGTCGGATCGCCTGCGCCTCGGATTCGCTCATCACATCAAAGGGCAGGAAAAAGCCATCGCGTTGATACCGGCTGGCGATCGAGTCCGGAACGTGGTCAGACGGGGCCAGCGATGACAGGCTTGGGCCTGTCGGCTGATTGGCAAGGCCTGATGACAGAGAGCTCATGGTCATGATCGTCCGCTTGTCTGAAGGATCGGTGAATCCGGATCGTGGCGCATTCCGAGGCCCTTGTAAAATCGCCGTCGAGGGGTCGTCCCGCGCTGGCCGGTGAATCAGCCCGCCGCCCTCCCGGCCGCCCGGGCTGCTCAGTCGGGCAGTGGAATGAACTCATCGTCGCCGGCAATACGGCCCATGCGCTGATTGCGCCAGTCCTGCTTGGCGCGTTCGATCCGGTCTGGCGACGCCGAGACAAAATTCCACCATATATGCCGCTCACCGACGGGCGCGCCACCGATCACCATGACCAGGCTTTCGGTACGGGCCGCGAGGGTCATTGATACACCGTCGTTTGCGACCGCCATCACGCCGGCACCGAATGATTGCCGGTCAATCTCGACCTCGCCCGACACCACATAGGCGGCCTGTTCGAGTTCGCTTGCCGGCAGCGTGAGTCGCGAGCCGGCCGGCATCCGGCATTCGAGATAAAGGGTCGGCGAGAAGGTCTGCACCGGCGATCGATGGCCGGCCAGGCTGCCCAGGATCACTCGCACCCGAACGTCGTCGATCTCGAGGCTGGGCAGGTCCTGGGCGGGGTAGTGTCTGAAATCGGGGGCAGTTTCCGCATGCTCGTCGGGGAGCGCGATCCAGCTCTGGATGCCGTGCAGTCGGGAATGGCTGGCCAGGTCGTCGCCCGCACGTTCGGAGTGAACGATGCCGCGTCCGGCGAGCATCAGATTGACGGCACCGGCTCGGATCGGCTGGGTGAAACCCAGGCTGTCGCGATGGATGATCTCGCCCTCGAACAGATAAGTGATGGTCGCGATGCCGATATGCGGGTGAGGTCGCACATTGATGCCCTGGCCGGGCAGAAATTCGGCCGGCCCCATGTGATCGAAGAAAATGAAGGGACCGACCATCTTGCGCCGGCCAGCGGGCAGCACCCGGCGAACGGTGAACTCGCCCAGATCTTTCTGCCGGGGTTCAATCCGCATGGCCACGCTGGCGCGAGTTTCTTCGCCCTCGGACGGGGTTGACGATTCAGTGCTCATATGGGGCGCTCCAGCCGCGTGCTTGCCATCATGCAGATCATCATAGTGGGAGACGACATCCCGGCTCGATCAAACCGCAGAATCCGGCGCGGATATCACCTGACCCGTCAGACCGACAGGCTGGCCACATGCCGTCTGAAGGCGCCCAGGAATGCATTCGCGACCGCGGGCAGTCGCCGCGATTCCGAGGTCACAATGGCCACCTCGATGGGTTGTGCGGGTTCGAAGCGCACGGCGACCACGCCGCGACCCTGGTAATCGGATAACGAGTACGGATCGACCAGGGCGACGCCGATTCCCTCGGCGACCAGACTGCAGGCGATGCCGGACAACGGCGTCGTGGCAACCACCTGTACCTGTTGCTCAATGGCCAGCGGCGTGTGCCCCGGGGCGAAATAACGTGGCTCGGCAATCCGCACGAATCGCTCATTACGCAGATCGGCCATGCTCACCGACGTGAACGATGCAAGACGGTGGCCGGTGGGGACAGCCAGCACCGCCCGTCCTGCCAGCGCTTCGATACGCAGGCCCGCGCGTTGTGGCGGCGAGGCGGCAATACCGATGTCGGCCAGCCCGTTGTTGACCGCGTCCACGACCAGATGTGAAGGCATGCCATGAAGATACAGATCGCCCATTGATCCCCGGGTCATCTGGCTGGCGACAAACCGGGGCAGGAATCCCATCGCCATGGCGGGCAATGCAACGATGCGCAGCGGACTGCGACGGCCAAGGCGCAACTCGTCGACGAAGCGACCGATTGCCTCCAGGCCGTTTGCATAGCGCTCGACCTCTGCCAGCAGGGCCTCGGCTTCGGGCGTGGGCGTGAGGCTGTTGCCCCGTCGCTCGAACAGCGTGAGGCGGGTACGGACCTCGAGGTCGGCAACCAGGCGACTCACGGCGGGTTGGCTGATCGCCAGTTGTTGCGCTGCCGCGGTAATCGATCCGCGTCGCATCACCCAACGGAAGGCTTCGATCTGGCGGGGATTGAGCATGAATCAAGCATAACATTTTATGAGGTAATCATGACCATTCGGTATTTGACCTGAGGCTGACCGGCTCGCATGATCCATCGGTCAATTGCTGACGCATCACCCAATCCTGGAGACCGATATGACGAGCCGGACCCTTACGCGCGCCGCGCGGGCGTTTAACCCGCAGATCCTTTGCGCCGATCAGCCCAGACAAGCCCCAGCCAGACCAACACGGCGAATCGCCACCGGGCTGGGTCTGAGTCTCGCGTTGGGACTGGGTGCGCTGTTGCCCGCTCAGGCCCTCGCACAGGGCAAGACACTCACGCTGGCCGGTTATGGTGGATCGTTCGAAAAACTCATGCGCGAACAGATCATTCCGCCCTTCGAGGCCAAACATGGCATCAAGGTGGAGTATGTCGCCGGCAATTCGACCGATTCATTGGCCAAGCTTCAGGCACAGAAGGGCAATCAGGTGATCGACGCCATCATCGTTGACGACGGTCCGATGTATCAGGCGATTGAACTGGGTTTCTGCGATTCGCTCGCGCCGGCCGACGTCTACAAGGATGTCTATTCGATCATGCAGTTCAAGTCGAACAAGGCGGTGGGCATCGGCGTGGTCGGCACCGGCATCATCTATAACCGCAAGGTTTTCGACGAGAACAAATGGGCGGCGCCCACGTCCTGGGAAGATCTCAAGGATCCGAAGTTCAGGAAGAAGGTGGTGATTCCGCCGATGAACAATACCTACGGCCTGCACGCGGTGGTCATGATGTCGAAGGTGCGCGGCGGTGACGAAGCAAACATGGACGCCGGCTTCGCCGCGTTTGAAAAAGAGATCAATCCCAACGTGCTCGCCTATGAGCCGTCACCGGGCAAGATGACCGAATTGTTCCAGTCCGGGCAGGCGGTGATCGGTGTCTGGGGTTCGGGGCGCGCCAAGGCGCTGGCCGACCAGACCGGCTTTCCGATCGAGATCGTCTACCCGAAGGAAGGCGGCGTTGCGCTGGGCATCGCCACCTGTCCGATCGTGGGGTCCGATGTTGCCGGCGAGGCGCAGGCCTTTGTGCAGCACATGGTGAGCGCGGACATTCAGGTGCTGCTGGCCAAGGGCGCCGGATTCGGCCCGACCAATCAGACGGTCAAGCTCGAGCCCAAGGATCAGGTGGGATTGCCCTATGGCGATCAGGTCAAGAGCCTGAAGAACATCAACTGGGATGTGGCCAACAAGAATCGGGCGGACTGGAACAAAAAATGGACACGCGAGATCGAGCGCTAGGCTGACCGGGCATCATGGCTGCCTTTCTCGAACTGGACCGGCTGACCAAGCGCTACGAGGGAAACGTCGCCGTCGATGCGCTCTCGCTCGAGGTCTCGCAGGGCGAATTCATCGCGCTGCTCGGCCCCTCCGGGTGCGGCAAGACGACCACCTTGCAGATGATTGCGGGTTTTGTCGAGCCGACCTCGGGCGGGATCCGCCTGGACGGGCAGGACCTGGTGGCCAGGAAGCCCAGCGCTCGCGGACTGGGCGTGGTGTTCCAGAGTTATGCCTTGTTTCCTCACATGACGGTCGCCCAGAACGTTGGCTTCGGCCTCGAGATGCAGGGTGTGGGGGTCGATGAGCGGCGTGAGCGCATCGCCCAGACCCTGGCGATGGTGGGGCTCACGGCACTGGCGGACCGTCATCCGCGACGCATGTCGGGCGGTCAGCAGCAACGGGTGGCGCTGGCCCGCGCGCTCGTGATCCGGCCGCGAATCCTGTTGCTCGATGAGCCGCTGTCCAATCTGGACGCGAAGTTGCGCGAGGAGATGCAGATCGAATTGCGCCAGATTCAGAAGAAGCTGGGCACCACCACGATTCTGGTGACCCATGATCAGGGCGAAGCGATGGCGCTGGCTGACCGGATCGTGGTCATGAACAAAGGGAGGGCCGAGCAGATCGGCCCGCCGCATGAAACCTATGAATGGCCGGCCACGCCCTTCGTGGCCGATTTCCTGGGCAAGAGCAATGTGCTCGATGCGGACGTCGGGTCTGATCGCCGTACCGTGCGGATCGGCACGGCGATCTGGACGCTCGATGAGGCGATGGACGCCGGACCGGCAACGGTGTCGATCCGGCCGGAAAAAATGCGGCTGACGGCGTTGCACAGCGATCCAGGACTGGCCGGCGTGGTGAGCAACCGGATCTTTCAGGGCAATCACTGGCTCTACCAGGTGATGGTCGAGGACCGCCTGCTCACCATCATCCGGCAGAACGATGGCATTGAACCACCCCGGGAAGGCACCTCGGTCACGGTGAACTGGCTGGCTGCCGATATGCGACTTCGCCCACGGACCAGCGGGTCGAGCGGATCCACTCATGGCTGAGCGCGGCGCCAGAGGCTTTCTCACGCCTTATCTGATGACCGGACCGGCCTTGTTGCTGTTCGTGCTCGTCGTGTTCGTGGCGATCGGGATGACCGTCGTCCTGTCGTTTCACGACTGGGGTCAGTACAGCGGCATCGAGCCGGTGTTCATCCTGAAGAACTGGCTTGAGGTGTTGACCGACGGCTATTTTCACGAGGTGTTCCTGCGCACCCTCAGAATCGCTGTCTGGGTCACCCTGCTGGCGGCCTTGTTGGGCGCGCCGGAGGCCTACATCCTGAACCGGATGCGCAGTCCCTGGCGGGCGATCTTCCTGGTGGTGATACTCGGACCGCTGCTGATCTCGGTCGTGGCGCGCACCCTGGGCTGGGCATTGCTGTTCGGCGGCGATGCCGGGGTGGTCAACCAGTTCCTGAGCTGGCTGGGACTGATCGCCTCACCCATTCCCTTCATGTTCACCGAGACCGGCGTCGTGATCGCGCTGACCCATGTCTTGTTGCCCTACATGGTGTTGTCCGTCTGGGCCTCGCTGCAACGGCTCGATCCGCAGATCGAGAATGCCGCCGCCTCGCTGGGGGCGAGTCAGCTAAAGATCGTGTTCCGTATTGTTCTGCCACAGATCGTGCCCGGCCTGCTGGCCGGCGGAATCATCGTGTTTGCGCTGGCGGCCAGTGCGTTCGCCACACCGGCCATCATCGGCGGGCGTCGGCTGAAGGTGGCCTCCACGGTAGCCTACGATGAATTTCTCAATACGCTCAACTGGCCCCTGGGGGCGGTCGTGGCGGTGGTGCTGCTGCTTGCGCTGGCATCGGTGATCGTAATCACCAATCGCCTGGTCGAGCGGCGGTTGGCATCCGTGTTCGAATGAGGCGAGTTGCACGATGAGTCGCAATGGTCTGCCGGCGCTGATATTCCACACGCTTTTCGTGATCTTCATGCTCGCCCCCATCGTGGTGGTCTGTGCGGTGGCGTTCACGCCTGAGGCCTTTCTGTCGTTTCCGACCAATGGCTTGTCGCTGCGCTGGTTCAGAGCCATTGCCGACTACCCGGAGTTCGTCTCGGCGTTCTGGCAGAGTATCGGCCTGGGCGCCCTGTCCTCGCTCATCGCGATCGTATTGTGTGTACCGGCAGCGCTGGCCATTGCCCGGCGGCAATTCCGGGGTCGACAGGCGATGCTTGCCTTGTTCCAGTCGCCACTGATGATTCCTCATGTTGTGCTGGGCATCGCGTTTCTGCGGTTTTTCACCGAGATCGGTCTGGCCGGCACGTTTCATGGCCTGGTGATCGCCCATGTGGTGATCGTGTTTCCCTTTGCCTTGCGTCTCACGCTGGCCTCGGCAATCGGCATGAATCCCCAGATCGAGCATGCGGCCGAATCGCTCGGTGCCGGCGACTTCACCATTCTGCGACGCATCACCCTGCCGCTCGTGATCCCGGGCCTGATCAGCGGCTGGGCGCTGGCCTTCATCAACTCGTTCGATGAGGTGACCATGACGGTATTCATCGCCACGCCGGGCACCGAAACCCTGCCCGTGCGGATCTTTCTGTATATCCAGGACAATATCGATCCGCTGGTGACGTCAGTGTCGGCAGTGGTGATCGCGATCACCGTGGTGGCGCTGGTGATTCTGGATCGACTCTACGGGCTGGAGGCATTGTTAATCGGCCAAGGGAAGCGTGACGAGTGATGCGATCGGATGACTTCGATGTGGCGGTCGTGGGCGGCGGACTCGTCGGTGCGGCGATGGCCTGGGGCCTGGCACGTGTCGGCCAGCGCGTGGTGGTGCTCGACGAAGGGGATGCCGCGGTGCGGGCCTCGCGCGGCAATTTCGCCCTGGTCTGGGTGCAGACCAAGGGCTTGGGCCTGAGCGCGTATTCCCGCTGGACGCTTGAGTCATCCAATCGCTGGCAGACGCTCGCAGACGAGTTGCGTGAGCAGACGCAGGTCGATGTCTGCTTCGAACGTCCGGGCGGCTTTCATCTGTGTCTGTCCGATGATGAATTCGAGCGTCGCGCCAACACTCTGCGTCGATTTCATGAACAGCCCGGTGTGGCCGACTATCCCACCGAGATGCTCGATCGACGGGCATTGGCCGCTATCCTTCCCGAGATCGGGTCAGCGGTGGTTGGCGCCAGCTTCTGTCCGGTCGATGGTCATGTCAATTCGCTGCGCCTGTTTCGGGCGCTTTATACCGGCATGGACCGGATGGGCGTGGATTACCGCTCAAACCAGCCGGTGCGGGCGATTACGCCGCAGGCCGGCGGATTCCGGGTCGATATCGGCGTTCCATCGGTTGGTGGAGGCGTGACGCTTGGCGCCCGGCGTGTCGTGCTGGCGGCGGGTAATGCCAATGCGCGGCTGGCGCCCATGATCGGCCTGCAGGTACCGATGAAACCTGAGCGCGGCCAGATCATCGTGACGGAGCGCGTCCGTCCTTTTCTGCGTTATCCCTTGTCGACCATCCGCCAGACCGATGAAGGCACGGTGATGATCGGCGACAGCAAGGAAGAGGGCATCACGCCGCAGGGGATCAATCGACCGATCAACACGGTCATGGCCCAACGCGCCGTGCAGGCTTTTCCCATGCTGGGTTCACTCAATGTGGTGCGCACCTGGCGGGCGATCCGGGTCATGCCGGCCGACGGATTTCCGATCTATGAAGAATCACTCACCCATCCGGGCGGTTTCGTCACCACCTGTCATTCGGGTGTGACCCTGGCGGCGGCGCACGCCCTGGTGCTGGCACCGATGATCGCCAATGGCCGGCTCGATCCCGCGCAGGTCGACGCCTTCAGTACACGGAGATTTGATGTTCAAGCGAGTCAGTGACGACCCCGAGTCGGGCGCGGTCGGGATCTTTTTCGACGATGAACCGATTGCCGCGCGCGCCGGTGACAGCGTCGCGGCGGCGCTGCTGTCCGCTGGAGTTACCCACCTGCGAACCACGCCGGTCACGGGTGCGCCACGTGCGCCCTACTGCATGATGGGTGTTTGTTTCGATTGCCTGGTCAACATCGACGGACAGGGCAACTGTCAGGCTTGTCTGGTGACCGTGTCCGAGGGCATGCGGATCACGCGCCAGATCGGCAAGCGGGAGGCCGGACAATGAACATGCCCGCAGCGACGATTCACCATCAGGCGACTGCCGGGCAGGCTGGCCATCACGACCTGGCCGAGCATTGGGATCTGATCGTGGTCGGTGCCGGCCCTGCGGGCATGACTGCCGCCACGATTGGCGCTCAGGCGGGCTTGTCGACCTTGGTGCTCGATGAGAATAAGACGCCCGGCGGCCAGATTTATCGCGGTATATCCGCCTCGCCGTTCACCCGTCAGCGATCATTACTGGGCCCGGATTATTGGCACGGTGAGCATCTGCTTCGAGATCTTGCGGCGACTGAGGCGAGGGTAGTCCAGGATGCCACGGTCTGGAGTCTGGACGAAACGCTCGAAATCGGCGTGTCGATCGACGGGGCGGCCCAGATGCTGCAGGCCGGGCACGTGATCATTGCGACCGGCGCGCTGGAACGACCCTTCCCGATTCCTGGCTGGACCTTGCCGGGGGTGATGTCGGCCGGCGCGGCCCAGACGATGTTGAAATCCTCAGGGCTGGTGGCCGACGGTGCAACGGTACTCGCCGGTTGTGGACCACTGCTCTGGCTGCTGGCTGCGCAGACCCTGCGTGCCGGCGGCCGCATCGAAGCCATTCTGGACACCACGCCTCGGGAGAACTGGCGCGAGGCCCTGCCCGATGCGATATCGTTTCTCACCTCGCCATTGCTGCGCAAGGGACTGGGTTTGATGCGTGAGGTCAAGGCATCGACACCCGTGATTCGCGAGGTCACCGGGCTCGAAGCCCGCGCTGATACGAGCGGCAGCCGGCTGGTCAGCGTGAGCTATCAGACCGCTGCGGGCCGGCGCGGCCAGATCGATGCGACCCACCTGTTGCTGCATCAAGGCGTCGTGCCGAATGTCAATCTGGCGATGGCCGCCGGTATCGAGCATCGTTGGGACGACATTCTTCTGTGCTGGCGACCGGTGCTGGATGGTTCGGGGACCAGCACGATCCCGGGCATCTCGATCGCCGGCGACGGCGCCGGCATCGGCGGTGCCTGGATGGCGGAGGAACGTGGACGTCTCGCGGCCTGCGCGGCAATCAGGCGGCTTAAGCCTGGGTCCGGTAGCGATCTCGACTCGATCGAGGCGTCGGCAATGGCAGGACTCGTGCGTCATCAACGGGGTCGCCTGTTCATCGACCGGCTGTATCGGCCGGCTCCCCAGTTCAGGGTTCCGGTTCGGGCGGATACGATCGTCTGCCGCTGCGAGGAAGTCACGGCCGGACAGATTCGCGAAGCGGTGCGGCTCGGTTGCGAAGGGCCCAATCAGATGAAGGCCTTTCTGCGGTGTGGCATGGGGCCTTGCCAGGGCAGACTGTGCGGACTGACGGTCACTGAGCTCATGGCCGATGCGCACGGCAGCACGGCGCAGGCCATCGGTCACTATCGCCTGCGTCCGCCCGTCAAGCCGATTTCGCTGGCTTCCCTGGCGGCCATGTCCACCGGCGATGATGCAGTCAAAGCGGTCGCGCGTGGCTGAGGTCGACCGGTCCAGGCACGCCGATGTGTTGGTGATCGGTGGCGGTATTCACGGCGCATCGACGGCCTTACATCTGGCATTGCGCGGCATTGAAGCCATCGTGCTCGAGAAAGACTATACGGGCCGCCACGCATCGGGCGTGAATGCGGGTGGTGTTCGGCAACTCGCCCGGGATGTAGCCGAGATCCCTTTGTCGGTGGCCTCAATGGCCATCTGGGAGCGGATCGGCGAGTTGGTCGGCGATGACTGCGGATTCGAGAGTCACGGGCAGATCCTGGTTGCCGAGCATGAGGCCGAACTGGCTGGATTTCGTGAACGGGTGGCCGATCTGAAAACGCGCGGCTTCGCTCACGAGGAGTTGATCGATCAGGCGGAATTGCGTCGACTGATTCCCGCCGTTTCGCCGACTTGCCCCGGTGGCATCGTGTCACGACGCGATGGTGCGGCCGATCCGTTTCGCACGACCCAGGCGATTCGCCGGGCGGCCATCGCCCGCGGCGCGCGATTCGTCGAAGGCGTGGCCGCGACGGGGCTCAGCCGATTCGCGGCGATGTGGGTCGTGCAGACTACAACTGGCAAGTACCAGGCGCCCGTGGTGGTCAATGCCGCGGGCGCCTGGGCCGACCGGATCGCCGCCGCGGTCGGTGAACCGGTGCCGCTCGTGGCAATCGGTCCGATGCTCATGATCACCTCCCGGGTACCGGCCTTCATCGATCCGGTTGTGATCCTGCGCACCCGCAAGCTCTCGTTCAAGCAGTTCGCCAATGGCACCGTCATGATCGGCGGTGGTTATCTGGCCCATGTCGATCGTGATCGAAACGCCACACGCATCGACTGGCGAAAGCTCGTGCAGAGCGCGGCGACGGTCGCCGATGTTTTCCCCGTGATGCGTTCGGCCATGATCAATCGGGCCTGGGCTGGCATCGAAGGCCGGATGAGCGACGATCTGCCCGTCGTCGGCCCCAGTGGCCGGACCGAGGGTCTGTATCACCAGTTCGGATTTTCGGCTCATGGCTTTCAGCTGGGACCGGGCGCCGGTGCCGTGATCGCCGAGCTCATTGACACCGGCCGGACGTCGGTGCCGATCGACGGGCTGTCGATCGGCCGATTCGCCCTTGCCCAGACGGCGGTTCACGCTGCCAGCTGACAGCTGGCGGCGTCGACACCGGGGTCTGTCGCACGGCCCTCGCGATTTTCCGGGCGCAGAGGGATGATTCCTGCCCAGACAAACCCACAGGACCGCCATGACCCCTTTTCACCGTTGCATCATCGCTGCGTTGTTCGTCCACGTCGCCACGAGCGTTCAGGCAGCCGATCTGGAAACCGTGGTGGCCACAGTTGGATCGAGCGAAGGCAATCTGCGTTACGCCTTGTACGCCAGCGAGGCGGATTTCCGTCAGAAGGCGCTCGCGGTTCATGCCGAGCCCGCCAAACCGGGTGAGATTCGCTTTGTCTTCAAGGATCTGCCGGCCGGCGACTATGCTCTCCTGGTCTACCACGATCGTAATGACAACAAGGATCTGGACAGCAATCTGTTCGGCATGCCGAGCGAGCCTTGGGGCGCGTCGCTTGAAGAACGATCAGTGTTCGGTGCGCCAGGGTGGCAGGACACCGTGATCTCGGTGCCCGCCGAGGGACGCCGCGTTCAGATCCGGCTCAATGACTGAGCGATCCAGGCCCGCCAGGGTCCGCCGGTGCTGGCCAGGGCACGGATTACCAATTGACTGATTGGATATACAGGTAACGGTGACGAGGCTGCCGCAGCGCGAATGAATGCATGGTCTGAGCCCGACTCCGTGGTGTGGGCGGGCAGTTGGTGGGATCGGCGATAATCCCCCCAACCCGATGGTCGCCTTCACCCGGCACGGCGGGCTCAGGGTTGATGTGTGTCGCCCCTGTTCATTCATGGAGAGTCTCATGATCGTCACCACTACCCAATCGATCGAAGATCATCGGATCACCCGCTACTGCGGAATCGTCGCCGGAGAGGCCATTCTGGGCGCCAACATCGTCAAGGACTTCTTCGCTGGCATCCGCGATATCGTCGGTGGACGCTCCAGTGCCTACGAAAAGGAACTC
Source organism: uncultured beta proteobacterium (assembly GCA_963732405.1). GTDB lineage: Bacteria > Pseudomonadota > Gammaproteobacteria > Burkholderiales > Burkholderiaceae_E > JAUIAI01. The sequence goes on from CAVSZG010000003.1 coordinate 368,273, forward strand.
CAGCGAGCCCGGGACATCGCCATGCAGGAACTTCAGGAGAAGGCTGTCGCCCTGGGTGCCAATGCCGTCGTTGGCGTTGATCTCGATTACGAGGTCGTCGGGCAGGCCGGCAGCATGATGATGGTGTCGGCGAGCGGCACGGCGGTGGTTGTCGAGGCGGTCCGACAGTGAGGGCGGGTGAACGTCCGAGCGGACCTGCCAAGATGCCATGAGGGCGTTGCGAAAGTCCGATTCGCGGTAAACGGTCGGTTTTTTTTGGCTCACAATAGCGGCCTGATCGCTGCACCGGACTGACTCGCGTCGATCGGTCCGTCAGCATTTGTTCCTTCAGGAGAGCCTCATGACGACCAGCCCCACCATCATCTACACCCTGACCGACGAGGCGCCGTCGCTGGCGACGGCGGCATTTTTGCCGATCATCCGTCGTTTCACGGAGCCGGCCGGCATTTCCGTCGTCAAGAGCGATATTTCGCTGGGTGCGCGGATTATCGGCGAGTTCTCCGACCTGTTACCCGACGGGCAGCGGCTGCCCGACACGCTGGCCGAACTGGGCAGAAAGACCCTGGAGCCGGATGCGAACATCATCAAACTGCCCAATATTTCAGCCTCGGTCTCCCAGTTGCATGCGGCAATCAAGGAGCTGCAGGATCAGGGATACCAACTGCCCGACTATCCCGACAACCCGCACACAGATGCAGAAAAGGCCCTGAAGGCGCGTTATGGCCGGTGTCTGGGCAGTGCGGTCAATCCGGTGTTGCGCGAGGGCAATTCCGATCGGCGCGCGCCCAAGGCCGTCAAGGAATATGCACGCAGGAATCCGCACAGCATGGGTGAGTGGGCTCAGGCCTCACGAACCCATGTGTCGCACATGCATGAAGGCGATTTCTACGCCGGCGAGAAGTCGATGAGTCTGGACCGGGCGCGCAGGGTCAGGATGGAGCTCATCACCCGCAGCGGCAAGACCATGGTGCTCAAGCGAGAGGTCGGACTGCTCGAGGGCGAGGTGATCGACTCCATGTTCATGAGCAAGAAGGCGCTGCTCGCCTTTTACGAACGAGAGATCGAAGACGCCCGAAAGTACGATGTGATGTTCTCGCTGCATGTCAAGGCGACCATGATGAAGGTGTCGCATCCGATTGTCTTTGGTCACTGTGTGCGAATCTTTTACAAGGAGGCTTTCGAAAAGCACGCCAAGCTGTTCGATGAGCTGGGGGTCAATGTCAACAATGGCATGGTCGATCTGTATGAGAAACTGGCCACATTGCCCAGCGCCGTGCGCGATACCGTCATGCGTGATCTGCACGCCTGTCTGGAACATCGTCCTGCGCTGGCCATGGTCGACTCGGCCAAGGGCATCACCAATTTTCATTCGCCCAATGACGTGATCGTCGATGCGTCGATGCCGGCGATGATCCGAAACGGCGGCAAGATGTATGGAGCCGATGGCCGGCTCAAAGAGGTCAAGGCAGTCATGCCTGAGAGCACCTTCGCGCGCATTTATCAGGAGATGATCAATTTCTGCAAGTGGCATGGCGCATTCGATCCCACCACCATGGGAACCGTGCCGAATATCGGTCTGATGGCACAACAGGCCGAGGAGTACGGTTCACATGACAAGACCTTCGAGATTGCCGAAGATGGCATTGCGAACATCACCGATATCGACACTGGCGAAGTGTTGTTGACCCAGAACGTCGAACAGGGTGATATCTGGCGGATGTGCCAGACCAAGGACGCGGCAATCCGGGATTGGGTCAAGCTCGCTGTCGCCCGGGCGCGTCAGTCGGGAATGCCGGCCGTGTTCTGGCTCGACCCGTACCGGCCCCATGAGAATGAGCTGATCAAGAAGGTTCGCCTGTACCTGAAGGAGCATGACACCAGCGGCCTTGACATCCAGATCATGAGTCAGGTCCGGGCGATGCGCTTCACTCTGGAGCGTGTGGTGCGAGGTTTCGATACCATCAGTGTTACCGGCAACATCCTGCGCGACTATCTGACTGACTTGTTCCCGATTCTTGAGTTGGGCACGAGCGCGAAGATGTTGTCGATCGTGCCATTGATGGCGGGTGGCGGCTTGTACGAGACCGGGGCAGGGGGCTCGGCACCCAAGCATGTCCAGCAACTGGTCGAGGAGAATCACCTTCGCTGGGATTCGCTTGGCGAGTTTCTCGCGCTGGCGGTCAGCCTTGAGGATCTTGGATTCAAGACGGGTAACGCCAGGGCATCGATTCTGGCCCGTACCCTTGACGCTGCCACCGGCAAGTTGCTGGCCAACCGGAAGAACCCGAGTCCGAAGACGGGTGAACTGGACAATCGGGGTAGCCAGTTCTATCTGGCCATGTACTGGGCCGAGGCACTCGCGGCACAGACCGATGACGCTGAACTCGCGGCCCACTTCGCCCCTCTGGCCAGGGATTTGAGTGACAACGAAGCGCGAATTGTTGCCGAGATGCTCGAGGTGCAGGGCAAGCCGGTGGATCTGGGTGGCTACTTCCGGGCCGATCCTGACAAGGTGAAGGCTGTGATGCGGCCAAGCGCGACATTCAATGCGGCGATCGGTGCAGCGCGTAACTAGCCGCGTGTGTGGGTTCTGGTGTGGCCGTTGCTCAGCCGCACGGAACCCCTGACGAGCATGACTGGAAGATTGACACCGCCATGAGTCGACTGCCAACCTATTTCATCTCGCATGGCGGTGGCCCCTGGCCGTGGTTGATGAGCGAATCGGGCGGGCGATACGATCAACTCGCCGCTGCGCTGGCTGACATGCCACGGCAGATCGGCCGCACGCCCAGCGCCGTCCTGATGGTTTCGGCCCACTGGGAGGCACCATCCTTTACCGTGATGGGTGGTGAGCGACCGCCAATGCTCTACGACTACGGTGGCTTCCCGGCGCATACCTATCAGGTTCATTATGATGCCCCTGGTTCACCGGCGCTTGCTCGGCGAGTTGTGCAACTCATTGCAGACGCGGGGCTGCCGGCTGCCATCGACGCCGATCGTGGTTTCGACCATGGTGCCTTCTCGCCCATGGCGGTGATCTATCCCAAAGCGGATGTGCCGATGGTTCAGTTGTCGCTCAGACTCGGCCTCGATCCCGCCGATCATCTCGCACTGGGCCGGGCGATCGCTCCGCTGCGCGACGAGGACGTGCTTATTGTGGGCAGCGGCCTCAGCTACCATAATCTTCGCCGCTTCGGTCCACCAGGTCGTGAGCCGTCGCGGGCATTCGACGACTGGTTGGCGACGGCCTTGCTGCAGCATCAATCGTTGCCGCGCAGTCGCGCCCTCATTGACTGGGCGGGCGCGCCCGATGCCCGGTTGGCGCACCCACGTGAGGAGCATCTCATCCCGCTCATGGTAGCCGTCGGGGCCGCTGAAGCCGATGCAGCGACCCGGGTCTATCTCGAGCGGGAATTCATGGGCGCTCTGACGGTATCCAGCTTTGCTTTCGGGCTCCATCAATGAGCCCTTGGCGGACAGACGGCAGTTCATGGCCGGCGACGTGTCGATTCAAGGTGCCAGTGGCGCGGGCACGCAAGTCCTCGTGATCGTTGAGCTGTCGTTGGCCGTTGCCCTGATCAGCAGCAGCTGATTGTCCCAGCGCACGCGTACCTCGTAATCGGGTTCGCTATCGGGCGACCCGGGATTCGGTGTGGAGAGCCAGGTGATCTGTCCACCCGTGACCGTTCGTGGTGAGGCGACGTTGATCGTCGAGTTTCGCCCGTCCGCATCACGCCCCGGAATGTTGATCCACGCCGATCCGTTTTCCCCGATGACCTGCAAGGGCCCTTCCTCGCTCGCGCGCATGGTGCCAGTCACCCGGCTGAGCACCCTGTCGTCTCCGCTGCGCGCCACGCAGTTCAGTGGAATGTCGCCGCCCGATCCCCAGTTGAATGAAGGGACGGATGGATCCGTGACGAACACGGGTGATTCGACCTTGGCCAGCCATTCGGCTGCCTTGTGGCTGCCGCATTCGGTCCAGGGCTGAAGCGAGAGGCCGCCGATCTCGTTGTGTCCGGCACTGATGATCTCGCCGGTCAGCGTCTTGACGAAGTAGATCGCGCCGCCCGCTGCGCCAAGATACGTCCTGAGCATCGCGGATCCGGAATAATCTTCGCGCTCGATCGGATTGCTGCTGGTGCTGAACCGGTTGCTGTCGGTGACCACGCCATTAAAGTCGGTCAAGGAAAACAGATCGCCGTCGAATGCCACGGTGAACTCATTGCTGACTGCCGGCTCGTGATACGGCTTGTCGCCGTGATAGCAGGTCAAGGTCTGCGAGAACGGTGTGGTCAGATCGATTGAGGCACCGGTAGCCGGGGAGGGAGGCGGAGTTGGCGTCGGAGTCGGCGTCGGCGTCGGAGTCGGAGTTGGCGTCGGCGTCGGAGTCGGAGTCGGAGTCGGAGTCGGAGTCGGAGTCGGAGTCGGAGCAGGATCCGGCGTCTGCGCCGGCGGCTGGCCACCCGGGCCGCTCGGGTCAGAGCCGGTGGCACTGTCATCGCCACCACCACAGGAAGCCAACAGCAAGGCCGAGACAAGGCCGGCAACGACAGACGTGGTTCGCATCGATCCTCTCCGAGTCTGGCAGACACCGACCCCGTTGGACCCGGTTGGCTGGCCAGTCATTCATCTCACCGATCAGTCCGTGTCGGCTTGGGCCGTCAGTTTATCCGGATGATGCCAACGCACATAACCCGGCGGCCAGATCTCAACTGCACGGCACGCGATACCCGTCCGACGCACTCAGGTCGTATCGCCACACACCAGTTTCAGCGGTAGAACCTCACGGATCGGGCGAGTCGGGCGATCGGCGTCGAGCCGGGTCAACACGTATCGGGCCGCATGCATGCCGATCTCGAACCGAGGCGATATCACGGTCGTCAGGCGTTGCGGCAGTGCCGCATTCAGGGCAACGCCACTGTAGCCAGCCAGGGCGACGTCGCCAGGCACCTGCACGCCTTCGGCGATGCAATGCATGAGCCCGCCGATGGCCATGTCGTCGTTTGAATAGCAGATCGCATCGATGCGCGCGCTCGAGGCAAGCACCTGGGCGGTCAGTTGGCGACCGAGCAAAAAGGACGACGGCTGATTGTCAATGATGCTGTGAGTGGTGGTCATGCCGGCCTGCTCCAGCGCCTGGAGGAATCCGGCATGTCGCTTGCGCGCGGTCACGTCCAGTTCATGGTTGTGGGCGACATAGGCGATTCGGCGGTATCCGCGCTCGATCAGATGCCGCCCGATGAGGTGGCCGGCCTCGCGCTGTGACAGGCCGACGCAATACTCGACCGGTCGTCCCTCGGTATCCATGATTTCGGCCACCGGTAGATGCGTGCCAGCGAGCATGCGCCTTGCTGCACGGGTATGGGCCAGGCCGGCGACAACCAGGCCGCTCGGGCGCCATGACAACATGTCGGCAATCAGGCGCTCTTCTGTCTCGGGAAGGTAGTCGGTCACCCCGAACACGGGTTGCAGGGGCGAGCCAAGCAGGCCGTGAGCGATTCCGGCAAGCACGTCAGCGTAGACGCTGTTGGTGATGGACGGAACCACGATCCCCACCAGGTTGGTGCGCTGTGACGCCAGTGCACCGGCAATGCCGTTACGCACATAACCGAAGTGTCTGGCCGATTCAAGCACCCTGGCCCGGGTGGCGCTGGATACATAACCGGTACCGCGAAGCGCTCGCGAGACCGTCATTTCACTGACCTGGGCATGACGGGCTACCTCGCGAATTGTGACGCTCGAACCGCGAGTGCGGGGGTCGGATTTGACATTCACCGAATTCTCCGTATCATCTGCTGACAGCATGTGTTAACGCTAACACATTTTGATCGGAATCGGTTGAAACGATGCTGCCGTCGCGGGCTGGCGAACGACGATCGATCAACTGGCCGGCGGCGTAGTGGTCACCAGATCTTGCGTCGCCTCAAAACGAGAGATACCGTCCAGCTTGCCCGCAGTCGAACTCATCAAGGTGACCAAGGCTTACGGCGATACCGTCATCATTCCGAGTATCGATCTGAGCATCGACGAGGGCGAGTTCGTGGTCATCGTGGGGCCGTCGGGCTGCGGAAAGTCCACCACGTTGCGCATGATCGCGGGCCTGGAAACCATATCCCGCGGCACGGTGATGATCGGCGGGCGTGACGTGACCGATCTGCCGCCCAAGCAGCGGGATATCGCGATGGTCTTTCAGTCTTATGCCCTCTACCCGCACATGAATGTGGCAGGGAACATGTCGTTCGCCCTGCGTCTGGAAGGGCGTCCGCGTGCCGAGATCGACAGCAAGGTGGCCGCCGCGGCGAGCATGCTTGGCATTACCGAACTGCTCAAGCGCAAGCCCAAAGAGTTGTCGGGCGGTCAGCGTCAGAGAGTTGCCATGGGTCGAGCGATCGTGCGCGAAGCCTACTGTTTCCTGTTCGATGAGCCGCTGTCCAATCTCGATGCCAAGTTGCGCGCCCAGATGCGTACCGAGCTCGCCCTGCTCCACAAGCGGCTCAACAAGACCATGATTTACGTGACACACGACCAGATCGAGGCAATGACCATGGCTGACCGAATCGTGGTCATGTCGGGCGGTCATATCCAGCAGATCGGTACCCCTCGACAACTCTACAACTCGCCGGTCAACCGTTATGTCGCGGGATTTATCGGCTCGCCGTCGATGAATTTCCTGGAGGGCGATCTGGTCGCCCATGGCGATGCGTTGCATATCGATGGGCCAGGATTCTCATTGCCGGTGCCGTCGCGGATGCGCGATGGTCTCGCTGCACAGAAGGGTCGGGCAGTTGTTGCCGGCCTGCGCCCTGAACACTTCGCCGCCGCCGGTTCGGTGGCCGGCACCCAGGGCGCAACGCTGGTGCCAATCGACTTGTCCGTCGATGTGGCCGAGTACATCGGTTCGAGCCAGTTCCTGGCGGCTCGGGTTGGCGATCAGGCCGTGACGGCAGCGATTGAAGTGGATGCCGACGCACAGCCCCTGGCCAGCGGGCAGTATTTGTTCAATGCCGAGCGGCTCTACCTGTTCGATCGGGAAACGGGTCTGGCGCTGTAGGCCGACCTTTTTCACCCCATACTCAGCTCACGAGGAGACATCAACATGAACAGACTGCTGACCAAAACCGTTGTGACATTGGGCCTGATGTCGACAGGCCTGGCGCTGACCGTCGGCTCGGTTTCTGCCAACCCCTACGCAAAATACAAGGGGACGACGATTGTGGTGAGTTGGCCTGCGCTGGGCCATTACAAGGCCGCCGAGACACTGGTCAAGGAGTTCACCGCCGAGACCGGAATCAAGGTCGAGATTGACGCGCTGCAGTATCTGAAGCTGCGTGATCGCCAATTGCTCGAAATGGCCAAACCTCAGGGCGAATACGACGTCGTCACCTGGGTGGTGATGTGGAAGGGCGAGTATGTGTCCAAGGGATTGTTGACGCCCTTGTCGCAGTTCTTCACCAATGGCGCCCTGGTGGATCCACAGTTCGATATCGACGATATCGCACCAGCTTATCTGCAGAATGGCGGAATCGTCGGTGGCAAGAAAGGGTACATGCCCGGTGTATCAGGAGCTCTGTACGGCCTGCCTTTTGGCGCCGAGACGTCGATCCTCGCCTACCGGAAGGACGTGTTCGAGAAACTGGGTCTGCAACCTCCCAAAACCTATCAGGAGTTGCGGGCAATCATGCCCAAGATCAAGGAAAGTGGCATGGGTGCAATGACCTCGCGGGGTCAGACCGGCCATCAGGTGACCGCTGCCTGGTTGCTGCATCTTGCGCCGCTGGGCGGCAAGATCTTTGATGATCAATGGAATCCGGTGATCAACAGCAAGGAATCGGTTGAAGCCGCGCAGATCATGCGTGAGATCACGAAGACGGGGCCGACGGGCATTCCATCGTATGGATTCTCCGAAGCCGCTGCGGCCTTCCTGCAGGGGGATGCGGCCATGTATCTGGACAGTTTGAAGATTGCGGCCATGAGTCGTGATCCCAAACTGTCCAAGGTGGACGGCAAGGTCGGTTATGCACTGCACCCGGTGGGCTCGCGTTGCGGGTCCGAGACGGGCGGCTTTGCAGCGGGCATTCCGGCCAATGCACGGCACAAGGAAGCGGCCTTCCTGTTCCTGCAGTACATCACGTCCAAGCAGGGTGACCGGCGAATGGTCGAACTGGGTGGTGATCCGGTCCGTCAATCGACCCTCAAAGATCCGGCATTCGCCGGCAAGTATGCCGAGTTTCCAGTTGTTGCCGAACAATTGCCCTGCGCGGATCCGGATTGGCGTCCTCTGATTCCGGAATGGAATGAACTGAACATCGATGTCCTGGGCCAGGCACTGACCAAGGTGATCACGACGGACGAACCGATCCAGCCGATCATGGACGAGGCCAATGAGAAGGCGCGTGCCATCATGGAGCGGGCGGGCTATTACACCTGGACCAAGTATCGAGCCGGCAAATAAGTCCAGCCAGGTTCACGCCGTGTCCGTCAACATCGAAGCGCCGCTGCGTACCGAGCGATTCTCGGTCACGCCCTGGCTGTTCGTTCTGCCGGCCATCTTCGTGATGGCGGCAGGACTGCTCTGGCCGGTGATCGATTCGATCTACCTGAGCTTTTTTGACTGGAAGATTGCGACACCGTTCGCGACAGCGCCCTATGTCGGGTTCGATCACTATCGGCGCCTGTTGGTCGATCCCGATGTGCGCGAATCGATCAGCGTGACCATTCGATTCGGACTCTGGACAATCAGCATCGAAATGCTGCTGGGTGTCACGCTGGCCCTGATGCTGGAAAAGCCGATTCGTGGCGCTTCGGTGTTCCGAACCATCTTCATTCTGCCTCTGATGGTCTCGCCGGTCGTGGTGGGTCTGATCTGGCGCTATCTCTACGATGCCCGGATCGGCTGGATCAACTATTACCTGAATGCCTGGTTTGGACTTGATTATCAGGTCTGGTTGGGAGATCCGTCGCTGGCGTTTTTTGCCATCGTGGTCACGGACATCTGGCAGTGGACGCCGTTTATTTTCATCATCGTGATTGCTGGTCTTCAGGCCCTGCCGGGCGAGGTGCTCGAAGCTGCCCGTATTGATGGAACCAACTGGTGGCAGCATATTCTGTTCGTCAAGCTGCCGATGATCCGCTCGATCCTGCTGATTGCCTTGTTGATGCGCCTGATCGATGTCTTCCGGGCCCTGGAAGTGATGTACATCATGACTGGGGGTGGGCCAGGACGCGCGACCGAGTTGATGTCATTGCATATCTACAATCGCGCATTCAGCGCTCAGCAACTGGGTTACGCGTCGGCGATCGCGGTGCTGCTGATCGTGATCGTGTTCTCACTTAGTCTGGCCATTCTTGCATGGGGCAATCCGATGAAAGAGCGATCAGACCTGTGAGTGAGTCCGCCAAGCGAAAGGATGTCCTGGGGAACCCGGTGTCCAACGGACCGGTTGATCCACTGGCTGCGGGCAGGCTGGCTGCCCTGGAGGTCGGCCGGACTCGCTCGCCTCGAGTCCTGGGGCCATTGTTCCACTATATGGGGCTGCTGATTCTGGCGGTGTTATGCCTGGCGCCAATCTGGGTGATGCTGGCCACCTCACTGAAGAACGACGTGGTCGTGCAGGATGCCAAACCATTATGGTTCCTGTTCGCCCCGACCTTTGACAATTACGCTTACATCCTCAGTGATGCGAAGTTCGATCGGTATCTGACCAATTCCATCATCGTGGGCGTGAGCTCGACCTTGCTGACCCTGTTGCTGGGTGGCATGGCAGCTTATGCATTGGCGCGCACAGAATTCACCGGGCGGCGGCTGGTCGCCAGTTCGACCTTGCTGATCCGTATGGTGCCACCGGCTGTGCTCGCCGTACCCGCGTTCGCGTTGGTCGCCACGTTCAATCCGAACAATGATCTGGCGGTACTCATCTTCTTCTACACAGCGCTGAACCTGCCGTTTGCGATCTGGCTCTTGTTTGGCTTTTACAAGCAGATTCCGGTTGAACTGGAGGAGGCTGCCATTGTCGATGGGGCAACGCCGTTCCAGGTGTTTTGGCGGGTGCTCTTTCCGCTGATGCGATCGGGATATGCAGTAGCAGGCATCTTTACGTTTCGCATTGCCTGGAATGAATTTATCCTCGCGCTCCTGCTCACCGGACGTACCACGCGCACGCTGCCGGTTGCGGCAGCTGGCTTCATCACCGACACCGGGGTGGAATGGGGCCGTATCATGGCCATGGGAACCCTGATCGTGATTCCGCCGCTATTGTTCACCTTCTTTGCTGCCCGACAGATCATCGCGGGCATGACGGCTGGCGCAGTGAAGGGATGATGGGGTCGATTGACAAACGAGTGGGAACACTGACGATACCAGGAGACGAGCATGCGTCTTGAGCGTGACATGACCTACGATGAAGAGCTTGGCGCCTGGTTCGGGCGATCTCGTGATCTTCATCCCGAGGCGGTGATGAAGGCGGTATTTCGCTTTGACCAATTGCCCCATTCGGCCATGGCGTTCATGGATGCGAAGATGCCCGGTCACGCACGTACCCTGATGGGCGCCCTGGGGGCTGGCGCCGCTGATGAGAATCTTGACTCGATGGTCGAGGGCGCGGAGAACTACCACATCGATTTCATCCGCGCCGATCCTGGCAACGGCGCGGCATTGCATTCCCATGACAGCGAGGAAACCTTCATCTGTCTGACTGGGCGCTGGCGGGTTACATTCGGCGATCAAGGCGAGCACGCAGTCGAGCTCGGGTATCTGGACGGCATCGTCTGCCCGCCTGGCATCATGCGCTCCTTCGAGAATGTGGGCACCGGGCAGTCCTTATTGCTGTCGATCCTTGGCGGCAAGTCGCCGGGACATGTGGTCTGGTCGGAGTCGATTCATCCGTCGATGCGTGCGGCATGGGGCAAGTCGGTCGATTGAGCATGATGATTGCTGCCGCCATGACCTGCGTCTGATTCCCCACGAGCGGGATATCAATGCCTGGATCGTTCGTCGCGGCGGTTTCATCCAGTTGGCCCGATATGCTGGTGTGGTTGCAGACACCGCTGAGTGGCCGGATGGATCATGCGCTGGCGTCTTCATTGGCCTGGCACGGTCGGCTGATGACACTGGCCTGGGCTGTACTGGTGCCGCTTGGTGTGCTGGTCGCCCGCTATCTGAAAGTCACCCGCCGGCAGGACTGGCCGCGGACCCTGGACAATCCGTTGTGGTGGCACGGCCATCGGGCGGCACAATACTCGGCGGTCGCGCTGAGCACCCTTGGCGTGTGGCTGGCGTGGCAATCGACCGGCGTGACGGACAGCATCCAGCCGTCCTGGGTCTGGATGCATCACCGCATCGGCTGGAGCCTGTTCATCCTGGCCTGGTTGCAGATCCTGATTGCCCTGGCCAGAGGCAGCAAAGGGGGGCCGACCGGTGCGGGCGCCGATCCTGCGGATCCCCGAACCTGGCGAGGGGATCACTACGATATGTCCCCTCGCCGGCGGGTATTCGAATGGCTGCACAAGCTGGGAGGACACGGGGCTTTGCTGCTGTCTGTACTCGTCGTGCTCAGCGGGCTGATTGCCGCCGATGCGCCGCGCTGGATGCCCGCTCTGATAGGGTTCTGGTGGTGCCTGCTGGCAGCCATTGCCGTGGTCTGGCAGTGGCAGAATCGGGCAATCGACACCTATCAGGCGATCTGGGGACCGGATCCCCGCCATCCTGGTGCGGCTCGCCGGCCGATCGGATTCGGCATTCGTCGTTATCCGCCCTGAGCCTTGGCGAATCGGGCATCGCGCCAGGCGATCGCTTCGCGCATTCCTCGTTCACGTGCGATATCCATGAAAGCGCGCTTGTCGGGCGATCCATGCGATTCGATGGCGTGGTCAATGTCCAGCGCCATGAGCAGCGCGGATCGCATGCCCTGGATGTCATAGGTCCGATTCAGTGCCTGCTTGGTCTGCCTGACCAGATTCGGATCCATGAGTGCCATGCCGCGTGCCATGCGCAGTGCGGTTTCCACATGCGTGCCGTTGGCAACCACCTGACTGACCAGACCCATGGCGAGGGCCTCGGTGGCGGTGATTCGGTCGTCGGCAGACAGAATGATGCGCTTGGCCTGCTTCGGACTGGTCATCCAAGGCAATAACATCGTCACGATGCCGGCGCCGAACTTGAGCTCCGGTTCGCCGAATAGCGCGTCATCCGAGGCGATGGTGATGTCACAGGCCATGGCCAGTTCGAAGGCACCGGCCAGACAGGCACCATGCACAGCGGCAATGGTTGGCTTGGGGCTGTGCCAGAAGCGCATCGTGGTGTCGAAATCGAGTGTGAGGATCTCGCGCCAGACCTGATCGCCCTGGGGTTGTTGCTCCATCTGCGCCTTCAGATCGAAGCCCGACGAGAACGCACGGCCTTGACCACTCACCACGATCACCCGCACGTCGTCATCGGACTCGACCCGATCCAGTGCGCTGTTGATCTCGGTGAGTGCCGCCTTGTTCAGCGCATTCAATCGCTCGGGCCGGTTCAGGACAAGGTGCGCAACATGCTGGTTGATGGTGAGCAGGACGGTGTCGAATGATGGGGGCATAGGGTTTCCTCGCAGAGCTTGGTCGAGCGCCAATCGTAGGGGCCATTCTGACGCTTCCAGACTGGGATCAAGGTTCAGATTGTCCGTAGAAACCTAATGGTCAAATAATGACTGAATGGTCATTATTCGGTATCGTTCGGTCTCGGCGGGCTTGAGCAGCTTTCTCTCTTTTGAGCCCGAAACCTTTCCGAAACCCCTACCACCTCCAGGAGTTTGACCATGAAAAAGACCTTTGTTGCCGCCTTGTTTGCACTGGGCGTCTCAGCCCAGGCCCACGCGGCCGATATCGTCGACACCGCCGTGTCGGCCGGTTCATTCAATACGCTGGTAACAGCCGTCAAGGCGGCTGGCCTGGCGGAAACCCTGAAGGGACCCGGTCCTTTCACGGTCTTCGCGCCGACCGACGCGGCGTTTGCAAAAATTCCGAAGGCCGATCTGGACGCGCTGCTCAAGGACAAGGCCAAATTGACCAAGATCCTGACCTATCACGTGGTGCCAGGGAAGGTGATGGCGGCTGATGTGAAGACGGGTCCCGTCAAAACGGTTGAAGGCGGGTCGCTGAAACTGATGGCCGATGGCGGAAAGGTGATGGTGGACAATGCCAATGTCACCAAGACCGATATCAGTGCGTCCAATGGTGTGATTCACGTGATCGACAGCGTGATCATCCCCAAGTAAGCAGCTGAACAACCGGTGACTCGCCGAGCGCAGGCGAGCCACCGGCTCCAGTCATTGATCAAGCGCCGGGAGGCTCTACCGATCTTTCCGACACGAACCTGCGCGGATCAGCCCATGATCGGGGCGGCGCCCACCTCGCGGATCCTGGTGCAGTGCCCCGCCGCGCATGACCATTGCCAGATTGTCCTCATGCTGCAGGACTGATACGTCGGCGACCGGGGCGGCACGGACCAGCAACAGGTCGGCCAGATACCCTTCGCGAACCAGGCCTGCCTGATCCCCCGGGCGCGTGAGTTGCGCATCGTCCAGGCCTGCGTCAGATCGAGCCATGCGGCCTTGGAAGCAGATTGATGCTGATCCGCACGGCCGCTCCCGTCAGGCTGCAGCGGCGACGGGCCTCAGGCCGAACTCACGCCGGCAAAGCGCCGCGAGCATGGCCACGCCCTCATCGATCTGCTGCGCGGATGGGTGGGCGAAACAGAGCCGCAGAAATTGTGTTGCCGTGCTGCCGTTGACCGACCATTCGGCTCCCGGATTGAAGGCCAGTCCTTCGGCAAGGGCAATGGGTGCCAGACGACTGGTGTCCACACCGTCGGGCATGCGCACCCAGATGAAGATGCCACCGGGCGGCGGCACGAACTGCACAGTCCGGCCGAATTCCCGGCGCAGGGCAGCCACCATGACATCACGCTTGGCCAGCAGGCGTTTGTTCAGCGCGGCCAGATGATCGTGGTAGTGCTCGCGCATGAAATCGGCGACGATCATCTGGGACAGGGCACAGGTTCCCGCATCATCCTTGAGCGCGAGCAATTGGGCGAGCACCCCGGGCGGAGCTGTCAGATAACCCAGGCGCAATGCGGGTGCCAGAAACTTGGAGAACGAGCCGACATGGATCACGTGGCCGGCATCGGGCAGGGCGCACAGGGCATGGGGCCAGTCGCCTTCCCATAACAGGTCGGCATAACACTCGTCCTCGACCACTGCGACACCATGTCGGCGGGTGATCGCCAGCAGCTCGCGGCGACGCGCCAGTGGCATCACGGTGGCGGTTGGATTCTGCACGGTCGGAATGGTGTAGACGAATTTGGGCGTGACGCCGGCGGTCTGCAACTCGTGCAGGATCTGCGCAAGGTGGTTACAGTCCAGACCGTCCTGATCGAGTCTGACTGCCACGACCCTGGCGCCGCGCTTGCGCAGCCGCCCCAGCATGTTGGAATAACTGTGCTCCTCGGCGATGACCGTGTCGCCGGGGTTGATCATGGCAGTACATAACAGGTCAAGGGCATGATTGGAGCCCGATGTCACCAGCACGGACTGGGCACCGGGCTCGAAGCCCCGATGGCTGGCCAGCTTGTCGGACAGAAACGTGCGCAGGCCCAGATCGCCCAGTGGGCCGCCATTGGGGTAGTAGATGGCCAGATCGGCGCCCTGGCGTTGAATGACCCGGTGGGCCGATTCCGCGAGCCCGGCAACCGGCACGCCATCAGGGTCGTTGTTGCCGCCCACGAAATGGTATCGGGCCAGGCCACGGTAGGCGGGCGCTGGTGCGGGTAGGTTGGCCGCGAACAGGGTCGTGAATTCAAATGATTGCGCCATCGCTTGTCTCCCGTTGTCTGGCCTGGCCAGGCTGATTATCCGGCCAAGTATTGCACGAGTCGGGCGGGCCAGGCCAGCCGCCGGAGCCTGCGCCCGGCGTCCGGGCTCTCAGCCCGGCAGGGACTCCCGCTGCGCACAGGTCAAGCGGGCTGGCGACAGATTGGCACCCAATTCGCTGAGCAACTCGTAGGAGCGAATCCGTGCCTGATGGTCAAAGATGGCGGCGCTGATCATCAATTCATCGGCACCGGTGCGTTCGATGAAGGCATTCAATCCCTGTAGGACAGTGTCGGGTGAACCCACGATCGAACACGAGAGCATGTGCATGGCCTGGGCCTTCTCGGCCGGCGACCAGTATCGCTCGATATCGTCGATGGGCGCGGGGAGCAGGCCGCGTCGACCGCGGACCATGTCGGTGAAACGTTGCTGCAGGCTCGTGAACAGATAGCGGGCCTGCTCGTCAGTATCTGCGACGATCACGTTGATGCAGGGCATGGCGTACGCATGATCGAGTTGCGCCGACGCCTGAAATCGCTCGCGATAGACCGCCAGTGCCTGATCGAGCGCATCGGGCGCAAAATGAGATGCAAACGCATAGGGCAGACCCAGCCAGGCCGCCAATTGCGCACCGAACTGGCTGGAGCCCAGAATCCAGAGCGGGATCTTGAGCCCGGCGCCCGGCACTGCCCGGATCTGCTGGCCTGGCTGTACATCATCGAGAAACGCGCGCAACTCGACCACGTCGTCGGGGAACTGGTCGGAGGCGCGAGGGTCGCGGCGCATGGCGCGAGAGGTCAACTGATCAGTGCCAGGCGCCCGGCCCAGACCCAGATCGATCCGTCCGGGGTAAAGGGATTCGAGCGTACCGAACTGTTCGGCGATCTGCAGTGGCGAGTGATTGGGCAGCATGATGCCGCCCGAACCGACCCGGATGGTCTTGGTGCCAGCAGCCAGGTGACCGATCACCACCGACGTGGCTGCACTCGCGATGCCCACCATGTTGTGATGTTCGGCCACCCAGTAGCGGCGATAGCCGAATCGTTCGGCGTGGCGGGCAAGGTCGAGCGACTCCTGCAGGGCCAGGGCAGGCGTCGCACCCTGGCGAACAGTCACCAGGTCAAGAACGGACATCGGGATCATGGCGGACTCGGTCAATAGATGAGGCAGGCCAGGGGCTGGCAGAAGCGGCATCACGGCTTATGATAGAGCCTTTGGATCGTGCGCTTGCGCTTGCCATCCCGTTCATCTGCCTGAGTCTGTCTATGTCTGTCTATGGCTGAATCGCTTCATCTGGTCTGCCCGCATTGCGACGCGGTCAATCGCATTCCCGCTGCGCGCCTGGGCGATCGTCCCGATTGTGGTCGCTGTCACGAACCCTTGTTCAATGCCCGGTCGCAGGCATTGTCCGGCGCTCAGTTCGACCGGCACCTGAGTCGCAATGACATTGCCTTGCTCGTGGATTTCTGGGCGCCCTGGTGCGGACCCTGCCGCATGATGGCACCCGCCTATGAGCAGGCTGCCGGGCTGCTGGAGCCCACGGTGAGGCTCGCCAAGGTCGATACCGAAGCGCAACCCGACCTCGGTGCCCGCTTCGGCATCCGCAGCATTCCGACCATGATGCTGTTCATGGGCGGGCGGGAACTTGCCCGACAGTCCGGGGCAATGGGCGCTCAGGACATCGTTCGCTGGGTTGAACATCATCTGCCGGCTGCCCGATCCGCCTAACCCCATGCCGGTCACGCCACATTGATCATGCTGCCGCATAGCCCGGCAGCCGAGCGCAACCGCGAGCCGATCCTGGCGGTGCTGCGCACGATGCTGCCGGCGACCGGGCGAGTGCTCGAAGTGGCCAGCGGTACCGGCCAGCATGTGGTGCACTTTGCATCGGCGTTGCCCGGATGTCACTGGCAGCCAGGCGATCCCGATGCCAAGGCTCGTGAAGCGATCGATGCGCGGGTTGCGCGTGCCGGCCTTCTCAATGTCAGCTCGGCCATCGCGCTTGACGTCGAATCAGGTCCATGGCCACCGGGACCGTTCGATGCTGTGTTCTGCGCGAACATGATCCATATCGCGCCCTGGTCATGTACACAGGGCCTGCTTGACGGAGCGGCCCGGATCCTGAAGCCGGGTGGATCGCTGCTGCTCTATGGCCCTTTCTTGCGCGACGGGATCGAGACCGCGCCCGGCAATGTTGCATTCGACGCCGATCTGCGTGCCCGAAATCCGGCGTGGGGCATCCGCCGGCTCGAGGCAGTTGGCCAGATGGCTGCCGGACTCGGACTGACCAGGGAATCGGTGACCGAGATGCCGGCGAACAATCTGCTGGTACGGTTTGTCAGATCACCGATGCAGAACCCCCGTCCATCGGAATGATCGCGCCGGTCACATAACTGGCCAGATCAGAGGCCAGAAACACGGCGACGTTGGCGATTTCTTCGGGTTCTGCCATGCGTCCGATCGGAATGGCGGCCTGTGCCGTGGCCAGCACCTGGTCGACCGATTCATTGCTCGCCCGGGCGGCGGCCTGCATGCCTTCGGTGACCCGGTCGGTATTGGTCAGGCCCGGATTGATCCCGTTGATGCGCACGCCGCGATCGGCATAGGCACGGGCCATGCCGACGGTGGCCAGCATCAGCGCCGCATTGGCCGCACCGCCTGAAATGTGAATGGCCGAGGCCTGGCGGCCGCCCTGGCCGATGATATTGACAATGCTGCCAACCTGGCGGGCGGCCATGCGGCGCGCGACAGGTTCGAGCATATGCATGGTTGGAAAATACTTGGCCTGCATGCCTTGGGCGAATGCGCTGGGACCCAGTTCATTGACCGCAAATCGTTGCGCGGCACCGGCCGAATTGATCAGGATATCGATCGGCCCGACTTCACGTTCGATGCGTTCGACCAGGTCGGCCGCCTCGCCGCCATCCGAGACATCAGCAGCGAGCGCGATGACCCGGGCGCCGCCAGCCGTCAGCCGGCTTCGTGCACTGGCCAGCGTGGCGGCCTTGCGGGCCACGATCACACAGGTCGCACCGGCCCTGGACAAGGCCTGGGCACAGGCGAAGCCGATGCCACGGCTTGCGCCGGTCACGACCGCGACGGTCGAGGGTTCGAAACTGATCTTCATCGGCTGGCGGGCGGTGGGTTGCGATCGCATGAATCATAGCGGCAAGCAGCGGGGCGTCGATGCGGCGCGGTCTGAGCCGGACCCGCTCGCTTTGCATCGCCTCATTAATTGACTACAGTTGCGTGTTCGTCAACCCAACCGAGGCAGCGCATCAATGGAAAGCTATGACGTGGTCGACTGGGGCAAGCCCCTGCAGAAGGCAATCCGGGAGACGCCCCGGCCAAGCGGCACCGAAGTACTGGTCAAGGTGAAGTACTGCGGGGTCTGCCATAGCGATGTGCATATTCGGGATGGTTATTTCGATCTGGGTAATGGCAAGAAGTTCCAGATGAGTGATCGTGGCATGAAGCCGCCCATCACGATGGGCCATGAACCGTTCGGTACGGTCATCGCTGCCGGCCCGCAAGCTGGCGATGTCACCCTCGGTGTGGATCGGCTCGTCTATCCCTGGACCGGCTGCGGGAAGTGTGCACGATGTCTGGATGGCATGGACAACTGGTGCATGGCGCCCGGCTATATCGGTATCCAGCGTTCGGGTGGCTACGCCGATCATGTGATCGTGCCGCATCCCAAATACCTGATCGAAGTGGGTGATCTCGATCCCGGCTATGCGCCGATTCTGGCCTGTTCGGGCCTCACCACCTATAGCGCGGCCCGCAAGCTCATGCCATGCCGCCCCACGGACTGGATCATCGTGCTGGGGGCGGGCGGTCTCGGCCTGATGGCCATCGCCGTGCTCGCGGCCATGGGCCATGAAAACATCGCGGTAGTCGACATCAATGAATCCAAGTTCGACGCGGCCAAGGCAATGGGCGCGAAGATCGCCGTCAGCCCGGCCGATGCCGATGCGCGCAGCCGGCTCGCCGGTCTGGAAGGCGGGGTCCATGGCGCCATCGATTTCGTGGGCATGACGCAGACCGCGGAACTGGGCCAGGCGGTATTGCGCAAGGGCGGGCGCTACGTTCTGGTCGGCCTCTACGGCGGCGAAATCAGCCTGTCGCTGGTGCCGCTCGCCCAGCGCGCCATGACGATTCAGGGGTCTTATGTCGGCTCCCTGCAGGAATTGCGCGAAGTGGTCGACCTGGCGCGTTCCGGGAAACTCAAGCCGATTCCCGTGACGAGCTGCGAGCCTGCCGACATCTCAGCCACCCTGGACAAGCTCAAGAAGGGGGAGATTGTCGGGCGGGTAGTGGCTCGCATGAGTTGACCATCCGCGCGCCTTCCCGTTTCCCGGAGACCCTGCATGCCTGAGTTTCAAACCCTCGATTTTGGCCTCGACGAGACCATCACGATGATGCGCGACGCGATTCGCGACTTCGCCGCGCAGGAGATCGCGCCGCGGGCGGCGGACATCGATCGCGACAATCAGTTTCCCGCCGACCTCTGGCGCAAGCTGGGTAGTCTGGGCCTGCACGGCATCACGGTGGGTGAGGAGTATGGTGGCGCGAACCTGGGCTATCTGGCCCATATCATTGCGATGGAGGAGATTTCCCGGGCGTCGGCCGCGGTCGGACTTTCCTACGGCGCGCACTCCAATCTGTGCATCAACCAGATCCACCGCAATGGCAGCAGCGCACAGCGCGACCGTTATCTGCCCAAGCTGGTCAATGGTGAACAGGTTGGCGCCCTGGCCATGTCCGAGCCCAATGCCGGCTCGGATGTGGTGTCGATGAAGCTGCATGCCCAGCGTCATGGCGATCATTTCCGTCTGAACGGATCAAAGATGTGGATCACCAACGGTGGCGATGCCGATACCCTGGTCGTCTATGCGCGCACCGATGGCGATGCCGGACCTCGGGGCATCACCGCCTTCATCATCGAGAAGGGCATGAAGGGTTTCAGCCATGGCCCGCACCTGGACAAGCTGGGTATGCGTGGCTCGAACACATTCCCGCTGTTTTTCGATGATTGCGAGGTGCCGCTGGACAATGTGCTCGGCGGCGAAGGCGAGGGCGTCAAGGTATTGATGAGTGGCCTGGACTACGAGCGTGCCGTGCTGTCGGGTGGGCCGCTGGGCATCATGGCCGCCTGCATGGATGCGGTGTTGCCCTATGTTCATGAGCGCAAGCAGTTCAATCAGAGCATTGGCGAGTTCCAGCTGATGCAGGGCAAGCTCGCCGACATGTACAGCACCTGGATGGCCTGCCGGGCCTATGTCTATGCGGTCGGACGTGCCTGTGACAGCTCGGCTCATTCGCGCACCCTGCGCAAGGATGCGGCCGGCGCAATCCTGTACTCGGCGGAAAAGGCCACCTGGATGGCTGGCGAGGCCATACAGGCCCTGGGCGGCAACGGCTACATCAATGAATACGCCACGGGCCGTCTCTGGCGTGATGCCAAACTCTATGAGATCGGTGCGGGTACGTCGGAGATCCGCCGCATGCTGATCGGTCGTGAACTGTATAACGAGACCCGATGATGAAGCAGAGCCGCCCGACAATGATCCACCCCGCGCATGCTGCGCAGTCTGTCCCTCGTGTTTGCGCAGGCGGAACTGATGGACGGTCTTCATGAGCGTCATCCGGTCCGCGGTCAATCCGCGCGACGAGGGTTTTCGCGCCAATGCCCAGGCCCTGACGCGTCAGATCGACGAATTGCGACGTGTGGCGGCCCGTGTCGAACGCGGTGGCAGCGACGAGTCTCGACAGCGTCATGAGAGTCGCGGCAAGCTGTTGCCGCGTGACCGGGTTGCCGGCCTGCTCGATGCCGGTTCCCCTTTCCTGGAAGTCGGGCGCCTGGCGGCCCTGGGTATGTACAACGACGAGGCCCCGTCGGCCGGTGTGATCACCGGCGTCGGACGGGTCAGTGGCGTCGAATGCATGATCGTTGCCAATGATGCGACGGTCAAAGGCGGAACCTACTACCCGATGACGGTGAAAAAGCATGTGCGAGCCCAGGAGATCGCCATGCAGAATCATCTGCCCTGCATCTATCTGGTTGACTCGGGCGGTGCCTTCCTGCCCTTGCAGGACGAGGTCTTTCCCGATCGTGATCACTTTGGGCGGATCTTCTATAACCAGGCCAACATGTCGGCGATGGGCATTCCCCAGATCGCGGTGGTCATGGGGTCATGTACCGCGGGCGGCGCCTATGTGCCGGCCATGTCGGATGAAACCATCATCGTGCGCGGCCAGGGCACGATTTTTCTGGGCGGTCCACCCCTGGTCAAGGCAGCCACCGGTGAAATTGTGTCGGCGGAAGACCTGGGCGGCGGTGATGTGCATACCCGCCTGTCCGGGGTTGCCGATCATCTGGCCGAGAACGATCGCCATGCGCTGGCGCTGGCCCGTCAGGCCGTGAGCAATCTGAATCGGCGAAAGCCGATCAGCCTTGTGTGTCGCAGTGTCGAGGAGCCGATTTATGATCCGGCCGACATTGCCGGCATCATTCCGTCGGATCCGCGCAAGCCCTGGGATGTCCGGGAGGTCATCGCCCGCATTGTCGATGGTTCCCGACTGGACGAGTTCAAGGCCCGGTATGGCACGACCCTGATCTGCGGGTTCGCCCACCTGCATGGGTATCCGGTGGGCATCATTGCCAACAACGGCATTCTGTTTTCGGAATCGGCCCTCAAGGGGGCGCATTTCATCGAGTTGTGTGCGCAGCGTGGCATTCCGCTGATCTTCCTGCAGAACATCACCGGTTTCATGGTCGGGCGCAAGTACGAAAACGCCGGTATTGCCCGCGACGGTGCCAAGATGGTGACGGCGGTGGCCACGGCGCGTGTACCCAAGCTCACGCTGCTGATCGGCGGCAGTTTCGGTGCCGGCAATTACGGCATGTGCGGTCGCGCCTATTCGCCGCGATTCCTCTGGATGTGGCCCAATGCCCGCATCTCGGTGATGGGTGGCGTGCAGGCAGCCAGCGTCCTGGCGACGGTTCGGCGCGACGGTATCGAGGGCAGGGGGGGCACCTGGACAGCCGATGAGGAGGCCGCATTCCGCCAGCCCATCCTCGATCAGTACGAGGCCCAGGGGCATCCGTTCTACGCGTCGGCCCGACTCTGGGATGACGGCGTCATCGAACCGGCCCAGTCCCGCCAGGTGCTCGCCCTGTCCCTGTCGGCCACTTTGAACGCGCCAATCGAACCGACGCGATTCGGCGTCTTCCGGATGTAGCCGACATGCTCTTTTCGCGAATCCTGATCGCCAATCGAGGCGAAATCGCCTGCCGCATCATCCGTACTGCCCGGCGTCTGGGCATCGAGACGGTCGCCGTTCATTCGAGCGCCGATGCCCAGGCCCGACATGTCCGACTCGCCGATCAATCGGTGGCGATCGGTGGGCCGGCGGCGCGCGACAGCTATCTGCTGGGCGAGCGCATCGTTGCCGCGGCACTGGCCACTGGTGCCCGGGCCGTTCACCCGGGCTATGGATTCCTGTCGGAGAACGAAGGCTTCGCCCAGGCCTGCGCAGAGGCGGGGCTGGTATTCATCGGGCCGCCGGTCGCGGCGATCCGCGCCATGGGTGGCAAGTCGGCGGCCAAGCGCCTGATGGAGCAGGCTGGCGTGCCGCTCACGCCCGGTTATCACGGTGACGATCAGGATCCCGACACCCTGTTCCGGCAGGCCAGCGCAATCGGCTGGCCTGTCCTGATCAAGGCCAGTGCGGGCGGTGGCGGCAAGGGCATGCGCCTGGTCGAACGCGCGGATGATTTCGCCGCTGCGCTGCAATCCTGCCAACGCGAGGCACAGGCCAGTTTCGGCGATGCCACGATGCTGGTTGAAAAATACATCACCCGGCCACGACACATCGAAGTGCAGGTCTTCGGCGATACCCAGGGCGATGTGGTCTACCTGTTCGAGCGAGATTGCTCGGTGCAACGTCGTCACCAGAAGGTGCTCGAGGAAGCGCCGGCGCCCGGCATGACGGCGGCGCGTCGCCGGGCAATGGGTGAGGCGGCGGTCAAGGCGGCCAAGGCAGTCGCGTATGTGGGTGCCGGAACGGTCGAATTCATCGCCAACCAGGACGGCAGCTTCTATTTCATGGAGATGAACACCCGGCTTCAGGTGGAGCATCCGGTCACAGAAATGATCACCGGCCTGGATCTGGTCGAATGGCAACTGCGGGTTGCGGCCGGCGAACCGTTGCCCAGATCCCAGGCCGAGCTGACCATCACCGGCCATGCACTCGAAGCCCGAATTTATGCCGAAGATCCGCAGCGGGGCTTTCTGCCATCAACGGGTCGGCTGGCCTGGTTGCGCACGCCGGCCGAGTCCGACAACGTGCGCATCGACAGCGGTGTAGAAGCCGGCGATCCGATCACGCCCTTCTATGACCCGATGATTGCCAAGCTGATCGTGCATGGCACCGATCGCGACGAAGCCCTGCAACGCATGAGTCGTGCGCTGCGCGAATTCGAGGTGCTCGGCGTGGCCAACAATGTTGCGTTTCTCGACCGCTTGATCCGTTCCGATTCCTTTCGGCTCGCCAACCTGGATACCGGTCTCATCGAGCGCGAACGCGAGGTCCTGTTTCCGGCGGAAATGCCGGCCGGTGAGGACATGCTCGTGCTGGCTGCGCTGCATGGCGCATTGAGCGAGCGCGAGCGCATCGACGAAGCACCGGTCGGCCAGCCCGATGACGCCGATACCGGATCACCCTGGCGTCGGTGCGCCGACTGGCGATTGGCGGGACCGGCCGGGCGCACGATGAGTTTCATCGATGGCCAGACCCTGGTGGCGGTTCATGTCCAGCCACACCCGATGGACTTCATCCCGCCGACTGCCCGCCATTCGGCCGGTGCCGGCACGGCGCTTCGATTCACGCTGACCATCGGCGAGCGTCGTATCGAGGCTGCCGTCACGCGCCTGGCACCCAACCGGATCCGTGCCACGATCGGCGAATGGACCGTGCCGGCCACGGTCATTGTGGAGCAGGGGTTTTTATGGGTGTTCGCCGATGGTCGTCGCTTGCGTCTGGGCATTCATGATCCTCTGGCCGACATCGGCAGCGTCGACAGCAGCGCAGGCGGGCTCAGCGCGCCGATGCCGGGCCGGATCATCGCACTGCGTGTTGCCGCGGGTGACTCGGTCGCGAAGGGCCAGGCACTGCTGATCATGGAGGCCATGAAGATGGAGCACACGATCGCCGCGCCCGCTGATGGCGTGGTTCAAGCCTTACCTTTTGGCGAAGGTGAACAGGTCGACGAGGGCGCCGTCCTCGTCGTATTCGTCGAATCCAAACAAGAGACTGCACCATGAAAGCGGCTGTTTTGCGGGAAGTCGGTCAGGCAATGGCCATCGAGGACGTCACTATCAGCAAGCCGAAGGCGCGTGAGGTGTTGTTGCGCACGGCAGCGGTCGGGGTCTGCCATTCCGATCTGCATTTCATCGATGGCCTGTTCAAATACCCTTTGCCGACGGTGCCGGGTCATGAAGCGGCCGGCATCGTGGAGGCGGTCGGTTCCGAGGTTCGCTCAGTGAAGCCGGGCGATCATGTGATCACCTGTCTGTCGGCATTTTGCGGCCATTGCGCCCATTGTGTAACCGGCCATCTGTCGCTGTGCACCGGCGCCGAGACCCGGCGGGCTGACGGTGAGGAGGCCCGCATTGCAACCCGGCAGGCGCCGATGATGCAGTTCCTGAATCTGTCGGCATTTGCCGAGCAGATGCTGATTCATGAAAATGCCTGCGTGGCGATCCGTCAGGACATGCCGCTTGACCGGGCAGCCCTGATTGGTTGTGCGGTGATGACCGGAGTCGGTGCCGTGATCCACACAGCGTCGGTCCGGCCGGGTGAAACCGTCGCCGTCATTGGCTGCGGCGGGGTCGGGCTGTCAGCCATCAACGGTGCGGCCATGGCCGGCGCCGGCCGGATCATCGCGGTTGACCGGATTGCCGGCAAGCTCGACCTGGCCAGGCGCTTCGGCGCGACCGACGTGGTCGAGGCGGGTGCGGTCGACGCGGTGGCGGCGGTCCGCGATCTGACCAAGGGCGGGGTCGATCATGCCTTCGAGGCGATCGGCCTGAAGGCAACGGCCGAGCAGGCATTCCGGATGATCTGTCGCGGCGGTACCGCGACCATCATTGGCATGATCCCGCGCGGCACCATGCTCGAGGTGGACGGTTTCGAGTTCCTGAGCGAAAAGCGCCTGCAAGGCTCGCTGATGGGATCGAACCGGTTCCCGGTGGACATGCCCCGGCTGGTCGAAGCCTACCTGCGCGGTCACCTGAAGCTCGACGAACTGATTGCCCAGCGCCTGCCGCTGGACCGTATCAATGATGCCGTGGCTGAACTGCGCGTGGGCAATCTGGCCCGCTCCGTGATCGTCATGGCCTGACGCGTGGCATCGTCGCAACTGGTCTGGCCGGGGCGGGTCTGATCGAACGGGTCAACGCATGGTATTGTTTCCGGCTGCACCAGATCCTGGAACGAGACCATGCGGCCTGTGACGCGTGTCCTGAAGATCGATATCAGCGGCGTGCCCCAGATGTGGATCGGTGTCGAGGAGGCTGCGCGACACTACGCCACCGATTCGGTCGCCTATACCCTGGGTGACGCCTGCGTTCGCCTGCATGGGGGGAACTCCCGGCTCACGGGTCTGCGTTCGGTTCTTGATATTCACCCGATCATGGCGGTGCTGGGCACCTCCATGGCCGACCGCCTGTTGCGCAGCCCGCCGCGTCTGACCCGCTTCAATCACAAGTTGTTCAGGCGTGATTGCAATATCTGCGCCTATTGCGGTCTGCGCTACGACGATGCCGACCTGGAGCGTGAACACATCGTGCCGGTGTGCAAGGGCGGATCCGATCACTGGATGAACGTGGTCGCTTCGTGCCGCTCGTGCAATCAACGTAAAGCCAACCGGACACCTGAAGAAGCGAACATGCCGCTGCTCTATCTGCCCTATGTACCCAGTCGCTGGGAAGACCTCATCCTCCAGGCGCGCGCCGGCCATATCCAGGGCGATCAGATGGCGTTTCTGACGGCCGGCCTGCCCGAAAGTTCCCGCCTCTACCACTCATGAGCGAGGGTCAGCAGTCTCGCGGCGCCGATGCCCTGGTGGCGGCGCTGCAGGCCCTGGGTGTGCGGACGATCTTTTCCCTGTCGGGTAATCAGATCATGCCGGTTTATGACGCCTGTCTGACGGCAGGGGTGCGCATCATCCACACGCGACACGAAGCCGCTGCGGTGTTCATGGCCGATGCCTGGTCACAACTGACCGGTGAACTGGGCGTTGCCATGGTCACGGCGGGTCCGGGTCTGGGCAATGCGATGGGCGCTCTCTACGCGGCCAGAATGAACGATAGTCCGGTTCTGCTGCTGGCCGGCGATTCGCCGCTTGCCCAGGACGGTCAGGGTGCGTTCCAGATGCTCGATCAATGCGCGATGTGCGCCCCGGTCGTCAAGCGGACGATGCGCAGTGCGGGTGCCGACTGCCTCGTTGAGGAGGTGATGGCGCTCGCCGGCATCGCCCTGTCAGGTCGACACGGCCCGGTTCATCTGGCACTGCCGGCCGATGGGCTGGACTGCCGCCTGAACCAGCCTGTTTCGCGGGCGGCGCTGCACGAGCGCGCTCGGGTGTGCAGGGCCAACGATTCGCCGGCGTCCCCGGAACTGTGCAAGCGTTGGCTGACGATGTTGCGCACGGCAAAGCGTCCGCTGGTCCTCACCGGGCCGATGCTGTCGCGATCGAGAATCGGCGATCGGGTTGCCGAGCTGTCAGCTGCCTGCCAGGCTCCGGTTCTTTGCATCGACAGCTCACGAGGTCTGCGCGATCCGGCGCAGGCCAATCTGGCCGCCTGCGTCGCCGCCAGCGACTGCCTGCTGCTCATCGGCCGGCAGGCAGATTTTGCGACCGGCTTTGCCGCCCGTCAGCAGGCCGCCTCGCGCACAATCCTGGTTGCCGATGCGGTGCCCTTGGTCGCCACGAACGCCACCGAGTCTGTCGAGGTATCACCGATGGCAATGGCTCTGGCCCTCATCGTCCAGGCCGCTGCCGATGCGGCGTCCGGAGTACCCCCGTCCCGATCGCGTGAGGCGGATGCCTGGTCTGCTCGGGTCCTGGCCACCTTGTCGGCGCGTCCTGAATCGACCTTTGGCGATGCTGCGTTCACCGGGGCCCTCGATGCACTGCAGGCCCGCCTCGACACGCTTGCCGATCCGGTATTGATCATCGATGGCGGTGAATTCGGGCAATGGGCCCAGGCCCGACTGTCCGCGAAGACCCGGATCGTCAACGGCCTCTCCGGTGCCATTGGCGGTGGTCCGCCGATGGCGGTCGCCGCCGCACTGGCCAGACCCGACTCGACGATCGTGCTGTTGATGGGCGACGGGTCCGCGGGTTTTCATCTGCTCGAGTTCGAGACGGCGGTGCGGGTCGGCGCGCGTTTCATTGCAATTATCGGCAATGACCATCAATGGCATGCCGAGAGTCTGATTCAGGCCCGCAGCTACGGGCCTGACCGACGTTTTGCCTGTGAACTGTCGCAGCAGACCCGATACGATCTGGCCGCGACGGCGCTGGGTGGGAGCGGCGAGCAGGTCGATGATGACCGGCAGTTGATGCCGGCTTTCGAGCGTGCCCTGGTCCGTGATGGCGTCACTTGCATCGATTGGCGGATCAGCCCTCAGCCAGCGCCCGAATACCCGCGAGCCGAACTGATCTGAATCGACCTCTGCGCGCTCGCTGGCGCAAATCGATGGCGCGCCGGATGAACCGATGGCCTGTTCAGCGCACGCGGGCAGCGCGGGTGGCCGGGTTTTTAATGTGCTGGAGGCGGTCAATCGTCATATTTCGTTGCTGGATAATTATCTGAACACGGCCTCCACTGTCATCGGGTACGATCCGACCACGATCATGGTGGTGTGTCAGCAATGCTCCGGGCAACGATGTCACGAGGGCTTCAGCGCGTTATGCGCAGGACGATGTGGCCGACGCTGGCTCAGGGCCCGCGGCCGGTGAGGTGAGAGTGAATCAGGCACCCGATTCGAATCCCGGGAAACCGGAATGCCCGAATAGCGAGGCTATCCCACCGGCGCCGGCTGATCTGCGCGATCCGGCGCGACGTCGCACACCTGTTCGCGGTATCGGAACGGCTTTCGACCGGCCTGCGCCGGGCGGTGAATCCACGCGTATCCGTTCGTCCAGCCTGCGGGCGAAGCGGGTGCGCCGGCTGGCAGCGCCGGCCAGTGCGTCCGCAACGCCGGCCGAACCTCGCGGCCGTTTGGGCGGCCACGCCGCCGAGTCAGCGTCTTCAAACGAACCGATTGCTGCCGTGTCCATCCAGTCCATCGTCGACGATTCACCGTATGTCCGGATAGCGGCAGCGGCGGCCGATGATGCCCGCGTGCTGCGCGTCTCGCCCTTGGTCCCGGATTCCGGTGAACCGGGGCCGGCGATTCTGACGGCCCTGAAACCGTCGCTGGGCATGGAGGCCGATGCCGTGGCGTTCGCGCATGCCGCCGATGTCCTTCCGTTCAGCCAGGCGGCCCGCCACCTGTATTTCGCCAGTGTGCGAGACCGTCTGGCGCGACAGCGTGTGCCGGCCGCGCAGCTGACCGTGGTGGACCTGCTCGCGGCAATGTTCGATTACGTCATCGACGATCGTAAGCTGAGCGAGTCGGCCAAGTCGCTGGTCTGGCGCCTGCAGCAGCCCATGCTGCTGCTGGCCTTGCTCGACGGATCCTACCTGGGCGATTCGCCTCGTTCGATCCGTCGCCTGATGGACAATGTCGGGGCGATCACCAGCAATGTGGGTGATCAACTGAATCGCGGCAGTGAACTGTACCGTCGCCTGGAAACGCTCGTCCGGGCGGTCGAAGTCGTCAGTGGCGCGTTGCAGTCGCGTTCGCGAGTGCTGGCGATCCAGGTGGCACGCGAATACGAACGCTGCTCCCACAGTGTGGCGCAACTCGTCGATCGGACCAGCCGCGACCGTCAGGCGATCGAATCGCCCGCTGCGCGCCGGAACCGCCGAGACTACAGTCGTCGGCCCGGTCGTGATCAGGAACTCGCGGCCACCCGGCGGCTGGAAGGGCTGATCAGGGAGCGGGTTGGTGATCAGCCAGTGCCCGCATCCGTGGATGAATTTCTGCGCACGGTCTGGGTGCGATATCTGCGCACGACACTGCTGCGCGACGGTGAGTCGAGCAACAGCTTTCTGCGCGCCCAGGAAGCGATCGATGAACTGCTCTGGACTCTCGATCGCAAGGCTCGTCATGGCAGCCGACGTGACCTGGCGCAGCGGATTCCGGTGTTGATCAGCCGGCTCTCATCCGGCCTGAACGATATCGGGGTACGCGTCGAGGATCACCAGGCCTTTTTCGATGAGTTGTTCCTGATCCACCTGGGTGGCTTGCAGAACGCTCGGGTCGCCTCCCGGCCGCCGCCCCCCGATGTCGAGCCGGCACCGGATGTCGAGCGGCAAGGTTTGCCCCGCGACCTGCCTGACGCCGATCCGGTCGACGATACGGTCGACGATACCCAGGCCGCCCCGGCAGGCTCACGGCCGCTCAGGGGGGCAACGCTGTTCGATGTGCACCAGGGCATACCCGTCCTGGACGAGGCGATACCGGCGACCGACCCGATTGCGCCTGCCGATCAGCCAATGGCCACCCTGCCTCGTCCCATCGAGCCTCTCTGGCCCGGTGAAACGGTGAATCGGGCTGACCCACCCGGATCGCCCGACGCCGCAGCCAACGAGTCATTGGGGCCGGATATCGAGCCGACCGGCGTCGCCGATTCCGGCCTGCCGATGGGCGGCAACCGTCTGCTGACCGTATTGCAGACGATCGAACTCGATGATCTGCCCATGGCGCCCGAATTCTGGCCACAGGATGACCTTGGTTCACTGGAACGCCTGGTGGTGGGAGACTGGCTTGAGTATCGCGACCGTCTTGGTCGTGCCGTGAATCTGAAGCTGGCCTGGATCAATGAGCGGCGCAGCGTGGCGTTGTTGGTGCGTTACCCCGACCGCCGTGCGGTTTCCCGCTCGATGCTCGAATTGACCCAGCTGCAGCTGGGCGGGCGTCTGCGGATCGTCAAGCACTCGCGCAATGGCTGATTCCTGGCAAGGATAGTTTGATCTGCGCCGCGAATCGGTCGTCCTCATGTTATAGTTGAGGGCTACAGGCGCGTAGCTCAGCTGGTTAGAGCACCACCTTGACATGGTGGGGGTCGTTGGTTCGAGTCCAATCGCGCCTACCAACACCATTGCCCGGCGTGATCCGCATAAGTCTTCCCGATCGTTCAGTCCGCGAGTTCGCCGAGCCTCCGACGGCCGGCGAAGTCGCGGCCTCGATCGGACCTGGGCTGGCCAAGGCGGCACTCGCTGCCCGGGTTGATGGTCGTTTGGTTGATCTGTCATTCCGTATCGCGGCCGATGCCACGCTGGCGCTGGTCACGGCACGCGATTCAGACGGTCTGGCGGTTATCCGGCATTCAAGCGCCCACCTGCTCGCGCACGCGGTCAAGGAGTTGTATCCGGCGGCGCAGGTCACGATCGGTCCGGTGATTGCGGACGGCTTCTACTACGACTTCGCCTTCGAGCGGCCTTTCACACCCGACGATCTGGTGGCCATCGAGCAGCGAATGGCGCAGATCGCCGCGCGCGATGATGTCGTGGTTCGTGAGGAGGTCAGCCGCGACGCGGCCGTGGCCTTATTCTCCTCGATGGGCGAGCACTACAAGGCCGAGCTCATTGCCGCCATTCCCGATGGCCAGACGATCTCGCTGTACCGCCAGGGCAATTTCGTCGATCTGTGTCGGGGGCCGCATGTACCCTCGGTCGGGCGGCTCAAGGTGTTCAAGTTGATGAAGGTGGCCGGGGCTTATTGGCGCGGCGACTCGAACAACGCCATGTTGCAGCGGATCTACGGCACGGCTTGGGCGTCGAAGGACGATCTGAAGGCCTATCTGCATCGCCTCGAAGAAGCAGAGCGGCGCGATCATCGCAAGCTGGCGCGCGAACTGGACCTGTTCCACCTGCAGGACGATGCCCCAGGCATGGTGTTCTGGCATCCACGTGGATGGGCATTGTGGCAGCAGGTCGAACAGTACATGCGGGCGGTGTATCGCGACAACGGCTACCACGAGATTCGCTGCCCGGCCATACTGGATCGCTCTCTCTGGGAGCGCTCGGGTCACTGGGAAAACTACAAAGACCACATGTTCACGACGACGTCCGAGAATCGTGACTATGCAGTCAAGCCCATGAACTGTCCGGGGCACATCCAGGTGTATCGATCAGGCCTGCGCAGTTACCGCGACCTGCCATTACGATACGGGGAGTTTGGCTCCTGTCACCGGAATGAGCCCTCGGGTGCGCTGCACGGCCTGATGCGGGTACGCGGCTTTGTTCAGGATGACGGCCATATTTTCTGTACCGAAGCGCAGATCCTGGACGAATGTCTGGCTTTCACCGAACTGCTGCAGCGGGTCTACACGGATTTCGGCTTTGATCAGGTCACCTACAAGGTGGCCACCCGGCCCGACAAACATCGTATCGGTTCCGATGATCTCTGGGACAGGGCCGAGCACGCGCTGATGCAAAGCCTTGAGCGCAGTGGCGTGGAGTATCAGATCACGCCCGGCGAAGGTGCGTTTTATGGTCCCAAGATCGAGTACACATTGCGCGATGCCATTGGCCGTGAATGGCAGTGCGGCACGATGCAGGTCGATTTCAACACGCCGGGCAGGCTGGGTGCCGAATTTGTCGCCGAAGACAATGCCCGGCATACACCGGTCATGCTGCATCGGGCGATCGTCGGCTCGCTCGAGCGCTTCATCGGCATTCTGATCGAGCAGCATGCCGGCGCGTTTCCCATGTGGTTGGCGCCGGTCCAGGCGGTGGTGTGCAACATCACCGACGATCATGCCGATTATGCGAAATCTGTGGTTGATTCTTTGAAAAAACAAGGATTTAGGGTTCAATCCGATTTGCGCAACGAGAAGATCAACTATAAAATCCGGGAACACAGCATGCAAAAGCTGCCCTATATTCTGGTCGTTGGCGATCAGGAGGCAGCTTCCGGGCAGGTTGCGGTTCGGGCACGTGGCGGGGTCAATCTCGGCGCGATGCCCGTTTCGGCGTTGATCGACCGGCTGTCGGACGATGTTTCGACCAAGCGGGCGAGTGCGCCGGCGGAATCGGGGTCCGACAATGCCAGGCGCCTGACCGGGGAAACTGTGAACGCCCGCGTTGCCAATTCCTGATCTTTCCGGAACGACCCGCCGGGCTGTCGAGCCATTCATGGAGAAACGCTAATCGCTACAACATCATCACGCACACATCGCATCAACGGCGATATCACGGCGCCTCAGGTTCGCTTGTCCGGGGTAGAGAACGAGCAGCTCGGCATCATGAGCCTTCGCGATGCGATGCGTCTTGCCGAAGAGAGTGAAGTCGATCTGGTCGAAATTGCGCCTCAAGCCGAGCCGCCCGTCTGCCGGCTCATGGATTACGGCAAGTTCAAGTACCAGGAGCAGAAGCGGGCGGCGGAAACGCGGGCCAAGCAGAAGATCATCCAGGTCAAGGAAGTGAAGTTCCGACCGCGTACCGACGAAGGCGATTACCAGGTCAAGTTGCGCAACCTGAAACGCTTTCTTGAGGAAGGCGACAAGGCCAAGGTGACACTCCGATTCCGCGGGCGCGAAATGGCGCATCAGGAATTCGGCTATCGTCTGCTCGAGCGGGTCCGGGATGAACTCGAAGAGTTCGGCAATGTCGAGTCGATGCCCCGGATGGAAGGTCGCCAGATGGTGATGGTGCTCGGCGCCAAGAAGAAGAAGTGATCGGCGGTGAATCCTGCGCTGGTCTGTCCAGTCCCGTGATCTTGTCGTTGATCCCGGGGCCTTGTTCAGTTTTTCGTGTTTATCAGTGCAGTACCTGATCCGGCTCAGACCGGATTCAAGAAGCCAAGCAGGGCATACAAGTGATGGCGTAGCCGTCCTCCTGACAAGGCATTAGAAATGAGAAATGGCAATCATGCCCAAGATGAAAACCAAGAAAGGCGCCGCCAAGCGCTTTCGTGTCCGTCCGGGCGGCACGATCAAACGTGGCCAGGCCTTCAAGCGTCACATCCTGACCAAGAAGACCACCAAGAACAAGCGTCAACTGCGTGGCACGGCCTCGGTCGCGGCAGTTGATGTTCCGTCCATCAAGGCCATGATGCCCTACGCCTGACCGGAGATAGACGATGCCACGAGTCAAACGCGGGGTAACGGCCCGCGCCCGCCACAAGAAAGTCCTCGCCGCGGCCAAAGGTTTCCGGGGTCGCCGCAGTTCGGTGTTCCGCATCGCGAATCAGGCGGTGATGAAGGCTGGTCAGTATGCCTATCGCGACCGGCGGGCCAAAAAGCGCGTGTTCCGCGCGCTCTGGATCACCCGGATCAATGCGGCTGCGCGTGAACACGGACTGACCTATAGTGCCTTCATGAACGGCCTGCACAAGGCGGCCATCGAACTGGATCGCAAGGTTCTGGCCGACATCGCTGTGCACGACAAGACGGCCTTTGGCGCCATTGTCGAACGGGTCAAATCGACCCTGGCATCGGCGCCCGCCTGATGCCGGGCAGGGGTTGGCCGGGCACTGCCGGGCCAGCCCCTGGACGCTTTTACCCAACCCTCCCGATCCGCTAAACCGACGAATCGGGGCCAGGTTGCGACCTGCATCCGGACCACATTACTGTATCTGCCCGCCGCCGGCTCTCCCGGTCCGTATGGGTCCATCGGAACTGGCGCGGCGTACCAAGGGAACTCCATCGTGTCGAGCGAACAGTCACCCGACGAGTTGATCGCCGCGGCGCAGGCGCTGATATCAAGCTGTACAGACCAACCGGCGCTGGCCAATGCCAAGGCCAGATTCTTCGGACGCGATGGCCTGCTGACCCAGCAGATGAAGTCGCTGGGCAAGCTCGATCCGTCAATACGTGGGGAACGGGGCCAGGCGCTGAATCAGGCCAAGAGCCGGATCGAAGCGCTACTGGTCGAACGCCAGTCAGCACTCGATGCCCAGTCACTGTCCGCGGCGCTGGCCGAAGAGGCGATCGATGTCACATTGCCGGGCAGGGGTCGCGGTACCGGCGGTCTGCACCCCATCACCCTGACCATCGAGCGGATCGAGAATATTTTTCGTTCGATCGGCTTCGACGTGGCCGACGGACCGGAGATCGAGCAGGACTTTTATAACTTCACGGCGCTCAACACGCCCGAAAATCATCCCGCCCGTTCGATGCACGACACGTTTTACGTGGACTTTGGCGAGCGGCGCGGTGAAGACGGCGGCTTGCTGCTGCGCACCCATACCAGTCCGATGCAGATCCGCTACGCGCGCATGCACAAGCCACCCATCAAGGTGATCGCGCCTGGCAAGACGTATCGCGTCGATTCCGATGCGACGCATTCGCCGATGTTTCATCAGGTTGAAGGCATGTGGGTCGATGAGAACATCAGCCTCACCGATCTCAAAAGTGTCTATGCCGATTTTCTGGCGCAGTTCTTCGAGCGCGACGACATCGAGATGCGCTTTCGGCCATCCTATTTTCCGTTCACCGAACCGTCTGCTGAGATCGACATGCGCTTTCCGGATGGGCCGCTGGCAGGCAAGTGGCTCGAAGTGTCCGGGTCGGGTCAGATGCACCCCGATGTGATTCGCAACATCGGCCTCGATCCCGAGCGTTATATCGGGTTTGCCTTCGGCTCGGGCATCGAGCGGCTGGCCATGTTGCGTTATGGCGTGGGCGATCTGCGCTTGTTCTTCGATAATGATCTGCGATTCCTGCAGCAGTTTTCCCACGCGGTGTAAGGCGTTGAGCCGGCGCCGGCGCGATGGAGTGGCACAGATGGGTGATGGACCTTTGAGATGAGAATCCCGGAAAACTGGCTGCGCGAGTTCTGCTCTCCCGACTGGACGAGCGAAAAGTTGGCCGACAGCCTGACCATGGCGGGCCTGGAAGTCGAAGAGCGCACAACATTTGCGCCGCCGTTCAGCGGCGTCGTGGTCGGCCATATCGTTTCAGTGGCGGCCCACCCCGACGCAGACAAGCTTCGCGTCTGCCAGGTGGCCACCAATGCCGACCAGATTCATGAAATCGTCTGTGGTGCACCCAACGCTGCGCCCGGCTTGCGCGTGCCCTGTGCGCTGCCGGGCGCCCGTCTGCCGTCCGGTCTGACGATCAAACCGGTCAAGATGCGCGGCGTCGTGAGCAATGGCATGTTGTGTTCGGCCCGCGAACTGGGTCTGTCTGACGATCACGGTGGCCTGCTCGAGTTGCCGCCCGACGCGCCAGAGGGGGTCGACCTGCGCACGGCTCTGGCGCTGGACGAACAAATTCTGACGCTCAAGCTGACGCCGAATCTGGCCCATTGCCTGAGTGTGCATGGGGTTGCGCGCGAGGTATCCGCCCTGAGCGGTGCGCCGATACATCTGCCTCGATTCACCCCTGTGCCGGCGACCATCAATCACAGTCTGCCGGTGCGCATCGAGTCGCCCGATCTTTGCGGTCGCTTCGCCGGTCGGGTGATCCGCGGCGTCAACGCACAGGCGAGCACACCCGACTGGATGGCGCAGCGTCTGATCCGTGCGGGGCAGCGGCCGATTTCGGCGCTGGTCGACATCTCCAACTATGTGATGCTCGAACTCGGGCGTCCCTCGCATGTGTTCGATCTGCAGCGCATTCATGGTGGGCTGGTCGTGCGTTGGGCCCGCGAGAACGAGACCCTGGAACTGCTCAACGGCCAGACCGTCGAGCTTGACCCGTCGTTCGGGGTCATCGCCGACGATCGTGATCTAGAGAGTCTGGCCGGCATCATGGGCGGCGCAGCCACGGCGGTCGATGATCAGACCACAGATATCTACCTGGAGGCGGCATTCTGGTGGCCGGCTGCAATCGCCGGGCGGGCACGACGGCTGAATTTCAGCACCGATGCCTCGCATCGCTTCGAACGCGGTGTGGATCCTGAGACCATCCCCGACCATCTGAATTACCTGAGCCGGCTGATTCTGGAGATCTGCGGTGGTGCTTGCGGACCCATCGATGATCAGATCACGACGCTGCCGCAGCGGCCCGACATCGGGCTGCGCTATGACCGGGCGCGCAAGATCATCGGTCAGCCGCTGAGCGACGAGGCGATCGTGGGCGCTCTGAACCGACTGGCGCTGCCGTCACGCCCCGGGCTGATCGGTGGTGATGGCGGGGTTCCTGGGGTGATCGTCACGCCCCCCAGCCACCGTTTCGACCTTCGCCTGGAAGAGGATCTGATCGAGGAAGTTGCCCGGATCGATGGGTACGATCGCCTGCCGTTGCGCGCTCCCGTCGCCGCCTCGCCGATGCGTGTGCCGTCGGCCGCCCAGCGCCCGCTGGCCTTGCTCAAACGAGCGATCGCGTCGCGCGACTATCAGGAAGTGATCAACTACAGTTTCGTGGCTGGCCAGACCGATCGCCAGTTGTCCGGCCTGGTGCCGATCGCGCTGCTCAATCCAATCGCCCAGACCATGGATGTCATGCGCACCACGTTGTGGGGCGGGCTGCTTGCCACGCTGCGCTCGAATCTGAATCGCAAGGCGCATCGGGTCCGGGTGTTCGAGTCCGGAAAGGTTTTCCTGATCGATCCGCAGGCCGTCGATGGCCCGCTGACCGTTGCCGGCATGCGCCAGCCCGAGCGTCTGGCTGCCCTGGCGTATGGGCCGGTCGCCGATGAGCAATGGGGCGAACCCATGCGAGAGGTTGACTTCCATGACCTCAAACTCGATCTGCAGGCGCTGACCGCCGCGCAGCCGCTTCGGTTCGACGCGGCACAGCATCCCGCACTTCATCCGGGGCGCAGTGCCCGAATCCATGATGAGTCCGGCCAGGCCGTTGGCTGGATCGGAGAACTGCATCCCGCATTGCGCCAGCAATTCGACCTGTCGGGTCGGGTTCAATTGTTCGAGATTGACCTGGCCGTATTGACTCGCCGGGCACCCGTGAGTGTCGAACCGGTATCCCGATTCCCGCCTTCGATCCGTGACATTGCCATCGTCGTCGATCAATCGGTTCCGGCGTCCGACATTCATTCCGAAATTCGTAGAATCGCCGGTATTGATTCGGCTGCCGGGCTGATTCGGAACATCATGCTGTTTGACGAATACCGCGGTAAAGGACTGGAAAATAAAGAAAAAAGTCTTGCCTTCAGGCTCTGGATGCAAGATACTGAGCGCACATTGGAGGACGGCGAAGTCACTGCCGCAGTCGACGTGATCGTGATGGGTCTGAGCCGGCGATTTGGCGCACGATTGCGCTGAGAGCGGCCGTTTCATGCTCAGATCCCGTTCTCTGGATTTTCCGAAACCCGATGGCAGAACAAAGGCCGCTCATGTCTTCGGACGGCTCCCCTCAACTGAACCCCTCGAAAGGTCCGATGGACGAGGCGTCTGACAGCTCACTGGCCGCGCCGGACTCGGCGGCGAACGGCTTCACGCTGACCAAGGCCGAGCTGGCGGAGATGCTGTTTGATCAGGTCGGTCTCAACAAGCGGGAGGCCAAGGACATGGTCGAGACCTTCTTCGATGAGATCCGCTGCGCGCTCGAGCGCGGCGAGAGCGTCAAGCTTCTCGGGGTTCGGCAACTTTCAATTACGCGATAAACCACAGCGCCCCGGTCGTAATCCCAAGACGGGTGAAGAGATCCCGATCTCTGCGCGACGCGTCGTGACGTTTCATGCGAGTCAGAAGCTCAAGGCTCAGATCGAGGATGTGGCGGCGACCAGCGGTTCGCGCTCCTGACCATGCAGACCAGCAAACCGGACGCCAATCTGCCATTGCCGCCGATACCGGCCAAGCGCTACTTCACCATCGGTGAGGTCAGCGAATTATGCGGCGTCAAGCCGCATGTCCTGCGTTATTGGGAGCAGGAATTCACCCAGCTTCGCCCCATGAAGCGGCGTGGCAACCGGCGCTATTACCAGCATCATGAAGTGTTGCTGGTGCGCCGGATTCGCGACCTGCTGTATGAGCAGGGCTTCACGATCTCAGGTGCGCGTAACCGACTTGGCGACCAAGGCCCTGTCACGCGGCCGGGTGAGGATGAGGGCGTGGAGCAGGCGTTTTCGCTGGATGGCGCGGATCTGCTCACGGTGCGCGGCGATCTGATGGCCGCGCTGAACAGTCTTCGCGGCGAACTCTGATCGCTGGCTGGCGGCGCGGGTGCGTCGCGCCAATCGTTCACATGGCGCAGTGCAGCGATCGCACGTTTTTGTTGTTATACTGCTGGATGATGTCGGGGCGTAGCGCAGCCTGGTAGCGCACTTGCATGGGGTGCAAGGGGTCGAGTGTTCGAATCACTCCGTCCCGACCAATCGAATTGAGCCAAGCATACATAACGCGTTTCAACGCGTTCTGCGAGGCGTTTCCTACCGGGCTGGTGCCGTCATGGCATCGGCCCGTTTGTTTTGGCTGGCTGGTTTGCCATTATCGATTGGGTGTATGGAGGGTGTCCGTGTTCGTGTGCACTTGCACTTTCCGGATCAAGCCGGTAATGTCAAGCCAACCTGACATATGGCGGCATTCGAATGCCAGTTTTGCGTGACACACTCTTGACCCAGGACGCCTGGTCGCTGGATTCAGGCCGGGGCGGGCCCAGCGCAGCCCCGACCGGTTCTGTCGAGACAGGTCGGCCATCGGCGGCGAGTCGGACCAGCACCAATCATGCGATCGTGATCGGGAGCGGTTTCGGCGGGTTGGCCGCCGCCGTGCGACTGGGTGCCCGCGGGTATCGGGTGACCGTGCTCGAGAAGCTCGACGCGCCGGGCGGTCGCG
This sequence comes from uncultured beta proteobacterium, assembly GCA_963732405.1. Lineage (GTDB taxonomy): Bacteria > Pseudomonadota > Gammaproteobacteria > Burkholderiales > Burkholderiaceae_E > JAUIAI01. The sequence goes on from CAVSZG010000003.1 coordinate 406,981, forward strand.
CCTATGTGTATCGGCAGGATGGGTTTACCTTTGACGCCGGTCCGACGATCATCACCGCGCCCTATCTGCTCGAGGAACTCTGGCAGTTGTGCGGGCGACGCCTTGCAGACGATGTTGAACTGCGCGCCTGTGACCCGTTCTACAAGATTCGTTTCGACGACGGGTCGGTCCTGTCCTACACGGCCGATCAGGCGCAGATGCGCGAGGAGATCGCGCGATTCTCGCCCGGCGATCTGGCCGGCTATGAACGCTTCATGACGGTCAGCGAGTCGATCTACCGGGTGGCCTTCGAGGAACTGGCCGATCAACCGTTTCATGCCCTGTCCACCACGCTCAAGTCGGCTGTCGATCTGATCCGGCTGGGCGGGCATCGCTCCGTCTACAGTCGCGTCAGTGAGTTCTTCACTGATCCACGTCTGCGGATTGCATTCAGTTTTCATCCCCTGTTGATCGGCGGCAATCCGTTTACGACAACCGCCTACTACTGTCTGATTTCGCACCTGGAGAGGCAGTTTGGCGTTCACTACGCGATTGGTGGCACAGGCGCCCTGGTCAGGGGCCTGGTCGGTTTGATTCAGGGGCAGGGTGGTGTCGTTCGAACCAATGCCCGGGTCGACCGGATCCTGGTCGCCGATGGTCGAGCGAGCGGCGTGCGTCTGAGCAATGGCGAAGAGATGGCGTCATCCCTGGTCGTGTCCAATGCCGATCCGGCGTGGACGTATGGCCAGTTGTTGCGAGATCATTCGCGAGGTCGCTGGACGGATCGCAAGATCGCCCGTGCGAAGTATTCGATGAGTCTGTTCGTCTGGTATTTCGGTACCAATCGACGCTTCGACGATGTCTATCACCACACCATGGTGCTTGGGCCGCGTTACCGCGAGCTGCTCGACGACATCTTCCATCGAAAGCATCTTGCCGACGATTTCAGCCTCTACCTGCATCGGCCGACTGCCAACGATCCCTCGCTCGCACCACCTGGTTGCGACACCTTTTATGTCCTCGCACCCGTGCCGCATCTGCAAAGCGGGGTCGACTGGCGCGAACGGGCCGAGCCGTTTCGTGCCGCGATTCAGCGTCGGCTCGCGCAGACGGTGTTACCCGGTCTGGACGACAGCATCATCAGTTCGCATATGCTCACGCCGATGGATTTTCGCGACCGCTTGCTCTCGGTCAATGGCGCGGCATTTGCGATGGAACCCATTCTGCTGCAAAGCGCCTGGTTTCGTCCGCATAACAAATCCGAGGAGCTCGACGGCCTGTATCTGGTCGGGGCGGGCACCCATCCGGGCGCCGGTATTCCCGGTGTGTTGTCCTCGGCACGCGTGCTCGACAAACTCGTGCCGGATCCGGTCACGCACGCTCAGTCCTGATCCGACGCGTCGATGGTGTCTGGCGACCGCGATGGCGACCGATCGCGGGTCAAGCGGTGCGCCAGTCGGCCATGATCCGTGCTGCGGCCAGACGGCCGGAGAGGGTCGCCATTGGCACACCAGGCCCGGGATGCACCGATCCGCCGGCCAGATACAAGCCGGGCAGCGCGCTGACGGATCCGGGGCGCGAAAAGCTACCCCAGGGGCCGTGATTGACCCGGCCATAGAGCGCGCCGCCGCTGGCGGGAAACAGCGTCTCGAAGTCCTGCGGCGTGGTGACCCGGCTGGAATCGCTTTGCAGGTCGATGGACAGACCGCAGTCGCGCAGCAAGCTCATGGTGTTGCGGGCGATCGGCGCCATCGACGACGGCGGCCTTTGTGCGATGTCGCCGTCGGCTGGCGCATTGATCAGCACCAATAGTCGCTGGTCAGCGTCTGGCGCGACCGGCAGGGCATCGCCACGGTCCTGCGCGCAGATATAGACCGTGGGTGTCGCGGGCAGACTGTTGCGCTTGAAAATCGCGTCGAACTCCGCGCGATAATCGGGCCCGAAAAAAACATTGTGATGAGCCAGAGCGAAGCCGTTCGCCTTGCCATGGCAACACCAGGTGATGGCCGACAGTGAGCGATCCGCGCGCCGGGTTGCACGTACCGCCCTGCTGACGTCGCCGCCAAGCAGTCCGCTGGCCAGGGCGTGGGTGTCACCATTGAAGACGATCACATCGGCGAACAACTGTTCACCGTCGGCCAGCGTCACGCCAATCGCCCGGTTCGCATTCACCAGAATCCGCGCGACCGGCGATTCATAGCGAAAACCGGCCCCGCATTCTCCGGCCAGGTCGGCCATCGCACTGGCCAGCGAGTGCATGCCATGGGCGGCACGCCATACGCCCGCCTGTTCGACATGGGCAACCAGCATCAACGTCGCCGGTGCGGCGAAGGGCGACGAGCCGCAATAGGTCGCATAACGACCGAACAACTGGCGCAGACGGGGATCCGGGAAGTAGTCGTGCAGGGCGCGCCAGAGCGTGCTGAACGGGCGGGTGCGCCACAGTTCGCCCGCGCGATGCAAGCCGACATTGCCGATCAGTCCCGCCATCGAGGGGCGTTGTGCGGTGATGTAGGTGTCCCTGAGGGTGGCGAACATGGCGCCGCTGTCCGCGCAGAACCGGCGATAGCCGATCGCATCCCGTGTGCCGGCGAATTGGCCGATCGCCTCCGCCGACCGATCGATGTCGGCGTACAGGTCCAGCGTGCGGCCATTCTGCCAGGCATGTCTGGCCAACAACGATGCGGGGGCCATCGTAACCCGGTCGGCAAAGACAGCGCCCGCATCGTCGAACAATTGTTCGAACACCCATGCCATGGTGAACACCGTGGGCCCGGCGTCCACCCGGCTGTCGGCCACGGCCAGTTCGCGCATCTTTCCCCCGGGTGCCGCATGGGCCTCGAGCACGGTCACCCTCACGCCCTGGCGGGCCAGGTCGATGGCGGCGGCCAGACCACCGGCACCGGCACCGATGATGATGGCGCTGCGATCCCGGCCGCCCGTCAAGGTGCGGCGCCGGTGCCGACATTGCCGGCCAACCGAAGTCGGTTGATGACGCTACGCTGCTGATAGATGATGATGGCCAGTCCGATGATCAAGGGGATGGCCCAGTACGCAGGATATAGCGCGAGTTCGGGCATGAGTCGGACGGCACCAAATGCAAAGAACGCGGTGTAGACCGATATCCCGGCGCCAACCAGCGCCTTGATGTGCTCGAGTTGCCAGTGCGCCGCGCCGGGCTGGCGGCGCAACATGAAGCGCAGATTGGTCGCGACCGTCGCCAGACCGACTCCGGCGGCCGCGATCATCAATGGCTGACCGAGCAGGTGTCCCTGCCAGGCGCAGTTGACCGACGCGACGGTGAGCAGCGCCTGCAGAAGCAGGTTATGCCATGATCGATTGCGGGCATGGTCGCGTCGGTTGCCCACGCACAGCCAGCCATACCAGCTCAGATTGATGGTCAGGATGGCAAGACAGAGCATCATCCAGCCGAAGATGCCGCGAATCATTGCCGGGTCGTCGAACAAGGGTTGATCGACCAGCCTTGGATGGGTGGAAACCGGGTCCAGGATGGTGACGATGCTGATCCCGATCGCAAAGCTGCCGGTCGCCAGCATGGATTTGGCAAAGATGCGCCCCCAGTGACGATGGCGTTGGCCGCCCTTGCGGGCAACGATGGGAACCCAGAATGCCAACAACCCGGTGGCGCCGGTCAGGATGTGCCCGGCAACCAGCACATGGAAGATCTGCAGGCTCGTCATTGGGCCATTATCGACAAAAACTGCTAACGTGCAAGCCGAACCCGTCTTTGCGAGCGTGCAGTCAGGCGCCCATCTGACCGACCCGATATGAACGATTTCAGTCAGTCCGAACCTGAGCGGTCGTATCGTCCGCCCGCACCCAGACCGATGACACCGGTTGCCTCATTGCTCAGGATGATCTGGCAGGGCGAGGGCAATCTGCTGGCGCTGCTGCCCGCCAACGCCTATCACCAGATGGTCGGTCGACTCGGTTATTCCCGGCGCGGCATCGTGGTGGTGAACGATCCGGCGCTGGTGCGTCGGGTGCTGATCGACGAGCAGGGCATCTTCCCGAAGAACGACCTGATGGTCAGTGCATTGGCACCGCTGGTGGGTGATTCGATATTCGTGTCCAGCGGCCCGCAATGGCGTCGCCAGCGGGCTATGATCGAGCCGGCGCTGTCGATGATGCGGGTCAACAAGGCCTATGCGGCCATGCAGGCGGCCATCGATGACTACGAAGTCCGCCTGGATACCCTGGCGTCGACTGGCGAGGCCTTCTCGCTGGATCAGGCGATGAGCCACCTGACTGCCGACATCATCTGCCGCTCCGTGTTCACGACGTCGCTGCAGTCGCAGATGGCGCGCGAGGTATTCGATGCGTTTGCCCATTTCGAGCGAAGCGTGGCCCAGGTCAGGCCCTGGCAGCTCATCGTGCAACCTGCCTTTGCGCCGGTGTCGCAGGCCCCCGACGTGCTGCAGGCCTGTGAGTTGATCCGCCATCATCTGGGAGAGTTGGTCGATTCCCATCGGCTCGATAACGACGGGCGATTCAACGATATCGCCTCGGCGATCATCGAGGCCAGGGATGCCGAGTCGGGCAATCCGTTTACGCGCAAGGAGCTCATTGATCAACTGGGCGTGTTCTTTCTGGCTGGGCACGAAACCTCGGCCAGCGTGCTGACCTGGGTGTTTTTCATTCTCTCCGTGAGACCCGATCTCGTGCGTCGATTGCGTCGGGAGATCGAGAATGTGGCCGGCGACGCAGAGATCACCTTCGAGCAGATCCGTGAACTCGATTTCGTGCGCCAGATCTGGCGTGAAACGCTTCGCCTGTATCCGCCCATCACGTTTTTGCCGCGAGTGGCATTGGAAAAAACGACCTTCGGTCCGTTGACTGTCCGGCGCGGCACCATGGTCATGGTGTCCCCCTGGATCATGCATCGGCATCGCCAGTTATGGCGCAATCCGGATCATTTTGACCCCGAGCGTTTTTCGCCGGGCCGCGAGCACGAGCTCGTGAGCGGCGCCTACCTGCCGTTCGGGCTGGGACCGCGGGTGTGTGCAGGGGCGAGCTTCGCCACCATCGAAGGCAGCTTGATCATCGCCCGGCTGATCCGGCGTTACGACTTCGGCACGATCGACGCCACGCGCGTGCGACCCGTGGCGCGTCTGACAACCCGACCGGCCAGACAGATCATGATTCGGGTTGCTGCGGCAGGTCAGGCTGGCGGATGAGGGTGGTGCCCGCCAGCGCCCGGTCTGTCTGGTCCGCATTCAGACGCGTGATATCGAGTGTGGCAGCCTCGCCCAGGCTCATCCGGCCGACCATGGCCCGTCGCAGAATCGTCCATGACACAGGGGTCATGAGCAGGAATGGCCATGGATCGCGCCACTGGAAGGTCACGTCGCGGCTGCTCGACATCGTGCGCAGGTGACCGCGCATTCTGGGTGGATCGAACAGGGCAGCCTGGGATTCGGTCAGGCACGCATAAAACTGCTGCCATCGGCGCTGCGGGCGAAGCGTCATCCGCTCGACGGTATCCGGGGCGATGATCGCCCTGGCCAGATCATGGGGCTCAAAAAAATGCACGCCACTGGTCAGCCGTGGATTACATTCGATCGCATGGGCAACGCCGGCCGCATCGTCGATGAAATCGAAGGCGATGAAGCCTGTGTAGTTAATGGCTGCCACGAAGCGGCTGACCCATTGCCCGATGTCGCTCGCCTCGATCCGCTCGAAGGCGGCAGCCACCGTGCCGGTCAGCAGGGTTGCCCGGTAGACGACCAGACCCAGGAGGCGCCCGGTCTGGGCAACGGCCTGCGCACTGCGGTGGGCGCCGTATAACCGCGCCTGAACGAGCAGGGGTTGGCCGGGATCGGGTTCAGGCAATCGGCTGCCGGCGGGCAGGAAACTCAGATCCGTTCCCGAGCATGAGAACACCGGCTTGACGACGGTATCGATCGAGTCGGCCAGTGTCTGGGCCTGGCCGTCCCCTACCAGGGCGGTGGCCGGCACGGCCAGGCCCAGCCTGTTGGCCATCCGGTTAAAGGACAACTTGTCGTGCAGGGCGCGCACCAACGAGGGCTGATCCGCGTACATCCGGACCCCGGGAGGCAACCTGGGCTGCAGCAGCACCGCATGCATCGCTTCCTCGGAGATCGGCACGATGATGTCCACCGACTCGTGATCGACGATCGTGATGAGGTCATCCAGGTAGCGCTGCAGGTCGGTATTGGGTGCACAGACCGGAATCGAGCGGTGAACCGCTCGCGAGAGCCGGCACAGGTGCCAGGCAAAGGGTTCGGCCACGATCACCCGCCAGCCCTCGCCGGCAAATGCCCGGGCGATGTCCAGGGCTTTGGGCAGTCGGCCCAGAGTCAACAGTACCGTTGCCATTTGGCGCTGATGTCCGTAAGGTTCCATTCGGCTGACGACCCAGTCTACAGTCGAATCCCATTCTCCACTCGAGCATTCTCCATGCACAATGTCCTGCCGCTGCTGCGCAAGTCCGTCTTTCCGGCGATCCGTCGGCGTGGCGTGAGCACGCTGCAGGTCAATCTCGGGTATCTATGCAATCAGTCCTGCCTGCATTGCCATGTCAATGCCGGACCGCATCGCACGGAAATCATGTCGGCCGACACGGTCGAGCAGGTTCTGGCGTTCGCCCGGACGCAGGGTGTCGTCCTCATGGATCTGACGGGCGGGGCGCCCGAGCTCAATCCGTCATTCCGCCACCTGGTGTTGCAGGCCCGGCAGGCAGGGATCCGGGTGATGGATCGATGCAATCTGACGGTGTTGTTCGAACCGGGCAATGAAGACCTTCCCGAGTTTCTCGCCGGGCAGCAGGTCAGCGTCACCGCCTCGCTGCCCTGTTACTCGCAGGACAATGTTGATGCGCAGCGCGGTAGCGGCGTCTTCGACAAGAGCATCGCCGCCCTGCAAAAACTCAATAGTCTGGGCTATGGCGATGCGCTCGAACTGAACCTCGTCTATAACCCGCAGGGCCCGGTGCTGCCACCCCCGCAGGCGGCGCTCGAAGCCGACTATCGGCGCTTTCTGGGTGAGCGCTTCGGCATCCGGTTCTCCAGTCTGTTCACCATCACGAATATGCCGATCCAGCGATTCGGCTCAACCCTGGTGAGCAAGGGCCGCTTCGACGAGTACATGCAGTTGCTGCGCGATGCCCACCATGACGACAACCTCGACGCCGTGATGTGCCGCGATCTGATCAGCGTCGACTGGCAGGGATTCCTCTATGACTGCGATTTCAACCAGATGCTCGGTCTGCCACTGGTCCATAACGACAGCTTGCGCACCCACATCAGTGAGGTGACTGCCACCGCATTGCAGGGCGCGCCCATCACGGTGCGGGATCATTGCTTTGGCTGTACGGCGGGTCAGGGCAGTTCCTGTGGGGGGGCACTGGACGATCACGATGCCGTTGTGCCGACGGCTCTCACCGGTACCCGTTAGGTGGATTCGGCGGGCCGGTTCTGCCCGGCTGACGAGGAGATCGCGCCGTCCTGGTTCACCCGGCCCTCATCGCCACCGGTGGATGATCCTGAGCACATGCCGTCAGACCCTGCACCCTCGCATGCCTGCCCAGGCGAGGCACTTCTCCCAACTCACCGGATCCATTCATGAATGGCAAGAAGTCGCTCGTACTGGCCTTGATCGTCGCCGCCATCATTGCATTTTTCGCATTCGACCTGCAGCGTTATCTCACGCTCGAGGCGATCAAATCGAGTCAGGAGAGCCTGATCGCCCGATATCAGGCCAGTCCGATCAGCGTCTCGGCTCTGTTCTTTCTGGCCTACGTGGCGATCACTGCGCTGTCCTTGCCGGGTGCGGCGCTGATGACCCTGCTCGCCGGTGCGATCTTCGGCTTCTGGTGGGGCTTGCTGCTGGCGTCCTTTGCCTCCTCGGTGGGGGCCACGCTGGCCTTCCTGGCGTCGCGCTACATTCTGCGTGACTGGTCGCAGGCAAAATTTGGCGCCAGACTGGGCGCGATCAATCACGGTATCGAATCCGAGGGTGCGTTCTATCTGTTCACCTTGCGTCTGGTTCCGGTTTTTCCGTTCTGGCTGATCAATCTGCTGATGGGCCTGACCCGGCTGCCCACCCGGACCTTCTATTGGGTCAGCCAGGTCGGTATGTTGCTGGGCACCGCCGTCTTCGTGAACGTGGGCACCCAGCTGGCGCAGGTGACCTCGCTCAGCGGCATCCTGTCCCCCGGTCTGATCGCCTCCTTCGTGTTGCTGGGGGTTCTGCCTCTGCTCGCCAAGCGCATCGTCGATGCGATCAAGGCGCGCAAGGTTTACGAGAAATGGACCCGGCCCGATGCGTATGATCGCAATCTGGTGGTGATCGGTGCGGGCAGCGCGGGGCTCGTGTCGTCATTGATCGCAGCGGCAGTCAAGGCCAAGGTGACGCTGATCGAAGGCCACAAAATGGGCGGAGACTGTCTCAATTACGGGTGCGTGCCGTCCAAGGCCTTGATCAAATCGGCCAAGCTCGTGCATACGGCCCGTCATTCGCGTCACTACGGTATCGCGCAGATGCAGACCCAGTTCGAGTTTGCTGACGTGATGGATCGGGTGTCGCGTGTCGTCAAGGCCATCGAACCGCATGATTCGGTCGAACGCTATGAAGGCATGGGCGTGGATGTTGTGCTGGGCCAGGCCCGTATCGTCACACCCTGGGAAGTCGAGGTGGCGATTCATGGTGCCGATGGGCAGGCTACCGGCGAGACCCGCCGCCTGCGAACCCGCAGCATCATCATTGCCACTGGCGCACAGCCCCTGGTGCCGCCGATTCCGGGCATCGATGAGGTCGGTTATCTGACTTCCGATACCGTCTGGTCGTTGCGCGAGCGGCCGGACCGCCTGCTGGTGCTGGGCGGTGGCCCGATCGGATGCGAGCTGTCGCAGGCTTTCCATCGGCTGGGGTGCTCGGTGATCCAGGTCGAGATGGCGCCGCGCATCATGGGCCGTGAAGATCCGGACATTGCCGACAGGGTACTCGACCAGTTTCGATCCGAAGGCATCGATGTGCGGGTCAATCACAAGGCGGTGCGATTCGAATTGCGCGAGGGACGGCGCTTCCTGATTGCCGAACGAACCGACGCGGCCGGCGAACAGGTCGAGATCGAGTTCGACCAGATGCTCTGCGCCCTGGGTCGATCGGCAAGGGTGAAAGGATATGGGCTCGAAGATCTGGAGATTCCGTTGTCGAGCCGGCGCACGGTTGCGGTCAATGACTTCCTGCAGACCAATTATCCGAACATCTATGCGGCCGGCGATGTGGCCGGCCCCTATCAGTTCACACATACGGCCGCCCACATGGCCTGGTTTGCCTCGGTCAATGCCTTGTTCGGGCGGTTTCGCAAGTTCAAGGTGGACTACTCCGTGATTCCCTGGGCCACCTTCACCGAACCCGAGGTGGCGCGGGTCGGACTCAACGAAACCGATGCAAAGGCGCAGAACATTCCTTACGAAGTGACCTGTTATGGCATCGATGACCTGGACCGGGCGATTGCCGACGAGGTGGCGCATGGCGTGGTCAAGGTATTGACCGTGCCGGGTAAGGATACGATTCTGGGGGCGACCATCGTCGGCGAACATGCCGGCGATCTGATTGCCGAATACGTGACGGCGATGAAGTACAAGCTGGGCCTCAAGAAGATCATGGGAACGATTCACATCTATCCGACACTTGCCGAATCCAACAAGTACGCTGCCAGCGAATGGCAGAAGGCCCACAAGCCTGAGAAGCTGCTTGAATGGGTAGGTCGGTTTCACGCCTGGAGTCTGAAATGAATGCCGCCGAAAAGTCTGTCCGGGGTCTGATCCGACGGGTTGCGTTGACCCTCATGCTTGCCTTGCTGTTTCCGGTCATGGCGGTCTCGCAAGCCTTCGACCATGAGCATGGGGCACTGACGAACCTGTTGGCCAGGCATGTGAAATGGAACGCCCAGGGTACGGCCAGCTCGGTCGACTATGCCGGCTTCATGCGCGACCGCGCAGCACTGGGCGAGGTCTTGTCGCGTTATTCCGACGTGTCACCGGCGCAATATGACGGCTTCACGCGCGACCAACAGCTGGCGTTTCTGATCAATGCCTACAACGCATTCACGATTGAGCTGATCCTGACCAAATATCCCGATCTGGATTCGATCAAGGATCTGGGCGGTCTGTTTTCCGGGTCGCCCTGGAAGAAGGAATTCTTTTCGTTGCTCGGCGACAAGCGCCATCTGGACTGGGTTGAGCACGGCATGATTCGCAAGCCCGGTGTGTTCGATGATCCGCGCATCCACTTCGCGGTCAATTGTGCGTCGATCGGCTGTCCGGCGCTGCGGCCCGAGGCCTTCGTGGCCAGTCGGCTGGATGCGCAACTGCAGGACAACACCCGTCGCTTCATGAGCGACCGAACCCGGAACTTCTACGACGCGGGCGGCAATGAACTCAAGGTGAGCAAGATATTCGACTGGTATGGGGAAGACTTCTCCAAGGGCTATAAGGGTGTGAAGTCGCTGAAGGGATTCCTGGCCGGCTATGCAAAAGAAATCAGTGACGATCCGGCAGTGCAGGGCCGGATCGCAGCCGCCCAGGTCGAGGTCGATTTTGCGACCTACGATTGGAAGCTCAACAAGCGCTGAGTCGTCTCACCCGGGTCTTTCGTCGATGCGCCTCTGGGTTGTGATTCCTGCGCTCAACGAGGCTGCCCGTATCGAAGCGGCCGTCAGACAGGTCATCGGCAAAGCGGCGGGATGCATTGTCGCCGACGGGGGGAGTGGCGACGGCACCATGGCATTGGCGACCCAGTCGGGCGCCAGCGTGGTGAGCAGTGCGCCCGGTCGCGCGATCCAGATGAATTGCGGCGCCTGGGCGGCGCTCGCCCGGGATCCGACCTGTGACCATCTGCTGTTTCTGCATGCCGACTGCGTGCTGCCCCATGATTGGATCGATCAGCTCGCGCACGCTCGCGGTTCGGCGGCACGCTTCGACGTGGAATTGATCAGCAGCCGCCTGAGCGGATGGCGCTGGCACATGCTGCGGATGATCGCCTGGTTCATGAATCAGCGCTCGGCAATCACCGGCATCTGCACTGGCGATCAGGCCTTATTCGTCCCGGTCGCCGCTTTCCGCATGCTCAATGGCTTTGCGGCCATTCCCCTCATGGAAGACATCGATATGTCGCGGCGCCTGAAGCGCTTGTCGATGAAGCCGATACGGTTGCGCGGCCCGATCCAGGTATCGGCGCGCCGCTGGGAGGAGCGCGGCGTCATCCAGACCATGCTGGCCATGTTTGAATATCGCTTGCGCTACTTTGTCGGCGAATCGCCCGAGTCACTGCATCGCCGCTACTATGGACCCTGACCGATCACATGATGCCTTCATCGTGTTTGCCCGGGAGCCACGGCTCGGCGAGGTGAAACAGCGGCTGGCCGCCGAGCTTGGTGACCGGCGCGCCTTGCAGATCTATGAACGGCTGCTTGATCGCAGCCTTCGCCTGGCCGGATCCTGGCTTCGAGACAGTGATCGGCCCACGCCCGCCCGGCGCCTCATCATTGCCGCTGCCGGGGCCACCTCACAGGGTCGGCTGATGCAGTTCTGCCGACATAGCGGCGCCTCATTGATTCATCAGCCAGCCGGCGATCTGGGCGAACGAATGCGCTGGGCCATCGATTCGGCATTGGCCGACGGAGCCTCGCGGGTCGTGCTGGCCGGTTGCGATTGTCCCTACCTGACCCTCGACGATCGCCGCCAGGCATTCACGATGCTGGAGTCATCGCAGATCGTGCTGGCACCGACCGAAGATGGCGGATACTGTCTGATCGGAATGCGGTCCAGTCATCCGCAGCTGTTCGAGTCGATCGACTGGGGATCGGAGCAGGTTCATCAACAAACCCTGGCTCGCGCCTCGGCGCTGCGCATTGCTCATTTGCCCTTGCAGGCCGATATCGATCATCTGTCCGACTGGCATCGATGGTGCGAGTCGCGAGCTGGTCAGGGCCTGGCCGAGTCGTGGTCCGCCTGAGCCGACTGACACCCGGACGCGAACGGATCAGATCGTCGCTGAAGAACCCGGCCCGAGATAGTCGTCGAGCAGCGCGCCCGTGATGACCAGGGAGGTAGTCGTCAGGGCCGGCGGCGTTGGAGCTCGAGCAGTGTCCAAGCCCGCGTCGGCGTTTGCCGTCGGTGAAATGGCGGATTGGGCCGACGCCGGTGAAGCCAGCGAGAGCATCGAGACGGACGATCCGTCCGGATCGTGTGTTGTGCTCATGATCAGCGTGGGCGACGTGGCGAATGACGACCAGTCAAGAACCGTCTGATCGGCCGATCCCGACGATGTCAGTGTTGATCCAGGCCCGATGCCGGCCGGTTCAGCGTCGATCGTAAAGGCCAGCGCGGTGCTCGGTGTCGATCCGTTGCCGGCCGTGTCGCGAACCTGCACCGTATAGCTGACCGATCCCGACGGCGCGCCCGGGTCGGTGAACGTGAACTGATTGCCGGTGACGGTTGCCGTACCGATCACGCTGCCATTGCGCAAGACAACCACACTCTCGTCGGAGGTCAGGGCGCGGGACACCGTGCCAAAAATGATGGGCGTTGGATCATCGGTGGTGCCGCCTGGCAGCACTGGCGTCGCGCCGCCGCCGAAATCATCGAATGCGGCCGAAATATTCGCGGTTGCGGTCGGTGGTGTCCGGTCGACCGTGAGCTGGCCGGCAGCGGGGTCGCTGACATTGCCGGCGGCATCGGTCGCGGTCACCGTGAATGAATAGTTGCCATCGGACTGGGGCAGGCGGCCCGCAGGAAGCGCGATTGAGAACCGTCCACTGTCATCGGCGATGCCGGTCAATGCCAGCGCAAACCCGCCCACACTGGTGAGATTCACGGTTACGGTGCTACCGGGTTCGGCCTGGCCGGTCAGGGTCAGGCCGGCACTGGCTTCGCCGCGGTTCAGAAAGCCATCGTCGAGGGCAGGGTTCGCGTCAACGACGGGCGCGGTGGGTGCTTCCGTGTCGCGTGCCACATCCGAGCCGACACTGTTGCTGCTACCGGCCGCGGCACCACCGATGATCAAAAGCCCACCGCCGACTGCGGCAACCGGTTTCCAACCGGTGAACCAGGCGGCATCGGTGCTGGCGACATCGCCCGCGCTGGTGGCCGGTCCTGGCGCGCCGGCAACCGGGCGTTCCTGGTCGGCCGAGAAGATCAGGAAGTCACCATTGGATAGCGCACCCATGGGCCGGGTCGCCGGCGTGATGGAGGTCTCGGGCAGGCCGGCGAATTCGTCCAGGATGACTGTGCAGACATCGCCTGGCCGGCAGGCGGTAAAAAACCCGACGATGACCAGTTCCTGCCCGTCCGGAAGGCCCTGCAGAATCAGATCACCACCCACGCGAACGGCGCGCGGCGACAGCCCCGCGTTCTGGCCGCCATGAATGCGATAGATATGGCCAGGTGCTGCATCGATCTCGGTACGCTGGGTGTCCATGGCTGGACGGGCAACCTGACCGGACGGATCGATGACTTCCAGTGTCGTGTTCATGGACCTTCCGAGTTGAGACCAGCCGCTATCCTAACGCCGCCCATGGCCGCTCGTGTGGCAGCCGTCGCCCGTGTGCCGCATCCTGCAGACTGGTCAATGATGCGCGCTGGTTCGGCGGGGCGATCCGAGACCCGCCGAGTGGGTCTCGAAGAACGACTCGATAGGGACTGCCCGTCCGAGATGTTCGCCCTGAAAGTGTCGAACGCCAAGTCGCTTGCAGCGGTCGAACACGTCGGCGGACTGTACATGCTCGGCAACCGTCTGAATATTCAGGCGACGCGCCACGCGCACCGTCGACAGAACAATTTCTTCGTCGATCGGACTGGTCGCGAGATTCCGAATGAATGAGCCATCGATTTTCAGAAAGTCGAGCGGGAATCGCTTCAGGTATTCGAAGGTGGCCAGGCCGACACCGAAGTCGTCCAGCGCGATTCCGAATCCGTCTGACTTGAGTTCGTCGACCAGGCGGGATGCGGCACCCGGATTGCGGATGGCCTCGCTCTCGGTGATTTCAAACACGATTCGGTCGGCCGGAATGCCGTACTGGATTCGCTTTTCCCGGATGAAGGCGGCAATCAGGCCATCGCTCATGGTCAGGCCCGACAGATTGATCGAGCATTTGTGAGTGCGCGCCAGGGCCATCGGGTTGGCAGCCAGCCACTCGAACACCCGGGCGATGACTCCACGATCCATGGCCGGAGTGATCTGCGCATGGACGGCCAGTGACAGAAAATCGGGTGGCTGGATCAACTCGCCATCCGGATCGATCAACCGGATCAGGATCTCGTACGAGAGCTTGTCGGGCGGCGCATTGGTATCAAGAATGGGCTGGGCATGAATCGCAAACCGATTGTTGCGGATGGATTCGCGAATATGCTCGATCTTGCCGCGGTGCGAGCGTCGCGCGTCGATGATCGATTGCGACAGGGGTTCGACGAATAGCTGCGGATCGCGGACACTGGCGGCTATCGATTGGGCATCGGCCAGTGAAACCATGCAATCTTCGCGATTGATGCGGGTCTGCCGATCCAGATGCAGGCCACCCACGCAGGCCTGTAGTCGCAAGGTGCCGATGTCGGTTCGGAACATCTGGCCGCTCAGGTTCGAGTACACCTCACGAGCCACCGAGCGCGCATCCGCGAGCGAATCCGCTCTGACGAGCAGCGCATAACGTCCGGCCGTGAGCCGGGCCGCGACCTCGAATCCGTTCTGGCGCTGCAACAGCCGGGCGACCGACTGTTCCAATTGCAGGGTGGTCATCGTGCCGCACAAGTCATTGATCGTATCGAAGTTGGCGATGTGCAGCCCCACCAGGCCATAGTCGGGCCGCTCGCCCGCAGCAAGGCGCTCACCGAGCTCAGCGAGCAGGCCGCGATCATTGAGCAACCCGGTGGTCATGTCCTGTCGCGCCTGCTGACGAACCTTGTGCAGCGCGACCCGTCGGTCAGCGGCAACCGATTGCAGCAACAGGCCGATCACCACCGACACGAAGATCAGCATCGAGCCATCGATGACATCGAGGTTCGATGGCGCGCTCTGCAATTGCAGGGTTCTTGCAGCGAACAGGGTCATCGCGCAGGCGATCATCGACAGTGCCGCGGTTCGCTCACCCGAGCGGATCGAGGTCCATGCCGCCACGGGGATAAAGAACAGAATCAGTGAATAGGCGTAGTACTGCTGGCCGATGTCTGACAGGGCGATGCTGGCCATCATGATCGCAACGGTCAGGCCGAAGGCGCCGTAGTCGAGCCAGCTCTCGCCAACCCGGGCAAGGCCACTGGTGCGGCGCAGGGTCACGATAGCCGGCGCAACCAGCAGCGTGCCCAGGGCATCGCGCAGCCACCAGGCCAGGAATTGGTGAATCGGATGGATATCGCCCATGATCCCGCTCACATGCAGGGCGAGGGCGGCAATCACGGCATTGATCGGCGCCGATATCAACACCACGCAGACCAGCAGGCGAAGGGCCGCCTCGAGACGGAACTCGCTGGGCTTGAACTGATTGAACTGTCGCAGCAGGACCAGAGACAGTGTCGACCCGGCCAAGGTCACCAGGGCGGCACCGATCACCAGTTCGGCAGACCCGGTCGTGAAGGCCGCCCAGAGGCACACACCCAAGGCCGCCGGAAACACCCAGACCGATCCGTATCGCCAACCGAATCCGAAGGCCAGGCCTGCCCCGGGAAAAAACGGCATGCCGGCCAGGGTCCGCCCACCCACCAGGTAGGCCAGCTCGCAGGCGAGCCCCGATACTGCCGTGAGTACGACAAATCGCAGGACCAGCGTCCGCAACCCGGCCCTTGTCTTTGCAGACGACCGCCCCTGCGGCCCGGCGTTGACCGAATCGATATCCGTAATCACCAAGCGCCCACTCCCAGCTGGGGAAAGTGTAATCCATGCCCAATGGGCTGGAACGTCTGGTGTACGAGGAAAGCCCGATGAATTGGGCCAAATTGAAAAATCGAACTGAGACGGTCGCTCGGCCGGGTGACCGGATCAGCCGATCAGGTCGCGCAGCACGAAGGGCAGAATGCCGCCATGGCGGTAGTAGTCAACCTCGATGGGGGTGTCGATGCGTGAGCGAAGTCCCACGGTCAGCGCCTGTCCACTGCGACGACGCACGGTCATGGCGATGGTCTGCTGGGCGGAAAGCACGGCAGGAACGGCGATATCGATGGTCTCGGTGCCGTCTAGCCCGAGCGAGCGCCATGAATCGCTCCCGTCGAACTGCAAGGGTAGAACCCCCATGCCCACGAGGTTGGACCGATGAATGCGCTCGAAGCTGCTGGCGATGACAGCCTTGATACCGAGCAACCGCGTACCCTTGGCGGCCCAGTCACGCGACGATCCGGTGCCGTACTCTTCGCCGCCGAAGACGACCGTGGGCACACCGGCAGCGATGTATTTCATGGCAGCGTCGAAGATGGACAACTCTTCACCCGAAGGCTGAAAGAGAGTCAATCCGCCTTCTCGTCGTGAACCGTCGGCCCCGACCGGCAGCATTTCGTTTTTGATGCGTACATTGGCGAAGGTGCCGCGCATCATCACTTCATGATTGCCGCGGCGCGAGCCATAGCTGTTGAAGTCGGATCTGGCGACCCCGTGATCGAGCAGCCAACGGCCCGCCGGCGAATCCGCATCGATCGAGCCCGCCGGTGAGATATGGTCGGTAGTGATCGAATCGCCAAACAGGCCAAGCACCCGCGCTGCCTGTATCGGTCCGGGGGCGCTCGGGGGCGACAGGGTGAAGTCGTCGAAGAAGGGCGGCTGGGCAATATAGGTGGATGCCGGCCAGTCGTAGACATCGCCCTTGGCACCCTTGATCCCGTTCCACAGCCGGCCCGGTTTGGACCTGACTTGTTGATAGTTTGCCCGGTACAGGGCCGGATCCATCGCCTGTGGAATCAGGTCCTGCACCTGCTGCGCATCGGGCCAGATGTCTCCCAGGAAGATCTCGCGGCCCTGGTTGCCGATGCCCACCGGTTCGGTCATCAGATCGACGAGCATGCTGCCAGCCAGCGCGTAGGCGATGACCAGTGGTGGCGAGGCGAGGAAATTGGCCCTGATATTCGGATGAATCCGGGCCTCGAAATTGCGATTGCCTGACAGGACCGCCGCGCCAATCAGGTCGTGCCGGCCAATGGCATCATTGATCTCGGCACTTAGATCGCCGGCATTGCCGATGCACGTCGTGCAGCCATAGGCCGCGATATCGAAGCCCAGTTTTTCGAGATAGGGCAACAGGCCGGTGCGCGAGAGATAGTCGGTGACCACTCGCGAGCCCGGGGCAAGCGAGGTCTTGATATGGGGCTTGACCCTGAGCCCGGCCTTCACCGCATTCCGGGCCAGCAGACCGGCCGCCAGCAGCACCCCGGGGTTCGAGGTGTTCGTACATGAGGTGATCGCCGCAATCAGCACGTCGCCATGCCGCAGTTGCAGGCCACTGGCGGTCGATACCGGCTCGGTCAAGCGGTCGGCCGGTCGATTGAATCCGTTGGCGGCGGGGCCTGCCGTGAACAGCCGGGTGAAGTCGGACTTGACTGCGCCGATCTCGATCCGGTCCTGCGGTCGTTTGGGGCCGGCGACCGACGGGGCCACCGTGCCCAGATCGAGATGCAGGCAGCGCGAATAATCGATCTGGCCGGCCAGGGGAATGCCGAACAGGCCTTGTACCCGGAAATAGGCCTCGAAGATGGCGACCTCGTCGTCCTCGCGGCCGGTTCCCTTGAAGTACTGAATGGTCTTGTCGTCGACCGGAAAAAAACCCATGGTCGCGCCATACTCGGGCGCCATGTTGGCAATGGTTGCCCGGTCGGGCAGGCTCAGCGAGGCGGTACCGGGACCGAAGAATTCAACGAACTGGCCGACGACTTTTTCGCGTCTGAGCATGTCGGTGAGGGTCAGGACCAGGTCGGTTGCCGTGACGCCGCCGCGCAGTCTGCCGGTCAATTCGACGCCGATCACATCCGGGGTCAGCAAGTACACGGGCTGACCGAGCATCGCGGCCTCGGCCTCGATGCCGCCCACCCCCCAGCCAACGACGCCGATGCCGTTGATCATCGTCGTATGGCTGTCAGTACCGACCAATGTGTCCGGATACACGATCGAGTCGGCACCCGTATACACCCCACGGGCCAGATACTCGAGATTGATCTGATGGACGATGCCAAAGCCGGGTGGTACGACACCGAAGGTGTCGAATGCCTGCATGCCCCACTTGAGAAACTGGTAGCGCTCACGATTGCGCTGGAATTCCAGCTTCATGTTCAGGTCGAGCGCATTCGAGGTGCCGAAATGATCGATCATGACCGAGTGATCAACCACCAGATCGACCGGCACCAGCGGCTCGATGCGGGTGGCATCCCGGCCCTGTCGCTCAGCAGTGCTGCGCATCGCAGCCAGATCGGCAAGCAGGGGAACGCCGGTGAAATCCTGCAACACCACTCGCGAAACCACGAATGGGATCTCATCGACCCGCCTGCCCCCGGGTGACCAATTGGCCAGCTGGCGCACGTGCGCTTCAGTGACCCGGCGGCCATCGCAGTGACGCAGCACCGATTCCAGAACGATGCGCAGTGACACCGGCATCCTCGCCACCTGCGGGAAATGCCGTTTGGCCAGCACGGGGAGCGAGTGGAACCGGGCCGAGCGGCCGGTGCGGGTCTTGAAGGACTTGAGTGTCTTGAACGGATCGGTCGACATCATTGCCCTCGATCGGGTCAGTCCGTTGCCGTGGCGGTCCGGCACCCGGCTCGGACCAGCGGATCAGAACCCGATATTAACCAAATCCGCCGGTTCGGGTCGGCGGGCTACTTGCGCTTGGCCAGCGGCACCCACTTGAGTCCTTCGGGACCCACGTAGTTCGCGCTCGGTCGGATGATCTTGTTGTCCTGGCGTTGCTCGATCACATGCGCCGCCCAGCCCGAGGTTCGCGAGATCACGAAAATCGGCGTGAACATGGCCGTTGGCACCCCCATCATGTGATAGCTCACCGCACTGAACCAGTCCAGATTGGGGAACATCTTCTTGACGTCCCACATGACCTTCTCGAGTCGCGCGGCAATCTCGAACATGGCCATGTTGCCCGCTTTTCTGGACAAGGACTCGGCCACCGAGCGGATCACCTTGTTGCGCGGATCGCCCGTGGTATACACCGGATGCCCGAAGCCGATGACGACTTCGCGGTTGGCCACGCGCTCGCGGATATCCGCTTCGGCGGCGTCGGGCGATGCGTAACGTTTCTGGACTTCGAAGGCAAACTCATTCGCGCCGCCGTGCTTGGGCCCGCGCAGCGCACCGATGCCGCCCACGATGGCCGAATACATGTCGCTGCCGGTGCCGGCGACCACACGCGCCGCGAAGGTCGAGGCGTTGTACTCGTGTTCGGCATAGAGGATCAGCGAGGTATGCATGGCCCGGACCCAGTCGTCGCTGGGAGGCCTGCCATGCAGCAGGTGCAGGAAATGTCCCCCGATGGAGACATCATCGGTTTCGACGTCAATCCGCTTGCCATTGTGGCTGTAGTGATACCAATACAGCAGCATCGACCCCATGCTGGCCATCAGCCGATCAGCGATCGCGCGAGCGTCTGCGGCATTGTGGTCATGGGGTTCGGGCAGCAGACAGCCCAGCGTTGAGACGCCGGTGCGCATGACGTCCATCGGATGGGTCGATGCCGGGAGGGCCTCCAGTACCGTTCTGAGTCCGGCCGGCAGGCCTCGCAAGGCTCGCAGCCTGGACTCATAGGCGCTCAGTTCAGCCCGATTCGGTGCATGCCCGTGGACCAGCAGATGGGCGATCTCCTCGAACAGGGCGCTCTCGCTGAAGTCCAGAATGTCATAGCCTCGATAGTGCAGATCATTGCCCTGGCGCCCCACGGTACACAACGCGGTATTGCCGGCTGCAATGCCCGACAATGCGACCGATTTTTTGGGCTTGGGGCCGACGGCAGGCGGCGACTCGGCCTCGGTCGCCGGGGTTGCGACCGACGGGGCTGATTTGCGGGCCATGAGAGATTCTCCTGATTGGGATGGTGTTCAGAGCGACATGCTCGTCGATTCACCCGATAGCGCTATTTCTGGGCGGCAAACAGGGCGTCCAGCCTGGCCTCGTAATCCCAGTAGCCGATCGAGTCGTAGAGTTCCTGGCGGGTCTGCATGATGTTGACCACATCCTTTTGCGTCCCGTTGGCACGAAGACTCCGGTAGACCGTCTCGGCAGCCTTATTCATGGCACGGAAGGCTGACAGCGGATACAGCACCATGGCCACGCCAACCGAGGCCAGTTCGTCGACCGTGTAGAGCGGTGTCTGACCAAACTCGGTGATGTTGGCCAGAATCGGTACCTTGACCTGTCGGGCGAATGCATCGTACATGGGCAGCTCGGTAATCGCTTCGGCAAAAATGCCGTCGGCGCCGGCCTCTACGCATTTAAGCGAGCGTTCGATGGCGGCTTCCAGGCCCTCAACCGCCAATGCGTCGGTGCGCGCCAGAATGAAAAAATCGGCATCGGTTCGCGCATCAACGGCAGCCTTGATCCGGTCGACCATCTCCTCGGTGGAGACGATCTCCTTGCCTGGTCGATGACCGCAGCGCTTGGCGCCGACCTGATCCTCGATATGCATCGCGGCCGCGCCCGCCTTGATGACCGAGCGTGTGGTACGGGCGACATTGAAGGCCGAGGAGCCGAATCCGGTGTCCACATCGACCAGCAGGGGCAGATCGCAGACATCGGTAATGCGGCGAATGTCGATCAGGATGTCTTCGAGGCCCGAGATGCCCAGGTCCGGCATGCCCAGCGAACCGGCGGCGACGCCACCACCGGACAGATAGATCGAGCGGAACCCGGCACGTTTGGCGAGCAGGGCGTGATTGGCATTGATGGTGCCGGTGATCTGCAGGGGCTTCTCGAGGGCGAGGGCATCGCGAAATCGACGGCCGGCACTCAGGGCGGTGGTCATGTCAGGTCTCCAACGGAAACGTCAGGCGCAGGCGCTCCTGCACCGGGCATCGAAAGAAGAGGGCGCCATGCCGAACGGAAAGCGCCCGCGACTGCTGCTGGCCCGCAGAAGGCTAAAGCAGGTGCTTGACCCCGTCGCGCTCTTCCAGCAACTCGGCAAGCGTCTTGTCCATCATCGAGCGCGAGAACGCGTCGATCTCGAGGTCCTTGATCAACGTGTACTCGCCGTTGGCGCAGGTGACCGGGAAACCATAAATGATGCCCTCGGGGATACCGTACTGACCGGAGGAGGCCAGTCCCATCGTGACCCAGCCGCCGTTGGTGCCCAGAACCCAGTCGCGCATATGGTCGATCGCGGCATTGGCGGCCGAGGCGGCCGACGAGAGCCCGCGGGCCTCGATGATTGCAGCGCCGCGTTTGCCCACGGTCGGAATGAAGGTGTCGCGATACCAGGCGTCATCGTTGATGAGTTTGGCGATCGGTTTGCCGCCTGCGGTGGCAAACCGATAGTCGGGGTACATGGTGGGTGAGTGATTGCCCCAGACCACCATCTTCTCGATGCTGTCGACTGGAACGGCGGCCTTGGCGGCCAGTTGCGACAGCGCACGATTGTGATCCAGGCGCAGCATCGCGGTGAAATTCTTCCTCGGCAGATCGGGCGCCGACATCATGGCGATGCTGGCGTTGGTATTGGCCGGATTGCCCACGACCAGAATCCGGCAGTCGCGCTTGGCGACTTCGTTCAAGGCCTTGCCCTGAACCGTGAAGATCGCCCCGTTGGCTTCCAGCAGATCCTTGCGCTCCATGCCCTTGCTGCGCGGCCGGGCGCCGACCAGCAACGCGCAGTCGATGTCCTTGAAGGCGACCTTGGGGTCATCGGTAATGACCACGCCCTGCAACAGCGGGAAGGCGCAATCGTCCAACTCCATGACCACGCCCTTGACGGCGTTCATGGCGGGGGCGATGTCGAGCAAATGCAGGATGACCGGCTGATCCTTGCCCAGCATGTCGCCGTTGGCAATACGGAACAGCAGGCTGTAGCCGATCTGACCGGCGGCGCCGGTGACGGCAACACGCATGGCGGGTTTGCTCATGAAATGCTTCCTTTTGAGTAGTGGCTGGAGTCGTTGGATGGCTGGGCATCGGGCATCAGACCAGCGTTGAGTTTAGATTTTTCGCATCAATCTTGTCAATCTAATCTTGTGTCTTATATAAGATGCGAGATATATTTCACCCCAGCGTGTGAAGGCTTGGAATGGATGCATGATCCGTACTGACATCGACCACCGGGGCAGTCGATCGGCTATCGCCGAGGCGGGGGGCGGTTCGTCGGGCGAAGCGGACCCCGGCCCGCGGTTCGCGCCCCTCTATCGGCAGATCCACGACCTGCTGGCCCGGGCGCTGCAAGCCGGCGAGTGGTCGCCCGGCGCGATGATTCCCACCGAACAAGCCCTCGCCAGGCGCTACCAGGTGAGCCCCGGCACGGTCCGCAAGGCGATCGATCAACTCGTGGCCGGCCATATGCTGGTTCGTCGTCAGGGCCGCGGTACTTTCGTGGCGACGCATCATGAGCATCGCGCCCAGTTCCGCTTTCTGCGTCTGCGAGATCCGGATGATGGCGTGCCCCGGTTCAACAGTCGGGTCCTGTCGTGTCGGCGCGCGCGTGCCGGTCAGGAGGTTGCCCGGGCCCTGGGTCTGCGCGTGGGCGAATCGACGGTGCAGATTCGCCGAGTGCTGGACTTCGAGGGCGAGCCTACCGTATTGGATGACATCTGGCTGCCCGGGGATCGCTTTCGAGGGCTGACCGCCGAACGCCTGGCTGCCCACCATGGGCCGCTCTACACCTTGTTCGAGAGCGAATTCGGCACGCGCATGTTGCAAGCCACGGAGCGACTGCGGGCGGCATCGGTCGACGCCGATATCGCAATACTGTTGCAACTGCCCGTCGGTGCGCCGGTACTCATCGTCGAACGCATTTCCGAGACCTATGCGTCGCGCCCGGTCGAATTTCGGCGGGGGGTTTACCGTACCGAGCATTACCACTATCTGAATGAACTGCGATGACATTTTTGCAACGACAGCTTGTCAGTGGGCCGGCTGGTGCAGATCGGTTGGTGCAATGCGCAAATTTGAGTCAGAATAGCAAGATCGGTTCGGAAGACCCGGATCGGAAAGTGCAGCAGGAAGCCGGTGCCCGCAGCGGGTGGCGGCATCAGAGTGTCAACCCCACCAGAGGTTAGCAATGCCCGACGCGAGTGGAGCTTCAGCGGCTGGCGGCATGCGCTCAACGGCCAAAGGCCGGCGCAAACGCCCGATTTATAAAAACATCGGGGTCGGCGAAATCCTGCGCTACCGACTACCACCTGCCGGCATCGTGTCGATCCTGCATCGAGTCAGCGGTGTCTTGCTCTTCCTGGTCGGCATCCCCTTCGCGCTCTATCTGCTCCAGCTCAGCCTGACCTCTGCCCCCGCCTATGCCCGCTTCGAGGCGATCATGAGCGGCGTGCTGCCACGGCTGGTGGCACTGGTTCTGTTCTGGGCCTTCTTTCATCATCTGTGCGCGGGCATCCGCTTCCTGGTGCTCGATCTGCATCTGGGGCTCGAGAAAGAACAGGCGCAGCTGTCCGCCAAGATTGCTACGGGCGCGGGTGTGCTGCTGACCGCCATTGCCGCCCTCAAGTTGTTCGGAGCATTCTGATGACGACGCAGCGGGTTGTGGTCGGTGCCCATTACGGGCTCAAGGATTGGTTGGCGCAGCGCGTTACCGCGGTGATCGTCGCCTTGTACTCTCTGATTCTGTTCGCAGTCTGGGTGACGGCCGGCAAACTGGATTTCGCCGCATGGCGCGCCTTGTTCGATGCGCCCTGGTTGAAGGTGCTGACCCTGGTGGCGATGATCGCCCTGGTCTGGCATGCATGGATCGGCGTACGCGATATCTACATGGATTACATCAAACCGACCTGGATTCGTCTGTCACTCCAGGTCGCGACGATCGTTCTGCTGGTGTCCTACGCTGTCTGGACTGTCACGATCCTTTGGAGAAACTAGGTGGCCGACGTTCTGAACCATCTTGCAAACAATCTGCCCAGGCGCAAATTCGACGCCGTCATTGTCGGGGCCGGCGGCTCCGGGATGCGCTGTTCGTTGCAGTTGGCCGAGGCCGGATTCAACGTAGCCGTCCTGTCCAAGGTGTTTCCCACTCGGTCGCACACCGTGGCGGCGCAGGGCGGTATCGGCGCCTCGCTGGGCAACATGAGCGAGGACAATTGGTACTGGCACATGTTCGATACCGTCAAGGGCTCCGATTACCTGGGTGATCAGGATGCCATCGAGTTCATGTGCCGCGAGGCGCCCAAGGTTGTGTATGAACTCGAGCACTTCGGCATGCCCTTCGATCGTAACGAAGACGGCACCATCTATCAGCGGCCCTTCGGTGGTCATACGGCCAATTTCGGCGAAAAGGCGGTCCAGCGCGCCTGCGCAGCGGCGGACCGGACCGGCCACGCCCTGTTGCACACGCTGTATCAACGCAATGTCCGGGCACGCACCCAGTTTTTCGTCGAATGGATGGCGCTCGACCTGATCCGCGACGTCGAGGGCGATATCGCCGGCGTCGTGGCGCTCGAGATGGAAACCGGTGAGGTCATGATCCTGGAGGCCAAGGTCACGGTGCTGGCCACTGGCGGAGCCGGGCGGATCTGGGCCGCCTCGACCAATGCCTTCATCAATACCGGCGACGGCATGGGTATGGCGGCGCGCGCCGGCATTCCGCTGGAAGACATGGAATTCTGGCAATTCCACCCCACCGGTGTGGCCGGCGCCGGCGTGCTGATCACCGAAGGCGTGCGCGGCGAAGGCGGCATCCTGCTCAACAACAAGGGCGAACGCTTCATGGAGCGGTACGCGCCCACCTTGAAAGACCTGGCGCCGCGCGACTTCGTCTCGCGCTCCATGGATCAGGAGATCAAGGAAGGCCGGGGCTGCGGTCCGGACGGCGATCATGTGTTGCTCAAACTGGATCACCTGGGTTCGGACACGATCATGAAGCGCCTGCCCTCGATCCGGGAAATCGCCATCAAGTTTGCCAACGTCGATCCGATCCGGGAGCCCATTCCGGTGGTGCCGACCATTCATTATCAGATGGGCGGCATTCCGACCAATATTCACGGTCAGGTGGTCATCCAGAAAAACGGCAACAACGATCACGTGCTCAACGGTTTGTACGCCATCGGCGAGTGCGCCTGCGTCTCGGTTCATGGCGCCAACCGTCTGGGCACCAATTCACTGCTCGACCTGTTGGTCTTCGGGCGGGCCGCCGGACGGCATATCGTCGAAAGTAATGTTAATCGGAGCACCCACAAGGCCTTGCCGGCCGATTCGGGTGATGCTTCACTGGCCCGACTGGCCCGGCTGGAGAGTTCGCGCAGCGGTGAGCGCTGCCAGGATGTGGCCAATGACATCCGGCGTTCCATGCAACACCACTGTGGCGTGTTCCGGTCGAGCGAACTGCTCAATGAAGGGGTGCAGCAGATCATGGCGCTTGACAAGCGCGTGGCCGACGTACACGTGGCGGACAAGTCGCAGGTGTTCAACACCGCGCGTGTCGAAGCGCTTGAGCTGGACAATCTCATCGAGACCGCCAAAGCAACCATCGTGTCGGCGGCGGCCCGGACTGAGAGTCGCGGCGCCCATGCCCACAAGGATTATCCCGATCGTAATGACACCGACTGGATGCGCCACACGCTCTGGTATTCGGACGGCAACCGGCTCGACTACAAGGGTGTCAAGCTCAAGCCGCTGACGGTCGACACTTTCGTGCCCAAGGCCCGTACGTTCTGATTTACCGGAGTCCAGACGATGAATGCAGTCACTGAAGCCCCGATCAAGAACATCGCCGCCGGTCGGCGCACGATGCGCTTCTCGATCTATCGCTTCGATCCCGACAAGGATTCCAAGCCCTACATGCAGGATCTGACCATCGAGCTGCATGCGACGGACAAGATGCTGCTCGATGCGTTGTACCGGATCAAATCGGACAATGACGATTCCCTGGCGTTTCGCCGGTCCTGCCGGGAAGGTGTCTGTGGTTCGGACGCCATGAACATCAACGGCAAGAACGGTCTGGCATGCATCACGAATCTGCGCGAAGTGCAGGAGCCGGTGGTGCTCAAACCCTTGCCGGGTCTGCCGGTGATCCGCGACCTGATCGTCGACATGACCCAGTTCTTCAATCAATATGACTCGATCAAGCCGTATCTGATCAACGATACGCCGGCGCCCGAGAAGGAGCGCCTGCAATCGCCGGTTGAGCGTGAAGAGCTCGACGGCCTGTATGAGTGCATTCTCTGCGCCTGTTGTTCGACCTCCTGCCCGTCGTTCTGGTGGAACCCGGACAAGTTCGTCGGTCCGGCCGGCCTGCTGCAGGCTTATCGATTCATTGCCGACAGCCGGGACCGTGCCACGAGCGAGCGACTGGACAATCTGGAAGATCCGTATCGCCTGTTCAGGTGCCATACGATCATGAACTGTGTCGATGTCTGCCCCAAAGGGCTGAATCCGACCCGGGCGATTGGCAAGATCAAGGAATTGATGGTGAGGCGCTCGGTGTAGTGTGCCGTGATGGCCCGATTGGTCTGACCGAAGCGGCCGGACATCCTTCTAGACGGAGTTCGATCATGTCTGAATCACGATTGAGCCGATGCATTCGGTCACGGCAGGAAAGCGCATGTTGAACATGCCGGCGGATCAGACCACGGACGGACACACCGAGGTCGATGCGCAGCGTCGCCGATTGCGCTGGCGTTCGCGACGGGGTCTGCTCGAGAACGATATCCTGTTGACCCGGTTTCTCGATCGTTACGAGCAAGGGCTGGGCGAATCCGAAGTGGCAGGGCTGCACCGGCTGCTGGATGAGCCTGATAACGATCTGCTCGATCTGGTGCTGGCGCGCCGCGAGCCTGATGGCCGACTGGCCTCACCCGATGTTCTGAGGGTACTCGAACTCATCCGATCGATCTGATGAGGGCGGGTTGCTTTCAGTGTTGAAGATTTGCATTTTTTGGGGATGGTCATGACCACCGAGCACAAGGCAACACTCAGCTTCAGCGATGGCACGCCCAGCATCGAGTTTCCGATGCACAAGGGCACAATCGGTCCTGATGTGATCGATATCCGTAAACTCTACGGCGCGACCGGCAAGTTCACCTTTGATCCCGGCTTCATGGCCACGGCGGCTTGCGAATCCAAGATCACCTATATCGACGGTGACAAGGGTGAGTTGCTGTATCGCGGATATCCGATCGAGCAGATCGCCAGCAACTGCGGATATCTTGAAACCTGTTATCTGCTGCTCAATGGCGAATTGCCCAATCCGGCGCAAAAGACCGACTTCGAGTTCCGGGTCGGCCATCACAACATGGTTCATGAACAGCTGCATCGCTTCTACGCTGGTTTCCGGCGCGATGCTCACCCGATGGCGATTCTCGTGGGCGTGGTCGGTGCGCTGTCGGCGTTCTATCACGACTCGACCGATATCAGCAATGCCGAGCATCGGTTCATTTCGGCGATCCGCCTGATCGCCAAAATGCCCACCCTCACATCCATGGCCTACAAGTATTCAACAGGCCAGCCGTTCATGTATCCGCGCAACAATCTTTCCTATACGGGCAATCTGTTGCACATGATGTTCGGCACTCCCTGTGAGGAGTATGTCCCGAATCCGGTGTTGGAGCGCGCGCTCGACCGGATCCTGATCCTGCATGCCGATCATGAGCAGAACGCCTCAACATCGACCGTGCGGCTGGCGGGCTCCTCAGGCGCCAACCCGTTTGCCTGTATCGCTGCCGGTATCGCGACCCTGTGGGGTCCGGCGCATGGCGGTGCGAACGAAGCCTGCCTGAAAATGCTCGCCGAGATCCAGGCTCGCGGTGGCATGGAGAAGATCGGCGAGTTCATCGCCGAAGTCAAGGATCCCGATTCCAGCACCCGTCTGATGGGGTTCGGCCACCGGGTCTACAAGAACTATGATCCGCGCGCCAAACTCATGCGGGAGACCTGCCACGAAGTCCTGGATGAACTGGGGCTGCGCGACGAACCCTTGCTGGCCTTGGCGATGAAGCTCGAACAGATTGCGCTGGAGGACGAGTATTTCGTCAAGCGCAAGCTTTACCCGAATGTCGACTTCTATTCCGGCATCGTGCAACGCGCCATGGGGATTCCCAATGACATGTTCACCTGTATCTTCGCGCTGGCAAGGACCGTCGGCTGGATCGCTCAATGGAATGAAATGATCGGCGAGCCCGATCAGAAGATTGGTCGCCCGCGCCAGCTGTATACGGGTGCCGTCAGGCGGGATTTCATTCCGATCGATCAACGCGCGGCCTGACCGACCGCTAATTCACTGTCTGCCATCCACCATGACCTGACCCAGATTTTTTCGTGCGGGCGTCGGTTGCCGAATGCCGGCTCCTGACGTCATTGCCGTCGCCAGCGTGGGCAAGTCGCCCCGACGGCGGGGGTAGACCTATCCTGAACGAGAAACTCGTTTTTTGAGGTGATCCGCCCATGATGAAGTCCTTTCAGTCGAACTCCTACCTGTTCGGCGGCAATGCGCCCTATGTCGAAGAGCTCTACGAGAGCTATCTTGACAATCCCGGGTCGGTGCCGACCGCCTGGCGTGAGTATTTTGACAATATGAGTGCCTTGCCTGCATCAGATGGCAATGTGCAGACCCGCGATGTCGCCCATGCACCGATTGCGCAGTCTTTCGCCGAACGAGCCAAGGCCGGCACGCTGGCGCCGCGTCAGATGGGTGGCGATGCGGTGTCGGCTCGCAAGCAGGTGTTTGTTCAGTCGCTGATCGCGGCGTATCGGTCGCTGGGTGTGCGCTGGGCGGACCTGGATCCGCTCAAGCGCATGGAACGCCCGGCGATTCCCGAGCTGGATCCGGCTTTCTACGACTTCACCGAAGGGGATCACGCCAATATCTACTCGACGGCAAACGCTTTTTTCGGGTTCGAGAATGCGTCGTTGCGCGATATTCTGCAGGCCCTGCGCGAAACCTATTGCGGCACGCTGGGCGCGGAGTTCATGCATATCACCGACCAGACGCAGAAGCGCTGGATGCAGGAACGGCTCGAATCGACTCGCGCCAGGCCGGATTTTTCGGCTGACAAGCGACGCGAGATCCTGCAGCAACTGACCGCAGCCGAGGGGCTGGAAAAATACCTCCACACTCGCTACGTGGGTCAGAAGCGCTTCTCGCTGGAAGGCGGCGAGAGTTTTATCCCGGCGCTCGATGAAGTGATCCAGCGCGCAGGCGCCAAGGGAGTCCAGGAAATCGTCATTGCCATGGCGCATCGCGGGCGACTCAATGTGCTGGTCAATACCCTGGGCAAGATGCCCAAGGACTTGTTCGCCGAGTTCGAAGGCCATCATGCCGATGACCTGCCCAATGGCGACGTCAAATATCACAATGGTTTCTCGAGCGACGTGTCCACACCGGGTGGCCCGGTGCACCTGTCACTCGCGTTCAATCCCTCCCATCTGGAGATCGTCAATCCGGTGGCCACCGGATCGACACGGGCCCGGCTGGATCGCCGGGGCGATGCCGATGGCACCCAGGTCCTGTCGGTGATCGTGCACGGCGATGCCGCGTTCGCAGGCCAGGGCGTGGTGATGGAAGGATTCCAGATGTCACAGACCCGTGGCTATGGCACCGGCGGAAGCGTGCATCTGGTGATCAACAACCAGATCGGCTTCACCACGTCTTCACCACTGGATTCGCGCTCAACCCTTTATTGCACCGACGTGGCGAAGATGGTTGAAGCGCCCGTCCTTCATGTCAATGGCGACGATCCGGAGGCAGTGGTTCATGCCGTGCAGATCGCCGTGGATTTCCGCACTGAGTTTCGCAAGGACGTGGTGGTCGAGATCGTCTGCTATCGCAAGCTCGGTCACAACGAGCAGGACACGCCGGCGCTGACCCAGCCACTGATGTACAAACGCATCGCCCAGTTGCCCGGGACACGCAAGCTTTACGCCGACCGGCTCAGCGCCCAGGGCGTGATCGAGGCTGAAGAGGCTGACAAGATGGCCGAGGATTTTCGCTCGGCCATGGATGCCGGGCGGCATACCGTCGATCCGGTACTGTCGAATTACAAGAGCAAGTATGCGGTCGACTGGATGCCGTATCTGGGTCGAAAATGGACCGATGCGGCCGATACCGCCGTGCCGCTGGCCGAGCTGAAACGACTGGCCGAGCGTCTCACCACGACGCCTGAAGCGTTGCGCCTGCACCCGCTGGTTCAAAAGGTGCTTGCCGATCGACGCAAGATGGGCGAAGGCGAGATGCAACTCGATTGGGGTATGGGTGAGACCCTGGCCTATGCCAGCCTGGTGGCCGGTGGCTATGGGATTCGTCTGTCGGGTCAGGATGCCGGTCGTGGCACCTTCACTCACCGCCATGCCGTACTGCATGACCAGAACCGCGAGAGCTGGGGTGCGGGTCGGTATATTCCCCTGCAGAACATCACGCCCAGCCAGGGTCCGTTCACGGTCATCGATTCACTGCTGTCTGAAGAGGCCGTGCTGGCCTTCGAGTATGGCTACTCGACCGCCGAGCCCAATACCTTCGTCATCTGGGAGGCACAATTTGGCGATTTTGCCAATGGCGCCCAGGTCGTGATCGATCAGTTCATTTCGTCCGGCGAGACCAAATGGGGCAGGGTGTCGGGACTCACTCTGTTGCTGCCTCATGGCTACGAGGGCCAGGGACCCGAGCACTCATCGGCACGCCTGGAACGATTTCTGCAATTGTGTGCCGAGAACAATATGCAGGTCTGTCAGCCGACCAATGCGGCGCAGATCTTCCATCTGCTGCGTCGGCAGATGATCCGCCTGTTCCGAAAGCCGCTGGTCGTGATGACGCCCAAGTCCTTGCTGCGCAACAAGGATGCGGGCTCGCCCTTGTCTGCACTGGCCGAAGGCGGTTTTCAGACCGTGATCGACGAGATCGATCCGTCCATCGACCCGGCCGCGGTGAAGCGCCTGGTGTTCTGCTCTGGCAAGGTCTATTACGACCTTGTGAACGGACGTCGGGAGCGCGAGCGCAGCGATATCGCCATCGCGCGAATCGAACAGCTCTATCCGTTTCCGCACAAGGCGCTGGTGTCGGTGCTCAAGTCGTATCCGGCTGCCACCCAGATCGTCTGGTGTCAGGATGAGCCACAGAACCAGGGTGCCTGGTTCTATGTCGAGCATCACATCGCGGACGAACTCAAATCCAATCAGAAGCTGTCCTATGCCGGGCGGCCACCGTCGGCGTCGCCGGCCGTCGGCTACTACGACAAGCACTATGCGCAGCAACAGGACCTGATCGCCGCCGCGTTGGGCGACTCAAAGGCCCGCCCCAAGAAGGCTGGCTGATCCGCCCGCTGAACGATCCGATCATCCGAACAAGAATTCAAAGGTTGCTGCCATGGCTCTGGTAGAAGTCAAAGTTCCCCAGCTTTCAGAATCCGTCGCCGAAGCGTCATTGCTCGAGTGGCATAAAAAGGCCGGCGATGCGGTCGCCCGGGATGAAAATCTCATCGATATCGAGACCGACAAGGTCGTGCTCGAGTTACCGGCGCCCGCATCGGGCGTGCTGGTGACCATCGTGCGCAACAGTGGCGACACCGTAGTCGCCGGCGAGGTCATCGCCACGATTGACACGGACGCCAAGGCGGGTGCCAGTGCACCGGCTGTGGCCGCGCCGGCGGGTCCGACCGCGATACCGGGCACGAGCGGTCAGCCTTCGCCGGGTTCGGGCGCCTCCTCGGCGCCCGCATCGGGCGCTGGCAAGGGGGTGGCCATGCCGGCTGCCGGCAAACTCATGGCCGAGCACAATCTTGGCCCCGGGCAGGTTGAAGGCACCGGTCGGGATGGCCGGATCACCAAGGGCGATGTGCTCAATACCCTGAACGCCACCCCGGCGGCTGCCGCTGCGGGCAGCGCCTCACCCGCGCCCGCTGCGGCTCCGATTCCGCGCGCGCCCGCGCCGGCCAGCCTGCCCCAGCCCAAGGCACCGATCAATCCGGCCGAACTGCTCGAGGGGCGCCCGGAACAGCGGGTGCCGATGTCGCGGCTGCGCAGCCGGGTCGCTGAACGATTGCTGCAGTCACAGCAGACCAACGCGATTCTCACGACGTTCAACGAAGTGAACATGCAGCCGGTCATGGACCTGCGCAAAAAATATCAGGACCGCTTCGAAAAAGAGAATGGCGTGCGTCTGGGGTTCATGTCCTTCTTCGTGAAGGCGGCCGTGCATGCGCTCAAGAAGTACCCGGTGGTCAATGCCTCGGTTGATGGCTCCGATATCGTCTATCACGGTTTCTTCGATCTTGGCGTCGCGGTCGGTTCGCCGCGTGGACTCGTCGTTCCGGTGGTTCGTAATGCCGACCAGCTCACGTTCGCCCAGATCGAATCGAAGATCAGCGATTTTGGCGTCCGTGCGCGCGACGGCAAACTGGGTCTTGAAGACCTCACCGGCGGCACATTCTCGATCAGCAATGGCGGCGTGTTTGGTTCCATGCTCTCGACGCCGATCATCAATCCACCGCAGTCGGCGATTCTGGGCGTGCATGCCACCAAGGACAGGGCGGTTGTCGAAAATGGGCAGATCGTGATCAGACCGATGAATTATCTGGCCCTGTCCTACGATCATCGCATCATCGATGGCCGTGAGGCCGTGCTGTTTCTGGTTGCCATCAAGGACGCCCTGGAAGACCCGGCGCGACTGCTGCTGGATCTGTAAGGCATTCCGGGTGCTCACTCCGAACCCGGGTGCCGTTCAAGCCGCACCGGGTCCGTCAAATTTTAAGGTCAACAATGTCCGAACGTTATGATGTCATCGTGATCGGTGCCGGTCCGGCCGGTTATATCTGTGCGATCCGCGCCGCGCAACTCGGCTTCAAGGTCGCCTGTGTGGAGCGCTGGATCTCCCCGTCGGGCGAGGCCGCACTGGGTGGAACCTGCCTGAATGTGGGCTGTATTCCGTCCAAGGCCTTGCTCGCGTCGTCCGAGGAATTCGAGAAGATCTCCCATACGATGGAAGACCATGGCATCAAGGTCAGCGGGGTGAAGCTCGATCTGGCAAAGATGCAGGCGCGCAAGGACGGAATCGTTGGCAAGATGACCAAGGGAATCGAGTTTCTGTTTCGCAAGAACAAGATCACCTGGCTCAAGGGTCATGGCCAGCTGCGGGGGCAGGAAGATGGCTTCTTCAACGTGGCGACAGTATTGGGCAACGAGGAACAGATCGATCAGGCTCGTCATGTCGTGATCGCGACGGGCTCCAATGCCCGTCATCTGCCCGGTATAACGGTCGACAATGAAATCATCTGCGACAACATCGGTGCGCTCGCGCTCACCGAAGTGCCCAAGCGGCTTGGGGTGATCGGCGCGGGTGTGATCGGTCTGGAACTGGGATCGGTCTGGCGCCGCCTCGGGTCGGAGGTCACGGTACTCGAAGCCATGTCCGCATTCCTGCCCGCCTGCGACGATGCAGTGGCCAAGGAAGGCTGGAAGGCCTTTACCAAGCAGGGTCTGGCGATCAACCTCGGGGTCAGCATTGATCAGGTCACCGTGACCGGAAAGGGTGCCAAGCGCACGGTTCAGGTGTCCTACAAGGATTCAGCAGGTGCTGCGCAGTCGCTCTCGGTCGATCGCCTGATCGTCTCGGTCGGACGAGTCCCATGCACTGACGAGTTGAATCTGGCATCGGTGGGCATCACGCTGGATGAGCGGGGATTCATTCCGGTGGATGATCATTGCCGCTCGTCAGTGCCAGGTTTGTTTGCGATCGGTGATGTCGTGCGTGGTCCGATGCTGGCTCACAAGGGCGAGGATGAAGGTGTGATGGTCGCTGAAATCATCGCTGGTCAGAAACCGCACATCGACTACAACTGCATTCCCTGGGTGATCTACACCTCACCGGAAATCGCCTGGGTCGGCAAGACCGAGCAACAGCTCAAGGCCGAGGGCAGGGCTTACCGGCTGGGCCAGTTTCCATTCGCCGCCAACGGTCGAGCGCTTGGCATGGGCCATGCCGACGGCTTCGTGAAGGTGCTGGCCGATCAAGTGAGCGACGAGATCCTGGGCGTGCATATCGTTGCCGTGAATGCGTCGGACCTGGTTGCCGAGGCGACGGTGGCCATGGAGTTCCGGGCCTCGGCGGAAGATATCGGGCGTATCTGTCATCCGCATCCGTCGATGTCCGAAGTGATGCGCGAAGCCGCGCTGGCCTCCGACAAACGCGCGCTGAACATGTGAGTGACAATCCGGTGTCGGTGCTGGAGCGGTATCAGGAGCTGCTGAGCTTCTCGCGGCTTCACGGCAGATGCCGCTCAATTGAACGCGGCCCGGCGTCTGGACCAGTTCTCCCGCGAACTGGACGCGTTCCGTATTCAACGCCGCAGTGCCCTGCGCCGGCTGCTTCGCCCCCCCGTGCCGCCGCGAGGCGTCTGGCTGCATGGCGGAGTGGGCCGGGGCAAGAGCTTCCTCATGGACAGCTTTTTTGCCGTGGTGCCGCTGCGGCGCAAGGTCAGGGTGCATTTCCACGAATTCATGCGCGGTGTGCATCGTGAACTGAACGACCTGCGCCAGCAGAGCGACCCCTTGCAGGTGGTGGCCCAGCGAATCGCCAAGCGATACCGCCTGATCTGCTTCGACGAGTTCCATGTCTCGGACGTCGCCGATGCGATGATCCTCGAGCGTCTGATGCGGCCCTTGTTCGCCGCCGGCGTCTGTTTCGTGATGACCTCGAACTACGAACCCTCGGGTCTGTATCCGGATGGGCTTCATCGCGATCGGATCCTGCCGGCCATCCGGCTGATCGAGGCGAATCTGGATGTGCTGCGTGTGGATTCCGGCATCGATTATCGTCAGATGTCGCTGGCCGGCGCGCAGGTGTATCACTGGCCGGCCGATGACAAGGCTCAGGCCGCACTCGCCAGCATCTTCAATCGCCTGGCCGATGCCGGTGAGGAGGAGCCGGTGTTGATGATCGAGCATCGCGAGATTCGGGCGCTTCGGCGCTCGGGAGGCGTGGTCTGGTTCGATTTTGAGACACTTTGTGTCGGTCCGCGCTCGCAGAATGATTATCTGGAGATCGCGAGCCAGTTCCACACCGTGTTGTTGTCGGGGGTACCGGCCATGAAACCGGGAATGGCCTCGGCTGCGCGACGCTTCCTGTGGTTCGTCGATGTGCTCTACGATCAGCGTGTGAAGCTGTTCCTCTCTGCCGAGTGTCCGCCAGACGGTCTGTATACCGAAGGTCCGATGGTCAATGAATTCCAACGTACCGAGTCCCGGTTGATCGAGATGCAGTCGGCCCAATACCTCGCGGCCCCGCGCCGGGGTGTGACCGAACGCCTGGCCTGAGCCATCCATACCTGGCCGGATGGCCGATCCGGTCGTCTCCCCCGGTGGCCGGCGAGGCCCCGGCGGGCTATCATCGTCACAGTCCTGGCCATTTGTCCTCATGAAACCAATTTCCGGTCCCGAACGGGTTGTGAATCCTGTCGAACTCGTGCGTCAGCAGGTCGTCGAGCTGCAGCTCGAACATCGCGGCCTTGACGATCTCATCGACTCGATCAGTCATCGCAGCGATTTCGACGAACTGGCGCTGCGCCGGCTCAAGAAGCGCCGACTGCAGATCCGCGACATGATCATCGCGCTGCAGATGCAACTCGTCCCGGATATTCCGGCCTGAGTGGCCGGATCCATGACAGCGCCCGACACCATCGGCCAGAATCCGGTCGAAACACCTGCTGTGGTGCCGTCACCGTTATCCCTGGCCGTGGCCCAGGCATTCGCCACCCAGGGCCCGCTCGCGAGTTCGCTGAGCGGATTCGCCGTCCGCGACGGGCAGATCTCCCTCGCACTGTCGATTGCCGCTGCCATCGAGCACAACGAAGTCCTGATCGCCGAGGCCGGGACGGGCATCGGCAAAACCTTCGCCTACCTCGTGCCGGCCGTTCTCTCGGGTCGGCGGGTCATGGTGTCGACGGGCACCCGGAATCTGCAGGACCAGTTGTTTAATCGCGACCTGCCGGCGGTGCTCGCGGCGCTGGGCACCGGCGTGAGCACCGCCTTGCTCAAGGGACGATCAAACTACGTGTGCCGCCATCATCTGGCGCGTAATCTGCAGGAGGGGCGGTTCAGCACCCGATCCGATATTGCCGTGCTGCATCGGATTCACCGTTTTGCCCAGATCAGCCGCAGTGGCGATCGTGCCGAAGCGCCCGGCATTGCGGAAGATGCGCCGGCCTGGGCGCACGCTACCAGTACCCGGGAGAGTTGTCTGGGACAGGATTGTGATCACTACGACGATTGCTTCGTCGTGCTGGCCAGACGCCGGGCGCTGGCCGCCGATGTGGTGGTGATCAATCATCATCTGTTCTGCGCCGATCTCGCCCTGCGTGACGAAGGCGTGCAGGAGTTGCTGCCACGCACCGACCTGCTGATTTTCGATGAAGCCCATCAACTGCCCGACACGGCAACCCAGTTTTTCGGCGAAACGGTGTCGACCCGCCAGTTCGTCGATTTCTCGCGGGAACTGATGCGCACGGGGCACAACGATGCGCCCGATGCGGCGGACTGGCTGGCCCTGGGTGGCGTGATCGAGCAGCGGCTGCGCGAATTGCGGCTTGCCGCCGGGCAGCCCCGGCGTATCGACGAAGCCGAACTGACCTTACCTGCCCAAGCCGCCATGCTGCAGGCCTGGGATGATCTGGCCGCTTCCCTGGCCGATCCGGTCGCACTGTTGACGGATCAGGCCGAACGCAGTCGTGACATCGAGCGTCTGGCGGTGCGTGGTACAGCGCTGATCGCCGCCGCTCGTGGCTGGTTGTCCCGTGATGACCAGCCGCCGGGGGCCGGCGATGCATCCGGCGTGGTCGAACCAACCGACACAAGCGATGTCGCTCATCCGGATCAACACGATGCATTGTCTGAGCCGCCTGTCGATGATCCCGCCGTCTACTGGATCGACGTCGGACGCCAGGGTCTGAGTCTGCACCGCACGCCGCTGGCCGTGAGTCAACCGTTCCGACGTCAGCGGCTGGAGCGTCAGGCCAGTTGGATTCTGACCTCGGCGACGCTGGCGGTGTCCGGACGCTTCGATCACTTTCGCGATGCCCTGGGCCTGGATGATGCACGCTGCGAGAGCCACGACAGTCCGTTCGATTTCGCCCGTCAGGCCATGCTCTACGTGCCTTCGTCCTTACCCGAGCCACGCAGTGCGTCGTTTGCAACCGCCTTGGTGGATGCAACCGAATCCCTGATCCGCGCCAATGAGGGCAGGGCGTTCTTCCTGTGCACGAGTCTGAGGATGGTCGACACTGTGGCCGGCCTGTTGGCGGCGCGGCTGAGTGAACCTTTCACCCTGCTTGTTCAGGGCAGCGATTCGCGCGATGTGCTGCTCAACCGGTTCCGGGAAGCCGACTGCCCGGTGCTGGTGGGCAGCGCGAGTTTCTGGGAAGGTGTCGATGTGGTGGGCGGCCAGTTGTCGCTGGTCATTATCGACAAGCTGCCGTTCTCACCGCCGGATGATCCGGTCATCGCCGCCCGATCACGTCAGTTGCGCCGTCAGGGACTGGATCCATTCACCCGGCTGCATCTGACACGCACGGCCATGACGCTCAAGCAGGGGGCGGGCCGCCTGATCCGTTCGGAAACCGATCGTGGTCTGCTGGTTATCGGCGATGTGAGGCTGGCCGAGAAGCCTTATGGACGCCGCCTGCTGAGCAGTCTGCCGCCGTTCCGACGCACCCGCGATGCGCAGGAGGCGCTCGCATTCCTGCAGGCATCCCCCCCGCCTGGCTGAGTCCGGGATCGCACGCCTCGCGGTCCGTTCAGCGCCAGACCTCCCACCAGCGGGCGGTGTCGCGGACCAGGCCTTGCTCGCGCAGGGTCGAGTCGGGAAAATTCTGCGCGAGAACCCGATCGGCGCCATCGCTCAATTCATCCAGTCCCAGGGCTTTATAGGACGCCATCAGGATGTACAAGGCCTCTTCGATCGCCGGCACTTGCGAATACTGCTTGACCACCGCTTGCGCACGATTCGCGGCTGCGACAAACGCACCGCGGTTATAGTAGTACCGGGCAACGCTGACCTCGCCAGCGGCCATTGCATTGACCAGATAACGCATGCGCTGGCGCGCGTCGGCTGCGTATCGGGACTCGGGAAACCGGGTGACCACGGTGCGGAAAGAGTCAAAAGACTCCCGGGCGGCCTGCATGTCGCGTTCCGAGAGATTCTGGGCGCCCAGCGAGGCGAGCAGGCGGTTTCGATCGTTGAAGTTGACCAGACCTTTGAGGTAATGCACGTAGTCGACGTCCGAGTGGTTCGGATACATCTTCAGAAACCGGTCGATGGCGGCCAGTGACAGGCCGCGTTCATTGTCCTTGTAGTGAGCCCAGGCGGTATCGAGCCGCGCCTGCTCGGCCAGTTTGCCGAACGGATAGCGCGCTTCGAGTTTCTGCAGATACTTGACGGCGTCGGCATATCGACCATCATCCAGATCGCTGCGCGCAGCCGCATACAGTTGTTCGGCAGTCCAGCCCTCCGTGGGATCCGGTTCCTTGGTGGTCGAACAGGCGGCCAGGACGAGTGTCAGCAGCGCACAAAGCAGCGCTCGCAAGGGGGAATGGTCAGATAACAGTCTTGGCATGGGATTCCGACGATGGATTGAGCGACGGCCTCGGCCGACGGCTTCAGCGCGTATTATAGGTTTCCGCACGTATGCCATCGGTGCATGACCACGCCAATCGACATTTCCCTGGCCGCCCCGATCGAAGTCGTCGCGAGCGACGGCGTGGGTGAACGGCTCGATCGGTTTCTGGCGACCCGGTTGACAGGGTATTCACGAGCGCAGATTCAACGCTGGATCGCCCTGGGCGCGGTCACCTGTGAGCAGCGGGTCGTGTCGGCAAAGACCCGGCTTAACGGCAGTGAGATCATCCTGGTCGAACCCCAGCCCCGCGAGGCCGATGCAGCCTTCGTGGCCGAGCCGGTCGACTTCCCGGTGCTCGATGAAGGTCGTGGCTACCTCGTCATCGACAAGCAGGCCGGACTGGTGGTGCATCCGGGATCGGGTAATTGGCAGGGCACGCTGATGAACGGCTTGCTCTTCCGGTATCCGGCCCTGTCGTCGTTACCGCGAGCGGGCATCGTGCATCGACTCGACAAGGACACCAGCGGCTTGCTGATCGTGGCGACCGATGAGCTGGCTCGCGAATCGCTGATCGGCCAGTTGGCTGATCGTTCACTGTCGCGCCGTTACCTGGCGATCTGCGAAGGGACGGTCGATCGTCCGCTCGAATTCACGGGCGCGATCGGCCGTGATACCGCCAACCGGTTGCGAATGGCGGTGTGCCATGATGGCAAGGCGGCCCTGACCCATCTCACGCCACTCGCCCAGGGACAACTGGCCGGACAGGCGGTCACGCTCGTCGAGTGCCGGCTGGCCACGGGTCGCACCCATCAGATCCGGGTTCACCTGGCTCATGCGGGTCATCCCCTGATCGGCGACACGGTCTATGGGGCACGAGCCGGTCGCGCGGGGCGCCAGATGCTGCACGCCTGGCGGCTTGAACTGGCCCGGCCGCTGTATGGTTTCCGTGGTTCATGGCGCTCGGCCCTGCCGGCCGATTTCCAGGCCACCCTGGCGGCTGCGGGTGTCGATCCGATCATCGCGATGACCACAGTCGACAAGATCGCTCAGAGACCTGATCACTGATGCCGACACCCGATCAGACATGGCTTCACGCCGACTGGCCGGTGCCGACTCGCTTCCGGGCCGTCATGACACGGCGTGCCGGCGGAACGAGTCTGGGGCGCTGGGGTGATCAGCATGGCAGGGGTGGGCTCAATCTGGGCGCCCATGTTGGCGACGAT
Source organism: uncultured beta proteobacterium (assembly GCA_963732405.1). Classification (GTDB taxonomy): domain Bacteria; phylum Pseudomonadota; class Gammaproteobacteria; order Burkholderiales; family Burkholderiaceae_E; genus JAUIAI01. The sequence goes on from CAVSZG010000003.1 coordinate 446,879, forward strand.
ACCGGCCATGTGGCCGACAATCGACGTCGTCTGACGGCCTGCCTGCCGGGTCAGCCTCGTTGGCTCGATCAGGTTCACGGTACCCGGGTCATGGTGTTCGACGCCGATGATCCGGTCGCAGGCGAGACACCAGCGCCGATCGCCGATGCCGCCGTTACCCGTCTGCCCGGGATCGTGCTGGCCATACTCACTGCCGACTGCCTGCCCGTGGCCTTGTGCGACCCGCAGGCCGGCGTGATCGGACTGGCTCATGCGGGGTGGCGGGGATTGGCCGCCGGTGTTTTGGAGAACACGATCCACGCGATGATCAGTCAGGGGGCGAGTGCGACCCGACTGCGGACCTGGTTCGGGGTTGCGATCGGACCCCGATCATTCGAGGTCGGACCCGAGGTGCGGAATGTCTTCTGCGCGGGCGATCCGGCCTGCGAGGCTTGTTTCACCGCGCACCCGGCGCATGCTGGAAAGTTTCTGGCAAACCTCTATGGTCTGGCCGGGCGCTGCCTGGAACGGCAGGGCGTGGCCGCGCCAATGAATCATGCGCACGATGATCGCTGTTCGGTGATCGATCGCGAGTCGTTCTATTCGTTCCGGCGTGATGGTATGACCGGCCGCCAGGCGACATTGGCCTGGATGACCGATTCAGTTGCCGGCTGAGCGCTCCTCGGGCTCGCTGGTCGGTTCGACCAGCGGCGTCGCCCGCATGCGTTGGCGGCGCCGCCGCGCCGGCGTGTTGATCAGATAGAGCACGATCGACAGGGGTAGCAGGCCATAAAACATCAGCGTTGCAATGGCGGCCAGCCATGTCGGCTGGGTGGCTGCCATCAAGACCACGACATATAGCCAGGCAATGGCGATAATGAGCATGCGGGCGGCCTTCCGGAAAGTTGTTGACGGCGTCGTGCAAGCGGATGCAACCGCGATCCGATACATTCTGCCAGTCGAGCCCAAGAGCAGGAAAATCATGGCATCCGGGGCGGCATTGACAAATCGTTGTCGCAGTGCAGAATGAGGCCATGTCGCGCCGCCAGGGTGCATCCGCTGTTCCCGTGCCGATTCCGGTATGTGGTTCTTACACTTGACCAAGAGACTGCGCCCAAGCGCTATTCACATGAGCAAATCCGATCGCGAGACAAGGCCTGCGCAGGCCCCCAGGGCTGCCGCATCGAAGCGTGCGACAGCAACGACGCCAGCGAGTGCAAAGAGCAGATCCATTAAAGCGCCGAGTTCGCCGCCGACAGCTGCCAAAGGCACGGCCAAGCGGTCCGGCACAACTGAGCGCAAGACGGCAACGGCGAACCGCCCGGCGAAATCCGCGGCGGCCAAGCTCGCTGCCGAACAGCCTGCGTCGGTTGCACAGGCGGCGAAGCCGGTCACCGGGCGCGCCGCACCGGCCGCCAAGATGGCATCGACCCTGTCTTCCACCCCTGCCCAGGCGCAGCAGCCCTGGTCCTTCGATCCGGCGGCGCTGGCCAAGGTGCAGAGCGACTATCTCGAGCGCATGGGCTCGTTGTTGCAGGCTGGCCCCCAGTCGGCAGCCCCGCGCGACCGGCGGTTTTCCTCCCCGGCCTGGAGTGAAGGTCTGTTCGGCTGGAATGCCGCCCTTTACGAACTGAATGCCGAGTTCATGACCCGGCTGGCCGATGCCTTCGACGGCGATGCGAAGTCGCGCGATCGGGTGCGATTTGCCACCCAACAGTGGATAGACGCCGTTTCACCGACCAATTTCCTGGTCTCCAATCCGGACGCACAACAGAAGTTATTTGAATCGGGGGGCAAGAGTCTCACCGCCGGCCTGGAAAATCTGCTGGCCGACATGCAGCGTGGTCGGATCAGTCAGACCGATGAAACCGCTTTCGAAGTCGGTCGTGATCTGGCGATCACCCCCGGCAAGGTGGTCTTCGAGAATCCCATGTTCCAGCTCGTGCAGTATGACCCGGCCACGCCCACGGTCGGCGAGTTGCCCTTGCTGATGGTGCCGCCGTGCATCAACAAGTTCTACATTCTCGACCTGCAACCCGAAAACTCACTGGTTGCCCACATGGTGAGCCAGGGCCATACCGTGTTCATGCTGTCCTGGCGCAATGTGCGCGAAGATCAGGGCAAGCTCACCTGGGATGACTATCTCTCTCAAGGCGTGGGCGAGGCGATCCGTGTGACCCGCGAGATCTGCGGTACCGACCAGATCAACGCGCTCGGCTTCTGTGTGGGCGGCACGATCATTTCCACTGCCCTGGCGGCCTTTGCTGCGCGCGGTGAGCGTCCGGTCCGCAGCCTGACCCTGCTGACCACGCTGCTCGATTTTGAGAATGCCGGCGTGCTCAACATTTTTGTTGATGAGGCACATGTGGCCTTACGCGAGGCGACTCTGGGCAATGGGGGCATCATGGCCGGTGCCGAACTCGCTCAGACATTTTCGTCATTGCGTCCCAATGACCTGATCTGGAATTACGTCGTCCGGAACTACCTCTATGGCGAAGCACCGCCGGCCTTCGATCTGTTGTTCTGGAATGCCGACAGCACCAATCTACCCGGGCCGATGTTCTGCTGGTATCTGCGGCACATGTATCTGCAAAACGATCTGCGTGAACCCGGTCGCCTGACCTGTCTGGATCAACCCATCGACCTGGGGGCGATCGATGTGCCGGTCTATCTGTACGCCTCGCGCGAGGACCATATCGTTCCCTGGACGGCCGCCTACGCCTCGACCGACTTGTTGTCCAACGAGGCGCGCTTCGTCCTTGGCGCAAGCGGCCACATCGCCGGCGTGATCAATCCGCCGGCCAAGAACAAGCGCAATTACTGGGTGAATGACCAGTTGACGCCACTTGCCGATGACTGGTTTGCTGGCGCGACCCAGATGCCGGGCAGCTGGTGGACGGATTGGGTAGACTGGCTGAGCGCGCATCGCGGGCGCGAGGTGCCGGCACGACAACCTGGCCAGGCAGGCTACCCCGCGCTCGAAAACGCGCCAGGTTCCTATGTTCGCGCGCGGGCCAGCGACTGATCCCCGGGCGCTCGATTTCAACCCTGATTGGACAGGCAGCCTGCGGGCCGGTTCACTCCACGACGATAATGCCGCAGGCAGAGAGGAAAAACAGCGATGACCAAGAGAATTGCATACGTGACGGGTGGCATGGGCGGAATCGGTACTTCGATCTGCCGCAAGCTGCATGATCTCAACCATACGGTGATCGCCGGATGTGGTCCGAGTCGCGATCACGAGAAGTGGCTGGCCGAACAGAAGGCCGACGGCTACACCATGTATGCATCGGTGGGCAATGTCGGCGACTGGGATTCGACCAAGGAGGCCTTTGACAGAGTCAAGGCCGAACATGGCAACCCGGATATCCTCGTCAACAATGCGGGCATCACGCGCGACGGGCTGTTCCGCAAGATGAGTTTCGATGACTGGAACGCGGTCATGAACACCAACCTGAATTCGCTGTTTTACGTGACCAAGCAAGTCATCGATGGCATGTTGGAAAAGGGTTGGGGTCGGATCATCAATATTTCGTCGGTCAATGGTCAGAAGGGTCAGTTCGGACAGACCAATTATTCGACCGCCAAGGCTGGCATCCACGGCTTCACCATGGCACTGGCGCTTGAAGTGGCCAACAAGGGCGTGACTGTCAATACCGTATCGCCCGGCTATATCGGTACCGACATGGTCAAGGCGATCCGCGAGGACGTGCTCGAAAAGATCGTGGCGACCATCCCGGTCAAGCGCCTGGGTACGCCCGAAGAGATCGGCTCGATCATCGGCTGGCTGGCCTCCGAAGACGCGGGCTTTTCAACGGGTGCAGACTTCTCCCTTAATGGCGGCCTGCATATGGGTTGAGTTCGATCAGGATCCGCCAAAGGCTCTTTCCGTATCTGTCAGGAATCGAACGATGATTGCGTCACCCCGGTTGATCAAGAAGTATCCGAATCGTCGGTTGTACGACACCGAAACCAGCACCTACATCACGTTGGCCGATGTCAAGCAACTGGTTCTCGAGATGGAGAACTTCCAGATTCTGGATGCCAAGACCGGCTCGGACCTGACGCGCAGCATCCTGCTGCAGATCATTCTCGAGGAGGAAGCCGGCGGCAAGCCGCTGTTCACCGCGCCCATGCTCTCGCAGATCATCCGCTTCTATGGCCATGCCATGCAGGGGATGATGGGCGCGTATCTCGAAAAGACCATGGGCGCATTTGTCGAGATCCAGAATTCGATGACCGAGCAGTCGCGCGGGCTTTATGATGGTCCGGGCTCCCCAACGCCTGAAATGTGGACCCAGTTCATGTCGATGCAGACGCCCATGATCCAATCGATGATGAGTAGCTACATCGAGCAGAGCAAGAAGTTGTTCGTCAACATGCAGGATCAGGTTGAGCAGAATACCCGCTCGATGTTCGATTCGTTCAATACGAAGAAGTATCCCAGGGAAGACAAGGAGTGACGACCCGGGCAGGCGTTATCCGGCAGGCGGCCAGACGTACGTCCAAACCCACGCCGATTCCCCGGGTTGGCTTCGTGTCTCTGGGCTGTCCGAAGGCAACGGTCGACAGCGAGCGCATCGTCACCCAGTTGCGTGCCGAGGGCTACCTGATTGCACCGAGCTACGACCAGGCGGACCTGGTCATCGTCAATACCTGCGGCTTCATCGATGAAGCCGTGCAGGAGTCGCTGGAGACCATCGGCGAGGCATTGAGCGAAAACGGTCGGGTCATCGTGACGGGCTGCCTGGGTGCTCGACAGGGCAATGATGGGTCGAACATGGTGTCCGCGGTGCATCCGAGCGTGTTGGCGGTCACGGGCCCGCATGCCACCGCAGAAGTGCTTGAAGCGGTTCACCAGCACCTGCCCAGGCCTCACGAACCCCATGGCGATCTGGTGCCGGAGGCTGGTGTGCGCCTGACGCCGGCGCACTATGCGTATCTGAAGATCTCCGAAGGTTGCAATCATCGTTGCAGCTTCTGCATCATCCCGTCGATGCGCGGTGATCTGGTCAGTCGGCCGATCGGCGAGGTGATGCGCGAGGCCCAGGCATTGGTGCGCGGGGGCGTGCGGGAACTGCTCGTGGTGTCCCAGGATACCAGCGCCTACGGCGTCGACGCTCGCTATCGAACCGGTTTCGTCGACGGCCGACCGGTACGCACCCGTTTGCTCGAACTGGCGAGGGAACTGGGCCAGCTCGATTGCTGGGTGCGACTGCACTATGTGTATCCTTATCCGCATGTCGATCAGGTGATCGACCTGATGGCACAGGGAAGCATCCTGCCCTACATCGATGTGCCCTTCCAGCATGCATCGCCTCGTCTGCTGCGTCTGATGAAACGCCCGGCCAGCGGCGAGCGCAATCTCGAGCGGATTGCTGCCTGGCGTGAGCGCTGCCCCGACCTGACCATTCGGAGCACATTCATTGTCGGGTTCCCGGGCGAGACCGAGGCCGAGTTCGAGGAGTTGCTGCAGTTTCTGAAGGAAGCGCGCCTGGATCGGGTCGGCTGTTTTGCCTATTCACCGGTCGAGGGTGCACAGGCCAATGAATTGCCCGGGCAACTGCCGGTCGAGGTCCGCGAGGAGCGCCGTGAGCGCTTCATGCTGCTGCAGGCCGGGATCGGTGCCGAGCGCCTCGCACGCTTCGTGGGCCGGACCATGCCGGTGCTGATCGATCATCTGGGCCGTGATTCTGACGGCCGGTCGATTGCGATCGGACGCTCGATGGCTGACGCGCCCGAGATCGACGGTATCGTTGCGTTGCCCATGGACGAATCGATCCGGGTCGGCGAATTCGTCGATGTCGAGATATCGGCGGTCGACGGGCATGATCTGATTGGCGAACGGGTGGCACTGCCGATCTGATTCGTCAGTCTTCGAAGAAGTTCACGATCGAATCCAGCCCCCCGTGATTGACCGCGTGCGTGGCGGCGGCCTGCACCACTGGCTTGGCATGGAAGGCCACTGACATGCCGGCGATTCCCATCATCAGCAGATCGTTCGCGCCATCGCCCACGACAATCGCCTGCGTCGGATCACATCCGATGGCTGCGCAGGTGGCCGCCACGATTTCCCGCTTGGCCTGAGGACCGACGATCGGCCCGGTCAGCCGTCCGGTCAATCGTCCCTGGGCATCGGTTTCGAGTCGATTGCTACGACTATGGTCGAAACCCAGCCGGGTCTTGAGCCGATCGGTGAAGTAGGTGAAGCCGCCCGAGACGAGCAGACTCTGCAGGCCATGCCGGCGGGTGTGGGTCAGAAGCGTCTCGATGCCCGGTGTCAGACCGAGTCGCTCCTCATAGACCCGTGCCAGCACCGATTCGGACAGGCCCGCGAGCAAGGCGACCCGGCGGCGCAGACTGTCTTCATAGTCGGCAATTTCGCCGCGCATTGCGGCGGCGGTAATTGCCGCCACTGCCGGCTTGCAGCCCGCAAACTCGGCGATTTCATCGATGCATTCGATGGTGATGACGGTCGAATCCATATCGAAGGCAATCAACCGGTAGTCGGCCAGCCGCGCCATCGGTTGCACGACCGCATCAACCCCGTACCGAGCGGCGCGATCGCTGACCCAGGCGCGATCGGGTGCGGCTGATGCGCTCAATGTCCAGACGGCAAGGGCGGCGCTGCGGTGTGCCGGCACGGCGCCCAGATCGGCGCTCAAGGCACTGATCACGGACTCGGCCAGAGTCGGATGCTGGACGATCAGACGGGTGGTGCTCATCGGGGGGGTCCTGGTGTCGCCGGGTGCCGTCATGGCGTCACGGTTCGGTGTTTGGCATCGAGTTTGCCGAGTGTGGCAAGGATTTCGCGAATCCGTTGTACCCGCAGTTCGAGGGTCGCCGAGGCGATCGTAATGCGCAGCCTGTCGTTGCCACTCATGCGGGTATCGCGCCGCGATTGAATGAACTCGATGATCGCGGCGGGTTCGATCGGTGGCACCGGTACGAACTGGATCAGGATCACTTCCTCGGCCGCGTCGATCTTGGCGACACCGAGCGCCCGCGAGGCAATCCGCAGTTTGTGGGTTTCGATGAGAGCCCGCGCCTGCTCGGGCAGGCGGCCGAAGCGGTCGATCAGTTCCTCCTGGATTCTGAGAACCGCGTCGCCATCAGTGGTGTTGGCCAGGCGCTTGTACAGGCTCAGACGCTCTCTGACATCCGGGCAATAGTCCGAGGGCAAGAGCGCCGGTGCATGCAGTTTGATCTCGGTGGTGCTGGCCAGCGGGGCTTCGAGATCGGGTTCTTCGCCTCGTCTGAGCGCCGCTACGGCCGCATCGAGCATGTCGGTGTACAGCGAGAAACCCACTTCCTGCATGTCACCCGATTGCGAGTCGCCCAGCACCTCGCCGGCACCGCGGATCTCCAGGTCATGCATGGCCAGGAAGAATCCGCTGCCTAGCTCTTCCATCGCCTGAATCGCATCCAGCCGCTTTTTGGCGTCGCGAGTCAGTGCCTCTTCATCGGGTGTGAGCAGATAGGCATACGCCTGATGATGCGAGCGGCCCACCCGGCCGCGCAACTGGTGTAGCTGCGCCAGACCGAACCGATCGGCGCGATGAATGACGATGGTGTTCGCACTGGGCACGTCGATGCCGGTTTCGATGATGGTGGTACAGAGCAATACATTGAACCGTTGCTGATGGAAATCCCGCATCACCCGCTCGAGTTCCCGCTCCGGCATCTGACCGTGGGCCACGGCAATACGTGCCTCAGGCAGCAGTTCGGCCAGGGTGGCGGCGCGATTGGCGATTGTGCGCACCTCGTTGTGCAGAAAGTAGGCCTGGCCCCCGCGTTTGATTTCGCGCAGAATCGCCTCGCGAATCACCGCGTCGTGTTCGGTGCGCACGAAGGTTCTGATCGCCAATCGACGCTCCGGCGCGGTGGCGATCACGGAAAAGTCGCGAATGCCTTCCAGGCTCATGGCCAGCGTGCGGGGAATCGGCGTTGCCGTGAGCGTGAGCACATCCACTTCGGCCCGCAGCGACTTGAGCCGCTCTTTCTGGCGCACACCAAAACGGTGCTCTTCGTCGATGATGACCAGCCCCAGGCGCTTGAGGTCGATCTCGGGCGACAACAGCTTGTGCGTACCGACCGCGATATCGATCGTGCCGCTGGCCAGTCCCGCCATCGCGGCGCTGATTTCTTTCGCACTTCGAAAGCGCGAGAAGCTGGGCAATGCGCACGGGCCAGTCGTTGAACCGGTCGCGGAAGGTTTCATAGTGCTGTTCGGCCAACAGCGTGGTCGGGGCAAGCAGCAGGACCTGACGCCCTCCGGACACCGCCAGGAAGGCCGCCCGCAGGGCAACCTCGGTTTTGCCAAAACCCACATCACCGCAGACCAGCCGATCCATGGGTCGGCCCGCAACCATATCCTGGACCACGGCATGAATCGCCGCCAGCTGATCGGGGGTCTCCTCGAATCCGAATCCTTCGCAGAAGGCCTCATAGTCGCGCGCATCGAAGGCGAAGGCATGGCCCTGGCGGGTGGCGCGGCGGGCATAAAGGTTGAGCAGTTCGGCGGCGGTGTCGCGGGCCTGGCGGGCGGCGCGGCGACGGGCCTTCTCCCATTGTCCCGAGCCCAGTTGATGCAGGGGCGCAGCGTCGGGTGACGATCCGCTGTAGCGGGAGATCAGGTGAAGCTGCGACACCGGCACATAGAGCAGCGCATCGTTGGCATAGACCAGGTGCAGGAATTCGGTCAGGCCGTCACCGAGGTCGAGATCGACCAGCCCCTGGTAGCGACCGATTCCGTGGTCGGCATGGACAACCGGGTCGCCGCTTTTGAGTTCGGACAGGTCACGGATAATCGCGTTGACATCGGTGGTGGCCTCACGACTGCCCCGGCGGGCCCGCCTCGCGGTGCCGGTGAACAATTCGTTCTCGGTGACGATGGCGGTATAGGGGTCGCATCGGATGAAGCCGTCGTGCAGCGGTCCGGTTATCAATGCGGCGGACAGATCGCCGTCGATCCAGGCCGCCCAGTCCGCAACGACGGGTAGGTGAATCGACGCGTCGGCGAGCAACTGACTCACGGTTTCCAGCCGCCCCGGCGATTCGGCCATGATGAGCACCCGGGCGACGTCGCTTCTTCCATCGATGCGTCGAGAGGGCGGTGCATCGAGCAGGCTGCGCAGTCGACTGACCGGATCGGCCATCCGACGCTCCACGGCCAGGTCGGGCAGGGCGAGCGCGAAGTGGGATTTCGCGGATTCACCAGGGTGACGCATCCGCATGCGCGCAAAGGCCTGGGTTGCACCAAAAAAATCGTCCGGTTCGAGGAACAGTTCTTTCGGGCTGAGTACCGGCCGCTCGACATCGCGCGACAGGAATCGGTAGCGCTCCTGGGCATCGATCAGGAAGTCGGTCGCGGTTGGTTCCACCTCGCCATGCATGATCACCGTCGCTCGGGCGGGCAGGTAATCGAACAGCGTGGCCGTGGTCTCATGGAACAAGGGAAGCCAGTACTCGATACCGGCGGCCAGGATGCCGTTGCCGATATCGCGATACACGGACGAACGACTCGGATCGCCTTCGAATCGTTCACGCCATCGGCCACGGAATGCATTGCGCGCCGCCTCGTCTGTCGGCATTTCGCGTGCCGGCAGAAGACGCACCGATTCCACCGGATACAGCGTGCGTTGCGAATCCGGATCAAAGGTCTTGATCGACTCCAGATCGTTGCCGAACAGATCGAGGCGGTAAGGCAAGGTCGAACCCATGGGGAACAGGTCGATGAGTCCGCCACGGACTGCATACTCCCCGGGCTTGACGACCTGGGAGACATGTTCGTAGCCGGCACGGGACAGCTGGGCACGCAAGGCGGGTTCGTCCAGCGCCGAGCCGCGGTCGAAACTGAAGGTATAGGCGGCCAGGAAGGAAGGCGGCGCCAGCCGGTGCAGCGCCGTGGTGGCCGCGGTGATCAGCATGTCGACCTCGCCGAGCTGCAGCGCATGAAGCGCAGCCAGCCGTTCGCTGATCAGATCCTGATGCGGCGAAATCGCATCGTAGGGCAGGGTTTCCCAGTCGGGCAGGTGAACGATCCGGGCACCTGGCGCAAAGTAGGTGACCTCGTCGGTCAGTCGCTGGCTGTCCGCCGCGCTGGCTGTCAGCACCGCCATGCTGCCTGGCCGGTCTGCACGCGCGAGCAGGCTGGCCAGCTGCAGCGAATCGGAGGAACCATGATTGCCTGGCAATGGCAGGGTTGCGCCGATGGCGGGCCAATGATCGATGCCGCGCGCCGGCATCGATGACGCAGCAGGGGAGGTGTCGGGTGTCATCAGGGGAAGGGGTTGCCCGGCCTTGGCCATTGATCAGCCCGCTGAGAGCCGGGTGACATTGCCGAAGGTGGTATCTTCAGATACTGACCAACAGATCTGATCCTCACGCTATTCTAGATGAGCGGCTCGACGCTGTACGAATTCTCCGCCCTGGTGCCTGCGGGCGGTACAGGCAGCCGACTGGGTGGCCGCCGCGCCAAACAGTTCCAGACCATCGCGGGCAGGCCGATGCTCGCCTGGACACTGTCGGCCCTACTGGACCGCCCGTGGATTCGTCGGATCGATGTGGTGGTCTCTGCGACACTGGATGAAGCCGATCGCCGTGAAGTCGAACAGGCAATCATCGGCGCTCATGATCGGCTCAGGTGGCTGCCGGCTGCCGGTCTCACTCGTCGCGACAGCGTTCTGGGCGGACTTCAATCGATCGCCAGCGACAGCGAATGGATCATGGTGCACGATGCCGCCCGCCCGGGTCTCAATGCGCAAGTCCTGGAGCGGCTGCGGGCGGTCATCGAAGCAGGTGCGCCTGGCGCCCTGGCTGCACTGCCGGTCGCCGATACCGTCAAGCGCGCCATTCACGACGGCGCGCATCCGACGGTCGGGCAGACCATCCCGCGTACGGATTTGTGGTTCGCCCAGACGCCCCAGGTTTTCCAGGCCGGCGCGTTGCGTGATGCCTTGCTTCGCTGGCCCGATGTGACCGATGAATCCAGTGCCATGGAACGAGCCGGCCTGGCACCGGCGCTGGTTGCGGGCGACTGGCGAAACCTGAAGGTCACCACCGCCGGCGATCTGGACCAGATGCGCCTGATTCTCGACCCGGGGCTCTCCTCATGATGGAATCCTTCGATCCCACCCGGCTCCGAATCGGTCAGGGTTACGACATCCATGCGCTGGTACCGGGGCGGCCACTGGTGCTGGGTGGCGTACGAATCGAGCATCCGATGGGCCTGCTGGGTCACTCCGATGCCGACGCGCTCATGCATGCCGTGACCGATGCATTGATCGGCGCAGCCGGACTGGGCGACATCGGTACGCTGTTTCCCGACGACGATCCGCAATATGCCGGCATCGACAGCGCCAGATTGCTCTCGATCGCAGCCGATCGGATTGTGGATCTGGGTTATCGGGTCATCAATATCGATGCGACGATTCATGCGCAGGCACCGAAGCTGCGCCCCCACATCCTGTCGATGCGCACCAACCTGGCCAGCGCCTGCGCCATGCCGGTGGACGCAGTGAATATCAAGGCCAAGACGGCCGAGCGCCTGGGTGCCCTGGGCCGGCGCGAAGGCATCGCGGCCCAGGCCGTGGTGTTGCTCGTGGCAGCCCGACGTTGACGCTCAGGCCAGATCGCCCGCGAGCGAGTCGCGCAGTGCCTTCGGTACCGGGGACACGGTTGCGCGGTAGTGATCATGATCGACGCCGGCGGTCAGGCCCACGCCATACTTGAGCGAGGCGGCCATATCGTCGGTGAGCGGAAATCGCATGAAATGCACGGCCGAGGTCTTTTCCTCGTTCTCGCGAGGCAGATCCTCATCGGCTATGGCATAGACCCGGTCGGCACCTTCCACCTGGATCCAGACCCGCCGTTCGACGCCCTTGAGCTTGCGCAATTCCTGCCGGCGTACCTCGGCATCGTCGTATTCGATCATCATCGTCGCCTTAAAATCGCGCCCGCCAGGCACCAGCGGGTTATAGGCGGCCAGCTCATCGACAATGCCGGCTTCTTCGAATATTTTCTCGATGCGCAGCATTTCCTGGACCTGGTAGCGGATCGTCAGTTCGTCTTCGAACAGCAGCGTGATGTGGGGGCCCAGCGCCAGCGAGCGGGTCTTCTTGTGCGCGATGACCTTGGCACGGAATGCGGGACGCTCCTTGGCATAGGTTTCGAGCGTCATGAGGGATTCACGGGTGATCGGTGGCATTGCGAAGACTCCTGGGCAATCGGTTGTCATAGTCCGTAGGCCATGCGCAGCAGCGTGAGCGGATGCGCCACTTTGCCGTCCGCCTTGCCTTGCATGCCTTGCTCGATATGATGGCCGGCGAGCTGGCAATCCGATGCGACCCAGTGGGTTTCACCCTCCGGGTGCTCGCCTGCCTGGCGAAACACCGGGCGACCAATCTTGAGGGCAGTGGCATGAAACTCTCGCTTGACTCCCCAGGTGCCGGCATGCCCTGAGCAGCGTTCGATGGTATTGACCGAGGTGTCCGGCACCATCTGGAGTATTTCGCGGGTTTTCTGGCCAACATTCTGCACGCGCAGATGACAGGCAACGTGATAGGACACATTGCCAAGGCCGCGCGAGAAATCAGTGTTGAGCAGACCGTCCTTGTGCCGCGCGACCAGATACTCGAACGGATCGAACATCGCATCCCGGACCGCCAATACATCGGCGTCGTCGGGAAACATGAGTGGTAACTCCTGTTTGAACATCAGCCCGCAGGACGGAATCGGCGCGAGAATTGCATAGCCTTCACGAGCCAGCGCGGCCAGGGCGGGAATGTTTTTCTCCTTCAGCGCCTTGACTGATTCGAGATCGCCCAATTCCAGCTTGGGCATACCGCAGCAGGCCTCTTTGGCCGCGATGACATAAGGGATGGCATTGTGAGCGAGGATCCTGACCAGGTCGTGACCGATGTCGGGTTCGTTGTAGTTCACGTAACAGGTTGAGAAAATCGCGACCTTGCCAGGGGTCCGTTCGCCGTCGCGAACGGGCACAGGAGGGGATTTGCTCAGGTGATCGCGGAACCGGCGGCTGGCGAATGGCGGCAACCAGGCTTCTTTGTCGACGCCGAGCACCTTTTCCATGGCCGCGCGGGCGGCCGGCATCTTCGAGCCCGCGTTGACGATCTGGGCCACCACTGGAATGCTGGCCAGCCTGCCATTACGATCAGTCGAACTGAGCTGCACGTCACGAAACCGCGTGGCACTTCCTTCACGAAACTGGATCGCCTTGGCACGCAGCATCAGATGGGGAAAATCGACATTCCATTCGTGCGGCGGAACATACGGGCACTTGGTCATGTAGCAGACATCGCACAAATAACACTGATCGACAACCGACCAGTAGTCATCCTTGGCCACCCCGTCCACCTCGAGGGTTGCGCTTTCGTCAATCAGATCGAACAAAGTCGGAAAGGCGTTGCACAGACTCACGCAGCGCCGACAGCCATGACAGATGTCGTAGACGCGCTCCAGCTCGCTCAGGCATTCGGCCTTGTCGTAAAAAGCCGGATTCTGCCAGTCCAGCGGATGACGGGTAGGCGCCTCCAGCGAACCTTCTCGATTTGATTGCATACGGACTTTCCGAATCTGGGTGAGGGAGGACCGGTCCGGTCAGGCGCCGGGCCGTTTGTCAGGCAACAACGTTCGTGGCTTCAAGCAAAGCGGGGAGCCGTGGCTCCCCGCTGGATCCGACGCCCCGACGCCAGGCAGGCGGCGTCGGACGACGGCTAGGGGCTTCAGGCGGCGATGCTGTCCAGCGCCTTGGCAAACTTGTTGGCGTGCGAACGCTCGGCCTTGGCCAGGGTCTCGAACCAGTCGGCGATTTCGTCGAAGCCTTCTTCACGTGCAGCCTTGGCCATTCCCGGGTACATGTCGGTGTACTCATGGGTTTCGCCAGCGACGGCCGACTTCAGGTTGGAGGCCGAATCGCCAATCGGCAGATCGGTCGCCGGATCGCCGACTTCGGCAAGATAGTCCAGATGACCGTGGGCATGGCCGGTCTCGCCTTCGGCGGTGGAGCGGAACAGAGCGGCCACTTCCGGCTGGCCTTCGACATCAGCCTTGTTTGCGAAATACAGGTAGCGACGATTGGCCTGGCTTTCACCGGCGAATGCGGCCTTCAGGTTGTCGTGGGTTTTGGTGCCTTTGAGCTTGGCCATGATGACTCCTTGGGTTGTTGGCTGGCGGACCGGCGAACTTTACCTGAAACTGCTCGCCGAACCGATTGGAATTTCCGATGCCCGCGATTGGCCCTCGCAATCGCGAAATCATCCGGATTCACCAAACCGGCTACATTTCATCATGATGACAAATGAATTAATCACCATATCCGGCCTGAGCAAGGTCTATGACAACGGGTTCAAGGCTCTTGACGGCGTGGATCTGGCGATTCAACGGGGCGAAATCCTGGCCCTTCTCGGCCCGAACGGGGCGGGCAAGACCACCTTGATCAGCATCGTGTGCGGCCTGACACGGGCCTCCGAGGGCCGGGTCCTGGTCGACGGCCATGATGTGGTGACCCAATACCGCCTGGCCCGGCGCCTGATCGGACTGGTGCCGCAGGAACTGACCACCGATGCCTTCGAATCGGTGGTCAATGCGGTGGCATTCAGTCGCGGTCTGTTCGGTCTTCGACCCGCGCCTGACCATATCGAGCAGATATTGCGAGAGTTGTCGCTCTGGGACAAACGAGACAGCAGGATCATGACACTGTCGGGGGGTATGAAACGGCGCCTGCTGATTGCCAAGGCACTGGCCCACGAGCCCCGTATTCTGTTCCTGGACGAACCCACGGCCGGGGTCGATGTCGAGCTTCGCAAGGACATGTGGGCGCTCATCCATCGCCTGCGCGCGACGGGCGTCACCGTGATCCTGACCACACACTACATCGAAGAGGCCGAAGCAATGGCCGACCGGGTGGGCGTGATCAATCATGGCAGGATCATTCTGGTGGAGGACAAACAGGCGTTGATGCGCAAGCTGGGCCGTAAGCAACTGGTCCTGCATCTGAGTGCGCCAGCGCCTGACTTGCCCGAGGCCCTGGCTGACAACCTGCTGAGCCTGTCCGATGATCGCACCAGACTGACCTACACCTATGATGCGCAGGCGGACGATCCGGGCATCGGCCATCTGCTCACCGAGCTGCAACAGGCCGGCTTCCAGGTCCGCGATCTTCATACCGATGAAAGTTCACTCGAAGAGATTTTCGTGACCCTGGTGAATACCCGATGAACTGGCTGGCTGTTGTGGCGATCTATCGCTTCGAGATGGCACGGATGCGCCGCACCGTGTTTCAGAGCGTGCTGTCTCCGGTCATTTCGACCGCGTTGTATTTCGTCGTGTTCGGTGCCGCCATCGGGTCACGCATCGAACAGATCGACGGCGTGAGCTACGGCGCATTTATCGTTCCCGGTTTGATCATGTTGTCCTTGCTCACCCAGAGCATATCGAACGCCTCATTCGCGATCTATTTTCCCAAGTTCACCGGCACCATTTATGAGTTGCTGTCGGCGCCGGTCTCCGCCTTCGAGATCGTCCTGGGCTACGTGGGCGCGGCGGCAACGAAATCGATCATTCTGGGCTTGATCATCCTGGCCACCGCATCGATCCTGGTTCCCCTGGAAATCGCGCATCCGGTCTGGATGCTGGTGTTCCTGATTCTCACGGCGATTACCTTCAGCATGCTCGGCTTCATCATCGGAATCTGGGCCGATAATTTCGAGAAGCTGCAGGTTGTACCCTTGCTCGTGGTAACGCCACTGGCCTTTCTGGGCGGCAGCTTCTATGCCATCAAGATGCTGCCGCCGTTCTGGCAGACCGTGTCCTTGTTCAATCCCGTCGTTTACCTGATCAGCGGATTTCGGTGGAGCTTCTATCGGATTGCCGATGTGGATATCGTCGTGAGCGTGTCGATGATCCTGCTCTTCATGGCGATCTGCATGGCAGTCATCGCCTGGATGTTTCGTAGCGGCTATCAGATTCGGCATTGATCCTGCTCGTCTTCCGACGCACCGAACTGGGTCAATTCATCAATAGTGGGTATGGGTTTGTCGTGTGAGCTTTTCCGGCTCCTCATCCCAGGGGTTGTCGTCACCGAAATGTCGGGATACTCTGAAAACCTCTGGATTCCAGTCATCGGGAATGGTCAGCAATGGCGGTCGCGAATGCCCCGGTTTCAGTTGGAATAGTCGTGACGCCCGATACCAGCGGGGCGATGGCGCTTGGTCTTTTCGAATTGTTTCGCTCGATCGGATCACCCTGGCAATTGGGCGCCCGATTCCGTCATGGGCAGTCGAGTGAACAGGGCCGGTACTTTGATCCATTCCTGATCGCCCAATCAGCCGGGCCCATCGAGGTTGCTCACGGCGTGATACTGCAGGTCGGCGTGGGCATGGCCGATGCACGTAATTGTGAAATTATATGTATCCCCGAACTGGTGCTCCTGCATCACCGCGCGCTGCCTGGCAACCAGGATGCCTGGCGCCGTTGGTTGATCGGCCGTCATGCTGAAGGCGCATTGCTCGCCAGTTGCGGTTCCGGCGTGTCGATGCTGGCCGATACCGGATTGCTCGACGGCGGGCGGGCAACCACTCACTGGGCTCTGGCAGCCAGCTTCACCAAGGCGTATCCGTCGGTCACCTTCGAAACCGACGAGTCCGTCATGACGGCAGGTCATGCCAACAGTCTCATGATGGCCGGCTCAGGAACCGCCTGGCAGGATCTCGGCCTGCATCTGGTTGCTCGTTTTGCCGGCGTCGATCATGCCATGGCGGCGGCCCGGGTCGAACTGATGCAACCACATGCCAATTCGCAGCGCGCCTGGAGTGACTTGACCAGGGCGCCGGAGATCGATGACCCGGCGATCTCCCGGGCCATTGTCTGGCTCGGCGACCATTTCAGTGAAGCCGCGCCGGTCGGAATCGCAGTTCGCCAGGCCGGACTCGCCGAACGAACCTTCACGCGCCGGTTTCATCTGGCCACCGGAGTCTCGCCGCTCGAATACGTGCACCGGCTGCGTCTTGGTCGGGCGCGACAAATGCTCGAATCCACCAGCCTCAATATCCAGGCGATTGCCCGCGAACTGGGTTATGAAGATCCGAGTTTCTTCTCGCGCCTGTTCAAACGAGAGGTCACGCTCACGCCCGCCCAATATCGAAAATGGTTTGGCGCGTTGCGGCGTTCGCTTGAGCATAGTGCCAGCCTGGGCACCCGGCACTGATACCGATCCGCTGATGACGGTGCGGGTTCACTCGTCGGACTCCTCCGTCGAGCCGGCTCGACGAGGCCGTTCCTGATCGCGTACCGGCCGGGCATCCGGCAGAATGAGCGTTGCCTTCAGACCATGCGGTCTTGCCTGGCCCAAGGCGAAAGAACCATCATATCGGCGTGCAAATCGGTCGACGATCGCCAGCCCAAGTCCGGCACCCTCGGCACCGCCGCGAGCCATGTCGCCTCGGGCAAATGGCCTTAACAATCGGGCCATCTGGTCTGCAGCCACACCGACGCCGCGGTCGGACACCTCGAAGTGCAATCGGCTGTTCTGGCGCCACGCCCGAACCGTGACTTCTGCGCAAGACGGTTTGTCGCCGTCGCCCAGGTGCTCCGGCGAGCGCCCGTAACGCCAGGCGTTGTCGATCAGGTTGCTCAGCACGCGCTCCAGATCGGTGCGGTCGCCCTGCCAGACCAGGTTGTGTGGCGCTTCGATCCGCAGTGACAGTTCGCCGGCCATGGTCTGCGCCCGGTACACCGAGGGAAGTTGATGCAATACCTCGGCCACCGGCACAGCGGTGCTGGTCGAACCGCCACCGATCCGGGCGAAGTCGACGAACCGGGCCACGATGTTGTCGATCCGTTCGATATCTTCCACCATCGAGTCGCGCGTCGCCGTATCGAGCTGGGCCATCTCGGCCTCCATGCGCAGGCGGGCCAGCGGGCTGCGGATGTCGTGAGAAATGCCAGCCAGCGCGACCGCGCGGTCCTGATCCAGCGCGGCCAGATCTGCGGCCATGCCATTGAAGCGCTGATTGACCTGGGCGATTTCGCTGGCCACGTCTTCGTCAAGGCGAGGCGGCTGCTCGCCACGTCGCATTGCATTGATCGCGCGGGTCAGATCGGCGAGTGGTCGATTGACGAACTGACTCAACAGGTAGGAACCGATCGTGGCCAGCGCGCCGGCGATGCCCAGCACCAGCCACAGGTTCGGCCCGAAATGTCGATCGATGCGCCGCTGCTGCATCTGCAGCCAGTATTTATCCTTGTCAATATCGAAGCTGACCCACAGGCCCTGCTCACCATTGACCCGTGACACCACCAGGGTCTCAGGGCCAAGCAGGTTCTGCAGGCGGGGTGCGAGCAGGGCCGTGCGGCCGGTCAGGGCGGTGATTTCGATTTCGTCGCTGGCCTCCAGAGGAAGAACCCGGATGCCCTCTTCATTGGCCAGTTCGCGCAGCAGCGTGATGCGTCGTTCCGGTTGTGAGCTGATCAGCGCCGAGCGGGTCAGATTGACCACAGACGCCACTTCCCAGGCGACCCGTTGCTCCGCCGGTGCGCTATCGAAAAAGCGCAGCAGAGACAGCAGGGCAAGCAGGCTGAACAACACCAGCGTGGCCAGCAGCAGAAAGGTTCGCCAGAACAGGCTGAGCTGGATCATGGCCGCGGCGCACTGGTGAACCCATCGGCGCAATACCGCCTGGGTGCGGATCGGTCATGCAGACCCGGACGGCGTCTACTCGTCGTCCGGCACGAACACGTAGCCGACACCCCAGACGGTCTGGATGTAGCGGGGTTGCTGCGGGTCATTCTCGAGCAGTTTGCGCAGTCGTGAAATCTGGACATCCAGACTGCGATCGTAAGCCCCGTATTCACGGCCACGGGCCAGCGCCATGAGTTTTTCGCGCGACATGGGCACGCGCGGGTGTTGGGCGAGAACCTTGAGCACACTGAACTCGCCCGTGGTGAGAGGTTGCGGATTGCCGTCTCGTGTGAGCTGACGGGTTGCCAGATTCAGGACGAACGGACCAAAGCGTACTTCACCGGCGCCGGCCGACGGGGCGCCCGGTGCTTCGGTGGCCGGACGACGGCGCAGGACGGCATGGATTCGTGCCAGCAACTCGCGCGGATTGAATGGTTTGGGCAGGTAATCGTCGGCACCGACTTCCAGCCCGACGATCCGATCGACATCATCGCCCTTGGCGGTGAGCATGATCACGGGTGTTCGGTCGTTTGATGAGCGCAGCCGACGCAGAATCGACAAACCGTCTTCGCCGGGCAGCATCAGATCAAGCACGACGATATCGAACGGCTCGCGCAACATGATGCGACCCATCGAGGCACCATCGGGCGCAACGCTGACCTCGAACTGGTTTTCAGAGAGGTAGCGGCGAAGCAGTTCACGCAGCTTTGGGTCGTCGTCGACTACCAGGAGTCGGTAGGTTTTCGAGTTCATGAGGCGATGATAGCTATTCTCAATGTCAATTCGGTCGAGTCTCGCGAGATGGCTTACTCACCGTTACAACGCTTACCCACAGGCTTGTCAAGTCGGGCGCGGTAGAACCGTAAGATTGCAAGCGAAGGCATTGAATTTCCGGACTAAAATGATTGGGTCTCCTACCTCCATCCTGCTGGCAACCGGGTTCGCTGCGGGTCTGACCCTGAGCTTGCCCTGGGATGCCCTGGCCAATCGCTCGGTTCACTACTGCATCAGGTGCAGTCTTGATCCCGTGTTGGTCGAGGCCTCGCCCCAGATCCTTGCACAGCTTACACCCGAAGAGCGGGAGCAGTTGCGCGAAGATCTTCGTCGGCGGGCCGGGGAATGGGCCGACCAGAAGCGTCGCGCCCGCCAGGGCCTCGCCAGTCCCGTTATGGCCGGTAGCAGCCTTCTGGATGTGGATTCCGGTCTCACCGAGCATGAGCGGCAGATGTTGCGTGATCAGTTGCGGCGGCTCCAGCCTGGTCCCGGCCTGACCCGGGCTGGTTCCGATGTACCAGGTCTGCGTGCGCCGGGCGGGGGCCCGTCCATGAACGACGGGCTTGCGCTGGATCGGGGATTGTCCGGTGCGCCGGTGCTCGCCCCCGCCAGTGCGATCGCAGCGGAAACGTCCGACCGAATTGTCCCTGCCGGCCGCTGACAAGCCGTTGCGGTGCCTGCTGGGCATTGCCCTGTCGGGTGACGAGACGGCGCTGGGCTTGCGTCAGGTCGATTCCAGTGGTCGCGTGCAAACCGATGTCCAGGTCGATCATCAGGGCACAAGAGATGCCCACGAGCTGGTCCGGGCGATCGACCGGCTTCTGCAATCCAGTCGAATCAGCGTTGCCGAGCTATCCGGGATCGCTTTCAGCGCGGGGCCGGGTGGATTCACCCGGGTACGGGTCGCTTGCGCGGTTGCCCAGGGTCTGGCCCTGGGCATCCGGGTGCCCGTGGCGGCGCTGGACAGTCTGGCGATCCGGGCCAGAGCCGCTCGCGCGATCCGTCCTGACCCGGCTGCCGACACCGATGTCGTGGTGCTGACCGACGCCCGCATGGCGCAGGTTTATGCGGCCCATTTCCCGGCAGACAATGATCTGTCCCTGGCTGGCGAGGGAGCCGAACTGGTCCCGCTGGGGCAGATCGGGCAATGGCTGGCTACGCGTCTGGCGTCGCTGGTCTGCGTCGATTCGCTCATCTTCACCGGCGATGCACTGGACCGGCTGCAGACCCAATTGCGCGATTTTGCTTGTCCGCCGGACGGCTCGCGCCTGGTGCAGCCCGATTCGGCCCAGGAGATCCGGGCATTGCTCGAACTGGCCGTCCGCGCCTCCTGGCAGCATGCGGCGGATGTTGCACCGCGCTATGTGCGTGACAAGGTGGCGCTGAACGTCGCAGAGCAGTCGGCGTTGCGGGCCGGTCGAGCCCGCTTGGCCGGGCCGGGCTGAACCCCGGCGGTCGTCGACATCGAGTTGACGGATCCCGTGTGCATTTATGGGGCAAAGCGGCCCGATTGTGCGAACATTCGCGTCAATGAACACCCGAACCGCCGATTTCATCT
Organism: uncultured beta proteobacterium; assembly: GCA_963732405.1. GTDB lineage: Bacteria > Pseudomonadota > Gammaproteobacteria > Burkholderiales > Burkholderiaceae_E > JAUIAI01. The sequence continues at coordinate 467,890 of CAVSZG010000003.1, forward strand.
CATCACCGACGACCGATCCGACCGGGTCGCCAGCCGGATCGGGCCTGCAGATGCGACGAATGAGCCTGGCCGATCTCGATGAGGTGACGGGGATCGAGCGGCTCATCTATCCCTATCCGTGGACGCCGGGTAATTTTCGAGATTCGGTGCGCAGCGGCTACCAATGTTGGGTGTTGAACGGCGGGGAAGCGGCGGAGCGGGCCGCCTTGCCGGTCATTGCCTACTGCGTGATGATGCAGGTGCTGGACGAAGCCCACCTGATGAATCTGAGCGTCGCCCAGTCCATGCAGCGGCGCGGCCTGGGGCGCTGGATGTTGCGCTGGCTGATGGATCTGGCCGCCCGGCATGGCGCCAGAGGTATGTTCCTCGAAGTGCGCCCCAGCAATACCGCTGCCCGTGACCTGTACCGGCAGGAGGGCTTCGAACAGATCGGGTTGCGCCGTCACTACTACCCCAACGGCAATGCGGGGCGCGAAGACGCCGTGGTCATGCGCCGGGATCTCGGGACGACGACCGGCGGCGCCGATGTGTGGCAGTCGTGAACGGGTCCCAGCAGCGCGCCTGGGCCGCCCTGGGCATCGGGCCTCGTTGGATTTTGCGCGGAACGGACCGGCCCGTTCCCCGTGAACGGTCAGATGTGGCGCGGTCCGCCGGCGAAGGCCGGTGGTTGATTCTCACATCGCCGACAATGCTTACTCACAGTGCCGACGCACGAATGGCTGACCAGGCCGACCAGTTGTTGATGGCGATGCTGCGGTCCGTTCAGGTGACGGTCGGCGACAGTCGGCATTGCCTGTATCGATTGGGTGTGACTGAACAGCCCCTGAGCGCGTGCATGAACGATGTGCGCCCAGGTCTGGTGCTGATGCTGGGCAGTGCAGTGCTGGCGGCACTGCAGAACGAGGGGCAGTCCAGGCCCGACGAACTGCGCGGCGATCTGCCAGACAGCGGTCGATCGACATGGGTCGAAGTCGACGGGCGGCGCGTGGTCCGGGTGTCGACACACTCACCGGTCGAACTGCTGGCCGATCCGAGTCTGCGCCGGCAGGTCTGGGCGGACTTGTGCATGGCCAGCGCGCTGTGTGCGCCAACGGGCGATTCGTGACCGGGTCAGGGGCGCGCAGGCGGGTCGCCTTCCGGATCGATCCTGGCCTCGCCGATCGCCGCCTCGCTGTCGTGATGGATCTGGTTGTATCGGTGCCAGCGCATCACCAGCCAGGTGAGCACGGCAATCGAGCCACCGAACAGCACGATCACGATATTCACGCCGATTCCCCAATGCAGGAGCATTGAGTAAATCCCGAGCATCAACAGAATATTGATGTTCTCGTTGAAGTTCTGGACCGCGATCGAATGCCCGGCACTGAGACGGACATACCCGCGATGTTGCAGCAATGCATTCATCGGCACGACGAAATAACCCGCCAGGGCGCCAATGATGATGAGCAGCGGGTAGGCCAGCCAGGTGTTGTGAACCAGCGTCATGGCTGGCACGATGAGTCCCAGTGCGACCCCGAATCGCAGTACCCGTAGTGATTGCTTCAGGCTGACCCACTGGGCGGCCGCCACCGCGCCGGCGGCGATACCGATGGCGACCACGCCCTGCAACAGGGCGGCTTCATTGAGCCGCATTCCCAAGGACTCGCGCGCCCAATCCAGTACGATGAACTGCAGGGTGGCACCAGCCCCCCAAAACAAGGTCGTGATCGCCAGGGAGATCTGGCCTAGCTGGTCTTCCCACAGCACGCGATTCGAATGAGCGAATGCCACGATCAGCTTGATCGGATGGCGCAATTGCCGGGGATAACGGGCGCCGGTGTCCGGTATCCCGGTATTGATCAGGGCTGCCAGGGCATAGATGAGCACGATCACACCGATCGCCGCCTCGGGCGCGGTCCGGATACCGGGAATCTCGAAAGCCAGCAAGACGTTGGAGACCGAAGGGCTGATCAGCGCCCCGCCAACGACAGCGCCCAGGATGATCGATCCGACTGTCGTGCCTTCGATCCAGCCGTTGGCCTTGACGAGTTTCTCGGGTGGCAACAGTTCGGTGAGGATGCCGTACTTGGCTGGCGAATACGCGGCGGCACCGAAACCGACCACGGCGTAGGCGAGCAGTGGATGCACGGTGTAGGACATCATCAGGCAGCCGATGATCTTGACGAAATTCGAGATCATCATCACCCGGCCCTTGGGCATCGAGTCGGCCAGCGCGCCCACGAAGGGCGCCAGCATCACATAGGAGATGGTGAAGAACAGCTTGAGCAGCGGCGTGGTCCAGCTGGGCGCCAGCATTTCCACCAACAAGGCAATGGCTGCAATCAGCAAGGCGTTGTCGGCCAGCGACGACAGGAACTGCGCCGCCATGATGGTGTAGAAACCGCGACTCATCGGCGATCGGTTGGCGGCATCGTGACCAGGTCGAATAGGCCGTTCAGCGCCCGCCACCGCCCCTTGGCCGGGCGCCGGATCAGGATGGGCATGATCGAAGAATTCAACAGAGTGATGCGCCTGAAGGTGTACAGCGGGCTCGCGGGTCGCGGGCAGGCGCGTACAGGGAGCGATTTATACCATGCCCCGCGCGCTCGGCCGCGGCCGTCGGTCCGGAACCCCGCGCCCTGGCGCGCGGCTGTGTATAGTTCCCGACATGATTCGTCCATTGCAGGCATTGATCGACCCGGCGTCGCTCACCCACAACCTGGCGCGGGTACGCGAGTCCGTCGGCAACGCAAGAGTCTGGGCCGTGGTCAAGGCCGACGCCTATGGACATGGCCTTGGCAACGTCGTGCCAGCGCTGTCGGGCGCTGACGGATTTGCGCTGGTCGAGTTCGACGCCGCGCTGCGCCTGCGCGCGCAAATGGCCGATCGGCCGATTTTGATGCTCGAGGGCGCATTTGATGAGGACTCGCTGCGGCAGGCCGTTGAGCAGCGTTTCGAACTCATGGTCCATTCCGAGCATCAGATCGCCTGGATCGAGGCGCAGCCGGGTCCGCGCCGCCTGAGGGTCTGGCTCAAGTTCAATGCCGGGATGAACCGGCTCGGTTTTTCCCAATCGGCTTTTCGACATGCCTATGAGCGACTCGTGGCCTGCCCCGTGGTCGATCGGATCGGACTGGCCACCCACTTCGCCAATGCGGATCTGCCGGGCGGAACGATCAAACCACTGAATCGTTTCACCCATGCCTGCGAAGGCCTGCCTGGGCAACGGTGCATGGCCAACTCGGCAGCCTGCCTGCTCGTTCCCGGCAGCCATTCGGGTTGGGTGCGTCCGGGCATCATGCTGTATGGCGCGTCGCCAATGGCGGATCGCAGCGCGGAATCCCTGGGCTTGCGGCCAGCCATGCATCTGGAATCGCGGATCATCGCCGTGCAGACGCTGCTGCCAGGCGATGAGGTGGGATATGGCGGCGCTTTCACCGCCGGCCGGCCGATGCGCATCGGCGTGGTGGCCTGTGGCTATGGAGACGGCTACCCGCGCAGTGCCGCCACCGGCACGCCGGTCTGGGTGGCGGGTCGACGAACCCGTCTGGTCGGCCGGGTATCCATGGATATGTTGACGGTGGATCTCGACCCGGTGCCGCAAGCAGGCGTTGGAGTACCCGTTCAGCTCTGGGGAAACCGGATCGCAATCGATGAAGTGGCACGACATGCCGGCACGATCGGCTACGAGCTGATGTGTCGCGTCACCCCTCGCGTGCCCCGCGTCGTCGGCAGCTCGGCGATCGAATGAATCAGCCACGATCCAGCACGACGAAAAACCGGACGCGCTTCGTCTGTGGCGCCTGCGGCGGCGAATCGCCCAAATGGCAGGGACAATGCCCTCACTGCAGCGCCTGGAACCAGCTCGAGGAAGTGGTGATCAAGGCACGTGGCGCGGGCGCCCGGGCCGCCCTGGCCGGGTCTTCGGGTGGCGGCAAGGTCGTGACCCTGGATCAGGTACCCGCCGAGGATGTGCTGCGCTTTGCCACGGGCAGCCATGAATTCGACCGGGTGCTGGGCGGCGGTCTGGTGGCCGGATCGGTAGTCCTGATCGGTGGTGATCCGGGCATCGGCAAATCGACGTTGTTATTGCAGGCCCTGGCCGGCCTGGAACAGACCATGCCGGTGCTCTACGTGAGCGGCGAGGAATCGGTGGCCCAGGTCGCCCTGCGCGCTCAGCGTCTGGGACTGCACGACACCCGCACGCCGATGCTGGCCGAAACCGAGCTGGAAACAATCCTGACGGCGATTGAAGCCGGCACGCCGGCGGTGGTGGTCATCGATTCGATCCAGACCATTTATTCGGCAGCGCTGGAGTCGGCACCGGGATCGGTTTCGCAGGTGCGCGAGTGCGCCGCCCAGTTGACGCGCGCCGCCAAACGCAGCGGGGTGGCCATCGTGATGATCGGACATGTGACCAAGGAAGGAACGCTGGCCGGCCCACGGGTTCTCGAACACATGGTCGATACCGTGTTGTACTTCGAGGGGGATACGCAGTCGTCGCATCGTCTGGTGCGCGCATTCAAGAACCGGTTCGGCGCGGTCAACGAGCTCGGTGTATTCGCCATGACCGATCGCGGACTGCGCGGCGTGGCCAATCCGTCGGCGCTCTTTCTGTCGCAACACGAGCGCGAAGTCGCGGGCTCCTGCGTACTGGTTACCCAGGAGGGGACTCGTCCCCTTCTGGTCGAAATTCAGGCGCTGGTCGATCAGGCGAATCTGCCCAATCCGCGCCGCCTGACTATCGGTCTGGATAACAATCGTCTGGCCATGTTGCTGGCTGTGCTCAGTCGTCATGCCGCCGTGGCCTGTGGCGACCAGGATGTGTTCATCAATGCGGTGGGTGGCGTGCGGGTCAATGAGCCGGCCGCTGATCTGGCGATGATGCTGGCGATCGTTTCGTCGCTGCGGAATCGTCCGCTGCCGCGTGGCATGGCGGTATTCGGCGAGGTCGGGCTGGCCGGAGAGATCCGGCCCGCACCGCGTGGCCAGGAGCGTCTTCGTGAAGCGGCCAAGCTCGGCTTTTCGAACGTGATTGTGCCGCGTGCCAACGCGCCGCGCAAGCCGCTCGAAGGCCTGCAGGTGTTTGCGGTCGATCATGTCGAGGAGGCATTGGCCGCCGCCTGGTCGCGCTGACGACTCGCGGATCAGCCGATCCGCGAACCGGTCTGAACGACGATACAACGGGCTGCGGCGATGCCGCTGCGAACCGCCGATTCGAGCGTGCCAGGATACCGTGCATAGCAGTACTCGCCGGCCAGCGCCAGGCCATCGGGCAAGGCATGTGGGCCAATGTGTGCTGCTTCGACTCGCGGGCGATCGGGTGTGCAGCGAAATGTTGCCCGCTTCTCGTTGACAGCCAGGGCATCGAGCGGTTCGGGCAGAGCCAGAGTCCGACAGACCTGGTCGCAGACCAGCTTTGCCAGCGCTGCGTTGTCCAGGCCGTCCAGCCGTGCCCGTACGCTGATCACCACGGCGGCAATCGATAGTCCCTGCTGTGGACGTCGGGCAAACAGCCATTGACCATAGTGGCCGAGCGCCGGATCCTCATCCAGCATCTTCAGCGTGGGCAATCTCACTTGAGCCGATTCGGGCCAGGCCAGAAAGACTGTCTGGATCGCTTCCTGCTCGAAACGCTCGAGCAGATCGGCGCCGGCCGGCGAGATGGGCGCCAACAGGCGCGCAGTCTGCCAGACCGGTGTGGCGAGGATCACCCGGTCGAATGCACTGTCGCCGCGGGTGGTGGTGACTCGCCACCGCGACCCGTCGCGCGCGAGGGATCGGGTGGCCACGCCCAGGCTGACCTCGCTGCCGGCGGCACGTAAGGCGATCACCATCGGTTCGGGCATCAGGCTGCCCAGATCATCGGTCGGAATCAGGAAGTCGCTGCCTCCGGCCGCACCGAACATCGAATCATGCAGGATGTTCACGAAGGTCTGGGCGCAGGCCTGGTCGGGATGCGTATTCATCGCAGCGATGCATAGTGGCCCCCAGAAGTGCTCGACAGCCTGTCGAGTCTGATTGAATTCGCGCAGCAAGCGGGTCACGCTCAACCCGTCGAATCCGCGCCATCGGCGCGTCGCCAGGCCCATGGTGAACATCATCATGCGCGCACGCGAGCGCCAGTCCAGGCCACGCGCGCGCAGAAAACCAATCATCAATCCGAGCCGGCCAGGACCGCTCTGCCTGAGTGTCAGCGAACGGGAATCGAACTGCAGCGGGACACGGATCAATCCATCGGGCATGGACTTTCCGTCGCTCGCAGGGGACTTGCCCGCGTGTGCCGCACCCGACCCGGTGAGACCGACCTGCGCCGCATGAATCAAGGCCAGCGATGCCGAATACGCGCCGATCAACAGGTGCTGACCATTGTCGAGCACGACGCGCCGATCGGCCAGACCGACCTCGATCTGACGGGCCCGCCCGCCGGCCCGCGGGGCGGCATCGATCAGGGTGATGCGGTGGCCCATCCGGCATAGCTCGGCCGCTGCACTCAGACCGGCCCAGCCGGCGCCGATGACCGCGATCGGTCGGGCCGGCGCATCGCTCATGGTTCAGGTGGCCGGGCGCTGATCCAGGTGCGCCAGGCCAGCCAGAGTTTGCGGATCGGCGTCAGGGCGACCCGGTGTCGCATGACCTGGAAACCATCGCGTTCGATTTCGGTCAGCAAGGTCGAGTAGATCGCCGCCATCATCAGTCCCGGTCGCTGCGCCCGCCGGTCTGCCGCCGGCAGCAGCGCGAAGGCTTCGCGATAGCTCACGCGCGCGCGATCGGCCTGGAACTTCATGAGTTCGGCGAATCCGGCTGGCGTGCGAGTCGCCAGAATGTCCGCCGGCGTGACGCCGAAGCGGTCCAGGTCTTCCAGCGGAAGGTAGATGCGTCCGAGTCTGGCATCATCGCCGACGTCGCGAACGATGTTGGTCAACTGGAACGCCAGTCCGAGTTTCTCGGCGTATACCAGTGTTGCCGGATCGGTGACGCCGAATATCTGAGCCGCTGCGCATCCGACCACACCGGCGACGCGGTGACAGTAGAGGCGCAGACCTTCGAAGTCGGCGTACCGCTGTTGTTCGAGGTCCATGGCCATCCCGTCGATGATTGCATTGAACCACTTGCGCTGCAGTCCGAAAGGCGCAAGATGCGGGGCCAGTGCGCGGCTCACCGGGTGTTGTGGCCGTCCCTCGAACAGGCGCGACACTTCATCCCGCCACCAGGCCAGCTGCGTACGGGCAACGCCGATGTCGCTGGTTTCATCCACCACATCATCAACTTCCCGACAGAAGGCGTAGAAAGCCATGATGGCGCGACGCCGCTCGCCCTTCAGAAACAGAAAGCTGTAATAGAAGCTCGATCCGCTGGCGGCTGCCCGTTGTTGGCAATAGTCGTCTGGTGTCATCGGGTCAGCCAACTCAGCGTTGCGCCAGGGTGATACCCAGCCAGGTCGTGATCAGCGCAGGCATATCGGCACGACCGAGTTTGATCCGATGCGCGAACGGATCCTCGGCTTGCACGCGTGCGGCGATTGTTCGGCCACCGGCGATGATCGCGGCCAACTCCAGACGCAGCCGCCATGGCACCAGAGGCAGTAACGCCAATCCCAGGTCCAGGCCGGCGAGGGCGTAGGCCAGTTGCTGGTTCAGCAGATCACGAACCGGTTCATCGATCCTGCGCGAGCGCACGCATCGCTGCAGGCTGGATTCGTCCAATCCCATCGCATCCAGCTCATCGGCCGGCACATAGCAGCGTCCCCGAGCGATATCCTGGCCGATATCCTGCGCGAAATTGATCAGTTGCAAGGCGGTGCAGATCCGATCGGCCGGATCCAGCGCATCAGACCTGTCGGCGTTAAATACCCGAAGGACGATTCGCCCGACCGGATCCGCCGAGCGACGGCAATAGTCGAGCAGGGACTGGCGATCGGCGAAGGCGGGTCCTCGCGCATCCTGGCTGAAGGCACTGAGCAGGTTCAGGAAATGCTGGCGATCGATTCGGAATTGATCGATGTAGGGGAGCAATGAGTCGACAACCGGGTGGCCCCCCTGGCCGCGAACCGCCGAGGCGAGCCGGGTCAGTTCAGCCAGGCGGACGCCCGCCGTGGCCTCGCCTTCATCGGCAATGTCGTCGGCGTAACGGGCGAACCGATAGACGGCTGCGATCGGCGCACGCAAACGCGCCGGCACCAGCAGGGAGGCTACCGGGAAGTTCTCGTAGTGCGCGCTTTGGCTGATCCAGCCTGCTTGGGTTGATTCTGAACCGGGCATCGCTGGATTGTAGGGGTAGCGCCATGCCAAGCCGACGGCCTCGCCTGGGGCTCTGCCCGACTGCCGACGACCCGGCCGCTGTGGCCTGCGCGCGGCATTGTCGGCCGCCGATCCGCAAACGGTCGGCGTTTCCGCTAACATCTAGGGCTTTGCGGTCGTGGCGGAATTGGTAGACGCACCAGGTTTAGGTCCTGGCGCCCAAAAGGCGTGAAGGTTCGAGTCCTTTCGGCCGCACCAGCCAACGAAGGGTAAGACCGGACAACGGACAGGCCCCAGACCGGCGAAAAAGAGCCCGGTTCCCTGGATTTTGTCTCCTGGCCGGCGCATGTCCGATCGCCGTTCGAGCCGGCAGCGGAGCCACTTGACCGGCGTCCGGGCGATGGTCGGATGGATTGCCCGGATCCCCGGGATTGACATCGTTCCAGGCCCGCATTGCCGGCTCGCTCTTCCACAAGACCATCCCGCCTTTCGCACTTTCCAACATTCGACGAATTCATGACGACCGAACTCAGGACCACTGGAACCCTTACCCGCCAACTCGACCTGGCCGTACCGATCGCGCAGGTCGACAAAGACGCCGGGGAGCGGCTTCGCCGACTTGCCCGCACCGTCAAGATGCCCGGATTCCGCCCCGGCAAGGTACCCATGCGGATGATCCAGCAATCCTATGGTGGCCAGGTCAATGCCGAGGTGTTGGGCGATGCGGTCTCCAAGGCATTTTCCGATGCGGTGGCCAAGCATCAGTTGCGGGTTGCCGGACAACCCGCGATCGATCGACGCGAAGGCGCGCCGGACTCGGAGTACGGATTCACCGCGAGCTTCGAGGTCTATCCCGATATCCAGGTTCCGGACGTGGCGACCGTGTCGGTCGAACGCTTGCAGTGCGAGGTCGGCGACGCTGAAATCGACCGCACCATCGAGATTCTGCGTAAGCAGCGGGTGAGCTGGGAGCCGGCGGATCGCCCTGCCGCTCAGGGTGACCGGGTCACCATTGATTTTCTCGGCCGCATCGATGGCGAACCCTTCGACGGCGGCAGTGCCGACGGCTTTGCATTCGTGCTGGGTGAGGGCCGCATGCTGGGCGATTTCGAGACGGGCGTCACGGGTCAGTCAGCCGATGCCAGAACCACATTCCCGGTGCAGTTTCCACCAGAGTATTCGGTGAAGGAGTTGGCTGGAAAATCGGCTGAATTCGAGGTGCATGTGCGCCAGGTCGATGCGCCGGTGTTGCCCGAGGTCGATGAGGAATTTGCCCGGTCACTGGGCGTCGCCGACGGCAGCATCGCGACCATGCGCAGCGATATCGCAGCCAACCTGAATCGCGAGGTCGCGCAGCGCCTGCGGGCCCGGATCAAGAACAGTGTGATGGATGGCCTGAGCGCCAAGGCGATCTTCGACCTGCCGGCGGCCCTGGTGACCAGCGAGCGCGAGACGCTCGTGGAAAACGCCCGCCGGGATCTGGCCGGACGCGGAATGGACATGAAAGACATCCCGATTCCCGATGATGCGTTCCGTGAACAGGCCGAACGCCGGGTCCGACTTGGTCTGCTGGTGGCCGAAATCGTCAAGGCCGAGAAGCTGCAGGCCAAGCCCGAACAGATCCGCGCGCAGATCGAGGAATTCGCCCAGGCCTACGAAAATCCGGCCGAGGTCGTCCGGCACTATTTCAGTGATCGCGAGCAGCTGTCACAGGTCGAGGCCCTGGTGATCGAGCAGAACGTCGTGGACTGGGTGCTTGCCAAGGCCCAGGTCGAGGACAAGGCGATTCCATTCGAAGACTTGATGGGCGGTTGATCCTGGCCCGACTGCCCCCAGATGATGCTGTGTTTTTGCCAATGCAACCGGAGTAACCCGAATGAGCCGCAACAGTCTGATCGAAGACATGGTCAATGCGCACCTGGCGAGCCGCTGGGAGCCACCTCAGGGCCTTGGCCTGGTGCCGATGGTGATCGAGCAGAGCGGTCGGGGCGAGCGGGCCTATGACATCTATTCGCGTCTGTTGCGTGAGCGGGTCATTTTCCTGCTCGGGCCCGTGATGGACATGTCAGCCAATGTGGTGGTGGCCCAGTTGCTGTTCCTCGAGTCGGAGAACCCGGACAAGGACATCTCGTTTTACATCAATTCGCCCGGTGGTTCGGTCTCGGCCGGACTGGCGATCTATGACACGATGCAGTTCGTCAAGCCCTCGGTCTCCACCTTGTGCATGGGCATGGCGGCCAGCATGGGCTCATTCCTGCTGGCAGCGGGCGAGAAGGGCAAGCGGTTTTCGCTGCCCAATGCACGCATCATGATCCATCAGCCATCCGGGGGTGCACAGGGCCAGGCCTCCGATATCGAGATCCATGCGCGCGAGATCCTTTACACCCGCGAGCGATTGAATAGAATCCTGGTTGAAAAGACCGGCCAACCGATTGAAACGATTGAGAAAGACACTGATCGGGATAATTTCATGTCGGCCGACCAGGCGGTGGATTACGGTATCATCGACAAAGTGCTGGTCAGTCGGGCGCAGGCCAGCTGAGCAGGCCGTCGCCCCCGAGGCGTTGCAGGGAGTCTCATGTCAGATAAAAAGGCATCCGGCGAGAAGGTCTTGTATTGCTCGTTTTGTGGCAAGAACCAGCATGAGGTCCGCAAACTGATCGCGGGCCCTTCGGTGTTCATCTGCGACGAATGCATCGAGCTTTGCAATGACATCATCCGTGATGAGGCGCAGGCCGACGCCGCTCCCGGAGCGCTGGCCGGCGGCCTGCCCACGCCGGCCGAAATCCGCGGCATTCTCGACAATTATGTGATCGGCCAGGAGCCGGCCAAGCGCGGTCTTGCCGTGGCGGTCTACAACCACTACAAGCGCTTGCGTCATCGCGGCAAGAAAGACGACGTCGAACTGTCCAAGAGCAATATCCTGATGGTCGGACCGACCGGCTCGGGCAAGACGCTGCTCGCGCAGACCCTGGCCCGTCTGCTCAATGTGCCCTTCGTAATTGCCGATGCCACCACGCTCACCGAGGCAGGTTATGTCGGCGAAGACGTCGAGAACATCATTCAGAAGTTGCTGCAGAACTGCAACTATGAGGTCGAGAAGGCGCAGAACGGCATCGTCTACATCGACGAGATCGACAAGATTTCGCGCAAATCCGACAACCCGTCAATTACCCGCGATGTGTCGGGGGAGGGGGTTCAGCAGGCGCTGCTCAAGCTGGTCGAGGGAACCGTGGCGTCAGTGCCGCCACAGGGCGGGCGCAAACATCCCAACCAGGACTTCGTCCAGATCGACACGACCAACATCCTGTTCATCTGTGGTGGCGCATTCGATGGTCTGGACAAGATCATCCGTAACCGCTCCGAGCGCTCGGGCATCGGTTTTGGTGCCGAGGTGCGCAGCGCCAGCGACCGGGCAGTCGGGGCGGTGTTGCGTGAGGTGGAGCCCGAAGATCTGATCAAGTTCGGCCTGATTCCCGAACTGGTCGGTCGCCTGCCGGTGGTGGCCACCCTTGACGAACTCAATGATGAAGCGCTCGTGCGCATCCTCACCGAGCCCAAGAATGCGCTGATCAAACAATATCAGCGCCTGTTCGCCATGGAAGGTGTCGAGTTGGAAGTGCGTCCCTCGGCGCTTCAGGCCATTGCCCGCAAGGCGCTCAAGCGCAAGACCGGCGCGCGTGGCCTGCGTTCGATACTCGAACAGGCATTGCTCGACACGATGTTCGAGCTGCCCAGCTTGCAGAATGTCCAGAAGGTGGCGGTGGACGAGCGGGCCATTGATGAAAAAGGCAAGCCGCTGATCATCTACGCCGATACACCCAGGGTATCGGGATCGGATTCCCACTGACGCGGCGGGATTGGCACCGCCGCCCGGTGGCTAGGGGCGCGCCGGTACAAGCAGCCAATCCGTGCCAGGGCGGGGCCATCTGACACGGCGCCGGATGGATGGTTCTTCCTGTTTTGCTCATTCGCCTGCCGAACGAGTGCCGTTGGGTGACCGTGTTGGCCCGACAGCCGGCTGCTCAACTCCCGTTTGTTGAAACAAAGCCACTTTACGGCTTGGGCTGGCTTCATGGCCATCGTTGAATCACGGTATCCTGAATCTATTACCTCCGGAGTCTTCAATGACCGATCCGATCCAGACCTTGCCATTGTTGCCGTTGCGCGATGTGGTCGTTTTCCCACACATGGTGATCCCGCTGTTCGTGGGCCGCGCGAAGTCCATCAAGGCGCTAGAGGCCGCCATGGAATCGGGCAAGCAGATCACCTTGGTTGCGCAGAAAAATGCGGCCAAGGATGAGCCGAGCGCCGACGACATCTACGAGATCGGTTGCGTCGCCAACATCCTGCAGATGCTCAAACTGCCCGACGGCACGGTCAAGGTCCTGGTTGAAGGTGCACAACGGGTGCGCATCATCGGTATCGATGAGGGCGAGGAACACTTCACCGGCGACATCGAATTGCTTGCCGAGGCGGACGGGCAGTCGCCCGAAGTCGAGGCGCTGCGTCGGACCATCCTGACGCAGTTCGATCAGTACGTGAAGTTGAACAAAAAGATTCCGCCCGAGATTCTGGCGTCGCTCAACGGCATTGACGACAACGGCCGTCTGGCCGACACGATTGGTGCCCATCTGCCGATCAAGCTCGAGCAGAAGCAGAACGTTCTGGAGACCCTGTCGGTTGCCGAACGCCTGGAGCGCCTGCTGGCACAGATCGAGACCGAACTGGATATCCTGCAGGTCGAAAAGCGTATTCGGGGTCGCGTGAAGCGGCAGATGGAGAAGAGCCAGCGCGAGTATTACCTTAATGAGCAGGTCAAGGCCATTCAGAAGGAACTTGGCGAGGGTGAGGACGGAGCCGATCTCGAGGAACTCGAGAAAAAAATCGTGGCGGCACGGATGCCTCGTGAGGCGCGCAAGAAAGCCGACGCCGAACTCAAGAAACTCAAGTTGATGTCGCCGATGTCGGCCGAAGCGACCGTCGTACGCAATTACATCGACACCCTCGTCGGTCTGCCCTGGAAGAAGAAGAGCAAGATTGCCAACGATCTGGTCAAGGCTGAATCCGTGCTCGATGAAGATCATCACGGGTTGGAGAGGGTCAAGGAGCGCATCCTCGAGTATCTCGCGGTGCAGCAGCGCGTCGAACGGGTCAAGGCGCCCATCCTGTGTCTGGTCGGACCACCTGGCGTGGGCAAAACTTCGCTGGGTCAGTCGATCGCCCGCGCGACCAATCGCAAATTCATCCGGATGGCCCTGGGCGGGGTGCGTGACGAGGCAGAGATTCGCGGTCACCGTCGCACGTATATCGGATCGATGCCGGGCAAGATTCTGCAGAGCCTGGCTCGCGTAGGTGTTCGTAATCCGCTGTTCCTGCTCGACGAAGTCGACAAGATGGGCATGGATTTCCGGGGTGACCCGTCCAGCGCGCTGCTCGAAGTGCTCGATCCGGAGCAGAACAATACCTTCGTCGATCATTATGTCGAGGTCGAATACGACCTGTCCGACGTGATGTTCGTGGCGACGGCTAACACCTTGAACATCCCGCCGGCGCTGCTCGACAGGCTTGAAGTGATCCGGCTGTCCGGTTACACCGAAGACGAAAAGGTGAACATTGCCCGCCGCTATCTGCTGCCCAAACAGATTCGCAACAATGGCTTGAAGGACGATGAAATTGCCGTGAGCGATGCCGCACTGCGCGACATCATCCGCTTTTACACCCGCGAGGCCGGCGTGCGCTCGCTCGAGCGCGAGGTTGGCAAAATCTGCCGAAAGGTGGTCAAGGCCTTGCTGCTCCAGAAAGGCAAGAAGAAGCTCACGGTATCACCAGCCAATCTCGATAAGTATCTCGGCGTTCGTCGTTTCAGTTATGGTCAGGCCGAAGCCGAGAATCAGGTCGGACAAGTCACGGGGCTGGCCTGGACGGAAGTGGGCGGCGAGTTGTTGACCATTGAAGCGGTTGCCGTACCTGGCAAGGGTAAGGCCACCTTCACCGGCAAGCTCGGCGATGTGATGCAGGAATCCATCAAGGCGGCGATGACGGTGGTGCGCCGACGCGCCAGTCGACTGGGAATCGTCGGCGATTTCTACGAAAAGAACGATATGCACATTCATGTGCCGGAAGGGGCGACGCCGAAAGACGGCCCCAGTGCCGGTATTGCCATGACGACCGCTCTCGTATCGATGCTGACCGGTATTCCGGTGCGTGGCGATGTGGCCATGACAGGCGAGATCACCTTGCGTGGCGAGGTTTTGCAGATCGGCGGTCTCAAGGAGAAGTTGCTGGCCGCTCACCGCGGCAACATCAAGACCGTGCTGATACCGGAAGATAATGTCAAGGATCTGGCCGAAATTCCGGACAATGTAAAAAACCGTTTGGAAATTATTCCGGTCAAATGGATCGACAGGGTGCTGGAACTTGCGCTTGAACGCGCACCGGTGCCATTGCCGGAACCCGCTGACCCGGCTGCACTCGCAGAAGATGCAGGCACGGTCGCTGGTAAAAAGGGCAAGAAGGGTGGAGAGGACGTGATCGCACATTGATGCTGAAGGGCCGACAGATGTCGGCCTCTTTCATGCGACGACAAGGCAATTGTGTGTCGTGTCATTAATCGTTGCGGTATGGCCCGTAAAATGGCCAGTCATCGCCTTGACATCAACGAACCCGGGCGATCTAATACGCTCCCGAGGTGGCGGTCATTCAGCAGGCGCGTGTCGCCGTGCGTCTTTCATCAAACGTGAAGCAGCGCCATCATCCCAGTCCGCCGATTCGACTAAAGTCGCTGTCATGTCCGCTCACTGACTATCAGTCGGATTCATCGTTGACCGGGCTGACCGGGCCATGCGGTGAAGCTGCAGAGCATGTGTTCAAACAAGGGGAGTTGGACGCGATATCATCGCAGATTCGCGTCCTGCTACCAATGGACCTGAGTCCGCACCTACAACAAGGGGGTTCCTGAGTGAATAAGACTGATCTGATCGATTTCATTGCCGATGAGGCCGACCTGTCCAAGGCATCGGCGGGCCGTGCGCTCGATGCCGTCATCGATGGCATTACCGCGACCCTGCGCAAGGACGACACGGTCACCATCGTCGGCTTTGGGACGTTCGCCGTGGGCAAACGTGCAGCGCGCACCGGGCGCAATCCCCAGACGGGCGCCGAGATCAAGATCAAGGCCGCCAAGGTTCCCAAGTTTCGGCCCGGCAAGGCCCTCAAGGACGCGCTCAACTGAGGGCGTGATGCAGCAGGTTTCCGGGTGCTTAGCTCAGTTGGTAGAGCGGAGCCCTTACAAGGCTTAGGTCGGGAGTTCGAGCCTCTCAGCACCCACCAGTTTCAGGCATTGCCCCATGGGCATTTTGAGTTTTCGAGGTTTTGCGGTCTAATTACCGGCTGTTCACCCGAACAAGTTCGGTGGTGACGAATCCGGAACGCAGGATTCGCCGTAGGGAGTGGTAGTTCAGTTGGTTAGAATACCGGCCTGTCACGCCGGGGGTCGCGGGTTCGAGTCCCGTCCACTCCGCCAATATTGTTGAGCACTGGGCGAATGCATGCGTTGCGTGCTTCGCCCTTTGCATTTTCAGCGACAGGTAGAAGAATATGTTCGAGTGGATTCGTCGTCATAACCGCCTGTTGCAGCTGCTGCTGCTGCTGTTGATCTTTCCGGCGTTCGCATTCTTCGGCATCTCCGGATACAACACGTTTTTCACGCCTGATAATGCGGTGGCCACGGTGGGCGAGTCCTCCGTCTCGCAGCAGGAGTTCAGCCAGGCCCATCGAGGCCAGATCGACAACATGAAGCGAATGTTGGGTGATCAGATCGACGCATCGATGTTCGACACCCCCCAGGCCCGTCTTCAGGTTCTGGAAAGCCTCATTGACCAGCGGGTGCTGGCAACCCGGGTGCAGGAAAATCGGGTCAGCGTATCCGACGATGCCGTGCGCGCGGCAATCACCCAGATTCCTGGTGTCTTGAAGGCCGATGGTTCATTCGACATCGAACAGTACCGGCGCCTGTTGCAGGCTCAAGGCATGAATGAGCTTCAATTCGAGAACCGGGTGCGCGCCGACCTCGCGATCCGTCTGATCCCCACGGCCATCGAATCGACGGCCTTCGTGCCCAGCACGGTGGCCACCCAATTGGCCAGATTGACCGGCCAGGAGCGAGTGCTCAGAACCCGATCGTTCAAGCCGGAGGACTACATCAACAAGGTCGAGGTTGATGCGGCGACCGTGCGCAAGCACTATGACGAGCACACCGAGCAGTTCAAGTCACCCGAATCGGCGACGATCAATTACCTCGTCCTGAGCCAGCAGGAACTGGCGGCTCAGGTCGAGGTCACCGACGAGGAAAAGAAGGCTTACTACGATCAGAACCAGCGTCGTTATGGTCAGAGTGAGCAGCGAGCGGCCAGTCATATCCTGGTGCCCGTTCCCGAGGGCGCATCAGATGCCGTTCGCGAGACCGCCCGCCTGAAGGCCGAGGCCTTGCTTGCCAGGGTCCGCGGTGGCGAGTCGTTTGCCGATGTCGCACGCGCCGAATCCGGCGATCCCGGCTCGGCCGAGTCCGGTGGTGATCTGGGCTTCTTCGATCGGCAGACCATGGCCGAAGGCTTCGCCGATGCCGCGTTCAAACTGGCCAAGGATGCGATCAGTGATGTGGTGCAGACCGAGTTCGGTTATCACATCATCAGACTGACCGATATCCGGCCCGCAACCATCAAGCCCTACGAGCAGGTGGCCGCTCAGGTTGACAGTGAATTGCGTGAGGAAAAAGCGCGGGCAGCCTTCGCGGAAAAAGCCGATGTATTCAGCAATACCGTTTATGAACAGCCCGACTCGCTCGAACCGGCCGCCGCCAAGGTCGGATTGACGATCGGCAAGATAAACGACTTCCGGCGGCTTGGCACGCCGGATCTGCCGCCCGGATCACCCTTGGCTGATCCCAAGGTTGCGCGGGCAGTCTTTGATCCCGAAAAGCTCGCCCGGAAGATGAACTCCGAAGCAATCGATCTGGGCAATGGCAACCTGGTGTCCGTCCGTGTCCTCGAGCATCGCCCCGCGGCAGTCGAGCCCTTCGAGAAGGTCGAGGCCCAGGTCCAGGCAATCGTGCGTGCCGACAAGGCAGCCGAACTGGCACGGGAGGCTGGCGAGCAGGCCTTGTCGGGATTGTTGGCGGGCAGCCCGACCGGTAGCAACGCCGATTTCGGTGAACCGGTGACCATCACGCGTGACGCGCGCAGCCTCGCGCCGCAGGCAATCGCGCAGGCCTTTGCGCAGCCTGGTGACAAACTGCCAGGCTACTTCGGCGTCTCGCTGGGCCGCGGCGGCTATCTGATCGGCGAGCTCGTCGAAGTGCGCGAGGTGGCCGACGACAAACTCGCGGCGGCAACCGAATCGGCCGCCTCGAGCGCCGCGTCAGCGGCCGGTCAACTGAGCTTCGACGCCTGGTTGCGGACGGTCAAGGATTCCCTCGCTATCGAGCGGCATACCGATCGAATCAGTGAGAATCGCGCCGCCGATCGTTGATCGATATGTCATCCCGTCAGCTCGATGATGCGCTGAGCGGCGGCGCTGAAACACAGTTCGATCGGTGTGTTGCCAGGGTTCAGCGTGATAGGACGGGCTGTCGCCAGTTGCGCGAAATTTCGTCGCATTGATCGGTCATAAGCCGGATCGTAGTGCTCCTCGAGCAAAGCCCGGACCAGTGAAGGCCAGTCGCCGGCATCGATCAGGGCTTGCCAGGCAGCCAAGCGCTTTGCGCCATGCATTTCGTGGAGACGATCCAGGCGAACCCGCAGGGCCTGCGGATTCTGCAGAAAATGTGGGTAGTCCAACATCAGGAACGCGGCGCGATCATCGATGGGCAGATCGATGACCAGACAAGGCGCCTGGCGGATCTGCAGGATGACCGACTCGGGCAGCTGCACGACACCGATTCGCCGGCTTTCGGATTCCACGAACACGGGGCGCGACCGGTCAAGCCGCATCATGGCCTCGATCAGCCGGGACTCGAAGTGTTTCTGGGTGGGTTGGGTCTGATCCGGCAACAGGCCCAGCACCGATCCACGATGATTCGCCAGCGCCTCCAGATCCAGGACCTGCGCGCCCTGATCGGCCAGCGCCCGCAGGATACGGCTCTTGCCGGAACCCGTTCGGCCCGCAATGACATGCCATTGCAGTGTCGGTGCGCTTGTCTCGATGGCGTTGACAACCCACCGGCGATAGCTTCGGTAACCGCCATCGATGACAGCCGTAGGCCAGCCGATCCGGGCCAGCACGGTCGCCAGACTCATCGACCGATTGCCCCCGCGCCAGCAATAGATCACGGGGCGCCAGTTTGCCGGCTTGTCACCGAGCTGATCACTCAGGATAGTGGCGATATTGCGCGATACCAGGGCAGCACCGACCCGCCGGGCGACGAAGGCGGAGTCCTGCGCATGAAGGGTGCCCACAATGGCACGCTGCGCATCATCCAGGACGGGCAGGTTGATCGCTCCCGGCAGGTGATCAAGCGCGTATTCCGCAGGGCTGCGCACGTCGATGATGGCGTCATAGGAGTCCGGTCTGGCCATGCAGTCCGTCACATCGATGATTCCGGCCTCGCGCATCAGCGAGTCACCGCAATGCACGCAAGCCGGTTCACGCTTACACTAGATGCCATGAAGGTATTCAATCTCGGTTGCGAAAACGGTCATGCTTTCGAAGGCTGGTTTGCTTCGCGCGAAAGTTACGAGCAACAACAGGCCGATGGCATGCTCGAATGCCCGGTCTGCGGCACGCCCAGCGTACAGCGGACGCCGTCGGCTGCCCGGCTCAATCTGGCGGGTTCGCGTGCCACGCCGCCCGCCCAGCGGCCCAATGAATCGGTCAATGCGCCCGACAACGGCCGCCTGCTCGCCCAGCCCACGCCGGCGCAATTGCAGCGGCTCTGGGCACGAATTGCCACCCTGGTCGAACAATCGACCGAGGATGTGGGCGACCGTTTTGCCGAAGAGGCCAGGCGTATCCATTACAACGAGGCGCCCGAGCGCGGTATCCGCGGCGTTGCCTCTGCCGAGCAGGCCGCAGAGCTCGAAGACGAGGGCATCGAGGTCATTGCGTTTCCCATGCCCGGTGGGCTCAGGCGCCCCGACCAGTAGCGGCCTGCAGGGTGCAGACGATGCCCGTCAGCCCGGCCGCTGCATTGCGTCGACCACCGGGTCATGACGGCTATCGTGCTGCGTACTGGGTAGGGCCGAACAACACCTCGCGCGACTGCTCATCGGGTCCGTTGCGGCGGTATTCGGCCATAATCTCAACCGCTCGCCTGACGGCCGGGCGGGCGTCGATCGCATCGTACCAACGCTTGACGGCCGGATAGGCCTCGAGGTCGACGCCCTGATTGGCAAACGAGCGGCACCAGGGATAGATGGCCATATCGGCAATCGTATATTGCCGACCGGCCACGAATGCGCGGGTGCGGGTCAACTGACCGTTGAGTACCCGATACAGTCGGTTTGCCTCATTGGTGTAACGCTCCAGTGCGTAGTCGATCTTCTCGGGCGCATAGATTCGGAAGTGATGTGCCTGCCCGAGCATCGGACCGAATCCGCCCACCTGCCACATCAACCATTCGAGCATCTTGAATCGCTCACGATCGCTGCGCGGCAGGAAGCGTCCTGTCTTGCCTGCCAGGTAAATCAGAATCGCGCCCGATTCGAACAATGACATCGGTCGCCCTTCCGGCCCGTCATGATCGACAATGGCCGGGATGCGATTGTTCGGGCTGATCGCCAGAAAGCCCTCATCGAACTGCTCGCCCCGGCCGATATCGACCGGGTTGATGGCATAGGGAAGGGCGCACTCTTCCAGCATGATGTGAATCTTGTGCCCGTTCGGGGTAGGCCAGGTGTACAGATCGATCATGCTCAGCTGCCTCGGGTGATGGGCATCTCGACCTTGCCAGCCGCGCCGGGAATCGGGGAATGACGGGCCAGTTCGAGCTTGGCGATCGCAACCCGATGAACCTCGTCGGGACCGTCGGCCAGGCGCAGCGTGCGTTGATTGGCATAGATGGCGGCAACCGGAAAATCGCCACTCACGCCGCCACCGCCGTGGGCCTGGATGGCCCAGTCGGCAATCTGGCAGGCCATGGTGGGCGCCACGACCTTGATCATCGCAATCTCGGCCTTGGCGATCTTGTTGCCGACGGTGTCCATCATGTGGGCCGCGCGAAGGGTCAGCAGCCGGGCCTGGTCGATCATGCAGCGCGCATCGGCGATCCGCTCATGCCAGACGCTTTGCTGCGAAATCGGTTTGCCGAAGGCCACCCGTTCGCTCAGGCGTTTGCACATCAATTCGAGGCAGCGTTCGGCCGCGCCGATCGATCGCATGCAGTGGTGGATCCGGCCGGGTCCCAGACGCCCCTGGGCGATTTCGAAGCCGCGTCCTTCGCCCAGCAGAATGTGGTCAGCCGGAACCTCGGTATTCTCGAATATCACTTCACAGTGGCCATGCGGCGCGTCGTCATAGCCGAATACGCTCAGCGGTCGTTTGATCGTGATACCGGGCGCATCAGCGGGCACGACGATCATCGACTGCTGCTCATGCCGATTGGCATCGGGATTGGTCTTGCCCATGAAGATGTAGACGGCGCAGCGCGGATCACCCGCGCCCGAGGTCCACCATTTACGCCCGTTGATCACATACCGGTCACCCTTGCGTTCGATACGCGAGGTGATGTTGGTGGCATCGGATGAGGCCACATCGGGCTCGGTCATGGCGAAGGCCGATCGGATCTCGCCAGCCAGCAGCGGATCGAGCCAGGTGCGCTTGATTGACTCGCTCGCATAACGCTCGAGGGTTTCCATGTTGCCGGTATCGGGCGCCGAACAATTGAAGACTTCGGGCGCCCAATGCACACGGCCCATGATCTCGCATAGCGGCGCGTAGTCCAGATTCGACAATCCTTCGGGCACGCGGTGCGACTGGGGCAGGAACAGATTCCAGAGGCCTTGCTGGCGGGCCAGCGGCTTGAGGCCTTCAATGACACGGGTCGGTATCCAGGCATTGCCATTGCGGCGATTGCTCTCCACCTCCTCGTGGAAAGCCGCTTCGTTCGGATAGATATGCTCTTCCATGAAGGCGAGCAGGCGGGCGCGCAGTTCCTGGCAGCGTGGCGAATAGTCAAAGTCCATGGTCTGTCTCCGTTTGATGCGCGCAAGGCTGACAACAGCATTGCGGTGGCGGTGTCGGTGGTCGGTTGGGTATCCGGCAGGTCAGTGCCCGCCGCGGGCCTGGACGATTGCCCAGGCCATTCGGGCCAGGGGGGCTGCCCGGGCGCCCGCGTCGCGGGCCTTCTCACTGGCTGCAGTACCGTCAACGACCCGTTTCATGATGCCTTGCAGGATCCCGGCCAGACGGAACATGTTGTAGGCCATGTAGAAATCCCAGTGATCAATACCCTGGCGACCGGTCCGTTCGCAATAGCGGGCGATGTACTGGGCTTCGGTGGGAATGCCCAGAGCGACATGATCAAGTCCGCCAATGCCACGAAACTGTCCGGGTGCAATGTGATAGCCCATGCAGTGGTAGGAAAAATCGGCCAGCGGATGACCGATCGTGGACAACTCCCAGTCGAGGATGGCCAGCACGCGAGGGCGGGTCGGGTCGAAGACCAGATTGTCCAGTCGGTAGTCACCGTGCACGATGGACGATTCTTCGCCCGCCGGAATGTGCTCGGGCAGCCATTCGATGAGCCGGTCCATCTCAGGAATGGGTGTGGTTTCCGATGCCTTGTACTGCTTGGACCAGCGAGCGATCTGACGGGCGAAATAATTGCCGGGTCGACCGAAATCGGCCAGGCCGATGGCCGCGAAATCGATCGAGTGCAGCAGCGCGATAACCCGGTTCATTTCATCGTAGATGGCACCCCGATCGTCGCGTGTCAGGCCCGCCAGTGATTGATCCCAGAGCACCCGGCCGGACACGAATTCCATCACGTAGAAGGCGCGGCCGATGATCGATTCGTCCTCGCACAGGCAATAGACAGCCGGAACCGGGACCTCGGTCGCGGCCAGCGCATCGAGGACCCGGAATTCGCGTTCGATGGCATGAGCCGAGGGTAGCAGTCTGGCGGCCGGGCCGGGCTTGCAGCGCATGGCATACGAGCGGCTGGCATAACGCAGCAGAAACGTCGGGTTCGACTGGCCGCCACGAAACTGCTCGACGGTGAGTTCGCCTTTCGTGTCCGGCAACCGATCGCGCAGATAGTTGGCGAGTACCGCGACATCGAACTGCTGGCGTTCGGCCACCGGCATCGTGCCTTCGAAGTCTGTGCTGGCGGCGTCTGCGTCGGGCGGCTTGGTCATTCTTCCGGCTCTTGCTGGTCATAGGGCGGACTGGGCGCGGTGTGGCCGGACGCATGACGCCGCGTACCGATCGGGCGGATCGGCAAGCGGGCTGCGACCGTGATGCCTGCGCGTCAGCGCGATTCGATCGTCCATGTCGCGACGATCTCCCGAGTCTAGCAGGACGGTCGGACCCCTGCCTGCCGGTCCCATGGCCGCCGTCGAGGCCCTAGCGGGCGCGATCAGACGGACTGCGCGTTCTCGAGCAACTGGGCCGTTTCCAGCCACTGCCCTTCGAGCGATTCCTGCTCACTGGCGAGTTCGGCGCGCTCCCGGTTGAGCCAGGCCAGCGCCTCCTTGTCGTCATAGGTGGCGGGCAGGGCAAGCCGCTCGTCGAGCTCGGCCAGCTTGCGGCTCAGGCGGGCCAGCCGCGATTCGATCTCGCTGATCTGTTTGCGCAGCGGCGCCAGCCGGGCGGCATGGGCCTGTCGTTGATCAGCCTGCTCGCGTCGCTGCGCCTTGCGATCCGGCCCGCTGGTCGGCACTTGATTGGATTCGGCCGTCGCCAGGCGCGGGGACGTGAGCTGGCCGTCCTGCAGATACCGGGCATAGTCGTCCAGATCACCGTCGAAATCGCGCACCCGTGCGTCGCCCACCAGCACGAAGCGATCCACACAGGCGCGCAACAGATAGCGGTCATGCGAGACCACGAGCAGTACGCCGTTGAACTCGATCAAGGCCTCGGTCAGAGCGTCGCGGGTTTCACTGTCCAGGTGATTGGTGGGCTCGTCGAGGATCAACCACTGCGGTCTGGACCAGAGCACCATGGCCAGAACCAGACGGGCTCGCTCACCGCCTGACATCGGCCCGACGGGCCGGATCGCGTCTTCCTGCGCAAAAGCGAAGCGACCCAGCCAGCTTCGCAGCGCCGAATCGGGCGGGGCGAAGCTCAGGTGACGCAGGGTTTCGCGGCGCAGGTGATCCAGGGCGGAGTCATCGGCCCTGAGATGTTCAACGGCATCCTGCGCGAAACAACCGATGCGCACCGAGGGCGATCCGCGCAACTGTCCCGACAGTGGCGCCAGTTGGCCGATCAGGGTTCGGATCAGGGTGGTCTTGCCCTGGCCGTTTCGGCCCAGGATACCGATGCGGGTCCCTCGTTCGATCACCAGGTTGATGTCGGTCAGGATCGGCGTGTCGCCATAACCGGCCGCAACCGATTCGCAGACCATGATCGGGTTGGGCAGACTGCCCACGTCGTCGAGCGTCAGCCGAAGATGTCGCGAGGCGGCCAGCGGCGCGGCAATCTGCAATCGCTCCATCGCCTTGATCCGGCTTTGCACCTGCCTGGCCTTGTTCGCCTGGGCGCGGAAACGGTCGATGAACTGGCGTAGGTGCTCGGCCTGACGCCGTGTCTGGTCGGCCGATCGTTGATCATTCAGGGCCCGCTCGGCCCGCTGCGTCTCGCAGGCGCTATAGCCGCCCCGGTACCGGCGCAGTTCGCCGTTTTCGATGGCCAGCGTGCCGTCGACGATGGCGTCAAGAAAATCGCGATCATGAGAGACCACCAGCAGGGTCCCCGGATAACGGCGAAGACGCTTTTCCAGCCAGAGAATCGCATCCAGATCCAGATGATTGGTCGGCTCGTCGAGCAATAGCAGATCACTGGGGCGGAACAGCACCGCAGCCAGATTCAGACGCATCCGCCAACCACCGGACAATTCATTCACCGCCCGGCCCGCCATCATGTCGTCGAAGCCCAGGCCGTGCAGCAATTCATGGGCGCGCGCGGCCGCATTGTCGCCGCCCGCCTGTTGCCAGTCATCGAGCGCATGGGCAATGGCCAGCCCATCGTCAGCCTGACTGGCCTGGTCCAGCGCCTGTTGGGCGGCGACCAGCGTCGGATCGGATGCAACCACATACTGCCAGGCAGGCAGGCTGCTGGTTGGCGCCTGCTGCTCGAGCATCACCAACTGCATGGGCGGCATGTCGAGCTCGCCGCGGTCGGGCAGCAGCTCGCCGCACAAGGCCCTCATCAAGGTGGTCTTGCCCGAGCCGTTGGGCCCGATGATGGCCAGCTTGTCGCCCGGCGCGATCGATGCATCGGCATTGTCGATGAGATTGCGTCCGCCGCGGGACAGCGTGACTGCGCGCAGGCGAATCATTGTGCCGATGCGCTGGCGGGCGGAAGATCCTGGGCGGCGATCGCCGCCACCATCTGCTCGCCGGCCGACACGGGCAGCCAGGCAAAGCTCAAGGTCGGGAATGCGGCTTCGAAGGCCGCCTGCTCGTGACCGATCTCGATCAACAAGACCCCGTGGGGATCCAGGCATCGCCGTGCATCGGCGAGCAGACGCCGAACCAGGTCCATGCCATCGCTCCCGCCAGCCAGTGCGAGCACCGGTTCGGCGCGAAACTCGGGCGGTAGTTGGTCCATGCTTGAATCGGGTACATAGGGCGGATTGCACAGGATCAGATCGAAGCGATCATCGCTGACCGCGCCCAACAGATCCGAGCGGCGCAGGCTGATCCGCTCGCCCAGTCTGTGCAGGGCGATATTCTCGGCACACAGCGCCAGCGCATCCTCATTGATATCCAGAGCCAGCACCGTTGCGCGTGGAAAGCGATGGGCGGCATGAATCGCGATGCTGCCACCACCGGTGCACAGATCAAGAATCCGGGCAGGCCAGTCAGGATCGTGCTCTGCCTGATCCGGGTCGATATAGGACCGCCATTGCATGAGCGATTCCTGCAGTACCTCGACCAGCAGGGATCGTGGCACCAGGGCACGTTCGTCGGCGCGAAAGCGCAGTCCGCGCAGCCACGCCTCGCCCGTCAGGTAGGCGACCGGACGGCGCGAGATCGTGCGCTCTCTGATCAGGCTCAGGCAGTTGCCGACCTCCTGGGGGGATAGCCTGGCATCGAGTAGGGCATCGGGCGCATCGACGGGCAGGTGCAGTGCCCAATACACCAGCGCGACCGCATCGTCATAGGCGTTGGCCGTGCCCTGACCGTATTGCAGATCCGCCGCGCCGAACGCGGAGACAGCCGCTCGCAAGACGTCGCGCACCGTGCCCAGCAGGGGGGCGAGCGCGTTCAGATCGGGCGCGGATCGGCCAGACTGAGGCGAAGTGGCCAACGGATCGCTCATTCGGCGCCGGGCATCAGGCCCAGGGTGCGCTGATAGACAGGTTCGGAAAATCCGACCAGGACATGTTCACCGCTGGTGAGCACCGGCCGTCGGATCAGCGTGGGTTCGGCGAGCATCGCATCACGGGCTGATCGTTGATCCACGACTGCCTGCCGCGCCGCATCACTCATGGTGCGCCAGGTTGTACCCCGCTTGTTCAGCAGCGCATCCCAGGGCACGTGGGAGAACCAGGCATCGAGCTGCTCGGCCGCGAGGCCGGACTGACGAAAGTCGTGAAACCGGTACTGCACGCCATGGGCGTCCAGCAGACGGCGCGCCTTGCGCACCTGATCGCAATTGCGAATGCCATACAAGGTGATGCCAGTCATGCCGTCAGCGGCCCGAGTCAGATATTGAGCAGAAATTCAGAGAATGATGCCTCACCGGCCTCCTTGGCGGTGGGTGGTGGCGTTCCCTGCAGCATCGATGCCGGGCTATCGGCATGGTTGGCGCCCGACAGCCGGGCACGCACCTCACCGGTGGGCACGGGCTTCTTGGCCGGAATCGGATTCTCGGGTCCACCCGAGTTTTCCAGATTCCAGAGCAGGTTGGTGGGCGAATCGGCATTGGCCATGGCGTCTTCGCGCGCGACCTTGCCGGCCCGCACCAGTCGGGCGAGGCACTGGTCGAAGGTGACCGAGCCCGGCGCCAGACTCTTTTCCATCGCCTCCTTCACCTCGGTCAGCCGTGCCTGCTCGATGAGTTCGGCGATCAGCCGGGTGTTGAGCATGATCTCGACGGCCGGCACACGACCGCCGTCCTTGGACCGGACCAGGCGCTGGGCGATAACGGCCTTGAGGGTGGCCGACAGATCCGAGAGCAGCGCCCGCCGGTTCTCGGGCGAGTAGAAACTCACGATCCGGTTGAGCGCATGGTTGGCATTGTTGGCATGCAGCGTCGCCAGCACCAGATGACCGGACTGAGCGTAGGCCAGGGCCATCGACATGGCCGTCACGTCACGGATCTCACCGATCAGGATGCAATCGGGAGCCTGACGCATGGCATTGCGCAATGCGATCTCGATCGAGGCCGTGTCCGTGCCGATCTGTCGCTGGTTGACGATCGAGCGCTTGTTGCGGAACGTGAACTCGATGGGGTCTTCCAGGGTCAGGATATGCCCGGACTTATTCTCGTTGCGATGATCGATCATGGCCGCGAGCGATGTCGACTTGCCAGAACCGGTGGCACCGACCATGAGCAGCAGGCCGCGCTTTTCCTGAACCAGCAGGGCCAGTTCCTCGGGCAGACTCAGATCGCCCAACGACGGGATGGTGCCGGGAATGAAGCGCACGACGACGGCGGAACTGCCTCGTTGCCTGAACAGGTTGATCCGGAAGCTGCCCACATCTCGCAACCCATAGCCGATGTTCAGTTCGTGCTCGGACTCGAAGGTCTCCCACTGCCGATCGGTGGTGATCTCGCGAATCAGCGACTCGACCATGCCGGGATCGAGGACCTGATCATTGATCGGGCGGGTCGAGCCATTCAGCTTGATCTGGACGGGAGAACCGGCCGACAGGAACAGGTCCGACGCCTGCTTCTCCGCCATGAAGCGCAACAGCTTTTCCATTCGACCGGATGACATGAGGTCAGTCTCCTCGCAACAGTTCATTGATCGCCATCGTTGCCCGGGTCTGGGCATCGACCCGCTTCACGATGACTGCGCACGGCAAGTGAACACTACGACCATCGTGCGCTCGGCAACATAGGCCCCGATAGTCACATACGAGGGCATCAGCACCACGATGCGGGCGATAAAGGCGCCACGCCGGGCGACGGCCGGTGGCACGACGCGATAGCCGCCAGCGCCGAGGCCGGCCCTGGCAGGGCCGTCGAAGCGGGTGGGCATCTTGTCATGGTGTTTCCTGGTTGGCACGGATGGGACGAACGACCGGATCGACAGCATCTCAGGGCCTTCCGGCTCCGGCACGACAAAAATCGCCGATCCGCCCGGCCGCCTCGATGCAGGCGTCCAGCGGCGCCACCAATGCGATGCGCAGGTAGCCGCTACCCGGATTGGAACCATTGACCGTGCGCCCGAGCAGGCTGCCGGGCAGCAGGCGGACATTATATTGACGCAGCAGTTCCACGCCGAAGCGCAGGTCATCGGGGTGGGGCGAGCGGGCCCACAGATAAAACCCGGCGGCCGGCCGGCTTACCGTCAGCGCCCCGGCGAGCCGGGGGACGACGGCCGTGTATTTGGCCTCGTAAAGCGCCCGATTGTCCCGGACATGGGTTTCGTCCTGCCAGGCGGCTACCGAGGCCGCCTGCACGGGCGGGCTCATCGCGCTGCCATGGTAGGTGCGGTAGCGAAGAAATTCACGAATGATCGCCGGATCGCCCGCCACGTAACCCGAGCGCAAGCCGGGTGAATTGGAGCGTTTGGACAGGCTGCCAAACACGATCAGACGACGAAAGTCGCGTCCGGCGCCGGCTGCTGCCTGCAGGCCGCCCAGTGGCGGATCACTGTCCAGCGGATAGAGCTCGCTGTAACACTCATCGGAGGCAATCACAAACCCATACTTATCGGAAAGATCAAATAATTTATTCCACTCATCTGCCTTGACGATTGACCCGGTCGGATTGCCTGGCGTGCAGACAAAGACCAGCTGGGTCCTGGTCCAGACCTCGGCCGGTATGTCGTCCCAGGCGCAGGTCAGGGCGGCCTCCGGAGTCTGGGCCACGTAATGCATGCGTGCACCCGCCAGCAGCGCAGCGCCTTCGTAGATTTGATAAAACGGATTGGGGCTGATGACTACCGCATCACGTGAGGCGTCGATCACGGTCTGGGTGAGCGCAAACAGCGCTTCGCGGGAGCCCAGAACCGGCAGCACCTGGGTTGCCGGATCGATCGATGCCGGGGCAAAGCGGCGCGACAGCCAGCCGGCGATTGCTTCCCGCAGGGCCGTTGATCCCAGTGTCGGAGGATACTGACCCAGACCGTCCAGGTTAGCGATCAAGGCATCGCGTACCAGGGCAGGGGTGGGATGCCTGGGCTCGCCGATCGACAGATCGATGGGTGCCAGTGCCGGATTTGGCACGACCCCCTCGAGCAGCTCGCGAAACCGTTCGAACGGGTAAGGTTGCAGGGCAGAAAAACGCGGATTCATCAGGGCTGATCCGGTTGGCAGACGGGGGGTATGGCGATCATCGGGTGTTGCGCCCGGATTCGAACCGACCCAGGTCGACCGGCGGATTGAGGGTGAAACCCGGCGCACTGTGCTCGGCACGCACGGTGGTGAAGATGCCGCCGCGCACATACCAGCGCGCCGTGATGCGCATGAAGCGCGGCTCGGTCGCCGCGCTCAGATCCGTCAGGATGCGGTTCGTGCAGGCTTCATGAAAAGCGCCCTGATTGCGGTAAGACCACATATACGACTTGAGCGACTTCAGTTCGACGTTGCGGGCATTCGCGACATAGTCGATCTCGATGGTGGCGAAGTCTGGCTGGCCCGTGAGCGGGCACAGACAGGTGAACTCGGGTACCTCGATGTGAATGAGGTAATCCCGATCCGGTGCCGGATTGGGGAAGGTGTCGAGATGGGTGCTGGGTTCGCTGGGCATGGAAAGTGGTGGATCCGCAGGGGTGCGCAAGGCCGGCAGGAGTTCAGAGAATACCTGAATACCAAGGTCTAACTCTCAGAACGAATACAGAATTCACCCGGGCATCGCGGCCATGAAACGGGGGCGAGGGTGGTATTATAGGAAGGCGGAACCAATGCAAGCCGGCACTGCACTTCCCTCCCATGACCCGTCAGAATCAAAGGAATCGCCAGTGCGCCTGAAACAGATCAAGCTGTCCGGCTTCAAGTCATTTGTCGATCCCACTGCCTTCCAGATACCCAGCCAGCTCGTCGGCGTGGTGGGGCCGAATGGGTGTGGCAAGTCCAATGTGATCGATGCGGTGCGCTGGGTCCTGGGCGAGAGCAAGGCCTCCGAACTGCGCGGCGAATCGATGCAGGATGTCATTTTCAGTGGTTCATCCGAGCGCAAACCGGCCGCGCGCGCCTCCGTCGAATTGGTGTTCGACAATTCACTGGGGCGTATCGGTGGCAACTGGGCCAACTACACCGAGATCTCGGTGCGGCGAACCCTCTCGCGGGATGGCCAGTCTATCTACCAGATCAACAATCAGGCCGTGCGCCGGCGCGATGTTCACGACATGTTCATGGGCACCGGACTGGGGCCGCGCGCCTATGCCATCATCGGCCAGGGAACCATCTCGCGGATCATCGAGGCCAAGCCCGATGAATTGCGCGTGTTCCTCGAGGAGGCGGCCGGCGTCTCCAAGTACAAGGAGCGACGTCGCGAGACCGAGTCGCGACTGGCCAGCACCCGGGAGAACCTGAACCGGGTCGAAGACATCCAGCGGGAACTCGGTGCGCAGATCCAGCGGCTCAATCATCAGGCCGAGGTGGCGGCCAGTTTCAAGCAGATGGATGACGAGCGCACGGTCAAACAGCGCGTGCAGTGGATCGTTCGTCGCGATGAAGCACTGCGGGGTCAGGCCGATGCGGCGACGCAGGCGGGTCGCGCCCAGACCGCCCTCGAGGCCAAGATCGCCGAACTGCGGCAGACCGAAGCGCGCTGCGAGGTGCTGCGTGAACAGTTTCGCGAAGTCGGCAACGAGTTGCACGAAGCCCAGGGTGCGTTTTATGAATCGAACGCGGCGGTCACGCGGCTCGAAAGTGATATTCGCCGGATCGTCGATACCCGGTCCGAACTCACGTCCAGGCAAGCCAGTCTGGCCGCCGAAATCGAGCGACTGGGCAACACCGCGGACAATGCTCAGCGGGAACACGAGCAGGCCGAAGCGGCGCTGCACGCGCTGGGCGGATCACTCGAACAGCTGCAGCAGGCGCTGGCCACTGAGCGCGAGCGCGCGGCCCATGCCGAGGCGGTGATTCACGAGGCTCGTCATCGCTTCGACGGTCTGCGCGATGCGTCTGCCGATTCGCGCCGGGCGCTCGATGTCTGCCGCGCTGAAATTCGCGCACTGAGCGAACGGTCGGCCCGTGTGGCATCACGCATCGAGCGCGCCCATCAGCAGGAAGCCGAGATCGAGGACTTCGACGCCGGTTCGCTCGATGAGGCGCTGGCCGCGGTGGTCTCATCGGTGGCGCTCGAATCCGCCGCGGCGACGGCGCTGGTCGATGCGAGGTCGAGCTGGGCCGATCTGGACAGCCAGCGTGTACCGGCTCAGCAGGCTCTGCGCGACGCCGAAGCCCGTCAAGCGCAGATCGATGCGCGCATGGCGGCACTCGAGGACATCCAGAACCGTCTGGACCGGCAAAACGACATGTCCACCTGGCTGGCAACCAACGGCCTGGGTGATCTGCAGCCGCTATGGCAACGCCTGCGAATCCAGGACGGCTGGGAGACGGCGGTGGAAGCCGTGCTGCGCGAACGGGTCACGGCGGTGCAGACCGATGATCTCGCGCGGGGTCTGGCACTGGCAGCCGATGCGCCGCCACCCGTCAAACTCATGCTGTTCGACGACAGTGTGCCGGGCGTGACGGCCCCTCCGGTGGCTGGCCTCAAACCGCTGGCCACCATGGTGCGCAGCGGTGAGGCGGCGGTACAGGACCAGGTCGAGCGCTGGCTCGCCGGCTGTTTTGTTGCCGAATCATTGACCGAAGCCTGGGCAAGGCGCAGCGCACTGCCGCCGGGTGGCGAGTTCATCGTGCGCGATGGACATCGGGTCGGAGCCTGCACGCTGCACCTGTTTGCGGTCGACAGCGAAGCCGAAGGTGTCCTGCAACGCCAGCACGAGCTCGAGAATCTGGCGCGCGAAAAGCGCGCGCAGACACTGCTGGTGGAGCAGGCGCGCCAGCATGCCAACAATGTCGAAGCCGGTAGCGCAGCCCGCAGCCAGGCGCTTGAAGAGGCGCGTATCGAGCAGGTGCGGCTGGCGCAAGTCCTGGCGGCGGCGCAGATCACGGCCCAGCGGTATGAACAACAGGCCGACAGCGTGCGTCAGGATCGCGAACGGGTGTCGCTCGAGTTGGCCGAATGTGCTCGGCTGCAGGCCGAGCTGGGTCAGAGCGACGAACAGGCGCGCTTGCGCATCAGCGAACTTGAAGCCAGGGTTGCCGAATTCGACGATCAGATTCCACAACATCGCGAAGCGGTGCAAGATGCCGAGCGCGACATGCAGGCGGTGCGCGAGCAGTTGCGGGCGCATGAAAACGCCGAGCAGGCGGCGCGATATGAAGAGCGCTCGCTCAGGGAGCGGCTCGAGCGGCTGACCACCACGATCGACGACGCCGCGACGCGACGCAGCCAGTTGCAGGCCGAGTCGGCTGCGCTGCAGGAGCGCTTGACCGGCTTCGACACCTCAGCGCTCGAAGAGGCCTTGCAGGTGGCTCTGGAAACCCGCGGCGACCGTGAACAAGCGCTGGCGGCGGTGCGCAGCCGACAGGACGATATCGCTGCGGAGCTCAAGAAGGCCGATGAAAACCGTCTGAGCTTCGAGCGTGCCCGCGAACCACTGGCCAACCAGGTGACGGAGGCCCAGCTCAAGGAGCAGGCCGCCCGACTGGCAGTGGTCCAGTTCCAGGAGCAACTGGATCAGGCCGATGTGGCCGCGCAGGCAGAAGCGGCCTTGCTGGCCGGCTTTGATGAACGACCCAGGGCCACCTGGCTGGCCAGCGAAGTTACCCGGCTGACCCGCGCCATCGAACAGCTTGGCCCGGTGAATCTGGCCGCGCTCGATGAATTGCGCGAGGCCAGTGAGCGCAAGGGCTTTCTGGACAGCCAGTCAGCCGATCTCAATGAGGCGATCGCCACGCTGGAGGACGCAATCCGCCATATCGATCTGGAAACCCGTCAGCTGCTGCAGACCACCTTCGATACGGTCAACGCCGAATTCGGCAAGCTGTTCCCGGAACTGTTCGGCGGCGGTGATGCGAAGCTGGTGCTCACGGGGGAGGAGATTCTCGACGCCGGTGTGCAGGTGATGGCGCATCCACCCGGCAAACGTAACACCTCCATCCATCTGCTCTCCGGTGGCGAGAAGGCCTTGACTGCGATTGCCCTGGTATTTGGTCTGTTCCAGCTCAATCCCGCGCCATTCTGCCTGCTCGATGAGGTGGACGCGCCTCTGGACGATGCCAACACCGAGCGCTATCGGAACATGGTCATGCGCATGTCTGCCCAGACCCAGTTCCTGTTCATCTCCCACAACAAGATTGCCATGGAAATGGCCCAGCAACTGATCGGCGTGACCATGCAGGAACGGGGCGTTTCGCGTATCGTTGCAGTGGACCTGGAAAGCGCCGCCGAATTCGCCGAGGCCGCATGACGACCTCGGCCCGCTGGTTCAGGAGAGTCGCTCGCGCACGAACCGGTGCGCTGCCTGTGGTCACCGGGAGTATGGCTTCGTGAGTAGCCTTGGTCTGAGTCTGCTGATCCTCATCGTGCTGTTCATCGTGGCGGTGGTGGCATCCAATTACTGGATGAATCGTCGCCATCGCGGTCAGCGTGCCCTCTCGCCCGGTCGACCGGGTGGGCGTCATGATCATCAGCGGGCCGAACCCAGTCTGGCCGACTTTGACGGCCCGAGCTCACCCGATTCAATCCGCGCAGCTTCCGGGTCGAATCCGCCCCCGGTTGCCGATGCTGACAAGCGTCGACAACCCGCCATGGCGGCTGGTTCAAGCCGCTCGATACCCGACCCGGTGAGCCGATCGGCACAGGTGCCCGGCGCAGGCGGGACCCGGCGTGTCCACGACCCCTCGGAATGGCGCGCAGCCATTCAGGAGGCGCAGGCCAAAGGCGGCCAGGGGGCGCTCGCACCGACCGGGACGTCGCCGGCCGAGTCCCCGTCGGCGGTTTCCGGCGAGGACTCATCCCGCCACGCCCCGTTCACGCCCGATCCGGGTGACGACGACGCCGACCTGAATCCGCCGTCGCGAATCCAGCAGGCCGTTGAGCGTTTTGAACAGCAACAGGCCGCGGAACCCACTGACGGACCAGACTTGCCGCCGCTTGTTCACGCAGACAGCCTGCCAGCGATCAACACGCCAGCCCCTGCCGGACAATCCGATCATGCCCGCAGACCTGGTCAGCCTGGCGGATCCGATCCGGTTCAACGAATCGTCGCCCCTGGCGCAACCCGGGCCGGATCGACCCCGCCACAGACCGATCCAGGCATCACGAGTCCTGCAACGCATCCGGCCAACGCACGTCGTGGGGATCTGAACACCGAGCAGGACATCTGGGCCGGGGTTGATCCGCTGCGCGCCCACGCAAAGTTCGCCACCCGTGTCGATCTCGAGTTGCGTTCAATCACGCCCGGTGAACGCCTGCTCGCCGTGCTTGGCCACTTCGATCGGGTCGGCAGCAAACCAGTGCAGGTGCGTGGCTCGGCCGAATCAAAGTTTGCGCACGCACTTGAACCGATCACGCGCGCTGGCGCCTATGACCATCTGTGCTTCGATCTGCTGCAGGTCAACCGGCAGGGCCCGGTCAATGCCATGGAATATTCAGAGTTCGTGTCACGGCTGGGCAGCATTTCTGAGCAGTTGGATGTGCTGGTCAATCCACCCGATATGAATGTCGTCCTGGTTCGCAGTCGCGTGCTCGACGCGGAAGTCAGTGCGCTCGATGCGCAGGTCGCAGTGAACGTGCGACGAGAGCGTCCCATCGCGCTGGAACAGTTCGAGGAGATCGCGCAGCGCCTGGCGCTGGCGCGCACCGACAAGGGCGGCTATCAGCGAGTAGGCGCCGACGGCCTGGAACGCTTCTCGATCCATCATGTGGATGATCCGGGCCGCATCGTGTTCCTGCTCGACGTGCCGCGGGTGCCGCGCGCTGCGCAGCCGATCCGCGAGATGGTCGAATGCGCATGGGAATTTGCCAAATCGCTCGATGCACAAATGGTCGATGACAGCGGCCGGCTCATCGACAATGCATTGTTCGAAAAGGTTGAAAGCCAGCTCGATCTTCACTATCAGGCGCTGCTCTCGGCGGGCCTGCCGGCAGGTTCAGGCCTGGCGCGGCAAGTGTTCAACTGAGCCAGCCAGCGTACCTGAAGCCGATGGGCCGTCGCGTCGTCAAATGGTTCGTCCGATGAACGCCGAGCAGGCCGCCAGTGCGATCCTGGCATTGCGTGAGACGATCACGCAGTGGAACCATGAGTACTACGTTCTCGATGCACCCACCGTGCCCGATGCGGAGTACGACCGGTGTTTTCGCGAGTTGCAGGCATTGGAAGCCGAGCATCCGTCACTGGTCGGCCCTGATTCACCGACCCAGCGGGTCGGCGCAACAAACGATGCTGCATTCGCCCCGGTGCGCCATCCCCAGCCGATGCTGTCGCTGGCCAATGCGATGGACGAGGACGAGGTGCGTGCCTTCGATCAACGCCTGCGTGATCTGCTGGGCCATGATGACGAGGATGCGCCGCTGGCCTATAGCTGCGAGCTCAAATACGACGGACTGGCTGTCAGTCTGCAGTACGAACAGGGCCTGCTCATACGCGGCGCGACCCGCGGCGATGGCGAATCGGGCGAAGACATCACGGCGAATCTTCGAACCATTGCGGCAATCCCCCTGCGCCTGCGCGACGGGCAATCGCCGCCACGGCTCGAGGTGCGCGGAGAAGTACTGATGTATCGCGCCGATTTCGAGGCGCTCAATGATGCCCAGCAGACAGCGGGCGACAAGCTGTTCGTGAATCCACGCAATGCCGCCGCCGGCAGTCTGCGTCAGCTCGATCCCTCCATCACCAACCAACGTCGTCTACGGTTTCTTGCCTATGGCGTGGGTGCGGTCGAGGGGATCGAGCCACCGTCCACCCAGTCGGCGCTGCTCGACTGGCTGACGACGCTGGGTTTTCCAGTGGGTTCGCCACGCACGCGTGCCGCCGGACGCGAGGGCGTGTTGGGTTTTTTCGCCCGGGTGGCGGCGATCCGCAACCAACTGCCATTTGACATCGACGGCGTGGTGTACAAACTGGACGACCGGGCGGCGCAGCGGCGGGCCGGTTATGTCGCCCGCGCGCCGCGGTATGCGATCGCCCACAAGTTCCCGGCCGAAGAGGCCGTGACCCAGTTGTTGGCCATTGATATCCAGGTCGGGCGTACCGGCGCGCTGACCCCGGTTGCACGGCTGGCGCCGGTTTTCGTCGGTGGTACCACGGTCAGCAACGCAACCCTGCACAATGAAGACGAGATCCGGCGCAAGGATTTGCGCCCCGGCGACTGGGTGGTGGTCAGACGCGCCGGCGACGTGATCCCGCAGGTATTGCGCGCGCTGCCCGAACGACGCAGCGCGCCAGTCCTCACCGCCGGCAATGATTTCAAGATGCCCGATCAATGCCCGGTCTGCGGCTCCGATACCGAACGTGATCCCCAGGAAGCGGTCTGGCGTTGCGTGGGCGGCCTGTTCTGCGCCGCGCAGCGCAAGCAGGCCATCCGCCACTTCGCCCATCGACGGGCGATGGATATCGAAGGACTGGGTGAGAAGCTGGTCGATCAACTCGTCGATGCGGGCATGCTGCTGAGCCCGGCCGACATCTATCGACTGGATGCGGGTTCACTCGAGCAATTGCCCCGGATGGGAACCCGGTCGGCAGCCAATCTGCTCGCCGCGATCGCGGCATCCCGACGCACGAGTCTGGCGCGATTTTTGTTCGCGCTGGGCATCCGGCACGTCGGTGAGGAGGTTGCGCGCAATCTGGCCGCCTACTTCCAGACCCTGGATGCCTTGCTGAGCGCGGATCTCACGGCATTGCTCGAGGAGAAAGCGGCCGTCCAGAAGGAGAACGTACGTCGTCGCGGCAAGGCGGAAGCCTTGTTGCCGGTGCCACTGGACGGGCTTGGCCCGGAGATCTTCGCGAGCCTTGCGCACTTCCTGGCCCAGCCGCACAACCGCGAGGTGATCGATGATCTGCTCGCGCTGGGCGTTCATTGGCCCGCCCCGTCAGCGGCGCAGCCAGCCCCTGCCGGCGCCGATTCGTCCGACCCGGTCAGAATCAGCCAAACCACCGACGAACGCCAGGCCTCAGGTGATGGGCAGACGCGCACCGGTCACGCGCTCGCGGGCAAGAGCTTTGTCATAACCGGTACCCTTGCCGGAATGACACGGGATGAAGCGGCCGACCTGATCCGCGCCCATGGCGGCGCGGTCAGCAGCGCCGTCTCCTCACGGACCAGCTATCTGCTCGCGGGTGAATCGGCCGGCAGCAAGCTAACAAAGGCGGAAAAACTCGGTACGGCCATCCTGAGCGAAGCGGATCTGCTTGCCATGATCGGCGCCACGGACAGCACCGCTGACAACCAGGAGAAGCATTGATGCTCGCAGTGATAGGTGGGAGTGGACTGGCCCGACTGGCCGGGCTGGGCGAGACCCGGCGACAAGTCGTACGCACGCCCTTCGGGGATCCCTCGTGCGCACTGACCGTCGGTGCGCTCGATGGCAAACCCGTGGTATTTCTCGCGCGCCATGGTTATGGGCATACCCTGGCGCCGCATCGGATCAATTATCGCGCCAACATCTGGGCGCTGCGCGAGCTTGGCGCATCGCGAATCGTGTCGGTCGCGACCGTCGGTGGCATCCGTGCCGACTGTCTGCCCGGTGAACTGGTTGTTCCGGATCAGATCATCGACTATACGAGTGACCGTGCCCACACGTTTTTCGACAGTCCCGACGAGCCGGTCACACACATCGACTTCACTCAACCCTTCGACGAGCCGACCCGCCAGGCCTTGCTCCACTCAGCCCGACAGCTTGGCGAACCGATCATCGATGGCGCCACCTACGGCTGCACCCAGGGCCCTCGTCTGGAAACGGCTGCCGAGATCCGGCGCATGGCGCGGGATGGCTGTGATCTGGTTGGCATGACCGGCATGCCGGAGGCCGCGTTAGCCCGCGAGGCCGGGCTGCCGTATGCCACGCTTGCGGTGGTTGCCAACCACTCGGCCGGCCAGGGCGACAGCAAACAGGGGATCCGGATCGAGAACATCGCGCTGGTGCTGGAAGCGGCGATGGAAAAAGCCCGCCGGGTCATTGGCGCACTGGGCGACTGAGCGCCGGCTAACCGGGTGATCGGTCGGGGCCCGGGTTCTGGAGCGGCAGCGGATCGGCGGACGGGTGCTCCAGCAGGCGCGCGGTCGAGCCGTCCGGATCCGGGCGGCTGAAGCGGCCGCGGCGATCTTCGCCGGCGAACAGATCGTTGAGCAGCGGCGTCAACTCATGCATCGGCCCAAGACTTGCCGGCGCTGGTGTCATGCCGCGAACGAAGCCACTCGCGGCCAATCGCTCGATCAGCAAAGGATTGGCAGTGATGACATGGACCGGCACATTCCAGGAGGCACCGGGACCGGTGACGCTGCTTGCCGGTTGATGATCGCCAATGACCAGCATGAGATCGGGGCGTGCCGTCGGCCTGCCGACATAACCGGCGAGCCAGCGGTAGGTGTAGTTGATGGCATTCACATAACCGGGCACGAGGTCCAGCCAGTCGGGCTGGACCAACAAGGCCTGTTCGGCCTTTGCCGGATCGAAGGGCTCGGGCGTGAGCAGACGCTGCCAGTCCGGTTGATAAGGCGGCACGGGCTCGAACGGCAGATGGGAGGTAATCGTCGGAAACATCGAGAACCGGGGCGGCGAGTTTGCTTCAATCGGATAGCGTGATTCGAACCAGGCCAGACTCACCTGGTCAGGAATCCACCATGAGCCGAACTTCGGACCCTGATATCCAACGTCGCGGGCATCGTTGAACCGGTCATACTGGTAGAACGCCTTTTCGGCCCAATGCCAGCTCAGTGCCGGATAGAACCCATAGGTCTCATAACCACGGGACCGAAACAGACTGATGAGAGTCGGCCTCTCAGTGGTGAGCAGCAGATCCAGGCGCAGCGGATCGGTCAGATCCAGACCCGAGAAGCAGGCCCAGATGCGCCAGCTCCGAGCCGCCGGCGAACGTCGGTGAGGTCACGAATGCCGACAACACCTGTCGACCGCTCGCCTCGATCGCCTGCGCCAACGCCTGTCGATCAGGCGCCAGCCGCCCGGACACCGCCGGATTGTCGAAGGCCATCGCACCGTAAGACTCCAGAAACCAGAGCTTCACATCGGCACCTTGCAATGCCTCAAGGTCGGAATCGAAGGCGGGCGACGACGGCAGGGCCGATTCGAGACGACTGCTCGATAGGGCGGTAGCCAGCAGATTGATCTGTCGCAAGTAGGTCGGCAATACCGGCTTGGCAATGTAAGGCCAGGTGGCTTGCACACCGGCGTAGTTGGCCCCCACCACGGCCAACAGGGCAATGCTGAGCACCCAGGCCGTCAAGGATCGACTCATGGGCGGCAGCACCTCGATAACGAGCAGACGCCAGGCCCAATGAACGATTCGCAGCAGCAGTGCCGCAGCCGCGACGATGATCGCTATGGCCAGCAGCGGTTGCCACCAGGGCAGTCCCGTGGCCAGAGTGCTCAGAATCGCCGGCAATTCCTGGCCATCCCAATACAGATTGAGCGGACGGCCGAACAGGGCGGGCACGGTCACTTCCGCATAGCGGCCGACGGCCAGTACAACATAGGCCAGAGCCAGCAAGCCGATTGCCTTGCGTGAGAGCCGCCAGCCAAATGCCGCCGCGCCGAGCAATGCCGTCCAGATCAGGACCAGTTCCGGCGCGATCCGGGTATCCGGTTTGACCGCAATCGTCGGCCACCAGTTCTCCAGGCTCAACAACAGGTTCAGCACCAGCAGCGCGAGTGCGGCGAGCGTTATCCGTCGCCACGATGGCCAGCGGTGCGACGGATTCGCCACGCCGAGACTCGTCGGAACGGGTTGGGTTCGGGCGGGTGGGATTGGTGGAATGGGCATCTGCATCGGATTGCCGGGCATTCGCCGATGGCTGGGCATGACTGTCTAGGCGGCAGTCAGTCGTAGCGCATCGCGCAGCTCTGCCTCCACCTGAAGTTGATGCCTGGGATTGTTCAGCGCGTCGCCGCCAATCACGAAGGTATCCTCGACCCGCTCGCCCAAGGTCATGATGCGGGCGCTGTAGATGTTGATCCCGTGACGGCCCAGGACCAGTGAAATCCGATAGAGCAGGCCTTGTCGGTCGTTGGCCACGACAGTAAGCAGATAGCGTTGCTGGTTGGTATCGGCGCGCAGATCCACGCTGGGTTTGATCGGGAAGGAGCGCGAGCGTCGCGAGGCGCGGGTCTGCGCCGGTGGTGCCAGCGGCGCGCGGGTGGCCAGCCGCCGGGCCAGCTGATCCTCAACCAGCAGCAGCCGGTCCCGATAGGCCGTCTGCTGATACTGATCCATTACCAGGAACGAGTCCAGCGCGTAGCCACGCGTGGTGGTGTGAATCTGGGCATCGAGCACCGACAGGTTGGCGCTGTCGAAGTAGCCGCAGATCCGACTGAACAGATCTTCCTGATCGGGTGCATGGACGACGATCTGGATGCCCTCGCCGAACGGCGCCATGCGTGCGCGCACGATCGGTTCGGTCGAATTGGCGTGCGGGGCGAGAACCCGCGCATGCCAGGCCATGTCCTGACCCTCGGTTTTGAGAAAATAGCCGATGTCCAGCTGATCCCAGAACGGGCGATAACGATCCGGGCTGATCGCGCTCAGATCGAGAATCCGGATGGCCTCGCGACGCCGCACGCCAACCCGGGCGGCATTGTCAGGTTTGTCCCCGGCCAGATAGCGCTTGGTGGTGCGATAAAGATCTTCGAGCAGCTTGGCCTTCCAACCATTCCACACCTTGGGGCTGGTGCCGCGCACATCGGCTACCGTGAGCAGGTAGAGCATCACCAGACGTTCTTCGGTGCCGACAGTTTCCGCAAATTCGGCGATCGTGGCCGGATCGCTCAGATCGCGCTTCTGGGCCACGGTGGACATGGTCAGGTGATGCTCGACCAGAAACACGACCAGACGGGTCTCGTCGCGGCTCATGCCATGCTGCAGACAGAAGCGGCGCGCATCGGCGGCGCCAAGCTGGGAATGGTCGCCACCGCGACCCTTGGCGATGTCGTGAAAGATCGCAGCGATGTAGAGAATCCAGGGCTTGTCCACGCCCGCCATGAGCTGGCTGCAGACCGGGAACTCATGCGCATGGTCGGCAATCGCAAACCGCCGCAGATTGCGCAACACGGTCATGATGTGCTGATCGACCGTGTAGACATGGAACAGATCATGCTGCATGCGCCCGACGATCCGTCGGAACACCGGCAGATAATGGCCGAGGATAGACCACTGATTCATCCAGCGCAGCGCATGGGTCACCCCTTGTGGCGCCTGGATGATTGTCATGAACAGCGCGCGATTGGCCGGGTCCTTCCGAAAGTTCGTATCGATCAGGGTGCGCGCATTCCACATGGCCCGCCAGGTCAGCGTGGTCATGCCTCGCAGGGTCGAGTCGCGCTGCAGGTTGATGAAGGCGCGCAGAATCGCCGCCGGATCGCGTTGAAACAGATCGGGATCCAGGGGTTCGAGCAGCCGGTCGCGGCTGCAGAATTCCTTGTCCACCGGTTCTGGTGGGGCCGGCTCCCGGTCGCCCAGGGTTTGCTCGATGTTCTGCAACAGGATGGTGGTCAGCTGGGTGACCGTTTTGGCCGCGCGATAGTAACGCTGCATCAGCTGTTCCGATGCCCGCCGTCCGGGTCGGTCGGTGTAGCCGAGCAGACCGGCCACCGAACCCTGCAAGTCGAAGACCAGCCGGTCTTCACGCCGATCTGCCGCGATGTGCAGCGCCGCACGAATGCGCCGCAGCAAGCGCTCGTTGTAGCGCAGCAATTGCAGTTCGGCGCCGGTCAGCAGCCCGCTGGCCTGCATCTGCGCCCAGGTCTGCCCCAGGCCGGCTGCGCTCGCCACCCAGCCCAGGGTCTGCAGGTCGCGCAGCCCACCAGGACTCTCCTTGGTATTGGGCTCCAGGCTGTAGGGGGTATTCTCGAATTTCTGATGCCGCTGGCGCATTTCGGCGCTCTTGGCCACAAAAAAAGCGGCCGGCTCTGGAATACCCGACAAGGCCTTGTCCAGCGCCGAGAGCAAGGGTCGCGAACCGGTCAGGAACCGCCGCTCATACAGCGCCGTGCTCACCGTCACATCGGCTGCCTGCTCGGCCAGGCAATCGGCGACCGTACGCACCGAATGGCCGATCGCCATGCCGATATCCCAGCAGGCGCTGATGAAAGCTTCGACCCGACGCAGGCAGTCGCCGGTGGGCGCATCATCGACCAGCAGCAGCAGGTCGACATCCGAATGCGGGAATTGCTCGCCGCGGCCATAGCCTCCGACGGCAATCAGAGCGATCGAATCATCGGTCAGGCCCAGGTCTCGCCACAGCGCGGTCAGGGTCTGGTCCGTCGCCTGTCGCAGGCGGGCGGTCACCCGTCCGGGATCGCGGATCTGGCGGAATTCAGCAATCGCCTCAGCGCGCCGGGCCCCATAGTGAGATCGCGCCTGAACGGTTGCCGCCAGATTGTCGGCGACGTCATTCATCGTCGCCTCGCCTGAGTCCTTGCATGTGCAGCCGTCAGGCCGCCTGGGTCAGAAGCGCGGGCTTGGCCGGGGCGCCAGCGGACACCGTCAGAACCTCGTAGCCGTCCGGGGTGACCAGCACCGTATGCTCCCACTGCGCCGACAGACTGCGGTCGCGGGTGACGATGGTCCAGCCATCGGGCATTTCGCGAACCTCGCGGCGACCGGCATTGACCATGGGCTCGATTGTGAAGATCATCCCGGCCTCGATCCTGGGGCCGGTACCGGGCCGGCCATAATGCAGGATCTGCGGCTCTTCGTGGAACCGCTTGCCGATGCCGTGACCGCAGAACTCGCGAACGATGGAAAAACCGTTGGACTCGGCATGGCGCTGGATCACATGGCCGATATCACCCAGCGTGGCGCCCGGACGGACCGCGTCGATGCCCAGCCACATGCACTCCCGGGTCACCTCGCACAGGCGCCTGGCCGCGATCGAGGCCTCGCCCACCGCAAACATGCGGCTGGTGTCGCCGTGGTAGCCATCTTTGATCACGGTGATATCGATATTGAGGACATCCCCGCTCTTGAGCCGCTTGTCACCCGGAATGCCGTGGCAGACCTGATGATTGACCGACGTGCAGATCGAGGCCGGAAACGGCGAATAGCCTGGCGGCGCGTAGTTCAGCGGGGCAGGAATGGTGTGCTGGACCTCGACCATGTAGGCGTGGCAGAGCCGGTTCAGCTCACCGGTCGTGACGCCGGGCACGACAAAAGGCTCGATATAGTCAAGCACCTCAGAGGCCAGACGACCGGCGATTCGCATCGCAGCGACATCTGATTCAGATTTGATTTCGATCGGCATGTTAAGATTATAGGTTATCCGGCTTGACTCAATGCATTGACAGCATTGAGGAAAATGGACATTTGCACAAATGGACATGTCTTTTTGGACATTTGTCCGCTTTGGCGCATGGCGTCCATGGTCAGCCGCGATAGTAGCGAGAGTTTGTCAGTAAATCATCGCAGCAACCGGTTTTTGGGTCGCTGCCGTTCATGACCTGACCCTGGCCGGCTCCTGGATTCATCGGGAACCGACCGGGTTCGACTGGGCGGTGGTGCAGGTTGGTCGACCTCTGGTGCCTCCGGGCCCGGGCCGGCCGGCAGACCGGTCGTTGTCGGACGCAACCCAATCGATAATCAAGGTAAAAACGTTATGTCAGTCACAATGCGGCAAATGCTGGAAGCGGGCGTTCATTTCGGGCACCAGACCCGATACTGGAATCCGCGCATGGCCCCCTATATCTTCGGCCATCGCAACCGAATCCACATCATCAACCTGGAAAAGACCGTGAGTCTGTTCCAGGACTCCATGAATTACCTGGGCAAGCTGGCCGCAAACCGCGGCTCGGTGCTGTTCGTCGGTACCAAGCGCCAGGCCCGCGAAGTGGTTGCCGAAGAGGCTGCCCGCTGCGGCATGCCGTATGTCGACCAGCGCTGGCTGGGCGGCATGTTGACCAACTTCAAGACCGTGAAGGCCTCGATCAAGCGGCTGCGCGATCTGGACACCATGCTGGCCGAGGGCGGGCTGGAGCGCCTGTCCAAGAAAGAGGGCCTGATGCTGACCCGCGAGCACGAAAAACTGGTGCGCAGCCTCGGTGGCATCAAGGACATGAATGGCCTGCCCGATGCCTTGTTCGTGATCGATGTGGGCTTTCACAAGATTGCCATCACCGAGGCGCGCAAGTTGGGCATTCCCATCGTGGCGGTGGTCGATACCAACCATTCACCCGAAGGCATCGACTATGTGATTCCTGGCAACGACGATTCGGGCCGGGCGATCAAGCTGTATGCGCAAGCCGCGGCCGACGCGATCCTGACCGGCAAATCGATCTCGCTGAACGAGATCGTCGAGCAGCCCGGGACCGACGAATTCGTCGAAGTCGAATCCTGATCGACGGCCTGATGGCGTGGCATGGCGGGCCCGTTCTGACCGGCCCGCCGCTCATTGAATCAAAGCGAAGGAATAGTCATGACTGCAATTACGGCCGCGATGGTCAAAGACCTGCGGGAGCGCACTGACGCGCCCATGATGGAATGCAAGAAGGCGCTGACCGAAGCGGGCGGCGA
The DNA here is from genome assembly GCA_963732405.1 of uncultured beta proteobacterium. Classification (GTDB taxonomy): domain Bacteria; phylum Pseudomonadota; class Gammaproteobacteria; order Burkholderiales; family Burkholderiaceae_E; genus JAUIAI01. The sequence continues at coordinate 512,203 of CAVSZG010000003.1, forward strand.
CATGGCCAAGGCTGAAGAAGTCTTGCGGGTCAAGCTGGGCAACAAGGCGAGCAAGGCCGCCAGCCGCGTCGCGGCCGAAGGTATCGTGGCGATTCACCTGTCTGCCGATGCGAAGACCGGTGCGATCCTCGAAATCAACTGTGAAACCGATTTTGTGGCGCGCAACGACGACTTCCTGTCGTTCGCCCAGGCCTGCGCCGAACTGGTGGCCGAACGGCAGCCGGCCGACGTGGCCGCACTGGGTGCGCTGACGCTGGGCGACCAGACGGTCGAGGCCACCCGCGCCGCACTGGTGGGCAAGATTGGCGAGAACATGAGTCTGCGCCGGTTTCAACGCTATGAGGCGAAGGGCCATCTGCATCGTTACATCCATGGCGGCTCTCGAATCGGCGTCCTGCTCGATCTGGTGGGCGGCGACGAGTCACTCGGCCGTGATCTGGCGATGCATGTGGCAGCGATGAAACCACGTGCGCTGGATCGCAGCGGCGTGTCCGAGGAAGAGGTGGCACGCGAGCGTTCAGTGGCTCAGGCCAAGGCGCTGGAGTCGGGCAAATCGGCCGAGATCGCCGCCAAGATGGTCGAAGGATCGGTTCAGAAGTACCTCAAGGACGTGACCTTGTTGGGCCAGCCGTTCGTCAAGGATGACAAACTCACGATCGACAAGCTGCTCGCGCAGCACAAGGCACAGGTCACGGCCTTTGCGCTGTTCATCGTCGGTGAGGGCATCGAAAAAGCCACGACCGACTTTGCGGCCGAGGTGGCGGCCCAGGCGGCTGCAGCCCAGCGCGCCTGACCCGATTCATCATGACCCTAACGATATTGGTGCAACCTGCGCCCAGGAGCCTGCCAGACCATGGCTGAATCAACACCCTCCGGGCCTTATCGACGTGTTCTCCTGAAGCTGTCGGGCGAGGCGTTGATGGGCGACGACAGTTACGGCATCAATCAGCAGACCCTCGAGCGGATGGTGGGCGAGATTCGCGAAATCGTCGCCGGTGGCACCGAGGTGGCGGTTGTGATCGGCGGGGGCAATATCTTTCGCGGCGTGGCCCTGGGGGCCGCCGGGATGGATCGGGCGACCGCCGACTACATGGGCATGCTCGCCACGGTGATGAATGCCCTGGCCTTGCAGGACGCGTTTCGCCAGGCCGGTGTGCCGGCACGGGTGCAGTCGGCACTGAAGATCGAACAGGTTGTCGAGCCCTATATCCGGCCAAAGGCCTTGCGTTATCTGGAAGAGCGCAAGGTTCTGATCTTTGCGGCAGGCACCGGTAACCCGTTCTTCACCACCGATACCGCGGCGGCACTTCGTGGTGCCGAGATCGGCGCACAGATCGTGCTCAAGGCGACCAAGGTCGATGGCATCTACAGCGCCGATCCGAAGAAGGATCCCGCTGCGACACGGTTTACGCGGATCAGCTTCGATCAGGCGATCAGTCAGAATCTGAAAGTGATGGATGCCACCGCCTTCGCGCTCTGTCGCGATCAGGGTCTGCCGATCAATGTGTTTTCAATCTTGAAGGAAGGCGCATTGCAGCGAGTGGTTGCTGGCGGTGACGAGGGAACCTACGTCCATATCTGAGCGCGGCACCACGCGCCTGAGCCGCCGGCGTGTGCGGCCCCGGGCCTGCAATGTTGAAGGAGCGGTTCGATTCGAGTGGAGAGATCATGAGCATTGCCGAGATAACCCGAACTTCCGAAGAAAAGATGCGCAAATCCCTGGATGCGCTGACGGTGAGTCTGACCAAGATCCGTACCGGACGGGCCAGCACCGGCATCCTCGATCACGTCCACGTCGACTACTACGGCAGCCCGGTCCCGATCTCCCAGGTGGCCAACGTGACCTTAATCGATTCCCGCACGCTGGGCGTTTCGCCCTGGGAGAGGAAGATGATCAGCGCGGTCGACAAGGCGATCCGCGAGTCCGATCTCGGCCTGAATCCGGCCGTCGTCGGAGAGTTGATCCGCGTGCCCATGCCACCGCTGTCCGAGGAGCGCCGACGGGAGTTGACCAAGGTGGTCAAGTCCGAAGGCGAACATGCCAAGGTGGCGGTTCGCAATCTGCGTCGCGATGCCAACGACCACTTCAAGCGCCTGCTCAAGGACAAGGACATTTCCGAGGACGACGAACGGCGCGCCCAGGACGCGATCCAGAAGCTCACCGATCGTTATGTCGCCGAGGTCGACAGCATCCTGGAAGCGAAGGAAAAGGAGATCATGACGGTCTGAGCCGGAGCAGGTCAGCGCCTGTTCTGGCTTGCCGCCTGGCAACCCCGTGTACAAGAGCTCAACCCTAACCCTGCCCGATGCCGGCGAAGTGCCGCGGCATGTGGCGATCATCATGGATGGAAACGGACGCTGGGCGACGAGCCGACGCCTGCCGCGCGCGGCCGGTCATGTGAAGGGTGTAGAAGCCGTCCGTCGCACGGTCGAGGCCGCCGTCGATGCCGGTGTTGCCTACCTGACGTTGTTCGCGTTCAGTTCCGAGAACTGGCGGCGTCCGGCCGACGAAATCTCCATTCTGATGAGTCTGTTCGTGCGCGCCCTCGAGCGCGAGATCGTGCAGTTGCGCGCCAATGGCATCCGTCTGCGCGTGGTCGGCCAACTCGATCGATTCGAGCCGAAACTGCGCGCCCTGATCAACCAGGCCGAGCAGCGCACGGCGCAGAACACCGGCCTGATTCTGACCATCGCCGCCAATTATGGCGGTCGCTGGGATATCCTCCAGGCCATGCGGCGGATGCTCGACGCCCATCCCGAGCTGGCCCGCCAAGGCGTCGAGATCGGTGAAGAAATGCTGGTCGAGCACCTGGCCATGGCCTACGCGCCCGAGCCGGACCTGTTCATTCGCACCGGTGGCGAGCAGCGCATCAGCAATTTCCTGCTCTGGCAGCTTGCGTATTCCGAGTTCTATTTCACGGATCTGTACTGGCCCGATTTTGGCGCAGAGGCGTTTCGCGATGCGCTGACATCGTACCGCCGACGTGAGCGTCGCTTCGGACGCACCAGCGCGCAGATAGAAGCCGCATAATGCTTCGGACCCGGGTGATTACCGCACTGGTCCTGTTGGCGCTGATCCTGCCCGCGATCATTTTCGATCCGCCCCTGCTCTGGTCGCTGCTGGCTCTGGCCTTCCTGGCATTGGCGGCCTTCGAGTGGAATCAGCTTCGGGCCGGTGTGAATGCGGGGGGTAGTCAGGCCTCGCTCCGGTTCGCCGTGCTGGTATTTTCGAGCGGCCTTGCCTGGCTCTTGATCGATGCGGCCTGGCCGCTGCTGGCCGATCGACTGGCGCTCATCCTGATGGCTGTCGCGGCAGTGTTCTGGATTGTGGCGGCCCCATGGCGGCTTCGTTCCCTGCCCCTGTCAGCCGGGCCGGCCGCTTTGGCGATGCTCGTGCTGTTGGCCTGCTGGCTGGCGCTCGTCGAATTGCGGGCGATCGGTCCGCTTGCCTTGTTTGCTGCCATGGGCGTGGTCTGGTTGGCTGACATCGGTGCGTATTTCGTCGGCCGCGGGTTTGGCCGACGCAAGTTGGCACCGGCGATCAGCCCGGGCAAGAGTTGGGAAGGTGTCTATGGGGGGATGTTCTGCGTGGTCATCGTCTCACTGGTGGCAGCCGCAGCGCCGGCGCTGGACACCACGCTGCCAGCACGGCTGGTCGGTCTGGTTGGCCCGATCATTGCCGTCGTGGTGATGAGTCTGCTCAGTCTGTTATCCGTCATCGGCGATCTCTACGAATCGGCCCTCAAGCGCAGCGCAGGCGTCAAGGACAGCGGCAAGACCCTGCCTGGTCATGGCGGCGTGCTTGATCGCGTCGATGGTCTGATTCCGGTGATGCCGTGCATCGCCCTGCTGCATCGGGTACTGCAATGAGCCAAAGTCAAAACGTGACGATTCTGGGGGCCACCGGTTCGATCGGTTGCAGTACGCTCGATGTCCTGGCCGCCCACCCCGATCGTTATTCGGTCTTTGCGCTGACCGGCCGCACCCGGCTTGATGTCCTGGCTGCGCAATGTGTTCGGCACCGGCCCCGCATGGCGGTCGTGGGCGATGCGCAGGCGGCCCGGGATCTGGCCGAGCGAATTGCCGTGCTCGATGCCGGCAAGCGGCAGTCTAATCGGCCCGATGTCGAGATCCGTTTCGGTCGCGAGGCGCTCGAACAGGTTGCCAGTGCCGCGCCCGTCACCACCGTCATGGCGGCGATCGTTGGCGCGGCGGGTCTGGCGCCGACCCTGGCTGCGGCACGTGCGGGCAAGAAGATCCTGCTGGCCAACAAGGAAGCCCTGGTCATGGCGGGCGATTTGTTCATGCAGGCCTGTCGTGATGGTGGCGCGCGCCTGCTGCCCGTGGACAGTGAGCATAACGCCGTGTTTCAGTGCCTGCCGCCGGCGCAGGCCGAGCGCGTGAGTCGGGCGGGGGCGTTGGGAGGCAGTGCATCCGCCGCGACCGACGCACTGGCGGCCAGTCAGGCCGAACGGTCGGTCCGGCGGATCATCCTGACCGCCTCGGGCGGTCCGTTTCGGACCTGGACGGTCGAACGCATGATGGCCGCCACGCCCGATCAGGCCTGCGCGCATCCGAACTGGTCGATGGGGCGCAAGATTTCAATCGACTCGGCCACGCTCATGAACAAGGGGCTTGAACTCATCGAAGCCCACTACCTGTTTCACCTGCCGCCCGATGCCTTCGAGGTGGTGGTCCATCCGCAGAGTATCGTGCACTCGATGGTCGAATACGTGGACGGGTCCACGCTTGCCCAGTTGGGCAATCCGGACATGAAGACGCCGATCGCCCATGCGCTCGCGTTTCCCGATCGCATCCATAGCGGCGTTGCGCCGCTGTCGCTGCCCGAAATCGGTCGTCTTGACTTTGAATTGCCCGATCCGGACCGGTTTCCCTGCCTGCGTCATGCGGCACACGCCATGGCCACAGGCGGTGCGGCGCCCTGTGTGCTCAACGCGGCCAACGAGGTCAGTGTTCAGGCGTTTCTGGACGGCAAACTGGGCTTCGCGGACATGGCCCGCATCAATGGCGAAGTGCTCGAGGTGCTGGGCGGCGAGCCGGGTGCGGAGTCGATCGACAGTGTGATGGCGATCGATGCCCAGGCGCGCGCCCTGGCCAGAGAACGGGTGGGGCGGCGCTGATGCCCATGCTGATCGCGACCGCGCAAGATTCGGAGAGTTGAAACGATGGTGACTTTACTGGCATTCCTGGTGGCGCTCACGTTGCTGATCTACGTGCACGAAATGGGCCACTATCTCGCTGCGCGATGGTTCAATGTGAAGGTGCTTCGGTTTTCCATCGGTTTTGGCAAATCCCTGTACTCCTGGCGCAGAGGCCCGGATCAGACCGAGTGGTCGATCGGCGCGATTCCGCTGGGCGGCTACGTCGCCATGCTCGATGAACGAGCCCAGGATACCGCGTCGATCCCGCCGGCTGATCTGCCGCGTGCCTTCACCCGCCAGACACTGGGCGCGCGCTCGGTCATCGTGGCGGCCGGTCCGATCGCCAACTTCGCTCTGGCCGCGCTGCTCTATGCGATCCTGGGTTGGATCGGCGTGCAGGAGCCTTCGGCGATCGTGGCCTCACCACCGCCTGACACGCCGGCGGCGTTGGCCGGTCTGCAGCAGGGCGACCGGATCCGCGAGGTTGATGATCAGGTGATCCGCTCCTGGAACGACGTGAGGCTCTCGTTGCTCGAGCCGGTGATCAACAAGGCCAGCGTACCCGTTGTGATCGAGCGCCAGGGCCAGCCGGCCACACTCGAGCTGCGGACCGATTCGCTGCCTGAGGCGGCGGCCGAGACCGACTTCATGTCGTCGCTGGGGATCGACATCGCACCGGGAAATGTCGTGATTGGCAGTCTGCTGCCTGGTAGTGCCGCACTGGCCGCCGGATTGGTCAGGGGTGATCAGGTTCTGGCCGTCGACAACCAGCCGGTGGTGCGGGGCCGCGACATGATCAGGCAGATCCGGGCCAGCGGCGGTCAGGAAATCGAATTCAAGGTGCTGCGCGACGGGCTCGAGCAGCGCGTTCGTGTCACGCCAGAGCTCGTCGAGTCCGACCGCCCGGAAGACAAGGGTGCCAGGATCGGTCGGATCGGCGCAGAGATCACCGACCGTGTGGCCACTGAACTGGTGCGCCATGGCCCGATCGAGTCGGTCATGATCGGTGTGCGCAAGACCTGGGACATGTCGCTGTTTTCGTTGCGCATGTTCGGCCAGATGATCACCGGTGGGTTGTCGGTACGCAATCTGAGTGGTCCGGTGACGATTGCCGGTCTGGCCGGTGAAACGGCCAAGGTAGGCTGGTTCGCTTACGTCGGTTTCCTTGCGCTGATCAGCATCAGTCTGGGCGTGTTGAACCTGTTGCCGATCCCGGTCCTTGATGGAGGTCATTTGGTATATTACGGACTGGAGGCGATTCGCGGCAAACCCCTGTCCGAACGAGTGATGGAATTCACCCAGAAGGCCGGCATCGGTGTGATCGTCGTGTTGATGTCTGTGGCCATATTCAACGACATCGCCCGACTGATTGGCGCCTGATCGTTCCTGAACCATCCGATGGGTCCATGACCTCACTCTGTTTCCGGAAGTTGCGCTTGTCGCTCCGCCTGCTGCCCCGCCTGATCCTGCTGCTGTTGTTCGTTGTTCTGGCGCCCGGCGTCCAGGCATTCGAGCCCTTCACCGTACGCGATATCCGGGTCGACGGCGTGCAGCGCATCGAGGCTGGCACGGTCTTCAGTTATCTGCCGGTCCGGGTGGGCGAGCGGATGACCGATGCGAAGGCGAGCGAGGCGATCCGTGCGCTGTTTGCCACCGGGTTTTTCCGGGACGTGCGACTTGAAGTGCAGAACGATGTCCTGATCGTCTTCGTCAGCGAGCGTCCGGCCATCGCCAATCTCGAGGTCGAGGGCTCCAAGGAGTTCGACGCCGAGACCCTGAAACGAACGCTGGGGGATGCCGGCCTGGCCGAATCGCGCATCTTCGACCGATCGGTGCTCGAGCGTGCCGAGCAGGAGCTCAAGCGGCAATACCTGGCGCGTGGCAAGTACGGGGTCAAGGTAACCAGTACCGTGACGCCGCTGGAACGCAACCGCGTTTCGCTCAACATCCTGATCGATGAAGGCGCAGTCGCCCGAATCGCCTCGATCCGTTTCGTGGGCAACGACACGTTCAGCGACGAGACCCTGCTCGATGAAATGCGTCTGTCCACACCGACCTGGATGACCTGGTATACGAAGAACGACCAATACGCTCGCGAGAAGCTCTCAGGTGATCTGGAGGCGGTCCGCTCCTTCTATCTCGATCGTGGTTATCTGGAGTTCGCCATCCAGTCGACCCAGGTCTCGATCACGCCCGACAAGGAAGACGTTCATATCACCGTGGTCGTCAAGGAAGGCAAGCCGTTCACGGTCAGGCAGATCGAATTCGGCGGTGAGCTGCTGGGCCGGGAACATGAATTCCGCGAACTGATGTCGCTGCGCGATGGCGATACCTATTCCGGATCCGAAATGTCGGACAGTCGCCGCCGGATCGCAGACCGGCTTGGCGAGCTGGGCTATGCCTTCGCCAATGTGAATGCCCAACCCGAACTGGATCGAACCGATCAGACCGTCCGGTTTTCGATACTCGTGGATCCGGGCCGTCGGGTCTATGTGAGGCGGATCAACATCATCGGCAATGCCCAGACCAGCGATGTGGTGATCCGTCGCGAATTGCGTCAGTTCGAGAACGCCTGGTATGACGCCGACAAGATCCGGCTGAGCCGCCAAAGACTGTCGCGTCTGGGATTTTTCACCGATGTGCGCGTATCGACCCTGCCAGTGCCGGGAATACCCGATCAGGTCGATCTCGAGGTGGCTGTATCCGAAACCGCCACCGGCAATCTGTTGTTCGGCGTCGGTACCTCGAGCACCGAACCCGTCATTCTGTCCGCATCGCTGAATCAGGGCAATTTCCTGGGCTCGGGGAAATCCCTGATCGTCGATATCAATACCAGCCAGATCAGCCGCAAGATCTCCCTCGACTACATCGATCCGTATTTCACCGACGATGGCGTGAGCCGAACCTTCAATATGTATTCACGCCTGTTCAATGCGCAGGAACTGCTGCTGGGCGATTATCGCTGGCGCTCCAACGGCATCGGACTGAATTTCGGCGTGCCCTATACCGAAATCGATCGGATCAGTTTCGGTCTCGTTGTCGAGAACAACACGCTCAATCTGGGGCCGAATGCGCCCAAGCGTTACCTGGACTTCGTCAATGGCGTGGTCGACCCCACGACCGGGCAAGTGATTCAGGAGGGGCAGGGCCGCTCCACCACGGCCTTGCTCGGTTCGCTGGGTTGGCGGCGTGACACCCGCGACAGCGCGCTGGCGCCCAATCGTGGCCAGCTTCAGGCGGCCGGGCTGAGCATCACCTTGCCGGTCAGCGAACTGCGCTACTACCGTACCACCTACAACCATCAGATCTATCTGCCGCTGTCCCGGGATTACACCCTGGCACTGAATGGCGAACTGGGCTACGCACGCGCGCTGGAAGGCAAGCCCTATCCGCCGTTTGCCAATTTTTATGCGGGCGGTATCGGTTCTGTCCGGGGATACTCGCCCAGCTCGCTCGGACCGGGCCGCGATCCGGTGGACAATATCGCGCTGGGTGGGCAGACGAAAATCGTCGGTAATGCCGAGCTGATCCTGCCTGTGGCGGGTACTGGCATCGACCGCAGTTTCCGATGGTTCCTGTTTCTCGATGGGGGCAACGTGTTCCCTGCGGGCCCCATCGACGCGGGCGAATTCCGCTATTCAACCGGAATCGGCCTAGCCTGGGTATCGCCGATCGGTCCCATGAAGCTGAGCATCGGCTATCCGCTCAATGCGCGGATTGGCGACAAGGAACAACGCCTGCAGTTTCAGATCGGCACAGGATTCTGATTTTCAGTGGTTCGGCCATGTGCCGGCCGTGCTCGGGCATAATTTGTCGGTCAAGCTGATCAACTCGAGGCTATCCCGTGTTCACATTCACTACAGTCCGCGCATCGATCGCCTGTGCTGCCTTTCTGGCCGCGCTCGTGATCCCCGCCCAACCCGCCCTTGCCCAGCAAGGCAGCATCAAGATCGGTTATGTCAATACCGAGCGGATCCTTCGTGATGCTGTCCCGGCCAAGGCAGCCCAGCAGAAGCTGGAACGCGAATTCAGCGCCCGTGACAAGGAGTTGCAGGCCATGGGCGGACGGCTCAAAGCGGCTGGCGACCGTCTGGAGCGTGACCGCGCGGTGATGAGCGAATCAGACCGCCGCGACAAGCAACGCGAATTCGCCGATCTCGAAAAAGACTTCCAGCGGCGTCAGCGCGAATTCCGCGAAGACCTCAGCCAGCGGCGCAACGAGGAGTTGGCCCAGGTACTCGAACGTGCCAACGGCACCATTCGCTCGATCGCCGAGTCCGAAAAGTTCGACATTATCGTTCAGGAAGCTGTGTTCGCGGCCAAGCGCATCGACATCACCGATCAGGTGATCGAGGCCCTGACCAAGTGAGGGCAGGCACAGGCTCCGGATTACGTCACGCTGCGCAACATGCGTAGTCTGTCGCACCCGGTCGCCTTGAGTTCGATCGCCCGACTGGCCGGCGCCGTCGTGTCTGCCGAGCAAGGCCAGCGCGACGTGATCGCCCTGGCGACGCTGCGTAGCGCCGGCCCCGATGACCTGAGCTTCCTGGCCGACGGCCGCTACCGTGCCGATGCCGGCATCAGCCACGCGGCCGCCGTGCTGGTCGCGCCGGCGCATGTGGATGCATTGCGGCCTGGGTGCATCGCACTGGTCTGTGATGATCCCTACCTCGCCTTCGCGCGAGTCGCCCAGGATTTCGAACGCCGCTTGCGCGAACAGGATGGCGAGGCAGGTAATGCCCGCACTGCGATCGACCCCACATCGCATATTGCTCACGATGCCCGCTTCGGTGAGGGCGTGGTGATCGGCGCGGGTGCTGTCATCGAATCACAGGCGCGCCTGGCCAACGGGGTGGTGATCGGACCCGGAGTCGTGGTGGGCGCCCGTGCTTCGCTAGGCGCCGGGACGCGCATCATGGCCAACGCGGTGCTCTATCACGATGTCGTGCTGGGTGAACGCTGCACCATCCACGCCAATACCGTGATCGGCTCGGATGGATTCGGCTATGCCCGCGAGGGGCAGGGCTGGTCGAAGATTCCGCAACTGGGTAGCGTCCGGATCGGCGATCGGGTCGACATCGGATCGAACAGTTCGGTCGACCGTGGCGCGCTCGATGACACCATCATCGGCAGTGACTGCATCATCGACAATCTGGTGCAGATTGCCCACAATGTCCAGATCGGTGAGGGATGCGCGATCGCCGGTTGTGTGGGCATCGCCGGCAGCGCCAGAATCGGCCGGCGTTGTCTGATTGGCGGCGGGGCCGGCATACTCGGCCATCTCGAGATCGTCGACGATGTATCGGTCTCGCCCATGAGTCTGGTCACGCGCAGCCTGCGTGAACCGGGTTTTTACTCCGGGACGTTTCCACTGATGAAGAACACTGAATGGGAGCGCGCGGCCGCCGTGTTGCGCGGACTGCCTGATCTGCGTACCCGATTGCGACACCTGGAACGGATGTCAAAGGAGTCTTGATGAGCGACCAGGCCGACACCAGCATGGACATCCGCGGCATCCTCGAGCATCTGCCTCACCGCTATCCGTTTCTTCTGGTCGACCGGGTGCTGGAGATCGTCAAGGGTGAACGCATCGTGGCCATCAAGAATGTGTCGATGAACGAGCCGTATTTTGTCGGTCATTTCCCGCACCTGCCCGTGATGCCCGGCGTCCTGCAGATCGAAGCGCTGGCCCAGGCCGCCGGCATTCTGTCGTTCCAGAGCATGGGCCGGAAATCGGATGTCGATTCGGTGTATTACTTCGTCGGCATCGACAATGCCCGCTTCAAGCGCCCGGTCTCACCTGGCGATCAATTGCGTCTGGCTGTGTCCATCACCCGGGTCTCGCGCGGCATCTGGAAATATACCGGTGTCGCGACCGTCAACGGGGAGACCGCGGCCCAGGCCGACCTGATGTGCGCGCTGCGCAGCATCGAGCCATGAGTGGGTCCGCCGCCGAGCCGGGCTCGCTGATTCATCCCACAGCCCTGATCGATCCATCGGCCGAGCTGGACACCATGGTCGGGGTCGGACCTTACGCGATCATCGGCCCCGGTGTGAGCATCGGTGCGGGCACCGAGGTGGGCGCGCATTGTGTGATCGAAGGGCCGACCACGATCGGCCGCAGCAATGTGTTTCATCCGTTCGGGCGTATTGGCGGGGCGCCGCAGGATAAGAAATACGCCGGCGAGCCAACCCGGCTCGTGATCGGCAACAGCAACATGTTCCGCGAATACGTCACGCTCAACCGAGGCACCGTCCAGGATCGCGGCGAGACCACCATCGGCGATGACAACTGGATCATGGCCTATGTGCACGTGGCCCATGACTGCGTGCTGGGCAGTCATACGATTCTGGCCAACACCACCAACCTGGCCGGTCATGTGCACATCGGTGACTGGGCCATTCTGGGGGGCTTCACGGGCGTTCATCAGTTCTGCAAGGTGGGTGCCCATGCCATGACCGGCGTGGGCACAGTGGTTCTGCATGACCTGCCGCCATTCGTCATGGCCTCGGGTGATTCGGCGCAGGCGCATGGCATCAACGTGGAAGGCCTGCGACGGCGCGGCTTTGACAAGGATCGGATCGCCACCATCCGCCGTGCCTACAAGCTCCTTTACAAGAGCGGTCTGACCCTGGTCGATGCGCGTCATGCGCTGGCCTCACAGATCGACGAACTCAAGAAGGCGCAATCCACCGACCCCGCCATTGCCGATCTGCAAATGCTCGATGAGTTTCTGGGCTCGGCCACGCGTGGCATCGTCCGATGAGGGCGGGCCCGCCGCATCCGGGACAGCACTGAGGTGTCCGGCAAACGTCTGGTCTGGGTGGCCGGCGAAACATCCGGCGACCTGATCGCGGGTCCGATATTGCAGGCCTTGAATGCCGGGGATCAAGACATCCGCCATGCCGGCATTGGCGGACCGGCCATGCGCGACGCTGGATTAGATACCTGGGTTGACATTCAGGCCTTGTCGGTGCGCGGTTATGCCGAGGTCGTGCGCGTGCTGCCCCGGCTGCTCAGACTGCGCCGCGACACCGGCAGCCGGATTCTCGCCGATCGGCCGGCCATGTTTGTCGGCGTCGATGCACCGGATTTCAATTTTGGTCTGGAGCGCCGACTCAGGTCGGCCGGAGTGCGTTGCGCCCATCTGGTCGGCCCATCGGTGTGGGCCTGGCGAGCGGGACGCCTGAAATCGATCCGCGAGTGCGTCGATCACATGTTGTTGCTGTTTCCGTTCGAAAAGCCGCTCTATGATCGCGCCGGCATTCCGGCGAGCTACATCGGTCATCCGCTGGCTGATGAAATCGTCGCGATGGACAGTGATCCTATCGCCGCCCGACTGCGCCTCGGGCTCGATCCGGCGGCGCCGACCATTGCGATATTGCCAGGCTCCCGCGGTGCCGAGATCCGCTACATGGGCGAGGTCTTTCTCGAAGCGGCGCGTTGGATGTACGCCAGACGCCACGACATCCAGTTTGTTGTGCCGGCGGCCAACCCAAGCTTGCTTGCCTCGCTACGCCAATGGCGCGCCGCCCTGGGCATGGCTGATTCCGAGCATCTGCACATCGTCGATGGCCAGGCCCGCGATGCGATGGCGGCCTGCGACACGGCGCTGGTGGCCAGCGGCACCGCGACGCTGGAGCTGGCCTTGTTCGGCAAACCCATGGTGATCGCCTACCGAATGGCGCCCATGAGTTATCAGCTCATGCGGCGCATGGGTTACCTGCCTTATGTCGGCCTGCCCAACATTCTCGCCAATGACTGGGTGGTGCCCGAGTTCATCCAACATGCCGCCACACCAACCGCGCTCGGATCGGCCGTGCTTGCACAACTCGATGATCAGGCCGCCTGCGCACGCATTGCATCGCGCTTCCTGGATCTGCGCGCGGAACTGGCCATTGGCAGCGCGCAGCGCGCAGCGCAGGTGCTCGAGCAATGTCTGAGCGACTGATCTGTGGCGTCGATGAAGCCGGGCGCGGTCCGCTGGCCGGTGCCGTGGTTGCGGCGGCGGTGATTTTGAATCCCGCCCGCCCGATCCAGGGATTGCGCGATTCCAAGCGCCTGACGGCCGCCCAACGCGAGCGGCTGGCCTTGCGCATCCGCAGCGACGCGCTTGCCTATGCCCTGGGTCAGGCCAGCGTCGACGAAATTGATCGGCTCAATATTCTTCAGGCCAGCCTGCTGGCCATGCAACGCGCGGTCATGGCCTTGTCGATCAAACCCGATCTGGCGCGCATCGACGGCAATCGGGCCCCCGCGCTCGAGATCGCCTGCGAGACCATCGTCGGCGGCGATGACCTCGATCCGGCGATTGCCGCCGCGTCGATTCTGGCCAAGACCACGCGCGATGCACAGATGATTCAATTGCACGAACTGTTTCCGATGTATGGCTTCGATCGGCACAAGGGCTATCCCACTCATGAACATCGCCAGGCCCTGCAGGCTCATGGGCCCTGTCTGCATCACCGGCGCAGTTTCACGCCGGTCGCCAGGGCGATTTTGATCGGTCGCCTCGATGAATCGGCCGCGCTGAGTCCGGATCATGATCAACTCTGACCGGATCATCGAGTCGGCGCACAACGAAGGCTTTCGCCAGCTTGTCCGGCTGATCGAGTCGTCACGCGAGCGGCGGCGCACCCAGCGCACGGTCATCGAAGGCATTCACCTGATCCAAGCCTACTGGAGCGCTTCGGGCAAGGGTGCCGGCATCAGCGACGCCAGGCTGCCGATGCATGCCCTCTATGTGCAGACGCCGACCTCACATCCCGAGGTGCAGGCCATGCTGGCCCGGATCAACCAGGACTTGCAACACGATCCGGAGCGACACCGCCCACCAATCATCGGCCTGCCCACCGCTCTGTTCCGTCGGGTGAGCCAGGTCGAGAACGGCTACGGACCGCTGGCCATCATCGACACGCCACGCCCGCGGCTGCCCGACCGGCTCATCGGCGATTCGCTGTATGTCGACCGGGTGCAGGATCCGGGCAATGTCGGCTCCATTCTGCGCACGGCAGCGGCTGCCGGCATCGAACAGGTATTGCTGGCACCCAGCGCGGCGTTCTGCTGGGCGCCCAAGGTTCTGCGGGCGGCCATGGGGGCGCATTTTGTGCTGGGCATTCACGAAGGGGTTGCCTGGAGTGCGCTCGATCCGTCCCGGGCCGGCGAATTGACCCTGCGCGCGCTGGCGGCACCAGGCCAGGAGGCGTCAGGCGGCCCAGGGTCAGGCGCGCCGGGGCACAATGGGCACGGAACCGGCGATCTGCAGCAAACCGATCTGCGATCGCCCAGTCTGTGGATCTGTGGTCATGAAGGGCAGGGGCTTTCGCCCGAGATTCTGGCCGATGCCCGGGTTCAGCGGCTGACGCTGGCCCAACAGCCTGGCGTTGAGTCACTCAACGTGGCCGCCGCCGTGGCCGTGGCCTTGTTCGAGCAACGCCGCCAGCGGCGCGACGCACGACCGCGCGCTACTCCAGTTTCTGCATGATGATCGCGGCAATCTCCTCGATCGACTTGTTGGTCGAGGAGATCCAGCTGATGCCCTCACGACGCATCATGGCTTCGGCATCGGCCACTTCGGTGCGGCAGTTCTTGAGCGAGGCATAGACGCTGTTGGGTCGTCGTTCATGGCGCACCTCGGCCAGCCGCTCCGGCGTGATCGACAGCCCGAACAATCGGTGCTTGACCGGATACAGGGCATCGGGCAGGCGGCGCCGATCGAAATCTTCAGGAATCAGCGGGTAATTGGCGGCCTTGATGCCGTGTTGCAGGGCCAGATACAGACTGGTCGGCGTCTTGCCGCTGCGCGACACGCCCACCAGGATCACATCGGCAATGGCCAGGTCCTGGTTCGACTGGCCATCATCATGGGCCAGCGAATAATTGATTGCGGCCATCCGCCGCTCGTAGTTTTCGGAATCGGCTGCATGGTGAGAGCGGCCGATCCGGTGCGAGGAATTGACCTTGAGTTCAACCTCGAGTGCCGGCATGAAGGTCTGGAACAACTCCAGAAACATGCAATCGGCACGGCGCACGATGTGATTGATTTCAGGGTCGATCAGGGTGCTGAAAACGATCGGGCGCAGCCCGTCGCGCCGCGACTGCAGATTGATTCGCTCTACCGCCTGCATGGCCTTTTCGACCGAGTCGACAAAGGGCAGGCGCAGTTCACGCAGTTCAACCTCGTCGAACTGGCTCAGCAACGCACCGCCGAAGGTCTCGGCTGTGATGCCCGTGCCGTCAGAGACGAAAAATACGCTGCGCTGGTAGTTCCGTTCGATCTTGTCCGCCATTCTGCTCGCTCCACGGGAGAGTGCTGATTGTCCCATGGCCGACCGGGAAGGTGGCCGGCCGGGGCCGGGGCCGGCGGAAACCGACCTTTTCTCCCGGCCAGTCGACCACTGTGCCGCGAGGACTACGGTCCGGCCCTGCTCTGGCCGTAAAATGGCGCCAACCGTCAATGACTCTCAGGAATCCCTCCCATGAACTCCCCAGGAGCACCGTACGTAGTGCCATTCGAGCAGTTGCGCATGACCGACGTGGATACCGTCGGCGGCAAGAACTCCTCGCTTGGCGAAATGATCAGTCAGTTGTCCACGGCGGGCGTGCGGGTTCCTGGCGGCTTCGCCACGACCGCCCAGGCCTACCGCGACTTCCTGGCCCATGAATCGCTGGACCAGCGCATCGCCGATGCGCTGCAAGGCCTGGACATCGACGATGTGAAGTCGCTGGCCGAGCGCGGTGCGCAGATTCGTCGCTGGATCATCGAGGCACCGCTGCCGCCGGCCCTCGAGGCCCAGGTCCGCGAGGCATTCGCGGCGCTCCAGGGAGGCTCGGGGGCGCCGATCTCGGTGGCGGTCCGCTCGTCGGCCACCGCCGAAGATCTGCCCGATGCCTCGTTCGCCGGTCAGCAGGAAACCTACCTGAACGTGGTGGGCATCGATCAGGTACTTGACCGGATGCGCCATGTGTTCGCCTCCCTGTATAACGATCGCGCCATCTCGTATCGTGTGCACCAGGGCTTTGCCCATGCCGATGTCGCGCTGTCGGCCGGTGTGCAGCGCATGGTCCGCAGCGACAGCGGTTCTGCCGGCGTGATGTTCACAATGGATACCGAGAGCGGCTTTCCCGATGTCGTGTTCATCACGAGCGCCTATGGCCTGGGCGAAACCGTCGTGCAGGGTGCGGTGAACCCCGACGAATTCTATGTGTTCAAGCCGATGCTCGCGGCCGGCAAACAATCGATCATTCGCCGACAACTGGGCTCCAAGCTCATCAAGATGGAGTTCGCCTCCGGCCGCGAAGACGGGCCGCAGACCTCGGTGGGCCGAACGGTTCGCACCGCCGATACCTCGATCGAACTGCGCAACCGCTATTCGCTGACCGATGCCCAGGTCATCGAGCTGGCGAAATATGCCTGCATCATCGAGAAGCATTACCAGCGCCCGATGGACATCGAATGGGGGTTGGATGGCCTGGATGGCCAGCTCTACATCCTGCAGGCGCGGCCCGAAACCGTGAAGTCGGGTTCGGCCGGCAAGAAGCGCCAGCGCTTCCGGCTCAAGGGCGTCGCCGAGATTCTCACCTCGGGCCGGGCGATCGGCCAGAAGGTCGGGGCCGGTACCGTGCGCATCGTCTCGGACGCCAGCGAAATGGACCAGGTTCAACCGGGCGACATCCTCGTCACCGACATGACCGATCCGAACTGGGAACCGGTCATGAAACGCGCCTCGGCCATCGTGACCAACCGTGGTGGTCGAACCTGCCATGCGGCGATCATTGCGCGCGAGCTGGGCATTCCGGCGGTTGTGGGCTGTGGCGATGCCACCCTGCGTCTGGCCAATGATGCCCTGGTGACCGTGTCCTGCGCGGAAGGCGACACCGGTAATGTGTACGACGGCCTCATCGAAACCGAGGTCACCGATGTCGAGACCGGAGAGATGCCCGAGATTCCGGTCAAGATCATGATGAACGTGGGCAACCCCCAGCTGGCCTTCGAGTTTTCCCAGCTACCCAATGCGGGTGTCGGTCTGGCCCGGCTCGAGTTCATCATCAACAATGCGATCGGCATCCACCCGCTGGCCATTCTCGACTATCCCCATGTCGACGCAGATCTGAAGCTGGCGGTTGAAAGCGTGGCCCGGGGTCACGCCTCGCCGCGAGCCTTTTATGTGGATCGGCTGACCGAGGGCGTGGCAACCATTGCGGCCGCTTTCTGGCCCAAGCCGGTCATCGTGCGTCTGTCCGATTTTAAGTCGAATGAATATCGCAAGCTCATCGGCGGCTCGCGCTACGAGCCCGAAGAAGAAAATCCGATGTTGGGCTTTCGTGGTGCCTCTCGATATCTGGCCGAGAGCTTTCGCGCCTGTTTCGAACTCGAATGCGAAGCAATGCGCCGGGTGCGCGAGAGCATGGGCCTGAGCAATGTGCAGTTGATGGTGCCTTTCGTGCGCACCATTGCCGAGGCCGCCGGTGTGATCGATCTGCTCGCCGCCAACGGACTGGCCCGCGGGTCGGGCGCGGATGCCCGGGGCGAGGGTGGTCTCAAGGTCATCATGATGTGCGAGTTGCCCTCCAACGCCATCCTGGCCGAGGCGTTTCTCGAGCACTTCGACGGCTTTTCGATCGGCTCGAATGATCTGACCCAGCTCACGCTGGGCCTGGATCGTGACTCCGGACTGGTCGCCGCCGGCTTCGATGAACGCGATCCGGCGGTCAAGCGATTGCTCGAGGGGGCGATACAGGCCTGTCGCAAGGCCGGCAAATATGTCGGTATCTGCGGCCAGGGTCCGTCGGATCATCCGGACCTGGCGGTCTGGTTGATGGGCCAGGGCATAGACTCGATCTCGCTCAATGCCGACACGGTGATCGACACCTGGCAGCAACTGGCCCGCGGCGACCAGGGCTGACATGACGGTTTATTTTGCCTGGTGGCTGCTGGCGCTCGGCCTGGGGCTGGCCGAGTTGCTCACCGGCACGTTTTACCTGCTGATTCTTGCGTTGGGTGCAGCGGCAGGCGGGGTCGCGGCATGGGCGGGTCTGACGCTCGTTGCGCAAATCCTGATCGCAGCTGCGGTCGCGCTCGGCGGCTGGCTGCTGCTCAAGCGCATGCGCGGTACGTCCCGGGATGCGGCAAGCGGTGACCCCGATGGTCTGCTCGACGTGGGCGCGCGCGTCAACATCGAGCACTGGTCATCAACCCGACAGGGCAAGGTCAGATACCGGGGTGCCGAATGGGCCGTGGAACTGGCAGACGGCGAAGCCGACGGCCGCCCCGGAGAGCACCAGATCAAGAGCGTGCGCGGTACGCGTCTTATCGTGACACGGGTCGGGTCCAAGCCCTGAGCCGCTATTCATCCAGGAGATTTCCCGATCATGATTCTCGAAGGCACGATACTGGTCGCATTGGTGATTCTGGTGCTGGTCGTCGTTTTCCTGTTCAAGGCAGTCAAGCAGGTTCCTCAACAACAGGCCTGGATCATCGAACGCCTGGGCAAATACAACAAGACGATCACCGCAGGTCTGAACTTTCTCGTGCCCTTCGTCGATCGCGTGGCCTATCGACACTCACTCAAGGAAGTGCCACTCGACGTGCCCAGTCAGATCTGTATCACCAAGGACAATACCCAGCTCACCGTCGACGGGGTGTTGTATTTCCAGGTGACGGATCCCATGCGCGCCTCCTACGGCTCGAGCAACTACATCGTCGCCATCACCCAGTTGTCACAGACCACTTTGCGCTCGGTCATCGGCCGGATGGAACTGGACAAGACCTTCGAGGAACGCGATGTGATCAACTCCAGCATCGTGTCATCACTGGACGAGGCGGCCTTGAACTGGGGCGTGAAGGTCTTGCGCTACGAGATCAAGGATCTGACCCCGCCCGCCGAAATTCTGCGCGCCATGCAATCGCAGATCACCGCCGAACGGGAAAAGCGTGCGCGCATCGCCGAGTCGGAAGGACGCAAGCAGGAGCAGATCAATCTGGCCACCGGCGAGCGAGAGTCCAATATCGCCCGGTCCGAGGGTGAACGACAGGCCGAAATCAACCGCGCCATGGGCCAGGCCAGCGCCATCCAGACGGTGGCCGAAGCCACGGCCCGGTCGATTGAAAAGGTGTCTGCCGCCATTCAGCGGCCTGGTGGCATGCAGGCGGTGAATCTGCAGGTCGCCGAGAAATATATCGAGGCATTCGGCCGGCTCGCGCGCGAGAACAACACCATGATCATTCCGGCCAACCTGGCCGATGCATCCTCGGTCGTGGCAACCGCCATGTCGGTGGTCAGGGAACTGGGCGGTACAGGCGGTGCAGGCGCTAGCAGTGGCGGTGGCGCCAGCGTCCCTGGCCCCGTGAGCCGCCCGCCGGGCTGATTGCCCGCGCATCGGGCTGATGCCGGTGTCGCCTGCCGCTGGCCTCGACCCAACGACCCGATGAACGCGCCGGATCAGCCCGTGCCCGTGCGGCGGAACAGGCGCCCGTAGTCAAACACGCGCAAGGCATTCGCGGTGATCCGGTCTGCGGCGGGATGGGCCGGATTGATCAACACGACGGCTTCTTCGGGAACGATCACCGAGGGCACCAGTAGCAGGGCGCTGGACAGTGACATCAACCAGTTGGCGCCGATGTCGGCGCTGGCCTGGCCGGCAGGAATGGCCGCCCAGGCCGGATCCATGTCCTGTGGCTGCAAGATGATTCGCTCGGCCCAGATTGGCGCGGGCACGGTGATCTGCACGATGAATCGATTCAGCGGCAAGCCGGCGTCGGGCAGGTGGGCGGCGGTTTCGAGGACGGTCAGGGCGATGGTCTGGGCGCAATACACCACGGGCTGCCGATCATGGTTCCAACGACCCGGTGCCAGGGCAGCGCCCGCGCCGCTCAGATCGGTGGCCTTGTAGGCGCGTGTTTCGGTCGCGATGCGCCAGAGCGAGACAGGCGACTCGCCATCGACGCCCGGCAACACAGTCGACGATGGCACCGCTGCGCCGGTTGACGCGTGTCGGGATCCTGCAACCAGCGCCGTCTTACTGGTAGGCACCACTTTCCAGCGCGCCAAGCACCCGCATCACGGCCTCGGCGCCAGTGGGCGTATCGAGCAGATCGGCCGGCCGTCGACCACCCAACGAGGGCTGGGGTTCGCGAATCCATTGGCCCAACCACCGGGCGGTATCAAACCCGCTGGCCGCATCGGCGGTGCTGTTGGCAACGATTCGCTGAGCAATGCCGAGCAGGCGCATCATGGCAATGGCAGCCTGGCCATGTGCCCCGCTGATGCGCGAGCCGGCTGCATGTTTTTTTTCGGCCGTCGAGCGTGGGACCCCCAGCATCGCATAGACCTCGGTGGCGGGCAGGTCCATGGCCTGGGCGAGCGCCTTGATCAGACTGGCGGCGACACCTTCGCGCTCCAGTTCGATGCGTTGCATGGGCTCAGCGTCGATGAGTCGCCGGGCATAGGCGGCGATCGATTCACCCCGCCCAATGGCCGGTGCCGCGGGTTCGCGCGGCGCAGAAACGCGCTGCGCCGCAGCCGCCCTGGGCCGGCGTGGTTTTGAGATCCCGGGGCCGCCAGGCACGCGGGTGGCACTACCGGCCATGACAACACTCCGAAAAAAGTGGGCAGCCGATCGGGTGCAGGCATTCGGGAAGCAGACACCGGTACAGCCGCCGGGGCCACCGATTCATTCCTGCCCCCCGGTTCATACCGGCACATACGCTCGGCGCTGCGCTCGGATCAATCGGGTTGATCTTGTCCAAATAGTACCAAAATAGACAGGCTGGTGTCTACAATGAGACTCAGTCGGATTTGGGCGAATGGGCCAGGGCGCTTTGCTCAGTCCATTGCACGATCTCATCGATGATCTGGGTCAGCGCCGCGTTGAGGGCGCGCACCGCGCCCGCACTGTCGGCCTCGATCACCGGCTGGCTGGCAGCGAACGACTGGCGGGCCAGCAGTGACCGGCTGCGCAGGTCGACCAGTTCGGCACGCAAGCTGATCCGACCCTGTTGTGGCTGTCCCTGTGCGAGGTGAAAAAGTTCATCCAGCGTGAGATTCAGGCTCAGATCCCCGCGAATGCCGGCGGTGCTGGATGCCACGGCGGTGAACGTGCGTCGCTGAGCCAGGCGGCGCTCGATCGTCTGAGCGAGCCGGCGGGTCGGCCGATCGGTCCAGGCGGCGTACTGATAGTAGGCATGTGCGCTGCTGTTGCGGCTGTAGGCGAGTTGCGTGCTGTCGAAGAACGGATTGGCATCGATCGGCCCGATCAGCAGGCTGCGGTCGATCGGCCGGTCGGCCGGCGGCAGGGTCTCGCCGGCCCGCATATCGGCGAGCGTATACCAGCTGGTTGCATTGGCAGCCCCCAGATTGAGGCCGGTGCAGCCGGTCAGCACGAGCAGACTGCTGATCAGCATCACGCCCAACCAGGGCGTCAAGAGCCGATTCATCGCTCCTCCCCAGGTCCGAGCTGTCGTTCGCCCGGACCTAACAGTGCCGCACGTGGATCTTGCAATCGGTCGAGGGTGCGCGACAGGATATCGACCGCGTTACGCATCTCGCTGGCCGTCGCGCGCAGTTCGCTGGCACCGACATCGGCCACATCACCGGCCTGAATCGCCAGCCTGGCCGTGCTTTTTTCCATGCTGCGCACGGCCGAAGACACATCACGCAAGGCGGTTCGCATGTCGGCCATG
Source organism: uncultured beta proteobacterium (assembly GCA_963732405.1). GTDB lineage: Bacteria > Pseudomonadota > Gammaproteobacteria > Burkholderiales > Burkholderiaceae_E > JAUIAI01. The sequence goes on from CAVSZG010000003.1 coordinate 534,047, forward strand.
ACGGCCCGCGCGTCTTTCGAGAGCGGCGTCATGCCATCGCCAATGCGATCCAGCGATGCGCTCATCCCCTGCGTGTTGAGCCGGAACGCATCAGCCGCCTCCCGGATGCTGGTTGCCGCGACCTCGATGGCGCCCAGTCGTGCATCGAGCCGATCGGTCGCGCTGCCAACGCCGCTCAGGATGCCGGCAACCGCCTGACGATTGTCAGGCGAGAGCAGCTCATTCAGATTGAGCAGGGCCGTCTGCGCCGAAGCAATCAAGGACTTGCCCGACTCGGTGATCTCGTCCAGATCGGCCCGGCCTTCGGCGATGACGGGCCAGTCGTGTCCGGCCGGGGTGATATCCAGCGGTTCGCCGGGTTGGCCTGGTGTTTCCAGATCGATGCGCGCCAGGCCGGTCACCAGATTGCGATTGATGATGGCCTCGGTATTGGTGCTCACCGGTGTATGTCGGCCCACCCGAACCAGGACGCTGACCCGGTTGATATTGTCACGAGAGATAAAAAAATCCTCCACCCGGCCGACCTTGACGCCACGCATGTTCACGTCGCTGCCGATCTGCAGCCCCTGCAACGATTGGCGTTCGAACAGGATGCTGTAGTTGCGAAAATCGGCCGCCGTGCCAAACCCGGCCAGCCACACCAGGGCAATCACCGCCACGGCGACCAGCGCCAGGACGATGGCGCCAATCAGGGTATAGCGGGCTTCGGGTTCCATCATGAATCCTTGCGATCGATCAGTCGGTCGGCGAAATACTCACGGATCCAGGGATCATCGACCGCGATGACCGAAGACAGCGGGCCGTCGGCGATAACCCGTCCTGCGCCCAGGACAATGATCCGGTCGGCAATGCCGTGCAGAGAATCCAGATCATGCGTGACCATGAGCACCGTGATGTCGAGTTCATCGCCCAGAAAGCGTAGCAGACGATCAAATGCCCGCGCCGTGATCGGGTCCAGGCCCGAGGTGGGTTCGTCCAGAAACAACACCGCGGGCTCGAGCGCGAGTGCGCGGGCGAGCGCCGCCCGCTTCTTCATGCCACCAGACAGTTCGCTGGGCATCTTCGAGCCGGCGACGATCGGATCGAGGCCGGCCTGCGACAGGCGCAGATTGACCAGCGGCCAGAGCAAATCGTCGGGCACCCGGGCATGTTCAAGCAGGGGTGCCGCCACGTTCTGGGCCACGGTGAGCGACGAAAACAAGGCGCCCTCCTGATACATCATGCCGAAGCGTCGCTGGGTCTGGGCGATGCGCTCAGGTGGATCGGACCACATGTCGGTTCCCAGAACCCGGATCCGGCCGGCGTCCGGGCGGCGCAGACCGATGATTTCGCGCAGCAGCACCGATTTGCCCGTGCCACTGCTGCCGATGAGTGCGACCAGTTCGCCCGCACGGATTGTGAAGCTCACCCCATCATGAACGAGCTGGGCGCCGAACCGGGTTCGCACATCCTGGACCTCGATGACGGCGGTGGCCTGCATGCGATTCACCAGCCCAGCGTCTGGAACACCATCGCGAACACCGCATCGATCAACACGACAGTGACAATGCACTGCACGACGGTCGAGGTGGTGTTCAAGCCGATCGCGCGCGTATCGCGGCTCACGGTGAAGCCCATCGAACAGCCGATGATCGCGATCACCAGCGCAAAGACGGGAGCCTTGAACAAGCCGATCAGATAATGGCGCAGACCGATTGCCGATTGCATTCTCTCGATGAATGTCGATGGCGTGATGTCAAGCATCAGATGACAGACCATTGACGCGCCAGCGAGCGCCATCGCACTGCCAATGAACACCAGCAGCGGCAGTACGACAAGCAGCGCGATGACTCTGGGCAGCAGCAACACCTGCTCGGCCGACAAGCCGAGCGTGCGAATCGCATCGGTCTCTTCGGTGAGCTTCATCGTACCCAGTTGGGCAGTGAACGCCGCGCCAGAACGGCCAGCGACCACGGTGGCGACCAACAAGGGCGCGAACTCACGCACCGTGCCCAGCGTGACTCCGTCGACCACATAGATATTGGCGCCGTACTGTTCGGCCTGCAGTCCCAGCAGATACGCCATGACGGCACCGATCAGGAACAACACCAGTGAAATCACCGGAATCGCACTGATGCCGGTCTGCTGCAGCTGCACGAGGCATTCACGACCACGAAACCGCTGCGGTCTGCGAACCACCTGACCCAGCGCGTGTGCGGTCCTTCCAAGGCAGGACACATGCGCGCCCAACCGTTGCAGGCCGAGCGTTGCCGATACGCCCAGTGAGGCCAGCAGGCCGACGCGACGGGCTGGTGGCGCCGCGTCACTGGCCGCCAGACGGGATTGAACCCCGGACAGAATGCGCTGCTGGCTCGCCGACAGGCCGTTGATGTCCAGCCGCTCGATCGGCCAGCCCCAGCCCCGCAGACGGCGCAGCAGCAGCAGCGCGGCTGCGGTATCGATCGATTGCAGGGCACGGCCATCCAGACGCAGGCGCGACGGCGAGCGAGCAGCGGGCGATGCCGACGCTGTTGGCGATGTCGTGACGGGCCGGCCTGCCATCGTTTGCAGGGACCGGGCCAAGACATCGAGTTCGGCCGCCAATTCACTCAGCACCGGCAGCCGCCAGTCTCCCAACAATCCCAGGCTCGGTGCAGCCGGATCCGCGTTGAATCGGGTCAGGGTGGCGACGATGGGGGTTGAATTCAACGGCTTCGGGTGTTCTGCTTGAGCGCGCGCTGGGCCTCGACCTTGGACTCACGATCCTTTTCGGCCGCGCGTTTGTCAAACTGCTTCTTGCCCTTGGCCAGACCAATCTGCAACTTGATCCGGCCCCTCGTGTAGTGCAGATCGAGCGGCACCAGGGTGTAGCCGGCACGTTCCACCTTGCCGATCAGGGTGTCGATTTCCCGTTCATTGAGCAACAGCTTGCGTGTGCGCGTGGGGTCGGGCGTCACATGGGTGGACGCTTCGGCCAGAGGCGTGATGTGCGCGCCGATCAGAAACAACTCGGCCCCGCGCACGATCACATAGGCCTCCTTGATCTGGGCACGGCCGGCACGGATCGCCTTGACCTCCCAGCCCAACAACACCAGCCCGGCCTCGATACGCTGCTCGATCGAGAAATCGTGCTGGGCCTTCTTGTTCTGTAAAATGCTCACGCGGGGTCAGTGCCGGGAAATTGCGGTCGCGCCGGGTTGGCGCTGGCCTTCCCGCATTGTGCCGTACGACGTCGATTTCCGTGAGTGTCCGTGAGCCCAACCGCCGTTCGCAAGTCCGTTCTGTTGCCCTATCCCGACCAGGCGATGTTCGATCTCATCGAACGGATCGATTTAATTAATAATCTTAGAACACATAGTAATCTTGAAATTATTATTACTTCAAACTCGATTCCGCATTTAGAAAAGACTTTAAAAGTATTCAATGAAAACAGTCAAAGTTGATATCGTAATCCTGGGTGGTGGAATAGTCGGAACGTGGCTTATTAAAGTCACTTCTTCAAAAAGGCAAAAAAGTTGCAGTAATTGAGATTGGTCCACTGGATCATAAAAATATTCCGAACCTAAACCTGATTTGATTTTTGAAGAGAGAGAGCATATCGGTGCGCTTAAGGCACGAAACCAGGTATTTACAGGCAATTCAAAATTCTGGGGCGGTGCTTTAATCAGTAATGATAAAGATAATATTGCAGCAATGCTCAATGCAGACTATAATTTAGATGAATATTATAAGCAAGTAGAGAAGCGTTTAGGAATTTCAATACCGGGTCGTGAACAATTGAATGCAGAAAAGAATGCTGATGCCGCTGTATCAAGCGCTCTTGTATTGGCAGGCAAAGACAGGGATATCTGGAATAATTTTTACAGAACAAATAAATCAAATGAAAACTTATATCTTTTTACTGAAAGTAAGATCATCAGTTTAGAGTACGATGAACATAGCAGGAAATTGAAATCGATAAGAATAAGAACGGCAGATTCAGAAGACATAGAAATTATTGCTGTAATTACATTTTAACAATGGGTGTAATTGATTCAAATATTTTTGCACAAGAGCACATAAAAAACATTTATAAGAACCGGGAATATGAGTTTGGTACCGGGCTGCATGATCATTGGTCTGTTCCTATTGGCACTTTTAAATGGCACCAAAACAGTGCAATTACAAATAATTTATCCTCCTGTTTTTAATAAAGGGAGTGTTATGGGCGAAGGATAGAATTGAAATCGAGAAATAAATTTTCTGCCAGCGGGTTTATTCACGTTCAGGCTAATTATGATGAAACACCTCCCTACTCTATCCTGAAGAATTTATTGTTTGCCAGTCAGAAGAATTTATCCGGTGTTGAAAGAGCTGGTATGGCTTTTAATCTTTTAAAGTATTCACCTGATTTATTAAAAATTGCGTATAGAAGAGTCTATTGAGAATAGATTATTTATTCCTGAAGGAACCCAGCTAAACATTGTTTTGGATTTTGAATCATTCCCGGATAAGCGGAACAAAATTATTATAAACGACAAAGCACATTTATTCTGGGATATCAGGGATGAAGATTTAGAAACGTTTTATGATCTATATAATCAGGCCAAAGCGTTAATTGCCGGCTTAACTAAAAATGGTGGAGAAAAATATAATCTGGTAAATAGTAATGATTTGAATAAACATATTAAAGCAAATGCCATAGACGCCTACCATCTTGGCGGCGGATTGAAGATAGACGAAATTTTGGATAGAGATTTACGATTCAGAGAAATAAATAACTTTGCGGTGATAAGTACTGCAGTTTTTAAGAGACCGGGTGTTGCTAATCCCGTATTTACTCTTTTAGCTTTAGCAGAAAAGTATTTAGGCACTATAAATTAAATTATAGATGAATTAGTGTTAAACCTATCAATAATTATTCTTACTTATAATGAGGAAGTAAATATTTCGCAGGCAATCAATTCTGTAAAAGACTGGGCTGCTGATATTTTTATTCTTGATTCAGGTTCAACAGACGGAACAGTAAAGCTGGCTGAGAGTATGGGTGCAAAAGTCTTCCACAGAACGTTTGATAATTATGCCAACCAGAGAAACTACGCACTTAAAGAACTTCCAATTAAAACTGAATGGATATTTTTCCTGGATGCAGATGAATACCCCACCGAAGAATTAAAAAAAGAAATCAAGCGAAGTCTTAAAAAATACAGACTACGATGGATTCTATTTAAAGAGAAGATTTTACTTCCGAGGCAAATGGATTAAACACGGCGGTTACTACCCTATCTGGATATTACGCTTGTTCAAAAAAGATAAAGGACATATTGAAAGAGAAATAAATGAACATTTTGTGGTAGATGGAAAAGTAGGCTATCTGAAAAATGATTTTGTTGATAACAACCATAAAAGTCTGGAAGAATGGATTGCCAAGCATAAAAGGTATGCAGCTTATGAAGCAGAAGAACTGATAAAGTTCAAAGAAAGAAAAGCTGCAGGGCATACGGGATGAGTTTGCAGATCTGAAAGGAAGCCAGGCACAGAAGAAGAGATGGATACGAGAGAATATATGGAATCCATTAATGCCGCCGCTTATCAGACCGTTCATTTATTATTTTTACCGGTATATAATAAGACTGGGTTTCCTTGATGGAAAAGCGGGTCTTGTGTATCATTATTTACAAGGATTGTGGTATCCGCTTTTGATTGATCGTAAGTATCTGGAGTTGAGGAGGAAGAAAAGTAAGTAGTGATTAGTGATTAGTGATTAGTGATTAGTGATTAGTAAGTAGTGATTAGTAATTAGTTAGCGATGTGCGATAAGCTGTTAGCTTTAAGGAGTGATCAATAATATATAAGACGTTATGGACGAGAAAAGATATCTTAAAATAGCTTATGCCGTTATTACTCTCTCATTTTTCATAAGAATTATAATTGCTTTTTATTTTTCGGATAACTGGCTTACACCGGATTCAAAAAACTACATCTTGCAAGCAAATGAATTGTTAAAGGGAGGTTTCGGATTATACTTTCCAAATGGATTCCCTGCTTTGATTGCACTTGTTAACTGTAATAGCCGGCACGGCAACAGAGATGATTCAATGATAATTGTCAATTTAATTTTATCCACAGCCTCTTTATATATTTTTTCTATAATCGTTAAAAAGTATCCGGGAATAAATTTATTTTCACTAATTGCAATTGCATTGTTTGCATTTTATCCTAACCAGCTTAATTTTGTAAGGTATATTTTAACCGAAGTTCCTTCTGTTCTCTTTTTAATATTGTCCTTTTATTTAATCAGTAAAAATAAATTTTCTGCAGCAGGACTGATGCTTGGTTTTGCAGCAATAATGAAAACTTCCTTGCTTGGTTTTATACTGTTATTTTCATTTTATCTATTTCACAAAAAAGAATTTCAGAACGGTATCAGGTTTCTCGGTTTATCTCTGTTCCCGGTTGTATTAATTTTAATTTACGGATTTATAGTTACAGGTAGTTTTACGATTGGTTATAGTTCTGTTCATAATTTCTATCTGGCCCTAAACCAGCCGGAATTACTTAGCACAAATCTTTTAGATTCAATTGGATATTATTTGAATTATGCCGTTAGTCATCCGTTGCGATTTATCTTTGAAAGATTCCAATCATTGTGGGAATTCTGGGGATTATTTCCCATTCAAGTGAAGGATTAAAAGGTAGTTTAATTTTTAGGATCATTAATTGGATTTAGATTTCCACTTCTACTTTTAGCCATCTACGGATTTTGTAAATCAGATAAGAATAATCTTGTTATTTTTT
>CAVSZG010000004.1:0-434360 GCA_963732405.1 uncultured beta proteobacterium
GGGAGACCGCCCTCGACGGGTTCGAGCATGCTCTTGGGATCGAGCAGGGTCAGATAACGGCGAAACCGGTCGCGGCCTTCGCTGGTGACCTTACGATCATTGAGCGGTGTTTTGGGTCCGGAGTTCGGGTCCACGCCGAACGATGCCGCCGAGCGCTGGCGGGATTCATCGATCGGCAGCTTCTTCATCTCGGCCTTGCGAATCGCATCCACCACCTTGCGATCGGACTTGTCCAGGTCGACGAATACAAAACGACAGTGACGTGACAAGGCCTCGATCTCGGCCGACTTGTCGATCTGGAAGCCCTGGATCAGAAACGGCGTGTCCAGCCAGGGACGGTCGAGCTCGGCAACGAACATGCCCGCCTTGAGATCACGACAGGCGATCTGGAAGCGATGAATTGCCGGCGCGCCCGATTCATCCGCGGCATCCGGGTGGTGTGCGGGCGGCCCACCGGCAGCAGTGGCGTACGGCCCCGAGGCGCGAGAGCGGTCTTTGGTTGCTGGATCGGCAGGTGGCATAGGGGATTCGAAACGGTGCTCAACACCGCCGATACTAGGCAGCGCGGCCGGTTGAGGGTATCTCGGCCGGCTGAGCGGCGGGTCGGCTGGCGAGTGCGCCGACCAACGGTTTGCCGACGCGTCTCAGCGGTTCAGGCCTAGCGCCTCGCACAACATCGTGGTCGGCCCCGACTGATTGAGCGTGTAGAAATGCAGGCCCGGCACCTGCTCGGCGATCAGCCGTTCGCAAAGCCGCACCACCACCTCATGGCCGAACTGGCGGATCGACTCGGCATCATTGCCGAAGGCGCTCAGGCGCAGTCGAATCCAGCGCGGAATCTCGGCACCGCAGGCATCCGAGAAGCGCATCAACTGGGTCGCATTGACGATCGGCATGATGCCGGCGACCACCGGAATGGTCACGCCGCGACGTGCCAGCTCATCACGAAAGTACAGATACCCGTCGGGATTGTAGAAATACTGGGTGATCGCCGAGTTCGCGCCGGCCTTCACCTTGGTGAGGAAGGCCTCGAAGTCGCTCTGGGGCGTATCGGCCTGCGGATGCTTCTCCGGATAGGCGGCCACCTCGATATGCATGGCATCGCCCAGATGCGCACGGGCAAAGGCCACCAGATCGCTCGCGTAACGAAATTCGCCGCCATGTCGCGTGCCCACGCCCGAGGGCAGATCGCCGCGCAGGGCGACCAGCCGGGTGATGCCGCGCTCGCGGTAGCGGTCCAGCAGCGCGGCAATCGACTCGTGCGTGCTGCCGATGCAACTCAGGTGCGGCGCAACCGCCAGTTGCTCGTTGGCAATGTCGATGACGGTGTCGAAGGTCTTTTCCTGGGCGGCACCACCGGCCCCGTAGGTCACGCTGAAAAATTCAGGCGACAGGCGGGCGAGTTCACGGCGCACGGTACGCAGTTTGTCGGCGCCCACCGGCGTGTTGGGCGGAAAAAATTCAAAACTGATCGGCACGGTTGTCATGGGGTGTCCTGGGCAGCGATGCGTCGCTGCGCATGCATGAGGAATTCGGCATTGCCATCACCGCCCAGGATCGGACTGTCGATCCAGTGCAGCAAGGTCAGATGGTGTTGCGCACAGCAGCGGAGGAACTCGCCGTGCAGGCCTTCGCGTCCGGCCAGATCGGTGACCAGACCGCGCCGGTCCACGCCCTGCGGGCCCAGCTCGAACTGAGGCTTGACCAACGCGAACAGCCGGCCCTGTGGACTCAGCATGGCGACCAGGGCCGGCATCACGCGACGCAGACTGATGAACGACAGGTCGGCGACGATACAGTCGAAGCCCGGTCTCGCCACCAGTCGATCGGCCAGGGCACGGCGGCCGGCGAGCCGCAGGTGAGCGGCGATCGAATCGATGCTGCACTGGCCGATGTGGGTCTTCTCGATGCAGGTCACGCGCGGATCGGCGCGCAGCGACCCGGCAAGCTGGCCATGACCGACCTCCACGCCGATCACCTGACCGGCACCGCGCGCCAGCAGGCATTCGGTGAAGCCACCGGTGCTCTGTCCCGCGTCCAGACACAGGGCGCCATGAGCACCGTCGCGGTCGTGGCCTTGGTCGCCCCGCCATCCGGCGAGGCAGAGAACGGCCTCGAGCTTGCATCCGGCGCGCGAAACCGGCGCCGTCAGGGCGTTCACCGATACATCCAGCGATTCGTCGGGCACGGCCCGCATCGCCGCGCGGCGCACGGGAATCCGTTGTTCGCCCTGGCCGATGGATACCTGGCCGGCCGCGATGAGATCCTGGGCCTGGCGACGCGAGCGCACCAGCCCCAGACGAACGAGTTGCTGATCGATTCTTTCGACCATGTCAGACCGGCATCAACCGGGCACGCGACTGCAGCACCGCTCAGGCGGCCGGCGCTGCAGGGCTGGCGCCGGATCAGTAGCGGTAGGCGTCAGCCTTGAACGGGCCGTCAACCTTGACGCCGATGTAGTCGGCCTGATGCTTGCTCAGGGTGGTGAGCTGGGCACCGAGCTTTTTCAGGTGCAGACGGGCGACCTTCTCGTCCAGATGCTTGGGCAGCACATAGACCTTGCCCTTCTCGTAACGGTCCTGGTGCGCCCACAACTCGATCTGCGCCATCGTCTGATTGGCAAAGGACGAGGACATCACGAACGAGGGGTGACCGGTGCCGCAACCCAGGTTCACCAGGCGGCCTTCGGCGAGCAGGATGATTCGCTTGCCATCGGGGAAGATCACATGATCGACCTGGGGCTTGATGTTCTCCCAGGTGCATTGGGACAACTTGTCGACCTGGATCTCGTTGTCGAAATGGCCGATGTTGCACACGATGGCCTGATCCTTCATGCGGGCCATGTGCTCGAAGGTGATGATGTCGCGATTGCCCGTGGCGGTCACGAAGATGTCGGCCTTGTCCGCCGCGTAGTCCATGGTGACCACGCGATACCCCTCCATCGCGGCCTGCAAGGCACAGATCGGATCGATCTCGGTCACCCAGACCTGGGCCGACAGGGCGCGCAGCGCCTGGGCCGAGCCCTTGCCCACATCGCCATACCCGTTCACCACGGCCACCTTGCCCGCCACCATCACGTCGGTGGCGCGCTTGATCGCATCGACCAGCGATTCGCGGCAGCCATACAGGTTGTCGAACTTGCTCTTGGTGACCGAGTCATTGACGTTGATGGCCCGGAACCCGAGTTCGCCACGCGCCGACATCTGGATCAGGCGCACCACGCCCGTGGTGGTTTCTTCTGACACGCCCACGATTGCATCGAGATTGCGTTGATAGAAGGTCGGATCGGTGGCAAGTTTGGCCTTGATCGCCTTGTACAGCGTCACTTCCTCTTCGCTGGTCGGTTTGTCCAGCAGGCTCGCATCCTTGGCGGCGCGTGCGCCCAGATGGATCAGCAGCGTGGCGTCGCCACCGTCATCGAGAATCATGTTGGACGGCTGGCCATCGGCCCATTCGAAGATCCGGTGCGAAAAGGCCCAATATTCATCGAGGGTTTCGCCCTTGTGCGCAAACACCGGAATATTCGCGGCGGCGATCGCGGCCGCGGCATGATCCTGGGTTGAAAAGATGTTGCACGAGGCCCAGCGAACCTGCGCACCGAGCGCGACCAGCGTCTCGATCAGCACGGCGGTCTGGATGGTCATGTGCAGCGACCCCGTGATGCGCGCGCCCTTGAGCGGCTGGCTGGGCGCGAATTCTTCGCGAATGGCCATCAGGCCGGGCATTTCGGTTTCGGCGATGCGGATTTCCTGCCGGCCGAAGCGGGCCAGCGAGAGATCGGCGACCTGAAAGTCGGTGAAGGAATTGGCGGGTTTCAAAACAGCGGACATACGGGCTCCTGATGCTCAAAGGGATCGAGGGCAACGAAGGGCGCGCCGATGTCATGATCGACGCCAGACTGACCAGACCGAGAAGGAGGGTTTGGCGGTCAGGGCCGGACTCGTTGCCATGAAAGGATCATGGGATAACGAGCGCCGTTGCCACTGCCGGGTTCCGAGCCTGGCGTTCTGCTCATCGCGACCGGCTGACCGGACGGATGGCGTGAACGTCGCAACGCTCCTCGGAACTGACCCATATTGTAGCCCAGACACGGCGCGCGGCGTCTGTCTGCCCGGTCTGCGGGGATAACAAGGCCCAAGCCTGGCGCCGCGGGCTCAGTCGGTGCTGCGGATTCGCCGGCCGCTCAGACCGAGGCCGGCGGCGTAACCGGGCAGCCGCGGCTGTTCATCGATTCGCGCAGGTTCACGCGTTCGCCCTTGAGTCGTGCCAGCGTATCGTGATCGGGATCCTGCTCGCCGATCAGCAGCAGGGCGGGCCAGAACACGGTGACGCCCACGCCGATCTTGATCCGCTTGCCCAGCAGACTGCTGTCGATCTTCTGCGACACGCGATGGATCTCGTGACGCACCCGGCTTCGCTCGGCGGCCAGCTCCTGGCAGGCCAGGTCGTCATAGGATGTCGCATGGTCCAGGTTCGGCGGGACATCGACCGACGAGGTCGCGCAGGCCGCGAGCGCGGTGCAAGACAGGAAGATCACAAGTACTTGACGAAGCATCCGATAGACCGTTGTGCATTTGCCGACGAATGCGCCAAAGTCTATTGATCCAGCGGGTCGGGAAAAGAGGCCATGACCCCGGCGGCCGCTGATGACAGCCCGGCGGTCGGTTTTGCCTGAAAGCAGGGCTTGGCCTCGGCTGATCATTTGTAACAAAATATATCAAATGAAACAAAAAAGCAGTTCGATCACCCCTGTGACCAAACTGCCTTTGGTGCCTCGCCGGCCTGCCCGGCGGGCGATCAGCGCGGTTGGATCAACCCCTGAGCAACTCCGCCTTGTCGGTTTGTTCCCAGGAGAATTCGGGTTCGCTGCGACCGAAGTGCCCGTAAGCGGCACTCTTGCGGTAGATCGGGCGCAACAGATCCAGCATCTGCACGATGCCCTTGGGCCGCAGATCAAAATGCTCGCGCACCAGTGCCGCGATCTTCTCGTCGGCGATCTTGCCCGTGCCCTGGGTGGTCACCCAGACCGAGGTGGGCTGGGCCACGCCGATGGCGTAGGACAACTGCACCAGACACTGGCTGGCCAGACCCGCGGCGACCACGTTCTTGGCCACATAGCGGGCGGCGTAGGCCGCCGACCGGTCGACCTTGGACGGATCCTTGCCCGAAAAAGCGCCGCCGCCGTGGGGCGCCGCGCCACCATAGGTATCGACGATGATTTTGCGGCCGGTCAGGCCGCAGTCGCCCTGGGGGCCACCCACCACGAACCGGCCGGTCGGATTGATCAGATACTTGATCGGACCCTTGACCAGCTCGGCCGGCAGCACCGGCTTGACGATTTCTTCGATGACCGCTTCACGAAGCGTGTCGTTGTCGATGTCTGGCGAATGCTGGGTCGAGAGCACCACGGTGTCGACCGCGACCGGCACGCCGTTTTCATAGCGCAAGGTGATCTGCGACTTGGCGTCCGGGCGCAGCCAGGGCAGGCGGCCGTCCTTGCGCAGTTGCGACTGGCGCTCGACCAGACGGTGCGCATAGTAGATAGCGGCGGGCATCAGGTCGGGGGTTTCACGGCAGGCGTAGCCGAACATCAGGCCCTGGTCGCCTGCGCCCTGGTCCAGGTCGTTGTCCTGGGCCTTGTCCACGCCCTGCTTGATGTCGGCACTCTGTTCGTCATAACAGACCTGAACCGAGCAGCCCTTGTAGTCGATGCCGTAGTCGGTGTTGTCGTAGCCGATTTCCTTGATGGTCTGGCGGGCGACCTTGATGAAGTCGACCGTTGCCTTCGAGGTGATTTCGCCGGCCAGCAGCACCAGACCGGTGGTGCAGAGGGTTTCGGCAGCGACCCGCGAGGCGGGATCCTGGGCCAGCAGGGCGTCCAGGATGGCGTCGGAAATCTGGTCGGCAACCTTGTCGGGATGACCTTCGGAAACCGATTCCGAGGTGAAGAGATAGTCAGCCATTCTTGATACTTCTCCGGGTGAAATGTCAGGCGCGAGGCCGACTCCGGTAGAAGTGGCGACGCTTTAGCGGAAATTGCCGCAGCAGACCTGGTGGCCGGCTGCCTATCGCCCCGCAAGTTGTCCGTTTAACTCGGCGATCCGCACATTATATGAAAATTTCGCGAAGGCCCCGTGGTGAAATGCACGAGTCAGGGCAAGCTGTCGTATCCTGCAAGCCTTGGTCGAACGTTCAGACAGTTCATCCGTCACGCTTTGCTTCACATCATGAATTCCGCCACGCCAGCCGCTGCGCTGATCAAATCCCCAGAAATCGCCCAGCTACCACCCGCCCTGCGCATCATCGGCCATGTGCCGCTGGGTGTTGCTCGAGCCGTGGGCAGCGTGGCCGGCATCGGGGCCTGGCTGTTTTCCCCGGGGTATCGGCGCAAGCTCAACGACAACCTTCGAATGGCCGGCTACGGTCCCGGCCCGGTGCGCCGGCGCGCCATCATGGAAGCCGGCCGGATGGTCGCCGAGTGCCCCTATATCTGGGCCCATGCGCCGCGGGTCATCGGTCGCCAGGCCCTGGTCACCGATACCGACGTGATCGAAGCCGCCGAGCGGCGCGGCAAGGGCGTGCTCATCCTTACCCCGCACCTGGGGTCATTCGAAATGGCGGCGCGTTTCTATGCGGCCCGCCGGCCCATCACCGTGCTCTACAAGCCGCCCAAGATCGAACTGCTGCGCCGCTGGCTGGTTGCCGCGCGCGCGGTCGAGGGCATCGATGCCGTCCCCCCCACCGTCGGCGGCCTGCGCAACATGGTGCGCACCTTGCGCCGGGGCGACATCGTCGGTCTGCTGCCCGACCAGGTGCCCACCGCCGGCGACGGCCACTGGGCCACCTTCTTCGGCCAGCCCGCCTACACCATGACACTGCCGGCCCGGCTGGTCGAGATGACCGGTTGCGCGGTGGTGCTCGCGGTGGGCGAGCGCCTGTCCGGCGGGCGCGGTTGGCGGCTGCGCTTCGAGCCACTGGCCGAGGTGCCCACACCCGATGTGATCAATCGCCGCTTCGAGGTGCTGATCCGCCGTCTGCCCCATCAATATCTATGGGGATACAACCGCTACAAGCGACCACCGGGTGTCGAAGTCGATCGTAACGCCGGCCTGCTCGGCGCGGCGGCGGCAGCGTCGCCATCCCTCCTGCATGATGATCCGGTGACCGAAGCGGCTTACCCCAATGCCGACGTGCCGGGCCATTGAGGCGCGGCAATGCGTGAGTGGGGTTCGGGGGCCGCACTCTGGTTTCTCAAGACACTGGCGCTGCTGCCCCTGCCGGTGCTGCGTGCGCTGTCCTGGCCGATCGCCATCGGCCTGTGGCTGGGCGCAACGGGGCGCCGTCGGGTCACGCTGACCAATCTGGGCCTGTGTTTTCCGCACTGGACGCCCACCGAGCGGCGCCGCGTCGGCCTGCGTCACTTCCATGCCTACGTCGCCTCGTTCTTCGAGCGCTTCATCTTCTGGTTCGGTGACGTGACGCGCATCCGTGCGCTGTGTTCGATTGAGGGACTCGAACACGTGCGCGATCTGCAGGGTGAACCCGTGCTCGTGCTGGCGCCGCATTTCGTCGGGCTCGATGCGGGCGGGCTGCGCTTTCAGATGGAGATGCGCGTCGATTCGATGTATGCGCAGCAAAAGAGTGCGACGCTCACGCGTGCCATGACCGAAGGCCGATCGCGCTTTCATGATTCGCGCATGGTGTTGCGCAACGACGGTGTGCGCGGCGCGGTCCGCATTCTGCGCCAGGGCATTCCGTTTTATTTCCTGCCCGATATGGATCTGGGTGCGCGCGATGCCTTGTTTGTGCCCTTCTTCGGCGTGCCGGCTGCCACGGTCACGTCGATGGCCCGGCTCGCGGGACTTACCCGGGCGGCGGTCGTGCCCTGTGTCACCACCATGGTGCCGGGCGGCTATCAGGTGCGTTTTTATCCTGCCTGGGCCGATTACCCGGGCGAGGATCTGACCAGCGCCACCCGCCGGATGAATGCCTTCATCGAGGAGCGGGTGCTCGAGGCGCCCGAACAGTATCTCTGGAGCCACAAGCGCTTCAAAACGAGGCCACAGGGCGAGTCCGGGTTCTACTGATCGGCCATAATCGTTCGATGCCCCTCAGATTCACCAAGATGCAGGGCGCCGGCAACGACTTTGTCGTGATCAATGGCGTCTCCCAGTCGGTTCGGCTCGATCGTGCGCAGGTGCGTGCGATCGCCGACCGGCATTTCGGCATTGGCGCCGATCAGATCCTGCTGGTGGAAAAGCCCACGCGAGCGGATACCGACTTTCGCTATCGCATCTTCAACTCGAGTGGTGACGAGGTCGAACACTGCGGTAATGGGGCGCGTTGCCTGGTTGCGTTCGTGCACGACGAGGGGCTGAGCAGCAAGCTGCGCCTGCGCATCGAAACCGTCAACAACATCATCGAGCCGCGTCTGCGCGACGATGGACTGGTCGAGGTGGACATGGGCCCGCCGCGACTGAATCCGGCCGACGTGCCTTTTGTCACGGACGCACTCGAGTCGCGCCCGGCCGGACAGGGTCAGTGGTGGCATCTGCCCGTCGATGATGAGCATCGTTGGGTGGCCGTCGCGTCGATGGGCAATCCGCATGTGATGCAGCTGGTCGATTCGGTGGATCAGGCAGCGGTCGCCATCGACGGTCCACGCATCGAACACCACCGGCGGTTTCCGCAGCGGGTCAATGTGGGATTCATGCAGATCGTCTCGCGGTCCGAGGTGCGGCTGCGCGTCTGGGAGCGAGGCGCCGGCGAAACCCTGGCCTGTGGCACGGGTGTCTGCGCCGCAGCGGCGCTGGGCATTCATCTGGGTCTGCTCGATCACACGGTGGGCGTGAGCACCCGCGGCGGTCGGCTCACGGTGAACTGGTCGGGGGGCCTGAACGACCCGGTGCTCATGACTGGCGAGGCCAGGCGCGTTTTTTCAGGCGAGATCGAGCTGTCGGCATTGCCAGCGGCTCGTCAGGAATCATGACCCGGACCCGCGCTGGCGCCAGTCGGCGGCCGGGTTCATTCACAGGATCGTCCAGAGTATGGTCACCATGACGGCAAGTGCCTTCGGGCCGGATAGCGAACCGGCAGCGGATCCGGAATCGTCGCTATCAACGCTGCGCCAGGTCCCCGTCGCCGAGCCGCCAGCGCCCGCGTTCGACGAAGCCGATCTGGCCAGCTATCTGGTTGAACATCCCGAATTTTTCCTGCGCCACGGCGAGGTACTGCTTGGCGTTTCAATTCCCGATCCGCTCGGCGGTCGGGCGATTTCGCTGCATGAGCGCCAACTCGCCCAGTTGCGCGATCGGCACCGCGCACTCGAACGTCGTCTGGCCGATCTGGTGCGCGCCGGCGAGGAAAACGATGCGATTGCCGATCGCCTGGCGCGTTTCACGCGCGACCTGCTGCTGGTGCGCGAGCCGGCCGTCATGCCGGCACAAATCCAGGCCACGCTGGCCGAGAGTTTTCGCGTGCCCGACGTGGTGGTGAAAGTCTGGGATGTGGCGCCCGCGTTTGCCGGCGAAAACTTTGCACTGACGCCCACGCCCGCCGTGCGTGCGATGGCGGACGATCTGCGGCAACCCTATTGCGGCCTTCGCATGGATCAGGCGCCGCTGCAGTGGTTCGCCGACGCCGGCCAGTCAACCCGATCGGTGGCTATGCTGGCGCTGCGTCGTGGGGCGAGTGTGCAGGCCTTCGGCATGATTCTGTTCGGCTCGCCCGATCCCGACCGGTTTCAGACGGGCATGGGCACGGCCTTTCTCGAGCGTATCGGTGAGGTGGCCAGCGCAGCGCTGGGCCGCCTGTTGCCCGATGCGGATGCCCGCGGCTGAGCGCAAACATTCGCGCCGTCTTGGCGCGCCGCCGATGCGGGAGGGCGGGTTGACGGCAGACCTGGCGCCTCCGCCCCTGCCGCCATCGATGAGCCGTTGGCTGGACCATCTGCGCACCGAACGCGGCTATAGCGAATCAACGCTGAGCAGTTACCGGCAGGCCCTGCTCAGCCTGACCGGTCTGGCCGGCGATGAACTGTCGGGCGAAATCACGCCGGTCGATGTGCGTCGCTGGGTGGCGCGGCTGGCTCATCAGGGACTGGCGCCGCGCAGCATCGCTCATCGCCTGTCGGTCTGGCGCGGCTGGTTCGAGTCGCACCTGGGGTCGGGACGCGCTAATCCGGTGCGTGGGGTGCGCGGGCCGCGGGCCGGCAAGCGACTGCCCAAGGCGCTCAGCCCGGACCAGGCGATGCATCTGGCTGACTACCGACCCGGTGAACAATTCGCCATGCAGCGCGACAAGGCCATTGTCGAATTGCTTTATTCATCCGGACTACGCCTGGCCGAACTCTGTGGCCTGGATGCCGGCCATTGGGCCGACGGTGAACGACCTAGCGAAGCCTGGCTGGACATGGCCGAGGCGCAAGTCACTGTTTTGGGTAAGGGGCGCAAAATGCGCACCGTCCCGGTGGGCCGTGCCGCGATGACCGCGCTGGCGCAATGGCTGGCCGTACGCGAACAATGGCTGGCCGAGCACCCGGCGGCCGATCGCCGGCCGCTGTTCCTGAGCGGGCGCGGCAGCCGGCTGTCGCATCGCAGTGTGCAGTTACGCTTGAAGCAACTGGCGATCCAGCAGGGCATCCCGGCCAATGTGCATCCGCATGTGTTGCGCCATTCGTTTGCCAGTCATTTGTTGCAGTCCAGCGGCGATCTGCGCGCGGTTCAGGAATTGCTCGGTCACGCCAGTATTTCGACCACCCAGGTCTATACGGCACTGGATTTCCAGCATCTGGCCCAGGTCTATGATGCGGCTCATCCCAGGGCGCGGCGCAGACGCTCGGAATAAGCAAAAAACACGGGTTTTCGCAATGACCATCCAGCCGATGGAGTTTTGGCGGGGGCCCCGGTACAATCCGCCCCTTTCCAGATGAACCCATCGCTGTCATGACGAATCAGTCTGCCGATCCCAAGACCGCTGCAAAGCCCGCCGGCAAGCCCGCATCCAGTCATGTGCCGGTCACAATACTCACCGGATTCCTGGGCAGCGGCAAAACCACCTTGCTCAAGCGCGTGCTCACCGAAAACCATGGCATGCGGATTGCCGTCATCGAAAATGAGTTCGGTGCCGAGGGGGTGGACAATGAATTGCTCACCCAGAGTGCCGATGAGCAGATCATCGAAATGAACAACGGCTGCATCTGCTGCACGGTGCGCGGCGATCTGGTGCGCATCCTGGGCGATCTGCGGCGCAAGCGCGAAACCGGCGCGCTCGATTTCGAGCGCGTGGTCATCGAAACCACCGGCATGGCCGACCCGGCACCGGTGGCACAGACCTTCTTCATCGATGACGATATCGCGGAGTATTTCCTGCTCGATGCGGTGCTCACCGTGGTCGATGCCAAACATGGCGACCAGCAACTGAACCAGCATCGTGAGGCTCAGGAGCAGGTCGCCTTTGCCGACCGGCTGCTCATGAGCAAGGTCGATCTGGTCACGGAGGATGAGCAGAAAGCCTTGCGCGCGCGTCTGGTCAGGCTCAATCCGCGCGCGCCGGTGCGTACCGTGAATTTTGGTGACGTGGACATCAAGGATGTGTTTGATATCCGCGGCTTCAATCTGAATGCCATTCTCGAAATCGATCCGTCCTTTCTGGAGGACGACGAGCATGAGCATAGCGAGGCGATCAGTTCCTTCGTGTTTCGCGCGAAGAAGCCCTTCGATCCCGGCAAGCTGGAAGACTTCCTGTCAGGCCTGATTCAGGTCTACGGCGAAGACATGCTGCGCTACAAGGGTGTGCTCTACATGAAGGGCTCGGATCGCCAGACCGTGTTTCAAGGTGTCCACATGATGATGGGCGCGGACATTGGTCGGAAATGGCGGGCCGACGAAAAGAAGTCGAGCAAGATGGTCTTCATCGGTCGAAATCTGCCGAAAGAGACTTTTATCAAGGGTTTGGAGCAATGCCTGGCTTAGGCTGGGTGGCCGCATCAGAGGAGCCTGGGAATCATGGCAGTCAAGGAAGTCAAGGTACTGACTGAAAAAGACGTACTGAAAATGCCTGAATCGGCTTACATGAATGACGCCCAGCTGGCGTTCTTTCGTGAGAAGCTGCGTCAGATGGAGCGGGATATCCTGTCCAATGCCGGCGAGACCACCGAGCATCTGCGCGAAACCGTGATCGTTCCCGATCCGGCCGATCGCGCCACGATCGAAGAGGAGCACGCTCTCGAATTGCGCACCCGCGACCGCGAACGCAAGTTGCTCAAGAAGGTCCAGCAGAGCCTGCAGCGCATCGACGAGGGTGAATACGGCTATTGCGAAGAAACCGGCGAACCCATCGGCGTGGCGCGGCTGATTGCCCGGCCCACGGCCACGCTGTCGCTCGAGGCGCAGCAGCGCCGGGAATTGCGCCAGAAGATGTTCGGCGACTGACACCACCCACGGCAGGCGCCCGACACCGGCGCCGTCCGTCGGCTCTCACCAACCGTTGGTATCGCCGCTCACGATGCGGCTCGTGGCGAGCGGATACATGGCTTGTCACGGCAGACTCACGGTCCCGGCGCGAACGCGTTTGATCCGCTGTGCATGCTATTCTGGGTCGATCAAACCGCATCGATCCGGCATGGTCTTCTCTCTATTTCGCAAGCTGACAAAAAGCCCGGCGCGTCGTCTGCAGGAAGCAGACCCGGCGCTCGTGACGCCGTCCACGCTGATCGGTGGCGATGGTGATGATCGTTCGGCCAAGGATGTCGCCGCGCGGGAAGCCGCGCGCCGCACCGCGCAGAAGATCGACGAGATCGAAAACGAGATCATTGCCGATGCCCTGACCACCATCGGTCGGTATCGCGATACGGAGCCCGATCTCATGGACAGCACGACGGGCAGTCTGGAGCTGCCGGTCTTTGCTGAAACCGATCATGCGCTGCCCTCGGTGCTGAATCCGACCGTCGATTCCACCGCCACCCATGCATCACCGCGCAGCGGTAGCGCGCCCGCCCCCGAAGCGACCGAAGGCCTGGTCGCGAGGGCCGGATCGGCGGCGGTCGATGCCACCGATTTTTCGGCCATCAGACTCGATACCCTGGCACTGGATGGCGGCGAGTTGCCCCGCGCATCGGCGCCCCCCGCGATGTCGCCGGCTGCGAGTGCGGCCAGCCAGATCGGCAGCAGTGCATTCAGCGCCAATGAGCGCGACCTGCCATTCGACGGATTCGAAACCGGCGGCTCGGCGGCGGTGCGCCTGGCCGAAGAGGCCGAGCGCCTGGAGCGAGAGGCTGCGGGCAATGCCCAGCAGGCCGTCTCCTTCGATGAAGATTTCCTGTCCTTCGACGATCTGCCTGCGGCCGACGCGCCCATGGCGCCCGCCTCTGCGGTCGGCGTCATCGCGCCTCGCGGTTCGCCCAGCGGATCCGGTGCCGTGGTCATGCCCGCGTCGGGCGTCACCATCGCCGCTCGCACCCGCAGTGCAGCCGACGATGATCTGGCGATCGACATCATCGATGGTTCGCTGCCGGGACAACTCGAGGAAGCGGCCATTCTGTTTTCCAATGGCCAGCATGAACCCACGGTCGATGCGCTGAAGATCGCCGTCGAAGACGACAGCCTGAGCGGCGCGCATCGCACCCTGGCCTGGCAGATGCTGTTCGATCTGTTCCGCGTCATGGGCGAGCGTGATTCCTTCGAGTCGCTGGCCATCCGCTATGCGAGCATCACCGAATCCTCGCCACCGCCCTGGTCCGACGAGCTGCGTTATCCCGAGCGGCGCGATCCGAACCGGCGCCGTGCCAGTCCGTCGCATGTCATCGCGGCCGGCATGCTCGATGTCGGCTTCAGGAAATACGTCGAGCAGTTGCTGCGCGCGGCCAGCCACAAGCGCGAATGTTCGCTCGATTTCTCCGAGCTGAGCGGCATTGACGCTGATGCGGCGCGCGAGATCGAGCGGCTGGTCATCGGCTTTCGCGACATGTCGCATCCGATCTCGTTCATCGGCCTGGAGCAGCTTTA
Organism: uncultured beta proteobacterium; assembly: GCA_963732405.1. GTDB lineage: Bacteria > Pseudomonadota > Gammaproteobacteria > Burkholderiales > Burkholderiaceae_E > JAUIAI01. The sequence goes on from CAVSZG010000004.1 coordinate 14,004, forward strand.
CACGGCGGCCACCGCGCATATCGAATCGGGTCGCCGCGATCCTGATGAATTATTCTGGCAGCTCGCGCTGACCACGCTGCGGCTGATGGGCGAGCAGGTCCGCTTTGACGACCTGAGCATCGAATACTGTGTCACCTACGAGGTCTCGCCGCCGCCCTGGCAGCCGATGCCCTCGTTTTTCCAGCGTGCCGATGTCTCCATCATGCAGGAGCCGGCTCCCGAGGCCGATGAGGCGGGCAAACCCGATATCACCCTGCCACCCGACCTGGTGGTGTTCAGCGGTGATCTCACCGGCAAGATCCAGGCCGAGATCAAATCGCTGCGGGTGGTTGCCGAAACCAACGAGGTCGTGCGCATCGACTGCAAGCGGCTGCGCCGGGTCGATTTCGTGGCCGCGGGCGAGCTGCTCAATGAGCTGGTCAAGCTGCGCAGCGCCGGGCGTGTTGTGCAATTCCTGCAGCCCAACTTCCTGGTCTATGCGCTGATGCTCGTCATGGGCATCCACGAGATGTCGCAGATCCGTCGGCGTAAACTGTAGCGCTTCGCGCTCTACAGGCGGCGCCGCGCAGGTGCCGGACATCACCCATGGAACAGTTTCACGGCACGACCATCATCTCGGTGCGTCGGGGCAATCAGGTGGCGCTGGGCGGCGACGGCCAGGTCACGATGGGCAACATCATCATCAAGGGCACCGCGCGCAAGATCCGGCGTCTGCATCACAACAAGGTCATTGCCGGCTTCGCGGGCGGCACGGCCGACGCTTTCACCCTGTTCGAACATTTTGAGGCCAAGCTCGAGAAGCACTCGGGGCAGATGCTGCGCGCCGCCGTCGAACTGGCCAAGGACTGGCGCACCGACCGCACCCTGCGCCGCCTGGAGGCCATGCTGGCCGTGGCCGATGCCGAGCATTCGATCACCATCACCGGCAATGGTGATGTGCTCGAACCCGAGCACGGCCTGATCGCCATCGGCTCGGGCGGGCCTTATGCCCAATCGGCCGCGCTGGCGCTGCTTGAAAATACCGACCTGAGCCCCGAAATCATCGTCAGGAAGTCGCTCGCGATCGCGGGTGAGTTGTGCATCTACACCAACCAGAATCATCTGGTCGAGGTTCTCCCGTGAGCATGATGACACCGCCCGAGATCGTCTCGGAACTGGACAAACACATCGTCGGTCAGCAGGACGCGAAGCGGGCGGTGGCGATCGCGCTGCGCAATCGCTGGCGGCGGCAACAGGTGGCCGAACCGCTGCGCTCCGAAATCACCCCGAAAAACATCCTCATGATCGGCCCGACCGGCGTGGGCAAGACCGAAATCGCGCGCCGCCTGGCCAGGCTGGCCAATGCACCCTTCATCAAGGTCGAGGCCACCAAGTTCACCGAGGTCGGCTATGTGGGGCGCGATGTCGATTCGATCATCCGCGATCTGGCCGAGGTAGCGATCAATCAGGTGCGTGATCAGGAAAAGGACAAGGTGCGACAGCGCGCGCTCGATGCGGCCGAAGACCGTGTGCTCGATGCGCTGCTGCCCGGGCGCCGCAAGGATGAATCCGCCGAAGGCGGGTTCGGTTTTAATGCGCCGGTTCCCGCCACGACGGGCGGCGCTGAATCCTCCACCCGCCAGTTGCTGCGCAAGCGCCTGCGCGAGGGTGAACTCGATGACAAGGAAATCGAGATCGAGGTTGCCCAGCGCATGCCCTCCATGGACATCATGGGTCCGGCCGGCATGGAGGAAATGACCTCGCAGTTGCAGAATCTGTTCGCCAACATGCCGGGACGCAAGCGCAGCCAGCGCTTGAAAATCAGCGAGGCGCTCAAACTGATGGCCGATGAAGAGGCCGGCAAGCTGGTCAATGAAGACGAGGCCAAGCGCGCGGCGATTCACGCCATCGAGCAGAACGGCATCGTATTCATCGACGAGATCGACAAGGTGGCCACCCGGGGCAACACCCAGGGCGCCGACGTGTCGCGACAGGGCGTGCAGCGCGATCTGCTGCCCCTCATCGAGGGCACTGCGGTCACCACCAAATACGGCACGGTGCGCACCGACCATATCCTGTTCATCGCCTCGGGCGCGTTTCATCTGTCCAAGCCCTCGGACCTGGTGCCCGAGCTGCAGGGTCGCTTACCCATCCGGGTCGAACTGGGCTCGCTCACGGTCGACGATTTCGTGCGCATCCTCTCCGACACCGATGCGAGCCTCACCCGCCAGTACAGCGCGCTGATGCTCACCGAAGGCGTCACGCTCGATTTCACCCCCGAGGGTGTGCGCCGGCTCGCCGAGATCGCCCATGCGGTCAATGAGCAGGTCGAGAACATCGGTGCGCGGCGGCTGCATACCGTCATGGAGCGGCTGCTCGAGACCCTGTCCTTCGAGGCGGGCAACCGCGGCGAGCGCCGCGTGAGCATCACGGTCGACTACGTCAACGAGCGTCTGGCCGGCATCGCGGCCGACCAAGACCTCTCGCAGTTCGTGCTCTAGGCCGGCGCCGTCTGGCGCGGCCCCTGGGCCATTCACCCCGCCCGGCCCGCCCGGGCCATCAGGGCATTGAGTCGGCTGCCGATAGCCGGGAAGTGAAACCCCGTCCTGTCCCTGTTGCGTCGCGCGCGGGCCGGGCCTGGCCCAACCTGGCCAGGCCGGCCGCGCTTGTCCTGCTGCTGCTTGCGGTGACTGCCGATGATCTGGCGGCGCGTGGCCGCTCGATCAGCGACCCCGACGTGCTGGAATCGATCAGCCAGCGGCTAGAAGAGGCACTGAGCAAGAGTGCCACCTCGGCCAGTACCGCGCGGGCCAACCGGCGGGGCGATCTGCGCATTACCCGGACAACGCCACCCCCGCCGCCCCCGCCACCGCCCCCACCCCCCCCGGTGCCGCCACCGCCGCCGCCACCACCCCCACCTGCGCCGCCGCTCGACCGGGTCATCGACCAGGCCATCGAGCGAGCCCATCAGGCCGCCCTGCGGGCCGAACTGAGCGTCCCCCTGGTGCCGCGCTGGTCCTACGAGGGCCAGACCGGACCGGCCCACTGGGCCGAACTGCGCAGCGATTTTGAGACCTGCGCTCGAGGCACCCGCCAGTCGCCGGTCGATCTGAGCGCATCGCTCCCGGTCAGTACCCTGGCCCTGGACGTGCGCTACCGGCCCAGCCGGTTCGAGGTGCTCGATGACGGGCGCAGCCTGGTCGCCAACATCAGTGGCGCCAATCGGCTGTTGCTGGGGGCCGCCAGCTACCGGCTCACGACGCTGCGTCTGCACCGGCCCGGTGAACATGGCCTGGCCGGCCTCAGGCCGGACCTGAGCGCCCACCTGATCCATGAGGGCAATGACGGCCGGATGGTGATCGTGGCGGTCAGCTTCGTGCGGCGGGACGCCGGCAATCTCGGGTTGCAGTCGGTGCTGGATGCGCTACCGCTCGAACCCGGCGGCCGCGTGAGCGCCGATGCCAGGATCGACCCGGCGCAGTTGCTGCCGCCGCCGGGTTTCCAGGGCCGTTATGAGTACGAGGGGTCTTTGTCCACGCCCCCATGCACCGAGGGGGTTCGCTGGCTGGTGATGAGTTCGCCGCTGGCCGTGAGCCAGGCCCAGATCGATACCTTGAAGGCGATGTTTCCCGAGAATGCGCGCCCGGCCCAGCCGCTCAATGGCCGGCGCATCAAGCAGGCGCCGGACTGATCGGGAAATAACGCAGAGCCGCCGGAAACAGCAGAAGAGCCGGGCGGCTCAGTAGGCCATAGGGTCGCGGAACATCAGCAACACGGTGCGCCAGATGATGAGCAGGTCGAGTCGCAACGACCAGGTGCGCAGATACTCGAGGTCGAATTCCACCCGGCGCTCCATGTCGGCCAGGGCCGGCGTTTCGCCGCGTGCGCCATTGACCTGGGCCCAGCCCGTGATGCCCGGCTTGACCTTGTGTCGCACCATATAGCCCTTGATGACCTTGCGGAAGGTTTCATTGTGGGCCACCGCATGCGGTCGCGGACCGACCACGCTCATGCGTCCTTCGAGCACATTGAAGAACTGGGGGAGTTCATCCAGCGAGGTGCGGCGCAGGAACCGGCCCACGGGCGTGATGCGCGGATCGTCGCGAGTGGCCTGCTGCACATTGGCACCGTTTTCGGTGACATACATGCTGCGGAACTTCCACACATTGATGTTGCGCCCGTCCAGACCATAGCGCTTTTGCCGGAAGATGACCGGGCCGGGCGAGGTGAACTTGATGGCCAGCGCGATGGCGATCATGATCGGGGCGGTCAGGGTGATGGCCACCAGCGAGATCAGGATGTCGGACAGCCGCTTGGTCACGCCGGTGACGCCGTCGAAGGGCGTTTCGCAGACGGCCACCACCGGCACGCCGCCCACGGCATCGAGCCGGGCCTGGATCATGTCGACCATGAAGATGTCCGGCACGAAGAAGATCGACGCGGTGGTGTCGCGCAGGCTGTCGAGCAGCTTGAGGATGCGCGGCTGGCCCGCCATGGGCAGGGCGATGTAGATGCTCGAGACACCATTGGCCTTGACGAAGGCGGCCGCATCGTGAACCCGGCCGGCGACCGGGGCTTCATCGATATGGCCCAGCCGCGACTGATTGCGATCATCGAAAAACGCCAGCACCCGCTTGTTGCTGAACGGATCCTTGTTGAAGGTGCCGGCGAGTTGGCGGCTCGCCGCATTGGCGCCGATGACGATGGTGCGTTCCTTGCGGCTCAGGGCCAAGACCCTGGGCACCAGCGAGGGCGCGAGCCAGTGCGCCGAGAACTGCACCAGGGGTACGCTGAGCACCCAGGCGAGGATGACGTCTTTGTCGAAGGCGTCGGACATGCCGGTGACATAGCCCAGGCCCAGCAGCAGTGCGGCGACCACGGCCCAGTTGCCGGCCAGGGCGCGCAACAGATTGAGCTGGCGATGGCGGAACTCGATGGTGCCCGGATAACAGAGCGAAAACGCGAGCAGCCCGAGGATCACTTCCGCACCCCGGACCGAATGGCCATGCAGCAGCGTGGCCACGACCAACGTCACCACAACCAGCAACGGGTCGGTTGCTGCCTTGATGAGATCGACGACCTGACGGGCGCCAAATTGAATGTTGTTCGCCACTCGAATCCGTGGAATGTCCATGTAAGGACGGTCCTCCTGCCTGGTTGCCGAAGTATGATCGATTCGCCTGAAGCCCGTGGATCGTCCGGGCCACAAACCGGGAAAAAAATCGCAACGGACTGTAGAAAGTTGCCTCGTTGCCACGACAAAGCAAGTATTCCGACACAAACGGTTAAGCTATCGCGCATCCGCGAATCGATGCAGCGCCAGCCATCACGCGCGCAAACGATTCCCGACGTATGCTGCGAACCGCATCTGTCTTGATACTGACGTCGATAGTTTTTACAAAAAATGCCCCTGACTGACGCGGCGTCCTGACCCGGTCGGGTCGGGCGCGTTGATTCGATCGCGTCATGCATCGTTCAGTAAGTGGCAAGCGTGGCGTGAAAGGTTCTTCGACGCATCACCAATTCGGTGGATCGACGCAAGCCGTATCATCTGCCGCTTTTAATACTTCACGATGACAGGCTGCCATGTCGACCGTTTCACCTGCCGCCCCCGGCTCTGCAAACCCCATGCCCGGCGCTGACCCCTTGCCCCCCATCACCTCGGCACAGAAAGCGGCAACCCTGGCTGAGGCACTGCCCTATATCCGTCGGTTTCACGGCAAGCTGGTGGTCGTGAAATACGGCGGCAATGCGATGACCGATGCCCGGCTCAAGACCAGCTTCGCGCATGATGTGGTGTTGCTTCGCCTGGTCGGTCTGAACCCGGTGGTGGTGCATGGCGGCGGCCCGCAAATTGAACAACTGCTGGCCCGGGTAGGCAAGAAGGGCGAATTCGTGCAGGGCATGCGCGTGACCGATGCCGAGACCATGGATATCGTCGAGATGGTGCTGGCCGGCCAGGTCAACAAGGAGATCGTCGAACTCATCAACCAGGCCGGCGGCCGGGCGGTAGGCCTGACCGGCCAGGACGGCAATCTGATCAAGGCGCGCAAGCTGAGCATGCGCAGCCGCGACAACCCCGACGAAACCATCGACATCGGCCAGGTGGGCGAGATCCAGTCGATCGATCCCTCGCTGATCCAGACGTTGACCCAGACTGGTTTCATTCCGGTGATTGCACCGATCGGCTCGGGCGAGCAGGGCGAGACCTACAACATCAATGCCGATGTGGTGGCCGGCAAGATCGCCGAGATCCTGAAGGCCGAGAAGCTGGTCCTGCTCACCAACACGCCGGGCGTGCTCAACAAACAGGGTGAACTCATCACCGGGCTGACCAGTCGCGAGATCGACGCCTTGTTCGAGGACGGCACGATCTCGGGCGGCATGTTACCCAAGATCGCCTCGGCGCTCGAGGCCGCCAAGAGTGGCGTGTCGGCGGTTCATATCATCGACGGCCGGGTCGATCACAGCCTGCTGCTCGAGATCATGACCGCGGAAGGGGTCGGGACGATGATCCGGAGTCATTGAGCGGGGCTTGGGTCCGCATGGCGTACACTGCCAGCGGCGGTGTGAATAACCGATCAGCTATTCAGTGAGAGCAGGCACTTACTCACGATAGAATACCCGCTCCAACGGGTTGCCGATTCGGTCTCGAAGACAATCCAACCCGGTCCAATCCAGTCCATCCACCCAATGTCCGAAGACGACCAGCCGTCACTGCGCGCCAAGGCGCGTCGTCCCAAGCCGGGCGAGCGCCGGGTGCAGATCCTTCAGACCCTGGCGATGATGCTGCAGGAACCCGGCTCAGACCGGGTGACCACAGCGGCACTTGCCAAGCGATTGGAGGTGTCCGAGGCAGCGCTTTACAGACACTTCGCGAGCAAAGCCCAGATGTTCGAGGGCTTGATCGATTTCATCGAGAAGAGCGTCTTTGCGCTGATCAACCAGATCACCACACAGGAGCCGGATGGTGTCCGTCAGCTTCGCGCGATTCTCGCGATGCTGCTGGCCTTCGCGGACAAGAACCCCGGCATGACGCGAGTGCTGATTGGCGATGCCATCATCACCGAAGACCCGCGCCTGCAAAGCCGCATCAATCAGATCACCGATCGGCTCGAAACCTCGCTGAAGCAATCCGTGCGCAACGCCATCACCCAGAACCGGATGGCGCCCCATACCGATCCCGCGGGTCTGGCCAGTCTGTTGCTGTCGTATGTGATGGGGCGCTGGCTGATCTACGCCAAGAGTGATTTCAAGCGCCACCCGCAAGAAATGTTTGACCTCGCCGCTGGTCTGATGCTGGGCATCATGCCATTGGCTGGCCCGATGTCAGGTTCGGGCGGCGCGGTAGCGCGCCCGCCCGAATCGTGATCAGTTCGCGGCGCCCACCTCGTCGCTGCGTGAACGGTTGGTAGTTTGATGCTCTTGCAGACCCATTGCGTTGAGTTCGGCAACCGTGCGCCAGGTGGGTTTGATGAGCGACGCAGGGGGGCAGGATTGTTCGAGCGCAGCGACCCCGGCGGCATCAATGCCGGGCGCGTGGCGCGACAAGGTTCTGGAGGAGCCATACGCTTCCGGTCCCCAGGAGAGTCCTACATCGATAGTTGAATGGGCAGACGCGTGGGCGCCCGTAGTGGTCCTACCCATTGAAGTGATCGCCACATCGAGACAATCCGTCGTGGCAACCGTGAGGCCTGGTGCGGCTTTCTGAGCCCACCGCTGCCCAGCGCCACTGCCGTGCACAGTCGCGGACCAGGCTGGATCCATCGATTTGACCCGACCATACAGCTCGCGATTGGTCGGCGTCTCCCAGTACGCCATGGCGAAGTAGGCGTAGACGGCGAATCCAGCAACCCATCCATAGAACATGAGCGAATCGGGGACGCCAGCGCGCCAGGCAATGATCGCCGCTGCGCTCAGTCCTGCGGCCAGACCGAGTTGTATACGCATCGCTTGCGCCATTGAGAAGTGACGAGCCTGCAGCAGGTGTTGCAGATGAGAGCGATCCTGAACCTGTTCGGGCGAACCGGTGAACACCACGCGCAACGCGAAAAATAGCAGATCGCCGATCGGTATCGTCACCAGCCAAAGCAGGGTACCCAGGCCGATGCCATCCTCGCCGAGTCCGCCTTGGGCTTGCAGCAGCAACCAGGCTGAAACCAGTCCGAGGATGCTCGAGCCGGCGTGGCTGAGATAGATTGCGGCAACCCGACGCAGCTTGTGCCGCCACGTGAAGAAGGCCAGTGCCAACAACGTGCCAAGCACCGCAGTTGCGACTGATCCGACTCCTGAGATCAGATCGATCGGCACACCGTCACTGGCTCGCAGACCACAGATCACCAACACACCGATGGCCGTGGTCATGGCTAGCCCGTCACAAAGGCCATCGGCACGGTCGACACGTCGAAACGCCAAGGCAATCAACATCACAAACATGGCCGACAACGGAATCGCCACCCAGCGCATTGACAGCTCCAGCGGCCCGAGCAATGGCCCAGTACTGCTGATCAGCGCCTGCGATCCGATTACCGTTGCCAGCGAGGCGCAGGCCAGCACCGCGACTCGGTGCCAACGCGGCAACGACACGAGATCGGCCATCAAACCGAATACGATGACAATGAACATGCCGAGCGTGATTCCCCAGGCTGTCGCCGGCCATGGTGAGACCAGATTGGCTGCGAACATGCCGACCAAGGCAATCAGCCCGCCGGCGAGCGGTACATCGGCAACGATCACATCGCGGGCGGTTGGTGGATGCGTGTACACCCAGCCATATTGATGTGCTAGCCAGGCCAATGGGCGCGTCGCGGAAAGGACAACCAAAGCGGCAAGGCAAGCCGCGCAAACATGCCAGATCCAGATCATATTCAGTCGCAGTCAGTCTTGTGGGGCCCGCGCGGCGGAGGAGAACCGCGGTGCGAACGGCCACTGGTTTTGCCAGGCGATGCTGCCTGTTCTTGGCGTGATTATCGGGTGACTGGCGGGTTCATGCCGCTGATGTGTCGATGGTTGTTGGCGTGTGCGCAACGAACTTGAGGGCGCGGTGCTGGCTGGCCGACAGACGGTCGGTCGCTGGCCGGCGACTCGGCGCCGGAGAAGACCGGTGCCGCGCTCGGCTTGTGCCCGGCATCATCACAAACACCACAATACGGCGGGGCGAACTGGCTAACGGTTGGCCATGCCGCGCCAAGCTGTCTCGTTCGGTATGATTCGCTGCATCGATCCGTCACCTATTGAACAGGGCACTTCACGGCATGAGCAGAACTTGCGGCGGCCGCCGCATTCTTGTCATTCAGGGCTGCCGATGGCCATGAGGTATGAATTGGCAACTGCCCGGCGCTGGCGATCATGAGCCTGGCCACGATCACCAGGCGCGCCTGGCCGGCACTGATATCCATCCTGACGCTCTGGCCCGGGCTCTTGGTCCTACTCGAATGGCGAGATGTCGATTTGCTCGACTTCAGTGGAGCCCACGAAAGCGCGCTGGTCACGGTTGTTGGTCGGATTGGCGTGGTCTCAGTTCTTGTCCTGTCCGGCATCGTCCTGGCGTTCGGCCCTCTGAAGGAGAGATTCGAAACGGCCCGGCGCAATCGTGCCCGCGGGTTGCTGTTCGCGCTGATCATCTTCATGGTGGGACACAGTCTATTGCCGGCGTTTTTCGGCGCCGTGCCGAGCTTCGAAACCCAAACCGTTTATGCGTTCGTCGTGCTGTATGCCGCGTATGCATCACGAAAAATGCCTATCGACAGATTCCTGAACGCCCTGAAGATCAGCCTGCTCGTGCTCATTGTGAGTGGCCTGCTGGCGGCGGTGGTCGCGCCGAATCTGGCATTGCAGTATGTTGATGCGGATGTGCGCCTGCCGATCATTCAGTTTCGATATTGGGGATTAGGGTCTAACCCTAACAATATTGCGCCGCTTGCCCTCACGCTCTTACTGCTCACTGTTCACCAACCGTTTAAATCCAAGGCTGCGACCGGCCTGTCATACGCAGCCGGCATGGTGACTCTGGTTTTGGCGCAGTCTCAAACCACCTGGACCGCTGCATTGCTCGTACTGCCGCTGTTTGCGCTCTTCACCTGGACGTCGAAACCGATCCGTAAAGCCCGGATCGATCCTGTGCTCCTTATCGTGGTTATCGTGAGTGTCGCGGCGGGCTTGATGTTGATTATCTGGGAGGCTGCCCATTTCAATCTTGCCGAGATAACCGGCAGCGCGATGCCGAGCAAAAACTCGAATCTGATCGGGGCCGACGGCAACGTTGATGTCGGCAACTTCACCGGGCGCGCACAAATCTGGGAAATTGCCATCCAGACCTGGAAGGATCATCCGATCTTCGGGTACGGGCCAACGGTCTGGGGTCGCGAATTCCGCGAGATGATCGGATTGTCGTTCGCGTACAACGCGCACAACCAGGTCATGCAGTCGGCCAGCGTCGGCGGCTGGGTTGCCTTGATCGCTCTGATCGTCTATTTGCTGGCCATGGTTCGGGCGAGCATCCGATCCAACGGGGAGGCTTCCCGACTTGCAACGGCGATGCTCGTGATCATGGTGGTTCGCGGGTTCACCGAGGGACCCTTGGATACGAATACGTTGTTCTCGGGAGAAGTGCTGCTGCATACGGCATTGCTGCACCTGATGTTCCACGGGCTCGCCGCAAAGGTTGCACCCGTCAAGAGTCGGCGTCGGCAGCGCAGAAGTCGGGAGCGTGGCGTCGCAATAACCTGAGCTTGCGACGGTGAAAGACCGAGCGTTGGGTGAGGCTCCGGACGACTTCCCGCCTGTCGCCTTGAGGTTTTTCGGGTTCTGAACTACATTTGCCGGGAAATCTGACAGGAAGCCTCGACGTCAATCAGGGCATTTGCGTAAGAACAGATCACGGAATATTCCGTAGGCGCTGTACGGTGCAATCCTTGTCAATCAATCGTCATTTTTTGCTGATGTGGCCGGAAGCGTGCCAATCCGCGCCGACGCACAATGTCGGCGAGAGGCGTCATTTCCAAGTCGCTCGCGCCGGTTAACGGATTGGACATACCCACAATGTTAGAACGCGTCTCCCTATCGATTGAAACATTCCTGCCGAGCATCACCGGCCGTCGCGAGAGCCTTTTTGCGGCAGACATCGAAGCGCACCGACCTGTCTTGGGCGAGGCAATTGGCGGCAGTGCCGTTCTCGCCGTGGGTGGTGCCGGAACCATCGGCGCCGCCTTCGTCAAAGCACTGCTCGAATTTGGCCCCCGCAAGGTGATTGTGCTCGACACCAATGAGAACGCATTGGCCGAACAGATACGCGATTTGCGCAGCACACATGGATTGACCATGCCGGCGGAATTCGTCACGTATCCGGTGAGTTTCGCCGATCCGGTTGCGGCTAAGATCATCGCCCATCATGGCCCTTTCGACATTGTCGCCAATTTTGCTGCGCACAAACACGTGCGTAGCGAAAAGGACATCTTCTCAATCGAAGCGATGCTCGACAACAATGTCTTCCGCGCTCGTCAGTTCATGGATCAGGTCGTGTGCCTGAAACCGCGTCACGCGTTTGCTGTGTCTACTGATAAGGCGGCCAATCCGGTCAACATCATGGGGGCAAGCAAAAAACTCATGGAAGACATGTTGCTCGCGTTTTCCGACAAGGTGCCGGTTTGCACTGCAAGGTTTGCCAATGTCGCGTTCTCGAACGGCAGCTTGCTGCAGGCGTTCATCGAGCGCCTCGCAAAAGGCCAGCCATTGTCGGCACCCAACGATGTCCGTCGCTATTTCGTGACGCCTCAGGAAAGCGGCCATATTTGTCTGGCCTCTTGCGTATTGGGCGACAGTGGCGAGATTTTCTTTCCGGTGCTCGATGAGTCTGCCCACGCACGCCGATTTTCCGATATTGCCGTGAGTCTGCTCGAGAACCTCGGTCTCAGGGCGCAGATCTGCGAGTCGGAGGACGAAGCAAGAAGTCGCGCGGCGTCACGCTCGTCCGGTGACCCGGACTATCCGGTATTTTTCTTTGGCTCGGATACCACTGGAGAGAAGCCGATCGAGGAGTTCCATACCGAAGACGAGACCATTGACATGTCTCGATTCAAATCGTTGGGCGTGGTGCGGCCTGTCGGCAGGCGACCAGCCCATGAGGTGCTGTCGTTCATCGATGAATTGCGGGCTTCATTCGACACTCCGCGCCCGGATAAGCAGGCGCTAGTTGCTGCGCTGCGCAGCTATTTCGGTGAGTTTGGGCATCTTGAAACCGGCAAGACTCTCGATTCGAGGATGTAGGTGTAACCGCGCTTGCCAATCGTTGGTGGGACTTCGTTGCTGACAAAGCTGGGGCTGTTGCGTGTCGCCTGGTCGAGTCTGCTGAGTCAGGCATGGCTCCCTGACAGCGGCTCACGATAAGTCGTCAGACAATCACGCGCGCCCATCGGTACCCGTGTGGTACCCATAGGCCCCGTATGAACCATATGCCGATTCTTCCCCGTAGTACTTGGAGGCCTTCTCAAAGTCGTGGGCGTTCAGAATCACGCCAAACAGCGTGACATCGGCATTCTGCAGGCGGGCCAAACCCCGTTTGATCATGCCCACCGGCGTTTCGTTTGCCTTTGCCACAAACACCATTCCTGAGGCCACCCGGCCAATGGGCAGGGCATCGGAGACGAGTTCGACCGGCGGCGTGTCGATGATGATCATCTCGTAGCGTTCGCGTAACTGATTGATCACTTCCAGGAAACGCTGCCCCATGAGTTGATCGAGCGGATTGTTCCGCATCGTGCCAGCGCGGATTACGGTGATCTGCAGTTCTTCGGAATGATTGAGACAGATTTCGATCGCAGTACCGGCAATGATGTCGGAGATGCCCGGTCCGTCCGCGGGCAGATTCAAGTACTCGGCGATCGAGGGTTTGCGTAGATCACAATCGATGAGCAGGGTCTTGCGGGTCCGGCCAGCTTCAATAGCCGCGTTGATCGCCAGCGTCGATTTACCTTCGCCCGGCACGGACGAGGTAAAGGCCACAATCGGGCAGGGCTCGCCATGGGTGGCGAGCCTGATGCCCGTGAGCGCGGTTCGCACCGATTCGGCAATGAGTGATCGGGAATCCGAATGCTGGATCAAGGCCAGATTGGCCAATTGGGCACGCTTGGCCTTGGGTACAGCGGCCAGCAGTTCGGCCCCAAGGCGCTCGCCGACATCATCGCTGGAGCGAAGCACCGATGATTGAATCTCAAGGCTGATCGCCAGCGCGCCGGCCAACAACAGACCGCCCAGGCCGGCCAACAGCACGATCAAGGCCTTGCGGGGCTTGACCGGATACATCGGTACGACGGCCGAGTCAACAGTGCGAGCGACGGGGTTCTTGAAATCAGCCGTCGCATCGGTTTCCTTGACGCGCGACAGGAATGTTTCGTACAGACGGCGATTGGTCGCCACATCACGCTCGAGTGAATCCAGGCTGCCCTGAAAACGGTTCAGGTTCTGAATGTCGCCGCGCGACTGCTTGAGTTCTTCTTCGATGGCCTGCTCGGTGGCGCGCGCAACTTCGTATTCCTTGGAGATGCTGGCAATGACCGCTTCGGACTGGGCGCGGGTATTCGCCTGGGCGGCTTCGAGTTCGACCTTGGCCTGTTGATAAAGCGGGTGAGCCGGCCCGAGCGATTGGCCCAGTTCGGTGAGCTTGGCCTGCGCGGTTGTTTCGGCCTGGCGCGCACCGGCCACGGCCGGGTTGTTGAACACCGTGGGCACCTGATATCGATTGGCCGCACCGCGCCGCACCTGACTGAAAACCTGGGCGGCTTCAGCGCGAGCGATACGCGCCTGAACCAGGCGGGTGGACGCCGTTTCTAGCTGGCTGACCGACCCACCCATGGTCGCATTCGGCGTGGCAACGATGCCGGACTCTTCGCGAAACTTCTGTAACGCCTGCTCGGACTGGTCAAGCGTCATCTTGAGTTCAGACAGTCGGCCCGACAGCCAGTTGCCAGCTTTCTGCGCCATTTCGAAGCGGGCATCCAGGTCGGCTCGCACGTACTGATCCGCGATGGTATTGACGATTTCGGCCGCCAGCTCGGGATCGGGCGACTCATAGTTCACCTCAATGAGCTGACTCTGGCGCACCGGCGTGACTGTAATGTTGCGTTGGATCTTTTCAGTGACCAAGGCGAGCGCAGTATCCGCATCGATGATTCGGTCGGTGGGTGGCTTGTTCGTGAGCACCGACTCGAGCAGTGGCAACACCGGTGCCAGCCAGCTCTGCTCGCGCAGGCGTTCGAGCAGGGGGCTGGGCGTGGTCTGGCGGGGGTCGAAGGCGGGATGGGTATCGAGCTTCATCGCCTGCACGACCCGTGTGGCTACATCACGGCTCTGGATGAATGCGGTCTGGGTTTGGACATTTTCGCGGGTGGTGCCCGCCGGGCCGGCATACAGCTCTTCGATCGAGACGATCTTCTGGTTGCCTTCCTCCAGCTTGAGCATCGTGGTGGCTTGATAGATCGGGGTGGCCAGGTTGACCAAGCCCGCGGCCAGAATGATCGACAGGAGGGTGAGCGCACCGATCAGCCACTTGCGGGCGCGCAACATGCGCAGATAGGCTGCAATGGTAGGCGCGGCACCCGCCGCCATTTGTTCGAGCGGCGCGGTCAGAGCGCGGCGGGTCTCGGCGGTTCCGTAGCTGGGCAGTGCTTCTGGTTTATTCATCTTCGATCTGTTGTTACCTGGTCGACTGGACTAGCCGCCAATCGGCCGGCCGGGAAAGATACAGCCTCGCGCTGCAATTTTGGACGAGACACCGGGGTGGAATCGTGACAAAGATCATCAAATTCCATTCGACTGACGAATGTTGCCCCGATCATCAATATCGGTCCACCAACCGCGAGTTGGTCATGCGAGGTTCTCGCCTGACCAACTCGGCTGAAGACAATAGCAAGATGGCGGGTCAACCGCTGCCACTTGATACTGGGAATGTGTGTCAGATGGTGGACCGATTCAATGACAGAAGCTGTCCTGATCGACCTATGGTCTGCCAGTCAAAACACCAGCACGACCGCCCCCACGAATTCATAGGCCGGAAACTATTATTCCGGAGAAGCCCGCATCGGCCAAGCGGTTTTCCGCATCACCGAAGTGTTTTTGCATTGTGGTAAATTAAACGTGAGCAGATTCTGACTGACGATCTCCCCGACGCGCGATCGAAGATTTTTACGCTGCAATTTGGTGGCCGGATGCTGGCCGCATTGGTCATCGCCATGGTTGCTCAGGGGGTGGCGCCGCGCGCCTCGCACCGTCCGGAGCCGTCCCCGCTGACCGCTCCCGCTGGGGCCGTTCATGGTTTTGAGGTTGAGGTGTCGCGACCAGCCTGCGACCCCGCCGATCCGTCGGTACGGTCCATCAAGACGGACGCCGACTGGGCCAGCCTCGCCGACCCACGCTGGCGAGTATTTTGCGTCGCCCCCGGCGACTACAGGGCGCTGGGTGCAATCCGAATCAATCGCCATGGTTCCCCTGGAAGGCCGCTGGTGCTGCGCCGAGACGACGACGCTGGCCAAGACGGCCAGCACCCGGTCAGGCTGGGTGCCGACCAGCGAGCAATCGTGCGCAAACTGGTGTTCGCCGACGCGTCGCATTGGGTTGTCGACGGCCTGGCGATTCTCAACGATGACGTCGACCGGCGGCTGGAAAACCGAACGCTGACGCTGAGCCCTCGCGCCCACCATATCGTGGTCCAGCGGTCGCTGGTCGAGGGGGGGCGAGTGGCGGTGTGGATCGACGGCGCCCAGCACAATACCCTTCAGCGTAGCGTGGTGCGGCGCACAATTTCCACGGATGACGATGACAACTGCATCAACCTGGAGGGTCGGCCGAATCAGCAAGTGCACGGCAACCGGATCGTCGCCAATGAGGTTTATGACTGCACCGACAGTCTGCAACTGGTGACGCTACCCGACAGCGCCGGCAATCTCACGTTCCCGGGCACGATCGTGGCCGACAACGACTTCTACCTGACCCCGGCGATGTACACCGATTGCACCGGCAACCCCGACCCTCACGGCAATTGCTCCACCGCCGAGGGGCGCTTCGACATCAAGGGTGGCGGCAGTAATGACACGCCCGCTGGCCGCGTGCTCATCGTCGGTAACCGGATCTGGGGCGCTCGCCGCACCGACCCGGTGTCGCACCATGGGTCAAGTTGGGGTGGTGGCATCGACGTGTGCTGTGGCCGGCAGATCGGTCATCTGGTGATCGAGGGTAATCTGGTGTTCGACAACGATCGCGGAATCTCGGTGTCGGGCACCGGTACCCATGGCATCGTGGTCAGACACAACGTGGTTGCGGACACACGGCGCACCGGCGACTGGGCCGGCTATGCGTTACTGTCGGCCACCGATTCGCGTGGCACGCAGTGGGTCGGCAATCTGATTGCCCGGGCGCACCTGTGGGGCCAGTTCGACGGTGTCGGCGACACGGTACGCTGCAACCTGGTTATCGACGCGGCCGACGGTCGATCGGATCGAAGCGCCAAGCTGGTTGACAACCTCCAGCTACCGACCCACGGGCAGCAACGGTCGAAGTCGCCGACTGCCGAATCGGTGGTGCCGGTAATTCCTTCCCCAGGATCCCTCTGCACAACCATCAAGCGACTCACCGGCCCGGAGCGGGTCTGCCTGGCCGAGGCCAGCCTGTTGACCGCCGCGAGAGGCCTGTGGCATTGCGCCCACGCCTGGGCCGATCTTCCGCGCTAGAATCGTGGCGCGGCTGCGCCGATCTGGCCCTTGCCGGTGCCAGGCGACAGGGCATCACCCTGCTCGCCAATTTCTCGACGCGGTCTCTATAACTCTCCTCAACGGGTCATTCACACGATGAGCGATACGCCCAGCGACCGGGCCACGAGCCTGAGTCGTTCGCAACTCGTCGATGCCGGCATGGCGTTCACCTTGCTGGCTTTGATTGCCCTCTGGTTGTTGCCCGACCGGCGATGGCTGCTCGGGCTGGCCGCGATGCTGTTGTTGGTCACGATGACCGTTCCGGCCGTATTGAGTCCGGTTGCTCGCGCCTGGTATGCGCTGTCACATGCACTCGGTGCAGTGATGTCGCGGGTGTTGTTGTCGGTGGTTTTCGTGGTGGTCGTAGTGCCGATCGGCTGGGCGGTGCAGCGGCTTGGAAGCGATCCGATGGGCCGGCGTTCATTTCGCCGGCGTGAGGGTTCGCTGTTTGTTGAACGGCGCCGCACTTACACGGCGAGTGATCTGACGAATCCCTACTGAGGTCGATTGAATGGAGTTCATGCGAGACTTATTCGGGTTCATCGGCAGTCGCAAGAAATTCTGGCTGCTGCCGGCAATCTTGATCCTGCTGATCATGGGCGTGCTGATCGTGGTGTCCGGAGGGAGCGCGCTGTCGCCATTCATCTACACCCTGTTCTGAATCCGGGCGCCCGTTCGATGGACGAGGGCGCCACGGCGACCACCAACATTGTCGGTCTGTCCGCTTTCTACCACGATAGCGCTGCCGCGTTGCTTGTTGACGGTCAGCTGATTGCTGCCGCGCAGGAGGAGCGCTTTACGCGCAAACGCCATGACCAGGCCTTTCCGGCTCATGCGCTGCGTTATGTGCTCGACGAAGCCGGCATCGAGCTAGCCGACGTCGACCAGATCGTCTTTTACGACAAGCCTTATCTGAAGTTCGAGCGGCTCATCGAAACCTACCATCGGTTTTCCCCGCATGGATTGCGCAGCTTCCTATCGGCGATGCCGGTTTGGCTCAAGGACAAGCTGTTCCTCAAGCGCGTGTTGCGTGATGAGCTCAACAAGATCCAGCCCGGCCAGTACACGATACGGTTCCCAGAGCATCACCTGTCACACGCGGCCAGCGCGTATTATCCGTCGCCATTTGCCGAGGCGGCAATCCTGACAGTCGACGGCGTTGGCGAGTGGACCACGACGTCGATCGCGCATGGCCAGGGTAACGAAATCAGCACCATCAAGGAAATTCACTTTCCGCATTCGCTCGGTCTGCTGTATTCGGCCTTTACCTATTACTGCGGATTTCGTGTCAACAGCGGCGAATACAAGCTCATGGGGTTGGCGCCATACGGGCATGACAGCTCGGCGCAGACGGCGGCGTTCATTCGCACAATTTACGATGAGCTGATCGATCTGCGCGCCGACGGCTCGTACTCTCTGAACCTGGATTATTTTGACTATCCGACCGGGCAGACGATGACCGATGACGGGCGCTGGGAGCGTCTGTTCGATCTGCCGCGTCGCCGGTCTGACGATCCGCTGACCCAGCCCTACATGAACCTAGCGCTGGCGGTTCAGCGAGTTACGGAACAGGCGGTCGACCGATTGGCCAGCACCGCGCTGGCCGAGACGGGCAGCGACAACCTGGTGTTGGCTGGGGGCGTGGCGCTCAATTGCGTGGCCAATGGCAAGCTGCTGCAGCGAGCACCAGCGCCAGCACTCTGGATCCAGCCGGCCGCTGGCGACGCGGGCGGTGCGGTCGGCGCGGCCTATGCGATGTGGCACATCGGCCTGCAGCGTCCGCGCACGCCAGCCGCGCCTGACGGCATGGCCAATGCCTATCTGGGGCCGGCCTTCGACGAGCGCGCGGTGCGCCGGCTGCAGTCGCGCTACGGCGCGGTGGCGCAGCGGTTCGCCGATGTCGATGCGCTGTGCGCGGACACGGCCGCGCATCTGGCTGCCGGGCAGGTGGTGGGCTGGTTTCAGGGGCGCATGGAGTTCGGCCCGCGTGCGCTAGGCAATCGCAGTATTCTGGGCGATCCACGTGACCCGCAGATGCAACGACGCATCAACCTGAAGACCAAGTTTCGCGAAGGCTTTCGACCGTTTGCACCGATCGTGCTGGCCGATAAGGCGGCTGAGTATTTTGAGCTGGCCGTACCGTCTCCCTACATGCTGATCACGGCGCCCGTGGTCAAGTCGATTCGCCGCGAAACGCCAGTCGGGCTGGACCAGGCCGAGTTGCATGAGCGTCTGTACTTTGAGCGATCGTCGCTACCGGCTATCACTCACGTCGACTACTCGGCAAGGGTACAGACCGTGACCGAGCAGGCCAATCCGCGCTGCTACCGGCTACTGAGCGCGTTCGAGGCCTTGACCGGCGTACCGGTGCTGATCAACACCAGCTTCAACGTCCGCGGCGAGCCAATCGTGTGCACGCCCGATGACGCGTATCGCTGTTTCATGCAAAGCGAGATCGATGTACTGGTGATCGGCGAGGCGTTGTTCGTCAAGGGCGAGCAGCCGGACTGGCGCGGCCCGGTTGCGCAGTTTGCCCCGGACTGAGCCGAACGATGACGCGACAACGGCTGTTCATGCTGTTATACGTCACCGCGTTGCTGGCGCTCGCCGCGCTTGCGCTCGAACTCGGCGGTGCCTATATCCTGCATGCCAAGGACCAGGGCGAAGACGTACGCAGCGGCGCACGGCACTTGTATCACCCGTATCGGTCCCACCAGCTCAATCCGGACTATCTGCGCGAGTTCGACACGCACGGCGCGAAGGTGCATTCGGTCGACGGCTTTCGCAGCGACACCGAGTACAGCATTGACAAGCCTGCCGATACGATCCGGATCATCATGCTGGGCGGATCGGCCCTGTATGGCATCGGCGCCACCGACCCGTATCCTCAGGTGCCGACGTTGCGCAACGACGAAACCATCTCATGGCATCTCGAGAAGATGTTGCGCGAGCGGCTGGTCGCGGCGGCACCGGGCAGGCGGCTCGAAGTGATCAACGCGTCCGCGGCGGCCTATACCACCTGGCATCATTTGGTGTATATCAACGAGACCTTGCTCGATTACCGGCCCGATCTGCTGGTGTTCCTGGACGGCCACAACGATTTTTATCACTACGCGCCTTACAACAACTGGCAAGACTACCGCGGAGGCACCGAAGAACTGACCTCGCACTTCGATGCACGTGATGCGTGGTTCACCGGACTCACGTTGGTGCGCTATCTCGCGCGGTTCAGTAACTTCTTCATGGCCCTTGAAAAGTATCTGCAGGCCGATTGGCCCGCGGTCGATGGCCCGCGCTTTGCGCAAAGCGGCCGGGTGCGTGACCCTGGCCCGCCGTTCCCGGCAAATGTTGACCGCATCCTGGATGAGTCGATCTTCAAGTCGTATGTGCAGATTCAGGCGCTCGGAAAAATGTTCGACTTCGACCTGCAGGTTTTTCTGCAGCCGCAGCTCGCGCTCGAAGACACGGCCAGGCTGTCAGCGGCCGATCGCGATCTGCAGCGAATCACCGCCGGGATCGAGATCAATCCGCGTCGCGCCGAGATTCGTCCGCTGTTCGCCGCACAGTTCGCCCGCCATGATATCGAGTTCCACGATATTGCCGAGATCGCCGCACCCGAATACGCCGACACTCAGCTCTATATCGACTACTGCCACTTGACGCCGGCAGGGTCGCAGCGTGTCGCCGCGCGCCTGCTCGAAGCGGTATGGGCGCGCCTGGAGCAGCGCCTGGCCAGGATGAGGCACTGAACGGCGCGCTCATCACACCGTCACACGCATTCGTTCTCCCCAGATCGACAGCACCAGCAGTCGGTACAGCAAGATGCCATGGTCGTAGCCTGTGCCGGTGTGTCGATCGATCAAGTGTGTCAGACGCTCGCCCACGAACAAGGTGCGCGCCAAGCCATCGGGTGCGAGCAATTGCTCGCGCAGGTAACCGGCCAGCGGGCCGCCTAACCATTCGGCGAAGGGAACGCCGAAGCCGAGCTTAGGACCATCGAGAATCGCCGCCGGCAATAGGTCGCGCATCGCCGCGCGCAACAGCGCCTTGGACCCGCCGGCCAACTTGGTATGGGCATCCAGCCCCATCACCAGGTCGGTCAGTTCATGATCCATGAACGGGACCCGGACCTCGACACCATGGGCCATCGTGGCGCGATCGACCTTCTCGAAAAAAAGATCCGGCAGCAGGATCTGCGTATCGGTCCAAAGCATGCCTTGTGCGGGCGGCAGATGCGCCACCGCCGGCCAGACTTGCCAGTAGCGCGCAAACGGATCGGGCATCGGCCCGGCCAGGAGGTCCGCGCGTAACAGCGCAGCAACTTCGCCGCTACCCCAATTGTCGGTGAGCAAGCGGCCGAATCGCTCGGCACCGCGCGCCAGGCCGACCGCCTCCTGCATGCGGCGCAACCGGCGCGCTGAATCGAACCGGCCGGCCAGCCCCCGAGGCACCGGTAACATCCGCGCAAACCATTGCCAGCGACGCACCCGGTCGAGCAACTCGTAGCGCCGATAACCGCCGAAGATCTCGTCGCCGCCGTCGCCCTGCAGCACGACCTTGGTGTCGGCTCCAAGATCGCCGGTCATCAGGTACAGAGGCACGTTGGCCGGATCACCGAACGGCTGGCCGTGGACATCGGTGAGCTGTTCCAGCACACGCGGCAGATCCGCATAGCCCAGCCGGTGCTCCTCATGGCGCGTACCGAAGCGCTGGGCCACCAAACGCGCGCTGGCAAGTTCGCTGCGCGCGCTGCGCCCTTCGAATTCGACCGAGATCGTCCTTAGCGCCCCCGATAATCGTGGCGCGGCAAGCGCGCAGAGCGAGGACGAATCCAGCCCGCCGCTCAGAAACAGCGCCACCGGGACATCAGCGATCAGGTGTCTGGTCACCGCGTGCTCAAGGGCTTCACGCACGGCGGCCACCGTCGCCTCACCGGTCAGGTGGGTCGACGGCACTTCGGCCAGCGTCCAGTACGGGGCAATGTCGGGCGCCTGGCCGGGGCGAATGCGAAGCCAGTGACCGGGCAGCAGTTTGCGGCAACCTTCGATCAAGGTCTGCTCGCCCAGTGCACAGCCAAAGTACAGATATTCGACCAGGCCTTGGCGGTCCAGGCGCGCCGACGCCGCGCCCGTGCCCGCGGTCAGCGCGGTGATCTCGGAGCCGAATACCAGCGTGTCCCCGTCATGCCGGTAATAGAGTGGCTTGATGCCGAACCGGTCGCGCGCCAGCAGCAACTCCCGGCGCTCGCGGTCCCACAGCGCCAGCGCGAACATACCGTTGAAGCGGCGCAGCGCATCGACGCCCCAGCGCGCGAGCGCCTGCAGCACCACCTCGGTGTCCGAGCGCGAGCGAAAGCTTGCACCTTCGGCGATCAGCGCCTGGCGCAGCTGCAGGAAGTTATAGACCTCGCCGTTGTAGCTGAGCACGAAGCGGCCGTCGGCGCTGGCCATCGGCTGGGCGCCCAATTCGCTCAACTCGATGATGCTCAGCCGGGTGTGCACCAGCATTGCAGGCCCATCCTGATACACGCCGAATGCATCGGGGCCGCGATGCCGGATCGCGGCGGCCATCGCCAGCCCGCGCTCGCGCGTCAGCCCCGCCGGATCGGTGCCAAGTACCCCGGCAATGCCACACATCGGTAAGCAGACCTTGCCGGCGCTATTGCGCGACCGGCTGTTCAGCAGCGATTTCGCGAGCGAAAGCACGCTCGCGCGCCGCGCGCACCTTGAGCACGGATGGATGACTGGCCACCAGCAACAGGGCCAGGCACAACATGAAGCCGCGATCCACAAACGTGACGAACCAGGGTTCGGTCAGGATCAGCAGCACCAGCGCACCGAACATCGGATATTTGTAGGGTGGCGAATTCAGCAGGCTCAGAAACGCGACGACATACATCGCGTAATACAGGCCGAGACCGATGAGGCCCCAATTGACCGAGATCTCCGCAAAGTTGTTGTGCGCGTAGGTGTTCATGCCGCTGACCTTGCCGTACTGGTCGGGTCCATGGCCGATCAGTGGCTGCTGCAGGAACAGCTCCCAGCCGCTCTTGGCCATCTGACCACGCAGGGCCGACGAGCCTTCGGCATCATCGAAGGTCGCAATCGTGCGCTCAATAACCACGACTTCGCCAAGCCATGATTGCTCGATCCGATTGAGCGCGTTGGGATCGCTGAAGAACACCGCCAAGGCAATGCCGCTGATGCCCGAGGCGATGATGATCAAGGTGCGGATCGGCGAGCGGTTCATCAGCAGCAGCGCACCCAGGCCAGCGAATGCGATCGACAGCACCAGGGCGCTGCGCGAGCCCGAGAGCACCATGAAGCCGATCGAGGTGGCGAGCAGCGCCACGTAGGTGAGCCAGCTGATCCGTCGACGCAGCAGGAACACGGCGATCGACAGGCTGAAGGTCAGCGAGACCAGCACGTTGGACTGACCGACCAGGCCACTGTAGCGTTTGATCTCCTTGCCCTGCAGCGTCTGCATGGTCTCCTGCTCGATATTGATCAGCTGCCCGTCGTAGCCGACGCTGATTGCGATCAGGTTGGAGACCACGACGAGCAGAAAGCCAGCGATGATGACGTTCATTGAGACACCGTTGGCCACGAAGAAGGCCACCGACACCGCGCCGACCCAGATCGTGAACAACTGTAGAACATAGGTGCCAGGGTAGCTGGGAATGAAGAAACCCGACAACGCTAGGTAGGCGAAGAACCCGAGCGGCCAAAGCAATACGCGCGGCATGATCGCCTGCCGCGTGACTACACCGACCAGCATCCAGGTTGCCGATAGCGCGGCTATGACGATGCCGCCGCGCGACAGCCCGGGCACACCGATCAACACCAGGCCGAACACCAGATAGGCCACGGTAAGCAACAGCGCCACGCGCAACCAGCCGCCGGGCGCCCGGTCCTCGCCCTCGCGGGAGGGCAGATCGAATACAAGTGACTTGCGCATGGCGTCGGCGTCCGGCAATGATCTGCTGGGGCCCATTGTACAATCCCGGCCATTCGTATAATCCCGGACATTCCCTCGCGCCGACGAATCCCGGGCGCCTGCGCCTGGATCCGCCTGCCCGATGAACGTCCTGCTCTTTATCGACAGCCTCACCGGCGCCGGGGCGCAGCGCCAGTTGGCCAATCTGGCCGTTGGCCTGGCCGGGCGGGGCCATCGGGTTACCGTCGTTACTTATGCTGCGCTGGACTTTCATCGCCCGCGCCTGCTGGCCCATGGCGTGGACTGCCGCTGTTTCCCGAAACGCGGGCGCTTCGATTTGCGCCCCGCCTGGCACCTGTTGCGCGCGATCGACGAGATCGCGCCGGACGCGGTGGTGGCGTTCCTGCGTACACCGTCGATCTACGCGGAGGCCCTCCGGCCGCTGCGACCGTCGCTGCGCCTGATCGTCTCCGAACGCGCCGGCGTGCGCGGCCATCGGCTCGAGGCCGCCGACATCCTGGCCGGCGTCGGCCACCTGCTGGCCAGCGCCGTCACCGCCAACAGCCACGACTATGTCGAGCGCCTGACCGCTGCATTGCCGCCACTGCGGGGGCGCACCCACGTGATCTACAACGGCATCGATCCGGCGTTTTTGACACTCGGCGAGCGGCGACTCGCCGATGAGGCGGGGCGGGGCAGCGAGCCCGTGAACGGCCCGCTGCGGCTGTGCGTCGTGGCCGCTCGCGCCAATGCACAAAAGGCGCCGTTGGCGTTGGCGCAGGCTGCCGCGATGCTGCGGGCCGGCGGTGTCGACAGTTTTTTCATCGACTGGATCGGTCCGGTCGACAACGACACCGAGCTGGTGCGTCAGACCCGGCAGGTGATTGCCGAGGCCGGCCTGACCGACCATTGGCGATGGCACGGCGCCTGCGACGATGTGAGTGCCGTCTACCCGGAATACGACGCATTGCTGCTACCATCGATTTACGAGGGGGTCGCCAATTCGATGTGCGAGGCGATGGCCGCCGGCCTGCCCGTCGTTGCCACCGATATCGCCGACAACCGCCGTATTCTCGAACCGGCTGGCGCCGGTCTGATCTGCCGGGCCGGCGATGCCGGTGCCCTGGCCCAGAGCATCGCGGGCCTCATCGCACTGACACCGGCCCAAAGGCGCGCCATGGGGGCCGCCGCTCACCAACAGGCTCGAGAGTTGTTTTCGATGTCCCGATTCGTTGATCGCTGGGAGGCGCTGTGCGCAGGCCGGTCATGATCGCCCCATGCCAGTGGCCGCGCACCGCGCGGGCGTGCGTCGATGTGCGGCGTTAGCGGTTTCGTCGGCGCTGGCGATGCCGCGCTGCTGCAGCGGATGACCGGCGCGATGCTTCATCGCGGCCCGGATGCCGGCGGCGTCTGGCTCGACGAGGCAGGCGGGGCAGGGCT
The DNA here is from genome assembly GCA_963732405.1 of uncultured beta proteobacterium. GTDB lineage: Bacteria > Pseudomonadota > Gammaproteobacteria > Burkholderiales > Burkholderiaceae_E > JAUIAI01. The sequence goes on from CAVSZG010000004.1 coordinate 39,098, forward strand.
AGGCCATCGCCGCCTGTCGATCGTCGATCTGAGTGACACCGGCGCGCAACCGATGCGCAGCGCCGATGGTCGTATCACGCTCTGCTACAACGGCGAGCTCTACGACTACCGTGAACACCGCCGTGACCTCGAGGCCGACGGCTACCGGTTTCGTGGCAACAGTGATTCCGAGGTGGTGCTGAACTTGCTGCACCGGGACGGCATCGATTGCCTGAACCGGATGAACGGCATCTTCGCATTCGCGGCCTGGGACGCAAGCCAACGCACGATGACGCTGGCGCGCGACCAGGCCGGCGTCAAGCCGCTGTACTGGTGTCGTGATGGACAGGGCGTGTTGTTCGCCTCAGAAGTGCGCGCGCTGCTGGCCAGTGGGCGGCTATCCGCAAGAATGTCGCAGGAGGCGCTGGCCACTTTCCTGCACTTTCTCTACGTGCCCGGGCCGATGACGCTCTTCGAGGGCGTGCGCAAGCTCGAGCCCGGCACGGTGGTGACGATTCGCGGCGATCAGATTCGCGAGCATCGTTGGTATACGCCACCCTACGCGCCCGACCCTGCGCCCGACATGAACGCCTGGGTCGAGCGCGCGCGCCCGGTCTTCGACGACGCTGTGCGCCGCCAGCTCATGGCAGATGTCGGCGTCGGTGCGTTCCTGTCGGGCGGCATCGACTCGTCGGCGATCGTCGAGGCGGCCAGGCGTTTCATCGATCCGACCGACTTGCAGTGCTTCACCGTTGTCTATCCGGCGCAAGACGTCGTCAGCGAGGGCTACGATGCCGACCTGCCGTTCGCGCGGCTCACCGCGCAGCACTTCGGGCTGAAGTTGCACGAGGTGTCCGTCACGCCGGCCGCGCTCGACCGGCTGCCAGCGATCGTGCGCTCGGTCGAGGAACCCGACGCCGACCTGACCGCGCTGGTCACCGACATGCTGGCCGGCGCCGCGCGCCAGGCCGGCGCGACCGTGTTGCTGTCGGGCACAGGGGGTGACGAGGTGTTCTACGGCTACCGCACCCACCTGGCCTACGGCCACCTCGAGCGTGTGCCGGCCTGGGCTTGTGCGCCGGCGGCGGCCGCGCTGCAGGCGGCGCGCCGGTTGGCAACGCTGGCATTGCCGGCCTCGACGCCGGCGTTGCGCCGCGCCGAGCGCTTTGCACAGGCGCTGGCGCGTCCGGGCGCAAGCCGTCACCTGGCGATCGTCAATCACACCGGCGCGATCGGCGCGCAGTCGATACTCGCCGCGGACGTCGCCCGCCAATTACCGCGCGATCGATACCTGGAGCCGCTGTTCGAGAGATATGCCGCACTGATGCCCGCCGGTGCCGACGACGTCGCCGTGCATGGCTGGCTGCTGCAGCAATCGTTTCTGGCCGATCACAACTTCCTCTACACCGACAAATGCGGGATGGCCCATTCGATCGAGATCCGCGTGCCATTCACCGATCGCGAACTGCTGAAGTTGTCGGGCATGGTGCCGCCGGCCGTGCATCTGGCCGGTGGTCAGACCAAACACCTGCTCAAACGAATGATGCGCGGCCGGCTCGACGACCGCGTCATCGACAGGCCCAAGGTCGGTTTCAATCCACCCGTGCGTACCTGGATCGCCGGCGGACGCAGCGACTTATGCAACGAATTGCTCGCACCCGAGACGATCCGGCGCCGCGGCATCTTCGACGCTGGCGCGATCGAGCAACTCGCGCTTGCCACCCGTGCCGGCAAGGTTGACGGCGCGCAACTGCTGTTCGCCGCACAAATCCTTGAACTCTGGTGTCGCGAATTCATCGACGGCGCCACCAACACTGCCCGTTGATGATGACCGATCCGAGTGCTGCCGACCTGAAGCTGACCGTCGTGGTACTGGCCTACAACCAGAAGGCGTTGTTCCGTCAGGCGATCGAAAGCGTCGTCACTCAGCAGGTCAATTTCCGCTACGAGATACTGGTTTGTGACGACGCCTCGACCGACGGCACCACCGACGTGGTACGCGAATACGCCGAACGCTACCCGGACTTGATTCGTGCACTCTATCGCGAGCGCAATGCCGGCCAATACCTGAACTACGTTGACGCGCACAACCGCGCGCGCGGTCAATACGTTGCCCACCTGGACGGCGACGACTTGTTCCTGCCCGGCAAGCTGCAACAGCAGGTCGACTTCCTGGATCGCCATCCGCAGGTCTCGGTGTGCTGGCACGCGGTCGGCCTGATCGATGCCGATGGTCGTGACCTGGGCCGGATCTGCGTGCGCGAGGCAATCGCGCCCGATGGCTACATCGATCTGGTCGATCTGCTCGAGATCGGCACGGTGGGTGTGCACAGCGCCACGATGTACCGCGCCAGCGCCCGCAAGACCCACGAACCCACGGTCGATCCGATCGACTGGTTTTACGCGGTCGAATACCTGGCCAGCGGGCGCGGCTACCAGATGGCCGAAGAACTGGGCTGCTATCGACGCATGGAGGGTCTGACCATGTCGAGCGAGAGCGCCTCGGCGCGACGCGTGCGTCGTAACCTGGCCAACATGATCGAACACTATGTGGACGTGTTCCCGCAATACCGACGCCAGTCGTTCACGCTCGCGATGCTCTATCTGCTGTGCGACATCCGGGCGCGCGCTACTACGGTCACTGCAATGCTGGCGCCGATGTGGGCCGCCAGGGTACCGCCCACGCCGGCGCAGTTCCGGCGCGCGCTGCACCGCTTCCGGGCGGTGAGTCGCGCGTTTCGCGGCTTGCCGCGCGAGGGCGGTGGCGACCCGGCGATTCGAGGCGAGACCGTTGGGGCATGAACGGGCCACGCTGATCGTCGGCTATGCGGCGCAGCTGTATTCGGCGGTTGTCTCGATACTGTTCGCGCCGTATGTCCTTGGCGCGATCGGTGCCGAGGCCTACGGACTGGTCGGCTTTCTGCTGATCGCGCAAGCCTGGTTCCAACTGCTCGATGCCGGGCTGTCGCCGGCGCTGACCCGCGAGGCCGCACGTTATCGTGGCGGCGAGGGCAGCGCACGATCGGTGCGCGGCACGATTCGAGGCCTGGACGTCGTGGTCAGTGCGATCGCGGTGCCGGCGCTGGTAGCGGCCTGGGCGTTCTCGGACGATATCGCCCGGCACTGGCTCAACCCCGAAACCTTGCCGCTGTCGGTCGTCGCCGATACCGTCGTGATGATGATGGGCATCCTGCTGCTGCGTTGGATCTCCGGGGTGCGTCGCGGTGCCCTGGTCGGTTTCGAGCGCCATGCGTCGATCTACGCGGTCAACATTGCGGTGTCGACGCTGCGCTATCCGGCGATCGTCGCGCTGTTCAGCTGGATGCACCCGTCGGCCACGCTGTATTTCCAGTACCAGCTTGCGGTGGGCCTGATCGAAGTCGCCGCCCTGTGGCTGCTGAGTCGCTCGCTGGTGCCGGAAACCGGCACACCCGGCATTGCCGAGAGCCTGGGCCGGTTGCGCGGCCTATGGCCGTTTCTGGCCAGCCACGGCACCTTGGCGCTGATCTGGATTCTGATCACCCAGACCGACAAGCTGGTGTTGTCGGCGACCCTGAGCCTGTCGGCGTTCGGCTTGTTCTCGCTTGCCGCTGCGGCCGCTGCCGGCGTCAATCTGATCGTTCTGCCGATCTCGCAGATGCTGATGCCCAAGCTGTCGCGGCTGCACGCGGCCGGCGACGCCGAGGCCGAGATCGCCGCCTACCGCGCCGCGACCCGGCTGGCGACCATGCTGTTGGCCGCGGTGGCCAGCGTATTCGGTGCGTTCGGCGACACCTTCATGTTCGCCTGGACTGGACGCCCGGACATCGCCTCCTCGACCGGCACGATACTGGCGCTCTACGCAGTGGGCAATGCGCTGATGGGCGTGGGCGCGTTTCCGTATTACCTGCAATTCGCGCGCGGCCGATTGCATTTGCTGATGGTCGGCATGGTCGGTTTTGTCACGCTGGTCACGCCTATCCTGGCCTGGGCAGGTATGCACTACGGTGCCATTGGTGCGGCCTGGGTCTGGTTCGCCGGTTGGGCGGTCTATCTGGCGAGCTGGGTCACGTTTTCGCACCGGCGCCTGATCGGTGCGTTGTGGTGGCGCTGGCTCGGTGACGATGTGTTGCGCATCGCGTTGCCCACCGCGTTGGCGGGCCTGGCGGCACGCGCGCTGCTGGGTACGCCGCAAGGTCGATGGCAGGCGATGGCGACCATTGCGGTGGCAGGTCTGTTGACGTTGTTCACGGCCGCCGCGATGGCCGGCGTCGTCACGCGCGCGCTCGGCCTGTTGCAGCGGTGGCGGACCGCGCGCTGATGATCGCCCGATGTCGGCTCGTTACTTGGTCAGTACGATCACCGACATCGAACCGAAGCGGCGTAGCGACGGATAGCGGGCGAACAGCCACTGGTCGGCCTGGTGCGTACGACGCAACACCGCGCGTCGCCAGTCGCTCATGCCGGGTCGATACAGCACCGTCTTGGCGGCATGCACGAAGCTGTCGCCGATGATATTCACGTCGCGGAACATTGCCGCCTTCTCGCGCACCTCGGCGCTGAAGATCGGCACATCGCCCTCGGGCACCTCGCCCTTGATCCGCCACCAGAGTTGCCACAGTGGGAAATCAGCGAGGTTTTCGAGAAAATAAGCACGCGAGCCTGGCGCCATCACCCGATGCAGGTTTTCGAAGATGCCCGGGTATTTGATCGTGTGATGGATCACGCCATGGCCGATGACGATCTCGAACGCGCCGTCGGCAAACGGCAGCTTGGTGGCGTCGGCGATCTCGAGCCGGACCTTGTCCGTCAGGTTCTGGCGCGCAACATGGTCGCGGCCCAGTTCGATGCCCCTTGCCGACATGTCAAAACCCGTGACGCTGCGCGCGCCGGTCAGTCCGTAGTAGACGGCCCAGTTGCCCAGACCGCAGCAATAGTCGCATACGGCCTTGCCCGCCCAGCCACCATCGTCGGCGATGATCTGATGGAACAACTGGCGGTTTTCCGAATAGAGGTCGCCTGTACCGGCATAGCATGGCGTGAGCTGCTCGTCGCGATAGCGAGCCGCGTCGAGCAAGTTGCCTGCCTGGCGCGGCCGGTACGCATTCCAATAGGCTTGCTCGTTGATGCGTTGGCGATCGAGATCGGCCGATAAATCGTTCATGTCAAATTTTCCGATGCGCGCATGGCGCAGGACACAGCCCGGGATTATCCATGATCCTGGCGATTCGTCGTCAGCGCGTCAAAGGACGACAGCATCTCACCATAGACCGCCTCACTCGTGAATCCGCGCGCATGTGCCATCGCCGCTTGGGCGACCGGTTGATACGCCGCGTCGTCGATCGCCAAAAGCGTCGCGAACAATGACGCCTCGTCACCGGGCTCGACCAGCCAGCCGGTCCGTCCGTCATGCACGATTTCGGGAATGCTCAGCCAGCGGGTGGCAACCGCCGGCAATCCGACCGCATTGGCCTCGATGACCACGCCCGGATAACCTTCGCCCGGATGCTGCGTCGGCAGTACCAGCAGGTCGTTGTCGGCGAGTATTGGTGCGATCTGTGCCGGCGGCAGCACACCGCCGTAGATCGGCTCGCTCTGGAGCCAGCGATAGGCTGGCTCGCCAATCGGGCCGTACAGGCGCACCCGAAAGGCGTCGCCGTGCGCCCGCCAGAAGCTGATCAGCGCGTCCACGCCTTTGGTCCGGCAGATCGTGCCCACGAAGACCAGGCGGTGTCGATAAGGTCCTGGCGCGCGCGCGATAGGCGGCATCTCGCGGGCATTGGGCAACCAACGCACGCGCGCGCCGAGCGCCGAGAAATGGTCCACCAGCCGGCGCGTCTGCAGCAGCACCAGATCCGCCCGCAGCGAAGTTCGCTCGAACAGCCAGCGCATCGGCCGTGGCAATGCCTCGTAGACTTCGATCAGATCACCGCCGAACATCCGAAATACGATCGGCCGGCGCCACAGCCTCGAATACAGATACACCGGCGGCGCCAGCAAGGTCGCGCCGCGCGGATTGGCATTGAACATCACCCTCTGCGCGCGCGGCACCTCGACGAGCATGCGCAGCAAGGTGTAGACGGCATTGACGAGGAGTTTGCCGGGCACATGGAAGCGATTGGTCGGCACGACACGGTGTGCGACACCATTGGCCTGAAGAAATCGGCACAACACGGCGAAGCTGGTCGTCGTGCCGCCGACACTTGATGGATGGCTGCCCATGACCGGGCCGAACAGTAGCAACATGCACCCGATTGTATGTCCGGGCGATTCATACCATCGCGCATAATGATCGGCCCGCCGTAACCCGATTGCCGCCGTGCTCCTGAACCCCGAATCACTGCTTCGCCTCTGGGAAACGATCCGGCCCCTGCGTCGCGAGCAGATCACCAATCGGATCCGACGCCGACTGTCGCGCCCGCGGCCCGATGTCCGCGCGGCACCGTCGCTGGCCCAGGCGCCGGCCCAGCAATGGCGCGGATGCGAGCGCGCCGCGTCGATGATTGCCCCCGACACATTCCGTTTCATTGGCCGCACTGCGTCGCTCGAGGAGGCCGGCGGCTGGCAGACCACGACCCTGCCTCGCTTGTGGCGCTACAACCTGCACTACTTCGATGACCTGACTGCCAGCGATGCCGAGCGCCGTCGTGAATGGCACCGCGCACTGATTTCGCGCTGGCTGGCCGACAATCCACCGACCGCCGGCGACGGCTGGGACCCCTATCCGACGTCGCTGCGCATCGTTAACTGGATTGGCTGGCACTGGGCCGGCAATTCACTCGAGCCCCGCGCCTTGCACAGCCTCGCGGTGCAGATCCGCTGGCTCGTCACGCGGCTCGAATACCACTTATTGGGCAATCACCTGTGGGTCAACGTCAAGGCGCTGGTCTTCGCGGGTGCGTTCTTTGCCGGCGACGAGGCCGATCGATGGCTGCGCCTGGGCACCCGGCTTGTGCTGCGCGAGCTCGACGAACAGATCTTGCCCGACGGCGGCCACTTTGAATTGAGTCCGATGTATCACTCGCTGATCCTGCAGGACGTGCTCGATCTGTTGCAAGTGGCCGCACTGCGCCCGGGCCGGCTCGACCCGGCGCTCATCGATCGGCTCGATCGGACCGCGGTCGTGATGCTCGATTGGTTGCGCGTGATGACGCATCCGGACGGGCAGATCGCACTGTTCAATGACTCGGCCTTCGGCATTGCGCCCACGCCAGCCGCCCTGGCCGCTTATGCAGCACGCGTGCGCGCGGTGGCGATCGATGCGACTGCGGTCGGCTCCCGTTACCTGCGGGACAGTGGTTATGTGCGGCTGGTCGCCGGCGATGCGGTTGCAATCGTCGATGTCGGCGAGATCGGGCCGAGTTATCTGCCCGGCCATGCGCATGCCGATACGCTGGGCTTCGAGTTGTCGGTCGGCAAGACCCGGGTGCTGGTCGACACCGGAACCGGCACTTACGACAGGGGCGCCGAACGCGAATGGCAGCGCGGCACGGCGGCGCACAATACGGTCAGCGTCGGACAGCGGAACTCGTCGGATGTCTGGGCGTCGTTCAGGGTCGGGCGGCGGGCGCGGGTGCGCGAGGTGGAAGTTGAGTTGGTGTCAACCCCACTATTGGTTAGCGCAAGTCATGACGGCTATCGGCGCGCCGGTACCGGTGTGACCCATCGCCGCCAATGGTCTCTGACACCTGGCGAACTGCGCATCGTCGATACCCTCATCGGTGGCCCTGCAAAGGCTTGTGCCCACTGGCTGATGGGGCCCGAGCTGACCCACCGGCGAAGCGATGTACAAACGATTTGCTTCGCCCGGACCGGCGACATTGACGTGTCGATTCACTTCGAGGGTGCAAACCCGGCAATGGCCACGAGTCAATGGCATGCTGAATTCGGCAACTCGCGTCATACGCAGCAGGTTGTCGTACCTTTTGACAATGGGAAACTTTCCACGCGGATTTGTTGGGTCAGTCGACAATGACGTCATGACGGCGCGCAGGGGAGGGCGCTTCGTTTCGGTTTCTCGCAAGCCGCCGGTATGCTTGGTGCTTTCCCGAGCACTGATCGCGTCGATTCCGATGAATTCCACGTCCCCGCCCCCACCCCCGCCCGCCGTGTACCACTCCCGCCACTCGTCTTGCTGGCCACTTGCCGGCGTGCCTGCATCACTCGCCGGGGAGGTCCTGTCATGACGATCCTGGTCACCGGAGCGGCCGGCTTCATTGGCATGCACACGATCGAGCGACTGCTCGCCGACGGACATCTCGTCATCGGCCTGGACAATCTGAACGACTACTACTCGGTACAGCTCAAGCGCGATCGCCTCGCGCGCCTGCATGCGCTTGCGCAAGCAGCGAACTTTACATTCCGCGAACTCGACGTCGCCGATCAGGCCGGTATGCAGGCCTTGTTCGCCGAAGGCGGCATTCGCCGTGTCGTGCATCTGGCCGCGCAGGTTGGCGTGCGCTATTCGGTCGAAAATCCAAAGGCGTACGCCGAGTCGAATCTGGTGGGTTTCGTCAATGTGCTCGAAGCTTGTCGGCATGCAAAAATTGAGCACCTGGTCTATGCATCGAGCTCGAGCGTCTATGGCGGTAACACACGAATGCCGCTGAGCGAGCACCACCTGGTCGACCATCCGATCAGCCTGTATGCGGTGACCAAAAAATCCAATGAGTTGATGGCCCACGCCTACAGCCATCTGTTCGCATTGCCCACCACCGGCCTGCGCTTTTTTACGGTGTATGGGCCCTGGGGCCGGCCCGACATGGCGTTGTTCCTGTTCACCGACGCGATTCTCAACAACCGACCGATCCGCCTGTTCAACGAAGGTCGGATGAAGCGCGATTTCACCTATGTCGGCGACATCGTCGAGTCACTCGTGCGAGTTATCGATCACGTGCCGATTGCCGGCGAGATGCCGGCCGACCAGAGCCCGGACCCTGCGCGCAGTTGGGCGCCTTACCGCGTGTTCAACATCGGCAACAGCGACCCGGTCGACCTGAGCGAGTTCGTCCAGGCAATCGAGGCTGCCACCGGCCGCCAAGCGATTCGCGAGCTGTGGCCGATGCAACCGGGAGATGTGCAGGCGACATACGCCGACACGTCGGACCTGGAAGCACTGACCGGCTTCAAACCGGCAACGCCCATCCGCGAAGGTGTTGAGCGCTTCGTGCGCTGGTACAAGGACTATTACGCCCACAAGGTGGGCTGAACTGCAAGCTCGCTCAGGCGGCTGCCGGCTCGTCCATCGACGCCGGATCCGTATACCCGAAGCGCTGTGCCCAGCGCTCGAAGTTAAGCACCAGCCACAGCAGCTCGCCGCGTTCGGCCACGCCGGCAAGGTGTTGCTCGAACAAGGCGGTCACGCCTGCCACATTGAACAAGCCGCGCTCTCGAAACGCCCGCGATCCAATCGTGTCGCGCACCATCGGTTGCAGCTCGCCGCGAAACCATTTGTCCAGCGGAACGCCGAATCCCTGCTTGGGCTTGTCGAGCACGCTCGCGGGCAGCAGATCGCGCGCAACGCGGCGCAACAGGTGCTTGCCTTCCTGACCGCGAAGTTTCATATCGAACGGCAGCCGCGCGACAAAATCGATGAGCTTCTGATCGAGCAGCGGCGCGCGCGCTTCGAGCGAGTTGGCCATCGAGGCCCGATCGACCTTGACCAGGATGTCGTCGACCAGGTAGCTGCGCATATCGCCATACAGCACGCGCTCCATCGGCTCATCGATGTCGGCGCGCTCGAAGTGCTGGCGCAGCGATCCGAACGGATCCGCTCCGGAGCGGTCGCGCAGCGCCGGGCCAAGCAAATTCTGCAGATCTTCGTCGCGGCCGTGGGCGACACCGGTCAGATATTGATCAGGGTAAGGCTGGCTCAAGCGATCGGCGATGCGCCGCAAGCGAAAACTGCGCGCCGCGCCGAACAAGGGCGAGACCAGTGCCAGTGCCGGGCCACCCAGGCCGAACGAGCGGCGGCGGATGTCGGCGAGCTGTTGAAAGCGCAGATAGCGCTCATAACCGGCGAACAACTCGTCACCGCCGTCGCCGGACTGCACCATCTTGACGTGCTGCGCAGCCATTCGCGACACCAGAAACGTCGGCAAGGCCGACGAGTCGCCGAACGGTTCGTCATAGAACCAGCTCAATTCTTCCACCAACGCCGCTGCGTCCGGTCGAACAACCAGTTCGTGGTGGTCGGCCCCGATGTGTTGCGCGACCAGGCGCGCATCGGGCATCTCGTCGAACTCGCGCTCGTCGAAGCCGATGGTGAAGGTCTTGAGCGGTACCGAAAGATGACGTGCCATCAAGGCGCAGACCGTGCTCGAGTCGATGCCGCCGCTCAGGAATGCGCCGAATGGTACGTCGCTGACCAGCCGGATCCGTACTGCTTCGTCGAGCTCGGCGGCGAGGCGCTGCTGCAGCGTTGCTTCGTCGTCCGTCCATTTCGGACCGAATTCGATCTGCGCATAACGGCGGATTTCGCACCGACCGTTAGCGATTACCATCAGGTGCGACGGTGGTAATTTGCGCACCTGGTGATACACCGAACGGGGCGCGGGAATGTAGCCAAAGGTGAAATAGTCGCGCGCTGCGTGCAAATCGAGCGTGCGATCCAACCCGGGCACCGCATGCAGACACTTGAGTTCGGAACCGAATGCGAGCTGACCGTTGGCCAATTCGGCGTAGTAGAGCGGTTTTTTGCCGATGCGATCGCGGGCCAGCAGCGTGCGTTGCTCGCGCTCGTCAACAATCGCCAACGCGAACATACCGCGCAAGCGCGCGATCGCCTCGTCGCCCCAGCGCAGATAGGCCTGCAACACCACCTCGGAGTCGGAATCCGTATGAAACGGCGCTCCGTCGCGCTGGAGTTCGGCGCGCAACTCACGAAAGTTGTAAATCTCGCCGTTGAACACCAGTTGTACCCGTCCATTGGCGCCCAGCATCGGCTGATGCCCGCCGGCCAGATCGATGATTGCCAGCCGGCGCATGCCGATGTGCGCTCGCGCACCTTCATGCACGCCTTCGTCGTCCGGGCCGCGGTGGACGATGGCCGCGCACATGGCCTTGACCACCCCTGGCGGGGGTGGCGGCGCGTCGGCGCGCACTGTGAGCAGCCCGGCGATGCCGCACATCGTCAAATGTCCCGTGCAGCGCCTGGCGCGCACGGATCATCGATGGCGGGTGTCAAAGGGTAGTGGAAATCAATCATTTTCGAAGTTGAATCCGCGTGCGATAAATCACGGGGGACATCGCGACTGTCGGGAATCCTTCTGCCGAGACATTGCCAAACGCCATCGCGCGTCATTACAATGCCCAGCGGATGCTTAAAAGTGTAGCAGGGGCTTGGCCTGGGCATCCCTGGGCAGTTGATGGGTATGATCGCCGGCGCTCTGTGCCGGCTGCATTTCAAATGTCGAAACTACCGCAGCCTAGCCTGCGGCCGAGTTCCCCTTTTCAATTGCTTGCACACATGATCCCGGGTCTTTCCACTTTAATGGTCGCAGGTGCGCTCGCCTGGCTGATCGCCTCGCTGGCGGTCTTGCTGCTGATTCCACTCGCGCGCCGCATCGGTTGGGTCGATCATCCGGATGCGCGCAAGCGCCACGATGCGCCGACACCGTTGGTCGGCGGGCTGGCCATTCTGCTCGCGATGCTGATCACGGCGGCGCTGGTGTCCGAGGTTCACTATCCGACGGGCTTGTCATTGGCCGCCAGTTCAATTTTTCTCGTCGGTTTTATTGATGATCGCTACCCGCTGCGTGCGCGCTACCGCCTCGTGGTACAACTGGCCGCCGCGGCAGCAATCGTATTGATCGACGGCACCGTGCTGCGCCAGCTCGGCGAGTGCTTTGGCCCGATCCCCACCGGCCTGAGTGTATTTGCGATGCCATTCACGGTGGTGGCAATCGTTGGCCTGATCAACGCCACCAACATGATGGACGGCGCTGACGGCTTGTGCAGCGGTATCGCCGCGATCGCGCTCGGCTGGCTATTGGTTGCTGCAGCATTCGGCGGCGAACCGGCTGGTGCGCCACTGCTGTCCGGTTCGCTCGGCGGCGTGTTGATCGTCGCGCTTGGTGCGGTGGTTGCGTTCCTGGGTTTCAATCTGCGCGCGCCGTGGCGCAAACGGGCATCGGCGTTTCTGGGCGACGGCGGCAGCATGTTGCTCGGGCTGTTGCTTGCCTGGGCGACGATTGCGTTGGCCAGCGGCGCCGGCCCCGGGCACATGCCGGCGTCGGTTGCGGTCTGGATCGTTGCGGTGCCGCTGACCGACATGTTCAGTGCAATTCTGCGCCGCCTCGCCGCCGGCCAGACACCGATGACAGCCGACCGGCACCATGTGCACCACCTGCTGCAGGCTCACGGCCTGTCCGTCGGCCACAGTGTCACTGCGCTGCACCTTGCCACGCTGGTCAGCGGCGCGTTCGGCGTGATCGGCTGGCGCTTGGGCGTTGCCGAATACGTGCAGTTCTGGTTGTTGGTGGCTTTGTTCATCGCCTATCACGTGCATGCGCATCGATTCTGGCGCCGGTTCGTGAATACGCCGTCCGGGCGCGCGGGTGCCCGCTCACCGGGCAGCGTGACCTCCACGTTAAACCCCTGACACGCAATTTTTCTGGCGACCCGCTCGCGGCGTTGAGGCCACCCCTGTATGCCTTTGAAGCTATGTCTGGTCGCCGGCGCGCGGCCGAATTTCAGCAAGATTGCGCCACTGGTACGCGCGCTGCGCTCGGCGTCCGACCTGTGTTTCGAGCTGGTGCACACCGGCCAGCACTACGACGCACAGATGAGCGACGCGTTCTTCGACGAACTGGGCATCCCGCCACCCGACGCCTCGCTGGGTGCTGGCGGCGGCAGCCATGCCGAGCAGACCGCACGCATCATGACGGCGTTCGAGACGCACCTGCACACTTCCCGTCCCGACTGGGTGGTTGTGGTTGGCGACGTGAATTCCACTCTGGCGTGTTCGATCGTCGCCAAAAAGGCGCAGCTGCAGGTTGCGCACATCGAGGCCGGTCTGCGCAGCGGTGATCGGGCGATGCCCGAAGAAATCAACCGGCTCGTCACCGATGCGATCAGCGACTTGTTCTTCACCACCGAACCGGACGGCACCGACAACCTGTTGCGCGAGGGGCAGCCGGCTGAACGCCTTCACTTTGTCGGCAACCTGATGATCGACAACCTGTATTACCAGCTCGCCGAGCTCGACGCAATGCCGGCCCAGATGCTCGACCCGGACCGACTCAGGGATAGATTGCGCGCCCGCAGCGGCCGCTATGGCGCAGTCACACTTCATCGGCCGAGTAACGTGGACAATTCGGCCAAACTGGCCGAATTGCTCGCCGCATTGAATGCGCTTGCCGAACGGTTGCCATTGGTATTTCCGGCCCATCCGCGCACCCGCCGGGCAATGGACGCACTGGCAATGGCGTTGCACCCGGACCTGATCGTCACCGAGCCTCTGTCGTACATGCGCTTTCTGCATTTGTGGCGCGACGCGGCCGTAGTCGTCACCGACTCGGGCGGGTTGCAGGAAGAAACGACCGCGCTTGGCGTGCGCTGCGTCACCGCACGCGACAGCACCGAGCGACCCGTCACCATCACGCATGGTTCCAACGTGCTGGCCGGTGCCGACGGGGACAAGGTGTTGGCCCATGCGCTGGCCGCATTGGCCATGTCGCCCGCCACTGACCGGCCGCCGCTCTGGGACGGCCAGGCCGCCAGGCGGATCGTCGAACAATTCCAGGTACTTGCCGGCGCCGCCGACCCTCGTGCTTGATCGCCAAAATCATGTCAGGTATGTCGACAAGGTGGAGGATCCTCACGCTTGCAGTCATGTGGTAAGGTCTATGAAGGCCCCTGGGGGGAATTGGCATCGACAACGATCAGGACGAGGGGGGTGTTCGGCGCTCTGGCAACCGAACACGCACTGTAGAATTTCGTCACGCACGCCAGTGCGCGGGTGAGTTCGTGAAGGCACGTCCCGGGGTCGCCGCTCAAATTACTTTTGCGCTCTCTAGATGAAAGTCCTGTTCATCTCTGACAACTTTCCGCCAGAACTCAACGCCCCGTCTACGCGCACCTACGAGCACGCCAGACGCTGGGTGGAGCGCGGCCATGAGGTAACGGTCATCACCACGGCGCCAAACTTTCCGGAAGGCGTCGTGTTTCCCGGTTATGACAACGACTGGTACAAGGTCGAACTCAAGGACGGCATCCGGGTGGTGCGGGTCAAGTCTTACATCGCACCCAACGACGGGGTGGTGCGCCGTACCCTCGACTACTTCTCGTTTTGCGTTTCGGCATTCGTCGCCGGCTTGTTGCAGCGCCGCCCCGATATTGTGATCACGACATCGCCGCAGTTTTTTGCCGCGACGGCTGGCTGGTTGCTCACGCGACTGCGCCACCTGCCGTGGGTGTTCGAGCTGCGCGATCTGTGGCCTGAGTCGATTGTCTCGGTCGGTGCGCTCAAGCGTGGCGCGCTGATCAAGGCGCTCGAATGGCTCGAAATGCGGATGTATCACGCGGCGGACACCATCGTGTCGGTCACTCAGGCGTTCTGCCGGAACCTCGAATCGCGCGGTGTACCGGCCCAAAAGATGGTCGTTGTGCGCAACGGCGCCGACCTCTCGCGGTTCCAACCCACCGAATCATCCCGCGAACTGATCGAAGAGTTCGGACTGCGTGGCCGCTTCGTCGTCGGCTACCTCGGCACGGTGGGCATGGCGCACGGCCTGAGTCGCGTGGTCGAGGCAGCCAAGCTGCTCGCCGACCAGCCCGAGGTCGTGTTCCTGATCTGCGGCAGCGGCGCCAACCTGCGCTCGGTGCAGGACAAGGTCGCGCGCGAGCAGATTCCCAATGTGCTGTTCGTGCCGCCGCAGCCACGCGAGCGGATGCCAGCGTTCTGGAGCATTCAGGATCTGGCGCTGATCCCACTGCGCGATGCGCCGCTGTTCACCACCGTCATTCCGTCGAAGATCTTCGAGGGCATGGCGATGGGCATTCCGCTACTGATGTCAGTGCCCAAGGGCGAGGCCAGCGAACTGGTGCTTGAGGCCGGCGCCGGCTTCTGGTCGCCGCCCGAAGACCCGGCCATGCTGGCCGATGCGATTCGCTGGGCGATGGACCATCCGCAGGATCGTCAGCGCATGCGTGAGGCCGGCCTGGCCGCCGCACCGCGCTTCAGTCGCATCGCGCAGGCCGATGCCATGCTCGACGTGCTCGAGGCGACTGCACGGGGAAATCGCCCGGTCCAGGCCATTGCGCCGGTGCCGGGCAAGGGCAACGCCCAATGAACGACTCGGCTTGCTCAAACGTCGCCACTTCATGACGCTGCCGCCGGAGGTTCATGCCCGCCATTACCGGGTCGAGAAGGAACTCGCCGCGCGCCTTCGCGATGCGCCGGCCAACGAACGCGTGACCTTGTATTCGGTTGTCTACGATGAGCTGTACCGGCGCCTGCCCGACCATCCGATGCTGGTCGCCAAGGCGCAGCAGGCGCAGTTGCGGCGCGACGCGGTGGGCCGCAAGCTCCGGCTGTTACGCCCCTACCTGAAGCCCAGCTCCGTATTCATGGAACTGGGCCCGGGCGACTGCCAGCTGAGCATGGCGGTCGCACCGCAGGTGGGGGAAGTGATCGCAGCCGAGGTGTCGGAAGTGATCTCATCGCGCGAGGCCTGGCCGGCCAATATGCGGTTGGCGATCATCTCGCACCCGACCGAGATTCCGGCGCCGGCGGGCTCGGTCGACGTGATCTACGGCGACAACATTGCCGAACACCTGCATCCAGACGACTTCGTCGAACAGACCCGCCATGTGTTCGAGGCGCTGGCACCGGGCGGTCACTACCTGATCATGACGCCGAACCGGCTCAACGGCCCGTGGGACGTTTCCCGCGGTTTCGACGCCATTGCCACCGGACTGCACCTGCGCGAATACACGTTCACCGAACTGCGGCGCCTGCTGCTGGACACGGGCTTCGAGCGGGTGCAGCCGATCGTCGGCTTGCGCGGCATTTACGCACGCTTTCCGGCCGCCCTGGTGACAGCCACCGAGGCGCTGCTGGCGGCGCTGCCCGACCGCCTGTCGCGCTGGCTGGCCAACACGATGCCGCTGCAGGTGGTGCTGGCGATCCGCCTCGTGGCCACCCGCCCGACCGCCAGCGCGTGAGAGTCGGCCACTGACCAGCCGAACTGGCGGGGGTGCCGGTCAGCTCGCGACCGGCTTCTTGCGGGCGATGGCGACCGTGTTGCAGAAATACTCGTCACGCGAGGGCAACAGCCAATCGACCATCAGCGCGATCAGCGTCATCGGAAACACCACCAGCACCTGCAAGGGCCTGGCCATCACCCGCCGCCCGCGCACGAACAGATATTGGTAGAAGTAAGCGATCAACATCTGGCATACCGTGAGGAAGTAGGTGGTGGTCTTGTTCACCCCTTGCACCTCGAACCCGCTGTCCTGCAGCAGCGCCCGCATGCCGAAACTGGTCAGGCGCCGAAAGTCATAAGGCACCTCATGCTCGTTCCAGGAAAACGGCATTGACACGAGCAACACCGCCTGCGGCTTGAGCACCCGGTGGATTTCCGTAAGCAGGCCGTCCAGGTCGGCCACGTGCTCGAACACCTCGAAACTGACCACTGCGTCGAAGGCGTCCGACGCAAACGGCAGCCGCTTGCCATCGTAAAAACAATCGATATGGCTGTCGGCATGCACGTGCCCTGAGACGGGCACATCGAGGCCGACATAGTGATTGGCCTGCTCGAACAAGGATTCATAGGGCTTGGATCCACAGCCGATGTCGAGCACCTTGCCTTGGATCAAGGGCGCGGCGGCGCGAATTTCGCGCGCGAGGCCGGCGCGAAGAATGTAGAACGGGTTGACGACGATGCCAAGCCAGGTCGGCAGAAACGACTCCTTGCGAAAGCGCTCGACGATGGTGTTGAAGATCGACATGGTTGTACGAGTCAGAACGAGCCTGGGCACTGGTGATCTAAACGACGTTGCCAGACATCTTAACCGTTGAGCTCGTTCGAGGTCGTCTAGGCGTTCGCCCACGTCGGTCGGCTCCACCTCGCCCTTTGTCGGCCGCTGATGCATAACGGGTACAAAAGCCTTGCCTTATCCGCTAGGCTGCGAACCAGTTTGTCCCTGGCTGAAGACCGTGAATCCATTGCATCGCCGCTGGCTGTGGGCGCCGCTCGCGCTCGTCTGCACAACGCTGCTCGCCTGTGGCTCGGGCGCTGCGCCCGAGAGCAAAGAGTCCACACCTTCCAGCGTCACTGCGTCGGTGGCCTCGACCACACGGACCAGCGCTCCCTCGACGCAGTCTGCGACGACGTCCACGTCGAACCCGACGCCAGCCCTCGCGTCGCCGTCTGACTCGACCACCGAAGCCACGCCCCCCGAGTCGTCCGTAGCGGACACTACGGCAGCATCAGCACCTGCCGACCCGGCACCCGAGGCCGATCCATATGAAGTATCGGTCACATTGCCCTCGTGCCTGGAGGCCAATCCTCTGGTGCATATCATCAGCACCGTTGAGGATTGGTCGTTGGTCAACGATCCGGCGATCCGCATCTTCTGCATTCGGCCGGGCGACTACCGCGCCAGCGGCGAGATCCGACTAACCACCTCAGGCACCGAACTATCGCCCCGGGTCTTGCGCTACTACGCCCCGAGCGGTGACAAGCCAACCCACCCGGTACGTGCAACGAGCGAAGAGCGCGCAATCGTGCAGAAGCTCGCGTTCAGCGCCGTTCAGTATTGGATCGTTGACCGGCTGTCGGTGCTCAACAACGACGCGAACAATGCATTGGAAAACCGTACGCTCAAGATCAGCGACAACGCCTCGCACATCGTCGTGCAGGACTCGCTGGTCGAGGGCGGGCGCGTTGGCGTCTGGATCAACGATTCCAACGACAACGTGCTCCAGCGCAGCGTTGTTCGCAACACCATTCACACCCCTGATGACGACAACTGCATCAACCTCGAGGGGCGACCCTACTCGACCGTGCGCAACAATCGTATTGTCAGCAACGAGGTCTACGACTGCACTGACAGCCTTCAACTGGTAACGCTCGAAGACAGCGCCGGCAACCTGACTTTCCCGGGCACCCGAGTTGCCAACAACGACTTCTACCTGACTCCGGCGATGTACACCGACTGCCAGGGTCATATGGACCCTGATGGCGCCTGCTCGATCGCCGAAGGGCGCTTCGACATCAAGGGGGGTGGCACTTCCAGCACCGAGGCCGGCCTCGTGCACATCACACGCAACCGCATATGGGGTGCGCGCCGCACCGATCCGGTGAGTAGCGGCGGTAGCAGTTGGGGTGATGGCATCGACGTCTGTTGCGGGCGCGACATCCACTACCTGCTGATCGAAAACAACCTGGTGTTCGACAATGACGTCGGCATCACCGTCGAGGGTGTCGGCTCTAGCCGGATCACCGTGCGCGATAACGTGCTCTACAACATACACGCGCGCAGCACCGGAGACGGCCACGGACTGACCGCTCTATCCGGCACTCATCACAACGAGTGGTATCGCAATACAGTCATCGACACCGTGCTCTGGGGCCAGTTTGACGGCGCCCAGGACGATGTGCGCTGCAATATCGCGGTGCAGGTAGACTGGGGAAGAGTCTCGTTGTCGTCAACAGCCGGCCAGAACCACTACTACGGTCACACCACGGTGCCGACGGTCAACGACAATTCGAGCGTCGCTTATGCGTCGATTGACGCCGCTCATGCGCAGGACCTGTGCTTCGAACGCAAGCGACTCACCGGGCCCGAGCAATATTGCATACCTTATGCGTTGCCGACAGTGCTGAGTCCGCATTGGCAGGCTTGCCCGGTCACGACGGGGGCTATTGCCAGCGTCGGGATCGATGACCAGTTGATTCCGAGTGAATGAGCCGGTCAGTCTTGGTGCGAGCAGTCACCTGCAGGCGATCCCCTCACACGTCAACGATCGGGTCAATCACCCACATTGATTTATGGCCCGGTGGTAACATCGCCGAGGCGAATGCGAGCCACCTGAACTACGCCGTTTTCTGTTCTGAGGGCTGTTGTTCAGTCACAGGAGTTGTCCCGTTAACCCTCCGCGAACCTGTCTCGTCTGCTAGTCAAGACTTGGGTGAGCGAGCTCAAACAATTCAATGGCGCGAACTTTTGGTATCGTCGGCACCGGCGGACATGGACGAGAGACGATGGCGGTTGCTTCCAGTCTGCCCGACTTTACCCGCCCAGATGTCGACCTAGTGTTCATCGACTTCGATGCCCGACCTGATCGGCTCAACGGCTTTCGAGTGCTGAGCACACAGCAGTTCATCGAACTCGATGGGCCAAAGTGGTTCAATCCTGCCGTCGCAAGCCATGTGGCCAGGCGAAGAATTGCACAGGAAATGACGGCGGCAGGGGTGGCGCCGTTTTCAATCGTTGCTTCGACCGCCTCATTGCTGGATGAATCTGAGCTTGGCGTCGGCTGCATACTTAGCCCGTACTCTTTGGTAACTGTCAACGCGCGAATCGGCTCCTATTTTCATGCGAACAATCACTCTCATGTATCGCACGACTGTCGAATCGGCGACTTCGTGACCTTTGCGCCCGGCGTCCGATGCAACGGCAATGTTCATATCGAAGACGACGTTTATATTGGTTCCAACGCCGTGATTCGGCAAGGTACGGAACAGCGACCGATGCTGATCGGGAAAGGCGCCGTCGTTGGGGCGGGGGCTGTCGTACTAAACAGCGTGGCGGCGGGCGCGACAGTTGTTGGGAATCCTGCGAGAGTCATTCGGTCAGTGTAATGGCGGCGACCCTTCCCGCCGCGTTGGTGCAATGATTGTCACTAGTGTACCGGGCCGGGACAAGCGTACCTCTACGACTGGAACTCGCTCGCTGCCCCTATAGAATCTGGATTCGGCCGCCTTACCAATACTGATAGAAATCGATTCGGCACTCGAAAATGAGATTTCGCCCAACGAACTCTTGACAGTCGTTCCGGATACGACCCAGTTTGAAGGTGCAAGGCGCCATCGAATAGCAGCTGTCGATTCAAAGCCGCTGACGTGGTCGGTGACGCGCCAGAGGTCGCCGTCCCTTTGGACCGTTCGCCGATGGGTGGCACCGCGCCAATCCGTGTAGGCGCCCGAAGCCAGCTCTGCCTGTGAGTCGAATTGAATATCCGTTGCCGATAACCACTTGCCAAAAAGAAATCGGCCGATGACAGGCATCTGATCTCGACCGTCAAACTCAGCCGTGTTGTGCGCGGCTGTTGAGGAGAACCATCGCTGAGAATCCCTACCGTCGAGCGATCCGTTGTAGCTGAAGGTTCCCGCATCTCGCAGAAAATTCACACCATCGACCCAGAGATCCATATGCAGTGCGTCGGCGTGACTTGGGCGAAAGCGGAACACGGGCAGACGCAACATGCACAGCGTGCGTTGATCTCGAAGGATTGCAAATCCGCCCTCTGCAAACAGAGTAGATCTGAGCTCTGGCGGTTGCGACCCCGATACTTCGTTCTCTGAAAGCAGTTTAAGCAAAGGATGGCGGTTTTCGGCCTGGTCTGTCGGGCAATCGAAGAAGACCGCCAAACCCAGGTTTGCACTCCGCATAAAATTCCGATACGGATTTCCGTCAAACCTGAACAGCTGGGTCCCGTCATTTGCGCCCACATTCGGCGCGTCTGCGCTGATTGGATCGATCATGTGCAAATACCAGCGAATTGCGGACTTCGTCTTGTCGTAATAGAGACTGGAAAAGTGATCCACACCCATGCGCCGTCGAAACAATTCGGCAAAGCAAAGCGTGTCAATCACCATTCGGTGGTAAACAACGGAGTACTGGGAAAACGTGCCGTCCGACATGATCAGTGTTGCAACACGCTCTTCCAGCATCCTCCTTCCCTTTTTGCTCCATTTCATTCCCAAGCGACGCGAGGCCGAGTCGCCCCTGGATGCGAGATAGTGTCCGATCACAAATAGGGCGGCCGCTTCACTGGTTCCATGATTGTTGTCTTGGGCAATAGCGTAGGCGGTTGTCGCAGAGATTCTCTTGCCGTGCTCAAGTAACAACCGAATGAGCCCTGGCATGGGCGAGTCAAACGGATCGCCGATCATCAGCGCGGCAGCGATCAGATGCATCCCTCTGATTGATGCCTCTTGACCGCATTTCCAATTGATACCGACGTTCACGGGGTTACCGGCACACCAGTCTCGAATCCAATGCTCGAGAATACTTAGAGCACCCTCATCACCCTGCCGATACGCCCGGACAAGTTCGAGCACCCACTCCATTCGAGACGGGTCCCAAATCCTCTTGATATCGCCCCTGCTTTGATCAAAATCGCCCAGCGTTGACCAATGGTTCGTCTGTGGGAACGCAGCCCCGTTTTCATCTGGCGGCCGCGACCAATCGTGGGGCCCCGACAACGCCGCAGGCTGCCAGGAAAACAAGGTGATCGGTATCGAAGCAACTTGAGTCTCTGCGGAGAAAAACGGCCCCTGAATTGGCTGTCCTGTCGGGAGCCGCTTCTTGTAGTACCCCAGCTTGAGCAAAATTCGATGGGCCGCGACTACGGCGGAATTTGTTATCCCTAACCTTGCGTAGGTTGCCAATCGCACGAAAGCGGTCACTTGCTTGCCGACCTTCCCAATTGAATCGAGATTCGACTCACTTCGAGAATTTCGTCGAGCGGAATCGGGCACGGCCCGCCATCCCTCACCGCTTGAACAAAGGCTGCGGCACAAGCGTTTTGACCCTTGTCCTGTCGCCAAAGTGTTTGATTCTTCGCGCCGGACCAGCCAAACGCCCGAAGCTTGCGGAAATTGTCGATTTGGAGAACCCCGCCATCCGAGAAAACCTCGATCCGCTCTTTCGGAAACGACTTGCTGCCGTTCGCAAAGTAGTTGATGGTACCGATCGACCCATTGGCGAACTCCAGAGAAATGCACGCCGTATCCCGGGTCGCCCCGGCCATATAGGCAATTCTTGCATCGGCGATCGGCGCTGCGGCGAGAAAGCGCAGCAAGTCGATAAAGTGGCAGGCCTCACCCAGAATGCGCCCTCCACCGATATCCTCGTCCTGAGTCCAGTGGTCTACCGGGATTTCACCCGCGTTGACCGTGTAGACGAATGACGATGGGGTAGATCGAGTCTCGAGTCGAGACTTGACTTGCTGCACGAGCGGCGAGAATCGCCGATTGAACCCTATCATCAGCAGGCCGCCGAAGCCGGGCAATGTGGCGGTCAGGCTGTCGAGTTCTTGCTCTGTCAAACACAGAGGCTTTTCGACGAAGACATGTTTTCCGGCGCTGATCGCCTTCTGCGCGTATTCGGCGTGTGAATTGTGCCGCGTGGCAACAACCACGATATTGGTGTCGGCATCGTCGAAGATGGAATCGGTATCGGTTGTGGTCTGACTAAACCCGAACTTGGTCCCATTGTGAACGCCTGTTACGCCGGCGCTGGAGGCAATCGTTCGGAATTGGCTGCCTGCGGCCTTGAATGCGGGGATCAACACCGCCCCCGCATAGTTTCCCGAGCCAATGAAGCTGACCGACGGTGACTTGGGTTCGCCAGGCGCGGAAGGGGAAATGCTCACGGTGCGACGGGTAACTTCCGAGAGCTGCGCAGCGGTGGGTTCCTGGTCTGAAAAGCGCAGCAATATACCAAGTGACGGTTCGCTACCCATTACCACTTCATAGGCCTTAGGCGCTTCGTCAATAGAAAACTGATGGCTGATGAGGGGTTTGACGTCTAGTCGACCACTGCTCATCAGGTCAAGGACTGCTTCGAAATTCCGCCTGGCTGTCCACCGAACAAAGCCAAACGGGTAGTCCTGGTTCTTCTCCTCGTAGCACGGATCGTAACGACCGGGACCATAGGAGCAGGAAACCTGAAAGGTGAGTTCCTTTTGATAGAAGTCGTTGCGGGACAACTCGAGGCCGGATACCCCCACCAGCACGATTCGGCCTCGGGTCCGACACATCGCCGCTGCCTGGTGCATCGGCTCGCTGCTGTCTGTTGACGCTGCAATGATCACGCCGTCCGCACCCCGGCCATTGGTGAAACTCTCGACGAAGGGAACCGGGCTGGTTGCCTCGTCCACTTGAAATGCCTCTGCGCCGAATGACCGAGCCAGGGCAAGTCGCGCCGGGTCGAAGTCGATTCCAATGACTCGGCATCCGTTGGCGCGCAATAGCTGAACACACGCCAGACCAATCAACCCAAGACCGGTAACGACGATCGTCTCGCCCAAGGTAGGGTTGATTTGTCGAATGCCTTGCAGACCTATGGCGGCGAGTGCGGTGAACGAGGCCTCTTGGTCAGTGACGTTGTCCGGGATTCGTGCGGCCAGATTCGCGGGTACGCGGACGACTTGTGCGTGAGGACCGTTCGACACCACGCGGTCACCTGGATGGGCCCAGTCGACTGCAGGGTCGGATTCGATTATCGTTCCTACGTTGCAGTATCCGAGTGGGAAGGGTTGATCCAGCTTATTGAATACGGCTTCGATAGTCGGTGACAGGCCATCTGTTCGGATCTTGTCCAGAACCATCTTGACCTTTTCCGGCTGCTGACGCGCTTTCGAGATGACGTTGGATCGACCAAAGCCAACGAGCATTCGCTCCGTTCCCACCGAAACGAGAGTCGATGAGGTCTTGACCAGAAGATGACCGCTTCTGGGACTTGGACTGGGTACTTCGACAACCGAAGTGGTCCCCGAACGAAATGATTGCAACACTTGCTTCAACGAAGTTTCTCCAGTGCGTTTCAGAGTTCTGGTTGGAAATGCGGGCGGATCAGGTTCGGAAGTCGCCGTATACGCAACGAGTTGATTTGCGCTACGTTCGCGCGAGACGCGGGCATTGTAAGCGGTTGAAGCGATGTGTTCGTGTCAGCGTCGAGTACGTGACATTGACTGCTAATTCCAACATTGGGCCACGAGGAGTGCGGATGGTTGGTGAGAAGTAACTCGTCGCGCCTGGAGCGCGAATTGGGCGCCACAAGCAGACTTCATTTGACTGGGGTAAAAGACAGGAAATTTGTAAAAGACTCGCTGCGACCCTTCATCAGGACTGGGGCCAATAGGAATGGCCTTAGTGAGCTCGAGAGCAATCCGACGGGTCCGCAAGAAGTCGTCGCGCTATAATCGGAACAGTCGCTAGTCGGAATGTTAGTGCGCAAAATGTTGCATTTCCGCGACACATTGCTGATTCCGATTGCAGGCTTTTGCTAGGGGAAGCTGGTGTGATCACTTCGGTGTGTGGTTCCCACACGGTCTCGTGGTACGTCCGCATTTCGACTAACCCTTTCTGATTCTCTCGAACGCATTTTCACGTTGTGAACTCATTTGTTCAGGGCGGTCAGTGTGATTGCCCTGGAAAGCCGTTCGGTTGTACTGAGTCCCAGAGGCGTTAGGTCGAAAGTAAAAAGAAGCTAATCAGGATATCGAGAATGGTGAAGCTCTGCCTGGTCGCCGGTGCGCGTCCAAATTTCAGCAAAATCGCCCCCTTGGTGCGGGCTATCCGGGCACGCCCGAAAGAGTTGGCGTACTCATTGGTGCACACCGGTCAACACTACGATGCGCAAATGAGTGAGGTGTTTTTCTCGGACCTGGGCATTCCG
Source organism: uncultured beta proteobacterium (assembly GCA_963732405.1). Classification (GTDB taxonomy): domain Bacteria; phylum Pseudomonadota; class Gammaproteobacteria; order Burkholderiales; family Burkholderiaceae_E; genus JAUIAI01. The sequence goes on from CAVSZG010000004.1 coordinate 63,692, forward strand.
AAGCCAGATTTCAGATTGGGAAGTGGTGGCGGGTCTCATGCTGAGCAAACGGCTCGAATCATGGTTGCTTTTGAATCCCACCTCAGCGAGCATGTTCCAGACTGGGTGGTTGTCGTTGGTGACGTCAATTCAACGCTCGCCTGCTCGATCGTGGCGAAGAAGCTTGGTATCCAGGTGGCTCATATTGAGGCTGGTCTTCGGAGCGGCGATCGGCTCATGCCCGAAGAGATCAATCGTCTGGTAACGGATTCGATTTCGGACCTATTCTTCACAACCGAGCCAGACGGTACCCGAAATCTCCTGCGCGAAGGTCAGGACGAGTCGCTAGTGCATTTTGTCGGCAATCTGATGATCGACAACCTATATTTTCAACTCGAACGCATTCGGGATATGACAGAGCATGAACTTGACCCTGCCGGACTGAGGCGCAAGCTCATGTCGAATGGGGAAAGGTTCGGCGCCGTCACCTTGCACAGGCCGAGCAATGTCGATGATCCGAGCAAACTGAGGGAGCTGATGGGTGCGATCAATGAGCTTGCCGAGCGCTTGCCTCTCATCTTCCCCGCGCACCCCCGCACAAGAAATTCCCTGAATGCCCTGCACATTCCGACTCATGAGAATCTATTGATTACCGAGCCACTCTCATACATGCAGTTTCTAAACCTATGGCGCGATGCTACGGTTGTGGTGACAGATTCTGGCGGATTGCAAGAAGAAACAACAGCGCTCGGTATCCCGTGCGTCACGGCCCGCGATTCTACCGAAAGGCCAATCACGCTGACTGAGGGGTCGAACGTTCTGGCGGGCGCAAACGGCGCGAAGGTGCTCGATGCCGCTATCCATTCGATCTCTCTCCCGAAGAGCGCGAAGCGTCCCGCCTTGTGGGACGGAAAATCGGCTGAAAAGATTTGCGACGTCTTCTGCATGCTGGCACGAGAAAAAGCCTCGGCCTGATCGCACCAACACTAAACAATGAACTTCACAACGGAACAATTGATGTCGCGCGGGAATTCGGTCGCCTCCTTTGTACTTACTCGCCTGTCGAACGAGAGTGTAGGCTGAGATGAAGGTGCTCTACTTTCACCAGCATTTCAGCACTCCGGCCGGCGCTACAGGCGTGCGCTCGTATCACATGGCGTCGGCGCTGATTACCGCAGGACATGAAGTGACGATGGTTTGCGGCAGCTATGGCGTCGGTTCGACTGGGCTGAGCGGCCCCTTCAAGAATAAACTCCGTAGCGGAACTGTGGATGGTATCGAGGTTATCGAATTCGATCTTGCGTATTCGAACACTGATTCGTTTCTGACCCGCTCACTCTCGTTCATGTTTTACGCATGGAAGAGCACCCGGCTTGCGCTGGCCGAGGACTACGATGTAGTGTTTGCAACATCAACTCCCTTAACTGCCGGAATCCCGGGGATTGCAGCACGATGGGTTCGGCGCAAGCCGTTTGTATTCGAGGTGAGGGATCTTTGGCCGGAACTGCCGCGCGAAATGGGTGTGATCACCAATCCATTTGTGCTCTTTGCACTGTCGTGCCTTGAGTGGGCTTCCTATCGTTCAGCCTCACGTTGTATTGGGCTATCTCCTGGGATCGTCGAGGGAATCAAGCGCAGGGTTGCCCGAGCAGACCTAGTTCACATGATCCCGAATGGTTGCGATCTGGAGACATTCGGACCAGATGTCGAGCGGGCTTGGCGGCCGGAGGGCGTAGAGCCGGATGACCTGCTGGCAGTCTTCACAGGAACCCACGGCATTGCGAATGGACTCGATTCAGTCCTGAACGCGGCTGCCGTGCTCAAGGGGCGCGAAAACAGCCGAATCAAGATCGTGATGATCGGGCATGGCAAGCTCAAACCCGCATTGATGGCGAGAGCAGAGTTGGAAGGACTCGACAATTGCATCTTCATCGATTCGGTGCCAAAGCAACGACTCGCAGGGTTGCTCGCGGGGGCCGATGTTGGATTGATGATTCTGGCGAATGTGCCGGCGTTCTATCACGGAACGTCGCCCAACAAGTTCTTTGACTACTTGGCTTCGGGGCTACCCGTCATCAATAACTACCCAGGTTGGCTTGCAAGTATGATCGAATCGAACCACTGTGGATACGTGGTAATGCCAGATGACGCACAGGCATTTGCCGACGCTTTGGAAGCGGCGGAGGCAAATCGGGAAGCTCTGGTAGCGATGGGAGGAAATGCCCGTGCTCTCGGCGCGCGCGATTTTGACTGGAAGTCATTGACGGGGCAGTTCTGTGCCGCGATTACCAGGTCGGCCGTAGGAGCCAAATCCACACGACAGGAGGCCTTTTAGACCAGGGTTGCACCGGGACCTTCCGAGCGCCCGATCCATTCTCACTCACCTCAGGGGCGCTTGTTGCGAGCTTATTTGGATGGCTGCACAAAATGAAATGATAGGCCAGATACAATGGCAAAACCATGGCTCATAGCCTTCAAAGAAGTCGCATCGCCATTCCTATTCAGCTCGACAAAACTGCCGCCAATTTAACGAACGACCAACCCCCAATGCGACCAAGGCCTTATCAGATTTGCAGTAACTGCGTCATGGATACAACAGACTCTGCCATCGTTTTCGATGAAGACGGGGTCTGTGATCACTGCAACGATTTTCGGAAGCATGTAGCGCCTGCGTGGCATCCCGACGAGCAGTCTAGACTCGCCCTAGAGCATATGGCCGAGAAAATTCGCACAAAGTCGAAGGGCTTAGAGTTTGACTGCATCCTGGGGCTGAGTGGTGGCCTAGACAGTTCGTACATGCTTCATTTGTTGGTCAAAGAGCTCGGACTGCGGCCGCTTGTGTTTCATGTTGATGCTGGGTGGAACACAGACCTTGCCGTATCCAACATCCAATCGCTGGTCGAAGCACTCAGTCTTGACCTCTATACAGAGGTGATCAACTGGGAGGATATGCGAGATTTTCAGTTAGCGTATTTCAAGTCTGGGCTGCCGGGTATCGACATTCCTCAGGACCACGCGTTCGTCGCGACGCTATATCACTTCGCGAATAAGCACAACGTCAAATACATCATGAATGGTGGCAATATTTCGACGGAATGTGTTCGGAATCCGCTGGAGTGGCTTTACTACGGCACCGACATGGCGCAGATCAATGACATTCGGAGGCGATATTGCACACGAGATCTCAAAGATTTTCCGTTCAGTTCGGTCCTGTTTCATAAGGTGTATCTCAGGTACATTCGACAGGTCAGGGTTGTCAAGCCCCTTAACTTGCTTCCGTACATCAAGAGCGATGCCGAGCAAGTTCTGGCCAAGGCGTATGGCTGGAGGGCTTATCCGCAAAAGCACTTTGAGAGTCGGTTCACGAAGTTCATTGAAGGCTATTGGCTGCCTACGCGTTTCGGGTTTGACACAAGGCGCGTGCAGTTCTCGTCGCTGATCCTCACTGGGCAGATGAGTCGTTCAGATGCTATCGACCGCCTCTCCAGGCCTTCGTTCAGCGAAAGTGAAATCGAAAGCGAATTTGAGTACATTTCTAGGAAGCTTGGCATATCCGTTGGTGAGCTTACTGCGTACCACAAGATGCCATTGAAGTCGTATCGCGACTATAAGAACCATTCTTCGTTGTTCGATTTAGGCGCGCGCGCATTGAAGGCAATTGGCGTCGAATCGGCCATTAAGCGATGACAGTGCAATGATCGCGATCATCAACTATGGGTCTGGGAATATCGCGGCTCTAGCCAACATCTTCAAACATCATCGGGTTCCTTTCAAGATCGTTGACGATCCAAGGGAACTGGCTTCGGCTGATCAATATTTGCTGCCAGGCGTCGGGGCATTTGATCCGACGATGGAGCGTTTGTCCAAATCAAAAATACTTGACGCACTTTCCGAAGAAGTGATGGGCAATGGCAAGTGTGTGCTCGGAATATGCGTTGGAATGCACTTGCTGGCTGAAGGCAGCGAAGAAGGAGAAGCTCCTGGAATTGGATGGATAAAGGGTAGGGTTCGTAGGATTGATACGAGTCGGATTCAACGGCCACCATTCTTGCCTCACATGGGCTGGAATTCGATATCAAAGGCTTCGAACTCTCATCTGTTCGATGAAATTGACGTCGACCGAGGGTTCTATTTTCTGCACAGCTATTTCTTCGATGCGGAGGACCCCGCCAATGTGTTAGCGACCGTCAGCTACGGATCAGAACTCCCGTGTGCGGTTGGGTCGGGCCCGGTCTACGGTGTTCAGTTTCATCCTGAGAAAAGTCATTCAAACGGTGTGAGGTTGTTGTTGAATTTTGCAGAGCGGAAATGATGCTTCGTTCACGGATCATCCCGGTCCTACTGATGCGCGACAAGGGCTTAGTTAAGACTCGGCAGTTCAAGGACCCGAAGTATGTTGGCGACCCGATCAATGCGGTCAAGATATTTAATGAGAAAGAGGTTGACGAACTCTTAATTTTTGATATTGACGCGTCTCGAACGGGGCGCCCTCCCGACATGGATCATCTCCGCAAGATCGCCGTCGAAAGCCGAATGCCGCTAGCTTATGGCGGGGGTGTGACTTCAGCTAGCCAGGCCTCGGAAATCATAAGTCTCGGCTTTGAAAAGGTTTCATTAAGCACCGCTGCATTGAAAAATCCGGCCTTGGTGTCAGAGACAGTTCGAACGATCGGAAGTCAGAGCGTGGTCGTCACCTTGGACGTACGCAAGCATCGGATTGGCCGTGGATATTCGGTTATGACCCAAAACGGTACCAAAGAGTTAAAGATCTCCCTCCGCGATGCGGTCTCGATGGCAACTGAGTCAGGGGCGGGCGAAATCATCATCAATTCGGTTGACAGGGAGGGTTCCCTGTCAGGGTACGATCTTGCGTTGGCGCGACAAATTCGCGAGCAAGTTACTGTTCCAGTGACATTTGCGGGAGGTGCCGGCAACGTAGCGCACATGCAGGAGCTGATTTCGACGGTCGGAGTTGTCGGAGTTGGTGTCGGTAGTCTATTCGTCTTTAAGGGCCCGTATAGGGCGGTTTTGATCAGCTACGTTCGGCCAAATTAATCGCTAGGTTGGTGGACAGCTCAGGATAGAAGTTCGAGGCGGCGATAGGTTTTAAGTGGCCACAACGTACAGTCTGGCACTTAATGTAGATAGCGGAGGATTTCTCGGGCGAAACCTGGCGAACGACGTAATTGGTACAAGAATGGGACCTCACTCGTTCTGCGGGCGCAGATTAATCCTACCTCATTCTTAGATCGCTCCATATTTTGTTCAATTGCTGATTTTGTTTGCGTAGACAGCTCCGCCCACCCGATTGAATATGGTTTCACAACTGCGGTTTTGCTATCTCATTGCGACAGCATCAAAGCGAAGGATTCGCACCATAAGACGACATCATGCTACGGACAGCCATCATGAGTGACGTCTGGATTCGCTTCGGTGCGCTTGTTTTGGTTGGCGTGACAATCGACGTTAGAGCCGTGATCAGAATGGCGGCTACAGTTTCGCTCGACCTGCCTCTCTATGGAGTTGTCGTCGGCAATCCTGCGCGCTACCGATTTCGGCAAGACGTGATCTACGGACTGCTAGCTTCGCGATGTCGGAGCAATGACGACAAACTTATGAGAGTCGCTGCAAGTGAATCTACGAATCCGCGGGGCCTGTTGAGAATCAGGGGGAATTCATGAGGATTGCCCATCTTTGTCTATCAAACTTCTATATCGATGGCCGCAATTACCAGGAAAACCAGCTTGTACGGCAACACGTCGACGACGGCCACGAGGTCTTAGTCTTGGCATCAACCGAGACGCAGGCCGAAAATGGCAGGTTGACCTATGTAGAGCCGACAGAGTACATGGGAAGCGATGGGGCGTACGTCGCGCGCCTTGCCTACCGGCGGTTCTTGCCGCATACGGTGATGCGAAAACTGCGCATGCATCCTGGAGTCCGTCAGCGTCTCGAAGCATTTCGGCCAGATGCCATCTTGTTTCACGGAGCATGCGGATACGAACTTGTCGCCACCGCTGAATATGCGCGAAGGCATCCTAGTGTTCTGTTCTATATTGATAGTCACGAGGACTGGAACAACAGCGCTCGGGGTATCGCTTCGCGCGAACTTCTTCATCGGCTCTACTACGGCACAATACTTCGACGGGCTCTTCCGGCGGCCCGCAAGCTGCTCTGCATTACTGTCGAGACTATGGACTTTGTTACAGGTTTGTACGGAGTAGATCGCTCGCGAGTCGAACTTTTCCCCTTAGGTGGGCACCCCGTTCCCGATGGTCAGTACTGGCTGCGGCGCGCGCGTACCCGTGCTATTTTGGGCTTAAACGACGAGGAGATCGCATTCATTCAATCGGGGAAGCAGACCCGCCGCAAGAAACTGATCGAGGCGCTTCAGGCCTATTCATTGAGTGCAACAGCTAACTCGCGCTTCTTCATCGTAGGAATACTCAGTGATTGTATCAAAGGGCAGGTAGAACGACTTCTTGTTGCCGATCATCGGATCCAGTTTTTGGGATGGAAGTCCGCCGATGAGCTGACCGATTTATTGTGCGCTGCAGACGTTTATGTCCAGCCAGGTACCCAGTCGGTGACCATGCAGCACAGTTTGTGCTGCCGCTGTGCTGTGGCAATCGACGATGTACCGTCGCATCGTATATACGACAGCGGGATTGGTTGGCTGATGAAGTCACCTGGCGACTTGGAGCACGTTTTCGCTATGGCTGCCTCAAGCGATTTGAAATCAATGCAAGAAAGAGCGTATGCGCAGGCCTGTGCGTTGCTCGACTACAAGGTGCTGGCGCAAAGAGTACTGACCATTTAGCTACCAACGAATGCTAACTACTGAGCTCGTAAGTGCATGACATCAAAAGTCCAAGTCTGCTCGCTCCCAGAACGCCGCGAAGATTCTCGGCCTCGGCTGCATGGGCTTCAGTCGTCTGCCTGCGTGGCCCTTGACTTGGTCGATCGCCTTGGTTCACGGGTTGCCCAGCTCGCGCTGTTTAGCGCAACCGAACAGATATATTTCTGGATTCAATTGTATGCGATCCATGATCCCCAGGGTTGTCACTTCTTGACGATGCGCGGTAGTGTTCCGGGATGCAGATTCCAGGGCAACATGGCTTCGATGGCTTCGACCGATGTGGCGGCGGGGACGTTGCGCAGCAGGTATTCGAGCCAGGCACTGGGCTCCAGTTGATTGGCCTTGGCGGTTTCGACGAGCGAATAAATCAATGCGCTGGAATCGGCCCCGGCCGGTGTATCGCTGAACAACCGTATGCGATCCACGATCCACAGGGTTGTCACTTCTTGATGATGCGCGGTAGTGTTCCGGGATGCAGATTCCAGGGCAACATGGCTTCGATGGCTTCGACCGATGTGGCGGCGGGGACGTTGCGCAGCAGGTATTCGAGCCAGGCGCTGGGCTCAAGTTGGTTGGCCTTGGCGGTTTCGACGAGCGAATAAATCAATGCGCTGGAATCGGCCCCGGCCGGTGTATCGCTGAACAACCATGCCCGTCTGCCAACAACAAATGGGCGAATCGCGTTTTCAGCGCGGTTGTTATCGATCGGTGAGAGGTGGACCCACTTGTTTGAACAATTAAACCTGAGAGATAAGTGGATTGCCGGCGGCAGTTTACGGTGCTGAGTTGTCCACGGCGGCGGGCGTCGCCTGCGACGAACGACCGGCGCGGTGGGCAACTCATTGCGCACCCCTCACGCCGCCAGTTTATGGGTTGGCAGCTGTTTCTCATAGGCCTGCATCGGTGGAATTCGGCCGATTGCCGAGTGGGGTCGGTCGACGTTGTACCGTTCGATGAAGGTGGCGATGCCGTGCCGAGCATCGGCCACCGTGTCGTAGGCCTTCAGGTAGATTTCTTCATACTTGATCGTGCGCCAGAATCGTTCGATGAACACGTTGTCGCGCCACGCTCCTCGCCCGTCCATGCTGAGCAGGCTGCCTCGGCTGTGCACGGCATTGACGAAGTCCTGCGCGGTGAATTGGCTGCCCTGGTCAGTGTTGACGATTTCCGGTACTCCGTAGCGAGCGAATGCCATCTCCAACGCCTCTACCGCGTGGCACGACTCCAGCGTGGTCGCCACCCGGTGCGCCAGCAACGCGCGCGTGGCGACATCGATCACCGCGGTCAAGTAGACGAAACCGCTACTCATCGGCACATAGGTCGTGTCCAGCGCCCAGACCTGGTTGGGTCGGTCGATGACAAGATTTCTGAGCAGGTACGGCAGCACCTTGTGCCCTGGGTGTTTATCACTGGTCCTGGGCTTGCGATAGACCGCCTCCAGGCCCATGCGGCGCATCAGAGTCGTTACGTGCTTACGCCCGATGAGGATCCCCTCCAGGCGCAAGATGTCGCGCATCATCCGGCTACCTGCCGCCGGGTTATTCGTGTGGATCTCATCGATGCGCCGCATGATGCGAAGATCGTTCGGCGTGATCGGACGCGGCATGTAGTACACCGCGCCACGACTGATCCCCAGCAGCTTGGCTTGTCGGGCCACCGGCAGTTTATGGGAACGGTCAATCATCGCTTTGCGCTCAGCAATCCCGCCTTGGTGAGCGCACCGCTTAAAAAATCGATTTCCAGTGCCTGCTGGCCGATCTTGGCGTGCAGCTCCTTCAGATCCGGGGCGGGCTGCGCCGCCCCCGAGGCGCCGCGTTCGAAAGCCTCGGCTGACGAAGCGACCAGTTGGCGTTTCCAGTCATTGATCTGGGTGGGATGCACTTCGTACTTCTTGGCCAGCTCAGCGATGGTCTTTTCTTCGCGCAGGGCCTCCAGCGCGACGCGCGCCTTGAATGCCGGCGAGTGGTTTCGACGGGATTTCCGTGCCATATTCCGCTCCTTGTACAAGGGCAATGATGCCCTGAAAGGCCGCAGACATTCTACTTATGCCCTTGTTCAGATTTCCGGGGCCACCTCTCAGTTGGTCGCGCAGCAGGTTGAACACCGGTTGCAGGACCTTGGCCGCTGCAATCACCCAGCGCGCCAGCGTCTGGCGGCTCATCGACACGCCATGGCGAGCCAGCACCTTCTCGAAGCGCGCCAGCGGCAACCCATCAATGAACTTCACCGCCAGCAGCATCGCGATCAGCGCCGGACTCGCGTTGCTCTTGGGGATCGGCTGCACCGGCATCGGCGCGGTGACCGGGGGCTGATCCCGGTCGGGACAGGCGTAGCGCTTACGAATATGGCGCAGCACCTGGATCTTCATGGGCACGATGTCCAGCTGCTCACTGACTTCTTCACCGATCTCGATCATCGGCGTGCCGCAGGCGCACAGGCGCTGGTCTTCGGGCAGCTCGTGAACAATGTCCAGGCGTGGCAACTCGGCGGGCAGCGGGGCGCGTTTACCCCGCGCCTTGGCCTTCTTTGAGTCAGTGTCCGATGCGCAGTCCTGTGATTCGGATTCGTCATCCTGCGCCGCCTGGGGCATCCCGGCCAGGACTTCAGCCTCATCGAACAACCGCCCCTGATCGGTCGACTGTTCGCTGCTCGCGCCAAACATCCGATGGCGCGACAACAGGATCTGCTCGTACAGGTAATCGATGTGGTCCTGCGCCTTCGCGCGGATCGCCGCAATGGTCGCTTGCTGCTCACGCATCAATGCGATCAGCGCATTCGGATCGTAGGGCAATTGATCGGGAAGGGTGAAGTCTGGCAGCTCGAACGCGACGCGATGAGCGATCGGTATATCGGCGCTCTTTGATGGGGTCTTTTTGGCGTCGATCGTGGCTGATGACATGCCACGATTTTACCTCGATCCGCCTACGAAACGCTATCGAAATGAAGACTTTTATGCGGTCGGTTTCGCCATAGATCGAAGCCCTCGAGCAGCCACTCGAGCTCCTGCAGCGTGACGGTCTGCGTGGCGCCTTCGCAATCACTGGGCCAGGCAAATTTGTCCCGCTCGAGCCGCTTGTACCAAAGACAAAAAGCCGTTTCGATGCCAATACAGCGCCTTGATCTTGTCGCGCCGGGTATTGATGAACACGTGCAACGCCGCGTCGAACGGATTCATCCCCAGACCCTGCTCAACGATGGCGCTCAGTCCCGAAATCGATTTCCTGAAGTCCACCGGCTCGCGGCACAAATACACCGCTGCGATCTGGCTGCCCGGATGCATCAGCGAACGCCTCGCACCGCCGAGCCCAGTGCAGCCAACCACGCCGGCGGTGGCAGCTCGCTCAACTGCAACCGAACGTCGCTGCCGATCGTAATCGTCACGTTCGCCGAACGCGCCGTCATCGGCTCGGCGACCCTCAGCGCAACGAATGTGGATGACCTCGATCGGGCCGTCGCCGTCAATGACCCATTCGACGATGCAGCCCTCAGCTTGCGCCGCCACCAACCCAACGCATGCACCGACAGGCCATGCTCGCGTGCGTACGACACGACGGTCACGCCCGACGCTCGCAGTCCCTCCACATGCGGCTCCCAGTAGTCACGCCCATTTGCCTTCGTTGCCATCAAAAACTCCGATATCCAGATGGCACAAGTCTGCAGGTCCGATCACGAAACCTCAAGAAGGTGGATCATGGATCGCATACGAACAACCATGCCCGTCTGCCAACAACAAATGGGCGAATCGCGTTTTCGGCCCGGTTGTTATCGATCGGAGTGTCGCCCCATTCCACGTAGCGAATCAGCTTGGGCCAGTACTTGTTGTGAATGACGGTCGAGAAGCGCGACTATTTGCGTGTGCCGCAGCAATGCGGATCAGATGAGGAGTAGACATCTGTGAAGTACGAGAAGCTACAGACGTGATGGAGGACTTGTGGCCCTCCGAAGTCCGCCTGCAGGGGCAGGCTTCAAACCGTCCCGAGCGGCATTGGCTGAAGACCGTTGTCGTGAGCATCGGGAGAAAAGGCGGGTCCACGTGTCCCGTCAGGTATGGATCGAGAAGACGAGCACAAGCGAACCACCGTTCAGGCGTCGAAATCGCGTTTGACGACATCAAAACCAGGGGCCGCAAATACTTCTGGGATGAACCCATCGGAGATCCTGCTTAATGGATGGGTGGTGTCCGGCGTAGAGGTGGCGTGATCTCGATTCGGGCGCGTCTGTGGAACTGCGGGAACTCGGAACGCGATGTAAAGGGAGACGGCCAAGCGAAGCAAAGCAAGGCCTTGAGTACCGATGCGCGGACCGAGGACGGACCGACTCGTAGTAGTGTCGAAGTGTCTGTAATGGACGCCGAGCGAAGGGGTCGGGTTGTTCCTGTCGAAGCATGTGTCAACTTCTGCGGGAGGACGAGCGCATGACGGAGACGAAACCGTTTGACGTTCCGAAAGTGCTGGTGTGGGAGGCGTACCAGCGCGTCAAGGCTAACCGAGGGGCGGCCGGGATCGATGAACAAACGATCGAGGATTTCGATCGCGATCCGGGAAAGAACCTCTACCGGATCTGGAATCGGATGTCGTCGGGGAGCTACTTCCCCCCGGCGGTAAAGGCAGTGCCGATTCCAAAGAAGTCGGGCGGAGAGCGGATTCTGGGCGTGCCCACGGTCGGCGACAGAATTGCGCAGACCGTTGTCACTCTCGTGCTGGAGCCGATTCTGGAGCCGGTCTTCCATGACGATTCCTACGGCTATCGGCGCGGCAAGTCCGCTCACGATGCGATTGCAGTAACGCGCAAGCGCTGCTGGAAGCGCGACTGGGTGCTCGAGTACGACATCCGCGGCCTGTTCGACAACATCGATCACTCACTGCTTCTGAAGGCACTTCGTCATCATTGCAACGAACGATGGATCTTGCTCGTGGTCGAGCGATGGCTGGCAGCTCCGATGCAAGGCAGGGACGGCGAGCAAACGCGTCGCACGGTCGGCACACCGCAGGGTGGTCCGCTGTCGCCGGTGTTGGCAAACCTGTTCTTGCACTACGCACTGGATCGCTGGTTGTCCGTCAATCATCGGAGCGTTCCCTTCTGTCGATATGCTGACGACGGTATTCTGCATTGCAAAACTGAAGCCGAGGCGAACCGGATGCGCGAGTGTCTGGCCGTCCGGCTTGGGGAATGTGGGCTGGAACTGCATCCGGAGAAGACCCGGGTGGTGTACTGCAAAGACAGCAACCGAAGCGGCACACATGCGAACGTGCAGTTCGATTTCCTTGGCTACACGTTTCGGCCGCGGGCTGCTGAGAGCCGGGCAGGAGACCGCTTCACGGCGTTTCTGCCAGCGATGAGCAGATCTGCGGCGAAGTCGATTCGACAGCAAGTGCGGCGCTGGCGGCCGAGTCTCAGGAGTGATGCCGCTCTTGAAGAACTCGCTGAGTGGTACTCGCCGGCAATCCGCGGTTGGATCGGCTATTACTGTCGCTTCTATCGCACGGCATTCGGGGTGATCTGCAGGCACCTCGATGCCGTGCTGGTTCGCTGGGCCATGAGGAAGTTCAAGCGCTTTCGAGGGCACGCGAAGCGGGCGAGAACGTGGCTTGCTGCGCAAAGGCAGCGCTGCCCCGATCTATTTCCGCATTGGCGCCTGTCGCAGGCGAATACGGTTGGAACAATGGGAGCCCGGTGAGCGGAGACGTTCACGCCGGGTTCTGCGAGCAGCTGGGGGTGCAACTCCCCTGGCTGACTCACCCGCGGACCCAGAGATCCGGTTTTCCGACCTTGCTGAACCGATCTGACTGAAGGTTTCGCCGGCTTGAACCCGTACACGGGTTCAAGCCGGCGCGCGCCATCGTTTCTGGGGGTATTGGTGTCGGGGATATTTCCGGCGGTGGCCGGGATGGCTGCCAGGCGAACACGCTGCTCGCGCAGCCGATCTACCATGCCCAGGCCGAAGTAAAGCAAAGCGCGACGACGGTCCTACCGGCAAGTATGTTCCGTCGCCGCGCTCCCACACCTGGATGCATAGATGCGCCTGGGTGCGACGCGAAGTATCGCATCCGTTGCGCCCGGCGTCCATCGCACTGTCGGCATTGCCGAGTGCGTCGATGCCCCAGACTGGCCGGATATACCTGTGTGCCCGCTGCCGCGCGCAGGTGCTGGTGTGCCGGCGCTGCGACCGCGGCCAGATCTACTGCACCCAGGACTGTGCCCGCCAGGCGCGTCGCACGGCCCAGCAGGGCGCTGCCCAACGTTACCAATCGAGCCACCGAGGGCGTCTCGTTCACGCCGAGCGCAGCCGTCGCTATCGCGCTCGGCGCGCCATCGTGACGCATCAGGGTTCCACGACCCCCTTGGCCGGTGATCTACTGCGCAGCGATGCGCTGAGCCAGATTGATTCGATGGACCAAGGCAGCGTCGAACCCGCTCCTGCCGGTGACGGCGTTGCCAAGTCGCCATCCACCTCAGTGCCTTCGTGCAAGCACTGCGGGGTGTTGTGCCCGGGCGGCGTTCGTCTGGGTTTCGTTCGTCATCACCCCCGCCCCTTTGACCTGGGCCAGACGGATCGATCAATTCGTCTGGCTCTACAACCGAAGCCTCATGACCATTTCCCCTGACCTGCAAGCCCTCATCCTGCGCCTGTACCACGTCGAGAAGTGGCGCATCAACACGATCGCCTATCAATTGCAAGTGCATTACTCGACCGTCATGCGCGTGCTCGCCCACGCCGGCGTCCCGGTATCCCGCATCGAAGTGCGGCCCTCGACCGTCGATCCGTATGTGCCGTTTATCATGGACACGCTCAAGCAATACCCCACGCTGACCGCCGCCCGTCTGTACGTCATGGTGCATCAGCGCGGTTATCGAGGCAGCGCGAGCCAGTTCCGTCACCGCGTGGCGATGCTTCGCCCGCGTCCGGCGGCTCAAGCCTACCTGCGACTTCGCACGCTGCCTGCCGAGGTCGGTCAAATCGATTGGGCTCACTTTGGTCACCTGCAGATCGGACGCGCGCGTCGTCCGCTGATGGCCTTCGTGATGGTGTTCGGTTACTCACGCGCAATCTACCTGCACTTCTTCCTCGATGCCCGTATGGCCAGCTTCCTGGCCGGTCATGTGGGCGCCTTCGCCGCATTCGGTGGTTGCAGCCGCATCATCCTGTACGACAACCTCAAGAGCGCAGTGCTCGAGCGCAACGGCGATGCGATCCGCTTCAATCCCACCTTGCTCGCCTTCGCCGCGCATCATCGGTTCGAACCTCGCCCAGTGTACGCGATCCATGATCCACCTCCTTGAGGTTCCGTGATCGGACCTGCAGACTTGTGCCATCTGGATATCGGAGTTGTTGATGGCAACGAAGGCAAATGGGCGTGACTACTGGGAGCCGCATGTCGAGGGACTGCGAGGGTCGGGCCTGACCGTCGTGTCGTACGCACGCGAGCATGGCCTGTCGGTGCATGCGTTGAGTTGGTGGCGGCGCAAGCTGAGGGCTGCGTCGTCGAATGGGTCAGTGAGGGCGGCGGCCCCATCGAAGTCATCCCCATTCGTCGCGCTGAAGGTCGCCGAGCCGATGATGGCGCCCTCGGCGAACGTGACGATTATGATCGGCAGCGACGTTCGCTTGCAGTTGAGTGAACTGCCACCGCCGGAGTGGTTGGCGACACTGGGCTCGGCGGTGCGAGGCGTTCGCTGATGCATCCGGGCAGCCAGATTGCAGCGGTGTATTTGTGCCGCGAGCCGGTGGACTTCAGGAAATCGATTTCGGGACTGAGCGCCATCGTTGAGCAGGGTCTGGGGATGAATCCGTTCGACGCGGCGTTGCACGTGTTCATCAATACCCGGCGCGACAAGATCAAGGCGCTGTATTGGCATCGAAACGGTTTTTGTCTTTGGTACAAGCGGCTCGAGCGGGACAAGTTTGCCTGGCCCAGTGATTGCGAAGGGGCCACGCAGACCGTGACGCTGCAGGAGCTCGAATGGCTGCTCGAGGGCTTCGATCTATGGCGAAGCCGACCGCATAAAAGTCTTCATTTCGATAGCGTTTCGTAGGCGGATCGAGGTAAAATCGTGGCATGTCATCAGCCACGATCGACGCCAAAAAGACCCCATCAAAGAGCGTCGATATACCGATCGCTCATCGCGTCGCGTTCGAGCTGCCAGACTTCACCCTTCCCGATCAATTGCCCTCCGATCCGAATGCGCTGATCGCATTGATGCGTGAGCAGCAAGCGACCATTGCGGCGATCCGCGCGAAGGCGCAGGACCACATCGATTACCTGTACGAGCAGATCCTGTTGTCGCGCCATCGGATGTTTGGCGCGAGCAGCGAACAGTCGACCGATCAGGGGCGGTTGTTCGATGAGGCGGAGTTACTGGCCGGGATGCCTCAGGCGCCGCAGGCTGACGAATCCGAGTCACAGGACTGCGCATCGGACGCTGACTCAAAGAAGGCCAAGACGCGGGGTAAACGCGCCCCGCTGCCCGCCGAGTTGCCACGCCTGGACATTGTTCACGAGCTGCCCGAAGACCAGCGCCTGTGCGCCTGCGGCACGCCGATGATCGAGATCGGTGAAGAAGTCAGTGAGCAGCTGGACATCGTGCCCATGAAGATCCAGGTGCTGCGCCATATTCGTAAGCGCTACGCCTGTCCCGACCGGGATCAGCCCCCGGTCACCGCGCCGATGCCGGTGCAGCCGATCCCCAAGAGCAACGCGAGTCCGGCGCTGATCGCGATGCTGCTGGCGGTGAAGTTCATTGATGGGTGTGTGCCTCGAGCGCAGTCCCCGTAGGTTGGGGGTTGTGCGTATCTTCATTGAAGATGAGGGTGGGCCCCTCGGAGCCGGCTTACAGGAGCAGGCTTCAAACCACTGCAAGCTGCTTGGGTAAAGAGTCCTGGTGGTGAGCGTTGCAGCAAAAGGCGCGGCTTGGAACGTGTCAGGTACGAACCAGAGAGACGAACGCAAGTGAACCGTCGTTGTGGTGTCGAAACGAATTCAGATGACGTCGAAATCGGGTGTGAGCCGTTGACCCGGGATGAAGGTCGAGGCGAGCCTGTCGAGTGCTCGGCTGGCGTTCGGCATGAAGGCGGCGTGACTCTGGTTCAGGCTTCAATGAGGAACGAGGGAACCTGTCGCTCCGATGCGAAGGGAGACGGTCAAGCGCAGGGCCTGCGCAAGGCTCAGAGTACCGATGCGGAGCACAGGGGCGGAGACGCTCGTAGTAGGGTTGAAGGCTCTGTAATTGAGCTGGACCAAAGGGGCGTCGTCGTCCGGCTTTGCCGCCGGCACAACCTGAGAGGGGATGATGTCGGCTGTTGAAGCGAAATCGTTTGTAATTTCCAAGCGTGAAGTCTGGGAGGCGTACAAACGCGTGAAGGCAAATCGTGGTGCGGAAGGGGTTGACGGAGTCACGATCATCGAGTTCGATCAGAATCTGAGCAAGAACCTGTATCGAATCTGGAATCGAATGGCCTCGGGCAGCTACTTCGCGCCGCCAGTCAAACGCGTGGACATTCCCAAAGGTGATGGCTCGATGCGTTCATTGGGCATTCCGACCGTGGCAGACAGGATTGCACAGATGGTTGTCAAGCAACGGCTCGAGCCGTTGCTCGATCCGATATTTCATACGGACTCGTATGGCTATCGGCCGCGGCGCTCGGCACACGATGCCTTGCGAGTCGCGCGAACCCGATGCTGGTCGCACGATTGGGTGCTCGATCTGGATATCAAGGGGTTCTTCGATAACATCGATCACAGCCTCATGATGCGGGCCGTTCGCAAACACACAGACTGCCGATGGATACTGCTCTATATCGAGCGGTGGCTGGAGGCGGATGTGTGTTTACCTGATGGGTCGATGCAGAAGCGTTCAAAGGGGACGCCGCAAGGGGGTGTTATCAGTCCTTTGTTGGCAAACCTGTTTCTGCACTACGCACTGGACCGATGGCTGGTCCGGAATCACCCGGACGTGTCGTTCGAGCGGTATGCGGACGACGTCATTTGCCATTGTGAGAGTCGGGCGCAGGCGGAATTACTACAGTCTGCGCTCGATGAGCGTCTGGCAGCGTGTGGTTTGCAGTTGCATCCGGAGAAGACCCGGGTTGTTTACTGCGCCGATGCAAATCGGCGCGAGGAGTTCGAATGTATTAAGTTCGATTTCCTTGGCTACACGTTCAAGCCGCGAGCGGCACTGAATCGTCGGGGAAAGCTGTTCACCAGCTTCTCCCCGGCAGTTAGCGACAAGGCGGGCAAAGCTATGCGTCGGACTATCCGAAGCTGGGGCTTGCAGCGGCTGAGTCGCTATAGTTTGGTAGAGATCGTCGGGCGCGTCAGTCGGGAAGTAGCCGGCTGGATTCGCTACTACGGCCTTTATCATCAGTCCGCTTTAGGCAAGGCGCTGCGCACACTGGATTTGCATCTGGTGAAGTGGGCGATGCGCAAGTACAAGCGTTTGCGTGGACATCTCGCGCGCGCCTGGAATTGGCTGGCCAGCTTGCGTAAACGGGCTCCCCGCCTGTTTCCACATTGGCCAGAGGGATTGCATGCGATTGGGCGATAGGAGCCGGATGAGCCGAGAGGTTCACGTCCGGTTCTGGGAGAGCGCGCGGGTGCGATTCCCGCGCGCCACTTACCTGCCTCTGGCGCGCTTCGAGAAGGTGCTGGCTCGCCATGGCGTGTCGATGAGCCGCCAGACGCTGGCGCGCTGGGTGATTGCAGCGGCCAAGGTGCTGCAGCCGGTGTTCAACCTGCTGCGCGACCAATTGTTTGAGGGCAACATCCTGCACATGGATGAGACGTCGGTTCAGGTGCTCAAGGAACCGGGCCGGGCCGCAACCGACAAGAGCTACATGTGGGTGCAGACCGGAGGCCCTCCCGACAAACCGGTGGTCATCTACGACTACAACCGCAGTCGAAGCGGTGAAATACCCATGAATCTGGTTGCCGGCTTCCAGGGCTTCCTGATGACTGACGGCTACGAGGGCTACAACGCGCTGGCCCGCAGCCAGGGCGTTGAGCACCAGGTATGCTGGGCGCATTGCCGCCGAGGCTTCATCGAGGCGCAGCGGATTCAACCCAAGGGCAAGACCGGGCGGGCCGATGAAGCCATCCGGCAGATCCGAAATCTGTATCGCATCGAGCGCGAGCTGAAGAACGCCAGCGTGACGGAACGCTTCTTCGGTCGGCGCAACCGCAGCGTGCCCGTTCTGAAAGAGATGCGCCTTTGGCTGGACAAGGCGTTGCCTGCCGTGACGCCCAAGTCGGCGCTGGGCAAAGCGCTGGCGTACATGGACAAGTACTGGCCCAAGCTGATTCGCTACGTGGAATGGGGCGACACACCGATCGATAACAACCGCGCTGAAAACGCGATTCGCCCATTTGTTGTTGGCAGACGGGCATGGTTGTTCAGCGATACACCGGCCGGGGCCGATTCCAGCGCATTGATTTATTCGCTCGTCGAAACCGCCAAGGCCAACCAACTTGAGCCCAGCGCCTGGCTCGAATACCTGCTGCGCAACGTCCCCGCCGCCACATCGGTCGAAGCCATCGAAGCCATGTTGCCCTGGAATCTGCATCCCGGAACACTACCGCGCATCATCAAGAAGTGACAACCCTGTGGATCGTGGATCGCTTACACTTATCTCTCAGGTTTGGTTGTTCAAACAAGTGGGTCCACCTCTCAGCACGCTTCGCAGCAGTGCGACGCGCGGCTCTCTGGACCATGGTGACTCCTCGATAAATGAGCGAGGTCTCATTTTGACCGCCGAATCATCAGGCGACAAGCACGTGCCGAATCGACCGTATAGAACATTCGCGGCTAGCTGGGAGCAGGCAACTTCACGGGAAGGCGCTGATCATCATTAGCGCCTCTTGCGTATGCGATAAAGTGTTCTGGCCAGCTGGGTGAGCGACCCATCGGCTCCGGATAAAAAACAACTGTATCGCTACTACGCCAAGGAGCAAATCGCCTCTCTCGCTCAGCGGTGCCAAACCAAGGTATGTTTATCTCTCTCCCAAGTAGCCAAGAGTAGATCTGGTCATAGTTCCAATCGAAATCCCACTTATCAGATCCGTCTGGCTGCCGTCGGTATCCAGATGCGAGAGCGACCCACGGGGTCACTCGGTCTATCCCTCTTTCATTTGCGCGGGCAACCGTCCTGCGCATGGTCTCGCGAGTTATTTCTATTTCAGGAACTCGGTAGAGGGAGCAAGAGTAGCCATCACCGCGTTCATCAAGCGTGAAGTATGGCGAGTCTGCCCATCCCGAGTTTGACGTACCTGGGGCCACGCCCCCGCGGGAATACCAGCACACCTTGCATAAGGGAAATTGTCTTCGGACGAGGTCGAACGCTATGTCATATTTCCTAGTAATGGCCCTATTCCACTTTGGATCGTCAGGCTTCACATGAAAACGCTCGCTATCGAATAGAGCTGCGTCGACAGTGAGATCGACCTTAAATCGGTCAGCTGCCTCCCGTATCTCAGTCGCCAATTCCGCAAAGGCACGCTCCATCTCCTTCGCTTCTCTGCCTTCAAGTTGGCTGTCGTTCAGTGGCGACTGAGTGGGGGGGTACGATTGATGCCAAGGTGAGTAGTTAATCGCCAAGCAAACCCTCGTCGTTGTGCCTTCACTTTTGCCCAGTCTTGCGACTGCGCGTATTGCGGCGTTGACAATTTCAGCGTTTAGTCTCTTACCTTGCTTGACGTAAGGATCTCCTGGCAACGTGATGCCGCCAGTTATCCGAATAAATTCTGAGGTGATCGCCTCTGGCAATCTCGTCCAGTCAGAAGGCCACGAGTAATGTACTTTCGGAAGGGCCTTTAGCTCTGATAATGCGCCGGCAATCGCACAGCTGCGGGCTTCTTGGGTGGCGGTTCGAGTTGATGTAGGTTGTTTGCCAGCCAATGCAGTTCGACCGCCGATGCTTCCCGCCGAGCCAGCGACTATACCGGATACAATACCTCGCCGCCTATGGTTTGGTAAGCCAGATTTCATTTCGGATGACCTTTTTAAAATTTCCGCGCGCCGGTTAAGTTCGACTGATCGTATGCGATCCTTGACCCCCAGGGCTGTCACCTCTTGACGATGTGCGGTAGTGTTCCGGGATGCAGATTCCTGGGCAACATGGCTTCGGTGGCTTCGACCGATGTGGCGGCGGGCACGTTGCGCAGCAGGTATTCGAGCCAGGCGCTGGGCTCCCGTTGAATGGCCTTGGCG
Organism: uncultured beta proteobacterium; assembly: GCA_963732405.1. Lineage (GTDB taxonomy): Bacteria > Pseudomonadota > Gammaproteobacteria > Burkholderiales > Burkholderiaceae_E > JAUIAI01. The sequence continues at coordinate 83,730 of CAVSZG010000004.1, forward strand.
GTTTCGACGAGCGAATAAATCAATGCGCTGGAATCGGCCTCGGCCCGTGTATCGCTGAACAGCCATGTTCGACGCCCAACAACCAGTCCCCAAATATTATGCCCATATCGGGCAAGAAGTTGTCGTGCAATATCGATGGCCTCCGCAATTTGGCCGTAAGGTTCGACGGTTCTATGGCGAACAACGGGCCAATGGTGCTGTCGTCCATATCGAGCTCGCTCCCGGTGTCGTGAGCAGGTGGCCTGATTACGCCGAAAACGAAGTGGCCTGATTACGGTGAGAGATGACACCCGCATCGCGCATCGCCCAAACCGCTGCTGAAGCGGCACAATCGCCCCGTCCTGCTGGGGGAGTTTGGGATGCCATGGGGGCTGTCGGGCTGATCAAACCGCGCCACAACCTGCTTGCCCAACAGGTCATCAAAGGCAATTTCACCGATCGTGGTATCGTTTTACGTAGGAAGGTCTTCTGTCTGGGTGAAGGTTGCTTCGTAGCTCCCTTCAATCGCAGCTCAAGGCCTTTCTCCTGTTCTGGATCAGAATGTTCGTGAAACTTCCGGGTCAATCTACGCCCTCACTCACGTCAATTTGCCCAGATTCACTTTTGTACGCTTCGAGGCTTAAGGCCGACAATGCATGATCGACTCGTTTGGCTAATAGTACTGTCCAGCTTTTCCTATCCCGTTACCACAGTCGCACTACTTTCAGTTGGGGTTGACACCGCGGGTGCGAACTTCGTCCTGAAGGGCATTTACGCAACGTTCTATCTCACCCTTGTTCTTCAGGCGCAATCACTTCGACTCAGCAGGGGCGCACTCAAGTTCATTCTCTTCTTTTTCCTTATCTACGGAATCAGACTCATCGTCGACATCTTGATATTCGATATCTACATAGTTGGGTATCAAGGTTACCAAATTCTTCTCTATTTTTTTGGATTAACGCTTCTTCCCGTGGTGGCTCTCGCGGCGAATGCGGAAGCCCTGAATGCTCGAATAATCCTTGCGGGTGTCAATCGCGCCCTCATTGCCTGCAATGTCGCCGTAGCGATTTACGCCCTTACGTTTGGCGCTTCAACACAACCCGCGGTCTTGTCCGGCCGCTTTGAGATTGAAGGAGGTGTACATGGCACAGCAGTTCTCAGCCCACTTACTGTAAGTGTAATCGGTGCCATGTTGATAGCCGCAGCCGCAGGCAAGCTAGCCCTACTTCCACGCACCAATGCAGCTACCACCACCTTGTATGCGGTGTCGCTTGGCATAGGAACCCTCAACTTGTTTCTAGGCGCTTCAAGGGGACCAACGATCGGCGTTCTAGTTATGCTGCTGTTCCTTGCAGCAATGGTCTACGCAACCAAATCGGAATCACCAGGCCGCGCATCAAAGTTCTTTCTGGTTGCCTTCAGCGCATTTGGCGCGATTGCGTACTCCGTGTCTTCAATGGACACATCACGCTACTATCTCATCGAACGCATAGGGATTCTTTTTGGTTCGCGCGAATCACTGGGTCCGCAGGAGCTTCGTTGGGAAATATACCGAACAGCGCTTGAGGATTTTTTGCGTTCGCCACTATTTGGCGAGCATTTTGTTGTATCCGGATTCAACTACTATCCGCACAATATACCGCTTGAGGTATTGATGTCTACCGGGTTACTCGGCTGCGCGGTATTTTTGCTGGCCAGCCGGCAGTTGATTCTTTCGCTTTACTTCATTGTCGCCGGAGCTGTACCTAAAGAAGCGATGATACTGACCCTAGTCAGCCTCCTATACCTTGTGCTGGGAATGTCGTCAGGATCGATTCATTCGCTGCCCGAGTTTTGGATCTGTTTCGCCCTAGTCACCCTTCTAGGGAACTCTGGGCGCCGGGATCGGAGAACTAGGATCAGGCGGATCTAGGGCGCGTCAAGGAAAGTCCGCGCAACCGAATAGATAGCAGATGACAGACCGTAAACAATGGCATTTCGTCAAGAATTGATCAGGTTTCGGCCCGGTTCGATCGAAAAATCGATCACTCTTCGCTTCTTTTCCTTGATGCAGGCGGACTGCTCCCAAGACCGAATGCCGAACGAGAAAAATGTTCGCCAACGCTGCCGTGACGTACACCCGATTGGCGTTCTTGGCCATCCCACGGTAGCGCACTTTGCCGAACCCGAACACCCGCTTGATCACGCCGATCGAATGTTCAACTGTAACCGACTGGCGATGCTTTCAATTACCCACATCATTTCATAGTTCTACGATACATTCATCTGAATTTGCTTGATATGCGTTTCGTGAAGTCCTTGGCCTTGGGGCCCGGCCCCGGGCGCGGATTTCCTCGCCCTGGCTCTTGTAAGCCTGATCGCCGTAGACACGCGTTTCGTGGCGACGCAGCAGCTGGCCCAATACCTTGTTATCGGCCGTGTTGGACGGGGTCGCTGCGACCGAGTGCACCGCAGATTCCAGAGCAACGCGCAATGATTTCCCTGATTCATTCGATTTCCCGCGAGTTCGACGCCGGATCAATCAGTGCCAATTCGCACGCCGGATTGCGGCAGAGCGTGCGAAGCGACAACCGTATTCGAATATATGGAGGCAGATTGCAATAGAATCCGCCATTACAGTGCAATCGGCTAAATCAGCCCGAGCGCATTTCGGGCTCTTCCGTTCGCTTAACCAAGTGTCCGCTGTTTGCGGGGAACATCATCCCTCACCTTTACCCCATCACTGCACGCCGGGTACTAGCTGTAATGCCCGAGCGATCGACCAGAAACACTTTTGATCAACGCTTGAAACCGCTTCATACGATCGTACAACTTGTTCCAATTGGCGTAGTCCTCATGACGACGGAGCGGCGCCTCTATATACGCCTGAAGTTCCTCTTCAGGAATTTCCAATTTCGTAGCGATGTAATGAAAATCTTGTCGAAGTTCATCAGGGTCGTACAACGGCATCTCAATTTCGCGAAGGGCTTGCTCTCTACTAATCTGCTGGCTTAAAATTCGACTTGACAGATGTGGTCGACGCTTGTCATAGCCAAAACGTACTGGCAAATAGTAGTTTTGAAAGAATTTTGTGAAAATCGATTCGCTGTGCTTCCGGCCATAATCCTTATACCCGGTTTTGGTCTTGAGCTCGCTTATTGCGCATTCGCGCGAATACGGAAGAAAGTTCAAGGGCCTTACAACCCTCATTCGACGAATATAGGGATAGTAAATATAGTATTCGAAAAAGCCTATAGTCTTGAAGTCACGTAGCGTACCTGTTCCATGCGCCCTGTAAATAGCCCGCAAGTTCACTTCATCCATCGCACCATGATGCCAAGATGAGGGCAAAACCGATTCGGTCGCAATATTGCCCCCATTCAGAACAAAGCGAACATTTTCCTTAACTGCGAAGTGATAAAGAGTCGCAAAGAAGCCGTGATCTTGCACAGCATCTTGATTGGGAACGCCAGCCTTCAAGTAGGCCAGCTGCAAGTCCCTGACCTCCCTCCAGTTCAAGACTTCTGTAAAAAGTTCGAAATTGCAATACTCAACAACACGCTCAATATTACTAACCGCTGCCTCGCTATTCCATCCTGCGTCAACGTGAAAGACTAAAGGACGCAATCCAAATTCCTTCGCTACCAATGCCAGATATGAACTGTCGACCCCGCCGCTAAGACCGAGTAGACAGTCAAATGGCTTTCTTTTTCCTGCGATCCGTAACTGCGCAAATCGCTGCTCAAGAAAATCTCGACCTTTTTGATTGGGCATCCATTGAGGCCTCCAGAAAGCATCGAAGTGAAGACAGTGATTGCAAACGCCGCTAGCGTCGAAGGATATGTTGCGATCAGAAGTATCCATGATACATCGACAGCAAATGCGATAGTTTATGGTCATAGACGCATCCGTGGATTCATTGGTTTGCTTGGGAACTTGATGTCTATTTGAATGTAGGTACTGAATTCGACGTAAATACATGACAATGGAAGTGCAGTTTGCTGCTTGGCGTACCCCAAGAGATACTCGACTGGATTCAGTTTCGGCGCGTCGCCAGGAAATGGTTCAAGCACGATGTCATTCACCTGTGCCTTGACGAAGTTCGGCTGCTGGTCTCGGCAACGCTCGATCGACTTCGTCATTACGCTTACTGCCTTACTCTCAAAGGGAAGTCGTTCCGCACCCCCAAACAGGCACCGACGCAATCAAAAAACGCTCTTGCGAAAGCCGCTGAATCAAGCAATTCTTGACCCTCTCAAGACGCCCGATTCACCACACATAACTGCCTGCAATAAGCCGGTCCATGACACCAGACGCCCGAGCGGCGCAGTCGCTCATGCATAGGCGGTTCACGACCGCGGCCCCTGCAACCCTTGGGACAGAATAGCATTTGGGCCTACGACTTCGTGTTCTACAGTGCCGCCAATGGTCAGCAGATCAGATACCTGACTGTAATCGACGAGTACACGCGTGAGGCGCTTGCAATTGACGTTACGAAAAACATCCGGTCCTCCATCTCGTGATGTTGTGACTCGCACACGAATTTCGGACAATATTTATTGGACGGACTCTTTTGCCTTCCGAGAGCTCCTACCCTTCGCCCTTCCCGACGTTCGCACTAGTGATCGCCATTCTCCAGCAAAGGGCCAGCAGCACCCCATACATAATAGAGTAGCCGATCGAATAGCACCAAAGAGCGCGGCTAAGGGGGTCACATGCAAGTAGGGTAAGCAGAGTAACCATTAAAAGCGCAACTTGCCATTTTAGATCTACATCTTCGCGCCTCGCAATGTAAACAGTCGTGCTGAGAGGCGATGCTACAAGGCCAATAGCATAGGCCGGCAGTAGAGTTAAAACAATATGACCGGTAGCCAGCCACTGCGAGCCGAACACGTAAGCGACAAGATCGCCCCCGCCAATCAGCAAGACTACGATCATAAAAATCGAAAACACAGAAAGAACTACGGCGGACCATCCAAACTCGTGAGCGAAGTGCCCTTTGTTTAAATAGGAGATAGAAGCTTGGCGCCTAAAGATATCGCGCACGGGGACTCCAACGACCGATAGTGGAAGTCCTAAAACGCGTTGAGCCATCGATATATGCCCCGCACTCTCTGCACCAAAGCGTGAACCGAGTATGAGAACTGGGAGACTAGCTCCCCCGACACTAACGATCACCGCAGGTAACACGAACCCCACAGTACGTCGCCTCTGAAACCAGAACGCACGATATGAACGCAATCCAACGAAATCTACCGGCGAAGGAGCAAAAGCGTACAACCAGCATGAAACGGCGAGAAACAGGCCAAACGCATGTCCAAGAACAAGAGCATCCGTCGAAACATAGCCTATCGACGCCAATATAAGAGGTATCCCTACTATGAACAATACTTGAACTACTCTCAGCCATGCTAAGAGGCCAAAACGACCAGACGTAGAGCCCCATGTCTGCATAACCGTACAACCAGCAAGCAAGCAACCCCCAATACAAGTTGAAGCGGGCGAGTTGATCCCGAATTTATAGGCCGTATTGGGCGCGAAGGTCTGGAATGCTGTCAAGAATAGGAAAATAATCGCGCTCAGCAGTAGCGCGATGACGAGAATAGTCGTGGTTGTCTGTCGCCTACGTTCAGCAGATTCGTCGTTGACGAGTGACGTTTCAAGAGCAGCCGTAACTCCGACGCTGATCACTGAAACTCCAGCCAGCCACATAGCATAGCCACCAAAAGCCGCAGCAGAATAAATGCGTGCAATAAACAAGTACCCAGCAAACCCGACCAGCTGCGCGGCACCAGATCCAGTAACTAGCGAGAGAGCGGCTCTTGCCCATTGCAGCTTCCCTTCGCCTAAATCGTTCTTTGTCATGAGGCTCTAGCGGGGCGCGCGTAAAATGCTGCAATACATTTGGCTCGCTGCTGCTTTTGCTCGCATACTTCTGCGATGACCAAAGCAGACACTTTTCGTCTCAAGCGCTGTGATCGGACCACGTTCGAGTAGTGGCTAGAAATGCCGACCCTACCGCGAGGTGAAACGACCCGCGCGTGGATCGTTCTGGCGTTGGACGAGGGAACGGGTGCGGCGCAGATCGCCGCGGCCCAACGGGTTGCAGTCAAGACGATGTATCGGTGGATGCATCGATACGAAGAAATGGGCATCGATCGGCTGCGCAACCTGCCCCGCTCGGGACGCCCGAGCGGGATCGATGACAAGATCGTGCGACGCGTGCTCAAACTGACCACCGAGAAGGTTCCGCACGAAGCCACGCACTGGAGCATTCGCCTGATGGCCCAGTATGCGGGGTGAGTACCGGGCAGGTTCGCCAGATCTGAAAGGCAGCCGATCTGAGGCCGCACCTCACCAAGACCTTCAAGATCAACAACGATCCGTACTTCGCCAACAAGGTGATCGATATCGTCGGGCTCCGATGATTATCGGTTTTCTTTGCATCAATCTCAAGGAACGGCCGGCGTAGTGCTTCTCTTCGATGATTGTTTGCATACAAAAATTGGTCCGTTTCCATTGCTTGGCAGAGCCCAAGAGGTACTCGACTAGATTCAGTTCTGGTGCATCGCCAGGAAGCGGTTCAAGCACGGTGTTGTTCCCCCGAGAATTGACGAAGTCGAGCACGTATCGGCTTCTATTCGCTGACATACTGTCCCAGAAGACCAACGGATTGGTGCCAATCTGCGTGTTAAGCGCCCTGAGGAAATCAACCAATTAGGAACTTCCAATCGAGCCATCATGGAATCCGAAACAAAATCGCCGGAATGTGATTCCAGCGATCAGAGAGAGTTGATTCCAGTTGAAGCTGTACTGCAGCGTTAGCATGCAACCTTCGGGCGCCCAATTTCTGACCCGAGCTGGTTGCCCGCTCCGGCCAGATTCGTCGATGAAGATGATGGCTCTACTTTCTCTTCTGGAGGTTTTTTAGCGCCGGCCAGCGCGGGGCTTTCCATTCCAGGATCGCCGTTTCGTCGCGCTAAACCGCGCATCCAGTCGGACGTTGAGTGGAGAAGCCCAGTTCGCGCATAATCCGCTATGCATGCACGCCGCTTAACAAAAAGCCAAATTCGTACTCGTTGAGTTTGATGTTCCGAGCTACGGTCCAAAGCTCTATTGGAAATCCGTTGGCGATTGCGCCGGCCAACCGAATCTTCAATACTTGGCTCTTCTATACCGCATCTAAAGTACCTGGCCGCCCCAACGGCTTGCGCCCTCACGATTGCGGATCCAGTTCCAGAGAACGCGCCCAACTTGATGCGGTTTGCCGACTGACGTGGCACTAGCGCGCCACGCCGGCCTGCGACGAACCGCGATTGAGAATGCGAATACCGCGCCGCCGGCACCGCTGCGTTGCTTTGAGATCCAGCTTCTACCATCCCATCGCCGTTTCAAGGTCTCGAAGCGACAGTACTTCGAAGAAGAAATATCGTAGCAAATCGGCCGTCATTCATCTACGTCGACCTCAACATTCGCCTGGCTTTCGGACAGCCAATATGTACATATCCTCTTTGCTATGCGCACTCCAGTGGATGTAATGCGGTAGCAGTGTTCGATGGCCAGGCAACACTAGTTTCGCAAATTCCTTGAACAACTGAGTTGCAGTAAGAGGCAAAGCTGGAAACCTCTCTATCCCGACGATCTCAAAGCCATTTACCGTCAACAGAGTACGTACATGGCGTTCCGCAACGATGCTCAAGTGATCAGGGAGACACAGCGGCTTGATAGCAATGTCTGCTGGCTGGTCGGCAGCGTCACCAGTTTGGATTAACAGTTTTCCATTGGGTCGAACTAGACCCGTCAATAGAGCAATAAATGACGGCGGATGCGCCAAGTGGGACCAGACGTTCATCAAGCTTACGACATCGTACTGAAGTGAATGTCTACAAAGATCTGTCGCTTCAACGTCTAACCCGCGCGATCGTGACGAAGCCGCTTTTGCCAAATTTGGTTCAAAACCCTTGAGTCTAACTGTGCCACCGGAAAACTCCGCAATAGTCTCAAGGAACTCACCATGGCCACAGCCAACATCAAGCCAAGACTCGACGTTACCCAACCCCTCCGGGAAAAGCCGACGAAGAACCAACATGTTCTTCGCTCTAACGCTACGATTGTAGTAAACATTTACATGTAACTCCGAATCCCCTTGATGCATCCCGACGACGGTACCGGAGTCAATAACTGCGTCCGCAGGTCGTTCTCGAACGTAGAGCAGTCCGCATTCATTACAGCGGACCATACTAAACCCGTTCTCTCGGAAATAATCCGCATTTGAACTAGAACCGCAAACGTAACAAGATACTGTCACTCGCAAAGGAGGTTCAACAGAGTGAGACGGTACTTTCAACATATCGCCGGATATCTACACTTATATGCTTAAGATCGCGAACCGATAACTATCGAACCTCTGCAAACAATCCTGTTCACATCGATGGCTTCGCGTAAGAAATAGGAAAGGAACAGCCCGAAATCTCCTATTGAAGTCGAACAAACTAACTGCGATCGCACCAACCGGAAATTTCGCATCCATTGGCTGCAGCAAAGGATCTGGCGCACTGGCACCGCCAACAAACGACTGCATGACACTGAACCAAAGAAATGCTGTGCGAGTTTAAGATCACCGCCCGGCATATTGCTGTCGCTATGCATGGATTTGACACTCATCTCTCAAATATCGGCACCGCAAAATCTTGAACAACGAGTTAGGGACAGTCCGCGCAATCGCAAACTTTTCAGCTGACAGACCATAAAAATGGCATTTCATCGCGAATTGATCGGGTTCGGCGCGGTTCGATCGAAAAATCGATCACTCTTCGCTTCTTTTCCTTGATGCAGGCGGACTGCTCCCAAGACCGAATACCGAACGAGAAAAATGTTCGCCAACGCTGCCGTGACGTACACCCGATTGGCGTTCTTGGCCATCCCACGGTAGCGCACTTTGCCGAACCCGAACACCCGCTTGATCACGCCGATCGAATGTTCGACTCGCGAACGGATGCGCGAATTAGTTCGGTTCTTCGCCTTGATCGACTCATCCGTGAAATGCTTCCATTTGCATTGCTGGTTCGTGACGTCCTTGGCCTTGGGCGCACGGGCGCGGATCACCTCGCCTTGACTTTTGTAGGCCTGATCGCCGTAGACACGCATTTCGTGGCCACGCAGCAGATGACCAATCGTATTGTTATCGCGCGTGTTGGCCGGGGTCACTGCGAAATACAGCGTCTCTTCCACCACCGGGTCCGACAAATCGAACCCCAGTTGCAGGCAGTGAATCCGCAGCATCCGCCCCAACCCGAACCCGGGACAACCGCCAGCGCTGGCGCTCTTCGGGTAAAACGGATCAATCAGTGCAGCCAACGCCTTCCACGGCACCACCGAATCCATTTCGGCCAGGAAACTCTCGGGACGCGTAGGCTTTCGATATCGCTCAAAGTCGCTGACGGCCAACGTCAATTGCTTACGATGCGTGCTGGTCAATGCCATTCCCCAGGGCTGCTGCGCAAAACCTCATTTTATCGTTCCTCCGCAGTCAATGCGACGGTCTTGCGGAACTGCCTTAGGGAAGGGCTGATCAACTCGGGTGAATTGATTCGTCGATTCGATGATGTTGACTCTGGTCGAAATTTCGCCGCAATCTGAAATGAAACCGATGTTTCGAGAACGGTTTACTGCGGAAAACGCGTCAGAATGGCGCGATTTCCGCCTGTTCCGTTTACGCGAGGCGCATCTTCCCTGTGATCGGTCTACCCCATTTGTTGATGTTGAGCAGCGCCAGCATGGCAAAGGCCCTGTTCGCGTTCTTCATGATGCCGCGATAGCGCACCTTGGCGAAGCCCCAGTGTCTCTTGATCGTCAGAAATGGATGCTCTACTTTCGAGCGGACTGCCGACTTGCGCCGATTGGCCAATCGGTCCGCATCGATCAAGGGCCGGTTTCTGTAGGCGCGCTTGTTGGTAAAGTCCTTCGCCCTGGGTGCCAACGCTTTGAGCCGTTCGCGCTGTGCCGCGCCTCGGTAGGCACTGTCGCCGTAGAAGCGGGTTTCATTGCCGTGGAGCAAGTTCTCGACCTCTTGGCTATCGTGCACGTTGCCGGCTGTGACGCTGGCGCTGTGCACCAGGCCGCTGGCGCTATCCACGCCGATGTGCAGCTTCATGCCGAAGTGCCACTCATTGCCCTTCTTCGATTGATGCATCTCGGGGTCGCGCGCTTGGTCCTCGTTCTTCGTGGAGGACGGAGCCGCTATCAAAGTAGCGTCTACGATGGTCCCGCCGCAGAGCTTCATACCGCTGGCCATCAACAACTCACCCACCTTGGAAAACATGGCGGTGCCGATGTCGTGCTTTTCGAGAAGATGACGGAACTTGCACAACGTCGTGCCATCCGGCACGCGCTCACGACCCAGATCGATCTTGCAGAAAAGGCGAAACATCTCGACGTCGTACAGAGCATCCTCGCAGGCATCGTCTGCAAGATTGAACCAGTTCGCCAGGAAGTACATGCGCAGCATGCGTTCCAAACCAATCGGCGGGCGTCCATTGCCAGGTTTGGGATAGTGAGGTTCAACCAGTGCGCAAAACTCCCCCCAAGGAACCAGAGCATCCATCCTCGCAAGAAACTCGGACTTGCGAGTAGGTCTCGCATGCGCTTCGAAACTTCTTGATGCTCCCAGTGTCATCTGTTTCATCGTCACGGATTAAACCGAATTGTTGGTCACCTGATTTTATCGCAGCCGCACCGCGGAATGAAGCGGTGCGGCAACTTAATCAGCGCTTCCTTAGGCGATTATCAAAGCCAGAGGCAATACCAGGCGATTCTTGCCGCTGCGTTTTAAATCGACTCTTATCCACGAGAAGCTGCATCAGGCCTTCGACTGAACACCAGCGCGTTCATGCATTACTTACACGGTTGACTTTGTTCGCTATCCGAGCAATTGCCGACGCGACTACTTTCTGAGTTTCCATTTCTAGGTAAGCGTGCATCGGGATGCTGATTACCGTCTCGGCCGCTTTATCGCCTGCGGAAAGTTTGCAGTTCGCGTTAGCCACCGCTGGCTGACGATTCAATGGCAGTGGATAGTGCACTGCCGTAGGGATTCCTTCGTTTCGCAGGCCGGCCTGCACAAAGTCCCTTCTCTCGGTCCGAATCGTGTATTGGCCCCAGGCCGAAACGCAGTCGCTACGAACGAACGGCGGATCGACGCCAATTTCCAAGAGCAGATCACCATATCTCTTCGCAACGACCTGCCTCTTAGAAATTTCGTCATCCAGGATTTCGAGTTTCGGCAAGAGAATTGCAGCCTGAATGGTATCAAGCCTGCTATTCATTCCAATTCGTACGTGATGATATCGACGGTCTTGTCCATGGCGCGCGATCTGTCGAATCACCTTTGCAAGATCTGGATCTGAAGTGAAAATCGCGCCACCATCGCCATAGCACCCGAGGGGCTTGGAAGGAAAGAAGCTTGTGCAAGCGATTGAGGTAAGGTTGCAGGATTTTTTTGACTTATAAGTCGCGCCGAAGCTTTGAGCTGCATCCTCAATGACTGGAATACCGCGCTTACTCGCAATCGCGTTTATTGCGTCAAAATCGGCACATTGCCCATACAGTGATACCGGAATAATCGCCTTAGTCCGGCTTGTAATTGCATCTTCGATCAGATTCGGGGCGATGCTATATGTCGCAGGATCAATATCGACAAATACCGGCTTGGCCCCGAGTATCGCGCTCGCTTCGGCAGTAGCGATATAGCTAAACCCCGGGGTAATCACTTCGTCCCCAGGGCCCACATTCAATGCCATCAGCGCGATTTGTAGCGCGTCAGTGCCATTAGCAACGCTTATGCAGTAAGCGGCACCGCAGTACCTCGCCAGCCTGAGCTCAAGCTCTTCAACTTCTGGGCCAAGGATATATTGTCCGTGCGATAGTACTCTTTCTATGCCCTCATGAATTTGATCGCGCAGGCGCCTTTGCTGCGTGGCCAAGTCATTGAAAGGGATCATGACCTCACCTCAATTCTCAATGTCTGCCCCTCAAGGAAATAGCGATCACCAGTGTTAGAACAAGTCGTACTACCGCTTCCCTCGATCGGCAACTCCAGTCGCTCCCCAAAGGCACTCATCCATCCAATTTGCCTTGCGGGCACTCCAGCAACTAGGGCAAAGGCCGGCACATCGCGAACAACAACTGAGCCTGCCGCAACGAACGAGTACTCGCCGAGAGTCACGCCGCATACTATCGTTGAGTTCGCGCCAAGTGTGGCACCGGTCTTAACCAAGGTCGATTGATACTCGCTCTTCCTCTCAACTAGCGCGCGCGGATTGATTACATTCGTGAACACCATTGACGGGCCACAGAAAACCCCATCCTCCAAGCAAACATCATCGTAAATCGAAACGTTATTTTGAACTTTGCAGTTGTTTCCAATGACAGCGCGATTACCTACGAATACGCCCTGACCCAGGGAGACGTTCTTCCCAATTTTGGCACCGGAGCAAACATGGCAAAAGTGCCAGACCCTGCTCCCGCTCCCTATTTCGGCGCCATCATCTACGATGGCGGATTGTTCTATCATGACACTCATTTTGCTGCCGCTTTGACAAAGGGGTGTTGGTGCTCGCGGCTATGTGTTACAGCAAGATTGCGAATTGAAGCTACCGTAGCAACTGCCACCCTACTCTCTCCAAGCTCGAACCCCTTACCTGCAAGAATCTGTTCATAGCTCCGAGTATGCAAGTCGGTAAAACCATCCGAAAACTCGACATCTACTCCGTCGGCACAAATTGAGCGGAAGGTTCGCTTTCCCGCTTCCCTCTCGGGTGCTGGAACGTCATTGATGTCAAGCGACAAAAACCAGCGCACCCGTGCACGTTCGTATTCAAGAAAGCCTGCCGCCTTCGTAGGCGAGCTCAAGTGAACGTTGCATTCTTGCAATTTTCCATAGACGAAGTGAAGCATATCAAAGAAGTGAACCCCAATGTTGGTTGCTATTCCCCCTGACTTGCGTTCATCACCTTTCCAGCTTTGCAAATACCATTTGCCACGCGAAGTTATGTACGTCAAATCTACATCTGACTTCGCGTCAGTCGGGGAGGACATTACTCGCTCCTTCAGGGCGATGATCGAGGGATGAAGCCGCAACTGAAGGATCGTGTATGCGTTCCGTCCGGTGTCACGCTCGATATCGATCAAACCGTCGATGTTCCACGGATTGAGAACCAGCGGCTTTTCGCAAATCGCGTCGGCACCAGACCTCAGAGCAAACCGTACATGACTGTCATGAAGGTAGTTCGGCGAGCATATTGACACGTAGTCGATGGGCGACTTCGATCGATCTCGACGAATCATATCAATATGACGGTCAAATCGCTCAAACTCCGTAAAGAACGACGCCTCAGGAAAATAACTGTCGATGATGCCGACCGAGTCACTAATGTCAAATGCGGCTGCAAGCTCGTTTTTGGTATCACGTATCGCCTTCATATGTCTCGGGGCAATGTATCCTGCGGCGCCGATAAGAGCGAATTGTTTCATGCGTCTTCTTCCTTGAGTTTCGGCATTTGCTGAACTTTCACTTTCGGGGCGGAATTGATTTCCGGATTCCGCAAGAGCTCGTTTTACGAAATGGCAATCTAAACTTGGCTCGTTTCACTTACCTTGGCTGACTGGCTATGCTCAAGTATTTTAGCGTGGAGACTCGTTAAGTACCAGGCTAGATGTGGCGGGGACGATCTCACTGAATCGTATAACTTGAAGCAACGTCATCAATTTTCCCGGACTCGTGACAGAAGTGACGCGATCCGCATTCTGACCTTACATTGATCTATCATGACTCCGTCAAATGGCTTAGTCTTACTGTGTCACTAAATTCTTTGTCTTGCGAGGCGTCCGCAGCACGGGCAATGGTTCAGACTGGACATTAGGCTGATTGCCAGGTAGTAACGCAGCGTCGTGATCGAGGTTAGTACGTGGCGCTGAGCTCGCTGGGCTGCCGCGGGGAATGAAATCGAGGGGAATGGCAGGCATTTGGCGTTCGAGGAAGTTTTTTTGACGCGACCGGTCCGCTCGGCTGTGAGTCGCTCGGCCACCAGGAAACCATACGCCGCGATGCACAGCGTGGCGTGATGGTGAAACCCGCACCAGCCCCTTCCTTCATAGTGATCAAGCCCGAACTCTTGCTTCAGATCCTGATAGTCGCGCTCGATGCGCCAGCGCTGGTGTGCCAGTGCGACCGGCCGCTCGATCGGCGTGTCCTCGGCCAGCGTGGCGAGCCAGTACTTCGTCGGCGCGGGTTCTCCAGGCGGCCACTGCACGAGCAGCCACTGCCGTGGCGCGAGCCGGTTCCTTCGATTGGCACTGCCTTCATGCCGAACGCGTACCGCCGCGAAGCGATCGTTCAGCATCTCGTTGGTACCTTCGCGCCAACTCACCGTGCGAAACGCCTTGTCCGGCAAGCCCATGGCCAGTTCCTTGACGCTCACAGGCTGGCGCTGCGCCGTGAGCCTTGGTCGAACCGGTGGACGACCCGTACCGGCATAGGGACCAGGGGCCAGCGGATCAACGCCCGGTGGCCACACGATGACCGCCGAGGTGATGCCGACAACGTACTGCAGGCCCATGTCGGACAACGCGCGGCGAAACCCGGAATCCACGCCGTAGGCCGCATCGGCCAGCACCGGGTACGCTGGCGCGCCTTGAGCCAGCAACGCCTGGAGTTGCGACAAGGCGATCTGCGTCTTGGTGCGGAACTGGATCGATTCGGGTACGCCAGCCTTTGTGCGCCGTGCCGTGTCTTCACTCCAGGCCCGAGGCAGGTACAGTTGCCAGGCAACCGGCAGGCTGGCGATCTCGCTGGCCAGCGACACGCTCAACGCCACCTGGCAATTGTCCTGCTTGCCCAGCACCCCGCAGTACTGGCGCGCCACGCCCACCGAGTGGCGCCCCTTCTTTGGAAACCCCGTGTCATTGACGACCCAACCACCATGGGAGGCAAGATTCCTCTTCGGCACCACCCACTGCGCAACCTGTCTGAGCAATGCTTCGTCGGACCACTGCGCCTTGGCCACAAAGTGATGCAGCGCCTGATGTTTCGCGCTGGCCCGCATGTAACCGTTCATTCTGAACCGTTGTTCACAGTGCCGTGAGAGGTGTTATCTTGATTGGCATTCTCGAAGATTCAGTATTTACGAGCGTGTGATGGGTCACGACGAAGCGTTCAACGAAAACTCGATAGGAAATCGATGGTCCACGCCTTCTGGGGCAGATCAGAAGCCGGAAATCGAAATCAAGCTTTACGGAGAGTCTGAATACGATTCCCAGCTTGCGATCGGAAATCGAATGCGATACGAACTTCGCTCGGGCAATCAACCCAACAAATTATCAAACAGTTTTCCTCTAGTCTGTCCGTGCCGCCCCAATTTCAAACTTCCGCGTATTGAATCTCGGCAAACCTTGAAACACAGATTCCGCTATTTGGATGGATGGAAAGATTATGCAGATCGCCGTGAGCGTAATTATCTTCATGTCTACCAAAAACGAGCGGTTCTCGAAGTACCACTGCTCGAGCGCGCCCTTGTGTGGATAGATTTCGTTTTTATAGAAGGTGCGCGGGTCCTTGCCGCTCGCCTCGACGAGCGCTACCTCGTCTCGGAACACAAGTGAACCGATTCCCGTTAGCCCGGGCCTCGATTCGTAAACGATCAATTGCACGTCCGGCGAGTACATCATGAAGCTCACCGGCATTAAAGGCCTGGGCCCGACGATGCTCATTTCGCCTTTAAGAACATTCCACAACTGCGGCAATTCGTTGATCTTGCTTTTCCGAAGAAATCCGCCCATTGGGGTAATGCGCGGATCGTCCTTTAGTGTGATTTCGCCGCCTGGCAAATTTAGGCTGTTCTCAAGCATCGTCGCGAATTTAAGAATTTTGAATGGCTTGTTCTTGTACCCCAGTCGCTCTTGGCGATAGAGGACCTTCCCTTCACCTGTCAGCAGCAAGAGAATGACAATTGGAAGCAGTAGCGGCAGCAACAGCAGAATGGCGCTGGCTGAGACCGCGATATCGAACAGCCGTTTGGCAATTGCGTACATTACGTTCTCGCGTTCAGGGTCTTGGCAGTTTTCATATTCGAGAAATCTGCAAAGTAATCAGCAAGGGCCTTCAACACTACCGATTTTTCTAAGGAGCGGCCGCTGAACATTGATCTCAGTTCATCAACGAATGTGAGTGTGTCACCTCCCTTGGGACTCTTAGTGGGTATGAGACTTCCGAGTGCCGGGAACCAAGCAAGGTCAACCTCTTCAGTTTGAACATGAAACGTTTCGATGCTGTCTTCTCCGGTCGTGTCTGAAGCAAAGAAATACTGAGAATACCAGTCGGCTTGCTCGGATCGGTTGGCAGGTGCGCCGCGGGTGTTTTCTTCCGATTCGCAGATTCTCGCGCCCAAACCCAAGGCCCCAAGCATGGTCATGGCGATGTCTGAACACTGCAGGGCGTAGGCAGCCTCGTCGAAAATCGGGAAGAAGATCTCGCCCGGTTTGCCAAGCAGGCAGACGGCCGGGCAGATCTCGCCGCTTTCGACGGACGGGACGAAGTAGTAGCGAGCACCGTTCGGAGCCGACAGCAGCTGGTCTTTGCCGACCCTCTTGAGATATGCCAGCAAAAGACTGACTTTGGAATACGCCGCATTGGCAAACCGGGCACTAGTGATCGGAAGGGTCACCGAATACGCCAGCGGCATGTCTTCTGTGAGGTTCGTAGTGACGCCCACGATGTTGACCGGATTGGCCATCATATTCGGCGACACAGAAAAAGCGTGCTTAAGCTGCATCTGCGCGACCAGTTCCATTAACCTGTGCGAATTGAAGTAATTGTCAGTGAGCATCGCCTCCATCGAGAAGTTAGCCTGCTCGCTTCGCGCGTGCCTGCGGGCCGCGAAGTCGGCCACGAGGTCGAAAGGACCGTGATGGGCAACTGATTTTGATGCGATGGGGTCGGCGAAACGGAAAGGGTCGGTGACGAAGCTCTCTCCGCGATCCTCACGCCATCCGTGCTGCGAGTGTCGCGATTTTGTCCTGCCCGGCCGTCATTACTTTTGCCGATGATATTGACACGTGCCGGATGGAGGCGCAGCTTCCCCTTGAGGACCGACGCTCCAATTCTGCCTAAGCTATCCATGACCAGTTGCAATGCGCCTTCGACGGCGATCGTTAGGTCTCTCTGATGGGCGCTGATGCGGATTGCGAACAAGCTGTGTAGCTGGCCGGTGATCGCCGGCATGAATGAGTCAATGACGAAAGTGCTGCTCATCGGTCCGCTGTGTAGAAAATCCGGATAGTGTCGATGACCCGCTGCTGCTGCGATTCGGTTAGGTCAGATGAAGAAGGGATGCTGATGCACTGCGCATACAGGCTGTCGCTGACCGCGCGATGGCTCAGGTAGTTGGTATTGGAATACATGGGCAGCCGGTTCATAGGAACCCACAGCGGCCGGCATTCGATTCGCTGTGCGTTCATCACCGCCAACAATTCGCGCAGTCGTGCGGTCTTGAACGTCGTCAGCCATCCATTGGGCTGTACATCGGGAAGCGATTCGGCGAATTCGACATCGCCAACGCCCTTGAGCGCTTGTCGATAGTTGGCATCAGTGGTCCGACGCCTTTTGAGCGTTTCGGTGAACCCTGCGGCCTGAGCGACGCCAATTGCTGCCAAGACATTTACCAGCCGATAGTTGTAGCCAACCTCGTCATGGAAATATTCAGCCGGCTCGGTCTTGGCCTGGGTCGTAAGGTGTTTGGCTCGACGCGCAAGGTCCTCGCGTTGCGTGAGCACCATGCCGCCACCACCCGTACTCAGGATCTTGTTGCCATTGAAGCTGCAGGTGCCCAGCAGACCATGGCAACCGGCGTTGATGCCGGCCTGGGTTGATCCCAGTGCTTCGGTGGAGTCTTCGACCACCAGTAGGCCGAATCGCTCGGCCAGGGCGAGCAGTCGCGGCATGTCGCACATGTTGCCGAGCACATGAACGGGCACAACCGTGGTGATGACCAGCCCTTCGGGCGTTCGCATTCCGCGATCGACCCGCTCGCATTCATTGGCCAGGTATTCCTCGACCAAATCGAGATCCATCTGCCATGTGTCGGGCCGCACGTCCACCAGCACGGGCTGCGCATTGGCGTAGCGAATCGCGTTGACAGTGGCCACGAAGGTGAGATTGGCGGTGAGAACACCATCACCCGGTTTAACTCCACCGACCAACATTGCGATGTGCAATGCCGCTGAACCATTAACGGTAGCTACCGCAAATTTTGATCCGGTCAGATCGCAGATGGCTTGTTCGAAACGCGCCACATAGGACCCAGCCGATGAGATCCAGCCAGTCTCGAGGCATTCCTTTACATACGACCATGCGCGGTCGGCCACCACCGGCACCGAGAGCGGAATCGGGCCGCCTGAGTCAGAATTAACATCTATCATCGTACCCTCAATCGAGGCTAACGAGTTCCTAGCCTAGACCGTCGCAGTGATCTGGCAGAAGCTAAGGAAGGGAGGTGGCTTTGATTTCCTTGTCCAATTTACACAAGCTCTGAATCTTAACCTGCCCTGGATCGAAGCTCAACGACTCGGGTTAAGGTCAAATTGAGCAGGTGCGTTCAATGCGCCGACACGGAATCAGCGATGGTGAACAATCTAGATGCGGTTTTCATATCGAAGTTGTTCGCAATTCGGCAGGCGCAAGCGGCCGATTCTCGAAGTCTCGCCAGAACCTGCGTGCGTAAACCGCATAGATCGCGAACAGCGCGATCAGCGGCCAGAACAGAACATACTGCGGCACTTGTGCCAGCCACCCGGCCACCCCAACAAAGCCACACAGAAACGCGGTCAGGTTCATCGTGAACACTGCTGCCGAAGGCGACATGCCACGCGCCATCAGCAGGTGGTGCATGTGCTTGCGATCGGCGCTCATCGGGGTCTGTCCGTCGGCGATTCGTCGGGCGATGCACGAGAACATGTCGAATAATGGCACGGCAATGATCCAGACCACGCTCACGGTACCGACGCCGCTGACGCCGTAATAGTTGGTGAGTCGAATCGCCGCCCAGGCCACGACCAGACCGAGCAGCATGCTGCCGCCATCGCCCAGAAACACCGCCGCCTTGCGGCGCCACGGAGTGCGCATGTTGAACGAAAGAAAGGCCAGCACCGCGCCGGCCAGCGGAACCAGCACCGGCCCGAGCTGATCGATGGCATGCTCGGATGAGCCGATCAGGTATACACCCGACGCCGCAATGCACAGCCAAATCAGCGCCATCAAGCCTTGCCCACCGGCCAGGCCGTCGGCGCCATCAACCATGTTGAAGGCGTTGATCACACCGGTGATGGCAACGATCGTGAACGGCACTGCTAACCAGCCCAAGCCCACTGGAATCGTTGAGAATGCATTGCCCAGGTATGAAACCTGAGTTTGGTCAATCAGTGCAATGAGCGCTGCTGCAGCCAGGTGGCAACCAAACCGATAGCGAGCGCGCATGGGGTGCTTGTCGTCGATGAATCCAACCACGAACACCAACATCGCAGCCGCAACCAGACCGGGGCTGAACCCTGGCAGGCCAAACATCAGGCTAGTAACGGTCATACTGACCAAAATGGCCAGACCACCGGCTAGTGGAATCGCACCTTCGTGTTGTTTACGGGCGTCAGGTCGGTCGACCCACCCAATACGGACGCACAAGTGCATGATGGGAACCATTACCCCGGTCACAATCACGCAGGCCCAGATTCCGGACAGGAATAGTGGTGAGTTCACGGGGAACCGTTGGTTGATGGCTGGTTGGGGATTGCCGCTGCGCGCATTCTATTGGAGCCAGTTTCCTTGACAAGGGGGCATCTTGACCGATTCAAGCGTCATTCAGATGACTGCTCGGTGGGAGCGCTTAAAAAAGGGTGATGATTCAGTCAGATATGTCGACATTTTTTACCAAATTTCGAGTTGCATCGTCATCGTAACGAGATGTATCGTTCGCATTTCGCCGGCTTCTGTCACTTGCCCTGTTGCGGCAGTGTGTAGACTTTTCCCACCGTGTGGAACGACGGTCATGTCATTGCGCATTGCGGCATCTTGATGCACCAGCGACTCGCCATTTCCTAGCTTGACGCCAGCTTGTTTCCTTAAGGAGATCCCCCTGTCGATGATCGATCTGCACTGCCACCTGTTGCCTGGTGTCGATGACGGAGCGCGGGATCTCCCGACCGCTCTCGAGTTGGCGCGTGCGTCTGTGCAGAACGGCATCACTCACGCGGTCCTGACGCCCCATGTCTTTGGCGGGCGCTGGGACAATGCGGTGTCGAACCTCACGCCGGTGTTCGAGGCCTTTCGCCAGTCGCTGCTCGACCACGAAGTGCCACTTGAGGTATTTCTGGGCGGCGAGGTGCATCTGTTGCCCGACGCCTTCAACTTGCTCGATGTGAATGACCTTCCCTTCGTGGGCGGATGGCGCGGTCATCGGGTGATGCTGCTCGAGTTGCCCGACAGCCATATTCCGGTGGGTGCGATGAAGGCGGTGGAGATGTTCCTGCGTCGGGGCGTATTGCCCATGATCGCTCACCCGGAGCGCAACAAGGAAGTGATGCGTAATCACAAGCGCATCGAGCCCTTCATCAAGGCCGGCTGCCTGATGCAGCTCACGGCGGCTTCGGTGTGTGGCCTGTTCGGCGCGCCCGCCCACAAAACCTCACTCAAGCTGCTCGATGCGGGTTGGGCCTCGGTGGTGGCCACCGATGCGCACAACCTCGCGCATCGCCCGCCGATGCTGGCGCAGGCGCGAACCTCGCTCGATGAGATGTACGGCGCCGAGGCGGGCGAGGTGCTCACCGAGGCCAATCCGCGCGTCATTCTGGAAGGTCGGCCCGAGTTTCCGCGCGAGGCCCGCGCAGCCTGAGTGGTCTAGGTGGCCTGGGTGGGTCGGGGGCAGGACACGAATTGACATCTGATAGGCAAGCCGCTGGGGCGGCTGGTATCCGATCTGCTCGCGCAGGCCATCACGCAAAAGACCGTGGGGCAACGGCCGACCTTCAAGTGGCATGCTCGCGCCATGAAGGCCAGGGTCAACCCGGCCGATTGCGATGCGCTTTTTGATGTGCTCGACGCAGGCGATCCGTGAGTTTCTGCGTCGCGGGACGTTCGCGATCCGATTGGATTGATGTGGCCAGCCTTTACGTCACACCCCTCGAAACACCGGCGGGCGTTTTTCCATGAAAGCCTGGCTTCCCTCGCGGTAGTCGGCGCTTCTCGCTGCAGGCCTTGATTGCGGCATTGACCGCGGCCATGTCGCGCTCGTGGGCCGGGCGGCCCAGCTCAACCACGGTTTTTTTCAGGGCCCGCAGCGTGAGCGGCGCATTCTCGGCCAGCAGGCCGCAATAGGTGTCGACCTGGGCATCAAACGCCTCGGGCACGGCGACCTGGCTCACGAAGCCCATGCGCAGCGCCTCGGCCGCATCGAAGATGCGCGCCGACAGGAACACATCGAGCGTGTTCTGCAGACCCAGCACGGCCAGGAAGCGGCTCACGCCGGTGGCGCCATAGCCTAGCCCCAGGCGCGCCGCCGGCATCCGGAAGCGTGAGTCGGTGGTGCAAAAGCGCAGGTCGCAGGCGGCGGCCAGGCCCAGCCCGCCGCCCATGCAGATGCCGCGGATCTTGGCCACCACGGGCTTGGCGCAGTGCAGGGGGGCGAGATAGGCGGCATCGACGGCCTGGTTGTAGGCCTGCTGGGCATCGGCATCGGTGCGCTGGCTCTTGAACTGGGAGATGTCAGCGCCGGACACGAAGGCCTTGCTGCCGGCGCCCTGCAGCACGATGAGGCGGATGTCGGGGTCGGCGTCGAGCTGGGCGATGGCCTTGGGAAACGCGAGCCACATGTCGTGGGTGACGGCGTTGTACCTGGCCTCGTTGGCGAAGATGATGTGCCCGATCGGGCCTTGCGGTTTGACGATGAGCTCAGCCACGTCGGGCTCCTGATGTGCTGGGATCGCTGAAGGCGGGATCGTGACTATACTGAACCTTGACCTTTGGAGATGCGCCGATGACGTTGCCGCTGGCGGGTGTGAGGGTACTGGATCTGACCAATGTGATGGCCGGCCCGTATTGCGCGATGGTGCTGGGCGATCTGGGCGCCGACGTGATCAAGGTGGAGAGTTTCCCGGGCGGGGATGCCTCGCGCCGCTTCGATCCCAAGGTGAATGGCGAGTCTTACTGTTTTGCAGTGCTCAATCGCAACAAGCGCAGCATCGCGCTGAATCTGAAGCAGCCGCAGGGCAAGCAGGCCTTGCTCAAACTGGCCGAACGGGCGGACATCATGCTGGAGAATTTCCGGCCCGGCGTGATGGCACGCCTGGGGCTGGGTTACGAGGCCATCGCCGCGATCAATCCGGCAGTGGTGTATGCCTCGATGTCGGGCTTCGGCCAGACCGGGCCCTATAGCCAGCGCGGCGGCTTCGACATCATTGCACAGGGCATGTCGGGCATCATGCTCATGACCGGGCATCCGGGCGGTGCGCCGGTCAAGGTGGGCATTGCCATGAACGATATCGCCAGCGGTGTGACCGCGCTCTACGGCATTCTGGGTGCCTACATCGGTCGGCTGCGCCACGGCAAGGGGCAATACCTGGAGACCTCATTGCTCGAGGCCGGCATGGCCTGGACGCCCTGGGAGTTTGGTGCCTGGGCCGGTTCGGGCGAGCTGCCCGGGCCCACCGGCAGCCGGCATCGCCGCTCCACACCCTATCAGGCCTATCGCACCCGCGATGGGTATGTGACGGTGGGCGCGGGCAATGAAAAGCTCTGGCAGGCGTTCTGTCGCGAGGTGGTGAGCAAGCCCGAGTGGCTGAGTGATCCGCGGTATGCGCAGGCCGATGTGCGCCTGAATCATGTGGATGATCTGGAGCGCGACATTGAGGCCGTGTTCGCCGCGCACGATTCGGCCTACTGGGTGCAGCGGCTGGAGGCGTCGGGCGTGCCGGGCGGCCCGGTGTATGGCTACGAGCAGTTGCTGGCCGATCCGCATATTGCCGCGAGAAAAATGATCGTCGAGATCGAACATCCGCGCATCGGGATGATGAAGACGCTCGGGCTGCCGATCAAATCGAGTGGGGATCTCACGGCCATCAGTCGGCCGGCGCCCTTGCTCGGGGAGCATTCCGACCAGGTGCTCGGTGAGCTGGGTTATGGGGAAGGGGAGATTGCGGGGATGCGGGCGGCAGGGGCGGTGATTAATAACGGTCAGTGCTAGGAGTGTGAATGACGGTCGAGAACCGCGGGAAAATGCCGCGGACCTGTTGACGAGTTGTCGAAAATATGCGGGTGCACGAACATGGCTTCTCGGGCGGTCAAGGGCGCGCGAAGCGCGACGAAGTGCACCCTTGAGGGGTCGAGAAGCCATCTCAACAATTGGTAGTCGCCAAGACCGAGGCGTTTTTCGGGCTTGGCGATGCTCAACCTCGTCGATTGACACTGCCGAATCCCAGGGCATTCCGCGGCATCTGTCCGCGCTTTCTGACAGCCACTAACAAGGAGGGATGGACGGCTGTCTCAAGTGGTGAGAGACCTCAGTTTATCGATCCGCAAGGGTCAATGCGACGGTTCTGCGGAACTTCCCTAGAGTAGCGGAGCGATAAACCGAACCCATAGGTAGTTACTCACGACTCCGGTTACGAGTCCTGTCATGAAAGACAATGCTTGGGAGCGGATGGTGATCCAAAGCCCATCGGCAAAGACCATTGCGAGCTTGTCCTCATTCACCAAACTCATAGCGCTTTCAAGCTTAGCGGTAGCACGATAGTAACAATCGAGAACTGCATCCGCAGGGTGGCCGTTGTCATCTAGTCGCCGCGCCTCTTTGACGAGAGCCTTTCCTTGATTATGTCTTCTGACGAAATCCTCTGCTGATGCACCGTCGACTAGGGCTAGTTTTAGGGCTCGCCGCGACCGCCGAATTTTGTTCGCCTTGGTTTGTTTCGCTAGCCATAACCTCTTGATTGCATCTAGAGCGGCCCGATGGACATGTGCTGCCGCTGCATCAATTTGTCGCTTGAGCTCTTCCGAATCTCCACTTGCAAATCCGGTTGACAAATGCGACATCGCTGCTTCTATCTGCTGTTCAATTCTAGGATCCTTCTGCCCCGTTTCTGCGGTTAAATCCGAATACAGTGGCTTGAATTTGTCATGATGGATTTTGAATAGTTCTTCGATATCCATTTCTTCTGGCAGAGAAAGATAAAGCTGCTTCGTTGAGCAGCCTTCTTGGCGGGGAAATCAACGCGCTAATCGCGACTCCGTATTGCTCGGTCAATCGACGCATTGAGCTCTTTCGATGAAGTGGCAATGTGCGGCATCACATTTCCATTTTCCATAACCAGTTCCGCGCCACTTCCTGCAATGGGGATGGTACTTATGTCTAGTGCTTCACAGATCGCAGCGTCAATCTCTTCAGTTGATTTGAGATCATTAACATCTTTGCCCGTACGCTTCTTGAAAAATGAACCGTATTTAACGTTCCCGTTTTCATCCAGAACAGAAAACTCTGGCAACTTTGATGGCGTTTTCTCTGCCGGCGTGTACCCAAATATTTCTTTCAATCGAAAGAAAACCGTTGCATTCGACATGTTCATAACCCCATTTCAGCAAAGTACGCTTCAAGAGTTAGCCACTTGTTAGAGGTGCTGACCTCGAGACGCCAATATTTCAACTATTGCCGCTAGTTCTGTTCTGTGATCTCGGCGGATACGCTCAGATTACCGCCGTAGTACTTTTCGTTTAGGCAGTTAAAGACTCGCATGATCACTTCCTCGGTGACGCCTGCAGTACCCGCCTCAATTTTGCTCAACGTTGATCGATCGACATCGCTTCCTCTCGCGAGGTCATTCTTCGTCACGCCTTTTCCAGCACGCAAATCACCACATCGGCGAAAGTATCTGGTAGCACGTTTCGCGCCTTGGATGGGCATTGAGTCCGATGGTGTTCCACTGATGTTTTCACCCTTCATTATTTCGGCACTTTTCTAGGAATTTCAATGGAAGGCCGCATGTAACGATGCCTTTTCGCGAATTTTCGCATATTTCTGCGGATTTCCGCGTTTTTCTACTTTTTTGACCTGTCTTGGTGTGGAGATCTCTCATTGCTATTCGGGTTGTTGGTCGAATTTCTTGCCAAAGGTCTCGACCGGCGTGCCTGGCGCGACTGGAATTCTCGCCAACAGCGCCGCGTTCCCTTTCTGCGGCGGCGTGAGCTGGCCCATAAGCGTCCCCGAACGTCCACGCTGGCCCGCCGGCGGCAACGTCGTTAGGCATCCGCCTTCGGGTTGACGATTTTAGCTAATTTGTCTAAACTTGACCCATGACGACCTTTGATGCCACCACGGCCAAGAACCGCTTTGGCGAACTGTTGGCCGCCAGCGCCAATGGTCCGGTCCGCATCGAGCGGCATGGGCGTTTGGTCGCCTATCTCGTCGCGCCGTCGCACGCGGGGAGGCAGGTTGTCGAGTTGCCGCAACGGCTGGCCGAGCGGCTGACACCGCTGGGTACGCGTTATGCCATGTTGTTCGGTTCAATGGCCACAGGGTCCGCCCGGCCAGATAGCGATATCGATGTCGCGGTGAGCTTCGGCAAACCCATGTCGAGCGATCTGCGCGCGGCGATCACGGGCCTCGTCGCCGATGAAGCGGGTCGACCGGTGGACCTGATCGACCTCGAAACGGCCGGCGGCGTGCTGCTCATCCGCGCCATGTCGGGCACCGAACTGGTCTGCGATGCCCCGCAGACGCGCGCGCGTTTGCTCAAGCGGCTGCTCGTCGCCCAGGATGAGGCGCTCAGCGCCCGCGCGGCGGCACGCGCGGTTCGTACCAGGCTCTTCAGTTGAATCCGTTGATCGACGTCGAGGTGGTTGATGCCCGACTGCGGGAGCTCTCCCGGCGCCTGGATCGGCTCGCGAGTCGGCGTGCCGTCTCGCTCGCCACCTTGCAGGCCGATGAGGATCTGCAGGACATCATTACGCGAAACCTCGAGGTCGCGATCCAGAGCGCCATCGATATCGCCATGCATGTGTGCGCGGTCTACGGTGACGTCCCCGTGGGTGGCGCGGAGGCCTTCGACAAGATGGCCGAGCGCAAGTTGATCACCCAGGCGCTCGCCCAGCGGCTGCGGCGTTCGGTCGGCTTCCGCAATGTGCTGGCGCACGAATACGTCGCGATCGACTGGGGTATCGTGATCGATGCGCTCGATGCCGGTGCCCACGACCTGACCCTGTTCGGACGCCAAGTCGTGAAACTGCTCGAGCGCGTCGACAACCGATAGGAGGCGGTGTTGCGGCAGTTTTCCGGGCGCTGTTCAGATCGGATAAATGATCGAGTTCGGAATCATCTCGCTGTCGTAGATGCATTCGCGTGAGGCAAATTTGAGCCCGGCCGGCGTGTGCACCACGGTATCGAGATAGCGCCCGACATTGAACACCGTCGGTGGCATCCGAGAGCTTGGTGCGGAACACCGCGTAGTTGGCCTCGCAGCGCAGACGGCCGTCGGCGATCTCGCGCACGACGGGCGCGCCGACGACATGGCGCTGGTAGTACGGGTCGTGGAACAGCGTTTCGCGGATGCCGTAGACGCGGTCCTTGCAGCATGCCCTTGCTGTTGAACGCCAGCGTGGCCAGCGGAAAGCCGCGCTCATGGTTCTCGCGCGGCTGCAGGCGGTAGACGCAGTCGTCGGTGAAGAACTCGGGCCAGAGATCCCAGTTGCCCGAGTCGACCGCACTCGGCGTAGTCGGCATAGAGCTGGGTCAGGGCCAGCCAGTCGTCGAAGCTCAGCGTCTTGCTCATGGGTGGCCTCTTCAGGCCTCCATCACGTCGCGCCAGTAGCCGTACATGCCGCGGATCAGCGTCTCGGTGACCATGTGCTCGGTGTCCTCGACCTCGCGCCCGCCCAGTTCGGCCAGGGCGCGGTGAAACGGCTTGCTCTCGAAGGCCTGCTGCGAGAATTCGATCACCTCGCCATCGTCGGCCGAGACGAAGCCGGCCGGGCCGAACAGGTTGGCCTGGCGCAGGCGGCGCTGCGTCATCTCCGTCGTCGTCGTCCTCGAAGCCGAAGTGCGTCCAGACGAAGTCGAAGCTGCCGTGGCCGTCGGGCTGGATGTGGCGGGTGCGACACGCTGTTGACCTGCTGCTGCAGGATCACGCTCGGAAACAGCGTGGTCATGACCGCGGTCGGGCCGCCCCACCAGGCCTCGGGCACGATGTCGAGGAAGCCGGGGTCGTTGCAGCTGCCATGGTCTCCTTGAAGCTCGACACCTGCGTGACCTGCTCGGCGCTTGCCGGCACTGCCGCGCGTGGAGATCATGGCCGCATGGCGGTGGTTCGCGTCCATGCGCAGCTGCGACTTGTTGTCGGCGCGCCAGAGGCCGAAGGTGACGAACCAGGTGTGCAGCAGGCCGGGGTGGTACGGGTCCTTGATGTTCTCCTGCATCAGCTTCCAGTTGCCCGGAATGCGCTGGCGGTTGTAGCCCAGGATCTTCAGCTTGCGACCGTTGAACAGGCGGTCGAAGTAGCCCAGGATGGTCGGGCCGATGAAGTCCTCGAACGACTCGACGTCGTGATCGAAGGAGGCGAACACCACGCCGCCGCGGCGTGGCCACCTTGAGCTTGCGTCAGGCCATGCTCGGCGGTCTTGAAGTCGGCCGGCATGCCGCCATTGACCTTGCCGTCCTGCTTGCACGCCGCGGCGAAACGGCACACCTTGCAGGTCGCCCTTGAGGCTGTAGCTCCACTGGTGGTACGGGCAGATGAATTCCTTGCGGTTGCCGTGGCGCTCGCGACAGAAGCGCATGCCGCGGTGCGCGCAGACGTTCTCCACCACGTGGATCGCGGCCGTCGGCGTCGCGCACCAGATGACCGAGCGCTCGCCGACCACGGTGCGCTTGAAGTCGCCCGGATTCGGGCATCTCGGCCTCCAGGCCGACGTAGCACCAGTGGCCCTTGTAGAAGAAGCGCTCGAGCTCCCGGCGATAGATGGCATCGCTGGTGTAGGCAAGAAACGGGATGCGGTGGGTGCCGTCGTTTTCCCAGTGCGGCTGGTCGGGGAAAATG
This sequence comes from uncultured beta proteobacterium, assembly GCA_963732405.1. Taxonomy (GTDB): domain Bacteria; phylum Pseudomonadota; class Gammaproteobacteria; order Burkholderiales; family Burkholderiaceae_E; genus JAUIAI01. The sequence goes on from CAVSZG010000004.1 coordinate 111,807, forward strand.
CTTGACTGCTGGTTCAAGAGGGTCTCCTGGGCGGGCCGGCCGGTGGCGCGGGGCGCTGCCAAGCGGCTATCTTTGCCCATTCCGGCAGATAAGCCAATAGAATCGGGCGAATACTGTGTATCACGCTCAGTGATGGGGCCGAGGGGGCCGAGCATGGAACTGACCGATATCGACCTGAACCAACTGGTGCTGTTTCAGCAGTTGATGAACGAGCGGCGGGTGTCCAAGGTGGCCGACAATCTGGGGCTGACCCAGCCGGCGGTGAGCAATTCGCTGGCCCGGCTGCGCCGCCAGTTCGGTGATGATCTGTTCGTGCGCACACCTGCGGGCATGATGCCCACGCCATTTGCCCAGCAGCTGGCCGAGCCGGTTGGCGAGGCCCTGGCCATTTTGCATGGAGGGCTGAATCAGCATCGCGCCTTTGATCCGGCCAGCGTGCAGATGGCGCTCACCATCGGCATGACCGACATCGGCGAGATCGTTTTCCTGCCCGAGCTGCTCGACTATCTGAGCAAGGCCGCCCCGGGCCTGACGCTGAGCACGGTGCGCGGCGCGCCCACGCAGTTGCGCCAGGACATGGAGACGGGCAAGGTTGACCTGGCCATCGGTCCGCTGCCCGAACTGAAGGCGGGCTTTTTTCAGCGTCGGCTGTTTGCGCAGCGTTATGTGTGCCTGTTTCGCCAGGCCCATCCGCTGGCGGGCAAACGCTTTACGCTGGCCGACTTCAAGGCGGCCGAGCATTTGCTGGTGGTGTCACCCGGCACGGATCATGGCAAGGTGGACGAGGCGATCCGGCGGGCCGGCATCGAACGCCGCGTGCGCCTGACGGTGCCGCATTTCGTGAGCCTGGGCCACATCCTCAAGCGCACCGACCTCATCGCCACCGTGACCGAGCGCCTGGCCCAGGGGCTGGCCGAGCCGTTCGGGCTAATCCACCGGCCGCTGCCCATGGATGTGCCTGCGGTGGCCATCAATCTGTTCTGGCATTTCAAGGTGCATCGATCGCCGGCGCATCAGTGGTTGCGTGAGGTGATCGTGGAATTGTTTGGCGAGGCGGGCGCGGCCCGGTCGGGGCGCCGGGCCGCGTGATGATACCGGCCACCCGTGCACGGACGCGCACGAGCCGGCGGGCCGTGTGGCTCGCTGTGTTGGCTGGGTGTGCCCTGCTGGGCGCGGGCATCTGGTTTTATCTGGCCCCACATCGCGCGGCCACCGAGTTGTTTGGGGCGGCCAAGGCCAATGATCCGGTGCGCCTGTCTTCGTATGTGGATTTTCCGTCGGTGAAGGAGAGCCTGAAGTTCGGCCTGAAGCAGAAGATGGCGCCGGCCGACAAAGGCGAGCCCGGGTTCTTTCAGCTGTTTGGTGCGGCGGTCGCTGCGAGCATAGCCGATCCGATCATCGATGCGATGCTCACGCCCCGGTTCATCGTATTGCTCATGACGGGTCGGCGCATCACGGCGGCCGAGCTGGCGGCCACACCCGATGATCTGCGCGAGGATGTGCCCGAACCCGATCTGCTCACGCATTACCGCTCGTTTGATGAGTTCGTGTTGACGGTGAAGCCGCAGCATCCGGACGATTCGCCCACACGTTTGATCTTCGAGCGCCACGGGTGGCTGTCTTGGCGGCTGGCGATGGTGAAGTTCGGGGAGTGACGGAGTAACGTGATAGGGTTTGGCGACTGACTCAATATCGGAGACGCGCATGTCGATCCGGCTCGGTGGTGCTGTGAAGGCTTCGGGTCTGGCCAGGGTGACGGCCTCGTCACTGATGGCTTTGTTCGGGATGGCCCCGCTCGGCCAGGCCGCCGTTCGCGAACCCGTGATCAACAGCATCGGCATGCCGATGCAGATCATTCCGGCCGGCGAGTTCGATATGGGCAGCGAGGCGTCTGCCGATTCGCTGGCGCGACAATTTCCCGGGATCGAGCGGTCGCGATTGCTCGATCTGGCCGACGAGGCGCCGGTTCACCGGGTGCGGATCACCCGGCCGTTTCTGCTGGGCGTGCATGAAGTGACGGTGGGCGAGTTCCGTGCCTTTGTGCAGGCGTCGCACTATGTTGTCGAGTCAGAGCGCGACGGGACGGGCGGATATGGTTATCGCGCCGATTACGATCCCTCGCGAACCGAACGCGGCGATGCGTTCGAGGGCCGCGACCGTCGTTACTCCTGGCGCAACCCCGGGTTTGAACAAGGCGACGATCACCCGGTGGTGAACGTCACCTGGCAGGATGCGATGGCCATGGCGCAATGGCTGAGCGAGCGTGAGGGCTCGCGGTATCGATTGCCAAGCGAAGCCGAATGGGAATATGCGGCGCGCGCCTCGGGCGATATCGGTGGAGCCAATGGCTTCGATCTGGACTCGGCCCGCCGTTGGCCACAATGGCAGGCCCAGGCCGGTCAGTATCACGACGGTTTCGCATTCACCGCACCGGTTGGTTCCTTCGCGCCCAACGGGTTTGGCCTGGTCGACATGATCGGCAATGTCTGGGAATGGACGGCCGACTGGTATGCGCCCGATGCGTATGCGCAGTCGGTCGTCGAGAATCCGACGGGCCCGCCGAGTGGCGGGCGTCGGGTGCGCAGAGGCGGCTCCTGGCATACCTGGCCGTTTTACTCGCGGGTGACGTTTCGCAACTGGAATACGCCCGAGACTCGATATCCCTTGCTGGGTTTCCGACTCGCGCGCGAACTGGATCCGATGCGTGCGCCGACCCGATAGACCCGGAGTACATCGATGTTGTCGCATGTGATGATCGGCGTGAGCGATTTTGAGGCAGCGCTTCGCTTTTATTCGGCCTTGATGCGGGAGTTGGGCATCGAGTTGCGGTTTGTCGAGCGCGATCGGCCCTGGGCGGGCTGGCAGTCGCCGGGTGTTGCCCGGCCACTGTTCCTGATCGGTCATCCCTTCGATGGCCGGGCGCATGAACCCGGCAATGGCCAGATGACGGCTTTTACCGCGACGAGTCATGCCATGGTCGATCGCGCCCATGCGCTCGCGCTCGCGCTGGGCGGCACGGATGAAGGACAGCCGGCACTGCGCGCGCATTATCATCCGAACTATTACGGCGCGTATTTCCGTGATCCGGACGGCAATAAGTTGTGCGTCGTCTGTCATACCCCGCCCTGAGCATTCACACCACAAACAATCAGAGAGACAGCCCCATGCGCATTGAATCGGCCACCGTGATCCCGCTTCGCATCCCGTTTCAGGACGGCAGCTCGGGCACCGGGCTGATGCCCACACGCTGGACACATCTGGACATTGCGCTGTTGCGCCTGCAGACCACCGACGGCCTGGTCGGCTGGGGCGAGGCATTTGCCTATGCGCACCTACAGACCAGCGTGTCGGCCTTGCGCGAGCTGGTATTGCTGCATGTGATCGGCCAGGAGATCACCTCGCCCGAGTCGTTCAACCGGCAATTGCAGCAACGCCTGCATCTGCATGGGCGCTACGGCATCACGCAGTTCGCCATGGGTGCCGTCGATATCGCGCTCTGGGATCTGGCCGCCAAGGCGGCGGGTTTGTCGCTGGCGCAGATGCTGATGGATGGGCAGGGCCGTTCATCGAGCCCTGCCCCGCGGGAACGGCTGCCCGCCTATGCAAGCCTGGTGCGCTACACCGAACCCGAGGCCGTGAGTCGCTTCACCGCCAAGGCGGTGGCGCAGGGCTATGAAACGATCAAGCTGCATGAGATCACACTGCCGGCCATTCAGGCTGGTCGGGATGCCGCACCATTGCCGATCCAGCTCATCACCGATGTGAACTGCAACTGGAGCGATGCCGACGCCGCCACCCTGATGCCGGCCATGCGCGACATGGGGCTGTACTGGGTTGAGGAACCCCTGTTCCCGCCGGACAGCGAGGCGCGCCTGGCGGCGTTGCAGCGCGATCATCGGGTATCGATCGCCAGCGGTGAGAATGCCTGCACGGCCGTGGAATTTGCCCGGCTCGCTGCGCACATTGATTTTCTGCAGCCCAGTGTCACCAAGGTGGGCGGTGTGAGCGAGTTCCTGAAGGTGTGTGATCTGGCTCGCGCAGCCGGCAAGCGGGTGATGCCGCATTCGCCGTATTTCGGCCCCGGCTATTGGGCAACGGTGCAGATCATGGCGGCAAGGCCCGAATGCGAGCTGTTCGAGTTTCTGTTCATCGAGGCCGAGCATCATCTGGATTCGCGCATTCCGCTGCCAGTAGGCGGGCAGGTGAGCGTGCCGAAGGGGCTGGGCCTGTGCTTCGAGCCTGAGCGGGAGATGCTGGAGCGGTATGCAGTCGGTTGATCTGGCTGCGGGGCGCCGCGTTCATATCATTGACAAATTGCCATCATGATGACATGATGCAATGATGCGAACGACTATCGACCTTCCAGCGGACCTGCACCACGCCGTCTCCTCTATCGCCGCGCATTCTCGCAAGAGCATGAATCAGACCGTAGCGGAGTTGATCAGACGTGGGCTGGCGCAGCCCTCGCTCGCCTCCAACGCGGGCAGCAGTCCTGCATTTCGAATCGACCAACTAACCGGCTTGCCGGTGATTCGATCGCCTCGGCCTGTGAGCGTTGAGGACGTCCGCGCGTTGGAAGACGAATAATGCCTGGGAAGCCGATGCGTAAAACAGTACCTGCGCCGGTCAATCTTCTCGACGGCAACGTTCTTTTCGCCTTGGTCGACGAGGCCCACGTGCACCACGCCCCTGCGCGCCAATGGTTCTCCAGGCAGCAGTCGGGCGGATTTGCGACGTGTCCCATCACCCAGGGCACGCTCGTGCGGTTGGTGATGCGTCTAGGTGGCCATGGTGTCGAGCAGGCGATGGATCTGCTGGCCGGGGTGACGGCGCATGCCAGGCACCACTTCTGGCCCGATGCGTTGGCCTACAACCAGGTGCAGTGGCGCGGCGTATTCGGTCACCGGCAAGTGACCGATGCCTACTTGGCCGCGCTGGCGAGGCATCACAAGGGCAAACTCGTCAGCTTTGATAAAGGGCTCGTCGCACTTCACGCCGACGTCGGGCTTGCGGTGGAGGTTTGACCTGGATTTTTCGCAGGTTCGACGGATGATGGCGGATAAGATTGGCCTTGGTCCGCTTATTAAATGTTCTCAGAAGAACATTTATCTTATTCAAGAGCTCTATTCAGGTCGATTATAATCGATATTGGAGTTCGTCTGGTAAATCAGCCTGTTAGGACCTTTTAGTTCCTATTAAAGATCCTGTGGGAGCGATTAACATGGAATCCCCGATTCCCTTGCCTGTCGAGCGTGCCATTCACAAGCTTGGCAGCGATATTTCCCTCGCGCGCCGGCGCCGCCATATTTCGCAGGCTTCACTGGCCGAGCGCATGGGCGCGTCGCTATCGACCGTGCGCCGCATGGAAAAAGGTGACATGCGCGTGCCCATCCACTTCTTCGCTCGTGCATTGTTTGTCTTCGGCGAAATCCAGGCGTTGGCGCATCTGCTGGACACGGCTCGCGACGAGATCGGCCTCACGCTCATGGACGAGCGCTTGCCCAAGCGCGTGCGCAGCAAACCAGGCCGCATCTCCGGGCGCTCTCTGATGGTCGCTGTCACCCCGATGCGCCGGCAGGTCGGATTGTGCATCGGCAAGGCGGGGCTGCCCGTCGGCTCGCTCATCTATGTCCGGCACGGGCATCGTGAGAACAGCAGCTTCATCTATGACGCGACCTGGCCGGATGAACCGGCACGCTTCAATGTGTCGACCGACAATCGGACAGCGACAAGCCTTCTAGTCACCAGTCAACGGAAGCAGAACTTGATGTTGGACGTTGACAAACCATAGAATGGTAGAAACCTGACACTGAATATCAAGGACCCTCAAGCTCATGAGCTCGCCCGGGCGCTTGTCAAAGAAACCGGCGAGACGATGACTCGCGCCGTCATCGAGGCCCTGCGCGAACGGCTTGAGCGTCTGCAGCGAACTCGCCGAGTTGCGTCTGCCGATGAGTTGCTGGCAATCGGTCAGCGCTGTGCCGCAGGGCTTTCATCACGTCCCATCGATCTCGCGGACTTTCTCTATGACGATCGCGGTCTACCGAAATGATTGTCGATAGCTCCGCTCTCGTCGCCATTCTGTTTGATGAGGCCGACGCAGCCGTATTCGCCAATGCGATCGCCGCGGCTGAACGCTGCCGGATTTCAGCCTTGAACTTCATTGAGGCGGCGATCGTTGTCGAATCGCAAAGCGTCTCCGGCGGTCAACAGTTCGATGCCCTGATCCGACGCGCTGCCATCGTCATAGAGCCGGTCACCCATGAGCACGCATTGCTTGCACGGCAGGCTTATGCAGACTTCGGCAAGGGACGCCATCCAGCCGGGCTGAACGTCGGTGATTGCTTTTCGTATGCGCTCGCCAAAGCGAGCAGGGAGCCCTTGCTGTTCAAAGGCGTTGATTTCGGCAAGACAGATATTGATATCGCGTTGCCGCAGAACTAATCCGGCATCGCGTTGGGGATGCGCATGGCGCGACCATGCCGCGAAAAAATTTCCAAGACCCGACGCGACAGCCCCGCTAGACTGAGCGTCAGTCCGCACGGAGTCTTCATCATGTCCTCAACCAAAACAATCCATGAAGTGTTCCCCTATCTTCGCGTGAGCGATAGCAACGAGGCGATCCGCTTCTATTCGCAGGCATTCGGTGCCGTCGAAAAATTCCGGCTGACCGAACCGTCGGGCCGCATCGGTCATGCGGAGTTGCAGCTTGGTCCGGCCGTCCTGATGGTGTCGGACGCGTTCCCCGAATATGGTCTGAATGCGCCGGCGGGCGATCAGGATATTGGCTGCGCCGTGCACCTGCATGTTGAGGATGCTGATGCGATGGCCGCCCGCGCCGAAGCGGCTGGCGCCACCGTGCTGATGCCGCCGACCGATCAGTTCTACGGCGAGCGATCATGCCGCCTGCGTGACCCCTTCGGCCATACCTGGCTCATCGGGCACTCGATTGAAGCCGTGACGCCGCAGGAAATGCAGCGCCGGTACGATGCCATGTTCGAGTGATGGTTTTCCGGAATCAGCGTGTTGACAACAGCTACACGTTAGGGCATTGTTTGTATATCTGTTGTGTGTACAGATACCTGAGGATCCGATGCGTGACGCCGCCATCAATCTGCGAGCCCTGCCCGAACAGCGTGATCTGATCGATTACGCAGCCAACCTGCTCGGCAAAAACCGCTCCGACTTCATGCTCGAAGCAGCTTGTGAACGAGCGCAATCGGTGGTGCTTGATCAAGTTTTTTTCAGCCTGGACGCCGACAAGTTTAAACAATTCAATGACTTGCTCGATACTCCGCCTGGACCGAATCCCGGGCTTGAACACCTGATGGCTGTCAAGGCACCCTGGAGCATCGGCGCGGAATGAGCTTGCGGCTCACTGCGTCGCAGCCGTTGGATCCGACTCATCGATTGGACGACTTTGATTGTGGCGAGGCGGTTCTGGACGAATGGTTGAAACGCCGCGCACTGACCAATTCGTCGAGCGGCGCCAGCCGCACTTTTGTCGTGGCGGATCCGGATCAATGCGTTTTCGGCTACTACGCCATGGCAGCGGGCGCGGTCTCGCACCAGACCGCCACCAGTGCCGTGCGGCGCAACATGCTGGACCCGATCCCCGTGATGGTGCTCGCCCGGCTGGCCGTCGATCGCCGCGCCCAGGCTCTTAAGCTGGGCGGCGCATTGTTGCAGGACGCTGTGAATCGGGCAGTGACGGTGTCGCTGAACGTCGGTGTTCGGGCGTTGTTGGTACACGCGCTACACGATCACGCCAAATCTTTCTACGAGCACTACGGATTTCAGGCATCGCCGCTTCATCCGATGACACTGATGCTGCGCTTGCAAGCCGTCAAGGCCTAAGTGTGCGGCGCGCCTGATCGATTCGTCGTGCACCTGCATGTCGATGATGCCGATTCGACGGCACAACATGCCGAAGCCGTCTGCACCGCCGTGCAGATGCTGCGGACTGATCACTGTGACGGCACGGCGGCGGTCAGTGAGCCGCTAGCAATTCGATATCGCCTGTAGTATCATTCACGATATGAACACGGCGGCCAAACTCCTCGCGTCGATGCGGCGTAATCCCCGGGACTGGTCAATCGCCGACCTTCAGACCGTTGCTCGGCAGAACGGTTTGGAATGGCGACATCAGAAGAGCAGCCATTGCGTGTTCGTGCGTGAAGATGGGCGAACGTTATCGGTTCCGGCGCACCGGCCGATCAAGCCGATCTACGTCCAGAAGTTTATCGAGCTCGTGGAAGGAGCCCAGACGTGAGCAAGCTGACTGATTATCCATTCGAGGTTCGACCGTTGACAGATGCGGAGGGTGGCGGATTCCTGATCTCGTTTCCGGATTTTGCCGAGTGTATCTCCGACGGCGAGTCGGTCGAGGAAGCGATCGAGAACGGGAAAGATGCGCTCAAGGCCACGATCGCCACTTTGAAAGCGAAAAAGCTGCCGGTTCCTGCTCCAAACAGCGGCGGTGTTGCATCCGGAAAATTCGTTGCCCGTGTACCGAAGACCGTCCATGCGCATTTGGCTACCCGTGCAAAGGCCGAGGGCGTATCGCTGAATACACTGGTTCTCACCTTCATTGCACAGGGCCTGGGTCGAGCTTGACTGGCCATGGTCCACGGGCGCCGTCCAACGGATCGATCAAACGACCGCCGGCAGAATTCGGCAATTTGACTGAACTTGGTGAAATTGCCGCGGCAATCTAACCAAGCTCGGTATCAATGCCGAAGATGGGAACTGTCGCCGTGATGTCAGCGCACGAGTGAATGGCCTCGCTGGCAGTGTGACCTTGCCGGCCGGTTCACTACCGGATGGCTGCCACCACGAGCAGATAGACTGCGCTGGCCATCATGACCGTGAACGTCGCGGTCATGCCAAGCACCCGGAACCTGAAGTTCTCCTTGGTCTGGCTCACCCCGTAAGCGTGCAAGAGCCTTGCGAGCAGTAGAGCAGCACCCAAGGCGTGAACGAGCGCCGGGCCGGCGCCGGACGATTCCACCAGAAATATCAGCAGCAGGGCCAGCGGTACGTACTCGGCGAAATTCGCGTGCACCCGCATCGCACGGAGCATATCGGGATTGTCCGCATGGCCCAGACCGATCTGCGATTTGCGGCGAATCGTGATCGTGCGAGCGCTGAGATAGACGAACAGGATGGCAAGGAGTGCGGCATAGATCGGCAAGATGGTCATGGCGGGCTCGGAGAGGGTTGAGGCAATGCAATGAGACAGACGGCTGAACATCCAAGATTGACGGATCCGGGATTAATGCTAATCCTTGGGCAAATGTCACTGTATGCTGAATGCCATGGCTGAAACCGAACGTCACGTACGCCTTTTCCGCAATGGTCGCCATCAGGCCTTGAGCATCCCTCGTGAGTTCGAACTGGATGCGGATGAGGCCATTCTGCGCAAGGAGGGTGACCGTCTGATTCTCGAGCCAATCCGCAAGGGTCGCCTGTTGGCGTTACTGGCCTCGCTTGAGCCGCTGGAAGAGCCGTTCCCGGACGTCGATGCCGACCTGTTGCGCATTGACGTCCGGGAACGGTAGATCCTGTCGCTGCACGATGTGCCCGACACGAACCGCGTTCCGTCATCGGCCCGCCCGATCAGGGCGTGTCGTACCGCAGCCCCAGCATGGCCAGGCGCGGCTGGCTGCGGTAGCCGGCCGCGGTGGAATAGTCGCGATCGGCCACGTTCACGATGTTCAGATACGCACTCCAGGCCGAATCGAGTGCATACCGCACGCCCAGATTGGCAGTGGCATAACCCCCCAGGCGCACCGTGTTGGCGCTATCGTCGAATCGGCTGCCGGCAGCCTTGAGCGTGGCCGACAGGCGCCATTGCTGATGTTGCCAGGCGGCACTGGCGCTGAGCTGCTGGCGGGCGCGCCGTGCGAGCTGTTTGTCCAGCGTCTGATCGATGGGGTCGAGCCAGTCGGCATTGACCAGCCAGAGCAGGCCACCGGCACGCGCGCCCAGCGACAGTGAAACACCCTGGATCCTGGCCTGATTCACGTTGTCGGCGCAGCCACTGGCATATTGCGGATCGGTATCCGGGCAGGTGGGTGCATAGACGATGAGGTCATCCACCCGGTTGCGGAACGCCACGAGCTTGCCATGCCAGCCGTTTGATGATGCACTGGCCAGCGTATTGCGTTGTTCGCTTCCCGGGCTTGTCGAGCTGCCCACAGCATCGTTCGCGCCGTCTCCCCAATAAGCGCCGATTTCGACATTGCGCGATTGTTCGGGCTTGATCGCCGCGCGGCCATAACCGGGAAAGTACAGGTCGTTGAAACCAGGTGCCCGAAAACCGGTGGCATAGCCGCCACCCAGGCGCAGTCCTGAGGCGAGCGCATATCCATAAGACACGGTGCCACTGGTCTGGTCGTCATACCGGTTGCTGCGATCACGCCGCAGACTCAACTGCACGATGTGCGGGCCTTCCCGGCCGGACAGTGACGCCCCCAGGCTCTGGGTCTTGCGTGCACCGGTGACCGACTCGGCATAGTCGTCGGTGCTTACTTGCTGGTTCAGATGTTCATAGGCGACACGCAGATCGATGCCTGGTGCCAGGGCGCGGCCTAGTGCAACGCCGAATTGGTCCTGAGTGCCTTCGACCACGCTCGCAAAACTCGATCGGCTGTCGATGCGGTCGGTGGTACGGCCGGCTTTGAGGGTGAGGATGGAACCATCGGCCAGCGCGGTGTCACTGGTCAGGCCCACCAGGTCGGACCGTTTGATGGCGCGCGCATTCTCGAAGTCACCATTGTCGAAGTCGGAATTCACTTCGCTGCGCATCAGCACGGCGCGCAACTGGCTTTGCGCTGACCACTGCGCCGTGGCATGGGCAAGTGCGCCGCGGCGCTGATACCCATCGTCATCGGGATGAAAGCCGAAGCTGCCGGGTCGCTGGGCGTTGTAGCCATCGCTGCGTTCGTCGCTCAGATGCAGCCCGCCGGTGATGGCCGTCGTGCCGCCGCTGATCGAGCCGGCGATCATGCGCGTACCCTGGCTGCCCAGCGCGAGTTCACCGCCGAATGAGCGGCCGGGTTTGGCGGTGGGCGTGAACAACTGGATGACGCCGCCGATTGCATCGGCGCCATAGAGGCCGGAGGCCGGCCCGCGCAATACTTCCACGCGTTCGGTGAGCCCGTAGGGCAGGCTCTCGTAAACCGGTTGACCCAGCGAGACCGACGACACCCGAAAACCGTCGATGAGGGTGAGCGTCTGGCCGCTCGAGGCGCCGCGCAGAAACAGACCGGTGCCTGAACCCGGGCCACCGGTCTGGGCCAGTTCGACACCGGACAAGGTGCCCAGCAGATCAGGCATCGACAGCGCGCCCGAGCTGCGCAACGATGTGGTGGATACCGCGTCGACATCGGAGATCAGATCAACCGAGCGGCGTGGTGTGCGCGTGGCAGTGACGACAACCGGCCCGAGCATCTGGGCCTGGGCAAGTTGAGTGGCATCGGCCGGATCGGCCAGTGTTGTCTGCGCATGAGCGGACGAGCCGATCGAGCACAGCGCCAGTGATGAGAGAACGGACGATACGACGGATGATGCGCGTGTGCGCTTGACGATGGACATGATCACTCCCCGGGGCCCGCGCACACCCCGTGCGATCGGACCCGACTGCGATGAATGGCGAAGTGCTCGTGCGCCGATCGGGAGTCTGGGGACGGGCCATGGACGGCACGTCGCTCGGACACCGTCACCCGCCGTGACACTCCGTGCTCGTGCGTTGGGCCGGTATCCGGGCTGACAGGATGGTGAGTCCCCGCCTTCCCAGCGGACGGAGGTCACGCCAGTGGCTTGTGGGGAACACCTGCAATGACCGAATCAATGAATCATCAGTCATGCGCCTGCTTACCGTTGCGGGGGCAGCGCAGTTTGGATCCGCTGGCGGATCTCACTGCTTCCCGTTTATCTCATTCGTTTGATGACACCAAACGAGCGGGCACCCAAAGCGAGTTGATTATGACAGATTGGCGGGAGGGCAGACGTCAGCGCTTTGTAGAGGCTCTCGCGCCCAACCCGGCGTCTTGCGCGATCTGCGCCATGCCTTTGGCACGGGCAATGTCACTGAGCGCCAACAGTAGCAAGTCGGGATCATCGGTTTCTAGAACGGCCGTCATGTATTCGGCAATCGCTTCGTCGTCATTGAGATAACGAGCGGCATCGAACGGGATCAGCTGTCGAGGCGTGGCCACTTTTGTCATGCGATACCCCTCTGAACTGGGCAGCTCGACGAATCTCTGCTGCAGCTCGGGCCGAGACCTTGATCCGCAGCGGCACCCGCACCCCTACTTGGGAAGACTATCAAGCAGCTGCTCAAGCGAGATGAACTCTCCGCGTTCGATTTCTGCCATGGCGGCGAGAAGATCATCTTCGTCATCCGGACTGAGCCGAAACGATTCGTCGGCGCCTCGTGCGACCACAGCCACAACGGCTCCTTCTTGCAAGGAGACGCCTTCAACGACGACTTTTCCGTTGACGGCTGTTCCAGTGGTGATTTGCATTGCCTTATGGTACTGCGCCTGCCAGGGTGACCCATCATCGAAACGAAAATTGAGCCCCAGGCTTCACTCACCCAATCCCTGCCTGACCCCCGTCTACGCTTAAACTGGCGACGCCGGCGTCCCGCCAGCGGCAATCGCTGCCCCGGCCGCCAGGCAGATGTCTTCGCGGAACCGGCCTGCAATGATCTGCACGCCTACCGGACTGTCGCCCACCATGCCAGTGGAGATGGTGATGCCGGGCAGGCCGATGATGGGGAGCGCGATCTGGGTCATTTGCGCTGCCCAGATCCGGCTGAACGCATCGGCGCTTTCCATGTCGAGGTTGTCCGGGAAGGGCAGTTCGGCCGAGACGGGGAGCAACACGGCCGGCGTTTCCTCCAGAAAACAGGCCCAGTCGCGCGCCAGGGTGTTGCGCCGGGTGAGGATGGCGGACAGGCCGGCCTTGTCGACCGTTCGCATCAGTTGTTCATGATGGCGCAACACGTTCAGCGCGCCGGGATCACATTCGCGTTCGGCGGCGGCGATCATGCCCTCGTAGTCTTCGCCGAGCCAGAGCTGGGTCTGCAGATCGGCCGCTTCGCGCAGCGGCGGTAGCGTGTCGACCTCGGTGACGCGCCAGCCGGCATCCTGTAAGCGCCTGGCGGCGTCGCGCAGGGCGGCTTCGACCTCGGGCACGACGGCCAGGCCATCCGGTCGGACACAGAGCACGACCTCTCGTCGATAGGCCGGCCCGGTCAGTGGCGCGGGTGTCCACCAGGGATCGCGCACATCGCGCGCCGACATGGCGGCCAGGGCGAGGTCCAGATCGGCAACGGTGCGGGCGATGGGCCCGGACACGGCGGTCAGTTGCGGGCCGATGCTGCGTTCGGGCAGGGCGGCGTTCCAGGCTGCCACGCGACCGGGCGTGGGGCGGATGCCATGCACGCCGCAGGCATAGGCCGGGTAGCGGATCGAGCCGGCGATGTCGGTGCCGTGGCCGATGGCGCCGATGCCGGCTGCCACGCAGGCGGCGGCACCGCCCGAAGAGCCGCCGGGAGTGAGACGCGGATTGCGCGGGTTCAGGGTGGCGCCGAACAGGCGGTTGCCGGTGAACCAGCGATAGGAGAAGGCCGGTGCATTGGTGCGCCCGAGAATGACCGCGCCGGCCTTGAGCAGGTTGTCGACCACCGGGCTGTTCCTGTCGGGCATAACCTCGCGTTGCAGTCGGGTGCCGTTGCTCGTGGCGAACCCGACCTGGTCGACATTGATCTTGATGGTGACGGGCACGCCGGCCAGCGGGCCGGGGTCATCGCCGCGGGCCAGCGCGGCGTCGACCGCATCGGCCTGCTCGAGGGTGAGCTCGGGCAGGGAATCGACCACCGCATTGAGCGGCGGGTTCACGTCGAACAGATGGGCCAGGCCGTCGCGTGCGACTTCACGGGCACTCACCTTGCGCTGGCGGACCATGGCGGCGATATCGGTGGCGGGCAGCTTCCAGAGTTCGGTCATGGTGGCGGGCGTTTCCTGATGATGGCGTGGGTTGGCGTGGCGTGGCGTCGGGCGGGCCGTATGGCCAAGGCGCGACCATACGGGTCGCTGGCCGAATCGGCAATACCCGCGCGTCGCGCCAGTGGCTCGACCGATCGGCTAGCATGCACAGAGAGATCCGGGCGCGGCTGGCGCAACCGGGCGTCAATCAGGGTGTGACTCGGATGATGCTGATCACGTGGAATATTCAATGGTGTCGCGGCTGCGATGGTCGGGTCGATCCGGCGCGCATTATCGATCAGGCGCGTGCGATGGGCGACTTTGATGTGTTGTGCCTGCAGGAGGTGGCGGATAACTTTGGCGAACTCGCGGGCTCGCAGGGCGAGAACCAGTTCGAGGTGCTGGCCGGTCTGCTGCCCGGTTTCCAGGCGTTTGCCGGCATCGGCGTGGACCGCATCGCCGGCAATGGTCGTCGCCAGCGGTTCGGCAATCTGATCCTGTCCCGCCTGCCGGTGCTGTCGGTCTGGCAACACCTGCTGCCCTTTCCGGCGGCGACCGATACCCGACGCTCGCCCGGCATGCCGCGCGTGGCGATCGAGGTAGTGCTGGATTTGCCGGGTGGGCCGCTGCGGGTGCTGACCACGCACCTGGAGTATTACAGCGCCCGGCAGCGTGCTGCGCAGGTGATGCGGCTGCGCGAACTGCATGAACAGGCGTGTGGCCATTCACAGGATGCGGCGACCTTCTCCGTGAAGCCTGGGCCGTTTGAACCCGCGGTCCGACCGGTCAGTGCGGTGCTCACGGCTGATTTTAACTATCGCCCCGATGATGATCTGCACCGGTTGATGCAACAACCCTTCGCAATGGCCTCGGTGCCGGCCTGGCAGGATGCCTGGACCCTGGCCAATCCGGGGATCGAGCATGCGCCCACGGTAGGGTGCTTCGACCGGCAACAATGGCCAGCCGCCTTCGCCTGCGATTTCATCTATGTGACGCAGGATCTGGCGCCGCGGGTGCGCCAGTTGCGCGTGAACGGCACGACCGATGCGTCGGACCATCAACCGGTGATGCTCGAGCTGGCCTGAAATACCAGGCCGCTGACAGTGACCTACAGACGCCAGACGTCGAGACCGAGTTCGCGCAATGCGCCCTTGGGAAACGCGCTTTTCACGTCGACGAAGATTGCACCGGGATTGCACTTGCCGGTGAGGCTGGCCAGGGGCATGTCCAGATACTCGCGATGATTCACTGCGGCGATCACGGCATCGGCCGGCGGAATGTCGTCCCAGTCGGTGAGCGTGATGCCGTATTCATGCTCAGCTTCGGCCTTGGAGGCGACCGGATCATGCACGAACACTTTCACGCCATAGGATTCGAGCTCTCGCACCACATCGACCACCTTGGAGTTGCGCACATCTGGTACGTTTTCCTTGAAGGTGAAGCCCAGTACGGTGATGGCGGTGGCACCGACCTGCTTGCCGGCCATGATCATTTTTTTGATGGTCTGGCGCGCCACGTAAGGGCCGATCGCATCATTGATGCGCCGGCCACCCAGAATGACCTGAGGCGCATAGCCGAGCATCTGCGCCTTGGCGGTCAGGTAATACGGGTCGACGCCGATGCAATGGCCACCGACCAGGCCCGGTCGGAAGGGCAGGAAATTCCATTTGGTGCCGGCCGCCTCGAGCACTTCGAGCGTGTCGATGCCCATGCGATCGAAGATCAGGGCCAGTTCATTCATCAGGGCGATGTTCAGATCGCGCTGGGTGTTCTCGATGACCTTGGCGGCTTCGGCAACCTGGATGCTGCTGGCCCGATGGATGCCCGCCTTGACCACGGCACCATAGACCTGGGCAAGCCGATCGAGTGTGGCCGGCGTGTCGCCCGCGACGATCTTCACGATATTGGGCAAGGTGTGGACCTTGTCGCCCGGATTGATGCGCTCGGGTGAATAGCCCACGAAAAAATCCTGCTTCCAGCGCTTGCCGGATGCGGCTTCGAGCTCGGGGACGCAGACCTCTTCGGTGGCGCCCGGATACACCGTTGATTCATAGCAGACGATGGCGCCGGGCTTGAGGTTGGCACCGATCGTGCGGCTGGCGCCGATCAGGGGGCGAAAGTCGGGCCGTTGGGCGCTGTCCACCGGCGTGGGCACGGCGACGATGATCACATCGGCGCGGGCCAGATCCTTGGGGTCATGGCTGAAGGTGAGGCGGGTTGCATCGCGAAAGGCCTGCGGCGTGACTTCGCCGGTGTGATCGATACCCTGGCGACTGTCGCTAACCTTGCTCTGATTGATGTCGAATCCGATGGTGTCGAATGCCTTGCCGAATTCCAGGGCAAGTGGGAGGCCGACGTAACCGAGTCCGATGATGGCAAGCGTGTTCGACATGATGGGGATTCCTGGCAAGGTCTTGATGAGTCGCAGCGTGCGACGACGGGTCGCAGTGCCCGCATGATAGACGATCGACATGACCCGTCGCGCGACGGGAATCGGAGTACATCGGTGATGATCGACCGGAATTTGGTGATCACGCTACCCCGAAATGGGGGCGGTGCGCCGTAGTCGGGTGATGAGCCCCACGCGCGGGTGCCGTCACCCGCCGGCGGCTGACCGGATCAGGCCGTGTGATGCGCCCGGTGCCAGGCCCAGGCGGTTTCGACAATGGCCTCAAGCGAGGGCCATTGGGGTTGCCAGCCCAGCACCTGGCGGGCGCGTTCGGCGCTGCCGATCAGGCGCGCCGGATCGCCGGGGCGCGCCGGATGGATTTCATAGGGAATCTGCACGCCGGTGATGCGGCTGCAGGTCTGGATGACCTGCAACACGGTATAGCCCTGGCCGTTGCCCAGATTGAAGGCCTCGAAGCCCTCAGTCTTGCCGGCCAGCAGGCGCTCGGCCGCGAGCAGATGCGCGCTGCACAGGTCGCCCACATGGATATAGTCGCGCACGCAGGTGCCGTCAGGCGTGGCGAACTGGTTGCCAAACACGCGCAGCGGTTTGGGATCGGCCACCCGGTCGATCACGGCGAGCGCTGCCTCGAGCACCAGCGGGATGATGTGGGTTTCGGGATCGTGACGTTCGCCCACCCGACCCTTGGCATCGCAGCCGGCAGCATTGAAATAGCGCAGGGCCACGCTGTTCAGTCCGAAGGCGCGCGCATAGTCGGGCAGCAGGCTTTCGATGATGAGCTTGGAGCGGCCATAGGCATTGATCGGCCGCTGCGGATGATTCTCGGGAATCGGTACCTGCTCGGGTTCGCCATAGGTGGCGCAGGTGGACGAAAACACGAAGCGGCGCAAGCCATGACGCTGCATGGTGTTGAGCAGGTTGATCGTGCCGCCCACGTTGTTGTCGTAATAGAGGTCGGGCGCGCTGACCGACTCGCCCACATAGGCCAGGGCGGCAAAATGCATGACCACATCGGGGCGGACTGTCTCGAAGGCCTGCGACAAGGCCGCGGTGTCGCGGATGTCGCCGACGATCAATTCATCGGGTGCGACCGCATCGGCATGGCCTCGGGACAGATTGTCGAAAACCTTGACGTTATGTCCGGCATCCTTGAGCTGGTGGACCATGTGCGATCCGATGTAGCCGGCGCCGCCGGTAACGAGAACAGTGGCCATGTTGGGTCGGAAAGTGAGGGCAATCGCCAGACGATGAAAGGTGACCGGATGATAGTTGAACAGAATAGTCGTTCCACTATCATCCGTGACACGCTTTGTTACGGCCACTTGTGACTTTTGTCTTCACGCCGCCCGATCGAGTCACTGCCCGCCGCCCCATGTCCGCCCGAACCCTCGGTCATTTTTCGCGCTATGCCGGATCCAGCCTGCTGCTGACCATCGCCGGGCTGATCTCGTTTCCGGTGCTGACGCGGGTTTTCACGGTTGATCAATACGGCTTGCTCGCCTATGTGGGGCTGATCCTGACGCTGCTCGTCGGTCTGGCCAAACTGGGCATGCAGCATGCGGCGGTGCGTTTTCGCAGTGACATGGAGCAGGAGCAGGAGGCCTCGCCCGACCGGCTCGATGCCTATGTGGCGACCGTGATCATCGGCATGGCGGTCAGCGGCATCCTCGTTGCACTGCTCTGGGCAGTGGCCAGCCAGTGGGTGCCCGACGCGGTCTGGAATCATCCCTGGATGAAGCCGCTGCTGCTCCTGACCTGTCCGCTGGTGGCCTTGCGGGCGATCGAGAGTGCCTATGTCAATCTGCTCAAGGCGGATGAGCAAAGTGGGACGCTGGCGGTTTTTACAGTCACTCGCCGGTATGTGGAACTGGCCGCCATCCTGTTTACCTTGTTCTTCGTTTCGCGCAGTTTGTGGGGCTTCTTCGGCGCTACAATTCTTGTGGAGGTCGGGGGCCTTGTGGTGCTGGCGGTCTGGTATGCCCGTCGCCAGCGGGTGTTGCCGTCGGCTTTTTCTGTCAGTCTATGGCGTGCGATGCTGGTGTATTCGGTGCCCATGATCGGCTTCGAACTGGCGTCGGTGGTCCTGTCACTCGGTGATCGTTATGTGATCCAGGCCTATCGGGGCGCGGCCGATCTGGGCATTTATTCGGCCGCGTACAACCTGAGCGATTACATCAAGATCGTGATGATCACATCGGTGGCGAGTGCGGTGATGCCGGTTTATCTGCGCGTGAATGCGCAGCAAGGCATGGCCGCCACACGCGAGTTTCTGACCCGGGTGCTGCACTTTTATCTCATGGTGGCGGCGGCGCTGGTGTTCGGCCTGGCGGTGGTCGGCGAATCGATCGTGGCGCTGGTGGCCTCGGCCAAGTATCAGGATGGCGCCGTCATCATTCCCTGGGTGGTGGCCGGCATGGCATTGGAGGGGCTGATGCCCGTAATCGGCGCCTCGCTCTATATTCGCAAGCAGTCCCGGGTCATTCTGCTGGTGGTGTTGATCGCCGCCGTGGTCAATATCCTGGCCAATTTGTGGCTGGTGCCGCGCTTTGGCATCGAGGGCGCGGCCTGGTCCACCACCTTCAGTTATGGGCTCATGCTGCTGCTCGCCGCGTTCGCCGCGCGGGATCAGATCCGCCTCGTGCTGCCCTGGTTTGCCTTGCTGCGTTTCGTGCTGGCCGCCGCGGCAATGGCCTGGGTGATTGCGCAGGTCCAGTTGGAGTCGGTGGCGCTGGAGTTGCTGCTCAGAGTGCTGCTGGGCATGGCGTTGTATGCGCTGGCGATGCTCGTCCTGGATGCACCGACCCGTGCCATGCTGCCCGGCCTGTGGCGCCGAATGGAGTCTCGATGATGGTCAGGAATGAGATCACCGTATTGATGTATCACGCCATCGATTGCCCGGAAGAAACCAGTGCCGATCCTCACTACACGGTGCGCCGCCCCGACTTCGCCGAACATCTGCGCGTGTTTCATCGCAATGGCCGACCAGGGCGCAGCGTGCTTGAGCTGCTCAAGGGTGGTGGTGCATCACACGCCGTGGGGCTCACCTTCGACGATGGCCATGAATCGAATCTGCATGCGGCCGAGACGCTGGCCGCGGTCGACATGTCGGCCGACTTCTTCATCAATCCGTCGGCTATCGGTACCACGTGTTTTCTGAGTTGGGATGCGCTGCGCGACATGCAGCAGATGGGCATGTCGATTCAGTCGCATGGCATGACGCATCGTTATCTCAATGACCTGTCGCCGGCCGAGGTGCGGCGCGAACTGGCCGATTCCAAAGCGACCATCGAAGACCGGCTGGGCGTGCCGGTGAGCCTGTTCGCGCCACCGGGCGGGCGAAAACCCGAGGGGTTCGCGCAACTGGCCGGTGAGCTGGGCTACGAGGCCATCTGTTCATCCGACGTGGGTATCTGGCGGCCCGGCACCGGCGCGGGTGCAGCGGGGCAGGCCGATCTGGTGCCCCGGCTCGCGGTTCTCGCCACGACCGGCGCCGACCGTCTCCAGCGCTGGGTCATGGGCGCCAAGACCGATATCTGGATGATGCAGTCGCGCGGTCGCGTGCTGGCCATGGCCAAACGGGCGGTGGGCAATCAACGGTATGAGCGGCTGCGCGGCATGGTGGTTGGCGGCCCCCCGTCGGATGGCGATGCGTCAACGGGAACCGGCAGGCCGCAATGACGGTGGTTGCGCTGATCGCGCTCGTCTCGCTGTCCGCCGCCCTGGTGCTCTGGACCTATGTCGGATATCCGATGGTGATGAACGGTTTGCAGCGTCATGGCTGGCGCTACGGTCCGGCCCGTCGCCAGACCTCGCCGGTTTCTGTCGTCACGGCCGCCCACGACCTGCCGCCGGTGACGATCATTCTGGTGGTGTACAACGCCGGTGAGGCGATCGGCGCCAAGCTCGACAGCTGCCTGGCACAGGACTACCCGCCTGATCGCCTGTCGGTGCTGGTGTATTCGGACGGCTCAACCGATCACACGGTCGCCCAGGTGATGCAGCGCCAGAGCGACCGGGTGCGCCTGATCCGTGGTGCGCAGCGCCGTGGCAAGGCGGCCTGCCTGAATGATGCGATTGCCGCGAGCCAGACACCGATTCTGGTGCTCACCGATGCGCGTCAGCGCATCGATGCGCAGGCAGTTCGTTTTCTGGTGGGCCACTTCGCGGATCCTGCCGTGGCCGCGGTGAGCGGCGCGCTCGACATCGGTCCCGATGTTGATGAACACGATGATGATGCGCTGGGTGCGCGGGTGTCCGATGCCGTGGTGCAATCGGCCGGCGACTACTGGCGGCTCGAAAAACGCCTGCGTGCGGCCGAGGCGTCGGTGCATTCGTCGGTGGGCGTGACTGGGGCACTGTATGCCCTGCGTCGGTCGGCCTATGTGCCAATACCTGCGCACACCATTCTCGACGATGTGTTGATTCCGATGAATGTGGTGCTCGCCGGTCATCGTGTGTTGTTCGATTGGCGGGCCCGCGCCTTCGATGCGCCTTCATTGTCCGAGGCCCAGGAGCGCCAGCGCAAGATCCGCACCCTGGCGGGCAATTTCCAGTTGTTCTCGCTGAGTCCGGCGCTGTTCAATCCCCTGCGCAATCCGATCTGGGCGCAGTTTCTGTCGCACAAGATGCTCCGCGTGATCGCGCCGGTTCCACTGCTGGTGTTGCTGCTGGGTTCGCTCGCGCTGGCGCGCGTGCATCCGGTGTTCGCCGGTCTGTTCGTGGTCCAGGTGCTGGCTTATGCCTTATCGGTTCTGCCGGGTGGGCGGGCCCGGTTCTGGCACATGGCACCCGTGCGACTGGTGCGCGGCTTCCTGCGTCTGCAGTGGTTCGCCGTGCTGGGCTATCTCTGGTATCGGCGCAATCCGCAACCGCAACTCTGGCAGATCACCCGCCATGCGGTGAGCCTGGGCGCCGGACCGGCCGGCGGGGAGCCGCGCCAGTGAGAATCGTCTATGTGGTCTCGCTGTTTCCGTGCTGGTCGGAGACCTTCATCGTCCGTGAGATCCATGCGCTGATCGCGGCCGGTGCCGATATCCGCATCGTCTCGCTCAAGCATGCCCATGAAAGCATGGTGCAGTCCGAAGCCCAGGCCTTGTGTGACCGGGTGATCTATCCGCGGCCACTGACGGGCGCGGCGTTGACCGTGTTGCTCGAAGTGTTGTTGCGCCCCGATCTGACGCTGCGCGATCTGGCGCGAATGATCTGGGCCTTCCGGACCTCACCGGGGCGACTGGCCAAGTCGCTGGTGGCCTGGTGGCGGGTGTTGTCGCTGGCCCCGGTGGTGCGGGGGCTCAACGCCGATCGCCTGCATGCCCATTGGGCGACTTATCCGACCACCGCGGTGCAGGCGCTGGCTCCGCGGGTGGGCCTGCCTTACAGCTTCACCTGTCATGCGCACGATATTTTTGTCGAATCACATTTCCTGGCCTCCAAGTTGCGCGAGGCCGATTTTGCGGTGACTATCTCGCAATTCAATGTGCAGTTTCTGAGCGAGCGGGTGGGCCCGATGGCGCGCGAGCGGCTGCAGGTCGTGCATTGCGGAATCGATCCGGCGCAGATTCCGTTCACCACCGAGGGGCGGGACCCGCGGCTGATCGTGAGCGTGGGCCGGCTCGACCGGATCAAGGGCTTCGAAACCCTGATCGATGCGCTGGCCGTTCTGGCCGACCGGGGCGAGGCGTTTCATTGCGTGATCGTTGGCGAGGGGCCGTTGCGCAAGGCCTTGCAGACCCGGATCGACGACGCTTCGCTGGCCCATCGGGTGGAATTGCCGGGTGCCCGCCCGGCCGAGTCGGTGGCGGCGCTGCTGGCGGTTGCCGGCCTGTTCGTGCTGCCCTCGCGCGTGACCGACGATGGTGATCGCGACGGCATTCCGGTGGCGCTGATGGAAGCGATGGCGGCGGGTCTGCCGGTGGTATCCACCACGGTGTCGGGCATTCCGGAACTCATCGAATCCACCGTGCACGGACTGCTCGTGCCGCCCGACGATGCGCCGGCACTGGCCAGGGCCATCGGTGAACAGTTTCAACGCCCACTGTATGCGGCGAGAATGGCGCAGCGGGCGCGGGCGCGGATCGAAAAAGACTTTCATGTCGGCACCGAAACGGCGCGACTGCACCGGCTCATGCGCGGGGCTCGCGATGGTCTGGAGCCCTCGCTGGCGGCCTCTCATGACTAGGCTGGCCGGCGAATCGGCGCAGCGTCGCACCGCAGCTCATGGTCGCCCGGTGCGGCTGTTGCTGGCCATCGATGAAATGGAAGTGGGCGGCACCCAGCGGCAGATCGTGCAACTGGCCCGTGCGCTCGACCCGGCCCGGTTCGTGATCGAGGTGGTGTATTTCCGGTTTTCCTCGTTTCTGGTTGATGAACTCGCGTCGCTGGGCGTGACGGTTCATCACTGCCCGAAATCGGCGCGCATCGATCCGGGCTTCGTGCTGGCCTTGCGCCGCCTGGTGGCGCGTGGACGCTACGACCTGGTGCATGCCTTCTCGTTTTCGAGTGAGCTCTGGTGTGCGGTGGTATTGATGCTCACCTGGCCTGGCCGGCGCCCGCCCTTGTTCAGTTCGGTGCGCGGCACCTACGAATGGTATGGGGCCATGCAGTGGCGGATCAAACGCTGGGTCACGGCACGCTCGAGCGCGGTCGTGGCCAATTCGCAGGCCGGGGCCCGTTATGCGGCCGACCATCTGGCCATCTCGCCAGCGGCGATCACGCTCGTCTACAACGGCATGCCGGCTCCGGCACCGGCGCTCTGTACGCCGGCCGCGCGGGCGCTGACCCGCCAGACCCTTGGGCTGGCGGCCGATACCGTACTGTTGTTGTTCGTCGGGCGTCTGGTCGAGATCAAGAATGTGACGACGCTGCTCGATGCGCTGGCGCGAGTCGATTCGACGCGGCCGTTTCGCCTGGCCATCGTGGGTGATGGTCCGCTGCGTGCCGGGTTGCAGGCGCAGGCCGGCCGGCTCGGTCTGGATCCGCGCATCGACTGGTTGGGCGAGCGCCGTGATGTGCCTGCGCTGATGCAGGCCAGTGACGTGGTGATCCTGCCTTCATGGCGTGAAGGCATGTCCAATGTGATTCTGGAGGCAATGTTCATGGGCAGGGCGGTACTGGCCTCACGCGCCGGGGGCAATGTGGAAGCGGTACAGGACGAACACACCGGGATCCTGGTTGATCCCGGCGATGCCGATGCGATGGCCGCCGCCATTAGCCGCCTGATCGCCGATCCGGCGCTGGTCGGACGTCTGGGTGAAGCTGGTCGGCGCCGCGCCCATGACTGTTTCGGCCTGCCCGCCTTGGCCGCCCGGATGAGTGCGCTGTATCTGGGCGCCCTGGGTCGGCCGGTGAGCGCGCCCGCAGCCGGAGAGCCGGCATGAACGGGCTGGCGGATTTTGTGCTGACCATCATGCGCGACCCGGCCCGGTTGCGTGCGGGCGAGCGCCTGGGCCAGAGCACGCACTGGCCGGCGCTGGGCAACCGTTCACCCGACGTGACCCAGCGCATGCTCTGGCCGGGCGCGCTGCTGCGGGTGCGCGGTGCGGGCATCATGCGGGTGCAGGGCGATGCCGGTGCCTGGGTGCAGACCGTCGATTCGGAGCATCGCGCACTGCTCGATCACGCGGTGTCGGACTGGTTGAGCAAGGGCACTTTTGATCCCGATGGCCTGGGCGGGCGTTTCCTCGCGCTGCTCTGGAATGAAACGCGCCGTGAGATCCGCTGTTACACCGATGCGTTTCGCACGTTTCCCATGGCCTGGATCGAGGCGGGTGGCGAGAGCGGCGATTTTTTTGCCGCGAGCGATCTGCGTCTGCTGCGCCTGGCCCATGATCTGCACCGGGACACTGCCACCGCCCAGGCGCCGCTAGCGATCGACCTTCAGGCGGTCTATCACTATCTGAACTTCTCCTTCGTGCCCAATGAGTCCTGCATCTGGTCGGGCATCAACAAGCTCGCCCCGGGCAGCGTACTGGTGCGCATGCAGGGCCGGGTGCGTGAGGCACTCTGGTGGGATGCGCGGTATCCGGCGGATCTGGCGGGCAGCGACGATGGTCTGGCCCAGGCCCTGCGTGACCGGATCGTCACCGCGGTGCGCGCCTATGGCACGGCCGACCCGGCGTTATGGGGCACGTTTCTGTCGGGTGGCACGGACAGCTCGAGCATCACCGGCATCCTGGCCGCCCAGTTGCGCGAGCGCAATGGTGGATCGGTCAACAGCTTTTCGATCGGCTTTGCCGAACCGGGCTACGACGAGCTGGGTTTCGCCCACATCGCGCGCGATGCGTTCGGCCTGAAGGCATTCGAGCAATCGGTCAGCGAAGATGATGCGGTCGACCTCGTGCCCCGGCTCGTGAGCGCCTATGACGAACCCTTTGGCAATGCATCGGCCATTCCCACGTTTTACTGCGCGGCCCTGGGCCAGGCCAATGGCGTTCGCCAACTGATTGGTGGCGATGGCGGGGATGAGATCTTCGGTGGCAATGAGCGGTATCTGAAAGACCGGATCTTCTCGATGTATCACGCCGCGCCTGCACCGGTACGCCTGCTGGGTCGCCTGCTGGCCGGCGTGCTGGGGCCGCTCGATTCACGCTGGCCGAACAAGGCCAGGAATTTCGTGCGGCGCGCGACGCTGCCCAATCCGGATCGTTTCTATACCGATGATGCCTTCGCCTCCGAGCAGTTCGACACGCTGCCGGGACCGGCGCTGCGCCATGCGGTGCTCAAGGATGATTCGCTCGATCTGCAGCGCTCGCTCTATGCGCGATGCAAGGCCGATTCCGAACTGCATCGGCTCATGTACCTGGACCTGAAGATGACGATCGCGGCCAACGACATCGTCAAGGTCACCAGGGCCGCCCGGCTGGCGGGTGTGGATGTCGCCTTTCCCTTTCTGGATCCCGAGCTCGTTGGCTACACCGGCCGGCTGCCCGAGCGCTTCAAGCTGCGCGGCACGGACAAACGCTTTCTGTTCAAGCGGGCGATGGGAGAGGTGCTCCCGGCGGCGATTCTGAACAAGCGCAAGCAGGGCTTCGGTCTGCCGGTGAGTGTCTGGATGCGACGGCCTGGCCGGTTCCGCGATCTGGTGAGCGACACCTTGATGAGCGCCCAGGCCCGGGAGCGCGGCCTGTTCGAAGCCAGGGCGGTCGAGGCCTTGCTCGAGCGCCATCAACGGGGCGCCTGGGATCATGCGGCCGAGCTCTACATCCTCATGATGCTGGAGCTCTGGTTTCGCGACAATGCAACCGAGAAGGCATGACGATGAGACCTGCTGCGCCCAATCGTGGGCCCCTGATGGTGATGGACAGCGACTACCCGATCACCGGTGGCGGTGGTGCCGAAAACCAGGTGGGCACGCTGGGCCGATGGTTCAATGCGAATGGGTATCCGACGCGGCTGATCGTGCCGATGTTCGAACATCGTGTGCCGGTGACCGATGAAGTGATCGATGGCTTGTCGGTACACCGTATCCCCTACCCGCGACTGCGGGTGCTGGGTTCATTGATCCTGCAACTGCGCCTGTTCATCGAGCTGTGGCGGGTGCGTCGGGACACGCCGGCGATTTATGCGCACATCGGTAGCTGGATGGCGGTGGTCTGTTGCGTGGCCGGCCGGCTGTTCGGCATACCGGTGCTGGTCAAGATGACTGGCAGTACCGAGCTGGTGGGCGGGCCGCTCGATCCGAAGGCCGGGCTGGTCGCGCGGATCATGCGGGCCGGGCTCGGCCTGGCGACCGGTTTTCAGGCCACCAGTCGCGAGATCGCCGAGGCCCTCGCGACCGTGGGTATGCCCACCGATCGCATCCACCGGATCGTCAATGCCGTGCAGATGGAGCGCTTCGAGACGGACACGCCCGGTCGGCGGGCGATGCGCGAAGCGATCTGTCCCGGCGCCCGGTTCATCGCCTTGTTCATCGGCCGGCTCGAACCAGTGAAGGGCCTGGACCTGTTGTTCGAGGCCTGGGCCCTGGCCCTGCGCCAGGACCCGCTGTCCTGGTTGGTGCTCGTGGGCAGTGGGCAGCAGGAGCAGGCGCTGCGTGAGCAGTGCGAGCGCCTGGGCATTGAATCGCGGGTGGTGTTTGCCGGGCAGATCGCCTCGGTCGAACACTACATGGGCTGGGCCGACATCGCCGTGTTGCCGAGCTGGAAGGAAGGCCTGTCCAATGCCATGCTCGAATGCATGGCGGCCGGTCTGCCCATGCTGGGCTCACGGGTGAGCGGCACCGAAGATTTTGTCAGGCCCTGGCAGACCGGCTGGTTGTTCGAGCCCGGCAATGTCGGCGAACTGGCGCAGCGCCTGTCCCAGGCACGGACCGCGGGTCCATCGCTGGTGCGCGAGATGGGGCGGCAGGCACATGACGAGATTGCCTCGCGCGCCTCGCTCGATGCGGTCGCCCTGCAGTTGCTCGCGGTGCTCTCGCTGCCGGTGCCACCCGAACTTGAAGCACGGAGGCACCAATGTGTGGCATCGCCGGGCTGATCGCGATCCGGTCCGATGCGCCATCGCTGCCCATCGGTGTTGTCGAAGCGATGTGCGCGAGCATCGTGCATCGCGGCCCGGATGATCAGGGCGTATTCCGCGCGCCACGCGCCCACATCGGCATGCGCCGGCTCGCGATCATCGACATCGCGGGCGGCCATCAGCCCATGGCCAGCGAGGATGGCCGGATTCATCTGGTGTTCAACGGCGAGGTCTACAACTTTCGTGAACTGCGCGCGGAACTGAGCGAGCTGGGTCAGGCGTTTCACAGCGACTCCGATTCCGAAGTGGTGTTACAGGTTTACCGGCACTGGGGCGATGCCGGCTTCGAGCGGCTGCGAGGCATGTTTGCGCTGGCGGTCGTCGATCTGGCGCGCGACCGGGTGGTGCTGGCACGCGACCGGATCGGCAAGAAGCCGCTCTACTACGCCGAACTGGCCAATGGTCATCTTGCCTTCGGTTCGGAGATCAAGACCCTGCACGAGGTGCCGGGCTTCGATGCGCGCATCGATCCGCAGGCATTGCGCGATTACTTCGTGTTCGGCTACGTGCCGGCGCCGGCGTCGATTCATGCCGGCGTGCGCAAGCTGCCGCCCGGCCATCTGCTCGTGATCGAGCAGGGGCGCTGCGAGCCGCGTGAATACGGGCGCATCGACTTCGGCCCGAAATGGACCGATGACGAGCCGACCTTGCAGGCACGTCTGGCCGCGCAGATCGATGAGGCGGTGCGGGTGCGACTGGTCAGCGATGTGCCCTTCGGTGCGTTTCTGAGCGGCGGCATCGATTCGAGTGTCGTGTGTGCTTACATGGCCAGGCATCTGTCGCAGCCGCTCAAGACCTTCACGATTGGCTTCGATGAACGGGCCTTCGATGAAATGCCCGATGCGCGCCGGGTCGCCAGTCACCTGGGCGCCGAGCATCATGAACTGGTGGTGCGGCCTGACGCGGTCCAGCTCGCTCAGGAGCTGGCCTGGTTTTACGACGAGCCGTTTGGCGACTCCTCGTCGATCCCGACCTATCTGGTGTCCCGCCTGGCCGCCTCTCACGTGAAAATGGTATTGTCCGGCGACGGCGGCGATGAATTGCTCGCCGGCTATGGTCGTTATGGTCGCTGGCAGCAGTTGCAGCGGCTGCAACGATCCAGCCTGGGGCTGGGTGGACCGGCGCTGGGCCTGATGGCCAGCCTGCTCGATGAGAAAAATGGGGAAAAGTTCCGGCGGATCGCCGCCCGCTTGCGCCAGAATTTCCCGGATGGGTATCTGTCCGGGGTGGCCTTGAGCACGCCGGCCGATCTGGCGCTGATTTTCGGGCCTGACAACGTGTCGGCCCGCGCAGACCCTTATGCCTCGGTGCGCGCGCACTTTCTGCGGGCCGACGTGCCCGATGCAATGGACAAGATTCTCTACGGCGACATGCGCAGCTATCTGGTGGATGACATTCTGGTCAAGGTGGATCGCGCATCGATGGCCAATTCGCTGGAGGCGCGTGCCCCGCTGCTCGATCAGCAACTCATCGCCTTCGCTGCACGCCTGCCGGCCCACCTCAAGCGCCGGGGCAACGAGGGCAAATACCTGCTCAAGCAGATCGCCCGCACCTTGTTGCCAGCGGCGGTGATCGACAAACCCAAGCAGGGCTTCGCGATACCGCTGGACGACTGGTTCCGGGGCGGCTTGCGGCCATTGCTGCACGATACCCTGGCCAGCCGCGCCGCGCGTGAACGCGGTCTGTTCAACCAGACCGGCATCGACACCCTCATCGGCCAACACATGGCCGGCACCCATTCGCGCGGCGAATTGTTGTGGTTGCTGCTCAGCTTCGAACTCTGGGCGCAGCGCTTTGGTGCGTTCGGTCTGCAACAGCCCGCCTCGGCGCGCGCGGCATAGTCGGCGACACCCGCGTGATTCGCACAGCCATCCCTCTGATCAAGCGCTACGGCTCGCCGGTGCTCGATGCAACCGGCCTGCTCGACTGGCGTCTGAACCGGCTGCTCGATCATAACGATCGCCTGTTGGTGCTGATGTATCACCGGGTGATCGAGCAGCCCGCCCTCGATCCGTTTCGTCTGGGCATGTGCGTGAGTCGCGAGCACTTTGCGGCGCAGATCGACTATCTCGTGAGCGAGCTGCGGCCGATCGGACTGAGCGAGGCGGTGCGCCGCCTGGCCAACGGACAGGCGCTGCCGCGTCGCTCGGTGGCCATTACCTTCGATGACGGCTATCTGGACAATCATCAGATCGCCGCGCCCATTCTGGCGTCCCGCTCCGTGCCGGCAACCTTTTTCGTGGTGACGGGTGGATTGGGCGAGGCACGGGCGCTCTGGTGGGATCGCGCAATCCATGCGCTGGCCTCAACCCGTCAGACCCGGCTGCATCTGCCCGCCTTGTCGCTACCCGGTCCGGTTGCGCTGGACGGCGATCATCGCCAGGCGGGCGCGGTCGCGGTGCTCGATGCGCTCTGGCGCCTCGCGCCCGATGAACTGCCCGGCGTGCTGGATGAACTCGTTGCGCAGCTCGCTCCCCAGGCGCAGTCCGACGAGTTGGCCCTGGGCCAGGCACCGCGCATGAGCCAGGCGCAGGTCGCCAGTCTGCACACCATGGGATTCGAGATCGGCGCGCACACCGTGAGCCATCTGGACATGCGGCACCTGAGCCCGCAGCGCATCGAAGCCGAACTGATCGAGTCGCGCCAGGTGTTGTCGTCGCTCTGTGGGCAGCCGGTGGCGGGGTTCGCCTATCCCAGCGGTTTTCTGAGCACCGGACTGCAACATGCCGTGCGCACGGCGGGTTTCGACTATGCGGTGAGCACCGAACGCGGCATCAACGGGCAACCCCTGCTGCCCTTCGCCCTGGCGCGCATCGGCATGCCCGATTCGCCAGTGGCCGACTTCAAGCGGGCGCTCTGCCGCATCCCGGTCTGGACCGGCGGACAGTTGTCCGCCCGGCCGGACTGAGGCGACAGGTCATGGGCGCAGGCGCGAGGGCTGCAGCTGTCGAACCGGTCAACAGTGACCGGGGCAGCGGCCTGCTGATCGGTGTACTGGCCTTGTTGTCATTCTGGGTGGTGGAGCAACTGCATCTGCCGGCCAGCTTCGGCATCAAGGGCCTGAATGCGATCAATCTGCTGATGCTGCTGACACTGAGTGTGGCGGTGGTGGTGCGCGGCACCAGCGATTCGTCGGGGCCGGCGCCGCTCAAATGGCCGATCCTGCTGTTCTTCGTGGCGCTGATCTGGGGCTTCTCGATCGGTCAACTCATCGACAATTCCGAGGCTGCCGCCGACCTGACGATTCTCAAGACCGGGGTGTTCTACATCTCGCTGTACTTCCTGTTTTATTACGCGGTGCGTACGGTGCGGGAAATCCGTTTTCTCGTGCTGGTGTTGATGGGTGTCGCGGTGCTGGCCGGTCTGGAAGCGATGATCGAGGCCGTCGATTACGGCTTGTCGGCGTATTCGGAAAGCAAGCGGGCGGCCGGCCCGTTCGGACCCAACTATCGCGCCTCGAATCTGGCCGCGGTGTACTTCGCGATCTTCATTCCCTTGTTCGTTGCGGTGGCGTTCTTCCTGAGCGACCGACCCGTCGTCCGCGTGGCAGCGGTGCTCGGCGCCGGTCTGCTCATTGCGGCCTTGTTCTTCACGTATTCGCGCCAGGCCTATGCGATCGTGGCGATCGTCGCCCTGCTGCTGGCATTGCGCAAGAATCTGTTTGTGGCCTTGCTGTTGTCGCTGGCCCTCTGGAATTACGACCTCTGGGTACCGGGCAGCGCGGTCGAGCGGGTGCAGATGACCACCGAACAGTCCGATGAGAGCGGTCGCCAGGCCCTGGACGAGAGCACCGCGAGCCGCTTCGAACTCTGGGAAGGGGCATCGCGCATGCTCGCCGACCGGCCGCTGGGTATCGGCCTGAACCGTTTCAAGCGCGAGGTGGGCAACTACACCCGCTACACCAATCTGGACGCGCACAACTTCTATGTGTTGATCACCGCCGAGGCGGGCCTGATCGGCGGCGTGGCGATCCTGATTCTGGCCATCGCGATGTTGCGCCTGGCGACTAGCCAGTTGATGCTCGCCCGGACTGCCGAGGCCAAGACCATGGCGTATGGCTTTCTGGGGGCCACCCTCGCCCTGCTCATGGGCAATCTGTATGGCAGCCGTTTCCTGACCGGTGAGGTGATCGGCAACTATTGGGTGCTGGCGGCTTTGAGCGCACGCTATTTCCAGTTGCTGCGCGACAACCGGCTGGACGACACGGCACCGGCCCCTGTAGCGCTTGATCCGGCACGACGCTTGCGCTCGGCCGATGGCCGTCGGCTGGCGGCCGCTGAAGCTCATGCGCAGCCTGGCACCGCGCCGGTTCCGATGAGCCGCGATCAGTTTGGTCGGCTCAGTCGAGCCCGGGAGATATCGTGAATCGGCGAGTGAGTCATCTGATGCGGGCGGTGCTCGTCCTTCTGGCCGGACTGAGCGGCGTGGGTTGCCTGGGCTGCGCGAGCGGTCAGACCAGTTCGGCTGCCGCGGTCGCCACGGTGGCCAGTCTGGCCGAGTGTCTGGATCGGGTGGCCAGTTCGCCACTGTCGCTGGGGCAGGACAGTGCACCGGTTCCCGATCTGCTCAAGCCGCCCAAGGGCAGTGCCTTCATCGAGCCGCAGTATCGCACCTGCGTGCTCAGGGCCACCGCGCACGAGGCCGAACCGCCCAGCGGTTTTGCCCGCAACGATTATTCGCGCCGTCAGGCATTCAATCGCGACAACTCCCGCTTTCTCGTCTACGCGCTCGATGGTTACTGGCATCTGTATGACGCTGCCAACTTCACCTGGCAGGCCAGGCTGGATGGCCCCGCCTCGGATGCCGAGCCGCAATGGCATCCGGACGATCCCGATCGGCTCTATTACCTGCCCACCAATGGCATCGGCATGGTGATCAATGAGTTGAATGTGCGCACCGGTCGTTCACGCCAGATCGCCGATCTGTCCGATCGTATCCGTGCCCGCTGGCCGTCCGCCAATGCAGCCTGGACGCGTAGCGAGGGGTCGCCATCACGCGATGGTCGATACTGGGCCCTGCAGGTGGAGGACGAGCAGTTCGGTGCGCTCGGCCTGCTGGTGTGGGACCGTGACGAGGATCGCATCGTGTCCTTCATGGACAACCGGGAGCGTCCGGATCATCTGAGCATGAGCCCATCCGGGCGTCATGTGGTGGTGTCCTGGCTCAATGGCACCCGCGCCTATGACCGTGAGTTCAACAACGAGCGCTTGTTGCAGGGCCGTACCGAGCATTCCGATCTGGCGGTGGGTGCCGACGGCCATGATGTTTATGTGTCGATCGACTATGCCTCCAATGATGGCTGGATCTTCATGGTGAATCTGGAGACCGGTCAGCGGACCGATCTGTTGCGCACCTATATACGCGGCAGCGCGACGGCCATGCATTTTTCGGGCAAGGGCTATGAGCGGCCGGGCTGGGTGCTGGTCTCGACCTATGCGCGGGTCAAGCAGCCCGAATGGTTGCATGACAAGATCTTCGTGATGGAGCTGGCGGCCGATCCGCGGATCATTCCGCTGGCGCATCATCATTCGGTGGCGGCCGGCTACTGGTCCGAACCGCAGGCGAGCGTGAGTCGCGATTTCACCCGCGTGCTGTTCAACTCGAACTGGGCCAATCCGAGCGAAACCGATATCGATGCCTACTTCATCCGCATCCCTGACGGCGGATTGCCCGACTAGCCCGCAGGCCGGCTCCAGCCGCGCAGCCAGTACACCACCCGACCCATCACTTCATGCAGGCCCAGGGCCCAGAGGTCGGCGCCGCCATGATTGGGCAGCCAGGCCTGCCAGCCAGGCGCATGGATCTGACGAAAGTCGCAGGGCAGATAAGCGAGCGGCATCGCCATTGCCCGGGCCAGATCCGCGACCCGGGGAACATGGGATGCGCTGGTGATCAACCAGCGGCGACCCGAATGCTCAAGCACGAGGGGTCGTGCGGCGAGCAGATCGTCATAACTGTTGCGGGACAAGTGCCCGATCGTGGTGATGCGCGCCGCCGGCACGCCCAGGCGGATGGCGATCCGGCTCATTTCGGCAGCCACGCTGGTGCGGGTGGGATCATCGGGATTGCCCAGTCCACCCGCGATCAGCAGGCGTCCGCCATGGCGTTGCCAGTGACTGGCGGCGGCCTCGATACGGCGCCAGCCGGCAGCATTGAGTCGGGCCTGGCCGTCAGGGGCGGCCGACCAGGGAATGCCGGCGCCCATCACCACGAACAGATGGTCATCACGGCGAATCAGTTCGGCCGGCGGCGGCGCGAGCGGATCGCCCTCCAGGTGACGCAGCACGCCATTGGCCAGGATCGGGGTGGAAAAGATCCAGACCCATACGGTCAGGGCCAGCAAGGGTATGCGAAGACGGCGGGCGACCCGCCCGCGCAGCGAACCGCGCGATTGCAGCCGCTGCACGACCAGCAGGCCGAGCAACAACACGGCGAGCAGGTGGACAGGCCCCGGCGTGAACCCTTGCGCGGCATCGCCGAAGAACAGCATTGCCGGGTCAGACCGACAGCGCCCAGGCGCTCAGACGTTCGATCATGAAGGACTGGGTGGCGATAGTGGTGAAGGTATGGTCGATGTCGGGCAGGTATTCAGTCCGGATCGCGGCCAGTTCGGGCCACTCGGCAAATCCGTCCCTGAACTGGTTGGCGTAGTTGTAGTGCTGCAGGATGCTGCCGGTGAACACCTGGTAGATCGAAACCTTGCGCTTGAGCAGGCCAAGCAGATCGTCGGCGAGCGCCTCGCGTGGCGGGTTGCCCGACCCCGGTGCGGGTGTGGGTGGCGTGGCGCGCGCCGGACTATCCGGACGCAGGCGATCGACCCGCGCGCGCAGTGAACGCGCCACCATGTGGTGATCGAGGCCGCGCATGCGCTGCAGCCATCGCTCGCGGCGCGTTCTCACAGTGGGATAGGCGTAACCATCGATCATGGCCACTCCGGCCACCCGGTCATCGCTCAGTGCACAACGCAGGCCCTGGACCGCGCCAGTGCACAAGCCGATGACCACCACCCGGCTCACGCCGGTTTGCGCGATCAGGTGATCGATCGCGGCGCGCAGATCGATGACGGCCTGCTGCTCATAGGGCGTATCGACGGGCGGCACCCGACTGTCGCCCACTGCAGCCAGATCGAGACGGATCGCCGGTATGCCGCCCAGCGCCAGCGCCCGCGCGAGCTTGACATTGAATCGATGCGGACCGATGCGATGCACGACCCCGGCGCTCATGAGCAGGCAGCCGGTGCGTGGACCGGCCGGCTCGCGCGCCGGGTCGACATGGGTCAGGGTTGCAACCAGATGACCGTGGTTGCCGATCAGATCGGTTTCTTCACGCACGACCGGACGGATCCTGCTCGTTGTCGAGTGTCCCCAGCACGGCCGCCACCACTGGTGCCGGCACCAGCGCGGTGTTGAGGGCTTCTTCACTGGTCCAGTCGAAGGCGATGTCCAGCGTGCGCACGCGCAGCCGGGTACCGCGCGCGGCGCAGGCATCGCGCCAGGACTGGGTGATCGTGCTGGCCTCGCCCAGGGTAGACACCAGGATCGGTCCGGGCACAAGGCCACGCTCGTCCAGCGCGCGGATCTGGTCGACGAAGTCGGCCGAGACGGCAAATCCGATCAGTTCGTCTGGTGTGGCCTGGCCGCGCTGGGCGGCCAGAAAACGGCGCGGCACCTGGGGCAGGCTGTAACTGGTCAGGAGTGCCCGCTCATGGTCGGCGAGCAGCGATTTGAGGTAGCGCCTGCCATCGAATATCGGGTCCCAGAGAATCAGGTGCGCGGGAACGGGTTGCGCCTGTGGCTGAGCGAGCAGCGCGACACTGGCACCCAGGCGGATTCCCAGCCAGGCGATGGGTCGGCCAGGCAGGATCATGGCCAGCCGTCGATGGGCCGCCAGTGCGTCCTCGACCCAGCCGGGCAGATCGGCATCGAGATCGTCGCCGGCCGAGTCGCCGCTGCCGAACCAGTCGAAGCGCAGCACGTCATGGCCCGCCCGGGCGAGCCGGTCGGCCAGCACCCGTTGCAGCCGGTGCACGCGGACCGCCTCCTGGCCAAACGGATTGAGCATCAGAACCGCCGGGCGCATCTGTTTGTCCTGAGGCTGACGGCCTCGATGCAGAATGCCAACGAGCTCACGGTTGCCGTGGCGGATGCTGATCGGGGCAAGACTCATGGGCAGTGAAAAACGTCACGTAATTGAATGCCAAGACGCGGATACTACCTGTGGTGCCGATTCGCTGCGTGAGTCCGATCACGAAACCGTCGGTGGCCATCCGGATCCCAGCCCCCGTTCCGGCTGATGTGAATCAAGCAAAAGCGTCGGTGGCATTGACATATGGCCGGTCGAGACGGACGATCCCGTCTGGGAACCCCGGGCCGGCCCATGGGCGTGCCATGCGAGGACAGTTTGAGTGTGACATTCCTTGGCCATCGGACCGTGCGTGGCAGTGTAAATTCGCACCTCTTTCAATCAACTGTTGACGCGTGGGATCGCCTGTGAGCTTCGATGTGGAATCCGTCCTGTCCGCCATGGACAAACCTGTTGCCCGCTGGCTGGTCACGGGGGCGGGCGGGTTTATCGGGTCTCACCTGATCGAGGCGTTGCTGGGCGCCGGTCAGCAGGTCGTGGCCATTGATAATTTTGCCACCGGCCATCGCCGCAATATCGACGAGGTGCTGGCTGCGCTGCCCGCGTCGGCGCGCTCGGCGTTCGAATTCATCGAAGCCGATCTGTGTGATGTCGATCGGATGGCCCAGGCCGTGCGCGGCGTCGACTATGTGTTGCATCAGGCGGCGATCGGGTCGGTACCACGCTCGATCGCGCAACCCCTGTATTCGTTTTCGGCCAATGTCGACGGCTTCTTCAAGCTGATGATCGCGGCCAAGGATGCCGGGGTGCGTCGCTTCGTTTATGCCTCGTCCAGTTCGGTCTACGGCGACTCGCCCAGTCTGCCCAAACGCGAGGATCAGACCGGCAAGGTCTTGTCGCCCTATGCGGCAACCAAGGCGGCCGATGAATTGTTCGCCGATGTCGTGGCCCGCTGCTACGGCATGCCGTGTGCCGGATTGCGGTATTTCAACGTGTTCGGCGCCCGCCAGGATCCGAAGGGGCCTTATGCGGCGGTGATCCCGGTCTGGACCGACGCGCTCATGCGCGGCGAGCCGGTGCGCATCAATGGCGATGGCCAGACCAGCCGCGATTTTTGTTATGTGGCCAATGCGGTTCAGGCCAACCTGCGCGCGGCCATCACGTCCGTGGCCGAAACAGGGCACGAGGTGTACAACATTGCAGTCGGCAAGCAGACCACGCTGAATCAGTTGTTCTACTTGTTGCGTGAACGGGTGGCGCGAATCTGTCCTGGGGCGGCCGATCAGGAGCCGGTTCATGTCGGGTTCAGGGCGGGCGATATCAGGCATTCGCTGGCCGACACCACCAAGGCCGGCCGGATGCTGGGCTATGCGCCCTCGCATTCGATCGAGCAGGGTCTGGACGTGGCGGTTGCCTGGTACTTGCGGCAGGGCGCGACAGTCTGAGAGTCGCCGGTAGTTACAGTGTAAGGGGGGGCTGGCCAATAGGGCATTGGTGGACAGCATCTGGCTAGTGAAGGCATCATCGCGCCTTCTAACAGGGGAGTTCGAGCGCGAACGATCGATGTCGCGACTCGTCTGATCGGCAACGTGCGCGCGGCCGGTTTTACAAAACGTTGGGCAGTGAATGCCTTGAATATCGAATGTCCAGGAGGGAACATGATCACCCGTTTGTTGCTCACGATTGTCCTATTCGCTGCCGGTGCGTGCTCGACGCTGCCGCCGGCCCCTGCGAAAGTGACATCGGAGAGTTTCCGTTATGTGATCGGGCCGGGTGACAAACTGCAGATCAGCGTCTGGCGAAATCCGGAGTTGTCGGCAACCGTTCCGGTGAGTCCGGATGGCAAGATCACCTCGCCATTGATCGAGAACATGCTGGCGGCGGGCAAGAGCCCCGAGGCGCTGGCCCGTGAGATCGAACAGCAGTTGACCAAATTCATCCGCGAACCGACGGTCACGGTGGTGGTCACCGAGTTTGTCGGCAACTCGGAACATCAGGTGCGGGTTGTCGGTCAGGCGGTCAAACCGTCGGCCATTCCGTACCGTCAGGGTATGACGGTGCTGGATGTGATGATCAAGGTCGGCGGCATCACCGAGTTTGCGGCTGGCAATCGGGCGGTGTTGATCCGCACCGCGGAGGACAACAAGCAGTATCGGGTGCGCCTCCAGGATCTGCTCAAGGGTGGCGATGTATCGGCCAATGTGGAATTGTTGCCGGGTGACGTGATCATGATTCCGGAAGGGCTGCTCTGAGACTTTTGCGATGATTCTGAACCTGCGCAATTACCTGTCATTTTTACCGGGTCTCTGGAAATACCGGCAGCTTGGCTCCCTCGTGACGCTGGTGCTCGGTACGCTGGCGGCCGTGGTGATCATGCTGTTGCCCGATCGCTACGAGGGCAGCGCCCGTGCCTATGTCGATACCCAGTCGATCCTGCGCCCGCTGATGGAAGGTATGGCGGTGCAGCCCGATGTCACCCAGCAGTTGCGCATGATGTCCCGGGCCTTGCTCAGCCGGTCCAATCTCGAGCGCATCGGCGAGAGTGCCGGCGTGTTCAAGGAGGGGGGGACGCAGGCCGAGCGCGAACAGGCGATCAATAATCTGCGCCAGAAAATTCAATTTGAGCCGGCCGGGCGGGAGAACTTCTTCACGCTCAAATACCGCGACAAATCGCCCGAGGCCGCGCTGAGCGTGGTGCGCACCACGCTCGATATTTTCGTGAACAGTGCGCGCAGCAATCAGGAGCGCGACACGCGCCAGGCGCTCGAGTTCCTGGATGAACAGATCGCCCAGTACGAGAAGCGACTCGTGGTCGCCGAAGAGGCGCTCAAAGACTTCAAGCTGCGCAATCTGGAAGTCATGCCGAATCTGCAGAGCGACTACTTCGCGCAGACCGCGGACGCTCAGCGCAGCTTGCAGACAGCCCAGCTCGAGCTGCAACAAATGCTCAACGCGCGGCGTGCCATCGAGACCCAGCTCACCGGCGTGCCCGAGAGTTTCTCGAGCGCCGATCCTCGCAACAACGGCTCGACCATGTCGGATACCACGCGCCGGCTCATCGAGGCCCAGGAGCGGCTGGGTGATTTGCGCATGCGTTACACCGAACGTCATCCGGATGTGCAGAACACGGCCCGCATGGTGCGCGAACTCGAGGCGGCACGTGCCGCCGAGGCCAGCGCGGCGGCGCAGGCCCTGGCCTCGGGCAATGGCTCGCTGCCCGGCCAGATCCTGATTCCGAACAAGGTGTTCCAGGATCTGAAGGTGTCGCTGGCCAGCACCGATGCCCAGGTGGCGTCGTTGCGCGCACGGGTTGCCGATGCCAGCCGACGCCTGAACGAGGTGCGGCAGCTGGCCAAGACCGTGCCCGAAGTCGAGGCCGAGTACAAGCAGCTCAACCGCGACTACGAGGTCAACAAGACCAACTACGAGAAACTGGTTGCGCGGCGCGAGTCGGCGCTGTTGTCGGGCAATCTCGATGCGACCAGCGGTGCCAGCGATTTCCGGGTGGTCGATCCGCCCAAGGTGTCGACCGAGCCGGTCTGGCCGAACCGGCCGATCCTGCTGTTGCTGGCGCTGGCGGGCTCGCTCGCGGCCGGACTATTCACCTCGCTGGTCAGGGCTCAGAGCAAGCCGGCCTTCTATGACGTGTTCTCCTTGCGCAGTGCGACTGACGTGCCGGTGTTTGGTGCGGTCAGCCTGGCGCGTCGTCCGGGCGAGTCGATGGTCACCGGGCTCAGGGCCGCGAGCTTCTGGATGCTGTTGCTGGCCTATATCGGCATCTTCCTCGGGCTGGCGGCCTGGCAGTTCGCCGGTCGCAAGAAAGAGGCGGCGCCCGCCTCGCAGTTCTCATCGATGATCGAGCAGCCGGGACGAACAAACCCGCAGCAACTGCCGAGCGCCGGTGCCGCGCAGTCGGCAACGCTGGGCTCATCGCCAGTCAATTCTGAATCCGGATCCCAATCGCTATGAATCGCATCGAACAGGCAGTCGACCGTCTGACCAGCTTGCAGGCTGGGCGCAGCGGCAGGACGCATCGCGATGCGCCGCTGCCCGACCCCCGTGATGATCTGCTCGATACCGATATCACCACCCAGATCGCGATGCGGGCCGCACGCCAGGCAGCCGCTGATTCGGCGGCCCATGCGGCTGCCCAGGTGACGCGAGAGGCCAGAGAGCGGGCCGCATCGATCCGTCAGGACGGCAGTCTCGCGCGCACCGAAGAGGCCCGTCGGGCCGTCGAGGACGCGACTCGGTTGCGCGACCAGGCCGCCTCGGCCGCGGCTCAGGCGGCGGCTGTCGAGGCCGAACGCCGTGCCCTGGCCGAGGCGCAGCGGCAGGCCGCGCTCAAGGTTATCGCCCGGGAACAGGCGGCCCGGCAGGCGGCGGCCGAACAGGCAGCCATCGAACAGGCGGCCATCGATCTGGCTGCCGCCGAGCAGGCCGCTGCCGAGCAGGAAGCCCAGGCCCGGGCGGCGCAGGCCAGGGCTGCTGCCGCGAAGGCCGCAGCGGCGCGGGTGGTTGCCGAACGGATGGCTCGGGAGAAGGTGGCTTCCGAACAGGCTGCTGTTGCCGAACAGGCTGCCGCAGAACGCGCCGCGGCAGAACGGGCCGCGGCAGAACGCGCCGCGGCAGAACGCGCCGCCGAAGAACGCGCGGCCGAAGAACTGCCCCGCGCACCGGTCGAGGCGATCGGCCCGGCCGAAGCGCTGGCGCTGGCCGAACGCGCCCGCAAGCGTCGTCAGGCGCTCGAGAGGGCGGCCCGCCAGGCGCGCGCACAGCGAGACGCCATCGATGCGCGTTATCCGGCTGAACCCGGTGATCCGATCGACCATGATCCGATGGTGGTGGGCAGTGCGAAGACCGTGCCGGGGCCGCGCCTGGTGCGTCCGTTGGCTTCCATCGGTCGTTCGGGTGCCAGTCGGCCGGTGCAACCGAACTTCAAGCTCAAGTCGCGCGACGATGCGCCATTCAACGCCGATCCGGCGCGCGACCAATCACCGACCCGCGCAGCCCGCCTGCGTGCGGCGCTCGCCGAGAGCCCGACCGATGTGGCCCAGGACGAACGGGTTGATCCGGACTCTCAGACCGGCTCGACCATCACGAAAGAGGATGACGACACCCGGCATCAGGGATCCGACGGTGGCAAGCGCCTTCTGTCGATCGACCTGACCCAGCTCTATGCCGAAGACTATCTCAAGCCCGAGGGCAAATCGGGTGACAAGGCCGGTGTCCTGATGGAGGAGTTCCGGCGCATCAAGCGTCCGTTGCTCGCCAACGCCTACGGCCAGGGTCTGCCCAAGGCGCTCAACGGTGAGCGCATCATGGTGACCAGCGCCCTGCCCAACGAGGGCAAGAGCTTTTGCGCGATTCATCTGGCCCTGAGCATCGCCTCCGAAGTCGACAGCTCGGTGATTCTCGTTGAAGCCGATCTGGCCAAGCCAACGATTCTTCGAAAACTCGGTCATGCTCGGCCGATGCGCGGACTGACCAACTGGTGCGCCGATCCGCGTCTGGACGTGCGTGATCTCGTGGTGCGCACGTCGATCGATGGGCTGCGCATCCTGCCTGCCGGACGCGGCGCGCCGCAGTCGATCAATCTGCTGGCCAGCCGGGCCATGAAGAGCTTCTTCGACCGGCTGCGCGAGGCGTTTCCGAATGATCTGATCGTGGTCGATGCGCCGCCCCTGCTGCCGGCCACCGAGACCAAGGTGCTGGCCACCCTGATGGGTCAGGTCGTGGTGGTGGTGGAGGCTGGCTCGACCCCCAAGGCGGTGGTCGGTGATGCGCTCGAGATGCTCAAGGATATCGAGATCGTCGGCCTGGTTCTGAACAAATCGCTTCGACAGTCCAAGGAGGCCGGGTACGGCTATGGTTATGGTTACTGAGTGGCGTGCGCTGCTCGGTGTCCTTGGATGCGTCCTGTGTGTGCAGTTGGGCAGTCAGTCGCCTGTGCTGGCGCAGAGCCGACCACCGGAAGCAACGGGCCGTGACACGCCTGCGCAGCCGGTGCCGACCAGCCGTGATGAGTCTGCTGCGCCTGCGAATGACCAGACGCCCAGCGGCTTTCGCCGGGGCGAGCGCCCGGGGCAGGCCACCGACGACGCCGAGCCCGGACTGACCCGTATCGGCACGGGACGCACCGAGACCGGGCGACGGTCGCTGAGCATCGTGCCCGGCATCAGCCTGGGTATTCGAGGCTCGGACAACATCGACCGGCTGCCGGCCGCGCAGCGTCACAGTGGCAGCGTGGTCGAACTGACGCCGTTTCTGGGTGTCGAAGTGCGGCGACCCGGGTCCACGCTGGATATGAGCGTGGCGGCGCGTGCCCAGCAATTTGGCAACAGCGATTTCATCGATCAGCAACTGGACGCCGATTTCTCGGCCAGGGGCGATCTGGCGATTGCGGGTGACGGGCTGCGCCTGCGCGGCGTCGGACGGGTGTTCCGGGTCGAGGAGAACAGCCTGGGCGGCGCCGGCGGCATCGGCCTGCGCGGACCGACCACCGGCAATACCCTGACGTTTCGCGAATTCGCCGTGTCGCCCTATGCGATCGGCCGACTCGGCAGCGCCACCGACTTCGAGGCTGGCGCCGAATATCAGCTCATCGATCGGGGCTTGCGCAATGACACCACCCGGGTGTTTGCCGATGTGCAGAGTGGCGGCTGGGCCGACGACCTGATCGGTATGTCCGCGCGGATGGATCTGCGCCATGTCGAATACGAGAACGACGTGCAGTACGACAATCTGTCGGGCCTGCTCGGCGCGCACCTGAATCTGTCGGGGCGGCTCAAAATCGGTCTGGGCGTGTATTTCAGTTCGATCGACTATCTGCGCAATTCCTCGGGCGAAACCAGTGGTGTCGGTCCTGCCGTGTATTGGGACTGGCGGGCCACCGAACGCACGGTGTTCCAGGGACAATATGCCAGCGCCTATTATGGCGACTCGATCGCGGTGAGACTGCGCCAGCTCTATTCGCGGCTGCTGGTTTCAGCGCTGTGGCGCAAGGATATTCAGGACGGCAACCAGTCGAGCACCTTGTTGTTCCGGCCGATCGAATCGTTCAGCGGTGGACGTCGACGCGGCGGAGTCGATGAGCGCCTGCAGGAATTCGATGACCGGCTCGCCTTTCGCAACCTGCAACTGGATCAGGGCGCCGAGCTGTTGCTCACGCCGCTGAATACCGCATTGGTGTTCGACAATACGGTGTCGCTGACCGCCGCTTTCGCGCGTCTTCGTGATGCTGCCGTGCTTCTCGGTGTTCCAGTCCGATCGCCGTGCCGCCGTGGCTGCGTTCCGACCCGACAGTCCGGTCGAACTCACCCAGAAGGGCGTGAATCTGGTCTTCGATCAGGGCATCACGGCGCGACATTCGGCGCGCATCACGGCACAGTATGTGCGCAGTGATTTTGTCGGACGCGACATCGAGGCGACGCTCTCGGGCGTTGAACTGTCCTGGCGGTATTCGATCAGTCCGCGCGCCTTCCTGCGTTTCTCGGTGCGCCACCTGAACCAGGAGGCTTCCGGTGGCGATCTGCTCAGCTTTGTCGAGACAGGGGCAGGGATCGCCTTCACCTATGAATTCCGCTAGGAAAACCCGCGATCAGTGTTGCCCGGCTGCGGGCAGTTCATAGAGGGTGAGTGTCGAGGGATGCATGTCATCATGATGCAGTCGGTGGCGTCCGACCCTCGCCCTTGACCCGGTCAGTGACGGCTCGCCACTTTGCAGATTCCGGGCCAGCCGCGGAAAGCTGCTGGCGGCGACATGCAGGCGCAGGCGATGGCCGGGCTCGAATCGCCAGATCAGTTCGCGGATCCGCACCGGCACGGTAACGATCTCGCCAGCGTCCAGCGCCAGCGGCCGGGCGATGTCGCGACGGCCGCTCACCGATTGCGCGCCTTCCTGGATATTGATCGATCGGCCTGCCGGATCAACATCCGTGATTCGCACCACCAGATCGGCATCCGGCACATCGGATGAGAAGTACAACTGCGCCGTGGCCGGACCGGCAAACGCCGTTGCTTGCGTGAATGGCTCGCTCGTGAAGATCAACACATCATCGCGCGACTCGACGTCGATCTGATTCACCGGTCCGGCGTTCAGTGCCAGATCGGCGGCACAGCACAGGGGGCCGCCTCGAGAGGGAACCGGATCGAGTGGATCGGCAATCCAGTCGGTAGCGCGCGCATCATTCGATGACGCTTCCAGCACAGGACTGGGCGGTTTCACCGGTGAATCCGCCAGCGGACTCAGCCGTCCGTCACCGCGCACGGAGCGCGCCGATCGATCTGCCCGCAGTTGCCAGTGGCGCATCCGGGCCGC
This sequence comes from uncultured beta proteobacterium, assembly GCA_963732405.1. Classification (GTDB taxonomy): domain Bacteria; phylum Pseudomonadota; class Gammaproteobacteria; order Burkholderiales; family Burkholderiaceae_E; genus JAUIAI01. Next base: position 155,131 of record CAVSZG010000004.1, read on the forward strand.
GTCGGGTGGCCAATGGTCGCTCGAGTGCCAGTGCTGTTGTCCAGTCAGCGCAAATGAGACCGGTGCGAGCGTTGGCGCGCTGCCGTCATCGGTCAGCCAGAAGCGGAACCAGTCGATGTACAACGATTGCCAGGCGCCAGCGCGTGCGGCCGCATCCATCGGCTGCGCAGTGTTGTCACCCGTTATGGCAGGGCGATCAGCGAGTGGCGTAATCGGCGGGGCCGTTGCTTCATGATCGCAGTGTGCGCCCGGTGCGATGATGAGACGATTGGCGCGTGCCGCGTCGGTATCGCCTATCGCCTGGCGTTGGCGCTGAGCCTCACGATGCAGGGCAATCGAACCGGACAGTGTCTGATCCTGATGCGTGTTGATCGTCAACATCGGGATGCTCAGTGGATCACCGTCCATGACATACCCCAGCCGACGCCAGTCGGCAGTCTGATCCAACCCGGTATGAATGATGAAGCCCCATGCGTTGTTCGTGCCATCGAGCAGGTCGGCCACCGGCAGTGACGACAGAAATGCCTGGCCATGCGCCGGTGCGACGGGCAGGGCACGTCGGAACGGTGGCCTGAGCCAGCCATGCCGGCCCAGCCATCCGATGCCACTGGCCAGTTGAAACACACCGCCTTCGAACAGCCCGAAATACTCGTGCCGATTGTCGATCGACCCGGCGGCACCGCCGGCGCCGGCCACGATCATGGCGCGATGGGCGGGATGTCGGGCCAGTGCGAGCGTGAACTGGGTTTCGCCCAACGCCGAGCAGCCGAACGTCCCCACACGGCCGTTGGACCAGTTTTGCGCAACGATCCAGTCGAGCATGGCCTTGGCGTCGTCACGCACACCCTGCCAGGGCAGGGGACGCACGTGCGCTTGATCGTCATAACCGCGCAGATCAACCGTCAAGACACTGAAACCGGCGCGTGCGAATTCAACGCCGGCCCGGGTCGCTTCGCCATAACGCTGACGGCCGTAAGGCAGCATCAGCAAAATCGTTCCCATGCGCGAGCCGGCTGCACGGCCGGTTCGCGGCTGATACAGCGTGGCCTGCAAGGGTGGATCGATCGGCGTCGGAATGCGGATCCTGTCATCGATCATGACACCGGCGTGAAGAGCACGCCAACGGGTGATCCACGGACGTGCGTATTCGATGATCGGTTCTCGCCAATGGTCCGTGTGGAAACCATCGGCGATCTGCGCGCCAGCCGGCGCAGATGTTACTAACGTAAGGAAGATCGACAGCACAAACCGACTAGGATCCGGAAATTGGAATGACTTGTTGGCAGGGGCACCCCAATGATGGTTAGTCGAACATTTTTCCATTGTGAATGAGCCACTTGCGTGTGGCGTAGCTGGCATACTTCGAGTTGTGACAATCGTCTTCGTGTATCTCGATCGTGACATAGTTCCTCATACCGAATCGGGTGGGGACGCGATGATCCCCAGTGCCTGCGTTTGCAGGCGGTTCGAACCGTTCATTTGTCGAACGGATTTCAGTGTGCGCACTCGTCGCGCTCCTTGACCGGCCTTATGCTCACCCGTTTCTGGCAGCATCGCTATCGCGGTCTCATGGCTACACTGCTGATCGGCCTGGCCGGCGCGATCGTAGTGATGCTGCTGCCTGCGCGTCAGCAGGCCAGTGCGCGCGTCAAGCTGGCGATTGTGGGCGAGTCGTCTGAATCCGCTCGGGCGTCGGTGATCAAGCCGGTCGATGCGTTGCTGGTGCTCGATCACGACCGGGTGATCGCGCGCGTGCTCGAGCGGGTCGATCCCGATATCGTCGATCCGATCGATCCCAGGCCCGTCGATCCGAAGGTTGCCTTTCGACGATACTTCATGATCAAGCCCGCCGGAGCGGCAGGCGAATTCGACATCGCGTTCACGGCCCGCACTGCGCCGACGGCCAGCAAGGTCATGCAGACCTGGCTGCAGGCAGTAGATGAACTGCTGCCCGACCTGTCGCCCGCCCTCCCGGGTCTGGATCAACCCGTGATCACGCCAAGCCCGCCGCCCGCGCCGCTGGCACCGGGACGCAATGGCGCCCGGATGCGCGAGGCCGAGGCCCAGGTGGTCAGTACCCAGGCTCGCCTGGCTCAGGCCCGACAGGCCGTCGCCGAACTGGATGCACAAGCCGAACAGCAGGCACGCAACGAGCCAGCGGCCAGGCCGGAGTCGCCCGAGGTCGTTGCCCGACGGCTGCGCGCCGTGCAACGTGAACTCGACGACGCCATCGCCGCCAACGGCGCTGCGGAGGCCACACTGGCGGCCACGCCTCAGACCGTGATCGAGCGCATCGAGCAGCCGCCAGCTGCGGCGCCGCCGCCCCGAGGCGTGGACCGCCGGCTGCAGGCCAAGGTGCAGGAAGCCGAGGCCGCGCTGGCTGCGCTGCGCGTCACCTATACCGACAGTCACCCCGACGTCCGGCGACAGATGGCCATCGTTGCCGAGGCGCGTGCCGAACGCGACGCCGCCGCCGGCATCCCACCCGCACCGGTGGCCAACGCACCGACCGTGAGCACTCGCGAGGTGCCCAATCCGGCCTACCGCGAGGCCCAGCGCGAGGCAGCGGTCAGCCGTCGTCGGGTCGCCACCCTGAAGGCACGGCTGAGCGAACTCGAAACGGCCGCCACCGCTACGGTGCCGGTCACACCCGCCCCGATCGATCCTGCTCGTCGTCAGGCCCTGCTGGATACCGTGACCGCGCTCGAAGGACAGCTCGCGCTGGCCAGCGCCGAGCGTGACCGCCTGTTCAGTGCGGCACCCGGTGGCACAGCCGGTCAGGCTGAACCCACACCCGCACCGGCGCAAGCGCCGACGCCGGCCAGCGCCCGGCAACGGGTGGCCTTCGAGGTGCTGGTGCCGCCCGCGGTGCAACCGGCGGCCACCAATCCCGATCGACCGATCTGGCTCATGCGGGTCCTGGGGATCTCGCTGGCTCTGGGCGCGCTGAGCGCGCTGCTGTTGAGCATGCGACGCACCACGTATCATGACTTGCGGGATCTGGACCGGTCGACCGGCCTGCGCTCGCTGGGTGCCGTCCCGCGGTTCTCGTCGGTCGGTCGTCGGTTCGCCGGCCTGGCACGCCTGCTTGGTTATATCCTGCTGGTGCTGCTGTATGTGCTCGCCTTTCTCACGCTGATCGGCACCGTCAGCGCAGGGATACCCTGGCAGGAAATCGGCGTTGCCGATTTGCGCGCGGCGCTGGGGTCGCTGCTTCAGCAGGGATTGTCCCGGTTGGAAATGGCCACCGAGTGGCTCAGTCGTCTGGGCGGAGCGCGATGAACCTGATTGAACGGGCGGTCAAGGCACTCGAGGAGGCGGAACAGGCTCGTCAGGCGGGGCAGTCGCCGTCGATGCTGCCCGTGCACACCAGGGCAGGCGACCCGGATCGCGATTTCGTCGTACCCGACACCATGCCCGCGGCGTCCACCCAGGCACCGCAGCCCACGGGCGACGACGGCATTCCGGTGCTGGGCGAAGATTCCGTGACCGATTCGGTCTCGGGTTCGCCCTCCACAGGTCTGGCACGCGACACGGTACGCCAGGCCCGGATGCGGGCGCTGCGCGAAAAGATCGATCAGGTCGAGGCCTCGGATGAACAGGCCGATGTGAGTATGCCGGCGGCAGTCGTTCGTGCCACGCGGGCTGCCGGTTCGACCGGCCTGCTGGTCGGTGCTGGCGCCGCTGGATCGGCAGCGGCCGGGCAGAGCCGCTCGCCGGCGGATCGGGCAGGCGCTGTGGCCACGCCATCGGGCGGGCGCCCGGCTGAGTCCGCGGCGCCTGCCGGCCAGAACCAGGGGTCGACCTGGGCGGGCACAGCCGCGACGGCTCATGAGGCCGACGCTCCGATATTGCGGCTCGCGCCGATCCGCGCGTCGGCCTATCTCGACCCGGCGCTGCGCGCCGATCCGATGCGCGCCGCCTTTGAAGCAATTTCCGATGATCTGATCGATGAAATGACGGCCGCCGATGGGCTCGTGACGCCCACCGGTCGACGGATCGCCGTAACCAGTTCTGTGGTCGGTGAAGGTCGCGGTCTGTGCAGTCTGCATCTGGCGCTGAGCCTGGCGGTCGATCAGGGCATGCCGGTGGTCTGGGTGGATGCTGACCCGACGGGCGAACCCGTGCTCGCGTCTTTGGGTGTACGGGCCGGACCGGGCCTTGCCGACTGGCTGTCCGGACAGGTACGCACCCTGGGGGCACTGCTCGTACCCAGTGGTATTGCCGGCCTCCGGCTTGTCGGCAAAGGCACGTCAGCCGCGCTGGCCAGCACGGGCGCACGTCTGGATCAGGCAGCCATTCATGACTTCCTGCTCGCATTGTCCGAGGTCTGCCCGGAAGATCTGATCGTGCTCAAGCTGCCGCCCTTGCTGGGCGGTCGCGACGCCATGGAGGTCGCGGCGCTGGTCGGCCATACGGTCGTTGTGGTGGCGGCCGACTCAACGACCCGTTCGACGCTCAAGCGCGCGCTGGCCGAATTGCAGCGTCAGACGACGGTGTCGTTGTTGCTGAACAAGGTGGCCGCATGAGCGGCGAATTGCATTCAAGGGTCGGCACTGTCGGCCCGTTCTGTCCTCACAGGATGTGGCCCATGACAACGTCCGGTTGTCTGCGCCGAATCCGTTAAGTCTCTGCCCGAGAGAGCCATTCGATGTACGAACAATATTTCGGTTTCGACAACAAGCCCTTCCAACTGAATCCCGATCCGCATTTTTTCTTTGCGAGTGCGGGGCATCAGCGGGCGCGTGCCTATCTGCAATACGGACTGCACAAGGGTGAAGGATTCATCCTGGTCACGGGGGATATCGGCGCGGGAAAGACCACCTTGATGCGCGGTCTGCTCGATCAACTGGATCGCGAAGCGATCCGGCCGGTCGAGATTACCTCGACCCAGGTCCATGCCGACGACTTTCTGCGCATGCTCGCCCGCGAGATGGGTATCGAGTCATCCTATGACGACAAGGCCGGCTTGTTGAATCTGATCGGCGACGAACTCAAGCGGACCTATGAGTCAGGCCGGCGGACACTGGTGTTGCTGGACGAGGCACAGAACCTCACGATCGATGCGCTCGAGGAATTGCGCATGCTGACCAACTTCAACGTGGGGGCCAAGACGGTTATCCAGGCCTTGCTGCTGGGTCAGCCCGAGCTGCGCGACATCATGCAGCGCGCCGACATGACGCAGTTTCGTCAGCGCATCGTCGCCTCGTATCACCTGGGCCCTCTGACGGCCTCCGAGACCAAGCGTTATATCGGTTACCGCCTCAAGAAGGTGGGCTGGAAGGGTTCGCCGCGTTTTTCGAGCAACGTGCTGGGGCGGATTCACGAGATCTCCGGCGGCATTCCACGCCAGATCAATGCCTTGTGCGATCGTCTGTTGCTCACCACCTATCTGAACGAGTCGGAGGTGGTGTCGAGCAAGTTCTTCGACGAAACCCTGCAGGAAATGAATTCCGAGGCGGTGTCGATCACGCGCGCGCCAACCCAGAACAGCGGCGCTGTGCTGGGCGAAAAATACAGCGAGCACAATCTGCCGGGGGCAGGCGGCAGCCGTATGCTCACCGAGATCTCCGATCGGCTGCGCACGCTCGAGACGCGCACCGAAGGCATTCTTCGCGATCTGGCGGAGCTGCATGCGCGGATCGCCGGCAATCAGAGCCGGCCGGGCCCGGCCCACTGATCGCTCAGGCGTTCTGCGGGGCCCGCCACGCCGTCGAACAGACGGCGTTTTCATGAATACAGGCCGATCGCACGGACAGGCGCAGGCCCGGTTCACCGGCCGCAGGCGTCGGGCAGTGGACCAGGGCCGGGTCCAGCCCCAGGCCGGTTTGCAACTGGTCGACGGGCAGCGACAGGCCCAGGCCCAGCGCCTTGACGCAGGCCTCCTTGCGCGTCCAGGCGGTGAGCAGGGCCGTACTGCGCTGCGCCGGTGCCAGCGCCGACAAGGCATCGAGTTCGCGCGCGGTCAGGATGGTGCGCGCCAGCGGGTCAACGTCGTCGGCCTCGAACTGGCGCAGACACTCGATATCGACGCCGATCTCGTGGCGCTCGCAGATCGCAATCACGGCCAGATGAGCGCTGTGCGACAGATTGAACCAGGGCTGCGAGACGCCGCCCGGCGTGGCAAAGGCGGGCTTGCCATGTTCGCCGATGATCCAGTGCAGGTCGTGCGCAGGCCGTCCGGTGTAGGCTGCCAGGGTCCGACGCAGCCAGGCCCTCACGACCCGGTCGCGCCGGCGTAGCGTGGCAGTGGCGAAGCGCGCATTTCTGGCTTGTTCCGCGTCGGTGAGTTCAGCCGGGTCGATCTGGTCGGCGTCGACCTGGTCCAGATTCAGCAACCACAGCCCGCCCTCGGGAACAGGCGGCGCGCCATCCAGCGGGCGCGCCGGGAACCCGATCATTTGCCGATGTTGAACAGGCGGGCGAAGAAGCCTTTGCGCGGCGGCTTGCTGCCCTGACGAGGCGCCGGATTGTGCGCCGGGTCGTTGATGCCGAAGCCGGCATCGGGATCGTCTTCGCCGGGGTCGATGCTCTCCAGCGTGGTGGTCATCACCTTGCGTTCATCCACGTCGCCCAGATAGCTCAGCGCGAGCTGACGCAGTGAACCGAACACCATCAGGCGCGGATTGGCTCGAAAGCCATTGAGCCGTTCGAGCCGTTCGATGACCTGCATGGCCTGCAGCGAGGTGCCGCCCAGATCGAAAAAGTTGTCGCTCAGGTCGATGTCATCGGTATCGAGCACCTGCGACCAGATCGCAACCAACTGCTTCTCAGCGGGTGTCCAGTTGGCCAGCGGGTCGTCATCGTCGAGGTCTGGTCGACGATCGGATCTGTCCGGTACCTGACCCGCCAGGCTTGGGTCGGTCATCGGCTTGGCGGGCCGCGCTGATCGGGCCGATGGCTCGCGTACGACCGAGTCAGCGACGATGATGGTGTCCTCGTCACTGTCGACCGGATCAAAATCGATGCGCGCCTGTTCGTCCGCGGCGGGTCTGGCGGATGCCGCACGGGTGGCCGGCCGGACCACGCGCGCCGCAATGCCTGGTGTGTTTCGGTCGATCGGGTCGGTGCCGGCCTGCGGGTCATGGCCATTGGCGTCGCCATCGGCCCGCACGCGCTTGCTGCGATGTCCACGGCTGGACGGCGGCAGGGCCGAACTCGCGATCGGTCCGGCCAGCGTCTGGCCGGCCGGAGTGGTGGCGGCACCACCCTGGGTTGCCCAGGGACCGTTGTTGCCGTGCATGCGCGGCACGATGCGCAGAATCGTCAGTTCAGGATACTTGGCGATAGTCTTGAGCAGATTGGAGAAACGGCGGCGCAAGGCCTCGGCCGTGGTCCGGGTGAACAGGTCCGAGTTGTAGGTCAGGCCACCGGTGAGACCGTCACGACCATCGAGCAGCCACATGCCGATGTCTTCGGTGGCGCCACGCTGAAACACCTGCACGTTATGGTGTTCCAGCCCTCCCCATTGCTCGTTGCGTCCACGCGCGTCCTGGAAGGAGAACAACACCTGATAGTCGAGCGGATTGGGACCGGCCATTTCTGAGGCGAGACGCTCGAATGGCACGTCCTGGTGGGCCAGCAACTCGATGGATTCGCGGCGCACGTGGCCCAGCCATTCGGTGAACGACCAGTCCAGTTGGGGCTGCAGGTGCAGGGGCAGCAGGTTGTTGAAAAAACCCATGACCGGCTCGAATTCCGGACGCGGACGACCACGCAGCGGCATCCCCACGACCACCTGCTTGTCGGTGGCCAGGTCGCTGATCAACAGCGCGTAGGCGGCCAGCAACACCATGTTGAGCGTGGTACCTGTTTGCGAGGCAAGGTCGCGCAGACGTTGGGCCAGGCCTTCGGACACATTGATCCAGACCGTGGCGCCGGCGCCGGTGCGGGCATTGGAGCGCGGAAAATCGCCAGGCAGACGCTCGGGTCGGGGTTGGGCGGCAATGCGCTTCATCCAGAAATCGATCTCGGCGCGGCCCACCTCGCTGTCCAGGAACTGCTGCTGCCAGTGCACGAAGTCGATATAGCTGGCCGGCAGTGGCGGGCGCAGGTCGGCTTCGGTCTGGCCGGCCTCGGTGCCCAGCAGGCCATAAACATGGGCCAACTCCTCATACAACACATCGAAGGACCAACCGTCCCAGATGATGTGATGGGCCATGAAAAAGAACACATGTTCGTCGGGCGCGAGACGGAACATGGCGCAGGTGAACAAGGGCCCTTTCTCGATGTCAAAGGGCACGGCGATCAGCGCATTGAGCGCACGCTGCAACCTGGCCTCCTGACGATCGCGCGGCACATCGGACAGATCGGTGACCGGCATGCTCACCGGGACCTGATCGCGCACGATCTGCATGACTTCGCCATCGCGCTCGGACACGATGGTGCGCAACGAGGGCTGGCGGTTCACCACCAGTTCGATCGCCTGGCGGAACCGGGTCAGATTCATCGCCCCGGTCAGACGATGCGCCGATGGCACGTTGTACAGCGGCCGCCCCGGCATCATCTGTTCGACGAAACGGATACGCTGCTGCATCGGGCTGAGCGGACCGAATGACTGCTCCGGATGCCGTTCCAGCGGCACGCTCTGCGCAGTCGGCGTGGCGCTGGTCATGAGGGTGTCGATGCGCGCGCTCAATTGCGCGGCCGTGGGCGATTCGAACACGATACGCATCGGGATCGCTGTCTCGAAGCGGGCGCTCAGTTGTGCCACCAGTCGCGCGGCGAGCAGCGAATGGCCGCCCATGGTGAAGAAGTCGTCGTTGATGCCCAGGGACGGAAGATCGAGCAAGGCCTGCATGGTGTCGACCACCGCCCGTTCGGTGGGATTACGCGGCTCGACCAGCCGCTCGCCGGGCGTACCGTCTTCTTCGGGCAGCGTCAAGGCTGAACGGTCGACCTTGCCGTTGGCCAGCAGGGGGATCCGGTCCGTCCAGACCACGTGCTGGGGCAGCATGTAGTCGGGTAGATGCTGACGCAGATGCTCGCGCAGGTCTTCGGCATCAACCAGGATCGGCTTGTCTGCGCCGCTCGCGGTGCGCACATTGGCGGCATCGGGTTTGGCCACCACCCAGGCGATCAGGCGCACGTCGCCCGAGCGTCTTTCCTTCGTGCCCGCCACGGCCGTGGCAATGGCCGGATGCGTGGCCAGGCAGGCCTCGATCTCGCCCAGTTCGATCCGGAATCCCCGGACCTTGACCTGGTTGTCGATCCGGCCCAGGTGCTCGAGTTCACCGGCGCTGGTCCAGCGACCCAGATCGCCCGTTCGGTACAGCCGCGCACCGGGCGCTTCGCTGAACGGGTCGGCCATGAATTTTTCGGTATTGAGCAGCGGACGGTTGTGGTAGCCGAGCGTGACGCCTGCGCCGCCGATGACGATCTCACCGGGTACGCCGATCGGGCAGGGCTGGGCCCGCTCGTCCAGCACATGGATCTGCGTATTGGCAATCGGCCGGCCGATGCGCACGCCATTGCCTGGCCTGGCCACTCGCCACAGACTGGACCAGACGGTGGTTTCGGTCGGGCCATAGAGATTCCAGACCGAACGGCAGCGACGCAGCATGGTGGCGGCAAGATCGGGCGGCAAGGGCTCGCCGCCGACCAGCGCCTTGAGCGTGGCACTGCCCTTGAATCCGGATTCGAACAACAATCGCCAGGTTGATGGCGTGGCCTGCATGACCGTGATGTTGGCCGCGCCGATCAGGCCGGCCAGCGCAGCGCCATCGCGTGACGATTCGGTGCTGGCCAGCACGATCTGTGCGCCGTTGACCGGCGGCAGCAGCAGCTCGAGCACCGCGATATCGAACGACAAGGTGGTGACGGCGAGCAGACGGTCATGGGTATCCAGACCGGGCTCGGCGGTCATGCTGGTCAGGAAGTTGATGACCGAACGATGCGGCACGCGCACGCCCTTGGGCGTGCCGGTCGATCCTGAGGTGTAGATCAGATAGGCCGGGTCTTCGGGGCGGGCGGCACGATCGTCGTGAGGTAGCGCGCGGGTGGTCTGCCCGTCGTTCTCGCTGGCCTGGTCATCGATGATGAGCAGCTTGTCCACGCCCAGACGACGCGCCACCGGCGTGGTCGAGTCGGTCAGGATGAGTGCCAGGCCGGCGTCGTCGGCCATCATGGCCAGCCGTTGTTCGGGATAGGCCGGATCCAGTGGCACATATGCGGCGCCACTCTTGAGTGCCGCCCATTGCGCGATGACCAGATGTTTGCTGCGCGGCAGACAGATGCCGATGTGGTCGCCCCGGCCGATCCCGCGGGCGCGCAGCGTATGCGCGATCTGATTGCTCAGTGAGTCCAGCGCCGCAAAGCTGAGCGATTCGAGCTCGCCACTGGGGCGTTGGGCGCGCAGTGCGACGAGCTCCACATACTGGCGCGCACTTGCACTGAGCCACTCGCCCAGATTGCGCCAGTCGGGCACGGGCGCATCGGTCTGGTTGAGCCGCTTGAGCATCTGCGCCTGGCGCTCGCCCAGGATATCGAGAATGCCCAGGGGCTGATCGGGCGACTCGCACATCTGCTGCAGCATGGCCTTGAGGCCGTTGAGCCAGTGACGGATCGTCGACTCGTCGAACAGATCGGTGTTGTACTGACACTCGAGCACCATGCGCTCGCGCGTCTGGGCGATGTTCAGGAACAGTTCGAAGTTTTCGGCCGCACGCGGATTGGATACGAGTTCGGCCTGTGGTCCACCGAAATCGAGCGTGGCACCATCCAGCGCCTGATCCAGGTTGAACATCACGCTGACCAGCGTGGGTCGGGAGGGATCGCGTTTGATCGGCAGCTTCTTGAGCAGCGAGCCGTAGGTATAACGTTGATGATCGAAGGCGCCGAACACCGTTTCCTGGGTGCGGCTCAGATTGTGGCGCACGCTCTGGGTCAGTTCGAGCCCGACCCGCATGGGCAACAGGTTCACGCAGTGGCCGACCAATGAGGTCGAGCCCACCACCGACTGACCGGCCGAGGGAACGCCCACCACGAGTTCGTCGGTGCGCGACAGGCGCGCCAGCAATGCCGAGAAGGCCGTGAGCAGGACCGCGAAGACACCGGTCTTGCTGTCGGCAGCCAGTTTGCGGATGTCGCGCACCGCTTCGGGCGCCAGCGGCACGTCCAGACGGGCGGAGGCAAAACTGCGGGCTGCGGGTCGTGCATTGACCGTGGGCAGGTCGAGCACCGGGATGTTCTGGCGATATTGTTCGACCCAGTATTGCGCGTCCTGTTCGGTCTCGGTGTCGCTCTGCGAGGCCAGCCGGGCGGCATAGTCGGCGAAACTGTCGGCCGGTGGCAGCTCGGCATCCGTGCCGGTGAGCGCGGCGCGGTACAGCGGTGCCAGATCGTTGAGCAGCACGCCGAACGAGAAGCCGTCGCACACGATGTGGTGGGCGGTGAGCACCAGGGCGAATTCGGACTGGGTCACTTTGATCAGACGGGCGCGGATGAGCGGCCCGTTGATCAGGTCGAAGGGCACCGAGACCTCGCCATTGAGCAGCGTGAGCATGCGCTCGTCGGCCTGCTGGGACGTCAGATCGGATAGATCGGTGAGCGGCAGGCCGAATGGGATGCTTTCCTGGATGACCAGTTCCGAGCCATCGGCACTGAGCGCTCCGCGCAACACATCATGGCGCTCGAGCAGGGCGACCAGGGCACGCTCGAGGGCGTCTGCGTCCACCGCACCGCGCAGCGCCAGCGTGACGGATTCATTGAAGGCCAGCGATGCCTGACGATCAAGCTGATCGGCCAGCCAGACCTCGCGTTGCGCTTCGGTCGTGGGAATCACCGAGGAGATCGGTGCGCCGGCAAAGGGGTCGAAGTCGACCTCGACCAGATGGTCGGGGCGAGACTGCTCAGACATGTTCGTCGATCCTGAGAAATTTACCGGGCGCTTCCGGATTGGGAACGTACCAGGCGGGCTTGCCACTGCGATCGCGACCGAGCCGGGCACCAGGCACGGGCGGTCGTTTCGCATCGAACAGTACACCAGGCTTGACGCCGGGCCTGGGCAACAGTTCCATCCGGAATAGTTCGCGTACTGCGGCACAGAACGCGTCCTTGACGAGCCGGATATCGTCCAGCGAATGGGCTGTGGTGAAGAAACACGGGAATCCGTCCAGGATATGCACGCCATTCATGCGCATGAGCGGGAACAGCATTTCCTGCATCGGATGCTCTGCGGTGAACACGATGCGCCAGAACGAACTGAAATGGCGGATTTCGATCGGAGCTCCCTTGGATCGGGCGAAGGCATTCATTTCCTCGGCAAACTCGGTGGTGCGCGCCGTCAGTCGGGCCTGTAGTTCGGGGCCATGCGCCTTCAGATGTTCGATCACGGCGCTGGCCGCCGCCAGCGCCAGCGGATGCCGCACGAAGGTGCCCGCGAAATACGTGACGCCGACCTCCGGCACCGAATTATCGCCGAACTGCCAATGACCGCCGTCCAGCGCGTCCATGAATTCGCGTTTGCCGGCGATGACGCCGATCGGGAAACCACCACCGATGACCTTGCCATAGGTGACCAGGTCGGCGCGGATGTCGAACAAGGCCTGGACGCCGCCCGGGTGGCTGCGGAATCCGGTCACGACCTCATCGAACACGAGCACGATGCCAGCCTCTTCGGTCAGGCGGCGCAACTCGTGCAGAAACTCGCGGGGCTGAAAGTCGGGTCGACGACTCTGCACCGGCTCGACCAGGACGGCAGCAATGTCGTCGCCCATGGCCCGGATCACCTCAAGCGCCTCGGGCGTGCCATAGGGCAGGGAGATCACGTTTTCCGAGGTGTTGGGCATGATGCCCGGTGCCGCGGGCAGGGCGCGATTGTTGCGCGTGCCACGCACGATGACTTCATCGAAGATGCCATGGTAAGCACCGTCGAACATCACCACCTTGGTCCGGCCGGTTACGGTGCGGGCGATCCGGGTGGCGCCCATCACGGCTTCCGATCCGGTGTTGCACAGGGCAGCACGTTCGGCGCCGGTGAGTTCGCAGATGCCGCGTGCAACCACGCCGGCCAGCGGATGCTGCGGCCCGATCTCGTATCCCGTATCGATGGCCTGTCGCACGGCCCGGGTGACGAAGGCGGGCTGCCAGCCGAACAGGTTCATGCCGAAGCCATTGAGCACATCGACATACTGGTTGCCGTCCAGGTCCCAGAGATAGGCACCGGCCGAGCGCTCGATCACCAGGGGGTAGGTGATCTCCTTGACGATCGGCTTGAAGCCCGTGACCACCCGCGGGTCGGCCATGTGACCCCGGTGTTCCTGCGCATAGGCCTTGGAGGCCGGGGTGCGCTGCACGTATCGTTCGATGAGCTCGTGGATACGCTCGCGGTGCGTGCTGCTCAGTTCGGTCTGGGTGGTCTGGATGCGGGCGATGGCACCGAACGGGCGGGCCGAGGGCACCGGTGCATCGGCATCGGCACCGGGTGATGCCGTGCTGCTCGCCGCCGGTGTTGGCGGGGCCGAGGAGGCCTTGGCGGGCGACGCCGCCCTCGGCGCAGCGGCTGCCGGTGCTGCAGCGGCCGGCATCTTGCCGTGCAACCAGGTGGCGAGTTTGTCGATGCTGTCGTGTTCCTGCATGAGCTGGCGAAAGCTCACATCAACCTTGAACGCGCGCTTGACCTGCATGGCGATCTGGGTGAGCGACAGCGAGTCCAGGCCGAGTTCGGCAAACGGCACCGGATCGGACTGGGCGTCAAACTCGAGTCCGGAGGCCTGTTCGAGCAACTCGCGCAGGCGTTCGCGCACCGAAGGGCCGGCTGAGTCCGGTGCGACCGGGTTCGCATCAGCGAGTGGCGCTGGCGTTGCGACGGCGGCTCCTGCCACGGCGGGCTGTGCGGCCCGGGCAGCTTGCGCCATCGGTGCCGACAGGCTGCCAAAGGGTGCGGCATCGAGCCAGTGGCGCTGCGGATCGAATGAATACGTGGGCAAGGCAATGCGGCGCCCGCGGGTGGGCAAAGCACCGGTGCAATCGATGCCCAGACGCCAGAGCGCACCCAGCGCCTCGAGAAAGGCCTGTGCTTCCAGGTCGGCACTGTCGGCCAGCAGGGGTTGGGCGGTCGGCCTGGCCCGATCGGTCACGCGCAACTGGCGGATCATGGTGCTCAGGCTGGCTCGCGGACCGAGCTCGAGGAAGATCGGATCATCGAGTGAGGCGATCGCGGCACACACGGCCGGCGCGAAACGCACCGGATCACGCAATTGCTGCGCCCAGTAGTCGGGATCGCGCGCCTGCGCATCGCTGAGCAGATCGCCAGTGAGGGTCGAGACGATCCGACGCGATGGCGCATGCAGGCGCACATCCTTGAGACTGTCGCGCAGTCCCAGGGCGGCCGGCTCCATCATCACCGAATGGAAGGCATGTGAGGTATTGAGTTCGCGACAGACGATCTCGCGACGGGTGAGCTCGGCGGCGAATGCGGCAATGGCCTCGGCCGTACCGGCGCAGACGGCGCTGCCCGGACCATTGTCGGCCGCGAGGTCGATGCCCTGGGGCAGCAGGGGCAACAATTCGTTCGCGGGCAGGCGCACCGACAACATGCGACCGGGCGGCTGCGATTGCATCAGCCAACCGCGCCGGGCCACCAGGGCTGCGGCATCTTCGAGGCTCAGGACGTTGGCGATCGTGGCGGCTGCATATTCGCCGATGCTGTGGCCGATCATCGCGGCCGGCTCCAGGCCGGTGGCGATCAGGGTGCGGGCCAGCGCGTATTCGATACAGAACAAGGCCGGTTGCAGCAGGGCGGTCTGGGCGAGTTGTCCGGCGTCGGTGCCACTGAGCAGAGTGGTTTCGAGGTCACCCTCGAGCCGGCCGGCAAAGGCGTCGATCGCCTGGGTGTAGGCCTGGGCGAACACCGGACTGGCCTGCATGAGACCGGTGCCCATCTGCAGGTATTGCGCGCCCTGGCCGGGGAAAACGAACACCAGCGGGCGGGCACGGGCGCGCACGTCGGCGAGTTCATGAATGGGCGGTGCATTGTGCAGACGCGCCACGGCTTCCTGAGCATGGTGCGCGACCACCGTGGTGCGCCAGCGCATGGGCTTGCGCGCCACGTTCAGGGTATGGGCGACATCGACCATCGCCGGGGCATCATCGGCCTGATTCGCCAGATGATCGGCCAGCGCCGTGATGGCCCGCTGCAGAGCCGGTTCGGTATGGGCCGATAGCCGCAATACCTGCGGGCCGGCTGGCACCGCGGGCTGCGCAGCGTCGGTGCGGGGCGGCGCTTCCTCGATGATCACGTGGGCATTGGTGCCGCCCACACCGAACGAGCTGACCCCGGCGCGCCGCGGCCGATCGGCCCGCTGCGGCCATTCGATCGGTTGCGCCGCAATGTAGAACGGCGTGCCATCGAGATTGATAGCGGGATTGAGTTGCTGGAAGTGCAGGGTGGGCGGAATCCGCTGCTGCTCGAGTGCGAGCACCGTGCGAATCACACCGGCCACGCCGGCCGCGGTGACGGTATGACCGATGTTGCTCTTGACCGACCCGATGGCGCAGCTGGGCCGATCGACCCGCACATCGGCGAAGACCTGTTTGAGCGCATCGATTTCGATCGGATCACCCGACGGCGTGGCGGTGCCGTGGGCTTCGATGTAGTCGATGCTCTGGGCGGGCACGCGGGCACGGTTCAGGGCCTGACGGATGACCCGCGCCTGACCAGCGGCGCTGGGCGCCATGAAGCTGGCCTTGCCACCGCCATCATTGTTGACCGCGCCACCGCGGATGACCGCATGGATGGTGTCGCCATCGCGGATTGCGTCGGCCAGGCGCTTGAGCAGCACGACGCCGGCGCCGTCGCTGAACACGGTGCCCGCGGCCCGGGCATCGAAGCTGCGGGTCAGGCCATCGGGCGAGAGCATCGCGCCTTCAGAATACAGGTGGCCACTGGCCGGTGGCGAGGTGACCGACACGCCGCCCGCCAGGGCCATCTCGCATTGTCCGGCTGCCAGGCTCTCGCAGGCCTGCACGATGGCCACCAGCGACGTCGAACAAGCCGTGTGCACGCTGATCGCCGGTCCGGTCAGATTGAGCCGGTGAGCGGTGCGCGTGGCGACGTAATCCTTCTCGGTGCCCAGCATGACCAGGAATTCGCCGAGCTGGGCGATCTTGTCGGGATGGGCGCTCAGGTTGTTCTGTCGATAGCTGGCGGTGTTCATGCCCGCGAACACGCCGACCGGTCCGGTGGTGGCGTCGGGGACATAGCCGCCGTGCTCAAGACAGGACCAGCACAGTTGCAGAAAGATCCGTTGCTGAGGATCGAGCAGTTCGGCCTCGCGTGGGGCGATGGCGAAAAAGTCCGCATCGAACTGTTCGACACCGTCGAGCACGCCACGGGCTGGCACATAGGCTGGATCCGCACGCAGTGCCGGATCGATGCTCTGATCGAGTTCCTCGCGCGTGAAACGGCGAATCGAATCGACGCCGGCCGCCAGATTGGCGGCAAAGCTGGCCAGGTCGGGTGCGCCGGGATACCGCGCGGCCATGCCGATGATCGCGATGCCCTCATCGCGGACCGGATCGGCCGTGGCGCGGGATGGTTCGGCAACCGATGCCGGCAGGCCGGCCGCACCGGGTGCACTGGTGGCGCTCAGGGCGCGCGCCAGGCCCTCGGGTGTCGGATGGCTGTAGAAGTCGCCCACCGGACAGGTGATGCCGTGCTGCGAGCGCAGTGCGCTCAGTGCCTGGATCGCCAGCAATGAATTGCCGCCGTTGTCGAAGAAGTGCTCATACGGCGCGAACCCGGGCAGACCCAGGGTTCGTGCGAAGACATCGCAGAGCAGCCGTTCGAGTTCGCCGGTGGCGGTGGTGCCCTTGTGTCGGCTCGCGCGGTCGGTCGGCGCTTCGGCCAGCATCGCGTCGGCGAACCGGGGCAAGGCCTGGCGATCGAGTTTGCCGTTGACGGTGACCGGCAGCTCGTCGATGACCGCGAAGCCGGCCGGCATCATGTAGTCGGGCAGTTGCTCGGCCAGGTAGGTGCGCAGCGCCTTGATGTCGATGGCCTGGCGCGCGAAGCGTTGCGGTGCCAGCCAGGCGAGGAAACGCAGGCCCAGCGCCGGATCTTTGTCAACCACCACCGCACATTGACGAATCGACTCAAAGCCCAGGATGACTGACTCGATTTCGCGCGGCTCGACCCGGTAGCCGCGAATCTTGACCTGGTCATCGAGGCGACCGACGAAATCGAGCGCGCCGCCGGGCAACAGTCGCACACCGTCACCGGTTCGATACAGACGCGGCGGACCTTCACCGAACGGATTGTCGATGAAACGACGCTCGGTCTGCTCGGGACTGTTCAGATAGCCATTGGCCAGCCCCAGACCGCCGATCAACAGCTCGCCGACCACGCCGGCCGGTACCGGTTCGAGTCGGGTGTTGACCACGGCCAGCCAGGTGGCGCAGACCGGGCGACCGATCGGAATGGATTGATCATCGACCTGCGGCGTGTCGACGATGGTGTGGGTGCAGGTGAAGGTGGTCGACTCGGTCGGACCATAACCGTTGATCAGCGTCGCGCCGGGCAGGGCGCGGCGCGCGCGCCGGATATGGGCCACCGACAAGGCTTCGCCGCCGGTGAGAATCTGGCTCAGGCCGTCCAGATGGGCGGGATCGTCGTCGATCAAGGTGTTGAACAGGGCTGCGGTCAACCAGGCGGCATTGGCGCCATGGCGACGAATCGTCACGGACAGATCATGCCCGGTGGGTAGCCGCTCGGTGTAGATCACGCAGGTGCCGCCGTTGAGCAGCGGCCCCCAGATCTCCAGGGTGGAGGCATCGAAACCGAGCGGCGCGGCATGCAGCATCGCGACATCGGGGGCCAGGCGCATGAATCGGGCACGGCACACCAGACGCACGATGGCCTGGTGGGTGATGGCCACACCCTTGGGTCGGCCGGTGGAGCCCGAGGTGTACATCACGTAGGCGGTGTCGCCGGGCCTGGCCGCCGGCAGGGTCGGCGTGTGCTGGACCGGCGCCGGCACACCGTCCAGTGTTGCCGCGTTGGTCAGCAGGCAGGGCTGTCCGTCGAACAGATGCGCGTGGTCTGCCTCACAGACGACGAGTTGTGCGCCCGCATTGGCCAGCATGTAGGCGAGCCGTTCTTTTGGAAAACCGGTATCCAGCGGCAGGTAGCCCGCTCTGAGCTTGAGTGCACCCAGCATCAGCGCAATGGCCGCGGGGCCGCGCGCCAGCGCCATGCCGACCAGCGAACCGGCGGTCACGCCGCGCGCAGCCAGTGCGCCGGCCCAGCGATTGGCCGCCGCATCGAGTTCGCGATACGTCCACTGAGTGACCGCTTGTCCGGGCAGCGAGAATTTCAGCGCGCAGGCCTGCGGCGTGTCGGCCACCTGGGCGGCGAAGACGGTGGTGACCTCGCCCGGCCCGTCATAGTTCCAGCGCTCGAGTGAACCCACATCGTTGAGCGCCTGCATGGGTCGCGGGTTGATGAGTTGCAACGCGCTCAGGATTCGCTCGGGCGCTGCGAGCAGCGCGCGCAAGACGAGGCCAGCCGTCTGCAACAACGTGGCGGCCGTGTCCGCGTCTATGGTGTCTTCGTGATACCAGAGTTCCAGATCGACACTCGACCCGCGTGCGATGCCGCTGACGAGCCAGTCGGTGGCGCAGCCTCTGGGATCGGGGCGCGCCGCATCGAGCAGCAACAGATCGATGTCGGGACGGGCCAGCGCGGCGGGCGCGCGGGCCGCCGGCATGGCGAGCGCAGCTGCCAGCTGCGCACACAGTGTCAACGCGCTGTCGGTGCCGGTGATGCGGACCGTGAGCGGTCGCACGCCGCCCTGATCGTCAGCCACGCCCAGCGTGGCCTGATTGGCGCCCGTGCATCGGTCGATGACCACCGCCCAGGCGCTGCGCACGAGATTCTCGGGTGTGACGGCCAGGTGTTCAGCCAGTTTGTCCAGTACGGTGCCGTCCTGACTGATGGTCTCGGAGAGCCGTCGCCAGTCGCGCAAGGCCTTGTTCGTCGAGACCGTTTTGGCCGGACGGGCGAGGAAATCGATAAGGCGTGCGCGGATGTCTTCCGAGGTTGGCATGGTGGGTCTTTGACTTTTCGTGGACCGCTGAACGGCGATGCCTCGCATTCTAGAATTGGCCTTTTGCGGCGTGTTGGGCAGACGCACGGGTGGTCGGCGAAACCAGTCATGCGGTCGATGGACAGGGGATTCATATCAAAAACCGATCGGCGGCGTGATCGGCGACTCGAAGGTGCCCCCCGCCCGGATCAGTCGTGGCCCCTGCCGGTCGATCAACACCTCGGCGGCGATCGGCTGGCTCAGAAATCCATTGGGGCTGGCGGACAGACCGTAGGCACCCGATTGCAGAATCGCGATCAGATCGCCCACCACGGGCATCGGTAATGCCGTCTTGCGACCCCAGGTATCCAGCGGCGTGCAGAGCGGGCCGACGATCGTCATCGGATGCGGCTCGAGCGGCGGATCGGAACCGATCAGCGGCATGCGGGTCGCCACGACGATCGGATAATCGCGTTTGATCACCTGACCCAGATTGCCAGTGGCCGCCAGGTGATGATGCATGCCGCCATTGGTGACGATGAACCATTGGCCGCGCGATTCCTTGACGCTGATCACTTCGGTGACATAGATACCGGCTTCGCCGACCAGGAAGCGGCCCGGTTCGAGCACGATCCGCGTGCCGGACAACCATGGATCACCCGCCACGGCATTGAACAGCGGCTCGCTCAACCGGGTGAGCAATTCGATGTCGATGGCTTGTTCGTGGGCGACGTATGGAATGCCCAGTCCGCCGCCCAGATCGATGCTGGCCAGCGGCTGGCCCAGATATCGCCCGATACGACGGCCGAGTTCGAGGGCGTGCGACCATTGCGTGACCAGCACCTGCGCATCGAGGATCTGCGTGCCGGCGAACAGATGGATGCCGGCGATCTGCAGCCAGGGATCATGTCGCCAGGCATCGATCACTGCGTCGATGCGTTCTTCGTCGATGCCGAACTGGATCGGTTTGCCGCCCATGCGCATCGAGCCGCCCTGGGCGCTGTCCACCGGATTGATGCGCAGGCAGATGTTCACCCGTGTTTCCAGTTCGGCCGCGATGCGCGAGATTCGCGCGATCTCGTCCTCCGCCTCAACATGGATTTCACCGATACCGCGATCGATCACATGACGCAACTCGGCCGAGCTCTTGCCCGGACCGGCAAACAGGATGCGCTGCGGGCCCACGCCGGCCCGGCGGGCCGTTTCATATTCCGCCCCCGAGGCGATTTCGGCGCCAGCGCCTTCGCGCAGAAACACCTGGATGATCGCGGGATGCGGATTGGCCTTGATCGAGAAATACAGATCCGCTCGGCCATGGGTGGCGGCTCGCAGGGATGTCAGGGCGCAACGCATCCGGTTGGCGCTGTAGATGAACATCGGACTGCCGTAAGTCTCGACGAGGTCGGCGACGCGCCACTCGTCGACGGTCAGCATGCCCCGTCGATCGACGCCGTAGGGCGGGACCAGCAGGCGGTCGGCCAGCGGCGTGATCCCGGCCGCGGTCGTGGTCGTGGCCGTTATCGTGGTTGCGGTTGACGTGACGACGCCTGCTGATGGATCGGGCCCCTCGTCGCTCACGCGGTCTGGCCGATCGGCATGGTTCACGGCGCACTCCGGGCCGCGCGCAGAGACTTGTAGTCGACCTTGCCATTGGGCGTGACGGGCAGGGCGGCGACCAGTTCGATGTCACGCGGCACCATATAGGCCGGCAGCGCCACCGCGCAGGCGCGCAGGACGGCGCTGATCGTCGCGGCGGCGAGCGGTGGATCGGTGAGCAGGCCGGCATCGGCGGGAATGGCGATGGCATGGACTTGTTCGCCCGCCACAGGATCGGGCAGGCCGATCACCGCAACCTGGGCGAAGTGCCCGCCTGCCATCAGTGACTCCTCGACCTCGGCAGGGCTGATGCGATAGCCCGACGATTTGATCATGGCGTCATCGCGCCCCACGAAGTACAGGAACCCATCGGCGTCGATGGTGACCAGATCACCCGAGAGGCAGACCAGATCGGGTCCTTCGGTGGGATCGCTGAGCGGGTTCTGGCGCAACACCCGCGCGGTGTCGTCAGGCCGGCGCCAATAGCCGCGTGATACGGTGGGTCCGCGGTGCACGAGAATGCCACGCTCGCCGGGCGCGGCCCGGCGGTTGTCGGCGGTGAGCACGAACACATCGCACTCGGGAATCGCTTTGCCGATCGAACCGGGTCGGGCATCGATCTGGTCGGGATCGAGATAGGTGGAGCGAAACGCTTCGGTGAGTCCATACATCAGGAAGATGCGCGTGTGTGGCAGGCGTTGACGCAACTCGCGCACGGTGCTGGTGGGCACCGGTCCTCCCGAATTGGTGATGTAGCGCAAGGCGGGCAGCGGAGTGCGTCGCAGGCTGGGTGCCGCGCGGGTGAGAATCGCCCAGATGGTCGGGACCCCGGCCAGGCCGGTGACGCCATGGCGGGCGAGCGCCGCAACGATCTGATCGCCGAATGTGAAGCTGATGGGTACCAGCGAGGCCTGTTGCTCGACCGCGGTGAGCAACTGATTCAGCCCGTAGTCGAAGCTCAGGGGCAGCAGCGAGGCCAGGCGGTCGTCGGGGCCTATGCCCAGATAGGTGCGCACGATGCGTGTGCCGGCCAACAGATTGGCATTGCTCAGCATCACGCCCTTGGGCCGGCCTGTCGAACCCGAGGTGTAGAGAATGGCGGCGAGGTCTTCGCCGATCCGGTGCGCCGGCTGCGGGATCGGGTCGATCGGTCCACTTGTATCGATCTGTTCGATGAACAAGACCGCGGGCGGGTTGGGCAGGGCCTGCACGGCCTGGCGCACCGGTTCGTAAAGGGTGGCCGAGGTGAGCAGCACGCGTGGCTCGCAATCACCGCAGATATGGGCAACCTGCGCGCCCTTGAGCAGCGGATTGATCGGCACGACAACCGCGCCGGTCATGTTCACCGCAAAGATGGCCCAGCATTCGGCCATGCCCTTGGGCAGCAGCAGGGCGCATCGATCGCCGGGGGCCAGGCCCTGGTCGGAGAGTGCGGCGGCGACCCCTGCGGCCCGCTCATGCATCTGCGCGTAGGTCAGTTCGCCTTCTGCGTCGACCAATGCAATGCGATCGCTCTCCCAGGCCGCATCGAGCAGGTCGTGCAGCAACATGGGCGGGCGACGCACCGACGCGCGCGACATCATGATCAGGCGTTGACCTTCCGCTCGACCAGAGCCACCAGAGAGCGGACCGTGGCGAAGTTGGCGGGTTCAAAATCATCGTCATCGATCTGGATACCGAACTGGTCATCCAGAAAACCGACGATCTCGAGAATGCCCAGCGAATCGATGGCACCCGTGTCCATCAGGGGTGTTGCGTCGCCCAGCGGTTCGCCCAGTGCGGGAAACCGCCGGCCGAGAAACCGGATCAATTCCGCTGTGAGGTCCTGTGTCATGAGTTACCCCAGTCGATGGATGGAAAAAAGCTCGGGCGGCGCTCGCTATTGGCCCTTGCCGCGCAGTACGACCTGGATCGTTTCGAGCAGGATGATCACGTCGAAGAATGGCGAGTTGTTCTTGACGTAATAAAGGTCGTACTCGAGCTTGCGGGCGCCGGCCTCGATCGAGTCACCATAGGGCAGACGAACCTGTGCCCAGCCGGTGATACCTGGCTTGACGTTGTGACGCAGCTGGTAATAGGGAATTTTTTCGGCCAGCTGCTCGACGAAGAACGGCCGTTCGGGCCGCGGGCCCACGAAGCTCATGTCGCCCCTGAACACATTGATCAGTTGCGGCAGCTCGTCGATGCGGCTCTTGCGCAGAAACTGGCCCAGCGGCGTGATCCGGTTGTCGTTGCGACTGGCCCAGCGTGGTCCGTCTTTTTCGGCATCCAGGCGCATCGAGCGGAACTTCATGATTTCGAAGGGCTCGCCATGCTCCCCGGTACGAATCTGGCGAAACAGGACCGGCCGGCCGGTTTCGATCAGGATGCCCAGGCCAGCCAGCAGCATGAAGGGCAGGGCCAGCACCAGCAGGCCAACCGAGGCCAGCACGTCGAATGCACGCTTGACCAGGGCGCGCGCGGTCGATTGCTCGAAGCCGTCGCCGAACACCAGCCAGCTCGTGCGCAGATGATCGATCTTGATCAGGCCCAGCTCCTGCTCATAGAACGACACGAGGTCGCGCACCGGTATGCCCTTGAGGCGCAGCTCGAGCAGGATCTGCATGGGCACCTTGCCATCGCGTCGATCGCGACTGGTCACCACGATGTCCGAGATGCCGCGGGCCTGCACGAGCTGGGCGATGTTGCTGCGCCCGGCACCGTGACCGGCCGACTCTTCCAGGACCTGTTCGCTGACCAGGCTGGTCAATGGCATGACGGCGGCGATACGTGAGGAGACCCGCTCGTTGTTGGCACTGAGCGTGGCCGACAACTCCTGGGCATCGCCGTCCTCGCCGATCACCAGCACGCGACGCCCGGGGCTGGCGCCCGCGTTGACCCGGTGCGCCGTCCAGCGAACGCCGAGCACGCCCAGCAGGCCGATCACCGAGGCGATGGCAAAAATGCCCCGACCGACCTTGGCATACGGCATCAGATAAAAGAGCACGGTGAGCATCGTCAGCGCGACGATGTAGGCCATCAACACCCGTTGCACCGTCACCCGGAACGGTTCGTCGACGGAGGAGTCGTACAGACCCAGCGCGGTCATGGCGAACAGCATCAGACAGGCGAACACCACGCCGTGCAGTATCGGCAGGGGCAGCGAATCGTCGTTCAGGCGCAATTCATAGCCCAGCACCATCGCGACCACGAGCACCAGCGCCTCGACCAGCGGCAACAGGGTCAGCCGGCCCCTGGCGTAATGAAAGACGGCGCCCATTCAGCGCCTCTGCCCGCAGGCGTGATCAGCCATTCCGGATGCGCAAGGACTTGGTCGCCATGGACGCGGTTCGCGTCGCGCCATACCAGCCGGCCAGCAGCACATAGACAGCGAAGGCGAATGGCAAGGCCACGCCGGCCGCCCAGACACGCACGATGGGCGACCAGAAGCTGCTCAGGCCGACGATCATCATGATCACGGCGCTTGCATAGATGAAGCCCGAGGGCGTGGGTTGTTGCAGCCAGTGCAGCAGGCGCGAGTCGATGCGCGCGGTGTCGAGCCCGGGCAGGATGCGGCGACGAAACTGCTCGCGGGCGACTTCGAACAGCGCGGGCAGCATCATCCAGAGCAGACTGACCATCGCAGCGCCCGGTCGGGGGCTGCCGGCGGCAATCTGGATGGCGGCCCAACCGGCGATCAGGCCGCAGATTATCTGGCCGGACGCGCCCATGCAGATGAGCGTGGCCTGCCGCCAGGGCATCCGGAAGGTGTAAAAACTCACGCCGGCGATCGCGCCCAGACAGGGCAGCACCACATGCAGGATGTCGTCGAGCGCGCGAATGCCATCGTGGTCGGAGTAGGCGGTATGCAGGCTCAGCGTGAGGATGCCCAGCAATGCCGGTACCACGAGGTAAGACGAACTGATGGCCGTGCGCGCGGGGAATCGTTCGCCCAGCGCCGCCAGCGCGAGTGGCGTGAGCGTGAGAGTTGCGGCGAAGGCGACGGTGAGCAGCATGCCGAACCATCCGGTCATGACCAGCGCGGAGTCGAATACCAATGCCTTGGGCAGGCCGATCAGACCGAGCGTGACGCCGGCGAGCAGAACGGGTGCGAGCAGATTGCGCCAGAACAAGGCACGCGCCGGCGGCAGCCCGAACCACAGCGAGCCGTTGAACACGAGCACGAGGATCATGGCCAGTACCAGCGAGCCGGCCGAGGAGGGCAGCGGCAACAGGTAGAAGGACACGAGTTGCAGGGCGAGAACGAGTACCACGCCACCCACGCCCACAGGCACTTCGGGCAACACGAGTGCGGGACGCACGCGCTGTGCGATGCGTCTCATCATGGGCGCACCGCCCAGCATGAGGACGAAGGCGACAAAAAACGAGGCAATCAGTAACAGCGTTGTCGACATTGCATCAAACGGCAAATTTGGTTCGAAAAATCGTGGGCGAGTATGACATGGTGATGGACGACGTTCATGATCAGCAGCGAGTGAACCGGATGCATTTATCGATTGTTTTAGAACGTCCTGAGCACGTTCCAACGTAAGCAATTTCGACAGACATTCGGTCGATCACGGCGCAGGCAATGCATCGATCGTGTCGCGCTCATTCATCGAATGAGCATTCATGCGATCCGACAGTCAGTGCGCGTAAAAAATATCGACTACACGTCGATTAGACGAGCGGATTGCGTCTTGAAGCCGGGCAGGCCGCTGATACTTTGCAAGCGCCTGTAACCACGATACTAGCGCCGCACGTACGGTTTTGCCTCACCTATTGAGGGGTGCGTTCAGTGATGGCCGAACACACGGCGCAATCTGGATCACGACTCAGTTGCACACTCGTCCAGTGCATCGACAAGCCGTCGAGCAACATCAACCGATTCGTGATCGGTGAGCCGAACCGACCCACGATCTGCAAGGCCTGGGCGGCCTGCATCGTGCCGATGATGCCGGTAAGTGGTGCGAACACGCCCATCGTGGCGCAGCGCTCCTGCTCGACCGACCCTGTGTCGGGGAACAGGCAGTGATAACACGGCGATGACGGATCGCGAGGATCAAACACGGCAAGCTGACCATCGAAGCGGATCGCTGCGCCGGACACCAGCGGAACCCGTGCGGCAACGCAGGCGCGGTTGACGGCATGGCGGGTCGCGAAGTTGTCACAGCAGTCGAGCACGACATCGGCACGGGCAATCTGATCGGCCAGTGCGCTACCGCTGAGCCTGACGGTCAGGGCTTCGATCGCGATGCCTGGATTGATCTCGAGCAATGACTGGCGGCCCGAGATGGCCTTGGGTTCACCGATCCGATCCTGCCGGTGCAGGATCTGACGCTGCAGATTGGTCAGGTCGACGGTATCGTCATCGGCCAGCAGGATGCGCCCGATACCGGCCGCGGCCAGGTAGAGGGCGGCCGGTGAGCCGAGTCCGCCGGCGCCCACCACCAGAGCCGTGCCTGCCAGCAGGCGTTCCTGGGCCTCGATACCCATTTCATCAAGCAGGATATGTCGGCTATACCGGAGCAGCTGGTCGTCAGTCATCGGATCGTCCCGCGTGGGCTGATGTTGCAAATATTTTCATTTCATCCTGCAAAATAGGCAGGCGGATGAGGCTGGCGGGGGAATTCCTGGTGCCGGTGCACTGGCATGCGAGTGCCGATCCAGCAACAGATTTCCGACAGCCGGCGGATATCCACCGACCAGCGCGTCGAAATGCAAGAGAATAGAGGATTGCGTCGATCCGGATCAGCGGCAAGGTCGAGCGCGTCGTCGACAGAGATTCTGGCCGCAGGGGGCGAGCTGCAATCCGAGTGGCGATGTCCCGATACGGCGCGATGAGCGGATTCGATATCGACGCCACCCGGATGCCAGTCGTCTGTGGCCGGCGATCGGCGTTGATCAGGATCGCCTGGCGTTGGCATGCATGATGAGGGCTGTCCGACGCCGCTTCTATCCTGACGCCATGACATTCTGCGTAACAGTCTCTCGCTTTCCGGTTGCTCCGCTGAGCAGCCGCTCATGCAAAATGACTTTCTTCACACCGGGAACCGACCTGAGCCGTTAACCTGATGATCCCAGGTGACGGTCTTTTAGTCCGGATCCCATCAAATACAAGTGATTCCGCGATGACCCTGCCACAAATCCTGCGCATTCTCTGGGCGCGTCGTTCGACCATCCTGTTGTCTGCGGTGCTGCTGTGTGCGACCGCGCTGGCGGCCAGTCTATTGTTGCCCAAGACCTGGAAGGCATCGGCCGATCTGCTGATCAATCTGGGCTCCGAAGATGCAATTTCCGGGACCGTCGCGCCGCATGCGGCACTGGCCGCGAAAGTGGCCACCGAAGTGGACGTGATCGGCAGTCGGCGCGTGGCCCGTCACGTGGTCGAATTGCTCGATCTCACGAATGACGAGCAGAGTATCCGCCGCTGGCGCGAAAAAACCGATGGCCGCGGCGATATCGGCAACTGGCTCGCCGACGATCTGCTCGAGGATCTCGATGTGCGCGCCGATGCCGATGCGAGCGTGATCCGGGTCGGATACAAGGCCAAGGATCCGGTGCGCGCCGCCGAAGTGGCCAATACCTTCGTGCAGGCCTACCTGAGCACGGCCATGGTGTTGAAGGTCGATCCGGCGCGCCAGAATGCCGAGTTTTTCGCGACCCGCGTCGATGCGGCCCGTGAAGCGCTCGAGCGGGCCAAGCAGAAGCTCTCGCTCTATCAACAGAGTAACGACATCATCGATGCCTCCGAGCGTTTCGATGTCGAGAACGAGCGGCTGGCCTCCCTGTCCCAGGAACTGGTGCAGCTCGAGAGTCAGGCGGCCGAAGTGCGGGTGCGCGATTCGCGCGAGGGTGCGCAGGCCACGATGCCCGAGGTATTGTCCAATCCGGTGGTGCAGATGCTGCGCCAGCGGGTGGCCGAATCCGAAGCCGATCTGGCTCAGATGGCCAGACGGCTGGGTGAGCAGCATCCCACCTATGTGTCGCAGCAGAATACGGTGCGGGTGCTGCGTCAGAAGATGAATGAAGAGATCGATCGCCAGGCCAAGGCCATCATGCAGGCGGGTCAGATCACCACGCGTCGCACCAAGGAAATCGCCGATGCGCTCGAGGCGCAGCGCGCCAAGGTGCTGCGCCTGAAGACCATGCGCGACGAAATGGACGTGATGCGCGGCGAAATCGCCAATGCACAGAAATCGTTCGAGCTGGTCAGCGAGCGCGGCACGATCAATTCGCTGACCTCCGAGAATCGCCAGACCAATGCATCGGTGCTCACGCCGGCCACCGAACCACTGGAACCGGCCAGTCCCCAGCCCGTGGTCAACAGCGTGATCGGCGCGTTGCTGGGCGCCTTGCTGGGCAGTGCAATTGCCATGTTCGGTGAGTCCAGCCGTCCCAGAATCCGCTCGATCCGCGATCTGACCGATGCCTTCGATCTGCCGGTCCTCGTGTCGCTGCCCGATGCCGAGCGCAGCGGCGGTGGTCGCACCGGCGGGGGTGGTCGCGGCTCGGCGGTGCTGCCCCGTCTGTCCCACCTCGGATCGTCGGCGCCGCGCCTGGAAAACAAGTCCTGAGTCGCGCGAGCCGTGGAGTCTTTCTCAATGCGTAGTGATATGAACACCGATCCCGGTGAATCCGACAACCCTGTGACCGTCGCCGGTACATCGCTGGACGTCACGCCGATCATCGACGATGTCGATGGCATGATCGGCTCGCTGCTGGTCGACCTGGGCGCCATGACGCCCGCCGAGGTCGAGCGGGTACTCAAGAAGCAGAGCAAGTCAGACAAGCTGTTCGGCGAAATCGCCCAGTCGATGGGTTTTGTGTCTCGCGTCCAGCTCGATCAGGCGCTGGCCAGGCAGTTCAATTCGCCCTTCCTGCCACTCGAACAGACCCAGACCATCTCCTCGCGCATCGTGGCGGCTCATCAGCCTCGAAGCCCCTTCGTGGAGTCGATGCGTGCCCTGCGCATGCAACTGACGCGCCGCTGGTTCGATGAGCCCGAGCGTCGCTGTCTGGCGATCTGCGGCGTGGGTAACGACGAAGGTCGCAGCTATGTGGCCGCCAACCTGGCCACGGTGTTCGCACAACGTGGCGAGCGGGTGTTGCTGATCGATGCGGATCTGCGCCGGCCCATGTTGCGTCGCTTGTTCAGCATGCCGCGCAGCCGCGGTCTGTCGGGACTGCTGGCCGGACGCGGCAGTCATCGGCCCATCAAGGCGATCGCTGCGGTGCCCGGTCTGTCCGTGCTGCCGGGCGGCGCCGCGCCGCCCAATCCGACCGAGTTGCTCGAACAACGCGCGTTCCGACAACTGCTGGCCGAACTGAGCCAGCAGTTCAGCGTGATCATTCTCGATACGGCGGCGGCCGAAGGCTCGACCGATGCCCAGGTGGTTGCCCAGGCGGCCGGTTCGGCCGTGCTGGTGGCCAGACGCAACAAGACGCCCACCTACACCCTCCAGGAGCTCGATGCGAGTCTGCGCGACAACGACGTGCAGGTCCATGGCCTGATCTTCAACGATTACTGATTCGCGCCATGCCTGAGGCTGTCACAGGTTTGCCGTTGTCCGACCCGGACCGGCGTCGCCATCTGCGCTTGCTGGCGATCGGCGCGAGCGCCGGGCTGCTGGGCGTCACCCCTCCACCGGTTGGTGCGCGCCTGGTCAAGGGCGCGCCATTCGTTCTGCCCTCGCGTTATCGCGAGACGTTCGCCGACGATTTCGACAATGGCGATCTGGCCCGGTTCAGCGAGGAAGGCACGGTATCGGTAAATGGCGCGCCGGCCTGGCGCAGTCGATATCGCCATCCGCGCAAGGATCCGATCAACCAGGAAAAGCAGATCTACGTCGATGCCGCCTACGCCGGCACCGGTGACAAGCCCCTGGGCATCAATCCGTTTTTCATCAGCAAGGGCGTGTTGTCGATCGTGGCCGAGCGCACGCCCGAACCGTTGCGGCCAAAGCTTTACCAGATGGCCTATACGTCCGGTTGCATCACCACCGAACGCTCGTTTTCGCAGCAGTATGGCTATTTCGAGATGCGGGCCAGGCTGCCGGTGGGCAAGGGCTTCTGGCCTTCTTTCTGGTTGATGCCGGTGCGCGATGCCTGGCCGCCCGAGATCGATGTGATCGAAGCCAATGGCCTGCGCCCCGGGTTTGCTCATTTTGCGGTTCGTAATCCCGGCAACAAGAAGCCGATCGCCAGCGACTGGTTGCAGGTTGGCCGACCGGCCGACGGCTGGCAGACCTTCGGTTGCGAATGGACTCGCGAGAAGATCAGCTTCAATGTTGATGGTTTCGAGCGTTGGTCGATGCAGGATCATCAGATTCACGAGCCGATGTATCTGTTGGCCAACCTGGCCCTGGGCAGTCATGATCCGGGCTGGATTCCCGATCCGGATGCCAGCACGCCGCTGCCCGCGCGCATGGAGATCGACTACATCCGGGCGTTCCAGCGATGAGCCCGGTTTCCTGCCTGTGCCGCCCCGAGGGCGTCGATGGCTGAGCAGCTTCCGAATCCGGATCGCAGTACAGGCCAGGCCGATGCGGCCGAGGCTCACGGGCCGCCGGCAGGCAGTCTGGCCCGACAAGCCTCGCGCGGGGCCATCTGGCGCAGCATCGAAACAGGTGGCAGCGAAGCCTTGTCCTTCGGACTGTTCGTGGTGCTGGCCCGTCTGCTTATGCCCGAAGATTTCGGCATCGTCGCGCTGGCCAGTTCGCTCGTGTTGTCGCTGCAATGCCTGCTGCAGTACGGTATCCCTGAAGTCTTTGATCCAGCGCGCCACGCTGAGCGACGAGAATGTGCGCTCGGCGATGGGCGCGAGCATGTTGCTCGGCCTGGCGTTGTTCCTGCTGACCTGGGTGATCGCCTGGCCGCTCGCCTTGCTGCTGGGCCGGCCGGAGTTTCCGCCCATCTTCCTGGCACTGTCCTCGGTGCTGTTGCTGCAAAGCCTGAGCTTTCCGCTGCATGGCATGTTGCGCCGGGTACTGGACCTGAAGTCGATCGCCATCCGCACCCTGACCGCTACCACCGCCGGTGGTCTGGTGGCCGCGTGGATGGCCTGGCGGGGTTTTGGCGCCTGGTCGCTGGTCGGTCAACAGCTCACGGTGGCTGGCGTGGGCCTGTTGATGCTGCTGCGCGTCTCGCGTATCCGGCCCTGGCCGTTTCGCTTTCGCCGGGACGAGTTTGCCCCTTTGCTGGCCGTGGCCAGGCCGTTCATGCTCGGTCAGTTCGCCACCCAGGCCGCACGCCGGCTGGACACCGTGGCGCTCGGGCTGTTCCTGGGCAATCATGAAGTGGGTATCTATTTCCTGGTGACCCGGCTGATCCAGGCTGCCCAGGTGGTGTCGCAGTTCTCGATCGGCGAGATTGCGTTGGCCGTGTTGTCCCGACTACAGGCCGACCCGGTGCGTTTACAGGCAGGCATCCGCCGGGCGATCCGCCTCACCGGCTTCGTCTGTCTGTTCTGCTTCGGCGGCCTGTCACTCGTGGCCATGGGATTCGTGCCCGTCCTGTTCGGTGCCCAGATGGCCGATGCCGCCGAGCCCTTGCGGGTGCTGGCCTTGTTTGCCACGGGGGGCGCACTCACCTTCACCTGCGTGCATGTTCTGGTGTCGGCTGGCGCGGCATCGGTGTCGAGCTGGCTGGCCGTGGTCGCCTCGCTGGTGCAGCTGGTGGCCGTGTTCATCGCGGCGCGCTTTGGCATGATGCCGCTCGTTTATGCCATCGGCATCGCGCAGTTGATCATGGTGCTGCCGGCGTTCTGGCTGATCCAGCGCCACACCGGCGTGCCCGCGCTCACCCTGGTGGGCGATCAGGTGCCGATCGTGCTCGGATTCGCGGCCGCCTGGTGGCTCGGCGCGAAGGCCATTCTGGATGACGGTCTGAGCGCAACCGGACTCGGCGCACTGGTGTTCGTTGTGTTGATGTTGACCGGGGGTGCCTGGTTGTTCCGGCGTGATTTACCCTTGCTGGTCAGGGTACGCCAAACATGAGAATGAATGAACTTCCCGGGGGGCTCAGACGCTGTCTCTGGATAGCTCGGGAAATGCCGTTTCCCCTGATATCTGGCGACCGAGTCTATTCAGCCGGACTCGCCGGTGCATTGGCCGGGCTCGATGTGCAGGTGAGCTTTCTGGCGCATGAAGGCGGCAAGGATCGCCAGCCTGGGCCCGATCGTCCAGGGATGCGATGGGTGGGCATTTCGGGCGGTACACGCAACTATGAATGGGTTGCCCT
The DNA here is from genome assembly GCA_963732405.1 of uncultured beta proteobacterium. Taxonomy (GTDB): domain Bacteria; phylum Pseudomonadota; class Gammaproteobacteria; order Burkholderiales; family Burkholderiaceae_E; genus JAUIAI01. The sequence goes on from CAVSZG010000004.1 coordinate 186,972, forward strand.
GACCAGCCCCATGCCGGTGACCGCCGCGATTCACGACACCGCAGCCGCCCGCGAGCGGCTCACGATGTTGTTGCTGGAGCGCTTCGATGCCATCGTCTTCGATCAGCTCGGTGCGGGCTGGGCCTTGCCCACCGTGCAGCGCTGGATCGCCGATCGCGAACGCGAAAGCCAAGGGCGACCGTATCGGTTCTTGCGGCCGGCGCTGATCTATGTCGCACACAATCACGAGCAGGCGGTCTGGGCTGCCATGGCGCGCGATGCGCGTGGTTCGCTGCTGCGCCGGCTGGGCGTGCGTAACAATGCCGCCAAGGTCGGGCGTCTGGAGGCCAGGCTCGTGCGAGCCGTGGACCGGGTGGTCAACATCACCGAAGAAGACGCAGCCGCCATGGTCCGGATGGGCGCATCGCCCAATGCGACCGTCATCACCCCTGGCTATTCATCCGAGCCTGCACCCATGCGCACGATCACGGCGCAGACGCCGCGCCGGGTGGTCATGGTCGGATCGTTCAAGTGGGCGATCAAGGAAGAGAACCTGCGCCAGTTCCTGGCGGTGGCCGATCCGGTCTTCGCGCAGCGTGGCATCCATTTTGATGTAGTGGGCAGGATTCCGGAGCCGCTTCGCCAGGATCTGGAGCCGACCCTGAAGGCCACCACGCTGCACGGCTTCGTGGACGACATCAATGCGGTGTTTGCCAAGGCGCGCATGGCGGTCGTTCCCGAGCTGATCGGGGGCGGCTTCAAGCTCAAGTTTCTCGACTACATCTTCGGTCGGATGCCGGTGGCGAGCATCGGCCCGGCGGCCGCCGGTCTGCCGCCCGCGATCAGGAACTGCCTGGTCACTGCCGACGATCTGCCCGAACTGGTCGAGGCCATCGTGCGGCATATCGATGACATCGATGGGCTCAATGCCATGCATCGCACCGCCTTCGAAGTTGCCAGCACCGAGTACCGCTGGCGTGACCGCGGCGAGCGGCTCAAGCGTGCGATGGAAGATGCGATGGACGATGTGATGCTGTCGCCAATGCGCGCCTGAGCCCTGACGTGCGCATCGGCTGAGGTGCCGCCGATCCGTGTCGTCGCAGAGGCCGGCCCGCTCGCGCGGGCCGACAACTCAGAACCTCTGACTCAGGCCAGACCCTGATCGATCAGGCCCTTGAAGTAGGGGATGGTCTCGCGCAGACCGGAATCAAGATCAACCTTGGGCGTCCAGCCCAGTTGCTCCTTGGCCAGCGTGATATCGGGGCGGCGCTGCTTGGGATCGTCCGGCGGCAGGGGTTCAAAACTGAGCCTCGATTTTGAACCGGTGAGGGTGAGGATTTTCTCGGCCAGCTCACGAATGGTGAACTCCCCGGGATTGCCCAGGTTGATCGGGCCGGTGAGCGGATCCGGCGCTTCCATGAAGCGCACGAAGCCCTCGATGAGATCGCTCTGATAGCAGAACGAACGGGTTTGCTGACCTTCGCCATACAGGGTGATGGGCTCGCCCTTGAGCGCCTGCACGATGAAATTCGATACGACTCGGCCGTCGCCCGGATGCATACGCGGGCCATAGGTATTGAAGATGCGCGCCACGCGGATGCTCAGCTCGTGCTGGCGGTGATAGTCGAAGAACAGCGTTTCGGCGCAGCGTTTGCCCTCGTCATAACATGAGCGCAGCCCGATCGGGTTGACATTGCCCCAATAGGTTTCGCGTTGCGGATGCTCGAACGGATCACCATAGACCTCGCTCGTCGAGGCCTGGAAGATGCGGGCGCCTGTGCGTTTGGCCAGACCCAGCATGTTGATCGCGCCGTGAACGCTGGTCTTGGTAGTCGCGACCGGGTCATACTGATAATGGATCGGCGAGGCCGGACAGGCCAGGTTGTAGATTTCGTCGATCTCGACATAGAGCGGAAATGTCACGTCATGGCGGATGAATTCGAAACGCGGATTCTTCATCAATTCGATGATGTTTTCCTTGCCGCCGGTGAAGTAGTTGTCGACGCTGATGACTTCATGGCCCTGGGCCAGGAGCCGCTCGCACAGGTGCGAGCCGAGAAAGCCGGCGCCGCCGGTGACCAGTACGCGTTTGCGCAACGATGTTTTCATGAGTTCGGGTTTCCGTATTCCGGTTCAGACTGGATGATTCAAAAGCGGCCGATCAGTGACTGGCCTGGCGGTCGATGACCGAATCGCGTGCCGACTTGACCGGTGACCAGGTCTGGTAGGTGACGCCGCGCAGCGACTGGATCACGCCCAGGCCGTTGGCGAGCAGCGCCGCGACTGCCGAGACGCCCTTGGAGAAGGGCTTGATGCCGGCCAGGCCCAGCGCGATAGCGCTCGCCGCGGCAAGCCACAGCGCCAGGGCGATGTAGGGATAGCCAGCGGTGATGATGGCGAGTGTGCCAAACAAGGCGGCCAGGGACAGCGAAAAAATGGTCGACCAGCGCAGCGTCTTGTGCGAGGCATAGCAGTAGCGGATCAGCGCGCTCTGCCGGCGCAGGCGGGGTGCGAGCAATCGGTGGATATTCACCGACTGACAGGCGATACGGGTCTTTCGCGTGAATTCGTCGCTGCTCTTGCTCGCAATGGCCTTGAATCCGACGAAGTCGCGGGCCTGCACCACCCGGTGCCCGGCATACAGGATCGCCAGCGACACCCACATGTCATCGAACAGTTCGGGCGGCGCGGGCTCGTGAAGCGCCCGGCGGATCGCGAACAAGGGGCCATGGGCGCCGATGACCGAGGCCGTGTCGCTCTCGAGCGAACGGATCAGCGAATCGAAGGCCCAGTAACGGATCGAGGTGTCGGCCGTCGCGGTCAGTTGCTCATGATTGCTCACCGCCACGATGCGGCCGCAGACACAGCCGATGCGCGGATCGTCGAAGTGCCGCAGCATGCTCGAGAGCGAATCGTCGTTCATCCGGACCGCCGCATCGGTGAACACGACGATCGGCGCCTGGGTGCGGGTGACCAGCAGATTCATGCCCGGCGTCTTGCCGGTCTGGCGCTCGGAGACCACGACCTGGATCCGGTCGCCGAAGGCGCGCAGCTTCGTCTCGGTCGCATCGGTGCTGCCATCGACATAGACGAGAATCTCGGTGCCGGGAACGCGGTCAGCCAGGGCGATCAGATTCTTCATCCGGCCCTCGATGACGTTTTCCTCGTTGTGCACACACATCAGGATGGCCAGACGGGGCGGCGCGGTGCCAGGGTCGGGCGCCGGCAGCGGCGGATTGACCCGGCCCATCCTGCGCAGCAACCACAGGCTCAGCGGATACGTGGTGTAGGGATGCAGGGCGGCGAGCAGAGCCACGCCCGCCAGCACCAGAAAGACAATACTCATAAATTCATCGGGCGGCTGCCCGTTTGGCGCGAGTGTTGACCGCAAAGGGACGGGCCCGCGAAAAATCAAGGCCGAGCCTGCGCAGCGCATCGACGCTGCGATCCTGCGGCACGATCGGTTCGCGCACCGGACTGGGCCACATCAGAATGACCAGCGCAATGCCATGCGAGGAGGGGGTGTAGATGCCGGCCATGAAAAACATGACCGCGACACCCAGCTTGAGCAGCCCGGGTGCGCTCGACTTGATCACACAGTACATCAGGAAGCCGATGTTGACGATCGCGCCAACGACGCCGAATTCGAAGACGATCTTGGTCAGTGCCGATTCGTGAACGGGCAGATGGGTGCGAACCTCGTATTCCTTGAACACGCCGGCGCCATAACCGAACAAGGTGCGCCACTGGTCGATGAACAGGAACTGGTCGAACATGAAATAGGCGCCGGTGAAGCGCATGAAGCCACTGGACTTGGTGGCGCTGAACTCGGTGGCCCGCCGGGTGAAGATTTCCAGATTCAGCACGTCATAGAGCATGGCCAGGGCGATCAGGCCGCCCAGCGCAATGATGACCAGATCCCAGCGCTTCTTGGTGATCACCAGAAACGGCATCACCACCAGCAGGACCAGAATGCCCGTGCCCGAGTAGGACACGACCATGCCGGCCACGTAGATGAGCAGACGGTGCAGCCGGTTATGGGTGAGCAACTCGGCGATCACGGCGATGGCGAGCAACTGGCTGAAGAACGAAGCCTCGAGCAGGAAGACGCCATTGGGTTTATGGGTCGTCGAGCCGTACTCCAGCACGTTCAGGTTCATGTAGCCTTCGACCAGCACGCTCTGGGGCAGCAGATAGTCGATGGGAAAGGCCAGTTTCGGACCGATCACGAACTGCAGGAAGAACTGCGCAATGCCGGCGATCGAGATGATCAGGGCCACATTGAGAAAGAACTGGATGCCCCGGCGTACGTCATAGCGGGGATCGGTCAGCGATACCGTGTAGGTGGCATAGAGCGCGGCCATCATCAGGAACGAGCCGACCGACCATTCGTCGCCACGCAGGATCATCACGGCGCCCAGAAATGTCATCGAGGCGACGAACAGGCCGAGCCGCTGCAGATCGATGGTGAGCCGCGAGGTGAGCAGACCCAGCACCAGCAGCGCCAGAATGCCATAGAGCGACGCCGGCACTTCGCGTGGCCCGAAGGGCACGCCGATCTTGGCGAAATAGGTGGTGAGGATGAGCGGACCGAAGGCGAGCAATGGCAGCAGCCACGGCCGTTGGCTTCGGCGCGCTGATCCGGCGGTCATGTTCATGCCGGCACGACCGGGGCGGGTCGTGTGTGTCGGGTGGGTCTCATCGGTCAGAATGCGACCGGATCCTTGAAGACGATCGCGATGGTGCGAAACAGGATTTTCGCATCCAGCCACAGCGACCAGTTGCGCAGGTAGTACAGGTCGTGCTCGATGCGCTTGGTCATGCTCTCGAGATCATCACCTCCCCGGTAGCCATGGACCTGGGCCCAGCCGGTGATGCCGGGTCTGACCTTGTGCCGCACCATGTAGCTGGGAATGTGATTGCGGTAGTGCTGGTTGACGGCAACTGGATGCGGGCGCGGGCCGACCACGCTCATGCGTCCCTGCAGCACGTTGTAGAACTGGGGCAATTCGTCCAGCGAGGTCTTGCGCAGGAAGGCGCCTACCTTGGTGACCCGGGTATCGCCGCGAAACACCTGGGTGTAGTTCTTCGCACCGTCTTCGGTCACTGTCATGCTGCGAAACTTGTAGACCTTGATTTCGCCGCCTTCCAGGCCGTATCGGGTCTGCTTGAAAATGATAGGGCCCTTGGAGGTGGCCTTGATGGCGATGGCGCAGGCCAGCATGACCGGCGCCAGAAGCACCAGGGCGAACGAGGCGAGCACGATGTCGACGGCCCGCTTGATTGTGCCGGGCATGCCGCGGAAGGGACTTTCGCAGACGGCCAGGACCGGATAGCCGGAGATGGTCGAGATACTCGGCTGCACGGGCTGGAAGCGCGCCAGATCGGCAACGAACCAGATCGAGGCGGTTGAGTTGTGCAGGTCGTTGATCATGTGCAGGATGCGCGGCTGAGCAGCGATCGGCAAGGCAATGAAGATCTGGTCGATATTGTTCGCCCGCACGAAATCGCCCACTGCATCGAGCCGGCCCGCCAGCTTGGACCGGTGCTGCTCGGGAATGCGTTCTTCCTCACGGTCGTCGAAAAAGGCGACCACGCGCTCATAAGCGATCGGGTCCGAATTGATGGTGTCGGCGAAAGCGCGGCCCAGCTCGGTGCTGCCCACGACGATCGAGCGGCGCAGCCCGCGCATCCGCACGATGGGTGCGTAGATATATGGCCCGAGCCAGTGAGCGGCGATCTGTGCGGCCGGCGTCAGCGCAATCCAGGTCAGCAGCATGCCCTCATTGAACTGATCCAGGAATCGGGTCAGCAGACCAACCACGAGCAGCACGATTACGGTGAAGGCCCAGCGCGACAGGATGGTCTGCACCACCCGGTTGCGTGGTACGCCGAGTCCACCCCGACCCCGATACTGGAGCATGAAACTCATGACCGCGAGAATCGTTTCGGCCGGCCCGAAGCTTACGCCCCAGATCAGCGAGGCAAGCAGCAGCGCCATCACGGCGATGACGGCATCGGTGACGGCACGGACCAGTTCGAACACCCCGAATCCGACTCCGGATTTGACTGGGGCGGGCAGCAGTAGTTCTTTTTGCATCTTCAAGACTCGCGGGGAATCTGCTCAGAATAGAGAAATCGACGTCAATGCGATGTCAATTGCGTCACGAACCCGGCGAGTGTGGACGGTCTCGCAGATGAGTCACAACGACGGAGTTACAACGACGGACCGTTGCCGCCAGAGCAGCGCCGCGGTCAGGTTGATTGACGCGACCAGACCAGGATGTTTCAACTCCCTCAAGAATAGCGGCTTCCAGCTTATTTGACCCTATTCGTGTTGCGACCGCGCGGTCTGAACAGTAACGAAACCTCATTTTCACAATGTATGACGATACAAAATGAAACCGGCCCGAAGGCCGGTGTGGCGCGATCAGTCGGAAGGCCTACTGCTTGCGCGCTCCCTTGTCGGTAGAGTTGTCATCTTTGGCCGCCATGACAGGCAAACCCTTGAGGTGGTTCATGGCCTGAGCGAGTTGATAGTCGTCGGCCGAGCCGAATACGATCGGTTTGCGATCGCGCAACTTATCGGACTCACCGGCCTGCGGTTTGCGAACTTCGGCCTCTTCGCTCTTGTCGTTGGACAGATGACGATTCAGATCGACTTCGCGAATCCGGAACGACGACGGGTCGCCCTCGGGGGTTTCCTCAACGATGAGGTCCGGCGTGATGCCCTTGGCCTGGATCGATCGACCCTTGGGTGTGTAGTAGCGGGCGGTGGTGAGTTTGATCGCGGTATTGTTGGTCAGGGGCAGGATAGACTGGACCGATCCCTTGCCGAAGGTCTGGGTGCCCAGAATGGTTGCCCGGCCATGATCCTGCAATGCACCGGCGACAATTTCCGACGCCGACGCCGAGCCGCTGTTGACCAGTACGACCAAGGGTATGGTCTTGGACAGGGCCGGCAGGTCGCCCAGGATGTCACGCCGCGAATTGCGCATGTAATCTTCAGGCGATGCCAGGTAGTCGCGCGCGGCATCTTCGGTGCGCCCGTTGGTCGAGACCACGGTCATGCGCGGTTTGAGGAAGGCCGCCGACACGCCGACCGCGCCATGCAGCAGGCCACCCGGATCATTGCGAAGGTCGAGCACCAGCCCCTTGTTCATGCCGCCATCGGTCAGTTCGGTCATGGCGCGGGCCAGATCACTGACGGTTTTTTCCTGGAACTGGGTGATCCGGATGTAGCCATAACCGGTCTCCAGCGGCTGCCAGCGCACCGAGCGCACCTGAATGACGTCGCGGATTACCTCGATGACCACCGGCTGGGTTTCGCCCTTGCGCGACAGGGTCAACACGATGGGCGTCTTGGGTTTGCCCCGCATGAGCTTGACCGCGTCGCTCAGAGACATGCCCTTGGTGGGTTTTTCATCGATCTTGATGATCAGGTCACCGGCCTTGACACCCGCGCGCGCCGCCGGAGTGTCTTCAATGGGCGACACGACCTTGATGAACCCGTCTTCCTGGCCGACTTCGATGCCCAGCCCGCCGAACTCGCCCTGGGTGCCGACCTGAAGCTCGCGAAAGGCTTCCGAATCCAGATAGGCCGAGTGCGGATCGAGCCCGGCCAGCATGCCGCTGATTGCCTGGGTGATCAGGGTCTTGTCGGTGACCGGCTCGACGTAATTTGCCTGTATCGCGCCAAATACATCGGTGAATTGGCGCAGTTCCGCCAGCGGCAGGGTTGCGCGTTGATCTTTCTGCGCCACCGCCGTGATGCCGACGCTGATCAGGACACCAGCAATGGCGCCAACGGTCAATGCGCCGAAAGTCCTAGCCTTGCTATTCATGGATGCGTTTCACTTTATGGTGGGCAAATGGCGCCGGCATGCGCGGCTGGCGGTCAGTCCGGACCAGTATAACCGGCATGGCCGGCCTCTGTGTGAAGCGCTCTGCGACCAAAAGGGCCTATTCTTCAGCCCTTTCGGCCCTGCGCGGCGACCGCGGCGGCGGCGGCGGCAATCTCGGCGGGATCGCCCAGATAGTAGTGACGCAGGGGCTTGAGTCGGTCGTCCAACTCATACACCAGCGGCCTGGCGGTTGGAATATTGAGGTTGACGATGTCCTCGTCGGATACCTGGTCCAGATGCTTGATCAGCGCACGCAGGGAGTTGCCGTGGGCGGCGATGACCACCCGGCGGCCACTCACGATGGCCGGCGCGATCGTTTCCTGCCAGAACGGTACGACCCGCGCGACCGTGTCGCGCAGGCATTCGGTTTCCGGAATCTGCGCCGGATCCAGTTCGGCATAACGCCGGTCCAGGCGCGCACTGCGGGGGTCGCCCGAGGGTAGCGGATCGGGGGCGGTTGCGTAGGCTCTACGCCACACCAACACCTGTTCCTCGCCATATTGGGCGGCGGTTTCGGACTTGTTGAGCCCTTGCAGCGCCCCATAGTGGCGCTCATTGAGCCGCCAGGAATGCACGATGGGCAGCCACATCCGGTCCATTTCCTCGAGCGCCAGCCAGAGGGTGCCGATGGCCCGGCGCAGAACCGAGGTAAAGGCGATGTCGAAGTCATAGCCCTCGGCGCGCAGCAGCGCCCCGGCGGCCCGGGCTTCGTCCCGACCCTTGGCGGTCAGGTCGACATCCGTCCAGCCGGTGAATCGGTTCTCAAGATTCCACTGGCTCTCGCCATGGCGGAAAACAACAAGCTTATAGGTCATCGTCGTTCCTCTGAACTGCATTCTATAATCCTGCGATTCAGGAGGCCCCACAGTGGCATTCGTCACCGAAAACATTTTCTTGATTGCGATCGCCCTGACCTCGGGCATCATGTTGCTCTGGCCATCGATTGCCGGGCGGGCCGCGGGCGCTGCCGGGCTCGACGTGCTCAATGCCACCCGCCTGATCAACGATCGGGATCCGGTGGTCGTGGACGTGCGCTCGCCCACCGAGTTTGCAGCCGGCCACCTGATCAACTCGCGCAACGTGCCGCTGGAGCAGATCGGGACCGATGCCGCCAAGCTGCCCGGTAACCGGCCGCTGCTGCTGGTCTGTGCCTCAGGCGCCCGATCGGGCCGGGCGGTGGCCAAGCTGCGTTCGGCCGGCCGCGACGATGTCTTCAATCTGACGGGTGGATTGCAGGGGTGGACCGCGGCGGGTCTGCCCGTTCACAAAGGCTGACCGTCAGTCTGACCCGGGCCGATCAGACCGAAGGGCATTGTCACCACCGGCCATGGGCCGCCCGATACACCGACGGAATCCTGCACATCATGAGCAACCCCACAGTCACGATCTACCGCACAGCCTGGTGCCCTTATTGCCAGCGTGCCGAGGCGTTGCTGGCCAGCAAATCGATACCGTCGCTGGACACCATCGATGTCGATGTGGTGGCCGGCGCCCGCGCGACGATGGTCGAGCGCACCGGTCGGACCTCGGTGCCGCAGATCTTCATTGGCGATACCCATGTGGGTGGTTGTGACGATCTGATGGCGCTGGAGCGCGCCGGCAAGCTCGACGCCCTGCTCGCCGGTTGAGGCCGGGCCGACTGAGCAGCCCGACCCTACCCCCAAGGCGCCGTAACCGACGGGCCCGGCAAGACGCCCGGTTCCCTGGTCAGTCGGCGACTCATCATCTCAATCAAGGAAGCTGTCATGGCCGAACAGAACGATCCCGTCTTCTCCATCCAGCGCATGTATCTCAAGGACGCGTCCCTAGAGATGCCGCATGCGCCAGGCATTTTCCTCGAAAGTGCCCAGCCATCGGTCGAGGTGTCCCTGGAGGTGGGCAATGCGCCAGTGACCGACGGGATTCATGAAACCACGGTCACTGTCACCGTCACCACCAAGGTTCAGGACAAGACGGCGTTTCTGGTCGAGGCCAAACAGGGCGGCATCTTCGAGATCCGCAACATTCCGGCCGAGCAGATGGAAATGCTGCTAAATGTCGTGTGTCCTAACATCATCTACCCGTATCTTCGGTCTAACGTTGCCGATCTCATTCAAAGAACCGGCTTTCCGCCGATTCATCTGGCCGAGATCAACTTCGAGGCGCTATACCAGCAACGCCTGCAGCAGGCTCAGCAGCAGGCGGCCGCAAATGGCCAGCAAGCGGCCGGCCAGCCCTCCGGTCTGATCCTGCCGCCCCGGTAGCGAACCCGCCATGGCGATTGCGGTGCTGGGAGCCGGCGCCTGGGGAACGGCGATCGCCTGCCATCTGGCCCGCCGCCACCCGGTCCTGCTTTGGGCGCGCGAACCAGGGCAGGTCGCCGCGATGGCGGCCGACCGGAGCAACGAGCGCTATCTCGAGAGCGTGACCTTTCCGCCGGCCGTCACCATAACCGGCCGGCTGGCCGATGCCGTGGCGGCGGCCGATCGCAACAGCCTGATCGTCGTGGCCACACCCATGGTCGGCCTGCGCGAGTCGCTGCAGTTGCTCGCCTCGTGGTCCGGCGGCGGAACCCTGCCCCCGGTGATTGCGGTCTCCAAGGGACTGGAGGAACAAACCGGCCTGCTGGCCCACGAGGTGGCGCAGGCGGCGGCGCCAGGCCTGGCTTTCGGTGTTCTGTCGGGGCCGAGTTTTGCGCTTGAGGTGGCGCGGGGCCTGCCCTGCGCGCTGGTGGCCGCCAGTGGTCACGAGGCCGTGTCGGAACGGGTGCAGGCATTGTTTCATCACGGCGCGATGCGGATCTATCGTAGCCCGGACCGGGTAGGGGTCGAACTGGCTGGCGCCGTCAAGAACATCATTGCACTGGCCGCCGGGATCAGTGATGGACTGGCACTGGGCAATAATGCCCGCGCCGCGCTGGTCACCCGTGGGCTGGCCGAGACAGCCAGACTGGGGGTGGCATTGGGCGCCTTGCCCACCACTTTCATGGGTTTAGCTGGAATTGGCGACATGATGCTGACCTGTACCGGTGAGTTGTCGCGTAATCGCCAGGTTGGGCTGGCCCTGGCCCAGGGCAGTCCGCTTGCCCGGATCACGGCGGGCCTCGGTCATGTGGCCGAGGGCGTCCGGTGTTGCCCCGCCGTGCTCGCCCGCGCGGACTCGGTGGGCGTGGATATGCCGATCGCGCGCGCGGTTCAGGCTGTGTTGGCCGGCACGCTGTCGGCCCGAGACGCCGTGTCGGATCTGTTGGCGCGTGATCCGGCGGCCGAGGGACTCTGACCTCGTGCATCGATCGAATGGGAGTTGCGCATTGCCATGCCATTGAGTGTCTGTGTGTTCTGCGGCGCCCGCAGCGGTGCCGATCCCTCGTGGGTGGCGATGGCCCTCGAGGTCGGCCGGGCACTGGGCCGGCGCGGCATGACGGTCATCTACGGCGGCGGTGGCGTGGGCCTGATGGGCGCCGTTGCCCGGGGCGCATTGGCCGAACGCGCTCAGGTGATCGGCGTGATGCCCCACCAGTTGATCGCCCAGGAACAGGGCAATCTGGCTGTGGCCCGACTCGAGATGGTCGATACGATGGCCCAACGAAAGACCCGGATGATCGAGTTGTCGGATGCCTTTCTGGTCTTGCCTGGCGGTCTGGGCACGCTCGATGAGCTGTTCGAAGTGATGACGCTGCATCAGATCGGTCTGCATCACAAGCCTACCGGCCTGCTGAATGCCAATGGCTATTACGACTCGCTGCTGGCCATGATCGAGCACTTTGGCCGGGAGGGTTTTGTCGGTCCCGGCGACCTGACCTATCTGCAGGTGGGGTCGACGATCGAACCCTTGCTCGATGCACTCGAGCTGGCTGCAAAGCCGACCTGCCGCCAGGCCTCGTAGGCCACCACCGCCACTGCATTAGACAGGTTCAGGCTGCGATTACCGGGTTGCATGGGAATGCGAAGCCGGGCATCGGGCGTTATCGTGTCGAGCACGGCATCGGGCAGGCCGCGGGTTTCGGCGCCGAACAACAGCCAGTCACCTGCCATGAAGCGCTGGTCGAATACTGACTTCGTGGCACGGGTGGTCAGTGCAAAACTGCGCGCGTGGGGCGGTCGGGCGGCGGTGAATGCCGTCCAGTCCGCATGCCAGTGGATACGGGCGATTTCGTGATAATCCAGGCCGGCCCTGCGCATCCGCGCATCGTCGCGGGCAAAACCGGTCGGCCCGACGATGTGCAGACCGGCACCCGTGTTGGCCGCCAGCCGGATCACGTTGCCGGTATTGGGCGGGATCTCGGGTTCAATGAGCACGATGTTGAGCATCAGGTGATTCTGCCCGGCGGTGGCGTGCGTGCAAGCGCCAGGCAGATCACGCTGGCCGCGCCCGCCTCGCGCAGCGCGACGGCGGCCCAATGAAGCGTGGTGCCGGTGGTCATCACGTCATCGACCAGGGCGATCCGTTCGCCATCGAGTCGCGTGCGGCAGGCGAATGCGCCGGCCACGTTGGCGCCACGGTCGACCAAGGGCAGATCGCGCTGGACCCGGGTGGCGCGATGGCGCACCAGGGTGTCGATATCGAGCGGACATCGCCAATGCCGGGCGATGATTCGGGCGATCAGCAACGACTGGTTGTATCCGCGGGCGCGCAGCCGGCCCGTCGCCAACGGCACCGCGAGTACCCGCGTAGGCCAGCCCGGCAACGGCAGAACCACCCTGGCGGCCAGCGCTCTGGCGACCGGTTCGATGAGATTCGGTCGGTGCCGGTACTTGAAGACGTGGATCAGCCGGTCCAGCGGCATGGCATAGTCGGCCAGCACCCAACTGGCGTGGTAGGCGGGCGGATGGAAGGCGCAGCCGGCACAGATGTCGTTCGCCGGATCGCCCGGATCGCCCGACAGTGCCAGCGCACAGACCCGGCAGCGGCGCCGGTTCAGGCCCGGCAGGCTGGTCAGGCACCAGGCGCACAGGCCACGCCCGACGCGCCCGACGCGCCCGGTGTCGGGCGCCGGTTCGCCGCACAGCGTGCAGTCAGCCGGCAGCAGGCCGTCGGCGATGTGGCTCAGCGCGGCCGTGAACCGGCGAAAAGGTCGGATGTAAGCGGTCATCTCAGGTGAGCAGGCAGCCAGCCGACACACTAGTGTCCAAGGCCCGTCCTTTGCTTCGTATACTGGCTGGATGACCGAATCCGAACGTATCGACCGCCGGGCCGTGCGACGTCAGTTCTCGCGCCGGGTTTCGCAACTGCCGGATGCAAACTATCTGCTGCGCGAAACCGAGTCGCAGATGCTGTCGCGGCTCGATCTGGTGACCCTGCAACCGGCCGCGATCATCGAGATCGGCAGCGGGCTTGGCGATGGTGTGCTGGCGTTGCGCCGACGCTATCCGTCGGCGGCGATGCTGGGCATTGATGCCGCCGAACCCCTGGTGCGGCGCGCCCAGCAGCGGCTCGCACCGCCGGCCGGCGGCTATCTGGGCCGACTGTTCGGCAGCAATCGCCGGCCCAGAGGGCCGCTGGCCAGTTTTGCCGTGGCCGATGCCGATGCCTTGCCGGTCGCCGCTTCGAGCACCGATCTGATCTGGTCGAATCTGTGTCTGCACTGGCTGCCCGATCCCGCTCGAACCCTTCGGGAATGGCATCGGGTGATCCGCCCGGGTGGTCTGTTGATGTTTTCGCTGTTCGGCGTGGATACGCTCAAGGAGTTGCGCCGCGCCGGTGCCGACCTGATGGCGCTGCCGGACATGCACGACCTGGGCGATGCCTTGGTCGCGGCGGGGTTCGCCGATCCGGTGATGGACATGCGTTTCGTCACGGTGGCTTTCGGGTCACCCGACAAGGTCATCGATGATCTGCGTTGTCTGGGAGGCAATGCCTTGCCGGATCGACGAACCGGGCTGACCGGCCGAGCCTGGCTGCGCCGATGTCGCCTCGATCTGTCTCGGCTGCGCGACACCGACGGCGCGATCGCGGTGACCTTCGAGATCATCTATGGCCATGCCTGGTGCCCGTCCACGAAACGGCTGCCCGATGGCCTGAAACCCGTCGAATTTCATCGCGGCAAGGTCGATCCGGCGCGCTGACGCCGGCTTGACGGCCGTCAAGACCCGTAGGCAGCGAATGGACGGGGCGGTTTGCCCGGCCCTGGTGAGGGCCCGTACAATCCTTGGCACTGACGAGAAGGCGACGATCCGGATCATGTTGTACCGATGGACGCACCGTACCGAGGCAGACCGGCATGAGTGGATGCTCAAGCGCAATTGCGCGCTGCGTCCGGATCAGCTGGCCTGTTGGTTTGGCAGTCTTGCGGTCCTCACGCTGGTGATCGGCGCGGTGTTTGCGGCGATGGGGGCCTGGCTTGTCGTACCATTCACACTGATCGAGATCTCGGCGCTGGTTGCCGCGTTCATCGTCTTCAGTCGTCATGCGACCGATTACGAGCGCATCGTGGTCAGGCCTGGCGAGGTCGTGGTCGAGACCAGCGTCGGTCTGCGAACGGCGCGAATCGAAGAACCGGCCAACTGGGTCCGGGTCGAGTACTCGGGCCGGCATCATGACCTGATCCGCGTGGTGACGCCCCGGCAGGCGTTGTCGGTCGGACGTTTCGTGCCGGGCGACACCCGGGGGCGGTTGGCGGTCGAGATGCGCAATGCATTGTTGGGCAGGGTCTCCTGAGTGTCGTCGACCGTCTGGTCAGTCACTCGATGGGCAAACAGGGCGTAACCGGTCGCCGGTTGCGGGCGAATAACGGACGTAACGAAGTTCAGGCAGGACAAAGGCTCGATGAAAGCGAAATCTGTAGCAGGCCATATGGCTCTGGCGTTCACGCTGTTGGGTATCTCGATGGCCGCAATGGCCGTTCAGGACATGCCCGGCGGCCCGGCGGTGAATCAGATCAATCTGGTCGAGCCGGCCTCCGCGATCGCCGCGGGTCAGCATTACATCCACAACGTGCTGCTCGTGGTCTGTCTGCTGATCTTCGTGGGCGTGTTCGGCGTGATGTTCTATTCGATCTTCGCGCATCGCAAGTCGGTCGGGCACAAGGCAGCCGACTTTCATGAGAGCACCACGGTCGAAATTCTCTGGACCGTCGTGCCCTTCATCATCGTCATCGGCCTGGGCGCCCTTGCCACTGGTGAGGTGATCGCCCAGAAAGACACCTCCAATGCCGACATCACCGTGAAGGTGACCGGCTATCAATGGCAGTGGCGTTACGAATACGTGAAGGGCGAAGGCGAGGGCGTGGCCTTCCTGTCTGCGCTGTCCACGCCAGCTGCGCAGATCCAGGGACGCGAAGAAAAATCGGTCACCTACCTGACCGAGGTGGACAATCCGCTGGTCGTCCCGGTGGGCAAGAAGGTGCGCATTGTCCTGACCGCCAATGACGTGATTCATGCGTGGTATGTGCCGGCACTGGGCGTCAAGCAGGATGCGATTCCCGGCTTCGTGCGCGACACCTGGTTCAAGGCCGATCGCGTGGGCACCTTCCGCGGCTATTGCGCCGAGTTGTGCGGCAAGGACCATGCGTTCATGCCGGTGGTCGTCGAGGTCAAGTCGCAGGCCGACTACACGGCCTGGGCGCAGGATCAGCTCAAGCAGATGCTGGCCAATGCAGACGATCCGACCAAGGATTGGACGCTGGCCGATCTGACTGCCCGTGGCAAGACCGTTTACGAAGCCAATTGCGTGGCCTGTCACCAGGGATCCGGCAAGGGCGTACCGGGCGCGTTTCCGGCACTGGTCGGTTCCAAGGTCGTGCTCGGTGCGCCCAGTGAGCAGATGGCCATCCTGCTCAATGGCAAGCAGGGCACCGCCATGGCTTCATTCAAGCAGCTGAGCGATGTCGAGCTGGCGGCTGTCGCGACCTACACGCGTAACGCCTGGGATCAGAAGGCGCAGGAAAACATCATTCAACCCGCCGCAATCAGCAAGGCCCGCTGAGCAGCCGGATCGACCATCCATCCAATACGAAACACAGTCAGGCGTACAGGAGAATTCACGATGAGTGCAGTGCTCGGCGGCGGTGATCACGCCCACGATCATGATCATGCGCACGACCATCATCCGGCAGGGTGGCGGCGCTGGGTCTATGCGACCAATCACAAGGACATCGGCACGATGTACCTGTGGTTCAGCTTCACGATGTTCATGGTGGGTGGCATCAATGCGCTGATCCTGCGCACCGAGTTGTTCACCCCCGGGCTGCAGGTCGTCAATCCGGAGTTCTTCAACTCGCTCACCACCATGCATGGCCTGATCATGGTGTTCGGCGCGATCATGCCGGCCTTCGTGGGTTTCGCCAACTGGATGATCCCGCTGCAGATCGGGGCGGCCGACATGGCCTTTGCCCGGATGAACAACCTGAGCTTCTGGCTGTTGCCGCCGGCGGCGCTGCTGCTGGTGGCCTCGTATTTCGTGCCAGGCGGCGCGATTGCGGCTGGCTGGACGCTCTACGCGCCACTGACCGTGCAGATGGGCCCGGCCATGGATATGGGCATCTTCGCCCTGCATATCCTGGGCGCCAGCTCCATCATGGGGTCGATCAACATCATCACCACGATTCTGAACATGCGCGCGCCCGGCATGACGATGATGAAGATGCCGATGTTCGTCTGGACCTGGCTGATCACGGCCTTCCTGCTGATCGCCGTGATGCCGGTGCTGGCAGGCGCGATCACCATGACGCTGACCGACCGCCATTTCGGCACCACCTTCTTCAATGCCGCCGGCGGCGGTGACCCTGTGATGTTCCAGCATATCTTCTGGTTCTTCGGTCACCCCGAGGTCTACATCATGATTCTGCCGGCCTTCGGCATCGTCTCGGAGATCATTCCGGCGTTCGCCCGCAAGCGCCTGTTCGGCTACAGCTCGATGGTCTACGCGACCTCATCGATCGCGATCCTGTCGTTCATCGTCTGGGCCCACCATATGTTCACGACCGGCATGCCGGTCACCGGGCAGCTGTTCTTCATGTACGCGACGATGCTGATCGCGGTACCCACGGGCGTGAAGATCTTCAACTGGGTGGCCACGATGTGGCGCGGCTCGATGACCTTCGAGACACCCATGCTCTACGCGATCGGTTTCATCTTCGTGTTCACGATCGGCGGGCTGACCGGCGTGATTCTCGCCGTGGCGCCGCTCGACATCGTGCTGCACGACACCTACTACGTGGTGGCGCACTTCCACTATGTGCTGGTAGCCGGATCGCTGTTCGCCCTGTTTGCCGGCACCTATTACTGGTTGCCCAAGTGGACCGGCCACATGTATGACGAGAAACTGGGCAAGTTGCACTTCTGGTGCTCGATGATCTTCTTCAACATCACCTTCTTCCCGATGCATTTCCTGGGACTGGCCGGCATGCCGCGTCGTTATGCCGACTATGCGATGCAGTTCGCCGACTACAACATGATTGCCACCATTGGCGCTTTCGGATTCGGCCTGTCGCAGCTCATCTTCCTGTGGGTCGTGCTCAAGTGCATCAAGGGGGGTGAAAAGGCGCCGGCGCGGGTCTGGGAAGGCTCCCATGGTCTGGAGTGGACGGTGCCCAGCCCCGCTCCCTTCCACACCTTTGAAACGCCGCCCCAGGTCAGGTAATCCTTACCGATCATGAGTGCACCGACTCATTCAGGCCGCGCGGCGGCGCCGGATCCAGCAGCCGACGCGCTGCGGTCCGCGCGCAAACCACGCGGTCTGGAGCAGGGCAGCAATCTGCGCACGGCCCTGGTGCTGGCGCTCATCGCCGCCGTGTTCTTCGTCGGCATCATCGTCAATCATGTGCTCTATGGCTAAATCGTCCGACCGGCTCAATTCCCATGTGCTCGGCAAACTCGCCGTGATGGTGTTGATCATGTTCGGCTTCGGCTATGCCATGGTGCCGATCTACCGGGCGATCTGCGACGCGACCGGGGTCAACTTCCTCACCCGCAAGGACACGGCGGCGGAGAAATTTGCCCGCAATACCCAGGTCGATACCAGCCGGCAGATCACGGTTGAATTCGATTCGAACAGTCGGGGTGCCTGGCGTTTCAAGCCCCAAGTCAATCATGCAAGCGTGCATCCGGGCGAGATGTTCACGATCGTGTATGAACTGGTCAACACCGAGGACCGCCCGACCACGGGTCAGGCGATTCCGAGCTACGCGCCCAAGCTGGCGGCCGGCTATTTCCGAAAGATCGAATGTTTCTGTTTTGAGCAGCAGACTCTGGGACCGAATCAGAGCCAGCAGTTCCCGGTCGTGTTCGTGATCGATCCGGCGATTCCGGCCGACGTCAACACGATCACCTTGTCGTATACCTACTTCGAAGTCGAAGGACTGGCGGGTGCCCCGCCGGCCGTCGTGGCGCAACCGGGTCGTGGCGGATGAATGGAGAGGGGCGTGGTTTCTTTCGCACGATCAAGGCGGTTGCCTGGTCGTTTTTCGGGGTGCGCCGGCGCAAGGACCATGAGTCCGACGTTGCCAATCTGAATCCGGTGCATGTGGTGATTGCCGGCGTCGCGATGGCTGCGATCTTCGTCATCACACTCGTGACCATCGTGCGTTTCGTCGTGGGATAATCGCCGCCACGATCATCAACAACCTACTGACGGCAAGCCGGTGGCTGTCGTTGTCGAGAAGAGAAAGGAATCTGCCATGAGCGCAAATGCCCACGGGACGGCCCCGTACTACTTCGTTCCCGAGCCCTCTCACTGGCCTCTGGTCGGCTCGATCGCGCTCGGGCTGTTCGGATTCGGCATGACCGGCTGGGTCAATGGCGCTGCCTATGGTCCCTGGATGTTTGCGGCCTTCGGTGCGGTTTTCATCTACATGTTGTTCGGCTGGTTCGGCGCGGTGGCCCGGGAGTCCGAAGGCGGCAAATACAACGAACGGGTCGACTCCTCGTTCCGCTGGTCGATGAGTTGGTTCATCTTCTCGGAGATCATGTTCTTCGCCGGCTTCTTCGGCGCGCTCTGGTACGCCCGGGTCGTGACCATGCCCTGGCTTGGCGACCTGGATCACAAGGCGCTGCTGTGGCCCAACTTCGCGGCAACCTGGCCCAATACCGGGCCCGTGGCCAATGTGGTCGAAAACTTCACGACCATGGGACCCTGGCCGATTCCCACCATCAACACCCTGTTGCTGCTCACCTCGGGCGTCACGCTGACCATCGCCCACCATGCCCTGAAAGACAACAATCGCGGCAAGCTATCGCTGTGGCTGGCCATCACCATCCTGCTGGGCGCGATCTTCATGGGCTTTCAGGCCTACGAGTATGTGCACGCCTACACCGAGCTCAACCTCAAGCTCAGCTCCGGCATCTACGGTTCCACCTTCTTCATGCTCACCGGTTTTCACGGTTTCCACGTGACCGTGGGGGCGATCATGCTGACGGCGGTGCTGTTCCGGGTACTCAGGGGCCATTTCACCCCTGAGCACCATTTCGCCTTCGAGGCGGCCGCCTGGTACTGGCACTTCGTCGATGTGGTGTGGCTGGGTCTGTACATCGTCGTCTACTGGTTGTGACGGTTCGCGGGGCGCTTGGGCGGGCTGATGTCGATGCCGACCCGGATGGTCCGCTGAGATCTGAACGGGGCCGCTGCCGCGGCGCCCGTTAGTTGGCAGGTCGGGATCCTCGCAGCATGCGCCGGCGACTCATTCCCAGCATCGCGATGCTCGTGGCGGTGGGCATCGCCGGCTCACTGGGATTCTGGCAACTGGACCGGGCCGCGCAGAAAGAGGCCCTTCAGGCCCGGCTCGATCGGGCCGTTGGCGAACCTCCCACGCAGGTTGCCGCCTCGCGGCTCGATGCCGCCTCCCTCGATGGCGCGCCAGTGGCCGCCAGCGGGCGCTGGATAAGCGGCAAGACCATTTTTCTGGATAACCGGACCCATAACGGCGTGGCCGGTTTTCATGTGTTCACGCCGCTGCGACCGGACGCCGGTGCCGACAGCCTGAGCGTGCTGGTTCTGCGCGGCTTCGTGCCGCGTGATCTGCGCGACCGTCAGGCCCTGCCCAGCTTGCCCGACCCGGCCGAACCGGTCCGGGTCAGTGGTCGTGCGGTGCTCGAGCTGCCGCAGGCGATGGTACTGGGCGAGGACCTGATGCCAGGGCCTGATCAACAGCTGTGGCAGCGCTTCACGATCGAACGCTACCGCCAGTGGTCAGGGCTCGCGGTGCAGGATTTCGTGATCCGCCAGGAAGACGGCGCGACATCCGATGGATTGATCCGGGATTGGCCGGTACCGGGTCAGAAGATCGACATGCACTACGGCTATGCGTTGCAATGGTTCGGCATCGCCCTGTCGGCCGTTGCATTCTGGGCCTGGGCCATGTTCCTGCGACCAGAGCCACCGGTCGTGAACCCGTCGCCCTCGGACGCTTCGTGAATCCGTTCAGTCATTCGTGATGACCGCAATACCGCCCGTGCGGCTCAGCGCTCGCGCAGCGCTTCGCCGGCGCGATTGAGCGGCTTGACCAGGTATTGCAACACGGTCTTGCGTCCCGTGAGCATTTCGACCGATGCGGTCATGCCCGGAATGATGGGCAGGTCGCGACCGTCAGGCGTTCTGAGGGTGCTCTCGTCGGTTCGGACCAGCACCCGGTAGTACGAATTCTGCTCGTCGGCCACGTCCGCGACCGGACTGGCACCTCGACGTTCGTCGCGCAAGGTGTCCGGACTGATGCTGTCGACCTTGCCCGGCAGGCCGCCATAAATCGCGTAGTCATAGGCGCTGATCTTCACCACCGCGTCCTGGCCGGGGTGCAGGAAGGCGACGTCAGCCGGGCGCACGAAGGCCTCGACGACCAACGAGTCTTCGGTGGGTACGATGGTCATGATTTCCTGGCCGGCCTGCATGACCCCGCCGATCGTGTTGATGCGGATCGATTTGACCGTGCCATTCATGGGCGAGGCGATCTCGGTTCGCCGGAAAGTGTCCTGGCGGGCCAGCAGCGATTCCCTGGCCTGGGCCAGTTCGGTATCGAACTTGATCAGGTCGGCGGCGGCGTCGGCACGGAACTTGTCGCGGCGGTCCGATATCTGCAGCAGCAGATCATTCTGCTGACGCTTCAGGCGAAGCAGCTCAACTTCCGATACCAGGCCTCGCTTGACCATGGGCTCGGTGATCGCGATTTCCCGATCGAGCAGTGCGGCACCACGTTTGAGGCCGGCCAGGCTGGTCTCCAGCGCACCGGTGCGCGCCTCGAATGCCTGGTTTTCACGCGAGGCAATGTCGGGTGCGGCCAATACGTCGGGTGGGTAGTCGGGTTTACCGCCGTAGGCCTCGGCGCGCAGGCGTGCAGCCGAGGCGGCCAGCGCGATGGTTTTCGCCTCGAGTTCCCGGAACAGTGCCGATGCCCGCGTATCATCGATCTTCAACAGCAACTGGCCCTTCCTGACCGAATCACCTTCCCGGACCAGCAACTCGGTGAGAATGCCGGGGTCCAGACTCTGGATCACCTGCTCGCGACTGGATGGAATGACCCGGCCCTGGCCCCGTGTGACCTCCTCAAGTTCGGACAGGGCGGCCCAGGCGAAGAAGGTGGCCAGCAGCAAGGCCATCATCGTGATCGACAGAAACGCGAACCACGGTGTTTCGCCGCGCGAGACTGATGGGGATGAGAGCGTGCGGGTCGTCATGCGGCCGGTGCGGTGCTGATGGTGATGCCCTTGGCAAGCTGCTCCATCACCTGGGCGCGCGGTCCGTCCACGACGATGCGGCCGGACTCCATCACAATGACCCGGTCGACGATGTCGAGCACGGGCGGGCGGTGAGTGACGATCAGCAGTCCGCGCCGTCCGGCATGGGCAGTGGGGGTTTGCGACCATTTGGCCAGGACATCGAGAATGCCGCGCTCGGTGCTTGGATCCAGGCCGGCCGTCGGCTCATCGAGCAAGGCCACCGCCGGATCGCGCAAGGCGAGCCGCGCGAGCGCGACGAGTCGTTTCTGTCCGCCCGACAAGCCCATGCCATCTTCACCGAGCACCATGTCCAGGCCGCGCGGATGACGGGCGATCATCTGATCCAGGCCAAACTGCTTGAGCACCCGGATCAGCTGATCGTCGTCGGTGCGTCGATCGGTACGGGCGAGCTCCAGATTCTCGCGCAGGGTTCCGACAAACAGGCGCGACTCCTGGGGAACCAGGCCGATTGCCGAGCGCAGTTCCGCCGGATCGAGCTGACGCAGATCGATGCCATCGAAGGTGGCCAGTCCGGATTGTGGCGTGTACAGCCCGGCCAGCAGACGCAGCAGCGTCGACTTGCCACTGCCCGTGCGACCCAGGATGGCCACCCGTTCGCCGGCATTGATCGACAGACTCAGGCCCGTGAACAGATTCGGCCCCTGGGGATCATGTTTGAAGGTGACGCTGGACAGGGACAGATTGCCCTGGGGACGCGGAATGCTCAGATAACTGCGATCCGGTTCGCGTTCCAGCGATTTGTTCATCATCGCCTGCAAACCGGTGAAGGCCGCGCGTGCCTGCTGAATCCGTACGGCAAGGCCGGCAACCTGGGCGAGCGGCGCGATCGCCCGGCCGCACAGGATCACCGCGCCGATCAGCCCGCCCATCGACAATTCGCCCGCATGGATCAGGTACACGCCGAACACGACCGTGACGATGGTCGTCAGCTGCTGCACCAGCGATGTCGAATTCATCACGAAGTTGGACAGGTTGCGTGCCTTGAGTGACGAGGCCGCCACCGAGGCGGTGTACCACTCCCAGCGCTGCTGCATGTGGCCCAGCGCATTGTTCACCTTCAGGGTTTCGAGGCCTTCGACCGATTCCACTGCCATGCCCTGGCGCTGCGAGCCTTCGCGCATCGACTCCAGAATGTATCGGGCCAGTGGTCGCTGCACGGACAGGCCGGCCAGCAACACCAGCGCGGCCGCACCCAGCGGCACCAGCGCCAGCGGCGGAGCGAACAGGGCGATCACAGCCACGAACAACAGAAAGAAGGGCATGTCGATCAGCGCGGTCAGCGTCGCCGAGGTGAGCACATCACGAATCGTCTCGAAGTCGCGCAGATTGTTGGCGAACGAACCCGACGAGGCGGGTTTCTGGATCAGCTGCATCGCCATCATCCGCTGGAACAGCCCGGAGCTGATCTGCAGATCGGCCCGCTTGCCGGCCGTGTCAATGAGCCAGCCGCGCAGCATTCGCGCGCAGAAGTCGAAGGCCAGCGCCAGTCCGGTGCCGATCGTCAGCACCCACAAGGTATCGTAGGTCCGGTTGGGTACCACACGATCGTAGACGTTCATCACGTACAGCGACACGCCGATCGACAGCAGATTGACCACCAGCGTGGCGAGCACGACATGCAGATAGAACGGCCGCAGATCCCAGATCACCGTCCAGAACCAGGCACGGGCACTGCGCCGGGCCGGAATCTCCGAGCTCAGATCCGGGCCCGGACGGGGCACCAGCAGCAGCGAATAGTCGGCATAACCGCCCGGCAGATCACCCTCCTGCAACTGTGCCGGATCGCTGACCAGCTTGAATGAACCGTCGCGACAGGCGGCCAGCACCGGCAACTGATCGCGGGTCAGCGTGGCCAGCGATCCGTCGTGGCGCAGCAGGCTGAGCCCACCGCCCGCCAGCGCGGCAGCGACCGTATTCATGTTCCACTGGCCGTCGGGCTCGGTGGTCACCTGCGAACGCAAGGCCAGCACCGAGATCGGCCGGTGGCGCGCCTGGGCGAGCTGGGACAGACCATCGAGCAGGTTCGACGATGGCTTGCTCATGGTCGGCGCTCCAGGAAGAAGTCGCTCAACCGACCCGCCGCGTATTCGATCTCATGGCGCGCCAGAGCGGCCTGTACTGTACTGGTTTCGACGCCGGCTTCCGCATTGGCAAGCTCCGTGTAGGCATTGAGCAGGTCGAGCAGGTTGCGCCGACCGATGCCGAACTGCTCACGATAGACATCCACCAGTTGTTCGGCAATGCTGATCTGGCCGCGCGCAATCCGTTGACGCTCGTTCGCCGTGCGCCAGGCCGCCAAGGCGGCGCGCTGGCCTTCGGCCACAAGACGCTCCTCTTCGGCCAGACTTGCCCTGGCGCCCAGCAATGCCGCATCGGCGGAATCGCGCGCCGCGCTGGCCGCCAGATCGAACGCCGGCCAGCTTAGCGTGAGCTGCGAGTATCGATTGCCACCGGTCTGGGCCTCCACATCCACACGCGGTCCGAGATTGCCCTTGGCCACGCGGATATTGGCTTGCGCACTCATCAGACTGTGTTGCGCGGCCTCGACGCGGGGATGTTGTTCGGCCATCTGCGCCACGGCGGCCGGTGTCGATGCAGCGGGCGCCATCATGTCGTCCGGCATGACCAGATCCTCGGGATCGAACGCTTCCGGGTAGTAACGGGCCAGTACTTCCCGCGCCAGTGCCAGTTCGGTGTCGCGCTCGGCGAGCTGGAAGCGGACCTGCTCGGCGCGGGCGCGCGCCTGAACGAGATCGAACCGGCGGCCCTGATCGATCCGGGCAATCTCGCGGAAATCATCGACCAGGGCCAGATGACGATCGAGGCTGCGCCTGGCGGCATCACGCAAGCGCACAGCGGCGATGACCCGGAAGTAGGCCTGCACGACCGCATAAGCAATCTCTTCGCGCCGTTCATCCTGCACGCTGGCCAGGGATTGCTCGCGCCAGCGCTCTCGCTCGATCTCCGCATCGATGGCACCGGACGCATAGAGATTGAGTCGGGCGCGCGGTCCGATCGAATTGCTGATACGGCCATCGAGTGCGCGATTGCCGGCAATATCGACGACGGGATAGTGCTTGCTGCGGGCCCGCTCGATATCGAGGGCGGCAATGCTGCGATTGGCTTGCGCGATGGTCAGGGTCGGATAGTTCGATAGCGCATGCGTGACCATGTCACGCAGGCTGGCGGCGGCTGCGGTGGCGATGGGCGACAGGCACAGACTCAGGACGAGCAGCACCAGACAGGCCATCCGGCGGCCCGCCCTGGGCCTGCATGGCGAGGGGGTCCACATTGGCCTGAATTGTAGGCGCTGACCGCCAACCCACCCCGCGAGTGTCAGATATCGGGCGACTGCTGCCGCTCGAGAATCGCCGTGACAATCTCGACGGCCAGGCTCGGCGACTTGCTGATCGTGAGCGACCCGGTGGTGTTGAACGCTGCAACGGGTGCGTCGATCGGCGTCGACCTGGGCGATGCCGGACCCGCAACGGCGAGCGTCAGCGAACCATCCAGGCTGGACGACGCCATGATCAGATCGTCGGATCGGGCCAGCAGATCCGGCAGATGCAGTGTCTGGGCGCTGTCCACACCTGACGGCGGGCCGGTTGGCGCTGGCACCGGCGACGGCACAGCTGGCGGCGGTGCGGACGGCGGAGGCTCAACGGGCGGAGGCGCAGCGGGCGGAGGCGCAGCTGGCGGTGGCTCGACAGGTGGCGGCTCGACAGGTGGCGGCGTAGCAGGCGGTGGAGTAGCAGGCGGCGGCGTAGCAGGCGGCGGCGTAGCAGGCGGCGGCGTAGCAGGCGGCGGCGTAGCGGGCGGCGGCGTAGCGGGCGGCGGCGTAGCGGGCGGCGGCGTAGCAGGCGGCGGTGTAGCAGGCGGCGGCGTAACAGGCGGGGGCGCAACCACTGTGTTTTCTGTTACAAATCCGAACGGACTGGTGGGGGTGGATACGTTGCCCGCCGAATCCGTGGCGGTTACCGAGATCTGAAAGTTGCCGCCGTTCAGTGGGATTGCATTGGCGCCGATCGATGCCGTATAGCGACCATCCGCCGCAGCTTGCGTGGTCAGCTCGAGGATGAAGTCATTGCTGCCAATGATTCGGATCGACACGGTGCTGCCGGACTCTGCCCGACCGGTCAATCGGATGCCGGCACCCAGTTCCGCCCTGGTCAGCAACCCGTCCTGCAGAGCGGGGCTGATATCAGCAATCGGCGGAGTCGGCGGGCTCGTATCGCCATTTGGCCGCGCGGTCGGATCCGAACCGACCGGTGCACTCGGGGCCTCATCATCACCGCCGCCGCCGGCCAGCGCAGCAACACCCAGCACGGCCACGCCACCAATCAGGCCGATCGTGAACCAGTTCATACCGCCGCCAATGCCGGCAACGGGCGCTTGCGTCGTCGAGGTGGCGTCGACGGCCGATGCGGTGGGTGGGGGCGATAGCGGCGAATCGCGGTCGCTCGCGAACATCAGGTAATTGCCATCGGGCAATGCATTGATCGGTTGCGTTGCCGGCGTGATCGTTGCGTCGGGCCGGGTTTCGTCACCCGCCAGGGCCAGTGTGCAGACGTCGCCGGGACGGCACTTGACGAAAAACCCGATGATCGCCAGTTCGCGCCCATCTGCCAGGCCGATGACGACCAGATCGTCACCGTCGCGGATCACGCGGGTGCCTGGTCCAATACTGACCCGGGCAATCCGGTAGATGTGGTCGGGCGCCGCGTCGATGTCGGTGCGCGTGGTGTCGAGCGATGCGCGGGCGATTTGACCGGTCGGGTCGATGACGTCGATCGTCGGATTCATGCCTGGGTCGGTGAGCGGAGAAGAGCCGCTATCCTACTGGCAGCCTGGACCCATATTCGGTGCGGCTGTAACCAAGTGCACGCTTGACCGACCCAGGCCAGGCCTGAACGCGGCCATTCGCGGGTCGGTCAGATCATCGCCGGCTGAATAGTCGGCAGCCAGTCGTCGAGCAATGCAGGGCCGGGCGATTGGGGCAGGGCGCTCGCGGCAGCGACCGGCGCGCTGGTCGCCGGTGCACCGGCCCGTTCGGTTCCGCTGGTCAGCATTCCCTCATCGGACGGGCCCGCCGCGCTGTCGACCCGGAGCCGGTAGCCCGATCCATCGCTCAGGGCTTCGATGGAATACTGCAGCTCGATCCCATCGATCGCGGCGGGCGGCGGAGGCTGGACGTAGGCCTGGGTCTCGGTGGCCGCCGCATGGCCATTGCCGCTCGGATCGACCGCCGCATTGGCCAGCACCTCCACTCTCACGCCGGTACTGCCGATCTCCGGGATCACGACCATGGTGTAGACCTGGCCGTCCGTCTGTTCACTGAACACGACGCCGGTACCGCCGGTCACGTCCACATCATCCGCCGTGAATCCGGAGACCGGTTCGTCAAATTCGAACGTGAAGGTCACTTGAGTACCCTCCGGCGCTTCGGCCTCGGCGATACTGTCCGTGATCGCCAGTACCGGCGCCCGCGTGTCGTATTCCTGGGCGCCCCTGCCCTCCGGGCTGGCGCTGCCGGCAGCGTCGGTGGCCGCGCCGGCCGGCACCGAGACGACGATTACGCCGCCCTGCACATTGGCGTCCGGCGTAACCGACAGCCTGTAGGCAGCGCCGCCTGGCGCGGCAGTCAGTGCGCCCGCTGTTCCTCCGGTCACGGTAATGTCGCCAGCCGCGAATCCGGTGACCGGCTCCGAGAAGGTGAAGGTAAAAATGACCTGGTCGTTGGTGCTCGCCGCGGCCGTGCCATCGGTAACGACCAGGGTCGGGGCAACGTCCGTGTTGTAGGGCTGACTGTTCCTGTCCGCGACACTCGAATTGCCGGCCGCATCGCGCGCCGAATCCCGTGGCGCGGTCACCACGATCGTGCCGGTCGAATCGGCTGGGGGCGTGACCACCATGGTGTATCGCGTGCCGCCGGGCGCGGCGACCAGGGGACCAGCCGTCCCACCGGTTACGTTCAGATTGCTTGCGGTAAAGCCGACCACTGGTTCACTGAAGGTGAAGGTGAAGGTGACCGGCCCGGTGGCCACGCCCGTCGCGTTGTCGGTGATCGTGAGCGTGGGGGCAATCGTATCGACGGACTGCGTCAGGGTTGCCGCGGCGGTCGGATTGCCGGCCGTATCCGCAGCCGCCGCAGCGGGCACGGACACCCTGACCGGTGCCGCGCTGCCGGCGGTCGGCGTAATGACCAGGGCGTAGCTCTGGCCGCCGGGCAGCGGTGTCAGCGTCGCGGCAGCGGTCCCGTTGGTGACGGCCACGTCGGCGGCGGTGAATCCCGTCACCGGTTCCGAGAAGGTGAAGGTGACGGTGAAGGCACCGGTGCCCGCTGCCGGCGCGCTGGCTGCCATGGTCAGTACGGGCGGCGTCAGATCGATGGCCACCGGCCGCGTGCTGGCGGCACTCTGGTTGCCGGCCGCATCCTGGGCGATTGCGCTGATGCTGGCCTGGCCGTCGGCGGGCAGTTGGGCCGCGGTGAAGGTGGTCGTCCAGGCGCCCGCCGCATTGACCGTGAGGTTGCGGGTTGTGCCGCCCAGTGTGAGCGCGACCACGGTGCCCGCCTCACCCGTACCCGACACGACGAGGCCACCGGTTGCCACGGTACTGTTCACCACCAGGCCGGCCGCTGGTGTGGTGATCACAGGGGCCACCGGTGCGACGGTATCAATGGTCACGGCATAGGTGGCTGACGCAGTGCTCTGGTTGCCGGCCGCATCGGTGACCTGTGCGGTGTAGGCGCTGCGACCCTGAGCGGCGCCCGGATCAACGAAGGTCCAGGTCGTGCCGGTTACAGTGGCCACGCCGATGGCCTGGCCATTGCGCAGCACGATCACGGTTTCGCCTGCACCCAGAGGCCCGCTGAGCCGGCCGTTGATCGCCGGGGTGGGATCGTTGGTTGCACTGCCGTTGGCCACGGCCACCGGCGATGCGGCGGCATTGTTGCTGACGCCGGTAATGGTGGCGAGCGCCACCGGCGGGATCACGTCGAAGCTCAGCGACGCGCTGGCGACCGTGCTCACGTTGCCGGCCGCATCGGTGGCGACCAGGTTCACGGTCGAGGGGACATTGGTGGGCAGACCGCCTGCGGGGAATGTGCCGACCACCGGCGTCGCATTGGCCGTGTCCACGGACCATTGACCGTTTGCATCGGCAGTCGCGGTATAGGTCACCTGTTGACCCGTCGTCCCGATCGCGATCGTGACGCTGACCCTCGATCCCGCCTCGGCAGTTCCGGTCAGGACGGGCCGAGGATTATTCGACACCTCGACCGCCAATGAAGGGGGAGCCGGTGGCGTGCTGTCGGGTTGATCG
The DNA here is from genome assembly GCA_963732405.1 of uncultured beta proteobacterium. Lineage (GTDB taxonomy): Bacteria > Pseudomonadota > Gammaproteobacteria > Burkholderiales > Burkholderiaceae_E > JAUIAI01. Next base: position 215,821 of record CAVSZG010000004.1, read on the forward strand.
CCGCCACCGCCGACGCCGCCCGCGATGGCACCCAGCACCAGCAGCCCGGCACCGCCTGCGGCGACCGGTTTCCAGGGGAAGGCGCTGCCCGAGGCGAGCGGTGCTTCTTCGGCCAGACCCTGGGGCCGGTTCATCAGGAACCCGCCCTCCTTGAGCGCCACGATCGGTTCCGAGACGGGCGTGACGGTTTCACCGGACCGCCCACCCAATTCGTCCAGCGAGAGCGTGCAGGGATTGGTTGCCGAACAGGCGGTGAAGAATTCAGTGATGCCGATCGTCGCGCCATCGGGCAGGTCGATGATGGCCAGGTCGGCGTCCAGACGCACCACCCGGGGCCCCACGCCGATAGGCCCGCCATTCTGGTCGACGATCCGGTAGACAGCACCGGGTTGGGCGATCACGTCGAGTCGTCGGCCTTCGACGGGCAGCTTGCTGACATTCCCCGCTGCGTCGATGACCTCAAGAACCAGGGGCATGGCGGGATTTCCTCCTCGTGCAGGCTGGCACCCAGATAGGCGCCAGGTTGCGGCAATCAGTCAGGTCCGGGTGGACCCGCCCGATCTTACTAGGGGAAGGGCAGGGCCATGCCGGGTCCGTACGCTATGCCCCACAGCGACGGGCATCGACTGCGATGCTCAGTAGGCGTTGGGGTCGCGCCCGAAGGCCTGCAGCACGGTGCGCCAGATGATGATGAGATCGAGGCGCAGCGACCAGTTGCGCAGGTAATCCAGATCGTAGGCGATCCGTTTGGCCATCTTGTCCACCGTCTCGGTTTCCCCGCGGGCACCATTGACCTGGGCCAGACCGGTGATACCGGGTTTGACCTTGTGGCGGATCATGTAGCCCTTGATCAGCTTGCGGTAGGTCTCGTTGTGCACGACCGCGTGCGGTCGCGGTCCGACCACGCTCATCTGGCCGCTCAGAACGTTGAAGAACTGGGGCAATTCATCCAGGGAAGTCTTGCGGATGAAGCGGCCGAAGGGCGTGATGCGGTCGTCGTCGCGGGTCGCCTGTTTCACCTCGGCACCGTCTTCGGCGACCTTCATCGAGCGGAACTTCCAGACGATGATTTCCTTGCCGTCCAAGCCGTAACGACGCTGACGGAACAGCACGGGGCCGGGCATGGTGAGCTTGATGGTCAACGCAATCGCCAGCATCAGCGGTGCGCACATGATGACCGCGGCGAGCGAGATCAACAGATCGCTCAGTCGCTTGATCATGCCGGTCGTGCCATGGAAGGGCGTTTCGCAGACGGCCACCACCGGCAATCCGGCAATCGTGTCCAGACGGGCCTGGATGATGTCGTACATGAAGATGTCCGGCACGAAATAGATCGATGCCGTGGTGTCGCGCAACTCGTCAAGCAGTTTGAGGATCCGCGGCTGCGAGGCCATGGGCAGCGCAATGAATATCTGGTCGGTGCGATTGGCGCGGATGAAATCAGCCACCAGATCGACCCGCCCGCTGATTGGCGCTTCGGTCACATGGCCCAGGCGATGCAGTTCGCGGTCATCGAAAAACGCAGTCACCCGGGTGCGCGAATACGGATTCTCGGTAATCGAGCGGGCCAGGGTGCGACCCAGCTCGTTGGCGCCAATGATCACGGCTGTCTGGGTACTGCCCATGGAGATGAGACGGGGCAGCACCATGGGTACCATGAAATGCACGGCAGCCTGCAGCACCGGCGTGGCCACGACCCAGGTTGCCAACATGTTCAGGTCAAACAGGCGCAGCATGTCGACCGCCAGGCCGAACAGCATCAGCAGCGCCACGACCAATCCCCATTGGGAGAACAACTGGCGCAGCAACTTGCGTTGCTGGTGGCCGAACGGCACGCTACCCGGATAGGTGAGCGAGAACGCAATCAGGCCCAGTACCATTTCACCGGGGCCGAACTGCTGGCCCCAGATCACGGTGGATATCCACAGACAGATCACCGTGAGCAGCGGATCGATCACCGACTGCAGCAGATCGGGTAGCGTGTTCACACCCGTTTTGATCCGGGCGTGTGTGTGGATCAGCGGTTGCGGTCGAAAGTCAGCCATATGTCGTTTATGTGCGACAGCCGGTCAGAGGAACACGCAGCACGGTGCGAATGCCGGGACCGACGCCGTATCGGTGAGAGGTGATCCATTAACATGTTCGGATGTTGCCGAAGCAGCGCCCAGGAACTGATTCTGGGCCGATCACGCCAAGGACGGTTATGTATTTATTCAAGAAATCGGGATTCAGGTTGATGGAATCGGCCCGGACCGGGTCGGACGGCCGGGATTCAGGCATCTCGCGGTCCGGCACCGGGCTGCCTTCTCCCCGTGCTGTCCGCCGGCAATGGCTGGTGGCGCCTTTGCTGTTGACCCTGGCCGCCGGCGCCCACGCGCAGTTCACCTCGCAGAACCAGGCACTGGGTCAGCCCGAGCAGGTCTCGGATGTGCTCACCTTCGAAGCCGGACTCGATATTAGTCGGCATGACAATATCTTCTTGCTCAGGGAAGAGGCAGTTGTCCCGGCCATCTATGGCGATTCCAAGCGCGGCGACACCCTGATCACCGGATTGTTCGGGGTCAAGTTCGACCGTGATGTGAGTCTTCAACGCTTTACGGTCACCGGCCGGATTCTGCCGACCAAGTACCTGACCTATTCCCAGTTCGACTATGTCGGCTATGACCTGGGCGCCAACTGGAACTGGGCGATCGGACGGCCCTGGTTCGGCACCCTGGGTGTGGCGCTGGGCCAGCGCGCCTCGGCCTTCTCGGAAGTCCAGAACATCAATGACAGCAATCTTCAAAAATCCACCCGCCTGTATTTCACCGGGGGCCTGCGCCTGACCCCGAGCTGGGCCTTGATCGCCGGCGTGGACAATCTGCAGTCCGATAATTCGGTCGCCTCGCAGCAACCCTCCGATTACGATTTCACAGGTCTGGAGGTCGGTGCCAAATATGCGCCGGGCTCGGGAACCGAGCTCGATTTCGTCTATCGCACCACCGACGGCAAGTATCCGAACCGTCAGGTGACCGATTCACTGGGTAACCTGCTCGGGGCGGCCGTCGATAATGGCTTCCAGCAGAACGAGTTCCTGGTGCGCATGACCTATCTGCCCAACGAGGACGCCCGGCTGACCGGCCAGATCGGCTTCACCGAGCGATCCTTCGACAACCTGCCGGCACGCGACTTCTCCGGCCCCACCGCACGTCTCAATTACGACTGGCGACCGGGTGGCCGATTCTTCATGGGTGCCGAACTGGTGCGGGACATCTATTCCGAAGAGATCCTGACCTCCAGCTATGTCGATACCCGGCGGGTCGCGCTGCGGCCGAGCCTTCGTCTGACCGGCAAGATCTCGCTGAATGGCACGATCAGCTACAGTCAGCTGCTCTATGAGGGCGATCCGGGCTTCGTGGCGAGCAATGCTGATGTGCGCGAAGACAAATTGACCGTGCTGGGCCTGCGGCTTGACTGGCAGTATTCGCGCAATGTGTTGTTCAATCTCGACTACCGCCGGATCGACCGTAAATCCAATTATCAGCAGGCCGAATATGCTGACAACGTCATCGGTCTGGGCGCAAAGATAAACTTCTAGCTTGCCCCGGTCGGTTGATTCCTGTGTGTCAGGCCTGCCGGCACCGAGTATTCCTTCACAGGCCGACCCGCGGGCACGGCCTATCATCCGGAAAACACTGAATCCGATGGAACATTCTGCGATCATGACTCCTATTGTTGTCACCGCCCAAGCGGCCAATACCCGGCCGGCCCGACACGCCATTGCTGCGACGGTCGCAACGGCCGTCAGCCGGGTCAGACTCATCATGGCCTTGATGATGTCGTTGCTCGTCATGGTGGGTGCGCCCGGCGCCATGGCCCAGGACCGTGTCGACTACAAGATCGGCCCGGGCGACGTGGTGCGCATCCAGGTCTTCCAGAACAACGATCTGACCGTCGAGGCCCGGGTGTCCGAGAGCGGCGTGATCTCTTATCCGCTGCTCGGCGTCATCAAGCTGGCCGACCTGTCGCCCACCGACGCGGAAAAAGTGATTGCCCGGCGGCTCAAGCAAGGCAACTTCCTGCAGAACCCCCAGGTCACGCTCAACGTGCTGCAGTTTCGCAGCCAGCAGGTGTCGGTCCTGGGCAATGTGGCCAGACCGGGCCGCTATGCCCTCGAAACCACCGGCATGCGTCTGTCCGAGGTCTTGTCGATGGCCGGTGGCGTGACACCGGCCGGTGCCGACTATGTGACCCTGGTCACTGAGCGCAGCGGCACGACCCAGAAGATCGACATCGATCTGGTCGAAATGTTTGCCACTGGCGATGTCAAAAAAGATCTGCCGCTCGAGTCGGGTGATGTGGTGTATGTCAACCGCGCGCCGGTTTTCTATGTCTATGGGCAGGTTCAGCGTCCCGGCATGTACACGCTCGAGCGTGGCATGACGGTGGCCCAGGCCATTGCCAAGGGTGGTGGCCTCACGCTGCGTGGTACCGATCGTGGCGTACGGGTCAACCGCCGTTATCAGGAGCGCACCGTGCAGGTTCTCGAGCCACGGCTTGACGATCCGATCAAGCCCGATGACCTGGTGTTCATCCGCGAAAGCATCTTCTGATTGTCGGCGGGCACTTGCCCGCCAGTCCGACAAAGGGTGCCGCGACCGGCACCCTTTTTCATGTGCCCGGCTAGCCGCCGACCATCACCGGAATGCCGGTGCTCCTGATCCAGCCCATCCAGTTCGCGAACATGATCAGGGCGAACAGCATGACCGACAGCGCAACCCGGGCCGTGAGGGCGCGTGCGACATTGCGCGTCGCGCCCTTGTCACGAACCAGAAAAATCAGCGCCGAGCCCAGCGAGGCGATGATCAACAGAAAGGCGATCAGGACCAACCACTTCAATTCGATTCGATCTCCATTGGCTGTCGGCATCAGAGTACGAGCCGCTCGAGCAGCCAGGTCGATGGTACTCCGTGATGACCTCGGGGGATTTGTTCCGGATCATGCCCGGCCCTGATCCTCCCGGGTCTTGTGCAATGCCTCGTCTCACCACGACTTACAATCCCTGGCCATGTCTGTGAATGCCAATACTCCCGTCGATCCCGTGCCGCAACGCCCGGCCGCAGGCGATCCCCCGGCGACGATCGACCCAGCCGCCCGGCAACGCGGCCGGCGTACCCTGTTGCTGCTGGCCTTGGTCTGCCTTGCACCGGTCGTGCTGTCGTATCTGGCCTTTTATCTCATGCCGCCCGATGGCCGCACGAATTATGGCGATCTGATCGATCCTCAACGTGATCTGCGCGCCCTTGCGATCACCTCGATCGTCGCCGCCGAACCCGAAACAACCGCGCCCGCGGGCAGCGCATCGACCTCCACCGAGGCCGCCGCGGTGACCATCCGCCCAGCCGTCGTTCCCGGCACGCCGATCACCTTGAACCACTGGACGGGCCGCTGGTTGATGGTGACGGCCAATCCGGGCCTGTGCGATACCGCCTGCGCCCAGCGTCTGTATGCGATGCGCCAGGTTCGTCTGACCCAGGGCCGCGAACGCGGGCGCATCGAGCGACTGTGGTTGATCACCGACTCGCAGCCGCCTGATGAACGAATCCTCGCCGGATACGAAGGCATGCACATCGCACGGATCGATCCCCAGGCCTTGCGCACGGCATTTCCGGCGGCCGACGGACAGGATGTGCTCGATCACATCTATCTGATCGATCCGCTGGGCAATCTGATGATGCGTTTCCCGGCCAATGCCGACCCGAGCCGGATGAAAAAAGACTTCACGCGTCTGCTCAAGGCCTCACGAATTGGTTGAGCCGTCCATGAGGCTGACCGCCCGTCGCCTTGCAATCTATCGGCGGCTGAGTCTGCTGACCCTGCTGATCACGCTCGCGCTGATCATGCTGGGGGCATGGGTGCGCCTGACCGATGCCGGGCTCGGGTGTCCTGACTGGCCCGGATGTTACGGGCATCTCACGCCTTTTCATGCGGCTGACAAGATATCGGCCGCCGTTGCCGAACAGGGCGGCGAGCATGGCCCCGTGTCGATGGGAAAGGCCTGGCGCGAAATGCTCCACCGCTATATCGCCTCCGGGGTCGGGCTGCTGGTCATTGCGCTGGTGATCCTCGGTTGGCGATGGCGGCAGAGTCTGCCCGCCTCGCCCTGGTTTGCCACCATCCTGCTTGCGGTGGTCATCCTGCAGGGTTTCTTCGGCAAATGGACCGTCACCCTGTTGCTCAAACCCGCGATCGTGACCGGTCACCTGTTGGGCGGCATGTTGACCCTGGGCATGCTGGTCTGGTTGTGGCGCAGGGTTGCCGAGGTCGACCGGCGACAGCCTGCGATGGCAGGCACCGGGTTGCGTGGACTCGCACTGACCGCGCTGTTCGCTGTGATTGCACAGATCGCGCTGGGCGGATGGACCAGTACCAACTATGCGGCACTGGCCTGTCCGGATCTGCCGCGCTGCCAGGGAGCCTGGTGGCCCGATGCCGACTTCGAACACGGCTTTCACGTCATCCGCGAACTTGGCGAGACACCCGAGGGCACGCCGCTGGCCAGCAATGCGCTCACCGCGATTCATCTGGTTCACCGCATCGGCGCGCTGGTCGTGCTGGCAATGATCGCCTGGCTGGCGCTGGCCCTGCGTCGCGTTGACCGCTATGCCGGGTTTGCCGGCCCCTTGCTGCTCATCGTGTGCGCCCAGTTTCTGCTGGGCCTGTCCAATGTCTGGTTCAGTCTGCCACTGTCGGTTGCCGTGGCCCACACGGGAGGCGCCGCGATCCTGCTGAGCATGGTCGTGATGGTAAATTACCGGGTTCATCAGCCCGCACGAATGGCCGCGCCAGGATCCGCATGATGTCAGCGATCGAACTGAAGGAATCCCTGAAGGAATCACTGAAGCACCGGTCTCGGCAACGACCGTGGCGCGAAACCGTGCGCCTGTATTACGAGCTGACCAAGCCACGCATCGTGCTGCTGGCGGTGTTCTGCGCGCTCATCGGCATGATTCTCGCCTCCGATGAACCCGTGAGCTGGCAGGTACTGGTCTATGGCAACGCCGGCATTGGTCTGCTCGCGGCGGCAGGCTTTTCATTCAACTGTCTGATCGAGCGCAAGCTCGACGCCCAGATGGCCCGCACCCGGGCCCGTCCCCTGGCCCGGGGCGAGGTCTCGCCGGTCGGCACCATCGTATTTGCCGGCCTGCTCGGGGCGGCCGGTTCGGCATTGTTGCTGGTCTACGTCAATGCCCTGACGATGTGGCTCACCATTGCCACCTTTGTCGGCTATGCGGTCGTCTACACGGTCCTGCTCAAGCCGGCCACACCGCAGAACATCGTGATCGGTGGTGCCTCGGGCGCCATGCCGCCGGTGCTGGGCTGGGCCGCAGTGGCCAATGACGTGCCCATCCAGGCGCTGGTGTTGTTCCTGATCATCTTCGTCTGGACACCGCCGCATTTCTGGGCGCTCGCCCTGTACCGGGTCGAGGACTATCGGCGCAGTGGTCTGCCGATGCTGCCGGTCACCCATGGTTCCGAATTCACCCGCCTGAGCATCCTGCTCTACACGGCAATGCTGGTTGCCACCACATTGTTGCCTTTCGTGCTGAAGATGAGCGGATGGTTTTACCTGATCTGCGCAATGGCCTTGGGCGCGGTGTTCCTGGCCTATGCCTGGCGCTTGTGGCGCTCGTATTCGGATGCCTTGTCGCGCAAGACCTTCGGCTACTCGATCTTCTATCTCTGTGCACTGTTCGGCGCCATGTTGATCGATCACTTCATCACGGCCTGAGCATCAGATGAATCGCCCGGATCGCACATGGTCATGAAGCCGTCATCGGATCCTGCCCGGCGCCGGATGCTGGTCAATGCCATCGCTGCCGGCCTGCTCATCGCCGGCACGGCCTGCTCCAAGAAACCCGAGTTGTCTTTCACCGCCACCGATATCACCGGGGCCAGCTTCGCCCGCGAATTCACCCTGACCGATCACACCGGCAAGACCCGCTCGCTGACCGACTTCGCGGGCAAGGTCGTGGTGATTTTTTTCGGTTTTACCCAGTGCCCGGATGTCTGTCCGACCACGCTGGTGCAGTACAAGGCGGTGCTGGAGCAGCTCGGGACGCAGGCCAGGGACGTGCAGGTGTTGTTCGTGACGGTTGATCCGGCGCGTGATACCCAGGAGGTTCTCGCGCAATACGTGCCGGCCTTCGACCCGGGCTTCATCGGTCTGCGAGGCGACGAGGAAGCCATCAAAAAGACCGCTCGAGAGTTCAAGGTTTTTTATGCGAAGGTGCCCGGCACCACCGAGGGCACTTATTCGGTCGACCACACGGCGGCCAGTTATGTGTTCGACCGTCAGGGCAAGGTTCGCTTGATGGTCAAGTACAACGCCGACGTCGCCAGTATCGCAGCCGATCTGCGCCAGTTGCTCTAGGCCCTTGCCGGGCTGAGCGCCCGACCACGTTCAGGCGCTGCCGGGCGACACAGCAGCGCGGCGGGCCCGGCGCTGCTCGAGGCTTGCCGCATGGGCAGCCGCCAGCGAGGCGATCAGGATCAGCAGGCCGCCCGCGATGATCTGTCCGGTCATCTGCCCCGCGCCCAGCCACACCGCCGACAAAGCCGCAAACAGCACTTCACTGATCATGATGACCGCGGTAATGTTGGCCGGCAGTCGACCGGCGCCGTATTGCAGACACAGATTGGCCACCACCATGAGCACGCCCAAGCCGAGCGTGGCCAGCCACCAGGTCGGCGGCCAGGCCGGTGCGGTGATCAGCGAGGCATTGGTCAGGGCCAGCGCGAGTGCGCCCGGAATGAGCGCGCCGCCCAGAAACATCGCCATCATTCGGGCCTCGGTCCGGGTGGCGACATGGCGTTTGAGCAGGATGTTGGTCATGGCAAACCAGAATCCGCCCGCCAGACCCAGCCAGTCGCCCAGCCCATGCGGCACCGGCAGTCCGGTTCCTGGCTCATGGAGCACCAATGCGGCACCGGTCAGCGCGATGGCGATCCGGATTGCCGTGCCGGCAGTGATCACCTCACCGAGCAGCCATCGACCCAGCAAGGCTGCCCAGACCGGCATCAGATAGAACAGCAATACCACCCGGATCACATCGCCCACCACCACGCCCCAGTTGAAGGCGGCATTGGTCAGGCCGGCGGCCAGGGCGAGCAGCCAGAGTCCGGGGTGACGCACGAATTCGGCAAGCGCGGACCAGCGCCAGAGCAGCAGGCCGATCAGGACGAGCAGGTAGGCCAGCGAGGTGGCGTAGAGGCTGTGCAGTCCGAGTGCATCGATGTGCCGGAACGGCCACCAGACCGTTCCGAAGATCGCGGCGTTGAACAGCAGGGCGGCAACTGCCCGCCAGGGCAGGACAGTCAACCGCCACCCACTTACTGAAACGCGATCAGTGCGGTCCGCATCTTCTGCAAGGCTTTGACCTCGATCTGGCGGATCCGCTCGGCCGAGACGCCGTATTCGTCGGCGAGCTCCTGAAGGGTCAGGCTGCCGCCATCGTCGTCATCACGCAGCCAGCGGGTCTCGACGATCCGCCGCGAGCGATCATCCAGGCTGGCCAGTGCCGTTTCGATGCCATCGCTGTGCAGGCGGTCGTCCTCACGAGCCTCAAGCATGACATCCGGCTGGGATGCCGGCGAGCTGAGCCAGGCGATGGGCGAGAAGGAATCCTCATCGTCGGCCGGCTTGTCGATGGCGACATCCTGTCCGCCCAGACGGGTTTCCATTTCGATGACATCGGAGACGCGCACATTCAGATCGGCGGCGATGGTCTGCGCCTCGTCCTGGGACAAGGTGCCACTGCCCGACTTCATCGACCGCAGATTGAAGAACAGCTTGCGCTGAGCCTTGGTGGTTGCGACCTTGACCAGTCGCCAGTTGCGCAGCACATACTCGTGAATCTCGGCCTTGATCCAGTGCATGGCGAAGGACACCAGTCGCACGCCCCGATCGGGGTCGAAACGCTTGACCGCCTTCATCAGGCCGATGCTGCCTTCCTGGATGAGGTCGGCATGCGGCAGACCATAGCCCAGATACTGACGTGAGATCGAGACCACCAGGCGCAGGTGCGACATCACCAGTTCGCGGGCGGCGTTGAGATCACCATTGTCGCGCAGGCGACGGGCGAGCGCGGTTTCCTGCTCGGGCGTGAGCATGGGCAGGCGGTGCACGGCAGAGATGTAGGCCTCGAGATTGCCGACCGGTGGCAAGGCCAACGACATCGCCGAACCCGAGGTGGGAACCAGAGCGGTGTGGGACAGCACGGTCATAGCTTGGGGACTCCTTCTCCAAAAGAACTGGCAGAACTCATTTTAGCACTCGGGCATTGCGAGTGCTAAGACCAGAGTCGCAAAACAGTATTAAACCTGACAATCGACAATTATTTGTCTGGAAAAACCGACTAACGAGGGAGGTAATAGCGATGTTCAATCAAATCATAGAATCAATGCCTAATTGTAATTAGCAATCGTCTATTTTTCAATTGAAATCGATTGGCGTTTTGTTCAGGCGGACGTGTTTAAACTGATGACCACCCGATTCGTTGACGCCTACTGTGAGGCTTTTTGCCCATGCTGACCCTGCACACGTATTTCCGGAGTTCCGCCGCCTTCCGGGTGCGCATCGCCTTGAACCTCAAGGGTTTGGACTGGCAGCCCGCTCTGGTCTGGCTACCGACCCGTGAACAGGCCGGTGATGCCTATCGGCAGACCAACCCCCAGGGGCTCGTCCCCGCCCTGGTTGATGACGGCCAGGTGATCGCCCAGTCGCTGGCGATCATCGAGTATCTGGACGAAACGCGCCCCGACAAGCCACTGCTGCCGTCCGACCCATTGGCGCGGGCCCGGGCGCGCTCGCTGGCCATGCTCGTGGCCTGTGACATTCATCCGCTGAACAACCTGCGGGTACTCAATTATCTGAAAAGCGAACTGGATCAACCCAAAACGGCGGTTGACGCCTGGTATCGGCATTGGTGCGACGAGGGCCTGTCCGCCTATGAACGCGAGCTGTCGCGGCTTCCCGAACAAGCCTACTCGGTTGGCGATGCGCCAGGCCTGGCCGATCTCTGCCTGGTCCCCCAGATATTCAATGCCCGTCGATTCGAGGTGGACCTGGCCCGCTATCCCCGGCTGATGGCGATCCATGATCGGTGCATGGCGCTCGAGGCATTCGCCAGCGCTGCGCCCCAGGCGCAGCCCGAAGCCACCGATCCGCGCCTGACAGGCTGACCGCGCAGCGCTGCCGCTCAGCTGCCCAGCAAGGCCTCGGCGAATTCGGCTGCCGAAAAGGCCTGCAGATCTTCCAGGGCCTCGCCCATGCCGATGAAATAAACCGGAATCGGCGCGGCCCGGTGTTCGTAGGCCAGTGCGATCAGTGCACCGCCCTTGGCCGTGCCATCCAGCTTGGTGACGATCAGGCCGGTGAGCCCGACGGTGTCGTGGAAGGCGCGAGTCTGGGCCAGCATGTTCTGGCCAGTGTTGCCGTCGAGCACCAGCAACGATTCGTGCGGCGCCTGTGGCATCGCCTTGCCGATCACCCGCCGGATTTTGGCCAGTTCCTGCATCAGATTGGCCTGGGTGGGCAGGCGCCCGGCCGTGTCGATCATCACCACGCCGGTATGCCGCGCGATGCCTGCGCTGACCGCATCGAAGGCGACCGCCGCCGGATCGCCACCTTGTTGCGAGATCACCTGCACGCCATTGCGCTCGCCCCACTGCTCGAGCTGTTCTCGCGCAGCGGCGCGGAAGGTGTCACCGGCAGCCAGCAGGATGGTCTTGCCTTCGCGCTGCAGGTGATGAGCGAGCTTGCCGATCGAGGTGGTTTTGCCCGCGCCGTTGACGCCGGCAATCATCATGACCAATGGCGTGGCGCGATCGATGTCGATGGGCGCTTCGAGCGGAGCGAGCAACTCGGTCAGCAGTTCACGCAAGGTCTGGCGAACCTGCTCGGGCGTGCGTTGTCCCTGCTGGCGAACCCTGGCCCGCAGGGTCGCGAGCAGATGCTCGGTGACGCGCACGCCCGCATCACAACTGAGCAAGGCCGTCTCGAGTTCGTCATAGAGTGATTCGTCCACCTCGGAGCCGGTGAACAGACTGCCCAGGCTCTTGCTGGTGCGCTGCAGTCCGTCGCGCAGGCGGCCGAGCCAGCGCTTTCGCTCGGTCGGCGCCGGTGTGTCGATCACGGCCGCGCTCGCGACCGATGTCGTTACCGGTTCAGACGCCGGGCCTGACACCGGGGCCGATTCCTGATCCGCCGGCGTGGCGGCCAGGGTGTCGCGCGGGCCGGTGGGCGTGACGGGAGGGGTCGTCACCGGATCGGCGGCTTTTTTTCGTCTGAGGAATCCGAACATGCGTAGGGCCTATGGCCTTGCGGAATGGCAGCCTTGGCGGCAGCGTGCGGGGGCTTGGGGTCTACACTCATTCTATTGGAGTTCGTTGCCTCAGCCCGGAGTTCACGTCTTGTCACCCATGATGCCCGCGCCGGCCTGGCGCCTGGTCCTGTCCTGTCTCTCAACGCTTCTCTGTCTGATCTTGTCGATCGACGTCCAAGCGCAGGTTGCCGGTGCCGGCCTGTCGGTCAGGCAGGTCGACACCACGCTGGCCAATGGACTGAAGGTGATCGTGCGCGAAGATCGGCGCGCGCCGACCGCTGTCCACATGATCTGGTATCGCGCGGGTTCCATGGATGAAGTCAACGGGCGCACAGGTATCGCCCACCTGCTCGAGCACATGATGTTCAAAGGCACGAACCGTTATCCGGCCGGCGAATTTTCCAGACGGGTAGCCGCGCTCGGCGGTCGCGAGAATGCGTTTACGAGCCGCGACTACACCGCCTACTACCAGCAGATCCCGGCCGACGCATTGCCCGAGATGATGACCCTGGAAGCCGACCGCATGGCCAATCTGAGCCTGCAGGCCGACCTGTTCGAGCGCGAACGCGATGTCGTGAAGGAAGAGCGGCGGCTGCGCGTCGACGACAGCGCCGGCGGGTTGATGAGCGAGCAACTGATGGCCTTGTCGTATACGGCCTCGCCGTATCGCACACCGGTGATCGGCTGGATGGGTGATCTGGCCGGTCTGACCGTGGACGATGCCAGGCATTGGTATGACACCTGGTATTCGCCGGCCAATGCGGTGCTCATCGTGGTCGGCGATCTTGACGCCGCCGATGTCTTCCGTGAGGCCGAGCGCACCTATGGCCGGATCACGCCGCGCGAATTGCCGGCGCGCCGGGTCACGCCCGAGCCGCCGCAGGTCGGCATTCGTCGAGCGGTAGTCAAGGCGCCCGCCCAGGCCGCGCAGATCGTGCTGGCGTTTCATGTGCCCAGACTGGTGAACCTGGACACTGACACCGATCCGTTCGCGCTGGAAATGCTCGCGGCCATTCTCGATGTGGGCGATACCGGTCGACTCACGCGCGAACTGGTGCGCGGCACGCGGCTGGCCAACGGGGCATCGGCCTCGTATTCGATGCTGGCGCGCGGACCGGTCCAGTTCACGCTGTCCGGTACGCCGGCCGATGGCCGCTCGGTGGAAGAACTCGAGCAGGCCTTGCGCGAGCAGGTGGCACGGATTGCGCGTGATGGCGTGACCGACGACGAGCTGGATCGCATCAAGACGCAATACGTGGCCTCGCAGGTGTATGGCCTGGATTCGATGTTTGGTCAGGTCATGCGGATGGGTGCACTCGAAATGGTTGGCTTGTCGCATCGCGATGGCGATCGTCTTCTCGAGCGGATTCGTGGCGTGCAGGCTCATCAGGTGCAGTCGGTGGCGGCGCGCCTGTTCGGCGACGACGCCTTGACGGTGTTGACGCTGGATCCGCAGCCTGTTGCCGGCGTGGGCGCGTCTGCCGCCCTGTCGCCAGCGCAAGGAATCATGCGATGAGGGCGCCGGTTCATCATGGCTTGTCGCGCCGGGGCGGGCACTGGGCCAGCCGGTGCGCCGCGGCCTGGCTCATCATCATTGCCGGATGGCAGGCGAGCGTCGCCCAGGCTGCATTGTCGATCGATCAGTGGCACACGAGCACCGGTGTCAAGGTGTTGTTCGTTGCCGCCGACGCGATTCCGATGCTCGACATCGAAGTGAGTTTTGATGCCGGCGCCCGTCTGGATCCGCCTGCACGCGAAGGCCTGGCCAGCATGACGGCCGCACTGCTGGATGCGGGCGCGGGTGGTCGCGACGAAGCGGCAGTGGCCGATGCCTTCGCCCGAATCGGCGCGCGCCGATCCAACGGTGCTGGCATCGACACGGCCTGGGCGGGCCTACGCAGCCTGGTCAGCGAACCCGAACTCGATCGTGCGGTGGACCTGCTGGTCGACATGATCGCGCGGCCGGCGTTTCCGGTGTCGGTGCTCGAACGTGAGCGCGAGCGCAGTGTGCAAAGCATCGGCGAAAGTCTGCAACGCCCTGGTGCGATCATGTCGCGGCTGTTCTCGCAACTGGTCTATCCGGATCATCCCTACGGTACATCGACGAGTATCGAGAAGCATGCAGGCGATCACTCGCGAGGCCGTCGTGCAGTTCCATCGCGAGCACTATGTGCGCTCACGCGCCACGATTGCCATGATCGGCGCAATTGATCGAGCCCGCGCCGAACGGATTGCCGAGCGCCTGGTTGCCGATCTGCCGCAGGGGCGGGCGGACAATCATCTGCCGCCTGTGCGCATGCCCGAACCCCGGGAGCGTCGCATCGAGCATCCGGCCTCGCAAAGTCACATCATCACGGGCGCGCCACTGATGGCCCGCGGTGATCCCGACTATTTCCCGTTGCTCGTGGCCAATCATGTCCTGGGCGGTGGCAGCTTCCTGTCGCGGCTTTATGCCGAAATCCGCGACAAGCGCGGCTATGCCTACAGCGTATCGTCCGGTTTTTCGCTGCGCAGGCAGACCGGCGTGTTCTCCATTTCGCTGCAGACCGCGCGCCAGAACACCGACCCGGCCCTGCAGGTCGTGCGCCAGGTGCTGGCCGACTTCGTGCGCGATGGTCCGACCGACGCGGAAATTGCAGCGGCCCAGGACAATCTGGCGGGTTCGTTTGCGTTGAGCATGGATTCCAACGGCGAGATTCTCGATCTGATCTCGCGCATCGGGGTTCACGATCTGCCACTGGACTGGCTGGACCGCTGGCCGGCGCGGGTGCGCGCGGTCACGCCGGCCCAGGTCCGGGATGCACTCACCCGTCGCCTGCATCCCGATCGCATGGTCACCGTCGTGGTCGGCCAGGCAACGGCGACGCCGTGACTGGCGGCGCCGGCAGGGTCCGCATCGTGGGCGGGATCCTGCGTCGCACGCCCCTGCAGGTCGCCAGCGATGTCGCCGCCATCCGACCCACGCCCGACCGGGTCCGCGAGACGCTGTTCAACTGGCTGGGTGATCGGGTGGTCGGCGCCCATTGCCTCGATCTGTTTGCCGGCACCGGCGCCCTGGGTTTCGAGGCCGCCTCGCGTGGGGCGGGCGGCATTCATCTGCACGACACCCAGGCGCGGGTCGGGCAGTTGCTGCGCGCCCAGATCGATGGCTTTGCCAGAGCCACCGATCCCGCCGTGCAGGCCCTGGCGGCGCGACTGCATTACCGCGCGATGGATGCACTGGACGCCCTTGCCTGGCATGCGCAGTGTGGTCGTCGCTTTGATCTGGTGTTTCTCGATCCGCCCTTCGCGCAGCACTGGCTGAGCCGGTTGGCCGCGCCACTGGCCCGCCTGCTTCTCACCCGATGCCCGCATCTACTATGAAGCGGGGGCCGAGCTGGATCCGGCCGAATCGGCAATGCTGGGGTGGCAGCGACTGCGTCATGGCCGGGCCGGGCAGGTCCACTATCATCTGTTATCGACCAGCGAGGACAGTCCATCATGACGCGCGCCATCTATCCGGGTACCTTCGATCCGCTGACCCGTGGACACGAGGATCTCGTGCGCCGGGCCGGGCGGCTGTTCAGCTCGGTGGTCCTGGCCGTGGCCGACAGCCGGGGCAAGCATCCGTTGTTCGACGTGGACGAGCGCATCGCGATGGCCCGTGAGGCCTTGGCCGACATGAACAATATCGAGGTTGTGCGTTTCTCGGGTCTGCTGGTTGATTTCGTGCGCAAACATCAGGGTGACGTGGTCGTGCGCGGCCTGCGCGCGGTGACTGATTTCGACTACGAGTTCCAGATGGCCGGCATGAACCGGCAACTGATGCCCGAACTTGAGACGATTTTCATGACCCCGACCGACGAGTATCAATTCGTCTCGGCCACGTTGGTGCGCGAGATCGCGACCATGGGTGGTGATGTCGAACAATTCGTTCCGGCCACCGTGATGAGCTGGTTGCGCCGACGGGTTGCCGATCGCGCGGCCTCGAACAAAACCGGAGCCTGACGTCAATGGCTTTGATGATCACCGACGAGTGCATCAATTGCGATGTCTGTGAACCCGAGTGTCCCAATGATGCGATCAGCATGGGTGAGGAGTACTACCAGATCGACCCGGGCCGTTGTACCGAATGCGTCGGTCACTTCGATACGCCGCAATGTCAGCAGGTCTGTCCGGTCGAGTGCATTCCGTTCAACCCCGATCATCCTGAAACCCGGGATCAATTGCTGATCAAATATCGGCGTCTGGTCGATGCGTCGGCCGCACAGCCGACCAACTGAGTCGCCCGGCGCTTGATGCCATGAGCCCTGACGATCGCCTGCTCGTGATCTGGCGTCATGCCGATGCGGGCGAGCCGATCGCTGATCCGGCGCTGGACCTGCGCCGCGAATTGTCGCGCAAGGGGCGTCGTCAGGCACGCCTGACCGCACAGTGGCTGCGCCGTCACCTGCCCGAAACATTTCGGCTGATAACCAGTCCTGCGCCCCGTGCAATGCAGACGGCGTGCGAACTGGCGCAACCGGAACCGGACGATTCACTGTTGCCTGGAGCCTGCGTGCAGCAGGCCTTGGACCGGCGCTTCGAGCGCCTGGCACCGGTCGTGGTGCTCGTGGGACATCAGCCGCAACTGGGCGGTCTTGTTCAGGCGTATCTGGATCCCGCTCGGGTGCAGGGTGAATCCGCGCTGTCGGTACGCAAGAGCACTGCCTGGTGTCTTCGCCTGCGCGGCGTGCCGAACGACGAGTCAGTCCGGGTTCAGGTGGTCGGTGTATTCGACCCAGCATTCGCACAATGACTGAAGAGTCAAGGGGCTCTGAATGATTTGTCTCCTCCGTTCCCTCCGGAGTGAATTGCTGCGCGGATTCTGTCACGCCTTTTGATGATGAGCAAGCAATGCGACCGCAAGAGCGGAAACTTTCGATGCTGCACTGCGCCATCAAACCTGGGTCACATAGCTCACCGACGTGAATGCGTCGATGTCCTTCCAGGCGCCCGCCTCGGTACTCAGGGTGCCATGGGTCAGGGGATGGGCACGCGCCCATTGTTCCGGCAGGCCGAAGGTGACCTTTTTGCCGATGATGCTCAGGCTGGGCATGGGCTTGTCTTCGACGTCGCGCCGCCGATGCATGATCGATGCGAGCCGCAGGCACAGCACCATCAACCACTCGTGACGATTGCGCACAACCTGGCGCATCTTGCGAAGGCCACCGGTCTGGCCCAGGGCGAGCATGGCGAGCAAGCGCTGCTCGGGTTTTGAGAAGCCTTGCATGTCAGCGTTGGTGAGCACATAGGCCGAGTGCTTGTGATAAGCATCGTGTGAGATGGCCAGCCCCACTTCGCTCAACTCGCTCGCCCAGGCCAGCAACTGCCGGCGCTCGTCGATGTCATCCTGATCGTCACCCATCATGCCGGCCACCTGATCAAACAGGGCCAGCGCGGTTGCGCTGACTCGTTGCGCATGAGGGCCATCGATGTTGTAGCGCACGGCCATCTGGCGCACGGTGATCGTGCGCATGTCGTGACCGGCGCTGCGGCCCAGCAGATCGTAGAGCGCACCCTCACGCAATGCGCCGTCGCAATAGCGCATCCGGTCAATGGCGAATTCATCGAATACCGCCATCATCAATGCAAGACCACCCGGCAGCACCGGGCGACGATCCGGATGCAGGCCCGAAATCTTGTTGGTATCGACGCTGCCCTCGCGGGCCAGCACGTCGGCGATCTGGCGCATGGACGTCACGGTGATCTGGCTCGAGCCGAAATTCTCATCGCTGATCTGGGCCAGTGATTTCGCCGTGCCCGACGAGCCGGCCGCATATTGCCAGCCATGTTGACGATAGGCCTCGGCATACGGGGCGATGGCATCACGCGCGGCCAGACGGGCCTGTTCGAGCGACTTTTCGGTCACCTTGCCATTGGGGAAGAACTGGCGCGACAGCGAGACGCAGCCGATCGGCGCGGACTCGACCAGTTCGGGTGAGTCATTGCGACCGATGATGATTTCGGTCGATCCGCCGCCAATGTCCACGACCAGCCGCGGCACGCCGTCCCAGGGCAATGAATGGGCAGCGCCCAGATAGATGAGTCGGGCCTCTTCTCGCCCGGAGATGACTTCGATCGGAAAACCCAGGGCCGTCTGCGCCGGTACCAGGAAGGCATTGGCGTTGCTGGCCACACGCAGCGCATTCGTGGCAACGGCCCGAACGGTTTCCGGTTCGAATGACCGCAGCCGTTCGCCGAAGCGGGCCAGCGCCGCCATGCCGCGGGCCCGGGCTGCCACATCGAGATAACCATCCGGCGCCAGGCCGGCGCCCAGTCGCACCGGATCCTTCAAGGTGTCCAGTGGACGGATCTGTTCGCCCAGCTCACTGGACTCGACCCGGCCGATCAGCAGACGAAAGCTGTTCGACCCCAGGTCGACGGCGGCGAGCAGGCTCTCGTGTCCTGCTTTTCTGCTATTGTCGGCAGCCATGGTTCACAAGATGAAACTGAACATCAAACGGTTCATGCACGGACCTCGGCGGGTGGCCGACACGGATCGGCGGAGTTTGTCTGTACCAGGCAAGCGGTGGACAGGCAGGCGCGTCATTCTGCCACCGAGTGGCCCTCTGCGGCCATGATCTCTATGCAGAACCGGTCATGGCGGTGAAGCATGAGCCGATTGTCGTCGCCCTGGACGGTCGTTGCAATGTTCAGGACGAGCGCTTCCTAAATCGCGAGCAGGGGCTGATCGGCTTCAACGAGCGGGTGCTGTCCCTGGCGGCTGATCCGGCAACGCCCTTGCTCGAGCGATTGCGGTTCGTGACCATCGTGAGCAACAACCTCGATGAGTTCTTCGAGGTCCGGATCGCCGAACTCAAGCAACAGCTGGCCATCGGACGGGGCGACGCAGCGGCGATCCGCCATAGTCTGGCGGCTCACGCGTCCCGCATTCGGGCGCTGGTCGCGCGCCAGTATGAATTGCTCGACCGCGAGATCCTGCCGGCACTGGCCGCCCAGGGCGTGCGCATCCTGATGATGAACGATTGGAACGATGCGCAGCGCGCATGGGCCGAGCAGATCTTTTTTGCCGAAATCGAGCCCGTGCTGACGCCGATCGCCCTGGACCCGGCCCATCCCTTTCCGAATGTCCTGAACAAGAGCCTGAATTTCATCGTCGAATTGTCTGGCCAGGACGCCTTCGGGCGTGCTGCCGATGTGGCCGTGGTCCAGGCGCCCCGGGTATTGCCGCGGGTGTTGCGCGTACCGCCGGCGGTCTCGGGGGTTCCCGACGGGGTGATGCTGCTCTCGTCCATTTTCATGGGATTCGTCGACCGGCTGTTTCCGGGCATGGAAGTGCGTCAGGTGCATCAGTTCCGCCTGACCCGAAACAGTGACTTGTATGTCGACGATGGTGAGATCACCGATCTGCTGTCGGCCCTCGAAGACGAGTTGTCGCAGCGCCAGTATGGTTCCTCGGTTCGTCTGGAAGTGTCAGCCGCCTGTAGCGCGGCACTGGTTGAACGGCTGTTGACCGAATGTGATCTCGAGGAAGTCGATTGTTATCGGGTGCCGGGTCCGGTCAATCTGGTGCGGCTGCAGGAATTGATCGCCATGGTCGGGCGACCCGACCTCAAGTATCCGGGTTTCACCCAGGCCGTTCCCGCCGTGCTCAAGGAAGGCGACCTGTTTTCGGTGATCAGGCGGCGCGATGTGCTGCTGCATCACCCCTACGATTCATTCGTCCCTGTCATGGAATTCCTGCAACGGGCGGCGCTCGATCCGCAGGTGGTCGCGATCAAACAGACGGTCTACCGGACCGGATCCGATTCCAAGCTGATGGAGGCCTTGATGGCCGCCTCGCGTGCCGGCAAGGCAGTGACCGTGGTGGTTGAACTGATGGCGCGTTTTGACGAGCAGACCAACATCACCTGGGCAAACCGTCTGGAGCAGTCCGGCGTCCATGTTGTTTACGGCGTGGTGGGCCACAAGACGCACGCCAAAATGGCGCTCATCGTGCGGCGCGAAGGACGGGTGTTGCGCCGTTATGCGCACCTGGGTACCGGCAACTATCACCTGGCCACGGCGCGACTGTATGAAGATTTTGGCCTGTTCACCTGCGATGAAGCCATTACAGCCGACGTGCATGAGGTGTTTCGCCGCATGACCGGCCTGGGGCGCGCCGGTGCCTTGAATGCGCTCTGGCAGTCACCGTTCACGCTGTCCGAGAGTCTGATCGAAGCGATCAATCGCGAGGCGGATCATGCCCGTGCCGGTCGACGCGCCCGGATCGCGGCCAAGCTCAATTCACTGGTGGCCGCCAGCGTGGTCGAGGCCCTCTATGCAGCCAGCCAGGCCGGCGTGAAGATTGACTTGATCGTGCGCGGCATCTGCGTATTGCGCCCCGGTGTGCCTGGCCTGTCGGACAACATCCGCGTTCGCTCGGTGCTGGGTCGCTTCCTTGAACACAGTCGCGTCTACTTTTTCCTGAACGACGGCGAGCGTGATGTCTGGCTCAGTTCGGCTGACTGGATGGACCGCAACCTGTACCGTCGGGTCGAGATCGCCTTTCCGATCCGCGATCGCCAACTTCGCCGCCAGGTCTACGATGAGGCCATCGGCGTGCACTGGCGGGACAACACCAGCGCCTGGAAGATGGATGGTGCGGGTCATTATGTGCGGCTCTCGCCGCGTGGCCGGCAGCCCGGTATCGTGTCGCAGGCGCAGCTGCTGGCATCGCGCGAGCGGCGCTGAAGCGGCCGGTCCGGCCGGGTGACCTGGGCAGGCAGGACAGGTTCACCCGGGACGACTCGGCGAATTTGCCCGATAATCACTGATTCACCGATTCACCGATGCACGCCCGGCAGCAGGTCGCACTCCGGTAGCCCGATGCCGGCCGTCTGTCGGCTATCGTTCCGGCTCCGTCGGCACCGGCTTCGATGGACTGCTGCCGCGCGTCATGCTTGCGTGATAGCGGCTCCACGGTGGCCGTGCCCGATCGACTTCTTCAGGATTTCATGATTCATCCCCATACTGCGGAAGCGGTCGTCTCCCAGGATCTGGACTACATCTGTCACGGGCTGACCCATGAATTGGCCGCGATGCGTGGCGCTCGCCTGCTGATCAGCGGTGGCGCAGGATTTCTGGGCTATTACCTGGTGCAAAGCATTCTGCATTTCAATCGCCAGCAGGGCGTTGCCGACCGGGTCGACCTGACTGTCCATGACAACTTCATGCGGGGTATGCCGGCATGGCTGGCGGCGCTTTCAAGCAGTCCTGGTCTGCAAATTGTGAAACATGATGTCATCGATCCACTGCCGGCGGATATCGGCAATCTGGACTTCATTATTCATGCCGCGTCGATTGCGTCGCCCACCTACTATCGCCGCTATCCGATCGAGACCATGGACGCCAACGTCAATGGTCTGCGAAATGTGCTCGACTATGCGGTGGGTCGGGGCAGGGCCGGATTTGCGCTGTCGGGCATCCTGTTCTATTCGACCAGCGAGATCTACGGTGATCCGGATCCGGCCAATATTCCGACACCGGAGACCTATCGCGGCAATGTCTCGTGCACCGGACCGCGGGCCTGTTATGACGAGTCCAAGCGCTACGGTGAAACCCTTTGCGTGAACTTCGCGCAGCAACACGGCCTGCCGGTGCGGATCGCCCGACCGTTCAACAATTACGGTCCGGGTCTCAAACTGACGGATGCGCGGGTGTTGCCGGATTTCGTTCGGGATGTGCTGGCCAGGCGCGACATCGTCATGTTGTCCGATGGGTCGCCGACACGCACGTTTTGCTATATTGCCGATGCCATCATCGGCTATTACAAGATACTGGTCAGAGGGCGCGCGGGCGAAGCCTATAACATCGGCATGGAAAAGCCCGAGATCTCGATGGTCGAATTGGCCAATCGCGTGATTGCCACCGGCCGCGACCTGTTCGGCTATGACGGCAAGCTGGTGTTTCAGTCCAGCGCCGACAAGGAATATCTGACCGACAATCCGAACCGGCGCTGTCCGGTGATTGCCAAGGCACGCAATGAGCTTGGCTACGAGCCCGCGATCGGCATCGACGAGGGCCTGCGTCGTGCGATGGTCTGGTATCAAGGCAATCAGGAAACCGTGGAAGCGTAATGAGAGTCGCAATCGTGGGAGCCGGCTATGTCGGCCTTGTCACCGGAGCCTGTCTGGCCGATCAGGGGCATGACATCATTTGTGTCGATGTGGTCCAGCGCAAGGTCGATCAGATCAATGCCGGCGAGCCGCCCATATACGAGGCCGGTCTCGAACCGATGCTGAAGCGGGTGGTGGTGGCGGGAAAACTGCGGGCGACGACAGCGCTCGATCAGGCGGTGATCGACAGCGAGCTGACGATCATCGCGGTGGGCACGCCGTTCGACGGCAATCAGATCGACCTGCGGTACATCCGCCAGGCGTCCGAGCAGATCGGCACGGCACTGGCCAGCCGGCCCGACTACCACGCGGTCATTGTCAAGAGCACGGTTGTGCCCGGAACCACCGAAGATGTGGTGCTGCCGCTTTTGGAGCAGCACTCGGGCAAAAAAGTCGGGCGCGATTTCGGTGTTGGCATGAATCCGGAGTTTCTCAAGGAAGGCGAGGGCATTGCCGATTTCATGGATCCGGACCGCATCATCATGGGCGGCATCGATGATCGGACCTGCGATCTGCTGGATGCCTTGTATGCCTGTTTCCCCGATGCCGAAAAGTTGCGCACCACGCCACGCACGGCCGAAATGATCAAGTACGCGGCCAACTCGCTGCTGGCATCGCTCATCTCCTTTTCCAACGAGATCGGCAATCTGTGTTCGTCCATCGGCATGATCGATGTGCGCGACGTGCTGCGCGGCGTGTGCCTGGACAAGCGGTTCTCGCCGATTCTGTCCGATGGCACGCGAATCACGCCGGCCATGAGTTCCTACCTTGAAGCCGGATGCGGATTCGGTGGCAGCTGTTTTCCCAAGGATGTGAAGGCGCTCATCGAATATGGTGAGCGCCAGCATGCGTCGATGCAGATGCTTCGCTCGGTCATCGACATCAACAATGATCAGCCCAACCGCCTGATTGAACTGATTCAGAAGCACTATCCGGTGGTTGAGGATAAGCGCATCGCGGTGCTCGGTCTCGCCTTCAAGCCCGGCACCGATGATGTGCGCGAGTCGCCGGCCCTGACCCTGATCCGGCAATTGCGCCTGAAGAAGGCCAGGCTCAGGGTCTTCGATCCGGTGGCGATGCACACCGGTCGCGACGAACTGGGCGATGACGGCATCGAATTCACCCGCTCGATCGACACCTGCATCGATGGCGCAGAAGTCGTCGTGGTGGTCACGCGCTGGCCCGAGTTCAACCGGCTGCCCGATCTTCTGGCTGCCAGCGGTGCAACCCCGCTCGTCATCGATGGGCGGCGCATGTTCAATCCTGATGCGCTGGCCCGCTATGAAGGCATCGGTCTGACGCGATGAACCGAGCCGATGTAGCGGTAACGGCACCGCCGCTGGCGGCCGTCAGAGCGCGACGCTGGATGAACTGGTTGCAGCCCGTCGTGCTGCCCACCCGCATCGTCCGGCTGCTGGCCTTGTTGCTCAGTTCCAGCCTGGTCTGGGCCTTGTTCTTTTTCGGCAGTCAACCGAATCCCGGCCTGTCGTTTCCGGCGCCCTGGGACAAACTGGTTCATTACCTGTTTTTCGGGGGGCTGGCCGGCCTGTTCTGGGTATTGCTCAAGGGACGACCGCCATCGGCCTCCATCGGTGCCTTGTTGCTCACCGCCTGCGTGGGCATCGGTGATGAAACCATGCAGGCCTTCACGCGGGACGCGAATCGAGCGTGTTCGATTTCGCCTTTGATATGCTGGGCGCCCTCACCGCAGTGAGCGCCCTGAATGGATTGCGTCGCCTGCTCAGCGACTGAGGCCGCGTGATGCCTGCTGAAATCGTTCAATGCGTTCCTGCGAACCGGGATGCGTCGAGAAAAGAATGCCCAGCGAGCTGTCGCTGTCCGCAGGTGACAGCGTTTCGATTTTCCTGAAGAACGACACCATCACCGCGGGGTCGATGCGGGCTGCCTGCAGAATCCGGATCGCCTCGATGTCGGCTTCCCGTTCCAGTGCCCGGGTGTAGGCCAGATTGCTCAGGACAAGCGGCAGGGTGGTGGCCAGTGTGTTGACATCGCCCATCACCATGCCGACCAGGGTGGCGAGCAACGAGGCCTGCACGATCTGGCGCATGCCGTGGCGACCGATCACATGACCCAGTTCATGGGCCAGCACGCCGACCACCATGTCGGTATCGCCGTCGCCCAACTGCACGAGTTCATCGGTCAGGACGATGATGCCGCCGGGTAGCGCGAAGGCGTTGGGTCCGACCTGGCTCTTTCGGATCAGCAACCGGTAGTCTGGTGCATCACCGGCTGGCCATGCCCGCCGGACCGCCTGACGCCAGGCCTGCCTCACTTGGGTTTGTTCCCGTGCGCTCAAACGGGATTCGGTCAGCAACGAATCACCCAGCTGACCCAGCGCCTGCTCGCCCAGGCGGGCATCGATGCTCTGGGGTATGAAGGTCACCACCGTCCTGGCCAGCCAGGGCAGTCCCCAGACATAGCCGGCAGCGCCCAGGGCGGCAAACAACAGCACGGCCAGGACGATATGCCGGGCGCTCTGTTGCCAGCCCACGATCCGCGACTGGCGGATGCCAGCGGCGGATGCCAGCGCCTGCCAGGCACCATCCGCACGGCTGTGCAGGGAGGCACCATCGGGCAGGGCGAGGATGCGGCTGCCTGCCCGGGTCTTTTCCGGCCAGGTGATGCTGGTCAACGCATAGTGATGGTCGCGAAATTGTCCGCGCACCTGCAATTGATCATCCTCGATCCGCACCGTGACCGGAACGGGGACCGGACTCCTGCCATCAAACAGTTCGGCATCGACGTTCATGATGTCGGGTCCTATAGGCCGAGATCCAGATCGAACAGGTTGGCGGCGGCATCGGAGGCGGCCGAGCCTTGCGCACGCTCGGCCTGGGCCACGAGGCCGGCGATGTCGATTTCGCTGGTGATGCTCAGGGCCGCCAGTTGCATGCCCACGATCGATACCTGGGCATAGGGTTTATACAGGCCCAGTGTCAGCAACAGCAACAGCAGATTCTTCAGACGCAGCAGATACCAGCGCCAGAAGCTCAGTCGGGCTGTCACCTGCAGGCCGGGCGCATCGGTGGCGGACCAGCGAAGATTGAAGCCGGCGTAGCTGAAGTAGGCACCGAGCAACTGCACCGCCATCGTGGCAATGAGCATGATCGCAATCGTCAACAGCAATGCCATACCACCCGCCTGTGACCGGCCGCCGTCTGCGTCAACCAACCATCGTGGCCAGGCACCGCCCAGCCATTGCGCTGCGCCCAGCGCCACCATCGCGATGGCCAGGATCGCCAGGGCCAGGAGCCCTGTTCGCAGATACAGGCCATAGTAGCTGCGCACCCTGGCCCGAAACCGGCTGCGCGTAGCGCCCCAGGCAAAGTGCTGATGCTTGAATCGCGTATACCGGTAGTGCAGGTAGGGCAGCAAGGCGATCAGCAGCAATGCCAGCAGGCCCTGGAGGTAATCGACGGCGGTCAGCGCATCGAAGGGGCTGACCTGGTCGCGTTGCGCGGTCCAGGCCGGCGCGCGGTTCTGCCAGAACAGCAAGGCCAGCAGCGAGACAATCACCAGGGGGGCCAGCAGTGGGGCATAGGCCTGCCCGATCGTGCCCGTGAAGCGCATCGGCAAGCCCCGCCAGCGGGTTCTGGACAGGCGGAAGCGCAGGGCGGCTCGCATGAGCCACGGCCAGGCGAGCAGCCCGACTGAAAACACCAGCCAGCCCAGCCGCGCATCGATCTGATCGACGCCCAGGTACAGCACATAGGCGATCATGGCCAGCATGAATCCGCCGACCATCTGGCCCGCCTGCCCGGTGAATTCGAGCCGATAGCCGCCGATATCCGTATTGCCGGCGAAGAATTTCAGGCTGCGCGCGCGGGCCCAGGGGTAGTAAATGCCCAGCGTCACGATCATCAACATCAGGTTGACAATCCAGATGCCGAAATACTCGCTGCCAGTGGCGGTAAAGCGGGGCGAAAGGTCGTGCGGGGAGGGTGTTGTCGAGGGCATGGGGCTGTTCGGGCTCTGGCTGGGCCAGTGGCGATGATCCCATGACTGGCGGGGTTTGCGCCGGCTATCGACCGGATCGTGGGTGACCGGGCCTGCTAGACTGGCCTCATCCCCGATCCTGACGCGCCCGCGCGCACCCGGACCCATGACAACGCTGGTCAGCTGGCTGGATTCGCAACAGATCACCATCACCCTGTCGGTGGTGGCGATCGCCCTGCTGCTGCGCGTGGCGCTGATCCGCCTGATCCGGCATCGTAATGCGATTCTGAGCCCCGATCATCGTCGCTGGATCTCGATGATCCATCACACCTCGCTGCTCGTCATAACGGTGACCGTCATCATCATCTGGCTGCCGCAGATCCAGCATTTTGCGCTGTCCATCACCGCCATTGCCGTCGCGCTGGTGATCGCGACCAAGGAGTTGTTGTTGTGCATCACCGGCTCGGTGATGCTGCGCGCCACCGGTGTGTTCGCGATCGGCGACTGGATCCGCGTGGGCAATCATTTTGGCGAGGTCATCGAAGAAAATGTGATGACCACCGTGATCCAGGAAATCGACGGCCAGCGCTATCACTACACCGGCCGCACGACCACGGTGCCCAACAGCGTGTTCCTGAGCACCGTGGTCATCAATCAGAACTTCCTGCGTCGCTACCAGTTCCATCGCTTCGCGATCACCATCGAACCGGATGCGTTTCCCATCGACGCCGAGGACAAGCTGTTCGTGCGCATCAACGCCTTGACCGAGTCATTCGCCCAGACCGCGCGTCGCTACAACGCAATGCTCGAAAAACGCACCGGCATCGACATTCCCGATGCGCAGCCGACCATTGAATTCTCGACCACCGAGCTGGCCAAGCTGGTCACGACGATCACGGTGTTCTGTCCGACCGACCAGATCCCGGCCCTCGAGAAGGCCATGATGCATGAGTTTCTCGGCTGGTATCGGGCGAATCGTCGCGGCAAGGTCTGAGGGTTGGCCCGCCTGGCGAGGCTGCGTGATATCAACCGACGATCGAGTTGCGCCGGCCAGTGCGGTCAGGCTGTTATGCGGGTTGGAACGCTCCCCCCACCAAGACAGTCAACCGCCGCTGCCAGGCGCTTCATGGTATCGGATTCAGACACGGCCTTGGCCATGCAAGCAG
This sequence comes from uncultured beta proteobacterium, assembly GCA_963732405.1. Classification (GTDB taxonomy): domain Bacteria; phylum Pseudomonadota; class Gammaproteobacteria; order Burkholderiales; family Burkholderiaceae_E; genus JAUIAI01. The sequence continues at coordinate 243,448 of CAVSZG010000004.1, forward strand.
AAATGCTGGCTCCTTCATGAACGCCAGTGGGCTAGTGACCAATCGCATCGCGCCATCGCACTGCAAATAGCGAAAAGCGTTGGCCTCGACTTCGCTTACTCGCGATTGATCGTTTCGACCGAATGAATCGGACTACACTATTCATAGCGCCGAGCAAGTCAATCAGTCTTGCTCAAGAGCATCAGCGTCCACAAAGTAGCCTGCACTAAGCCAGTCGAGTTCACAAAACAAGGACGGGACTACCAATGAAGTGGCTATGTCGGGTAGCAGGTATGGTCAGTATTTCGCTTTTTCCCTTGAGTGCTTCTGCACAGATGGTTGAAGTCTGCAATGCCGATAAAACGCTTTGTTCTGTCTTGCCGGCTCAGCAGTTGCGCAATGGGAGCGTGCAGTTGGTCAATCCGGCAGGCTCGACATCGATGGCGCAGTATCAGTACGGAAAGAGCGAACGCATACCGCTACCAATAATCGACTTGCGTGAGCCTGAGGACCAACAGCGCGAACGATTGGCTCGAGAGCGACGCATTGCCGATCAATCCTTGGCTATCGACGCTACCAGAGATGATGGCTGGCAAATGAACTTCAATGGAAGTCCGGGCCCGATGAACTTTGGCGGCCGACGATCGCCGTCAGACCAAACGCGACGCGCACAACCGACCGGGTTTGATCAGACGCCGCCTGTGATTTTTGAAACCAGCGGGACAGCCTATCAAAATGTCGGATCTGGAATTTTCGTGAACACGACGAACGGCTCGCCCGTCTACAATCCGCCAGGGTCAAACGCGTTGATTGATCTGCGCACTGGCAAAGTGCTGCCCCAGGACTGACCCCTGATGTCGAGTTTGTTGTCGGCCCGATAGAAGCGATCATCAGCGTGCAATCGATCAGTGGTGTCATGGCAATCAACAGACGGAACATCGGGAACAGGATGGTGGCTAGTTCGTTGCAACGTGGGAGCGGCAGCGAGAAACGATGCGTCATTGGAGCCACCAGTCTCAGGCTGCTTAGGCAGGCGCACAGGAACTGATCCCGCTACCGGGTTCAAACGTTGAACCGAAAATGCATCACATCGCCATCCTGCAGGACATACTCCTTGCCCTCCAGGCGCATGCGCCCTTTTTCCTTGGCGCCGTTCTCGCCACCCAGTGACACAAAGTCGTCGTACGAGATGGTCTCGGCGCGGATGAAGCCGCGCTCGAAGTCGGTATGAATCACGCCGGCTGCCTGGGGCGCGGTGGCGCCGATCGGCACCGTCCAGGCGCGCACCTCTTTCTCGCCGGCGGTGAAGTAGGTCTGCAGGCCCAGCAGCTTGAAGGCGGCGCGGATCACCCGGTCAAGGCCGGCTTCGGTCATGCCCATGTCGGCCAGGAACATGCCCTTGTCCTCATCGTCCAGGTCGGCGATCTGCGCCTCCAGCGAGGCGCAGACCGGCACGACTATGGCGTTTTCCGCTGTTGCAAAGGCGCGCACCCGGGCCAGGTGCGGATTGTCCGGATCGTTCGCCTCGGGAATATTGGCCACGATCATGGTCGGCTTGGCAGTGATCAGGCAGAGCGGCGCCAACGCCAGCCATTCCTCGCGGCTCAGGTCCAGCGAGCGCACCGGCCTGGCCTGATCGAGCACCGCCAGGCATCTGTCCAGGACTTCGACCAGCCGCTTGGCGTCCTTGTCGCCGGCGCGTGCGGGTTTCACGTATCGTGCATGGGCCTTGTCGACGGTGGCCATGTCGGCCAGGGCCAGTTCGGTATCGATGACCTCGATATCGGCGATCGGGTCGACCTTGCCGCTCACATGCACCACGTTGGATTCATCGAAGCAGCGCACCACATGGGCGATCGCATCGCACTCGCGGATGTGGGCCAGAAACTGATTGCCCAGGCCTTCGCCCTTGGAGGCGCCGGCCACCAGACCGGCGATGTCGACGAACTCGACGGTGGCCGGCAGAACTCGCTGCGGCTTGACGATCCCGGCGAGCCGGGCCAGGCGGGGATCGGGCACCTCGACGATGCCGACATTGGGCTCGATGGTGCAGAACGGATAGTTTTCAGCGGCGATACCCGCCTTGGTGAGCGCATTGAACAGCGTGGACTTGCCCACGTTGGGCAGTCCGACGATTCCGCACTTCAGAGCCATGACTTCACCTGCTGGGTTTGCAACCCGCCATTGTAGCGAGGCTGGCGGGCGCTCCTGGAACCGGCCGGGGAGGGTTGCGGGTAGCATAAGCCTCCTTCGTGCCAGCATCTCGGCACTTTCAGGGTCCGGATTGCGCCATGCCAGCATCACTCGACGGCAAGCTCGTCGTGGCCATTTCCTCGCGTGCGGTGTTCGATTTCGAGGAAGAGAACCAGGTCTTCGAGCGGGATGATGATCACGCCTACATGGCCTTGCAGCGTGAGCGCTTCGATGAACCGGCGCGCCCGGGCGTGGCCTATGCGCTGGTGCGCAAGCTGCTGGCCTTCGATCCGCCGGGGCTGCCCGAGGCCGATCGCAAGATCGAGGTCGTGGTGGTCTCGCGCAATGATCCGGTCAGCGGTCTGCGGGTGTTTCGGTCGGCAGAGAAGGCCGGATTGCGGCTCAATCGCGGGGTGTTCACCCGAGGGCGTAATCCCTGGCCGTATCTGACGCCGCTCAAGGCGAATCTGTTCCTGTCCGCCAATGATGAGGATGTGCGCGCCGCTGTCGAGCGCGGGTTTCCCGCTGCACGGGTGTTTCCGCAATCGGTGCAGGCCTCCGAGTCTCATCCGGGCGAGATCCGGATCGCCTTCGACGGCGATGCGGTGCTGTTCTCAGACGAGTCCGAACTCGTGTTCCAGCGGGAAGGTCTGGATGCCTTTCAGGCGCATGAACTGCGCAACGTGGCGTCGCCCCTGCCGCCGGGGCCGTTCAAGCCCTTGCTCGAGGCCTTGCACCGGCTGCATCGCGGCACGTCGGACACGACCATGCGGATTCGTACGGCGCTGGTGACTGCGCGCAGCGCGCCGGCCCATGAACGCGCGATCCGGACGCTGGACCACTGGGGCATCGAGGTGGACGAGGCGATGTTCCTGGGCGGTCTGCCCAAGGGCCCCTTCCTGAGCGCCTTCGAGCCTGACTTTTTCTTCGACGATCAGGCCGGGCATTGCGAGTCGGCCGCGATGGCCGGGCCGACCGGCCAGGTGGTCGGGACGCCGCGCGACTGAGCGTTCAGGTCCAGATCTTCCAGGGTGCATCTCCGGATGCCCACATCTCCTCGAGCACCTGCTTGTCGCGCAAGGTATCCATCGGCTGCCAGAAGCCCGTGTGCCGATAAGCCGTCATCTGGCCTTCGCCGGCCAGCTTTTCCATCGGTTCTCGCTCCCAGACCGTGTCGTCACCGGCGATGTAGTCGATGACCTTGGGGTCGAGCACGAAATAGCCGCCATTGACCCAGGCGCCGTCGCCCTTGGGCTTTTCCATGAAGCTGGGCACCGAGGTGGATTCCTGGGGCAGGGTGAAGGCACCGAACCGACCCGGTGGCTGCACCGCCGTTACGGTGGACAGACGACCTTCGCGCCGGTGCATCGCCACCGCTTCGGTGATGTTCGCATTGGTCACACCGTCGCCGTAGGTGCAGCAGAACGGTTCGTCACGCTTGAGGTATTTCGCCGCGCGGCGGATCCGCCCGCCGGTCATCGTATTCTGGCCGGTCTCGACCAGCGTCACGACCCAGGGTTCGGCTTCGGTCTGATGGACCGTGACCGCGTTGTTGCGCATGTCGATCGTCACATCCGACATGCCGAGCGCATAGTTGGCGAAATACTCCTTGATCATGTGGCCCTTGTAGCCGCAACAGATCACGAAGTCATTGATGCCATGGGCGGCATAGATCTTCATGATGTGCCAGAGAACCGGCCGGCCGCCGATCTCGACCATCGGCTTGGGGCGGATGGCGCTTTCTTCGCTGATACGGGTGCCGAAACCGCCGGCGAGAATCATTGCTTGCATGTCGTGGCGTCGCTCGTGGAGGTGACCGAAGCATAACAAGCGAGCCGGCCCGCTTCGCGAACCCATGGGCCCGAAGGCACCAGGCAACTGACCAGCCGCGACAGTTCAGGCCAAATCGTCGCCTGTACGCAACGCCGTGGTTCCGCCGGTACCGAGTCGCTCAGCCACTCTGGCCATTCGGCGGCCCGGTCACCAACTGGTTTCGCGCTCGGCGGTTGACGATATCCGGTGGATCGCCAGGTCCGCACCGTCGAATTCCTGTTCCGGATCCAGGCGGATGCCGACGGTTTTCTTGAGCGCTCCATAGACGAGAAGGCCGGTGAGCACCGCAAAACCTATGGCCATCAAGGTGCCCAGCAACTGGCTCATCAAGGCCACCCCGCCCAGTCCGCCGAATGCCGGCTGGCCGAATATCCCGGCAGCCAGACCGCCCCAGGCGCCGCACAGCCCGTGCAGTGGCCATACCCCGAGCACGTCATCGATCCGCAGGCGATTCTGGGTCAGGGTGAACATCCAGACGAACAGCGCGCCGGCCAGGAGGCCCACCGCCAGTGCGCCCACCGGATGCAGGATGTCGCTGCCTGCGCAGATGGCCACCAGTCCGGCCAACGGTCCGTTGTAGACGAAGCCCGGGTCATTGCGGCCGATCACCAGTGCCGATACCGTGCCGCCGGCCATGGCCATCAGCGAATTCATCGCGACCAGTCCACTGATCTTGTCGATGGTCTGCGCACTCATCACATTGAAGCCGAACCAGCCGACCGCGAGTATCCAGGCACCCAGGGCCAGGAACGGAATATTCGAGGGGGGATGGGCGGCAATCCGGCCTTCACCCGAGTATCGGCCGCGGCGTGCACCGAGCAGGATGACCGCCGGCAAGGCGATCCAGCCGCCGATCGTATGCACGACGATAGAACCGGCGAAGTCATGCAGGGGCGCGCCGAACTGCCGGGTCAGCCAGTCCTGAACGCCGAAATGGCCGTTCCAGACGATGCCTTCGAAGAAGGGATAAAACAGCCCGACGATGATGGCGGTGGCGGCCAGTTGTGGCCAGAAGCGGGCGCGCTCGGCGATTCCGCCGGAAATGATGGCGGGCACGGCCGCCGCGAAGGTCATCAGAAAGAAGAACTTGACCATCTCGAATCCGCTGCGCTCGGACAGCGACTTCGCATCGGTCAGAAAGTCTGTGCCATAGGCGATGGTGAAACCGATGAAAAAATAGACGATGGTCGACACCGAAAAATCGACCAGGATCTTGACCAGGGCATTGACCTGGTTCTTGCGGCGTACCGTGCCAAGTTCGAGAAAGGCAAAGCCCGAATGCATGGCCAGGACCATGATTGCGCCCAGCAGAATGAACAGCGTGTCCACGCCGGTCTTGATCGAATCCATGGTGTTTTTCCTCGGGGCTGGCTGGCACGGCCTAATGGCCGCAAGCGCACCAAGGCAATGCAAGTTGCGTTCCATCCGGGGGCGATCGGCTGAGCAAACTGATCGGCGCCGGATACGGTCACATCAGGGTGCCCGAGACGTCATGATTTCGCACCGAATCGGGGCGCTATGCACCATATCCGTGGGTTTGACGCCCCATCGATGGTCATCTCGCACCGCCATGATGCGGGCTGAGCGGGCTTGATCGCCGGCCTGGCGACCAAGCCTCCCTCCGGCGCCATCCCGCTGTGCGTGCCGGGCGTGCCGGGCGCCACGGCGCCTTAGCCTGGACCTGCCCGCCTGGCAGGCGTTGGCTTACTGGCCTTCGGCCAGCTTCTTCAGATTCGCCAGGCCGGCCTGGTACAGGCCCTTGACCGCCGCCTCGGCGGCATCATCATTCAGTTCGGCGGGCGGGTCATTATTGGGATAGCCCCGATAGAACGCTGCGCGCCAGGTGACCAGGCTGCCGCCGGTGGCCGGCTCCACGGAAATCGTCGACGTGTAGTTCGTCACGGGCAGGATCTTCACGTCATGCGTGTCGGCTGGAATGGTGTAGGTGTAGGTCATGGCCTGCGCGTCATAGCGCTTGAGCTTTTCATGAACCTTGGCCGTGCCGCCCAGCGACAGGGTGCGATTGGCGCCTGGCTCATTGCCGCCCGTGCTCTCGGTCGCGGTCACCATCGGCAGCCAGCCATGCGCATTGCCGAAGTCCTTGATCAGATCCCAGACCTGGGCCGGGGGCGCACTGATCGAGATGGTTTCGCTGGCCTTGAGCCGGGACGGACCATGAGCGCTGGCACTGCCGCCGACAACCGCCAGGCTTGCACCGAGCAGCAGGACTGACAATCGGGCGGTGGCATGGGCAAGGGATAATCGGGCAGTGGTCATGAGGTCTCCAGAATCAACGAATCGCGATGTATAAGTGGGGGCTGCCTGGGGATGCTGCCGAGTCGGTTCAACGACTGAGTGGCCACCCGGCCTGCCCGTGTCCAAGTCTAGCGCAAGCCCAATTCACCCTTGCCATTTTTCGGAACTGACCGATGAACAGCGAATCCGTCCCGCCATTCCATGGTGTGTTTCCCTACCTCGTCTCGCCGGTGCGCGATGATGGCCGCATCGATGTGCCGGTGTTGACCCGGTTGTGCAATGACCTGATCGAGGCGGGTGTTCATGGACTCACGCCGCTGGGTTCAACCGGCGAATTTGCCTATCTGAATGCGGCGCAACGCACCGCCATCGTCGAGACAACCGTGGCGGCCGCTGCGGGCCGGGTGCCGGTGGTTGCCGGTGTCGCTGCGACCACCATCGCCGATGCCCTGGAGCAGACCCGTCGTTATGAGGCAATCGGCTGCCAGGGCATTCTGGCCATACTCGAAGCCTATTTTCCGTTGAACGACGATGAGGTATGCCGCTATTTCGAGGCGATTGCCCATGCGACCTCGTTGCCGGTGGTGTTGTATACGAATCCGAGTTTTCAACGGGCCGATCTGAGCCTGTCGGCCATCGAACGCCTGTCCGCGGTGCCCAATATCGCCTATATCAAGGATGCGTCGGTCAATACCGGTCGGCTGTTGTCGATCATTGAACGCGTCGAAGGCCGGATGCAGGTGTTTGCCGCATCCGCCCACATCCCGACCTGTGTGATGTTGATCGGCGGCGTTGGCTGGATGGCAGGACCGGCCTGCCTGGTGCCCCGGCAGAGCGTGGCATTGTACGAATGCTGCCGGGCCGGCGACTGGACCCGCGCGATGGCACTGCAAACACCGCTCTGGCAATTGAATCAGGCATTCGCCAAATATCATCTGGCTGCCTGCATCAAGGGCGGGTTGGAATTACAGGGATATGCAGTCGGGTCGCCGCTTGCGCCACAGAGTGCATTGTCAGTGCAGGGGCGTCAGGATGTGGCCAGTGCACTCACCCGACTCGGTGCACTCTGAGACGGGGGTGACTATCGATCGCCGGTGCTAGCGACCCTGGCCGAGTGATTCGCTCAGCCGAACATAGTCGTATACGGTATGCACACCATCACTGTGCAGGTGATGGGTGCCCTGGATGTTGTCGCGAAAACCAGGGTCTATCGTCACGATGCCGTGTTCGACATAGCGCGTCTCGGACAGTTCGACAATCTCGTTGATCCGCGCCCCCTTGCCGTAGACGTCATAACCTTGTCGTTGGGACACGCGAAACAGCCGTTGCCCGTCGACCAGCAGACCGGCATTGCGTGCCCGGTCCGAATCAACGATGACCGGGTTGCCGGGATGGGCTGTCCAGTGTGTCGAGAGCGGGCTGTCGGACCAGAACACCGACAACTCCGAGCAGGCCTCGCCCAAGCCGGTCGCGTCGATATTGGTGAGCATCCACCACCGTCCGTCCCGCTCGAACAACATGGTGTCGAATGCATCGACGTCCTTCATCAGCACGGTATGCAGTGCCCAGCGCAGCGGGAATTCAGTGCAGCGGTAGACCCGGATGTCACGGTTCGCCCCCGTTTCCGGACACATGAACAATTCACCGTCGAACTCAAACAGAAACGGAAAAGACAGATGGAAGGGCTCCTGCAGCGCAAAGCCCAGTTCGGTCGGACCCTGATCAGTCAGTGCATAGACACTGATCGATCCCCGACGGGTGCGATAGTCCAGATCCTCGACGAAGCAATAGCTGCGACCGTCGCGCGTGATCGCAAACGGATCGGCGAGAAACCGATGTGGTGGATTCGGGATGTCGATGCCGCGCCAGAGCGCGGCACGGCGCCAGTCGCTGCGCAGATAGGCGACATGCCAGCGCTCTCCCCGTCCGAGCGCGCGTTGCCAGAGCTTGCGCCCGACCACCTGGGAGAGCCCGGCTGCATAACGCACGGCCTGCCAGGCGCCGGGTCGGCGCAACAAGCCATGCGAATAGGGTAGCGCTGGCAGCACCGGCGGCAGCTCTCCGGTCTTTGCCACCGATTCGAGTAATGTCATCAGGTAGCGGTTGGACTTCTCGAACAGCGATGCCTGATTGAGCAGGCAGTACAGTGCGGTCGGAAAATTGCCGCGCATCAACACGTCGCCGCCGTCCAGTTCTTCGGTCAGGCGTTGCAGGATGAATCCGGTGGAGTCACTGCGGCAATACACCTCCCAGAAGCCCGGTGGGCCACCGCGATTCACCCGGTTGTCGCCGTGATGAAAGGACAACACGCCCAGCCGGGCGGCCTCGAGCACGTCACCGCGCAGGATCCGGCTCCCACAGCGCAGCAGCAGATCGGGTTCGCGGGCCCGAATGCTCGCGATGTCGTCAGCACCAAGGCGGCATACCAGACCCGATGGGGAAATGGCGGGCGTCGTGCGCACCACATTCGGCACCATGGCGCTGATATCGAAGCGCTGCTCATGTTGCCGGTATTTCGGATGGCGTCGCAGGATCCGCGATTCGATCATGGTGATCGCGCGGAAGGCGATCTTGGACAGTGCGACTCGCCACTGTCCTGCCACCAGCTCGCGACGCAGACCGGCCAGGCCCCCTGAGCCGCTGTCGGCCGTTTCGTCGGTCAACAGGATCAGGCAGTCGATCTCGATGTCCGGCTGCCTGTCTGCCCAGACCACCACGTCATGAACATACTTGGAGACCTGCAGGGAATCGACCAGCAGGCCGATACGCAGTCGCTTCACGAATCCCAGCGCTGACGATGCCGGTCGTCCGGGCCGCCCGTGGCCACCCTCGGTGCGGTGCCGGTGAGCAGCCAGGTCGATTCGCTCAGATCCGGCAGGTTTTCGCTGATTTCGCGCACTCGTGCCGTTGCGCCGCGCACTGGCCGAACCTTGACCGCCCCGGTATGGCGCCGCCACCAGGCATTGTTCCAGGCGCACACGACGGCAGCGAGGGCGACGAAGCCACCGAACACGAGATAGTCTGGCGCATGAAGCTGCCAGGCAAGAATTCCCACGGCACCAGCCAGCGCATGGGCACCCGCCAGGATGCCCACGGCCCCTGGCACGGAATGCCCTCGAGCGAGCAATAGATGATGCAGATGTCGGTTGTCGGCGGCCAGCAGTTTGGCGCCTTCGCTCAGCCGGCGCACCAGACTGGCAATCATGTCGAGCATGGGCATGGCCACGAACCATAACATGACCGGTGCGCCGATCGCGCCGTCGTCCACCTTGACCAGGCGCACGGCCAGCCAGGCGACCAGGAATCCGAGCGCGACGCTGCCCCCGTCACCCAGGAACATGGCGGACGATTTCTGCCACGGATGCCAGAGATTGAACACCAGAAAGGCCAGCAGCGCGCCGATCACCAACCATTGCAGGGGCGCCAGGCCGACAACCAGCTCTGGATCCAGTGCGAGGGTGACCAGCAGCAGCCAGCCGATCGACACCAGTGCGTAGCTGGCGCACAGCCCATCGATACCGTCGGACAGATTGAAGGCATTCGACAGGCCGGCGATGGCCACGACGGTCAGCAGCAACGCGAGCCAGCTCCAGGGTGAGATGATGAGGCCGGGCAGCAACTCGCCGAAGCTTGCGATCAGTGCGCCGCCCCAGATCACGGCGATCAGCGCAGCGGCAACCTGGGCGGCCAGGCGGTAACGCGCCCGGATCGGAAAGCGGTCATCGATGAAGCCGACCGCGAACACCAGGCCGATACCGGCGATCAAACCGGTGCCGTAGGCGGGCAGACCGATCTGCAGCACGGTGCCGAGCAACACCACCGAACCGACCAGCATCAGTCCGCCCGACAGCGGAATCTCGCCCCGGTGACGCTTGCGTGCCGTGGGTTTGTCGACCCATCCGGCACGACTGACGAGACGGTTGAACAGCGGCGCCAGCAACAGGGCAGCGCCAAGACTCAGGAACATCAGGCTCATGAAGGATCAACCCCCGGGGACAGTGACATAGCGATACTCGATGGCGGGTTGCCAGATCAGATTCTGGCGCGTCTGCAGATTGACGATGACGGTCTCGCCGGTGGTGGGCAATCCTGAGACCTGCGCGCTCGTGCCCACCATGCATTGATCGAAGATCGTCGGCACGGATGTCGATTCCACGGACAGGCAATACAGATCACCGCCCGGATTGGTCCAGCTGAACTGCGTGGTGCCGGATCCCAGCGTCGAACCCGATGCCGGCGCGATCATGGTGGCGACCGGTGTCACCGGCGCTCCGGCCGCGGTGTACCGATAGCCCACTGCCGGTTGCCAGACCAGATTGATCCGGGTCTGCAGACTGACCCGTATATCCTCGCCAGCCTGCGGTAGAGCGCTGGCCACCAGCGAGGTGCCCGTCGTGCACTCGGCGAACAGTGAGGGCAGGCCAGGCGAGTCGATCGACAGGCAGTACAGGTCACCGTCGCCCGGGCTCCAGCTGAAGGTGGTCGGACCCGGCGCGAGCACGGAATTGGGCGTGGGTGACACGAGCGAGGCCACCACATTGCCGACATTTGTGGCCGCGGTGAACGAATAAGCCACCGCCGGCTGCCAGATCAGATTCACCCGCGTCTGCAGACTCACCAGCAAGGTCTCGCCGTTCTGTGGCAGGCCGGTGACCGTCACCGATGTACCCGTGAGGCACTGGGAAAACAAGGAGGGCAGACCGGGAGAGTCGACCGACAGACAGAACAGATCGCCACTGCCCGGCGTCCAGGTGAAGGTGGCTGATCCACCCGCAGCCAACTGGCTGCCGGGTGCGGGCGAGACCAGACTGGCCAGTTGACCACCCGGTTGTCCGGTGATCGTCCAGGCAATCTGGAAAGTGGCCTTGCCACCCAGACCATCGCTGACCACAACGACGACATTGCTCGAGGTGGCCGCGCTGGTGGGCGAGCCCGAAATCAACCCCGACGGAGAGATCGACAAGCCCTGCGGCAGGCCGGTGGCCGAGAAGTGGAGCGGATCATTGTCCGCATCGCTGGCCACGAGCTGCAGATTCACGACGCTGCCGCGCTGGGTCGCCTGCGATTCCGGCACGCTGGCTACCGGCGGTGAATTGGCAACCGTGGAACTGAGGCGGTTGATCACATTGCGGGTGATGCCGCAGATCGGGCTGGCGGCGTTGCCGCCAGCCGTGCAGGGCGCGAGCGCGCGAGTCCAGTCGGTGGTGCTGGCATTGAACACCGTGCCACCGTTGGGCACGGCATGACTGGTGATGGTGGCGAATCCACCGGGCAGGCCGGTGATGTTCAGATTTGGATTGACCGGCGGATTATTGCCCAGGCTCTCCCATCCGTTCAAGGCCACGCTCGCCAGGATGATGGTGTCGGTCGGGGCGCCGTCGCCGCCGGTGGCCACCGGCAGGCCTGCCGCATTGAGGGTGAAGTCGATGCCGTCGGCCTCATAACGCAGGATGCGTTCGTTTCGACCGATCACGCTGTTCGGTGCAAGACCCAATCCGGCGAAGGCATAGCTGCCTGGTACGTGCACCGAGAAACCGATGTCGGTCAGCGCCGGCGTGGCGATCTCATCGACGTAACCGCCCTTGAGCCAGGTGGCGCCGATCAACTTGGCCTCGGGGTTGACTTCGTACCAGTTGGCCGTGGACGAGCCCGGCACCTTGGAGGCGTTCATCCGACCGCGTGCACGGCCGACGCTGTCCGTCACGAAATCGACCTTCCACCACATGGTGTTGCCCGACAGGATCGCTGCATTGCCACCGCTCGTCACGAACCGGTTCAGTTCGCTGCGTCGTTCAGCCGACCAGTATTCATCGTGGCCAACGGTCAGAAACAGGCGATACGGACTGAGCACGTTGGGCCTGGCGTTGAGGTCGCTGCTCGACAGATACTCCAGTGCCACCCCCTGGCTCTCCGCCCAGCGAATCAGCGGATACGTCCAGCGCGAAAAATCGTCATCCTGGGCCAGGCCCGTAGGCCGGAAGGTGGACACGCTGGGGGCGGCCACGCCATTGGTCGAGTTGAAACCATAGACGCTCTTGCCGCCCCAGTTCGAATAGGCATTGGCGGTTTCGAACGGAACCTGCAAGGCGACCCGCGAGGTTGAGCCCGGCGCGGCGGACCGGACCACGAAGTGAGTCCGCGTGGTGGCACCGTCGGGTGACGTGACCGACATCCGGTAAAGGCCGGAACTCCAGTTGACCGGGATGACGACCGACAGGGCGACGGGCCAGTTGCAGCAATTGACCCAGGCATCAGCCGGCAGGACCTGCCGACTCATCGATGCCGTCGCGGCGAACACGGGCTGGTCGACCTGGCCGATCCGGTTGATGGCCACCTGGGCCTGGCGATTCACCCCCACCGTGCCGGCATTGTCCGACAGATGCAGGGTCAGGGTATCGCCCACCGTGACCGAATCGGTACTCAGGTAGGCATCGACTGCACCCAGCGTATCGGCGATGGTGATTCCTGCAGCGACAGCCTGCTCTGCTGGTGGACTCTCTGCCGCCGTGCTCACCCGACTCTGCACCGCCTCGGCGAGTGCGACCGACTTGGGGTCATCGGGTGGTGAGTCGATAATCGCGGCCTGTTCGACCACGGTCGGTTCGAGGCCTGGATCGAAGCCCTGGTCTGCGCAGGCAGCCACCAGTGCCGCCGCACACAGGATGGCCATGCGAGTGCGCAATCCGTTCAACAGTCTGCGTTGCCGGTTCATTGTCATATCGAGTGTCCCGCATGAATCGCCCCGTCGCGCGCTGCTCCGATGATCGGGCGGCAGCGAGCCGTGCAGAACATGCTCATCAGAATTCAGGTGGGTTTGATCGCACTCGCCGACACGACGGGCCGACGCCGATGGTTCACACTCGTGACGCCTCCCCTGCGATGCCGCCACGATGTGCCGCGCATTATACGGGTGACGCGCGTCATGCAGCATGCCGAGCGGCGAAACCGTTACCGATTGAACGGTCAGAATAGGTGAAATGCCGGGCCATCGATGCATGGCACGAATATCCCGTGAATGGGGGATCGATCCAGTGACGATGGTCGTCAATCCTGGCTCCAATACAATGCGCGGCAGCAGGCAAAAGCGCATTCGACACGAGTCGCAACAGGCAGGCCTGCTGTCCCGGCGATGCCGTCGCTGAACCGATCGTTACAACAAATTTGTGAAACCACTGGCTGCTCCAAACGGTTTTTCCCGCGTCCATGCGCGCGATCTGGGTTGCGCGGTGATCATCGCCTTGTCGGCCTGCACAAGCACGGCCAACACCGATGCGCCAGTCGCCACACAACTGTTCGCAAGCGGCTTCGAAAATCCCGTGACCTTGTCTGACAGCAAGTTCCATGGCAATGCCGACCAGTACCTGCGTGGCGGCGACGTGCCAGGTCATTCATGGGATAAATCGTTATTCCAGTCACCCGCATCATCGACTGCCTGGATACTGTCGGTGGTGGGTGAGAGCACGCCGATGCCGGGCGCTTCGTATGGCGCAGCAGACCTGCAGACCATCATGGGACGCGATGGACGGCCCAGTCGCGCACTGGCGCTCGAGATTCTCGCGCCAAGTCCCGCCACCCGGGTCCAGCAGTTGTTGCTGCATTACGCTCACATGAAGACCGAGGCCGTGTTCTACCAGCGCATGTGGATCAAGTTCGATGCAGCCACCCTTAAGCGCGCGCGCACGATCGGCAGCAGGGATTTTTATCAGATGTTCTGGGAGGTCAAGGCCGAGCCAGACTATCGGATCCGCCTGGAATTGCGGCTGGATCCGGACGATCGCCTCGTCTGGTATGCCCAGGCCGATGCCTTGGTCGACGATACGCCGATCTGGTCCGGCCGACTGGGCCGGCCGGTGGTGATGGCGGGGCTCGACCAAGCCCAGGGTTGGCACAAGGTCGAGATCTGGATGGACAGACCAGCCGGACGCTTCAAGGTTGGCATCGATGGTCAGATCCTCATCGATCGCCAGGGATCGATGGTGGGCCGATCGCAAAACCGGATCAATCTGCTTCATTTGTGCATGGTGTATAGCGACGTTGCGCCAATCGCCCAGACCTGGTTCGACGATCTGGAGATCTGGACGTCGCCGCCCGCCGATGCCTGGTCACCCTAGGCGCGCCGCGCATAGAGCCTCGATCGTTCGCGAATCAGCCAGAGCAGATCAAGCAACAGAAAGCTCGCGTAGCCGGCGAATGCGCCCAGCGACAGCCACTGCGCCGATCCGTGCTGGATCACGAACAGGGTGACGAGCAGGCCTGCGGCCAGCGCCGCGCAACCGCGGATGATGTGATACCGGCCGCTGGCACGGGCAATCAGGGGCGCCTGGGTGATGGCCTGCAGATAGACCAGTGGCAGCAACCAGGATGCAATGGCCAGATAGTCGGCGGTCCTGGCGAACCGTGGGCCGAAGACCAGATCGACCATTGCCGGGCCCGCCAGCTGCAACAAGACAGTCATGGTCAACGCGACCAGTACCGCGGCACCGGCGATGGCCGCATGCAGGCGTACCGAGAGCGGCTCGGGTCGGAACAGATACTTTGCACCCACGATGGTCGTGAGCACCGCTGAAATGCCGAACAAGGCCTCGAGCAATGACATGGCGGCCGAATAGTGGGCGATAGTCGTCGTGTCAATCAGTCCGGCCCCGAACAGGCGGTCGGTGCGCGGTAAAGCCGCGCCCACGGCGGCCATGAAGGCGAGGGCGCCGCCCTGCGCGAACAGCGTCCTGAATTCGGCCCAGTCGACCACACGGGTGAACAGGCGCGGGCGTATCGTCCAGCCGCGGTACAGAACGGCCATGAACACGATCGCCTCGAGAATCCAGGACAGGACAAACCATTCGATCGGCGCGTCGGTCCAGATCAGCATCAGGACGATCAGCACGCGCAAGCCCAGCCCGCAGGATCGGGCAATCTGCGGCAGGATGAAGTCATCCACGGCATATCGCCAATGCGCGGCCAGTCCGGCCGTCTCGGCAATCAGCAGGTAGACCGACCAGAGCAGGGCGAGCAACAGTACGCTGCGATCCTGGGCGGTGGCTGACCAGACGATCAAGACACCGGCGGCCATCAGCCCGGCAAGCACCTTGGCGCGCAGCATGGTGTCGAGCAACTTGTGCATCTGCGCCGGTTGTTCCCGGCACAGCCGCGGCAGCATCACGCGCTCGCCCGCCACGCCGCTGATCTGCATGGCGACCACCCACATCGAATAGGCAATCTGCCAGGCGGCGAAGCTCTCGGTACTGTGCTGTCTGGCGATCGTCGAGACCACCAGAATGCCCACTGCCATCTGCAGAAAACGTTCGCCCGTCAGCAACACGAAGGTCAGTGACGAGCGCAGGCTCGATGACCGCGCGGGCCGCGTCAGGTCGTCAGGGGTATGGGCCAGTTCGGTCACCGACATACAGGCTGTCTCACCAGTCAATGGCGAAACGAGGGTCGCTCAGGAAGTCGCAGGAGTGCCCAAGTGTAGCGGTGATCCAGCCAGCAATGCGGCGACGATCCGGGCCGCCGCATGGCCATCCCAGAGCGGCGGCCGCCGGTCGGTCGGCGCACTGGCCATCGATCGGTCGATGGTCCGGCGAATCGATTCGTAATCCGTGCCCCCGAGCAGATTGGTCCCGTCAGTAATCGTGACCGGGCGCTCGGTGTTGTCCCTGAGGGTGACGCAGCGAACACCCAGGGCTGTCGTTTCCTCCTGCAGCCCACCGCTGTCGGTCAATACGATCCGGGCGTCGCGCCACAGATTGAGAAACTCCATGTAGGACAGGGGTTGCAGCACATGGATCGTCTCGGCCAAGGTGATGCCCAGTCGTTCGAAAGAGTTCCGCGTGCGCGGATGCATCGGAAAGACCAGCGGCAGGCTGCGCGAAAAATCATTCAGCGCGCTGATGATGTCCCGCGCACGAGCCGGATCATCGACATTGGCGGGCCGATGCAGGGTGACCACGCCATAACCGGAGTCACTCAATCGATGCTTGAGCGCGGCCGAGCCAAACGAGTCGGCGTGCGCCGGCGTCATGCGGCGAATCTGGTACAGCAGATTGTCGACCATCAGATTGCCCACCTGATGAATCCGCCCGTCGTCATGCCCTTCGCGACTCAGGGCCATCGCACCTGAGGGTTCGGTGACGAAAAAATCGTCGGCAATGGCATCGACGGCCAGGCGGTTGATCTCCTCAGGCATTGCGCGGTCGCCGCTGCGAAGACCCGCCTCGACATGGGCCAGGCGCAGACCCAGCTTTTTGGCGGCCAACGCCGCGGCCAGCGTCGAGGTCACGTCACCCACCACCACCACGACATCGGGGCGATGATCGATGAACTCACGCTCGAGCGCGATCAGCATCTTCGCAGTCTGCTCGGCGGCGGTTCCGCCCCCGCAGTTCAGGTGAACATGCGGTGGAGGGATGCCGAGCTCGTCGAAGAAGACACCGCTCATACCCGCTTCGGTGTGCTGCCCCGTATGGATCAACCGATAGCCGGCACGCCCGGCGTGGCCGTCCAGCTCGCGCAGCAAGGGCGCGATCTTCATGAAATTGGGCCGTGCGCCGGCCACGACCGCCAGACTAATGCGTGTCATTGGCCCGCATTCCCCGCTCATGGACGACGATCGAGACAAAGTCGATCAAGGCGAGCTGACGGCGCCACCGGCTCGGTTGCGAGCCCAGCCGATACAACCATTCGGTGCCTGTCATGCGAAACGCCGCTGGTGCGCGTTTGACTGTTCCGGCGAGCACATCAAAGGTGCCGCCCACGCCCTGGATCAGACCGACATCGAGTGCCTCGACATGCCGCTCGACCCATTTTTCCTGCGCCGGGCTGCCCAGTGCGATGAACAACATGTCCGGCTTCGTGGCACGGATATCGTCAACCACCTGTTCGGGCGACAGGCTCACGCCGAAACCGTCCGCGCGTCCGGCGATCAACAACCCCGGGTAGCGAGACTGCAGGGTTGCTGCCGCACGTTCATTGACTTCGGGAGAGCCGCCATACAGATAGATCTTCAGGCCTGCATAAGAGGCAGCTCTCACCAATGCCGGCATCAGATCCGCACCGGCGATGCGCGAAATATACAAACCCTTGAGCGCCAGCGCGCCCAGGCAGATGCCGATGCCGTCGGGGATCAGGATCTCAGACTGGCGCAGGGTATGGTCCAGATCCGGGTCGTGGCGGCTGCGAACCACCTTCTCCGGATTCACCGCGAACACGCGCAAGGTTCGGCGCGGACCGATCCCGTCACGTATTGCCTTCAGTTCGGCCACGCAGTCGCCCACCAGCTGATCCAGGCTGGTCTTTCGAATCGGCAGGCCGAATAACTCGATGGTCTTGTCGACAGCATCAGGGGTTTGCTCACTCATCACAGCAGTCATCTCGCTCATATCATTTCATGCAGGTCTGGTACCAGGCGGACAATGAATACAGCGTCCAGCCACGGGTTTCCTGCGTTCCTCCATTTTTTGCCTCGTCCAACACGGCCAGTGCCGCATCCGTGTTCAGTCCGAGTGCGTTGTGGCCACAGGTCGTGGCCGTGATGTCCTTCGCATGCTTCAGAAAGTCTGCTTCTTTGAACAGGTTGGGAATCTGAAAGCCACGCTTGGGACGCCGGATGATCGACTCGGGCAAGGATCGCCTGGCGTATTCGCGCAGTACGATCTTCGAACGGGTCGAAGTCACCTTGTAGTGATCTGGCAACCGACTCATGAAGCCCACCATTTCCTCATCCAGAAACGGCACGCGAACTTCCAGCGAATGGGCCATTGAGACCTTGTCGCCATAGAGCAGCAGGTCGTCGGCCAGTTGCGATTGCGCATCGAGGGCCAACGAGCGGCTCAGTGAGCTGCCATGCAAGGGCATGCCGGCAGCGATGCGTCGAAGGGGTTCGTTAAGCGTCGATGACGGTTGCGCCAAACCGAACGCGTTCAGGTCCGACTCGTCGAATACCACCCGCATGGCTGCATAGCTGTCCAGCCAGTCATTGCCCGACAGCGCGCCGGCGACCGAGCGCAGTCGTGGTGAATTGAACAAGGGGCCCAGTGAATGACCCAGGCGACCCAGCGCCGGCGCGGCCCATTCCGGTGTGCCGGCGCGAAGCGCCTCGAGGCGATGGCGACGATAGCCGCCCAGGTGTTCGTCGGCGCCCTGGCCGGCCAGGGCGACCGTCACCTGGCTGCGGGCCAGCGCGCACAGATGCCACATCGCCAGGATGGAGGTCGTGCCCAGCGGCTCTTCCAGGTGGGCGCTCGCCTGCAAAGAGACCCGCGCGAGGTCACCGGCAGACAGACTCAGGGCGTGATGAGGCAGGCCCAGTACCGAGGCGGTTTCTGCCGCCGCCGAAATCTCCGACACGCCATCGGCATCATTGGCGAAACCGACTGTGAAGCAAGGCGCCTGAATGCCGGCATGACGCAATGCCGAGGCCACGATCGCCGAATCGATGCCGCCCGAGAGCAGCACACCGACCGGTACATCCGACACCATCTGGCGGGCGACGGCCTGATCGAACAACTGGCCCAGTCGGGTTGCTGCCCCTTCGATCGTCGAGGGAATGGGTTCATCCGACGGCGAGTCACGCATCGCCGTGAACCGGCTGCGGGTGATCTCACCTGCCTGCCATTGAATCAACTCACCAGCCGAGACGCGTTTGACCCCCTTAATTAGGGTGTCCCCTGCGGGGACATAGCGAAAGCGCAGATATGTGGCGAGTGCCTGACGATCCACCTCGCCGCGTGCCATGCCGTGATCGCGCAGTCCGCGAATTTCGGACGAGAACGCAATGTCACTACCGGATTGTTCGAAATACAGAGGCTTGATCCCACTGGGATCGCGCGCGGCATAGAGCACCCCGCTCTGGGTATCCAGAGCGACGAAGGCATACATGCCATTGAGCATGGCCAGTGTTCGAGACACCCCATAACGGGTGATTAACTCGAGCAGAGTCTCAGTGTCGGATGAACCGCGAAATGGATTGCTCAGACAGCGTCGCAGACTGTCATTGTTGTAGAGCTCGCCGTTGTAGGAGAGCAGCCAGCGCCCGTCTGCGCTGCGCATGGGTTGATGCCCGGCAGGCGAGAGATCGCGGATGGCCAGCCGCGTATGGCCGAACTCGTAAAGACGTCCGACAACATTGATCGCTTCATAGCCGAACGAATCGGGTCCGCGATGTTGCAGACTGTCATGCACCGATTGTCCGGACGCACGACGCTCACTCAGTCCGGAGACTGAGACATAAACACCGCACACATTCACTCCTCTGTATTCGTGATCACTCGACCAGCACACCGGCAACACGCCAGTCGATCGAGCGCTCGAATACTAAGCGAGCGACTATTTGCCCCTGGGGCTAAATTGTTTCTGAAATTGTGAGCGGACCGAAATAACTGCTGGCCGCTTCGACGCGGGAATCACCCAGTAAGGGGTGATTGATGTCAGATACACCGACATCGCAAACTCGCAATCCGTCGACGCTCAGACGCACCAGTCGCAGCACCGGTTGAGTGCCGATCCGACATTCGCCCCAGAGTGCGTGGTCATTGAAACTCAGACGCGCGCGCGCCGGTGGGTTGTTCAGCATGAACGGATACGCGAGCACGTCATCGCCAATCAGCGAGGCAATCGGCGAGCCGTGAGCGCGCGCGCTGCGATAGCGTTGTCGACGAGAGGGGCAGGCCGCATAGACCCAGCTTCCCGGGTCAGTGACGATGGGCTCACCGTCAAACCAGATGTCCACCGACAGATGATCGAGATGCGAGTGGGTGCCCATACCGAGTTGGCCGGCACTGCCGTCACGCATCGTCAGGTGCAGTTGACCGGCGCGCGCGATCAGCACACCGACATCCGGGAAGTGGGTGATCGATTCGAACCGTTCCCATCCCGACGGCGCGTCGATGCGATAAACCACCATCTGCTGCGGCGCAGCGGACAACCCGCACAGGTCGATCAGCGCCTGAGCGTCATCTGCATTGGCGGCGGTCGGCAACACCCGATCCGCCTGCCTGATCCGATGATTCGATGCTGCGCCGGCGAGGGTCGTATGCCGGCCCGGCGGGTTCTGGTCAATGACGATTCCGACCGCATGCAGAGCATGAGCCATCGTCTGGAGCGACCCGTCAGCGGCCACGATCTCGAACTGCCAGAGCCCGAATGGCACCATCATGGCGCGTTGTTCGTGGGCCAGACGAGCCTTGTGCGGGCGGTCGGCATAGCGCGCATGCAGCCGCAGAATGCGACCCCCGTCGAAGTCGCCGATGGTGGGCCAGGTGCCGTCGGGTCGGCTCAACAGTGCCGCATACCGATGGCCGGCTTTGAGGATTCGGATCAAGACATCGTGCGCGCTATGCCGATTCGAATGAGCCTGCGCGGAGAGTGCCAACACGGTCAGGGCGATGACTTCGGCACTGGCCATGTGGTAGCCGCTGGATGATTCGAAATGCGCACCGTCGGCAAAAAACTGTTGGCGGGCGGCCCGGCTCAACCAGTGACGGGCGCAGCGTCGCAGCCAACGCGCCAGTGGGGACGGCTCGATGCCCTCGAGCAGCACGACCAGCAGACCCACCGATGTGAGGTGATGATTGTTGGACAGGATGCCCGAGTATTCGGGATCGCAGTAGACGGCGACGATACCTTGTAACAGGGCACGGTTACACAGGGCGCGCAGGCCGGGTGGTTCGGGCAGGCGGGCAGCGTCGATGGATGAGAGGATCAGCATCGCGGTCAGTGCGCGCAGTGCAAGATCCATCGGGTAGGCATTCTTTACACTCAGGGCAGCGTCCAGGTCGATGCGGATACGCTCGCCGATCGCCGCCAATTGATCCGGTGCCACCGTATTGGTCCAGACGGCGGCAAGCAGGGGATGCACCGACTGGGCCCTGACCAGCTCCAGATCGAATCGGCCATCGCGGGCCCGCAATGCATTCACCGGCCCGGTGATCACGTAACCGAAACAGGTGGCATCGCCGTGAATGATCGCCTGTACGACACGGGCCGGCGGGCAAGTGGATGACGCCAGCAGCGGCATCAGCCATCGCCCGGCGCCATGCTGCGGATCCGCTGCATTGGCGACCCGGATACCCCTGGCCAATAGCGGCGTCAGCCGCGTGAGGAACGGGCGGCGCAGGAATCGCCAGTACAATGCAGTCAGCACCGCCGCCGGGCTGATCGATAGCTGCAGTTTCAGCCGGGCGAATGTGGCGGACACCTCTAAGCCTCAGTGGGGTGGAGCGACCTGGAGTTGAGCAACACGGAGAGAAAGGGCACAGTCCTGGGACGTGTCAACTCCGGTGGGCATCGTGATCGGTGTCGGCTCTGCAGTGCATCACCGTTTGAATCGATGACGTCGAGTATATCGCGACGCTAACCGTGCCATGTTCAATCAATCGTCAACCCGACTGGTTTCCCCTCTGGATCTTGCGCATCCGATCATCGGTGTGCCGCTGCTGATCGCATTGTTTGCCGTGACCTACTTTGAACCGCTATCGGTGTTCGGTATCAAGGTTGCGATCCTCTGGCGGGCGAGCCTGATCATTCCGGCGTTGATCTATCTGTATCTCGTCGGCTGGGAGGCGAGCGAGACCACCCGTCGACTGCGCCCCTTGTTCGTCGCCTGGTCGCTGTACAGCATTGCGCCCGTGCTGGCGGTCATCTTTGGTTCGGCCACGGTCGACGAAGGTCTGTCCGCGCTTGCGCAGCGCATCGTGCCACTGGTGGCCGTTCTGTTGTTGCTTGCCAGCCGGGGATTCGTAGCGGCTGAAGGGTTGCTGCGTGCGCTGCCCATGTTTCTGTGCCTGGTTGCGCCCTTCATCCTGATGGGATGGCTCTCGCCGACCGGCACTGAATTCTCGCTGGATCACCTCGGTGCCGAGTCGGTCAAGGCCTACATCGGCACGTTTCAGAATCAGCATTCGGCCGCGCTGGCGCATTCGATCGGCGCGCTGGTTGCCTGGGATGTCTACGCACGCAGCCGGCCCGGCAGTGCAACCCTGTATCTCGCCCTGAGCGCGGCCTGTCTGCTGCTGTGCACGCTCACCACCGCGCGTGCCGGTCTGGCGGGCCTGTTGCTGGGCATGATGGTGATCGCGGTCGCGCGCCGGCAGGCCCGTCTGTTCATCGTGCCGATGGTCGGTTTGATCGCCATGCTCGCCCTGGTGCTGATCATCGATCCGGACGTGATGAGCCTGGCCGTCGAACGACTGATGGGGCGGACCATCTATCAGGATGCGGTGACGCTGGACAGTTTCACCTCGGGCCGGATCATGCTGCAATTCGCCGGACTGGCCGTGCTCAAACATTCGGCGTTTTTTGATCTCTTGTTTGGTGTGGGCGAAGACCGGGCGGCCTTCTCCATCGGCCGGATCACCGGTCTGCAACTGATGGCGCACAACGTGTTCATCGACGAGGCGCTTCGGTATGGCCTGGTCGGACTCACCGGTTTGTTGGCAGCGCTGGCGGCGACGCTGCGGCTCACGTTCGCGAATTACCGGAGCGGCTATCCGCTCGGACTGGCGCTGTTCATTGCCTTGATCGTGTTCGCCTTCTTTCAGAGCCTCGACTATTCATTCCAACTGATCCTGATTGCCTGCGTGATCGCGCTCGACTGCACCTTCGTCAATGCTGGGTCATCGGCGCAAGCCGGCTCATCACATCACGGGCGGTCCCGTTGATGAAGCCTTCGATTCATTCAATCGTGCCGGCGCTGGTGGTCACCGGGCCCTCGCCCGAACTGGTTGGCGGGCAGGTCCGGCACGTCCAGATCCTTCGTCAGATTGCCGCTGAAGCGGGAGTCGATTTCTCGTTTGTGCCGATCGGCGCGCGCACTTCCGATCGCCATGCAGGGCATCGCCTGTTGCGTCTGGTCGATGATGGTCTGCAATTGTTCCGTCGGGTTCGCGCATTGAAGGCCGAGGGTCACGGCCGGGTGATCGTGCATCTGAATTCTTCGGTGCAGACCGCATCGCTGCTGCGCGAGGCATGGATGATTCTCTGTGCCCGCCTGGCCCGCAGCGCGGCCGTGCTCATCCAGTTTCATGGCTGCCTCCTGGTCGACCCGGAGCAGGGGCCTTGGCGCTTGCGCGCGCTTTGTCACCGGATCATCGCTGTGGTCGATTTGGCCGTGGTGTTGAGCGCGCATCAGCGTGCGGCGATCGCCTGGCCGGGCAGGACGCCGGTCGTCGTCATGCCCAATGGCATCGAGGTTCTGCCCTTGCACGACGCACCCCGGGTCACCGACCGCCCTGTCTCGGCCGACCGGCATGACGTGCTCAGGCTGCTGTTCGTTGGACGGGTCACGGCGGAAAAGGGGCTGGCCATCGTCATCGAGGCGATACGGATGCTGCGAACCCGTGGCCGACACGTCACGCTGACGATTGTCGGGGAAGGCGATGCAACCGGGTCGATTGAAGCACTGGCCAGTCAGTACGACCTGGGCGAAGACCTGATCTGGCGCGGCGCACTGCCCGCGGCCAGCATCCGCCCGGTCATGCTCGAGCATGATCTGCTCGTGTTTCCGTCGGTCGTGCCCGAAGGCGTGCCTTATGTGCTGCTCGAGTCGCTGGAAGCCGGGCTGCCGGTGGTATCCACCGTGACCAGTGGTCCGGTCGCCGAGCTGCTCGAGTCGGCCGACGGTGCCATCGTGGCGGCCGACCCGGATGGCGGCAGTTTTGCCGCCGTCATCGATCGGCTCATGACCGATGGCCTGCTTGCCGAGCTGGGTGCGCGCGGCAGAAGGGCGGCGATGCGGCAGTTTTCGATCGCCTCGCTGGTGCCTCGCTGGACCCGTACCTGGCTCATCGATTCCGATGCCGGGCAGGGCCGGGAACCGCTGGTCGACGAGTCGTGAGTGGCAGATTGTTCGACGCAGATTATACGTCGGATCGCCGACGTTACCCCCTTTTTTCGGGTGGATCAGGAATTTTGAGGAACTTAAGTTTTGTTACAAATTACCCGACGTCAAGAGATCTGAGCGATTATCTTCACGTCCCTGCCATCCTCTAGAAAGCGCCGGGAGTCTCCAGGCTGTCCATGAATAAACCGATTCAACTACCCGCAAGTTACCTGAACCCGATCGAGGCCGATCGTTACCGTGGTGAGCGGGAATCCAGTCGACTGTCCAAGAATGTGATGGCCACGTTGCGCCTGATCCTGGCGCGTAAATGGCTCGTCCTGGGCACCGCCCTCGTCATTTTCGGGCTGGGGCTGGCCATTGCCTGGCTGGTTCCTTCGATTTATCGCGCCAATGCCACCGTGCTGATCGAAGCCACGCGCTCGCGCCCGTCCGCCATCGACAATCTGGTGGGCAATGTCATGAGCACCAATGACTTCATGCAGACCCAGGCGGAGTTCATGCGTAGCCGCGATGTCGGCCTCCGGGTGATGCGCAATCTGAATCTGCTGGACAACCCTTACTTCCACAAGCCGCAGGGAATGGCAGGCTATTGGCGAACCCTGACCGGTGGCCTGGGAGTGCGCGGCCGCTCCGCCGATGGCGAGACGGGCCAGCAGGCGGCGCAGGCCTGGGCGCTGGCCCGGTTCCAGAAGCTCCTGACCGTCGAACCAGTGCGCGGCAGCCAACTCATCCGGATCGGCTTTCAGTTGCCTGATCCGGTTCTGGCCGCCGAGATCGTCAATGCGGTGGCCAATGCCTACATCCGCTCAGACCTGGAAACCCGCTTCACCTTCCAGCAGGATGCAAGCCGCTGGCTGGCCGAGCGGGTCGAGGAACTGCGGATCAGTCTGAAGTCTGCCGAAGACAATCTGCAGGCGCGCCGGGAAAGTGCCGGGATCATCGACGCCACAACCACATCGATGGACGGCAACACCCGCCAGTTGAACGCGGCGTCCGAACAGCTGGTGCAGGCCAGGGTGGCTCGCTCGCAACTGGGCCTGACCTATCGGCAGACCCGCAAGGGCGAACCCAACCGGTACCAGGTACCTGCCGTGTTCAACAGCCCCGGCGTGGCAGCAGCCCGAGAAGACGAGGCCAGGGCGGAGCGTCGTCTGTCCGAAGCAGCCAAGCTGTATGGGTCGGCGCACCCGGCTTATCTGTCGGCCCAGTCCGCGGTCGCTGCGGCGCGCGCCAACACGGTTGCCCAGGCCGAGGCCGTGATCGAGACCATCGGCAAACAATATGAGGCTGCGCAGCAGACCGAAGCGGCACTCGAAGAATCGCTGGCCGATTCACGCGGTGCAATTTCCGAGCTCAGCCGCCGTCAGGTGGGGCTGGAAGTGCTCGAGCGGGAGGTGGCAACGGCTCGTCAGGTGTATCAGTCTTTCCTGGCTCGGGCTCGGGAAACATCGGCAACCGCCGACTTCAATCATCCGGTGGCCCGGGTAGTCGACCCGGCTATCCCGCCCGTCGATCCCTACAATCCCTGGAAATGGCGACTGCTGCTGCTCACGGCATTGGGCGGGCTGCTTGCCGGTGCCTTGCTCAGCCTGTTTATCGAGCGCCAGTCCGAGGCGATCCGTGTGACCGACGATGTCGAGTCGCGCCTGCATGTGCCCTTGCTCGCGGCTGTGCCCAAGGGCAAGAGGCCGCCCAACCGGGATCTGAGCCTGCTGCAGGCGGTATCGCCGCAGAGCCCGTTTGCCGAATCGATCCGTACCGCCATGACCAGCGTGCGTCTGGCGACCCTCGACGTGGCCAGGCCGGTGATCATGTTCACCTCGAGTGTCGCCGATGAGGGTAAGACCACCCTGGCCATCGCCTTCGCCATCGAGCAGGCCCGCTCCAAACGGGTGGTGCTCGTCGATGCGGATCTGCGCCGCCCGTCGGTGCTGACCAAGCTCGGTCGTTCGGTCGAGCGTCGTGGCTTGCGCGATGCGGTGCGCGGCAAGGATCTCGAAGCCTGCCTGTTACGCAGCACCAGCCTGAACCTGGCCATCATGGGCAGCCGGCCATCGCGTCGCAATTCGCTCGATACCTTGCTCGATCCGGCATTTGCCACCGTGATTGCCGAATTGCGCAAGCAGTTCGACATGGTGGTCATCGATGCCCCGCCGATCGAGGTTGTATCGGATGCAAGCATCATCGCCGGCGAATGTGATGGCACGGTCTATGTGGTCAAGGGCGGTTCAACGCCCATTCCTACGATTCGTCGCGGTCTGGCAAGAATCCAGAAGTCGCCCACCCGGATCCTGGGGGTGCTGTTGAACGCCCACGACTATTCGGCGGCGGCCCGATACTATGGCGATTCCGCGCCCGACCCTCGTTATCAGTATCAGGCTGCCTGACCCGATCGGGTCTGCCGGCGGCGGGCGGACCCAACCCGGGAGGACTGATGACCCGTCGTGACCCGTCCGCCGATAAGGCGCTGCGCATCGATCACTTTGAGCAACCGCTGGCCCAGGCCGATCCGGTGATTGCGGCATCGATCGAGCATGAGCGGCGGCGTCAGCAGAACCAGATCGAACTGATCGCCTCGGAAAACTTCGTGAGTCTGGCCGTCCTGCAGGCGCAGGGATCGGTCATGACCAACAAGACGGTCGAAGGTTATCCGGCCCATCGCTACTATGGCGGCGCCGAGTTCGCCGATGAGATCGAGGCCCAGGCAATTGCCCGAGCCTGTGCCTTGTTCGGCTGCCGGTTCGCCAACGTGCAGCCGCATTCAGGCAGCAATGCGAACCAGGCGGCCTACCTGGCCGTGCTCGAGCCCGGTGACACCATCCTGTCCATGGACACAGCCGCCGGCGGCCATATCAGTCACGGCCATCCGGCCACGCTCACCGGGCGCAGTTATCGAGTCGTCACCTATGGTCTGGATCGCGACACCGAGCGCATCGACTACGACGAATTGCAGCGCAGCGCACTGGCGCATCGCCCCCGTCTGATCATCGCCGGGGGATCGGCGTATTCCCGGGTGATCGATTTTGAGCGGATCGCCAGCATCGCGCGCTCGGTCGATGCGAGCTTTCTGGTCGACATGGCTCATTTTGCCGGCCTGGTGGCGACGGGCCTGCATCCACATCCGTTTCCGCACGCCGACATCGTCACCACCACCACCTACAAGAGCCTGCGAGGTGCGCGCGGCGGCATGATCCTGTGGAATGACGAGCGCCTGAGCAAGCGCATCAACAACGGCGTGTTCCCGGGCGTGCAGGGCTCGGTGATGCTGCATGCGGTGGCCGCGAAGGCGGTCTGCCTGCAGGAAGCGACCCAGCCGGCCTTCAGGCATTACAGTGAGCAGGTGATCCGCAACGCACAGGCCATGGCGCAGAGTCTGACGCGGTCGGCGATCCGGGTGGTGTCGGGCGGTACCGATACGGGCCTCATGCTCGTCGATCTGCGACCGGCCGGTGTCACCGGCGCGGTGGCAGTCGACTGGCTCGAGCGAGCCGGCCTGACCTGCAACAAGAACCTGATTCCGTTTGATCCCCAACCGGCCGAAGTCGCCTCGGGATTGCGGCTATCGGCCAACGCCGCCACGGCACGCGGATTCGGTGAGGCCGAGTTCACCCGGATCGGCCAATGGATCGCCGAGGTGGTCGCGGCGATCGCGGCGCCGGGTGCGCCCGCCACGACCACGTCCGTGGTCGATGAGGTCAGGGCGGGCGTATTCACGATGTGCGCGGACTTCCCGTTCTATCGGTGAGCGGCGCACCGCGCGCGCCGGATCAGCGTGCGGCGAATACCTTCTGGAGCAGTTCCGTGGTGCGTTTGGCCGGATTCTCACGAATCGCTTTTTCTTCGCTGGCCAGGTACTTGAAGATGCCATCCATGCCCTTGTCGACCACATAACCGGTCAGGTCGGTGTCGATCTTCGGCGCCAGCGGAATCTGCTGATAACGACCCAGCAGTTGCTGCAATGACTTGACGGCACCGACCTCGGAGAGGGATTGATCGACGATGGGGCGCATGTCGCCACCCAGCGTGGGTCGGGTGCGGGATTCGAAATACTGGGTGGCGGCATTGTCGGGGCCGGACAGAATGCCTTTGGCATCCTGGACGGACATGTCGGCAATTGCGCCCAGGAACAGATTCTTGGCCTTGGGCGTGGCCGCCTCGGCAGCCAGATTGAGCCGGTTCTCCAGATCGTCGAAGGAACTGTTCATGCCGAATTTACCAGCGAAGTCGCGCGCCTTGGCCAGCGAGGCGGGCAGCGGAATGCGAACGCCCGGATCCTTGCTGAATCCGCCCGACTGGCCCAGGCGGCCCACAACGGTCTCCGAACCCTTGCTCAGGGCCTCCTTGAGGCCGGCCACGATCTGATCGGATGACAGGGCGTTGCCCGAGCCTGTACCGGCCCCCTTGAGCAGGCTTCCAGCCTTTTCAAGACCAGGCATCGTCCCGTCCGAGGCGCAGGAGGCGGTCAGCGAGGCAGCGCAAACCAGTGAGAGGAGGATGGCGGAGCGTCCGTAGCGTTTCATTGTTCTGATCCAGTGCAGATGACAGGGAACAGCGCCAGCAGGCGCTGCATGACTTGCGTCGCAGAGGCATTAGGGTACCGCAGGACTGACGCCGTTCGGGAATGAGTCGCTGGTCAGCCTCGGGCCGGATGGGATGCTTCATTCTGCCGGCCCAGCCAGTCGCTCATGTGCCGCAGACTGTCGCGACTGGCGGCGCAATAGTCGAGCGCCCGCAGATAACCATGGATCAGGCCGGTACCGCGATCGAGCGTGACGGATACGCCGGCGGACTCCAGCGCCTTCGCGTAGGCAATGCCGTCGTCCCGCAGCGGATCATGCTCGGCGACCGCGATATAGGCGGGCGGCAGCCGGCCATGATCGCTGGCCAGCAGCGGCGCGGCCAGCGGATGGGTCAGATGGGCCGGATCGGCGCAATACTGACGATTGACCATCGGCATATCGGCCACGCGGATGATCGGACCATCCGGGTTCTCGCGAAACGAGGGCCGGGACTGGGTGAACTCCACCGCCGGATAAACCAGCATCTGGGCCATCAGGGTGATGTCCTGGTCACGGAACATGAGCGTGAGCGCGGCGGCCAGATTGGCGCCCGCGCTGTCACCGCCCACGGCCAGGCGATGCGGATCGATGCCCAGAGTGGCGGCCTGTGCGACTGCCCAGCGCAGCACATCGGCACATTGATTCAGACCGGCCGGAAAGGGATGTTCGGGCGCCTTGGCATAGTCGACACTGATCACGGTCTGCCGGTTGCGCGAGGCGATGCGTGCGGTGATGTCCCAATGCGTTTCCGGGCTGCCCTGCATCCACGCGCCACCATGCATATAGACCAGGCAGGGCTGGACACCACCCGATCGATGCCGGAACACCCGAACGCGAACCCGGCCCGCGGACGATTCGATCCAGTGTTCGTCATCGGTGTCGATGTCCTCGGGCGTGGGCAGGCGCATCTCGAGGGCGATGGTTTCGAACAGGGCGCGCCGCGCCTGCACACTGGCACCGGGCGCCGCCCGTGACCATTTGTTCGCCCAGTCGGCCAGAAAGGGTTTCAGTTCGGGATCGATCATGATGAAGGCTTGCTCTCCGGGTCAGGGGTCTGGTTGGCATTTGCGACGAATCGCAGCACCGATTCAATGGTCTGGTCGCGCAGGCGTTGCTGACCGCGCGGCTTGAACAGCGAGTCACCGAAGATCAGCGAAAAGCTGGCCTGGTTGGACACGTTAAAAAAGCACAACGCACTGATCTGCCAGTGCAGTTCGACGGGATGAATGCCTTTGCGGAACGCGCCGGCCGCCACCCCCTTGCGATAGATGGCGGCGAGCCGGTCGATGGCGGTGCGGTTCATCGATTGCAGCAATGCCGAGCGGCCCAGATGCTGGCCGTCCTGGATGTTTTCGATCATCACCAGCCGGATGAAGTCCGGATGGGCCCGATGATGATCGAAGGTGAATCCGACGAGTTTGCGCAGCGCCGCCATGGGGTCGCTGCGATCCAGTTCGAGCGAATCTTCGCCCTCGCGCACCTCGCGATAGGCCGCTTCGAGAACGTGACGGTACAAGCCCTCCTTGTCGCCGAAATAGTAATAAATCATGCGTTTGGAGGTGCGCGTGCGCGCGGCGATCTGGTCGATCCGGGCGCCATTAAGACCGTGGGCGGCGATTTCGGCGGTGGCCGCCCGCAGGATGTCGGCCTTCACGGCGTCGGGATCCTGTTTCCAGTGCGAACCCTGGCGTCGGGCCGGCCTGGTCGTCGCGTGCGCGTTTTCCATGAGGTCCTTTTTTTGCCAGCTTCTGGTGCCAGTCGGTCGGGTCAGCCTGCTCGGCATCGTGGGTTGCCACTGCGACGGCCCGATCCGACTCCGTAAGACTATCAAATTAACCAGCTGGTTCAAAGAGCTTGACACAATTAACCGGTTAGTACAAAGTTCGTTCCGATCGTCGCGCCCGGGCCTGACCGCCAGCCCGCTTCGCGCGCCAGACAGGAGATCCGCACGGCATGTCACCATCCATTCAATCCGGTGCGACCGACTCGCCGTTGTCCGATGGCGGGTCGACCGTATTGCTGGGTTTGATCGGGCGGGGCATCCAGTTGTCCCGCTCACCGGCCATGCATGAATCCCAGGGGCAGGCGCTCGGTCTGCGGGTGGTCTACCGGCTGTTCGATACCGCCCTGATGGGCAGCGAACCGGGCATGCTGGGGCGTCTGGTGGACGCAGCGGCGGTTTGCGGGTTCGCCGGCCTGAACATCACCATCCCCTGGAAAAAGGAAGTGATCGCGTCGCTCGATGAACTGACGCCGCATGCCCGGCGCATCGGCGCGGTCAACACCGTGGTGTTTCGTGACGGACGGAAATCCGGTCACAACACCGACGTCACCGGGTTTGCCGACGGCTTCGCTGCGCAATTGGGCGATGTCGATCGCCACGCGGCATTGCTGATCGGCGCCGGGGGGGCCGGCTGCGCGATCGGCCACGCCTTGCTGGATGCCGGCGTTGGCCGTCTGGCGGTCCATGACATCGATGGTGCCGGAGCCGCCGCGCTGGTGGCCGAATTGAATGGTCACCATGGGCAGGGCAGGGCACTGGTTGCTCAGGATCTGGCCGCGACCATCGCGCGCGTCGACGGCG
Source organism: uncultured beta proteobacterium (assembly GCA_963732405.1). Lineage (GTDB taxonomy): Bacteria > Pseudomonadota > Gammaproteobacteria > Burkholderiales > Burkholderiaceae_E > JAUIAI01. Next base: position 274,685 of record CAVSZG010000004.1, read on the forward strand.
TTGTCAATGCGAGTCCGGTCGGCATGGCATCGCATCCCGGTTCGCCGGTGAATGCGGCCTGGCTGTCATCGCAGCACTGGGTGGCTGATGCCATTTACGTGCCGCTGGAGACCGAACTGATCCGCGCAGCGCGGGCGGCTGGATGCCGGACCATGGACGGCTCGGCAATGGCGGTTCACCAGGCCATGCATGCCTTCGAATTATTTACCGGACGGGCCGCCAGTCTGGCCCATATGCAGTCGACCTTCGACGCTGCCGGCCGGCGCGGCAGCGGCTAGTTTTGCAGCATCTGCCGGGTCATGGTGATCCGGCGCAGCACCACGGTGCCGGCCACCCGCACGGCGTCGGTCATCAGTCAATCATTTTCCCAAGGAGACGTCCATGCCAATGAGAATCAGCCACCCCGCCCGCGGCTCGCGGATCGATATCCGCCTGCGCCTGGCATGTACCGCAGGCGTTGCCATGCTTGCGCTGGCGCTGAGCCCGATGCCCGCCGCCGCACAGAAAAAGATTGAGATCACCTATTCGGACACCGTGCCCGAAACCGATATTCGCTCGGCCACGCTCAAAACCGCATTCGGCGATTGTCTGGGCGCGGAATTTCACTTCAAGCCCTACCACGGTGCGACCTTGTTCAAGCAGGGTACGGAGCTGACCGCGATGCAGCGAGGCAACCTCGACATGGCGGCGCTGGCGATCTTCGACTTCTACAACCAGGTACCCGAAACCAGCATTCTGGGCACGGCCTATCTGTATCGTGACTATGACCACATGCGCAAGACATTCAGCTCGCCGGTGCTGGCGCCGCTGATGAAGACCATTGAAGACAAGGCCAAGGTCAAGGTCTTGTCCAATCCGTACATCGGCACCCGTCATATCAACATCAAGGGCGATCGCCCGATCAAGACACCGGCCGACATGTCCGGCATCAAGCTGCGTATGCCGGGCGGCGAGGGCTGGCAGTTCGTGGGTGAGGCGCTGGGTGCGAATCCGACACCGATGGCCTTTACCGAGGTGTATACGGCACTGCAAAGCGGCGCGATCGATGGACAGGACAATCCGCTGCCGGCCGACAAAGCCATGAAGTTTTACGAGGTCACCAATCAGATCGTACTCAGCGGCCATCTGATCGCGGCCAACCAGCTCACCATCTCGCTCAAGAAGTGGGCCTCCCTGACCCCGGCCCAGCAGGACAAGGTGCAGTCCTGCGCGCTGGCCTTCGAGAAGGCGCTGGACAAGGTCACACTCACCCAGGAAGGCGAACTCATCGACTTCTTCAAGAAGGAAGGGCTGAAGGTCTATGAGCCGGACAAAAAGGCGTTTCGCGACCATGTGCTGGACCAGTATCGCAAGTCCAAGTATTCCAAGGACTGGCCGGCCGGGCTGATCGATCAGATCAACGCGCTCTGAACCATGGCCACGGCAATGATCACCCGTGTCGGCGCCTGGTTGCGCCGGCGCGCGGAAAATCTCGTCGCACTGCTGCTGCTGAGCATGTTCGTCACGTTTCTGATCCAGATACTGTTTCGATACGTGTTGAATCTGCCGCTGGGCTGGACGGTCGAATACGTGGCCATTGCCTGGCTGTGGGGCATTCTGTTCGGTTATGCATTCGTGGTGCGCGATGCCGAGATCATCCGCCTCGATCTGCTCTATAACATTGCGCCACCTCTGGTGCGCCGGGCGATGGACGTGCTGGCCAATCTGGTCTGCGCAGCCATCTTCGCCTGGACGCTGCCCAAGGTCTGGGAGTTCGTATCCTTCATGGCCATCGAAAAAACCGCCTACATGCAGGTTCGCTTCGACCTGGTGTTCGCCATCTATGTGCCTTTCTCGATTGCGGTGATCGTGCGTTGTCTGATTCACGCCTGGCGATCGTTGCGCGGCCCGGCTGCGCCGCATGAGCCCGATCTGTCGGTGAATCCGGCAACAGCGCAGGCCGATCATGCCTGAACCGTTCACCGTCGCCATCCTGCTGATCCTGTTGCTGGCCCTGTGCGGCCTGTCGGTCGGCCTGACCATGATCTGCGGCACCATCGTCTATCTTGCGCTCAAGGGGTTCGACACCTCGGTGGCTGCCGAGACGGTGCTCCAGGGACTGTTCAATGGCTACACACTGCTGGCGATTCCGTTGTTCATCCTGGCCGCCGACGTGATGAACATCGGCACGCTGGCCGACCGGCTGCTGGCCTTCTGCCAGGCGCTGGTGGGACGGTTCCGGGGCGGGCTCGGCCATGTGAATATTTTCTCCAGCCTGATTTTCTCGGGCATGTCCGGTTCGGCAGTGGCTGATGCGGTAGGCATGGGGCGAATCATCATCAACATGATGACTCGCAATGGCCAGTACACGCCCAGTTATGCCGCTGCCGTGACAGCCGCCTCGGCGACGATAGGGCCGATCATTCCACCCTCGATTCCGATGGTCCTGTATGCCCTGGTGTCCGACACCTCGATCGGCTATCTGTTCGCGGCCGGCGTCGCGCCAGGCCTGCTGATGGGCGTGGTGCTCATGCTGATGAATGCGATCATCGCGCGCCGGCGCGGGTTTCCAACCGATGATTCGATTCCGATCCGCCAGATTCCGAGTCTCACCGGCCGCGCCATACCGGCGCTTCTGATGCCGGTGATCCTGCTGGGCGGCATCTATGGCGGAGTCATGACACCCACCGAGGCTGCCGCCGTGGCCGCCTTTTATGCGCTGATGGTGTCCACCGTGTTCTATCGGTCGGTATCGGTCGGTCAGTTCTATCAGACCCTGCTCAACAGTGCTCGCTCCACGGCATCGGTGGGCATTCTGATCGCCGGTGCACTGGCCTTCAATTACGTGGTCACGCGCGAGAACATTCCGAATGCGATGTCGGCCTTCATGCAGCAGTTCGATCTGTCGCCCACCGGATTCCTGATCGCGATCAATCTGTTGTTCCTGGCGCTCGGTTGCATCATCGAGGGAGGCGCCATTTTGCTGATCATTGTGCCGATCTTCATTCCTACCGTGCTGGCGCTGGGCATCGATCCGATTCATTTCGGGGTGATCGTGGTGGTCAATTCGATGATCGGCCTGATCACGCCGCCTTATGGCCTGTTGTTGTTTATCGTGGCCAACATCACCGGTCAACCGCTGGGCCGCATCATTCGCGACCTCGTGCCCTTCATCATCGCACTGGTGGGCGCGCTTGCGATCATCACCTTCGTGCCCGACCTGGTGTTGTTCCTGCCCCGCCTGCTTGGCTACAAGGGGTGAAGCTCGAAGAAGCCGATTGCCACGGCGGCCTGCGCCGGCATCAGGCTGCGCAGACGACCCACGAAGCGACGCCGATTGATCCACTCATGCGGGCCGGCCGGCGCAATCAGATCGATGTGCGAGGCCGCGTATCGGGCGGGTCCTTCCGGGTCGTCGATCAACACCCGGTTGTGCACCGTGATGAGTGCGCCGTCATCGGTCTGCAATTCGTAGCGCGCATCGAGTTCACGCACGCCATCGGATCGCCAGAGCTGCCGGTCGGCACCACCGGGCACGACGGTGCCGCGGATCGCCGGGCCGGAAAAGCGACCGCCCAGGATCGGAATGATCCAGCGTGCGCCGGCCGGCGATTCGCCCATGGAGCGCCGCTCGCCAATCTCGACGATCGCCTCCCAGGCGAATCGGGCGGCAAAACCGGGTGGGTTGCTCATCGTGAATGCTCCTTCGAGAATGGTTCAGGCCGACCCGGTTGCGGCGTTCGCCGGCGGTCGGGTCCAGACCGGCAGGGGCGCCTCGCGATGCAGCACATTCTGCGCAACCCAGTGCGCGCCCCGTCTGGCCCGCTCGCAGACGATCGCCTGCGGCAATTGTTGATAGTCGTCGTTGAACACTTCAAAGCTGTAGTCGCCCCGGTAGCCCAGCCGTTCCAGCCTCAGCACCAGATCGGCAAGTTGCTCGCTGTGCACGCCTTCGCCGGGGAACACCCGGAAGGTACGGGCGGTGGCCATGCGTTCCTCGAATCCGTTGACCTCCTGCCACATGAAGTCGGCCAGTTGCACGAGGTAGATGCGTTCCGGGTCGATGAGCTCGAGCGTATCGAGCGGTGTCCTGGCTGCGATGATGTGATACGAGTCGATGCCCACGCCCAGGTTCGGCCAATCGGCCCGTTCGACCGCCTCCCAGGCGGTGGTGTATTCATTGATGCTGCGTCCCCACGAGAGCCCCTCATAGGCAATGCGGATATCCAGTGGCAGGGCCAGCGTGGCCAGCTTGCGCAGATCGCGTGCAATCGTCTGCGGATCGGTACTCGCATGTTGCGAGGTGGACGAGCACGCCAGCAAGACCTTGCTGCCCAGCGCATGACACATCTGCAACATGGCCTTGGCAATGTCGACCTTGTAATCGTGCAGATGGCCCGACAGTCCTTCGAAGTCGCGCAGCACCTGAAAGCCCGTGGGTCTCAGTCCGCTGGCGCGAACCGCATCGACTGCCGCTGCCACGCCACCCGGATGACCGGCGATATCACGGGCACCAAGCATGACCTGGGTGAAGCCGGCCGCTTTCATGGCCGCCAGCTTGGCCTCGAGCGGGCCATTGAGCGTGATCGTGTCCATGCCGAAACCGTCGATCAGATTCATTCGGATATCCGCTCAGTGGGATTGGTGAACGAGTTCGAATGCCACGCCGCCGGGCTGGGCGATCGTGAGTGCGCCCCGGTCATCCGGATGCAGATGGACCGAATCGACAAAATCGACACCGCGCGCGCGCAGCAAGGCTACTGCAGCGCGCACATCGGGAACGCCGATGCCGACCCGTTGCAGGGACTCGTCGGTATCGGTCACCAGTGGCCAGGGTGCCGGCTCGACCAGTTGCCACAGGAAGCTTCTCGCATGGACTGCGCATCAGGGTGCCATGGGGCAGAATGCCGAAGCGTTCCTGGTCGGGGATCACCGTGAAGTCGAACAGTTGCTGATAGTAGGCGCTCCAGTCGGCACTACGCTCGGCACCCACATACTGGACGATGCCGAAGTAGCGCATGCCCGCGAGCGCGGGCGGTGCGGTATCGACCGACGGAATCGGCATGAAGTCGATGTCGAAGATCGAGAACTGCTCCCACCGATCGACGAAATGAAACTGACTCGCGCCCGGCCCCCGGATGCCTGGAATGTGCAACTCCATGGCCTGTGCGCGACTCGGGACTTCCCAGGCGCCCAGATCCAGGCAGCGGCGAAAGGCCAGATGGGCATCTCGGACCCGGAATGCCACGGCCGACAGAACCGGCTGAGCCAGGGTTTCAACCTGGAATCGGGCATCATCGGGATGCGCATTGACCACCAGATTCATGCTGCCCTGGCGATACAGCGTGACTTCGCGCGAGCGATGGCGGGCCACGGGCCGAAAGCCCATGGCCTGCAGCGATTGTCCGAGGGCCTGTGGTCGATTGGTCGCATACTCGACGAATTCGATACCCGAGATGGACAGGGGATTGCGACGGTCGGGTACCGATTCACGGTGGGCGATGGTGGGCATGGGGGACACCCGGCGGTTGACGGTGGGTTGGTAAGTGCGGCCTGACGGAGCTGGCATCGGCAGGGATGCCTTGAATGTCGCTGAGTGTCTGCCGTTGCAGCAGGTTTGGCAAATCAACGGGTGATGCCCGTTGTCACTTTCAATATCTCTTGGAGATTGGCAATGCAGCGTATGGCAAACACGCGACGGTCCCGAATCCTTCAGGCGCTTGCCGTGACCTTGTTCGGACTCGCGTCCACTGGCATGGCGCAGGACTTCCCGGCGCGCGATCTGTCCGGGGTCATTCAATGGGGGCCGGGTGGTGCCACCGATGTGGTGAGCCGGGCATTGACCCCGGGTGTGGAGCAGATCCTGGGTCGAAAGATCGTGTTGCAGAACAAACCGGGCGGCGTGGGTGCGATTTCCACCAACTTCGTCGCCCAGCAATCGGCCGATGGCTATACGCTGCTCTATGGCGCAGAGAATCCGCAACTGCATCCGGTGCTGGGCATCAGCAATCTGGACTATTCGCAGTTCTACCCGATCAATGTCGTGGCGCGCGGCAATGTCCTGCTGGTAACCGCGCCGGACAAGCCCTGGCAGTCTTTCAAGGATCTGCTCGCGGCCGTTCAGGCAGCGCCGGGTAAACTCAAACAAGGGTCCACGGGCGCGGGCGGCCTGCCCTTCTCGGTCAATGCGATGGTCGCGACTGTGACGAAGTTTCCGGTGATCTCGGTCCCCTTCGAGGGCGAAGGTCCCGGTGTCACGGCTCTGCTGGGTGGCCATGTCGACTTCATGTTCGTGGGCGCCGGCGCGGCGGCCGAGCACATCAAGGCGGGCCGGCTCAAGGCGCTGGCCGTACTCGACACCAGGCCTTATCGCGACATTGCCCCGATCACCGCCGATCTACCGGCCATCGGCAAATTCCTGCCCTGGGGTCCGTTCTACGGCGTGTTCGTACGCAATGATGTGCCCGACGCCGCGAAGGCTGTGCTGGTCAAGGCCTTCAGCCAGGCGGTCGGCCAGGAGGCATTCAGCAAGCTGATGAACGAGCGTGGCAATACGATGATGAATCTGTCGGGGGATGAGGCGACTGCCTTCCTGAAAAAATGGCAATCGGTGACATCCTGGACCTATCACGAAGTCGGCGTGGCCAAGAAAGATCCGGCCGACCTGGGCATTGCGAGGCCCTGATCAACGCTGAACAACGCGACGTCGAGAACACCGATGCCATCGTCGAAACAGCGCCTGCCCGGTGAATACACCTTCACCATCATCCTGGCGATGGCCAGTGCCTTCCTGCTCTGGACGGCCTGGGGCATTTCGGGCTTCGAATCCCTGAGCTCGGCCGGCGCTTTCCCGATGGGCGCCGCAGCCCTGATGGCGGCCACTGCGCTGTTCAACATCGTGCAGGTCCGGCGAAGGCCGTCGGGCGAACCGTCGACACGCATGCCGTTCATCCGTGAACTGACCCCTGCGGTGCTGATCGCTTTGATCATCGCCATGGCGGTATATGTGCTGACGATGCCCTACCTGGGCTTTCTCATCGCCTCTACCGTGTTCCTGCTGGTCGGGATGCGCCTGCTGGGCAATCGACGCATCGGCCTGGCGTTGTTGGTGGCCTTGTCAGCCATGGCGATCATTCATCTGGTATTTCAGACGGTATTCTCGGTCGTGCTGCCAACGGCCATGGGCCTGCCCGAGTGGTTCAGATGACGGACGCCCTGGGCTATTTCCTGACTGCCTGGATCGACCCCTGGCTGTTGCTGCTCACGGCTGGGGGCACCTTCGCCGGCATCTACATTGGCGCCATTCCTGGTCTGTCGGTGACGATGGCGGTGTCGATCCTGATTTCGTTCACCTTCAAATGGGAAGTCAATGCCGCACTCGCCCTGATTGCGGGCATCTACTTCGGCGGCGTGTATGGTGGATCGCGCAGCGCGATCCTGCTCAACATCCCCGGTGCCCCGTCGGCGATTGCCACCGCTCTGGACGGTTATCCGCTGGCGCGTTGCGGCGAGGCCGGTCAGGCCATCGGTCTGACCACGATCATGTCGGTGTTCGGCGGCTTCGTGGGCATCCTCGTGCTCGCCGTGGCCGCGCCCTCGATGGCCGGGTTTGCACTGAAGTTCGCACCACGCGACTATCTGATGCTGGCGATCTGGGGGATTCTGCTGGTGGGCAGTCTGTCTGGCGAGTCGCTCTCGAAGGGATTGTTCGCTGGCGCGCTGGGTGCGATCATCGGCTCGGTCGGCCTGGATCCGATGACCGCTCAATCCCGCTTCACCTTCGACAGTCTGCAACTGACCGCGGGCATCTCGTATGTGGCAGCCATGATCGGCTTTTTCGGCGTTGCCGAAGTGCTGGTGCAGGTTCATGAACTTGGACGAAGCGCGATCCGCCAGGATGTGAGTCGAATCCTTCCGCCCTGGACATTGATTCGCCGGCATCTGCCACTGGCCACGCGCGCCTCGGCGATCGGCGTGGTGGTCGGTGCACTGCCGGGCGCGGGTGGCGATATTGCCGCCCTGATGGCCTACGACCATGCCAGGCGCACGGTGAAGCATCCGTCCCGACCGTTCGGCCAGGGTGCCTATGAGGGTCTGGTGGCGCCCGAGGCGGCCAACAATGCGGCGATCGGTGGTGCCTTCATCCCGATGCTCACACTGGGTATTCCAGGCGATGCGGTCACGGCCGTGATCATCGGCGCGCTGAGCATTCATGGCCTGAAGCCCGGCCCGATGCTGATGGTCGAAACGCCGCATCTGTTCTGGTTTACGGTCGGATGCCTGACGCTGGCCAATATTTTCCTGCTGGTGTTCGGATTGATGGGCATCCGGTTGTTCGCCCGGATCGTCGAAACACCCAAGGCGATGCTGTTGCCGCTGATTCTCGTGCTGTGTACCGTGGGTGCGTACGCGATCAACAACAACCCGATCGATGTGTACTGGATGTTCGGCTTCGGCCTGCTTGGTTATTTCCTCAAGCGGTATGGCTATCCGGTCGGGCCGGTGATCCTGGGGATGATTCTGGGCCCGCTCATGGATCGCAGCTATCGTCAGGCGATGATTTCGTCCGGCGACGACCCCATGCAGTTCATCAGTGAGTTCTTCACCTCGCCATTGTCTGCCATGATCCTCGCCGCGCTGCTCATGACCATTCTGAGTCAGACCGGCCTGTGGCGTCGCCTGCGTCGCCCGAATCAATGAGGCATGCACCGCCGCCATGAGTGAACGATTCGACCAATCCTACTATCAGCGTTTTTATGAGAACCCCGATACCCGCGCGGGCACGGTGGCCAGCGCCCGGCGCCAGGCGATGTTCATTCATGCCTACCTGAACTATCTCGATCTGCGCGTGAACCGCATCATCGATCTGGGGTGCGGGCTGGGTCGTCAGTTGCGCGCCCTGCAACGACTCTGGCCCAGGGCCCGCTGCGTGGGTGTGGAACTCAGCCCTTATCTGTGCGAGCGTTATGGGTGGCAACGCGGATCGGTGGTCGACTATCACGACGACCCTTTCGATCTGCTGGTCTGTTCCGATGTGTTGTCGTATCTGGACGAGGCCGATTGCTCAAAAGCCTTGCGCAACATCGCGCGGCTCACCACGGGTGCAGCCTTCATCGGTCTGATCACCGAAGAGGACCGCGCCATCTGCGACTTCCAGCGCACCGACCGGCACCAGCATCTGCGGCCGGCGGCCTGGTATCGCCGTCGTCTGGGGCGCGATTTTCAGGCTATCGGCGGCGGACTGTATCTGCGCAATACGCTGCCGGTCAATCTGTGGGCCATGGAAAAAGGCCGCTGAGCCGTCGGACTCCCGCGCCGGTTGCAGCTCGCACCGACCGCTGCAACCCGAACGCGGAAGGCCTCACTCGCCATGCCAGTTAGGAGGTCGCTTTTCGGCGAAGGCCGTTGGCCCTTCGATCGCATCCTTGCTGGTGAACACATGCATGTGCTCGGCCTGCTGATAGGCCCAGAACTCGGCCTCGGTCCGCCCCTGGGTTTCGCGAATCAGGGCCTTGGATGCCTTGAGCGACATCGGCGCATTGCGCGAGATCTGCTCGGCCAGATCCAGGGCGGCGCTCAGGGCCTGGCCGGGTTCGGTGAGTTCGGTGACCAGGCCGTATTGATGCGCGACCTCGGCGGTGATCGGTCGTGCGGTCAGGGCCATTTTCATGGCCAGTCCGTAGGGCAGCACGCGCGGCAGGCGCAGCAACGCACCGGCGGCCGCAAACAGGCCGACACCGGCCTCCGGAATCCCCAGTTTGACGCCTTTGGCCGCCACGATGATGTCGCAGGACAAGGCCAGCTCCAGGCCGCCGGCCAGCGCGAAGCCTTCAATCGCGGCGATCAGGGGTTTTTCCGGGCCGCGGTTGGTGATGCCGCCAAAGCCGCGATCGCCCGCAGTGGGCAGACCGTCGGTCACGAAGGCCTTCAGGTCCATGCCGGCCGAGAAGCCGCGGCCGTTGCCGGTTAACACGCCGGCGGTCAGTTGCGCATCGGTATCGAGGCGATCCAGCGCGGCGGCCAACTGATCGGTCAGCGCCTGATTGATTGCATTCATCGCTTCCGGGCGGTTCAGCGTAATCACCAGGATGCGGCCACGGGTTTCAGTCAGGACTTCATCAGCCATTTGAACAACTCCGGATTCGGTGGATGGTCAGCGTCGGCGCCCGCGAGGCGTGAGCCTGCGCGGAGCGTGACGACAGACAGGGTGTGTGCAGGCCCGAGTATATCGGCGTGCAGGGGATCAGGGTCTGACCACGCCCTTGGTAAGCACGATGTTGCCGTAGATCTGGATTTCGCCGGTGGCCACGATCACGAAGGCCCTGGCCGCCCGACGATAGAAGTCGAAACGCTCCAGTCCACTGGACCGCCCAACCCCGTGGGCGATCAGCAGTTCATCGAATTCGCGCACCACGTCGGGCACGGCCTGCGCATCACCAACCACCTGCATGGTGAATGCCGCCTGCTCGACGAAATCATCCAGAGGCAGGACCGTCAACACCGCCTCGAGCAGGCTGGGCGCCTGGATACCCGGCGTGCGGATCAGTCGCTGCGCGTAGCGGGCCGCCGGAAAATTGGCGTCGGCAATGACGATCTCGTCACCATGCCCCATGCTGGCGAGTGCATGCAGCAGATCGGGCGAGAGCAGCGGGGAGACTCCCTTGAGCATGGCGTGTCGAGTGTGGTGGTGGATTCTCGCCGGCGCTCAGTGAGCGCTGGCGAAAATCTCGCGACCGGCCGGATCGATCACGCGCACGCCCACGTCGATACCGTCGCGCACGCTTTGCGTGACCACGCAGAAGTCTTCGAACTGGGCCAGACAGCGGTCAAAATGCATGATCTGATTGACCGGCTCGGCCAGTTGGATGGTGACATCGTAGCGGCCGATGCGCATCCGGCCTGCATCATTGCGAATGATTTCCCCGACGATCTGAGCGCTCAGCGTTCCTGGCGTCTGCTTGAACTTGCGCATGCAGAACAGCAGGCTGGAGGTCAGGCAGTTGGCGATGGCGGCGCCGATCAGACGTGCTGCGTTGGGGCCCTTGGCACCGCCCAGGGGTACCGGCTCATCGACGGTCAGATCGGGCACATCGGGCCAGTCGAAACGGATCCGGAATTCATAATCCTGCACCTGCTCCATGGCGATTTCAAAGCGCATCGAATCGGTCATGTTGTCACCCTTCTGGCTGTCAGCGGTCGCCGGCACCGATGCCGGCCGACAAAATGATCGTGCGCCCGATTCGCGCTGGCGACATTGACCCGCATCAACCGCGTGGCAAGGTGTGCGTCGGTTCGCCACAGGACAGACCGATGCGGATCGCTGGAGCTGGATCAAGCCGGCTGCATGCCATGTCGCCGGATCAAAGACTGCTGATCGGCCGCGGCAAACGACGCGAGTACCGCGCGGGCCGCCTCGCCCGATGCGCTGCGCACATGAATCGCCGCTGAAAACACGGTGATATGGGCAATTGCAGGCGGCAGCGTGCCCAGCACGTCGATGCCCGGGGCATCGATCATCTCGCTCAGTTGCTGAAAGCCGAGCGTGGCTTGACCCTTGGCGAGCAAAGACGCCACTGGCACCCCTGGCGGCGCCTGATGAATGCGTCCGGCCAGTGCGTCCTTGATGCCCCAGCGCTCGAGAAGCTGGCCCAGATATACCCCGCTGGGGCCGGTGGACCAGGCGATCGAGGCGGCATTCAGCACGGCCTGTCTGAGCTCGTGCTCGGTGCCGACCGCTGGATGCGGATCGCCGGCGCGCACCGCGATGGCCACTTCGGAGCGAACCAGATCGCTGCGGGTGTTTTGTTCGAGCAGGCCCTCGTCAATGAGCCGCTCGATCGCATCGCTGGCGAGCACGACGATATCGCAGGCCTCGCCCTCACGCACGCGGCGCGCCACGTCAACGCCGCCGCCTGCCTGCGCCATGATCGACACGCCGGTGTCTGCCATGGCGCGCTCGGCCAGGTCGGCCAGCAACTGGCGGGTCGCCATCGATGACAGCATCCTGATGGTCTGGCTCATGGCCCTGCGCTCTCTCGTTCAGATGAGGCGGCCGCGGGCCGCGACGGTTTCGAAACGCTCCAGGCGCCCTTCGCTGATCAGGGCAACCCGGTCCACCATGTTGCTCACGACACAGGCGTGATTGGGCACGATGCGGATCCGGTCGCCGACCTTCAGCGGAATCGGCGCTTCGCTCACCAGGCGGCCATGCTCTTCGGACAACTGATCGATCGCGATGGCCGGATGTCCGAGCACATGGCCATGCCCGCTCAGGCCGAGCAGGTCGGAGGTCAGTATCTTGCTGCCCGCATCAACGATGGCCCGATGATCGGTGGGGCGTGAGACCACGGTGGCCAGCACGGTGAGTGCGCAATCGTCATAGCCGCACACGTCGCGTTCGACCAGTGACCGGTCATTGTAGATGTAGGTTCCGGCCCGCCATTCGGTGGCCACCGGTACCGCATCGGCCTGCCACATGTCAGGTGTGCCGCCCGTCGACACGGTATCCACGCTAAGTCCCGACGCTTCGATCAGCGACTTGGCCTGGCTCAACCAGATATTGACCTGTGCCGGTCTGCCCTTGGGCGGATAGGTCATGAGTCCGCCGAATGTCAGCCCTGGAGCCGCATCGATGAGCCTGGCCAGCGCCAGCGCCTGTTCGGCGGTCTGAACGCCGCAACGGCCGGCGCCGGTGTCGCATTCCACGAGCACGGTCAGTGGCGGGGTACCTGCAAAAGCCGCCGACAGGCCGTCGATGACAGTGCGACTGTCGGCCACTACGCTCAGCCTGACGCGAGAGGCGAGATCGCGCAATGCGGCCAGCTTGTCCTCGCCGATGATGTTGTAGGTGATGAGCACGTCATCAATGCCGCCCTGGGCGATCATGGCGCTCGCCTCGGAGATCTTCTGACAGGTGATGCCGATCGCGCCCGCGGCGATCTGCTGGCGGGCCAGGTGCGGCAGCTTGTGCGTCTTGATGTGCGGGCGGGTGTTCAGCTTCAACCCGTTGCAATAAGACTGGAATTTCTGCACGTTGGCCGTGGCTATCTGCGTGTCGATCAGTACGGCCGGCGTTTGTACGTCAGGCAAGAGCATGGCTTGGGTTCCTGTGGGAGCGGGCGATACCGTCCGACACGGGCGCATCGACCCCTGAAGCCATCGCAGTCTACTACGCGGGGGGCCGATCGGCGCAAACCATCGACGGGCCTGCCGTCTGGCGCTAGGATAGTCCGGCAGTGTATGGCGTAGTATCACCGAAGCGGGCAAGACCCGGCCGGATCGTCGGCGCAGTCGGCGCAATCGATGCAGTCCGGATTCGAACAAGACCAGGAGACTCACCCCATGATTCATTCACGGCGTAGTGTATTGACCGCAGGTGCGGCCGCCGCAGCGCTGGCCGGCGTCGGCCTGCCCCTGCGAGCGCGCGCTCAGAGCAAGCCGGCGCGAGAGGTCCGGATGGTGCCGCATGGCGACCTCAATGTGCTCGACCCGATCTGGACCACCCAGAACATGGCCGCCTATCACGGCGCCATGATCTACGACACCTTGTTCGGCATCGATGCGGACTTCCGTCCCCAGCCCCAGATGGTCGGCAAGTTCGACATCTCCACCGACCGCAAAACCTACACCTTCGAACTGCGTCCCGGTCTGCGCTGGCACGACGGTTCACCCGTGACCGCACGCGACTGCGTGGCCTCGCTGCGGCGCTGGCAGGTCAAGGATGGCGCCGGCACCCATCTGTTCGCGCGCGTGGCCGACACGCCCGTGGTCGACGACAAGACCTTCCGCATCGTGCTCAAGGAGCCCTACGGATTGCTCATCGACGCGCTGGCCAAGACCAGCACGCCGGTGTGCTTCATGATGAAGGAGGAGATCGCCGCAACCGATCCCAATACCCAGATCACCCGCCACATCGGATCGGGTCCGTTCCGATTCATGGAGTCCGAGTACCGGCCGGGTAGCCGGGTCATCTATGAACGCAATGCCGATTATGTGCCGCGCGATGAACCGGCCTCGGGCATTGCCGGTGGCAAGCGGGTGCACCTGGACCGGGTGATCTGGGAAATCATGCCCGATGCGCAGACGGCGGCGTCGGCGCTGATGACCGGTGAGGTCGATTATTTCGAGGTGCCACCCATCGACATCCTGCCCGCGCTCAGTGGCACGCCGGGCGTGAAGGTCGAAGTGTTCAGCAAGCTGGGCGTGGTCGGGTATTGCCGGCTCAATCATCTGCATCCGCCCTTCAACAATCTGAACGCACGGCGCGCTGCGCAGCTGGCCATCAATCAGGAAGATGTCCAGCGTGCCGCGGTGGGCAATCCCGAGTACTACCAGGTCTGTGGTTCCCACTTCACCTGCGGCTCGCCCATGGGTGTCGAGGACGGATCCGAGGCGCTGATGCTCAAGTCACCGATGGCCGAGCGACAGGCCAAGGCCAGGGAGTTGCTCAAGCAGTCGGGCTACGATGGCAAGCCGATCATCCTGCTCCATGCGACCAACATTCACGTGATGAACCAGTCGATGCTGGTCATCGCGCAAAGCCTGCGCCAGGTCGGCTTCAACGTGCAGCTCGAGTCGACCGACTGGGGCGCGGTGGTCACGCGGCGCGCGGTTCAGAAGCCGCCGGCCGAGGGTGGCTGGAACGTGTTCTTCACCTGGGGCGGCGGCAACGGCACGGCCAGTCCGATCAGCCTGGCCGGCCATGCGGCCAACGGGGCCAAGGGCTGGTTCGGCTGGCCCGAGAATGAACTGAACGAACGATTGCGCACCGAATGGTCGGCCGCGCCCGATCTCGAATCGCGTCGCGACGTGGCCCGAAAGCTCAATCGCAACATGATCGATTACGTGCACGACGTCAAGACCGGCCAGTGGGTGTCGCCGGTCGCCTACCGCGCGGATCGGCTGCGCGGGCTGCTCGCCGTGCCGGAAATCGTGCCCTGGTGGAATGTGGAGCGCTACGCCTGATCCGTTCGCCGACCCGCCATGCTTGCCTACGTCATTCGCCGACTGCTCGGCGTGATCCCGGTCATGCTGGTGGTCGGCGTATTCGTGTTCTCACTGTTGCATCTGGCCCCCGGTGATCCGGCCGCGATCATCGCGGGCGACAACGCCACGGCGGAGAACATCGCCCGGATCCGCTCCAACCTGGGTCTGGACAGACCCCTGCATGAGCAGTTCCTGAGCTGGGGCCTGGCCACCTTGCGCGGCGATCTGGGCGTGTCCATGTTCTCCGGCATTCCCGTGACCACGCTGGTGCAGCAGCGGGTCGGCCCCACGCTCTCGCTCACGCTCACCACCTTGGTCGTGGCGGTGAGCATCGCGGTCACCTTGGGCGTGCTCGCCGCCTGGAAGGCCGGCTCGCTGTTCGACCGCGCGGTGATGGGCCTGGCGGTGGCGGGTTTTTCCGTGCCGGTATTCGTGGTGGGCTATCTGCTCGTCTATTTTCTGGCCCTGCAGTGGCGCTGGCTGCCGGTGCAGGGTTATCAGGAATTGTCCACCGGTCTCTGGAACTGGCTCAGGCATCTGATCCTGCCCTCACTGGCGCTGGGCCTGGCCTATGTGGCCCTGATCGCGCGCATTACCCGGGCGAGCATGCTCGAGGTGCTGGCCGAAGACTACATCCGCACGGCCAGTGCCAAGGGCGTGGCGACCATGCCCATGCTGCTTCGTCATGCGCTCAAGAACGCGGCCGTGCCCATCGTCACGGTGATCGGCATCGGCATCGCTTTGCTGATTTCGGGCGTCGTGATCACCGAGAGCGTGTTCAACATTCCGGGCATCGGCCGGCTGGTGGTCGATGCGATCGCGCGGCGCGACTATCCGATCATCCAGGGCACGATGATCCTGTTCGCCGGCGTGTATGTGTTGATCAATCTGGCGATCGATCTGTCCTATTGTTTCCTTGATCCGCGGATCCGCTACACCTGATGCCTGCGCTCACACCCGATGCCACCATGCCGGTGCCCGCCGCCAGGGCCGCAGCCGGCGGCGCCGACCTGATCGCCTTCGCGCGGCGTCATCCGACGCTGCTGATCGGCGCGGTAATGCTTTTTATCATCACACTCGCGGCCATCCTGGCGCCCTGGATCGCCCGCGACCCGATCGCCTTTGAACCCATCAACCGGCTCAAGAGCCCGTCGGCCGAGTTCTGGCTCGGTACCGACAGCCTGGGCCGTGACGTGTTCTCGCGCATGATCCACGGCGCGCGCATTTCACTGCTGGTCGGCCTCACGGTGGCCTGCGTCTCGGTGCTGGTCGGGCTGGTGGTCGGATTGCTGGCCGGGTATTTCAAGATCGTCGATGCACTGGTGATGCGTCTGATGGACGGCATCATGGCCATCCCGTCGATTCTGCTGGCCATCGCGCTGGTCGCGCTGCTGGGCGCGAGCGTGCAGGTGGTGATCATCGCCATCGCGGTGCCCGAGATTCCGCGGGTCACCCGGCTGGTCCGTTCGGTGGTGTTGTCGGTGCGCGATCTGCCCTATGTCGATGCGGCCCGATCCAACGGCACGCGGGTGCTCAAGCTGCTGCGCCGGCATGTGTTGCCCAGCACGGTCGCGCCGCTGGTGGTCCAGGCCACTTACATCTGCGCGTCGGCCATCCTGACCGAGGCCGGCCTGAGCTTCCTGGGGGCGGGCACGCCGCCCGAATATCCGACCTGGGGCAACATGATCGCGGGCAGCCGGCTGTATCTGCAGATCGCGCCATGGACGATTTTTGCGCCCGGCATCTGTCTGGCGCTGGTCGTGCTGTCGGTGAACCTGCTCGGCGACGGGCTGCGCGACCGACTCGATCCCCGCTTGCTGCGGAGCATGTGATGACCCCCGTGCTCGAGGTGGATGATCTGCATTTCCGGTTTTTCACCCGCGATGGTGTGGTGCGCGCGATCGAAGGCCTGTCGCTGAGCGTGCGGTCCGCCGAGGTGCTCGGCGTGGTCGGCGAGAGTGGTTGCGGCAAATCGGTCACGGCCTTGTCCGTGATGCGACTGGTGCCGCCACGTTCGGGTCGCATCGTGCAGGGATCGATCCGTTTCGAAGGCCAGGATCTGGCCGCGCTGAGCGACGCGAAAATGCGGGCGATACGAGGCAACCAGATCGCCATGGTGTTTCAGGAACCCATGACCTCACTGAATCCGGTTCACACGGTCGGCGCACAGATTGCCGAGGCGGTGCGCATCCATCAAGGGCTGGACAAACGCGCGGCCATTGCGCGGGCGGTCGAGATGCTCGAACTCGTTCGCATTCCCGATGCACAGCGCCGGGTGAAGGATTACCCCCATCAGTTCTCCGGCGGCATGCGCCAGCGAGTCATGATCGCCGTGGCCTTGTCCTGTAATCCGAAGCTGTTGATCGCCGATGAACCGACCACCGCCCTGGACGTGACCATTCAGGCGCAGATCCTCAAGCTCATGGTCGAACTCAACGGCCGGGTCGGCGCGGCCATCATGCTGATCACGCATGATCTGGGCGTGATTGCCGAGACTGCGCATCGGGTGGTGGTGATGTATGCGGGGCGCAAGGTCGAGGAGGCACCCGTGGACGACTTGTTCGACCTGCCCGCCCATCCCTATACCCGCGGTCTGCTGGCATCCATCCCGCGCGGCCGGCAGGGCGCACGCACCCGGCGGCTCAGCGAAATTCCGGGCATCGTACCGGCACTGCTCGAGGCGTCGCCGGGCGAACCGGCCTTCCGGGGGTGCGCATTCGCACCGCGCTGTGGTTTTGCGCGGGCGCGATGCCATGAACAGGCACCACCGCTGCGAGCCGTCGATGCGGGTGCCCACCAGGCCGCCTGTTGGGAGGTCGATACGGTGATCGGGTCGGCGCGATGAACGAGACGCTCGAGCCGTCAACGGCCGCCGTCGGGCCCGATGGCCAGGCTGCCGATGTGCTGCGCCTGGAAGACCTGAAGGTGCATTTTCCCGTGCATCGCGGTCTTCTGCAGCGGTTGGCTGGTGCGGTCAGGGCGGTGGACGGTGTGTCATTGTCGATCCGCCCGGGCGAAACGCTCTGTCTGGTTGGTGAATCCGGTTGCGGCAAGTCGACGGTCGGCAAAACGGTGCTGCGTCTGCTGCAACCCACGGCGGGCCGGATCTGGCTGGGCGGCACCGAAGTCACCACCTTGTCCGACGCGGCCATGCACGATCATCGACGTCAGGTACAGATGGTGTTCCAGGATCCTTATTCCTCGCTCAACCCGCGCATGCGCGTGCAGAAAATCATTGCCGAGCCGCTGGAAAATTATGGGCTGCTCGATGCGGCTGATCCGACCGCCCAGGTTGCCGCGCTGCTCGACAAGGTGGGTCTGCGCCCCGAATCCATGAGCCGCTATCCGTTCGAATTTTCGGGCGGCCAGCGCCAGCGTCTGGGCATTGCGCGAGCCATCGCGCTGAATCCGCGCCTGATCGTCGCCGATGAACCGGTCTCGGCGCTCGATGTGTCGGTACAGGCCCAGGTGCTCAACCTGATGATGGATCTGCAGGACGAATTCCAACTGGCGTATCTGTTCGTGTCCCATGATCTGGCGGTTGTCGAACATATCGGTCATCGCATCGCCGTGATGTATCTGGGACGCATCGTCGAACTGGCCGGGCGCGACAAGATCTTCGCCAGTCCTTCCCATCCCTATACCGAAGCGCTGATGGCGGCCGCGCCGATTGCCGATCCCAGGGCCAGACGGGAGCGGCTGGTGATCGAGGGCGATGTGCCCAGCCCGATGAATCCGCCCCCGGGCTGCCATTTCCACACCCGCTGCCCGTATGCGCAGGCCCGGTGTCGTGAGGAAGATCCGCCACTGCGCGATATCGATAGCGGCCACTGGGTGGCCTGTCACCTGCGATGAGCACGCTCCTGTCGCAACTGGGCGTCGTCAGACGCATCAACGCCGCCGGTACGCTGACCCGCCTGGGCGGCAGCCTGATGGCGCCCGAGGTGCTGGCGGCCATGCAGGAGGCGGCTGCCTGCAGTGTCGACATCAGCGAACTGCAGACGGCGGCCAGCGGGCGGCTGGCTGCCCTGACCGGTGCGCAGGCGGGTCTGGTCACCTCTGGCGCGTCGGCGGCGCTCACCCTGGCCACGGCCGCCTGTCTGGCCGGCTGGGATATTGCGCGGATGGCCGCATTGCCCGATACGCGCGGTATGCCCAACGAGGTGTTGATGGCTCGCGCGCAGCGCAACAGCTACGATCATGCGATCCGGCTGGCCGGTGCCCGGATCGTCGATCTGGGCCATAACGATCGCGGCACGGGTGCCGGGGTGCGGGGCCTGGAACGCTGGGAAATCGAAGTGGCGTTGAGCGAGCGTACCGTGGCGTTCGTGTTCGTCGCTTCGCCCGCCACGCTGGCCAGTCTGCCGATGGTGATCGAGACCCTGCATGCGCATCATCTGCCCGTCATCGTCGACGCAGCGGCACAACTGCCGCCGCGCGAGAACCTGCGTCGCTTCATCGACGCGCAGGCCGATCTGGTCCTGTTCAGTGGCGGCAAGGCTATCGGCGGACCCCAGTCGAGCGGCCTTTTGGTCGGTCGGCGCGCGCTGATCGGCTCGGCGCTGGTCCAGATGATGGACATGGACGTGCATCCACTGACCTGGTCGGCATCGCCGCTCATCGATCGTGCGGCCTTGCGCGGCATTCCTCACCACGGCATCGGCCGCGGCTTCAAGGTCGGCAAGGAAGAGATCGCCGGGCTGCTCACAGCCCTGGAGCGGTTCTGCCAGCGCGATGAACAGGCGTTCGGGGCAGCGCTGAGAGATCGCTTGCTCGCGATCGCCGACCAGCTGCGTCCGGCCACTGTGTCGTTGCAGACGCGCTTGGTCGAACCGGTCGGTGCGGGCGGCGTACCGTTACTCGAATTGCAGGTGCCGGGTCGTGCCGCACAATGGATCAGCCGGCTCCAGCAATGTGATCCACCGCTTCATCCGGGCGAGTCCCGCCTGGACCACAACATCCTCACGATCAACCTGCTGACCGTGCCAGCGTCCGACGATGCGATCATCGTCCGGCATCTGCTGTCGGTCAGCCAAGCCGGGACAACTCCATGAGTGCCATTCCACACGATCTGATTCTGCGCGGCGCACGGCTCATCGATCCCTCACAGCATCTGGATAAGGTCACTGACATCCGCTTTACCGATGGACGGGTGAGCGCGATCGGTCCGGCGCTCGCGCCCGATGCACGAACCGAGGTGCGCGATCTGTCCGGCAAGGTGGTGACGCCGGGGCTCATCGATCTGCACACGCATGTGTATGTCGGTGGCACCTCGATCGGCGTGGATGCCGTGGCCCTGGCCAGAAGCAGTGCAACGGCCACCTTCGTGGATGCGGGCACCGCCGGCCCGGCCAACTTCGCCGGCTTTCGCTCACATGTCATCGAGCCGGCGATGCCCGTGCGCATCCTGCCACTCATCAATCTGTCATTCGCCGGAATCTTCGCCTTTTCCAACACCGTGATGATGGGCGAGTGCGAAGACCTGCGGCTGCTCGACATGAGGGAGTGCGTGCGAGTGGCGCGAGAAGCATCGCGACCTGATCGTCGGCGTCAAGGTGCGGGTGGGCCGTGGGGCCAGCGGGCGTTCGGGCATTGCGCCCATGGACATGGCGCTCGAGGTGGCCCAGGAACTGGACCTGCCCCTCATGGCGCATCTGGATCACCCGCCGCCCTCGCGCCTTGAGGTCATGTCGCGGCTGCGCAAGGGCGACATTCTCACGCATTGCTTCCGGCCGTTCCCGAATGCGCCCTCCATGCCCGGTGGCGGTGTCCGGCCTGAAGTGGCCGCCGCACGCGAGCGTGGCGTGATCTTCGACATCGGTCATGGTGGCGGATCCTGCGGATTCGCCACCTGCCGGGCCATGCTCGAGGCCGATTTCAAACCCGACGTGATCTCGTCCGACGTGCACTCGATTTCGATCAACGGGCCGGCCTTCGACCTGTTGCACACATTGGCCAAGTTTCACACCCTGGGCATGAGCCTGCCGGAAGTGATCGCCGCGGCAACCGTCAATGCGGCGCGGGCGATCCGTCGCCCGGAACTGGGCACGCTGCGCCTGGGCTCGCTGGGCGAGGCGAGCATCTTTGAGGTGATCGAATCGCCAACCGAGTATCGCGACGTGATGGGCGAAGTCATTCAGGGGGCTTTGCGATTCAAGGCACATGGCCTGGTGTTCAATGGTCGATGGTGGACCTGACCCGGTGCCAGGGTGTGTGCCGGTCGACGACTCAGCCGCGGTGCAGCCGCCCGCATTCGAAGGAGAAACGATGAGCAATGCAAGCCTGATCTTTTCCGACATCGATTACGACGCAAAGGGCAAGCAGGTCGACTGGCTGATGCTGCCGCACTCGGTGACCCGTTCAGCTTACGGCACCCTGGCCATTCCGATCGCCGTCATCCGCAATGGGGATGGTCCGACCGTGTTCCTGATGGCGGGCAATCACGGCGATGAGTATGAAGGTCAGATCACTCTGGTCAGGCTCATCCGCAGTCTCGAACCCGATCAGATCAGGGGGCGCGTGATCATTCTGCCGGCGGCCAATCTGCCCGCAGCCATGGCGGGGGCGCGTGTGTCACCGATCGACGACGGCAATCTGAACCGTGCGTTTCCCGGCGATCCGGCGGGCTCGCCGACCTGGGCGATCTCGCATTACATCGATACCGTGCTGTATCCGATGGCCGACTATCATCATGACCTGCATTCGGGCGGATCCTCGCTCAAATACGTGCCCTTCTGTTCGATGCGCAAGAGCGGCGATGCCTCGCTCGATGAGCGTTCGATGGCCGCGCTGCTGGCCTTCGATGCCCCCTTGAGCATGGTCTGGGCGTTCAATCCCGACAGCCGTCTGGCCGGCGCGGCTGCTGCGCGTCAGGGACTGGTGTCGCTGGGTGGGGAGTTCGGCGGCGGCGGCGACGTGAACCGTGGCAGCCTGGCCATGCTTGAACGCGGCATCCAGAATTTCCTGCGCTTCACGGGCGTGTTGCAGGCCAGTGATCCGGCCGATCCGGTGAAGCCCTCACGCGGCACCCGGCTCATGGAAATTTCGAGCCGCGATCATTATGTTTATGCCCCCGAAGCAGGACTGCTCGAACATCGGGTCGATCTGGGCGCCGAGGTCCGCAAGGGTGACCTGGCCGCGCTGGTCCATTTCATCGACGACCCGGCCCGCGAACCGATGCCTTGCTTCTTCCGGCGCGACGGCATGGTCGTGTGTCAACGACATTTCGCCCGGACCGAACGTGGCGACTGTGTCGCTCATCTGGCGACGGATATCTGACATGATGCGCCTGTTCAGTGCAACGATCGCCACCGAAACCAATACCTTCTCACCACTGCCGACCAGCATCGAGGCCTTTCGCGAAGGCGTGTTCCTGCGCCCTGGCGAACATCCCGACGATGCGCCGCAGATGTGTACCGCGCCCTTGTTCGTGGCGCGTCAGCGGGCGGCCCGTGATGGCTTCACCCTGATCGAGGGCAGTTGTTTTGCGGCGAGTCCGGCCGGCACGGTCAACCGGGCCGACTATGAAATGATGCGCGATCAAATCCTCGGACAACTGCGGCAAGCCCTGCCGCTACAGGGCGTGTTGTTCGGTCTGCATGGCGCGATGGTCGCCCACGGCTACGATGATGTCGAAGGCGATCTGCTCGAGCGGGCCAGGGCGATCGTGGGCGCCGATTGTCTGATCGGCGTGGAACTCGATCCGCATTGCCACATGACGCTCAAGCGCCTCAGTCATTGCGACATCATGGTCTGCTACAAGGAGTTTCCGCATACCGATGTGGTCGATCGGGCAAGCGATCTGCTCGACCTGTTGCTGCGGGCGATCCGGCGCGAGATCCGCCCCGTGATGTCGATGTACGACTGCCGGCAGATCGGCAGTTATCCGACCACCCTGCCATTGATGCGCGGCTTCGTCGATCGCATGACGGCGCTCGAAGGTCACGACGGCATTCTGTCGGTATCCGCCGTGCACTGCTTCCCGTATGCCGATGTGGCGGAACTGGGTGGCCACATCCTGGTGGTGGCCGATGGCGACAAGTCGCGCGCCGATGCGCTGGCGACCCGTCTGGGTGAAGAGTTCGTGTCGATGCGTGGTCGCACGGCACCCGAGTATCTGTCGATAGCGCAAGGGGTGGAACAGGCCTTGGCCGAGCCCTCGGGTCCGGTGGTGATCGCCGACCCGGCCGACAATGCGGGCGGTGGTGCGCCCAGTGACAACACGAGCCTTCTGCGTCGCCTCATCGAATCCGGTGCGGTCAGCGCAGCGCTCGGACCGATCTGGGATCCCATTGCGGTGCGCCTGTGCTTCGATGCCGGCCAGGGTGCCAGTCTGGCCTTGCGTCTGGGGGGCAAGATCGGGCCGGCCTCGGGTCAGCCGATCGATGCGCAGGTCGAGGTCACGGCGCTGGCACGCGACTGCTGGCAGAGCTTCGGGCCCACGCGGGTGCCGCTGGGCGATTGTGCGGCCGTGCGCATAGACGGTGTGTCGGTCGTGATCATCACCAACCGGACACAGGCGCTCGGGCTGGAATTGTTCAGCAATCTGGGCATAGCACCGCAGGCGCAGAAGATTCTTGCCCTCAAGTCGACCAATCATTTCATGGGCGCTTTCGGACCGATCGCGCGCCGGGTGATTTATGTCGATTCCGATGGGCCGCTGTCTCGCGACTATCGTCTGCTGCCGTATACGAAGGTCAGGCGACCGATCTGGCCACTCGATGAACAGACCTCGCCCGGACTGGTGTTCTGATCGGTCGTTACCGCGCTCAGGCCTCGGATGGCCGGGCGGGGGGCTTGCCTGCGGCGGTATGCAGGGCGAGCATGGCCTCATTCATTCGCCCGGCGACCAGATCGGGTAGTGCGGCCAGGGCCGCGCTCAGTGCGCCATCGATGA
Organism: uncultured beta proteobacterium; assembly: GCA_963732405.1. Lineage (GTDB taxonomy): Bacteria > Pseudomonadota > Gammaproteobacteria > Burkholderiales > Burkholderiaceae_E > JAUIAI01. Next base: position 298,545 of record CAVSZG010000004.1, read on the forward strand.
GGTCGGCATCGGCCTGGGACGGTGGTCGCAGCACGAAGTCGACCACGGGTTGGCGCATGCCCAGTTCGCGCGGATGACCGATGCCGATGCGCAGCCGCCAGAACTCATCGCCTCCGCAGCGCGCCCGGATATCCTTGAGTCCGTTATGGCCGGCCACGCCGCCGCCGCGCTTGATGCGCACCTGGCCCGGCATCATGTCCAGTTCATCATGCGCAACCAGTATCTGATCGCGCTGAATCTTGTAGAAATTGGCCAGGCCGCTCACGGCACGGCCGGACAGATTCATCAGCGTGGTCGGCTGCAACAACCACACCGGTGAACCCGCGATGTTGAGCCGGCCAACCTGCCCGTGAAAGCGATTGTCGTTTTCCAGACTGCCGCGATAGGCTTCGACGATTCGGTCGACGAACCAGAATCCGGCATTGTGGCGCGTCGCCTCATAGGCGGCGCCCACATTGCCCAGGCCGACGATCAGCCGGATCCCCGCCATGCCGGATCAGCCAGGCAGGCGCGCGCCGCGCGGACTCAGCCCTTGTCGCCTGCGGCTTTGCCATCCGACTTGGCGGCATCGCCGGCCGGTGCGGCGGCGGGCGCCGGGGCATCGGCTTCGTCCGAGCCACCCTTGATCGTCACCTGGGCGATCACCGGATCGGCCTCTTCGCCGAAATCGAGCACCACGCCAGGGGGCACCTTGAGGTCGCGCGCATGAACCACCGATGCAGGCTCGAGCATGCTCATGTCGACTTCGATGTACTCGGGCAGATCCTTGGGCAGGCAGACCACCGGCACCTCGGTCAGCACATGGCTGATGATGGCCTGATGCAGTTTCACGGCCGGCGAATTTTCCTGGCCCACGAAATGCAGTGGCACCGACATGCTCATCTTCTCGTTGGCGCTGACCCGCAGGAAGTCGACATGCATGACCAGCTTCTTGTAGGGGTGATACTGCACATCGCGCAGCACGACCTGCTCGCTCGAATCGCCCACTTCCATGTCCAGCAGCGACGAATGGAAGGCCTCCACGCGAAGCGCGTGAAACAGCGCGTTGTGGTCCACATCGATGGCGAGCGAATCACGACCGGCACCATAGACGATACCCGGGACCCGTCCGGCACGGCGCAGGCGGCGGCTCGCACTCGATCCCTGCTCCAGCCGTTTGTTGGCAACAACCTTCATGCTTGATACTCCAATGATGATGCCGCCGGTCGCGACCAACCGGCAGCGGTGAGAAGGGCGGCGACATCGCCGCCCGACAAACGGAAAAGCATCAATCGACGAACAGCGACGACACCGAATCGGCGCGATTGATCCTCAAAATGGTTTCTGCCAGCAACTGGGCGACACTGAGTACCCGGATCCGGTCGGATGACTTCGCATCGCGCGGCAACGGAATCGTATCGGTGACGACCAGCTCGTCGAGCGATGAGTCAGCCACCCGGCCCACGGCGCCGCCCGACAGTACCGGGTGGGTGCAATAGGCAACGACCTTTCTGGCGCCATGGCGCTTGAGCGCGGCGGCCGCCTTGACCAGGGTGTTCGCCGTGTCGACCATGTCATCCATGATCACGCAGGTGCGACCTTCCACGTCGCCGATGATGTTCATCACCTCGGCAACATTGGCTTTGGGCCGACGCTTGTCGATGATCGCCAGGTCGCAGTCGAGCTGCTTGGCCATGGCCCGCGCGCGCACCACGCCGCCCACGTCCGGCGACACGACGATCACGTCGTCGAACTGCTGCTTGTGCACATCGGCCAGCAGCAACGGGGCTGCGTAGACGTTGTCGACCGGAATATCGAAGAAGCCCTGGATCTGGTCGGCGTGCAGGTCCATGGTGAGCACCCGGTCGATGCCGGCGATCTGCAACATGTTGGCGACCACCTTGGCGCTGATGGCCACCCGCATCGAGCGCACGCGGCGATCCTGGCGTGCATAGCCGAAGTAGGGCAGGGCCGCCGTGATGCGGCCAGCCGACGCCCGCTTGAGCGCGTCGGTCATGATCATCACTTCCATCAGATGATCATTGGTGGGTGCGCAGGTCGATTGCAGGATGTAGACATCGCGGCCGCGCACGTTCTCGAGAATCTCGACCATCACTTCGCCGTCCGAGAACCGGCCGACGCTGGCCCTGCCCAGCGAAATGTTCAGCGACCTCGCCACGTCGCCGGCCAGGGTCGGCAAGGCATTGCCTGTGAACAACACCGGACCGTCGCCGGTCAGGATGTCATTGCGGCGGAATGAAGGAGGCATGTCTGAGGCGGCCGGTGTTGCTGCTGGTGCGGCGAATTGAAGGGCTGGGGAGGCAGGATTCGAACCTGCGCATGCCGGAATCAAAATCCGGTGCCTTAACCAACTTGGCGACTCCCCATCCGGAGTACACCCGGCGCAAGCGCCGGACGGTGAAACCACTGCTGACCTGCACGGTGCCAAGAGAACCCGCTCAGCGTCGTGCCAGCCCCTTGGCAAATGCCCATGTGCGCATCGGATGCTCCGACAGCGAGCGAACGACATGAACCTTGCCGGTATTGCTTTTGCCGACCCGCTCGGCAATGCGGTTCGCGCTGTCCAGATCAGGCGCCGGATAAAAAACGCAGCCACCCGACCCACTCATCCGGGCCGATGGCCATGGCAGCCCGGGATCCTGCTCCGAATGGCTACCGGACCCGCCATTTTCCCTGGACCGCCCGCTCCCCTGGCTGCTCTTGAGCACCTGTCGGGCCGCCTGGGTCAGCGCGACCAGGGCTTGCTGAACCGCCGGATACCGCCCGCAGGCAACCGGCTCAAGATCGTTTCGGCCCGCTTCGCCAATATTCTGGCGAGAAAGAGGCGAAATTTTGAGCGGTTTCGAATCACGTGTCAATTCGGGGGCGCTGAAGATCTCGGTCGTGGGCACCACGACGCTGGGCGCGAGCAACACATACCACTGCGCCGGCAGCGTGAGCGGGGTGAGTTTCTCGCCGATTCCCGCCGCCAGTGCGGCCGTACCCTGGATGAACACAGGAACGTCGGCACCCAGTTGCAGAGCCAGTCGGGACAGCCTGGCCAGCGGCCAGTGGATGCCCCAGAGGCGATTCAGTGCGAGCAGGGTGGTGGCCGCATTTGATGATCCGCCCCCCAGCCCGCCACCGGCCGGAATGCGTTTGAGGATTTCAATGTCGGCGCCCAGCCGGGTCTCGCTGGCCGCTGCGAGCATCCGGGCGGCCCGCACGCTCAGGTCGGTGTCATGGGCCAGGCCATGCAGTCCGCCGCGACGCATGATGGCGCCGTCGGAGCGGATGCTGAAATGCATGCTGTCCTGCAGGTCGATCAGGTCAAAAACCGTCTCGATCTCGTGGTAGCCGTCATCGCGCTGCCCGAGCACATGCAGGAGCAGATTCAGCTTGGCGGGCGCCAGGCAATGGCGCAGTTCGACCGGATCGATCATGTGGGCCGGTCGATGATCAGAAACAGGTTGACCCGCCGCTCGCCAATCCGTTGCTCGAGGGGCCAGCGCGCAGCCAGACGTCGCGGTTGGCCCGATTCGAAGCGTTCTTCGACCTGGACCCGCCAATCCTTGTCGACCAGCGACTCGGTGCCGGGCGGAAGGCCACGGCCGGCGAGCCAGCCAGGCAGGGCGCTGACCGGCAGACGCCATCCGAGTGCCCGCTCCACGAGCAGGTCCGGATCATCGGCCCGGTAGATCTCGCCCTGGCTGGTGGTCAGCATGGCACCGGCCGGCGTCGTGCTGGCATTGGCCAGGGTCTGGCCAAATGGAGAGAACAGGACCAGATCCAGGCCTTGCGCAGAGCGCGCCAGGTTGAACCGACCCTGGGCGCGGTCCTCGCGCGCCTCCAGCGCATTGCCACCGGGCGCCGGCTGCACGAAGGTGAGGGAGAATCGTCCGCTCCAGTGCTGCGGCGCTGCCTGCCCGGCAGGCTCATCGGGCAGCGGCGCGGGCGTGGAACAGGCCGCCAGCAACAGCGCGGCTGGTGCCCCGGTCAGCAGGATCCGCAACCATGATCGACGTCCGGGACTCACAGATCGATATGGAGTCTGGCCAGGGTCGACTTGAGCACTGGATTGTCCGGATCGATCGCCCGGGCCCGAGCCCAGAGATCCCTGGCCTCCGCCTGACGGCCGGCCGCGAACAGCACTTCCCCCAGATGAGTCGCCACCTCGGCTTCCGGAGCCTTGTCGAAGGCCTTGCGCAGATAACGCTCGGCGCCTGCCAGATCGCCCCGTCGAAAGAGCACCCAACCCATGCTGTCCAGGATATGCGCATCATCGGGTGAGAGTTCGAGCGCCTTGGTGATGAGCTCCTGCGCCTCCTCCAGCTTGATGTTGCGATCGGCGAAGGTATAGCCAAGGGCGTTGTAGCCGTGTGCGCTCGCCGGATTGAGGGCGATGAGCTTGCGCAGGCTTTTTTCCATGACGTCGATGCGATCCAGGCGCTCGGCCGCCATCGCATGGTCATACAGCATATCGGTGCTGTCCGGCTGCTTGACCAGTGCCTCGTCGAGCAGCTTGAAGGCCTCGTCGTGACGCCCGGCGCTGCGCAGCAATTCGGCTTCGGCGCTGGTCAGCCGATCCCGCTCACGTTGCGAACCCACCGAGGTCGTGCGCAACAGTGCCCGGCCGTCGTCAAGCTGCCCTGTCTTGCCCAGCAGGATCGCACGGCGGATCCGCGCATCGAGGTATTGTTCGCCCTGACTCACCTTGGCGTAGTGGCCGATCGCGTCGGGCAGGCGCTTTTTCTCTTCGGCGATCTGCCCCAGAAACAGATAGGCCGGATTGTTGTCGCGCTGGACCGTCTCGGGCAGCCCCACGTAACGGCCCAGATAATCGGCCGCGAGATCCTTCTGGTCGGTCTGGTAGGCAAGCTGGGCCAGCGAATACAGGATGGCCGGGCTGTCAGGTTCCTGTTTGAGGGCGACCTCGAACTGCTCGCGGGCCTCATCCTTGCGGTTGTCGGCGGCCAGCAGTCGGGCATAGGCGAAGCGCGCCTCGATGGCTTTCGGCTTGCGGCTCAGAAACGACTCGAGGATGGCGATACCGGGTTGCGGGCCTTCCGGTCCATCCTGGGCAAAGCGGGCCGCGGTGATCGCCGTGAGTTCGTTGGCCGGGTCGATACGGACGGCAGCCTGGGCTTCGGCAACCGCCCGTGGCTGATCACCGGCGGCGTTCGCCGTGGCGGCCAGTGCCAACCGGGCTTCGGTGAGTTGCTGATCGCCGGCAGCGACCCGGTCGAGCAGGGCCAGCGCCGCCTTCTTGTCGGACGCCCGCGAGAGCGAACGCTCGGTCTGGCGGTAGAACTCGGCCAGCTTGTTTTCGGATCTGGCCTGGGCGAGCCGTTTGATGATGAGGGGCTCGGCGCCCTGAAGATCGCCGGTCGACAGCAACAGGGTCTCGAGGGTACGGGTCGCCTGGATCGAATCGGGCGACAGTTCGTACCAGAGCCGGGCCGAGGGAAGTGCGCGGTCCAGGGCCCGGTTGGCCAGGGCCAGTTCGGTCGCGCGGCGCGCCAGACGCGGGTCGCGGGTTTCTTCGGCCATGCGCTGGTAGGTCGACGTCGCGCTGGCCAGCTGGCCACGTTGCGCCGCCACCTCGGAGGCCAGCAACTGGAACAGAAGCTGCGGTGTGAGGTCGACATCGGGCAGCGCAACGGCTGTCTCACTATCGTCGTCGCCCTCATCGGCCGCACGCGCTCCGGTCGCCTGCAGGACCAGGCGGTCATGGCGGCCGGTGCCGGGGGCATCGGCCTGCACCGCCGGGTCGGACAGCCTGGCATCGACCGGATCGCCGGTGCCAAATCCGGCACAGGCAACCAGGAAGACGCTCAGCAGGCAACAGGACAGATGGCCGGCACGGCAGGCGGATGGGATCGATTTCATGCGATCATGGTAGGTTGATTTGCGCGGCGCGGCAAGAATTGTCACCTGCCGGACTGGGGCCAGAAGATGCCGGAACTTCCCGAGGTCGAGGTGGTGCGCCTCGGACTCGCACCGTATGTCACGCAACGGGTGGTGCACCAGACCATCGTGCGCGAAACCCGGCTGCGCTGGCCGGTTACCGATGGTTTACCGCGTATTCTCGATGGTCGTCGAATCAACCGGCTGGTCCGACGCGGCAAGTACCTGTTGGTCGAATTCGACCATGGCGTGCTGCTCGTCCACCTGGGCATGTCGGGCAATCTGTGTTTTGTGCCCGACGATGCGCCAGTGCAACGTCATGATCACATCGATCTGGTCTTCGAGCACGGGGTGCTTCGCTACAACGATCCGCGTCGTTTCGGGGCGATGCTCTGGCATGACGCGGGCAGCGGGCCGGTTGCCGCTCACCGCCTGCTGGCCAGGCTGGGTGTGGAGCCGCTGGGCGACGACTTCGATGGGGCGCTGCTGCACCGTGCCACGCGAGGCAGGCAGATCGGCATCAAGCAATTTCTGCTCCAGGGGATGGCGGTGGTCGGGGTGGGCAATATCTACGCCTCTGAGAGTCTGTTCAGGGCCGGCATCCGGCCCACGACACGAGCCGCCCGGCTGTCCCGGACCCGCTGCGACCGTCTGGCCCTCGCAATCAAGTCCACGCTCAGCGACGCAATCGGTCAGGGTGGCACGACCTTGCGCGATTTTGCGGGGCCGGTGGGCACCGGGGGTTACTTTCAGCTCGCCTGTCTGGTGTATGGTCGCGAGGGTGAAGCCTGCCGGTGCTGCGGCACGCCGATCCGGCGTGCGGTCATCCAGCAACGGGCCACCTATTGGTGTCCCGTCTGTCAATCCTGATCGACCGCCCGGCGGTACCGGTCGCCCTGGCAAGCTCACACCATGCCGGCGGGCGAATCGCGTGTGCTAGATTTTTGCCCTACTACACAAGTTTCGGCCGGTGCGGGTTGGCAGGCCGAACTTCCCAGGCAACTCCCGGAATGATCGATGGGCGAATTAAGCAGGACGATCGCGGAACTCGATGGCTGGCAGGAAAGTGTCGGCCTTGCCGTCGGGCGTCTGCGCGCCTGGCTGGTTGAGGCCGATCTGGGCGGCGCCGGCATCGATGAGCGTATCGAACATCTGTCGCAGCGACTCACCCGACAATCAATGTCGATCGCCTTCGTCGCGGAGTTCTCGCGGGGCAAGTCCGAACTGATCAATGCCTTGTTCTTCGCCGACCTGGGGATGCGCATCGTGCCCAGTTCGGCGGGTCGGACCACCATGTGTCCGACCGAACTGGAATGGAACCGCGATCTGTCGCCGGCGATCCGCCTGCTGCCCATCGAGACCCGGTTGGACGACAGGCCCATCGCCCAATGGCGCGAGACCATCGACCAATGGGAGGCCAGGGCTTTCGATCCTGCCAATCCGAACGAGCTCAAGAAGGCATTCGAAGCGGTTCGCGACGTGATCTCGGTGACGCCGGCCCGCGCCGCCGAGCTCGGTTTTGATGTCGACACCGGCGGGCGCGGCGACGCCTTGTCGATCGGCGCCGACGGAACCGTGGAAGTGCCGCGCTGGCGGTACGCTTTGGTCAATGTGCCCCATCCCCTGCTCGAAGCCGGTCTGACGATCATCGACACGCCCGGCCTGAATGCGATCGGTAGCGAACCCGAACTGACGATCAACACCATTCCCAATGCGGATGCCGTGTTGTTCGTGCTGGCCGCCGACGCCGGGGTGACCCGCTCGGATATCGATGTCTGGCGCGAGCACATCAGCGCCTCGCATGAGAGCGGGCGCATGGTCGTGCTCAACAAGATCGACGGTCTCTGGGACGACCTGAAAACCGACGAGGAAATCCAGCAGGAGATCGACGGGCAAGCCGCGCGAGTGGCCACGACGCTGGGCATCTCGACCAAGCGGATCTTTCCGGTGTCGGCCCAGAAGGGTCTGGTCGCGAGGGTTCAGAAAGACCAGCGCCTGCTGGCGCGCAGCGGTCTCGAATCACTCGAGGCGGCGCTCGCCGACGATCTGATCCCGCAGCGCCGCCGGCTGCTCACCGAGCATGTCACCCGTGAGTTCGAAGAGGTGGCTCAGCAGGTCACCGGCCTGCTCGATGCGCGTCGCCGCAGTGCAGCCGAGCAGTTGTTCGAGCTGGGTAGTCTGCGCGGCAAGAACCGCGACAAGATGGGTCAGATGGCCACGCGAATCCGCACGGAGCGAGAGGATTTCGATCGCAGTCTGCGCCAGCTGCAAGGCCTTCGCTCGGTGTTCGCCAAGCATTCAGGCGCGCTGTTGTCGGCCAGCGGGATCGATCGTCTGCGCCGCCATGTGCGCGAGACGCGCGACATGATGACCGCATCCAAACTGTCGCTCGGCCTGCGCGAAGGCATGGACCATCTGTTCGAGAAGGTGCATGACGACATTTCCGAAGCCGAGTCGATCGTGCGTGAGATCGAAACCATGATGGCTGCGATGTATCGCAGCTTCAGCACCGAGCATGGACTCACCCTGGGCAAGGCGCCTACCTTGTCGCTCGAAAAATTCCGCCGCGACATCGACAAGCTCGACAAGCTGCAGAAAGCCCAGTTCGGTACCGGTGTGATGCTCACCACCGAAAAATGGGCCTTGATGCGCCGCTTCATGGAGTCAGTTGCCATTCGCGTCAAGGACATCTACAAGCTGCATGGCAGAGATATCCAGACCTGGCTGCGATCCGCTCTTAATCCGATCGAGACCCAGGTACGCGAGCACCAGACCCAGCTCAAACGCCGTCTCGATTCGGTCAAGCGTGTGCTCGATGCCAATGAGAGCCTGGACGACCGGATCGCCGAAATCGAGGCCGAGCGTGATTTCGCCCAGGCCAGGCTGGCGGCCTGCGAAAAGCTGCTCGAACCGGTTCGCGGTCTGCTCGCTCAGCCTGACGAAGCCACGGAACTCGAACCGGCCTGATCCGGCGCAGCAGGGCCCGGGCCAGGTGGCCGATCAGGGTTTGACGTAGGCGTAACCCTTGAGCTGTAGTCGCGCGACTTCGGCCACGCCGCTGGGCACGATATCCCCTTCGTCGACACCGTAAAGGTTGTCCTTGGTGGCGCCGCGCCCGGTCAGGGTGTTATTGCACACCTGGAACTGCACGCCCTGACCCTTGAGGATGTCAATCTTTGCGGCCATTTCCAGGTCGGCGCTGGCCCGGCGGAACTTGGGCAATTGCGGCAGCGAATCGGGTTCCAGCAGCAGCGACACGCCATTGCCGTTGAGCACGACAATGAGTTCCAGATTGTCCTTGCCCACCGCATTGATGTGGTTCTGGATATTCGCCAGCGCAACCTTGTGACCGGCCAGGTCGTCTTCATTGATGTGATAGACGACCTTCTGTTTGCCATATCGGTCTTCTGCGAACGCCTGATTGGCCAGCAGGCCGATGGCTGCGGCAAGAATCAGGGCGCTGGCGAACATGAGCCGGATCAGCCGGGACTGATGTCCGGCCAGGCGGGAGGCAGCGGGTGCGGTGCTGGCGGCGCTTCGGTGCGCCCCCCTCGGGTGGCGGTTCATGAATCCTCCAGTGATCAAGGGCATCGGCGACTCAGGACGCCTACTATATCAGCGCCGCAGCGCCGCCTGCTGCCAGAACCGCGTCGAACCCGAAACCAGCCGTCCCGCCCATGAACACCGAATCCAGCGCCTCCTTTGCCCGACGCATCATCGACTGGCAGGCCATCCATGGCCGTCATGATCTGCCCTGGCAGGCCAGCCGCGATCCCTACCGGATCTGGCTGTCGGAGATCATGTTGCAGCAGACCCAGGTGAGCACGGTGCTGGGCTATTACGAGCGGTTTCTGACCCGGTTTCCCTCGGTGGTCGATCTCGCGGCAGCCGAGCCAGGCGAGGTGATGGCGCTCTGGAGCGGGCTGGGTTATTACAGCCGCGCGCGAAATCTGCATCGTTGTGCCCAGCGCGTGGTGAGCGAATTCGGCGGGCAGTTTCCGGCGGATCGTTTCGCGCTGAGCAGCCTGCCGGGCATCGGCCGATCGACCGCTGCAGCTATCGCGGTATTCGCCTTCGACCAACGTGAGGCCATTCTCGATGGCAATGTGAAGCGCGTGCTGTGCCGCCATGAGGCGATCACGACGCCGGCCCAGGCTGGCGCGACCATCAAGGCGCTCTGGCAGATCGCAGAAGCGGCGCTACCGATGCATGATCTACCGGGCTATACCCAGGGCCTGATGGATCTGGGCGCCACCTTGTGTACGCGCAGCCGCCCTGACTGCGCCCGTTGTCCCGTCGCCTCGGACTGTCGTGCGCGGCTGCTCGGACTCACCGACCAGATTCCCGCGCGCCGGTCGCGACCCGCGCCAGCCACGCGCCGGATCACGATGCTGGTGCTGACCCGTCGCAGGGCCGGGCATGACCGCGTCGACGGCGACGCGCGCGAGGTATTGATGGTGCAGCGACCCGATCGCGGCATCTGGGGTGGCTTGCTGAGCCTGCCCGAATCGACCGAAGCGGTTGGCCGGCCGCTGGCGGCACATCTGTGGGCCAGCGGTCTGTCCAGATGCGCTCAAGACCCGGCTGAGACCGCTGCCACCGACTGGCGGGTTGACGAGGAGTCAGCGCCGCCAGGGGCGACCCGATTGCTGATGCCGATCGATCATGCATTCACGCACTTCCGACTGCGCATCGAGCCCTTGCTCGTTGATCTGGACATCGGCGCCATCGAACCGGATGGCCAGGGGCGGACCGATCTGCGTTGGCTCAGGCTCGATGAGAGTGACACGGCGGCCTTGCCCAAGCCGGTCCGGGATCTGTTGGGCGGTCTGCGCTGATCGACCGGGATTGCCGGGACGGCCGGTCAGATCACCTGTTGCCGGTGCAGGTAGTCGCTCACGATGGACAGCCTGGCCAGCGGATCGTCGAGCGTCATCAGTTTCTGTTTGGTCGCTGCCGAAACCGGCAGGAATTCGCAGAGCCGGTTGGACACCCAGCATGCCGACTCGAAGCGATAAGGCGGCTCGATCATGCGACGCATCGGCTCGGTTTCCTTGTCGACCAGATCGCTGACGATCCGGCGCAGCAATTGCACGCAGCCCCGATGATCGTCGGGCACATCGACCTCATCATCGGCGCCGAGCCAGTTAACCGTGGCCACGACCAGGCCGTCCTTTTCGATGCGGCGCGACTCGACTGCAAATCGCTGACGGCCGACGGCGCGGATGTTGAGCAGGCCCAGTTGTTCCATGTCCCACGCGGTGATGCGCGCGCTGCAGCCTATCGGCTCGAACTCGGCGGGTTGGCCGACATCATGGCCTTCCGTGATCAGGCACACGCCAAAGGAGCAGCCTTCGCGCAGACAGTCACGCACCATGTCCATGTAGCGGGCTTCGAATACCCGCAGGGGCAGCACGCCGTCTGGAAACAGCACCGTGCCCAGCGGAAACAGCGGCAACTCATCGATCCGCCCCGCCGGGAACAGTGGCATCTGCTCGGCAGTCGACGATGGTTCGGCGCTTGCGCCGGCGTGCGGGCGGCTGGTCACGACGCCTGTACGCTGGTGATCGGCGAAATCTGTCGCATCTGAATGCCACGATGCCGGACCAGGACGGTTTCAGTGAGTCGGAACCTGTCGGCCAGGGTTTCCACCACATACACGCTGCGATGCTGGCCGCCCGTACAACCGATGCCCACGGTCAGGTAGCTGCGGTGTTCACGGATGTAGGCGGGCAGCCAGTCGGTGAGATAGCGGGTGATGTCGCCGACCATGGTCTGCACTGATGCGTCGGCCGCCAGGTAGTCAGCCACGGGTTTGTCGCGGCCGGTCAGCGCGCGAAGTGGTGGCACATAGTAGGGATTGGGCAGACATCGAACATCGAAGACCAGATCGGCATCCAGCGGGATGCCGTACTTGTAGGCGAATGACTGAAACACCAGCGTGATCGTGGTGCGGTCGGCCCCGACCATTTCGCGCAGCCATTGGCGCATCGAATTCGGATGCAGATCGCTGGTGTCCAGCGCATTGCCGATTTCCATCATGTCGGCCAGCAACTCGCGTTCGCCTTCGATGGATTCCTCCAGCGTCGGTGGCGGTTGATCGGCTGGCGCGCGCAGCGCCAGCGGATGGCGGCGTCGCGATTCGGAGTAACGCTGGATGAGCACATCAGTGCGGGCATTCAGGAAGACCACCTTCACATCATGTCCGATGCGCGACAGCCCGTTGACGATCTCAGGCAGATCGGCGATGTCGCCTGCACGCGCGTCGATCGCCACCGCAACGCGATCGAGCCCGTTATCCTGCAAGGACATGACCACTTCGTGCAGAAACTTGAGCGGCAGGTTGTCGATGCAGAAATAGCCGTCGTCTTCCAGCGCATTGGCGGCGATGGATTTGCCCGACCCGGAGATACCGGTCACGAGCACGACCTTCATGCGCGAACCTCGGCGACCGAACCGGCAGGCGCAATCATTGATCAGGATCGCTTCGGGAGGCTGACGCGATCGCCTGGCGCTGTCGTTCGACGAAGGCGGCGGTCGTGTCGATACCTCGCAACTGCATGACTGTGGTGCGCACCGCACCTTCGGTGAGTACCGCCAGATTCCGGCCCGCGGCAACCGGGATCACCATCTTGCGAACGGCCACGCCCAGCACGTCTTCGGTGATCGCCTCCAGGGGCAGGCGTTGGGCTTCATTCTCCATGTCGCTGCGTCGTTCCAGTTTGACGATGAGCTTGAGCCGCATCTTGCGACGCACCGAGGTCTCGCCAAAGATCGTCCGGATATCGAGCAGCCCCAGGCCACGCACCTCGAGCAGATTCTGCAACAGCGGCGGGCAGCGGCCTTCGATGGCATTGTCGGCCACGAGCGTGAATTCGACGACATCATCGGCGACCAGTCCGTGGCCACGGCTGATCAGTTCCAGCGCCAGTTCGCTCTTGCCCAACCCCGACTCACCAGCGATCAGGACACCCATACCCAGCACATCCATGAAAACGCCGTGCACCGTGGCCTGGCGCGCATTCGCGCGGGCCATCAACGAGCGCAGCGAGTCGATGACGCGCGCGGCCGGCTGACTGGAGCCCAGCACGGCGAGCTGATCGGCCCGGGCGTGGGCGAGCAGGAATTCGGGCGGTTGCAGGCTCTCGGCGAAAATCAGCGCCGGCGGATGGCCCACCAGCAAGTCACGCATCAGCGCATTGCACTGCGCGCTCTCGAGGCGCTCGATATAGGCCATCTCGGGATGGCCGATCACGTGAATACGTCCGGGGTGAATCAGATTCAGGTGGCCGACCAGGTCGGCCGGCTCAAACCCGATAACCGAGATTTGTCGATCCGGGCTGTCCTGGCCACTGAGCCAGACCAGATCCAGGGCTAGCTCTCGCTCGCTGAACAGACCCTGGACCGTGAGCGACATGGTCCGGACCGATCAGGCCGCCGGCCGGTATGGCGCCCAGTTCGACAGCGCCTGGTGCATGGCATCGGCGGTGGTCTGGGTCATCAGCGAATGGCGGACATTCTCGTCGGAGAGTAATTCGGCCAGCTCCGACAGGATTTCGAGGTGTTCCTCGTTGGCATTTTCAGGCACCAACAGAAACACCAGCAGACTGACTGGTGCGCCATCCGGCGCATCGAAAGGGATAGGCGTCTGCACCCTGACCACGGCAGCGAGCGCCTCTCTGAGGCCCTTGATGCGACCGTGCGGAATGGCAACGCCTTCACCGAGTCCGGTCGAGCCAAGGCGTTCTCGAGCAAACAATGAATCGAATACCTTGTCGCGTTCGAGTTGATGGCTGCTCTCGAACATCAGACCGACTTGCTCGAACAACCGCTTCTTGCTGGTGACCGGCAGGTCCACCCGGATGTTTTCGGGTTTCAGCAGACGGGAGATCCGGTTCATTGCTTCATGACCCCAAGAACTGAGCGCTGGCAACCCGAACCCGTCCGTCTCCCGAGACCCGGCTCGGCAGATTGGCAAAGGTAGCGGGCTTCCGCCCCGTTAGTGAAATGCCGCCGCAACATTCTCCTCCCGGTCGATGTTGCTGTGCAGCACCCCATTGTGGATCATTTTCAATCTTCTGTCGCAACGTTCTGGCCGAATACCATGGCCAGAGGTGAGGAATTTCTCGCATTTGACAAAAATGAACCGGCAGCATCGCTACCGGTTCACCCACCCAGGCCATGCCTGATGGCTGCATGGCTGCCTCAACTTCACTCTTCAACCGGTTGATGTTTCAAGGATTCATGTCCATGGCTGGCGCGCTTGGACTTGTACTTGATCACCTGCCTGTCGAGCTTGTCGACCAGCGTGTCAATTGCCGCATAAAGGTCTTCGTCCACCGATTCCGCAAACAGGTCTTTCCCGCGAACATGGATATTGACCTCGGCCTTCTGGTCGAGCTTGTCGACCGAGAGCAGCATCTGGACATCGATCACATGATCGAAGTGTCTCGTGATGCGCTCGAGCTTGCCGATGGCGTAATCCCGTAGTGCCGGAGTGACACTGATGTGGTGACCGCTGATCGATAGATTCATGCAACCTCCTGTCGCCTGTATACACCGCGCCAACGGCGCGGACCGTCAACAAAAAACATCGATGGGCGATTGGATACGGCCGCGGGCGCCGAACATCCTTACAGCGTTTTGCGTTGCGATACCGGCGCGATCCGTAATGCTTCGCGATATTTCGCGACCGTTCGCCGAGCGACCACAAAACCCTGTTCGCCGAGCAATTGAGCAATTCGGTTATCGGATAAGGGGTGGGTCGAATCCTCCGCAGAAATGAGCTGTCCAATGAGGGCACGGATTGCGGTACTCGATGCCGCGCCACCGCTGTCGGTGGCCACATGGCTGCCGAAGAAGTACTTCAGCTCGAAGGTGCCATGAGGGGTAAGCATGTACTTTTGAGTGGTGACCCGCGAAACCGTCGACTCGTGTAGGCCCAGTGTATCGGCTATTTCGCGAAGCACAAGTGGTCGCATCGCCACAGCACCATGGGAGAAAAAGGCATTCTGTCGGTCCACGATGGCCTCGGCCACCCGCAGAATGGTGTCGAACCGTTGCTGCACGTTCTTGATGAGCCAGCGGGCCTCCTGCAGCTGGCCCGACAGATTGCCGCTGATGCCCCGGTTGCGACGCAGGATGTCGGCATACATATCATTGACCCGCAGCCGGGGCATCACGTCCCGATTCAGGCGGACCAGCCATCCGTCCCGGCCGCGGCTGACCAGCACGTCGGGCACCACGAAATTGGACTCTGTCCGGGCGAAAGGCGCGCCGGGTCGGGGCGACAGCCCGACGATCAGGGCCTGGGCGCTGCGCAGCCGGTCGTCATTGCACTTGAGTACCCGCTTGAGCTTGTTGAAATCCTTGGCCGCGAGCGCATCCAGATGGGCATCGACGATGCGCCTGGCCAATTCCCGCGTGGCATCGGGATGCGCCGAATCCTCGAGCCGGTCAATCTGCAGCAGCAGACTTTCGCGCAGATCCTGGCCCCCGACCCCGGGCGGATCAAAGCTCTGGAGCAGCCGCAGGGCGGCGGCCACCTCGGACGGATCAATGTCGACCTCGGGCGGCAGCATCGCCTGGATCTCGTCCAGGCTGGTCTGCAGGTACCCGTCCTCATTGAGTTCGTCGATCAGCAATTCGACGAGCACCCGGTCGCGCGGGCTCGCCGTGGTCGCCCGCAATTGCTCCATCAGGTGCTCATGCAGGGTGGGCTGGGAGCCCGCCAGTTGCGGGTAGTCCGAATCATCGTCGCCGTTGTCGCCGCGTGCGCCGGCGCCACGGCTCTGCCAGTCACCACCCAGGCCGTCCATCGAATCGGCCCGGTCGCTGCCGTTGGTGTCTTCACGACCGCCATCCTGATCCGGCTCACCCCGCTCGCCGGCGCCGGCCGGCTCGGCATGACCGGCTTCCTCGAGGCCGCCCGTCCCATTTCGCATCTCGCCGGCCGTCTTGGACCAGGCCTCGGCCGCCGCGTCCGGTCCCTCGCCGGCACCGGACAGGCTGCCGTTGGGGGCAAGCCTCAGGGCGCTGTCGAGCGGATCATCGGCCCGCTCCAGCATCGGATTGTCCGACAAAGCCTGGTCGATTTCCTGGCCAAGCTCAAGCGTCGACATTTGTAACAGTCTGATCGACTGTTGCAGCTGAGGGGTCAGCGTGAGCTGCTGGCTGAATCGAAGTTGCAGTGACGGCTTCATCGGGCTCCAGTGAGGGGATACCGATAAGCCAGACGGGCAGTGATGGCAAGGCATCGCCGACGAGCGACCCTGCGGCCGGGTGCAGCGGGTCGATACGCAGGCAGCCACGCGATGACGGCGCGCCGATCAGGGGCTGGATCTCAGGCAGGAGACCGGCTCGTCATCCGACGAGGCGGCAGTATTACATCGAGAAATGCTCGCCCAGGTAATACCGGCGCACATCCTCGTTCTTGACCACGTCCTGAGGTACCCCTGAAGCAAGAACGGTACCAGCCCGGATGATATACGCGCGATCGCAAATGCCAAGGGTCTCCCGGACGTTGTGGTCGGTGATTAACACGCCGATGCCGCGGTCCTTGAGAAACTTGACGATGCGTTGAATCTCGATCACCGCGATCGGGTCGACGCCGGCGAAGGGTTCGTCGAGCAGGATGAATCGGGGTGAGTTGGCCAGCGCCCTGGCGATTTCGACGCGCCGGCGTTCCCCTCCCGACAGTGATATGGCCGCATTCGTGCGGATATGGTCGATCTGCAATTCGTCCAGCAGTTCGTCCAGCCGCTCGCGCACCGTGCGGCGCCCCAAGGACCGGCCCCGGGCGTCAACCTGCAGTTCGAGAACCGCCTGGATGTTTTCCTGGACGGTGAGCTTGCGGAACACCGAGGCCTCCTGGGGCAGGTAGCCCAGCCCCAGCCGCGCCCGTTGGTGGATCGCCAGCCGCCCCAGGGGAACGCCCGACAGCTCGATGCTGCCCCCGTCGCTATGGACCAGGCCGACGATCATGTAGAAGCAGGTGGTCTTTCCGGCCCCGTTGGGTCCGAGCAGGCCCACTACCTCGCCGGGGCCGACCGAGAGGCTGACGTCCTGAACGACCTGGCGTCCGTGGTAGGTCTTGCGCAGGTTGCGAACCAGGAGCCCATCGGCGACCGGCTCGACCGGCTCGACCGGCTCGACCGGCTCGACCCGGTCGGCCGGCGGCAGTTCATCCATGGTGCGATCCGCACCGGTGGACGGACCCGCGATGGCGGGCAGTCGGCCCAGCGCGGCACTGATGCCGGTCACGGCGATATCGGCCAGCTCTCCTGAGTCGCTGCGTCGCAGCTTCATGGGTCACGCCGCTGCTGTGCCGGCAGCGCCATCGCCGGCGTCAAGGCGACCGGGTTGGCACTGCTGCGTGGATCGGCGGCATTGCTGCCCGGTGTCGAGCCGCTGTCGGTGTCGGTGTCGGCTGCGGGTTTGCCGGTGTTTCCCGGTGTCGCGCCGGGCCGGGTCTTGTCGTTAACCTGGCTGCGCGGCTGGATCACCACCCGCACCCGCCCCTGGGATTGACTATCCGACCCGCCGGCCTTGCCGCCATCAACCGTGAAGAAGTCGTTCGCGCTCTGATAGACGATCCGGGCACCCCTGACCATATCGGGCGCCTGCCCGACCCGCTGGCGCTGTAATCGGGCACCCCCCAGGATGACCAGTTCCTGGGTCGAGTTGTTGTAGCGCATCTCGATGCCTTCCCCCTCGGCAATCTCGCCCGCGCCGGCGCGGCGCTGTACGAAGGTGGCCGGCCTGCCCGTCGCGACGGCGGTCTGTTCGCCTTTGGCATTCTGGCGCAGCACCAGTTCGTCAGCCCGGATCTCGATGTCGCCGCGAACCAGGACGACATTGCCCTTGAAGGTGTTGATCCGTTGGCGGTCGTCATAGAGCATCCGGTCCGATTCGACGGTAATCGCCTCGACGGCATTGCCACGGGCTGCCGGCGCCGGTTTCGCATCGGCGGCAAGTACGGGGCCGATCGGCGCGAGCATCAGCAGCAGACAGCAGGCGGACAGGACATTGCGCAAGATGGAGAGTGTGGTCGGAATCGGCAACGAAGCGAACATCGATAGGGGGCCATTGTGCCAATCAAGGGGCGCGGGAGGAAACGCCGGCTCGGTCGGCGCTCGACGACGTTGGCATTGGCAGGGCGGGAGAGGGCCGGTCTTCGGACCCGGCCGGGGTGTCGTCAGGCCCGTCGGGAGCGCTCTCGGTTGCGTCGGGCCATTCGCCCCGGACCTGCGCGGCGAGTCTGAATGTCCGCTCGATATTATCGAAGTCCATGCCAACACCCGTCAAGCGAGTCGGGCCGTGGGTGATCCTGACGGGCAGGTCGGTGCGCGCGGTTTCACTGTCGGCACTGATGACCAGTCTTTCGGTGCGCACGACCAGGGTTGGATCATTCGCATCGGCCTGGCGTTCCAGTATCACGTCACCGGTCAGCACCGTGGCCGACGCATCCTGGTTGGCCGTGGCAGTCAATGCCCGCACGGTCAGGCGGGGACGCGTTGGATCCAGGCTGACCAGCAACGGGTTTCGGAATTCGCTGGAACCATCGATCGGGAAATGCATCATGCTGTCGGCGGACATCCGGAACACCGGCTCGCCCAGGTGATCAAGGCGGGTCAGGGCGACACCTTCGACGAACATGTCCGGTACGTTCGAGTGCGTCTGAATGGCCGTGCCGCCCGGTCGATTTGCCCAGACCGCCAGGTAATAGGTCGCCGCACCGAGCACCAGCAGGAACAGGATCGACGCAATCGCAGCCAGGCGATCGTACAGGCGCGGCGTCATCGGGTCAGACCACCCGCGCGGCGAGCATGTCCTGGAAATTGAGCGCCCCGATCAGGCGTTCGTCTTCGTCGACCACCAGCAACTGGCCGATGCGCTTCTGCTCCATGAGGTAGACGGCTTCGGCGGCCAGCATGTCCGGATGAACCCGGGTGGGATCCGGCGTCATCACTGCATCCACCCGCAGCGCGCGGATGTCGTCGCCGGCCATCAGCAGGCGGCGCAGGTCGCCGTCGGTGAGCGTGCCCACCAGTCGGCCATCGGCGTCGATCACGCCGGTGATGCCCAGACGCTTGCGCGAGATTTCGACGATGGCTTCTGCGAGCGGCGCCAGGGGGCCGATTCGGGGCAACTCATCACCGACATGCATGATGTCCCTAACCTGGGTCAGCAGACGTCGACCCAGCGCGCCGCCCGGATGCGAGCGCGCAAAGTCGTCCGGGCTGAAGTTTCGCGCCTCGAGTACGGCGACCGCCAGCGCGTCGCCCAGCGCGAGCGCAGCCGTCGTGCTCGCGGTGGGGGCGAGATTCATCGGGCAGGCCTCGCGCTCGACGCTGGTGCTCAGATGAACGTCGGCCCAACGCGCGAGCGCCGAGTCAGGCGAGCCGGTCATGGCGATCAGCCGGGCCCCCTGGCGCTTGATCAGGGGCACGATGCGCACGAGTTCTTCGGTGGAGCCCGAGTTGGACAGGCAGAGAAAGACATCGTCGGGGGCGACCATGCCCAGATCGCCGTGGCTGGCCTCGGCGGGATGCACGAAGAATGATCGTGTCCCGGTCGATGCGAAGGTCGCCGCCAGTTTGCGGGCGATATGCCCGGACTTGCCAATGCCGCTGACCACCAGTCGACCGCGGCACGACAGGATCAGTTCACAGGCCCGCACGAAATCCGCATCGACCGACGCACTCATGCGTTGCACCGCTTCGGCCTCGATGCTCAGCACAGTCAGTGCCCGCTCGCACAGCGCCCGGGCATCGAGCCGGGCGAGGAGTGCAGGCGGATCGTCGCGACCGGTTGCGAAAGACGGGTTCATTACCGTTGAGGAAGAAGGCTCGGGCATCCGCGCAGTATAAGCGCTGGGCATGGCGTGGCATCGGCGCCCGCAAGCACGCGAAAGCCGCGCGGGTCGGTTACATTGACAGCGTGAGCGCCCTGGAACTGACTCTGATTCTGCTGGCGGCCGCGGTGCTCGCGGTGGTCGGCCTGCGCGCGGTCGGCGCGCCGCCGCTGGTGGCCTATCTGGCGGTCGGGGTCTTGCTGGGCCCGCATGCGACTGGCCTGGCTCACGATTCCGACGCCGTGCATTCGCTGGCCGAGATCGGCGTGGTCTTTCTGATGTTTTCGCTGGGGCTGGAATTTTCCATGCCCAAGCTGTTGAGCCTGCGCCGCCATGTGTTCGGCCTGGGTGCGGCGCAGGTCGGCACGACCATGGCCGCCAGTTTCGCCACCCTGCTGCTGTTGCCCGATGACTGGATCGACTACCTGTTTCCGGGTGGTCTGGATTGGCGGGCCGCATTCGCCGTGAGCGGCGCGGTCGCGATGAGTTCGACCGCACTGGTCAGCAAACTGCTGACCGACCGGCGCGAACTCGAGACCGATCATGGTCAGCGCGTGTTCAGTGTGCTGCTGTTTCAGGATCTGGCGGTCATCCTGCTGCTGGTGCTCGTTCCGGCGCTGGCCAGCGGCGATGCCAATTGGTGGCAGACCATGAGCGTGGCCGTGTTTAAGGCCGCGGCCCTGCTGACCCTGCTGTTGCGCTTCGGCCCCAGGTTGATGCGGCGCTGGTTCTCGCTGGTCGCTCGCCAACGGTCGCATGAACTGTTCACCCTGAATATCCTCTTCGCCACCCTCTTGTTCGCCTGGTTGACCAAGCAGTTCGGTCTGTCAATGGAACTGGGCGCCTTCGTGGCCGGGATGCTGATCGCCGAGACCGAGTTCCGCTACCAGGTCGAAGAAGACATCAAGCCGTTTCGCGATGTCCTGCTCGGGCTGTTCTTCATCACCATCGGCATGTTGCTCGACCTGAACGTGCTGATCCAGGCCTGGCCCCAGGTGTTGATCCTGTTATTGATTCCGATCGGCGCGAAGTTCGTGCTGGTCTTCGGGCTGGTGCGCTGGCTCGGTGGAACACCAGGGATCGCGACCCGCACCGGCATCTGGCTGGCGCAGGCGGGGGAATTCGCCTTCGTGCTGCTGTCACTGTCCTTCGCGACCGGACTGCTCGCCGAGACCGCCATGCAGCCGACCCTGGCCGCCATGCTGTTGTCGCTGCTGATCAGTCCGTTCCTGATTGCACAGGCCAACCGGATCGCGCTCAGAACCAGTTCACAGGAATGGCTGCAGCGATCGCTACAGATCCAGACGATTGCCTCGCGCAGCATTGCCCGCACGAATCACGTGATGATTGCCGGCTATGGCCGCAGCGGCCAGGCGCTGGCCCATGTGCTGGAAAGCGAAAAGGTGCCTTATATCGCTCTTGACCTGGACCCCGACCGTGTGCGCGAAGCCAGCGCAGCGGGTGAGTCGGTCGTGTATGGGGATGCCACCCGGGCCGAGGCATTGGTGGCGGCCGGGGTGCATCGTGCCTGCGCGCTGGTCATCACCTTCAATGACAACCAGACCGCCTACCGGCTGCTCGACCGCATCCAGAATCTGGCGCCGCAACTGCCCGTCATCGTCCGGTCCGCCACCGATGCCGAGTTGCCCCGCCTGCGCGCCGCTGGCGCCACCGAGGTGGTGCCCGAGGTGTCCGAAGGCAGCCTCGTGCTTGCCTCGCATGCGCTTGCGCTGGCCGGTCTGCCAAGGGTGCGCGTCATGCGCCGCGTCCGCATGGTCAGGGAAGGGCGTTACCAGTTGTTACAGGGTTTCTTCCGCGGTGCCGATGATGCCACCGGGGATGCCATCGAACAGGAGCAGGTCCAGCTCCATGCAGTCAAGTTGTCGGCCGACTGCTCGGGCATCGGCCATGCGATCGGTGAATTCGACTGGCAGGGCGCGCGGGTCGCCGCGGTCATGCGTCGTAGCGGGCGCATCGTCGACCCGCCACACGATCTGGTACTGCAGGTCAACGACACCGTGGTTCTGTCGGGTTCGCCGGCCGAGATCGGTGCGGCCGAATCGGCACTGCATGCGCCGCGGCATCGTTGACCGGATTGTCGGCGCCAGACCACAGCCGGTCGTGCGAGATAATGTCGCTGTTCCTGCCTTGCTACACTGCCGGACTGCGTTTCCATCCAACCGTAGAGCATCATCAATCAGCCGATCCAACCGATCCTCACCCTCGACGATGTGCGCTTCGGCTATGACGAACGGCTCATCATCGACGGGGTGAGCCTGTCATTCCGACCGGGGACCGTGACCGCCCTGATGGGCGGCTCGGGCAGTGGCAAGACGACTCTGTTGCGCCTGATCAGCGGCCAGGAGCGTCCTCAGTCGGGTTCGGTGCGATTTGATGGCCAGGAGGTCGCGGGTCTGGATCGTGATGGCCTCTATCGGATGCGTCGTCGCATGGGGATGCTGTTCCAGTTCGGTGCATTGTTCACCGACCTGTCGGTGTTCGACAACGTGGCCTTTCCGCTGCGTGAGCACAGCGGACTGCCGGAGGCCTTGATCCGCGATCTGGTGCTGATGAAGCTCCATGCCGTCGGCCTGCGCGGCGCGGCTTCGTTGATGCCTTCCGAGATCTCCGGCGGCATGGCCAGACGGGTGGCGCTGGCCCGGGCCACGGCCCTGGACCCGCAACTGCTTCTTTATGACGAGCCCTTCGCCGGCCTGGATCCGATCTCCCTGGGCACCATCGCGCAGCTCATCCGGCGGCTCAATGATGTGCTGGGCGCCACCTCGATCCTGGTGAGCCATGATGTGCATGAATCGTTCGAGATCTGCGACTACATCTATGTGCTGGGCCAGGGTCGGGTGATCGGCCATGGCACGCCGGCAGAACTCGCCAAAACCGACAATCCGGAGCTGGACCAGTTTCTCAATGGCAAGCGCGAGGGGCCGGTCAAATTCCATTACCCGGCGCGCGACTTCGCGACTGACCTGGGCCTTGGCCGATGAACGGGGCGCTCGATTGGCTGGCCGCCATCGGCGCCTGGGTGCGCCGTCTGTTTGCCGGCGTGGGTTATGGCACCCGGTTCTTCTTCCGTCTGTGCTGGCTCGGAATTGCCGCACTGCGCCGGCCGCGCCTGATCATCGAGCAGATCCATTTCATCGGCAATTACTCCTTGTCGATCATTCTCGTGTCGGGCCTGTTCGTTGGCTTCGTGCTGGGTCTGCAGGGCTATTACACCTTGCAGCGCTACGGCTCGGGTGAGGCGCTCGGTCTGCTCGTGACCCTGTCCCTGGTGCGTGAGCTCGGGCCCGTGGTCGCCGCCCTGTTGTTTGCCGGGCGCGCCGGCACCTCGCTCACGGCCGAGATCGGTCTGATGAAATCCGGTGAGCAATTGCTGGCCATGGAAATGATGGCGGTCGACCCGATTGCGCGGGTGCTTGCCCCCCGATTTGTTGCCGCCGTCATCGCCTTGCCCTTACTGGCAACGATGTTTTCGGCGATCGGCGTGATGGGTGGTTACATTGTCGGGGTGCCCATGATCGGGGTTGATCCCGGCGCTTTCTGGTCCCAGACCCAGGCCGGCGTGGACGTGTTCGCCGACGTGGGCAACGGTCTGTTCAAGAGCGTGGTGTTTGGCTTCGTCTGTGCGTTCATCGCGCTCTATGTCGGTCATGAAGCAAAACCGACTCCCGAAGGCGTGTCGCGAGCGACCACCACCACGGTGGTCGCCTCGTCGCTGGCCGTGCTGGCATTCGACTTCATCCTCACGGCATTGATGTTCAGCACCTGATGTTCCTATCGAGGTATCCATGAATCGCAAGATGACCGATGTGCTGGTTGGCCTGTTCGTCGTATTGGGCTTTGCGGCATTGCTCTTTCTCGCGCTGCAGGCGGGCAATCTGGCCAGCTTTCGATTCGCCAAGTCCTATGACGTGACCGCGCGCTTCGACAACATCGGCGGCCTCAAGGTCAGGGCACCGATCAAGAGCGCCGGCGTCACGGTCGGGCGGGTTTCATCGATCGTGTTCGATGACAAGTCCTTTCGCGCCGATGTCACCCTGAGCCTGGACGATGGCGTCCTGTTTCCCAAGGATTCCTCAGTGAAGATCCTCACCTCGGGTCTGCTGGGCGAACAATATGTCGGCATCGAACCCGGTGGTGATCTGAAGAACCTGGCCGCCGGCGATCGCATCACCCTGACCCAGTCGGCCGTCGTGCTGGAGAACCTGATCGGCCAGTTCCTGTATGGGCGCACCGAAGGAGACCCGAAATGAGCCGCGCGGCCCTGATCCTGTCCCTGCACCCGGTCCGCCTTCACTGCCGGCGCCTGGGCGCGCCGGTGCTTCTGGCGGCCGCACTGCTGTCCGGCGGCTGCGCGACCGGCGGCGTTGCCACGGATCCGCTGGAGCCCGTGAATCGCAAGATCTATGCGTTCAATTCGGCGCTCGATTCAGCCATCATCGCACCGGTTGCGCGCGGCTACCGCGACTACGTGCCCTATGTGTTGCGCTACTCGTTCCGCAGTTTCCTGTCGAATATCAACGATGTGTGGATCGGCACGAACAATCTGCTGCAAGGCAAGCCACTGGATGCACTGAACGACTGGACCCGGGTGTTGCTCAATTCCACCTTCGGTTTCTTCGGGTTCTCCGATCCGGCCTCCGAACTGGGCTATCGCAAGCATTCGGAGAACTTCGGCCAGACGCTCGGTGTGTGGGGTTTGCCCGCCGGTCCGTACCTGGTGTTGCCAGTTCTGGGGCCCTCCAGCGTCCGGATGGCCAGTGGTCTGGCGGTGGACTACTGGGTCGATCCGATGAGCGAGATCGTCACCCGCGACGCCCCGTATTGGGGAATCAGCGTCGCCGACGTGATCGATCTGCGCTCCCGGCTGCTCGATGCCTCGACCCTCATCGATTCGGCGGCGCTCGATGAATACGGCTTCGTGCGCGATGCCTATCTGCAGCGCACGCGAAGCGCGGTCTACGATGGTGATCCGCCGCCCCTGGACGACGAAGACGACGATCTGCCGACCTACAAGGATTGATCCGAACGGCCTGGATCGGCGCCATCGGGGTCAGGCCTGGTCATCCGACGGGGCCCTGAACCGTTATCATTGACGGCAGTCGGGCATTCAGCCCCTCCTTCAGGACTATCCATGAAATTCACTTCCCGCCTTGTCTCCCGGCTTCGTTCCTGGCTTGGCGCCGGCGTTGTCGTGTGGGCCGCCCTGGCTGCACTGCCGCTGACGACCCAGGCCGAACCCGTGGCCCCGGATGCCTTGATCGAGCGCGTCAGCACCGAGGTGCTGGACAAGATCAAGGCCGACCCGCAAATCAAGGCAGGCGACTTCAGCCGGATTTCCGAGTTCGTCGATCAGTCGATCATGCCGTATGTGAATTTCGAGCGCATGACGGCGCTCGCCGTGGGTCGTGGCTGGCGTGAAGCAACGCCCGAACAGCGCACCGCCCTGACCGAGCAATTCCGGGTGCTGCTGCTGCGCACCTATTCCGGTGCCTTGACCCAGGTGCGCGACGAAACCATCCAGATGAAGCGCATGCGCGGTGGTGCCGACGAACAGGAGGTCATCGTGCGCAGCGACATCGTCGGGCGGGGCGAACCGATCCAGCTCAACTACCGGCTCGAGAAGGCCGGCGACAGCTGGAAGATCTTCGATATCAATGTGCTGGGCGTCTGGCTCATCGAAACCTATCGCAATCAGTTCCGCCAGATCGTCAATGACAGCGGTGTCGCCGGTCTCGTCAAGACGCTCACCGATAAAAATGCGCAGTACGTGCCGGGTGCCAAGAGTTGAGCTCGAGTGACCGGCGGCGTTGCGGAGTCCCTGAATGAATGCCGGCCAGCGCCTGACCATGGCGGAAGTGCCGACCTTTATCGAGCAGGCCCGCGCCGCCATCAGGTCTGGCAATCGGCGCATCGAACTGGGCGGGCTGACCGCAGTGGACTCGGCCGCGCTGGCCGCATTGATCGAACTGCGCCGGGATCCGGCAGGTGCGCAGACCGAGTTCGTCGATCCACCTGATAATCTTCGCAAGCTGGCCTCCCTCTACGGGCTGGACGATCTGCTCTTTCCGGCCTGACGACATCTCTCTGACGGCCTGCACCGGGTCAGCGGCCAGGCGGTGCAGCCGCGCTGCCCGGTACCTCTCGTTTCACTCATGACACCTGCCATCGATATCCGGGCCGTCTCCAAGCGCTACGGCAGCTTTGACGCCCTGCACGAAACCACGCTGCAGATTTCGCCCGGGGAGTTCTTCGGCCTGCTCGGGCCCAATGGTGCCGGCAAGACCACGCTGATCTCGATCCTGGCCGGACTGACCCGGCCGACCACGGGCACCGTGCTCATCGATGGTCATGATGTCCAGATCCATTATCGTCAGGCGCGGCGCGCGCTCGGCGTCGTGCCCCAGGAGCTGGTGTTCGATCCGTTCCTGTCGGTGCGCGAAACCCTGCGCTTCACGTCGGGCTACTACGGGATTCGTCAGAACGACCGCTGGATCGACGAGATCCTGGACAGCCTGGGCCTCACGGACAAGGCCGACGCCAATATGCGCGCGCTCTCGGGTGGCATGAAGCGGCGGGTACTGGTCGCGCAGGCCCTGGTCCACCGACCTCCCGTCATCGTGCTCGACGAGCCCACGGCCGGCGTCGATGTCGAGTTGCGTCAGACCCTATGGCAGTTCATCTCGCGATTGAACCGCGAAGGCCACACCATCGTGCTGACCACCCATTATCTTGAAGAGGCCCAGGAGCAATGCACCCGCATCGGCATGCTCAAACAGGGCCGGATCGTGGCACTCGAGCCGACCCGCAGCCTGCTCGACCGGTTTTCGGCGGGCCGGCTCATGGTGCGCCTGTCCGGCGCGCCACTGCCCGAGTCGCTCGCTGACCAATTGATCGCGCAGGATGGCCTGCGCTACACGCTGAGGGTCGATCGTTATGAACTGGTCGAGCTCACCCTGGCCACCCTGCGCCTGGCCGGCTGCACGATCGACGAAATGGAGCTGACCCACGCCGACCTCGAGGATGTGTTCGTGAACATCATGGCTCAATGATGAGCGAGACGATGCTCGGCTTTCGAACCCTGCTGGCCAAGGAAATGCGCCGCTTCGCCAAGGTGGGGTTCCAGACCATTGCCGCACCGGTGATCAGCTCGCTGCTCTATCTGATGATCTTCGCCCATGTGCTGCAGGGCAGGGTCACCGTGTTCGACGGGGTGAGCTATACGAGCTTCCTGGTGCCCGGGCTGGTCATGATGGCGGTGCTGCAGAATGCCTTCGCCAACACCTCCTCGTCGATGGTCCAGAGCAAGATCACCGGCAATATCGTGTTCGTGCTGCTGCCGCCGTTATCGCACGCCGAGATTTTCCTGGCTTATGTGCTGGCCTCGATGGTGCGCGGCCTGGTGGTCGGGCTGGGTGTGTTCGTGGTGACCTTCTTCTTCGTCCCGCCCACCCTGGTCGCGCCGCTCTGGGCGCTGGGCTTCGCCCTGTTGGGTAGTGCGATCCTCGGTACAATGGGCCTCATAGCCGGGATCTGGGCCGACAAGTTCGACCAGATGGCCGCCTTCCAGAACTTTTTCATCATGCCCATGACCTTTCTGTCGGGCGTGTTTTATTCGGTCCATTCCTTGCCGGATTTCTGGCAGACGGTGTCGCATCTGAATCCGTTCTTCTACATGGTTGACGGATTTCGTTACGGCTTTTTCGGCGCCTCGGACGTCAATCCCTGGCTCAGTCTGGCGATCGTGCTGATCGCCTTCGCAGCACTGGCCGTCCTGGCGTTGCGCTTGCTGGCCTCGGGTTACAAGCTTCGTCATTGATCAATGGTTTCAACGCGGATGATCGACATGGTGCAACCGGAAGACGTCAGAAACTACATTGCCGCCGGACTCGAGTGCGAGGTACTCGAAGTGCAGGGCGATGGTCATCACTTCGAGGCGCTCATCGTGGCTGCCGCCTTCGAAGGCAAGCGTCCGATCCAGCGTCACCAGCTGGTTTATGCGGCGCTTGGCGAGCGCATGCGCGAAGAGATCCATGCCTTGTCGATGAAAACGCTGACCCCTGCCGAGCACCAAAGCGCCGGCTGATGGATCAGTTACGCATCACCGGCGGGGTTCGTCTGGCCGGCGAGATTGTCGTCTCGGGCGCCAAGAATGCCGCCTTGCCGATTCTCTGCGCCACGCTGCTCGCGCCTTCGCCGATCCAGCTGAGCAATGTGCCGGCACTGCGCGATGTCGCCACCACGGTGCGCTTGTTGCGAACCCTGGGCGCCACGGTGGAGCAGTCCGGTCACGAGGTCGTGGTCGATTCGTCCAGGGTCGACTCGGTTGAGGCACCTTACGACCTCGTCAAGACCATGCGCGCCTCGATACTCGTGCTCGGCCCCTTGCTCGCGCGTTTCGGGCAGGCCCGCGTGTCGCTGCCTGGTGGCTGCGCCATCGGCCAGCGCCCGGTCGATCAGCACATCAAGGGACTGCGCGCCATGGGCGCACAGATCGATATCGAACACGGTTATATCCATGCGCGCGCGCCCCGACTGAAGGGCACACGATTGATCACCGACATGGTCACCGTCACCGGCACGGAAAACCTCATGATGGCCGCCACGCTCGCCGATGGTGAAACCATCATCGAGAATGCGGCGCGCGAACCCGAGGTGGTGGATCTGGCCAATGCCTTGATCGCAATGGGCGCACGCATCAGTGGCGCAGGCACCGCGAGAATCGTCATCGAGGGTGTTCGCCAGTTGCATGGCTGCGAATATCCGGTGCAGCCAGACCGGATCGAGGCGGGCAGCTTTCTCTGCGCGGCCGCCGCCACCCGTGGCGACATCGTGCTCAGACAGGTGGCGCCGCGCCTGCTCGATGCCACCCTGGACAAACTTCGCGAGGCCGGCGCGCAGATTGACTGCGGGCCCGACTGGATCCGGCTGCAAATGAACGAACGCCCGCGCGCCGTGGGCATCCGGACAGCCCCTTATCCGGCATTCGCCACCGACATGCAGGCGCAGTTCATGACCGTGAACTGCGTGGCCCAGGGCGCTGCCGTCATCACCGAAACCATCTTCGAAAACCGTTTCATGCATGTTCTTGAACTGCAACGGCTGGGTGCCGACATCACCGTCGAGGGCAATACCGCGCTGGTCAAGGGGGTACCCGTCTTGTCCGGCGCCAGCGTCATGGCCACCGATCTGCGCGCATCGGCCAGTCTTGTGATCGCCGGCCTGGTCGGCGAGGGTCAGACACTGGTCGAGCGGGTCTATCACCTGGACCGGGGCTACGAGCAGATGGACCAGAAGCTGGCCTCGCTGGGTGCACGCATCGAACGCATCGCGGCGCCCTCATGATTACCTTCGCGTTATCCAAGGGACGCATCTTCGATGACACCCTGCCCTTGCTGGCCGCAGCAGGCATTCATGTCGATGCCGCCCGGGCGGGCGGCCGTGAACTCATCGTGCCGACCGATGTGGCCGGCATCCGGGTGATCATCGTGCGTGCCAGTGACGTGCCCACCTATGTGCAACATGGCGCCGCGGATCTGGGTGTCGCCGGTCGCGACGTACTCATCGAGCATGGCAGCGACGGTCTGTACCAGCCCATCGACCTGGGCATTTCGGTGTGCCGGCTCAGCGTGGCCGCACCGCAGGGGTTCGACTACCCGGCCGCAGTACGCCGGGGCGCGCGGCTGCGCATCGCCACCAAATACACCACGGCGGCGCGTGAACATTTTGCGCGAAAAGGCGTGCATGTCGACCTCATCAAACTCTATGGTTCGATGGAACTGGCGCCGCTGGTCGGTCTGGCCGATGCAATCGTTGATCTGGTGTCGACCGGCAATACCCTTCGTGCCAACGGCCTGGTGGAGGTTGAACACATCATGCCGGTATCGGCCCGTCTGGCCGTGAATCAGGCCGCGCTGAAGACCAAGGGTGAACAATTGCGGCCCATTCTGGCGCGGCTCAAGGCAGCCGCATCCTCCCATGAATGACGTCATGAATATCGCTGAACCGATTCGTCGGCTGGACAGCGCCCATCCTGATTTCCAGGCACAGCTCGATTCACTGATCCGCTACGAGCCCGGTGAAGACCGGCGCATCATCGCGGTCGTGAGCGACATCATCGCCGATGTGCGGGCCCGTGGTGACGAGGCATTGTTGGCCTACACGCGGCGTTTCGACCGGCTCGAGATCGCCGACGCGACGTCCCTGCAAATACCGGGCGCCGAATTGCGCGGTGCGTTTCAGGATCTGCCCGCTGAACAGGCTGAGGCTTTAAAAACGGCCGCCGCCCGGGTGCGGGCCTTTCATGAGCATCAGGCCGGCACGAGCTGGACCTACACCGAGCCCGATGGCACGCGTCTGGGGCAGCGCATCAATGCACTGGACCGGGTCGGGCTCTACGTGCCGGGAGGCAAGGCCGCCTATCCCTCGTCGGTGCTGATGAACGCACTGCCGGCCCAGGTGGCCGGCGTTGGTCGCCTGACCATGGTCGTGCCGACACCGGACGGCATACGTAATCCGCTGGTGCTGGCTGCCGCCCATGTCGCCGGCATCCAGGCGGTTTATACGGTTGGCGGTGCACAGGCGGTGGCCGCGCTTGCCTTTGGCACCCGGACCATCGCCGCGGTGGACAAGATCACGGGCCCCGGCAATGCCTATGTGGCCGAAGCCAAACGTCAGGTGTTCGGCGTGGTCGGCATCGACATGATCGCCGGGCCCAGCGAGATCCTCGTGGTATCAGACGGCTCGGTCGACCCGGACTGGGTGGCGATGGACATGTTCTCGCAAGCCGAACATGATGAACTGGCCCAGGCCATTCTGCTGTGTCCGGACGATGCCTTCATCGACCGGGTTCGGGCGAGCATCGCCCGGCTGCTGCCCAGCCAGCCGCGCTCGGCCACCATTGCCCGGTCCCTGGCCGACCGAGGTGCGCTGATTCGTGTGGCCGACATGGCGCAGGCCTGTTCAATCGCTTCACGGATCGCGCCCGAGCATCTCGAGATTCTGGCGAAGGACGCCGATTCCTATGTTGATGCCATCCATCATGCAGGCGCGATCTTCATCGGTCCGTATTCATCCGAAGCGCTGGGCGACTATTGCGCCGGCCCCAATCATGTGCTGCCCACGATGCGCACCTCACGGTTTTCCTCGCCGCTGGGTGTCTACGACTTTCAGAAGCGCAGCAGTCTGATCGAGGTGTCGGCGCAAGGCGCGCAGCGGCTTGGACCCACGGCCGCCACGCTTGCCGATGCCGAAGGCCTGGCCGCCCATGCGCAGAGTGCCCGCCTTCGCCTTGACACGCGGGTGTCTGCACTGTCAGCACTCGCGGCCGGATCAGCCGGGGCCGTGCCCGCGTCCGCGTCGACGCCATCGAGGGCAGACACGGATGCCGGCCAGGTGGTGTTGCGGGCGATCGCGCCGGCCGTACGCCGGATGCATGCTTACCCCGTACCCGAGTCGGCGGGCTTTCTGAAGCTCGACGCCATGGAAAATCCCTATACGCTGCCCGACGATCTGCGGGTGAAATTCGGCGCCCGACTGGCCGCGCTCGACATCAATCGGTATCCGCGACCCGGTTACACCGCGCTCAAGGCGGCCATTGCCCAGACGATGGGCGTGCCCGAGGGTTACCCGGTGGTGGTGGGCAATGGCTCGGATGAACTGATCAGCATGCTCAACCTGGCCACCCGCGGGTGCGGGCCGGTGCTGGCACCCACGCCAACCTTCGTGATGTACGAGATCGGCAGTGCCCTGGTGGGCAGCCGCTTCATCGGGGTCGACCTGGATGAGGATTTCCAGCTCCGCCCCGAGGCCATGCTGGCGGCCATCGATGAACATTCACCGGCGCTGGTTTATCTTGCCTGGCCGAACAACCCGACGGGCGCCTGCTTTGATGAGCAGGCCGTTCAGGCCATCGTCGAGCGGGCACCGGGACTGGTCGTCATCGACGAGGCCTACCAGCCCTTCGCCCAGCGCAGCTGGATGTCGCGACTACCCACCGCGCCGAATCTGGTGCTCATGCGCACGGTCTCCAAAATCGGCCTGGCCGGTATCCGGATCGGTTATCTGGCCGCCGACCCGGCCATCACGGCCGAACTCGAAAAGGTGCGCCCGCCCTACAACATCAGCGTGCTCGATGAGGCGGCGGCCCTGTTCGCGCTCGAGCATCATGCCTTGCTTGGTGAGCAGGCGGCCCGCCTGCGCGAGGCCAGGCCGGTGATGGCGCAGGCCCTGGCCGCGTTACCCGGTGTGCAGGTGTTCGAATCGGCGACCAATTTCCTGCTGGCCCGGTTTGCCGACGGCAACCGGGTCCATCGGGCGTTGCATGAGCGCAGCATCATGGTCAGAAACGTCGGCGCGATGCATCCCTTGCTGCGAAACTGTCTGCGGCTCACCATCAGCACGCCGCAGGAAAATGCCCTACTGCTGGATGCCCTGCGCGACATCCTCACTGACTGAACCGCTGAACTCCCGGATAACCCGCCACCATGCGTGCAGCAACCGTTCGACGCGATACGGCCGAAACCCAGATCGAAGTGAGCCTGGATCTGGATGGCAGCGGCCGCCAGTCGCTGGCGACCGGCGTCGCCTTCCTGGATCACATGCTCGACCAGATCGCCCGTCACGGTCTGATCGACCTGAGCGTCAAGGCGCAGGGCGATCTGCATATCGATGCCCATCACACCGTCGAAGACATCGGCATCACCATCGGCCAGGCGCTGGCCCAGGCGATCGGCGACAAACGCGGCATCTGCCGGTATGGCCACGCCTACGTGCCGCTGGACGAGGCCTTGTCGCGGGTGGTCATCGACTTTTCGGGCCGTCCCGGCCTGCATTTCGGGGTGGAATTCCGGCGGGCCATGATCGGTGGTTTTGATGTCGACCTGGTGCGCGAGTTCTTCCAGGGCCTGGTCAATCACGCGAACATCACCTTGCACATCGACAATCTGCGCGGCGACAACGCCCATCATCAGTGCGAGACCATCTTCAAGGCCTTCGGCCGGGCGTTGCGCATGGCGGCTCAGACCGACTCGCGCACCCAGGGCCGCATCCCTTCGACCAAGGAGCACCTGTGAGCCGCCTGCGCAGGCGGTCGGCCCTGCGGAACGACGAGCGCTGAGCGACGGTCATGGCAAGCATTGCAGTGGTCGACTATGGCATGGGCAATCTGCGCTCGGTCGCGCGGGCGATCGAGCATGTCGCGCCTCGCCACCGGGTTGTCGTGACCGGTTCGGCAGCCGACGTGGATGCGGCCGAACGGGTGGTGTTTCCGGGGCAGGGCGCGATGCCCGACTGCATGCGTTTTCTGGGCGAATCGGGGCTGATCAGCGCCCTGCAACGGGCGGCCAGGAGCAGACCCCTGCTGGGCGTTTGCGTGGGCGAGCAGATGCTGCTGGATCAAAGCGACGAGTCTTCCGATGGCCGGCCGACTGTCGGGCTGGGGCTGATTCCAGGCCGGGTCGTGCGGTTTCCCGAGCAACATGACGCGGCGGGCCTGCGGCTCAAGGTGCCGCACATGGGCTGGAACCGGGTTCACCCGGTGAGCGGCGGATCGGCCACGCATCCGTTGTGGCAGGGCATCACCGACGGCTCCTGGTTCTATTTCGTTCACAGTTACTTTGCGGTTCCGGCCAATTCGGCCCATATTGCGGCAGAGACCGATTACGGTATGCGCTTTACCTGTGCGGTGGCCCGGGATAACATTTTTGCGACTCAATTTCATCCCGAGAAAAGTGCCGGCACGGGTCTACGCCTCTACGAAAATTTCGTTGCCTGGAAGCCCTGAGACCGTTGCCCGACATTCCCACCGACACTGAATCCCAGTTCCTTCCGTTCATCCGGTGTCCGGGCGCTTCGAGTGCGGCGCCCGGTTTCCACTCACCTTAATCTTCGCCATCCTCATCACATGCTGCTAATTCCTGCCATCGACATCAAAGACGGACGATGCGTGCGCTTGCGCCAGGGCAATATGGACGACGCGACCGTGTTTTCCGAGGATCCGGCAGCCATGGCGCGCCATTGGCTCGACAAGGGGGCACGTCGCCTGCATCTGGTCGATCTGGATGGCGCATTCGCCGGCAAACCCAGAAACGAAACCGCAATCCGCACCATCATCGACGAGGTTGAGGATGCGGTGCCGATCCAGCTGGGCGGCGGACTTCGCGACCTCGATGCGATCGAACGCTTTCTCGACCTGGGCATTGCCGATGTGATCATCGGCACCGCGGCGGTCAAGAACCCCGGTTTCCTGCGCGACGCCTGCGGCGCCTTCGTGGGTCAGGTGATCGTCGGGCTTGACGCCCGGGACGGCAAGGTGGCCACCGATGGCTGGAGCAAGATGACCGGTCACGATGTGCTCGATCTGGCGCGCAAGTTCCAGGACTATGGCGTCAAGGCCGTCATCTATACCGACATCGGACGCGACGGGATGATGACCGGCATCAATGTGGCGGCGACCCGCCGGCTGGCCTCCGAGTTACTGATTCCCGTCTATGCCTCGGGCGGAGCGTCGTCGCTGGCCGATCTCGAAGCCGTTTGCGAGGCGGCCGATGATGGTGTCGAGGCCGTGATACTGGGCCGCTCGCTCTACGAAGGCAGCATCGACCTGCAGGCCGCCCAGGCGCTCGTGGACCGCTTGCGCCCGCCCTTCGTGCCGCCTGCCGACAGCGACTGATTGCCCGGACCTGTTCATCGTCATGCTCGCCAAGCGCATCATTCCGTGTCTGGACGTCACGGCCGGCCGGGTTGTCAAAGGGGTCAATTTCGTCGAGCTGCGTGATGCGGGCGATCCGGTCGAGATTGCGCGTCGTTATGATGAGCAGGGCGCCGATGAGCTCACTTTCCTCGACATCACCGCCTCCAGCGACGAGCGGGACATCATCCTGCATGTCATCGAGGCAGTTGCCGACCAGGTGTTCATTCCACTCACGGTGGGTGGTGGCGTGCGCGAGGTGGCCGACGTGCGTCGCCTGCTCAATGCCGGTGCGGACAAGGTATCGATCAACACGGCCGGCATTACCGACCCTGACTTCATCGCCCGCGCCAGCGACCGTTATGGTGCACAGTGCATCGTCTGCGCCATCGACGCCAAGTCGGCGGGGCCGGGACGCTGGGAGGTCTACACGCATGGTGGCCGCCGCGGCACGGGTCTGGATGCCGTGCAGTGGGCGCAACGGGTCTGCGCGCTCGGCGCCGGCGAAATCCTGCTCACCAGCATGGATCGCGATGGCACCCGCCAGGGCTTCGATATCGCGCTGACCCGGGCGATCAGCGATGCCGTACCCGTGCCGGTCATCGCCTCGGGTGGCGTGGGTTCGCTGGATCATCTGGCCGATGGCGTGATCGACGGTCATGCCGATGCCGTGCTGGCCGCGAGTATCTTTCATTTTGGTGAGTTCACGATCCATCAGGCCAAACAGGCGATGGCGGCCCGAGGAGTCGCGGTACGATTCGCTGATGATCAATGAAGGCCTGACGCGAGGCAGTGCAGTGCTCAGTGAATCCGATACCGCGACCGACGAATCGGCCTGGCTTGACCAGGTGCGATTCGATGATCGCGGTCTGGTCTGTGCAGTGGCCCAGGATGCCGAATCCGCCAGAGTCCTGATGGTGGCCTGGATGAATCGCGAGGCCTTGCGCGAGACGGTCAGCTCCGGGCAGGCGGTGTACTGGTCGCGATCCCGCCAGGCACTCTGGCGCAAGGGTGAGCAGTCGGGTCATGGCCAGCGCGTGCGCGAAGTTCGCCTCGATTGCGACGGGGACTGTGTGCTGCTGCAGATCGAGCAGGTGGGTGGCATTGCCTGTCACACCGGTCGCCAATCCTGCTTTTTCAGCCGCCTGGTCGATGGGCGCTGGACCAGCACCGATCCGGTTCTCAAATCGCCGGAGCAGATGTACGGTCGCCCGTCGGCAGGTGCCATGTCGGACCCCACCGAGACGCCCCGATGAGCGAGCGCCCGGTCGCCGATTCACAGGTGCTCGACGAACTCGCTGCCGTGATCGCTTCGCGCCGTCACCAGAGCCCCGAGTCCAGTTATGTGGCCAGGCTGTTGCACAAAGGGCCGGATGCGGTGCTCAAGAAAATCGGTGAGGAAGCCACCGAGACCGTGATGGCC
This sequence comes from uncultured beta proteobacterium, assembly GCA_963732405.1. Taxonomy (GTDB): domain Bacteria; phylum Pseudomonadota; class Gammaproteobacteria; order Burkholderiales; family Burkholderiaceae_E; genus JAUIAI01. Next base: position 334,416 of record CAVSZG010000004.1, read on the forward strand.
GCCAAGGATGGTGATCCGGTGCGCATCGTGTCGGAAACCGCTGATCTCTGGTTTCACTGCCTGGTCATGCTCGAGCAGCATCATCTGCATCCGCGCGATGTCCTGGCCGAGTTGCGTCGCCGAAGCGGTGTCAGCGGTCTTGACGAGAAGGCCGCACGGCCGCAACCAGATTGAACGGAGCAAAACCATGTCCCTTACCCACAAGGCCGATTGTCTGTTCTGCCGGATCGTCGCCGGCGAGATTCCGGCCCGCAAGGTCTATGAGGATGACGACATCATGGCCTTTCACGACATCAATCCGTCGGCGCCGGTACATTTCCTGATCGTGCCGCGTATCCATGTCGAGAATCTGTATGACGCCGACATGAAGCATCAGGCGATATTGGGCAAGATGCTGGGCATGAGTGGCGATCTGGCGAAGGCTCAGGGCTGTACGGATGGCTTTCGCGTGGTGATCAACAATGGTCGGGTCGGCAGGCAGGAGGTGTATCATCTGCACATCCATGTCATGGGGGGGACGGAACCATTGCGCTCCGGCATGAAGCCCGCCCAGGGCTAGCCCCTGTTCAGGAGATTCATTCATGGGTACCTTGAGTATCTGGCACTGGCTGATCGTGCTGGTGATCATCATGCTGGTCTTTGGAACCAAGAAGCTGCGCAACATCGGGTCTGATCTGGGCGGTGCGGTTCGCGGCTTCAAAGAGGGCGTCAAGGAAGGCGCGGATCAGGCGGGTACCGAGACCACTGCCGCCAAGACCATCGACGTGGACGCCAACGAAAAGCGCTGATCCCGTCCTGCTGGCCGCTCACGCCTTTCACCCGTTTCCTTTGCAGTGTTCTGGCGGCTGAGCGCCACATCCCCCGGCGATCGGGTCGCGCACGGCACCGGCTTGCGGATTTGCATTCATGTTCGATATCGCATTTTCCGAGATGGTCATCATGGCCGTGGTGGCCTTGATCGTCGTCGGGCCCGAGCGCTTGCCCAAGCTCGCGCGCCAGGTCGGCGAATGGATGGGCAAGCTTCAACGCTATGTGGCCGATGTCAAATCCGACCTGAACCGGCAGATGGAGCTCGAGGAGCTGCGCAATATCAAGGCCCAGGTCACCTCGGCTGCGCGCGACCTCGAAAAGTCCGTGCGCGATACAGTGGACTCCACCCAGAAAGACTTCGATTCCCTGAGCACCTCGATGACCGGCGAGACCGTGGCCGAATCAGCAGCCCCCGCCGAAGCCGTTGCCGCCAAAACCGACTGGGACCGGATCTATGAAACCCGACGGACCCGCGACCGCTTGCGCGAGCGCCGCATCGAGCGCGAGAAAGAACTGGGTCGCAGGCGTCCACGGCGCCGCTGGTAATGGCTGACGAACCACAGGAAGAGAGTTTCGTCTCTCATCTGGTCGAGCTGCGCGACCGCCTCATCAAGGCGCTGGCCGTGGTGTTGCTGCTGTTCATCGGCTGCTTCTACTTCTCCGGCGACATCATGAAGTTCCTGTCGTTGCCGCTCTACGACGCGCTGCCCGCCGGATCCCGGCCCATCTTCACCGATCAGGCTGGCGCATTCTTCACCCTCACCAAGGTCGCCTTCATGACCGCGGTGCTGTTTTCCATGCCGTGGATTCTGTATCAGGCGTGGGCCTTCGTGGCGCCGGGCCTGTATGAACACGAGCGCAAATTCGCCGTGCCCTTGATGGTCTCCAGCGTGTTCTTTCTGGTGCTGGGCATCAGTTTCGCCTGGCTGTTCGTCCTGCCGGCGGCCTACAAGTTCTTCATTGTGATGTCGTCGCAAACCGGCGCCGAAATCCTCCAGGATCTGCAGAAGTACTGGGATTTCACGCTGGCGATCTTTTTCGGATTCGGCCTGACCTTCGAAGTGCCGGTGGTGCAGATGTTGCTCGTGAAGGCCGGTGTCGTGACGGCCGATCAGTTGCGGGCGGCCCGCCGCTATGTGGTGGTGGGCGCCTTCGTGCTGGCCGCGGTCCTGACGCCGCCTGATGTGCTCTCGCAATTCATGCTGGCGATTCCGCTCATCATTCTCTATGAGATCGGCATCTGGCTGGCGCAGTTCATCAAGGTCCGCAGCCGCAATCCCGATGCCGATCCCGAGGACGACGCGGGCAGCAGTTCCGGAACTGGCTCGGTCGGCGCCACGTAAGTGGCATCGGCTGGCTCAGGGGGGCAGATCGGCCGGTCGTTTGTCCACCGTAATGGCGATCCGCAGCGCTTGGCCGTCGCGCAAAAAATCGAATAATGCCGTCGTTCCTGGCCTGAGCCGCGCCACCGTATTGAGCATGCCCGTGGTGCTGGTCACCGCTTGATCGTTGATCGCGACGACGATGTCGCCAACGTTCACCCCGGCGCGCGCTGCCGGTCCACCGTGAACGATGCCGGCGATCATCGTGCCGGTGTCGTGCGGCTTTCCGACCTGTCTGTCCAGCCGGACCATGATGTCCTGCGGCTCCACGCCGATGAAGCCGCGGACCACCGACCCATGGTCGCGCAGCTGTTCGAAGACCTCTTTCATCGTGCTGATCGGAATGGCAAAACCAATGCCCAGTGAACCGCCGTTGCGCGAAAAGATCGCGGTATTGATGCCCAGCAGCCGACCTTTTGCATCGACCAGTGCACCGCCGGAGTTGCCCGGATTGATGGCGGCATCGGTCTGAATGAAGTTCTCGAAGGTGTTGATGCCGAGTTGGTCGCGGCCCAGGGCGCTGACGATGCCCATCGTGACTGTCTGGCCGACGCCGAATGGGTTGCCGATCGCCAGCACCAGATCACCCACCTGCGCGGCATCGGGATCGGAAAAGGCGATAGGCCTGAGATCGTTACGGCCGGTGGCCAGCAGGGCCAGATCGGTCTCGGGGTCGCTGCCGATCAGCCGGGCGGCAAGCGGCGAGCCATCGGACAGAATCACTTCCAACGGGCCGGCCGCTTCGACCACATGATGATTGGTCAACACATAACCATCGGTGGAGACGATCACGCCCGACCCCAGACTGCTGCGGCCCGACGGGTCGGCGCTGTCGGGCGGCTCGAGGGCGGACATGCCGGACTGCCCGTCCGGTCGCTGCCCGGGTGAGGCATCGACGGGTTCGGTGGTGACGATGCTCACCACGGCCGGAATCGCCTCGCGCGCTGCGCCGGCCAAAGAGATGATCGCCGGGCTGGTCAAGGGCGGCTGCTGGGCCGTGGCCTCGATCGCAGGCGCCTGTGTCGGCATCGTGTGATCCGCTCTGCTACTCTGGAGCGCCGGTGCGATGGGCCCCAGCCAGGCGGGTCGCAGCACCGATAGTGTGAAGATGATCGCCAGGCAGATCGTGACTGCCTGGGCGAAAACCAACCAGAGCCTGTCAAGCATGGAGCGGCGCCGTGGCGGTGAGCATTTCAAAAAGCAAGGGTAACGCCAAACCGGCGCTCCCCACGGTCACGCCCGCGCAGCTGCAACAGGCACTGGACGGTTTGCTTGAACCTCACCGGTTCAATGATTATTGTCCGAACGGCCTGCAGGTCCAGGGGCGCGAGGCCATCGGAACGCTGATCAGCGGGGTCACGGCCAGCCAGCGTTTCCTCGAGGCCGCGGTCGCGGCCGGTGCCCATGCCGTGCTCGTGCATCATGGATGGTTCTGGCGGGGCGAAGACCCGCGCATCATCGGTGCCCGGCACCGCCGGCTGGCCACCCTGATGCAGGCCGATGTGAATCTGTTCGCCTATCACCTGCCGCTCGATGCGCATCCCGAACTGGGCAACAACGCCCAACTCGCCGCGCGTCTGGCTTGGCCTATCCATGGTCGGACCGGTCGTGATGAACTCGTGTTCTGGGGCGATCTGGCCACCGGGGTTACACCGACGGGCCTGGCCCGACAACTGGCTGACGCGCTGGGGCGCGCCCCGCTCATGGTGGGTGAGCCGCCCGGTCGGCTGCGTCGGATCGCCTGGTGCACCGGCGGCGCCCAGGACGGTATCAGTGAAGCCATCGAACTGGGGGCTCACGCCTATGTGAGCGGCGAAATCTCCGAGCGCACCACCCATATCGCACGCGAAGCCGGAATTGCCTACTTCGCGGCGGGCCATCATGCCACCGAGCGCTACGGCGTTCAGGCGGTGGGCGAGGCGGTCGCAGCCAGCCTGGGCCTGGTCCATCGTTTTATCGATGACGACAATCCGGTCTGATCACCAGCGCTGTCAAGGCGCCACTGCCCCGGTGCGGGCAGCAGGGGCGCCGGTGCCTCACGAACGACGCGCTTCGATCAGGCCCGCTTGAGCAGGTCGCGGATTTCGGTCAGCAGGGCGACGTCCGCCGGGGGCGCGGACGGGGCGGCAACTTCCTGGCGTTTGAAGCTGTTCACGAGCTTGACCATCTGGAAGATGATGAAGGCCAGGATCAGAAAGTTGAGCATGACCGTGATGAAGTTCCCGTAAGCCAGCATCGGCGCACCTGCCTTGCTGAGTGCCTCATAGGTGTTGGCGACACCCTCGGGCGCCTTGCCCAGCAGAACGAAATAGTTGGAGAAATCGAGCCCACCGAAGATGGCGCCCACAATGGGCATGATGATGTCCTTCACCAGTGAATCCACGATCTTGCCGAACGCCGCACCAATGATCACGCCCACGGCGAGATCCATTACGTTACCTTTGGCGATGAAATCCTTGAATTCCGACATCATTGACATGTGCTCTGCTCCGTTGGTTCTCGAGGGATCCCGGCCTGGGAAGTCAGGCCGTGGTAGGTCAGCGATCTGCCGCGATCGGGTGACTGGCGCGCATTATTGCATTGCCATATCACGGCTCGGAAGCCCGGATGATGCCGGTCAAGCAATGCTGTTGCGTGTGGGCCCGTGACGCGGCGCAGGGCTTCGATGACGCAGCGCAATAGGCTACAATCACTGGTTTAACGGCTTTTTTTCGGGAGTTGGCGCGCATGAACGAGCGCAAGGATGAGGCAGATCCCGCGGGAAGCGTCGGTTCGCATCAGGCGCCCGCGCGCAGTTTCGTACCCGGTCCGATGGACGCCCAAAAGCGCAACACGCTCGCCCTGACGGCGGCACTGGGCGCACTGGGCGGTGCGGCTGCCGCCGTGCCCATGGTCAGCACGTTTGCACCTTCCGAGCGGGCCAAGGCCGCTGGTGCCCCGGTCGAGATCGACATTTCCAAGCTGGCTCCCGGCGAAGTCGCCACCGCCGAATGGCGTGGCAATCCGGTCTGGATCCTCAAACGCACGCCCGAAATGCTCGAGTCGCTCAAGGTCACCGATGAGCGGGTGCTGGATCCGCATTCGTCGACGTCATGGCAGTTGCCCATGCCCGAATACGCCAAGAATGATCTGCGTTCGATCAAGCCCGAGGTGCTGGTGGTGGTCGGCATCTGCTCGCATCTGGGTTGTTCGCCGATCGCGAAGTTCGATCCCGGTGCCCAGCCCTCCCTGCCGGACGACTGGGCCGGCGGATTCCTGTGCCCCTGCCATGGCTCGACCTTCGACCTCGCCGGCAGGGTGTATCCGAACAAGCCGGCCAACAAGAATCTGGACGTCCCGCCGCACAAGTATCTGTCGGACACCCGGCTGCTGATCGGCGCGGACGATTCCCAGGCCTGATGACGTGATCCGCTGGTTTGCCGGATAAGCAGACCCGGTCGGCTCCGCCACATGGGCGGCCCGATCAGCACCGATCCGGGCGGCATTGCCGCCAGCATGACAACAAGCCTAGCGAACGGAGCAGCAAGCAATGGCGAGCGAGAAAATAGTCGATACGACCGGCCTGATGGGCTGGATCGACAGGCGATTCCCGGCCACCGTCCTGTGGAAACGGGACATGGCCGAGTACTACGCGCCGAAGAACTTCAATTTCTGGTACTTCTTCGGCTCGCTGGCCATGCTCGTGCTGGTGATGCAGATCGTTACCGGCATTTTCCTCACCATGCATTACAAGCCCGATGCCGCCAAGGCATTCGAGTCCGTCGAATACATCATGCGCGACGTGCCCTGGGGCTGGCTGGTGCGTTATCTGCATTCGACCGGCGCCTCGGCCTTTTTCATCGTCGTTTATCTGCACATGTTCCGCGGCCTGATCTACGGGTCGTATCGCAAACCGCGCGAGCTGATCTGGGTGTTCGGCTGCATGATCTTTCTGGCGCTCATGGCTGAAGCGTTTTTCGGTTATCTGCTTCCCTGGGGACAGATGTCCTACTGGGGCGCCCAGGTCATCGTCAATCTGTTCTCCGCAATCCCGTTCATCGGCCCCGATCTGTCGCTGCTCATCCGCGGCGACTATGTGGTGTCCGATGCCACCTTGAACCGGTTCTTCGCCTTCCACGTGATCGCCATCCCGCTGGTGCTGCTGGGGCTGGTCGCGGCGCACATCGTGGCGCTGCATGAGGTGGGCTCGAACAACCCCGACGGCATCGAGATTAAGGACAACAAGGACGAACACGGCGTGCCGCGCGACGGTATTCCCTTCCACCCGTATTACTCGGTGCACGATCTGGTCGGTGTGGCGGGTTTCCTGTTCCTGTTCTCGGCGATCGTATTCTTCGCCCCTGAAATGGGCGGTTACTTCCTCGAATTCAACAATTTCATTCCGGCCAATCCGTTGCAGACCCCGCCGCATATCGCGCCGGTCTGGTACTTCACGCCGTTTTATTCGATCCTGCGGGCCACGACCGCCGAGTTCCTGCATGTACTGGCCATCGTGCTGGCCATCTGGTGGCTGTTGCTGGTCCTCTCGCGCACCCATGTGCTGAACAAGCTCATCGCCACCGTGGGCGTGGCCGGCTTCGTCGGCCTGTACCTGTTCTTCCCCGAGCAGTTCAGCGCCAAGTTCTGGGGCGTGGTCATGATGGGTGCCTCCACCCTGATCTTCTTCGCGCTGCCCTGGATCGACAACAGTCCGGTGCGTTCGATCCGTTACCGCCCGAGCTGGCACAAAATCGTGTATGCCTTGTTCGTCGTGGCCTTCGTGGTGCTGGGCTACTTCGGCGTCGAAGCACCCTCGGTGATCAATGAGCGGACCTCCCAGTTATTCACCGTGGTGTATTTCTCGTTTTTCCTGTTCATGCCGTGGTGGAGCAAGATGGGCGAGCCCAAGCCTGTCCCCTCGCGTGTCGTCTTCAATCCGCATTGAGCCAAACGAACCCATGAACTACGGACTCATCCGCCGGGCCGGTGCAGCGATCGTCGTGTCGGTCGGCCTGCTTGTTCCCTCCCTGGCCAGCGCCGCTGAAGGCGGGGTTGCGCTCGATCATTTTCCGACCGAGAAGCTGACCAATCTGCCCTCACTGCAGAATGGCGCCAAGCTGTTCATCAATTATTGTCTGGGCTGTCACAGCGCCAATTCCATGCGCTATAACCGCCTCCAGGACATCGGCCTGACCGAGCAGCAGATCAAGGAAAATCTGTTGTTCACTGGCGAGAAGGTCGGTGATCCGATGAAAATCGCGATGAACCCGGCCGATGCCAAGACCTGGCTGGGCGCGGCGCCACCCGATCTGTCCGTCATCGCGCGGGCCCGCTCCTCGGGTGCGGGTTCCGGCTCTGACTGGCTGTATACCTTCCTGCGCAGTTTCTATCGCGATGCTTCCCGCCCCACGGGCTGGAACAACACGGTATTTCCCAATGTGGGCATGCCGCATGTGCTCTGGCCCCTGGAAGGGCAGCGGGGCGTGGTGATCCGCGAAACCAAGAGCGTGGGTGGTGGTGATGGTCATGGCGGTCAGATGGAAACCCTGGTCAAACGTTATGATCTGAGCGGTGGCGTGACGGAAGAAAAGGCCGATGCGGATGGCTCCCATGGTGCCCATGCCGGTACGACCTTCGAACTGCTGGCGCCGGTGGGTGGCAGCCTGAACCGACTTGAATATGACAATGAGGTCGGCGATCTGGTGGCCTATCTCACCTACATGGCCGATCCGACTGCGCGTACCCGTGGCCGACTGGGCATCTGGGTGCTCATTTTCCTGGGTATCCTGTTCGTCGCCACCTGGATGCTGAACAAGGCGTTCTGGCGCGACATCAAGTAGACAATCGCCTGCGTATCGTACGGCGCGCGGTCCATTGCGGCCCGGATGCATTTCAAGCGAATGCATCCGGGTTTCGCGCTTTGCGGTCCGCGTCGGATGAATCGCGGGCCCAACTTTTTCATTAGGAGTCTCTCATCATGATGGTCCTGTATTCGGGAACCACCTGCCCGTTCAGTCAGCGATGCCGCTTTGTTCTGTTCGAAAAGGGCATGGATTTCGAAATCCGGGACGTCGATCTGTACAACAAGCCCGAAGACATCTCGATCATGAATCCCTATGGTCAGGTGCCGGTGCTGGTCGAGCGCGACCTGATCCTGTACGAATCGAACATCATCAACGAGTACATCGATGAGCGGTTTCCGCATCCGCAGCTGATGCCGGCCGATCCGGTGATGCGTGCCCGGGCCCGTCTGTTCCTGTTCAATTTTGAGCGTGAACTGTTCGTGCATGTGCAGGCGCTGGAGCGGCGCGATCCCCAGGGCGGCAATCCGGCCGCCATGGAAGAGGCGCGCGCCCAGATCCGCGATCGGCTCACCCAGCTCACGCCCATCTTCGTGAAGAACAAGTTCATGCTGGGCGAGGAGTTCTCGATGCTCGACGTGGCGATCGCGCCCCTGCTGTGGCGCCTCGACCATTACGGGATCGAGATGCCCAAATCGGCGGCGCCCCTGCTGCGATATTCAGAGCGCATGTTCTCCCGGCCGGCCTATATCGAAGCACTCACGCCGTCGGAAAAGGTCATGCGCCGCTGAGCCGGAAGATTCTCATGAGTGAGTTGTCCACCAAGCCGTATCTGCTGCGTGCGATCCACCAATGGTGCACCGACTGTGGCTACACGCCGTATCTGGCGGTGGCCGTGGACGAGAAAACGATCGTGCCGCGGGCCTTCGTGCGGGCTGGCGAGATCGTGCTCAATGTCTCGATCACGGCGACGGACAAGCTGCAGATGGGCAATGAGCTCATCGAGTTCCAGGCGCGATTCAACGGCCGGGCGATGGATCTGTCGATCCCGGTGGACAATGTCTCGGCCATCTACGCCCGGGAAAACGGCCATGGCATGGCCTTCGAGGTCGCCAAGGCGCCGGCCCTGCCTGAGCCGCCGTCCGCCGACACACCGACTGCCGACACGCCGTCCGCCGACACGCCATCCGTGCCCGAGCCGGTCGCTTCGACTACACCGCAGGACGCCGAGTCATCCGATTCGTCGGGGAATCGCCCCCGGCTGGCCGTCGCCGGACCGTCAGCCCGCCGACGTTTGTCCGCCGTGCCCGATGCCGGCGAGAACCACCATCCGGCCGACCCTGAGACGCCGGTCGATCCGGCCATGGGTGACGGGCCCGATGCCAGGCCTGATAATCGTGGTGGGCCGCCCGCCAAACCGCGCGGCAAGCCCACGCTGACACGCATCAAATAACGCCGCTTTAGCTCAGCTGGTAGAGCAATCGCCTTGTAAGCGATAGGTCGTCCGTTCGAGTCGGACAAGCGGCACCAATTCCGACAAGGCGGATGAGCGGATTCGACGTCATCGGCGACATCCACGGCCATGCCGACGAGTTGCAGGCATTGCTTCGCAAACTCGGTTATGTGCCCGACGGGGCCGGCTTCCGACCGCCGCAAGGCCGGCAACTCGTGTTCGTGGGAGATCTCATCGACCGCGGGCCACAGCAGCAGCGCACGCTAGACATCGCCCGTTCCATGGTTCTGGCTGGCCATGCGCATTGCGTGATGGGCAATCATGAATTCAATGCCATCGGCTATGTGACGCAGGATCCGGACACCGGCGACTTTCTCCGGCCGCATATCGCGGACACGACCGAGTGCCGCAAGAATGTCGCCCAGCATGCGGCGTTCATCGCGCAGATCGGCGAAGACACACCGGCACATCGGCACTGGGTTGACTGGTTCCGCACGCTGCCGCTGTTCATCGACCTCGGCGGCATCCGGGTGTCCCATGCGAGCTGGCATGATCCATCCATCCAGGCCATCATCTGCGCCGCGGACGATGCCCGCCAGCCCATGACCTCGGCGGCCATGTTCCTGGCCTGCCACAAGGATCCGGCGCTGGAGTCGGCCCGCCTACGGCTGACCTGCGGCCTGGAGTGGCCGCTACCGGAGGGTCTGTTCATCATCGACAAGGCCGGCCATGCCCATCCGGATGTGCGCATCGCCGACTGGCGACATCGTGCGAACCGTCTGCGCGAAGTGGCGCTGGTGCCAAAGGGCAATGAGAACACCGTGCCCGACATCGGGATTCCGGACTCGATTCGGCCCGTGCCCATCACCGGTGCGCCGATCTTCATCGGCCATCACTGGTTCAGCGGCGAGCCGGCGCTCGAGGACGACAAGATCTTCTGCCTGGACTGGTCGGTGGCGCGTGAGGGGGGCAGGCTGGTGGCCTACCGCTGGGATGGTGAAACCCATCTTCACCCGGCCAATATTCACTGGGTCGGCCGCGGCGTACCCATCTGACTGCCGGCGCGGAACGGCGCATCCGTCGACCCACGACAGGCGCTATCCGATCCATTCGGCGCTATTCGTCGACCAGTTGCACGCAGCGCCAGAAGGCCCCGTCGTCCTGGCCGACCGCGGTTCGCAGGCGCGGCAGCAGACTGGTCATTCGCTCGCGCATTGTCCAGGGCGGGTTGACCACGAACACACCGGTGGCTGTCATGCCACGTCCCGGCGCGTCAGCACTCACGCCGATTTCGAGCTGCAACACATTACGAATGGCACCGGCCACGAACTGACGCTCCAGCCGCTGGATCCGATGCCGGTCGACCACCGGATACCAGAGCACATAGGTTCCGGTGGCGAACTTGCGGTAGGCCTTGGCGACCGTCGTGAAGGCGAGTTCGTAATCGGCCTTGATTTCGTAAGAAGGGTCGATCAGGACGAGCGCACGGCGCGAGGCGGGCGGCACCAGGCCCAGCAGGCCGCCGAAGCCGTCTTCATTGAGCACCTTGATCCGGCGCTGCCCGGCGGTAAAGGCCACCAGGGTTTCATGATCACGCGGGTGCAACTCGAAAAACCAGGCCCTGTCCTGGTCGCGCAAGCCATGCATGGCAATGGCGGGTGATCCGGGGTATCGGGCAAAGGGGCAGTCCGCCAGGGCAGCTTCACCCACGTTGTAGGCATCCAGCACAGCAAACCAGGACTGCAGTTCGGGCCACCAGCGCCGCCAGTCGCCGGACGCCTTTGCGTGTGCATCGCTGGCAGCCAGCCTGCCGATGCCGCCCGCATATTCCCTGAGCTGCGCGGCGCGCGCATGGCGCAGGTCATACAGGCCTGCACCGGCATGCGTGTCGATGAAGTCGAATCCCCCCGATTTGCGACGCAGATGGTCGAGCACATCGGTGACGACGATATGTTTGAGCAGGTCGCCGACATTGCCGGCGTGAAACCCGTGGCGATAGCTGAGCATGGCCCGAGCTTACACCGTCCCCGGGCCGTTTCCCGGCATCGGCCGGGCACAGCGCCGGGCGGCCGGCGCATCAGCCGGCGACGGTCGGATCCGGTGGTGAGCCCAGGGCGTCGAGCCGGGTGCCATCGGGCAACTCGACGATCTTGGTGCGGCTGGCCAGGCCGTGGCTGATGCGCAGATCGGCGCGTGCGATGGCCAGGGTGTCGGCCAGCAACCGGATCAGCATGGCATTGGCCCGGCCATCGATCGGTGGCGCGGCAACACTGGCCACCAGGACCAGGCCGCTGTCGGGGCGATGTTCCCAGCCGTGGATGCGGGTGCGCGAGCTGCCGGGTTTGAGGCGGATGGTGATTCGCATGGTCGTGGTTACTATAGATGCGTCTCGGTATAGAACCCAAACGCGCAGGAGACAGGATGAAACTGAAGGACAAGGTGATCGTGATCACTGGTGCGGCCAGTGGTATCGGTGCCGGTCTGGCCCAACGGTTCGCCATGGAATCACCGGCGGCGCTGGTGCTCACCGATCTGCCCGCTCAGCACATGGCGCTGGCGGCGGTGGCCGATCAAATCCAGTCTGTCCATTCAGGCGATCTGCCGGTGCTGGTCACCTCGACCGATGTCGCGGTGGAATCCGACGTTCAGTCGCTGGTGGCGAAGGCGAGCAGCCAGTTCGGGCGCATCGACTTGTTTTGCTCCAATGCCGGCCTGATCCGCGATGGCGATGAGCAGGCGCCCGACGAGGAATGGCAGTTGAATTTCCAGGTTCATGTCATGGCCCATGTCTATGCGGCGCGGGCGGTCATACCGGGCATGATTCAGCGCGGTGGCGGTTACTTGCTCAACACCGCATCGGCCGCCGGACTGCTCACCTCGCTGCCTTCGGCCACGTATGCGGTGAGCAAGCATGCCGCCATTGCTTTCGCCGAATATCTGGCGGTGACCCATGGCGATCAGCATATCGGCGTGTCGGTGTTGTGCCCGCAGGCAGTGGCCACACCCTTGATCGCGAACCGTGCCGGCGCCGCCGCCGCCGCCAACGATGGCGTCATATCGGTGGCCGCGCTGGCCGACAGTGTGGTCGAGGGTCTGGACGCCGAATCCTTTCTGATCCTGCCGCATGCCGATGTGCTGACCTACTTCCAACGCAAGGCCGCAGACTACGATCGATGGATTTCGGGCATGCGGCGCTTCGCCAGACGCCTGAGCGAATCAGGCTAGAATGGCCGACGGTCCGGGCCCGCGAGGTCACCGGACACAGCCAACACAGGAGACATTCGATCATGCAGAACAAGTTGCTTGCCGGCTTCATCATTGCGGCTTTCGGCGCGGTTGCTACAACGCCCAGTCTGGCGGCAGATCCCATCCGGGTTGCCTTCAACGACCCTTTGTCGGGCCCCTTTGCCGCCACCGGCACCAACGGTCTGCACGAATTCGAATTCGCCGCTGCCGAGATCAACAAAAAGGGCGGAGTGCTGGGCCGGCAGATCGAGGTCATCGGTTTCGACAACAAGGTCTCGCCCAAAGAGGCGCTGATCCAGCTCAAGAACATCATTGGCGACAAGATCCAGTTCGTGTTCCAGGGCAATTCCTCGGGCGTGGCCAATGCGATCACCGATGCGGTCGACAAGCACAACGAGCGCAATCCTCAGGAACGCATTCTGTATCTCAACTATTCGGCGGTTGATCCGGCGCTGACCAACGAAAAGTGCAATTTCTGGCATTTCCGTTTTGATCCGCATGCCGACATGAAGATGAATGCGCTGACCGATGTGCTGGCCAAGGATGCAAGCCTCAAGCGTGTCTATGTCATCGGCCAGGACTATTCCTTTGGCAAGGCCGTGGCCGAGGCGGCCGAATCCATGCTCAAGCAGAAGCGACCCGACATCGAACTGGTGGGCAATGAACTTCACCCCATCGGCAAGGTCAAGGACTTCAGCCCGTATATCGCCAAGATCAAAGCAGCCAATGCGCAGGCCGTGATCACCGGCAACTGGGGTGCCGACATGCTGGGTCTGGCCAAGGCGGCTGAAGATGCAAACCTGGGCCTGCCCATCTACACCTACTATGCCGCCACCACGGGTATCACCAAGGCGATCGGCGCGGGCGGCGTGGGCAAGGTCAGACTGGTTCACGAAGGCACCGTCAATCCGCCACTCACCCAGGAATGGAGCGATTACGTCACCCGATTCAAGGCGGCATTTCCTGACAACGACGTTTCCCAGTCGCGCATCCACACCTCGCTGAACATGCTGGTCAAGGCCATCGACAAGGCGCAGTCGACCGACCCACTCAAGGTTGCGGTGGCCCTCGAAGGCATGGAATACACGGCGCCCTGGGGCGACAAGATGGTGATGCGCACCCAGGACCATCAGATCCAGTCGCCGGTCCGGATTTCCGTGCACACCAACAAGGACATCACCCACGATTACGACAATTCGGGCTTTGGTCTGCACACCGAATCGACCGTATCGGCCGAACAGGCCAGCGTGGCGACGACCTGCGAGATGAAGCGCCCGGCCAGCTGAGCCGGCGATGTTGCTGATCCGGTGGGCCCGAATTGTCGGGCTCGGCCGCATTTTTCGGATCTCACGACAGGAGCGAGCGCGGGCGGCAAGAGTGCCGATGCGCCGACATGAGACGTGGCTGAACTGATCATCTTCTCCTTGCTCAACGGACTGGTCTACGGTCTGTTGCTGTTCATGCTGTCCAGCGGCCTGACCCTTATCTTCTCGATGATGGGCGTGCTGAATTTTGCGCATGCGAGCATCTATATGCTGGGCGCGTATCTGGCCTATTCGATAGGACAGGTCACCGGCTTCTGGATCGCGCTGGTCATTGCGCCGATTCTGGCCGGTCTGGTGGGCGCCGGCATCGAGCGCTACGGCCTGCGTCGCGTGCATCAATATGGCCATGTCGCCGAACTGATTTTCACTTTCGGCGTGGCCTACCTCATCGAGGAAATTGTCCAGCTCATCTGGGGCAAGGGCAATGTCGACTATGCCGGGCCGGCCGAACTGGCCTTTCCGTTGTTCACGCTGTTCGGCACCACCTTCCCGGCCTACAAGGCCTTCATGCTGTTGATCTCGGTGCTGATCTTCGGTCTGCTCATGCTGGTGCTGACCCGCTCGCGGGTGGGTTTGATCATCCAGGCGGCGATCACCCATCCGAACCAGGTTGCCATGCTTGGCCACAACGTGCCGCTGGTGTTCATGGGCGTGTTCGGGGTCGGCTCGGCGCTGGCCGGTCTGGCCGGCGTGATTGCCGGCCCGGTGCTGGGCACCTCGCCCGGCATGGCCATCGTGCTGGGCAGCATCGTCTTCGTGGTCATCGTGGTGGGCGGGCTCGGTTCGCTCATGGGCGCCTTCGTCGCATCGTTGCTCATCGGCATGTTGCAGACCTTCGCCGTGGCCATCGATTATTCGCTGGGTGACCTCACGGCGGCACTGGGCATCAAGGCGGATACCACGGGCATGCTGAGCGATGTCTACACCACCACGGTCGCGCAGGTCGGGCCCATCCTGCCGTATCTGTTGCTGGTGCTGATCCTGGTGTTCAAACCCAAAGGCCTGTTCGGCACGAGGGAGTCATGAGCACGAATCCGGCCGAGGGCGGGGGGCAGGCGGTTGCCGCGGCCACCGCCGCATCATCAATGGCCCGGCCAGGCCGGCTGCCGTATTCCCGACCGTCATTCGCGCGCCGTTCGGCCGTGTGGCTGCTGGCCATGGCCGTGCTGGCCGTGCTGCCCTTCATCTTCACCGGCGGGCTGGGTCTGGCGGTGCTCAATCAGATGCTGATCATGGTGTTGTTCACCGTGTCCTACAACATGTTGCTCGGTCAGGGCGGCATGTTGTCGTTTGGCCATGCGGTGTTCTACGGGCTGGGCGGCTACCACGCCGCGCATCTGATCAACTGGATAGACAGCGCGGGTCTGCCGATTCCGCTGCCCTTCGTGCCGCTGGCGGGCGGCCTGGCCGGACTCATCATCGCCATCATCATCGGCAGCTTTTCAACGAACAAGGCCGGTACCGTATTCGCGATGATCTCGCTGGGCATTGGCGAACTGATCGCGGCTTCCTCGCTCATCTTCACGAAATTCTCGGGCGGCGAGGAAGGCATCACGGCCGATCGGACCAGCCCGCCCGATTTTTTCGGCTGGACCTTCGCCCAGGAAACCCAGGTCTACTACCTGATCGCGTTCTGGATGCTGATATCGGTGTGGTTGATGTATCGGTTCTCGCGCACGCCGGTCGGCCGGATGGCCAACGCGGTGCGCGACAATCCCGAGCGGGCCGAGTTCGTGGGCTACTCCCAGCGCAATATCCGCTACATCACTTTTGCGATCTCAGGCCTGTTCGCCGGCATTGCCGGGTCGCTGTTCGCAATCAACTATGAAATCGTCACCGAAGAAACCGTCAATGCGATCACCTCGGGCACGGTGTTGTTGCAGGCGTATATCGGCGGCGTGGGCTTCTTCGCCGGCCCCATCGTCGGCGCAGTCGTGTTCACGCTGCTGCAAACCCTGTTGTCGAACTACACCGGCATCTGGGCGCTTTATGTGGGCATCCTGTTCGTGGCGACGGTCATGTATGCGCCCGCCGGGCTGACCGGCATCATCATGATGCATCAGCCCATCTGGAGCAGCGGCCAGATGAATCGCCTCGTCAAGCCGTATCTGAGCATGTTGTTGCCCGCATTGCTCTGCCTGATCGGTTGCGTGGGGCTGCTCGAGATGCTGCATGCGCTGGCCGAATCCTCGGGCGGTGATACCAAAAAAGCGCTGTTCGGGATCACCTGGCAACTGCATACGGTCTGGCCCTGGCTGGTGTTTGGTGGACTGGCGATCGGCGGCTTTCTCCTCGGTCGGCGCCTCGCGCCAGGGGTGGCCGATGCCTACGGGAATGCGATCGCGCTAGCGTATGGCGGGAGACGGCCATGAACGCCCAATTGCCGGCCGCCATCGAACTGAAAGACGTGACCAAACGATTCGGTGCCACCGAGATCATTCGTGGCGTGAATCTGGCCATTGCCAGGGGCGAGCGTCATGCCATCATCGGGCCCAACGGCGCGGGCAAGTCCACGCTCTACAACCTGATCACGGCGCGCTTTCCGGTGTCCTCGGGGCAGATCCTGCTCAACGGCGCCAGCGTCAACGGGCTGGCCCCCTACCAGATCAATCGCAAGGGCCTGTCGCGCAGCTTCCAGGTCACCAACATCTTTGCGCGACTCAGCGTGTTCGAGAACATCCGCTGCGGCGTGCTCTATTCGCTGGGATATCGGTATTCGTTCTGGCACAACGTGGACAAGCTGGACGATGCCAACCAGCGCGCGATGCAGATCCTGGACGAGATCGGCATGACGCCTCGCGCCATGGTGCCGGCCGGTGTGCTCACCTATGCCGAGCAGCGCGCCCTGGAGATCGGCATCACAATCGCCAGCGGGGCCAGCATCATCATGCTGGATGAACCGACCGCCGGCATGAGCAATACCGAAACTGATCAGGTCATCGAGCTGATCCGACGGGTCAGCGAAGGGCGCACCCTCGTCATGGTTGAACATGACATGGGCGTGGTGTTCGGCCTGGCGGACCGGATCTCGGTGCTCGTCTATGGCCAGGTGATCGCCTCCGGTACCCCGCAGGAGATCCGCGGCAATCTGGCGGTGCGCGAGGCCTATCTGGGCGAGGAGCTCGATCAATGCTGACCGTGCGCGATCTGCACGCCTATTACGGCAAGAGTCACATCCTGCAAGGCGTCAACTTCGACGTGAAGGAAGGTGAAATCGTCAGCCTGCTCGGACGCAATGGCGTGGGCCGCTCGACCACTTGCAAGGCGATCATGGGCGATGTGGCCCCGGTGGGTTCCATCCTGTTCAAGGGTCAGGAAATCGCCGGGCTCAAACCCCATGAAATCGCCCGCCGGGGGCTGGGCTATGTACCCGAGAATCGCGACATCTTCCCGACCCTCACGGTCCGTCAGAACCTGCAGTTGGGCCAGAAACACGCCAGGCGGGAAGGGCGCTGGAAAATGGCCGATATGTTCGACATGTTCAGCAACCTGCGCGAGCGTGCCGACACGCCCGGTGGCGTTTTGTCTGGCGGCGAGCAGCAGATGCTCACGATGTGCCGCGCCCTGATGGGCGATCCGGACCTCATCATGATCGATGAACCCACGGAGGGCCTGGCGCCCAAGATGGTCGAACAAGTGGCCCGCCTGCTCGAGGAAATCGCCAGCCGTGGCCTGTCCATCCTGCTGGTCGAGCAGAAGCTCACGATCGCGCTGAACATCTCGCACCGGGTGTTCGTGATGGGCCATGGCCGGGTGGTGTTCGAGGGCACACCGGCCCAGTTGCGCGCCGACGCCGGCGTGCGCGAGGAGTGGCTGGAAGTCTAGGGTCGGGCCGCTGAGCGGTCGGCCCGGGTCGTTACCGGCTCGATTCGGACTTGAGCCCGGTCCACTGGCGGGCCTGTGGTTCGCCGATCTGGAGCAGGTCGATCGCCCGTCTGGACAAATCGTCGACCATGGCCTCCAGGCTGGCAGGGCGGTTGTAGAACGCGGGCACTGGCGGAAACACCACGCCACCCATGTCGGTCACGGCTGTCATGTTGCGCAGATGGGCCAGGTTGAGCGGGGTTTCCCGCACCATGAGCACCAGCCGGCGCCGCTCCTTGAGCATGACATCGGCGGCACGCGTGATCAGATTGTCAGATAACCCGACAGCAATGGCGGCCAGCGAGCGCATCGAGCAGGGCGCCACGATCATCGCGCTGGCACCGAATGATCCCGAAGCGATGGCGGCACCCACATCGCGAAAGCCATGAACCTCGCCGGCCAGCGCCTCGATCTCGGCTCGAGGCAGGGCGACCTCATGATCGAGATTCATCCAGCCCGCCGGCGATACCACCAGATGGGTGTGCACGCCGGGCATTGTCGCGAGCATCCGCAGGACCGTGACGCCGAATATAGCGCCCGAAGCCCCGGTAATTGCCACGATCACCGATCTGGAATCCATCCGATCATTGTATGACCATGGCAGCAGCGGACGGCGGTCAACGATGCACGGCATTTTCGGTACCATAACTTCCCGTTCCGGGTACCGGCCGGTGCCCCTGCTGCGCGGCCTGCGCCCCTGCCCGGCGTCCGCGTGACCCACCGGTACGCGTACTGACAGGACTCCTCGATATGCAGTTAGGCCTATTGTTCCGGATCATCCGGCAGCGCTTCTGGCTGGTCATGACCATTCTCGCCCTGACGGTGCTCACCGCCACGATCGCGAGCTTCTCCTTGCGCAAGGTCTATACCGCCTCATCCACGCTGTTTGTCGATATCAAGTCAATTGACCCGGTGACCGGTACCAGCATCTATCCGGCGCAGTCCGTCCAGAACTATCTGACCACCCAGGTGTCGGTGATCACGAGTCGCAGCATTGCCATCGAGGCCGTCGAGAGCCTGAAGATCCTCGATGATGCCAAGGTGATGACCGACTGGCGCGCATCGGGTGGTGTGGGTGGTCGCGAGCAACTGCGCGATGCGGTGGTCGACGATCTGCTCAGCCAGATCAAGGTCGAGGCATCGCGTGAGGGAACGACGATCGCCATCACCTATGACAGTGACAACCCGGAATACGCCGCAAAGGTCGTCAATGCCTTCGCCCGCGCCTATATTCTGGGCGCACTGGGTCTGGCCACCGATCCGGTCAAACAATATGCCAAGGAATTCGAGAGTCAGGCCGAAGCCTACCGGGCACGGCTCGCCGCCGCCCAGGAAAAACTCTCCCAGTTCCAGCAGGCCAGCGGCATCCTCGCGTCCGACGAGAAGCTGGATGTCGAGAATCAACGTCTGTCGGAACTGACCACCCAGCTGGTCGCGCTCGAAGCGGCGGCTGCCGATGGCCGGTCGCGCACCCGTAATATCCGCCAGGGGGGGCGCGGCGCAATTCCCGAAGTGGTGCAGAATCCGCTGATCCAGACCCTGCAGGCCGAGTTGGGCCGGGCCGAGGCCCAGGCTCAGGAGCTGGCCACCCGACTGGGTGGCAGTCATCCGCAGCTCATTGCGCTGACCACCCAGGTACAGTCGCTGCGCGACCGCCTGGCGATCGAAACCCGACGCGTAACCGACAGCGTGGTGTCGAGCGCCAACATCAACGACAGCAATGTTGATGCCTTGCGCAAGAAGATCGATGACCAACGCGCCAAGGTGCTCGAACTGAAGCAGGGCCGCAATCAGATTGCCGCCTTGCAGCGCGATGTCGAGAATGCCCAGAAGGCCTACGACCTGGTCAGCAGCCGCTTCACCCAGACCGATCTCGAAAGCAAGGCCCGCCAGTCCAATGTGAGCATCATCACCGAGGCGACGGTGCCCACAGAGCCATCGCGTCCCAAGCCCAAACTCAACATTGCAATTGCCACGTTTCTGGGGGGATTGATCGGCGTGCTGGCGGCACTGGCGCTCGAGGCAACCCAGAAGCCGCTGCGCGGTGCCGATGATCTGATCAAGGCCGTCGGCGTTCCTGTCCTGGCCGTCATACCGCCAGCCTCGTCGCAGCGCACTCAGCGCCTGGTCGGATCTACCGGCAGCACCGGGGTGCCCCCGCCGCCGAATCTCCGGCTGAACTGATACAGGCAAACTGATGCCCGATTCCGCCCATACTCCTGCTCGTGAACTCAGATGAACAACGGTCAGTCCAAGCGAGGTCTTGACCTGCGCGGCCGCTCCGATGACGGACCGGCCGAACCGACAATCGACATCAATACCGATGGCGGACTCGACGGTGTATCGCTGCTCGACGACAGGCCGGTCATCGATGGCGACTCGGGCGAGCTCACCATGGACAGCACGGCGCTCGGCGACGGTACGATCCAGAAGGCCACGCGCGCCAATGCGGGCCTGATGCAGTCGTCCACGCAGTTTCCCGGTAGCCGAACCCAGAGCACGCCGAATCTGCCAGTCGACCCGTCCAAGATCTCGCCCAAACTAGGCGAGTTGTTGCTTGCATCGGGCAAGATGAATGAAGAGACGGTGTCACGGGTACTGCATCGTCAGAAGAAGTTTCCCAATCGCCGCTTTGGCGAACTGGCCGTGGCCAGGCGATTCGCGAGTCAGCGCGACGTCGACGCCGCGCTGGCGCAGCAGTTCGGCTACACCACGGCAACCGGCGCGGAAGTCGGCCTGTCGAGCGAAATTGCGGTCGCGCACGCACCCTATGGTCCGTTCTCCGAAGTGTTGCGTGGCCTGCGCAGTCAGCTCATGCTCAAGTGGTTTGATGGCTCCCTGCAGCAGTGCGCGCTGGCCGTGACCAGTGTCGATCCGGGCGACGGCAAGAGCTTCATCATCGCCAATCTGGGCGTGGTCTTTTCGCAGCTGGGTGAACGCACCCTGATCATCGACGCCGACTTGCGCAATTCCACCCAGCACAAGAAGTTCGGTTTGCGCAACAAGATGGGCCTGTCCGGCCTGCTGAGCGGTCGGGCCGGCATCGAGGAAATCCTCGCCGTGCGCGGCCTGAGCAATCTGGCCGTTCTGCCTGCCGGGCCCTTGCCGCCCAACCCGCAGGAACTGCTCGGTCGTGAGGTGTTCGGTCAGTTGATCAATGCGCTGTCCAACAGCTTTGACGTGATCCTGATCGACACGCCGGCGGCGCAGATGTCCACCGATGCGCAGATCATCGCCCAGCGTGCGCGCGCGGCGCTCATCGTCGGGCGCAAGGACAAGACCCGCTCCACCGAGATCGAGCAACTGGGTCAGGTGCTCGGCGGCGCCGGCATCAAGGTGTTGGGGTCGGTGTTGAACGACTATTGAAGGCGATCGAGGAGTTGTGGTGGCGGGCGCCTTGATCCGGATTCATCGTTCGCCTGTCGTGACGCCTGAGTGCATGCCGGAGGCCAGGTCTTGCCGGATTTTCGTCTGACTCGTCACTTGCCGTCGGCTGAATCCCTGACGCCCTGGTTCATCGGCGGCGGGTTTGCGCTCGCCGGTATCCTGCTCGGATACATCGTGGCGGTGGGCAGTCCGATCGTGATTGCCGTCTCGGTGGGTGCCGTATTGGGCATTCTGTTGTTGAATGCCTTGCCGGTGGCCATGTGGATATTGCTGGTCGGCGTATTCATGTTCAGCGGCCCGGTGTATATGTTCGTGCCTGAACTGGTCAAGACGGGCTGGCTGTTCTCGATTCTGGGCTTTTTTCTGACCGGCGCCGCGATGCTGTACCCCGTATTGGGCCGTCATCAGCCGCCGGGGCCTCTGCCGTTTTTTGTCTACCTGGGCATCAGCTATGTGTGCCTGGCAATCGGGTTGTCCGTATTCTCGGACGGGCCGCTGGTCGAGATCGTTGGCGGCATCAAGAAGTATTTCCAGTTCTGGGGGGTGATGTTTATCCTGGCAACCTATCCCTTCACCCGTGACACCTTCAGTCGCTGGCTGGTCTTCTTTGGCATCGTGGCGGTATTGCAGTTGCCCGCCACCGTCCTGCAACGTATTTTTCTCGTTCCGTATCTGTCTGTTGTGAACGCCGACCTCGCAGGCTTCGTGCCCATCGACTCGGTGGTTGGCACCTTCGAGGGCACGTTGCGAGGTGGTGGCAGCAGTTCGGTCATGTCCCTGTTTCTGGTCTGCGTCATGGCATGGTTGCTGAGTGCCCGACGCGATCACCTCATCACGGACAGAAAGTTCTGGACCATGATGGTCATTGCCTTGCTGCCATTGGGCATGGGAGAGACCAAACTCATCGTGGTGCTGCTACCCCTGGCCTTCGCCATGGTCTACCTCGATCTCGTCACGCATCGACCGGCGTTGTTCCTGGGCGGAGGACTGATCGCCGGACTCATCACCCTGGGCTTTGCCTATATCTACTTCGTGGTCCAGGTGCCCGATGCGCGTGACATGACGGTTGCTGAACGTCTGCAAGAGACCATCGACTACAACTTCGGCAATGTGGGTTATTTTGCCGGGCGAGGATTGAACCGATTCACGGCCATCGTTTTCTGGTTCAAGGAACACGGATGGAACGATCCGGTGGCCACCATTTTTGGACACGGTCTGGGCAGTTCATACGGGGGAGACGGCACGGCGCCATTCACCGGCCACATCAATGATCGTTATCCAGAAAAGCTGATCGGTCAGACAAGCTCGAGTTCCATTCTCTGGGATCTGGGTCTCCTGGGATTCACGCTCTTCATGGGCATGGTGTTGTCAGCCTGGCGCGAAGCCTGGCGCCTGGCCAATGTGGTGCAGGCGGGCGCGGATCGTGCGGCATGCCGGACTCTGCTGGCAGCCGTTTCGTGCATTCCGTTGATGGCTTTCTATTCGGATGGAATCACCGTGATTCCCTCGCAGCAGGTGTTCACGATGTTGTCCTTGGGTGCGGTCGCCTGGTATTCACGCGGGTATCGCGCCTCCGGTATGAACCAGTCGATAAGCGGGTAGCCGCTTTCATCACGCACGAATTCCGATCGCCGGCCAGCCATCGCCCATGTTGTCAGCAACAGTGGGGCTATCAGCCGATGTGCGAAATGTCACGGAATCGTTTTCATCGGATCACGTTGCTGTGAATGCCAATCGCATCTTGTCGGATCTCGCATGACTGGATGACATATGACCGAAAAGGGGCATTTCCCGGCCCGTGTTCCCTTGGTTTCTTGAATTCCGTTAAGCGTAAAGTTGGTCGACGAACCAATGGCAGCAAGGTCGGCGATAGCACGGCTGAAGCAGAGTCGCCTGACTCGGCAATGTTTGTATGGTTTTGTATCTGTTCCAGATGAATCGTGGGAGTTCAGTTCGCATATCGGTTGAATCGATGTGTTCGGAGTCTGGGCGCTAGCATGAATTAAGTTACATCTAGCCGATCGTTTATACGCAACAATGCGTGGGTAGCCTGTGGGCAAACTGCCCGGCAGTGTGTCGTTGCGTAAATTTTTGTTAACTCAATTCTTGAATCAGGTTCGGGTGGGTCACTTGAAAAAAATCTACATGGCAGGATCGGGCGGCATGTTGGGTAAGGCCTTCCAGTCGGTGTTCAGCAGCAATTACGACCTGCGTTGCACCGATAAAGATGTCAATGAAGAATGGCTCAGCCTGCTCGACTTCCGTGACCTGTCGGCTTACCGGCGTGATGTTCGGGCGTTCTCGCCGGATTACCTTTTCCATCTGGGTGCGCATACCGATCTCGAATATTGCGAGCAGAATATTTCAGATGCTTACGCGACCAATACAACTGCGGTTGAAAATGCGGTCTGGATCGCCAACGAGCTGGACATCCCGCTGCTCTACATCAGCACGGCCGGCATTTTCGACGGTTCAAAAGACACCTTCGATGATTGGGATCTGCCGAATCCAATGGGTCACTACGCCCGGTCGAAGTATGCCGGCGAGCAGTATGTGGTGCAGAATGCGCGGCGCCATCTGATCTGCCGCGCTGGATGGATGATGGGCGGTGGACCCCGCAAGGACAAGAAGTTCATTGCCAAGCTGATGCAGCAACTGCGACAAGGCAAGACCGAGCTCAATGTCGTTACCGACAAGCTTGGCACGCCAACCTACACGATGGATTTCGCCGCCAATGTGTCGGCCTTGCTTGAGGCGGAATACTGGGGTCTGTACAACATGGTTTGCGAAGGCGTAACCAGCCGGCTCGAGGTGGCGCATGAACTGATCCGGGTGCTGGGCCTGTCCGAGCGAGTGCGCATCAATGAAGTCACATCCGAGTTCTTCAGCAAGCAGTTCTTTGCCCCTCGTCCGGATTCCGAGCGCCTGATCAATCGCAAGTTGGCGCTGCGCAACCTGAACCACATGCGTGACTGGCGGGTTGCGCTGGCCGAATATGTCAACGCCGAGTACAAGGACTATCTCTGATGACTGCTCAGGTTCGATCCCGCCGGAGTCGGTTTCCGCGCAAGATGCGAATTGCGGCCTTTGCGTTTCGCTCGGTGCCGATGCGCGACGGCTGTGCGGGCGCGGATAAGTTTGCCTCTGAATTGTTCCCCAGGCTGGTGGCCCGGGGCCACTCGGTCGTCGCGTACAACCGCCTCTTCAAGGGCGAGATGCCGATTGGCGATGAGTATCAGGGTGTGATCACCAAGAATTTCTATACGCCGACCCGCAAGAAGGGCTTCGACACCCTGATTCATTCCTTCAAGGCCACCTGGGACATCATTCGCCACAACACCGCGGATGTGGTCCACCTGCAAAACGGCGGCAACAGCATCTTTGCGCTCATCCTGCGCCTGTTCGGCAAGAAGGTCTTCCTGAGTCAGGATGGTGTCGACTGGAAGCGGGCGAAGTGGCCTTGGTATGGCCGACTGTATCTGCGGATCATGGCCTACCTCACGGCCTGGGCGCCCAATGCGGTCATTTTCGACAACGTTTTTGTCAAGGCCGAGTTCGAGAAGCGCTTTGGCCGCACCTATGATTTCATCCCGTTCGGATCAGAGGTGTCGACCAAGAATCTCGATGAATCGATCCTGGACGAACTCGGGCTGAAGCCTGGCGAGTATTTTCTGTTTGTCGGGCGATTCATCCCGGACAAAGGGCTGCATTACCTGATTCCGGCCTTCGAGCGCACCCTGACCGACAAGAAGCTCGTGCTCATCGGTGGTGCGCCGAATCCCTCCGATTACGAGAAAGGTCTCGCAGCCACCAAGGATCCGCGAATTCTGATGCCCGGTTTCGTCTACGGCAGCAGAACTCACGCGCTGATGAAAAATGCCTATGCCTACATTCAGCCATCGGACATCGAAGGCTTGTCGCCGGTAATCCTGGAAGCGATGGCCTTGGGCGCGCCGATCATCTGCAGCGATATCCGTGAGAACCGTTATGTCGTCGATGACACAGCGGTATTGTTCCGCCAGGGCGACATCGGTGATCTGGCAGACAAGCTCAAGTGGGCGATCGAAAGTCCGCAGTCGCTGCGCGAGAACGGGCAATTGGGCCAGGAGCGTGCGCTCTCCGAGTTCAGCTGGGATGCGGTTGCAGAGGCCCATGAGCGTCTGTTCCTGGATGAGCGCAGGCGCCGGAAAACGCCGTCGGACGTGTTCGAAGATACCCAGATGCTGGTCTTCGAAGATACCCAGATGCGCCAGTCCCGAGGCTTCGGCTAGAGCGTCTCCTTAGGTCGAAACCCGCCCGGCTAGGCCGGGCGGCTTCCCGCCGCCGCAGTGCACCTCACGGGGTGTCCCTCATTGACGCATCAGCGCCGAATAGAGGGCTTCGATACGGGCCAGGTAGGCCGACTGATTGAAGTCGCCCTCGACAAACGCCCGCGCCGATCGGCCCATCGCCGACAGGCGCTCGCCCGGCGCGTCAGCTGCCTCGCGCAGAATCTGCGCCAGCGAGTCGGCATCACCGGTGTTGAACAGCCATCCCGTCTGGCCCGACTTGATCAACTCCGGAATGCCACCGATCGCGCTGCCTATCACCGGCTTTCCCAGCGCCGCCGCCTCCAGGATGCTGAGCGGCGCATTTTCGTAGCACTGAGAAGGCAAGACTGTTGCGCGTGCGCCGCGGATTAGGTCGTGCAAGTCGGCACCACTGCGAAACCCGGCAAAACTCACTTCGCAGCCCAGGGAACGGGCCAGCGCTTCACAGGCGTCGCGTGATGGGCCGGTACCCGCGATGACCAAGCGGGTTTTCGCGAGCGCACTGGCCCTGATCAGGGTCTCGATGCCTTTGATCGGCGACAATCGTCCGAAATAGAGAAAATAGTCACCGGGCTCATAGCGGGGCGCAAACGCGCCAACGTCGAGCCAGTTGGGGATGTACTCGAAGGGTTCGGGCGACCAGCCCCATTCGACGAACTTGTCGCGAAAGAATTGGCTGGGCACGATGATCCGATCGACATGCCGGCGATAACTGCGCAGCGCCCGATGGGTGAAGGCCTCGAGGGCGACGATGCTGCTCGCGGCCGCTGAACCCTGTACACAGCGCTGAGCAACCGCATTGAAATAGTTGCCGCCCTTGCAGCGTTCGCAGACCTGGCCGTTCACGAACATGCTGTAGCTCGGGCATGCCAGCTTCAGATCATGGGCCGTTAAAACGACCGGTATGCCAGCCTGCGCCAGGGTACTGAGAATCGAGGGTGACAGATGATGGTAGATATTGTGCAGGTGGGCGATGTCTGGTTTGAACTCGCTGATCAGTCGTTCGAGCTTGCGCTGGGCTTCCCGTGACCAGATCACCTTGGTCGCCATCAACCCCTTCTGGAGCATCGAATAGTCGTGCCCGAGCTGCAACTCGTCGACAAAGTAGTCCGACCAGGGCGAAGCCTGGTTCTGTGGGTGATGCATCGCAAAGTACGCATTCTCCCAACCATGTGCTGCCATCAAGGCAGCATGGTCGAAATAGACGGCGTCGGCACCGCCGCGTCGATAGTGGTAACTGTTAATGTTTAGAAGACGGGGCATCGGCTCGGATCAGTGTTTTTCGGCGATCAGTCGCTCATAGACGGCGAGTACCTGGTCGGCGAGACGGCCGTAGGTTCGGTTCGCCAGAACCCAGGCACGGCCCTTCTCGCCCATCTGACGGGCGGTGACCGGGTCGTCCAGACACTGCAGGATTCCATCGGCAAAGCCCTCAACCGACCATGGTACGCAGACCCCGCCGCCGCTATCGCGCAAAACGCGGCTGTGTTCCGGGTGATCATTGGCGACTGTCGGTTTGCCGAAGGCGAGATACTCGACCAGCTTGGTCGGTGAGGCGACCCGCAGGACGCGGTTGGTGTAGAACGGCGACACGCAGACATCGGCCATCGCAATGCTTTCCCAGGCCTTCGCGATCGGGATG
Source organism: uncultured beta proteobacterium (assembly GCA_963732405.1). GTDB lineage: Bacteria > Pseudomonadota > Gammaproteobacteria > Burkholderiales > Burkholderiaceae_E > JAUIAI01. Next base: position 361,615 of record CAVSZG010000004.1, read on the forward strand.
AAGCCGGTGAATTCGAAGCGGCTCGACATGCCTGCTGCGACGACGAGCGATTCGAGGCGTTCGCGGTCAGACGGATCAGTACCGTCGCCGACTATCTGAAAGCGTACGTTGGGACGTGCGCGGGCGACGGCAATGAACGCGTCCATCATCACCTCGAGGCGACGCACGCGGTGCAGGGTTCCAACATAGATGACCGTCTGAACATCATTCGGACCGTGTTCGACGGGCCGATTGAGATGGGGCTCCACATCCCGGACGCTTTCGGCCACGCCCATTGGAACCGGCGTCATCAATGACAAGGGCAGCCCATAAAACTCATGCAGATCGAGTTTCATCTGTTCGGACTGCACGAAGCAATGGTCTGCAAATCGCATCGCCGTTCGGTACAGCAGCATGGTGCCGATGTGCCCGTTCAGGCGCGAGTGGAAACGGCGCAGCCCGTGTTCGATATCCGCCTGCTCGAATGAATGTTCGGGGAAGGGATAGGAGAGCCAGACGGTGAATACCCGCCCGCGGAGTCGGGCAACCAGCAATCCGATCACTGCCGCGAAGTACTTGTCTCGTACCTGAATCACGTCGACCGGCCGCCACAGGAATCGCATCAACATGGCCGCATCGAGCAACCAATAAAGCAGCACCGAGATCAGCTTGCCGATGGCGCCAAACCGGGTCGTCCACGGTGGCACGATGACGGGAACCCCGGCGATGGTGGCGCGACGCAATGGCCCCGGCGTGCGGTTGCGCGAGTACCACTCCTGCTCGACCCCCCTGGCTTTTAGCTCGCGGAAGAACAGGTCGACGACATCAACCAGCTTGAGCGGGAAGTCTTCATTGGTCGTGCAGTAAAGACGGATTTTCTGCGTCACGGGTCAGGCCTTGGATTCCTGCTGGTGCAAAATCTCGGCAATCGCATCGCGCTCGTCGGCCGCCAGGGGGCGGCTGAGCAACAGCAGAGCGGTCAATATCGTCAGGCTCACGCCGATCAACCAGGGCCATATCAGGTAGGGGCGCATCCATTCGGTCAGGACCATGGTCAGCACGGTGATGGCCGTGATCGATCCCAGCGAGGACCAGTTCATCCGGTAATGAAAACCGGCCTTGCCAAGCCGATGCATCAGCAGGAACGAGGCGGCGATCAGGCCGAACACATGCGAAACGGGCAGGGCATAGATGCCCAGCCAGGGTAATGCCAGCACGCCGGGAATCACCGAGAGAATCAACACCGTATGGGCGTAAATGAGAGGGCCGTTCTGCTCGACAGTGCTGGTGGCAATGTCCAGGACATTGCGCCAACTGGCCAAGGCCATGATCACCGTCATCAGGTATAACAGATTGAGCGCCTGGTCACCGAACTTGTCCTTGCTGATCAGCGCCAGGATCGCACCGCCACCGGCATGGATCATCACCATGAAAGCGGCCAGCAGGGCGAAATTGATCTTGAGCAGCAGATTGGTGAGGATCACCACATCGCCGAACTGTCCGTTACGCGCATAGCGCGCCGTCAGTACCGGACGGATCATGCCCTGCAGCAACTGGGCCGGCAGATATCTGGCCATCAGATCCAGAATCCATTGACCGAAACCGAACAGGGCGACCTGTCCGGCGGCCAGTTGGGAACCGACGATGAGCCGGTCGGTTGAACCACCAAACGGCAGCACCAGCATGTGTTGCACATAGCCCTTGAGGCCAAAATCCGCCATGCGCCGCGCATTGCGCCGGATCCAGCCCGAATCGTCGGCATTACCGGTCGTGGTGGCGGCCGGCATTCGGCGGATCAGGCCGACAGCCATCAGGATCGAGCCGATCAGATCGGTGATGATCTCGACGTAAATCACGGTCATGAGATCAAGCACGCCGTTCGAAGCCAGGGCTGCAAGGACAACGAATCGGACGATCGTGATGGCGCTGAAGCCGAATTGCGCAATGCCTTGCAGCAGCATCTGTTCGAGCACGGTAAACAAGGTGAAGATCACGGTGCGAATCAGCACCACCCACAGATACGCCTCGAACGCGAACGTCCAATCGGCCAGACCGATGGCATCGCTCAGACTGGATGAGAACAGATACATGAAGGCGATCGACCCGGCGAGCACGACGAATCGCAAGGCGAACAATCCGGTGATCAGATGGCGGAAGGTCTGATTCAGATTGGTTGCGTAGACCTCGGGCACATAACGTGCCATCACGTGCACGATGCCCACGCCGGTGATCGCGGCGATCAGATCGATCAATCCGTACAGAATCGAATAAGCGGCGAATTCTTCAAGGGGCAGGACTCGCACCAGCAGAATGAAGGTGCCGATGCCGGCGATCGAGGTCATCGCCTTGCCCAGCAGGAAGTGGGCGAGCCCACGCCTGACCTGCGCGCCACCATACCGGTCAACGTGGACTGGATTGCCTGCTTCGGACATGATTGCTACGGTTCGGCCGTATCACCTGTCAGACACTGGTGGCGGCCAGTCGCAACGTGACGTCACGCCGGGGCTACCAGGGTCAGCCTGATGGTTGCGGCCGTGGGTTACCACCGCGTTGCACATGCGGCGGATCGGAGCAGAATCTTAGCAGCGCGATCGAGCCCGGTCGGTGTGATAAAGCACAAAGCCACACCGTAGTGTGGCTTTGCACAAATGACGGGCGGCGCCCTGACCGGATCAGGTGGTCGTTGGGGGGACCAGCTTTTGCAGTTCGCCGGATTCGAACATTTCACCGATGATGTCTGAGCCGCCGATGAATTCGCCCTTCACGTACAGCTGGGGGATGGTCGGCCAGTTCGAATAATCCTTGATGGCCTGACGCACCTCGTCATCCTCGAGAACATTGACCGTGACAAGATCTTTCACACCACAGGCCTTCATGAGCTGAATGGCCTTGCCCGAAAACCCACACTGTGGGAACTGGGCCGTGCCCTTCATGAAGAGTACGACATCATGTTCTTTGATCGTATTGCCGATGAATTCCTTGGCGTCCATGGTCTGCATCCAGAGTAGCGGGGTGGGGCGGCCTGCCTGAGGGCAGCAGCGAAGTGCCGTCTATTCTACGGATCGCCTGCGGGCCGGGTCAACGCGGCCCCATCGGGACCGGGGACTCGTGCGCCGGTTATCCGCCAATGGCCGCCCGCATCCTGGCCGGCGAATACATCGATGAAGCCCGATTGCGACAATAGGTGGCGAACCGCATCGGCCTGATCATAACCATGTTCGAGCACCAGCATGCCACGGTGCGCAAGCCGGGCGGCTGAGCCCGCGATAATCGCCCGGATTGCATCCAGACCGTCGTGACCCGAGGCCAGGGCCAATATGGGCTCGAATGGCAGGGCGTCCATCCGCAGATGCGGATCGTCCCGGGCCACATAGGGTGGATTGCTCAGTACCAGGTCGAAGGCTGCATCGGCATCGGCGTCCAGGGCTGCCCACCAGTCGCCGGCCAGGAATCTGACCGACCGGGCATCGAGCCGCCGGGCGTTCTGGCAGGCCACGGACAAGGCCGCCTGGCTGATGTCGGTGGCGGTGATGGACAGGTCGGGGCGTTCCAGGGCCAACGAGACGGCGATGGCACCGCTGCCCGTGCCCAGTTCGAGCACCCGCGCATTGGCCGGGGCGTGCCGGACTGCCCAGTCGGTCAGCACCTCGGTATCGGGCCGGGGAATCAGCACATCGGTGGTGAGGGCAAAACGGCGCCCATAGAACTCGCGATAGCCGACCAGGTAGGCCAGGGGTTCGCCGCGCAGGCGGCGCTGAACGAGGGCCCGGAATCGGTCCTCACAGGCCGGGTCAGCCGGCTCGTCGCCATGGGCGATGAGCCATTCGCGTCGTGCACCGCTGGCCGCTTCCAGCAGCGCGCGAGACTCGTTCCTGGGCAGGCCTGAGCCGGCCAGCAGGCAGTCGAAGGAAGTCATGGGCCGACGACCTTACTGCCGTTGGCCTTCGGCCAGCTCGGCGAGCTGCTCGGCCTGATCGGCCGAGCGCAGCGCGGTGATCAGCTCGCTCATGTCGCCAGACATGATGCGATCCAGTTTGTACAGCGTGAGATTGATCCGATGGTCGGTGACCCGGCCTTGCGGAAAATTGTAGGTGCGGATGCGCTCGCTGCGGTCGCCCGAGCCGATCAGCGAGCGACGGTGCTCGGCTTCGCGCGAGCGGGCCTCGCGATCGCGTTTGTCCTTGATGCGCGCCAGCAGCACCTGCATGGCCTTGTCGCGATTGCGGTGCTGCGAACGATCGTCCTGGCATTCGGCCACGATGCCCGTGGGCAGATGCGTGATTCGCACCGCCGACTCGGTCCGGTTGACATGCTGCCCGCCCGCGCCCGATGCCCGATACACATCAACGCGCAGCTCGTCGGGCGCCACGACGATCTCGCTGTCACCATCGGGCTCGGCCAGCACGGCGACCGTGCAGGCCGAGGTATGGATACGACCCTGGGCTTCGGTTTCCGGCACGCGCTGTACGCGATGTCCGCCCGATTCGAACTTGAGCGTGCCAAATGGACTGAGGCCGCTGACGCGCAGGATCACCTCCTTGTAGCCGCCCAGGTCGGAGGCGCTTTCGGCGATCAGCTCGGTCTGCCAGCCGCATTGTTCGGCATACCGCATATACATGCGCAGCAGATCTGCGGCAAACAGGGCCGATTCATCGCCGCCGGTGCCGGCGCGGATCTCGATCAGCGCATTGCGCGAATCATCGGGGTCTTTGGGCAGCAGCAACTGCTGAAGCAGATGGTCTTCTTCATCGAGCCGGATCTGCGCCATACCGGCCTCTTCGTCGGCATAACTGCGCATGTCCGGGTCATTGCGCATCTGCGCGGCGGCCGCCAGATCGGCACTGGCCTGGCGCCATGCTTCGAAATGGGTGATCACGTCGGTGAGCTCGGCATGCTCGCGGCCCAGTCGGCGAAATCGGTCCAGATCGTGGGCGGCCTGCTCGGCGCTCAACTCCGCACCGACCTCAGCCAGACGCCGCTCGAGATCTTCGAGCCGGGCGAGCATCGACGGATTCAAGTCTGGCTGCGCAAGTCGGTCGCGTCGTGAATGGCGGCGGCGCCTGTCGGATCGGGCTCGATATCCGGGAGCAGCCGGTCGACCATGGCGGCGATGGCAGCCTGCTGATCGGACGTGCCATTGAGCAGGCTGGTCGGACCGTGCAGGAATTTGGCCGACAAGGCATTGGCCAGGGCGGTCAGGACTTCATCGGCCGGTGCGCCGCGCGCCAGCGAGCGCTGGGCGCGCTGCAATTCCTGGTCACGGATGCGCGCCGCCCGTTCATGGAGTTGCCGGATGGCCGGCACTGCCCGACGGGCCGCGAGCCATTGCATGAAGGAATCGGCATTGCTGTCGATGATGACTTCGGCCTGGGCCACGGCGGCCCGGCGGCTTTCCAGCCCGGCATTGACTACCTGACCGAGGTCGTCGACGGTATGCAGAAAAACATCATCCAGACGCTCGACCGCCGATTCAATGTCGCGCGGGACCGCCAGGTCGACCATGAACATCGGCCGATGCCGACGCTGGCGGATAGCGGCTTCGACCATGCCAAGACCAACGATGGGCAAGGCGCTGGCCGTGCAGGAGATGACGACATCGAATCGATGCAGCTGTGAGGGCAGTTCGGCGAGCACCATGGTGCTGGCCCCGAGCTTGCGCGCCAGCCGTTCGCCCCGGCTGGCCGTGCGATTGGCAATGACCATCTCGCGTGGTTGCTGAGCAGCGAAGTGGGTGGCGACCAGTTCGATCATTTCGCCCGCGCCGATGAACAACACCGAACAGTCGGCGAGATTCTCGAACAGGCGCCGGGCCAGGCGCACCGAGGCGGCGGCCATGGATACCGAACTGGCGCCCACGTCGGTGCCGGAGCGCACCGCCTTGGCGACCGTGAAGCTGCGCTGGAACAGTTTGTGCAGGTGGGTGCCGAGCGAGCCCGCTTCCTGGGCCACGCGAAACGCCTGTTTCATCTGCCCCAGGATCTGTGGTTCGCCCACCACCATGGAGTCGAGCCCGCTGGCCACCCGGAAGGTGTGCCTGACCGCTTCACGTCCGGGCAGCACATAAAGGTGTTGCATCAGTTCGTCAGGGTCGATGTGCTGGCGAGCGCTCAGCCAGCGGGCCACGTCCCCTGACAATTGTTCGGCCTGACCGCTGGCGCAGACGATTTCAGTCCGGTTGCAGGTCGAGATGATCGCCGACTCCGGAGCGATTTTCTGCATGTCCCGATGAAAGTCGACCAGTGCCGAGGGCAACTGCTCGCCGGCGAACGCCACCCGCTCGCGCACGGTCAATGGCGCACTGGCGTGGTTCAGGCCGAGGGTCAGGATATCCATGGTGCACCGATTTTAGTTCATCGGCGGGCCACGCAGCATGTCGTCCTGCCTCACTGGGCGATCAATACGGGCAAGGCCTCGCTGCTCTGGACGACTTGGCGTGGATCTGTGCGAAATGTCATTTGAAAGCTCGCCCCGCCCTCGGACCGATTCTGCGCAGTCGCCACTCCCCCATGGCGCGAGGCGACCATCCTGACCAGCGCCAGCCCCAGGCCGGTACCCCGCTGATCCTGCGGGGCCATACCCCGAACGTAGGGTTCGAACACTTTCAGCAGATCGATGTCGCCCAGCCCGGGGCCACGGTCGGCAACGGTCAGCACCCAGTAGTCTGCGTCGTACACCAGGCTGACGGTGATCTGGTTGCGCGACCCACCGTATTTGAAGGCATTGTCGATCAGATTGCCCACGGCGCGACGGATCAACTGGGCGTCGCCAATGATCGGGGCGGACTCGGGCGCCGCCAATACGATCGGTACCTTCAGGCTGTTGCTGGTTGGCCAGGCTGCATCGACCGCCTCGGTCGTGATGTCCGCCAGGTCGATTTCCTGCAGTTCGATCGGCTTGTTTTCGGCGCGGGTCCACTGGATGAAGCTCTCGGCAAGGTCCAGCGAATGAGTCGCCGCCTGACGTATCGCCGTCGTCCATTCCGATTGCATGGTGGGCTCGATCTGGTCGAGCGCACCGATGATCGACACCTGGGGCGAGCGCAGATCATGAGAGATGAAGCGCATCATCTCATCGCGCTCGCGTTGCAGTTCGCGGATCCGGGTGATGTCGGTGAACTGGATCAGCCAGAGAGCGGGCAGGCCATCGGTTTCGACATGTTGGGCGTCCATCAGCCAGTCACGGCCCGCACGATCGCGAAACTCCGCGCCGTGTGTCTTGTTGGCCAGCGAGTCTTCAATGCTGGCCTGCGCCTGGTCGCCGAATTCTTCATCCAGCCATTGCCATGCCGAGATGTCGTCAGAACCGGCCAGGGCCGGAAACGATGAACGCGCCAGTCGGTTGCGGATGATCAGATGTCCACTCAGCCCGCAGACCAGGGCCGCGTGAGGGAGGCGCTCCACCGCAGTGATCAATAGCAGTCTGAGCGCATCGATCCGCTCGGCCGCGGCGCGCAGCGATCGCAATTCCATCGTCACCGGTTCGGTTGGCGGCCGGATCCTGGCCAGCATGCCGGCCAGCAGGCCGGGCCGGATTGCCGGGTCGCCTGTTTCATCCACCGCCTGACCGGTCTGACCGGAGTCCGCAGACACACTGCGTTGGGCGCCCGCCCGTGCGGCACTGACCGGGCTGGCCCGACGCGACAGGCCTGGCTGAGGAAAGGACTGTCCGTAAGCCCTGTCGGTCACGATCGCCAACACCTCTGGTTCGGATTCCAGCGTGTGAGATTGTTCGATCAGTCCGGCGATCACCGATTCGAGTCGCCGCCAGCTCCATAGGGGATAGGCAAGCATGACGGCTGCCATGGTCCCGGCTGGTGGTATCCACCAACCGCGTCGCAAGGCCAGCAGACTGAGCAAGCCCACCATCACAGCCGACAGGACCACGGCCGCGAGCCCGCGGCGTGGACTGGCGAAATACAGCACGATCATGGTGGCCATGACCGCCAGCATGATCAGCGGCAGATGCCAGCCGAACGGAATCCGCTGAACCAGGCGGTCACGCGCAATGCCATTGATGGCCGAGGCATGCAGATCGATGCCGGCTGCAACGGGCTGGGACGCAATGATGGAACTGGAATAGGCATCGCGCATGCCGGTGGCGGTGGCACCGATCAAGACGATTCGGTCGCGCAGGACGGACAGATCGGCATCACCCCGCAAGACATCGCCGTAGGAAAAGCGCACGGTCGTTGGCATCGAGGCCGGCAGCAGCACGAATTTTTCGCGAAGCCAGATTCCTTCGCTCAAGCTGCGATCGCGGACGATCTGGGTGGCACCGGCCAGTGCCTGACGCACCAGCGGTTGCTCGATGCGTCCCCTTGCCGCATTCAGGGTCGCCACCGCAAACGCGGGATTGCCGCCCTCCACCAGATACAACCCGCGCACCACGCCATCTTCATCGAACGAAAAATGCGCATGACCGAGATGGGCGAGTTGTCCGGCGGTGTAGACCGGATAGATCGGCCAGGCCCGACCATTGTCGTCGGCATCGCTGGCGACCGGGAGTACCACCGAAGGTGAGCGTGCGATGGCCGCGGCCAGCGTCTCGTCGTCGGCACCGGTCTCTGCGATCAGGATGTCCAGGCCGATGGTCCTGACACCGGCGGCGCGCAGTCGGTCGAGCAGGGTGGCATGAACACCCCGGGGCCAGGGCCAGCGACCGATCTGCGCAATGCTCGCCTCGTCGATCTCGATGATCGCCAGATCGTCAGGCGGTGGCAGCGGTTGCAGGCGGTTGATCAGATCATAGAAGCCGGAATCGATGCTGGTGAGTTGTCCGGCGACGGTATTTTCCCGGCCCGCGCTCAGCCAGGCTGCCAGGCCCAGCAGCATCGCCACGATCACACACCATTCGACAAATACGCGTTGCACCCTTGCCCCGCCGTTTAGTCCTGGCCGTCGGTGCGCAGTTCACATCGGCGCGCTGCGGTTGCGGACCGAATCGGCCGAGGGCCAGGGCTGCGCGCCGCCACCCGGTGTCAATCCGGCTGGATGGCCGGAACTGTGTCGTTATCGATCATCACGGGATCACCGGATCCGGTGCGCCAGATCAGGGGAATCGTGAAGCGTTGCGGCTCACTGGGAGGGGAGCGCAAATCGCCCTCGAACACGCTGATGATCCGGATCTCGTAGCTGCCCGGAGCCAGGTCGGGCAAGGTCACCGATGGGTCGGTTGTGGAGATCTCGCGTGCCGGGGTGGCGCCTCGGGTCAGTGGCGTGAGCGCCACCACATAACTCGCATCGGGTATTTCGGCCCAGCCCAGTTTGGTGCCACCGCCCGTCGATACCTCGGCACTTGCCGCCGGCCCTCCTGCGTCACGCTGGACAAATTCACGGGCCTGCGGAAACGGGCCGTTGCGGCCGGCGTCGAGCGCCGCCACTCGCCAGTACCGCTTGCGCGGCGCGGGTTCGCTGTCCGGCGTCGTGAAGGCATAGCTGTTCGTCTCCAGTTCCTTATCGATCTCGATGTCGGCGAATGCCGGATCGCGGGCGATCTGCAGGCGGTATCGACTGATACCCTTGGGTTCGAACCACTCGAGACGAGTCCGATTGCCGAACTGGATGTCCTTGTCGTTGGGCTGATTCAGAATCGGTGGCACCGGGCGGGCGGCGAAAGCCACTTCGATCGCGGCATCGTAACCCTCGACGCCGGTTGCGCTGATGCCTCGCACGGCCACGTGATAGGTGCCGTCGCGCTGGCTGTCGACCAGGGCGACGGGCTGCTTGACGATGCGTTCAACCACTTCGCGAGAGAAGCCGGCATCGGCTGCCGTGCGAACGCGGTAGGAAGCGGCGCCGGGCAGGGGGTCGAATTCGAGTTTGCGACTCAGCTCGGCAATGGCTTGGTCGGGTTTGGGCAGACTAGGCGCGGGCAGCAGTGCCTCGGGCCTGGCGACCTTGCCACTGTCATCCGCCACCGATCCGAAACCGGCCGGCAGGTCGATCGAGGCCGGCGCAACGCCCTGGCCCGGCGCGCCGGAAAAGGCCACCACGCCATCGAGCACGCCGCTGGAGGTCAGGCCCTGGTCGTCGATGACCCGGAACTGCGTGCCGCGTACCGCGGCCGTGGCCCGTGGCGTGTCGACGCGGATGCGCAGTTGTGGCTCGACCGAGCCGCTGCTGGGCGCCGTGCTGCGAATGCGCGGCACGATTGAGCCGGGCTTGGGTGGCTGGTTGGGCGCCTTGTGTGGCACGACCGCGTCGATGCCGCCGCGCTCCAGCCGCATCCGCGCATCGATCGTCTCGCCACCGAAGTACTTGCGCAGGCGGTCGATGCGGACCTGAGAACTCGGTGCGATGCGCATTTCCGTGCCATCGGGCAGCACCACCACGACCGCGCCCTCTTCGCCCGTCTCGATCAGATCGGTTTCTTTGAGTGTGCTGTCCGCGTTCAGGGCTTCGCCGTTGACGGTGACCCGGCCGGAGACCGATTTGACCGCAAACCGAACGGTGTCTTCGCGCAGCCAGGACATCGGCACCGTCAGTCGCTGGCCGGGCAGCAGGCGGCGGGTATCCTCGAGCTGGTTGAGCGCTCGCAGATGCTGCCAGGGGATGTCCGGCTTGAGCAGTCGGGTCGTGATGCCGATGAGCGTATCGCCGCGGGCCACGATGTAATCGACTTCGACGGGGGTCCCGGCACCCGCCTGTCCAGCGGCAGTGCCAGTGGTGCGGTCGGGCTGGACAGGCGTTGCCGCTGAGGCCGCCCCGGGCGGGGAACCTGACCCAGCGCTACCGCCCTGTTGGGCAACGGCGGACCCGGCGACGCCTCGATCGGTCGCCGGCGTGGACATCAGCGGGCTGCATGCAACAGTCAGCGCGACGGCCGCCCACCATTGACCGGCGATACTCAATTGTCGCTGGCCTGTTCGAGATGTTCGAGCCGGTAGCCATAGCTATAGACCGGGGCCAGGAGATAACCTTCTTCTGGCCTGAGACCCAGCTTGGTGCGAACCCGGGACACATGGGTATCCATCGTGCGCGAGGGCACATCGGTATCGTGACCCCAGACTTCTTCGCGGATATGGCCGCGCGAGAGCGGGCGACCGATATTGCGAAACAGCAGCAGGGCCAGATGGAACTCCTTCTGGGTCATGTCGATCGCTTCATTCGCACTGGTCAGCGTTTGTGTTCTCAGGTCGAACTTGAACCGGTCATAGTCCAGAAAACGCTCCTCGGAGGTGGGTGGCTGGGCCCGGCGGATCAGTGCCTTGAGGCGGGCCACCAGTTCGGCGCCCCGCAGTGGCTTGACCATGTAGTCGTCCGCGCCGGCCTGCAACGCCTGGACCACATCTTCTTCGGCATCGCGCACGGTCGCGAACAGCACCGGAATCCGGGTGCCGCTGATCCGCAACCCCTTGAGCAGTTCGATGCCGGTGGTATCGGGTACCGTCCAGTCAAGCACCATGGCGTCGAAGCTCTCGCGGCGCAGGGCGAAGGAGAAGTCCTTGCCGGTCGCATAGACGCGCGATTCGATATTCGCCTTGGACAACATGTCACCAATGTTTTTCTGCTGGACCGGGTCGTCTTCCAGAACGGCTATTCGCATGAGGGCTACCTCGAGAAAGAGAACTGAAACCGTAGTCTGCCGGCATCAGTGGTCAACCAGCGATGGCAACGGCCCATTGTCGACCGAGTTTCGAGGGATTTCAACTTAGCGAGAATTGTTACCAATTCCGTATGGTGCCACCTCCTCGCCGGGCCGACGGATCATCCGATTGGCCTAGTCCGTTAAGAATAAGCGATAGGCCGGATTATTGGTTTCAGACCAATAACGGTAGCCCAATTGTGCGAGGAACTGCTGCAACTCGTCTGTTTCAGCCGACGGAACCTGGATGCCGACCAGCACCCGGCCATAGTCCGCACCGTGATTCCGGTAGTGAAACAGGGAGATGTTCCAGTTCGGGCTCATGCTGGTCAGAAAGCGCATCAGGGCGCCAGGCCGCTCCGGAAACTCGAAGCGATAGATCACCTCGTCGCGGGCCAGCGGCGAGCGGCCGCCCACCAGATGTCGCAGGTGCAGCTTGGCCATCTCGTCGTCGGTGAGATCCAGCGTCTCGAAACCGGTGTCATGGAACTGCCGGGCGATGGCCAGCGCATCGCTGCGCCGGTTGATCTGAATACCGACGAACAGGTGCGCGACCTGCTCGCCGGCAATCCGGTAATTGAATTCGGTGACGCTGCGATCGCCCACCAGGGCACAGAACTGGCGGAATGAGCCACGTTTCTCGGGAATCGTCACCGCAAACACGGCCTCGCGCTGCTCGCCCATTTCAGCCCGCTCGGCAACGAATCGCAGGCGATCGAAGTTCATGTTGGCACCGCTGGCCAGGGCGATCAGCGTCCGGTCACGGACACCCTCGCGTTCCACCCAGGCCTTCATGCCGGCCACCGCCAGCGCACCCGCCGGCTCGAGGATGGCCCGGGTATCGGAATACATATCCTTGATCGCTGCACAGGTCTGATCGGTGTCGACCCGGATGATGTCGTCGACGAAGGCCTGGGTGAGTCGGAACGTCTCTTCGCCGACCAGGCGCACGGCCGTGCCATCGGAGAACAGACCCACCTGCTGCAGTTCGACCCGTCTGCCGGCTGCGACCGATTGGTACATCGCATCGGAGTCCTCGGTCTGCACACCGATGATCCTGATGTCGGGCTTGAGCTGCTTCACATAGGCCGCAATGCCGGAAATCACCCCGCCACCGCCAATGGCCACGAAGATCGCTTCGATCGGGCCATTGTGTTGACGCAGCAGTTCCATGCCGATCGTGCCCTGTCCGGCAATCACGTCCGGATCGTCGAATGGATGCACGAAGGTGAGCCCGCGTTCCTGCATCAGTTCGCGCGCCTTGGCAAAGGCATCCGTGTAGGACTCGCCGTGCAGGATCACCTCGCCACCTCGCTGGCGTACGGCATCCACCTTGACCTGGGGGGTGGTCACGGGCATCACGATGAGGGCCCGGCATCCGAGCCGGGCGGCGGCCAGCGCAACCCCCTGGGCATGATTGCCGGCCGATGAGGTGACCACGCCTCGCGCCAGGGCCTCGGCCGGCAGATTGGCCATTTTGTTGTAGGCGCCACGCAGCTTGAACGAAAAAACCGGTTGTAGGTCTTCACGCTTGATCAACACCCGGTTGTCCAGCCGCTGGCTCAGCAAGGGCGCCGGTTCGAGCGGGGTTTCGACCGCCACGTCGTAGACCCGGGCGGTGAGGACACGTTTGAGATAGTCGGTATACATACCCTTGATTGTGCATTCGATCCGGGATTGGCCACGAGGACGGGGCCGAACCGATACACTCCGGCGGCATGGAATCGTTCGTTAATGCCGCCATCGAGTGGTTTGCGCTGCCGGCCAACGGTCTGAGCTCGGTATTCGTGGTGGCGTTCGTGTCGGCGACGCTGCTGCCCATGGGGTCTGAGCCGGCGGTATTCGGCTATGCCAAGCTCAATCCGGATCAGTTCTGGCTGGTGATTCTGGTGGCCACAGCCGGCAATACCCTGGGTGGAGCGCTCGATTACTGGCTGGGTCGCGGTGCCAAGCGGGCGGTCGCGCCGCACAGTCATCCCCGGTATCTGCGCTGGTTCGAGCGCCTGGGCCCGGCCGCGCTGTTGTTGTCCTGGTTGCCTGCCGTCGGGGATCCGCTGTGCGCGGTGGCCGGCTGGCTGCGCATGCCGTTCTGGCCTTCGCTGTTTTACATGGCGATCGGCAAGCTGTTGCGTTACACGGTCATGACCGGGCTCTTGCTGTGGGTGCCCGACAGCCTCTGGACGTCGATCCTGGACTGGGTGGCGGGATTCTGACCATAGGGCCATAGGGCCATCGGGCGCTCGTCTAAAATGCCTCGATGAATGCTCCTCTGCCTCTGCCCGGGCTGACCCTGGCGTCGGATACCGGTCCGCGCCTGCGCGAAATTCCGTACAACTACACGTCCTTCTCGGACCGTGAGATCGTCTGTCGCCTGCTCGGCGAGCCGGGCTGGGCCTTGCTCGAAGGCTTGCGTGATGAGCGGCGTACCGGTCGCTCGGCGCGCATGTTGTTCGAGGTCTTGGGCGACATCTGGGTGGTCAGGCGCAATCCGTATCTGCAGGATGACCTGATCGGTGATCGCAAACGGCGTGCAGCCTTGCTCGATGCGCTGGCCCATCGCCTGCATGAGATCGACCGGCGACGCGACCCATTGGATGCCGATTCGGGCGACGAACGGGCACAGGCCGTGCACAGCCTGCTGGGGCTGGCCCATCAGGCTGTACGCGATTTCAAGCGCATGCTGGCCGACACCGAGCGGCTGCGCACGCGGGCGCTCAAGCGGCTGGGGCGTCATACCGGTCGCGACAACATCGCCTTCGATGCGATGGCGCGGGTCTCCCATGTGACCGATGCCACCGACTGGCGGGTCGAATATCCGTTCGTGGTGATCACGCCCGACCACGAATGCGAGATCGCCGGGCTCGTGGCAGCCTGCATCGAACTGGATCTCACCATCATTCCCCGAGGCGGTGGCACCGGCTATACCGGTGGCGCGGTTCCCCTGACCGAGCGGTGTGCGGTGATCAACACCGAAAAGCTCGAGAAACTCGGCGCCATCGAAGCGCAAGTCCTGCCTGGCCTGAGCGAATCGGTGGCCACCGTGTTCAGCGAGGCCGGCGTGGTCACGCGTCGGGTCACCGAACTGGCCGAGTCGGGCGGGCTCGTCTTTGCGGTGGACCCGACCTCGCTCGATGCCTCCTGCATCGGTGGCAATGTGGCGGTCAATGCGGGTGGCAAAAAGGCCGTGCTCTGGGGAACCGCACTGGACAATCTGGCCTGGTGGCGGATGGTCGACCCGCAGGGGCAATGGCTCGAAGTCACCCGGATCGGCCACAACCTGGGCAAGATTCATGAGGCCCCGATCGCGCGGTTCGAGCTGGCCTGGTATGCGCCAGAACAGTTGCAGGCCGACGGTCAGATGCAGGGGCCGGCAATCCGGGTCGAATCCCTGTCGATTCCGGGTGCGTCCCTGCGCAAGACCGGACTGGGCAAGGATGTCACCGACAAGTTCCTGGCCGGCCTGCCCGGCGTGCAGAAGGAGGGTTGCGACGGCCTGATCACCGCCGCGCGCTGGGTATTGCACCGCATGCCGCCGCAGGTGCGCACCGTCTGTCTCGAATTTTTCGGCCAGGCGCGCGATGCGGTACCGGCGATCGTCGAGATCAAGGACTATCTCGATGGTCTGTCGCGCAGCGACGATCCCAAGGCCAGGGTCCGGCTGGCCGGCCTGGAACACCTGGATCATCGTTATCTGCGTGCGGTGGGCTATACGACCCGTTCGCGGCGCGGCGGCCTGCCCAAGATGGTGTTGATCGGCGACATCGTGGGCGAGGATGCCGATGCGGTCGCCCGTGCCACCGCGCGCGTGGTGTTGCTGGCCAATCAGCGCAGCGGTGAAGGCTTCACCGCGGTGTCGCCGGCGGCGCGCCGCCAGTTCTGGGCTGATCGGTCCAGGACCGCCGCCATCGCGCGTCACACCAATGCCTTCAAGATCAATGAAGACGTGGTGATTCCGCTGGCCCGCATGGGCGAATACACCGACGGAATCGAACGACTGAATATCGAGCTGTCGATCCGCAACAAGCTGCGCATGCTCGATGAACTGCGGCAACGCCTGGGCGCCGACTGGACGCTGGGTCCGGGCGACGATCCGTCTCCGGATGGTGGCCTGGACAGCCCGGCGCGCGATGAACTCATCGCACAGCGACGGGCGCTGTGCATGGACAGCCTGAGCCGGGTGGGCAATCGCTGGTCCTGCCTGCTCAACAACATCGACAACCCCTTGTCCACGCTGGGCGAGGCCCTGGCCGAGGTGGGCCTGACCGGCCTGGTCGATGGCGCGCCGGCGGCCGCTGGTGGGCGGGCCGCGCCAACCCTGTTTTCTCTGCTTCAGGATCTCACCATCCGCGTGTCCTGGAAGACCGAGGTGAGGGCGCCCCTGGCAGAAATTCTTGGTGGACAGCGCCTGGCTCCGATGCTTGTGGCGGTCGATGAGATCCATGCCCGGGTCTTGCGCTCGCGGGTCTTCATCGCTTTGCACATGCATGCGGGCGACGGCAATGTGCACACCAATATTCCGGTCAACTCCGACGACTATCTGATGCTCAAGCAGGCCGAAGAGTCGGTGCGCCGGATCATGGCACTGGCCCGATCGCTGGATGGCGTGATCTCCGGCGAGCATGGCATCGGCATCACCAAGCTCGAATTTCTGACCGACGATGAGATATCGCCGTTCCGTCGCTACAAGCAGCGGGTCGATCCCCAGGGCCGCTTCAATGCCGGCAAGCTCATGCCCGGTGGCGACCTGCGCAATGCCTGGACACCCTCATTCGGCCTGATGGGGGCCGAGTCGCTGATCCTGCAGGCCTCGGACCTCGGCGCCATCGCCGATTCGGTCAGCAACTGCCTGCGCTGCGGCAAGTGCAAGCCGGTCTGTGCCACCCATGTGCCGCGGGCGAATCTGCAATATTCGCCACGCAACAAGATCCTGGCGACTTCGCTGCTCATCGAGGCCATTCTGTATGAAGAGCAGACCCGACGTGGCGTGTCGCTGCGACACTGGGATGAATTCGCCGATGTGGCCGATCATTGCACGGTCTGTCATCAATGCCTGACCCCATGCCCGGTCGATATCGACTTCGGCGAGGTCTCGATGAACATGCGCAATCTGCTGCGGCGGCTCGGGCGCAAGAAATTCAATCCGGGCAATGCGGCGGCGATGTTCTTCCTCAACGCGAGCAATCCTCGCGTGATCAAGGCCACGCGAACTGCCATGGTGCAGGTGGGCTACCAGGCCCAGCGGCTGGCCAATCGTCTGCTGGGCAGCGCAGCGCGCCGGCAGGTCGAGGCGCCGCCGGCCACCGTCGGGCCCGCGCCCCTGAAAGCGCAGGTGATTCATTTCGTGAACCGCCGCATGCCCGGCAATCTGCCTACCAAAACGGCGCGGGCGCTGCTGGATATCGAAGACTCCCGATACGTGCCGATCATTCGCGATCCGCAACGCACCACGCCGGATAGCGAAGCCGTCTTCTATTTCCCGGGCTGCGGTTCGGAGCGATTGTTTTCCCAGGTCGGTCTGGCCACCCAGGCGATGCTCTGGTCACTGGGTGTGCAGACGGTATTGCCACCCGGATATCTGTGTTGCGGCTATCCGCAACGTGGCTCGGGCCAGTTCGACAAGGCCGATCGCATCATCACCGACAACCGGGTGTTGTTCCACCGGATGGCCAATACGCTCAATTATCTGGACATCCGCACCGTGGTGGTCTCCTGTGGCACCTGTTATGACCAGCTCGCCGGTTATGAGTTCGAGCGGATCTTTCCGGGCTGCCGCATGCTCGATATCCACGAGTATCTGCTCGAACGCGGCCTGAACGTCCAGGACGCCACGGGCGTGCGCTACCTGTATCACGAGCCCTGCCACAATCCGATGAAGCAACATCAGTCACTCGAGGTCGTGAACACCTTGATGAACAGCGCGCTCAATGGTCAGGTCGCGAAAAATGATCGTTGTTGCGGCGAATCGGGCACGCTCGCCGTGTCCCGGCCCGACATCGCCACCCAGGTGCGGTTTCGCAAATCGGCTGAAATGATCAAGGGTGTCAAGGCACTGGAGCGAGACCGGGGCGACGGTCCGGCCCAGCCCGTCAAGGTGCTCACCTCCTGCCCTTCCTGCCTGCAAGGCCTGTCCCGATTCGAGGACGAGTCCGGCGTGCAGGCCGATTACATCGTGGTGGAGATGGCCAGATCCCTGTTGGGCGAAAACTGGCTGGTCGACTATGTCGGCAAGGCGAATCAGGGTGGGATCGAGCGGGTGCTGGTCTAGCGTCCTGAATCTGAGGTTCATATACAAAAATCGCTTGACCCTGGCGATGATGTCGTCGACAGACTTGGACCAGATGAATGGCCTGGGGACGCTCGCGTCGATGATGCCCACAAAACGCAGGAAGTCGCCCGGGCCGGCACCGATTCGAGCGCGCACGCCACTTGTGGGGACGAACTCAGTGTTTATGACTCAGGACACTTGAGGGGCACCAAGCCAATCGAGCAATGCAGCATGCCCGTCGAGGGGTGTCAGGATCTGAGCGGACGGATGGGTGAGCCATACCTGTATGGTCTGAAGGGCTTGCTCCACCCTGAGCGGGCGCCCCAGAATTGCAGGATGCGTGGTGATCCGGATGAATCCCAGCAAGGTGTTCCAGCTCAGGCCGATACCGCCCACCTCATCGAACGCCTCGATCAGCCACCGCTTAGCGGTCTCGTGCTGGGCCGAATCGGTGTTGACCGAGTAAATGAGCACATTGGTGTCAGGAAACCTCATCGACCCGCGCGAAGTTTCTCGACCATCGCCTGATCCTCGAGTTCGTCCGCCAGCCGTCGTCGTCGAGCGTGACGGTGGTTCTCATGGCATCAATGCATCAAATTGACGATGGGGCAGGATCGACGTGAACTTCCCGCCGCTACGCGCTTAAGGCAGTTCGCGACGAAACGGCAGATCGGCGCCGCGACGGCTGCAGGTGATGGCCGCCGCGCTCATGGCAAATGTCAGCATCTGGCCCAGTTGCTGCTCGGAGAGGGCGGCGATTGCCGGTCCGGCCAGAAGGCCGGATTCGGCCAGCCAGGCGAGCATGGCCGCCTGGAAGGAGTCGCCGGCTCCCACCGTGTCGACCACCTGCGCGCGTACCCCTGGCATGGCCAGCTTGTGCTCAGGGGTGAAGGCGATCGCGCCCTTGCTTCCCTGGGTGAGCACGACGAGTGAGGCACCGCTGGCCAGCCAGCGATCGATATGGCTGCGCGGATCATCGCCCGGAAAGAGCTCGGTCAGGTCTTCCTCGCTCACCTTGATCAGGTGGGCGACGCCGGCCATCCGGGTAATGGTCTGAATCCATCGGTCGCGATCGGGCTGCACCATCAGGCGCAGATTGGGGTCGTAGGAAATCAACCGACGGTCTGCTTCGCGCCCGACCAGCTCAAGCAAGGCATTGCCGATCGGATCGACCATCATGGAAAACGAGCCCACATGGATGGCGGCGACCGACTCGTCCAGATCGGGCAGGTCGTCAATGGTGATGGCCCGATCGGCGCAGCCCTCGCCATGAAATGAATAGCTGGGCGAGCCATTGGCGTCCAGGCCGACGATGCTCAGCGTGGTAGGTGCGGCCACGGTGAGTGCATGCACCATGTTCACGCCTTCGGTGCGCAGTGCGGTGTCCAGCCGCTGACCCAGCACGTCGGACGACAAGGCGCCGAACCAGGCGGTCGGCCGGCCCAGACGGGCCAGACCGGTGGCGACATTGAACGGTGATCCGCCCACGCGCGCATCCAGGCTCAGCCCGGTGGGTGTCGGGTCGCCGGCATAGACATCCATCAATGCCTCGCCGCAGACCAGAATGGTCGATTGACTCAATTCAGGACCGCCTCGCCGGCATCCGCCGGTAAAAGTGCACCCGTCATCAGGGCAACGGCATCGGCCATCGAACAGGTCTTGGGATTGACGACACAGAGCCTTCGACCCAGGCGATGAATATGGATCCGATCCGCCACTTCAAACACGTGGGGCATGTTATGCGAAATCAGCACGATCGGGGTACCGCGTGAGCGCACGTCCAGAATCAGCTCGAGCACCCGGCGCGATTCCTTGACGCCCAGCGCGGCCGTGGGTTCGTCCATGATGATGACCCGCGACCCGAACGCCGCCGCACGCGCCACGGCCACCCCCTGACGCTGGCCGCCCGACAGGGTTTCGACGGCCTGCGAGATGTCCTGAATGGTCATCAGGCCCAGTTCGCTCAGTTTGTCCCGGGCAATCCGGTTCATGGCTTCGCGATCGAGCGAGCGCAGGTATTTGCCGGCGAATCCCGGTTTGCGGATCTCGCGTCCCAGGAACAGATTGTCGGCAATCGACAGGGCCGGTGAGAGGGCCAGGTTCTGATAGACCGTCTCGATTCCCGCCTCACGCGCCTGCATCGGTGATTCGAATCGAACCGCTTGTCCGTCCAGATGGATCTCGCCGCTGTCGATTCGGGTGGCCCCCGACACCGCCTTGATGAGCGACGATTTGCCCGCACCGTTGTCGCCGATCACCGCGAGGATCTCGCCGGGGTACAGATCAAAATCCGCTTCGTCCAGGGCGGTTACCCGGCCATAGCGCTTGACCAGTTTGCGGGCCGTGAGGACCGGCTTGCCGGCGTTGGGGCCGGCCGCGGCCGATGCCGTCGTTGCTGTCGCTTGAGCTGCCTGAGTCATGACGAGATTCTCCGAATCCACTGATCGATGGCCACGGCGATGATGATCAGCCAGCCGATGGCAAATACCTGCCAGAGCACGTCGACGCCGGCCAGTCGCAAACCCGACTGGAACACGCCGACGATGAGTGCGCCGATCAGCGGCCCGATGATCGAGCCGCGACCGCCGAACAGCGAGATGCCGCCGATGACCACGGCTGTGATCGCCTGCAGATTCCCGTCGTAGAAGCTTTGTGGTGATACCGACCCGATCCGGCCGATCGACGCCCAGGCACCGATCGCACAGACCAGACCCGCCAGCCCGTACACCGACATCAGGATCCGATCGGTGCGGATACCCGCCAGTTCGGCAGCCTCCTTGTCGTCACCCACCGCGTAGACATGCTTGCCCCAGGCGGTGCGGTTGAGCATGAACCAGAGCACCGCGAAGATGGCGAGCATCAGTATCGAACCCACCGTGATGCGGGCATCACCGAATTCGATGCTTTGCGCGAAGAACTTGAGCAGGGGCGCATTCGCATCGATGTCCTGACTGCGGATCGACTGGGCACCGGACAACCAGAGCGCCAGCGCATAGAGAATATTCCAGGTTCCCAGCGTGACGATGAACGGTGGCAGTTTGAGCCGGGTGACCAGCACGCCGTTGAGCAAGCCGGCCAGGGTGCCACCGGCCAGGCCGATCACGATTGCAATCAGCGAGGGCACCCCCATGAACACCGCCAGGTTGCCCATGATCACCGACATCAAGACCATGATCGCGGCGACCGACAAATCGATGCCGGCCGTCAGGACGATAAGGCTCTGGGCCGCTGCCAGAATGCCGATGATCGATACCTGTTGCAGGATGAGCGACAGGTTGAACGAACTGAAGAACCGCTCCCCGGCAATCGTGCCGAAGGCCGCCGTGCTGACCAGCAGCACGATGACCGGAATGATGGTCGGGTTGCGGTGCAGGAAGTGCTGGAGTCGCGCGCCAGCCGTCGTCGATTCAGTGGTGATGTTGGCAACGGTAGCGTCACTGTCTTTCAGGACTTTCTCGAATTCTGCTGGCGCGGACATGGCGTTCAACCCCAGCAGTTCTTCAAGCCGTCAGCCGACGACTTGGATTCCAGACCGCTCACCGGCTGATCGGTGATCAGCTCGACACCCGTGTTGAAGAAATCCAGGCCCGCCGAGTTCTTGGGCTTGCTGCCGTTGGCTGCAAAGGCCTTGATCGCCTCGATGCCCTTGGAGGCCATCAGCAGCGGAAACTGCATCGACGTGGCGCCGATCACGCCCGCGGCCACGTTCTTCACGCCCGGGCAGCCGCCATCGATCGACACGATGATGGCCTTCTTCTCGAGGCCGACCGCCTTCAAGGCCTCATACGCACCCGCGGCCGCCGGCTCATTGATGGTGTAGACCACGTTGATGCCGGGATCCTTCTGGAGCAGGTTCTCCATGGCCTTGCGTCCGCCTTCTTCATTGCCGTTGGTCACATCGCGGCCGATCACACGCTTGTCGGTCTCGTTGCCCATGTCCTTGAGGTTCTCGACCTTGATGCCGAAACCGGTCAGAAACCCGTTGTGGCGCAGATAGTCGACCGACACCTTGGATGGATTCAGATCGAGCATGGCGATCTTCGCCTTGGCGGCGCCGTCACCCAGCTTGGCCTTGGCCCATTGGCCGATCAGTTCGCCTGCCTTGAAGTTGTCGGTGGCGAATGTGGCATCGGCCGTGTCGGCCGGCTCGAACGGCGTGTCCAGCGCGATCACCAGGGCACCGGACTGGCGTGCCTTGGCGACCACTGGTCCCAGGGCGCGTGAATCGGAGGGGGTGATCAGAATGCCCTTGGCGCCGCCGGCGATGCACGACTCGACGGCCGACACCTGGCTCTCGACATCGCCATCGACCTTGCCGGCATAGGTTTGCAGGGCGATGCCGTTGGCCTTGGCCGCCGCCGCCGCGCCTTCCTTCATCTTCACGAAAAAGGGATTGGTGTCGGTCTTGGTGATCAGGCAGGCGGCCACATCGGCGGCCTGGGCGCTGGACAGGGCAAACGTGTTCAGCGCGATGGCGCCGATCAGGGTGGCAAGCGGGGTACGAATCATGGAACTGGCTCCGGTCGTTGGTTTGAACTTCTTTGATGGGAAGCAGGGCTTCCGGTATCGTCCCGAGGGGATCGGTCTGACGACACTTGCGATGATTAAACCGGCATGACGGCCGGATGTCAATAATAATTCACTCTCAATTATTAAAAAAAGATGGCAGAATCGGACCCAGAGGCCGGACAAGCGTGGACCGGCCCGCAACACGGGAGATTCAGTCCGATGGCGGTGGATACGGATCGACTGCCGGTTGCCCGGCCCGGGCATCATCGCGGCAGCAATCAGAGTCACATGCGAGCGCACAACGAGCGGGTGCTGCTGACGCTGATCCGCGACCATGGGCAACTCTCCAAGATTCAGATCGCCCGCATGACCGGGCTCTCGGCACAGACCACCTCGGTGATCATGCGTGCGCTCGAGGCCGACGGCCTGCTGCGCCGTGAGGCACCCGTGCGTGGCCGGGTCGGACAACCCTCGGTGCCGATGTCGCTCGACCCGGACGGCGCATTTTTTTTCGGGCTGAATGTCGGTCGACGCAATGCCGAACTCGTGCTCATCGATTTTCTGGGTCGGGCCAGGTCGATGAGCCATGACGAGTACCGCTACCCCGACCCCGATGCGGTGATGGCGTTCGCGCGGACCGGCATTGATCGGATGAGCGCCGAACTCACGCCGGAGCAGCGGCGTCGGATCGGCGGTCTGGGCGTGGCGATGCCCTTCGAGCTCTGGGCCTGGGCGGATCGGGAAGGGGCGCCCAAGGTGGTCATGGATCGCTGGCGCAGTGTCGATCTGCGCGCCACCCTGGCTGCCGGGCTGCCGTATCCGGTGTCGGTCCAGAACGACGCAACGGCCGCCTGTGGTGCCGAATTGATGCTGGGCCCGCGCCGGGACCTGCAGGATTGGCTGTACTTTTTTGTGGGCGCCTTCGTCGGTGGCGGCGTGGTGCTGGGTGGTCGGCTGTTCAGTGGGCGCAGCGGCAATGCGGGTGCACTGGGCTCGATGCTGGTTCCTCAGACCGATGCAGCCAGCGGCCAGTTGCTGCAGATCGCGTCCCTGGCCTTGCTTGAGGAATCCATCGAAAAGAGCGGCGTCGACAGTTCGGTATTCTGGGCATCACCCGACAACTGGAGTGACGCGGGCGAATCCATCGACGCCTGGCTGGAGACGGCCGGCCGTGGTCTGGCCCATGCCATCGTGTCAGCCAGCAGCGTCATCGATTTCGAGGCGGTGGTGATCGATGGCTGGTTGCCTGTGCAGGTACGCGAACGTCTGGTTCAGGGGTCGGCGAAGCACCTGCTGACTCTGCCCTCAGCGGGTGTGCGTCTGCCGCAGGTTCTGCCGGGATCGGTCGGCATTCATGCGAGCGCGCTGGGGGCGGCCTGCATGGTGTTGTCCGACCGGTATCTGCTGGAGAACCACGCCAGGGCAGTGCCGGGCGATCAATCCCTGCTGGCCTGACCGGGTCGGTGCGGGACCAGTAACGCCAGTGCGGCTGCGACCATGATCATCACGAATCCACCCAGGTCGGCCGGCGAGGGCCGTTCGCCGAGCAGCAACATGGCGCCGCCCACGCCGATGGTGGGCACGGCCAGCGTGCCCAGCGCAGCGACGCCGGCTGGCAGCCGGGCGACCACGTCGAACCAGATCAGATACGCCGCCGCCGTGGCCAGAATCACGTGAAAGCCCAGCGCAATGACAAAGGCGGTCTGGCCATAGGCCAGTTCGGCCGCGGGGGCGGGCGTGGGGAGCAGCCAGCCGCCGGCCAGGCCCACGAGCGAACCGATGGTCAATTGCCAGGCCGTGTTGGTCATGGCTGGCGCGCGGATCGGAAAGCGCTTCATGTAGACCGTACCGCCCGCCCAGCTGATCCCGGCGGCAAGCGCGAACAGCGAACTCATGAGCGCGCCGCCCTGAGTCAGTAGCGGCATGGCCAGCATCATCAGGCCCGAGATGCCCAGCAGCACCGACGCCGCCCTTGCGCGGTCGAGTCGTTCACCCAGCACGAACCAGGCGAACAGCACGGTCCAGACCGGCATCGAGTAGGTGACGATCGCGGCCCGCGAAGTGGAGCCGCTGAGTTGCGCGAACGCGGTGCCAAGCGAAAATCCGACGATGGTGAGCAGTGCCGAGATGATCAGTCGCCACCACTGATCACGCCCGATTCGCCATGTCTGGCCGCGATAGGCCACGACCATGAACAACAGCACGGCGCCGGCGCCCAGGCCGACGAAGCGCAGCGTCCAGGGCGACCACCAGCTCAGGACGATCCGCACCGCAGGCCAGTTCAGGCCCCACATCAGGGCCAGGGCAGGAACCGCGATGGAGGCAGCAGAAGCAGACGCGGATCGCATGCGAACGAGTATGCCTGATCCCATCGGGGTCGTTCGGCCGGATCGCTGCGGGCGCCCGCCGTTGACGACAAAGGCGCCCGCTATGCCGGCTGATCCGGCAATTGCCAGTCAATCGGCTCTCGCCCACCGGCAAGCAGCGCATCATTGGTCCGGGAAAAGGGTCGGCTGCCGAAAAACCCGTTGTGCGCGGACAGCGGCGAGGGGTGGGCGGACTCGATCACGGCATGGCGTGCGGTATCGATCAGCGATTTCTTGCGCCGGGCATAGTTGCCCCAGAGGATGAACACCACCCGCTCGGGCTTGTTGTTGACCGCCTTGATGACTTCGTCGGTAAACGTTTCCCAGCCCTTGCCTGCATGCGAGCCGGCCTGGGCGGCGCGCACCGTCAGCACCGCGTTGAGCAGCAACACGCCGCGATCGGCCCAGGTCAACAACGAGCCATGGGCAACCGGCGGATGACCCAGGTCGTCGTGCAACTCCTTCAGGATGTTGACCAGCGAGGGCGGTGGCCGCACGCCGGCCCTCACCGAGAAACACAGGCCGTGGGCCTGGCCCGGCCCGTGATACGGATCCTGACCGAGGATGAGCACCTTGGTGTTGGCATAGGGCGTGCGATGCAGGGCGGCGAACACCTCGCGCGGTGGCGGAAAAACCGTGTACCGGGCGCGTTCGGCGGCCACGAATGATTGCAGGGTCTGCCAGTAGTCCTTCCGGAGTTCGCCCTGGAGCAGCGGATTCCAGTCGGTGATGGTCAACGCAGCAACTCGGTCATCAGCGCACTGCGCGCCAGCGCCAGGGCGTCGATCACCGAAAAATGATCCCGTCCGGGCTCGTAGTGGTCGCGTATGCCCGCGCGCATCCGCTGCCATCGTTCGGCAATCAGCCGGGTCTGGCGGATCAGTTCCGGTCGCTCGCCGGCGCCCACCCAGAAACTCGCCGGCACGTCGGCCTGCGGCGAGTGCAACAGCGGGCTCTCCTGCGTCGCTTCGCTGTCCGTCATGGCCAGCGTGCGGTTCATACCGGTCGCCAGCAGGGGCCGCAGATCATGGATGCCGCTGACCGACACCACACGCGCCAGCCTGGCCAGGATCGGGTCGGGCAGGGCACTGTCGTCGCAGATCATCCGCATCACGAGGTGTCCGCCGGCCGAGTGGCCGATCAGGCGGATCGGTCCGCCGACCTGCCCGGCCGCGACCGTGATGGCACGCGTTATCTCGGCTGTCATCTGCGCAATCCGCGCGCCGGGCGCCAGGCTGTAACTGGGCATCGCAACCGCCCAGCCGCGGCGCAGCGACCCGGCCGCCAGGTGTGACCAGAACGACTTGTCCAGTCGCTGCCAGTAACCGCCATGCACGAAGACGATCAGGCCCTGGTCGCCATCGGGTGCGCGAAACAGATCGAAGCGATTGCGCGGCGCCTGGCCATAGACGAGATCGAGTTCGGCGAGTCCGCGCCGTTGCGTGCGCTGGCGGAAGCTGGCAGCCCTGGCGGCCCAGCGCGCCGGCAGTTCGGCGGCGCCGGCCACATAGCCGGTATTGTCGAAGGCGTCGTCCCAGTCGATGGTCATGGTGCAGGCTCGGATTGAATCGGTCGTTCGGTCAGGCGGTCGGAACGGGTCGGTGTGCCGATCATCACAGGTTGGCGGCATCGGTCAGACGCACTCCGGCTGCCAGGAGTTGATCGCGAGCCCGCTCGGCCGAACCGTCCAGATCGATCGCCCGACAGGCGTCGGTCACGACCACGGCGTTCAGCCCCAGGCTTCGCGCGTCAATCGCCGACCAGGCCACGCAGTAGTCGAAGGCCAGGCCGCAGAACACGACGTCGGTCATGCCACGTTCACGCAGATAGCCGCCCAGTCCGGTCGGCGTGCGCCGGTCGTTCTCGAAAAAGGCCGAATACGAATCGATCTGGCGGCGAAACCCCTTGCGGATCACCAACACGGCCGATCCGGTCTGTAATGCCGGATGAAACTGCGCGCCCGTCGTGCCGGCCACGCAATGGTCGGGCCAGAGCGTCTGTTGGCCATAGGGCATGTCGATGCTGTCGAAGACCCGTCGGCCGGGATGGCTGCTCACAAACGACTGATGACCGGCCGGATGCCAGTCCTGGGTCAGCACGCACTGACCATAGCGCTGCTGCAAGCCGGTGATTGTCGGCAGGATGGCATCGCCGTCTGCGACCGCAAGCGCGCCGCCCGGGCAGAAATCATTCTGCATGTCGACGATGATCAACATGGTGGTGGATGACACGGCCGAACTCGATGGCGACAGGGAGCCGACATGGTAAACGCAAGATCCGCCCGCGTCGCGCGTCGGGCCGCCGCCGCTCAGTCCTCGAGCGCTTCGTGGCGCTCGGCCCGCTGCTGCCAGCGCTGCAGCAGCGCCTTGATCTGTTCGGCCCTGAGCGGCTCGGAATAGAGGTATCCCTGTGCCCGGTCCGTGCCCATCCGGCTCAGGATGTCCTGTTGCTCATTACGCTCCACGCCCTCGGCAATCACGTTCATGCCCAGGCAGCTGGCCAGCGCGACGATCGCCCGGATGATCGACCGAGACTGCTCGCTGGTCACGATTTCCTGCACGAAGGCGCGATCGATCTTCAGGCTGTTGAACGGAAAACGCCGCAGATAGGCCAGCGACGAATAGCCCACGCCGAAATCATCGAGTGCAATCGCCGCGCCCAGATTGCGCAGCTGATGAAGGTTGTCCAGCACCGCCGGATCATCGTCCAGAAAGATCGATTCATTGATCTCGAATTCGAGCCGCTTGACCAACAAACCGCTGGCGCGTAACGCCTGTCTGACCACCGGCAACAGCTTGTCGTTTACGGTCTGCGCGGCGGAAATATTGATGGCCAGGCCGATGTCGTCTGGCCATTGCCGAGCGACCTGACAGGCCTGAGTGATGACCCACGCACCGATTGCCTCGATTTGTCCGGTTTCCTCGGCGATTGGAATGAACTCGGCCGGAATCAGCTGACCGAGTTCGGGATGCTCCCAACGCAACAAGGCCTCGAATGCCATGATGCGGTGCGTGACCAGATCGATCTGCGGCTGAAACGCCAGTGACAGTTGATGGCGTTCGATGGCCGTTCGCAAGTCCTCTTCGATCAGGCGGCGTCGGCGGCTGGACTCGCCCATCACCGGCGAATACAGCCGCACCGAACCCTTGCCGGCCGACTTGGCCGCATACATCGCCAGGTCGGCCGCCCGCATCAGTTCGTCGGCGCGATTGCCATGGGCCGGTGCCAGGGCCAGGCCGATACTCATGCCCACCGGCATCAGCACGCCGTTGACCTGATAGGCCGGTTCGATGAAGCTGAGCAGCCGCTGGGCATAGTTCATTGCGTGCGCCTCGTCGCGCACGTCGTGCAACATGATCGCGAACTCATCGCCACCCAGCCGCGACACCAGGTCATTCTCGCGCACGGTTTGTTGCAGGCGCTCGGCAATATTGCGCAGCAACAGATCACCATGACCATGGCCGAATGAATCATTGACCTTCTTGAAGTCGTCCAGATCCACATACAACACCGCGAGCTGACGACCAACCCGCAACTGGCGCAGATCTTCAGTGAGGCGGGTGACGAAATAGTGGCGGTTGGCCAGCCCGGTCAGCGAGCAGTGATGAGCCAGGCGGACCAGGGCCTCGTGCGAACTGCGCGAGTCGGTGATGTCGGCCATGATGCCCCGCCAACCCACCACATGACCGGCTTCAGTGGTCAGCGGCTTGGCGGTGATGGTCCACCAGCGCAGATTGTTTTCCGTGCCCAGATGCAGTTCGATGTCGCGAAACGGGACGGTGCCCGCGAAGTGGGCGGCCAGCTTTTCGAAGGCCGCATTGACCTCTCGTGACCCGCTGCCCACACGCGCGAGCAGATCGATGAACGGCAGGCTGCCGGTAGCGTGCGGTGCGATGCCCAGCACCTTGAGCAGGCGAGGCGAGGCATGGCGTACCGTGCCATTCTCATCGATTTCCCACAGGATATCGCTGGCATGCTCCTCGAAGTCTCTGAGCAGCAGACCGATCACATGTTGCTGGTTCACCCCCTGGGTTTCGGCGATCAGGCGCGAGACGATGGTGTTGGACAGGTGAATGATCGCGACGACCACCGAGACGGTGTAGATGCCCAGCAGGACGCCGATCGGCAATCCGGCCGGCGTGCCCGACAAGACCACGCCCAGCACGCTCATCGTGCCCAGGGTGAGCACGAAGGCCACAGCCGCCTCGCGCACCGAGGCGAGAACAAAGGCGCCTGCGCATAACAAGCCCGTGAGCAGCGCCACCAGGAAGATCTGGCCGATCGGGTCGGCGTCGGCGAACAACATGATCGCCAGCGATCCCCACAACACACCCTGCATGGTCGAGAACAGGCTCAGCCGGGCCAGCGCCCGTGGTGTGGATCGGGAGGGCGGATTCAGCCTGGCCGAGTACCAGGCGGCGTGCATCCGGGTCACGCTCAGGGCCACGCAGACCACCCAGAGCAGGGTGGGCAGCAGCCCGAGCTGGTCGCGAAACACCACGCCGACGATCAATGCATTGAACAGCGCCGCGACGATCGCGAATGGCAGATATTCGATCGACAGGCTCACCATGCGCGCCCGGTATACCGGGGCGCTGGGGTCGCTGCGATCGAATGGCCGCCAGAATTGGCGCCAGCGATTCCAGAGCGTCAGGATTGCCGCCTGGTGGGCGGGGTCGGATGGAGTCAAAGGACGGATGAATGGTCGGACGAAGCTTGCCCACTGGCTAGCCAATCCGGTGAAGGTAAGACGGATCGATCGCTGACGCCGATCCCGGCCGGCCGAAGGGGGGTGCCACACGATGTGCGGCAGCCGGGCCCTTCGACTCCGACCCGTGCGCCGCCCGTAAGGGTCGCAACTGGCTGTCCGAGCACGACGGTGGCATCATCCGGTGGATCGATACTGCGGATCTGGCGGACCCGATGGACCTCGCGCCCGGCTTCATCTCACACACGACAGGGCCCGCCAACTATGACGGCGGCTCGATCGTCAACCTCGCCGCGGCCCTGGCCGGCGGATTCGCGATTCCGGCGACCGTGCCCATGCTGACCGGCATCGACGATAGGCTGGCCAGTGCACGAACCATCGTGCTGGTGCTGCTCGACGGCGTAGGCGAGCGTCAATTGCGTGATCATGTGCCGGGTGGTCATCTGGCCACCCATCGCCAGCGCACCCTGACCTCGGTGTTTCCATCGAGCACCGCGCCGGCGATCACCAGCCTGCTGACCGCCCGCGCGCCGGCCGCCCATGGCAATCCCGGCTGGTTCATGTACGAACCGCTGAGCCGTGAGGTGATCCGCACCCTGCCCATGGACGTGCGAGCCAGTCCGCAGCGATCCGTGATCACCGATTGCTGGCGCTGGCAGCCCTGGACCTTGCACGGTCCGGTCGACCGGCTCGCGTTGCAGCCGGCCGATATCGTCGATTCGACCTACTCGCGACGCGCGTTCGCGCGCAGCGAACGCATGGGTTATGAGTCGCTGGATCAGATCGCCCCCATTCTCCAGGCCTATGTGCGTCGCCCTGGGCGCGAGCGCGGGTATGTCTACGTGTATGTGTCGGACTTTGATTCGATCGCGCATGCGTATGGCTGTCGCAGCGAACAGGCCCATGATTGTCTGCACGCCCTGGACGACTGGTTTGCCTGCTGGGCCGATGCCGTCGTGGGCAGCAATACCTTGTTGCTGACCACTGCCGATCACGGCTTCGTCGACATCGGGCCGGCCGGTCAGCATCACCTCGATGACTGGCCGGCACTGGCTGAGTGTCTGGCGCGACCGCTCACTGGCGAGCCGCGCGTCGTCTATTGCCAGGTGCGCCAGGACTCGCTCGGCCGTTTTGATGCGCTCGCACAGGATGCGCTCGGATCGATCTGCGATTCCCATGCGAGTGCCGACCTGCTTCGGGCCGGCTGGTTCGGCCCCGCGGCCGGCGACGATTTCCTGGAACGCATCGGCAATCGGACCCTGGTCATGCAGGAGGGTCATTCACTGGTCGATCATGTGCCCGGCGAACGATCGCACCGGCAGATCGGCATGCATGGCGGAGTCACCGACGACGAAATGCTGGTGCCTCTGATCGTGGTGGCCTGAGCCGGCCGACACGTTACGATGCCGGATCGGCGCCGTGCCGGACCCATTCGAATCAATCGGGAGCAGTGACGATGTTCAAACCCTTCGACCTGAGCGGCCAGACGGCCCTGATCACCGGCGGCAACGGCGGCATTGGTCTGGGCATGGCCCGTGGCCTGCTGGCAGCAGGCGCCACGGTCATGATCTGGGGGACTCGCCCGGACAAGACCGAAGCGGCCGTCCAGACCTTGCGGCAGACCGCCGATCGTGTTCACGGCATGATCTGCGATGTGGGTGACGAGCAGGCGGTGATCGAGACGCTCGCCGCCACCGTGAAGGCCATCGGTCCGATTCATGCCTGCTTCGCCAACGCCGGCGTATCCAGCCGGCCGACCCCCATCCAGGATATGTCGCTCGACGATTTCCAGCGGGTCCAGCGAGTCAATGTCGAGGGCGTGTTTCATACGTTTCGAGCGCTCGCCCGTCACATGATCGAGCGCGGTGAGGGTGGCTCGCTGATCGCCACGGCATCGACGGCGGCCATTGAAGGCGCGGCGCGCAACAGTCATTACGGCGCCTCCAAAGGGGCGGTCACGGCCTATGTCAGGGCGCTGGCCGTCGAACTCGCGCGCCACGGGATCCGGGTCAATTCGATACTGCCGGGCTGGATCGAAACGGAGATGACCGAGCGGGCCATGGGTGATACCCGCTTCGCACAGGCAGTCCTGCCGCGGATTCCAGCCCGCCGCTGGGGCAATATCGACGACTTCGCCGGCATTGCGGTCTATCTGATGAGCACGGCCTCGTCCTACACTACCGGTGAACAGTTCGTGATCGACGGCGGTTACACCAAATTCTGATCGCGCTCCTCGCGACCATCGGAGACCTCTCATGACGGCAGTGCCAGCCACGCCACCCATGCATCTGATCCTGCAGGGCGACGCATTCATGCGCGGACGCCACTACGGCGAACAGGCCCGCGACCGGATACATCGTTCACTGACCAACTATGAGGCGATGTTTGCATCGGTAGGCATCGCTTGGGCCCAGGCGGTCGCGCGGGCCCGGGTTTTCGAGGACGTGATCGGTCGGGTATTTCCCGGCCAGCTCGACGAATTGCGCGGTATCGCCCAGGGCAGTGGCACCGATATGGGCGCCCTGATGGCCTTGAACTGTCGCACCGAACTGCTGCCAGCCAATTATCTGGCCATCGCCAGTGGCCTTCTGCCGCCGACCCTGGCCGATGGCGGTCATGCCAATGAATGCACCTCGCTGGCCGTGAGCGATCAGTCCGATGTCCGGCTGCTGGCGCAAAACTGGGACTGGCTGGGTTCGCAGCGCGAGGCCCTGGTGCTGCTCGAACAACATCCCGACCAGGGCGTCTCGCACATCACGGTTGCCGAAGCCGGCATGCTCGCCAAGATCGGTCTGAACGATCGCGGGCTCGGCATCACGCTCAACATCCTTCGTTCGCACGAAGACGACTATCGCAAGCCTGGCATGCCGGTTCATGCCTTGCTGCGCGGTCTGCTCGATTGCGAGGATGTGCGCGAAGCCCGCGAACTGGCGCTCAGCCTCATCTACTGCAGTTCCAGCAATGTCATGATGGCCGATGCCGACGGCGCCATCGTCAGCATCGAAGCCTCGCCACGAGGTGCGCGTGCGGTCGAGGCCCAGGCCGACGGCGCTCGACGCTGGTTGTGTCACACCAACCATTTCTGCGATCCCGATCTTCGTTCGATCGATGCGAGTCTGGAGGGCAATCTGTCCACCACCCAGCGTCTGCTGCGGGCGCAGGCGCGCATCGGGCAGGTGCATGACCGCGAAACGGCGGGCAGCCTGCTCTGCGACCAGAGTGATGACCTGCAGTCCATCTGCCGTTTCCCCGATCCGTCGATGCCGCCGGCCGCGCGCATCGAAACCGTGGTGAGCGTCGTGATGGACCTGGCCGCACGCACCCTTTGGCTCTCGCCCGCCCAGCCGAGCATCACCGGGTATCGCGCCTGGCCGCTGGAGGCGCGGGTCATGCTGGGCGATTGAGCGCGCATGAATCAAGCCCTGCACCCGACTGCCGGCCCTGCGCCTGCCGATTCCCTGCCTGATCGTCGCGAGGGCTGTGCGCTGTGCCGTGACGACGGCGGCCAAGTCATCCACCGCCATTCGAGGTGGCGCGTCGTCTGGGTCGACGACTTGAATTTTCCGGGCTTCACACGGGTCATCTGGCAGGCTCATCGGCGTGAAATGACAGATCTGCTCACCGACGAGCGTGACGAGATCATGCGGGTGGTGCTGACCGTGGAAACCCTGATGCGCCAGTGGCTGAATCCGGACAAGATCAATCTGGCCAGCCTGGGCAATGAGGTTGACCATGTTCACTGGCACGTCATTCCGCGCTGGCGTGACGACAGTCATTTTCCGCGACCCATCTGGGCTCAACCGCCGGATGATCGGCGCGACGCCCTGCGGGTCGATCCTGTCCGGTTGCAGGGCTATCGCGATGCGTTGACGGCCGGGTTCGGCCACCGCCAACTGTCTCGCGATGACTGAGGGCATTGGCACGGCGTTATGATTCGGTATCTTCGGATCGAGCCCAGCCATGCCCATACCGACACGCATCGTCGTCCATCAGAAATCGCGAGTGCTCGAAATCGCATTCGATGACGAACAGGAGTTCCGTCTGCCCTTTGAACTGATGCGCGTGTTTTCGCCATCGGCCGAAGTGCGCGGTCATGGGCCGGGCCAGGAGACCCTGCAGGTCGGCAAGCGTATGGTGGGCATCAGCGCGCTCGAGCCGGTGGGTCATTATGCGGTCCAGCCTCATTTCGACGACGGGCACAACACCGGCATCTTCACCTGGGATTACCTTTACTGGCTCGGGACCGAACAGACCCGCCTCTGGCAGGACTACCTGAACCGTCTCGACGCAGCCGGTGCGAGTCGTGATTCGCCGGCTCCAATGGCCGGCGCTGCCGCAACCTCGGCGGGCCGGGCCGATCCGCCGCCGGCGCAAGCCTTGCAGGCGCGCAATCTTTCCCGTCCCCGCTGACCCGCATCATGACCAGCCAGCCGCCCACCCTGTCCGAACCGGCAAAGTCCGGCGCGCAGCCAGCCAACGAAGAGGCCAATACCCACTTCGGTTATGCCACGGTCAGTGCGGCCGAGAAGGCCGGTCGTGTCCGCGACGTGTTCGAGTCGGTCGCCCAGCGCTACGACCTCATGAACGATGTGATGTCGGGCGGCCTGCATCGGCTCTGGAAGGCGCACACGCTGCGGCGGGCGGCGGCACGGCCCGGCATGAAGATTCTCGACGTCGCCGGTGGCACGGCCGATCTGGCCAAGGGCTTTGCCAGACGGGTAGGGCCGGCCGGTCAGGTCTGGCTGACGGACATCAATGGGCCGATGCTCTCGATCGGACGTGACCGGATGCTCGATGCCGGGCATACCTGGCCCGCCGTGCAATGTGATGCCGAAAAGTTGCCGTTTCCCGCCCGCTATTTCGACCGGGTCACCGTGGCTTTTGGTCTGCGCAACATGACCAACCAGGTTGCCGCACTCGCCGAAATGCGCCGGGTGCTCAAGCCCGGCGGGCGTCTGCTGGTGCTCGAGTTCTCACATGTTCATCGCAGCCTGGAGCGGATCTACGATCTGTATTCCTTCGAAATCCTGCCCCGCCTGGGCCGCGTGATCGCGGACGACGAGGCGAGTTACCGTTATCTGGCCGAGTCGATCCGGATGCATCCCGATCAGGAAACCCTGGCCGGAATGTTGCGCGAAGTCGGATTTGGTCGGGTCAGTTATGAGAATCTGAGCGGTGGTATCGTCGCATTACACGAAGGAATCTCGCTCGATTGACAGGCGTTTCCTGAGGTTCTATCAGTTGTACAAATCCTCACAGCACGAAGGTTTTGGCTTGTAATGCGGGTTGCGCACCTCAAGATGCTCACTGCTGTTCTTCAATTTCGATCTGAAAGGAATTCAACATGACTATCTGGACCCGCTGGACCCGCTACCTGTTGGTGGTCGTGGCCACTGTCTCGGCTTTCGTGCTGCTCTCACCCGATGCGCAAGCCGCGCGGATGGGCGGCGGCCGTTCGATCGGCAAACCGTCCTCCGGTCTGTTCAACCGTTCCGCTCCCCGCGCACCTGAAAAGGCCGGCGCAGCTGGCGCTGGTGCCGGTCAGACCGCAGCCGCCGCAGGCGCTTCGCGTGGCGGCCTGATGGGACCGATCGCCGGTCTGGCCGCCGGTCTGGGCCTGGCTGCGTTGGCCAGCTACATGGGCTTTGGCGAAGAACTGGCCAACATCATGATGATCGTGCTGCTCTTGTTCGGCGGTCTGTTCGTGGTTCGTTTCATCATGAACCGGATGAATGCGGGCCGCTCCGGCACCCAGACCCGCGGCGCGCTCGCGCCGGCCGGCAACGTGGGTGGTGGCTATGCGCCCAATCTGTCCCGTGACATGGTCAACGAGCCGCGTGCTGGCGCGATGGCTGGTGGCCTGGGCGCCGTGGCTGCGCCGGCCGCCGATCAGGACACCGGTCTGCCGGCAGGTTTCGACGCCGAGGGTTTCCTGCGCCAGGCCAAGGTGCAGTTCGTCCGCCTGCAGGCCGTCTATGACGCCGGCAATCTCAAGGATCTGGCCGAGTTCACCACGCCTGAGGTCTACGCCGAACTCAAGCTCGAGATCAACGAGCGCGGCTCGGGGCTCAACCAGACCGATGTGGTCACACTGAATGCCGACCTGTTGGGTGTCGACGATACCGGACCCGAGTATCTGGCCAGTGTTCAGTTCCACGGCATGATCCGTGAGGATCCGGCGTCTCCCGCCAAGCCCTTCGACGAGACCTGGACGCTGACCAAGCCGCGCGATGGGTCAGGTGGCTGGGTGCTCGCGGGCATCGAACAGAACGATGCCCGGGCCTGAGTGCAGCCTGGCGTGATTGCCGGATTGTTCAAGATGATCGGGCCGGCGCTGGCCAGCGCCGGCGGCTTGCGCGCCCTGACGGCCGCACTGAATCACCTGATCGTCCAGCATCCGAACGCGGCGGGCCGGCTGGCAGCCCACGCGGGCCGTCGGGTCCGAATGGGCGTCGATACCGGCTCGATGGGCAGCATGATGGCCGCGCCCGAACTCTGGCTGCTGATCGATCCGGCCGGCCATCTGGTCCCGGCGACCCAGGGTGAGGCTGATGTGCAGATGCTGCTCAAGCCCTCTCTGGCGGCCGCGCAGGCCTTGGCCAGCCAGGGTGTGAGAGGCATGTCGCCGCACCTGCGTGTCGAGGGTGATGTACTGCTGGCCGGTCTGCTGGGCGAGCTGGTCACCGAATTGGCCTGGGACTATGAAGACGACCTGAGCCGTGTGGTGGGCGATCAGGCTGCTGCGCGGGTCGGCGAAGCGCTGCGCGGCGGCGAGCGCAGGCTTCGTGAATTCGCGGACCGCACCCGGGATCAGGCGCGCAATGTCTTCGATGAAGCCATGTCGCGGGACAACGCGGCGGCGGTGGGTCGCAGCGCGTTTCAGTCACTGCGCTCGCGCATCGGGCAACTGTCGGAGCGGGTCGCCGATCTCGAGCAACGGGTTCGTCCTCGCAAATAGCCCGCCATACCGGCGGCGCACCGCCTATCGGGCCCTGCCTGGCCCCTGTGCCCGGGGCATTCGAATCACCGGCATTTCACCGGGCTGTTCTGCCGACCATCGTGGCCGGGCAGCAGGCATTCTTGGCCGATTCCTGGGTGATCGAGCCGAATGCCGACTTCAATACCTGTCCCCGCCGACCTGTCACGACCGGCCTATGAGGCGAATGTCGATCCGAGCCTGATCCGGGCCGAACAGATCGCCATCGCGTTCGACACCGCCGTGTGCGGCACCATGACCAGCGACTTGTCCAGCGGCGAGAGCCGGGTGTCCACAGGGGTGTGGCGTCTGCTCGGACACCCGCCCGACGAACCGCATCCGGCAATGCTTCGTCTGCTCTCGCTCATCCATCCCGATGATCTCGATGCCTTTCTGGCCGCGCGCTCGCACAGCGTGGCCAGCGGAATCGCGCTCGAAAAGACGGTGCGGCTGCGCAGACTCGACGGCACCTGGGTGTGGGTTCAGATCACGGCGCGGCCGCTCGCCGACGCGACGGGTGAGCCGGTCATGCTGACCGGCATCCTGCGCGACGTGAGCCTGACCCGGGAATTCGAAGGGCGGCTGCGCGCCAGTGAGCAGCGTTATCGCACCTTGTTTACCGAAGCGCCGCTGCCGATGCTGGTGTTCGATCCGGATGGTGGCAGGATCATCGAAGCGAACGCGGCGGCCGTGGCACTCTATGGTTACGAGAACGGCGTTCTGGAGGGCGAACCGATCGAGCGCCTGCTGGATCGCAGCCATGTCGATCGATTCCACAGCCTGTTCGGCCAGTCCCGGGAGACCGGGGTGCGAGCGGCGCAGATGCGCCATGTCCGTCGTGACGGCAGTCTGCTCGAAGTCGAGTGCCGATTCTTCTCAATGCAGACGGGTCAGCACAACGCCCACGTGGTATTGATCAACGACATCACCGAACGACTCGCGGCTCGCGCCGAAATCCTGCGTTTGGCGGCCATCGATCCGCTCACCCAGTTGTACAACCGGGTCGCGCTCGCCCATCGACTCGAACAGGCGCTGGAACGCGCCAAGTCCAAGGGTCGCTTTGGTGCCTTGCTTCATGTCAATCTCGATTCGTTCAAATCGGTCAACGACGCGCTGGGTTATGACGGTGCCAATCACCTGTTGATCGAAATCGCCGAGCGTCTGAAGCACGTGGCCGGCGTTGCCAGTATCGTTGCGCGCGTGGCCGGTGATGAATTCGTGGTGCTGCGGGAGGCGCTGCACAGTCAGGAGGATCCTGCCGCGCTGCGCGCCGAGAGCTTCGCCAAATCGCTGCTCGATGCGATCCGCGAACCGGTGCGAATCGACGATGCCCACTATCTGGTCACGGCGAGCATCGGCGTTGCCTTGTTCGACGGGCATACGCCCTCGGCCGAGAGTGTCTTGCGCAATGCCGATGCCGCGGTCGAGCGATCGCGCATGATGGGACGCAACCAGGTGCGCTTTTGCGATCCGTCGATGCAGCAGGCTGTCGCGCGGCGTGCGGCGCTCGAAATGGACCTTCGGCGGGCACTGCGCGCCGATCAGTTCGAGCTCTATTTCCAGGTGCAGGTCGACCAGGCCATGCGCCCGAAGGGTGCCGAGGTCCTGTTACGCTGGAACCATCCGGTACGCGGCATGATTCCTCCGCTCGAGTTCATCGGCCTTGCGGAGGAGACCGGAACGATCCTGACGATCGGCCGATGGGTATTGCAGCAGGCCTGCCTGAAGCTGGCCCAATGGGCAACGATGGAGCAATTTGCGCGCCTGCGAC
Organism: uncultured beta proteobacterium; assembly: GCA_963732405.1. Classification (GTDB taxonomy): domain Bacteria; phylum Pseudomonadota; class Gammaproteobacteria; order Burkholderiales; family Burkholderiaceae_E; genus JAUIAI01. The sequence continues at coordinate 399,772 of CAVSZG010000004.1, forward strand.
TGTCGGTCAATGTGAGTGCACGGCAGTTTCGTCAGGCCGATTTCGTGGCGCAGGTTCGTGAAGCCCTGGCCATCTCGGGTGCGGATCCGTCGCGCCTGTCACTGGAACTGACTGAAAGTCTGCTGCTGGACTATGCCGAAGAGGCCGTACTCAAGATGCAGGAAATCCGAGCGCTGGGCGTGGGTTTCTCGCTGGATGACTTTGGGACGGGATATTCGTCGCTGTCTTATCTCAAGCGTCTGCCCCTTGACGAACTCAAGGTCGATCGCACGTTTACCCGGGACATCCTGACCGATCCGAGCGATGCCATGATTGTCCGCACGATCATCGGCATGGCGCGTAACCTGGGGCTGGAGCTGATCGCCGAAGGCGTCGAGTCGGTCCAACAACACGGTCTGCTGGCGCGATGGGGATGCACCGGATTTCAGGGGTTTTACTACGGCAAACCGCTGCCGGAGACAGCCTTCATGCTGGCCGTGGAATCGGCTGTCGAGCACAGCCGTGGCGGTGCCATGATCGCCACCGCGATAGAGAACAACAGCGCCGTCGTCGACCTGATCAGCAAGCCCAGGCTGGTCGGTGGGAAGGAATCCTCGGGCTGATCTGCGAGCGGGCAGTCGCGTGAATGCTGGTAATCTCGTGGGACTGTTTTCTTTACGAGGTTTCCAGCATGTTCAATACCTTGAATCGGCTGCGCAGGCGGTCATTGTTGCTGATCCTTTCCGCGGGTCTGCTGGCAGCCTGTGGATCGGATGATGAGGCTGCAACCGGCAGTGGCGGCGTCAACAATCCGCCACCTGCCGCCGCGGCGAAAAAGCTTTACGTGTTCGGCGACAGCCTCTCCGATGCAGGCAACCTGGGCGATGTGCTGCCGTTCGGCGCGACCCTGCCCGCGCCTTTCTACATGAACCGGATCTCCAACGGGCCGGTCATCGTCGATCATATTGCGCAGTCACTTGGTCTGACACTGAGCAACTCCGATTTTCTGTCCACCGAAGAAAGAGGCACGAACTATGCAGTCTCGGGCGCTCGGGCGTTCGACAGCGACCCGGTCGATCTGGCGGTCCAGATCGAATCCTTCACGGCGAAAAATAACGGTCGTGCCGACCCGGCCGCCAACTACATCGTGTTCATCGGTGGCAATGATGTGTTGGGCTCTGTCGGTAATCCGGCCTCCACGGCAATGCTTGATTCGGCCGTGGACGAAATCGTCAAGGCCGTGCAGGCGCTGATTCTCCTGGGCGCACGCAATGTTTATGTCTTCAACGTCCCGGACATCGGTCGCACGCCCAAGCTGATCAGCCAGGAAGCCGCCGGCGATGTCGGTAGCGTCGCCCGGGCCTCTGACCTGTCGCGTTACTTCAACCAGCAACTGGCCACCCGGGTCGGTGCAATCGCCGCACCCGGTGTCACGCTCACCCAGGTCGATATCTTCGGCATCTTCGATCAGTTGCTCGCCAATGCCGCGTCGTCCGGGTTCACCGATTCCACCCGTCCCTGTTACGAGACCAGCGCCTTCCAGTTCGCGGCCTACTGCAATCAGTCCCTGCTCGATTCATTCATCTTTTTCGACACGATTCATCCGTCGGGCAGAACCCATCGGCTGATCGGTGAGGAAGTGGTCCGGCGGATCGGTGCCAGCCTGATCTGAGCGACCTGGCCTGGGCCTGCCCGTCAACCAGATGATGATCAGGCCGGCGCCGGCGATCAGTGAAAATGCCGCGGGCATGGCGACTCCGATCGACCAGCTGATCGCATGGCCGCTCACGATAGGGCCAGCCAGGCCGCCGACGGTGTAACACATCACGAGCAGCGAGGTGGCGCTGATCAGACCCACACCCCGCAGACGGTGGCCCAGGTCGATCATCGCCACGGTGTAGAGCGCACCGCCCGAGCCGCCCCAGACAAAGGCCAGCGGCCAGGCGAGCGCGGGCCAGATCGGCACCAATGGCAAGAGCAGACAGGCCAGCAGATTCGTGGTCGCGCAGAACAGGGTGACGCGCCGGGCGGTGAATCGGTCCGCCGCCTCACCCATCGGCAGCATCATCAAGGCGCTGCCGGCGCCGCAGGTTGAAATCAGCAGCGCTGCGGTGGCCGCGGTGAAGCCGATGGCCATGCCGTAGACCGGTAACAGACTGGCCACGCCGAGTTCGAAAAAGCCGCCCATGAAGCCGGCCATCATCAACGACGGGGTGGCCCGAGCGGCCAGCCACAAGCCGCGCCAGCCCGGCGCCGGACCGCCACCGACATGGATTTCCAGCGATGGAATCACGAAGGTGAACAGCAGGCCGGCCATCAGAAACACTATCGCCACGACCGGTACCATCGGATTGCCGGGGGTCAGCCAGGCCAGCAGGGTGGGCGAGATGACGAAGCCCACGCCCAGCAGTGTCTGATACAGACCGACGATACGGCCGCGGCGGTGCGCGGGTGCCAGCTCCGCGATGCCTGCCTCGGCCACCACCCAGCGCATCGACATGGCGACTCCGGCGACAAACGTCAGCACTGCCCACAGTCCGACCGAATGGGTGTTGGCGATGATCATCAGCGTGATCAGGGGAATGATCAGCGAGGCGATCAATGCGGATCGAGCGCCGATGCCTTGCACGATGCGGGCGGTGAAGGGCGTGGCGGTGAGAATGCCGAGCCAGCCTGCCGCCGAGAACCAGCCGATGGTCTCCACCGGTATTGCGGCCGCGTCCAGTCGGAACACCAACCAGGGCGAAACCATGAACTGCCCGATCAGCGCCACGACCGTCGAGCCGATCAGACCGATCAGGCCTCGGCTGCGCTGCGCCTTCGTCAGTGGGCGCGGCGGCATGCTCATCACGCGGCGGTGATGAAAGCCCGCCGGTCTGAGGTATCGAGATGGGGGATGTTGTTGGTACTGACCACGCGGATCCGGTCCCGGCCAACAATCAATTCGCAGAAGGCCGAATTGCGAAACTGCAGATTCAGCTCGATGGCGGTGGCCGCCGGCGCATGCAGGAGGTCGGCAATCGCCCGGCCGATGGCCCCACCCGAACTGATCACCAGAATGCACTCATCTCGACCCGCACCGGCCACCGCACGGGCCAGCGCGCCATTGACCCGGTCGCCGAATTGCTGCCAGGATTCGGGCGCATCGGGCAATCGATCCTCGCTCCAGGCGGTCATGGCACTGCGAAACATTCGCCAGTATTCGCGATAGTCGCGCCGCTGCAGTTCGGCCGGGTCCGATTCGCCCAGATGGGCGCGCACGATGCCTTCGGCCAGATATTCGTTCAGGCCATCGTCTGCGCAGACCGGAACGGCCGGGTTGCCCATGGCCTGAAGCACATGCCGCGCCGTATCGCGCTGGCGCACCAGGGTGCCGGTGACGACTCGCGAGATCTGCAGCTCCCGGTTCAGCAGATACTCGCCCAGCCAGCGGGCCTGTTGTTCCCCGCGTTCGGACAAGCGGTCATAGTCGGCTGCGCCGAACGAGGCCTGGGCGTGACGCGCCAGAATCAGATGTGCCATGAACGGCCGTGCGGGAGTGGCAGTGGGGCTGCGAGTTTACCCTGTGATGCCATCTGGCCCGACACCACCAGGTGGCTTATTCCACCGCACAGCCCAGGCCGTGTGCGGGCCCGTGAGCGCCGATTTCACGCGACGATTTGGGATCGCGAAACACCAGGGCATGTTCGACGGCCGGTTGCGGTAACTGTGCCGCGGCGACCGCCTCATCGATGTGGACACGATCAGGCGACTTCTGACAGACCGGATCGGCTGCCGCAGGATCGCCGGCGATCATGAAGGCCTGGCAGCGACAGCCACCCAGATCCTTGTCCTGCTCCGGGCAGGAGCGGCAGGGCTCCTTCATCCAGCCCTTTCCCCGGAACCGGTTGAAACCTTCCGATTCATACCAGATGTGCCGGATCGAGTGTTCGGTGACATTCGGAAACGCCAGGCCAGGCAGCATGCCCGCCGTGTGACAGGGCAGGGCGATTCCGTCGGGTGCCACCGTGAGAAAAACATTGCCCCAGCCGTTCATGCATTTTTTGGGGCGCTGCTCGTAGTAGTCGGGCACGACAAAAAAGATGCGGATCCGATCCGAATACTTCGCGCGGTATTCATTGGTGATGCGCTCGGCGCGTTCGATCTGCTCGCGCGAGGGCAGCAGATGGGCGCGATTGAGCTTGGCCCATGAATAGAACTGCGAGTTGGCCAGTTCGAGATACTCGGCACCCAACTCGATCGCCATTTCGATAATGCGATCGATGTAATCGATATTGAGCCGGTGGATCACGCAGTTCAGCACCATCGGCCAGTCGTGGTCCTTGATGATCGCGGCGACCCGGTTCTTCAGTTCGAAGGTCTTGGTATGCGAGAGAAAGTCATTGAGCTCGCGAGTCGAATCCTGGAAGGACAACTGAACATGGGCCAGGCCGGCGTCCTTGAGCGCGCGTGCGCGGGCCGGCGTCAGGCCCACCCCCGAGGTCAGCAGATTGGTGTAGTAGCCCAGCCGGTGCGCTTCCCCGACCAGCACTTCCAGGTCATCGCGAACCATGGGTTCACCGCCCGAAAAGCCGCACTGCACACTGCCCAGTTCACGCGCCTCACGCAACACGCGAATCCAGTCGTCGGTGCTCAGTTCATGCTCGTGCCGAGCAAAATCGACCGGGTTATAACAGAACACGCAATGCAAAGGGCAGCGATAGGTGAGTTCGGCCAGCAGCCACAATGGCGGGCCAGGCTGACCCGGCCGTTCGGTGATGCCGGGCTCGGCCTGACCGATTGCTCCCGCCTGCGCGATGCCTTGGGATGTCATGTCTGGGCTCCTGACTGTGTCTGCATCGGCCCGGTCAGATGACCAGCCAGTGCTGATCGCGTGCGATGCGCACGAAGGCCGCCACATCGGCGGACAGATCGGCTTCGTCGAAGGCCTGTTCGAGTTCGCGCGTGATGGTCGCCACGTCGCGCACACCATCGCAGCGCTGCAGGATTTCCGCCGCACTGGGATTGAGCTTGACCATGCCTTCGGGGTAGAGCAGCACCCAGGATTGTTGGGCCTGCTCATACTGCAGTCGGAAGGTGGCAGACAGCCGGGGTACCACGCTGCCCGGAATCGGATCGTCCTGGCTCATTCAGCGGCCCTCGCGTGCCGGACGGGGCGGCTGATCCGGCAGACCGTACCGGGTGGCCATCGCGTCATTCATCTCCCACAGGATATCGAGCTTGAACCGCAGGATATCCAGGGCCCGGTGCTGGGCGGCCAGGGTGTCGAAATGCCTGAGCGTGATCGACAGGCCGTGTTCCACGTCGCGTCTGGCCTGGGTCACGCGGTTGCGGAAATACTGCAGCCCTTCGCTGTCGATCCAGGGATAGTGCTCCGGCCAGGTGGCCAGACGCTGCTGATGGATGGCTGGCGCAAACAGTTCGGTGAGCGAGGCGCATACCGATTCCTGCCAGGGGCGCGAGCGCGCGAAGTTCACATAGGCATCCACCGCAAAACGCACACCGGGCAACACGTGGCGCAGGTCGGTGATCTCCTCGCGGGACAATCCGGTGGCCGTACCGAGCCGGATCCAGGCCTCGATGCCGCCCTCGTCGCGCACGCCGTTGATCTCGTAGCCATCATGGTCGAGGATTCGCTGCACCCATTCGCGCCTGACCTCACGGTCAGTGCAATTGGACATCACCGCCGCATCTTTGACCGGAATCGCGATCTGGTAATAAAAGCGGTTGGCAACCCAGCCGCGGATCTGCTCTTTGGATGCCAGACCGGTGTTGAGCATCACATTGAACGGATGATGAATGTGATAGGCCTTGCCTTGCTCGCGCAGGCGGGCTTCGAATTCATCATGTGGCCAGGGGGCCGGTTGCGTGCCTGCCATTCAGAGCTCCAGTTCCATGCCGTCGAACGCGACCTCAATACCGTGTTCGGTCAGCGTTGCCCGCTGCGCCGAATCTTCATCGAGAATCGGATTGGTGTTGTTGATGTGGATCAGCACTTTGCGCTTGCCGGCCGGAAGCCGGTCCAGCCATTCGATCATGCCGCCAGCGCCGCTTTGCGCCAGATGCCCCATCGAGCGCGCGGTCTTGCCCGAGGCACCGATCCGGATCATTTCGTCATCGGTCCAGGTCGTGCCATCCACCAGGATCAGATCGGCTGCACACATCGCCGCCCAGACATGATCCTCCATCTGGCCAAGCCCCGGCGCGTAGAACGCACGGGCACCACTGGCCGAGTCGATCAGGGTCATGCCCAGCGTATCACCGGGTACCGGCCGGTCACGGTGCGGCGAATAAGGTGGTGCATTGCTCAGCAGTGCCAGTGGCTCGAAGCGCACGCCGGCGGCGCCCGGAATGGCGACCGGGCCGCTGCCGGGCGACAACTCATGCCAGTCCACCCGGCAATAATGCTCGAGCACCTTGAACAAAGGATTGCCCACGCTCAGATCTTCGCGCACGGGTGCAGTGCACCAGATCGACAACGGCCGGTTGTGCTCGCGCAGCATCAACAGACCGGTGGTATGGTCGATCTGGGCATCCATCAGCACCACCGAGGTGATGCCGGAATCCCGCAGGGCGCGCGCCGGTTGCAGCATCGGCGCGGCCTTCAGTTGGGCAAGGATATCGGGCGAGGCATTGAACAACACCCAGTCGATACCGTCGCTGGTGACCGCAATCGACGACTGGGTGCGTGGTCGGGCATTGAGGGTGCCGTCCCGAACTCCCCGGCACATCGCGCAATTGCAGTTCCATTGCGGAAAACCACCGCCAGCGGCGGATCCGAGCACACGCAGTTTCAATATCCCCTCCTGCCCAATAAAAAGCCGGATTCGAGATCCGGCCTTTCAGACACTCTCTGTGACCGCCGACCTGCCTGGAAGCGGGCCGGCGGCGCCATCGCCTGATCAGCGGGTGGCGATGTACATCGTGATTTCGAAGCCGAACCGGAAATCGGTTGCAGCAGGGGTTTGCCACTTCATGAAAATCTCCTGTGGTTGTTGGTTGTGACGCAGGCGCCACCGACGAGATCATGCTCGAAGCGGCCATCGGCGTCGTCGTGGCACTCATGAATCTGCCCTCATGATTTTCATGAGAACGGGATGCCCCGTGGCGGCAGTCGCTATGCTGCGGTCTGAACCACCGATCCAGGATGCCTGTCACCGTGCCCGATGATGCCCGAACCGAGCCCGTTCCACCGCTGTTCCCGGCCCTCACGCCCTATGCCCAGGGCTGGCTGGCCGTTGGTGAGGGTCATGAGATCCGTTATGAAGAAAGCGGCAATCCGCACGGACTGCCGGTCCTGTTCCTGCACGGTGGGCCGGCCAGCGGGACCAGTGAGCGCCAGCGGCGCTTCTTCGATCCGGCCCGCTACCGGATCTGCCTGTTTGATCAACGTGGCAGCGGGCAGAGCCGGCCGGTGGGTGAACGACAGGCCAACACCACGGCCCACCTGGTGGCCGATATCGAACGGCTGCGCGAGCATCTGGGCATCGGGCAATGGTTGGTATTTGGCGGCTCCTGGGGCTCCTCCCTGGCCCTGGCCTATGCGGGTGCCCATCGCGCTGTCTGCCTGGGACTGGTGTTGCGCGGCATCTTCCTGACCGGTCGCGCCGACATGGACTGGTTCTTCGTGCAGGCGGGCGCACTGGCCCCCGACGCCTGGCAGCGGTTCGCCGAGCATGTGGGCGGGACGGATTTCCCGTCGATCCTGTCCGGTTATCGCCAGGCGCTGGAAGATGCCGGATCGGCGCGGGCCCGCGCCGCCTGTGCCCAGTGGGTCGCCTGGGAGGCCGCCTTATCGGCACCGGGCAGAACCCCGGTGCTTGCGGCACAATCGGGTACTGTAACGATGGCAACGGTACTCAAATACCGGTTGCAGGCGGCCTACCTCGAGCGATTGTGTGATCTGGATGAGAGCGGTGTGCTCGCCGGCGCGCGAATCGCCGCAGGCTTGCCGACTGCCATCATTCACGGGCGGCTCGATCTGGTCTGTCGGCCAGCCAACGCGTGGCAGTTGGCGCAGGCCATGCCGGGCAGCCGCTTGCGCCTGCTGGCCAATGCCGGTCACGATCCCTGGAGCACGCCGATGGTCGAGGCACTGATAACCGCCACCCAATGCTTCGCCACCGATGGCGATTTCCGGCATTGGCCGGGAGATGGAACACAACAATGAGTCTGAGGCTGCAAATCAATCTGTTGTTGACCCTGATCATCAGCCTGCTGGCGGCCGCGCTGCTCTGGCAGCAGGTTCGCACGACGCGGATCAGCGTGGGCGAGGAGGTCGAGGCATCGGCCCGCGTGTCGACCACCATCCTGCAACGCGTGGCCGACGACTATCGGATGCTGGGTACGGCGGGCATGCATGAATTCCTCAAGGATCTGGGCAGAGTCCGCGCGAATGATGTCTATCTGTTCGACGCCCAGGGCCAGGAGATTTATCGCTCGCCGGCCAGCGACTACAAGAGCGGTCGGGAGGCGCCGGCCTGGTTCGCCCGGCAGGTGGCACCACAACCCGAATCCAGAATCCTCTCGCTCGACGACGGACGGCTTGAGATCCGCCCTGATGCCTCTCGGGCGACGCTCGATGGCTGGGAGGATTTCCAGGCACTGCTCGCGATCATCGGCATCGGCTTCGTGGCCTTGAACCTGATTGCTTTCTGGATGGTCGGGCGCGCGGTAGCCCCGCTCACCCAGGTGGTGTCGGCGCTGCGCTCGGTTCAGGCCGGCAATCTGCAGACCCGCCTTCCCCTGCTCAGAGGTCGGGAGGCCAATGCACTGGGTACGACCTTCAATGCCATGGTCGACAGCGTCTCCGAGAACATCCGGGTCCGGGAGCAGGCCGCCCAGGCGAAGGCCGAACTCGCCCAGAACCGTGAGCTCACGCGCGAAATGCATGAACGCATCGAGCATGATCACAAGGCGCTGGCCCATGAGTTGCATGATGAACTGGGGCAACATGTCACGGCGATCAAGAGCATGGGCGTGTCGATGTCCCGGCGGATTGCCGATCGTGATCCGGCCCTGGCCCAGGCCGCGCGTCTGATCGTCGAATCAGCCGATCGGATCCACGCCGCGGTGCGCTCGATGCTGACCCGGCTGCGGCCGGTCTCGCTCGACCAGTTCGGTCTGGCCGATGCATTGACCGATCTGGTCAGCGACTGGCGAATCCAGCATCCCGAGAAGCAGTTCGTGTTGCGCATCGGACCGGGGCTGGACAAGATTCCGGCACGCGTGGCAACGGCCGCATTCCGGATCGGCCAGGAGTCGGTGACCAACGCGGTCCGTCATTCCGGTGCCAAGCAGATCCACATCAACCTTCGCTTGCTCGATTCGATGCTGGTATTGCAGGTCGAGGACAACGGCATCGGCCTGGGTGCCGGCCTGCCGCCGGCCAATGGACCGGATGCCGGATTCGGTCTGTCCGGCATGCGGGAGCGGGCCGGGGCGCTGGGCGGGCAACTCGAGATCGGCGAGTCGCGGGCCGGTGGCTTGCTGGTGCGTGCCCGACTGCCCATCGGCGATGAGGGTCAAAACCGGCCCGAGGCGCAGGACATGGCCGACACCCGGCCCATCAGTGCGGCGGGCCAATAGTGATCCGGGTGCTCATCGCCGACGATCATGCGCTGGTGCGCACCGGCTTCCGGTTGTTGTTGGGCGAAGCACCCGATATCGAGGTGGTTGCCGAAGCCGAATCTGGCGAGCAGGCCTATCAGCGATTCCTCGATGCCCAACCCGACGTGGTGATGATCGACATTGCGATGCCGGGGATCGGTGGCATCGAAGCGATCAAAAAAATCATTGCCCGCGACCGGCTGGCGCGGATTCTCGCCTTGTCGGCCCATGAGGATATCAGTCATCCCCGGCGGGTCCTGCAGGCCGGTGCCCTGGGCTATCTGTCCAAGCGTCAGGCGCCCGAGGTGTTGATCGAAGCGATCCGCAAGATCGCCCGGCGCGAGCCCGTGATCGATCCGCAACTGGCCCAGCAGATGGCCATGGCCGGCGTGGGCGGCGATGCCTCGCCGATCGAATCGCTCTCCGAGCGTGAATTCGAGGTGTTCAAGAAACTCGCGCTGGGCCAGACGGTCGCGCAGATTGCGCAGATCCTGAACCTGTCGCCATCCACGGTCGGTACCCATCTATACCATGTCAAACAGAAGCTGGGGGTCGGCAATCAGGCGGAGTTGACCCTGCTTGCCGTGCGCCATGGCGTCATCGAACTCTAGATGCCTGCCGAACCACTCGATCGTGTTGATGCGCTGATCATCGGGGCTGGTGTCGTCGGCCTGGCGGTGGCGCGCGAGCTGGCGATGCGCGGGCGCGAGGTGATCGTGGTCGAAGCCGAAAACGCCATCGGCACGCAGACCAGCTCGCGGCATTCCGAAGTCATTCATGCCGGCATCTATTACCGCCACGGCTCGCTCAAGGCGCAATGCTGCGTGCGTGGGCGCGAATTGCTCTATTCCTATTGCGAGTCGCACCACGTCGGTCATCGACGCTGCGGCAAGCTCATCGTCGCCACTGATGCCGCGCAGCAGGAGACTCTGGCGTCGCTACGCGAGCGCGCCATTGCCAATGGCGTGGACGATCTGCAATGGCTTACCGCACGCGAGGTGGCGGCAATCGAACCGGCCCTGAAGTGCACCGCTGCCTTGCTGTCACCGTCGACCGGCATCATCGACAGCCATGCGCTGATGCTCGCCCTGCTGGGCGATGCGCAGACGGGCGGCGCAATGCTCGCCTTGCAAAGCCGTGTCGTGTCGGTCCGTCGGGGCAATTCACTCAACGAGGTCACGGTCCTGTCCGGCGATGACGAGTTCATCATTGCCGCGCCGCTGGTGGTCAACTGTGCCGGTCATGATGCGCTGGCGCTGGCCCGCGACACCGAGCAGGCGGCGTCTGTGAAGCCACCTGCCAACGATCAGCCAGGCCATGACCCGGCACCGCTGCCCGATCCGGCGCCTTTGGCCAAGGGCAATTACTTTCGGCTTGCGGGCCGCGCGCCGTGTACGCGGCTGATCTATCCTGTCCCTGAGCCCGGCGGCCTTGGTGTCCACCTGACCCTTGACCTGGCCGGTCAGGCTCGTTTCGGCCCCGATGTTCAATGGGTCGAGCACGTCGACTATTCGGTGGACCCCGGCCGTGCGGCGCATTTCTACGACGCCATTCGTCGGTACTGGCCGCAGTTGCGCGACGATCAACTCGTGCCCGACTATGCCGGTATCCGGCCAAAGATCTGCGTCGACGGGCAGCTTGCCGACGATTTCGTGATCGATGTGCGCAGCGGTTTTTCGGGGGCGCGTCTGATCCAGTTGTTCGGTATCGAGTCGCCGGGTCTGACCTCCAGCCTGGCGCTGGCCGAACGGGTTGCTGCCCTGAGCGATTGATTCAAGACCAGAAGGCGATTCGATATGCGCATGGGTAACGAGTGGCGAAGGTGGATCGCCGGTCCTGGTCTGCTCCCGATCGTGGTCGCTGTCGGTCTGGTGATCTCGGGCTGCCAGACGCTTGATGCATCCGACCCTGTCTCGCCGCCCGCGAACCGGGTCGCTGCGGATGATTGCGCCGATCGTGAAAGCGGGTCGGCTTTGCCGGTGGCCCTGCTAGCCCAGGCTGAGCCGCCAGTCCGGGCTAACCGGGCGGGCAGGGCGGCAGATGACGGCGGCGGACGCGATAACCGGCTGACCATTCTCGACGGGGTCATCGTGCCGCGGGGCATGACAATGGTTGAGTTGGGCGGCGTCGCCCGCATCGACGCGAATGTCCGGATGGGCCCGGGTGTCGAACATCCCGTGGTCCGGCGGGTGGCACAGGGTGAACTGCTGTTCGCCACTGCGCGAGCCGCCAACGGGTGGTACCTGCTGGAAACGGAAGGCCGGGCCTATGGCTACATCTCCGGCAAGCTGTTCGTGGCGTTGCAGCGCCAGCGTCGCTCGCAGTAAACAGGCACGTTCATGAGGTCGGTGCCGAATGCACCACTAACTGGGCAAAGGGAATATCCCAGTCTTCGCGATTGCACAAAGCCACCAGTGTGCGCTGGATCATGCGAGGAATGGCCAGGTACACCTCGGCGGCCTGACCATGCATGCTCAGCACAATCAGATAGTCGAGTGAGTTGGCGCCTGCCTCCTTGAATTCAACCAGGATGCTCTTGCAATGCGAGGCATACGGTTGAGCAGCGACGGCCTGCTCGAGTGCCGACTTGATCTTGTCCGGCACCTCGCTCAGGCAGATGGTCTGATGTCGATAGCCGATGCCGAATGTCACGGCGCTGACAAATCCCTCGCGTGACAGATTGAGCGGCGACGAGGCGTAATAGTCGGCGCTGCGCATCTCGAGCACGCTGCCACCGACGTGCAGGGTGACCGTGTCCACCGTCTGGTTCAACACCTGCGCAAAACGCCCGTCCGACAGGATGACATGCTCGCCCGTGCGACTCGGAAACCAGGGCTCGCCGGTGGTCGGGCGCGACGTGAGCCTGGCCAGATCGCTCAGAGGCAGTCGGGCGAATCCCTTCAGGTCCGGGTTGGTCAGAATGGCGAAGGCGCCCATGTCGCGCACCTGCATGGGCAGGCCGCCTAGCATCAGTCGCTCTTCTTCGCGCGCAGCCCCGAAGTCCGTGAGCAGCCGGATCTCGGACAGATAGCGCGGCAGGGTCTGACGGGCACCGACGAACAACAAGCCCAGCGCGAGCACGCTCAGGGCCAGCAGAAACACATCGCTGCGTGCATAGAAGGTGGCCAGGACCGCGATCGTCATGAGCAGCACGGTGATCAGACGGCTCAGGTAGGTGAGTGTCCGGTCGCGTCGACGTCTGGCGATGCGTTTCTGATCCTTGCGCAGGCGTCGCAGAATGGCGAACACCAGACGCACCAGCAGCCAGACCACCGCAGCCGCCAACAGGGCGATACCCAGCGTGAGGCCGCGGCCCTCCAGAAAATCCCGCGCCGTTTCGGAAACCGCCGACCAGGTCGATCGGGTGCTGTCGAGCAACGAATTCAGCTGGGCTCGGGCGATGTCCGACTGGCTGTCGATCTCGAGTCCTCGTTGCTCCCATTCATTGATCAGATTGTTCAGGTCCTCGCGCAGCGGTGGCGTGTCGGCAGCCGCCAGACGTGCGCGCAGCGCGATCAGCGCCTGCTCGACGATCTCCCGCTGATCGCCGGCCCGTTGCACCTGTTGACGCAGGGCTTCGATGCGGCGCGGACGTTCGGTCAGATCTTTGAGGCTGGCCAGTACCGGCTTGATCACGTCGAGCAGTTCGGCCTGCCAGTCATAGGGTTTGGATTCGACCGGAGCGAGCAATGAGGTATCCAGTCCACCCAGTGCCAGTTGTTCAAATGATGACTTGAGCTGGGCGATTTCGCGGACCAGGATCTCGATCGCGCGGACTTGCTCCTCGTCGATATCGTCCTTGTTCTGGCCGCGCGTGGCTCGTCGCAGTTCGGCGAGCGCCTTCTCCCGGGCGTCGATCTGCTTGTCGAGTTGGTCAAGTCGGCCGATCACGTCGGCGCCCGGGTCGCGCGCGGGTTCGATCGGCCCGCCAGGCTCGGTGGCCTCGCGCGCCGACTGGCGCTTGTCAGCCGGTGGCACTGCAACACCTGCCGTCGGCGCGTCGGGCTGGGCCATCACCGTACCGATGGCAGCGAGCCAGATGGCTGCGCTCAGGCCGATGGCAATGATGGCCGGCCAACCGGATGGGTTGCGTTTTAGAGCAGGCCTGGGTCTGGCACTCATCGGCAGATTCCTGATTGATGTCACATGCAGTCTGCGATTCTGCCCGCACCGCCCCGGTTCATCGCCAGGGCCATGGCCCAAACCCCGTCACTCTGGTCGTCTTACCGGGACGAGCGGGCCGAACATCTTAAAATAAAGTCGCTCGGCAGATGGCGGCGGTGCAGCGATCGTGCCGGCAGGCTTGTAACTTTTCCCGCGCGGGTTTTACCCTGAGCATGCGTTCAAGTTTCGATACGGCACGACCCGCACCGGTGTCCGTGATCGCGCATTCGGTTGTCACGGCCTGTGGCACCGGCTGCGCTGCGCTGCGCGACGCCTTGATCAACAGCCGGACCGGCTTGCAACCCAACGATGTCACCCTGGCGCCGCTGGCCACGGTGATCGGCCGGATCGGATCGGCCGATCAGGACCTGCCGGCTGCGCTGCAGGCTTGGTCCTGTCGCAATAACCGGCTCGCCTGGCAGGGTTTGCAGGCGGACGGATTTGCCGACGCAGTGCGTCAGTCCATCACGCGGTTCGGGCCAACCCGGGTCGGCCTGGCCATGGGCACCTCCACCTCGAGCATCGGCGAAACCGAGCTGGCGTATCGCCAGGTCGGGAGCCGTGACAGCGATCGCCCTGTCGTGCCGTTGGCTCAGGCCGGTCGACCCAGGGTGCATACCCCGCATTCGCTTGGCCTGTTCGTTGGCCATGTGCTGGGCATCGGCGGACCCTCGGTCACCGTGTCCACCGCCTGTTCGTCGAGCGCCAAGGTGTTTGCGGTCGCCGAACGCTGGTTGCGGCTGGGCCTGGTGGATGCGGTCGTGGTCGGTGGTGTCGACTCCCTGTGCGACAGTGTGCTGCACGGCTTCAACACCTTGCAACTGGTCTCGGCCTCACCCTGTCGGCCGTTTGATGTCGCGCGCGACGGGATCAATCTGGGCGAGGCCGCCGGGTTTGCCTTGCTCACCCGCGAGCCATCCGACTTGCGTCTTCTGGGCTGTGGTGAGTCCAGCGATGCCTTTCACATGTCGTCACCTCATCCGGCGGGTGTCGGCGTGGCGCAGGCCACCGCCGCGGCGCTTGCGAAGGCCGGCGTGCAGGGCGCAGACGTCGACTACCTGAATCTGCATGGCACGGCGAGCCAGAAGAATGATGCGATCGAGGCGATCGTGGTGGACCGCTTCTATGGTCCCGGTCTGCACGCCAGTGCGACCAAGGGGTGGACCGGCCACACCCTCGGCGCCGCTGGCATCGTCGAGGCCGTGATCTGCCTGGAAGCACTGCGAACCGGGTTCATGCCGGGCATTGCCAATACCCGTCGCCTGGACCCGCAGTGCGGTCCGCAGATCCGGATCCAGGCCGATCAACGCGAGATCAGGATCGCAGCATCGAACTCGTTCGGATTCGGCGGCAGCAATTGCGTGCTGATCTTTGGCCGCGATGATGCGTGAACTGTTCATCGAGGGGGTGGGTTTCTGGTCCGACCTGGTCGCGGGCTGGCCGCGGGTCGAAGCAGTATTGGCCGGGCGACCTGATCTTTCGGATCCTGTCGTTGCGGCGCGCCGGCGACCCGAACCGACCGGCCTGAGCGCCGCCGAGCGACGTCGTGCACCCGATTCGGTGTGCCTGGCGATGAGTGCCGCCGAGCAGGCACTCGAACAAAGTGGGCAGAACGGTGCAGACCTGGCCTGCGTCTTTGCCTCGGCCCACGGCGATCTGGGTCTCACGGACTATCTGTGCGCCACGGTCGCTGACGACGCCCGCCATCTGTCGCCGACCCGGTTTCACAATTCCGTGCACAACGCGCCGGTGGGCTACTGGACGATGGCGGTCGGCTGTCGCCGCGCCAGCACCGCCGTGGCCGCCTGGCAGTATAGTTTCGGTGCAGGCTTGCTCGAGGCGCTCGTCCAATGTGTCACGAACAATGAGCCGGTGCTCTTCTCGGCATATGACATGGCCGCGCCGGGTCTGCTGGCCCAGCTCAACAGCAGTCGGCATCTGCTGGCGCTGGCGCTCGTGCTCTCGACGCAACGCAGTGCGTCGAGTCGCTGGACATTGCGGTGGCAGGTCGGGCCTGATGCGGCGGCGAACAATGAGCATGCCGGCCCGGATGCAGACGGCAATTGGTCGATCCTGTCCCCTCTCACGGCCAATGCGATGGCTGACTGCCTGCCGTTCTGTCGGGCTATGGCCGTGGACAGGCCGAATCCAGTCATAATCCGCGCGGGCGAGGCCATATCGCTGCAGCTCAATCTGAGGCGTATCGAATGAACGGAATAACACAGCCAGATCTCGACGATGCCGTCGACATCGTGATCATGGGTGGTGGACTGGCCGGCCTGACGCTGGCATTGCAGCTTCGGCAACGTTTTGCCAACCGGTCGATCCGGGTGTTGGAGCGACAGGTTCATCCGGTCGCGGTCGCTGCCCACAAAGTGGGTGAGTCGACCGTCGAAATCGCTGCTCACTACTTTTCCCAGGTGCTGGGACTTCGTGATCATCTGCGCGAGTGCCAGCTGCGCAAATTCGGCCTGCGCTTTTTCTTTTCCGAGGGACGGCGTGATATTGCCCAGGTTGGCGAAGTCGGCGCCAGCCGGCATCTGAGTACCCCGAGTTACCAGCTCGACCGCGGCTCCTTCGAAAACCATCTGGTCGAGGTTGCCCGCGAGCGTGGCATCGACACCATCGATGGTGCCCGCGTGACGGGTTTCCAACTGGGTGAGGGCGATGCGCCGCATCGGGTCAGCTGGGATGCCGGGCACGGTGTGCGCCAGACAAGCGCTCGCTGGCTGCTCGATGCGAGCGGACGGGCCGGGCTGATCAAGCGGCGGCTCGGCCTGGCCGAAGAAAATGCCCACCATGCCCACGCCGTATGGTTCCGGGTGCGCGGATTCATCCGTATCGACGACTGGTCAGACGACTCGGCCTGGCGGGCGCGATGCACGCCGGCCGCCCGCTGGCTGTCGACCAATCATCTGCTGGGTGCCGGATACTGGGTCTGGTTGATCCCGCTGGCCTCTGGCCACCATTCGGTGGGTATCGTTGCCGATCCGCGTTTTCATCGGCTCGATTCGATGGATACCTTCGACAAGGCAATGGACTGGCTGCGCGAGTTTCAGCCGCTGCTGCATGACGAGCTCGACCGGCGCCGTGACGACTTGCTCGACTTCAAGTTTTTCCGCCGATTCTCATACGGCTGTCGGCAGGTGTTCTCCGCCAATCGCTGGGCACTCACGGGCGAAGCCGGTGCGTTTCTCGATCCCTTCTACTCGCCAGGCAGCGATTTCATCGCGATCAGCAACACCATGATCACCGAACTGGTTGCGCGTGATCTGGCCGGCGAGCGTATCGGTGCGCATGCCCATGTCTACGATCAGCTCTACCGTTCCTTTTACGAGAGCACCCTGGCGCTGTATCAGGATCAGTACGGCATCATGGGCGACCCGCGCGTGCTGCCGCGCAAGATTGTGTGGGATTACACCTACTACTGGGCCATTCTGTCGCAGTTTTTCTTCCAGGAACGCCTGACCGATCTGTCGATGCTCAGCCGCCTGCGTGATGAACTGGCGCATTGCCGAGAGCTCAATCTTGCTGTCCAGGGCCTGTTGCGACAATGGTCACAGGCCGGGGCGCATCAGAATCAGCCTGTGATGCATGACCATGCCGCGATGCCATGGTTCTGCGAGCTGAACCGCAGTCTGGGCGATGTCTTGCCGGCCGAGGAGTTCTTCGAACGAATCCGGGCCTCGTGCCGCCAGCTCACCCGTCTGGCTGGCGAACTGATGGACTCGGCCCTGATCGAGCATCCCGACTTGGATACGACAGCCTTGCGTCACACCATCACGCTTCTGCAAGCGCGCGATCCGGCCCCGCATAGCGGCGCGCAGAAGGCCGACTGCCACGAGCCGATGCTGATTGCCTGAGCCATCGGGCACCGGGTCGATCAAGGGGTGGCATTTCTGGGGCGCTGGTGCATCCACCCATCGGGTGATCAGTTGTCGTGCACGATCAGGCCGGCCGTCGGATCGACCGGGTCGAGCCAGGCCTGGCTGTCCAGCGCGCGCCGCATGTCGGCGAACCCGGCCTCGCGCCGCGCCGCAATATGATCGGCTGCAAAATCGATGTCCTTGTTCCGGTCTTCATGGGCAAGACGGGGTGCCATCAGCCGGATCAGATGCATCACGGTGCCGCAGCCATGGTCAGCCAGCGCCTGCACCTCGGGTAAGGCGAGCAGGCCGTCGGGCAGCCGGTCGGAGAGGGCGCGCACCACATGACGCAGTCGGTGCAATTGAGCCTGACGCGCGATATGGCTGTCGATCCGGCTCGAATACTGGATATCTTTCTGGCGCTCGGCGACCTCGTCCATGGTCGTTGGCTCAGGGCCTTGCGGCGACCACAGATGCACCGAAAAGATCAGGCTGTTGCGTCGCGGGTGATCATCGAACACGGCCTCGACCGGTGTGTTCGAGTAGATGCCGCCGTCCCAGTAATGGTCCTCACCCACCTGCACGGGTGGAAACGCCGGTGGCAGCGCACCCGAGGCAAGAATAGGATCTAAGCTCAGCGTGTCGCGAGCCGAATCAAAGTAGCGCATCGCGCCGGTGCGCACATTGACCGCGCCAACGCTCAACCGTGGATGGCCTTGATTGATCAAGTCCGGATCGATCAGGGGCGTGAGGGTCGCGCGCAGATCGGCCGTCGAGTAATAACCGAGTTGCCCGATCGGCAGGGGCAGATACGGATTGATCCAGGCCGGCGGATTGGGCGCAAAGAAGCCGGGCAGACCACCGGTGATCGTCTGCCAGGTCGTCCATGAGCTGGCGACCGTCGCTGCATGGACAGGTGCAGACGGCCAGGCGGCCGGCCACAGCTGGGCCAGGCCGCGAAGCGTCACCGTCTCCCAGAACTGATTCAGCCGGGCGAGCCGCTCGGACGGCGGATTGCCCGCGATCAGGGCCGCGTTGATTGCGCCAATGGACGTACCGATCACCCAGTCGGGTTCCAGGCCGGCCTGCGCCATGGCCTCGTACACGCCCACCTGATAGGCGCCCAGCGCGCCGCCACCTTGCAGCACCAGCACGATCTGGCCGGTGCCGCGGGCTGTGTCGGCCACCTGGTTGGCGCATGACAGCTGCGGCAATGATCCGCGTCGGGAGTCAGGTGGGCGGGTGGCCATGATGGGATGCCTCGGTTCAGTGAAGACTATGAATGAACGAACCGGCGCCGAACAAGGTGGCCAGGCCGAACAGGGCAAAGATCGCAGCGGCGATCCCGTGCACGAGTGTCATCGGGATTTTTGCGGCCAGCTTGTCTCCCGCGAACACGGCAGGCACGTCGGCGATCAGCATCCCCAGGGTGGTGCCAATCACCACCAGCAGTGCGCTGGGGTAGTGGGCGGCCATGGCCACGGTGGCAATCTGGGTCTTGTCACCCATCTCAGCCAGAAAAAACGCCACCAGTGTAGCGCCGAACACGCCGAACCGCTTGGCGATCCGGATCTCCTCTTCGTCGATCCTGTCCGGCATCAGGGTCCAGATGGCCATACCCAGAAACGACAGCCCCAGCACCCATCGCAGCATGTCCGGGCTCAGTATCGCAGTGATCCAGGCCCCAAGCGCGCCGGCGAGGCCATGATTGACGAGGGTGGCGCAGAGAATGCCCAGAATGATCGGCAGCGGCTGCTTGAAGCGAGCCGCGAGCACGAAGGCGAGCAACTGGGTCTTGTCACCGACTTCGGCCAGCGCGACGACACCGGTGGATACGAGAATGGATTCCATCAAATTTCCCAGGCCGGATCCCGGACGATTGACCACGACGCATCCCCGGCCCAAATGGAGGCGTGATGGTCAGCATTCGACCAGTCATGCTCGGCGCAGTGTTCAGCGCGACGCCTCTGGCGCCTGCAGAAATGATCGTACGTGCCGTTTCATGCCGGCTCGAATCGAGGTCCAGACGCGTGACGGGAAGCGCGCGGGAAGTTCCGCTTCTACCGCCGATAGCGCGGCATCGACGCTGCGCGCAAGGGCAAGAATCCGCTGCCATGCATCTCCGGACACCGAAGCAGCCAGTGCGTGCCAGTGACGCGCCTGGATGTCGCGCAGCCGGTAGTGCGGGTTGCGCGATTTGAGCCCCATTGCCAGTTTCGCACTCTGGTAGGAAAGCTGATTGGGGCCGTCGCCGATGATGGGCCATGCCGACAAAACGTCGTAAAGTGGCGTCATACCGAAGCGACCGCCACGCCGGTGCTGGATCGAGAAGTTCTTGGCGTGACCGTCGGCGGCGGCAAGCAGCCAGAAAACGAACTGGGTCAGCACGAAGTCGGTTTGATCGACTGTCGCGCGCTCGCTGCTCGCGAGCACGGCCAGGCAGTCCTTAATCGACGGCCCGCCGTCGCTCTGGTATTTGCGATCGGGTTCGACGCCCAGTGCCTGGCAGAAGTCTTCCTGAGGCAGCCGGGCGATCCACGCGCCGCGCGGTGGGCGCAAGCGCCCCCTCTGCTCGGTCCCCGCCTCGATGCCGACCCAGCGGCGATCGAATCGGGTCACGACAAGCGTCTTGGTGTGGCCGAAGCGGGTCATCTCGGCGTCGGCGACCGGCAGGCCGAGCGCGCGCAGGATCCGGCTGCACAGCCACTCGTTTTCGATCGAGGCGCTCATGTCGGCTTCCATGCTGCCGACCCGGCCGAGCGGTAGCTTGAGGATGTGCGTGGTCGGCGTCGCACCGCGTGGCAGAAACCAGCGGCGGCCCATTCGTAACAATGCGGTCTTCTCCTGGGCACCGGCGATCGACAAGCGCAATGCCTCGTCTTGGTCGCGCTGGCCAAGCGGCACATCGGATGTGACCGACGACAGGATGCGTTCGACCCTGGCGTCGTCGAGCGCCTGGGCGTCGATCTTGTTCCAGCCGACGGGATCTTCCCCGGGTGGCAATAGCTGCACTGCACCGACGCAGTCCCGCCCGATCGCTGTCAGCAGATCGAAGGGCTCGGTCGAGCGGGCACGGAATCGGCTGCGCAAGCGGCGACGGATGTCGGCACTGTCGGGCAGCAGGTTGTCGAAATAGTTCGTCACCGCGTCGCCGCGAATCTCCAGATCTGCGCTGATCGGCAGTGACAGCGACAAGGCCCGGCCTTCGTCGGCCCGCACCCAGGTCTCGTCGTAGCGGAATACCGGCGTGCCGGTCCGCAGCGCCGACCAGATGCCCACATGCATCCCGTTCATCCAGACATGCAGCTGCGCCATCGTCTCACCATTCGCCGCCGGTCTTGCGCGGCCTGGTGATCGCCCGCTTTGGTGCCGAATCCGCAGTGCTCTCCCGTCGCGAGCCATGAACATCCTGCAGCACCATCTGCACGCCGAGCGCGCCCAGCACGTCTAGCAACTGCTCGACGCTGATGACAGTGGGGTTACCCTCGATGCGGGCGACCCGCGTCTGGCCAACGCCCAGCCGCAAGCCCAGTTCGGCCTGGCTGAAGCCGCGTGTCTTGCGCAATGCACGCAAGTGGGTGGAGAGCTGCGGCAAAGTTCGGATAACGTAGTCCATGCAGCAGTTTATGTCCTATGTAGCATACTTGCAATATATGATCCAAACGACATTAATAGTAAAAATGCCTCCTGAGGCATGGCTTCACCCCTTCACGCATACCACCTGCTTCAAGGTGTGCACCACATCCACCAGATCGCGCTGCGCCGCCATCACCGCATCGATGTCCTTGTAGGCCGCGGGGGTTTCATCGATCACGTCCTTGTCCTTGCGGCATTCGACGCCGTCGGTTGCGGCGCGATGGTCGGCCAGCGTGAAGCGGCGCCTGGCCTCGCCGCGGCTCATCGCCCGGCCGGCTCCGTGCGAGCAGCTTCTCGAAACTCTCCGCATGGCCCTTGCCGCGCACGATGAAGCTGCGTGCGCCCATGCTGCCGGGAATGATGCCCAGCTGCCCGGCCTTGGCGCTCACCGCGCCCTTGCGGGTGATGTAGACGTCTTCGCCAAAGTGGTGCTCGCGGCTCACATAGTTGTGGTGACAGTTCACCGCCTCGATATGGCTCTGGAAGGGCCGTCGGATCACTGTCTTGGCGGCGTCAAGCACCCGCTTCATCATCACCTCGCGATTGATCGCAGCGAACTGCTGCGCCCAGCCCACGGCACGCACATAGTCGCCGAAGTAGCGGCTGCCTTCCTCGAAGTAGGCCAGGTCACGGTCCGGCAGATTCGCCTGGTGGCGCATCGCGTCCTGTCTGGCCAGCTCGATGAACATCGTGCCGATGAAATTTCCCACGCCGCGGGAGCCCGAATGCAACATGAACCACACGAAGTCCGCCTCGTCCAGGCAGGCTTCGATGAAGTGATTGCCGGTGCCCAGCGTACCCAGGTGCTGGATGTGATTCGTCTTTGCCAGCTTGGGGTAGGCGCGGCACAGCTCGGTGAACGTCGGTTCCAGTTGCGACCAGGCAGCGTTCACCGAATCCGGCGGCTTCTGCCAGGCACCCGGATCACGATTGCCCGGCTGTCGACCGTGCGGTACCGCGCGCTCGATGGCCGATCGAAGCGGGCCCAGGTTGTCGGGCAGATCGTGCGCCGTCAGTGTGGTCTTGCAGGCGATCATGCCGCAGCCGATATCCACGCCCACCGCGGCCGGAATGATGGCCTTGATGGTGGGGATCACGCTGCCCACGGTGGCGCCGATGCCAAAGTGCACATCGGGCATGGCTGCGATGTGTCTGAACACGATGGGCAGGCGCGCGGCATTGTGCAGCTGGCGCCTGGCCGCGTCTTCGACGGGAACGCCGCGGGTCCACATTTTCAGCGGCACGCCGCCGGGCACATCTTCGTGGATGTATTGGGTTTGCATAGTGTTGTGTTCCATTGTGAGCGACACGGCAGCGATTCTGGCACTGCCGTCGTCAGTTAAGGCGCGATTCTTTTGGCAGACGGGCTGCCAGCCACTCATGCACGTCGGCGCGGATATGCCGACACTCGAGCAGAAAGTCCTCGAAGCGGCTCGGCACATAGGGCAGATACAACAGCGGCATGCCCGCCTCCTGCGGCGTGCGATCAGCCTTTCGGCTGTTGCACACGCTACAGGCGGTCACCAGGTTCATCCAGACCCGGCGGCCACCACGGGATTGCGGCAGGATGTGTTCGCACTGCAGGTCGTGCTCTCGACAGCGCTGGCCGCAATAGGCGCAGGTCATCCGGTCGCGGCGGAACAGCTTGAGCCTGCTGACGGCCGGCACCACCTCGAACAGGTTGACCCTGGAAGCGCCGCGCAGCGCGATGATCGGGAACACATCAATGACCGAGCGCCGGCCATGCACGACATTGAAGCCGCCGCGCAGCGTGGCCAGGGGGCCGGTGCCGTCGACCCAGGCAACCGCACTCGTGGCCAGGTGAATGGCCGCATGCTCGAGCGGAATCCACGCCTGCGGCGTACCCTGAATGTCGAGTTGCAGCACCTGGCTGTGGAATCGATGGTGCACGGTCGGCCTCGTTTGATAGCGATGGTCTGGATGGGTTTCACGGGTAAGACGATTGTGACAATCCACTTCGGCTGTGCCCATGCGCGAGCATCCCGTCGGATGTGGTGTCTCGCTGCACGTGGCCTGGCCAGGTACCGCGCACATCCCGGGCCACCAACACCATGTCGCGTGGCCGCGGAGTGCATGGACACACCCGAAGTGGAGCGGAAGATCCGCGTCGCAGACGCGTTCGCCGCTGCCGGTGCCGGCGATTCATCGATCGCCAGGTTTGCGCCAACGCGCATACCGGGTGAAGCACCAAAGAAAAAGGCCCGGATCCAGTCGGATTCCGGGCCTCTGCGAACAGAGTGTGGAAGGCGCGCGGTCAGGCGCTACCTTCTCCCGGATACAACGGACCCAAGAACGGATCGAGGCAATAGCCAGCTATCTGGGCCCCGCTCATCGTCGCCGCAAACCACGGGACGAACGCGACCGGCGCCTGTGGGGACGGTTGGGTTCGATTGAGATTGCGCGATGTCACGGAAGCTGTCCTGGGGTTCGGGTGGTGGCTCGAGCGAGCCGGTCAGTCGATGCAGGCGCACTGTAAAGACTCTTTACCTTATTGTCAATGCCTGAGAGAATGAGTTTCAACGATCTTGAATCCTGCGCCCGGCGTGTCCAATATCACCCTCACGAGACGACAGAACGCACTGGCATTGTTCCAGGGCTACGCCGAAAAGGCACTGGCCTCGGGCACTCCACCCAAGGGTCTGGAGCAGTCCTTCGCGATCACACTGCAGATTTCGCCGAGCATGTGGAGCCAGATCAAGTCCTCGCGACCGATTGGTGACAAGCTGGCACGGCAGATCGAGTCAGCTTGTGGCAAGCCCAAGGGTTGGCTGGATGTTTTGCGCCAGGATGCGGCGCCATCGGCTGCCGAGGTGGCCTTCCTGGAGCTGGCGCTGGCTGCATGGCGTGCGACCAACCGTGCGGGACGCCAGACGATGCGCGAACAGCTCAAGCGCATCGTGTCTCTGAACGACTGATCAGGCTGGCGCGAAAGAGGCTGGATACCCGCAGCGCGTCAGCCAGGCTCTACCGACATGACATTGTCATGACTGTGCTATGAGCGTCGTGGTCAGGGAAAACCACATCAGGCAATCGGGTCCGACTGCCGACACCGGAATGTCATTGTCTGCGGATATTCTGCGCCGAATCACGACTCGCGCCGTCCAGGCGCAGATTGAGTCGCCATTCGATTGGAAGGAGGTCGACCATGTCTCTGATGCATCAACGCCTGGTATTGGGTTCATCACTCGTGACGCTTTTTTTTTCGGGCACCGCGCCGGCTCATGCCGACGATCGCCCCGTGATTCGCGTCGGCGTTCAACAAGTTGTCAATTCCGGGGCTCTGACGCCGCTGCGCGAGCAGAGCAACGTCGGCGCGCGCATCTTCCCGATGATCTACGCACCTCTGATCGAACTCGATCAGCAGGGTGACCTCTCACAACGTCCCGGTCTGGCCGAATCGTGGAAACGCATCGACGATCGAACCGTGCAGATCAAGCTGCGCAAGGGCGCCACGTTTCACAACGGTGACCAGGTGACGGCTGAAGACATCGTTTTCAGCTTCGGGCCGCAACGCATGTTCGGCGATACCAGACCGCGCAGGAATGATGAAGCCAGCAAGACCATGCAGAGCGATGAGACCAAGCCGCTCTTCACCACGACCACCGGAGAGACCGGTCCCGCCTTGCCGCCCGAAGTGCCCGCTGTCGCGCGCAGGCTATGGCCGGCACTTGACCGAGTGGAAATCGTCGATCCGTATACGGTGAAATTCGTCTGGATGCGCTCGATCAGGTATTGGAGCCGCTGACCATCTTTGCCACAGGCACACCGGCCCAGCGTCGCGAGCGCGCCGCAGCCTTGCTGGCCGAAGTAGGGCTGGCCAGCGCCTTGCAGCGTCGCTACCCGCATGAACTGTCGGGCGGCCAGCGTCAGCGCGTGGTGTTGGCGCGTGCGCTCGCGCTGTCGCCCTCGCTACTGGTCTGCGACGAGCCGATCTCGGCGCTCGATGTGTCGATCCAGGCGCAGGTGATCAACCTGCTGGCCGATCTGCAATTGCGGCATCGCCTGGCCATCCTGTTCATCAGCCATGATCTGAAGGTCGTGCGACAGATTGCCGATGAGGTGGCGGTGATGTACCTGGGGCGTATCGTCGAGCAGGCCGACGCCGCGCAACTGTTCGCCGCGCCTGCGCATCCGTACACCCAGGCATTGGTGTCGGCCATTCCGGGCATCTTCAGAGGACAGCGCTCACGTCCCATCCTTCTCGAAGGCGACCCGCCGAATCCGATCGCCGTGCCTACCGGTTGCGCGTTTCATCCGCGATGCCCGATTGCCGTGGAGCGATGTCGGCACGAGCGCCCGGCGTGGCAGACCGTGCAAGTCAGTCACCAGGCCGCCTGTCATCGCATCGGCGAGTCGCTGTCATGATGGCTTTCGTGGTGATCCGCCTGGGCAGGGCGCTGCTCACCGTGTTTCTCGTGCTCAGCTTTTCGTTTCTCATCCTGCGAGCGTCGGGCGATCCGGCCCTGCTCATTCTGTCACCCGATGCCCCGCCGGAAGCCATCGAGGCATTTCGTCAGGGCTGGGGATTGAACGCACCGCTATGGAAACAATACCTGGGCTATTTCATGAACCTGGCCCGGGGAAATCTGGGTCAGTCGATGCGTGATGGCAGCAGTGCCGTCGACCTGCTGACCGAACGCCTGCCGGCAACGCTGGCGATCACCGTGCCCGCGCTCCTGCTCAAGCTGCTGATCGGTCTGCCGGCTGGAATCTACGCGGCACTCCATCGCAACTCGCTGGCCGACCGGATCGTCATGAGCCTTTCCGTGGCTGGTTATACGGTGCCCAGTTTTGTGCTTGGCCTGGTGCTGGTGCTCGTGTTCGCCGTGCAACTGCGGTGGCTGCCCAGTGGCGGCAACGGCAGCATGGCCCACGCGATCCTGCCGATCGTCACGCTCAGTCTGGGTGGCGCGGCGGTACTGGCGCGTTTCACGCGCTCGGCCATGCTGGAGGTGTTGGGACAGCCGTATGTGCGCACCGGTCTGGCCAAGGGGCTCTCCAGGCAACGGGTGATCAGCCACCATGCACTGCCCAATGCGGCCATTCCGACCCTCACCGTGATCGGCTTCATGGTCGGCAGTCTGATGGCCGGTGCCGTAGTCGTTGAAAGCGTCTTCAACTGGCCTGGTGTCGGACGCCTGCTGGTGTCGGCCGTGGCCAACCGCGACCTGGCCGTCGTGCAGGCCATTTTGCTGCTGGTGGCGATCTGCATGGTCAGCGCCAATCTGATCGTCGATATTCTTTATGGATGGGTCGATCCGCGCCTTCGATCCGGAGCGGCGACGCGATGAGCGCGATCCCACCCACCGGACTACCCCTGGTCTCGCCGCTGCCGGCTGAACGCACCGCGCCGGCGGCTTCCCGCAGCCGCGGAGCGGCCTTCTTTCGCGCCTGGCCACCGCTGGTGTTGGCCGGCATCGCGTGGATCGTCGCGATGCTGATGGTTGCGGTGCTGGCCGATTTCATCGCGCCCAACGCGTACAGCGCACTCGATCTGCGCGCCCGGCTGTCGCCACCCGCGTTCATGGGTGGAACGCCCGCCCACTGGCTGGGCTCGGATGAACTGGGGCGGGATGTGGCCTCCCGCCTCGTGCATTCGGTACGGATCAGTCTGCTGATCGCCTTCGCCAGGACCTTGATCTCCGCCACCATCGGCATCACGCTCGGCTTCATTGCGGCGCACTTCCGTGGCTGGGTCGAACAACTGGTGTTGGCGTTGATCGATTTCCAGGCATCGATGCCGTTCATGATTCTGGCGCTGGCCGTGCTGGCCTTCTTCGGCAATACGCTCACGCTGTTCATCCTGCTCATGGGTTTTTACGGATGGGAGCGGCCGGCGCGGATCACTCGCGGTCTGGCGATTGCGGCGAACGAACAAGGTTATGCGTCGGCCGCCGTCGAGATCGGGGCCTCGCCCATGCGGGTTTATCTGCGCCATGTGCTGCCCAATATTGCCAGCACGCTCATCGTGAGCATCACGCTGACCTTTCCGGAAATCATCCTGCTCGAATCCGGCCTGTCGTTCCTCGGACTCGGCGTGCAACCCCCGATGACCAGCCTGGGCAACATGGTCGGCTACGGCCGTGAATACCTGCAGTCCGCGCCCTGGATCCTGCTGGCACCCAGCGTCGTGATCGTGTCGACCACGTTTTCCATCAGCATCGTCGGCGATTGGTTGCGCGATCGCCTCGATCCCACCTTGCAGAGCCGCCGATGACAGCCGAACCGCCAAAAACCCGCCGGGCCCGCAACGTGTTGTTGATCGTGGTTGATCAATGGCGCGGCGACACCCTCAAGGCCCTGGGGCATCCGCTCGTGCACACGCCGAACATCGACGCCCTGGCCAGCGAAGGCACCGTTTTCGCCCGCCACTTCGGTCAGGCGGCACCCTGCGGCCCGGGCCGTGCCAGTTTGCTGACAGGCCTGTATCAGATGAACCATCGCGCGGTACAGAACACCATACCGCTCGATGCGCGCCACACCAATCTGGCGTTCGAGGTTCGTAAGGCCGGTTACACGCCTGCCCTCGTGGGCTACACCACGACCACACCGGATCCGCGGCGCACTGCGGCCGGCGACCCGGGGTTCACGACCCTGGGCGACCTCATGGATGGCTGGCACAACGCCGGCTACTGGGGTCTCAAGATGGAGGCCTACTTCGCCTGGCTGGCAAGACAGGGTTTCGCCGTGCCGGACAATCCGTGGGACATCTGGTTGCCGCAGGATCTGGGGCCGGGGGATATCGGTGCCACCAGCAAGCCGTCACGGTTGCCGGCCGAATGGTCCGACAGCGTGTGGTTCACCGACCGAGCACTCGACTACCTGCGTGGCGTACGCGACCGGCCATGGTTGCTGCATCTGGGCTATTGGCGTCCCCATCCGCCGTTTTGCGCCAGTGCGCCTTTTCATGAGATGTTCGACCCGCAGGCCTGCCCGCCACCCAGACGCGCCGCCAGCGTTGGCGAAGAGGCCGCGCAGCATCCCCTGCTGCGGTTTTACCTTGAGACTATCGGCCGGCGCAGCTTTTTCGAGAACGGCCAGGGCCTCGCGTCGGCCATGAGCCAGGACGAAGTCTTGCGTATGCGCGCCACCTATTACGGCCTGATGGCTGAAGTCGATGCGCAGATCGGCCGCGTGATCCGCTGGTTGAAGGACAACGGCCGCTGGGATGACACGCTGATCGTGCTCACCAGCGACCATGGCGAACAACTGGGTGACCATCACCTGCTTGGCAAGATTGGCTACTTCAGCGAGAGCTTTCACATTCCCATGATCGTGCGCGATCCGGATGTGGGCGCGGATGCGGGCCGTGGGCGGGTCGTCCAGTCGTTTACCGAAGCCGTCGATGTGATGCCCACGATTCTCGAGTGGCTGGATCTTCCCTTGCCGCGTGCGCGCGATGGCCGTTCGCTGCTGCCGATGGTTCACGGCGCCAGCGCCCCCGCTGATTGGCGACGCGCGGCGCACTATGAATATGACTTTCGCAATGTTTTCTACAGCCAACCGGGAACCGCGCTCGGTCTGGCCATGGACGATTGCTCACTCGCCGTGATTGAATCGGAGCAGTGGAAATACGTGCATTTCGCCGCGCTGCCACCACTGCTCTTCGATCTGCAGGCCGACCCGCACCAGTTCACCAACCTGGCCGGGCATGTCGAATACGCGGGTATCGAACGCGATTGCGCGCAGCAGATGTTGAACTGGCGACTTCGTCATGCCGAACGCACGCTGACAGGTTATGCGGCCAGTCCCAATGGACTTCTGGTGCGCGGTTAGGGTCCTGAGTCCGGTCGAACCGCGGGTCTCCAGGCCAAGGTTTTCCAGCATTAACGGCAGTGCTTCCGGTTCTATGCGCAGGCCAAGGTGAGATCGTCGTCGCCTGGGTCAACGACGAGGACGAAAAGCGGGCCTAAGAGAGGACGGCGAGCCACGCGATCCCGACCGCCCGGGTTTCAGTGACTACTCCATGCACAGAGAGTCCCTGGCCTGCCCACGGAGAGCCGGGCGGCGCTTAAATATAGCTAGCTAGCCAGATAATTGCGCACCCTGGCCACCCTGGGAGCCTCGCATGATCCAGGTCGCCCTGTACGAAGCCAAGAACCGGCTGTCCGAGTTGATCGAGCGCGTGCAGCGCGGCGAAGTCGTCGCCATCACGCGCCGTGGCGAGGTCGTCGCACAACTGGCCTTGCCCTCTGGTCAAGACAGTGACAGCGCCGCGCGAGATGCCGTGGCCGGCCTGGTTACCGCACGCCAGGGCGTCAGCCTGGGCGGGCTGAAGGCACGAGACCTCATCGCTGAGCGCCGGCGTTGAGTGTCGCCCTTGTCGTGGACGCGTCCGTCAGCGCCGCCTGGTTCCTGCCTGACGAAGCCACGCCCTACACCGAGGCCGTCCTGCAGGCTACGGCCGAGGGCGAGGGCGAGGTCTGGGTGCCGGCGCTGTGGCTGCTGGAGGTGGGCAATCTGATGCTCAGCGCCCTGCGGCGCCGGCGCATCACTGCGGCCAAGCGGCAGGAACTGGTCGTTCATGCACAGGCCCTCCGACTTCACATCGACCGTGAGCCGGTGGCGATGACCACGTTGGATGGGCTGGCCGCCCGCCATGGCCTAAGTGCCGATGACGCCGCCCCACCCCGACCCCCAATATGCGTCGGTTGATCGACCAGATCCGCGGCCTCCTCTTCGGCGGCGGCTACCCCGATCCGGTGAGCAACGTCGAGCCGATTTCGAGACAAGAGGACGGGAGAGGGCGGAACGGAGGGTAACCGGGGATCTTCCTGCCAGGCCATAGAACGCCGCTCGCACACGCAGAATGTGCGGGAGCCTCGCGGGAGATGCGGGAAGCACAAATGAAAACGCCCAACCGATAAAGGCCGGGCGTTCAATAGTGGTGGTGGAGTATAGCACTCACTCACACCACCATCCCACGGAAAACAGCGTGACCAGCGCGGGTGCAAGGAACAACGAGGACTCACTGGCCCCGTTTCACAAGTTCGCTCTGCCACGCTCACTTCCCCGCAACATTTCCGCAGGCAACTGCGGACTTGGCTACCCACCTGATCAGGGCACCCGTACCGGTCGCGCGACTCGTGGCCGTCGCGCATGGCTGGCGGTCTGCAGGTTGGCTGCCCTTTGAACAACGCCTGGCCCTGCTGGTGCAGCGCGAGGTGGACTGGCGCGACAGCAAGCGGCTGGAGCGCTTGTTGAAAGCCGCCCGCCTGAAGGTCTCCAGCGCGTGTCTGGAAGATATCGACTGGCGGGGCAGCCGGGGCCTGAGCCGCGAAGTCATCGCCAGTCTGGCCGGCGGGGACTGGCTGCGCCATGGTCACAACGTCTTGCTCACCGGAGCCACCGGTTGCGGCAAGACGTGGTTGGCGTGTGCGCTGGGGCAGCAGGCCGCACGACTGGGTTTCTCGGTGCTCTATGCCCGTGCACCGAGGTTGCTGGAAGAGCTGCATGTGGCCCATGGCGATGGAAGCCTTGGCAAGCTGCTGGCGCAACTGGCCCGGCTGGACCTGCTCATCCTGGATGACTTCGGCATTGCGCCGATTGCCGCGCACGAGCGAAACGATTTGCTCGAACTCCTGGACGACCGGGTGGGAACGCGCTCAACGCTCATCACCAGCCAGTTGCCAGTGACGGCCTGGCACGCCTGGTTGGATGAGCCCACGCTGGCCGATGCCATCCTGGACCGCATCGTGCACGGGTCCCACAAGATAGCCCTCAAGGGTGAATCGATGCGCAAGCTGTCCAAGGCCGCCTGAACATCCACCCCAACCGCCATTCCACGCTGATGGCGGACACTTCGGCTACGATTTGGCCGTCACTCAGGACACCCGCGCAGCGTGTCCGCCATCGTCTGGAACGCTGTCCGCGATGGGAATGGAATCACTGTCCGCCATCAGTGGAATGCGCAGCAATGGATTTGCGGATGTCAAATCCCGGGACATGCACCTCGACTGTGAATCGAGGCATCTCGATCTTGTCAAAGCGGCTCATGCCCTGCCTCCGCGATCGGAACACTCGCAGCTGCGGCGGTCGGTTGGGAGGGTGATGGTGCAGCGATTCGTGCTGCCATAGATCCTCCTGGGTGAACAGGAGGCCGCCCGCGAGGGGAAGACCCCCTTGGGAAGGTAATGAAAGGGCTGGTACCCCAGCTGGACTTCTCGCTTGCGCAAGACGTGCGGGGAGTGTACACGGAACTTTGGCCTGCACCGGGCCATTCGAACGCTCGGCTCACCGACGACGACCACCTGAATCGAAGAGATTGCCTGGCGGCGGCCGCTTTGGGCCTGAATCGGCCTATTGCAACAGCTGCCGGCCTGCGCGCGGGGCTACATTCGGCTCACTGCCCGCGTCACTCACCTCTCCTATGCCACTGCCCGAGATTCCCGTCGACCGGCTGTCCTTCGCCGCGTACCGCCTTCCTGGCGAAGATGGCCAGCGCCGGCAACCCAGCGCGTTTCTGAGCCTCGCCCATTGGTTCGAGGCCGAGAAGTTCCGCGCTTTCGCGCCCGAGGTATTTGACCAGGTGATCCTCTGCCCGTCCGGCAAGGAAGCTCGCAAGCTGGCCAGGAAGAACGCGACGCTGTGGCGCAGCGACTGGCGGGCCGTGCGCCTGCGCGCGTTGGCCTGCGGCATGGTCTTTGCGGCTCGCAGCGACCCCGACGCCCAGCGCTGGTCGGGAAGCCCTCGGGCAGACGCTCAACGCGCAGGAGACACCACCCAGCGCCGACGCAACGGAACAGCAACCGGCCTTCGAGAACTGACCGATGTCGACTCACGAAGCGTGGTCGTTGGTCTGCCGCCTGTTCGCGGGCGGCACGCCGGTGTTTCGGGGCGCCCTGTCCCCGGCCGAGATTGTGGCTTGCGCCACCCTGGGGCCGGCGATCAAACCGACTGTCATCAACCGCACGTTCACGCTATGCCCATACTGCCAGTTGCGCAGCGGACAGATTTTTGGCGATGGTCAGGGTGGGCAGATCTGCCAGTGTCCTGACTGCGGCCCCATTCCGCTCGCAGCTGACGATCGGGCTGCAGTGAGGCTGGACGAAACCTGGTTGATGTTGAAGATG
Organism: uncultured beta proteobacterium; assembly: GCA_963732405.1. Lineage (GTDB taxonomy): Bacteria > Pseudomonadota > Gammaproteobacteria > Burkholderiales > Burkholderiaceae_E > JAUIAI01. The sequence goes on from CAVSZG010000004.1 coordinate 432,119, forward strand.
CGTATAGCGCTGGAGATCGAGAGCCGGGATGGTGTCACCGATCTCGGTGACGGCGTCTGGAGACTCGGTGAGGCACGGCGTGAGCCGGTCTTGCTGAGCAGGAGTCTGTCCCGTTTATGGGCTGAACTTCGCCAGGTCCACGTCCACCACCACACGCTTGCCGCCTTGCACGTACGCCCGCGCAGCCTTGACTGCATCGTGCGCCCGTTTCCCGGGTCTGAACCCGTGGCTGTGTTCGCTGAAGGTGGGGTCGATCAGGGGTTGCAGCACTTGCAGCAGCGCCTGCTGGATCAGCCGATCCAGCACCGTGGGAATGCCCAGCTCACGCTGGCTCCCGTCCGGCTTGGGAATCATCACCTTGCGCACCGGGTGAGGCCGGTACGTGCCCGCCAGCAGCGCTTGGCGCGTTTGCGGCCAATTCGTGCGCAGCAACTGTGCCGTCTGCTCGATTTCGAGCCCGTCCACCCCAGCCGCACCCTTGTTGGCCTTGACCCGCTTCCACGCCGCTTGCAGGTTCTCTCTCGTCAGCGCCGCCTCCAGCAGGGTGCCAGCCCCCGCCTTCTGCCTTGCCGACCCTGCGGCCGGGTGTTCATGGGGCGGGCCGCTGGCTTCGTCACTGGCAGCTTCGCGCCCGGCTTCACCGCGCACTTCCCCCGCCCGCCCGGATGGCTCCGGCATCTGACGCATGGCCCTTGACATCCCCATGTCTTCGATCACTCACTCTCGTTCGGCCCTTCGTCCTTTTGGTTCTGCCTCAACGGCCCCCGACTCGGACTACTACGACCTCTGCTGACTTCTCGCTCCGGCTGTAGCCGTCGGACTTTCACCCACAAGGCGAGATCTCCCCGGGTAAGAACGCACTCCTTCGCTGCACAACCGCCGGATCTACGCCACCTCGCCTTGATCACGAGAGCTTCGCGGTCTTCGGCCCGCTCGCCCTGCTCGGCAGCGCCTTCTATCCGGTTCTTGTTCATCGGCTCGCAGCTTCGCTCCACGCTTCCTCCCCACACTCGGTCGCCCTCATGCAGTTGCGCTTCACTTCGTTCGCTGTGATCAACTTACGGCGGGACTTGCACCCGCAAGAGTGCGCCCGTGCCGGGCGCACCGAAAAAAAGGGGCGCCGCACGGCGCCCCTTGGAAGATCCCGGCCCACGCCGGGCGACCATCAACTTATTTGTTCTCCCCCCACGGCATGTCCTTCCACATCTGCCGGAACTCGGCATCGCCCTCGCGCAGTTCCGCCTCGTACCTCGCCGGCGGCAGGTGGCGCAGCGGCGCGAAATAGCCGGCGGCCTTGGCCTGGAACTCGGGGTCGGCCGCGGCCTTCTGCACCGCGCTGGCCAGCCGCTCGCGGATCGCGGGCGGCAGGCCCTTCGGCGCCGCGATGCCGCGCAGCGAGGCCATGACGATCTTGAACCCCTGTTCGGTGAACGTGGGCACCGCGGGCGCCAGGGTGGTGCGGTTGGCGCTCATCTGCCCCAGGTGGCGCAGCGGCGTGCCGCCCTTCTGGTACTGCAGCGCCTCGCCGATGTTCATCGAGGCCATGTAGATCTGCTTGCTGGCGATCGCGTTGTGCACTTCCGCCGCGCCCTTGAAGGGCACGTGCGTGAGCTTCACGCCGGCGGCGCGCTCGAACATCATCGCAGCCAGGTGGTCGTCCGAGCCGATGCCCGTCGTGCCGTAGCTCACCGCGCCGGGGTTGGCCTTGGCATAGGCCACCAGTTCGGCCAGGTTCTTCACCGGGCTGTCGGCGTGCACCGAGAAGTTGCCCGGATCGTCGATCACGTTGCCCAGCAGGTCGAAGCTCTGCCAGGTGAAGGGCACCTTGCGCTCGATCGGGATCGTCAGCACGTTGGGCGTGTTGATGAAGCCGATGGTGTAGCCGTCCGGCGCGGCGTTCGCGACTTCGGCGAAGCCGATCCCGCCGCCGGCGCCCGGGCGGTTCATCACCACGATGCTGGCGTTCGGGCCCAGGTGCTTGGCGATGTAGGGCGCCATCACGCGCGCGATGATGTCGCTGCCGCCGCCGGGCGCGTAGGCCACGATCATCCGGATCGGCTGCTCGGGCCAGGCGGCCTGTGCCACACCGGGCGCCACGGCCGCGGCCGCCAGCAGCAGCGCGGGCAGCAGCCGGCGCAGGAACGAGGGAATGCGTTGCATGGTCTTGTCTCCGTCTTGGTTTCGAATGGGATGCGCGCTCAGCCGAGGATGCGGGCGCGCCTTTGCTCGTACGCGGGCCACA
>CAVSZG010000005.1:0-809886 GCA_963732405.1 uncultured beta proteobacterium
CCTTGCCGAGTTCCTGCCTTTGGCCCAGGAGAAGGGAATCGGCGTGATGCTCGCCGGTGTATTCAACTCGGGCATATTGGCCACGGGCGCCGTGCCCGGCGCCAAATTTGAATACGCCGATGCACCGGTCGAGATCATCGAACGCGTGCGCCGCATCGAATCCATCTGCGCCCGCCACGGTACGAGTCTGCGCAGTGCCGCGATCCAGTTCGCGATGGCCCATCCTGCTGTCGTGTCGGTCGTGCTGGGTGCCGTGAAACCCGAAGAAGTCATGGCCAATGTGGCCGATGCGCAGGCGCCTATCCCCGGCCAGCTCTGGCAGGAACTTAAATCGGCTGGTGAACTGGCGGCGGACGCGCCAGTGGGTGATATCGTCAGCGGCAGCGACCGGCGCGGGCGCGGGCGCGGGCGCGGGCGCGGGCGCTGTGACCATAGATCCTTGGCGCTGGCTCCCAGGCAGCCGTCAAGACGCGATTTCCTGAAAAGACCGAAATCGAATCGCCAACCGATCTGGATCGGGTCTGTCTTTCTCACGCCTGGGCAATCGAATTGTCTGGCCTTCCAGTTGTTTGATGGATTCGAGCATCGGCCCATCGTGCTGATCGAGCAATCGATGCGCAATATGCACCTTGTAGTCCTGATCGATACCGATCAGATGGGCGTCAAAGGCCGCATGGTGCAACTTTGACAGCGGTAAACCGTTTGTCACCATGGGTTGACCGCGCGCGAGGTCACCATCGGCGATGATATGCGCGGCATCCAGCAAACGTGGTTCTGGAAATCCAGATAGCGCACATCGCCCCCCGTAGGCACTAATCACGGCTTCTCGAAAACTGGCCTGGTGCAACCGTCGCTTCACCTGCGTCATCGCGTAGCGACGCTCCCGAATGACATCGACCATTTCAATCGGGGAGTCTCGTTGCCTGTCCTGTTCGAAAGCGATCGTTGCGCAGAGATCCGAGGCACTCCAGTCGGTGATGAAGACAGGCCAGAATGGCTGATACCGGCCAGGAGCAACGCCCAGGAAGTAGATGATCGGCACCCTCGCCTCGAGCGCCTCTCTAGCCAGCGATTATCCGCAGCATCGGGATTCTTTCCCATGAACGCATACTTAAGTTCGCTATCGGCCGCGAACACCGTGTCCAGCGCCGAGCGCTGATCGTCGTACCAGACCCTGGCACCCGGCTTCGGGAAAACGGTTCGAATCGATAACAGGTACCGCATCTGCCTGGGTTTGAAGATGCCTCGCTGCGGGTTATGGAAGGGGACTCGCGCCCCCCGAAAGCTGAAGCCGGGCTTCAACTCAACGGACGATAAATTGCCGACTGTCTCCGACAAGAACCGAACCCGTGCGAAGGCCGCATTCCGCATTTCGTCATCCAGCAAGTCTGGTGGCATCAGTTAGTCATCAGTCGTCCGAACCTGTCGCAAGCTTAGCGCAGTTTGTCGCTTGATCGAATGCGTGGTATCGACTGAATGCAATGCGCGAACGGCGAGGCTGGCGCCGTGGCGGCGCAACATCAGCGGCCTCAAAGCCGATACTGGTCGCTCGCCCGGGTCAGGTGATCACGCATGGCCTGTTCTGCCTGATCCGGATCATGGGCGCAGATGGCATCAAGCAGCCGCTGGTGCTCGGCCAGCGTGACGTTTTCAGCCCCCGGGGCACGCACGATCGATGAGTAGTATTCGCTGGCCCAGCGGAATGTCGCCTCGACCAGGGCGGGGAAAATCGGATTGCCACCGATGCGCGCGATCTCGCGATGGAACGCCATGTCGCGTTCGAGAAAGAGCTCGAGCTGATTCAAGGCCTGTCGATGTTCATCAAACCGCTCGCGCAAGCGCGTGAGATCCTCGTCGGTCGCACGCTCAGCGGCACGCCTGGCCATGCCGGTTTCGAGAAAGAGCCGCGCATCCTTCAGATGCTCGAGTGTGTCGGGCTGCACGCGCAGCAGGTGTCGGGTGCCGCTACCGATCTGTGCGATCAGACTTTCAGCCGTTGGCAGCCGTACCCTGGCGCGCTCGCCCTGAACGATTTCGACGATACCCGAGCGCGCCAGGTTCTGCAGTGCCTCGCGCACGGCCGGGCGTCCCACGCCAAACGCAAGCATCAATTCACGTTCTGAAGGCATCTGCTCGCCCGGCGTGATGTCGCCATTTCGAATGCGCTCGAGCAGCCTTCGCTCAACCTCTTCGAAGAGCCTGCGTCGCGGGATGGGTTCGTTCTCGACGTTCACCGATTCATTCTATCCAACACGCAGCGGGTGGACATGCAGCGGACGCAAACGCCAAGCCGTTCTGGTGCACGCGGTCCCTGTCATCGTAGGGAACCACCGCCTCGCCGTATCCAGTCAAAGTAGTCAGGGCTACCCATCTGCCCGCCCTTGAGAGCGAGCTCCAGGCCCTGGCGCCCTGTCTGCTCGGAATGGGCCTGACACAATGCGGCGCCCGGAATCGTCGGCGCCAGGGCGGTCAAGGCGTAGATCCCAAGCTGCTTCGTGGCATGGCTCGAGGTATCACCACCGGAGATCGCTGCCCGCTTCAGGCCGGTCTGGTCGAGTAGTTCGGCAAGAATCTGACCCAGCATTTCCCCCAGTTCGTTATTGGCCGCATCGATCGTCAGACCACGCTGCTCTGCCGCTGCACGAAAGGCGGCAAACGACGGATCGCCCGGTCCCTTGATGCTGTGGATCAATACGCTGCGGCCCGCACTCAGGGCATCAAGCGCCGCGGTCAGCGTGCCGCCGATGGCCGTGCGATCACGCAGGCAGTTGGCTGCGTCCAGCGCGAGCGTGGTGAAGCCATGGGTTGCCGCATGATCAATCTGGGCGGCGGTCACCGCCGATGCCGAGCCCGAGACCACAATGATCTGATCCGCCACACCCGCACTGCGCGCTGACGGGGCCGGGCCGAGAAGGCCCATGCGTTGCCAATGAGCGACCAGGGCGTATTCGACGCCCTGGGATCCGATGGCCATCATCCCGTCGCCGGACATCCGCCACAACAGGCCGCCCACCATCGCCAGATCGTCGACCGATACCGTATCGACCGCCATCAACTTGCGCCCCTGCGACCACTCGCGCTGCCATGCCGCATTGGCCGCCGCGTCGTCCGTGAGGTCTTCCAGGGATATGAGGCCGACGTCGGCCCGAGTCTGGGTGGCCAGCACCGCCCGGATATCGGCTTCCTGCATCGGGGTGGCGGGATGGCAGCTCATCACCGGGTGCCGATCGAGCCGTGCCACGCCGCCTGGCCCGGCGGCAAACAGATTGCCGAAGGCCTGGTATCGCCGGATCGGTGGTGCTGCCGGCATGACGGGCATCCAACCGTCGAAAACACTGGCGGCAATGTCGGCCGCACAGCCAATTGAGCCGATCTCGGGGCTGGAATCGAAGGTCGAGCAGATCTTGTAGTGGCAGACCGGTGCCCCGGTGTCGCGCAGCCAACGGAACAACTCGGGCAGCTTGTGCTGCATCCACTCGCGGCGCTGCGAACGCATGGTGCCGGCCAGGCCGATGCCCCGCATGCCGTCGAAGCGGGCGGCCTGCTCAGGCGTCGGTGGGGCAAGAAAGAGCACGGTGGGCAGTCCCGCGAAGGTCATGACCTCCATGCTGGCCGCCGAGCCTGTGAAATCATCGCCGACGAAGGCCAGCAACAAACCGTCAGGCAAGGATTGATTCAACGGTTTCATGGTGCCGTTTCGTCCCTATCGACTATCACGCTCGCAGCCTCGACGCCTTGGTCACCAGAATTTGAGCGCAGCGGCGAGCGCTGGTCGCGTCTGCGCTGCCTGTTCAATGTCCTGGCCAGCCATCGCCGCCATCCAGGCATCACGCAAGGCTGAAACGCCGGCCGAGATGCCGCCCGGGTGGCCGATGATGCCGCCACCCGCTGCATGGATCAGATCGGCACGACCGCCCAGTGCGTCGAAGGTAGGCCTTGCCTGACGACCGGTCTGGCCCGAGCTGAACACCGGCATGGCCGGCATCGGTTGCTCGGGCCAGATCGGCGCCAGCACGGCGCGCGCCGCGGCGATGCTGCTCTCATCGCTCTCGCTGAACTTGTTGGCGATACCGTTGACATGCATGTGGTCGGCGCCGGCCAGGCGCTGAATCTGCTGCCAGGGCGCGTAGTCCCAGCCGAGCGCGGGACAACGCGACAGGTAGCCCCAGCCATTACGATGCGCATGGATAGGCAGCTGGCTGTGCCGGCGGAATTCGGTCAGACCGACCAGGCCGATGCTGTTCAGGCAGACCATGACGCAGCTGCCACCCTCGCGCAGTACCAGGTCGTGACGTCGTTTCATCTGATCGAGTTCGCCGGTCAGGTTGAAGGCGAACATGGGCTTGCGACCCAGTCGATCGGCAGCGCCATTGATCACACGCATCACCGCACGCACCCGATCATCGAAAGGGCAGGCGGGACCATCGGCCTGCAACTCGTCGTCCTTGATGAAGTCGATGCCACCGTGCACGAGTTGCCTGACCTGCTCGGCCGTCTCGTCGACCGACAGGCCTACGCTGGGCTTGACGATGGTCCCGATCAAGAGGACCGTGGGGCACGCCGGCCAGTCGTCGAGTGCCCTCGATGCCGAAAGCCGGCCCTGGATAGGCAGCCCCGAACGCGCGAGGCAGGCGCAGGCCGGTGATGCGCAGGCCCGATACCTGGCGAAGCTCGAACAGATTTCCGGCGATCGTCGACATCAGATTCGGCAGCGACGGACCAAGATTCTCGATCGGCCACGACAACTCGATGGTGCAGCGCGTATAACGGGAACCGCTTCCCCTGCCCGGCAGGCTGGGCTGCGATACGGTCTCCAAGACTTCGAGCCGCTCGATTCGTGCTCCGGCTCTTGCCTTCAACTCGGGGGTCTCACCAGGCAGCGCGACAAACGTGCCGCTGCTCTGTTCACCGGCAATCACTTCGGCCGCACGACCAGGTTCGTCCGGGGTTTCGAGCCAGTAGCTTGCATGGATGCGATCGTTCATGGCAGGGGTTCTGGTGTGTTTCGAGGCCCTTATTTCGGGCTGACCGATGGCATTGGCGGAGTGATCGGCGCCGCGGCCGCGGCGGCATCGGGATAAACGAGATCACGCAGCGTGAGGCTGATCGATGGCACGTAGGTAATCACCATCAGGCAGGTAAACACGACGGCCACAAACGGCAGCAGGTAACCGATGATCTGATCCAGGGATATCCTGGCAATCGTGCATGCCGCGAACAAGTTCACGCCGAACGGCGGCGTGATCATCCCGATGGCGAGATTTACAACCATGATGGTGCCAAAGTGCACCGGATCCACACCGAAATGCCTGGCCACCGGCACGAGGATGGGCGCCAGCACGATGATGGCCGCGGAGGTTTCGATAAACATACCGATCAGAAACAACGCGATATTGACACCCAGCAGGAACCACATCGGGGACTGCAGCACCTCGAGCAACCATTCGCCGATCGCCTCGGGCAACCCGGCGCGCGTGATCAGGAAAGCGAACAGCCCGGCGTTGGCGATGATGAACATGATCACTGCCGAGCTGATGACGCTCTTGCGCAGCACCGGCAGCAGATCCGACCAGCCCAGTTCGCGGTGGGCCAGCGCACCAATGATCAATGCGTAGGCCACCGCAACCGCAGCGGCCTCGGTCGGCGTAAAGATGCCACCGTAGATGCCGCCGAGAATGATTACCGGCATCAACAGCGCCCATGCTGCCTGGCGAAACGCGACAAACAAACTCAGTCGACCGTCACCATCGGTCTTGCCCCAACCTTTCCATCGGCAGAACAGATGCACGAACAGCATCAGGGCGGCACCGATGAACAGACCGGGTCCGAACCCGGCAACGAACAACTCTCCGATCGACACTTCGGCTGCGACACCGTAGAGAATCATCGGGATGGACGGTGGGACGATGACGCCCAGCTCAGCGGCGGTGGCCTGCAGGGCAGCAGCGAAATTCCTGGGGTATCCGTGGGCCACGAGCGCCGGAATCAGGATGGCGCCAATGGCGAAGGTGGTGGCCACGCTCGAGCCCGACACCGCCGCGAAAATCATGCAGGTCAGCACGCAGCTCATGGGCAGGCCACCCTGCACGCCGCCGATCAGGCTCTTGGCAAAATCCACCAGGCGCCGGCTGATCCCTCCGGCTTCCATCAGGTTGCCGGCGAGTATGAAAAATGGCACGGCAGCGAGCGGGAATTTGTCAAGCGAGGTGAACATCTCCTTGGGGGCGATGATGAGGCGGGCCGGATCGAACAAGGCCAGGCCCAGCATCGCCGAACCGCCGATCGCCACCGCGATCGAAATGCTGAACGCAAAGGCGAGCAGCATGGTGACGAATAATGTGGTGGGCATAATGATCCTTTGAGACGGTGCAGCCAGCTGCGGCAGTCAATGGTCTGGAAACGACGCCGACTACTGCGCCAGCTCGAGCTCTTCGTCGATCGGGTCCAGCCACTGCGCCGCAACCGCGAGCATCGACAACAGCGCGCCTACCGGCAACGCCGCGTAGGCGTAGCCCATCGACACCTCGACGCTGGAGAAGGTCTGAAAGCGAACCAGCCAGGCGAGTTTGGTGCCATACCAGACCAGTACGGCGAGAAAGGCCAGCGATGAGACCGCGATCAAGGCGCGCACGACCTTGCGCCAGGTGCCGCGACTGGTGCGCAGCATCAGGTCCACGGACACGAGCGCACCGCGTCGAAATGCGACGACCACGCCCAGCATGACGCACCAGATCAGCAGTCGTCGCATGATCTCTTCGGTCCATGACGAGGGCTGGGACAGCACGAAGCGGGTGACCACCTGCCAAAGGCCCAGCGCACTGATCACAGACAGCAAGGCACAGGCCAGGTAAAGGGCCAGATCGGTTACTCGTCGATCGATGGCGAGGATGACATCGCGCATGGCAATTCCTCGGTAGCGATGGCAACAGCCACCCTGATGGGTTTCAGTGAACGCCTGGGCAAAGGCGGCCGCAGACAGGTCTGCGACCGCGCCCGGTCATCGGCAGTCATGCCAGCCGGCTGCGTGCCGACCGGCGCAGGTCACTTGACAGCCTGGATCGCCGCGATCTTGTCGGCGCCGAATTCCTTGGCGAAGGTCGCAAGCGCCGGTGCGACCGCAGTGCGGAAGCTCTCGCCATCGACCTCTCTGACGACCTGCATGCCGTCGCGCTCGAGCACCGCAATGCCGTCGCGTTCGTCATCATTGACTTTCTTGCGCTGGGCCGCAGCGCCCACCCGGGCCGCCTCGACGAACACCTTCTTGTCGGCCTCCGAGAGCTTGCTCCAGACCCCCGGCGAGAGGATGAACACGGCGGGCGAGTACACATGGCCGGTCAGCGAGAGATGCTTCTGTACCTGCGACAGCTTGCCTGCAAGAATCACCGGAATCGGATTCTCCTGGCCGTCGACCGTGCCTTGCTGGAGCGCGGTGAACACCTCGGGCCAGGCCATCGGCGTGGGCAGAAGACCAAAGGTCTTGTAGCCCTCCATGTGCACCTTGTTTTCCATCGTGCGCAGCTTCAGGCCGGCTGCATCGCTGGCCTTGACGATCGGCCGCTTGTTGTTGGTCATGTGGCGAAAGCCATTCTCGGCCCAGGCCAGACCGATCAGACCCTTGGCCTCCATCCGCTTGAGCAGATCCTGGCCGATCGGCCCGTCCAATGTCTTGCGCGCATGGTCGTAGTCGCGAAACAGAAATGGGATGTCGACGATCTTGGTCTCGGGCACGAAGTTGCCCAGCGGTCCCGTCGAGGTATTGACGATGTCAAGCGTTCCCAACTGCACGGCCTCGATCATCTCGCGCTCGCCGCCCAGCGCCGCATTGGGAAACTGCTGGCACTTGTAGCGGCCCGCGGTGCCCTTGTCGATCTCCGCGCACATGGCATTGGAGCCGGCCGCGTAGTGCGAGTCCTTCGTGGTGGCGTAGCCCAGCTTCAGCACGGTCTGCGCCTGGGCACTTGCCACAGGCAGCATGAACGCGCCAGCAGCGATGGCAATGGCAATGGCAGAAATCTGCAGTTTCTTCATGGGTGAGTCTCCGATTGGTTGGGTGAAGAGGAGATGGATTCAGGTGATGCGCTTGATGCTCAGCGCCAGTTCATCATGATCAAACACGTTCTTCCAGTCATCGCGCAACAGGCGAGGCTTGCCAAACGTGATGGCCTTGTTGCAGGCGTCGGAAAACACGCCGGGAATGTGCTTGAACACCACGGCCAATTCGATCGCGATGTGACCCAGCAGGAAATCCCGGGCGGCCTCGGCGGGCACCCCGCGCGCCACCACTTCGTCCATGGCCTCGCGCACGGTGTCGAGCAAGGTGGCGCAGACGGTTTCGGACAGCCCGGGTTCCAGCATGGCCATCTGCTCGACCGTGACACGGTGGCTTCGGGTGATCGGCGCGTAGATGATCTTCGCGATGTCTTCGCCGAGCGCGAAATCCTGTTCGGAGCCCTGCATCAGGGCACAGACAACCGCCTGGGGCGCCTTGGCCCCGCCAAAATAATCGAGGCTGGCGTGGGCCTGGGCGTCGAAAATCGACGGGTGGCAAGGGTGCGCCACGAAGTAGACCAGGTCTTTCCGATCAGGCAGGTGGCCGGCAAACGGCGCAGCCGCGTCCAATGCCATCACCATGGTGCCCGGGCGCAGGTTCGCCGAGATCTGCGCGGCGACCTGGCCGATGAGGGTGTCGGGAACCGCGAGGATCACCACGTCCGCACCATCGACGGCGGCCTCCGGTGTCACGCAGTCAATGCCGAGCTCCTGTTTGAGCCGCTCCCGCCCGGCTGCGCCCACTTCAACGTGACGCACCCGGTAAGCGGATCCGATCAGGTTTTTGGACAGCCTCGCGCCCATCTTGCCGCCCGCGCCAAACAGCGCAATCGTGGCTGCCATGTGAGTCTCCTTTCTGGTGGTTGTCGGACGATCGATCGAACGATTCGGGCGGCGTTCGCCCGCAATGGTCTAATGGTATACTAAGTACATCACCAGTCAAGTCATGATCAGGCTCAAAGCACCGCGAGCCAGCCGCCATCCACATAAATAATCTGGCCATTCACGTAATTGGAGGCGGGCGCAGCCAGAAACACGGCGGCGCCCACCAGCTCTTCGGGCTGCCCCCAGCGCTGCGCCGGATTGCTCGCCTTGACCCAGGCATCGAAGGCCGGGTCATTGACCAGGGCCTGGTTCATGTCCGTCACGATATAGCCGGGTCCGATCGAGTTGGCCTGGATATTGAATTTCGCCCATTCGGCCGCCATCGCCTGGGACAGCAGCTTGATGCCACCTTTGGCGACCGTGTAGGGCGCGACCGTGGCTCTGGCTGCCTGACTGGTGAGCGAGCCGATGTTGATGATCTTGCCGCCGCTGCCGCGCGCGACCATGCGCATGGCAGCCGCCTTGCCCACGATGAATGCCGCACTCAGATTGGTGTCGAGCACTCGTTGCCAGTCGCTGAGCGCCAACTCGAGCATTGGCGCACGATGCTGGATGCCGGCATTGTTGATCAGGATGTCGATTGCCAGTCCCTGGCGATCGAAGGCCTCAAAGGCGGCGCCGACGGCAGCCTCGTCGGCCACATCGAAGGCGGCCCCGCTCACGCTCATGCCCTGGGCCGCCAGACGACTCACCGCGGCATCGACATCGTCCTGACGGCGACTGTTCAGAATGATCCGGGCACCGGCATCGGCAAGGCCCTTGGCCAATGCCAGGCCGATTCCACGGGTTGAACCAGTAATGAGCGCAACCCGACCGCTCAGATCGAACAGGGAATGACTCACGACAATCTCCAGGGGGTCAACAGGACGGGGACGTGAGCTTAAATCGAAACGCTTCACGCTGCGCAATGGCATCATCGCTCGCCAGGATCTCGCACTTGGCCGATGCGGCGCGAAAGGCCAGTTGCAGCGCGCCTTGTCGCTGAGCGATCGCAACGGCCGTGTCATAGGCCCGCAGCGCCCGGTCTGCACGCCTGGCACCCGATTTGAGACAATCGCCCACGACCTGCCAGAGGCAGGCATCCCAGTACTGATTGTGCGTCAGGGCCGATTCGCGCAAGGCCTTGCGCGCCACTTTCAATGCTTGTGAATGCCGCCCACAGACGAGCAGGGATTCGGCCAGGTTCGATTGCCAGTAGGGCTCGAACATTCGGGTGCCGCCAAGCCGTTGCCTCGCGGTGATGTCGACGACGGTTTGCAGGGCCTCAGGGTCGGGTCCTGATTGCAGGCGCGAGAACGCGTCGAACAGCCGGGCCGACCCCTGATAGAACGTGAATCCGAACTCGGCCGCGAGTTCCGCCAACATCCCCGCATACAGCCGGATCCGGTCGACATCGCGACTGAATTCATACAGCATGGTGACGTGAAACAAGGTGATGGCACGATGAAACGGATCGGATCGGCGGACCGATTGTTCGAGCGCTGTCGCGGCAGACCGCATCGCCTCATCCACCCGCCCGAGCAACCAGAGTGCCTGCGCAGACCGGAAATGCGCACCAATCGTGAAGGTATTGTTGAACCAGTTGAACGAAGGCACGATATCGTCATTCGACGTGGCGATGACCTGCGCATAGGCGGATAGTGATCGGCCCGGTCTTCCCGTGTGCAGCAGCAAGGCAGCCTGAGACGACATCAGGCAAAGGCGCAGATAATCGTCCTCGATGTCGGGCAGCAGATCGAGCGCCGCCGCCGACAGGGTTTCGCAACGATGCCACTGGCCCGCATCCCGGAAATAAGTGTCCAAGGCATTGATCGCACGAGCGCGTTGAACCACTGTGCCGACCTGCATCGCGGTTTCATAGGCATCCTGCCAGCAGGCTCTGACCGATTCGCTACCCCAGCCGTTGATCGCGCTATACGCCAGCCCGAGATCCAGTTGCAACTCGATCCGCATCCGTCGGCCCGAGCGCGAAACCGGCTCATGTTCCAGCGCGTCCAACGCGGCGCGTAATGACTGCGCCTCGGCATGGGCCGCATGATCCGCTCTTGCCTGTCTGGCCGACTCGCCGTAATGCTGGCGGGCGCGATGCCATTGCCCTGCCCTGGCCCAATGGGTGGCTTGAGCGAAATGCCCGCCGACCACACCACGATACAGCTCGTCCGATTCCGCAACCGCATCCAGAGCCTGCGCAATCGTCGCGTGAATCGCCTGGCGACCCGCATGACCGAGACTCTCATAGATCACTTCGCGCAGCAGGTCATGGCGAAAGGCAAAACGTCCCGGTCCGGGCGCGATCAGTTGACGTTGCTCCAACGCATTCAATGCGGCGCAGACCGCCTCACCATCGATGCCGGTGATCCGCTGCAACAACGGCACATCAAAATCACCGGCCAGGGCCGCCGCGTATTCGATCAGTCGCCGTGCACCATCATCGAGCCCATCGAGACGCGCGTTCACTGCCTCGCGCAACCGATCACCGGCATCGTCACCGGATTGCAATCCGATCCGGCCGCGGTTCGCTGCTTCGATCACGAACAAGGGGTTGCCACCGGTCAGTCGTGGCAGCTCAGATGAGCGAATGCCCTGTCGCCATCGAACCGAGACGCTATCGGCGAGTCGTTCACACTCGGCATCGGTAAGCGAACCCAGGCGGATCCGGGTGATCCGATCGGCATGGGTCAGATTGCTCAACAGCCGATCCACTTCCGGGTTTTCCTTCATGCCCGTGCGTTGCGTGGCCAGTACCGTCAATCCGGCGTCAGGTTGCTGCAGCAGTGCAAAATTCAACCATTGCAGGGTTTCGCCGTCACACCACTGCAGATTGTCCAGTACCAGCAGCGTCGAATTCCCGCCGATCCGGAACGCATGGGATAACGCGTTGAACAACCTGAGCCTGTTTTGCCTGGCCGGATCTCGGCCAGCCCGTTCATTGATCAGGGAGGGGTCGAGCGCATCGGGCAACAGCGCGGCGATCTGCTGTTTCCAGATCGCATCCAGACGCCGCACGTTCTCCCGTATCGGCTGGGCACTTCAACCAGGCGATCAAGGTCGAGTAGCCGATTGCCGTACCCAGCGCGTAGGCCGAACTGACCGCGCAATGCATCGTTGCACCGGCAACCCGGTCCATGGCTTCGCTGACCAGCCGCGTCTTGCCGATGCCTGATTCGCCACTGACCAGCACAAACCCGGCCCTCGGTGGTCGGCTCGGCGTGATAGCCTGCACAAGACTGGTCAACTCCCGTGTGCGACCGACCAGCGGCGGCGGTGCCTTGACCGGTGTAGTGCCGACTCGCCCGCCCGATGTCCGACCCGGCCGACCCAGGACGGATTCGGCCGATGTGAACGAACCCGCGGCCAAGGTTTGATGCGCTTCGTCAACCTGCGGAGCATCGGCGAGCAATCGATAGCCCTTGCGGGCGACGGTGACCAGAATCTTCTTGCCGGCATCATTCAAGGCCCGACGCACATCGGCAATGCACTGAACCAGTGAATCGTCCGAGACCACCACGCCGGGCCAGACGAGTGCCATGAGTTCCTGCTTGGTGACCAGCTGCCCCGATCGCGCAGCCAGAATCTGCAAGACCCGGAACGACTTCGGGCGCAGCACGCGCACCTGTGAGTTCGGGCCTAGCAGCTGCTCGGTGCCGGTATCGATCCAGAAGCCACCGAAGCGTGGCAGGCCGGCGGCCGACGAACCCGGCGACGGCTCTTTGTCGGACAAGCGCTCGATCGGATCCGGCCAATTCACATTCGCCTCCCGTTCCACCCTCTCTGACGATTGCCGGGCACCAGCCCGTGCACTGTGTCTTCATGCTTGCCATGCACACCGCGCCTGGCGGACGTTGGCAAGGGCGTGGACACTGCCAATCGACTATATCGAGACTTTTGCCAAAATTGAATCGACGGCGCACCGACTCGTCAGGAATCTGCACCGTTGCCCAAGTGTTTTTTGATTGCTGGAGTTGATCGCCTCCATACGAAAAACGGCACGTCGGGCAGCACCGGCATAATCGTTATGCTGTCGCGACCCTGCGCGACATTGCCTTCTGGAGCCGCCGCCATGTCCAGCGCTACCACTTCGCCATCTCGTGACGATGCCATCGCGTTGTCGACAGCCTGCCTCGATTCGGGCGAGCTGTTCGATACGCTGGCCCGCCGGATTGCGATGCGCACCGAAAGCCAGGATCCGGACCGACAAGCCGAGATGGGCCGATACCTGCGCGAGGAAATGACACCGGCCTTCGAGGCCATGGGTTTTGAGTGCCGGATCCATGAACATCCGGCCTCCCCGTCGCCGTTTCTCATCGCCAGCCGTGACGAGGGCAAGGACCTGCCGACCGTCCTGGGCTATGGTCATGGTGATGTGATCCGTGGCCAGGATGATCGCTGGCGGCCCGGGCTCGCGCCCTGGACGCTCACCGAACGTGAAGGCTACTGGTTCGGTCGCGGCGTGGTCGACAACAAGGGGCAGCACTCCATCAACATGAGCGCGCTATCGGCCGTGCTGCGCACCCGGGGCAGACTCGGTTTCAATGCACGGTATCTCATCGAAATGGGCGAGGAAACGGGCTCACCGGGCTTGCGGCCCTTTGCCCAGGATCATCGAAAGGCACTGGCCGCAGACCTGTTGATCGCCTCGGACGGGCCGCGTATCGCGCGAGCCCGGCCGACGCTGTTTCTGGGCTCGCGGGGCGGACTGGGTTTCGACCTGTCGATCGAGGCACGCGAGGGCGCGCATCACTCGGGCAACTGGGGCGGCCTGATCTCCAATCCCGGCATCGTGCTCGCCCATGCGATCGCATCCATGGTCGGACCCAACGGCCAGATCCGGATTCCGGGCTGGGTACCCGATGAGATACCGCCGCGAGTGCGCGAGGCAGTCGCCAGACTCAGCTTCGAAGCGGCGCCCGGCGATCCGCAGATCGAACCGAACTGGGGCGAGCCCGGTCTGACCCCTGCCGAGCGGGTGTTTGCCTGGTGCAGCCTGGAGGTGCTGGCCTTCGAAACCGGCAATCCCCGCCAGCCGGTCAATGCCATACCCGCAAAGGCCTGGGCACGCATGCAGTTGCGCTTCGTCACCGGCGTCGATACCGATCAGCTGATCGGACGCCTGCGGCAGTTTCTCGATCGGCAGGGCTTCGCCAATGTGACGATCACGCCCTCCCGCGAGGCGATGTTCAACGCGTCTCGCATCGATCCGGGTCACCCCTGGGTTCGCTGGGCAGCCGACTCGATCGAAGCCACCTGCGGCAAGGAGGCATCGATTCTGCCCAGCCTGGGCGGCTCACTGCCCAATGACGTATTCACCGAGGTGTTGAAGCTGCCAACCGTCTGGGTGCCGCATTCTTATCCTGGCGCGGCCAATCATGCCCCCAACGAGAACGTCCCGGTCAGCATCGTGCGCGAAGGACTGGGCCTGATGGCGGGTCTGTACTGGGATCTGGGTGAACCCAGGGCGCGCGAACTCGCGGCCAATCCCGTCCCCATTGATTGCCGTTGATGATCGCGCCCGGCTGACGAGCGCTTCAGCTCAGCCTGCCGCAGCGACCTCGACGAAGGTATCGTTATAACAGGCACCATCGGCAATGTCGGTCCGAAGGTCTGCATTGATCAAGGCATTGCTGGTCTGCCGGCTGCGACTGCTGGCCAGCCAGGTGCCCTTGGGCGTGTAGATCACCCCCTGACGGACCGCCTCGGTGATGGTCAGGGTCAGGAAAACCTCACCGAGTTCATTCCACACCCGGACCGTTTCGCCGTTCGTCAAACCACGGGCAAGCGCGTCTTCAGGATGCATCTCGAGCCACTCGGGACCCGCCGATGCGTGATGCGAGCCAAATGTTGTATTGGTGCGCCTCGAACTGGATGGGCTGATCAGATTGAGCGCAAACGTGGCCGGCACAGGATCGTATCGCGGCAGACCGTAGCCCCAGGCCTGTTGCAGGGCGTCTGAAAACAACTCTACCTTGCCCGAGGGCGTGGCTGGCGTGACGTTGTCACACATGAGCAGCGGCCTGCCACCCGGCGCGACCATTGCCAGCGCACTGTCCAGTGGCAGGCGACTGCCGCGGTGGCCAGCCAGCCGTGAATCGCCCGAGCGCACCGCGGCATCCATCAGTTGCTCATCGCTGTCATGAAAGGGCGCTTCATGGAAACCGAAACGCGCGGCCAGACGGCGGAAAATTTCGGTGTTGGGCAGGGCTTCATCGATCGGCGCAATCACAGCGGCCGAGCGCTGCAGATAGTTCTGCCCGTAGGCTGCGAACACGTCGTCATGCTCGAAGTGGGTACAGGCCGGCAGAATCACATCGGCATAGGCCATGCTGTCAGTCATGGCCACGTCGCAACCCACGATGAACAGATCATCCCGCGACAAGGCCTGCTTCATCCGGTTCTGATCGGGATGAGTACACACCGGGTTGTGGTTGTAGATGAACACCGCCTTGATCGGGATGTCCAGTGACGCATCCAGCAACAGGCGACTCACATCGACGATATTGATGGTCCGAAGGCCGGCTGGCGCCAGATCCGGTCGCTGCAAGGCATCGCTGTCGATCGGAATGGCCAGACCGGGCTTGGCCATGATGCCGGCACCTTCGCGACCCAGTTGCCCGAGCAGCACATTGAGCGACATGATCGCGCGCAGACCGGAACCGCCGCTGCGACCCCGTTCAATGCCATTACCCACCGACAGCGACAGGCGCCTGGCGCGTGCGTACGCGTCAGCCAGCGCATCGAATGCAGATCGTTCAATGCCGCAGGTGTCACAGGCCGCGGCGACAGACCAGGTTCGAGCCTTTGCCAGATACTCATGCACGCCCAAAGTCCAGCGTTCGATGAAGTCATGGGCAAGCAGACCACGCCGCTCAAACTCGGCTGCCAGGCCAAGCGCCAGCACCACATCCGTGCCCGGGCGGATCTGCACGAACAGATCCGCCTGCTCGGCAATCTTGGTGCGACGAGGATCGACCACGACCAGCACGGCACCTTGTTCCCGGGCGCGCTTGATGACCCGGGTCAGATGCAGATTGGACACCGTGACATTGTTGCCCCAGACCACGATCAGATCGGCCTGGATCATCTGTTCGGGTGCCATGCCGGGTGCGGCGCCGAACAGACTGGTATAGGCGGTGCCGCGAACCAGGCCACACAGGGGACCCCGATTGAGCAGGCTTGCCCCAAGCCGGTGAAAGAAGCGACGATCCATCGAGCCGCCAGCGAGCTGACCATGTGGCCCGGCGTAGTTCAGCGGCAGCACCGACTGACTGCCAAACGCGTCGATCGCCCGGCTCAGACCCGTGAAGGTCAGCTCGATCGCATCGGCCCACGAGATTGGTTCGAATTGCCGGCTTCCGCGGGGGCCTACACGACGCAATGGATGGCGCAGTCTTGCCTCACCGTGAACAAAATCGGGGTAATAGCGCGCCACCTTGTCGCAGATCACGCCAGCGGTATAGGGGTTCGCCCTCGACCCGCGAACAGCGACAACCCGTCGATCCGCCACCTCGACCGCAAGGCTGCAGGTGTCGGGACAATCGAGCGGGCATACCGAGGGCAGGATCACGGCATCAAGGGCTGGCTTCATCAGAAGTCTCCGAATGGCGATACGACCCGGCCGGGACGTCGACAACTCGATTGTAGATTCGCCGACGCAAACCATGTCAAAACGTCAGCGACGCACCGCCGATGTGCGCGGCAATGCCACTACACTGTACAATCCGTCGACATCAAAAAAAACGGATTCGCATACCATCCAACTGCTAAGGGGCACGGCAGGCTCGTTTGCCGTGAATAAAAGATTGGCTCGATTACTTCAACAGATCTTCCTGCCTGATGCACCGATTCTCCCGCACCTCGAATCCCAGAACCCTGCCCTGCCATTTGTCGTCCGAGCCGTAAGCACCACCGATGAACTGCTCACGGTCGCCCGGCTTCGCCTGAGCGTGTATCGGGTGGCTGCGAAAGGCGAGGAGCCGCCGCTGGAGTCGGCGCTCGATGTCGAGGATTTCGCCGCAAACTCCCAGGTGCTCGCCGCGATCGACAAAGAAACGAATGAAATGATCGGGACCATGCGGATCGCGTTCAGTTCGCGCGGTCCGACGACCATGGAGCAATTGATCAGCCTGCCCGAACCCTGGCGTCATGCACCCTACGCCGAGGCCAGGCTGCTCTGTGTCCCCAAGAGCGAGAACAGCCGGATGGTGTTGCTGATGTTGTGCAAGACATTCTTCAAGGCCTGCCGGATTGAAGGGGTGGACAACATCATCATCGGTGCACGCCGGGCGATGGAACCTTTCTATCGAATCCTGTGCTTTGAGGACGTCAGCGATCCGCCGATGTTCTTCTCCCCAGCGGCCAACAATATGCCACACCGGATCCTGGCCCTGCGGGTGTCGCAACTTGAGCAGATCTGGCCGCAGCACGATTTCACGGAAAACCTGAGGCGCATGTTTTTTGTACAGCAGCATGAGGACATCCGTCTCGGTCGCGCAGCGCCGCTGATCAACCCGCTTTCCGGTATGCATCCACCAAGCATTGCAGGCAAGGCAATCGTGGTTCAGCCGATTGCACGGCTTGCAAGATAGTCTCACGCGCCCTACCGTCCAGCCCGGCAACAAGAACCATTCGTCGAGTGATGTCGCCGCGTGCCGCCCATCCGAAAGCGCATTGACGCCGTTAATCGGCAATCCTGAGAAATTGTAAGCCAAGCCGGCAAACTGGCTCGACTCAGCCATCGAGCCCATTGCCGCGATGCCAGCCTCCGCCAGATCCTCGTCTCCCTCGACCGATCGCGCCATCTTTCCATGGCTGCGGAACAACCTGGGTGCGACCAACGCCGTCCTGACCCTGGCCATCGTCACCGCGATCCTGATCCTGGGCGTTTTTGCGAGTTATCGCTTTCTGATTCTGTACGACATCGAGACCCCGAGAAAGCCGGTGGGAACCTACCTGCTCGACGGCCTGCCCGGTGTCGTCGAGCCGAATATCATTCACCGAAGCATCAATCGGAATCGAGCCGACGAAAAGGAAAAACCCGGGCATCACGATACGAACAAGCCGCTCTGGATGCTGATGGAAGCGTCATCATCCAGTCTCGACTATACCCAGCCCACGGTTCTTGATATCCGGTCGATTTCCCTGGCCAACTATCGCTTCTGGCTGGTTCCGGTTGACCGAATGGCGCCAACCATGGAGGTCAGCTCGTTCACCGAACGGACCGATGGCGGCCTGTACATCAGAATACCTGGCCAGCCCACGGCCTACGATATCGTCGGCAGCGTCCACACGAGCTTTCCGTTCAAGCCCAAGGTTCTGGCCTGGACCGCCGCGTCAGGCGACGCCTTATCCAGCCGATTCATCAAGAACGGGGTCGCTGTCTGGTCAGTCTTCCTCACGCTGGCCGCATTCAGTCTGTGCATTGCGGTCGTCAACCACAGCTTCCTCTACGTCATCTTCAGTGCATGGCTGATTTCGTCCATCCGGGTTGCCGGATTCAACAACGGGTGGGATTTCACCTGGCTGGGCATTGATCAATGGACCCCCAGCGGTATCGCCATCATTCGTTCGACCATCGCCGCGTATGCATTTCTGACCTGTATTCTGTTCGTGTCGTTATTCAACCGCGAAAAGACGGGTCTGCTCATCCATCATTCGATCAATTTTGCGGCCCTGGTATTTGGCACGCTGATCGTCTTTGGTCATTGGCTGCCCATGCCGCTCTATCTGGGCGTGTTTCGTAGCTGCGCCGCGATCGCGCTGATTATGATCGCGTGCGGCGTGGTTGCCGTGATCCGACGCGGCAACTCGATCATTGCCTGGCTGTATGCCGGCTCATACTTCATGATGATCGCCGGCATGCTGCTCGAAATCGGCTTTCAGGTCGGTGTCATTCCGGCAATTGGCGATATCGGCATCAACGCGACGGGTGGCGCACTGGTCTCAGCCATCATCATGAGTGTTGCCCTGGCTGCCCAGATCAGCGAGGAACGCAATGCCCGGATGCACGCCCGCCTGGGCGAGCTCAATGCACTTCGCGAACTGGAAGGCATCTATACCCGCACGCCCATCGGTCTGTTCAGCACGGATCTGACCGGCCGACTGCTGACCGCCAACCCGACTTTCCGCCAGATGTTTGGTTTGACCGATGACCAGTCCAGGTCGATTCAGTATGCGATTCTGTGGGAACGTGGGCTATCGTCGATTCTGGTGTCCCGTGCGAATCAGGATCAGCGGGACCATCTGGAGTTCGAACTGGAGTTCGATAATGGCACGGGCAAGCGCTGGTTTACGGTCGATTTCGCGATTGGTGAAGACAGTATCGATGGCAGCATCTCTGATGAAACGGCGCGAAAGACCGCTGAGCAGCGGCTGGAATATCTGGCCTCCCACGATCCGATCACGAACTCGCTGACCATTCATAGCCTCGAAGGTGAAATCGCGGATCGGTTGAAACAGGAGAAACCGGCAATCCTGGGGCAGATCAGCCTGAACCGCTTCGATTTCATTCACAAGATTCACGGCCGTCAGGTCGCCGAAAAGATCCTTTGTCATGTCGTCAATATCATCAAGGAAGCCATGCCGGATGCCCGGATCGGGCGCGATCATGACAAGATTCTTTTTCTGATTGACAGCGATGCGATCAACCTCATCCGGGGTCTGCTTGCCGAGCGGTTCCGCAAGCTTCGCCAGACCGGGCTGAGCGTGGGCAACGTGGAGCTGATGCCCGAGGTCAATGCCGGTCTGTGCCTGCTCGACGGCGATGGCAGCGCTGCGGAAGCCATCCTGCGCGTCAGCCTCGCATGCGAGTTCGCCCAGGCATCGACGACACAGACCATCGTGGTGGCTGAGTACAACGAAAATGCCATCATTCGCGAACTGGAATCCACCCGGGTTGCCGGTGGACTGTCCGACTACATCAAGGCGGGGCGCTTTTTTCTGGTCGCCCAACCAGTGGTCGATATCCGCGATCACGCCATGAAGCCCTCTTTCGAACTGCTGCTCCGGATGCGCGGGGAAAGCGGCGAGGTGATTCCCCCATGGCAGTTCATTCCCGCCGCCGAACGAATGGGGGTGATGAGCACGCTTGACCGATTCGTCGTGGCGGAGGCCTTTCGTCTGATCCGGTCCGGCGAACTGGAACTGGATCAGATCGACCATCTCTCGATCAATCTCAGTGGCAGCTCCCTGAACGATCTGCAGTTTCTGAGCGATATCTACGACCTGGTCTCCGCAAACCATGTCGACCTGAGCCGCCTGTGCTTCGAAATCACTGAATCGGTTGCACTGAACAGTTTTGACCGCACGAAGGAGTTTCTGGATGCGATCCGCAAGCTTGGCGCAAAAACGGCCATCGACGATTTCGGGGCCGGTCACAGTTCGATTCATTACCTGGCCGAACTTCAACCCGACTACCTGAAATTCGACGGATCCTTGACGACCAAGGTGTTATCCCACCCCGTCCACGGCTTGTTCATCCGCAAGATGGTGGAGATTGCCAAAGAAATCAACGTGCAATGTGTCGCGGAATTCGTCGAGACACACGAGATCGAGCAGGTGCTCGTGGGAATGGGCGTTCATTTTGGTCAGGGTTATCTGTATTCGGCGCCCATGCCGATCGTCGATGTCGCCAGCTATTGTGCGAAGCGTACGGCCCAGCAGATTCTGAAGCGGGCGGGTGCGACCACTTAACGCCTCACGAAACGCAGTTGCCATGCGGTAAGACGTGGCAGAATCGACCTAATCGGTCTGAACCGCACCAGCCATCCAGTCCAGCGCATGCAGATATCCGTCGGTTCCCAGGCCGGCGATGACGGCAGTGACCACCGCGCTCATCATGGAACGATGATAGATGGGCTCTCGCGCATGCACATTGCTGATATGCAGCTCGATCCTGGGTCCGCGGAACATCTTGAGCGCATCCATGACCGGCACGGAGGTGAAGGTCAGACCGGCCGGATTGATGATCAGACCATTGGCGTGGTCAATCGCCTCATGAATACTCTCGACCAACTCGCCTTCGAAATTGGTCTGACGAAAATCGATCTCCAGATGCAGAGAGTCGGCCCGATGCCGACAACGCTGCTCGACATCGGCCAGGGTTTCATGCCCGTAGATGTCCGGTTCGCGGGTACCCAGGCGATTCAGATTGGGACCGTTGAGAATATAGATGCGTTTGCTCATGGTTGACTGATCCGTTCGGTCCGGGCAATGACTCGGGGACTGGTCGATGTGGCGGTGGCGCTGATTCTGCCTTATTCGCCGGATGTTGAACAGGGACGGTAGGGATAGTCTTTGAACAACTCAGGCTTGAAGTCCATGCCGTGTCCGGGTCGGTCGGGCGGCCAGAGCATGCCGTTGACCGGCAGGTTCGGTTCGACCCAGAGATCATCGAACCATCCCATGTATTCGAGCCAGGCCGGATTCGGAATCGATGCATTCAGATGCACGCTCATCTCGGGAAACAGATGCGGCGCAATCGACAAACCCGCGCGGTGGGCATGATCGGCAATCACCCGCAGTTCGCTGAAGCCGCCGCGCATGATGTCCGGTTGCAGGATCGGAATCTTGCCGCTCGCGAAAAACGGTTTGAGGTCATGATGGGTGAAGTGATTCTCACCGCCGACCACCGGCGTCTCGATGGCATCGGCAATCGCATGATAACCATCAAAATCGTCGGCCATGACCGGCTCTTCCAGCCAGGCAATGCCAAACGCATCGAGTCGACGACCGACCCGGATTGCCTCTTCGACCGTCCAGCCCTGATTGACATCGACCATGATCTGAATGCTGTCGCCCAGGGCTGCGCGCATGTCGCGGACATTCACGATGTCTTCGTCATTCGTGAACAAGTGGGCAACCTGCATCTTGACGGCGGTGAAACCCTGTGCAACGAAGCGCTGCGCCTTGTCGATCATGCCATCATGGCCAAGCCCCCGAAAGCAGCCCGATCCGTAAACCGGCAGAGGGTCGGGCCGGCCACCCCATAGCGCCCACAACGGTTTGCCACTGGCCCTGCCCAGAGCGTCCCAGAGGGCCATATCGAGTGCTGACATCGCCATGACCGTAATGCCCATGCGGCCCTGGATGAATGTGGCCTGCCACATCGTCTGCCATAATCGTCCGACCTCGTCGATGGCCTGGCCCAGCAGCAGCGGGGCGAGCATCTCGTCGATGCAGGTCTGCAAGGTGCGCATGCCGCCGGCCAGAGGATGCAGGTGACCCGTCCCCACGACGCCGGTGCTGGTCTCGACCTGAACGACCAGCAGGTCGATTCGTTCCAATGCCAGAAAGCCCGTCTTGGGCGGATCGGCGAACGGCACCGACAGCAGGTGGGTAGCGATTCGGCTGATGGTCATGGCCATGGGCTTGTCGACTCCGACGCGTGGTCCTCGATGCTAGCCCGCTTTCGCCGACATGGGCGAACCGGGGTGGCCATCCGGCGCAAAGGCTGGCATATTGCATTCGATCGTTATCTGAGAGTCGAGCAACTGGTTTGCCGGGAGAATGTCATCGTGAACTTGGTCATTGAACCCGTTGATCCGGACCGCCCCGATTTCGTGGGGCGCGTCAGCGGTTTTGAGATCGCGCAGGGTGTATCGGTCGAACTTGCCGCCCGCATCGAAGCGGCCATGGATCATTACGCTGTGCTGGTGCTGCCCGGACAGCAGATCACCGACGAGCAGCAATACGCCTTCTCGCAGCATTTTGGCCCGATGGAGCAGGCAACGGGCGACTTCGCCAGGCGCGAGGAGCGCCGTTTGTCGATGAACATCAATGACATTTCGAATCTGGACCAACATGGCAGGGTCCGGGCCAGGGACGACGCAGTCAGGCTGTTCGGCCTGGGCAACATGCTCTGGCACTCGGACAGTTCGTTCAAGGCAACGCCGGCGAAATTCTCCCTGCTCTCGGCCCGGGTCATACCCGATGCCGGCGGCAACACGGAATTTGCGGACATGAGGGCCGCATGGGACGCCCTCGACCCCACCACGCAGGCGCAGTGCCGCGATCTGGTGTGCTGGCACAGCCAGATCTTTTCGCGGGGCCTGCTGGGTTTTGACGACTGGGACGAAGCCTACAAAAAACACAATGAGCCTGTCCCGCAGCGCCTGGTCCGTCGGCATCCCAATACGGGCAGGCTGTCCCTGTATCTGTCGGCGCACGCAGGCGACATCACCGGTTGGCCCAGGCCAGAGGCCAGAATGCTGCTGCGTGACCTCAATGAACATGCGACCCAGCGCACCTTCGTCTATGCCCATCGGTGGCAGCCGCATGATCTGGTGATCTGGGACAACCGGGTCCTGATGCACCGCGCCCGCGCCTATGACGCGAGTCAGGCGAGGGATATGAGGCGTACGACCGTGGCCGATCGCTGCCCGACCCTGGAACAACCCGTCTGAATCAGGCCGATCAGACGCACAGGAAATGCAAGGTTTCGGTCGCTTCGGCCCGGGCGGGTACGGCCGGGCCCGTGCCCGCCGATGGTTGCTGGGACATCATTCTGGGGAATCCGTCACTGACCCATTTTGACCGGGACAAGGCCTGCACGACCCGTGCGGCGCCGGCATGCTCCCAGGTCATCGACCGGTTGCGGCCCGAGCGCTTGGCCGCATACATAGCCGTGTCGGCCTGGGTCAGCGCCTCCTGAGCCGTCGTGCTGTCGTCGAAGGTGGTCACGCCCACGCTCACCGTCAGAGTCACGGATCGGCCCTCGTCGATCAGCACCGCACTCGATTCGATCACGAAACGCAGGCGCTCGGCGGCGCGAAACGCATTGGCTGAATTGGTTTCCGGCAGGATCACGGCAAATTCCTCACCGCCCAGCCTTCCGACCACATCGCAGTCACGAATGGTCTGGCGAGTGATCGCCGCCACCTGCATGAGCGCCTGGTCGCCGATCTGGTGACCATAACGATCATTGATCAGCTTGAACCGATCCACATCGAACAAGAGCATGGACAGCGGTCGCGCGTAGCGTCGGGCCCGGATGATCTCGGTCTCGAGTCGTTCGCAAAAAAACCGTCGGTTCGGGATCGCGGTCAGGCTGTCGATGTGTGCCTGCTGTTCGAGTTCGGTCTGCAGTTTCAGTTGGCGGGTCACATCGATCAGGACGCAACTCACCCGCACGGGCCGGCCGGACGGATCCGATTCGATGGCAGCCGAAATCAAGACATCCACAGCTTGACCGCCTGATGTCGTGAACTGGCAAGGGTAGTCCCGACAACCGCCGTCTGCCCAGAACCGATCACGCACGGCCAGGAACGCTTCGCGGGCCTTCGTGGACATAAAATCCCGTGCATGTCGACCAATCACCCGCTCACGGTCATAGCCGAACAGTGCGAGCCACATGTCGCTGACTTCGACAATCGCGCCGCTCGCATCGAGCAGAAACAGCAGACCGGGCGTCTGCACATACGCATTGGATAACAGACAACGTGCCTCACGATGAACTCGCCGCTCGCGAATCAGGCACTCGACCGTCGAAGCCAGTTCCCGAAGGGAGCGACGCTGGGATTCGCTCAGGGTTCTTGGCACACGATCGATCACGCAGAGCGTCCCCAGCGCATGGCCGCTCTCCGAGCGCACCGGCATCCCGGCATAGAACCGGAGGTCAGGCACGCCAGTGACGAGCGGGTTGCTAACGAAGGCCGGTTCCAGACGCGCATCACGGACCTCATACAACTCGCCTGGTGTCTGTATCGCATGGGTGCAGAAGGCCTGGCCGCGGGGCGTCTGCCCGCCCTGCTCCAATCCGACCGCCGATTTGAACCATTGCCGGTTCGCATCGACCAGGCTGAACAGGCTGATCGGGGTATCGCAGATGCTGGCCGCCAGGCGGGTGATCGAATCGAACACATCCTCGGCTTGCGTATCCATCAACTCTTCACGCTGGAGGGCATCCAGACGAGTCTGTTCTTGATCCACCGGGTAGGTCCTTCGAGAGAAAGAGAGAGAGAGAGAGAAAGAAAGACAGCGATGCGCCCCGCACGTGTGACTGATATCGGTGTGGCCGCCCCGGACATGAGACCGTTCATGGACCCGACGAGCGGTTGGCTCCGGTACGAAAATTGACGCGACCAACCGACTCGGCTAGATTGAACGCCTGAACCGTTGAGTTCACGGTGATGGCGGACCACATCAGAGAATCAGGCCCCAGACCGTATGTGGGCCCAGACGGGAGACATGAATGAACGGATATCCGATCACCGTTGCACGGCGCATCGTGTTCTGGGCATGCGCCCTGCTGGCCGTACTGGTGCTATCTTCTGCCCAGGCGGCCGGCCCGCGCATGAGCATGAGTCTGGCGCACTGCTGCCCCCCGGATCAGGCGTATGGCATGTATGCGGGTGGTTTCGCCGAGCGACTGGCCAAGGACTCCAACGGTGAGATGGAGGTCAAGAATCTCGGCGGTGGCGTGATGGGTAGCGAGCAGGACATGGCCAGCAAGGTCAAGATCGGCACCATCCAGATGGCGGCGGTGACCTCCAACAACGTTGCCCAGCTCGCGCCGTCGATCAATGTACTCGTCCTGCCGTACATGAGCGCCAGTCCGGCTGATCTGTTGGGCGAAAAGGGCTTGCTGCGTCCGGGCCCCTACCTGGATGAGCTCAACAAGCGGGTGCTCGCCGAATCTGGAACGATCCGGATATTGGGCGCTTTTACCAATGACTTTCGCAAACTGTTCACCAAAAACAAATGTGTCCAGACGCTCGCCGATCTGCAGGGCTTGAAGATCCGGATGCCAAAAAACCCGGTCATGGAGAAGCTCTGGGGTGCCTGGGGCGTTTCAACCTATCCCATTGCCTGGTCTGAGACATTCGGCGCCATACAGCAAGGCGTGGTCGATGCCTTTGACAGCCCGCTGGATGTGATTCCCAAGATGGGCTTCCACCAACATATCAAATACGTCATCGATACGTACTACCTGCCGCAGGCAGCGCTGCTGATCGTCAACGAGCGATGGTTCCAGAAACTCTCGCCGGCCGACCGCGATCTGCTGCAAAAGGTGGCCCGTGCCAACGACGATTGGCATTATCAATGGGTGAACGCGCAGCAGGCGTCGATTCGCGCCGAACTCGAATCAAAACACGGCACCCGGTTCTGCGCGCTCAAGGATGCGGGAGAATGGGAAAGCCGTGCCCGATCCACCTGGCCTGAACTGTATTCCCTGGTCGGCGGAGGCAAGGAGTGGGTCGATGCCACGATCAAGTACAAGGAGACCGGCAAGCTGCCCTGAGCACCAGGGGAGCCCATGCGTCGACTGAGCCTGCTGGACGGACTGGAAAGGAATCTGTCCGGCATCTGCCTGGGCAGCCTGGTCATTGTGCTGGCTGCACAGGTTTTCTTTCGCTATGTGCTGCATCTGGGTCTCTCGTGGAGCGAAGAGGTATCACGCTTCCTGTTCATCTGGTTCGTCTATGTGTCGGCCAGTTATGCCGTTCAGCGTGGCTCGCATATCCGGGTGACCGCCTTCGTGCAGGCCTTGCCTGACCGGCTCTCGAAGTCGCTGCGCATCCTGTCCGATATCGTCTGGATCGGATTCAATGCGCTGGTGGTGCTTGCGGGGATTCTGCTGATCCGGGACATGATCGACTTCCCGGAGTACTCCACGTCACTGCGGGTGCCGTTGAGCCTCATCCATGCGATCATTCCGCTCGCCCATGCGCTGATGATCGTACGGATCCTGCAGACCTACCTGGGCCGTCGCGACGGCGAGCGCGGCACCTGGCCTGCCGGCGTGGATGGCACATGACCATTGCCGTCATGTTGGTCATCAGTCTGCTGATCGGTGTGCCGATCTACGCGGCGATCGGCGTGGGGGCGGCGGTCGAGATGGTTCTATCGGGCACGCCCCTGCCGACCCTCGCGTATACGCTTTATAGTGGTGTCGACCAATTTCCCCTGCTCGCCATTCCCTGTTTCGTTCTCGCGGGTTCACTCATGACCCGAGCGGGCATCACAGGCGACCTCGTTCATGTCATGCGCATTCTGGTGGGCTCTCGACCCGGCGGACTGGCCGCCGTGACCGTGTTGACCTGCATGTTCTTCGCGGCGATTTCAGGTTCAGGACCTGGCACGGTCGCTGCCGTGGGCGCGCTGATGATCCCGGCAATGGCCAATCACGGCTACGACAAGGACTTTGCTGCAGCGGTCGCCTCGTCGGGCGGCACGCTGGGCATTCTCATTCCACCCAGTAACCCGATGATCGTGTATGGCGTATTGGCCAGTGTCTCGATCGGCGACCTGTTCATTGCCGGCATCGTGCCCGGCATTCTGATGGGCTTCCTGCTGATCGTTGTCGCCGTCGTGATTTCCCGGTATCGCGGATATCGGTCAGCCGTCGTGAACCAGCCCGGCGAAACCCTGGGTCGGGCGGTGTGGCGGGGAGGTTTTTCCCTGCTCACACCCTTTGTCGTGTTGGGCGGCATCTACCTGGGCGTGTTCACGCCGGTCGAAGCCGCCGTGGCGGCCGTGGTCTACGCGCTCCTGGTCGGCATCGTGGTCAAACGAAGCCTGAGTATCCGCGCCATCGGCGAGTGTCTCGCCCAGGCCAGTGCAATCTGTGGCGGATTGGTGCTCATCATGGGCACTGCCGTCGTATTCGGCGAGTTTCTGGCGATCAATCAGATTCCCCAACAGGTGGCCGGGATGATGCTCGAGGTGACCGATGACCCCTTGCTGATGCTGCTGCTGATCGGTCTCTTGCTGGTCATCCTGGGCACCTTCATGGAAACGCTATCGACCATCATCATCCTGACCCCCATCTTTCTGCCATTGGTCAAACAGATGGGAATCGATCCGATTCATTTCGGCGTGGTGCTGGTCGTGGCGAGCGAGATCGGCTTTCTGACGCCACCACTCGGGGTCAATCTATTTGTCGCCAGCAATATCAGTGGCCTGCCACTGGAGCGGGTCGCGCGAGCGGTCATCCCGTTTGTGATCGCCATGATCGGCGCGCTCGTGGTCGTGATTGCCGTGCCCTGGCTATCGACCGTTCTGGTGCGTTAGCGGCAACGAAAGCAGGCTGTCAGGCATGGTGTCGCCGCGAACCGACCACCACCGGCGAATCCGGGCGCCCCGTGTTGATCCAGTTCAGGATGTTCATGACCGCCTTGCGGCGCAGTTCGTGTTCGGCCTTGCTGGAATAAAAGGCTGAATGCGGCGTCAGCAGAACCCGGTCGTCGGCGAGCAAGGGATGAGCCGTGGGGATCGGCTCCACGGGCAGTACGTCCAGCCCGACGCCCTCGAGCCGACCGGTCGCCAGTACCCGGCTCAGACCGTCCAGATCGATGATCGCGCCGCGCGCCGTGTTCACGAGAAACGAGCCCGGCTTCATTCGAGCAAGCAGGGTTTCACCCACCAGACCGCGGGTCTCGTCATTGAGCAGGCAATGAATCGAGATCGCATCGGCGCGTTCGAACAAGGCGTCAAGACTCACCCGTTCAACATACTGCGGGAAGTCACCATCGATGAGATTGGGATCACAGGCGATGACTTGCTTGAAGATCGGCTGCGCGTAATGGGCGAAACGCTTGCCGATCCGGCCCAGGCCGAGCACACCGACGGTCATGTCCTGCGCCCGCCGGATCTCGCCGGCGCTGCCATGGTGCCAGGTGCCGGCATGGATATCCCGATCGAGCGGCACCAGCCGGCGAATCAGTGCGAGCAACATCGACAAGGCATGCAGCGACACCTCACCTACGCCGTAGTCAGGCGTGTTGGTGACCCACACCCCGGCCTTCGCGGCGTCGGCCGTATTGACCGTGTCGTAGCCGGCACCATAACGCGAGACCAGGCCGATCTCGGGCCGTGCCGCAAACACCGACCGGTCGATCGGCGCATAGGTGATCAACAGCGCGCAACAACCCTTGGCCTGATCGATCACGTCTTGCGAAGTGCGGCACTGTCCGATCACCAGGTCGACGCCCGCATCGGCGAACAGACGCGTCTCGAGTTCGAGGTCCGACAAAGAATGGTCGGTCAGCAGCACGCGGGGACGGGATGAAGTGGTCATGACAGTTTCCTCACGTCAGGCGGCCTTGGCCCGCCGAAAGCGAACCCGGCTGATCACGATGAACAACACGGCAATCGCGAGACCCAGCTCGTCGGTGATCGGTGCCGCGGTGACCAGCGCGAACGCACCGGCCACAGCGAGCAAACGCATCCACCACGGCAGCACAGACCCTGCATAGCCGATGACTGCCGCGCCCCATAGGCCGATGGCCAGCACCACCTTAAAAATGATCCAGACAACCGCCAGCGGAAAACCGATCGACTGAGCCAGCGGACCGCCATCTTGAAGCATCAGTGCCGGCGTATAAACGGCCATGAACGGAATCACGAATCCGGCCGCGGCGACCTTGATCGCCTCGAACGAGATGCGCAATCCGGACTCGCGGGCGATCGGCGCGGCCGCAAAACAGGCCAGGGCCACCGGCGGCGTGAGGTCGGCCAGAATGCCGAAATAAAACACGAACATGTGGCTGACCAGCAGCGGCACACCGAGCTCGAGCAAGGCCGGGCCGGCGATCGACGAGGTGATGATGTAGTTTGGAATCGTCGGAATGCCCATGCCCAGGACAATGCAGGTGATCATCGTGAGCACCAGCGACAACAGCAGACTTTTGTCGCCCATTGCGACGATGAACTGACCAAACGTGTTGGCCGCGCCCGTGAGTGTCATGGTGCCGATGATCACCCCCACGATCGCGCAGGCGATGCCCACCGGCAGCGCGGTCTTGGCCCCTTCAGCCAGCGAATCGCGGCAGTCGAGCAAGGTCTGGCGTCCACCCGCGGACACGGCATTCCAGGCGATGAGCACCAGCATCACCACCAGTGTCGCCGAGATACCCCAGCGCAACACCAGGGAGGCCGCGAGCCCGAGGCTGATCCAGAACACGGTTCGGATCACGATACCCGGCAAGCCCAGGGCGATGGAACCGCCCAGCACCAGCAGCACGGTGAGCGCCAGGCCCACCGTACCGGCATACAGCGGTGTGTACCCACCGAACAGCAGATACACCAGCACCGCCAGCGGCAGAATCAGATACCAACGCTGCTTCAATGCGCCGAGCGCCGACGGGAGCTCCGAGCGGGGCAGGCCCACCAGGCCGCGCCGGCCGGCTTCCAGATGCACCATCCAGAACGCCGACGCAAAATACAGGACGGCCGGCACGATCGCCGCCCTGACGATCTCGACATACTCCACCCCCAGGGTCTCGGCCATGATGAAGGCCACTGCGCCCATGACGGGTGGCATGATCTGGCCACCCATCGAAGCCGTGGCTTCGACGCCGCCCGCAAAGGCGGGCCGGTAGCCGAAACGCTTCATGAGCGGAATCGTGAACTGCCCGGTGGTCACCACGTTGGCAACTCCCGAGCCGGAAATCGTACCCATCAGGCCGGACGAAATCACGGCGACCTTGGCCGCCCCGCCGAGTCGATGGCCGACCAGACCCAGCGAAATATCGGTGAACAGACGGATCATGCCGGCGCGTTCGAGAAACGAGCCGAACAGGATGAACAGGAAGATATACGTGGAAGAGACATACGTGGGTATGCCATAAATGCCTTCGGTGCCGAAGGCCATGTGATCGATCACCTGGGCGAAGTCGTAACCACGATGATTGAGTGGCGCAGGCAGGTATTCGCCGAACAGGCAATAGCCGAGAAAGCTGGCGGCAATGATGGGCAGGGCCGGCCCCATCACGATCCAGGCGCCAATAAAAACCAGCGCCAGGGCCAGCACGCCCACCACCAGATCCCGGTTCAGCGGATCGCCGGCCCGCAGCAGCAACTCGGTGTAATCCCACCATTGATAAACTGCCACGGCAAAGGCCAGGATGCCCATCAGCCAGGAAACCGCCATGCCCGGGCCGCCCCGACCGCGCAGCAATGCAATGAGTGGCAGGCCCAGCAGCAGCAGGAAGGCCACATGAAGGGCCCGGACGATCTGGCTGGGCAGATCGATAAAATGCGCGGCCGTGCCTACCTGGAACAGTGAGAAGGCGATGGCGATCCAGAACAGCACGCGGCCCTGGACACTGGCAGGAAAACCGCCGCCCAGCGGATCGTGCATGACCGGTGGCGGCGTCGCCGCCACCTCCGTCTGGACGCCTGGTGGATTCACCCGGTCGAGCGCGTCAGCCAATTACTGACTCATGCCCCGTTCCTTGTAAAAACGAGCGGCCCCGGGATGCAACGGCACCGGCATACCCTGCAGCGCATTGGCCAGTTTGATCTGGGCTGCGGCCTTGTGCGCAGCCTCGAGCGCGGGCAGATTCTCGAACATCAGCCGGGTCATCTGATACACCGTCTCTTCGGACACATCGTCACGGGTGACGATGAAATTGACCACCGCGGTAGTCGCCACATCGGCATCCTGACCACGATAGGTACCCGCCGGAATCGTTGCCTCGATGTAGGGTGCGCCGAGTTTGGTTACCACCTCCCTGGGCACCGACACCAGGGTCACGTCGACCGATGTGGCCAGATCCTTGATCGAGGCGACACCCAGACCGGCCGATTGCAAGGTGGCATCGAGCTGGCGGTTTTTGATCAACTCGGTCGATTCGGCGAACGGCAGATATTCGGTTTTGGCCAGATCCTTGTAGCTCATGCCGGCCGCCGCGAAGATCGCCCGGGCATTCAATTCGGTACCCGATTTGGGCGCACCCACCGACAGGCTCTTTCCCTTGAGACTGGCCAGATCAGTGACGCCACTGTCTTTGGACGCAACGATCTGGATCACATTCGGATAAATGGCGGCAACGCCGCGCAGTTTGTTCAGTGGCTCCTTGAAACCCGATTCCGCATCGCCCTCCCAGGCCAGCTTCACGGAATCGCCCAGTGCCAGCGCGAGTTCGCCCTTGCCCCGCTGCAGCAGATTGAGGTTTTCCACCGACCCTTTGGTCGCCTGAACCTGGGTGCGGGCGCCGGGAATCTTGTCCGCATAGATTTTCGACAGGCCCACACCAATCGGGTAGTACACGCCGGCGGTGCCTCCGGTCAGAATGTTGATGAACTGCTCGGCCTGAACAACCGGCGAGACCAGCGTGGTCGCCACGACCGACGCCGCCAGCAGAACTCGGGATGAAAAACGGTTCATGAGTGCCCCCTGGATATAGTGTCCGGATTCTGCCAGAT
Source organism: uncultured beta proteobacterium (assembly GCA_963732405.1). GTDB lineage: Bacteria > Pseudomonadota > Gammaproteobacteria > Burkholderiales > Burkholderiaceae_E > JAUIAI01. The sequence continues at coordinate 32,077 of CAVSZG010000005.1, forward strand.
ATCATCGTCGGGCTGGCCGGCACGGCGGCGCCCGGAGCCGGCGGCGGGTGCGATTGCCACGCACGGGTTTGTCGATCGTTCCGGGCGAACTAGAATCCATGCCGACAACAATGCTCCGGATTGAATCGAGATGAACCTCCTGGTATGGCACAGGTTGGTGTGGGCTGCCCTGATCTGCCTCACCATCACGCCATCGCTGATGGCGCAAGGTCTCCAGGAAGACGAGATTCCAGCCGCGCTGGAACCCTGGGTCGGCTGGGTGCTGGGACGGCACCCGCAAGCCTCATGCCCGGTCCGATACGATGCCAACGACACACAGTGCGTCTGGCCGGGCACCCTGAATCTGTCGGTGAATGAAGCCGGTGCCGGGTTTGCGCAGTCGGTCCGCGTGTATGCCGACACCCGGTTTGCGCTGCCCGGCGATGACAAGACCTGGCCGATTGGCGTGACCGTCAATGGCAGTCAGGTGCCCGTGGTCGCGTCGGCCCATGGACCGGCCGTCGAACTGGCGCCGGGTGAACATTCGATTGCCGGCCGCTTCGAATGGTTCCGCGCACCCGAGTCGATTGCCCTGCCGGGCAGCGTTGGCATCGTGCGTCAGGTCGTCGATGGGGAACCGGTCCCTGCACCGGTCTGGCGCGATGGCCGACTCTGGTTGCACGATAGCCGCAATGATCCGGTCGCGCAGCAGCCGCAAGACAGTCTGAGCATTGACGTCTTTCGCGAACTGAACGATGGCCATCCCATGATCGTCACCACTGAGCTGCAGTTGCAGGTGGCCGGGTCCTGGCGCGAAATCGTCCTGCCCGATCCCGTACTGGCTGGCGGGGTGCCGATGCAGATTCAGTCAACGGTGCCGGCCAGGCTGGAGTCCGATGGGCAGTTGCGGCTGCAGGTCCGTCCCGGTAGCTGGACGGTGCGGGTCAGCGCGCGACACCCGGGCCTGGTTGCTGCGCTCGCGTCCTCGGCGCAACCGGCGCCCTGGCCGGCTGTCGAAACATGGGTCTGGCGAGCGTCGCCTCAGGATCGGATCACCGAGATCAGCGGTGCAGCCTCCATCGACCCGCGACAGGTCAGTCTTCCCGCTGATTGGGCCGGCCTGCCAGCCTACCGGATGCTCAATACCGAGACCTTGCGAATCGACACCATCCGCCGGGGTGACCCTGATCCGGAGCCTGATCAGTTGCGGATCAGCCGGGATCTCTGGCTGGATTTTGCGGGCCGTGGCTATACCGTCCGAGATGCGATTGACGGTCGGATCACCAACAGCTGGCGACTCTCGGCCGATCCGGCCCTGGCGCTGGGACAGGTCAGGCTGGATGGACAGGCACAATTCATCACCCGCTTGCCGGGGGATCCGTCCGCCGGGGTGGAGCTTCGACGGGGCAGGCTGAATCTGATTGCCGAGTCGCGCTACGAAGGCGACATAAGCGAGCCACCCGCCCTCGGTTGGCAACGCGACTTCAGTCAGGCGTCGGCGCAGATTCATCTGCCACCAGGTTGGCGGGTATTGAGCGCATCCGGCGTGGATGCCGCACCCGGTACCTGGTTGGCGGCATGGTCGCTCTACGATCTGTTCATCGCCCTGATCGTGACCATCGGCGTGGGCCGCTTATGGGGCTGGCCCTGGGCGATGCTCGCAGGTGTCGGACTGGCCATCACCTGGCACGAACCGAATGCGCCGACCATCGAGTGGCTGATCGCGCTGACTCTGGTCGCCCTGGCACGGGTTGCGCCAGGGCCCGGCAGGTTGGCGAGGCTGATCACCGTCGCCCGCGCACTGGCGCTGTTGTGGCTGATCGTGATCCTGCTGCCGTTCGCCGTCCAGCAGGCGCGCAGTGGCCTGTATCCACAACTCGAACCGGTCGACTATGCGTCGGCCGCCCGAGCTCGCCAGGATCCGTCCTCACTGCCCGCCGACGCGAGCCTGCGCGAATCGACCGTCGAGGCGGGCAACGCCGACGTGTCGGCCCCCCGGTCGACGCGTTCCCGGTCGATGCTCGACAAGTCCGGGCCGGCGGCGCCGGCCTATGGCAATCCATCGTCCAAGCGCGCGCTCGATGAAATCGATCCCGATGCCGTGGTGCAGACTGGTCCGGCACTGCCACAATGGCAATGGCGCACGATCGACCTGCAATGGTATGGACCCGTGGCCGCGACCGGTCATGACCTGAAGCTGGTGATGATCACGCCCGTGCAGATGCGGATCATCCGCTTCATCTCCATCGCCTTGCTGCTCGGTCTGGCCTTGCGACTATTCGACGCAGGGCCGGGGCCAGGCGGTCGCTGGCAACTGAAGATGCTGCTGGGCGCACTGTTCGTCCTGCCCGCTGCCGGTACTCACGCCGCCGACTTTCCGCCGCCCGCCCTGCTCGAGGAACTCGAGACCCGGCTGCTCAAACAACCCTCCGACGCACCGCGGGCCGCCATCTCCCGGATGCACATCACGCTGGACCGCGCGAGCCTGGCGATCCGGATGCAGGTCGACGCCTTGCAGGAGACGGCGATTCCTTTGCCCGTCGATGCGATGCAGACGCAACCCGTCCGAGTGCTGCTTGAAGGACGCGCCGCAGACAATCGCCTGCTGCGGGATGCGGGCCAACAAATCTGGATGCTGGCCCCACCAGGCGTGAGCAGCGTGGACATCGCGATACCGATCGAGGGGCTCGCACAAGTGACGCTCCCATTGCCCCTGCGCCCGGCACGGGTGACCGTCGCTGCGCCAGGCTGGCAGACCGTGGGCATCGATCAAAACGGCGTGACGAGCCGCCAGATCACTTTGCTGCGCGAGGGCGCCAGCGCAAGCGACGGCCTGACCGGCGCGCCGGGTCGTGACCTGTCGCCCGCAACCCTGCCACCGTTTCTGAATGTCCAACGAACCCTTCGGTTCGGCCTGACCTGGGAGGTCGAGACCGTCGTGACCCGACTGTCACCGCCCGGTTCGGCCATCTCGATCGAGGTCCCGGAACTGCCGGGTGCCAGCGTGCTCACTGACGGCGTGGCCGTCCGTGATGGCAAGGTGCTGATTGAACTGAGCGCCGATCAGTCGACCCAGACCTGGCGATCGCGGCTGGCGCCCGTTCCCGAACTGACGCTGGTCGCGCCCCCGGACAGTCGTTGGCTGGAGCGATGGCGCGCCGACATCGGCACGATGTGGCACCTGACCCATGAGGGCATCGCACCGATCCATCATCAGGACGAGAGCGCCCGGTGGTTGCCGACCTGGCATCCCTGGCCAGACGAGAAATTGGTCCTGCGCATCACTCGCCCCGATGGCGTGCCGGGTCGCACGGTGACGATCGATCAGTCGACGCTGACGTTCACGCCCGGCGTGCGCGCCACCGACGCCCGCCTGGTCATGACGGTGCGATCGAGTCAGGGCGGGCGGCACCGGCTGGTCCTGCCCGACAACGCCGCCCTGCAGTCGGTCCAGGTGGCCGGCCGCGCTCAGCCGATCCGACTCGACGGGCGAGAACTGCTGATGCCGCTGCTGCCTGGCACGCAACAATGGCAGATTGACTGGCGCCAGGACGGCGAGCTCTCCTGGCAGTGGCGGTCCGCTGACGTCGACTATGGCGCGCCGCATGCGAATGCGTCGCTGGAAGTCAAGTTTCCGCGAGATCGCTGGACGCTCTGGGTGAGCGGCCCCTCGCTCGGTCCGGCGGTGTTGTTCTGGGGCGTGATGATCGTCATCGTGATCATCGGCATCGGTCTGGGCCGTGCCGGTGCCACGACGCTGCCACTGGGCACGCTGTCCTGGATTCTGCTTGGCATCGGCCTGTCACAGGTCTGGTCTGTCGCCCTGATCATTGCCGCGCTCTGGTTCTTCACCTTGCGCTGGCGGCGCAGCCTCGCGCCAGAGGCTGGCACCTTCCGGTTCAATGGCGTTCAGATCGCTCTGTCGGGATTGACGCTGCTGTTCCTGGCCAGTCTGCTGTGGGCGGTCCAGAAGGGATTGCTCGGACTACCCGACATGCAGGTGGTGGGCAACCAATCCAATGCCTCGATATTGCGATGGTTGCTCGATCGCAGCGATGGACCGGCACCCAGGGCGGATGTCTGGTCCGCACCCATGTGGGTGTATCGCCTGTTGATGTTGCTCTGGTCGCTGTGGCTGGCCTGGTCGCTGCTCGACTGGCTGCGCTGGGCCTGGGCGTCATTGTCCAGCCGGGGCCTGTGGCAACCGATTCGCTGGCGGCGTGCGGGTCGGGCGGCTCCCGCTGCTCAGGCAACAGCTGCCGGACCGACGGCTTCATCCGCGACTATTGAATCATTCACCGGCGAACCGCCGCCTGCCGTGACGGACGGCGATCCAGCCGCGCGCCCCGGATGAGCCCGCCGGCCGATCATTCACGTGATCTGCTCGGCATGGCCCGCCTGACCCGCATGGGTTTCGACGGACAGGACCTCAGACCGATCGCCAGGCGTCTCATCGCGCGCGCAGAAGCCGACACGCAGGATGCGAACGCCCTGCTCGATCTGTCGACCGTGTTGTATCTCATGGGTCGCACGGATCTGGCGTACCAGACGCAGATCCAGGCCTTGTCGATACGCAGGGACTTCGAACTGCCGGCGCGCGATCGCAGGGCACCGACCCGGCGCCTGCTGGCACTCATGACCACCGGCGATCTGATGGTCAATGCACCGCTGCCCCTGCTGCTTGAAGGCAGCGACATCGAACTGACACTGCTCTACCTGCTGCCCGATGAGCCATTGCCGGCCCGGCTGCCCCAGCATGACGTGCTGTATGTCGCGATCTCCGAATCGGATCGCACGCGGGTGATGTTGCAGCAACTGCAGGTCAGCCTGGCCTCGCATGCCAGGCCGTTGCTGAACCAACCGGCGCGCATTGCTCTAACCGGGCGCGATCATGCCCACCGGCTGCTGGCCGGCTCGGCCCATGTGCTGATGCCCACCACCGATCGTCTCACGCGCCAAGCGCTTCGCGCCCATGCGCCCGCTGACACGATGTTTCCGCTGATCATCCGGCCGGTTGATTCCCACGCCGGCAATGAACTCGAGAAGATTGATGATCCAGCCGGATTGAACGGATATCTCGCGGCCAGTGGTCGGGACGAATTCTTCGTCGCGCGATTCATCGACTATCGTTCCCGCGACGGTCTGCATCGAAAATATCGCATCGTGCTGATCCAGGGCCGACCCTACGCCGGTCACATGGCCGTTTCCACCCATTGGATGATTCATTATCTCAATGCCGACATGACCCTGCATGCCGGGCGCCGTGCCGAAGAAGCAGGCTTCATGGCCGGCTTCGATCGCGACTTCGCCGCCCGGCATGCGCAGGCGCTCGCGGATATCGCGATTCGCTTCGGCCTGGATTATCTGGTGATCGATTGCGCCGAAGCCGAAGACGGGCGACTGATCGTCTTCGAGGTGGATCCAGGCGCCGTCATCCATCTGATGGACCCGCAGACCTTGTTTCCTTACAAACGGGCTCCGATGCAGGCGTTGTTCACCGCCTTTCGCGACATGGTGTGCCATCCGGACCGTGCCTGGGGCGAGACACGGTGCCGGGCGTCGGCGTCCGGTCGACCCGGACGGTCACGGCAGGACCCAATAGGTGGAGATGCCCGGCATCAGCACGATCAGAACCAAGCCGAGCATCATCAAGGCGATGAAGGGCACAGCTGAGCGACAGAGCAGCCCGAAGGGCTGGCGAAACGCCGTCATGGCCACGATCAGGTTGATGCCCACCGGTGGCGTCAGATAGCCGATTTCCAGATTCAGAATCATGATGATCCCGAAAGTGACCGGATCATAACCATAGGCATTGGCCAGCGGTGCCAGAATCGGACCGAGCACGAGGATCGCCTCGTTGGTGGTCATCAGACAACCCACCGCCAGCAACACGGCATTGATCACCAGCATGAAGGTCAACGGGCTGTCGATGTACTGTTGCACGAACTCGATCATCAACACCGGCACCCGGTGCTCGACCAGCACGATGTTCAGGCTCAGTGCCACCGCCAGGACCGGAAACAGTGATCCGCCCAGGCGGGACGTGTCCAGCACCACCTGATAAAAGTCGCGCGGTGAAAAATCGCGGTGCACGAGAGTTTCGATGATCAGTGCATAGGCCAGGCCAACCGCGGCGGCTTCGGTCGGCGTGAACCAGCCGGCGTAGATGCCACCGAGCAGGATCACCGGGGTGAGCAGCGACCAGAATCCTTCACGCAGGACGCGCAGGAACACCGCGGGCTGGAATCGCTGCGCCTTGAGCCGCCGATTCACCCAGATGGCGTAGATTGAGAGAAGCGCCGTGAGCAGCAGACCTGGACCGATGCCGGCCAGGAACAGATCGGTGATCGAAGTCTCGGTGACCAGTCCATACAGAATCAACGGAATTGACGGCGGAATGATGATGCCCAAGGTGCCGCCCGCCATGATCGAGCCGAGCGAGAACGGCAGCGAGTAGCCCGCCTTGGTGAGCGCCGGCAGCATCACGGACCCGACCGCCAGCATGGTCACGATCGATGATCCGCTGATCGAGGCGAACAAGGCGCAGGCCAGGACGCAGGCCACGCCCAGACCACCCGGCAGGGGACGGGTCAGCTCTTCCATGATCCGGATCAGCCGACGGGCCGTCGAGCCCTTGGTCATCACCGCGCCGCACATCAGGAACAACGGAATCGACAGGATCAATTCCTTGTCGAGTGCGACCCACATATCTTCGATGATGTAGTCGAGCTCGCCACGTCCCCAGATCAGCTGAACCGCCGCCGCCACCGACAACATGATCACGACCAGTGGCTGACGCAGGGCCAGCAGGCCGAAAATGATACCGAGCAGAATCAGCGCATTCACGATCGGCCCCTCAATCCTGATACTCGGGAGGGGGCGCTTTCAGTCCCGGCCAACGCGCGAACAACAGGTATCGTCCGGCGGCGGACGCGAATCCGATCGGAATCGCGAGCTGGAACGGCCACACGGGCCAGTCGAGCACGGGCGCGCGCATGCCGCTGGCCATCGATGACCAGACGAACGTCAATCCATACCAGGCCACCACGAGCAGGAAGACTCCGGTAAGCAGATCGGCGAAGCGATCGACCAGCGGCGCATACCGGGCCGGGGTCCAGCCAAAACCCACTTGCGGCACGAGATGGGCATTACGGGCCGTTGCAATGCCCACGCCACAAAAGGACCCGATCACCAATGCATAGATGGCAATCTTCTGACCACCCGGGATGCCTGTGGCACCGACCGTGACACCCATCGATCGGAGCAGGGGCGCAAGCAGTTCGCGTCCGCCGACATCGATGATCAGCAGCAGCCCGACCAGCGACAGGGCCGCCACCGCCAGAACACATTCGATCCGGTGCCATGCCGCGGCCAATCGCTCAACTGCACGCGGCACCTCAGTCTGCAGGCGGCTGGCCCCCTCGATCATGATTTCGATCGACAAGCGCCCCGAGCCGACTCGACCTTGGGAAACATCGCTTCGGCCGAGCCGCCGATCGTTTTGATCATCTCGGGCCAGGACCGTCCGATGACCTTGCGCCAGGCATCAAGCTGTGCGGGATTCAGTTCGACGATCTCGCCACCACCGGCCACATGCGCCTGGCGCAACTTGGCCTCCATCCCGCGTATCTCGGCGCGCAGCTTGTCGGAAGGTTCACGCGCAACGGCCCGTTCAACGGCGGCCCGCTGGTCCGCACTGAGTCCGGTCCAGGCGCGTTTGCTCATGACGATCAGCGAAGGGGTGTTCCAGAGGTAGTTGCGGGTCATGACCGGGGCCACTTTGTTCATGCCCGATGGCACGTAGAGTGAGACGATCGAACCGACCACATCGACCAGGCCGGTCTGCAGGGATGACACCCATTCAGGGACGCCGATAAAGGATGAATTGACGCCCAATGACGTCCACATTACTGTGTTGATCTTGTTGTAGGCGATTGCCTTCAGGCCGTTGAGGTCGGCCGGCGAGGCGTACGACCGCTTGCCGAACAGGCCGATCTCGCCCACCTCGCCGAACTGCATGAGCTTGATGCCCTTGGCATCGAGCATGGAGGCGAACGTTGGCTTGAAATGGGTGTCGAGCAGGCAGTCGGACTCGGCCGGCCCGTCGTAATACATCGGCAAAAGGGCCAGTTGCACTTCGGGCACAACCAGCGAGACCGATCCTGCCGAAAAGGCCCCCATGTCGATCCGGCCGCGGGCCACTTGCTGAATGGTGTCCTGCTCATTGCCCAACTGGCCGTTGAAGAACGGTTCAATCCGGATCGAACCCTGGCTTTCCTCCTCGACAGCCTGGGCAAAGCGCTTGATCTGCGTCGCCCAGGGGGAGGTGGCCGGCGCGTTGGATGCATAGCGCAAGGTGACCTGCTTGTCGGCCGCCATGGCCGGAGTGCCGACGGTGCTCAGGACCGCCAGCGTGGCCACGGTCACAATCCAATGAGAAAAGTGCATTGTCAGTCTTCCTGTCGAGGGAGGTTGGTCGCGCAGGATTGCGCAAGGTCGAACGGCAATTCGAGATATAACGACAACATGCGCGTGAGCTCGCGCTCGGTACGCGGATCGGCGAGACGGATCGGGCTTGGATCATTCAGGACCGAGTTGACCAAGGTGCCGTAGACCATCTGCATGCCGAAACGGATCCGCCTTCTGGCATCGTCGGCATCCAGATGAACCAGGCTTGGCGTCAGTATCCTGACCAGGTGATCAACGAAGGCATCACCGGCCGTGCGCACCGGGATCCAGCCCGGTTTGCGTCTGGCCGAATACCGGATCGAGGCGAGCATGAAGCCATAGTCGTCGCGGAAGATGCCCACGATGAACTGCACCGCCTCGGTCACCAGCGCACCGGCATTCATCGTCCGGGTCCTGATCGGTGAGAACCGCTGGTCCATGGCCTCGCGCCATTCGCCGGTCACCACATCGCGCAGCACCGCAAGATAACTTTCCTTGTCGCGAAAGCGCCCATAGAACGAGCCCACCGACATGCCGTTGGCGGCAGCGATATCGGCAACCAGGATGGCGTCGAAATCCCGCGTGGCGAGCAGACGCCGACCGGCTGCAAGCAAGGCATCGCGAGTGGCCACCGCGCGCGGCTGGACGGCACGCAGAACGCCGGTCTGGTCGGACCGATCGGCGGACCCACCACGAGAGCATTCGGGCTGACTACCCGATCGATTCATATCGGCACCGGTTGTGCGGACTGCCCGCTCAGACGGTCGCGATGGCCGACACCGGTGAACCGACGGCACCCGGCAGGCGCAGGGGCGGCGCGGTGAGCAGACAGCGCGATCGACCGGCCGAATGCATCCAGGCGGCCAGTTCACTCAGATACCAGATCTCCCCGAGCGGCACGCCGAGCTTGAACAGGCAATGCTCATGCAGTGGCAGCATCGCACAACGCCCGGTCAGCCGCCTGGGGCCGGCATCTTCGACCGCATAATTGTCGGCCGCGATGGCTGCAACGCCCGAATCGGTGATCCATTGCAGCAAGGCCTGATCCCTGCCCTCGAGCACCGGGCAGATTGAATGGATTCTGTCCGGGTCGGGTTTGCCCGCCCACTTCAGCAGATGGCCGGCGAAGCCGGTATGCAGCAGCAGGATATCGCCAGCTTCAACCACCACCTGATCGGCAGCCATGATGCGGGCCAGCCTGTCGTAATCGACGGCCGTGCGTTCATCGCCCAGATGACGATGAAGGTCGACCAGCACTGCCCGCCCCTGGATGCCATGGACTGCGAACTGATCGATGCCCAGTCGGTCGACCCGGCTGAGCAAAGCACCGTCGACTTCCCGCGCCAGCGGCAGTTCGACACCACCGCGAAAGCCGTTGTAGAACACCGGCTCGGGCCGGCCATCGCCGTTGGCATCGAACAGGCTTCCCGCGTGCGCGAAACTGTCCCACTGGCTGGAGTACTGCAGGTGCAGCAACGCCACGTCGTCGTTGATCACATCGGTTGCGCCGTCGACATCACCTCCGACCTCGAACATCCAGCGCGGCACATGATTCTGATGCGTCGGCTGCAGGCGGGGCGGATGGCGACGGGGATTGAGCAGATTGCCGCCGGGCAGATCCAGCGGCAGGCTCAGGCAGAAGGCGCGACCTTCGCGAACCTCGGCCACGCCCTGGCGGATCTTGGTCGCGTCGATGAGATTCAGACGGCCCAGCTGATCATCGGGACCAAAATCGCCCCAGGTGGATCCTTCGGGCCGATTGACCCAGCGAGCGCCCTGCCCCGCCGTGACGGGCCGTCCATCATGACTACTCATTGTCTGGTCTCCACCGGATGCCATGGCGCGACATTCGTCTTGTTTATGAGATCGGTATACCGACCGGATGCATGTACCGATAGACCGGCAGCTTATCACCTGCACGTGCGGGCAACACGCCAAAGCGCACGAAGCTGTCGCTGGCCTCGGGCTCCAGGCACTCGGCAATCAGATTGCCCAGGGGCTGCGCCATATAGATGATCTTCGACCCTGCCGGCAGCCATTGCCGATGGGTTTCGATGCTGACCTGCGCATGTTGACGGATGACCTGCTCATAAGGCCGATCGTCATGGGTCACGGCATTCACCCGCCAGGCCTGCACCTCGACGGCCTGCGGCGCCTTCAGTTCGATCATGTCGACGCCGAATGCGGCAAGCCGGACCGCCGCCGCGCCGGCCTGCGGCGTCAGAATGTAGGCATAGGGCCGCTCGCGGACAATCAACGGCTCTGGTGGATCGAAGCCCCGCCAGGTTGTCTGGAATGTGTCGAGGGTGGCGCGATCGACGTTGATGAAAGGCAGCCGGTAGTCGGGGATCGTGGAGCGGGCGGCCTTGAGAATCAGATCGTCGCGATCGCCGATGATGGCCCCACGGGCGATAACTTCCGCCCCCGCCGCCGCCACGTCCTGCTGCACGCGGGATGCATGCTCCCAGGTCGTGTGCAACACGCTGCGCATGGCGGTGAGCAGCGTGAACACGCGGCGGCGAAAGCTCTGCCGGCCGATACCGATACCACGGCTCTCCAACAGAATGGAGGCCTGGTTGAGCAGGCCATGAAAATTGCGGCCGATTCGTGGTTCGGCGCCACCTGACCACAATTCAATCCGATCGGCCTGGCCCGACTCCTCGGCCTCGCGGATCTGCACCGTGTAGTAGGGATGGGCGCTCAGGCCCGCCGCGCTAACCCGACGCTGGATCTGCGCGATGAACAGATCGTTGCTGAGCGAGCGGATGAGCCGGGGCACATTCGGATTGGCCGGTCCCTGCACTAGCAGGTCATGCGCCTCCAGGTAATTGCCCATGCCAAGTCGGGCGAGCGACGAGCGGGTTGCATAGTATTCGTGAGCGTCGACCGTGACGGCCGGCTGATAGGCGAGACTGGCTCGGCGCAACGCGAGCGACTCCGGGATGTCCAGACGCAAGGCATCGCGATTCAGATCCCGTCCATCGGCCGCATCGCGGGTCAGTCGCGTCGATCCGTCCACATTGACCCGGGGGATGATCACCACGTTGATGCGATCGAGCAGCATCGACAGGGGACCGGCCAGATCCGCCGCGATGGCCAGGGCCGCCTCGCCCGAGGCGGGCTCATTGCCATGCAACTGGGCATGAATCCACACCGTGGGTTTGCCACTGGCCCTGATGGCCAGCGCGGTTCCGCTGCGGGTGGTCGAGAACACCAGCATCGGAATTCGCCGCCCCTGCTGGGAGTAGGCGAGATTGAACACCACCAGTTGCGGACAACGCCGATGCAGCTCATCAACGAAACCCGTCAGTTCGTCATAGGTGGTGAAGCCATCTTGTCGGGTGAACGCCGGCGTATCGATCCGCGCGGACGGATCGGGGAAAAACCGTTCGAGCACGGCGGCCGGCTGAACGATCATGGGATCATCCGCACCCGGATGTTCGTCGCTCATGGACAGTGGCGCCAACGGCACAGCCATTGCATCGTCTGCGGCAGGTGCAGCACCGGCCTGGGCTTCTTCGCCCGGTCCGGATGGCAACCGGTTGGACGGCGCCGGAACCGTGAACGTCGAGCAGGCCTGCCCGAGCAGGCAGGCGGCAATCAGGGTCAGACGCTGTAAGCGCGAGTTCACCGGCCAAGTGTATCGCAGCCCGGAAGCGTCGATCGGCGCCGACTGCCCCGCGGCGCGATCATCTGCTAGGCTGAAGGCATCCGTAGAACCGCCGGACACGTCATTGATCCACGCCCACCTGATCATGGTGCATTCGCAGCCCGACCAGCTGGGACGCCTGATTCGCGCGATCGATCATCCTGACAATCTGTTTCTCGTGCACGTTGATCGCAAGTCGCCGCGCCGGGTGCATGAGCGGATCGCCGCCTTCGCATCGGCTCGCAGCAATGTTCACTTGATGCAGCCCCGCGATGTGCGCTGGGCCTCCTGGAGCGTGGTCGCAACAACCCTCGCCGGTATCGCCGAATTAATGCGCCTGAATGCGCACTGGAGTCATTTTTCGAATCTGAGTGGCCAGGACTTTCCGCTGCGCTCCCAGGCCGAGATCATCACCCACCTGCAACGCCGGCCCGATGCCAACTATGTCGAATATTTCGACCCGACCCGGTGGATCAGCGGACCGGATCGCATCCGGCATATCCGCATCGAACCCCCCTGGCCACGGCGCGGCATCACCTTGCGCGGCGTGATGATGAATCGCTGGGAGCCCATTCTGGGCCAGACGCGTTACTGGGGCGGTTCCTCCTATTTCACCCTGACACGGGATTTCTGCGAGCACCTGCTCGCCTCGCCACGCCTGGCCGCGTTCCAACGCTTCTTTCGGTTCAGCTATTCGGCGGACGAAATCTTTCTGCCCACGTTCATCCTGGACTCACCGTGGCGCGAGTCCGTGATCAACGACAACCTGCGCCTGATCGATTTCAGCGAAGGACTGCCCCGCCCGCGCATCTGGACGATGGCCGATCGGCAGCGGCTGCTCGACAGCGATAAGTTCTATGCCAGAAAGTTTGATCCGGACGTCGATCAGCAGATTATCGGGCTGCTCGAACAACGCTCAGCCGAGGCCACACGACGGTCGACCTGACCGGGTCGGCGTCGTTCGTGAGCGCCGAGCCGTTGGCCGATACAGGCTGCTGGCGATTGGCCAACCGGCGCACGACCGACTGGAACTCCGACGGCGTGCCGATATCGTTGTACCGGGCATCCGTCAGGGGCACGGCGTTCACGGTCAGCCCGGATCGAAGCGCCTCAGCAAACACATCGGTCAGCAAGGTCTCGGCGGCGGTCGGTACGATTCCCTTGAGGTAGTCGTGCATGAAATCGGCAAAGGTCGGTGACCAGGCAGCCAGGCCCCACATCAGCCGCAGGTGGCTGAATCGGGGCTTGTCAATGAGTTCGACAATGCGGCCGTCCGCGTCGGTACGGACCATGCCGAATTTGCGAGGGTTGTCGGTTTCGAACAGGCCCAGCGACAGATCTGCCCCCGACGCCAGATGGGCGCGGGACAGGCGGCGGGCGGTATCGGCCGGTTCGATCAGCGTATCGGGCATGGCGAACAGCGTGGTCGACTCGGCCGTCCAGGCATGGGCCAGGTCGAGCGCGAACGGCATGCCGCGCAATTCATCCTGGAACAGGTAGGAGATTTTCACGCCGTAGCGGCTACCACTGCCAAGGTAGTCCATGATGTCGTGCTTTCCATGTCCCACCACGACAATGACCCTGACCACGCCGGCCGAGCGCAGGGCCCAAAGATGCGACTCGATGGCAGTGACCGGACGCCACTGTCCGAGGCCATCATGGTCGGCCCCCGAATGGTCGAAGCCCAGGGGCAGGATTTCCTTGCTCGATGGTGTGGAACCCAAGCGGGAACCACGACCTGCGGCAGGCAATACCGCAATCAAATCAGACATTTCAACGCCCATTGCTGCAGGGATGGTGCAGGCTACTGCGCCTTCATCGATTTGTTCAGACCGAATGATTGATTTTGTAACAAGCGATCGGACTGACTGCAATCGCTTACATTAGTCACTGAATTTCGTATCTATCACAACTGGGCGAAAATGCAAGCCCAATTAGGGGGAATCGTCTGATCCGGGCAACCCTCTACGCCGTTAGAAACGCCGTACGCAGCCCTGAAGCGCAGACGGCAATGGCGTCAGAAGCTGCATCGATGACCCGCCCCATGGTGATGAACCCGTGAATCTGCCCGTCGAATGAGACAACACGGGTATTGACACCGGCTTCATTCAGCCGAGCGGCATACGCGCGACCTTCGTCGACCAGCGGATCGTATTCGGCGACGATCATCAATGCCGGCGGCAGGCCGCCAAGACCCGGGGTCAGCAGCGGAGAGGCGCGCCAATCGAGGTATTCGGATTCGTCGGCGTGATATTGCTCGCGGAACCATTGCATCATGTCACTGGTCAGCAGGTAGCCCTCACCATTGCGCCGATGCGAATCGGCGCCGGCACGCTGATCGGTCGCCGGATAGATCAGCAGCTGGAAGCGGGGCATCGGCCCGCCCCGGTCCCTGGCCAGAATCGACACCACGGTGGCGAGATTGCCGCCGGCGCTGTCGCCCCCGACCGCGATGCGCGCGGGATCCACCCCCAGCCGGTCGGCCTCACCGATCAGCCACTGAAACGCGTGGTCGGCGTCCAGCACCGCCGCGGGAAATCGATGTTCCGGACCAAGCCGGTAATCAACCGAGAACACGGCACACTGGGCCGCGTCGGCCAGTGCGCGGCACAGGGTATCGTGGGTGTCCACGTCGCCGATCGTCCAGCCCCCACCATGCAGGTACACCAGACCGGGAACCGCCGACGACTCGCCGCTCAGCGCCTGGCGGACGGCCAGCGACCGTGGGCGATAGTCGCGGATCAACAGCGACCGGCCATTGACTGTCAGGTGATGGTCGGTGACCTGCGCCATCTCGAGCCGCCCGGGCTGCGTCGCGTTGCGCCGCTCCCGGTAGTTTTGACGGGTCTGGGTGACGCCCAGAACCCGCGCCGGGGGCAGATTCAGCGAGGCGATGAGATCGAGCAGTTGGCGAGCCTGGGGATCGAGCATGATGGCCTGTGATGGTCGGGCGGGTTGAGACGACGGCGAAACGGTTACCAGAATGTACCGCCATAGTGCACCACGGTCGCGCCGGTGCCGATCTTGAACCTGGCCAGCGCCGCGCCTCGCTGGGTATTGACCGCGCCCAACTCCAAACAATCCACATCCATCGCCGGCAGTTCATTGATCGCCCGCCAGAGCAGCAGGTTATGGGCGCTGTGTTCACGCCCGACCTCGCTGGACCAACCGAGGTGATAGGTGGCTGCCCGGCCGTGTACCGTGAACAGCATCGCGGCAACCGGCTCGCGACCCAGGTCGGCACGTAGGATCAACATTGAATGGGCATCGCCTCGAAGCGCCTCCTGCCAGGCGGGAATGAAGGCTGAGGGCAGCGCCCGATAGTCCCGACGCTCGCGCTGCAGGCCCTCGCGCTCGAGCAGCCAGCGATACTGGGCCGGCTTGTTGCCCACCCGATGAACGGTCAGATCGCCCCGCTCGGCGGCAACCAGGCGATTGCGCCACTTCGGATGCATGGCTGCCCGCAGTGCCGCCGGTCCTTGTCGAAGATCGAGCAGCGCAATGGCCTCGCCGGTGACCACCCGGATCAAGCCCTTCTCGCCCGTACCGATACCGGCCAGCGGGGGCGCGAACAGGACGATACGGGGCCGAACGGCAGGCAATGAGGTGGCGAGCATCCGGTAGCCCTCGCGTCGCCGCTCGGGCTCGAGATTCTCACGCCACACCGGTCCTCGGCTGCATAGCGCCAACGAGGCCAGTCCACCCAGGCGACGCACGATGAATTGCGCAATCCCCAGGGTCTGGCCCTGGTCATCCTTGAGGTGCGCCCGCCGCACATCGGTCCCTAGCGATCGCATGGCATCGCCGAAACCATGATGTTGCTGCATGGCAGCCCGGGCCTGGGCATGAAAAGCCCGCCAGCCCGACGCGTCACCGGCGTCCCAGTCGATCTGCATGGCCGATGGTACGATTTCTGAAACCATCATGCTCGACCGACTCAGAGGCCCCGTCCAGACCGTGCAGGGCCACCGTATCCCCGAACCCCGGCTTACCTGGCCGGGTGTGCTGTTGTTGTTCGCCGCAGTCTCCGTCCCGGTACTGCTGCTGGGTAGCGCCCTGGATCTGGCCGTGCAGTTGCTGTTCGGCGTCTGCACGGGACTGTGGTGCGTGGTCGGCCCATGAGCACCGGTTCTACCCGTCAAATTACTTGACTTATGGGCAGACTTCTGTTCTGATGATCGTGCACGCGTGTCACAAGCCAAGTCATTGAGGCAGGTCAGTTGATTTTCGGCCTATCCAGGGCCACCCGGCCCTCCGGATCATTCCGACCATCACAGACTATCCCCGGTTTCCTTTCTTGTGCATCAGTGTTCACAGCAGCCCATCGGCTTTCTTGCCGGGCTGTTCTTCTTCTGCATAGGAAATGGTAATCAAGGTATGGCGACGCAAACCGGTATCGTGAAGTGGTTCAACGAGTCGAAGGGCTTCGGATTCATCACGCCCAGCGGCGGTGGCGAAGATCTGTTCGCTCACTTCAGCGAAATCCAGTCGGACGGATTCAAGACTCTGGCTGAAAACCAGAAGGTCGAATTCGAAGTGACCCAGGGCCGCAAAGGCCTCCAGGCGAGCAAGATTCGCCCGATCTGATCAGTCGGTAGGTATCAGGAAGGGGCGCGCCGACGGCGCGCCCTTTTTTATGGTCGCCGCAGTGATGGTCGCCGCATGAATCTGGAACAAGTCGTCGATCAATCCGGGCGCTGAACGGTGATCTTGATCGGGGCGTAGCACCCCGACAGGCTCTCGATGACTACGCCGGACAGAAAACCGCCGGGCGACTAACAGGTCCCGGCGCAGGCATCATCGGTGCGTGAATCCCACCCGCTGTCGATCATTCCGAAAACAATGACAACGGCCAAGCGAATCAGCTCGACGATCCAACCGTAGCCAATGCCGATCAGCCAGGCTGAACCCGGTTCAGGCACTCGCGCGCGAGTTGTTCGGTGGCCAGCGATTGATCGAGCTCATGCAGACAGAGACCCGCATGCGCATAGTTGAGGTTCTCGTACAACTCGGCAGCGCTCGGGCAGGCCGCGAGAATCGCCCGAAGCCGGGCATCCATCTTCAGGCCATCCAGCGCCGCCCCCAGCCGGGCGATCACCAGTCGATACTGGTCGGGATCCGGACGCGGCCTGGCCTCGACATGATTGAGCAGGCCAGCCAGCATCTCGACGACCCGCAGGGCGTCGGCACGGGCCAGTGTCGGATGAGCACTGCCGGAATCAACCTGGGACATGAATCGAACCTCCGCAACCAGCAAACAGCGTCTTGCGACGACCCTGGCGCCGGCCAATCGAACCCCACCGATACGCCCACGTTTCAATATCGGGGCCGGGTCGGTGAAAATCAACCCACAGCAGATCATCCGGGGCAGAGGAGGCATCAACGGTCCCGGGTAGCATTGACGCGCGATCGCCAGCGACCGGCCCTTCCCGGACCCATGCGACCGCCATTCCACACCCCCAGCAAAGAGATCCGATCCCGATGACCCAGACTCCGACCGACTCCTCCGACCTACCACTCTGGCGCCCGGGGCCCGAGCGAATCGCGGCGGCTGATCTGACCCGCTACACCCAGTGGCTGGCTCGCACGCGCGGCCTTCAGTTCGACGACTATGAGTCGCTCTGGGCCTGGTCGGTTCGAGACATCGAAGCCTTCTGGGGCTCGCTCTGGGAGTATTTCGAGATCAAGGCCCATCAACCCTACGAATCGGTGCTCGCGGCGCGCACGATGCCAGGTGCCCGTTGGTTCGAGGGCGCCCGCCTGAACTATGCCGAACATCTGCTCGCGCGGGCGGCCGAGCCCGATGCCGATTGGCGCGAAGCGCTGGTGTTCCATTCCGAACTGGTGCCACGCGCCGCCTATACCTGGCGACAACTGGCCAGCGAGGTCGGCGCGCTCATGCAGACCTTGCGCGACCTGGGTGTGCAACCGGGCGACCGGGTGGCCTCCTATATGCCGAACATTCCGCAGGCCGTGGTCGCGATGCTGGCCACGACCGGTATCGGCGCCGTCTGGTCAGCCTGCGCGCCGGACATGGGCGCGGCCGGCGTGCTGGACCGATTCACCCAGATCCGGCCCAGGGTGTTGTTCGGCGTCGATGGGTATCGTTATGGCGGCAAGGACCACCCGCGCCTCGATCAGCTGGCCGATCTCGTCAAAGCCCTGCCGGATCTGCGTGCAATCGTGCTGGTGCCGTATCTCGGGGATTCCGGGACTGGCGCCAACCGCCCCGATCCGGCGCCGCTCGAGCGGTCCTTGGCGGGGCATCCGCTCAAGCCCGGCCTGCTGCCCTGGGCGCGCGCGGTCGAGCACGATTGTGCGCCACGATTTGAACCCCTGCCGTTTGATCATCCGCTCTGGATCGTCTATTCATCGGGAACGACGGGCATGCCCAAGCCGATCGTTCATGGGCATGGCGGATCACTCATCGAATCGCTCAAAGGCAATCGGTTCCACCTCGACCTGGGGCGCGATGACCGCTTCTTCTGGTTCTCGTCCACCAGCTGGATCATGTGGAATCTCTGGGTCAGTACGCTGGCCACCGGCTGCACATTGCTCCATGTCGACGGCAATCCGGGCTATCCGGATCTGCACACCCTCTGGCGCTTCGTGGCGAAGGAGCGAGGCACATTCTTTGGAACCAGTCCCGCATTCCTCTCGCTATGCATGAAGGCCGGTCTGACCCCTGGCCGCGATCATGATCTGAGCGCCATCCGAACCCTTGGCGCGACAGGCTCGCCCCTGCCCGCGCAGGCCTACGAGTGGGTTTACCGGGAGGTGGGCAGCGATCTGCTGCTGGCCAGCATCTCGGGCGGCACCGATCCGGGCGCCGCCTTCCTGACCAGTTCGCCCACCCTGCCCGTTTATGCGGGCGAGATGCAGTGTCGCGGGCTCGGTGCGGCGGTCCATGCCTTTGACGACAACGGCCATCCCAGGATGGGGACGGTCGGCGAATTGGTGGTCACCGAACCCATGCCCTCGATGCCGCTGTATTTCTGGGGGGACGACGATGGCGAGCGCTATCGCACGAGTTATTTCGAAACCTGGCCGGGCATTTGGCAGCACGGAGACTGGCTGGCCTTATACGAGCGACCCGAATCGGTCACATCGGTGATTTACGGACGCTCGGACTCGACCATCAACCGCCATGGCATTCGCATGGGGTCCAGCGAGTTGTACCGCGTGATCGAGAGTTTCGATTGGGTGCTGGACTCGCTGGTAGTCGATCTCGAGTACCTGGGCAAGCCGTCCGAGATGTGTCTGTTCGTGGTGACGCGACATGCCCAGGCCCCCATCGGCCAACCCTTGCCCGCCGATCTGGCGGACTCGCTGAAGTCGGCCATCGCCCGCCAGTTGTCGGCCCGGCATGTCCCCGACACCATCCTGTCGATCGCCGAGGTGCCGCGCACCATGTCGGGAAAGAAACTCGAAGTGCCGGTCAAGCGCATCCTGCTGGGGCATCCCGTCGAGCGCGCCGTCAACCGCGATGCCATGGCCAATTCGGGCAGCATCGACTGGTTCATCGGCTGGGCACAATCACGGGCGCAGACGCCAATGGCGTGATATTCATCACGTTTGAGGGACGGCTTGCACCGTTCTGGTCGTTTTGACGAAAAATTTAACGACGATTTCGAGGCCCGGTTTTTGAAAACGACGACGGACTGATCAGCTGACTGCCGGATGTCTATCGCCACGACCACGCGGCCAACAATCCGCTTGCCCGATGGACGCAAACACATTGGGATCTGGCTCAGGTCGAGCCCTCCACGGCACCCTTAACACTCGGCCTGCTGTCGGGAACGCGCTGAGATCCGCCCGCGGATTCAGGACCAGTGACGCACCGGGCCGGTATCGAAATGAATGAACTGGGAACGACGATACAGGCCCACGCCGCCCACTTTCAGATCGAGCGCCGCGTCAAACATGTCCCTGGCCTTCACACCGGGGATATTGATGTCCACCGCGCGCCCTTCCAGATGCATGCTGTTCCTGGCAACGCCCACTGAACGCCGGCGCAGCATGGCATTGGTCTTTTCGGACCGGTAGGCAGACAACACTTCGAAGGTGGTGCGACGCAGTTCGAGCGTGTCCTGCAGCTTGAGCAGATGCTCGATGAGCGAAGGATCCATATTGCCGACCGTACCGCTATGGTGATCACGCATGAAGCGATTGAAACGGCGTGCCATGTCGAGCGAGACTCCCTGGCCAGCCCCCAGGGCAAATGACTGGAACTCACCGGTGTGCATGTGACGCATCGACAGGATTCGCTGCCCCGGTACCGGACGCCAGTCGCTGTCATCCAGCACTTCGGGTGAGGCAGCGCCTGAGGGCGGTCGATCGTGCTGCTCGAGACTGGACAGATACGACCATTCGGCGCCCGTATCTAGCGCCGGAACAGATTCCTGGGCGGATGCGGGACGCAGGGCGATGCCTGCGAGACTCGCGCATCCGATCGAGAGGATTCGTCGACGGGATTTCATTCGCTGAGTGCCTGGTTTTGTTCTGGATCGGGACGACCACTGGTCGGGCCCGACGCGTTGATCACTTGAGGATGCCTGGACGATGACCTGCTCCCCGTCCTCGCCCGGTATCTTAAACGATCGACGGGACAGGACGGTTAGAAGGGCATTGACCCGGGGCTTACTCGGGATCGCGAGAGATGATGCGCCGCTTGCGCTTTTCGATCTTGACCACCGGCGCCGGTGCCGGCGGACCGCGCCGGGGGGCGGGATCTGATGGGAAATGCCGGCCGGAGCTGCTGCCGACTCCCGAGGCATAGGAACGCGGCTGGGCAGGGTCGCGGCGGCTCGCTCCTTCATCGAGCTGCCCCGAGCGGGACTGATCCCGGGCCGAATCCCGAGCACCCGGTGCGCGCGGCGGGCGACGGGTTCCCTTACCCGCGGGCTGCACCGTACTAACCGTATGGTGGAAAACAAAACAGCCACCCTGCGGCATGTCAAGCAGCATCGAGAAACGATCGAAGGAGCGAATGCGGCCCACCAGACGCTGACCATTCACGAGGAATACCTCGAGCATGGCTCGCTCACGCCGCCAACGGTTAAGCGTCGTGAACTGGATTGGGCCGCTCGGCTTTTGCGCGGCGCGCGAAGATTGTTCTGCCATTAACAGGATAATGCCATAGCACCGATCGGTTCCGGTGCCGGCAATGGCCGGATCGGCGAGTCGCGTGGCCAGATGCCGACACCACGACTCAGGGATCGATGACCGTGAAGTCGATCCGTCGGTTCCGCTTCCGACCCTCGCCGGTGTCATTGTCGGCCAAGGGCACGCGCTCGCCGAAGCCTTGCGCCTTGAGGCGGCGGGCGTCGATCCCCTGGGCGATCAGATAGTCGCGCGCCCTGAGTGCCCGCGCGGTGGACAACTCCAGGTTGCTCACATCGTCGCCGACCCCGTCGGTATGGCCTTGCACGACAATTCGTGTGTCACGGTTAGCCGCGATCAATGCGGCGACCTGATCGAGCGTGCGACGCCCGACCGGCGTGAGCACGTCACGCCCGACTTCGAATTCGATGACCTCACGGGCGAGAAAGTTCCGGATGCTCGCCTGCTGGGCCCGCGCAGCCGGTGAGGTCGGCGCCGGCGGGCGCGGTGCATCGGGCGGCAGCAGCATCGCCAATTCGGTGCCGACCACCCGAACGGGTCTGGACGCCCCCGCTGCAGCGGCGACAGGGTCGGCATCGGCCGTCGATGCGGAGGAGCCCGACGCTGCCGACGCTGCAGGGCGCGATGGATCGCCACCCTGCGCACGCGTCGCCATGCCTGACCGCACGCTTGTCGCCGCGCCTTCAGCACGGGACCCGGGCGATTGCGGCAATTGAGTCAAGGCTTGATCGGAGCGTCCATCTCGATGGGCTGCGGATCCGTTGATCGGGTCCGCACCCACTGGATTGTCGATGCGCTGCCGGCCATCCGAGTCGACCGTGACCGAGACGACATGATCGCGTCCACCGGCCAGTTCGACCGGCGCAGACATCGACCCTGCCGTCATGGCGTCGGAGCCGACGATGACCGTGCCGCTGGCGCCGGCTCGCGCTCGATCCCGATCGCCAGACGATGAACCGGCGCCCGAGGCATCCAGCCAGGCCAGTAGCGGATGCAGGGCGGCGGGCGCGGCCTGCGGGCGGGCCACGAAAAACACCATGGCGGACAGCAGCAACAGCACGAGCAAGGAAGAGATGGCGAGAACGCGATTCATGGCTTGGCAGTAGTGCTCCGGGTGGATGGAGAGATCGACTGCAGGTTGTCGCTGCCGCAGGCCCGCAGGTACCGGACGCAGGGCCGACCGCCAGGCCCGGAAGACCAGGCCATCGACATTGGAGTCGAACCTAGCATAATTTGGGGATACCTCCTGACAGTGTCGGCAACAACCGACAGGCGATGCGGGATTGATGATGATTCATGGCCGACCGCGCCACCAGGAGCCCTGATTGCCACCGGACACCGCACCCGACCTGCCAGGCACCGCCGCCGATCACTGGCATCCCGGTGAGTTGAGCTTCGATGCGGGCGGCCATCCCGTGAGTCCGCACTACGGCGACATTTACAAGAGCCGCCACGGCGCAGGCGCCGAGTCCCGCCACGTCTTTATCGACGGCAATGATCTGCCTGAGCGTTGGTGCCGGTCCGGCACCAATTCGATCATCGAAATTGGATTCGGCCTGGGCGTCAACTGTCTGGAGACCTTGAGCGCCTGGCAGGCATGGCGAAGCGGCTCGGATCGATCGACCCGGCTGAGTTATGTGAGCGTCGAAGCCCATCCCTTGTCGATCGAGGATCTGCGTCGCGGTTTGCTCGCGTTGCACTACGAGCCAGCAGCCATTGAACCCCTGCTCGATCAATGGCCGATGCTGACGCCCGGCCTGCACCGGATACGCCTGGCCCATGATGTCGACCTGACCCTGGGCTTTGGCACCGCCGCGCAGGTCCTGCCACAACTCGTGGGGCAGCACGATACGGTTTACCTGGATGGATTTGCGCCAGCCCGGAATCCGGCGGCCTGGTCCGACCAGACGATCCGTGCCCTGTCCCGACTGCTGCGCGATGGTGCAAGCCTGGCTACCTATTCGGCGGCGGCGAGTGTTCGTGAGACCCTGAGCCGCAACGGATTCGAGGTCCGACACGCAGCGGGTTTCCGCGGAAAACGCCATATGCTGCGCGCCGTGTTCAAGCCTGCGGCCTGGCAACGACGCGCCCCCGGATTCGGCGTCGCGAGCGGTCCGCCAGCGCAGCAACCCGCTGGTCATGATGCAATTGTCCTGGGCGCAGGACTGGCGGGCCGGGCAATCGCTCGCGAGCTCATTCATCGCGGTTGGCAGATCCAACTCATCGATCAACACCACGGGCCGGTTGCCACGCAGCCCGTGTTGGCCTCCCACATTCATTTCGCGCCGGACGACAACCCGCTGGCCAGGCTCACGCGCGCAGCATTCCTGATGCTCGCACGCGGCCTGTCGAATCATGGCGTGACCCGCCGGCCGGGCCGCCTGCAACTGGCTGCTGATGCGGATGAGGCTGTGCGGCTTCAGGCCATGGTGGCGCGGCTTGGTCTGCCCGCCGATCTGCTCACGGTATTGAACGCCGATGCCGCCAGCGACTGTGCCGGCATTCGCCTGTCCCGAGGTGGGCTCTGGATGCCCGGCTCCATGGTAGTCGAGCCGGAACGGACGCTGCCCCCCGAACCGGATGGCACCCGGCGTGTCATCGATGACGAGCCCGACGCTTTGCGTGTGCATGGCGGGTCAGTCATGGCACTGATCCGCCATGGCGAGCACTGGCAGATGATTGATGCGCAGGGCAATCGGCTGGCCAGCAGCCAGATCGTCATTCTCTGTACTGGCGCACCGCCGTCCGGGCTGCTGCCACTCGCCAGCCTGGACACCGTGGCCATCCGCGGGCAGACCACGACACTGCATAGTCCACTGACCTCGCAGCTGCGATGCGTGCTCAGCGACAAGGCCTACCTCTGCCCGCTGACGGGAGGGAAGGCGCTGGCCGGTGCAAGTTTCGACGTACGCACCGAATCGGATCCGCTCGATTCAGATCGTCAGGCCAATCTGCAGCGCTGGATGCGCTTGACCGGTGAACTGCCGGCCGGCATCCGTGCCCTGGTCGATCACGTGGGCTTCAGACACACGACTCGCGACCATCTTCCGCTGATCGGACCGGTTCCCGATGAAGTGGCGATCTGGCGCGATCCGGATCCGTGGTTGCGCAACGACCGGCTCGCCATTCCCGTGCTGCCCGGTCTGTTCATGGCAACCTGTTTCGGGTCTCGGGGACTGTTGTGGTCCACGCTGGCGGCGCAATTGCTCGCCGACCTGTTGACCGGCCCCTGTCTGCCGGTGGAGCGTACCCTCATCGAACAGCTTGCCCCCTCGCGCATGCTGCGCCGATTGTTGCGCAGGCACCCCTGGCAGGTTCACGAACTGGCCGCCTCGCAGTCATCGCCAGAACAACATGCCGGCCGCGGCTGAGACTCACGCACAACTCGCGCAAGCATCGACTGGCGTTACACTGCCGGGGCCGCGCACGTAACGCTGCACCCCATCCGTCAACCCCCGAGAATCATGGCCACCGACAAAGTCAGATACGACTGCAACAAGTGCCCGGGCTACTGCTGCTCATACGACCGAATCGAAGTCAAGGACAGCGATGTCAAACGGCTGGCAAAGCACTTCGATCTGAGCATTGCCGCCGCCGAAAAGAAGTTCTTTCGGTGGTACAGCAAGAAGGAACGCATCCTGCGACACCGCAAGGACGAGATCTTCGGCAGCATCTGCCGCTTCTTCGATGTCAAGGAACGTCGTTGCACGGTATACAAGGCCAGGCCGGCGGTCTGCCGCGAGTATCCCAACGGAAACAAATGCGGTTATTACGAGTTCATCCGCTTCGAGCGAAAGCACCAGGACGACAAGGACTTCATTCCCTCAGCCTGAGTCGCCGTCTCGCCACCCGGCGAGCGCGCGGATCGCCGCCCGTCGACTGACCGCACCGATCCGGCGCCCGTCGCCTGCGACGACGAGCACCGGTTCATCGGTATGGGCCAGTGCCGCCAGCCCCTGTTCGATGGTCTGTCCGGCATCGACGGTGACGACGCCGGGCAGGCTGTCCGTGTGAGACCACCAGGCGCCGGGGCGATCGGCGTGCTGCCGCGCGAAGGACTCGCTGATCATCGATACCGGGCGCTGCCCCGCCATCAGCACGACAGCATCCGCGCCGCCCATCGCCAGGATGCACGTCGTGGCCGAGGCCTCGGCGCGCGACAGTTCGGCGACCGGTGTCGCGATCGAGCCCATCGTGAGCACACTGGCGCGATTGACATCCCGCACGAATCGGTCCACGTCATGACCGGCCGGACTGAGCAGAATCTCCTGCGCGCCAGCACACTGGAGCAGCTCGCCGTCCTTGAGGATCGCGATCCGGTCGCCCAGCCGCAAGGCCTCATCCAGATCATGAGTGATGAACACGATGGTCCTGGCCAGTTCGCGCTGCAGTTGCCTGAGTTGCTGCTGCATCTCACGGCGGATCACCGGATCCAGTGCGCTATAGGGTTCATCCATGAGCAGAATCGGCGCCTCGGTTGCCAGCGCGCGGGCCAGACCGACCCGCTGTTGCATGCCACCCGACAGTTGGCCGGGGAAATGGTGCTCGTAGCCGCTCAGCCCGACCCGCTCGATCTGCTCAAGGGCACACGCCTGCGCCTGATGCCGGCTCATGCCGGCCGTGCGCAGACCATAGGCGACATTCTCGAGCGCACTGCGATGCGGCAGCAGACCAAAACGCTGAAAGACCATTGATACCTTGTACCGGCGCAAATCACGCAGGCCGGCCGGATTCAGACGCAAAATGTCCTCACCGTCGATGAACACCTTGCCGGCCGTGGGCTCGATCAGGCGATTCAGATGGCGGATCAGGGTCGACTTGCCCGATCCCGACAAACCCATCACAACAAAACATTCCCCCGGATGGATCGACAGACTCAGATCGTGAAGTGCCAGGACGTGACCCTGCGTCTGGAGCATCTGCTGCCGGCTCAGGCCTCGGTCGATCAGGGGCAGCATCGACGACGGATCGGGTCCGAAGATCTTGGTGACATGATCGATGACGATCATTGGCGAGGCCTCAACAGGCATGATCGGGCATCGACACATCAGGCGCGCAGTCAGCCCGCCCAGGCAATCGAAGGCCTTGCATCAGCCGGACAGATGCAGGCGCTGCTGCAGGCGTGTGCCGTAAGACTGGGCGATGCGATCGACGATGATCGCCAACAGCACGATGCCCAGACCCGCAAACAGACCCCGGCTCACTTCCAGGCGCTGGATACCCTGCAGAACCTGGTAGCCAAGCCCGCCCGCCCCGATCATCGAGGCCACCACCACCATGGACAAGGCCATCATCGTCGTCTGATTGATGCCCGCCATGATGGTCGGCATGGCCAGCGGCAGCTGCACGGTCCATAGTCGTTGTCCGGCGCTTGCGCCAAACGACGTGACCGCCTCCAGCACGCCGGCATCGACCTGCCGGATGCCCAGATTGGTCAAGCGGATCATTGGCGGCACCGCGAAAAAAATCGTCGCCAGCAATGCCGGAATCCGGCCTGGGCCGAACAGCATCACGAACGGAATCAGATAGACGAATATCGGCAAGGTCTGCATGATGTCGAGCAGCGGCAGCATGATCGATTCAAGCTTGTTGGATCGCGACATCACGATGCCGATCGGTAAGCCCAGCAGCACCGACAGCACCGTGGCCGTGATCATCAACGCCAGCGTTGCGATGGCGGCATCCCAGAGGCCGAAGAACCCGAGCGCAAACATCATCAGCGCCACGCCGACGCTCAGGCCGATCCGACGCGAGGCCAGCCAGGCGAGCGCGCCAAGGGCGGCAAGTAGCCCGTACCAGGGCAGGATGAGCAACAGATTTTCGAAACCGATCAGCAGGTTGAGCACCGGCAGGAACGCAATCTCGAGTGCGTCGCCAAATTCGATGACCACCCACTCAAAGGCCCGATCGATCGCCATACGCAGCGCCCGGGTGTCGATGAGCTCTGGGAAGTTCGCGGCCATACCGGCTCCTGTCAGGATCTGGGGGGCACCGATCGCCGGAATCAGAGCGAGGCCTTGACCCGGTCCGCCACGTCGGCTGGCACCCAGCGCGTCCAGACCTGCGGATGGCGAGTGAGAAAATGGACCGCGATGTCGTCAGGCGAGGCTGATTGATCGTCGCCCCAGGCCAGCACTTCATTGATGACCGCGTTGGGCACCTGCATGCGGGAAAGATAGTCGACCACTGCCGGTGCCTCGGTTTTGAGTTTCGTGACCACGGCCACCGCCACTTCGCCGCGCTTGAAACCTGAGGGCTTGGGATCGGCGCAGTGCTTGCTCGCCAGACACTCGAACCGCTTGGCGTCATACGGCGGCATGGTCAGGGGCACCAGGTTGAACTTGCCGATGATGGCGGTGGGTCCCCAGTAATAGGTGAGCAAGGGCTGCTTGCGCGCAATTTTTCGAGCAATGCTTGCATTGAGATTGGCGCCAGAACCCGGCGAGAAGATCTCGAAATTCTGGTCGCCCAGCTTGAGTGCCTTGAACAGATTCGTATTGGTGATCTCGCACGCCCAGCCGGGTGGGCAGGCGTACAGGCGTCCCTTGCCATTGGACGCCACCTCGGTGAACAACTCGGCATGAGCGGGCAGATCGTCGACGGACTTGAGGGACGGATGTGCCTTGGCCACATAGTCGGGAATGAACCAGGCTTCGCTGCCGCCTTCGGTAAACACATCGCCGGCCTTGAACGCATTGCCCCGGGCGAGAATCTTCTCCCAGATTGCCTCCGAGGTGGACAACCAGAGTTCGGGCGCGATCATGGGTTCGCTTTTGGCGAGCATGGAAGTGGCCGTGGGCACCGTATCGCCCGGGACCAGCGTGGTCTGACAGCCGAACCCGTCCTTGAGGATTCGCCGCGTCACATGGGCCAGGGTGGCTGCGCTCAGCCAGGTCATCTCGGCGATGGTGATCTTCTCATTGGTGCCGCACTGCGTCTGAGCATGCACGGGGGCAGCGACTGACCCTGCGATAACCAGCGCGATGGCGGGCGCAGAGATACGGCGGGAGAACGAAACAGACATGAGCATTTCCTCGGTTGAACCGGTCAGAACTGACAAGGATAGAAGCGATGCTCGCCGCCAGACCCAATACCCGCATCCGATTGGCATGCAGTGAGCCTGATTTGGGTAAACTTGTACGGCATGATCCGTTCAATCAACGCCATTTAACTGGAGAAGCGATGCTCGATGCGTCACCCACCGCGCTGCGCGCCTTCGTGCTGGTGGCAACTTACCGGAGCTTTTCCCAGGCGGCCCGCGCGCTGGGCACACGGCAGTCCACGATCAGTTCCCAGATTGCGCGGCTCGAGGAAGTGGTGGGTCAGCCGTTGCTCGAACGATCAACGCGGCGGGTGTCGCTCGCACCCGCCGGCAAACGGTTGTTGCCACTTGCCGAGGAGATTGTCGAGCTGCACACGGTGGCCGCCGCCCGGATCAATGACGCCGCGCTGACCGGCCAGATCCGGTTCAGTTGTACCGAATCGGTCTGGACCGGGTTTGCGGTGGCCGAGGCGGTCGGCCGCTTCAGCCGAAGTCATCCCGAGGTGGATCTGACGCTCAGGCTGTTGGACGAAAGCGCCATCACGGCCGCCTTCGCGGCGGGTGAGGTCGACCTGTGCCTGGTGAGCGAACAGGCCCCGACAGACAGCGCGCGCCTGGTTCGGCGCGAGCGACTGCGCTGGTACGGCCGGGCTCCCGATGCCCAGCATGGCCTGCCGGTCGCACTGCTTGATACGCCCTACCCGGCGGCTCTGACGACCATCGAGGACTTGCTTGGCGGGCGCAACGGCCGGCGCTTCACGCGCGCGCTGTGTGGCGCCAGTCTGGCGGCTGCCGGGCAAGCCGTGCTGGGCGGGATCGGCGTGGCTGCCTTGCCGGTGGCCTATGCGGACGCGCTGGGCGCCCCGACCTACCAGGGCGATCTGCCCGCCCTGCCCGGCTTCGATGTCTTTTTGCTGGCCGGCCCGCAGATTGGCGAAGCCGCGGCGGCCCTGCGCAACCAGCTCATGCAGCGGCTGCCACGCAACGCCCGCGGTGCCGGCGACCTTCCTGCGCCTATCGTCTCTCGACCTCGCGGCCCTCAGGCAGCCGAGGCAGCAAAACGGGCCAGATGATGATCGACGTCGCCGTGAAGCTGCGAGATCACGGTCAGCCGTTTGAATGCATGACTGATCTTCATTTCATCGGTCATGCCCATGCCACCATGCAGCTGTATCGATTCCTGGCCGATATGGCGTGCGGCATCACCCACCTTGATCTTGGCCGCCGAAATCTGTTGACGGCGCTGGGAACGGGCCGAGGCATCATCAGGTAAGGCCGCAGCCTTGTCCAGCGCATCGGCCGCGAGATAGACGATCGAGCGCGCCTGCTGCGCGCTGATCACCAGATCGACCATTCGATGCTGTAGCGCCTGAAACGTACCGATCGTCACGCCGAATTGCTTGCGCGTCTTCAGATACTCAAGCGTGGTCTCATTCGCGAATTCCATGATGCCGACCGCTTCGGCACACAACAACAGGGTTGCGTAATCGACGGCTTCATCGATCGCGGCAAAGGCATCGCCGGCCGTGCCGACGAGGGTCGCGGGACAGGCCGAGAAGCGGATGTCGGCGGCACGAAAATTGTCGACCGTGCGCATCGTGCGCATCGTCAGACCCTTGTTGCGCGGGTCGACGAGAAACAGGCTCAAACCCTGGGTATCGCCCGGACTACCCGCGGTTCGGGCCGACACCAGCAGGGCATCCGCGCTGGCCGCGTGGACCACCATGATCTTGTCGCCGGTCAATGTCCAGTGCTGTCCGGACTGACTCGCCGCCAGGCCGATCCGGGCCACGTCATCGTCGGCACCGGCCTGCGCATGGGCAAAGGCGAGCACCGTCTCACCGGCCGCCACCCGGCCCAGCAAGTCGAGCTGCGCCTGGCCGCCGAACCGGTCGAGCAGGCGGGCACACAACAGATTGTCGACCACGGGTTCAGTCACCAGGGCTCGACCCAGCTTCTCCATGACTGGCACGGTATCGAGCACGCCCATGCCGAAACCGCCGGCCTGTTCAGACAGCCCCAGCAGCATCACACCCAGTTCGCTCATCGCCTGCCAGGTGGATGGCGAACGCCCGGCAGCCGACCCGATGATCGCCTTGCGCGCCTCGAATGCGTAGTCCCGGTCCACCAGTTTGCCCAGACTGTCGGCCAGTGCCTGGGGTTCTTCATCAAACAGAAAATTCATGAATGGCTCTCCGAGGCCGGGTGATCAGAGTCCCAGTGCCGCCTTCGCGATAATGTTGCGTTGAATCTCGTTGGATCCGGCGTAGATGCTGGTCTTGCGGAAGTTGAAGTAACGGGCCGACGTGCGGGCCGTGAAATCGTCAAAGTGATCGTAGGAAAGCGGCTTGAATGAGCGGGCCATCGGACCGGCCGCCATCATGAGCAATTCGGTCAGCGTCTGCTGAATCTCGGTGCCGCGTATCTTGAGCATCGAGACCTCGGGGCCGGGCGGTTGACCCGTCCGGCGCATTTCATCCAGAAAACGCAGATTGGTGATCTCCAGGGCGCTGAGTTCAACCTCGACGCGGGTCAGCCGATCCCGGAAACGAATATCCTCGAGCAAGGGGCGGCCATTTTTCTGCCGACCTGCCGCATAGTCCTTCAGGCGCAGCAGCTCCCGCTTGGAGGCGCCGATCCGGCCCGTATTCAGGCGCTCGAAGCCCAGTAGATATTTCGCGACGGTCCAGCCCTTGTTCTCTTCGTGGACGAGATTCTCGACCGGGACCTTGACGTCCTCAAAGAACACTTCATTGACTTCATGGCCCTCGTCGAGCAGCACCAGCGGACGCACGGTGATGCCCGGTGTCTTCATGTCGACCAGCAGGAAACTGATGCCCTCCTGGCGCTTGGCCGCCTCGAAGTCGGTACGAACCAGGCAGAAGATCCAGTCGCCGTAATGGCCCAGGGTGGTCCAGATCTTCTGGCCATTCACCACGTAGTGATCACCGACCCGATCGGCACGGGTCTTGACCGACGCCAGGTCGGAACCCGAACCCGGCTCGGAATAGCCCTGAACCCAGAAATCATCGCAGTGGTAGATGCGCGGCAGGAAGCGCTGCTTCTGCGCCTCGGAGCCGAACTTGAGCAGCACCGAACCGCACATGACCGGACCAAACGGGGCGATGCCCGGCGCGCCGGCCAGCGCGCACTCTTCCTCGAAAATGTAGCGCTGGGCCGCGTTCCAGTCGGTGCCACCCCATTCCTTGGGCCAGTGCGGTGCCACCCAGCCCTTGTCGGCCAGGATGCGATGCCAGCGCACCAGGTCATCCTTGGACAACTCGACGTAATTGAGCACCTTGTCGCGCAGCTCGCCGGGCAGATTCACGGCGAGCCAGTCGCGAACCTCGTCGCGGAAAGCCGCCTCTTCAGGGGAAAGGCTCAAATCCATGTGATCTCCGGGCTGGTGTCGGGACGGGTCGGCATCGCGACCGCGGCGGATCGTGTGTCTCTTGGCTGGCGGACAATCCGGTTGACGGGTAACCCGGCCATGTCGAAGACCTCGCGAACCGCCATGGAAATTGTCAAACCAGAATGGTATCCCAGGTCCTGAAAGCCGCAGGACGCCGCGCGCCATACGATCTGTTACACGAATCGATAGTCGCTTTTGTCTCAACTTGTGTCGATCAGATTTCCAATCTTCCGTTTGCCAAGGCATGATCATGTGACATGGTGAAGTGCCGTTGTGGTGCGGCCAGATCCGCCGTGTACTGGGCTTATCAAAATCAACCGGGGCAGACAGTGCCTCAGACCGGACATGATGCCGGCAACAGGAGAACAATTCGATGCGCAAATATCTGGCCGAGTTCATTGGTACCTTCTGGCTTGTTCTGGGCGGCTGTGGCAGTGCCGTACTGGCAGCTGCATTTCCCGAAGTCGGCATCGGCCTGCACGGCGTATCGTTGGCCTTCGGACTCACCGTGCTGACCATGGCATTCGCGATCGGCCACATCTCCGGCTGTCATCTGAACCCGGCTGTGTCGATCGGTCTCTGGGCGGGCGGGCGTTTTAATGCGGGCGACCTGATCCCCTACATCATCGCGCAAGTCCTGGGCGCGCTGGTAGCCGGCGGCGTGCTGTATCTGATCTATACGGGCAAGGCTGACTTTCAGACACTGGGTGGGTTTGCCTCCAATGGTTTCGGTGAGAATTCGCCGGGCAAATTCTCGATGCAGTCAGCGCTGATCACCGAGGTCGTCATGACCGCGTTGTTCCTGGTGGTCATTCTGGGCTCGACCGATGCTCGCGCGCCAGCCGGCTTCGCGCCGATTGCCATCGGTCTGTGTCTGACCCTGATCCACCTGATCAGCATTCCGGTGACCAATACCTCGGTGAACCCGGCGCGCAGTACCGGCGTGGCGGTGTATGCCGGCGGCTGGGCAATCGAACAGCTCTGGCTGTTCTGGCTGGCACCGATCGTGGGGGCCTTGCTGGGCGCGGTGCTGTATCGGGCAATCGCCACGGACGACTGAACGAGGGCGCCAGACCCGCGACCTGTCTGCCCCGTCCGCGGCATGGATTGAGCTACAGGTCGCCTTTCACGCCTGCATCGACGATGCTGTAGATGCTGTCCCTGACCTGTTGCGCCAGCTTCTGCAGGTCGGGGGGCAGCTCAACGGCATGCAGCATCATGTCCATGTTGGTCGTGATGATCCAGCCCTTGCCTGCCGAGTCTTCGATCAAGGCGATACGGCAAGGCAGAAAGCCCGCGAAGATCTTGTTGTACTCGACCATTCGCTTGGCAATGAGCGCATCGCAGAAGGCCAGAATCTGCATGTGCTTCGATGCCTCGCCCATTGCCTTGACCTGCTCGGACAGCGGCAGATCGGCCACCAGTTTGAAGTTCAGCGTATTGGCCCGCAATTTCATCGACGCGATTGCGTCGTCGAGGGTCACGCCCTCGGCCAGTTCCCACATCTTCATGCTTTGCTCGACCAGGGCACTGGCCTTTTCCTTGGTCATGTCGCCGTCGGCAGCCTGGCCGGTCGAGTGAACGGCGGGCGCTGCTGACACGATTAGCGCGCAGATCAATGGACTCAGGAAGGTCTTCATTGTTTGTCCCTTGCGTAGGTTTCTGATTGCGGGGAATCTCAGAACAGAAAGGCTCAAGCGATCCAGCGCCGCGTTGAGCGGTGCCACCCATCGCGCACCGGAAAAACTGCCACATTCGCGTCATGCTGCCCCACAGATGCGCCGGTAGAATCAGATGCCGCTGGTCGAGTCGTGCAACGCAGCCGGCGAGTGACAACTACACCAATTTCATTCTAGGAGAGCGTGCCAGACGGTGCCGGTCGCCACCCGATCAGGTGAGGCTGCTGCCCGGTCTGGTTCGCGTAACAGCCCACATGACAATACGCCTGTATCCACTGAGATGGCGCGCGCCAGTCGCCGGACTCCTCGCTTCAATGGCCCTGGCCGCGCTTAACGCATGCGGCGACACTGATCCGGATTGGCAATCTGGCGCCGGGGCAGTGTCCGCCGAAGTGCCAAATGGTGTGACAACGGCCCAGGTCACCGCGCCAACCGATACGAACGGTGCGACCGATGCCGATAGGGTCAGGCTCAGCGCGGTGGCGGATCAGGCCGAGAGCCCTGGTGTCCCCTCGTCATCGATCGCGGTCGATGAGACATTGGGGGAGATCGATGTGTACCTCAATGCTGATTCGGTGACGACCAACGACACCTTGACCCTGCATCTGTCCGACAATGCCGGCGTTGTCGGGGTGACTCGTCAGGCGCAGGTGGCGATCCACCGGATCGGCCCGGTTGACGAGCAGGTGTATTCCGGTACAGCCGGCATGACCCGGCAGATCCTGCCGGCCAATGCCTGGGTCGATTGCTGCAATTGGCCGGTCGCATCATCGATACAGATTCCGACCACCTGGCGCTCGGGCCTGTACCGGGTCACTGTCCTGTCGCCGGCCGGCGCTTCAACCCGTGCGCATTTTGTGGTCCGCGCCGCGGCCCGAGGATCGACGTCGCGGGTCGTTTTGCAAGTGCCCTTTGAAACCGCTCACGCCTATTCCAATTGGGGCGGTAAGAGTCTCTATCCGTTCAATTCGACTGACGGGCAGGCCGCCACCAGCATCTCGACATTTCGACCGACCGGCGTAACCCAGGACGACGACTTCATTCGCTGGGTCTACCCATTGATTCATTGGGCCGAGAGCCAGAGCATCGATCTCGAATACCTGTCGAGCAGCGACCTGAACTCGACCCCGGGCGTGCTCAATCCGTATCGGCTATTCATCACAGCCGGCCACGATGAATACTGGTCACCCGCCCGCCGCACAGCGCTGTCAGACTTTGTGGCGGGTGGCGGTAATGCCGCCATCTTCTCGGGCAATACGATGTGGTGGAAAATTGCGCTAAGTGCCGATGGATTCGGCCGTGCGCAAGGCCGCCTCCAGGCGACCAAGGTTCCTGGTTCGTCCACCTCGAACTGGTATGAGGTGCAGCCCGAGGCAGCACTGCTGGGCAATTCATGGTTCAAGGGTGGATATGTTGATGAGTTGGCCAACCCGGCGCTGACCGATATCGGTTTCTCGGTTCATGTCCCAGAACACTATGCATTCCTGGGCATGGGTTTATACAAGAACAGTGTGCTCGGTCGAGCCGAGCGCATTCTTCGCTACGAGGCCGACGGTATCGACTTCAAACTTGATGGAGGCGGCAGGCCGATCCCTACCGGTGGCGATGGTGCGCCGACCCATACGATCATTCTGGCAACCGTACCCTTGATCGGTTGGGACACGATGGCCTACACCACGCCAAACAGCCCGAACCTTAATCTCACTGGTGTGCCTGGCGCCCATGCGGCCATTACCAGTCATTCCGGTCCCAATGGCGCCGGCACGGTGTTCAACGGTGGCACCACCGACTGGACCCGAGCCTTGCAGGCCTGCGTTGCGGGCGGTAATGCGGCCAGCCAGATCTGCACGATCACGCGTAATGTCATCACCCGGCTCAGTTCGACAGTTGCGAATTCCGCTCCGGTGATCACTCCCCCTGGCGCGCAATCGAGCCAGGTCGGTACTTCGGTCAGTTTGCAGATCACCGGCACCGACGCGGATCGGGATCCCCTGATTTTTTCGGCGGTCAATCTGCCCGACGGTTTGTCGATCTCGCCGGCCGGACTAATCACCGGGTCACCGGCAATTGGTGCCTCCTCGACCACGGCCCTCATCACCGTGAGTGATGGCTTGGGCGGCGCGGCCACCGTCCAGGTCGCCTGGACAATCACCGGGGTGCCTGGCGGTCAAGTGGCCACGATGGTGTCACCGACGCCTGGCAGTCAACTGGCGGGGAGCGGTTCGACGACATTCAGCTGGACACCTGGCAGTGGCGATTATTTCTGCTTCTCGATCGACTCGCCCGGCTTTCCGACCCTGTTCGCGCAGTGCTCGACGGCCACGTCGGCTCAGGTGACCGGCCTGCCGCAACGTGGTGAAACCTTGCGGGTCAGCTTGCAGACCCGCATCGGGCTGGTCTGGCAACCGGGCGTCGTCTATACCTACACAGCAGCCAACAATAGCGGCGACCCGATTGCACGGATGATCCTGCCCGCACCCGATTCCGTGCTGACGCCCGGTCCGACAACCACGTTTTCCTGGACGCCCGGCAATGGCGATCTGTACTGCCTGTCGATCGACTCACCCGGTCTGCCCTCGTTGTATGCCGAGTGCACAACGGCCACCTCACTCGTGGTTCCAGGGCTCCCGGAGAATGGCGAGCGGCTGATGGTCAGTCTGCAGACCCGCGCCAATCTGGTCTGGCAGCCGCCGCAAGGGTATCGCTACACGGCCGCCGGTGGCTCATCCAGTGCCGTTGCCACCATGATCACGCCGGCGCCCAACACCACGCTGGGGACAGGAACGATTACATTCAACTGGACCGATCCGGGCGGTGACCTCTACTGCCTGTCCGTCGAACTGCCGCCCGTGACGTCGATCTTCGCGCAGTGCATGACCGGTACGAGCGCACAGGTCTCCGGCATTCCCACCAATGGCGAAACGATTGTGGTGAATCTGCTGACTCGTCAGAACCTGGTCTGGCAGCCGGCCGTCAAGTATCAGTACCGGGCGCCGGGCGGGCCTTGACGAGTGATACCCACGCGGTGCCGGGCGGCCCGCGCGCCGACCATCGCAGTCGTGTGCCGGCCGGTGTGACGGGCTCTATTGGCGCAATCGCGGAACGTCGGCGGGATTGCAGCACCGATCGCCTGGTAGTCGCTCAGGACTTCGTGCATCACCTGCACCAGCGTCAACGTTTCGCGCCGTCGTTCGTGACGCATCGTGGCTGCCGCGTTGATGATAAAGCTCGTCGTTTTTTCATTGTCAGGTCTCCATCATCGCTATGCTGCGGTCGGCGTAGCCGATGGCGAGACGATGAAGCGTCACCTGGACAGATCAACGAAACGTGATGCTCAGTGCGCTGAGCGTGCCATCGGCGAAGCGGCCTCGCACCTCCACCACTGCACCGTTGCTGAGTTGCGCGACCGTCCCGTTGTTGAACGACGTGGACGAGTCATACGTTACGGTGGCCGATCGCCCGGTATCTGTTGTCACGATCAATCGCCCGCCGGTCGCATCGAGCGACGACACACGACCCTCCCAGCGGAATTCCCGTGATTCCTGCCTCGCCTCATCCTCGATCTGCAGCGAGTCAGCCTGAAGCGCCCCTGCGCGCCAGACTCCCGTCACCGAGACATAACCACCGACCGCCAGGTCCGCCGTGTCTGCCGACAATTGCACGGGCACACCGTTCACCCGGAAGCTTCGCGCATCGGTCACGGCCGTCACGATGCCCTCGATGTCGACACGAATACCCTCGCCGGAGACGGATTCGGTGAGTCGGCTCCAGCGTCGCACCGGCCAGGGTTGCGCGCCTGCCGTCGCGTCCACACCCACGCGGACCAGATCACCTGGTTGCGGCAATGCGCTCACGCCGCTGAAGTCGAAGCGCTGGTCACCAATCACCACTTCAGTGCCACTGACGCTGCGCACGAGGCCGCGCGCCTTGTAAACGGCGGGCGCATCGGTGCGCAATTGCATGAACGTCGCCACGAAGCCGGGCAGCCGGGGATCGGCATAGCCCCATACTTCGACGACCTGACCGGCGAGTGGCTGCCCCAGGCGCAGTCGTTCGCGGATTGACTCATCGACTATCGTGGCCGAATTGAAGCGCACCCGCGTGCCCAACACGCGCAGACTGCGACCCACCAGGCTCACATCGGTGACCGGTCCGAGCGATGAACCAATCAGTCGGATTCGCTGCGCGTTCGAGCTGCGGCGGCCATCAGGCTGCACCTGAACGGCCCCGGCGTTCACAGCCACGACCATACCGGGCTGCAATTGCGCAAAGGTCGGCGACGCATCCTCGTCTTCTGCATCCAGCACCGCATCGCCTTGATCAAACTTGACCCCGGCCACGAACAACGAACCGAAACCGGTGATAGGCCCCGAGGCGAACGTGCCGGTACCGCCTTCGCCCACACCGCTGTCACTACAGGCCCATAGCGATATCGTGCAGACCAGCGCCATTGCCAATCCGCACGCCGCGCGCAATGCGCGCAAGACAGTCGACATTCCGGGCATCATGCTCATCATCATCCTGACGTCGGCCTGGCCCGACGCCGGCCGGTTGAGGGTGGTTGGTCTGTCGATTGCGGCGAGGGCGTCGGCCTCCTCGTCGCCCCCGCCTTTTGTGGCCTGCCGGTTTTGGCTGATTGAACCGCCTGATCGGCGGGCTCGTCATGCCGGGTGACCTGACGCTCATCAAACGTATAAAGTCCGATGCGCACGCGGGCGTCGCGTACCCGCCCACTGGACTCGTCCGCGTCCACCAGTTGCTGCAAGGCCGGGATCATCGCCTGGCGCAGACTCTGCCATTGCGCCTTGGCCAGGGCGCGAAACGCCGTCAGCGAATCCTGGGACAGTCCATCGGCGAAGATCGCCTGCTCCAGGTGTTGCTGCCCGTCACCCAGCACATTGGCCACGGCGCCGGCCAGATGGTCGCCGACGTTGTCACCCAGCAAGCGGGCCATGCGCACGACATCGTCGCGCGGCACGAAGGCGTCACGCACGAGCGTGATGGTGTCCGTCACCTCGTCCACGCTGACCAACCCAAGGCGCACGAGTTCCCCGAGCATGCTGCGCGGATGCACATCGCGCGTCACTGCCTGCGCGAGGGATTCAAAACTGGGGAGCGGACCGAGCCGCGGCAAGGCCATGGGCAAGCCGGACTGCCGATCGCGCCAGCGAGGGTCCGTCATCCATCGCGCGAAGACTTGAGAGGCCACTGATTGACGTGACACTTCCCGCCCAGGTGCCTGCACGATGCGGGCCACCTCGCGTCGGGACAAACCGGTCGTCGTACTGATGCGGCTGACCCGTCGATGCGCCGGCAGGTCGGTATGGCTGGCATGGGCGGCGCGAACGAAGGCTTGTTTGGCCGTATCTTCCAGGGCCGCGAACGGCACACCGCGCGCCACGGCGAGCCGTGCCAGGGGCAGCAGGACGGCAGCCAGCGCGTCGAGCAATGCCTGCTGCTCGGGGTTGTCCGGCAGTGGTTCCGGTGATTGGCGGCTCATGAGCGGATCGCGGAAACCTGTGATTGTGCGCGAAACGGGCGGACCACACGCTCTGCGATCCGCCCTTGGCCCATCCTGGACTGCCTGAGGGCGCCCGGTTCAGTCCTCGAATTTGATCCGAACCGCCTGCAGTACGCCGTCCAGCAT
Organism: uncultured beta proteobacterium; assembly: GCA_963732405.1. Taxonomy (GTDB): domain Bacteria; phylum Pseudomonadota; class Gammaproteobacteria; order Burkholderiales; family Burkholderiaceae_E; genus JAUIAI01. The sequence goes on from CAVSZG010000005.1 coordinate 71,056, forward strand.
CAGGCGACCGCGCACCTCGAGAGCGGCACCCGGCACGATTCTGGCTACCGTACCGCCGCGGAAATCCAGGACACGGTCGTAAGACACCGTGATGTCGCCGTGCACCTCGTGGCGCAATACGAAGGTGCTGGCGGTGGCGTTCACCGACACCACCGTGCCGTGCAATTCATGCCGATCGGTGCGATCGCCATCGTCATCTTCCTTCGTGACCAGCGCGGCATGCAGCACGCCATTTTCCATGCTGCCCTTGACTTCCAGCCGATCGCCCAGAACCACCGGTCCATCACGGAAGATCGCGGTCGATGCGTCGACCGGCATTCCGTTCACCTCGAAGCTCGTCGCGGAAGTCAATGAGGTCACCGACCCCTCGACTTCCGATTCCAGGCGTTCCCGCGAGGGCTTCTCTCACGCCGTGCTTCACTGCCGTGGCCACCCAGGCGCCCGACGCGTTTCTGACGGTTTGCAGGCGGACCCGCACGCGCAGGCCATTCGACAAGGCCGACACGCTAGGGTCTGCTGCGGCGTAGTCGATCGTCTCGGTGCCCAGCCTGAATGTTTTGCCAGTCGTATCGAGTTCGCTCACGATACCGCGCAGCCGGTAGACAAGCGCATCATCGTCGGACTCGACGCGTGTCGCGACATAGCGGCTCGTCGCAGCATTGAAGAAACCGTGCACCTGCAGCACCTGGGCGATCTCGACATCGGCCAGACCCGCCGGGAGACCCTCGAACTGGGTGGCGGGGCGCACTTCGATCGTCTGTCCGAACAATTCGAATGTTCCGGCTGCTGCATCGACTGCGCTCACGGGCCCGACAAAAGTGTTGGCCCAGTTCACGCGCAAGGCTCGACCGACGCCTCGACTACGGTCCACGTCGGCGCCTTCGATCTCTACCCACATACCGATCTTCACATCGGACCGACGACCCGCACGGCCGTCCTCATCCAGGACGGCCGCGGCCCGATCGTCGTACCGCACGTCATTGACCACGATCGATCCATAGCCAGTCACCTCGCCCTCGGTATACGAACTGGCCGCTTCCGTGCCGGGGCTGTCACCACCACCACCGCAGGCGGCCAGCAGACAGGCTGCCGCCAAGAGCATCCCACCCAAAGGGCGCGCCGAACCCCGGTTGATTCGATGAACCATGAACCTCTCCTTCTCGATTGAATGGACGCCGGCACGGTGCTCGACGCATGAACGGATAATAAATGTGTACTTTGCACATATCAAGGAAAATGTGCACATCGCACATAAATTCGGGATGCCGTTTCCGAAGGGCTCAGCCCAACGGCACCAGATCCATCATTGCATCCTGATACCGGCCCGCCTGGGCCACGTCCATCGTCCGCCGGACGGCCGATCGTCCGGAACAAACGGTTGGTGTGATCCCGGCCGATATCGCGTCGATCCGACCGCGGGCCAGGCCGTTCACTCAAGTCGGATGCCGTGGTCCCGGTTCGGCACACCGCTGACATGGATCGAGTTCCGTATCCGCCCGCATGAATTGTCAGAGTCTGTGAACTTGTCACTCTCGCGCTTCGACGAATGAACACAAGGTCGCGGATCATCCGCACGCCTTCGGATGCGCGTGGACTCGTCGCGCGGCATTCCACCTGGAGTCCCATTCATGTTTGCCGCCGTCGAAGGACTGCGCGCCCTGGGTGCGCTGAGCGTGGCCACGTCACACAGTTGGCCCAACGCCATCAAGAACCTCTCCTGGTTCCACGGTTCGTTCCTGGTCGTCGAAATGTTCTTCGTGCTGAGCGGCTACCTCGTGACCAAGGTTTATGCCGAACGGGTCGCCGACTGGCGCGATGCCGGCGCGCTGGCGATCGAGCGACTGGGCCGGCTCTACCCGATGCATCTGGCTGTATTGATCGTCTGGATCCTCCTGTTTTACGGAAAACAAATGGCCAATGAGATCCTGCTGTTGCTTGGGGTGGATTTGGGCATGACGCCGGCGTCGCAGCAACTGCCCTTCGATGCCGGCTATCTGCTGATGAACCTGTTCATGCTGCACGGCATTGGCATCCAGGACAGTCTCGCCTACAACTACCCGGCCTGGTCGATTTCGGTCGATTTCTGGTCGTTTGTGATCGTGGTCGGTCTCTTCATGTTGGCGCCGCAGCGTCCGGTGCGAATACGGTTGGCGCTGGCAGGACTGTCGATGTGTGCACTGCATGCCGCGCACACCTGGTGGTCCATCGGCATGCCGTCCGAGCAGGCCACGCCGATGATGTTCAAGGTGCTGACCCGCGGCGCGACCGCTTATTTCATCGGCATGCTGGCCTTCGAATGGCAACGGCACCGCCGCCTGCCCGAGTCAGAGATTCTGCACACCGCGCTGCAACTCACCTGCATGGCATTGCTCCTGGTGGTCGTGCCCAACCAGCAGGTCTTGCCGTTCAATCAGTTCTATGCCTGCGCGATCTGGGCCGTGTTGATCGTCTCGCTGAGCGAGGGACGCGGACTGGTCGCGACTTTGCTGTCGTGTCCGGCGCTCGTCTGGCTGGGAAAGCGCAGCTTTTCGATGTACATGACGCATGCACTGCTGCTCATGCTGTTCCAGCGGCGATTGATGGCGATCGATGATGTCACGCTGTCCACCGTGATGCTCTTCATCTATCTGGGCGCCGCGATCGTGATCGCGCACCTGAGCCACCGGCTGATCGAGGAGCGCGGCTATGCGCCGTTCCTGGCCTTGGCGCGCCGCCTGCAGGCCACTCGGCCACGGGCCGCATCGCCCAGGCAGGTCGCGATGACTTACCAGACGTTTGCCGGTTTCGGGGCAACCCAGCCTTGGGGGCGATCGGCGAGCGCCGGAGCGCGCCCCTGGTAGTGGTCGATTCTCAGCCGCTCGATCGCAACAATCCGATCAAGCGACCCAGCGACGGGCATTGCGGAAGATTCGCATCCAGGGAGAAAATTCGCCCGAGTCAGCCGGCGTCCAGCTCATCTGAACCGAGCGAAACACCCGCTCCGGATGCGGCATGAGAATCGTGACCCGCCCATCGTCGCTGGTGAATCCGGTCTGCCCCTCGGGCGATCCGTTCGGATTGTCGGGATAGCGCCGCGCGGCTTGCCCCTGCCCATCGACGAAACGCAGCACGGGTCGACTGGCGCGCTGCAGATTCGCGCTGACATGACTGACCCGCCCCTCGCCATTCGATACCACGATGGGTATCAGGCTCCCCGCCATGCCATCGAACAAGACCGATGGCGAGTCCATGACTTCAACCTGCACCAGCCGCCCCTCGAACTGTTCGGAACGATTGGCCAGGAAGGTCGGGAAAGCGCCGGCACCCGGTATCAGTGCACGCAGATGAGCGAGCATCTGGCAGCCGTTGCACACGCCCAGCGAGAAGGTGTCGGTGCGGTGAAAAAACAGCATGAACTGTTCGGCCATCGCCGCGTTGAACAGCACCGATTTCGCCCAGCCGGCACCCGCACCGAGCACATCGCCATACGAGAATCCGCCACAGGCAACCAGGCCTCGGAAATCGCTGAGCCGGTGCCGACCCGCGAACAGGTCGGACATGTGCACATCATACGTATCGAACCCGGCCAGATCGAATGCGGCCGCCATTTCGACGTGGCTGTTCACGCCTTGCTCGCGCAGGATCGCCAGTCGTGGACGTGCGCCGCTCGCGACAAAGGGGGCGGCGATATCCTCCTGAGGATCGAATGAGGGCGCGAGCCGCAGTCCGCCCGCAGCCGGATCGGCAATCGCCTCGAAGGCTTCCCAGGCGCAGTCCGGATCGTCACGAAGCGCCGACAGCCGGAAGCTCGTTTCACTCCAGATCTGCTGCAATTCGCTGCGTGCCCGGCGATAGATGCAGCGTCCGTCCCGATAGATCGCGATGTCGTCCTGTGCCGAGGGCTTGCCGATCACATGAGCCATGGCCGAGAGGCCATGGTCGCGCAACACGCCCAGCACATGATCCCGGTCCTGGGCGCGAACCTGGATCACCGCGCCCGCTTCTTCGTTGCACAGCGCCGCCAGGGTGATCTCGTCTCGTTGCACGGCCACCTGCTCGGGACGGATCTTGTAGTCGCCCCAATCAGCGGCATGTGGATCAATGGTGAGCAGATCGATATTGATCGCCAGGCCACAATGTCCGGCAAAGGCCATCTCGCAAAGCGTCGCGAGCAAACCGCCATCCGATCGGTCGTGATAGGCCAGCAGCCTGCGCTTCTCGCAGCAACGATCCGATGACCGTCACGAAGGCGGCGAGCCGCTCGGGCGAATCAACATCGGGCACCTCGTCGCCAATCTGGCCGGTGACCTGGGCGAAGACCGAACCACCCAGCCGGCGGGCGCCATTGGCCAGGTCAATCAGGATCAACACGGTTTGAATTGACGGATCCAGTTGCGGGGTCACGGCCAAGCGCACATCCTCGACGGGTGCGAAAGCGGTGGCGATCAGCGAGACCGGCGCGGTGACTTCATGGGTATCGCCGCCATCGCCGGATGACCAGCGCGTGCGCATCGACAGGGAATCCTTGCCAACCGGAATGCTGATGCCCAGCTTCGTGACGAATGTGCTGGCTGCCTGTACGGCCGAAAACAATGCTGCGTCTTCGTTCATATCGCCACTGGCTGCCATCCAGTTGGCCGACAGGCGCACGTCGCCGACCTGGCCGATGCCCGCCGCGACGATATTGGTGACCGCTTCGGTGATGGCCATCCGCGAGGCGGCCGCTGCGTTGATGGCGGCGAGAGGCGCGCGCTCACCGATGGCCAGAGCTTCTCCCGCATGCCCCTGGAAATCCATCAGGCCGATGCCGCAGTCGGCCACCGGCACCTGCCAGGGCCCGACCATCGGATCGCGGTGCGACAGGCCACCCACGGTGCGGTCACCGATCGTAATCAGGAAGGACTTGTCGGCAACCACGGGCGCGCGCAGGATTCTCACCATGATGTCGGCCAGATCAAAGCCGGTGGCATCAACCGGTGTGAAACGGCCATGACCGCGACGCGCTTGACGATGCATGCGCGGCGGCTTGCCCAGCAATACATCAATGGGCATGTCGACCGGCGGCGTCCCCGCCGTCTGCGGATCCTGGGCCGTCGCGGGACGGGAATCGAGCACGATGAGGCGGCCGTCATCGGTCACCTGGCCGACCACCGCCATCGGGCATCGCTCACGCTCGCACAGAAAGCTCAGCGAGGCCAGCGAGGCCGGCTCGATCGCGAGCACATATCGCTCCTGCGATTCGTTGCACCAGATCTCGCCCGGCGACATGCCGGATTCTTCGACCCGTACATGGGCCAGATCGAAGCGCGCCGACATGCCCGCATCATGGACGATTTCGGGGAACGCATTGGACAGACCGCCCGCGCCCACGTCGTGAATCGACACGATGGGATTGTGCTCGGCCATTGCCGTACAGCGATCGATCACCTCCTGGGCGCGCCGCTGCATTTCCGGATTGCCACGCTGCACCGAATCGAAGTCCAGTGCCTCGTCATTGCTGCCGCTGCCCATGCTCGAGGCCGCGCCACCGCCGACCCCGATCCGCATTCCCGGGCCGCCCAGTTGCACCAGCAGCATGCCGGCCGATAAGGGCTTCTTGAATGACAGGCGCGCATCGATATTGCCCACGCCGCCGGCAATCATGATCGGTTTGTGATAGCCGCGTACCCGCCCGTCGATGCGTTGCTCAAAGGCCCGGAAATAACCCAGCAGGTTGGGCCGGCCGAATTCATTGTTGAATGCCGCCGCACCGATCGGCGCCTCGAGCATGATCTGCAGCGGCGAGGCGATGCGCGCGGGCGACCCCGGCCCTCCGGATTCCCAGGTCTGTTCAAAATCGGGAATGCGCAGATTCGACACCGAGTAGCCGGTCAGGCCGAACTTGGGTTTCGCGCCGCGACCGGTTGCCCCTTCGTCCCGGATCTCACCACCCGCGCCCGTGGCCGCGCCCGCAAACGGGGAAATGGCTGTGGGATGGTTGTGGGTTTCGACCTTGAGCAGGCTGTGCGTGAGGCCGGGCTCGCGACCGTAGCGACCGTTGACCTGCGCACCATCAGCCAGCTGGAATCGCGAGGTGAAGCGATCGGTGGGACGCCCTTCGAGGATGCAGGCATTGTCCGAATAGGCCACCACGGTGCGCGCGGGATTGGCCTCATGCGTGGCGCGGATCATGCCGAACAGCGTGGCAGACGAGGGCTCGCCGTCGATGGTCCAGTTCGCGTTGAAGATCTTGTGCCGGCAATGCTCGGAATTGGCCTGGGCGAACATCATCAGTTCGACATCGGTCGGGTCACGTCCGAGCGCGACGAAAGCCTCGTGCAGGTAGTCGACCTCGTCATCGGACAACGCCAGCCCCAGGCTCCGGTTGGCCTGAACCAGGGCATCCCGACCCTGTGCACTCACCGCAATGCTGCGCATCGGCTCGCCGGGCAAAGCCGCAAAGAAGCCGGCCGGCTCCGGCCATTCGGCGAACCAGGATTCGGTCATCCGATCATGCAGCAGGGGCGCCAGCGCGGCGAGTTCGGCAGCACTCAGGGGTGTGGTGCGCAACAGGCTGCGCTCAGTCGTCAAGGTGTAGGCAAGCCCCCGCTCGATGCGCCTGACCCCGCCAATGCCGCAATTGCGGGCAATGTCCGTGGCCTTGCTGCACCAGGGCGATACCGTGCCCAGTCGGGGCAGGATCACCAGCGTGGGCTTGACCGACGGCTCATCGCTACCGGGTGCCAGGGCGGTCTGGTCCACCAGAGCCTGCAGGCGTTGCAAGGTCTCGGCGCCTGGTGCCGCTTCGGTGGCCACCAGATAGCCCCAACGGGCGCTGATCCCGTTCACCCGCGGAACGACGTCGCGGACCCGGGCCAGCAAACGCTTCAGGCGGAATGTCGAGAGCGCGGTGGAGCCTGAAAGCTGAGAAAAACCTGTCATCACGGGCACGGGACAAAGCGCAATTATAGTCACGCGAGACTTCCGTCACGGCGCCGCGGGCGGGGGCAGCCCAAACTTGTGCATTGCGACGAACTGCGGCCGTCCGGGCTGCGCAGTGCCGTCGAGACAGGCGCCCCTGACATGAAAAGCGGCAAGCTCACCATCCTCATTCTCATGACCCTGCTCTGGTGGACGCTGACCCCCAGCACGACCACGGCATCCCTGGACGCCGGAGCCCCCACGCCAGAGCCGGCAAGAACCATCGTGTCCGTGGTTCGCTGACGCGGTCGTCTGCGCTCGCCTCGTGCGACCAGACGCCTGAGACGACTTGCCGGCTGTCGACCGGGCGTATGATCGGCTGCGATGAAAACAGCCGACTCCCACGCCCATCTGCCCGTCGTGATTGCCGGCGCCGGCATCGTCGGCGTGGCCAGTGCGATCTGGCTGCAACGCGCCGGGATTCCGGTGCTGATCTTCGATCCGCGCGGACCGGCGCAGGGTGCCAGTTTCGGTAACGCCGGCGTGCTCGCCGCCTGTTCGGTCGTGCCGCTCACGGTGCCCGGCCTGATCGCCAAAGCGCCCCGGATGCTGCTCGATCGCGATGAACCCTTGTTTCTGCGCTGGCCGTATCTGCCGCGCCTCACGCCCTGGCTGCTCCGGTATCTGAGCCACTGCCGGCCCGAACAGGTGCGGCGAATCGCTGCCGCCATGGCGCCCCTGGTGGTCGACACGCTGAGCCAGCATCGCGCCTTGTCCCAGGGCACACCGGCGAGCGTGCATGTCCATGCAGGCGACTATGTGTATGGCTATCGTGACCGTGCTCATTTCGACGCGGATGCCTTCGGCTGGCAGGTCAGGCGCGACAATGGCTTCAACTGGGCGGAACTGGATCGTCAGGCGCTTCGATCCTTCGACCCGGTGTTTGGCGACGACCTGGGTTTCGCAGTGCGTGTTCCCGGGCACGGTCGCATCGATGATCCGGGGCGCTACGTGAGCCGGCTCGCCGAGCACGTGATCAGTCAGGGCGGTCTGATCCGCCATGAGGCCGTCGATGATGTGCACATCGTCAACGGCATGGTACGGGCGGTGATTGCCGGCGGCCAGCGGATTCCCTGCCGCTCGTTCCTGATCACCGCCGGTGCCTGGTCGGGACCCTTGTCGACACGACTGGGCCTGAAGGTGCCACTGGAAAGCGAGCGGGGCTATCACCTCGATCTGTGGGAGCCGGACCGGATGCCCCGCCAGGCGACGATGATCGCTGCCTTGAAGGTGGTGGCCACGCCGATGGACGGGCGGATCCGACTGGCCGGTGCGGTGGAGTTCGGCGGCATCGATGCACCGCGTTCGGATCCGCCCTTCGCCATGCTCGAGCGAGCCGTGAGCCGGGTGTTTCCCGATCTGCGCTGGGCCAGGACCGAGCGCTGGATGGGTCATCGCCCCGCGCCGGCCGATTCGATCCCGCTGATCGGGACTGTCCCGGGCCTGAGCAACGCGTGGCTGGGTTTCGGCCATCACCATGTCGGGATGACGGCTGGCCCGCGCACCGGTCGCCTGCTCGCCACCCTGATCGCCGGCACGCAGGCACCGGATATCGACATGCAGCCCTACGCGCCGAGTCGCTTCGCGAACTGAGACTCGCCGGGCGCCCACCGGAATTCCGGTAAATTACCGGCCAGCCTGTCATTGACGGGGCCGGCCGGCACACCCGATACCATGGCCGGCTGCGGATCAGCCATTCCAACCAGGGAGAACTCCATGACCTTCACCACCAGCCGACTGGCTGTAGCCCTTGCCGCGTTCGGTTTCGCCAGTGTCGCGCAAGCCGAGAAATGGGACATGCCGATGGCTTACTCGGCCACCAACTTTCACTCCGAGGTCGGCGCCGAGTTCGCCAAATGCGTGGCCGCCGGCAGTGACGGCAAGCTCGAGATCGTCACCCATCCGGCGGGCTCGCTGTTCAAGGGCAATGACATCAAACGGGCCGTCCAGACCGGTCAGGCACCGATCGGCGAGCGTCTGCTCTCGGCCCATCAGAACGAGAACATCCTGTTCGGCGTGGATTCGATTCCGTTTCTGGCGCCCTCCTTCGATGAGGCCGAGAAGCTCTGGAGCAAGGCCCAGCCCACCATCAGCAAGCTGCTGGACGAGCAGAACATGGTCTACCTGTATTCGGTCGCCTGGCCGCCACAGGGTCTGTACTTCAAGAAACCGGTCAATTCGGTGGCCGACATGAAGGGCGTCAAATTCCGTTCCTACAACACCGCCACTGCCCAACTCGCCCAGATGACCGGCATGCTGCCAGTGCAGATCGAGGCCGCCGAACTGAGCCAGGCCCTGGCCACCGGGGTTGCCGAGAGCTTTATTTCGTCAGGGGCCACCGGTTATGACCAGAAGGTCTGGGAGCATCTGACCCACTTTTACACCGTCGATGCCTGGTTGCCGCGTAATACCGTAATGGCCAACAAAGATGCGTTCGCCAAGCTCGACCCGGCCACTCGCAAGGCCGTGACCGACTGTGCCGCCAAGGCTGCAACCCTGGGCCTGGAACGCGCCAAGGCCTACACGACCTTCACGCTCGACGGGCTGTCCAAGAATCGCATGAAGGTGGAGCCGGCCAGTGAGACGTTGCGCGCCGAGCTCAAGGGGATCGGCGAGAAGATGACCGCAGACTGGCTCAAGGGCGCCGGTGCGACCGGTCAGTCAATCGTCGACGCCTACCACGGCAAGTAATACGATGTTGCGCCGGACCCTGGATGCGCTGTATCTGACGGGCGGCGTGATCGCCGCCCTGTTCACGATCGCCATGCTGGTGATCATCGTGCTGCAGATGCTGGCACGATGGACCGGCCAGGTGTTCCCCGGCGCCACCGACTATGCGGGTTATTGCATGGCCGCCTCAGCCTTCTTCGCGTTTGCCTACGCTTTCAACCGGGGCGCCCATATCCGCGTGAGCATCCTGCTCAACGGCCTGGGTCGCTTTCGTCGGTGGGGCGAGATCTGGTGTTTTGGTCTGGGCGCGGCAATCTCGACCTACATTGCCTGGTATGCGGTCAAGGGTGTCTGGTGGTCGCGCAAGCTGCATGACATCAGCCAGGGCCTGGACGCCACGCCAATCTGGATTCCACAATTGTCGATGGGCATTGGATCCGTCCTGCTGGCCCTGTGCCTCTGGGACAACCTGATCCGATTATTGTCCGGCGGCAATCACGGCATCGACAACGACAACGACACGGTCGGCCATTGATCATGGACCAACTCTACGCGATCACCATCTTCGTATTCGTGTTGTTTCTGTTGCTCGGTACGGGCGTCTGGGTCGGCCTGGCCCTGGTCGGGGTGGCCTGGGTGGGCATGACCCTGTTCACCTCGCGACCGCCCGGCGATGCGATGATCACCAACATCTGGACCACCTCATCGTCCTGGTCGCTGACCGCGCTGCCCTTGTTCATCTGGATGGGCGAGATCCTGTATCGAACCCGCTTGTCCGAGGACATGTTCCGCGGGCTGTCGCCCTGGCTTGCCCGGCTGCCCGGAGGCCTGATCCATACGAATATTGTGGGCTGCACCGTGTTTGCGGCGGTCTCCGGTTCGTCAGCCGCGACCCTGACCACCGTGGGCAAGATGTCGATCCCCGAGTTGCGCAAGCGCAACTATCCGGAGAATCTGATCATCGGCACGCTGGCCGGCGCGGCCACGCTGGGCCTGATGATTCCACCCTCGCTGACGCTCATCGTCTACGGCGTGACGATCAATGAATCGATCACCGCCTTGTTCATGGCCGGCATCCTGCCGGGTCTCGTGCTCGCCCTGCTGTTCATGGCCTACGCCGCTCTGGCTGCCGTGCTGTCCAAGGACTTTTCGCCCACCCGCGAACCACCGATGAGCATGGCTGAGCGCATCACGAATTCACGCTTTCTGATTCCGGTGATCCTGCTCATCCTGCTGGTCATCGGTTCGATGTATCTGGGCCTGGCGACGGCCACCGAAGCGGCCGCATTCGGCGTGATCGGCGCGCTGGTGCTGGCTGTTGGTCAGGGTTCGCTGAGCATGGCAACCTTCACCGCCAGCCTGATGGGCGCAGTGCGCACCTCGGCCATGATCGCGTTGATCCTGGCCGGTGCTTCGTTCCTGTCGCTATCCATGGGTTTCACTGGACTGCCGCGTGCACTGGCCGATCTGATTGCATCCTTCGACCTGAGCCGCTTCGAGCTGCTCATGGTCCTGCTGGTGTTCTACATCGTGCTCGGTTGCTTCCTGGATGGAATTTCCTCGGTGGTGCTCACCATGGCCGTGGTCGAACCGATGATTCGTTCGGCCGGTATCGATCTGATCTGGTTCGGCATCTTCATTGTCGTCGTCGTCGAAATGGCGCAGATCACGCCGCCGATCGGCTTCAATCTGTTTGTCATGCAGGGCATGACCGGCCTGGAGATAAACCGGATCGCGAAGGCCGCATTTCCGATGTTCCTGATCATGGTCGGCATGGTGTTCATTCTGATTGCCTGGCCCGATCTGGCCACCTGGTTGCCCGCCAATATGCGGCCAGCCCCGGGCTGAGCGTGATTGCCGGGGCAAGGCATGCCGCCCGGCTCCCTACCGCTGGACTTCCGGATTGCGCATCAGTCGGGGCAAAATGGCTCGCATGAACGAATCCCAGGGCTATTACACCGTCGCGCATATCCGCGGCATCGAGCGCCAGGCCTTGTCGCAGTTGCCGCCCGGTACGCTGATGCAGCGTGCGGCCGCCGCGATCGCCGATCAGGCCGATCAGATGTTGCGCCAGATGGATCCGCGCGCCCGCGCCATCGGCCTGATCGGCCCGGGCAACAATGGCGGCGATGCCCTGCTGGCACTGCAACTACTGGCCCGGCGCGGGTATGCCACCGCCGCCTTCGCGTTGAACCCACAGCGTCCCGGGGCCGCGGATGCCGCAGCCGTCCATGACACCTGGATTGCCGGCGGGGCCGCACTCCACCCGCTGGAGGCGCTGCCGGCCACCCTGGCCGCCGTCGAGTTCGATGATCTGCTGATCGATGGCCTGTTCGGCATCGGCCTGTCCGGACCACTGGGTGGTGCAGCCGCGCACATCGCCCAACTGACCTTTCGCAGCAGCGCGCCCGTGTTGTCGGTCGATGTGCCCAGCGGTATCAACGCCGATACCGGTGCCGTGATCGGCGGCCTGCGCGCCAGCGCCGTCAAGGCCACCTGCACGGTCACGATGATCGGCGCCAAACCCGGCCTGCACACTGGCCGCGGCCTCGAATTGGCCGGTGAGGTCAGGCTGGCCAGTCTGTCGCTGGACACGGGTCTGGCCGATGGCCTGCGCATCGATCGCGAATGGGTGGCGAGCCGGCTGCAGCCGCGCCGACGCGGTGCCCATAAGGGTAGCTTCGGCACGCTGGCGATTCTGGGCGGTGCCGAGGGAATGCGTGGCGCCGCATTGCTCGCGGGGCTGGCCGGACGCGCGTCGGGCGCGGGCAAGGTTGCCCTGCTCGGCCCGGATGGCCCGGTGTTTGACCCCGGCGAGCCGCAGCTCATGGCCTGGACGCTGGCCAGGCCGGCCGATCTGGAGCAGCGTCTGAAGTCGGCCAGTGCGGCAGTCATCGGCTGCGGTCTGGGCACCGGCCTGGGTAGCCGCACCTTGTTCACCCGCGCACTGAGTTGTGACCTACCCGCCGTGATCGATGCCGACGGGCTGAACCTGATTGCCCAGACCGACCATGCACCGCTCCTGAGCAGCAGCCTGCAGGAGCGTGCGGCGCGACGCCCTACCGTGCTCACGCCACACCCTCTCGAAGCCGCCCGACTGCTCGGCTGCACAGTGGCGCAGGTCGAATCGGACCGGATCGCCAGTGCACGCCAGCTGGCTGCGCAGACCAATTCAACCGTGTTGCTCAAGGGTGCGGGTACGATACTCGCTGCACCGGACGGGCGCTGGGCCCTGATTGCCAGCGGCAATCCGGCCCTGGCCACCGGCGGCACCGGCGATATTCTGTCCGGCGTCGTGGGTGCGCTGCTCGCCCAGGGCTATTCGGCCTGGAAGGCGGCTGCCATTGCCGCCTGGGTCCATGGCCATGCCGCCGACCAATGGCAGGCTCATCAACCCCGCGCCATCGGCCTGTCCTCCGAGGCCTTGCTGGCCGGCATCGTCGACGTTTTTAATCACTGCTGAACCCCACCGAGTCCTTATGACCTCTACCGCTTCGTCAACCGCTGCCCCCTACGCCTTGTCGCTCGATCGGTTCGCCGACACCGCTCGCCAGGCCGGCCCGGTCCGGATTCTCGACCTGTTCGCGAGTGAACCGGATCGGCTCAGGCGGCTGTCGATCGACCTTCGCGATCTCTATATCGATCTGAGCCGGCAACGCCTGCCACTGACCGCGCTGCCGGCCCTGGGCGATCTGGTCGCTGCGAGTGGACTGGCGCAGGCTCGTGAGCGAATGTTCAACGGCGAGGTCATCAATCCGACCGAAGGCCGCGCTGTGTTCCATGTCGCCTTGCGTGCCGCCGCCTCACGATCGATGCGTCTGGGCCCGCAGGGCGAACCGGTCTCCGACGAAATCGCCCGGACGCTGCAGCGCATGCGCGAGTTCAGTCACCAGGTTCGCGGTGGTCAGTGGCGCGGTGCAAGCGGACAACGGATCACCGACATCGTCAATGTCGGGATCGGTGGCTCACAGCTGGGTCCGTTGCTGGCCTGCGAAGCCCTGCACGAACATTCGCAACCCGACCTGTCGGTGCACTTTCTGGCCAATATCGATCCCATGGCCTGGTCGCGACTGCGCGAGCGACTGAATCCAGCCAGCACGCTGGTGGTCATCGCCTCAAAGACATGGCGGACCATCGAGACAGCACGAAACGCGCAGGCGGTGCGCGACTGGTTGCTCGCGTCGGGCATTGCCGAATCGGCGTTGCATCATCATCTGGTCGGGGTGACGGCGAATCCGGACGGCGCGCGGGCCTTCGGACTGTCGGACACCGGCATCTTTCCATTTAGCGACTGGGTGGGCGGACGTTACTCGCTGTGGTCGGCGATCGGCCTGCCCGTCATGTTGATGATCGGCCCGGCCAACTTCGACAGCATGCTCGCCGGCGCACGCTCGATGGATGATCATTTCGAGCAGACGCCCTGGGAGCGTAACGCCCCCATCCTGATGGCGCTGGTGTCGCTCTGGAATTCGCTGGCTCTGGGCTCGCAGACCGAAGCGGTCATTCCCTACAGCATGGCGCTGGCCCGTCTGCCCGCCTATCTGCAGCAGTTGCAGATGGAAAGCAATGGCAAGTCAGTGGATCTGGACGGTCAACGCCTCACCGTGCCCGCCTCGCCGGTGATCTGGGGCGAGCCCGGCACCGATGCCCAGCATTCGTTCTTCCAGTCACTGCATCAGGGCCCGCAGGTCCAGCCCGTCGACTTCATTCTGGTGCGCCAGGTCGAACGCGATGCGCAGGGACGCGGCACCGGACTGCTGGCCAATGCATTGGCGCAATCGGAAGCACTGCTGCGTGGCGCCGAATCACCCGACGATCCGCACCGGCGTTATGACGGCAACCGCCCCTCGAGCACGATTCTGCTCGAAGCGATCACCCCCGCCAGCTTTGGCGCGCTCATCGCACTGTATGAACACAAGACGGCGGCACTGGGCTGGTTGCTGCGGATCAACTCCTTCGATCAATGGGGTGTGGAGCTGGGCAAAAAAATCGCCACCCAGCATGAAACCCTGCTCACTGATCCGGTTGCCGCCCGCCAAGCCGATCTCGATCCGTCGACCCGGGCGCTGCTGGAACGACTGGCCCGTTAGTCGGCTGCGCCGGCGCCTGCCACGGCATCTGGAGCCCGGTGCAGTTCACGGCGAGCGCCTTGGGCACTGTGTTCCTGCGCGCCGATCCGTCCGGCTTTGAGCGTCAGCCGCTGCGAGCATCGATCAGCCAGCGCCATATCGTGAGTGACCATCACCAGCGTGGCGCCCGCATCCGCATTCATCGCAAACAGCAATTCGATGATGCGTTCGCCGGTCGCCGCGTCCAGACTGCCTGTGGGTTCATCGGCGAACAGCAACGCGGGACGCGGTGCGAATGCCCTGGCCAGCGCCACCCGCTGTTGCTCACCACCCGACAGGGTTCGCGGATAGTGTTTGCGACGGTCAGCCAGTCCGACCCGTTCGAGCAATTCGGTCGCGCGCGCCACTGCACCGTCGGCTCCCGCGAGTTCGAGGGGTAACAACACGTTTTCCAGCGCCGTCATCTGCGGCAGCAACTGGAAGTTCTGGAAAACAAAGCCCAGATGCCGACCACGCCAGCTCGCTCGCTGATCCTCGTCCAGATCGAACAAGGCCGTGCCCAGGGCAGTGACTGAACCCTGACTGGGCGTGTCCAGCCCCGCCATGAGACCAAGCAATGTGGATTTGCCAGAGCCCGAAGCGCCGACGATGGCCAGGGTGTCACCCGCAGCGAGCGCAAATGAGACATCATCGAGGATGGTCAGCCAACCATCGGCGTCGCTGACCCGTTTGCTCAGCTGCTCGACCTGGATTGCCGTAGAGGGGATTTGTATTGTCATGAGTCAATTATCGTCCACGCCGGCTTTCCGGCCAGTTCGCAGGGCTATATTGTCCCACTGCGTCGTGACAGCCAGTGTCTGTGCCATGGGATTCGCCGCCCTGCTGCGCACCGGGCCGGTGCGCGCGGCCGATCCCGAGTCCATGGTGTTGGTGCTGGGCGACAGCATTTCAGCCGAATACGGCATCGAGCGCGGCAGCGGCTGGGTGAGTCTGCTCGGCGAACGACTGGCCGAGCGAGTGCCCGGGGTCGGCGTGGTCAACGCCAGCATCAGCGGTGAGACAACGGCCGGCGGGCTCACCCGTCTGCCGGGTCTGCTCGAGCGCCATCAACCCGCCGTGGTGGTGATCGAACTGGGTGGCAACGATGCCCTGCGCGGACTCGATCTGAGCGCCACCGAGTCGAATCTGCAGGCGAGCGCGGCGCTGGCCAGTGCATCAGGTGCTGCCCTGGTGATTCTGGGAATGCAGGTACCGCCCAACTACGGACGACGTTATACGGAACAATTCGCCGGCATTTTCGAGTCGGTGGCCGCCCGTCATGACGCCGAACTCGTCCCCTTCTTCCTGGCCGACATCGTCGACCGGGCCGATGCGTTTCAGCCAGACCGGATTCACCCCAGCCAGCCGATGCAACCCATTCTGCTCGACGCTGCCTGGCCGGCGATCCGCTCAGCCCTGGCCGCGGCCGCGAAACGCACAGGTGGTCGGATCGCCCCGGCTACCTGATCCAGCCACGCTCCTCGTAATAACGGCGTGCGCCGGGATGCAGCGGCGCCGACAAACCGTCGGCAATCATCTCCGACTCCTTCAGGCGAGCCAGTGCCGGATGCAGGGATTTGAACAACTCGAAGTGATCGAATACCGCCTTGACCACGGCGTACACCACTTCGTCGGCCACGTCGGCCGACGTGATCATGGTCGCACCGACGCGAAACGTCGTAACGTCCTGATCGATACCCTTGTACAAACCACCCGGAATGGTGGCAGGCCGATAGAAATCATGCGTCTTGAGCAGTTGTTCGATCGCCGGCCCCTTGACATCGACCAGATCGATCTCGCAATGGGATACCGCTTCGGTGATGGCGGCCGCAGGGTGGCCGACGATGAAGGCGGTCGCGTCGATTCGACCGTTACAGATCGCCGGAATCATCTCGGCGCTGTTCAGATCGGCCGCCAGGGCGAAGTCATCGGGCGCCAGACCGAAGGCCCGCATGACGAGCTCCATCGTGGCGCGCTGACCCGAGCCCAGGTTGCCGACATTGACCTTCTTGCCCTTGAGCGCCTGAAATCCCGAAATCTCCGACCCCTTTCGCACCATCAGGGTGAACGGCTCGGGATAGATCGAGAACACCGCACGCAGGTTCTCGAACCCGCCCTGCCCGGCGAACGGCGCAATGCCATTGACCGCGAAATACTGCGCATCCGATTGCGCGACACCGAAGGTCAGGTCACCCGAACGAACCGTGTTGATGTTCTCGATCGAGCCTCCCGTCGATTCGGTCGCGCAGCGGATGCCATGGGTCTGTCGGTCCTTGTTGACCAGCCGGCAGATCGCACCTCCCGTGGGGAAATACACGCCGGTCACCCCGCCCGTGCCGATCGAGATTGTCTGCTCGGCCGCCTGTGACGCGATGCTGGCGCCCATGATGGCGAGTGCCATCGACGCCATGCCCAATGACAGTCTCACGATGCTCTCCTTGGCGCCCAGCCCGTTCTCACGCCGCCTGTCAGCCCCCTGATGGGCCCATGACGGCTTGAGTTATAGGTTTTACATCCTGGTGCGGACAGAGGGACTCGAACCCTCACTTCCTTGCGGAAAACAGATTTTAAGTCTGTTGCGTCTACCGGTTTCGCCATGTCCGCGGCAGATCTGACAATGCAGTGTACCAAGCATGCCGGCACGGAAGTGACGATGGGTCAGGCGCGGCGAATCGGATGCAGGCGGGACTGCATCCCGAGCTCGCAGCAGGCAGTGAGGCGATGATGGAGGCGGGGGTCGGAATCGAACCGGCGTGCACGGAGTTGCAGTCCGCTGCATAACCACTCTGCCACCCCGCCAGGCACCGGGGCTCAAACCACCGGCATGCGCGATCACCCGCCAAGAGATCAAACCAGGCAATGGAGCGGGGAACGAGTCTCGAACTCGCGACCTCAACCTTGGCAAGGTTGCGCTCTACCAACTGAGCTATCCCCGCCCGGTGCTTGATCTCAAGCCAACGATTATAGCGTTCAATTTGCGTTACGCAAGTAAGGCCAGGCGCGGCGTAGATAGTAGAACATCGACCAGACTGTCAGCACCGCGGCCACCAGAATCAACAGATGGCCAAAGGGTCGAGTCGGCAGGCCGGCCAGCCGGCCATCGAACAACAACAGCGGGATTGCGGTCATCTGGACGGCAGTCTTGACCTTGCCGATGCCCTGGACGGCGACGCTGGCAGACTGCCCGATTCGGGCCATCCATTCGCGTAGGGCAGACACCGTGATTTCACGGCCGATAATCACGAGCGCGATCAGGGCTTCTACGCGTCCCAGGCTGACCAGCACCACCAGCGCCGCGCACACCAGCAGTTTGTCGGCCACGGGATCGAGAAACGCGCCAAACGGCGTACTTTCGCCCAGTCGGCGAGCCAGATAGCCGTCCAGCCAGTCAGTGACCGCGGCCAGCAGAAAAATGCCGGTGGCCAGCAGGTTGCGCGACTCCTGGCTAAACGGCAGATAAAACACCGCCACCAGCAACGGAATCGCCAGCATCCGTCCCCAGGTAAGCAGATTGGGCAGATTGAGTCCACGCAATGCCGACATGGCGCCCGAGTCGCCCGCGCCCACCGGATCGGCTGGCACATCGACAGTGTCGTGACAGGAAGTTTCGCGCGGAGCAGTCATCAATGGAGGCGGCGGTAGACGTATTCGGCCAACTGTCGGGATATCCCCTCCACAGAGGCAAGATCATCGACACTGGCAGACATGATGCCACGGAGGCCTCCAAAGCGGGTCAGCAGACGCTGACGACGGCGAGGGCCAATGCCTTCGATCTCATCCAGCGTCGATCCCTGACGCGCCTTGGCGCGTCGCGCGCGCATGCCGGTGATGGCAAATCGATGGGCCTCATCGCGGATCTCGGCCACCAGCATCAGGGCAGCCGAGCCCCGGCCCAGCAGCAGCGGCGCACGACCGTCGGTGAACACCAGCGATTCAAGGCCAACCTTGCGTCCCTCGCCCTTGGCGACGCCGACCAGATGGCCCGCCGGCAGCCCCAACTCATCAAACACTTCCCTGGCCACACCCAACTGCCCCTTGCCGCCATCGACCAGCACCAGGTCGGGGATGAGGGGAGCTTCCTCGTCGGCTTCACCGGGACCGTACCGTCGGCTCAGCACCTGACGCATTGCCGCATAGTCATCGCCGGGCGTGATATCACGGATGTTGAAGCGACGATATTCGGCGCGCTGCATCGTATGGTGCTGATACACCACACACGAGGCCTGTGTCGCCTCGCCCATCGTATGGCTGATATCGAAACACTCAATGCGCAACGCATCCAGATCCTGGCCTTCATCCAGATTCAATGCCTTGGCCAGCGCGGCGGTGCGAGCCTGCTGGGAGCCGGTCTCGTTCAGATGCCGACCCAGGGCGATCCGGGCATTCTGCTCGGCCAGATCCAGCCATTTACGGCGTTGCTCGCGCGGCTGCCTGACCCACTGAACCTGACGCGCGGCGCGACCGGCCAGAAATTCATGCAGGGTGTCGTCCTCAAGCGGCAGATTGGCCACGATCACGGGTGGCACTTCCCGCTCCGCATAATGCTGGGCCACGAAGGCATGCAACACCTCGCGATGAAAGTCGGCCAGAACGAGCCCGCCAGAGTCATCCGCCGAATCGGTGATCGGTGCCAGGGCATGGCTCGGAAAAAAGGGCCGGTCGCCCAGATGCCGGCCACCACGCACCATGGCCAGATTCACGCAGACCCGGCCGCCACCAACCATCACGACGATCACATCGGCATCGACGTCGGCGCCGGTTTCCATGTTTTGCTGATGCAACACCTTGGACAAGGCAGTCATGCGGTTGCGAAAGACCGCCGCCTTCTCGAATTCGAGTGCCGCCGACGCCTCCAGCATGCGCCGCTCGAGATCACCCAGCACCTGCTCATGCTCGCCCTTGAGGAAGGCGGTGGCGGCACCCACGTCGCCGGCATAGTCGTGCGGGCTGATCAGGCCGACACAGGGCCCCGTGCAACGTTGAATCTGATGCAGCAGGCAGGGCCGGGTGCGATTGGCAAACACCGAGTCCTCGCAGGTTCTCAACCGGAACACCTTCTGCAGGGTTCGAATCGTCTGCTTGACTGCCCATGCATTGGGGTATGGCCCGAAGTAGGCGTGCTTGCGATCGGTGTTGCCCCGGTAATAGGCCATGCGGGCGAAGGGCTCGCGCGTGATCTTGAGAAACGGGTAGGACTTGTCGTCGCGAAACAGGATGTTGTATCGCGGCGATCCGGATTTGATGAGATTGTTCTCGAGGATGAGGGCTTCGGCTTCGGAAGCGGTAACCGTGGTGTCGATGCGCTCAATCTGCGCCACCATCATGGCGATCCGCGGACTCGCCAGGTTCTTCTGAAAGTAGGACGACACGCGCTTGCGCAGATCGCGCGCCTTGCCCACGTAGAGCAACTGGTCTTCGGCACCGATCATCCGATAAACCCCTGGCCGGGCGGGCAACTCGCTCAGCAGGTGTCGCAGCGATGTCTCGTCCATGTCAATCGTCCATCGAGCAGCGGATGACCGGGCAGCCGGCCTACCGGGCGCTTATCGGCGAAACAGATTCCCGAGACGCGCATCGAAACCCCTGGGTGCCCGCCAGCGCAGACGACCCAGCAACTCGTCGGCAGGCTCCGGTTTGCAGACCAGCACCATATCGCAGCCCGCCCGCAGGGCCGCACGGGCTCGCGCAGTGATGTCGCCAGCGACAGCCGCACCCGCCATGGTCAGATCATCGGAGAAAATCAGGCCTTTGAAACCGAACTGGCCACGCAGAATATCCTTGAGCCAGACCTTGGAGAAGCCGGCCGGGGCATCGTCGACCTTGGGGTAGATCACATGGGCGGGCATCACCGAGAACAAGGTATCGCCCATTGCCTGATACGGCGCGGCATCGTGGCGAAGCAATTCGCGGCGCGCACGGGTGTCCAGCGGAATGTCGACATGGGAGTCGGCGCGCGCATGACCATGCCCTGGAAAGTGTTTGCCGCAATTGGCCATGCCCGCCAGCAACAGACCGTGACTCAGACTTCTGGCCAACAGGGTGACCACCCGCGGATCACCATCGAACGCTCGATCGCCGATGACCGAGGATCGCCCGAAATCCAGATCGAGCACCGGGGTGAAACTCAGGTCCACGCCCACGTCGAGCAGCTCGCGCCCGATCGTTTCGCCGATCTCGGTCGCCTGCCGGCAGGCCTGGATGGGATCGCGACGCCAGAGCGCGCCCAGCGAGGCCATCGCCGGAATCGGCGTGAAGCCTTTGCGGAAACGCTGCACCCGGCCACCTTCCTGATCGACCGCAATGAGCAGGCGGGGCGTGCGCACGGCACGAATCTGCGCACACAGCCGCGCGACCTGGGCACGGCTGCGAAAATTATCGGCGAACAGAATCACGCCGCCCACCAGGGGATGGCGAAGTCGATCACGATCGTGATCCGACAGGGTCGTGCCCTGAATGTTGAGCACGACAGGGCCCAGGCGCGACGGCGAATTGGTCATCAGGTGATCCAGAAAAGGCGGCGATGCCCAGCGCATGCCGGCATTGGATTCTAACCGTCCGATCCGGACGGATCCGTACCCGGCGGATGGTGCAAGGCCTCATCGGTCTCGACGATCACGAAGGCCACCGCGCTGTCCAGTTCATCGGACAGCGACACATGGCCGACCAGGCGCCTCTGCGCCAACCAACCGAGCAATGCCTTGCGAGGCCGCAGCACCGGCTTGCCGCCGCGTTCATTGAGGATCTGCAACGACAACAGGGTCATCGGTCCGGTCAGGCCAAGGCCGATGGCTTTGCTGAACGCCTCCTTGGCCGCGAAACGCTTGGCCAGGTAGCGGGTCGCATAGGCCGCGCCATGAGCACCTCGACCGAGTCGGCGTTGATACTCGAGCAACTCGTCAGGACCCAGCACACGGCGGGCAAACCGATCGCCCCAGCGGGCGATCAGACGCTCGATACGGGCAATCATCACGATATCGGTGCCGATCCCGTAGATCATGCGTGGCCGGCGCCTTCACGCATCAGTCGCTTCATTTCACGCACCGCCTCGCGCATGCCGGTGAAGATCGCGCGTGCGACGATGGCATGGCCGATATGCAGTTCGCGCACGCCGGGCAGGCGCGCCACCGGTTGCACGTTGAAGTAATTCAGCGCATGACCGGCATTGAAGCGCATACCTGCGGCGCGAACCGCTTCACCGGCCTCCCGCAGACGGGTCAGCTCGAGCTGCACTGGCGCACTCTGCACATCCCGCCCGCGCTGATGAAACGCCTGCGCATAGGGGCCGGTATGAATTTCACAAACCTGCGCGCCGCAGCGTGCCGCAGCCGCCACCTGGGCGGGATCGGCGTCGATGAATACGCTGGTCATGATGCCGGCGGCGCGCAGCGTGGCGATCGCCCGGCTGATCGCGTCTTCCTGAGACACGATATCCAGGCCGCCCTCGGTGGTCACTTCATGGCGCCCTTCAGGCACCAGCATCGCCATTTCCGGACGCAGCTCGCAGGCTATCCCGATCATCTCGGTGGTCGCGGCCATTTCCAGGTTCAGCTTGATCTGGGTCTGATCGCGAAGACGCCTGACATCGGCATCCTGGATGTGGCGCCGGTCCTCGCGCAGATGAACGGTAATGCCGTCAGCGCCGCCCAGATGGGCTTCTGCCGCCGCCCAGAGTGGATCGGGTTCATAGGTGCGCCGGGCCTGGCGCAGGGTCGCGACGTGATCAATGTTGACGCCCAGTTCGATCATGAGATGCTCACCTTTGCAAATCCTGCAGGATGCGACGCGTGCTGAGCGCCTGCCCCTCCAGGTGATGGTTCAAGATCCGTCGGGTCAACTGACGGGCCTGTAATCGCACATGCTCGGAGTGATACTGCTGATCGGCAATACTGAGCAAGGTGTCGCCCTGAACCGTATGGTCGCCCGGCTCGCTGACGAAAAAGCCCTCAGCCGGCATCCAGGCATAGTTGAGCGACGCATCGATCGGACGATCGGCTGCATCGCGAACCGTATCGGGCGCCCAGCCGGTTTCGCGCAACAACAGCCATTCAAAACGGCGCAGCACATCGTCCAGGGGCAAGCCTCGGGACATTTCGCCAAGGGCCTGACGATAGCCGTCGAACACGGCAGGATGCGCGTCGTCGCGCGCCATCAGGCGCATCAGCAGTTCATTCAGATAAAACGCGCACATCAGCCGATAGCCGCGTGGCGCCTCCAGTCCGCCCTGCCATTCGGCAGCGACCAGGGTGTGCAGATCGCTGCGCCCGGTCCATCCCACCGTCAGGGGTTGGAACTGCAACAGCACGGCACGCAAGGCAGAACGAGGCCGACGAGCGCCCTTGGCGACCGCGGCGATCCGACCATGATCGCGGGTGAGCAGATCCAGCACCAGGCTGGTTTCGCTCCAGGGCACCGAGTGCAACAGGAAAGCTGGTTGATCGATGATGCGCTCGCGAGCCATGCGGACGGGTCCGTACCGTTTTACTCGTAGCCGTAGGCGCGCAGACTCTGCTCGTTGTCGGCCCAGCCACTGCGCACCTTGACGAAAACCTCCAGAAACACCGGCCCACCCAACAGGCGTTCGAGGTCGACCCTGGCTTCGCTGGCCATCTGTTTCATTCGGGCTCCGCCAGCGCCCAGCACGATGCCCTTCTGGCTGGCGCGTTCGACCATCACCGTGGCCTGGATCCGGCGCAGTGCCCCTTGCTCATCGAAACCTTCGATGACCACCGTGGTCGCATACGGCAACTCGGCACCCAGGTGACGGAACAACTTCTCCCTGAGCAATTCTCCCGCGAGAAATCGCTCGCTGCGATCCGTCAGCTGGTCATCCGGAAAAACAGGCTCGCCCTGCGGCAGACGGGCCGCGCACAGGTCGGCGAGCAGTTCGACCTGATGGCCGGTCCGGGCACTGACCGGCACCAGTTCCTGAAATCCAAAATCGTGCTGGATCGCGGCGGCCGCGTCGAACAGCGATTGTTTGTTCTGCACCGAATCGATCTTGTTCAACGCGAGCAATCGGGGCAGATCATCGGGCAGTGCCCTGGCGATCGTGGCGTCCTCGTCCTGCCAGCGACGCGCATCGCTGACCATCACCACCACGTCGGCCTCCTGGGCCACCTGGCGTGCCGTTCGATTGAGCACGCGATTCATCGCATTGCGTTCACGGCTCTGGATGCCGGGCGAATCGAGCATCAGCAGCTGTGCGCCCGGCCGGTTGACGATACCGGTGATGCGGTGGCGGGTGGTTTGCGGCCGATCCGACGTGATCGCGAGTTTCTGACCCACCAGCCGGTTGAGCAGTGTGGACTTGCCCACGTTGGGACGTCCGACGATGGCCACATAGCCGCAGCGAAATGATGGCGCAGGGGCCGTTGGATCCCCCTTCGAAAGACTCATGATTTTCGCTCGACCGGATCGCCTGACCTGCGTGCCGGTTTGATCCGGGCCGCTGGTGGCTTCACGCCAGGCACGATGTCAGCAGGCGCTTCAGCCTGCATTGCCGGATCCGTCTCGGGGCGGGCCAGCGCCGACACACGTCTGGCACTGCGGGCCCGGCTGACCGGCACACCGCCCTCTGGCGCCTCGCTGCCGCCTTTGGCCGCAACCGCCTCGATCGCGCGTTCGGCTGCCGATTGTTCGGCGGCACGCCGCGAGGCACCTGCTCCGCTGACACTCACCGAGAGGCGCGGAATCTGACATTCGACCTCGAAGGTCTGACTATGCGCAGCGCCATGGGTCGCCACGACGGTGTAGACCGGCAAGGGCAGGCGCCGACGCTGCAATTCTTCCTGCAGCAGGGTCTTGGCGTCCTTGCCCAATGTGCGCGGGTTGGCATGGGCGAGATCGGGCTCATAGAGCCGGCCGATCAGGGTGCGCGCCGCATCGAAACCCGAATCAAGGTAGACCGCGCCGAGCAAGGCCTCGAGCGCATCGGCCAGGATCGAGGGTCGACGGAATCCACCACTGCGCGATTCGCCCTCGCCCAGGCGCAGAAACTCACCGAGCGACAGTCGCTGGGCAACCCGGTACAGTGCCTGCTGTTTGACCAGATAGGCGCGCAGGCGCGACAGGTCACCCTCGTCCTCGTTGGGAAAACGTTCGAACAACAGTGACGCGATCGCGCAGTTGAGCACCGAGTCGCCCAGAAACTCGAGACGCTCGTTGTTCGGCTGACCGAAACTGCGATGGGTGAGCGCCTGCACCGGCAGATCGGGCCTTCCGAATTGGTACCCGATCCTCTGCTGCAGCGCTTCAACATCCATTCAAGCTCACTTCCTGATTGTGCCCCGGCGATAATCGATCACTAGGCTGACGGGACCGGCAAGCGGCAGGCGCTTCTCGTATTCGAACGCCACCACCTGCTTGCCATTGGCCTCGTCGATGTCCAGATCCGAACCCGCGATCGAGGTGATGCTGTCGATGGCGGCCGCGCGGTCGAATGCGCGGCGTATGGCGCCAGCATCGCCCCCTTCGGCCACGGCGCGGTCGATCGCCGCATTGATTGCCCGATATTCGATCACCGACGGCGCAGCCCGCAAGGCCGCACCACCCACGATGAACAACAGCACGCAAATGAACAGCACCAGGAGCAGGGATACACCATGCTGCCGGCGGGCAGGTTTGACGCCTGACCGTCTCGGTACGGGTCGCAGGAGGGTTGTGATGTCAGTCATTGCCGGAAAATCCGCCTTTCAGAGGGTCGCAGAGGTGGCCGATTCGAATGATTCAGTCCGGCAACCGACTCAGTGGAACGCACCGATGCGGGACAGATCACCGAAATTCATCCAGATGAAGAATGCCCGACCCACGATATTGCGCTCTGGCACGAATCCCCAATACCGGCTGTCCAGGCTGTTTTCACGATTATCACCCATCATGAAATAGTGCCCCGGGGGGACCTTGCACACCACGCCAGCCGTGGAATACCGGCAGTTTTCCATCATGGGAAAGTTTTCAACAGGCCTAATATCGGGCGGATTTTCCAGTTCTGTCAATATCTTATGAGGTTTTTCTCCCAACGTTTCTAGATATCGCGGAATTTCATTGAGCCGCTCGGTATCAACGAAGGCTCCGTCGGCAGCGAGTTCGACCGGCTGGCCGTTGATCACCAGACGCTTGTTCAGATACGAGACCGTATCGCCCGGAATGCCGACCACCCGCTTGATGTAGTCGACCGACTCGTCGCGGGGATAACGAAACACCATGACATCACCGCGCCGCGGCTCGCCCAGCGGCACGATCTTCTGATTGATGATGGGCAGACGCAGGCCATACGTGAACTTGTTGACCAGGATCAGGTCGCCGATCATCAGCGTCGGGATCATCGAACCCGATGGAATCTTGAACGGCTCGACGATGAACGAGCGCAGACAGAACACGATCAGAATCACCGGAAACAGGCCCGCGGTGTATTCGACCCAGATCGGCTGGCGGGTTCGTTTGGCCATCAGGGCATGGCGCTGCGCCTGGACGGCCTGCTCGCCATGGCTGGCGCGCAGCGCGGGCGCCAGGCTCTGATCAAACTGCTCGATCTCGGATTCGGCCTGGCGGATTCGCGCCGGGCGCAGCATGAACCGTTCGGCCAACCAGGCGACAAAGGTCAGCAACAGGAGGATGAAGAGGATCAGTGCGAAATTCATCAATTGCCTACCTGTAAGACGGCCAGAAATGCCTCCTGAGGAATTTCGACGCTGCCGACCTGCTTCATGCGCTTCTTTCCGGCCTTTTGTTTTTCGAGCAGCTTTTTCTTGCGGGTGATGTCGCCGCCATAACACTTGGCCAGCACGTTCTTGCGCATCGCCTTGACGTTCTCGCGCGCGATGATCGTCGAGCCGATTGCCGCCTGGATGGCGACGTCGTACATCTGTCGCGGAATCAATTCGCGCATCTTGGCAGCGACCTCGCGACCGCGCTGCTGGGCCACCGACCGATGGACGATCAGCGACAGCGCATCGACCCGATCGCCGTTGACCAGGATGTCCAGCTTGATCACGTCGGCCGCCTGATACTCACGAAACTCGTAGTCCATCGAGGCGTAGCCGCGGGTTGCCGACTTCAGCCGATCGAAGAAGTCGAGCACGATTTCATTCAAGGGCAGATCGTAAGTCAGATGGACCTGGCGGCCGTGATAGGCCAGGTTGCGCTGCACGCCGCGCTTGCCGTTACACAGCGTCATGACCGCGCCAACATATTCCTGCGGTACGAACACCGTGACCGACACCATCGGCTCGCGGATCTCGGCGACCTTGCCCATGTCGGGCAGCTTGGACGGATTCTCGACCTGGATCACCGTGCCATCGCGCAGCAGCACCTCATACACGACGGTAGGTGCCGTGGTGATCAGGTCCATGTCGAATTCGCGCTCTAGCCGCTCCTGCACGATGTCCATGTGCAACATGCCCAGAAAGCCGCAGCGAAAGCCGAAGCCCAGCGCCTGCGAGACTTCGGGTTCGTAGTGCAGCGAGGCATCGTTGAGCTTGAGCTTTTCGAGTGCGTCGCGCATGGCCTCGTATTGATTGGACTCGACCGGGTACAGGCCTGCAAAGACCGCCGGCTTGACCTCCCGGAATCCAGGCAGGGGATTGGCAGCCGCCCGCGAGTGATGGGTTACGGTATCACCGACCTTCGCGGCACTGAGCTCCTTGATGCCGGCGATGATGAAGCCGACCTCGCCAGCCGACAATTGCTCGCGCGGCTCCGACTTGGGGGAGAACACGCCCACATGCTCGGCGCCATATTGACCTGGTGAGGCCATCAGGCGGATACGCTCACGCACCTTGAGCGTGCCATTGACCACCCGCACGAGCATCACCACGCCGACATAGTTATCGAACCAGGAGTCGATGATCAAGGCCTGCAGAGGGGCAGCGGGATCACCGAGCGGCGGCGGCACCTTCCTGACCACGAGTTCCAGAATCTCGTCGATGCCCATGCCGGTTTTGGCGCTCGCGCGGATCGCATCGCTCGCACCGATCCCGATCACATCCTCGATCTCGCTGACCGCCGCATCCGGATCGGCCGAGGCCAGATCCATTTTGTTCAGAACGGGCAGGACCTCAACACCGAGCTCGATCGCGGTATAGCAGTTGGCCACGGTCTGGGCCTCGACGCCCTGGGACGCATCCACGACCAGCAGCGCACCCTCGCATGCCGACAGCGAGCGACTGACTTCGTACGAGAAGTCGACATGGCCCGGTGTGTCGATCAGATTGAGCAGATAGCGCTGACCGTCCTGGGCCTGATACTGCAGTGTGGCCGTCTGGGCCTTGATCGTGATCCCGCGCTCTCGCTCCAGATCCATGGAATCGAGCACCTGTTCGCTCATTTCGCGATCGCTCAGACCTCCACAGCGCTGGATCAGCCGGTCGGCAAGCGTGGATTTCCCATGATCGATATGGGCGATGATCGAAAAATTGCGGATATGCTGCATGGCCTGCGTGGGCTGCATCGCGGCCCCGGAGCAGCGGCCGGACAGAACCGCCCGGCGCCAGGGGCACAATTGAAAAGCGCGCCGGTGCCGACGCGCTGAGGGATTCTACCAGTGACCGCGCCACCGGGGCGCAGTACTGTTCATTCTGCAGACCCAGGGATACGATCAGCGAGGCTTGAGCGGGACATACTGGGCCGAATCATCGCGTTGTACGAGCAGGACAGCCGTTTTGCCCTTGGGCAGCTTGGCCACTGTGGCATTGAACTTGGGCACGGATTCCACATCGATATTGTTGATGGTCAGGATCACGTCACCCTCCTGCATGCCCGCCTCCTTGGCCGGCCCCTCGACCGCCTGGACCAGGACCCCGCCGGCAATCCGCAGATCACTGGCGCGTTCGGCTGGCAGGTTCGCCACCCCAAGGCCCAGCGCATTGTTGGAGGCATCGGCACGCTGGGTCGGCTCGGGGCTGACAGCCTCGGCTTCAGCGGTCTTTTCGGCGCTCATTTCGCCGACCCTGACGGACAGCATCTGCTCCTTGCCCTTGCGCCAGACCTTGACCTTGGCCTCGGTCCCCGGCTTGGTGCCGCCGACGATTCGCGGCAGGTCGCTGGACTTGGCGATCGGCCGCGATCCGAATTCGAGGATGATGTCACCGACCTGCACGCCTCCCTGATCGGCCGGGCTGTCCTGGGCCACGCTGCGCACGAGCGCGCCGTTGGCATTGGGCAGACCGAGCGGATCGGCAATCTCCTTGGTCACCTCGGTGATCGCCACGCCGATGCGACCACGAACCACCTTGCCGGTAGTCCGGATCTGGTCGGCCACGTTCATGGCCTCATCGATGGGGATCGCAAACGAGATACCCATGAACCCGCCTGTCCGACTGTAGATCTGCGAGTTGATGCCGATCACCTGGCCACTCATGTTGATCAGCGGCCCACCCGAGTTGCCGGGATTGACCGCCACATCGGTCTGGATGAATGGCAGGTAATCGCCCGTATCGCGACCCTTGGCCGACACGATGCCCGCCGTGACCGTGTTTTCCAGACCGAAGGGCGATCCGATGGCCAGCACCCACTCACCCACGCGCACCTTGTTCGGATCACCGATGACCAGGCTGGGCAGCGAGACACCGTCGTCGATCTTGACCACCGCCACGTCGGTGCGCTTGTCCGAGCCGATCAATTTGGCCTTGAATTCGCGCTCGTTGGTCAGGGTGACGATGATTTCGTCCGCTCCGTCCACGACGTGATGATTGGTCATCACATATCCGTCCTGGGTGAAGATGAAACCCGAGCCGACGCCCCGTGGCATCTGCCGACCCTCACCCGGTCCGCCCCGCTCCTGATCGCCGCGCGGGCCTTCCCGGCTACCCGGGGGGCCACCTTCACCTGGCGGGAAGAATCGGCGGAAAAACTCGAAGAACGGATCGTTCTCGTCCATGCCTTCGGGCGGCGTCAGTCGACCACGCCGGTCGTTCGAGCGGGCGGCGGCGGTTGTGCGGATATTCACCACCGCCGGGCCCGCGAGTTCAACCAGATCGGCAAACTCGGGCAGCCCTGTGCGTGCCTGCGCGGCGGCGGGCGCACTCAGAAGACTCACGCCAAGCACACTGCCCAGCAACAGGGAAAGGAATTTAGACATGGATAAGATCCAATTGACGGGAGATTTTCTCTAAAGTTATCAGGTAGTGGACGCTGGCACAAAAGGAAGCCGACTCGTGGCCATGGTGGCCGGATTCGCCTTGACCAGGCTGAGCATGGCCGGTGGCCATCGCGGCATCCCCGTTCAACGCAGCAAAGGTCCCCGTTCCAACCAGAGCAACCAGCGGCAAAGCGCCCGCCAGTCCGGTTGGGTCATCTGCGACTGCCACCATCGCCATTCGAGCCGTTGCCCCGCCGATGCGCAGGTGACCAGACGGATCCGACCGGCACCGCGCCAGGCGGATTCGATGCGCATCGGCCAATGTTTGCGTTGCGCATCACGCAGCAGGCAAGCGCCATCGTGCAGGACGATCAGCATCGCCGGCTCGGTCGGTGAAGTGGGTCGCGACCCACTGCGCCATCGGGCCAGCAGCGGCACCAGCATCCGGTTCCGACCGGCGGGAATCAGCCAGGCGATCTGATCCTGGGCGGGTGGAAATATCGCACCGGGATCCGCGATCGTTGGCGTGGCCATCACGGCGCGGCATCAATCCCGGTAAACGGCCGGCCGCGCGGGCTCATACGCGCGCGAACACCAGCGTGCCATTGGTGCCACCGAAGCCGAAGGAGTTCTTCATCGCCGACTCGATGCGCATTTCCCTGGCCTCGTTCGCACAATAGTCCAGATCACAACCTGGATCGGGGTTGGTCAGATTGATTGTCGGCGGTGAGATCTGATGAGCCACCGCCAGCACCGTGAACACGCTCTCGATGCCGCCGGCGCCGCCCAACAGGTGTCCGGTCATGGACTTGGTCGAGTTGACCACCAACGAACGTGCCGCATCGCCAAACGCCAGTTTGATCGCATCGGTCTCGTTCTGATCGCCCAGCGGCGTGGACGTACCGTGAGCATTCAGATAGTCGATCGAATCGGCATTCAGACCCGCATCGCGCAGCGCCAGCAACATGCAGCGGCGCGGCCCGTCAGTATCGGGCGCGGTCACGTGATGGGCATCGGCACTCATGCCGAACCCGGTTAGTTCAGCATAGATGCGCGCGCCCCGTCGCCTGGCCTGTTCGTATTCTTCGAGCACCATCACGCCGGCACCTTCACCCAGTACGAAACCGTCGCGATCACGATCCCAGGGACGACTGGCTCCCTCGGGATCGTCATTACGACCCGACAATGCGCGCGCCGCGATGAATCCGCCCAGACCCAGTGGGGAGATGGTTGATTCGGCGCCACCGGCCACCATCAGGTCGGCATCACCATAGGCGATCATCCGCGCAGACTGGCCGATGCAGTGCAGACCGGTGGTACAGGCGGTGGCGATGGCCAGGTTCGGTCCGCGCAGACCGAGCGTGATGGCCAGCTGGCCGGAAATCATGTTGACGATGGATCCGGGCACAAAAAACGGCGACACCCGACGAACGCCGCGCCGGGTCATTTCGGCGTGGGTCTCTTCGATCATCGGCAGGCCGCCGATGCCCGAACCGACCATGACGCCGGCACGCTCGGCATTGTCGTCGCTGACAACAAAACCGCTGTCGGCCATTGCCTGGATCGACGCGGCAACCCCGTAGTGGATGAAGGTGTCGAAGTGCCTGGCCTCCTTGACGGGCAGATACTGCGACACATCAAAACCCTTGACCTCGCCGGCGATGCGCACCGGCATGGCCGACGCGTCGAAGCGGGTCACGGGGCCGATGCCGCTGCGACCCGCAACGATGTTCGACCAGGCGGACTGGATGTCGTTACCGACCGGGCTGATGATGCCCAGCCCGGTGACGACCACGCGTCGTTTGCTCACCGGATCAGGCCGCTTTCGATTGAGCCTTCACATAGTCGATCGCCTGCTGGACAGTGGTGATCTTCTCGGCTTCTTCGTCGGGAATCTCGGTGTCGAATTCGTCTTCAAGGGCCATGACGAGCTCGACCGTGTCGAGCGAATCAGCGCCCAGATCATCGACGAATGCCGATTCGATCTTGACATCGTCCTGATTCACGCCAAGTTGTTCCGCGACGATCTTCTTGACGCGCGCTTCGATGTCTTCCATGGTCTTCTCCGTTCTGGATCATGTATCGCACCGGTGAAATGTGTTGGCCGGTGCCGATTCGTTGGCAGTGTTACCGGGACCCGGGTCAGGCGGATCGGTCGGTCACGCTGGTCGATGGTGAACTCTTTATAACTGGGATTTTGCCACTATTCCATGAACATTCCGCCGTTGACGTGCAGGGTGGCCCCGGTGATGTAGGCCGCTTCGGGGGAGGCCAGGAACAGGACTGCTGCCGCCACTTCGGCGGCCATGCCCAGTCGCTGGGCAGGGATCTGCTGCATCAAGGCCTCTCGCTGGGCGGTGGGCAGGTCCCGGGTCATGTCGGTATCGATGAATCCGGGCGCCACGCAATTGACCGTGATCTGTCGCGAGCCCAGCTCGCGCGCGAGCGATTTCGACATTCCCACCACACCGGCCTTGGCTGCCGCATAGTTGGCCTGACCCGGGTTGCCGGAGGCGCCGACCACCGAGGTGATGTTGATGATGCGTCCGTCTCTGGCTTTCATCATGGGGCGGATCACCTGCTGACTGAGACGGAAAACGGCCGACAGATTGGTCTGGAGCACGTCGGTCCACTCATCGGGTTTCATCCGGAGTGCCAGATTGTCGCGCGTGATACCCGCGTTGTTCACCAGGATCGCAATCGTGCCGAACTCGGTACCGAGCGCGCTCAGCAGGGCTTCGCAGGCCGGCGGATCCGTCACGTCCAGGCAGGCACCCCGTCCGGTGATGCCGTGATCGGCCAGGGAGGCGCTGATCGCCTGGGCACCGGACTCGGTGGTTGCCGTGCCGACCACCGTGGCACCCGCCCGCCCCAGCGCAAGCGCGATCGCCTGACCGATTCCTCGGGAGGCTCCGGTCACCAACGCGAGTTTTGCGTCAAGTCTGAACACGGCGGGCTGGCTCCTTGGCAATGGATTGATTGCCTGCGTGCCGCGCTCAGGCCAGGCGCTCGAGGCCGGCCTGCAGCGACTGGGCATCGTGCACGCAAAACGCGGTGAGTGACTTGTCGATGCGGCCGACCAGGCCGGTCAACACCTTGCCTGGACCGAATTCGACCACATGGGTCACCCCCATCGCACTCATCGCCCGCACGACCTCCACCCAACGCACCGGGTTGGAGGCTTGTCGAACGAGTGCATCGCGGATGCGGCCAGGCTCGGTCTCGACAGCGACGTCAACATTGTTGACCAGTGCAATGGCCGGACTGGCCAGGCGTAGATCCGCCAGCGCGCTGGCCAGGCGGACACCGGCCGGCGCGAGCAGGCTTGAATGAAAGGGGGCCGACACCGCCAATGGCAACGCACGCTTTGCGCCCAGCGCCTTGGCCAGTTCACACGCTTTTTGCACAGCCGCCGTGTGACCGGCGATCACCACCTGGGCGGGAGCATTAAAATTGGCCGGCGCCACCGTCAGGCCACCGCAGGCCTCGCGGGCCTGCTCACAGGCCCTGGCAACCTGATCATCGTCCAGACCGAGGATCGCTGCCATGCCGCCTTCGCCTACCGGCACCGCCGACTGCATCGCGTCGGCGCGAAGTCGGGTCAGCGGAATGGCTTGCTCATCGGACAGGACGCCGGCGGCCACCAGCGCCGTGTATTCGCCAAGACTGTGTCCGGCCACGACATCGGCCGGTCGGCCGCCCTCAGCCAGCCAGGCGCGATAGCAGGCCAGCGAGGCCACCAGCATCGCGGGCTGGGTATTCGTGGTCAGGGCCAGATCATCGGCCGGCCCGTGTGCGATGAGCTGCGACAAGGCGGGCTCGCCCAGACTCCGGTCGGCGAGCGACAGCAGCGCCGCGACTTCGGGCCGATCGGCCAGGCTGTCGAGCATGCCCACGGCCTGAGAACCCTGGCCGGGGAACACACAGGCGAGCTTGATGGCGTCAGACATCGCGATTACATCTCCACCAGATTGGCGCCCCAGGTGAATCCGCCACCAACGCCTTGCAGCAGGACCAGTTGACCGCTGCGCACACGCCCATCCCGACGTCCTGCATCCAGGGCCAACGGCACCGAGGCCGCCGAGGTGTTGGCGTGACTGTCCACCGTGACGATCACCCGCTCGGGGTCGATGCCCAGCCGGCGGGCCGTGGCATTGAGGATGCGCACGTTGGCCTGGTGCGGAATCAACCAGTCGACTTCGCCAACCTGTCGGCCGGCGGCCTCGAGCGTTTCACGCCCCACCGAATCGAGTACGCCAACGGCCAGCTTGAATACGGCCTGACCGTCCATGGTCAGGTAGGGATGACCCGTGACCTGGCCGCCGACCACCGAACCGGGTGTGCGCAGGATAGCCTCCTGGCGGCCATCGGCATGGATGCGTGAGGCCAGCACGCCCGGCCTGGCATCGGCACGCAGCACGACCGCACCAGCGCCATCGCCGAACAGCACGCACGTGGTCCGGTCGTTCCAGTCGAGAATGCTCGAGAAGGTTTCCGCCCCGATGACCACTGCACACTGTGCAATGCCGGCCCGAATCAGTGCATCAGCATTGGCCATTGCATAGACGAAGCCCGTACAGACGGCCTGAACATCGAAGGCGGCACCACCCGGTGCGCCCAGGGCTTTTTGCACGAGACAGGCGGTACTCGGAAAGATCCAGTCCGGCGTCGACGTGGCCACGATGATCAGATCGACATCGGCAGGCTTGAGGTCCGCATCGGCCAGGGCGCGGCGCGCGGCTTCGGTGGCCAGTTGGCTGGTGGTCTGACCGCTGGCGGCGTAATGACGCTGCCGGATGCCGGTGCGCGCGACGATCCAGTCGTCCGAGGTTTCGATGCCGCGCTGGGCGAGGCGGCGCGCCAGTTCTTCATTGCTGACCGGTTCGCCTGGCAGGATGGATCCGGTGCCGACGATGCGGCTGCCCGCCGCGTGCGCGCTGCTCATGGTGAGACCGGCTCCAGGGTGGCGGCCTGCGCGCAGGCCTGCTGAACCGCAACGAGGGTTTCGGTGACGCGTTCGAGCAGGCGGTTGCCGGCGGCGTGATGGGCGCGTCGCAGGGCCGATTCGAATGACAAGGCGTCGGCCGAACCATGGCTCTTGAACACCACGCCGCGCAATCCGACCAAAGCCCCGCCGTTGTAGTGACGATGATCGAGGCGTCGCTTGAGCCGCTGCAGGACCGGCATCGAGATCAGGCCCATGAGCCGTGTGAACGCGCTCCGGCCATACTCCTCGCGAATGAAGCCGCCCAGCATCTGGGCCAGGCCTTCCGAGGTCTTGAGCACCGCATTGCCGACAAATCCGTCGCAGACGATCACATCGACGATGCCGCTGTAGATGTCGTTACCCTCGACATTGCCGTGAAAATTGAGCCCTGAGTCGCGCAGCAACTGGCCGGCCTGCTTGACGGTATCGTTGCCCTTGATGACTTCCTCGCCGATGTTGAGCAGGCCCACCGACGGATTATCCACGCCATCGAGCGCAGTGACCAACGCGCAACCCATCAGGGCGAACTGAAGCAGGTGCGTGGGTTCGCAATCGACATTGGCGCCCAGATCGAGCAAGGTCGTCGTTCCCCCCTTGCGGTTGGGCAACTGGAACGCAATGGCAGGACGCTCGATACCGGGCTGCATCTTGAGAACGAAACGCGAAATCGCCATCAGGGCGCCCGTGTTGCCGGCGCTCACGCAGGCATCGGCCGCACCGTCGCGAACCGCCTCCACTGCCAGACGGATCGAGGACTGCCGCTTGCCGCGCAGCGCCAGCGCTGGCGACTCGTCCATGCCGACGACCTGCTCGGCGTGCACGACCGAGAACCGATCGCGCAAGGCGTTGGTCGCGGCATTGGCATTTAATGCCGATTCGATCTCGCCCTGACGACCGACCAAAACCAGCCGACTGTCCGGTTCATGCTCGAGAAACGCCAAGGCGGCCGGTACGGTAACCGACACGCCATGATCGCCTCCCATGCAATCGACAGCTATGCGTGGATTCAACTCACCCTCTGATTGGCGAGGTATCCAGACCGGCGGCCAGCTGGCATCCGGTCGACACTGTTTTCGTCATTGCTTCGTCGACATGCTACCGTGGCTGTCCAATCAGCGCTCGCGCATGACCGGACAGCGACGACTCTCCATGGGCAGATCCGCTGATCATAGCGGCTGGCACATAGCGGCGGGCATTTTCCGAACCGGGCAGCGCGTGTCGGTCTGCGTATCAGTCGTCGGACTTCGTATTGACGACCTTCTTGCCCCGGTAGTATCCACCCGGACTGATGTGATGCCGCAGGTGCACTTCGCCGCTGGTCGGCTCGACGGCGAGCGGCGCGTCGGTCACGCCGTCGTGTGAACGGCGCATGTTGCGCTTCGATGGTGAACGTTTGTTTTGCTGTACGGCCATGGTTTTCAACCAGCCTTAAATTGGTCAATCGACGATTCTAACAGGGTCGCGGGCACTGCCGCGACCAACGGATCATTTTTTTCCGAGCCTGGTGGCGAGATCGGCGAACGGAAACTGTCGATCGGCAGACCCGCCGGATTCGGACGCCGCATCGTCCGATACCTGCCCGCCGGGCAATTCGCCACGGCCGGGTTGAATCGGGCAGCGGTCGTGCTCCGGAAAGGCGGGTAGCGCCATGATCAACTCATCCTGGAGCAGATCGACCAGGTCGAAGTGCTGATCGGCCGCCACCACATCGTGGTCATCAGCCGATTCGTCCAGCGCCGCCGCCTGCGCCTCATCGGCGACCAGTCGCAGCCGAGTGGCCAGAGTCACCGGCAGCGTCACCGGCTCGGCGCACTGGCTGCAAGGGACGGACAATGCCGCCTGAGCGTCCAGGTCCAGCCAATACTGGGTTGCATCGCCGGCCATCTGGCGTGTCGAGAATTGCGCCCGCCAGTCCACCGCACCGTCCGTGTCGATCAGCGCCGAGGCCAGCCTGTCGAGATCGGCCGTCGCGGTCGGACCGACGAGGACGGCGCCGCGGCGGGCCAGTGCATACGGATCGATGTCATGCAGGCGGGTCGGCTGGCGAATCATGCCGGGCTTGTCGGATGGCATCGGTCGGGACCGGGTGGCAGTTCAGGGGGCGCGCCGACAGGTCGGCGCGGCAGGTCAGCGGTGATCCTTATCATAACGGGTCACCATCCGGGCCTGCGGGCCTGCGGGCCTGCGGGCCTGCGGGCCTGCGGGCCTGCGGGCCTGCGGGCCTACGGGCCTACGGGCCTGCTCATGCCCGGCCCCGGGCCGTCGTCGGGGCCCCCGCCGTTCGGCGGGTCGATAATGTCCGCCACACCACCCTCTCGTCCGAAGGACCCATGCCATGCTCGTGCTCGCTTCGACCTCACGCTACCGACACGAGTTGCTGGGCCGGTTGCGGTTGCCGATGCGCGCCCTCGCCCCCGATGTCGACGAGACCCCTCGCCCTGGAGAGGCGCCCTTGCAACTGGCCATCCGGCTGGCCGCCGACAAGGCCAGGCGGGTGCGGGAACGGCTGCTTGCTGGCGAGGCGGACCCTGCGGATCGCCTGGTGATCGGATCGGACCAGGTCGCCACGCTGGACGGACGCAACCCGATCGGCAAACCGGGTAGTCATGAAAACGCCGTGCAGCAACTGCGTGCCCAGTCGGGACGCCGGGTGGCCTTTCATACTGCCGTCACCGTGATCGAACTGTCGGGCGGCCGGGAGCGTTCGGCCCAGGTCACCACCCAGGTGGTGTTTCGCCCGCTCGATGACCGCCAGATCGAGGCTTATCTGCTGGCCGAAACGCCCTACGACTGTGCCGGGGCAGCCAAGAGCGAAGGGCTGGGCATCGCGCTGCTCGAGGCCATCGAGGGGCCCGATCCCACGGCGCTGATCGGTCTGCCCCTGATTGCCCTGTCACGACTGCTCGCAATGGCCGGTTGTGAGCCCATCATGGGCGGCGCGACCGGCCCGGCCCGCCACGGATGATCAGCGCCAGTCCAACCCGCTGAACGCGCTCTGGATCCCGTCGCCGAAGGCGGCACCGGTCGCGGCGCCGAAACGCCTGACCAGGCGCTCGACCAGCGGACGACGATCAGTGAAGTCGACGAGCTTCTCGGCCTTGAACCGGTCGCGGGCAATGTCCTGCAATGAGTTCAGGCCATCGGCCAGACCCAGGGACACCGACTGCTCACCGGTCCAGATCAGACCGCTGAACAGATCGGCCTGTTCCTTCAGGCGATCGCCGCGCCCATCGCGCACGGCAGTGATGAACTGCTGATGAATCTGCGCGAGAAGGCCCTGGATATGCTCTCGCTGCCGATCAACGACGGGCGAGAACGGATCCAGAAACCCCTTGTTGTCGCCGGCGCTGAACAAGCGTCGCTCGACACCCAGCCGGTGCATGGCATCGACGAAACCGAAGCCGTTCATCAGCACGCCGATCGATCCGACCAGGCTGGCCTTGTCCACATGGATTTCATCGGCGGCCGACGCGATGTAATAACCACCCGACGCGCACATCTCCTCGACCACGGCGATCAGGGGAATGTCCGGGTGGGCTTTTTTCAGGCGTCGCATCTCGCTGTAGATCAGACCGCTCTGGACCGGCGAGCCGCCCGGACTATTGATGCGCAAGGCCACGCCGGCGGTATTGGTGTCCTTGAACGCGGCACGCAGGGCACGGTTCACGGTCTCGGCGCTGTTCTCCTGCCCGGCCATGATGGCACCATTGATCTCGACCAGGGCGGTGTGCTTGCCTGAGGTGGCCGGGTCACTGTCGGCAAGCCTGGCATTAAACGCCCACCAGGTGACCGCTGCCACCCAGGCGAGCAGCAGCAGCCGGAAAAAAATGGTCCAGCGGCGCGCCCGCCGCCGTTCCTCGACCAGCGACAAGGCGAGCTTTTCGAGCACGGAGCGCTCCCACCCGGCCTGACCGGCTGCGGCGGGAACGGGTGACGCCATGCGCGTCGCCGGGGTCGGCGGGTCGGTGATGAAGTCGGCCATGAAAACAGTCCTCGGTGTTGTGTTTCAATCGGCAATCAGGCACGAACCGCGGGCGCACTGACCCAGATCCGGCCCTCGGCTTCGCGGCAGGGCAGTCGAACCAGCCCTCGGCCCGCGCACGGGCCCGCCATGCAATGGCCGGACTCGGGAGCATAGAGCGCGCCGTGGGTCGCGCAGACCAGGTAGGTCGCCTGCGTATCGAAGAAACTGCCCTCGAGCCAGTCCAATTCGATCGGCACATGGCCGCAGCGATTCAGATAGGCGTGCGCAGTCCCGGCATAACGGATCACGAAGGCCGGTTCGGGGGGCAGACCATCATCGCGCGTCCATTCGAAGCGCACGCCCTGTTCGCCGTCGAGCAACTCGTCGGACCCACAGACGGCAATCCAGACACCGCTCACCGCGAAGCGCCCAACAGGCGGTTCAGTTCGTCGTGCAACTGAGACGCCGAATCCACCATGGCGATGGTCGGCTCCTGCAGCAGGGCGGCACGCGGATGGGCGCCATAGGTGACCGCGATGGCCCGGGTGCCAGCGGCTCTGGCCATGGCCAGGTCATGGGTGGTATCGCCGATCATGACGGTGCGTTCGGGCCGGGCGCCCAGTTCTCCCATCAGGTCGCGAAGCATCCAGGGATCCGGTTTGGCCAGGCCGTCATCCGCGCAGCGGGTACCGGCAAAGTGATGGCGCCAGCGGATTGCATCGAGCGCACGCTCGAGTCCCGACCGTGACTTGCCAGTCGCAATCGCCAGTGGTACCGGCCCTTGGCTCAGGGCCTCCAACATGGCCACCACGCCGTCGAAGGGAATCAGATCAGGATCCCTGGATTGATGATGCACCCGATATCGCTCGCCGAACTCCGCATAACGATCACGCGGCAAATCGGGCACGCAATGGCGCAATGCTGCAGCCAGGCCCATGCCGATCACATGGGCAGCCTGTTCGCGGGTCGGGATCGTCAGCCTGAGATCGGCGGCCGCGCTGCGGATCGACTCGGCAATGGCGGCGGTGGAGTCCATCAGAGTGCCATCCCAGTCGAACACGATCAGGTCGAGGCCGGGGGGCGGGATCAAGGGTTCAGACATCGGCTCGGCCATGAGCACAGGCCGCAGGCGCGACCGGTTCGTCAAACAGTGAGGCAAAGGTTTGGGGCCAGCTCGAGCGCAGCCTGAGCCGGGTACCGGAGAGCGGATGCACCAGGCTGAGCTCGCGCGCGTGAAGAAACA
Organism: uncultured beta proteobacterium; assembly: GCA_963732405.1. GTDB lineage: Bacteria > Pseudomonadota > Gammaproteobacteria > Burkholderiales > Burkholderiaceae_E > JAUIAI01. The sequence goes on from CAVSZG010000005.1 coordinate 111,043, forward strand.
TGCCAGGCGCCCCTGCCGCGGCGGCAAGCCGATTGGATTCGAAACGGCCATATCGGGAATCGCCCAATATGGGCCAGTCATGGGCCGCCAGGTGGACGCGGATCTGATGGGTGCGTCCGGTACCCAGCCGCAGACCGACCAGACTGAGGCTACCCAGGGTCGGATGGGCCATACGGCGAAGGCCGGTCACCGTCGTGATCGCCTCCTTGCCGTCGGGGTCGACCACCACCACCCGCTCGCCAGCAGGCCCCACCGTGCGACGCAACGCCAGGCGGATCGTGCGATCACGGGCCGGCACCGAGCCCAACACGATCGCAACATATCGCTTTTCAACATAATTACTACGCAACATATCGTGAATCGCGACCAACGTGCGGCGCGTCTTGGCCACCATCAAAAGTCCCGATGTATCGCGATCCAGGCGGTGCACGAGTTCCAGGAATCGTGCCTGAGGTCGGGCCGCCCGCAGCTGTTCGATGACCCCGGACGAAATGCCGCTTCCCCCATGGACTGCCGTACCGGCCGGCTTATCAATGACCAGCAAGCCCTCATCCTCGTGCACCACGGGCAACTGGCCGCCCTGCCCGGCCAATGCACGCTGGCGCATGCCGCCAGCGACCGGATCGGCCGTCACCGGTGTTTTCATGCGCACCGGCGGTACCCGGACCTGGTCGTCCAGAACCAGCCGAGTGTCCGCCCTCGCGCGCCGCCCGTTGACCCTGACCTGGCCGCTGCGGATGAGCTGATACACATGGCTCTTGGGCACGCCTCGCAGCATCCGGGACAGAAAATTGTCCAGGCGCTGACCATCCGTCCGGTCGTCGATCTGTTCGGTCCGCGCTGTTGGTTGTGGCACCACTGATGAACTCCGGGATTCGGCGCATCCGGGGATTCGACGCCAGGCAACGGGTCGCCCACCGATCGGACGGCTCAGTTGCTATACTCTCATTGTTTTACGTTTGAGCACGTTTCGGGTGGCTCCAAACCACGGAAGAGTTCCGTGAGACTGCCAGCCCGCAATCGCGATGCGGTCCGGCGATACGGTCCGGCGATACGGTCCGGCAATATGGTCCGGGCCGGATGACCAGTCGCCCGACGCCGCTACCGGGCGACCCTGCCCGCTGTACCGCATCCCGGTTTCGACACGTGCGATCCCACCCGACAAAGGTCGCGGCGCGTGGACTTCGACTCCGCGCCAAACGCCCGATGCGGGACCGAACCCAACGCCGCGACCGACCGCGAATTTGTCGGTGTGGATAGATACGAGAAAAAGGATGCGCCGCCCGTTGCGGCGCCCGACAGTTCAGAAAGACCCCGATCCGCTCTCCCTTCATGATCCTGGTTTCCCGACCTCCGAAGCCCTCCGCCGGCGCACCCTTCGTCCGATCGTACCGATCGGGACGACTGCGCCCGGACCGTGCTGCGGATCGCGAAGCCGGATCGGCCGGTAGCTGATTCGCCGTTTCTTCGGAACACTCGCTTCATCCGCTGGCCACGCGCAGGCTACGCATCTTGCGCATGGAGTCATCTTCATGAAGCGAATGTTATTCAATGCGACGCATGCCGAAGAATTGCGCGTCGCGATTGTCGATGGTCAGAAACTGGTCGATATCGACATCGAAACCGCCGGACGCGAATCCCGCAAAAGTAATATCTACAAGGGCGTGATCACCCGGGTGGAGCCCAGCCTGGAGGCCTGTTTTGTCAACTATGGCGAAGAGCGCCATGGCTTTCTGCCATTCAAGGAAATCTCCCGCCAGTTTTTCAAGCCGGGTGTCGATGCGTCCCGGGCCCGCGTCCAGGATGCGGTCGGCGAAGGCATGGAAGTCATCGTCCAGGTCGACAAGGAAGAACGAGGCAGCAAGGGCGCGGCCCTGACCACCTTCATCTCGCTGGCCGGTCGTTATCTGGTGCTCATGCCCAACAATCCGCGCGGCGGCGGTGTCTCGCGCCGGGTGGAAGGCGAGGACCGGCAGGAACTGCGTGAAACCATGGATCAGCTCGAATACCCGAACGGGATGAGTCTGATCGCCCGCACGGCGGGCATAGGCCGGGCCTCCGAAGAACTTCAGTGGGATCTGAACTACCTGCTGCAACTGTGGACCGCGATCGAGGGCGCCGCCGGTTCGGCCGCCGGCCCCTTCCTGATTTACCAGGAAAGCAGCCTGGTGATCCGGGCCATTCGCGATTATTTCTCGCCGGATATCGGTGAACTGCTCATCGACACCCAGGACATTTACGAGCAGGCCCGCCAGTTCATGGCCCATGTGATGCCCGACATGGAAAACCGGGTCAAGCGTTATGTCGATGACACGCCGCTCTACTCGCGTTTCCAGATCGAACATCAGATCGAAACCGCCTATTCACGTAACGTGCCTCTGCCCTCGGGCGGCTCGATCGTGATCGATCACACCGAGGCCCTGGTCGCGATCGACGTGAACTCGGCGCGTGCGACCCGGGGCTCGGATATCGAAGAAACCGCGCTACGCACGAATCTTGAGGCAGCCGACGAAGTGGCCCGCCAGATGCGCCTGCGTGACCTGGGCGGGCTGATCGTGATTGACTTCATCGATATGGAGAACAGTCGCAACCAGCGCGAGGTCGAGCAGCGGCTCAAGGATGCCCTGCATATCGATCGGGCACGCGTGCAGGCGGGCAAGATCAGCCGGTTCGGCCTGATGGAATTGTCGCGCCAGCGGATCCGGCCGGCGCTCAATGAAGGCACGCATATCACCTGTCCGCGTTGCACGGGCACGGGCGTCATCCGCGATGTCGAGTCGTCGGCACTCCAGGTCCTGCGGGTCATCCAGGAAGAGTCGCTCAAGGAAAACACCGCGGCCATCTATGCCCAGGTGCCTGTCGAAGTGGCGACCTTCCTGCTCAACGAGAAGCGCGGCGAGATCGCCAAACTCGAGGCCCGCACCCGCGTCGAGATCGTGCTGGTGCCCAACAAGCACATCGAGACCCCCCACCACAAGCTTGAGCGACTGCGTCATGATGATGACCGGCTCGCAACCCTGCGCTCGAGCTACGAGGTCGCGGAAGGCCCGGAAAACGAAGATGCCTACATGGCGCGACGCGCGGAGTCCGCCAAGCCCCGCCAGGAGGCCAAGGTCAAGGGCATCACGCCTGACCAGCCCGCCCCGCTGGCCAGCCCGCGCCCGGTACCGGCCACCGAAGCGGCCAGTGGTGCCGCGGTGGCGGCAGCATCGGGACCCACACAGAGCGGCGGCATGTTCGAGCGCCTGTTCGGCTGGCTGCGTGGCAGTTCCTCCTCCCAGACAAGCAAGGCGGCAGCGCCGGCCGCGCCACTGGCCGAAGGCGAGGCCGACGCAACGGCCGCGCGCGGCCGGACAGCGCGTACCGGTGGCGCGGCAACCCGAGGCGGTCGGTCAGGACGCGGATCGCGAGATGAGGCTGATTCGGGCCGCCGCCGCCGCGGCAGTCGGGGTCCTGCCGGTGCCGGTGCCGGTGCAGAGGCCGAGGCGGCCAGTCCGCGCAGTCGGGATGAGCGTGCCGAACGCAGCCCGCGCCCGGAGCGTGCCGCGCGAGCGGACCGACCCGACGGCGAGGCCCGCCGCGGACGCGGCTCACGCGATCGCAACGGTGCAGCCGACCCGGCGCGTCTGGAGAGCCGGGCCGTCGAATCGGTCGATGCCGATGTGTCGCAGACCGATGCCTCGCCGGTTGTCGCCGATACTCGCGAAGCCCGGGAAGACGGACGGCGTCGGCGTCGGCGGGGTCGTGGTGGCGACGGGGAGCGCAATGCCGTCAACGGACGCGGCGATGCCGACCTGCCCGAGGACGCCGATGTAACGAATGCAGCCGGCGCAGTCGCGGCGGCCGCCACCGCTGCCGCGCTCGCGTCCTCAACCATGCCGTCCCAGCCTGTTACCCGGACTGACGGCGAAGATGGCGACAATCTGCGTGATGAGTCGCCCGATGCCCTCGATGCCAGCACGGTTGAAGGTGACACCGAACCGGCACGGCGCCGTTCGCGGCGCCGCCGTGGTCGTCGTGGTGGCCGCGATGCGGCCGCAGGCGTGGGCGATGCCAACGGACTCGATGCCGCCGACGGCGATCCTGACGCCGATGGAAACGTCGTTGGCAACGCGGTCAACGCTTCGGCATCAGCTGTCGAATCGCAGGCCGATGCGTCCCAGCAATCGGCGCGAGCGCCCGACCCTGCCGTGCAGTGGCCGACCCAACCGGCAAGCGCTGCGGTGGAATCGTCGACCGACATCACCGGCGTTCATCCGGCGCATCCATCAACCCCGGACCTCGATCGGCCGGCTCCGGCCGAGGTCGCCGTGTCGGCGCAGCAGCACGCGCATCAGGCGGCGGACAAGGTGGCCGACGCCGATGTGAACGATGCGTTGGTGCCCGCCCATGACGTCTCGGTCGGGATTCATCCAGCACCGATACCGATGCCCGCCAAAGCGCTGGAAACACCTGAGGTGAGAACCGAGTCGTTCGTTCCGATGCCGGCACCAGCGGTTGCACCTGCACCTGAACCGGCAACGGCTCCCGAGACGATCGTCGCGCTGACGCCAGACCTGGGCGACGTCGTCAAGGAAGCCGGTCTGGAATGGGTTCAGACGGCACCAACCGCGATCGCCGACCCGGCACCGATCGTCCTGGCGCCGCGCGCGCCCCGTCCACGGCGCGTGAGGGTGCGCAGCAGCCAGCCACCCGCGCCGCTCGAGCAGGTCGAAACGCAGGAATCGCGACCGCCACTCTGACGGATCCCCCTGTAACGGGCAGGCCGGTGACGGTCTGCCCGTGCTGTCCCATCAGCACAAGCGGGTATTGCCTCAAAGGGATTGCTACACTGACGAGATGAGCACAGATCCCGTCCGTCCGTCATGAGCAAGCGCATCATTCCGATTGCCGAGACGCGGTATCGCGCGGATCTGCCCTTGATCCCCGCGACACCGGTCGAGCCGACCGGGCTGTTGGCCGACCGACTGGGTCGGCCCTTGCAGGATCTGCGCATTTCGGTGACCGATCGATGCAACTTTCGTTGCACCTATTGCATGCCCAAGTCGGTGTTCGATCGGGACTACCAGTTTCTGCCACAGTCCTCGCTGCTCAGCTTCGAAGAGATTGACCGGATCGTCAGGCTGTTCGTCGCCCATGGCGTTCACAAGATCCGCCTCACGGGCGGCGAGCCGCTGCTGCGTCGTCATCTGGAATCCTTGATCGGCCTGTTGACGACGATCCGCACACCCGATGGCGATCCCATCGACCTGACACTGACCACCAATGCATCGCTGCTCGCGCGCAAGGCCGAGTCGTTGGCGGCGGCCGGGCTGCGCCGCGTCACGGTCAGCCTCGATGCACTGGATGACACCGTCTTTCGGGCGATGAACGATGTCGACTTCCCGGTCGCCGATGTGTTGTCCGGCATCGAGGCCGCGGCGAAGGCCGGCCTGACGCCGGTCAAGGTCAATATGGTGGTCAAGCGGGGGATCAACGAGGAACAGATCCTGCCCATGGCCCGTCATTTCCGGGGCAGCGGGCACATCCTGCGCTTTATCGAGTTCATGGATGTGGGGGCATCCAACGGCTGGCGCACCGACGATGTCGTGCCCAGCGGCGAAGTGATCCGGCGCATCGATGCCGAGTTCCCGCTCGAGGTCATTCCGGCAAACTACCGCGGCGAAGTCGCCGAACGTTGGCGTTATCGCGATGGAGGTGGCGAGATCGGTGTGATTTCGTCGGTGACCCAGCCATTCTGCGGCGATTGTTCACGGGCGCGGCTGTCCACCGAGGGCCGGCTGTATACCTGTCTGTTCGCCACCGAAGGCCATGATCTGCGGTCCCTGCTGCGCGGTCCCTATGATGACCAGCAGATCCTGGCCGCCATTTCGCATCTGTGGACGCAACGCGAAGACCGCTACTCCGAACAGCGCGCGAACCTGACACCAGGGTTGCGCAAAATCGAGATGTCCTACATTGGCGGCTGAGCCGATCACGGCGCCCGGAATTGCGCTGACGCATAACCCCCGCCCCTCGACCCACGAGGTCGAAGCGATCGACGAAACCGGCGCGCGGGTGCTCACGCGCATTGCCGGCGAACATCCGCTCACGCTCTATCTGGACAAACGCGAGCTGGTCACCCTGATGACCCTGGGTGGCGCGCCCGAATACCTGGCCCTGGGGTATTTGCGCAACCAGCGTCTGGTTGCTGACTGGCGCGACATCGCCGCCGTCCAGGTCGACTGGGACACCGCTTCAGTGGTGGTGACGACCCGGCGCCTGCACACCACGGGCCGCTCGATCTGGGAGGACGATCCGGACGATTCGCCTGATGGACATGATGCCGCCCGCCTGTCGGCAAAACTCGCCAGGCGCACCGTCACCACCGGTTGCGGCCAGGGCACGGTGTTTGGCGACCTGATGGCCGAACTCGATGAGATCGTTCTGCCCGACACAGCGCGACTGACCGAGCCGGTGCTGGCGGCGGTACTCGAATCGATCCGCCACCACGAAACGATCTACAAGCAGGCCGGTGCCGTGCACGGTTGCGCACTGGCCGCCAATGCCGGACCGCAACGGGGCGAGATCCTGCTGTTTGTCGAAGATGTCGGGCGGCACAATGCGGTCGACGCCATTGCCGGGTGGATGTGGATCAATGACATCAGCGGGGCGGACAAGATCTTTTATACGACCGGTCGCCTGACCTCGGAAATGGTCATCAAGTGTGCGCAGATGGGCGTGCCCTTCCTGGTCTCGCGTTCCGGTCTGACCGCCATGGGTCACCGCATCGCCGGGCAACTGGGCATCACCATGTTCGGTCGCTGCCGGGGGCGTCATCACCTGTTGTTCACCGGTGAGCACCGATACATTCGCCAGCCTGGTGGCGGATCGGCACTCGCATGATCCCGCGCGAGGACATCACCGGACTGATCCTGGCCGGCGGCCTGGGTCGACGCATGAGCAGCGACGGCCGGGGTGCGAACAAGGCCTTGCAGCCCTTGCGCGGCCGTCCACTTATTGCGCACGTGATTCAGCGGCTCGCGCCCCAGGTCGGCTCGCTGCTGCTCAATGTCAACCAGCAGCCCGAGGCATTTGCCCGCTTCGGCCTGCCCATGGTGGCGGATCAGATCACCGGATTCGCCGGTCCACTGGCCGGCATGCATGCCGGCCTGGGCATGGCGACCACCCCCTGGGTGCTCACCTGTCCCTGCGACACGCCGTTTCTGCCCGATGATCTGGGCACGCGGCTGGCCGAGGCGCTGGACCGGGGCGATCATGATCTGGCCGTGGCGCGCACCGGCGCCCAGCCTCATCCGGTCTTCGCACTGATGGCCCGCCATCTGCATGACGACCTGACCCAATGGCTGGCCCAGGGGGGCCGCAAGATCGACGCCTGGTACGCGCGCCTGCGCGTGGTCGAGGTCGATTTCATCGACCCGGCGCCCTTCCTGAACATCAACACGCCCGATGAGCTCGCGCAGCAGCAGGCTGCGTCAAGCCCATCGGACAGCGACGGCCTGGCGCGAATGATCGGGAGGCTCAATGCCTACGATCCCGATGCCCTGCCGGTCCCGCTGGCCCAGGAGATCATCAGCGGCGCGATCGAGCCGGTCGCCGCCAGCGAATCGGTGGCGATTCGCGATGCGCTGGATCGTATCCTCACGGCCGACCTGCTCAGTCCGATCGATGTTCCCGCCCACGATAATTCGGCGATGGATGGTTTCGCGGTGCGCAGCGCCGATTTGCGGGCCGACCAGGCCGTGACGCTGCATCTGGTGGGTCGGGCGATGGCCGGGCAGCCCTGGAACGGGACGCTGGGCCCAGGCCAGTGCGCACGCGTGATGACCGGTGCGGTGATGCCCGGCGGGTCCGACACCGTGGTTCCCCAGGAACTCGTGCAGGCCGATGGTGATCACATCCTGATCCCGGCCGGACAACAGCCTGGTCAGCACCGGCGGCACCAGGGCGAGGATCTGAGTGCCGGCAAGCCCGCCCTGTGGGCCGGTCGACGACTGGGCCCGGCCGATCTGGGCCTGATCGCCTCACTGGGCATTGCCGAGGTCACGGTTCGTCGTCGCCTGCGCGTGGCGTTTTTCTCGACCGGCGACGAATTGCGCTCGATCGGCCAGCCCCTGGCACCCGGCCAGATCTATGACAGCAATCGTTATACGATCGATGCGATGCTGCGCCGGCTGGGTATCGACCGCCTCGACATGGGCGTCGTGCCTGACCAGCCCGAGGCGCTGGAACAGGCCGTGCGCATTGCCAGTCGCAGTGCTGACGCCATCATCTCGTCGGGCGGCGTATCGGTTGGCGAAGCCGATTTCACCAAATCGATCATGGCCCGGCTCGGCGATGTCCGGTTCTGGACGATCGCCATGCGGCCGGGCCGGCCGATGGCATTCGGCCGGATCGGTGATGCCTGGTATTTCGGCCTGCCCGGCAATCCGGTGGCGGTCATGGTGACTTTTTATTTCTTTGCGCGCCTGGGGCTGCGCAGACTCGCCGGTGCGAGCGCGACGGCCGACCCGCTGTTGAGCGCACGCAGCGCAAGCGACATCCGCAAGCGCGCCGGCCGAACCGAGTACCAGCGCGGCATCCTGCGACGCGCCGACGATGGCGTGATGACCGTCGGCCTGACCGGTCAGCAGGGTTCAGGCGTGTTGAGTTCGATGTCCCAGGCCAACTGCATGATCGTTCTGCATCACGACCAGGGCCCGGTCAGGGCCGGCGATCCGGTCGACTGCATTCCGTTCGACGGCCTGATCTGAGGGCAGCGCTGTGATCGCGGCCCCACCGCGATCATGATCGATGAGCTATCGACGAACGCTCAAGGGGCCGGGCAGACCCGCGAAATGGGCGGCCAGGTTCTCAATATCGGCCGTCGACAAGGTCTTGGCGGTCGCGCTCATGATCGCATTGTTGCGCTCACCGGACCGATAGGCCTTGAGTGCCACGACCAGATAGTCTTCGAGCTGACCGGCCAGTATCGGGTACGAGGGATCGATCGGGGTCTTGCCATCGGGACCATGACAGGCCGCGCAGAGTTGTCCGGCCTTCTCGGCACCCGCCGCGGCATCACTGGCGCTGGCCGGTGCACAGACGAGGCTGAGGCACAACGCGGTGGCGCCCAGCAGGGAATACGTCGCATTCATCTCGGGCTCCTTAGAGGGTCTTCGCGTAATACGCGGCCAGATCAGCAATGTCCTGGTCGCTCAGACCGCCAGCCACCGCACGCATGGTGGGATGCGAACGATCCCCCTTGCGATAGGCGATGAGTGCGTTCGAGATGTATTTTTCCGTCTGCCCCGCAATCTTGGGTACCGAATAGACCGAAGGAAATGAGGCACGGTATCCCTTGATGCCGTGGCAGCCGATGCAGTTGGAGATTTTGTCGCGGGCGGCTTCCGCATTGCCCTTGACCTCCTGGGCGCCCGCGCCGGTGGCAAACGCGAACGCAAGCGACCCGGCCAGCAAGGTGGCGGTGGAGCGGAATCGTGCGACGATCCCGGCAGATGTCCGTCCAAGACGCGCGTCGGTCCCGGCCACGAATGGCATGGCACTTCCCATGGCAGATGATTCCCTGTCGATATGAACAAGGCCGACATGATATCCGACGCCGAAAAAGACCGTAAAGCGCCGCCTGGGGGCGATCCCCTTATACTGCGGCGCTGAACCGACAACAGGACAGGCCATGCGCTTTGAAGGCTCCGATTCATACGTCGCGACCGACGATCTCAAACTGGCGGTCAACGCGGCGATCACGCTCCAGCGGCCCTTGCTGATCAAGGGCGAGCCGGGCACAGGCAAGACCATGCTCGCCGAAGAGGTGGCCGCCAGCCTGGGGCTGCCATTGCTGCAATGGCATATCAAGTCCACCACCAAGGCCCAGCAGGGACTGTACGAATACGACGCCGTGTCCCGACTTCGCGATTCGCAGCTGGGTGACGAGAAGGTCAAGGACATCCACAACTACATCGTCAAGGGCGTGCTCTGGCAGGCCTTCGAAGCGGAGCAGCCGGTTGTGTTGCTCATCGACGAGGTCGACAAGGCCGACATCGAGTTTCCCAACGACTTGTTGCGTGAGCTCGATCGCATGGAGTTCTATGTCTATGAGACCCGCGAGCTGATCAAGTCGCGCCATCGTCCCATCGTGATGATCACCTCGAACAACGAGAAGGAGTTGCCCGACGCTTTCCTGCGCCGATGCTTCTTCCACTACATCCAGTTTCCGGATCGTGAGACGATGCAGAAGATCGTCGACGTGCATTACCCCGGCATCAAGCAGCAACTGGTGACTGCCGCCATGGAGTCGTTCTTCCAGATGCGCGAATTGCCCGGTCTGAAGAAAAAGCCCTCGACCTCTGAGCTGATCGACTGGCTCAAGCTGTTGATGGCCGAAGATATTCCGCTGGAAGTCCTGCAGAGCGCCGATGGCAAGAAGGCGATTCCGCCGCTGCATGGCGCGCTGCTCAAGAATGAACAGGATGTGCAGTTGTTCGAGCGTCTCATCTATATGGCGCAACGCAATCGTTGATGGCCAGGCCGGTTCAGCCGGACCGGCGCCGCCGCCAGGACCCCCGGCAGGCACTTCAAGGACCACGCTGTCATGTTGATCGAATTCTTCCTGCATCTTCGCAAGGCCAGGCTGCCGGTTTCCATCAAGGAATACCTGATGCTGCTCGAAGGCATGCAGAAAAACGTCATTTCGCCCTCGATCGATGATTTCTATTTCCTGTCGCGAGCCTCGCTGGTCAAGGACGAGCGCAACTTCGACAAGTTCGACCGCGCATTCGGTGCCTACTTCAAGGGCGTGAGCGCCGTTGATGCACTGACGGCCGAATTTCCCGAAGACTGGTTGCGCCGCGCCCTCAAGCGTGAGTTCACCGCCGAGGAGAAGGCGGCCATCGAAGCCATGGGTGGGCTGGACAAGCTGATGGAGCGGCTCAAGGCCTTGCTCGAGGAACAAAAAGAGCGCCATCAGGGCGGCAACAAATGGATCGGCACGAATGGCACCTCGCCGTTCGGCAATGGCGGCTACAACCCCGAAGGCATCCGGATCGGCGGGCCCTCGGCCGGCAACCGGACCGCCGTCAAGGTCTGGGAGCAGCGCGCCTACCGGGATTACGACGACCAGGTCGAACTGGGCACACGCAATATCAAACTTGCGCTGCGCCGCTTGCGCCGCTTCGCGCGCGAAGGTGCCGAGGAAGAGCTGGATCTGGATGACACGATCACCCATACCGCACGCAATGCCGGCTATCTGGACATCCGGATGCGCCCGGAGCGGCACAATACGATCAAGGTGTTGATGCTGCTGGATGTGGGCGGCACGATGGATGATCACATCAAGCGCACCGAGGAGTTGTTTTCAGCCACCAAGAGTGAGTTCAAGAACCTGGAGTTCTATTATTTCCACAACTGCCTGTACGACCACGTCTGGAAGAACAATCGGCGCCGCCATGCGGAACGCACCAGCACCTGGGACATCATCAGGAAGTACAACAGCGACTATCGGCTGATCTTCGTGGGCGACGCCACGATGAGCCCGTATGAAATCCTGCAGCCGGGCGGCTCGGTCGAATACAACAATGAAGAGGCCGGCGCCATCTGGCTGCGCCGCATGATCGACAAATTTCCCAAGTTCGCCTGGCTCAACCCCGAGCCCGAAGGTGTCTGGGAATATCGACAATCCATCTCCGTCATCCGCCAGATCATGGCCCAACGCATGTATCCGGTCACCTTGCAGGGGCTGGAGCGGGCCATGCGCGAACTGGTCAAGTAAGCGGCGCAGGCGAGGCTGCACCGGCACCAGTTCAGTTCGGCACCACCTTCAAAACCTCTTCAAAGGTGGTTTGTCCGGTGGCGATCTTCTGGGCGCCAGCCAGGCGTAAGGGCTTCATGCCGGCCTTCATGCCGCGCAGCCGGATGCGATCGATATTGGGTCGCTCCTGAGCGAGCTCCTGGCGCACTGATTCGTCGATGGCCAGCATTTCATAAATGCCCGTGCGGCCGCGATAACCGGTCATGCGACATTCCAGACAACCAACCGGGCGATAGATCCGCGATGGCGTGACCGCCTTATAGGGACGGATCAGCGCCTGCCAACGTTCCACCGGAACCTCGTCTTCCACCACCTTGCAGGCCGGGCAGAGCGTGCGCAGCAGCCGCTGGGCAAGCACACCGACCATCGTCGCATTGAGCAGGTATCCGGGCACTCCCAGCTCGATCATCCGGGTGACGGCCGAGGGTGCGTCATTGGTGTGCAGTGTCGATAACACCAGGTGGCCGGTGAGCGCGGCCTGAGTGGCCATCTCGGCGGTCTCCAGATCGCGGATCTCACCGATCATGATGATGTCCGGATCCTGACGCATCAGCGAGCGCACGCCGGCCGCGAAGCCCAGATCGATCGCCTGATGCACCTGGGTCTGATTGAAGGCTGGATCGATCATCTCGATCGGATCCTCGACGGTACACACGTTGACCTCGTCGGTGGCCAGCGTCCTGAGCGTCGAATACAGCGTGGTCGTCTTGCCCGAACCGGTCGGCCCGGTCACCATGACGATGCCATTGGGGCTGGCGGTCATGCGCTGCCAGCGCACCAGCTCGTCCGGGCTGAAGCCCAGTTCGGTGAAACTGCGAACCAGCACCTCGGGATCGAAGATCCGCATCACCAGCTTCTCGCCAAAGGCGGTGGGCAGGGTCGAGAAGCCGCAATTCGATCTCCCGGCCATCGACCATGCGGGTCTTGATGCGCCCGTCCTGCGGACGCCGCTTCTCGACCACATCCATGCGACCCAGCAGCTTGATCCGGCTGGTCATCGCCGCCATCACCGCCGGTGGCACCTGGTAGACATGATGCAGGACGCCATCGATGCGAAAGCGGATCGTGCCGATGTCGCGTCGCGGTTCGATATGGATATCACTCGCCCGCTGCTCGAAGGCGTACTGCCACAGCCAGTCGACGATGGTGACGATATGGGTGTCGTTCGCATCGACGTTGCGACCCGAACGGCCCATCTCGACCAGTTGCTCGAAGTTGCTCTGGGTCGCCCCGCCGTTGCGGCTCTGGGCATCGCGCACCGAGCGGGCCAGGCTGAAGAACTCGACCACATAGCGTGCGAGATCGGCCGGGTGGGTCAGCACGGTGCGCACCTTCTTGCGCAACAGGTGCTCCAGTTCGCCCACCCAGTTGGTGATGAAGGGCTCGGCGGTCGCCACCACCACGGCATGGGCGGTGACTTCAATCGGCAGAATCCGGTACCTGGCCGCATACTGGCTGGACATGACCTCGGCCACCCGCGACAAATCCACCTTCAGCGGATCGATTCTCACGTATTCGATGTCGAGCCGGCGCGCCAGCCATCGGCACAGACGATCGGCATCCAGCAGTTTTCCGTCGTCTGCCGCGCTGAGCCGACGCGCCGCCAGCGACACGATGGCATGCTCGGGCCGCGCGGACATGCCATCGAAACGCAGCACGAGTTCCGCGCTTTCCTGATCGATGAGACCGTCGGCCTGCAAGGCCGGCACGAGCTGGCGCAACTGCAATGGACGCCCCGGGTCCCCCAGATCGACCCGTGTCTTGTCATTCGCTTGCGAGCGAGTATCCGCGCCGGGGCGGGATACGGTGAGAGATTCGTTCATGACACTCCAGGCTGATGCCCTGCCAGCCTCTGACGGCTGCCCCCTCAATCTCGGCGATGGCGGGCAAATCTGATGGCCTGCGGTCACGGCCGGCGGCTAGGGCCCGACGGATGACTCAATCGGCAATGAGCAAACCCGACGACAGTCCGCGGGCCACGGAATCCCGAAGCCCATTGACCCAGCCCTGAGCATCCAGATCGAACTGCTCGCCGACCTGGATCGCGCGGCTGCGCATCGCTGACCAGCTCAGCGGCGCGGTGCGCTCGGCAAAGCCGATGGCGATCACATTGCCCGCATCCAGGGGCGGCAGCACCAGCACCCTGCCCTGAAATGCCGTCCGGATCCGCTCCAGATTCAAGGCGTAGCTGGGCACATCGCCAAACAGGTTCACCGTCATCACGCCACCCTCGCATAACAGCCTCGAACAGTGCGTGTAGAACTGCGCCGAATCGAGAGCCGGGCCGCGCGCATCGGCATCGAACACGTCGAGCTGAATCACGGGGAAACGCCCCCGCAACGAGGGCTGGGCCACATAGGTTTCGCCGTCGGCGATCACTACCTCGAATCGATCGTTTTCGGCCGGCAGTCGGAACTGGCTGTGCGCCACCGACTGAACCGCCACGCTGTTGTCGACCACCGTAAGTTCGCAGTCCGGCATGGTCTTGAGCACGAACTTGGCCAGTGAACCAGCGCCCAGACCGATCTGCAACAGTCGCGCGGGCACGTCCATGAACAGCAACCAGGCCATCATGTGTCGTGAATAGTCCAGCTCGAGCGCCCAGGGCTTGCGCACCCGCATCGCACCCTGCACCCACTCGGTACCAAAATGCAGGTAACGCACGCCACGCTCCTCGGATACCGTGATCGATTCGGCCTGGGCGATTCTGGCCCTGCCACTGCCCGCCCGTGAGCGACTTCGCTTCATGGTCAGCTCGCGGGCCGCATGGCCTGCTGCAGCGCCGGCCGCCACAGGGCGAGCTTGTCGGCCAGGCTCAGCCGCGCATGCGCCGGGCTGGTCGATGGCAGGTCGACGAGTTGCAATCCGGATCGGCTGCGGGTCGCCAACAGGCGACGGGCATCGCGCTGCGCGCGTTTGCCGTTGAGCAGCAGATGACTCACTGCGGGTTGCCGATCCAGCAAGGCCGGCAGATCGGCAGCCTGCGAATCCCGGATATGCTGGTCCAGGCTGCCGGTGCGGTCACAGCGGGTGATCACATCCCACAGACCCAGGCCGCTGGCGAGCAGCAGTCGATAGCGGGCCGGGAACGGCAGCGAGAGCAGGTCGCTGCCCAGCGAGGCGGCCACGATCGGCCAGAACTGATTCTGCGGATGGGCGTAATAATGCCCGGCGCGAAGCGACGCCGCACCGGGAAAACTACCGAGCACCAGTGCCCGACACTGCGCATCGATCACCGGATCAAAACCCTCCAGACGCATGCGCGGGATGCCGGTGGGCGTCAACCGGCACGCATCAGCAAAGCCAGCATCATGTCATTCTGCCGCTTCACGAAACCCGCCGGGTCTTCCAGGCGTCCGCCCTCGGCCAACATGGCCTGATCGAACAACAATCGTGACCACTCGGGCACATTGTCGGGCGAGCTGCCCAGATGCTTGAGAATCGGATGCGTCGGATTGATCTCGAGAATCGGCTTGCGTGCCGGCCCGGCCTGACCGGCTTCCTTGAGCAGGCGCTCCAGGTGGCCGCTGATCTCGCCTTCGTCGGACACCAGACAGGACGCCGAATCCACCAGACGGTCGGTCACCCTGACCTCCTTGACCTTGTCGCCCAGGGCCGCTGCAATGCTCTGCACCAGGGGCTTGAACTCATCGGCCACCTTGTCGCGCTCGGCCTTGTCCTCATCGGTGCCCAGGCCACCCAGGTCCACATCGCCGCGCGCCACCGAGACCAGTTCCTTGTCGTCGAAGCGGGTCAGATAATTGAGCATCCACTCATCGACCCGGTCGATCAGCAGCAGCACCTCGATGTCCTTCTTGCGGAACAGTTCCAGATGCGGGCTGTTCCGGGCGGCCGACAGCGAATCGGCGGTCAGGTAATAGATCTTGTCCTGCCCCGGTTTCATGCGGGCGACATAGTCAGCCAGCGCGACCGTGGGCCGGTCACTATCGGCAATCGAGTGCGTGCTCGCAAAGCGCAGCAGTTTGGCGATGCGTTCACTGTTGACGAAGTCTTCCCCCAGGCCCTCCTTGAGAACCTGGCCGAACTCGCTCGTGAACTGCTGGAATTTCTCGGCATCATTGCCGGCCAGCTCTTCGAGCATGGTCAGTACACGCTTTGTACTGCCCTCGCGAATGGCTTTGACGTCACGCGACTCCTGCAACAGCTCACGCGACACGTTCAAGGGCAGATCGGCCGAATCGATGACCCCCTTGACGAAGCGCAGATAGACCGGCATCAGGTTCTGCGCATCATCCATGATGAACACGCGCTTCACATAAAGCTTGATGCCCCGCCGATTCTCCCTGTCCCAGATGTCGTAAGGTGCCTTGCCCGGCACGAACAGCAACTGCGTGTATTCGGTACGACCCTCGACCCGGTTGTGCGTGTAGGCCAGCGGCTCACTGCCATCGGGATTCAGATTCTTGTAGAACGACACATAGTCATCATGCGCGAGCTCGGTCTTGGCACGTGCCCACAGCGCGCTGGCCTGGTTCACGGTCTCCCATTCGTCCAGCACCTTCTGCGCCTTGGCCTCCTGATCCCATTCCGTTTTGCGCATCTGGATAGGCAGCGAGATATGGTCCGAATACCGGCGGATGATCGATTGCAGCTTCCAGCCCTCGAGCAGTCCGTCGATATCGGCGGCAGCGTCCTCGTCTTCGCCGCCCGACCGCAGATGCAGGCGCACCGTGGTGCCGCGTCCACTCTGCTCGATCGGCTCGATCGTGAACTCGCCGCTGCCGTCCGATGTCCAGCGCACGGCATCGTGAGCCGCCAGACCGGCCCGACGCGTCTCGACCACCACCTTGTCGGCGACGATGAAACTGGAGTAAAAGCCCACGCCGAACTGGCCGATCAGCTGTGAGTCGCGCGCACTGTCGCCGGACAGGCGGTCGACGAACTCCCGGGTGCCCGAGCGCGCGATCGTGCCCAGATTGGCAATGACCTCGTCACGCGACATGCCGATGCCGTTGTCCTGGATGACAATCGTCCTCGCCTCGCGGTCGACGGCGATCCGGATCGCCAGATCGCCGTCGCCTTCGTAGAGCTCGCTTTTTTCAATCGCTTCAAAGCGCAGCTTGTCGCAGGCATCCGATGCATTGGAGATCAGCTCGCGCAGGAAAATCTCGCGATTGCTGTAGAGCGAATGAATCATCAGCTGCAGCAACTGCTTGACCTCGGTCTGGAAGCCGAAAGTCTGGGCGGCCGGCGCGGCCTCGGTGCTCTGGTCAGTGGTGTTGTCGGTGCTCATGCTCGTGCTCGTCTGGGATGTCGGTGATTCGGGGGCGGCGGATCGGCCGGGCCTGAGCCGGTCCGACCGAACTGGGTTCACATTGGGGCGGGGCCGCGGCTTTCAAGAGGTCCGTACCCCCACCGCGGCGACCAGGAGTCAATCCCGGTCATTGGAATACCTGGCCCGGCGCGATGCGGCCCGACTGCCGCCGCGCTGGGACAGCAGGTCGGTCAGGCGCTGATTGACCCGGGCGCTGATCGTGCGCAAGGCGAAGCTGTCCGTCGAGTTGCCCGCCGGCATGCCCATGAGCAGTTCGATCGCCTCGTCGACCGTGGTCACCGCATAGACGTGGAAGCGCCCCTGGCGAACCGCCTGAACGAGCGGCGCGGCCAGCATCAGACTGCCCACGTTGCTCGCCGGAATGATCACGCCCTGGGTGCCGCTCAGGCCGCGGGCCAGACAGATGTCGAAAAATCCCTCGATCTTCTGATTGGTGCCGCCCACGGCCTGGACTTCGCCCAACTGGTTCATCGAGCCGGTGACCGCCAGATCCTGGCGGATCGGTACCGCGGCCAGGGCCGAGAGCAACGCGCAGAATTCGGCCACGGTTGCGCTGTCGCCATCGATCGGCCCATAGCTCTGCTCGAACGCCAGCGTCGCGTTGATCGGCAAAGGTTGACGCGGCGCAAACCGGGCCCCGAGATAAGAGCTTCAGGATCATCACGCCCTTGCTGTGGATCGGTCCGCCCAGGTGGGTCTCGCGCTGCACATCGAGCACCATGCCCTCGCCCAGCCGGGTCGTGGCCGTGATCCGGCTGGGCTGGCCGAACATCTCGTTGCCGACATCGAATACCGCCAGTGCATTGACCTGTCCGACCTGCTCACCCTGCGTATCGATGAGCACAGTGCCGAGCAGGATATCCCGCTGATGTTCGGCCTGCAGCCGCCCGGCCCGCTCGCGCCGGCTTGCCAGTGCCAGCCGGACATGATCGGCGGCGATCGCTGTGTCCCCCGCCTGCTGCGCCTCGAAACCGGCCTCGACGGCAACCTCGGTGAGCAATTGGACATGGGCCGAGATCCGGTTGGTGTCATCGGACCGCCGGACCGCCTCATCGAGGAGCGCGGCCAGGGCCGGACGCTTCAGCGGCAGCAGACCATGCCCACAGGCCTGCTCGAGCAGGACCTGCGCCATGCCGTTCAGATGCGCGCCGGTGCGCTCGAGTGTGTCGTCGAAGTCGGCCACCACCCGAAACAAGGCATCAAAATCGGGATCATGTTCGCGCAGCAGATCGGTCGAATAACGCTCGGCAAACAGGATCACCTTGACATTGAGCGGGATCGGCTCCGGATCCAGCTGCGCCGCCGGCGTCCCGCTTGCGGTCTCGGCCACGGTCTCGATCCGGATCGCGCGCCGCTGCAACGCCCGCTTCAGTGCATCCCAGGCAAACGGCTCGGAGAACAGCCGCCAGGCATCGATGAGCAGATAGCCGCCATTGGCTTCATGCAGACGGCCGGGTTTGATCAATCGGAAGTCGGTATGCAAGGTGCCCAGACTCGCGCGGTATTCAATCCGACCGAGCAATTCACCCACAGTTGGATGATCAACCTGGACCACGGGTGCCCGTCCGTCACAGGCCTGCACCAGCACGTTCACTTCATACCGGGCCAATCGGCGTTCGCTGTCGTCGGCCGACTCATCCGTGCCCTCGCTGCGGGTGAACAGGCCCGGCAGATGCGTGAGCATGTCCTGCTGCATCCGGTCCAGCCAGGCGAGCAGCGGCGAAATCGAGGCAAATCGCTGTCTGAGTTGCGCTACCAGGGGTTCGACCACGGCCACCGCGGTCTCGCGATTCACGGCATGGGCCTGCGCCAACTGCTCGCGCCCGTGCCGGATCTCGTCACGCTGCGCCGCCTGCAGTCGGTCGGTCAGCTCGGCGATTCGGGCGCTCAGCGCTTCCCGCTGGGCGGCCGGCAGTGCGGCCATCGCCTGCGCATCCAGCGCCTGTCCCTCGAGCACCGGCACGATGGTCGGACCGTCTGCGGACTGCACCACGGTCAACCCGTGTGGTTCCGCTTCCTGCCGGATCTGCTCCAGCGTCGCGCGTCGATGAGATTCAATCGCCTGGCGTATCCGGCTGATCCGCTGCGCATGCTGATCCGCCTCGAATGCCGCCGGCAAGGCACCGCGCAGTTCGTCAATCAGGCCGCGCATCGACTGTTTCAATGCCACCGCCTGACCCGCAGGCAATGCCATCGCGTGGGGCTTGTCGGGCGAATCAAAATCGTTCACGTAGACCCAGTCGCAGGGATCGACCTGTAGCGCGCGCTCGGCAATAGCATGCCGCACGAAGCGGGTCTTGCCGATACCGGTCGGCCCCGTCACGAACAGGTTGTAACCAGGCAGATTCACATTGAGTGCAAAACGGATCGCACGAACCGCGCGGGACTGCCCGACCAGCGACATGGAACGGGAGGAATCGATGCCATCGTCAATCGACAGCGCGTCAGGATCGATGGCGTGGGCGAGCAGTTCAGGGGGCAGCGATTTCATGGGGTCGCAGTGTAGGGCAAAAGGCATGCGATCCGCCGCAGGGCGATTGCATGCATCCAGGTCGGGGCGGTCAGGAGGTGATGCCGTCCATGCGCCGGCACGACAGTGCTGAACGGATCAATCCGATCGACTCGCGAGCGAGTCCAGCCGAGCCTGCTGATCGGCCATCTGCGCCGGTGTCATCGATCGCAAGGTCTGCAGATTGCGCTGGACGATGGCATCGGTATCGACACCACCATCGATGATCGCACTGATGCTGGCCTCGCGCAGCAGATGCAGCATCGGATACGGCGAGCGGTTGCTGGCATTGGCCGGATCATTGACGGGCGCATCGGCGAACCGGTAATGCGGATGAAAACTCGCCACCTGGATCACGCCTTCCAGCCCCATGGCCGCCACCGTTCGTTCCACCGGATCGAGAAACTGGTTGAACTCGTCGAATTCACCCAGCACCCACGGATGAATCAGCAGCGTCGTTTCATGATCGGCCGGATCAGCCGCCGCCAGCAGAGTCAATTCGGCGCGCAGATCGTCGAGCAGGGCGTCGACATGGTCGGCGGCACTGAGCTGCCAGCGGATCCGACCGGACTCCAAGGGCCCACGGGCGAACGGGCAAAGATTCAGGCCGACCACCCAGGTCTGCACCCAGGCACGGCTGCGAGCCAGGATCGCGGCGGACGATGTCTCGTCATTGGCCATGTCGAACCTCGAAAAAACGAACAGGCGGCCACCGGGCCGCCCGTTCAGCCTCGCGTCGCGGATCGGATCAGACTCTCGCCTGCCGGCAACGCACGGTCATCGGCGTCCTCAGGGCGCCGGTGGGAGCAGCACGGCGCCGATTTCATGCACCACGCCATTGGTCGTCAGCAGATCGTAGCGATCGGTGAGCGGGGTTTCCCGATTGCGCGCATCCTTGAACTTGGGCTTGAAGTCCGGATCATTGGGCAGAACCGCAATCACGCCACCCTGGGCCGTCGTCACTTCTCCACCCACAGGCAGATCCACACGCATCTGCTGCCCGGCGATCAGGTGATAGCTCAACACCTGGGTCAACAGCGCCTTGTTTTCGAACAACTGCTGCTTGTTGAGCAGCAACTCACCGAGCAGGCTGTCGAATGCCGAATTGGTCGGTGCCAGAAGCGTGAACGGGCCCGCTGCACTCAGGGTATCGACCAGTTCCGCGGCTTCGATGGCTTCGACCAGGAAGCTCAGATTATTCTGGCTGCGCGCATAGTCAACGATGTTTTTGTCTGCCGGCAGCAAGACCCGGTCGATCGTATGAACCGTGGCGTTGGCCGAGTCGATATCGGTCGCCAGCACCCGCGACTGGCGGGCTCGACCATCAAAAATCTGTGGCAGCGGATCACTGGTGCCCTCGAACTTGAGCGAACTGCCGTTCAATCCCGATACCGCCTTTCCGAACACGATGTCGGTCGATGCCACCCGGGAGGCCAGCACGTGATACTTGAGCACGTCGGCAAGCAACGCCTGATTGGCAAACAAGGCGTCCTCGGTCACGCCCAGCTCGGCATAGAGTGCATCGAATGCCGCGTTGGTCGGTGCCAGCACGGTGTAATCGCCGGCCTGTGACAGGGTGGCCGTGAGACCCGCCGCATCGACGGCCCGCACCAGCGTCGACAACTCGGCAACCCCGCCGGCCGCTTCGATCACATTGCCGGACACGGCCGGACCTGGCGCGGTCGTCCCACCGCCTGCGCCGGTCGGCGTTCCATCGCCGGCGACCACGGGCTCGCTGTCGCTGCCACAGGCGGCCAACGCCACCACCATCGTGGCCATGGCCACGCCTCTGAGAACTCTGTTCATGCTTCCTCCTGGTTCGGACGAGTCTTGTCGTCATATCGTCGCGGCGGATACACCTGACCGCCAATATCGGGGTCGGCTCCACCAATCGCGAGGCGATGATAACCCGTGCGATGGACTGTCGCCGGCAACACGATGTTGCAATGCGATAATCAAATCTGGCGACAAGTTCGACTATGCTCCGGGGAGCCTGCAGGCCAATCGCGCTGGCGTTTTCCCAGGATTCAGCCCACGTGTCGCTTTTCACGTCTTCGCCATTACGCCACGGACCGTATCGATGGTTCTATTTCGGCGCGGTCGGCACGGCGATGGGCGTGACCATGCAGACCACGATGGCAGCCTGGCTGATGGCCACCCTCACCCCGGAAGCCTTCATGGTGGCCCTGGTGCAATCAGCGGCCACACTGCCCACCCTGTTGTTCGGTCTGATCGCCGGCGCGCTGGCCGACATTGTCGATCGACGACGCGTCATCATCATCGCCCAGGCCGCTCTGCTGGCGGCCACGCTCACCCTGGCGATCATCACGATGCTGGGTCATGTCGGACCCGTTGCCCTGTTGAGCCTGACCTTTGTGGTGGGCGCGGCCTTTTCCTTCTATCTGCCGGCGCAGATCGCCAGTGTCAATGAACTCGTTCAGCCCGACGAGGTGGCCCGCGCGGTCGGCCTCAATGCGGTGGCCTTCAACATGTCGCGCGCGGTCGGCCCGGCGCTCGCGGGCGCGGTGGCGAGCTGGTATGGCAGCGGGTCGGCGCTGCTGACCAGTTCAGCCTTTTTCCTGCTCATGTTCATCGGCCTGCGCGGTTGGCGGCTGCCCGCGCGCGCACCACTGGGTGTGCCCGAAACCCTGTTCGCCGGCGTGACGACCGGCCTGCGCTTCACGCGCCATTCGGCCGCCATGCGGGCGCTGATCATCCGTACCCTGGTGTTCTCCGCCTGCGCCAGTGCGCTCTGGGCCCTGCTGCCCGTGATCGCCCGTGATCAACTCGGCATGGATGCGGGCGGCTTCGGCGCCCTGTTCGCCATGTTCGGCACCGGTGCCGTGGCCGCTGCCATCGGCATGCCCAGACTGGTCGCGCGTTTTCCACTCAACACCGTCGTCACCGGCAACGTGGTGTTGTGGATCGTGGCCACCCTGGTGGTGGCCTCGAGTCACATCGTCTGGATCGCCATGATCGGCGCCCTGGCCGCCGGCACCGCCTGGGTCGGCGTACTGGCCACCCTCAGCGCCGGCACTCAGAGTGCGGCACCTGCCTGGGTTCGCGCCCGCGCCGTCTCGGTGGGCCTGCTGGCGGTGCAGGCCTGTCTGGCGATGGGCAGTGCGCTCTGGGGCGCGCTGGCCTCGCTCGGCGGCACCCAGATTACGCTGGTGGTGTCGGCCTTGTTGATGTTGCTGCTCCAACTGGTCAACCGGAATACGGTTGTCAGGCTGGGCAGCGAAGCCGATGTAACGCCGTTTGCCGCGCTGCCCGAACTACCGATCACCACCGAGCCCTTGCCCGATGACGGTCCGGTGCTGGTCCAGGTCGAATACTTCATCGATCCGGAACACCAGGCCGAGTTCTTCGCCGAGATCCAGAAAATCGAGCCGACCCGACGACGCAATGGTGCCTCCGACTGGCGGATCTTCCGCGACCTGGGCGAGCCGGGCCGGTTCGTCGAGCGATTCGTGATTGCGTCGTGGGCTGAGTACATCCGCTCGCGTTTGCGCATGACCATCGCCGACCGACGCACCCAGGAGCGGGTGATGAAGATGAATCGGGGTCAGGAACCGGTGCGGATCTCGCGACTGATCGGCATCAATCCGCGAACCGGTCACTGAGTGGCGCCAACACACGCCTGAAGATTCGGTACAGTCCACACCACGAACCATCAGGAGACAACGCGGACCATGACTTTCTCTCGAACCAGGCTCGCCGGCCGGGACGCCTTTATCGATCTGCTCGCCAGTGAAGGGGTCACCCATCTGTTCGGCAATCCGGGCACCACCGAGTTACCGATCATGCATGCGCTGGGGACCCGACCACAACTACGCTACGTGCTGGGCATGCAGGAATCCATCGTAGTCGCCATGGCCGACGGTTATGCGCGGGCCACGGGTGAGCTGGTCGCCTGTAACGTCCATGTCGCGCCGGGCCTGGGCAATGCGATGGGCAGTCTGTTCACCGCCGCCTACTCAAAAACGCCAATGATCATCACGGCCGGCCAGCAGGAACAAGGGCATGGCCTGATGGAACCCTTGTTGGCCGGCCCGCTGGTCCGGATGGCCGAGCCACTGGTCAAGTGGGCCATCGAGGTCACGCGGCTGGCCGATCTGCCGCGCATCATGCGCCGGGCCGCCAAGATCGCGACCACTGCACCCACCGGCCCGGTGTTCATCTCCTTGCCCGGCGACATTCTGAATGCGAGCGAGCCACTGGACCTGATGTCGGCAACCCGCCTGGATACCGTGACCAGGCCGTCGGCCGAGGCGATCAACCGGCTGGCCGAACGACTGATCAACGCACGCAGCCCGGTGATTCTCGCCGGCCCCGAGATCGTGACTGGCGATGCATTTGACGAAGCCGGCGCGCTCGCGCTGGCCATTGGCGCTCCGGTCTGGCAGCAGACCGTGCCCAGCGGGGCCCATTTTCCATCGGCCCACCCGTGTTACCTGGGCGGCCTGTCTCGCAATCAGTCACAGGTACGGGCGGCGCTGGCCGATCATGACCTGCTGATCTCGCTGGGCGCCGATATGTTGCGCATGTCCGTCTACAGCGAGACCGATCCGATGCCGCAGGGGCTGGAACTCGTGCACATCGGTCTGGATGACCACGAGATTGGCAAAAACTGGCCGGTCGCCACCGCGTGGCGAGTCGATCTGCGTGCCAGCCTGCGTGAGTTGCTGGCGCGGCTCGAGGCGATCGGTGGCGACACGCTACGCCAACGATCGGCGCAGCGCTGCGAAACCATCGCTGCGGGCAACTGGTCCCGCCGCCGCGTGGCACGCACGCCCGCTCCCGCCACCGCAAGCACCTCAGGCACCGCCGCGCAAGCGATCGAGCCGGCTGCCCGGCTGAATCCGGATTTCGTGATGTACCGGATTGCCGAGCGGCTGCCCGCCGACGCGATCGTCGTCGAAGAAGGACTGGTCAGCACCCGAACCTTGCTGGACTGGTATCCCTACCGTGATCGCCATGGCTTCTTCGGCAATACCGGTGGGGGCATCGGTTGGGCGATCTCGGCAGCCATCGGTATCGCACTGGGTCAGCCCGCACGCCCCGTGTTCGCGATCATCGGCGACGGCAGCGCCATGTATTCGATTCAGGCGCTATGGACGGCCGCCCATCTGAAGCTGCCAATCACCTACATCATCGCCAACAACCAGGGCTACCGGATCATCAAGGAGCGGTTGCGTTCCTTTCATGGCAGTGAGCACTACATCGCCATGGACTTCGACGATCCGCCACTGGATTTCGTCTCCCTGGCCAGAGGGCTGGGCATGCCGGCCGAACGCATCGATGATGCGGGCAGTCTGGAGCAGGCGCTCACGCGCGCCATCGAAGCCGGCTTGACCGGCGGTCCGCGGCTGCTCGATGTCAGCGTGGACAAAGGCCCTTGAGTGGTTCGAAATGAGCGCTGACATCGGCCGGATCCACCTGCGCCAGCGAGGCAGGTGACCAGACCGGCCGACGATCCTTGTCGATCAACAGCGCCCGCACCCCTTCGCAAAAATCATGGCGACGCTGGAACTGACGGGCCAGGACCAGATCGAGCGCCAGTACCTGATCGAGCGACAGGGTGCGTGTGCGGCGAAGATACTCATCGGCCACCAGCGCCGTGGTGGGTGAACCGCCTGCCAGCGCGCGCATTGCCGGTTCAAAAAAATCATCGTCGCGGGCGGCGGCCTGCAGGCTGGCCAGCAGCGCGTCGACACTGGGCTGTGCCGCCATGAAGCGTAGAGCGTCATGGTATTGCTGCAGGGGTGCATTGGGTAGCGCATGTCGATGGCGATGATGGGCCGCCTGCAGATGCGCTGTCACCAGGCGCCGGTTCTGGCCCGCATCATCGGTGAAGGCGAGCGTCGTCAGGGTGTCGAGAAAACCGGCCATCGATTCATTGGGCACGAAGCCATCGGCCAGCCCGGCGTGAATCGCATCGGCCTCATTGATGGTCATGCCGGTCAGCGCCAGCACCCGACCGATACCGCCCGGCACACGATTCAGGAACCAGCCACCACCCACATCCGGAAACAGGCCGATATGAATTTCGGGCATGGCGATCCGCGCCCGCTCCGACACGATCCGGTGCGAGCCGCCCACGGTCAGGCCCACGCCACCCCCCATGCAGATGCCGAAGGCATGCGTGATCAGCGGTTTCGGATAATGATGGATCAGACGATCCAGCGCATATTCGACCTCGAAGAAGCTGTCGCCATATTCGAAACGCGCATCGCCACCCGCACGCACCTGGCGGACCACACCGGCCACATCGCCGCCGGCCGAAAAGCCCTTCTCGCCACGCGCGCCCAGATACACGGCAACAATCGATTCATTGGACAGCCAGCGCCGGAACCGACGCAGCAAGGCCTCGCACATGGCCAGGTTCAGGGCATTGAGCTGAGCGGGCCGATTCAGCCACGCCAGGCCGATCCGCCGGCCATTGGCCGCCTCCCGCTCTTCGAACACCACACCATCATCCGCATCGCTCATCGGGCGATCTCCGTTCGTGTCGTCCATTGATGCCGATCAGACCGTCAACGCTGTCAGTTTGCCGTCAACCACTCGCGGCTCGAGCAGACGGCCCTTGCGGGCCCGCGAACCGGCCCAGGCCGCCAGCTGGCTCGCCGTGAAAATCCGGTCCAGCGACTTCTGTCCCCGCCCCTGGCCTTGAACGCGCACGCCACCGGCCCCGAACACCACGGCCTGCCGCAGCAGATCGTCCTTTTCCACACCCATCAGACTGATGCCGCGCCCACCACTCTTGAGTATCTTCACTTCACCCAGGTTGAACACCAGCGCACGACCCTTGGCCGACAGACACAGCACCTGGTTCATGCCGCGGTTGAACAGCCCCGGCCGAAGCGGCCGATCGCCCTCAGCCACCGTGATCAAGGCCTTGCCCTGTCGGGTTCGACCAACCAGTTCCCTGGCCTGGGTGATGAAACCATTGCCCTGTTCGGTGGCGAACAACACGCCGGTATCGCCGGGCGCGGCAAACACATGCTCGATTCGTGCCCCGGGTTCGAGCTCCACGAAGGTGGTGATCGGCTGTCCATCACCACGCGCCGAGGGCAGCTGCGACACCGGTATCGAATAAACCCGGCCATTGGTGGCGAGGGCGAACACCATGTCGGTGGTCAACACCTCATAGCTGCCATAAAAACCGTCGCCCGACTTGAAAGTGAACTGAGCGGGGTCAAAGCCATGGCCCTGACGGGCGCGAATCCAGCCGCGCTCGGACACGATCACGGTCACCGGTTCCTCGACCACCCGGACCTCGGCCACGGTGCGCTCGTCCGCCTCGATCAGGGTGCGCCGGTCGTCGCCATACTCCTTCGCATCGGCCTTGATCTCGCTGATCACCTGCTTTTTCATGGCGTCCGCGTCGCCCAGCAGCTTCTGCAAGCCCTGTTGTTCGGCGCGCAGTTCGGCCAGTTCCTTTTCGATGCGGATCGCCTCGAGTCGCGCCAATTGGCGCAGCCGGATATCCAGAATGTCGTCGGCCTGGCGATCCGACAGGGCGAACCGCTCCATCAGCGCCGCCTTGGGTTCATCCGAGTTGCGAATGATCGCGATCACTTCGTCGATGTTCAGCAGCACCAGCTGCCGACCTTCCAGGATATGGATCCGATCGAGCACCTTGCCCAGCCGGAACCCGGTACGGCGCGTGACCGTTTTGATCCGGAACTCGGCCCACTCCGTGAGCACCTGCACGAGTGACTTCTGGCGCGGCCGGCCGTCGATGCCGATCATCACCATGTTCACCGAGACATTGCTCTCCAGCGACGTGTAAGCCAGCAAGACGCTCACGAGTTCTTCGCGCGGAATCTTCGAGGTCTTGGGTTCAAACACCAGGCGCACCGGCGCATCCTTGCCTGACTCGTCACGCACCGCATCCAGCACCGTGAGCATGGTCTGCTTGAGCTGCAACTGCTCGGCCGACAAGGTCTTTTTGTTGACGCGCACCTTCGGGTTGGTGATCTCCTCGATTTCCTCCAGCACGCGCTGGGTGGACACGCCATGGGGCAGCTCATGGAACACGAGCTGCCATTGTCCGCGCGCCAGATCCTCGAAGCCGTAGCGCGCCCTCACTTTGATCGAACCCCGACCGCTCGAATAGATGTCGGCCAATGCCTCGCGCGGGGTGATGACTTGCCCGCCGCCCGGGAAATCCGGGCCCGGCAGCATCGCCATCAGGTCGGCACTGCTGATGCCAGGCTTGCGAATCACCGCAATCGCCGCTTCGGCCACCTCGCGCAAATTGTGCGACGGGATCTCGGTGGCCATGCCCACGGCAATGCCGGATGCGCCATTGAGCAACACCATGGGCAGGCGCGCCGGCAACAATGAGGGTTCCTCGAATGAGCCGTCATAGTTCGGCACAAAATCCACCGTGCCCATGTCGATTTCATCGAGCAGCAGCTTCGAATGACGGGTCAGCCTGGCCTCGGTGTAACGCATCGCGGCCGCACCATCCCCGTCACGCGAGCCGAAATTGCCCTGGCCATCGATCAGCGGATAACGCAGCGTGAACGACTGGGCCATCCGGACCATGGCGTCGTAAGCCGCCGTGTCGCCGTGTGGATGAAATTTGCCCAGCACATCGCCGACCACCCGGGCCGACTTGACCGGCTTGGCGCCCGGCGCCAGGCCCATCTCGTTCATCGCATGCAGGATCCGGCGTTGCACGGGCTTTTGCCCGTCGCAGACCTCAGGCAGGGCCCGACCCTTGACCACCGACACCGCATAGTCGAGATACGCCTGTTCGGCATACTCAGCCAACGAAATCCGGCCATCACCGTCGGTGTCGGGATCCGGGGGCGTCATCATGTCGCGATCAGTCATTCAGTCGGTCACTTCGGTCGTCGTCGCGACCGCCTGGCCGCCGACAGTGAATCAAGAGGGGTCCGCCGCCCGTTGTCGGGCAGACGCGCCGGATCAGATATCGAGATCAGCCTCGGTCGAGCGCTCTTCCAACCATAGCCGCCGCGATGAGGCCTCGCCCTTGCCCATCAGCATGGTGAAGCGTTCACGCGTCTGGTCCCTGCCCTGCGCACCGAGCAGAACCGGCAACAGGCGGCGGGTCTCCGGATTCATGGTCGTTTCCCAGAGCTGCTCGGCGTTCATCTCGCCAAGGCCCTTGAAGCGCGAAATGCTCCAGCTACCGTCGCGAACGCCGTCCTTTCTCAGTTTGTCTTCCGTGTGCTGCAACTCGCCCTGATCCAGGCAGTAGATCTTGCGCAGCGGCCGCTTGCCCTGGGCCGGAACATCGACGCGAAACAGCGGGGGACGCGCCACGTACACATGGCCGTGATCGACCAGCCGCGGGAAATGCCGGAAAAACAGCGTGAGCAGCAACACCTGGATGTGCGCGCCATCGACATCGGCGTCCGACAGGATGCAGATTCTGCCGTAGCGCAGATCGCGCAGATTCGGCTCGTCATCCGGGCCATGAGGATCGACGCCGATCGCCACGGCAATGTCGTGAATCTCGTTGTTGGCAAACAGGCGGTCGCGATCGATCTCCCAGCTGTTGAGCACCTTGCCGCGCAAGGGCAGGATGGCCTGGAAAAATTTGTCGCGACCCATCTTGGCCGACCCGCCTGCCGAGTCGCCCTCCACCAGAAACAGCTCGGTGCGTGCCGGATCATCGGATTCGCAATCGGTGAGCTTGCCAGGCAACACGGCCACGCCACTGCCCTTGCGCTTTTCGACGCGCTGGGCTGCCTTGCTGCGCGCCTGCGCCTGACGGATCACCAGTTCGGCGAGCCGCTTGCCGTAGTCGACATGCTGGTTGAGCCACAGCTCGAGCTGGGTGCGGGCAAAGCCGCTGACCAGCCGGACCGCATCACGCGAATTGAGCCGTTCCTTGATCTGCCCCTGGAACTGCGGATCGAGCACTTTGGCCGACAACACGAAGCTGGCCCGGGCAAACGCATCTTCGGGCAGCAGCTTCACGCCCTTGGGACTGAGCCCGTGCAATTCGATGAAATTGCGGATCGCCCCGAACAGCCCTTCACGAAGCCCGGATTCATGTGTGCCACCCGCGCTCGTGGGAATCAGATTCACATAGGACTCACGCAACAACACGCCTTCTTCAGTCCAGACCACCGCCCACTGCGCTCCCTCGCCGTCGGCGAAGGTATCGTGCCCGCGTTCGGCATATTGTTCGCCCTCGAACACCGGAATCACCGGATCGGAAGCGCCGGATTCGGCCAGCACGCCGCCCAGATAGCCGCGCAGACCCTCAGGATAATGCCAGTGCTGAACCCGCTGGGATTTTTCCTCGGCCAGGCTCACCTTCAGGCCGGGCAGCAGGACGGCCTTGGAGCGCAGCAGCACAATCAGTTCGTTGATCGGTATGACCTGGGAATCGAAATATTTCGGATCCGGCCAGCAACGCACGCGGGTGCCATGGCGTCGATCACCCTTGCCCGCCGCGCTGCTGGTCAGCGGCCGGGCGATATCCCCCCCCTTGAAGCCGATCTCGTGGACCGAACCGTCACGCCAGACCATCACATCGAGCTGGCGGCTCAGCGCATTGGTGACCGACACGCCCACCCCGTGCAAGCCACCCGAAAAACTGTAGGCACCGCCGTCCGCCTTGTCGAACTTGCCACCCGCATGGAGCCGTGTGAACACGATCTCAACCACCGGGACCTGTTCCTCAGGGTGCTTGCCCACCGGAATACCACGGCCGTCATCATCAACCGTCACGCTGCCATCGGCATGAACGGTCACATTGATCGACTTGCAATAGCCCGCCAGCGCCTCATCAGCTGCGTTGTCGATCACTTCCTGCACGATATGCAGCGGATTGTCGGTTCGGGTGTACATCCCCGGTCGTTGTTTGACCGGTTCAAGTCCCTTGAGGACCTTGATCGAGGCTTCGGTGTAGGTTTTTTTCTGGTTCGCCATGAAACGTCGTGTCGGCGAGCCGCTCGCAATCAGCGGCCCAGTACGGCTGCGCACATTTGCAGAAAGCTTGCGAAATCTCCGACCCGGTCAGGATGCAGATGGGCAGCAAACGCCCATGCCGTCAACGCCACGACGACGACGCCCACCAGAGACAATGCAAGGAACGACCAGATTCTAGTCGCATTCACCATCGATTCGCGTCCGGGTTCGGAGTATTGGTCATTGAACGGCGAATGCACGACATTCGCCCAGCCATTGATTTTTACACACTCACGACGCCAGCCCCCGCCTGGCACCTGCCGTTCAGCCCGATGTCGACCCGTGCCGGATTTCCCTCCTATACTTCGGGCACATGCTGACTGGCCATCGGAGACCAGCAGCGCCTGGAGGCAGTGCCCTTGTCAGATGTTTTTCATGGCCACTGAAACGCGCCACTATTCAGCCATCGGGTCGCCCGTTGCCCCCGACAGGTTGTCGCATCCTCATGCATGCCCCCGCCAGGGACCGGTGACTGAGCGGCGCAGCGCCACGGGTTCGCCGGTTCGCGCGGTCATTGCAGGCCTGTGGCTGATCTGCGTCGCGCCGCCTGCCATCGCTCAGGATACCCAGGCCAGACTGGCCGAATTGCTGGCCGATCATGCCTGGCATGAGGCGCTCGCACTCATCGATACGCAGCTGTCATCAAGCCCGGGCGATGCCCGTTGGCTGATGAACCGGGGCAACGTGCTGTTCAGCCTGAACCGGGATACCGACGCCCTGGCCGTCTTCGATCAGGTGCTGGCCGCGAATCCACGCTCGCCAGCCGCCTACAACAACATGGCGGTGATTCTGGCCGCCAACGGCCGATACGCCGATGCCATCCAGGCCTTGCAACGCGCCATGCGCACGCATCCCGTTTACGCCACGGCCTATGAAAACCTGACCGATCTCTATGCCCACCTGGCCGGTGACGCCTACCGCAAAGCCCTGCAGTCCGAGAAGGCGCCCGAACTGGCCGAACCCGAACTGACCATGGTGGATGACGATACGGCCCTCGCCAGCTTGGGCGACCAGACTAGCCCGGCCGGTGCCAACGTCCAGTCAAGCCACGCTGCACTGTCGGTTGACAGCGTCGATGCGCGGCCGACTTTGTCGGCGTTGCGGGCGGCGTCGGCATCGCCCAGACTGCCAAGCACGGTCGCGCCGGACGATACCGGCGTGCGCGCGGCACTGCAGACCTGGGCATCGGCCTGGTCGCGACGCGACATCGCCGCCTATGCAGCCGCCTATGTCAGCGACTTCAAGGGCACCCATGCGGACCATGAGACCTGGTTGCGCGAACGCACCGCACGCATCCTGCCGCGCGATTCGATCAATGTGCAGGTCTCGGATATCACAGTGACCTCGCAGGGCAACCGGGCAGCCGTGAGCTTCACCCAGTCTTATGATTCAGCCGGACTGAGCCTGCGTTCGCGAAAGTCCATGATCCTGCAATCCGTAGGTGGTCAATGGCTCATCACCCAGGAATCCGGGCGTTGAGCCTGTCGTATCGGCCCATGCGCATCGTGTCGATGGCGATGCTGGCCTTCGGTATGACCGCATGCTTTTGCGTGAACGGGGTTCGTGCGAGCGAAGCGGCCGAGCGCCTCGTGAGGCCTGGGCAATCGAACACGGCCACTGCCGCGAAAGCGTCGGCAGCCGATCCCGAGGCGCGACTGCATGCCGTGTATGCCGCGCTGGCGAACGGCGAGCAAACCAGGGCGCTCGACCTGGCGGCCGCGCTGGTGCAGGATCTGCCGCGGTTCTCGCTGGGCCAACTGCTCTACGGTGACCTGCTCGCAACCCGTGCGGGCCATCCGGGCAGTTTCGGCCACTATGCCCTGGCCGCGCTCGCCATTCCCGATAGCGACGCAGAGTCGCGCCGGCTCGGGCTGCGCGAGGAAGCGATGAAACGGCTGGCCGCTCGGCGCGATCCACCGCCCGAGGGTTTGCTGCCGGCCGAGCTGGTTCGTCTGCCGCCTGGCGTGCGCCATGTCATCACCGTCGATGTCTCGCGCTCTCGCCTGTACCTGTTCGTGAACGAACCGCAGGGCCTGCGCCTCAAACGCCACTTCTACGTATCGATCGGCAAACAGGGCTTCGCCAAACGCATCGAGGGTGATCAGCGCACGCCACTGGGCATCTACTGGATCACCGAAGCGGTAGCCCGTTCGCGTCTTGACGATCGCTTCGGCCATGCGGCCTTGCGCATCAATTACCCCAATGCGCTGGACCGGCATGCCGGGCGGACCGGCTCCGGTCTGTACCTGCATGGCGTGCCTGCTGCCGTGCTTGCTCACACGCCTCGGGCAACCGACGGCTGCGTGGCCATGGCCAATCACGATGTCACCCAACTGCTGCAGACACTCGATGTCGATGCCACGCCCGTCGTGATCGTCGAGTCGGTGCATTGGGTGACGCCCGCGACACTGCGTGAGACGCAAGCCGATTTTCGCGCCGCCCATGAATCCTGGGACAGGGCCCGTCGTCTGGCCGACCGCGAGGCTCTGGCCGTCTGGTATGAGAGCGCCGCGGCGATGCCCGCGCCAGGCCGGCTGGATACACACCCGCGTGCTGATGCGAGTTACCTGGCCTGGTATGGCGATCAGACCCCGGTGATGGTGGTTACTGCCTATCGGCAGGCGGAGCAGTTCGCACAACCCCAGGCCTATCGACAGTACTGGATCAAGCGCGGTGGCCGATGGCGCGTGCTGTTCGATGTCCCCGTGCCCTTGTCCGACTCACCGGCCAACCGGGTGCTGTCCGAGGCATCCGACTGAACAAACGGCCTGGCCGGAACCGCCGACTGCCCCGGCCTGCGCCTCAGGCGGGCCCGCGCCGGGAACTCGCGAGAATCCACAGGCCGGCCAATCCACCCAGAATCGCCAACACGACCAACGGTGGCCGATAACTGCCGCTCAGCGTGACGATCAGCGCGAACGCAGGCGGCCCGAAGACCGGCCCCATGAAGGTCATGAACTGACAGGCCCCGGTCACCGTCGCCAGTTCACCCGGGCCGGCCTGGCCGACCAGTTCCGCGTAGTACACGCCATTCCAGCCGATCGCCGTCGCCGCGCAGCCCATCACGGCCAACACCACCCAGGACAGACTGGCGCTTTCGCTCAGAGCTGCCAACAGCAGGCAGGCCAGACTCATGCCAAGCCCGAGCAGGCCGAGCAGGCGGGCGGGCTGCCCCCGACGGTCGGCCAGCCAACCCCAACCCGGTCGGGCCAGGATGCTGGTGACCTGGGCCATGGCCAACAGACCGGCGGCCTGCGCCAGACTCATGGCATGTTCCAGGTGCAGAAAGGCGACGAGAAACGTCAGCAGATTGACCTGGATCAGCGCATACACGAGCGACACGATTGCCAGTCGCCGCAGGCCCGGCCGTTGCATCACCTGACGTAGCGGCCTGAGCAAGGTCAGCCATTGAACCCGCACGGCAGGATCGCGCCCGTGATCAAACACCTGGCGCACTGGCGCCATGGCGGCTGCCGTGACCGCACAGACCGCGGCGATCAGCACAACGGTGGACCGCCAGCCCGCCGCCTGATACATGAGCGGGCCGATCCCACCGGCCATCGCAATGCCCAGCGGCACCCCGGTCTGCTTGATCGAAAAGAACAGGCCGCGTCGATCCGGCGGTGCGTGCTCGCCCAGTAGCGCCGCCGAAGTTGGATTGGTCAGGCCATAACCCCAGCCGATCAGAATGGCCGCCACCATGAAGGCCCAGGACGCACCCTGCGCGGTGACCGCCAGCCCGGCGGCCGATGCGACCAGTGCGGCCTGACTCAGACCCAGCGCCCCGAACCTGGGCACATAGGCACTGGTGACCAGACCCGAGGTCATGGCGAGGATATAGCAGGCGCCAACGAACCAGCCGACCTGTTCGACCCGCAGGCCAAGCTCAGGCGCGACCGCCGGCGCCAGTACGGCATAAATGGACAAGGTGCAGGCGGTGAGCGCCTGCACCCAGAGCGTCAGCCCGAGCGCCAACCCGGGCCGACGACCGGACGGGTCGGTCAGACGCGCTCGACGCACATGGCGACGCCCATGCCGCCGCCGATGCACAGAGTGGCCAGCCCTTTGCGGGCACCCCGACGCTTCATTTCAAACAGCAAGGTATTGAGCACACGGCAACCCGAGGCACCGATCGGGTGGCCGATGGCGATTGCCCCGCCATTGACGTTGACGATGGACGGATCCCAGCCCATGTCCTTGTTGACGGCGCAGGCCTGGGCGGCGAAGGCCTCGTTAGCCTCCACCAGATCGAGATCCTTGACCGACCAACCGGCCTTCTCGAGCGCCTTGCGCGAGGCTGGAATCGGTCCGCTACCCATCACCTTGGGATCAACACCGACCGTCGCATAAGAAGCAATGCGGGCCAGCGGCTCGATCTTGCGACGCTTGGCCTCATCGGCGCTCATCAGCAGGGTGACGGCCGCGCCGTCATTGATGCCCGAGGCATTGGCCGCCGTGACTGTGCCGTCTTTGTCGAAGGCCGGTCGCAGCTTCTGCATGCTGTCCAGCGTGGCGCCATGACGAATGTACTCATCCTGATCGACGACCGTGTCGCCCTTGCGGCCCTTGACGGTGACGGGTGCGATCTCATCGACGAAGCGCCCGGCCTTCTGCGCGGCCTCCGCCTTGTGCTGGCTGGCCAGCGCGAACTCGTCCTGCTGCTCACGGCTGATCTGCCATTGTTTGGCAACGTTCTCGGCCGTGGTACCCATGTGGTAACCATTGAACGCATCCCACAAGCCGTCCTTGATCATCGTGTCGATCAGTTTCATCTCGCCCATCTTCTGCCCGTTACGCATATGGGCGGCATGCATCGACAGCGACATGCTCTCCTGTCCGCCGGCAATCACGATGGCCGCATCGCCCAGGGCGATATGCTGGGCACCGATCGCCACGGCCCGCAGACCCGAGCCACATACCTGATTGATGCCCCAGGCGGCGCTGCCAATGGGCAGGCCGGCCGCGATATGCGCCTGTCGGGCCGGATTCTGTCCATGCCCTGCGGTCAACACCTGACCCAGGATGGTTTCGGACACATCATCGGGCGAGACGCCGGCGCGCTCGAGCACGGCACGAATGGCAATGGCGCCCAACTCATGGGCAGACAGCGTGGACAGCGCACCGTTGAACGAACCAACGGGCGTACGGGCAGCGGCGGCAATCACGATCTGGGTCATGTCAATCCTCCTGGATTTTGAAAAACAGATAGCCGATCGGGACACGGCCATGCGGATGCATGGAATGGCACGAGGCACAGGCCGGTATTGTGCGCCGCAGCATCACGAATGGCAAGCGTGTCGGACAGTCTGCCTGAAAAAGAAAATGCGTGGGGGCTGTGCCAGGCGGGTTGTCGATTGCCCACCATCCGAGCGGGGTGCCCGACGACTGTGGCACGAGGCGCAGGCAGTCCTGGTCGGTTCGACCCATGAGTGATCACGAAGCAGAATCGGCGACGAGCCGGCACAGGCGCCGAACATCCTGTGACCCGCGGCGCGCCGGGGCCATGCGCCATTTCGACCAGGCCCACGGTGCTCGGATACGGGCAGCCAACGTTGCAGCGGGAAACAACTGTCGGACAATGGTTGTGCTTAGGAGACGAGAACCAGTTGACCCAAGCAAGTGCCCTGCGTCGCTCTGATAATATGCGCCGGCTCGGAGAGGTGGATGAGTGGTTTAAATCGCACGCCTGGAAAGCGTGTTCAGGGTAAAACCTGACGCGGGTTCGAATCCCGCTCTCTCCGCCAGCATTGACGCCGGGCGCATCCCGGCCCCGCGGCCGGTGGTCACCGAGACAGGGTATGGCAGCGCGCGCAGCCGCTCAAGCGAACGAACCCATCGGCCCTGGGTAGCTCACCTCTTCAAGCTGGCCAGTATCGACATCGTAGATGAAGCCTCGCACTGAAACAGCATCCGGGCCACTGGTCGGGATCCACGGATGATTGTAGATGGACGACAGGCCGCGCCGCAGGTCCCAGGCCAGGCGTTCCATGTTCTTTTCGTCGCGTGGAGCATCGAGCGGCTCGATTGCACCGCGGAAGGCGTGGAAGGCCGACGGTGTCGCCGCGTGGCAGCCGCAGCTGCGGAAAGCGCGGCCGGTGGCCTGGCCCAACAGGCTCTCGGCGGCCGGATCACCTTCCAGGCCGGCCTTGAGCAGATCGTCGGTGAAGGCCAGCATGCCGCAACGTGTGTGATGGATCAGCAGAATCTCGTTGGTGTTGAGCAAGTGGTGAGAAATGATCAGACAGCGGATCGCATCGTCGCTGACCACGCCACCCGCGTTACGGATGATGTGCGCCTCGCCAGTCTGCAGGCCGAGAAGATCTTCGACGTCAAGGCGTGCGTCCATGCAGGCCACCACCGCCAGGCGACGTGACGGTTGAATGGGCTGAGCGCCGGGGTGCACGCTTCGATGCGGGGCCTCGCCCTTGGCATACCGGGCATTGTGCTGAAAGCATTGGTCGGTGACGGTGTTCGCCATGGTTGTCTCCTTGTGAGTGGTGTGATGAAAGCCGACCCAAGCGAAGCAATCGGCATATGCCGGCCCCCGCTCGGCGGTAATGCCGCGACCGATTAAGCTGGCAAGACGGCATCCAATACCTCAGCCGCAGCGCGTTCGCCTGCCTGCATGGCGCCCTCAACATAGCCGCTCCAAACAGTGGCGGTCTCGGTCCCTGCCCAATGAATGTGGCCAACTGGTGCCCTGAGGGCTTTGCCAAAGGAGGTCCACGCTCCTGGTGGCATCGTCCCGGCGTAGCAACCACGCGAGAACTCCTCCGCAACCCAGGAGTGCTCAACATACTCCAGTAAATCGCAGGCCTTATGGCCAAACGCGTGTGCCAAGGTTTTTATGCCAGCCGCTTGCCTCGCATCGGGCGAGGCCTGCATCCATTCACGAGCGGGAATACCCTCGGTGAACCCGAGCAAGATCCCGCAAGACCCATCGCCCGGCGAGTTGTCATAAATCAGTTGGGGGACGTCCTGGTCCGTTAACGCAAATCCCGATAGACCTGCATCGCGCCAGAATGGTCTTTCATAAACGAACATCATCTTAAGCGCCGTACCCATCGGCATTCGCTGCGTGAGCGAATCCCGAAGTGGAGGCATCGGCGGGCTGTAACGGATCCTGCCGGCAAGAGTAGGCGGGAGCGCCACGATGACTTGGTTCGCGCGCACATTCAGCGTTGCGCAGCGGACAGTGACACCCTGATCGTCTTGATGGATCGCCTCGACGGCCTGGCTCAGGCGCACACTGTCCCGAAGTCCCATCGCCAATCCTGTGGACAGACTTTGCATGCCATCTTTGAAGCGGCTGTCCTGTCCGCCGCCAGACGTGGACGTTAGCATGTCCGGGCCGCCAGCGGCACCGAAATAGAATGCCACATGCAGGACAGAGAGTTCCGATGCATCAACAGAAAAGACGCTCGAAGCCATCAGCCTGAAGGTCCAGCGGCCGACATCCGTTTTCAGGTTCTTCTCGATCCAGCCCGCGTAGGTCAACTGGTCCAGTTCAACGGCATCAGGGTAGGTCCACGGCGTGTTCAGCGGAATGCCCGCCGCCAGCGTCCCAATCTTCTCCATGCCTTGTCGGATGTCTGCAGCCGCTTGCGCGTCGACGTTCGACAAAATTCCTTCATAACGGGAGACAACACCCTCTCGCAGTGTCAAGGAGTCGCCAGTGTCAAAGGTTTTGAAGAGATCCAATCCCAGATCCGACACCAGCTTCAGGACTCGATGTTGCGTCGGCCCAACCCACTGCCCCCCAAGATCGACGATAGCGCCGTTGGACAGGGTCTTCGAGAGTGTCCGTCCACCCACGCGGTCACGAGCCTCCAAGACCAATACACGCTTGCCAGCCCGCGCCAGTAATCGGGCAGCGGTCAGACCCGACATTCCCGCTCCGACGACAACGACATCGCAGTTTTCCAACTTGTTCATGCGCGCTTCCCTGGACATTTGGTCATGATGGCTTTGCCCATTTTGCGATAGAGCGACGCGGCGGTGACGAGTTATCTTCTCTAGAAGGGGAACGGTTAATCCGCTGTCAACTGGGCTGCGCTGTCGGCCACATCGAAGTGTGCTCGCTTTTCGATGATCTTTCCGTCCTGGATGGTCAGGAGGCAGAACACGGACAACCGCGTGTTTTTGTTGCGTGGTTCAATGCCCATGACGGGCCGTATGTGGTTCTTGCCTTCAAAGATCAAATAGGCAGCGACCTTGTTTCCCTCGGCGACCATCTGCTCAAGAGTGAACCGAAAGCTCTCAAATGCATCAAAACTCGCCTTCTCTGACGCAATGAGGCCTGAAACCCCGGGCTTTGGTTTGTCGACTTGCGAATAGAACACGAAATCCTTGTGACAAAGGACATCGAGCGAATCGTAATTTTGCGAATCCAGCGCCGTATAAAACGCCCGAACAAGTCTTTTGTTGTCTTCGATTGACATTGTTCCACCTCCATCGTTCAGCGCAGCTCAGACTGCGCAGGTTTCGCCATCATCAGGGATCAGAACGCGATCCAGTAGCCCTGCTTTAGCAAGATACCGGCGAAGCTCCGAACGGGTGTTCAACGCATGGTGCGCCGCCTCAAGATGACTTGCGATGATCGTCGCCCCAGGTGCTGCAGCACACACCCGGCACACGTCTTCGTTGTTCATGATGATGCTGCCCAGACCAACCACCTGCGCATCGCCAGCATTCAAGACGATGACGTCAGGCTTGTACTGTCGGATATTGGCTTCGACATACTCGTTCCACACAGTGTCGCCAGCCAGATAGAGGGTCTTCTCAGAGGGATGGCCGAACACAATCCCGCACACATCCAGCAAACCGTCGTAGGCAACGCCAAGCGCTTCGTCCGAGCCGTGCTGGCCCGGCACCTTCTTGAGTTTGACGCCGCTGAAGACCGGATTCCCAGTCAACACACGCACATCGTTGAAGGTCTTGCCTTCGACATGTCGCACGTGCGCGCCGTTCTCGAGGTCGATCGAACCTCCCTGACTGATGAGAGCTCTGTCCGAGGCATGCTGCACGAAGATCGGCATGTCAGCCGGGATACTCTGCACGGCCGTATGATCCCAATGATCCGTGTGCGAGTGCGTGACAATGACAGCATCAACATCCACGATTTCATTAATCGGCACAGGTAGGGGCGTTGTGGGCTGCCTCATTTCGGGGTTGGCACACCCGGCAAAGGCCGGCATTGAATCCTTGGGCGCCAACCAGGGATCTATCAGGAACTTGACGCCACCAAATTCAACGACGAGGGTTGCGCTTCGAATTTGCCTGATCTTCATGGCCTGCTCCTGTAAATTTTGGCCCACCGCCTGGTCACCGGTCGGTAGTGTCAGCCGCGGGCCCAGCGCATAGCAAGTGACTTCAAAGCAAATCGCGTCTGCAAGCCGCTTTTTTGCACAAACGTGCTAGTCACTCTCTCGATGATTCAGGAACATCAGCAGGCGTTACAATCGGTTTCACGAACGCCCGGGCGAGGGCCGCCCAGGCGCAGAGAGAGACAACGCACCGAGCAGCGAGCGATACGACTGCCTGAACTGGCGCCACGCTGCCCTTGGTGCTAGGCTTTGCATCAGCACGCGAAAGGCACGTCGGATGGCGAGGTGTGCGCCGTTGGTGGTAGCGCGTTCACGCTGAAATGCAGGAGATATGCCACCATGGCCACCCTGGTCAGACATGAATCACGAGACATTGACGATCAGGCCCAGTCACTGGCCGGCTGGGAGCAGTCTTACGAGCAGTTGGGCTACGGGCGATTTTGCGGCAGTGTCTGGCAATTGGTTATGAACGACGGCGTGTTGCTGCGGGAGACCAGCAATCGGCAGCATCGCCAACAGTTCGTCCCACCGCGCGGCCACGTAGTGCTCGCCATGGCACTTTCGGTTGAATCCGGTTCGGCGTTCAACGGACGACCGATTGCACCTAACTCTCTGGTGGTATTTGACAGCCGATCGCAGCACGAGGCCATCTACTCTGGAGAAATCGAATTGATCGTGCTGTCGGTCGACTCGGCGGTGCTGGAGACTGCCCTCGCACCAGAGAAGCTAGAGTGGCTAAAGCGCATGGCGCTGAACCACCAGGTCGATCTGCCTCCGGATACCGCTACTGCAATCCGCCAACTGCTGTTGGCGGCGTGTGACGATGGTGAGCGGCAACTGCATGGGCAGAGCGACCCGGAGCAGGAGAACGAGTTGCTGTCGTCATCCCTTTCACATGCAGTGATGCTGGCGATGACCTCAGAGAATGATGCGATGCCCTCAACCATCCCGAGGCGTACCGAGACGCGGCTGAAGGTGGTCAAACGGGCGGTGGAATTCATGCGCGCCAATTTGCACGACGACATCGGCGTAACCGAGATCTGTGGCGCTGCCTATACCAGCCGGCGCACGCTGCACTACTGCTTCGAGGAGTTCATGCGCACCACACCGCAGGCCTATTTTCGAGCGCTGCGTCTGAACGAGGCTCGCCGTTCGCTCAAACTGCACGCCGGTCTGCCCATCACCGAACTGGCCTGCACGCTGGGCTTTGCCAATGCCAGCCACTTCACCCGCCACTACAAGCTGATGTTCGATGAACTTCCCTCAGAGACGCTCAAGCGGAATTCCAGAGGACAGCTAGTGGCCTGAACCGAAGGCCACAAAGCCGAAACAGGGCGATGGACCTGTACGCGAGAGCCGCATCGCCGACAAGAGCGACCTGCTCCGCTGAATGACGTTGGATCGGACCAGGCCTGGTGCCTTGCCTGAACTAGCGTGAACGTTGCGCCGTCAATGTACGGCCACGATCGCACCCGGCTCACGCTGTCGCGCCTCCCCTGTTCGAGTTCAAGGATGCAGAGCTGACGATCGAACACGGCAAGGCCTGATTTGATACCTTCGAGAGGCCCCTGATAATCAACATCACCTGCGACCAGTTCCTCTGGGCCGTCAGCATCATCGTGCCGACGGTGTTCGCATTCCTGCATGGCAGCCGCCGTCTGAGTTGGTCGACGATGCTCATCTTATTCGGCATCGCGTTTGTCGTCAGCTGGAACCTGGAGCCGATGTCCATCGCCACGGGCATTCCGTTCGGCCACTACCACTACACCGGGGAGCTCGGCCCCATGCTTGGCACGGTGCCGCTGCTGATCATGCCAGGCTACGTCGCCGTGTGCTACGCGACCTGGAATCTTGCATACATCGTGCTGAACAAGTCGACCACCGCGCCGACGCGCTGCAGCGCTTCGCGGTCCCCGTCATCGCCGCCTTCATCATGGTGACGTGGGACTTGTCAACGGACCTGTCGCGCACCACGATGGCGCAGACTTGGATCTGGCGTGACGATGGCAGCAACTCTGGCGTGCCTTTCGCCAACTGTATGGGCTGGCTTCTCACGGTTTACTTGATCGTCCGGATCTTGTCCCTGGTGCTAGACAAGCAACCGACGCGACGAAGCTGGTATGGAGCTCGCGTGCAATGCTTGAGTCGCTGGGAGCGCGGGCCAGTGCCTGTGGTCCGGTCTGCGAAACGCGTCGGCGAGCCTTCTCGCCACGCTGGGTGTTGCTGTGGCTGACGTAGCTTTCTGGGAGCTCGTGAGTCCGCTTTG
The DNA here is from genome assembly GCA_963732405.1 of uncultured beta proteobacterium. Classification (GTDB taxonomy): domain Bacteria; phylum Pseudomonadota; class Gammaproteobacteria; order Burkholderiales; family Burkholderiaceae_E; genus JAUIAI01. Next base: position 153,205 of record CAVSZG010000005.1, read on the forward strand.
TCAGCGAGCGTTTTCGGCGCCGTTCTGCGCTGCGCAGTGAATACGTCCGGCGCAGCCGCTGCGCCGCTTTCGACAAAAGTGCCCCACCGCTGCTGAGCACCAGGGCCACGCGCGGCCGCGACTCCATGGGCTGCAGGGCAAGCTGGGCAACGGGGCTGTCGGGCTCTGTGTCATTGAAGGCCGCGCAGCTGAGCAATGTGGTGATACTCAGCAGAACCACCAGGGTGCCGATTCGACGAGAAAGGAGTTGGCGCATTTCGAGGCGCCCTCAGGCGGGCTGCTTGGCAGGTCGGTTTCCCTGTCGAGCTCGGGTGGGGTACATCGTGTGCGCAGCAGAGTTGTGCCGGCAGACAGAAGTTGACAGCGTCTTTTCGGGCCTTGTGTAGACGCTGTCAACGCAGATCGCCTCTCCCACGGATCGCCTCTCCCCGATCCAGCCTTCTCCGATGTCAGATGCCGAAGCGGCGTGCGGCCATTGATCTCGCCCGGACGAACCGCCTGTTCGGCGGGTTGCCTGGGTTGCGCAACACCAAGATCCGTCTGCCCTCGAGATAGGCGAACGACAAGGGCTGAGCCAATCAACGATTCTGCCAGGCCGTTCGCCGCCTCATCGACGACAGAATCTATCCTGGACGTTCAGCGCAGACCGCAATGGGTCAATGCCATTGCAGTCGTTGCTATCTGTCGGATCCGTCGAATCGCGAATCGTCAGGGCACGGCCTGCACCACCATCAGTTCATCGGCACCCAGAGCATCGATCCGGCGCGAACCGTGTATTGGTCCACATGCCCAGAAACCGTCATGCCGTCATCGATGTAGTGCAGGTGGAATCGCTCACCCGGATGCGTCACCACACCCTCCAGCCGCCCGCCACTATAGATCCCGACCAGTTGCCCGCTGGCCTGCGGATGGCGAAAGATCGACAGGCCCGATTGTTGATTGGCGTGGCCACTGCCGTGGCTACCATGGCTGCCGTGTCCCTGGGGCGAGTGCCCGGCAGCGACACCCAGCGTTGCACCAAGCGCCATCGCGCCCAACCGCGTTCTCGTTTTCATACTCACACCTGCCGCCATTGATCGGAGCCTGACCGGAAGTCATTGTGATCGATAGATCCGGATGCTCAGCTACCGGTTACGCAAACTGCGGCTGGTTAATGAACGCCTGAGATCGCCCACGGAGCCGGATCGTCTCCTGCATCAGATCGAAACCGAAGGCAGCCAGGGCCGCCACACGGCAGACCCGGGTCAGTATCGCGCCGCGAACCGCTCGATGAGCAGCGTCGGCCCGGCCACGATCAGATGGTCACCCGCCTTGACCTCGGTCTCGGGCTGGGCATAGATGAAATCCTGCAGGCGGCGCTTGATGCCGACCACCGTGACGCCGTGCCGCTTGCGCACGTTCGACTCCGCGAGCGTTTTGTCGTGGGTCTCCATCGGCGCACGGGTCTTGGCAATGGCGAAGCCGTCGTCGAACTCGATGAAGTCCATCATCTTGCCCGTCACCAGATGCGCCACCCGCACGCCCATGTCAGCCTCGGGGTAGATGACATGGTGCGCGCCCACTCGCTCGGCAATCAGGCCATGCTGTGGGCTGTTGGCCTTGGCCCAGATGTCTTTCATGCCCATCTTCGCCAGATTCAGTACGGTCAGCACACTGCACTCCAGGTTGGCACCGATACTCACCACCGCGTGCGCGAAATCCGTGACCGACAGCTGCTGCAGCGCCACCAGCTCGGTCGAATCGGCCTTCACCACATGGGGCAGCTCGTGGGCGAGATCCTGTACCACTTCTTCGCTGTCGTCGATGGCGAGTACGTCGTGACCCGCCGCCACCAATGAACGCGCCACGCTGGAGCCGAAACGGCCCAGCCCGATGACGACGACGCTGTCGCCCTTTGTCGCGATTGAATCAGCCAACAATCGGTTTCTCCTCGGGATAGCGGTACGCCCTGGGTACCTGGTTGATTGCCAGTGCCAGTGCGAGGGTGACCACGCCCACCCGGCCGGCATACATGAGCACAATGATCACGACCTGAGCGCCGGGCGGCAGATCCGCCGTGATGCCGGTGGACAGACCAACCGTCGCAAACGCCGATACCACTTCGAACAACAGTTTTTCCATCGGTAGATTCTCCGCCAGCGGAATGATGGCCAGCAGACCGAGCGACACCGCCGCGCCACTGAGCACGAGAATCGACAGCGCCTGGCGCTGCACCTGGGGGCCGATGCGCCGCCCGCGTAGTTCCACGTCCGCCCGGCCACGGATCTCATTCCAGACGATGAGCAACAGCAAAAACACCGTGGTCACCTTGACGCCGCCGGCCGTGCCTGCACTGCCACCGCCAATGAACATCAACATGTAGTGCAGCACCAACGATTCCTGTTCAAGCGCGCCGATGTCAATCGCATTGAAGCCGGCCGTGCGCGCCGAGACCGAGGTGAACAGCGCCGCCTGCCATTGGTCCAGAAAGCCCAGCGGACCCAGCGTGCCGGGATTGTCGTGCTCCACCAGCCACAGGAACAAGGTGCCCAGCAGCAGCAACCCTGCCGAGCCCCACACCGTGAGCGTGGTGTGAATTGACCAGCGGGTGTGCCGCTTGCCCCGGTTGGCCCACAGTTCGGTGATCACCGGGAAGCCGAGCCCGCCCACCACGACGGCCAGCATCAGCGGACCCAGCACCCAGCCATCGGTCACATGGCGCATCACGCTGTCGGGCCAGGTGGAAAAGCCGGCATTGTTGTAAGCCGAGACAGAATGGAAGGCGCCTTGCCACAAGGCCTCGCGCCAGCCCAGATCCATCGTCATGGCAAAGCGCGCAGCCAACCACAAGGCCACCAGACCTTCAACCGCCACGGTCACCACCAGCACCATGCGCGCCACCGTACGCGCATCGCCCAGTGTAAGCGCATGCGTCTCTGTTTGTAGAAGCAGCCGGGTGCGCAGCTTCAGGTGGCCACCGATCAGCAGGCCCATCAGCGTGGCGGACGTCATCATGCCGAAGCCGCCGAGCTGGAACAACGCCATGATCAAGCCCTGACCCTGCGGGCTCCAGTAGGTGCCCGTGTCCACCACCACCAGGCCAGTGACGCATACCGCGGAGGTGGCCGTGAACAAGGCCGTCAGCCAGGGCGCACTCTCGCCGCTGGCGCTGGCCCAGGGCATCACGAGCAGCGCTGTGCCCAGCACGATGGTGGCCAGGAAGGCCATTGCCAGGACGGCGGCCGGGTGAGTGGGTAGACGACTCTTCATGAGATCAAGGTCAGACGGTGAGCGAGTGTAGCCGCTTGCGGACAACGCGCACCTGGCCTATCACCCGACGCCCCGGAGGTGCACCGATGACGAACCACTTTGGTGCCGCGTCCTGGCCCCTATCAGACGTCGAGGTAATTCCCGGTCTAAACGCACCAAGTGAAAGCGAATTTTCATGAAAAACCTGGCACGAAAATGGCTTACCACTGGATTTCCCGGGTGACCTGCCGAGTTACGCGGCCAGTGAGCTGGCCTCGCTGGCGGGCGTATCCAATGCAACCGTGACGCGCTTCATCAAGCGCCTGGGCTATCGGCACTACGAGGACGCAAGACGCCAGGTCCGACAGGAACGTGACTCGGGATCACCGCTGTTGCTGGCCAGCCGAAGCATGGCGGTGGAAAACCGATTCGCTGCCAGCCTGGAACGCAGCCAGGACAACCTGCAGCGCACCTTTGCCAGACTTGACGCGCCGAGCATCGACCAGATCGCCAGGGCCTTGCTGGCGGCACGCAAAGTGTGGGTGTGCGGATGGCGGTCCAGCCAGTCGTTTGCCAGCTACTTTCGCTGGCAGTTGTTTCAGCTGAAAGAAGACACCTGCCTATTTCCTCACCCTGGTGATACGCTGGGTCAGTACACGGCCAGCATCATGCCCACCGACGTGGTGGTGATGTTCGCGGTGCGGCGCAGGCCGGCAGAACTCGGCGGGCTGATGGCACTCCTGGTGGCGGCTGGCGCCCAGGTGCTTTACATCTCGGACGAGCAGGTATCGCGTCAGCCAGGGCTGACCTGGCATCTTTACTGCGCCTGCGATTCCGACAGCCCGCTGGATAATCACGTGGCCGTCACTGGCATCTGCCATCTGCTGGTGTCCAGGGTTATGGAGCTTGCAGGTTCCCGCGAGCGCGTCAGACTCATTGCGATCGAAGCCAGCCACGACGCAATGCACGAATTGTGACGCGTTCATCTTCGCGCCAAGCCCGCGTTGCCAGTGGCCCAGCGCACCGCGCAACCCGCAGTATGGGCATATCAGTATGCTGATTCGTTCTTTTGAGAACGGCCCTCGAGCGCCTACAGTGATTCGATGCTCGAGCTACCCATCATCCTGGCCGGCTTTGTCGTCGGCGCAGTCGTCGGTCTCACCGGTATGGGTGGTGGCTCGCTCATGACGCCTGTATTGGTTTTCTTCTTCGGCATCAAGCCCCATATTGCAGTGGGCACCGATCTGCTGTTTGCGGCAGTGACCAAAGGTAGCGGCGCGTTGACCCTGGCGAGGCAGCGTCTGGTGCCATGGCCGGTCGTCGGCCTGCTGAGCGCGGGCAGCCTGCCGGCGGCGCTTTTGACATTGGCAGCGCTCCGCCAGTTGGGGCCGGCCAGCGAAGCCGTGCAAGGGATGATGACGCAAACCCTGGGTATGGCCCTGTTGCTGACAGCTGCCGCCATGCTCTACAAGTCGGTTGCCAAGCGGCCGCTGCCGATCGATGTTCCGGTTGAACCGGCGCGCGCGAGTCGCCCGCGCCACTGGAGCCTGGTGGTGCTGTTCGGCGCCGTGATCGGAACCCTGGTCACGCTGACGTCCGTCGGTGCCGGTGCCATCGGCATCTCGGTGCTGCTGCTGCTGTTTCCACTGCTGCCGCTACCGCGCATCGTGGCGGCCGACATTGCCTACGCCGTACCATTGACGCTCGTGGCAGGACTTGGCCATGCCAGCATGGGATCGGTCGACTGGCCGTTGCTCGGCAATTTGTTGATCGGCTCACTGCCTGGCATCTGGCTGGGCGTTCGCCTGATGCGTCAGGCGCCCGAGCGACTGGTACGCTCAGTGCTGTCTGTGCTCATTGCGTGGGCCGGCGCTCGCTTGATCACGCTCTGAGCCGCTACCCGGTTGGCGGGATTCAGCGGTGTCATCGAGGCGGTTGGGCCAGCGACTCCGACCACTCCCCCAGCCACTCGGTCAGATGCTCCGCAAAACCCTGGGCGGCCGGTGACAACGGACGCTCCATCGGTTGGTAGACGCACACCTTGCGCACGGTCTCCGGGTTCAGGACCCGACGCATGACCAGGCCGAAGCGCTGCGCGATCACGCCCACGTAGGCCGGCGCCAGCGTGGCCACCATCCCCTGCGCGGCGATCCCCATGGCCGTGGTGATGTTGTCCACCACATCCACCGGGGTGATCCGCGCATGGTCCGGTGCGCTGGATCGCATCTGGGCCACGCTGAGCTCATGGTCGTGACCCGCTGCGACCAGTGGTTCGTCGAGCAGATCGAGCCAGCGAATGGTCCGTCGCCTGGCCAGTCGATGCCCGCTCGCACACCAGAGCACCCATGCGCTATCGAAGACCGGCTGGCGCGACACCTCGGGTTGCGTGGGGCGGTCGGGGCCAACCGACATATCGACATCGCCGCATGCCACGCTGTCCACGAGCCGCTCCACCGGAATATCGCGCAGCCGCACGACCACCCTGGGGCGGACCAGGCGAAAGGCGGCGATCGCCTGGGGCAGCGCCGTGCAGGCCAGCACCAGCGGCGCACCGACCCGCACGATACCCGTTGCCCGGTGGCGCACGTCGTCGGCCGTGCTTTCGGACACCCGGACATCACGAATGAGGTTCTGCGCCGACGGCAGAAAATCGCGCCCGGCGCTGGACAGCACGACCCGCCGCGTTGTGCGATCGAACAGCCGGAACGACAGGATCGATTCCAACTCGCCCACCAACTGGCTGACCGCCTGGGCGGTCAGGCCGAGCCGGTCGGCTGCGGCCGTGAAGCCGTTTTCCTGGGCGACCGCCACAAAAGCCTCGATCTGACGCAAGGTGAACCGGGTCAATGGCATGGCATCATTATAAACATGATCTTGATAATCATCAGCAATCGATTGCTGGTGTCTTTGCCCCCGGCCGTCGATCATTCGGGGCCTCATCAAACCAGGCGGCACCAAGCCTTCGGGAGACAGATACCCATGACTGAACCGATCGATCATGCAGGCCTTGCCCGCGAACTCGAGCAAGCCGAGCGGACAAGAGTCTCGCTCGGGCAATTTTCCAAGCGCTTCCCGACGATGACCATAGCCGACAGCTACGCGATTCAGAACGCGTGGATGGACCTCAAGCGCACTCAGGGACGGCGGGTGATCGGCCACAAAATCGGCCTGACCTCGCGGGCGATGCAACTGGCCTCGCAGATTACCGAGCCCGACTACGGCTGCCTGATGGACGACATGTTGCTGCGCGACGGTGGTGAGATCGACACCGCGCGATTCATCGTGCCCCGTATCGAGGTCGAGTTCGCCTTCATTCTGGCCCGTCCACTTGCCGGACCAGGCATCACTCTCTTCGATGTGCTCAATGCCACCGACTATGTCGTGCCGGCGCTTGAACTCATCGATGCCCGGATCGATCCGATCGACCCGGTGAGCAAATCGCCGCGCAAGGTCTTGGACACGATCGCCGACAACGCGGCCAATGGCGCCATCATCCTGGGTGGACGACCGATGAAACCGGACGCCGTCGATTGGCGCTGGGCGGGCGCATTGCTCTTCAAGAATGGCGTCATCGAGGAGTCCGGTCTGGGCGCTGCGGTACTCAACCATCCCGGCAACGGCGTCGCCTGGCTGGCCAACAAGCTGGCACCACACGACCAGAGCCTTTCGGCCGGCGAGATCGTCCTGGGCGGTTCGTTCACCCGGCCCGTTGCCTGCCAGGCAGGCGACGTGCTGCATGCCGACTACGGCCCACTGGGTTCGATCAGCGCGAGGTTCGTCTGAATGTCGGCCGATCAGGTCCCAGATCTGGAGCAACTCGGCTACACATTCAAGGGCCGTCTGTTGACGGACCCGATCGATACCGCCCCAAGCGCAACCGACTTGTTGCGGCTGGCCCAGGCCAGTCTCGGCCCATCGCTGACCGCCTTCGAGCTCATGTGCGATACCTGTCTGCGATTGGTGGACAAGCACATGCCGGGGTCACGGCTGCCACTGGGCGAACGGGCACCGTGGTACGCCTTGCTCGAATGCAGTGACACCCGAGGTGACGATCAGGCTGCACAGACCATCGAGGCACTTCTGGGTACCACCCTGGACGACGAGATCATCACTTACGCGGTAGTCTCGCAAAGCCTGAGCCAGCGACAGGCTCTCTGGGCCTTGCGCGAGAACATTTCCGAAGCACAGGGCGCAGAAGGCAAGACGATCAAGCACGACATCGCGCTGCCGATTTCGGCGATTCCGGCCTTCGTGACCGGCACCGGCGACAGACTGGCACGCGATTTTCCGGGCCTTCGGCTGGTCGTGTTCGGCCACCTTGGCGATGGCAATCTGCACTACAACCTTTCACCGCCTGAAGGCAATCGGGATCCATCCGATTTCACGGCGAAGGAAAGCGCGATCAACCGCCTCGTCCATGACGCGGTGAACCACTACGGTGGGTCGATTTCAGCCGAACATGGGCTGGGCGTGCTGCGTCGCGACGAGTCGGCCCGCTATAAGTCCCCGGTCGAACTGGCGCTCATGCAGACCATCAAATCGGCTCTCGATCCACTGAATCTGATGAACCCAGGAAAGGTATTGCCATGAGCCAGATGCTTGAGGTCGCAGGCGTTTCCGTTTCGCCCGACCACTATATTGATGGTCGACGCGTCGCCTCGACCGAGACTTTCGAATTATTCAGCCCGATCGACCAGCGACCGCTTGGTCGGATCAGCGAAGGCTCTGACAGCGATGTGCAGGCTGCCATTGCCGCCGCACAACAGGCCTTCCCCGCCTGGAGCGCACTCGGCGCAGCCGCGCGTAAGCCTTATCTGGACCGATTCGCTGCCGAGATCGGCAAGCGTGCCGACGCCTTCTGCCAACTGGAAAGCAACGACGCCGGCGTATTGCTGTCGCGAATGCAGCACGGCGTGGTACCGAGGGCCATGCTCAACATCAGCTGGTTCGCCGAGCACGCGCTGAGCCTGCAGGACCGGCCGATCGACACCGAGCAGGCTCATCACATCGTGCGCCACGACCCGGCCGGCGTCGTCGTGATCATCACGCCCTGGAACGCGCCACTGATGTTGTCCACCTGGAAACTCGGGCCGGCGCTGGCATCGGGCAATACCTGCATTCTCAAGCCGCCGGAGTGGGCTCCCCTGACCTGCTCGCTGCTGGCCGATGCCGCACACGCTGCCGGCTTGCCGGCGGGGGTCTTCAATGTCGTGCAGGGAACCGGGAGCAGAACCGGCGCCGCGCTGGTCAGCAACCCCGGCATCGCGCGGATTTCGTTCACCGGCAGTGTCCCGACCGCCAAATGGATCGCCGGCGCTGCGGCCGCCAATCTCGTGCCCTGCAGTCTGGAACTGGGCGGCAAGAGTCCGTTCATCGTGCTCGAAGACGCCGACATCGACAATGCCGCGGCGACCGGCGCCCTGATGTACCGCAATGCCGGCCAGGTCTGTCTGGCAGGCACACGATTCCTGGTCCACGAGAAGGTGGTTGACGAGTTTGTCGCGACCATGAAGGCCCATGTTGAGCGCTTGAACGTGGGCGACCCGCGCGACCCGGCCACCGAAGTGGGCCCCATCATCCATCCGCGCCAGGTCGAGCGGGTGGAAGGGTTCGTTCAGCGGGCCTTGTCAGGTGGCGCAAGCCTGCTTTGGGGCGGACACCGCCACGGATTCGGCGCCCAGTATTTTGAGCCCACGATGCTGACGAATCTGCAGCAGGACGATGAGATCGTCCAGAACGAGGTGTTCGGCCCCGTGCTGACGCTGCAGACATTCGCAACCGATGATGAGGCAATTGCCCTGGCCAATGGGACCGACTACGGGCTGGGCGGCGTGTGCTATGGCGAAACAGCCCATGCCACCGCAATGGCCCAGCGGGTTCGCACCGGCTTCATCTGGGTGAACAGCTTCGGCATCCGAGATCTGGCGGCCCCTTTCGGCGGCATGAAACGCAGCGGCGTCGGCCGTGAGGGCGGCGACTGGAGCTTCGAGTTCTTTTGCGACATCAAGGACGTCATCGTGCCCAAAAAGCCGTTCAAGGCCAGTTTCAGTCAACGCTAGCTGCCTCCCAATCCACTGGCCTCCTCATGCCCGAATCCCCTCGCCTCACCCGTTCACAGACTCGATCGACAACATCGAGACGTGATTCAAACCAGGAGTCTCCCGACATGTCACGAACCCGATTGATCCGGCGGCAAATGCTGCTTGGCAGTGCAGCGCTTGGCGCAGGCATGCTGAGTCTGGCCAGACGCGCTGAGGCAACGACAGACACTGCGCAACGCCCGGTTCATCAGTCGCCGTCGTGTCGATCGCCCAAGGCAGCCTGCATGGCACCAGCGATGGCAAGGTCTCGGTATTCAAGCGCGTGCCCTATGCGGCCAATCCGTTCATCGCCGCCAACCGATTCAAGGCGCCGCAACCGGCGCCTTCCTGGACTGGCGCACGAGACGCCAGCCAGTACGGACCCATGCCCCCCCAACCCTCGCGTGCGCCGTGGTGGCGGGCTTGCCGGTGAACCCGATGACCTGACCCTGAATATCTGGGCACTTGCGAATGCCCAGAACGCACCGGTGCTGGTCTGGTTTCCGGGTGGCGCTTTCTATCGCGTCGACGCAGCTGAAGGCTGGTACGACGGCAGCAGCTTTGCGAACCAGGGCATCGTGGTGGTCACCGTGAACGACCGGGTCGGCATCGATGGCTTCATGGCCGTTGACGGCATGCCGGCCAATCGCGGCCTGCTCGACCAGGTTGCGGCCCTGCAGTGGATTCGGCAGAACATCGCCGCGTTTCGGCGGCGATGCCGGAGATGTGACGATCGCCGGCCAGTCGGCCGGCGCGCAAAGCGTGATGTTGCTGATGGGCATGCCGATGGCCAAGGGCCTGTTTCACAAGGCCATTGCCCAGAGCCCGCCGCAGAACCATCTAGCAGGCCCGCCGATGCGGCGTGCGCCGACTGCCACACCGCTACCTGCCGGCGTGTCACCTGCCGATGTGGGACCGCGCGGTCGCTCAGCGACCACACCGGCGGTGCCGTGCGGCGATCTCGCAGGGACCGCACGCCTCGATGCGCTGCGACGCGCCTCGCCCTTGCTGATCGGCTGCACCGATGACGAAGCACGCCTGTACCTCGTACCGGGCGGCACCATCGACCGGATTCCACCACCGGCGCTTGGCGGGTGCGCTGCGCGGCGCGCGCTTGCCGGCCAATGCAGCCGAGGTCTACGCCAAGGCGCGCCCGAATGCGTCACCGGGCGACATGCTTGCCGCATTCGAGTCGGACAGCACCTTCCGGATCCCCACGCTGCGCTACGCCGAGCAGCGGGTGGTACGGCGCGCACCGGTCTGGAACTACCACTTCGCCTGGCAGTCGCCGGGCTTTGGCGGCACGCCTGGGTGCCGGCCATGTGGTCGACGTGCCTTATGTCTTCAACACGCTGGCCAGCAAACAGGCGACGCCGTTCCTCGGCGGCCCGGAGACCAGGCGCTGGCCGATGCGATGCACGGCCACTGGCCGCGGTTCGTCAGGACCGGGTGATGCCGGCTGGCCCCGCTACGAACTGGACACCACGACCCACCATGCGCTTCGACACCCAGTCGGCCGTGGTCGCCGACCCCTGACGCGAGCGACGTCAGCTCTGGTCAGGTGCCGTATTCAAGTGAACAGGAACCCGATCCGGATTCGCTGCTCGGCGCTGAGCCGACAGGAGAACACGATGAACGGAAAGATCGTCGGCGCTGCGTCTGGTGTCGCACCACCCGGGCCTGATGCAATGCGAGGAGTTCCGCGCGCCTGCAAGGCGCGGGTGAGGACTCGGACCTGATCGCGGGCTACGCGCGCCTGCGCCAGAACGATTGCCGCGGCCGTCACCCGACGTGGTGGTGATCTTCGACTCGCACTGGTTCACCACGGGCTACCACCTGGTCGATGGCAGCGATCGCTACAGCGGCACCTACATCTCCGACGAGATGCCCTGGTACCTGCACGGCGTGCCCTACGACTACCGCGGCCACCCGGCGCTGGCGCCTGGGATCGAGGCAGTGTCGCGCGAGCTGGGCGGCTACAACCGCGCCATCCGCCACCCCGATCTGGGCCGGCAGTACGCCACGATCAACCTGGTCAAGCAGCTGCGGCTGGAGCATAGCCGGACATTCCGGTGGTCACGCGTCAGCTCCTGCCAGAACTGCCGACTGGCGGCACTTCCTCGATTCCGGTGCGGCCATCGGCGAGGCGATCCGGCGCAGCGACCTGCGGGTGGTGCTGCTGGCCTCGGGCGCGCTGAGCCACAAGTTCAACGACATCGACTGGAAGCCGAAGCACCCGCGCATCTTCCACGAGAGCAACGTCTCGCGGCCCGAGAACATCGCCAGCGACAAGGGCGCGATCGCGCTGCTTCGAGCAAGGCCGGCACGACACGGTCCTCGAACGCTGGGACGAGCGAATACCGCACGCTGCCGTGGGAAGCCTTCGGCGCGCACTACCTGCAGATGGTCGGCGCCATGGGCGGTGCCGCCTGCCGCGCGAGGCGAGACCTTGTCGGCCTACGAAAACGCGCGTGGCACCGGCAACATCCACATCTGGTTCGACGCCGAGCCACCTTCGTCAGCCTGATGCGCAGTGCCGGCGCGCCAGCGAACGTCGGCACGCAGCTAGCCATGAACTTCGAATTCCCGTTCAAGGAACTGCCCGCCGTGATGCGCGGCCCGCGTATCGAGCGCCGCCGCGTGCTGATCGGCGGCCAGCGCGTTCTGGGGCACGATGGTCGAGACGGGGAACAGGCCGGCCGCTGCGCCTGGACGACGGCCGCGCTGGTCGACGCCGGCGAAGGCGAGCTACCTGCCGCCGGTGACGCCGAGCAAGATCATCGCGGTGCACATCTCGTACAGCTCGCGCAGCATCGAAACGCGCAACAAACCCAAGCCCACCGAGACGCCGACCTACTTCACCAAGCCGCCCACCTCGCTGAACGGGCACGGCGGCCAGATCCTCAAGCCGGCCGACTGCAAGTACCTCAACTACGAGGGCGAGTACGCGGTGGTCATCGGCCGCACCTGCCGCAATGTGACACCCGACGAAGCCTGGGACTACATCGAAGGCTTCTGCCCGGCGCTGGACATGGGTCTGCAGGACTTCCGCGATACCGACCAGGGCATCGATGCTGCGCGTCAAAGGGCGCCGATACGCTGCTGCCGATCGGCCCCGGCATCGTGCGCGGCGTCAACTTGTTCGAGCAGACGCTGCGCACCTATGTCGACGGCCTGGTCGTGCAGGAAGCACGCATCGGCGACGAGACGATCTGGGGCCCGCACTACGTGATCGCCGATATCGCGCGCCACATCACGCTGGTGCCCGGCGACGTGATCCTGATGGGTACGCCCTGCCACTCGCGCAGCGTCGATCCGGGCCACGTGGTCGAGTGCGAGATCACCGGCATCGGCCGGGTCGCGCGGCACCGTGGTGGCCGATCGATGCACCACGCGCCGCTGCGCTGGGCGTTGGCCATGCGCCGACCGATACGCCGGAGGTGCGCCGCGTGGCGCTCGGATTCGACGAACGCGTGCCGGAAGTGCTCAAGGAAAATCTGCGAAAGAGTCGGGAAACGTCGTTGTAACCTGCTCAGCCCGCCCCGTCGGTGATCGGCAACTCGCTTTGCCTACACCTTGTACCGATCATCCACCGGTACCTGCATCGCCGTCATCATGCGATTGCCCTCGGTGGCCAGGCCGATTACCTCAAGCAGTTCGCTGTACTGCGCCGGCGTCATGCCCTTGTTGCGTGCGAAGTGGGTGTGCGTGTGGATACAGTACTCGCAGTCATTCATGATCGACACGGCGATATAGATCAGCTCCTTGGTCAGCGCATCGAGTTTGCCAGGCGCCATGATCTCTTTTGCCTTGGACCAGTTTCGCTCGAGCATGGCCGGATGATTGGCCATCGCACGCCAGGAGTTATTGACATAGTCGGTGTTGCGGGTGCGGCGGATGTCCTCGAAAACCTCACGCGCCTGTGGGCTGGCCTGCTCGTCGGTCAGCATTTTGACGGTCGCCATATTCAGTCTCCTGGGTCAGATGTTGTTGATCGACGTGCCCGCATTGACAGCATCGGCGCATCGCGCCTCAGAGTTGCTCCCACGGCAGATCATCATGGCGCCAGCCGTTGACCTTGCCGCGCTGGTGATGATCGTCGAGGTCGCCTTCGAATCCGTGACGAACATGATGAACCGCCGAAAACCCGGCTGCTTCAAGCGCGGCAGCGGCATCCAGCGACCGCCTGCCGCTACGGCAGATCAGCACCACCGGCCGATCCACGGCATGGCCGCAAAGCCGGCTGACCTCGCCGACAAAATGCGGATTCAGCAGCCAGTCAGGGCCATCGAGCCAGGCCACGTGCAAGGCGCCCACCGCATGGCCGACAAAAAAGAACTCGGCGTCGCTGCGCACGTCGATGAGCAACGCATCCCGGTTCGTCTGCAGGAAGTGGTGCGCTTCGCTTGGGTCGAATTCAATCATGATGGATCCGGACGAGATGCTCGATGATACGACGTTGACGATCGCGGCGGCCAGACTGGCAACGCGTGCCCACGCGGTCTAATAGCCATTAATTGCCCGGATCAAGGTAAATCTGGCCGGCACCATTGAACCATTTGGGACCCCGACGACACCTATGGGCAACCGGGTGATGCCCACCAGGCCGAAACGACCTGGGCCAGCACCGCCAACGCCAGCCGGAAGCGTGTTCCGGCACCCCGAACGAGTGGGCGGCAGGGTCCGCGATAACTACCCGTTCAAGCAGTGCCCGTCGATAGCCGAGCTTCACAATATCCCGTGTCCTTACTCACCAGGCCGCGTCCCTCTGGGGCGCGGCCTGGTGCATTGCCTGGCCAATCATCGATCGGCGTCACCCGCTCTCGCGACTTGCGGCCCTTGGTGCCACTTGCTTCGGTCAGACATGATGGGAATGCCGATTGAGCTGCCGTCAGCGCAGGCCCAGCCCGAAGTGGCTCCCGATTGTTTCGGTGATTCGCTTGTGCAGCGCCTGCCGGTCGGTGCCGGGCGGATCCGAGCACACCGGGTCATCGCGGTCCGCGGCCAGAATCGCCGGCCCTGCGGGTTTGCACAACGGCAGCGCCGAGAAGTGGAAGGCCGGGGCCAGGACTTCCATGCGCACCTCAGGCAGAATTCGGAGCAGCGCACTGGTGCGCGGCGAAAAATCGGTGTCGGGCAAACGGTCAGGCCCCTGTCCCAGCCCGATCAGCAACACCTTGCCCACCATGTCGGTGGACTGCTCGGCCGTCAGGCCTTGATGCAGGCCCGGGTCGATAGCGGCCACCGCTTCACGCGCGGATCGCGGTAGCTTCGGTTCCAGGCCGATGCGTCCAATTGCATCAAATCAATTCCGGCGCGCGCAATGTCGCGGCAGTGCCGGTGTCCTGAATGGGCGCAATAGTTGGCATAGGCGTTCAGGTCGCCGCGCAGCCCGCCGATGGACAGCGCCGTCCAACCGCCCAGAGAAAACCCCGCCACGAAAACGCGCAGTGGATCGACGTAAGAGCCGATGGCGGCATCCGTCAGAATGACATTCAGCACAGTGGTCAGATCGTTTACCCGGGATCCGTGGTCCAGGCTGCGGCGCATGTCATAGTCGCCGAAGGTGCTGCCGGGGTGGTTCACCGCGACCACGACTGCGCCCTGCTGCGCCAGGCCGGCGCCTAGCCAGGAAAGGGATCGCCAGCTGCCTCCGCTGCCGTGCGAGAGCAAGACGAGCGGCCAGCGACCGGGACGGATTGCCGCTTCGGTTTGGACCGACACCCCGTTAAAAATCGCCGTATCAAAGAGTAAGTCAGTCGCGCTGGCACCCGTCGCCGGAAACCAGAGCCCACCAGCAAGCGGCGGCGGCGGCGTCGGGGTGGATGGGGTTTGCCATGGCCGGAATCCGGGCGGAAGCGAAACAGATGCCGTACGCGGCAATCCGGTCGTCGGTGTCTGCGCGATCGCTGACGAGGACGCCGCGATGGTGAGACACAGCGCGATCAACAATAGACGCATGGGCGGTTCCTGTGGGTCGATGGGATGATGCCCCGATCATCGCCTGCCCATGCTTGCCAAACGTCCTGAAACCGGTTTCAGGACGTCCCGGAACCACTTTCGCGACATCCTTGACCCCCTATGCTGACCCTGCCGCTACCCGTCATTGTTGCCCTTGCCCTGGCCTACACGGCGGCTCGCGCGTGGTGTCGAGGCGATCGCGAGCGCTGGCACCCTCTCCTCATGCTACTGGTGGTGGCAGTGGCGATGCAGAGCCTGCTGGTGGCACTGGTGCAGCATTACGGCCTGACCGAATTGCGCTGGCTGCAGCCGGTCACCGCGTCCGCACTGCCACCGCTGACCTGGTGTGCATTCGTTGCTGTACAGATGCGCAAATTGCGGGCAGTCGACGCCTGGCATGGTCTGGCACCGCTGTTCGTGCTGCTGGGCCTGCTTTTAGGGCCAGATAGCCTCGATCCGCTCGTGATCGGAACTTTCCTGATGTACGGCGCGCTCATCCTGTTGGCACTGCGCCCCGGTGCCGCTGATCTGCCGCTAGCCCGCCTCGCCAGCGGCAACGTGCCGCACTGGTTATGGCGGTTCGTGGCCCTGAGTCTGCTCGTGTCCGCGCTGGGCGACGGGCTGATCTACCTGGACCAGATGGCGCAGGGCGGGCAGTCCAGAGCCCTGTTGATCAGCGTCATGTCATCGCTGGCGCTGCTGGCCCTCGGCTCTCTTGGATTGTCGCCCGAATGGCAGGTGCCCGATTCCACCGACGATTCGCCCAATGAGCAGTTGACGGATACGGCAGCGACCTCGATCCCGGTGAAGGCCGAATCAGGTACGGGCCAGACCGCTGACCCAACCCTGCTCGCCGTTCTGGATGCCCACATGCGCGAAGCCCGGCCGTGGCTCAATCCCGATCTGACCCTGGTGGCAATGGCCCGCAAGCTAGGCGTGCCGCCCAAGACCCTGTCGACCGCGGTCAATCAGGGGCATGGAGAAAACGTCGCACGCTACGTGAACCGCTTCCGCATCGAACATGCCTGTAGCTTGCTGCGAGCGGGACAGCCGGTGACCAATGCGTTGTACGACAGCGGGTTCAATACCAAGTCCAATTTCCACCGGGAATTCTTGCGGATCCACGAGATGACACCAACGCAATGGCTACAGCGGGCGGGCGCTCGGTCGGAAGACTCAGACCCTTGACTCGTCGCCAATGGATCGTCGCGGTTCTTCGGGAACCTGCGTCGTCAAGTGTCCGATGATCCCGGAAGATCCCCGCCGACCTGCCCGCGATCCGGCAGGCGGATGGCCTCCACCAGCCGCAGCGTCGACTCGGACGGGCGAGGCGTGAGCAGACTCACCACAATGGTCAACATGAAGCCAACCGGCACGCCGAACACCCCGGCGGCAATCGGGTCGATCTCCCAGATCAGATTGTCGACCGGCACCGAGCGCGGCACACCCAGAAACAACTCTCTTAACCAGGGTTGGGTCGTCGCCATATACCAGAAGGTCACGCCCAGGCCGCCGAGCATGCCGCAAAGCGCGCCCAGACCCGTTGCGCGCTTCCAGAAGATGCCCAGCACGAGCACGGGAAACAGCCCGGCGGCAGCAAATGAAAAGGCGGCGGCCACCAGAAACAGGATATCGGCCGGACGCTGTGCGGCGGTCAGGGCCGCCAGCATGGCCACGAACAGCAGCAATACCTTGGACAACATCACACGCCGACCGGTCGCCGCATCCGGATTCACGATACGGTAATACAGGTCATGCGATAACGCATTGGAAATGGTCAGCAGCAGACCGTCGGCGGTGGACAAAGCCGCAGCCAGACCACCCGCCGCCACCAGCCCGGACACCACATACGGCATGCCGGCAATTTCCGGGGCGGCCAGCGCAACGATGTCGCTGCCGATATACAACTCGGCCCGCTGGACGATGCCATCCAGATTCACGTCTTCCAACGCCAGCAGGGTATCGTCGACCAACTGCCACTGACGAATCCAGGCCGGCAGATCGGCAAATGACGAGCCCACGATGTCGGAATAGATCGTGAACTTGACCAGCACCGCCAGCGCGGGCGCCGTGATGTAGAGCAGAAAGATGAACCCCAGCGACCAGCCCGCGGAACTGCGGGCCGCCTGCACAGACGACACGGTGTAGTAGCGCATCAGGATGTGGGGCAAGGCGGCCGTGCCCACCATCAGACAGAACATCAGGGCCAGAAAGTTGCGACGGAGCTGGTCTCTTTCCTGCGGCGTATTGCCCGGAAAGGGTTCACCATGGCGCACGATGGGCTGGCCACGCGCCTCGAATCGCAGGTCTGCCTCCCAGCGCTGCTGCGCCGACGCGGCATCGGCGGGAAATCGCAATAAGGCGCGTTCAGCGCTGCGTATGTCGCTCTCGGCCGCCAGACTGTCATTGAGTTCAACCACTTCATTGGCGAGCCTGGCGCGCTCGGCCTCGAACGAGGCAACCGGATCAACCAGCCGGTCGCGGGCGGTTTCGGCACGCTCGCGAAAGATCCGCCGCACATCATTTTCGGCACGATCCTTGATCAATTCGTCTTCGATCTGGGTGATCTTCTTGAGCTGGGCGCCATACGCCAGGTGAGGCACCGGATTGCCGGTCTGGATGATCGACAACCAGACGACGGGTATGAGATAGGCGACGATCAACACCACATACTGCGATACCTGGGTCCACGTCACTGCACGCATCCCCCCCAGGAAGGAGCAGACCAGCACGCCGCCCAGACCCAGAAAGATGCCGATCTGGAATTCCACGCCGGTAAGCCGCGAGGTGATCAAACCGACCCCGTAGATCTGCGCCACCACATAAGTGAACGAGCACAGCACCGTGATTGCAACACCGATGAGCCGCGGGATATGCCCACCAAACCGGGCGCCGAGAAAATCCGGGATGGTGTATTGGCCGAACGAGCGCAGATAAGGGGCCAGCAGCAGCGCCACCAGCACATAGCCGCCGGTCCAACCCATGACGAATGCCAGCCCCTGATAACCCGAAACATACAGGCCGCCGGCCAGACTGATGAACGATGCCGCCGACATCCAGTCGGCCGCAGTGGCCATGCCGTTGAACATCGCCGGAATCCGCCGACCGGCCACATAGAATTCATCCGGGTCACTGGTCCGGGTGGCGATGCCGATGGCGGCATAAAACACCACCGTCACCCCCAGGAACAGATAACCGATGGCCGTTCGCGACAGGCCCTGACGTTCGAGCAAGGCCAGCAGTGCAACGAAGGCAAGGAATCCGCCGGTGTACAGAATGAAGCCGCGGTGCAGTCGCGGCTGTCGGATGGCCGGCTCGCTCACCGTGGCATCACCGACCTGGCGCCGTTGATCCAGACGAAGTCGGGGCCCCTCCGGATTCGTCAGGCCCCGGGTCGCGCAGCGACTGGTCGAATCGCTTCATCATCACGGCATAGACGACCACGATCACCAGATAGACGAGCTGCGCGCCCTGGGCGCCGACCCAGTACGAGAACGGCCAACCGAAAAAATCGATGCTGCTCAGTTCCCGCGCGTACCAGGTCACCACGAAGGAGGCGGCAAACCACAGGCCGAGCAGGGGCAGGATCAGGCGCCGGTTCCAGCGCCAATATCGCCGGCGTCTGGCCACCAGGGAAGTCACCGGGGCCCGCCTGCCGCTGCCACCCAAACCACCCTGACGCTCATTTCGCCCTCCCTCGATCCCATGTCGTGTCGCTGATTATGCAATCGGCCGCGACCGGGCCCGCCATCCCTGGCATAGTGCGGTCGACCGCGTCGTGTTTTCGATACCATTGAGGCCATGATCCCGGGGCCGGTGTCCTGCCGACCGACCCCGAGCGACCCATCATGAATCGACCCGTGCAGCCGGAGCCCCTATGAATGCCATCAAAGCCGACGATCTCATCGAATCCATTGCCGATGCCCTGCAGTTCATCAGCTATTACCACCCCAGGGATTACATCGAGCACCTGGCCCGGGCCTACGAGGTCGAGCAATCGGCGGCCGCGCGCGACGCGATTGCCCAGATCCTGACCAATTCACGCATGAGCGCCGAAGGCCATCGGCCAATGTGCCAGGACACCGGCATCGTCAACGTCTTCGTCAAGCTGGGCATGAATGTCGCGCTGACCGGATTCAAGGGCTCGCTGGTCGATGCCATCAACGAGGGCGTGCGTCAGGCCTACATGAACCCCGAAAACAAGCTGCGTGCCTCGGTCGTCACCGATCCCCAGTTCACCCGCAAGAACAGCGGCGACAACACGCCCGCCATCGTCCATGTCGAGATGGTCCCGGGCGATACGATGGATGTGCAGGTGGCCGCCAAAGGAGGCGGCTCCGAGAACAAGTCCAAATTCGTGATGCTCAATCCATCCGATTCCCTGGTCGACTGGGTGCTCAAAACCGTGCCCACCATGGGTGCCGGCTGGTGCCCGCCCGGCATGCTGGGCATCGGCATCGGCGGCACGGCCGAGAAAGCCATGTTGATGGCCAAGGAGTCGCTGATGGCGCCCATCGACATGTTCGACCTGCTCAAGCGCGGACCGGCCAATCCGACCGAAGCGCTGCGCATCGAACTCTATGAAAAGGTCAATGCCCTGGGCATCGGCGCCCAGGGCCTGGGCGGACTGACCACCGTGCTGGACATCAAGATCGAATCCTATCCGACTCATGCCGCCTCCAAACCCGTGGCGATGATTCCCAATTGCGCCGCCACCCGGCATGCGCATTTTGTGCTCGATGGCAGTGGACCGGCCTATTGCGAACCGCCGTCCCTGGACGCGTGGCCCGATGTGCGCTGGACACCCGATCGGGAGCAATCGCTCGCCGTCAATCTGGACACGCTCACTCGCGAGCAGGTTGCCTCGTGGAAACCGGGTCAGACCTTGCTGTTGTCGGGCCGCATGCTCACCGGTCGGGACGCTGCCCACAAACGCATTGCCGACATGCTCGCCAAAGGCGAAAAGCTGCCGGTTGATTTCACCAACCGGGCCATCTACTACGTGGGGCCGGTCGATCCGGTGGCCGGCGAAGTGGTCGGCCCGGCCGGCCCGACCACCTCGACCCGCATGGACAAGTTCACCGAAACCATGCTCGCCCAGACCGGACTCATCACCATGATCGGCAAGGCCGAGCGCGGACCGGTCGCGATCGAAGCGATCCGCAAACATCGCGCGGCGTATCTCATGGCCGTGGGTGGGGCCGCCTACCTGGTGTCCAAGGCGATCCGTGCGTCACGCGTGCTGGCCTTTGAAGACCTGGGCATGGAGGCGATCTACGAGTTTGAGGTCCAGGACATGCCGGTGACCGTGGCGGTCGATGCCCATGGTGAATCGGTTCACCAGACCGGACCGGCGCACTGGCAGGCGAAAATCGGCAAGATACCGGTCGTGACCGCCTGAGCATGCATCGTGACTGATGCCGTGCCAGCCGCTGCGCGCGGCGATCGACCGCTGCGCGAATGGGCGGACCTGCCCGGGCCACCCGGCCTGCCGCTGCTGGCCAATACGCTGCAAGTCAAACCGGCCCGGCTACATCGCCAGCTCGAGCAATGGAGCCGGGAATACGGCAAGCTGTACCGGTTGCGCCTCGGTCCGGCCAGAATCCTCGTGGTGGCCGATCATGAGCAGGTCGCCGTGGTGCTGCGCGATCGACCCGACGGGTTTCGCCGCACTACCCGTCAGGAAGCAATCGGCCTGGAAATGGGCATGAAGCGTGGCCTGTTCAGCGCCAATGGCCAGGACTGGGCCCGTCAACGACGCATGGTGATGGCCGGGTTCGACCCGGCCCATGTCAAGGCCTACTTTCCGTCGCTGGTCAAGGTCACGTTACGGCTTCGTTCGCGCTGGCAGAAGACGCTGCCTGCTGCGGGTCAGCATCCGGCGGCTTCACCCTCGGAGCGACCCAACGGCGGCATCGGCACTCCCATCGATCTGCAGGCCGATCTGATGCGGTTCACAGTCGACACAATCACCGGTCTGGCCTTCGGGCAGGACGTGAACACGCTCGAATCCGATCAGGACGTCATCCAGAATCATCTGGACAAGATTCTGCCGGTGCTCTATCAGCGGATCATCTCGCCGATTCCGTGGTGGCGGTTGATCAAGCGCCGCGTTGATCGGGATCTCGACGAAGCCATTGTTGCGGTCAACCAGGCCATCGACGGCTTTGTGCGCACGGCCCGCGCCCGCCTGGACAAAGACCCCGACCGAAGAGGTCATCCGGCCAATCTGCTCGAAGCGATGATCGTGGCGGCCGATCAGGGCGACTCGGGCCTGTCCGACACAGATGTCGCCGGCAACGTCATGACCATGTTGCTGGCCGGTGAAGACACCACGGCGAACACGCTGGCCTGGATGATCCACTTGCTCGCTCGCCATCCATCCGCGCTGAAGCGGGCTCGCGACGAAGTGCTCCTGCATGCACCCGATCCGGATTCGTTCTGCATCGAGGCGATCGGCCGACTCGAGTATCTGGAAGCCTGTGCCCACGAGACGATGCGCCTGAAGCCGGTCGCGCCATTTCTGCCCTTGCAGGCGATGCGCGACACGACGATTGCCGATGTGCGAGTTCCGGCCCGCATGGTGGTCATCAATCTCATGCGTCACGACTCGGTCGACGAATCACTGGTCGACAATGCCCGCACCTTCATGCCCGAGCGCTGGCTGCGCGAGGCCGAAGGCCGGAGCGCGGCGAGCGATGCACCGGCCATCCGTCGTCTGTCCATGCCTTTTGGTGCAGGTCCGCGCATCTGCCCGGGTCGCTACCTGGCCATGCTCGAGATCAAGATGGCCATGGCCATGCTGCTGTCCACGTTCGACATTCACTCGGTTGCCACCGACGATGGCGCCGAACCCGAAGAGCGCCTGTCATTCACGATGGAGCCGGTCGGCCTCAGAATGCGGTTGCGCGCGCGTACCTCGCCAGGCTGAATCCGTCCTCACCGATCGATTCACGGCACCGATGCGGTGCGGCGGCTGCCGCCGTGGTCGCAATTCGTGACAACTCGATCGAATCCGATCACACGCCCGTCACCCTGGTGAGGTACTCTTGATTGCGGCGTTCTGCGACTGCGCCGTTGTGATCAATCAACCTGATAAAAACCATGATCTGGAGTGACCTGCTGATGGCGTCGGCGCTGGCCGCGCTCGTCGTGCTCTTTTTTGGCCTGCCCATTGCCCGCCTTGGTCGACGAATGGGCTGGCAGTTCATGGCCAGTTCCGGCTCGCTGCCCGTCATCGCGACGCCACCGGCACTGACCGGCGGCATCACCCTGGCCTTGGGCATCGTGTCCGCCGTCCTGACATTTCCAGCGCTGCATTGGCCAGCTGCTCCCTTGCTCGGCGCCCTGATCCTGCTGCTGGCCGGTCAGATCCATGATCGTTTCACCGGCGCGGACCGCATCCAGGTGATTGCCGTCCTGCTGGTGGCGCTGATCGTTGCGCTGACCACGAACCGGCCCGGCGCGACATCGGCATTCGCGTTCCCCGGACTGGAGACACTGGTCGGCGTCGTGGTGCTGGCTGTGGCAATCACCGTCTTTCAACTCAGTGATCGGGCGGACGGCCTGACCGATGGACTGGCGCTGATCGCCTGCGTGGGCATCATCATCGCCTCATACGTACTCGTGGTCGAGGGTGACGAGCGTCATCATCTCTCTCGTCTGGCACCCTTGTTGCTCGTGCTGACCGGCACGCTGATGGCACTGAGCCTCTACACCTGGCGGCACTCGGGACGGCGTCATTCGATCGTGATGCTGGGTTCAGGCGGCGCCATGATGCTGGGACTGCTCACCGGCTGGCTGGCGTTGCAGACGCAGACCGGGTTGAGCGGCTCGACCATCGGTCCGGGCATGCTGGCCTGGTTGTTCACGATTCCCCTGTTCGATGCGGGCGTGCTGCTGCTGCGCGCGCTGACCACCCGCAAGGGCCTACGCGCACAGATCCCGTTCAGAGCCGTTCATCTGCTGCAGGCGCAGATCGTCTCGCGACGACGTTCCGTGGCGACCTTGCTGGCGCTGGGCTGGTTACTGGCCCTTGGCGGGGTGGCAGCCTGGAGCCTTGGCGTCCCCGATGCCGTGCTGCTGGTCGCCTGGCTGCTGTTATTCGCTGCGCATGCGACATTTACCCTGGTCTTTTGGCTTCGCCGCAGTGCGAGTCCTGGCCCTGACTGGACTCGTCCGGAATCTGACGACAGTCATGCCGATGCCGCGCCATCGCCGGCTGCCGACCGCTGAACAGACCGACGCGTTCGGCCTGCCGGCCTTGAATCCTCAGGCCGACGCGGTATGGAAATTGAAATGTCGTCCTGGCGCTGCGTCGAACAAGGCCCGCGTGTACTCATGGCGCGGATTGCCGAACACCTGCGTCGCGGTGCCGTATTCGACCACCCGGCCGTTGGACATGACCGCCACCTGATCGCAGATCTGTGCGGCCACGCGCAGGTCGTGAGTGATGAACAACATGGCCAGCGACAGCCGCTGCTGCACCTCATCGAGCAACTCGAGCACCTGGGCCTGCACCGACACATCGAGCGCCGAGACCGCTTCATCGGCCACCAATAGTTCGGGATCCATGGCCAGTGCGCGCGCGATGCAGATGCGTTGCCGCTGACCACCGGAGAATTCATGCGGATAACGGTCCAGCGCGCCCGGATCGAGTCTCACCAGATCCATGAGCTCGCGGGCCCGGGCGATGGCCTTTGCATGCGGCATGCCGTAGTTCATTGGTCCCTCGACAATCGACTGGCCAACCGTGCGACGGGGATTGAGCGAGCGATAGGGATCCTGGAATACGATCTGCACCTTGCGGCGCATGTCGCGCATCTGGCGCCGATTGCTCGAGGCGATATCCTTGCCCGAGAGCATGATCCGACCGTCACTGGCCAGGATCAGCCGGGTCACGCAACGGGCGACGGTCGACTTGCCCGAACCCGATTCCCCCACGATGCCCAGCGTCTCACCCTGACGGATTTGAATGTCGACGTCGATGGCCGCGGCCACTTCACGCCGGCCACCGGCAAAGCTATGGGTGATGTAGCGCTTGGCCAGCTTCTCGGTGCGCAACACGACGGGTGCGGTGTCGCCGATGGGTCGACGTTGCGCCGGCACATGGCTGGGCACCGATGCCACCAGCATTCGCGTATAGGGATGGCGTGGATGCGCGAGCACCTCGGCAGTCGCGCCCACCTCGACCAGCTCGCCGCGCTTGAGCACGGCAACCCGGTCGGCAATTTCGGCAACCACGCCAAAGTCATGCGTGATGAACAACACCCCGGTATTGCGCGCCCGCTGAAGTTCCTTGACCAGCGAGAGGATCTGCGCCTGGGTGGTGACGTCCAGCGCCGTGGTCGGCTCGTCGGCGATCAACAGCACAGGCTCCAGGATCAGCGCCATTGCAATCATGATGCGCTGTCGCTGACCGCCCGACAGTTGATGCGGATAGGAGGCATACATGCGCTCCGGATCGGGCAGATGAACCTGCGCGATCATGTCCAGGATCCGGGTCCGGCGCTCGGCGGCGCCCAGGTCGGTATGCTCGTTGAGCACCTCATCGATCTGGTCGCCGCAGCGGATCACCGGGTTCAGCGCGGTCATCGGCTCCTGGAAGATCATGCCCATGCGGGTGCAACGCAATTCGCGCAGGCGGCCCGGCGACACGCCCACCAGTTCTTCGCCCTCCAGTCGGATCGACCCTGCACTGATGCGCAAGGCCCTGGCCAGCAAGCCCATGACCGAGAACGAGATGACGGACTTGCCTGATCCCGATTCGCCAACCAGGCAGACCACCTCGCCGGCACCCACCGACAGACTCACGTCGTGCACTGCATGACGACGATCGCTGCCCCTGGGCAGATCGATGGTGAGTCCATCGATAGCCAGCACGGGCTCACCCACCCGCGCGGAGGACAGCTGGTCAGCAGCATTTCGGGGCGGGATGATGGGGCGGTTCATGCGGGCTCCGGCCGGACGTGGCGAGGCGTCACAATTGTTTGGACAGCCGGGGATCGATCGTGTCGCGCAAGCCGTCGCCCAGCATGTTGATCGCCAGCACCGTGACGGTCAGAAAGATGGCGGGAAAGAAGATGTTATGCGGATAGACCTGGAAGAACTGCCGCCCCTCGGCCATGATGTTGCCCCAGGTCGGTGTTTCGGGCGGAATCCCCACGCCCAGAAAACTCAGGATGGCCTCGAGCAGGATCGCCGAGCCGCAGATAAAGGTACCCTGCACGATAAGTGGCGCCACGGTGTTGGGCAGGACATGGCGAATGAGAATCTGCGGCACCGGCGTACCCACCGAGATCGCGGCCTCGACATAGGGTTCCTCGCGGATCGTCAGCACGATCGAGCGGACCAGTCGCACGACTCTGGGTACTTCGGGGATCGCCACGGCGACGATGACGGTGAGCAGACTCGCGCCACTGAGTGACACCAGGGCGATGGCCAGCAGGATCGCCGGAATCGCCATCAGGCCATCCATGACGCGCATGACCACCGCATCCACCCAACGAAAGTAACCCGCCACCATGCCCAGCAGCAGTCCCACGCTGACGCTGACCAGCGCCACCGCCACCCCGATCACCAGCGACACCCGCGCTCCGTAGATCACCCGACTGAATATGTCGCGACCCAGACTGTCGGTGCCCATGTGCGCCGATACCTTGACCTTGTTGCCCTCATCGTCGCGCACCGTGGACTCATATCCGGGCGGCTTGTTGCGATTGGACGGATTGATCTCGGCCGGATCGAGTGCGGTCAGTACCGGTGCCAGCAGCCCGATACAGGCGATCACGGCGAAGATCAGCCCACCGATGATCACCCCGGGATGGCGGACCAGGCGCTGCCACGCGGTTGGCCGGTTGATCACCTCGATGGGGTCGACCGGATCGACCAATGTGTCGTCGGCGGCACTCATCAGTATCGGATCCTCGGATCGAGCACCGTATAGGTCAGGTCGATCGCCAGATTGATCAATACATAGGTGAACGAGAACAACAGGATCACCGCCTGGACTGTGGGATAGTCCCGACCCAGCACGGCGTCGACGGTCAGACTGCCCAGGCCCGGAATCGCAAAGACGCTCTCGGTCACCACCACGCCGCCGATCAGCACGGCAATGGCAATACCGATGACCGTGACCACCGGCACTGCCGCATTGCGAAGTGCATGGCGGACCAGCACACGAAGCTCGGTGAGACCTTTGGCCCTGGCAGTGCGGACATAGTCTTCATTGAGCACCTCCAGCACACTGGTGCGGGTCATCCGGGCAATCAGGGCGATGAACAGCACGGACAGCGCGACCGAGGGCAATATAAGCCGATAGATGAATCCGCCGAAGCCCTCGGACAGGCTTTGATAACCCTGAACCGGAAACCAGTCGAGCCGAACCGCAAAGATATACACGAGCACGTAGCCGATCACGAAGACCGGCACGGAAAACCCCACGACTGAAAAACCCATGAGCAGCCGGTCGATCCAGCTACCCTGTCGGTAGGCCGCCAAGGTACCCAGCGGTACGGCCACCGCACAGGCCAACACGATCGTGCAGATCGCCAACGCCACGGTGGGCTCGACGCGTTCGGCGATCAGCCCCGCCACATCGCGCTTGTAGTAGAAGGACTGGCCAAGGTCACCGGTCAGCAGATTGCCGATCCAGATGCCGAACTGAATGAAGATCGAGCGATCCAGACCCAGCGACTCGCGCAACTGGGCGATGTCCTCGGTGGTCGCCGCATCCCCGGCAATGATCGAGGCCGGATCACCAGGCGTGAGCCGCAACATCATGAACACGATGATTGCCACGATCAGCATGACCGGGATCGTGGCCAGCAGTCGGCGCAACAGGTAGATCCACATAGTGGGTGCCGGATGTCCCGGGCAGCGCCAGCGAGCCGGCGGCGCTACCCGGACGGGGTTGATCGACGATCAGTTCTTGGTATACCCCCAGAACGCGCTGACCGGTGAAACCAGCGCGCCCGAGATGCCTTTGCCCATGGCGGCCGGCGCATACCATTGACCCAGATGAATATGGGTGGGTGCCTCGGCGACTCGTCGCTGCAGTTCATCAACGATCGCCTTTTGCTTGGCCTCATCCGTTTCAGCCGCGTAGGCATTGCGCAGCGCCTGGAGTTTCTCGTCGCACGGCCAGCCGAACAAGGCCTTCTCGCAAGCCGCGTTGAGGAAGGCATTGCTGAGCGGATTGCCGTTGTCGACCGAGTTCCAACTCGTCAGAAACGCACTCCAGCCTCCATCGGCGGGCGCCTCTTTCTTGTTTCGCCGCCCCACCAGGGTCTGCCAGTCCATCGACTGCATGTCCACCTTCATCCCGATTTTTTCCATCAGGGATTTGGCGACCGGTGCCAGGTTGGTCAACACGGTCAGGTCGGTGGAATGCATGAGCAGCACCGGTGTGCCGTCATAGCCACCCTCCTTCAGCAACTCACGCGCCTTTTTGAAGTTCGATTCCAGCTTGTCTTCGAATCCGGCTTCAGACGCCAGCGGTGTGCCACAGACGAACAACGCCTTGCACAGCTTGTAGTTGCGCTCATCACCGACCACGGCCTTGAGGAAATCTTCCTGATTGAACGCATAGAGCAAGGCCTGACGGACCTTCGGATTATCGAAGGGCTTGTGCAGCTGGTTGAAGCGGAAGGTGTACTGATTGCCGAAAGGATTCAGCTCCACGAGCTTGATATTGGGATCCTTCTCCATGAGTGGGAGCAGGTCATGAGACGGGATCTCGATCACATCGATCTCGCCCTTGGACAGGGCGTTCATGGCGGTCTGAGGATCCTTGATCACCTTCCAGACCACGCGATCAACCTTGACGACCTTGCCACCCGCCAAGCCGTCCGAGGGTTCGTCACGCGGCTTGTATTTGTCGAACCGCGCAAACGACGTGGAGTCGCCTGGTTTCCATTCATCCTTGAGGAACACGAATGGACCCGAGCCGACATATTCGGTGATCTGTTCGGTGGCCGGTGTCTTGGCAATGCGCTCAGGGAAGATGAACGGAACGTTGCCCGAGGGCTTGCCGAGCGCCTGAATGATCAGACCGGTGGGTTCCTTGAGCTGAAAGCGGAATGTGAGATCATCGACGGCCGACAATTCCTTCGTCACGGCCATGACCATCTGCCCCATCGGGTCTTTGGTGGCCCATCGCTGCAGTGAGGCAATCACGTCCTTGCTGGTGATCGGACCACCATCATGAAACACCAGACCCGGGCGCAATTTGAAGTCATAGGTGAGTTTGTCATCCGACACGGACCAGGTGTCGACCATCTGCGGCTTGATCTCACCCTTGGTGTTCATTGCAAACAAGGTGTCATACACCATGTAGCCATAATTGCGCGACATGTAGGCGGTCGTCCAGACCGGATCGACGATCTTCAGATCCGAATGCATGACGACGCGAAGTTCACTGGCCGCCAGCGCCGGTGACATACCCAGGCCTGCGCTGGCCGCAACGGCAACGGCCCCCATCGTGCGGCAAAGCCGACGAATTGATCCCATCCTGAAATCCTCCCGACAATTGTCTGGTTTTTGAATTCCGGCGCTCCTGGACGGCCGCCAGGCCAACCGGGCACCACCCCTGCGGCAGTCTACCAGCACTTTGCGCAGCACCGGATGAGACGCCTGATGCGGCGGTAAACTTGCCGGTCGCCAGTGAGCCACCGGGAGAATCAAAATGGGCGTGATTGCCGTAGGGGGCATGCAGCACGAAACCAATACCTTCGCCCCGTCGCCAGCCGACTACCAGGCCTTCGAACAGGGCGGCGGCTGGCCGGGTATCCAGCGCGGAGAAGCTTTGTTCGATGCGGTTGCCGGCGCGAACATTCCGGTGCAGGGCGCGATCACGGCGTTTCGGGCAGCCAACCACCGGGTGATGCCGCTGACCTGGGCGGCTGCCTCGCCCTCGGCCCAGGTGACCGACGACGCATTCGAGCGAATTGCCGGCTCGCTGATCGACGATCTGAAGGCCGCGGGCCGGCTCGACGGCGTGTACCTCGATCTGCATGGCGCGATGGTCACGCAATCCCATGACGATGGCGAAGGCGAACTGCTGCGCCGGGTTCGCGAAATTGTCGGCGATCGCGTGCCGATCGTGGCCAGCCTCGATCTGCATGCCAATGTGAGCGACTCGATGGTGCAGACGGCCGACGCCTTGTCGATTTATCGAACCTATCCCCATGTCGACATGGCGCAAACCGGCGCTCGCGCCGCGGGCCTGTTGATGCGGCTCCTGAGTACGGGCAAACGATTCGACAAGCAGTTCCAGCCATTCGATTATCTGACCGGCATCCCCTCGCAGTCGACCTTCATCGAACCGGCAAAGTCGCTCTATCAACTGCTCGGCCGGATCGAGGAAAAATCCGGCGTCGCTCTCTCATTCGCCATGGGCTTTCCGATGGCCGACATTCCCGAGTGCGGCATGAGCATCGTCGGCTATGGCGAGGCGCGGGCGAACCGCGCGGCCATCGCCGAACTGGCTGACGCGATCCAACAAGCCGAGCGGCAGTTCGCCATGACGCTCTATGAACCGCGCGACGCGGTCGAACGCGCGATGCGCACCGGTGCACCCGGCACCCCCACCATCATCGCCGACACTCAGGACAATCCGGGCGCCGGCGGCAATGGCGACACCACCGGCCTGCTCGACGCGATGATTCGGGCCAATGCCCGGGACGCCGTGCTGGGCCTGCTCATCGATCCAGCCGCCGCCCGTCAGGCGCACGAGATGGGTGAAGGCACGACGGGCGAGTTCCGGCTGGGCGCCCTGTCGGGTCTGCCAGGGCATGAGCCGGTGCGGGGTCGATTCAAGGTGCTCAAACTGGGTAGCGGAACGTTTCGCTGCACCGGGCCCATGTATCAGGGCTTTCAGATGTCCCTCGGGCCGATGGCCCTGCTCGAGATCGGCGGCGTGAAGGTCGCCCTGGCCAGTCGCAAGACTCAGGCGGCCGACCAGGCCATGTTCCGGCACCTGGGCGTCGAGCCGGCCCGCCAGCGGCTGATCGCACTCAAGAGTTCGGTGCACTATCGCGCCGACTTCGAACCGATCGCGCGTGAAGTGATCGTTGCCCGAGCGCCAGGCCCGTGCCTGGCTGACCCGGCCGAATTCGCCTGGACCCGGTTGCGTACCGGCCTGCGCACTTCGCCGCTGGGCAAACCCTTCAATGAGTCAATCACTTGATCACTGCGGCATGACCGGCAGCGCACGGTCATGCCCGGCCGACCGGCGCGGCTAGGTGTCGGCGTCAGCGGCAAGTGCGGCACGCCGGCCGCGATCGACATCCAGACCGATCATGAGCAACAGGCCGACCACGAAAAACCCACCGGTCATCAGTATCGCGAGCCGATGATTGCCACCGGTTGCGAAGGTCAGGCTGCCGTAGGTGACAGGCCCGACCACGGCCGACAGACGAGTGGCAAATGCCCAAAGGCCATAAAACTCGGCGCGTCTGGCCACGGGGGCCAGCAGGCCGGCCAGCGCGCGACCGGTCGACTGACTGGAGCCCATGCACAGACCCGCCATCACCGCCGCCATCCAGAATACCCCGCGTGACTCACCCAGGCCGGCAAGCAACACCATGATGATCCAGCCCAGCAGCGTCACCGCCAGCGCGCGTCGATGGCCGATCCGGTCCTGCACATAACCGAAGCCGAATGCGCCGATCGCCGCCGCGATATTGACCAGGAAGATCAGCATCATGGTTTCGCTCTGCGCGAAGCCCATGACCTGCTCGGCATAAATCGCCGCCAGCGCCACCACCACCGAAATACCGGCCTGATAACTGAGCCCGCAGAGCAGCAGCCGCGAAAAATCGGGAAAGGCGCGAGCCTCGTGCCAATTGCGCCGCAGTTGCGCCAGCGAGTCGGCGACCGAGCGGAAGAATCCTCTGTTCACCAGCGGAGCGGCGGCGGCTGGCCCGGCAAGCTGGCTGCGCCGCTCGGTGACGAAGGCAAACATGGGCAGCGCCGCCACTGCAAACACCACGGCTGTGATCAGCATCGTGACCGGGACGAATTCGCCCGCGCCCTGCCCGGCCGCCTGAGCGGACAACACCCAGGCCAGACTCAGACCCAGCGTCAACATGCCGCCGAAGTAACCGAATGACCAACCCCAGCCCGATACCCGCCCCATTGCCTCGGGCCTGGCGAGCTCGGGCAGAAAAGCCGCATTCAGGGTCTCGCCGATCGCAAAAAAATAATTGGACAGGATGATCAGCATCATCGCCAGGATCAGCGTGCCCGAGTGCGTGAAATACAGACCGGCGGTGGTCAGCACGCAAGCGGCAGTGGACACGGCGAGCATACGCTTCTTGGTGCCGTGGGAATCGGTCCACGCACCGATCGCGGGCGCCGTGAGCATGACCGCCAGCGATGAGACCGACAGCGTCAGCGTCCACAGCAAGGTGCCCCAGTCAGCGCCCTGCGCAATCACGCCGACGAAGTAGGCATTGAACACAGCGGTCAACACCACCGTGGTGTAGCCGGAATTGGCGAAATCGTAGAGTGACCAGGCGAGCACTTCACGCGAGGCAACGCCGTCATTGAGCGAGGAACGATTGAACAGTTTCATCGGCTTTGAGATTCGAATCGGTCCATGACACCTCGCAACAGAAACCAACCATAGCCGACCATCTCGTGCATCGCGAGCACCGAGCGGGCCACCGAATCCGGCAAGGGCATCCAGGTGCTGGGCGGCGGCGCACCGCGCCCGGCCAGCCAGGCGTGCGGCGCCGGGATCACCTCAAGACCCGCCCGCTCAAACTCGGCGCGGGCGCGGCGCATGTGAAAGGCTTCGGTCACCAGCAGGATACGGCTCACGGCGGCACCCTGCAGAATGGGTGCACTGAGCTGCGCATTGCCGGTGGTATCCAGACTCTGGCCCTCGATCCAGCGCGCCCTCACCCCATATCGATCGAACAAGGCCCGCGCCATGATCGTGGCTTCCGAGGTGGCCAGCCCGCTGGGTTGGCCGCCACTGGTGAGCACGGGCAGCGATGTCCAACGGGCCAGTTGCGCACCATGGATGATCCGGTTCTGGGTATTGCCCGAGGGCACTTCCGGTCTGGGTCGCTCGCGCATGTCGAAGTGGGATCCGCCGCCCAGAATCACGATGGCCTGAGGCGGCCGGTCAGAGGCCATCAGGGCGCGCGCGGCGGGCTCGTCCAACATGTCGCCCACCCCGTATTCGACCTCGGTCATCAGCCGCTGCGAGACTGCCGGTGTCATCAACAGATAAAACAAGACCAGCGAGATCACGCTGGTCAATGCGCCGAGCCGGTAATGACGGGCACTCCAGCCCGCCATCACGGCGCCGATCAGGGCGAGCATCAACAATCCGTTGGGCGGCAACAGGAACAACCAGACAAACTGCTTGATCCAGTAGACGCCTTGCGGATCCATCAGGCGTCGGCCCGCACGGCCCGGATCTGCTCCAGCGTACCCGGATCTTCGATGGTGGTCAGATCACCGGGATCACGATTCTCGCAGATGGCCTGAATCGAGCGCCGCAGCACCTTGCCTGAACGGGTCTTGGGCAAGGCCGGCACAAAATGCACGCGCGAGGGTCGCGCCACGGCACCGAGCTGATCATTGACCACTTTCATGATCTCGCCTTCCAGTGACTGAGCCTGAGCGGCCTCACCGGCCATCGCGGCATCGCGCAGCACGACGAAACCAACCGCCACCTGCCCCTTCAGGTTGTCGGCCACGCCGACCACCGCACACTCGGCCACGGCCGGATGCGAGCTGATGCTTTCTTCGATTTCGCGGGTCCCGAGTCGATGACCGGCGACATTGATCACGTCATCGGTGCGACCCAGAATGAAGTAATAACCATCCGAATCACGCAGGCCCCAGTCGAACGTCGAGTACACCTGCTTGCCCGGCACGGTCGAGAAATAGGTCTGTACGAAGCGCTCATCGTCACGCCAGACGGTCTGCATGCAGCCCGGTGGCAGGGGCGGCACGATGGCCAGCACGCCCTTCTCGTTTGCGCCTACCTCCTCGCCGGTCTGTTCATGCAACAGTTTGACGTTGTAGCCGTACATAGGCAGACCCGGGCTACCCAGCCGGGTGGGCGTCTTCTCGATACCGTGGGCCACCGACAGGATCGGCCAGCCGGTTTCGGTCTGCCAGTAGTTGTCAATGATGGGCCGGCCCAGTCCCTGCGCAATCCAGGCGGAGGTCGGCTCATCCAGGGGTTCGCCGGCCAGGAACAAGGCCTTGAGGCTGGACAGGTCATATTGCTTCAGATAGGCCGGGTCCTGCTTCTTGAGCACGCGGATCGCCGTGGGCGCCGAGAACATGACGCTGACCTTGTACTTTTCCACCAGGCGCCAGAAGATACCGCCATCGGGCCGCACCGGCGTGCCTTCATACATGATGGTGGCCATGCCGCCAATCAACGGACCATAGATGATGTAGGAATGGCCGACCACCCAGCCGATGTCGCTGGTCGAAAAATAGGTCTCGCCAGGTTCTCCACAATAGATATGGCGGATTGAGGCCGCCATGGCCACGGCATAACCACCGACGTCGCGCTGCACGCCCTTGGGCTTGCCCGTTGTACCTGATGTATACAAGGTGTAGCTGATCTCGTTTGATTCGAGCCAGACCGGAGGTACCTGCGCATCCAGATGCCGCTCGCGCTCGGCGGCGTAGTCGAGGTCGCGATTCGGCACCGGCGTGAAGGCCACCAGGCCCCGATCGACCATCAACACCTTGTCCGGCTTGTGCGAGGACAGCTCGATCGCCTTGTCCAGCAAGGGCTTGTAGGGCACAGCCTTGCCGGCGCGAGAACCGGCATCGGCGCTGACGATCAGCCTGGGTTCGGCATCCTCGATGCGGCTGGCCAGACTCACCGATGCAAAGCCCCCGAACACCACCGAGTGCACCGCGCCCAGCCGTGCGCAGGCCAGCATCGCAAACGCGGCCTGGGGAATCATCGGCATGTAGACCAGCACGCGATCGCCGCGCCGAACGCCGGCCGCCTGCATGATCGCCGCCATGCGCATCACTTCCTGATGCAATTGCGAAAACGTATAGACCTGCTCGGTCTCGGTCTCAGTGGACACGAAGATCAGCGCCGGCCGGTCGCCCTGCGTGGCCAGGTGTCGATCGACCGCGTTGTAACAGAGATTGGTTTCACCGCCGACGAACCAGCGGGTGAAAGGCAGGCGCGAGGCATCCAGAACCTGATCAAACGGCTTGTGCCAATGAATCAGCTTGGCCTGTTCGGCCCAGAAGCGATCCGGATGCTCGATCGATTCGCGATGAAATGCCTGGTAATCATGCGGCTGTGCGCTGGCGCTCATGGTGGGTCTTCCTCCTGGATGTCCTGGTTTGTCACCGGTCGCGGCATGGAGATCCAACGCCGCGAAGTCTAGCCTAGCTTGTCAAGCTGATGCGGCGCTGACGCGACGGCCGATTTTCCGCAGGCGACCTACCCCGCCTATGGCGAGGCCATCAGCCCCACCCCAGGACCGTGCCGGGCGCGGGCCGGGTGCATTTCATCTTTCAGGATGCGACGCGGCGCGGCGAATCCTGGTGGCACCAGCGCTATGATGGAGTCTGACGACCGCAGCGCGGACTGCGGCTTCCTCTGCTCATCTCAGGACAGTACCCATGCCATCTTGTACAAATGCCACCGGGGCCACGGCAGGCGCTGAATCGGTCGGGCCTCGAGCCACTCTGAACGCCCTGGCGCGAGCCCGCCCGCGGCCGAGGCTGGAAACCGGGATCTTGATCTCGAGCCTGCTCTCGCTGAGCCTGCTGCTCGGTGGGTGCGGCAGCGAAGAGGACGGCGGCAGCAATACCACCGGCACCGAGATCGCTGCCAAAGAGACTCAATGGCAGGCCTTGAACATCGTCAACTACACCCTGGCCTATCGCGTCGAGTGCGTCTGCCCGACCAAACGGGTGACGGTCGAGGTCGACAATGGCGTGCTGACCCGCCACACCTTCGATTCGGGCGATCCGGGTTTCGACAACCAGAGGGATGACTACCTGTTCACCGTGACCGACCTGTTTCGTGAAACCCGCGAGGCGAACCAGAATGCTCATTACGTCCGGGTTGCCTACTCTCCGGAATATGGCTTTCCAATCGAATTGCGTGTGGACAAGGACGACAACGGCATCGATGACGTTCAGACCATCCAGGTGACCCGGTTCGAGCGGCGCTAGGCAGCCAGGAATTCCTGAACCG
The DNA here is from genome assembly GCA_963732405.1 of uncultured beta proteobacterium. Taxonomy (GTDB): domain Bacteria; phylum Pseudomonadota; class Gammaproteobacteria; order Burkholderiales; family Burkholderiaceae_E; genus JAUIAI01. Next base: position 188,683 of record CAVSZG010000005.1, read on the forward strand.
CCCGGACCTGGTCCACATGGATCAGGGTGGGCGCATGGCCCACGCCATCGAACACCACCAGGTCGGCGCGCGGCCCGCGCTCAGTCATGGCCGTGGCCACGGACTCGGGCAACAGGTCCGACTGCGCCCCTCTCAGTACCCGGGTGGGCACGTCGATGGCGTCATAGAGCGGCCACAGCAGTACATCTTCGCCGGTATAGCCGGCATGAAAGGGCTTGGCAATCGCCGGATCGTAGTGAAATCCCCATTGCTCACCCTTGTTCACGACGAAATGGCGCGACAGCAGCCGGAATTCGCCGTCGGTGTGCGGGCCGAACGACTGCATCGCCACCCGCAACGCCGCCTCGGCTTCCTCGAAGCTCGCAAAACGCGGATCCAGTCCGACATAGGTCTTGATTCGTGCCAGGCCTTCGGCGCTCAACACGGGTCCGACGTCGTTTAGGACCAGCCGGTCGATCGGCGAACCCGGCATGGAGGCGATGCCCATCGCGATGAGTCCACCCATGGACGTACCCACCCAGTGCACGCGATCGGTATCCAGACGCGCGATCAGGGTGATGCAGTCACTCACATATTGCGGAATCGAATACAGATTGGTGTCCAGCATGCGATCGGACCGGCCCCGACCAACCATGTCGGGCGCCACCACGTGATAACCCGCGGTGACCAGCGTCGACGCGAGGGTGTCGAAGTCGCGACCATTACGGGTAAGCCCGTGAACACAGACGACACGTGGCGCGGTTCGGGCATTGCCTGCCGGCAGCCACTCCCAATAGGCAAGCCGATGCAGTCCGCCCGGATGGGCGCAGACGACGAATTTGAGTTCGGGTTCGATGACCATCGGTTCGCTCCTAGAATACGACCATCTTAACAAGGAGCTGGACCATGAAAGGGAAACTGGCGCTGGTGACCGGATCCACCGGCGGCATCGGACTGGGCATTGCCCGCACACTGGCCTCGCGCGGCGCGAATCTGGTGCTCAACGGGTTTGGCGATGCCGCCGACATCGAGCGGCTGCGAACCGATCTGGGGAGGGAATTCGGCGTCCAGGTGCGCTACGATGGTGCCGACCTGGCCAAGCCCGACGAGATCGCCGCCATGATGTCGCGGCTCGAGCAGGCCGGCGGGGTCGACATCCTGGTCAACAACGCCGGCATCCAGCATGTCGCCCCCATCGAAGAGTTTCCGGCCGATCGCTGGCACGCCGTTATCGCCCTGAACCTGTCGGCGGTGTTCTTCACGATGCATCATGCGATTCCCGGGATGCGGCGCAAGAACTGGGGTCGCATCATCAATATCGCGTCGGCCCATGGTCTGGTCGCCTCGGCCAACAAGTCGGCCTACGTCGCTGCCAAACATGCCGTGGTCGGCCTGACCAAGGTCGGTGCGCTGGAGACAGCGCGCACCGGCATCACGGTCAATGCGATCTGTCCGGGCTGGGTGCTCACGCCGCTGGTGCAAAAGCAGATCGACGCGCGCGCCGCCGCGGCGGGCCAGACGCCAGCCCAGGCCAGCGACGACCTGTTGGCCGAAAAGCAACCCTCGATGCAGTTCGTCACGCCCGAGCAACTCGGCGAAACCGCCGCCTTCCTGTGCAGCGAAGCGGCCGCGCAGATCCGCGGCGCCAGCCTCTCGGTGGACGGTGGCTGGACTGCCCAGTAATCAGGGCATGGCGATGCGCCAATAGGCGCGTGCCAGGTGACGATGGCGGCGGATCTGCGGCTCACGACCCGCGGCAAAGTGCACGTCGATCGCCCCGTCGCGATCGCTGCGCAGGATGCCGATGCCGCGGGCCCGGTAACGATCCAGCACCGGGTCGGCCGGATGCCCGAAGCGGTTTCGATAACCCACCTGAAAAATCGCCCAGCGCGGTGCAACCTGGTCGAGCCAGCGCGCGGTCGATGATGTCTTGCTGCCGTGATGAGGCGCCACCAGCACATCGGCCTGCAGACCGGCATTGCCGAACAGATCGCCCAGCAGGCGTTCCTGGCCACGCTCGATGTCGCCGGCGAGCAATGCCGAGCCACCGGGGCCATGGATTCGCAACACGCAGCTGCGTGCATTGCTCTTGCGCTGGGCGGCGGAGCGATCAAGCTCGATGGGCCCGGGATGCAGGAACTCGAAGTCCACGCCATCCCAGCGCCAGCGCAGACCACGCTCGCAACGCACCACGCCCGGGGTGTCGCGAACCAGCGGATGACTGGGAGGGATGGACGTCAGCAGGCGGGTAACCCCGAAACTGGTCAGCACGGCCCGCGCACCGCCGACATGGTCAGCATCCTGATGCGACAACACGACTCGGTCGAGCCGCGCCACCCCCTGGCCATGCAGGACGGGCGTCACGATCCGGTCGCCCGCCCCCGACTCGTCGGTTTGTGAAGGACCGGTGTCGACCAGCAGGGCATGGTGGGCGGTACGCACCAGCACGGCATTGCCCTGACCCACGTCGATCGCGAGCAGGCGCCATTGTCCGGGTGCCAGCGGATCGGCCGGCAGCAGGAGCATAGGCAATATCAGCAGGACACCGATACCAGGCCAGACCGGTCGCCAGGGCCACAGCAGGAGCGCACACCCCAGCACCGCAGCCAGCAGACTCGCCCCGCTCGGATGGCCGGTAACATGGACGGCGGCGGGGCGTCGCCCCAGCCAGGCCAGCGCATCAAGCAAGACCTGGGTCGGCCAGGCAATGAGGGCGAGCAGGGCATCACCCACCGACGGCCACAGGGCCTGGAGCAGCGCGCTGATCATCGCCAGGGGCGTGATCACCAGGCTGATCAGCGGGATCGCCACGGCATTGGCCAGCGGACCGAACACCGGCACGGTGCCGAACCACGCCGCCCCCAGCGGCAGCAGTGCGATTGTCGCGGCCCACTGGGTGCGCAGCGCATCGCGATACCACGGGTTTGCACCGGCCCGCAGGCCGCTGCCGAAACCGACGATCGCCGCGACCGCACCAAAGGACAGCCAGAATCCGGCGGCCATCGGCGCCCAAGGGTCGAGCAGCGTGACCACGGCGGCGGCCAGCGCCATGATCGGAATCAGACGCCGGGAGCGACCGGTATGGACCGCCAAGGCGCCCACGGCCAGCATGAAGCTGGTTCGCTGGGCCGGAATGCCCCAGCCCGAAAAGAGGCTGTAGCCGAGTGCCGCGGCCACGCCGCCGGCGGCCACCAGGGCCGGCGCGGGCATGCGCAGCAGCAGTTGACTGGGCATGACCGGGGGCAGGCGTAGCAGATACCGGATGCCGGCCATCGCCAGTGCCGCGAAAATGGTGACATGCAGCCCCGATATCGACATCAGGTGCGATGTGCCGGTACGGTTGAAGTCCTGCCAGGCGGCGGGCGGTATCGCCGACTGATCGCCGTTGACCAGCGCGATCAGTGTCCCGCGGGTCGCTTCTGGCCAATCGGCCAGGGCTTGGCGCATGCGCTCGCCCACCCGCTGGCGCAGGGTGTCAATGGCACTCGTCATGCCGCCATCGCCGCGGTCGATGCGGGCATTACGATCGCCGGCGCTGCGCGCCCGACCGCTGTCTCGTACATAGCCGCGGGCCGTGATGCCTTCTTCGAGCGCGCGCAACTCACTGTCGAATCCACCTGGATTGATCAGCCCATGGACCCGCTTGAGGCGCAGCCGGAGTTGCCAGCGTTCGCCGGGTGCCGGCGTCTGATCGGCGCGCGGCGATCGATACCAGCTCAGTCGAACCCTGGGCAGGCCGGCGCACCAGTCGCGGGCCAGCTCATTGCTGGCCTCGGTCGACTCGACATCGTCCGGCAGGCTCGCCACTTTGCAAGACCGAATTAAAAAGTCGAAACCGATGCCGTGCTCGAATGGGCGGATCAGACCGACCGGATGGCCGACCACGAGCAGATCGGTGCCTTCCAGCGAGGGTGGCAGTCGCGCCTGCAAGGCCGCATCGGCCCGCCAGACAACGAGCCAGGCCACGCACAAGGCGAGAGCGATTGCCTGACTCAGGATTCGCGAGCCAGGCCGCCCGACACGCGCCAGCACGGCCGCGCCGGCCAGGGCGACCAGCGCCGGGATCAGCAAGCGGTTCGCCGGGGGCAGTACCGGCGCGCGATGCACGAGCAGCGCAGTCAATGGCACGACCGCGGCCAGCGGCAGCGACAGCGACAGGGCAAGCCGCACAGCGTGATGGCTCAACGCTTTGGCGGCACCGACGACCAGGGCACTCATCGGGCGATGCTAGTCAGACAAGCGCAGCCCTATGGGTGCCAGGCCTGCCACCCGGCTTAGATCCGTCGCGCCATCAGCGATCGACGCCGCGATGGGTTGTCGCGACTGACCGACGAATCCAGCCGTTCAACGGGCGGCGGGGCGCGTCAGTCACTGAATCGGCCCGATAGCCGGCGCCCAGGAGGATGCTGACGCTCACTACCCGACCGCGCGCCAGCCTGCCCCGATGACGATCCAAAACCACTCGAAACTGCCTCTGTCGATGCTGGCCGGCCTGTCCGTCCTGTATCTCATGGCCTGCGGTACCGATGGTGAACCGGCTGCCGAACTGGCCAGCATTGATGGCATCGCACTGGCCGCTTCGGCGCAATCGCCGGGTGAGCCGACACCAAACGACACGATCGCCCTGTCGCGCAGCCTGGTCGACTTTGGCACGGTGGGACTAGACCAGCGAAGTGGCGCCGAGGAACTCGTCACCATCACGAATCTGGGCGCAACAGCACTGGTGCTGCCCGCCTACATCGATGCGCCGATCACCCCATCGGGCAGCCCGGCCAACCGCATCACCTATCGCTTCGATACCTCGCCCACGCCCTGCCCGATGGACGGCGAGTCGCAGGCGAGCGGGCTCGCCCCTGGCGCTTCCTGCACCCTGAGTTTCACGATCGACGCCGCCCTCGAAGGTCTTGAAACCCAGGTCTGGTCGGTCGCGGCCAGCACCCCGTTCAGCATCACCTTCAAGGTGACTGTCCTGGCCTCGCCCTAGCCCCGTTGGTGACCACCGGCAGCCACCCAGGCATCGAGCGCCGGCAGGACACGACGGGCGTTGGCCGTGGTCCGCAGAATGGTTGCAGTGGGATCTTCATTGCGCAGTCGAGCAAGCTCCTGAGCGATGCGCGGCAGATGGGTCGGATCATTGCGCGCCCGCGCTATCCACTCGGGCGCGATGTCGGGCGCGTCGGTTTCGAGCACATGCGCATGGTCTGGCAGCTCGCTGGCCAGGCGCCGGATCTGCAGCGCCCTCGCGAAGGTCATCGCACCGCCGAACCCCAGTGCAAAGCCGCGTTCGATGAACTGCGCCGCCTGTTGATGACTGCCGTTGAAGGCATGGGCGATACCACCACGCACGGGCACGGCACGCAAATACTTGAGCACCCTGTCCTGCGCCTTGCGCACATGAAGCAGCACCGGCAGATCGAATGAAGCGGCCAGTCGCAACTGTGTCTGAAAGACCTGCTCCTGACGCGCCGGATCCAGACCCGCCACGAATCCATCCAGACCGATCTCGCCCACGGCCACCAGCCGCGGATCGTCACGGTGCGTGAGCAGCGCCCGCTGCAACTGCGCTTCCCAGTCGGCGGGTAAGGCGTTGCTCAACATCGGATGCACGCCGAGCGCATAGACCAATCCCTCATGCGCATGCGCCAGGCAACGGACCTCGTCGAAGTTGGCGGGCCCGACGGCAGGCAACACCATGATGCTCACGCCCGCGCGCTGACTGTCGGCAATTACCGCGTCGCGATCGCCATCAAACTCCACTGCATCCAGATGGCAATGTGTATCGATCAGCAAGTCCGCCCCTCACCCGCCCGATGGCGCCGTTGAATCAGGCCGACGTCAGCAGGCCATCCCGAATCGTCAACACGCGGTCCATGCGCGACGCCAGATCGGCATCATGGGTGACCACCACGAAGCCCGTGCCCGAATCGGCCGACAGGGCGGTCATCAGGTCGAATACAGTGCCCGCCGTCGATCGATCGAGATTACCCGTCGGTTCATCCGCCAGCACATAACGTGGGCGCGTAACCATGGCGCGCGCGATCGCAACCCGCTGGCGTTCGCCGCCCGACAATTGTGCCGGTGTATGGTTGAGCCGATGGCCAAGCCCCACCTGCTCGAGCGTTTGACGGGCCGCCGAGTCGACAACCTGTGACCGTTCGCCGCGAATCCGCAAGGGCATGCCGACGTTTTCACACGCGGTAAATTCACCGAGCAGATGATGAAACTGATACACGAAGCCGATCAGGCGGTTGCGCACCAGACCCCGTTCGGATTCACTCAGCTCATCCATCCGGCGACCGTCGATCGAAACGGTGCCCTGGCTGGGGGTGTCCAGGCCACCAAGCAGATGCAACAAGGTGCTCTTGCCCGAACCAGATGCGCCGATGATGGCCACCCGTTCACCCGCCATCACCCGCAGATTCACATCGCGCAAGACCTCAATGGTCTCGTCGCCCTGGGTGAACTGCTTGGCCAGCCCGACGGCTTCGAGCGACTGCGCTGCGGCCGACTCACTCATACCGCAAGGCCTCGGCCGGTCGCACCCGCGAGGCACGCCAGCTCGGGTAGAGCGTCGAGGCAAAGGCCAGCACGCAGGACATCAGGCCGATCGTCCAGACATCGGACCAGCGCAGGTCGCTGGGCAGAAAGTTGATGAAATAAATACCCTGGGGCAATACCTCGAAGCCGAACAGGCGTTCGATCGCGCTGACCACCGGACCGATGTTGATGGCCAGTATCGTGCCCAGCACGATGCCGATCAAGGTGCCGAGCAGACCGACCGCCGCCCCTTGCACCACGAAGATTTTCATCACGCTGCCAGGGCTGGCGCCCAGCGTGCGCAGGATGGCGATATCGGACAACTTGTCGGTGACAGTCATGACCAGCATGGACACGAGATTGAACGCGGCGACCGCGACGATCAACGCGAGAATGATGAACATCATGCGCTTTTCAACCTTGACCGCGGCGAACCAGTTGCGGTTTTCGGCGGACCAGTCACGCACATAGAGGTCGCCGCGTAGCCGGCCGGCCAGCGCATCGGCGATCTGCGGTGCCTGCATCATGTCGTTGGTCTTGAGTCGCACGCCACTCACGCCATCGATGCGGAACAGCTTGGCCGCATCGTCGATGTTCATGAGCAACAATGAACTGTCGTATTCATAATGCCCCGACTCGAACACGGCCTTCACCGTGAGCTGGCGCATGCGCGGCAACACCCCTGCCGGCGTTGCAGTGCCCTGCGGCGCGATCAGCGTGATCCGGTCACCCGGCCCGATCAACAATCGATCGGCCAGCTGGCGGCCGATCGCCGCACCAAAGCTGCCGGCCACCAGATCGTTCGGGCTGCCCTGGACAAACGAGTGCACGTAATCGGCCACATCACCTTCGCGCGCCGGATCAATGCCACGGACCAGCACGCCACGCACACTCTCGCGATGAGTCAGCATGGCCTGGCCGGCCACGTAGGGGGCCGCGCCGATGATCCGCGGATCGCCTTGTGCACTGGCTGCCACCGCCGTCCAGTCGGTCAGCGCCTGCTGGCCAGCCAATACTTCGATGTGTGACAGCACCGACAACATCTTGTTGCGCACTTCCTTCTGGAAGCCATTCATCACGGACAGCACAATGATGAGCGCGGCCACGCCCAGCGCAATGCCGGCGACGGAGAGCACGGAAATGAACGAGATAAAGCCGTTGCGCCGGCCGGAGCGCCGGCTGGCCCGTGTATAGCGCAGGCCGATCAGGAGTTCGTAGGGGGTTGTCATAATGCCGCGTCAGTGTGCCACAAAAAACCATTCGGACTGCCCGAAGCCCGCATCTGCTTCGAGCTGGCTGCTACATTTGTGTTCATGCTCACCGTACTCCTTCCGGATGTACCACTGGACCGACCGGACGATCCGCGATGGCCCGCCGGACTGGTCAGTCGTCTGTCGCGGGCTCGCCTGCTCGCCCGACATGCCGACGATGCGCCGGCGCCGGCCGCCACGCCCTGGGAACACTGGCTGGGCACCCGGTTCGAAATCGACAATCCCATCACGGCGGCTGCCTGGCAACGATTCGCCTGGCCGGGAAGCTTGTCCACCCACGATACGGATGATGCGATCCCCGCCGAGCGCCTGCTGACCGCCTCGCCTGCCAGTCTGCATGCCGGCATGGATCACCTGGTGCTGCAGCATGCTGAGTCGCTGGCCATCACCTCCGACGAAGCCCAGGCGCTGGCTGATGACGCCAATGAATACCTGGCACCCGAGCAGGTCAGTCTGTTGCCGATCGCCCCCGAATGCTGGGTCGTGCGAGTGCCCCTGCCCATGACATTCAAAACCTCCAGTTCCCATGCGGCGAAGGGACGCAACATCCACGCCTACATGCCCACCGGCCCCGACGCCCGCGCGCTGCGCCGCCTGCTCAATGAGATCCAGATGCGCTGGCATGAGCATCCGGTCAATCTGGACCGCGCCAGCCGCGATCTGGCGCCGATCAACACTTTGTGGATAGACGGCATCGCCACCCAACGCAGCGCGCGACCCTTCGCCACGGTCTACAGCGATCATGCGGTGGCTCGCGGCCTCGCCCTCGGACACGGCCTGCCGATAGACCGCGTCCTGGCCACGTCGGCCTTCGAAGCGGGTGACCGGCCGGATCCGGATGACAGCGGCCGGCTCATCGAATGGCGGGGTGATGATGCCCTCGTTCAGTTGGGTGGCCTGCTCGATCGGACTCGACAACCGCTGGGCGTGGTGCTGACCGATGAGCGCGGATGGCTGGCGCTGCGTTGCAGCCCACTGGACCGTCTGCGCGTCTGGCGTCACACCGCCCTGGCATGACCCGGGCACGCCGCCGCCTGGCCGATCCCGCAAGCTGCGCCCGGCTCGAGGCAGCCGGCTTCGACGCGGTGCTGGCCCGAATCCTGGCCGCGCGAGGGGTGCGCGATCCCGACGACGTGGCCACCGACCGCGCCCGACTGCTGCGACCGGAGGCCATGTTGGGCCTGAGCCGGGCAGCCTCCTTGCTTGCTGACGCCATCGACGCCCAGCGGGCGATCTGTGTGGTTGGCGACTACGACTGTGACGGTGCCACGGCCACGGCATTGATGGTGCTCGGCTTGCGCCGCTTCGGCGCGCGCGTGGACTTCCTGGTGCCCAACCGGCTCACCGATGGCTACGGCCTGTCCAGCGCCGTGGCCAGCGTGGCCTGCCATCACCCCCGGTTGGGTCGCAGCGACTGCATCGTCACCGTGGACAACGGCATTGCCAGCCTGGCCGGCGTCGACACCGCCAGGAAGGCCGGCATGCAGGTCATCATCACCGATCATCATCTGCCCGGCCCGCAGTTACCGGCGGCCGATGCCATCGTCAATCCCAACCAGGTCGGATGCCAGTTTGCCAGCCCTCACCTGGCGGGAGTCGGTGTCGCGTTTTATGTGGTGGCCGCGGTGCGCGCCGAACTGTTGTCGCGCGGCCGCTGGGCCGGGCAGCCGCCCCGGCTGGACGACTTGCTCGATCTGGTCGCCCTGGGCACCGTCGCCGATCTGGTGGTCATGGACAGCAACAACCGGCGACTCGTGGCCGGCGGCCTGGCCCGAATGCGTACGGGTCGCGCCCGACCAGGCCTGTCGGCGCTGATGCAGATCTCGCGGTGCACGACGGCGCGCATGAGCGAACGGGATCTGGGCTTCGCGCTGGCTCCGCGCATCAATGCCGCGGGTCGGCTCGAGGACATCACGATCGGCATCGAGTGCCTGCTCGCCGACAGCCTGGAAGAAGGACTGGTCCTGGCCAGTCGGCTGGATTCGATCAATCAGGCGCGCAAGACTATCGAAGCCGACATGCGCAGCCTCGCGCTGGCGGCCATGCCAGAGCCTGCCCCAACACAGCGCGCGGTGGTGGTCGCCCATGACGACTGGCATGAAGGCGTGATCGGTCTGGTGGCCAGCCGACTGAAAGATCGGTGGCACCGTCCGGTGTTTGCGCTGGCCCCAGCCCAGGGCGAACCCGGCACGCTTCGCGGCTCGGGACGGTCAATCGCCGGGGTGCATCTGCGCGACGTTCTGGCGCTGATCGCTGCTCGCGAGTCCGATCTCATCATGCGCTTTGGCGGCCATGCGATGGCGGCCGGCTTGAGCCTTGCCGCAACCCGGCTCGAACAGTTTGGTGCAGCCTTCGAACAGGCAGTGGGCGAGCTGGGTGATACCGAAGCCTTCGACAAGGCCTTGCTCACCGATGGTCCGCTACCGGCCGATCGCATCGACCTGCCGCTTGCACACCTGCTCGAGACCCAGATCTGGGGCCAGGGATTTGCAACGCCCCTGTTCTGCAATCAATTCGAGGTGCTGAACCAGCGCACCGTGGGCAGCGGCCACCTGAAGCTCAGACTTCGGCTGGACGATCGGATTCTGGAGGCGATCTGGTTCAACCGGACCGAGCCACTGGCGGGCAGTGCGCGGCTGGCCTACCGGCTTCAAAGTCAGGAATACCGGGGCCGGACCGAACTGCAACTGCAAATCGAGGACGAGGTCACCGATGAATGACCCGGCGCAGGGCAAACAGTTACAATCGCCGATCAGCCTCATCAATATGCCACTCCCCCTGCCCGGAACAATCGCATGGACGCCGAACGCACCAACGCCATCCTGACCACCATTGAAGATCTGCAGCAACGCGTGCGCGATCTCCGGGGGTATCTTTGACTTCGATCTGAAGTCAGACCGGCTCGAGGAAGTCAATAAACTGCTCGAGCAACCCGATGTGTGGGAAGACCCCAAGCGCGCCCAAGACCTGGGCCGCGAGCAACGTATGCTCTCATCCGTGGTCAACAGCCTCACCAAGGCCCAGGCCAGCCTGACCGACTCGGCCGATCTGTTCGAGATGGCTCGCGCCGAGCATGATGACGACACCTTGCTCGCCATTGCGGCCGATTCGCAAAAGGTCGCCCAGGTCATCGAGACGCTCGAGTTCCGGCGCATGTTCTCCAACCCGGCCGATCCCAATAACTGCTTCATCGAGATTCAATCGGGAGCCGGCGGCACCGAAGCGCAGGACTGGGCCGCCATGCTGTTGCGTCAGTATCTTCGCTACTGCGAGCGCAAGGGTTTCTCTGCCGAGGTGCTCGAAGAGTCCGAGGGCGAGATCGCGGGCATCAAGAGCGCGACCATCAAGGTCGACGGCGACTACGCCTATGGGCATCTGCGCAGTGAAGTGGGCATCCACCGGCTGGTTCGCAAGTCGCCCTTCGATGCCTCCGGCGGGCGACACACCTCGTTTGCCTCGGTGTTTGTCTACCCTGAGGTCGACGACTCGATCGACATCGAGATCAACCCGGCCGATCTGCGAATCGATGTGTACCGGGCCTCGGGCGCGGGCGGCCAGCACGTGAACCGGACCGAGTCGGCCGTGCGCATCACCCACAATCCGACCGGCATTGTGGTGCAGTGCCAGAATGACCGCTCACAGCATCGCAACAAAGACTCCGCCATGTCGATGTTGCGCGCGCGTCTGTACGAACACGAGATCCGCCTGCGCCAGGCCGAACAAGACAAGGTCGAGGCTGGCAAAACCGACATCGGCTGGGGCCACCAGATTCGCTCCTATGTGCTGGATCAGTCGCGCATCAAGGATCTGCGCACCAATGTCGAGATCAGCAATACGCGATCCGTGCTCGATGGCGACCTGGATCCCTTCATTTCCGAGAGTCTCAAACAGGGCATCTGATGACCGACGCCGACAAGCCGCAGGATGCTGCGCCCGATCACAATCAGATCATGGCCGAGCGACGCGCCAAGCTCGCTGAACTACGCTCGGTCGGGCCGGCATTTCCGAATGATTTTCGGCCCACTCATCACGCCGGGGCTTTGCACGATCGCTACGGTGCCAGCAGCCGCGAGCAGCTTGCCGAACAGCCGGTCATGGTCTCGCTCGCCGGTCGCATGATGCTCAAGCGCGTACAGGGCAAGGCGAGTTTTGCCACCTTGCAGGATCGCCATGCGCGCCTGCAGATCTATCTGAACGATGACGGGGTCGGCGCCGAGCAACATGCCCGTTTCAAGCACTGGGACCTGGGCGACATCATTGCCGTCGAAGGCGAGTTATTCAAGACCATGCGCGATGAGTTATCGGTGCGGGCGCGCAGCATCCGGCTCATCACCAAGAGCTTGCGCCCCCTGCCGGACAAATGGCACGGACTGGCCAATCAGGAGACCCGCTATCGGCAGCGCTATGTCGACCTCATCGTCAATGACGCCTCGCGCGCGACCTTCGAAGTGCGCAGTCGCGCGGTGCAGGCCTTGCGCGAATTCATGACCAGCCATGCCTTTCTGGAGGTCGAAACCCCCATGCTGCACCCGATTCCGGGCGGGGCAACGGCCAAACCGTTTTCAACCCGGCACAACGCCCTGGATCAGGAAATGTTCCTGCGCATAGCGCCCGAACTCTATCTGAAGCGTCTGGTGGTGGGCGGCTTTGACCGGGTGTTCGAAATCAACCGGAGTTTTCGCAACGAAGGGATCAGCCCGCGGCACAATCCCGAATTCACCATGATGGAGTTCTACGCAGCCTGGACCGACTATGCGTGGAACATGGACTTTACCGAGGCAGCGTTGCGTCATGTCGCCCAACGCACGCTGGGCACCACGACCATTCAATATCAGGGGCAAACGATCCGCCTGGCGGATCCCTTTGCCCGCCTGACCATCGCCCAGGCGATCGCCACCTATGCCCCGGAGTATGCCGGCGGCCCCATGAATGACGAACAATGGCTGCGCCAGCAGCTGCGAGAGCGCCATGTCGATCTCACCGAGGCGCCGCTGCGCGATGCCGGGGTAGGCGCGTTGCAACTGGCGTTGTTTGAAGAGACGGCAGAGGCCAGACTCATCCAACCGACCTTCATTGTCGACTACCCGGTTGAAGTCTCCCCGCTGGCCCGTGCCTCGGATTCAGACTCCCAGATCACTGAACGCTTCGAGCTGTTCATCGCCGGGCGCGAAACCGCCAATGGCTTCTCCGAGCTCAATGACCCCGAAGACCAGGCCGCGCGATTTCATGCTCAGGTGGCCGCCAAGGAAGCAGGCGACGACGAGGCCATGTTCTACGATGCCGACTACATCCGCGCACTGGAATTCGGCATGCCACCGGCCAGCGGCTGCGGTATCGGCATCGACCGGCTGGTCATGTTGCTCACCGACAGCGCCAGCATCCGCGATGTGATCCTGTTCCCGGCGCTGCGACGCGAGCACTGAGTTGCGCCTGATCGCTCGCAGCTACGACACCATCGAGTTGCAGCGTTTGCGCACGGAACTGGAATCCCGGGGGATGCCGGTACATGTCTCGGACGAATTCACCTATGCGATCCCGGGCATGCCGGGCGCCGAACAGCCGCGCGGCCTCTGGGTAGGCGACGATGACTGGGTGCCCGCACGGCGGGTGGTGGCCGACCTGATCGGTGCGCGGCGGCTGGAACCCGAAGCCCAACCCGAGCAGGCGTGGCCGGCTGACTCAAGCAGTGAATATCACCATCCCGTCGGGCGTCTGTCGAGCCCGTCGGAGCCGACTCGCCCGAGCCCCGCCTGGGCCACTCAGCCCCGTCGGCTTGGCCTGATTCTGTCGCTGATCGCCCTGTTCGCACTGTCGATGTTTGCCCTCGAGTAGTCAGGACAGCCTCACAGCAGCGGCGCCAACCGTCTCTGCCAGGATTGACCGTTCGTCGGCTCAAACAACAGTTCTGAACCCGGCCAACCGGCACAAACGGCCCCTGTCCGGCGAGGATAGCCGCCCGAAACGGCGTCGACACATCATCATGCATGGCCAGGTTCTTCCGATTGTTCGATCGACGAAGGCCCGGGCGACTCGCGCGCCCGGGTTCGTCGCGCCTGCATGTCGAAGCGCTCGACGAGCGCATTCTCTATTCGGCCGACCTCTCGCCCGGTGTGGCATTCGATGCCGACAGCCTGACGACGCCACCTCCACTGATCACCAGCCTGGACGCCGGTACCGAGGCTTCGATCACGGCCGCCACGCCGTCCACGGACTCGGTGAGCCAGCCATCGCGCGACCTGATCATTGTCGATGCCCGGGTCGAGAACGCCGAATCATTGGTGGATCAAATCCGGCAGGACGCGCCAGCCGGTCGTGAGTTCGACATCCTGCTCATCGATGCTGATGCTGACGCCATCGATCAGATCAATGCCTACACCGAGGGGCACGCCCCCTGGGACGCCTGGCATGTGATTTCCCACGGCAGTGATGGTGCGATTGCTCTGGGCAGGGAAACCATAAACGCCGCCACCCTGGCAGAACGGGCAGATGACATCGGCCGCTGGTCCGGATTCATCGCCCAGGATGGTGATCTGCTCCTCTATGGCTGCGACGTGGCATCGACCGCCGACGGACGGGCATTCGTCGACGCGCTGTCCAGCCTGATCGACGCCGACGTGGCCGCCAGTATCGACGCAACGGGCTCGGCCACCCAGGGTGCCGACTTCGATCTCGAGTATCACCAAGGAGATGTCCAGACCGCCATCGCGCTGAGTCAGCAGATCCAGCTCGATTTCGCCGGCACCTTGAATACCTTTGTGGTCACGAACACGAACAATACGGGTGCGGGATCACTTCGGCAGGCACTGGCCGACGCCCAGGCATTGGCCGGTGCCGACCGTATCGAATTTGCGATAGCGGGTGGTGGCATCAAGACCATTACGCTCGCGTCTGCACTGCCAACCATTACTGACGACGTGGTGATCGACGGACGCACCCAGCCCGGTTATGCAGGCACGCCACTGATCCAGATCACGACATCAGCCGGCAACACCCATGGGTTCACCTTCGCGACGAGCACACCAGCGGAAAGTGGTGTCTACGGCCTGAGCATCTACGGATTTGCCAACGGATCGATCTCTGTGTCAGGGGATAAGAATCTGACCATCGAGAGCAACTACATCGGTCTGAATGCCAGTGGCAACGCAGGAGCTACGCAACTGGACGGCATCCTGATCAACTTCGCAGTCGATGATATCCAGATCATCAACAATACGATCGGGGGTAACCAATACGGAATCACGGGAATCAGCTCAAGTGGCTCGGTCACCATTCAGTCGAACTACATTGGTCTGAACCGAAATGGCGCGGCACGCGCCAACCTGACGATCGGCATGTATGTATCCAACTCCCAGGCATGGCTTATCGGTGGGGTCGGAGCCAATGAGGGCAATACGATCGCCAACAACGGCAGCGGTGGCGCACCCAATGTCGGCGTTGACGGGAATGCTTCCCGAGCCACAATCCTGGGCAACCGAATGTGGAATGCCGGGACCATAGACATCAATCTTTGGGGGACTGGAGATCCTGCCAGTGAGATCACTCCAAACGACACCGGAGACGGGGACACCGGACCGAACCAACTACAGAACTATCCGGTGCTGTCGACGGCGACAGTCAATGCCTCGGGAACAACCATTGCTGGTTCGCTCAACTCCAATGCCAGCACCCGTTATCGAATCGAGTTCTTTAGTGCCGTACCCAGTCAATTCAATGCCAATGGTCGTGGCAGCAGCGCCCAGTTCCTGGGGTATACGACCGTCACCACCGATAGCGGCGGCAACGCCAGCTTCTCGCACCTATTAAGCAGCGGGCACGTCAATGTCGGCGATCGCATCACCGCCACGGCAACGGTCGACAACAACAATGGAACGTATGGCGCCACGTCGGAACTCGCGGCCAATGTGACCGCCACCGGGGCCACGAACTTTCTGGTCGTCGATACCACCAGCGCCGCCACCGATGGCAATACGTCATCCATTGCCAACCTTCGGTCAAACCGCGGCGCTGACGGACGTATTTCACTGGCCGAAGCGATCACCGCTACGAACAACACTGCAGGCCTGGATTCGATCTATTTCAACATTCCCGATCCGCTGGTCAACGGCGTGCATCGGATCGCCATCACCACGACCCTCGACGGCATCACGAGCCCGGTAATCATCAACGCCACCACCGATCCCGACTTCGCGGGGGCTCCGGTTGTCCAGCTCGACGGCTCGGCACTATCCGTGGCGAATCCCAACGCAGGTCTGCGCCTCTTCGCTGGCGCAAACGGCAGCACGATTCGCGGCCTGGCCATCGATGGTTTCGGCGACGCGGGCATTCAGGTCTGGGTAACCTCGGGCAATACCATTGCCGGCAATGAAATCGGCTTGAATGCCAGCGGGCTGGCCAGTCGCACAAACCAGGGACCCGGCATCACGATCGGCGGCGGATCCAATAACAACGTGATTGGTGGCACATCGGCGCTTGATCGAAATGTTCTGACCTTGAATCAATATCAGGGCCTTTATATCGGACAGGCGTCGGGCACTCTCGTGCAGGGAAATTACGTCGGATTGAACCGGGCCGGAAATGCCATACTGGACAATGGTAACGTCGGAATAGGGGTTGACTCTCAGGCAAGCAACACGACCATTGGCGGCACGACCGTCGGGGCGCGAAATGTCGTCACCGTCGCAACCGGTGTCGGCATCCTCATCAATGGCGCAACCGGTGCGACCATTCAGGGCAACTACGTTGGCACCGATGCAACGGGAATGATCGATCTGTCGGGTGCGGCATTGCTCTCTGGCAACTCCGGCATCGTGCTGAATACCGGCACCACCAATGCATTGGTCGGTGGCACGACAGCCGGTGCCGGAAATCTCGTGTCCGGCTATGGTTGGTACGGTATTGAGCTCCTGGGTGCCGGCACCAGCAATAACACCATTCAGGGCAACTACATTGGTTTGAATTCGGCCGGCACCGGTACTCTGGCCAATCGGGACGGCGGCATTTCACTTTATAACGGACCGACGAACAATCTGATTGGTGGCGACTCCGCTGCGGCTCGAAACTATGTCATCGGCAGTGGAGGCAATCTTATTGTCCTGACCGGATCCGGTACCGCTGAAAATCGCATTCAAGGCAATTACCTTGGTGTCTACCCATCAGGCATTCGTAGTGGCGTTTCAACGGCTGGTTTCACTTTCCAGACTGGGGCGCACGACAATCTGGTGGGTGGTACGACCGCAAACTCAGGTAATCGAATCGATGCAAACGGGTCCAATGCCATGTGGATCGCCTCGTCGGCGGGCACAGGAAACAGTTTTCTCGGCAACCAGATCCAGAACAACCTGTCCCTCGCTATTGACATCGCGCCGGTTTCTGGCCCCACCCCGAACGACGCCAATGACAGCGACACGGGTCCCAATGACTTGCAGAATTATCCGGTCATTGCTTCCGCCGGCACCGACGGCGCCAGTACGGTCATCACCGGATCGCTGAACTCGGAGAGCAGTACCACCTACCGACTGGAATTCTTTCAGCCCTCTGGATCGGGTAGCGGCTCGGGCTATGGACCGGGCGATGTCTACCTTGGCAGCACGACAGTTACCACCGACGGCAGTGGTAATGCCAACTTCAACATCACGCTCGGTGTCGCGACCACCGTGGGCGGTGTCGTCACCGCCACAGCCACCGAAGTCTCCAATCCTGCCCAGGTCGGCATCGACGACCGTCAGGCATACGGCTCGACTTCTGAGTTTGCCGCCAATGTCACTGTCAGCAACGCCGATCCATATATCGATCTGGACGGTGACAACAGCTCCGGTGCTGGTGGTGATGGCGCCTACCAGACCAGCCATACCGAAGGTGGCGGCGCAGTGCTGATTACCGACTCGGACTACATCCTGACGGATGTGACCAGCGCCAATCTGACGATGCTTACCGTGGCGATCAGCAATCGCCTGGACGGAACGGCCGAAGTGCTGGCGGCGAATACAACGGGCACCAGCATCACCGCATCCTACGACAGCGGCACCGGATTCCTGACGCTCAGTGGTATCGATACGGTCGCCAAGTACAGGCAGGTATTGGGGACAGTCACCTACTCCAACAACGCCCAGGCGCCGAATACGACCACCCGACAGCTCTTTGTCCTCGCTTCGGATGGAACGAACAGCAGCAATACGGCGGTCGCCAGCGTCTCGATCGTTGCCGTCAATGACGCGCCGGTCCTGGCCGGTTCGAATTCAATGACCGCGATTGACGAAGATAACCAGACCAGCAGCGGTACTCTGGTATCAGCGCTGATTTCGGGTCAGGCATCTGACGTGGATTCCTCGCCCGTCGGTATGGCGATTGCCGGCGTGAACTCGGCCAACGGCACCCTGGAGTATTCCACCGATGGCGGAACGAACTGGACTCCGGTTGGCACCGTCAGCGACAGCGCGTCGCTGCTATTGAATGGTGATGCACTCACCCGCCTGCGGTTTCTTCCCGCGGCCAATTTTAATGGTTCAGCCACACCGGTCACGACGTTCCGAGCCTGGGATGGCTCGAGCGGCAGCGCCGGCAGCAAGGTCAGCACCACGGTCAACGGAGGTTCTTCGGCATTCTCGTCCGCCACTTCTTCGTTCACGGTCGCGGTCAATCCGATCAATGATGCGCCGGTCGCCACGGGCTCGGCAAATCTGCCTGACATCAATGAAGACACGACCTCATCGGCCGGCCAGACCGTCGTCACGCTGTTCGCCGGTAATTTCAGCAACTCAGCCGATTCAAGCAACCCGAGCCAAAATCAACTCGCCGGCGTTGCCGTCCGCGCGCACACCAACACCCCGGCCCAGGGGACCTGGCAATACTCGATAAACGCTGGTTCTAGCTGGGTCAATCTGGGTACCGTAAGCGATGCCAGTGCTTTAACCCTGCGCACCAGTGACCTGTTGCGCTTCGTGCCGGCGGCAAACTACAACGGGTCACCCACCGGTTTGTCCGTCCGGCTGATCGACAACTCTACTACGGTCTCGGGCGCGGCCAGCGTGGATGTCTCGACCAATGGTGGAGTCACGCCGTATAGCTCGGCAACCGTCGCTGTTCAGGTCACGGTGTTGGCGGTAGATGATGTGCCTACCGTCGCCAACAACAACACACTGAGTCTTGCAGAGGGCGCAACCGCCACGATCGGCAACGCACTGCTTCAGCTGCAGGATGTTGACACAGCAGCCAGCGGACTTACCTATACGCTCACCAGTACGCCGACCAGAGGGTCGCTACGGCTCAACGGCAGCCCGTTGGCCACCAACGCCACGTTCACCCAAGCCGATATCAATGGCGGATTGCTGAGCTATGCCCACAATGGCACGGAGAATTTGTCCGATTCGTTCGGGTTCACCTACGCGGACGGTAGCAGCGGGGCGTTGGGCGGCCCCGAATTGTTCAGCATTTCGGTCACGCCGGTCAATGATAATGCACCGATAATCAGTTCGAACGGCGGAGGAGGTTCAGCATCAACCTCGGTCGCTGAGAACAACACGGCCGTGACCACGGTCACCGCCACCGATGCTGACATGCCGGGTGACACCTTCACCTACAGCATCATCGGCGGTGTAGATGCCGCAGGGTTCAGCATCGGTGCCGGCGGTGCACTGACCTTCAATACGGCCCCGAACTTCGAGTCGCCAACCGATTCAGGCACTAACAACGTCTACGATGTCCAGGTCCAGGTCAGTGACGGTGTCAACACCGATACCCAGACACTGGCCATCACGGTCACCAATGTTAATGAGAGTAGCGTCTCGGCGGTCTCGGACTCCGATGCCGCTGCCAACGCGGTTGTCGAGAACGCCGCCAACGGCACGGTCGTAGGCATCGATGCCCTGGCGACCGATACCGATACCTCCGACACCATCACCTACTCTCTGGCCGATGCGTCCGGTACGCTGGATGACGCAGGCGGGCGCTTCACCATCAATTCGAGCTCCGGTATCGTGACTGTCGCCAACGGCACCCTGCTGGACCGCGAAGCAGCCGCCTCCCACGACATCACGGTCCGGGCCGATTCCTCCGATGGATCCTTCAGTGTTCAGTCCTTCACCATCGCCCTGACACCCGTCAACGACCACTCGCCTGCAATCACCTCCAGTGGTGGTGGAGCCACCGCCTCGACATCGGTGGCCGAGAACAGCACCGCCGTGACCACCGTCACGGCCACCGATGCCGATCTGCCCGGCGAGACGCTTACCTACAGCATCATTGGTGGTGCCGATTCCGCCCTGTTCTCGATTGATGCTGGCGGTGCGCTGACCTTCAATACTGCCCCCAATTTCGAGGCGCCCGCCGACACCGGCACCAACAATGTCTACGATGTCCAGGTCCAGGTCAGCGACGGCACCAACACCGATACCCAGGCTCTGGCTATCACAGTCACCAATGTCAACGAGGGAGCCGTCTCGGCAGTCTCGGACTCCGATGCAAGCGCCGATCAAGTCGCCGAGAACGCCGCCAATGGCACCGTCGTGGGCATCGATGCCCTCGCCACCGACACCGATACCTCCGACACCATCACCTACTCACTGGCCGATGCGTCCGGTACGCCGCATGACGCCGGTGGGCGATTCACCATCAACACCTCGACCGGGGTCGTGAGGGTGGCCAACGGTACGCTGCTGGATCGCGAGGCAGCCGCCTCCCACGGCATCACCATCCGCGCTGATTCCTCCGATGGCTCATTCAGTGTCCAGACCTTCACCATCTCGCTGACACCGGTCAACGACAACTTGCCGGTGATCACCTCCAATGGCGGAGGAGCCACGGGTTCGGCGTCGGTGGCCGAAAACAGCACCGCCGTGACCACGGTCATCGCCACCGATGCCGACCTGCCCGGAGACGCGCTTACCTACAGCATCATCGGCGGTGCCGATTCCGCATTGTTAAGCATCGGTGCCGGCGGTGCACTGACCTTCAATACGGCCCCGAACTTCGAGTCGCCAACCGATTCAGGCACTAACAACGTCTACGATGTCCAGGTCCAGGTCAGCGACGGCGCCAACACCGACACCCAGGCTCTGGCCATCACGATCACCAACGTCAATGAGGGCGCCGTCTCCGCGGTCTCGGACTCCGATGCCGCTGCCAACGCGGTCGCCGAGAACGCCGCCAACGGTACCGTCGTGGGCATCGATGCCCTGGCGACCGATCCCGATACCTCAGACACGATCACCTACTCCCTGACCGACGCCTCCAGCGTCGTGACTGACGCGGGCGGGCGTTTCACCATCAACACCTCGACCGGTGTTGTGACGGTCGCCAACGGCACCCTGCTGGACCGTGAGGCAGCCGCCTCCCACGACATCACGGTCCGGGCCGATTCCTCCGATGGATCCTTCAGTGTTCAGTCCTTCACCATCGCCCTGACACCGGTCAACGACCACTCGCCGGTGATCACCTCCAATGGCGCAGGGGCCACTGCCTCGACATCGGTGGCCGAGAACAGTACCGCCGTGACAACCGTCACGGCCACCGATGCCGATCTGCCCGGCGAGACGCTTACCTACAGCATCATCGGCGGTGCGGATGCCGCAGTGTTCAGCATCGACGCGGGCGGTGCACTGACCTTTAGCGCAGCACCGAATTTCGAAGTGCCCGCCGACGCCGGCAACAACAACGTCTACGATGTCCAGGTCCAGGTCAGCGACGGCACCAACACCGATACCCAGGCTCTGGCCATCACGATCACCAACGTCAATGAGGGCGCCGTCTCCGCGGTCTCGGACTCCGATGCCGCTGCCAACGCGGTCGCCGAGAACGCCGCCAACGGCACCGTCGTGGGCATCGATGCCCTCGCCACCGATCCCGATACCTCAGACACCATCACCTACTCCCTGACCGACGCCTCCAGCGTCGTGACTGACGCGGGCGGGCGCTTCACCATCAACACCTCGACCGGGGTCGTGACGGTGGCCAACGGCACCCTGCTGGACCGCGAGGCAGCTGCCTCCCACGGCATCACGGTCCGGGCCGATTCCTCCGATGGATCCTTCAGTGTTCAGTCCTTCACCATCGCCCTGACACCCGTCAACGACCACTCGCCTGCAATCACCTCCAATGGCGGAGGAGCCACGGGTTCGACATCGGTGGCCGAGAACAGCACCGCCGTGACCACCGTCACGGCCACTGATGCCGATCTGCCCGGCGAGACGCTGACCTACAGCATCATCGGCGGTGCGGATTCCGCAGTGTTCAGTATTGACGCGGGCGGTGCACTGACCTTCAACGCGGCACCGAATTTCGAGGCGCCCGCCGACGTCGGCACCAACAACGTCTACGATGTCCAGGTCCAGGTCAGTGACGGCGTCAACACCGATACCCAGGCTCTGGCTATTACGGTCACCAATGTCAACGAGAGCGCCGTCTCAGCGGTCTCGGACTCCGACGCCGCTGCCAACTCGGTCGCCGAGAACGCCGCCAATGGCACGGTCGTAGGTATCGATGCCCTCGCCACCGACACCGATACCTCCGACACCATCACCTACTCACTGGCCGATGCGTCCGGTACTCCAGATGACGCCGGTGGGCGATTCACCATCAACACCTCGACCGGGGTCGTGACGGTGGCCAACGGTACGCTGCTGGACCGCGAGGCAGCTGCCTCCCACGGCATCACCATCCGCGCCGATTGCTCCGATGGATCCTTCAGCGTCCAGACCTTCACCATCGCCCTGACACCCGTCAACGACCACTCGCCTGCAATCACCTCCAATGGCGCAGGGGCCACTGCCTCGACATCGGTGGCCGAGAACAGTACCGCAGTGACCACCGTCACGGCCACCGATGCTGATCTGCCCGGCGAGACGCTTACCTACAGCATCATCGGCGGTGCGGATTCCGCAGTGTTCAGCATCGACGCGGGCGGTGCACTGACCTTTAGCGCAGCACCGAATTTCGAAGTGCCCGCCGACGCCGGCGACAACAACGTCTACGATGTCCAGGTCCAGGTCAGCGACGGCACCAACACCGATACCCAGGCTCTGGCCATCACGATCACCAACGTCAATGAGGGCGCCGTCTCCGCGGTCTCGGACTCCGACGCCGCTGCCAACGCGGTCGCCGAGAACGCCGCCAATGGCACCGTCGTGGGCATCGATGCCCTCGCGACCGATCCTGATACCTCAGACACCATTACCTACTCCCTGACCGATGCCTCCAGCGTCGTGACTGACGCGGGTGGGCGTTTCACCATCAACACCTCGACCGGGGTCGTGACGGTCGCCAACGGTTCGCTGCTGGACCGTGAGGCAGCTGCCTCCCACGACATCACGGTCCGGGCCGATTCCTCCGATGGCTCATTCAGTGTCCAGACCTTCACCATCGCACTGACACCCGTCAACGACCACTCGCCTGCAATCACCTCCAATGGCGCAGGGGCCACCGCCTCGACATCGGTGGCCGAGAACAGCACCGCCGTGACAACCGTCATCGCCACTGACGCCGATCTGCCCGGCGAGACGCTTACCTACAGCATCATCGGCGGTACCGATTCCGCATTGTTCAGCATCGACGCGGGCGGTGCACTGACCTTTAGCGCGGCACCGAATTTCGAGGCGCCCGCCGACGTCGGCAACAACAACGTCTACGATGTCCAGGTCCAGGTCAGCGACGGCGTCAACGCCGATACCCAGGCACTGGCTATTACGGTCACCAATGTCAACGAGAGCGCCGTCTCAGCGGTCTCGGACTCCGACGCCGCTGCCAACGCGGTCGCCGAGAACGCCACCAACGGCACCGTCGTGGGCATCGATGCCCTCGCCACCGACTCTGATACCTCCGACACCATCACCTACTCACTGGCCGATGCGTCCGGTACTCCAGATGACGCAGGCGGGCGATTCACCATCAACACCTCGACCGGTGTCGTCACGGTGGCCAACGGTACGCTGCTGGACCGCGAGGCAGCCGCCTCCCACGGCATCACCATCCGGGCCGATTCCTCCGATGGCTCATTCAGTGTCCAGACCTTCACGATCGCGCTGACACCGGTCAACGACCACTTGCCGGTGATCACCTCCAATGGCGGAGGAGCCACGGGTTCGGCGTCGGTGGCGGAGAACAGTACCGCCGTGACCACGGTCATCGCCACCGATGCCGACCTGCCCGGAGACGCGCTTACCTACAGCATCATTGGTGGAGACGATGCTGCATTGTTCAGCATCGACGCTGGCGGTGCGCTGACCTTCAATGCCGCCCCCAATTTCGAGGCGCCCGCCGACGACGGCAACAACAATGTCTACGATGTCCAGGTCCAGGTCAGCGACGGCACCAACACCGATACCCAGGCTCTGGCTATCACGGTCACCAATGTCAACGAGGGCGCCGTCTCAGCGGTCTCGGACTCCGATGCCGCTGCCAATGCGGTTATCGAGAACGCCGCCAATGGCACCGTCGTGGGCATCGATGCCCTGGCGACCGATCCCGATACCTCAGACACCATTACCTACTCACTGGCCGATGCGTCCAGCGTCGTGACTGACGCGGGCGGGCGCTTCACCATCAACACCTCGACCGGTGTTGTGACGGTGGCCAACGGCACGCTGCTGGATCGCGAGGCAGCCGCCTCCCACGACATCACGGTTCGAGCTGATTCGTCCGATGGATCCTTCAGTGTTCAGACCTTCACCATCGCCCTGACACCCGTCAACGACCACTCGCCTGCAATCACCTCCAATGGCGCAGGGGCCACCGCCTCGACATCGGTGGCCGAGAACAGCACCGCCGTGACAACCGTCACGGCCACCGATGCCGATCTGCCCGGCGAGACGCTTACCTACAGCATCATCGGCGGTGCGGATTCCGCAGTGTTCAGCATCGACGCGGGCGGTGCACTGACCTTTAGCGCGGCACCAAATTTCGAAGTGCCCGCCGACGCCGGCAACAACAACGTCTACGATGTCCAGGTTCAGGTCAGCGACGGCGCCAACACCGATACCCAGGCTCTGGCTATTACGGTCACCAATGTCAACGAGAGCGCCGTCTCAGCGGTCTCGGACTCCGACGCCGCTGCCAACTCGGTCGCCGAGAACGCCGCCAACGGTACCGTCGTGGGCATCGATGCCCTCGCCACCGATCCCGATACCTCAGACACCATCACCTACTCCCTGACCGACGCCTCCAGCGTCGTGACTGACGCGGGCGGGCGATTCACCATCAACACCTCGACCGGGGTCGTGACGGTGGCCAACGGTACGCTGCTGGATCGCGAGGCAGCCGCCTCCCACGGCATCACGGTCCGGGCCGATTCCTCCGATGGATCCTTCAGTGTTCAGTCCTTCACGATCGCCCTGACACCGGTCAACGACCACTCGCCTGCAATCACCTCCAATGGCGCAGGGGCCACTGCCTCGACATCGGTGGCCGAGAACAGCACCGCCGTGACGACCGTCACGGCCACCGATGCCGATCTGCCCGGCGAGACGCTTACCTACAGCATCATCGGTGGAGCGGATTCCGCAGTGTTCAGCATCGACGCGGGCGGTGCACTGACCTTCAATACTGCCCCCAATTTCGAGGCGCCTGCCGACGCCGGTACCGACAACGTCTACGATGTCTTGGTCCAGGTCAGCGACGGTGTCAACACCGATACCCAGACACTGGCCATCACGATCACCAACGTCAACGAGAGTGCCGTCTCTGCAGTCTCGGACTCCGATGCCGCTGCCAATGCGGTTATCGAGAACGCCGCCAATGGCACCGTCGTGGGCATCGATGCCCTGGCGACCGACACCGATACCTCCGACACCATCACCTACTCCCTGACCGACGCCTCCAGCGTCGTGACTGACGCGGGCGGGCGTTTCACCATCAACACCTCGACCGGGGTTGTGACGGTGGCCAACGGCACCCTGCTGGACCGTGAGGCAGCCGCCTCCCACGACATCACGGTCCGGGCCGATTCGTCCGATGGATCCTTCAGCGTCCAGACCTTCACCATCGCCCTGACACCCGTCAACGACCACTCGCCTGCAATCACCTCCAATGGCGCAGGGGCCACTGCCTCGACATCGGTGGCCGAGAACAGTACCGCCGTGACCACCGTCACGGCCACCGATGCCGATCTGCCCGGCGAGACGCTTACCTACAGCATCATCGGCGGTGCGGATTCCGCAGTGTTCAGCATCGACGCGGGCGGTGCACTGACCTTCAACTCGGCGCCGAATTTCGAAGTGCCCGCCGACACCGGCACCAACAATGTCTACGATGTCCAGGTCCAGGTCAGCGACGGCACCAACACTGATACCCAGGCTCTGGCTATTACGGTCACCAATGTCAACGAGAGCGCCGTCTCAGCGGTCTCGGACTCCGACGCCGCTGCCAACTCGGTCGCCGAGAACGCCGCCAACGGTACCGTCGTGGGCATCGATGCCCTCGCCACCGACACCGATACCTCCGACACCATCACCTACTCACTGGCCGATGCGTCCGGTACGCCGGATGACGCCGGCGGGCGCTTCACCATCAACACCTCGACCGGGGTCGTGACGGTGGCCAACGGTACGCTGCTGGACCGCGAGGCAGCCGCCTCCCACGGCATCACGGTCCGGGCCGATTCGTCCGATGGTTCCTTCAGTGTTCAGTCCTTCACCATCGCCCTGACACCGGTCAACGACCACTCGCCTGCAATCACCTCCAATGGCGCAGGGGCCACTGCCTCGACATCGGTGGCCGAGAACAGTACCGCCGTGACAACCGTCACGGCCACCGATGCCGATCTGCCCGGCGAGACGCTTACCTACAGCATCATCGGCGGTGCGGATTCCGCAGTGTTCAGCATCGACGCGGGCGGTGCACTGACCTTCAATACTGCCCCCAATTTCGAGGCGCCTGCCGACGCCGGTACCGACAACGTCTACGATGTCTTGGTCCAGGTCAGCGACGGTGTCAACACCGATACCCAGACACTGGCCATCACGATCACCAACGTCAACGAGAGTGCCGTCTCTGCAGTCTCGGACTCCGACGCCGCTGCCAACGCGGTTGTCGAGAACGCCGCCAACGGCACGGTCGTGGGCATCGATGCCCTCGCGACCGATCCCGATACCTCAGACACCATCACCTACTCACTGGCCGATGCGTCCGGTACGCCGGATGACGCCGGCGGGCGCTTCACCATCAACACCTCGACCGGGGTCGTGACGGTGGCCAACGGTACGCTGCTGGACCGCGAGGCAGCTGCCTCCCACGGCATCACCATCCGCGCCGATTCCTCCGATGGCTCATTCAGCGTCCAGACCTTCACGATCTCGCTGACACCGGTCAACGACCACTTGCCGGTGATCACCTCCAATGGCGCAGGGGCCACTGCCTCGACATCGGTGGCCGAGAACAGCACCGCCGTGACCACCGTCACGGCCACCGATGCCGATCTGCCCGGCGAGACGCTTACCTACAGCATCATCGGTGGAGCGGATTCCGCAGTGTTCAGCATCGACGCGGGCGGTGCACTGACCTTCAATACTGCCCCCAATTTCGAGGCGCCTGCCGACGCCGGTACCGACAACGTCTACGATGTCTTGGTCCAGGTCAGCGACGGTGTCAACACCGATACCCAGGCTCTGGCTATCACAGTCACCAATGTCAACGAGGGAGCCGTCTCAGCGGTCTCGGACTCCGACGCCGCTGCCAATGCGGTTATCGAGAACGCCGCCAATGGCACCGTCGTGGGCATCGATGCCCTGGCGACCGACACCGATACCTCCGACACCATCACCTACTCCCTGACCGACGCCTCCAGCGTCGTGACTGACGCGGGCGGGCGTTTCACCATCAACACCTCGACCGGGGTTGTGACGGTGGCCAACGGCACCCTGCTGGACCGTGAGGCAGCCGCCTCCCACGACATCACGGTCCGGGCCGATTCGTCCGATGGATCCTTCAGCGTCCAGACCTTCACCATCGCCCTGACACCCGTCAACGACCACTCGCCTGCAATCACCTCCAATGGCGCAGGGGCCACTGCCTCGACATCGGTGGCCGAGAACAGCACCGCCGTGAC
Organism: uncultured beta proteobacterium; assembly: GCA_963732405.1. Classification (GTDB taxonomy): domain Bacteria; phylum Pseudomonadota; class Gammaproteobacteria; order Burkholderiales; family Burkholderiaceae_E; genus JAUIAI01. The sequence continues at coordinate 216,499 of CAVSZG010000005.1, forward strand.
GACCGTCACGGCCACCGATGCCGATCTGCCCGGCGAGACGCTTACCTACAGCATCATCGGCGGTGCGGATTCCGCAGTGTTCAGCATCGACGCGGGCGGTGCACTGACCTTTAGCACAGCACCGAATTTCGAAGTGCCCGCCGACACCGGCACCAACAACGTCTACGATGTCCAGGTCCAGGTCAGCGACGGCACCAACACCGATACCCAGGCTCTGGCTATCACAGTCACCAATGTCAACGAGGGAGCCGTCTCGGCAGTCTCGGACTCCGATGCAAGCGCCGATCAAGTCGCCGAGAACGCCGCCAATGGCACCGTCGTGGGCATCGATGCCCTGGCGACCGATCCCGATACCTCCGACACCATCACCTACTCACTGGCCGATGCGTCCGGTACGCCGGATGACGCCGGTGGGCGATTCACCATCAACACCTCGACCGGGGTCGTGACGGTGGCCAACGGTACGCTGCTGGACCGCGAGGCAGCTGCCTCCCACGGCATCACCATCCGCGCCGATTCCTCCGATGGCTCATTCAGCGTCCAGACCTTCACGATCTCGCTGACACCGGTCAACGACCACTTGCCGGTGATCACCTCCAATGGCGCAGGGGCCACTGCCTCGACATCGGTGGCCGAGAACAGCACCGCCGTGACGACCGTCACGGCCACCGATGCCGATCTGCCCGGCGAGACGCTTACCTACAGCATCATCGGCGGTGCGGATTCCGCAGTGTTCAGCATCGACGCGGGCGGTGCACTGACCTTCAATACTGCCCCCAATTTCGAAGCGCCTGCCGACGCCGGTACCGACAACGTCTACGATGTCTTGGTCCAGGTCAGCGACGGTGTCAACACCGATACCCAGGCCCTGGCCATCACGGTCACCAATGTCAACGAGGGCGCCGTCTCAGCGGTCTCGGACTCCGATGCCGCTGCCAATGCGGTTATCGAGAACGCCGCCAATGGCACCGTCGTGGGCATCGATGCCCTGGCGACCGATCCCGATACCTCCGACACCATCACCTACTCCCTGACCGACGCCTCCAGCGTCGTGACTGACGCGGGCGGGCGTTTCACCATCAACACCTCGACCGGTGTTGTGACGGTGGCCAACGGCACCCTGCTGGACCGTGAGGCAGCCGCCTCCCACGACATCACGGTCCGGGCCGATTCGTCCGATGGATCCTTCAGCGTCCAGACCTTCACCATCGCCCTGACACCCGTCAACGACCACTCGCCTGCAATCACCTCCAATGGCGCAGGGGCCACTGCCTCGACATCGGTGGCCGAGAACAGCACCGCCGTGACCACCGTCACGGCCACCGATGCCGATCTGCCCGGCGAGACGCTTACCTACAGCATCATCGGCGGTGCGGATTCCGCAGTGTTCAGCATCGACGCGGGCGGTGCACTGACCTTTAGCACAGCACCGAATTTCGAAGTGCCCGCCGACACCGGCACCAACAATGTCTACGATGTCCAGGTCCAGGTCAGCGACGGCACCAACACCGATACCCAGGCTCTGGCTATCACAGTCACCAATGTCAACGAGGGAGCCGTCTCGGCAGTCTCGGACTCCGATGCAAGCGCCGATCAAGTCGCCGAGAACGCCGCCAATGGCACCGTCGTGGGCATCGATGCCCTGGCGACCGATCCCGATACCTCAGACACCATCACCTACTCACTGGCCGATGCGTCCGGTACGCCGGATGACGCAGGCGGGCGCTTCACCATCAACACCTCGACCGGGGTCGTGACGGTGGCCAACGGTACGCTGCTGGATCGCGAGGCAGCCGCCTCCCACGGCATCACGGTCCGGGCCGATTCGTCCGATGGATCCTTCAGTGTTCAGACCTTCACAATCGCCCTGACACCGGTCAACGACCACTTGCCGGTGATCACCTCCAATGGCGCAGGGGCCACCGCCTCGACATCGGTGGCCGAGAACAGTACCGCCGTGACAACCGTCACGGCCACCGATGCCGATCTGCCCGGCGAGACGCTTACCTACAGCATCAGCGGTGGAGACGATGCTGCATTGTTCAGCATCGACGCTGGGGGAGCGCTGACCTTCAACTCGGCGCCGAATTTCGAAGCGCCTGCCGACGACGGCACCAACAACGTCTACGATGTCTTGGTCCAGGTCAGCGACGGTGCCAACACCGATACCCAGACACTGGCCATCACGATCACCAACGTCAATGAGGGCGCCGTCTCAGCGGTCTCGGACTCCGATGCCGCTGCCAACGCGGTTGTCGAGAACGCCGCCAACGGCACGGTCGTGGGCATCGATGCCCTGGCGACCGACACCGATACCTCCGACACCATCACCTACTCACTGGCCGATGCGTCCGGTACGCCGGATGACGCAGGCGGGCGCTTCACCATCAATTCGAGCTCCGGTATCGTGACTGTCGCCAACGGCACCCTGCTGGACCGCGAAGCAGCCGCCTCCCACGACATCACGGTCCGGGCCGATTCCTCCGATGGATCCTTCAGTGTTCAGTCCTTCACCATCGCCCTGACACCGGTCAACGACCACTCGCCTGCAATCACCTCCAATGGCGCAGGGGCCACTGCCTCGACATCGGTGGCCGAGAACAGTACCGCCGTGACAACCGTCACGGCCACCGATGCCGATCTGCCCGGCGAGACGCTTACCTACAGCATCATCGGCGGTGCGGATTCCGCAGTGTTCAGCATCGACGCGGGCGGTGCACTGACCTTCAATACTGCCCCCAATTTCGAGGCGCCTGCCGACGCCGGTACCGACAACGTCTACGATGTCTTGGTCCAGGTCAGCGACGGTGTCAACACCGATACCCAGACACTGGCCATCACGATCACCAACGTCAACGAGAGTGCCGTCTCTGCAGTCTCGGACTCCGACGCCGCTGCCAACGCGGTTGTCGAGAACGCCGCCAACGGCACGGTCGTGGGCATCGATGCCCTCGCGACCGATCCCGATACCTCAGACACCATCACCTACTCACTGGCCGATGCGTCCGGTACGCCGGATGACGCCGGCGGGCGCTTCACCATCAACACCTCGACCGGGGTCGTGACGGTGGCCAACGGTACGCTGCTGGACCGCGAGGCAGCTGCCTCTCACGACATCACGGTCCGGGCCGATTCGTCCGATGGCTCCTTCAGCGTCCAGACCTTCACCATCGCACTGACACCGGTCAACGACCACTCGCCTGCAATCTCCTCCAATGGCGCAGGGGACACTGCCTCGACGTCGGTGGCCGAGAACAGTACCACCGTGACAACCGTCACTGTGACCGATGCCGATCTGCCCGGTGACACACTCACCTACAGTATCATCGGCGGTACCGATTCCGCCCTGTTCTCGATTGATGCTGGCGGTGCGCTGACCTTCAATGCCGCCCCCAATTTCGAGGCGCCCGCCGACGCCGACACCGACAACGTCTACGATGTCCAGGTCCAGGTCAGTGACGGCACCAACACTGATTCCCAGGCCCTGGCTATCACGGTCACCAATGTCAACGAGAGTGCCGTCTCAGCGGTCTCGGACTCCGATGCAAGCGCCGATCAAGTCGCCGAGAACGCCGCCAATGGCACCGTCGTGGGCATCGATGCCCTCGCGACCGATCCCGATACCTCAGACACCATCACCTACTCACTGGCCGATGCGTCCGGTACGCCGGATGACGCCGGTGGGCGATTCACCATCAACACCTCGACCGGGGTCGTGACGGTGGCCAACGGCACCCTGCTGGACCGCGAGACAGCTGCCTCCCACGACGTCACGGTTCGAAGCTGATTCCTCCGATGGATCCTTCAGTGTTCAGACCTTCACGATCTCGCTGACACCCGTCAACGACCACTCGCCTGCAATCACCTCCAATGGCGCAGGGGCCACCGCCTCGACATCGGTGGCCGAGAACAGCACCGCCGTGACAACCGTCATCGCCAGTGATGCCGATCTGCCCGGTGACACACTCACCTACAGCATCATCGGCGGTGCCGATGCCGCAGTGTTCAGCATCGACGCGGGCGGTGCACTGACCTTCAACGCGGCGCCAAATTTCGAGGTGCCCGCCGACGACGGCAACAACAACGTCTACGATGTCCAGGTTCAGGTCAGCGACGGCACCAACACTGATACCCAGGCCCTGGCCATCACGGTCACCAATGTCAACGAGAGTGCCGTCTCAGCGGTCTCGGACTCCGATGCCGCTGCCAACGCGGTCGCCGAGAACGCCGCCAATGGCACCGTCGTAGGCATCGATGCCCTCGCGACCGACGCCGATACCTCAGACACCATCACCTACTCCCTGACCGACGCCTCCAGCGTCGTGACTGACGCCGGCGGGCGCTTCACCATCAACACCTCGACCGGTGTTGTGACGGTGGCCAACGGCACGCTGCTGGACCGTGAGGCAGCCGCCTCCCACGACATCACGGTCCGGGCCGATTCCTCCGATGGATCGTTTAGTGTTCAGACCTTCACGATCGCGCTGACACCCGTCAACGACAACTCGCCGGTGATCACCTCCAATGGCGCAGGAGCCACGGGTTCGGCGTCGGTGGCCGAGAACAGTACCGCCGTGACCACGGTCATCGCCACCGATGCCGACCTGCCCGGAGACGCGCTTACCTACAGCATCATTGGTGGAGACGATGCTGCATTGTTCAGCATCGACGCTGGCGGTGCACTGACCTTCAATGCCGCCCCCAATTTCGAGGCGCCCGCCGACGCCGGCAACAACAACGTCTACGATGTCCAGGTCCAGGTCAGCGACGGCGCCAACACCGATTCCCAGGCTCTGGCTATTACGGTCACCAATGTCAACGAGGGCGCCGTCTCCGCGGTCTCGGACTCCGATGCCGCTGCCAACGCGGTTGTCGAGAATGCCGCCAATGGCACTGTCGTGGGCATCGATGCCCTGGCGACCGACACCGATACCTCAGACACCATTACCTACTCCCTGACCGACGCCTCCAGCATCGTGACTGACGCGGGCGGGCGCTTCACCATCAACACCTCGACCGGGGTCGTGACGGTCGCCAACGGCACCCTGCTGGACCGCGAGGCAGCCACCTCCCACGGCATCACCATCCGCGCTGATTCCTCCGATGGCTCATTCAGCGTCCAGACCTTCACCATCGCACTGACACCGGTCAACGACAACTTGCCGGTGATCACCTCCAATGGCGGAGGAGCCACGGGTTCAGCGTCGGTGGCCGAGAACAGCACCGCCGTGACCACCGTCACCGCCACTGACGCCGATCTGCCCGGCGACACCCTCACCTACAGCATCATCGGCGGTGCGGATGCCGCATTGTTTAGCATCGATACTGGCGGCGCGCTGACCTTCAACGCCGCCCCGAACTTCGAATCGCCAAGCGATTCAGGCACAAACAACGTCTACGATGTCCAGGTCCAGGTCAGTGACGGCACCAACACCGATACCCAGGCCCTGGTCATCACGGTCACCAATGTCAACGAAGCGCCCAATGCCGTATCCAGTCAGATCTCAATGGTCGAGAATGGTAGGTACACACTTGCAATCGGCGATTTCCGCTTCTCAGACGTTGACGCCGGTGACACTTTGACCTTGGTTCGAATCGACAGGCTGCCCCTACAGGGAGCATTGACGCTGTCAAACACGCCTGTCACCGCGCTACAGACCATTCCAGTGACCGAGATTCTTGCAGGCAACCTGGTATACACGCCAACGAACGGTGAAAGCGGCACGCCATACACAACAATCGAATTTTCGGTCGCCGATTCCAGCAACGAATTCAGTATCACCCGCAATACTCTGACCATCGACGTAGCTGCACTCAATGAAAGGCCTGTCCTGACAGGCAATTCAGGCGCGGTAGTGGCAGAAGGCGCACAGATCACGCTTGATCGCTCTTTCCTGGAACTGTCCGACGCCGATACACCCGACTCCAACCTGACCTACCTGATCACGCGCCTGCCAGAAAATGGTCTGCTTTTACTCGATGCCGCTCCGCTCGAGATCGGACAAGCCTTTACCCAGGACGATGTCGATAACGGTCGATTGTCCTATCACCATGGCGGCGACGAAACGCGTTTTGATCGCTGGTCATTCTCGTTTTCCGACGGCAGCTCACCCGCCAGTCTCTCAAACGATTTCCTGATCGATGTGACGCCAGTCAATGACTCGCCAACGCTGGCCGCTCTGAACGCCATCATCCCCGAAAACAGCGCCAGTGGCACATTGATTACCACGATGGTGGGTAATGATCCTGACACGGGCGATCAACTGACCTACACGATTCGCGCCTCGAACCTGCCAGGTGCTTTTTCGATTAATCCGGATAGCGGCCAGATCTACGTGACGGATGGAAGCCGACTGGACTTTGAAACGCTTCCCGGTCAAGCTGCCCGCATCGAACTGACCGTCGAGGCAACCGACCGAAGCGGTGCCTCAGCGATCGCGCTCGCCATCTTGGACCTGTCCGATCTGAACGAAGCACCGACCAGCGCAACATTGCGCGGCGGGACGGCCAATCTGCAACCCGATGCGCTGCTCGGCCAGATCAGCGTCGCCGATCAGGATGCCGATGAGTCGTTCGCGTTCACGATGCTCGACGACGCCGATGGACGCTTCCGTATCGATGCCGTGTCGGGCGAAATCTTCACCCGGCCCACGGTGACGTCGGGCAATACCCCGGCAAGCCGGTACGACGTCCGGATTCAGATCGTCGATTCAGCGGGCAACCAATTGATCCGGGATTTCGGGCTGACGCTTCTATCGGTGACCCAGAACGACACCGGTTCGGAAGGGCCCGATGTGACCCCACCGCTTGCCGCGCCGCCGGAGTCGCCGACACCGGTTTCGACCCTCGACCCGCGACCAACGCTGTCAGTTGACCCGGCGCCAGACTCTTCGGGCACACCCATCTTGTCATCGCCTGCCGACACTCGATCGGACGCAGAAGTCGACCGAGACTCCACACGAGAGGTACTCAGCGACTCCGTCGACTCGGAATCACTCATCAGCTTGGATGAGGACTCGAGGAGGCGTTCCAACATTGGCCAATCCAACAGGCCAATCGCTGCCGACAACGACGACGACGAGTACCAACAATATGGTCCGGCGGGCGCAATGGATTCGTTCGAACAGGGGCCATCATTGGACGCCTCGCAACTGCTCGCCAATCTGAAACAAAGCGCACATATTGCTGAGCTGACGGAATGGTTGGGCGAAGCTGAATCCCGTCAGGATTCAGCGATGAACGAATGGGCACGCCAACGGATGGCCATTCAGCGCGGTGACCTGACATTTGTCGTTAGTCACGAAGATTCGCCAGCCAATGTCGAGGATCCTGAAAATGATTCAGGCGTGAGTCAGTTGACTGTTGCAACCATGACGGCAGGCAAGGCAATGGTCACGGGCGCGGCCATCTGGTGGGCGGCTCGGGCCGCAGGCATTCTGACTGCGATGTTGATCGGCGTGCCGGCATGGCGAACCATCGACCCGCTACCGATCCTGATGCGCAGCGAGGATGATGTCGATTCAAGAACGAACCGCCATGATGTCGACGAAGAAGAAACCGAGGGCGATGCCGATGCCTACGGAGTCCTTCGTAATCGCTGATCCGACATACTGACTTGCAGTCTCAGGCGGTGCCTCGATTCAGCACCTGGTCAACGAACACACGCATTTCCCGATCGGGCTGCACGAACCGCTCGCGGTCCAGGGCAAGCAGCTCGCAGCGACGCTGGTAAATTTCGGCGTGAGTCAGATTGTTCAATAGCTGGAACAACGATGACTCGAGCGGATCAGCCACCAACCAACCAGCGCTGCGCGATTCAACCCAGCGTCCTGTCTCGGAGTCGCCTGGCGCCACTGGCGGCACGCCGAAGTAGCCACCTTCGTACACCCGGTTGGGCAGCAGCCATCGGGAATTGAATCGGGCATCGTGAAAATCGCCAGCCCAGATCAGATCCAATTCACCATAGATAGTTGCAAGGTCGTCAGGGTATTGATAGCGACCCCGATACTCGAGATTGGCCAGTCCCTGAACACGCTCCGGGAACTCCGGCACGTCGAACAGACTCGGATAGCCATACAACACCACTCTGATTCGATCAGGCAGGCGCGCTGCCATCTCACGCAGCAACTGCAGGGATCGACGGCATCGAAGATTGCCGACCCAGCCAATGACAATCGGCTCGCTCTCGACCTTGCAGGTGCCCGGTGACGGTCGACCGTCTGGTACCGACCCGGGCGGCAGACGGTTCTCGATGATGCTTGCCCGGTAGTGGTGGCGATGGTGAACGTCGAAGTATTCGCGGAGAAATCCTGGCGAACTCACGATGACTCGTTCGGACGCCTGGAGCAGGCGACGCTCAACCGAGCGCATGGCCATTCCGATCAGGTCGGAACGGGTCATCAGGTGGTGAATATCCAGGCACTCATAAATGATCGGCACTCGTGATCGAATCATCTTTTTCGTCAGGTGCGCGAGAATGAGCATGTCCAGATTGCGGGCAATGAACAGGTCGGCCGTTCTGAGGTCTGCCTGGTGCCGCCGCAACCGGGCAAACGCCTTGAACACGCTGGCGATGCGCTGGCGCATGTCGCCGTCGTAGGTCTCGCCCAAGTCGACGTTATCCCATTCACGCGGTTCGTCCGCGCCCCGGCGCATCGTGTAACCGCGGACGCGGGCACCCGTGCTTTCCAGAGACCCGATCCGCCGCTTCACGGCCGCGTCCAGAGCGTTATGCCCGAAAAATGCGATATTCGTCGTCAAGAGAAGCCCATCCACCGAACGCCATCGCGTCAGAACAGTTCATGCCGTCAGGAATAATGTCATGAACGCAGGGCCGATTGTGTGAGCATTGTCGCGGGCCAAACACCCCGAAACCCTCCACAATGCGTCGATTCAGACTTGGGCAGAGACCAGATTCGGCGGCCTTGACAGTAGCGACTCGGGTGATTTCTGGCTGAACGGAGCGAATCACGTCAATCGCACCCTGAATTGACAAATGAGGTGAAATCGGGCCGGACGAAGTGGGACCGAATCGTTCGAGGCTCAGCTTCTTCGTCGATTATTTTGACATATGAAAGTAACAAATGCTTTCAAAACAGAGGCTTACCGACATCTCTTCGAGCGAAACGGAACGACGCCCTTGCGGCTGGATGCTCTGCTCAGTCGGCCTCGTCAATCCAGGCCTGCTGGATGGCCTCGAGCATTCGCTCGCCCGAACGTTTCGGGTCGTCTGCAAAACCCGGCAACGCCATGACCCAGGCATGCAGATCGGTGAAACGCACCTGCGCCGGGTCGACATCCGGATGATGTTCACAAAGGGCCAGCGCTATCGCCTGACTATCCGTCCATTTCATCAGTGTTCCTCACGGGCATGATTGATGGTGTAGCGCGGGATCTCGATCACGAGATCCTGATCTTGCGGCCTGACCTGACAAGACAGACGCGACTGGGCGCTCAAGCCCCAGGCCTTGTCCAGCATGTCGTCTTCCTGTTCACCGGACTCGTCCAACTCGTCGAATCCTTCGCGTACGATGACATGGCAGGTCGTGCAGGCGAGCGACATCTCGCAGGCATGTTCGATGGCAATCCCTTCATCGAGCAAGGCCTGACAAAGCATGGTACCGGGCTCGATCTGGAAGGATCGGCCTTCCGGACAGAGCAGCGGATGAGGTAGTACGCGTACGGTTGGCATGTTGCAGGGTCAGCCGTGATTGTCGTCAGATATCGTGAATGGATCGACCAGCCAAAGCGCGTGCCATCGAGCGATCCATGCGACGCGCCGCAAAGGTTTCCGAGCCGCGCGACAATGCATTGAAGGCGACTCGGATCGCATTCACATCAGACTGGACCATGACCTCGCGCAGGTTCGCACACAGGCGATCCAAAGACTGTCGCTCATCGGGTGCGAGCAGATCGGCATCATGGCCCAGGGCAGCCGCAATGGCTTCGAGCAAGCGCTCAGCCTCCACCTGCTGTTCGCGCAACGCGCGCCTGGCCATGTCGTCGCCGGCGGCAGCATAGGCCTGCTCGAGCATGTTGGAAACTTCATCGTCCGACAAACCATAAGAAGGCTTGACCGTAATTTCGGCCTTGACCCCGCTGGTGAGTTCGCGCGCCGACACCTGCAGCAAACCATCGGCATCAACCTGGAATGTGACTTCGATCCGCGCCGCACCGGCGCTCATGGGCGGAAGACCCCGCAACTCGAAACGCGCCAGCGAGCGGCAGTCGTCGACCAACTCGCGCTCTCCCTGAACGACATGGATCGCCATGGCAGTCTGGCCGTCCCGATGGGTGGTGAACTGCTGGGCGCGCGCCACTGGCAGGGTCGAATTGCGCGGAATCAGCCGCTCGACCAAGCCACCCATGGTCTCCAGACCGAGCGACAGGGGAATGACATCAAGCAACAACCAGTCATCGTCCCCCCCTTTGTTGCCAGCCAGCAGATTGGCCTGACGCGCGGCCCCGATCGCCACCACCTCATCCGGATCGATATTCGCGAGCGGTTCACTGCCGAACAAGTCCTTCACCGCTTGCCTGACCTGGGGCATACGGGTGGCGCCACCGACCAACACCACGCCCTGGACGTCCGCAGCCGTCAGTCGCGCATCAGCCAGGGTGCGTCGACAGGCATTCAGCGTTCGCGCCAGCAAGGTCGAACTGATCGATTCGAACTGCACACGGGTGATTGACCGGGTCAAAACGACTCCGCCCGACAGCGTGGACGAGAACTCACCCGATTCCTTCGAAGAGAGCCATTCCTTCAGGCGTCGCGCCTCCGCTCTGAGGCTGCGCCAGTCGCCGGGCGTCAATGTCTGCGGTTCGATTCGTCCGTCCAGCAACCAGCGCACGATCGACTCATCGAAATCGTCTCCGCCCAGGGCACTGTCGCCTCCGGTGGCGATCACCTCGAACACGCCACGACTGAGTCGGAGAATGGAAATATCGAACGTACCTCCGCCCAGATCGTAGACCGCGAAGATGCCTTCACTGGCATTGTCCAGACCGTAGGCGATGGCAGCCGCGGTCGGTTCATTGAGCAGTCGGTAGACATTGAGACCGGCCAGGGTTGCTGCATCACGTGTCGCCTGGCGCTGGGCGTCGTCGTAGTACGCAGGCACCGTGATGACCACACCCGACAGCGTGTCACCGAGAGTGAGCTCTGCCCGGGCTCTGAGCACCTTCAGAATCTGCGCCGACACTTCGACGGGTGACTTCTCGCCCTGCACGGTCCGCAGGCGCACCATTCCCGGTTCAGCCACCAGATCATACGCAGTTGCGAAGTCGCCGATGTCGTCGGCACCCCGACCCATCAGCCGTTTGACAGACAGGATGGTGTTGCCGGGATCATCGACCGCATGGGCCTGCGCGGCAGCACCGACCTGAATCCCGCCGTCGGGGGCAAAGCGAACAACTGAGGGCAGCAGTACCCGGCCAGTCGAGTCCGGCAAGGCATCGGCCGAACCCGAACGCACCGCCGCCACCAGGGAGTTGGTGGTACCCAGATCGATGCCTGCGGCAAAACGATGCTGATGAGGCTCGGTCGACTGGCCCGGCTCAGAAATCTGCAACAACGCCAAACGACTCTCCTATCCTGCCAGCGCCTGTCGCGACGCCTGCAATTGCAGCGCAAACCGATCGATGAACATGATCCGGCGAATCAGGGCAGCAGCCCTTTCAAAATCGCGATCAACATCGATCAGCTCGCGCAATTGATCCTGCAACGACTGACGCACCTGACGATTGCGCGTATCCATTGCCTCGATCGCAGCCAGATCCCGTTCCTCCAACGCTTGATCCAGCGCCTCTCGCCACTCCATCTGCTCGACCAGAAACCCGGCCGGCATGCTCGTGTTGTCCTCGGCGGCCACCGCAACGCCGTTGAGCTCGCACAGATAGGCGGCGCGACGCGGGGGATCGGACAGCGTTCGATAGGCTTCGTTGACCTGCGCAGCCAATGCCACCGCATAGCGCCGCTCGGATGGTCCGGCATTGACGAAGCGGTCGGGATGCACCGCTGACTGAACGCGCCGAAACGCCTGTGTCAGCGCCGCCTCGTCCAGACCGAACACCGGATCAATCGAGAAGATCTCGAAATGGTTTTTGCGCGCAGAGTCCAATCGTCAAACGTTGAACGATTCGCCGCAACCGCACTCGCTCTTCACATTGGGGTTTCGAAACTTGAACCCTTCGTTAAGACCTTCGCGACCGAAATCAAGCTCCGTGCCGTTCAGGTAAGGCAAGCTCTTGGGATCGACGAACAGCTGAATGCCATGACTCTCGAAGCGCTCATCTTCCGGATTGACGGCATCGGCAAACTCAAGCTTGTAGGCAAGCCCGGAGCAACCCGTGGTTCGTACACCCAAACGGATGCCCACGCCCTTGCCGCGCTTGCGAAGATAATCGCTCACATGTTTGGCGGCCGCGTCAGTGAGGGTCACAGCCATCATTCATGCCACCTTCAGATCACGATCCGTCGCATCCGTTGCCGTGACGCCATGACGGGCCTTGTAGTCGGCGATGGCAGCCTTGATCGCATCTTCGGCGAGAATCGAACAGTGGATCTTGACCGGCGGCAGGGCGAGCTCCTCGGCGATGGCTGTGTTCTTCAGATTTGCAGCCTCGTCCAGCGACTTGCCCTTAACCCACTCGGTCACGAGCGACGATGAAGCGATCGCAGATCCGCACCCATAGGTCTTGAATCGCGCGTCTTCGATGATGCCCTGCGGACTGACCTTGATCTGCAGCTTCATGACATCACCGCATGCCGGTGCACCGACCATGCCAGTGCCCACCGAAGGGTCGCTTTTGTCGAACGCACCCACGTTGCGCGGGTTCTCATAATGATCGACAACTTTGTCGCTGTAAGCCATTGAGTTCTCCTGTACTTATGTTGTCAATGTGCAGCCCACTGCACGGAATTCAAGTCGACGCCTTCCTGGAACATTTCCCAGAGCGGCGACATATCGCGAAGCTTGCCCACCTTCGCCTTCAACAATTCGATTGTGTAGTCGATCTCTTCCTGGGTGGTGAAACGTCCTACCGAAAACCGGATCGAACTATGCGCGAGCTCATCACTACGACCCAGAGCCCGCAATACATACGACGGCTCCAGACTGGCCGAGGTGCAGGCTGACCCACTGGATACAGCAATGTCCTTGATGGCCATGAGCAAGGATTCGCCTTCAACATAGTTGAAGCTCACATTCAGGTTGTGCGGTACGCGCTGCTCCATCGAGCCGTTGAGAAACACCTCGTCCATCTCACGCAGACCAGACCACAATCGATCGCGCAACATCCGGATCCGCTCGTTCTCAGCGCCCATTTCAAGGCGGGCCAGGCGAAAGGCCTCGCCCATGCCGACGATCTGATGCGTGGCCAGAGTGCCCGAACGCATGCCGCGCTCATGGCCACCCCCGTGAATCTGCGCCTCGATACGGACACGCGGCTTGCGACGCACGAACAAGGCACCCACGCCCTTTGGGCCGTAGGTCTTGTGCGCCGAGAACGACATGAGATCGATCTTCAAGGCTTGCAAGTCAATTGGCATCTTGCCCGTTGCCTGCGCCGCATCGACATGAAAGATGATCTTTCGTTGACGAAGGATTTCGCCGAATGCGGCCACATCCTGGATAACGCCGATTTCATTGTTGACCAGCAGGATTGACACCACGATGGTGTCGTCACGCAGGGCCGCTTCAAGCTGCGCCGGGGATATCAGGCCATCTTCACCCACATCCAGATAGCTGACCTCGAAGCCCTCGCGTTCCAGTTCGCGCATCGTATCCAGCGTGGCCTTGTGCTCCGTGCGCAAGGTGATCAGATGACGGCCCTTGTCCTTGTAGAAATGTGCCGCACCCTTGAGCGCCAGATTGGTCGATTCGGTTGCCCCGGAAGTCCAGACGATTTCGCGGGGGTCGCAATTGACCAACTGTGCAACCTCGCTACGAGCCTGCTCGACCGCCTGCTCGGCAGTCCAGCCAAAGGAATGGCTACGCGAGGCAGGATTGCCGAAGCTTCTCGCGCAGAAACGGCAACATCGCATCGACCACCCGCGGGTCCACCGGCGTGGTTGACGAATAATCCAGATAAATGGGTAACTTCAGACTCATGGATGACACTCGTATCGACGGGTTCAACGATAGCGATGGAATTCGCCGCTTCACAACAAACTGGCGCGTTAACTCCTAGAGCGTGGTCAGCCGACCATTGTCCAGTTTGATTTCCTGCAGGGTCGAGGTCGGAAATTCGAGGGCCGCGCGATGCTCCTTGATCACCGAGATATCGCGCGTCTGAGTGCGGCCCAGGCGCTCTTTCTGGCCATCGACGAGACTGTGCAGTGATACCGAATCGAGGTACTCGATCATTTTTTTGGTCAGCGTACTCCAGAGCTCATGGGTCATGCACGGCCCCTCGGGTTCGGAGCAGTTTTCCTTGCCCCCGCACTGGGTTGCATCGAGCGGCTCGTCGACGGCGAAAATGATCTCGGCCACGGTAATGTCACGGGCGCTGCGCGCCAGGGTGTAGCCGCCGCCAGGTCCGCGAGTGCTGTCGACCAGCTCATTGCGCCGCAAGCGGCCGAACAACTGCTCCAGGTAGGAGAGCGAAATCTTCTGACGCTGGCTGATGCCGGCCAGGGTCACCGGCCCATGATGCTCGCGCATCGCCAGGTCGATCATCGCCGTGACCGCAAAACGTCCTTTGGTGGTAAGTCGCATGGTGTTTTCCCTCGGGAGAATTACCTGACCGTTGGACTCGACTATAGCATAAATCCTTACTAAATCAGTCGAGCTTTAAGCTAAGACCCTTGGTCTTATGGAGGGTGAGCCTACCGTTAACGCGCACATTTGACTACCTGTTTTTTTATTGACTATTGGGTCACTAAAACCGAGCAATCCTGGAGGATTAATTAATTTCCTATACAAACCAATTACTTAGTTCAGGCGTTACGACAAGCTGGAAGCGGTAGGCCCGTCAGCCAGGAGCCATCCAGACATAAAAAAAGGCGCCGCTTGGCGCCTTTTCCCGAGCATGGAGCCGACCGATATCAGGCCGCGGCAACCTGGGTCGCCCGCCGTTTGGCGACCTCCAACAGGCCCGCGCAGGCGTCCTCGATGTAATCGAGCACCTGCTCGAAGCCGCCCTGGCCGCCATAGTAGGGATCCGGAATGATGGCCGATTCATGATCGGAGGCGAAGCGCATCAACAACTGCATCTTGTGCTGCCCCTGATTGGGCGCAATGCTCTGCAGCAACGCCAGGTTGTCCCAGTCCATGGCGAGGATCAGGTCGTAGTTGGCGAACATCTCCGGTTTGACCTTGCGCGCGGTCAGATCACCGATGGAATACCCGCGCTTCTCGGCCGCGGCCTGTGCGCGTTTGTCGGGCGCCTCGCCCTCATGAAATGCGTGGGTGCCGGCGGAATCAACCGTGACGACATGCTGGAGGCCGGCCTGAGCAACCATGTGCCGAAAAACTCCCTGCGCCATCGGAGACCGGCAGATATTGCCCATGCAGACAAACAAGACGCGGGTGTTCATGGCAATGCTGATCGGTTCTCTTTTTCCCATTTGGCTCTTCCTGCGGAGATAAGTTGGTGGATATGTATTGGTAATCAAAATGCTGAACTGGTGATCGCGAACGAATGTGTGGTCAAACCATGGTCAAGCCGCCTTGTCTGACGGAAACGGTACGACGTTGTCGGTCACGCTGGCACCAAAGGCCTGCTGGCGCAGCGCGGCGAGTTGATCGCGTGCCTTGGCCGCCTTCTCGAACTCGAGATTGCGAGCATGGTCGAGCATCTGCTTTTCCAGCCGCCGGATCTCACGGGACAACCCCTTCTCGCCCAACTGCTCGATCTGCACCGCCGACTGTTCAACCTCCCGCTTCGACCGTTCCGCCTTGCTGTCATACACGCCGTCAATCATGTCCTTGATGTCTTTGGCCACTCCGCGGGGCACAACGCCATTGGCCTGATTGAACGACTCCTGAATCTGGCGTCGCCGATTGGTTTCGTCAAGGGCTTTGCGTATGGAATCGGTAACCCGATCGGCATAGAGCACGGCCGTGCCGTTGATATGACGGGCTGCCCGGCCGATGGTCTGGATCAGGCTGCGCTCACTGCGCAGAAAACCTTCTTTGTCAGCGTCAAGAATCGCGACAAGAGACACTTCGGGAATATCCAATCCTTCGCGCAGCAGATTGATGCCGACCAATACATCGAAGGTGCCCAGGCGCAGATCGCGGATGATCTCCACGCGCTCGACCGTGTCGATATCCGAATGCAGATAGCGTACCTTCACGCCGTTGTCGGAAAGATAGTCGGTGAGATCCTCAGACATGCGTTTGGTCAGGGTCGTGACCAGCACGCGCTCGCCTGCCTTGACCCGGACCGCAATTTCCGAGAGCAGATCATCGACCTGCGTCACGGCCGGGCGCACGATAATCTGTGGATCAACCAGACCAGTGGGCCGCGCCAGTTGCTCGACCACCTGCCCCGAGTGCTCGCGCTCATAGTCTGCCGGGGTCGCGGAGACGAACACGGCCTGACGCACCTTGGCCTCAAACTCTTCAAACTTGAGCGGCCGGTTGTCCAGGGCCGAGGGCAGACGGAAACCGTACTCGACCAGGGTTTCCTTGCGGGAGCGGTCACCGCGATACATGGCGTTGAGTTGGCCGATCATCACATGACTCTCATCGAGAATCATCAACGCATCATTGGGCAGATAGTCGACCAGGGTGGGCGGTGCCTCACCAGGCGCGGCACCGGAAAAATGCCGCGAGTAGTTTTCGATGCCTTTGCAAAAGCCCAGCTCCTGCAGCATCTCGAGATCGAAGCGCGTGCGCTGCTCGAGCCGCTGGGCTTCGACATATTTGCCCTGCGAATTGAATTGAGCCAGACGCGGTGAAAGCTCCGCCTTGATGGTCTCAATCGCCTGCATCACCCTGGCTCTGGGCGTGACATAGTGCGAAGACGGATACACGGTGAAGCGCGGAATCTTCTGACGGATGCGTCCAGTCAGCGGATCGAATAATTGCAGACTCTCGATCTCGTCGTCGAACAGTTCGACACGCACCGCCAGTTCGGCATGTTCGGCCGGGAAGATATCGATCTGATCGCCGCGCACGCGGAACACACCCCGCGAAAAATCGGTCTCATTGCGCTTGTATTGCATTGACACGAGGCGCTGCAGCACCTCGCGCTGGGCCATCTTGTCGCCCACGCGCAGTGTCATCACCATCGCATGGTAGTCAGCCGGATTGCCGATACCATAGATACAGGACACCGTGGCCACGATCACGGTATCGGGCCGCTCGAGCATCGACTTGGTGGCCGACAACCGCATCTGCTCGATGTGTTCGTTGATCGAGGAGTCCTTCTCGATGAACAGATCGCGCTGCGGTACGTAAGCCTCGGGCTGGTAGTAGTCGTAGTACGAGACGAAATACTCGACGGCATTCTTCGGGAAGAACTCCCGGAACTCGGCATAGAGTTGCGCGGCCAGCGTCTTGTTGGGGGCCAGCACCAGAGCCGGACGACCGATCCGGGCGATCACATTGGCCATGGTGAACGTTTTGCCCGAACCCGTCACGCCCAGCAGCGTCTGAAAGCTCAGGCCATCCTCGATGCCATTGACCAGGGCATCGATGGCCGCCGGCTGGTCACCGGCCGGCGCAAACGGCTGCCAGAGCTGAAAGGGGCTGCCCGGGAAGGTCACGAAACGCCCCTCGCCGCCGGCACCAGCCGCCCCTGCGACGGGAGATTCCCCGACAGGCTGCGTGCTAGGATCTTCGATCAGCGTGGACATTGACACGTGCTTCCTTGTAGGTGACCAGGCAACGACAGATTCCGGCATCGACAGCCAATCATGACCGGCCTCCCGGTGCGGATCGGTCGCCGACGAGCAGGACTGGCGAGGTGTGAACGATCGCTCGAGGCAGGCGTTCTTTTCCGGATGTTGGTTATGCAATCCGCTATCTGACCTGATTCGGGCAGTTCCCACAACCCAATACCGGTTTCGAATATGGATTCGATTTTTAACTGCGCGATGGCCATCTTGCCCTTGAAGCAACCAGATCAGCGTCGGATTCCAGCCATGAGACGGGACATACACCCAAATGACGTCACCGTCGCCCCGCAACCAACAAGCAAATACGAATCAGGTATTTACAATACCTTTCTAATCAAACCTGCCACGTTTCGAATGGGCTCGTTCTGAATCGGGGGATTATGTCTGTCGTCACCCCCAAAAGTCCAGCAATTTGCCCATCTCATGCCGCCCCGAAGTGTCGAAATTCTTTTCACACCCTTGAAACCGCCGCAACCGGCCCGCCACCATGACCAAATCCGCCTTTTCATCTGTTGAACTCGCCCCCAGGGACCCGATTCTGGGCGTGACCGAGGCCTTTCGGGCCGACACCCGGGCTGGCAAAACCAATCTCGGCGTGGGGGTCTACACCGACGAGCAGGGCAAGCTGCCACTGCTGGATGCGGTTCGCCAGGCCGAAGACCTCATCGTGGCCAAACACATGCCGCGCGGCTATCTGCCCATTGAGGGGCTCAACGGCTATATCGAGCAGGTGCAGGAACTGCTGTTCGGGCCCGGATCGCCTGTCCTGGGCGCGGGTCGCGTGGCCACCTTCGAGACCCTGGGCGGAACCGGGGCGCTCAAGGTCGCGGCCGACTTCCTGCATCGCCTGGTGCCCGGCGCCAAGGCCTGGATCAGTCGACCCTCCTGGGAGAATCACCGCGCCCTGCTCGATTACGCCGGCTTCGAGGTGGTCGAGTATCCCTATTACGACCCGGCCACCCATGGCCTCGATTTCCCGGCCATGATGAACGCCATCAAGACCGCGCCGGCGGGCGACGTGATCGTGCTGCATGCCTGCTGCCACAACCCGACCGGGGTCGACCTGAGCGAGACCCAATGGCGCGAGGTCATCGAGGTCTGCCGCGAGCGAGCCCTGATCCCCCTGCTCGACATGGCCTACCAGGGCTTTGGTGACGGCAGCGAACCGGATGCGCTGGCGCTGCGCCTGTTCGTCGACTCGGGACAAAGCCTGCTGGTTGCCAATTCATTTTCCAAGTCGTTCTCGCTCTATGGGGAGCGCGTGGGCGCGCTATCCATCGTCACCACCGATCGGGATGAAACGGCGCGCGTGACGAGCCAGGTCAAGCGAGTGATCCGCACCAACTATTCCAATCCGCCCACCCATGGGGGATCGATCGTCGCCACAGTGCTCGGTACGCCGGCCTTGCGCCAGACCTGGGATCAGGAACTGGCGCGCATGCGCAACCGGATCCGGGCCATGCGCGAAGGCCTGGTGGCACGCCTGGATCAACAGATGCGCGAACGCGGCATTCACCGCAGCTTTGCCTTCATCGCCCAGCAACGCGGCATGTTCTCGTTCTCGGGCCTGACCTCGGCCCAGGTCGATCACATGCGCGATCATCATGCCATTTACGCGGTGGCGAGCGGTCGCATCTGCCTGGCCGCGGTCAACGAAGGCAATATCGATCTGGTGGCGTCGGCCATGGCCGACGCCATCGTCAGCTGAGCACGGAGGTTCTGATGACAACCCTCACACTGCAGCAACTCGTGGCGGCTATTCCCGACGGCTGCAAACTGGCGGTCAGCAAGGATGAAACGGGCGTCTCGATCGCGGCCACCGCGGCGCTCATCCAGCGCGGCGTTCGCGATCTGCACTTGGTGTGTCTGCCCGTGTCGGGCCTGCAGACCGATCTGTTGATCGCTGCCGGCTGCCTGTCGACCATTGAAACGTCGGCCATCACGCTCGGGGAATATGGCGGCGCCCCTCATTTTGTCCGCGCGCTACGCAACCGATCCGTGCGGGTCATCGATGGCACCTGCCCGGCGATTCACGCGGGCATGCAGGCGAGCCAGAAAGGGATTCCGTTCATGCCCCTGCGCGGGATTCTGGACTCCGAGCTCATCGAGCGACGTAGCGACTGGACCGTCATTGACAACCCGTTTGCCCCGGACGGACAAGCTGATCCGATCGTGGCAATTCGCGCGATCGACCCGGATATCGCATTGATTCACGCCCAGTCCGCCGACCGCTTCGGCAATGTCTTCTTCGGCCGCGAACGCGACTGCCTCACGCTCGCCCATGCGGCCCGCCAGTGTCTGGTGACCGTCGATCGCATCGAAGAGGGCAATCTGCTCGATGATCCGTCACGGGCCGGCTCGGTCATTCCGGCGTTGTATGTGACCGGCATCGCGCACGTGCCACAGGCTGCCTGGCCGATCGGCTTTGGCGACGAGTATCGGCGCGATGATGCCGCCATACGCGCCTATCTGCGCGGCGCCGCCGAGGGAGCCGATAGCGACACCTTGCTCGGCGAGCTGATCGATCGCGCACCCTGGGCGAAGGCCCTGGGTCAGGCACCCGTTGCGCTGGCCGCGGGTCGCTCGTGAGTGCGGCAGCGACCCAGCACGTGAACCCTCAGACCCGCGCGGCAACCGAGCCCGCATCCAGCGCGCCACCCTGCAGCCGGGCAGAACTGCTCGCCTTCACCATTGCGCGAATGCTGATCGGCCTGCGCCATGTGGCGGTCGGTGCCTCGTCGCCGATTCCGGGCGCGGGCGCCCTGCTCGCCCGCGAACTGGTGGCGCGAGCCGGTCAGCCGGCGCTGCACCTGTCGATTCTGGGTTCGCGCCGCCATAACGCCTTCACCAATGGCGGGGTGGAGATCTTCGACATGGCCGGTCAGGGACGGCTCGATGCATTTTTTCTGGGTGGCGGGCAGATCGATGGCCAGGCCAACATCAATCTGGTCGGTACCGGCGACTACCCGGACGGCCCGGTTCGCTGGCCGGGCTCCTTTGGATCGGCTTATCTCTATCATCTGGTGCCCCGGGTGATTCTGTTTCGCGAGGAGCACACGCCACGCGTGTTCGTGCCGAGGGTCGACTTTGTTTCGGCCGCCGGGCCTCGGCCCGATGCCGGTCATCATCGACCCGGCGGACCTTATGCGCTGCTCACGGGGCGCTGCCTGATGGATTTCGACCGGGCGACGCGTCGATTCGTGCTGCGTTGCCTGCATCCGGGTCAGACCGTTGCGGATATCCGGGAGGCTACGGGATTTGACTTCGATGTTTCCCCGCAGGTTGGCCCGACCGAGGCGCCGGACGAGGTGACGCTGGGCCTGCTGCGCGGGGTGGTGAGGGAGCAGATCGGGGAGACTTATCCAAGATTTGCCCAGACCATGAGTGAGGCCTGAGCGGCGGCGATCGGCTTGGATGAGACGGGTTGGGCGAGTGAGCTGGCTGGTTTCTGGGTTAGGCTGGTCTCCTGATATAATTCTCGGCTATTCCCCGATAGCTCAGTTGGTAGAGCGACGGACTGTTAATCCGCAGGTCCCTGGTTCGAGCCCAGGTCGGGGAGCCAAGAAACGCAAGGGTCAGCCGGTTAGCGCCGGCTGACTTTTTTGCTTTCTGGGCCGTTGCCGTTGCCGTACTGTTGCCGTAGTGCCGTACTGCGCCCCAGCCGGCGCTTGTGGTCGGCCGCAGCAGCATTCGGGCCCGAATCCAGCACGGCCGACGAGCGCATCGGCACCTACAGTCGTTGCGTGAGTCCTGACCGGAGACCGTCGATGCAGCATCACGCCCACGAGCTTGCCCCGCCAGGACCTGATGCGGCCCCGCTGTTCCTGCGCATGCCCACGGTGCTACGGTTGACAGGTCTCGGTCGCTCGACGATCTACCGCCTCATCGCCGACCACAAGTTCCCGTGCCCCGTGCGACTCGGCCCGCGCGCGGTCGCGTGGCGTCGCGCCGACCTGGAGCGCTGGAGCGAGGCCCGTCCGCCGATCTCGCATTGATGCTGGTGCGCCAGAGCGACTGTCGTGACGGCGTCACAACAATCGCGTCTCGGAGCAGCTCAAGGGGCGCCGTGTGGCTGGGCCTGGGAGTCAGCGCCACGAATCTTGATTCTTCGGCAGCGCCCCGGCGGGGTCATGTACTTCGATGCGATCCAGTGGGCCGAGCCGTTGCGTGTAGATCACAAGGTTGGTTCCGCGCGGCTCCACCGTCGACGCGAACAAGACCCCCGTCGCGCTCGCCGCAATCGCTTCGTCTGCAAGCACCCAACTGGGCGGCTCGATGCCCTGGTTGAACCAGAGTTCGCGCCAGTCGCAAGCGAACTCTTCCCAAAGCTCAGGCCAGGCGCCGGGCTTGTAGCCCGCTCGAAAGTCAACGACCTTGGACAGCTCGACGGTGTAGCTCACCAGCGTTCCGGGCGGCAGCAGCGTCGATGCCTGCTGGTACTCGCGGACCGCCGTGACCGGCTCGAGCGCGAGATACAGCGCGTGTGTTCCCGGTCGGTTGGCGCGCCCTCCGTGAGCAGCGGCACCGGCGCCGCTGGCCGATGTCGCGGCCCACTTGGGCATGTGCATGCGGTACGCCGCGAGCGGCCCGAGCGTCGTGAAGATCATCCCGACGCGCCGGCCTCGATGGACATCACGTACTTGAGCACGGCCTCGGTCCTGCCTGCGGAAACCAGCGTTTCGGCAGTCTTGAAGCCGAACACCGACAACGGCTCGTTGCGGTACCAGAACAGCGCCTTGTTGACGTCTCCGCTCACGTCCGTCGCCGCCTTGATGACGCGAAGCGATTCGCGCAGGTAGTCCTGCACTCCCCTCGATGCCGGAGCACGCGCGATCGTGTTGCGGTGGACGTGCGCCTGCTCGGCCAGCGTCTGAAGATCGATGTGCAGCGCCTGGCTGAAGCGCCGCGGCGAGAGCACAGGCGCCGGAAGCTCGGGCTCCTTCAAGAACTCGAGGAAATGCTGGAAGGTGTCGCCCAGCATCGGCGGGTCAACAACGGCTGCATCGGTCACACGGCACCTCGCTCATTGCGCACTTTCGATGCACTATTTAAGCACAATCCGCGCACAACAGCAACTGCTCTGCCTCAGAGCCTGTGAACATTTGACGGCACAGATACTGGTATAAGTCCGGGAATCCCCGTTCTTCCAAGATGCGATCTGACGCGTCAATCTTCCGAGAGATCAGCAATGACGGGAGTGATTGATGGAAGGGATGGGATTCGAGTCAGCAAAGACGACTGATACGGGCGCAGTCCGTAGTCGCCTGGATCCACGCACGGGTAAACAAGTGTTGATTCTGGGCGAATCGTTCTGGCGCGACCATGAGGCCAGGCGCAAGGCAGCCGGCACTTCGCTGGTTGATTACTGCGCGACGAACCAACTGGCGGTATCGACATTCCGGCGCTGGGTGGCGCGATTCGAAGGACGCTTGGCGCCAGGGCCACGCCGAGCCCCAGGGCGGGATGAGCCCAAGGGGCAAAGCGCCGCCTTCCTGTCGATGCCGATACGGGCTGCAGCGCCGACGGTTCAATCATCATCAGACCCGGCCCGTGTGTCGCCGATCGAAATCGATGCAGCTGGCGTGACGGTGCGCCTGTACGATGAGGCAGCCCGCCATGTGATCGACTCGTTGCTGTCACGGCTGAGGGGATCGCGATGATTCTGTCGTCGGCGATTCGCGCCTACATCTGCGTGGAGCCGGTCGACATGAGGAAATCGATCGACGGACTGGCGCATCGAACGCGGTCGACTGCCCGATCCACGAACCCTCGCGCGCGAGGGCCTGGCAATGGGTGAACTCAGTGCATGGCTCGAGGGCATCGACACCACGCGGGCACGAACGCTGGAGTCGGTGAGGGCAAGACTGGTGGCGTAAGTGTTCTGGAATGCGCAATGCATGATGCCGAGTCGGTGACGATTTGAATCGAAAAAGTCTCCTCAATTCACATGACCATCGTCGTGACTCGAACTATCATTGCGCATGTCCTTCGCCCTACCCGATCGCGCCGCCTTGCCAGCCGATGCCGAGCTGCTCAAGGATCTGGTCCTGCACACGATGCAGCGCGCCAACGTCGCCGCGCAGGATGCTGTCGAACACATCAGGCGGCTCGAATTGCAGTTGGCGATTCTGCGTCGCAAGGTCTTCGGTGTGCGCTCCGAGCAGCTTGTCGGCCAAGCCGATCTGTTCGATGCGACGGTGACGCTGTCGATTCCGCCGCAGGACACGATACCCGTCACCTACGAACGCAAGCGCCGGGGCCGTCCCGCGTTGCCGGCCGATTTGCCGCGCGAGCGCATCGAATACGCACTGGACGCCACCGAGCGGGCGCAGTTCGCCTGGGTCGAGCCGATCGGCCACCAGATCAGCGAGACGCTGGAGTTCACGCCCGCGCGCCTGGTCATCATCGAGCACGCGCGCATCAAATACCGGTGCGCGCACGCCGACGGTCAGTGCACGATCCGAACCGCGCAGGCCTATCCGTCGCCGCTGCCCAAGTCCAACGCCGGGCCCGGGCTGCTGGCCCAGGTGCTGATCTCCAAGTACGCCGACGGCATGCCGCTGGCGCGCCAGGAGCGCCTGTTCGCTCGCCACGGCGCCAGGCTCTCGCGCAAGACGCTGTGCGATTGGGTGCTGGCGGCGTGCGAGTTGCTGGGAGCCTTGCGGGGGCCGCTGCACCAACACATCCTGGGTGCCCCGGTCATCTTCGGTGACGACACGACGCTGCGCCTCATCGTCGAAGGACTCGCCCGTGATCGATGCGTGACCGCACGGCTGTGGGGTTATGTGAGCGCGGGCGCCGTGTGCGATGAAGACGGAAACTGGCAGCCCTACCCGAAGGCAGTGCTGTACGAATTCACCCGTGATCGGCGTGGCGAACATCCGCAGCGCATCCTGGAGCACTACCGCGGTTACCTGCAGGCCGATGACTATGCCGGGTATCACGCGCTGTTCAAATCCGGGCGCGTGCTTCACGCGGCCTGCTGGGCGCACGCGAGGCGGCCGTTCTTCGACCTCGATCGGGCCAGCCCCGCCGGCACGGGTCCGCCGGGGCTGGCCCGGCAGGCGCTGGATTGGATCGGTGCGCTGTACAAGATCGAGCGCGAAATCCGCGAATGCGCGCCCGACATCCGCGAGGCCCAACGGCGCGAACGCACGCGACCCTTGCTCAAGGCGTTCGGGCGCTGGCTGTACGCGATCCTGCCCGATCTGCTGCCCCGGGGGCCGTTGGCCCAGGCGGTGCGCTACATCCTGTCGAACTGGCGGGCGTTGAACCGGTTCAGCCGGGTGGGCATTCTGGAGCCGGACTCCAATCTGGTGGAGCGCTGCATGCGCCCGGTCGCTGTCGGAAGAAAGGCGTGGCTGTATGCCGGTGCCGAACGGGGCGGACACGCAGCGGCCACCGCGTTCAGTTTGATCGAGTCGTGCAAGCTCGTTGGCATCGAACCCTACGCCTACCTCAAGGATGTCCTGGCGCGTATCGGCGGACATCGCCAGGACCGGCTTGCCGAGTTGCTGCCGTTCAATTGGACGCCGCTGTCGGCCGGCCACCCCTGAACAGCCGTGGGGCGCGCGAGCAACCGGAAGGCCAAGAGGATGGGCGTGGCGCCTTGGATCGGCACGAAGATCTCGGCCACGCTGGTCGACTTCGGTGAACCGCTGCTCAAACAGCTGCCGCCCGACGCGTCGCTCGAACTGCGACATGGCCTCGTCAACTTGATCGTGACCCAGTGGAATGCGCATGTCATGGCTGCCGCCTGGGGCCAGCCGCAGCACCTGGCTCAGCTGCGCGACACGCTCCAAACCGCGGTCGCGGCCGGGCAGTTGGATCCGCAGGCATTGGAAGCCTTCCACACGCTGAGCGCACGCCGCCAACTCGCGCGCTTCGTCGATGACCCGCGCGCCATCGGTCACTGGGAGGTGCGCGACACCGGGCCGGGAGAGTGGAACATCCGATGCGATGCGCGAATGCCGCCACAAGGCGTGGTGCCGCCGCCGGAATGAGCCGCTGCGTCTGACGAGCGCACCGAGGTCACTCCTGCTGGCAAGTCCGCTCACGCGGCGGATTGATCGCTTCGATCGCATCGCGCAAGCCTACTGCGCATCGACGCCGATCGGAAGACGGGGATTCCCGGACTTTTACCGTGCAGCCACTTCGCCACCGTGTTGCGCGAGAGTATGCGATCCATGATCCCCAGGGTTGTCACTTCTTGACGATGCGCGGTAGTGTTCCGGGATGCAGATTCCAGGGCAACATGGCTTCGATGGCTTCGACCGATGTGGCGGCGGGGACGTTGCGCAGCAGGTATTCGAGCCAGGCGCTGGGCTCCAGTTGGTTGGCCTTGGCGGTTTCGACGAGCGAATAAATCAATGCGCTGGAATCGGCCCCGGCCGGTGTATCGCTGAACAACCATGCTCGACGCCCAACAACAAATGGGCGAATCGCGTTTTCGGCCCGGTTGTTATCGATCGGTGTGTCGCCCCATTCCACGTAGCGAATCAGCTTGGGCCAGTACTTGTCCATGTACGCCAGCGCTTTGCCCAGCGCCGACTTGGGCGTCACGGCAGGCAACGCCTTGTCCAGCCAAAGGCGTATCTCTTTCAGAACCGGCACGCTGCGGTTGCGCCGACCGAAGAAGCGTTCCGTCACGCTGGCGTCCTTCAGCTCGCGCTCGATGCGATACAGATTTCGGATCTGCCGGATGGCTTCATCGGCCCGCCCGGTCTTGCCCTTGGGTTGAATCCGCTGCGCCTCGATGAAGCCTCGGCGGCAATGCGCCCAGCATACTTGGTGCTGAACGCCCTGGCTGCGGGCGAGCGCGTTGTAGCCCTCGTAGCCGTCAGTCATCAGGAAGCCCTGGAAGCCGGCGACCAGATTCATGGGTATTTCACCGCTTCGACTGCGGTTGTAGTCGTAGATGACCACCGGTTTGTCGGGAGGACCTCCGGTTTGCACCCACATGTAGCTCTTGTCGGTCGCGGCCCGGCCCGGTTCCTTGAGCACCTGAACCGACGTCTCATCCATGTGCAGGATGTTGCCCTCAAACAGTTGGTCGCGCAGCAGGTTGAACACCGGTTGCAGCACCTTGGCCGCTGCAATCACCCAGCGCGCCAGCGTCTGGCGGCTCATCGACACGCCATGGCGAGCCAGCACCTTCTCGAAGCGCGCCAGCGGCAGGTGAGTGGCGCGCGGGAATCGCACCCGCGCGCTCTCCCAGAACCGGACGTGAACCTCTCGGCTCATCCGGCTCCTATCGCCCAATCGCATGCAATCCCTCTGGCCAATGTGGAAACAGGCGGGGAGCCCGTTTACGCAAGCTGGCCAGCCAATTCCAGGCGCGCGCGAGATGTCCACGCAAACGCTTGTACTTGCGCATCGCCCACTTCACCAGATGCAAATCCAGTGTGCGCAGCGCCTTGCCTAAAGCGGACTGATGATAAAGGCCGTAGTAGCGAATCCAGCCGGCGACTTCCCGACTGACGCGCCCGACGATCTCTACCAAACTAAAGCGACTCAGCCGCTGCAAGCCCCAGCTTCGGATTGTCCGACGCATAGCTTTGCCCGCCTTGTCGCTAACCGCCGGGGAGAAGCTGGTGAACAGCTTTCCCCGACGATTCAGTGCCGCTCGCGGCTTGAACGTGTAGCCAAGGAAATCGAACTTAATACATTCGAACTCCTCGCGCCGATTTGCATCGGCGCAGTAAACAACCCGGGTCTTCTCCGGATGCAACTGCAAACCACACGCTGCCAGACGCTCATCGAGCGCAGACTGTAGTAATTCCGCCTGCGCCCGACTCTCACAATGGCAAATGACGTCGTCCGCATACCGCTCGAACGACACGTCCGGGTGATTCCGGACCAGCCATCGGTCCAGTGCGTAGTGCAGAAACAGGTTTGCCAACAAAGGACTGATAACACCCCCTTGCGGCGTCCCCTTTGAACGCTTCTGCATCGACCCATCAGGTAAACACACATCCGCCTCCAGCCACCGCTCGATATAGAGCAGTATCCATCGGCAGTC
Organism: uncultured beta proteobacterium; assembly: GCA_963732405.1. Taxonomy (GTDB): domain Bacteria; phylum Pseudomonadota; class Gammaproteobacteria; order Burkholderiales; family Burkholderiaceae_E; genus JAUIAI01. The sequence continues at coordinate 244,368 of CAVSZG010000005.1, forward strand.
TGTGTGTTTGCGAACGGCCCGCATCATGAGGCTGTGATCGATGTTATCGAAGAACCCCTTGATATCCAGATCGAGCACCCAATCGTGCGACCAGCATCGGGTTCGCGCGACTCGCAAGGCATCGTGTGCCGAGCGCCGCGGCCGATAGCCATACGAGTCCGTATGAAATATCGGATCGAGCAACGGCTCGAGCCGTTGCTTGACAACCATCTGTGCAATCCTGTCTGCCACGGTCGGAATGCCCAATGAACGCATCGAGCCATCACCTTTGGGAATGTCCACGCGTTTGACTGGCGGCGCGAAGTAGCTGCCCGAGGCCATTCGATTCCAGATTCGATACAGGTTCTTGCTCAGATCCTGATCGAAATCGATGATCGTGACTCCGTCAACCCCTTCCGCACCACGATTGGCCTTCACGCGTTTGTACGCCTCCCAGACTTCACGCTTGGAAATTACAAACGATTTCGCTTCAACAGCCGACATCATCCCCTCTCAGGTTGTGCCGGCGGCAAAGCCGGACGACGACGCCCCTTTGGTCCAGCTCAATTACAGAGCCTTCAACCCTACTACGAGCGTCTCCGCCCCTGTGCTCCGCATCGGTACTCTGAGCCTTGCGCAGGCCCTGCGCTTGACCGTCTCCCTTCGCATCGGAGCGACAGGTTCCCTCGTTCCTCATAGAAGCCTGAACCAGAGTCACGCCGCCTTCATGCCGGACGCCAGCCGAGCACTCGACAGGCTCGCCTCGACCTTCATCCCGGGTCAACGGCTCACACCCGATTTCGACGTCATCTGAATTCGTTTCGACACCACAACGACGGTTCACTTGCGTTCGTCTCTCTGGTTCGTACCTGACACGGTCCAAGCCGCGCCTTTTGCTGCAACGCTCACCACCAGGACTCTTTACCCCAGCAGCTTGCAGTGGTTTGAAGCCTGCTCCTGTAAGCCGGCTCCGAGGGGCCCACCCTCATCTTCAATGAAGATACGCACAACCCCCAACCTACGGGGACTGCGCTCGAGGCACACACCCATCAACGAACTTCACCGCCAGCAGCATCGCGATCAGCGCCGGGCTCGCGTTGCTCTTGGGGATCGGCTGCACCGGCATCGGCGCGGTGACCGGGGGCTGATCCCGATCGGGACAGGCGTAGCGCTTACGAATATGGCGCAGCACCTGGATCTTCATGGGCACGATGTCCAGCTGCTCACTGACCTCTTCACCGATCTCGATCATCGGCGTGCCGCAGGCGCACAGGCGCTGGTCTTCGGGGAGTTCGTGAACAATGTCCAGGCGTGGCAACTCGGCGGGCAGCGGGGCGCGTTTACCCCGCGCCTTGGCCTTCTTTGAGTCAGTGTCCGATGCGCAGTCCTGTAATTCGGATTCGTCAGCCTGCGCCGCCTGGGGCATCCCGGCCAGTAACTCGGCCTCATCGAACAGGCGTGCCTGATCGGTTGACTGTTCGCTGCTCGCGCCAAACATCCGGTGGCGCGACAACAGAATCTGCTCGTACAGGTAGTCGATGTGGTCTTGCGCCTTCGCGCGGATCGCCGCAATGGTCGCCTGCTGCTCACGCATCAGCGCGATCAGCTCACTCGGATCGGTGGGCAATTGATCGGGGAGCGTGAAGTCCGGCAGCTCGAACGCGATGCGATGCGCGGTCGGCATATCGGCGCTCTTTGATGAGGTCTTTTTGGCGTCGATCGCAGCTGATGACATGCCACGATTTTACCCCGATCGGCCTACGACACGCTATCGAAATGAAGCGTTTTATGCGGTCGGCTTCGCCATAGATCGAAGCCTTCGAGCAACCATTCGAGCTCCTGCAGCGTCACGGTCTGCGTGGCCCATTCGCAATCACTGGGCCAGGCAAACTTGTCCCGCTCAAGCCGCTTGTACCAAAGACAAAAGCCGTTTCGATGCCAATACAGCGCCTTGATCTTGTCGCGCCGGGTATTGATGAACACGTGCAACGCCGCGTCGAACGGATTCATCCCCAGGCCCTGTTCGACGATGGCGCTCAGTCCCGAAATTGACTTCCTGAAGTCTACCGGCTCGCGGCACAAATACACCGCTGCAATCTGGCTGCCCGGATGCATCAGCGAACGCCTCGCACCGCCGAGCTCAGTGTCGCCAACCACGCCGGCGGTGGCAGTCCACTCAACTGCAAGCGAACGTCGCTGCCGATCATAATCGTCACGTTCGCCGAGGGCGCCATCATCGGCTCGGCGACCTTCAGCGCGACGAATGGGGATGACTTCGATGGGGCCGTCGCCGTTACTGACCCATTCGACGACGCAGCCCTCAGCTTGCGCCGCCACCAACCCAACGCATGCACCGACAGGCCATGCTCGCGTGCGTACGACACGACGGTCAGACCCGACGCTCGCAGTCCCTCGACATGCGGCTCCCAGTAGTCACGCCCATTTGCCTTCGTCGCCATCAACAACTCCGATATCCAGATGGCCAAAGTCTGGAGCTCCGGTCACATGGTCGCAAGTAGGAGGTTTATGGATCGCATACCAACGATCAGCTTCCAGTACGCTTTCATCTCCTCCAGGGTCAACGGTCGCTTGTCTGCACGGTCGAACTGAGGTGACCGTCGTGTTTGGGCTGCAGGGTTGAACACTACGCCGAAGGCCTTGAAGGCCACCGGGATGGCGGCCAGGGTCCGCACATCCAGCGCGCACTGATAGGCAGCTCGCAAGTAGGACCGCAATTTGTTCGCTGTGCGCCCCTTGCCACTTTCGATGAGTCGTCGCAGCATGTCGAGCACCTGGTCGGGCGTGAGGTCCACCGCAGGCGCCTTGGCCACCGCAGGCCATGCTTCCGTCACATGCTTCTGAAAAATCCCCTGCGCATCCACGTGGCTGCGACGACCCTGCGCCTTGAGATATTCCACATAGGTATCGAGCAGCTTTTCCAGCGTACGCGTGGACTTCTCGGCCTCTTCCGACTTCTTGGCGAGAAAGGCTTTTCGTGTCTCGGCCTTCGCCTCCTTCAGCCCACCCGTGTCGGCACGTTCGACATGCACCTCGGCCAATGCCCTGCACTTCTCCAGCGCGGCAGCAATTCCAAAGCCGCGCACGGTTGGCTGCAGCTTCTTGGGCGGTGCCGTCGGGTCATAGACGCCGATGGGTTCTCGGCTGGTCTTACCGGCATACGAATACCGCCAGTACAGCTGCACCGCACCGTTGGCGAGCTTGCGCGCCTGCAATGCGCCGCCTCGATCCAGGCGGCTGTGCAGGGTCACGAAGGCGCTACTATCAAGCGATTGGATGGCCGCCGCCGTTGCCGAATGTTGATCTTTTGCCATAGTCCGCGGTTGCTCTGGTGCCAGTCTGGTGCCAGTTTGGGCTGGGATGGCCTGGGACGGCCTGAAACCACTTTGGACGCAAGTTGTTGATTTGTAAAGGCTTTAGGGATGGCAAGTTGTATCAGAAAACACCAGAAAGTCCCACTCCCAGGGACTGTTAATCCGCAGGTCCCTGGTTCGAGCCCAGGTCGGGGAGCCAGAGAATTCGAAGGTCAGCAGGTTAGTGCCTGCTGACTTTTTTGTTTTCTGAAGAAGTCTGGTGCCAGTTTTAAGCGATTGACCTTTGATCTCCGTAGCGAGGAGCGCGTCGTTGGCTCGCTGCGTACATGAGCAACACCACGGCACGACGAGCATCGGTGTGTCTGGCAGGGTTCGAGGCGCGCTTGTGAGCGCGGCGGTTGTCGGCGAATCCGCGTGAGCGACGGCCGCCCATCAGGGTCGAAATGCGGGGCCTTTGGTGGAGGCCGTTTCGTTTATTGCGATTTCCGTTTATTTCGTTTATAATCGCTTAACGTCCGCACTGACCCACTGGAGTTAGCCATGACCGCGACCGCTTTGACCAAGTTGACGCTCCCCGTCGAAAACGAGGTGCAGGCTGCCGAGCAAGGTCAACGTGCCTTGGCAGCATTTCTGGCCACCCGGTTCGAGACCCAGTACATCCAGATTTTCGACGACAAGAACCAGGCCCACCAGGTGGAGCTTCCGACCTCGGCGCTGCGTCTGCTGGTGGACATCCTCGCCGAGCTGGCGGACGGCAACGCCGTCAAGGTCGTGCCGGTCCATGCCGAGCTCACGACGCAGGAGGCGGCCGACATGCTCAACGTCTCCCGTCCGCACTTGGTGAAGCTGCTGGAAGAAGGTAGCCTTCCCTTCCACAAGACCGGCAAGCATCGGCGTGTGCGCTTCGCCGACCTGATGCAGTTCAAGTCCCGTCGGGACCAAGCCAGTGAGGACGCGATGGCTGAGTTGGCGAAGCAGGCCCAGGAGCTCGCCCTCGGCTACGAATGAGATCTTCGCCGTTCACGGCCGTCTATGACGCCTGTGTCCTTTACCCCGCGCCACTTCGAGACTTCCTGATGTGGCTCGGGCTCTCGGGACGCTTCCGTGCGCGGTGGAGTCCCCAGATTCACGATGAGTGGAAGCGCAACCTGCTGATTAACCGGCCCGACCTGACCAGCGCACAACTCGATCGCACCTCGGGTCTGATGGACTTGGCCATTCCGGACGGATTGGTGTCCGGACATGAACCGCTCATCACCGGCCTGACGCTCCCGGACGCCGACGACCGCCACGTACTCGCGGTCGCGATCCGATGCAATGCCAGTGTGATCGTGACCTTCAACGAGAACGACTTCCCCGCATCGGCTCTGGCACCCTATGGCATCGAGGCGCAGCACCCGGACCTCTTCATCGACAACCTGTTCGACCTTGACCAGGCAGCGGTAGTGACAGCGGCCCAAAGGCAGCGGGCACAGCTCAAGAATCCGCCGCTTGATGTCGACCGCTATCTCGACGTATTGCTTCGACAGGGACTGGTGCAGACAGTCAAGGCACTGGGCACCTACCGGGCGATTCTGTGATCATCCGCTTGAGGAACTGGTCAGCGCCACACTCTCACTGGCAACGCTACGTTCCGTGGCGCAACGCTCAGCTGAGGCAACCGCCTGGCACGATTCAGTTCATCGAATGAGAAACAGCAAGGGAGAGATCAGTGATATCCATCGGCGACATCTACGATAAAGACGTCAACTTCCTGTGTAAACGGTCGATTTGGCTCGTTCTTGTCGCTTGATGATTCGGCGGTCAAAGTGAGGCCTCGTTCATTCATCGAGGATTCACCATGGTCCAGAGAGCCGAGCGTAATGGTGCTGCGCAGTGGGCGCAGATTGTCGCCGAGTTTGATTCGAGCACCGATACCGAGCGGTCGTTCTGCGAGCGTCGCGGTCTGCTTCTGGTTACGTTTCACAAGTGGTTCCGCATCACGAAGGGTCTGAGCAAGCCGCGCGCGCGGCGGCGCAGACCGTCGCCGCCACGATTCGTCCAGGTTGCGATGCCCACGCAGGCGCCGCCGATTGGCCAGATGCTCACGCTGCATGCTGGCGATGTTCGCATCGAATGTCCGGCGGGCATGGGGATCGATTCGGTCGCGCGACTGGTCAGGGCGGTGCGTCATGACCATTGATCGATGGAGTGGGCATCAGGTCTTCCTGTACCGCGATGCGGTCGACTTTCGCAAATCGATCGATGGGTTGTGTGCGATCGTGGGCGCTGAGCTGGGTCGCAATCCGGCCGACCGCTGTCTGAACGTGTTCACGAACCGCGGGCGCAACAAGATAAAACTTCTGGTGTGGCATCTTAACGGCTACTGGCTGCTCTACAACCAACTGACTTCATACTGCACCTCCTCTTCATGGATTTCAAGGTTTTGATTTGCGGGCGTTTCCAGCGGCGGGTCGGCGGTCAGCGACTCGATTCCAGCGGCTGCAATGCTTGACCGGCAATTGTTTGTCCGGCAGCTCGTACAGGAAGGCGTGGGCGTTTAGCGCATGACGGACGACAAGGCCGTGTTTCGCCCAGCTGGTCAGCGTTTGTTCGTGAATGTCCAGTCGGGCTGCCGCCTCCTGTTTTGTCAGCATGTCACCTCTGGGGCCAGGCCGAGCTGACGCGGTGGCATCCGGGGTTCGCCGGCAAGCGGACTTGGGCCACGGTGCGAAGGCATTTGCTTCAGGCTGCGGAGCACATGCTCGCGCGCGGCGACGCGCTACGCGCCCGGCTCTATGTGCCGGAGCCGTTCTCCATCGCCGAGCGAGAGGCGATCAACGCGCGGCGTCTGGCGCAGTGGCAACACGCGGTAGCCGTACCCGGGAAGGCGCAACACCTGATGCTGCTGATCGGAGAGGTGAAGGAGATCGTGCCCGCGCGCTACCACTTCAAGGCGGTCGTCAAGCACATGCCCGACCAGGCCATCGCCACCGACGACCAGCTGTATCGGCGGCTCGGGCGGCGCGTCGAGCCTGATCTGGCGCTGTGGGGCGCCAGCGACGACATCCACAAGGTGATTATTGCGACCTTCGGCGTGGGCCGTGCCGGCGGTCCGGCGATCCAGGAGCTGTGCCTGATGCGTAAAAGTCCGGGAATCCCCGTCTTCCGATCGGCGTCGATGCGCAGTAGGCTTGCGCGATGCGATCGAAGCGATCAATCCGCCGCGTGAGCGGACTTGCCAGCAGGAGTGACCTCGGTGCGCTCGTCAGACGCAGCGGCTCATTCCGGCGGCGGCACCACGCCTTGTGGCGGCATTCGCGCATCGCATCGGATGTTCCACTCTCCCGGCCCGGTGTCGCGCACCTCCCAGTGACCGATGGCGCGCGGGTCATCGACGAAGCGCGCGAGTTGGCGGCGTGCGCTCAGCGTGTGGAAGGCTTCCAATGCCTGCGGATCCAACTGCCCGGCCGCGACCGCGGTTTGGAGCGTGTCGCGCAGCTGAGCCAGGTGCTGCGGCTGGCCCCAGGCGGCAGCCATGACATGCGCATTCCACTGGGTCACGATCAAGTTGACGAGGCCATGTCGCAGTTCGAGCGACGCGTCGGGCGGCAGCTGTTTGAGCAGCGGTTCACCGAAGTCGACCAGCGTGGCCGAGATCTTCGTGCCGATCCAAGGCGCCACGCCCATCCTCTTGGCCTTCCGGTTGCTCGCGCGCCCCACGGCTGTTCAGGGGTGGCCGGCCGACAGCGGCGTCCAATTGAACGGCAGCAACTCGGCAAGCCGGTCCTGGCGATGTCCGCCGATACGCGCCAGGACATCCTTGAGGTAGGCGTAGGGTTCGATGCCAACGAGCTTGCACGACTCGATCAAACTGAACGCGGTGGCCGCTGCGTGTCCGCCCCGTTCGGCACCGGCATACAGCCACGCCTTTCTTCCGACAGCGACCGGGCGCATGCAGCGCTCCACCAGATTGGAGTCCGGCTCCAGAATGCCCACCCGGCTGAACCGGTTCAACGCCCGCCAGTTCGACAGGATGTAGCGCACCGCCTGGGCCAACGGCCCCCGGGGCAGCAGATCGGGCAGGATCGCGTACAGCCAGCGCCCGAACGCCTTGAGCAAGGGTCGCGTGCGTTCGCGCCGTTGGGCCTCGCGGATGTCGGGCGCGCATTCGCGGATTTCGCGCTCGATCTTGTACAGCGCACCGATCCAATCCAGCGCCTGCCGGGCCAGCCCCGGCGGACCCGTGCCGGCGGGGCTGGCCCGATCGAGGTCGAAGAACGGCCGCCTCGCGTGCGCCCAGCAGGCCGCGTGAAGCACGCGCCCGGATTTGAACAGCGCGTGATACCCGGCATAGTCATCGGCCTGCAGGTAACCGCGGTAGTGCTCCAGGATGCGCTGCGGATGTTCGCCACGCCGATCACGGGTGAATTCGTACAGCACTGCCTTCGGGTAGGGCTGCCAGTTTCCGTCTTCATCGCACACGGCGCCCGCGCTCACATAACCCCACAGCCGTGCGGTCACGCATCGATCACGGGCGAGTCCTTCGACGATGAGGCGCAGCGTCGTGTCGTCACCGAAGATGACCGGGGCACCCAGGATGTGTTGGTGCAGCGGCCCCCGCAAGGCTCCCAGCAACTCGCACGCCGCCAGCACCCAATCGCACAGCGTCTTGCGCGAGAGCCTGGCGCCGTGGCGAGCGAACAGGCGCTCCTGGCGCGCCAGCGGCAGGTGAGTGGCGCGCGGGAATCGCACCCGCGCGCTCTCCCAGAACCGGACGTGAACCTCTCGGCTCATCCGGCTCCTATCGCCCAATCGCATGCAATCCCTCTGGCCAATGTGGAAACAGGCGGGGAGCCCGTTTACGCAAGCTGGCCAGCCAATTCCAGGCGCGCGCGAGATGTCCACGCAAACGCTTGTACTTGCGCATCGCCCACTTCACCAGATGCAAATCCAGTGTGCGCAGCGCCTTGCCTAAAGCGGACTGATGATAAAGGCCGTAGTAGCGAATCCAGCCGGCGACTTCCCGACTGACGCGCCCGACGATCTCTACCAAACTAAAGCGACTCAGCCGCTGCAAGCCCCAGCTTCGGATTGTCCGACGCATAGCTTTGCCCGCCTTGTCGCTAACCGCCGGGGAGAAGCTGGTGAACAGCTTTCCCCGACGATTCAGTGCCGCTCGCGGCTTGAACGTGTAGCCAAGGAAATCGAACTTAATACATTCGAACTCCTCGCGCCGATTTGCATCGGCGCAGTAAACAACCCGGGTCTTCTCCGGATGCAACTGCAAACCACACGCTGCCAGACGCTCATCGAGCGCAGACTGTAGTAATTCCGCCTGCGCCCGACTCTCACAATGGCAAATGACGTCGTCCGCATACCGCTCGAACGACACGTCCGGGTGATTCCGGACCAGCCATCGGTCCAGTGCGTAGTGCAGAAACAGGTTTGCCAACAAAGGACTGATAACACCCCCTTGCGGCGTCCCCTTTGAACGCTTCTGCATCGACCCATCAGGTAAACACACATCCGCCTCCAGCCACCGCTCGATATAGAGCAGTATCCATCGGCAGTCTGTGTGTTTGCGAACGGCCCGCATCATGAGGCTGTGATCGATGTTATCGAAGAACCCCTTGATATCCAGATCGAGCACCCAATCGTGCGACCAGCATCGGGTTCGCGCGACTCGCAAGGCATCGTGTGCCGAGCGCCGCGGCCGATAGCCATACGAGTCCGTATGAAATATCGGATCGAGCAACGGCTCGAGCCGTTGCTTGACAACCATCTGTGCAATCCTGTCTGCCACGGTCGGAATGCCCAATGAACGCATCGAGCCATCACCTTTGGGAATGTCCACGCGTTTGACTGGCGGCGCGAAGTAGCTGCCCGAGGCCATTCGATTCCAGATTCGATACAGGTTCTTGCTCAGATCCTGATCGAAATCGATGATCGTGACTCCGTCAACCCCTTCCGCACCACGATTGGCCTTCACGCGTTTGTACGCCTCCCAGACTTCACGCTTGGAAATTACAAACGATTTCGCTTCAACAGCCGACATCATCCCCTCTCAGGTTGTGCCGGCGGCAAAGCCGGACGACGACGCCCCTTTGGTCCAGCTCAATTACAGAGCCTTCAACCCTACTACGAGCGTCTCCGCCCCTGTGCTCCGCATCGGTACTCTGAGCCTTGCGCAGGCCCTGCGCTTGACCGTCTCCCTTCGCATCGGAGCGACAGGTTCCCTCGTTCCTCATAGAAGCCTGAACCAGAGTCACGCCGCCTTCATGCCGGACGCCAGCCGAGCACTCGACAGGCTCGCCTCGACCTTCATCCCGGGTCAACGGCTCACACCCGATTTCGACGTCATCTGAATTCGTTTCGACACCACAACGACGGTTCACTTGCGTTCGTCTCTCTGGTTCGTACCTGACACGGTCCAAGCCGCGCCTTTTGCTGCAACGCTCACCACCAGGACTCTTTACCCCAGCAGCTTGCAGTGGTTTGAAGCCTGCTCCTGTAAGCCGGCTCCGAGGGGCCCACCCTCATCTTCAATGAAGATACGCACAACCCCCAACCTACGGGGACTGCGCTCGAGGCACACTGCCGTCGGCGTACTTGGAGATCAGCACCTGGGCCAGCAGCCCGGGCCCGGCGTTGGCCTTGGGCAGCGGCGACGGATAGGCCTGCGCGGTTCGGATCGTGCACTGACCGTCGGCGTGCGCGCACCGGTATTTGATGCGCGCGTGCTCGATGATGACCAGGCGCGCGGGCGTGAACTCCAGCGTCTCGCTGATCTGGTGGCCGATCGGCTCGACCCAGGCGAACTGCGCCCGCTCGGTGGCGTCCAGTGCGTATTCGATGCGCTCGCGCGGCAAATCGGCCGGCAACGCGGGACGGCCCCGGCGCTTGCGTTCGTAGGTGACGGGTATCGTGTCCTGCGGCGGAATCGACAGCGTCACCGTCGCATCGAACAGATCGGCTTGGCCGACAAGCTGCTCGGAGCGCACACCGAAGACCTTGCGACGCAGAATCGCCAACTGCAATTCGAGCCGCCTGATGTGTTCGACAGCATCCTGCGCGGCGACGTTGGCGCGCTGCATCGTGTGCAGGACCAGATCCTTGAGCAGCTCGGCATCGGCTGGCAAGGCGGCGCGATCGGGTAGGGCGAAGGACATGCGCAATGATAGTTCGAGTCACGACGATGGTCATGTGAATTGAGGAGACTTTTTCGATTCAAATCGTCACCGACTCGGCATCATGCATTGCGCATTCCAGAACACTTACGCCACCAGTCTTGCCCTCACCGACTCCAGCGTTCGTGCCCGCGTGGTGTCGATGCCCTCGAGCCATGCACTGAGTTCACCCATTGCCAGGCCCTCGCGCGCGAGGGTTCGTGGATCGGGCAGTCGACCGCGTTCGATGCGCCAGTCCGTCGATCGATTTCCTCATGTCGACCGGCTCCACGCAGATGTAGGCGCGAATCGCCGACGACAGAATCATCGCGATCCCCTCAGCCGTGACAGCAACGAGTCGATCACATGGCGGGCTGCCTCATCGTACAGGCGCACCGTCACGCCAGCTGCATCGATTTCGATCGGCGACACACGGGCCGGGTCTGATGATGATTGAACCGTCGGCGCTGCAGCCCGTATCGGCATCGACAGGAAGGCGGCGCTTTGCCCCTTGGGCTCATCCCGCCCTGGGGCTCGGCGTGGCCCTGGCGCCAAGCGTCCTTCGAATCGCGCCACCCAGCGCCGGAATGTCGATACCGCCAGTTGGTTCGTCGCGCAGTAATCAACCAGCGAAGTGCCGGCTGCCTTGCGCCTGGCCTCATGGTCGCGCCAGAACGATTCGCCCAGAATCAACACTTGTTTACCCGTGCGTGGATCCAGGCGACTACGGACTGCGCCCGTATCAGTCGTCTTTGCTGACTCGAATCCCATCCCTTCCATCAATCACTCCCGTCATTGCTGATCTCTCGGAAGATTGACGCGTCAGATCGCATCTTGGAAGAACGGGGATTCCCGGACTTATACCCTGATGCCCGTGACGCGCCAATGGCTCCCGGTTGCCGACGGGTTCGAGAAGCAGCTTCTCGACCGGCTCGTCGGCGAGGCCCGCTCCTTTGTGAAGGGCCTGCACTACAACCTCGGCCGGGGCGACCGGATCGCGAGCGCCGTGCTCACCGACTGCGAAGGGTCGGCACCGATTCTGTTCATCGGGCCTGCTGATGCCGACGAGTCCTTGCCAGGCCATGAGACTGGCGCCGCTGATGACGCCCCGATCTGGACGTGGCGTAGATCCGGCGAGCCGATGCCTTCTCTCCCGCTCCCGCGCACCCATTCGCCTCGGACGGCGCCCGCTCAGGCAGAGCGAGCATCACGGACGGCTCACGCGGAATGACCATAGAATGCATTACTTGCAAATAAGTAGTGCACTTTGCTACTATGCCGGCATGCCTGCCAGACGCTATGCCGCCAAGCTGCTGCACCTCGCCGCGAAGCAGCCCGCCGTATCGGCGCGGGAGCTGTCCGCAGCGGGCATCCCACAGCGCACGGTCTCCCGCATGGCGGCGAGCGGACAGGTCCGCCGTGTTGGCCGCGGACTCTACACTGGCGCCGAGGGCTCGCCGAGTGCCCACCAGTCGGCGATCGAGGTGACCCGGCAGGCACCCAAGGCCGTGGTGTGCCTGCTCTCGGCCCTGGAGATCCACGGCATCGGCGTGCAGGCCCCCTTCGAGGTCTGGATCGCGCTGCCGGCCGGCACCCACGCCCCGAAGGGCACCCCCGCCACGCTGCGCGTCACACGCCTGTCGGGTGCAGCCTTCACCGAGGGCATCGAGACCGTCGTGCTCGACGGCGCGCCGGTCCGCGTCTACAGCCTCGCCAAGACCATCACCGACTGCTTCAAGCTGCGTAGCAAGGTGGGCCTCGACGTGGCGCTCGAAGCCCTGCGCGAGGCCTGGCAGCAGCGAAAAGTGACGATGGATGACCTGTGGCGCTACGCCAAGGTCAACCGGATGACCAACGTGATGCGCCCCTACCTCGAAGCGATGACCGGATGAGCGCCGACCGCTCAGCGTCCGTGCTTGCGCGCCTGTTGAATCGGTCGCGCAGCACGGGCGAGAACTACAACCTGCTGCTTTCGCGCTTTGCGATCGAGCGGCTGCTGTACCGGCTGTCGGTGTCCCCGCATGCCGGCAGCTTCGTGCTGAAGGGCGCGCTGCTGTTTGCACTCTGGTACGACACGCCGCACCGGCCGACGAGGGACGCCGACCTGCTGGGCTTCGGCGCCGATGATGCGGACACGCTGCGCAGCACATTCACCGCCATCTGCGCGATCGACGCCGACGACGGTGTTCGATACGAGACCTCGGACATGCGTATCGCACCGATCCGTGAAGACAACGTCTACGGTGGGCTGCGCCTGAACATCCCCGCATTCATTGGCAGTGCGCGCCTGCCGGTGCAGGTGGACATCGGGTTCGGAGACGCGATCACGCCTGCGCCAGAGACCGTCACCTTCCCCACGCTGCTCGACGAGCTGGCGGCCCCGTCGCTGCGCGCCTACCCCGTCTACACGGTGATCGCCGAGAAGCTGCACGCGATGGTCGTGCTGGGTATGAACAACAGCCGGATGAAGGACTTCTCCGACCTGGCAGTCATCGCCAGGACCTCGGAACTCGACGGCTCCACCCTGGTGGACGCCATCCGTGCGACGTTTGCGAGGCGGAACACATCGCTGCCGAAGTCTGTTCCCGCCGCGCTGACCGCCGAGTTCTCATCGAACCCGATCAAGGCCCAGCAATGGCGGGCCTTCGTGACGAAGGCAGGCCTGCAGTCGACCAGCCTCGACGCGGTGGTTGAGACACTCGCCGAGTTCCTCGGTCCGGCACTTGCCGCGTGCAGCCTCAGCAGCGACTTCGAGCCAAGGTGGAACCCTGTTGCGCGCGAGTGGCGCGGCACCGAACCCAGACAAGGGTAGGTGTCTGTCGTCTCGACCCGATGCGAACTTCTGCTCGGGGGGAGTGGCATTCAGATGGTCTCTCGTAGCCGACCTACCAGTCTTTCCAGAGTTGGTGACGAAGACGAGAAGCTGATCGACGTAGTGAGCGACAAGTTCCTGGGTTTTCCGGGATCGCTGAGCCATTGTTTGGGTGCTCTTCTTGGGTAGTATTCCTGGCTTCTGGCCTTGGGGGCGACATGCACCTCGATCGCTTGATTCACCACCTGGCACTTGCTCAGGTCCTATCCTTCCTTGGCCTGCCAGGCACCGGCATCGTTTCGACGACCAACTGATACGAAGTCATGGCCAGTTCAGAGATCAAGTGCGAGATGATGCCTCGGCCAGCACCGGCGGAGATCCAGTGTCCCTTGTCCAGGTCGTGTCCAAAGCTCACCGACTGGAAGTGATCGCGCAGCACACTCGCCGCCTTTGGGTCGGGCTTCAGCGTGGTGATACTCTCGTCGCGACCATCATCTGAATGCCTTTCTACCTGATTCCGTGTGACCTGGGACGTGACGCCTCAGGAAGGCGATGTCGAGCTGGCCATAGTGGGCCTGAAGGGCTTGCGCCAACACCATTTGCGCGGCCACACTGGCCGAGTCGGCGCGCAGCACCAGAACCTTGCGACCCAGTTCGGACTGGGCCATTGCGATCGAACCCGGGTCGACATCGGTGACGATGACGCGTGCGCCTTCGGCTAACTTACAATTGGCTCGGCGACAGCTTCTTTGAGGCCTGCTGCCGCCTGAGCGGCAAGCCCACGGGCCGCTTCTTGTGAATCTTGAAATTCCTCGAGGGCATAGACCCTACCCCACCGCAGGGTGAACACGTGGAGGCCACGATTGACGTACGTCGCGTCGCCGTTGAGCAGCGTTGCGGTGCCTTCCCACTGGGCAAACACGGTGGTATGCCACGGCCAGCCCTTCACCCAGACGTTGTTGACCGTGATATGGAGACTGGGCAGGACGCGGCCGAGGCGCTCAAACCAGCGGCGCAGGCCTTCTTTGCCGTGGCGCTGACCACCAAGCGCGTGCGCGCCGGAAACGCGGTGATGGATATGCGGCGCAACTGCTTTCACCGCTTCGTCCCAGCGGTGGTTGTTGACGTGGTCGAAGGTCTTTCGAATTTCTTTCTCGACAATGTAGCTATATAGCAATTGATTTCTCCAACGGCGATGGCAGAAAGACTGAGCTCAAGAGTTTCCCGTGCTTTCAGAGGCAGTCCTGACGTGAGCGTCCTCCCGCGGGAGATGAGCACCGAGCGAAATGATCGGGTCAACAGAACTCAGTCCGGAGATCACCACGGCTTCGTTGAAGACACGAACAAGCTTGACGCTCTGGAAGGGTACGGTCGAGGAGGCGCGGTGCAGGACTTGAACGCCGGTCTTCTGCCCGTCATCGAGCACGTAGCGCGCCTCGTCGCTACGTGTCAGGCCACCTGCGGCATCCGATAACTGTTGAAGGTGTGCCGGATCGAGCTGCCCATTGCCCCCATCCACACTGGATTCAGCCACCGAGCCGACAGCCGGCCGGATAGTTTCGGGAAGCTCAACCACCGATCCATCCGCCTCCATCACCACGACGGAATCGATCGCTTCGTTTTCGGCAACCCGTGTTTCGACGTCGGCCGCGGCGAGTTGTGCCTCGGCGGTAGCCAACGCGGCTTTCGCCTGCTCGTCGATCCGCATCAGCGACTGACCGGCTTTGATGTCCTGACCTACATTCACCAGTCGTTCCACGATCTCGCCGGCGACGCGACATCCGAGGTCGCGCTGGACCCTCGCTCCAGAGATGCCCGTGCAGCCTCGTTCCAATCCGACCTCCCGCACGGGCACCAATTGCCTGACGACCGGAGCTTCTTGCCTCGGTTCGCTCACAACGGAGGCTTCCAGCGTCCGCAACGAAACGGTGGCGAAGGCTGCAGCTGCCGACATTGCGATCAGGAGGACCCCAACCGCGACAGCACGTCTCTTTTTCATGTCCAAGCCTCGCCAACACTTAGATTGCATTCGACCTTTATACATGATATAGATTTCGAACGCAATCAAAAATGGAGGTCAACCATGCGCGTCAGTCGCATACGGGCCGCGGAAAACCGCGAAACCGTGATCAATGTGGCGAGCCGCCTTTTCAGGCAGCACGGCTTTGACGGCATCGGACTCAAAGATTTGATGAAGGGGGCCGGGCTGACCCAGGGTGCCTTTTACAAGCAGTTCGCATCCAAGGACGACTTGGCTGCGCAGGCATCGAGGCGGGCACTGGAGAGCGCCACCCGCCGATGGTCCGATGCCCTCGCGGCGACTCCCGAAGATCCGCTGGGTGCCGTGATCGCCTTTTACCTCAGCATCGAGCATCGCGAGGAGAGGATGGAAGGCTGCCCGATCGTGGCTTTGGGCTCGGATGCCGCCAGACAAGGCAGCGACGTAAAGGCGTCATTCGAAGCCGGGATCAAGGCGCATCTCGAACTCGTCGGTCGCCTGTGTGGCGGGACCGATGGCAAGCAGTCCGAGGACAAGGCCATGGCCATTCTCTCGACCTTGGTCGGCGCGATGATCCTCGCGCGAGCGGTCAATGACGAGCAACTGTCGAAGGGCTTCCTGCAAGCGGTCGCCAAGGGGGTTCGGATGGGGCTGCCTGCCGCGACTCCCAACGAGGACCGCCGCGATGACCGTGGCTTCTAGCTGGTGATCCTCAATCACATCAACAGGTACTTCCCAGTAAGACTTCAGTGCATGCTGCTCGCCGTTGCTCACGTCACCCAGGGGATGAGAGCAGTCGGCCTCATCGTCCGGTTCGTCAATCACCCTGCAGCTCCCGCCGGTGCGCCTTCACCATCGCAGCCATACTGTCGAACTTGAAGTCGACTCTGGGCGTACCGGGCGGTGGCATCGTTGCGCCCCACCCCTGAGCCGCATGGCGACGGTCGATCCAGGCGCTGGCCAGACCGAACTGGTTGGCCGGCGCATGATCATGGAACAGGCTCTGCGCCGTATGAAGGATGTCGCGCCTGCCCAAACCGAAATCGTCCTGCAACCGGCGCAGCATATATTCAAAATTGCGCGGATCCGGTTTGTAGGCGCCGATGTCCTGAGCCGTGTAGATGGCGTCGTACTCGATGCGCAGCCGGGCATTGCTCGCGCGGTAGGACAATCGGTCGCAATTGGTGAGCGTCACCACCTTGAAGTGCTTCTTCAGATACTGAAGCGCCCGCGGCGAGTCGGGAAACTCCGGCCAATCCGGCACGGAGGCGCCGAAGATGTTGGCCTGCTCGTTCGTCACCCTCACGCCCCATTCCCTGGCCAGGCGCTGGTACACCACCGATAGCAACTGCATGTAGACCATGGCCGGCGTCTCTTCCTGCTGCGCCGACTCGTGCCGGGCAAACACCGCGAGAATCTCATCGCGGCTGAGCTGATCCTCCAGTCCGGCCTGTTCGACCAGCGGTGCCAGCCCGTTGGCGATGCCGGTCTCCCAGTCGATAAGGGTGCCGTAGGTGTCAAAGGTCAGCACCTTGAAGTCGCTCAATCTCAATTCGGTCGCTCCCATCAGCAATCGTCCTGGCACGCACCTTGGGTCGTGTGGAGCGAGCAGCAGGTTGGATCTGAACTCGCGACTATACGGCGATTCCAGAGTGCTGCGGCAGGTGTTCGGCCAGGCTGCTCGAGCACCGGTTGACCGACCGATTCGGCGTCCCTACACTGGGGTTGCAGGTTGCAGGTTGCCGGTGCTTCCTCCACGGATGGATTGGCGTATTCCGGCGGTACTGTACCAATCAGAACGATAAACGGAGTGTTCCCGCTCCATAGGAGAGAACAGATGCAAACAACTCTGCCGCTGCGATGGCTATCGGCGTCGATCACCCTGATCGCCGGCCTGATGATGGGAGGATGCGCCTTGAATCACGGAACAATCGGCGGGCAATCAGCCGCAGCGTCCGCCACCACGGCAGGCCGTCAAGCGTCCGATCTGAAACCGGCACTGATCATGGAGGAATTCCGGATTCCCTCGGCCGATCCGGGTATCGACCTGTTTGTCCGCAATCGGCGGCCGGCCGGTGTCGAGCGCTTCAACTCGGACAGGATCGTGTTGTTCGTGCACGGGGCAACCTATCCGTCGGAAACCGGCTTCGATATCCCCCTGCCCGGCGGCTCATGGCTCGAGTATGTTGCCAGTCGGGGATTCGATGCCTATCTGGTTGATGTTCGTGGCTATGGCGGCTCGACGCGACCACCGGCCATGAACCAGCCGCCAGCGGCCAATCCGCCCTTCGCCGATACCGCCGATGCGGTACGTGATGTGGCAGCCGCCGTCGACTTCATTCGCCAGCGCCGGGGTGTGGCTCAGATCAATCTGGTCGGTTGGTCCTGGGGCACGGCGATCATGGGCACCTACACCGCGTCGAACAATCAAAAAGTCCGCAAACTGGTGCTGTATGCCCCGCTCTATGTCATGCGCAGCGCGCCGCCGATTTCGGGCCTGGGTGCTTATCGCAGCGTTGAGCGCGAGGCGGCGCGCCAGCGCGGCATCCGCGGCATTCCGGCCGATCGCGTGGAGGAAATCAGTCCGCGCGCCTGGTTCGATCAATGGTTCGATGCCAATCTGGCCAGCGATCCCGAGGGCGCACGCCAGACCCCACCGGTGGTGCGCGCACCGAACGGCGTGCTCAAGGACATTGGCGAGTACTGGTCGCGTGGGCGCTCACCTTATGATCCGGCGGATATCCGCGTACCGACCTTGTTGATCATCGCCGAATGGGACCAGGATACGCCGCTCTACATGGCCCAGGAAATCCTGCCAAAGCTCGTCAATTCACCGGACCGCCGGCTGGTGATTCTGGGCGAAGGCACGCATGCCGTTGCACTGGAGAAGCATCGGATGCGCCTGATCGGCGATGTCCAGCACTTTCTCGAGCAATGACGCCGCCCGTTACCGACCTGGTTCAGGTGCCGTCGCCGGCAGGAGCCACCGACGGCGCCTGCAGGCGGGCGGCCTGAGGCAGCGCACCGATCAATGGGCGCAGGTAATCACGAAACGCTGCGGTCACATCATTGCCCTCGGCGTTGATGAAGACGTCGTCCATCACGCGGGTCTTGGCCGCCACGGCTTCAAGCGGCTGCTCGGTGTACATCACTGAATAATCGCCGTCACGACGCAGCGCGATGGACGCACCCGCACCCACACGGCAGACGCGCAGCCACCTGGACAGCCCGCTCACCGACCGCGCGAGCTTCATGCTGGTCCACCTCGGATACGCAACCGAGAAAACTGCGTTGCAGATAACCGAAGGTGTCGCCCCGCACCCGCTTGATGTTCAGACGCGTCTTGATCTGCTCGCAGAGCAGATCCGCGAGGGCACCGGTTCCGGAGAGTTGCACATTGCCATGGGCGTCTTTTTCAATGCCGCCCGCCCCGAGTCGGGTGATGATGGGCGTACCCGCTTCGTCGTGAATGCCCTCGCTGACGGCGATCACGCAGCGACCATGGCGGGCGTAGGCCGCTTTGACGTCAGCCAGAAAGCGATCCGTGTCGAAGACACGCTCGGGTAGATAGATGAGATGCGGTCCGTCACCCGACCGGGTTCGTGCCATCGCAGCCGCCGCTGTGAGGAATCCCGCATGTCGACCCATCACGACGCCCAGGTAGACGCCCGGCAAGGCGGCGTTGTCCAGGTCAGCACCGGCAAAGGCCTGGGCAACGAAGCGCGCGGCCGATGGATAACCCGGCGTGTGATCATTGCCCATGAGGTCGTTGTCGATGGTCTTGGGGATATGCACACAGCGCAGCGCATGGCCGGCACGGGCCGCTTCGAGACCCACGATGCGCAAGGTATCGGAGGAATCGTTGCCGCCGATATAACAAAAGGTGTTGATGCGATGAGCCCGCAAGACTTTGACGATCTGCGCGCAATACGCCTCATCGGGTTTGTCGCGGGTCGAGCCCAGTGCGGCGGCGGGCGTGCACGCAACCACGTCCAGATTGGCCTGGGTTTCCTGGCCCAGATCGACGAGGTTCTGATCAACAATGCCTCGTACCCCATGTCGCGCACCGATCACGACGGCCCCGGGCATCTGGCGTCGCGCCTGTTGCACCACACCGACGAGCGACTGGTTGATCACGGCGGTGGGTCCGCCGCCTTGGGCGACCAGGATACGGCTGGCTGGCATGTCGAACTCCGGTGAATGGCCGAGGGTGATGCCAGGACATGGTGCCACGCAACAGTGGGCTTGAACAGCATCAGCGCGACGAGCATCGGCCCGATCCCCCTCGGGGTTGTTTCCGGGCGATACTGACTCGCCCCTGTATTCAAGGATTCCATCATGCCGATCGATCCCGCACCGGAACGCACCATCCTGATCACCGGTGCCGCGTCCGGCATCGGCGCGGCAACGGCCCAGGCCTTGGCGCAGCCCCGGCCAGCGACTGCTGCTGCACACCCGGGGCAATCATCAGGGGCTCGAGCAGGTGGCGGCTCGCTGTCGCGATCTTGGTGCGACGGTGCACACCCAACTGGCCGATCTGGCCGAACCCGGCGCCGCGACGGATCTGGTCGGGGCCACGCTCTCGGCATTCGGCGGCCTGGATCAGCTCGTCAGCAATGCCGGACATGCCAGTCGTGCGGCGATCGGCGTGGCCCCGCGTGCCGAACTGGATCATGCGCTGGCCGGCATGCCAGGCGCGTTTTACGAGTTGCTGGCCGCAGCCCGGGAAGCACTTGCCGCTTCGCCCTGTGGCGGGGTGGTGGCAGTGAGTTCATTCGTCGCGCATCGGTTTCGGATAAACGAGAATTTTCCCCACCTCGGCCGCCGCCAAGGCGGCACTGGAGGCGCTGGTGCGCGCGGCTGCCGCCCAGTTCGCGCCGGTCGGCATCACCGTCAATGCCGTCGCGCCAGGTTATACCCGCAAGGACAAAGCGGCCGCGACCGCGCTCGCCGCGCAGGCCTGGGAGCAGGCGGCGCGCGATACGCCGATGGGACGACTGGCTCTGCCCAAGGACGTGGCGGCGCTGATCGCCTTCCTGCTCGGGCCGAACGCACGCCATATCACCGGTCAGGTGATCCATGTCGACGGAGGATTGACGCTGGGATGACGAGTCGATCGGATCAATTGATGACGCTGACGGACCGCTCAATGTCTGCCGAATTTTTCAGCTTGGCAAGGCCAGCGGACAACGCGTGGTCGACCTGCTCGGCGGCGCTTTCCGTGACACGATCCCACTCAGTGTCTCCATCGCGAATCCGGACTTCGACGAAGACCTGGATTTCGCCCGCCAGCAACTGGGACGCGGCGTGCGCCTGTTCAAGGTCAAGACCGGCTTTGCCTCGCATCGCGAAAACCTGCAGCGATTGACGCGACTCAAAGCCGAGCTACCTGCCGATGCCCAGATCCGGGTTGACTACAACCAGGGCCTGGATCCCTGGGATGCGCTGCCCAAGCTGCGCGACATCGAAGCCTTTTCGCCCGGTTTCATCGAGCAGCCCGTGCCGCGCGAGCGGCGCGATGCCATGGCCGAGCTCGCGCGCGCACTGGACACGCCACTGCTGGCCGACGAAAGTGTCTTCACGCCCGCCGAGGCAATCGAGATGGCGCGGGCCCGCTTTGCCGACTGCGTCAGCATCAAGTTGATGAAATGCGGCGGCATGCGGCGCGCGCAGGCGATTGCGGCGATTGCGGCGATCGCAGAGGCCGCCGGGATCGCCGGCTACGGCGGCACCATGTACGAAGGCGGCATCGCCGTCACGGCCGGCATCCACACCGTCTGCGCGACACCCAATATCTGCCTGGACGACGGCAACAGCCACCTGCCATCCGGCCCGGGATTGGGCATCGACGTCGACGAAGCGGCACTGTGTTCGATCACGACCCTGCGTTGGGACTGACACCCGTCCGCCCACGATCGGCATCACCTGAATGGTCCTTGTCCGCAAGTAGGCGCACACGACACAATGTCGGGCTGTCGCCGGCCGCCCTGCAGTGCGGATCGGCAGTCATGCCGCGCGCAACAGGAGCTTCGGTGGACAAGATCATCATCACTCACAAGGCTGCGCTGAAGGCGAAGTATGGATCGGCCGGTCTCGGCAAGATCGTCGCGGCCATCAATGCCCTGATCGCTGCTGACGCCAGGCGCGGCCTGCGCGCCAGACTGATCTACCTGGACGACGCCCGGGCCATGAAGCGGTGCAAGGGGAAACCCGTCACCTCGGCCAGCGACGAGCGCCAGGTCAAACAGGCGATCGATGCCATCCACAATGCCCTGGAGCCAGGCTATCTGACCATCCTGGGCTCGGTGGATGTCGTGCCCCATCAGGCGCTGATCAATGCCGTGCCGGGCGATGAAGACAGCACCGTGCCAAGCGATCTGCCTTATGCCTGTTCTCATGCCTATTCGCGCGACACGGCGGACTTTCGAGCGCCCACGCGGGTGGTGGGTCGGCTTGCCCGATCTGACCGGCGCTCGCGAGCCCGCTCATCTGCTCGCGCTCCTGGCCATCGCCGCCGGCTATGAACCGAAGCCTGTGGCGGACTATGGGACCCGATACTTTGGCTTGTCGACCCAGACCTGGCGGGAGTCCACCGAGCTGAGCCTGTTCAATGCGTTTGGCAACGCCGCCACGTTGCGCCTGTCGCCGGCGAGCGGTCCAACCATTCCGCCGCACGATTGGCCCCTCTGACGCATTTCATCAATTGCCACGGCGCCAGCGCCGATCCCTATTTTATGGCGAGGACGAGGCCGGTAACCAACCCAGGTGCTTCAGCAGCAAGGCCATCGTCGACAAGATCCGCAAGGGCACGCTGGCGGCGGTGGAGTGTTGTTATGGCGCGCAGCTCTATGACTCGGAAACGCTGGCACTACCGCTACCGATCTGTCAGAACTACCTGCTCAACGGCGCCTACGGTTACTTCGGCAGCTCGACCATCGCCTACGGTCCGGCTTCGGGCAATGGTCAGGCCGACCTGATCACCCAGTACTTTCTACTCAGCGTCATGGAAGGCGCGTCGATCGGCCGCGCGGCACTGGTGGCCCGACAGCGCTTCGTGCAGCAGGCCACCGAGCTCGACCCCGTCGACTTGAAAACGCTGGCGCAATTCATGCTGCTGGGCGATGCATCCCTGCATCCTGCCACCGTTCAAAGCCCGACCCGGATACCCGAGGGGATGGCGGCCGACGATGCCGAACGCCTGCAGCGGCAACAGCGGCGGACCCGACTGCGCAGCACGGGCAAACAACTGTTGCACGCCAAACCCACTGCTTCCAGACCAGCCAGAACAGGTCGCAAGACACCCACCGTGAAGCAGGCACTGGCCAACATTTCTGGCGAGGCCGGCATGATGCGCTCGGCGCCATTCACGGCCTTCGAGGTGACCACGCCGGCATTGAGCAAAGCGGGCGCCAAGGCGGCGGGGTTCGCCTCACGATACTATGTTGCTCGCGGTACTCGCCAAGGTTATTCGGCTGGCGGCATCGGTAGCAGCGTGATCGCCGTCGCCAAGGAGAGCGGCGGCCGAATCACCGGATATCGCATTTACGTTCAACGCTGAGCCGGCCAATGCACGATGACGACAAGCCCGCTGCGCCCGCCGTCGTGACCGGCACGGTCGTACGTGCGCCCTTTGGCAAAGGCTCCAAGAGCGAGCGCAGTGGCATCTGGTTACAGGCCGGGCAGCTGCGCCTGCAGTTGCGATTCAGGACAGGTCCGAGTTTCGGCGACCGAAAGCTGGCGCGCTATGTTGGCAAGACGGTGCGCTGTGACGGCATTCTCGTCGATCAATTGCTCCTGATCGAGCACATCACGATCCTCAACGAGAACTGACCACCGCTGCATGCTTATCTTGAATTGCACAGGCTTTGACTCAACCAGTCGACCACGGTGTCTCGACACGCCATCGGCCGGCTGCGCGCCGGCACGACGATGTGGTAACAACCCGGCGCAGTGACGGTCGTGTCGCCCCAGCGAACGAGCAAACCGTCCTGCAGCAGTGGCTCGACCAGAACCCCCCAACCCAGGACGACACCGTGCCCGTCCCGCGCGACCTGAAGCGCCTCGCTGTAATTGCTCAAACGCAGACCAGGCTGCGCCCGCCGAGGGGGCAGCCCGGCGGCTTCGAACCAGTCGGCCCAACCCAGCCAGCTGCGATCCGAGACGTCCTGTCCGATCAGCTCACACCGGGCGCTGCGCAGCCCGCCGTCGAGCGAGCGCAGGTGTTCGGCATACTCTGGCGAACAGACCGGAAACACCTGGTCGGCTCGAGACGCACACACCACCCCGTCATCGAATGGCGCAATCCCGTATCGCACCACCACGTCGACATCGCCGCCCGACAAAAAAATCCGGGCATCTTGGGAAATGACCCGGATCTGCGCCGTTGGATGCCGGCGTCGGAATTCACCGAGTCGGGGCAGCAGCCAGAGCGACGAGAACGCCAAGGTGGCACCGATGGTCACCAGGTTCTGGCGCGTGCTGGCCCGCACCAGATCCACGCTATCGGCAATATTGGCGAAACTCGTGGTCAGCGTCGAGGCCAACTGAAGGCATGACGGCGTGGGCTCGATTGACCGGTGCCGTCGCACGAAGAGCCGGATCTGCAGATCGCGTTCCAGCGCAGCCACCTGCCGACTGATGGCCGCCTGAGTCACCCGCAGTTCCTGGGCTGCTGCGGTGAAGCTGCGGTGCCTGGCCGCCGCTTCCAGCACCAACAACGCATTCAGCGATGGCAGCTCATGACGGATGGGCATGGTCGACCCCTCTGTTTGACATTACCTAATGTTATGCAAAACCGAGCGAAAAATGCCGTTGAATCCGACGATGCCCGAAATTATCATGATCCCAGGTTATTCAATATCAGGATCCTCGCCATGAACACCGTTGCCAGCCCCGCGATTTCCGCCCTGCTGTCCAGTCGGCTGGCCGGTCACTCCCTGCCGGCCGGCCTTTACACGCGGCAGGACGTGTTCGAGGCCGACATGAGCGTCTTCTTCAAACATCACTGGATATTTGTCGGCCTGGAGTGCGAAATGCCGGAGCCGGGCGA
Organism: uncultured beta proteobacterium; assembly: GCA_963732405.1. Lineage (GTDB taxonomy): Bacteria > Pseudomonadota > Gammaproteobacteria > Burkholderiales > Burkholderiaceae_E > JAUIAI01. The sequence goes on from CAVSZG010000005.1 coordinate 268,687, forward strand.
TGGACAGGTGATTGACATCGGTGCCTCCAGCGTGGCCCTGGTGCGCGACGATGACGGTGATATCCGAGCCTTGCACAATGTATGCCGCCACCGTGGTGCCCGCATCCTGGATGCTGGCCCCGCGGTGGTATCCCGGCTGGTCTGTCCGTATCACCGATGGACTTACAGCACCACGGGCGAACTCGTCTACGCCGCACACATGGGCGTGAACTTCGACAAGTCATGCAAAAGCCTCAAGCCAGTGGCGATCCGCACCGTGGGGGGCCTGATCTTCATCTGCCTGTCGGATAACCCGCCCGATGATATCGGCTACTTCGATGACGTGATGTCACCGCGGCTGGCACCCTACGGCCTTCGCGATGCCAAGGTGGCGCATCAGGTCGATGTAGTCGAAAAAGGCAACTGGAAGCTCACCCTGGAGAACAACCGGGAGTGTTATCACTGCTCCGGGAGCCACCCGGAATTGTCGGTGTCGTTCATCGATCTGGATTTTGGCTTCGACCCCGATTCCCTGAATGAACAGGACCGGGCGCGCGCGGCCCGGCACATGGCCGACCATGCTGAGCGCGAACGCCGCTGGGAGGCGCAAGGCTATCCGTCGACCACCGTTGAACGGGTGCTGGACTGCGCGACCAACTTTCGCACTCAGCGCCTGGCCATTGCCGCCGGCGGTGAATCCATGACAACCGACGGCAAGGCGGCATGCAGCAAGTTGTTGGGCAGCATGACCCGCAAAGACCTGGGCGACACTCACCTGTGGCTGCACAACGGCTGGAATCACTTCATGGGCGATCATGCGGTTACCGTCATGGTGATCCCGTTGAGTGCCGATGCCACCCTGGTGCGCACCAAGTGGTTGGTTCATCAGGATGCGGTCGAGGGCGTGGACTACAATCTGAAGGACCTGACCCGCGTGTGGATCGCCACCACCGAGCAGGACGCTAACCTCGTGGCCCGCTGTCATGCCGGCGTGTTCGATCCGCAATACGAGCCCGGACCCTACTCGGCGTTTACGGAAAGCCATCTGAATGATTTCGCGACCTGGTACATCACGCGAATGCGGGCCCACGGCTACTGAATTGCGCAGTCATGTCGTCCCGGACAATCGGTGAAGCGCGTACCGTGGCGAACGACGGCCGGGCGGGTTGCGCCAGCATGGGCAATGGTCGCGGTGCTTGTCGTCGCCGCCGCACTCGCCGCCTGCGATCGTGGACCACGGCTCGCCCCTCTGCCCGCCGATGCGATCATTCTCGCATTCGGCGATTCGCTCACGGCAGGCCTGGGTGTATCGCCTGAGCAAAGTTACCCGGCCGTACTGGCGCGCTTGAGCGGGCGACGCGTGGTCAACGCCGGCGTGCCCGGCGAAGTGACCGCCGACGGCCTGGCCCGTCTGCCCGACGTGCTCGACGAGACCCGGCCACAGCTGCTGCTCCTGCTGCACGGCGGTAACGACATACTGCGCAATCTCGACCCCGTGCAGGCTGCCGGGAATCTCTCGGCCATGGTCCGACAAGCTCGTGCACGAGGCATCGGTGTCGTGCTGATCGGTGTGCCGGAAAAACGCCTGTTCTCGGATTCGTCACCGATCTATCAGGCGCTGGCCGAACGAGAAGCCCTGGTCTTCGAGGGCGAGATCATCGCCGAACTCGTGCGCTCACCCGCCATGAAATCCGACGCGGTTCACTTTAATGCCAGTGGCTATGAGCGTCTGGCGCAGACGCTGCACGCGCTGCTCGACAAAGCCGGCGCGTGGTGAGCTGTGTGCAGGTGGCCCACTTCGCGTTGTCTGCCACGTCAATACGACTTCGGTAGTCCCAGGATGTGCTCGGCCACGTAACTGAAGATCATGTTGGTTGAGATCGGCGCCACCTGATAGAGCCGTGTTTCGCGGAACTTGCGCTCGATATCGTATTCACAGGCGAAACCAAAGCCGCCGTGGGTCTGCAGGCAGACATTGCCGGCCTCCCAACTGGCCTTGGCCGCCAGGTGCTTGGCCATATTGGCCTGGGCGCCCGCATTCTGGTGCGCGTCGATTTTTTCGCAGGCCTTCCAGCGCATGAGATTGGCCGCTTCGAGTTCGATGAACGCCTCGGCGATCGGAAACTGCACGCCCTGGTTCTGGCCGATCTGGCGATTGAAGACGACCCGTTCGTTGGCATATCGAACCGCCCGATTGATGAACCAGTAGCCATCGCCGATACATTCGGCGGCAATCAGGGTGCGTTCGGCATTTAAGCCATCGAGCAGTACCTTGAAGCCCTTGCCCTGCGGGCCAAGCAGATTCTCTTCAGGTATCTCGAGATTGTCGAAGAACAACTCATTGGTCTCATGATTGACCATGTTCAGAATCGGTCGCACCGTCAGGCCCTTGCCTGTCGCCTGATGCAGGTCGACCAGAAAGCAGCTCAAGCCCTCCGAGCGCTTCTGTACCTCGGCCAGCGGCGTGGTGCGAGCCAGCAGAATCATCATGTCGCTGTGCTGGATGCGTGAGATCCAGACCTTCTGCCCGTTGATGACCCAACGGCCGTCTTTCCTGACAGCCGTCGTCTTCAAACGGGTCGTGTCACTGCCGGTGGTGGGTTCGGTCACCCCCATCGACTGGATACGCAAATCGCCGCTGGCAATGCGCGGCAGATACTGCTGCTTCTGCGCCTCGGTGCCACTGCGCACGATGGCATTCATCACATACATCTGCCCGTGGCAGGCACCGGAATTGCCTCCGCAACGATTGATCTCCTCCATGATCACCGAGGCCTCAGCCATCGACAGGCCCGAGCCGCCGTAGGCCTCCGGTATCAGCGCGGCCATCCAGCCCGCCTTGGTCAGGGCGTCGACGAATTCTTCCGGATAGCCCCGAACCTCGTCGATCTTGCGGAAGTACTCATCGGGAAACTGTTCGCACAAATGACGGATGGCGTCGCGAATATCCTGATACTGATCTGTCTCGTCGAACATGCTGACTTCCTTTCCTGATGCGGCTTGGCAGGGGTGGTGACGGGCGGACGGCGCTCGGGCGCGACCGGCGTTTTGCGCCAACGGATGGTGATTCTGGCTGACAATCAGGTATTTGTGAAATACTTGATCAATCTATCTGCTATAAGAAAATCACATAGCCATGGAACTGCGCCAGATTCGCTATTTCATTGCGGTCGTCGAGGCGGGCAGCCTGCTGAAGGCCTCCTCACGTCTGGGCGTGGCGCAACCGGCGCTCGGGCAACAGATTGCGGCGCTGGAAGAGGAACTCGGGACCCTTCTGTTCGCGCGCACGAGCCGGGGCATGCAGCCAACAGCGGCCGCTCGCACCTTCCTGGATCACGCCAAGGTAGTTCTGGACGACATCGAAAGAGCCCGCGCCTGCGTCCAGCACGCCGGGCAGACGCCCGGTGGCGAGGTCGCGATCGGCCTGCCGGCCACGGTCGCCCATGTGATTACGGTGCCCATCGTGCGCGCCTGCCGTGAGCAACTTCCGCTGGTCCGTCTCAAGGTGATCGAAGCGTACAGCGGCTTTCTGCGCGAATGGCTGCAGGTGGGCCGCCTGGATCTGGCCGTGCTGTTCGGTGAATCCTCTGACCCTGCCCTGAGTCGGCAACCTCTGCTGGACGAGCGGCTCGCGCTGGTGTCGCGCCCCAACGAACCGCGACGTTCGACACGCATCGCACTCACGAAGCTGGCCGGCATCGACATGATCCTGCCCGGCCGGGATCACGGCCTGCGCCGGATCATTGATGACGCCTGCCTGACGCTGGGCCTGGACCTTCGCATCGTGGCGGAAATCGATTCCCTGTCCAGCGTAAAGCAGGCCGTACGAGCCGGCATCGGCAGCACCATCCTGCCGCTGGCTGCCGTTGCGGAAGAAGTCGGAGAGGGCCTGCTTTTCGCCACGGCGATCTCGGACGCCGCCATGAAGCGGCGCGTCGTGCTGGCGACGAATGTCACCCGACCTGCCACCCGCGCGTCGACGGCCGTTGCCCGGATCACCACCGAACTCATTCATGCCATGGTCAACGCCGGCCACTGGCCGGGACACTGGGTGGGTCGGACACCCACCGGCCGGGGCACGTTCCCAGCTTCGCTTGACCCTCGACTGGCGTAGACCTATAGTCCCACGGCAGGCGAGGCAGGGTTTTCAGTACGCTATCGCTCCGCTGCCCGATTAGCCCTTGCGCGATGGCTGTCATCCAGCCCGGAGCGTCGGTATTCACGCAGACAGGCACCCGGAGGTGGGGATGGTCGTTTGTGCCGCTTGTGGGCGATCGCTGGCCAAGGGTCAGTCGTCCTGTGCGTGCGGCGCACGCCGAAGCACGCGCGCCGACTCGGCACGCGCCACGCCTCGTCTTCAGGCACGTCAGAGCACTGTCCAGCCATCACCCGAAGCTCGCAAGCAGGCCACCATCCTCTTTTGTGACGTCTGCGGATCGACGGCGAAGATCGCCGAATTCGATGTCGAACAGGCGCGTGACTTCCTGGCTCCGGCCACCCAGTTGATGCGCGATGCGGTCGAGGCATATGGCGGCATGGTCTACCGAGTCGACGGCGACGGCGTGCTGGCACTTTTTGGAGCCCCACTCGGACAGGAAGATCAGGCCGTGCGAGCCTGCCTGGCCGCCATCGATATTCTGCGCCGCGCTGCCGACGATCGTAGTGGCGCTCCCACGCTGGTCGTTCGCGTGGGCATCAACTCCGGCGAAGTCATTGTCTGGCAGGATGCCGTGTCCAGAACGGATCGAGTCGACGGAAAGAGCGTCCACTTTGCCAAGCGTCTGCAGGAATTCGCCTCACCCGGCACCGTGGTACTGAGCGGCAGCACGCATCGGCTCGCCGGAGAAGACATCGATGCGCACTCGCTGGGCCTGCATGAATTGCGCGACATCGGTCGAATCGAACTGTTCGAACTGTCGACTCAGATGCAGCGCTCCCCGGTCGATCCACTCGCTCGCCGTCGCCAGCTTGGGCCCCTGGTCGGGCGCGAGCAGACAATGGCCGCTCTGGACGCCATCTCAGAACCGGTGCGAAGCGGCTGCTTGCGTATCGTCGGCCTGCGTGGTGAGGCAGGTGTGGGCAAATCCCGCGTGCTGCTCGAATACGCGAAGCGACTTCGCGCGGACGGATTCCAGGATTGCTGGGTCAGCGCAAGGGCATACGCGACGCAAACCCCGTTTGCAGTCGTTGCCGATCTGATCCGGGCCATGATGGGCCTGCCCGAAGCCGACGCGGCGCGCCAGCGCGATGCCGCGCTCGCTATCGTGACAAACTGGCCCGAACCGCAGCGCAGATACTGGGTCGCCGCCGCCGAATTACTCGAAATTGCCGGGCGTGACATGACGGCCCAGGAGCTGACACCGGGGCAACGCCAACGATACGTGACCGAAACCCTGTACTGGCTGGTCGCTGAACGCGCTGCGGCCGCGCCGGTGCTGATCGTCATCGACGACATCTTCCTGGCAGACCGCGAGAGTCAGCGCCTGCTGGGATCACTGGCTCGTCGCATGAACGCGCTGCCGGTGCTGATGTGCATGACCTACCGCCAGGATTTTGTGCACCGCTGGAGCGACTTGTCGTCGTTCACCGAACACCGGATCGCCCCCCTGCCCGCCGACGAGGTGGCCCAGCACGCGCGTGCGTTGCTGGGCACAGACCCGAGCCTCGTGCCGGTGCTCGACAGTCTGGTCGAGCGAGCCGACGGCAATCCGTTCTTCCTCGAGCAGATGGCGATGACCTTGGTCGACGACGGCACGCTGGTCGGCGCACCCGGCGGTTACCGCTGCGCGCATGACCAGGTCGAAGTACGGCTGCCGGCCTCCATCGCCGCCGTGATCGGCGCGCGCCTGGACCGTTTGCCAACGTCCGCCAAGGCGGCGCTGGAGGCGGCAGCCATCGTCGGGTGGCCGATTTCCGGCGCCGTCATCGGCGCCATGCAGCAAGCCGATGCTGTCGAAACCGGGCACGCATTGCGCGCCGCGCAATCGTCAGGATTGCTGACCGAGACCGACAGCCTGGGCGAAACGGAGCGCTATGAGTTTCGTCACGGGCTGGTCCAGGATGCGGTGCTGGCAACCCTGACCCGGCCACGGCGCAAGGCTCTGCACCGGGCGGCAGTGCGCGCACTGCGTGCGCACTTTGATGACCAGATCGCCGAACACGCACCGGCGCTCGCGCAACACGCCTACGATGGCGAAGCCTGGATCGATGCGGCCGCGTTCGCGCAGCTGGCGATGACGCGGTCGATTGCGCATTCTGCCTATCGCGACGCATTGCGTCTGTTTGCCCTCGGCCTGGATGCTGCGCAGCGCCTGGACGAACCCGCGGCTAGTCGCGCCAGTGAGTTGTCGCTGCGCATGCATGCACTGGGCGCGCAACTGCCGCTGGGCCAATTGCACGATATCGTGACCAATCTCGAACGTGCCGAGACGATCACCCGCGAGCTTGGCGACGTACGACGCCAGGCGAATGTGCAATTTCAGCTGGCGGTGATGCTGTGGACCCGAGGCAGTTATCGCCAAGGTCTGCAGACGGCGGACATGGCGGTCAACACCGCCGCGGATGCTGGCAATGCATGGGTTCGGATGGCGGCCATGCAGGCGCGGATGCTGCACTATCATGGCCTGGGTCAGTATGAGCGCGTGGCAGCGACAGCCAGGGAAATCGAGCACGACTTCGCGGCCGAATTGAGCGCGGGGCAGATCCTGCCAGGCTGGGCGGTGATCCCAGGCGTCAATACCAAGGCATTCCTGGCCGATTCACTGTGGCGCATGTCACGGTTCGAGGAAGCCCAACATGCCTGTGATGAAGCCTATCGTGAACTCGCGCGGCATGAGCATACGTTTTCTCGCGTGGTGGTCGATTCAGCACAGGCCCATCTTTGGATGGCACAAGACCGCAACACCGACGCCTGCCGGCTTCTGACCACAACGCTTCAGACCTGCCGGGTCAACGACGTGCACAACATGGTGCCGTCGATCCTCGCCCTGCTCGCGAGCAATATGGCCTGTTGCGGACAGGCTGCCGAGGCGATCGCGATGCTCGAGTCAGCCATTGCCGAACAAATTCCCAAGGCCGGCGGACGCTATAACGCCTTCAACTTTCCCAAGAGTCTGGCGATCGCGCTGGGTTGCGCGAATCGCCATAAGGAGGCCATTGACGCCGCCGCAATGGCACGCGCCGCAGCTGCCTCAACTGAAGAACGCGGCCACGAAACCGAAGCCTTGCTGCTGCAGGCCGAACTCGAAGCCGCCGCGGGTCGTTCGCGAGAGGCACTGGCGCATTTCGACGAGGCCTTGGTCATGGCAGACGCGTGCGGTATGTCGTTCATCGCGGACCGCTGCCGCGCCGGTATCCAACGTGCGGCCCCGGTAGTGCCCTCCAGCACACGGACTGCACCGTCTTCACTCCCGGGTTTGCGCCGGCGCGACGCCGGCGGCGAAATGCCTCGTTGATACCCGGATCAGGACGCCGATTGTCAGAGCGTTGTCGGGATCGGGGTCGCGGTCGGGAATGCCGAACTCGACGCCATCAGCGGGATCACAGCAGATCAGCGTCGGAGTCGGAGTCGGTGGATCACCGCGTCTACCAACGGCTGGACAGCCGACGGTGGGAAGGGCGAAACGCTGCTGACATTGACCTCGCAGAGCACAAAGCGTCGCGGCTCACCGGCTGCGGTCACGCCCAGGATGAAGTCACAATCCCACAGTAACGGGAGATGTTCCACCGGCAGACCCACCCGATCGCAAAGCCGCTCGACCCAGTCAGTCTCCAGATGCTCTCGCAGATCCTGGAACTGGGCCATTGACGAATCATGGTAAAGGCGTGGCCCTGGCTGCTCGACCTCCGGGTGCAGCGCATTGATCGCCTGCGAACCGAATCCTGCAACACGATCCTGGACCAGGTAGGCCCGAACCATGCCGTGGACCAGTCCCGGCTGCCAGGCCTGATCGATCATATGGCCGCCAGCGGCAGGCTCAAAATACGGGGCCAAGGTCAATTGCAAGGCTGCCAGATCCATGAACTGTGGTGCACTGCCTCTCTGAGCATGTTGCACCTTCATGAGGTTCTCGCCCGCGCGTTCAACCCGCCAGACGCCGAGTCCGCTGTGGCCACGATATTGCTTGATCACTCTTGCGCCCTGCGCCAACCGGTACGGCAACTCGGCCGCCAGTTGCGCCAGGCTGTCGATACGCACCACATCGCTGCCGAACGGCAGCTCACGACAATCGATCAACACGTCCTTGGTACCCAGACGCCGAACGGCCTCGGGGTGTGCGCTGACCATCACGCCGGCCTGCGTCGCATCGCGCAGTACTGCATCCAGCCTGTCGCGTCGCCGCCCATCTTCGATGGGGTTGCACCAGACAAGCACGAGTTGCACTCGCCGAAGTTGTTCCGCTACCTCGTCGGCAAAATCGTCGTGCCAGACCGCGGGTTCGGCAGCAACACCGGCGGCCGCCAACGCATCGAACAGCGCAGCAAACCGGCTGGCCGACGGGTCTGCGCGTTCACGGGCCGTACGGTCACCGGGGTAGAGCAGAGCGATGCGCATGGCGGCTTGCGGATTCACGATACCTGGCCCTGCAACCTGTCCATGAGGGGACGATGGGCGGCATGCCAACCCTCAATACCTCCTCGCAGGAACCGGGCATCCAAGCCGGCAGCGGCGAGACGTAATGCGACGGCACGGCTGATTTCATGGCCGTAAACACAATAGACGATGATCATCTGATCGGCAGGCAGATCCGGAGCCCATTGATTCACTGAAGCCGGGTCTCGCCAGCAGGCTCCTTGCAGCATCGTCGCAGCCTGCTCGAAGCTAGCAGGCCGACGAACATCGAAGACCACGGCGCTGCTGGTCGCCTCATGATCGGCACCAAGATGCTCGCTGGCGCCGTCAATCGCCCGTTGATAGCGACGCTGCAGAGCAGCCCAATCGATGTTGCTCATGAATGCATCGACGTAGCGATCGGCCGCAGCACCATAATCCAGATCGTAGGCGTTCCGGTTCATGTCCAGCGCCAACAATGGCACCGCGCCGAGCAGCGCATCGGCATCGTTGGCGGCCCAGTGATTGACCAGCTCGGCCTCGTGTGGATCAAACATCAGCAATACCCAGCCCGAACCGTTGCGCAGCGTCTTGCTTATGGCAACGAACTCTTCATGCCAGGAGTCGACGCTGCCAAAACTGGCCTGCAAGGCCAGCGCCATCAGAGGCGAAATGTCGGATGAGCCACCACCCAGACTGTCAAAGTAAAGCTCGTGCAGCCGCACCAAATTGGCGGAGAGTAACGCTTCGCGCTTGCAATTGATCAGTTTGGAACCGGCCGTCCGGGCAGCGCCCTTGGTCGCCAACCCTGCACGTGCCGCATCGAGCCGCGTCACCGCCATGCGATAGTCGTTCTGATGATGGCTGACGATTTGCGCCGATGACAAGCCGGTCAGCGCGTCAGGGTCGAACGGCAGTGCCCGCACGCGTGTGTTCAACGAAATACCTCCGGTGTCATGGTCCTGGCCACCAACTGAGCGCCAATCCGACGATCGCACTTCCGGCCAGCACCGACATCACGCCGACCTTGAAGCGGAACAAGGCAATGCCCGCCGCCATCGCGATACCGAACGACATCACATCGAAACGGCCGTCGAATCCTTGCGGCCAGAACACGTGATAGGCAAAGAACATCGCCAGATTCAGGATGACCCCCACCACGGCGGCTGTAATGGCCGACAAAGGGGCGGTAAAGCCCAGTTTGCCGTGGGTGGCCTCGACCATGGGCCCGCCGGCCAGGATGAACACGAAGGACGGCAGGAACGTGAAGAAGGTGACGATGCTGGCCGCGAGCGCGCCTCCCCAGAAGGGCGCGTCGGGCCCCAGCACCTGCGCGAGCCAACCGCCCACGAAGCCGACGAATGCAACCACCATGATCAATGGACCGGGCGTCGTTTCACCCAGGGCCAGGCCATCGATCATCTGTGGACCGCTGAGCCACTGATGGTGTTCGACCGCGCCCTGATAGACATACGGCAGCACCGCGTACGCGCCGCCGAAGGTCAGCAACGCCGCCTTGGTGAAGAACCCGGCCATCTGGGTCAGGGTGCCGGGCCAGCCGTGGGTGGCAACCAAGGCGGACATGGCGAGCAGCCATAACCCGACACCCACGGCCAGCACCGTTACCAGACGTTGGCGCGAGAATCGCGCATGCGGCGGTGTGGGCGTGTGATCGTCGATCAATGCCCTTCCATAGCGGGTCTTGACCGTGTCATGACCGCCACCCAATGCAAAAACCTGCGGCCAGCGCTTCGCACCGAGATGGCCGATCAGTGCGGCGACCGCGATGATGGCCGGGAATGGCGTGTCAAACACGAAAATGGCCACGAATGACAGCGTGGCAATGCCCCACATCCATTGATTCTTCAGCGCTCGCGTGCCGATGCGGTGGGCTGCGTGAATGACCAGGGCCGTGACTGCCGGCTTGAGCCCGAAGAACAGACCGGCCACCAGGGGCGCTTGGCCAAAGCGCAGGTAGATCCAGCTCAGGCCGATCAGGATGAATAGCGAGGGCAAGACGAACAGAGCACCGGCAATCAGGCCACCCCAGGTACGGTGCATGAGCCAGCCGATATAGGTGGCGAGTTGCTGCGCTTCCGGACCTGGCAGCAACATGCAGTAGTTCAATGCATGTAGAAATCGCCGCTCACTGATCCAGCGCCGACGTTCGACCAGTTCGGTATGCATGATGGCAATCTGGCCGGCGGGACCACCGAAGCTGATGAAGCCCAGTTTGATCCAGAAGCCCAAGGCCTGCGCGAGAGTCACCGCCGCCGGCGCTGGATTGGCTTCGGTGCCGGTGACCGGCCCGGTCGCCGGATCGGCCGGCCCGCTCACTGTTGACCGCCCGACGCTGCATACAAGGCATCGAATACTGCACCGGCAGCGGCCATGAGCTGATCGTCGTTGGCATGCAGTTCGCGCAAGCCGGACAACACGGCCTCCAGCCCTGCCGCCTCGGGCACCGGAATGCCGCCTACGTCCAGAAAATGCACAGCGCGGGCCAGCCGTTGCAGGGCCGGATCGGCCGACAGGCCGAAGCTGGCCAGCAGCACTTCGAAACTGACCAGTGCGCCGACATGGGTGAAGCGTGCACCGTCGAAATCGAATCCCAGAGCGCCGCGCGGCAGGCGCGCCTTGATACCCGACGACGCTAGCCAGAGGAAACGCGCCTGGGGATCGATGAAGCGTCGGATCAACCAGGCGCACGCCATCCGATCGACCCAGGGCCGCTCACGGGTCGCCCAACACCGGCCTGAGAACCTGGCCTTGTCCAGGCGCTCGATACCCTTCTGAGGGCTGGCCTGCGGTTCTCCGGCCGAGAAGCGGGCCTCGAGCAAGCCCTGCAAATCCTCCAGTTCAACCTGTGCCTGGTTGGCCGCCTCGCCCGGGTAGTAGTCGATCTGCCGGATCGCCTGCATGGCAGCGACGACGGCACGCAGACGTCGCCTGGCTTCGTCTTCCTCAAGGCTGGCCAGTGAGGCCGCCAGATGCTGAGCCTGCCCTCGCCATTGCCCGTAGGCATCGCTGCGATCGAACAGCGCCACGATCTCGGCGCGCAGGCGCTCATCACGCGTGGACAGGTCCAGCACCCTGGCCTGCCCGTCATTGGCCTTGGCATCGTCCACCAGCGGGACGAACCGGGGCTCCTGTGCCTGAGGCAGCAGATAAACGCCGTCACGTATCGCGGCACACCCCAGGGCCTTGAGGGATCGCCAGATGCGCAGCCGCACCGAACTGGGTCGGGTCGGCAGGGTGAGAAACAGAACACTCCACATGGTTGGAGTATATATATCTTTTATGAAATAACCATTACAAACAATAAGCCGGCCAGTCATCGCTGCGACCGGGAACCCGGCCGGATCAGTCCCTGGCGCTTCCCCGAACGCGTCGTTCCCGATGGCTGCCGATCAGGATCAATGCCTCGAGCATCAAGGCCGTCGCCGGCTCCAGCGTCTCGTCGCGGCAGGCAATGCCCAGCTCCCGCCAAAGACGCGGCCGCAAATGTCGCAGATCAATTCGGGGGTCGCGCACGGCGTCATCACTGTCGACAGGCAACAAGGTGGCGCCATAGCCCGCGACCACCAGGCTGCGCGCGGCGTCATTAAAATTGATCTCGATCCGGGCCTGCGGTGCCTGACCACCCGCAGCGAACCAGTCAGTGACGATGCGATGCAGGTGCGTACCCGCATCATTGAGGATCAGGTCCCGCCCGGCCAGCCAGGCCGGCGCAATCGATCGGGGAGCCTGCCAGGATGCCGGTACCAGCGCCATGACGGGCTCACGATGCCAGGGGGTGATTCGCAAGCCTCTCGTGGCAACACACGGCAGACCAACCAGACCGATGTCAAGCGTACCAGCCTGCAGACGCGTCAGACTGTCCCGGCTGGTCAGCACTGCCACCTCGACCTCGATGTCCGGTGCCGATCGATTCAGCCCCGCCAGGGCCCGCGGCAGCAGATGCACGAGCGCGCCGGTCGAGGCACCGACGCGTACGCGACCGGCCCGACCCTCGACCTGTCGCGCAACCTCGTCGAGTGCCGTCTCCGCCTCGGCGAGCAGGCGGCGAGCCCGAGCAATCAAGGTCTGGCCTATGCCCGTGGGGACGACATGGCCGCGCTCGCGCAATAACAGGCGAGCCCCCAGGCGCGACTCCAGCTCGGCGATGTGCAGGCTCACCGTCGGCGCGGCCAGATGAAGTCGGCGTGCCGCATGGGCGAACGAGCCACCATCGGCGATTTCCACCAGGGTGCGCAATTGATCGAGATTGATGGATCGCATGATCGTCAGATTTCCTGAACAAGGTGTTCAATAAAGTCAACTTTACCAATCATGAGTCAGGCCCCAGACTGGATCAATCGAAGCGAACGGACAATTCGACATGAGCACGACAACCGTCTTTGTCGATGGCGACCGGGGCACGACCGGGTTGCAGATTCTCAAGAGACTGGCCCAACGGCCGGATCTCAAGGTGTTGACCCTTCCCGACCGCGCTGCGCAAGGATCCGGCGGCCCGCGCTGACGCCCTGGCGACCTGCGAGATAACCATCCTGTGCCTGCCGGATGAAGCCGCCCGTGAGGCGGTCTCGTGGGTGCGCGATCCGCATGTGCGCATCATCGACGCGAGTTCCGCGCATCGCACCGATGAGCAATGGGTCTACGGATTCGCCGAAATGATGCCCGGTCAGGCTGCCCGTATCGCCAGTGCGTCACGCGTGAGCAATCCCGGTTGTTACCCAACCGGCGCTATCGGCCTGCTGCGGCCGCTGCGCCATGCCGGACTGTTGGCCGCGGATGCGGCGCTGTCGATCCACGCTGTCTCGGGATATTCGGGCCAGGGTCGCGCCGGCATCCAGACCTATGAATCCGGCGCGGGCGAAGCGCAGCCGCCACTGCAACTGTACGGACTGTCGCTCGAGCACAAACACATTCCCGAAATTGCGCGGTATGCCGACCTGTCGCGCAGACCGGTATTCTCACCCGCCTATGCCGCCTATCGACAGGGTATTGCGCTGACCATCGCGCTGCATCCGGACATGCTCGAAGCTGGCACCGATGCGGCGACGCTGCGCAATTGCCTGCAACGGCACTACGCTGATTGTCATCATGTGAAGGTGCTGGACGAGGCGCATTCCGGATCCGCCATCACCCTGGATGCGACCGCACTGAACGGCACCGATGACCTGTTGCTGGCGGTATTTGGCAATGAGCACACCCGGCAGTTCCTGCTCGTGGCGATCTTCGACAATTTGGGCAAGGGAGCGGCGGGCGCTGCCGTGCAGAATCTCGATCTGATGCTGGGCAGGCGAAGCGTCCCCGACAGAGCGCCCAACCTGGCGACGGACGAGTCCATCGATCAAGCATCGACTGCCGAGCCAACACCCGTGAGCAACGCATCATGAGCGCCTCTCATGACCATCCCCGGGCGAGCACCGCTGGACTGGCAGACCCAACAAGCCTGATGTCGATCACGCAACGGCCCGATATCGTATTCACGCAAGGCCACGGATCCTGGATCGTCGATCGCCGTGGACGTGAGTACCTCGATTTTGTGCAGGGATGGGCGGTCAACACCCTGGGACATGCACCGGCCTGCATCACCGATGCACTTGTGAATCAATCCCGACGCCTGATCACACCCAGCCCCGCCTACTTCAATGAGCCCGCCATCGCCCTGGCCACGATGCTGGTCGCTCACTCATGCATGGACCAGGTGTTCTTCACCAGCAGCGGCAGCGAATCGAACGAGGGTGCGATCAAGCTGGCCCGCAAGTGGGGACGGGTCGCGCGTGGCGGTGCGCATGAAATCATCACCTTCGAGGGTGGGTTTCACGGCCGTTCGCTGGCCACCATGTCGGCCTCTGGCAAACCTGGCTGGGATTCGATGTTCGCCCCTCAGGTACCGGGATTTCCGAAGGCCAGACTCAATGACATCAAATCGGTTCATGCGCTGATCGGCGAGCAGACGGTCGCCGTGATGCTCGAGCCCATACAGGGTGGAGAGCGGCGTGCATGTGGCGACCCCGTGCTTTCTGTCGGCACTGCGCGCGCTCTGCGACCAACACCGGCTGATATTGATCTTTGACGAAGTGCAGACGGGAATCGGTCGCCTGGGTCAGCTGTTCGCCTACCAGCACTACGGGGTCGAACCCGACATCATGACACTGGCCAAGGGTCTGGGCGGCGGGGTTCCGCTGGGCGCTCTGCTCGCTCGCGCCGCCTGTTGCGTGTTCGAACCGGGTGAACAAGGTGGCACGTTCAACGGCAATCCGTTGACCACCGCAGTCGGCCTGGCCGTGCTTGAGTCAGTCCTCGCGCCCGGCTTTCTGACCCACGTGCGCGATGCCGGCCACCACCTGACCCGGCGGCTGCAGGCGATGGTCGATGAGCATGGACTGGTGCAGGTCCGGGGTATCGGGTTATTGCAGGCGCTGGAACTGAATCGACCGATTGCCAGTGCCGTTGTCGCCCATGCGCGTGACCATCTGGCGCTGGCCAGGCGCGATCGACCCACGGGCTTGCTGTTGAACGCACCGCGTCCGTCGACCCTGAGATTCATGCCGGCACTGACGGTGAGCATTGATGAAATCGATCTGATGATCGAGGGCCTGCGCGCCAGTCTGAGCGCGGTGGCGCGAATGCCAGGCTGACCGGGCGGCCTGATTCGGACAGGTCGACGATGCCCTCAGCGCCTCGCCCGGAAAGCCTCGTCAGGAGGCTACGCCGGCCACATAGCGGGTGATCAAGGCCTGCATCAAACCGACATCGCTGGCCACGCCGGCCAGGTGGCGATCAGGCCGAAGCAGGACGACGCGCGCCGCGAAACCGGCCAACCAGCGCTGTAGTGCCGGTTCGGTTGCGGCCATGACGGCCAGACGATCGCACGGAGTCGCCGCCCGGACGAGCGCCGGATCACCAATCAATGCAAATCGATAGCCCAACCGGTCATCGAGGCGTTGCCCATCAGCCAGCGAAGGCTGTGCGACCAGGCGCCCAGCGTGAGCGCCCGGCTGATAAACACCCGGGCCCAGCAGGGGTTGCGGCGTGCGGAACACCTGAGGATTGGCCACCATCTGCGCATCGCGCTGCGCAACCCGTGCCGGATCGGTCGCCTGGATCACACCGCCCAGTTCGACGGCTGCCTCGATGAATGTGCGCACATGGGGCGAACGTTCGCTCTCGTAACTGTCCAGCAGCACGGAGGATGCATCACCTTTCACCACGTCGGCCAGCTTCCAGGCCAGATTGTAGGCATCGCGGATGCCGGCACACATGCCCTGCCCCATGAATGGCGGCGTCTGATGGGCTGCGTCGCCCGCAATCAACAGGCGCTGATCACGCCAGCCCGTCGCAACGACCGAGTGAAACGTGTAGACCGCCGGGCGTTCCAGCTCGGCATCGGCCGGCGTGATCCAGCGCGATAGCAGTGGCCAGACCGACTCGGGCCGCGTGATGGTGGCCGGGTCGTCACCGGGCATCAACATCAACTCCCAGCGACGGCGACGGCCGACACCGCGCACATAGGTGGCCGGACGCTTTGGATCGCAATACTGGATGCTATGGTCGCCCAGATCCGGCCGATCCCGCTTGAGCAACACATCGAGAACCAGCCAGCGTTCATGCGATTGCAGATCGTCCAGCCCGCTACCCATGGCCTGGCGAACCAGCGACCGGGCGCCATCGCAGCCCACCACATAACGCGCGGATGTCTTGAGCAGGTCAGCACCGCGCCGGTCTTTGACGTGCAAATCGATCCGGTCTGCCACCTGCCGGATCGCCACTACTTCATGACTCAGGCGCACGATGGCTTTGGGCTGTGCCGCCAAGCGCTCGCGCAAGGCATACTCGAGCGTCGGTTGATGAAACCGATAGCTCACATGCCACCCCTGTGGGCCCGGATCTTGTGGCCGAGACCAGTCAATCAGCACCTGACCGCTGGCATTGACGAACTTCATTCCTGGGGAGACGATCAGATCCGGCAGCAAGGTATCAGCCAGACCGAGGGTTTGAAAGACGCGCATCACCTCGCCGTCGAAATGCACCGCCCGAGGCAGGCCATAAATATCAGCCTCGCGCTCGAGCACCAGCACGGTCAGACCTCGCAGCGATAGCAGATTGGCCAGCGTCGCGCCGACCGGGCCGAGGCCGACGATGGCAACATCGTGACAACTGTCCGGCGCAAACGCAGGATCGGACATCTGGGCCATCAGCAACTTCCATCAGGCGGATGTACCGGATGACATCCGCGATTGAATAATCGATTCAAATGAGATTGAATGACGAGGGTCCTCGTGTGTCAATGTCGACCGCATCAGGAGCTTTCATGAATCGTCCCGGTTTCAGTTTCAGTCATTTCGGCATGTACGTCACCGACATCGGCCGGCTCGAAGACTTTTACACCCGGATTCTCGCCTTCACGGTGACCGATCGTGGCCAGCTCGACGGGGCGAATGGACCGATGGATCTGGTCTTTCTGAGCCGCGACCCGGCCGAGCACCATCAACTCGTGCTCGCATCGGGCCGCCCACCCGATCTGCCATTCAATCCGATCAATCAGATTTCACTCAAGGCCGACAGCCTGGCCACCCTGCGACAGATGCACGCACAGCTGTTGCTCGAAGGGCTGCCAGGCATCCGCACGGTCACCCACGGCAATGCCGTGTCCATTTATCTGCCCGACCCGGAGGGCAATCGACTCGAGCTGTACTTTGACCTTCCCTGGTACGTCACCCAGCCGCTGGCCGTCCCAACCGACCTGTCAGGCGACGAAGTAACGCTGATGCAACGCCTGGAGCGTCATGCGCGATCACTGCCAGGCTTCAAATCGCGCGAGCAGTGGCAGGCCGACATGGCGCGACAGATGGGACTGCCTTGATGCCGGCGACCTGCGCGGGCACCCGGGTACCGTTCAGGCTCAGATCGGCATCGGCACCGGAGACGCGGCCGGGCCGAACAGGGCTTCCTGGATCACCCCGTCGATTTCAAGCGGCTCGCCGCACTGATCGTGATCATGTCGACCGGTGTCGTGCCAGGACCTGCCCAGCGCTCGGGCAAACAGGCTGGCTGGTTCAGTGTCGGTAACGGCGACCGGCAGGGTGGTGGCGGGCAGCACCGCGGTCGGATCCAGCGCATGCCTGCCCTGGCGAATTTCGAAATGAACATGGGGCCCGGTCGATCGACCGGTATTGCCCAGGTAGGCGACGACCATTCCTTTCTGAACCCGGTCGCCCACCTTGGCAATCAGCTTGTCGTTATGCGCGTATAGCGTGCTCATGTCATCGGCATGTTTGATCACGATGACATTGCCGTAGCCGCGCATCTTGTTGTCCGAGTAGACGACCTCACCATTGGCCATCGCAATGATCGGTTCACCGATCGCGCCCGCAATGTCCATGCCGCGATGTTGTTTGCCCGATCGTGCGCCATACGGCGACGTGATGACACCGGCATCCACCGGCCAGCGCCAGTCGCCGGTGTCCGTCCCGGGACGCGGCACGGGCCGGGTCTCGGTAGCGCCGGGCCGGGTCTCGGTAGCGCCGGGCCGGGTCTCGGTAGCGCCGGGCCGGGTCTCGGTAGCGCCGGGCCGGGTCTCGGTAGCGTCGGGTCGATCGGGCTCCGGTGAACTCATCAAGATGCCCGCGCTCTTCAGAACCAGCAATACCGCAAGGTCATCCAGAACGACGGAGTCCCGGTTGTTTCGGAGCAATTCGCGATCGATGATGTATTTCTTCAACCGCTGACCGGGATCGCCCAGCGCGGCGGCCAGCGAATTGGCATACGGAGGCACGGTAACCGACAACGACGCACCGACCGGGTTGATCGCCCGGTTCAGATTGCCCGATAGCGCCCCTATCCGGGCAGAAACACTCTGACCCTTGCCATCGGTCGCACAACCGGTGAGGAACAGGACGGCCGCCGACAACAGAATAGGAATGAGGCGCGACGTGGAGCCTGCCGAGATCGGGAGCCAAGGGTCGACCGCCTGACCCCGGGCCGGTTTGGATTCCCTGCACTGCTGCGACTTCGACCGCATTTCCTGAATCCTGCTTCTTGTGGCGACGTGATCCGAGCGTCGTCTGGGTCGACAGCCCACCCGAATGTTATCAGCGCCGTCGCAGCGTTTTGCCGCGATCATTGCCGCGATAGTACCCCTGCCCGGTACTGGTCCGGCATACCCAGAGATAAGGTCAATGGCCGGCCATTTCCGTGGCGAGTCGGGCATCACCGGGCGGATCGGGTCGGCACCCAGACCCTGACACGCAGGCCGGCTCCCCGGCCTGTCGGGTTCTCGTGTGGGCTCTCGTGATGGGTGGTGCGGCCAGCGTGCAGGTCGATCGCCCCGGCAAGACGTTCGAGCGCCCGCTGCACGATGGCCAGTGCCGCGATGATCAACCAAAGGATCGTGGTGACGGCAATGAATCGGTAGACGCACGCGATTCAGTTTGTGCAGGAGCTCATGCAGGATGGCGAATTCGGTGAGTGACAGCGCCATTGCGGACCCGCCCCGCGTGCACAGGCGGCGGGCCTCGTCCAGGACCCGATCGCCGATCTGCAGAACGTCGCCCGGGTGTATCGGATTCGGCAGCCAGGCTGCGCGCCGGATCCTGGTTCTCGCGCCACTGGGGTGTCGAGGCCGGCTATACCGACCTGGGATTCGTGGAACAGTCCTATATTGATGGCGTCTTGCATGGCGACAGTCGATCGATTCACCTGAGCGGACTGGGGATCGACGACGCGGTGAATCAGACTCTGGCCGTGACCATCGGGGCCGGGCCGATGGGTAAGGCCGGTGACGAATCGTCGGTGGGTTGTGCCGGCATCGGCCTGCGCTGGCAATTCTGAGCATCGGGCCGGCAGGGGTCCGGGCTACCATAGCCAGACCCGCCGAGATCAAGGAGACCCTGCATGGACCGCCGTGTTGCCACACTGACCAGCACTCATTGGGGGAATTTCCGGCTCGAGGGAAACCAGCAGCGCTTGCACTCGGTCAGCGCCGATCCGGGTGATACCGATCCGTCGCCAATCGGCCAGTCGCTGCTGGATTCCCAACATCCAGGCTGCCGGATCGCGCAACCCTGCGTGCGCAAAGGCTACCTGGATAGGCCCGGCAGTAATCCGGATGAACGCCGTGGCCGGGATTCATTCGTTCCGGTGTCCTGGGACGAGGCACTCGGGCTGGCCGCCGACGCACTCCGACGAACCCGCGACACCCAGGGCAATCAGGCCATTTACGGCGGGTCGTATGGTTGGGCGAGTGCGGGGCGGTTTCACCACACCCAGAGTCAGCTGCACCCCTTCCTGAAGCACTTTGGCGGCTACACGAGCGCCGTTCAATCCTACTCGACCGGTACCGCCCATGTGATCATTCCACACATCTTCGGTCTTGACTCCAAAGCGTTGATGCTGGAGTCGCCAACCGTCGACGACGTGGTGGCCCACACCCGTCTGGTTGTGAGTTTCGGCGGCATCAGCATGAAGAACACCCAGGTCAATCAGGGCGGCATCGGCAATCATTCGGCGCGCGCCCAGCTCCAGCGCATGCGCGAAGCGGGCGTCCACGTGATCTGCGTGAGCCCGGTCCGTGATGACGTGGCGGATTTCCTGTCGGCCACCTGGTGGCCGATCCGTCCGAATGCCGATGTGGCCCTCATGCTCGGCCTCGCGTATACCCTGCACACCGAAGGTTTGCATGACACCGAATTCCTGGCCAGGTATTGCACCGATTACACGGAATTTGCCGACTATCTGACCGGCAGAAGCGATGGCGTCGCCAAGGATGCCCAGTGGGCGGCCGCCCTGTGCGATATCGACGCCGCACAGATCACCGCACTGGCCCGCCGGATGGCCGCTGAGCCCTGCCTGCTGTCGATCAGCTGGTCGTTGCAACGAACCGAGAACGGTGAACAGCCCTATTGGATGATTGCCATGCTGGCGGCAATGCTCGGCAATATCGGGCTGCCTGGTCAGGGCGTGGGATACGGATACGGCTGCATTCACAACTTCGGGTTCCAGGATCGCCGAAAACTGCCGTTTCGCGTGGCCGATCTGCCTCAGGGAAACAATCCGGTCAGCACCTATATTCCGGTCGCGCGCATCGCGGATATGCTGCTCAACCCCGGTCAACGCTACCCGTTCAACGGAAAGACGCTCACCTATCCGGCGATTGATCTTGTTTACTGGGCGGGCGGCAATCCGTTTCACCACCATCAGGATCTCAATCGCCTGCGCAAGGCCTGGCAAACACCCGGCACTATCATCGTGCACGATCCGTTCTGGACCAGCACGGCTCGCCATGCGGACATCGTGTTCCCGAGCACGACATTCCTGGAGCGCGAGGATTTCGCCTGTGGCACCGCCGAAGCCACCTTCACGCCCATGCATCAGGCCTTGTCGCCCTATGCGGCAGCACGAGACGACTATGCCATCTTCAGCGAACTGGCCGCCCGCCTCGACTTCGGCGACCGATTCACCGAAGGCCGCAATGCTCGGCAATGGATCGAGCATCTGTGGGCGGTGACACGCGGCCATGCGGCCGACGCCGGTCACTCACTGCCCGACTTCGAGACATTCTGGACCGGCGGCGTGCTCGCCCTGGATCGCAGTGCGTTCCCGGCGCAGGTCTACGCCCTGGAGCGCTTTCGCCGCGACCCGGTGGCAGCCCCGCTCAACACGCCGTCGGGACGCATTGAAATCTCGTCGGCCACGATTGCCGGATTCGGACTGGCTGACGTGGGCGGATTTCCGCGCTGGAACGACAAGCAGGAGTTCATCGGCAGCCCCAGATCCCGGCGCTTCCCGTTGGCCCTGAACTCGAATCAGCCCACGACCCGGCTGCACAGCCAGTTCGATTTCGGCCGTACCAGCACATCGGCCAAATGCCATGGTCGCGAAGTGATCCGGATTCACCCGGATGATGCGCGCACCAGGGGTATCAACGACGGTGACGTGGTGCGCGTGTTCAATGATCGTGGGGCCTGTCTGGCCGGCGCGGTGATCAGTGACCGGGTGCGCGCCGGCGTGGTGGTTTTGCCAACGGGTGCCTGGTTCGATCCGCTGGAGCGCGACGAACGGCCCAGTCTGGAGGTGCATGGCAATCCCAATGTGCTGACCCGCGACGTCGGCACGTCGACGCTCGCCCAGGGTACAAGTGCCCATAGCTGCCTGGTCGACATCGAACGATTCGACGAGCCCCTGCCGCCGATCACGGTTTTCTCACCACCCGATATCGTCACCCGAGGCTGAATCGTCTGTTTCAGCCAGTGGAATCCCGCAACGTCCAATCTGCTGCGGGGATCGCTGAGTTTTGGTGCGTGTCACGGCGAGGCTCGTGACGCCGTCGTTCGGCCAGTTGCGGCTGCCTGCCCGACCGATCAACCTGCCTGAACCGCATTTGCGGCGCTTATCCGGGACTCAGGCGTCTCAAATCGACGCACAGTGACCCATCAGGTTGACACGAATCAACGATCTCACCTCGGTGGCCTCATGAATACGCTCATCCTTCTTGCCCGCAAACTGAATCTGACCAGTCGCCTATTCGTGATGGGCCTTATCTGCGTGTCGGCGCTGGCCCTCTGCGCGGTTGCCGGTTGGTGGACATCGAACACGCTGACCGACCGCAGTGAGCGGGTGTTCGTGACCAAGGATCTGGTCGCCGATATCCTGCCGCCGCCGATGTATCTGATCGAACTGCGCCTGCTCGTCTCCCGGCTGTTTGAGGGCTCGGTCAGTGCCCAGGAAGCGCAGATCGAGATCGCTGCGATCATTAAGGCGTATGACGATCGCGTCAAACACTGGCAGGCCAATCCGCCGTACGGACTGGAGAAATCCCTGCTCGGTGCCCAGCACCGTGATGGCCTGAAGCTGATCGAGGCGGCCACTGCCATCGTTGACAGTGCCGCCCATGGCGGTGACATTCCCAACGTGGGCGAACTCACGAAGTTGAACGAACTCTATGAAGCGCATCGAAAGGGTGTTGACCAGACCGTGATCGCCGGCACCCGGTTCGCCGAACTGGAAAAGACAGGCTTTGAGCATCAGGCCGTGCTGGCCTGGCAAGTGCAACTGATGGTGGTGCTGGTCGCCAGCATCCTGATGATCGGCGTGATTTATCTGACCGCCATTGCCACGCTCAGGCCGCTGACCCAGGTCCGACATGCGATTGACAGAATGAGTTCAGGCGATCTGAGTACCGGGGTCTCGGACGCGGCCAGCGACGAGATCGCCCAACTCGGCGGGACCCTGAATACGATGCAGGCTTCACTGCGCACGCTGGCGACCAATGTGCGCAACAGTGCCACCCAGGTTGCCGCTGCCAGCAGTCAGATCGCGCAAAGCAGCAACGAACTCGCCAACCTGACCATGTCGGGTGCCACGGCGGTCGAGGCGATCGTCAGCAGCATCGGACGCGTCGAATCGAGCGCCATGCAGAGTTTCGACGATGCGCGCAAGGCACTGGAATTCACCGAACACTCGACCCGTGTGACAGAAGAAGCCGGCAATGTGGTCAAACGAATGGTCACCACGATGCACGAGATCAACGAGCAAAGTGCCCGTATCGTGGAGATCACCAGCGTGATCGACAGCATCTCGTTTCAGACGAATATTCTCGCCCTGAATGCAGCGGTCGAAGCCGCTCGGGCCGGCGAACAGGGTCGCGGCTTTGCGGTGGTTGCGCAGGAGGTGCGGGCACTGGCTCACCGCAGCAAGATCTCCGCCAAGGAGATCAAGGAACTCATCGACGTGAGCACCACGCGGGTGGGTCACGGCACCCAGCATGCGACCGAGGTCGAACGAACCATGGCGAAGATTACCGAGGCCAACGGGCAGGTCGCACAGATCATCCACAACATGACCGATGCCGTGACCGAGCAACGCGAGAAGCATCGCGCAGACTGCCACGTCATTGAATCAGATCGATCACGCCAGCCAGCGACACACCGCGATGGCCGAAGAAACGGCAGCAGCGACCCGTGAACTGAGTCAGGAAGGCGCCCGGCTGATCGCCGAGGCATCCCGGTTTCACGTCTGAGCTGTCGCACCGCCTCACGGGTCGCTCTGCGCCGCTGGCGCCGGATCCGGACCACCAGTCAGAACCGTCTGGCCGGTGGTTCGCGGCGATCAGTTCATCTTGCCGTGGTTACCGGGTCCATGCATCCGCTCATGTCCATGGCCCATTCCATGACCATCGCCAGAGGCCGCGTCGACTGGCGTGACGTCGACCTTGAACTCCAATCTGCCGGCCTTCTCGAACTGCAGTGACACGGGAATGCTCCGACCGGCCTGCAAGGGCTCGACCAGTTGCAACAACATGACGTGGTAGCCGCCAGGGCTGTCCCGGGTAAAGCCGACCGCTTCGCCCGGCGGCAGATCGATGCCAGGCAAGGGCCGCATCCGCATGACGCCATCGATCGTGGTCATCGTATGAATTTCGACGACCCGGGCCACTGGCGACTCGGCCGAGACCAGCCGGTCAGGCACCGTGCCCGCATTGCGGATGTGATCAAAGCGCAATGCGCCATTGACCTGGCCGGGCCGGGAGGCAGAGATGACCGGATTGTCGATGGTCAGATCGCCGAGCGTCAGCCGCTGGGCGATCGCAGCGCCAAATGGGCTGAACAACAGCGTAGTGGCCAGCAGTGCGCCGACCAGAATGGAATGATTCATGAGAACCTCAAAAAATCTACTGCAAAGTCTGAGCCAGCCGGACAGCGCCGGGCTGGTGTCGGGAAGGGGCAGTGCGATCGGACTCGACGGCAGCCAAATGGCCACGATCGCCGGAACGCCGGCAGATCAGATCCGATCGATGCCCGGGATTCGGGCCTGGCGGCCTGGCGGCCCGCGGGCCAGTTCAGCCCGCCAGGCCGGACGCTTCGCCCACACGCGATCGACCGATGGGATCGCGACGGCCGACAGCGGAGCGACGCCTTGACTGATACCGTATGTAGAGGGCAGGCCCGGGGTTTCGCCCAACAGGCACAGGGCACAATGCGGCGACGACAGCGCAATATCGACGGGCAGACTGCCCGGGTCGATGCCCAGGTTGCCCCGACCCCGTTCGGCACTGGCAGGCCCGGAGGCGGTCGCATCGGTTGTCGCCTCGGTGATGGCCAAAACGAAATCCAGTCGCACCAGCCGGACGCCCGCGGCAGTGCAGATCGCCATCGGGACTCCATCCTGGCGCGCCGATGTGGCGGTCGAATGAACGAGCGTTGGCGCCAGGACATTGAACAGCATCACAGCCGCGAGCAAGCGCACGCGCATAATCAGACGGGTCAGGTGCCGCGCCTGCTTTGCCGGGCAGTGTTGTTTGGCTAGCATATCGTCATGGTACCGTTGACCACCGATTATTTGGAGTTCCGTTCATGACCCGACCCGATACATCCGTCCGGCCCGTGCCGGCAAGCCGCCACCTCGTTTGGTCTTCCTCGCGAGGCCGCCATACGATTATCCGGGTCGCGTTCGGGCTCGTGACCGCGGGGCTGCTGGGTAACGGCCAGGCCGCCGATGGTCTGTTCGGCAACAGCAAGCTGGGCACGGGTGTCCGTAACGAAGTGCAGCCGATCAACTCCAATACCGAAGTCGGCACCACCCTGCTCGGTACAACGCTGGATTCGACCATCACCGATCCGCGGGCCACTCCCAACCAGGATATGCCGCCCCTGCCCCCACGCGAGCGCGGCACGATCGCCGAGGAGCGCTCGGGGCGGACCGACATGCCCGCCCGCGCGCAACCCCTCATGCGCTGATCGACATGCACGCCCTGGTCATTCGCAACGGCACTGTGGTCGACGGCATGAATGCCGCTCCCAGGATGGCCGATGTGGCAGTCGACAACGGCGTGATCACCGGGATTGGCAGCAATCTCGGGCCGGGCCATCGGGTCATCGATGCGGCGGGGCGTCTGGTGACCCCGGGCTGGGTCGATATTCATACCCACTACGACGGCCAGGCGACCTGGGATCCGGCCATGACCCCATCCTCATGGCATGGCGTCACGACCACGGTCTTCGGCAATTGCGGCGTCGGCTTCGCGCCGGTTCGGCGCGGCAGCGAACGGTATCTGATCAACCTGATGGAAGGGGTGGAAGACATCCCGGAATCGGTGCTCTCAGAAGGCCTGTCATTCGACTGGGAATCGTTCGGCGATTACCTGGATGTGCTGGACAGCACTCCCCGCATCATGGATGTCGGCGCCCAGGTGCCCCACTCCGCCTTGCGCTTCTATGTCATGGGCGAGCGCGGCGCCGATCATGCGCAAATCCCCGACGAGTCGCAGATCGATCAGATGGCCCGCCTGCTCGAGCAGGCGCTGCATCAGGGCGCGCTCGGATTCAGCACATCGCGCACCACCAAGCACCGCGCGGCCGATGGGCGGTTCGCACCGAGCCTGAGTGCGGCCGAGCCCGAGTTGACGGGCATCGCGATGGCCATGCGGCGTGCGCGCAAAGGCGTGATTCAGGTCAATTCCGATTTTGGCCCCGGCGAATTCGAGCGGCTACGGGCCGCCGCAACCACGGCGCAGCGTCCGCTCTCATTGCTGCTGTTGCAGGTCGACAATGCGCCCGAGCGCTGGCGTCAGACGCTGGCGGGCGTCGAGCAGGCCTGCGCGAGCGGCCTGCCCGTCAGCGCACAGGTCGGATCGCGAGCGATCGGCGTGTTGATGAGCTTGCGCGGTACGGTGCATCCCTTTGTCACGCATCCACTGTGGCAGGCATTGGCCTCGATGGATGATGATGCGCGAATCGCCACCGTCGTGGCCGATGCCGGCTTGCGCACACGCCTGGTTCGCGAGCGTCCGGCCGACCGGCACGGCGACTGGATGGACCGGGTCATCGAACGCACGTTCACGCTGGATGATCCGATCGATTACGAACCCGACCCGGCCCAGAGCATTGCGCAGCGAGCAAGGGCGCTCGGGCGTGATCCGTTCGATCTGGCGCTCGAGCTGTTGCTGGCCAATGAGGGCCGTGACCTGCTCATGCATCCCTTCGAGAACTACACTGACGGCAGTCTGGACGTGGTTCATGACATGCTCAGGCATCCGCACACCGTCAGCGGCCTGGCCGATGGCGGCGCCCACGTCGGCCTGATCTGTGATGCGAGTTCGCCCACCACCTTGCTCAGTTTCTGGGCCAGGGATCGCCGGCGGGGACCGCATCTGCCGATTGAATGGCTGGTTCACAAACAGACCGCGGCAACGGCGAATACCTACGGATTGCACGATCGCGGTCGCATCGCCATCGGCCTGCGCGCGGACCTCAACATCATCGATTTCGATCGGCTGTCGGTTGGAAAACCCTGGGTCGCGCGCGATCTGCCCGCCGGTGGTCGCCGGATCCTGCAGGCGGCGTCCGGATACGCCCATACCTTCGTGGCGGGCATCGAAGTCAGCTGCGACGGGCAGGCCACGGGTGCGCGACCGGGACGACTGGTACGCGGCGCACGGTCGGCCAGCACCCCCACGATCGGCGATTGAACCAGCAGGTTCGCGGCGATCAGCAGAAACACCCGTCCGATCAACATCAGAATGACCGCGCTCAGCGATGAACAAGTCCCGGATCGATGATCCCTGCAGCGCCGACACCACGGATCGGTCCGGACCCGGGCCCCAGCCGTTCATCCCGATCGGGCAGTATCAGATTCCGGCGATGCCGACCCAGCAAGCCTTTCAGCGGTGGCTGGAGCGATTGCGTCACCTCGTCTACCCGCAAGAGGCATCGCCCTTCGTTGCCGACGATGCATTACACGCCACTTCCGCCGCCCTGCTTGATCGGATCGTCGCGCCGCCGCCGATCGCCTATCTGCACGATGAACTGAATCTGACCCTGAAGGATTGGTTGCGCGAGGCCTCGCCCGACTGCTGGGTGAAGCTGATCGTGCTGCCACCCGGTGATGAGATCGATTGTTTGTCGGGCTGGGCGAAAGCCAGAGGCCTGTCCATCATTGATGCACCGGACCGTGAAGCCATCACTGCCGATGCCGTGCCAGATCTCACAGGCCTGGACATCCGCGGCGGTGCACTGGTCATTCCCAACCTCGAACGCTGGTTCCTGCGTCGCGAGGGCGGATTGGCGGCGATCACGGTCTTGCTCGACCGGATCGATGGCCTGCGCCAGCACTGTGTGGTCGGCTGCAACAGTTGGGCATGGCGGTATCTGTCGCGTGCGGTTGGCGCGGACCACATCCTGCCCGATGGCCTGAGCTTCGTTCCCTATGACGCCGGGCGACTCCGATGCTGGCTGGGATCTCTCGCCCGCGCGCAGACCGGGCCCATGCCCGAATTCCGACTCGCCGACAGCGGCACGGTCTTGCTCGGCCCGGATATGACTGACCAGCAGGGATCGCAGACTGACTGGTTCAGCCGCCTGGCCGCCAAGAGCCTGGGGATTCCCTGGGTTGCCTGGCATCTGTGGCGGCGAAGCCTGCGAGGCCGGGAGCCGGCAGCGGGCAATCACGACGCGTTATGGGTGGTTGAGCCCGATGACAGGGTTCTGCCCGGTGGCCCCGACCAGAGCGCCTTGCTGATCCTGCATGCCCTGCTGATTCATGGCCCGCTGAGGCTGGACACGCTGTACAGCGTACTGCCAGGCATGACTGAGCCCCATGCGCTGGCGCTGCTGCGTCGGGCGGGGTTCATCGAATCCAGTGACGGCCTGCTCCGATGTCGCGCGGCCGCCTATCCGGCGATTCGCAAATCGCTCGCTGCCGCCGGCTTCCCAATGGACAGACTCGGATGAAAAGGCGCTGAATCATGGCGGGAGCCCAGGAAACCCAGGTGCGCGCGGCCAGAGTCATCAATGATCTGCAGGAAATCAGCTTCACCAAGATCGGGCTGATCCTGCTTGGCACCTGGGCAGTCATTTTTCTGGCCCGCAAGGCCCTGCCCTACCTGGCCGAGCGTGGGCCCAATCGGGCACGGCTCTATTTGCTCGGCGCGGTACCGATCATTCGCCTGCTGGCCCTGACCGTCGCCATTCTGTGGGTGATCCCGATTGTCTTCAATATCACGCTGCAGAATTTCCTCATCATTGCGGGCGCCGTCGGCGTCGCGGTCGGCTTTGCATTCAAGGACTATGTGAGCAGCCTGCTGGCCGGTGTGGTTGCCATTCTCGAGCGGCCATATCGACCTGGCGACTGGGTGCGGATCAGTGGTGACTATGGCGAAGTGATCAACGTCGGCATGCGGGCCTTGTCCATTCGCACGCCTGCCGATGATGTCGTCACGGTACCTCACGACCGCATCTGGACTCACAACATCGCCAATTCAAATGATGGCGCCAACACCTTGATGTGTGTGACCTCGTTTTACGTGGAGCCGGCGCACGATGCCGAATCGGTGCGCAACGCCCTGCGGGAGGTCGCCCTGACCAGCGCCTATCTCGACTATGCGCGGCCGGTTATCGTCGTTCTGGCACAAACGCCATGGGGCACGCACTATCGGCTCAAGGCTTACCCGTTCGATATGCGAGACCAGTTCAGCTTCATCAGCGACCTGACGGCACGCGGCAAGATTGCCATCGCCCGACTGGGCGCACGCGAGGTTCTGATCCATGCCATGCCCGGGAGCGGGACCTTACCGGCTGCCTGAATCCGGGGATTGCCACCGCCTGCCGATCGGCACTTGCCAACCGGATTCAGTCAGGCTCGTCATCGTCCAGCACGGCAGGAGGCGCTGCGGAAATGAATTCGCCAAGCGTCGACAGAGCCTCGATGTGTTCACAAAGGACACGTAGGCTCACGAGCAAGGGCACGGCAATCAGGGCGCCCGGAATCCCCCAGAGCCAGCCCCATAACGCGACGGCGATGAATACCGCAACCGTATTGAGCTCCAGACGCCGACCCACGAGAGTGGGCGTGATGAGCTGCCCCTCCAGGACCGTGCAGATCGCAAAGACACCACCGGTCAGCACGGCTTGGCCCAGGGTGTCAAAGGTGATGAGTGCCACCGCGGACACGACGGCCAGACCGATCAGCGCACCGACATAGGGAATGAAATTGAGCAAGGCCGCCATCGCTCCCCAGAGCACGGGATTGGGCATGCCCATTGCATACATGAGGGCCGCAATCACCAACCCCAGACTCACATTGATCAGGGCAATGGTGAACAGATAGCCCGAGACCTGTTTTTCCACGGCGTGCGCGATGCGTATTGCCCGCTTCTTTTCGGTGAGCGATGGCAATGCTCTGACCAGCTTGTCGTAGAACATTCGACCCGAAGCCAGCAAGAAGAACAACAGGACGAATGTGACGCCCACCGTCGCGGCGAACGAGAGCGCGCCAGACGCAGCATCGGTCAGGATTCCGCTCTGTTCAATGGTGACCTTCTGGACATCGGGATCATCCGACTCGACCATCCCTTCGATCTTCCTGGTGGCATCGCGCGCAGCATCGACTGGCGCTCGCAACTGTCTGAGCTTCGCCTCGACCTGCCGCCCCAGTCCGGGTGCATCCGCGATCCAGCCCTGAATCGGACCACTCAGATTCAATACGCCCGCCGCCAACACGCCGGCCAGGACGATCACCACGAGCATGGCCGACACGGCTTCCGGAAGTCCCAGGCGACTCAGCGCGCGCACCACCGGGCTTAAGGCCAAGGTCAGCATGAAGGCCAGCGCCATTGGCATCAACAGCGCCTTGGCGACATAGATTGCGCCCAGCGCCAGTACGATGGCTGACGTATAAAGCGCGAGCAGAACACCCTGGGACTGGGTCACCCGGACGATTATCGGATCGTCGCCTCGCACAGCCCCGGTGTCGAGCATGGCGTGGGCCGCCATCTCGTTGCGGGTATCGTCGGGGGATGCCCGAGCAGGTTCTCCGTCCATCGGCCGGCCTCGGTTAGACAGCCTGGTCTCAATCGAACGCGCAGAAACCGGGCAGATCAACGGCTTCGTCGCGGCGCATCGGTGCGCAGTCAGTGAGCCGGCTGACCACATCCTACTGCAAGCGCGTCAGGATCCGGATCCCACGGGGTGACGCTCAGGCCCGGGTCAGTTCGTGGTCGAGCGGCGCGCACGATCTGCGCTCGTTGTCACCCGCTCCATGACCTCGGCCATGCATTTGAAGATCCATTGAGGATCGGTATCGGGTCTGTCGACCACACATCGATCATTGGCAGCACTGATGGCCCGGCGGCCCAAGTCGACATCACTCAAGCGCAGATCGGGCAGACCTGTGCCATCCGGAAACTGCCGCGCCTGCTCTGCGAGACATCTGAAGTAGCCAAGCCGATCGGCCGCCTGTCGGCCTGCCGCGCACCAGCGTTCGATAACGGCCCGCTCATGCGGCTGGAATCGATCCAATGCCGGCTGGGCGGACTGCACGATCGGTGAGCTCGGCATGCCGATTGCCTGATCCGGCCTTTCATTCGGGGTCGGCATGTCTTTCGGGGTCATCATGACCAGGCCCCGAAGCAGCTCTTCGCTCACCTGTCCGTCGGTGGGCAGGCCTTGCTGCGTCTGCCAGGCGCTGATTGCCGCCCGGGTGCGCCGACCCACCACCCCATCGACCCCACCGACCTCATAACCCAGCCGCTCGAGGGCGCGCTGCACCGCCATGATGTCGGCCCTGGACATGGCCGTCACGGTTCGGGGGCCGGCGGCAGGGCTTAAGCGGTTTCGCACGACGATAGACACACGCGGGTCGCCCCCCTGACCCGATTGGGCGGAGTCCGACTTCGGTGCTGGCTTTGGTGCGGGTTGGGCATCCAACGCAGCGCTCTCGCGCGCATCGGCATCGGCCGGAGACTGTCGGTCCGACCCGCTGTCCGAGAGCGGGTCTGCCCGAACGGAATCGTTCAGTACCGCGGTTGCATCGTCAGACCCGGTCAGGGAGGACCAACGAATCACTCCCGACCATGATATTGACCGACTCCTGGCATCAGTCTGGCTTTCGGAACGAGATATTAAATAAACGATCCCGCCCGTCACGAGGGCCATGACCAGCAACCAGGTCAGCCAGGGATGGGCGTGCCTGTCCAACGGCCGCCGGCCGGCAGCCTCCAGCCGGCGTTCGAGCGCCTCGAGCTGTGCACCGGCGCGAGCGTCCATCGCCCTGCGCCTGACCGTTCCCTCTTCCATGACCCGGTGATTATCAATGATCGCCGCGCCGCGCAGTTCCTTCCTGCACGCGCCGACGGTTACTACTCACGGTAGTACAGGTCGACAGTGCGCGCCGGAACTAGTTCCGCCTTGCGCACCCGGCGGTCAGATCATGGTGGCCTCGCGCCACAGACGGGCCAGCAGCAGCGACGCCGGCTGGGCCACCGCCAAGGCGCCGCCCTGACCGGCCCAGGCCTGCATTCGGCTCAGGTCATTGTCCCGACTGGCGACTGCCCGCATCGGGGCGGTCAGGGCCCGCTGGATGGGATACGGTGCGGGTTCCGGGCCGGTCGCGGCGGCACGCACGTAATCATTGGCAATCGCACGACCCCAGCGCCCGGAAAATGCCCGCGTGAGCCGGGTCCCGTCCGGCTCGGACGCGCCGATCGCGTCGGCCCAGGCTGGCGCAATATTCGCCTCCGGGCAGCGCAACAGCCCGGTGCCGATCTGCACGGCACTGGCGCCCAGGGCCAACGCGGCTGCGATCCCACGCGCATCGGCAATGCCGCCCGCGGCGATGACCGGCACGGTGACGGCATCGACCACCTGCGGCAACAAGGCGAACAAACCGGCGGCCCTCTGGTCCGCCTGCGCTGGCTCGAAGCTGCCGCGATGCCCGCCAGCCTCGGCCCCCTGGGCAACGATAGCGTCGGCACCTGCCGCAGCCGCCGCACGCGCCTCAGCGACCGTCGTCACGGTGGCAAACCAGGCGATCCCGGAGGACTTCAGCCGCGCCACGACCGATGACGGAAACAAGCCCATGATCGACGAGGCGACCGCTGGGCGGGCCGCGATCAAAGCCTCACATTGCGCGTCAAAATCGATCAATCCAACATCGATGACCGATGCATCCACTGCCGGGGAAAAGCTCGCGAGCCAGGTCGCGATCTGATGCTCATGAACGGAATCACGATCGGGCGCGCGATCGGGAATCCAGAGATTGATCTGCAACGCCGCCTCGCCGTGCTCACGCACGCTTTTCACCCAGTGCGCCATCGCTTTCCCATCGAGCAA
This sequence comes from uncultured beta proteobacterium, assembly GCA_963732405.1. GTDB lineage: Bacteria > Pseudomonadota > Gammaproteobacteria > Burkholderiales > Burkholderiaceae_E > JAUIAI01. The sequence continues at coordinate 301,330 of CAVSZG010000005.1, forward strand.
CAGGGCGCCCAGCGCACCCATGCCACCCGCATCGCAAACGGCACGGGCCAGCGCTGGCGGACAGGCACCCGCCATCGGCGCCATGAGAATCGGGATCCGCAGTCCGAATCGATCGGCAAACGCCTGGGCGCGTCGAATGCCCGCCAGGCTCATGAGTGCTCGATACGGCAGGCGGAGCGATCGAGCAAGGCCTCGCACACAGGCGAACGCGCGGCGCGACTATCGTGGCATTTGGCGGCACAGCACATGAAGACGGAAACTCCAGTGAAACGACCAGTATCGAGCGGCCGGGACAGCCCTACAATGCCCAGGCATTTCCATCGATTCTGCCTCAAGGTTCCTCATGCCCGCTTCTCCCAGCCCTGTCATCCTCGAAACCGGATCAGCGCCCGATGCCGCGGTCATCTGGCTGCATGGCCTGGGTGCCGACGGACACGACTTCGAACCCGTGGTGCCCGCACTCGCCCTGCCGGCCAGCCTGCCGGTCCGGTTCATTTTCCCGCACGCGCCGGTTCGCCCCGTGACCATCAACGGGGGAATGGCCATGCGAGCCTGGTATGACATCATCGCGTTCGATGGTGTAACCGAAGACGAGACCGGCATCCGTGCCTCGCAGCAATTGGCTCAGGATCTGATCACGGCGCAGGTCGGGCTGGGCATCGCCAGCGAGCGCATCATCATTGCCGGGTTCTCACAGGGCGGTGCCATCGCCCTGCAAGCCGGTCTTCGTCACCCCACGCGTCTGGCCGGCATCCTCGCCTTGTCCACCTATCTGCCCCTTCGAGCCAGCCTGGCCGCCGAGCGCAGCGAGTCCAACCAGGACACCCCCTTGCTCATGATTCATGGCAGCCATGACGAGATCGTATCGGCCGACCGCGGCCGATCCTCCAGAGATGCCATGGTGAAACTCGGGCAAGCCGTCGACTGGCGCGAGTACCCGATGGGTCACGAACTCTGCATGCCTGAAGTGCACGCCATCTCGACATGGCTGCAGCAGGTGCTGAGCAACTGAGCCGACCTGGTGTCCGATGCCGTCAGCCCCGCCGGTGTGTTTCTCGCCGCCGACCGGAGGCCCCGCTGCGCCTGGTGCGCCGCCGATGACGGCTACCAGGCCTATCACGATCATGAATGGGGCCGGCCGGTGGCCGACGACGGGAGACTGTTCGAGAAGATCTGCCTGGAGGGATTCCAATCGGGCCTGTCCTGGCTGACGATTCTGCGCAAACGGGACAACTTCCGCCGCGCGTTTCATGGGTTCGACATCGAACGGGTCGCAGGCTTTCGCGAGCGTGACATTACCCGGCTGCTCGGCGATGCCGGCATCGTGCGTCATCGCGGCAAGATCGAAGCCTCGATCAACAACGCGCGCTGCGCCCTCCGGCTGCGCGACGAGGCTGGCTCACTGGCCGCTTATTTCTGGACATTCGAACCGCCGATGGCGCAGCGACCCACAAGGGTCGATCATGCGGCCGTGGTCGCCATGGCAAGCACGCCGATATCAACGCGCCTGGCCAGGGATCTCAAGCGACGAGGCTGGCGATTCGTCGGCCCGACCACCACCTATGCCTTCATGCAGGCGATGGGCCTGGTCAATGATCATCTCGAGGGCTGCTGGGCACGGCAGGACATCGAGGCCGAACGCGCCCGATTCAAGCGCCCTGCCGTATCAACTGGCCGATGAACTGCGCCGACGCACGGATTCATACAGGGCAAGCCCGGCGGCAACCGACACATTCAGACTGGACACCGAACCATGCATCGGTATGCTGACCAGCTGATCACAGCGTTCGCGCGTGAGCCGGCGCAGACCACGGCCTTCGGCGCCGAGCAGCCAGGCGATCGACTCGGGCAAGCCGGCCTGCCACAATGACTGATCGGCATCGTCCACCGTTCCGACCGTCCAGATGCCAGCATCATTGAGCGTATCCATCGCGCGCGACAGATTCGTCACCATCACATACGGTACCGATTCGGCTGCGCCACTGGCGGTCTGCACCGCCACATCGGTGAGCGTACAGGCGTGATCCTTCGGTGCGATCACGCCATGGGCACCCGCGCCGTCAGCCACCCGCAGGCATGCGCCCAGATTGCGCGGATCGGTCACGCCGTCGAGCACGAGCAACAATGCCGGTCCGTCGATGTCGCCAAGCAACTGCTCGAGCGAGATCGGTGCGAAATCCGCCTCGGCGAATGCCACCACACCCTGATGGCGCCGATGCCGGCAGATCCGGTCCAGACGCACGCTCTCGACAAGCTTGGCGCGGATGCCGGCCTGGTCGGCGAGCAACCGGATCTGCCCCATGCGCGCATCCTCGCGCCCCTTATCGAGATAGAGCTCGGTGACGCTGTCCGGCGCCCGCCGCAGCCTGCTCATCACCACATGAAACCCGTGTAGCAGCATGATGCCCCTAGTGGAGACCGGCCGAGTTCATCGTCGCCGGGATTTGCGCGAACCAGCCGTTTTGCCCGATTTCGGCTTATCAGCGGACCGCGGAGCCTTGCGGGCGGCGCGGGCCTCCCTGACGGCCTGGCTGGGCGACGCGGCAGCCTTCTTGCCGCCGCGGCCGGGCTTCTGCCCCCCTGGCTTCTGCCCGCCCGACGAAGTCATTGTCGACCCTGTCGTCACCCCCGTTGATCCGGCATCGCGCGCCACCAGACGAAAATCGATTCTGCGCAATTCGAGATCGACTCGCGAAACCTGCACGGCAATCGGATCGGTCAATCGAAACCTGGTTCCGGTCCGTTCACCCCGCAGCTCATGTCCAGCCTCGTTGTATTGAAAGTATTCCTGACCGAGTTCCGAGACATGCACCATGCCTTCGACATAGAGCGCATCGAGCGTGACGAAGATGCCGAAGGGCGCTACCCCGGTGATTCGCCCGGTGTATTCGTTGCCCACATGATCGCGCATGTACTGACACTTGAGCCATGACTGGACATCGCGCGATGCCTCATCGGCGCGGCGTTCATTGCTCGAACAGACATCGCCCAGCACCTGCCAGACATCGAGCGAAGCCTGCTCGGCCGGATTCCCGGATTTGACCGGAGACGGTGGCGCCGCCGCGCCAGCAGGATCGGACTTGGCTGGTGTGCGACGGCGCTGGGCACCTCGGTCCGGCGCCGATTTACGGCCCTGCGCAGGCAAAAACCCGGGCAACACCGGACTGTAGTGCGTCTTGTCGATCAGCGCCTTGAGCACCCGATGCACGAGCAGATCGGGATAGCGCCGGATCGGTGACGTGAAGTGCGTGTAGGCCGGATAGGCGAGCCCGAAATGGCCGCTGTTGTGTGGCGTGTATATGGCCTGCTGCATCGACCGGAGCATCATGGTCTGCAACAGGGATGCGTCGGGCCGGGCCCGGATACGCTCGAACAGATCGGCATAATCCGCCGGTTGGGGATCGTCGCCGCCACCCAGCGGCATGCCGACCGTCTTGAGGAAGGCGCGCAGTTGCGTGAGCTTGTCCGGGGTCGGGCCCTCATGCACCCGGTATAGGGCGGGATGACGGCCACGGCGGATGAAGTCGGCCGCGCAGACATTGGCAGCCAGCATGCACTCCTCGATCAGTCGATGGGCATCGTTTCGCTGCACCGGTACGATGCGCACGATCCGTCCCACCGCGTCCGATTCGATGCGGGTCTCGACCGTATCGAACTCGATCGCCCCGCGCTGGGCGCGCGACCTGGCGAGCACTCGATACAGTTCATGCAGAGCGACCAGTCTTTGCTCAAGCGCATCGTCGTCGATCAGTCGAACCGACTGCTCCGGACGCGGCACCGACGCCGCCATGCGGCCCGACAGCATCTGCCAGACCTCGTCGTAGGTGGTTCTGGCGACTGAATGAATCAGCGCCGGATAGAACTGATAGGCCCGTACATTCCCTTTCATGCCGATAACCATGTCGCAGACCATGGCCAGACGGTCAACGCCAGGATTGAGCGAGCACAGACCATTGCTCAGCTTCTCGGGCAACATCGGAATCACGCGCCTCGGGAAATAGACCGACGTACTGCGGCGCAAGGCGTCATCATCGAGCGCTTCGCCCGGCTTCACATAGTGGGCCACATCGGCAATCGCGACGAGCAGGCGAAATCCGGTCTGACGGGCCCGCGTGCCCTCACCCTTGATGGGTTCGCAGTAGACCGCATCGTCGAAATCACGCGCATCCGCGCCATCGATCGTGATCATCGCCACGTCGCGCAGATCGACACGGCGGCCCAGGTCACTCGCGACGACTTGATCAGGCAGCGATTCCGCCTGCTCCAGGGTCGCCGGATCGAATTCGTGCGGCACATCGAACTTGCGCACCGCGATCTCGATTTCCATGCCGGGATCGCCGATGTCTCCCAACACCTCCACGACACGACCGATCGGTTCGATGTTGCGTGACGGCGGATCGATGATCTCGCATAACACCACCTGGGAATGACGCGCCCCCTTGGCCTCGCCCGGCGCGATCAGGATGTCGTGTTTGATGCGGTTGTCTTCCGGCACCACCAGTTGCACGCCACGCTCATTCAGGAAACGGCCGACGATCATCCGGTTCGCGCGCTCGGTCACTTCGACGATGACGGCTTCCTGCCGACCGCGCGAATCCTGACCGGTCGCTTTGACCAGCACCCGGTCGCCGTGCATGGCCCGCTCCATCTGCCGTGGTGCCAGGAACAGGTCGCTGCCGCCTTCATCGGGCCGCACGAAGCCAAAGCCGTCGCGATGGCCGATGACCCGACCCGCAATGAAATTGAGTTTGCTGGCCAGCAGCAACATCCCCTTGCGATCGGGCAGAAGCTGTCCATCACGCTCCATGGCGGCCAGCCGCCGATCCAGAATCGTCCGGTGAGCGGGTTCGGTCACCTGCAAGGTCTGGGCGAGTTCATCCGGATTGATCGGTATGTCAGCCGCACGCAGCGTCTCGAGGATGCGCTCGCGCGACGGCGGAACCCAGTCGCCGGTCATATCGGGTACCTCGCGATTCGCAAGAAATGACGCAAATTTGACAAAATTCTGCGCTGCATTAAACTCTCGCGCTCACCGACGTGATCTGTCGCCGGTGAACGTTCCGGAAGCAGGCGCCAGGGTTGCGTAAAAAGGCGCTCATTCCGGGCGACAGCCCAGGTGGCGGAATTGGTAGACGCGCTAGGTTCAGGTCCTAGTGGTGGTAACACTGTGGAGGTTCGAGTCCTCTCCTGGGCACCAATTCTGAAAAGTCCGCGACAGCGGACTTTTCGCATTCTAAGACCCAGGAAGCAAAGTGCTTGAGCACTTTGCGTGAGGACGAGAAAGGTCCGGCTTGCAAGCCGGACCGGGCCGGCGGTACGTGGGCGAGTCCTCTCCTGGGCACCAATTCTGAAAAGTCCGCGACAGCGGACTTTTCGCATTCTAAGACCCAGGAAGCAAAGTGCTTGAGCACTTTGCGTGAGGACGAGAAAGGTCCGGCTTGCAAGCCGGACCGGGCCGGCGGTACGTGGGCGGCGCATCAACCCCAACGCGCCTTCAGGTCTTCCGGACGCATGTGATCGTATTCCTCGAAAGGCTGATGAATCCAGGGATTGGTCGGCAACACCTCAACCTCGTAATCCGGCTTGGCAATTGAAGCACCCTTGCGCCACAGCACCGCGCAGCGCAATTCTTCCAACTGCGGGTAGCGGATACGCAGTTCGGGCATGATCTTGGCGAGGGTCGCGCCGGAATCGGCCAGGTCATCCACCAGAAGCCAGCGAGTGCCAGGCAATGGCCGCGCAGAACTCATCGTCTCAGAGATCAACAACGTGCTCTGGACCATGCCGGCCTGCTCACGGTAGGAACTGGTGAACATCACCCCCATCGGTTTGTCGAAAATCCGGGACATGACGTCCCCGACCCGCATTCCGCCACGAGCAAGACACACGATGGCGTCGAACTCCCAGCCGGAATCCCAGATTCTGACCACCAGTTTTTCGATGAGTCGGTTGTACTCATCCCAGCTCACATAAAGATCTTTCATTGGAATGGATGTCGCAACACGATGGTATGGTCCCGATCCGGGCCGGTCGAAATCACATCAATCGGCACACCGGCGAGTTCGGCGATTCTGGCCAGATATCGCCGAGCATTGGCCGGCAGGCGGTCGTAGTCGGTGGTGCCGAAGGTCGACTCGGACCAACCCGGCAGCGTTTCGTACGTCGGGCGACACAAGGCCACCGCGTCTGCGCCAAAAGGCAGGAGATCCACCATCCGGCCATTGAAGTCATAACCGGTGCACAGCCGGATTTCGGCCAGGCCGTCCAGTACGTCGAGCTTGGTCACGCACAGGCCCCCCACGCCGTTCAACTGAACGGTACGGCGCAGCGCCGGCAGATCGAACCAGCCACACCGTCGTGGCCGGCCGGTCACCGCGCCGAACTCCTTGCCGCGCGCGGCAATGCCCGCGCCAATATCGTCGAGCAGTTCGGTCGGAAACGGCCCCGATCCCACGCGCGTCGTGTAGGCCTTCACGATACCCAAGACGAAGTTCAGCGCCCCCGGTCCGACGCCGGCGCCGGCCGCCGCTGCGCCAGCCAGACAGTTGGAGCTGGTCACGTACGGGTAGGTGCCGTGATCGACGTCCAGCAGGGCACCCTGGGCTCCCTCGAACAGAAAGCGCTGGCCCGCCGCCATGCCCATGGCGAGCTCGTTGGGCACATCGGCCACCATCGGTTTGATTTTTTCGCCAAACGCCAGCAGTTCGTCGGCCGTCTGGTCAACGTCCAGCGCCTGCGCATCCAGATACCGGGTCAGCAGGAAATTGTGCAGATCCAGCACCTCGGCCAGCCTGGCGCGGAACTGTTCCGGGAAGAACAGATCGTGCATGCGCACCGCCCGTCGAGCGACCTTGTCTTCATAGGCCGGGCCGATCCCTCGGCCGGTGGTACCGATCTTGGCATCACCACGGCGCAGTTCCCGCGCCTTGTCCAGTGCCACGTGCGAGGGCAGGATCAAGGGGCAGGATTCACTGATGCGCAGGCGTTCGCGCACCCGCACAGAAGCCGCTTCGAGTTCCTCGATCTCGCCCAGCAGCGCACCCGGCGAAACAACCACGCCGCTGCCGATGTAACAACGCACCGCCGGACGCAGAATGCCCGACGGAATCAGTCGCAACACCTGCTTGCGCTGCCCGATCACCAGCGTATGACCGGCATTGTGCCCGCCCTGGAATCGCACGACGCCATCAACGGCCTCGGTGAGCAGATCGACGATCTTGCCCTTGCCTTCGTCACCCCACTGGGTGCCGATAATGACCACATTTGCGCTCATCGTTCGTTCACCAACGCTTTCAACTCCCAGCGATCGGTCGAGAAGACGAGTTCGCGATCGCAATCGAACTCGCGTTGTTCCTGTTCATGGCCGGGCAGCACCTGCAGCACGATCTCGTCGCGAGCACGCAATTCGGCAATCGCCTGGCGCAGGTCCGGGTCGTCGCGCCAGGGCGCGAGCACTGCACCCCGGGGCGCATCATCGGACCGCTTGCCCAATGCCGTGAGCGTGCGCAATTCAAGCGAGAATCCCACCGCCGGCCGGTTTCGGCCGAAGGCGTCGCCCGAACCATCGTATCGTCCTCCGCGGGCCAGCGCCTCGGCATGCAGGCGACCATCCTGACCCGGCTGGGCAAATGCGGCAAAACTCATCCCGCTGTAGTAATGGTAGCCCTGTAAATCGGCCAGATCGATGGCCAGCGATACCTCAGGCATGCGAGTCCAGAGCGACGAGCGTATCAGTTGTGACAGATCGGCAAGCGCCCGCCCGATGAGAGGATGGTCGGGCAGCCGCGCCGCGGCCTGAGCCAGCAGTCCACTCTCGTCGGTCGATCCGGCCGCATCGACCGGCCCGTAGAGGCCGCAGAGACTGACCAGGCCCTCACGGACCGCATTCGGGCAGTCGGCCAGCAATTCCTGCAATCCGGCCTCGTCTTTCTGCACCAGACGGCGGTACAGTTCGTCGACGAACATCGGATCGCGTTCGGCCGCCGCCGCTCCGGCGGGTAGCAGCGACAACAGGGCCGGCACGATGGCGGCATGCGACAAATCGATTCGGATGTCGTCGATGCGGGCGCAATGCACCGAACGGACCATCAGTTCGAGCACTTCGAGCTCCGCTTCCTGGCCCGCATGACCGAACAGTTCGGCACCGACCTGATACGGTTCGCGGGTGGCGACCAGACTGCCAGGCCGGGTGTGCAACACCGGACCGGCATAACAGAGTCGGGTGACGCCCTGGCGATTGAGCAGGTGGGCGTCGATTCGCGCAGCCTGTGGCGTGATGTCTGCCCGCACACCCAACATTCGCCCGGACAACTGATCGACAATCTGAAAGGTGCGCATGGCCAGGCGACTGCCCGCCCCGGTGAGCAGGGACTCGAGATGCTCGATCAGCGGCGGAGCGATCAGTTCATAACCGTAGCTGCGATACAGGTCGAGCAGATGCCGGCGCAAATCTTCTATCCGGCGAGCCTCTGAGGGCATGGCATCCGAGACATATTCGGGTAGCTGCCAGCGAAGCATCAACGCACCACTCCAGAAAGGGTATTCCGTATTCTAGACAACGAGCAGGATCATCAGACCCAGGACCAGTGCGGCCAGCCCCATGAACCGGATCTGGCCATCGCCGAGCCGGGCGACCTGGGTGAACATGTCACGCCAGCGCGCCGGGGCCATGAACGGCAGTGCCCCTTCGATCAGCAATACCAGACCCAGGGCGGTGAGCAGCGATTCGACTGTCATCGGACGTTCGACCGACCCGGTTGCGCCCAGCCAGTCAGTTCGCAGGGGCTGCTGCACCCGGGGCGAGCGCCTTGCCATCGTTGCTGCGGAAGAAGCGGAAAAAGTCGGACGACGGATCGAGCACGAGCATATCGCTGCGCTCACTGAAGCTGCTACGGTAGGCTTCGAGGCTGCGATAGAACTCGGCAAATTCGGGATCCTTGCCGAAGGCCCCCGCATAGGCCGACGCCGCCAGCGCATCACCCTGACCCTTGAGCTTCTGTCCCTCGCGATACGCTTCGGCAAGAATGACCTCGCGTTGGCGGTCAGCATCCGCGCGGATCTTCTCGGACTCCGCAGCACCGGTCGCCCGTCGCTCATTGGCCACGCGGGTTCGCTCGGACTTCATCCGGTCGAACACCTGGGCCTGAACGTTCTGTTCGAAATCCACCCGCTTGAGCCGCACGTCCACGACATCGACACCGATGGTTTCCGAATCGCTATCGACCTTGTCCCGGACCCGGTCCATGAGCTTGTCCCGCTGCAGCGAGATCACATCGGCTACCGTGAGTCTGGCCACTTCGTTCTGCAAGGCATCGCGCAAACTGCGCTGAATCCGATCGGTTGCGATGCGTTCGTTGCCCAGCGCCGAACGGATGTACTGACGCGGATCGCCGATACGCCATTTCACGTAGTAATCGAGTACCAGGTTGAGCTTCTCGGCAGTCACGAACCGATCCGTGTCATTGGAATCGATGGTGAGAATCCGCTTGTCGTGATACTCGACGTTCTGAAATGGCGGCGGCAGTTTGCCGTACAGGCCGGGCTTGGTAATGACTTCACGGATCTCGCCCAGTGCATAGCGCACGGCGAACTGGCGCTCATCGACCACAAAGATCGACGAGGACAGAATCGCCAGCAGGATACCGATGACGACGATGGCAGGGATGATGCGATTCATTGAGCGTCTCCCCGATCAGCGAATGTCACGGTCACGACTGCGCATCATGGCATCGCGATCGCGAGAGTCGGGCACGGAATAGTTGGAGGACGGTGATCGGTTACCGGCGGCCGCATCGGTCGTGGCGGTACGGGACGATCCATTCTGTGCCGAGTTGCTCTGACTGGTCGCACCGGTGCCCGACTGTTGGAGGATCTTGTCGAGCGGCAGATACATCAGATTGCTGCTCCCCTTGGAGGAGTCCACGTAGATCTTGCTGCTGCGACTCATCACTTCCTGCATGGTTTCAAGGTACAGACGATCGCGCGTCACTTTCGGCGCCTTCTTGTATTCGGTGAGCAACTGGGAAAACCGGGCCGCATCACCTTCGGCAGCCGCTGCAACCGAGGCAAGATAGCCATTCGCTTCTTCGAGCACGCGCGCGGCAGCACCACGGGCGCGCGGAATCAGGTCGTTGGCGTAGGCCTGACCCTCGTTGATGAGACGCTCGCGATCCTGATCGGCGCGGTTGGCATCCTCGAACGCCGCCTGTACCTGCTCGGGCGGCTGCACCTGCTGAATCGCTACGTCAACGACCGAGATGCCGGCCCCGTAGCGATCGAGAATGGTCTGCACCAGACTCCGTGTGGTGGTCGCGACCAGTTCCTTTTCCTCAAACAGCACCTGATCGATGCCGTTGCGGCCGACGACCTCGCGCATGGCTGATTCACCTGCGCCGCGCACGATTTCTTCCGGCACGGCACCCATCCGGTTGTTGAACAGATAATCGCGTGGCTCACCGATGCGATACTGGACCGCGAACTGGATATCGACGATGCTCTTGTCCAGCGTGAGCATCAGCGATTCGCGCAGGTTCTTGTTTCGCACCCCGTTGCGGTAGCCGACCTCGACCGTGCGCAATTGCTGGGTGTTGACGATTTCATGTGCCTCGACCGGATAAGGCAGGCGCCAGGTGAAACCCGCCTGATCGATCTGTTTGACGAACTGTCCGAATCGCAACACGATCGAAGACTGTCCCTCGCGGATGATGTAGAAGCCGCTACCCAGCCAGAGCAGCAGCGCAACCGCTGCGAGCACACCCAGGCCGATGCCGGCGCCACGCATCGTCGGCCCTTCGAAGTTGCCGCCAGGCCCCGTGGGCGGCGGATTGTTGTTACCGCCGCGCCGACCGCTGAACAGATTGTTCAATTTGCGATTCAGATCCCGCCACATTTCATCGAGATCGGGCGGACCATCATTGTTGCCGGGACGTTGGCCGCCAGGACGCTGGCTGCCATCTCCGCCATTCTGATTCTGATTTCGGCCCCAACCGGGGTCATTCAGGGAAAGCAAGGCTCTCAAGGGTTTGAGCATGGGTTTGAATGGAGCTGTCGAATGGAGTCAAACGGAAGTGTCGGGAGGGTGAAGTCACAGGTTACTAGCGCCGGTCTGAATCACCAACAAACGGCCCTACCCGGCATTGTCGCCGAGAAGCTGGCTACCAGGCTAAATTGGCCTTGCCAGGGCGCCAACATCCTGTTCATGCCGAAGCGGCTCGACCACCCTGGGTGAACTGTCGGACGGTGATCCGACAGCCTGATCTTCGGACACCGGGTCAGGGTCCGGCACGCCGGCCGGTGTCTGGACTCCGGTCTGTGCAGCAGTCAACGAAACGCAGTCCCCTGATTCCGCTGTGCCACGGACCCGACTGGCGGCGATGATGCCGGCGATACGCTCACGCAGACCCGCCATGCCGAAACCGGTCAATGAACTGACGAATTCAGGTCGGATCGTATCACAGGGCTCCGTGCGATCAGCGCCAGACAACGGCATCGGCAGGCCCTCGCGCTGAGCAGGATCAAGCAGATCGGCCTTGTTGAACACCCTCAGGATGGGCACCTCGCCAGCGTCGATTTCGTTGAGCGCCTGTTCGACCTGTTCGGTCTGTTCGCGGCGCTCCACGGAAGAGGCGTCAATCACGTGGAGGAGCAGATCGGCCTTTGCAGTCTCTTCCAGGGTTGCCTTGAATGCCTCGATCAGCGAATGCGGCAGATCACGGACGAATCCAACCGTATCGGAAATCATCACCTCGCCAATGTCGGGAAGCCAGAGCTTGCGCGACAAGGTATCGAGGGTGGCGAACAATTGATCGGCCGACAGCGTATCCGCCCCGGTGAGCCGGTTGAACAGCGTGGACTTGCCTGCATTGGTGTAGCCCACCAGCGATATCTTGAACACGCCGCTGCGCTCCCGGGCCCGACGACGGTTGGCCCGTTGGCGCCGCAGCTGAGTCAACTCGCCACGCAGGCGCTTGACCCGTACGCCCAGCATGCGCCGATCGAGTTCGACCTGCTTCTCGCCGGGTCCACCACGACCACCGATACCCCCTCGCTGCCGTTCCAGGTGGGTCCAGCCACGAACCAGGCGCGTGCTCAGATGCTCGAGCTGCGCGAGTTCGACCTGGAGCTTGCCCTCGCGAGTGGCCGCGCGGCGCGAAAAGATCTCGAGGATGATCTCGGTGCGATCGAGCACCGGTATGCCCCAGCGGCGATTCAGATTGCGCTGCTGAATCGGCCCCAGGGTGGTATCAAAAACGACGGCATCGATCGACTGGCTCTCGATCAGCAGGGCGATTTCATCGGCCTTGCCGGCACCGATATACAGCGCGGCATCTGCCCGGGCCCGATGGCAGATCAGGCGCGCGCAGGGCACAAACCCGGCCGAGCGGGCGAGCAGATCGAGTTCGTCGAGATCGGGTTCGGCAAGGCGGACACCAGCCAGCCCCACGGCCACCAGCAGACAACGCGGCACATCCGGGCTATTCAGTGCGCTCACCCATGAGGCCGATTCTGTTCAGGATGCCGAAGCCGGTCATTCGTCCGGATTGTCCGCCTGGAATGAGACGGGACGGCCGGGCACGACGGTGGAAATGGCATGCTTGTAGACCATCTGCGTGACAGTATTCTTCAACAAAACGACATACTGGTCGAATGAATCGATCTGACCCTGCAGTTTGATGCCATTGACTAGATAAATCGAGACCGGGACATGTTCTTTTCGTAGAAGATTGAGGAACGGGTCTTGTAACAATTGCCCTTTGTTGCTCATGGACGCTCCAGCGTTTTGTTATGGTCGAGAGAGAAAAAGTCGATCCGGAGGCCTTGTCGCGCCTCTCTTTGGCTTCATGCTAACTGAAATGTGCGCTGCAGGACAGCAATGACGCCCGGGAAGTGGTCAATGAACCGACATCGACGGCCAGGCCAGCCGACGGACGGTCGAGCGGGATCAGCGTCTGCCGCCCGATCGGCCGTCTTTTCCCGATTTGACATAAGGATTGGAGCCCGAACGGAACTCCACGCGTAGCGGCGTGCCGTCCAGCTTGAATTCGCGCCGAAACACGCCTTCCAGGTAACGGACATAGGCTGCCGGCACATTGGCCAGGGCGCTCCCATGCACCACGATGATGGGCGGATTCTGCCCCCCCTGATGGGCATATCTCAGCTTGGGCCGGATCGGTCCCTTGCGCGGCGGTTCCTGGCGAGTCACCGCCTCCTGCATCACCCGGGTCAGTTTGGGCGTGGACAACTTGGCCATGGCTGCCGCATAAGCCGCATCGATGGATCGCAGCAAGGCGCCGATGCCCTGGGACTTGATTGCCGAGATGAAGTGAAATCTTGCGAAGGCCAGGAAATGAAACTTGCGTTCGATCTCGATCTTGAGCCAACGCCGCTGCGCGTCGTCAGGCAGATCCCATTTGTTGACGGCCACCACCAGTGCGCGTCCGGCCTGCAGGATATAACCGGTCAGATGCGCATCCTGATCGCTGATCCCTTCGCCGGCATCGAGCATCAGGACACAGACGTGACTGGCCTCGATGGCCTGCAAGGTCTTGATCACCGAAAATTTCTCGATGGCTTCGGAGACCCGGGAGCGGCGACGCACGCCAGCCGTATCGATCAGCGTGTAGCGCTTGCCAGCCCGTTCAAAATCGACCGCAACCGAGTCACGCGTGGTTCCCGGTTGATCAAACGCCACCAATCGCTCCTCGCCCAGCATGGTGTTGATCAAGGTGGACTTGCCCACATTGGGCCGACCGATCACGGCAATTCGCACTCGACCATCGGCAGGCATTCCTTGGAATGCCGAGGCTCCGATGCCGGCTGAGTCAGCGGGCAATGCGCCCTGCTCCACCGGATCGACCAACGAGTCGTTGGTCGCCGGATCGGGCGTTGCGGCGAGCCTCGCGACGGCCTCATGCAACACCAGATCCATCATGTCGGAGACGCCATCACCATGCGCGGATGACACCGCCAGCGGCTCGCCCAGGCCGAGTTCGAAGAAGTCGGCCGCCGCCTGATTGCGTGGCATGCCTTCGGTCTTGTTCACGACCAGGATGACCTTGTCGGCGAACCGACGCAACTCGAGCGCGATGTCGCGGTCATGCGGCACCAGCCCGTCACGCCCATCGACGATGAACAACACATGATCGGCTTCGACCAGCGCCTGGCGGGTCTGGCGCGCCATCAGGGCGCTGATGCCCACACGGCTATCGGGTTCGAATCCACCGGTATCAACGACGATATAGGGCGCCGGCCCGATTCGGCCACGGCCATATTGCCGGTCGCGGGTCAGACCGGGCAGATCGGCGACCAGCGCATCGCGTGACCGGGTCAGCCGGTTGAACAAGGTCGATTTGCCCACATTGGGGCGGCCGATCAATGCCACGACCGGCAGCAGGGCGACGGTCATGTTCCGGGCCGGTTGGAGGTGGCGGCATTCGTGATGCCGGTGCGACAATCCATCATGCAGTGTCCAGTGCGGCGATCCGGCCGGCGCTGGTCTGAAACAGCGCGAGGTCCCGGCCGGCACCTGGCACGGCGATCGGTGCAGCGACGATTGCCGACCGATCGATCGCAACGCGCCCGGTCAGTCGGCCATCGAGCGGATCGAGCGAATGCGCCACGCCGCCGCCGTCACCGATCCAGAGCCGGTCACCGATCAAAGCCGGCGCGGCCGGCCGCCGGCCGCGCAAGGCTTGCTGCTGCCAGAGTCGCTCACGCCGCGGCGAGAACGCAGTGACGTTGCCGTCGACATCCACCATGATCATCTGGCGCTGCCGATTCATGGCAATGCCGCTGGCCGCGCGCAGATCCTCGCTCCAGATCGGCTCACCGTTGTTGGCGTTCAGACAGGTCACCCGCCCTTGATAGGCGGCTGCGCAGATCGTCGCGCCATCGATCACCGGCATACCCACCACGTCATTGATTCGCTCGATCTCATTGGCACCACGGGCGACCGAAATGCGTGATTCCCAGAGCGTCGCCCCGGAGGCCAGCGACAAGGCCACCACGAGCCCGCTGGACAGGCCGACGTAGGCGTTGACGGCATCGGTGGCAATGCCACTGGTCTGACGCAGCACAAGCGGCGGATCGCTCTGCAGATAAAGCCAGCGACGCTCGCCACTGCGTAGATCATGCGCGACCAGCGAGCCGTTGCTCAACCGTATCAGGACCAGACCGCCGGCAATGGCCGGTAGTGAGGTGGGCTCGGCACCCAGCGATGCACTCCAGCGCGTGGTGCCGTCCCTGTCCAGCACGAGCAGCACGCCTTCGGCATCAATGACGACCTGCCGTTCCGCATCGACGGCAACGCCGGTCACGAGTGAACGCTTCAGGTCGAATTGATGCATCACCTTGCCGGATTCGCGCTCGATCGCCGTCATCCGTCCGCGCTGATCGGCGGCCCAGATCAGATCGCCGCCCAGTGCCGGCGAAAACCCGATACCTGCCTCGCCACCCTTGAACTGCCAGCGGATCACCGAGTCGTTGGTCGTGAGCTCGCCCAGGTCGGCGAGCTGGCCCCGGCTTGCACAACCGGCCACCCCGGCGATACTGACAAAGGACAGGCGCGCGACCAGCGGCAGGCCGCCCAGTGATGGCAGACATCGAAGCGCCAGCCGACGCGTCACATTCATCAACTGGCGGCCTGAGCTTTTAATGCATCGCGCTTGAGTTCGATCGTGCGACGCAGTGGCCCGCCAGCTGGCAGCTCGGCCAGCGCGATTTCCCAGGCAGCGATCGCCTCGTCGCGACGCGCCAACGCCGCGAGCAGATCACCCCGGCGATCGTCGGCCAGCGGTCGGAACGCCTTGGGCAGGGTGTCGCGATCGAGCAGGCCCAGTCCCTGCTCGGCCTTGCCCTGGTCGAGCAACAAGCCGGCCAGGCGCAAACGGGCAATCGGCGCGAATTCGGTGGTACCGGCCTTGTCGATGATCCAGCGTAATTCGGCCGCCGCCGCGTCGAGCTCGCGCGCGTCGACATGCGCCTTGGCAGCGACCAACGCACCCATGGGCGCATAGATCGAACCGCCATGCGAATCGCGAAGCGTCTGGGTTGCCGCCCGTACGCGCGACATGTCGCGCGCTTCGGCCGCCGTCTGCAACACGCCGTAGGCATTGGCCGCATCAGCGGCTGCCTTGTTCTGGTACCAGCCCCACAGGCGGGTTCCCGCCACAGCCAGGGCGATGACGGTGATCACGGTCAGGATCAGACTGCCCCAACGCCCCCAGAAAGCCTTGAGGCTGTCGAGTTGTTCCTGTTCTTCAAAGTTGTACGCCATGGCGGATCAATTACTCAGTGTGGCTTGGAGGGAGCAGCGGGCGGGTGAGCCGCCGGTGCATCATCGTCGAAGTCGTAGTCATCAAAATCATCGTCCGATTCGCCTGCATCGAGTTGCCCGGCAAGCTCATCAAGGAAATCCGAGTCATCGGCGATCAGAAGTCCGCCAACCACATCGACCAGATCATCCATTGCAACCGTTTCCTGATCCGATTCCCGATCGCGCAAGGGCTTGATCGACGCGGTACGATCAATCGCCTCACTTTCTCCAATGATCACCGCGACCGCCGCGCCCGACGCATCGGCACGGCGGAACTGGGACTTCAGGCTGCCGCCACCGCCGTGCATCAGCACATCGATGCCGGCGTCGCGCAGCCGTTCAGCGGCCTGCATCGCCGGCATCAGGCTGGCATCGCCCGTGTGCACCAGATAAACATCCGGTGCCCGCACCGGAATATCGGCCGAGCCGCTGCGCAGCAGATCGAGAATCCGCTCCACACCGGCGGCAAAGCCGCAACCATAAGAGGCCTTGCCCCCGAGCATGGCGATCAAGGGATCGTAGCGACCGCCCCCGCAGATGGTCAGGCCGTCAACGACCCATTCGAAGACGGTGAGGTTGTAATAGTCCAGGCCCCGCACCAGCCGCGGATTGATCTCGAACGGAATGTTCTGCGCCCGCAGCAAGGCCTGCACCTGCCCGAAGTGCTGGCTAGAGGCCTCGCCCAGGTAGTCGGACAGACGCGGCGCATCGCGAACCAGCGCCTGCATCTGCGGGTTCTTGGTGTCCAGGATCCGCAAGGGGTTGCTGTGCAGACGACGGGTGGCATCCTCATCGAGCTGGTCCGCATGAGCCTCGAAGTAGGCGATCAATGCCTCGCGATGGGCCACCCGCTCGTCCGCCTGCCCCAGAGAGTTGATCTCCAGCCGCACGCCGGTCAGGCCCAGATCGTCCCAGAGCCGCTGCCCCAGCATGATGAGTTCCGCGTCGGCCTGGGGGCCGGCAACGCCGAAGTACTCGGCACCGATCTGATGGAACTGTCGGTATCGCCCTTTCTGGGGTCGCTCGTGGCGAAACATCGGGCCGCCATACCAGAGCCGCTGCGGCCCGTCGTAGGTCAGGTTGTGTTCGATGACGGCACGAACGACCCCGGCGGTGTTTTCGGGACGCAGGCTCAAGGCTTCGCCGTTGAGGGCATCGACGAACGAGTACATCTCTTTTTCGACGATGTCGGTGACCTCGCCGATACCTCGGACAAACAACCCGGTGTGCTCAACGATGGGCGTACGGATGCGTCCATAGGAATACGCGCGCATCGTGTCCGCAACGGTATCCTCGAACAGGCACCAGAGCGGCTCATCCGCGGGAAGAATGTCATTCATGCCGCGCACGGCACGCAATTTCTCAGACTTGCTCATTGAAGCGCCCGAACGGGCTGGAAAGGGATCAACAGAGGGGCCGGATCAGAGCGCTTGATGGCAGCGCTCAGGGCTCGGTGGCAGGAATGCCGTAACGCCGGCTCACGTAATTCTGCACGATTGCGTGAAATTCTTCTGCGATCCGATCCCCCTTGAGGGTCACGGTCCGCTCTCCATCGACGAAAACCGGCGCTACCGGCGCCTCGCCCGACCCTGGCAGGGAAATGCCGATGTCGGCATGGCGGCTCTCACCCGGGCCGTTGACCACACAGCCCATCACGGCCACCTGCATGTTTTCCACGCCGGGATGGGTCTGGCGCCAGATCGGCATCTGGTCGCGCAGATAGTCCTGAATCGACCCGGCCAGTTCCTGGAAATAGGTGCTGCTGGTTCGCCCGCAGCCCGGACAGGCCACCACCTGGGGCGCAAACGCCCTCAGGCCCATGGTCTGCAGGATTTCCTGAGACACGACCACCTCACGGGTCCGCGCTCCGCCGGGATCCGGCGTCAGCGACACCCGGATGGTGTCGCCAATCCCTTCCTGGAGCAACACCGCCAGGGCGGTGCTGGAGGCGACGATCCCCTTGCTGCCCATCCCGGCCTCGGTCAGCCCCAGATGCAGCGCATAGTCGCAGCGCGCCGCCAGGCTTCGATAGACGCTGATCAGGTCCTGCACGGCCGATACCTTGGCCGACAGCACGATGGCGTTGCCGGGCAGGCCCAATGCCTGGGCGCGCGAGGCGCTGTCCAGGGCCGACTGCACCAGTGCCTCGCGCATGACCTCCCGGGCATCCCAGGGCTCGGCCCGGCGCGAATTCTCGTCCATGAGGCGGGCGAGCAGCGCCTGATCCAGACTGCCCCAGTTCACCCCGATGCGCACCGGCTTGTCATAGCGGCAGGCGATCTCGATCATCTGCGCAAAATTGTCGTCGCGCTTGCGACCCGCGCCGACATTGCCCGGGTTGATCCGATATTTATCCAGTGCCTGCGCGCAATCCGGGAACTCGGTGAGCAGCTTGTGACCGTTGTAATGGAAATCGCCCACCAGCGGCACATCGACGCCCATCCGGGCCAGTTGCTCCCGGATCGGTGCGACCGCCCTCGCCGCTTCCGTCGAGTTGACGGTGATCCTGACCAGCTCTGAACCGGCGTGGGCCAGATCGCGCACCTGTATCGCGGTGGCGATCACATCGGCCGTATCAGTGTTGGTCATCGACTGCACCCGCACGGGCGCATCGCCGCCAATCGACACATCGGCCACTCCGGGCGTGCCGCCCACCATGACCTGGCGGGATTGCCGACGCACGGCCGGCCCGAAAGGCATGATGCCCTCAGTCAGGCAGCTCAGTTCTGGATGGATTCGGGTAACCGACATGGGTAGGTGATCATTGGGGGCGAAACCCTGGATTCTATTTCAGGGTGAATCGCGCGACGCCTTTGCCGTTGATCCTGGACTTCAGATCGACGGTCTGACCGCGGAACTCGATCTGAACCGCCCGGGGGTTGCCCAGCACGACCTGCATGGGCGGCACGCCCCTGACCGTGATTGACCGATTGGCGGCCTGCTCGCCGATCAGCAGCTTTTCACCGCCTTTGTGGCGGATCTCGACCCAGGCTTTCTTCGAAAAATGCAGGTGAATCACTTCATCGTCCGGCAGGCGAACCGGAAACGCGGCACCGCCGGCCGATCGATGAGTCGAGGCGTCATCGGCCAGCGGCGATGGCCCCGCAGACGACGACAAGGCCGCCGGCTCGTCGCGGCTCGCGATTGGCGGAATCACCGCAGCCCGACCGATCGTGGCCGGTACGGTGGACAAAACCGAGCCTCCCGGCGCTGGCAGCCGGTCGGCGGCCGGCAGCCCGCCGGTGACCTCTTGTTTCGATCCGTGCGCCGGCTGCGTCATGGCACCGGATGTGGCCCCGACCGGTGAGGGAATCGCGACGGTCTGCACGGTTGACGATTGGCTCGTCGGGTCGGAACTGCCGATCAGAATTGCGCCGAATCCACCGATCAACAGCAAGGCCAGCGCACCGGCGGCCACCATCAGACGGGTGGAGCCAAAAACCTGACCCACCGCCGCCCGCCGGCTGCCGGCGGAGTGACCGGCCAGTGGCCGGCTCAACCAGGCGGGCAGCCGCGCGCCGCCAGCGTGTCGACGCGCCCGGCGGGCATCCCGTCCCTCGAGCGGCGACTCGGCGACCGCCACCGGATCGGGTAAAGGACTCAGAACCGCCGCCTCGCCAAATCCACCCACTTTTTCGATCAGCGGCGTGGCATCGACGCCCAGGCGTCGTGCATAGGCGCGCAGCACCGCCCGGATGTAGGGACGCCCCGGCAGTTGGTCCCATTGTTCGAGCTCGAGCGCCTGCAACTGCGCCCGACTCAGCCGCAAGGCCTCGGCTGCGGCCTGCAGGCCGACACCCGCGGCTTCCCGACCTTCGCGCAATTCATCTCCACTGCTCACGAGCGGCAGGACCGGGACAGATGGCACGGGTGCATCCGGAGCGGGAGTGTGCGAGTGCGCCCGCGGCGCGTCGAGAACGTCAATCATTGAATCGGCCCTCACTCAACAGGGTTGCCTCGCGCGAGCCTGGAAACTGCCGGCGCAGCTGCTGGCCCAGGCTCAGAAAGCCGTCGCGGTTGCCACTGGCCTGCTCGACCTTGGTCGCGAGCCAGAGGGTCTGGGCGGCCGGCTCGAATGACTTCACGAGTCTCTGCGCGTAGAAACGTGCTTTCTCGTAGTCCTGACGCGCGAGATAGAGTTCGCCCAGATTGAACATGGCGACCGCATTGCGCGGATCTGCCTTGAACGCTCTGAGCAGATAGCCTTCGGCACCAACATCATCACCGGCTCTGCGCAGGCAGATGCCGGCGTTGTGCAAGGCCTTGGACGCCCCGCCATAGAGCTTGTCGTTGGCTGCCTGCTCGAAGCGCGGAATCGCCTCTCGGTAACGTCCCGTCTGGCACAAAAACCAGCCATAGTTGACGTTGATGTCCGGATCGCCGGGCGCCAGTTGCAAGGCTCGCTGGAAGCTGCCTTCGGCACGCTGTCGATCATCCAGATCCATGTACACCAGACCCAGCATGCCGTAGGCTGCAGGATATTCCGGATCGATGGTCAGCGCCTGACGCAGTTCGTCGAGTGCGGTGGAATAGTTGCGCGACTGGTAATGATTCGACGCCAGCTCGAGCCGGATCCGGGCCCGGCGGCGTTGCTCGGTGTCGATCTCCGCTCGCGGAATGATCGAATTGCCACCCGCAACCGAGTCATTCGACCGATCGGTGGTGCCCACACAACCACCGATCGACACGCTTATCAGAACGGCCGGCAATACAATGCCCAGCAGACGCTTCATCGGTGAATCTCCTTGATGGGTACAACCGAGCGATGGCCACCCGTGACACGTTGGGCAAGCCGGGTCCGGTCGATGATGGCGCCGGCGAGTTGACCGCAGGCCGCATCGATATCGTCGCCCCGGGTCTTGCGAATGGTGGTCACGATGCCTTCAGCGCTCAGGCGCTGGGCAAACCGGATGATGCGATCACGCGGCGAAGCCTGCAGACCCGAATCCGGAAACGGATTAAAAGGGATCAGATTGAACTTGCACGGTAGACCGCGCACCAGCGCCAGCAACGCATCGGCATCGGCGCCAGAGTCGTTCACATCGCGCAGCATCACGTATTCGAAGGTGATGAAGTCACGCGGTGCAGCGCTCAGGTAGCGACGACACGCGGCCAGCAGCTCGTTCAATGGGTATTTTCGGTTCAGCGGCACCAGATCGTCACGCAGGCGATCATTGCCCGCATGCAACGACACCGCCAGCGCAACCGGACAGTCGGTCATCAGGCGATCCATCATGGGAATCACGCCCGACGTCGACACCGTCACGCGTCGGCGCGACAGCCCATAGGCATTGTCGTCCAGCAGCAGGCGCAGGGCCGTGAGGGTTGCCGCATAGTTCTGCAACGGCTCACCCATCCCCATGAACACCACATTACTGATGGTTCTTGCACCTGGCGCCTCGCCCGGTGCCGGCGTCTGGCGAAACCCGCCCAGGGCATGCAGCGCATGCCAGACCTGTCCGATGATTTCATCGGCACGCAGGTTGCGCGAAAAACCCTGCTTGCCGGTCGAGCAGAAGCGACAATTGACCGCGCAGCCGGCCTGGGTGGAGATGCACAAGGTGCCGCGGGTGGTTTCGGGAATGAAGACCATCTCGACGGCATTGCCGTCGTCAACATCGAGCAGCCATTTGCGCGTGCCATCGCTCGCGGTGCGGTCCGACAGAACTGCCGGCGCCTTGACCCGGGCAATGCCGGAAAGCCGCTCGCGCAGCGGTCGGGCGATGTCGGTCATCGCGTCGAAGTCGGCCACGCCACGTTGATGTACCCAGCGCAGCAACTGGCGGGCACGAAACGGCTTCTCGCCCTGCCCGACACACCAGTGCGCCAGCATGGCAGCATCGCAGCCCAGCAGATTCAGCGGTTCGCTCAAAGCCATAGTCGACGCAATACCGGGTTGGTCAGACGCCCAGGCGACGTGCGCCATGGCGCTCGTCCCGACGCACGCCTATCGCTGGTAAACGTTCAGCGACGGGAAGAAGTAGGCAATCTCCTGCGCGGCAGTGTCCGGGCCGTCGGACCCGTGCACGGCGTTGGCATCGATGCTGTCGGCAAAGTCGGCACGAATCGTGCCCTTGGCCGCATCCTTGGGATTAGTCGCGCCCATCAGGTCGCGATTTTTCTGAATGGCGCCCGGCCCCTCCAATACCTGCACCATGACCGGACCGGAAATCATGAAGGCGACGAGGTCCTTGAAGAAAGGTCGCTCGCGATGTACCGCATAAAAGCCCTCGGCTTCGGCCTGCGACAGATGCACCATGCGCGCCGCGGCGATTTTCAGTCCCGCCTGCTCGAAGCGGGAATAGATCTGACCGATGACATTCTTGGCAACGGCGTCTGGCTTGATGATCGACAGGGTTCTTTCACTCATACTGGACTCACAATGGGTTGAACGGGTTCCGCGACAGGACGCTGCCGGCAAATTCCGTTGAATTTCAATGGGTTTAGGATTAGTTTCTTAACCTGCTAGTTTAACAGAACACCCGCAAAAACGGGGGGCAATCATTGAGGGCCATCCCGCCCGAGTTCGAAGCGCGCCATCGATTCGACATGGGAGGTGTGCGGAAACATGTTGACCACACCCGCTTCGCGCAGGACATAACCGGCCTGATGGACCAGGATTGCTGCATCGCGGGCCAGCGTGGCCGGATTGCACGACACATAGACGATGCGCCCGGGCCTTAACTGCGGTGCAGCGGCCAGGCTCGTGCAGACCGCTGCCGCGCCCTCGCGGGGTGGATCGATGAGCATCCGGTCGAAACGGGTACCACCCACGGGCGACAATGCATCCTCACGAAACAGATCGCCCACCAGGAACCGGGTCTGCGCGCTCAGACCATTTCTGGCGGCGGCGGCCTCGGCCCGGACGCAGAGCTCGCGGTGGCCCTCGATGCCGGTGACCTGCGCCCCTCGGCGGGCGATCGGCAGCGAAAAATTGCCCAGGCCGCAGAACAGATCGGCCACCTGTTCGCCGGGTCGAGGATCCAGCAGATCGACGGCCTGGCGCACCAGGACACGATTGATGGCATGGTTGACCTGGGTAAAGTCAGTCGGCCGGAAGGGCATTGTCACGCCGAATTCAGGCAGCCGATATTCCAGATCGCTATTGGCCGGATCCAGCGCCACAATGGTGTCCGGTCCCTTGGGCTGGAACCAGATCTGCGCACCGGAGGCCCGGGCAAACGCCCGGAATCGATCGACATCGCCGGGCGTAACCGGATCAAGCGTACGGAATACGAACGCCAGCTTGAGACCACCGCCCGGCCGCTCGCCCACCGCCAACTCGATCTGCGGCATGCGATCATGGCCATCCATGGAAGCAATCAGAAGTCGCAGATCGGGCAGCATCGTCGACACCTCTGCCGGGAGAACCTCGCAACTATCCATGTCCGTCACATAGCGGCCCGCCCGCTCGCGAAACCCCACCAGCACCACGCCCTTCTTGTAGACATGCCGGACCGACAGACGGGCCCGGAACCGGTAATGCCATGACGGCCCGGCGATCGGCCGCAGAATCCGGGTCGCGCGCAACCCGGCCAGATGTTGCAGCTGATCTTCGAGTACCCGCTGCTTCACGGCGAGCTGGGCGCCGGTCGCCAGATGCTGCATCGAGCATCCACCACAAACGCCATAGTGCGGACAACGGGGCGGCACGCGCTGACTGCTTTCCCGCTCCACCACTATCGTTTCTGCCACGTCGTAGCGGGCCTTGCTGCGCACGAGCCGGGCCTGCACCCGCTCGCCGGGCAGAGCGCCGCGCACGAACACGACCTTGCCCTCGTGCCGGGCGATCGCATTGGCCTCCAGGTCCAGAGACTGCACCGTCAGGCGCAGCAGGTCGCTCATGATGTCCAGCCTTGCAGGAACTGCCGCCAGTGCCTGGCGCCGTCGGCAGCAATCGTATCCCGCAACAACTCGATCTCGGTGTCGTATCGCGCGTCGTCCCATTGCCCACGCAGGCGCTGAAATCGGCAGTACATGAGCCAGGTATTGGCGACGTCGGTCTCACAATACTGGCGGATTTGTTCATGCTGCCCCGCCTGCCAGGCACCCCAGACCTGGCTGCCATCCATGCCCAGTTTGCCCGGAAAACCGCACAAGCGGGCCAACTCATCCAGGGGTACGCTGGCCCTGGGCGAGTACATGGCGAGCAGATCCATCAGGTCCAGATGCCGGGCGTGATAACGACTGATGTAATTGTTGTAGCGAAACTCGCGATCGGCGTCGCCCATGTCCCAGAAACGCGCGGCAGCGACGCCGTGCACGAGCGCCCGGTAATTCAGCACGGGCAGATCGAATCCAGATCCGTTCCACGACACCAGTTGCGGGGTATAGCGCTCGATCTGCCTGAAAAACAGCGCGATGAGTTTGTCCTCGCTGTCCTCTGGCCTGCCCAGACAGCGGACGAACAAGCCATCGTCCGAACGCATCAGGCAGGCGATCGCCACCACCCGATGCTGGTGCAAGGGCAGAAAATCAGAACCTGTCTTGTCACGGCGACGCGCGAAGAAGGTCTCCGCCACGGCCTCATCATCCATTTGCGCGGCCTCGATGGCCGGATCCCCGGGTGATGCCACGGCGAGCAGCCGGCGCATGCCGGTCACATCGGGCACGGTCTCGATATCGAAGCAAAGGACGGGGGCCACGGGCGTCTTTCAGATGGCGGACGGCCGGAAACGGCCGGGAATCGACCTGGCGCTGCGACCGGCCTGGGCCGGCCGCCGCCACGCCGACGATGACTACGGTCGGGCAGGCAGGTAGCCGATCGGGTCAACCGGCTTGCCAAGGTGGCGAATCTCGAAATGCAGACGCGGACTATCGGTGCCCGAACTACCCAGCTCGGCAATGCGTTCGCCCTGACGAACTACCTGGCCTTCCTTGACCAGCAGCGCCCGATTATTCGCATAGACGGATAACAGTTCGTCATCATGCTTGACGATGAGCAATTTGCCATAACCACGCGGTCCCAGCCCACTGAAGATCACCTTGCCATCAGCAGCCGCCGCGACCGGCGCCCCGGCCTTGCCGGCGATCGCAATCCCCATGCTCTTGGGATCCGTGAAACTCTTGGTGACTGCACCGGTCGCCGGCCAGATAAAGCGCTGTGGCGCACCGGCGCTGACTGCCGGCGCCGCAGCCACGACCTCAGGTGCCGACCCGCCTGCCGGCGAGCCGGTTGCAGTCGATTGAGACGGTGCGTCGGCACTGACAGCCGCAGGCGCGGACGCCCCGGGCGTGGTCGCGGCGGGCGTGGTCGCGGCGGGCGCCACGACGCCGCCACTCTCCTGAACCGGCGCCGGCGGTGCCGCCACATCAGGCGTCATGGTGATGATGGGTGCGCCGCCAGCAGCGGCTGGTGGCTTGATCGTCTCGGAGGCGGCATCACCGGCCAGCGGGCGCGAATCCACCTGCCCCGACACAATGGCTGCAGACTCGACGACCGCAGCCTGTACGTCCGCAGCCCGACCGGTGCCGACGCCAGGTGCCACGCCCGTACCGGCCGGGTCGGCAACCGGCGGCGCGGCGGCCACGATCGGGGGCTGAGCGCCAGGCTGCGGCGCACCAATGGCACCGCCCCGCCCCTGGATGATCGGCGCGACACCGACCGTGGTGTCGCGATTTACCACCGGCGCCCGATTGATCGAAGTGGCGCACGCGCCAAGGGCCAGAAGCAGCGAAAAGGCCAGGGCGCCGGCCCAGAGGCGGCGGATCGCAAAGGCAGGCTGCTGAGTCAGAAAACGCATGGTTGAACTTTGATTGGGCCGAGACGGCGCTGCGGCTGACGGTGCAGGCCTGACTTTCCAGGGCTCAGCAGATTGTGGCGTCGGGCGGGACAGAGCGCAAATGACCATCGGATTATCGCGTCGGACCCGCACCGGCATGGCAGGTACGGCTACCGGGTTCCGGTCAACATCGGCACGAATCGGACAGCATCCAGTTCGGAGAGCTGCCAGTCGGCGACGCTCGTGCGCTCGACGAGCACGAGACGTTGGCCGCGGCGCTGGCTGACCGGCGCCACCAGCCGACCACCGACCCTGATCAGGTGCAGCAGCGTCTCGGGAATTTCACCATCGAGCGCGGCGGCAATCACGATGGCATGAAAAGGCGCGGAGTTCTCCAGTCCGGAATGGCCGTCACCAAACACCAGTCGCACGCGGCGCGCGGCGCAGCGCTGCAGATTGCGCCGGGCCTGATGATGCAGCGCCCTCAGCCGCTCGATACTGACCACCTCGCCGAAGATCCTGGCCAATACCGCCGTTTGATAACCGCAACCACTGCCGATCTCGAGCACGCGCGCATGCTGACGATCACCCATCGGCAGATGGGCCGCAGCCAGCTCGATCATCCGGGCCACGATGCTGGGCTTGCTGATCGTCTGGCCATGACCGATGGGCAGCGAAACGTCCTGATAGGCCCGACTCACCAGCGCCGCTTCGACGAACAGATGCCGCGGAATCTCGGCCATCGTTTCGAGCACCTGCTGATCCCGGATGCCGCCCGCATGCAGGGCGTCCGCCATGGCCCAACGCGCCCGCCGCGAATCCAGGCCCAGACCAATGGGCGTCGGACGCATGCTGGCACGGCCGGCCGGCGGATTGGACAGCACCGCGCTCATGCGGACTCGTCCAGCCAGCGGGAAAGGCCCTCGAGATCCGGTTCCGCGGTCAGATCGATGCGCAACGGCGTGACCGACACCTGACCATGTTCGACGGCATGAAAATCGGTGCCGGGACCCGCGTCCCGGGCACTGCCCGCAGGGCCGATCCAGTAAATGGCATCGCCTCGCGGATTGGTCGACCGGATCACCGGTTCGGCGTGATGACGCCGGCCCAGACGGGTCACCCGGAAGCCATCGACCGCTTCGTAGGGCAGCCCGGGAATGTTCACGTTGATGAGTGGCGTGCCCGGCAGCGGTCGGGCGATGAAACGCTGGACGAACTCGACGGCAATGCGCGCCGCGCTGTCCAGATTTCCGTAGCCCCGCTCGGCCAGCGAGAACGCAATGGCCGGCACGCCGAGCAGATGGCCTTCGGTGGCGGCGGCAACGGTGCCCGAGTAGATCGTGTCGTCGCCCATATTGGCGCCGTCGTTGATGCCCGATACCACCATGTCGGGCCGCGTATCCAGCAGGCCGGTCATCGCGATGTGAACACAGTCGGTGGGCGTGCCGTTGATGTAGAAGAATCCATTGTGGGCGCGTCGGACGGAAAGGGGGCGATCCAGGGTGAGCGAATTCGACGCGCCGCTGCGATCCCGTTCGGGCGCAACCACCGTGACAGTGGCAAACGTTCCGAGCCGCTCGGCAAGCGCGGCAATGCCCGGCGAGAAATAGCCGTCGTCGTTACTCAGCAGGATCCTCATCGCCCGAGTGTATCGGAGCGTCGTGACCGACGCCTTATGATGTCGGTTCTAACGGACACTTGACCGGGCAAGGCGTTACCGGGCCTGCCTCAACCCTCGGCAGGCCAGTCGCGGATATAGGCCTTGAGCATCTTGTTCTCGAAATCCTGCTCGCTGAGCACCGCTCGGGCGACATCATGGAAGGAAATGACACCCATCAGCGTTGCGCCGTCCATCACGGGCAGGTAACGCTGGCGGTTGCCGATCATGACGGCGCGCAGATCATCGATATCCATTTCAGGATCAACGATGAACGGATCTGGCTTCATGACATCGCCGACCGCGATTTCCGCCACCGGCGGGGTTGGTCCGGTCCGATGCTCGACCTGGCGCTTGGCGAGAACCCGGATGACTTCGCGAAACGTGAGGATACCGGCGAGCTTGCCCTGATCCATCACGACCAACGATCCGATGTCATGCTCGGCCATGACAATGACCGCATCCGACAACTGCTGCGCCGGCGAGACGGTGAAGAGCGTTGAGCCCTTCACCTTCAGCACTTCCTTAACTTTCATCGCGATCTCCCTGGCCACGCCAACAGTCCCATTGATGGCAGTCTACCGAGCCCTCGCCGGACCGACAAGCTCGATGTGGTGGCCCGGGAGCTAGCCGGCGAGACAGCGCCCGACCACGCTGGCCAGCTCGTCCTCCGAATACGGCTTGGTCAGAAACACATCGACACCAGCGGTCATGGCCATCGCGCGGTGCTTCTCGGACTGGCGCGAGGTGATCATCACCACGGGAACCTGCCGCGTGCGTTCATCGCGGCGCAAGGCCTGGGTCAGCTCGATGCCATTCATGCGTGGCATCTCCAGATCGAGCACCACCAGATCCGGTACCTGCCGATCGATGATCTGCAAGGCCTCCTGCCCATCGGCGGCCGCCTCGCAGTGCAAGCCGATGTCGACCATGAAGTGGGCCATCGCGCGCCGCACGCTCACCGAGTCATCAACAACCAGACACACCGGCATCGACTGGCGAATGCGGCCCAGCCGGCGCGGATCCGGTCCGGCATTGGCGGTATGGGCCAGCATCTCGGGCAGATCGATCACGCTGGCGACCGCGCCATCACCGAGCACGGCAACGCCATCGATGCCGGGAATGCGTGGCATGTAGTCGGGCAAGGCACGCAATACGACCTGCCGGGCCTGTCCGGGTTCAGGTACCAGCACGCCGACCAGTGCGTTGGCCGGCAGACGCACGATCAACAACACCTCCACGACGGTGACCGGGTCGTGGGCCAGCATGCCCTCGGGCAGACCCAGCACCTCATCGAGCCGACGTACCTCGATGCGGCGTCCATCCAGATCCAGGCGCATGCCGTCGTCGACATGCTCGACCGAATCGAGGTCGGCCATGATCCGGTCGATGCCGCGAATCGACATCGCAATCACATGGGTGGCCGAGCGCAGCACAAAGGCCGATAGCGAGGTCAGCTGCAACGGCATGGTCAATTCGAATCGGGTCCCGGTACCGGGCTCGCTGGTCACGGACATCGCGCCGCGCAACTGACGCACAGCCTGGTTGACCACATCCAGTCCGATACCGCGACCACTCAACTGGCTGGGTCGATCGCGCGTGGTGAAGCCCGGCGCCAGGATGAGTTGCGCCGCCGCCCGCATATCCAGTTCGCCCCCCTCGGGCAACAGCCCGAGTTGCACGGCGCGGCGCTGAATCGCCGGTAGATCGAAGCCGGCGCCATCATCCTGGACGATGATCGTGACCGCCGACACTTCACGCTCGAAACTGACGACGATTGCTCCGGCCGGCGGCTTTCCCGCCGCACGGCGCGCGCGAGCATCTTCAATGCCATGATCGACCGCGTTGCGCACCAGATGAGCCAGAGACTTAACCAATCGTTGCAGGGTTTCACCGTCGACCGCCGTCTCGCCGCCCTTTACCTGCAGCTCGACCACTTTGCCGGCCAGCCGCGCGGCCTGACGGGCCGCCCGCTGCAAACGCGGCGCAATGCTATCGGCATCGATCATGCGCGCACGCAGGCTGCGTTCGCGAATCACCGACTGAACGCGTTCGAGTTTGTCCACGATCGAGCTGGCACGATCGAGATGCTGGTCGATCTGTTGCTCGAGCAACTTGCTATCGGCCGCGGCCTCGGTGATCCGACGGGATGCCGTGTGCAGCTCGCCGTATCGTTCAAGCTCCAGCGGATCGAACCCGTTTGAATCGCTCTGCGCGGCAGCAGCAGCCGGCGCGGCATCGACGAGCCGATCGAGCTCCACGGACAGGCTGTCGAGCCGCTCGCTGCCGTCGCGCAGTGCCCGATGCGACAAGGACATTTCGCGCACCACGTCCTGCAGTTCGGACAGCGCAATCACCGCCTCGTCGGCCGACTCGAGCAGTTGCTCGATGATCGATGCGGCAACCCTGAGCGTTGGCGAGCCCAGTCGCCCTGACGAGCGGCCGAGCAAGTCCTCGGCCTGCAGATCTTCGTCGGCCAGATCGGACGCACGTCCACGCAGCCGACCGCCGGCCGGCAGCCCGCCGCTCCAGGCCGCCCAGGTCGAGGCCGCGCCCAATACCGGCACATCGAGCGTGGCTTCGATGCCAAGCGGCTCAGGCGCCCCGACGGTGTCGGCAACGGGCACGGGCTGGGACGCCGCTGCCGGATCATCCGGTGGCTGGACCGGCCGTGGCGTGAGTTCGAGATCGGGCAGATCAAAATCGGCGAGATTGAAGGCGGGGATCATGCCGGCCGATTCGACCTCAGGCAAGGCGGGCAGTTCCTCATCGTCGTCGGCCCGCTCATCATCCCGCTCATCATCCCGCTCGTTGATCCGGTCGGCGGTTCCGGCCTCGTCATCACGCCCATCACCCACCGCGTCGATATCGGTCGCGTCCTCACCCTGCGACGGGTGCCAGGCAGTCAGGACGGATCCTGCGGCCCCGTGGGCGCCGTCAGCCTGCTCGGCAAACAGGCGTTCGCGTTCGTCGACGATGCGGTTGACCTGGGCGAGCACGCTGCGATACACGCCAACCGGATCTTCCGGCGGCTGGCCCAGCCCGGACAGTGATTCGACCATTTCGGCCAGGCAGTCGGCGCCCGCGCACAAGGTGTCTATGGCCGCCGCATCGGGTGGACCAAGGTGTTGCTCGAGCAGCTGCAACAGATCTTCGAGCGCGTGCGTGAGATTGGCCACCCCTTGCACGCCGACGGTATTGGCCGATCCCTTGATCGTGTGGGCTGTGCGACGGGCGCTAGCCAGCTCACCAAACTCGTCGCCGGCAATCGCCGTCACGGCATCGGTGAATTCACCAA
Source organism: uncultured beta proteobacterium (assembly GCA_963732405.1). GTDB lineage: Bacteria > Pseudomonadota > Gammaproteobacteria > Burkholderiales > Burkholderiaceae_E > JAUIAI01. The sequence continues at coordinate 332,319 of CAVSZG010000005.1, forward strand.
CCAGCAAGGGCAGCTCGCGCAGCAGTGTATCGACCACATCACGGTCCGCATCGACCGGAATCTGCAGCGAGAGGTCTTGCGCACTCACATCATCGGGGCGCTGCTCGACCTGCCGCGACCCCACGAGCTGCAAACGATCGAGGGATTCGCGCGCCTGGGCGAGCAGACCGGGCGCATGCCACAGGCCAAGCGAGTGGATCGCCAGGGCTTGATCGGGCGGACTCTGACCGTGATCGGCAAACCACGTCGACCAGCGTTGCGGCCATGCGAGCAAAGCGGCAGCATGCTCGCCGTCCAGCGCCTGCCCGGTCGAGGCCTGCACATGCAGGCAACCGGCGAAATGCTCGAACAGGTCGGCCAACGCGCTCAGGCCCATGAAGCGCAATGCATTGACCAGATAACCGATCCGCTCGGCAACCATCCCATAGGTCAACGGAGGCGACGATAACGGCAGCGACTCCAGATCGCCGGCGAGTTCATCACAGGCCTGGGCGAGCATGTCGAGTTCATCGCTACCGACACTGGCCGCCGCATGGCCGGCCGGCACAGTCACGGCGCCGTGACGCTCTAGCGCCTCCAGATCATCGGCCAGCAGCTCACGCAGACTCGTTGCGGTATCGCGCGCGCCCATCTGTGCGGCCTGGCGAGCCAGGCGCTCTACCGCATCGGGTATCGAGCGGCCGGCGCTCAGACCGATCACCGCCTCGAGCCAGGCAGCCACCACCTCGCGTGACGGTGGATCACTGCGACGGGCTTCCAGCCCACCGGCGATTCCGGCCAGGTAACGAGCCAGCTCGGTCAGACGGGCGGCTCGGGCCAGCGCCGCCGTGCGATCGATACGCGCGACCACGGCCGGCAGCCATTGCTCGGCTGGCGCCTGGGGCGGACACGCCACCAGCGGATCGAGCATGGCGACCGAGGCGGTGGCGAACTGGTCGAACGCCGCTGCCCGGGGCGGATCAATCATGAGTCATCGCCAGTTCGGAACATCCCGGCTTGAGCCGCCAGACGACGCGCGGTATCGATCAGTTGACGCGATGTCTCCGATTGAGCCTGCAGTTCACGCAAGGTTTCATCGCTGACCGCACCCAGGCGGCGGGCCCTTTCCTGCAGACTGGCACTGACCTCGCCCTGCTCGGCCACCGCGTCGGCAAGCAGTTGAATCCGCTCCACGACCGAACGGGCATCGACCCGGGCCTCGCCCATGGCCACGTCGGCCTGGCCCACCAGATCGCTGATATCGACGATCTGCATGATTGCTCCACTGACGGCGGCAACCCCGTCAGCCGTCTCGGACTGAATCGCACTGACCATGCGGGCGATCTGGGCAGTCGCCTGCCCGGCAGACTTGGACAGTCGTTTGACTTCATCGGCTAGGCCGGCGAACTGCCGACCGGCGTCACCAGCCGCCGCCGCCTGCAAAGAGGCGTTGAGGGCCAGAATGCCGGTGCGCTCGGCAATCGATTCGATGATGCCGACCACCTGACCGATTTCCTGAGAGTGCTCGCCCAGGCGCTTCATGCGCTTTTCGGTCTGACGGATCAGTTCCCGGGCACGGCGGACCGAATCGGTGGTCGCCCGCACGGCCTGGGACGCCTGCTGGCCAGCCTCGTCGGCACGCGCGGCAGCGACCCCGACGGCACCAGCCTGACGATTGGCTTCGCCGATCGATGCGGCTGCCGCCGTGATCTCCTGGACGGCCTGCCGCAGGTCGTCGCGTTCCGCCCCGGCCCGGGTCTCGGCCTGCGTCGAACGGGTTTGCAGATCGATTGCCGACGCTTCGAGCTCGGCCGTCAATCGTTTGAGCTGTGCGAGTGATCGGCCGGTTTCTTCGGTCAACACATTGAGCGCGTCGGCGATCGTGCCAGTGACGTCTTCGGTGACCGGCACACGCCTCGTGAAATCCCGTGAACGACTGACCGATCCGATCGCCTCCATGATGCGCACCACGGAATCGTTCAAGGCCTCCGTATCGCGGGCGGCCTTGGCCTGCATCTGTTCGTGTTCGGCCCGCAGGCGCACCAGCTCATCGGGCGCCGCCATGCCGGCAGCACGTCCGACCCGCCAGGCCATTGCGCCAAATACCAGGCAGATCAGGCCCATGCCGACGGCGAACGGTCCCAGCAGCGACCCGATACCGGTGATGGGGCCACCGGCTGGCGCCGCCAGGGCCAGCGTGAGCCCGCCCGCATCATCGCCGAACCGGCGCGAGGCGATCAGCTCGACGCTTGCGTTCGCCGGATCCTGCGCTTGTTGGGCGAATACCCGCGTACCCTTGTCGGCAACATCGCCCGCCAGCAGGGCCTCGCGCGGGTCGGTTCCGCCGGCGGCGATCAGTTGAGGCGGCACGGCGGCCAGCACGGCATCGGCATCCGGCGCCGGCGACGCCGTGCGCAACCAGCCGTTCAGGTCGGCCAGACCGACGCGGGCCAGCAAAATTGCAGGGCGACCGTTGAATTCGCTCGGCACCGAGTACCAGGCAGCGGGTTCGCCGCCGGGATCCAGGCCGAACGACGACAGATGAACCTCGCCATCCCGAGCGTCGGAGGCGACCTGGAATGCCTTGACGATCGGCAGATCGCGCATCGCCGGATCGGCCAGGATCGCACCTCGATCGGCGTCATCGTGCCGGAGGTCAGGTGAACGACTCCAGCGTACCGAGCCGCTGGCGCGGTCGGCAACCAGCAACAGTGACAAATCGAGCGGTTCGGCGAGCCAGACCGACAACATCCGATCGGATGTTGCCTGGACCGCTCGCGCCCCCGTCACCGACGCTGCATCTGGATTCGCGGTGATCCCCGGAATCTGGGCCGGAGCAGACGGTATTGCTCCATCGGCCGGCGTGTGATCGGAGAAACCGGCCTCAGCCAGACGCTTGACGAGTGCTCTTTGCTGGGCGATACGCTCGAGCAGGCGGTTGGCATGCACATCACGCAGTGAGGCCAGATGGATCAATTCGGTTGATCGAGCCTGACGCTCGATCGCCATCCGGGCCAGCCACAGGCTCAGCAACGTGGTGGCGAGGGCAGTCAGCAGGATCAGCAGCACCGACATCAGGGCACGCCCATCCGACCGTGTCGAAACCCGCCGGACCGGCGATCGACGTTCACCGATCCAGATTGGTCGTGCGCCCGGCATTGAGTCGACGTTCATTGGTCGGACGCCTGTTCAGGGCCGAATCCGGCCGCCAGATCGATGAGTTCATTCAGATCAAACAGCCAGGCAATCCCTTCGCCATCATCATCGCGCACTCGCCTGGCTTCAATCAGCATCGACCGAAAACCGCTTCTCTGGCTTTGCCGCATCCGGCAACGCATCGCCCACGACAACCGGTGAAGGCGGCCTGTCGCAGATGAACGCGACGGCATCGGCGCCGTCGCGCAGCACGATCAGTCGGCAGCGCTGGACGATTGGCAGCAATTCGGTGGCAGTCGGCTGGGTATCGAACACCGGCACCGGATAACCGCGCAGATGCATCATGCCGAACAGGCGCCGCGGCGATCGGGGGACAGGATAGACCACTGCCTGGGTAAAATATTCGCAGGCCACTCCGGCAGGCAGCAAGACGCGCAGGCCGCCCACTTCGACATCAAAACCAGCGCCAGCCACACTGGCTGACATGCCCGGCGGCGCAAGTACCGGGTCACTCATGAGACGAACCTCAGCGCATCCAGCACTGCCGTTGCGTCAAAGGGCTTGCCGATGAGATCACGACCGCCCTGGGCCCGCGCCCAAACCTGATCGGCCCGCTGATTCTTGGTCGACACGAAGACCACGGGAATGTCCCGCGTTGCCGCGTCAGCACCGAGACGCCGACAGGCCTGCAGGCCATCCATGCCTGGCATCATGATATCCATGAATACAATGGCAGGCCGCTCGCTGCGCGCAGTGGCGACGGCCTGTCCGCCATCGCCGGCCTCGATCACCTGCCAGCCTGCGCCCTCGAGAATCGTCGCGAGTCTCTTGCGGTCCGACCGTTGATCATCGACGACGAGCGCCAGGCGATGCATGGTGGCACGATTGCCGGCAGGTTCGCCAATCATGTCCGCCCCCGCATCACCCGCGCGCCGCCGTGCCGCGGCGCGTATCGGCATATGATGTTGGCGATGCGCAGCGCACACGCCTGCCGGCCTGTGAACGCAATCCGGTAAGCAGACTTGAATGACATGGTTCCAGGATCAACTGATTGGCAATTGATTCTACTCACTTCCAGGCGCGTACAGGCGCAGGCCGACCGCGATCCTCATCCGTGTGACTCGACGACTCGACATGACCAAACCCGATTATCTGTTGTTCGACACGCTGGCCCTGCATGCCGGTGCCTCTCCGGATCCGGCGACGGGCGCGCGCGCCACGCCGATCCACCTGTCCACCTCGTTCGTGTTTCGCGATTCCGACCAGGCTGCTGCCTTGTTCAACATGGAATCCAGCGGCCATGTGTATTCCCGAATCAGTAATCCGACGGTCTCGGTGCTTGAGGAGCGAATCGCGGCGCTGGAATCAGGTGTCGGCGCAATTGCCACTGCAAGCGGTCAGGCTGCTTTACACCTGAGCATCGTCACCCTCGCCGGTGCCGGATCACACATCGTTGCATCACGAGCACTGTATGGAGGCTCCCATAACCTGCTCCATTTCACACTGCGACGATTCGGCATCGAAACCACCTTCGTTGATCCACGCGATCCGAACCAGTGGCGCGAAGCGGTGCGCCCCGAAACCCGCTTGTTCTTCGCCGAGACCCTGGGCAACCCCGGCCTGGATGTGTTGGATATTCCGACCGTCTCGGCCATCGCCCATGAGGCCGGCGTGCCGCTGTTGCTTGATTCGACCTTCACCACGCCCTGGTTGATGCGCCCGTTCGAGTGGGGAGCGGACCTGATCGTGCATTCGGCCACCAAGTTCCTGGGCGGCCATGGCACGGTGATCGGCGGCCTGGTCGTGGACAGTGGGCGCTTCGATTTCCAGGCTCACGGACGCCATCCCGAACTCACCGAACCCTATGACGGTTTCCACGGCATGGTGTTTGCGGAAGAATCGCCAATCGCGCCGTTTTTGCTGCGCGCCCGCCGTGAGGGCCTGCGCGATTTTGGCGCCTGCATGAGCCCGATGAATGCCTGGCAGATTCTGCAGGGCATCGAAACACTGCCGCTGCGCATGAAGCGCCATGTCGAAAACACGCAGCAGGTGGTCCGGTTTCTGGTCGATCAGCCGCAGGTCAAGTCGCTGGCGTATCCCGACCTGCCCGATCATCCGGACCATGAACTGGCCAGGAAGCTGTTGCCGCGCGGCAGCGGCGCGGTGTTCAGCTTCGACCTGGATGCCGATCGGGCCACGGGTCGCCGGTTCGTCGAATCCCTGCGGCTGTTCTCGCATCTGGCCAATGTCGGCGATGCGCGCTCGCTGGTCATCCATCCGGCTTCCACGACGCATTTCCGGATGGACGACCAGGCGCTCATCCAGGCCGGCATCGGCCAGGGTACCCTGCGTCTGTCGATCGGCCTCGAAGATCCCGATGACCTCATCGACGATCTCAAGACTGCGTTTCGAACCGCTTTCAAACCCGCCAGAGCCTCCGCGAGGCCTGCCGCTGACACACCCAGATCATGAAAATCACCCTTCCCGGTCGCGAGCCGGCATTTGCCTACACCGCCAACCACGACCTGAGCGGCGATGCGCCAGTCATTGTGTTCATTCATGGCGCGCAGAATGATCACTGTGTGTGGGCCTTGCAGAGCCGGTATTTCGCCTACCACGGCTATCGAGTGATGGCGCTCGATCTGCCCGGCCACGGTGCCAGTCCCGGCGATGCCCTGCGCGACATTGGCGCTCTGGCGGACTGGATCGCCGCCGTGTTGCAAGCCACAGGGATCGAATCGGCCACCCTGGTCGGGCATAGCATGGGCTCGCTGATTGCACTCGAGAGCGCCGCCCGCCATCCCGCCCGGGTCGATCGCATCGTCCTGGTTGGCAATGCCGTGCCGATGGCCGTGTCTGATCTCCTGCTCGATGCGGCCGCTACCGACGTGAATCGGGCCATCGACATGATCGCCAACTGGTCACACAGCGGTCTTGGCCACTGGCCCGGCCCGGGCTTCTCGATGTTCATGATGGCCAAACGCCTCATGCAGCGGCAACCGGCACAGTCGCTGTTCACCGACCTGAAGGCCTGCAATGACTATCACCATGGTCTCGATGCCGCGGCTGTCTTACACAGTCCTGCCCTGCTCGTGAGTGGTGCGGCCGATCAGATGACCCCGGCACGCGCTGCACGCAGCATTCATGCGGCGCTGAGCGAGCGCGCCTTGACGCTTGGGCTGCCACCGCCCCGTCACGTCACTCTCGCCGGATGCGGGCACAACATCATGGCCGAGAAGCCTGACGAGCTGGTCGCGCTGTTGCGCGAATTCCTGGCCGCCCCCATGGCCACGGCCAGCCCTGCATGACCCAACCTGCCCTGCGCGCGACCATCGTTGGGCTGATGATGGCCCTGGCCACGCTGTGCCTGCTCTGGGAAACCGTCCTGGCGCCGTTGCGCCCGGGCGCCTGGTTGCTTGCCCTCAAGGCTGTGCCGATCATCATGGCCATCCCGCCCATGCTCGCTGGCCGCCTGCGGACGTTTCAGTGGTGGTCTATGCTGATCCTGTTCTGGCTGACCGAAGGCCTGGTGCGCGCCTACGCCGATCAAGGGTTGTCGCGTCCACTTGCAATCATCGAAATCTGCCTCACGGCCCTGATCTTCGCGGCGATTCTCTGGTATTGCCGCATCGAGCGCGCCAGGCCGATGAACCCGGAATCCCCGATCGGCCAGGCGTAGCGGTCAGTCGCGACCGATCGGCCGCCTGCTGTCGTACCCAGTCAGCGCGACGGCTTGTCGGGCAGCGTCGTCACGAAATCGAGGCAACGCTGCAGCCAGAAGTCCAGCTGTTGGCGAGTCCTGATGCCCGCTGGCTCCACGTAGACATACCCTGCCATCGGCCTGCCCGTGAAATCCATCTCGCGAACATGGGCCCGCCCCAGTGAATCGGCGTAACCGGCCTTGCCAACCCGGGCCATCAAGCGGTTTCCTGAGACCCCCACAAACATCAGGCCGCGATGCAGAAACGCCAGGCCGCCGAACATCTTTTTCTCACTGATGGCGGCATTGTCCGCCATCGCGGCGCGGATGCGCTGAGCGAGTCTCTCATCGTAGGCCATGGCGATTCCTCAAGCACATGACGATTGGGCGAACCCGACCGAATCAGACGAAGTGATTCTGCTCAACGGTCAATGCGCGGGCGCGAGGACCGAAACTCGAGATGGCCGTCAAGGTGACATTTTCATGCTCGATGACCTGCCGCGCACTGATCGCCTGATTGCCGGCTGAGGTGTGACCGTCCGACACCAGGATCACGGGCAAACCGAGCGCGAGCGCCCGCCGGGTGGTGGTGTCCACACAGAACTCCGAATGCATGCCGCAAATGATCAGCTCATCGATGGCGAGCCGACCCAGCACGGCCTGCAGCTCGGTTCCGTGAAAGGCATCGGGTGTCGTCTTGCGCAGGCGGATGTCCGAATCCCGCACCTGCAGGCCGTCCGCGAGCTGCCACTCCCGGGTGGCGTATGTCAGGTAACCGGAATCTGACTCGTGCTGCACGAAGATGACCGGCGCGCTCGCCAATCTGGCCCGGCGGGTGAGTTCGTTGATCCGGTTGATGGTTCCGGCACAGTCATAGGCCGCGCCCTCGCCTTCGCAAAGGCCTTGCTGGACATCGATGACAAGGACGGCCTGTTTCATGTGACACACAAGCAGGGGTTGAACATGGTCAGTTGATATCCGCTAGGAGTGAATGACCTCGGCCTTGTCGCCGGTCACCATCGCCTTGACCAGATTCTCGCGATGTCGATAGGAACTCCAGATCACGCCCAGCACATGCAGCGGGACCAGCAACAGCAGCACGTTGGTGAAGAATTCGTGAGTCTCTTCCAGCCATTCTTCTCCCCAGAATGCGTCCCAGGTCATCATCCAACCGCTCAGCGAAACCAAAATCAGCGTCAACAACAGCGCCATGACCATGGCCCCGCCGGCCGGATTGTGGCCCAGATGACGGGGTTCGCGCAATTGCATCATCGACTGGCCATATCGCCACAGGCGGCGCGGCCCGGGGACGAAGTCGTCGAATCGGGCATGGACCGAGCCGACGAAGCCCCAGATGACGCGCACGACCACCGCTCCCATCACGATATAACCGACCGCCAGATGGGCTTGACGCCACTCATCGGTCAGAAAGGCCACCAGGACGCCGACAACAGTGGTCCAGTGGAACACCCTGACGAGCAGGTCCCAGACCCGCACCGGGCGCGACACGGGTTCGGACGGGCCGATGGCATTCACGGATACCCTTTGCATGTTGATCTCCTGGTTGGCCAGTGGGTTGTTCAGTTGGTGGATTTCTGCAGTTCGTCGGCCGTCCAGGGGTCGATATAAACCTCCACCTGCTTGCCCGCCTGCATGCCATAGATTTCGTAACAGCCGCCACTGGAGACCTTGAAGCGCTTGATCTCATAGCCTTTGTCCTGGAACATCTGCCTGACCTTGTCCTGATCCAGCTTGGGCAGTTCACCCGGGCATTTGGGACCCGCCACGGCGGAAGCCGAGACGAACACGGTTGCAGCCATTGCAGCAACGACGGAAAGCTTTCGTACCATCATGTTTGACACTCCATTGGGTTGAATCAAAAATCACAGAATCCGATCTGTGACGGCATTTATAGCCCTGCATCGCTGAACCCGGACTGAACAAGCCATTCATCTGAGGTTCAGGTCATCTGGCCCAGACTCATCATCGACAGATCGAGTTGATCTCTCACTCAGGGGCTTCCCATGACGTTCAACGCGCATCGTTGGCTGGCCGGGCTCGCGTTCGGGCTCGCGTTCGGGCTCGCGTTCGGGCTATGCGGCCCAGCCACCGCCGACAATGAAGACGATGATCAAACCGTCGATCATGATCGGGTTTATCAGGCCGTCCAGTCAGGACGGATCCGCCCGCTTACCGATATTCTGGATATCGTTGCGCGTGATTTCCCGGGCCTGGTCATCGGCGTCGAGTTCGAAATTGAAAATGGCCAGTGGATTTATGAGGTCGTGACTCTTGCCGAGCACGGCCGCATCGTCGAGCTCTATTTCAATGCCGCCTCCGCCACCCTCATCAGGGTGAAGCAGGAAGGCAAATCCCGGACCCATCGATAAGCCCATGAGAATTCTCGTTGTCGAAGATGATGCCGATCTGGCCCGGCAGATCGACGCCGCCCTGAGTGCCCAGGCCTATCGGGTCGACGTCGCGTCGGACGGCGAACAAGCCCATTTTCTCGAGTCCACCGAACCTTATGACGCCGTGGTGCTGGACATCGGACTGCCCCGGCTTGATGGCCTGAGCCTGCTGCGCGACATGCGTCGCCAGCAGCGCCGCACACCGGTGCTGCTGCTGACCGCCCGCACGGGCTGGCGGGACCGTGTCGACGGCCTGGATGCCGGTGCCGACGACTACCTGATCAAGCCGTTTCACCTTGAGGAACTACTGGCCAGGGTGCGCGCCCTGATCCGCCGCAGTGCCGGATTGTCCAGCGCACTGCTGACGGTGGGCAGCGTGTCGCTGGACACCCGTAGCGGTCAGGTCACGGTGGCGGATCAGCCCGTCACTCTGACCGCCCAGGAGTTCCGTCTGCTGTCCTACTTCCTGCATCATCCCGGACAGGTGTTGTCGCGGGTCGAGCTGTCCGAGCATATCTACGGCTATAACGGCGACCGCGACTCCAACACGATCGAGGTTTTTGTGCGCCGGCTGCGCGCCAAACTCGGTCTGGATCTGATCGAAACCGTTCGCGGACTGGGTTATCGTCTGAAGCCGGCCGAATGACCCTGCTCCGCTCCCTGCGCCTGCGAGTGCTGCTCGCCACGTTGCTCATCCTCCTGCAGGCCCTGGGATTGGCGCTATGGCTGATTTCAGTCAGCGTCGCCGAGCGACTGGAGGAATACTTCGACAAGAGTCTGACCGGGTATCTCAACCAGGTCGCTACCGTCGTGGGCGACGTGAGCGCCGCGGAAAAACTCGAACGGCAGTTGATGTCCGGCGATTTCGCGCGTCCCTATTCCGGCCTGTACTGGCAGATTGAAAACGAAGCCGGGGAACTCAAACGCTCCCGCTCGCTCTGGGATGCGAGAATCGAACTGCCCACCGACACGATCGGTTTCGACGAGATTCATCTGCATCAGAGCATCGGGCCGGCCCAGCAGCAGATCCGGGTGCTCGAACGACGAGTCATCGCTGCAGACGGATCGCGATGGAGTATTGCAGTGGCCGGTGACCGCGCCGGCCTGGATGCCGAAATCGCCGGATTCCGGCAGATGCTGCTTCAGTTGGCGAGTGTGCTGGGCCTGCTCGCGCTGCTCGCCGGCCTGATACAGCTCATCGTCGTGCAGCGTCCCGTTGCGGCGCTGGGACGCGCGATTCAGGATTTGAATACAGGCCGCCGGACCCGTTTGGTCGGGCGATTCCCGAGCGAGCTCGATGCCCTGATCCAGAGTCTGAACCAGTTGATCGACAACAATGAACAGATTGCAGCCAATGCCCGGATGCAGGCGACCAATCTTGCCCACACCATCAAGACACCGGTCGCTGTAATCCGGAATGAACTGGGTTTGCTCCGACAGCGACCGGGCGAACCGGCAAACTGGCCGGCGATCGACAACAGTCTGGAAAAGATTGATCGAATGAGCCTGCTCTACCTGAGCCGTGCCCGCAGTGCCCGACCCCGAATGGGTCGGGTCCGCCCTGTCCATGTCCGCCCGATTGTGTTTGATATCGTTCAGGCGATCCGACGCCTGCCGCAGTCGTCGGCCCTGATGATCGACTACCGATGCCCCGATGATGCAGTGTTCTTCGGCGATGTCGCCGATCTGGAGGAGATCCTGGGCAATCTGATCGACAATGCCAGCAAATGGGCGGAAAACAAGGTGACAATCCACTGCCCTCCCAATCGACGTATCCTGGAATTGATCGTCGAAGACGACGGTCCTGGAATCCCGATTGGAGAGCGGGAGGCGATGCTCAAACCGGGCAACCGACTCGACGATACCGTGCCAGGCACCGGCTTCGGTCTGACCATCGTGGCCGACCTGATCGAGTCGTGCCAGGGATCACTCGAATTCGATGACGCGCGTCCACACGGTCTTCGCGTGGTGGTCCGATTGCCGGGCGGCCTGCTCGATGCCGGTGCCAGTTAGGCCAGCCATACCGATCAGCCTACCCGCAATGGGGCCGACTCAGCCGGTTGCATCCTGATCAATCGACCCGGTGGGATCATCTCGCAGGATCGCCATGGCGGCGCGCAGGCGGGCATTGATTCGCGCGCGCTCCTCAGCGGCACTGTCTTCGGTCCATGACCAGATGCCCTGCAAGGCCTTCATGCCAATATGACCTTTTCGCACCATCGCCTCGATGCCCGCGGGTACCACGGTTTCATTGTGCAGATGCGGGTACAGCGCGGAGCCGGCGCGCCAGTTGGTATCCCAGCCCGACATCTCCTTCTGCATCATCGGCCCACAGGCGAGGTAACGAAAGCCGAAACCATAACGCACGGCAATATCGATCTCTTCGGGGCCGGCAACGCCCTCCTCCATGAGGTACAGGGCTTCCCGCATCAGCGCATGCTGCAGACGATTGCCCACGAACCCCGGCACATCCCGCCTGACCTGTATCGGCTCCTTGCCCAGCCGGTGCATCATGCTCATGATGTTGTCGACCACCAAGCGGTCGGTCTGCGCGCACGGAATGATCTCGACCAGCGGCACCAGATGGGCCGGCATGAAGAAGTGCATGCCCAGCATCCGCCGTTTGTCGGCCAGCCGCTCGCCAACCCGGGCGATCTCGAATGTCGAGGTATTGGTGGCCAGCGGCAGATCGGCCGGCGCCAGTCGCGCCATATCCTCGAACAAGCCCTGCTTCAGGGTCAGGTCTTCCGTCACGGATTCGATGACCAGATTCAGGCCAGACCAGTTCAGCGATGCGAGCGTCCCGCCAACGGTCAGGCGTTCGACAGCCGCCACCGCGCACTGCATTGCCCGCAGACTGACCGAGACCCGCTGAACCAGTGAGGCCCGGGTCCCTGGCGATGGACTGATCACATCCACACGCCAGCCACCGGCCAGGAAGATCGCGGCGATATCCGCGCCCATGGTACCGCCGCCGATGATGGCGACCCGCCCGTCGTCCTGACTCTGCTCATTCACGATCGTCTACCTCCGAGTCCGGGGATTCAAAAAATAAACCGGGCGACCCATGGCCAGCGCGACCCATGGAAACGCCCTCGCGCACCGCATCAGACAGCCTCGCGAGCAATCGGCAAATCGGACAACACTTGATTTTCCCGGCGGTGCTTCAGCTGCATGACCAACAGCATGGCAGCGCCCACGCAACCCGCAATCATCATCGGGTATTCGAGCGGCAGATCATCAACATGCCGAAAAACCGAGTATCCGAACATCATGAACGCCGAGAAAATGGCCAGCAAGCGCTCCGTCCGGTTGAACACACAAAGACCGCAGCCGTAGATCGCCGCCGTGAGCAAGGTCATGCCAATGGGGACCGCGATGAAGGTGCCGATCGCCCACTCGATCGAGCTCGGCCTGAGCACCAGCGCCGGATTGAACACAACGAGAAACGGAATGATGAAACCGGAAACGGCGAGCTTGGCCGCCGACAATGATGTCTTGAAATAACTGGCGCCTGCAATCCCCGCACCGGCCAGCGCCGCCAGCGCAACCGGCGGGGTCAGGGCCGAGATCACCGCAAAGTAGAAGGCGAAAAAATGCGCCGACAGCGGTGCCACGCCCATCTTGATGATCATCGGCACGACGACGATCGCCACCAGACTATAGGCCGCACTGGTCGGCACCCCGCAGCCCAGAATGATCGATACCAGCATCGTCATCAACAAGGCGAGCACCAGGTTGCCCTGGCTGAGCATCTCGACCAGACCGGCAATCTTGGTGCCCATGCCGGTGGTGATCAGGGTCTGGGCGATCAGACCAACAACCGCCAGCGAAATGCCGATCTGCGCACCCACCAGAGCCCCTGCCGCCAGGCATTCGAGCAGTTCAACCAATCGCGGCCGGGTTTCCCGGCCCAGACAGGCCAGCGAGACCGACAGGATGATGGCCCAGAATGCCGCATTGGCCGGGCTGTATTGCCAGAGCAGCATCGCGATCAGCACGCCCAGCGGTATCACGAACAGCGGCAGGCGACGCAAGAGCAGCGCCATGTCGATGCGCTCCAGGGGCGGACGGATCCCGTTGCGCACCGCCAGAAACTGCACACCCAGCATGACGCCCCAGAAATAAAGCAGAGCCGGAATGATCCCGGCGAGCATCACATCGCCATAACTGACGCCCAGAAACGATGCCATCAGAAAGGCGGCGGCGCCCATGACGGGCGGCATGAGCTGGCCGCCCGTCGAGGCAGTCGCCTCGATCGCGCCCGCGTGATGGGCTTGATAGCCCACCTTCTTCATGAACGGAATGGTGAACGCTCCCGTGACGGCCACGTTGGCGACCGCGGCTCCCGACACCATGCCGACCAACGCACTGGAGACGACAGCCGTCTGCCCCGGTCCGCCCTGGAACACCCGCCCGGCGATCTTGCCCGCTTCGAAGAAAAAGTCGTTGACCTTGATGACCCCCAGCAGTGCGCCGAATACGACGAACAGAAACACCTGGTTGGTCGAAATCGACAGGAAGTTGCCGAAGATGCCCGACAGGCCAATGCTCAGATAGGACACCACATAGCCAAAGTCGAACGGCCGGTGATACATGACGCCCGGCATCCAGTGGCCAAACAGAAAATACGCAACGAACAGCCCCGCCACGATGGGCAGAGTCCACCCCCAGGCGGCCCGGGTAGCCTCGATCGTGAGCAGGATCAACCCGACGCCAACGATCACGTCGATCACTGTCGGGTAACCAAAGGCTTCCTCCAGGTGAGTGATGTTGAGGAAAACGTAGGCGGTGGCCGCGATCCCCAGTGCGGCAAGCGTGAGTTCGTAGATCGCCAGCAGCCGGGTAGCGGCCTTTCTGGCTTCATTGAGGAACAACAGCGTGAACACGAACCCCAGATGAACCGCCTGACTCTCATACGAGCCCAACAGCAACACCTGGGTGGACACCATGTGATAGGCGAACATGGCCAGGCCGACCACGAGCAGCAGCCACTCGAGCCGGGCTCCCCATTTCATTGTCATGTGCTGTATCTCCTGATGCGCCGTTCCGGGCAGCGATGTTTGCCGTGGTCACACGAACGCGCCGCCTGGCCACGGTCCGGCCCTGAACCCGCCAATGTCACGACACTATTTGAGGATGCCGGCTTCCCGATAGGCGCGCAGGGCACCCGGATGGATGTCGCTGGCATCCCAGCCATAGAGGAGCCCTTCGGCGGACATGAGTTTGCCGATCGCATGGTACTCACCGAACTGGGCCAGATTGTCGATGACGAGCTTGGTCGCAGCGTAAGCCAGGTCATCGGGAAACTCAGGCGCCACCATCCATGAGGTGGTATCCGAAGACGCGACCATCGGCGCGGCAAGTCCGGCAATTGCATTGGCCGGCACCGTGAAGCTGAACACCTTCATGCCCTGGCTGGCGGTCTTGGCGATCGCTTCATCGCTCCAGCCCAGAAAGGTGATCTGGCGCCCCGATGCGACGAATTCGGCGGTTTGCGGGCTCAGCTCGACCTTCTTGCTGAGCGGGTCGAAGTAGCCGCCGACGATGGCCGCATCGACTGTGCCATTGAGCAATGCGTCCACCGCTTCCTTGGTACCCACGTATTCGAGCTTCACCTTGTCCTTGCCCAGGCCATAGCCGTGGCGCAGGATAGCTTCGGGTTGGACCGCCCAATTGATCTGCGCCGCCCGGCCCAATGCCACCGTGCGACCTGCGAGGTCGGCAACAGACTTGATCTTCGAGTCGAGCGTGGCCAGCCAATAGGCCCCCAGGTTGTAGTTCGCGATGAGTTTCAGGGGCGGATACTTCTTGTCGAAGGGCTTGTCGCCAACCACTGCCAGGCCTGCGACGCCGGCACCCGCGCCAACGATCATCGAGGTCTTCAACGCGGGTTCCTTGTCGAGCTTCTTGATATTGAAGATGAAACCCGGGCTCTCGGTCGAGGTGATCCGCAAGGCCCCGCCCTTTTTCTTGGCGATCTCCTCGAGTGCCGAGCCCATCAGATAAGAGCCGGTACCAAAGGGGGCTGTAATGAGGCTCACCTGGGTATCGGCGGCCAGTGTCGGGGCGGCACACAACAGCGTCGAGAAGGCCGCCGCGGCGGCAACCTGAACAAGCAGGCGGGAAGTTTTCATGAATTCATCTCCTTTGAAAGTAATGTGTCGAAGCACAGGCATCAGGGTTCTGCGCGGGACGGGCCCGATGCAGCGTCCTCTTCGGGTGACCTGAACACCATCACGCAATCGACCGCACATGGACCGGATGCGCCGACGATGACGGGATTGAGGTCCAGTTCGGCCAGCCATGGCGACATCGCATCGGCCCACCGGGACAACCGGGACAAGAGTTGCGCGATGGCCAGCCGATTCACAGCCGGTTGCCCGCGCACGCCATCGAGCACCGCGCTGGCGCGCAAATCGTCGAGCATGGACAAGGCCTCCTCGACATCGAAGGGCGCGTGGCGAAACGACACGTCCTTGAGCACTTCGACGAGTACACCTCCCAGGCCCACCATGATCACCATGCCGAAATTCGGGTCGCGCCGGGCACCGACCACCAGTTCCAGTGAACCGGCCGTCATCGCTTGCACCACGATGCCGTCCATGCGGGCATGCGGCATCGCCTGCCCGACCTGCCGCATGAGTTGGCGGAACGCGCCGCGCACGGCCTGCTCCTCATCGAGGCCCAGGACTACGCCACCGATGTCGGTTTTGTGGGTAATGTCGGGCGACTCGATCTTCATCGCCACCGAACAGCCCAGGGCACGCCACTGGGCGACTGCCTCGTCTTCATGCCTGGCCAGGGTCACCGGCACCATCGGTACGCCAGCCGCCTGCAGACCGGCCACCGCCTCGACACTGGGCTGTACTCCCCACCGGATCATCCCGCCGGATGTCAGCGGAGCCGCCAGAGACTGATCGCCTGCGGAGTTGGCACGATCGCGCGCCCGTCGGACAAACGCCCCGTGACGCGCCAGCGCGGCCGCTGCCTCGACAGCCCGCTCGCCGGCGCTGAAACTCACGATGCCTTCGGCAAGCAGCCTCTCGATAGCCTCGGGTGGGGCGGCAACCCAGCAGACGAAGAATGGCTTGGTCGAGCGATCCCGAATATTGCAGAAGATCTGAACAAGCTTGTCCACGTGAGCGGTCATCAGCTGAAGCCAGATCACGCCCACATCGACGCCAGGGTCATCCAGCAAGGCCACGACCGATTCGCTGAGCAACTCGGGGCGCGCCACGAACTCACCGGTCACGTCCACCGGATTGCCGATGGCACCGAATGCCGGCATGACCTGGGCCAGCCGCGTGCGTGTGTCATCCGCCAGTTCGGGAACCCGCAGGCCCACTTCTTCGGCGCGGTCGGCCATCATCACGCCAGCGCCACCCGATTGCGTGGCAATGCCCAGACCGTTGCCGGCGCAGGAGCGCGTCTGGCTCAAGGCCTGCAGCATGTCGAGCATCTGCTCCTCATTGCGTGCGCGCAGCACGCCATACTGACGGATCACGGCGTCGAATACCGTGTCGGCCACGGCGAGCGAGCCGGTGTGCGACGCGGCCGCCCGCTGTCCCGAGACCTTGCGGCCGACCTTGGTGAGCACCAGCGGCTTGCCCAGTTCGGCGCAACGCCTGGCCAGATCGACCAAGGCCCGACCATCCCTGACTCCCTCGAGATAACCCGCGGCCACGCGAATCCGCGTGTCGTCGATGACGCTCATCATCAACTCGCTGAAATCAAGATCCGCCTGATTGCCGGTGTTGATGAAATAGCCCAGCCCCAGGCCGCGCCGACGGGCCAATGCGGCAATGGCAGTCCCGAATGCTCCCGACTGGGTAACAAAGGCGATCGGCCCGGCTCCGGTCGGACCATCGGCATACTGGCTGAACGTCGCATAGACGTTGTCGAAGGCATTGATGAAGCCCAGGCAGTTGGGTCCGCACAAGACCATGCCATGCGAGCGGGCACACGCCAGCAACTGAGCTTCGAGTTGCCGGCCATCGTCGCCCATCTCGCCAAACCCCGAACTGAACACCACCGCCGCCCGCACGCCGCGCTGCCCCAGCTCATTGAGACTACCGAGCACTTCCCGGGCGGGAACCGCGACGATCGCCAGATCCGCCGCCTCGGGCAGTAGCGAGATGGCTGGCACACAGTCGAGCCCGGCAATCTGCCCATATTTGGGATTCACCGGGAGAATCCGCCCCGTATAGCCCTTCTCGAGCAGATGCTTGAGCGGACGTCCGTTGATCCTGGACAGATCGCCCGAAGCGCCGACGATCGCAATCGAACGGGGCCTGAGCAGTTGCCGGGTCAGGTCGGCACGAGACCGCTGATCGCCGGTCATCGGCTGATCATCGAAATGCCGATAAGCCGGTCTGGGCACGGCCAAGGACCAGGGCGTGGATGTCATGCGTTCCTTCCAGGGTATTGACCGTTTCAAGATTCAACAGGTGTCGGATGACGTGGTAGCTGTCGGCAATACCGTTGCCGCCGTGCATGTCACGTGACTGACGGGCAATGTCCAGCGCCTTCCCTGCACAGTTGCGCTTGAGCAGTGACACCATCTCGCTGCTGGCCTCGCCCCGATCGCGCAATCGGCTCAGATGCAGGCAGGCGATCAGGCCGAGCGCGATCTCGGTCTGCATATCGGCCAGCTTCTTCTGCACGAGTTGATTCGCCGCCAGCGGGCGGCCGAACTGCCGACGCTCCAGCACGTAATCACGCGCCGCATGCCAGCAATACTCCGCGGCCCCCATGGCGCCCCAGCAGATGCCGAAGCGGGCATTATTCAGACAGGCAAATGGCGCCGCGAGACCTTGCGCCTCTGGTAGCCGCTGGTCCTGCGCCACGAACACATCATTCATGTGTAGGCTGCCGGTGGGCGAGGCCCTGACCGAAAACTTGCCGTCGATTTGGCTGGTGGACAGCCCTTTCATCCCGCGTTCGAGGATGAATCCGCCGATCTGCCCCTGATCGTCCTTGGCCCAGACGACCATCAGGTCAGCGATCGGAGCATGGGTGATCCAGGTCTTGGTGCCGCTGAGCGACCAACCGCCGGTGACCTGTCGCGCGCGGGTTTTCATCGAACCAGGATCTGACCCATGATCGGGTTCCGTGAGCCCGAAGCAACCGAGTCGCTCGGCACTGGCCATCGAGGGCAGGTAACGGTCGCGCTGTTCAGGGCTGCCGAACAAATAGATCGGCAACATGCTCAAGGTGCTCTGTACACCCAGCGCCGATCGGTATGCCGTATCGACCCGCTCAAACTCCCGGGCAATCAGCCCATAAGCCACATAGCTGATGCCGGCACACCCGTAGCCCTGGATCGTGGCGCCCAGAAAGCCCAAACCGGCCATCTCGCGCATCACGTCGACATCGAACGTTTCATCGCGATTGGCCTGCAGAATCCGCGGCATCAGACGTTCCTGGGCGTACCTGCGCGCCGTGTCGCGAATCAGCCCCTCTTCGGCGCTCAGCAGACCCTCCAGACGCAGGGGGTCGCGCCAGTCAAACGCCACATCGCGCATGCTGGCGAGTTGACGCTGATGTGACTCATCGGCCATTCCGGTGCTCACCGATCAGAGCGTCTGTGAGGGCGCGGGGCGAAATTTCGGAATCCCTGCTTCATCACTGATCGGTTCAAAATACGCCTTCACGCGCATGCCGATGTGCAACTCCTCGGGCGTGCAGTCGGTGACCTGGGCATACATGCGCGCACCATCATCCAGGTCGACCAGACACATGAGCACCGGCAATTCACCGCCCCAGCCCGGGAAGTTCATGGCGACCGAGCGCGACACCGTGTAGGAGTAAACCGTGCCATAGGGGCTGGCATTGGTCCAGGCCAGTTCGCGGCTGCCACACTCGACGCACCAGGGCTTGGGATGAAACATGAAACAGTTGCAGCGCTGACATTTCTGCAGCACCAGCCGGCCTTCGCGGGCTGCCCGCCAGAATGGCCGGGTCAGGTCGGTGATGGTGGGCAGCGGCTTGCTGGGTATCGTCTCACTCATTGCTCACGCCTCCGAAGACAGGACCAGCGAGATGCAGGTGCGTCCCGGCCGTCCGTAGGGAATACCGCCGAAGCCGCAGGACACGCCGATGGTCGCATCGCGCACCTGGCGTTCTCCCGCTTCGCCGCGCAACTGGGTGACCGATTCGATCAGGGGCATGAAACCGCCGATCGCGCCACCGGGCTGTCCGCCGGACAGCTGGCCACCATCGGTGGACATGGGAAAGTCGCCATCGAAGTGCAGGTCACGTTCCTCGACGAATCGCCCCCCCTCGCCCTTCTTGCAGAACCCGTGATCCTCGATCGTCATCATCGCGATGAACGGATAATCATCATAAGGTTGCAAAAAATCGATGTCGTCATGGGTAACGCCAGCCATCGCCATCGCCTGCGGCGCCGTCTGCGTGAACCCGGTATAGGTGATGTCCGGAAGCCGGCGCGATCCGCGGTAATAGTTGTTGATCTCGCCAAAGCCGCGCAGATAGACCGGGCGATCGGTGAGCGTGCGCGCCGTGCTGGCCGATGTCACGATATAGGCCAGACCACCATTGACGATAGGCACGCAGTCGAGCAGTCGGATCGGGTCGGAGAGCATTCGGGATTCCAGATAGTCCTGGATCGTGAACGGCTTCCGATAGATGGCCCCCGGATTCAGAGAGGCATGGTAGCGGGCATTCACGGCGATCTTGCCAAGTTGTTCGGGCTTCAGATCGTGCTTGTGCATGTAGCGAGCGGCGACCAGCGCAAACTGGGCGCTGGCCCCCATCACGCCGAAGGGCCCTTGAAAGTCCCAATACGGTCCGCGCGTACGCTCGGGCGACAATGGCAGCCCCGGGGCCACCGATTTCATGTGCAGTGGCGTATCCGCGCCGACCACCAGAACCCGGTCGACGATGCCCGCGTGAATCATCGCCGCGGCGCGGATCAGCATGGACGAGGCCGACGCGCCCCCCTGGTCAGCCCGCAGCAGCACCTGCGGGCTGATACCCAGGGTCTCGGCCACCGACGCCGACCAGTTCACAGTATGCGCGACCTCGGCATGGGCCACCCCCAGCCCCTGACCGTCGAAGTCATTCTTCGTCAGCCCTGCCTTCTGCAGGGCCAGATCGGCGGCCCAGGCGATGTACTCATCCACCGTGAGCACGGGTTCATCCGGCTTTGCCCGGCTATAGGGCGTGCGGCCATAGCCGACGATTGCGACTTGCGACTTCATGTGTGCCTGCCTCCCACTGAGCGGTATGTCGTGCATACGGCAATGAATCAGCTCAGTATCGGTCGACCGGCAACATTCTTCAACTTTCGATGATCAATAAGCAGTATTCTATTTATGAATACCAAAAGCTTCTCATGAACCTGCGCGCACTCGACCTGAATCTGCTCCTGATCTTCGATGCGATCTTCAGTGAGCAAAGTATTTCCAAGGCGGCCGACAAGCTTCATCTGTCCCAACCGACCGTCAGCAATGCCTTGTCGCGCCTGCGTGAGCGGCTGGACGATCCGCTGTTCGAACGCACGGCGGGCGGGATGGCCCCCACACCGCGAGCCAAGCGGCTGGCCGAACCGATCCGACTTGCCCTGGCCACGCTGGAGCGTGGTCTGCGCGGCGATGAGGTGTTCGATTTTGCCAAGGCCGACCGCGAGTTCGTCATTGCGGTTCAGGACTATGGCGAAGCGGCGATCCTGCCCGCGTTCATTCAGGATCTCTCCGAGGTGGCACCCAGGATCCGGATCCGGATCAGACCCGAATCAGGTCGACAACTCGACAAAGAGCTGCGCGAAGGCACCGTCGATCTCGCGCTCGACTATTTTCCCCTGCCTCAGCCCGATTACACCTGCACCTGTGTACTCACCGACGACCTGATGACCTTGTCGCGGGTCGATCATCCGATGCTGGGCGAGGCGCTCACGCTCGAGCGGTATCTGGCGCTGTCGCACATCGTGATGGCGGCTGAGGCCAATGTCCGGCCCATGATCGACATGGCCTTGTCCAAGCGTGGGCTCAAGCGGCATATCGCCGTCCGGGTACCGCACTTCATCTCAATGCCGCTGATGGTGCAATCGACCAACATGATCTGCACCCTGCCCCAGCGCATCGGCAAGGTCTATGTCGATCGCTTCCGCCTTCAGGCCCACGCGGTACCGATTCACACGCCGCGCTTTCCGCTTTACCTGATCTGGCATGAGTCTTCGGACTCGGACAACGGTCACCAGTGGTTTCGCGAGCGGCTGATCGGGTTGTGCGGTCAGCTCTGATCCGGAATGGCCACGACGCAGGCGCGCTAGGAGGAACTACGGTTCAACCCATATTTTTCGACACGGTAACGTAGCGTATCGCGGGAAATACCCAGAAGCGCCGCTGCCCGTGTCACGTTGCCGTTCGCCCGATCCAGTGCCTGACGCAGCAACCTGACCTCGACCTCCGCCAGTGTCGACGCCTGGTCGACGCGCGCCTCCTGGGCCACGCTCTGCACGCTGATTCGCAGATGCTCGGCTCGGATCTCCGGGTCCCGGCAGAGCAGCGTGGCTCGTTCGATCACATTGCGGAGTTCACGCACATTGCCCGGCCAGTGATGTTCGATCAGCACGGCTCTTGCGTCTGCCGCGAAGCCTTTGGCAGGGCTGTCATATTTGCGCGAGAACTCGCCGAGAAATTCGTTGGCGAGCAGCAAGACGTCGCTATCACGATGGCGAAGCGGCGCCACTTCGATCCAGAGCACCTGCAGACGGAACATCAGATCGCCGCGAAAATCTCCCGCCGCCACCAGCTCGGACAAGGATCGATTGGTCGCGGCGAGTATCCACACGTCGACCGGCACATCCTGGACCGAGCCGACCCGACGCACCCGCCGCGACTCCAGCACACGCAGCAGCTTGGCCTGGGCCGCCAGGGGCATGTCACCGACCTCGTCGAGAAACAGGATGCCGCCATGGGCCGATTCAATCAGTCCTGTCTTGTCGCTGCGGGCATCGGTAAACGCGCCGCGTACATGGCCGAACAATTCCGACTCCACCAGTTCGGCGGGCAGGGAGGCACAGTTCACCGACACCAGGGGACCCGTCGCACGACAGCCATCCTGATGGATGGCGCGCGCCACCAGATCCTTGCCCGTGCCCGATTCACCGGTGATCAGCACGGGCGGCAGCTGCTCTGTCAGGTGCCGGGTGGCGTCAACGATGCGCGTCACACTGGCCCGCATGTCGATGGCTGCTGCCGAGCGCCCACGAAGTGCCGCCACACCCTGGCCATGTTCCGGTGTCTGCGCCAACTCCGCGCCGGATTCGCCCACGAGGGCATCGAGGTTGACCAGGGGCACCGGCTTGACCAGAAAGTCTTTCGCGCCGGCCTTCATCGCCGCAATGGCCACGCTCAGGTCGCCGTGGCCGGTCATCATGATGAGGTCTACGCGCGGCCGCGCGGATTTCATCTTCGCCACCAGCGCCACGCCATCATCACGGCCGAGTCGATAGTCGATCAGACACAGGTCCGGACGTTTGGCCTGGAACAGTTGCCAGGCCTGAGCGGCATTGGTGGCGTAGTGAACCTCATGGCCTCGTTTGTCCAGATAACGGGCGATGGTGCGCGCCAGCAACTCCTCGTCATCGACGATGAGCACACAAGTCATGATCCGATCCTCATTGCCGGGATCATGACCGTGACCTGGGCCCCCGACCGGGGCGCGTTGCTCAGGTCGACAGAACCGCCAAGACGCTCGATGATGCGCCTGGCCAGGGCCAGTCCGACGCCGATGCCCGAACTCTTGGTGGTGGCAAACGGCTGGAAGACGCGCTCGACCATATCGGCACCCAGCCCCGGGCCGGTATCGAGAAACACGACGCTGATCATCCCGTTGGGCGTGATCTGGCGCGTCACCCGGATGCTGCCGTCATTCTGGATCGCTTCAATACCGTTGGCAATGATGGCATTGAACACCTGGCTCAGTTCGGCTGCCTGGGCCATGACCATCGGACTGCTGCCATCCAGGGCGAAAATCGGCTCGATCCGCCGCGAGGCCATCTGCAGCCGGAATCCCTCGAAGCACTCGTTGATGACGGCATCGATCTGGACCGGTTGCGACACGGCATCCCCGGCCCCGCGCGTCTGAATCAGAAACGAACGGATCCAGCGCTCGAGTCGGTCGCTCTGGTCGACGATATCGCGGATCGGCACCTTGGTTTGTTCGGGAATATCGTCGTCCAGCGCCAATTCGGCGCAGGAACGGATCGATGCGAGCGGATTGCGCAAGCCATGCGCCACGGCCGAGGCCATCTCGCCGACCACCGCCAGGCGCTCGGCCTCCACCGTACGTGCCTCCATCGAGCGCAGCATGCGACGGGCATGCCAGGCAACGAAGGCCAGCGAGCCATAGAGCGCGATTGCGCCCAGCAAGGCGCCGAGCCAGACATAACGCTCGACGGTACGAATGGCGGCGAGCAGCTTGACAGGCGCCTTGTACACCTCGACCGCACCAATGACCCGCGTTTTGTCCTCGCTCCAGATCGGCACATAAAACTCGACGAATTCGGTCACGTCTTCGGGAAAGCTCACGTGCTCGGGCTTGTGATCCCGGTCGACATTCTTGATCTCGGGATTGAACTCGCCGAGAAACGCCCGATCCAGATCATCGTTCTCACCGAACGAGCGGCCGATCATCTCTCGATTGCTCGACCACAGGATCGAACGGTCCAGGCCATAGACATTGGCCCGAACCACATCGGGCAGGACCGACACGTGATTGAAGAACTCTTCCACACCCGGAGACATGCCTTGAGGCTTGCCGCCATAAAAATAGGGCAGTGCCCGCTGCACCCGCACGATCGAATTCACGATCTCGGTCGAGACGACGGCGTCGCGCTCGAGCATCTGCCGCGACATGTAGCCCGCCAGGAGCCAGGCCAGCATCAGACTGTTGGCCACGATCGCAAACAGGCTCAGGCCCATGAACCAGCTACCGAGCCGAAATTCATGCCGGCTGCGATCCTTCGCCGAATGAGCCAGGTGGCTGTTGAATACCGATTGCATAGTCGTCAAAGTGGACGGAATGATGAAATGAACCCGGTGCGAGCGCGAGTGTATCGAGGGACTGAATCGGGCAAAAGCCAATAAAGCACCTGGATTGGGGCATATCCCCCAACTTGTCGACCGCGGGCTGTGATGTCTGTCACAACACTGATTATCATGATTTGAAAGCCCAGGGCGTCGTCGGGCAGTATCGGAGTCGCCAGGTGTCCCACTCTCCCCATCGATCCTCGGCCAAGGTTCAAGCGCACCGATGAACCCGATCCTCATTGCTGAAGACGAGCCGATCCTGGCCCGCAATCTGGGCACCGTGCTGATTCGGGCCGGCTATCCGGTGCAGGTGGTCAATTCATTCAGGGCAGGTATTGAAGCCGTGGCCCAATCTCGATTTTCGATGATCTGCGCCGATATCAATCTGGGGGATGGCTGCGGCCTCGCACTGTCCAAGCGCGCTCGGGAGGCTATGCCCGGCGTCCCGATCATTCTCATGACCGGGCGGGATCTGGGCACCTACCGGCAGGCGGCAGAGGCCATTCATGCAGCCTTTCTGGCCAAGCCCTTCGCCCTGAGCGAGTTCCGGGAGATCGTGTCGAACCAGCTTCCCGACGCCCTGCGGGTCTGAACGCCGATCACTGGCCCCGCGACCAGATAGCGGCTGATCAGGTCGGGACTTGCACAATCCGGGCTGCGCCGATCTGGATCAAGGCACGCGCGGCAACCTCGGCACCATCGATCGGCAATGGGACCGGCGAGGCCTTGGATCGAACGGTGAGCGCTGAAAATTCGGCCGCCAGCTCAACCACCAGACCCGGGTGAATCGTGGTTGCCTTGAGCAGCCCGCGCGCGGCCAGGGTCGCGGCGCGAATCCGTTGTTCGGCACTGGGTCCGATCCGCGGGATGACCAGGGTCGGACAGCCCGCTGCGATCGACTCGAGCACCGAGTTATAACCGCCCATGGTCATCAGCAGATCGGCATTGACCAGGCGGTCCGTCAAATCGTTGCAACTGGCATGAAACTCCAGTTCCATCGCGAGACAGCGTTCGCGCAAGGCATCGCGAAACTCCTGCTCCATCAACGGACCGGACACCACCGTGGTCAGCGGCCGCCGCTCAGCCGCCAGCGACTCGAGTGCCTGCAACGCGGCCGTTATCATCGGATAGGCATCCCGACCACCAGCACCGGAAATCAGCAGCCGAGGGCGCTGCCCGGGCAGCGCATCCGTGGTCCGGCGCTGATTGGAGCGGGCCACCACGTAGCCGCAGTACTGGACACCGAGCATCGGACTGATCTGGTCGAGTCCGTAGAGTTGCGCGCTGGGATACACATCCTGGCTGCCATACACGAAGACCTGGTCATAAGCGTAGCGGATCAGTTCATCAATACCTTTGTCCCGCCAGCGGGACCGGGTCTTGTCCGGCTCATCCAGAATATCGCGAAGGCCCAGAACGACCCGGGTGGCCGGCAGATGGGTTCGCACATAGCGAAGGGCACCGCGCAATTCGTCCCAGACACCGGCAGGCTCGTGATCGACCAGGATGACATCGGGCGCAAAACACTGCACGGCCCTCTCGATCAGTCCCGCCCGCAGCGCGCCAACCTGGCTGGCCGGAATCCGCAGGCTGCTCGGCAACCAGACATCGACGCCGACCTTGGCAATCGAGGGCAACTTGATCACATCGACACCCGGTGCCAACTCGAACAGTGTTCCAGTCGGGCTGCCGACCAGCATCAGAATGCTGGCCCCTGGATGAGTCCGGGCGATCTGCGCGGCGATCGACGCATTGCGGCGCATATGACCCAGGCCGATGCTGTCATGCGAATACATCAGGACGGACAGCTTCGACCGCACATCGGCCCGGGGTGGACGGTCCGGCAATGGGGTGTCGAGCAAGGTGCTCACCAGTTCACGAAACCGGGCCAGAGAAAATGGCTTGGTCAGGAAAGCAGCCGGGCCGAAGTCTTCGGCCCGGACCCGGTTTTCCACACTGTCCTGGCCCGTGAACACAATGATGGGAACATCAGGCAAGGTGCTTCGAACCCGATCGGACAACTCCAGACCACTGCCGTCACCCAGATTGATATCGGTACAGATCATATCAAAGCGGCACTGGCTCACCGCCTGCATCGCACTTTGATACGAAGTGACAACGGTTGCGTCAATATCCAGTCGTCGCAGGGCAATCGCCAGGTTTCGGGCCAGGACGGTTTCATCTTCGGCAATCAGTACTTGGGGCATCACAGAATTCCGCTGGCCCGACCGGGCAGGATTGTCATGAAGACGATGCATCACAGGCAGACAACGCCCACGACATGCGATGGTTCAGGCGTCGACACGGAAACCCTCACGACGCACCGGTGCAGAGCCGGCACCTGATCCAGGACAGCCGCGATAATGGCGGTACCAGTCCACGAAGCGAGCGATGCCGGTATCCAATGAGGTGGGCGGGCGATTCAGACCGGTCAGACGCTGCAGGCGACTCACATCCGCATAGGTCGCCGGCACATCACCAGCCTGCATGGGTTGAAGGTCCAGGCGCGCCCGACGGCCCAGGGCCCGCTCGAGCGCCCCGATAAAATCGAGCAGACGAACCGGGTGATGGCTGCCAATGTTCAGCACCCGGTAAGGTGCCATGCCAGCACCCGGATCATCAACGAGATGCTGGGCCGCTGCGGGCGTTGGAGGGCGGTCAAGCACCGCGACCAAACCGTCGACGATATCGTCGACATACGTGAAATCGCGACTCATATCACCACGATTGAATACCGGAATCGGCTGATCGGCGAGAATCGCATCGGCAAACTTGAAACACGCCATGTCCGGCCGACCCCAGGGCCCGTAGACCGTGAAAAAGCGCAGGCCGGTGGTCGGCATGCCATACAGATGGCTGTAGCTATGCGCCATCAGTTCATTGGCCTTCTTGGTCGCAGCGTAAAGACTGACCGGATGATCGACCCCATCCTGTTCGGCAAACGGCATTTTCCGGTTCCCGCCATAAACGCTCGAACTGCTCGCATAGACCAGATGCCCGACGAAACCCTGTCGACAGCCTTCCAGCACATTGAGAAAACCGACCAGATTGGCCTGGCCATACGTGTGCGGATGTGTGACCGAATACCGAACCCCGGCCTGGGCGGCCAGATGAACGACCCGATCGAATGCATGATCGCCGAACAGGCGCTCGATCGCCGCCGTATCCGCGACATCGACCTGCTCGAACCGAAACCGGGAATGTGATTGCAGTTGAGACAAACGTGCGCGCTTGAGCCCGACGTCGTAGTATTCATTCAGATTGTCCAGGCCGAACACGTCATCGCCACGTTGCAGCAGACTGCGTGCGACATGCATGCCGATGAAACCCGCCGCACCAGTTACCAGCACGCGACTCATGCCGACCTCCGGTCAGTGTAGACACCACCCATGACTGTCTGCTGCATGGCATATCCCGCCTGATCGACATCGACAACCAGCGTTGAGGCGAAGGACTTCGCCACTGCCGGCACTCGACAGACAGAGCAGGCGGGCTGCAAGTTGATACATGAAAGGACAGCCTAATCACCGATCTGCTCGAGAATATCGGTGAGCACCTTGTCCGAATCGAAATATCGGATGGCCAGGTCACGTGCGGCACGGCTGTGGGTGGCATAGTCCGCATTGATCGCCTCGACACCGGCAACCGCCTCGTCGAGGGTTCGAAAGGTGAGCAGACCTTCACCAACGGGAAGATGAGATTCGATACCGGTCGACTGAACCAGAACCGGTCGACCGCAGGCCAGATACAAGGCACTCCGATCACTGAACCAACCGGTGTTGAACTCGACATAACGATTATGGGCAACGCTGAATTCGGCACACGAGCCCGCGATATAGCGGCGGTAATCATCGAGATCACGCAACTCTCGCGGATCAGTCAGCAACCAGCCCTGGTCTTCAAACATCGAGCGATCCTCACCCTTGTCATCGGATTCGAATCGCAAGGCGATCTCGAAGGCTTGCAGGCAGGCGGACGGCAGGCTCAGAAAACGCAACCAGTTATCGGACTTCTCACCCGATGCCACACCCCGCCAGTTCATCGTGGCCCGACCTTTCCAGGTCGAGATCGTTGTGAATCTTGAGCCCGGCGATCCCTGCGCCAAAGGCCACATCGGCAATATCACCGGACGCGGTATCGGCCGCCATCGCAGACCATTGGTCGGTATCGGGCAATCCGGGGCGCCGATATTCAGGCCCAGCGTGAAGTGATACTCATAGTCACCCAGGGGATCGGACGATTCATCCCGCTGGTGCCAGAGGGTCTGTGTACTGCCCGGATTGCCATCGAAGTAGGCGCGGCGGTGTGGTGGCTCGAAGATCGCCGCCAGCTTGTGAATCTGACCGCTGCGGGTAATCAACAGATCGGCGTCACAGGCCGCCTGCCGTGCCTGGGCAAAGGTCAGGCCGTGACTGAACTCTCCTTGACTGTAGATCAGACTGCATCGCGGCCACAGCCCGTAACGACGTGCCACCGCCTCGAAATGCTGCCGTCCATGCCACTGCTGGAATGGAACCCGCCGCCCTTGTTCATCGACACAACGGGCGCGGCCAACCTGCTCGATCAGAGTCACCTCATGACCGAGACGCTGCCAACCGGCAGCATAGGCCAATGCATGATCGACATGCCCGGCAGTGGTATTGGCGATCTTGGCGGTACAGACAATTTTCATGGCCGGCAGTCTCAGGCCGAAACGCACAGATGCGATTCGATGAAGCCTAGCCAGTCCGTCACCTTGACCCGCCAGGCAAACCCCTGTTCGACCACGCGCCGACTATTCAGACCCAGGCTGGCGACCAACGCCCGATTCCGCTCCAGCCTTCCAACCAGCGCCTTCAATTGGTCGAGATTCCGCGGCACGAGAAATCCGTTGTGCCCCGGAATGATCAGGTCTTCACTGCCACCAACCCGGGTGGACAGAATGCCGCGTCCACAGGCTGCCGCTTCCAGAACACTCTGCGAAAATCCTTCGGAGGCCGATGCACACACGTAAAGATCGACCTGATTGTAGAGTGCAGGCATGTCTTCCCGCGCGACCTGATGTTCACCCCGGGCACCGAGCACTTTCACCCGAACATTGGGCAGATCATTCAGCGGAGCGACGAACTCGCTATAGCCCTTGAGCCGGTCATGCTTGGCGATCTCCTTGCTACCGCAGAAACCGAGCACCAGGGGCATCCGTGGATCGGCCACCACCGGACGGCTGATGTTGAACAAGTCGGTATCCACGCCGTTCTCGGTCAGAGTCAGATTACTTAATCCGGCACGCTGGAAAATGTTGTACAGGCGCCGACTCACCGTGTTGATTCCGCGCAGTTCGCCGAGCTTACGAATCAACTCGGGCGGCGGCAACGGGGAATGGTCCGGCGTTGACCGATAGCCATCCCAGGCGCGATGCGAATGAATACCGGTAATCAGTCTGTCCGCCGGGATGAACGGCAGCCGCTCGCGGAACGGGCTATCCCTACCCTTGCTCAGCACATCGGTCCAACCCAGCGGAAAGACCAGATCATATCGCTCGTGTGCCCTCGCAATGAACGCCGAATCTTCATCCGCCGCTGCGACATCGAGCGTCAACGATTCATTGTCATTGAATCGCACCAGTCCTCTGGCGATCGTGTCATACGACCAGCCGCGCTTGTCGATAATAATGAGAACCCTGCCAGCAGGTCGCTTCGTTAGCATGGCCGTCATCCGCCAACCGTGACCTGTGAGAGTGTTTTGCACTGATAGCCACGGTCGTTGATCAGCTCGAATATCGCCGCCAGACGCTCCATCATGGCTTGGACATCAGCATCGGTCGCGCAATACGGGCTTTTCCCCGCCACGAGTTCGACGTTGTGGAACATGCAGCAAAGCACGGTGGGGGAGGTATTCTCTTCATACCAGTCGATGACCTGTCCGCACTGCGCCAGATCGGAAAATCGTGGTGTCGGTCGCAACCATTGCAGGTTTGGCGTGATCGATACCGGCACTTCGATCATGCCGGAACGACCCGGCTGGCAGATGTCCAGCGTCGAGGGATGGTAGGGCGTGAGACTGCCAGGCCGGGAGAAATCCGCGATGTCGTGCCAGTTTCGAAATGGCGTGACACTCGAATCATGGGTATAGCCCAGCCTCTCCAGACAGTCGATCGTCCAACCCCGCGCGCCAAATCGACCCGCACGAAACGACCGAGGAGCTCGGCCGAACAGATCGCCGAACCAGTCCGTCAGCCGCGCTAATTTCGCAAACTCGAGCGACTCATCATACGTGCACTGCATATCAGCCGGGTCACAGCCACTGAAATCCGGCCCCTCGAAACGAGCCTGCGGCCCGATGTATTCGCCATGCAGGTGAGAGCCGAGTTCAGCGCCATCCGGATCCAGATCGTTCAATCGACGAACTGACGCTCGATCGGCCAGCACGGCCGGACTGATCAGATAGGTTGGTCGCACGCCATGATGCTCGCACAAGCGCTGCAGTCGAGTGATGCCAAGATGCACGCCCTCATAGGTTGCCGGATTCGAGGTTCGCCACTTCCTGCCGGCATCGATCTCGACATCAATCGTCAGCACGAACGTCCTCGCCGGTGGTCCGGCCACACTGGCCTGCTGCCAGGACGAAACAGCCGACGCTCGGAGATCGGCATCGTTCAATGAGACAGTCGACATGAAGGGTCAGCCTCCGATGAATGAATTGCCGATGACGCGAGTCCGGTCCGTTGAACGGAGCCGGTGGGCCGGATTCATGCGGCCAGTTGATTCTCGATAGCCAGGGCATCTTCACAGGCGCGAGCAGCGCCCCGACCAATGCCGACATAGTCAAATCCCTGCTCGATCAATTGATCCGGATCGAATAGATTTCGCCCATCGAAGATCACAGGACGCCGCAACAAGTTCCGCATCCGATCGAAATCCGGTGACCGAAAGGCCTTCCATTCCGTCACCACCAGCAATGCATCGGCACCCGACAGACAATCCATCGGCGTGTCAGCAAACGAGATGTCCGACGAATTGGCATAAAGTCGACGCGCCTCGGTCATTGCCACCGGATCATGGGCGATGATCCGTGCGCCACGCTTGAGCAGCTCACCAATGACGACTCGGCTGGGCGCCTCCCGCATGTCATCAGTATCAGGCTTGAACGCAAGCCCCCAAAGGGCAAACTGCAGACCGCTCAGATCTTCCCCAAATCGCTGGACCACCCGTTCAACCAGGACATGCTTCTGACGTTCGTTGGCCCGCTCCACGGCATTGAGCAGATGCATGGGTTCATCGACCTGCGCAGCACTGTGCAGCAATGCCTTGACATCCTTCGGAAAGCAGGATCCGCCATAACCACAGCCGGCGTAGAGAAACTGATGACCGATCCGCGAATCCGAACCCATGCCGCGGCGCACTTGTTCAACATCGGCACCCAGCTTCTCAGCCAGCAAGGCAATTTCGTTCATGAAGCTGATCCGGGTGGCCAGCATTGCATTGGCCGCGTACTTGGTCAGCTCGGCCGACCGGATATCCATGATCACCAGTTTGTCCCTGGCCCGCTGGAACGGCGCGTATAGCGCCTCCATCAGGTGTACGGCCCGCTCATCGCCGGCCCCGACAACGATCCGCTCAGGACGCATGAAATCCTCCACGGCCGCGCCTTCCTTGAGAAACTCGGGGTTGCTGACGACGCTGAAAGGCACGCGGGTACCCCGTTCGTCGAGCATTGCGCAGATCGCCTCACGCACAGCATCAGCCGTACCCACTGGCACTGTGCTCTTGTCCACCACCAACTTGTAGTCATTCATGTGTCGACCGATACTGCGCGCCGCCTCGAGCACATACGTCATGTCCGCCGCACCATCTTCATCGGGCGGTGTGCCCACCGCAATGAACTGGATGGTGCCGAATCGCACACTCTCGGCGAGGTCAGCCGTGAACCGCAGACGCTTCTCGGCGACATTACGATCAACGATTTCCTGAAGGCCTGGCTCGTGGATGGGCAACTCACCCTGATTCAGGCGATCGATACGCCCCTTGTCCCGGTCCACGCACAGAACATCGTTGCCCATCGCGGCAAAACACGCCCCGGTGACCAGGCCGACATAGCCAGCGCCCACTACAGTCAGTTTCATTCTTTCTCCCTTCAGGACTCGGTCATTACACATTACCTGCCAGTACAGAGCCGGCAGCACGGCCATTGATACATCAGAAACTCATGGCGAATTCGATCTGGAACAGGTCGGCCGTGTCCCTGTTGGCAGCGTCAAATGCCGATCCGGGCCAGAATTTCGACACCACAAGACGCATCTCGGCATGCCGCCATTCACGCACCGCGATCACGATATCCATTTCCCGTCCAATATCGCGACTCTCCCCTGAAGGGTCTGCTGACAATCGGGTTCCGACGAGACGAGACGAGGCGGTGTTCTGGCGATAGTCATGCAGCAACAGCTCGACAGAGCTGTTGCTCATCACGCGCAAGCCAAACCCCAGACTGATAATCCGCAGGTTCGACAGGTCGGGCGACAACAACTCGCCGTAGTACTGCAGTCGCTTGACGCCTCCGACGCGGCCCTTGTTTTCGTGCAAACCGGTCTGGCGAAAATTCCGATCGACATCCTGACCATCCTGCCCGCCAGATCCATTGGCCAGGCCGATACTGACTGTCGGGCGCCGGTCGCCCGGCAGCCGCCAGTTGACGCCGGCATCCCAGGCACTACCGCGGACCCGTGTACTGCGCGAATCATCAGCGACCAGGCCGCCCGAGTCATCATCGACGAAGTCAGTCAACGTTTCGCTGCCCCGTACGAGGGCCGCATCCAACCGATAGCTGATCCGGTGACCGTTGTCCGGCCGGAAC
Organism: uncultured beta proteobacterium; assembly: GCA_963732405.1. GTDB lineage: Bacteria > Pseudomonadota > Gammaproteobacteria > Burkholderiales > Burkholderiaceae_E > JAUIAI01. Next base: position 365,453 of record CAVSZG010000005.1, read on the forward strand.
TCGCCTTGCGCCCTCAGACCCAGCCAACGCCCGCTGAAATCCGATTCGTCCTCGCTGTCTTCAGTAAATGTTGAACCCCTGAGCGGCACGCCAGAATGATCGCTTGACGTCAGCCAAAAGGCCGACACTTCATGACGGCTGGCCCAGGAATATCGGAGTCGGGCAAACCAGCGCGTGATGTCCTGCACAGCCGGATCGATTTCGCTGGCGTCAAACGCCTCTGGCGCCAGTTCCCGGGCCAGACCGGTTTCGAGCCGGATCGGGCCAAACGGGCCCGACAACCGGATTGCGTCCAGATCCTGATCCCACCACCAGGTGCGAGGCTCGACCAGCGGAATCCGACCCGCCTGCAAAGCCCATGGGGAATCGGCGAGCCTGTCCACCAAAACCCAGGCTTCACCCCGCTCCAGCGAACCGGATCGCTGTACGACTCCGTCGCGCCTGTCGCGTCGCCAGTCGTAGATCGCGACGACCCGGGCAAAATAGCTGACCCGCTCGGAGGCCTCATAGCGGGCGTCCAGCTTCAACTCCTGGTCGAACGTAATGCGATCGCGCTCAACACGGCGATCCAGATCGAAGTCATGACGCCGTTGCAGCTCATTCTCGTAGCCCAGCCGTAGTCTCAACGGCCGGCCGAACACATCGAGCGAAACCGGTTGATCCAACTGAAGTTCATCGCGCAGCCTGGGCTCAACCGCGGTCGACAGGGCCGATGGACCCGATGTCGGCCCTAAGGGTACCGGGTCCGTCAGCGGCACGCCCGATGGGGCCAAGGACTGGCTTCCCGCTGGCCCGGCCCAGAGCAACAGTGCACCGCTCGACACCACCAGCAGCCGCCAGTACGGGATTCTCGCCATACGGATCATGCAGCGTCACCGCTTTCCAGCCATGCCGCAGACGATGGCCCAGACAGGAGAACCGACGCCACAGCCCGCATCGGCAACCAATGCGCACGGGGATGGTGAGCGATCGCTCGGAGCAGTGCATCAAGAAGGAACAGGTCTCCCGAGTCCATCTGCGCGTGATGCAGCATGACCCCGACCGGACCACCCGCGCGAATTGCCTCGTCGATCGCCCGCGTCAGCGTCAGTTCCTGGGAATCACCCGAACGGACAGCGAGAGCAGACTGTTTGCACCAGTCAACACTCACCGAGACTTCGGGAAGGTCGGCCTGGGGGCTGGCGCTCTGACTGCGGGAGAGCAATTGATAGCCCATCCGGGCGAGCAAGGCAGGGGTCTGTGGACCACACCGGTTCCACGGCGGCGTGAAGAACGGATCGAGAAGATCACCAAAGCATTCGCTGAGCGCATGACGTCCGTTCAGCAGATCGGCCCGCTGCAACTGCACCGGTCGGGTTGGACCAAACTCGCATTTGCGCCCGGATTGTTCATGGTTCAGGTGTGACCAACCATGCTGATGCAGACCGAGCAGATCCGGCGTTCGCTCGCGACGAGTGCGCAACTCGTGGGCGAGCGATGCACTGACGTCCATCGGAATCACGGCCAGATCGATGGGCACCGCGCATTGATGAGTCACTTCGAGCAGGGCATAGAGTGACTGATCACCCCATCCGGCGTCATCATCGCGCAGAAAGAAGATGACCGGCGATGGGGACAAATCCAGCGACCGGTTGAGCAGATCCAACATGGCGCTCATGCCGGCTCTCCAGCGGATCGCCACTGGTCAGCCGACGACATCAGAGTCACGAGATGGCGTTCGGTCGAAGCAGCACCATTCAGATCGAGCGAACCGGCACACGGCTCGAAAGCCAGCAATCGTTCAATCTCCTGAGCCAGAGTCGCCGCATCGAGCGATCTTGCACAGCAGTAGCGCACAGCACCCATGTCGGCCAACCGAACCGCCCGTCGTTCCTGCTCGTTCTCGGTGCTCGTGGCATACGGTACCACCAGCGCCGGTACACCCGATACGGCAATATCCAGCGCCGTGTTGTACCCGCATTGACTCAGGGAGGCACGCGCCCGGCGCATCTCGAGGGCCAGATCCGGTACCTGACGCAGCAGCTCGATATCCGGCATCGTCGCGGTCAACGCCCGCAATGCCTGCCATTGATTCTCGGGAAGAAACGGACCGGCGACGATTCGCATCGGCAGTGGAAGACTCAGGTACTCACGTGCCCGGATCGCCAGCCGGAACAATTGATCACCAACGATTCCCCCGCCGGCGGACACCAGCAGATACTCACCACGCCCGACTGGTGGGTCATCGGGGCGTGAAGGCACGACATACCCTGTGTACTCCACGGGGACGCGCAAGGGCACACGGGGCCGGAAGGTGTCGTCCAGACGCGCCAGCGACGGATCCGCATGCACCAGCACCCGATCGAAGTACCGGTCGGTCAACCAGCGCGCCCGATCGTCATGATGTTGCTGATCGGGACGGGCATCCACGAGAATATCGCGAAGACTGCAGACCACCTTTACCCGCCCCCCGGTCAGGTCGCGACAGAGCCGGATCATCGCGAGAATCTCCCCGGAGAACTTCTTGCGACCAAAGGGAAACATCTCGACCAGCACGATCGCCGGTCGGAAACGGCGTACGGCCTGCTCGATCATGCGGCTTCGATGCAGTCGTACCTGATCGACATCGAGCGTCTCGCTGCGACTGATTACCGTATGACCATCGTCCATGCCGAGCGCCGGCATATCGATTCTCACCATCTCGCCGGGCACTTCAATACCAGCTGGCAGGCGTCCACCATTCAGGAACACCACCTGGAACCGGGCGCCAAGCGCACGGACCAGCGCGAAGGACCGAGTCAGATGACCAATACCCAGGGAATGCTGGCAATAAAACAACAGGACGGGACGGTGACTCAGACCGACTTCGGGATCAGGCAGCATCTCTTCTCTCCACCAAGGCCAGATACGAACCCCGCGCCTTGATCAGCGCGTCATGGGCACCAGATTCGACCAACCGACCGTGTTGCATGACCAGAATCCGGTCGTAGCTGGCCATATCGGCATAGTCATGGGAGATCACGATCAGCGTGCGCCCCCGGTGTTCGCGAGCGACCGCCTCATGGATCAATCGGGTCGAGATGGTGTCGATGGAAGCCGTCGCCTCGTCCATCACGAGAATCGCCGGATCTTTCACCAAGGCCCGGGCCAGGCAGAGACGTTGGCGCTGGCCACCAGACAACAGGCTGCCGCGCGCGCCGATCTCGGTGTCATACCGATCGGGTAGCGCCATCACGAAGTCATGCGCGCAGGCATGTCGGGCCGCCTGTTCGACCTCGTCCTGGCTCGCATCCGGATTGCCGTAGGTGATGTTTTCGCGAACCGACACCGCGAACAACATGTTGTCCTGGGGCACGATGCCAACCGCCCGGCGCAGGCTGTCGCGCCGATAGCGCCGGATGTCCACCCCGTCGAGCAGGATCCGCCCACTCTGCGGTTCGTACAGGCGCAACAGCAGGAGCAGCAAGGTGGACTTTCCCGCGCCTGAAGGGCCAACCACCGCCACCCGCTCGCCAGCCGGGATTCGCAGGCTCAGGCGATCCAGAACCGGTCGCCCGTCATCATAGGCGAAACAGACATCCTCGAAGACGATCTCGCCAGCCGGCTTGATCAGATCGAGCGCATCGGGAGGGTCATCGGCCTCAGGTTCGATGGTCAGCACCGTATCGATACGCTGGGCGCTCACCATCGCACGGGAGAACTTGGCCGACAACTTGCCCAGATCGCGAACCGGCTTGTACAGATTGGACACATAGGCCAGAAAGATCAGCAACTCCCCAGGTGAGAGTTGCCCCGCCAGCACCTGTTGGGCGCCGAGCAACACCGTGATCGACGTGCCCGCCGCCCCGATTACCGCAATGGCTTTGGCAATCGCGCCAGTGGCACGGGCGCCGCGCAGACCACTGCTGTAGTTGGCATTGATTTCCGACTCGAATCGGCTCGCTTCGTAGTCCTGCCGGCCGAAGGCCTGAACCAGCGCCATCGTCGAGAGCACGTCATTGAGCCTCGATGTCATACGGCCTTCGTAGCGGCGCTGGTCTCGCGCCGCGGCCTTGACCCGCTTGTTCAACCAGCCGATGAGGGCGAACAAGGGGAGCAGGGTCGACGTGATCGCCAGGGCCAGTTGCCAGTTCAGCCAGAACATCACCCCCAACATCGCGATCAGGGTCAGTGAATGAGCCGCGAAGGTCAGCGCCCAATCCGCGAAGACATCACGCAATTGATTGGTATCGCCAGCCACATTGGTCAGCAGCTCACCACTGCGCGAGCGATTGTGAAACGCCATCGTCAACCGCTGCAGATGCGCAAACATCACACTGCGCAACTGGTGGGTAATCTGATACCCGATCCTCGCGGTGTTATAGAACTGAAGATACGAAAACACCCCGGACATCAGAGCGATAACCGCAATCGACCCGGCCATCACCGCAAGAGCCGGCCATGTCCCAAGGTCCATCAAGCCCTGAAGCCATGCCAATGACCCGGGCAATGGCTTGTCCAGTAATACCTGATCAAATATCACTTTGAGCGGCCATGGTGCGACCAAGTCCATCAGGATGGCGCCCAGCAGGCTCAGCGCGGCAATGCTCAGGCCGCTGATTTGTCCGCGCAGACTTCGCGCGACGACTTCGTTCAGTCGCGGCGTGTTCGGTAGCAGTCTCATCACAGGAAACCTCCTGGCATAGCCTTCACCCGGTCTTCGGTCCGGGCCAGTCGATCACGCATTGCGCTGCGCCAACCCGGCGATTGAAAAATGAAGGCCCGACTGACCTGCAGCAGACTCTGAATCACCAGATGCCAGTTCAGCGTGTTCCGGTGAAACCGTTGCGGCGACATCCGGCTGTAAGAGTCGATCAAAGACTGGATAGGCCCCGGCAAGGCGCCCACTGACTCGAATTTTTGTATGAACGAGGCGAGATCCTCCATGGGATCCCCCCAGGTAAACTCATCGAAATCAAACAACACAATGCGCCCTTCATGGATCCAGAGTTGCCCTGGATGGAAGTCTCCATGGATGAGACTCAACGGTGTTTCAGGCAACTGAATCGCCTGACGTTCGATCGCGTCGACCACTGCAGTCGCCCGAGCACCGAGCGCCGGGTCGGCGCGTGAAATCTTGACCAACCGGCGCCGACACTCCTTCAGCCAGTAGGATCGGGTCCGGACCTCGCCATCCGCGTTCGGCCGCAGCGATGCGTCGTGCAGGACAGACAGCGCACCGGCGACCCGACCCATCACCACCGTCGGATCGGTATCGTGAAGAGACGCCAGCAGCGGCCGCCCGCTGGCCTGAGCCTGCCAGAACGTGTGGATGGCCGAATCGTGCCCCAGAGGCCTGGCTACCCGAGGAACAAAAGGATCGTTACTGTCCAGAGACTGGAAATAGCGAAAGCGCTCATCGATCTGCCAGGCCAGATCACCGGAAAACGTCTTGGCGTAGACCGTATGGCGAGCCGAACCGTCGGATCGGCGCAAGGTGTAGCTGAGCGTCGCACGCTGTTCTGGCTCATAGTGGAGCAACTCGACCGATGGCGTGCCGTAGTCTTCAGCCACAAGCCCCATTGATTGCCAGGGCAGCACATCACGGAGCTGTTCAGCCTGCATCAGCGTCTGCAGCTGCGGTAAACCGGGATCATTGGGCAATGCCCAGACGATCATGTTCAGATCGGGGAGCCATGTCATCGCCTGTCCAAACGCCGGTCGACTGAGCCGATCGATGCAATACCGGGCATAGGCGTGACCGTCAAGACCCGGTCGGTAAACCTTCGCATAAATGATCTGGCTGCCGCTTCGACCGGTGGCCGCCTGACTGACCGACAGTTCGAAGCAGGCACGGATCGGATTCGGATAGCAGCTTTTCGACGCACTGCGCCGGACCTTCTTCACCTGAACGCCGGTGATCATCAGCGATCCATCAGCAAAGCCTGGCAGTGCCGACTGAAGCATCCGCCCCACGGCAGAAGGATTGTTGAAGCAATCGATCGGGAAAGAAGGCGTCATTGGAACCTCGCCGTATCGCCCGCCAGTACATCCAATGAGTCCGCCGTTGACAAACGCTCGGCAATGCTGAGCAAGGAAGGCACCGCCGGGTACCGGCCGGGCTTCAGACTCGCCACACCACCACAGGCTCGACGGCAGAACAAATGGTAGGCGACGCACCAGGCCAGTTGTGGCTCCTCATAGGCCAACCCGCCCTGCTCCCGATACGCCTGCAGAAAGGCATGCCAGGAAGCCGACACCTCCGGGATAGGCGTGCGACAAAGCGTCGCCCGATACAACATGTCACCGACCCATGCCCCCAGTTCAACAACCGCTGGACCAACTCGAACGCTGTCCAGATCAATGAAAATCAAACGGCCGTTGTCATCGAGAATGTTGCCCGGATGCAGATCACCGTGCAGGGTAGCCAACGGCGAACTGGCCACTCGCCCGGCGCCATGCAAAAGAGAATCGACAATACGCTCTGCCTGAGTCAGCCAGCCCGGTTCGACCAGACTCAGCAGGCGTCTTGACTCCATCAGCCGAGTACGAAGTTCGGCTTCGTCGTACGACCGTGGAAGCGGCACCGGCGTCGCGTGAAATCCGGCAAGTGACTCACCCACACGCCGCGCATCATCGACAAGCTCCCCCGCGCCCCCCGCATCCAAGGTCCGCCCCTGACAGGCCAATTGCCAATGCAGGGCAACACCAGACTGCCAGAGAAGCGACACGGGTGTGTTCAGGCGACCAGACCGCTGAGCGGAACCATCGGTCAGCGCGGCCATGACCGCATGGGTCTGCGCACCACGTCGCTCAACATCTGCCTTCACATACAAAGACACCGATGAGGCCGCAAACTCTGGACAGACCCGATAGTTCAGATCAACGCGGGCACAGACCCGACGCCCCGGAACGTATTGAACCAGGGCAACGTGATGGTCGATCAGTTCGCCACGCCCATCGGTCAGACATGACACCACTGCATCGAGACTCTGGCACCGCAATCGAGTCCCATCCTCCAATAGCGCCGGTTCTTCGAGCCGCGGGTCATTGGGAAACCACCAGAGCACCGCATCGAGCGATGGCCAACAGCTGATGGCCGGTCCGGCGTGCGACTGAACCACACCCTTACGCAACGCACTCTCTGCGCGTCGAGCCGCATCGCCACCGTGACACCAGAGCACAGTTACGTGCTGGACAAAGGCCACCGAGCCCTCACCGCCGGTGAGGGTCATACGATAACAAACACAACAATTGCGTTGTGGATGATATTTCGAGAAAGCAATCCTGCAGTCCAGAATTCGCCAGCCCGATAACTCTGCCGAGAAGCGCCCACACACCGCCTGCAGATCGAATGCCAGCGGCAGATGCGGTAAAAGCGGATCGATTGGCAGCGTCGAATTCGGATTGTCTGGCGAATCGCCCAAACAACCGAACTCATTGGCGAAAACATTGACCATCATCATTGCAGCGACCAACCAGACCGCTCGGCGGTCATCAACCGGGCCCCCGGGTGGCTGACGAACCCGACCACCTGATCATCGCTGCTCAGGCGCATCAGCAACCATCGCCCGATGAATTCATGGCAGCCAATACGCCAATGGCGATGACCCGAGTCGCGTGCATGAAACCAGCAATCGATTGATCGCTCGCCGTCAACCTCCAGCACGATCTGCCAGGCACCCGGTATCCGATCGGCAAGACCCTCTGCAGATCTCGAACCGATCATCATGACCGGCACCGCACTGATGCTCGCCAACTCAGGCCGGGACCGCGCGGGGATCAGCACCGTATCAAAATCAACGGCTGCACCAAATGCTGTGCGGACCAGCATGGGTGCCTGCCGCTTTTCACCATATCTTGAAGACACCCAGGACGGCTGCAAAGACACCTCGTGGACATCCAATTCCGGCTGCAACATCGTCAACCCGGGACTATCGACCCGGACAAACGGAACACGCGTCACCTCGCATTGATTCCACGCCTCGTCGGAGAGCTGGAAATTGAGTGAATAGTGGTGAATCGTCGGCGCTCTCAGCCAATCGCTGATGATCCAATAGCGACGGTTGACAAATACGATGCAGCGATCATGGACCGCGTCATATTCGTGGCTGATCGCCCTCGCCTGCAACAAGTCAACCAGGCTTTGATGATGATGCTCGAGAAGCGTTGAATCCGGCGCCGGTCCGGCGATCCGGTGCCGAAGCGAACCGCCTGGATGACGAGTGCCGGGCTTGATCAGGCGCGGTTCATAGCGGGTCTGATGGCGACCATCGACGCAGACGGTATTGTGGGCGGCCGTGCCTCGAAACCGGACCCGCCAATTGGTCTCACCCGCTTCACTGTAGGTATACCGCCCGGGGTCGACGATGAGTGATCGTCCGAACGCGGCCAATTCAAAACTCAGGCAATCAAAATGGCCGTGGTTTCCCTCACCAATCGGACCATAGTCAAAGACGAGGTAATGGGCATCGGTGTACGGACGCCCCTGATCGCCCCAATCGCTACGCAGAACACTGTAACCACCAACTGGAAAATGGGCGATACGCTGTCTCGGACATTCACCCTCGGAACCCAGGGTCGCCACGTAGAGCATATCGTCGCGCTGATAGAGTTGCGCGCCAATTTTCAACAGGTCGAGATAACTGCGCGCATCGCCATCCGACAGACTGGGCACGATCCCATCGGGTTTGTGCACATGCAGGCTGAATTCCAGACCACGAATCAGTGCCTCATCGAACGCCCTCGGGACATCAAGGTTGTTGAGCGACGCCAGACGCCGGACATTCAGCCCATTCTTGATCACGAGATGGTGATAATCCGTCGACAGCTCGCAGTGGACGCCGTCGCTCAGCAAATCATCGTGGAGATTCACGACCATCTCTTCCAGCGCAAAGGATCTCCACGACCGAGCATTGCGCATTTCTGGAAACACCACGCCGGCCAGAAAGATCGCCGTCAGCTCGATTGTTCGGTGATTCCGCTTGGGCGTCAGGTTCGCGCACAGGAACTCGACCTGGGAGTGCAGGGACATCAGCATCCGCGCGAGGAACGCAGGAGTGACGATCGAGGAAATGTCTGACGCCGCACTGGTGATGAAATAGTGCAGGCTGTAAATCCAGTTCTGAACTCGCCGGCCCGTAACATCGGGCGCAATGAAACCGACAGGTGTAGTGCTGATCCAACTGTCAATCAACTGCATCCAACGCCAGGCATAGCGGTTGTCGCCACTGCGCTCGAAGGCCAGACCCAGACCGACTGCATAGTAGAACTTGTGCAGCAGGATCTGCCATTCAACGTCTGCACTAGGATTGTTCAGCCAATTGATCGGATCGCTCATCCGATGCTTTTCATCATTGAACTCGAAGCAACCATTCACGAGCGCGTCGATTTTGGAGATCTTCGTCTCTTCCGGATCAACGACCGGGAAAAATCGGACGCCTCTATCGGATCGAAAATGAGTCAGCAGACCGTGATCATCGAGCCTGTCCCAAGGATCGTGAAGGAATGCCGACAGTGTTGCACTCATGCCGATCCCCTGTTGGCCACACCGATCTGCCGCTCGAACAGATCCCGAAGCTGCAAGGTCGTGACGCGAGAGTCGAAACGCTCACAGATTCGGGCGCGCGCCGCCCTCGCCAGGTCGTCATGCAGGGCCTGGTCTGTCAACAATCGACGCAGTGCATCGGCCAGCCCCTGTGGATCCCTGGGGGAGACCAACAAGCCGTGAACGCCATCATCGATCATTTCCGGAATGCCGGAGATTGCCGTTGACACAACCGGAACGCCCATCGCCATGGCCTCAGCCAATACGTTCGGAAAGCCATCCCGATCACCATCGGCCATGATCTGGCAGGGCAACGCGAATACGTGGGCCTGGCGATAAACGGTCCGCAGTTCGTCCTGCGTGACTTCGCCACACAATTGGATAACGGTCTGCAGCCCCAACGATTGAATCAAGGCAGTGAGCCGTTCAAAGGCGTCACCCCGCTCACCGACGATTCGACAGACAAAGTCGATGCCGTCGCGTTTGAGTTGTGCGCAGGCGATCACCAGTTGATCGAATCCCTTTTTTTCGACCAATCGGCCCACCGAGAGAATCATTGGCGGCCCTGATGTTGCGTCTTTGGGGACGGGAGAGAAGAAATCGGTATCGAGACCGTGATAAATGGCATGAACGTCATCTGGTCGGGGATGACGGTCACGAAGCACCTTGGCGTTGGCGCAGGTACAGGTGGCGACGAATCTCGCCGCACCGAGCTTGCGCTCCAGCAGATCATTCGGATTCAGATCACGCTGGTAGATGTCCTTGGCATGAGCCGTGAAGCTGAACGGCACTCCCGTCATCTGACTGACAAACCAGGTGATGGTGGCAACGCCGTGGCAGAAGTGACCATGAAGGTGAGCGATTTCGCCACCCCTCAACACCGCAGCCGAAATTTCACCGGCCTGGAGAAACTCCTTGATGAACACTTTTCGCGGTCGGTTTTCCCAGCACAGCAGCAAGACCGTCCAGAGAGTCCTGAGATAGCGGATCGGGCGCCGTCTGAGCACGCCGAGCTGTGCCGGTAGAAACGCCGGCATGTTTTCGAACAGCCAACGACGCAGTGATTTGCCCGAAAGGGATGTGGCTCGGGGGAGGTAGGTCAACGGTGCCTTGATCCGCCCGATGACCGGATGAGTCCTTGGCTCATTCTCTTGCTTGACCACGAAAAGGCGCAGGCTCAGCCCGCTGCGTTCGAGTTGGTGAATCTCGTGTGCGATGAAGGTTTCCGACAATCTTGGAAATCCGTTCATCACATAGGCAACCTTTACACGGGAACCGTCTGTCTTTCGGGCACGAACCTCTTCCCCGACCTGCCTGCCTGAGTCTGTCGACTTCATCTGGACTTCTCGGCCAGCGGGGCCCGTTGGGTATCCGTACGGTCGAATGATTGGTTTTGTGCGGCCTCGAACAAGTCTCGCAACACCGGTAGATTCCGATCGTTGTCGAAAGATTCGATCACAGCGATCCGGGCCTGCTCGCCCAGTGCCTGTGCGAATCCGGGATCCTGAATCACGCGCATAATTGCCTGGGCCAGCTTGCCAGGATCATCAGGAGGCACCAGCAAGCCGTTGATCCCGTCGTTGACCAGTTCAGGAATGCCGGACACCGCTGACGCCACGACCGGCAGACCCATGGCCATGGCCTCGAGCAGGACATTGGGTATGCCATCCCGGTCTCCATCGGCTGCGATCCTCGCGGGCTGCACATAGACCGACGCACGGGCGTAGGCTTCGATCACCTGCTCACGGGTCAGCTTTCCGGCCAACCGGATCCGTTCATCCAGCGACAATTCAGCGATTTGATCGCATAGCCGGTCATGCTCTTCGCCATAACCGACGATCACGCACAAAAGCGGTTGACCCTGGTCGCGCAGGATGGCGCATGCATCAATCAGGCAATCGAGACCCTTTTTGATGCGCAACCGGCCGACGCTGACGATCAGTGGTACGCCATCATTGGTACGGCGGCGTGACGGGTGGAAAACCTGATGGTCGACACCGTGGTAGAGGCGATGAATGCTGGCTACCGGTGACAGAGCAGAGAGTTGATCAAGGTTTGCCCGCGTACAGGTAACCGTAAAACGAGCGGATTCCAATCGACGGCGCAGATCATCCGGGGCGGACAGATAGATATCTTTCGCGTGGGCCGAGATGGAAAATGGAATCGTCAGGATTCTGGAGACCAGATCGGCGATATCAGCCGGTTCGGAAATGAAATGACTATGCAGGTGCATCACGCCATCCCGGCGCATCTCGTAGGCAAGCCAGCCGGCTCGCAGGAGATCCTTCAAGCCCTGCACACCGCGCCGCCACGCGTGGTCGACTGCCCTGCCATAACCGGAACGCGACGTCAGGAGCAGAGCGCAATGTCGATAGGCATACGACAAAAAGGCAAGACCGGATACAGCCGGTAATTGCGCGCACCTGGCCTTGACCCTCGCAACATCCGGATGCGCGATTGCGTCGCTGGATGGGGTGAGCGAGTACAGGCTGAGGGAAATGCCCAAACGTTCAAGGCCGAGAATCTCTTCGAGAATGAAGGTCTCTGAAAGCTTGGGATACATTTTGACCAGCACGCCAATGTGCTGTCGGCGTTGATGAGCAGTTTGATTCATGGCCCTCTTCATCCGATTGACGCGACGCCGTCATTCGGCCCGTCCTTTTCGCCAATCACTGACAAGTCTTGAACCATCCGGCGCAGCTTGTCGAGACAGCGGGTGCGTGTGGGTCCGATACTGCCTACCGGGGCCTCAAGTCGCCGGGCGATCTCGGCATAGGACAAGGGATCCTCGTCTTGAGGAAACAGCCATTCCAGCAGATCGCGACAACGACCATCGAGCAGGCATAAGCCCTCGCGCAGTTGGTCGAGTTGCTGACGGCTGGCCAATGCCTCTTCGGCGATCGGGGATCGGTCGATGATCTCCAGGTCCTGCCTGTCGTATTCAGCGTCGTCGAGCGCTGTCATCGAGACTGTTCGGTGCCCTATCCGGCACTGCAACCAGGATTCGCGTTTGGTGGTCGTGACGAGCCAGGCCTGGAGACGACCTGGCTGGGCCAGGCGTGGCAGGTGCACCACCAGGCGCGCGAAGACCGTCTGCATCACGTCGGCGGCGCAATGGTCATCCAAACCGGCCCGGCGGACGATGGACCCGATCAACGGTCTGTAGCGATCCATCAAGGCTGACCAGGCTGCGTTGTCACCATTCAGGCAACGCAACACAAGCGATTCATCGATCGATTGGGATCGATTTGCATCAGGCAGCCGTGGCCGGGTCTGGCAATGTCCGGATTCACCCATTGACTGCCGGACCACGGGATCCTCGACCTGGATCACGTTCGCCTTGCCATCACTCATGTCGTTCTCCAATCGCTGATCGGGCGTTCGTCTGGCGGCCCTATCGCCGGGCCTTGATGCTCTGGTCAGTCAGGCGCCCTGGCCGTCACGATCTCTCCTGAGACCGGACGAAATCGTTTGGTCGATTGCCCGATTTCAGACCAGCCCTTGGCGCCGGTTGAACACGCTCAATGCAATCGGCGTGCCACGACACCTGAATCAGCCGATGGGGCCCGTCATGACGGCATTTCCAGTCGTCGAGGTTTACCGAGGCAGCCCTTCATCGCTGCCCGATCCACTCGGCCAGTGGGTGATTTGCCCCACCCACTCCGGGGCTTCTTGCCCATTGCAGACGCCCCCTGCGTGGCCTGTTGCCAGGACGTCTGAGTGGCTCGGCTGAGGGTGAGATGACCATCGTTTTGTTGGGAGTTGTTGACGTGGGATTTTTTCCCATTCACAATAAAATCCGCGAATCGAGATCAATCGCCGTCATGTTGAACGGCATGTATCAAGGAGTGAGCCATGATCACAATGTCGACGGGTGTCGCGAACTCCAGCGGTCTGAACCTGTTTTTCGCCTCTGCGATCGACGCCGGTCAGGCCTTGTTGATCGTGCTGGGGTTCGCATCGATGCGCGGCTGGTTGGTCGCCGCAGCAGGCGCCGGTGCAGCCACCACCCTGCTGATCTTCGCGGCGATCGTTGACGAGGGCTATCTGATCTCACTGATCGCCGGCGAGTTGATGCGTTGCCTGCTGGGAGCCCCGATCGCCACCGTTGGCTTGACAGTCCTGGTCTGTGCTGTTCTGAAACGACCTGGGCAGGATCGTTTGTGTAATCCCTTTCAACCTCATGCAATCGACCTGGGTCAGGTCCATACCGTGACGACCAAGGTTGCCCTGCCCGTCCTGATCATCACCGCCTCTCTGCTGTTGCTGGGCGCGGACACGATCCGTCGGGCCATGGCATTGCAGGCCGCCCGCGATCAAATGGGCATCGTCGTGGTCGGTGCGCTGGCGGCCGTGGTGAATCTTCTTGCGTTGGCCGCATTGGCGGTTCTGCTGGTTTCACCGTTTGATGGCCGGCGCTCGATTCTGCTGGTCATCCCGAGGCTGGCAGTCGGCGCGTTGCTGTTGTCGGCCGGTGTCTTTCATGGCGCCATCGGGCTGGGCATGCAATGGCCGACCGGTCAATGGTCCCTGGTGATGCTGACGCTCGCGGCAATCGGCATGGCGTTCGCGGCACTCAGATGTCGGGCGTCTGCCGACCGCGGTACACGGCAAACGTGATGAAGACTATTGACATGGGATATTTTCCCATTTATTATTGACCTTAATCTGGCTCTATCTGGATCGATATGTCCATGTCAACGCCTCCTGGCACACTCAAAACTCGGGCGATGCGCGAAAAGATTCCCACCCGTGTTGCCCAGGCCGCAGCGAAGATCCTCGCTCCCTTGGCCCAACTATTCGTGGCCCATGGCCTGAAGTTCGGCGACGCGGAGAAGCTGCTCAAGCAGGCGTTTTATGAGGCGGGTCTTCGCGAATTGTCCCGAGCCGGCATTCAACCCAATGTGAGTCGACTCAGCGTCAGCACAGGTCTGCACCGTAAGGACGTCAAGGTATTCACCGAGTCGAGCGTCGATACCGTCGCCGGCGAATCGGTGGCGGCGCAAATCGACAGCATCGACGGTAGTTCGGCCGCGTCCCGGCTGTATACCCGTTGGAGCACCGAGCCAGATTACCGGGTCGGCAATCGGTTGCGCGATCTGCCCCTACGCGCCGAGAGCGGGCAACCCAGCTTTGATGCGCTGGCCCGTGAGATCAGCAATGACGCCCACCCTCGGGCAATGCTCGAGGAGCTCAAGCGGCTGGGCCTGGTCGACATCGACGACGGAGCCGGTCTGGTTCGCCTGAAACCGGGTGGCTTCATCCCGTTGTTCGAACGAACGGAAATGCTGGCCTTGCTGGGCGACAACCTGGCTGATCATCTCGAGACAGCAGTCGGCAACGTCATCAGCAATACCGACAAGCGACTCGAGCAGGCTGTGTTCATGGACAGTCTCTCAACCCGATCCATCGAACAGGTCCAATTGCTCGCGCGCCGCCTTTGGAGCGCCAATATGCGATCGCTGGTGCGCAGCATGACCCGACTCGGCGAAGCGGATTCGAAGGCCGCCCATCAACCGACCTATCGCATTCGGGTCGGTATGTACTTTTATTCGGATCGTCCGCGCGACGACCCGGCAAGCCCAAATGCCCCGATGTCTGACAAGTCGGATTCACCCTCCAAACCCTCCCGAAGGAGTTGATTCATGCGTCTGGTCCATCCCATCCACATCCACCTGCGGCCGCTGGCCATGCTGGTCAGCGTCACTGCCCTGCTGGCCTGCGGCGGCGGCGACGTCGTATCGCCCGGCAGCGGCGGTACCGGCGACGTCACGACAACGGCCGTCGGCCCGATCACCGGGTTCGGGTCGGTTGTCGTCAATGGCGTTCGCTACGACGATTCGTCGGCCTCGGTTGCCAATGAACGCGGCGACAGTCTCGCCCGCGACGATCTGCGATTGGGCATGATGGTGGCCGTGCAGGGCAACTCGAGCCAGTCCGGCACCGGTCAGGCCGACTCGATCACGGTATTTAGCGAAATCAAAGGCGTGATCAGCACCCTCACAGCCGATGGCTTCGTCGTCAACGGCACGGCCGTTCGCCGCGTCACCAGCACCTTGATCGACGGTGCAGCAAACCTTGCAGTGGGCGATTTCGTCGAAGTCTATGGCGTATTCGATGCGTCCAACAATGCCGTGATCGCTACCCGTATCGAGAAAAAATCGGCAGATGACTTCAAGCTGCGGGGCCGGGTGTCGAGCTGGAACCCGGGCACCTCGACCTTCACCCTGGGCACAACGGCTGTCAGTTATGCGGGAACCAGTCTGCCGGGCGGCTTCGCAGAAGGCGTTTCCGTACGCGCCTATGCTACCGGCGGGCCATCGGCGGATGTCTGGTCCGTCGCCGATATCCGACTCGTCGATGATCAATCGCGGTTGTCGGGCCAGCGGATCGAGATCAAGGGCGTGGTTACCGCCTATACCGGCATTGCCGACTTCATTCTGGGCGACATTCCCGTCGATGGCTCCGGCGCGACGATTCGAGACGGTATCGCGGCCGACGTTCGGCAAGGCGCCTGGCTGGAGGTCGAGGGCAGCCTGATCGACGGGCGACTCATCGCGACCGACATCGAGATCGAAGACGGCCCGGGTTCTTCCGGCAACGGCGTGAGCGGCGAGTTCGAGATCAAGGGATTGATCACCAATTTTGTCTCGCCCGCCGACTTCATGGTCCGCAACACGCGGGTCGACGCGAGCCAGTCCCCGACGTTCGAAGACGGCGATGCCGACCAACTGGCCAACGGTGTCTGTGTCGAAATCAAGGGACTACCCGTAGCGAACACGAATGAGCTCGTGATCAGGGCCCAGGAGGTCAAGTTCGACAACGATTGCTGATGTGAATGACGCCATCTCACGTCGATGGCGTGCATTCATGGCTATCTCGCCCTGCGATGAGGTGGATTATCACCTGAATTGAGGACGGCCGAACCGCCAACCCGCACTACGATCGGGGAAACGAACCCATAGTCAATCACACGACCGATGCCAGCCAGCATTTCCCATTGATCGCCCGCGGTTCGCTGCGTCCGTTCAACCCATCTGCATCGGATCCGATCATCATCCACTGTGCAGGAGTAGAACATGGCGACAAAGAAGGCGGCCCGATCGCGGGGCACAACCCGACAATCGGCCACCGCAGCCAGCAAAACGGCGAGCAAAAAAGCCCCTGCCGGAGCACGCGTCACGCGCACCCGCGGTCCCGGCAGGCGGACTCACAAGGCCGCCACGACCGGCTCGACCATCCCGCCGCTGCTGTTCGCCCAGGTTTCGCCTCGGTCGATCGGAGGCGTGTCGATGTTCGACGTGGCCGGACCCATCGGCGCGGACATCGTGGGCCATTTCATGTCCGACAGCGATGTCATGAGGCGCACCGCCGCGGCGCTCGAAGAGGCCGGGTTTCAGATCCTGCAAATCTCGCCCTACACGATCAATATCGCGGCGCCGATTCCGACCTACGAAAAGGCGCTGCATACCCAGATCATTGCCCGCGAACTGGAAACCATGAAAAGTGGTGCCACCGTCGAGTCCGCCACCTACTTCACTTGCACCGATGCGCCCCGCTTCGGCCTCATCTCGACCGAAGGCACGCCATTGCAGAACCTGATCGAAGGCATCGCGATCGAGGAGCCGCGCTATTTTTTCGCGGCCAATGCCATGCCGCCCAAACAGGCCTACTGGCATCTGACGGTCCCTCATGATGTGTCGCTGGGCTGCAATGCGGACAAGGCGCACCGCAGTGGTATCACGGGTGCGGGCATCAGGATCGCGATGGTCGACAGTGGCCAGTTCGCCCATCCGTTTTTTTCGGCTCGCGGCTACCGGGTCAATCCGGTTACGCTCGGACCAGGCGCAGCCAATCCGGCTGACGACGAGAATGGCCATGGCACCGCCGAGTCAGCGAATATTTTCGCGGTGGCACCAGATATCGAACTGTGGCCCGTGAAGATCAACTTCGCAAACTCGACCGCCTCTTTCAATGCCGCGGTAGGCCTGAATCCGGCGATCATTACCTGCAGCTGGGGCAGCAGCGTGCGCAACGGCCCCTTGTCGGCCGCGAATCAGGCATTGGCTGTCGCGATCGCCGATGCGGTCGCGCGAGGCATCGTCGTGATTTTCTCGGCCGGCAACGGGCACTTCGGCTTTCCCGGCCAGCATCCCGATGTCATCTCAGCGGGAGGCGTCTATCTGGACGAGAACGGCGCATTGCGTGCCTCCGACTATGCGAGCGGCTTTGCCAGTGCCATCTATCCGGGTCGTAACGCGCCCGACGTCTGTGGCCTGGTCGGCATGCGCCCCCGCGCGGCCTACATCATGCTGCCCCTTCAGCCCGGCTGCGAAATCGATACCGGTCTGGCCGGGGGCACCCATCCGAATGGCGATGAAACGGCGAACGATGATGGTTGGGCCGCGATCAGCGGCACCTCCGCCGCTGCGCCGCAGTTGGCCGGAGCGGCCGCCCTGGTCAAGCAGGCCTGCCCGAGGCTGACGCCCGCCGAGGTACGCGATATTCTGGTGCGCACGGCGGTCGACGTGACCACGGGCAACTGCAACCCGGCCTCCGGTGGTGCCGCCGCGGGCCCTGGCACCGACATCGCGACCGGTTCGGGTCTGGTCGACGCCAGTGCGGCGGTTCTGGTCGCCAAGGTTCGTTGCCTGGGGCCCATCAGACCCGTCGAACCGATCCGGCCCGTAGAACCGGTACGACCGGTGCGCCCGATCGAGCCGGTGAACCCGGTCCGTACGATCGGGCCGGTGAATCCCCTGCGTCCCACCCAGGACGATGCCGCTTACCGATCGGCACCAGCCGCGACGGCCCAAGATCCGCAACCCGGGCCAACGCGGCCGTCCCTGACCGACGCCGATGTCGCAGCGCTCGAGGAGATGGTGATCAAGCGCAAATTCGATCCGACCCGCTGAGGACGTGATCATGGCCGGCAGGGGATCCGTCAGGGCGTGCGGCTCGCCACGCCTCGCCCATGCCCTGCCCCATGTGGCGTTCGCGGGCGAGCGCTCGTTCACCGAAGCACGCTATGGCAGCCTGGAATCGGCGGGATGTCACACCGGGGAGCGCCGCGATGATGCATCATCGGAGCTGCGTCGCATCATCCCGATCGCCGCCCACGCAACCGTCTAAGAGGCTGACCATGCCTGATTCCCCGATGGTCGCCGCCCTGGTCATTCTGGCCGGCGCGCCGACCGATCCAAGCGCCGCTGTTGCAAGCAACATCAAGGCCTTGCGTGCCCCGACCGAGATCGTCTCGCGGGCACGGCTGGCGTTCGAAAATCTGGGTTTCCGATCGCATCCCGGCGCCGGTCATGCATTCAGCATCGAAGCCGATGCCGATCGGTTCGAAACCACCTTCAATGTCCGGCTGCGGGCCAGGGACGACGGCGGGATGCAGGCCGCCACACCGGGCGGCGAGCCGCTGCCCTCGCTACCCCTGGATACCTTGCCCGCTTCGCTGCGCACCCAGCTCGATGCCGTGGTGTTCTCCGATCCGCCCGCCTTCGGGCCAGGCCTTATGCCGTGACCGTGGCTGCGCGCCAGCGCCCCATCCGCCTGTACAAGGCTGACCTTCGCGCCTGGCGATTCCATGTTGCTCCTCGGCGGCATGTTGGCACACCGCGTGCCCGCCACTCAGGGCCGGCGACGACGCGTGGTGTCATTGATGTGCTTACCGCTACTGGCGGACTGATCCGGGAAAACAAACCTCAGCGTTGAGCCGCCAGCAGATCCCGAACGTCGTGCAAGCCGTGGGTGGCACGCTTCCACCACTGCGAGAATGAATCGCAGCGCTGCTCGACCGGCGGAAACAATGACGCCGCCGGGTCGCAGTCGGCCAGACCGCCCAACCAGGGTGCCAGGTGCGGCTCGTCGGTGCTGTGCACGCGTCGCGCCCTGCCCAGTACCTTGCCGATCGATGAGGCCGGCCCATACCACCGTCGGGAAGCAAGTTCGGTCATCCGCGAATTCACAAAACGCCAGCGATGCTCGGACCATGGCCATTGCCGATGAAAATCGGCCACGTAGATGCCCACGATGAGCGCATCCGTCGGGCAGTCGGCCGGCAATTCACCCAGACTCCAGGGGTGGACCAGCCAGACATCCTCACCGGCGATGGCATCGGCTTCGCGCGCGATGGTGTCCTGGGCCTGATCGTCGAGCATGTGGAGGGCCGGGTCATCGACGGGACGGTCGGTCACGACGGGCTCGACCGCTGCCGCAGCAACCGCAGTGGATCCACGTCGAGACAGCTCAGGCGGGATCGGCTCGGTCGCGATTCGCGCGAGCTCGTCGTACGAGGTGTCGATCACGGTACCCGGACTGTGCCAGGGGGACGGCGCGAACCGCGCCACATTGTCGGCATTGAACAGATAAGGCTGCCGACTGGCCGTGCCGGCAATCCACTGCCAGCTCAGGTGATTGCTCGCGAGATCACCATCGAGCAGGTGGCTGTATAGCCAGTCCGCGCCGACCCGCCAATGCACCTTGCGCAGATGAACGACATAACTGGCCAGCCACATGCGCGCATGATTGTGCAGCAGGCCGGTCCGATACAGCAGGCGAACGGCCTGATCGACCACGGGCACGCCCGTATTGCCCTCGCGGATATCGACCGGCAGAGTGGGTGAATAGGCCTGATCGGGCAGCGGTCCGCTGTGTAGCGACGTCAGAATACCGGCACCCTGCTGCTGCCAGACATGACGAAAATAAGCGCGCCAGCCCAGTTCGAAGACGAAGCGGTGCTGTACGCCGAGTGGATCACGCAATGCCACATCGGCCAACACCTGAGCCGAGCTGACCAAACCGTGGGTGATATAGGGCGACAGGCCCGTGACGGCACCATCGAGCCAATTGCGGGTGCGCGCATAGTCGGCGGGCCGAATTGCCGCGATACGTGTCCGCGCCGCCTCGAGCGTGGGCGCGATCAGGCTCGCTGGTTCAGCCATCGGTCTGCGGTCCCTGCCCTGACGGTCGTCCGATCCCGCCGCCACGGATGGCCGCCGCCCGCTCGATCACGGCCTGCCGTTGCGCGTCATTCAGCCGGGCCAGATTCCTGACCTGCAGGCTGGTGCGCGGATTGGCCGCCAGCAAGGTCTCATGCCGCATCATAAAGTCCCAATACAGCGTGGTGAAAGGACAGGCTCGATCACCACTGCGCTGCGCCGGATCGTACCGGCAGCTTGCGCAGTACGGGCTCATGCGCTGGATATACCGGCCGGTCGCGATGTAGGGTTTGCTCGCCATCACGCCACCGTCTGCGTACTGGCTCATGCCCAGGGTATTGGGCAACTCGACCCATTCGACCGCGTCGACATACACCGCCAGATACCAGGCGTGAACCTGCCGTGGCCGCACGCCCAGCAGCAAGGCATACAGACCGGTAACCATCAATCGCTGGATGTGGTTGGCATAACCATGGTTGAGTGTGTGGACGAGCACATCACGCAGGCAGGCCATGTCGGTCTCACCGCTCCAGTACCAGGCTGGCAGGTCCTGGTCGGCCTCGAGCGGGTTGCTATCGAGGTAATCCGGCATGCGCGTCCAATAGACACCACGTACGTATTCCCGCCAACCCAGCACCTGACGCACGAAGCCTTCGACGCTGGCCAGCGGCGCCCTTCCCTGACGAAAGGCCTGCTCAGCTGCATCGACCACTTCGCGCGGATTCAGAAGCTTGAGGTTGAGTGCGGCCGACAATTGGGCGTGGTAGAGCCACGGATCGCCCGGCCACATGGCGTCCTGATACGGCCCGAACGAGGGCAGGCGACTCCCGATGAATGCCTGGAGGCTGTCCAGCGCCTGCGCCCGCGTGAGCGGCCAGGCAAACGAGTGAAGCCGGCCGGGATGGTCACCGAACCGCTCATTGACCAGCCTGATTACCTCGCGCGTGACCGCATCGGGTTCGAACAGGGGGCGGGTCGGTACCGGCCCGGGCCCTGCAGCACTGAAGGCCTCGCGATTCTCGGCATCAAAATTCCATCGACCGCCCAGAGGTTTCGCTGGCGTAGCGGTCGTGTCCATCAGCACGCCATGGCGCTGTCGCAGATCGCGATAGAAATATTCCATGCGCAAGGACCGGCGACCTTTTGCATACGCGGCAAACTCGCGCACCGTCACATAAAAATGACGATCGTCGCGAATGTCCAGCGGCAGGCCGCTCGCTCGGGCCACCGCCTTGATCGTCTGCAGTACGCGCCAGTCACCCGGCGCCGTCATGATCAGGGCAGACGGCCGCAGCCGATCGATATCGGCCTGCAACTGCGCCCCCAGACTTGCGCGATTGCCCGGCGCGTCCAGCCGTGCGTAGTGCAACCCACGCCCGGCCTCTCTCAAGGCCTGCGCGAAATGCCGCATGGCCGCCAGAAACAGCACGATCCGGGGTTTGGCCGACCACACATGAGTCGACTCCTCCTCAACCTCGGCCATCCAGACGGCATCACGCGCGGCATCAAAACCGTCGAAGGCGGCCGCATTCAGGTCGAGCTGATCACCCAGCACGATGATCAGTGAACGCAACTCAGGCATCTTCACCGGTCAGAATCCACCTCGATCGGCGCAGGTGTCGCTCGATCGGCATTCACTGAATGACATCCGAGCTGACCGACGAAGCGCTCGGCCAGACCGTCATCGATCTGGCTGATGCGCTCACCGGCGCTCCCAACAGACAACGAAGTCGGAGTATATTGCAGTGCAATGTGAACGGGCAAATCGCGGCCCGGCACTGATTCAGACCCTGAGCCGACGAGGAGTTCATGCTGTCCGCCTACATCACGCATGCCGATTGCGCCCGTCACGATATGGGGGCCTATCACCCGGAATGCCCCGAGCGACTGGCCGCGATCAACGACCATCTGCTGGTCAAAGGCCTGCTCGATTTCATGATGCCCTTCGATGCGCCGCTGGCGACCGAGGAGCAGTTGGGCCGGGCCCACAGCGCCCTGTATGTGCGCGAGATTATCGCCGCCTCACCCGCCGAAGGGCTGCACGCGCTGGACCCGGATACGAGCATGAACCCGCACACCCTGAGCGCGGCCTTGCGCGCGGCCGGCGCGGCCGTGCAGGCCACCGACCTGGTGCTGGGTGGCCAGGCGGCCACCGCTTTCTGCAGTGTCCGCCCGCCGGGCCATCACGCCGAACGTGCCGCAGCCATGGGATTCTGCTTCTTCAACAACGTGGCCGTGGGCATACGCCATGCGCTGGATGTGCATGGCCTGTCGCGGGTCGCCCTGATCGATTTCGACGTGCATCACGGCAATGGCAGCGAGGACATCTTTCACGATGATGACCGCGTCCTGATGTGCTCGACCTTCGAAACCGGGCTCTACCCGTTCAGTGGCGATGAACCGGCGGGTCCGAACATGATCAATGTCGGCCTGGACCGACGTGCCGATGGCCAGGCATTCCGAGCTGCGGTCACCGACCGTTGGCTGCCGGCGCTCGAGGCCTTTCGGCCCGACATCATCTTCATCTCGGCAGGCTTTGATGCCCATCGCGAAGACGACATGGGCAACCTCGCATTGACCGAAGCCGACTACGCCTGGGTGACCCGACAGATCATGGACGTGGCCAGGCGTCACTGCCAGGGACGCGTGGTCTCGTGTCTGGAAGGCGGCTATGCACTGAGCGCCCTGGCCCGCAGCGTAGCCGCGCATATACGCGTGCTGATCGGCGCCGACTGACGCCTGGCCGGACTGTCACACGGGTGTGGGTCGCTCGCACGCCGCTGCAGTCAAGGCCCGGCGCAACCTCCTCTTCCAAGCCCCAAGAGCCTGACTCGTGGACAAACACTACCTCACTGCGCTGTTTCAACCCGACACCATCGCTGTCTTCGTGGGCGATCATGACAGCCCCGACACTCAGACGAGCCAGGCACGTCAGCTGACGGCCGCACTGACCGCACAACGATTCAGCGGCCGGCTGATCTTCCTGGACATTCACACCAGCGGCACGCTCGCCGAGCTGGCTCAGACTCGTGCGGATCTGGCCATCATCGCCTTGTCCGCGAGCGAAACCGGCGCGGCACTCGAGGTGGCCGGCCGGATCAAATGCAAGGCCGCTCTGGTGGTCAGCAGCGGCACCGATGCCGGGACAGCGGCGGACATGCACCAGATGGCCCGTCGTCACGGCATGCATCTGCTCGGTCCCAACAGCATGGGTCTGCAACGCCCGCAACTGGGCCTGAACGCCAGTGTGGCCGGCTCGCTGGCTGCGGTCGGACCATTGGCACTGGTTTCACAATCGGGCGCCTTGACTGCATCGATTCTCGACTGGGCCAGTCAGCATGGAGTGGGTTTCTCGACGGTCGTTTCACTGGGCCCGAATACCTCCGTCGATATCGCCCAGACCCTGGACTTTCTCGCGACTGATTCACAAACCCAGAGCATCGTCGTCTACCTGGAAGGCATCTCCAATGCGCGCCGTTTCATGAGTGCTCTGCGGGCGGCGGCCAATGCCAAGCCGGTGGTTGTGCTCAAGTCCGGTCGCAAGCCCGCTGGCGATGAAGCCGCACAGACCCATAGCGGCGCCATTGTCGGCAGCGACGAAGTCTTTGACGCGGCCCTGCGACGCGCCGGTGCCGTGCGGGTTCGCTCCTTCGTCGAACTGTTTTCAGCGGCCAAATGCCTGGCCTCGCGCTATCGACCCGTTGGCAAGCGACTGGCCGTCGTGACCAATGGCGGCGGCCCCGGCGTACTGGCGGCCGACTGGATCAGTGAAATCGGCCTGCAACTGGGCAAGCTTGCAACGGACACTATCGATGCCCTCAAGCCGAAACTGCCTGCGCTCGCGTCGCTGATCGACCTGGTCGACCTGTCCGAAGAAGCGAACCAGGACCATTACCGGTTGGCGATCGACGCCGCTGCACGCGACAATGGCGTCGATGGCGTGCTGGTCGTGCATTCACCCAAGTCCGGTGTTGATGCGGCCGATGTGGCTCGTGTCATGGCCGAACTCCGACGCGAGCTGCGCAAACCGCTGCTGTGCTGCTGGATGGGTGATGCATCGGTCGGCGAAGGTCGCGCGGTTCTGTCCAAGGCTGCCATTCCGAGTTTTCGTACGCCGGAGGCAGCGGTCGGTGCGTTCGGCAACATCGCCAGCTTCTATGAAAACCAGCAGCTCCTGCAGCAAACCCCGCCACCCCTGTCCAGCATGGCCGACCCCGATATCGAGGGCACTCGCCTGCTCATCGAGAACGTGCTCACCGAGCGTCGCAAGGTGCTCAGCGAAATGGAGTCCAAGGCCTTGTTGTCGGCCTTCCAGATTCCGGTCACCCAGACTATCCTCGCCCGCAGCGCGAACGAGGCGATGATGATCGCCACCCAGTTGGGCTACCCGGTGGCGCTGAAGATCGATTCGCCTGATATCAGCCACAAGAGTGATGTCAACGGAGTTGCACTCAATGTGACGAATGCGACCGCGGTGCGCGACCACTACAACGCCATGGTCCAGTCGGTGACCCGGCTGCAGCCCGGGGCTCGCATCAACGGCGTGACCATTCAGAGAATGGCTGGCAGCAAGCGCGGTCGCGAGCTCTATATCGGCCTGGTGACCGATGAGCCATTCGGTCCGGTCATTGCGTTCGGGGCCGGTGGCACGATGATCGAACTGATCAATGACCGCGCGATGGAACTGCCACCGCTCAATCAATTCCTGGCCCGTCGACTCATCGCCCGCTCCCGGGTCGCGGAAACACTTGCTGAGTGGCGCGGTGCCAGCGCGGTGAATCTGGAGATGCTCGAACGGGTGTTACTGCGAGTCTCGGAGATGGTCTGTGAGCTGCCACAGCTGCGCGAGATGGATATCAACCCGATCATTGTCGACGAGAATGGCGCGGTTGTTGTCGATGCGCGAATCGTCGTGGACAGCTCGCCAGCCACGGCGCGCAATTACGCGCATCTGGCGATCCTGCCCTACCCGGCTCATTATGAGCAGGTGTGGCCGTTGCGCGGTGGCGGGGAGTACACGATCCGACCGATCCATCCTGACGACGCGCAGATGCTGCAGGTATTGATGCAGAATCTGTCACCCGAAAGCCGCTACTACCGATTCGTGTCCAGCATCCGCGAGTTGCCGCCAGCGATGCTCTCGCGCCTGACCCTCATCGACTACGACCGGGAAATGGCGCTGGTGGCGGTTTATCAGGAGCAGGTCACGGATGCTCAGGGCCGGATCACCGAGACCGAGCGCATCGTCGGGGTATCGCGCTACATCACCAATCCCGATCAGGCGAGCTGCGAGTTCTCGCTGGTCGTGGCCGATGACTTCAATGGCAAGGGCCTGGGCTCACGACTGATGCTCAGCATCATGGAGGAAGCGCGCGACAAGGGGCTGGAGGAAATTCAGGGACTGGTGCTGGCGAACAATCAGGGCATGCTCAAGCTCATGAAGAGCCTGGGCTTTCAGATCAAACCCTTTGCCGACGATCCGGGCTTCAGGCTGGTGACTCACGCGCTCTAGCCAGGCCCTGGACGAGGCAGCAACGAGATCACGGCCGACCCGTCCAGTTCTCCCTTGCCCTGGGCCACCAACAGGCGGAACAGGGTCAGCGCCTGGCTGGCCATCGGCATGGCGACGTTCACCTCGTGACTGGCCTCGTGCAGCATCTCCAGATCCTTGAGCACCTGACGAGCATAACCGCGTGGCGTGAAGTCCTCCGGAATCATGCGCTCGAGCAAGGTGGGCAACAGATTCGAGCCGGCATGACCGGTTTCCAGGGCGGTGACCAGACGCGTCGGATCGACACCATGGGCCTGCGCCAGTCGAAGCGCCTCGGCGATCACGCAGTAATTGGTCAGCACCAGGGTCTGGTTGACGAGCTTGGTGGCCTGACCGGCGCCACTGTCGCCCATGTGAGTGAAGCGCCCCAACAACCCGACCACCGGACGGGCCTGCTCGACAGCTTGCGCAGTGCCGCCCGCCATGATGGCCAGTGTTCCCTGATGGGCGGCGTCCGGCCCGCCGGATACCGGTGCATCGACGAAGGCCGTGCCGACCTCCTCGTTCAGGCGTAAGGCCAGCGCGCGCGTGAGGCCGATCTCGGTGGTCGAATGATCGACCAGCAGACTCAGCGCACCCCGTCCGGCCGACAGCACACCTCGCTCACCCTGCACCACCAGGGCAACCGCCGCGCTGGTGGTCAGACAGAGCAGCACCATGTCGGCCTGGCGAGCGATGTCGGCCGGGCAGGCGCCCACCTGCATGCCCAGCGCCGCCAGACGCTCGACCTTGTCGGCGACCAGGTCATGGCCGATCACGGGCAGGCCCTGGGCAAGCAGTCGCTCAACCATGGCGCCGCCCAAGAGGCCAAGGCCGATGAAACCGATCGTGGGTGATTGAGTCATCGGAACCATCCCGGAATGAGCAGGGTGAGCGGCGGCACATAGGTGAGCAGCAGCAAGGTGATGAGCAGCGCCGGATAAAACGGCAACATCGCCCGGGCCAGTTGGGTGAAGCGCAATCCGGTCATGCTGCACAGGAGAAACAGCGACAGCCCGAAGGGGGGCGTGACCGTGCCGATCATCAGATTGAAGATGATGACGATGCCCAGGTGCACCGGATCGACCCCGGCTGCCACCACCGGCGGAGCAATGATCGGCACCAGCAACAGGGTGGCGGTGGTCGAATCAACGAACATGCCGGCCGCGAAGAACACGGCGTTGACCACCAGCAACAAGGCCCATGGACTGGTCGAGAGCCCGCCGAACCAGGCGGCGAAAGCCTGGGGAATCTGCTCGACAGCCAGGATCCAGCCGAACATGGCAGCAGCCGCGACGATGAACAGGATAGCCGCCGTGCTGCGTACCGTTTCGGTGGCCGCCTCGCGGACAAAAGTCCAGCTCATGTCGCGGTAGTAGAACACCCCGACCAGCAACACATAGATCACCGCCACGGCCGAGGCCTCGGTCGGGGTGAAGCTGCCCGAGAGCATGCCGCCGATCAGGATCACCGGCGCGAACAACGCGGGCGCAGCCGGGCCGAAGGCGCGCCACAGTTCCACCAGCCGCGGCCGACGCTGAGCGCGTGGCAGTCCTCCGCGCAGCGCCATAATGGCCACGGTAACCATCAGCATCAGCACGCAGAGCAGCGCCGGCACGATACCCGCAATCAACATCTGCAAGGCCGATACCGAGGTCACTGACGCGTAGATGATGATCGGAATCGAGGGCGGAAAAATCGGCCCGACGATGGCCGATGACGCAGTGACCGCCGCCGAGAACGGTAGCGGAAAGCCGCGATCCCGCATCGCCCGGATCTCGATGCGGCCCAGGCCGCCGACATCGGCCAGAGCGGCACCCGAGACGCCGGAAAAGATCAGGCTCGCCACGATATTGACCTGCGCCAGCCCGCCGTGCAGTCGACTGACCAGCACATCGGCGAAATGAAACAGCTTTTCCGTGATTCCCGCGGCATTCATCAGATTGCCCACGAAGATAAAGACGGGCACCGCCACCAGCGGAAAACTGTCCAGCGCATACAGTGTGCGCTGTGCCACGGTCGCCATCGGGATACCTTCCCAGGCGATATAGGCGATCGAGGGTAGCAGGATCGCAAAGGCCACCGGCACCCCGAGCACGAACAACACGAAAAAGGCGGCGATCACCGCAATGCCCAGGCTCATCAGAGTGTCGGACTGTTGCCGTCGACCGGCGGCGGGGCACGGCGCAGGGCGAACCAGAGGCAGCCAAGCGCCGTGACGCCGATGCCGATCAGGAAGGGACTTGCAAACAGCCAGAACGGAATGTTCAGCGTCGGTGTGCGGGTACCCGTGTTCTGCAAAATGCTGCCCACGC
Organism: uncultured beta proteobacterium; assembly: GCA_963732405.1. Classification (GTDB taxonomy): domain Bacteria; phylum Pseudomonadota; class Gammaproteobacteria; order Burkholderiales; family Burkholderiaceae_E; genus JAUIAI01. The sequence goes on from CAVSZG010000005.1 coordinate 393,749, forward strand.
CGGCCCAGACCAGGATTGTGAGCGCCGCCGCGGCGAGCAGCAGGGTGAGACGCTCCAGCGCATGACGCAGCCGTGGCGGCAACAAGCTCACGAGTTCGGCAAACCGGATCTGCCCATCGCAAGAGACCAACTGTGGCAGGGCGAAAAAGACCAGCGCAATCAGGCCCCAGCGCGTCGCCTCCTCCAGACCGACGATAGGTGCCGAAAACGCGTCACGTAACACCACCTGGATGAACGGCAGCAGCACCAGACAGGCGAGCGCGATCATGGCGAGCCAGCCCGCGATCCGCTCGACACCGTTCCAGAGTCTTTGCATCAATGATGAGTTCCGGTCTGCCCAGGCGGCCTACTTGATCTGCGTGATCCGATCCAGATACGCCTTCCAGTTGGGGAAATCGGCCGCGACCTGCCGGGACACCGAACTGCGGAACTCGTCGAGCTTCAGGCCGTTCTTGCTGTCGATGATCGTGACGCCCTTGGATTTGAGATAGTCGAGTTCCTTGGCCTCCGACTCCCGATACCACTGCAATGAACGTTGGCCCATCTCGGCCATCGCCTCGCGCATCAGCTGGCGATCCGCATCGGCCAGACCGGACCAGGACTTCTCATTGACGAACACGGCCAGCACGCTTTCCATGTGGCCGGTCATCATCACGTATTTGTTGGCCTCGTACATCTTGCGCGCGATGATGTTGTTCAACGGATTTTCCTGCCCCTCGACCAGTCCGGTCATGAGCGCGGGCATGATCTCGGAAATTTCAACCGGCGTCGGAATCGCACCCATGCCCTTGAGCATGGTGTTCCACAAGGCAATCGGCACGCCGCGAAACTTTTTGCCGGCCATGTCAGCGGGCGAGTAGACCGGATAGCGTGCCGTCAGCTGGCGCGCGCCGCGGTAGAAGTTGCCCACGATGCGCACGCCGCCATTGGCCACCAGCTTCTCATTGATTTCGGCAAGCACCGGCGAGGTCGCCTCGCTGGTCGCCCGCATCGCATGGTCGGCATCGCGATAGGCAAAGGGCGCATTGAATACCGCGACATCCTTTTCGAAACGATCCAGCGATGAAAAGTCGTGATGGGCCATGTGAATGGACCCCACGCGCAGGCCGTCGAGCATTTCGGACAGGTTGCCCAATTGCGAGCCGGGAAACACCCGGATGTCGATCCGGCCCTTCGAGCGCTCCCTGACCATGGCAGCCAGCTCGGCCGCATAACGAGTCTGCCCCTCGTTCTCGGCACCCACATGGGCATAACGCAAGGTCACCTTGTCCTGGGCCTGGACACCGGCCAGCATCATGCAGCCCAGGGCTGCGGCGAGCACGCCTTTGATCGCGATTCTCATGCTTGTCTCCTGATTGATTCCTGGATTGGATTCAGTACCTTATGGATCGAAGTACCGGACGATAGGTTTCGATGGCGGTGCCGCTGAACAAACGGTCACGCTGGGCTGGCGGCAGATCGGCCGTGATGGCATCGAATCCGTCGAAAATCGTCTCAAAGCCCGCCACCAGCGAATCGACCGGAAAATTCGACGCAAACATGGCCCGCTCTGCGCCGAAGATCGCGATCGCATCGCGCACCACGCCGGCATTCTCTGCCACTGTCCAGGCCCTGCCCGGCACACCGAGACCGGATATCTTGATCCGGACATTGTTCTGAGCCGCCAGCGCCTCGAGTGCGCTACGCCAGGCATCGAGCCCGGCTGGCGACCGATCGGCCGGTAGCCCGGTATGGTTGACGATCAGCCAGGTGTCGGCGAAGTCGCGAGCGAGCGCCGCCGCCGCATCAAAATGCCACCAGGGTGTCTGCAGATCGAAGTGCAGCCCGTGGCGAGCCAACAGGGCATATCCATCGCGCCAGCGCGTATCGTCCATGGAACCCGGCTCAGCGCGCCGGGCGGACTCAGGCTTGGACGCGGCACGGGGCTTATGGCGGATACTGCGCACCAATGGCCAGCCAGCCTGGGCCGCCAGCACCTGCGCAATGTCTTCCCGATCGAGCCAGGCCTGCGCAACCACGGCGCCGGGCAAGCCGGTCTGCTCTGCCTGTTCGTGAATCCAGCGGGTCTCGCCCAGCGGGTCGGTCGGATCCCACTCGGCCTCGACGTACACACTGGCGAGCACATCGAAGCGCCCCGCATCGCGCAGGTAATCCGCTGGCAGATAGTTGCGCCGCAAGGCCGAGTAGTCACCGTAGCGGAACGGGATCGGCGGCTCATCGCAGAGCCAGGGGTGATGGTTACGATCGAGGTCCCAGACATGATGATGCGCATCGACAATGGCCAGTCTTGCCGGCATCGGGTCATGTCTCCGTGGATTTTGAATGGTGGATGCAGGTTATCAGAACTTCGCCTGATCGATGAACGACGCGTCAGGGCTGTTCAGTCCACCCTCGCCCGATCAGGGCCTCCTCCTCGCCCGGGTCCAGTGCCTGCCCCAGGCCCAGGGCCTCCGCCATTGCTGCCAGCGCATCGGCCTGGCCAGTCGCCGGCACAAAGGCCGGCGGCTGACCGTCGCGGCCTTGCTCGGCGCCGCCATCGATGATCATCTGGGTGATCCATACACCATCGGCACGGCACGCGAAACCATGCGACAGACGGCCACCGAGGGATTGTTCGAATTCGCGACAGAGGGTGCCGTCGCTGCGCCGGAAACTGGCCAGCGGCAACACCTTGCCGTCGGCCAGCGGCGCGCTGGAGCCACTGGGCACGGACTGCAGCACGCTGGCCAGCGTGCTGGCGGTATCGGTTGAACGGCCGGCCCACCAATGGCCAACGACAGCACCAATGACCAGGGCGAGGCCGGCAGCCAGCGCAGCCTGAGGCCAGAAGCGACTGTCATTGGCTGGCGGGCCGGCAGGCTCGACCGTTCGCGGCGCAACCGGCAACGGCTTCACCAGAGGGCCATCCGTGATGGTTGCCGACGCCCCTGGCGGCGCATCGGTGCGGGCATGGTCACGAACCGTGTCAATCAGACGGCTGGGCACCGGTTCATGGAGCAGATCACGGGTCAGTGGTTCCAGCAAGGCGCCGGTCTGGCGGAAGTGGGCGAGCAAGTCGCGCGCCTGGCCATCGGCCCGCAGCAAGGCCTCGACCCGGTCGACCTGGTCACGCGGCAACTGGCCGTCCGCGTAGGCCATGATCCATTCGATATCGGAATCTTTCACGATCAAGCCTTGATCGGCAGAGAGTGGCTGGCTGCCAGCCGTTCATGAAGGTGCAGACGGGCCCGGGCCAGGCGGCTCATGACCGTGCCCACCGGCAGTTCCAGCAGGTCGGCTGCCTCCTGGTAGGTCAGGTGTTCCACGCAGACCAGCATGATCAGCTCCCGGTGCTCGGGTCGCAGCTGCGCCAGGGCAGCGGACACCTGTTCCAGTTCGCTGCGAATCTCGGGGAGACGATGAGCGTGGTGGTCGGCCACCGGCGCAATCGTGTCCACATCCACCGTCTCGACCCGCTGACGGCGCCGCAGCGTGTCATACCAGAGGTTCTGGATGATCCGGAACATCCAGCTATCGAGCCGGGTGCCGATCTCATACTGATCACGACGCTCGAGCGCCCGCTCGCAGGCAGCCTGAACCAGATCATCGGCGTCTTCGCGCTGGCCGGTGAGCCCGTAGGCGAACCGTCGCAATCGGGGCAGTTGCGCCACCAACTCATCTCGAAAATCACTCATCTGTCGAATGGACAACCCGACAACGCGACAAAGGACGGAATATTCCGCAGACCATTGACCGAATGATACCGGGGTGAGTCCAGGGGAATAATCGGTGGCCAGGATCGTTTTTGATAGGGTCCACTTTGTTCACCCGCCGATCGGGAACTGCTCGCCAATGAAGACTCGACCATTCCTACCCCTGATGCTCCTGGCAATGCTGATACTGCCAGCCCTGGCTCAGGTCGTCTGGCCCCAGTGGCCGATTCCCGGACTGTCGTCGGCCTGGGCGGAGGATGACGATGATGACGATGACGATGACGACGATGACGATGACGATGACGATGATGATGACGACGATGACGACGACGACGATGACGACGATGACGACGACGACGACGACGATTCTGCGGTTCAGACCCCACCGGTTCGACTCGTCGTCGCCCGCCAGGATACTGGCGACGTACTGCACCGGGAAGTTCTGGGCATTGCGCTGACTCGCGCCCAGATCAACCAGGTTCTACAGCGCGGTTTCACCATTCGTCGGTCGGCGAATCTGAGCCAGAGCGGCATCAGCTATAACCGCCTCGCCGTGCCGGATGGCCTGTCGGAGGCTCAGGCTGTCGCGCTGCTCAATGCCGAGGTGGCAGCGGACGCCTTCGACTTCAATCACGTCTACCGCCTGGCCCAACCGTCATGCAAGGGGCAACGCTGCGTCGACCGGCGGATGGTGGCCTGGCCGACGGATCAGAGTGAGCAATGCCGGGTAAGGGTGCGGGTGGGCATGATCGATACCCATGTCAGTTCGGAACGCTCTGGCGTACCGGCCAATCGCCTGACCCGGCGCAGCTTTCATGGTGGCTCGGGCCCGTCGGATGCTGACCATGGCAGCGCGGTGGCGGCACTGCTCAGCGGCAGCGGAAACGGAACACCCGGACTATTGCCCTACAGTCGATTATTCGCTGCCGACGTCTTCGCGCCGCGCGAGGACGGCAGCCTGGCAACGACCGCCGCGGCAATGGCCGAGGGCATCGACTGGCTGATCGCACGTGGCTCGGCGACCATCAATATCAGCGTCGCAGGACCAGACAACCGCCTGCTGAAGCGCTCGATGGAAACCTCCGCGCGCAAGGGCGTGGTGGTCGTGGCCTCTGCTGGCAACGACGGACCCAAAGCCAGGCCGGCGTATCCTGCGGCCTATCCACAGGCCATTGCAGTCACGGCAGTCGATGGACGCCGCAGGCTTTACGCCAGCGCCAACCGCGGCACTCACATTGCGCTGGCCGCGCCCGGAGTATCGGTCTATGTGCCCACCGAAGGCGAAGGTTCTTATCGCACGGGCACTTCGTTTGCCGCCCCATTCGTCACGGCCAGTGTCGCCGTGTTGCTCGAGCGCCAGCCACGCGATGCCGCGGCCATCGAGCAGTTCCTTCGGGCGTCGGCCATTGACCTGGGCGCCAAGGGCCGCGACCCGCTGTTCGGTTGGGGGCTGTTGCGAGCGCCGGCCAAGTGTTCCTGAGACCCGCTTTCGCGGGGTCGATGATACTGGGATTGCTGCTGATCCTGGGCTCAGCGCGCGCCAACGACATCAAGCCGACGTTGACCAGGCAGATGCATGCTGCAGCCGATTACCTGCACGCCCAGATCGGGACCGACGGTCGCATGATTTACCGACGCGATGCACGAACCGGGCAAGAGATGCCCGGGCGCTACAACCTGCTCCGCCATGCCGGCAGCCTGTTGGTGCTGGGCCAGTACCATGCGATCCATCCGGCGGACGCAACCCAGCGACGCGCAGCGCTGTCGGCATTGGATTATCTGCGACGATGTTGCCTCTCACCATCACAACCCGGTGCGGCCGACCAGACCATCTGGTCGGATCCCGCGCTGGTCGGTGGCCGTCGCTCATACCCGTTGGCCAAACTGGGGGGCGCCGCGCTCACGCTGGCTGCCATGGCGCAGTGGCGACAACTTCTGCCCGATCAGGTCGATCTGACGCCGATGCAGGCCCTGGGCCGGTTCATCGTGTCGATGCAGCAAAGCGATGGGCGGTTCCGGTCGCTGCATGCCCATCAGGCCGGCCAGCATGATCCGCAGTGGGCTTCGCTGTACTACCCGGGCCAGGCATCGCTGAGTCTGATCCTGTTGTACGAACAGGATGGCGACATCAGGTGGTTGAAGACAGCGATCGATGGTTTGATGGCACTGGCCCGTGAGCGCGAAAGCCAGCCCGTTCCGCCACCCGACCATTGGGCGATGCTGGCCACCGCCCGCCTCGCGCATCTGACGCCGTCAGTACTGAATTCGGCCCTGCCGAACGGCTTGAGCTGGTCGCCCGAGGCCGGAAAGACGGCGGTGGCACCGGTGCTACTTGAACATGTCTTGTCGATCGCGAAGGTCATGTTGGGTGAGCAGACGGACGCGCACGATTGCCGACGCGGCAGCTTCGGCCGGGACGGCCGCAGCACACCCACGGCGGTTCGACTGGAAGGCTTGCTGGCCGTGCTCGAACAGCTGCCCGCCGGCCGCGAACGGATCCGCATCGAAGCATCGGTCCACGCGGGCATGCAATTTCTGTCGTCCGCCCAGAGGACAACAGGGCCGGCGCAGGGAGGCTTCAGCCGAGTCTCGGCAATCTGTGCAAGTGACGATCCTCGGGCTCATGAGGTGCGGATCGATTACGTGCAACATGCGCTGGCCGCGTTGCTGGGCTATCTGAGCATGGCAACCGGGCGCTGAACGCAGGCTCACCGCGCCGCCGATCGTGTGGCATTGACGGGTTTGGAATCAACGGCGCCGGATCCAGCCCGCACATTGTCCAAGGGCCGGACCTTCTCCTTCACGCAGGGGCGGTAGTCAACGCCGAAGGCTCGAGCCATGTGCACCATCACGGCCGCTTCCGCGATCCGACGCTGGGCAAACTGGGGCCCTTCGTTCCGCTGCTGGGCGAAATCCAGTGAGAGCTTCTCGATCACCGTCTTCGACCGTGAGATTCATGCCTGCCCTGGCCGATCCGACGACCACGCTGATCGCCGACGCATGGGCCACCCGACCGTTTCGGCTGGAGACGAAGTCACCAGCGATCACGTCATAGGAACGCCTGGCGCCAAACTCGATACCCCAGCGCGACAGCACGGCATTCAGCCCCCCTTCCTGGCTGCCCACCTCGACATCGTCCTGGGTCCAGGCACCAGATAGTTCAACAGACGGCAACTGTCGGGAATCGGCCTGCTTACCGTCCACCGAGATCACGTTGATCTTGCGCGCCTCGATCTTCTGCAGCGCCGTGATCAACCACCACTGTCCGCCACTGCTCAGGCGACGATCGTCGAACTCGCTCGGAACCGTCAGGTCTCGAATCGGGTTCACATAGACGTTCAGCGGCGCCCCACCGCTACGATCGATGCGTTCGCCCAGGCAGCGCAGGCCCAGAGAGTAATCGGTCTGCACCTCGTCAACCCGACCCATGGGCCGATCATCGATGGCGCCACCCAGGCTCGCGCAGCCGCTCAACGTCACCATGGCCAGCGTCGAGGCCATCCAGATTCCAGATTTCATGTTCACCATCCCTGTGATGTTGTCGATTGCCACAGGCGCTTACCTCGCAACGCCCGGACTCCTATGACAGACAACGACCCGGCGAGCGGATTATTCCCGTTGAGACGGCCCGAGTTCGACCAACATGAAAACGGTATCGGATCGTTTGCCACCCAGGTTGTCACTCACGAGCAGCAGACGTCGATCGCCCAGGTGGGCCATCGCCTCAAAGTTCTGAGCCAAACCGACCTCATCGAGGTGTAGCAACTCTTCAACTTCGCACAAGACCTCGGCGCCGCAGGTGTCAGGCTTGATGCGTCGAAGCGCGTTGATCCACGACTGTCGCTTTCCACCTGCGGCCCGCTCCAATATGACCAGGCTGCCATCGGGCATCGCCTCGATGGCTTTGAGACGGGAGCGCAGGTGATCCAGCCGCGCAAACATCCAATGACGGGTCGCCGACTGAATCCGATGCAGGCCTTCGGGTGCACCGCGCATCGGTGACTCCGCCGCCAGCATCAGGCCGTGTTGCGAACTGGTCGCGATGGCTTCGAGCATTGCATTGTCGGCGCGATACTGATTCGAGTCGGCCAGCGAAACCGGGAGCGTCATCTCACCCAGTACCCGCGCGTCGGGCGAGACCCTCAACACCCGGGGTTGCCCCTCTGTGGATACCAACAACTCAGCATCGGTGGCCACGGCATTAGCGCCGTGCAACAGGCCCAAGCCTTCGGCGTCAATCGTCTGGTGGCTGTCGTCCGGCTTCCCGGGCCAGACAAGCCGGCGCGCATCAACTGGCTCAACCCCTGTCAGCACACCCGATCCGACGCGAAGCCGGACCCGGAACAGCACCCCACGATCAGACACCGCGTACAGCATCTGGTCATCAGCATCCCAGGCAACGCCGGAGATTTCCGCCATCGGAATGCCATTCAGACTGATTGCCGGTACATGAACCACACCGCGAATCGCCGCAGCGGTCCGACCCGGAGGCTTTTCTGCGCGAGCGATGCCCGACAGGAAGCCGACGAGCATGGCTACCGCCACACCCGACCCGACCCGACGCCAGACCCCTCTGCGTTGCCGGTTTCTTGCGCCATCCTGATTCAGAATCGACAGGCTATTCATGACGATCATGATCCGCACCGATTGTCCGATCGCGCGCAGGAAGGGCATTGAGTCTGCGCAAGGCCGGGAGAAACCGGTTATGCCGGGGCACCAGATCCAGTGCCGCCATGCCGACACAGTATTTCGAACACCCATTGATGGGATGTTGGTGAAAACCGCGCAGAATTCGATCGGCCAGCCCGTTGCCGTTGGCCGACTTCGCTTCCACGATGAACACATCGTCATCTGTCTGCCGGCTCGCGCCATCGTGGCGAAACGCCATCCCGCCGTCAATCGTCATGCGCTCGCCCCCCTGCCTGGCCACCAGGGTAATGCGCCGGTATCGCATCTCGATGACCGGACTCAGCCGGTGGGGGTAAGGTATCCCGTACAAGGCCTCGTAAGCCTGCTCGATATAGGCGCGGGCGGCATGATCCAGCACCCCATATCGGTCAGGCGTGGTCTTCAGACGTTTTTTCAGCGTGATCCCACGCTTGTGCTTGAGTTTGATTTCGACATAACAAAGGCCCGCATCCAGATAACGCCTGACCCTGATCTTGCAGCGCTTTCGGCGCCCCTGATGATGATCGTGATAACAATGCAGTTGCTCATCGTCGAAGTAACAGGTGTCATACGTGAAAGCACGCACGCCATCGATTTCCAGTATCTCGAAGTGCCGGGCCAATTCCCCGGCTGCCTCGAGCAGCACCGGCATACGAACCACGTACTTGTTGTCCAATCGCTCGAGCATGGCCGCCTTGCAATTGAGTTGCTCGAGACTGATCGGCGAGAACAGCGATGTCAGATGATGATCCTGATTATGAGCAATCGGCATGATCGTTCTCCCGGTTGTGACGATAGAACACGTTGATTCGTGCCATATCGCTGATATAGTCCAGCGCAGTGATCTGGTAGGACATGACTTCGACACCGAGCCGCTTGGACAACTCGGCACGCATCAGTGCCGGATGAGACAGCGCGTGGCTGTCGATCTTGTCCAACGTGATCCTGATACCATCAGACGAGCGCAGAATGGCCGGGTGATCCACGATCCACGCGCCCAGCAGAATGAGTGCGACCACTGCGCCCACGAGAGGCGCAGTCGTTCCATGCACAGAGCAGATCACGGCAATCGAGATGCTGCCAAAAAAGTAGGTGATCTCGGTCTTGCTGATCTGCTCGGATCGCAAGGAAAACAGCGCCAGGATGGCAAACAGTCCGAATCCGGCCGCAATGCTGAATTCGACGACAGACAGAATCGTCAGGACGGCAAAGGCAAATATATTGAACATCGCCGCGGCCGTGACCAGTTCCTTGTCACGATATCGCTGGTAATACAGGCCGAACACCAGCACGGTCATGGCCAGTGTGTTGATGACGAATCGGATCATCAACTCGCCCATCGGGCTGAGCATTGCATCGAGGTTCATGATAGTTGTCCTGGTTGATGGATGACAGTTCGATGACCGCCAGATGACGGCCTGGTGACAGCGACAACGCCACCGGATCCGATCTATTCCATCGCAGATGTAACGAAGTGAAAGCCAGACGGATTCGCCGCGTGTTCGTTCGGCGAATCGCGACGATGTCTAGACAGACCCCTGGATTTATGAAGATGAATCCCGTTCATCTTTAGAGATGAAGATCTCGCATCGTGCATCAGGGCAGGTCAATCACCCGAATGCACTACCCCATTGCGGTGACGGGATCCAACGATTTAGTCAAGATCAATCGAGACCATTTAAATATTCAACCTTCGATCCATCGCAACCGGGTTAGATTCGGTTCGGCAAATCGTCGGCGCGTACAGTCATCGCCTCGCACGAATGCCGTCAATCGACTGCTCATTGCAGACGCCGATTGAGTCGCGGTTGAATCCGCAAACCAACAACGATTGCAATCATGCAACGTACCTATGGAGTTGAAAATGCATCGCTTGAAAACCCTGTCCGTCACGATCGCCCTGTTGTTCACCGTGACACCAACGGTCCATGCCGACAATACCGGAGCCGCTTCGCAGGCCAGCCGGTCGGGCCCCATGACCAATCGCGATTGGTGGCCGAACAGCCTGGACTTGTCACTGCTGCGCCAGCACCATCCGGCCTCCAATCCGATGGGCGCCGACTTCGACTACCGCAAGGCCTTCTCCAGCCTCGATCTGAAGGCGGTCAAGGCCGATATCGAGAAGGCGCTGACCACGTCGCAGGATTGGTGGCCCGCTGACTTCGGTCACTATGGTCCGTTCTTCATCCGCATGGCCTGGCATAGCGCGGGTACCTATCGCATGCAGGACGGCCGCGGTGGGTCGGACGGCGGGCAGCAGCGTTTCAGTCCACTCAACAACTGGCCTGACAATGTCAGTCTGGACAAGGCTCGTCGTCTGCTCTGGCCGATCAAGCAGAAATATGGCGCCAGCATTTCCTGGGGCGACCTCATGGTGCTGGCCGGCACGGTGTCGATGGAGGCGATGGGCATGAAAACCTTCGGCTTCGCGGGCGGGCGTGCCGACGACTGGGAACCCGATCTGGTTTACTGGGGCCCTGAGCGCAAGTGGCTGGCCGACAATCGATATCAGGGCGACCGCAAGCTGGATAACCCGTTGGCAGCCGTACAGATGGGCCTCATCTATGTGAATCCGGAGGGTCCGAATGGCAATCCGGATCCATTGGCCGCCGCCAGGGATATCCGCGACACCTTTGGCCGAATGGCGATGAACGATGAAGAGACAGTTGCACTCATTGCGGGCGGCCACACCTTTGGCAAAGCCCACGGCGCTCACAAGCCCGATGAGTGCCTGGGCGATGACCCGGCGGCCGCGCCCATCGAACAGCAAGGCTTCGGCTGGCAGAACAAGTGTGGCAAGGGCAAGGCCGAGGACACGATTACCAGCGGGCTGGAAGGCGCCTGGACGGCCAGCCCGACGAGCTTCACCAGTCAGTACCTGTCGAACCTGTTCGGCTGGAATTGGGAAAAGTCCAAGAGCCCGGCTGGTGCGATCCAATGGGTGCCATCCGACCCGTCGGCCGCCACGCTGGTGCCCGATGCGCATGTCAAGGACAAGCGCAATCCGCCGATCATGTTCACCACCGACCTTGCCTTGCGATTCGATCCGGCCTACGAGAAGATTGCCCGGCGCTTCCTGGAGAACCCGCGGCAGTTCGAAGCGGCCTTTGCCAAGGCCTGGTTCAAGCTCACTCACCGCGATCTGGGTCCGCGTGCCCGTTATCTCGGCGCAGACGTCCCCAAGGAAGAACTGATCTGGCAGGATCCGATTCCGGCCCTCGACCATCCACTGATCGGTGATAGCGAGGTGCAGTCGATCAAGGTCAGGATTCTCGCCTCCGGACTGAGCAACGCCGAACTCGTCCGCACAGCCTGGGCATCGGCCGCGACGTTTCGTGGTTCTGACATGCGTGGTGGCGCCAACGGAGCCAGGATCCGACTCGCGCCGCAGAAAGACTGGGCCGTCAATAACCCGGCTGAACTCAGCAAAGTGCTGACCGCGCTCGAGGCAGTGCACAAAGACGTCAATGCGGGCCTCAAGAACGGCAAGAGGGTTTCGCTCGCCGACGTCATCGTGCTCGGCGGTGCGGCTGCGATCGAATCGGCAGCCAGGAAGGCCGGTGTCTCGGTGACGGTGCCGTTCACGCCCGGACGCATGGACACCACCCTTGAGAAAACCGATGTTGCGTCCTTTGCCGTGCTCGAACCCAAGGCCGATGGCTTCCGAAACTACTACAGCAAGGAGGCCCTGATGCCGCCAGCCGAATCGCTGATCGACAAGGCCAGCCAGCTCAGACTCACGATACCGGAGATGACCGTGCTCGTGGGAGGACTGCGCGCCCTGGACGCCAATGCCGCCGGTGCACGCCACGGCGTGCTGACCACGAGTCCAGGCTCACTGACGAATGACTTTTTCGTCAACCTGCTGGACATGTCCACACAATGGGCCAGATCGTCTACCGACGGACTCTATGAAGGCAGCGATCGGCAGACCGGCAAGCTCAAGTGGACAGCCACACCGGTCGACCTCGTGTTCGGGTCCAACGCCGAATTGCGCGCGGTTGCCGAGTACTATGCGGCCAATAATGCCAAGCCGGCATTCGTCAAAGACTTCGTCAAGGCCTGGACGAAGGTGATGGAATTGGACCGCTACAATCAGGACCTCTGATCCTGCGCAGAACGTCGGTACTGAACCACGCCCCGGCCGCTGCATCGCCGGGGCGTTGTCCGGCCGCCGTCAACACAGTCCGAACCAACGAGCGCTCAATATGCCCCGACACGAATCAATCGAATACCTGAATCCTGAAGGCACCGCGCCAGCCCAGGGCCTGTACTCGCATGCAACCCGAATTCCGGCTGGACGGGCGGTTTATCACGTGGCCGGACAGCTCTCGGTCGCGCGCGACGGCAGCATCGTCGGCCCGCATGATTTCGAGGCGCAGTTCCGGCAGGTATTCAGCAACCTGAAGGATGTGCTGGCCGGGCTTGGCGAAGACTTCAACAGCGTGGTCAAGTTCACGACCTTGTTCGTGCACTCCCAGGATATCGAAACATTCATGAGGCTGCGCGCCGAGACGTTTCCGACCCTGTTTGCCACCTCCGTCTATCCGCCCAACACCATTCTGGTGATCGACCGATTGGTCAAGGAAGAATTTCTGTTCGAAGTGGAGGCCGTGGTCGCTGAAACGCCTCGGTCGTGACCGCAGATCAGCGGCTTTCCGGGTTCATCTGCCGTCGATAGGTCGGCAGGCCGACACCGGCCGCATCAAAGCCACCATCGACGGACAGATATTGCCCGTTGATGAAACTCGCCTGGGTGCTGCACAGAAAGCCGATGGCATCGGCAATCTCTTCGAGCGTGCCATAACGACCCTGCGGGATGGCATCGTGATAATCCGCACGGATCGCCGCCGTATGCACCAGTTTGGCCATTTCGGTTTCGACCGGCCCGGGGCAGACGGCATTCACCCGGATGCCGTGATTGCCCAGCTCAACCGCCAACTGCTTGGTGAAATGGATCAATGCTGCCTTGCTGGTGCCATAGGCCACCCGCAAGGTGCTGCCGCGCAGCCCCGATATCGATGAAATATTGACGATGGCCCCACCCCGCTGTTGATCCATCAAGGCGCCGAAAGCCTGGCAGCACAGAAACGCGCCATCCAGATTGGTGGCCATGACCTCGCGCCACTCCGCAAAGCTCATCTGCAGAACCGGCTTGAAGACCGCCACGCCGGCGTTGTTGACCAGCGCGTCGATTCGCCCGAAATGCGCGTGGGCCTGCCTGGCGGCAGCACTGACCTGGGCCTCGATCGAGACATCACAATGCACGCCCAGCAGACGCAGCGGGTCATTGATCGTGGTGACAGCCTCGTCCAGCGTGGACGTGTCCCGATCGAGCAAGACAACGCGATATCCATGGGCGAGAAACCACTTTCCGCTGGCCAGACCGATTCCTCTGGCGCCGCCTGTGACGACGACGACCGGCTGTTCATGGAAGGGGTTCGACATCATGGAATCCTGTAGGGTCGGGCTGATGGGTGCGGGGCAGACTGATCCGGAATGATAGAGGGCGAAGCGGTGATCGGTCCGAGCCGGCCAGATTTGACAGTAGACTACCGGCAGACCAACTCTTCCCCTTGACCCCTCATGTCGCCATGCCCTAGGCCTCGTTGGCCATCCACATTCGGGGCACTTGTCCATGCCACCCTGGTTTTATTGTCGATCGGGTTGTCAATCGTCTTGGTCACCGCCTGCGAGCGTGCAGCCCGCACGCCCGCCCAGCCAATCACGCCAGCCACTGCCCAAACCACGGCGTCGCTCCAGCAGACCATCGAGTCCTTCCTGGCCCGACATCCTCTCATGGCAAGCGTCATCGCCCAGGTCGAGTATCCGCGTCGTGCCTTGTCTTGGGCCGGCGCTGCAGGTGTCACCCGACGCGTGGACGGGGTCGAGGTGGATAGCGAGACCGCCTTTCGCGTCGCATCGGTCGCCAAAATGTTCATCGCCACCGCAATCTTTCGGCTCAGCGAACAGGGACAATTGTCCATCGATGAGTCGGTGACCAAGTACCTGAGCACTGACACGTCCGAACTGCTGCGGGCGCGAGGCTATGCGGTTGATTCGATCAAGGTCGAACATTTGTTAGCCCATACCTCGGGAATTCCCGACTTCGATTCCGTCGATTTCGTCAATGCCATCACCACTGACCCTGATCGACGTTGGACACGACGCGAACAGTTGACCTACGGCCTGGATCGGAATCCGAAGACGGGAGAACCAGGCTCAGGTCCGAACTACAGCAACAATGGATTCAATCTGCTGGGCGAAATCATCGAAGAGCGAACGGGCCTTGGCCTCGCGGCAGCCCTGCGCCAATTGATCGGCTACGACCGTCTGGGTATGAAATCGACCTGGTTGGAAGCTGACGAGCCGGCTCCGGCCGGCGTGCGACTGGCGCACGCCTATGATGAAACCGGCTTCGACCTGCAACGGATCAATCCCAGTGCGGACGCCTTCGGTGCGGGCGGGCTGGTCAGTACCGTGGGCGATCTGAACCGATTCATCCGCGCCCTGCTCGAGGGCCGGATCATATCGGGTGAATCACTGCGAATCATGCAGTCCGGACCGCGGGACGGTCATGGAAGAGGCTTGTTCAATCTGCCGCTGGGCCCCACCACCTGCTGGGGTCACGAGGGATTCTGGGGTTCGGTCGCCTATTACTGCGAGGCGTCCGGCCTGAGTCTGACACTGTCGATCAATTTCGCCTTCATGACCGAGAATCGGACGGCGGATCCCGAATTGCGCTCGTCGACCCTGGCGGCGCAGTTGGTCGAGATCGCGAGCCGATGAACCTTCGTCGATCGCCCCGGCGCCGTCAGATTCTGCGCGCCCTGTCCTGGTTGGCTTCTATCTTTCTGGTTCTGCTGGCAGGCCCGGTGAGCGTCCTGGCCTTTGGTGAACTGACCGAATGGCGCACGGCTACTCGGGCCTCCAGCGGCCAGTCTCCGGACCCCGACAACCTGCGCGAGCCCATCGTTCAGGTGTTCGGCGCACGAACACTTGGTTGGCGCGGCGCCTTCGGCGTTCACACCTGGATTGCCACGAAGCGAGCCGATGAATCGCAATATACGGTTTCGCATGTGATCGGCTGGCGATATTATCGAGGCGGATCGGCTGTCGTCGTCGAACCCGGCACACCCGATTTTCAGTGGTTTGGCGCACGTCCGACCTTGCTTGCCGAGCACCGGGGCCCTGGTGTCGAGGCCATGATCGACGACATTGACCGAGCCGTCGCCCGCTACCCCTACCCCGATCTCTACCGCGCCTGGCCCGGACCGAACAGCAACACGTTTACGGCATGGGTGGCCAGAGAGGTGCCCGCGCTGGCATTGGACCTGCCGCCCAATGCGCTGGGCAAGGACTACCTGGGCACACGAAACCTGCTTGCACGGGCACCCAGTGGAACCGGTTGGCAGGTATCGATCCTCGGACTGGCAGGCATCACGATGGCGGCCAATGAGGGCATCGAACTGAATCTGCTCTCACTCTCTGGGGGGCTAGACATCGACGACGCGCGCCTGCGCTTACCCGGCATCGGATTCGTGAGCCTGGCACGCTGAGGCAATCGTGCGCCCGCTCAGCCGCCCACCACTTGTCGCCCGCCGTTGTCCACCAGTGCCTGCTCTCGGTACAAACCCAGCGCACGCATCACGGGCAGATCATTCAGGCAAAAAAGACAGGCGTCGTCACTGTCCGAGCCGTTGACGTGTTCATGCCATGTCCACGAGGGCACGCAGAAAATATCGCGCTCGCGCCAACTGAAGCGCCGGCCGTTGATCACCGAATGGCCATGCCCCTTGGCCACATGGTAGAGGAAGCTGCCGGTATGACGGTGGGCGCGAGTGCTTTCCCCGGGGCGCAACATCTGCATGGATGCGCCCATCGTTGACATCACCGGACCGCCATTGACCGGATTCACGTATTCCATCAACACACCGTCGAACAGCGACCCGTCAGTGGTCAGCGCGTGCCGCGACAGGGCCTCATAGGTAGGCGCCCATTCGTATTTGAGCATCGGCGAGTAACGGTGCCGCCAGGTTTCACCACCCGGCAGCAGGCCGGGATTGGCCCATGTCTTGGTCATGTCGTCGATGATTGGACCGGCCTGCTGGCGCTGGTCGGCATGCACTTCGTAGAAATTGGCTTCCATCGCATTGACGAATGGAATGTCCAGGCCGTCCTGCCAGATGCAGGTGCTTCCCGATGCGTCGACCCCGTGCTCATGCCAGGTGCCGTTCGGGGTGAGCACAAAATCATTGGGACCGAGCGTCATCCGGTGTCCATCGACCACCGTATAGGCGCCGCTGCCTTCCATGATGAAGCGGATCGCCGAGGCGGAATGCCGATGCGCCGAGGCGCATTCACCCGCGGTCATCACCTGAAGACCGGCATAAATCCAGCCCACGGCGGCGGCAACATCGTCACGGCCCGGATTACGAAGGTAGATCACGCGACGACCGGCCTGTTCAGGCGTGACGAGTTCGAGCGAACGCAGCACGTGCTCGCGCAGGTCGAGATACCGCCACAGCATGGGCACCGAGGTCGAGGTGGGTTCCCAGGGTTCGATCTTGTTGGCCACCGTCCATAGTGGCCCGGCGCTGAAGCGATCGAGATCCTCGTAGTAGGCGTCGAGTTCGGTACTGTCGGGCACATTCGCCCGGCCCGCGACATTCTCGCGGTGATTTTCACGGATTCGGCCCATGGCTGTGAACCTCCTGGAGAGTAATGCCGGGGCCGCAGCGGCTCCAGTGACGGCACTATCGACACGCTCGGCAAGCAGCCTCAGGACATTACCGGGCAGGCAGGTCGATCATCTCACAAGCCGGATCGTCCAACCATCAACAACGCCTGAAACGGCGCTGTCGCCCTCCGCCGGCTGTCGACAGAGGGCGACAGCGCCCGACTCAGACCATGAACAAGGATCAGTAGTCCATGTCTGGCATGGCGGGAGCGGCCGCCTTCTTGGGAGCAGGTGCCTCGGCGATCGATGCGTCGGTGGTCAGAATGAGCCCGGCAACGGAGGCAGCATTCTGCAAGGCGCTGCGTCGACGATGCCGATCTCATGCTCGGGCGCCTCGACCATGACGCCGAATGCCTGTCGACACTCATGGGCCTCCCGCGAACGCGCAGCCATGTGATTACACCCCCGGCGTTGCACGCGCTCGACATCCCAGGCCCCCAGCCGCCAGGCGGCATCGAGCATGGCAGCTTCGAGTGCGCCCAGATCGTGCCAACGCTCGTTGAGCTGGACCGCGGAGCCCGGTACCGATCGGATCGGTGGCGCCAGCGACGGCGAAAACAGGGTCGGACTTCGCCCGAATCCATGCCAATGCAACATGAGCAGCACCGGCGTGTCCGGATGGGGTACTGCCGTCAGGGTGACGGCATACAGGGCGAGTCCCGTTCCGCTGATCTGTTGGGCGAGTTTCGCGAAAACATCCATGCGTCAATCCTCATGGTCGAATCCGCAGAGAAAGATACGACAAGCCTGGCGGCCAAGGCAATTCCCGACCCCGTCGGACCGGATGGCCGCCCCGATCAAGGGCGGCAGTGGCCGATCGGAAAACACGGGATTACCGGTTCAGAACCCGAATCCGATGCCGAAACGCACCGACAGCGGATCGTTGTACGGGCTGTCCTGCCGGTCGTAGGTAAAGTTATAGAGAACCGACAGGTAGGCCGAGCTGTTCGAGCCGATCGGTGTGCTGATCCCGCCGCCTGCCAGCACGCTGGAAAAATCCGACCGCCGGGTGCTGTTGCCCGATCGGTACTCATAGTCCAGATACTCATAGTGACCTTCCAGGAAGAAGTTCGGTGTGAGGTGGTAGCGAGTGAAAAAGTTCACACCATAGTCGTTTGTCGACAGGGCGGGCGTGCTGCGTTTGTCGTTGCGATGACGATACAAAAGGCTCATGCCAACCGACGTTCGTGAGTTCAGGAACATGCCGACCATCGGCGCGACATCGACCGAACTGACATCGCCGAATGTGGCGCCGAGCCCGCCGCCGTAAAAGAAGGGCGAGTTCGTCGATGAAAAACTCAATCCAGCCTGCGCGAACGCGGGAGAGGTCGAGGTCAGCGCGAGCAAGGCGACCCATCGGAAGGGCAGTTTCAAGTCAAGACTCCTGATTGGTTTCCGGCACTTCGTGCCGGCGATGCAAAGACAGCCAGATGGCGGGCGCATCTGATCAAGCCCGGACTATATCCGCCGCATCGGGCGACGTTGCAAACAAATGTTTCCCTCGAGAATCCGATGCACAATATCGAATGAGATCCGGCCGTGCCCCCCGGATCCAGGAGTTGACGAACCACGGCACGGAATGTTTACATCATGACAGTCACTCAGACGATCAAGGCACTGCTGGACACGGAGCATTGGCGTGCCGAGCGCAAACTGCTTCGTTCGTACATCCTCGACTTCGGTCTCATCGAAACCGTCAAGTGGGGCAGGCTCTGTTACACGTATGAAGATAGCAACATCGTCATCATCTACGGAATGAAAGACTATTGCGCCCTCGGATTCTTCAAGGGTGCACTGATCAACGATGATCAGCAATGCTTGGTCGCGCCCGGCAAGGATTCTCAAGCCATGCGCCAGTTGCGCTTTCACAGCCGGGACGACATCATCCGCTGCGCGCCGCTCATCAAGAGCTATCTGGCCAAAGCGATCCAGATCGAAAAGGACGGGCTGACGATATCGTTCGACGCGAAGCGCAAACTCGTCTACCCGCATGAACTTCAGGCGGCGCTGGACGCCGACCCGGCGTTGGCCCGGGCATTTTCGCGCCTCACACCCGGACGGCAGCGCGGCTACGTGCTGCACATCGAACAGGCCAGGCAGGCCGCAACCCGTGTCCGGCGCATCGACACCTGCCGACCGAAGATCCTCGCGGGCAAGGGGCACAATGAACGCTGAACCCGACCGGGCGAGCCGGGCCGGGATGCACGATTGGCGCCAGGCCTGATCATCAATCGTGCAACACCTCCGCCCCGGGATCACTGAGTCGCGCCGAATCTGGCTAGAATCCGGTCACCCCAGACGCGTGAATGGCGCAGATGACGTCCCCGAACAATCCGGATATGGCCCATGCCGATGCACGGATCCGGAGGCGTCACCGTCTGGCCGTCGCCGCCATGTTGTTGTGTACCCTGCTCTGGAGTCTGTCGGGCATCGTGATTCGCAGCCTGGAGTCGGCCACCCGGTTCGAGGTCACTTTCTATCGAGGCGCGGCCTGCGCGCTATTCCTCACGCTGATGATGATCACCCTGCATCGGCGCGCCTGGCTCGGACGGATCACCAGCATCGGCAAGGCCGGGCTTGCCTCCGCGGTGATGTGGACCATCATGCTCACCGCCTTTTCGATCGCCATCACCCTGACCACGGTCGCCAAAACCTTTGTACTGATCGCAATATCCCCGCTTATCGCGGCCCTGCTGGCCCGCTACTGGCTGGGCGAGCGAATCGCCTGGCCCACCTGGGCAGCGATAGCGGTTGCCGGCGCGGGCGTGGTCATCATGGTGGCCGACGGGCTGGGCAGCGACGACGGCATGCCCAACAGTGCACTGGGCATGCTCATCGCCGCCGCCGTCCCGGTTGCCTCGGCGATCAACCTGATGATCCTCCGAAAGAGTGGCGGCGCGATCGACATGGTGCCCGCCGTTCTGATTGGCGCCCTGCTTCTCGGCGATGATCATGCTGCCCTTCCTGTTTCCGACGCAGGCATCGGTGCGCGACATTGTCTGGTTGAGCATGCTGGGCGTCTTTCAGGTTGCCATTCCCGGCGCGCTACTGGTGATCACGGCACGCTGGCTCGCGCCGCAGGAGATTGCCCTGTTGGCGCTGCTCGAGGTGGTGTTTGCGCCGCTCTGGGTGTGGCTGGGGGTTGGCGAACGGCCGGCCGACGCAACCCTGTATGGCGGCGCGCTCGTGTTGGCGGCCTTGATCGCCAAGGAGTTTCCGTCGATGGTCCGGGGCTTCCGGGTGGCCAGGGCACCGGTACCGTAACGCCAGATGGCGCACCGGCGATGCCAGAGGCGGCGTTCCGATCGCAGTCACTGCGGGATCAATTCGAAAACGAGAAGCCTAGCGACAACGCGACCCACGGCTTGCCGCGATTGATGTAGTCGGCGCTTTTGCTGACCTGGTCCGCACCCACCACCAGCCCGAACTGAAAGTCGCCCTTGACCCGACCGAGTATGCCGATTCCGTAGCTCAAGCCCGCCAGATTCTGCGTTGTGGCTGCACCATCAACGATCTGAGTGACGGGTACGCTTGAGGCCCCCAGGAATACGACATACTGGAGGGCCAGGCCGGTAATACCGGAACGATCCTGTCGAAAGCCCAGATAGCCGCCCACTGCCGCATTGCCACCCAGCGCACCACGATCACCGCGTAACTGATATTTGAATGGCACCATCAACGCGCCATAGGTCAGACCGTATCGCTCCGGAGGAATACTCTCGATCTGATTCAGCGGCAAAGTGACGATGTCGCCGATCCGAACCCAGTTTTTGTCGGGGCAGGTGTCGGAATCGGTTGGCGTCGGCACGCCTCCCAGCATGCGCGAGATCGGATCAGGTGTGGTCTTGACAGGGGCGACGTAGGTCACGCGAAAGACTATCGATACTTTTTTATTGACATTTGCATTACCAATCCCTTCGAGCGTTGAAAACGCCGGCACGCACACGATGTCAGATTCAATATCATCGCCAGGATTTGCTTCGGAGATCAGAAGGCGCGTCATTCGTCGGGGGAAGGAGAATTTCAACCGGTCGCTCAGATAGTTGCTCCGATCGCTGGTTGGCTCGATAGTGATGGGAGAGTCTTCATCCGCCTCGGCGGCGGCCCGATCCGATATGCCAAGCGCACAACCAATCGACAATCCAACCAGGAGATGCTTCAACGCGGGCGAGATCATCATGAGCCAACTCCAGTGCGAACCGGTTTGACCGCTATTGCGCTCGTAGGCCACAGCCAGACACTCTCTGGGTCAGCGTTGCCCTCACTTGTCCGGTAAAGGCCAAGTCACCTATGAGCATCGTCGAGAACATTGACTTCTGTTCGTGCCCCTAGCGGCATCTCGGAAGCCAACGGCATTCCAGCTAGTGCTGAAGTGTTAATCAGATGTTAAGCGGGCAGCCGAGTCGAACGCATCCCCAACTGTACTGATCTGCCTGGGTGGCGCTCTGCCATCGGGTCGAAATCAGGGCGTGTGAATCGGACTCAGCGGTCAAGCCTGAACAACGACGACGTGGCGTGGAGATGTCGATCGAACGGCCGAATTCCGACCTGCGCTACAGTGCCGGCTCGACGCTTATCTCACACCACGGAGCAGCATCAATGACCCAATCCGTCTCAGCCGTTCGCGGCCGCCTGACCGGCCGCACGGCGCTCATCACGGGTGCCAGTCGCGGCATTGGCGCCGGGATCGCGCAGGAATATCTGCGCGAGGGCGCACAGGTGTTCCTCGTCGCTACTGACGCGGGGCGTGTGGCCGGGTTCGCGCGGGAGATCGATCCCGATGGCACTCGTGTCGGTTCCTGCGCCGCCGATGTGCGCGATTCGGCGCAGTGCAAAGCAGCAGTCACCGCCGCTATCGAGCGCTTCGGCGCGGTCGATGTCCTCGTGAACAATGCCGGGATCTACCACGCCGGTGCGTTTGTGGATCACACGCCCGAGCAGTTCCAGCACCTGCTCGACGTCAATCTGTTTGGTGTCATCCACATGACTCAGGCCGTCCTGCCGGGAATGCGCGCACGACGGCATGGACGCATCGTGAACATTGCCTCGACTGCCGGCAAGGCCGGTTCGCGCAATCAGAGTGGCTACAACATCAGCAAGCACGCCGTGGTCGGCCTGACGCGATGCATCGCACTCGAAATGGCCGGCGAAGGCGTGACCGTGAATGCGATCTGCCCGGGTTTCGTCCAGACTGACCTGGTTGATGGGCTCAAGCGGGAGTGGTCGGCCATGGGAGTGGCCGATCCGGAGCGCGCCTTTCAGGCCTTGCTCGATGCACGGGTGCCGATGGCACGAGCATTGCAGCCTCGGGAGATCGCCGGCATGGCGGTGCATCTGGCCAGCGACGAGGCCAGCGGGATCACCGGTCAGTCAATCCTGATCGATGGCGGGATGATCACGGCCTGATCAGTCCGGGCCTGTCACACTGTGCGGCCGGAGATCCTGTTGAGACCCGTGTGCAGTCAGGGCAGCCGGTTGACCCATTCGGGCGAATAGAACGGCGTTGTCGCGAGTTCATGCTCGTCGTTCCAGGCCTGCAAACGGGCGAACTGACGATCAAAGTCGTCGGCGAACAAATGCGATGACAAGGCCGTTGCAATGCGCGCGCCTGCCGATGTCAGGCTCGGAATGTCGAGTGCGATCGGCCCATGGCTCAGATAGCTCGACGCATTGAACAGGTGAATTCGTGCCAGAGGGGTCGGCGCGTCGGAACCGACTTCGCGCAAACCGAAGTCCTGGCCCAGATACGGCATCGCGGCCAGTCCTGTTTGTCGCTGGTCCGCCGGGGGTTCGTAGACATCACGCCAGCGCAGGATTCGTGGTGCCAGTGGCGCCAGTACCGAGTCGGCATCCAGGTCGGTCCGGAAACCGGTGCCCAGCAGCAGAAAATCGGCATAGTGACGTGATCCGTCGTGCATCGTGAGTTCGACGCCCTGGCCAGATCGTTTCGCAGAGGCGACCGGACTGGAAAAACGGATCTCGAACGTTGGCCATGCCACGGTGCGCAGCACGGTCTCGTGCGGCGGCGGTGCCTGGATGCGATCCAGGTAATGCGCCAGCTGCCAGCGCTGCGCATCGGTCAGGACTGCCCAGCCGTCGAAAAAGCCGGCGTTCGCATTCGCCCGACCTTTGTTGATCTGAGGCAGTGCGGCCCGGCGGCAGAACATCGTGACCCGCGCAGCACCGGCTTCGAGCGCAGTGGCTGCATTGTCCCAGGCTGAGGCGCCGGCACCGATCACCGCGATCGCGAGCCCGCTCAGCCGGGCGAAATCGATCGGCTCGGCACTGTGCGCGGCGCGGTCCGGCCAGAGGTCGGTCGCGACGCCATCGGGAACCACAAAACCGCCTGCGCCGGCCCGGCCGGTTGCCAGCACCAGTCGCGAGCCGACCATCGATCGGCCATCGTCCGTCATTACACGCACCCGATCATGCGATGGCACGATCCGGGTGACAGGGAAGTCATTCGTCACCGGCACGTCCAATACCCGGGTCACCCAGGCCAGGTAGTCATGCCAGGTCGCATTCGGTATCTTCACCAGGCGCTGCCAGGCAGCGGCGCCGAATCTCGCTTCGTACCAGGCGCGAAACGTCAGCGAGGGCATACCAAAAGACAAACCGGGCAAGACCTTGGGCGAGCGCAGTGTGAGCATCCTCGCCCAGGTTCGCCAGGGACCCTCTGCGCCCGCTGGCGCGCGGTCGAGCACCCGCACACGTTGCACGCCCCGAAGCATCAGGCTGCCTGCTGCCGACAGTCCGAACATGCCGGCACCCACGATCAGCACATCGGCATCCAGGCCATCGGCGCATGAACTGCTCAGCCAGTTCGGCGCAGGGACCCGCAGGCAGTCGAGATCGCGGCGAACGGCGCATTCATGCGCCTCGAGCCCTCCCTGAACGGCAGGAGGATCGACAAGTTCCGGACTGTCGGGTCGATAGCGTTCATGCATGGTGGTAGACGAGAGGCGTATGGATCGTCGTGGCGAAGACAAGGGACGGACTACGCCGCGCCCGGATACCAACGCGCCGCGCGCTTGTCATAAAAGCTCGCAAACCCCTCACTGGCCTCGTCGCTCTGGCGTCGCTCGGCGTGTTCGGCAATCAGGCGCTCGAACTGCTCATCGCTCACCGTCGACCCACTGCACCGCATGGCGCTTCGTTTGGTCAGGGCCAAGGCATCCGGCGCAGCACTGAGCAGCCCTTCAAGAATCGGCGCGGCAGTGGCCTGAAGACCGCCCGGGTCGCAGACCTCATGAACCAGCCCGATCCGGCGGGCCTCTACTGCATCGAAACGTTCGCAGGTCTGGGCATAGCGGCGCACCTGACGCACGCCGATGGCCGCATTGAGCGCCGGAAAAATGACCGTCGCGGCGACGCCCCAGCGAACCTCGGAGATCGCGAAGCTGGCGGTGCGCTCGGCGATGACCACATCGCACGCAGCGACGACGCCGGTTCCCCCGCCCACGCAGGCACCCTGCACCAGCGCAACGGTTGGTTTGGGAAACTGCTCCAGACCGCGCACCGCCCCGCCGGTCAGTCGCGAAGCGGCCAGATTCTCGGCCGGCGACAGACGGCTCACCGCCTGCAACCAGCCCAGATCAGCGCCAGCCATGAAGTGTCGCCCGTTGCCGCACAGCACAACGAGGCGCACGGCCGGATCGTCGGCCAGTCGCCCCACATGAGCGACCAGGGCGTCAAGCATGGCTGCGTTGTAGGCATTGTTGACCTGCGGACGATTCAGAGTGAGCGTGGCAACACCACGCGCATCGACATCGCACAACACGATGGGTTCAGTCATGATGACTCCGCTATCCGGCAGTAATGATCGGCAGCTTGTCAGTGTAACGTGCGCTGCGGCCCCCACCCCGGGGCGGGACCGCAGGCTATAGTGCCCGGCCCCGTCAACCTGGAGATAGCCCGATGCCGGACCTTCCCGCCTACGACAACCTGTGCGTGAGCCAGACTGGCCGGACCCTGCTGGTGAGGCTGGACCGAGGCAATGCAGCGAACGCCTTGTCGGTCGCTGTGCTACGCGATCTGACCGACATCGCAACCCGGCTGCACGAGTGCCCGGACCTGTCGGCAGTGATTCTGACCGGACGACACGATAACTTCTGCCTGGGCATGGATCTGAAGGATCCACAGATGGCCACGCTGCGTGGCGCGGGACTGGCCGAGCGTCGATTGAGCCTGCGCGCCGGTCCTCGGCTGTGTAATGCCTGGGAGCAGGTCGACGCCATCACCATCTGTGCCATTGAAGGCTGGTGCGCCGGTGGTGGCGCGGCGCTGGCCGCTGCCTGCGATCTGCGGGTAATGGCCAGGTCAGCGCACCTTTATATTCCAGAGGTTGAGCGCGGGATGAATATGAGCTGGGGCTCGATCCCGCGTCTGACCGCGCTGATCGGTCCGGCACGCACCAAACGCCTGGCTGTCCTGTGCGAACGGATCGACGCCGTCACGGCACTGGCCTGGGGACTGGCCGACGAGATCTGCCCCGACGGCGAAGCATCGGCCTGGGCCAATCGGATTGCCGAGCGAGCGGGCGAGCTGCCGCCCAGCGCCATGAAGATGGTCAAGCATGACGTGAACGTAGCCGCGCATGCGCTGCACCGGGCCACCGCGCATCGCGACCTGGAGGCCTTTGCGCTGACCGAACGCAGCAGTGACTTCGCCGAAGGGGTGGCGTCATTTCTGGAACAACGCCCGCCGCGCTTTACCGGAGACTGAGCGCGGATGTTGACGCCTTGGCCACCATGACAGACTCCGACTACAGCGAATTGTGGCTGCCGTCGCACAAGGGCGACTTGCCGCTTCGTTTGCAGCCGCAGAAATAAGCCGTGCCGCTCTTGTCGGCCGTGTAGGCCACCGGCTCAAATGACGTGGACTTGTGCGACCCGTCGCAAAACGGCTGTTTGGCACTTTTCCCACAGGCGCACCAGTAGTAGGTTTTCCCGGCTTCGACCGGGGTGGCATACGGACTCTTCTGGGCGATGGCGGGCTGCTCGGGCATGTCTGCTCCTGCTTTGGGACGGATTCGCAGTGTCGACACTGCGGGGCGGATCCAGCCATTGATTATGACCAGATTCATTGGCCGGGCACAAATACGCGACTGGAGGCGATGCGACCGCATCGGCACGGGGTCACCGCAGGTCATGGATCGCAGGATCGACGTCGGGAATCTGCCGGCCATCGGCGCTCGCCACACCGCATCGCCCGTTCGTCGGGCACAGACCGACGTCCACTCTCCCCGCCACGATGGATCGGTCGAGCCGATGGCCCAATAACCGGATGATTGACCTGCGGTCCGTGTTTCTGCTTGGTGCTCTGGCCTGCCTGCTGAGCATGGCGCTGCTCTGGGCGATGCGCAACGTGCATCCGCGTTCGCGCGACTTCATGGCCTGCGCCGCGCTCGGCGAGGCATTGACTGCGGCCTCCCTTGCCCTCTATGTCATGCGTGGCCTCGCACCCGATTTTCTGACCATCGTAGTGGCCAACACGCTGGGCAACTGGGCCTGCATCTGCATTCTCGAAACCAGTCGCCGGATGGCCGGTGCAAGCGACGGACCCGCACGCCTGGTGATTCTGGGCGTCGCATTCGCTGTCGTGCAACTCGCCTGGGGCACGTCACCCGACTATCATCTGGCCCGCACTGTCCTGAGTTCAGTGGTCAATGCCGGCTGCGTGCTCGGCGCAATGTGGGTGTTGAGATCACGCTACGGCAAAGATCCTCGCATCGTCATCAACTGGATCGAGGCCTGTAGCGCCGTCTTCGTGTTCGCACAGCTGGCTCGGCTGGTCGCCACCTTGAACAGCGGCGTGCGGGTGGATAGCGCCGGCATGGTCACCGGCAATGTGATGATCATCATCGTCGCCAGTCTTTATGCGCTGGTGGGCGTCGCCTGGGCAATGCTGCTGGTCGCCTTGGTCAATGGTCGCCTGGCCAATGACTTTCGCCGCCTGGCCGACACTGACTCGCTCACCGGGATCTACACCCGTCGGGCCTTCGACGCACGGACGCACCGGCTCCTGGCGACTGATACGCGCCCAGCCGCCCTGCTGATGCTTGACCTGGACCATTTCAAGCGCATCAATGACACATATGGACATCCGACGGGTGATGATGTGTTGTTCCGGTTCGGCCAGTTGCTGCGGCGGGCTTTGCCCGAGACCAGCATACTCGGTCGATACGGAGGTGAGGAATTCTGCGCCTTGCTCCCGGCGACCGAAGACGAAGCGGCCGAAGCGATCGCCCAGCGCATCTGCGCGCTGACCCGTTCGATGGAGGTGAGCGACATCGGCATCGGCAATGCGCTGTCCGTATCAATCGGCGTGGCCAGCACGGGGCGGGACGGGCCCAGCCTGCTTGATCTCGTATTCTCCGCCGATCGGCGGGTCTACCTGGCCAAGCAATGTGGCCGAGACCGGGTCATTGCCAGCGATGCCAAACCAGCGTTCGCACCAATCGGCGAATCCGCCGTGCAACTGCTGCCGGTTTGACCTGACGCGGTACGTGGCTGTCCGGCGTCCTCCGGTCGTCGCCGGTATCATCTGAGCGTCGCCGCCCGACCGATCACCCTACCCATGCCCGTTCGCCCGATCGATCTCCAGGATCTCGTGTTGTCACCATGGCCCAATGGCGGAGGAACCATGCGCGAGATGGTCAGCGGAGACGGCTGGCGGATCTCACTGGCCAGCGTTCTGGTTGACGGACCTTTCTCTCATTTTCCCGGTGTCGATCGATTGAGCGTCCTGCTCAAGGGCAACAACCTGAGCCTGCGGCTGGCCGATGGCACATGCCATGTGCTCAGACAGGTGGGCGATGCCGCCCGCTATCCGGGCGATGTGCCGACGACCGCCAAGGTCTTCGAAGGTCATGAATTGCTCAATGTCATGACCAGTCGCGGTCATCGGCGTAGCGATCTGCTGCCGGTCTTTGGTCCGGCTTCATCACCTGATGAAACGCACGAGATGACGGGCCCCGCGCTGCTGTTTGCCCTGCGCGGCCAGACCGAGGTGACGCCATCCGATTCTGTGGCAACCAGCGAGTCGTCTCAGACGGCGTCATCAACCTGGGTGATCGACACCGAACGCTTTTTGTTGGTCGAATCCGGTACGTCGATGCGTCTGCGTCTGATCAACGGATCACCAGATCGTCAAATGGCATTGATCACGATCCGAACTGACGCCTGATCGCGTCGGCGCTGACGTTCTGGCGCTGACGTTCTGGCGCTGACGTGCTGGCGCTGACGTGCTGGCGCTGACGTTCTGGCGCTGACGTGCAGGCACTGACGTTCCGGCGCAGAACGTCGCCGGGGTCATCGGCGATCTTTGGCTGGAATTTCTGGACCAATGCCTTGTCGGCGCCTAGCCTGTTGATGGCATTGAACCGCCGCGACGCAGTCCGACACTTAGTGGACAGTGGTCGTCCCGTTCCAACCTGATGCCGGAGAATTCTGATGAAGCAGGGTCACCATGACGCCCTACCTCGTTATGCCACCCTGATCCGGTCTAGGATCAATGCGTCAAATCCAGCGCCACCCACGTTTTCCCAACTGGCTCAGCCTGTCAAGGAGCGACGCCCATGATATTCATGGTCCGAATGATTCACGCCTTGCTACTGTGTGCAATCGTTGCAGTTGCCGGCGGCTGTGGCGAATCTGACAATCCAGTGGGCAGCGGCGGCGCCGGCGGACCGTCAGGCGCCCCGACCCCCGGCACGAGCCCCGGGGGTGAAAGCAGCGAGAGCCAGAATCCGGTCATCGATCCGGAAGCCACTTTCTTTTACTTCTCCTATGATGAATCAGCCAGTACGGCCAGCCGCGACCTGTCGCTAGTTGCGCTGGATGCCGGTCGACGGCCTGCCAAGGCGCTGGGCCGACCCTATGAGTTTCTGAACGCCGAGAACTTCGATGGATTCGACGCGCAGACGGTCGGCGACTTCAAGGTCTCGATGACGATGCGGCATCCTGAACGGGGCGACCTGCCAGTCGGCGCCCCCGACAACGGCCAGCTCTACGTGCTGGGCGTCAACCTGGCCGGGCCATCGCTGCCCTTGGCCCAGCGACGCAACCTCGTGCTGACCGTGCTGGTCGACATTTCCGGATCGATGCAATCGCCTTATGCATCCGAAACCCGGAGCGATGTCCGCTCGCTGCTCGATGTGGTCAAGTATGGCCTGAGCCGGATCGGTCCATCATTGAAGGCTGGCGACGTGCTCAATCTGGTCACCTTCGCCACCGATGCGCAGGTAATTGCCGAGGGCCTGGATGCCACGACCGGCGCTTTTCAGGCCCGCGTCAACGAATTGTCCAGCGACGGCACGACCGACATCGGCAAAGGCGTGAACCTGGCCTACCAGGTGGCCGATCGCCACTTCGATCCGACCAAGGCGAACCGGGTACTGCTGCTGACCGATGCCTTCGTGAACACGGGTGAACTCGACCCGGCCGTGATCGCCGGCGCCACGGTTCGCGGCGATCTGGAGGGAATCCGATTCTCGGCGATCGGCATCGGCGCCGGGTTCAATGACACGGTGCTCAATGCCATCAGCGATGCGGGCAAGGGCAGCTACAGCGCGATGGTCACCCCCAATGATGCCGAGCGCCTCTTTACCGCCGACTTCTCGCGCTTCATCGATGCGGCCGCCACCAGCGTCCGCTTCCGCCTCGACTATCCACAATCGCTGGACCAGCTACGCTCGTTCGGTGAAGCGCAATCAACCGATCCCGAAGCGGTGACGCCGGTCAACTTCTCCTACGACAGCGCGCAATTTTTTGTTGAGCTCTTCAGCAATGCGACGCCGGTCGCCGGGAACGAGCCGGTGACCCTGTCGATCGACTACACCGACCCGTCGGGCGAGTCGCGAAAGGTCTCGCTGACGCGCAGCATCGATGAACTGCTCGCGACTCGAACCGATTCCCTGGATGCCGCATTTGCGGTGGTTTCGCTGGCCGAACTGATTGGCGAACGATTCAGTTGCGAGGCGGTCCAGGCCAGTCGTCTGTACAAGGAGCCGGTGCAGAACGCCACCTATGCGCTGTACCGGCTGAATATTGAGCGCTTCTGCCGCCTTTAGCAGAGCGATCACCGAAGTCTGCACCGGATGGCCCACCGGCCAGGCGCCGACCAGCCGGGCTGGCCGGCACCGGGTTGCCCCGGGTTGCGCTCATCCACCGGGAAGCCCCACGAAGACGCCGCATTCGCCTATGCTGTCAGTGTTTGTCCGCCATCAACCCGGACCGAGAAGCGGCATGAGTACAACAGACTTTTGGTCATCCCTATTCGATCCCTGGCGTCAGGCGGCCTCGGCCTGGGATGTGCTGGGTGCCAGCGGCACATCGGCGCAACAGATCGCGGTGCTGCGCGCCCGGCGCTTGCGGCGCCTGCTCGACGTCGCGGTCGCTCACTCGCCGCTCTATCACGACCGCTTGACGCCCGCCCCCGGGCACGCGACATCCGCGGCGCAATTGCTGGGTTCGATGGCTCCCCTGACCCGCCATGAACTGATGCAGGATTTTGATCGCTGGTGCTGCGATCGGCGGATCCGACGCAGCGTCGTCGAACAACATCTGGCCGACCCCCTGCGCATCGCTGAACCACTGCTGGGCGAGTACCTGGTCTGGGAGAGCTCCGGCACCCAGGGAGAACCGGGCTTCTTCATCCAGGATGCCCAAGCCATGGCCATCTACGACTCACTCGAGTCCCTGCGCCGCAGTGGCAGCCAGTGGTTCGATCCGCTGATGCTGGGTGAACGGATCGCGTTCGTGGGCGCTACCGACGGTCACTTTGCCAGCTACGTGTCCGTCGAACGTCTGCGCCGGCTCAACCCCTGGCTTGGCCGCGCCATTCGCAGCATCTCGATCATGCAGCCACTGGACGCCTTGATCGCCGCGCTCGACGAATTCGAGCCAACCGTGATCGCCACCTACCCGACGGCGGCAACCCTGTTGGCCCAGGCCTTCCGGGCCGGCAAGATGCAGGTGCGTCCGCGCGAAATCTGGACCGGCGGCGAATCGATCAACGATGCCGAGCGCACGCACATAGAATCCAGTTTCGAGTGCACATTGCGCAATAACTATGGGGCATCGGAATTCCTCACACTCGGATCGGACTGCGCGCAGGGCCATCTGCACCTGAACGCCGACTGGGCGATTCTGGAGCCGGTGGATGAACGGGGCCAACCGGTTCCCGCCGGTAGCGAATCGGCCACGACCCTGCTGACCAATCTGGCCAACCATGTCCAGCCCTTGATCCGCTACGACATCGGCGATCAGGTCGTGATATCGCCCGACCCATGCGCCTGCGGCTCGCCCTTCCCGGTCATCCAGGTGCAGGGTCGTCGCGATGATGCCCTGGTGATGGCCGGCATTCACGGCGATGATGTCACCGTACTGCCGCTCGCCCTGATGACTGCGCTCGAAGAAGATGCCGGTGTGTTCGATTTCCAGCTACAGCAGCGCGACCGGCGATCGCTGTGCATCCGGCTTGCGCATCACGACACGCACGGCGGCGCGGTCATGGCGCGTTGTCGCGAGGCATTAGGCCGGTTTGCCCTCGCCCAGGGCCTGGCGGCCATCGAGTTGATCTGGGAGCCCGGACACTCGATCGAACGGGGACGCAGCGGCAAGATCAAACGCATCATTGCCCCCGCCTGACGTGCCAGGCCGATCGGGTGGCCAGGCTCTTCAATCCCGAACCGGGGCCGGTCCGTCGACCGGCAGTGTCTGTTCCACCTCCCGCGCACACCGAAGAATCAGGTCCGCATCATTCTCTCCGAGGCGGGTCGAATCGCTGAGCATCCGCCGCCAGCGCCGGGCGCCACGCAGCCCGTTGAACAGACCCAGCATATGCCGGGTGATCCGGTGCAGGGGTACCCCGGCGCGCAACTGAGCGCGCGCATAAACCGTCATCGCCTCGGCGACACCGAGTCGGCTGCTGATGGCCGTCGGCCCATTGCCTGGCCGTGCCTCGCGCCTCAGGCCGCCGGCCGAATATCGCCCGTCGACCTCGTGCAATAACCACGGCGATTCATACGCCGCGCGCCCCACCATCGCACCATCCAGTGCCGCGATCTCCTGCCCGATCTGCTCATGGGACACGAGGCCACCGTTGAGCCAGACCGGCAAGGCTGGAAAATCCTGCTTGAGTCGATGCACCACCGCATAGCGCAATGGCGGGACCGTACGATTCTGCTTGGGGTTCAGGCCATCGAGCCAGGCATTGCGCGCATGCACGAAAACGGCCGCCGCACCGGCATCGGCCACCGCCCCGACGAAGTCACGCACAAACCCGTAACACTCGTCGCGGTCAAGACCAATGCGATGCTTGACCGTGACCGGGACCGAGACGGTGTCAACCATCGCGCGCACGCAATCCGCCACCCTGCCCGGTTCACGCATCAGGCAGGCCCCGAATGCGCCCTCGCGCACCCGGTCACTCGGACAACCGCAATTCAGATTGATTTCATCGTAGCCGAAGGATTCACCGATCCGGGCGGCATGGGCAAGTTCCGCAGGCTCGTTGCCACCGAGTTGCAGGGCAACCGGATGCTCCAGGGCATCGAAACCCAGCAGATGATCGGGATCGCCGCGTCGGA
This sequence comes from uncultured beta proteobacterium, assembly GCA_963732405.1. GTDB lineage: Bacteria > Pseudomonadota > Gammaproteobacteria > Burkholderiales > Burkholderiaceae_E > JAUIAI01. The sequence continues at coordinate 426,441 of CAVSZG010000005.1, forward strand.
TGCCGGCGGCGACGATCATTTCGGTGTACAGGCGGGCCGACTGGCTGAGCTGGCGATGAAAGTATCGACAGTGCCGGTCGGTCCAGTCCATCATCGGGGCGACCGCGAATCCGGGATAGGTCGGATTCACGCCGGAGTGCGCCGGATTCACGAATAGGCAAGACTGTCGGCGCGCTCGACCGTCCGACTGTCGAGCGACCCGTCGGCCAGCAGACCGATGGTGCCGCCCTCCTCACTCATCGCGACGATCCGCCCGATGATCGACGCCGATCGGTAGCCCGCGCCATGCAGGGCCATCAGGCAGTCCGCCGCCTGATCTGCCGGAACACTGGCCAATAGACCACCGGCGGTCTGCGGGTCGAACAACAAGCGATAACGGGGGTGCGCAATTGCGCTTTCCTGGTCGATGAGCGCACGACGCAGGCGCACATTGGCCGGCGCCAGCGAACTGAGCAGGCCGGCGGCCGCCATTTCCTGCGCGCCATCGAGCACCGGCAGCCGCGCCAGGTCAAGTTCGGCACCCACGGCCGAGGCGCGGGTCATTTCGACGAGATGGCCGAGCAGCCCGAACCCGGTCAGGTCGGTGCAGGCGCTGGCGCCGTGAGCGCCGAGGATTCTGGCTCCGTCTCGATTGGACACGAGCATCGAGGCAATGGCCGCATCGATCCAGCGGCCGCGAGTGGCCAGCAGCGGATGGGCAGCGAACAAGGTGCCGGTACCCACCGGCTTGGTCAGGATCAGGGCATCGCCGATCTGCATGCCATCCTTGCGCGTGACGCCTCGCAGGTGTTCATCCACCAGACCGTTGATCGCAAAGCCCAGCGCGAGTTCGCGACCCTCGCCTGTGTGGCCTCCAACGAGCGCGCAGTTGGCTTCGTTGAGCACATCGACGGCACCCGACATCATCTGGAACAAGGTTTCTTCGACCTTGGCATCGATACCGGGCGGAATCGTCACGATCGCAGTGGCCGACTGCGGTTCACCGTTCATGGCATAGATGTCGCCCAGCGCATGGTTGGCGGCAACCTTGCCCAGGATGAACGGATCGTCGATGAATGCCCGAAAGAAGTCGACGGTGTGAACCATGGCCTTGCCCGGGGGCACCCGCACGATGGCCGCATCATCGGGCGATTGCAGGCCGACCAGCACATCGGACCTTGGCACCGGATTCAGGCTGCCCAGCGCCCGCGACAGGACATTGGCACCCACCTTGGCACCGCAGCCACCGCAACGCATGGCCAGCGCCGACAAGGCCTGGGCGGCATCCTGGGCGTCGACCGGAACCGCGCCGTCAGCAGGTCTGAGTGTGGCCGTGCGAGCGGAACTGGCCGGGTCCATCGGCTTCAGGTCAGTGAAGCGTTGCATGAAGCGACGATCGATCCAGTCCTTCCAGCGCCAGACCCAGTCGCCCTGCACGGAAAATGCGCCTCGCGACGCCACTGCATGGCGATCGCCGGTGCTGATCAGAGCCAGCCAGAAACGCTGCGGTTTATAGTTGAGCAACGGCCGGCCGGTGGCCGAGCGACGCAGATTCTCGGTGAGCGGCGGCCCCTGGCGGACCGCAAACACGCCGGCCTTCTCGAGTCGGTGGTTGTCCATTGACGCGATGTCGCCGGCCGCAAAAACCAGCGGGTCGCTCACCGACTGCAAGGTGTCGAGTACGCGAATGAATCCCTTGTCATCGAGCGCCAGACCGGTTTCCTTCAGCCAGGCTGCCCCGCCCGCCTGGGTGACCCAGACGACTTCGTCGGCGTCGTGCCGGGCGCCATCATCGGTGGTCAGCGCATCGCTCCCGACCTGGGTGACGGCGCGGCCGACATGCAGTCTGACGCCACGCTCGCGCAGCACCGCCTCGTAGCTTGCGCGCACCCGCGCATTGTGAGTGGGCAGGATCTGCGGCGATTCGGAATACAGGTCGAAGCTCAGATCCTCCAGACGGCGACCCAGGCGTTGCCATTCATTACGCAGCCGATACTGCATGGCCAGCGTGAGTTCGACCCCGCCTGCCCCGGCACCGACCACCGCAATGCGCAGCGGGCCGTTGCCCTGTTGCGCCCGATGCAGCAGCGCCAGCCAGCGCTCATTGAACTGGTTGATCGGTTTGACCGGCACCGCATGGGCGGCCGCGCCACTGACCAGACCGATCTGCGGCGTGGAGCCGATGTTGATCGACGCCAGGTCATAGGCAATGGGCGGACGCTCCCGGCACAAGACTTTCCGGTTGGCGCGATCCAGGCCGATCACTTCATCGAAGATGTAACGCGCGCCGGCAAACTCGGCCAGCTTGCGCAGGTCGATATGCACATCATCGTAGTGATAGTGCCCCGCGACATAGCCAGGCAGCATGCCCGAGTAAGGGGTGTGCGTATCGCGACAGATCACGGTGAGACGCACGCCGGGCACCGGTTTCATGCCAAAGCGCTTGATCACACCGACATGGCTGTGGCCGCCGCCGATCAGGATGATGTCGCGAAGAATGGGTTGCTCTGGAGGATTCATGCCGATGGGTCGTGTTGTTCAACGCAAAATTTCATAGACCATGTCAATCAGCGACTGGCCGCGGCGATTCAGCAGAATGCCGCTACCCTGTCGATTCATGACATAGCCGAATGCCAGACCAGCCTGCGGGTCGGCAAACCCGATACTACCGCCCTGGCCCACGTGACCGAAGGCGGTGTCGCCAATGACCATCGAATGACCCTCGGGCATCGGTCGATTGTCCATCGACAGCATGAAGCCCTGGCCGAAGCGGGTCGGAATCAACAGCGTGGCATCGGGGCCGGGGGGCACCGAATCGCGGCGCATCTCATCGATCCGGGCGGCCGACAGTCGATGCAGGGCCGAGACACCAGCGCTCGGGCGCGGCGCGGCGAGCGGGGCAAACAGGCCGGCCAGCGATCGTGCATTGGTGATGCCACCGGCCGCGCCAAGGCCGGCCACATGGGCCTCGCGGGTATTCGCGTTGTAACCGCCGCGATTGAGCGTGGCCAGGCTTTGAATCGAATCAGGGTTGTCGACCACCGCCAGGGCAAAATCGGTGAGCGTCCAGTCCGGACCGGGCACGACGCTTTCGATCGGCGCAACCCGGGCTTCATGCTCCTCGGGTAGTCCAAGCCAGAAATCCAGGCCCAGCGGCGCGGCGATCTCGTCCCGGAAAAAGTGGCCAAGCGGCTTGCCCGATACCCGGCGAATGATCTCCGCCACGATCCAGCCATAGGTGAGCGCGTGATAGCCATGGCGGGTGCCAGGCTCCCAGAACACCGCCTCGTCCTGCAGTCGCGAAACCATATAACCGTAGTTGTAAAAGCCGCCTCTTTTGACTGGATCGCGCAGCGCCGGCAGACCCAGCGAATGATTCAAGGCCATCAGCACGCTCGCCTGTTCCTTGCCACCCTTGGCAAATTCAGGCCAGTAGCGCGTGATCGGCGCGTGCAGATCGAGCAGTCCGCGGTGAATGAGAATGTGCGCGCACAAGGCGCTGGCCGCTTTGGTGCAGGAAAACACGACGGCCAGGGTATCGCTGCGCCACGGCTCACCCGTGCGGCGACAACGCACGCCGCCCCAGAGGTCGACCACCGGCCGGCCATCGACCACCACGCAGACGCTCGCACCCAGTTCGTTCTGATGCAGAAAATTCCCGGCGAACACGTCGGCCACTGCTTCGAAGGCCGGATCGCAGAATCCATCGATCCGGGCACCGTTCGCTAACAGGATGGACTCGATGCGACGGGTCCCCACGGCGGTCATGACCAGATGATCGTATGGGCGAACGCGAACGGGTCGAGTGCCTCGTCGATCTGCCGGGTAAGCCGGGCGCGTTGATCCGCATCGCGGGTCATGTCAGCACCGACGGTCACCCGGGCGATACTGCCGTGGGTGCCATGGGGCACCACCTCCACCTGAAAGGCCAGTTCCGGTTGGGCAATGGCCGCCAGCCGTTGCGCGAACACCCGGCGCGCCGCATCCCGTCTCAGGTCGGGCTTGAACACCTTGCCCACACCGGTGAGCGGAATCGCGTCGATGAAGATCACATCGACCGGCACGGCTGCACGCTCGTTGGTGCGCTCGCGCACATGGTCGAGCAAGGTGGCGGGCTCGGCCTGCATGCCCGCCTTGAGCTGCACATAGGCGAGCGGCTTTTCGCCCAGCTGGGGGTCAGGCTGGCCGACCACGGCCACGAGCGCGACGGCCGGGTGTTGATAAAAGGCCTCTTCGACCACGGCCGGATCGATATTGTGACCACCGCGGATGATCAGATCCTTGGCGCGTCCGGTGATCCAGATGTAGCCCTGCGCATCGCGCCGGCCCAGATCGCCCGAATTCACCCAACCGGGTTCGATGAACGCGTCGCGATTATGGGCCTCGTCCAGATACCCCTTGAAGACGCCAGGCCCGCTCATCGCGATCACGCCGATTTCATCCACTGCGCAATCGTTGCCTGGCCGCCCGTCGCTGTCCTGCCGGATCACGCGCACCCGGCTAAATGGCACCGGATGGCCGACCGAGCCCAGCCGGATCGGCCTGTCGAGGTAGGCGAGCGTATGGACACTGGCCGTCTCGGTCATGCCATAGACCTCGATGACGGGCCGCCGGAGTTTGTCCTGCAACTGACGGCCGATCGCCACCGGAATCGCTGACCCACCACCCGAGGTGGCGCGCAGGAAGTCCAATCCGGCCGGATCGAAGGGCACACCGATGGCCGCGGTCAATACCGTGGGCACGCCGCCGAACACCGCTGGCCGATAGCGCGCGACCAGCCGCCACACATTGGCGATGGCGGACGGATTGCGCCAGCCCGCCGCGGACAGTATCACCAGCGTACCGCCCTTGGTGAGCGTGGACAGGCCCTGGGTCAGCGCACCGCCGACATGAAACAAGGGCAGACCGAATAAAAGATTATCGCCCGGCGGCAGGGGCAGCATCAGATTCATCGCCCAGGCCTGATAGACCTGATTCAGATGCGTATGGGGCACGAGCTTGGGCGTACCGGTGGTACCGCCCGTGTGAAAGTAGGCGGCAATGTCATCGGGCCCGATCTGCCGGTCGCTGATCAGGCGGTCGTCGGGCTGGGCCGCCAACGCCGAATCAAAGTTGCGCACCGATGCATCGTCCGTGACCGGCGCACCGACCGTCAGAATGGTCTGGAGCGCAGGCAATTGCCCACGAATCGCCATGACCTTGGACCAGATATCGACCCCGGGCATGGGCCCGAGCGCCACCAGCACCTTGGTATTGGCCGCCTTGAGAATGCCGGCGAGTTGGGCCGGTTCGAGCATCGGATTCACCGGGTTGGCGATACCGGCTGCTTCAGCCCCGAACAGCGCAAAAAAATGCTGCGGTACAAGGGGCAGCAACAGGGTGACGGCGTCCCCTGGCCGAACGCCCAGCGAATGAAACAGATTGGCCGCCTGGATCACCCGGCTCACGAACTGCGCATGGGTGATGACCAGCGGCGTTTCGTCGGGATCGGCATTGGGCAGAAACTTGAGCGCTGCGGCCGTCGGGTCCAGCGCGGCCCCGACCTTGAGCGCATCCAGGGTATTGAGCGCCGTGAGCCGCTCGGTCAAGGGAATGCGCTCGATGGCGGCAACCGCGGCGTCATCGGCCAGCACCGGCACCGAATCGCCCAGGTATCGATCGAGTGCCACGGCCGCAGGGGTGGTGGTCATCGCGGCCTGCTCAGGCGGGGACGCCGGTCGTGGCAACGATCGAGTGCATCGCCCGCAGGAAGTGACCGACTTCGTCGACACTGTTGTAATGACAGAGCGACACGCGTACGCAGGCCGGCAGCCCCAGCGGCTCCAGGATATTGGCCGAATACAGATCGCTCTTGCGCTCGTGGGTCCGAATACCTTGCTCGCGCAGTGCGCTCACCACGTCGGCAGCGGACCGGTTCCGCACAGTCAGGCTGACCAGACCCTCACGCAGCGGATTGTCCGGTCCACCGATCAAGCCGACGCCGGGAAGATTCACCAGACCGGGCTCGCCGCCCGTGCCGTGCACCATCGCCCGGACCAGGCCCGCTTCATGGGCCTTGATCGCCTGGCCCGCCGCGACGATGCGCGCGCGCCGATCGCCCGAGTCGGTGAAGTGGGCGCCGAGCCAGTCGAAGTAACGCACGACATCAGAGAAGGTGGCGTAGGCACCGGTATCGCGCGTGCCCAACTCCCACTGCGAATCCGGCGACCCCGAGAGCCGTTCATGGGGTAGCGCACACAGGCGCGGGGACGCCCACGCCACCCCATAGCCATGGCGCGAAAACACCTTGTAGGGCGAGATCGCATACCCGTCGATCCCATAGCTGTCGATATCCAGTCCACCATGAGCGGCATGCTGGATACCATCGACGATGATGTAGCACTGCGGCGATACTTGACGGATGGCAGCGGCGATCGCGCCCACATCAACGGCCATGCCGGTGACCGGGCTGGTATGCAGGATGGTCGCCACACGGGTCGCGGGGGTGATCAGCGGGCGATAGTCGTCGACCGATACGCTGCCGGTCGTGTTGTCATGAGCCACCAGGCGGTAGGGCCGACCGGTGACCTTCGCCCAATACTCGCAGGCACTGCGGCTGGCCGGATGTTCCAGGGTCGAGCCCAGGATTTCGCCGCCGGTATCGCATCCGACAATGGCGGTGCGGATCAGCCGGAACAGCAATTCGGTACCGCTCTCGCCCACGAATACCTGGCCCTCCTTCGCATTGAAGAAGACACGCATATCCGCCTTGGCCTCGTTGATCAGGCGAACCAGTTCGTGTGAGGCCGGATTGTCGCGACCCTGATTATCGGGAATCGCAGCCATTCGTGCGCTGGTCTGCACCACCGAATGAAGCGTGAGCGCGCCACCAGCGTTCTCGAAAAACACGCGGGGGCCGGCAATCGGGCATTCATCAACATGGGCAAAGCGACTGCGGATCTGGGCAAGCAGGCTGGGATCGAACATGGTCGGTCTCGTCGAGTGGGAAGGGTCAGTGGTCGGTGGCTTCGGCGCCGAGAATCGAACCCTGGGCAGCGCGCGGATCACGCATCGGCCAGGTCCCGCATTCAACCGAATGGAAAAATGCATCGAGCTGACGATTGAATTCGCCAGGATCTTCCAGATTGATCGCATGGCCGGCGTTGGGCATGACAACCAGTCCGGCCGATGGAATCATCTGCTTCATGAGCAGACCGGGGGCCAGACAGGGCCAGTCTTCATCGCCCGTGATCACCAGGGTCGGCACGACCAGCGCCCGCATCGAATCGGTCAGGTCGTAGAGCGAGGGACGGCGCGCCTGCACACCGCGCATCGTGCGCACCGCACCATCGGTCGAGTGTTGGCCCAACTGGTCGACGAATTCCTGCCAGCCGCGTGGATCGATGTTCTGCAACTGCACCCGCGTTGGCCCCAGGCCGTAGGCCAGCGCGGCGACCGACATGCCCCTGGCCTCGAAACCAGCGGCTGCAGCCAGCGCTTCCTGGGCGAACCCGGCATGGCGGCCAGGCTCGGCACCATAGCCACAGCCGGCGACAACCAGCGAGCGCGCCCGTTCGGCATAGGTGAAGCCGAAGTGCAGGGTCGCAAAACCGCCCATGGACAAGCCCACCACATGGGCCTTGTCGATATTCAGGCCATCGAGCACCGCGCGAATATCGGCGCAGGCCCGCGCCTGCGAGTAGCTGTCGAGCGACTCGGGGACATCCGAGGGCGGATAGCCGCGAGCATTGAAGGCGATGCAGCGGTAGCGCCGGCCGAAATGCCGCAGCTGACCCTCCCAGGAGCGTGCATCGCCGGCAAATTCATGCACGAATACCACGGGCGCGCCGCGCCCGGTTTCCTCATACCAGAGGCGCACATCATCATCGGTGGTCACATAGGGCATGACTGGCTCCTCGATCGTTCAGGCGTATCGCCGGCGCGGGAGGCGCCGTGTTGTATGAGGCCTGTCGGCCCGGCGGACCTGCCGTCAGGCCGCAGTCAGCTAGTATATTCGGACGCCTCGCGCGACCCAGTAGGGCGGCAAACGGGCCTGGCACCCGTCCAGGCCCGACAGATCGGATGATGACGTCATGAGGCAAGCCTGCATTACCGGCGTGGCCGACACCGGGGTCGGTGAACTGCCGGGCTCGTCGGCACTGGGTCTGCATACCGAGGCGGCATTGGCCGCCATCGCCGACGCCGGTCTTGCCGTTGACGAGATCGACGGCGTCTTGTGCGCCTATGTGATGACCCGGCCTTATCCGATGCTCGGTTCGGTGTTCTGTGAGGCGCTGAACCTGCGGCCATCCTTCTGTACCGCGCTTCAGGCCGGCGGCGCAACGGCCTGCATCATGGTGGCCAACGCGATGGCGCTCGTGAACGCGCGATTGTGCCGGCATGTGTTGTGCGTGACCGGCGACAATCGGCTGACCGGCATGAGCCGCGACGGTGCAGTTGCCGCGCTGGCCGGCTTTGGCCATCCCGAATTCGAGCAGCCCTACGGCATGTCGGTCCCTGCCGCCTATGGACTGGTCGCGCAGGCCTATCTGCACGAGTATGGCATCGGTCGGGACGAACTGTCGGCCTTCGCGGTGAGCGCTCGCGAGCATGCGGGACGTCACCCCAAGGCGCACAAGCGGGCACCGATCACCCTTGCCGATGTCGGCGCCAGCCGCGTGATTGCATCGCCACTGCGTCTGCTCGATTGCTGCCTGATCTCGGACGGTGGCGCCGCGGTGATCGTCAGCGCGGCCGATGCCGCGGCCGACACCCGTCACCCCGTGCCGATTCTGGGCACGGGCCAGGGACACACCCATGAGCACATCACGGCGGCGCCATCGCTGGTCGAATTCGGTTGCGCGCGATCTTCGCAATTGGCATTCGAGGCTGCCGGCGTGAGCATCGCGGATATCGATGTGGCGCAGATCTATGACAGCTTCACGATCACGCTGATGATCGAACTCGAGTCGATCGGCTTTTTCGGACGCGGGGAGTCGGGTCGCGCGGCGCTGGCCGGCGAACTGTCGATCGGGGGCCGCCTGCCCTGCAATACGCATGGCGGGCTCATGAGTTATGGTCACTCGGGCGCGGCGGGCGGCGCGTTTCATATCGTCGAGGCGGTGCATCAGTTGCGTGGCGAAGCCGATCGTCGCCAGGTGGCCGATGCGCGACTGGCCTTCGTACATGGCGATGGCGGCATTCTGTCGGCGCATTGCAGTCTGGTGCTCGGTGGACACTGAATTGATGGACAACGATGCATCGGGACGCGAGGACCAGCCGGCCAGACCGATTCCACAACCGAGCGCCGAGAGCATCGCCTACTGGCAAGCCGCGGCACACGATGAACTGCAATTGCAGCGCTGCGCCCGCTGCGGCGCCGTGCAATCACTGCCACGCAGCGTGTGTCAGCACTGCCGCGCTGCTGAACTGATCTGGTTTCGCGCGTTGGGTCATGGGCGCGTGGCCAGTTTTACCCATGTCGAACGCGGCCCCACGCCGGCGTTCAAAACGCCTTATACGCTTGCCCTGATCGATCTGGTCGAGGGGTCACGGCTGATGCTCAACCTGATCGGCGAAGACCGCCTGGGCGTCGCGATCGGTGATCCGATCCGTATCGTGTTCGAGGCGCGCGGGGATCAGGGTTTCAAGCTGCCGCAGGCCAGGCGGCTGGTGCAGGCCTGACCTCACTCAGCCTCGCCCCCATGTCAACCCCGCCCCCATGCAAACGCATAACGCGGGGCCAGCCGGCCGCCCGCCTGCTGCAAGGCATCGGCGATCCGCAAGCCTTCGTTCCATTTGGCCATGCGCTCGGAGCGCGCGAACGAACCGACCTTCAGCTGGTGCACACCCCAACCCACCGCCAGATGCACGATGGTCACGTCTTCGGTCTCGCCCGAGCGCGCCGACACGATGCTGGCCCAGTTGGCCGATCGCGCCGCCTCGAGCGCGCGTCTGGCTTCGGTCAGCGTGCCGGCCTGATTGGGTTTGATCAGCGCGGTATTACAGGCACCTGCTGCCACCGCCGCCTCGATCCGCGCGGCGCTGGTGCAGATGAAATCGTCGGCAACGATCTGCACGCCTTGCCCTGCAGCCTGGGTGAAGCGGGCCATGCCGAGCGCATCATTCTCGCCCAGCGGATCTTCGATCGCGACGATGGGATAACGCTCTAGCCAACCCAGGAGCATCTCCGCCAGCCCGTCCGAATCGATGGTCCGCCCATCACGGGCCAGCCGGTAGCGACCCGCGTCGGCGAAATCCGAGGCGGCAATATCCAGCGAGATCGCCACGTCCTGTCCGGGTGTGAAGCCTGCCCGTTCAATGGCCCGCAGCAGATGATCGAGGGCCGATTCATTGGACTCGAAGGCAGGCCAATAACCACCCTCATCGGCCACGCCCTGGAGCAAACCGGCCTCCCGCATGAGATCACCGGCAGCCCGATAGACTTCGGCAACCCAGTCGAGCGATTGCGTGTAGTCGCTTGCGCCCACGGCGATGACCATGAAGTCCTGTACATCGACCCGTCGACCCGCATGGGCCCCGCCGCCAAAGATCTGCACTTCGGGCAGCGGCAGGAGAAAGTCCCGCCCGCCTGCCAATGCCGCATCGGCCTGTCCGTCCTGCGCCAGGTAACGCCACAGTGGCAGACCATGAGCAGCCGCAGCGGCATGGGCGAGCGCCATTGATGTGGCCACCAGGGCATTGCCGCCGAGCCGGGCCCGGTTCGGGGTGCCGTCGAGTTCGATCATCGCCAGATCGAGGGCCTGTTGATCGGTGGCCGGGCGGCCGCGCAGCAGATCGGCAATTTCGCCGTTGACACTGGCCACGGCCTGACGCACGTCATAGCCACCGAAGTCCGGGCCGCCGTCACGCCTGTCCACCACCTCGGCCTGGCCGGTGGATGCACCGGCCGGCGCAATGGCGCGGCCGAAGGCGCCGCCGTTCAGATACACCTCGACCTCGACCGTGGGGCGGCCCCGCGAATCCCAGACCCGGCGCGCGCCCACCGAATCGATGTGATCTTCCGTCATGATCCTGTCCTCAGTTCGTCATGCCATGCCCCGCGTACGGCGGCCAGCGTCGCCGGTGGCTGGCTGAGCAAGTGTCGCGCACAGTTGCGCACATGCGCCCGCTGCCAGTCGTGTTCGATGTATTCGACCGGCGACTTGCCATCGACCCGGGCCAGCAACAAACCCGGCAGGAGTGTGGCAGCGCGCTGCTCCAGATCGTCGACCGCCTCCCAGTGAACGCCGGCCAGGTAGGCCTGAACCAGCCCATCAAAGCCGGCCAGAAAGGCTTCGCGTGCCGAGGGCCGCCACAGGCATTTGAGCAGCAGATGATTCAGGCAGAAGGCCAGATCGAAAGCGGGGTCGCCCAGGCAGGCACATTCGGCATCCAGAAAAACCGGCCCCTGGGGGCCCAGCAGGATGTTCTTGGGGCTGACGTCGCCATGAATCATGGCCAGCCGCTGTGCGCCGGTGCGCCGACTCAGCGCGAACAAGACATCCTGCAGATCGGGATGTCGCTGGGCGGTCGCTTCGAGATAGGGAGCCAGCCGGATCGCGTGAAAGATGCCGTTCTCGGGAAACTGCGCCCGAACCGATTCATCACTGGCGGTCAGATCATGGATCAGCGCAAGACGGTGCCCGACCTGCGCCGCATCGTCGGGATTCACCTCGCCGTCGCGGAGCACGGATTTCCAGAGCCGGAAGCGGGCCGGATCGAGAAAGGCCATGGCAAACCACATCGCCTCCGGATCCTGATGAATGATGTCGGGCACGGAACCGGGGGCGATCCGATGAACGATCCGGTACCAGGCCACTTCGAAGCGATTTCGCTCCAGGGGTGCTTCCCAGTGCGCGGCAACCTTCAGGCGACTCAGGGCTCGCTTCACGCAGAACGTGCGTTCACGGGTCTGCACCTTCCAGATGTCCGACGAAACGCCGCCGGTGAGCGCGTCGAAATGGACCGGTTCACCGGCCGGGACCAGGCCGGCCGCACGCAGTGACGCCACGAGATCGGCATCGGGCTGAACCGGCCCTGCCGATCCATTCGGCGATGACGGATTGGGCAACGAGTCGGAATCCACTGACCCTGGCGCTATCACACAGCCTCCCGGCGATCAGCCGACGCAAAGTGCAAGGCCATGGCAGCCTCAATAACTTTTCTTCAAACCCAGCACACGCTCGGCAATGTAATTGAGCACGAGCTCGGGGCTCACCGGCGCGATGCGCGGAATCATGACTTCGCGCAGATAGCGCTCGACGTGATATTCCTTCGCATAGCCGAAGCCACCATGGGTCATGACGGCCTGCTGGCAGGCATTGAATCCGGCCTCGCCCGCCATGTATTTGGCCGCATTGGCCGACGCGCCACAGGGCAGGTCATTGTCGTATTCCCAGGCCGCCTTCATCATCATCAGCCGGGCACCTTCCAGTTCCATCCAGTTTCGGGCCAGCGGATGGGCGATGCCCTGATTCTGGCCGATCGGGCGATTGAACACCTCACGCTCGCGGGCGTAGTGTGCCGCCCGAGCCAGGGCGCAATGCCCCAGGCCCACCGCCTCGGCCGCAATCAGGATGCGCTCCGGATTGAGCCCGTGCAGGATGTACTCGAAACCGCGACCTTCTTCGCCGATGCGATCGGCCACCGGCACCTCGTAGTCGGTGAAGAACAATTCATTGGAATCGATGCATCGGCGACCCATCTTGTCGATTTCGCGCACGCGCACCCGGTCCCGATCAAATTCGGTATAGAACAGGCTCAGGCCCTCGGTGGGACGCCGCACCTCATCGAGCGGCGTGGTTCTGGCCAGCAACAACATGCGATCGGCCACCTGGGCGGTGGAGATCCAGACTTTCTGGCCACTCACGAAATACGACTCGCCACGGCGCACGGCGCGCGTCTTGAGCTGGGTGGTGTTCAGACCGGTATCGGGCTCGGTGACCGCGAAGCAGGCGCGCACGTCACCGCGCGCCATCGGCGGCAACATGCGCGCACGCTGTTCATCATTGCCGAACACGACCACCGGATTCAGACCGAAGATATTGATATGCACGGACGAGGCCGCCGACATGCCGCCGCCCGACTGCGCAATCGCCTGCATCATCACCGCGGCCTCGGTGATCCCGAGCCCGGCGCCACCCCAGGCCTGGGGAATACAGACGCCCAGCCAGCCGTCGCCAGCCATGGCCTGTTGGAACTCGTCGGGAAACCGACCATCACGATCACGCGCCAGCCAGTACTGATCGTCGAAGCGACTGCACAATCGCTCGATGGCGTTGCGAATGGATTCCTGTTCATCGGTAAGCGCAAAATTCATCGGACCTCTCCCGTCTTGCCAGTGCCGGTCACGGCATCGATCTGCGCTTCGCTCAGGCCCAGTTCGCGCAGCACCGAGGCGGTATGTTCGCCCAGTCCCGGCGCGGGCGTGGGCTGGCCGGTCGGTGTGGCACTGAAGCGCACCGGCACGGCGCTCTGGCGCATCAGGCCCTCGGTGGGATGTTCATGCATCGAGAAAAAACCCGTGGCCCGCAGATGCGGATCGTCGAGCAAACTTTCCAGGTCATGCATGGGCATGCAGGGTACATCGGCCGCTTCGAGCAAGGTCAGCCAGTCGGCCGTGCTGCGCGTGGCGAAGATTCGGGCGAGTTCGGCATACACGAAGTCGATGTTGGCGGCTCGATTCTCGAAACTCGCAAACCGCGGATCGCGATCGGGCAGATCGCTCTGACCGATCGCCGCGAGAAATCCGTCCCACTGACGGTCGTTGTAGACCAGGGCGCACACATGGCCGTCCAGCGTGCGATAGGGGCGTCGGTCGGGCGACAGATGTCGCGCATAACCGCCCTTGTCCAGGGGCGGCTCGAAGGTCAGGCCGCCCAGATGATCGCCCATGATCATGCTGACCATGATCTCGAACATCGGAATCTCCACCTGCTGACCCAGGCCGCTTGTCTGGCGCGCCATGAGCGCCGCGAGAATCGCGCCAACCGCCGAGATGCCCACGAAGCGGTCAGCCAGCGCATTGGGCGCATATCGCGGTGTGCCATCGCCTGCCCTCGCATACAGATGCGGGATGGCGGCGCCACCCTGGATCAGGTCATCGTAGGCCGGGCGCTCGGCATAGGGGCCATGCTGGGCATAGCCCACGACCGCGGCATAGACCAGTCGCGGATTGAGCGACGCCACGCTGTTCGCATCCAGGCCCAGCCGCTGCATGGCCCTAGGGCGAACATTCGTGATGAACACATCGGCGCCAGCCAACAGGCGCTTCATCGCATCGAGGTCGGGTGCCCGCTTGAGATCGAGCACGACACTGCGCTTGTTGCGATTGGCATTCAGGTAGACGGCACCCATGCCGACATGGCGGGTCGGCCCGAGCCGACGCACGACATCGCCCTCGGGCGGCTCGACCTTGATCACGTCGGCACCGTAGTCGCCCAGGGTCTGGGTGGCATAAGGGCCGAGCAACACCGAGGTCAGATCAATTACCCGAATGCCGCTCAAGGGTGGCTTTGCGCTCATGGTCGTCCCCGGCCGATTACCCGCTCGTCCAGCAGTCGCAGTGCCGTGTCCAGATCGATGCCGCTGGTTTCGCCCGACGCGAGCCCGGCCTGGACCGTGCGCAGGTGCGAGCGCCGGGTGGCCGGGCTCATGATCGGCGTTATCCCGGTCTGTTCGAGATTGTCGATCGCCTTGTCGACTTCCTCCATCCGGCGCCGCGCATGGGTCAGGTGGGACACGGTCAGCACCCGCAACCAGTTGGCAAAGCCCACCTGATCAACATCGCTCACATTGTCGAGCACCTCGTCGACCAGGCCCTGGCGACGCGCGGCGACCAGGCACTCGACCGCCAACGCCTCGATACCCTTCATCATGATCGTGCGCAGAATCTTCACCGAACTGGCCGCGCCGATCTGCTCGCCAAGCACGCGTGCCGGCGTGCCGATCGCAGTGGCAAAGTTGAGCAGATCGGGCGCACGCGGGCCCGACAGCAGTAGTGGCACGCGCGCGCCATTGGCCAGAAAGGATCCCATCACAGCCACGTCGACAAAATCGATGCCGGCTGGTGCCAGCTCGGCCGCCACGGCCCGAGTGTGGTCACCGGTAATCGAATTGAAATCGGCATAGAGGCAGCCCGGACGCAGCCAGGGCCTGGCCATCCGGGCGGCCGGCAGGGCGTCCTCGCCGGTGACCACGCTGATGACGAGGTCGGCCCGTGCCAGCGCCTCGGTGTAGGTCGCCTGACCGGTGAGGCCAAGCGATGCGAGCCTGGCCAGCATCGCCCGCCCCCGCTCGCCCTGACCCAGCGCCGTGTCGATCACCTGCAATTCGCGAGTGCCCGGCGCTGCGGCCAGCCACCCATCGGCTGCGCACAGGCCGCCAGCCAGAACACTGCCGGCTTCGCCAAAGCCCAGCAGGGCAACGCTGGCGGGCTCAAAGGTCAAAAATGGTTGATTCATGCGCTGATTGTAGGCGGACGAATTTCGCCCGCGCCGGCGCGGCAAGGTCGGCCTGTCATCCTGGCCGACCGTTGGCGGAATTGCAGTTCCAGATTCGCCACGTTGGGCGCGGTGACGCGTTGGAAATGACCGACCCTGCGGCTACACTCAATGCACTAGCCCGAGAGACAGAATGAAGCCCACGGATATTGGCAACCCGAACTACTTTCACAAAGTCGTAGATTGTCAGTGGGCCTGTCCGGCCCACACCCCGGTCCCCGAATACATCCGCCTGATCGCCCGCGGTCGTTATGACGAGGCCTACCTCGTCAACTGGAAATCCAATGTGTTTCCCGGCGTGCTGGGGCGTACCTGCGACCGGCCCTGCGAGCCTGCCTGCCGACGCGGCCGGGTCGAAGACGACACGCTCTCCGGTTCGCGCAAAGAGCCGGTGGCGATCTGCCGGCTCAAGCGCGTTGCCGCCGATTTTAAGTCGGACATCCGCTCGCGCCTGCCCAAGATCGCACCGCCCAATGGCCGCCGGGTGGTCTGTCTGGGGGGCGGCCCGGCCTCGCTGACCGTTGCTCGTGATCTCATGCCACTGGGTTATTCGGTGACCGTGATCGAGAAAGACCCTGCGCTGGGTGGTTTCATCCGCACCCAGATCCCGCATTTCCGACTGCCCGAGTCGGTCATCGACGAGGAGGTCGGCTACATCGTCGACATGGGTCTGCGCATCCGCAGCAACGAGCGGATCGAGTCGATGCGGGCGGTGCTGGCCGAAGGTTTCGATGCGGTGTTCGTGGGCACCGGCGCCCCCAGGGGCCGTGACCTGGACGTGCCGGGTCGACTGGAGGCCGCTGCCAATATCCACGTGGGCATCGACTGGTTGGCCTCGGTGGCGTTCGGTCACGTCACGAGCATCGGCAAGCGGGTGGTCGTGCTGGGCGGGGGTAACACCGCGATGGACTGCTGCCGCACCGCGCGCCGCCTGGGCGGCGAAGACGTCAAGGTGATCGTTCGCTCGGGCTTCGACGACATGAAGGCCAGTCCCTGGGAGAAGGAGGATGCGGTTCACGAAGGCATTCCGATCCTGAACTTCCGGGTCCCCAAGGCCTTCATGCATGAGCAGGGCCGGCTCACCGGCGTGGTGTTCGAGCGTGTACAGGCGCAATATGACGAGCAGGGTCGGCGCCGCCTGACGCCCACCGGCGAGCCCGACGAGGTCGTGCCCTGCGACGATGTGCTGATGGCCGTCGGCCAGGAAAACGCATTTCCCTGGATCGAGCGCGACCTGGGCATCGAGTTCGATGAATGGAACATGCCACGCCTGAATCGGCAGACACTGCAATCTTCCCTGCCCCAGGTGTTTTTTGGCGGCGATGCCGCGCTGGGCCCCAAGAACATCATCTGGGCGGTGGCCCACGGACATGAGGCGGCCTTGTCGATCGAGCGCTTCCTGAGCGGGCGCGATCTGGCCGATCGACCTGCCCCGGGCGTGACCACGGTCAGCCAGAAGATGGGCATCCACGAGTGGAGTTACGACAACGATATCTCGCTGGATATCCGGCAAAAGGTGCCCTGGGCCGATGCGAACAAGGCACTGGCCAGCATCCGGGTCGAAGTGGAGCTGGGTTTCAGTACGGCCACCGCCATTCGTGAAGCCCACCGCTGCCTGAATTGTGATGTCCAGACTGTATTCGATCAGAAGCTGTGCATCGAATGTGATGCCTGTGCCGACATCTGCCCGATGGACAGCATCAGTTTCGTGCCCGATGGCGAAGAATCCGATCTGCGCACCCGCCTGCGTGCGCCGGCCGTCAACCTCGCCCAGGATCTGTACGTATCCGATCGTCTCAAGACCGGCGTCATCATGGTCAAGGACGAGGACGTCTGTCTGCACTGCGGACTGTGCGCCGAGCGCTGCCCCACCGGGGCCTGGGACATGCGCAAGACCCTGATCGAAATGTCTCATGCAGGCGAAACCCGTCAGCAGCTCGTCGCCGCATGAGTCATGCGTCTGATACAGCCGTCTGTTTCCTCTGCCCATGCAAACCGCGGAATCGCTCACATCAATGAATGACTTCTCCATCGACCACCAGGCGCTGAGTTCGCCAGAGCAGCCCAAAGGGCTGCAGGCGATCAACGATTTCGTCGTCAAGTTCGCCAATGTCAACGGTTCGGGCTCGGCATCGGCCAATGAATTGTTCGCCCGCGCCATCCTGCGCATGGGCGTGCCGGTCAGCCCGCGCAATATCTTCCCCAGCAACATCCAGGGCCTGCCCACCTGGTATGAGGTCAGGGTCAGCGAGCGAGGTTATCTGGGCCGGCGCGGCGGCGTCGATCTGCTGGTGCCGATGAATCCGCAGACCTGGGCCAAGGACATTGCCGAGGTGGCGCAAGGCGGCTATGTGTTCTATGACTCGACCCGGTCGATCGATCCGGCCCAGTTTCGTGACGACCTGCACATCATCGGCATGCCGCTCACCGCGATCGCCAACAGCACCTACTCGGAACCGCGTCAGCGCCAGCTGTTCAAGAACATCATCTATGTGGGCGCCTTGTCCTGGTTGCTCGACATCGAGGCCCAGGTCATCGAACAATTGTTCTCGGAACAATACAAAGGCAAGGAGAAGCTGCTCGCGGGTAATGTACGAGCGCTGCACCTGGGTCGCGACTATGCCCGCGACTCGCTGCCGACCATCGGCCTGAAGATCCGGCGCGCTGACGCCGTGGGTGACCGGATCTTCGTGGACGGTAACAGCGCCGCTGCCCTGGGCTGTGTCTATGGCGGGGCCAGCGTCTGCGCCTGGTATCCGATCACCCCGTCCTCGTCGGTGGCCGAGGCATTCCAGTCCTACTGCCAGAAAATGCGCATCGATCCGGCAACCGGCCAACATCGCTACGCGATCGTTCAGGCCGAGGATGAACTGGCCTCGATCGGCATGGTGATCGGTGCGGGCTGGAATGGCGCGCGCGCCTTCACGGCAACCTCCGGACCGGGCATCTCCCTGATGACCGAATTCATTGGCCTGGCCTACTTCGCCGAAGTGCCTGCCACCATCATCAATGTGCAGCGTGGCGGTCCCTCGACCGGCATGCCCACCCGAACCCAGCAGGCCGACATCCTGGCCTGCGCCTACGCCTCGCATGGCGACACCAAACATCCACTGCTGCTGCCCAAGGATCCGCACGAATGTTTCGAGATGAGCGCACTCGCGCTCGATCTGGCCGACCGCTTGCAGACACCGATCTTCGTAATGACCGATCTGGATATCGGCATGAACCAGCGCCTGACCCAACCCTTTAGCTGGGATGACACGCGCACTTACGATCGCGGCAAGGTCATGACGGCGCAGATGCTCGAGCAACGCGATTTCGGGCGCTATCTGGATGTGGACGGCGACGGTATTCCCTTCCGGACCTATCCGGGCACCCATCCCGACAAGGGCGCCTTCTTCACCCGCGGCACCACACGCGATCCCTATGCGCGCTACAGCGAGGAGGGCCCGGTGTATGTGGACAATGTGCAGCGCCTGCTGCGCAAGTTCGCCACCGCGAGTGCGCTGGTGCCTGCGGCCGTGCGAACCGATGCGGCCTGCCCGACCCGGGTCGGCGTGATTTCCTATGGGTCGACATCGCCGGCGATGGACGAGGCACTGGACCTGTTCGCCCAGGCCGGTATCCACGTGGATTCGTTGCGGCTTCGTGCCTTCCCGTTCGGACCGGAAGTGCTGGCATTCATCGAATCGCACGACCAGTTGTTCGTGGTCGAACAGAATCGCGATGCCCAGATGCGGGCCTTGCTGGTCAATGAACTCGAGGTCGCACCCGGGCGACTCGTGCCGATTCTGCATTTTGATGGCACGCCGATCACCGCCGGCTTTATCGTCAGCACCATCAGCCAGGCGCTCGAGGCGACTGGCGCCAGCATCGACGCGTGATCAAGGATTCACATGACCTACTTACCGAAACCCAGGCTTCATCATCCCTCGCTGGCCGTCAACGCAGTCGGGCATACGCGTCGCGACTACGAAGGCAAGATCTCGACCCTGTGTGCGGGTTGCGGCCATGACTCGATCTCGGCGGCCATCATCCAGGCGGCCTGGGCTTCGGACATCGAACCGCACCGGGTGGCCAAGCTGTCGGGCATCGGCTGCTCGAGCAAGACACCCGATTATTTTCTGGGCAGCTCGCATGGTTTCAACTCGGTTCATGGCCGGATGCCCTCGGTGCTGACCGGGGCGAACCTGGCCAATCGTGATCTGCTCTACCTGGGCGTTTCGGGTGACGGCGATACCGCCTCGATCGGCATGGGCCAGTTCGCCCATCTGATGCGCCGCGGCGTGAACCTCGTCTACATCGTCGAGAACAACGGCGTGTACGGTCTGACCAAGGGGCAGTTCTCGGCCACTTCGGACAAGGGTTCACGGTCCAAGAAGGGTGCGGTCAACCAGGATGCCCCGATCGATCTGGTCAGCATCGCGATTTCGCTGGGTGCCACCTTCGTGGCGCGCAGCTTCTCGGGTGACAAGACCCAACTGGTGCCCTTGATCCGGGCCGCCATGAAGCACCGTGGGGCAGCCCTGATCGACGTGATCAGCCCTTGCGTGGCCTTCAATAATCACGATGGCAGTTCCAAGAGCTATGACTACATCCGCGAGCACAATGAAGCGGTGAACCGGCTCGATTTCATGCCCAAGCGCGAAGCGATCGAGGCCATCCAGCAGCCCGGACTGGTTCAATCGATCCGGCTGCATGACGGCACGTCGGTCAGGCTTGCACGGGTTGACGATGCGTATGATCCGACCAACCGGGCGACCGCGCTGGCGCGTATCGCGGAACATCAGGAACGCGGCGAGATCGCCACCGGGTTGCTGTATGTGAATGAGGATGCGCAGGATCTGCATCAGCATCTGAATACGGTGAGCCGGCCGCTCAACTCACTGGACGTTGCCGACCTGATGCCGGGCGCGAGCCGGCTGGCGCAGATCAACGACAGTCTGCGCTGAACAGTGGTCTGACGGCGCCCGTGGTGGCACCCGCTTCGGCGCAATCATCCGCGCTGGCGGTGGCGAATGCCGAACACCGCCGCAGCGATCAGCAGCAGTGCACCGGCGACCAGCAGGCTGCGACCATAGTCGGACGGCAGCTCGCTGGCACCGCGCATCGCGTCATGTGCCCACATGACGAGATTGGCCGAGAGGGAAAACCCGAGCACGCGACCAACGGACACCAGACTGCCGGCCACGCCGCGCTCGCCGACCGGCATCGCCGAGACAGTGGCATCCAGGTGACCGACCTGAAACAGGCCCATACCGATGCCGGTCAGCAGCATCGCCAATGCCGTGGGCAGCAGCCAACCGCTGGTGCTGAACCCGGCACAGGCGAGAAGTCCGAATCCGGCGATCGACATGCCTGACCAGACCAGCTGGATCGAAGAGATGCGGCGGGTCAGTCGGGTGCTGAGCACACCGGCCAACACCGAGCCCGCCGGAAACAAGGCCAGCACCACCCCGCTGCCGGCCAAGGACAGGTCCGGCCAGATCGCCAGTCGATAAGGCACCAGCAGCAGCAGACTGAAGGTCAGTGCCTGAATCACGATGGCGGCGATCTGCAGATCGCGGAACCGCCGGTCGCCGAAATAGCGCAGCCTGATGACCGGATTGGCGACGCGATCGCCGCGCCGGTGCAGATAGGCAAACGCCGACACCGCCACCACCACGGCCAGCGCGACGCTGCCATGACCCAGCGCCGGATCCCGAATCTGCACGATCACGAACACCGATAAGGCCAACGCGAGCACCAGCATCAGCGCACCCGACCGATCGAAGGGCTGGGTGAGGGCCTGCGCCCGCGCTGCCTGCAGATCGGGATTGTCTTCGAGGCCGCGCAAATCCCGCAGCAGCAGCAAGGCGATCAGCGCAATCGGCACCCGGAACCAGTACACGGCCGGCCAGCCGGCCAGTTGCACGAGCAGCCCGCCCATCAACGGACCGAGGCACATGCCCAGCCCGATCAGAATCGTGTAGATGGCCAGGGCACGGCGTCGCTGATCGGGTGGCAAGGCGAAACTGATCAGCGCCGGACCACAGGCCATGACCAACCCGGCGCCGACGCCTTGCAGCACGCGCATGAACACCAGGGCCGGATAGCTGGCAGCGGTGGCGCACAGGATCAGGGCGAGCGCGCTGACCATCAGACCAGCGACAAATACCCGCTGATGACCATGACGATCGCCAACCTTGCCAAACACCAGGGTCAGACTGGTCTGGGCCAGGCCGAACATGGTGATCACCCACTGGATGTCGCGAACCGGAATATCAAACGAGGCGGTGATCGAGGGGAAGGCGACGTTGACCGCCGAGTCCAGCGGGGCAACGAGGGTGCCCAGGCCGATGATGGCAATCGCCCGCCATGGCGTGACGGGCGACACCGTCAGTTAGCGATCAGCGAGCGGATGACGTCGAAGGCCATGCCATCGGGCAGCATCGACTGTTGCAGTACGGTGAAATGGTTGGTTGCGGCCAGGGTGAAGGACTGACTCGGCAGACCGGCTCTGGATACCACCTCGGCATAGCGGGTGGTCTGATCGATCCAACCGGCCGGCTCGTCACCACCGGCCCAGAGCGCCACACGGGCCCTGCCCCCGGGTGGCCGCCCGAGGCAGTCATTGAAGCGCGCAGTGGCCAGATCAATCTGCGCCTGTTGATTGACCGTCAGCCGGGTGACGATTTCTGGCTCGTAGATGCCGCTGATGCCGGCAAAACCATGCACCAGATCAGCCGGCAGGCCCAGTTGATCGGACGCCTGATTCAGCACCCGGGCGGCCAGATGCGCACCCGCCGAATGGCCGATGAGAACAAGCCGACCTGGATCGGCTTCCCATTGAGGCGCATGAACATGACAGAATCGCACCGCGCGAACGATCTGCTCGACCATGGCCGTCAGACTGATGGCCGGACACAGGTCGTAGTTGACATTGGCCACGACCGCGCCGGTACTCAGCAGGGGCGGCACCACGAAGCTATGGTCGCGCTTGTCGAGCGCGCGCCAGAACCCGCCATGGATAAACAACACGAGTGGGCGCGCACGCTCCGACCCTGACCCCGACGCACGGTACAGATCGAGCGTTTCGAGCGGGCCGGGGCCGTAGCGCAGCTCGGATTCGCCCAGCCCCTGCCGACTCAGTTCGGCGCGCGCCTGGACTGACTGGCGCGCCATTTCATCGAGCTGGAACTGTGCGTCGCTGACGGCCACGCGCGGATTGTAGATAGGCTCGAGTTGATCCTGGCCCAGGTCCTGCCAAGGTGTCGTCATCGTGTCCGATTCCTAGATAAGCTTGTTCTGATGCCCGACCCAGTAGGCGTCGCGCAGCTTGCGCTTGTAAAGCTTGCCATTGTCCTCGCGCGGCAGACTCGTGGCGAAATCGATCGAGCGCGGGCACTTGATGGCGCTCAGTTGACTGCGGCAAAACATCATGAGCTCCTCGGCGAGCGACGCATCGGCCATGGCCGGGTCAATCAGCTGCACCACCGCCTTGACCTCTTCGCCGAACTCGGCATTCGGCACACCGAAAACCGCCACGTCCGCAACCTTCGGGTGCGTGGCCAACAGACTCTCAGATTCCTGCGGATAGATATTGACACCACCCGACACGATCATGAAGGACTTGCGATCGGTGAGAAAGAGATAACCATCGTCGTCGAGATAACCCACATCGCCCAGCGTGGTCCAACCCTGGGGGCTGCGGGAGGCGGCGGTCTTGGCCGGCTCGTTGTGATATTCGAAACTGGCGCCGCCCTCGAAGAAAATCGTGCCTTCGGTGTTGGCCGGCAGCTCGTTGCCCGCTTCATCGCAGATATGCAGCGCGCCCGTTACCGGCCTGCCCACGGAACCGGGTTTGCGCAGCCATTCTTCGCTAGTGATGTGAGTGCTGCCGTTACCCTCGGAGCCGGCGTAATACTCGCGCAGCACCGGCCCCCACCATTGAATCATCTGACGCTTGACCTCGATCGGACAGGGCGCGGCTGCATGGATCGCCACACGCAGACTCGACAGGTCATGGGCTGCGCGGATATCGGGGGGCAGGCGCAGCAGTCGCACGAAATGCGTGGGCACCCATTGACTGTGCGTGACTTTGTACTGCTCGATGATGCGCAGTGCCTGCGCGGCATCGAACCGGCGCACCACCACGCAGGTGGCGCCAAAGCGCAGCGCGCGAATACCGAACACCAACGGCGCGGCATGATAGAGCGGCGCAGGATGAAAGTAGACGGTGTGCTCATCGAACCCGTAGAGCTGGGCCGTGCGCAGGGTCACCGGCGAGGGCACGCCGAAGACCACATCGGGCAGAGGCTTTCTGACGGCCTTGGGTTGACCCGTGGTGCCCGAGGAATACAACATCTCCACGCCTTCGACCTGATCCGCGATGGGCGTGTCCGGACACGCTGCGAGTGCTTCGTCGAGGTCACCATAACCTGGCGCCTCACCGCCGTGCATGAGCCAGGCGGCCGGCGCGATCGTGGCCGAGTGCAATTGCGCGGCCACCTCGGCCATCGCACGCGAGGTGATCAGGAGCCGGGCACCACTATCAGCGAGCAGGTAATTGACTTCCTCGGCGCCCAGATGGGTGGCGACCGCCGTCACCCGCAGGCCGGCGCGCATCGCACCCCAGACAAGGGGCAGATACACGGCGTTGTTTTCCATGTAGATCATGACCCGGTCGCCCGGCACGAGACCATGCACCCGCATCAGGTGCGCGCACTGATTCGACAAGGCCTCGAATCCGGCAAAGCTGATGATGCGTTGTTCATCGACCGAGATGATGGCCGGGCGATCGGGCGAACGGGCCGCAAAAACGCCGGCATGCATCTGGTCGGGCGCGAATTCGATGGGATCCATGGCGGCAAGTATAGTATTGGTCCGTATCGCCCCACGAGCGTCGACGAACATCATGGCACTGGACTACGACCGCATTCTCAACTGGGCCTTCCCCCCCGTCGAACAGACCTACACGAGCCGCGACAGCGTTCTCTACGCTCTCGGTCTGGGTCTGGGCGCCGACCCGACCGATGAGGCCCAGCTGCGTTTCACTTTCGAAGAATCGGCGGGTTTCAGCGCACTGCCCACCATGGCCGTTGTATTGGCCAGTCCGGGGTTCTGGGCACGCGACCCGGCCACCGGCATCCAGTGGCAGCAGATCCTGCACGGTGAACAGAGCATTGAACTGCACGCACCGATTCCCGTGGCCGCCACCCTGGTCGGGCAGACCCGCGTCACCGGCATCGTCGACAAGGGCGCCGACAAGGGTGCGCTGATCTACTCCGAGCGGCGACTCACCGACAAGGCCAGCGGCCGTCATCTGGCCAGCCTGCGCCAGACCACGTTCGC
The DNA here is from genome assembly GCA_963732405.1 of uncultured beta proteobacterium. GTDB lineage: Bacteria > Pseudomonadota > Gammaproteobacteria > Burkholderiales > Burkholderiaceae_E > JAUIAI01. Next base: position 451,235 of record CAVSZG010000005.1, read on the forward strand.
ACGCGGGGATGGCGGCTTCGGCGGGCCGACCGGACCCGTTCCCCCGGTTCACGCCTTGCCCGAGCGCGCGCCGGATCAGTCCTGCGATCTGGGCACGATCGCGCAGGCCGCACTCATCTATCGGCTCTCGGGCGACTACAACCCACTGCATGCGAGCCCCGCGGTGGCGGCCGCGGCAGGGTTCAAGGCACCGATCCTGCATGGCCTGTGTACGCTCGGCGTGGCCGGTCACGCGATTCTCAAGTCCTGTTGCGACTATGAGCCGTCCCGCCTGAAGAGCCTGTCCTTGCGCTTTTCGTCACCCGTGTATCCCGGCGAGACCATCCGCACCGAGATCTGGCGCGAGGACGGATTCGTGTCGTTTCGCGCCCGGGTGGTCGAACGCGACGTCATCGTGCTCAATAACGGAAAAGCCGTCTGCAACACCGACTGAACGGTGAGGCATCTTTCACCAGCCTGATCAACCCGTTGTCGTCGTTGTTGCGGCGCCAACCCATGACGAGGAGTCACTCGTGAGCACCCCGGAACGCGTGTTGCCCCGCCCCACCCCGGAAACCCGACATTATTGGGAAGGCGCCCGGGTCGGTGAACTGCGTCTGCAACGTTGCAGCGACTGCGAACAGACCTACTTCCCGCCACGCCCGTTCTGCCCGACCTGCGGTTCGCGACGGGTCGAGATCATCAAAGCCTCGGGTCGGGGACGTCTGTTCAGCTACATCATCAACCACCTGCCCACGCCCGGATTCGAACCCCCGTTCGCCATCGCCGTGGTCGAACTCGAGGAAGGCCCCCGGCTCATGAGCAATATTCTCGAGTGCGAACAGACCCCTGAGGCCTTGCAACTGGACATGCCCCTGGAGGTGACTTTCCAGCGGATCAATGACGAGATCACCCTGCCGCAATTCCGGCCGGCGTCAACCAGCAAGGCGGGGTGAAACAATGCGATCCAATGCCACCGCGATCGTCGGCGCTGCCGAATCCACCCAGATGGGCAAACTGCCCGATATGTCGCAGATCCAGATTCACGCCGATGCGGCGCTCAATGCGCTGGCCGATTGCGGCCTGAGCATTCGCGATGTCGATGGCATCGCCACGGCCGGTCACAACCCCACCGAACTGGCCCATTATCTGGGTCTGGTGCCCACCTGGGTCGATGGCACCTCGGTGGGTGGCTGCTCCTTCATGATCCATGTCCGTCATGCGGCGGCGGCGATCCAGTCCGGCTTGTGCAAGACCGTGTTGATCACCCATGGCGAAAGTGGCCGGCACCAGATCGGCCGAAACAATCCGTCGATCTTTCCGTCAAGCTTCCAGATGCAGTTCGAGCAACCGTATGGCGTGAGCCGCCCGCCCACCATGTTCACGGTACCGGTGCTGCGCATGATGAAGGAGACCGGACTGACCGAAGAGCAACTCGCCATGGTGGCTGTGGTGCAGCGCGAATGGGCGGCGTTTCACCCACGCGCCAGCTTCCGCGATCCGATCACCGTCGATGATGTGCTCAATTCCAAGATGATCGCCTGGCCCTTCCGCCTGCTCATGTGTTGCCTGGTGACCGATGGCGGCGGTGCCCTGGTGCTCACGTCGGCCGAGCGCGCCGACGATTTCCCGACCCGGCCGGTGTACATCCGTGGCACCGGCGAAAGTGTCGAAGCGCCCATGATCAGCCAGATGGCCGACTTCACCCGCTCGCGGGCCTTTCGGATCTCGGGCCAGCAGGCCTTTGCCGAAGCCGGGATCACGCACGACGACGTCGATCACCTCATGATCTATGACGCGTTCGCGCATCTGCCGATCTACGGTCTGGAAGACCTGGGCTTCGTGGGGCGCGGCGAAGCGGGTGCCTTCATTGCCGAAGGCCACACCCGACCGGGCGGCAAACTGCCACTCAATACGAACGGCGGCGGGCTGTCGTACATGCACTCGGGCATGTATGGCATGTTCGCCTTGCAGGAAGGCGTGCGCCAGATGCGCGGCACCTCGCCGGCCCAGGTGCCCGATGCGAAGATCTCGGTGGTTCATGGCGTGGGCGGCATGTTTGCGGCCGCCGGCACGGTGGTGCTGACTAATACTCGCTAGCCCGCAGCCTGTCCCAGTCGAAGCGAACGCCGGTGCCGGCGCTCTCTGGGGCAAGCGCCCGCTGATCGCGTACCATCAGAGGCCGCGTGGTGTATTGATCGATCGGAAAGGAATGCACCTCCAGCCAGCCCGCATTGGTCTGGCCCGACACCAGGCTCACATGCAACTCCTGCATGCCATGACTGCAGACCGGGATGCCGAGCTCGCGCGCCCGTCCGGCCACCCGCAGCCAGCCGGTGATGCCGCCGCAGTTGGACGCATCGGGCTGGATCCAGGACAAGCCCGCGTGAGCGAAGGCGAGTTCAAAATCATGCCGGGTGTGCAGGTTCTCGCCCATCGCCAGTGGCATGCCGGTGGCCTTGGCAATGCGCGCATACCCTTGCAGGTCATCCGGATCAATGGGCTCCTCGAACCATAAGAGATCATAGGGTTCGAAGGCGCGCGCGGCCGCGATCGCCTGCTCGACCGTCAAGCCATAGTTCGCATCCACCATGAAGGCGATGTCCGGCCCGATGCACTCGCGCACGGCCTTGACCCGGGCCAGATCGTCGGCAGGATCGGCCTGACCGACCTTGATCTTCACGCCATTAAATCCGTCGGCCAGGTACCCCTGAACACTCTCGAGCAGTCTGCCCATCGGAAAATTCAGATCGATACCGCCACGGTAAGCCCGGCAAGACGTGTCAGCGCCGCCGGCCATGGCCAGCAGGGACTGATTCCGGTGCTGGCCACGCAGATCCCACAGGGCAATGTCGGCGGCCGAGATCGCAAACGACGCGACACCGCCCCGCCCTACGTAATGCAGATGCCACAACATTGCATCGTGCAAGGCCTCGACATCGGTGGCCTCGCGCCCGATCAGCATCGGCGCGAGGTCGTGTTCCAGCATGGCGCGCACGGCGAGCCCGCCCCGACCACCGGTGTAGGTATACCCGATGCCTTCGCTGCCATCGGTGAGCCGGATCCCGACTGTGATGAGTTCGAAATGGGTGTGCATGCCATGCATCGCATCGCCCAGCTGTTCACGCAGGGGCACCTTAAAATACCGGACAGCGACGGCCTGAATGCGGGGCATGGTGTTGTCTCCAGGGTTCGGGTGACAGCGATCGCTGCGGTCAATTGCCCGCGATTGTGATGGACGATCGCGCGTGGTTCATGAATCGTCCCGTGGCGCGGCCGCGTCGGGATCAGGATCGATGAGTTCCAGCACCGCCGGAAAATACTGATCGGCAAAGCCGGCCTCGATAGCCGCCTGCAGACGCGCCATCGCCAGCTCGGCACCGTCGGCCTGAATGTCGACCTCGCGGGCCAGTGCGAGCGCATACGACAAATCCTTGGCGGCATATCGGGTCGAGAATGCCCGCAGCGGATATTGGCGCGGCACCATCGATTTGGTGGCGTGATTTCGCAACGCAAAGCTGTCGCCCGATCCCTTGGCCACCACCTCGAGCAACACGGCCGGGTCCAGGCCGCTGCGCCGGGCGATGCCGATCGCCTCGGCCAGCGCACAGACCTGCTGGAACAACAACATGTTGTTGAGGATCTTGACCGTCTGCCCTGCGCCAACCGGTCCGCAAAACGTGACATCGGTGCCCATGCAGCGCAGCAACGGTTCGAGTTCGGCGAACAGCGCTGCGTCCCCGCCGACCATGATGCTCAGTTCGCCGCGAAGCGCAGCTTCGCGCGTGCGCGCCACCGGCGCATCGCACCAATGCAGCCCCCGCGCATCGGCCTGCCTGGCGAGCGCACGGGTCAGGTCCACCGGTGAGGTGCTCATGTCGATGATCACTGAACCGCGCGCCAGTCGGGCGAACAGCCCGTCTTCGCCCAGACACACCTGTTTCACCGCATCGCCATCGGGCAACGACAGAAACACCCGATCGGCCTGCTGCGCAAGCCCGGCGAGCGTGCGGGCGGCGACCACGCCAGCCGCCACCAGATCATCCGACAACGTGACGGCTGAATCATAGGCATGCACGGGATACCCGGCCGCGCGAGCCAGGTTCAGGCACATGGGCGCACCCATCGTGCCCAGTCCGATGAAACCGATGATGTGCGGGTCAGTCATGACACGATCCCTGAGCGTTGATTCAGCATGGCCGGATCAGGCCGGCAACAGCAATGCCGGCAGTTCGGCGAGGGTCTTGATCTGATGATCGGGTGCGCCGGGCAGCCGCTCCGGTGGCTGGCCATAACGGTTGCACCAGACCACCCGCATGCCGAAGGCCGAGGCCGCATGCGCATCCCAGGCATTGGACGACTGAAAGGATATCTCGCTCGCAGGCACACCCAGGCGATCGACGGCCAATTGATAGACACTGCGATGAGGCTTGAACACGCCGACCGAGTCGACCGACAACACATGGTCGAGCAGCGATTCGAGACCCGCGGCTCGCACGGCCGAGTCGAGCATCTCGGGCGAACCGTTGGACAGAATCGCGGTGATATAACCGGCCTCGCGCAACGCGCGCAAAACTGCGGGCACCTCCTCGAAGCAGGCCAAGGTGCGATACAGCCCCATGAGCCGCTCGCGCAGCATCGGATCAACGATCTGCAGCGACGCCAGGCTGTAGTCGAGGGCGTCGCCCGTGACCTGCCAGAACGGTGCATGAAGACCCTGCAGACCACGCAGCCAGGTGTATTGCAGCTGCTTGTCGCGCCAGAGGGCCGTGAGTGGTCCGGCCCGCTCGCCCAGCACATCTTTGCACGAGGCGGCTGCCGACGCGAAATCGAACAAGGTGCCATAAGCATCGAAGACGCAGGCCCGCACGCGCAAGGGTTTATCGGTCATCGGGATCTCCGCGAATCAATCCGCTATCCTAACCGGCGATCGAGCGACGATGCCGCTCGCACCCTGGCTGTTCGCCGCCCATTCAGGAGCCTGTCGCATGACCCTACCCACCCAAATGAACTTCATCCGGCTCGACGGCTTCGGCGGGCCCGACGTGCTCAAGCCCGATCGCATGGCCGTGCCCAGCCCGGCTCAGGGGGAAGTGCTGATCAAGGTTGCAGCCGCTGGCGTGAACCGACCCGATGTCCAGCAGCGTCTGGGTCAGTACAACCCGCCGCCGGGTGCCAGTCCGGTGCCCGGCCTGGAAGTGGCCGGTGAGATCGTCGCCGTGGGCGCAGGGGTAAGCCGCTTCTCGGTCGGCGATTCGGTCTGCGCACTGGTGTCCGGCGGCGGTTATGCCGAATATTGCGTGGCACCCGAGCCGCAGACATTGCCCGTGCCACGCGGCCTGTCGATGCTCGAGGCCGGCGGCGTACCCGAAACCTACTTCACGGTCTGGACCAATGTGTTCGAACGCGGCCGACTGCAGGCCGGCGAAACCCTGTTGATCCATGGCGGCTCGAGCGGGATCGGCACCACCGCCATCCAGCTGGCCCATGCCTTCGGCGCGCGGGTGTTCGTGACCGCCGGCAATGCGCAAAAATGCGCGGCTTGTCTCGAACTGGGTGCAGAACGCGCCATCAATTACCGCCATGAAGATTTTGTGGCTGTGGTCCGCGAGGCCACCCAGGGTGCGGGCGTGAATCTGATCCTCGACATGGTGGGCGGCGACTATCTGGCGCGAAATCTCGATGCGCTGGCCGTCGAGGGACGCCTGGTGCAGATTGCCTGGCTGGGCGGCTCGACCATTTCAGCCGACTTCATGAAGCTCATGATCAAGCGACTGACCTGGACGGGCTCAACCCTGCGTCCGCGCACCATCGAACAAAAAGGTGCGATCGCGCGCGCGCTGGCCCAGAAGGTCTGGCCATTGCTCGAGTCGGGCAAGGTCAGGCCACTCATTCACCAGACCTTTCCGCTGGTACAAGCCGCTCAGGCCCACCGGGCGATGGAAGCCAGCGAACACGTGGGCAAGATCATGCTGGAGATCTGATCCGGCAGCCGGAATGGCCAAGGCGCAGTCGCGCCCCGCGCAGCGGGCTCAGAGCAGGCGTTCGCTGCGCACGACTCGCACATCCATTTCAAAATCTAGCCCGATCACCGGCGGTCGCGCATGGTGCCAGACCAGGCCATGCCCCGTCAGGCCGCTGCGATGCAGTGGATCATCCAGCAAGGCATGAATCGGAAACACCGTATACACCTGGGCCGCGCTGACCTGGTCCGGGCGCATCCCCAATCCGGCCAGGCGCTGGGTCATGATCGCCACCACATGGGCCGCCTTGCGGCGCATGCCATCGACCGATGTATCGCCGGGTGCGACCACGCTCTGGGCATAGGAGGCCTTGCCTTCGAGGGATTCACCACTGCCCGCAACCACGGCAGTGGCCGCTGCGTCGTAGCTCGGGACGGTGTAGGAAAACGCGTAGAACGAGGGCTCGGCTGGCGGATTCAGTTCGGGACACACATTGCTGCGCGCAATCGGATTCACGCCATCGCGAACAATGCCCCAGTCGGTGAGCGTGCGCACATACGCTTCATTGAAGGCACGAAACCCTGCTTCGGTGAAGGGCGCCGGCGAGCGCAGTTCGCAGGCGCAGAAAGCGGTGCGGGGCCGGCCGATCGCCGCCAGGTGTTCGGCAATGGCCGCGAAGCCTGCGGCCAGCGGGATGGGTGAATGAAACCGCGCGTGCACGATTTCATGGCCGGGGGCCGCACGCACGCCGGCCGAATACTGGAATACGCCAGGTAGAAAATCGAATCCACCCGCCTCGAATCGCACGCTGCTTGTCGACATGCTCGCTCCCTCCGGGAGAATCAATCGCGGGTGCTGCGGCGACGCCACCAGTCGATCGCAGTGCCCAGAATGCCCTTGGGCATGTAGATGATGAACAACACCAGCAATAGCCCGTAGATGGCCATGTCGAGCGTGAGCGCGCCCGAGCCGAGCAAATCCTTGAGCGCGTCACTGGATTGCACGCTCACCCGCAGCGTTTCGGCCAGCAGCTGGGTGAGGACCGCACCAACCGTCGGGCCGAGCATGACGCCCATACCACCGGCGATCACCGCAAACACCATGTTGAGCGAGATCGACAGACCGGCAATCGTGTCCGGGCCGATATACATCTGGTACTGACCGAACATGGCGCCGCCGACAGCGCACATGCCGGCCGACAGGGCGGTAATCTTGAGCTTCTGGCGAGTGACATCGATGCCGACCGACGCAGCCGCTTCTTCATCCTGGTTGGCCGCATCCAGGGCATAGCGATCCATGCTGTGATCGACCATGGACCAGATCACCAGGCCGATCAACCACAAGACCAGGACGACGAAATACGCCAGCAGCCGGTCCGGCTCGAACTGGACTGCATAGAGCGAGACGCCGTCGCCATAGCGGTTGGGCTGGGTGCCCAGCGACCCACCCGTGTAGTCGCGCAGGCCAACCAGCACGAGTCGGACAAACTCGGTCATGGCCAGGGTAAGCAAGGCGAAATAATGCCCGCGGATGCGTTGAAGGAAACACGGATACCCGACCAGCAAGGCCAGCGCGACCGATATCACCACGGCAATCGGAATACCGATCAGCGGCGTGAGACCGGCAAAATTCCAGAGCATGACGGTCACGTAGGCTCCCACACCCGTGAAGGCGGCATGACCGAGTGATACCAGCCCGAAGCGCCCCATCAGCGACCAGCCCGTATAGATGAAGGCCCACAACAGGATCTGGATGGCCAGATGCAGATAGTATTTGTCCGACCCTGGCGCCAGCCAGCGGATCACGAAGGGCAAGGCAATCATGGCCGCAATGCCGACAAGGCTCCAGACCCGGAACTTCATCGCGCACTCCGGCGCATCAGCGGCGCGCTCAACCCCGACTCCCGAACAGGCCTTGCGGACGGATGAACATCATCACCATGAAGAACAGGAAGGCCACGGCATAGCCCCATTCGGTCGCAAAACACGACCCGCCGATGGTGATGAACTGGGCGATGATGAATGCGGCAATGAATCCGCCAACCATGCTGCCCAGGCCACCGAGCACGCAGATCATGAAGATCAGCGGGCCGAACTGCAGGCCGATCTGCGGATAGATGTCGTATTGCAGGACCATCAGCGAGGCGGCCAGGCCGGCCAGGCCACCGCCGATCGCCGAGGTGGTCAGATAGATGCGCCGGCTGTCGACGCCCATGAGCGGCATGATGGCCCGATCCTGAGCTGATCGCCCGGATGGCGGTACCGATGTAGGTGCGCCGCAGGAACTGCCAGAGCACGAGCATCGCCACCAGCGCGACGCCGAAGGTGATGAGCCGGTTCCAAGAGAAATACATCTCGCCCGCCTGCAGCGAGCCCAGCTGCACGCTGATATTGCGAAACTCGATGCCAAAGGCCATGGTGGCCAGCGCCTGCAGCAGGAACAGTACGCCGCCGGTGACCAACAACTGGTTGATCGGCGGCTTGTCGAGCACCGGGCGGATCACCAGCCAATGCAGCAGGACACCGAGCACTGCCACCAGGGCGATGCCCAGCAACATCGCCAGCACAAGCGGCAGACCGAGGGTCTGGTGAGCGTGAAAGATGCCGTACATGCCCACCATCACGAGTTCGGCATAACAGATCCAGACCACGTCGATCACGCCGAAGATCAGGTTCAGGCCCAGCGCCAGCAAGGCCAGCAGACCCGCCAGCAGAAAGCCGTTGAGAATCGGTTCGAGAAAGAAGATGTCGAGTGAACAATCCAAGATCAGAGCCCCATGTAGGCCTTGCGGATATCGTCCGAGGCGGCCAGTTCGGCAGCACTGCCCGATGCCTGCATACGACCGACCTCGAGCAGATAGGCGCGGTCCACCACCTTCGAGCACCTGACTCGACGTTCTGCTCGACGATCAGTACCGTGTATCCCTCGCGGCGCATCCGACGCACCAGATCGAAGACCTGTTGCACGATCACCGGCGCCAGACCCATGGAGGGTTCATCGAGCAGGATCAGCCGCGGACCACTCATCAAGGCACGGCCGATAGCGCACATTTGCTGCTCGCCACCCGACATCGTGCCGGCCAGTTGAAGACGCCGTTCGGCCAGCCGAGGAAACAATTCATAGACATAGGCGAGCCGCTCATCGAAGCGCGCACGTGCGGCCTTCATGTAGGCGCCCATGCGCAGATTGTCATGCACGCTGAGCTGGGGAAACAGGCGCCGGCTTTCGGGTACATGGGCAATGCCGGTCTCGATGATGCGATGCGGCGCCATGGCCGTGAGTTCGGCACCCTCCATCGTGATGCGGCCCTCGGTCACCGGGATGAGGCCGGAGATCACCCGCAGCAAGGTGGTCTTGCCCGCACCGTTGGCACCGATCACGGCGACCGCTTCGCCCGCATCGACCCGCATCGACACATCAAACAAGGCCTGGAATCGACCGTAGCCGGCACTGACGTTGCTCAGTTCAAGCATGGCCGCGGCTCATGATGGTCGGGCGGCCGGCGCATCGTCGTGGCTGTGTTCGCTGCCCAGGTACACCTCGATGACCCGGGGATCGCTCTGTGCATCGGCGGGCAGACCGTCGAAGATCACTTCGCCATGATCGAGCACCACCACGCGATCGACCACCCGCATCAACACCCCCATGATGTGCTCGACCCAGACGATGGTGATGCCCATCTCGGCCCGGATGCGGCTGAGCATCTCGGCGGCCGCATCCATTTCGGCATGATCCAGACCATTGAGGCTTTCGTCGGCCAGCAGCAATCGGGGCTGCGTCGCCAGGGCACGGGCGAGCTCGAGCTTCTTGAGCGAGGCCGCGCCCAATCCTTCGGTCACTGTCCGCGCGTCACTGGGCAAGCCAACGAGTTCGAGTGCCTGGGCGGCCTGGCGCCAGGCGGTGGCCCGATCGACCGACCGGGCCTGGCCGAAATAGGCCGACAGCGCAACATTCTCGAGCACGCTGAGCGTGTGAAACGGGCGGGGGATCTGATAGGTGCGACCGATGCCCTGGTGACACACCTGGTTGGCCGTGAGTCCGCCGATCTCCCGACCCTCAAAGCGGATGTGACCCGAGCTGGGCACATACATCCCCGCCACGCAGTTGAACGTGGTGCTCTTGCCCGAGCCATTCGGGCCGATCAGCCCGAGGATCTCACCCTTGGCGACATTGAAGGACACGTTCTGGATGGCCGTGAAGCCACCAAAGCGCTTGGTGAGACCGGCCACTTCGAGCATGTTCGATCGTGTCTGCTGATTAGCGGGCGTAGGCGTGACCGGCTGGCAGCGGCAGCACCGGATCGACGGTCTTGATGGCGGCTGGCCAGGCAATCTTGGTCTGGCCGTCGATGTACTGCATGACCACCGGCGATGAACGCGCATTCTGGCCGGCCATCTTGTCACCGGGCGGATTGAATTTCACGCCGTATCCCTGGATGGTGCCGCCCTCGGGAATGTCGGTATCGAGCGCTGCCTTGCGCAAGGCCTCGGGATCAATACCGCCATATTGGCTGATGGCACGCGGCAATACATCGGTGAAGAAGATCCACGACTGATTGAAGCCCATCGAGACATGGGGCGGCACTTCGGTGGCCTGGGTCTTGGCCTTGTAGCGCTTGACCATCTCGGCCGTCACGTCGCCAAGGCCGGGCGCCAGCGCTTTCGGATCGAGCAACTGCGCGGCCACCGGGTCAACGTTGTAGATGAAGTTGGCGTCGGCGCCAAACGTGGACAGGAGTTTGTCGATCTGACCATAGCCGGCGCCATGACCGATCAGCGCCTTCCATTTCAGGCCGGCTTCCTTGGATTGGCGCAGAAACAGCGTGATGTCAGGGTTGTAGCCGGTATGCAGGATCACGTCGGGGCGGGCACGGCGCAATTTGGTCACCAGCGCCGACAGATCGGTGGAGGTGGCGGCATACCCTTCTTCATGCACCACCTTCATGCCCAAGGATTCGCACTTGGCCTTGTTGCCCGAGGCAACACCCGCGCCATACGGTCCATCTTCGTGGATGATCGCCACCTTGAGATCCTTGACCTCGGTGCCCAGCTTGCTCTTGGCATTTTCGGCGAGGAATGAACACGAAGCCTCGCCAAACTGATCCGAGTGGACCTGGGCGCGGAACACGTATTTGAGATTGCGATCCTTGAGCACCGACGAGGCGACGCACACATTGGCCCAGAAGAACTTCTGCGCCGCATCAACCTTGGCCCCCATCGGCACGCAATGGGCACTCGAGAACACACCCATCAACATGTCGACCTTGGCTTCATTGAGCAGCCGCTCGGCCTCGTTGATCGCGACATCGGCCTTGGACTGCGCATCGGCCATCTGATACTTGATCTGATAGCCTTGAACGCCGCCCTTTTCGTTGATCATTTCGATGGCGATTTCCGTGCCGATTGCCGCTGCCTTGGAGCCGCCCGCCGCGAACGCGCCGGTCAGGTCGTAGATCACCCCGATGTTGATCTCCTTGGCGATCGACGCGCTGCTCAAGCCGAGCAGCGAGCACGATCCAGCGGCCACCAGCCAGTTGCGAATGCCAGAGCGCATGTGATTGTCTCCCTGATTGTTTGTGATGGATGACGTTTGGATGGGGCCCACCGCATCTGAAGGGGCAGACCGGTTGTCGCAGAACATGGTAGCGCATTCTGAAAGCGCCGCTGGCTACGACGCGGCGCGCGCTGGCTGTGCTGGCCTAATCGGCGTAGCCCGGATTGACGCGGTCGAGCACCCGCATCATCGCCTCGAGGTAGAGCCGGTTGCGTTCTGCGCGACTGTGCCGGTCGGCATCCGGGGGCTGCTGAACCCTCATCGCGATCTCGTCGGAAAGTACAGACAGCGGCTGGCCGGTGCTCATCGCCATGATTTGCGCCCGGCACACCCGTTCGAGCTTGTACAACCACAGGTACGCCTGGGCTACTGAATCACCGACCACCAGCACGCCGTGGTTCTTCATGAAGACGATCCGCTTGTTGCCCAGCAGGGCAGCGAGCCGTTCGCCCTCTTCGAGGGTGTCGGCAGTGCCCTGGTAATGGTCGTCGTAGGCGATGTGGCCGTGAAAATAAGCGGCAGTCTGACTCAGCGGCAGCAACCGGTTGTTCTCGAGCATGTTCAAGGTGGTCGCCCAGTGCTGGTGGGTATGCAGGACCACGCGCGCGCCATTGATACGGTGGATCGGCGCATGAATGCATTGCGCCGAGAGCTCGACCACGCCTTCGCCATCCAGGGTGCGTCCGCTTTCGTCGAACTCGATCATGTCGCTGGCCCGCGCCTCCGACCAGTGCAGTCCGAATGGCAGGATCAGATACCGATCGTCGCGGCCGGGCACGGTCACGGTGAAGTGATTGTCGATGCCCTCCTCCAGGTCATGGAAGACCGCCAGACGATGAGCGGCGGCCAGATGCACGCGCGCCAGGGCGACGGGGTCGGCAGCGCGGGCCTGGGACAGATTGTGAACAGACATGATGGCTCTCCTCGCCATGTAGGCGGCTCAATGATTCGATGCGAACGATTCGGCGCTATGCGTCATTCCGCATCACCAAGCACCAATTGCAGGACACCGTCCCGCACCCTGACCTCACGCAACAGCAGTCTGGCCAGCGCTTGCTGAGGATCGCTGTCGTCCAGCTCCCAGACGGGCGTGCTCGCGAGCATATCGCTGACCAGGGGTTGCAGCAAGGTCGATACGGTGGCAACCGATTCACGGGCCACGCCTGGAAAATCGAACCGGGTCAGGCTGGGCGAATCGAGATAGAAGCGACCATTGGCCGGATCGAAGCGGGGCCTGGCACCCAGACCGATGATGCCATCGGGCAGACGCTGCTCGCCCAGATTGGGTCGCGTGACGATCTCCACGAACAACCGTGGCGAATCCTGTGCGATGCTCACGATCGGTTCGCTCAAGGTCACGCACGCGATACCGGCCAGGCAGCGACGTTGCGGAAATCGGGGTGCGAGTTGTCGGGTCAATTCACTGGCGCTGACCTCGATGATGCGCTGCTGGGCGACCAGCGAACCGGCAGGCAGCCCGATTGCCAGGGACACGGCCGCCAGAACCAGCCACCAACGCCGGCTGTGCATCATCCGGTGCGCTCGAACCGGACCAGGTCATCACGCTCCACCTGTTCGACCAGGCCGACCTCCCAGGTGAGATAGTCCTGCATCGCGGCTGTGGGGTCGCCACGGTCATAAGGCTTGGACCAGATATCGTCGATGGCGGTGAGCAGGCGCTCGGTCTGCGTCTCGAGCGCCAGGCCGGCCTTGATCCAGGCCGGGGTCCCGCCCTCAAGGACACGGATCGCGTCATGCGGACGCGGAGCGCTCAGCGAGGCCGCTGCCAGGTGCGCGAGTCGCTCGTCGTCAGCCGTCAGAATCCACTCATCGACGCCAGGCAGCATGGCGATGCACTCGGGCAGTCGCGCGCGCAGCGCCCAGCAGGCACCCGGCAGATGGCCCCTGCCCCGATAGTCGCGACTGACGGCGAAATCGAGCAAGGCGGCATTGGCCGGTAGAGGCAGCCGCTGCGCGAGCGACGTCACCGGGATACCTTGCGCTTCGCGCAGCCCGTTTATCCCAAGGGCCTGGAGCGATGATTCGGCGCCCTGGCCAGTCGCCCACTGCGCCGGTGGCTCGGTGAGCACCCTCACCTGCGACCAGCCGAGCTGGCGCAACCAATGGGCAGTCATGGTGGCGCGAACACCGTCGGCGGAATCGGCCAGCACGAGCCGGGCCTGACGCACCGCGACAAATTCATCGGTGGCCGTGTGCCTCGAGCGCAGTCCCCGTAGGTTGGGGGTTGTGCGTATCTTCATTGAAGATGAGGGTGGGCCCCTCGGAGCCGGCTTACAGGAGCAGGCTTCAAACCACTGCAAGCTGCTGGGGTAAAGAGTCCTGGTGGTGAGCGTTGCAGCAAAAGGCGCGGCTTGGACCGTGTCAGGTACGAACCAGAGAGACGAACGCAAGTGAACCGTCGTTGTGGTGTCGAAACGAATTCAGATGACGTCGAAATCGGGTGTGAGCCGTTGACCCGGGATGAAGGTCGAGGCGAGCCTGTCGAGTGCTCGGCTGGCGTCCGGCATGAAGGCGGCGTGACTCTGGTTCAGGCTTCTATGAGGAACGAGGGAACCTGTCGCTCCGATGCGAAGGGAGACGGTCAAGCGCAGGGCCTGCGCAAGGCTCAGAGTACCGATGCGGAGCACAGGGGCGGAGACGCTCGTAGTAGGGTTGAAGGCTCTGTAATTGAGCTGGACCAAAGGGGCGTCGTCGTCCGGCTTTGCCGCCGGCACAACCTGAGAGGGGATGATGTCGGCTGTTGAAGCGAAATCGTTTGTAATTTCCAAGCGTGAAGTCTGGGAGGCGTACAAACGCGTGAAGGCCAATCGTGGTGCGGAAGGGGTTGACGGAGTCACGATCATCGATTTCGATCAGGATCTGAGCAAGAACCTGTATCGAATCTGGAATCGAATGGCCTCGGGCAGCTACTTCGCGCCGCCAGTCAAACGCGTGGACATTCCCAAAGGTGATGGCTCGATGCGTTCATTGGGCATTCCGACCGTGGCAGACAGGATTGCACAGATGGTTGTCAAGCAACGGCTCGAGCCGTTGCTCGATCCGATATTTCATACGGACTCGTATGGCTATCGGCCGCGGCGCTCGGCACACGATGCCTTGCGAGTCGCGCGAACCCGATGCTGGTCGCACGATTGGGTGCTCGATCTGGATATCAAGGGGTTCTTCGATAACATCGATCACAGCCTCATGATGCGGGCCGTTCGCAAACACACAGACTGCCGATGGATACTGCTCTATATCGAGCGGTGGCTGGAGGCGGATGTGTGTTTACCTGATGGGTCGATGCAGAAGCGTTCAAAGGGGACGCCGCAAGGGGGTGTTATCAGTCCTTTGTTGGCAAACCTGTTTCTGCACTACGCACTGGACCGATGGCTGGTCCGGAATCACCCGGACGTGTCGTTCGAGCGGTATGCGGACGACGTCATTTGCCATTGTGAGAGTCGGGCGCAGGCGGAATTACTACAGTCTGCGCTCGATGAGCGTCTGGCAGCGTGTGGTTTGCAGTTGCATCCGGAGAAGACCCGGGTTGTTTACTGCGCCGATGCAAATCGGCGCGAGGAGTTCGAATGTATTAAGTTCGATTTCCTTGGCTACACGTTCAAGCCGCGAGCGGCACTGAATCGTCGGGGAAAGCTGTTCACCAGCTTCTCCCCGGCGGTTAGCGACAAGGCGGGCAAAGCTATGCGTCGGACAATCCGAAGCTGGGGCTTGCAGCGGCTGAGTCGCTTTAGTTTGGTAGAGATCGTCGGGCGCGTCAGTCGGGAAGTCGCCGGCTGGATTCGCTACTACGGCCTTTATCATCAGTCCGCTTTAGGCAAGGCGCTGCGCACACTGGATTTGCATCTGGTGAAGTGGGCGATGCGCAAGTACAAGCGTTTGCGTGGACATCTCGCGCGCGCCTGGAATTGGCTGGCCAGCTTGCGTAAACGGGCTCCCCGCCTGTTTCCACATTGGCCAGAGGGATTGCATGCGATTGGGCGATAGGAGCCGGATGAGCCGAGAGGTTCACGTCCGGTTCTGGGAGAGCGCGCGGGTGCGATTCCCGCGCGCCACTCACCTGCACCAGCTGACCACCGGGCGCGTGCTGGGCACCTGGCCAATGGCCGGCCGCGAACTCCTGCGCCGTGCGCACGTCGAGGATCAGGGTCGTTCGCGAATCATCCTGCAGCCAGCGTGCCAACGCCTGCGCATCAATCGATTCAACCCCATGTCGGCTGGCCACCGCCTGCGCACAGGCTTGGGCCCGGGCCAGAGCGGTTGGTCCGGGCGCGGGCGCCATCCGGGTTTCGCCGTGGGCCAGCTCAAGGCCCGCCAGCTTCCAGCCCATGGTGCCGTCCTTGAGTGCATAGATCGGGTTGCGCAGCCCGGCGTTGATCAGGGATTGCGCGCCGATGATGCTGCGCGTGCGGCCGGCGCAATTGACGATGATGACCGTGTCCTCGTCGGCCACCTGGTCATGCACGCGATAGACGAGTTCGGCGCCCGGACAGTCGACACCGCCCGGTATGCTCATGCGCCGGAATTCATCGAACGGTCGGGAGTCGAGGATGACCAGCTTGTCGCCACGCGCCTGCATCGCCTGGACCTCGGCGGCGGGCAGTCGAGGCGTCTGATACCAATGTTCGACAAACTCGCCAAAGGCCTTGGACGGTACATTGACGCCGGTGTAGATCTCGAAGCCGGCCTCCTGCCAGGCGCGCGTGCCGCCCGCGAGCATGCTGACCACGGTATAGCCCGCTGCCTGCAACACGCGGGCCGTCGCCTGGACGAGATGGTCATCATCGGTCGAGCCCGCGGTCAGGACAATCGTGACCGTCCGGCGCGGCAGCCGCGCGCGCATCAACAGTTCGAAACGGCTGGCCGGAACGCAGCAGGCATGAAACAGGTGCCCGGTCGAGAATGCTCCCTCCTCGCGCACGTCGATCAGCGCAATTTCCTGATCGGTGGTCAGCAGATCGCGCAAGGTCTGCGGGCTGATCCTGTTCACCGGCGACAGGGCCGGACCGGAATCGTCATGGCGGGCCGGGTCTGTCATGCGGCAGCCGGCAGGTCGCGGATCCCACTGCTGGCCGGAAAATGCGCCCAGTCGCCCTCGGTCTCGCGGTAATAGCGCCGGCCATGCAATTGCTCAAGCGCCAGGCCATAGAGATGGAAATTGAGGGTGGGCACGCCCGGCTCGATCTGGATCGCGTGCAGATCGCTGGGCATCAGAGCGATCCCGCTGCCTTTCTGAACGACGGCTTCACCGGTCTGGCGAACTCCGCCTGATTCGGTGCGCTCATAGAAACGGTTCAACTCCGCCCCCTGAAGGCCGACGATCACCGCCCAGGTCGTGTGATCATGAACCGGTGTGCGGGTGCCCTGATCGGTCAGTTGTGCATAGAGAGCGAACCGGTGGTCGGCGTCCTCATTGAGCCGGTACAGGGCATTGCTCGGCTGACCCTGCAAGCCGGGCACCGGCGCCGGGAAGTCGTCCATCGGGAACAGGTCGCTGCGCGCCGCCAGGTCGATCAGGACATCGCGAATCGCCTCGATCGAATGGCGGGTCACGCCATCGCCTGTCTCGATCGCCCTGATCCGCGCCAGCGCATCAGCAACCGCAATACCGCGCGCCTGTGCGCGCCTCGCAGCGTCCATGTCGGTCTCCACGGCGTAAAACCCCATGGTAGCAGCGCGTTCACGACCGCGGCGCATCCGGGGCGGTCGCTGGCATGCCAGCCGGCACTTGCCCGTTCGTGGCAATATGAGCGCCTTCGGCCACCACGTCTGCCCGAGCATTGCCGCTTGGCCGGGTCGGTGCCGAGGTGGTTCGGATCGACGCCCGGCGCCGGTCGGATGAATCGCGATCCAGAACACCGAGGAGCCAGCACCATGATCGACTTCGAGCACGTCAATCGCGACTATGTGAATGCGCGCGAGCATTTTTCAATTCAGATGCCCGAGTATTTCAATTTCGCCCATGACGTGATCGACCATTGGGCAGCGACGGCCGACCAGACGGCGATCATCGCGCTGGACCGAAGCGGCGAGCATATCCGCGAAGTTCGCTATAGCGAGCTGTCGCTTGCGTCGAACCGCTTTGCCAATGCATTGCGCGCACTCGGTCTGAAACCGGGCGATCATGCGGCGGTGGTGATCGGTCGCATTCCGGCCTGGTACGAGGTACTGTTCGGCTGCATGAAAGCCGGCGTGGTCTCGATGCCGGGTACCAATCTGCTCACCGGCAAGGACATCGCCTACCGGATCAACAAAGCCCATGCCCGCTGTGTGATCGTCACGCCCGAGCATTGTGCGAAGGTGGACGGCATCCGCGACCAATGTCCGACCCTGGACCATGCGATCGTGATCGGCCGGGCGCCGGCGGGCTGGTTGTCCTTCGAGTCATTATGCGAAGCAGCCAGTGACCAGATCGCTCCCGAGGCGAGACTGCGCAACCGATCCACTGACCCCATGATGGCCTACTTCACCTCGGGCACGACTTCCCTGCCCAAGCTCGTGCCACGTGACTTCGGCTATGGACTGGCCCAGGTGACCACCGGCCTGTTCTGGATCGATAACCGGCCCAATGAAATTCACTGGACTCTGACCGATACCGGCTGGGCCAAGGCAGCCTGGGGCATGTTGTTTGCGCAATTGACGCTGCGCTCGCCCATCGTGCTCTATGACGGCGAAGGCGCCTTCGATCCTGACTTCCACCTGCGCATGATCGGCCGGCTGGGCGTCAGAACATTCTGCGCGCCACCTACGGTGTACCGCCTGTTCGCCCAGCAACCACTCGACCGTTACGACCTGAGCAGTCTGCGTCGCTCATTGTCGGCCGGCGAACCGCTCAATCCGGAGGTGATCCGTTACTGGGAACAGCACACCGGATCGGTCATTGCAGACGGCTACGGGCAAACCGAAACGGTCAATCTGGTGGCGAACTTTCCGGACCAGCCGGTGCGCTTCGGATCCATGGGCCAACCCGTACCCGGCTTCGATGTCGATGTGGTGGATGACAAGGGCACACGATTGCCGGCAGGAGAAACCGGCCATATCGCCGTGCGCCTGACCGATCCGTGGCCCAGTGGCCTCTTTCACGGCTATCAGTCAGACGACGGTCTGGATACCCGCTCGTTTCACGACGGCTGGTATTTCACCGGCGATACCGCGATGCGTGACCCCGATGGTTACTTCTGGTTCGTCGGGCGGGCGGATGATCTGATCAGTTCGGCGGGCTACCGGATCAGTCCCTTCGAAGTCGAAAGTGCCCTGCTCGAGCATCCGGCCGTAGCCGAGAGCGCCGTCGTGGGCAAACCCGATCCGACCCGCGGCGAGATCGTTAAGGCCTTCATCATCCTGGCCAAAGGCTTCCAGGCAAGCGACTCGTTACGAGAGCAGATCCAGACCTTCTGCAAGGAAACCACCGCGCCCTACAAGTATCCGCGCGAGATCGAGTTTGTCAGCGAGTTGCCCAAGACTATCTCGGGCAAGATCCGCCGGGTCGATCTGCGCGGGCGGGCCTGAGGCGGCGGGCGACGCTCGCTGCCAGATCAGGATTGCGCGAGCGTGCTCTGCCTGTTGTCCTGGCCGGTCGTGCCGCGTGCCTTGAAATAGTCCTGCAATCGCCGCGCCGCTTCGCGCAGCGTCGGGTGCGACACACCAAAGCAAAGCCGCATCCAGCCCTCACCATGCGGGCCGAATGCACGCCCGGGTGCCAGCGCCACACCAACCTTGTCCAGGATGTCGAAGGCCAGCGCGCGGCTGTCGGTTTCGCCCTGAACCGCGAAGAACACGTAGAAGGCTGCCTCGGGTCGCACCACCCGGATGCCTGGAATCTGCTGTAGCGCCGAGCAGATGATGTCCCGACCCACTTCGCACTGGGCGGTCGCGCGACGCACATGCTCGTCGCCATCGCGCAAGGCGACGATGCCGGCATGTTGTACGAAGGTGGTTGCGCCGGTCGAGCCGAACTGCATCAGGTTGTCATAGACCTGGCCCAGCGAAGGCGGCGCCAGCAACCAGCCCAGCCGCCAGCCCGTCATGGCCCAGTTCTTGGACAAGGTGTTGGTGATGATCGCACGATCCTCGGGCTCAGCCAGCTCGACCAGCGAGGGCGCCTTGTCCAGCCCGTCGAACACCAGTCGGCCATAGACTTCATCCGACACCAGCCAGATGCCGCGCGCCCGGCAGAACTCGAACACGGCCCGCATTTCATCATGGGTCATCATCCAGCCGGTCGGGTTGGCCGGCGAATTGATGAAGATCGCCCGAGTGGCTGCGGTCACGGCATCGAACAGACGATCCAGGTCGAGATACCAGCCACGCGACTCATTGAAGGACATCGTGACCGGACGTGGCGTGGCCCGCGCGATCTTGGTGGCCTCAACGATATTGGGCCAGACCGGCACCGGCACGAGCAATTCATCACCTCTGCCCAGCAGCGCCAGCATGGTCTGGGACAAAGCCTGCATGCCGCCCACCGTGACCGTGACCCGGTCGGAGAGCACCGGGCGCTGGTAGATACGCCGGTAATAGGCGGCAATTTCCTCACGCAGCTTGGGCACCCCGCGGGACAACTCATACCGGGTGTGGCCGGCCCGCAAGGCCTGCTCGGCCGCGGCGACGATGAAGCCCGGGGTCGGCTCGTCGGATTCGCCGGCATAGAGCCGGATCACATCGGCACGCCCAT
Source organism: uncultured beta proteobacterium (assembly GCA_963732405.1). Taxonomy (GTDB): domain Bacteria; phylum Pseudomonadota; class Gammaproteobacteria; order Burkholderiales; family Burkholderiaceae_E; genus JAUIAI01. The sequence goes on from CAVSZG010000005.1 coordinate 471,422, forward strand.
GAGCACGCTGCGCCACCTGGAGAATCAGGCTGTCCTCCAGTCCGAGCACATCGGGGACTACGGCATCGAGCGGCGAGGCAGGCGTGGGCATGGGAGGCTCCGGAATGGCGGAATTCGAAAATTTGCTCCTACAATGACCCTGCAGCTCGCGGATCATCGTGGATCGACCCGTGAGGATACTCGACACCGAGACACCATGCCCCCTGTTGCAACGCCCGACCCGCTTGCCAGCAGTCCGACGCCCCCCGCGCAAGCCGGCGCCGCGGCGGCGCTGTCGGCAGCCACCGACCTGGACGCCGGACGATTCCTGAGCGGTACCCACATGACTGGCGGTTATGGTGGTGCCGATATCCTGACCGACTGCACGATTGCCGTTGACCAGGGCGAGATCGCGGTGATCGTGGGTCCCAATGGCGCCGGCAAGTCCACCGCGATGAAGGCGGTGTTCGGGATGCTCGGCCTGCGCCAGGGCCGGGTTCTGCTGGATGGTCGGGACATCACCGGTCTGAGTCCGCAGCAACGGGTTCTGGAAGGCATGGCCTTCGTGCCTCAGACGAACAACGTGTTTCGCGGCATGACCGTGCTTGAAAACCTGGAGATGGGCGCCTTCGTTCGCCAGGACGACTTTGGCGACACGATCGAAGAAGTGTTCCGCCTGTTCCCGATTCTGCGCGACAAGCAGCACCAGCCTGCGGGCGAACTGTCCGGCGGCCAGCGCCAACAGGTGGCGGTCGGGCGGGCCCTGATGACCCGACCCAGCGTGCTGATGCTCGATGAGCCCACGGCCGGCGTTTCACCCATCGTGATGGACGAGTTGTTCGATCGGATCCTGGAGATCCGCAAGCTGGGCATTGCGATCCTGATGGTCGAGCAGAACGCGCGCCAGGCATTGAATATCGCCGATCGCGGCTATGTGCTGGTGGGTGGGGGCAATCGCTTCACCGACACGGGTGCCAATCTGCTCGCCAATCCCGAAGTCCGTCGCTCATTCCTGGGCGGTTGAAACCGAGCCGCACGCCGACATGACCGACCTGCTCAACGCCCTCGCCCTGCTGGCCAATTACGTGATCGTGCCGGGGCTGGCCTATGGCTCGCAACTGGCCCTGGGCGCGCTGGGCGCCACGCTGATTTTCGGCATTCTGCGCTTCTCCAATTTCGCGCATGGCGACCTGATGGCCTTCGGCACCACGGTGACCATTCTGTTCACCTGGTGGCTGCAGTCGCTGGGGATCAGCCTGGGTATTCTGCCCACGGCGCTGCTGGCCCTGCCAGTGGGCATGGCGGCGGCAGCCTTGCTCACCCTGCTCACCGACCGGATCGTCTACCGCTATTACCGCAACCAGCGCAGCAAGCCGATCACCTTCGTGATCGCTTCCGTGGGCGTGATGTTCATCATGAACGGTCTGGTGCGCTTCATCATCGGGCCGGACGACCGCTCGTTCAATGATGGCGAACGCTTCATCATCAATGCGCGCCAGTTTCGCGAGCTGACCGGGCTGGCCGAGGGCGTGACCCTGCGCTGGTCGCAAGGGCTCACGATCGTCGTTGCCGTTGTGGTGGTGATCGCGCTGTTCTGGTTCCTGCAACGGACCCGCACCGGCAAGGCCATGCGGGCCTACTCCGACAATGAAGACCTCGCGCTGCTCTCGGGCATCGATCCGGACCGGGTGGTGCGGGTCACCTGGATCATTGCCGCCTGCCTGGCCACGGTGGCCGGCGTGCTTTACGGGCTGGACAAGACCTTCAAACCCTTCACGTATTTTCAGTTGTTGTTGCCGATCTTCGCCGCGGCCATCGTCGGGGGTATCGGCCAGCCGCTGGGGGCAATCGCCGGCGGCTATGTGATCGCCTTCTCCGAGGTGATGCTGACTTATGCCTACAAGCAGGTGATCATCTATCTGGCCCCGGGCGGGTGGGCGCCCGAGGGTCTGGCCCAGTTGCTCTCCACTGACTACAAGTTCGCGATCTCGTTCGTGATTCTGGTGGTCGTGCTGCTGCTCAGACCCACCGGCATTTTCCGCGGAAGAGTGTTATGAGTCAGGCGCCGCGAATCAGCCTGCTGTTCGCCCTCATGGCCTTGCTGATCACGCTGGTCGGCCAGTTGCAGAGCTGGTCGGTGGCGCTGAGCATCCTGAACCTGTGCCTGATCTCGGCGATCATGGCCCTGGGCGTGAACATGCAGTGGGGATATGCCGGGCTGTTCAACGTGGGCATCATGGGCTTTGCCGCGCTCGGTGGGCTGGCTGGCGTGCTGGTGTCCAAGGCACCGGTGCCCGAGGCCTGGGCCGCCGGAGGCCTCGATCTGGGCCTGGCGGCACTGGTCCTCGCCGTGACCATCACCGTCATCCTGGTGATCCGGCGCGGCCTGCCGGCGAACCGCTGGCGCACGGCGCTGGTGTCTGCCGTCGTGATCGCCGGGCTCATCGTTTATCGCTGGTTCTTCGACCCGGCCGTGGCGGCGATCGAATCGACCGACCCCTCTCGTACCGGTTATCTGGGTGGCCTGAACCTGCCGATCCTGCTGGCCTGGCCGCTGGGTGCCGTGCTGGCGGCGGGCGCAGCCTGGATGGTCGGCAAGGTCTCGCTGGGGCTGCGCTCCGACTATCTGGCGATCGCCACGCTGGGTATCGCCGAGATCATCATCGCCGTGCTCAAGAATGAAGACTGGCTGGCGCGTGGCGTCAAGAACGTGACCGGCCTGCCCCGCCCCGTGCCCTATGAAACCGACCTCTATGGTGCGCCCTGGTTCATCGATCTGGCGACCCGATACGGTCTGGACCCGGTGCAGGCCGCTTCGCTGGCGGTCAAGCTCAGCTATGCGGTGTTGTTCACCCTGGTACTCATCGTGGTGTTCGTGCTCGCCCAGCGCGCGCTCAATTCACCCTGGGGACGCATGATGCGCGCGATCCGCGACAACGTGGATGCCGCTCATGCGATGGGCAAGGATGTCACCCACCGACATCTGCAGATCTTCATCGTCGGCTCGGCCGTCGTCGGCCTGGCCGGCGCGATGCTGACCACCCTCGATGGACAATTCACGCCGACCACCTACCAGCCGCTGCGCTACACCTTCCTGATCTGGGTCATGGTGATCGTGGGTGGCTCGGGCAACAACTGGGGAGCGGTGCTGGGCGGCTTTCTGATCTGGTTCATCTGGATCGAGGCCGAGCCCGTGGGCCTGTGGCTCATTCAACAGATCTCCAGCGGCATGGCACCGGACAGCCTCGTTCGCGCCCATCTGCTCGAGAAGCGCACCCCACATGCGGATGATCTTCATGGGCCTGCTGCTGTTGCTTGTGATGCGTTTCAGCCCGCGGGGCTTGATCCCTGAGCAGACGGCGTCGCGTTCTTGAGGCCGGTGCCCAGGTAGGCCTCGATGACCTGCTCATTGGCCTTCACCTGGGCGGCTGTACCCTGGGTCAGGACCTTGCCCTCGGCCATCACGATGACCGGATCACACAGACGCGAAATGAAGTCCATGTCGTGTTCGATCATGCAGAAGGTATAGCCGCGCTCGCGGTTCAGCCGCAGGATGGAGTCGCCAATCGTATTCAACAGGGTGCGATTGACCCCGGCGCCCACTTCGTCGAGAAACACGATCTTGGCGTCCACCATCATGGTGCGGCCCAACTCCAGCAATTTTTTCTGCCCACCCGAGAGGTTGCCGGCCAACTCATCGATGACATGGGTCAGGCCCAGAAACTCGACCACCTCCTCGGCGCGAGCCTTCACGGCAGCCTCCTGGTCGACGACCAGGCCGCGCCGGAAGCAGGCATTGACCAGCGATTCACCAGCCTGATCAGGCGCCACCATCATCAGGTTTTCAAGTACCGTCAAACTGCCGAATTCATGGGCGATCTGAAAAGTTCGCAGCAGGCCTCGCGCGAACAACTGGTGGGGTGGCAGCCCGGTGATGTCGTCGCCGGCCAGGGTGATCCGGCCGGAGGTCGGCGGGAAGGCGCCCGCGATCACATTGAACAGCGTGGTCTTGCCCGCGCCGTTGGGGCCGATCAGTCCGGTGATCGACCCCTTCTCGATGCTCAGTGACGCACCATCGACGGCTCGAACGCCGCCGAAGTGCATATGAACATCGTCAACCCGGATCATGTGGGGCGCGACGGTGCATCGGCCGGTGGGCTCGCGTGACGTCTGAGTCGGCTCAGTGAACCTTGATCGTGGCGAACTTGCCGGCCTTGACTTCGAGTTCCTTGTACGAACCGGCCGACTCGCCGACATCGGTCAGTTCGACGTTGGTTGCGCCCACATAATCGACCTCACCGCCTTCGGCGAGAATCTTGAGTCCCTTGGCCAGTTCGCCGGGCAGAATCTTCACACCGGGCCCGTTGGCCACGGCCATGATCTTGCCCTTGATGGCCGCGCGGTCGGTCGACTTGGCAGCCTGCATCGCCAGCATGATCAGGGCGGCCGCATCATAGCTCTCACCGCGATACGGACCGCTCACATCGATGCCCGCCGCGGTGGCCAGCGTACTGAAGCGCTGCGCGCCTTCGCCATCATTACCGGGCAAGGTGCCGAAGGAACTGGTCAGATCCTTGCCGATGTTGTCGATCAGCGACTGGCCGATCATGCCATCGGCCAGCACGAATCGTGAGAAGGCACCGGCATCGACGGCAGCGCGGATGATGCCGCGACCACCCTGGTCCACATAACCAAAGACGGCCAGATCCTTGGCACCGGACGCGGCCAGTGCGCCGACTTCGGCCGCATAGTCGGCCTTGCCGTCTTCATGGGCAGCCACTGCCGCCACCTTGCCACCGATGGCCTTAAAACTGTTGCTGAAGGATTCCGAGAGTCCCTTGCCGTAATCGTTGTTGGTGTAGGTGATGGCGATATTGTCGATGCCGCGGCCCTTGACGATGCCGGCGAGCACTTCACCCTGGCGGGCATCGGACGGTGCCGTACGGAAGAACAGACCGTTGTCCTTGATGGTGGTGAGGGCCGGCGAGGTGGCCGACGGGGACACCATGACCACTCCCTTGGGAATGGCGACGTTGTTGGCGATCGCAGTGGTCACACCGGAACAATCGGCGCCCATGATCGCCGCCACGCCATCGGCGGTGATCAGGCGCTCGGCAGCAGCCGATGCGGCGGCCGCATCGGTACAGGTGGAGTCGGCCCGGATCGGTTCGACCTTCTGACCATCAAGCAGGGCGCGGGAATCGGACACTTCCCTGAAGGCCAGCTCGGCCGAGGCGGCCATGCCGGGCGTGATGGATTCAAGCGGGCCGGTGAAGCCCAGAATGATGCCGACTTTGACCTGTGCCGACGACAGACCCGGCACAACTACCGCAGCCGCCATCGCCGATGCCAACAGAATTTTTTTCATGGACTGTTCTCCAGAGGGTGCCGATTCAACTGCCGATCAGTGAACATCAAATGTTCAAGCCCGCAAGGCTACCATGAGCAAGTTGCAGTTTCCATCCATTGCACTGGGCAAAATCGACGGGCTGCGCCACGCCGGGTCAGACCACGCCGGCATTGCGCAGCTCGCTTATCCGCTGCGCCGACAGGCCCAGCAGGTCGGCCAAAACCTCGTCGGTATGCTGACCCAGCATCGGTGGGGCGTGCCGATAGGCAACCGGGGTTGCCGGAGAGCCGGATCGGGCTGGCCAGCAACCTGACCGGCTTGTCGCCCAGCGCCGGATGCGGCAGGTCGATGGTCATTCCGCGGGCCTGCACCTGCGGATCGGCGAACACCTGGTCGAGATTATTGATCGGCCCGCAGGAAATGCCCTGGGCCTCCAGACTCGCCAGCCAATGGGCGGACGGCCGGGCCGACAGAATCGGATCGAGCACCTCGATCAGGGCCACCCGGTTGGCCAGCCGCCGCGCATTCACGGTAAAGCGCTCATCCACGATCAGGTCGGGGCGTTCGATCACATGACAGAAGCGCTGCCATTGTTGTTCGTTGCCGCAGGCAATGATCACGTTTCCGTCGGCCGTGCGGAAGACCTGGTAGGGTGTGATGTTCGGATGTTCGTTACCCAGGCGTCTGGGCAACTTGCCGCTCGCCAGGTAATTGAGCGCCTGATTGGCCATCATGGCGACCGTGGTGTCCAGCATGCCGATGTCGATCGCCTGACCCTGGCCGCTGACCTCGCGCTGGCGCAGGGCCGCACAAATGGACACCGATGCATACATGCCGGCCATCAGGTCCGAGATCGAGACGCCGCACTTCTGCGGCTCTCCGTCGGGCGCGCCGGTCACCGACATCAGGCCGCCCATTCCCTGAATCAAGACGTCATAACCCGGGCGTGACGCGTAGGGGCCGGTATGACCGAAGCCGGTGATCGAGCAATAGACCAGGCGCGGAAACCGATCGCGAAGGCTCTGGTAATCGAGGCCATATTTGCGCAGTCCGCCGAACTTGAAATTCTCGACCAGCACATCGGAGCGCCCGATGAGCTCGAGGATGATCTCGCGACCTTCGGGCTTGCTCATGTCGACCGTCAGGGACCGCTTGTTGCGATTGGCGCACTGGAAGTAGGCCGACTCCGCCGTGGGCTCGCCCTGATCATCGGTGAGAAATGGCGGCCCCCATTGCCGGGTGTCGTCGCCGGCACCGGGCATCTCGATCTTGATCACATCGGCGCCCAGGTCACCCAGAATCTGGGTGCAACTGGGTCTCGGCCAGGATCCGTGTGAGATCAACGACACGAATGCCTTCCAAAGCTGACATACCTGCCTCCCGAGCAGAAATTGATCAGATAGCGGGGCCCATGACCAGATCCGGTAACCATGTCGCCAGACCCGGCACCAGGCACAGGATCAGGATCGCCACGAACATGCACATGACGAATGGTGCCGATCCCCACAAAATCGTCTTGAGCGAGATGTCTGGCGCAATCCCGTTGATCACATACAGATTCAGACCCACCGGTGGCGTGATCAGGCCGACCTCCATATTGATCGTGAGAATGACGGCGAACCAGTACGGATCAAAGCCGGCCGTCGTGATGATGGGCAACAGGATCGGTGCCGCCATCAGGATCACCGCCACCGGCGGCAGAAAAAAGCCGGCAACGAGCAGGAACACATTGATCACCGCCATCAACACCCAGCGGTTGACCTCGAGTTCACCGATCCACTGGGCGATCGACTGCGTGATGAACAGACTCGAGAGCATGTAGGAGAACACGCCGGCAGCACCGATGATGAACAGAATCATCACGCTTTCACGCGTCGAATCGCGCAATACCACCCACAATTCAGCCGGTCGGCGCATGCGATAGACGATGACTGCGATCACGATGCACAGCAGCGCCCCCACCGCCGCGGTCTCGGAGGGTGTCGCGAACCCGCCATACATTGCGAACAACACACCGACGATGATCAACAGGAAAGGCAGGACCCGCGGCAGAATCGCAAAGCGCTCGGCCCAGCTGTAACTGCGCCGATCCAGGGCAACACCGGCGCCGGTGCGCCAGGTGTCGAAGATCGCCCAGGCCATGAACAGCATCACCAGAAGGATGCCGGGCACCACGCCGGCCAGAAACAGCCGACCGATCGAGGTCTCGGTGGAGATGCCATAAACGATCATGGTCACCGAGGGCGGAATCAGGATGCCCAGGGTGCCGCCGGCCGCGATCGATCCGGCGGCAACACCATCCGGATAACCCCGCTTGCGCATCTCGGGAATGCCCATCTTGCCGATGGCTGCGCAAGTAGCTGGCGAGGAACCGGACATGGCCGCGAACAAGGCACAGGCCCCGAGATTCGACACCACCAGGCCGCCCGGCACCCGGGTCAACCAGCGCTCCAGACTCTCGTACAGATCAGCACCGGCGCGTGTCGAGGCAATGGCAGAACCCATGATCACGAACATCGGGATCGACAGCAATGCAAAGCTGTTCAACTCGCCGAAGAACACTTCGGGCAGCAGTTCCAGCGAGCGCATGCCGTCGAAGACGAGCAGGAATCCGGCCGCGACCACCAGTAATCCGGAGGCCACCGAAATGCCGGAAAACAGCACGACGATCGTCATCACGGCAACCAACCCGCCCAGCGTCAAGGGATCCATCGGCAGGTCTCGGTCAGTTGTCGGGTTGAATACGGCGGGTCATGGTTTGTCAGGCAGCCCGAAGGGCCGGTCGGCACCAACGATCATGGCGTAAAGGTCGACGGCCAACTGCAGCAGAAACAGCCCGAATCCTACCGGCATGGCCAGATACGGCACCCACATCGGCGCATCCCAGACCGTGCCCGAGGTTTCGCCGCTGGTCCAGGCCTCATGAAAAATGCCAAAGCCGAACCAGAACATCACGGCCATCAGGACAATCGAGGCCGCCAACGTGAGAGCGGCCAGCACTCGCCGCATCCGGTTGCCCAGCCAGATCGGCAACAGGTCGACATTCACATGACCGCGCTGGCGCTGCACCCAGGGCAGCCCGATCAGGGTCGCGCTGATCATCAGATAAATAACCACCTCGGTCTGCCAGATCGATGATTGATTGAGCACGCCGCGAACCCAGATCATCTGACAGGTGATGAGTACCGAGGCCAGGATCATCAGCGCGGCGACGACGCCGCAAACGTGCGAGATCAGGCCCATCACGCGCACGACGCCCGGCTGCGGCGCCTGTCTGCCGGCCTGGTCGGCCGGATTCATCGGTGCAGACACGACTTCATTCAACCGACAGCGCCTTGTCCAGCAGCGCCTGACCACCCTTGACCTTGCCGACGAAATCCTGATACGAGGATGTCTTGGCCAGTTCACGCCACTGGGCGAACTCGTCCGTCGTCATGTTATGGATCCGAACCCCGGCCTTCTTGAACACCTCGATCGACTCGGCATCTTCCTTTTTGGCCTCTTCCAGATAGTAGGCCTGCGCCTTGGCCGATGCCGATCTGAGCGCGGCCTGCTGCTTGGGGTCGAGCTTGTCGAACGTGGCCTTGTTCATCAACAAGGGCTGGTACATGAACCAGAGCGCGACATCGGCCGCCGGCGTGTAGCACTTGACCTGCTCATAAAGCCGGAACGAGACAAATGACGACGACGAGGTATTCACGGCGTGCAGCACGCCGGTCTGCAAGCCGTTATAGACCTCCGACGAGGGCATGGACGAAATCGACGCACCGGCCGCTGCCAGCATCTGCTCGAAGGCCTTGCCGGCCGCACGGGTCTGCATACCCTTGATGTCGGCGGGTACCGCCACGCATTTGTCCTTGGCCGCAAAACCACCGGCGAGATAGCCGTGGACCAGGACCATCACATCGTCCTTGGCCATGATCGCTTCGATATCCTTCATGAACGCCGAATCATTCAGGCGGGCCGCATGATCATGGTTCTTGACCAGGCCAGGCATCAGGGTCAGGTTGTACTCGGGATGCTGGCCGCCCGCGTACGACAAGGGCAGCACGGTCATGTCGAGTTGGCCGCGCGACAGGGGTTTGTACTGCTCGGTTGCCTTGAACAGCGCGCTGGACGGAAAGATGCGGATGTCGAGATCGACGTTGGCCGCCTTCACGTCATCGACAACGATCTGCGCAACCTTGTGGCGGATGTCATTGGTCGACCACTGATGGGAAAGCCGCAGTTCTTTGGCCTGAGCGAGACTGGCGCTGGCCAGCAGCAGGCCCGCCGCCAAGGTCACTGCCACACCCATCCGCCCCATGCCGAATTCGACGCTCATTGTCTGTCTCCGTGAGTTGGCAGCGCTCCCCACGGCGCGCCTTAGCCGACGATTATAGGTGTACCGTCCGACGCCCCCCCCGAACAAGTCGCCAGGTCTTACGTCGGCCACGCGCAACGCCGACATTCCTGACAGTCGAGACGTGTCGTGACTCTTGACGAGGCTCAATTGTTCAGTCGTCCATAGGATGTACTTTACAGCGCTTCAATGCTTGGACTACTGTGTACTCGAAGCTCGATATCAGTGACCCATGGTCGGCCTGGCTGCCATCAATCACCGATTCGTTCACCTGGCCCTGACAGACGTTCCTCGAACTCCGAGAAAAGGAGAGCCCCATGCAGACGGGCAGCAGTGCATTCCCAGACGCCAGCAGGCGTCTGCTGATCGTCGACGATCACCCCCTGGTCCGCGACTCCCTGCACTCGCTTTTGCGCAGCATCGACCCCAAGTGCAACACCGAACACGTGCTGAGCATGGGACACATGCAGACAGTGCTGCGGCCCGGGCATGGATTCACCCATGTGGTGCTCGATCTGGGTCTGCCCGATGCCAACGGTGTCGATGTGATCCTGGCGGCTCGCAAATGCGATGCCGAGCTGCCGATCATCGTATTTACGGCGCGCACCGAGCAGGATCTGATCCTGCGTTCGCTCAGCATGGGAGTGCTCGGCTACATTCCCAAGACCCTGTACAACGACGTCGTGGCCAACGCGTTTCGCACCGTGCTGGCCGGTCAGATCTATGTGCCGCGTCAGGCCGTGGCCGATATGCGGCAGATGCGTTATGGGCCGACGAATCCGGCGCGCATCACCACCTCCGATCCGCGCGAACTGGGTCTGACCGAACGTCAGATCGATGTCCTGATGCTGATCCTCCAGGGCCTGCCAAACAAGCTGATCTGCCGGCGTCTCGATCTGGCAGAGGGAACGGTCAAGGTGCATGTGAGCGCCGTGCTGCGCGCACTGGGTGTGCGCAACCGGACACAGGCGGTCATCGCGGCCAGCATGATCGGTTTGCGACTGGATGAAAACCGCCTTCCGGCCTGATGTTTCGTCAGCCTGGTGTCAGTTTCGCAATCAACTGCCCTTCTTCAACCGGGTCGCCCTCACTGACCAGCAACTCGTCAATGCGGGCCGCGACGGGCGCCTCGACCGGAATCTCCATTTTCATGGCTTCCACGATCACAACCGGGTCACCCGCGGCGACCTGGTCGCCCGGTTGGTAGTTAATCTTCCAGATCGATCCTGCCACCTCTGATCTCAGTTCAGCCAAACCTGTCTCCTCATCAATCGCAAAGGGTTCGCGAGCAGCCCGGTTCACAACGTTCCGCAATGAACCGCTCACTTATCGGGTATGCTGGGCGGGCTTTCTTCGTGAACCCAAAGGCTGAATATGCCACGCCCGCGCAAATCCGGTGTCATCCACCGCTCCCGTTCTGCAGTGTCCAGCGCCGGAATGACGGCACCGTTGGGTCGGCTGGCCAGTGATTCGGCCACCGTGATCGGCGCGCGTCTGGCCAGGCTGCCCTGGCAATGGGCACTGTCGCCAGTCGAGGCCGATCGCGAAACCCGATTGATGGTCTCTGAAAAGAGTGAAGCCGCAGTTGAGACCTGGATGGCCATCTGTCAGTCGCCCTGGCACTTCTGGGCCGACGCCCTGGCGGCCACGATGAGCGGCGCTCCGCAAAAGGCCTTGAGCGAAGCCACCCGGCGGGCGGGCAAACGGATCATCGCACCGGCCCATCGTCGCGTGCAGGCCAATCGCAGGCGTCTGGGCGTCAGCTGAACCGTCCTTCGTCCAACGACCTTATTCGGCGGTACTGCCCTAATCGGCGGTACTGCGTTCGTCGAGAAACGCCTGGATCTGCGGTCGATACCGCTCGGCGTAATGCCTGATCAACCATAACAGGCCGAAGACACCCAGGCCGGCAAGCGCATACCCCGCATGCCCGCCGAACAGACCGGCCAGGCCGATCATCAATGAGGCAATCGCCATCAACCAGCCCAGACTGGCTGCGATGATCAGCAAATAGAGGCGTGGCTTGATCAGCATTGGATCGAGCATACCCGAAGCCCGCGTACGCAGCACCAAATCTGGGGCTGCCCGCCCGGCCGTGACGAATCACACTGGTCCAGCGTTCGGCCCATCGCAAAATGGGTCGCATCGGGCCGCGAATGTTGCGGGGGGCAGCGCTCGCTCGTGCAATGGGCGGTGAACCGGCCCAGCCTGCCGAGTGACTCAGTAATGCGGTCGATGCCTTGGGGTGCATCGATCGGCTGGCTCGATGAACGACCCGGTCATGATGCCGGGCTGTCCGAACGATCCGCCGGATCGGCTGCTGCCTGAACCCCCTTTGAGAGTCCGCGTCGATGAGGTATTCAAACCCTCATACCGGGTTGTCGGGAATGCTGGCCGGACTGGCGGTGGGCTGCTGGCTCCTGGCCATCTTGTTCGCATCGAGTGTTGCCGCGGCCAGCCGGCTTCCGGCGGCACAACCCCAACTGCAGATCGAAGCCGGTGCTCATGCCGGACCGGTCCGCCGTCTGGCCGTGTCGCCCCGCCAGGGCCTGGTGCTGACAGCCTCGGACGACAAGACCGCTCGGCTATGGGATCTGGCCAGCGGCGAACTACGCCGGGTCATACGCCCCGCGGTTGGTGATGGCGAACTCGGTCGCCTTTACGGCGCAGCCATTCATCCGAGTGCGCCAGTGGTGGCCATTGCCGGCACGACCGGCAACAAGGCCGGCGGTCATCGCATTCTGCGACTGTCCAGCGACACCGGACAACTGATCGACAGCATCGATGCCAGGGCTGGCGATATCAAGCATCTGGCCTATACGGCCGATGGCGAGTTGTTGCTTGCGGCCTATGCGGGCGACCATGGATTGCGCGCCTTTGACACGCAGGGCCGGCTGGTTTTTGAACACCGATTCGAGTCACCGGCCTACGGACTGGATGTGTCGTCCGACGGACTGATTGCCGTGACCGAGATGAATGGCTTCGTCCACCTGTATGGATACTCGGCAGGACGCATCAGCGCCGACAAAAGCCTGCGGACTTCGGGCCGTCTGCCGGTCAGTGTGGCGATCTCACCAGACAGCCGGCATCTGGCCCTGGGGTTTTTCGCCAGCACCAACGGAGCTGCCGAGCCTGAGATCATCGCCCTGCCATCGGGCCTGAGCGTGCGCAGGCTGGGCCTGCCGGCGCGACTCGAAGGCAATCTGATGACCGTCGCCTGGACACCCGACGGACAACGGGTCATGGCAGGCGGTACCGCCTATGATGGCGTGCGCGCCTTTGCCCTCTACGAGTACGACGCACCGACCGGCAAGCTGCTGCATCAACAGGTACTCGCCAACAATTCGATCACCGATCTGGTACCGGTGGGTGGCACGCAACTGGCCTATACGAGTTTTGACGGGTCCTGGGGCACGATCGATCTCGCGTCGCGCGGGGTCCGCAGAACCGGCGGCGAACTGGCCGATCTGCGCGGGCCCGGCAAATTGCGAATCAGCGCCGATGCACGCCGGATTGCCTTCGATTTTGATTACGGCGCCACACCGGTCTGGTTCGACTTCGATCGACGACTGCTCACGCCCGGACAAGGCCCCGATGATCTGCGGCCGGCAAGAATCCGTGCCAGCGCGCTGAGCCAACCCGAATGGGCGAATCAGCGCCGGATTCGCGTCAATGGCGCGACCTTGACACTGGCCAGCGACGAGGTGGGGCGCTCGCTGGCGTCATTCGATCAGAGCGACGATGTGATGCTGGGCACAAGTAAGACGCTGTACCGGATCGGCGCCAATGGCGCAGTCCGGTGGCAGCGAGCCTTGGGTGCCGAAAGTCATGCCGTGAACATTGCAGGTGATGACCGAATCGCGGTTGCGGCGCTCTCCGATGGCACGATTCGCTGGTTCTCCACGACCGATGGTACAGCCATGATGGCGCTGATGCCCCAGCGCGGCGGACAGTGGGTGCTCTGGACGCCGGAGGGCTCATTCGATGCGAGCGCCGGGGCCGATCGTTACATCGGCTGGGCGGTCAATCGCAGCGACGAACCACTGGCGGATTTTTTTTCGCTGAACCGACTGCGCGAGCCATTCAACGACCCGGCCGCAATCGACAAAGTGCTGGCGTCTGCGCGTGGCGAGCGGACGATCGCCACGTCCCCCGCCGTGCTACCGCCCCTGCCGGCTGCCGATCAGGCACCGGTCACCGTGACGATTGCTCCGGTCCGGCCGGGCCGTCCGAGAAGCATCACCCGACTGCAGTTTCCGCCGGTGCTCAAGGCAATCGGTCTTTCCTCATTAGTCACGAAGGATCGTCAGCTCGACATTCCTTTCGCCCTGCACGCCGATCTGGATGCCAGCGTCGAAGTGCGTGTCAACGGTCGTCCCTTATCCGAGGCGAACATCAGACTGCCGCTCGTGTTCGATGGTCGGGTGAGTGGCTTGGTGAGCCTGACTGCGCCCGAGCCGGGTTCGGTTATCCAGCTCATCGCGCGGGATCGTCATGGTGTATCCGAACCACTGGGTCTGACGTTTGACGAGCCAGCCGACCGTGAGAGCTCCCTGGCATTGCCGATGATGCCCACGGTGCCAGCGCCCACGACGACGGCGTCTTTCACCGGCCTGCCACCGGCTGCGCCGATTCCCGGGAACGCTGGTCTGGCGCAACCGGACCGTCAGACAGCCGCGCGCGAATCACCGCCCGCAACGGCACGAGCACCGGATCGGCCGGCGGCGAATACACGCCTGTTCGTCCTGTCGATCGGTGTGAGTGACTATCGCAATCCCCAATACCGCCTGGGTCTGGCGGCCAAGGATTCACGCGATTTTTCGGCGGCCGTCGCCCGGCAGGAAGGCCGTCAATATGGACAAGTCGTCGTGCGCTCGCTGACCGATGCACAAGCGGATCGTGCCAGTGTGCTGGCCTCGCTGCGCTGGCTCAGCGAGAGCGTCGGTCCGCAGGATATCGGCATGTTGTTCATGGCCGGTCACGGCATCAATGCGAGCGACGGCCAGTACTATTTTCTGCCCTTCGATGGCGATCATCAACGGCTGGCGGACACGGCCGTTGCCGAGCGATCAATCCGCGAGACACTGGGCACCATGAAAGGGCGGGCCTTGTTTTTCGTCGACACCTGCCACGCCGGCAATGCAGTCGGCAACATGAAGTCGGCGAGTCGCGAGCTGGCCCGGCTGGCCAACAATCTGGCGGCAACCGAGAACGGGGTGGTGGTGTTTGCATCCAGCTCGGGCCGACAGCTACTCGGAAGAAAACGATGCCTGGGGCAATGGCGCCTTCACCAAGGCCCTGATTGCCGGACTGGGCGGACGAGCCGACCTGAACCGCAGCGGTCGCATCACCTACAAGGGACTGGATTACTTCATTTCCGAAGAAGTGACCCGACTGACGCAAGGACGCCAGACGCCGGTGACCATCTCGCCAATCGGCATCCCCGATTTCGCCATCGCCGTGGCCCAACTCTGAATGCCGGCCCCGAACGCGATGAATTCAGCACAACACGGGCCACCGGGACGGGTGGTCTTGGCAACGAGGAGACACCACTCATGCGGCGTAATCTGATCGGCCCGGCCGGCGCCCTGGCATTGTTACTGACGGCCGGATGCGGCGGAGGCGGCGGCGGCAGCAACACCAGCGTGGCCGCCAATTGTCCGCCCGTGGGCGTGTGCACGGGATTTGTCGGCGATTTCGATTTTGAGCGTCGCGCCGAAGGAGAAGGTGGCAGCCCTGGCATCGGTGGCGGCGCCGACGGCGACGGCGGCATCGGCGCGGGCGGCGCTCTGGGTCAGTTCCGCAATGCGTTGGTGGTCGTGACGTTTCCGGACGGTAGCGAACTGGGTCGCGCAAAAACCGATCCCGTGGCCGGCATGGTCACGATCCGGCCGGGACGCGATTACAACGGCGCACTGCTGGTTGAGATACGCGGCCAACCCGATGCCACGTATTTCGAAGAAGGCAAGAACACCTATGTGCCATTCGGCGAGGGACGCGTGCTGCGGGCCCTGGTGCCGTCCATTACCAAGAACATCGGGATCACGCCGTTCAGCGAAGCGGCTTATCAACTGGCCGAGCAATGCCGGCTCGGTACCGGACCGGGTGAGGTCTGCCGGACCGTCACTGGGTCAGGGCAATGGCAGTCTGCCGGGCAATGATGCCGTCATTGCGGCCAACGGTTTCGTGCGCGATGTGCTCAATCAACAATTCCCGGCCTCGTTGCAGATCGATGACGTGACACGGCTGCCGTTCATCGTCGGGGACGCTACCGGAGCCGATACCGTGTCGACATCGGCGCGGGGCAAATATGGTCTGGTGAACATCGCCTTTTCGAAGCAGGCGGCGATGTACGACACGCAATCGGGCGCGCCGACACTGCTGGCCGTCGAGCAACTCAGCCGCGATCTGATCGACGGCCGGCTGGATGCGCGCAGCGCGGGCCAGTCGGTCGCGCCAGCGGGCGATCGCACCTACGATCCGCATACCCTGACCAGCGAACTGACGTCGGCCCTGGCCCAACAAAGTCAACTCTATGGCAACAGCAGTGCGCTGGCCTCGGTGCCCAGCATCGTCGCGTTCGGCAATGTGCGCTACGACAGCTACTACTTCGATGCCAAGATCGGCGCCAGCGGCAATGCCGCGACCATTGCCGTGGCCACCGAATCATCGAGCACCCGGCGCACACCCGGCCAGGTCGAAACCTATGTACAGCCGCAGGCCGACCGGCGAGGCTTCATGGTGTATGGGAACATGGGCAGTGGCGCCTTGTTCGTCAAGACCGATTCGCGCGACTCGACATCGCAGACCCTGGTCATCGGCGACAATCTGAATGGTGAACTGGGTACCGGTAGCACCGGCGACGCCGATCAGGCGCGCGCGATCACGCTTCCCGGGGTGCTCACCCATGCAGCGGGCGGCTTTGGCCACACCGTGCTGCGCCTGGCTGATGGACGGGTCTATGCCATTGGCGACAATGCCTATGGCCAGCTCGGATCGGGCCAGTCGGCAGGGGCCCTGCCCTCGGCCCAGACGCCGCGTCAGGTGGCCTTGCCGGCCGGCGCATTGGCTGTGGCGGCGGCCAATGCCAGCGCGTTTGCCCTGCTCGAAGATGGTCGCGTCTACTCGTGGGGTTCGTCCTGGGGATTCGGCACGCTGGGCGATGGCTCGGCGGATGGTCTGCGGTCGACGCCGGCACCAGTCCTCGAACAGGGCGGACGTGAGCTCACCGATGTCGTACAGATTTCCGCGCGCGACAATGACGTGATCGCGCTCAAGGCCGACGGCTCGGTCTGGACCTGGGGCAGCTTCAGCCAGCAGGCCGGCAATGAACTGCCACGCCGGGTCACGCCCGGTTATACGGTGGCCACGCGGATCAGCGGCCTGCCGGCCGGTATCCGGGTTCGTAAGGTGCTGACCGAACAGGGCTTGTTCATCGCCGTGACGGACAGCACCAACGAACCGGGCGCCGTCTATAGCTGGGGTATCCATTTTGATATCACTGCCAACGCATTTCTGTTCGACCTGCAGCCGGTTCGCGTGTTGAATCTGCCACCGATCCGGGACGTGATGCCCGGGGGTTTCCAGGGCTATGGCCAACGCCCCTTCGATCGGCTGACCGCCATGGGCGTCGATTACAACGGCCGCTTCTGGAAGGTGCGAGGTCGCGTGGCCGAGCGTTATGACCCCGACAATCCGACCGCACAGCGTCGCCCGCAGGGACAGGCACCGCGGCCCGATTGCGCCAGCTGTCACACCGTGCGACCCGCCGACACACTGCCGCCACACACCACCGGACCGGCCTGTGTCCTGCCCAGCTTCAAGCTGCGCAACAACGTTCCGGTGCTCGTCAATGACCGCAGCGACTGCACCGGTTGCCACAATGGCGGACGTCTGGCTGATGGCCGGGTGCTTGCGCCCCTGACCTGCGTACCCACCGGGCTGCCGCCTGCCCCTGCGCCGACCACGGTCCAACCGGCAACCGGCCGCTGCGCCCTGCCGGCAGCTCATCCGCCCGCACCGGCCGGCACCTTCTGTGCAACCTGCCACAACAGCGTGATTGCGGCCGCACTCACCTGTTCCGCGGATGAGCAGCCCTTGCAGCCACCAAGCAGCACCATCGCACTGGTACTCAGCGCATTGGACAACGCTGGCCCGGTGCAGGGAGCGCTGGCAAGCGGCGCGATCACCGATGATGACTCGCCCCTGCTGCAGGGCTCAGCCAGTGCCGCCCTGGTGGCGGGCGAATCGGTGCGCATCCTGCAAAACGCTACCGATATCGGCGCCGCCACGCCCGCCGCCAATGGCGGCTGGAGTTTCCAGCTGAGCGATCTGGCCGATGGCAATCATCGCTTCACCGCCCAGGTGCAGAATGCGGGCGGCGCGCGCGGCGCCGTCGGTGCACCCGCCTTCGATCTGACCGTGGCAACGGGCGGCGCCACCAATGCGGCAACCATCACGGGTATCGAGGACAACGCCGCTCCATTGACCGGCATCGTGGCGTCGGGCAGTTTCACCAATGACCGCACCCCCACGTTGTCGGGAACGCTCAATGCAGCACTGGGCACGGGCGAACGGATCCGCATCAGGCGCCAAGGGCCGGACAATGGCACCAGCCAGACCGAGATCGTGCCACCCGGCGGGGCCACCCAATGGACGTATACCGACAGCGGCCTGCCTGCGGCGCGTGCCGCAGACGGCAACGCATTTCGGTACACCGCCGTCGTGGTCAATGCCAATGGCATCGAAAGTCCGCCGCAGAATCCGCCCTATCTGATCGTGCTCGATGAAACAGCGCCTGCGGCACCGACCATAACGGATGCCATTGCCGACAGGCCCGTCTCCAACAATCTGGCCAACCGGATTCAAGGCTCGATCACCAACTCGCTCGGCGGAACGATGGATGCCGACCCGGTGATCGTAATCCGGGTGCCCGGCGGCAGGGCCGGCGACCAGGTGGAAGTCACCGTAAACGGCCAGCAGACATTGCCGGCCGTGGCAGCCCGGGCCGTATCGGGCGTCACGGCCTATGTCGAAGCCCGCCTCACGCATGCGCACGGCATCGACCTTTCTGGCAACCAGTCGGCAGCGCTGCCGGCGAGCCTGTCGTATACGGCACGGGTCAGCGATCAGGCGGGCAATCAGAGTCCGGCGTCGGCGCCGTATGCGATCAATGTCGGCTATTTTTCCTGCGGTGCGCTACGCGTCATTGCGCTGGAGGGGGGCAGCACAAGCTTCCGGTCGGTCAGCTCACATGCTGATGCGAATGGCAGCCGCGAGCAGAATTCCTGTGGCGCCTGCCACGAGGCCAACACCCTCAATGGACGGCCACGCATCAAAGTGCCGACGACCGGCGCGGATCAATACTGGTGTTCGTTCGCCGCACCGCCGCTCGATATTGTCGGTTTGCCGCGGTGATGGAAGGCTTCGCCTGACGGGTGGATGCCCCAGCGGCATCCGGCCTGGGTTGGGCGGCAATGGATCGGTGAATGGCGTCCCGTAGGGGATTCGAACCCCTTTCAGAAGCCCGCGGCATCGCGTGGATCAATGGCGTCCCGTAGGGGATTCGAACCCCTGTACTCACCGTGAAAGGGTGATGTCCTAGGCCTCTAGACGAACGGGACTGCGTTGTTCCACTGCCTCTGCCAAACGGTGCGCAATTCTGGTGGAGGTAAGCGGGATCGAACCGCTGACCTCTTGCATGCCATGCAAGCGCTCTCCCAGCTGAGCTATACCCCCGGCACCGCGCTGCTCAAGCAACGAAATCAACCCAACCGACGACGTTGTTTGAAGCAAGCTCTCCATTATAGGAGTTGGATCGGCTGGTGTAAAGTTGGCTTCCCCCAGCTTCCCTCCAGGCCATTCATGACCGCCCAGATCCTCGACGGCGCCGCCCTCGCCCGGCAGATTCGCTCGGAATGCAATGCGCAGGCCTCGGCGCTGTCGGCCAGGGGCACCACGCCGGGCCTGGCCGTAGTGCTGGTGGGCGACTCCCCCGCCTCGGCGATCTATGTGCGGCACAAGGTGGCCGATTGCAAACAGGTCGGCATCCGCTCCTTCCTGCACCACCTGCCCGCCGATGCGACCCAGGCACAGGTTCTGTCGCTGGTGGGTCGCCTGAACGACGATCCGGCCGTCCACGGCATCCTGGTGCAGTTGCCGCTGCCCGCGCAGATCGATGAGCGCCGGGTGATCGAGACCATTTCCCCCGGCAAGGACGTGGATGGCTTCCACGCCCAGAACGCTGGCGCCCTGATGATCGGCCAGCCCGGCTTCGTGCCATGCACGCCGTATGGCGTGATGAAACTGCTCGAGCACGCCGAGGTCTCGCCCGCCGGACGTCAGGCCGTGGTGGTGGGCCGCAGCAACATCGTGGGCAAGCCGCAGGCCATGCTGCTCTTGCAGGCGAATGCCACCGTCACCATCTGCCATAGCAGGACGGCCGATCTGGCCGACCAGCTGCGGCGGGCGGATATTGTGGTTGCGGCGATCGGTCGGCCCCGGTTCATCACGGCAGCCATGATCAAGCCCGGTGCCGTGGTGATTGACGTAGGCATGAATCGGGATGACCAGGGCCGCCTCTGCGGTGATGTGGATTTTGATTCGGTGCAATCGGTGGCCGCCTGGATCACCCCCGTACCGGGCGGGGTCGGGCCGATGACCCGGGCGATGCTGCTGATGAATACGCTGCAGGCGGCCCAGTCCAGATCGGCCGCCTGATGGTTTGAATCCGGATGGCGCCATCACCGGGCGTCGTCAACAACACGATGGCGAATCTTCCGACCTCACGGAATCAGGATGAACAACATGACCGACAGCACGTCAGCGATAACCGGGGACAACCCCCTTCTCGATTTCAGCGACCTGCCGCGCTTTGCCGATTTCAAACCCACCGATATCGATCCGGCGCTCGACACTCTGCTCGCCGATGCACGTGCGGCATTGGCGCGGGCGGTCGATCCGTCCACACCGTCGGATTGGGATCATGTCGTGGCACCACTCGAAGACGCCACCGAACGACTGGGCCGGGCCTGGGGCATCGTCGGCCATCTGAGTGGCGTGGATGATTCGCCGGCGCTGCGCGAGGCGCACAACCGCAACCTGGGCCGAATGACGCAGTTCTGGACCGAACTGGGCCAGCACCAGGGTTTGTTCGAGCGATACAAGGCCTTGCGCAACGATGCGGCCTTCGCCGCACTGTCACCCGCACGACAACGCATCATTGACAATGCCTTGCGTGACTTCCGGCTAGGTGGTGCGGATCTGGTTTCACCTGCACGAGAGCGTTATGCAGCGATTCAGGAACGGGCCGCCGAACTGACCCAGCGATTCTCGGAAAACGTGCTCGATGCAACCAATGCCTGGTCACGGCTGGTGGTCGACGCCGACGAGCTGGCCGGCATTCCCGACGATGCGCTGGCCGCAGCAAAAGCTGATGCAAAAAAGAACGGTCAGGACGGCTATCGCTTCACCTTGCAGTTTCCATCGTATTTTCCGGTGATGCAGTATGCGCAGAATCGTGATCTGCGCGAGGCGTTCTACCGTGCCTATGTGACTCGTTCATCGCCGCTGGCTGCTGCACCGACCGATGAAGCCGGGCGGGCCAGGCTGGACAACACGGCGGTGATCGATGAAATTCTGCAGCTGCGGGCCGAAGAGTCGCGACTGCTGGGCTATGAGAATTTTGCGACCGTGTCGCTCGTCACCAAAATGGCCGATTCACCTGCGCAGGTGGCGGAGTTTCTGCGCGATCTGGCGCGACGCGCCCGGCCGTTCGCCGAACGTGATCTGACCCAGCTGCGTGAGTTCGCCGCGAGCGAACTGGGGCTCACCAATCTCCAGGCATGGGACATGGCCTTCGCGAGCGAGAAGCTGCGCCAGGCCCGTTACGCATTTTCCGATCAGGAAGTGAAGCAGTATTTTCAGCTGCCGCGCGTGTTGTCGGTTTGTTCACCCAGGTCGAACGATTGTTCGACGTGCGGATCAAGCCCGACGATGCGCCGGCGTCTGGCATCCCAGCGTCTCGTTTTACCGGATCGAGCGCGGAGGTGAACTATTGGGCCAGTTCTATCTGGATCCGTTCTCGCGCGAGTCCAAGCGTCCGGGCGCCTGGATGGATGGGGCACGCTCGCGCGCGTCGGCGCGCAGCCGGCACCCAGACGCCGGTGGCCTATCTGGTCTGTAATTTCCAGCCGCCGATCGGCACGGCCAGGCGGCCTTGCTGACCCATGATGATGTGACCACCCTGTTCCACGAGTTCGGCCACGGCTTGCATCACATGCTCACCCGGGTGGATGAATTGTCGGTGTCGGGCATTTCGGGCGTGGAATGGGATGCGGTCGAACTGCCCAGCCAGTTCATGGAGAACTTCTGCTGGGAGTGGCCGATCGTCGAATCGATGAGCGAGCATGTGCGCACCGGCGAGTCGCTGCCGCGCGACCTGTTCGACCGCATGGTCGCCGCGCGCAACTTTCAGGCCGGCATGCAGACGCTTCGTCAGGTGGAGTTCGCGTTGTTCGACATCCTGCTGCATGATCAGGCGGGCCACGACCCAATCTCCCGACCGGTGCAGGCCGTTCTGGATGACGTGCGGCGTGAGGTGGCGGTGGTGATCCCGCCCGATTTCAACCGGTTTCAGAACGGCTTCTCGCACATCTTTGCCGGTGGCTACGGCGCCGGTTACTACAGCTACAAATGGGCCGAAGTCCTGTCGGCCGACGCCTATTCGGCATTCGAGGAGGCCCTGGCCGATCCCGAGCCCACCCGGGCGGTGCTGGCCATGGGCCGGCGATTCCTCGATGAAGTGCTCGCCGTGGGCGGCAGCCGACCGGCTATCGCGTCGTTTCGAGCGTTCAGAGGGCGGGACCCCGACATCGCCCCCTTGCTTCGACATAATGGCATGCATGAAGAATCCTTCTCGGAGTCGTCACATGCCTAAGCCATCGGCACTGCTGTTGGCCCTCGTCGGCCTCGCCTTCAGTGCGGGCGTGGCGCACGCGCAATACAAGTGGATCGATTCGGATGGCCGGGTCGGTTATGGCGACATGCCGCCCTCGCATTCGGTCAAATTGCTGCGCAGCCCTAAGGAATTTGCCCGCCAGCCCGTGCTGGGCAAGCCCACGGCCGATCCCAAGCAAGGCATGCCGCTGGAGCTGCGCCGGGCGATGGAGCGCGCGCCGGTCACGCTGTACACCACGTCCAATTGCGCGCCCTGCGATCTGGCCAGGCAGCATCTGGTCCGTCGCGGTATCCCCTATGTCGAGAAGATCGTGTCCACCGGACAGGATCTCATGGCCTTTTCCCGGCTTGGCTTCCCGCCCGATACCGGCCTGCCTGTCGCGACGGCAGGGTCCAGCCGGCAGGTCGGTTATCACGCCGCCAATTGGGATGATGCTTTCACGAACGCGGGTTATCCCAAGGATTCACGACTGCCATCGGGCTGGGCGCCACCGTTGGCCGAATCATTGGCCAATGAGACTCAGACTGCCGCCCAGGTTGATGTCGAGCCAGGCAATGATGGCAATCTGTCATCGCGTGATGTGCTGGCCCGTGAGCGTAGCTCACCGCTTGGTCGCCCCGTGGACGAACCCACGATGCGGTTCTGATTCACGGCACAGGTTCGGATCCGGCCAGACCGGCTTGACCGCCCCGCTCGGTGCAGGACATCGGACTTGCGTCACGACGGGATCGGGACCACAGTGACGCGCTCGTCCAATCACCGATCGACGTCAGCCCGATGTACATTCCGCCGCACTTCGCAGTCACCGATCCTGCCCTGCTCGCGCGCATCATCCACGAACACCCGCTCGGCATGCTGGTAACGCACGCTGGCGAGGGATTGGATGCGGATCACCTTCCCTTCGAGTTCGATCCCGATACCGGGTCTTTGGGTCTGCTGAGGGCCCATGTGGCACGCGCCAACCGCGTGTGGCAACGCTGTGCCACGGGGTCGTCCGTCATGGTGGTGTTCTGTGGTGCTGAGGCATTCATCTCGCCCAACTGGTATCCAAGCAAGCATGAGTCGCATCGCCAGGTGCCGACCTGGAACTATGAGGTGGTTCATGCCCACGGTACGCTCACCGTTCGCGATGATCAACGGTTTGTGCGCAGCCAGGTGGCCCGCCTGACCCGACGACATGAAGCCAGCGAGCCCAGACCCTGGAAGATGACGGACTCGGTTCCGGCGTTCATTGACGGCATGCTGCGCAATATCGTGGGCATCGAGATCGCTGTCACGTCGTTGGTCGGCAAATCGAAGCTCAGCCAGGACGAGGAAACACGCGATCGCCTGGGGGCGGCTGACCAGCTTGCCGGGCGGGGGCACGACGAACTGGCGCAACGCATGCGCAAGCCCTGACGTCGAGGGGTCGGTGAACCGTGCGCTGACCCATGCCACGCGCGATCGCCTGGGGTCGGCCGATCGGGCGTTCGGCGGGGACACAAGGATCCGGCACGACCCATGCGCGAAATCTGACGTCGCGGAGGTGAAGCAGTAAACTGGCGTGCCGGCCCCACCAACGCCCATGAGTCCGTGATGAAACTAGCCACCTGGAACGTCAACTCGCTGCGCGTCCGGCTCGAGCATCTGAGTCAGTGGTTGGTCGCGAACCCGGTCGATGTGCTGGCCCTGCAGGAAACCAAGCTCATCGATGCGAAGTTTCCGGCCGAGGAAATTCGCGCGGCAGGTTATGAGGTCGTGTTTGCCGGTCAGCCGACCTACAACGGCGTGGCCTTGCTGAGCCGGCTCGACACGGTGGGCGCGCCTGCCGACGTGGTGATCGGCAATCCCTTGTTCCAGGACGAGCAGCAACGTCTGATCACCGCCACCGTCGGTGGTCTGCGCGTGACCTGCGCCTACGTACCCAACGGCCAGGACACTGAATCGGACAAGTATGCCTATAAGCTGCGCTGGCTGGACGCCTTGTCGCAATGGCTGGCAGAGGGCGCCGGGCAAGCGGGTCTGCCGCGCGTGCTGATGGGAGACTTCAACATCGCGCCGGACGACCGCGACGTGCATGACCCAGAGGCCTGGGAGGGCAAGGTGTTGTGTTCGGAAGCGGAGCGCGAGCGCTTTCGTCGGTTGATTGCCCTGGGGCTCACGGATTCGTTTCGACTGTTCGAGCAACCCGAGCGCATCTTCAGTTGGTGGGACTACCGCCAACTGGGCTTTCGTCGCAATGCCGGCCTGAGGATCGATCATGTGCTGATCGATGAGGCACTCGTCGAGCGCGCCCGGGCCTGCGTGGTGGACAAGGAACCGCGGCGCTGGGACAAGCC
This sequence comes from uncultured beta proteobacterium, assembly GCA_963732405.1. Classification (GTDB taxonomy): domain Bacteria; phylum Pseudomonadota; class Gammaproteobacteria; order Burkholderiales; family Burkholderiaceae_E; genus JAUIAI01. Next base: position 496,369 of record CAVSZG010000005.1, read on the forward strand.
GTCGGATCATGCGCCGGTGGTCTGTACCCTGGACGACTGACCCGTATCAGGTCGCCACGCCGACCCGGCGCCCGGTTTTCGTGCATGACCCGCTGATTACTCGGGCAGTCCGAGTTCCTGCACCTTCCGGGTGATGGTATTGCGCCCCAGGCCGAGCATACGCGCCGCATCGATCCGTCGTCCGCCGGTATGGCGCAGGGTAATGCTCAATATTGTCGACTCGAACTGCCGGGTCAGTTCGCGCATGATATCGCCCACGCCATCGGCACGCGGATCGCGCGACAAGGCTTCCAGGCGTCGGGCGGTTTCGCCCGCCAGCATCTGCACCCAGGGCTCCAGATCATTCTGATCGACGGGCGTCGGTGCGGCTTGGCCGTTGTCACGGTGATGCGATGGCGCAGCACCATTGGCCGGGCCCGGTTCCCAGGTGGCCCCACTGAAGCGATCGGCGCCGACCGCAGCGCCCGTTTCCCGCCTCACGGTCATGTTCTCCGCATGAGGGCTCAGTAGGGCGATCTGATCGACGGGCGTGCGCAGCTCGGGCGGCAGATCACCCGGACCGATGGTCTGGGTCGACGACATCACGGTGATCCAACGACAGGCGTTTTCCAGTTGGCGCACATTGCCGGGCCAGGGCATGGCCTGCAAGGCGTGCAGGGCATCGTCAGTGAGACGCTTGGGCGTCGTGCCCATCTCGGCCGCTGCCTCATTGAGAAAGTGGCGCACCAGCATCGGTATGTCTTCGCGGCGCTCACGTAGCGCGGGCAGACGGATACGGATGACATTGAGCCGGTGAAACAGGTCTTCCCGGAACAGTCCCTGGCGCACTCGATCCTCGAGGCGTTGATGGGTGGCCGCGATCACCCGCACATCCGCGCGAATCGACTGCATGCCACCGACGCGGGAGAACACCCCGTCGGACAGCACACGCAGCAGCCGGGTCTGCAGTTCGGCCGGCATGTCGCCGATCTCGTCCAGAAACAGGGTACCGCCCTGGGCCTGCTCGAAGCGACCGCGCCGCTGTTGCTGAGCGCCGGTAAACGCACCCCGCTCGTGACCGAACAATTCGGACTCGAGCAACTCATGCGGAATGGCCGCCGTATTCAGGGCCACGAAAGGCTTGTCGGCGCGCACGCTGTGTTTATGCAGGGCGTGGGCGACCAGCTCCTTGCCCGTGCCCGATTCGCCGGTGATCAGCACCGTGACCGGCGAGTTCGACAGCCGCCCGATGGCTCTGAAAACCTCCTGCATGGCCGGCGCATTGCCCAGCATGCCCATGCCATTGCCAACGCTGACCGCGGCGTCGGTGGGACGGGCGCCCTCATCGACCGCACGGCGGATCAATTCGATGGCGTTGACCAGGTCGAAGGGCTTGGCAAGATACTCGAATGCACCGCTGCGAAACGCCGAGACCGCACTGTCCAGATCGGAATAGGCGGTCATGACGATGACGGGAATATCAGGATAACGATCGCGGATCTCGAGCAGCATATCGATGCCGCTGACACCGGGCATCCGGATGTCCGAGACCAGCGCGCGCGGCTGATCGGTCTGCAAGGCCTGCAGGCAATCGGCGGCGCGTTCGAAGGCGCGCACCGCGTAACCTTCCCGCATCAGTGCCCGTTCGAGCACCCATCTGATCGATTGATCGTCATCGACGATCCATACGCCATTCATTGCACCAATCCTCCTGCCTGTCCAATGCTCGGTCAATCGCGCCGCGGTCACGCCCGGCCATTAACACCCATTCGCCAACGTCCGCAGACGATGCCCGGAAGCCCGGGTCAATCCGGTCGGGATTGATCCGCCCACGGAATGAGCACCGTGAAATCGGTGCGACCGGGGCGGCTGTCGCAGGTGATCGTGCCACCGTGCTGCTGGACAAAGGTCTGCGCCAGCGTCAGGCCCAGACCCGTACCCCCTTCACGGCCCGACACCAAGGGCAGGAACACCCGATCACGGACCGACTCTGCGACACCCGGACCATTGTCGATCACATGCAATTCCAGTGCCAGCTTGTAGCGTTGTCGGGAAATCGTTACCTGACGCGCAACACGGGTGCGTAAATCGATGCGTCCCTTGCCCTCCAGCGCCTGAGCCGCATTGCGGCCCAGATTCAGCACGACCTGGATCAGCTGCTCGCGATCGCCATGCACGGGTGGCAGCGAGGTATCGTAGTCGCGCACCACTTCCAGCCCCGAGGTGAATTCGGCCAGCAGCAATGCACGCACCCGCTCGCAGACCTCATGCACGTTGACGTCGGTCATGCGTGCAGCCTGACGATGCGGAATCAGCAAACGATCGACCAGTTGCGACAGGCGATCCGCTTCCTTGACGATGACCCGTGCGCCCTCGCCAAGCGGCGAACCGTCCAGTTCGATCTGTAGCAGTTGCGCCGCACCTCGGATGCCGCCCAAGGGGTTCTTCACCTCATGCGCGAGATTGCGCAACAGGTCGCGATTCTCATTGGCCAGCTCGACGAGTTGCTCATCGCGCAGCGCCCGCATGTGGATGTCGTTTTCGTAGAGCTCGATGAGCAGCAGGCCGTCGGGCCGCTCAGGAACGACCAGGGTCACCACCAGGTCCAGTGGCTCGCGACCGGGCACCGGGGTGAGCAGGTCGATACGCTTGCGACTGAAGTGATTGGCCCGTGCCTCGCTCACCAGTATGGCGACCGGTGCCGAATTCGCCAGGACCCGCTCCAGCGTCTGGCCAGACGCGAAGCGCACCGAGACATCGAGCAGTTGCTCGGCCGCCAGATTCAGCCCGATGATCCGGTCGTCGGGTCCGAGCACAATGACGCCCGTCGCCAGCAGATCCAGCCCTGCCAGTGCGACCGGCACCTGCTCCATGCGCGGATCAGTTGTTCAGATCGTCGATCTCGCGACGCAGGGCGCCGACATTGCTCTCATGACGGGCAATGTCGGTGCGCATCTGTTCGACGCGATCGAGATACTTCTGATAGTTGCGCTCGTCACCATGACGCTCGGGCTGACCATCGTTGAACTGCCCACGCAGACTGGACAATCGATCCTGCTCGCGCTTGAGCTCGTCATGCAGGATTCGCGAGCGATCGTTGTCTCGCGTTTTCTGCGTCGCCGAGCTGATCTGCGGAAAGGGTGACGCCGGCTTCGAATCGCCAATCCGACCGTTGGCCGCAGACGAGCGCGGCGCGGGCGCAGGAATGGTGGTGATGGTGGGCAGCTCGACCTGCTGGCAGCGCCGCGCCGGGTCGCTGCCCGGTGCCGCGTTGCTGTACTCGATGACGCCGGCCGGTGTTTCACAACGGAAGATCGGACCAGCGGTGGCCCCCGCCTGGGCCGCCACGGCCACGGTCTGCATCAGACCGACGGCAAGCAGCAAACGAAGCGACGATCCGGCCATGGACGATTCTGAGTGCTTTTTCATGATGTTGGCGGCAGTGAGGAAGACAGGATGCACAACTCTATCGCATGTCCGGCCCGGTCGCCGGCCTCTCCGGCGACCAACCGTTGATACCCGCTCCGGCCAAGCCGAACGGTCGATCCGACCGCACAAAAACAACAGCCCTCATCCGCCATACGGCGCGCCAACGCCCACCATCGGCCCAACCGCCGGTTGAAGTGGGCGAGGCCATGCCGTTCTCAGAGTGAGTAGTACATGTCGAATTCAACCGGATGAGGCGTCATGCGCAGGCGCTGGACCTCGCCCATCTTCAGGTTGATGAAGGCATCGATCAACTCGTCACCGAACACACCGCCACGGGTCAGGAACTCGCGATCGGCATCCAGCGCTTCCAGCGCCTGTTCAAGCGATGAGCACACGGTCGGAATCTTCGCGTCCTCTTCGGGTGGCAGATCATAGAGGTTCTTGTCCGCCGCCTCGCCCGGATGAATCTTGTTCTGCACGCCGTCCAGCCCGGCCATCAGCAAGGCCGAAAACGCCAGATAGGGATTGGCCATCGGATCGGGGAAGCGCGCCTCGATGCGCCGCCCCTTGGGATTGGACACGTACGGGATACGAATCGAAGCCGAGCGATTGCGTGCCGAATAGGCGAGCTTGACCGGCGCCTCGTAGTGAGGGACCAGACGCTTGTACGAGTTCGTCGTCGGATTGGTGATGGCATTCAGGGCACGCGCATGCTTGATGATGCCGCCGATATAAAACAGCGCGAACTCCGACAGACCTGCGTACTTGTCACCGGCGAACAGGTTCTCGCCGCCTTTCCAGACTGACTGGTGGACATGCATGCCCGAACCGTTGTCGCCGACGATCGGCTTTGGCATGAAGGTGACGGTCTTGCCGTAGCTGTGCGCCACGTTCATGATCACGTACTTCATCCGCTGATTCCAGTCGGCGCGCTGAACCAGATCAGAGAACCTGGTGCCGATTTCGTTTTGTCCGGCGCCGGCCACTTCGTGGTGATGCACCTCGACCGGAATCCCCAGCTGTTCGAGGATCATGCACATCTCGTTTCGGATGTCCATTGCCGAGTCAACGGGTGGCACCGGGAAATAGCCTCCCTTGACGGCCGGTCGATGGCCAAGATTGCCGCCCTCGATCTCCTTGCCGGTTGACCAGCTCGCTTCTTCCGAATTGATCTTGTAGAACGAACCCGACATGTCCGACGACCAGGTGATGCTGTCGAAGATGAAGAACTCGGGCTCCGGACCGAAATACGCGGTATCGCCCAGGCCGGTGGACTTCAGATAGGCATCGGCACGTTTGGCCAGTGAGCGCGGATCGCGTGAATAACCTTTGCCATCGGACGGCTCGACCACATCACAGGTAAGGATCAGCGTGGGCTCCTCGCGAAACGGATCCATCACCGCGGTCGCGGGATCCGGCATCAGCAACATGTCGGATGCCTCGATTCCCTTCCATCCGGCGATCGAGGATCCATCGAAGGCATGGCCATCGTTGAACTTGTCGTCGTCGAAGGCCGAAACGGGCACGGAAACGTGGTGCTCCTTGCCGATCGTGTCAGTGAAACGGAAGTCAACAAACTTGACTTCGTTATCGGTGATCATCTTGCTTACATCTTTGGCGGTGGCCATCGAGTCCTTCTCCTCGGATTAAACAGTTCGGTGCGCGGGTAAACGTGCGATTGTCGGGGTTATTGCCGGGCAAGAGCAAATGGGCATTACCGGGCTGTCGCTGTCCCGACACCAGCGCGGTCCATCGGCGAAACCTGCCTGGTGAATCCGACCGCAATCACCCGCTCAGGCAATGACAGGGCTTTAGCAGCATCCATGCCACCATCCGTGCAGGCCCGTCGGGGCAATCTCGCCCGGTTCGGCGCCCCGCCAACCGACCGCAGCGCGCGCTGAACCGGTTCCGGGGAGGTGGGAGCCGCCTGCTGCACCCCCCGGAATCCCTGCGCCCACCGACCGCTTCCCAATGGTGCGCCCTATTTTAGGGCACATACCACGAAACGCTCTGTTTTGGTGCATTAAATCAGGCGAGAAACATCGCCTGCAGGTCATTCAGGAAGCGCAGGCCGAGCGGACTGGCCTTCAATCGGGACGGATCCGGATCCAGCAAGCCCGCCGAACTCGCGCGTGCCAGACTGGCCGAGATCGAGGCCAGGTTCTGGCCGGTCCGGGCCTCGAAGCGATCGATCGATACCCCCTCGACCAGACGCAGGGCATTGAGCATGAACTCAAAGGGCAGATCGGCCGAACTCAGGCGACGCCGCTGATGGACGGCCTGACCACGGGCCACGGCCTGCTGATAAGACAGCGGGTGCCGGATCCGGGTGTGTCGTTCGATACGGTCATGGAACGACAGCTTGCTGTGGGCACCGGCGCCAATGCCCAGGTAATCGCCAAACTCCCAGTAGTTCAGATTGTGCCGACATCGGTGTCCGGCACGCGCCCAGGCGCTGACTTCATAGCGCTGCAATCCGGCCGTTGCCAGGCGTGACTCGACCTGATCGCCCAGGGCTGCGCCCAGATCGTCATCGGGCAAACCCTCGGGCGGACGGATCGCAAACGGCGTCCCCGCCTCCAGGGTCAGGTGGTAGCAGGACAGATGGGGCGGATCGTGGGCGAGTGCCGCCGCCAGGTCCTGATCGAGCATGTCAGCGGTCTGACCGGGCAAGGCAAACATCAGATCCAGATTAAAGCTGGCAAAGCACTCGGCCGCGGTCTCGACGGCCGCATGCGCAGCGTGCGCATCATGCACCCGGCCCAGTATCCGCAGTTTCTCGTCATCGAAACTCTGCACGCCGATCGACAGCCGGTTCACACCCGCCTGGCGAAAACCTTGAAAGCGCGCGCGCTCGAAGGTTCCCGGATTGGCCTCGAGCGTGATTTCGGCATCGGCGCTCAGGCGAACCCGCGAGCGGACCGCCGCGAGCAGACGATCGATCGAATCAGGCGAGAACAAGCTCGGCGTCCCGCCGCCCAGAAAGACGCTGTGCACGGTCCGGCCCCAGATCGAGGGCAGCGATTGTTCAAGATCATCGATCAGGGAATCGATATACGGGTCTTGCGCGATGCCATCGGCCGGTTGGCGATGTGAATTGAAATCACAGTAGGGACACTTCTGAATACACCAGGGCAGATGTACATACAGCGCCAACTGCGGCGGCACAGCGAGCCCACCGACCTGACCGGTCGCGGACGCGGTGGCCGGTGTCGCATGCGCCGAGTCGGGGCGTAGCGGAATCACCTTCATGGGCGATCAGCCCGCCGGGACACGCGCGTGGGCGTTTCGGGACAGCAGATGCGCACCCAGCGACTGCATCGCCAGGGCACGATGACTGATCGCATTTTTGTGCTCGGGAGCGAGTTCGGCGGCCGTTCGGCCCAGGTCGGGCAACAGAAAATGCGGGTCGTAGCCGAAACCTGCGCTGCCGCGCGGCGAATCGATCACATGGCCATACCAAAGCCCCTGGGCAATCAGTGGCAGGGGATCGGCCGGATGCTCGACCCAGACCAGAACGCACACATAACAGGCCGTACGGGCCGGGTCATCCGCTTGCGGTGCGATCGATCGCAGGCGTTCGACCAGCCAGCGGTTGTTCGCCTCGTCGCCCGCACCCTGCCCGGCGCGTTGCGCGAATCGTGCCGAGTAAATCCCGGGTTCGCCACCCAGGGCCGGCACACAGATGCCCGAGTCATCGGCGATCGCCGGCAGGCCCGCCAGCCCGCTCGCATGACGGGCCTTGACCAGCGCATTTTCAACAAAGCCGGGAAACGGCTCGTCCGGTGCTTCAATGCCAAAATCCTGTTGCGAACAGGCACGGATGCCCAGCGGGTCCAGCAATCGTTCCAACTCTCGCAACTTGCCCGGATTGCCCGTGGCGACCACGCAGCGGGGCATCGTCATGCGGCGAGCGCGGCCCGCTGCCGTTCGAACAAGTGGGTGATTCCGGACTGCGCATAGTCGAGCATCTGGTTCATTTCACTGCGGCTGAATGCGCCCCGCTCGGCGGTTCCCTGGACCTCGATGAGACCGCCGGCACCCGTCATGACCACGTTCAGATCGGTGCCGCAGCCGGAATCTTCGGGATAGTCCAGATCGAGATACACCTGTCCCTCCACGATGCCGACCGAGACGGCAGCCACTTGTTCGCGCAGCGGATCCTGCCCGAGTTCACCGCGCTCGCGCAGTCGGGTGAACGCATCGGCCAAGGCCACCCAGGCACCGGTGATGCTCGCGGTCCGGGTGCCGCCATCGGCCTGCAGCACATCACAATCGACGGTCACGGTGCGCTCGCCAAGCGCAGTCAGATCGACCACCGCCCGAAGGCTGCGGCCGATCAGGCGCTGGATTTCCATGGTCCGGCCGCTTTGCCGCCCGCGCGCTGCCTCGCGCTGACCGCGCGTGTTGGTCGCCCCGGGCAACATGCCGTATTCGGCGGTGAGCCAACCCTCGCCTCGCCCCTTCATCCAGCCCGGCACCCGGTCTTCGATCGATACCGTGCACAGCACCCGGGTATCGCCGAACGAGACCAGCACGCTGCCGGGCGCATGCCGGGTGAATCCTCGCTCGAATGTGACTGGCCGCATGGCCTGCGGACCACGGCCATTGCTGCGCCCAGGCGCAAGCCCATCGGGCTCCCCCATTTACTGACCTCCGGTTTTCTCGATGGCTTCGCGGATCTCGCGAATCGTTTGTTCGATTTCGTCTTCGGTGATTTCAACCTTGTCGTCGACATCATCCAGACCCACCGCAATCGTGGTGGTCACGGCGCCATCGGGTACCAGCAGCGAGGACAGGTCGGATTCATCATCATCGCCTTCCCAGTGCACGGCGACGGCTGTCGCATTGTCGGCCGACGGCCCCTCGGTACTGACTGCCTCCTGAACCAGGGCCGGTACGCTCGTGACCAGCGGTGCCGCGCTGATGGCACGGCAGACCTCGGGGTCGGACATCGCCGACCAGACGCCGTCGCTACAGAGCAGCATCCGGTCGCCACGTTCGAGTTCGTGTGCACCGGACAACTCGACCATCGGATCGAAGGGCGAGCCCAGGCAATTGAGCACCTTGTTGCGCTCGGGATGATTCTCCTGCTCGGCCTTGGTGATCAGGCCCATGTTGACCAGACTCTGCACCTTGGAATGATCTTCGGTACGCATCACGCATTCACCGTCGCGCACCCAGTACAGACGCGAATCGCCCGCATGGGCCCACCAGGCGAATCCATGCTGGATCACGCAGGCAACCACGGTCGTGCGAGGCGACTCTGGCAGATGATGCAGTTCCTGGAACCGCAGAATCTCGCGGTGGGCACGTCGCAGCGACATGTCGAGAAATCCGGCGGGATCGGCAAGCGAGGGGCGCGCAGCGATCTGGAAGGCAGCCGCCACTGTCTTGAGCGTGATCTGCGCGGCAACCTCGCCTCGCAGATGGCCGCCCATGCCATCGGCAACGATCATCAGGAGGGTATCGCGAGTGAACGAATAACCCATCCGATCCTGGTTCGATTTGCGCGACCCGAGCAGCGAGTCCTGGTAGATCGAGAATCTCACGGCAAACTCAGCTAGAGGCGATCAGGCTGTGCTGATCGGGGTCGGGGCGGACGGTGCGGGTGGTGTTCAGCGCGTTCCACCAGCGCGACAGCCGGCTCCTGGGCGGCTCGGCCGGTAGTTCGATCGCCCGCAACGCGCGTTGCAGGGCAAATACGCTTTGCGGCCGTTCGACCGGATCGAGCTTCACGCACCAGATGATCAGGTCGAGCAGCGCCTGCGAATACACACCCGACAGACGGTCGATCGCTGTGGGTAATTTGTCTTCCTTGGCGCGCTTGTCGGCCGGTTGCGGCGGCATGCCGGCCATGCAGGCATACATGCTCGTGCCCAGCCCGTACACATCGGTCCAGGGTCCGAGCCGGGGATTCTTGCGGTAGAGCTCGGGCGCGGCAAAGCCCGGCGTATACATCGGGAACAGCTTGGGCCCGTCGGTGTCCAGGGTACGGCGTGCCGCGCCAAAATCGAGCAACAAGGGCGTGCCGTCCATGCGCAGATAGACATTGGCCGGCTTGAGGTCCAGGTGAAGCAGGCGATTCGCATGCACTTCGCGCAGGCCGCTCATGACGTGATTGAACACATGAATCACGTGTCGCTCGGCGAGTACGGTCTGGGTGATCGGCGTGAGTTCGGCCTTGTCAGACACCTCGGACTTGTCCTCGGCAGGGCCGGCCTTGTCACCGGCCTTGTCACCAGCCTTCTGGTTGGCCTTGCGATGACGAAGGACGATTTCCTGCAGACTGCGCCCGTTTTCGAAGCACATCACCATATAGACGGTGTCGTTGGCCCGAAAGAAATTCACGACCCGCACGACGTTCGGGTGGAAGATGCCCGCCAGCGCCCTGCCTTCCTCGAAAAAGCACTTCATGCCGTTTCGGAAGGTGACCAGATTTTTTTCTTCGACGGAGGGCTTGAGTTCGCCAGTGTGCCGCTTGACCAGATTGCTCGGCAGATACTCCTTGATCGCGAACTGCTCGCCGGTGTCGTCTTCGGCCAGATACACAATCGAGAAGCCGCCGCTCGCAATCTTGCGTACGATACGATACCCGTTGATTTCCAGCCCATCGGGCAGGGGAGCGTTCTTCTGCGTGCCCATCGGGTGTTCCGCGTAGTCCTGTGTCGGCCGGCCTCGGCCTGTGTTGTATGTTGACGCCGGTGTCGGCAGCGCCGGTGTCAGTGAGCAGGATAATTTTACGTTCATTCGGGGGCAAATCGAATCTTGACCGACAAACGTCACGCAGCGCCTGCGCCGACCCGATCCGATGCCGCCCGCGCCGGGGCGACGCGCCGGGCCGTCCAGAGCATGACCGGCTATGCGAACCGGTCCTGCGTCGACCAGCCCGAGCTCGGTCTGGAACTTCGCGGGGTCAATTCCCGCTTTCTGGATCTTGTGTTCCGGGTTCCCGACGAACTGCGGAGTGTCGAACCGGGGCTGCGCGATCTGTTGCGCCAGCGCCTGGATCGCGGCAAGGTCGAGTGCCGGGTCAGCCTGCAATCGGCGGGCGGCCCCGGCACCAAAGGGCATGATCCCGACCCGGTGGCGCTGGCCGCCCTGCGCTCCCTACTGGACAGACTGGGCGAGGCAATCCCCGGCCTGAGCCCTCCCAGCGCCTCCGATCTGCTTCACCTGCCGGCCTTGTTCGCCCGCCCGCCTGACCCTGAAACGCTGGCTCAGCGCTTACTGGCCCTGGCCGAACCCGCGATCGAGGATTTCATCGCCTCGCGATCGGCCGAGGGTGACCGCCTGGTCGGCCTGATCGAGGCGAGGCTGGACGAGGTGGCCGCGCTGGCGTCCGGATTGCGCGAACGAGTGCCGCAGATTACTGCCGCCTTCGAGGCCAGGCTTGCCGAGCGAATCGCCAGAGCACTCGATGACGCCGGCACTGCCGGCGGCCTCGACCCGGGCGAACTGGCGGCCAGGGTCAGCCAGGAAGTGGCCGTGTTCGGTCTGCGCGCCGATGTGGCCGAGGAACTGGACCGGCTGGGTGCTCATGTCGACGAATGCCGCCAGCGGCTGCGCGGCCCGGGCCCGGTCGGCAAGCGGCTGGACTTCCTGATGCAGGAAATGAACCGCGAGGCCAACACCCTGGGATCCAAGGCGAGTGCCATCGACCTGACCCGCACGGCCATTGACCTGAAAGTGTTGATCGAGCAAATCCGCGAGCAGGTGCAAAACCTTGAATGAAATCCGTCAGAGCAGTGATCGGGTCACGACATCCGGCTTGCCAGATACCCGGCCAACGACCCCGCCAGAGGGATTGGCCGCTGCCTTCGCTGGCAGTGTGTTCGCCGTGGTCGCACCGTCCGGAGCGGGCAAAACCTCGCTCGTGCGGGCCCTGTTGACCGAGCATGGCGCCCTGCAGTTATCGGTTTCCTTCACCACCCGGGCGCCGCGCCCCGGCGAAACCGACGGGGTCGACTACTTCTTCGTCTCCCGCGACGACTTCCTGGCGCGGCGCGACGCCGGCGAGTTTCTGGAGTGGGCCGAAGTCCATGGCAACCTGTATGGCACCTCCCGGCGCTGGATCAGCGAACGGATCGAGGCTGGCGACGATATCCTGCTCGAAATCGATTGGCAGGGCGCGGTTCAGGTTCGGGCGCGTTTTCCCGACGCAGTCGGCATCTTCATCGCCCCGCCCTCGCTCGAGGAACTGCGCCAGCGGCTGATGCGGCGTGGCCAGGATGCGCCGGCCGTGATCGAGCAACGCGTCAAGGCAGCGACTCGCGAATTGCAGGAAGCGCATCGCTTCGAATATGTTATTATTAATCAAGACTTTGCAAGCGCACTACAAGACCTCAGCGCGGTCATCGAGGCATCCCGGGTTCGCTACCGACAGCAACAGGCCCGGCATGCGGAGTTGTTCGTGAGGCTGGGGCTCGCTGCGCGCTAGCCAAAACCCATTCCTCCGAGCGAGATCATCATCATGGCACGCATCACCGTTGAAGACTGTCTGAGCAAGATTCCGAACCGATTCGAACTCACGCTGGCCGCCACGTATCGTGCGCGCATGCTCGCGCAGGGACACACGCCCAAGGTGGATGCAAAGGACAAACCCACGGTCACCGCACTGCGTGAAATCGCGGCCGGCGAGATCGGCATCGAGATGCTGCGACGCGTTCCGACCTGAGCGAACGTAGCAGCCAAAGATCATCCGACTGCCGCCCCTGACTGCCGTGCATACACTCGACACGCCAGATCCTGCGGCACTGGGTGACCCGGTTGTCGAGGTCGCCCGGCTTGATCACGTCGACCCTGACGTTCGGGTTGAATCGCCGGACACGGCAGCGTCGCTTGACGCACCGATCTACACGTCGCTGCCCGAAGCCACCCAGGTCGCCACCCTCGCCTCGTTGTCAGGCATCGTGGCCACGTATCTGAGCGAGGACGATCAGCAACGCATTCGGGAGGCCTACCGATTCGGTGACGAAGCACACCTGGGACAGTTCCGCTCGAGTGGCGAACCCTACATCTCTCATCCGATCGCCGTCGCCGAGATCTGTGCCGGCTGGAAGCTCGACGCCGATTCGCTGATGGCAGCCCTGCTTCACGATACGGTCGAAGACACTGGCGTGAGCACGGTCGATGTGCATGAGCGCTTCGGCGCCCAGGTGGCTGCGCTGGTTGATGGTTTGTCCAAGCTGGACAAGGTGCAGTTCGCCTCTCGCGAACAGCATCAGGCCGAGAGCTTTCGCAAGATGTTGCTGGCCATGGCCCGCGACGCGCGGGTCATTCTGATCAAGCTGGCCGACCGGCTGCACAACCTGCGCACCCTCGATGCGGTGCCCCTGGCCAAGCGTCGCCGGGTGGCCATCGAAACACTCGAGGTCTATGCACCGATCGCATCGCGACTGGGCCTTTACACGGTCTATCGCGAAATGCTCGATCTGTCCTTCATGGGTGCCTATCCGCGTCGATTCGCGGTGCTCTCCAAGGCGGTGAAGGCTGCGCGCGGCAATCGCAGTCAGGCCATCTCCCAGGTCTACAACGAGGTCAAGCAGGCGCTCCCGAAAGCGGGCATCCGCGCCGAGGTGTTCGCCCGCGAAAAGGCGCTGTACTCCATCTATCAGAAGATGCGCACCAAGCGCCTGCCCTTTTCCAAGGTCTTCGATGTGTATGGCGTGCGCGTGATCGTCGATGAGGTGCTCGACTGCTACAAGGCGCTCGGCGCCCTGCATCTGGCCTTCAAGCCGGTACCCGGACGTTTCAAGGACTACATCGCGCTGGGCAAGGACAACGGTTATCAGTCACTGCACACCACGCTGATCGGCCCGTCCAATGTGCCGATCGAATTCCAGATCCGCACCCATGCCATGCAGCGGCTGGCCGAGTCGGGACTGGCAGCGCATTGGCTGTACAAAACCGATGCGCAGGAATATTCCGACCTGTCCAAGCTCGCCCATCAATGGTTGCAGACCCTGCTCGATATTCAGAGCAATACCGGTGATGCGCTCGAGTTCATGGACCATGTCAAGGTGGATCTGTTCCCCGACGAGGTTTATGTGTTCACGCCCAAGGGCGAGATCCGCGCGCTGCCACGCAATGCCACCCTGCTCGACTATGCGTATTCGGTGCACACCGATGTGGGCAACCATTCGGTCAGCGGCCGGATCAATGGCGCCACCGCTCATCTGAGCGATGCCCTGAACAGCGGCGACATGGTCGAAGTCATCACCGATGCGCGGGCGCGGCCCACGCCGAACTGGCTCAATTTCGTGCGCAGCGGCAAGGCCCGCTCCGAGATCCGCCATTATCTGAAGACCATGCGCTACGACGAATCGGTCGAGCTGGGTCGCAGTCTCATGACCCAGGCCCTGGGCGCCCTGAATATCGATCCGAGCACCGTCGAGCCGGCCATCGCCGAGAAGGCCGCGCGCGACAGCGGTGCGCGCAGCATGGAAGAGCTTTATGCCGACATCGGCATCGGCAAGCGACTGGCCCAGCTAGAAGCCCGATCACTGGCCTTGCAGTTGAGCGGCAAACCGGCTGCCGCGCGCATTCTGCCGCGCCTGGCGCCGGTCATGATCCGCGGCAATGAACGCACGTCGATCGCCTATGCCACCTGCTGTCATCCGATTCCCGGCGACACGATCATCGGTCATTTACGGGGCGGCCATGGCCTGACCCTGCATCGTTCGCGTTGCCCGACTGCGGTCCGCCAGCGCGAGCGTGATGCCGAACGATTCATCGAAGTGCGCTGGTCCGACGATCTGGAAGGCCTGTTCCGGGTCGATCTGGAGCTCGAGGTATCGTCGCATCGTGGCACGCTGGGCAAGGTCGCGGGTGAAGTTTCGGCCTGCGATGCCAACATCGTGGACGTGAGCATGGACGAACTCGAGGACCGCGGCATGCTGCGTTTTGGCGTGCAACTGCGCGACCGCACCCACCTGGCGCAGCTGCTGCGCAATTTGCGCAAGGTGCCCGTGATCTACGGTGTGCGCCGCCTCTGATCGACCCCGCTGAGGCTCAGCCACCCGGCCCTCAGCCACCCAGCTCACGCAGATCGGCGACCACCTGGCGGCCAAATGAATCGCTGAGCAGATGCGCCACCAGGCGGCGTGCGCAGTCGTGCGGCGTGGCCAGCCCACCGTCCTGCTTGAGGTTGTCAAAGCGCGCCCGCTGCGGAAACTGTTCGAGCGTGCTGGCGCGAATCTGGCCCTGCATGTCCGTATCGATCACGCCGGGCGCCAGACTGCAGACGCGAAGCCCGCGGTCGCCATCGGCCGCAATGCCGCGCGCATGATGATCGAGCGCGGCCTTGGTCGCGCCATAAACGCTCCAGCCGGCCACGGCGTTGCGGCCCGCGCCGCTGGACACATGCAACAGACGACGATCGGCCGATACCGGAGCCTGTCGGACGAACGCCGCCGACAACATCATCGGCGCACTGATGTTCACCGCGATCGCCTGCGCGATCGCCTGTTCGGTCTGCATGGCGAGCGGGCCGATCGGTGTAACCACGCCGGCATTGTTGATCAACAGGGCTCTGGTGCTGTCGGCCAGAAATGCCTTCAGTTCGTCGGTGGCGAGCCATCGGGCCAGTGCGGTGAGATCGGCCAGATCAAGCGCGAGTTGCCGAATGGGCGGCCCATCGGCAGCTTGCAGGTCGCTGTTCTGTGCGCGCGAAATCGCCAACACCTCGACACCCGCCGCGCGCAGCCGCGCTGCGATGGCGGCACCCAGACCGCGAGAATGCCCCGTCAGAATGGCCTTGCATCGACTCTGGGTCATGGTGATTTCCTCTCGTGCGATTGAATCCGCAAGTGTAGAATGCCTCCGCCCGCACCGGGCAAAACACAAGAGCGGCCAGCCGCCGAGCCTGCATCGATCTCGAGATGAGTGGATCTGCAGCAGAGCGATCGCCCCACAACAATGGAGATGATCATGATTTCACGCACCTGGTTACTGCAATCGCTGGTCGGCGCTGCTGCGGCAATTCCTGCGTTCAGCGGGCTTGCCGCCGACTGGCCCGGACAGCGCGATGGCAGCTATACGATCAAGGATTTCCGGTTCCATACGGGCGAAACCATCCCCAGCCTGAAAGTGGGTTACACCACGATCGGCAATCCCGACGGTGATCCGGTGCTGATCCTTCATGGCACCACCGGCTCGGCCAAAAGCATGCTGGGCGACAAATTTGCCGGCGAACTGTTCGGGCCCGGGCAACCTCTGGATGCGAGTCGCCATTACATCATCCTGCCCGACTCGCTGGGCGCCGGGCGCTCCGCCAAGCCGTCCGACGGCATGCGGGCGAAGTTTCCGCGCTACAACTACGCCGACATGGTGCAGGTTCAACATCGCCTGGTCACCGAACACCTGGGCATTCGTCATTTGCGCCTGGTGCTGGGCAATTCGATGGGCGGCATGCATGTGTGGATGTGGGCCCAGCAGTATCCTGGCCTGATGGATATCGCGGTGCCGATGGCTTCGCTGCCCAGCGAGATGTCCGGGCGCAACTGGATCACCCGTCGCCTGATCATCGACTCGATTCGCAAGGATCCGTTATGGCAGGACGGCAATTACACGACGCAACCGCCCAGCGTGCAGTTCGCCAGCGTGTTTTACGGATTCGCCACCAACGGCGGCGATCAGGCCTTGAACCGTCTGGCGCCCACCCGAGCCCAGGCCGATGCGCTGCTCGATTCCCGTCTGACGGCCGAATTCAAGGGTGATGCGAACGACAGCCTGTACCAGTGGGATTCCTCCCGTGATTACAACGCCCTGCCCGGACTGGACAAGATCACGGCCTATACCCTGGTGATCAATTCAGCGGACGATGAGCGCAATCCGCCGGAGCTCGGCATTCTCGACCGCGAAATGAAGCGGATCCGACATGGCCGGGTGCTGCTGATTCCGGGCAGTGAGACAACCGCCGGGCATGGCACCACCATGCAGGCGGCACTCTGGAAGGATGAACTGGCCAAGGTGCTGGCGACCGCTCCCCGACTGAACTCGCCCTGAACGGCTCAGCCGTAGCGCACGTCGAGCACTTCTAGCGTGTGTGGCCCGGCAGGCGTGTGCAACACCACTTCATCGCCGATCGTGCTTTTCATGAGGGCGCGCGCGATCGGCGACACCCAGCTCACGTGCCCATGGCCGGCATCGACCTCGTCGATGCCGACGATGCGGATCGTCTCCTCGCTATCGCCATTGCGTAGAAAGTGGACGGTAGCGCCGAAGAAAATCCGCTCCTGACCGATCTGGGCCGCCGGATCGACCACTTCGGCTTTCTCCAGACGTTTGGTCAGAAAGCGGATGCGTCGATCGATCTCGCGCAGTCGCTTCTTGCCATAGATGTAGTCGCCGTTCTCCGAACGATCGCCGTTGGATGCCGCCCAGGACACCACCTTCACCACCTCGGGCCGTTCGGTGTCGATGAGGCTCAACAGTTCGTCGCGAATGCGTTGATAGCCTTGCGGCGTGATGTAGTTCTTGACGCCCTTGGGGATCTCGGGCTGAGGCGGCAGATCGTCGTCTTCGTCCTGCGCATCTTCGCGCACGAAGGCCTTGTTCATGGCTCCGAGGCGCGGTCTGTCACTGGCCGGCGATCGACATCTGGTCGATCAGGACCGATCCGGTTCGTTTGCCGCCGCGCTGGATCACATCCGCACCGACAGCCTGGATGCCCTTGAACATGTCGCGCAGGTTGCCCGCGATGGTGATTTCTTCGACGGGAAACTGGATCTCGCCGTGATCCACCCAGTAACCGGATGCGCCGCGAGAATAGTCACCAGTGACGTAATTGACGCCCTGCCCCATGAGTTCGGTCACGAGCAGGCCTTTGCCCAGTTTGCGCAACATGGCCGGGAAATCATCGGAGCTGCGCGTTTTGCCACTTTGAAAACTCAGCAGATGCGAGCCGCCGGCATTGCCCGAGGTTTTCATCTTGAGCTTGCGCGCCGAATACACCGACAGGAAATAGCCCTTGAGCACGCCCTTGTCGACCACCCGGCGCTGCCGGGTGATGACACCTTCGCCGTCGAAGGGAGCCGAGCCCAGGTTTCTGCTCACATGAGGATCTTCCACGATGCTCAGATGCGCAGGAAACAGTCGGGACCCGAGCGAATCGACCAGAAAACTCGACTGCCGGTAAAGGGCACCACCGGACGCAGCCTGGGCAAAATGGCCCAGTAATCCGGTCGCGAGCGGCGCCTCGAACAAGACCGGTATCTTCTGCGTCTTGATGCGTCTTGCGCCCAGCCGCGAGAGGGCACGTCGCGCGGCATAGTCACCCAGGGCTGTCGGATCGGGCAGGCGGGTGGCATCACAATCGACCGCATACCAGTAGTCGCGCTGCATCTGTTCGCCACGCACCGCGATTGGCGAACAGGACAGCGAATGCCGGCTGTAGGGATAACCTCCGTTGAATCCGAGTGAATTGGCCAGGACAAACTGCCCCTGGCCGCATGACACGGATGCGCCATCCGAATTACCGATGTCCGGCCCGAGCGCCAGGGCTGCACGCTCGGCGCGAGTGGCAATCTCGATAGCCTGCTCGGAATCCAGGTCCCATGGCTGCAGCAGGTCCAGGTCCGGATAATCGGTGGCGAGGTCGTCGGGGTCGGGCAGCCCGGCGAACGGATCCGGCGCGGTATAACGCGCAATGCGCAATGCCGCCTCGACAGTCTCGCGAATCGCCGCCGCGGAAAAATCGGCACTGCTCGCATGACCACGGGCCTGGCCAACGTAGGCCGACACCGAGAACGACTTGTCGCGTGTCTGCTCGATGGTTTCGACCGACTGTTTGCGAACCGCCACGTTCAGACCGGCGTTTTCCGATACCTCTGCCACCATGGCCGAGGCCCCAAGGGATACGCCGAGTTTCACGGCATCGTCGGCAAGCTGGCGCAGCAGCGCGGTTTCGAACTGGAACATAAAGGGCCGGTTGGTGAATTGCGTATCATCATACCAGCGCCAGTACACCCCTTCGGCGCAATGCCCGTCCCATCTTCCGGCCGTTCCCCGCCATGCCTCGCAGCCCTCGGTCTCATCTTCCCCGGCAAGCCAATGGGTCAGACCCCGGGTCGGAACCGACGCGGCCCGATATGCCATCTGCGTTGCCAGAGGATGACGACGCACCCGATGCAATGGGTGCCGATGCGGTCCTCGATCCGACCCGACCGAGCAAATCGGCGCTCAAGCGGCAGATGCATGCGCTGCAAGGGCTGGGCGAGCGATTACTGGCCCTCAAGCCAGGACGACTCGATGAGTTGCCGGTCTCGCCGGCACTGCGCGACGCACTCGCCCAATATCACCGGATTCGTCCGGGCGCGCGTGAGGGACGCCGCCGGCAGGCGCAACTGATCGGCAAGCTGATGCGCGATGAAGATGCCGGCGCAATCGCCGCGCAACTGGACAGCGAACGCGATGCCCATCGCGCCCAGGGCCTGACCATGCAGATGGCGGCGCAATGGCGCGACCGCCTGGTGCAGGGATCGACGGCCGATGCAACGGCGTTCGAGCGCGAGTTCGGTCTGCCGGGCGAGCTTCGCGAGCTGATCCAGCGGGCCCGACGCGAATATGAAAATGATCGGCCGCCGCAGGCTCAACGCCTGCTCTACCGGCGTATTGTCAAACGACTGACGGAGTGAACATGTCGGACCCGATCCGGATCGGCCTGGTGTCGATCAGCGACCGAGCCTCACAAGGCGTATACGAGGACAAGGGGCTGCCGAGCCTGCGTGCCTGGCTCGAGCGTGCACTGACCACGCCCTGGGTGGCGCAAACCCGCCTCATTCCCGACGAATCGGCGCAGATCAGCGCCTGCCTGATCGAGCTGGTCGATGAGCTCGATTGTTCACTGGTCCTGACCACCGGTGGCACCGGCCCGGCACCGCGCGATGTGACCCCCGAGGCCACGCTTGCGGTTGCCGATCGCGAGATGCCGGGCTTTGGTGAACAGATGCGGCAGATCAGTCTGCGATTCGTGGCAACCGCCATCCTGTCGCGACAGGTGGCCGTGATCCGGGGCCGTGCACTGATCATCAACCTGCCCGGTCAACCCAAGGCCATCGCCGAAACCCTCGAAGGATTACGCGACCCCGATGGCAAGCCCATCGTGCACGGCATCTTCGCCGCGGTTCCGTATTGCCTGGATCTGATCGGCGCGCCCTACCTGGACACCGACCCGGCCATCTGCAAGGCGTTCAGGCCGAAAAAGGCCTGAGCGCGCACCGGCTGCCGCGCGCCGGCGAATCCATCCGGGCGGGCCGAAGGGCTCAACGCCGCCGCGCCATCACCACGCCGGGTAATCGCTGAATCCGGGCCAGCAGTTCGGGCAAGCCCAGCGCACCATCGAGCTCGACGGTCATTCGCAACTGCCCGGTATCGCCGCGATCACTGCGCGTTGCCGCAAGCAGGCTGATCCGGTCGCGCGCCAGCAATTCGGCAATGTCCTGCAGCAAGCCCTCACCCGCCGGACCGACGACTTCCAGATCGACCGGATAGCGGAATCCACCGCCATTGCTGCCGCCCGCCGGGCGCCGTCTGGACGCACGCCCGGCCGGTGTCGGCGCGGAGGCCGCCGGTAGGGCCCAGCTCGCATTCACGACCCGCTCGGGCACATTGGCGCGCAACTGCTGCCAGACCCCGCACTCCCGGCGATGAACCGTCACGCCACTGCCGCGGGTCACGTAGCCGGCAATCGGATCAGGTGGAATGGGCCGACAGCAACGCGCCAACTGGGTCATCAATGAGCCCACGCCCTCGATCAGCACCTGGGAGTCGACCCGGTCGCGTCGGCGTCGACGCCCCGCCCGGGTCTCGCCTGCCAGCGGGCTGCCCGCATCGGCAGGGCTATTCAGGGATCGACCACCAAAGCGTGCGTCGCCCGACGGTGCGCCGGCCACTGAAACCATCGTTGCGCCGGTCGGCAGCAACGATGCAGCGCCGACGGCAGATGATGCCGATGCCGGTGACTCAC
Organism: uncultured beta proteobacterium; assembly: GCA_963732405.1. GTDB lineage: Bacteria > Pseudomonadota > Gammaproteobacteria > Burkholderiales > Burkholderiaceae_E > JAUIAI01. Next base: position 516,746 of record CAVSZG010000005.1, read on the forward strand.
CCGATGCGTCGTGGGCGGCGAACCACTGGCGCACCTTCGTCCTGGCGCGGGTGCTCGCCAGATAGCCCAACTCCGGATTCAACCAGTCGCGCGACGGCCCGGCGGCCAGTCGCTCCTGACCACGGGCCAGGATGATCTCAACCGTCTGGCCCGTGAGCAGGGGCCGGCTCAGCGGCACCATCACACCATCGACCCGCGCCCCGCGGCAGCGATGTCCCAGCTCGGTGTGGATCGCGTAGGCAAAATCGATCGGCGTCGCACCCATCGGCAAGGCAATCACCTGTCCCTGGGGAGTCATCGCATAAACCGTCGGATCGGGCTGGCCATCGGCGGTTGCAGCACCAATGGACAGGCCGATGTCGCGCTGCCAGGCCAGCAACTGGCGCAGCCAACCGATCCGCCGCGCGAACCCATCCTTGCCGGTGCCTGCGATGCCTTCCTTGTAGCGCCAATGTGAGGCATCACCATATTCGGCCGCCTCGTCCATCTCGCGCGTTCTGATCTGCACCTCAAGACGGGCGCCATCATCGCGGGTCACGACGGTATGAAGCGACTGGTATCCATTGCCCTTGGGTGCTGAAATGTAGTCGTCGTATTCGCCCGCCACGGGTGTCCAGAGTGCATGAACGACATCCAGGGCCTGATAACAGACGGGAACATCGGCGACGATGGCCCGCAGGGCGTGCAGGTCGTGAACCTGATCGATACGCAGATTCTTGCTGCGCATCTTGCTCACGAGGCTGTACAAGTGTTTGGGCCGCCCCAGTACTTCGGCTTCGATGCCGGCGCTTCTAAAGGCCTGGGCCAGGCGTTCGATCGACGTGGCGATCAACCGTTCACGATCGGCCCGCTTGTGCTCGACTGCACGGGCCAGGTCGTGATAGGCCTTTGGCTCAAGAAAACGGAACGCCAGATCCTCGAGTTGCCACTTCAGAACCCAGATGCCGAGCCGGTTGGCCAGCGGCGCCAGCACATCGAGCGTCTCGCGACACAGCGCGGGATCGGGTGTCTCGTGGCGCCGGGCATATCGGCGCAGTGTGGCCAGACGCGATGCAAGCCTGAGCAGCACCACTCGCACATCGACCGACAGTGCCAATAACATCCGACGCAGGGTTTCGAGCCGCAACTCGGCATCGCGATTGCCGCGCTGGCGGCCCTGATCGCCGTGAATCTCGCCCAGCCGACGCACGCGGCGCATCCCGTCGACGATGCGCGCGATGTCCGCACCGAATTCCGCTCCAATCCGCTCGAGCGGAATCGCGTCGGCCTGCCCGTACAGCCAGGCCGCTGCAATGGCCCCGTCATCCGCATCAATGCCGGCCAGAATCGACGCACAGTCAGCCGCATGTTCGAGTACGGCGTTGATCGACCCATCACCCGACCCGGATATCGCGCGTCGCTCGCCCACGGCACTGGTCGCCAGCGCTCGAGCACGTTGGACGATGGCCGAGCCCGACAAGGTGATCCGAGACGGATTCAAGGACGAACACTCATGGCCAATTATAGGAAGTCGCCGGCCGGCGGTCACCGCGTGGCAGGAATCGGCCTGCCGCTGGTAACTGTAAACTTGACACCTCCCGACCAAGGCCGCCATGGATTCCCAACTGCTGGGCTTTCTCAGTTTCGCATTCGCAGCACTTGCCTACGGCGGCCTGGGTGTTCTGCTTGCCATCCGTGGGACATCCGAAATTGGCGGGCGACTGTTCCTGGTGGCCATCGTGGTACAGGCCTTCTGGGCCGCGATGATGTCGCTCGGCCTGACAGTCGTGCAAATGCCCTCGGCCGTTGGGAGTAGTGCAGAGGCGCTCAGGACCCTGGCCTGGACGGCATTCCTGCTCTCCCTGCCGTTCCAGCAGGAGAACGGCCGTGGCGAATTTCTCGACATGCGCCGACTGCGCACGCTGGGCATGCTGGTGGCGATCGCCCTGGGCATGACCGGTTGGTTGCTCGACATCCTGGGATTTGACCTGCGCCTGGTATTCACCGCCCGGATCGGTGCGGCCTTGTTCGGGCTGGTCGTGCTCGAACAGGTCTATCGCAACGCGACGCCGGGCAAGCGCTGGTCGATCCGGTTTCTTGCGGTGGCATTGCTGGCCATGATGGGCTTCGACTTGCTGCTCTATAGCGATGCCCTGCTTTACTCCAAGCTGAACATCCACTGGTGGACAACCCGCGGCTTTGCCAATGCCCTGCTCGCCGGCCTGTTGGCGCTCGCTGCCATGCGAAATCGGGAATGGCGTCTGGACATTTCGGTCTCTCGCCGTGTGGTGTTCCATTCGACGGCGCTGGTGGCATCGGCGGCGTATATCACCCTGGTTGCCCTGGGCGGGTATTACGTGCGTCAGATGGGCGGTGAGTGGGGCGCCGTGCTGCAGGCACTGATCGTGTTTTCGGCGATCACGCTGTTGCTGGCCCTGATGCTGTCGGCGCCGCTGCGCGCCCGCCTGCGCGTGCTGATCTCCAAACACTTCTTCGACTACCGCTACGATTACCGGGAGGAATGGCTCAAGCTCACCCAACTGCTTGCCCAGCCCGGCCTGCCTGGCGCTGACGGAGTCGGCGACACCGGCCTGGTCGAGCGCTCCCTGCGAGGACTGTCCAGTCTGGTCGACAGCACTGGCGCGGGGCTCTGGCTGCACGAAAGCGGCCTGTACGCCTACCAGGGAGGCATCGACTTCGAGAGCCGAAACCTCGAAATCGCCGACAACCATCCACTGATCCTCTATCTGCGCCAACGTCAATGGGTGATCGACCTGATCGAGTTCGAGAACGAGCCCGAGCGCTATGACGGCCTGCAGATTCCCGCCGAGTTCCTGCGCCGTGACCACTGGCTGGTCGTCCCGCTGCTGCTGCGCGACGATCTGGTCGGATTTGCCGTCCTCAAGCGGGCCGTGGCCCTGGCCCCGGTCAACTGGGAGGTCCGAGACCTGCTCAAGACGGCCGGTCGACAGATCGCCAGCTACCTGGGGGTGCAGCAGGCCACCGAGCAACTCGTGCAGGCCCAACAATTCGATTCCTTCAACCGTCTCTCGGCTTTTGTCGTCCATGATCTGAAGAACCTCGTCTCCCAGCTGACTTTACTCACAGAAAATGCCGATCGGCACCGTAACAACCCGCAATTCCAGGCCGATATGGTCTCGACCGTGAATTACGTCCTTAGCCGGATGCGGGGGCTGCTGCTTCAATTGCGGGCAGGCACGAAGCCGATCGAAAGTCCAGTACCCATCCCGATCCTCGATGTTGTGGAAAGGGCCTTGCATGAGAAACGCATGCTGCGCCCGACCCCACAGCTGATCGCGGGACCTGAACTTCGCTCGGTCAATGTCCGGGCCCATGGCGAGCGGTTGGAGCGCGTCATCGGGCACCTGGTGCAGAACGCCGTCGAAGCCTGCTCGGTTCGCGGCGAAGTCAAGGTCCATGTGCAAGCTGAAGCGGGAATGGTTCTGGTGGAAGTCATCGACAACGGCAAGGGTATGAGCGAGCAATTCGTTCGAAATCGCCTGTTCCGACCATTTTCCAGCTCCAAACCTCATGGGATGGGGATCGGCACTTTCGAGAGCCGTGAATACATCCGTGAGATCGGCGGCCGACTGGACGTGCATAGCCAACCCGGCAAAGGCACTTCTTTCCGGATTGCCCTACCCCTGGCGACCGAGGTCGCGGGTGTGGCTCATGAGATGGAGCAGCAGTGAAATGGCCGATACGCGCCCCGTATTACTGGTAGTTGAAGACGACTTCGGCCTGCAGAAGCAGATGCGCTGGTCTTTCGACCGATTCAATGTGGTATTTGCCGAAGATCGCGAATCAGCGATCAATCAGCTGCGCCGCTACGAACCGGCCGTGGTCACGCTCGACCTGGGTCTGCCGCCGGACACCGACTCGCCGCAGGAAGGATTCGAGCTGCTGGAGGAGATGCTGAGCCTGGCACCGTCCACCAAGATCATCGCGGTCACGGGTCAGAACGACCGGGACAATGCGCTGCGGGCCATCGCCTCTGGCGCCTATGATTTTTTCGCCAAGCCCTTCGATGCCGAAACGCTGGGCCTGGTCATCGATCGCGCCTTCAATGTCTCGGAGCTCGAGCGCGAGAACATGCGCCGCACGATCCTGACCCAGACCATGCCGCTGGACGGCCTGGTCACCCGAGACCCCGGCACGATCAAGGTCTGCCGGCAGATCGAAAAGCTCGCCCCGACCAATGCCAGCGTGTTGTTGTTCGGTGAGAGCGGTACGGGCAAGGAAGTGCTTGCCCGGGCGCTGCACATGCACAGCCCCCGCAAGGACAAGCGTTTCGTGGCGATCAATTGCGCGGCGATTCCCGAATCACTGCTCGAATCGGAACTGTTCGGCCACGAGAAAGGCGCCTTCACCGGCGCGGTCAAACAAACGGCGGGCAAGATCGAACTGGCCGATGGCGGCACGCTGATGCTCGACGAGATCGGTGATCTGCCGATGTCGCTGCAGGCCAAGCTGTTGCGCTTCCTGCAGGCCCGGGTCATCGAACGGGTGGGCGGGCGTGCCGAGATCCCGGTCGATGTGCGCATTGTCTGCGCCACCCACCGCAATCTGCGCGACCTGATCGATCAGGGACATTTCCGCGAAGACCTCTTTTATCGGCTCACCGAGATGGTCGTCACCATTCCGCCCCTGCGCGACCGGGCCGGCGACGCCTCGCTGCTTGCGCATGGTTTCGTCAAGAAGTTCGCCCAGCAACAGAAGCGCGAGCGACTGTTTCTGCGCGATGACGCCCTGCAACTGATCGCCAGCTATTCCTGGCCGGGCAATATCCGCGAGCTCGAGAACTGCATCAAGCGCGCCGTCATCATGGCCGACTCCAACAGCATCGGTGCCGACGACCTCGGACTGCGCCGCGACAGCGAGCTCAAGATGCTCAACCTGCGTGCAATCCGCGACGATGCCGAGCGCAAAGCCGTGTTGCAGGCCATGGCCCAGTCCGGCGGGAACATCGCCCGGGCATCGGAGCTGCTGGGCATCAGTCGCCCGACGATGTATGACCTGCTCAATCGGTTTGGTCTGCGCGAGCGTCAGCCCGGCAACAGCTGAACGGAAGCGGCCGCTGGCGCCGCTTCTGGCGGCATCTCTGGCGGCACCATGACCGGCCGCAACACGCGCGGCCGAATCATCCGTCGATCGATCACAATTACCCCTTCAGGCACCGGGCCTTGGCCCCTTGCCTGTTCCCGTTTGCGGGGGAACAGGACGACCGGGGAATCAGCGCGAGGCGGCCAGTCGCACCGGTGCGCCAGCCATGCCGTCGATCTCGCGATCACCGCCACGGGCACCGGCAATCGGCGCGATAGTCGGTCGGCCGATGCTGAAGTAGGTGAATCCGCGCCGGGCAATCGATCGGGGTTCATACAGATTGCGGCCATCGAAGATGACGGGCGCCTTCATCCGCCGATACATCTTCTCGAAATCGGGCGCACGGAACGCCTTCCATTCGGTCGCGATCAGCAGCGCATCAACGCCCTCGACCGCGTCCATCGGGCTGAAGGTCAGGATCAGGCCGTCACGATCGCCATAAATCCGGCGACATTCCTCCATCGCAACCGGATCATGCGCCTGAACCGTTGCGCCTTCGTCGAGAAGCGCTTCGATGATGACGCGTGAGGGCGCATCGCGCATGTCATCGGTGTTGGGTTTGAATGCCAGACCCCACAAGGCAAAGCGCTTGCCCGAGAGGGATCCATAGTGATCGCGCAACTTGCGCAGCAACACCGACTTCTGCCGATGATTGACCGCCTGGACGGCGCTCAGTAGCGACAATTCATGGCCGGCCTCGATCGAGGTCTTGACCAGAGCCTGAACGTCCTTGGGGAAACAGGATCCACCATACCCCGTGCCGGGGTACAGGAAGTGGTAACCAATACGCTCATCGGAGCCGATGCCGCGGCGCACGTCTTCAATGTCAGCCTCCACCCGGTCAGCCAGATTGGCCAGATCGTTCATGAAGGAGATCCGCGTCGCGAGCATCGCATTGGCGGCGTATTTAGTCAGCTCGGCGGATCTGAGCGACATGACGATGGTGCGATCATGGTTGCGCAGAAACGGCAGATAGACCTCGCGCATGATTTCTTCGGCGCGCGGATCTTCCACACCCAGCACGATCCGGTCGGGCCGCATGAAATCATTGACCGCAGCGCCTTCCTTGAGGAACTCCGGATTCGACACCATGGCGAACTCGAGTGTGGAGTTGCGTTGGCGCAAGGTCTCTCTGACCACCGCCGCGACCTTGTCGGCCGTACCGACCGGCACGGTGCTCTTGTCGACGATCACCCGGTAGTCGTCCATGTGCTGGGCCACGCCACGCGCAGCTGCGAGCACATATTGGAGGTCGGCGGAACCGTCTTCGTCGGGCGGGGTGCCCACGGCAATGAACTGAACCACGCCGAAGCGCGCACCCTCGGCCGGATCGGCGGTGAACCGCAGACGGCCCGCCTTGACGTTGGAATGAACCAGCGCTTCCAGGCCGGGTTCGTAGATCGGGATTTCGCCCTTGTTCAGGCGATCAACCTTTTGTTTGTCGATATCGACGCAAATCACGTCGTGGCCGGCGTCGGCCAGACAGGTACCGGAGACCAGGCCGACATAGCCGGTTCCAATGACAGAGATCTTCATGCAGGGTCCTGACAGGGAGAATAAGCGAGCGAAGGTCGACAGGCTTTATCGGCGGCACTCCCCTCGCTGGCGCCATTCCCCCCGACCCGATTCAGCCCTTATTCTATCTGCCGATCCCGGCAAAACCAGTCAGGATCGCGGTCCTCGCGCGACGGCTTCACGCCAATTGCGAACAAGTTCCTGTCGACAGCCTTGTCAGGGGAATCAGCCCGCCTTCTTGTCGACCCGACCGTAGCGATCATCGAAGCGAACGATGTCGTCCTCCCCCACATAGTCGCCACACTGCACCTCGATCAGCATCAGATCGACTTTTCCCGGGTTTTCCAGCCTGTGCTTGGTGCCAACCGGTATGTAGGTCGACTGATTCGCAAACACCATGCGGGTTTCCTCGTCGCAGGTGACCCGCGCAGTGCCCGAGATCACGATCCAGTGCTCGCTGCGGTGATGATGCATCTGCAGAGACAGCGTCTGTTCGGGTTTGACGACAATCTCTTTCATTTTGAAACGTGGCCCCTCATGAAGCACGGTGTAGGTGCCCCAGGGCCTGGCCACCGTCCGATGCAGACGCGCGGCCTCGTGCCCCTTGTCGCGCAGCCGGTTCACGACCTCCTTGACTTCCTGGCTTGCATCCTTGTTTGCAACCAGCACCGCATCGGGCGTGTCGATCACGATCAGATTGTCCACGCCAACCGCCGCAATCAGACGACTGTCGCTCTGCACATGCGTATTGCGCGATCGCACCAGCATGTGCTCGCCCACCGAGGTATTGCCATCCTCGTCGCGGGGGAGTTGCTCGGCGACAGCCTTCCAGGAACCGATATCGCTCCAATGAAAATCCGCCTTGACCAGGGCGATATTGCCAGCCTTTTCCATCACTGCGTAGTCGATCGATATGTCGGGCATGGTCAGGAACGCGGCAGGCTCGAACCGGACATCGGCCGACCCGGAGTCGCCGGCCGGCTTGCGCCCTGAGCGCCAGACCTCGCGGACCGCCGCCATCATGGCTGGGGAGTGAGTGTCCAGCGCCGAGAGGATGGCCGAGGCGCGGAAGCAGAACATGCCGCTGTTCCAGACAAAATTGCCCGCCGCAAGGAATTCGGCGGCTCGCTGCGCATCGGGCTTCTCGATGAACCGCCTCACCGAATAGGCGCCGGCTGCGGTCGTATCGCCCAGCTCGATATAGCCGAAGCCCGATTCGGGGGCGGTGGGCGGGATGCCGAACAACACCAGCGCGCCGGTTTCGGCAATCGCGGCAGCCTTGCGAGCGGTTGCCTGAAACGCGGCCTCGTCCGGAATCAGGTGATCAGCGGGTAGCACCAGCAGTACCGGGTCGTTGCCCTTTGCCGTCGCATCCAGTGCCGCCAGGCCAATGGCCGGCGCCGTATTCCGCCCTGATGGTTCCAGAATCTGATGGATTCGCCGCGACTTCAGGGCGGCGACCTGGGCCGCCTCTTCGCGCGTCTTGAAGCCATAACTCTCGTTGGTCACGATATAGACCTGATCGTCGGCCAGCGCCGCACAACGACCCAGCACCCGCTGCAACAGGCTCGGGCCCTTGCCCAGACGGATGAATGGCTTGGGATAGGCCTCGCGCGACACGGGCCAGAGCCGGGTTCCAGAGCCGCCAGAGAGAATGACCGGAATCATGGATGAACGCCCTTCGAATGGAATGAGTCCGGCCCGACAGGCCGGTTACAGGAATTAAACAACGAGCCATGACCATCTGTCGTCGCAAAGTCGCCGCAGCCCGACAGTCGGCCGATGTGCGGCAGTTCGGCCAGTGCGGACAGCCCGGCCGAATCGATCCGAATACCGTAACATTCAGTCCGTTCCGACCTCTTTCTTCATGCGAGCGCAGATGCAACTAAGAAAAGCGGTATTCCCGGTGGCGGGCCTGGGCACCCGGTTTCTGCCGGCCACCAAGTCGATTCCCAAGGAGATGCTCCCCATCGTGGATCGACCGATTATCCAGTATGCAGTCGATGAGGCAATCGAGGCCGGCTGCGACACCCTGATTTTCGTGACCGGACGCTCCAAACGGGCCGTCGAAGACTATTTCGACCGGGCACCCGAACTGGAAGCCGAACTCGAAATGAAGGGCAAGACCGAGGCGTTGGCGGCGGTGCGCAACATCATCCCGCCCCATGTGAAGGTCTTGTTCGTGCGCCAGCCACAGCCCCTGGGTCTGGGTCACGCGGTCCTGTGCGCGGCACCGATGATCGGCAAGGATGAGCATTTCGCCGTGATGCTGCCAGACGACCTGATCGATGGCTATCCGAGCGGAGTACTCAAGCAGATGCTGCCCATCGCACTCGAAAACGGTGCCTCGGTGGTCGCGGTCGAACAGGTGTTGCCCGAGGAGGTGTCGAAATACGGCATCGTCGATCCGTCCACCCAGGAAGGCAAGCTGATGAAGCTCAAGGGCATCATCGAAAAGCCGGCCCCTCAAGACGCCCCATCCACCAGTGCCGTGGTTGGTCGATACATCCTGCATGCGAGCATCCTCGAGACGCTCGAAAACACCAAGGCAGGCGCTGGCGGCGAGATCCAGCTGACCGACGCGCTGGCCGAGCAGATCGATTCGCCCGGCCTGTACGGCTACCAGTTCAGCGGCAAACGTTTCGACTGTGGGTCCAAGCGCGGCTTTCTGGTGGCCAATATTCATTTTGGCCTGACCTGATCGGACGCCCGCCCTCTCCGGCCGCTGGCACTTGACCGGGGCGGCCTGGCCTCCCGACCCTTGCCACGCGGATCGTCACTGACGATACATTCAGCGTCACGGGGTTGTCATCCGATCGGCAGAGACTAGGCGTTGGCGGGCGGGGGCGGCTGGCGATGGTGAATCGCCAGCGCTGCCGAAACATCGATCAGTCACCCGCCATGTCGTCCTGGCCCGCGCATCGCACCTTCCTGCAAAGGCCAGTCAGCCAACGCATCGGAGGGCAGTCCTCATGGTCAGGACCAGGGCAGTCGCGGCAATCATCCTTGGCGTAGCCGCCATCAGCGGCAGCGCGCACGCACAGGTCTCGCGAGACACCATCAGGATCGTCGGCTCATCGACCGTCTATCCGTTCGCGACGGTTGTCGCGCAACATCTGGGCAAGGCAAGCGGATTCGAGACGCCGACGATCGAGTCGACCGGATCGGGAGGTGGTTTCAAGCTGTTCTGCGCAGGTGTCGGTGCTCAGCACCCGGACATCGCCAATGCTTCGCGCGCGATGCTGAAGCCGGAGTTTGACGCGTGCCAGCAGCAGGGGGTCACCGAGATCGTCGAAGTCAAGATCGGCTTCGACGGCATCACGGTCGCTCATTCCGCCGGGGCGAAACCGATCGCACTCACACGCAAGGAGCTCTGGCTGGCGCTGGCCCGGCAGGTGCCGGACCCCGATGGCGGCAGCGAGTTCGTCCCGAACCCGTATCAGACATGGAAGCAGCTGAATCCTGCGCTGCCCGATCACAGGATCGAGGTGCTGGGTCCGCCACTGACCTCGGGAACCCGGGACTCTTTCGTCGAACTCGTCCTTGAAGTGGGCTGCAATCAGATGCCGCAGGTCAAGGCGATGGCGACCACCGATGCACAGCAGCACAAGGCCATCTGTCAGACGATGCGCGAGGACGGTGGCTATGTCGAGATCGGTGAGAACGATAGCCTGATCGTGCAGAAACTGGTTGCCGACCCAAACGCCATCGGCATCTTCGGCTACAGCTTCCTCGACCAGAACCGGGACACACTGCAGGCGGTGCCGATCGAAGGGGTGAAGCCGGCCACCGATACCATCGCCACGGGAAAATATGCCATCTCGCGCCCACTGTACTTTTACGTCAAGAAGGCCCATCTCGGTCTCATACCGGGCATTCGGGAATACGTCGCCGAATTCACCAGCCTGAAAGCCTGGGGGCCGAAGGGCTACCTGGCCGCGCGAGGACTGATTCCGCTACCTGATGGTGAGCGGAAAGTGGTATCAGCCACGGCGCGGGAAATGATCGCGATTCAGTGATGGCCTTGCGACTGGCTGCGACATGCGCTGGCGCTCGGTTTCGGGTGGATACCCGGCTTCAGCCAGACCGTTGATTCGCGGAATGGGTATGTCGTCGGCAGAGGCCGCCGCGCGCAACGGCGTATGCATACGAACGATCGAGGTAACCCGAACCGGCCATCGCCAGCGCGGTGACCCACCCGGCTCGTCGGGCGCGCGATAGATGGGGCACGCCCAGTCGCGCGGCCGCGCCGCCCGCCCGGGTTCGCCCAACTCGGTCAGGCCCAGGGACAATGCCCGGGGTGTTCGGCAACCGTCGATCATTTCCATCATCCAGACGGCAAGGGGCGCCACGACGGGCACCACCAATGGCACGCCATAGGTGACAGCGATACCGATACGATTCGCGTCCTGCACGCTGATGCCCGATTGCCCACCCGGTTGCCGTGATCGGTAGCGCAGATTGTCATTGGGAATCTCAGGTGCACCGCTGCCCGGTTCTCCCTGGTCGTTCGAGGCCGGTTCAGCGAAATCGGAGAATGCGGCGGCGGGCGGCCAATGGCGGTGCCAACGCAGCCAGCCAGCGGCCATGCCGCTGGCCACCCGGCGCCGGTCTTGCGCCCGACCCTGCCCACCCCAGAAGGGCGCCAGCCCCTCGGCCAGACCTGACTCCACCGCTGACGGTGCGCCATGATCGAGCGAACCGGCACGTGCCGCCAGATCGGTCGCATAGGCAATGGCGTGACGCGCCTGCCATAACAGCGTCCACTGGATCGCAAACAGGCCCAGCAGCAGCACGATGGGTGCCGCCACCAGCCATTCGATCAGGGACTGTCCGTTGGCGGTTGACAGCCCCGTGCGCAACCGGGATGCCATCAACGGGCGGCCGGGATGACCCGGGTCCGTGAGGGCAGGTTGATGACCTCGGGCCGGGCCGCCGCACTCGCCTGTCGCTCGGACCCCTCGCCTGCCCGCTCGGCGCCGCGCCCGCGACCGGCACGATCGGCGTCGCGGTCGCGTATCACCCGCGTTGATCGCTGAATCCGCGCGCCATCGTTCGGCGCCGACACGGGATCACCCCGACCAGACTGTGTTTTTGACCGGGCCTGACCGGGATCGCTTATCGCAGCGTCCGGTGCGGTGCTCGCCGTGGCATCGTTGGGAAAGGCTTCGCGCAATTCATCGAGTCGTGTCAACACCTCGTGCTGCCATTGGCGACTCGGAACCGAAATTTTGGCCATGCGCATTTCCTCGACCACCAGTTGAGCCTGATCGATGCCGAGCAGTGCCCGGTTCATCGCGGCCCGATCTCGCAAGGCACTGAACCGACTGGCCACACCCGCTGCCTGATCCACGCGCAAATAAGCATCGAATGCCCGTCCCACCTGCCCCCGGCGGTGCCAGATATTGCCCACTCGCAGCCAGGCGAACGGATGATCTTGCATGGCGGCAATCATGCCGAAGTGCTCGAGCGCCTGATCAAATCGACGCGCCCGGTAATGAAACTCTGCCGCCTGGAGCGAATCCCCCGATGCGGCGCCGGCCATGGGTTCGGCCATGCCGAGCTGGGCATCCAGCGACTGACCGGCTTGAGAGGCCGACGCTGCCGCCCCTGACGGTGAAGCTGTGACATGAGGCGCTTCGCGCGGGTGGTCCGCGCCCGGTGTCGGACTTTCCTGCGCCTGCGCTGACACGCCAGGGGCGAGAATCAGGCACAGCATTGCGGTCCAGCCCGCGATCGTTCGTGAGGCGCGCGGGCTGGGCTGGTGAACGATGCGCGGCGATATCTGCCAACGAAGTCGAACGACGGAATGCATGATGAGTTCTCCGGTTTGTTCAAAGAAAACCGTCAGCAATCACTTGCATGACGATCGGAAACATCAGTACGAGGAATGTGCCGGGAAAAATGAATGCGACCAGCGGCAACAGCAGCTTCACCGGAGCCTGCATGGCCCGGCGCTCGGCATCGATGAACCGTTCCTCACGGCGTTGGCTGGCCTGGGCCTGCAACACCGGACTGAGATCGGCGCCTTGCTTCTCGGCAATGACGATCGCAGCGATGGCATGGCGCAGACCTGGGACGTCATAGCGCTCGGCCATCGCCCGCAAGGCCTCCTGGCGGGACCGGCCGGCTTTGACTTCACGCATGACGCGGGCGAATTCGTCGCGCAACGGGCCGGCCGGCCCCCGTTCAACGGCCAGGGCAATCGCCGCTGACGTGGTCATGCCGGACTGCACGCCCAGCCCGACCAGATCGAGAATCACCGGCAGATCGCGCCGCAGACGCTGGCGGCGGGCCCGAACCTGTTCAGCCAGGCGCAGCGCGGGAAAGGCATAGGCCAGCAGGCTCAGCAACAGGACCAGCCATAGCCGGCCAATGCCGAATGCGAGCAGACTGCACACGCCGACGACACCGGCCAGCAACACTCTGCCGGCCAGGAAATGCGCTGGTGACAGCGACAGTTCAAGACCGGCTTCGCGCAATTGGCCCGCCATCCGGACCTGGACGGCACTGGGTGCGATGAGTCGGCACAGCGGCGCGAGGCGATCGATGAGCAGCCAGCCGATTCGCCAGATCGGCGGGGCCGGTTCGCGACCCTGCTCGTGGCGCCAACCAACGCCAGGCGCCGGCCGGCCAAGCCATTGGACCACCAGCAGAGCGGTGAGCGTCAGTGACCCACCCAGGCTGAGCAGGTAAATCCACAACGGGATCGGCAGAGACATTGTGGCTCCCGCTAGATTTCGATGGCAACCATTCGCGAGATGACCCAGGCGCCGGCCAGCTGCAACAGGGCCACAACCGCCAGCACGGACAATCCAGCGGTGGTACCAAAGTACAGGTCAATCAGTTCGGGCTGGATTGTCAGCAAGGCGCCGAGCACGACGAACGGGAGTAGTCCCATGACCCAGGCCTGCATGCGCCCCTGTGCGGTCAATGCCCGGACCTTGCCCTCGAGCATGAGCCGCCGTCGCGTGGCGCCGGACAGTGATTGGAGGGTGCCCGCCATGGAGCCGCCTGCCCGCAGGCCGAGTCGCAAGGCGCTGACCAGCAGAACGGTTTCTTCTACGGGTAAGCGGGTTTCGAGCGAGACCAGCGCCGCATCGAGGGGCCGTCCCATGCGCTGCTCGCGCAACACCATCGAGAATTCCTGACGAGCCGGTGGCGGCATCTGTTCGGCGAGTTCAGCCAGCGCCGCATTCAGACTCGCGCCCGCTTTAAGGCTCACCGCCAGCAGGCTGAGCAGTTCGGGCATCTGCTGACGAAATGATTGGATTCGACGACGCCTGAGCCAGCGTACGGCCAGCCGGGGCAACAGGCCGACCAACAGTGCCACGCCGATGGCAGGCAGGATTCGGCCAGTGAGCCAGAGGGCCAGCAGGCCGCTGGCCAATACCACTGACAGATTGAGCACGAACAGGCGCGCCACGCTGGTGAACAGGAAGGCAGCCCGCAGCTCATTGCCCACCGTTCGATCGAAGCGGTCCCGATAATGGCCATAGGATTGGCGTAAGGCCGCCAGCACGGCGGCAAACCCGAGGCTGGCCGCGACAAAAACGATCAACGGAACGAACCAGGTATCGGATCTCATGCGGGCTCCCCGAAAAGCCGGTGAATCGGGTCGACGGCTTCACCGGCCGGCGCATCCAGAAACGTCGGCACATTGCCGCAGCACTCGAAGCGCCCGGTCGTACCGGCACCTGCATATCGGAACAGCGGCTGGGTCTGGATCGTGGCCCCGTCCATGCCGGTCACCTCGACGATCTCGACGATGCGCCGAACGCCATCTCGTCCGCGCTGTTGCTGGACGATGATATCGATGGCCGAGCTGACTTGCTCGCGAATCGCGATGATCGGGATGTCCACGCCGGACATCAACACCATGACTTCGAGCCGGGCGAGCACGTCTCGAGCCGAGTTGGCGTGCACGGTCGTGAGCGAACCGTCGTGGCCGGTGTTCATTGCCTGCAGCATATCGAGCGCCTCACCACCGCGACACTCTCCCACGACGATCCGGTCGGGCCGCATGCGCAATGCATTCCGGACCAGATCGCGGATCGTGATCTCCCCCCTGTCCTCATTGTTTGGCGGGCGGGCTTCCAGACTGACCAGATGAGGATGCTCAAGTCGCAATTCGGCGGCATCTTCGATGGTCACAACCCGCTCATCCGCACCGATCTCGCTGGACAGAATGTTCAACAGCGTCGTCTTGCCCGACCCGGTCCCGCCCGAGACAATCATGTTGCGACGCTGGCCCACGCACCACGACAGAAATTTCATCATCGCGTCGGAAGCCGATTTCAGATTCACCAGATCCGCTGGTGCGAACCGGCGCCGATTGAAGCGGCGAATGGTCAGCGCCGGCCCCCGGATGGCCAGCGGCGGCACGATCGCATTGACCCGCGAACCATCGGGCAGCCGGGCATCGACCATGGGCGATGCCTCGTCGATCCGACGCCCCAGCGGGCTCACGATTCGCTCGATGACCGCCTCGATGGCCGCGATGCTGCTGAAGCGTAGTTCGGTCCGATGCAGTTGCCCGGCGGTCTCGATATAGACGGGCTCGGTCCCGTTGACCATGATTTCGGTGACGTCGGCTCGCTGCAGCAAGGGCTCCAACACGCCCAGACCGATCGCCTCGTCGAGCACCGCCTGGCGCAGCAGCTCGATATCGTGGCGCTGGGCAATGTCTGGTTGCTCAAGCATGATCGCGTCCAGATGACCTTGCACCTGGCGGCGAAGCTGCTCGGCATCGAGGTGACGGATCTCCTGCCGACGCAGATCCATCCGGGCCAGCAACAGGCGATGCAAACCGCGCCTGATCTGCAGCAGTTCGTCCTCGGTATCGGCATGCGGGCCGGCCAGCGCGCTACCACCCAGGCCCGCCTCCGAATCATGACCAGCTGTGCCACGGGCTGCACCGTCGAGGACATTGGCGTTCGCCTGACCGGCCGAGGCCGACAATGGTCCTGGTGATGACTGGAGTCGGAGGGAATACCCGGCGATCAGAATCTCATCATCACCGGTGAGCGGGCCGAATTCGACGATGCGCTCGCCATTGACCCAGGTTCCGCCTAGGCTGCCCTGGTCGACAATCGTGAGCAGATCGCCGCTGCGGCGGATCTCCGCATGGAACCCGGCAACCCGCCAACTGGGCAGCACCAACTGACAGGATTTTCGCCGGCCAATGCGACATGGAAAACTCAGCAGGTCCACCACGCGCCGCCCCAGATCGGGCGCTTCGATACGAATGCTGGCCATGCTCACTCCAGGATACTGAGCCGTTCGTAGCGACGCTCGGCCCGCTCGACAACGGCGGCCGTGGCCGCCGGCAGCGCGGCGTCGGCGTCGACGAAACGCGGTGTCACGAAGACGACCAGATCGGTCTTCTGTGCACGGAAATCGCGGGAACGGAACACGGCGCCCAGAATCGGAATATCGCCCAGACCGGAAACCTGATCGACCCGGCGCGCGGCGCCTTCACTCAACAGGCCGGCAATGACGAGGGTCTGGTTCTCGCGCAGGTTGACTTCAGTTTCGGCACGCCGCTTGATCAGACCGGGCACGTCCTGAACCATGGTTTCAAAGTCGACAGATGACACCTCGGTGGCGATTCGAGCTGCGATCATGCCGTCGTGACCGACGCTGGGCGAGAAGTCAAATTTCACGCCATATTCCTTGAAACTCACCGACACATTGCCCAGCCCGGAAGACTGGGGAATGGGCAACTCACCCCCCGCCACGAAGCGCGCCGATCCGCCACTGCGACAGGACAGACGTGGCTCCGCCAGAATGACGGCATCACCACGATTGACCAGGTAGTCGAGGATAGAGGTGACCGAGGTGGCCAGACTGAGTGCCGTTGCGAATGGCGAGACCGTCGCCCGCACCGCCTCGCCGGCGAGTTGCGCCACGGTCGGATCGGCCATTGCCGAGCTGCGATGAATGTCGCCCAAGACACCGAAGGAAGGCCCGCGCGCGCTACCCGACCACCGAATGCCGATGGCCTGCAGCGCACTCTTTTTCATCTCGATGATGCGCACGTCCATGGCGATCATGCGCTCGCCGGTTTCGCTACCCGACAGGTTGACGATGGCCGGGTTTCGTTCGACAACGGCGGCCACCCTCGCCTTCTGCGCGGCATCCAGCGCATCGCCTTCGATCACGATGGCATCGCCCGCGAGGCGGGCACCCAGATTCGGCGAGTCGCCCAGCATGGCCTGTACCTGGTCGAGCTGACTGGCGGCGTCGGTGGCGACCACATTGACCAGCAGGCGGATCATTGGTCCGCGCTTGGGCCACAGGTGCAGGGTGCTCTGCCCGACCGCCTCGGGCAGCACCAACACCTGACGCTCGTCGATCGCAGTCGCCTGCATGACCTTGCCATTGCCAACGGCAATGCGACGCACCGGACCGGCGTCGATGACCTGGGCATGGCCGATGACCAGGGTGAGGCGTTCGTCGTTCTGACTTCCCTGAGGAACCAGCGCCGGACGGCTTGCCGCGCCCCAGGAGAAGGTGATCAGGGTCAGGCAGATCAGCATACGCGTGACGCTTCGACAGGGTCGGATCGGCGTCACGACCCGCCCGCCGATGCGAGAACCGCCGCGTGAGATCTGGATGCTCCCGGTGCGCGTCATTTGAGTGCCTCCCGCAGTTGCTCGAATATCGGCGGCATTGGCTTGCCCTCTTCGGCCGCGCGAGGATGGACGAGCCGGCCCTGGCCACCCACGATGAGTTCGACGGGACGAGGATTGGCCTGTGATCCAGGCCGCGCGATGCCCAACAGACTGAAGACGTCCAATGGTCCGGCAGGCGTGGGATTGCGGTCATCAGGATTGCGCAGCAGCGCGGTGAGTCGGCCGCTGCGCTGGGCGAGCACGAGCTTCTGAGCCTGCTCTGGCAGCACCTCGACGGTAATGGTGGAAAAGGCTGCGCCCGGATCCCGGCGAAAGCCGGTATCGGTGACATCACGACCCGTGGCCAGAACCTTGAGATCCTGCATGAGCGGCGTGGCAATTTCTCCGGACGCCGATCCGAGCTCGGGCGTGCGTGTCGAGAACAACAGGTCGATCCGATCGCCGGGCCGAAGCATGCCGGACACCGAATTGACTTCATCCACGGTGATGGTCATCGCGCGAATACCATGACGGACGCGATCCGAGAAGCCGGACTGCGGAGGCTCGACGGCGGTGTCCAGTACCGGTTCTCCGGCGCGGATGGGCACCTTCAGGACCTGCCCTTCCAACTCCTCAAAACGAGCCTCTGTCACCGCCGATACCGACACATAGCGGGCGGGCATCTCACGCACGGCAACCGAATCGGCATCGATCAAGGCGCCGGCGGGCAGATCGATACCCGCCACAATCACCCGGACGACGGCGTTGTCACCGGCCATCCGTGCGCGTTCGGCCTCCAGGCGGTCATTGATGAAACCCTGGGTGCCGACCGCGCCGATCAGGCCAAAGCCCAGCGCCCCGCTCCAGAGCAGCCACTGACGTTTTGCCGCGATGAATCTGACGAGCCGGTTCATGGCTTCGCGATCCGGTTGGCGAACTGGTCGAATCGGGAATGCCAGGCGGTGATGAGCTGATCGATCACGTCGGGATCACCCCAGAGCAATGCGATTGCAACGAGAGCGCAGGCTGCCGCATACTCGACGAGGGCTTGGCCCGATTGCGCGGGAAGCGTCATGGGTTGGTCTCTGAAAGGTAGGCAACAACACCGATGCGGGTGCGATCGGGCGTCAGGGTCACGAGCAGCTCTCGTTGATGGCCCACGAAACTGAGCACAGTGCCGCCGTTGATGCCAGGCGCCACGGCGCTGTGCACCAACCGGAGCGACGCGTTGGCAGCGGCCTCGATGATCTGCTGGCGAGCACGATCCGGCGCGACGGGCAGCCAACCGAGGATTGCCGTCACCTGTCGATCGGCATCACGCCATACCTGACGGGATGCCTGCTCCAGACTGGGCAGGCCGAGCGACCTTGCCGTATTCGATGGATTTGTACCGGGCATCAACCGATCGAGACTCGTGACCGTGATGAAGCCCTCGGTCGCCTGCCCACCGGTAGCCGGGCGAAGTTGCGCAATCACCAGGCATTGTTGATGCCAGAATGACAGAATCATCCATTGGGCCGAGCGGTCCTGGCGAATCGGACTACGCCCACTCAGCTCCCCAGCCTGCTGCAACAGTCGCTCGAGCGTGGCGCCCGGTGCGTTCGGCGCCACGAAGCGCTGCACGAGTTGGACCCGACCGTCGGGCAGCATTTGCCGGGCCACGAACTGCAATGGCAGATCACGCGGCCAATCCGATATTGCCGAGGACTGCGGATCCGCTGTGCAGGCGAAAGCGCCAACAGGTAGCACGCTGGTCATCGATGACCAGAGCAGCAGGCCCATGCCGAATTGAAATCGGGTCGCCCGGTGCGCGCCCAGTCGTGTCGCAGGCCGGTTATTCATCGCGCGGCAGCTCCGTCTGACGGTAGCCGGTCAGGTGGCACGATGTCGACATCGACCCGGTGCTGGCGGAAGGCGCTTGAGTGCTTCTCCAGTTTCAGCGCATGCATGAACCAGATGGCAGCCCGGGTTACCGCATACGGAATGCTCACTGCGGTCTCGAGCGCGCGATCAACATGCCAACCCTGGCCGACGCGCTCATGCACGGCCTCGGCATCACCGCGTGGTCCCGATGCATTCCAGGCGTCGGTCAGCACCGCCAGCCCGGACCGCGGCCGCAAGGGCATTCCGTCCAGAATCAACGCGGGTGATGCCTGGCCGCGGGAGGCGAGCAGGTTCATTGACACGTGGGCGCGGGTCAGTCCGTCAGTGATGCCGAGGCCGAATTTGCCTGGGCCGGCGAACTTGGAAACCAGCTCCACAGCACTGCGCGCCCTGGATGCGGGCCCCTGGCCGGCGACACCCAGCCCGGCGCCAAAGTGGGGATGGGCCAGTTCGATGTCGATATCATCCGGCCGTTCGAGCAGCGGCCTGCCGTTGCGGGTCGTCCAGATCGCCGGATGGATGGATGGCTGCTCCGGTCCGGAACCGGTAAGGCGGGACACCACTCGATTGCGCAGCGACGGATCGGGCTTTGCGGTTACGCAGTCCCGCGGCAATACGGCACAGTCGAACGCCAGGTTGCGAGCCGCATGGATGGCAGCGAGATCAACGGATTGATACTTGCCGAGGATCACGATGAGCAGCATCAGAGCGATCAGGACCGAGGTACCGATCAATGCCTCGATGAGGCCCTGACCGCGTGATCGACGGATCGTCAACTGGTGGTTGAATCGGCAGGCGCTGGTATTTTTCATTGAGATGATCTGTCAGTAGGCGTCGGCGAGCGCTCGCTCGACCGCGTTGGGAGCGACCAGTCGAACCTGCCAGTAGGGGTTGTAGAGGCTCGCGTATTCCAGACGGGTGTCTGGTCCCGGGGGACGGCGAAAGTACACTTCGGCAGCAGCCAGCGCGCGAACCGATTGATCGGCGGCGGGGACCTGCCCGGCCAGCCGGTCCAGGCCGGCCGGCAGTGTTCGGGCCAGTCGAATGTCGCGCCAGGGTAGTCTGGCGAGCACGGCGATTCGACTGGTCGGGAATGATTTGTTTTGGAGGCGCTCGTAATCGAGGTCGAAGACCCGGGCGATTCCGGTCCCGAAATGAGTCGGACGATCGGTATCACCAAGCGCCTGCTCCGCCTCATCGAGCGCCTTCGGATTCAGGCTCACACCGCCAGGATCGGCCAGGATCTCATTGCGCTGACCGACCGCGGAAACCTGGGCCGCCCCCCACCCCATCTTGTAGATCTCCTGCGAGCCGCATCCGCCAAACAAACCGCTGAGGCTGGGTGCATGCAGGGAGCCGGTGTCGGCAGCTTCCCAGCGTTCCAGATCGGGCGACATGGTCGTGCCGCCGCGCTTGCGGTACCCCAGGCCGATGCAGGCACCCAATGCCTTGATGATGAGATCACCATCGCGCGGACCACGGGTGAATTCGTCCAGCGAGCGCATCACCAATGCCTTGAGGCGCTGACGATCATCATCACTCTCGTAGCGGCGGGCGAACCGGCTCCAGGCCTGCGCATCAGGCAGTGCAAAAGCAAAGAAGCGTTGATCGGTGGTCTTGGCAACCTCGTTGGCAACGGCGGCTGCGCCGAATGTGCCCGCGGAGTAGTGCATGACGCGCTGGCTCTGGGCCAGCAAGGTCTTGTAGCCCAGATACGGCATATCGCGGGCCATTGTTTCGGCGAAAGCCGCCCATTGCGTGGCAATGCGCGAGTAGTAGGCGCCTTGCGCCACGTAGTAGGTAACAGCCTTGGCCGGCGGATAGACACTGGCCAATTCGTCGATCGATTCGGCAAACGTCTCGAAATAGCGAGCCCAGGATTCCAGTGTGATGGCCTGCGCCACCGCCACTTCCTGGGCGATGATCGCGCGATTCGAGTAGGCCGTGTAGTTGAGGACGCGCGCACGCCAGGTTGCAGCACTCCATGCCGCTGAATCGGCGGCGTCGACCAGCCGGGACTTGGCACCGACCGTCTGGCCGATATCGAACAGAAAGAGCAGGCCCGCGCTACCCACGGTAGCCAACAGCAGACACAGCACCAGCACGCTGCCTCTGGTACGACGCTGCAAGACCCAAACACGAGCGGTCTGTCTGAATCGATTGGTCATGGCTGGCTCCGCCGCAAGGATTCAGTTGGTATTGCCCTTGTGATAATCCTTCAAGCCCTTCTTGTCTTCTGCCTTGGTTGAAGCAGCCTTGGCATTGGTGGCAGCCTGCCCGCTCGCCGTTGCGGCACTTTCGCCCGCAATTTCCAGCGCGAGACCAGCAGTCTGGTTGCGCACCGTCTGACCCAGCAGCGAATAGGTACCGATGGCCGCCACGGCAATCAGCGCAACGATGACGATGTACTCGGTCATACCCTGACCGGTCTGGCGGGTAAATGCAGATCTGTTCATGGCTTCTCTCCTGTGTGATTGGCCAGAGCGATCTTGCGTGAGCGGTGAGCCTGAAACAATCGGACTTGCTGCCTAGGTCATTGCTGCGCGCATGACCTCCTACATCGCGAGGCGGGCCGTTCATCAGCCCGTTGGCCAACATCGTTGGATGCAGACCTAACCCGGTGTGAACCACTCAGACCGAGCGGCTAGGATGACGCCAGACCAGCGACGCAAGGCTCATTCAGCGACCGCCTCGACAGGACAATCCGATGCTCGATATGCCCCGACTGCAACGTCTGTTGCTCACCAGTTCCACTGCGTTGTTTTTGATCACCGGCTGCGCCGGCGGATCGGATGACACATCGACCGCATCGTCCGCCGCGCTGACGGGATCGGAACCAGCCGTGGATCCGGGTGTACCGACCGCCGATACCCCCCCGGGCACGACAAGCAACGGACCCACCAACACCGATCAGCAAGCGCCTGCCGCGGCCAAGCCCGATTCAACGAATGATCTGGCAACTGGCACGAGCGCGACGACTGTGCTGCCGGCACCCGTCAAGCCCACGCCAGGCGGCACGCCGGCGGTGCCGACAACCGGCGACGACTCAAAAACCGGTGATGAGGTGAATGACAACGATAAGTCTGGCGATCTGGATCGGATTCTCGGCATGGCGGCCGAATCGGATACCGACGCGATTCGCGGATTCTGGGATTTCACGACGACCAGCGGGCCACTCGATATCCTGTTCGAGTCGATCACTGCGGACGGGCGGATCACCTATTTCGACTGGGACAACGACGATTACGGCGAAGGCCGCGATTGTTTCGTGGTGGAGACGCGCCGCTTCACGGCGCTGGGCAATGATCGGTATTCATTCGACGGAACGGTGCTGACCATGGCCGTGGTCGGCGACAAGTTGCATGTCAGCGAGGTCGAGGGTGTGATTCACACGTTTCCGATGCGCATGTCCATCGACACCAATCTGTTGCCCCGCTGCGAGTGAAGCGTTAGCGACGACGATCCAGGCTGATCGCCCTCGGCACCATCTCACGGCAATTGCGCCCATGCCGGGCGCGCACGAAAAAGAAAAACGGCCGGCGAACATTCGCCGGCCGTTTCTCATTGGCAGCGCGAGGTTCAGGCGGCCTTGGAGTGCTCGAAGAACTGCGCATCTTCGGTCGAGCCCTTGAGCGCAGCAGTCGACGCTTCGGCTTCGATCGTGGTGGTGACGGCATCGAAATAACCGGTGCCCACTTCACGCTGATGCTTGACCGCGGTGAAGCCACGCTCGGCGGCAGCGAACTCACGCTCCTGCAGATTCACGAAGGCCGACATCTGTTCGCGTGCATAGCCGTAGGCCAGATCGAACATGCCGTAGTTGAGCGCATGGAAGCCAGCCAGCGTAATGAACTGGAACTTGTAACCCATAGCGCCCAGTTCACGCTGGAACTTGGCGATCGTGGCCTCGTCCAGGTTCTTCTTCCAGTTGAACGAGGGTGAGCAGTTGTACGAGAGCATCTTGCCGGGGAACTGCTTGTGGATCGCATCGGCAAACTGTTTGGCGAACTTCAGGTCGGGCGTACCGGTCTCGCACCAGATGAGGTCGGCATACGGGGCATAGGCCAGACCACGTGAGATCGCCTGATCGATGCCGTTGCGCGTCCGATAAAACCCCTCGACGGTACGCTCGCCGGTCAGGAAGGGTTTGTCGTTGTCATCGACATCGGAGGTGACCAGATCGGCCGCTTCGGCATCGGTGCGAGCAAGCAGGATAGTTGGCACGCCCATCACATCGGCCGCCAGGCGGGCCGCACTCAGTTTGGCAACCTGTTCCTTGCTGGGCACCAAGACCTTGCCACCCATGTGACCACACTTCTTGACCGAGGCCAGCTGGTCTTCGAAGTGAACGCCGGACGCGCCCGCGTCGATCATCGCCTTCATGAGTTCGAATGCGTTGAGCACGCCGCCAAATCCGGCTTCGGCATCGGCCACGATCGGCGCGAAATAATCGATATAGCCCTTGTCGCCAGGGCCCACACCTTCCATCCACTGAATTTCGTCGCAGCGCTTGAGGGTGTTGTTGATCCGCCGGACCACCTGGGGCACCGAGTTGGCCGGGTACAGCGACTGATCGGGATACATCTCACCGGCCAGGTTCGCGTCACCAGCGACCTGCCAGCCCGACAGATAAATGGCCTTCAGGCCGGCCTTGACCTGCTGCATGGCCTGGTTGCCGGTCAGCGCGCCCAAGGAATTGACGAAGGGCTCTTCGTTGATGAGCTTCCAGAGTTTTTCCGACCCACGCTTGGCCAGGGTGTGCTCGATCTGCAGCGAACCGCGCAGGCGGATCACATCTTCGGCGCTATAGGTGCGCTTGATGCCGCGCCAGCGGGGATTTTCCGACCAGTCCTGCTGCAGCTGCTGTGCCTGTTGCTCTCGCGTTGCCATGAATACTCCTCAAGGTGAAAAAAATCAGTGGGCGCCGGCGCGCTTCAAACAACCAATGTTAGCCGTTTCTGCTGCGTGGCAACAGAAGAAATTGCGCAAAACAACCACCTTATTCCTTCCTTTTATCAATCACTTGCATGATGTTTTCGCAATACAGAAACTTGTTTTTCACCCTGAAAAAACAGAATGGTGCGCTACAGCAATCGATCGGGCGGTGTCGGGCCCTGAGGCGTCGTCGCCGGATCGCCCGGCCGAACGGAATTGTGCCGTTCGGCTGGTTCAGGCGCCCGTGCGTCGTCGCTGCCGCTCACGGGGAGCATTTCGACTTCGCTCAGTTGCCGGGAAATGGCTCTTGACCGGGTCTCCGCATGACCGATGGTGCCGGCCGCCTTTTCCAATTGCTGTCGGGTCGCTGCCAGGGTTTCTCCAAAGCGGGCAAACTCCACCTTGACTGCACCCAGCAGGCGGCGGATCTCGCCCGAGCGCTGCTCGATGGCCAGCGTCTTCAACCCCATCTGGACGCTGGACAGGATCGCCGCCAGGGTACTGGGGCCAGCCAGGATGACCCGGTGGTCACGCTGCAAGTCATCGAGCAAGCCGGGGCGCCGGGCGAGTTCGGCATACAGGCCCTCGACCGGCACGAACATCATCCCGAAATCGGTACTGTGCGGCGGCACGATGTATCGACTTCGGATCGACCGTGCCTCTGCGCGAACCCGGGTCTCCAGCCTGCGCCCTGCCGCCTCGGCACCGGCACCGTCGGAGGCCTCCTGGGCGAGCATCAGGCGTTCGTAGTCCTCGCGCGGGAATTTGGCATCGATCGGCAGCCAGAGCGGCGCCCGTCCGGGAGAGCCGGGCAACGCGAGCGCGAACTCGACTCGTTCGCCGGAGCCGGGCACGACTTCGACATTGGCCCGATATTGGGAGGCGCCGAACATCTGTTCGAGAATCGCCGCCAGTTGGGCTTCACCCCAGATGCCGCGGGTTTTGACATTGGACAGCACCCGCTTGAGATCGCCGACATCGGCGGCCAGATGCTGCATCTCGCCCAGTCCGCGCTGGACCTGCTCGAGCCGCTCGGACACCAGTCGGAATGATTCCCCTAGCTTGAGTTCCAGCGTGGTCTGCAATTGCTCGTCGACCGTGCGCCGCATGGCCTCCAGGCGAGACGCATTGTCGGTTCGGATGGCGTCGAGCTGCCGATCGACCAACTCATGCAGCCGTTCGAACTGCCCGCTCAGATGATCGGCCCGGCGAGTGTGCAGATCGGCGCTCTGACCCAGCTGACCGCTGAGGGTGCGCGCCAGATCACGCACCGACGAGGAGATTTCCTGCCGGTTGTCGCGGGCCGACTCCGCGAGTTCACGCGCACTCTCGCGTTGATGACTGATTTGTCCGGCCAGTTGCTGGGCCAGCAGGCGTAGTCCGGGTTCCGGGTCGGGCTGACGCCGGATCAACAAGGCAATGAGCAACACGCAGGCCAGGCACGCGATCAACAACGTGGCCAGGGCGAGCCAAAGCAACAAGGCGGGATCAGAGGTCGACACAGAGCCTGAATTCACTGGCTGAACATCCAGTATAACGGGTCTTCGCAGCAGCCTCCGAATGGTGGTGACGACCCGACAAACGGTGGCATCGTGACTTCGATCACAGGCAGCGTGGCCGCTATCGAGGACGATTCGATACGGGACCGGCCGGGGTCGGCCCGGTCCGACCGGAGGAAGGAAAATGTCCAGAATGCCGAAGTATTCGATCAACCCGATGATGTTGCTCACGATCGTACTGGGGGCTGTGGCGATGCTGGCGGTGTTTTCGCCGGCCGAAGCCGCGACCGGTGCGCGTGCACCCGGCAACGCCACGACGACGATCTATCGATGCGATATGCGTGACGGCTCGGTCGCGTTCGCGGATAAGCTTTGTCCTGGCGCCAGAAGCGTCGGACCCTGGCGTGCGCCCACCATCGCAAAGGGACTGCATCGCAGTGCCGCTTCGCCATCGCCGAGTGCTGCAGCGACTGTGCGTTCGGCCCGCCATGATCATCCGTATCAGGTCTGCCGGCGCAATGGCGGTGAATTTTTCGTGGCCGCCCGCCTGTGCAAACTGCCCGAGGGCATCACCGTGGAAACAGTTCTGGACTAAAACGCAATGTGCGTCTTCATCGCCTGCGATCGATCGCCGGCGATGAGGAATGCCTGTTGAGCCTGGGCGATCGGCATCACATGGGTGATCAGCGGCTTCACATCGATGAGGCCAGCCTGCATCAGACGTACGGCCATTGGAAATTCGGCATGAAAGCGGAACGAGCCGCGCAGGTCGATCTCCTTGGCGGTCACCTGCAGCATCGGCACCTTCATGTCGCCGCCCAGTCCGAGTTGCATCAGCACACCACGCGGGCGCAGTGCCGCGATACCCGCATGCAGGGCCGACTCCGCGCCACTGGCCTCGATATGCGCATGAAAGTAACCCTTTCCGGACGCATACTGAGCCAGCGCCTGAGGCTCGTTGGCGATGTTGATGGTACGGTCGGCACCGATACGTCGCGCATGGCTCAGCGCCTCATCGCTCAGGTCGACAGCGACGATTTCCAGGGCACCCGCCTGACGCGCGGCCAGCATCGCCAGTAAGCCGATCGGCCCACAGCCAGTGAGCAGTACCCGCCTGCCCAGCAGATCGCCGATCCGGCTGACCACATGCAGGCCCACCGACAGCGGCTCGGCCATTGCAGCCTCCGACGGGGTGAGTCCGTCAGCCTTGACACACTGTGCGACGTCGGCCACCAGTACCTCCTGGAAGGCGCCCTGAATGTGCGGAAACGGCATCGCCGATCCGTAGTAGCGCATGTTGAGGCAGTGGTTGTGCAATGCCTGCTGGCAGTATTCGCAATGCCCGCAGGGTCGCGACGGATTGATCGCGACCAGTTGTCCGGGCGTGAGGCTCTCGACGCCCTGGCCCAGTTCGATCACATGGCCGGCCACTTCGTGGCCCAGCACCATGGGCTCCTTGAGCCGGACAGTACCAAACCCACCGTGCTGGAAATAGTGCAGATCGGAGCCGCAGATGCCGCCCATGGCGACGCGGATCTTCACCTGACCCGGTCCGGGGCTGGGATCGGGACGCTCTTCGGTACGAAGATCCTTGGGGGCGTGAATCACGAGTGCGCGCATGGCAGGCATCCTGGTTGCCGTTACCATGCGGATTCTATGGGATAACTCGTGGGAGACACCGATTGCACCAGGGCATTGACATGTTCAACCTGACCGGCCGCACGGCTCTGGTCACCGGTTCGTCTCAGGGTATCGGGTTCGCTCTGGCCAGCGGCCTGGCCAGGGCGGGTGCATCGGTCATCATCAACGGCCGCGACCCGGCGAAGGTCGCGGCGGCCGCCGACCAACTCCAGTCCGAAGCTCACCCGGTGCACCGACTGATCTTCGATGTCACGGATCATCAGTCGGTTCGTCGCCATATCGACGAGTTTGAAGCCCGGTCCGGCCCGATCGACATTCTGGTCAACAACGCCGGCATGCAGCATCGCGGCCCGCTCGAAGCGTTCGACCCAGTCATGTTCGACAAGCTGCTCCAGACCAATGTGGCGAGCGTGTTTCATGTGGGGCAGGCGGTGGCCCGCCACATGATCGGGCGTGGCGCCGGCAAGATCATCAATATCGCCTCGGTCCAGACCGCATTGGCCCGCCCGGGCATCGCGCCCTATACCGCCACCAAGGGGGCGGTGGGCAATCTGACCAAGGGCATGGCGACCGACTGGGCCAGGCACGGACTGCAGGTCAACGCAATCGCTCCCGGATACTTCGACACGCCGCTGAATGCGGCGCTGGTCAACGATCCCGAATTCAGCGCCTGGCTTGCCCGACGAACACCGGCGGGACGCTGGGGAGAGGTTCAGGAGCTGGTCGGCGCCTGCATCTTTCTGGCATCGTCCGCATCGTCCTTCGTCAACGGTCACACCTTGTACGTCGACGGTGGCATTACCGCGTCGTTGTAGGTCCTGGCGAACGGGTGCCCTCGCTACCGCTCAGCCGTTTCTGAGCGTGGACAGCGGCGAGGAATTGAGCACGGGTCGAAGGCCCATCCAACCGGCCAGCACGGCCAGCAAGGCGCCGGCGAGCAGGCCGTAGAGAAGCATTTCCCAGCGCGTATCCAGGGAGAATCGAAACACCCGTTCGGCCAGAACAGCACCGATGGCCAGGGCCCCAGCCGACGCCAACAAACCCGCCAGTGCGCCCGACAGACTAAGTTCCCAGAACTGCGCCGCACCGAGCTGGCCCCGCGAGGCACCCAGTGCGCGCATCAGACCGGCCTCGCGCGTGCGCTCGTCGCGCGAGGTCGCCAGCGCACCATAGAGCACCGTGACGCCGGCGGCAACGGTGAGCAGGAACAGGAACTGCACCGCCCGCACCACCTGATCGAGCATGCTGCGCACCTGGGCCAGGATCAGTCCGGTATCGAATACCGTCAGATTCGGAAAGGCGCTCACCAGCTGGCGATCGACGGACGAACCCGTCGTCTGGTTGTAGGCAACCACCCAGGTCATCGGCATCCGTTCCAGCGCAGCCGGCGAGAGAATCATGTAGAAATTGAGCTTCATTGAATCCCAGGCGACCTTGCGCACGCTCGATACCCTGACCGTCACCGACTCGCCGGCAATGTCGAAAGTGACCTCATCGCCAATGGCCAGGCCCAGCGAGTTGAACAAGCCCTGCTCGACCGATACCTCATGGCTGTCCGGGGCGAACCATCGGCCCTGGATCAGATCGTTGTGCGTGGGAGGGGCGTCGAGGAATGACAGATTGAGTTCACGGTTCAGGCTCTCGGTGCCCTCGCCTTCCTGTTCTCCCGCCTGATGCTGCCGGGCGGGTACGCCATTGATCAGCACCAGCCGGCCGCGCACGACCGGATACAGCGGTGCCTCGCCAACTTCCTTGGCCGCCAGCATCCGGGCCACCTGCGGCGCCTGATCAGGCTGGATGTTGATCACGAATCGATTCGGCGCGTCTTTTGGGGTTGCCTGTTGCCAACCATCGATCAGATCGGTACGGGTGACCGTCAACAGCGCGAGCGCCATCAGGCCGATGGCCAGCGCCACGGTTTGCGCCACCGCAGCGGAGCGTCGTCGCGACCATGATGCCAGGGCCAGTCGGATGGTCGGCATGCGCGCCAGATGTTCAATGGTGCGCGCCTTGTCAACCAGCCAGACCAGGCCGAACGCGCACAACGAAAACACGATGGCGCCCAGCGCGAATCCGCCCAGCGCAAAGGCCGCCAGGCGCTTGTCACTGCTCAACCAGAACAGCAGCGCGGCAAAACAGGCCAACGCAATCAGTGCACCGGCCCATACCGATGCCGAACCGCCACCCAGATCGCGGCGCAATACCCGCAGGGGTGGCACGCCGGCGAGGCGTACGAAGGGAAAGGCGCCGAAGCCAAGCAGCAGCACCAGTGAGGCCAGCAGCGCCTGAACCGCAGGCCAGAGACTCGGCGCTGGCAAGGGCATGACCAGCAGCGGTTGAATCGACCACGACAGCGCAAAATGCAGGGCCCAGCCCAGCGCGGCACCGGCCAGTCCGCCCAGCAAGGCGACCAGCAGCAATTCGCCGACGAGAATATTCAGGAGCATCGACTGGGTGACACCGATCGCCTTGACCACGGCGCAGGCGTCCAGATGGCGCTGGGCAAAGCGACGCGCCGCCAACGCGACCGCGACCGCCGCAATCAGGGCGGACAACAGGGCGACCAGCGACAGGAACTGCTCGGCGCGTTCCAGCGTCGTGCGCAGTTCCGGACGCCCGTCGGCCACCGTCTCCATGCGTTGCATGCTGTCGAGCCGGGGCGAGAGCCATTGGGTGAACTGATCGATGGCGCTGCGGTCACCGGCCACCAGCAGGCGATAGCTGACCCGGCTTCCCGCCTGGACCAGGCCGGTGGCTGGCAGATCCTGAAGCGGGATCAGGATGCGCGGCGCCAGATTGACAAAGCCGCCCCCCCGGTCGGGCTCCAGTCCGATGAGCCCGTCGACCGTGAAATCGCTGTCACCCAGCTGCACCGTTTCCCCGCGCCCGGCACCGATCGCCGTGGCCAGTTGCGGGTCGATCCAGGTTCGACCGGACTGCGGCAATGGTGCACCTGGCGGGCCCAGGGAGCCGTCGTCCTGGAGCAGTCGCAGCGATCCGCGCAACGGATAGAGCGGGCTGAAGGCCTTCACCGAAGCCAGCCGCGGCATCCCGCTGGCGCTGACCATACTCGGGAACTCGATGGTGCGCGCCACCGACAGCCCCAGCTCGAGAGCCTTGGCCGCATATTCCGGGGGCTGATCGCGTTGCGAACGGATGACCACATCGGCACCGAGCAACTGGGTGGCCTGACGTTCGAGGCCGGTGCGCAGGCGATCGACGAAGAAACCGACCGCCGCGAGCGAAGCGACCGCAATCATCAGCGCGGCAATCAACAGCGACAATTCACCACCGCGCCAGTCGCGGTAGGTGAAACGCAGTACATGTTGGACAATCGAACGCATCGGTCGCTGCCTGTTCCGGACAAGGCGCCAGTCTATAGAGGCATCGGCCCGCCCGCACACAGAACCCGCCATCAACCGCGGAATTGGTGACACATCATGCGCTGGTATTTCGATTTCATTTCTCCCTTCGCCTATCTGCAAAGCACCCGGCTCCCGACCCTGGCCGCCATCGAACCGGTGCAGTGCGTGCCTGTCCTGTTCGCCGGTCTGCTCGACCACTGGGGCCAGCTCGGACCGGCCGAACTTGCACCCAAGCGACAATGGACGTTCGAACATGTGACCTGGATCGCCCATCGGGACGGGATCGATCTGACTCTGCCGAGCCACCATCCCTTCAATCCGCTGCCCTTGTTGCGTCTGTCGCAGCATCTGGGTAATTCCCCCGACGTGGTCCGACGGCTATTCGCATTCGTCTGGATCGAGGGCCATGTGCCGCAGGACCCGACCGCCTTCGCCGCTCTGCTCGACGAACTGGGCGTGTCGCCAGCCGCGCTCACCACTGACACGGTCAAGCAGGCGATTCGCCAGCACACGCAGGAAGCCATCGAGGCCGGCGTGTTCGGCGTACCGACCATCAACCTCGCCGGCCGGAATTTCTGGGGCTATGAGGCGACCGACATGGTGCTCGCCTGCGCGGCCGCGAACGGCGATGAGTCGGTCTATCCGGGCGCCGCGATCGCGGCGACCGCACGACTGTCGTCGGGCACGCAGCGCCAGCGCCAGCGCGGCGAATCACCCGCGATCAGCGATCCGGTGGCCACGACGCTGGCGCCACGGATTCCCTACCTGCCTGAAGAGCTGGCCGAGCCCGCCGAACTCGTGACGAGCATCCGGCAACGCCGTGGCGGACGACTCATCGAACTGGACCGCATGCTGCTCTACAGTCAGCCACTGGCGCGCGGCTGGAACGCCATGATGGGCGCGATGCGCAGCGAATTCAGCCTGAGTCCGAAACTGGGCGAGCTGGCGATGTGCGCAGTGGGAATCCTGAATGGCGCCCACTACGAGTTTGAACAACATGCACCGCTCTGGATTGCCGCCGGCGCGACCACCGCCCAGGTCCAGGCCATCAGGGATCCGGTCGCTGCACTTGGGCGCACCGATCTGTTCGATCCAGGCGAGCGTGCAGCGCTGGCGCTTTGTATTGAAATGACCCTGCGGGTCAAGGTCAGTGATGCAACATTCGCCCAGATGGCCGCCCATCTGCCCCATCCGGAACTGGTCGAACTGATTGCCACCATCGGTGCCTACAACATGGTGTCGCGGTTTCTGGTTGCGCTCAACGTGCAAATGCAGCCCGAATATCGGCAGACGGGAGCCTGAGTCAGGCGCCTGGCCGGATGCCACGATCGACAGGGGCAGATATACTGGGCTGGCGCTGGCCGTGGCTGGCCCGACTCGCTCAGTCAGCGCGACTCTCTGGCCGCCCGGTTTGCGGCCCAACCAATCGGGAATCAGACAATCATGAATCTTCTTGGAACTTTGGCGCGGGTTGCCGTGGCCACGATGGTTGCACGTGGCGTAGGCAAGATGATCAACGGGCGCAGTGGCCAGTCCGCAGGGGGCACGGGTGACGCTGCCGGTGGCCTGGGAGGCCTCGGCGGCCTGGGTGGACTTCTGGGCGGCGGCTCGGGTGCTTCCGGACAATCGGCATCGTCCGGGAGCGCTGGAGGCGGACTCGACAGCCTGCTGGGCGGCCTGCTGGGCGGCGCCGGTCAGCAATCGCAGGGCGGCACCGGTTCTGCCGGCGGCCTTGGCGGCTTGGGAGGACTCGGCGGGCTGGGCGGCCTGCTCGGCGGCGTACTGTCGGGCGGCGGCTCGCCATCGGGCGGACTCGGTGGTCTGCTGGGCAGCCTGGGTGGTGGTCAGCAGGCCCAGGGCGGTGGCGGCTTTGGCGGAGGCTTTGGCGATCTGCTCAACAAGGCCCTGGGTGGCCAGGCCACGCCCGAACCGACCCCGGCGCAGAATTCCCAGGCCGAAATCATGCTTCGCGCCATGATCAATGCCGCAAAGTCCGATGGCAGTATCGATGCCGACGAGCAGCAGAAGATCCTGGGTCAGCTCAGCGACGCGGATCAGGCCGAAATCGCCTTCGTGCGCAATGAAATGAATGCGCCGCTGGATTTCGAACGTTTCGTGGGCAGCGTGCCCAAAGGGCTCGAACAACAGGTTTACCTGATGTCACTGCTCGCGATCGATCTGGATTCGGATGCCGAGGCGCAGTACCTCGATAGGCTGGCCAAGGGCATGGGTGTGACGCCCGACGCGGTCAATCAGATCCATGCCAAGGTTGGCGTGCCTGCGCTCTATTCCTGAGCGGTCAACGACCAACCAGAATCGGGCTGCCCCCTTTGGGGCAGCGCCGGGTTCCCCGACCCGTCGTGGCCGCCTCTTGCTAACGCAGAGACCCGTTGATCACGCGGGTCGGCGTGGTGACTTCGAACAGACCGTCCGTGACCGTGGCGACAGGCGCCGCCGCGCGGGCGGTCAGCACGCCCGCCTTGAAGTCGAACAAGCGATAGCTGGCCACTCCGCCGCCGACATCGGTCGAAAAGTCAAACGACTGCTTGATCGGCCCGGTCATCGTGCCCTGCCAGGCGACGCCGTCCGACGAGCTCA
This sequence comes from uncultured beta proteobacterium, assembly GCA_963732405.1. Lineage (GTDB taxonomy): Bacteria > Pseudomonadota > Gammaproteobacteria > Burkholderiales > Burkholderiaceae_E > JAUIAI01. Next base: position 549,902 of record CAVSZG010000005.1, read on the forward strand.
GGGTTGACGGGAAGGTGACATCGCCAAAGCGATACGTCGTGAAGCCGTCAAAAATCGAATACCCGATCAGCGAGGCGGAAAGCGACGCATTGAATGCAGTGGCCAGATCGCCGGACACGGCATTGATGCTGATGGCCTTGACGCCCCGATAGACGGGCGACCCCTGGCCGATCTGGCAGTCGGCCGCGTCAAACCGGATCGTGTCGCCGGCAGAGGCGACCTTGTTGCCGTCGACATCGGTCGCCTGGTAGTTGAACGACCCGCCGCCACCCGATGCATTCGCGCATGGCACCTGAAGGGTCTGAAAACCCAGACGGCCGAACTGATAGATCAGGTCGTTCCAGTTGTCCTCGACGATCAGCACGACCGCCTGGCCGGCGATGGATATGGCAGCGGCTGTGTCGCTGGCGTCTGCCGGCGTGCCTGCCACGCGAGAATCGGCTGACACGGCGACCGGATCATCCGAATCGCTGCAGGCGACCAGACCTCCGATGGCGATCGACATGGCGAGTCCGACCGACGCGGGCCACCAGCCATCCGAACGGCCTGCGGATGTTGTGTGAGAAATCATGATTGAGAGAACCTGTAGAGAACGATGCAAACCTCAAATGGCCGCAACAGCAGCGACGGCGAATGAAATGGCCGGCATCGACTCGATGATTCGTCAACTAAATCCCTCCGCCTGACCCTCGCGCGATGATACTGACAATCGGCCAGGTATCGCGGCGGGGAATGTCAAATCATGCTGAATTCGGGCGCCAGACTGCCTTAAAAATGATTCGATTTTTCTGACAGATATCTGTCAGACCGAGCGGCGAAGCCGGTACCCGCCTGGCATCGCATCGGATGGAAACAGGCAGTTTCGGCGACCGGATAAAATCGTCCGGTGGGCGGGCAATGATCACCTGATCGGCGCCGTCCGTCGCAGGCGGAGCATTCCGCTGACCCAGCACAGTCTGATCCAAGGAGTCTGATGATGAGTGAATACGCAGCCGACATCCAGAAATACACCACCACGGTCGATGAGAAAGCGATTGCAGCAATCGTCAAATATTGCGGCATCGCGCTCAAGAGCACCGATGCGTCACTGGTCTCGTCATCGGACAAGTCCGAACTGAACCGGGTGCGCGATGGTTTTGCGGCCAAGAAGCTCGGACTCGACGCGGCGGCCGCCGATGCCGGTATCCAGCAGGTTGTCGAGAAGATGAAGGCCGAGCGGCGCAAGCACCGAGTCACCTTCTACTACCTGCTGGCGGAGAGCACGGGCACGATGAATAAGCTGAGCTGACCATGACCGCTGAGCCGCCCGACCTGGACCAGGCCGCCCGCTTGTTGCTCGATCTCGAGCAGGCGGGCACGGTGATCGATGCATTGCCGGCGTCCATGCGTCCGATCACCGCACGCCATGGCTACGGGATACAGGCCCGGTTGGCCACCCATCGGGGCGAGCCGGTGGTCGGCTGGAAGATCGCCGCCACCGCAGCGGCGGGGCGACGCCATATCAATGTCGATCACCCGCTGGCCGGCCGGCTGTTCGCGCCGGTGGTGTTCGACACGGATGCACAGATCCGGCTGGGGGCCAACCGGATGCGCGTGGCCGAGGCCGAGATCGTTCTGAAGCTGGGCCGCGATCTGGCGCCCCGCCCCGTCGCGTTCACCGAAGCCGATGTGGCCGATGCCGTCGAGTCCATTCACCCCGGACTGGAGCTGCCCGATTCACGATTTGCGGACTTCACCCGTGTCGGGGCGGCCAGCCTGATTGCCGACAATGCCTGCGCCAGTCAGTTCGTGCTCGGCCCCGGAACCCCGATCGGTGCGCCGCTGGCAGACCTGGCCGGACTTGCCACGACGCTGCTCGTCAATGACGAACCGATATCACGCGGTGAAGGTAGCGATGCACTGGGCGGCCCACTGAAGGCGCTGACCTGGCTGGCCAACACCTTGCGCGAACTGGACATTGCCCTTTTGCGTGGGCAGTTCGTCACCACCGGGGTGACGGGTCAGCCCAGTACCGTTGCGCCGGGCAACCGGGTCTGCGTCGATCTGGGCCGGTATGGCAGGGTGCAGGCCAAGCTGGTCTGAATCCCGCGACTCGCGGCCGCATCGACTCAGGCGTTCGGCCCGTTGCGCATGGAATAGGGCTGCCAGCGACGCAGGCTGGAGCCACTGAGCACGGTGGGATTCACGCAAGACAAGGGCCAACGACCGGACAGCACCAAGGCGATTTCCTGGCCCACCCGGCGCCGACGGGCCGGATCGAAACGAGCACTGGCTGACGCATTATGCGGCGACAGGATGACCTGTGACATCGCCAGCAGGGGATTGTCCGGCGACGGTGGTTCGGTCTGCAACACATCGAGCCCGGCACCCGCGATCCAATGTTGATCCAGCGCCTGAATGAGCGCGGATTCCTGCACGGTGGGGCCACGCCCGGTGTTGATGAAGATCGCCGTCGGCTTCATCTGCCTGAAGTGCTTTTCACCCAGAAAACCCCGGGTCAGCGGGGTGTCGGGCATATGCATGGAGACAAAATCAGCGCTGGACAACACCTCGGACAGACTCGCCGGCTCCACGCCGTACTCCGACATGGTGAGCTCTTCGACGAAGGGATCGTAGGCCTTCATGTGCAGACCGAAAGCCCGGGCGCGGCGCGCGGTTGCGCGAGCCACCCGACCAAATGAAAGAAAACCCAGGGTCAGGCCCATCAGGCGCGGAATCTCTGACAGTTGTGGCCGACCGGCCGACCATCGGCCTTCACGAACCATCCGGTCTTGTTCGACGCAGCGGCGATGCGTGGCCAGGATCAGCATCATCGCGTGATCGGCCACCTCCTCGATGAAGGTATCGGGACAATTGGTCACCGGAATGCCCTTCTCAGTGGCCGCCGCGACATCGACATAGTCGACACCAACCGAACCGAGCGCGATCAGCCGGCACCGGGCCAGCGCGTTGATCATGGGCGCGGTGAACTTCATGCCCTTTGCATAGACGGCGTCGGCCGTCGGGGCCGCCGCGATGAACGCGGCCTCCGAGGCCTCACACTCGACGATTTGCGCATCCATACCCTCGAGGGCTTCGAGTTCATACCCGTAGCCCTTTCCGGGACCCGACGTCGGCATACCCGCGGGCGTGAGAATGGTGAATGTCGACATGATGATCGGATCCTTCTGGTCAGCGTTTGGGCGGTCGGGCACGAACCGCAGCCTCGTTGATATCACAGCCCCAGCCTGGGCGATCGGGCAGCACGAACTCACCGTTCTCAATCACGGGCGGCGCGGTCACGAATTCGTCGCGCCAGGGCGTGCTGTCGATGTCGATCTCCATGATCCGGAAATTGGGAATCGCGGCGCAGAAATGGGCACTGATATAGGAGCAGAGATGGCCGTAGAAGTTGTGGGGCGCGCAGTTGACTTCCCAGGCATCGGCCATCGATGCGATCTTGACACTCTCGCCAAGGCCATTCCAGGGCACGTCGACAATGGCGACATCCATGGCGTAGTTTTCAAGATACGGCTTGAAGTCGCGCCGGCCATGCAAGGTCTCGCAAGACGAGATCGGACAGTGCGCGGCGCGCCGGATCAGGGCCAGGCTGGCCGGATCATGATTGTCGATCTCCAGCCAGGTCAGGCCGAGCGGCGCCACCATCTCGGCGATCCGTAGCGAGCCCTCGGTCTTGAAGTGGAAGTTGGTGTCGAGCATCAGGCCCATGTCCGGGCCGATCGCCTCGCGAATCGTTTCGAGCTGGCGCTTCAGGTCGGACAGCAGCTTGTTGTCCCAATTCAGCTCGGGCCAACCGGCGGTTCGACCGAAACCCGGATTGAAATACTGCAGCTTGCCATCACGGAACGGAAAGATGTTGGTCTTCAGGCAGGCAAAACCCTGCTCCTTGACCTGGGCGGCATGGCGGGCGAGCTGATCGTAAGTCTCGAGCTCGGGCAGAAAGCCGCGGCCACGATAGGAAATCCGGTAAGTGCCGAAATGCGACCAATACACCGGGATGCGTTCGCGGATCGGCCCGCCGAACAAGGCCGCCACCGGTTTGCCGGCTTCCTTGCCACGAATGTCCAGCAAGGCATTCTCGATGGCGGCGATCGCCTGCTGATTCAGGCCACCGCGCGACTGGCGGGTGGCCACATGCAGTTGTGCAACCAGTGCCTCACTGCGCCGGGGATCCTGCCCGATCAACAGCGGTGACAAGGCGCGGATGACGTCGCTCAACCCCTTGCTGCCGAAATCTTCGTTGTATTCACTCCAACCCGTGATACCACACGCGGTGGACACCTTCAGGAACGAGAAGGTACGCCAGCCCGCATCGGCGATCAGGGGTTCGATTCGCTCGATCTTCATGGGTTCACTCCTTGACCGCACCAGTCAGTGACGACACGTAATAATCGACAAAGAACGAATAAAAAATGGCCACCGGCAGTGATCCGAGCAGCGAACCGGCCATCAGTGCGCCCCACTGATAGACATCGCCCGTGATGAGCTCGGTCAGGATCGCCACCGGCACCGTTTTGTTCTCACTGCTCTGGATGAAAGCGAGGGCGTAGATGAACTCGTTCCATGACAGGGTGAACGAGAAGATGCCCGCACTGATCAGACCCGGAACCGCCAGAGGCAGCGTGATTCTGCGCAGGATCTGCAGGCGGGTTGCGCCATCGATCAGCGCACATTCTTCGAGTTCATAGGGAATCGACTTGAAATAACCGATCAACAGCCAGGTACAGAAGGGTACGAGAAAGGTCGGGTAGACGAGGATGAGCGCGAGTGGACTGTCGAACAGGCCAAGCTGCACAACAATGGTGGCCAATGGGATAAACAGGATCGATGGCGGCACGAGATAGGCGAGATAAATCGCCAGACCCACCCATTGGCTACCCTTGAATCGCAGGCGCTGGATCGCATAGGCGGCCAGGGTGCTCGAGAACAGGGACAGAAAGGTCGCGCCGACGGCCACCATCATGGTGGTCAGCAACCAGGAGGGATAGTCTGTGTCGAACAGCAGCTTTTTGATGTGATCGAGCGTGGGCGACGAGATCCAGAACGGATTGTGCTTACCAAAGTCATACAACTCGGCGTCCGGCTTGAAGGCGGTGACCGTCATCCAGTAGAACGGGAATAGCAGGATTAGCACGAAGCAGGCCAATGGCAGCCAGATCAGCATCATGCGGCGCAGCCCGTTGTCCCAATCCATGCGGTCCGATCCGGCCGAATCGGTGGCCGAGGACTCATTGACCGGTTCGTCAGCCGGGTCCATCCTAGTCATTGTCCTCTCCTTGCTGCCATTTCCGACGCGCCAGCGTGTAGTACGAGAACAGGGTTGCCACCACCAGGAACGGAATCATCGAGACCGCAATCGCTGCCCCCTCACCCAGTTGACCGCCGGGAATGCCACGCTGGAACGCCAGCGTGGCCAGCAGGTGGGTTGAGTTGACCGGTCCACCGCGTGTGATCGCGTAGACCAGTTGAAAATCGGTGAAGGTAAAGATGATCGAGAAGGTCATGACGATGGCCAGGATCGGCAACAGCATCGGGAAGGTGATGAACCGGAAGCGTTGCCACCCTGACGTGCCGTCGAGCAAGGCAGCCTCGTAGAGCGAGGGCGATATGGTCTGCAGGCCGGCCAGCAGGGAAATGGCCACGAACGGAATGCCCCGCCAGATGTTGGCGACGATCAGTGACCAGCGCGCCGGCCAGGCGGTGTTGATGAAGTCGATATTGGTCTGGCGAAAGCCCAGTTCGATCATCAGCCACGAAATGATCGAGAACTGCGGGTCGTAGATCCACCAGAACGCAATCGCTGACAGCACCGTGGGCACAATCCAGGGTAACAGGATGATGGCCCGCAGCAGACTCTTGAATGGCAGGTGATTGTTCAACAACAGCGCGAGCCAGAGGCCCAGACCGAACTTGCCCACCGTGGCCACGGCCGTGTAGAACACGCTGAAGAAAACTGCATTCCAGAAGATCGGGTCGCTGAACAGATACTGGAAGTTTTCCAGACCGACCCAGATGCCCGAGCGACCAATCGTGGTGTCAGTAAACGCCAGCCAGATGCCCAGGCCCAACGGATACGTCAGAAAGACGGTCAGCAAACCCACCGCGGGCAGCAGGCAAATAACGATCAGAAAGCCCTTGTGATCGAACAGTCGGGCGATCGGGTTGCGTTGCGACGGGCGACGCTCCCATGCACGGTCTAGGGTGGTTGACATCGTCTACTGCAATCCGGCTGGGTTGTGGTCGCGCACGCACCCGCCCGCGGGCGGGTGCCGGTGAGCCGGCACCGCGCAGCACTGCCCGCGCCGGGAGCGTGCAGAGATCATGAGCGGCGGAAGAAGCGCTGGGCACGTCGCTCGGCTTCGGCGGCGGCCTGCTCCGGCGTCGCTTCACCGGAGGCCACCGCGGCGCACATCTGCACCATGACGTAGTCGGCATTCGCGGCGGCCGACCCGGCAGTGATGGGGCCTTTGTAGCCGATCCAGAAGTTGCTGCGCATGGTGTTCTTGAAGATCGACATCTTGGGGTCGCCCTGCCAGGTCGCGCTGTCTGAGTAAGCTTCGAGCGGTTGCGACCAGTAGCCCACGTTGGCCTGCAACCAGGCGTCATACTGAGCCTCCTCGAGCAGGAACTGCAGCAAGGCCTTGGCCGCATTCGGATACTTGCTGTGCTTGAAGATCATCGCGTTGAGCGTCAGGCCGGTCATCGGCGAGATATCCAGCACGCCCGTGGGCAACAGCGAATGAAAGGTGTCTTCGGCAAGCGCGGCCATCTCGGGTTTGCTCTTCAGCGAGAAGTACAGGGAGACGCCGTTGGCGGTCAGCCAGACCTCATTGGATGAATAGGCCCGATTGTTGCTGATGTCGCCCCAAGCGATCGTGCCCGGCACAAAGGTCGGATACAACTCCTTGAGGTATTTGAGGGCATTGATGGTTTGCGGACTGTTGATCGCAACCTTGCCGTCGGCATCAACCAGATACCCGCCATGGGACCAGACCAGCCAGTTGGCAAAGCCATTGCCGTCACCAACGGCATTGCCCAGCGCGAACCCGGCCGGCTTGCCTGCGGCATGGAGCTTCTTGCAAAGCCCGAGGAATCCGGCATGATCATCGGGCGGCGCATCGTAGCCGACCTCCTTGAGCGCGGACTTGCGCCAGACCAGCGGGCCAGCTGATGCGCCGAAGGGCAGACCGATCCAGGTATCGGTGCCGTGCTTCTTGCCATAGCGTTGGGCCAGCGGCAGCCAGCCGCGATATTTGTTGCCCAGATATTCGGCCACATCGGACTGGTCGACGAGTTTGTCCGCATAGACGTGGGGCGCCTCGTTGAAGCCGATGATGATATCCGGGCCAGCCCCGGTATTGGCCGTGACTGCGGTCTGCTGGGTGATGTCCTCCCAGCCGACGAAATCCACCTTGACTTCGATACCGGTTTCCTTGGCGAACCGGGCACAGTTGGCGCGAAATACGTCTTCGTCGGGCTGCACGAAGCGCACCGGGCGCAGCATACGCAGCGACGCGCCCTTTTCGATGGCCAGATTCGGCGCCGTGGCATTAGCCGTCTTGATGGACGACTGGGCAAACGAGACGGGCACTGCAGATAGCGCTGCGGCGCCGGCGCTGGCGGCAAGCAGGTCGCGTCGCGTGATGATGATTGACATGTCTTGAGTCTCCTGTCTGGTACGTCGTTGTTGCAGATCAAGCGGGCTCGAAACGCTGGCCCGTGGCTTTGTCGAACAGATGAATCAGCCCGGGATCGGGACTGACCGGCAGTGTATCGCCGGGTCGTGCAGTGATCCGTTCACGGAATGCGCCGACCACGCTCGCCTCACCGATTCGCAAGACGACCTGGGTTTCCGATCCGGTTGGTTCGACCACCTGCAGCTTGGCCGGCAAACCCTGAGGATCAAGACGCAGGTGTTCAGGTCGGATGCCGTAAACGAACTCTCGGTCGGTCGGTAGACGTCCCTGACCAGGCAACGGCCAATGCAGCCCATCGCCGACCTCGAAGCCGGCGGCGGTGACCCGACCCTGGAGCAGATTCATCGCCGGCGAGCCGATGAAACCGGCAACGAACAGATTGGCGGGCCGGTCATAGAGCTCGAGCGGCGCGCCGGACTGCTCAATGCGACCATGATTCATGACAACGATCAGGTCGGCCATGGTCATGGCCTCGATCTGGTCGTGGGTGACATAAACCGTCGTGACCATGAGCCGCTGGTGCAGTTCCTTGACTTCGGTGCGCATCTGCACGCGCAGCTTGGCATCCAGATTCGACAAGGGCTCATCGAACAGGAAAACCTGCGGATTGCGCACGATGGCCCGTCCCATGGCCACCCGCTGACGCTGACCACCCGAGAGTTGACGGGGATACCGATGCAGCAGGTTTTCCAGACCAAGAATCGTCGCCGCCTTCTTGATCTCCTGATCCATGATGTCGCGAGGCGCGCCGGCGATTTTCATCGAGAACCCCATGTTCTCGCCGACGGTCATGTGCGGATAGAGCGCGTAATTCTGGAACACCATCGCGATGTCCCTGTCCTTGGGGGGCGTGTTGTTGACCACCCGGCCATCGATGAGGATCTCGCCACCCGTGATGTTCTCCAGGCCAGCCAGCATTCTGAGCAAAGTTGATTTGCCGCAGCCCGAGGGCCCGACCAGCACGACGAACTGGCCATCGGCGATATCGACACTGACCCCATGCAGCACCTTGGTGCTACCGAAGGACTTCGCTACTTTGCGGAACTCCACCGTCGCCATTCAAGCTTCTCCGATGCCGATCAGACTATCGACAACTGCCGCGGCCCTTGATGGACGCTGCTGGGCCGCTGTGTCTGTACGCAGGGTTTGTGCACAGTGTCTTGGTGCTGTGTCTCTGATTAGTCGGGGCGCCGCCCATGCGGCACCATCATTTTCAATGGGTATTGGTCCATCCGGGCGCTATCTGACGGGCTCCAGGGCTGATGATTGCCCCATGCCTCCCCCGTCGGGATAGTTGCCAGGTGAGCGCAGCAACCCACTGCGGCGTCAGCCGCCAGAGCGAATCATAGACTATCTGTGCCGGGCCGCATCGACGACGGATTCCTGACGACGATGCCGTCGTTCACCCAGCGATCGAACAATGCCAGCACATGATCGACGAACGACCGATCATTGATGTGTGCGTCGAGCCTGCTGATGTCCACTGGTGGCTCAACCCGGGCCAGCAGGGCTGCCATCAGGGCCTGCAAACCTGTCGCATCATGCAGCGGTTCACCCGGCCTGTCCCATTGCTCGATGCCCTGCATCGGCAGGATCAGATGGACCGGTGCCCGTGCCATGGCCAGACGCCCGGCAATGGCCTGCGCCGTTGTCTGGCGCTCGGCGGGGGACGCGACGATCGACGCGATCAGGCGGTTGTGAATATGCCGGGTTCGGTTCGCCCAACGATCGGGCGTAACCTGCCAGGTGGGCAGATCGATCAGGTCGCAGGCACCGGGCGCAACCAATTGCGGCACGCCGGCCAGCCCGGCTGCCGTGAGGCGACCTGCGCCACCGGTCACCGGCGAGCCGTGAACCTCGTTGCTCAATTCCTGCAGACAGAAGTCCATGACGCAGACGAACGCACCCTGGGCAGCCAGACTTTCGAATGCCCGGCCACCCATGCCTGTGGAATGGAAGATGGCCACCTCGAAGCCGCGCGATTCGAGCGCGGGCTTGAGCGTCACCATGTAATTGAGACAGGAACTGCCCAGACTCGTGATGCCGACCACTGGACGATGCCCAGGCGATCGTTCGACGGCACGGGCCGCACCCAGCACGGCACCAGCCGCCTGACTCAGCGTCGTTCGACAGATGCTGTTCAGGCCGTGCAGCCCCCCCGCCCAGAGCATCATCTGTGCATCGGCCGGCAGGCGCTCGGGCGGAATCAGCGGCGAAAAGGCAATGGTGGACACGATCAGCTTGGGCACGCCGAGCGGCAGGGCATTGGCGCAGTCCAACGCCAGATCCGTGCCCATGGTGCCCCCCAGAGCGATCATCGCGTCGATCCGGCCCTGGTGTTGCAATTGCGCGGTCAGGCGCGCGCTGCCGCGCGCCATGATCTGCATGGCCGAGTTCTCGTCGCCACTGGCCACGGCCGCATCGATCGACGAATCGGCGGCCCTGGCGACCGCATGCTTATCGATGTCCACCACACAGCCGGGCTCGCCGAGCACACTGACGTCCATGCTCATGACCTGCGCGCCCTGGGCGCGGATCTGGTCGGCCAGATAGACGAGCTCGGCCGACTTGGTATCGAAGGCGCCGATCAGCAGAATCGTGTGGGTCGGACGATCTGGACCGGTCATCAAACATTGCCTGGGGAATCGGGAAGGGCTGCCCGGTGCAACATCTGGCCGGCAAGCAGGTCGGGGAAAAGCTTGCCTCTGTGCAGCACGCCTGTCAAGATCGGCGGCCTGACGCGCCGCCATCAACTCATCATTCACCGCCTACCGCTCGGAACCATCCGATGAATCCCGACGACATCCATCTGTTGAAGTCCAACAATGCCCGGCAGATGTGGCATCCCATGGCCCATCCGGCCGACATGCTCGCCAATCCGCCCAAGATCATCACGGCCGCCGAAGGCGTGACCCTGACCGATGTCGATGGCCATCGCGTGCTCGACGGCGTGGGTGGGCTCTGGAATGTCAATCTGGGCTACTCATGCGAGCCAGTCAAGCGGGCAATAACCGCGCAGTTGCGCGAACTGCCCTATTACTCGGCGTTTCGAGGCACTTCGCCAGCACCGGCCATCGAACTGGCCGCACGCCTGGCCGAGTGGTTCGCCCCCGATGGCATGACACGGAGTTTCTTCACGTCGGGCGGATCCGACAGCGTGGAGTCGGCGCTGCGCCTGGCGCGTCAGTACCACAAGATTCGCGGCGACCGCGATCGCACCAAATTCCTGAGCCTGCGCAAGGGCTACCATGGCACCCACTTCGGGGGTGCCTCGGTCAATGGCAACAGCAACTTCCGGCGCAACTACGAGCCGCTGATGCCCGGTTGCTTTCATGTGCCCTGCCCTTACACCTACCGCAATCCCTTCAATGAATCCGACCCTGCCAGGCTCGCACAGGCCTGTGCGACGGCGCTCGAGGACGAGATCATCTTTCAGGGCCCCGATACGATCGCTGCGTTCATTATGGAGCCGGTCCTGGGTGCCGGTGGCGTCATCGTGCCGCACGAATCGTTCATGCCGATGGTGCGCGAAATCTGCACCCGGCATGGCATCCTGCTCATCGCCGACGAAGTGATCACCGCATTCGGTCGAACCGGGGCCTGGACAGGCTCACGCCTGTGGCGGGTCAGACCCGACATGATGTGCATCGCCAAGGCCATCACCAACGGCTATTTTCCGTTTGGCGCCACGCTGCTCAGCGAATCGATGGCACAGACCTTTGAAAGCGATGCCTCCAGCTTCGGCAATATCGGTCATGGCTATACCTACTCGGGTCATCCGGTGGGCGCCGCGGCGGCGCTGGCCTGCCTGCCCGAAATGACGCGCCATCATCTGGCCGACAACGCCGCAACGCGCGGCGATGAATTGCTCAGTGGTCTGCATGAACTGGCCGGCCGCCATGAGCTCATTGGCGATGTGCGAGGCAAGGGCCTGATGGTGGCCATCGAACTGGTCTCCGACCGGCAGCGGAAGACGCCGGCCGACAAGTCGATTGCCGGCGCGATCGCCGAAGCCAGTTATCAGGCTGGTGTGATGATCCGCACCTCCGGCCACAACATCATCATGTCCCCGCCTCTGATCGTGAGCGCCGATCATATTCAACAGATGCTCAGCGCGCTCGATCACGCCCTGGCGACAGTGCATTGAGCCCGGCGTTCCGGTTCAGCCTGACGAATCGAGCAAAACCCATCGAACCGACGGTCAGTTGCGCCTGATGTCATTGCGTGCCCTGAGCGAATTGTTGGTGCTTGCCCTGGTCTGGGGATCGGCTTACCTGTTCACCCGATCGGCAGTCCCGGAGTTCGGGCCGCTTGCACTGGTCGCCTTGCGATTTCTGCTGGCCTCATGCCTGCTGCTGCCGGTGGTCCTGCTGTCCGGGCGCTGGTCCACGCTGCGCCAGAATGCCGGTCGGTTCCTGTTGCTGGGCACGCTGTTCACGGCGGCGCCTTTTCTGGTGATCTCCTACAGCGCCCAGACATTGAGCGCCGGCATGCTCGCCATTCTGAATGCGACCGCGCCCCTGTTCGGTGCGATCGTGGCGCGAGTCTGGCTCGGTGAGCCTATCGGTCGCCCTCAGGGCCTGGGCCTGGCCATCGGATTCATCGGTGTGGCCATCCTGATGGGCGACCGGAGCGCCATCGGGCCGAATGCATCGACCGCGATCGTACTGATGCTCGCCGCCTCATTGTGCTGGGGCTTCGCGGCAAACTACACGCGCGCGCGCCTGGCCGGTATCGACTCGGTCGTGATCGCTACCGGCAATCTGCTGGTCGCCAGTCTGCTGGTCGCACCAATTGCACTGCCTTACTGGCCGGTCCAGACCCCAGGCCCGCGTGCCTGGCTGGAAGTGGCGATACTCGGGCTGGTCAGCTCGGCCGCCGGCATGTTGCTCTACTTCCGTCTGCTGAGCCGGATCGGCACGGTGCCTACGATGTCGGTGACCTTCATGAGCCCGGTGGTGGCCGTGGTATCGGGCGCGTTCTATCTGGGCGAACCGATCACCTTGCGGATGCTGATCGGCGGCTCGGTCGTGCTGGTTGGCGTTGCCCTGGTGCTGAACGTGTTCAGTCGACGGACCGACGGCCCACCCAGATCGTAGCGCCTGCCGGCCCATACCGTTCGGCGTGCGGCTCATGCGCGGCCAGCGAAAACGTGTCGCCGGCAGCCAGGTGGTGGGTTGATTCACCCACGGTCAGCCATAACTCACCGGCGACCACCCGCACGCTCGCGTCAAAGGGGTGCGTATGAGTGTCGATCACTGCATCCGGTTTCCAGTCGCGTACCAGTACCTCGGATGCACCAGCCGCGAGTTGCTCGCGCTGGAAATCGTCGAAAGTCGTGGCGCTCATCGGTGAATCCTGTCGTGGTAGTTGGTCGGTTCGCTCAAGGATACCGCATCGGATTGATGGCCGGACTGACGGACGGTCGACAGCGCCCGATCGGCAGCATGCCCCGGTATTGCCTGACGCGGTGGCCCTCCGTATTCTGCCTGGAGGTTTCCCAAAACTCTCCCTCACCTCTTTTCCAGTCGATACTGCATGGCCGCGCCAGGGCGACAAGCATCCGGATTCACATTGATCGAGTCGATGGCGGTGATCGCCATTACCGCCATCCTGCTCGCCATCGGGATGCCGCAACTCAATGAGTTCTCAGCCTCGCGCACCATGACCTCCCATGTGAGCCTGCTCGCCGGAGCGATGCGACTGGCACGGGCCGAGGCGGTCAAACGTGGAACCCGCGTGACCATCTGCCCCAGTCTGAGCCCCGAGGCGGCTGCGCCGGACTGTGACGGCGGCGATGACGACTGGGCCGAAGGCTGGGTCATTTTCACCGATCTGGGCACCATCAATTCAATCGACGCGGGCGACCGGCTGATCCGCGTGCAGCCGCCACTTCGTGACAGCGCCGGCATTCAGAGCGTTGGCGGCGGCGCCGTGAATTTTTTCCCCACGGGCATAGCGATCGGCGGGGAACGAACCTTCAACTTCCTGCCCAGGCTGGCGACCACTCATCCCAACTACAACAAGGCGGCCCGCCGGATGTGTGTGGATAACTCGGGCGGCACGCGGCTGCGCCAATACACGGTCACCTGCTGACATGCGCATACCAGATCCCACAACGAAGCGTTCGCGCAAGTCGAGACGTCAACGGGGCGTCTCGCTTATCGAGGGCCTGGTCGCCATGGTCGTGCTCTCGTTCGGGATGCTGTCGTATACGGCTCTTCAGTCCGCGTCGATCAAGTACGGCAAGATGGCGCAGTTCCGCACCTCGGCAACCCAACTGGCGACCGATTTCGCGGATCGTCTGCGCGCCAATTCTGACGCGGCGGCGGCCGGGAATTATGACTATCAGGCCGCCTACGCCGAACTGACCTCGCCGATCGCCCTGCCAACCTGCGCGGTGGCGGTATGCACGGCGGCGGAAGTCGCCGCCATCGATCTTGCGCAGTGGCGCAATGCGGCTCGCATCGCGCTGCCTGGCGGCAGCCTGTTCGCCGAAATCGACGCGACCGCGCCGATTGCCCTGGTCGTCGACCTGTGGGTCCTGTGGCTGGATCCCGAGGTCCATGGTGCCGATGAAATCGGCTTTGGCTGTCCGGCCGACATCGGCAATGCCATCTCCGGGCCGCGCTGCATGCATTTCAGGCTCGCGCTATGAAGCCGACGCACCGATTCCCGGGTAGCGGCCAGTCGGGTCGATCATTGATCGAATTGATGATTGCCACCACCGTGAGCCTGATCGTGCTGGGCGCGGTGATGAATTCGGTGGTCGGCACCAGCAGCGCCTCCCGAACCCAGGACAATCTGGCCCGGCTGACCGAAGATGCGCAGATCGCACTCAATCTGATCACCGGTCATCTGCGGATGGGTGGCTACAGCCGGCCGCGCCTGAATGCCCTGCCCGGTTCACCCTTCTCGAACTACGACGGTGCGGCGATCCGGGGGTGTTCGAATGAGTTCGTCGACGTCGCCGAACCCGATCTCGCATCAGTCGCCTGCGTGGCCGGCACAGGCCCCAACGCATTTGCAATCGCCTACGAAGCCGATGCGCTTAATACCCTGGCGATGGGCGCGGGCAATGATGAACCCACCGACTGCCTGGGTCGGATCCTGCCAGTGCAGGCATCGCCCATTGCGGGCAACTTCACGGTGGCCGAAAACCGCTTCTTCATCCGCAACAACGCGGCCGGCGAACCGGAGCTGGCCTGCGCCGGCAATGGCGGCGTCGGATTCAGCGCTGCCCAGACTCTGGTGAGCAATGTCGAGAATCTGCGTCTTGACTACGGCGTGACCGAGACCGTTATCGGCCCCTGGGGCAACAATGAATTCGCCGGACGAGTCTCCCGCTACCTGAGCGCCGCACAACTGGACGCCACCTTTGCCGCCGAACCCGTGCTGACCCGTTGGTCGCGCGTGAGCAGCGTTCGGGTCTGCCTGCTGATGCGCACCGATGACCGGGTGACCGATGTGGCCACGCCCTATCTGGCCTGCGATGGGACGACCGTCACGCCGACGGATCGCCGTCTTCGCGTCGCCGTGTCCAGCACGGTCAATCTGCGCAACAACAGCGCCGTGCAATGATGCCTGGTGCCCACTTCATGATGAATGACAATCCACCTCCCGGTCGGCACCGCGGTGTCGCCCTTGCGGTTGCGCTGATTCTGCTTGCCGTGATCGGTCTGGGTTCGGTCACGGCCTTGCGCAGCGGCATGTTCGGCAGTCTGATCGCCGGCAATCTTCGCTCGAATCAGCTCGCCGTGCAGGCGGCCGAGATGGCCTTGCGTTATTGCGAGCGCCTGGCCATGACGGATCCGCCCGGCATCACGGTACAAGCCTTGCCCGCCACCAATACGGACCGACCGGATCTGTGGCGGGTCAAGGCGAACTGGAGCGGGGCGACGGCATTGGCCTTCGACCTGCCCGATGCGGTGGTCAACTCACCCAAGTCGGCCATTCGTTATGCGCAAGCACCTCAGTGCCTGGTCGAACGCATGGAGTTGCGCCGAGGCAGGGGTGCCTTCGACGAAGTCGCGTTCCAGGTGACCGGCCGGGGTTTTTCGCCGAATTTCTCGGTCGACGGCGATGGCGCGATCAACGGCTCCGAAGTCTGGCTGCAGTCGACCCTCAGGTTCACGCGCTGACCAGCGCCGATGATCATCCCGACGGAATCTCCTGTATGAGCGCGCCGAATCCCCTCTGCCTGAACACCTGCCGACGAATCGGTCTGTTGTTGATGCTGCTGCTGGCCCATCCGCTGGCGAGCGCAGCGCCGGCGCAATTACCCATGCTCACCCGGGACGGTACGACCGGCAGCCCGAATATCGTCTACACGATCGACGATTCCGGCTCGATGGACTGGCAGTTCATGCCCGATTCGATGTTCGCGGGAGTGGTCGGAACGATCTATTCGGAATGGGACACCGGTTTCCACCCGGCCGAAGCGGGCCAGTTTCCTGCCCCCCGCGTCCAGTACGTGACAACCGACCCCACCGATCTGCTCGCAGCCCGGTTTCGCTCGCCACAGGTCAACCGGATCTACTACAACCCGGCAATCCGCTACACCCCGTGGGCCAACGCCGACGGCTCGACCATGGGCAATGCGCCACCCGCGGCAGCGCCGATCGACCCGATGCAACCGGGTCTGGGCACTGCCGACCTGACCTTCTCGGGCAATCTGTCGGCGAACTGGTGCCTCTGGAACCTGGCCTGCGCCGTGGATACGCGGGACTTTACGCCCGCCACGTATTTTGAGTTCAATGGCGGCGATGAGATGAACGTTGCCGACTTCCAGCGCGTGGCGATCTCCGCGAGCGGAACCTATTCGCGCCCCGGCAATCGTGAAGACTGCGCGGTGGACCCATTGGACAGCAGCCTGCGCGAATGCACGGGTGCGCAGGAACTACAGAACTTCGCCAACTGGTACACGTATTACCGGCGCCGGATGGCTGTGGCCATTGCCGCCACCAGTCGCGCCTTTGCCGCGCAGGGTGACGGCTTCCGGCTGGGTTATGGCAGCATCAATCAGGGCACGTCCGGGGTTGACGGTGTGCCGACCTCGACGATGATTCGTGGTGTGCGCCCCTTCACCGGCACCGATCGGGACGATTTTTTCACCTGGCTTCACTCGCAGGTCAGTGGCAGCGGAACCCCGCTGCGCCGGGCGATGGACGACGTGGGCCGGTATTTTGAGCGAACCGACGATCGCGGGCCCTGGGGTGCCGTACCGGGCACGAGTGATTCAACAGCCCATCTGGCCTGCCGCAAGTCCTATCACATCCTGATGACCGACGGCTACTGGAACAGCGCGGAAGCGTCGACACTGGCGGCACGAGCCAACGTCGACAATCAGAATGGCCCCAGCCTGAGCGGCCCCAGCGCCCAGACTTTCCAGTACACACCGGCCCCGCCGTTCAGCGACAGCCACGCCAATACCCTGGCCGATGTGGCGATGTACTACTGGAATCGCGACCTGCGTCCGGATCTGGCCAACAAGGTTCGACCCGATGTGAGCGATCCGGCCTTCTGGCAGCATCTGGTGCAGTTCACCGTCGGCCTCGGCGTTTACGGCACCCTCAATCCCGAAACCGATTTCGACGCCTTGGTGGCCGGCACACTGCAATGGCCCGAGCCGTTGGGCAGCGCCACGGTGGATGATCTCTGGCATGCGGCGGTCAATGCCCGTGGCGAATACCTGAGCGCATCGAATCCGGATGAATTCGACGAGGCGCTCGGCTCTGTCCTGCGCACGATCAGCGAGCGCGATGCGGCCGAAGGCGGTGCCGCCGTCAGCAGCCAGACGCTTGACACCGCCACCCGCAAATTCGTGCCCGGCTACAACACCTCCAGATGGTCGGGCGAAATCGTCGCGCAGCAATTGAACGCCCAGGGTCAATCGGTCGGTGAACTCTGGCGGGCATCTGAAGAACTGCCTGCCCCCGCGGCGCGAAATATTGTGATGGGCACAGGCGGCACCAGCACCGCGGTCGCCTTCAAGTGGTCGACGATGACGACCACCCAACGCGATCGTTTCGGGGTCAATGGCAGTGCGAATCTGGTCGACTATCTGCGCGGTGATCGCAGTCTGGAAGGATCGACCTACCGCGCACGCAAGACCGATTCGGTACTCGGTGATTTCGTCAGCTCGACGCCATTGCTGGTGGGCGGACTGCTCGACGAGCAATACAGCTTTCTGCCTTCGTCGTCGACGGCCGCATCCACCTACCGGACCTTTCTGACGACCAAACAGGCGCGCGCACCCTTGTTGTTCATCGGTGCCAACGACGGCATGTTGCACGCCTTCTCGGCATCGACCGGCGAAGAGGCGTTTGCTTTCGTGCCGAATGAAGTCGTACCGAACCTGCACCAACTGGCTGCACCCAACTATCAACACCAGTTCTATGTCGACGGTCCGCTCAGCGAAGCCGACGCCTATTTCGACGGACAGTGGAACAACCTGGTGCTCGGCTCGCTGGGCGCAGGCGGCAGAGCGATCTTCGCCATCAACACGACCGATCTGGCCTCGATGGGTGCGGGCGACGTGATGTGGGAGGTCAACGCGAACCTGGGCTACGTGATGTCGCCGATCTCGGTCGGGCCGCTCAAGGATGGCCGCTGGGCGGCATTCGTTGGCAACGGGCTGGACAGTCCGACCGGCAACGCCGAGTTGTTGATTCTCGACATCAAGACCGGGGCGCTGATCAAGAAACTGACGGTCAACGGCGGCACCGGCAATGGCCTGGGCGGCGTTCGCCTGATCCGGAACTTCAACAATGAAGTCGTCGGCGCCTATGCCGGCGATGTCAAGGGCAACCTCTGGCGCTTCGACCTGTCCTCGGCCGCGCCGGCCGACTGGGTCGTCGGCTTTGGCAACAAACCCTTGTTCGTCGCCAGGGACAGCCTCACCAACCGACAGCCGATCACGGCCCAGCCCGAATATCTCGACCACCCGGCCGGCGGCCAGCTCGTGGTCTTCGGAACCGGCAAACTCTACGCCGACGCCGATCTGACCAACACCGCCAGCCAGACGCTGTACGGCGTCTGGGACAAGGTACCGGGCACCGAGGCACCTGCCGATGGCGAACAATTTCTGTCGAGCGATACGCTGGTCAGTCATACCTTCGGCGCGATCTCGACGATCAACGGAACCGATTATTCCAACAGCACGGCCACCGCTGTCGACTACACGGCTCGACGGGGCTGGCGGCTCAACCTCACACTGGCCACGGGTCAGCGGGCGATCTTCGCGCCACTGCTGGTTCGTGGCTATGCGCTGTTCAGCACGGTCGCGCCAGGCGCGCTCACGGTTGAGCCTTGCGATGAGCAACGATCGACCGGGTTCAATGTGCTGATCAACGCCCTCACCGGTGCCAGTTCGCCCAATCCGGTGGTCGATACCAATGGTGACGGCGTCATCGACAGTGGCGATACCCTGGCATCAGCCTGGAAAACAGTGGCTGACGGCCATGACACGATCCAGACCGGCACCAATGGCCTGGTTGTCATCCAGCGGGCGAACAGCACGACATCGATCCGACTCGAGGGCCGCTCGCTCGAGCGATCCTGGCGCCAGATCCTGAACTATCCGAGGTGATCGAGATGAACCGTACACTACAAGCCAGCCTGCGTTTGAACGCAATCCGGCCCGGCGGCTTCACCTTGATCGATGTCCTGGTCACGCTGGCGATCATCGCGATTCTGTCGGCCATCGCGATCCCAAGCTATGGCAACTATGTCCTGCGCGCCGCCCGGGCCGAGGCACGAGCCACACTGCTGGAATCGAGCCAGTTCATGGAGCGGTTCTACGCAGTGAACAATCGTTACGACCAACGTCTGGACGGTGCGGCAGTGACCCTTCCGGTGGCGTTGACACAGTCACCCCGAAGTGGAACACCACGTTATACAATTTCACTCGTTGCTGCTGCACTGACCCGCGGTGCCTATACCCTGCGGGCCGTGCCCAGTGGCGCCAGCGCCACCGACCAGTGCGGAACGCTGACCCTCACATCAACGGGTGTGCGCGGTTCGAGCACGATGTCGACGCCGGCCGGTGTCGCGGAGTGCTGGCGCTAACCACCCGCTGAGCAGACGCAGACCTCCAGCGAAGACACCGGCCGGCGAGGCGTTCAGGATGCCTTGTGGCCAGTGTGCCCTTGCGACTTCATCCGCTCGCGAACCGTGGCCGCCTGTTGCGCATCCAATATGCCCAACATCCCCGTGAGCATCACCGCTCGCGACTTCTGAATCTCGGCGAAGGCTGCACCCATCGCCGCAGCGCGTGCCGACACGACGGATTCATCAAGCGTTTCGGCCATCGTGGCCTCGCGCAATGCCTGGCTTGCGCTGCGCATCTGTTGGCGCAAAGCCCGCATCTGTGGCATCTGACGATGCCGCAACTCGAACAGCTGGTCGCGCTGAGCCTGAGTCAGATCGAGGCCACGCAGCAACTGACGCGCGCCGTGATCGCCTCCGTGCCGGGCCCGCTCACCGTGCTTCATGTGGCCCTCGCCACGCCCGTGCATGCCCATGCCCCGCTCGCCCTGCTCGTGCATGCCCATGCCGTTCCGTCCTCCATGACCATGCCCTTGCCGATGCTGCGCCTGGGCGCCGGCCCCCGGCGTGCGATCGTCGGCTTGCGCCAACTGCACTGGCGTGCCTGCCAGGGTCGTCGACAAGACCGGTTCGGTGCTGTAGGCCAGTGAGGTCGCCATCAATGCCAGCGAGGCCACGACCAGTTCTTTCCTGATTGATACCATGGCGAAATCTCCAGAAGTTCGATGAAAGCTGCCTGATTGAACCGGCAGTACAGACTGACCGGTTGCGCAGGACCTCATCGTCGGCTCCCTGAGTGCAAACCGCCCACCATGCCAGGTAAAGTTGCGTAAAGACGGCAGGCCTGTCCGATATCACCAGGCCATCGGTGGCCGGAGTCGCTAAGATCACGGCATGGACAGGATCCTGATCGTTGATGACGATGTCGAACTGGCCCGCTTGCTGGCCGAATACCTGAGCGCCGAAGAATTCGCGGTCGAGCTTGCCCATGATGGAGAAAGCGGCGCGCAGCGGGCACTGCGCGGCGACATCGATCTGGTTGTGCTCGATGTGATGATGCCGGGTACCGATGGCATCGCGGCTCTGCGCCGGATTCGCGAGCGCAGCATGTTGCCTGTTCTGATGCTTACCGCCCGGGGCGATGACATCGATCGGATCATCGGGCTGGAACTGGGCGCCGACGACTACGTGCCCAAGCCCTGCCTGCCCCGGGAATTGCTTGCGCGAATTCGCGCCATCCTGCGCCGGCATCGGGCAGGCAATGCCGAGGTGGATCCGGCGGTGCCGGTCGTCTGGGGTGGTCTGAGCATGTGGCCGGCCCGCCGCCAGGCCAGGTTCAACGACCAGCCACTCAACCTGACCGGGGCCGAATTCGGGCTGCTGCTCACGCTCGCGCGCGCTGCCGGCGCCGTCGTGTCCAAGAGCGACTTGTCGCAGCAGGGACTGGGCCGGCCGATTGCCCGTTATGACCGCAGCATCGACGTTCACATGAGCAGCATCCGGCACAAACTTGGCCAACGCAGCAACGGTCAGTCATGGATCGAGACGGTACGCGGCCAGGGTTATGTCCTGGTGGCCGACTGATCCAGGCAACCGTCATGGGGCGACTGTTCTGGAAGGTGTTTCTGATGTTCTGGATCACGATGCTGGTCATGGCATTGCTGACTGCGTCGGGCATCCAGGCGCTGCGCGACGACGATGAGGCCCCCCTGTTCTCGGCGCCCGACGCGCGCGACGGCGCGGTATTGCTGATCAATCGTCGTGCCGAGGAGCGACTCATTCAATATGCGGCCATCCTGCAGCACGGCGGTGCCGCGGTGCTGCGCGATGTGATGCGGCAGACCGGTGGGCGGGCGCCGCATGAGCGTCTGTCGACCTGGGCCCTGGCCACTTATGTGGTCGATGATCGGGGCAATGATCTGCTGGGCCGGTCCGTACCCGCGCCGGCACTGGATGCCGCCCGCCAGGCCACCACAGCGGGTGACCGCGGACCGGGTGCATGGCAGGTGAAAAGCCCGACCGGTCAGACCTGGTGGCTGTTCATTCCCAGGCCAT
Organism: uncultured beta proteobacterium; assembly: GCA_963732405.1. GTDB lineage: Bacteria > Pseudomonadota > Gammaproteobacteria > Burkholderiales > Burkholderiaceae_E > JAUIAI01. The sequence goes on from CAVSZG010000005.1 coordinate 571,702, forward strand.
CGGATGAGACCCGACGCCGTCGCCGGCCGGGATATGCCGGCGAGGCGCCGCGTTTCGCGCCGATTGCGGCGGGCCTGTTCCTGTTCAGCGTGTCATTCAGCGCCCTGCTCGCCTGGTATCTGGCCAGTCCGATCAAGGCACTGCGCGACGGCATGCGGCGGGTGGCGGGTGGCGACCTGAATACCCGGGTAGCCGACCGGATAGGCGCCCGACGCGATGAACTGGCCGACCTGGGGCGCGACTTCGACGGGACCACCGGGCGGATCGCGCAGTTGCTGCAGTCACAGAAGCGCCTGCTGCATGATGTGTCGCATGAATTGCGCTCGCCGCTGGCCAGACTGCAGGCGGCAATCGGACTGTTGCAGCAATCGCCGGCGCGGGCGCCGGAGTTGGCGCGGCGGATCGAGACCGAGAGTCAGCGTCTGGATCTGCTGGTTGGCGAAATTCTGACCCTGGCCAGACTGGACGAGGGCGCCGGCCAGATGCCCACCGACAGGATCGATCTCGATGAGATGCTCGCCGACTTGATCGACGATGCGCGCTTCGAAGCGGGCGCGCGTGACCAGACGATTGTGCTGAAGGGTCAGCTCCAGCGACCCGTCCAGGGCCACGCCCAGTTGTTGCGACGTGCGGTCGACAACATCATTCGTAATGCAATCAAGTATTCGCCGGCCTCGACCACGATCGAGGTTCATCTATCGGTGCCACCAGCAGGCGTCGACGATGACACGGCTCTTGTCACGATTGCCGTGCTTGACCGCGGGCCTGGTCTGCCGCCGGATCAACTCGCCCATGTGCTCGAACCCTTCGTGCGAGGCCCGGCAGTGCAAACGGCCGATACCGGATTCGGGCTGGGCCTGGCCATCGCGCAGCGCGCGGCCAGGCTTCATGGTGGTGAGTTGAGCCTGGCCAATCGCGATGGCGGCGGGCTCATCGCCAGCATCACGCTGCCGGCGATTCCCCTCGTGGAGAAAGCACCGGTTCATTGATGACCTTGACCGCCTGGCCCGCAGCCCAGCCCTCGAGAATCTGAGCCAGTCCCCGGGCGAATGCATCGAGCACGGGTTCATTGACATAGCCCAGATGAGGACTCAACACCGCGTTGGGCGAACCGAGCAGGAAGGCGAGCGGATCCTGCGCGTCCAGGGGTTCGCGATTGAACACATCCAGGGCCACCTGGCGTTGCGGTGCCCGCGCGAGCGACTGGACCAAGGCGGGCGAATCAATGAGTCCCGCTCGTGACGTGTTGACCAACATGGCATCCGGCTTCATCGATGCCAGTTCGGCAGGACCGATGATCGCGCGCGTCGAGTCGGCCAGCACGAGGTGGATGCTCAGCACATCGCTGTTGGCAAACAGGCTGCCCTTGTCCACCCGCGTGACCGAATGGGCAGCCGCCCGCTCGTCGGTCAGATTCGGGCTCCAGGCAATCGTGTTCATGCCGAAGGCCCGGCCGTAGCCAGCCACCCGCTGACCGATATCGCCAAGTCCGAGCAAGCCGAGCGTGCGACCCTCCAGAATCGCCGGCAGCGACCACCGTCCAGTCGCATCATCGCCGCGCCAGTGACCCGCGCGCAGACCCGCATCGGCCGCAACCAGCCGCTTGGCGCAGGCCATGATCAATGCAAAGGCCAGTTCCGCCGTGGCGGCCTTGCTTGGCCCGCCGGGTGTATTGGACACCGGTATGCCCCGTTGAGCCGCAGCCTCATGATCGCAACTGGGATTGCGCGCCCCGGTAAAGGCCAGGTAACGAAGTCGCGGCAGCGCCGCGATCAACGAGGCGGGAAACGGCGTTCGCTCACGAATCAGGCACACGGCATCAAAACCGGCGAGCTCATGCACCATGGAGACGGGACCGCCCAAGGGCTGATCGAAGACCATCAGGTCGATGGGACGCGAATTCGGAGCGCCGCCATCCACCACCGCCCGGATCGACGGATGGGTCGCCATCACGCGTTCGTAATCATCGAGAATCGCGACCCGCAGGATATTGGTGGTCAAGCCGTACCTCCGCATCGATGGTCCATTGCATTGGATTATCGCCGCAATCCAACGGGATTAAACTCCCGGCAGCGCATCGTTCATTCCACCATTCAATCTGCCCGGAGACTCCCATGGCTGTCGTTCAGCTGATTCGCAAGCCGACCCTGCGTCTGGACCCCAATGATGATGTGGTCATCGCCGCGCGGCCGCTCAAGCAAGGCACGGCCTTGCCAGATGATGGCGTGACCTGTCGCCAGGACATCCCGGCCGGCCACAAGGTGGCCACCCGGGCAGTCGCCCAAGGCGACCCTGTCCGTCGGTACAACCAGATCATCGGGTTCGCCACGGCGCCCATCACGCCCGGCGATCATGTGCACAGTCACAATCTGGCCTTCGAAACCTTCGATCGCGACTATGCCATCGGCCGGGACGTGAAACCCGTGTCGCCGGTGACCGCGCCGGCAAGCTTCGAAGGCATTCGCCGGGCCGACGGTCGGGTCGCCACGCGCAATTACATCGGGGTGGTCTCAACCGTGAATTGTTCGGCCTCAGTGTCCAAGTTCGTGGCCCAGCACTATTCGTCCGAGCGACTCGCCGCCTATCCCAATGTGGATGGGGTAGTGCCGATCACCCACAGCGTGGGCTGCGGCATGGACAGCAATGGCAAGGGCATGGATATCTTGCGCCGCACCATCGCAGGCTATATCCGGCACCCGAATTTCGCCGGTGTGGTCGTCATCGGTCTGGGCTGCGAAGCCAACCAGATGAGCGCCTTGTTCGCGACCCAGGGGCTGGACGAAGGTGACACGCTCCAGTCACTGGTGATCCAGACCAGCGGCGGCACCCGCGCAACGGTCGAGCAGGCGATTGCCGCGGTCGACCGGATGCTGCCACTGGCCAACCAGGTCAAACGCGAAACCGTACCGGCCAGCGAACTGGTGATCGGCCTGCAATGTGGCGGTTCGGACGGATACTCGGGCATCACCGCCAATCCCGCGCTGGGCGCCGCCTGCGATCTGCTGGTCGCGCATGGGGGCACGGTGATCCTGTCCGAAACCCCGGAAATCTACGGCGCCGAACACCTGCTGACTCGTCGCGCGGTCAGCAAGGAAGTCGCCGACAAGCTGATTGCGCGGATCAAATGGTGGGAGGACTACACGGCGCGCAACGAGGGCAGCATGGACAACAATCCATCACCGGGCAACAAGGCCGGTGGCCTCACCACCATCCTGGAAAAATCGCTCGGGGCGGTGGCCAAGGGCGGCACCACGAATCTGGTCGATGTGTATGAATACGCGTATCCGGTCACCGCGCGCGGCTTCGTGTTCATGGACACACCGGGCTACGATCCGGTGTCCGCAACCGGTCAGGTGGCGGGCGGCGCCAACATGATCACCTTCACCACCGGGCGGGGCTCGGTCTATGGCTGCAAGCCGGCACCCAGCATCAAACTGGCCACCAACAGCACCCTGTATGAGCGCATGCAGGAAGATATGGATATCAACTGCGGCGACATCATCGATGGCAACCGTTCGGTCCAGGAAAAAGGTGCTGAGATATTCGCCAAGTGGCTCAGCGTCGCATCGGGTCACAAGACGCTGAGCGAAGACCTGGGCATGGGCGCGGAGGAGTTCATTCCCTGGTATCAGGGCGCCGTGATGTGAGCAAGGGCGCGCCGTTCAATCGCCGAACAGGCGCTCCCAGAATGACGGCTTGAGCGAATCCCGGCAGGCCGCGTACTGCCGGGCGTAGCGTTGCGCGCGTTGTTGCACGCGCGTGGCCACGCCGTTGAGCCAAGGCTTGCGCAAGTGAGACTTGCGCCGGTAGCCGACCAACCCTTCGTGATAGTTGAGATACAGCGCCCTGGCATCATCACGCGACACGCCATTCAGACGCACGGCCTCGTTCATGTACCAGTGCACGAAATCGACCGCATCCGAGAAGTCATCGCGGTCGCGGCCGCGCTCGCCGGTCGCCTGGAGGTACTTCTCCCACGTGCCATCCAGGGCCTGGGCGTAGCCGTAGGCCGACGAGGGGCGTTTCCACGGAATGAAGCCCAGCAGCCGGGTACGTGGTGGTCGCGCATCTTTCTCGAATGATGACTCCTGGTACATGATGGCCAGCGCCACATGCATCGACGTGTTCCAGCGGGCCTGGGCATCACGCGAGGCCAGATACCAGTCGCGCTTCTCCGTGAAGATCGAACAAATGTCATCGGGCTCATCGGGCGGACTGGTCGCGCAGGCGGTCAACAGGGCGACCAGGGCCGCGAGCAGGGGCGAGCGGAAGGTGGCGGACATCCTCATGAAGCCTAGTCTAGCCCGACCGGCCGGACGGACACGGTTTCGTCTCGGTCGCACATCGGGCACGGTCCGAGCGGCGCCAGGGAGGGGTACCCGCGCACCGGCGCGGCCGGTCTCTGCTAGGATGAAAACGGCCAAACAGTGAGGTGACCCAAGATGCCGGACGTGCAGACCCTGCAATCGACATGGCGTGATTTCCTGCCCAGGAACCACAACAGCCCATCGCCCGACGACAAGCTCGAACTCGACAAGGAACAATGGGCATCCCGGCTGGAGCCCGCCGCCTTTGACGTGCTGCGGCGTCACGGCACCGAACGGGCCGGATCCAGCCCGCTGGATCGCGAGAAACGGGCCGGTGTCTTCGTGTGTAAGGGCTGCGGCCTGGCCTTGTTCACATCGGCCATGAAGTTCGACAGCGGTACCGGCTGGCCGAGCTTCTTTACGAGCATTTCCGGTGTGTTCGAGACCAGCCGCGACTTCAAGCTGATTCTGCCGCGCACCGAATACCACTGCGCCCGATGCGGCGGTCACCATGGGCATGTGTTCAACGACGGTCCCGAACCCACCGGGCAACGCTATTGCAACAACGGCGTGGCACTGGACTTCCTGCCCCAGGATCCGGCATGAACATCCGACCTTCTGCGCTGGGCGCCGCCCTCACATCCGCACCCGCCCTGCTCATCGCCGGCCTGCTCACCCTGGCGGCGGCCCAAGCGGCCGAACCAGCCACTGAGCGCCTTGCCGAAATCTCGGTCACCGGCACCGGATCGACTGACGTGGCACCCGACATGGCCATCATCAGCGTGTCGGTCGTGCGCGACAGCGAATCGGCACGCACCGCGCTCAGCGACAATACCAATGCCATGTCGGCTGTGGTCGCCGCCATGAAGGCGGCGGGCATCGCCGAGCGCGATCTGCAGACCGCCGGCTTTTCCATTCAGCCAAGGGTGGTGTATCCGCAGCGGGGCGAATCCACCCAGCCGCCACGAACCGTTGGCTATACCGTGAGTAATTCCCTGTCCATCCGGGTTCGCGATCTGAGCCAGGTTGGCAGCATTCTGGACAAGGCGGTGACTCTGGGGGTCAATCAGGGTGGGCAGCTCACGTTCACGAATGCAGAGCCGGCACGTCATATCAGCCAGGCGCGCGAGCGGGCCATGGCCGACGCGATCGACAAGGCCACTACCCTGACCCGGGCAGTCGGTGCACGCCTGGGCCGCGTCCTGACGATCTCGGAGCAACTGAGCCGTCCGCAACCCATGATGATGATGCGATCGGCGATGTCGGCCGATGCCGCATCAGCCAGCGTACCGATCGAAGCCGGCGAAACAAGTTATTCGGTAACAGTCAACGTGAGTTGGGCGATCGAGCGCTGACCGCACGGTTTCATGATCGACCCCGGTCTGCGAGGTCAACGATCCGTCACACCAGGGCCCTGGCCAGCAGAGCAGGCACCTGCGTCATCTCATCAAAGGTCAGTGTCGCCCCGGCATCCAGTAGTGGGGCGGCGCCCAGCGCGGCGCTGTAACCAAAAACCCGCGCGCCGGCCGCCACGCCCGCCTGGGTGCCCGTGGGCGTGTCCTCGATCACCACTGTGCGATCCGGATGCACCTGAAGGTGCTGCATCGCCATCTGATAGACATCGGGGTGGGGTTTGCCGCGCTCGACCATGTCCCGCCCGAACATCCGATCGGTGAACCAGTCGAGCAGGCCACAGCGGCCCAGCGTGATCCGCATCTTGGGGCAGTCGGCACCCGAGGCGACCGCATAGGGAATGCCGCAGGCTCGCAGATGGGCGACCAGCTCGAGCGCACCCGGCACCGGAAGGACCTGCTCGCGCAAGGCCTGATCGCGTCGTCGGACAAATTCCTCATACCAGTCCGGCGGCAGGGAACGACCCGTCATCGCCTCGATCTCGGGCAGTGAGTCGCGCAGCACCCGGCCGATGAAGCGTTGCACCGCCGCTTCCGGATCAATCGCCAGGCCCTGCTCACCGAGCATGGTGGCGAGTACCGTGTTGGTGATCCGCTCACTGTCGACCAGCACGCCGTCGCAGTCGAAAATGACGGCGGCCAACTGCGGATGCGGCGCGGGCATCCGGGTCATCGGCTCAGCGGGCGGAACCGCAGGCGGGTCGGACGCGCGCCCTCCTCGCCCAGACGGGCACGCTTGTCCGCCTCATATTCCTGGTAGTTGCCGTTGAAGAAGTTCCACTGGGAATCGCCCTCGGCTGCGAGGATATGCGTGGCGATTCTGTCCAGGAACCAACGGTCATGAGAGATAACGAGCACGCTGCCGGCGAACTCCAGCAAGGCATCTTCGAGCGCGCGCAGGGTTTCCACATCGAGATCGTTTGACGGCTCATCGAGCAGCAACACATTGCCGCCCTTGAGCAGGGTCTTGGCCAGATGCAGCCGGCCACGTTCGCCGCCCGACAGCTTGCCGACCGGCTTCTGCTGATCCTGGCCCTTGAAGTTGAAGCGCCCCAGATAGGCCCGCGAGGGCATTTCGAAACGACCCACATTGATGATGTCCAGGCCCTGGGAGATTTCTTCCCAGGCCGAATGCGAGCCATCGAGCGTCTCGCGCGACTGGTCGACGAAGGCGGTTTGCACGGTCGACCCGATCTTGATCTCGCCACTGTCGGGTTGCTCGGTGCCATTGATCATACGAAACAGCGTCGATTTGCCCGCGCCGTTTGGACCGATGATCCCGACGATCGCACCGGGCGGGATGATGAAACTCAGATTGTCGATGAGCAGGCGATCGCCATAGCTCTTGGTGACGTTCTTGAATTCGATGACCGAGTCACCCAGCCGCTCGGCGACCGGAATGAAGATTTCCTGGGTTTCGTTGCGCTTCTGGTAATCGTAGGAGCTCAGTTCCTCGAAGCGCTGCAGGCGTGCCTTGCTCTTGGCCTGGCGACCCTTGGGATTCTGCCGTACCCAGTCCAGTTCCTTTCTGATCGCGCGCTGCCTGGCTGACTCGCTCGATTCTTCCTGCTTGAGTCGCTCGTCTTTCTGATCGAGCCAGGTCGAATAATTACCCTTCCACGGAATCCCCTGACCACGGTCCAGTTCCAGAATCCATTCGGCGGCGTTGTCGAGGAAGTAGCGGTCATGGGTGACCGCCACCACGGTGCCGGGAAAGCGGGCCAGAAAGTGCTCGAGCCATTCGACACTTTCCGCATCGAGATGGTTGGTGGGTTCGTCCAGCAGCAGCATGTCGGGTTTGGAGATCAGCAGGCGGCAAAGCGCCACCCGTCGCTTCTCGCCGCCCGACAAGGGGCCCACCTTTGCATCCCAGGGCGGCAGGCGCAGCGCCTCGGCGGCGATCTCGAGTTGATGATCGCCGGCCTCATTGCCGCTGGCGGCCAGAATCGCTTCATACTTGGCCTGTTCGGTGGCCAGCGCATCAAAATCGGCATCAGGCTCGGCATAGGCCGCATAAATGGCGTCGAGCTTCTCGCGCGCCTCCTGCACCTCGCCCATACCGCTTTGCACCGCCTCGCGAACCGTGTGCTCAGGGTTGAGCTCGGGCTCCTGGGGCAGATAACCAACCTTCAGGTCGGGCATCGGCCGGGCTTCACCTTCGATCTCGGTGTCCACGCCCGCCATGATGCGCAGCAAGGTCGATTTGCCCGAGCCATTGAGCCCGAGCATGCCGATCTTGGCGCCGGGGAAAAAAGACAGCGAGATGTCCTTGAGGATCTGCCGTTTGGGCGGAACGATCTTGCCGACCCGGTTCATCGTGTAGACGTACTGCGCCATTGTGGATTCAATGCCCCATGACTGGTTGACGACGACCACCGGCCGGTGGTCAGACACTCATTATCGCTGATCGGCCGCCCGGACCGCTGCGCCGGCACCCGGCTGTGATTGCCCGACCACGGCCGCCCGCGCTTCGGACGGGCAACCCGGATAATCGACCCGATGCTTCGCCGCTTTTTCACCATCGTCCACAGCGCTGTCAGCGAGTTCTTCAGCGACCGGGGCACCCAGTTCGCGGCCGCCCTGTCGTTTTACGCCGCCTTCTCGATGGCCCCCCTGCTGGTGATGATGCTCACGGTGCTCGCGCTGATCCTGGACGCAACCCAGGCGCGCGACTACCTGATCCAGGTCATCTCGACCCAGTTGGGCGACTCGGTGGCCAGAACCCTGGCCGACATGATCGATCAGCACGGCTTCAACCAGGGCAGTGGCATGGCGGCCCTGGTCGCCGGCGCTGCGATGCTGATCGGTGCCACGGCCGTGATCATGTCGATGAAAAGCGCCCTGGACCACATCTTCGGCGGCCACGATCATGCGAGCGCCCGCGAGCTCTGGATGAGCATCCTGATCGCCCGCTTCAAGTCATTCCTGATGGTGCTGATCCTGGCTGTCCTGGTGGGCGTGTCGCTGCTGCTCTCGGTGATCGCCAATGCCACCACGGCCGCCCTGGCGAGCCGACTGCCCGAGTGGCTGCAGGCGACGGGTCTGTTCGACCCGACCGGGATCGATCTCGCCCTGTTCGACCCTGCCGCCCTGGCCAATACACTCATCGGCATGACCTTGATGGTCGCCATGCTCTACATTTTCTATCGATTCTTTCCCGACCGACCGCCCGCCCGACTACCCGCCCTGATCGGCGCACTGGCTGCCGCGATCCTGCTCTGGCTCGGACGCGGCATCATCGGCTGGTACGTGGCGACGGTCGGCAGCGCCTGGGCCTTCGGTGCGGCCGGCGCACTCGCAGTGGTGCTGATCTGGATCTTCGTGAGTGCCTGCGCCGCCCTGCTGGGGGCCGAATGTGCCAAGTGCATGGACCGGGATTGGTCGGTCAGGTCATAATCGCGCCATTCAATTGATCTGAGGAGAGACTTCATGGGGCAGGAGCGCATTCACGGCCATTCGTCCAGTCATCGACCCGTCCGGCGTGCCGCCGGGGCATTCATCGCTGCCGGCCTGCTGCTGGCGGGCCTGACCGTTCTGAGTGTCACCGGCACGGCAAAGGCGGCCGAGGTCGCGCAAGGCACCCAGGTGGTCGGGACGATCAGCTACTACGGCAAAAAATTCGCAGGCCGCAAGACCGCCAGCGGCGAGCGCTTCGATCCGGCTGCCATGACCATGGCGCATCCCAGCTGGCCGTTCGGCACCCAGGTACGCGTGACCAATCTGGCCAACCAGAAATCGGTGGTGTTGCGCGTCAATGACCGGGGTCCGTCGATCAAGGACCGGATCGCCGATGTCTCGTCTGGCGCGGCTCGCAAGCTGGACATGATCAAGTCCGGGCTGGCCGAATCGCGCCTGGAAGTGGTCGGCCTTGCACCCCGGAAAACCGGACGCTGAACCCGATGCCACCAGCCCCTGCGGAGTGAGCAACATGGACTATCGCAACGAACGAATCGATCTGGCCGCAGCACTTCGCTGGGCCGCACGCCTGGGATTCAACGAAGGGGTCTGCAACCACTTCAGCCTCGAAGTGGCCCCCGAACGTTATCTGATCAACCCGCAAGGGCTGCACTGGAGCGAGGTCTGCGCACGCGACATTCTGCTGATCGACGCCCAGGGCCAGATCATCGAGGGACACCATTCGCTCGAGCCAACCGCGTTTTTCATCCACAGCTGGATTCATCGCGCCAATGCGCACGCGACCTGCGTCCTGCATACCCATATGCCGTATGCAACCGCCTTGACCCTGGTCGAGGGCGGCGAACTCGCGTGGTGCAATCAGAACACGCTGCGCTTCTGGGACCGGGTCGGTTATGACCACCAATACGGCGGTCTGGCGCTGGATGACGCCGAGGGTCGGCGCATCGCCCAGACGCTCGCCGGACGCGACGTGCTGTTCATGGCCAGTCACGGCGTCACCGTGGTCGGGCCCACCATTGCCTGGGCCTTCGACGATCTCTACTACCTCGAACGCGCCTGCATGCATCAGGTGCTGGCCCAGCAGATGGCGGGGAACCGCCCGTTGCGCCAGATTCCGCCCGACGTATGCGCCCAGGTGGCCGGCCAGATCGCCGATGCGCGCGAGCAGAGCGACCTGTTCTTCGCGTCCATCAAGCGTATGCTCGATGCCGAGGGTGATGCCTGGCGGGCGCTATGAAGGCATCGGACGATGCCCTGACGCGGCGCCTGGCGGCACTCTATGCGTCAGCGGTACACGATGTCCTTCGGGCGCTCAGCGACCAACCCTGCGCGCTGCCCGCCGAACTCAGGCCGCTGGATCCGCGGCTCAAGCTGGCAGGACGTGCCTGGCCGTTTGCCGGACGCCACGACCCCTCGGCCACCGCCCATGACGTCTTGCTCGCCTGGGCCACCGTATTGTCGCAGGCACCGGCCGATCATGTGCTGGTTTGTCAGCCCAATGATCGCAACATCGCCCTGATGGGCGAGTTGTCCGCTGAAACCCTGCAACAGCGCGGCGGGCTGGGCTACGTGGTCGACGGTGGCTGCCGCGATACCGATTTCATCCTCGAACTGGGCTATCCGGTCTTTCATCGTTTCTTCACCCCGACCGATGTGGTCACCAGTCACTGGCTGGCCACCGGACTGGGCGAGCCAGTGCGCATTGGCGAGGTCACTATCCATGCGGGCGACTACATTCTGGGCGATCGCGATGGTGTGGTCGTGATTCCGTCGGCCCTGGCGGCCGACGTCATCACCCAGACCGAAGCGGTGGCGAGTACCGAATCGTCGATTCGCGACGCCTTGCGCAGTGGCATGGATCCGGTCCAGGCCTACCTGAAGTACCGAAAATTCTGATCGGCGGTCGGGCGGGACGCTACCTCGCCCTTGGCTGACCCGCACCCCGTCGGGCCGTATTGAAGCGGCCTCAGCGACATTGCCCGATCGCCCTGGCCAGCGCGAGCATGGTCGCCTCGTAGTGATCCGGACCTGGGGTGATGGATGCACCCAGGGGGTCCAGCACGCCGATCTGCAGGTTGAACTGACGGGCCAGCGATGTCACCGGTTGGCCGTCGAACTGCGGTTCCATGAAGATGCAGCGCGCTCCGGCGCCTCGCAGTTCGCGCGCCAGGCGGCGGCGCTCGGACACGCTGCGCGCCTGTTCGGGGTCGGCGGTGACGGCAATCGGCTCACCCAGGCCGAATGCCCGCTCGAAGTACTGCCAGGCATCGTGATACACGACCAGGCGCTGGCCGCGCCGGCCGGACAAGATTGCTGCGATAGCCGCCTCCAGCCGCTCCAACGAGGCCGACAGCGAGCGGACATTGTCCTGATACCGATCGGCGTTACCGGCATCGATGCGACCCAGCGTCTCACCCACTGCGCGGGCAATGATCGCGGCATTGGCCGGGTCCAGCCAGACATGGGGATCAATCGCCTCTGGTGCAGCCTGTTGTTCATGGTCAGGGTCATGATCATCGTGGTCACGCGCATCATGGCCGGCATCACGCAGCGGCCATCGCCGCAAGCCCGGCAGGTCGATCACGTCGATGACCGGCGTGGTCGGGCGCGCCAGACTCTGCAAGGGGCGCACCAGCGAGCGCTCCAGGGTCGGGCCGATGCGCACGATCAGGTCCGCCTGCTGCAACGCCCTGGCGCCCGATGGACGTAGTGCCGGCGAATGCGCCGAGACGGTCGCCGGAACAATCAGCGCCGGCTCGGCAACACCCTGCATCACCCGACTGACCAGGGAATGCAACGGCGCAATAGTCACCGCCACCTGTAATTCGCCGGCACGCGCGACCCCGGACAGGTATCCGATCAGCAACAGACAGGCGAGCACCCGCCCGACAGGACAGAGCAACCGACGGGCACATGGCGCAGCCGGGTAACGATCGGGCAACACGGGCGGCAGACTCGGGACGACAGCTGACGGATTAGGGGTGTAATAATATAACATTACCCGACCCCTCTACCCCCATCAAACCCGGACCATGCCTGCCATTGCCGTCTCGACGTCGCCAGCCCCTCTCATCGAGGCCAAAGAGCTGGGCATCCAACGGGATTCCCGCTGGTTGATCCGTCATGTTGATCTGCAGGTCCGACCGGGTGAGATCGTGACGCTGATCGGCCCCAATGGCTCGGGCAAGTCGACCACGGCCAGGGCAGTGCTGGGCCTGCTCGAACCTGATGAAGGCGCGGTCCATCGGCGCAGCGGTCTGCGCATCGGCTATGTGCCGCAGCAATTCCAGGTTGATCCGGTCCTGCCCATGTCGGTGGCACGGCTGATCAACCTCACACGCACGCATCCGGTCGAGACGGTTCATCAGGCGCTCGACGCCTGTGGTGTCGCACACCTGCGCACGCGTCAGGTCCATCAACTGTCGGGCGGCGAAATGCAGCGTGCCCTGCTCGCCCGGGCGATGGTCTCGTCGCCTGATCTGCTGGTGCTCGACGAACCGGTGCAAGGGGTCGATTTCAACGGTGAGATCGAGCTCTATGATCTGATCCATCGCTGGCGCGAACGCAGTGGCTGCGGCGTGCTGTTGATCTCGCACGATCTGCATATCGTCATGGCGCATACCGATTCGGTCATCTGTCTGAACGGACATGTCTGCTGTCACGGCAGTCCGCAGATGGTCGCTGGCAATCCCGAGTACATCCGCTTGTTCGGGCGCCGTGGAGCCGATGCATTGGCAATCTATCGCCATGATCATGATCACACCCATCTGCCCGATGGCCGGATCAGGCCTCATCGTCATCATCACGATACCGTCGACGCGCAGGGACATGCTCACGTTCACGACGGTGTCGGCACCGATCCGCATGCCGCGTGCGGCGATCACGGCGATCACGGCGATCATCGGCATGATTGATGACTTCATGATCCGGGCGGCGCTGGCCGGGGTCGGTATTGCCCTGCTCACCGGGCCCCTGGGCTGTCATATCGTCTGGCAGCGGCTGGCGTATTTCGGCGACACGATATCGCATTCAGCCTTGTTGGGCGTGGCCATCGCCCTGGTGCTCAGTCTTGATCTGAGCCTTGGGGTGTTTGTCGCGGCGGCCGGGGTCGCCCTGTTGCTGCTGCTGCTGGGACGCCGACAGGGGCTGCCGCCCGATGCGCTGCTGGGCACCCTGGCCCATGGTTCGCTGGCATTCGGTCTGGTGATCCTGTCATTCGTCAGTGGTGCGCGGGTCGATCTGGTCAATGTCCTGTTCGGCGACATACTCGGTGTCTCCAATACTGATGTGCTGGTGATTTACCTCGTCGCCGGGGCAATCCTGTTGAGCCTGGTGTTCATCTGGCGCCCGCTGCTCGCGGCGACCGTTCATTCAGACCTGGCCGCCGCAGAGGGTGTGCGCAATGAACCGGTGCGCATCCTGTTCATGCTGATGGTCGCCGCCACCGTCGCGGTGTCGGTCAAGATCGTCGGTGTCTTGCTGATTACCGCAATGTTGATCATTCCTGCCGCCGCAGCCCGCCGGTTCGCCGCCTCGCCCGAATCGATGGCCATCCTGGCCTCGCTGATCGGCGTGCTGGCGGTGCTGGGCGGCCTGGGTTTGTCGAACCAATTCGATACCCCGACCGGTCCGTCGATCGTCGCCCTCGCCGCCGTGATGTTTCTGGTCTCACGGCTGCTACCCGCACTTGCCGGGGGCGGTCGTCTGAGCGGGCGTCGCACCCGCCCGGACCCGGCGACGACCCGCGCGCGTGAGTCCGTCTGATGACACGCAGCCGACCGATCACGCCACTGACCCGCAATCAGCAGGCGGTGCTGGAGCTGTTGGTGGCCACCCGCGCACCACTGGCCGCCTATGACATTCTGGATCGATTGCGCGACCAGGGATTGCGGGCGCCGCCCCAGGTCTACCGGGCGTTGGCGCAACTCCAGGAACAGGGTCTGGTACACCGGGTCGAGAGCCTGAACGCGTATGTCGCCTGCGATCAACCGCATGCCCACGAGACACCGGATGCGTCGGTGGTGCTGGCCGTGTGTTACGACTGCCACTCGGTCACCGAGATCAATGCCCGGCGGCTTGGCCAGCGATTGGCCGGTCTGTCCCAGGAATGCGCGCTTGACCCGGCCGGCCTGATCGTGGAGCTGCGCGGCCATTGTGCCAACTGTAAGGCCCGCACGGCGTAAGCCGCACAGTCAAGATATCATCGCCGGCTCATATGGAGTTCCAGACCTTGACTCAACTGCTTTCCAGGCTCGACGCGCTGTCGGTCGATTCCCTGAAAAATCTGCTGCGCGGCATCGAGAAGGAGAGTCTTCGGGTCAGACCCGATGGCAAGCTGTCGTTACGGGACCATCCGGCCAGCCTGGGCTCGGCGCTCACCCATCCGCAGATCACCACTGATTTCAGCGAATCCCAGGTCGAACTCGTCACGGGCGTGCACACCGGTATCGATGACTGCCTTCACGAACTGGAGGAGGTCCATCGTTTCGTGCACACCGAGATCGGCGACGAGCGCCTCTGGGCCTCGAGCATGCCCTGCTGGTTGCCCGATGATGACGCCATTCCGATCGGTCGCTACGGCCGTTCGAACATCGGCCGTCTCAAGACGGTCTACCGTCATGGGCTGTCCCATCGTTATGGTCGTCGGATGCAGACGATCTCGGGCGTGCATTACAACTTCTCGCTGCCCGACACAGCCTGGGACGAATTGCGTGCTCAGGCTGGCGCCAGCGCGCCGCTACGCGAATTTCGGGATCAATCCTACTTTTCGCTGATCCGCAATTTCCGGCGCCATTCATGGTTGCTGCTGTATCTGTTCGGTGCGTCACCGGCGGTCTGCGGCACCTTCGTGGCCGGTCGTGAGCACCGCCTGGTGCGCGTGGGCAAGGGATCCATGGTGCTGCCCTGGGGCACCTCGCTGCGCATGGGGCCGCTCGGCTATCAGAGTGATGCGCAAAGTTCGCTGGCCGTGAGCTACAACAATCTGGCCGGTTATGCGACATCGCTGCGTCATGCCCTGACCGAATCATGGCCGGCCTATGCCCGGATCGGAATCCGCGATGGTGATCAGTACCGCCAATTGAGCGACACCTTGCTGCAGATCGAGAACGAGTTCTACGGCACCATCCGCCCGAAGCGAAGAATCCATTCGGGCGAGCGGCCTCTTCATGCGCTGGCCGAACGCGGTGTCGAATATGTCGAGGTGCGCTGCCTGGATCTGGACCCCTACTCGCCGATCGGCGTGTCGGCCGGCACCAGTCATTTCGTCGATGTGTTCCTGCTGCATTGCCTGCTCGCGAACAGTCCCGACGATTCGCCCACGGAAATCCGGCGCAACGCAGCCAATCAACTCGCCGTGGCCGAGCGAGGCCGTGAACCGGGTCTGAGCCTGCAATCCGGTGCGAACCGATCGGTTTCCATGACCGACTGGGCACATGAACTGATCACTCAGTGTGAGCCGATTGCGCGCGCGCTTGACGCCGCAAGAGAGTCGACTGACTTTACGGCAGCACTGGCCGCCGCCAGGCGCAGCATCGACGATTCATCACTCACGCCGTCGGCCCGGGTTCTGGACGAGATGCACCGGAACTGGCAGGACAGCTATCCGACCTTCGTGCTGAACCGCTCGACTCTGCATCGGGAAGCCTTGCTGACACTCGGCGTCACGCCGGAGGAACGAGATCACCATCGGCGGATTGTCGAGCAATCGCTCGCCGACCAGCGGGCGATTGAAGCCGCCGATACGGTCGATTTCGAAACCTATCGACAGCAATACCTGGCTCAGGACCTGCGCTGCGGCGGATGAACGGCGGCCGGCAGGCCCCGGCTTGTGGGCAGATTCAGACGCATGGGCGCAATGGCGGCCAACCGGCTACAATCGAAGGCTGACTGCCCGGGCAACCTGACAGTCATCCAGCGAAGTCGATTGGCGTAGAACCGGTCCGATCGCGACAAGGTAAGGCCTTGCGGCAGGTAAAGCCCTGCTGCTGGGCGCCGGGCAATCCGTTGCCATGCAACAGCCTTGGCGCGATGGCCACGATCCAGCGCCCATTTTCTTGCCTCCTCATCCATTTCAGTTCCGCACCCGTCCGGCAATCTTTCCGGCAGGTCCGGCCGGAGTCATTCTTGAGCACTGATCAAAACCTTTTTGCCAATCTAGGTCTGGCAGCTCCCTTGCTGCAAGCCGTCGAAGGGGCGGGTTACGCCATCCCCACGCCGATCCAGACCCAGGCCATTCCCCTCGTACTGGCCGGCCACGACCTGCTGGCGGCCGCCCAGACCGGTACCGGCAAGACCGCCGGTTTCACCCTGCCGATTCTTCATCGTCTGCTCGAGGACGGTGCCCGTCGCGCCAATCCGGGCTGCCCGCGCTGTCTGATCCTGACCCCCACCCGCGAACTCGCGGCCCAGGTCAATGAATCGGTCAGAACCTACGGTGCACACACCCGGGTGCGCAGCACGGTGATTTTTGGCGGGGTCAATATCAATCCGCAGATCAAGGCCATGCGTGCCGGCGTCGAGATCCTGGTCGCCACGCCGGGTCGCCTGCTCGATCATGTGATGCAAAAGACCATCGACCTGTCCAAGGTTGAAATCCTCGTTCTCGACGAGGCCGACCGCATGCTCGACATGGGCTTCATTCACGATATCAAGCGGGTGCTACGCCTGTTGCCGGCCAAGCGCCAGAACCTGCTGTTTTCCGCGACATTTTCCGATGAGATCCGCACATTGGCGGCCGGGCTGCTGAACAATCCGCGCGAAGTCTCGGTGGCCAGGCGCAACACCTCGGCCGAACTCGTCGAGCAACACGCCTATGTCGTGCCTCAGGCAAACAAGCGTGAGTTGCTGTCCTATCTGATCGGCAGCAACCGCTGGACCCAGGTTCTCGTGTTCACCCGCACCAAACACGGCGCCAACCGTCTGGCCGAGCAACTGGGCAAGGACGGTATCGCAGCCATGGCGATTCACGGCAACAAGAGCCAGGGGGCACGCACGCGCGCCCTGGACGAGTTCAAATCACGTCGTCTGCCCGTGCTGGTGGCCACTGATATCGCCGCCCGCGGACTGGATATCGATCAGCTGCCGCATGTGGTCAATTTTGAGCTGCCCAATGTGTCGGAAGACTATGTGCATCGCATCGGGCGCACCGGTCGGGCCGGGTCTTCGGGTCACGCGATCTCGCTGGTCGACATTGGCGAGATCTCCCTGCTGCGGGACATCGAGAAATTCATCAATCGGCAGATTCTGCGGGTCGAACAGGCGGGATTCACCGTCCCCGAACCCACCGGCCGCGTAGCGCCGTTCAAGCTGCCGCCACGCCAGCCTCGCGGACCAGGCAGCTCGGCGCGGCCCGCCAACCCAGGTCGCGGAAAACCGGCGACAGGCAAGCCGGCAGCAGGGAAAACATCCGGCGGCAAATCAGGCACGGGCAAACCTGGCGCCACTCATCCGGGACGCGCCCAACCGGCGCGTCACGAACCACGTCGAACCGGACAGGCACCCGCGTCCAGATCCTCGTCGCACGCCGGCAAACGCTGAACCGACAGGCGTCCGGCCTGTTCCGGACGCCCTCCAACCCATCCATTGCAGACCGGCTCGCGCCGGTAAGAGGAACGCGACCGTTGATCGGCGACCCGCTTGCACAGGGGTCAGCTTAGGCCGACAGTCGCTCAGATCCCACGCAATGGACTTACTCAATGGAAAACGTCGGCAAGGTTCTGGCCATCAACCCGCGCAACAACTTTGTTGCGGTCAGGGCGCCCAATGGCGTGACCGTCTTCGAATTGCTCGACAACAATCCGGTCGCCAAGGGCGATCTGATCCGGGGGGATTTTGAATCGCTCACCGGGGAACTGTTTTTTAATGTGACGCGCAAGGACAAGATGTCCGTCATCGTTCAGGACGTGAATTGCACGCCCGATGATGCGCGTCGCCTGCTCAGCGGACTCTGAAGCCGGGACGCGCCACGCCATCCCGACAGACGCGACGGCGGCCCGCCGGCCGATTCTGTCAGGCCCGATATCGGGCGACCGCCGCCTCGTTCCAACTCACCCCGGTGCCCGGACGATCCGGGATAACCACGTGACCCTTTTGAATGGTGAGCGGTTCGGCCAAGATCGGATTGGCCCAGTCGACATATTCGAGCCAGTGCGCAGTCGGTGTCACCGCCAGCAAGTGGGCGCTGATCTCCGGAAACAGGTGCGATGACATGTCCAGATCATGTGCCTGGGCCAAGGCAGCGGCTCTCATCCAGCCGCTCACCCCCATGATTCGCTGCACATCGGGCATCACATAATCAGCCGCCCGCGCGTGCAAGGCCTGGGCCATCTGCTCGGGCCCCATGAAATTCTCACCGATGCTGATCGGTGTCTCGCCCACGGCAACCAGTTCGGCATAACCCTGAAAATTGTCGGCACGAATGGGTTCCTCGATCCAGGCCAGTCCACCCTCCTCGTCGAGCAGCCGGCAACGCAGTCGCGCCTCGTTCAGGCTCAGGGCCTGATTGAAGTCGACCATCAGGGTGACATCGGGACCGATCGCCTTGCGCACGGCGCGCACCGCCGCCAGATCGGCGGACGCCTTGCTTCGACCCAGGCGCATCTTGAGCGCGTCGAAACCTTCGTCCAACAATTGGCATGCCTGGGTGGCCAGCGCTCGCTTGGACATGATTCCCAGGCCCTTGGAGTTATAGGCTCGCACCGGCCTGACCTGACCACCCAGAACCCGAACCAGCGGCTGACCGAGCAACTGGGCATGGGCGTCCCAGACCACCATGTCGATGCCGGACATGGCGATGATCACGAGGTTGTGCACCCCGAGCAGCGCATAACGCGCTCGCAGCAGCCGCTCCAGGTCAAACGGTGCGAGCGGCTGCCCGACGATCATCGGGCCCATTGCATCGAGCAGAGCGATGAGCGGTTTGAGATTCTGCTCACCGATGGCGAACAGATAGGCGCGCCCCACGACGCCAACGGATGTTTCCAGATCCAGCAACACCAGGGCGGCCCGATCCAGGGCGCCGACACTGGTCTGCAGCGGCAGTGACAGCGGCACATTGACCGGGCGGGCGCGCAGTGCGCGGATCGTCACATCACTCATCGGTGGTGGTACGGATGATCCGGCCGATGACTGGCCCGCTGCCTGTGCCCGCGCCGGGGCGTTGGCCGCACCCGAGCGCTTTTTTCCGGCCTTGCGCGGGCGAGGCGCGGTCGCGCCGATGTCAGCGGCCATGCGACCAGTCCCAGTACAGTTCACGGGCGCGACGAGCCATGGGCCCGATCTCGTACGCGCGATCGTCCAGCGCGACCACCGGACTCACCTTGCTCATGTTGCCCGTCATGAAGATTTCATCAGCCTGGCGGAAGTCGTCGAAGCTCAGTGTGGTCTCCAGCACGCGATGCCCGTCGGCACGCAGCAGTCCGATGATTCGCTGACGCGTAATGCCATTCAGAAACGTGCCGTTGGGTACCGGCGTGAGGCATTCGCCGTCGCGCACCATGAATACGTTGGCGGTTGCCGTCTCGGCGACATTGCCCAGACTGTCGCCGGCCAATGCGTTGGTGAAGCCCTTGGCGATGACCTCACGCAACATGCGTGCATTGTTCGGATACAGACATGCCGCCTTGGCATCGACGGTTGCGCAGGCCAGCGTCGGCCGGGTGAACCGCGTGGTGGCCAGTCGCTGCGGCGCGTTGGCCGGCGGCATGGGCGTTGCCTCCAGACACAGGGCAAACGCGGTGGAATCCGGATCGGCGAGCACTGCGTTCGGTCCGCTGTCGACTGACCAGTACATGGGCCGGATATACACGGCCTCATCGGGCGCGAATCGGCTCAATCCTTCGGCGCAGATCGCCAGCATGTCGTCGACAGTCACAGTCGGCGTGAGGCCCAGCGCCACGGCTGACCGATTGACCCGCTCGAAATGCCGATCCAGATCCGGTGTCCGGCCTTCGAAGCGGCGGGCTCCGTCGAATACCAGCGTGCCGAGCCAGGTGGCATGATCGGCCGCGCCCAGAATCGGCGTATTGCCTTGCCGCCATTGGCCCTCGAACCAGGTATGAATGGTCGAACCGATCGCCATGAACAAATTCCTTTCGCTGATTCCCGAGGCCGGACGATCATCCGGATAGACCTGCCGGGCTATGGTAACGCGCACGCGGGGCCAGGCCTGACGCAGCGTCTTTCCGGGCGGACAGTGCCCCGCAGTGCAGCGGCAAATGGTGCAGACTTGCAGCAGACAACACGGTACCCAGCCTCCATCCCACCTTCATCGATGCTCATGCGCCATTGCCCACACAGATCCGTGCAACTCGCCTGCACCGTCATCATGGCCTTGTTTGCCGCCGGTTGCGCGAGCGTCTGGCCTGCCGGGTCGGGCACCCCGGCCATCGCTGCGCTCCCGCCCGAACTGGCCGACTGTGCGGCCGCCTTCAATGCCGCCGATCGCAGCACCGCTTCGATGGGTGTACGCGACGCGCAGGACTCACCGGTCTTCGGCTTTCCGTGGCTCAGGAGCAATCGTCACCTGGCGTCATACGCCGATGAACTGGCCACACCCAACAGTGTCGACACCTGGCTTTCGCGACTGCGCGAGCGCGACATCGAAGCAAGAACCATCGAGGCGCTCAACGGCCATCCGGATCAACGCCAGATGCTGGCTCGGCTCGATGACTGTGGCCGCCGCTTGATCCACCACGACCGTGATTCCCCGGAGCGCCTTGCGGCGATTCGCGCGGCTGCCGCGGTGCCGGACAGTTACTCGAGCGCGGCGCGCGCCCTGGGCCTATACCCCCTGACGCGCATGGGCGTTGCGGCCGGCGTTGCCCGGTGGGAAGACAGCGCGAGCCGGCGGTTGGCCAGACCGCCAGCGTTCGACCCGCAGACACCGACGATTCGCTACGGCATTGACCATTCGCGGCGCGGCGACGCCTTGCTCGCCAGGTTGATGAGCACCCGTCGCGTGGACTCACTGGGCATCACGGTGCTCACCGATGATGCCCAGGCCTGGCTGCTGGCTGAACACGCCCCCGACTTCATCGTCGCGCAGGGTGGCCCCTTTGATGAGATCGGCCGAATCGGGCTCGATACCGACGCACGCCCCATGCTGGATCCCAACGCGCCCGCGATCTATGCGCGGGTCGCCCACACCCGCCATGGCGACCGGTCCCTGATCCAATTGGTCTACACGGTCTGGTTCAATGAGCGCCCGGCGCGCGGGCCGCTGGATATCTACGCAGGGCAACTGGACGGCGTGACCGTGCGGCTCACCCTCGACAGACAGGGCCGGCCCGCCGTGATCGACAGCATTCATCCCTGTGGTTGTTATCACCTGTTCGTGGCGACCGGCGTCGCCCGGCCACGTCCGGTACCCGACGACGTTCAATCCTGGGAAGAGTGGCGCTTCATGCCCACGAGTCTGCCCATGCCAGGTACCGACCAACGCCTGGTCGTGAGCATCGACAGCGCGAGCCATCAGGTGAGCGGGCTGAGTTTCGAGGCCACCTCGACATCGGCGCGCCGCCAGGCGACGCTGGTGTCAGCCGATCGCCTGCGAAGTCTGCCACTGGGCGATGCCTCAACACCGACGAGGGCACCGCGCTCACGAAGCCTGTATCGCGCCGACGGACTGGTGGCCGGAAGCGAACGACTTGAGCGCTTCATTCTCTGGCCGATGGGCATTCGCAGCGCCGGTGCCATGCGGCAATGGGGGCATCAGGCGACCGCATTCGTCGGGCGGCGACATTTCGACGATGCCAGACTGATTGAAGAACGTTTCGACATTCCCTGATCGAGACGGATTCAGCCGGTGGGCTTGCGCCCGGTCTGCAGGCCTCCCGGATGGTTCGATGCACCGGGCTCGCGAATGAACGCCAACCGGGCCGATTGATACGGCTCACGAATGATGGTTGATCTGAGGCCGATCAGCGTCTGATGCGGCGCCTCGATGATCACGCGCTGAGTGAACCAGTTCAGGATGGGTGACGAGAGATTGCCGCCGCCATCGCCAAACCCCTGGAATTCGATCTTCACCTGACCCGCATCCAGCGGTGTGAGAATCCAGGTCGACTGCAGCAACGGCACTCGGACCCGTCCGTGCGTCGGCTCGGGATGGTCTGGCAATGCCTGCCCATCGATGCGCACGACCAATGTTTCCGGATCCTGCGCCAGGCGGGTTCGCACCACCAGATCGCGGTCATGCAGCGGCCAGATGGCCCTGGCCACCGAATGGATGACGAGTTCGCGCTCATTCACCACATCCAGGATCCGGGCAGCACGGGTTCGATAGACCCATTGCGACATGTGCGGGACATCGCGCAACAGCGCGACCACCCCGGTGAGCCGGCTCTGCACCGTCATCATGCCGCGAAATTCGGTATAGCCGTCGGCACGGACTCGCGTGTCCACCACGATGCCGTTCGGTTCATCGACCAGCGCGCGTGACCATTCACCAGATTGAGACGCCGCTGCCTTCGGCCATGAATACACCCAGGCCGACAGCAGGATCCAGGTCAAGGCGACAGGCAGACGCCGCCCCGGTCGAATCGAGAAAGGTCCACCCGGGTCAACCCGGGCTGTGCACCAGGATGTGATCATTCATCGCCTTCCAAGCCATTGCAGGCATGCTAGATCATCTCGTGCGGCCATCGTTGCAATCGACGCAGTCAGGCACCACAATCCGGGCAAATGACAAATCCAACAGGAGACAGCATGACGCAGTGGCTCAACACCTCGATCATGAACACCCGGGGCATGGCCGCCGGAAAGATGGGTTCGACCCATGACCTGACCGAAGCGAAACAGGGGGACTACCACTTCACGATGGGCCCGTATTCAAATCCGGTCCTGTCGGTGAAGCCGGGTGACCGGATCGTCGTGGAGACGCGAGATGCCTTTGGCGGCGCGGTCAAGACCGAGCAGGACCTCCCCTCGGCCGTGTTGCGCATGCCCTTCGTCAATCCGCAGAATGGTCCGATCATGATCGAGGGCGCCGAACCGGGTGACGCGATTGCCGTGCACATCGAGTCAATGAAACCGCGCGGTCCCAATCCTCGCGGTACCTGTGCACTGATTCCGTTTTTCGGTGGCCTGTCCAATACGGCGTTGACCGCCACCCTCAATCAACCCCTGCCCGAAGTGGTGCGAAAGATCGATCTCGATGAGCAGGGCGTCTACTGGAGCAAGCGGGTCACCCTGCCCTATCGTCCGCACATCGGCACACTGTCCACCTCGCCGGAGATCGATTCGATCAGTTCCCTCGTGCCCGACAACCACGGTGGCAACATGGATCTGCCCGATATGGGGCCGGGCAGCATCACCTATCTGCCGGTCCGCACGGCAGGTGCCAGGCTATTCATCGGAGACGCCCACGCCTGCCAGGGCGATGGCGAGATCTGCGGAACCGCCGTCGAATACGCCAGTGTGACAACCATCCGGGTCGACCTGATCAAGGGCTGGACGATCGACTGGCCACGCCTGGAAAACGAGCGGGTCATCATGGCGATCGGCAGCACCCGTCCCCTCGAGGATGCAACTCGCATCGCCTTTGCCGAACTGGTCATGTGGATGGAGAAAGAATACGGCTACGACCGCTGGGACGCCTACATGATGCTCAGCCAGTGCGCACGGGTGCGCCTGGGCAATGTGGTCGATCCCAAATACACCGTGGGTGCCGCCGTCGACAAACGATATCTGGCCCCTTGAACGAACACTGACACGAGGACTTCACAATGGATTTGCAGTTGCAGGGCATGAATGCGGTGGTCAGCGGCGCCACCAAGGGCATTGGGCGGGCGATTGCCGAAACGCTCGCCGCCGAAGGCGTCAACGTATCGATCTGCGCGCGCACACCGGCCGATGTGGATGAGGCCGTCCGCTCACTGGGCAGCCGGGGTGGGCGGGCATTCGGCCGGGCCGTCGATGTGGGTGATGCCGCGGCTATCAAGGACTGGATCCAGGCGTCGGCCGACGCGCTGGGTGGCATCGATATCGTGGTCGCCAATGTGAGCGCGCTGGCCATCGGCCAGGACGAACAAAGCTGGGAAAAGGAATTCCAGATCGACATGATGGGCACGGTGCGCATGGTCAACGCCGCCATGCCCTGGCTGGAAAAGAGCGGCAAAGCATCGATCGTTGCGATCTCCAGTGTGTCCGGACGGGAAATCGACTTTGCGGCCGGGCCCTATGGCACCTTCAAGGCCGCTCTCGTGCATTACATACAGGGTCTGGCCTATCAGCTTGCGGCCAGACACATCCGGGCCAACACGGTGTCGCCCGGCAACACCTACTTCCCTGGCGGCGTCTGGGCACAGATCGAGCAAGGCAATCCGGCGTTGTACCAGTCGGCGCTCGCGCTGAATCCGACCGGCCGCATGGGCACGCCGCAAGAGATGGCCAATGCGGCCGTGTTTCTGGCCAGCCCCGCCGCCAGTTTCATCTCGGGTACCAATCTGGTCGTCGATGGTGCGCTGACCCGCGGCGTGCAGTTCTGATCGGGCTGTCGCTAAGGTGGCTGCTCACCGATCGCCTGGCCGGCGGCCCAGCCGCTGGCCCAGGCCCATTGGAAGTTGTAGCCACCGAGCCAGCCGGTCACATCGACCGCTTCACCAATCGCGTACAGGCCGGGCAGATCACGCGCCTGCAATGTCGTGGAAGATAGCCGGTCGGTCGCGATGCCGCCCACCGTTACCTCGGCCTTGGCAAAGCCCTCGGTGCCGCTCGGCTGCACGGTCCAGTCGGCCAGCCGTAATGCCACGTCGGTCAGGTCACGATCAGTCATGGCCGACAGCGGACGGTCGGTTGGCCAGCCGGCCGCCAGTCGTTCGCAGAGGGCCTGGGCCAGACGCGACGGGATAGGCCCTGACAGGATCGTGGCCAGCGACGCACGCGGCCGCTCACGCTTGGCCTTGAGCAACCAGCCAGGCGCGGCATCGGGTAGAAAATTGAGCCGGACGGGCTCTCCGGGTCGCCAGTACGAAGACACCTGCAAGATGGCCGGACCCGACAGGCCACGATGGGTGAACAAGGCCGCCTCCCGAAAAACAGCCTTCGCGCAGCGGGCAATCACCGTCGTGGCCACACCCGAGAGCGCGCGAAACAACCGTTCATTTTCGTCGAGCAGCAATGGCACCAGCGCCGGTCGCGGCTCGACCACCTTCAAGCCGAATTGGCGGGCCAGTTCATAGGCATAGCCACTGGCACCCAGCTTGGGAATGGACGGACCGCCGGTGGCGATCACCAGGGCCCGCGAATGGATCTCCCGGCCGGCCGTATGGATCCTGAATGACGAGCCGTCATGATCGACCGGCCCGACCGGCGAGCCGAAGGCAAACGACACTGCTGAGCCGGCGCATTCGCTCATCAGCATGTCCACGATCTGTCGGGCCGAACCATCGCAGAACAACTGACCCAGCGTCTTTTCATGCCAGGTGATGCGGTGGCGTGCCAGCAGCTCAATGAAGCGAGCTGGCGGATACCGGCCCAACGCCGATTTCGCGAAATGCGGGTTGGCCGACAGGAATCGTTCGGGCGGCGTTTCGCGATTGGTGAAGTTGCATCGACCACCGCCCGAGATCAGGATCTTGCGCCCCGGCTGATCGTTGTGGTCGATGACCATTACCCGGGCGCCGAGTCGACCGGCGGTCGCCGCGCACATGAGCCCGGCCCCGCCCGCGCCAATGACCACGGCATCATAACGACCTGTCATTGGCGCATCGGTTTATTCGATCGGGCGAACCACGTAACCGCCCGAGCGGTCATCCTGCTCGAGCGTCAGCAGGCCACGCGACTGGGCTTCCTCGAGCAGGCCGTTGAAGGAGCGAAAGCCGTAATAGGTTTCATTGAAGCCGGGCTTGCGTCGCTTGAGCGTCTGCTTGACCATCGAACCCCAGATCCGCTCGTCCTCGCCTCGCTCGGCCTGCAAGGCTTCATAGGTATCGACGATCTCGTCCAGGGCCTTGCTCAGCCGGGTCGATGCCGAATCGGGGTCTGAATCAACCGGCCTTGCGTCCACAACCGCTGCCGCGTTGACCGGTTTGCGACCGCGAGTCGCGCTAGGCGCCGGCTCACCAACCGGCTCAGCCAACGGCTCGACGATCACGGCATCGGTCGACGACTTCGACGTCTTGGATTTTTTGGATCCTGCCGTCTTGGACGATTTGCGCCCGCCCGCCGACTTGCTGGATTGGGACCGGCGACGGCCGGTCGAACCCGGTGTCAATTCACGAACGAGGTCGTCATAAAAGATGAATTCATCACAATTGGCCATCAACAGATCGGAGGTGGACTTTTTCACACCGACGCCGATGACGGTCTTGTCATTCTCGCGCAGCTTGCTCACCAGCGGCGAAAAATCCGAATCGCCGCTGATGATCACGAAGGTATCGACATGAGACTTCGTGTAGCACAGATCGAGCGCATCGACGACCATCCGGATGTCTGCCGAATTCTTGCCTGACTGGCGGACATGCGGCACCTCGATCAGTTCGAACGAGGCCTGATGCATGGCGGCCTTGAACGCCTTGTAGCGATCCCAGTCGCAATAGGCCTTCTTGACGACAATACTGCCCTTAAGCAGCAGACGTTCGAGCACGATCGAGATATCGAATCGATCATAGTGAGCCTCCTCGACACCCAGGGCGACATTCTCGAAGTCGCAGAACAAGGCCATGCTTCGGGTGTCGGGTTGCAATGCACTCAATGGCCTCTCCAGATGGCTGCTCGCGTTTGGCGCGAGTGTGACAGAAATATCGCCGCGGCCGGCTAAGATGCGGCATGACAGACACCAACCAAGATTCGCGCGGCCCGCTCACCGAAGCCGGTCAGGACACTCCCAGGCTATCCAAACGGCTCAGTGAGTTGGGCCATTGCTCGCGCCGAGAGGCCGAAGAATGGATCGTCAATGGCTGGGTCCGGGTCGACGGCCAGGTGGTGAATGTGCTGGGTAGCCGGGTGTCCCGCAGCGCCCGGATCGAGATCGACCCGGCCGCGCAGCACGCCCAGTCCCAGCAAGTGACCGTGCTGCTGAACAAGCCGATCGGCATCGTCTCCGGGCAGCCCGAAGATGGTCATGAGGCGGCTATCAAGCTGATTTCTGCCGATACGCGCTGGGCACAGGACCCCTCGCCGCTGCAATTCGTGCCCTGGCATCGGCGCGGCCTGGCGACGGCGGGTCGACTCGACATCGACTCCACCGGCCTGCTCGTCATGACGCAGGACGGACGCATCGCCCGGCATCTGATCGGCAACGACACCGCGATCGAGAAGGAGTATCTCGTACGGGTGCGCGGCAGCCTTGATGACGCCGGCCTGGCCAGGCTGGCTCACGGCATGATGCTGGACGGGCAGGCGCTCAAGCCGGCCAAGGTCTCCTGGCAGAATGAAGACCAGCTTCGCTTCGTGCTCAGGGAGGGCCGCAAGCGGCAGATCCGGCGCATGTGCGAGGCAGTCGGCCTCGTGGTACTGGGCCTGCGCCGGGTCCGGATCGGCCGGATTCCATTAGGCAACCTGCCGGTCGGTCAATGGCGCTACCTGGGCCCTGACGAGCGCTTCTGACTCCGCCTTCCGAGCGGTAAGTTCATTACTCACACTTACACCTGCTTGCCGAACGGCACGGCCTGGCGGCCGGGATTCCCCGCGCCAGCGGTGACAATGTGCCAACTCAACAACCCTGACCAGGGAATTGGTTTTGACCCCGCAATCCGGCAGCCTCGCCGGGTTTTGCGACGAGATAACAAAACACCCTCCGCCAGCCCCCAATAGGGTCACACGATAACAACGGCGGCTGAACAAGTAACGAAAATTTACGAGGTATCGATGGTAGACCTGGAGACCTGCGAGGACTCGCCCCGCACTTTGCCTGTTAACCCTCTCTCTGTAGTTTCGGCCTTTTCGGCGTTGTCCCTCGCAGCCTGTGGTAGCGGTGGCGACGACCCCTTCCTTGGCGACGTTCAGGCCGACACGGCTGCTTCCCTCCCCTCCGATTCCCAATCCAACGGTAATTCAGCACCGTCCGATTCGGCGGTATCAACCTCGTCGGCCGCTGAAAGCGAAGCGCGGGCCAAGGCCCCGGAATCAGACCCTCGCCGGGCCTCGCGATTCCTGCAGCATGCGTCCATGGGCGTCACTGAAGAGGACCTGAGCCGTGTCATGGGCATGGGCCTGGACGGCTGGCTGGAGGAACAGCGCCAAAAGTCTGGGAATGGCACGCGCTGGGATTTCATGAATTCGCACGGGTTTGGCGACTGGCGATTCCGCCATGCACTTGAGGGCATCGACGGTGCCCTCTGGCACAAGCTCATCACATCGCCCGACACGTTTCGCCAACGGGTCACGCTGGCACTGTCCGAGATCTTCGTGATCACGCCGACCAGTCTGGCCAATGCCGGCGAGTGGCCGGCCTACGGCGTGGCGAGTTTTGTCGACGGCATCGAGAAACGCGCTCTGGGCAATTATCGGGAGCTGCTCGAATACGTGACACTGTGCCTGCCGATGGGTTTTTTCCTGAGCCTGTCCAACAGCAAGAAGGCTGACTCGAGTGGCCGCGAACCCGACGAGAACTACGCCCGGGAAATCATGCAGTTGTTCTCGATCGGACTCTATGAACTCAACCCGGACGGCAGCCTGCGACGCGATGCGAATGGCGCACCGATCGAGACCTATACCCTGGACGATGTCACCGGCATTGCACGCGCCCTCACCGGCTGGCAGCGCACGGGCGAAGCCAGCTCATTCGACAAATGGCAATTGCCACTCAAGCACCATGCACCCGATCATGAACAGGGTGAAAAACAATTCCTCGGCATCACCATTCCCGCGGGTACCGACGGACCGACCACGCTGCGCATCACGCTGGATCACATCGCCAATCATCCGAATGTCGGCCCCTTCATCGGTCGTCAACTGATCCAGCGTCTGGTCACGAGCAATCCGAGCGCCGCTTATGTTCAGCGCGTCGCCGCCACCTGGGCGGATAACGGCCAGGGGGTACGCGGCGACTTGTTCGCGGTCGTGCGTGCCATTCTGATCGATGCCGAAGCCACTGACGATGCCACGTTGACGCTCGACGATTACGGCAAGATCCGTGAACCGATGATGCGATTCGCGCAATGGGCACGCACATTCAACGCAACCGATCCGAGTGGCGCTTACAACATTCCCGATCTGAGTGACCCGGCCGACTATCTGGGCCAGAGCCCGATGCGTGCGCCCTCGGTGTTCAATTTTTTCCGGCCCGGTTATACACCCGGCAATTCAGCGCTGGGCGCGCGCGGCAAGGTCGCCCCGGAAATGCAGATCACCAGCGAAGCGAGTATCGCCGGCTATGTGAACTTCATGACCGGCGTCGCCGAAAAAGGCGCATTCGGCCTGCGGCCGGATTATTACCGCGAGATGCAACTCGCCGGTAATCCCGGTGCCCTGGTTGCCCGACTCAATCGCATGCTCACCGCCGACCAGCTCACCGCACCAACAATCGAACTGATCACCAATACGATCGTCACGATGCCGGGGGATACCGACGCACAGCGACAGGCCAGAGTTTTTGCGGCCGTATTGCTGACCATGATCTCACCCGACTACCTCGTCCAAAAATAATCGGCCGATCGCCCTGCGCGCAGGGCGATCGGGAACAAGGAAATGCTCATGAGTTTCAACTCGATTTCTCACGCCGGTCGTCGCGCCTTTCTCAAGCGCAGCTCGGCCCTCATGGCGACGGGTGTCGCCGCTCCTCTGGCGATGAATCTGTCGGCCATCAGTGCGGCCGCAGCCGCCACCGCCACCGACTACAAGGCCCTGGTCTGCGTCTTCATGTATGGCGGCAATGA
Source organism: uncultured beta proteobacterium (assembly GCA_963732405.1). Classification (GTDB taxonomy): domain Bacteria; phylum Pseudomonadota; class Gammaproteobacteria; order Burkholderiales; family Burkholderiaceae_E; genus JAUIAI01. Next base: position 601,657 of record CAVSZG010000005.1, read on the forward strand.
CAACTACAACACCGTGGTTCCCTACGACGTGAACGAGTACGGGACCTACGCCCGGTTCCGCGGCGGCCTGGCCACGGGACGAGGCGCACTCGCCAACACCGTGCTCAACAGCTTGAACGGCCTGCCTGATGGTCGTCAGTTCGCCTTCGCCCCGCAACTGACCGGCATGAAGAGCCTGTTCGACCAGCAACGCCTGGCGGTGCTGCTCAACGTCGGCGCGCTGATCCAGCCCACCACCGCCGCCCAGGCCATCGCGCGCACCGTACCGCTGCCGCCGAAACTGTTCTCGCACAATGATCAACAGTCGGTCTGGCAGTCGCTGGCGCCCGAAGGATCCACATCGGGCTGGGGCGGACGCATCGGTGAACGACTGCTGTCGTCCAACTCCCAGGAAATCTTCACCAACATCTCGGTCGGCGGCAATGCGGTCATGGTGAGCGGTGATCAGGTGGCCTCCTATCAGATGACGCCAAGCGGCTCGGTGGCGCTCAAGGCAAGCCAGGGCCCGGTATATGGCTCGGGCCCCTTGTCCGCCGCAATTCAGCAACTGGTCACCTCGCCCAGTGACCACCTGATGAAGCAGATGTTGTCGGTCACCGCTCAGCGTTCGATCACGGCCAACACCGTGTTATCGGGTGCCTTGCAGCAAGGTCCGGACATGCAGGCGGCCTTCACCGCCCAGGACCGCCTGACCTCGCAACTCAGAATGGTGGCTCGTATGATTGCCTCGCGCGATCAGATCGGCGTCAAGCGCCAGGTCTTTTTCGTCGGAACGGGCGACTTCGACAATCATGCCAACCTGGGTGCCTATCATCCCACCCTGCTCAGCACAGTCGATTCGGCGATGGCGTCGTTTTACCGGGCCACGGAAGAACTGGGGGTGGCCGGACAGGTCACCACCTTCACCGCCTCCGAGTTCGGCCGTACCCTGACCAACAACGGCACCGGTACCGACCATGGCTGGGGCAGCCATCACATGATCATGGGCGGCGCTGTGGCGGGCCAGCGGATCTTCGGCACGCCACCGCAACTGGGTGACCGGGGCCCCGATGATGCCGGACAGGGCCGCCTCGTGCCCACGACATCGATCGAGCAACTGGCCGCAACGCTGGCGGCCTGGTTCGGGCTCAGCGCCACCGAGATTGCCGAGGTCCTGCCGCGCATCGGCAATTTTGATCAGCCGATGCTGGGGTTTGTCTGATCGGCGACGGGCAGCATTCTGGCGGAGAGCGAGGGATTCGAACCCCCGGATGGTGTGACCCATCAACGGTTTTCAAGACCGCCGCATTCGACCGCTCTGCCAGCTCTCCGGAACCGGCATTCTACTGCGTCAAGCGCAGATGCGATTGCCCTGGGACTGCCCGCCGATAGGGGTGTGGGCCGGCTCGCCACAGCGATGACCGGCCGGGCTGCGAGAAACGCCTTTCATCCGGCAACCTCGACTTGATGGGGAGCTGGCTGGCGATACTCGATGCATCGGTCGCCGGTCGGCCCCACATGCAAGCCCCAGCCCATGATCGCCACACCCAAGTGCTCTTCGGACACCCCGACCCCCGCGGCGATCGATCATGCCGGACTGATGGGCCTGCTGGCCGGCGCAGACAAACACTCCCTGGAACCCCTGCCCTTCGCCGTGATCGGCGTTGACCGCGACCGGCTGATCCGGGTGTTCAATCGCGCGGCCATCATGCTCACGGGCTTGCCAAGACTGCGGGTGATCGGCCAGCCCGTGGCCGGGCGGATCGTGCCCTGGCTGGACGGGCAGATGGTGGCCGACCGATTTGCCGACGCGATCGAGCGCTGCCGCGACCTCGACGAATCCCTGGACCTGATCCGTTATCGGGGCGACCGGGCCGTGCTGATGCGGGTTCGCCTGCTGGCCCGGCCGGGCATGGCGATGCGCTTCGTCGTCATCGGGTCCTGCTGAGGAAAAAGCTCAATCGCTGCGCCGGTGAATCGCATCGGCACGCTTGAACAGCCCGGGCTTGAGCTGCATGCCATGGCCGGGCTCGTCGCTGACCGAGATGGCGCCGTTTTCCACCTGCGGCAGGCCCTCGACGAGTTCGCGGTACCAACCCGTGTAGAAGGCCCTGACGCTTTCCTGGATGAGTGTGTTGGGTGCATGAACCGACAGGTGGCAGGATGCCGCCCACACGACCGGGCCGGTGCAGTCATGCGGCGCGATCGGCAGGTGGTTGGCCTCGGCAATCGCGGCAATGGCCTTGGCCTCGGTGATGCCGCCACACCATGAGAGGTCGAGCATGACGATGTCGACCGCCTGGGCCCGGATCAGATCGGCGAACTGATGGCGGGTGGCCAGGGTCTCGCTCGCGGTGACCTTGATGCCGATTCTGGCGCGCAGATCGGCCAGCGCCGCGAACCCGTTCATCTGGATCGGATCCTCGATCCAGTAGACGTTGAAGGGCGCCAGCGCCTGCGCAATATCGCGGGCGGCTGGTGCGGCCCATAGCGAATGGCACTCGAGCATGATCTGCATGCGTCCGCCGACCCGGTTGCGGATCTTGGCGAAGGGCTCCATCCCCTCGACGAGCTGGGCCGGCGTGATCGCCATGCCATTGGACTGTTCGGCGAAACGGTCAAAGGGCCAGATCTTCATGCCCGAGATGCCCTGATCGAGCAGGCTCTCGGCCAGACTGCCCGCGTCAGTCAGGAAGGCCTCGAGATCCTCATACGGCCCTGCCCCCTGGCCCAGCCCCCAGTTCGATGAGGCCTGCCCTTGGGCGGCGCGGATGTACTGATAACCCGCGCAGGTGTTGTAGGTGCGGACCGACTCGCGCATGCGCCCACCCAGCAACCGGTAGACCGGTTGAGCCGTTCGATGACCCCATAGGTCCCAGAGCGCGATATCGATGGCCGAGCGCCCCCGCATCTCGACACCGGCTGCCTGATGGCCCACATAAGGACGAAGCCGGGTACGGATCACATCGACCGCCACCGCATCCTGACCGAGCAACAGGGGCGCAGCACTCGAATGCACCCAGGCTTCCACCTCGGCAGCACCCATGAAGGTCTCGCCCAGGCCCCGGTGCCCGGATTCATCCTCGACGATGGTCCAGATGATGTTGGGAAACTCACCCAGACGGAGTGTCTCGACCGCGGTAATCTTCATTCAGGGTATTCTCACTTGAACAGGATCGGATCAGCCCGGCGCGTGACACCACTCGAGCAGTTCATCCATCAGGCCAGGCAGTTGTTCGTGTTGACCGGTGCCGGTTGCAGCACGGCGGCCGGCATTCCCGACTACCGTGACGAGGGTGGCCAGTGGAAACGCGCGCAGCCCATGACGTACCAGCACTTTACGGCAAGTTCGGCCGCGCGTCGCCGGTATTGGGCGCGCAGTCTGGTCGGCTGGCCGATCGTCGATTCAGCAGTGCCCGGCACCAGCCACCGGGCCCTGGCGCGCCTGCAGACCGACGGTCCGGTGCATTATCTGCTCACGCAGAATGTTGACGGCCTGCATCGCAAGGCGGGGTCGCCGCAGGTCCAGGAGCTGCATGGTCGGCTGGACACCATCATCTGCCTGCAGTGTGGTGAGCGCACGCAAAGACGCCTTTTTCAGCAGCGCATGGCCGGCCTGAATCCGGCCTGGGCGGATCGACGGGCACTGGTGGCACCCGACGGCGATGCCGACATCGACGAGACCGACTTCAGCGATTTCATCATTCCCGACTGCGAACGATGCGCTGGGGTACTCAAACCCGATGTGGTCTACTTCGGAGAAGCGGTACCACGCGACCGGGTCCAGGAGGCGATGCTCGCCCTCGAGCGTGCGGATGCGATGCTCATCGTGGGTAGTTCGATGATGGTGTTCTCCGGCTTCCGTTTCGCTCGTCGCGCCCATGAACTGGGCCTGCCGATCGCCTCGCTCACCCTGGGTAAGGGGCGAGCCGATCCTTATCTGACCCTGAAAGTCGACGCGCCCTGCGAGGACGGCCTGCGATTCGCGCTGGGCGAACCGGCTTGATACCGACAGCAGTGCGGTGCCTCAGGCGGGTGAGAATACCGGCCACGGATGGCGGCCGCTGAACAAGTCGTCCAGCCAATGGGCCGCAATATGCGTCTTCACATCAGTGAGCCGGCCTGCCCTGGCCTCATCCATCATCCAGCCCACGGTCACGTAGTCGAGTTCCAGGAACTCGCCCACATCGAGTGACTGTTCGGCCCGCTCGAGTTCCCGGCACAGAAAAATGTCGATACGTTCGTCAGCGAAGCCGATCGCCGGATGAACCGACGTGAGTGGTGCCCACTGGTGGGCAATCCATCCGGTCTCTTCGACCAGTTCTCGCTGGGCGGTCTGCAAAGGGGTTTCGCCCGGATCGATCTTGCCGGCCGGAATCTCCACGAACACCTGTTTGAGCGGATATCGAAACTGCCGCTCGATCAGGATCCGTTCATCGGGAAAGATTGGCACCATGGCCGCCGCGCCGGGATGCAGCACGAACTCCCGTCCTGCCGTGCGCCCATCGGGCATGCGCGCCCGATCACGACGGATACGCAGGAACAGCCCCTCGTAGACGATTTCGCCGTCGAGCGGGGTCTCGGTGAGGTCACGCCCGCCGGGAGAGCTCATGGGTGCGCTGCCGGCCGGCTCAGGTGCCCAGCGCCTGACGGACCGCGTCGATGCAGGCGGCCATCAGGGGACCGGGCAGAATGCCCAGCAACAATACCGCCAGACCGTTGGCGGCGAGCAATACCCGGGCATCCATGCCGGGCAGGATGTCCAGGTCAGCCGCGGGCGCATCGAAATACATCACCTTCACGATGCGAAGGTAATAAAACGCCCCGACCAGCGAGGCCATGACCGCCAGCACCGCCAGCCAGACATGGCCGGCATTGAGCACGGCCTGCAGCACCGCGAGCTTGGCGAAAAAGCCCACCATGGGCGGGATGCCGGCCAGTGAAAACATCAGCACCAGCATGACCAGGGCCAGCAAGGGACTGCGCTTGGCCAGTCCCTTGAGGTCGTCGATCTGTTCGCATTCGAAGCCCTTGCGTGCGAGCAACAACACCACCCCGAGTGTGCCGAGCGTGGTCAACACATAGCTGATCACATAGAACATGGACGCGCCGTAGGCTCGTCCGGCCGAGTCCGCACTGTTGTCGACCACGCCAGACAGCAGGCCGAGCAAGACGAAGCCGATCTGGGCGATCGTGGAATAGGCCAGCATGCGCTTGAAATTGGTCTGGGCGATCGCGACGATATTGCCCAGCAGCAGCGACAACACGGCCAGCACGATGATCATCGGCTGCCAATGAGCGGCAATCGGCAGCAGGCCTTCGGCCAGCATCCGGAAGGCGATGGCAAAGGCAGCGAGCTTGGGCGCGCCGGCAATCAACAGGGTCACGGAACTGGCCGTGCCCTGGTACACATCAGGCACCCACATGTGGAACGGTACTGCACCGAACTTGAAGGCGATGCCGGCGACGATGAACACCGCACCGAGCATCAGCACGGTCTGATTGGTATCGGCACTCAGGAAGGCGGCGGAAATCTCGCGGATCGACAGGCTACCCGTGCCGCCATAGAGCATCGACATGCCATAGAGCAGGAAGCCCGAGGCCAATGCGCCCAGCACGAAATACTTGATGGCCGCCTCGCTGGTAGCCGCCTGCCCGCTCTCGTCGCGGCGCAGCGCTGCCAGGGCATAGAGCGACAGCGACATGAGTTCCAGGCCCATGTAGACCACGAGCAGGTTGCCGGCCGAGATCATCACCATCTGACCGAGCAGCGCACACAGCGTCAGGGTGTAGAACTCACCCCGATACAGACCACGATCCTTGCCATAAGCCCGCGAATAGACGATCGTGGCCGCAATCGCGATATAACTGCAGAACTTGAGCAGGTGTGCAAAGCCATCGGACAGATACATTCCGTTGAATGCGGTCTGCGGCGGACCGCCTGCCTGGAACAGCGTCGCCACGGCGGGCACGATCACCGCCAGCAAGGCCAGTCGGTCCAATGGCAGTTCGCGTTTTCGGCCGAGCAGCGCGTCGACCAGCACGAGAATCAGTATCACGGTCGCGAGCAGGATCTCGGGCAGCGCCGCCCACAGGTTCGTCAGCTTGAGCATGCTCATCGTCATTTGATCTTGGAGACGGCGACATGGCTGAGCAGCTTGTCGACCGAGGCATGGGTGGCGTCCGTGAAGGGCTTGGGCCAGATGCCCATGACCAGCACCAGGACCGCCATGATCGAGAGCATCGCGAACTCCCGGGTGCCGATGTCCTTCAGCGCGGCGACCTTCTCATTGGCTACCGCGCCAAAGATGACCCGCTTGTACATCCAGAGCGAATAGGCAGCGCCCAGAATCAGGGTAAGTGCCGCCAGGAAGGCCACCCAGAAATTGAATTCCACCGCACCCAGGATCACCAGAAATTCGCCCACGAAGCCGGAGGTGGCCGGCAGGCCGGCATTGGCCATGGTGAACAGCATGAACAAGGCGGCGAACCGGGGCATGGTATTGACCACGCCGCCATAGGCCGAAATCTCGCGGGAATGAACCCGGTCATAGAGCACGCCGATGCACAGGAACATCGCGCCGGACACGAAGCCGTGGGAGATCATCTGAATGATGCCGCCCTGCATGCCCAGTGTGTTGAACATGAAAAAACCCAGGGTGACGAATCCCATGTGTGCGATCGATGAATACGCGACCAGCTTTTTCATATCGGACTGGACCAGGGCCACAAAACCGATATAGACCACGGCGATGAGTGACAAGGTGATCACGAAACCGGACAACTGCGCACTGGCGTCCGGGGCGATCGGCAGGGAAAACCGCAGAAAGCCATAGGCGCCCAGCTTGAGCATGATCGCGGCCAGCACCACCGAGCCGCCCGTGGGCGCTTCGACGTGGGCATCGGGCAGCCAGGTATGAACCGGCCACATCGGCACCTTGACCGCAAACGCCAGCATGAACGCGATGAAGATGAAGGTCTGTTCGCGCATCGACAGGGGCAATTGATGCCAGTCGAGAATGGCGAAGCTGCCTGATTGAAGATACAGGTAGATGATGGCGACCAGGGTGAGCAGCGAGCCCAGCAAGGTGTACAGAAAGAATTTGAAGGCGGCATAGACCCGGTTCGGTCCGCCCCAGACACCGATGATGATGTACATCGGAATCAGCGTCGCTTCGAAAAACACATAGAACAGGATGCCATCCAGCGCACAGAACACGCCGATCATGAGTCCCGACAGGATCAGGAAGGCCGCCATGTATTGCGCGGGGCGGTCCTCGATGACTTCCCAGGCAGCAACCACCACGATGACGGTGATCAGGGCGGTCAGCGGCACCAGCCACATCGACAGACCGTCCACGCCCAGGTGATAGTTGATCGACAGGGCATCGACCCAGGGGGCGTGTTCGACGAACTGCATGTCGCTCGTGCCACTGTTGAACCCCAGGACGACCGCCACGGTGGGCAGGAAGGCCAGAATCGAGGCACCCAGGGCCAGCTTGCGGATCAGCACCGCATTGTCGGCCCGACCCAGCATCAGAATGCCGATGCCGGCCAGGATCGGAATCCAGATCGCGGCGCTCAACATGATGGGACGACCCGGTCTGACCCGCTGAGCAAGAGGCTGGCGGACGGTGGGTTGAGCGGGTCGCAGCGGCAGGGCGCAACCCCACGGTATTGAGCTTGAATCATCGGGTTGGATCGGGTCAATTGGCGTGACGGATGAGGCATCGCTGGATCACCGGGACAGAAGCGGCCACAGCACGAACAGGAGCAACAAGGCCACCCCCAGAATCATCGTGATCGCGTAGTTGTTGATGCGCCCGGTCTGCACCAGCTGCATCACACCGGAAAACCAGCCCACGGCGCGCGCGCTGCCATTGATGGCAACGCCATCGATGATCTTCTGATCACCGACCTTCCAGAGGCCTTTGCCGAGCAGGACCGCTCCCACCGCGAAGACGATCTCATTGAGCCGGTCCAGGTAGTACTTGTTCTCGAGCAGGGTGTAGATCGCCGAGAAGCGCTGGCGCAAGCGCTCGGGCAGCGCCGGATTGACCAGATAACAATACCAGGCCGATACCGCACCAGCCACCAGCAACCAGAACGGAATGGTCAGGAAGCCATGCAGGGCCATGGCGAAGAACCCATGAAACTCCCCGGCGATCGTGGTCATGGCCGGATGACGTGCATGATCGACGAAGATCGCGCCGTCGAACCAGCTGCCGGCCAGCAGCGGCCCGATGGTCATGGCGCCGATCAGCACCGAGGGAACCGCCAGCAGAATCAGCGGCCAGGTGACCACGCCCGGACTCTCATGCGGGGTGTCGCCCGCGCCGAGTCCGTGATGATGATCATGTCCGTGATCTTCATCATGATCGTGGCCGCTGTCGGCATCGGGATTGGCATGGGCATGGGCATGAGCGCCGTGGTCCGCCTGCCCCCAGCGCGACTTGCCATGAAAGACCAGAAAGTACATGCGGAACGAATAAAACGCCGTGACGAACACGCCGGCCAGCACAGCCAGATAGGCGATGTGCGCACCCGGCGTGGTCGCCAGGTGAGCGGCTTCTATGATCGATTCCTTCGAGTAAAAGCCCGAGAACAAGGGTGTGCCCACCAGCGCCAGCGTGCCGATCAATGAGGTGATCCAGGTGATCGGCATGTACTGGCGCAATCCGCCCATATGACGGATGTCCTGATCATGGTGCATGCCGATGATCACCGATCCGGCGCCCAGGAACAGCAAGGCCTTGAAGAAGGCGTGCGTCATGAGATGGAAGATCGCCACGCCGTAGGCCGAGGCGCCCAGCGCCACCGTCATGTAGCCGAGCTGGGACAGAGTCGAGTAGGCCACGACCCGCTTGATGTCGTTCTGGACGATGCCCAGAAAACCCATGAACAATGCCGTGATCGCACCGATCACCATGACAAAGCCCAGGGCGGTATCGGACATCTCGAACAAGGGCGACATGCGCGCGACCATGAAGATGCCGGCGGTGACCATGGTGGCTGCGTGGATCAGCGCGGAGATCGGTGTAGGTCCTTCCATCGAATCGGGCAGCCAGACATGCAGTGGAAACTGCGCCGACTTGCCCATCGCCCCGATGAACAGACAGATGCAGACGACCGTGAGCAACGACCACTCGGCCGCCCCCATCAGATTGATGGTCTTGTCCGCCAGACCGGGGGCGGCGGCAAATACCTGCGCATAGTCGAGGCTGCCGAAATGGGCGAGCACCAACCCGATGCCGAGCAGGAAACCGAAGTCGCCCACGCGGTTGACCAGGAAGGCCTTCATGTTGGCGTAGATGGCCGTGTCCCGGGTGTACCAGAAGCCGATCAGCAGATAGGACACCAGGCCCACTGCTTCCCAGCCAAAGAACAGCTGCAGGAAGTTGTTGGCCATCACCAGCATCATCATCGAGAAGGTGAACAGCGAGATATAGGCAAAGAACCGCTGATAGCCATCGTCCTCGGCCATGTAACCGATGGTGTAGATGTGCACCATCAGCGACACGAAGGTCACCACGCACATCATCGTAACGGTCAGGGAATCAATCAGAAAACCGATCTGCAGCCGGATATCGCCAATGACCGACCAGTCGTAGAGCGCGCCATTGAAGGTATTGCCCTGGGCCACGTCGACCAGCGTCCACAGCGATGCGAGCAGCGCAATCGTCACGCCGCCGATGGCCGCCCGATGCGAACCCCGGCGGCCGAGCCGGTCGCCGAACAGACCCGCCGCAATGGCGCCAACCAGCGGGGCGAATGCAGCAATGAGGTAGACGAGTTTCATGAGGCAAGGCCTGGCAGATGCAATGAGGTCAGCCCTTGAGGCTGTCGAGTTCTTCGGCGTTGACGGTTTCGAGCTGGCGGAACAGGATCACGATGATGGCCAGGCCGATCGCCGACTCGGCGGCGGCCACGGTCAGGATGAAGAACACGAAGATCTGACCCGCGGCATCACCCAGAAAATGCGAGAACGCGATGAAATTGGTATTGACCGCGAGCAACATGAGCTCGACGCACATAAGCACGACAATGACGTTGCGCCGGTTCAGGAAGATCCCGACCACGCTGATCGAAAACAGCGCAGCGCCCAGGATCAGGTAATGCGCAAGACTCATGGCTTGGCTCCAGGGGCGGCCTGATCGGCCTTTGCAGCATCGGCGACCGGTCCGCGCTGACGGACGATTTTTGGCATCACCGCCATGCGGACCCGATCACCGGCCCGGGTCTGGATCGCCACGAACGGGTCATTGGTACGGGTGTCCTTGCGCTTGCGCAGCGTGAGCGCAATGGCGGCGATCATCGCCACCAGCAGCAGGACCGATGCAATCTCGAACGGATACACGTAGTCGGTGTAGATCAGCGAGCCCAACACCCGGGTATTGCTGTAATCGGCCGGCAGAGCCGGCGCCGCCTCGCCGGCGACACCTGAGAAGGTGTAGGCCAGCACGATCGCCAGCTCCAGCACGATCGCCACGCCCACGAACAAGGCCACCGGCAGGTTGCGCCAGAAACCCTGGCGCATCTGGTCCAGGTTGATGTCGAGCATCATCACCACGAACAGGAACAACACCATCACAGCGCCCACGTAAACCAGCACCAGCGTGATGGCCAGGAACTCGGCACGCAACAGCATCCAGATGCCAGCCATCGTGAAGAACGTGAGCACCAGGAACAAGGCCGAATGCACGGGGTTGCGAGCGGTGACCACACGAATGGCGGAAAACACCGACAGCGCCGCGAACACCCAAAAGAAAAATGACTGCGCATCCATTGCTAGAAGACTTCTCCCTCGTGCGGCCCGGTGCGGGACGCGCAATTCAGTCGGCCGCTGCGTCGCGCGACAGCGACCGGCGGCCGGTTGCCCGATGGCCTATCGATATGCGGCATCAGCCTGACGATTCGCCGCGATTTCCTGCTCGTAGCGATCGCCTACCGCCAGCAGCATTTCTTTGGTGAACAGCAGATCGCCACGCTGCTCGCCGTGGTATTCATGGATATGGGACTCGACGATCGAGTCGACCGGACAGGATTCCTCGCAGAACCCACAGAAAATGCACTTGGTCAGGTCGATGTCGTAGCGCGTGGTCCGGCGGGTACCGTCGTCGCGGACATCCGACTCGATGGTGATGGCCAGCGCCGGACAGACCGCCTCACAGAGCTTGCACGCGATGCAGCGCTCTTCACCATTGGGATAACGCCGCAGCGCATGCAGGCCGCGAAACCGTGGCGATGCCGGCGTTTTCTCTTCGGGGTATTGAACGGTGATCTTGCGCGCAAAGAAATATCGGCCGGTCAGCCTCATTCCCTTGAGCATTTCGAGCAGCATGAAGCTCGAGACGAAGTCCTTGACTGCTTGCATGGTTCAGTTCCAGATATTCCAGGGGGTCTGCATCCAGATCGCAATGACCACCAGCCAGACCAGTGTCACCGGAATGAAAATCTTCCAACCCAGTCGCATGATCTGGTCGTAGCGATAGCGCGGAAACGATGCACGGAACCAGATGAACAGCGACACCACACAGAATGTCTTGATGCCGAGCCAGATCCAGCCCGGAATGCTGTTCAGAATGGGTACGTCGAACGGGGAAAGCCAGCCGCCCAGGAACATGATCGAGGCCAGCGCCGACAACAGGATCATGTTCGCGTATTCGGCCAGGAAAAACACCGCGAAGCCCATGCCCGAATACTCGACCATATGGCCCGCGACGATTTCGGATTCGCCCTCGACCACGTCAAACGGATGACGGTTGGTCTCGGCCACCGACGAGATCACATAGACCACGAAGATCGGCAGCAGCGGCAGCCAGTTCCAGGACATGAAGTTCACGCCCTGATCGGCGAACAGGCCACGATCCTGGCCGTAGACGATCTCGCTCATGTTCAGACTGCCCGACACCATGAGCACGACGACCAGACAGAAGCCGATGGCCAGTTCGTATGACACCATTTGCGCAGACGCCCTCATGGCTGCCAGGAAGGCGTACTTGGAGTTGGATGCCCAGCCGGCAATGATCACGCCATACACTTCGAGCGAGGTGATGGCCATCAGCAGCAACAGGCCGGCATTCACATTGGCCAATGCCATCTCGGGACCGAACGGGATGACCGCCCAGGCGGCCATGGCCGGCATGATGGTCAGGATCGGTCCCAGCACGTAGAGCACCGGACTGGCCTGTGACGGAACGATGATCTCCTTGAAGATCAGTTTCACGCCGTCGGCGATGGGTTGCATCAGACCTTTCCAGCCGACCCGGTTCGGACCGATACGCAGATGCATGAAGCCGATCATCTTGCGTTCCCAGTAGGTCAGATAGGCCACGCACAACATCAGCGGCGCCACCACCAGGATGATTTTGACCAGGTTCCAGACGACCGGCCAGGCACCACCAAACACGTCGGCGCCCACCACGGTGATTTGCTCGACGGTGCCGTTCATGACCGGGCCACCGCGGCATTGGCCGGCGCAGGGCTGGCGGCTGCGATCCGCAACTCGACGCTGCCCGACAGACTGGCCAGATTGGCCGTGAGCGGATGGCCAGCGGCCAGGCGCACGCAATCGGGCGACACGGTCGGATCGGCCTGCGCCAGCACTCTGGCTTCACCGCCGGGTTGGGCCACGATCACCGTCGCCCCGGATTCAATGTTCAGCCGGCTCAGCGTGTCCGGATGAATGCGCGCACGCGGTGCCGCCGCGTCGGCGGTCTTTTGCAGGCTCGCCGCCCGCCGCACCACCGCATCACTGAAATAGACCGGCACATCGGCAATCCGTTCCAGACCGCCCGACACCTGGCCAACCGACCGGCCAACCGATCCGGACAGCACATTGGACAGGTAGGGATCGAGGGCACCCGTCTCGGTCAACCCACCCAGTGCCTCGTGACGCACATCAGCCACCGAATCGAAGTCGAAACCCTTGAGGTCGAGTCGGTTGGCCAGCACCCGCAAAATCTTCCACGCCGGTCGGGACTCACCGTGCGCCTGGACCACGCCGTTGAAAGTCTGCAAGCGACCTTCGGCATTGACCAGACTGCCGCCGGTTTCGGTAAAGGGTCCGCAGGGCAGCAGCACATGAGCGACGGCCAGCAGATCATCGGCCCGATACGGTGTGATCGCCACGACCGCATCGGCCATGGCCAGCGATTTCATCGCGGCCGACCCCGACGCCAGGTCGAGCGCCGGTTCCAGATTGAGCAACAGGCAGGCCCGCAGTTCGCCGGACAATTGCCGCTCACGGGCAGTCCGGCCTTGCCGAGCGGGCGTGCCGTCGACGGCACCGACCGCTCTGCGGCGTTGCACCGGCCAGATACCCGCCAACACTGTTGCCGGATTCGCCGATCACGCCCGATCGGCCATTGCAGACCTTGGCGATGGCATTGGCGATGCGCATCAGGTCGCCGGCATCCGGATGTTGCATGGCGGCATTACCCAGCAGAATGGCAGACGCTTCACCCGCGATCAGGTCGGCTGCCATCGCGCAGGCCTGTGGTCCGGCCTGCACGCCTTCGAGCGCCTCGCCCATCCCCTGCGGACTGGCGAGCCCCTTGGTGCGCAACACCTCGGCCAGGACCTCGAGCAACAGGTCGCGCCAGCGACCAGGTGCGATGATCGCCTTGTGCGTCACCGGCATCAGCAGATCGTCGTCGCAGGCATGCACGATCGATAACTGCAGGCCGTGTCGCACCGCGCCACGGATGCGGGCCGAGAGCACCGGATGGTCCTTGCGAAGGAAGGAACCGATGAGCAGCAGACGGTCGAGCGAGTCGATATCCGCGATTGCCATGCCCAGCCAGGGCGCACCCTGGCCCGCCGAGTCGATATCGGCATTCACCTGGCGCAGGCGGCAGTCGACATTGTCACTGCCCAGGCCACGAATGACTTTTTGCAGCAGATAGAGTTCTTCGAGCGTCGAGACGGGCGAACCGAGGGCCGCGATCCGCTCGGCACCATGATCAATCCGGGCCGTGGCCAGCAGCAGCGCGGCCTGATTGAGCGCCGTCGCCCAGTCGGTCGGGTGCCACTGTCCGTCGCGCCGGATCATCGGCGTGGACAGTCGCTCGGGGACGTTGAGTCCTTCATAGGAAAAACGGTCGCGATCGGAGATCCAGCACTCGTTGACGGCCTCGTTCTCGAGCGGCACGACGCGCATCACCTGCTGACCCTTGATCTGGGCGACGATGTTCGAGCCCAGCGAGTCATGGGGTGCGATGGTCCTGCGCCGCGACAACTCCCAGGTTCGGGCCGAATAACGGAATGGCTTGGACGTGAGCGCACCAACCGGGCAGATGTCGATCATGTTGCCCGACAGTTCCGAATCGACGGATCGTCCCACGAAGGTCATGATCTCGGAGTGCTCACCACGACCGGACATGCCCAACTCCATGACACCGGCGATTTCCTGACCGAATCGCACGCAGCGTGTGCAATGAATGCAGCGGGACATTTCCTGCGCCGACACCAAGGGACCGATCGACTTGTGAAAGACGACGCGCTTTTCCTCGTGATAGCGCGCGGATCGATCCGCCATAGCCAACGGCCAGATCCTGGAGCTGGCATTCGCCGCCCTGGTCGCAGATCGGACAGTCGAGCGGATGGTTGATCAGCAGAAACTCCATCACCGACTTCTGCGCATTGACGGCCCGTCGGAACGCGTCATGACCTTCATGCCGTTGGTGACCGGTGTTGCGCAGGCCGGCAGCGGCTTGGGCGCCTTCTCGACCTCGACCAGGCACATCCGGCAGTTGGCCGCGATCGACAGCTTCTTGTGATAGCAGAAGTGCGGCACGTAGATGCCGAGCTTGTTGGCCGCATGCATGACCATGCTGCCCTCGGCAACTTCGACCTTCCTGCCGTCGATTTCGACTTCAACCATGGGGAGTTCGCTTCAGACAATTTCATTCGGATCGACTAGACATAGTGCGGAACCGCGCAGGTCTTGTGCTCGATGTGATGGACGAATTCATCACGATAATGCTTGAGGAAAGCTCGTACCGGCATGGCGGCGGCATCGCCCAGCGCACAGATCGTGCGGCCCTGGATGTTGTCGGCCACGCGATTCAGTTCGTCGAGGTCTTCGATGCGCCCGTTGCCGTGCTCGATGCGATGGACCATGCGGTAGAGCCAGCCCGTGCCCTTCGCGGCAGGGCGTGCACTGGCCGCAGCTTTCTTCGTAATAAAAGTAGGACAGACGCAGCAGCGACTTCACCGCACAGCGCGTTTCGTCCATCACGATCACTGCGCCCGAGCCCAGCATCGAGCCGGCCTTCGCGATCGAGTCGTAGTCCATGTCGGTCTGCATCATGATGTCGGCGGGCAGCACCGGCATCGATGATCCGCCCGGAATCACCATCTTCAGCTTGCGCCACCGCGCACGCCGCCGGCCAGTTCCAGCAGCTTGGCGAACGGCGTGCCCAGCGGAATTTCGTAATTGCCCGGCAATTCGACATCGCCCGCTGATCGAAAACACCTTGGTACCACCGTTGTTCGGTTTGCCGATGTCGAGATAGGCCTGGCCGCCGTTGCGGATGATCCAGGGAACGGCGGCAAAGGTTTCGGTGTTGTTGATGGTCGTCGGCTTGCCGTACAGGCCGTAGCTCGCCGGAAACGGCGGCTTGAACCGGGGCTGGCCCTTCTTGCCTTCGAGCGACTCGAGCAAGGCGGTTTCTTCACCGCAGATGTAGGCGCCGAAGCCATGGAACGCATGCAGCTGGAACGAGAAGTCCGAGCCCATGATGCTGATCGCCCAGATAGCCCGCGGCGCTGGCCTGCTCGAGCGCCTCTTCGAAGCGCTCGTAGGCCGTCCAGACCTCGCCGTGGATATAGTTGTAGCCGACCGATATGCCCATCGCATACGCGGCGATCGCCATGCCCTCGATCACGATATGTGGGTTGTAGCGCAGGATGTCGCGATCCTTGAACGTGCCGGGCTCGCCCTCGTCGGAATTGCAGACCAGATACTTCTGCCCGGGAAAACCGCGGGGCATGAAGCTCCATTTCAGTCCGGTCGGAAACCCTGCCCCGCCGCGCCCGCGCAGGGCCGACGACTTGACGATGGCGATCACGTCGGCCGGGGAGATGTTCTCGGTGAGGATCTTGCGCAGCGCCGCGTAGCCCTCGCGGGCCTCATACCGGTCGATGGACCAGTCGTCGGCCGAGGTCAGACCGGCAAGAATCTGCGGCGACAGATGCCGGCCGTGAAAGCAGGTTTCGATGGTCGGCACATCGGCCAGTTCGAGATGGAAATCGTTAGCACCCATGAGTCATCGCCTATCGTGTTGTCACCGCTCGCCAGGGTCGCCCTGGCCCTGGGCACGCAGTTCCGCAATCAGCGCATCCATGCGCTCGACATTCATGAAACTGCACATGCGCTTATTGTTGACCAGCATGACCGGCGCATCGCCGCACGAGCCCAGACATTCGCTCTGCGACCAGCGTGAACAGACCGTCCGGCGTGGTTTCGTTGTAATCGACGCCCAGCCGAGACTTCAGGATACTCGCCGGCTTTCGCCCCATCACGTAGTTCGCAGGGCAGGCAGGTGCAGACCGCGAGCTTGAAACGGCCCATCGGACGCGTGTTGTACATGTTGTAGAAGCTGGCCACCTCATGCACGGCGATCGGTGCCATGCCGAGGTAGTCGGCCACCGCTTCGATGACGTCGGAGCTCAGGTCATGATGGCTGTCCTGAGCGATCGCCAGGGCGGCCATGACCGCCGACTGCTTCTGTTCGGCCGGATACTTGGCGACTTCACGATCGATGCGCCGACAGGCCGTCGCATCCAGAATGGCCGAGGGCGTCGAGGACTGGGTCTGGGGATTGTTCATCGGTCCACCTCGCCGAAAACGACATCCAGCGTACCGATGATCGTGACCACGTCGGCCAGCATGTGACCGCGCACCATTTCATCCATTGCCTGCAGATGAACGAATCCCGGCGCGCGGATCTTCAATCGATACGGCTTGTTGGCGCCGTCGGAAACCAGATAGATGCCGAACTCGCCCTTGGGTGCTTCGACCGCGGCATAGCACTCGCCAGCCGGCACGTGAAAGCCTTCAGTGAACAGTTTGAAGTGGTGGATGAGGTCTTCCATACCCGATTTCATGCTGACGCGCTCGGGCGGCGCGACCTTGTGATTGTCGCTGATCACCGGTCCCGGGATTGTTGCGCAGCCACTCGATGCATTGCTTGATGATGCGATTGGACTGACGCATCTCCTCGACACGGACCAGATAACGGTCGTAGGAATCGCCGTTGGTGCCGATCGGCACGTCGAAGTCGAGCAGGTCATAGACCTCATAGGGCTGATTCTTGCGCAGATCCCAGGCGACCCCCGAACCTCGCAGCATCGGTCCGGTAAAGCCCAGCGCCTTGGCCCGATCGGGATCGACGACACCGATGCCCACGAGCCGCTGCTTCCAGATGCGATTGTCGGTGAGCAGGGTTTCGTACTCGTCGACATAACCCGGGAATCGGGCGGTGAACGCCTCGATGAAATCGAGCAGCGAACCCCGAGCGATCGCGATTGAGTTCTTCCACTGCGCTGGCGCTGCGCACCTTGTTGGGCTTGTGTTGCGGCATGCGCTCGGGCAGATCGCGATACACGCCACCCGGGCGGTAGTAGGCCGCATGCATGCGGGCACCCGATACCGCCTCGTAGCAGTCCATGAGGTCTTCGCGCTCGCGAAACGCATAGAGGAAGACCGCCATTGCGCCCACGTCAAGACCGTGCGCGCCGATCCACATGAGGTGGTTCAGGATCCGGGTGATTTCATCGAACATGACCCGGATGTACTGGGCACGCATCGGTACCTCGACACCCAGTAGCTTCTCAATCGCCATGACATAGGCGTGCTCATTGCACATCATGGACACGTAGTCGAGACGGTCCATATAGGGCACGCTCTGCAGATAGGTGCGAGTCTCGGCGAGTTTTTCGGTACCCCTGTGCAGCAGGCCGATATGGGGGTCGGCACGTTGCACGACCTCGCCATCCATTTCGAGCACCAGACGCAGCACGCCATGTGCAGCCGGATGTTGCGGACCGAAGTTGAGCGTGTAGTTCTTGATCTGCGCCATGTTCAGCCTCGCTCCACGCCATAGCCGCCTTCACGGATCACGCGGGGCACGATCTCACGAGGCTCGATGGTGACCGGCTGATAGATCACGCGCTTTTGCTCCGGGTCGTATCGCATTTCCATGTGCCCGGAAATCGGGAAGTCTTTGCGGAAAGGATGGCCGACGAATCCGTAATCAGTCAGGATGCGTCGCAGATCGGGGTGACCGTCGAACATGATGCCGAACAGATCAAAGGCCTCTCGCTCGAACCAGTTCGATGCCGGCCAGATGTCGGTGAGCGTGGAAATCACCGGGAAATCGTCGTCAGGGCAGAAAGCCCGCAAGCGCAGGCGCCAGTTGTGCCGCACCGACAGCAGGTGCAATACACGGGCATACCGCGGCCCGTCCCAGCTGCCTTCGCCAAAGCTGCTGTAGTCGACGCCGCACAGGTCGATAAGGGTATCGAAACCCAGCTCGGGCTCGTCGCGCAGGGCACGGGCGGTCTGAAGCAATCGATCGGCCTTGACCAGCACCGTGATTTCGCCCAGGGCCTCGCTAATGCCTGCATCGAACGAGGCCAGCCCCACCTGCAGGCGTTCGCGCAAGATATCGGGATCGATCATGCCGGTCGTGCGATGGTCGTGGTGTTGCGGATCTTGGCCTGCAACTGAATGATGCCGTAGATGAGCGCCTCGGCGGTCGGTGGACAGCCTGGCACATACACATCAACCGGCACGATTCGGTCACAGCCTCGCACCACCGAATACGAATAATGGTAGTAGCCGCCGCCATTGGCGCACGACCCCATCGACATGACCCAACGCGGCTCTGGCATCTGGTCATAGACCTTGCGCAGCGCCGGTGCCATCTTGTTGCACAAGGTTCCGGCCACGATCATGAGATCGGAGTGACGCGGGCTGGGGCGAAAGAACATGCCGAACCGATCCAGGTCGTAGCGCGATGCGCCGGCATGCATCATTTCGACTGCACAACAGGCCAGACCGAATGTCATGGGCCACAACGACCCGGTACGGGTCCAGTTGATGACCTTGTCCATCTGGGTCGTGACAAAACCCTGATTCAGTACACCTTCAATACTCATCACCAATCCCTGCTATGGACCTGTCCAGGCCAGGCAGACCCGGACGACGACGCCGATACGATGGCGCTTTACCCATTCATTCCCAGTCGAGAGCGCCGCGCGTCCATTCGTAGATGAATCCGACCACCAGCACGGCAAGAAAGATCATCATGGCCATGAAGCCGAAGAATCCGATCGCATCGAGCGACACCGCCCACGGAAACAGGAAGGCAATCTCGAGGTCGAACAGGATGAACAGGATGGCCACCAGGTAGTAGCGCACATCGAATTTCATGCGGGCATCTTCGAAGGCTTCGAAGCCGCACTCATAAGGCGACAGCTTTTGCGAATCGGGGCGACTCGGACCCAGCAGCTTGCCGATCAGCAGCGGGCCGACGCCCACGCCGATGCCGACCATGATGAACAACAGAACTGGGAGGTAGTTTTCAAGGTTCAAGCGGAATCCCTGGCTGAATGACCTTCGGGTTGACGGCTGAATCCGGGTTGCGGCCGGTTCGCCCGGCCCCGATTGACAGCCCGTGTTCTGCGCTTTCCGTGTTCTGGTGCCGACGGCGAGACTCGAACTCGCACAGCTTTCGCCACTACCCCCTCAAGATAGCGTGTCTACCAATTTCACCACGTCGGCATCAATCTGCACTGCAACATTCTACTTCGGAATATCGCCCGGTTGACCGGATCCGGGGGCCTGGGTGGCCGGAATTTGTGTATTCGCATCAACTGGCGCGGCGCCCGGCGTACTCGATGCCCCCGGAATATCCGAAGCGGGCGAGGTGGTGCCCGCAGGCGCCGTCTTGTTGGGCATGATGCCTTCCATCACGCTGCCACCGGCCTGCGGACGCTGGTGCGACACGAAGGCCAGGCCCAGGGTACTCACGAAGAACACGACGGCGAACGCGGCCGTGCTGCGTGAGAGGAAATTCGCCGAACCTGTCGCGCCGAACAGACTGCCGGATGAGCCCGAGCCAAATGCGGCGCCCATGTCCGCACCCTTGCCATGTTGCAGCAACACCAGAATCACCACGCCCAGCGCCGACACGACTTGCACGACTTGCAGCAGATTGGCCAACCAAAGCATTTCCAGACTCCTACGATCAGGCCGCAGCCCGACAGATCGATATGAATTCATCGGCCTGCAATGCAGCACCGCCAATCAGTCCGCCGTCGATATCGGGCTCGCTGAACAATTGTCCGGCATTACCGGATTTGACACTGCCGCCATACAGAATTCGTGTGGCGGCAGGATCAGCCCATCCGCCCGCCACCAGACGCTGGCGGATGAACGCATGCATCTGCTGTGCAATGGCGGGCGTGGCGGTCTTGCCCGTGCCGATCGCCCAGACCGGCTCATAGGCGATGACCACCCGGTCCGCCGCGACGCCGCCGAGCACCGGCGCGCAGGCCGCGAGCTGGGAGGCCACCACCGACTCGGCACGGCCCTGATTACGCTCGTCCAATGTTTCACCGACGCACAGGATCACGCCCAGATTCTGCTCAAGTGCGCGTGCGCACTTGGCGGCCACGACCTCATCGGTATCACCGAACAGCGCGCGGCGCTCGGAATGACCGATGATGACCCAGGTACAGCCCAGATCGACCAGCATCTGCGCGGCGACTTCGCCCGTGAACGCACCCGGCGACTGAGCGGCCACGTTCTGGGCACCCAGGGCGATCGGACCCGGCAAGCCGTCCGCGCCGGCCAGTGCGCCGCGCGCCTGCCCCAGATAGGGAAACGGTGGGCAGATGACGATCTGGACCCTGCCCGCAACAGCCGTGGCCTCAAGCACCGGAACGATGCCCTCGAGCAGCCGTTCGTTGGCTTCAATGCTGCCATTCATTTTCCAGTTGCCAGCCACCATGCGGCGCCGGACGGCCTGGGTCAAGGGCTTGACGGGTGAGCTCTCGATGCTCATCTGTGCTCCGAGGTAAACCCGGCATTCTAGGCCGCTGCCAGCAACGGGGTCAAACCGACAAGGGCTCAGGCAGGCGGCTGGACGCCATCGCGTTTCGTTGATTCCTGGACGGGCTGCGAGGCCGGATCCAGGTCGGCGACATGGGAACCGTCGGCGCGCGGTGGCGTATTGGGGGCCAGCCAGACCGGCGCGCCGCCGGGTCGACGTCGCAACAGCCAGATGACGTAGCCCGAAACACCGTAGGCGAGAAACAACAGGAACAACATGGTCGGCGGATCGGACGAAATCAGCACCAGGGCAAACACGATCCCGATCGTGAACACGAAGGGCACGCTCTTGCGGTAATTGATGTCCTTGAAGCTGAAGAACGGCACATTCGACACCATCGTGATCCCGGCATAGAGCGTGAGCACGAAGGCGGGCCAGGCCAGATCCACTCCGCCGGAGTTGATCCACCGGGTCTGGCGCAGGTCAGTGGCCAGCCAGATCAGACCGGCCACCAGTGCCGCGGCGGCAGGACTGGGCAACCCCTGGAAGAACCGCTTATCCACGACACCCAGATTCGTATTGAAGCGGGCCAGTCGCAACGCGGCCCCGGCAACATAGACGAACGCGGCCAGCCACCCCCATTTGCCCAGGCCGTGCAAAGACCATTCGTACATGACCAGCGCCGGTGCGGCGCCAAAGGAGACCATATCCGAGAGACTGTCGTATTGTTCGCCGAACGCGCTGGTGGTGTTGGTCATCCGGGCCACGCGACCATCGAGGGCATCGAGCACCATGGCCACGAAGATGGCGATGGCGGCGGTCTCGAATCGATCGTTCATGGCCTGGACGATGGCGAAGAAGCCGCAGAACAACGCCGCCGTGGTGAACGCATTGGGCAACAGATAAATGCCACGCGCCCGCGCAGTTCGCCGCGGCAACGACGCCTCGACCGCCGCCGGCGCCACCCGTCGACCGCGCAGGCGGCGACGTTTGCCGCCACGGCCACGCCCCTGGGCGGGCGCTGGTGCTGCCTCAGGCGGATTCGGTGGCGCGCTCATGAATCGGACGGACGTTCGGGCAGACGGGCGATGATCGTGGCGGCCGCACTCACCTTGTCGCCGATCGTCACCGTGGGCCGAGCCTGCACGGGCAGGTAGATATCGACCCGGGAGCCGAAGCGGATGAAACCAAAGCGACTGCCGCGGGCGGCTCGCTCATCAACGCCCACATAGCAGAGGATCCGCCTGGCGATCAGGCCGGCCACCTGCACACAGGTCAGCTCGCTGCCATCGGCACGCTCGATCAGCAAGGCATTGCGTTCGTTCGATTCACTGGCCTTGTCCAGATCGGCGTTGACGAACGCGCCGGGCGAATAATCGATGGCCCGGATGATGCCGTCCACGGGCATCCGGTTCGAATGCACATTGAACACGTTCATGAACACCGAAATCTTCAGAGACGGGCGCTGGCGCCACGGATCGTGGGCCTGCTCAACCTTGATGACGCGGCCATCAGCCGCGCTCAGGATCGCATCGGCATCGACCGGAATGGGTCGGGGCGGATCACGAAAGAACTGCAGGACAAAAATGGCGATGATCCAGAACGGAATGGCCGCCAGCATGCCGAACACGCCCTGCATCACGATGGCCAGGCCGATAGTCCCGGCCAGAAAAGGCCAACCTTCACGGGCAATGAGCGGATGCGGCCAGGATGGGTTCATTGATCAGGCCGGCCGGACATAGGCAGACTGTCGCAACCACTTGGTGGCGATCCACTTTTCACCCTGCTCGACCGGAAGCCCGGCATGCAGGCAGCGCTCATCAAGCTCACTGTCACTGTTGCAATATTCGAAATATACGGCATTGCCTTGCCTTGCCCGTACTGCCAGATCGAGATTGGGAAAGCGGGTTGCACCACCCAGGGGAACGTCGTTCAGATAGATGACCAGGGTGGCAACCCGTTGCCCACCGGCCGCCATGTGTACCGCACTGCCTGGATCGGACGGCTCAAAATAATCGTGATGGGCCAGATACTCGCCGCCTACCTGATAGTGAAGAATCTGCAGGGGCTCGCCGCAGTCGACCGGAATCCCCGTGACGGCAGCAATCCGCGCTTCGAGCCGGGCGACCAATTCGGTCTCGCCGCGGGCAAAATGCGTGCCTTCACTGGTGCGGACCGGATTGACCTCGAAGTCGCCAGTCTTGCGATTGACCACTTCGGAACGTTTGAGCTTGCCACGACTCTGTTCGATGAGTTCGGCGCACTCATCGTCATCGAGCAAGCCCTCGAGCAGCGCGATGTTCGGGTCGGCCATTACAAACCCGATACCGACCGATCGGTTTGCAACCTGCACGCTGCCCGAGTCCGGCAGGCGGATCGGTTCGCAGCGATAGCCGGCAATGGCACCGATGTCGATATTGGCATCGCGCACCCGCTTGGCCATGTCACGGATCACCGATATGGCCGCCCCGGCGAACCCGCCATCGAAGCCATTGTCGACCATGACCCGGACCATTTCGGCTTCCGCGCAGCCCCGCGACAGATTCTCGGCGATCCAGTCCTGCCATTGTGCGGGCAGGGAACGGGGCACGATATCGGGAGGGCCCGACCGGGTGATGACGGTCGACCCGCCGGCGCCAGCGGCGCCACCCGAGGACTGCCCGGTGGCCTGCTGCCGGCGCGACAGCGCGCGCTGCTTGCTCTTGCTCATCGTCGGATCAACGGGAAAAGCGGGGCCTCATTATAAAGGCGGGCACCCGGATCCGAGTGCCCGTGTTGCGCCGCCCCGTGTGTCCCGGCGGTCCGGCGAGCGGTCAGTTGCGGGATTTGTCGACCAGGCGGTTTGCCTTGATCCAGGGCATCATCGCCCGCAACTGTTCGCCCACGATCTCGATCTCGTGCTCGGCCATGAGGCGTCGACGAGATTTGAGCGTCGGCCCACCTGCCTTGCTCTCGAGCACGAACTGCTTGGCATACTCACCCGACTGGATGTCGGCCAGCGCCTTACGCATCGCGCGACGGGTTTCATCGGTCACGAGCTTGGGTCCGGTCACATACTCACCGAACTCGGCGTTGTTCGAGATCGAATAATTCATGTTGGCGATGCCGCCCTCATAAATCAGGTCAACGATCAGCTTGACCTCATGCAGGCACTCGAAATAGGCCATTTCGGGCGCGTACCCGGCATCGACCAGAGTCTCGAAGCCAGCCTTGATGAGTTCAACCGTACCGCCACACAACACGGTCTGTTCACCGAACAGGTCGGTCTCGGTCTCTTCACGAAAATCGGTCTGGATGATGCCGGCACGCCCGCCACCAATTGCGCACGCATAAGACAGGGCCATGTCGCGCGCGGCCTTGGACTCATCCTGATGGACCGCGACCAGCATCGGCACGCCGCCACCATCGGAGTAGGTGCTGCGCACCGTGTGACCGGGCGCCTTGGGCGCGATCATCACCACGTCCAGATCGGCACGCGGCGTGACGAATCCGTAATGGATGTTGAAGCCGTGGGCGAACGCGAGCGTGGCGCCCTGCTTGATGTTCGGGCCGACGCTCTCGTTGTACACGTCCGGGATGTTCTCGTCAGGCAGCAACATCATGACGAAGTCGGCTTGGGCGACCGCATCGGCAACCTCGGCCGCCTTGAGCCCGGCTTTTTCGATCTTCGCCCATGACGGGCCGTTGCGACGCGCGCCGACCACGACCTTGACCCCGGAATCGTTCAGATTCTGCGCGTGGGCATGGCCTTGCGAGCCGTAACCGATGATCGCGACCGTTTTGCCCTTGATGAGCTTGAGATCACAGTCCTTGTCGTAATAGACCTGCATTTTGCTTCTCTCCTCTTAAGCCTTGAGTACACGCTCACCGCGTGCGATACCGGATGCGCCGGTTCGTACCGTTTCCAGAATGACTGCCGGATCCAGCGCCTGGATGAATGAATCGAGCTTGCTCACATTGCCGGTCAGTTCGATCGTATAGGTGCGCTCGGTCACGTCGATGATCCGACCGCGGAAGATCTCCGCCATGCGCGACATTTCGTCCCGGTCCTTGCCCAGCGCGCGGACCTTGATCAGCATCAGCTCGCGCTCCACGCACGGATGTTCGGTCAGATCAACCACCTTGACCACCTCGATGAGCCGGTTCAGGTGCTTGGTGATCTGCTCGATGACCTCATCCGAACCGGTGGTGACAATGGTCATGCGTGAGAGCGACCGGTCTTCGGTCGGTGCCACCGTGAGGGTTTCAATGTTGTAGCCACGGGCGGAAAACAGGCCCACCACGCGGGACAATGCGCCGGCCTCGTTCTCAAGCAGCACGGCAATGATGTGTTTCATGTCCGGCTCCTAAAGATCTTCCGCGCCGAGAATCATCTCGGTCAGGCCCTTGCCACCCTGCACCATCGGCCAGACATTCTCGGTCTGGTCGGTGATGAAGTCCATGAACACCAGGCGGTCCTTGTATTTGCCCAGCGACTCGCGCAGCGCCGGCTCGACATCGGCCGGCTTCTCAATGCGCATGCCGATATGACCATAGGCCTCGGCCAGCGCAACGAAGTCGGGCAAGGCATCCATGTAGGAGGAGGCATAGCGACTGCCGTATTCAATTTCCTGCCACTGCCGGACCATGCCCAGGTACCGGTTGTTCAGATTGACGATCTTGACCGGCAGGTTGTATTGCTTGCAGGTGGACAGTTCCTGGATGCACATCTGGATGGAGCCTTCGCCCGTGATGCAGGCAACCGGCGCATCCGGGTGGGCCAGCTTCACCCCCATCGCATAAGGAAGACCCACGCCCATCGTGCCCAGGCCACCGGAGTTGATCCAGCGCCGCGGATGATTGAACTTGTAATACTGAGCCGCCCACATCTGGTGCTGTCCGACGTCTGAGGTGATGTAGGCATCGCCGCCGGTAAGCTCGCACAGGGTCTGCACCACGAATTGCGGCTTGATGACCTCGGTGGAGCCCTTGTACTTCATGCAGTCGCGCTCACGCCACTGGTTGATCTGCTGCCACCACGCCGCCAGTGTCTTGTGATTGCCGCTCAGGCGTTCCTGCTCTTCGCCCAGCAGGTCGATCAGAGCCGTGAGCGCCTCGCCCACGTCGCCGACGATGGGCACATCGACCTTGACCCGCTTGGCGATCGAGGAGGGGTCGATATCGATATGGATGATCTTGCGCGGGTTCTGCGCAAAATGTTTGGGATTGCCGATCACCCGGTCGTCGAATCGGGCACCGACCGCGATCAGCACGTCGCAATGCTGCATGGCCAGATTCGCCTCGTAGGTGCCATGCATGCCGGGCATGCCCAGGAAACGATCGTCGGTACCGCGCAGGGCACCCAGACCCATCAGGGTATTGGTACAGGGAAAGCCGGTCAGTTCGATGAAGCGGCGCAGTTTGTCCGACGCATTGGCCAGGATCACCCCACCGCCGGTATAGACCATGGGTCGCTCGGCGCCCAGAATGGCGTGCACGGCTCGCTTGAGCTGGCCCTGATGAGGCTTGACCACCGGGTTGTATGAGCGCATCGGCACGCTGTCCGGATAGACAAACTTGCAGCGATCGCGGGTCACGTCCTTGGGGATATCAACCAGCACCGGGCCGGGCCGGCCCGAGCGGGCGATCACGAAGGCCTTTTTGAGTGTCTCGGCCAGATCACGCACGTTCTTGACCAGGAAGTTGTGCTTGACGCAGGGCCGGGTGATGCCGACCGTGTCGCACTCCTGGAAGGCATCCTCGCCGATCGCATGGGTCGGTACCTGGCCGCTGATGATGACCAGGGGTATCGAATCCAGATAGGCGGTGGCAATGCCGGTAACCGCATTGGTCACGCCAGGACCACTGGTGACCAGGCACACGCCGACCGTCTCGGTGGCACGGGAATAGGCGTCGGCCGCATGGACAGCGGCCTGCTCATGCCGGACCAGCACGTGTTCGAAGGTGGCCGGATCCTTGGGATCCTGGTTATAGATTGCGTCGTAGATGTAGAGAACCGCGCCGCCGGGGTAGCCAAAGACGTGGCTGACCTTTTCCGCCTGAAGGGCGCGCACGACGATTTCGGCGCCTGAAAGCTCCATGATGACTATCCTCTGTTACCGTCAGGGAGCCCGCCCGCCGGCACCAACCATGTCGGCATGCCGCGCCACTCGCGCCACACGCCGGGCATCGCCGATGCAGACCTTGGAACAGGACCTGAACTGATACCTGGACGCCCCGCTGACGGCTCTTGGCCGCTCGCCGGGAGTGAGATCTGCCCTGACCCGTGCGCCTTGGTGCCCTGGGCCCCTCGGTGCTCATGGCCCCCTGGTGCCCTCAGCCCCCTGGTGCCCTCAGCCCCATGGCCTCTCAGCCCCATGGCCTCTCAGTCCCATAGCCTGCAAGCCCGCAAACTTCCTGTCTGCTGACTGTCAAGCCCTGACTGCACGGATTCTGGACAGCCCGGTAGGATAATCCGGCCGCCGGACCCGGTCAACCCGGTTCCGGCCAAGGTGCTACGATTGCAGGCGGACCATTGCCATTCCTGCACGACCTCCCGACCTGAACTGACTATCGATGGCGACTCGACAGGAACTCGATGAATTCCTGGCTTCGGTTGAACGCCGCGCCTTCAAACAGGCCGTCTATTCGGTTCGCGATGACCACATCGCGCTCGATGTGGTCCAGGACGCGATGCTCAAGCTCGTCAAAAGCTATTCCGATCGACCCGCCGATGAGCTTGGGCCGCTATTCCAGCGTATCCTCAAGAATGTTGTCACCGATCATTTCCGTCGGCAGAAGTTGCGCAACCTCTGGACCACGTTGCTGTCCTCGATGGGGGGAGACGATGATGACGAGGGTGGCGAGCGTGACATGCTTGAAGTCATTGAAAGCGACGATGTTCCCTGGCAGCAGGAAAGCGCCGCCGATCAGGTGGATCGATCACAAACCTTGACGATCATTGAAAACGAAATTAAGAAGTTACCCAATCGTCAACGCGAGGCTTTCATGATGCGTTACTGGGAAGAACTCGACGTCGCTGAAACGGCAGCCGCCATGGGCTGCTCGCAGGGCAGTGTCAAAACCCATTGCTCCCGGGCGACGAGAGCCCTGGCCAAGGCCCTCGCCGCACGCGGAATCACCTTATGACGCCCACGAACGACATCCAGACCGCCTACGCAATCCGCCGGGAACTCGAAGACGCCTGCAGTCAGATGCCGGCCAGTGTGCTGGACCGACTGGCGGCGGCCCGACGGCAGGCGCTTGCCCGGGTGCCCGAGGCCACGACCATCCGACCGCTGATGCGTCAAATTCACCACCCGCCGGCGCGGCGTCACCGATCGTCGGCCCTGCATGACACCCCCACCTTCTGGACCCGTCTGACCGTCATGGCCGTACCGGCACTCACGGTGGTGCTGGGCCTGTTCCTGATCGGCAACTGGAGCGAGGCAAGGCGGATCCAGGAATTGGCCGACATCGATGCCGGTGTGCTGGTCGACGATCTGCCGATTGCCGCCTATGCCGACCGTGGATTCGGCGTCTATCTCAAGAACACCCGGGGTTGGGTAGCCGTGGCCGCCGATCAGGATTCATCCGGGTCTGGCCAGTGAGTCGTCCCACGATTCGCTTCGCTGCGTCGATCACCCTGACCCTCTCATTGTCGGGTGCCGGTTATGCGCTGGCCGACGAGTTGGGCGCGCCGCCCGTATCAACCGTCACACCGAGCCCCTCGGTGGCCCAGGTCAGCGGCACCAATCAACCAGACCCGGCCGGGCCCGCGGCTGCACGGAATTTGCGACGCGCCCTCGAACCGCTCTGGAGCGATCTGAGCGAGCAGCAGCGGGAAATTCTCGCCCCCTTCGAAAGCCAGTGGAACACCTGGGCCAGCGATGAGAAAAAGGTCTGGGTATTGCTGGCCAATCGCTTCCCCGGCCTCGCACCTCAGGCCAAGGGCAAGGCCATGTTGCGCATCCGGGAGTGGGCTGCCCTGTCCCCTGCCGACCGCTTGGTCGCCCGCCATAACTACCAGCTCGCCCGCGAACGCAACCAGGGTGAACGCGGCCAGGAATGGCAACGCTATCAGCAGATGACGCCCGAACAGCAAAATGTACTGCGCGACAACGGCACCCTGAGCAATACCGCGGCCCGCAAGGTGGCGCCCAGCGGTCTGGCCCGTGAAGCGGCCCAGCCTCTGTCGATCAAACGGGTCAGCAAGCAGGCGTCCGATCGCTGAGCCAGGCCCCCCGCCATTGTCCGATCCAGCCGTGCCCGACCACCCTTCGTCCATGACGCTGTCCCGCACGGCGCCCGGGCTGCCGTCGGCACATCCCTGGCGCCGCCTGATGGGCATGACTTACGAAGCCATCGTGTTGTTCGGCGTCTTGTGGTTCTTCGACTATGCCTATTCCGCGCTGACCCGCTTCGAGGGTGAGCCGGGCCTGTTGCGCCATGGTTTCCAGCTCTTCACCGGCCTGGTCCTTTGCATCTATTTCAGCAGCTTCTGGGCCAATGGCCGGCGAACGCTGCCCATGAAGACCTTGTCCCTGCAACTGGTCGACCGGGTCGGCAAGCCGCTGAGCGTGGCACGGTCCGCCGCGCGCTTCTTGAGTGCGCTGCTGATGCTGATTCTGGTCCTGGCCATCGCCTGGGCCAACTCCTGGGGCTGGCTGGTGTTACTCCTGGTGCCCACGGGCTGGTCACTGGTCGACCCCGATCGCCAGTCGCTGTATGACCGGATCGCCGGGACGCGGCTGGTCAGGACACCGGATTAGCAGGGCCAGACGGTCGTTCGCCAGTGGCGGATCCGGTCCGCGAATGTGATGCGCTTCACGGCGCCCGGGCCCGACTGCGCGAATAATGCGTCATGCGCTTTTCAATCTTCCTGGTCGAACGTCTCGAGCTGCTTGAACGAGCAATGCGCGGCTATGGCCATGAGATCACGGAGCGGGCGCTCTATGAAGCGCTCTCGGCCGTGTTGCCGCAGACCGAGGATTTCGCGGTGCTGATCGAGTGGGGCCTGGTCACCGGCCTGCTCATGGAAATCGACTCGGTGGTGGGTCGGCGCTTCCGGATTAACCGCCCGGCACTGACCGCTTTGCGACAGCGGGCCAATGGCGAGGCGGGCGGCATCGATACCCGACGGCCTCCCCGGCGCTGACTCGATCCCGAACGACACCGCCCCGGCGCACGGCCGGGATGCGCCGCCCAGGTCCGTGCTCTCAGGAGCCGGGCTGGGTCACGCAGTCGACGAAGTATTCATGGCGAGCACCGTTCTTCACCACGACCAGCCCATGCACATCGGTCTCGAAACCCGGGAAGCGTTCGTTGAAATCCCGAGCGAACTTCAGATAGTCAACGATTGACTGGTTGAAGCGCTCGCCTGGGATCAGCAGGGGAATGCCGGGCGGATACGGCGTGACGAGCATCGTGGTGACCCGGCCGAGCAGGTCGTCGATGGACACCCGGTCGACCCGTCGATGCGCCAGGCATTCGAAGGCATCGCTCGGCCGCATGGCTGGCTCCATGGTCGACAGGTACATCTCGGTGGTGACCCTGGCCACATCATGACTGCGATAGGCTTCGTGAATCTGCTGGGCCAGATCGCGCAGCCCCACCCGCTCGTATTGTGGATAGGCCTGAACGAACTCCGGCATGACCCGCCAGAGCGGCTGATTGGTGTCGTAGTCGGTCTTGAACTGCTGCAGTTCGGTGACCAGGGAATTCCAGCGGCCCTTGGTGATGCCGATGGTGAACATCACGAAAAATGAATACAGGCCGGTCTTTTCGACCACCACGCCATGCTCGGCCAGGTATTTGGTGACGATAGACGCCGGAATTCCCTGTTTCGCGAACCGGCCGTTGATGTCCATGCCCGGCGTGACGATGGTCGCCTTGATCGGATCGAGCATCGTGAAGTTCTGGGCCAGCTTGCCGAAGCCATGCCAGCGGTCGTTCGAGCGCAGGAACCATTCCTCGCGTTTACCCAGACCATCGACGGCCAGGCCCTTGGGGCCCCAGACTGAGAACCACCAGGATTCGCCAAATTCGTCGTCGATCTTGCGCATGGCGCGGCGAAATTCGAGCGACTCGTAGATCGATTCCTGAACGAGCGCGGTGCCGCCGGGCGGCTCCATCATGGCCGCCGCGACATCGCAGGAGGCGATGATTGCGTATTGCGGGCTCGTGGAGGTATGCATCAGATAGGCTTCGTTGAAGCGATAGGTATCGAGTTCGCGGGTCAGGGAATCCTGGACCAGGATCTGCGAGGCCTGGGACAGACCGGCCAGCAGTTTATGGGTCGATTGCGTGGCATAGACCATCGCATTCTTGCTGCGCGGACGGTTCGCGCCGATCGCATGGAACTCGTGATAGAACGGATGAAATGCCGCATGCGGCAGCCAGGCCTCGTCGAAATGCAGATTCTCGACGTAGTCGCCCATCGTCTTCTTGATCGTCTCGACGTTGTAGAGCACACCATCGTAGGTGGACTGGGTGATGGTCATGACCTGGGGTTTGGCCTTCTTGTTTCGGACCAGCGGATTGGCGTCGATCTTCTTCTGGATAT
Source organism: uncultured beta proteobacterium (assembly GCA_963732405.1). Taxonomy (GTDB): domain Bacteria; phylum Pseudomonadota; class Gammaproteobacteria; order Burkholderiales; family Burkholderiaceae_E; genus JAUIAI01. Next base: position 633,244 of record CAVSZG010000005.1, read on the forward strand.
TGACCGGGTCGAACTCCTCCTGGGGAATCGGCCCGATGATGCCCAGGTGGTTACGCGTGGGCTGCAGGAAGATCGGGATGGTCCCGGTCATCATGATGGCGTGCAGGATCGACTTGTGGCAGTTGCGATCGACCAGCACGATGTCGTCCGTGCCCACATTGGCATGCCAGACGATCTTGTTAGACGTCGAGGTGCCATTGGTGACGAAGAACAGATGATCGGCACCGAAGATCCGCGCCGCATTGTTCTCCGAATCGGCGACCGGCCCGGTGTGATCGAGCAACTGGCCCAATTCGTCGACCGCGTTGCACACGTCGGCCCGCAGCATGTTCTCACCGAAGAACTGGTGAAACATCTGGCCGACCGGCGCCTTCAGGAAGGCCACGCCACCCGAATGGCCCGGGCAATGCCAGGAATAGGAGCCGTCGTTCGCATAGTTGACCAATGCCTTGAAGAACGGTGGCGCCAGCGAGCCCAGGTACTGGTTTGCCTCGCGAACGATGTATCGGGCGACGAACTCGGGCGTGTCCTCGAACATGTGAATGAAACCGTGCAGTTCCTTCAGGATGTCGTTGGGCAGGTGCCGCGAGGTCCGGGTCTCACCGAACAGGAAGATCGGGATATTGGCATTGCGCCGCCGGGTCTCATTGATGAACAGGCGCAACTCCTCAACCGCCTCGCTCTCGTCGCCCTCGTCGTTGATTTCCTCGTCGTCGATCGACACGACGAAGGCCGAGGCACGGGCCGCCTGGTTGGCGACCATCGAGACGTCGAAGTAGGTGAAACCGCCCACGACCTCCATACCCTGCTCTTCGAGCGCCTTGCCCAGCGCGCGGATGCCCAGACCGCTGGCCGAATCGGAGCGCCAGTCTTCGTCGATGATGATGACCGGGAAGCGAAATTTCATGGCGATCCAGATGTCGTGGAAAGGATGAGAATGTAGACCAGAACGGCCGCCATCGCAGACTTGGCCGCCTGCTTCGTCGCAACGAACCGACGGCGCAGGCGGCCAGGGCGTGCCGGGCTCACTCACATGAAGGTGAAGTGCCCGTCCTGGAAGTCCAAGGCGACCGTGTCGTCCGGACCAAGCCGGCCCTCGAGGATCAGGCGTGAGACCGGATTCTCGATCTGCTTCTGGATCGCCCGCTTGAGCGGCCGCGCGCCGAACAGCGGGTCGAATCCCACGGTGGCGATCTCGTCGAGCGCCGCATCGGTGATGGTCAGGCGCAAATCGCGCTCGGTCAGCCGCTTTTCCAGGTCCTGCATCTGGATTCGGGCGATGGCCCGGATATTGGCCGCATCAAGCGCCTGGAACACGACGATCTCGTCGACCCGGTTAATGAACTCCGGACGGAAGTGTTGCTTGACCTCGTCCATGACCGCGGTCCGGATCAGGTCGACATTGTTGGTCGCCGGATTGCCCGACAGGCGCTGAATCTCATGGGCACCCAGGTTCGACGTCATCACGACCACGGTATTGCGAAAGTCGACCGTGCGGCCCTGGCCATCGGTGAGCCGTCCGTCATCCAGCACCTGCAGCAACACATTGAATACGTCCGGATGGGCCTTCTCGACCTCATCCATCAGGATCACGCTGTAGGGCTTGCGGCGCACGGCTTCGGTCAGATATCCACCCTCCTCATAGCCGACATAACCCGGCGGGGCGCCGATCAGGCGCGCCACCGAGTGCTTCTCCATGAATTCGCTCATGTCGATGCGGATCAGATGGTCTTCGGAGTCGAACAGGAAGCTGGCCAGGGCCTTGCACAACTCGGTCTTGCCCACGCCGGTGGGCCCCAGGAACAGAAATGAACCATAGGGACGACGAGGATCGGACAGGCCGGCCCGCGAGCGACGGATCGCATCCGAGACCAGCGAAACCGCCTCGTCCTGGCCGACCACTCGCCGATGCAGGAAACTCTCCATGGCCAGCAGCTTTTCGCGCTCACCCTGCATCATCTTGCTCACCGGAATGCCGGTCGCCCGCGACACAACCTCGGCAATCTCCTCGGCACCGACTTCGGTGCGCAGCAGCCGCGGTTTGCCCTGATTCGGCTCGGTAGCGCGGCCGTCGGCCTTGTTCAGCGAGGCCGCTTCGGCACTGGCCAGCCGGCCCTCGAGTGCGGGCAGCTTGCCATACTGGATCTCGGCCAGGGCCTCGTATTCGCCGCGGCGCTGCAGCTCGGCCATCTGCGCCTTGAGCTGGTCGATCTCGGCCTTGATCTGCGCACTGCCCTGCACAGCCGCCTTCTCGGCGAGCAGGATCTCCTCATAGTCGGCGTATTCCCGACCCAGGCTGGCGATCTCGTCCTCGATCAGTTCCAGGCGACGGCGCGAGGCCTCATCAGACTCCTTCTTCATCGCTTCGCGTTCGATCTTGAGCTGGATGATCCGCCGGTCGAGACGGTCCATGACTTCCGGCTTGGAGTCGATCTCCATCTTGATCCGGGCGGCAGCTTCGTCGATCAGATCGATGGCCTTGTCCGGTAGGAAGCGGTCAGTGATGTAGCGGTTGGACAATTCGGCGGCGGCGACGATGGCCGGGTCGGTGATGTCCACGCCATGGTGCAGTTCGTAGCGCTCCTGCAGGCCGCGCAAGATCGCGATGGTCGCCTCGACCGTGGGCTCACCGACCAGCACCTTCTGGAAGCGACGCTCCAATGCCGCGTCTTTCTCGACGTATTTGCGATATTCATCGAGCGTGGTGGCGCCTATGCAATGCAACTCGCCGCGGGCCAGTGCGGGTTTGAGCATATTGCCTGCATCGATCGCACCCTCGGCCTTGCCGGCGCCCACCATGGTGTGCAGTTCGTCGATGAACACGATGGTGCGGCCCTGATCGGCCGCGATGTCTTTGAGCACGGCCTTGAGCCGCTCCTCGAATTCGCCGCGGTACTTGGCACCGGCCAGCAATGCGGCCATATCGAGCGAGAAGCACGCGCTTGCCCTTGAGCGTGTCCGGCACTTCGTCGTTGATGATGCGCTGGGCGAGCCCCTCGACAATGGCGGTCTTGCCCACACCGGGCTCACCGATCAGGACCGGGTTGTTCTTGGTCCGCCGTTGCAGGATCTGGATGGCGCGGCGGATCTCGTCATCGCGGCCGATCACCGGATCGAGCTTGCCATTGGCCGCGAGCTCGGTCATGTCGATGGTGTATTTCTTGAGCGCCTCGCGCTGGCCTTCGGCATCGGCCGACTCGACCGGTGCCCCGCCCCGAACCGCATCGATCGCCTGTTCCAGCGACTTGCTGCGCAGGCCGGCCTCACGCGCGAGCCTGCCGGCTTCACCCGCATGCCGGCCCTCGTCCTGGGCCAGGGCCAGCAGGAACATCTCGGTGGCCACGTACTGGTCGCCGCGTTGCATCGACGCCTTCTCGGCCAGGTTGAGCACCCTGCCCAGATCCCGGCCGACCTGCACCTCGCCACCGGTACCGCTGACCTGCGGGATCTTCCGGATCGCCGCATCGACCGAGGATTTGAGCTGGGCGGCGCGAACGCCGGCGCGTTCCAGCAAGGCACGGCCGGGCCCGTCCGCCTCGCCGATCACGGCAGCCAGCAGATGCAGGGGCTCGATGTATTGGTGGCCGTTGGCCAGGGCCAGACTCTGGGCGTCGGCCAGGGCCTGTTGGAACTGTGTTGTAAGCTTGTCGATTCTCATGAAGAACACCCTGTTTTGTTCGGCGCGCTGGTTCGCGACACCCGGTTACGGAACAGATGGGGTTGCTCCGGTCCGAATCAAGCCGGTTGCCGCGCCGGTCCACCCCAATCCACATTCCCCATTCCCCCCACCATGACCCATCTGTTCAGCCCGTTTCGTCTGCGTCAACTGGAACTGACCAATCGCATCATCGTCGGTCCGATGTGCCAGTACTCGGCGCGCGAGGGCGTCATGCAGCCCTGGCACACCGTTCACCTGGGTCAGCTCGCGCTGGGCGGACCCGGCATGCTCATCGTCGAGGCCACCGCAGTCGAAGCCATCGGCCGCATCACCCCGGGCTGCGTCGGCCTTTACGATGACGCGACCGAGGCCGGCATGGCCGACATGCTCGCGGTGGTGCGGGGGCTGGATCCACGACGGCGCCAACCGATCGCCCTGCAACTGGGTCACGCCGGACGCAAGGCCTCCAGCCACGAACCCTGGAACAGCGGCCAGCAGATATCGATCGGCGACGGTGGCTGGCAGGCCGTTGCGCCCAGCGCCGTGCCGCATCTGGCCCATGAACAGCCGCCGCGTGCCCTGAGCCTGGACGATCTGGACGCCCTGCGTGAGCGTTTCGTGGACAGCACCCGGCGCGCCTTGAGGCTCGGCTTCGATGCCATCGAGATGCATGCCGCCCATGGTTATCTGTTCCACCAGTTCCTGTCGCCGGTGGCCAATCGCCGCGACGATCGTTACGGCGGATCGCTGGCCAATCGCATGCGCTATCCGCTCGAGGTGCTCGCCGCGATGCGTGCGGTCTGGCCGGCCGACAAACCGCTGGGCGTACGCATCTCGGCCACCGACTGGGACGAGTCGAGCAGCTGGAACGTCGAGGAGGCGAGCGAATTCTGCCGTCAGTGCGAGGCCGCCGGTGCCGACTGGATCGATGTGTCCAGTGGCGGCGTATCGAGCGCCCAGAAAATCGTGCTCGGGCCGGGCTATCAGCTACCCTTCGCGCGCGCGGTCAGGCGCGCCGTGAATATTCCGGTGATGGCCGTAGGCCTGATCACCGAGCCGGCTCAGGCCGAAGCGATCCTGGCCGGTGGCGACGCCGATCTCATCGTGCTGGCCCGCGCCTTCCTGTACGACCCGCGCTGGGTCTGGCATGCGGCGCGCGAGCTGGGTGAAACCGTGAGCGCGCCACCGCAGTACTGGCGCAGCGAACCGCGCGAGTCGCGCGGCCTGTTTGGTGAGAACAAGGCCGGCCAACGCTGAGCGATGCCGATCCGGTGGCCGGGATCAGGGCTTGCCGGCGATGATTCCGCGGGCCAGCAGGTCGGCGATGCGCGTCTCCGACAGGCCCAGCACTTCCTTGAGAATCTCACCCGAGTGTTCGCCCAGCGAAGGCGATGCGCGCCGGATGCTGCCCGGTGTATCGGACAGACGGACCGGCATGCCGACCATTTCGACCGGCCCGGCGCGCGGGTGATCAACCTTGACCATGGCCTCGCGGGCGCGCACCTGCGGATGGTCGACGACCGTATCGATCCGGTTGATCGCCCCCATCGGAATGCCGGCCGGCAGAAACACGGCCTCCCAGTCTTCGTAGCTGCGCGCCAGCAAGGCCTGCTGCAGAATCTGGATGAGTTCGCTGCGGTGCAGGTTGCGATCGGCATTTCGGGTGAAACGCGGGTCGCTCAGCAGTTCCGGATGGCCGATCAGCGGACAGAAAATTTTCCAGAGCTTCTCGCTGCCCACCGCGAGCGCGATGTCGCGGGTCCGGGTTTGAAAGGTCTGGTAGGGCAACAAGGCCTTGTAGGCCGTTCCCATGGGTCCCGGCACCTCGCCATCGGCCTGGTAGGAACTGATGTTCACATTGAGCAGGGACAACTGTCCCTCGAGCATCGACATGTCGACATACTGGCCCTGGCCGGTGTGCTCCTTGACCCGCAAGGCCATCATGATGCCGAAGGCCGCGTACATGCCGGCCGTCAGGTCGGCAATCGACACGCCGCAACGCGACCCACTGGTGCCCGGCTCGCCGGTGATGCTGATCATGCCGCTCTCGGCCTGAACGACCAGATCGAGCGCTGCCCGATTCCGGTAAGGGCCATCCTGCCCGAAGCCGGAAATCGAGCAGAAGACGATGCCCGGATTGCGCGCGCGGGCCACCTCATAACCGAGCCCCAGACGATTGAGCGCATCGACCCGGAAATTCTCGAGCACCACATCGACCTTGTCATACAGGTCCAGGCACAAGGCCTTGCCTTCTTCACTCTTGAGGTCGATGGACAGACCTCGTTTATTCCGGTGCAGGGAAACGAAGTAGGAACTCTCGTCCCCGGGCAGGGGCACGCCCCAGGCACGGGCGATATCGCCGGTCACGGGCGTCTCGAGCTTGAGCACGTCGGCACCATAGTCGGCCAGCATGGTCGAACAATGCGGACCGGCCAGTGCATGGGAAAAGTCCAGGACGCGAATGCCGTCGAGCGGTGATTTCATGAAGAATTCCGGTGGGTGGTGAACGAAGTTAAACGATCAACTGTTGAGCAGGACGATGACACCGAGCACGATCAGGCCGATGCCGATACCTTCGGGCCGACTGGTTTGCTGCGAGAACAGACGACGTGAGACGAGCTGCGCCATCAACACCTCGACCAGCGCCAGCGTGCGCACGCGCGACACGGCCTCCAGGGCAAAGGCCAGAAACCACATCTGCGAGGCACCCGCACCGAGCAGGCCGGCGATCATCGACGGGCGCCAGGCGCGGGCAATCGCGGTCAGCGTGGCCGGTTCGCGCCACAGCAGCCAGCCACTGAGCAACAGCGATTGCAGCAGCAGTGCGCAGGCCAGGGTCGAGGTCGCGCGGATGTAGAAGGCCGAATCACCCAGTGCGAGGATGGCCCCTCGAAAGCCAACGGCCGACAGCGCGAACATGCCGCCAGCGGCCACGCCGATGAGCACCGGCGTCCAGGATTTGCTCGCGGTATTCATGGCGGCATCATCGCCAGCCCGGCGCGGCCACGACATGAGCACCACGCCCAGCGTGGCGACCAGAATCGCAGCCAGCGCGATCGGCCCTACCCGCTCGCCCAGGAATATCGCGGCAAACAGTGCCACCTGCACCGGCTCGGTCTTGATCGCCGCCGTGGTCACGACGAAAGACCGGGACCGCATCGCCGCGAGCATCCAGGCAGTGGCCACGATCTGCGCGATGGCACCCAATAGCAGCCAGGCGACAAAGGGCAGGCTGAACCGAAGCGTCGGCCAGGGCACGAGGGCCGCTGTGATCGCCAGAAACAGCAACGCGAACGGCAGGCCGAACAGAAAGCGCACATGGGTCGCGCCGGTCGTGCCCAGCGTTGCCGTCAGTCCGCGTTGCATGGCATTGCGGGCGGTCTGGCCGCCAGCGGCCAGCAGCGTGAACAGGATCCAGAGCCAGCCTGGCAATGCGTCATCCATTGGCAAGCCGGATACCCAGGGCAACCGCGCCGATCGATCCCGCCAGATGCAGGGCCGAATGTGCGAAGGCCCAGCCCAGCTGGCCACGCTGCAGCATCACGACCGATTCGAGCGAAAAGGTCGAGAAGGTGGTGAGCGCCCCCAGAAAACCCGTGGTGATGGCCAGGCGCCAGATCGGATCGATGCTGGGATGACGATCGAGCCAGGCGACCGCGATGCCGATCATCAGGCCGCCGGCAATATTGGCCAGCAGCGTGCCCATGGGCAGCACACGATGCAGGCCATTGAGCCAGAGCGCCAGCGCATAACGCGACCAGGCGCCGATCACGGCGCCCACCGCGATGGCCACCCAGGCGCCAGCCGGCAGGCTCAAGCCCTGCCTCGCAACACCCTACCAGCGAGCGGCGGCATCATCATCACTCGACCGCGCGGCCACCCAGCGACTGCCCTGCCCGGTCTGTTCCTGCTTCCAGAACGGGGCACGGGTCTTGAGGAAATCCATGATGAACTCGCAGGCGCGAAACGCCTCGCCCCGGTGCGCGGCACTCACGAGCACCAGCACGATTGCATCCAGCGGCTCCAGTCGGCCCACCCGGTGCACGACCCGCGCCCCATAAATATCCCAGCGCTCGAAGGCCTGCACGCAGATCTCGTCCAGCGCCTTCTCGGTCATGCCGGGATAGTGCTCGAGCGTCATCGTGCTCACCCCACTGCCCTCGTTCATGTCACGAACGGTACCGATGAAGGCCGCCACCGCGCCGATTCGCGCATCGCCGCCCTGCAGCGCCGCGATTTCCTGATTGACGTCGAACGGGCCGGTCTGAACACGGACCTGTGAATGACGCCTCGAGTCGTCCTGGCTGGTGCTCATGACCGTCAGCCGCCGGTCACAGGTGGAAAGAAGGCCACTTCGGCTCCCTCGTGCAGACCGGCTTCAGGCCCGGCCACGGCATGGTCGAGCGCACTGCGCACGGCCCGCTCCGGTGCCAGGGCCTGCATCCAGACCTCGCCACGGCCCGCCAGCCATTGCTGCAATTCGCCCACGGTGGTCACGTGATCCGGCAACTCGACCCGTTCATGGGAGGTGCCGACGGCTTCACGCAGACTGGCAAAAAAACGGATATTGATCTTCATGGTCGTTCGCTCAGTGAAGCAGACTGTCGAAGGACAGGAAACGCAGGCGCTGGCCACGCTCGATCGGCGACCCGGGTGGATTGTCGATGAGTCCGTCGCCCCAGACGGTCGAGGTCAGCACGCCCGAACTCTGGTTGCGGAACAGCTCGAGTCGGCCCGCCTCATTGATTCGGGCGCGCAGGAATTCGCGCCGCCGGTCCGGCTTGGGCAGATCAAAATCGGCCACCAGTTCGATGGCCCTGGGCAGGCAGTCCGCAACGCCCGCCATGCGCAGAATGAAGGGGCGCACCAGCAGCAGAAAGGTCACGAAACTGGACACCGGATTGCCAGGCAGTCCGATGAAGTGCGCCGGCCCCTGTGGATCGTTCCGGCGGATCTGCCCATAGGCGAGTGGTTTGCCCGGCTTGATGTTGAGTTGCCACAGGCGGATTTCACCCTCGGCCTCGACAGCCGGCTTGACATGGTCTTCCTCACCCACCGACACGCCGCCCGACGTGACGATGAGATCATTGGCCAACGCGGCCTGGCGCAAAGCGGCGCGCGTGGCGGCCAGTGTATCGGGCACGATGCCCAGATCGGTGATCTCGCAACCGAGGGCACGCAACAGACTCACCAGCACGAATCGGTTGCTGTTATAGATCGCACCGGGCCGAAGGGGTTCGCCTGGCATGGTCAGTTCGTCCCCGGTGAAAAAACAGGCCACGCGCACCGGTTGCGCCACGACCACCCGGGCCAGACCCACCGATGCCGCCAGGCCGACGGCTTGCGGTGTCAGTCGCGAGCCAGCCGGCAGAATCACCTGGCCCCGGGCAATGTCCTCGCCGCGTCGCCGGATCCACTGACCCGGTTCGGGAGCCTTGTCGATGAGGATCGAATCGCCATCGACCGTCACGGCCTCCTGCATGATGACCGCATCGGCTCCTGGCGGAATGCCGGCGCCGGTGAATATGCGTGCGGCGCTGCCCGGCGCCAACGGCTCGCCGGTGTGTCCGGCCGGAATCCGCTGCGTTACCCGCAGTCGCGCACCGTCGGCCAGACCCGACGCACTGACCGCATAGCCGTCCATCTGGGTATTGTCCATCGGCGGCACGTCGATGTCGGAGATCAGCTCGGCGGCCAGGACCCTGCCGGCCGCGGCCAGGGTTGGAATCGTTTCGGTGGGCACCGGACGCGAGGCATGGCCCAGCAGTTCGGCAAGCGCCGGTTCAAGCGGTCGCAATGGTTGGGACATGTCGTGACGCCAGAAAGTCGGTGATGAACAAGGTGATGGCACCCGGGTCGGCCAGGTCGAGTACCGGCAGTGTCGGTGCGAGGCCATCGATCCGCAGGCGCTCGGCCGGCACGTCGCTGGCGATCGCCACAATGTGTGGATCCTGCGGCCAAAGCGCCGGCTTACCCGTGCTGGGCCGATGAACCTCGAGCTTGGGAATCGCCGCGCTCTTGTAGCCTTCGACCAGGACCAGATCGCAAGGCGAGAGGCAGGCCAGATGGTCGGACAGTCCGGGCTCGGCTCGACCACGCAACTCGTGCATCAATACCCAACGATGCGCGGAAGCAATCAGGACCTCGCTCGCACCCGCCTCACGATGACGATAGGAATCCTTGCCGGGTCGATCGACGTCGAAGCGATGATGGGCATGCTTGATGAGCGAGACGGAGCGCCCCATCGCCACGAAACGCGGGATGAGCTGCTCGATGAGGGTCGTCTTGCCCGAGCCGGAGAAACCGGCAAAACCAAATACCTGCATGCGGCGTATCACTCGCGCTGATGAGGGCCCGCGCGCCGGAATGGAACAGCATCAAGTCTACCCCGATGCGGATTCACTACCCGGATTCACTACCCTGCTGGCGCCGCGGTGACCCGCTCGGCGATGTAGCGCTTCAGCGCCGGCACCGAACGGGGCAGCCAGGTGTAACGCTGCACGGCCTCGGTTGGTGCGATGAAACCGGCCGGTAGCGGCGGCGTGATGCCCAGTGCTTCCTGGATGGTGTCGGCAAACTTGATCGGCAAGGCCGTTTCCAGGCAGACCATCGGTACCTGGGGCTCTTGCCAGGCCTGCGCCACGAACAGGCCGTCGGCGGTATGCGGATCGACGATTCGGCCGCAATCCTGATGAATCCGCCGGATGGTGTCGATCCGGTTGGCGTGAGTGCTGCGCCCCGAGACGAATCCGGTCGCGGCCAGACGGGCCGCGTGAGGGGTGGCCGAGAGGTCGAAAAAACCCTGGCTGCCAAGCTGCTGCCACAGGTTGGCGAGCTCGCCACCATCGCGGCCGACCAGATCGAAGATGTATCGCTCGAAATTCGATGCCTTGCTGATGTCCATGGACGGACTGGAGGTGGCATGGGTGTCGTCCCGGCCGCGCACCCGGTAGCAGCCGGTCCGGAAGAACTCGTCGAGCACGTCGTTCTCGTTGGTTGCCACCACCAGCCGGCGGATCGGCAAACCCATCGACCGGGCGATATGCCCGGCCAGAACATTGCCAAAATTGCCGCTGGGCACGGTGAAGGACACCGGCTGATCATTGCCCGTGGTGGCGGCGAAATAGGCCTTGAAATAGTAGACGGTCTGGGCAAGCACTCGTGCCCAGTTGATCGAGTTGACCGCGCCGATCGAGTAGCGCGACTTGAACCCGAGATCTTCGGACACCGCCTTGACCATGTCCTGGCAGTCGTCGAACACGCCGTTGACCGACAGGTTGAAGATATTGGGTTCGTTGAGCGAGAACATCTGGGCGCGCTGGAAGGCGCTCATGCGTCCGGCCGGCGACAACATGAACACATTGACCCCGCGACGGCCACGCATGGCATATTCGGCCGCGCTGCCGGTATCGCCGGAGGTCGCCCCCAGGATGTTCAAGGCCTCGCCGCGCTGGGCCAGCACCCACTCGAACAACTGCCCGAGCAGTTGCATGGCGACATCCTTGAACGCGAGCGTGGGCCCGTTGGACAAGTGGCAAAGCAGCAGGCCGGGGGCCAGTTCGCTGACTGGCGTGATCGCGGCACTGCCGAAGATGGCGGGGCTATAGGCCCGATCGATGATGGTTCTGAGTGCCGGCTCCGGAATATCGGTGGCAAAGCGGGCGATGATCTCGTAGGCCAGGGCCGAATAACCGAGTGGGCGCCACTGAGCCAGCGTCGCGGCGTCGACCTGCGGATACCCGGCCGGCATCACCAGGCCGCCGTCGGGTGCCAGGCCGCCCAGCAGCACATCACAGAAGCCGTCGGCGCCCAGGGCCGCGCCGCGTGTGGAAACGTAGCGCACTAGGTCAGATCCTCCAGACGGATACGCACGATGCGACCGATCACCGAGGCCAGGCCTTCGATGCGCTGGATCGCCTCATCCATGCGGCGCTCGATCGTGCGGTGGGTCAGCAGGATCACGTCGGTATGCTGGCTTGCCTGCGCCGGCGCGGGCTGCAGCACCGATTCCAGCGAGATTCGCGCATCGGCCAGATAACGCGTGATGTCGGCGAGCACACCGGGTTCGTCGGCCACCCGCAGGCGCAGGTAGTAGGCGGTTTCGGTCTCGCCCATCGGCAGGATCGGCGAGCTGGCCTGCGAATCGGCGAGCGATTCGGCCTGGAAGGCCAGATGCGGCACGCGGTGCTCGGGATCGGCGGTGAGCGTGCGTGCCACGTCGATAAGATCGGCCACCACGGCACTGGCGGTGGGCAGGGCGCCGGCTCCCTGGCCGTAGTAGAGGGTCTGGCCCACGGCATCGCCTTTGACCCAGATCGCATTCATCGCGCCTTCGACATTGGCGATGAGTCGTTTTGCGGGCACGAGGGTGGGATGCACCCGCAGCTCGATGCCACCGGCCGAACCTTCTGTACCTGCCCCCGCCACTGATGCCGATCGGGCGTCGACTGGCTCGCGGCGGCGCGCCATGGCGATCAGCTTGATCCGGTAGCCCAGATTGCCGGCATAGGCGATATCGCGTCCGTCCAGACCATTGATGCCCTCGACATAACAGCGGTGAAACTGCACCGGCACGCCAAAGCCGATGGCGGCGATCAGTGAGAGTTTGTGCGCCGCGTCCACGCCTTCGATATCGAAGGTTGGGTCGGCCTCGGCATAGCCAAGCGCCTGCGCATCAGCCAGCACGGCGTCGAATGAGGCGCCGCGGTCACGCATCTCGGACAGGATGTAATTGGTGGTGCCATTGATAATGCCGGCGATCGATTCGATGCGGTTGGCACTGAGTCCCTCGCGCAAGGCCTTGATGATCGGGATGCCACCGGCCACGGCCGCCTCGAAGGCCACCATCACGCCGCGCGCCGAGGCGGCGGCAAACAACTCATTGCCATGATGGGCCAGCAAGGCCTTGTTGGCCGTGACCACGTGCTTGCCGCCCCGGATCGCCGCGTTGACCAGATCGAGCGCGGGTTGTTCACCGCCGATGAGTTCGACGACGACGTCGATGTCGGGATGGGTCACGATCTGCATGGGGTCTGCGACGAACTGCGCCCGGTCGGCCAGGCGTTCGCGCGCCCTGGACTCATTTCGGGCGCTCGCATGAGTGATCACGATACGCCGACCGGCACGTCGAGAAATCTCCAGCGCATTGCGCGTGAGCACCTCGAGCGTGCCGGTGCCAACCGTACCCACGCCGAGCAGACCGACCCGCACCGGGCCGTATTTTTCCACCGTTGAATTCTCCGAAAGGGTCAGGCCGCGGCCTGGACGATCAGGCCGTCGCGCCGGAACATGTCGCGGATGCCGCGCACCGCCTGGCGGGTCCGCTGCTCGTTTTCGATCAGGGCGAAGCGCACATGGTCGTCGCCATAGTCGCCAAAGCCGATACCCGGCGACACCGCCACCTTTGCCTCGAGCAGCAGCTTCTTGGCGAATTCGAGCGATCCCATGGCCTGATAGGCCGACGGGATTCGGGCCCAGATATACATCGAGGCGCGCGGCGAGGTGACCGGCCAGCCGGCCTCGCGCAAGCCCTTGACCAGCACGTCGCGACGCGACTGATAACTTCGGCGCACCTGCTCGACGCAGTCCTGCGGCCCTTCGAGCGCAGCAATCGCCGCCACCTGGATCGGCGTATACATCCCGTAGTCGAAATAACTCTTCAGGCGCGCCAGGGCACTGACCATGGACTGATTGCCAACCATGAAGCCGATCCGCCAACCGGCCATGTTGTAACTCTTGCTCATGGTGAAGAACTCGACCGCGACATCGCGCGCGCCCTCCACCTGCATGATCGAGGGCGCCTGATAGCCATCAAAGACGATGTCCGCATAGGCCAGATCGTGCACGACCAGGATATTGTGCTCCTTGGCCAGGGCGACCACGCGTTCGAAAAATGGCAGCTCCACGCATTGCGCGGTCGGATTGCCTGGAAACCCGAGAATCATCATCTTGGGCTTGGGAATCGACTCGCGGATGGCCCGCTCGAGTTCTTCGAAGAAATCGGTGTCGGGGGTCATGCGGACCGAACGGATGTCCGCCCCGGCGATGACCGCACCATAGATGTGAATCGGATAACTCGGATTGGGCACAAGTACGGTGTCGCCGCGATCGAGGGTGGCGAGCATCAGATGAGCCAAGCCCTCCTTGGAACCGATGGTGACGATGGCCTCCTGATCGGCATCGATCTGAACCCCGTAACGATCGCGATACCAGGTCGAAATGGCCCGGCGCAGCCGCGGAATGCCACGCGAGACCGAATACCCATGGGTGTGCTCACGCTGGGCGACTTCGACGAGTTTGGCCACGATGTGCGGCGGTGTCGCCCCGTCGGGGTTGCCCATGCTCATGTCGATGATGTCTTCACCCGCACGGCGTGCCTGCATCTTGAGCTCGCCCGTAATGTTGAAGACATAGGGCGGCAAACGCTGGATTCTGGCGAACTCGGACTGCGCCGCGGCTGGCTCGGCAGGGTGTATGGGCGGGGTTGGCGTCATGGTGGCGAATCAAAAATGCTAATTTAGCATTTTGAACCCGCCCGGATCGCCATGAAGTTGCATCCAGACCAGCCCAATGCGCTCAACACCATCACTGCCTATGGCCCGGGCTACATCGAAGTCAATGCCCGGCGCCATCCGGGCGCGGTCTATCTCGCCCCGCAGGGTGAGGTGCAGGTCTGGACGCTCGGGCCCGACGGCAGCCTGGACGACCAGGCAGTGGCCCAACTGCTGGCCGGAACACCGGAAATCATTCTGCTGGGCACCGGCGCCCGGCAGGTCTTTCCCGATCCGGCGAGACTGGCCGGCCTGTATCGCAGCCAGACCGGCTTCGAAATCATGTCGACCCCTGCCGCCTGCCGGACCTACAACATCCTGATGGCCGAAGGGCGCAAGGTGCTTGCCGCATTGATGCCCATCCATTGATCAGCCGGCACCCGTCGGACTGAATGTCCTGACGAGCGACCAGCCGACATCCGCGTGTGCTACAGTTTTCCCGGATATTTGTCTCAAGCCTCACGACGCCGTCGTGTCCGGACCGGAGCATGCTGATGGGTGTGGTGCCTGGCAAGAAAGTGCCCGACTTCAAGGCCGAATCGACGGGTGGCGAATTTCGGCTCGCCGCCCAGAAGGGGCACCGGGTCGTCATCTATTTTTATCCCAAGGACAACACACCGGGCTGCACCACGGAAAGCGAGGCGTTTGCCGCTGCCCATGAGCACTTCGTCGAGGCTGACTGCCGGGTCTTTGGCGTATCACGCGACTCGCTCAAGTCGCATGCCGGTTTCAAGGCCAAGCTCGACCTGCCCTTCGAGTTGCTGTCCGATCCGGACGAATCCGTCTGCGAGTTGTTCGGCGTCATGAAGATGAAGAACATGTACGGCAAGCAGGTGCGCGGTATTGAGCGCTCGACCTTTCTCATCGGGGCGGATGGCAAGCTCATCCAGGAATGGCGGGGCGTCAAAGTACCCGGTCATGTCGATCAGGTCCTGGCTGCGGCCCGGACGGACTGACGGCGAGCGCCGACCTGCGGATGCGGCACAGCGGCCGCTCCGGTTTTCTTCCGTCCCGACCGAACCAGCCCATGCCACTGCCCAAAGCCCCGACCCGACCCGCCGAGCTCATCGATTTCTCACAGGCCGTACTGGCCCGCGACCTCAAACCGATCCGGCGCCCCTTGAGCAAGCCGGCAGCGACAGGCCAGACCCAGGCACAGTCGCCAGGTCATGTCACACCCGTTGCGCAAGCGCCGGTCGCCGCCAGGGCCGACGTAGCGGCGTCTGCTCCGGCCATTGTGGCGCGAACGCCCGGCACGCCCGGGTCAGCGCCGGCCAGGCCGGCCAAGCCGGCGGCAGCGCGCAATACCCGCGGTAGCAAGGCACAACGCCGACGCCAGGGCGACACCCAGCGAACCCGGCTCTTCGTGCTCGACACCAATGTGTTGATGCACGATCCAAGCGCGCTGTTCCGATTTGCCGAACACCATGTGTTTCTGCCGATTGCAACGCTCGAAGAACTCGACAATCACAAGCGCGGCGCCTCCGAGGTCTCTCGCAATGTGCGTCAGGTCAGCCGCGTACTGGACAGCCTGATCGACACGGCAGTCAACGGTCTGGATGCCGGGATCGAACTGGCGGCCCTGGGCGATCACGAGGCCAGAGGCCGACTGTATTTCGAGAACCGGGCGCTCGACTTCGACATGCCCGATTCACTGTCCACCGACAAGGCGGACAATCGGATCCTGCGCGTCGTGGCGGCGCTGCACCGGGAGAATGCCGATCAGGATGTGGTGCTGGTGTCCAAAGACATCAACATGCGCATCAAGGCGAACATGCTCGGACTGGCGGCCGAGGACTATTTCAACGATCTGGTCGTCGAAGACACCGACCTGTTGCACCCGGGCATGCTGACCCTGCCCGATGATTTCTGGGAATCGCACGGCCGCGGCATGGAATCCTGGCCACAGGACGGTCGCACCTTCTATCGCATCACCGGGCCCCTGCTCCCCGTGCTCAGCCTGAATCAGTTCGTTCACTTCAGTGGCGAACTGCCGCTGGATGCCCAGGTGATCGAACGCACCGACCGTCACGCTGTGCTGAGGACCGTACGCGACCATACCCATCACAAGAATGCGGTCTGGGGAATCGTGGCCCGCAATCGTGAACAGAACTATGCGCTCAATCTGTTGTGCGATCCCGACATCGATCTGGTCTCCCTGCTCGGCCAGGCAGGTACCGGCAAGACCCTGCTGGCGCTGGCAGCCGGGCTCACCCAGGTTCTTGATCAGAACCGGTATAGCGAGATCATCATGACCCGGGCCACCGTACCAGTGGGCGAGGACATCGGCTACCTTCCCGGCACCGAGGAAGAAAAAATGCAGCCCTGGATGGGCGCTCTCGAAGACAACCTGGAAGTCCTGCACAAACCCGACCCGTCGGCCGGCGAATGGGGCCGGGCCGCCTCGCAGGACATCATCCGCAACCGGATCAAGGTCAAGTCGCTCTCATTCATGCGCGGGCGCACCTTTCTGAACAAGTTCCTGATCATCGACGAAGCCCAGAATCTGACACCCAAACAGATGAAGACCCTGATCACCCGGGCCGGCCCGGGCACCAAGGTCGTCTGTCTGGGCAACATCGCCCAGATCGATACCCCCTACCTGACCGAGGGATCGTCAGGCCTGACCTATGTGGTCGACCGGATGCGCGGTTGGGCGCATGGTGGTCATATCACCCTGCAACGCGGCGAACGCTCGCGGCTTGCCGACTACGCGGCGGACGCGCTCTGAGCCGTTGACATCGCATCCGATGTAAGCAGGTCCGGCATCGGCCAGACGAATTCACGGCGACATCGATTGATTCACGCGCAGCGCTGAACAAGTTCACATTCGCACCATCTTCGTGGATGCCGCCCACCCGGCCAACTGGAATACTGGCGCATCAATCGAATTCCGCCAGGAAACGCTTTCGTGCAGTTCCAACTCCGGCTCGCCGCAGGCAGCTTTTTTGCGCCCGCCCGCCCGTTCAACAATCCGTATGCCGAGTTGTCCTTCCGGACTGACTATGTCCGGGATAGTTATGGATTCGCGCTGGCACTGAGCTTCGCTGGCATGATGATCACGCTGGGCTACGTGTTGATCGATGCGTGGTCGCCCCAGGTCGCTGGCGATCCGGCAGGCCTGCAGTGGTTGCGCGCACTGATCGGGCTGGCCTGCGCAGCGAGTTTCGCCGCTCTGTTGTTGATCCCACGCTGGGCCCTGACCCACCAGAGTCTGACGGTCTTTGTGCCAACCATCATCGCCCTGACCGGATTGAGCCTGTTGATCTACTTGATCCGCCCGCACGCCCGGACCCTGGGCCTGTCTGAATTGTCGACGCTCACGCCGGTGGCCGCAGTCTGGATGGTCGCCGCATTCTCCCGGCTGCAGCTTGGCCAGATGATGGCGGTCAGTCTTGCCGCCAGTTCGGTGACCTTGCTGGCGTCAAATGAGCTTGGCGGACGCGAGTTACCGCTGTTCGCACTCGAGCTTGTCGTGACCAATATCGCGGTCTGGGCCCTCACGGTTCAGATCGAAAAGCGCGAGCGCCTGCTCTGGTACCGGGGAAGGCGCGCGCATCGCAGCCGACGCGCTGCCCGACCCGCCCCAAGTGCAGGTGAGGCATTCAACCTGACCCCCAGCCGGTTGATGCGGGCGGTCGGCGATGACATCCGGCAGCCGCTGCTCAGCAGCAGTGTGTATCTGGGCGCGGTGAGTCGGGCAGCGCATGAGTCGGCTCACGACGTCGTCGATGCCAACGTCGAACGATTGCGCGCCTGCCTGCGGGTCATCGAAGACCCCCTGCAGCGACTGCTCGACAGGCCCGACCCGGTCACCGGTGAATCCGAACTGGCCACGCATCGCGTGAATCTCGCCGCCCTGCTGGGCGACCTGCGTGATGTGTTCGAACCGCAGGCCAGAGCCCAGGACGTGAGCCTGCGCTTTCTGGTCGCGGGTGCATCGGTGCAGATGGCCAGAAGCAATGAGCGCGCGATCCGCGAGGTCCTGGGCAATCTGATCGGCAATGCAATCAAATACTCGGCGCTGCGCCAGGAACATCGCCCCACAGTGCTGGTCGGCCTGGTCGGGATCGGTGAGGCTCTCCGGGTCGATGTGCTCGACAATGGCATCGGCATACCGGGTCACCTGCACAAGCAGATCTTCCAGGCCCATTTCCGCGCGCCAGATGTGGCCGACACACCCGGTACCGGACTCGGCCTCGCCATCGTTGAAACCCTGATCCAGCGACTGCCAGACCATCGTCTGCAACTGGCATCCGAAGTGGGCTGCGGCACCCGGATCAGACTTTACCTGCCCCGGGCCTGATCGCTGCGACCTGATCACGGCGGCCGGGTAACGGATGCGATACTAGCGGGGCATGTCGACCCCGTCCCCACCGCCTGCGATCCCGGCCAGTGTCGGTTCGCCCTTTCAGTTGCCTGTGTTCCGTGCCGTCTGGTTCGCCAATCTGGCGTCCAACTTCGGCGGACTCGTGCAATCGGTGGGAGCCGCCTGGCTGATGACCTCGATGACCCAGTCACCGCAATACGTGGCCCTGGTCCAGGCATCAACGGTACTGCCCATCGTGTTGCTGTCGATGATTGCGGGCGCCACGGCAGACAACTACGACCGGCGACGCGTGATGCTGGCGGCGCAGGTGTTCATGCTGATCGCATCCATCGCACTCACCGTGTTCGCCTGGATGGATTGGCTCAATCCACTGCTGCTGCTGGGATTCACGTTCCTGATCGGTTGCGGCAGCGCATTCAACAATCCGGCCTGGCAGGCATCGGTCGGCGACATGGTGCCCCGAGCCATCCTGCCGGGTGCTATCGCCTATAACGCGATGGGCTTCAATATCGCCCGCAGCCTGGGACCAGCCATCGGCGGCGCTATCGTGGCCGCAGCGGGTGCCGCCGCCGCCTTCCTGACCAACGTCATCAGTTATCTGGCCTTGATCGTCGTCCTGTCGCGCTGGCGCCCCGAGCGCACACCGCGCACCCTGGCCCGCGAGCGCATCGGCGCGGCCATTGCTGCCGGCCTTCGATATGTGGCCATGTCGCCCGGCATCCGGATCGTGCTGCTGCGCGCCTTGTTGTTCGGTCTGGCGGCCAGCGCGCTGCCAGCGATGATGCCCCTGGTCGCGCGTGATCTCATCGGTGGCGGACCGCTCGTGTTCGGCCTGCTGCTTGGATCCTTCGGTGTGGGTGCCGTGGTCGGCGCCCTGGCCAGCGGGCGCCTTCGTGCCCGCTTGTCCACTGAACATCTGGTGCGCACGGCAGCCGGCGCAGTGGCCACCGGTGCGGCATTGACCGCCTTGAGTCCGACACTGCTGCTGACCATGCCGGCGTTGGTCATGGCCGGCGCGGGCTGGGTTCTCACCCTCTCCACCTTCAATGTCACGATCCAGTTGTCGGTGCCCCGCTGGGTGCTCGCTCGAAGTCTGGCCACCTATCAGATGGCGGCATTTGGCGGGATGGTGGCCGGCAGTTCCCTGTTCGGCTTCGTCGCCGAATATCAGGGAGTGGCGATCGCGCTGCTGGCCGCCGCTGGCACGCAGTTTCTGGGCTCTGTGGTGATCGGCCTAGTCAGGCCGCTGCCACCGCGGGAGGATCTCGACCTTGCACCACTGGATCGCTGGGTCGAGCCGGCCACTGCCGTCCCGGTCGAATCGCGCAGCGGACCCATCGTCATCATCATCGAATACCGGGTGGCACCGGCCAGTCTGCCCGCCTTCATGTCGGCGATCGCCGAACGCCGACGCATCTGCCGGCGCGACGGCGCGCGCCGCTGGACCCTCTCACGCGACCTGGCCGAGCCCGATCTCTGGGTCGAGCGGTTTCATGTGGCGACCTGGCTCGACTATGTGCGCACCAGCCAGCGGCGCACCCAGGCCGACGCCCGGATCGGTGAACGGATCCGGGCAACGTTACGTGATGGCAGCGATCCCAAGGTGCGGCGACTGCTGGAGCGCGAGCCCGACATGGCGCGAGGCGCAACGGGTCCGAGCTCGCATGAACTGGGTCCACCAATGACCGACCCCAGTGGAACCAGCTGATTCGCCCCGCCTGCTATTCTGCGCGGTCTGCAACGTGCTCACTGTCACCGGCACGACGCCTTCTTCGCCAACCGCATGCCATTGCGCCCGCTACCGACCATGACCGACGAGCAATCACCCGACCGACCACCCCTGCCCGACCGACTCTCGGTGAATCCCGGCAGCCCGCATCACGTCGAGGCGGTGCTGGCGCATGACGTGGGCATCCGCTTCAATGGCTCGGACCGTCACGATGTCGAGGAATACTGCATCAGCGAGGGCTGGATCCGGGTCGCTGCCGGCCGCACGCTGGATCGTAAGGGTCGGCCCATGACCATCAAGCTCAAGGGCACGGTCGAGGTGTTTTATCGTTGACCGCCCAGGCGGACACCGATACATGGCGATCCTGCGGCGCGTTACGGCGCAGGTTTTGCGTGAGATGCCGACGCCGGCTGCGTCGGATCGGGCACCGATTCCAGACAACTCACCAGTATCGTTGCGGCATCGGCCAGACGCGGACCTGGGCGTACCAACACGTCATAGTCGGGCTCACTGAAGCCACAACTGCGCCCATCGCGCAAGGCGGCCAGTCCGGCCCAGCCCGGTCGCGCCGACATCATGGCCAGATCATTACCGGTGGCCATCACGATATCGGGGGCGGCGCGCACGACGAATTCCGGATTGAGTCTGGGAAACGCACCGAGCCTCGCCGGCACCACATTGCGCAGCCCCAGCCGCGTCAGCAACTCGCCCACGAACGACGATTCACCCGCCGCAAACGGCGCGCTGGAAATTTCGAAATACACACGGGCGCCCCGCCAGACTGGTGGGACCCGATGCGCAGCCGCCTCGATGCGGGCATCGGTCTGCGCCAGCAAGGCGCTGGCAACCGCCGGGCGGTTTAGCAGAGTCGCGATGGTTTGAATGGCCGCGCTGGACTCGCGAAGATTACGCGGTGCCAGCGCAATCACCTTGAGGCCGAGTCTTTCCAGGGGTGCCAGACTTCGCGAGGACGGATCCGCCAACACCACGTCGGGCGACAGTTGAACGATGGCCTCGATCGGGACATCCTCCAGGCCACCCAGGCGCGGCAGTTGGTTCACCGATTCGGGCCAGTTCGAAAAGCGATCCACACCGACCAGCCGATCACAGGCATCGAGCGCGCACACCGTTTCGGTCAGCGAGGGCAGCAACGATACGATGCGTCTGGGTGGGTGCGTGAATGACACCGCGACGCCGCGATCATCGGTGAGCGTCATTGGCGAGGCCTGTGCCGGAGCCGGCATGCAGACCCAGGCGATCAACACCCCGGCCAGCGGGCCCCATCGCCCTGGCCGTGATTGGTTCGCCCTGCCTGCCCGAGTGGGTCCAGCCCGGCGAACGATCGGTCGCCAGCCGGCGGGCCGTCGGAAGAAAAATGCAGTCGTCATGGGTGCGACCATAACACTGCCGCCCGCCAGTCAAGGGGCGACTGGCGGATCGACTGCCGGGCAGGTTCAGGAGCGGGCCTTGCCGTTCTCCGGATCGTACAAGGCCTGATAGCCCACCGCCTCGACCCGGACCGGATACTGTTCGCCGAAGTATTCGATGAGCAGTTCTCGCCCTGCCTGGCAATAGGCATGCGGCAGATACCCCAGGGCAATGTTCCGGCCGATCGACGGACCGTAGGCGATGCTCGTGGTGTAGGAACGCCGACCCTTGTCGTCGACAAGCGTCTGGCCGGTGGCCGGGTCCAGGATCGGACAGGTGCCCACCGGATAACGCGCCACGCCATCCGAATCGACATGGTGGGTCATGACCAGGGTGCACAGGTAGGCACTCTGATGGTCGAGTGCGCGCTGTTCGAGATAGGCGGCCTTGCCATGGAAGTCGGCAGCCTTGACCTTGGGCCTGGCCAGATCGGCTTCGAGCAGATTGTATTCGGTGAGCAGGTCGGCGTTCTGCAGTCGCAGACTCTTCTCGAGGCGACGGCTGTTCGCATAGGTTTCGATGCCCACTGGCGTCACGCCGAGTGCAGCCAGTGCATCCCAGACCCGCAAGCCATCTGCATAGCGGAAATGCAGTTCCCACCCCTGTTCGCCCACATAGGAGATCCGGAAAGCCGAGACCTCCACCCCATCGATCCGGATCGTGCGCACCGCCACGAACGGAAAATTCTCATGGCTCAGTGAGTCGGGATCATCGACCAGCTGCGACAGGATTGCCCGGGCATTCGGCCCCCACAGGCCCAGACAGGCGTACTCGGTCGTCAGATCCTCGATATGCACGGCGGCGAAGCCATGGTCCTGACTCATGCGCCTGAGCCACACGAAGTCTCGATGACCGGAGCTGCCGCCATCGACCACGCGGAAATGGTCATCGGCCAGACGGATCACGGTGAGGTCGGCGCGCACGCCGCCGGCATGATCAAGAAAATGCGTGTACACCCCCTTGCCTGTAGGCGTGTCACCACCGACCTTGGCTACGCACACGTATTCCATCAATGCCTGAGCGTCCGGACCTGACACATCGATGATCGCAAAATGCGACAGGTTGATCATGCCGACGTCTTCGGACAGTTGCAGATGTTCGGCATTTGACACCCGCCAGAAATGGCGGGCATCCCATTCATGTGCACGCACGGGCACCCGGTCGCCGAACTTGTCCAGCAGATGTTGATTGCTCGCATAGCCGTGAGCACGCTCCCAACCGGCCGCCTCCATGAAATGGCCGCCCAGGGCTTTTTCCCGCTCGTAGAACGGGCTGCGGCGCAGGTCGCGACCCTTGCTATAGGGTTCGCGCGGATGAACGGCCGGGTTGTAGATCTTGAAGGCCGTCTCATGGCAGCGGTCGTGAATGTATTGTTCATCCTGCTGGAACGGATAAAAGCGCGCCACGTCGATACTGAAAGGGTCGAGCTCGGTGCGCCCATCGGTCATCCAGTCGGCGATCAGCTTGCCCGTGCCCGGTCCGTCCTTGACCCAGACCGACACCGCATACCAGAGGCCCCGCACCTTGGCCGATTCACCGATCGACGGGCCGCCATCGGCCGTCACCTGCAACAAGCCGTTGAATGAGCGCTTTTCGTCGAAGCCCAGTTCACCCAGGATAGGCGTGAGCTCGATGGCCCGCTCCAGTGGCTCGATGACCTGATCCATTTCGAGATCACGTTGCGAAGGCGACAGGCGGGCCTGGGTCTTGTCGAGCAGATCACGCGGGTGACACAGGCGCGGTGACTTCTCTTCGTAATAACCCCATTCGATCATGCCACCCTCGGAGGTCGCCGGATCGCCGGTGTCGCGCAGATAGGCCGAGTTCCCCTGATCGCGTAGCAACGGCCAGCCGATATGCTTGCCGGTGCCGGCAAATTCCTTGTACGGGCCGAACCATAACAAGGGATGGTCAACCGGCATGACCGGCAGGTCTTCGCCCGCCATCTGGGCAATCAACCGCCCCCAGAGGCCGGCGCAGACCACCACATGATCGGCCGCAATATGGCCGCGCGAGGTCTGCACGCCGACGATCCGCCCATCCTGGATGTCCAGGCCGGTGGCCGGCGTGTTGGCGAATACGCGCAATTTGCCGCTCGCCACGGCCTCATCGACGAGTTCGCCCGACACCACCTGCGAGCGCGGCGTGACCAGCCCGGCATCGGGATCCCAGAGCGCCCCCGAGATCATGTCTTCTTCGAGCAAGGGCATGAGGCGCTTGGCCTCCTTGGCGCTGATCATGGTCGCGCGCGTGCCGAAGGCCTTGCCCGAGCCCACCTTGCGCTTGAGTTCGGCCAGTCGCTCATCATCGCCGACCCGTGCCACTTCAAGACCACCGACCCGCGCATAACGGCCGCGCCGCTCATAGAAGTCGATGCTGTAGCGCGTGGTGTGGCAGGTCAGATTGTCATGAGCGGTGGCGTAGCAAAAATCCGAAGCATGCGCGGTGGACCCGACATCGGTGGGGATCGATGACAGATCGATGCCCACGATGTCATCCCAGCCTCGCTCGATCAGATGATGGGCCACCGATGCGCCGACGATGCCACCCTGACCGATGATGACGACCCGCGCCCTGGAAGGAAAACTAGCCATTCAGACAGGCACTCCGGAAATGGGAGAAACCGGCCGAACGGCCGGCGTTGCCTGAGCATGATAGAGGGGGCGGGCCGGGCGGATTGCCTCGGAGCGTCGGAAACTGGTCAACAGGCGTCACTGCATTGGTTTCGCGATGGCTGGCTGGCACGGCGGATCAATGACCCCTCGACCGCTAGCCGATCGGACAGAATAGGCTGATGACGGGGGCATGATCCACAATGCCACCGGTTACGACTGCCAAACCCCACTGAGACAATCGATCCATGACCAAGTTCTACTACGCCAAAGGCACCTGTGCACTGGCCGCGCATCTGGTCCTCGAAGAAGCCGGTGCGCACTATGAGGCCCATTGCGTCGATTTCGCCGCGAGCGAACAGCGCTCGGCCGCTTATCTGGCGATCAACCCCTTGGGCAGGGTCCCGGCCCTGATCACCGATCAAGGCGTCCTGACGGAAACGCCGGCGATCCTGGTCTGGATTGCTCAGACGCATCCCGAGCGCAACCTGGCGCTAATGAATGACCCGTTCCGGTTTGCGCGGGTCCAGTCGTTCAACAGCTATCTGGCCTCCACGGTCCATGTCGCCCATGCGCACAAGACCCGCGGTGCACGCTGGACGGACGACCCGGACGCGCAGGCGGCGTTGACCCGTCAGGTACCGCAGACCATGACACGCGCCTTCGAACTCATCGAGCAAGCCATGCCAGACGGTCCGTGGGTGATGGGCGAAGACTTCACGGTCTCGGATGCCTACCTGTTCACGCTGGCTCGCTGGCTGGAAGGTGATTCGGTGGACATCGCAACCTTTCCGAAAGTGCAGGCGCATTTCGAACGCATGCAGGCGCGACCCGTCACGTCCAGGGTGTTGTCGCTGCATATCAGAACCTGATGACTCGACTGGTCCAGGTGATCGGCCGCCTGCTGATCACCTGGGCCCGGCAGCTTGCCGATCAGCGGCGCAGCAGGCCGGCCAGCGGGGTAGGCGCCGACTCACGAACATCCAGCCGCAGCCCCGACTGAAGATCGACGAGATGACTGGTCATGAGTTCGGCCGACTCACGTGCATCAGCCCTGGCCAGGGCAGCAACCAGCGCGTCATGCGCATGTCGCTCGCAGGTCGTGTCGCGGCGATGCCAGTAGAGCGCAATGATGAGCGAGGACCGTGAGACCAGTTCGCGAACGATGCCGGTGAGCACCGAATGCCCGGCGATCTCGGCAATGGTCACATGGAATCGGGCCGACAGAGCGATCGCCTCGCTATCGCGTTGCGCCGCAATGGCCTGATGCTCGGCCTTCAGGTGCTCGCGCAGCCGGGCGATGTCGGCCTCACGGGCACAGGCCGCGGCCAGCGCTGCAACTTTGGGTTCGACGATGGCGCGCGCCTCGAACACCTCGCGGGCTTCACGCGGCGTGGGCTGGGCCACGAAGGCACCGCGGTTCGGTTCGAGCCGCACCAGTCCTTCCATGGCGAGGGCCTGCAGGGCAGCCCGGACCACCGCGCGGCTGACCTCATAGATCGAGGCCAGTTCATCTTCGGGAAGCTTGCGGCCCGGCGACAGGCGATGCGCAACGATCGCGTCGCGAAGACTGTCGAACAACCCGACCCATCGGGCACCGGATACGGTTTCGCCCTCAGACAACGGCGAACCCTGGCGCGCGCCGGCCAGCGACATCGTGGCCAGGGACGATCGGTCCGCTGGCTCGTCCGCATCAGTCATCAACCGGCGAGGCACCCGAGAAGATGCCTCGATACGGCTTGACCAGCGGCGGCGCGTAGGCACCCCGACGCGAGGTGTAAAGCCCCAGACCCACCAGCGCTTCAGCCAGTCGCACGGCGCAGGCGACCCCGTCAAGCACCGGCAGACCATGATGCTCAGACAGGCTGCGGGCCAGATCGGCCATGCCGGCACAACCGAGGACAATCGCTTCGGCGCCATCATCCTGGATGGCCCGGTCAATTTCCCGGGAGATCCGCTCGCGCGCCCCGGAACCGGGCTGTTCGAGTTCCAGCACGGCAACGTCGCTCGAGCGCACGCCACTGCAGCGTGCGGCCAGGCCGTAGCGGTGCAGATTGTGTTCAATGGCCGGCACTGATCGGGCCAGGGTCGTGACCACGCCGAACCGACCGGCAATCAGACTGGCCATATGAAACGCCGCCTCACCGATGCCGATCACTGGCCCTTTGGCCACACAGCGTGCCGCATCGAGCCCGGTATCGTCGAAACAGGCAATCACCACCGCGTCGGGAACGGTCTGGCCCTGCCCGGCGGTCGACTGGGCCCGGCGGATTTCGCCCAACAGGCCGGGAATGCAATACACCTCGTCGACATACCCTTCGATGCTCACGGGCCCGTCGGCCGGATTCACCGCGACGATATCGGTGCCCGGCGAAGCAGCCGCCCGGGCGGCAACATCGATGGTGGCCGTCATCGAGGCGGTGGTATTCGGATTGATCACGAGAATCTGCATGTCAGTGAACGTCGCCCCCCAGATAGAGCTTGCGAACCCGGTCATCATTCAACAGATCGGCAGACCGGCCTTCGAGCGCGACCGAGCCGGTCACCATCGCATAGGCCCGATGCGAAATGCGCAAGGCCATGCGCGAGTTCTGCTCGACCAAGAGCACGCTCACGCCTTCATCGCGATTGATGGCAACGATCGATCGGGCAATATCCTGAACCAGCTTGGGCGCAATGCCAAGCGAGGGCTCATCGAGCAACAACAGACGGGGCCGGGCCATCAGGGCCCGGCCGATCACCAGCATCTGCTGTTCGCCGCCGCTCATCGTGCCCGCGCCCTGGGAATACCGCTCACGCAGACGGGGAAAGCGCTCGAGAACGGTGTCCAGGGTGCGGGCCACCTCGGCCTTGTCGCTGCGGGTGAAGGCGCCCATGAGCAGATTGTCGCGCACCGACATGAACGGAAATACGCGCCGACCTTCGGGCACCATGGCAATGCCCCGGCGCACGATGTCGTCGGGGGCCAGACCGTCGATGCGCTCGCCCTGGTAGGCAATCGAACCACTGCGGATCCGGGTCAGCGCGGTGATGGCCCGCAGAATCGAACTCTTGCCGGCGCCATTGGCGCCGATCAGCGCGACGGTCTCACCCTCATTGACCTTCAGCGACACGCCGCGCAGGGCATGCACCCGGTCATAAAAGAGCTGCACATCATCGAAGTCGAGCAGGCTGGTCATAGGCCGATCGACTCGTCTTCGACACCCAGATAGGCCTCGATGACCCGGGCATCATTCTGAATCTCAGTGGGTGTGCCCTCGGCGATCTTTTCGCCGAAGTTCAACACGACGATGCGATCCGAAATACGCATGACGGCTGCCATGTCGTGTTCGACCAGCAATACCGTAATGCCGCGGTCGCGCACCTTGCGCACCATCTCAACTGCCCGCATGGTCTCGTCATTGTTCATACCGGCAAACGGTTCGTCCAGCAGCAGCACGGCCGGATTGGTCGCCAGGCCGATGGCAATGCCCAGGGCCCGAAGATTGCCATGCGGCAGATTGCTCGCCAGTTCATCACGTACGGCGGCAAGCCCGAGAAAATCGATGATTTCATCGGCCGACGCGGCAAAGGACTCGTGATCGCGCCGGGCCGCCGGCGAATTCACGAAGTAGCCCATGAGTCCCGCGCTGGAGCGCAGGTGATGGGCGATCAGCACGTTCTGCCTGACCGTCATCGAGCGGAAGATGGTGGTTTCCTGAAAGGTGCGAACCACGCCTCGGCGCGCGGCGATATGCGGCGCCAGGCCCGAGATCCGTTCACCGCGAAAGCGCACTTCTCCCGAGGTCGGCTTCAGAAATGAAGCGATGAGCTTGAACAGCGTGGACTTGCCTGCGCCATTGGGGCCGATCACCGACACCACCTCGCGCTCGGCAACGACGAAGGACACATCATTGACCGCGACCAGGCCGCCGAAGCGGCGCGTCAGGCCACTGATCGTGAGGCACTCAGTCATGGCGCCCCCGGGCCGCCGGCCAACGCATGCTGAGCAGGCCGTTGGGCAGGAACAGCATCAGCGCAATGAGCGCCGACGAAAAGATCAACAACTGCCATTTGCCGGTGCTGAACAACACATCCCATCCGAAGTACAGCACGAAGGTGCCGACGATC
Organism: uncultured beta proteobacterium; assembly: GCA_963732405.1. GTDB lineage: Bacteria > Pseudomonadota > Gammaproteobacteria > Burkholderiales > Burkholderiaceae_E > JAUIAI01. The sequence goes on from CAVSZG010000005.1 coordinate 661,661, forward strand.
GGACCGAAGACATAACCCAGACCGCCCAGGAAGCAGTTGAGCATGAAATTGACCGAGTCGGTCACGGCGAAGCTGGACGGATAGATCGACTGAGAGACCGCCGCGAACATCGCACCGCCCAGGCCACCCAGAAACGATGAAATGGCATATGCCAGCACGCGCAGGCTTGCGATATTCACGCCGATCGACGAGGCCAGTTCCTCATTCTGCTGCAGCGACTGACAGAGCCGGCCGATGCGCGAATGAACAATCCGGTACAAGGCCGCATAACAAAGGATCATGAGCGTCACTGACGCGATATAGAACCCCTGTCGAGGGTTGGCCAGCGATGCAAAATCCGGAATCAGGGTGAAGCCGCCCAGATTCAGCGCGCCCGGCAGTGGCAGGCTGACGATGCCCTTGGCCCCGTTGGTGATCGGCAGGGCAAGCGCCAGCAGGCGCACGACCTCGGTGAGCACCAGCGTGACCATCGCAAAATACACGCCGCGCAGTCGCAGGATCGGCAAACCGATCAACACGCTGGCCAATGCGCAGAACAGGCCGGCCAGCGGCACGGTCCACCAGAAGGGCACGCCATAGCGGGTGACCAGAATGGCCGAGACATAGCCGCCCATCAACGCGTAAGCGCCCTGCCCTATGTTGATCCGACCAATGTAGAAAGTCAGCCACACGCCGGCACTGGCGATGGCCAGCAGCGCCACCGAGGTCAGGGTGTAATACAGATCCAGGCGCTGGCTGGCCTCGATGACCATCGGCACCGCAAACAACAGCAGCAGCACGACCACGATCGCGCCAAGAGTCCTGAGCATTGGGATAGCCTGCATCATCAACCCCAGGGTTTGCCCATCAGGCCATGAGGCCGCAGGCTCAGGAACACCATGAGCCCGGCGAAGATCACCAGGTAGGTGATATCGCCATAGTCACGCAGCACGGTCAGGCCCACCGATTCGAGCATGCCCAGGATGAAGCCACCGGCAATCGCACCGCCGACCACGCCGGCACCGCCGATCATCACCATGATGAAGGCCTTGATCGACACCGCACCGCCGATGCCCGAGTTCACCCCTGTGATGGCCACCAGCAGACCGCCCACGACGCCGGCCAGCATGGCGGCCAGGGCGAAACCGATCATCGAATACCGGTCGACCTTCACGCCCATGAGTTGCGCAGCCACCCGGTCCTGGGCGAGTGCGCGCATCGCACGACCCGGCTTGCTGTACTGCATGAAGAGCATGAAGGCAGCAATCATGGCCAGCGCGATCACACCGACCAGAATCCGGTCATACGGCATCACGATGGTGTCGGTGAGCAACACGCCATCCAGAATCTTGGGCACGCCGCGCTGCTTTTCGCCGAACAGGAGCAGGATCACGGCGTCCAGAAAAAACGCGATGGCGGCCGCGAGAAGCATGGTGCTTTCGTCCCGTTCACTGCGCCGGATCACGGTGCGGAACAGGAATTTCTCGAGCACCGCACCCACCAGCATCAAGGTGAGCCCCGAGGCGAGCACGGCGAGCACGAAGGGCAGACCGAGCTGCCCGTACACCAGGTAGGTGATGAATCCGCCCAGCACATAGAGCTGCCCATGCGCAAAATTGAGCACATTCATGAGGGCGAAGATCAGGGTGAGCCCGAGTGCGATCAACGCATACTGGGCACCCAGATACAAGCCGTTGGCGATGACCTGTTCCATGCGGAGTCGCCGGTTCGGACGCGATCAGTCGGGCGGGGCGGAATCGGTGCGCTCAGTCCACCTCGGCCAGGAACATGGTCTCGAACTTGCCATTGCGGTACTCGTTGACGACCAGGGGGACGAACAACTGGCGCTTCTGGCCGAACGAGGTGCTGCCCACGTAACGAAGTTTGCCGCCTTCCTTCAGGTAAGGATTGGGCGCCGAGAAGCCGTCCATTGCCTTCTTGAAGGCCTCGACATCATCGATGGCCTTGGGATTGGCCTTGAGGGTTTCGATGATGTAATCGAGCGCATACACCTTGGTGTTCGATTCATCGTTGTATTCACCGAATTTTTTGGTGTAGCGGGCCACGAACTCCTTCATGGTGTCCGATGCAATCTCGGGTGTCGAGGCGCCACCGACCGAAATGAATCCATTGGCCAGATCACCCGCGCCTTCCTGCAAAACCTTGGCATCCTGCGCGGTTTCGGTGGAGATCAGACCCTTGTAGCCCAGTTCACGCGCCGCACGGATCAACAGCGGTGCATTGCCCGGTGCCACCCCCGACAGCACGAGCAGATCCGGTTTGCCGCGAACCACCGGCGTGAGCACCGGGGTGAAGTCGCGGGTGTCATTCTGATAGGTGTCATTGGCGGCGATCACGTCCAGGCCCAGGGCCTTGGCCGCCGCCACGCCGCTCTCGCGCTGGCTCAGCGGATCGGACTCATTGGCCGCCACGAAGGCAACCTTCTTAACCCCTTTTTTCTCCATCAGGTATTTGTAGATCGCCGGGCCGGACTGATAGTTGGCGATCATGCCGAGCACCGCATTGGAGGCCGGCGCCTTGTACAACTCCTTGGGAAAGGCGTAGGGGAAATACATGATGGCGCGCGACTCGGCCACCGGACGCACCGCGGCCGCACCATCATCGACATTGGGACCGACCACGTAGCGGATTCCTTCCTGCGCCATCTTCTCCATGCCGGCAATGGCCCGCTTGGGGTCTTTCTGATCATCGAAGGTGACCACGTTGATCTTGTAGGTCGCGTCACCGATCTTCACGCCGCCCAGTTCATTGAGCCAGTCGGCCCGAGTCTGCATCGACCGGACATTCGACGTGCCCCAGGCCGCCGCCGGCCCGCTGGTGACGCCCACGAAGCCGATTTTCAACTCCTTGGTCTGCGCCTGAGCCGGTGACACGACGGCAAGGCTGAGCGCCAGGGCACCGGCGGTGTTGGCGAGCATGCTGAGCTTGTTTCGCTTGATTGACACGGAAATCTCCTGGCTTGTGGCTTGTTATTGGCCTGATTGAAGGTCAGTTGGATCAACTGCCGGCTCCACCTGGCCCAACACCGATGCGTTGTCGCTCGGCGGCCGGAACAGGTCCCTCGGGTTGGCGGATGATGAACGCATCCCGCATGGATTGTCAACAATCCATGCGAAGATCATGAACACTGTTGGTGCAGGCTGTCCTGCGGCTCTGCGCCAACACGGGGCGGCCCCTCTAGAATCAGGCTACTGTCCAATCCGGGATATTCCATGGCGCGCAACGTCGAGATCAAGGCCAGGGTGACCGACCTGCCCGAATTGGCGCGCCTGACAGCGGCCATGTCGCAGAGGGATCCGATCGAGATTGACCAGGACGACACGTTCTTCCACTGCCAACAGGGACGCCTGAAGCTGCGGACTATCGCACCAGACCGAGGCGAACTGATTTTTTATCAACGCGCCGACGCAGCGGGACCCAGTACTTCTTTCTACGTCCGAACCGCAGTTCCAGCACCCGATTCAATGCGCGAGGTACTGTCACTCGCTTATGGAATCGCCGGGCGGGTGATCAAACACCGCACCCTCTATCTGATCGGTAGAACCCGGGTACACCTGGACCGGGTCAAGGGACTGGGCGACTTCATGGAACTGGAAGTTGTCCTGGCCGACGATGAGGATGAGCGGGATGCACGCCGTGAAGCCCTTGACCTCGCGAGAGGACTGGGCATCGACGATCACTCGCTGGTGCACTGCGCCTACGTCGATCTGCTCGTCAATTCGGCGAGCTGAAATTCTCGAAGCGCGTGTACTGGCCGATGAAGGTCAGCCGCGTGGTGCCGATCGGTCCGTTACGCTGCTTGCTGATGATGATCTCGGCGGTTCCCTTGTCCGGCGAGTCTTCGTTGTAGACCTCGTCGCGATAGATGAACAGGATCACGTCGGCGTCTTGTTCGATGGCACCGGATTCACGCAGATCGGACATGACCGGTCGCTTGTTGGGCCGTTGCTCCAGCGCGCGATTGAGCTGGGACAAGGCAATGACCGGGCACTTGAGTTCCTTGGCCAGACCTTTGAGCGAGCGCGAAATTTCGGACAATTCGGTGGCGCGATTCTCATTGGCGGAGTTCGAGCCCATCAACTGGATATAGTCGATCACGATGAGACCGAGCTGGCCGCATTCGCGCGACAGGCGCCGGGCACGTGAACGCAATTCGAGCGAGTTCAGGGCCGGCGTCTCGTCGATGAACATCTGCGCATCCTGCATCTTCTGGATGGCCATGGTGAGACGACCCCAGTCGTCATCATTGAGCCGGCCGGTGCGCAGACGCTGCTGGTCGAGTCGCCCGATCGAGCACAGCGACCGCTGCGCGAGCTGGGTGGCGCCCATTTCCATCGAGAACACCGCCACCGGCAACTGCAGATCGATGGCGACGCTCTCGGCGATGTTCAGTGAGAAGGCCGTCTTGCCCATGGACGGGCGACCCGCGACGATCACCAGATCACCGGGCTGCAGACCGGATGTCATGCGGTCCAGATCAAAAAAGCCGGTGGCCACGCCGGTCACGTCACTCGGATTGTCGCGCTGGTAGAGCTCGTCGATGCGCTCCACCACATCGGAGAGCACCTTGTTGAGCGGCAGGAAGCCGTCGCGACGGCGATTGCGCTGTTCGGCAATCGCGAGCATCTTGGCTTCGGCTTCATCGAGCAACTGGGCGGTATCGCGTCCAGCTGGTTGAAACGCGCTGCTGGCGATTTCATCGGAGGTTGCAATGAGACGGCGCAGGATCGAGCGGTCGCGCACGATTTCGGCATAGCGGCGTACGTTGGCAGCCGACGGCGTCTCGAGGGCCAGCGCGTTCAGATAACTCATGCCGCCCGGCAGTTCGCTACCCTTGCCATCGGCCTGCAAGCCGTCGTAGACCGTGACCACATCGGCCGGCTGATTACGGTCGATCAGCCGGCTGATCATCTCCCAGATCAGCCGGTGATCGAATCGGTAAAAGTCGTCTGCCCCCAGCACATCGCCGATCCGTTCGAAGGCGGCATTGTCCAGCAGCAGACCACCGAGCACGGCCTGCTCGGCTTCAATCGAATGGGGCGGCACCCTGACCGCGAGCACCTCACGATCGTAGGAACCGTCGGTGCTCTGAGCGCCGTTCAGCGGACCGCGAGCCGGCGGCCCGCGATCGGGCGCTTCGTCATAGGAGCGTCGATAGCCGTCGCCATCGTGCTCGTCGTCGGGCTCCGGAAAATCCGGCGGCCCGTCGTCGGGCGGTTCGATGATCGGCGGCTCGTCACTGCTCACTGCAATCAGTCGGTTTCGCCGAGAACCGACACGTTGACTTCAACCAGCACATCGCTGTGCAGCGACACGCCCACCTTGTAATCGCCGATGGTCTTCATCGGACCGTCGGGCATGCGGATCATCGACCGTTCGACATCATGGCCCTGCTTCTTGAGCGCATCGGCGACGTTGAAGTTGGTGACCGAGCCGAACAGGCGTCCGTCCACACCGGCTTTCTCAGTGAGCTGGACGGTCGTGCCTTCCATGCGCGCACCGGCAGCCTGGGCCGCCGCGAGCTTGTCGGCCTGGGCTTTCTCCAGCTCGACGCGACGCGCCTCGAATTCGGCGATCGCATTCTTGGTGGCGCGTCTGGCCTTGCCCTGTGGAATCAGGAAATTGCGCGCATAGCCGTCACGCACCCGGACAACCTCGCCCAGCACGCCCAGATTCACCACTTTTTCCAGAAGAATGATTTGCATGGCGAAGTCCTTCAGTGGTTATCGGTGAACGGCAGCAAGGCCAGAAAGCGCGCACGCTTGACAGCCGTGCCGAGCTGACGCTGGTATTTGGCCGACGTACCGGTCAGGCGGGCGGGAATCAGCTTGCCCGTGTCGCTGACGAATTCCTTGAGCAGATCAACATCCTTGTAGTCGATCCATTCAATCTTCTCTGCGGTGAAGCGGCAGAATTTCTTGCGCTTGAACAGCGCACTCTGTGCCGGACGACGTGGGCGCCGGTCTTTTGCATTTCTACGAGTTGCCATGATGAATTCCTTGATGTGACGTAAGTCGCTGCGGTTCGGATGGGCACTCAGCCCGGTATTCGATAAGCAACGACATGAAGCTGCAATGAACCACTGGGCTTGTTGTCGCGATACAGCCGCTTGGCACCCAGAAAGCCCGTGATCATCAGTTGTGCGCCGAGCGCTTCGACCGCTACGCGCAGAGCCAACTCACCGCTAAAGCGTGCCGCCAGGACCAGGCGAACCGTCTTGAACTCACCGCCATCGCGTTGCTGCGATTCATGTTCGACCAGCGTCTGGCAGATCGGCAAGCCTGCGGGTGAATAACGCAGCGCTTCGCGTTCGAGCAGACGGGCGCTCAGTTCCAGTCGGTTGACAGCATCCATCTGAATGCCATCGCGCAAATGAGCCGACACTGCACCGGCACCGGTCGATCAACCCGCCTCGGCAGTCTGCGAGTTCGATGGCGCGCCAGCCGAGCCAGTTGCGGCGGCAGGCGCCGACTCGCCAGACCCCTTGCGCGCCTCTTCCTTCTGGATCTGCTTCCACATCGGCGACTGCCCGGTTTCGGCCTTCTTCATCAGCACGGTCAGATGGCGCAGCACCGCATCGTTGAATTTGAACGCATGCTCCATTTCAGCCAGCGTGGCCGGAGAGCATTCGACGTTGAGCAGCACGTAGTGCGCTTTGGCAACCTTCTGGATCGGATAGGTGAGCTGGCGGCGGCCCCAGTCCTCAACCCGATGAATCTTGCCCTGCTGGGTTTCGACGAGCGACTTGTAGCGCTCTATCATGGCCGGAACCTGTTCCGACTGGTCGGGATGGACGATGAATACGATTTCGTAATGACGCATGGGTTCTCCGTTAAATGAAAGGAACCGCCTGATGCCAGGGTCAGCCTGAGACCAACCCCAGGTTGGCCTGGGTCTGACAGTCAGCACGCCATCATGCGGACCCGACAGACCCACCAGGACCTGTCGATGCACATGGCCAGCCAAACTCGGCGAGCCTGGTCGGTCTGAATGGGCCAACCAAAGCAGGCCAACCAAAGCAGGCCAACAAAGCAGGCCAACAAAGCAGGCCAACCAAAGCGGTTCTTCCCTGTGGACAAAGGCCGCCAGCAGCGCGTCACACCACCAGGCGGCAAGGAACCCAGTAGTATAGCACCGATAGCCCCGCTATCCGAGCCTGCAACCGTGATTGCCCGACTCCTGAAACTGGCCGCCGCCCTGGCCCTGCTGCTGATCCTGGCCGTGACCTGGGCGTTGAGCGACCGTCTGGGCTGGCTGCTCGCCGGCCTGACGGCAGGCGGCCTGTTCCTGAGCGCCCAACTGGGTCTGCTGTCTGCCGAGTTCCTGCTGACCGCCTGGCTGGGTCGGGACAGCGTACTGCCAGCGGGCACTGAACGCATTCGTTGCGGTTCGCGGTGGCGGGCCTGGCGCATCGAAATGCCGGCCGCCCTGCTCACCTTCGGTTGGCGCATTCCCTGGCTGGGTAATCGGCCGCTGCCCAGCGGCGCGGACCGCCGGCCGATTCCGGTGCTGCTGGTGCACGGCTACTTCTGCAACCGGGCCGTGTTCATCCCCCTCGCGCGCACACTGGCTGCGGCCGGTCATCGCACCGGATCGGTGAATCTGGAGCCCTTGTTCGACTCGATCGACCAGTATCCGGCCCTCATCGAAGCCGGCGCGCGCGAACTACTGGCCCGCAGCGGGGCGCCTCGTATCGCCGTGATCGGGCACAGCATGGGCGGCCTGGCGATCCGGGCCTGGCTGCGCGACTATGACGACGCTATCGTGGCTTCGGTGATCACCCTGGGCAGCCCTCACCAGGGGACGAAACTGGCGCGAATCGGCTACGTGCCGATTGTTCGCCAGATGCAGCATCAAAGCCCCTGGCTGACGAGCCTGGCCACACAGGAGCCGCTCAGCCGAACCGCCCGTTTCACGACCATCATCAGCGAGCATGACAACATCGTGACGCCGCAGGCGCCGCAAACGCTGCCGAAGGCGCGCTGCATCGCCTTCAGGGGCATCGGACATCTGGGACTGAGCATCGATCCCGCCGCCCACGCGATCATTCTGCGTGAGCTGACGACGCTGGCCGCTTGAGCACCGCCGACACGAGATGGGAGCGCCCGACATGGGCCGTTCCTTCGGCCAGATCCTGATCCACCTCGCGACTGGCCAGTATCTGCCAGCCCGAAAAGGCGTCAATGATCATCGGCAAGGTGTACAGATTCTCCAGCACGCCTGGCCCGCCGGTCCGATAGCGCATCTGCCGAGGCCCGTAGCCCTCGATGATCAGCACGCCGCCCGGGCGCAGCGCTTGCGCCATGTCGGCGAACAGCGCGTGCCGAGCCGTTGGCCCGGCGAACTGGATGAAGATGGCGACGACCGCATCGAGACTGTCGGCTGGCCATAACCAGTCGGCCAGTGAGGCCACGCGGGCATCCACCGACACCCCCCTTTCGGCAGCCAGGCCATGCAACCGATCGATGGCCACCGACGAGACGTCGAAGGCGCTGACCCGGTGGCCATGAGCGGCCAGCCAGGTACTGTTGCGCCCTTCCCCATCGGCCACGCAGACGATGTCGGAGGCCGGACTCAGCCAGTGGGCATTGGCCGTGAGCCAGCCGTTGGCCTGTTCACCAAACAACAGCCCCTGCGACTTGCGATAGCGATCGTCCCATTTGCGGGCGGCATCATCAAATTCCATGGCCCAATGATGCCATAGGCCAGGCGGGACTCAGTGCGCGAATCCCATCGGTCGATGAAACTTGACGTCCGGTTTCACGGCATGCTCTTTTTCGAGCTGCTCGAGAAAATCGGCCGGTTCGGGCCGCTCATCCAGCAAGACATATTGGCGCTTGACCGCGGCAAAGTCGCCCGGGGCAAGCAGCTCCAGCCGGGCGAGTCGCCGGCCCAGTTCAGGATCCAGGCCGGAGGCATCGCCGCCTAGCACCTCATTGACGAACATGCGGGTGCGTTGCTCGTCATTGAGCGGCAGAAAGCGGATCTTGAAGGAGAAGCGGCGCAATGCCGCCTCGTCGATCCGATCGAACAGGTTGGTGGTGCAGATGAAGATGCCATCGAAGCGCTCCATGCCCTGAAGCATTTCATTGACTTCGCTGACTTCATAATTGCGCACCGCCATCTGCCGGTTCTGCAGGAAGCTGTCGGCTTCGTCGAGCAGCAGCACCGCACCCTCCCGGGCGGCGCTGGCGAACATCTCGGCCATCTGTTGCTCGGTTTCGCCCACATACTTGCTCATCAGGTCGGAGGCGCGCTTGATCATCAGGGGCCGCTCGATGGTTCGGGCGATATGCTCGGCCAGGGCGGTCTTGCCGGTGCCCGGCAGGCCGTAGAAACACATGGTGGCGCAGGCCCTGGCCTTGAGGGCGTCGATGATGCGCGGCACCGGGTGGCGGGTCTCGACATTGAGCAGCGACAAGTCGTACTCGGTGACATTCACGCGGAACTCGCCATCGTCGTTCCGATGGCCCAGGGCCTTGTCGGCGTGGGCGAGCTGCCGGTCGATGAGCGCCTCGACCGGATCATCGATGGTCTTGCGGGTGAGCCTGGCGAACCGGCTCGCCGACTGGATCTGCGCCGGCGTGATCTGCTTGCGCGCCGCGACCTTGGCGACAAAGGCCTCACTCACACCCAGATCGCCCAGATATTTGCGCGCAATGTTTTCGCGCACTCGCTGAGGCGGATTAGCCAGCTCCAGGTGGAACTGGAAGCGGCGCCGGTAGGCTGGATCGATCTGGTGGATCGCGTTGGAGATCCAGATGACGGGCACCGGATTCTGCTCCAGGGTCTGATTGACCCAGGCCTTGCCATTGACCGAATGGCCGCGCGGCTCATCGGCGGCGAACATGCCGGCCGGGTCACCCGACATCGGCGGAAAACATCTTCGACCTCGTCGAACAGGATCGCGGCCTGCCGCCGCCCCTTCAGGAAGGCCTGCGAGACCTGCAGGGAGCGGTAGCGCTCCTTGCCCGACAGACTGTTGCTCTCCTTGTCAAGGCAGTCGACCTCATACAGTTCGAGTCCCGCCTGCTGGGCGATGAGCTTGGCGAATTCGGTCTTGCCGGTGCCGGGAGGTCCGTAGATGAGCACATTGACGCCGCGCTCCTGTTGCTGGCCCGCGATGTCGAGCAAGGCGATGAGGTAGCGCGCATCCTCGTCGACATGCGGAAAGTCGGCCATGCCCAGTTCGCTGTGACCGGCCGGCCGCGTGAAGGCCGCCATCATCGACGACTCGGACCGGTATTCCGCCGTGAGCACGGTCAGCAGCTTTTCGGACACGCGCATCAGATCGCCCAGATCGGTGATCGAATGTTCGGCAATCGGTGTTTCGATCAGGCCCAGCGACTCGAGCCGGCCACCGGCCTTGAGCGCGGTGGCGACATCGCTCACGGTCAGGCCGAGCACCTGGGCAAACATGCCGTAGGCCTCCTGGGCGCTGGATGCCTTGCAGTCAACGAGCACCGGGCGAAGGTCGCGCTGATACTTGCACAGCGACGCGTGCAGCAGCACCGACCGCTCGGCATGGTTCAGACCCAGCACGGCCGCCAGCATGTCGATGTTCTGCACGAGCTGGATACGGGTCTTGGCCAGTCGCGCATCCTGCACCGCGATGGTCGCCTGGAACACGCCCAGGAGATCCTTGGCATTGAGCTTGACCCACTCGTCGATGTAGTAATAAAAGGTGCTGTCGTCGTACAGGCCATTCCACACGCCGTGGCGCGCCATCAGTTCATCGGTCGTCAGCTTGGAGACATCCTGCCAGGCGGGCGCGTCCACGCAACGACGCACCAGGTAGTCCTTGAGCTTGGCAAACACCGGTTCCGGCCAGACCAGATACCGACCGGCCAACGTGACGATATTGTTGATGTCGCGACGCAGATTGAATTTTGGTCCCAGCGCCAGAACGGTACGCAAGGCGAAGCGCACGCACAACAGATCGAGCGGCGCGGCGAACTCCTGATCGGCCGAGACGATCAGGCGTTCGCCACTCGGACCTCGATCCGGCATGGCCTGCAGACCCGAGCCCTGCGCCGTTGCAGCGACGGCATCGTCTCGTGCGGGTCGAGCATGACCGGCCCGCGACAGGATCTCTCGATCTTCATTGCTCATCAGACATTCCTTCGTGGGATCCGATCAACGGCGGGACGACCAGCGTGCAGACACGTCTGACGCAGCGGCCAGTATCGCAGAACGAACGATGCCCGCATCGGCAGGGTTGACCCGAATACGCCGGAATGCAACAGAACAAGCTGCTGCAAGCGTGAACGATAATCATGTATACTGTATACAAACTTGCCAGGCCATTGGCCGGCAAAAATCCAACCCCGGAGACACCCGACAGCGGTCGGATATCCAGTCGTCCATGCGCGCCATCACACCCCGCCCCGACCTGGTTGCCCAGGTTCAGAACGCCTTGATCGACGCGATCACCAGCGGCGAACTCGCGGCCGGCGACCGGCTCACCCAGGAAGAGCTGGCAGCGCGGCTGGGCGTGTCTCGACAACCGGTGTTGCAGGCACTGGTGCTGCTGCGCGATCTCGGTCTGGTGGTGCATGCCGCCAATGGCCGGGGCATCGTGATCGCTGCCCTGGATGCCGACTACATCGCCAATCTCTACGAATTGCGCAGTGCGCTGGATGGCGCCGCCGCCGCCGCGGCAGCCCGGCGGCATGAGCGGGTCGATGCCGCCCAGGGCCGGGAGTTGTTGCGCCGGGGTCGCGAAGCCATGGCGGCGGGCGATGCGCGGCATCTGGTCAAGGCCGATCACGACTTTCATCGCTTCATTTACGAGGCCAGCGACAATCCGCTGCTGATCGACGCAGCCGCCCGTCATTGGCCCCATACCCGCCGGGTAATGGCCGCCCATATCGCCCATGCCGGCTCGCTCGAGAAGCGTCTGGCGTGAGCACGCCGGCATGCTCACGGCCATCATTGCCGGCGACGTGCGCCTGGCTGAGCGCCTGAGTCGCCAGCATGCCGAACAATCGTCCCAGATGATCCTGGGAAGCCGCCAGCTTGCCGAATCCGGCACTCTGACCCACACCCGACTCCCGGTTGCCGCGATGAGCGCTGCCGGCCGTCGGCCAAGAAAGAAACCCCGTATGCCATCGGAGGCAGCATGAAATTGACCGACCAGCAACTCGAGCAGTTCGAACGCGACGGCTATCTGTTTTTCCCGGGTTTGTTCTCGCCCGAGGAGATGGCCGTGCTGCGCTCGGAAGCGAACAATATCTATCGGGAGTTCCGCCCTGAGATCATTCGCGAAAAAGACGGCACCACGCCGCGGACCAGTTTCGCCGCCCACACCTACAACGACGCCTTCGCCAAACTCGGTCGGCATCCGCGCATGGTCGCACCGGTGCGGCAGGTGCTGGGCGAAGATGTCTACATGCATCAGTTCAAGATCAACGGCAAACAGGCCTTTGATGGCGATGTCTGGCAATGGCATCAGGACTTCGGCACCTGGCATCGCGACGATGGCATGCCCGAGGCCAGAGCGATGAACGTGGCCGTCTTTCTGGATGAGGTCAACGAGTTCAACGGTCCGCTCTACTTCATTCCGGGCTCGCACCGCGAGGGCGTGGTCGAGGCCGGTCATGATCTGCAGACCACCAGCTATCCGCTCTGGACACTGGACAACGCCAAGGTTCGCGAACTGGCCGGCCGCAGGGGTCTGGTTGCGCCGCACGGGCCGCCCGGCTCGATGCTGATGTTTCATGGCTGCCTGGTGCACGGCTCGCCATCGAACATGTCGCCCTGGGACCGGGTCATCATCTACCTGAGTCTGTGTGCGGTCAGCAATCACATCACCCGGCATCACCGGCCCGACTACATCGCCCATCGCGATTTCACGCCCATCCAGCTCCTGTCCGATGACTGCCTGCTGCGCGACGATATCAAAGGTCTGCCATGGCCGACCAGCGCCATGCAGGATGCCGCCGGTCAATCCCGGCAGCAGGCGGCCGCATGAATCTGTTCGCGATGTTGCACCAGCGCGCCGCCGATGGCCGGCCGATCCGGGTCGGTCTGATCGGCGCGGGCAAGTTCGGTGCGATGTATCTGTCCCAGGCCGCGCGCACGCCGGGAATTCATCTGGTCGGCATTGCCGATCTGTCAATTCCACGCGCCAGCGAGACCCTGGCCAGGGTCGGCTGGCCGGCCGAGCGCTATGCGGCGCGCGATCTGGCCGGGGCTCTGGCCAGCGGCACCACTGCCCTGATCGAGGACAGTGCGCAACTGATCGCCGCCGACGGCATCGAGGTGATCATCGATGCCACCGGCAATCCGGCCGCCGGCATCCGTCATGTGCTGGCCTGCTGCGAGCATGGCAAACACATCGTGATGGTCAATGTCGAAGCCGATGCATTGGCCGGGCCTCTGCTGGCCGAGCGGGCTCGCCAGGCGGGGATCGTGTATTCGCTGGCCTATGGCGATCAACCGGCGCTGATCTGCGAGATGGTGGACTGGGCGCGCGCGGCCGGCTTCGACGTGGTGGCGGCCGGCAAAGGCACGAAATATCTCGCTCATTATCACCAGTCGACGCCGGACGATGTCTGGGGCTACTACGGCCTTACCGACGAGGATGCACGCGCCGGTGGCATGAATCCCCAGATGTTCAATTCCTTCCTCGATGGCACGAAGTCAGCCATTGAAATGGCGGCGGTGGCCAATGCAACCGGGCTGGCTGCGCCAGACAACGGCCTCGCCTTCCCGGCCTGCGGTGTCGATGATCTGGCCCGCCTGCTCAAGCCGCGCAGCGACGGGGGAATTCTGGCGCGTCGTGGTCAGGTCGAAGTGATCTCCAGCCTGGAGCGCGACAGCCGGCCGGTGTTTCGTGATCTGCGCTGGGGGGTTTATGTCACCTTTGCCGCCGACAGCGACTATGTGCGCCGGTGCTTTCGCGAATACGGCCTGGTCACCGACGACACCGGCAACTATTCGTCGATGTACAAACCGTTTCATCTGATCGGTCTCGAACTGGGCATTTCGGTGGCGTCGGTCGGGCTGCGTCAGGAGTCCACCGGTGCCCCGACCGGCTGGCGGGCCGATGTGGTGGCCACGGCCAAGCGCGATCTGGCGGCCGGAGAGACCCTCGATGGCGAAGGCGGCTACCGGGTCTATGGCCGACTGATGCCCAGCGCACAATCGCTGGCGACCGGCGGACTACCGCTGGGTCTGGCCCACGGCGTGCCGCTGGTCAAGGCGGTCAAGGCCGGCGAGCCCGTGCGCTGGTCGGATGTGAAGATCGACCGCACCGATCCGGCCGTGCGACTGCGACTTGAAATGGAGAGCGCCCTGGGCGCGACGTAAACATGCCAACCGTCTTGCTGCAAGGGTCCATCGCGCCGAATCATGTCGACACCTTGCGCCCTCATCTGGATCAGAACTGGGACATTCTGGTCTGGGATTCGCGCACCGATGATCCGGCCGACTTTGCGGCGCTGGCGGCGCGCGCCGATGTCATCGTCGGCGGTGCCATTCCGGGCAACGTCTGGCCGCCCTCGCCCCGGCTCAAGCTGTTCCAGATTCCGTGGGCAGGCCATAACTTCACCTCGGCGGCGCGCATGCCCGAGGGTGTTCCCGTGTGCAACTGCTTCGAGCATGAATCGTCGATTGCCGAATTCGTGATGCTCGGCATTCTCGAATGGCAGATCGGTCTGCGCCGGATCGATGCCCGGTTCCGCGAGAAGGGCTGGGACGGGCGCGTGTCGGGCAGCGGTGCCATGCATGGCGAGGTGGCCGGCAAGACCGTCGGGGTGATCGGCTACGGCCATATCGGCGCAGCGGTGGCCCGGCGGGCCAAAGCCTTCGACATGAAGGTCATCGGCATCCGCCGCACGGTTCGCGAAACACCGGACGAACTGGACTGGCTAGGCGACATGTCACGCCTTGATGAGCTGCTCGACCAGAGCGATTTTGTGCTGATCGCCTGCGATCTGAATGAGACCACTCAGCATCTCATCGATGCGAAGCGACTGGCGGCAATGCGTGCTGATGCGGTGCTGATCAACGTCGCGCGGGGCGGCGTGGTGGTGGAGCAAGACCTCTATGAAGCCTTGCGCGACCGACGAATCGGCGGGGCGATCATCGATGTCTGGTATCAGTACAACGAACCGGGGCAGCCCGAGGTCTGGCCGTCGGCATTCCCCTTCCAGGATCTGGACAACACCATCCTGTCCGCACACGAAAGTGCGATGACCAATGGCCAGGTGCAGCGGCGTTGGGCTTTCGTCGCCGATAACCTGCGCCGTATCGAAACGGGGCAGGCTCCGCAGAATCTGTTGTACACGGGGCAGGCCAGACCGGGCGTGCCCTGGTAGCGCGAGCCGTACGCTGGCTCAGCCGCCAGCGCCGCCGGTATCGGTCGGATCCGATCCCAGGGTCTTGGAGAACTCGTCCAGCGCGTCGAGCAGACCGGATTCGCGAGCACTCGGTCGCATCGCTGCGTCCGCCAGCGTGGCTGGCGGCGCGAACAGATGCACCTGGCGGCGCGCCCGGGTGATGCCGGTGTACAGGCCTTCACGGGTGTTCAGTGGATGGCCGGCCGGTGCCGGCATCAGCAGGACCTCATCGAAGTCGGATCCCTGGGCCTGATGCACGGTAAGGGCAAACGCGTCGTCATGGAGCGGCAAGGTCGCGGGCGACAGGTCGCGCACGCCCTGGGCGCCCGCAAACAGCACGCGCAGGCCGTCGCCAGCCCAGCTGCGCACGCACAATCCGATATCACCGTTGTACAGACCGCGATGGGCTGCATTTCGCCGCAGCACCACCAGTCGACCGGGATACCAGCGTTGCCGCAACCATCCGGATTGCCGGCGCAGGCTCTCGCTCACGTGGCGATTGATGGCAGTCGCGCCGATCGGACCGCTGCGCATCAGCGTCAGGATCTGGACGGCCTGAAACTCGGCGAGCAGGCCGGCTGCCGCGGCCGCATCGGATAGCGTGTCGGCGCGCTCGACCAGTGGCTGCAGATGCGTCAGGCTTCGGTCGACCAAACCCGGCACCAGTCGGATCAGTGGGTCGTCGCTCTGCTCACTGGCCGCAACAGCAGCAACGGCCCGATCGTGCACGCGAACCTGTCCGTGGTGATCCGGCAGTCGATCGACCTGCAGGCTGCCATCCCGAACGGCTCTCGCCCAGGCGAGGATGTCGGGCGCATCAATCTGACGGTAGTTTTCCTCGAGAACGACCCGGCCGGCCATCATCGCCGGATGCGTGCTGGCACAGATTGATCCGAAGAATGCGCCGGCCTGCACCGATGACAACTGATCACGATCACCGGCCAGGATCAGACGGGTGGAGTCGCGCAAGGCCTCGAGCAACTGCCTGGCCAACTGGGAATCGACCATCGAGCATTCGTCGACGATGACCAGATCATAGGCAAGGCGATTGCGGGCATGGCGCCGGAAGCCGAGCGATGGGTTATATGCCAGGAGCCGGTGCAAGGTCATGGCATCCAGGCTCAGCCCGGGCAGATCGCCGGTCAGTGAAACAATCGCCTGCTGCAGTCGGGCGGTCGCCTTGCCGGTGGGCGCGGCCACTGCGATGCTCATGGTCGGATCGGATCGGGCGAAGGCCCGTACGATGGCAGCCAGACAATGGGTCTTGCCGGTGCCCGGACCACCGGTCAGGATCAACATCCGATGCCGGATCGCCACGTCGAGCGCACGCCGCTGACCGGCGTTCAAGCCATCATCGTCGGCAACGGCCGCCATCTGCAGTGGCGTTTTGGCGGATCCTGCGCGCGATATCAGTTGCGTCGCCAGACTTCGTTCGGCCAGCCAATCGCGCCAGGCATACAGGCGGCCAGTCGTGTAGATCAGGGGATGCGCCGCGATATCGGGGCCAGCCGCCGCCGCGATCGGACTGCGCTGCAAGGCGGCCGACAACTCGGCATCCGGTTCCGCGTCCAGCGTCACGCACACATCGCCCCGCGACCTGGCCTCGAACAGTCGCCGCACAGCGGTCTCGAGCCAGATCGCATCGGCGGGCGAACCGCCCGCCGCGCGGTGCAGTCGCGACATCGTCTCGGCGGCACGCCCGGCCAGCACGGCCTGGCCATCGGCCCGTTCGATACGATCGGCAGCGGGCGGGCTCTGGCGGGACTCAGTGCTCATCGGCCGACCCCGGATGAGCGCCCAACAGGCTGTCCAGTGCATCGATCAGCCCGCCAGACGGACGCACGGCATAGATGCCGCAGCCGTTCGGTGCACCGACTGCGCCGACACCGCGCAGAAACAGGTAACGCACCCCTCCCAGGTCACGCTCGTAGTCATAGCCGGGCAGGCGTTGCCGCAACCAGCGATGCAGGGCCAGCGTGTATAAGCAGAACTGAAGCGCGTAACCATGCCGGGCCACTTCGGCCTCGAGCGCCGCGTAGCCGTAGCCCGAGGCTGAATCAGCCAGCCGATTGCTCTTCCAGTCGATCAACCAGTATCGACCATTCACACGCACGATCAGATCGATGAAGCCGCTCATGAAACCGCGCAGGCCGCCACGACCCAGCGACATCGGTAACGGGAACTCGCGGCGAACCAGCGCGGTCACCGCATCGATATCCGAGAAGCTCGACCGGCAACAGATAGCTGAATTCCCGAACGGTGTCGGCCATCGGAATCCCGGCGAGCCGCCAGTCAGCGCCGGTGGCTCCAGCATCCAGATTGGTGGCCAGGACCTGGTCAAGCCATTGCGCAACGGCTGGTGCGGTCACGCCGGGGCGCTCGGCCAGACCATGGGTGCGCATGGCCAGGCTGACCCCATCGATAGCCACGCCCCGGGTGAAGTCGGTATGCTCGAGCATCTCGTGCAGACAGGTGCCGGCCTTCGCTCCCGCCTGAAACAGGTGGCGAACCGACAAGCCAGGCGCGACATCGCCAGACACGATCGTTTCGTCGCTCGCGACCGATTCATCATGATCGGGACGCATGTTCGCCGGGGCATCCAACGTCTGGTCAGCCATCAGGCCGCTGAAGCTGGTCTGGCGCCACGGTGGTGCCGGCAGGGCCGGCACCGGCTTCACCTGCATTGCATCGGCAATCGGCCAACCCTCGCGATATGGCAGGGCATGGTCGCCGGCCGCCCGCGCATCGCAGGCCGAGAGCATCGCGAGCAACGATTCACCCGACACAGCAGCAATGCCAATGTTCTGGTCGGCCAGCTGGCGCACGCGCGCAAGAACCCGCTGATGCGTGTCCGACCATTCGGTCGCCGGCTTCTTTCGGGCAGGCGCCGGCTCACCGAACTGATCATTGTCCGGGTCGAGCAACCAGTCCAGCGCACTGGGCGGATTGTGTGTCGACAGGCCCCAGAAAATCGTGATGTGACGCACGGCACGGGTCATGGCCACGTAATTCAGCCGCAACGCTTCTTCGCGTTGCTGGCGAATGATGGCATCGGCAACGGCCGCCTGCGATAACTCATCATCGGGTGCAATGCCCCAGCCCGGGTTGTTCATGATCGACAGGCGGTTGTTCTGGGTGATGGTGCGCCGGCCATCGCTGCGGGCCGTCACGCGCACGAGGTCGGCGCCGATCAGTGGATCGGCGCCGGCCCATGCGAAGGGCAGGAACACCACGGGAAACTCCAGCCCCTTGCTGCGATGGATGGTGATGATTCGAATCAAGCGGTCATCACTCTCGAGTCTGACCTCGGTGCTTTCCGAGCGATCCTCGCCGGCCTGTGCGGCAGCGATGTGTCGCGACAGCCAGGCCGCTGCCTCGGCCGCGCTCTCGCGCGCATCCTCGCTGGCCGCGAGCAGATCGAACAGATGCAGCAGATTGGTCATGCGGCGCTCGCCGTCGGGCATGGCGAGCGCATCGCGACGACGCCGGATGCCCAGCACCAGGCGGCGCAGCGCCGGCAGTGCGCCCAGCGGGGTCCAGTCCTGTCGACAGGCATCGAACCGATCGAAGCGCCTGACCGTCTCATCGGTGCCCGACGCTGCCGCATCCAGGTCGGCCAGATCATGGCCGAGCAACTGGGTCAGCATCGCACTGCGCACGAAGCGGTCATCGCCGGGTTCGGCCACCGCCTGGAGAATGCGATGCAAGTCCTGCGCCTCGCGACTGGCGAACACGCTGTCACGCGAGATCTCGACGCTGCCGATACGAAGCGCCTGCAAGGCCTGTCGCACCAGTCGTCCTTCGGCAATGGTTCGCACCAGCACCGCGACGTCGGCGGCCTGCAATCCGCCCTGCCCGCTGAGCAACTGATGAATCTGCGCCGCGCACAGCCGCGCCGACAATCTCAGCAGGTCACGCCTGCCCGGTGGCTTGCCATTCTCAGGTATCGGCAGCATGACCAGGGACAGCGCATCGGCCATGCCTGCCGGCGCCGCCCGATCGAGGTCTTGTGCGCGCGGACCGGCGCGCGCCGCAACGAAGTCGATGCCCGTCATGCCAAATACCTGATCGCGCTGATGGATGGCATTGATCGCATCGATCACGCGTGCGCTGGAGCGTTGATTCTGATCGAGCCGGTGCAGGGTCGGTTGCTCCTGGCGCGCGCTCAGATAGGTCTGCACATCGGCATTGCGGAATGAATAGATGGCCTGCTTGGGATCGCCGACCAGAATCAGCGCCGAATCGCCCACGGTACTGCCCGGCCCGTTGCTGCCCGGCCGGTAGATGCGGGAAAACGTCGTCCACTGGGCCGGGTCGGTGTCCTGAAACTCATCGATCAGTGCGAGGGGATACCGGGCCACCAGCCGATCGGCCAGTTCCCCACGCGCGTTTGCGTCGTCATCCAGCGCGCGGGCGGTCCGATGCAACAGATCGTCGAATGAGAACCGGCGCTGGTCCTGTTTGAGCCGATCGACATCGTCGGTAATGTGCTGGCGAATCTGCGCAGCGATCGTTTCATTGAGCTGGCTGCGCTCGATGCGCAGGTCATTGAGATGGGCGATGTGCTGCGGCAGCTCACAATGCAGCAGAACGTCCAGGGTGGTGCCTTTTTTTGCGGCGGCGGCCATTCGTCGCGCATCGAACAAGGCCAGGGCCCTCGCATCCTCATCGACCGAATCGGGCCACTGCGCCAGCCACCGGCGAAGCTCCGCGAACGCTTCATGCAGCGTCGCTGGTCGATACGTGGACCCGCTGGGCCCGGTAGGCCCGAGCAACCAGTCCAGCAGGGTCGAGGCGTCCTGGTCCAGCCGGTTGCGGGCCTTGGCAACCGCATCGTCCATGCGCTGAGCCAGCGTGGTCCAGTCGGCCGGTGCGCGCTCGACGAATCGCGCATCCGGACAGGCCAGGGCCTGGCGCAACAGGCCTTTTAAGGGTTCGAAACCCAGTCCGTGTGAACCGATCAGCACGCCGCGCGTCGAGTCCGCGCCACTGATTTCCCGACGCCACCACTGCGCCAGTGCGTCGGTCAGCACCCGCCCATCCTCCGGCCCGCCCTCGCCGGCCGGCTTGAGTCCCAGCGACAAGCCATGGTCGGTCAGAATGCGCTGGCAAAAGCCGTGAATCGTGTGAATCGGCGCCTGATCCAGTTGCAGCCGGGCCAGGCGCAGCCGGGTCCGGATCGTCTGCTCATCGAGCGCGGGGCGGTATGTCGCCAGGAAAGGATCGTCACCGCTGGTGCGCGCCGTCGACCAGTCATCGAGCAGGCGGGCGATCCTATCCCTGAGTTCGGCAGCAGCCGGCTTGGTAAAGGTGACGATCGCGATCTGATCGATGCTCAGATCACGCTCGATCAGTGCGCGCAAGACGAGGCGGGCGATGGTCCAGGTCTTGCCGGTGCCGGCATCGGCCTCCAGCAGATGAAAGCCCTGCAGAATATCGGGCGCGCTGACCGGATGGCCGATCAGACGGTCGGCCTCGCGGGTCGACAGATCATCGGTCATCGAAGGGTTCCAGCAGACGTTGCACGGCGAGCCAGATCGGCGCATAGATGGCCAGACTGCTGACCAGCACCGCGTGCAGATCGGGGGGTTGACCACGCCACAGTGCGCGTGCCCAGCGATTCTGACTCTCGGGCGTTGCAAACCGACTGTCGTCGCCCTCGAAGGTTTTTTCCGCCGCATGAGCGCCGCGACCATGACCAATCGGGTCGTCAATGGCATCGGCGACTTCATCCGCACCCACTGCCTCGAGCCAGGCAAGCGCGGTTTTCGGGAACACCGGGCAGACCTGCGACGAGGCGCGCCTGGCGGCATCCAGCACCGTCTGCCAGGCATGATCGGGACGGCCCGCCGCCTGATCGATCATGGGGATCGAGTGTCGGTTCAGGCTCAACCGGCGATCGTTCTTCTCGGCTTCGGCCACCACCGACCGGATGGTCAGCACGGGCTGCGAAACGTCGACACTGCCAAGCAGCAACAGGTGCTGGATCCAGGTGTCAACCAACGCACGGGCATCGAGTTCGGCCACCGCCGGCAGACATAACAGTCGCGTGCCATCGGGCAGATCGAACAGCCGGGCGATACGGCCGGTGATTGTCGTGATGGCGGTTGAGGCGGCCGGGTCCGTCACGCGGAGCTGGACGTCGAGCGCCATCGGCGACGACGCCAGCGCCTCGGCGGGCAAGCCCAGCGAGGCCAGCAGCTGCCCGTCCCGACGGGCAATGCGCAGAGCCCGCGAATGAACGCGCCGCCATAGCGGCTCGATGCCCGGCCCGGCGGGCAGCGCCGGTTCGGCGCGTAATCTGGCGAGGATTCGCTCCGGAGGATCGCCGCGGGCCAATCCACCGGCCACCCGCGCCGCCAGATCATTGACTGCCCAACGGGGCAGATCGGTCACGCCCATCGGCTCGATATCGTCGAGTGGCGCCTGCGCATCCGGCAGAGCGATGCCTGCCGTGTCGCGCATGAACAGGCCCACCGGATCGTACAAGGCACGTGCCAGTTCCCGGGCATCCCAGTGGCTGCGTGCAGCTTGGGTGAACCGGGCATCGTCGTCGATCACCGGCCCGAAGCCATGGCCATCACGCGCATCCGAGGCCAACGCATTGGCCGCCTCATACCAGGGCACCGAGTAGCTCGCCATCCGCGCGCTGCTGTCGAAACGACGCGGCGAGAATGGCTGCAATGGATGCTGGTTGACGATGAGCCCGGCCTGCGCCGAGCCCGGGCCCTGATCGGCGGCCCGTAACCAGTCGAGCAGTTCGGCCAGTGGCCTGGCCGGATTCAGCCGTTCGTCGGCACGCATTCCGCGACCGGTATACGTGATGACGAGCCGATCGTCGGTGTCTGTCAAGGCCTGAAGGAAAATGCCACGCGCTGCGCTCTGGGGATCGGCGTCGCCGAAGCGCGGCAAATGACGCTGCAGGTCGAATTCGTCGGCGCGCGGCGCCGGCGGCCAACGTCCTTCGTCCAGCCCAACCAGGAAACGGACACGGAAGGGCACGTGCGTCAGACTGCCCAGGGGCGCAACCGTGACGGCTGCGCTCGCACGCGCCGGCATGGCGGTGGCCTGCAGATGGGTGTCCAGCGCTTCGGCGAAGGCGCCTGCGGACAGCAAGGGACGCGCATGATCGCGCAACTGCTCGAAGCACTGGGCAAAATCGCGCAATGCATCGCGCAAATCCAGCACGGCTTCGCTATCGGGACCCGGTCCGCGCAACCACCGGTCGATGAGTTCCCCGGTCTGTTCCAGCCAGTGCGACAGCGGATGTGGCGCGGCATCCAGGCGCCGCCATCGCGCCAGTTCGTCGAGCAATTCGACGAGTCGTCCGAGCGCCGCGCTGTCGGCCCCGGGCGGATCGGCAACCGGCAGCACACCGGCCATGGGTTCGCCCAGTGCGAAACCCGGATCGGCATCCGGCGCAGATCCGGCATCGCCCATCAACATGCCCAGCATCAGTCGATCGATACCGGATTGCCAGCCATGGGCAAGCCTGGCCGTCGCATCATTCACGTCATCCTGATGGATGCCGGCCCGGTTCACCAGATGCCTCAATCGCGCCATCGCTTCCTGGGTCACGCCAGCGGCTGCCGAGGGCACCGGACCACTGAGCCAGTCCAGCACGGCCTGCACCCGGATCGGGCCATCGACCATGCGCAGCAACCCAAGCAGCGCGCGCACGTGCGCGTTGCTCTGTGAGGACAGGCCGCCGACCTGGACGGGGATCCGGCCCGCCGGCACCTGCTCATCCAGCACGGCGAGCAGCAATGGCGCGACCGCGTTGACATCGACACAGAAAACGCCAATGTCGGACCATTGAAGATCCGGAAGGTCGGCCAGCGCGGCCAGCAGGCAATCGGCCACCACATCACATTGACGGGTCAGGCTGTGGGTGGCGTGAACTTCAAGCGAGCGATCGGCATGATCATGATCGATATGGGCAGCCTGCGCACCGAACCAATCACGCAGCGGATCATCGCTCAGGCTGAAGAGGCTGGCCTGCACCGCGCCGAGCAGGCTGCACACCGGTGCGGGGTCACGACTGCGCAGCGAGTCGTCGTGAATCTGCGCCAGGCCGTCACGCTCGAGACCGCGGATCTGCACCAGCAGGTCACGGTTGTCCCTACCCCATTCGCCCAGAACCTGCGGCTCGCTCTCATAGAGCCAGGCATCCTCGGGGTCACGCTGAGCGAGCGCCGCCGCCGCCCGCGGACCGACCAGATCCTCCCAGAATCCCTGCGCCGGATCGGGCGCAAACCAGATCATGGGGGTCTGCTGCGCCAGCAGCCCAAGCATGCCCATTTGCTCGGGCGCCAGGCTCATCGCACCGAACAAGGCCACTCTGCCCGAACCGACCGCCTTGCCAGCCGAATCCGCGGCCAGCAGTCCATCCGTCTGCCGCCGGGCATCACGGAACACATCGAACGGATGGCGCTCACCAAAGCCGGTCACCCGCTCGAGCAATGCCTGCCAGAGCCAGCGCTGCCAGGGTTCATGGGTATCAGCGATGGTCACCGACCGCTTGCGCCGCGCTGCCTCGGCCCGGGCCGGACTGGCGCCGGACAACCAGGCGTCCAGCCAGTCGCGCCGCCAGCCCAGATAGTGTTCGAACTGCTCGGCAATCTGCCCGCACAACACCACACGGTCGCGCTGATTGGCCCGCAGCCAGGCCGACCGCACCGGCGCCAGCTCCGGAGCGGCCGGCGCACCAGCCAGTGCGTCATGGATCGCCCAGCGCACCACGCGCGGGTCGAAGGGTAGCAACGCGCCATCGCGAGCCTGGCGTTGCTGCACGCTGGCCCAGATATAGGCGCGAGGCTGCAGGATAGCCAGGTTGGCACTGATGCTCTGTCGGGCGGCAAGTTGTCGGGCCAGCCATAAACCGGTGCCGCGATCGGCAACCACCAGCGTGTCGCTGATGAACGGGTCACCGGTTGGCGAGCGCGCGAACCAGTCGATGAAGCGGCCCGCCTGCGCCCGTGTGTCGCTGTCCAGCACAACCTGTAGCATGGCTCAGGCGAGCAGTTTGACAGCCGCGATCGCCAACCCGCCAAGCACCAGGTTGACCAGGACCAGACGCCGGATGCGTTCCAGCGCGGCACCGGCCGAGGGCAGATCCGACTGCTTGGCGGCTTGCCGGGCCAGCGGGAAAATCCGCCAGCGGATCACGGCAAACACGACGGTCATGATGATCGCCGCACCAATCATCAGATGCCAGCCGATCGGCATGCCGGCCCCGGCGCCCGGGCGCAGCAGGATCAGCCCGCTGACCCAAAGCATGATCAGGGCCACGATCACGAAGCCGAAGAATCGCTCGAACACTGCGATCATCAGCGGCACCCGTTGCGGCGGCGGCAGACCATGGGCGACCGGTCGCAGACAATACAACGCGAAGAACATCCCGCCCACCCAGACGATCACGCCCAGCAGATGAATCAGCAACCAGAATCCATGCATGGCCCAGACCTCCAGGCGGTTCAGAACGATGAGCCGGGTTGATCAAGAAACGCCAGTTCCTCGACAGTACTGGTTCGCCCCAGCATGGCATTACGATGCGGAAAGCGATCGAATCGTTCGATGATCACCTGATGCCGTCGAGCCCACTCGTGCAGATCGGCGGTTTCCGGGAAGCCGCGCAGCTGGCCAAACAGCCGGATCGATTGCGCCTGCAGGTCGATGTCTTCGGCATGTTCGAAGGGCAGATAGCAGAACTGCCGCTGCACCGGCAACAGGGCCAGATCCTGGCCTGCGCCCACCATGGCCTGAGCGCAGGCCAGCGCCTGCGGATCGCCGGCGAACATGCGGTCGGTGCCGCGATAGATGTTGCGGGTGAACTGATCGAGCAACAGGATGAAGGCCAGCGGTGGTCCGGCCTGATCCCGGTTCGCGGACCAGTCATCGAGATCACCCTGCAGGGCGGCCTGCACCAGCGGCTCGAAGCGCTCGCGCAGATCCGCATCAAAGGCGTCGGACTTGTCGAACCAGAATTTGCGCGGCTGACCATGATCGGGGTCGGTCGGGGCGCCGAACCAGAATGCCAACACCCGGTCTGATTCCTGCATCATCATTGCACTGATCTCCATCGATCCGGGCCGATCCACGCCGCCCGCCCCCATGACGGGTTTGCGCCAATCCGCCTAGGCGGCCCAGCGCAGACTCACACGCCGGGTTCGCGCACTCTTTTTTTCGATCCTGGCAATCTGCACCGCGCCGATCTCGCGGGTATTGGCCACATGGGTTCCGCCGCAGGGCTGCAGGTCGATGCCGCCGATGCGCAACAGCCGTACCCGCCCATAGCCCACCGGTGGCTTGACCGACATGGTGCGCACCAGTTCCGGATTGGCGAGCATCTGCTCGTCGGTAATCCACTCGGTGTTCGTCGCATGCGCCTGCCCGATCAGGCGATCAAGGCCTTCCTGCAACTGATCCTTGTCCAGCGGCTCGGTCATGTCGAAGTCCAGACGCGCATAGTCGGCCGTGATCGAACAGCCATTGACCGGATGCGGGATCAGCGCGCACAGCAGATGAGTGGCCGTATGAAACCGCATCAGGGAATGGCGATGCGGCCAGTCGATGACGGCCGTCACAGCCTCACCGACCTTGATGCGGGCACCCTCGGCCAGCACATGCACGGCGTCGTCCGGGGTCGCGCCGTCTCGTTTCGACTTACGGGTGTCGAGCACCGCGAGCCGTCGGCCATCGGCCAGCAACAATTCACCGCGATCACCGGCCTGCCCACCGCCCAGCGGATAAAACACGGTCTGGTCCAACTCGACCCCGGCCTCGCTTGCCGCGGTGACGACGGCCGGACATTCACGACGATAGGCGTCAGTCCGATACAAAGCCTTAGTCGTCATCGATCAGGATTTGTCCATGGTGCGCATTGCCGCCAGGGCGAGCATGTTGGCAACAATCGGTGCGGTCACAAACACCAGCAGGGTCAGCAGCAACTCCGCAAGACCCGGCCATTGACCCCGGGCCAGCGGCATGAGCATCGAGGCGATCAGCAGCGCACCGATGCCCAGCGTCGACGATTTGGTGGGGGAATGCAGCCGGCAGAGAAAATCGGGCAGACGCACCAGACCGAGCGAGCCCGTGATCGCGAAAAACGAGCCGACCAGCAGCAGCAGCGACACGACCAGTTCAATCAGAAAACTCATGCTCTCTCCTTGGGCCTGCCGGTCGACCGACCGGCAGATTCGTCATTCGATGGCATCGCCACGCGACAGGAAGCGCGCACCGGCCACGGTGCCGGCGAACCCCATCAAGGCGACCAGCAGGGCCAGTTCAAAGTACAGCGAGCGCCCGGCGGCACCATCGGCGACCGCCTGGATGCCGACCAGCACCGCCAGGCCCAGGGCGTTCGTATACAGGGTGTCCAGGGCCAACAGGCGGTCGGTCAGGTCGGGCCCGATGAGCAGACGCCACAAGGCGAGCAGCAGCGCTGCACCAAACGCCATGAACCCGATTGTCAGGGCTGTCGAGAGCATCGGAATATCTCCAGCAATGGGGCCTCGTAGCGATCCTTGATGTCTCGCACGACAGCGTCGGCGTCTTCGCAATCGAGCACGTGCACGACGATGTGGATGCCATGATCACCATCGGCTGATTCATGAACCCGCGCTGACACCGTACCCGGCGTCATGGTGATGATGCTGGCCAGCAGGTTCAGCACATAGGGATGATCGGTCTGCACCGGTACCGTGACAAATGCCGGTCGCAGCCGCTTGATGTCGCCCAAGACCAGTCTGGCCACGATGATGTTGCTTTTGACGATGTCGTAGATGACCACGCCGATCAGACCCAGAATCGCCCGTGGATTGCCCGCCACCGGAACCGTTGGCACGATCCGCACCGCGCCCAGTGGCAACAGCCAGGCGAACAGGGCGGCACCCAGCAAGGCCAGCAGGGAGACCTCGCCCATCAGCATCAGCCAGCCGACGAACAGCAACAGCGACATCCAGGGCATGGGCAGACGGGTGTTCATCGGGCAGTGCCGGTGCGGGCCGGTGACGGGCGGACGAAGGGCGCCAGATGGTGCGAGGGACCGAGCACGGCATTGACATAGGCGCCGGGATTGGTGAGCTGCTCAGCGAGCGCACCGGTTTGCGCGCGCAGGCTGCCCGCCATCACGACCAGCGCGACACTCATGAACAGTACAAAAGCGGTGGCGATGAGCCCACCGAGCGCCCGACCGTCGCGTGACTGCACGGGCATCAGCAGATGCGCCTGGCCCTTCGGGCGTCGGAACGCCGGCGCCGAGGGCTGCCGAAGCAGCGGCGAATCGGCCAGGTCATCGGGTGTGCCGACCGGGGCACGCAGGCCCGGCTCGTCGCGGTGATTCCAGAGCAACAGGCTGAGGGTACGCGAGGCCGCCAGCAGCGAGCAGAAACTGGCAAACAGGATGGCCGCCCAGAGCCAGCCGGCGCCCCGTACGTTGGCCAGGCTGTCCAGCACCAGGATCTTGCTGATGAAACCCGAGGTGGGCGGCAGGCCGACCGATGAAATCAGCGCCCAGAGCAAGGCACCACCAATCAATACGGGATGCGAGATGGCCTGGCCGGGCTGCAGCCGGTCGCCCATCAGACCGCGATGGGTACCGACCCATTCGGCAATCAGAAACAAGGCTGCCGTCGCGACTGTGGAATGAACCAGATAAAAGGCTGACGCCGACACGGTGGCCGGCGTACCCAGGGCCAGCGGCACGAACAAGGTGCCAATCGATACCAAGGTGAGCATGGCGGCGAGTTGGCGCAGCGTTTGCGCGGCAAGCACGCCGGCGGCACCGACCAGCAAGGTCAGGATGGCCAGACCGAGCACCCAGGGCAGCGCCAGATCGGCCAGCGCCGCGGCCGGTTGCGCCTGCCCGCTGCCGGCGCCACCGGTTGCCGGACCGAAGAGCAGCGGAAACACTCGCAAAATGGCATAGGCCCCGACCTTGGCCACGACCAGCGCAACCACTGGTGCCGCAGCCGATCCGTAACTGGCCGGAATCCAGAAATGAAACGGCGCCAGACCCGACTTGATCAGGAACACGGCCAGCAGCAACACGCCGGAAACAGCCACCACGCCAACATCATTGGCGTTGATCTGACCGATGACCACCGACAGATGCGCCATGTTCAAGGTGCCGGTGACCGAATAGAGCAGCGACACCGCAATCAGGAACACGGCGGAGGCCGTGAGATTGATCACGACAAAATGAAAGGTCGACCCGACCCGCGCTCGCCCGCCACCATGCAGCAGCAAGGCATACGAGGCGGCCAGCAGAACCTCGAAAAACACGAACAGATTGAACAGGTCGCCGGTGAGAAAGGCACCCGACAAACCCATTACCTGGAATTGCCACAAGGCCTGGAAGCGCCGACCCTCGTCGGCCCATGCGGCATTGGCATAGAGCAGACCGGTCAGCGACAAGGCGCTGGTGAGCAACAGCATCAGGGCACTGAGCCGATCGAGGACCAGGACGATACCGAATGGCGCCGACCAGTTGCTCATTGCATAGACCTGGATCACGCCCGAGTGGGCGATCTCGTACAAGCCGATGCAGATCAACAGATGGGCCAGGGCCGCGAGCAGGCCGATGCTGCGACTGAGCCGGCGGGACCAGCCACCGACAGCCGCGATCGCAGCCCCCGCCAGCAGGGGCAGCAGGATGGGCGCGGCCGCCAGATGCGGCGTGAGCCCGACCGCCATGGGTGCCACCGTCACGGTGCCGGTCATGAGCGGCCCGCCTTGTCGGTGACGGCCTGGATCGCCGGCTCGTCGCTGAATTCAGCCTGTCGGTCCGGTTCATCCAGATCGATTTGTGCCGATCCCGGCATGCCGCGGCCGGCATCGACATGGTCGCTGCCCGTCTCGTGATAGGCGCGCAAGGCGAGTTCGACGATGAATCCGGTCATTGCAAAGCCGATCACAATGGCGGTCAGTACCAGCGCCTGGGGCAGCGGATCAGCGTAGACCTGCTGACCTTCCTGCAGGATGGGGGGCGCGCCCGTCTGCAGCCGACCCATCGCGAAAATGAAAAAATTCACCGCGTAGCCCAGCAGCGACAGGCCGATGATCACGGGGAAAGTGCGGCCGCGCAGCATCAGATAGACCGCACAGCTCGTGATGACGGCCAGCGCCGTGGCGACCAG
Source organism: uncultured beta proteobacterium (assembly GCA_963732405.1). GTDB lineage: Bacteria > Pseudomonadota > Gammaproteobacteria > Burkholderiales > Burkholderiaceae_E > JAUIAI01. The sequence goes on from CAVSZG010000005.1 coordinate 691,143, forward strand.
GGCTTCCATCAGGATTTCCCCTCGGGATCAGAGTCCGCCCCATTGCGATCGTGCGACACCCGGCTCAGGGTGAGCACGGTGAGCAGGGTCGCGCCCACGACCGTGAGAAACACTCCCAGATCGAAGGCCGCCGCCGATGCCAGGCCGACCTCACCCAACCATCCCAACACCGGGTGGGCCGTATGGCTGGTGAGAAACGGAAAACCGAACAGAAAACTGCCCAGGCCTGCAGTGACGCCGATCAGCAGGCCCACGCCAGCCAGACGGTCGAAGCGGATCGGCAATTTTGCTTCCATGGGTCGAAGGCCGAAGGCCATGTACTGGATGAGCAGGGCGATCGACACGATCAGGCCGGCGATGAATCCGCCACCGGGCTGGTTGTGACCACGCAGGAAAATGTAGATGCCCACCAGCAAGGCGATCGGCAGGATCCAACCCGCGATCACCCGCAACATCAGGGGAAATACCTCGACGATCCAGGCGCGGTTGTCGGGCGCCCGGTCGCGCCGCACTACCTTGAGCCCGTCGAGCAGCGCGAACACGCCCAGGGCGGCAATGCCAAGCACCGTGATCTCGCCCATCGTATCGAAGCCACGGAAGTCGACCAGGATCACGTTGACGACATTCTTGCCGCCAGCCTGGATATAGCTGTTCGCCATGTAATACCAGGCGAGTGATTCCGGATCACGGGTCATACCGGCCCAGGCCAGCCACCCGACGCCCAGCCCCGCTCCCACCGAGATGAGCACATGCAGGTAATGGAGCAGCGGTCGCCGATTCAGGGGCTCATTGACCAGGGGCAGCAGGGCCAGGCCCATGAACAACAACACGGTCGAGACCACCTCGACCGATACCTGGGTAAGCGCCAGATCGGGGGCTGAGAATCGCATGAAGGCCAGCACTGTGGACAGGCCCACGATCGCCGATGTGATGATCATGCGCACGTGGTCGCGACGCCACCAGACAGCAGCCAGGGCGCCGACAATTGCCATTAGCCAGACAGCCCAGGCAACCGGATCGGTCGGCAGGACCGGCAGCTCGCCGGCGTCGATGCGGCCCAGATCGCCAAGCGGTCCGACATTGAGCACCACGATCGGCGCGATCACCAGGAAGGCGAAGATCAAGCCCATCGTGCGTTGCTGCGAGCCTTTGTCGATCGCGGCAGTAGCGCGCACGCCGCGCAGGAAGAGTCGTTGAACCAGCCGCTCGAAGATCCGCCTGGCCGAGATCACGTCGTCATTGCGCGAATGCAGGTGAAAACGGAACTGCAGCACCGCGTAGAGCACGACGCCGGCCACCACGGCGATGAAGCTCATGAGCAGGGGCAGATTGAAGCCATGCCATAACGACAGATGGAAGTCGGGTATGGCCTTCGTGGGGCCGACGATGGCCGCTGCCACCTGCGTCACCAGAGGCTGGGCGATGAGCGCCGGCATCAGGCCCACCACGATGCAGATGATCACCAGCAGGATCACCGGGAAGCGCAGACCGGGGCCCGGATCATGGGGGTGACCGGGTACGTCACGAGGCTCGCCGTTGAAGAAGGTATCGTGGATATAACGAACCGAATAGGCCACGCTGAAGATGCCGCCCAACACCACCGCCCAGGGCGCGATGGTCGACAGCACCGGATTGCCTTCGATATGCAGCGCCGATTCGAAGAACATCTCTTTGGAGATGAATCCGTTGAACGGTGGAATGCCGGCCATGGCGGCGGCGGCCAGCGCAGCCAAGGTGGTGGTCACGGGCATCAGCGTGGCCAGACCGCCGAGACGGCGGATGTCCCGGGTCCCCGCCTCGTGATCGATGATGCCGGCACTCATGAACAAGGCCGCCTTGAAGGCCGCATGGTTCATGATGTGAAAGACTGCGGCCGTAATGGCCATGGGCTGGCTGATGCCCAGCAGAAACATGATGATGCCCAGATGGCTCACGGTGGAATACGCGAGCAGCCCCTTCAGGTCGTGCTTGAACACCGCCGTGCCCGCCGCGAACACCAGCGTGACCAGACCGGCAGTGGCCACGACGGCCGTGAACAACTCATTGCCACCGATGATCGGATGCAGCTTGGCCACGAGCAACAGGCCGGCCTTGACCATGGTGGCCGAATGCAGATACGCCGACACGGGCGTTGGCGCCGCCATGGCCGCCGGCAGCCAGAAATGGAAGGGGAACTGGGCGCTCTTGGTGAAGGCGCCCAGCAGGATCAGGCCCAGCGCCCACGGATAACGCGGATCGTCAATGATCTCATAATGATGCGCCACCAGCTCGGAAATCGAGTAGGAGCCACCGATCTGGGCAAGCAGCACCGCGCCGGCGATCAGCCCCAGGCCGCCGCCGCCCGTTACGGCCAGAGCGACCCGTGCCGAACGGCGGGATTCGGCGTTGTCGTTCCAGTAGCCGATCAGAAAAAAACTGGACAGCGACGTCAGTTCCCAGAAGATGGCCAGTCCGATCAGGTTGTCGGACAGCGCGATGCCGAGCATCGCCATCATGAACACCGTGAGGGTCATGTAGAAGCGATCGAGCGGATCGTGATCATGCAGGTAGTAGCGCGCATAGATCACGATCAGGGCGCCGATACCCAGGATCAGGAAGCAGAACAACCAGGCCAGCGCATCGAGTCTGAGTGAGATATCGATGCCCAGTTCAGGCAGCCAGGCCAGGTGCCAGGCGATCGACCCGCCCTGCATGATCGTATCGACATGGGAAAAGAGCATGGCCAGCGCGACCATCAGCACCAGCACATAGGCAACCATGGCCGGACCGCGGCCGAGCGCGCGCGGCGCCCATGCCGCCAGGGGCAGCCCGGCAAGCAGGGGAAACAGCAGGATGATGGGCAGGCTGATCACGTCCGAAGTGTAATCAAAAAAGCCGGCTCCACCGCAGTCGGTCACTTCGGCCGCAGAAATGTCAGGGATATTGCTTGAGGCGGGCCGTGAGATCCGCCCTGCTCAACCGAAATAGCGCTCGAAATTCTGATCCAGCCTGGCCTCGATGCGCGGCTTGAACCCGGCCAGCAGAATGCCCAGGGCGGCATCAAGTCTGACGCAGTCTTCCTCGATGGTCAGGGTGCCCTTGACCCCCGGCCGCTCGAAGCAGAGCACGTCATCCCGCCATTGGCACCGCACCGAATACCGGTCGGTCATTTCATCGGCGACCCGCTGTGCCGCCTGTCGGGCACCGGCCTTGCCCAGCTTGTGCGGGCGCTCGAAACTGAGCCTGGCCATGGGCGATCACTCCTTGATATCGAAGACCTGGCGCAGGTATTTCAGATAGGCTTCGTCATGACACATGTTCTTGGCCGGCGTGTCGGACAGCTTGGCGACCGGCTGGCCATTGCAGCCGACCATCTTCATCACGATCTGCAGGGGCGCATAACCCAGATCATTGGTCAGATTGGTGCCAATACCGAAGGCCAGCTTGGCACGACCATGAAAACGCCGGAACAGTTCGATGGCCAGCGGAAAATTGAGGGAATCGGAATAGACGAGGGTTTTGGTCCGGGGATCGACCCGGTTCACTTCATAATGGGCGATCAGGCGCTCGCCCCAATCAAACGGATCGCCGGAATCATGGCGAGCGCCATCGAACAGCTTGCAGAAATACATGTCGAAATCGCGCAGGAAGGCATCCATGCCATACACGTCGGACAGCGCGATGCCCAGGTCACCGCGATATTCCTGGGCCCATTTCTCGAAGCCGAAGACCTGCGAGTCACGCAAGCGGGGGCCCAGGGCCTGGCAGGCCTGCAGATACTCATGCGCCATCGTGCCCAGCGGAATCACGCCGTGCTTCATCGCGTAATAGACATTCGAGGTGCCTGCGAACACGGCGCCCAGGCGATCCCGACAGGTCAGGATGATTTCCTCGTGCCAGAGCCGGGAGAAGCGGCGCCGCGTGCCGTAGTCGGCGATCCGCATGTCGGCCAGGGATGAATCACCGGCGATCAGGGCAATTTTCTCTTCGAGCCGGCGACGACCTTCGGCGTAGTCCGGCGTTGGCCGGTTGTTCCGGAAATAGATTTCATTGACGATGGCCAGGATCGGGATCTCGAACAGAATGGTGTGCAGCCAGGGGCCGTGAACCTCGATGTCGATCTCGCCGTTGTGCTGCGCGCCAGGGGCGACATTCACATACTTGGCGTTCATCTGGAACAGGGCCAGGAAGTCGACAAAATCGCTTTTCATGAAGCGCATGGCGCGCAGATAGTCGAGTTCACGCTCGCGAAAACGCAAGGTGCACAACTGTTCGATCTCCTCCTGGATCTCATCGATGTACGGCCGCAGATCGATGCCCGGCGTGCGGCACTTGAAGCGGTAGGTGACCTGGGCGCCCGGAAACTGATGCAGCACGACCTGCATCATGCTGAACTTGTACAGGTCGGTATCCAACAGTGAGGTGATGATCATGGTGTCAGGTCACGAAGTGCCCCGCGCAAACCCTGGCGTGCACGGCGATGCGACAAATGTAGCGCATCTTCGAATCCGGCCATGCCGTCGTGGATCAGGCACCCGGTCGGGGCGCCGGAACTTGAACCCGGCGTGTGATTTGTCCTCGGCAGCCAGTGCTCGCCCATGCACAATGCGCCTGAGCGGTCGATACGGACCGACGAACGGCAAACTGGACGGCACACAATGAAAGATTTCGACGAGTTCAATTTCGACGAGTGGGCTGACCTGTATCGCACGGACCCGGCGGCGTTCGAAGCCCGCCGCCAGGCCATGTTTGCGATGCAGCTCGCGCGGGCCCCGATTCATCAGGCCGAATCCGCGCGGGCCCTGCTGCGGGAATTCGACCGTCGTGCCGAAGGTCAGTCCGATCGGCAACGCCTGGAGACTGCCACAATGATGGCGGTCGAATCAATGAACGAGTTGACAACCCGCCTGCAAACGCTGCGCCGGAGCTTGATCGACACGACCGGGCCGCGCTGAACGGGCCCCGGATGAATCGATTGACGCGTCGCGGGTAAACCAGCCAGCATCACAAAAGGGCCCGCGACAGGGCGCCGGCAAGAGCGCTTCCCGAATCGACATCTGCCGCATCACGACCGGACCGCCTGCGCGGGCCGGTCTTTTTCGTTGGACCGGGCAAGCTCCGGGCACCGGTTCAGTCCTGAATCTGCTGGAGCTGGTATAGGCGCCGATAGATGCCGTCGGCCATCGCCATCAGCCCCGGATGGCTGCCTGATTCGGCAACCCGTCCATGGTTGAGCACGATGATCCGGTCGGCGTCGCGAATGGTCGACAGGCGATGGGCGATCGCGATCACCGTGGTGCGGCCATGCAGACTTCGCAAGGCTCGGGATACCTCGCGTTCGGTGGCGCTGTCGACCCGGGCAGTGGCTTCATCGAGCAACAGGATCCGCGGCTCGCCGGCCAGCGCGCGGGCGATGGCGAGCAACTGCTTCTGGCCGGCCGACAGGCGTGCACCCCCCTCGCCCAGCAACGTGTCATAGCCCTGCTCCAGGGCCTCGATGAACCTCTGGGCGCCGGCCTGACGGGCGGCCCGCTCGATCTGCGCGTGCGTCAGCGGGCGGCCCATGGCGATATTGTCCCGGACGGTGGCAGCGAGCAGGAAGGGCTCCTGCGGAACCACTGCCAGATCCTGGCGAAATGCCGCTTCGCCCAGATCGGCCAGGGCCACGCCGCCCAGATCGATGCGGCCGGACCAGGGCTGGTAAAAGCGCAACAACAAGCCCAGCAGCGTGCTTTTGCCGGCACCCGTGTGGCCGACGATGCCGGTGAACGAACCGGCCGGCATGTCCATCGTGATTCCGTGCAGCACCGGCGTGCCCGGCCGATAGCCGAAAGTCAGCGACTCGATCCGCACGCCTGCGTCGGCGATCCGCCCGAGTCCGCGGGCGACCGGCTGCGCCGGCTCATCGAGCAGTTGCTCGAGTCGTTCGGCGCACACCAACGCCTGCTGAAGCATTGAGAACTGCTGGGTGATCTGAATCAGCGGCTCGACGATACGGCCGATATAGCTGATCACTGCGTAGAGCAGACCGACTTGCGCGCCCTCGAAACTGAGCGTACCGAAGGCCATGATCGCCGCCCCGATCAGCAGCAGATTGACGAGGTCGAGCGCCGGGCGCAACAGGAAGGCGTTGGCACGGATTTCGCGCATCCGGGAGCCGTAATACTGGTGATTGGTCCGGGCGAACGAGGCGGCATAGCGGCCAGCACTGCCGGTGGCCTGAAGCAAAGCCATGCCCGACATGCTCTCGGCCATCTGCGCATTGATGGCACTGCGCCATTCGCGGGTCTGTGCCACCGCGGTTGCACTGAAGCGGCGGTAGATCCACACGATGAGCGTCATCACCGGAATCAACACCAGCATGATGAGCATGAGCCGCCAATCCAGCCAGGCCATCGCGAGCACCGCGCCGGCCAGCACGGTAGCGCCCTGCAGCACCTCGAACAAGACCTGCACATAGAGCTGGCGGATCTGCTCGGTGTCGTTGGTGATGCGGCTGACCACCTGCCCCGTGTTCGCCTGGTCGAACCAGGCCATCGGCAGACGCAGTACATGCTCATGTGCCCATTGGCGCAGGCGTTGTACCGAGCGCATCGCCACGCCGGCCAGGCGGATCAGGGTGAAGTAACGCAACAGTCCCGCACCCCAGCCGGCGGCCAGCATGCCAGCGAGCAGCCAGAACGCAGACCGGGCATCGAACTGGCGCGGCACGATCTGCGTGTCGATCAGCTGCTTGCCCATTATTGGTACCAGCGCTTCGAGCAGACCGGCGATCACCAGCCAGGCCAGGGCCCAGCGAAACCGCCGGGCGTCGGGTCTGACGGCGCGCATCAGCAAGGCCACGCCGGCGATACCGCGTCGATCTGGTGACGATCGGGGCTCCCTCTGATTCGCGGACGAGGTCGCCGCTTGCGCTGACTCAGGCGGCATCCAGACTCGCCTGAAGTTGCTGGTAACGCCACTGCGCCGCATACCAGCCATCATCTTGCAGGAGTTGATGATGCGTGCCGCGCTCGACGATCCGGCCCTGATCGAGCACGATGATCTGATCGGCATCGACCACCGCCGAGAGTCGGTGCGAGATGATGATCGAGGACTGCGCGGCACCGACGGCGCCCGTCGCACCCCTTGCCAGAACAGAGTCGGCGGCGCGCCGTTCACGAAGGTGTTGAAGTATCCGGGCCTCGGTACCGGTGTCGACCGCGCTGAGCGCATCATCGAGGACCAGCAGCGAGGCTTTCGCGAGCAGCGCACGAGCGATCGCCACCCGCTGACGCTGACCGCCCGACAGCGTCACGCCGCGTTCGCCAACCAGGGTCGAATAGCCGTCGTGCAAGCGCTCGATGTCATCATGCAGGTCGGCGAGCCGGGCGGCGGCGACGATGGCCTCGTGGCCTGCATCGGGACGGGCGAGCGCGATGTTTGCCGCAATGGTCGTGGAAAACAGGAAGGCCTCCTGCGGCACCCAGGCGATCGAGGACTGCAGTGCGGCCAGCCGATAGTCAGCCAGTGCACACGCCCCCCAGCGGATCTCACCGGCGCGCGGCGTTTGGTGGCGCAGCAACAAGGCAATCAAGGTGGACTTGCCCGCACCGGTCGGACCGACCACGCCCAGGGTCGACCCCTGGGCCAGGGCGAGCGAGACCTCGCTGAGCGCATCGTGGCTCTGGCCAGGATAGGCGAATGACACCCCATCCAACACGAGTTCACCGACCGCTGCGTCGACGACCTGACCCAGGTCGTCGATATCGGATGGGGCCGCCAGAACCGGTTCGAGCCGCGACCAGGCGGCCCGCCCACGCTCGATAAGCGACAACACCCAACCCATGGCGAACATCGGCCAGATCAGCTGGCCCAGATACATGGTGAAGGCAGTGAGCTCACCCACGCTGAGTTGCTGGGCATTCACCAGCCAACCGCCAACCCCCATGACCAGCACGACCGCCGCCCCCATGCTGAGGCCCACGACGGGCTCGTAGGCCGATTCCCAGCGCAAGGCCTCGAAGCCCGCATCGGCCGCCTCCTGCGTGCGTCGGGAGAAGATGGCATGCACCGGCTCTTCGAGACCGAGAGCGCGCAATGCACGCACCCCGGCAATGGTCTCCTGGGTCTGTTCGTTCAGTCGCGAGAAAGCATCGAGCGAATCGCGCGAGGCATCATGCACCCGTCGCGATATCAGGAAGAAGCCTGCCGCCATCAGGGGAAACGGCAGCAAGACCACCAGACCCAGTCGCCAGTCCAGCCCCAGCGTCATCATGGCGACCACGATGACGAAGCTCAACGAACCATCGAAGCCGGCCAGAAAGGCCTCGCCGGCCGCCATTTCGATCGCATCGATATCATTGGTGGCCAGCGCCATCAGATCCCCGGTGCGCCGATGCTGGAAAAAGCGCGGACCATGCAGGCTCAGACGCTCATAGAGACGGGTGCGCAACTGCACGCCCAGACGGTAGGCCGTGCCATAGAGCACGATGCGCCAGCCCACCCGCAACAGATAGATCGCCAGACCGATCGCCACGAGGATGCCCACGCCGCGAATCAGTTCAGGGCCGCTCAGCGTGCCGGCCAATAGTGAATCGGCGGCAGCGCCCACCCGACGTGGTACCCAGGCGGTGAGCACGGCCACGCCGGCGAGCATCATGGCGGACAGCGCATAAGCGGGCCAGTGCCGGCGCGCGAACCGGCCGATCAGTTGCGACAGTGACGTGTTCATGGGCGAGGGTCTCAGACGGCGAGATATTGCTCGCGAACCTCGCGGGAGGATTCGAGTTCACGCATCGTGCCGGCGAAGCGAATCGCGCCCTTCTCGATGATGTAGGCACGGTCGGCCACCTGCCTCGCGAAATGAAGATTCTGCTCGGACAACAGAATCGCCACGCCATCCGTCTTCAGTCGATGCACCGCCTTGACCATCTGGTCAACGATCACCGGTGCCACCCCCTCGGACGGCTCGTCGAGCAGGATGCAGACAGGATTGCCCATCAGGGTTCGGGCAATCGTCAGCATCTGCTGCTCGCCGCCCGACATCTGCCCGCCCAGGCGCTCGGGCATGGCGCCCAGGTTCGGAAACAGATCGACCAGTCGGTCCCAGTGCCAGACGGGCGCAGCCGCGCGCGCCGGCTGGCGGCCGACCTCCAGATTCTCGCGCACGGTCAGTCCGGTAAAGATGCGGCGATCTTCCGGCACATAGCCCAGGCCGATACGCGCAATCCGGTATGGGGGCAGCCGGTCGATTCGATGACCGGAAAATTCGATCCGCCCGGCCGCGATCGGTGTCAGGCCCATGATCGATTTCATGGTGGTCGACTTGCCCGCGCCATTGCGCCCGAGCAGCACCACCACCTCGCCTGCGCCAACCGTCAGACTCACGCCGGACAGGATGTGAGCCCGTCCGTAGTAGGTGTGGATGTCTTCGACAACCAGCATCAACCCGCTCCGCCCTGCGCTGACATGATCGAGGTGGCCGGCGCCGACGCGTCATGAGCCTGCGACCCCAGGTAGATGTCGCGCACCCGCTGGTCGGCGCGGACCATCGCCGGTGAGCCGGCCGCGATGAGCTCGCCCCGATCGAGTACCAGCACCCGGTCGGCATGTCGGAACACTACATCCATGTCGTGTTCGGTGAACAACACGGCGATGCGCTGATCTCTGGCGATTCTCGCCGTCAGGGCCATGAGATCGATGCGTTCGCGTGGCCCCATGCCGGCGGTCGGCTCATCCATCAGCAGCAGGCGCGGATCATTGGCCAGGGCCACCGCGAGTTCGAGTCGTTTGAGGTCGCCATAGGCCAGCACGGATGCCGGACGCTCGGCCTGATCCGCCAGACCAACCTGGACCAGTGCGGCATCGGCACGATCGACGAACTGATCGCGGGCGGCGGCGGCCCAGGGCCATCTCAGACGCCGATGCAGTGACAAGAGTGTCATCTGGACATTTTCACGTACCGTCATCGAAGAAAACGTGGCTGTGATCTGGAAGGTTCTGGCAACACCCAGGCGCCAGACCTCGCGCGGTGCCATCCCGACGAGTTCCCGCTCATCGAACCGGATGCTGCCCGCATCAGGCCTGATCTGGCCATTGAGCAGGTTGAAACAGGTCGACTTGCCGGCGCCATTGGGGCCGATCAGCGCCACCAGTTCGCCGGCCTGCACGCTCAGCGAGACCGACTGCACGGCCCTCACGCCGCCAAACGACTTGGCCAGGCCCTCAACGCGCAGCAATGCGGTCATCAGAGCCCCTCATCCTTGAGGAAGACCCGCCGGATCGACCCGGCGATGCCGCCGGGAAACACCATCACGAGCAGCAGGATCACCGCGCCCAACATGGCCCGCCAGTAATCGGTCTCGCGCGCGACGGTATCTTCGAGCCAGGTGAACAACGACGCACCGACCAGCGGCCCCACGAGGGTCTGCACCCCACCGAGCAGGACCATGACCAGCCCGTCGATCGACCGACCCACTGCAATGATGTCGGGCGAGATGCTGCCCTTGGAAAACGCGAACAAGGCACCGGCGATACCGCCGACCCAGCCGGCGACAATGAAGCCGGCCCATTGCGCACGATGGGTATCAATGCCGATCGCATCGGCCCGAAGCGGGGAATCGCGCACTGCCCGCATCGCATAACCGAAGGGCGACTGCAGGGCACGCCAAAGAAAACCGATGCCCGCCACCGTGACGACCAGCGTCAACCCGTAGTAGACCCGCTTGCTGCTCGCCCAGTCGGCCGGCCACACGCCCACCAGACCATTGCTCCCGCCCGTGACATCATCCCACTGAAAAATGATCGACCAGATGATCTGGCCGAAGGCCAGCGTGAGCATGGCGAGGTAAACACCGGACAGGCGCACGGCGAACCAGCCCAACAGGGTGGCCGCCAGCGCAGCGATCAGCGGTCCCAGCACCAGGGCGGTCGACATCGGCCAGCCGGCCGAGACCACCAGCAGACCGGACGCATAAGCGCCCAGCCCGAAATACGCGGCATGTCCGAATGAATGCATGCCACCGGGCCCCATAATGAAATGCAGGCTGGCCGCGAATAACACCGCCACCAGCATGTCGATCAACAGGACCAGCAGATACTGCTGTTCGCTGACCATCCAGGGCAGGATCAACAGCAGCACCAGCGTGGTGCCCAACACGGCTTTGAGCGACGCTGGCAGACGGCGGATCGGCCACTCGACATCGGTGCTTTGCCGGACCACTTGCGCGGGTTTGCCGAGCAGGCCGTAGGGCCGCCAGATCAGCACGGCGGCCATCACCAGGAACTCGACCACCAGGGTGAGCTTGGACACCGACAGTTCGATGCCGAACCAGTGGACCTGACCGATGGCAATGCAGATCGCCTTGAGTGTGGCGATCAGCAGGGCCGCCAGAAACGCGCCCGGAATACTGCCCATGCCACCGACCACGACAACCACGAAGGCATCACCCAGGATCACCAGATCGAGTTCCAGGCTGGCGGGTTCACGAGGCAGTTGCAGGGCGCCGCCCAGGCCCGCCAGGAAAGCACCCAGTGCAAAGACGCTGGTGAACAACCAGGCCTGATCCACGCCCAGGGCGCCGACCATTTCGCGATCCTGGGTGGCTGCGCGAATCAGCGTGCCCCAGCGCGTGCGGGTGAGTATCCACCACAGGATGGCCAGCATCAGCGGCCCGACGACGATCAGAAACAGATCGTAGGTCGGAAAGGCGCGACCGAACAGGTTCACCGAGCCGGCCAGGCCGGGGGCACGCGGGCCGAACAACTCTTCCGGTCCCCAGAGGGCGAGCACCGCGTCGCGGATCACCAGCACCAACGCGAACGTGGCCAGTAACTGGAACAATTCGGGCGACCGGTAGATACGCCGCAATACCAGCAGCTCGACCAGCGCACCGAACAGGGCAACGGCCATGGCGGCCAACAACACGGAAGCCCAGAAGCCGAGCGGGCCGTCGCCCAACCGGCCGACCAGCGAATACGCCATATAGACGCCCAACATCGTGAACGAGCCGTGGGCGAAGTTGACGATGCGGGTCACGCCGAAGATCAGCGACAATCCGGTGGCGATCAGAAACAGGGTGGACGCGCCGGCCAGCCCGTTCAACAGCTGCGCCAGCAGCCCGCTCAGCGTCATCGGCTCATTTTGCGCTTCGCCGCCTGGCGACGTCGGCATCGTCGGGCTGCACGGATGCGCCGTCGGCATATCGGAAGTCTTTCATCGTGCCGCGACCGTCGACCCGTGTGGTGCGTCCGACAAACGCACCAAGGGTGGATTGATGGTCTTGTGGACGGAACATGGCCTTGCCGATCGGCGTGTCGAAGCTGGCGCCCCGGAAACCCTTGATCATGTCCGCGGGCTGAAGTGAGGCCGAGCGCTCGAGTCCGGCAGCGATCGCCTTGATCATGCCGTAGCCGACGATCGAACCCAGGCGCGGATAATCGCCAAAGCGCTTCTCGTAGCGCGCGACGAAGGCGCGGTGTTCAGGGGTATCGATGCGATCCCAGGGATAACCCGTGACCAGCCAGCCTTCGGGCGCTTCGTCCTTGAGCGGGTCGAGATACTCGGGCTCGCCAGTGAGCAGACTCACCACTTCGCGCCCCTGGAACAGGCCTCGGGTATTGCCCTCACGCACGAACTTGGCCAGATCGGCGCCGAACAACACGTTGAATATCGCATCGGGCCGCGTGTCGGCCAGCGCCTGCGTGACGGCACCACCGTCAACCTTGCCCAGTGGCGGCGCCTGCTCGCCCACGAACTCGACATCGGGCATGGCCGCCTTCATCAGAGTGCGAAAGGTGTCGGCTGCCGACTGGCCATATTCATAGTTGGGATACACCAGGGCCCAGCGCTTTTTCCCGCTCCTGACCGCCTCGGGCACGAGCATCGCCACCTGCATGTAGGTGGAGGGGCGCAGTCGGAATGTGTAGTCGTTACCCTGCTCCCAGACGATCTTGTCGGTGAGCGGCTCCGAGGCCATGTACAACACCTTGCGCTGTCTGGCGAAATCGGTGAGCGCCAGGCCGACATTGGACAGAAAACCGCCCGCGATCAGATTGACCCGCTCGCGCGAGAGCAACTCTTCGGCTGCCCTGACCGCATTGCCGGGCACGCCGCCATCATCGCGGGCGATCAGTTCCAGTTTGCGACCCTTGACACCACCAGCGGCATTGATTTCATCCAGGGCCATTTCATAGCCCTTTTGATAAGGATCCAGAAATGCCGAGAACCGCTTGTAGCTGTTGATCTCGCCAATACGGATCGGATCGGTAGCCTGGGCCGGCAGGGCAATCAATGTTGATGCGAGCAGACCCAGGGCAAGCCTCACGGTCGTACCGACAGGCGATGCGCGATGGACCGGGCACGGCCAATGGATGCAGGATGTCATGGGTACCTCCCGAATGGCGGTTGGTGATGCGCTGACGTGAGCGTAGCAGCAAACCCTGTTATGCCCCAATTCACTCGATCGGCACCGACGGGCCTGCCGAATCAGTGCGGCTCGAAGCCCGGACCGACGATACGGCATCGGTCGCCCAACTGCAGTCGCGCGCCAGAAAGCCCGTGGCGACCGATGTGGCGCGTGGCGAAGTTCTGGCCTGCACCCAGCGCAGCATCAACCTGCCCATCGTCCAGATGGCCCACGGCAATCGTGACGGGCAGATCGCCCAGATCCGAGTCGCTGATACACGCCGACGCCGGCCGGCGTTCGATCGTCGGCGCATCCAGATCGACGGCGTTGGCGATCAAGGTGGCGGCGACATCGGCATCGGCGGCCCGAGTGGCCAGAACCGTCACCGCATCGGCAATGCCCAGGGACAGACTTCGCCCACGCCAGCCACTGGTGGCCAGTCCGCGCACCGGCGAGTCGGCATCGATGCAGACCATGCCGGGTGCACCGGCGATCTCGCCCGGCAAGGATCCCGGTACCACGATGGCGATTCGCCAGCACTGACCCGGCGTCAGATGCAGCGCGATATCGCCGCCATTGTTGACCATGGCTCGCTGGATGCCCTCACGTCGCATGGGCACCAGCACGACATCGGCAACACTGCCCGCCACCGCCGCCATGGGGGTGACAAAACAGTCGGCGAAGGGCAGACAGGCGGCCAGCATGCGCTGCGCGGTCAACCCGGCAGCCTGTTCCGGATCAACCGCGTCGAGCGCCTGGCCCGGCGGGCGGAGCGGATCGCACCAATCCGTGGCCAGCCGTTCACGATCGCGCGCTTCCACTGGCCGCCGCAGCATCGGCAGGCGCTCGACCAGACCTCCCAGCATCGGCGCGAACACGGCGAATGCATCATCAATCGCGGCCCGCACGACGATGGGATCGCCATCGAGCGTAATTACCAGATCGATCGGACCATGTTGGAAATGCCAGCGACGCACGTCAAGCCGGCGTCTCATGGCGCCACTGGCCGCAACCATGATGGCCGATTCTTCATGACCGACAGGCTGATCTGCTGCGGCAGGGACTTCGTCAACCCGCATCGCGGATGCTCAGGCGTGAGGCCAGCGCACGCGGTCCGGCCAGACCCGGGTTTCCAACCGTGTCGAGCGCATCAGATCGTGAAGACTGACGATCCGGTCGACATGGCCGCCCAGCGCCGCATAGTCGCTGCGACGCAGCGTGAATTCGATCGGTGCCACGATTGCAGGCGTGGGGACATAACCAAAGGACTGTGCGGGCATGTCCGCGACATCGACCATCAGCGTGATGCCCCCGCCCGGCCAGATATAACAGGGTGCGCCGCCGCAGGTTACCCGGGTCAGGGAGTCGCGCACCGAGCGGGTCAGACGCACCGGATTGTCGGTGACGCCGGCCCTCAGACTGCCGCCCGCGCCAGCCACGAACAACACCGTGCACAGCGAGGGCTCACAGTTCTCGCCGATACGTTCGACCACCTGGGCGACCGCCGCCGGCATGGTCGCCGCCTGCGGCGTCAGCGACTCATCGAGCACGAAGTAGGCGGCATCGTCGCCCGTGGTGGACACCATGAGCAGGCGCATGCCGGCCCTGGCCTTGCGGGCGTCGATCCGTTCGATCACGCTGAGCGGGTCCGTCACGTCGGTTCCGCCCCAGCCCGTGCCCGAGCCGGCCACCTGGAAATACCGGCCTGGTGTCGAGCGCCGGCCGCGTACCCGGATGCCGGAGGCGGCCATGCCCAGCCGCTGGCCTGCCTGATGTTCACTGAGCACCCCGGTGATGTGGTCATCGATCACGATGACTTCATCGACCTCACCGAACCATTGCCTGGCAAAGATGCCGATGGTCGCCGAACCGCAGCCCACGCGCATTCGCTGTTCGGTCACGCCATTGACGATGGGCGCCCGGTTCGACTGCACGACCACCTGCGCACCGCCATCGATCTGCAGCTCGACGGCCTGCTGATTGCCCAGCGCCATCATCATCTCGCAGCTGATGCGCCCTTCCCGCTTGCTGCCGCCGGTCAGGTGATGCACGCCGCCCAACGAGAGAAACTGCGAGCCGTATTCCTGAGTGGTCACATGGCCGATCGTTTCGCCTTGATGGCGAATGGCTGCCTGTTCGGGGCCGAGGAAACGATCGGTGTCGATCTTCACCCGGAAACTGCAATAGCTGAAGATGCCCTCGGTGACCACGGTCACGCTGTCCACGCCGTCGATCTCGCTGCCCACGATGAAGGGCGCGGGTTTGTAGTCGGGATACGTGGTCCCCGAGCCCACGCCGCTCACGAACACCTCCTGCCCGACCAGATCACCATTCCAGCCGGCCGTCTCGACGGACACGGCCGGCGCATTGCGTCGCATCAGCACCAGCGGATCGACGCGGGTCAGCAATCCGTCGACATTGGCATAACGATCACAGGCGCCGCTGCGGCCGGGACGGATCCGACACAGCACGGGACAGGCATCACATTCGATGGCGCCCGGATCCGGGTCCGCCCCTTCAACAACAGGCAGCGGCGCCGAACGAGCCAGGGGCGAATCAGGCCCGGGATTCATGATCGGCCCCTTGTGCTTCGATGGCGGCCAGCAAGCGGTCGGGCGTCACCGGCAATTCATCCAGACGAACACCGGTGGCATGCCGGATCGCATTGAGGATAGCCGGCGCCGTCGCCACCAGTGCGGGTTCGCCGACACCTTTCGCTCCCCAGGGGCCCAAGGGTTCGCAGGCCTCAATCAGATGCACGGTGATCGCCGGCATGTCACCCACCGTGGGAATCAGATAGTCGTGCAGGTTGTCGGTCTGGCCACTGCGATACGCTTCCATCAGGGCCATGCCAAGGCCCTGGGCGATGCCGCCATGGATCTGCCCCTCGACCTGTACCGGATTGATCGCCCGGCCCACATCGTGGGCCGCATGGATCTGCAGCACGCGCACGGTGCCCAGTTCGATGTCGACCTCGACCACGGCGAACTGCGCGGCAAAACCATAGGTCGCATACGGCACGCCCTGGCCCTCGGCATCCAGGGCCACCGTGGGCGGATCGAAATAGCCTTGTCCACGCAGCACATCGTCCTGCCCGTCAGTGGGCAGCGACGCCAGATCCAGATGGGCGAGACACCCGCCGGTGGGCGTGAGCGCCTTCACCCAGCCGTCGCCGATGGTCAGCGGCGCCTCTTGTGACACCCCTAGCCTCTCGCATAACTGGCGGCGCAGATCCAGACCCGCCAGCCGTGTCGCGCTGCCGGATACGAAGGTCTGCCTCGATGCCGAACTCTTGCCCGCATCGGACGTGCGGCCGGTGTCGGCGAAGACCTGGTCGATCAGGGTGACCGGCACGCCAAGGGCATCGGCGCAGATCTGCGGCAGGATCGTATACGTGCCCTGGCCGATGTCGACCGCGCCGTTGTAGAGCATCAACCGACCGTTGGCGCGCAGTCCGACGGTCATGGTTGAGGGATTGGCGATCACGGTATTGCCGATGCCATACCACATGCAGGCGATGCCCACGCCTTGACGCACGGCGCGCGGATCGAGTCCATGCGGATCGGCAGGCGCGTTCCGTCGCTCACCCGACCCACCGGGCAGGGCGGATCCACCCGCGCGGGCGAATCGCTGATTGGCCGCCGCCACCTGCTCTTGCGCCGCCTGCCAGGCTGGTTGCAGGCGCTGCAGACAGTCGACCAGGCCGACGCTCGCATTCAGTTGCTGCCCGGTTGCCGTGCGATCGCCCGCCCGGATCGCATTGGCCAGGCGCAGGCGCAGCGGATCCTGATTCAGACGGATCGCCAGTTCATCGATCAGCATCTCGACCAGCAGCGTCGACTGCGGCACACCGAAGCCGCGAAACGCGCCCGATATCGCATCATTGGTCAACACGGCCCGGGTGCAGGCGGTAACGGCCTCGAACCGATAGGGTCCGCAGGCATGAATCGGCACCCGATTGGCGACCGTCGGCCCCCAGGACGCATAAGGCCCGGTGTTGAAGTCGCCGTCGAACCGGTAGGCCAGAAACCGGCCCTGGGCATTCGCATCGAGTCGGGCGCGCATGTGCGCCGGATGACGTTTGGTGCTGGCCAGCATCGACTCGGGCCGCTCGAAAACGAGGCAGACGGGCAGCCCCGACTTGCGGGCTGCGGCAACCAGCAGCGGCTGCACGCTCAGGTCGAGTTTGCCGCCGAAGCCACCGCCCACGGCCGAGGGCATGATCCGGACCCTGGCGGGTTCCAGATCGAACATGAAGGCGATCTCGTCACGATCGAGATAAGGCGTCTGGGTCGTGACGAACAAGGTCACGGTAAATTCGTGGTCCGGTCCATGCCAGATCGCATGACCGGCTTCGGGTTCGAGGTAGGCATGTTCAACATGGGTGGTGGTCAACTCACCCGAGACTGACTGCATGATCGACTCGCCCATCGAGGCCGCATCGCCACGACTGACCCGGCCCATACACAGGATATTGTCCGGATAACGCGCCTGGACCGCTCGCGCACCATCGGCCAGTGCCTCAGCCGGGGCTAGCAGTGGCGTCAGTTCGAAGAATTCAACGGGCGGCGGATCGTTCTGCAGTGCCGACAAGGCCTGTGGCGACCCGAGCAAGGCGATCACTGCCTCGCCTCGAAAACGGGTCTCATGGTCGGCCAGCGCCGGCTGATCGCGCAGTTCGGCAAAGATCGAAAAACGATTGTTGGGAATATCGCGAGGCCCTATCCAGCCCGTCAGACCGGGCCGGGCGGCCACGAAGCCATCGAGATCGCCCAGCTCGATGCGAGCCCGGGCATAGGGCGAACGAATCACGCGCAGACTGACTGCGCCGGCCGGCACCTGATCGGCGCCAAAACACTGGCTGCCATCCAACTTGCCCTGACCATCGAGTCGCTCGAGCCGCGCACCAACGGCCTGCCCCGCCACCGGCGCGATGGGTAAGGGAATGTCCTGAGTGCCGCCAGCGAGCAGGATCGCCTCGACGATCTTCTGATAGCCGGTGCAACGACACAGCACGCCACCGATCGCATCGCGCACGGTGTCGATCGTCGGCGCCGGCTCGCGCAACAGCAGCGAGGCGGCTGCCATCAACATGCCAGGCGAGCAGATGCCGCATTGGGCCGCGCCGGTCAGCGCGAAGGCGCGCTGCAATCGCGCACCCACCGCGCGACCGTCGGCCGCGACGAGTCGGGCGAGGCCTTCGACCGTGATGATCCGGGTGCCATCGACCTGAGCGGCGGGCACCAGACAGGCGCAGACCTGACGGTCATCGAGCAGGACCGTGCAGATGCCGCAATCGCCCGCATGGCAACCGATCTTGGTCCCGGTCAGGCCAAGTTCATCACGCAGCACGGCGGAGAGTCGATCGGCGGGATTGACGCTGACATCGAGCCGGCGATGGTTGAGTTCGAGGCTCGTGATCGTCATGGACGACGGGTTCGCTGGCGACTGGTCGGTGAAGGAAGACGGATGATTCATGGCGTGCCTGCCTCAATGGCGTCACGGGCCATCAGGCGCAAGGCGCGGCGGACCAGCACGTCGGCCGCCTTCAGCCGATACTCGCGCGTGCCGCGCAGATCGTCGATCGGCCGCAAGGGCGCCGATTCGTCGAGCAATCCGGGCGCTTCACAGAGCCGGTCAAGGTCGGGCGCATCCAGGCCGGCGAGTGTCTGCTCGAGCCCAGGCAGCCGGGAGGCCACCGGACCGCAGGCACCCACCGCGATCCGGCACTGCGCCACGCGACGCATCCGACCCGGCTTACCCGCGCGCGTGGATCCCGGGTCGTCGATCCAATCGATGGCCGCGGCCACCATCACCGCAGAAATCACCAGATAGCGACGATGACCGAGTTTCAGGAACACCGATTGAGAAGCGATGGGCCTGCGGCATCGGAATCACCACGGCTTCGAGCAATTCGTCCTGTCGCCGTGTCGTTGAACGAGGTCCGGTCAGGAAGTCGGCAAGCGCCAACGTGCGCGAGCCGCTCAGCGCGGTGAGCACGACCGAGGCATTGAGCGCGAGCAACACAGGCACGCCATCGGCCGCCGGCGAGGCATGGCAGAGGTTTCCGCCAATGGTGCCGCGATGCTGGATCTGCGCCCCACCGATTTCGCGCGCCGCCAGGGCCAGCGCATCAAAGGCCGGCGAAGAGGCATCACGGACCACCCAGTCGGCAATGTCGGTCCAGGTCGAGAGCGCGCCGATTCGCAGGGCGGCCCGGCCATCGACCTGACCGACCGACAGGCCGCGCAGTGCGGCCAGGCCGGACAGGTCGAGGATGTTGTCAGTGAGCGATCGGCCGACATGTGCCGGCAGAACATCGGTTGCGCCGGCAATCGCGAGCACCGGTGACTGAGTACCCGCCAGCCGCGTGAGGTAGGTCAAGGCATCGACCAGGGCGGCGGGACGGAAGACCGGCGGCATAAACAGGTTCCGGGGGCAAATCGAGGTCGATCGGGTGACGGGTGAACGGGCTGGTGCGACACCTCGTTCCCGCCGTGGGCACATTTGAGCGGGCCGGACCTTGACGCTAGAATCCCGCTGTTACTGGATGGCTTGCCCCGGCAAGATAAATCATCCCCTGCCGTCTGGCAATCGGGCACCGGTCCATTGCGCATCAACCAAGGTTTTACATGACCCACGTCGTCACCGAATCCTGTATCAAGTGCAAATACACCGACTGCGTGGATGTGTGTCCGGTCGATTGTTTCCGCGAAGGCCCGAACATGCTGATCATCGATCCGGATGAATGCATCGATTGCGCCGTCTGCATTCCCGAATGTCCGGTCGAGGCGATCTATGCCGAAGAGGACGTGCCCGGGGGTCAGGAGCACTTCACGGCGCTCAACGCGGAACTCACCCCGAAATGGCCCAGCATCACCCGCACCAAGCCGGCGCCTGACGATGCCGATGAATGGGCCAAGGTCAAGGACAAGATCCAGTTGCTCGAGCGCTGAGCCCGATCCGATACCGGCTTGGTGACACCAGGCACCGGTGAGCAGGCGTGGCGGACCATCCAGAAGCCGAACGAGGCAGCCCCGGTGCAGACGGGACCGCCCTGCCCGGCCCTGTGCGCATTTCGCTCAGCCCGGTGCTGAAACCGGGATTCGGTCTGGACACGGCCGATCTGCTGGCCGAACACGGACCAGCCCGCATCGATGCCGCCTTCGCCGAGTGGCTGAGTGGCGAGGAGCCGGCGCTGTGGTCCCGGCTGGACCAGGCCAGACAACAAGCCAGTGGCACTGGCCATCACTACCCGACGGTGCCCGGCAGCGGCAACCTGCCTGAGCCAGCCTCGCCAGCCGACCAGGCGGCCTTCCTGATCGAGATCGCGCGGGCGGTCGATCGGTTCATACCGATCCTGTTCGGCATCCAGGACGCCGCTGCCAGTCTGACCGCCCGGCATCGCGATATTGAGCCCCTGCTGCGCACCAAGTACAAATTCGTCAAACGGCAGGCGCTGCTGGGCGTCACGCCGCAAGACCGAGAATCGGTCGACGCCGATGCCTTGCGCGCCCGTTTGCGCGATCTGGGCGCCGATCCCGATGATGAGGCGCAATTCGCGTCGCGGATTCAGGCCTGGACCGCCGCGGGCAAGTCCGAGAATCCCGCCGTGCGCGACTCATCACGAGCCGCGCTGGCCATCGCCCGCGACTATGCGGCATGGGCCGCGGGCACGGAAGCCGGCCGCATCCGCCATACCCCTGGCGTGCTGTTCGATCATCCTCAAGCACTCGATGCGCAGGCCCGCGTCGAACACCTGGATACCGGATTCACGCCGGTCACCTGGCATCGGATCAAACCGGCGGCGCGGGTGGTTCGTAACGGCTTCGCCCTGACCGATCCGGGTACCGATCTGGCCGGCGCACTCGATGAAGCCCGTTATTGCCTCAAATGTCACCAGAACGGCAAGGATTCCTGTTCCCACGGTCTGCGCACCGCCGCGGGCGAGACGCCATTTCTGCGCTCCCCCTATGGCGAAGCGCTCGGCGGCTGCCCGCTCGAGGAGCGGATTTCCGAATTCCTGCAGTTAAAAAGCGAGGGCGCGGCGATTGGCGCGCTGGCCATGATCGCCCTGGACAATCCGATGGTGGCCGCCACCGGGCACCGGATCTGCAACGACTGCCTGAAGGCCTGCATTTACCAGCAGCAGACGCCGGTCGATATCCCGCAAGCCGAGACCCGCGTGCTGCGTGATGTGCTCGAACTGCCCTGGGGTTTTGAGATCTATGCGCTGCTAGTGCGCTGGAATCCCCTGAACCTGGGCCGGCCGGTTCCGGCCTCGCCCACCGGACGTCGGGTGCTCATCGTCGGTGCGGGTCCGGCTGGCTTCACCCTGGCGCACTATCTGCTCAATGACGGCCATGATGTCGTGCTGATCGACGGCCTGCGGATCGAGCCGGCCCGATGGCCGGACGCACCCATCCATGATGTGAACAGCCTGCGCGAGCCATTGGACAGCCGCATCGCCAATGGCTTCGGTGGCGTGGCCGAATATGGCATCACGGTGCGCTGGGACAAGAATTTTCTGAGCCTGATACGGCTGATGCTCGAACGACGGGCGCGCTGCCGGTTGTTCGGCGGCGTTCGTTTTGGCGGCACCATCGGCACTGACGCAGCGTTTGCCCTGGGCTTTGACCACATCGCCCTGTGCACCGGCGCCGGCCGGCCGACGCTGCTGGGCATTCCGAATGAACTGGCGCCTGGCGTTCGGGCAGCCAGCGATTTCCTGATGGCCTTGCAACTGACCGGCGCGGCGCGTGCCTCGTCGATCGCCAACCTGCAGATGCGTCTGCCCGTGCTGGTGGTCGGCGGTGGCCTCACCGCCCTGGATACCGCCACCGAATCGTTTGCCTACTATATCGCCCAGGTCGACCGCTTCCTGGCGCGTCATGAGGCCCTGGTCGCGCGCCATGGCGAATCGGCAGTGCGCGCCGGTTGGCGGGCTGGCGAACAAGCCATTGCCGACGAGTTCATCGCGCACGGTCTGGCGATCCGCGAGGCCCGTTGCCAGGCGGCCCACCGGGGGGAGCCAGCCGACCTGGCAGCCCTGGTGCAATCCTGGGGCGGCGTGACCGTGGTCTACCGCAAGCGCATGATCGATTCGCCCGCCTATCGGCTCAATCCCGAGGAACTGGCCAACGCGCTGGCCGAAGGCATCGTGTTTGCCGAACAACTGCAGCCTCTGGCCGTTGCCATCGATCCGGACGGCGCCTGCCAGGCGCTGATCGTGCGTGATGCCCATGGCAGTGAGGTTTCTCTGCCGGCGCGCGCCGTGTTCATTGCCGCCGGCACCCACCCCAATGCCATGCTCGCCGATGAAGAGCCGGCGCACTACGCACTGGACCAGGGCAGTTTCATGGCCAGGGACGCAAACGGCCAGCCGGTGTCGCCCGGCGTCGACCCCAAGCCTGCCGAGCCACAATTTTTCTGCCTGAACCGGCCGGACGGGCGGCGCGTGAGTTTTCTGGGCGATGCCCATCCCGCTTTCGCCGGCAATGTGGTGCGGGCACTGGCCAGTGCCCGCCAGGCCGCGCCGCAGATCACTGCCGCGCTGGCCGACCTCCCGACGGCGGCCTGCCCGAGCGACGGGCAGTCCTGGTTCAGGCAACTGGCCGACGACTGGCAGGCCCGGGTGGTGAAGATCACCCGCCTGGCCCCGGGCATCATCCAGGTACGCATCCACGCGCCGGCCGCCGCCCGCGCGTTTCGGCCCGGACAGTTCTTCCGGCTGCAGAATTTCGAGCGCCTGGCGGACCAGGTGGCCGATGAAACAGGGATCACCCGCCTGGGCATGGAGGGTCTGGCCATGACGGGTGCCAGCGCCGATCCGGTGGCCGGCGACCTGGAACTGATTGTGCTCGAGATGGGCGGATCGTCCGACCTCTGTGCGCGCCTTGAGCCTGGCGAACCGGTCGTGCTCATGGGCCCCACGGGCTCGCCCACCGAGATTCCTGCCCATGAAACCGTGATCCTGGCAGGGGGCGGACTGGGCAATGCCGTGTTGTTCTCGATTGGCGCAGCTCTGCGCGCCGCGGGCTGCACCGTGATCTATTTCGCCGCCTATCGACGCCTCGCCGATCGCTTCCGGGTGGCCGACATCGAGGCTGCCGCCGACCAGGTGGTCTGGTGTTGCGAGGAATCGCCTGGCTTCACGCCCACCCGCGCCCAGGACCGGCACTATGAAGGCAATGTGGTGGCTGCACTGGATGCGCTGGCGGGAACGCTCGATCTGAGTCGTGCCGACCGCCTGATTGCCATCGGCTCGGACGCCATGATGTCCGCGGTGGCGGACCTTTGTCAGGGCAGACTGGCGGCGCGGCTCAAGCCACAGATCCGACTCATCGCCTCGATCAATTCGCCCATGCAATGCATGATGAAGGCGATCTGTGCGCAATGTCTGCAACGTCAGGTAGATCCGCAGACCGGTGTCGAACGGATCGTATTCTCCTGTGCCGAACAGGATCAATCGATGCGCTGCGTGGACTTCAACTCGCTGCGCGGCCGTCTGGCACAGAATTCGGTGGCGGAAAACCACACGCGCTGGTGGTTGCGCCACTGCCTGAGTCGGATAATTTCACAGAATTGACTTGATCAGGTGATAAGCGTCTCAAGGCTGATTCGACCTTAATGGCACAATAGAATGGGTTGAACATTCAGGAACCGTCAATTCAATACAAATTATCGACCTTTCAGCGCCCCGGTGGCGTCATCACAGACCATCCGGTGTATATCTGTCTGAAGGCGTAGTCGTCTAACGAGGTAGGTGGATGATCTATCAGGTCCATGAGGCGCAGCGCGCTATTCTGAATCCGGTATCGAGCTGGGCCAATGCAATGAGCCAGCTCTATTCGAATCCCTATAGCCCCTTCACCTACGCACCGTTCGCCAAGCGGGCGGCAGCGGGCTTTGAGTTGATTCACCGATTGGGCAAGGAGTATGAAAAGCCCGAGTTCGGCCTGACCAGCACCGAGATCGACGATCAGGAAGTCACCGTTCAGGAACGCGTGGAGATCGACAATCCGTTTTGTCGTCTGCTGCATTTCGAGCGCCAGCTCCCGGCCGGACTCGCCAGTCATGCCAAGGACCCGACGCTGCTGGTCTTCGCGCCGCTGTCCGGACACCATTCAACGCTGCTGCGCGACACCGTGCGCGGGCTGCTGCCATACCACAATGTCTACATCACCGACTGGAAAGACGCGCGCATGGTGCCTTACGCGCTCGGCCCCTTCCATCTCGATGATTACATCGCCTACGCAATCCAGTTCATGCGTCACCTGGCGCCGGACCTGCACATCATGTCGGTCTGCCAGCCCACCGTCCCGGTGATGGCCGCCGTGTCGATCATGTCGGCCATCGATGATCCGAAGCTGCCGCTGAGCATGACCATGATGGGCGGGCCGATTGACACCCGCAAGAGCCCCACCGAAGTCAACGACCTGGCCAGCGACCGGCCCTATCGCTGGTTCGAGCGCAATCTGATCTATGTCGTGCCGGCCAAGTATCCCGGTGCAGGCCGTCGGGTCTATCCGGGTTTTCTGCAACACGCGGGTTTCGTCTCGATGAATCCCGACCGCCATGTCAACTCTCACTGGGATTTTTATCTGAGCCTGCTTCAGGGCGACATGGAAGATGCCGAGTCGCATCGCAAGTTCTACGATGAGTACAACGCCGTCCTGGACATGCCGGCCGATTATTATCTTGAAACCATCAAGACCGTGTTTCAGGAGCACGCCCTGCCCCTGGGGACCTGGGATGTGAGGTTCGAAGGTCAGGTGCATCGCGTGAATCCGGCGGCCATCCGCCGGGTTGCCCTGTTCACCGTCGAGGGCGAGCTGGACGATATTTCCGGGCCCGGGCAGACCCAGGCGGCTCACAAGCTTTGCACCGGCATTCCGAAGGCGCACCAGCGCGACTTGGTCGTCGAAGGCGCGGGCCATTACGGTATCTTCAGCGGCCGGCGCTGGCGCGAGATCATCCGTCCCGAAGTCTCGGCCTTCATTGCCGCCCACCGCAAACGGATCTCCGGCAAGAACTGACCCGCCACCGCCAACGGAGGCTTCCGATGAGTGCGTCTGTCTTTCACGGCACCATTCCGGCGTTGATGACGCCTTGCACGGCTCAGCGCGAACCGGATTTTGACGCCCTGGTCGCGACCGGCCGGGATCTGATCGCCAGCGGCATGTCGGCCGTCGTCTATTGCGGTTCGATGGGTGATTGGCCGCTGCTCAGTGATGAGCAGCGAATGACCGGCGTCGAACGCCTGATCGGCGCGGGCGTGCCCGTCGTGGTCGGCACCGGCGCGCAGAGTCCGGCACGCGCCGTGCGCCTGGCCGCCCATGCCAAGGATGCCGGGGCGCGTGGCCTCATGATCATTCCGCGGGTGCTGTCGCGCGGCTCATCGGTGGCTGCCCAGCGTGCCCATTTTGCCGGCGTGCTCGAAGCCGCGGTCGACCTGCCCTCGGTCATCTACAACAGCCCCTACTACGGATACGAGACCAAGGCCGACCTGTTCTTCGAGTTGCGTGAGCAATTCCCCCACCTGGTGGGCTTCAAGGAATTCGGCGGCGCCCAGTCGCTGCGTTATGCGGCCGAGCACATCACCGGACGCGATCCCGACCTGGCCCTGCTGGTCGGGGTGGACACCCAGGTATTCCACGGCTTCGTGAACTGCGGCGCGGTGGGCACGATCACCGGCATCGGCAACGCCCTGCCTCACGCCGTTCTCGAACTGGTCTCGCTGAGCCGGTCCGCCGCCACTGGCAATCTGCAGGCCTGGCGCCGCGCGCAGGAACTCGAACAGGCGCTGGGCGTTTTGTCCTCGTTTGATGAGGGCGTCGATCTGGTGCTCTATTACAAGTATCTGATGGTGCTGCAAGGTCATCGAGAATACGAGCGACATTTCGATCGCAGCGATGCCTTGTCGGTCAGTCAGCAGCGCTATGCGGCCAACCAACTCGCGCTGTTCAAGGCCTGGTATGCCAACTGGTCGACCGGCGAGCATCACTGATCGGCGAGCCGCCGTGATCGGCAAGGACAGCTCGTGCAAGTCATCGACTCACATACCGAAGGCGAGCCGACACGACTGATCGTGTCGGGTGGTCCCTGGCTGGGTAACGGGCCACTAGCTGAGCGGCGCGACCGATTCGCTCGTGATTTTGATGATTACCGCCGACTGGCCATCGACGAACCGCGCGGCTTCGATGCCATCGTGGGCGCCCTGCTCTGCGAACCGGTCGACCCGTCCTGCGCGGCCGGGCTGATCTTCTTCAACAACACCGGCTACCTGGGCATGTGCGGGCACGGCACGATCGGTGCCGCGGTGACGCTGGCCGACATGGGGCGCATCGGGTTCGGTCATCATCGATTCGAAACCCCGGTCGGTGTGGTCGGTGTCGAGTTGCATTCGGCCACTCGCGCAACCATCGCCAACGTCGAGAGCCGACGTGTGTTCGCCGATGTGATGCTTGAGGTCGAGGGTCTGGGCAGGATCAGCGGCGATGTGGCATGGGGCGGCAACTGGTTCTATCTCTGCCATGAAACACCCTGCCCGCTCGAGATCTCGAACATTGCCCTGCTGACCCGGCATGCCGAGGCGGTTCGCCTCGCTCTGATCCGCGACGGCATCGCGGGCGATGACGGCGCGGCTATCGACCATATCGAATTCTTCGGACCGCCCACCGATCCCGGAGCCGACAGCCGCAATTTCGTGCTGTGTCCGGGCGGCGCTTATGACCGCTCGCCCTGCGGTACCGGCACCAGTGCCAAACTCGCCTGTCTGGCCGCTGCTGGCAAACTCCAGGCGGGCCAGCGCTGGATTCAGGAGAGCATTGTCGGCGGACGCTTCGAAGCGAGCTATCGGCCCGGTGCGAACGGCGTGCTGCCCAGCATCACCGGGCAAGCATTCGTGACCGCGCGCGCCGAACTCGTCGCCCAGGCCAACGACCCCTTGTTACCCGCATCGTTTCGGCGATAGCAGCGCATGGCGTCAAGCTCCAGCGACAACCACCACGATGTCGTGATCATCGGCGCCGGCATCATCGGCGTGGCCATCGCTTCACACCTGCAGGCCGCCGGGCGGCGCGTGCTGCTCATCGATCGCAAGGGAATCTGCGCCGAAACCAGCGCGCGCAATGCCGGCGCACTCGCCTTCTCTGACATTCTGCCGCTGGCCTCGCCGGGCATCCTGCGCCGGGCACCCGGATGGCTGCTTGACCCCCTGGGTCCGCTGGCGATCCGGCCCACCTATCTGCCCCAAATCCTGCCCTGGTTGATCCGGTTCGCGATGGCCAGCCGACGCGGACCATTTGAAGCGGCTGCGGCGGCTCAGGCGCGATTGATGACGCTGGCCAGGAATGAATTTCATTCGATGCTCGCGCGCATCGGTGCCAGCTCGATGATTCATCGCGATGGTTCGCTCGAACTCTATGAGAGCGAGGCGCAGTTTCGCGCCGCCGGACCGGGCTGGGCGTGTCGCCGTGAGGCCGGCATCGACTTTGAACACGTGCGCGGTGAGCGGCTTGCCGATCTGCAACCGGGTCTGGCAAGGTCCATCGTCGCCGCGACCTATGTCCCGCAATGGGAGACTGTCGGTGATCCGTTCACCGTGACGACAACGATCGGTCAACACGTACTCGATCATGGAGCGAGGCTGCTCGTCGATGAGGTACGCGGCATCTCGCCGGCGGCCGACCAGGTGCAGGTGCTGCTGACGCAGCAGCCTGCCCTGACATGCGGGCAGGTGGTCATCGCGGCTGGCGCCTGGTCACGGGCATTGACCACGCCGCTGGGCGATACGATTCCGCTGGACACCGAACGCGGCTACAACACGACACTGCCCCGACATGCCTTCGACCTCAGACGCCAACTGATCTTCTCGGCGCATGGCTTCGTGGCCACGCCACTGGACAGCGGCATTCGGATCGGTGGTGCAGTCGAATTCGGCGGCCTGACGCTGCCGGCCGATTTTCGTCGGTCCGACGCCATGCTGGCCACGGCCAAACGTCTGCTGCCTGCGCTGCAGACCACGGGGGGGACGCAATGGATGGGCTTTCGCCCTTCATTGCCCGACTCGCTGCCGGTCATCGACTTCTCGCCAGCCAGCCGCCGGGTTGCCTATGCGTTCGGCCATGGGCATCTGGGCCTGACCCAGAGTGGCGCCACGGCCCGGCTCATCACCGATCTGCTGCTCGATCGCAAGCCGGCGATCGATCCGTCGGCATTTCGGGCGAACCGCTTCAATCCGCGCCGGTAAATCGACCTGGCGCTTCAAGGCAAACCGGATCGCCAGATGGACAAATGGGGTGGCCCAATGGCCACCCCATTCCCCCCTTCCTCCAGCTACCACCTGACCCCTGGCTGATCTGCTCTTGCGAGGCCTTCGTACCCTGACCCTACGCAAACCCCATGCCAGGTCACGCAAGCGTTCCGGATCGCGGTAGGCCACGCTGCACAATCGCCTTTATGATCATTGCTTTGGCGCAATCGGCATAATTCTGGTCGCTACTGTCCGATCACCTCCCGTCCGCCTAACCGGGGATGATGATTCCGCTTTCGTCAGGCCCTTCGACGTGATTTTCCGCACCGATTCCGAGTCGCCCGCCCAGCCCAAGGACCACCTGCCGGACACGCCGGCCGACGGCCTGGCCATGCGCTCGATACGCGTGAATGCCATCGATGCGCTGCTGCCGCAAACCCAGTGCACGCGCTGCGGTTATCCGTCGTGTCGCGACTATGCAAGTGCACTCGAGCAGGCCACTACCTTGCCCAACCGATGCCCACCCGGTGGCCAGGCCGGCGCCGACCGGCTCGCTGCAATGCTTGGCCAACCTAGCCTGCTGCTGGATCCCGACTGCGGATCGGCCGGCCCCCGACTGGTCGCGCTGATCGATCCGGCGCAATGCATCGGCTGCACGAAATGCATCATCGCCTGTCCGGTCGACGCCATCATCGGCGGACCGCGGCGCATGCATACGGTGCTGCCCTCGCTGTGTTCGGGTTGTGATCTCTGCGTGCCGCCGTGTCCGGTCGACTGCATCAGCATCGAACCATTGAATCAGTCGGTGCCATGGACCGATGCGCACGCCGATGCGGCCCGCCTTCGGTTTCAGGCCAGAGCGCATCGACGTGAAGATGATCAATGGCGTCATCGTGAGCGCCTCGAATCTGAGGCGCGGCGCAAGCTCGCCTCGTTGGATGAGCAGATCTCGCAACCGGCCGGCGAGATGGGGAACGCATCCGACACGGAAACGGCGGATCTGCAGCGCAAGCGGCGCGTGGTGGCTGCGGCGATCGAACGCGCCCGTCAGCGACAGGCATCCCGATCATGAACGCGCAGCGCCGTCATGCCATGTTCACCCGCTGGCAGGCTGACAATCCCCATCCCACCACCGAACTGCTCTACGACTCATCGTTCGAACTGCTCGCCGCCGTCCTGCTGTCCGCCCAGGCCACCGACATCAGCGTGAATGCCGCGACACGCAAACTGTTTCCGGTTGCCAATACACCCAAGTCGATTGCCGCCTTGGGTATCGAGGGGCTGGAGCCCTATATCCGGACGATCGGCCTGTATCGATCCAAGGCCAGGCATCTGATTCAGACCTGTCAACTGCTCTGCGAGCACCATGACGGTGAGGTGCCCCATGATCGCGCCGCCCTGGAAGCATTGCCCGGTGTCGGTCGCAAGACCGCCAACGTGATTCTGAATACCGCATTCGGCGACCCGACGATTGCGGTCGACACCCATATTTTCCGGGTGTCGAACCGGACCGGTCTCGCACCGGGCAAAACACCGCTGGCGGTCGAGCAACGCCTGCTCAAGGTGGTTCCCGCCGAATTCCGTCGTGATGCTCATCACTGGTTGCTGCTGCATGGTCGCTATGTGTGCAAGGCCAGGAAACCGGTCTGTCATGACTGCCGGATTGCCGATCTGTGCGACCATCGTCCCAAAACGCCGGCCCCGGTCGGACCGTGAATCCACCCACACCTGGTGCGCATTGATGTTCAATCCCACGCAGGCCGACGCCAGGCGATTCTTCTGCCGGGCCTGGCGCAAACATCGCCAGGGCGAACCCATCGAACCGATCGAAGCGATGGTCATCGACGTGATCAAGGCGCATCCCGAGTATCACGATGATGTCGCCGACGAGGAACGTGCGATCGCCGCCAACTATCTCGTCGACAGCGGACAGACCAACCCCTTCCTGCATCTGAGCATGCACCTGGCCATCGCCGAACAACTGTCGATCGATCAGCCCCCCGGTATCCGCGCCGCTTACGAACGCTTGAGCGGCCGTCTCGACTCGGCCCACGATGCCTTGCATGAAATCATGGAGTGTCTGGGCCAGATCGTCTGGGAGTCGCAGCGCCGGCAACAGACACCGGACTCCGATGCTTATCTGGACTGCATTCGCCGGCGCGCCAGTTCATGACGGGTCACGACGGGATGAGGACAGGCGCCCCGCTCTGGCTCGAACTGCCGCCGCATCGTGGTGGCCAGCCCAACCGACTGCTGGTATTTCTGCACGGCGCCGGATCGCGCCCGGAGACCTTCATGCCGGTGGCCCTGGCCTGGCAGTTCAAATTTCCCGGCGCCGTGGCCATCGTGCTCGAAGGCCTGAGTCCGGCACGACAGGGATCGGGTCGCGACTGGTTCGATGGCTCGGGTGTCGCGCATGAACAGGCCGGGCGGGTCCATCATGCCGCGCAGGAAGTGGTCAAACGGATCCGCAGTGCGCAGGAGTCCTTGCAGATCGCACCCTCGGCCACCATGATCGTGGGCTTCTCCCAGGGGGCCAGTGTCGGGCTCGAAATGGCCCTGCTCGGCGACTCATGTGCGGCCGTCGTGGTTGCTCACGCGGGCCGCTTGCATCGCGCGATCGCACCGGGAACCCTCATCAAGCCCAGCATCCATTTGTTGCATGGTGAACTGGACACGCACGTCCTGGCACAGCATTCGCACCGGGCCTACCGGATGTTTCGCGAGGCCGGCGCGCGGGTCAGCCTGGATGTGCTGGCCGACGGTGTTCACTCGATCGGACAGGATATGATTAACGTTGGCACGACGCGGGCGATGCAGACAGTGTTTCGCGCCCGAAAGCGCATTTCGCTCGATCAGTTTCATGTCGCACTCGCGGTCAGCCTCGATTCAGACGAGCCGATTCACCGTGGCCCGCCGCCCATTCTTCATCATTGACAACTGGAGCCCACACCATGACCCGTGACGTCGTCCTCGTGAACGGTGCACGCACTGCCGTCGGTACATTCGGCGGCAGCCTCAAGGATCAGCCACCCACCCGCCTGGCCGCCCAGGTCGTGCGCGAAGCCGTCGCCAGGGCCGGCGTTGCGCCCGATTCGGTAGGCCATGTCGTGTTCGGCCACGTCATCAACACCGAGCCCCGCGACATGTATCTTGCGCGGGTCGCCGCGATCGATGGCGGGCTGTCGCAGGATGTTCCGGCGCTCACGCTCAACCGACTGTGCGGATCGGGCCTGCAGGCCATCGTCTCGGCCTCGCAGGCGATTCTGCTTGGCGATTGTGATGTCGCGATCGGCGGTGGCGCGGAAGTCATGAGCCGTGGTCCGCATATCCTGCCCGACGTGCGTTGGGGCCAACGCATGGGAGACACCCAGTTCGTCGACATGATGCTGGGCGCACTGCATGATCCGTTCAAAACCATCCACATGGGTGTCACGGCTGAAAACGTCGCGAAAAAGTGGGGCATCTCACGCGATGATCAGGATGCGCTGGCGGTCGAGAGCCACCGTCGCGCCGCGGCTGCGGTGGCCGCCGGTTATTTCAAGGCGCAGATCACCCCCGTTGAACTCAAGACCCGCAAGGGCAGCACCTTGTTCGACACCGACGAACACATTCGCGGCGAGACGACGCTGGCCGACATGGCCAAGCTCAAGCCGGTGTTTGACCGCAACGCCGGCACGGTCACCGCAGGCAACGCGTCCGGCATCAACGATGGCGCGGCCGCCGTGGTACTCATGGAAGCGGGCGCGGCCCGGCGCGCCGGCGCGAAGCCGATGGCCCGTCTGGTCGCGTATGCGCACGCCGGCGTCGACCCCGACTACATGGGAATCGGTCCGGTGCCGGCAACGCGCAAGGCTCTCGAGCGGGCAGGACTGGCGGCCCATCAGCTCGACGTGATTGAAGCCAACGAGGCATTCGCTGCCCAGGCGCTGGCGGTATCGCGTGATCTGGATCTTGATCCGGCCAAGGTGAATCCGAATGGCTCGGGCATCTCGATCGGGCATCCGGTCGGTGCCACAGGCGCCATCATCACCCTGAAGGCGGTTCATGAACTGGCCCGTATCCAGGGGCGTTATGCACTGGTCACGATGTGCATCGGCGGCGGCCAGGGCATTGCAGCGATATTCGAGCGCGTCTGAGCGCGGGTCCGGGGCCGCTTCCTTGACCCATTGTTTCGGTGCGCACCGAAACGATTCATCGGCCAACGGCCCCAGACTGTCGCGATGAGCGACGAACCCCGATTCACCCGAGTGGCGGCGGCCATTGGCGAAGCCAGCCGCGCGACCATGTTGTCCCGTCTGCTCGATGGGCGTCATTACACGGGGCGCGAGCTGGCCGGGCATGCGGGCGTTTCCGCGGCCACCGCATCCGGGCACCTCAAACTGCTGGTCGACGAGCGCCTGGTTCGCGTCAGGGCCCAGGGACGGCATCGTTACTACACGCTGGCCGACAGCAATGTCGCCCATGCGCTGGAAGCCCTGCTGAGGGTTGCCGATGCACCGGCGCCCGAGTCCACGCGCTGGCGCTCGCCTGCGATGCGTGAGTTGCGATATGCGCGATCCTGTTATGGTCATCTGGCCGGTGAACTCGGCGTGCGGCTGTGCGACTGTCTGCGCGAACGCGGCTGGGTGAGCGCGCATCCGGATGGCTCGAACGGCTACGAGATCACGAGTGCCGGCCTCGCGGGTTTTCGCGACATCGGTCTGACCGCGACCGATGACCTGAAACCGGGCCGCCGCCATGCGCTCTACGGCTGCGTGGACTGGTCGGAGCGGCGCGATCATTTCGCCGGTCCGATGGCCGTCGCGATGCTCGACTGGTTCATCGGGCAACACTGGCTGCGCCGCATCGGCCAATCCCGTCAACTCGAGCTCACCCCGCCGGGTCGCCAGCATCTGCTGGACGGCCTGCTCAGGCGCTGACATCCCCGGGCTGGTGATGTCTGACAGACGCAGGCCGATTGATCGCCGCCACCCCGATGATCACCACGACCAGCCCGACGCCGACAATGGGTTCGGGCACCTCACCGAGCAGCATCATGCCCAGCACCACGCTCACACCCGAGCGCAGATAGGCCTGACTGGCCACCCCGAGCGACCCCAGCGTGCGCACGAGCCGGAAATAGATCATCAGGGCCAGGGCGGTACACAGCGTGGCGAGCAATAGCGCCGACGCCGTGGCCAGCGGCGTGGGCTGCAGACCCCAGGGTCGATCGATCACGAGACTCAGGGGCACGAGCAACACCGATGAGCAGACCATGGTCCCGGCCGCCGTGACCACCGGGGGCAGCCCGGCGAACCGGCGTCCGTAAATGGCCGCCATGGCGAACAGCATGGCAGCGAACAACACCGCCAGCTGGGCCGGCAACTGCCCACCCAGCCCGGCCAGCACATCGACCCCGAGAATCATCACCACACCCGAGAGCCCGAGCAAGGCGCCGCCCAGCTTCCAGCCATGCACGGGCTCGTGATGGGTGAACAGCGCGGCGAAAATCACCACGAAAATCGGCGAGGTTGAATTCAACACGCCGGCCAGACCGCTGTCCAGAAACTGCTGGCCCCAGGCAAGCAAGGTCCAGGCCACCGTACTGTTGAGCAGTGACTGCACGAACAGATGCCGCCAGGTCGCACCGTCGGTCGGCAATGCCAGTGACTGCAGCCGCATGATGGCGAGCAGGATCAGCGCCGCCAGGCTCACGCGCAGCGCGATCAGGGTCAAGGGCGGGTAGGCCGTCAGCGCCACTTTGATGAACAGATACGAGGAACCCCACAACAAGGCCAGCAGGCCAAGCAGGGCGAATTCGATCAGGCGCCCGGCGGGCTGCGGGGATGGCGCTTTCATGAGGATTCCGGGGGGCCTTGCCAGTGCAACACGATAAGGTTTGCCATCATCCGCTCAGTTCGGTCCAGACCGAATCAATCGATCCATCCCCGACCCGACAATCATTCACACCCACTTCACGGAGTCGAGCCATGATCACCTGTTTCATCCGCTACGAGATTGATCCCTATCGTCACGACGCTTTCGAGCAGTATGCCCGGGTCTGGGGACAGGCGATTCCGCGCTGCGGTGCCGATCTGATCGGTTACTTCGCGCCCCACGAGGGTTCGGCGAATATTGCCTATGGTGTCTACAACATTGCCGACCTGGCCGCCTATGAACGTTACCGGGCCAGACTCGCAGCCGATCCGATGGGCCGCGAAAACTATGAATTCGCGCGCCGCGAACGCTTCATCCACCGTGAAGACCGATTGTTCCTGCGCCTGGCCAGTGCACCGATTGCAGCCATTGAGTCGTGATCGGCCAGGTCAGCGGACCCTCCGGCCGCAGCTCTCATCGCCGCATGACAGGGATGAACCTCATGAGACCCCATTTATGGGGTGGACTGACCCAGCGACGTAACTCTAGAGTAGATGCCGGGCCGCGGTATCCATTCGTGGATTCAGTGACATTGCGTTCATGCAAGTCAGAATGGACTTCTCGATGGATTTCCTTGACTGGTTCTCGATGCACTGGCAGGAACAGCTCGGGTTTGCCGCTGCCGCGATGGTATTGCTGACCTTCTATGTTCAGTCGATGATCACCCTGCGCTCGGTCGCCATCGCCAGCAATGTCTTGTTCATTGCCTACGGGCTGTCCAGCGCGTTGTTACCAATCGTGGTGTTGCACTCCCTGCTACTTCCGCTGAATATCGTGCGACTCGCGCAAGCCGCGCAGAAGGTACCGCCGCCCGCCAGCGATGATCCACCCTCGATCGAACTCGGCACCCCACGTGCGAGGGGTGTTCCGAGCCCACCCGGAAATTTGGGCCGCGATCAGCCCTGACCCTGCCTGACGAGTCATTTGCACCCAGGCAGGCGCAGCATCTACGTTACCCGCGAGGCGGGCGAGTGATTCCGACCATGGAAGTATCGTCGCGGATCGCCGGCCTTTGGCGTTCATAATGACCGCGACGCGCGGTCAGTCTGCAATCCATACGCAGTTCTGTCATGATTCAGCCCCACGGACCTTGCCGCGACGTTGACAGCCCTCCAAATCGAGCTATTCATGGAAACCCTTCTGGATCCCAACCTATGGATCGCGTTTGCAATGCTCACCGCCCTGGAGATCGTGCTGGGGGTCGACAACATCATCTTTATATCGATCCTGGTCGGGCGCCTGCCCCGCGAGGTCCGGGACAAGGCTCGTCGACTGGGTCTGGCATTCGCGATGCTGTCCCGGCTTGCCTTGCTATTCTCGCTGAGCTGGGTCATGGGCCTGACGACGGATTTGTTCAGCGTCGCCGGTCAGAATATCAGCGGTCGCGACCTGGTGCTGTTGCTGGGGGGGCTGTTTCTGCTCTGGAAGGCATCGCACGAGATTTTTGTGGAGGTCGAAGCGCCTGAGGAACAAGGCCCTCCAGCGACGCCCGGTACCGACGAATCGGCAGCGGTCAAAGCGGCCGGGAAGCGACTGTTCTGGGGAATCATCGGCCAGATCGCCGTGATCGATATCGTTTTTTCGCTCGATTCAGTGATCACCGCCGTGGGCATGGTCGATCAGCTGAGTGTCATGGTCGCAGCGGTGATCGCGGCCGTGGGCGTGATGATGTTCGCCGCCAAACCGATTGGCGATTTCGTCGACCGGCATCCATCGGTCAAGGTCCTTGCCCTCGCTTTTCTGGTGATGGTCGGCATGGCGCTCACCGCAGAGGCATTCGA
Organism: uncultured beta proteobacterium; assembly: GCA_963732405.1. Taxonomy (GTDB): domain Bacteria; phylum Pseudomonadota; class Gammaproteobacteria; order Burkholderiales; family Burkholderiaceae_E; genus JAUIAI01. Next base: position 727,466 of record CAVSZG010000005.1, read on the forward strand.
CATGCATGTGCCCAAGGGCTATATCTACGCGGCAATGGCCTTTTCCCTGGCAGTCGAGGCCCTCAACATCCGGGCACGCAACAAGCGACTGGGACGGTCGTCGGGTACCGGATCATGAAGATCTCGCGCCATCGAGTGCTTCGTCGACGTGACCATCGGACTCGTCGACCGATGCACGGGATGCAGCGACACTGCGCGTGCCGGTTCGAAATGCCGAAGGGGTCGCGCCAACGTGACGAACGAACGACCGAGTCAGGTGTGCCTGATCCGAGAACCCGCAGTTCTGGGCGATCAGCTTCAAGCTCCTTGGCGACTGGCGGAGTTGACGCTGTGCCTCCTGCAGCCGACAGCGCATCACGAAGGCGTGGGGTGAAACGCCCATCGTGCGCTTGAAATAGCGCGCAAAGCTGCTGCTGCTCTGGCCGGCTTCACGCGCCAGCGCGGACACATCGAGTGGCCCGTTCAGATTCGCCTCGATGTAATCGGTCAGCCGGCGCTGCTGCGCCATGCTCAAGCGACCCTGTCGTTCGATCGGCGCCAGGTTCACGCAGGCATAGTGGCGCAGCAGATGGACGATCAGTTGACGCGCCACCGAGTCGACATAGAGCGAGCCACCCAGCCCGATGTTCTGCGCCTCGGCGGCCACGGCATTCATGGCCGCGATGATCAACGCATCATCAGTGCGCAGGATATCCCTGAGCGACACATCCTGAACTGACCGTCCTGTGACCTCATCGGCCACCTCGGAGACCAGATCGGGTGAGAGATACACGTGGGTCACTTCGACATTCTCTGTCCATTGCCAATGCGACCGCTCTGCGCGGGTGAGCAGGGAAACGGCCCCCGGTCCACAGGTGGCGTGGCTCCATCGTCCATCAAAGCGTCGCTGCATGGGCGTGACGCCGACCCGATACGCGACCAGCATGAAATCACGCATGGCGGGCACCTCGACATCCTGGGCGCGGTAGCGATACGAGCGCAGTGATACGCCCTTCCAACCCAATCGATCCGAACTGGACAACACCTCACCAGGCACCCATTTGGGCAGGTCTTCCGGTGCAACGAGATCAGCCATGCACAACCCTCCTCCAGGCCGGCAGCCACAGTCTTCAGTCGGTCCCGGTCTGCGCGGGCCGTACAAGAGATTGCCAGGAATGTTCAAGACTCGTTATCGGCGGTCGATTAGGCTTGCATCGACCCTTGCAAGCTACCACGAACGGCGGCGCGAGGTGCCAATAACCAGCGGCCAGCCCCACGGGATGAGACCGCGGACGATAACCAGGAGATGACAAGCCCATGAACACCGCTCATGAACGTGCGAGCGCACACAATGAAAACTCCGAATCCGACACGCTTGACGCACTGATCATCGGTGCCGGTGTGGCCGGCCTTTACCAGTTGCATCTGCTGCGGGCCCAGGGCCTGAACGTGCGAGCCTATGACAAGGCATCAGGTGTCGGGGGCACCTGGTATTGGAATCGATATCCGGGCGCCAAGTTCGACTCGGAAGCCTACATCTACCAATACCTGTTCTCGGAGGAACTCTACAAAGGCTGGAGCTGGACATCCCGGTTTCCTGAGCAGCCGGAGATCGAACGCTGGATGAACTACGTGGCCGACAGCCTCGATCTGCGCAAAGACATCCAGTTCGATACCGCGATCCTCAGCGCCCACTGGCATGAAACAAAGCGACGCTGGATCATCACCACCGAGCACGGCGACACCATCGCTGCGAAGTATCTGGTCACCTGCTGCGGCATGTTGTCTGCACCATTGAGCGATCTGTTTGCCGGACAGGACAGTTTCAATGGGCCGATCTTTCACACGGCACGCTGGCCGCATGAACCGGTGACACTTGCCGACAAACGGGTCGGGGTGATCGGCAATGGAGCCACCGGCATCCAGGTGATCCAGACCATTGCCAGTCAGGTGGGACACTTGACCGTGTTCGTACGCACACCGCAGTACGTGCTACCGATGAAGAACACGCCTTACGGCCCGGAAGAAGTCGCCGCCTACAAGGCGCGGTTTTCCGAGTTCAGGCAGACGCTACCCAACACCTTCTCCGGATTCGAATACGATTTTGAACACTCGTGGGAATCCACGCCCGAGCAACGGCGCCAGGTGCTCGAGGAGGTCTATCAGGACGGCTCACTCAAGCTCTGGCTCGCTTCGTTCGGCGAGATGTTCTTCGATGAAAACGTGAACCGGGAAGTCTCGGCGTTCGTGCGCGAGAAGATGCGCGAGCGCCTCAAGGATCCGCGCCTGTGCGATCTGCTGATACCCACCGACTATGGTTTCGGCACGCACCGGGTGCCGCTCGAATCGGGCTACCTTGAAGTCTTTCACCGACCCAACGTCGATGTGGTCGGCATGCTGGACAACCCGATCGAGCGCATCACGCCCGAGGGCGTTCAGACCGCCGATGGCACGGTTCATGCGCTCGACATGATCATCATGGCGACAGGGTTCGACGCGGGTACCGGTGCACTGACCCGGATGGACATCCGGGGCCGCGACGGCCGGTCGCTGACCGAAGACTGGGGACGGGATATCCGAACCACCATGGGCCTGCAGATTCATGGTTACCCGAACCTGTTCACCACCGCCGTGCCCCTGGCGCCCTCGGCCGCCTTGTGCAACATGACCACCTGCCTGCAGCAGCAGGCAGAATGGATCAGCGACTGCATCGCACATCTGGAACGAGAACATCTGAAGGTCATTGAGCCGTCCGCCGCCCTGGAAGCACAATGGGTCGCCCATCACGACGAGACTGCCGGCGCAACCCTGATCGCAAAAACCAATTCCTGGTATCTGGGCAGCAACGTGCCGGGCAAGCCGCGCCGGGTGTTGTCCTATACCGGCGGTGTCGGTACCTACCGTAAAGCCTGCAACGACGTGGCGGCCAATGGCTATCCAGGCTTTGAGATGCATTGAAACGGCGACAGGAACGATCACACAACCATCAACGGAGACATGCGATGGACAGTCAGTTCAAGGACAAGGCCGATTCGATTCTCGATGCAACGGTGAGCAACGGCCCGCAGGTGCCGGGCGTGGTGGCAATGATCACCGACCGGGACCACAACGTCTACGAGGGCAGCGCTGGCAAGCGGGTGATCGGTCAGGACGCCGCGATGACAACCGATACCGTCATGGCGATCTTTTCAACCACCAAGGCCATCACCGGAACGGCCATCCTGCAACTGCTCGAGCAGGGCAAACTGGATCTTGATGCACCCGCCAGCCGCTATGCGCCCGATATCGGCAAACTGCAGGTGATCGAGGGCTTCGATGCCAGGGGCGAGCCGATGCTGCGCGCACCCCGGCGCGAGATCACCACCCGGATGTTGATGTTGCACACCGCCGGATTCGGCTACGATTTTTTCAATGAAACCTACAAACGGCTGGCCGACGAAAAGTCGCAGCCCAGTGTGATCACGGCCACCAAGGCCTCCCTGATGACACCCTTGTTGTTCGATCCGGGCGACAAATGGGAATATGGCTCCAACATGGACTGGTGCGGTCAGGTTGTCGAAGGCATCACCGGACAACGCCTGGGTGAGGTGTTCAAGACCCGGATATTCGAACCCTTGGGCGTGACGGACATGACCTTCGAATTGCATGACGGCTTGCGCGGACGTCTGGCCGATATCCATGCCCGCCATGCCGACGGATCGCTGACGCCGATGTCGTTCGAGCTGCCCGCCAAACCCGAGGTGCACATGGGTGGCCATGGCCTCTACAGTACCGTCACCGATTACATGAAGTTCATCCGCATGTGGCTCAACGATGGCATGGGCGCCCATGGTCGCGTGCTCAAGCCCGAGACGGTTGCAATGGCCGCGCAGAATCAGCTGGGCAAACTGAAGGTGACGATGCTGCCCGGGGTCATTCCGTCGCTGTCCAACGACGCGGAATTTTTTCCCGGGCTGTCGAAATCATGGTCGTTCAGCTTCATGGTCAATGATGATCCCGCCCCCACCGGCCGGCCGGCCGGCGCACTCGGATGGGCGGGTCTGGCCAATCTGTTCTACTGGATCGACCGACGCAATGGCTACGGCGGCTTCTGGGCCACGCAGATCCTGCCCTTCGCCGACCCGGCCTCGTTCAGCGGCTATGTGGACTTCGAAACCGCCTTTTATCAGCACCTGGGTCAGTGACCAGGCGGCGAGGGCCTGGTCGATCAACCAATCGATCGGGCCCTCATTGCTCCGCAGCGGGAGGCGACAGGACCGGCGGGGCGCCGACCGATGGCTTGGCCCGGGTCAGCAAAGCCGGGTCGGCTGAATACATGGCGCTGCGGGTCTTCGGATCATCGCACTGAACGCCGCGAACCCGGCCGCGGTCATCGAACAGCACGAGAAAGTCATACCCCGAGTACGGCTGATACTTCCATTCACCGGCCTCCAGATCGGGCGTATTGACCGAGGTCGGATAGCCCAGCGCCATGGCGACCTGCTCGCGCGTCATACCACGCATGACCCGCGCACGCTGGATCTCCTGGCGAGCCTGCGGCGGCAGCTTGGCCAGGTTGCGCTGCGGATCGCGCTTGACGATCCAGCGCTCGACGAATTGCTCGGGCGACAATTCACGACTGTAGTCGTTGCCCAGGGTGTACTCCTTCCCCTTGGCTTCGAATTTGAGACGCTCGTCGGCAAACACCAATGGGATCACCGGCGTGCCGGCTGGCAACATCTGTCGGGACGGGTCATGCTGATTGCCATCGCTCGCCAATCCCGAGTCGATCCGCAGATTGCAGCAAAGATAACCCTTGTCCGGAATCGACTGGGCAGTGGCGGCGTCCAGCACAACAATGAGGCTCGAGCAGACCAGCAGGTTGGTCCATGGGCGCATGGGTCTCTCCAATGTCGGTTGCAGGCAGGGCATTCGACTGAACTGCCCCTGTCCACCGTGAGTGGCCTGATCGACCCGCGACGTTCAATACCCGAACCGGATCCGCCCGGCATCAACCCTTATAGGTGTCCAGCCCTACCCGCTCGCGCTCGATCACGGCGGCCACTGCCGGATGCTCCATGACCCGGAGCACATGAGCATGCAGGCCCGGCACGCTGGCCGGTTCGATGCCCGCGTAGCCGCCCCAGCGCAGCAGGGTGAATGCGTAGGCGTCATGAAACCCGGGTTGTTCGCCGGCCCAGAATCGGCTGTTGCCGGGAATCATCGAGGCGACCCGCTCGAGCAGACCGCGATACTGAACGGCCGCATGCGCGCGTATCGCCTGCTGCACCTGCTCGTCATCCGCGAAGCGGTTCGGCATGAACACATGCGTGAACGTGGGATGAACGGTGTTGTTCATCCAGGCAAGCTGCGACAGCGCCTGCGCACGCGCCCAGGCATCCGTGGGTAGCAGGCCGCTGCCGGGATTCGCTCGATCGAGCCAGTCGCAGATTGCGACGATCTGGTGAAGGGGTTTGCCGTCCACGATCAGCACCGGCACCTGGCCGTTGGGGTTGATCGAAAGAAACTCGGCCGTGCGCTGCTCGCCCTTGTGCAGCTTGACCAGCCTGGGCGTGAAGTCGGCGCCGCCATCCTGACGGATGCGTTCGAGTCCGACATGGGGCACGAAAGAGCAGGCGCCCGGTGCGAAATGCAGTTCAATCATGATTCAGGTCTCTGTTGCGGGGCCGTCCCGACTGCCCCAGGTAGACGATCGGGTCGGGACGACTCAACCCCAGCCGGTCAGCCGGCCTTCGCGCATGATACCGATGCGATCGCCGATGACTTGCGCATCCGCTTCGCTGTGCGTCACCAACAGCGCGGTCTGGCCGGCATTCTTGAGGATCTGACGCACATCCACGGCCAGACGACCGCGGGTATCGTCATCCAGATTGGAAAACGGCTCATCCAGCAACAACAGCGCCGGTTGCGGCGCCAGCGCCCTGGCCAGGGCGACGCGTTGCTGCTGGCCACCAGACAGTTGATGCGGATGGCGGCGCGCGGCGTCGGGCAGTCCCACCAGGGCCAGCATCTGCGCCACCCTGTCGCGGCGCGCCGCCGGCGCGAGTCTGCGCAAACCGAAAGCGACATTGTGCGCGGCATCCAGATGCGGGAACAGCGCATATTCCTGGAACATCATGCCTACCCGGCGCTGTTCGGGTTGCAGGTGCACGCTCGTGGACGAGAGCAGCACGCCGCCCAGGCGGATCTCGCCCGAACCCACGGGTTCGAAGCCGGCAATGGCACGCAGCAGCGTCGTCTTGCCGCAGCCAGAAGGGCCGAGCAGACAACCGATGGCGCCCGCATCCAGGGCCAGCGAGAAACCTTCGATGACCGCATGAAATCCGGCCTCTCCCGCATAGCCCAGGGTCAGGTCGGTGATCTGCAAATCGGCGCTCATGAAACGGCCTGCGCAAAACCGCGCCGTGCCAGCAGGATGACCGGCGCCAGTCCCACGGCCACGATCGCCAGCGCGGCGACCGCACCATCCTCATACGTGCCTCGCGCAGCCTCTGCATACAACAAGGTGGACAGGGTTTCAAAGTTCGCCGGACGCAGCAACAAGGTGGCCGGCAATTCCTTCATCGCATCGACGAACACCAGCAAGGCACTGGCGGCAATGGCCGGGCGCAGCAACGGCAGATGGACTCTTCGCAGCGTGCCGATCCCGGTCTCGCCCAGCGAGCGAGCCGCATGTTCGAGAGACGGTGCGATCCGGGCCAGTCCGGCCTCGATGCCGCCGATCGGAATCGTCAGAAACCGGGTGCCGCAGGCCACCATGAGCACCACCCCGGCGGCCATCAGAGGCAGACCCGGATGTCCGATCAGTGAGGCGACCGCCGAATCGACGGCCAGTGCAGGAGCCAGCAGACCGATGGCCAACACCGTCCCGGGCACCGCATAGCCAAGCGTGGCAATCCGACCGATCCAGCGCAGCCTGTTGGGCTGGGATCCCTGAGTGCGCACGGCCCAGGCCACCACCAGGGCGGCGACGATTGTCACGATGGTGACGCCCACCGCAATGCCGACCGTGTTCAGCAGACTGTCGACGAGTCCGGGCGACAGGCCACCGGTCAGGCTCAAGCGCTTGGCCGATTCGACGACCAGATACAGGGCCGGGGCAACGAAGCCGATGAACACCGGCAGCACGCAGGCCAGTGTGGCCAGCCAGGCCGACACACCCGTGAGGCGGCGCGGCTGCACGGACCGCATCCGCTGGGCAGTGCCGAAACGCTGATGACGCCGGCCGTGTCGCTCGAGCAGCACCAGCGTGATCACCAGACACAACATCGCCGTGGCGATCTGGGCTGCGCCAGCCAGATCCGAGCGACTGATCCAGGTCGTGTAGACGGTGACCGTGAGCGTGCGGATGCCCAGAAATTCAGAGGCGCCGATATCGTTCAGCGCTTCCATCAAGGCCAGGCTAAGACCGACCGCCAGGGCCGGTCTCGCCATTGGCAGCGCCACCCTGAAAAACGCCTGACGCCGCGTGTCGCCGAGCGATCGCGCCGCTTCCATCAGGTGTGCAGGCTGGGTCGCGAACATCGCGCGGGCCGTCATGTAGACATAGGGATACAGCACAAAACCCAGCAGCACAATGGCCCCCGGCATCGATCGCAGATCGGGTAGCCGGAACTGGCGCGGGCTGTCCAGGCCGAGCAGCCAACGCAGCGCGCCCTGGACCGGGCCCAGCGGGTGCAACAGATCGAGATAGGCGAAGGCGACGATATACGTCGGCATGGCCAGGGGCAGCAGCAGCGCCCACTGCAGGCCGCTGCGCCCGGGAAAATCGCATACCGTGACCAGCCATGCACATCCGGTGCCCAACAACAGCACGAGGATGCCCACGCCGAACAGCAGTATCGCCGTGTCCAGCGCAGCCTGTGGCAGCACATAGCGCCACAGATGCAGCCAGTGGCCCAGATTGGAGCCAAACGACAACCACAACAGGCTCAGGATCGGCGCCAGCACACCGGCCGCGATCAACACGGCACTGAGGTGCCAGACCGGCCCGACCGGACGCAGCCGCATCATTCGCTCAGAACGCCGGGAACTACCATCCGGCCCCGCTCCGCTTGCCCGTGAAGGCCTCAGGGCGCCGATCGCGAGCGACTGTTGAGTCACTGGTCGAAGCCGACCCTGTCGACCAGGGCGCTGGCCTGCTGCCGATACCGGGCGATGTCGATGATCGGCAGGGAATCGACCGAGAGATCGCCGATCGTCTGCGCGATGATTGGATCGAGTTCGACCCCCTTGAGTACCGGATATTCGTAATTTGCCTTGGCATACATCACTTGCGCAGACGGTGACACGAGAAATTCGAGCAGCTTCACCGCATTGTCGGCATTGGGTGCATGCCTGGCCACCGCCGCGCCGCTGATATTGACATGGGTACCGGCGGACTGACCCGCAAATATCGGCTTGATGACCTTGATCGAATCGCCCCAGCGACGCGCGTCGCTGCCCTCTTTGGCGCTCTTCATATGCCCCACATAATACGAGTTGGCCAGACCGATGTCACAGATGCCGCCCAGAATATCGCGTGCCACGTCACGATCACCACCGGTGGCCTTTCGGGCGAGATTCGCCTTCATACCACGCAACCATTGCTCGGTCGCAGCTTCACCGTCGTGGGCGATCATCGCAGCAATCAGCGCAACATTGTACGGATGCTGGCCAGCGCGAATGCATACCTTGCCTCGATAGTCCGGGCTGGCAAGGTCCTGATAGCGAAATGAGGTGATGGGCAGGTTCTTGTCGGCATACAGCACCCGCGCGCGCATCGACAGCGAAAACCAGTGCCCGTCCTCGCCTCGCAGATTGGCGGGAATCGCAGCCGCCAGGACCGGGGAGTTCACCGGCTGCGTGACCCCGCCCGCGACCAGGTCGACCAGTTTGCCGATATCGACGGTCATCAGGAGGTCGGCCGGCGAGCGCTCGCCTTCCGCGCGAACCCGCTCGAGCAGGCCGTCCTTGACGAACACGGTGTTGACCGTGATGGACTGGTCGGCGCTGAAGGCATCGAGCAGCGGCTGGATCAGACCCGGCTCGCGCGTGGTGTAGAGCGTGACTTCACCGGCCGCCTGGGCCGGCGGGGCCCATGTCGACAGGCTGAGCAGGACGAAGGCAAGGGCAGAGACAGACAGTACGGGGCGGACAGGCAGGGACAGACGGGAAAACATCGGTGGCTCCGGAAGAACGATGATCTCGACGGACGGCGCTTGGCCGTCTCACCATCTCCGTATATTAATACGAATCATTATCATTATGGTTCAAATGACTTATTGCCGTAGCGGTGTTGATTCGGCCCGCACCGAATCACCAGGCGACAGTCTGGATCCACAATGGCCGCCAGACCCGGCGACAGCCCCGGGAATCTATGCACTGGCCGCTCATTCGGTCCGCCCGGCGCACTCGGCAGACCCCGCTCACTACCCCAGGAGTCAACATCCAATGATTGCCGTGATTTTTGAAGTGTTGCCACTAACCGATCGCCGCGAGGAATATTTCGAGCACGCAGCCCGTCTGCGCCCGATGCTCGAGCAGATCGATGGATTCATCTCGGTCGAGCGATTCCAGAGTCTGACCCACCCCGACAAGCTGTTGTCGCTCTCATTCTGGCGGGACGAGGACGCCGTGCGTCGCTGGCGCGAGCATCCGGCTCACCGCACCACCCAGGCAGAGGGTCGCACCGGCATTTTCACTGACTATCGGCTGCGCGTGGCGTCGGTCGCGCGTGACTACGGCCGCTTCGAGCGCGACCAGGCGCCCGTTGGCCATGAGCCCTTGTCGCAGACCTGTCCCCTCACGCCCAGTGGTCTGTGGTGAGCGATCAGACCAACCAGACGATCAGGGTCGGCGCGAGCCCCCAGACTTACACTCGGTCAGCTCTCCCGCCAGGCGCCGCTCAAGCCGGTTTGGCCGACTGGCCGATCTCGAAGCTGGCCATTTTCTCGAGCGCACGCACCATGGCCGAATGATCCCAGGCCTTGCCGCCCTGACCGGCGCAACTATTGAACAACTCCTGGGCAGTGGCGGTATTGGGTAAAGACATGCCGAGCTCGCGTGCGCTGGACAGCGCCAGATTCAGATCCTTCTGATGCAATTCGATGCGAAACCCCGGATCGAAGGTGCGTTTGATCATGCGTTCGCCATGGACCTCAAGGATTCTCGAGGTGGCCAGTCCACCCATCAAGGCCTGGCGGACCTTGGCCGGATCGGCGCCGGCCCGCGCCGCGAACAGCAAGGCCTCAGCGACCGCCTCGATATTCAATGCCACGATGATCTGATTGGCGACCTTGGCAGTCTGGCCATCACCATTGCCACCAACCAGGGTGATGTTCTTGCCCATTGCTTCGAAAACCGGCTTGGTTCTGTCGAACACGGCCGGATCACCACCAACCATGATCGACAGCGAAGCCTGCTTCGCACCCACCTCACCACCGGAGACCGGCGCATCGAGATAGTCGCAGCCCAGGGCGTTGATTCTCGCGGCAAAGGCCTTGGTGGCCACGGGCGAGATCGAGCTCATGTCGACCACGGTCTTGCCCTTGGTCAGACCCGCCGCCACCCCGTTGTCGGCAAACAGCACTGCCTCGACATCGGGTGTGTCGGGAACCATCACGATAATCGTGTCGGCCTTTTCGGCCACCAGACGCGCGCTGTCGCAACGGGTGGCGCTGGTCCCGGCGATGGCCGCCGGAATCTTGCTGCGCGTAAACACGAACAGTTCGTGACCCGCATTGATCAGGTGTTCGCACATGGGCGTGCCCATGATGCCAAGGCCGATGAATCCGATTTTCATAAGTTGCTCCTTCTGGTCAATCGCCCGGTCAGCCGATGGCGATGATGGGGTGCGCCGGGCTCGCGCCCGGCGTGGCTCGAATCAGACCTTGTCCGGGCGTGCTGGCAGATAACGCACTGACAGCACCCCGTCGATCGCGGTCAGCGCATCCAGCACCTGCGCGGGTACCGGACTGTCGACGTCAACCAGCGTGTAGGCCATCTCGCCGCGCGAGCGGTTCAGCATGTTGTGGATATTGAGCCCGGCGCGGGCCATCTCGGTCGAGATCTGACCCAGCATATTGGGCACATTGGCATTGGCAATCGCCAGCCGGAACTCGGACTCTCGCAGCGCCACCATATCGGGGAAGTTCACCGCATTGCACACATTGCCGTTCTCGAGATAGTCACGCAACTGGTCGACCACCATCACCGCACAATTCTCTTCGGCTTCCTGGGTCGACGCGCCCAGGTGCGGCAGTAAGATCACCTGCGGATGGCCGATCAGGGCGGCATCCGGAAAGTCGCAAACATAACTGGCCAGTCGCCCGGACTGGAGCGCCGCGAGCACCGCGCCAACATCGACGACCGCCTCGCGTGAGAAGTTCAGCAGGACCGCCGCCGGCCTGGCCATGGCCAGACGTTCGGCATTGATCAGATGGCGGGTAGCGTCGACCAGCGGTACGTGGATGGTCACAAAGTCGCTGCTCCTGACCAGATCGCCGACCGAGACCGCGCGACGGACCTGCGAGGGCAGACTCCAGGCCGATTCGACGGTGATGTTCGGATCGAATCCGGACACCTGCATACCCAGATGGATGGCCGCATCGGCGACCAGACAGCCGATCCGGCCCAGTCCGATGACGCCCAGCCGTCGCCCGGCCAGTTCGATTCCGGCGAACGACTTCTTGCCTGCCTCCACCTGTTGTTCAAGCGCCCGCGGATCGATCTGACCGGCCTGGGCGGCCAGGTCATGGATGAAGGCGAGTGCCTGCGGCAGCCGTCGTGCAGACATCAACATACCGGCCAGAACCAGTTCCTTGACCGCGTTGGCATTGGCACCGGGCGCATTGAACACCGGAATCCCCCGTGCCGACATCGCGTTGACCGGGATATTGTTGGTGCCGGCGCCGGCACGGGCGATGGCGCATACCGAGTCGGCAATCGGCGTGTGATGCAGATCGGCCGAGCGCAACAGGATGGCGTCGGGTGCCTCGATGTCCGGGCCCACGGCATAAGCCGGTGGCGGCAGACGCGACAGGCCCGATTCGGCAATCTGATTGAGCACCTGGATCTTCAGCGGCGTCACTGGCCAGGCCTTGTCGGCATCACCCATGGGATCGCTCGAACCGGGTCATGTACTCGATCAGCGCACGAACCCCTTCGATGGGCATCGCGTTGTAGATCGAGGCGCGCATGCCGCCGACCGACCGATGCCCCTTCAACTGCATCAGACCGGCCGCCTCGGCGCCAGCCAGAAACGGTTTGTCCAGTGCCGCATCGGCCAGCGTGAAGGGCACGTTCATCCGCGACCGATCCTGCCTGGCCACCGGATTGTGATACAGCGCGGATCGATCCAGGTAGTCATAGAGCAGATTCGCCTTTTCGATATTGCGCTGTTCGATACCGGCCACACCACCCTGGCGTTTGAGCCACTGGAACACCAGCCCGGCAATATAGACCGCATAGGTGGGCGGCGTGTTGACCATGGAATCATTGTCGGCCTGCGCCTTCAGGTCGAGCAGTGTCGGCGTGCCGGGTCGCGCCCTGCCCAGCAGATCGTCGCGCACGATCACCACGGTCAGACCCGAGGGCCCCAGATTTTTCTGAGCCCCGCCATACAACAATCCATACCGCGACACATCAATGGCCCGCGACAGGAAGGTGGATGAAATATCGGCCACCAACGGGATATCGGCGCTGTCGGGCGTCCAGTGGTACTCAACACCGCCAATCGTTTCATTGGCGCAGATGTGCACATAGGCCGCATCATCGGTCACCTGCCAATCGGACTGCGGTGGCACATAAGTGAACTGGCGATCCTCGGCACTGGCCGCAACATGCACCTTGCCGAACAGCCCCGCCTCCTTGATCGCCTTCTTGGACCACTCGCCGGTGTGGATATAGTTGGCGGTGCGGCCCTCGACCAGCAGGTTGATCGGCACGGTGGCGAACTGCATCGTCGCCCCACCCTGCAGGAACAATACCCGGTAGTTCGATGGAATGCCCATCAATTCGCGCAGGTCGGCCTCGGCAGCGGCCTGGATGGCGCCATAGTCGGCACCGCGATGGCTCATTTCCATGACCGATTGACCCGTACCCTGCCAGTCGAGCATCTCGGCCGCGGCCTGTCGGAGAACCTCTTCGGGCAAAACAGCCGGCCCGGCACTGAAATTGACGATGCTGCGCATGAACCTTCCGTTGATTAAATTCTTACCGAACCGGTCGAACGACCAGCAGTCCGGTGAATTCTAATCGGGTTCAGCCCACCCGCCCATGCGCCCTTTCACCATGGCCAGGCAAACATCCCTCGCGCCGGGCACAGGCGGCCCGGCGCGCGGCGCTGCCGATCGTCAGGCTCAGCGCTTGAGCTTGTCGATGCCAAGCATGTTCATGATGTATTTTTCGTAAATGGGCTCGGACACGCCCTTCTTCATTTTGCGAATGAAGTATTTCTCAAAGGCGACCTTGGCCAGATGAACCCATTTGCCGTCCGAGAACCAGTTCACGTTGCGCGGCGGAATCTGCGGAATGGCCACGAAGGCGACGCCCGAATCGCCGAAATCGGCCAGGCAGATCGCATTCCAGGTCGCGCGCTGATCCGGCTCCTCGCCATCCATCAGCTTGCGGATGTTGTGCGCGGTGGCCGTCACCATTGATTCGATCATGAAGCCGGTCTTGGGCGCACCAGTGGGCACCGGCGTGGCCTCGACCGGCGGAATCGCCACGCATACGCCCACGCTGAAAATGTTCCGGTGAGTCGGATTACGCTGGAATTCATCGATCAACACGAAGCCACGCGGGTTGACCAGACCCGGCACATCGCGCACCGCATCCACCCCGGTGAATGCCGGCAGCATCATGGCGAACTTGAAGGGCACCTCGTGGGTCTTGCGCTCGCCCCCGTCCTCGTTATATTCGGTGGCAAACACCTTGCCATCCTCGAATCCCGTTGTGCGGGCATTCACGATCCAGCGGATATTTCGCTCGCGAAACGCACTCTCGAGCAGCCCTTTCGAATCACCGACGCCGCCCAGTCCGAGGTGACCGATGTACGGCTCGGACGACACGAAGGTGATGGGCACGCGATCACGGATCTTGCGCTTGCGCAGATCCGTGTCCAGGATCAGGGCGAACTCATAGGCGGGGCCGAAACACGATGCACCCTGTACCGCACCCACCACGATCGGCCCCGGATCCCGCACGAATTCATCCCAGCGCAGCTTCGCATTGGCCGCATCGTCGACATGGCAGATCGACTGGGTGTGGCCACCTGGCCCGAATCCGGGAATTTCGTCGAATGCGAGACGCGGACCGGTGGCGATGATCAGATAGTCATAGCGCAGGGTCGTTCCGTCGCCCAGCTCCACGCTGTTGGTGGTGGGATCGACCCGCCTGGCACCGCAGGAAAGAAACTTCACGCCCCGTCTTTCAAGGTACTGGCCGACGCCGAATTCAATGTCCTCGCGCTGACGCCAGCCCACGGCTACCCAGGGATTGGACGGGACGAACTGGAAGTTGGGCGAATTGGACACCACGGTCAGGGTGTCTCCCTTGCCCAGCTGGTCCTGCATTTCATAGGCCATGGGCATGCCACCCAAGCCGGCGCCGAGAATCACGATGTCAGCCATTGAAGTCTCCTGCGTATCATTGTTGGTGGCAATTGTGCGATGCGTCGGCGCATGCACGTCACGATGGACAGGGCAAGACCGTCGTACAACGATCAATCGACGCGGCCTGTGCGTGGCAGGATGCCAGCCCGGGCTCGACACTAGCATCAACCCGCCCTGCTTATCCGGGTCTGCCCGTGATTTCGATCGGCGAGCCTTGATCCGGAACAAGCGATGCCGGCCCCCAGGTCAGGCCAGTGTGATCGAAGCCGGCAACCAGCGCGGTCTTGACTACCGCGAAACAAGGCGAGATATCGAAGTCCCTGGACACGAACAGGCAGTGATGCCGCCCATTCACGATGTCCTCGATGCAGCCCTGGTGGCCGTTCGATTCAAGCCGATCGGCGCAGCGAATACACGCCGGCCGCGACGAGCAATGCACTGCCCACCAGAGTCATGGCATCCGGCCATTGATCGAAGAGCACGATACCGAGCAGCGAGGCCCAAATCAGGATCGAATAGCGGAACGGCGCAACGGCACCCACCTCACCCACCCGCATCGCCATGACGCCAAATACGTAACCCGTGAGCACGAAGCCGGCAGCCACCCCCAGGATCACCAGATGATCGAATTCGACCGGCACCCACGGCTGGGTGAGCGCCAGAAGGCCACCGGTGAGCGTGATGGTCACGGTCGTGATCAGGGCGATGAACAGCGAGGGCAAGGCGGGGGGCAGTCTGCGCGTGCTCAGATCGCGCACGACCAGAAAGGCACAGGAGGCGATGGCCCATAACGAATATTGATCGAATGCCTCCGACCCCGGGCGAACGATGATCAACATGCCGATGAAGCCGATGATGATGGCCAGGTAGCGCTGGCGGCTCACCCGTTCGCCGAACAGCAGGGCCGCCGCCAGCGTGACCGCCAGGGGCATTGCCTGCAGGATGGCCGTGGCATTGGCCAGCGGCATATTGAAGATGGCCGTGAGAAAGCAGATCGTGCCACCGATCTCGCCGACCAGACGAAGGCCGAGCATGCGCAGATGCGCTGCCTCGATGGTCCCAACACTTGCCTTGCTGCGCCACCACATGACCGCAATCATGACAGTGGCAAAGCCGCCGCGAATCAGAATGGTCTGGAACAGGCTCATATGGGCCGACACCAGCTTGATCAGCGCATCATTGATACCAAACGCTGCCATGCAGACCGACATGTACAGGGCACCGCGCTGGTTGGGGGTCATGGATCGATCCGGATGGCGCGCCGCTGCGGTCAGCCGGTGCGCCCGATGGCGTCGCAGCAGTGCAGAACGGACAAACCAACCATTCTGACAGCTTCCTGGCGCGGTCGTTCATTGATACGCGCCGAAACATCACCACCAATAGGCCAGCGTCGACATGGCGTAGAGGCTGCGCGGACAATCGTTCACCAGACCCAGCGCGGCATCCTCGGGGATGGGATCGGGCCCGAGGCAGGCAAACCCGGAATACAGCACGGTCGTGGAATTGATCGTGACCACCCGTTCGATACCGTCACGGCTTGCCGCTTCCAACACATTGGCTGTGCCGATCAGGTTCAGACGCAACCCGTTGACTGGGCGCGCGGGAGGTCGCGATCAAGCAGGTGCGCAACGTCAAGACCCCGGCAGATCTGAAAGGGATCAAGTTGCGGATGCCTGGCTCTCCCGATTTCCTGGCGCCGGGCAAGGGCCTGGGCGTGGACCCGACGCCAATGGCGATGTCCGAAGTCTAGCTGTCTGGTCTGTTGACGACAGTCATCTCTCACACCTCGGCAAGCCTGCCAATCTGAGAGAATGTCAACCGACCGACAGGATGAATGCCATGAAACAAAGCGCCTTTTCTGCCTTACGCACAACGATGCTCGTCCTGGTGTCAGGCTGCACGGCACTGCAGACCGAGACGCCACCTGACATGCTTGGCACGATCGTACCCGTCGCGCAGGCCACCCGGACCGTGGCGATCGATGCGGACACTCATCATGTCAGGGTCATCCAGTACGACACCGTGCAATTCACCGCCAACGGACAGTCCTTCGGCTTTCGCTTTGATGGCATCGACACCGTGCGCGCCCTCGATCTGCGGCGCGTGGCCCCCTCAGGCATGCTCGATCGGCCCGTCATCGCCCACATCGAACGTGATACTCGCTATCTGGGCAGCGACCGCGAAAGCCGATGACTCATCACGTCATGCCGGGCCCGTCAGTCCGTGGCTACAACGGCCATTCATGAACCGGCAGGCCGCTGCGCTGATGTTCGGCATAGGCGAGCACCAGTGCCGGAAAGTTGCGCCCCTCGGCATTCATGTGGGCGCGCTGCCAGCGCGCGCCGGTGCGGCCGGTCGCGGTGCGTGTCGCGATAATGCCCAGATAACGGTCGATATCGTCGGGGGCGATGCTCAGTGACTGCAGACCGGCCCGAGCGAGTGGCAGTGCCTTGTCGAGAATCAGGCCGCAGGCATCAACCGTACTCCCACCCAGCCAGGTGAACGATGTGCGCAAGCCATCCCGGGCGGCCCGATAGAAGTTGTCGCGCGCCGCGTCAAAACCCAGCTGCTGCTCCGGGGCATCGGCCGCAGTGGCCAGCGCATGGGTCAGGCCGATGTAGAACGCCGCATTGGCGATCATGTCGACCAGGCTCGGGCCGGCCGGCAGGCAGCGATGCTCGATCCTCAGCCCGAGCATTCCGTTGTCGACCGACACGAGCGGTCGGTTCCAGCGCCAGATCGTGCCATTGTGCAGACGCAGGTGATGCAGTGAGCGGGCGGGTTCATCCATGGGCTTTGGCAACAGCGGCGCGAAACGACGCAGATTATCCTCGAAACACTCGATGATGCTGTCCTGCAGGTAGGCCTCACCGAACCCCACCCGGGCATCGCCTCGCCCCGCCAGATCACTGATATCGACCGCCTGCTCAAACAACGGAATCCGGCTTTCCTCCCAGAGCGCACACTGGAACAGGTAAGGTGAGTTGCCGGCACAGGCGAGAACCGGTGCCGAGGCAATACAGGAGGCGTTGTACAGTCGCACCGCGCGGCTTGCCGGCGCCTGGAAGTGAACCTGGAACGACGTGGTGGCGGCCTCGGTCAGCACATTCGGATGCGCGATATTGAGCCGGTCATCACCACGAATGTCCAGACGGATCGGCCGACCACCCCTGGCCTTGAGCACCTGGGCATTCAGGGCCGCATAACGATTGCCAGGCGACATCCGATCGAGGGTCAGATCATCTTCGGTCAGCGTTGGCAGAATGCCGATCGCCAGCAGCATTTCATTGTGCTCATGGGCCACCTGCTGGCAGCGCCGCCAGGTGTCGCCGAGCTCCGACCCGATGGCATGGAATGCGTCATCGCTCAGGGGGAACGCCGAGCCATTCATCTCGACGTTGAAACGCGCCAGTTCGGGCACCACGAAGGGATGGTCGAGGTCAGCGAGCAGTCGTTCATTGTCAGGCACCGGCATGCCGGCCCGATCGACGATCCAGGCCTCCAATTCGTAGCCGATGCGCAGGCTGGATTCGTCGCACGGCCCCTGGGCCAGCCAGCGAGCCAGCGTTGCGGTCTCCTCCTCGAGACGGATCAGAAAGGCCTGACTGTCGTCTTCGGTGAAACGCCCGCTGTCGATTTCCTCGCCCATCAGCTTTTCGAGAACGGCGTCGGCCGAGGGGTTGTGTCACCCGACGGTGGCAGGATGGGCAGGATGAAGGCCGGCTGGATGCCCGTGAGGGTTTTCAGTTCAGCGATCGCCGAGGTGACTTCCTTGATCGTCACCATGCCAGCGCCGAACACCTGACGGAAATCATGACCATAGCCGGGGATCGAATCAAGCACCGCAACGGCCAGGGTATGCGAAAACGCCATCTCGCCCGGATTGGCAATGGGACCACCGGCCTGCTCGTTGAGATCGGCCGCCCGACTGTCCCGGAACTGGGCCACATCGAGACCAGAGTTCAGAACGATGGGCGCATTGATCGGCCCTTGCTGCCAATGGTCGCCGATCGATGTCGGAATGTTGTCGGTGCCACCCATCGACAGGTTGTGGCAGGAGTGACTCGAGATGAAACCGGACCTGGACAGACGCGGATCAAAATACCGCTTCTTTCCGAGCTCGACCATGCCGATATCGATTTGCCGTGGCGGCTGGATGGCCTGGATCGGTTCATCCTGTTGCGCTGCAGCCTGGTTTACCCCGACCAGCACCAACGACGCAAGCAGTAGCCTGGAAAACACGATCTGACTCCTGTCAGGGTTGTTGAACCCACTGTTCAGCCCATTGTCCGTCGCTGGTGGCGACACACGTTGACCCATGTCAAGTCCATACCGGTTCAGAACCGACCAGGCAGGTGCAACAAACGAGCCCGCCATCGGCCATCGGCGCAATCAGCCAGCGGTTGACCGGCCCTGTCGGCGATGCGATAGTCGGCCGATGCGCCTGCCGGCCCCCGCCGCACGCCAGCCTCAATCGGAATTCACCATGGCCGGATCCCTGACACCATTGCCCTCGTTCATCTGCAGTCTGCCCAAGGCCGAGTTGCACTTGCATATCGAAGGCACGCTGGAGCCGGACATGATGTTCGCAATGGCCGAATCCAATCGCATCCGCCTGCCCTACAAGAGCATCGATGCGCTGCGCGCCGCCTACTCCTTCGAGGATCTTCAGTCGTTTCTCGATCTTTACTACGCTGGTGCGGCGGTCCTCGTCACCGAGCAGGATTTTCACGAACTGTGCTGGGCCTATCTGTTGCGCGCGCACGCTGACGGCGTGGTCCACACCGAGATTTTTTTCGATCCTCAAACGCATACCGATCGCGGTATCGCCTTCGAGACCGTGCTCGACGGGCTCGAATCGGCCTTGCAGCGCGGGCAACGCGAACTGGGCATCAGCTTCAGGATCATTCTGTGTTTCCTGCGACACCTCGATGAGGCCAGTGCATTTGCCACGCTGGCGCTCGCCCGACCCCATGCCTCGCGGATCGCCGGCGTCGGACTCGATTCGAGCGAGCGCGGCAATCCACCATCCCGATTCGAGCGGGTGTTCGCCGCCTGCGGCGAACTGGGCTGGCACCGGGTTGCCCATGCCGGCGAGGAAGGGCCTGCCGACTATATCGTCCAAGCACTCGACCTGTTGAAGGCCGAGCGCATCGACCACGGCGTGCGTGCCATCGACAGTGCGTCGCTGATGCAAAGGCTCGCAGACGATGGTGTCACGCTCACGATGTGTCCGCTATCGAACGTGAAACTGCGGGTCTATGACAGCCTGCATGCCCATGATCTGCGGCGATTCATGGCGGCAGGCGTACGCGTCACGATCAATTCGGATGATCCGGCGTATTTTGGCGGTTACATCGCCGACAATTATCGGCAGACCGCCGTCGCGCTCGGCCTGGATCGATCCGAACTGATCGAGTTGGCGGCAAACAGCCTGCAGGCCAGCTTCGTCGACGACTCGACCCGGCGGAGCTGGGCCGCGCAGATCAACAAAATCCGTGACTTGAATCGCCTTGCATGACGGCGATCAATGGTGCCGCGCTTTACCGGGGCGGCAGCGTTTGCTACGCGCCGAATTATTGTAGTAAATTCTAAAATATCGAAGTAGTTCCGATGAAGATCAATGGTTCGAATTCATTCATCGGGATTCATCGGGTATCCGTTTGTCGACAGATCTGATGTCCGGCCGTTCAAATCGTCACCGGTCGACTTCTGACCAGACCTGGTTCAGGCAATAACAGCTCCAATCGAGACAGCATTCGGTGATATGTCTTTACCCAGGTGGGCGAGTCCTCAATACCGTCGATGACACAAAAAGACACACAACCAGGTTGGGATTCGTAGCGCTGACCGACAGTCTGATCCGCTTTCTATTCATAGGAACCCCCATGAACGACACGGCAATCGACAAGGAACTGGATGCACGCGGCCTGAATTGTCCGCTACCCATCCTGCGCGCCAAGAAGGCGCTCAACGAGATGCAAGCCGGGCAGATCCTGCGCATCGTCGCGACCGATCCCGGTGCCATCAAGGATTTTCAGGCCTTCGCCAAACAGACGGGCAATGATTTGCTCGACTCTCGCGAGGCCAGTGCCGAATACACCTTCCTGATGCGCAAACGCTGACCGACACAATTGTTGTTTGTCGCGGCGGGCGACCCGCGATCTGCACCACGTCAACCGTACTGACCCACCCGTGGCGGTGGTCTGGCCCGAACAAGGCAATGGGATGCTGCACTCGTCAGCCCTCTGAACAGTCCGGGCGAACCGATCGACCAAGCGGCTTGCAGGCCGCGCATCATATTCTGGAGACCTTTCACATGGACATGAAACCGACCGATGCCGTGATCGACGAGCTGATCAAACGACGGCTGGAGGAAATGCTGCCGGCCGCCATCGAGGCAAAACTGGCCGAGCGGCGCGAGCAAACGCCCGGTTCGATGACGATCATCGCGACACGCGGTACGCTCGACTGGGCCTATCCGCCTTTCATTCTGGCCTCGACGGCAGCAGCGCTGGGCTGGAATGTCTCGATATTCTTCACGTTCTACGGACTGCAGTTGTTGCGCAAGGACCTGAGCCATCTGCAAGTGAGTCCGCTGGGTAACCCGGCCATGCCGATGAAGATGCCTATCGGTCCGGAGTGGCTGCAGCAGATCAACTGGAATATCCCGAACGCGGTCCAGTCCCTGGTTCCCGGTTACGAATCACTGGCCAGCGCCCTGATGAAAAAAACCATCAAGAACAAGGGCGTTGCCGAGATCGGCGAACTGCGCGATCTGTCAGTCGAGGCCGGCGTCGAGATGATCGGCTGCCAGATGACTGTCGAGTTGTTCGGTTTCGATCGCAGCGATTTCATTCCCGAGGTCAAGGAGTATGTCGGTGCCGCAAGCTTCTTGCCGATAGCACGCGACGCCGACGTCAGCCTGTTCATGTAAGCGTGCCTGCCATGCGCCAACGACCCGCCATCCATCGCCAGCAAACCATTCGGCTGGCCCTTCTGGCCTGTACAACCGCCTGCACGGCCGCCTGGCCGGCCCTGGCCAGCGCGACCAATGGCTATTTCTCCGAAGCTTACGGCCTGAAGGCACTCGGCATGGGCGGAGCCGGCATCGCCTTCCCCCAGGATGCCCTGGCGGCAGCCAGCAATCCGGCGGGCATGGGCCTGGTCGGCGATCGCGTCGATGGCGGCCTGCAGTGGTTCCAGCCCAGCCGCGGCGCACGGATCGAAGGTAGCCCGATGCCCGGCTTCAATGGCAACTACGATGGCGATGGCACGGACAATTATTTCATTCCGAACATCGGTGCTACTCGCACGCTCTCGCCAAACTGGACGGTCGGCGTGTCGGTTTATGGCAATGGTGGTCTGGCCACGGAATACAGCAACAATCCATTCGGCGCATTGGGCGGATCCTCACCGGGCGGGGTCGATCTGACCCAGCTGTTCCTCACACCGACCGCGGTCTGGCGCCCATCCCCCAACCAGGCATTCGGCATCGCGCTCAATCTCGCCTACCAGACATTCTCGGCCTATGGACTCGATCCGTTCGCCAACGGCCAGTCGTCCGCCAGCCCGGCCAATGTCACGAACCGGGGAACGGACTCGGCAACCGGTGTCGGTGTAAAAATTGGCTGGATCGGATCATTTGCCGCCGTGCCTTGCAGCCTTGGGGCGACTTACCAAACCAAGACGAACATGGGCCGCTTCGACAACTACGAAGGCTTGATGGCCGACCAGGGCGACTTTGACATCCCCTCGACCTGGGGTGTCGGCGTGGCTTGCCCGGTAACGCCAGTGATGGGACTGACCATCGCCGTGGACTATCAGCGCATCAATTACAGCGACGTCGGTGCAGTCAGCAATCCCAGCTCTCCGGCCTTCAGCGGCACGCCACTGGGCAGCGCAGGAGGCCCTGGTTTCGGCTGGCAGGATATGAATGTGTACAAGATCGGCCTGGCCTGGGCCATGAACCCGCAGTGGACCCTGCGCGGTGGCTGGAACTACGGCAAACAACCGATCCGGGCTGACGATGCCTTCTTCAACATTCTGGCACCGGGGCTGGTCGAAACCCACTGGACTCTCGGCGCGACCTGGACACCCGCCTCGATGAAACATCTCGAGATCACGATCGGTGCCATGTACGCCCCGGAAAAAACCTTGTCCGGCCCGGTTCCGGCCGCACTGGGCGGCGGCACCACGCAGATTCGCCTGTCCGAGACCTCGATCGGACTGGCCGCCGGCTGGCGGTTCTGAGCAGCCAGGATCTGACTGCACAAAAACATCTGCCGCCGATCGACCTTCGGCGACCGCACCGGCTCGCCGCCTATAATGTCGCGCAAACCGGGCCGCAACGGCCCGGACGTCACTCGGTGTGTGGCATGGCGACGAACGGCAAGACATCGACCAAACAGCGAACCAGTGAGCCGGCAACCGGGCTGAGGGCGAGCGAAGCAATCGGGCATGCCGATGCACCGCCGGGCATCTGCTCTCCGCAGGACCTGGGGCGGTTGCGCGGCAGTGCGACGCGGGCAAGCGCTTTGCTCAGGGCCATGTCGAACAGTTCGCGTCTGCTCGTGCTTTGCCGGATCGTCGGGCAGGAGCAATCGGTGGGTGATCTGGCCGACGCCATCGGCCTGAGTTCATCGGCCTTGTCCCAGCATCTGGCAATTCTGCGACGCGAGAAAATTGTCACGACCCGACGCCAGGGGCAGACGATCTTCTACTCGATCGCGAGCCGCGAAGCTCGAGCCGTCATGCAGACCTTGTACGAGATGTTCTGCGTGCAGCCCCCGGTGTCAACGCCGACAGCGACCAAGCCGGCGCGTAAACCGGCCCATAAACCGGCCCGGCGCGCGCCGGCCTCGCGCCAGCCAGCGACGACCGGCGCTGCACGCTGAGGCGGCCGCTTCCCTGCCATCTCAGGCGCAGGGGCTCAGGCGGTTTGCAGTGCGCGGCGTTTGATGATCTGCCGTACGATAACCGGCGCCAGCGCCACCAGTCCTACGGCCATCGTTATCAGGCCGGGCGCCGTGAACAGAAATGAGATCAGCCCCACATACCATCGCTCAAGTCGGCTCATCGGCACCAGCAGATAACCCGAGAATGCTGCACCGAGCACGCCGATGCCCAGCATCGCACCCACCAGGGTGACCACGAAAGCGGACCAGGTGAATCCCTGGGCAACCAGCAGCAAGGACGGGGAATAGACGAACACGAATGGCACCAGTGCCTTGGCGATGCCGAGCCGGAAGGCCGTATTGCCGGTCTTGAACGGATTGGCACCCGCGATTCCTGCCGCCGCATAGGCCGCCAGTGCGACGGGCGGTGTAATGTCGGCGAGCACGCCATAGTAGAAGACGAAAAAGTGCGAAACCAGCGGTTGCACCTGCAATTGCGCCAGCGCAGGTGCGGCAACCGCCACGAGGATGATATAGGTGGCCGTGGTCGGAATACCCGCCCCCATCACGATGCAGGCCAGGGCAATCAGAATGAGCGAGAAGAACAATGCCCATTGCTGAATACCAAAAAAGGAAAAAGGCCAGATCGAGCTGACCGCCCCGCCCAGATCGGTGGCGGTCTGCACCACCACGTAACCGAGCCGAAACCCCACGCCCGTCAGGGTTACCACACCCACGATGATGCCCACACAGGCTGCCGCTGCGCCGACCGCAACGGTATTGCGCGCACCGGCGGCAAGCGCCTCCCACAAGTCTTTGATACTCAGCCGATTGACCCGGTTCAGAAAGCCAACCACGATGCAGGCCGCGATGCCGAACACGGCCGCATAGTCCGGGGTGCGTCCGCTCAGGATCAGATAGACGAGGATGATCAGCGGAATGATGGACAACCAGTGCTCTTTCAGGACCACCGTGGCCTTGGGCAGTTCGTCACGACGCAGGCCACGCAAGCCGAGCTTTTTGGCCTCCAGGTGCACCATGATGAAGATGCCGAAATAATGCAGGAGCGCCGGAAACAGCGATGCGGCGAGAATGTCGCGCAGCGGAATTTCCAGGTACTCGACCATGATGAAGGCCGCCGCGCCCAGGATCGGCGGGGTGATCTGCCCACCCGTGGATGCGGTTGCCTCGACGGCGCCAGCGAAATGCGCCGGATAACCGACCCGCTTCATGGCAGGAATCGTCAGGGCACCGGTGGTGACGGTGTTGGCAATCGATGAGCCCGAGATGGTGCCCATGAAAGCCGACGAAAAAATCGCCACCTTGGCTGGTCCGCCTGCATATCGGCCGGCCAGCACCATGGCCAGGTCGATGAACAACCCACCCAGGCCGATGCGGGTCGCGAGCACGCCGAACAGGATGAACAAGAACACATACTGCGCCATCACACCGATGGCCACGCCGTAAATACCCTGGTTGGTCATGTAGAGGTGATTGATCAGCCCGAGCCAGCTCGTTCCACCATGTTTGAGCGCACCCGGTGCATAGGGGCCGAAGATGGCGAACAGAATGAAGATGAGCGCGATCGCCGGCAGGGTCGGACCCACCGAACGTCGCGTGGCCTCGAGCACCAGTACCAGGAGCAGGCTGCCCATCATCACATCGGTGGCCGACGGATTGCCAACCCGTTCGGCCACCGCCTCGGGCGGCAGCAGGGGCAGATACATGGCGGCGAATACACCGAGGATCGCAAACACGATATCGATGATCGGCACGCCATCCAGCCGGAACCAGGCCGGCGGCGCGAGCGTATCGTGGGCGGACTTGCGCCAGGCAAACAACAGGAAGACCAGGCCCAGCGTGAAGGCGACGTAGATACCCCGATGCGTGAGCTCGCGGAACAGCCCGAAACCCGACGAGTAGATGTGGTAAAGCGACATCGCCACAAGGGCCGAGGTGATCACCGTCGCGATCACAGGGCCACTCGATCGAAACGCCAGTTCGGGATCGTACTTGCGCTCGATCGCCTCCAGTTCGGCAGGCGTCAGTGCGTGGGGAGTCTCGATGGGCATCGAATGGTCGCCAAGAAACGAGAAAGCCCAGGTCGAAGGTTTCGCCTGGGCCCGGTCAGGAACCGCGAATCTACTTGATCAGGCCGGCTTCCTTGTAGAAGCGCTCGGCGCCCGGATGCAATGGCACGCCAACGCCCTTGAGCGCGGTCTCGCGGGTGATGCTCGCACCCTTGGGATGCCCCACATCGAGTAATTTGCGCGAACTGTCATTCCAGAGTGCCTTGGTCACCTCATAGATCAACTGCTCATCCTTCTTCGCACTGGTATACCACTGCGCACCCACAGCGACTGTCGAGATCGGGCCGACGCCCTCGTAAGTGCCGGCCGGAATCGAACTCTGCGAGAAGAAACCGTATTTGTCGGTCAGGGCCTTGGCCCCGGCACCCTCGATGGGAATCAGTTTGATCTTGGTGGCCGAAGCGAGTTCGACCACCGAACCGGTCGGATATCCGGCGACGATGAAGAACGCGTCGATCTTGCCATTGCGCAAGGCCTCGGCGGACGGACCCGGTTTGAGATCCTCTGCCTTGATGTCGGCCAGGGCCAGACCGTTGGCCTGCAGGATGAGCAGTGCATCGACGCGTGTGCCGGAACCGGGCTCATCGAGAGACACGCGCTTGCCCTTGAGATCGGCCACGCTGTTGATACCGCTGTCCTTGAGCGCGATCAGGTGGATATGCTCATCGAACAGGGCGGCAATGGTGCGCAAGTCCTTGGCCGGGGGTTTACCCTCCATCGTGCCGGTGCCGGTATAGGCCCAGTAACCCACGTCGGACTGGGCAAATCCCGAGTCGCGCAGACCGGACATGATGGCATTGACATTGTCGACCGATCCGCGAGAGGACACTGCCGAGGCAATGAGGTTGGGCACGCCGCATGAACCGCCGTCCTCGCATTTGCGAGAACCGGGTGGATTGGAGATGGCATTGGCAATCACGCCGCCCACCGGATAATAGGTCGCCCCGGTCCCGCCGGTACCAATGGTGAAGAAGTTCAGTTGTTGCGAGGCTGCCGGCGCCGCCAGCGCGACGACGGCGGCCGCGCCCAGGGCAAATCTGACTAGCGTGTTGATCATGCTGACTCCTGCTCATAAGGTTGAATCCGGTCGCCCACGGCGCCCGTGCTGTTGCCGCACCCATCGACCGAGCGACCCCATCCGGCACGCAGATTATCAGGTCGGGCCCCACCCTGGAAATTCGGTAACGGCCCGTGGCCAGGCCGACCAGCCGCGCCGCCTGGGTACAATGCGTGGTCCGTGCTGGAATCATGATGATCAGACTCGACGACAAGCAGACCTTCGGCCCTGCCATCCGGCTCAATGCCCTCGACAATGTCCTGGTCGCGCGCACCGACATCGGCATCGGCACCGTGATTGCCGGGGGCGGCCCACAAGGCGAAGACATCGTGAGCCGCAGCCAGGTGCCAGCCGGCTACAAGCTGGCGCGCCGGCCGATCCGTCAAGGCGAACCTGTCCTCAAATACAACGTCACGATCGGCTTCGCAGCCACCGATATCGCGGCCGGCACACTGATCCATCAGCACAACCTGGTGTTTCGCGAATTCGACCGCGATCCTGCACACGCGAGCGCCTATGTGCCCGTGCAGAAACTGCCAGTGGCCGAACGCGCACAGTTTCAGGGCATCGTGCGCGCCGACGGCCGGGTCGCCACGCGTAACTTTATCGGCCTGCTGAGCACGGTCAATTGCTCGGCCACCGTGGTGCGAAAGGTTGCCGACTGGTTCACACCCGAACGCCTTGCCGACTATCCGAATATCGATGGTGTGGTGGCGTTCAGTCATGCCCTGGGTTGTGGCATGGAACTGTCCGGTGAACCGATGGACCTGCTGCGCCGGACCATGGCCGGCTATGCGCGTCATCCGAATCTGGCCGCCGCCCTGGTGGTGGGTCTGGGCTGCGAACGTAATCAGTTATCGGGCTTCATGGCATCACAAGGCCTGGCAGCGGGCCCCACGCTCAAGACCTTCGTGATGCAGGAAAACGGCGGCACGCGGGCGACCATTGCAGCCTGCATCGAAGCGGTGCAGGCCATGTTGCCCGAGGCGAACCGGGTGCAGCGCCAGCCTGTGCCGGCCAGTCATCTGATGGTGGGACTTCAATGCGGTGGCTCCGACGGTTTCTCGTCGATCACGGCGAACCCCGCCTTGGGCGCGGCGGTTGATCTGCTCGTGCGCCATGGCGGCACGGCGATCCTGTCCGAGACACCCGAGATCTATGGCGTCGAACATACCCTGACCCGGCGGGCGGTCAGCCGCGAAGTGGGCGAGCAACTGATCGAGCGCATCCGCTGGTGGAAAGACAGCTATGCGCTGGGTCGTGATGTCCAGATCAACGGCGTGGTCAGCCCCGGCAACCAGGCCGGCGGGCTGGCCAACATCATTGAAAAATCGCTGGGCTCAAGCATGAAGGGCGGTACCGGCCCGCTGATGGCTGTCTATCGTTATGCGCAACCCGTGACCACGCCGGGCCTGGTGTTCATGGACACGCCAGGTTATGACCCGGTGTCGGCAACCGGCCAGATCGCCGGTGGCGCCAACCTGATCGCCTTCACCACCGGACGCGGGTCGATGTTCGGCGCCAAGCCCGTGCCATCGCTCAAGCTGGCCAGCAATACGGCGATGTACGATCGACTCACCGAAGACATGGACATCAACTGCGGCAGCATCCTGGATGGCCGGGACAGCATCGAATCGATGGGCCGCAGCATCTTCGAACTCATGCTGCGAACCGCCTCGGGTGAGCCGAGCAAGAGTGAGTTGCTCGACCTGGGCGACAATGAATTCATCCCCTGGCAGATCGGCATCGTCGGCTGACTGAGGCGGCGAGAGGCGGGGCGCCTGCCATGCAGGCCCGGCAACTCAGCGCGGCACGGCGCGCGGTATCTTGTCCAGCGATCCGACTCGCAGCCAGACCTGCTCCTGACACAGGAACAGCACACAACCTTCGATGATCAGTCGGTCTGCGTCGAGCAATCGGGCCGAGGCCTTGTAGGTCTTGCCGTCCGCCGGATTGAACGCCCGACCGCCGCGCCAGACCTGGTCCGGATCGGCGCGCAAGTCATACAGGACCTGCTGGCCGATCGGCGCCACCCGTGGATCCCACAACCAGACGATATCGGCACAGACCAGGCCGGCGCAGTCGCGGATGTTCACCCGGCTGCGAAAGCCCGGTGTCCACCATTCGCCCTGAATGGTGCTGACCGCGCCCGGACCCGGCGGTATTGCGCCCGAGCCGTCGTCTGCTGCGACACCGACCCTGCCAACCCACACGGTGAGCATCAAGGTGAGCAGGAATCGTGCTTTAATCGCGCCCGATCGTCCCCTTAACCCCTTCCCGACAATCCCCATGGTGACCGATAACCGCAACGCGCCCTGGCGCCAGTCACTGATCGACTTTCTGACCCGTCCTGCAACCGAGCGGGCTCTGATCATTCTCATCATCATCAACGCGGTGATCCTCGGGCTCGAGACCTATCCGGCGATTATGGCCCGGATGGGCAGCGTGTTGATGGCCCTCGATAATCTGATCCTGGGCGTGTTCGTGATCGAGATCGTGCTCAGAATGGTCGGCCATGGCGCGCGCTTCTTCCGCGATCCGTGGCGGATCTTCGACTTCATCGTGGTCGGCATCGCCCTGCTGCCCTCGACCGGCCCGTTCTCGGTACTCCGAGCCTTGCGCATTCTGCGGGTGCTGCGCATCCTCACCCTGGTGCCGTCGATGAAGCGGGTGATCGGCGGCTTGCTGGGTGCGATTCCGGGGCTGAGTTCGGTCATCGCGGTCATGGCGTTGATCTTCTACGTGGGCGCCGTGATCGCCACCAAACTGTTTGGCGCGGACTTCCCCGACTGGTTCGGCACCCTGGGCGCCAGTGCTTATACCTTGTTCCAGGTGATGACGCTGGAGAGCTGGTCGATGGGCATCGCCCGTCCGGTCATCGCGGTGTTTCCGGGCGCCTGGGTGTTTTTCGTGCTCTTCATCCTGATCGCGACATTCACGATGCTCAATCTGTTCATTGCCGTGATCGTCAACGCGATCCAGGCCGAACATGATGAGGAAGTGCTCGAAGCGGAGCAGACTGCAGCACAACACGTTGATGATCAGCATGAGCTGACCCGCCGTGAAGTGGCCAGTCTGCGCGACGAGATTCAGGCGCTGCGAGCGATGTTGCAGGCCGGGCGAACCGATCCCTCACACGGCGCTGCGGATTCCCGCTGACCGCGCAAGCGGCACGGTACTGAACGGCCAGGGAATGATGACCCACACGGCGTTGACGGCGATGGGCCGCGGCTTCGGCGGGCATCGTGGTCGCGCGGTATCGCTGGCAGCACTCGGCCACCAGACGAACGAAGCCTTATTACCGCTCGCGATGGTCTGGCTTCATGCCCTGGTCGGCTGGCGGATGAGCTGGCTCGTGTCGGCAGCGGTGATTGTGTTGGCGGCCCTGCCGGCGATTTACCGGCTCATGCGGGTCGAGCGAACGCCACTGGTGGACGACCTACCCGAGCGCAGGCGGTCACGCGCCACTGGACACGCCGCGAGGTGCCTGGTGACCCGCTCGACTGGATCATGCTGGTGGGCACCCTGGCCCCCGGGAATTCATCGGTACCGCCATCTTCTTTCATCAGGCCTACCTGCTCGATCTGCGCGGCTGGCCAGCCGACGCCTTCGCCTCGGCTCTCCTTGTCATGGCCGGCATGACGGTCGCATCGTTACTCACGACCAGCTGGCTGATCGACTGGCAGGTGTCCGATCTGGATCAGTTGCGCGTGATGGGCGTTCCCTGCCGGCTGGCCGCGCTCGTGATGGTCTTCGTGTCCCGGCAACTCGGCCTGCGCCTGACACCCGGATCTTCAGCCCGGTGAGCGCCAGATCGGCCCTCGCTGCCTGACGGCCTCGAGCAAGCTCCAGTCGCCCTCGGGCACCTCGTGCCCCAGGGGCCAGTGCGGCCTGGGCTCCAGACCCAACAGGCGCATCACCTGATCATGTTGCACATAGCGGGCCATGGTGTGGACCGTCAAGGCATTGATGAACGGTGGATCATCTCGTCGGAACCGCTCGATCAGTGCGAGCGCTTGATCAGAGGACAGTGTGGCAAACGCCTGGCCATGGTCTCGCGCCGCTGCCGCCTCGAGCGCAGCCAGGCCACGCTCGAAGTGCGCGCGCGCCGGCCCGGGCAGCGCGCCCGGATCCGCATACAGCCCCAGGCTCGCGGCCGAGGGCATGCTGCCATCACGACTGGCCGGAATCATCAATTCCATCAGCGCATCGAGGGTCGCTCGTTGCTCAGGGGTGAATGGGCGCACGGGCGCAGCGATGGTCACGGATTGTTGATGAGGGGTCATGGTTGTGCCTCAATGGGTCGGGATGACTGAGCAAGGCGTGATCGGTGATGACTCAGTCGAACAGATTGGCCAGATTCCGGGTCATTGTGTCGGCGATATACAGCGCCAGCGCCTGGATCGTACTGGTCGGATTCACGCCGGCCGAGGTCACGAAGATGCTGCCGTCGATGATGAACAGATTGCGCACCGAATGCGCGCGTCCCCAGCGATTCACCACCGAGGTCGCGGGTTCGTCGCCCATTCGCGCGGTACCCATGTTGTGCCAGCCTGCTGCCCGCCAGGGTGAATCGACATGGACCGCCGTGGCACCGGCCGCCCGGAGAACCTCGGTGGAGCGGGCAACGGCATGGTCGAGCATGCGCTGGCTGTTCTCGCTCAGGGTGTAGTGGATGCGCGGCGCCGGAATGCCGTGGCTGTCGGTGAGCGCAGGGTCGAGCGTGACCCGGTTGTGCGGCTCGGGCAGATCCTCGCAGATGCACACCATGCCGGTCGAGTGCGCGAACCACTTGCGGAATTCATCGTGAAATCCCTGCCCCCAGGGAATCAGTCCGGCATTCATGCCGTTGATACCGGTGACCAAAGGCCCGCGACCGCGCACGATCTCCATCGTGTAGCCGCGCACGAAGCCGCGGGCACGATCGGTTTCATAAAACTCCTGGCTCCAGATACAACAGCCCGATGGCCCGTACTGACCGTCCAGCCGTTGGTCAAACGCACCCATCACCCAGGCATAGGGATGGAACATCAGATTGCGCCCGACCAGATCATTGTCGTTGGCCAGGCCGTTCGGAAATCGTGAAGAGCGGGAGTTGAGCAGGATGCGTGGCGTGCCAATGCCATTACAGGCGAGTACCACCACCTCGGCAGGCTGGAACTGCTCCCTGCCCTGTTCATCGTAATAAATGACGCCGCTGGCCATACCGTGTTCATTGACGGTGATCTCGCGCACCCGGCAACGCGTGCGCAGCTGAACCCCGCGGCGGATCGCCTCTGGCCAGTAGGTGATATCGGTGCTGCCCTTGGCACCTTGTGCGCAGCCGCTGGTGCAAGGCCCCAGGTTCAGGCAGCGATCCCGGCCCTCGTAGGCCTGGGTGACCACCGCGCTGTCCGAGGGCCACCAGTGCCAGCCCAAGGCATTGAAACCGCGGGCCAGCGTCTCACCCGACTGGCCCAATGGCACCGGCGGCAGCGGCATCTGTTTACCCGGCGGATAGGCGGTATCGCCAGCCAGGCCGCTGATGCCCATCAAACGATCGTTTTCGGCGAAATACGGTTCGAGTGTCTGGTAGTCGATGGGCCAGTCGTCGGCCACGCCGTCGCAACTCCTGACCTTGAAGTCGCTTGGATGAAACCGCGGAAAGTGCGCGGCGTACAGGACCGTGCTGCCACCCACCCCGTTGAAATTGGCGACCTGGATCGGCGAGGCCTGGCCATTGATGGGATAGTCGGTGGCGCGGCCACGCACGTTCGGGTCGAAACTGAATTCGGCCATTTGTCGCAGTTCGCCGTCCCGACCGGTGCTCGGATAGCCCGCCGGATCCATCCAGTCGCCCTGCTCCAGGCACAGGATACGCATCCGGGTGTCCGCCATGCGCCAGGCGAAGGCGGCACCCGAGGCGCCTGCGCCAATGATCAGGATATCGACCGGTTCATTGCTCAAGATTCTCGCTCCATAACGGCGGACAACGACGCGCGCGCTGCCAGGGGGGATAGTATGCAGACGGCATCGACGCTCGGGGGAGTCGATCCGCCCATCACGATCCGGCCATCATTGTGGCGGCGGGTCCGCTGCAATTTCAAGCCCCGCCAGAACAGGCACGGCAAATCCCGCCAGGGCCTCGTCCGCATCGATGCCCGGTGCCCAGCGAGGCAGGGAGGCAGCCGCATTGATCATGGCGGCGACATACCCGGCCGCCAGTCCCGCATCCATGATTCGCAACCTGCCCTCGTTCATGCCGTCGACCATCATCACTGCGAAGCTCTGGGTCAATCGTGCCGCGCGTTCCACGATTCCGCGCCGCGCCTCTGGCGCCAGGACGCTGTGCGCCGATGATCGCAGCAAAGGCCCCTCGTCGGAGAGCTGGAAGCGCACCAGGTCGAGCACGACGCGTACAAGCCGCTGAGCGCCACCGGCGGCCTGACCCTGAGCGGCGCGCTGGGCGCTGCGGATCACCCCGAAACTGCGCTCGAAGCACTGCGAGACCAGATCCTCCTTGCTCGCCAGGCGATGATAGAAAGCGCCCTTGGTCAGGTCCAGCTGGGCGGCAATGCGCTCGACCGATGCGCCCCGGAAACCCTGGTCGTTGATCAATGCAGTGGCCACGCGCAGGAAGGCGTCGGGCACCGCAGGCTCCATACCCTGGCGGTTCGATCTGAGCGACGCCGACGACCGCGCCTGTCCGGCCGTGCCGAGCGCCTGCTCGAGAATCGCCCGGGCGCGCGGCCCAGGCAGCAGCAGGCCATCCAGAGCCATCTGCGCCAACTGACCGGCGACATGGTCATAGTCATCGGGCTCGTACGCGGCCAGCAGCGCCGGCATGGCATTGGCCAGCGCGAGCAACAGATGCGCATGCGCATTGCGTCGTTGTCGCGACATTCGCGGATGAGCCGGCGGCAACAGGTCGCGAACGTCGCGAAACAGTGCTGCATAGGCCTCAGCGACCTGGATGTCATGCGGCGGCGCCAGTGCGCGGATCTCGTTGAACGACACCAGCTCACCCCGACGATCATTGGCGATATCGGCCTGGATGAGGGCACGCCTGGCGATGAAAGCACGAATGTGCGCCGCACCAGGGGGCAGACCGCTGGTCTGCGCAAGCGCTGCGCGCAGCACCGAGATCGCCTGCAACATGCATTCGGCGGCCAGATCCTCCTTGCGCGGATAGTAGTAATTGAGGCTCGCCTTGAGCAAGCCGACTCGCGAGGCCACGCTCTCGAGCGTCGTGCCACGGATTCCCTGCCGGTTGAATTCTCCGGCCGCCGCCGCCAGGATGGCTTCACGTCGGGCAATGAAGCGCGCGGTGAGGCCACTCATGGAATCACCCGCGCCGGTGGATCGCCGGATCAGCCCAGTCTGCATACCCGGTTTCTGAAACACCGGATTCGCAGGATCTTCGAATCCGGCAAAGAGGCGGCAGATCTGCGCCAATGAGGATCATGAATGAACTATCTCTCGGAATCGAATTGCAGGCAGTCGGAGTCTGGATCATACTCGCGGCCTGAATGAATGGAGACCACCACATGAGCCACGCCCCGAAAGCCGCGTCCGCCTTCGGCATGAATCCCACTGATGAACTCAATGATCTGCGCATGTCCGAAAAGGCCATGCCGCTCTACGAGCACGTCAAACGATTCATCGCCGAAACCGTCGAACCGATGAGCAGGCAATACGAGGCCCTGGGTGAGGGTCGGGTCGGCGCAGACCGATGGCAGTACGCGCCTGGCCAGCTCGACCTGCTCGATCGCGCCAAGGACCAGGCCCGCAAGGAAGGCCTGTGGAACTTCTTTCTGCCCGATGCCGATACCGGCGAGGGCTTGTCGAATCTGGACTATGCCTTCATTGCCGCTGAACTGGGCAAGAGTCCGCTCGCTTCGGAATGCATGAACTGCTCGGCCCCGGATACCGGCAACATGGAAGTGCTCGAACGGGTCGGCACACCCGCGCAGAAAGAGCAATGGCTCAAGCCGCTGCTCGAGGGGCGTATCCGGTCGGCATATGCGATGACCGAAGTGCATCACGCCTCCTCGGATGCGAAGAACGTCGCCACCTCGGCGGTGCTCGAGGGTGACGAATGGGTGATCAATGGCGAAAAGCACTACATCTCGGGTGCCGGGAGCCCGCGCTGCAAGATCCTGATCACCATGGTGCGCACTAGCCCCGATGCAGCCCCGCACAAGCAACAATCGATGATTCTGGTGCCCAAGGACACCCCGGGCGTGACGATCGAGGGCGCCATGCATGTGTTCGGCGAGGATCATGCGCCTCACGGCCACATGCACATCACCTTCAACAATGTGCGCGTCCCCAAGGACAGCATATTGCTGGGCGAAGGACGAGGCTTCGAGATCTCGCAGTTACGACTCGGACCCGGACGCATTCACCATTGCATGCGATCGATCGGCGCGGCGGAGAAGGCGCTGGACATGATGGTCGACCGCGGCCTGTCCCGCACGGCATTCGGCAAGCAACTGGCCTGGCTGGGCGGCAATGTCGAGATCATCTCGCGAGCACGCATCGAAATCGAATCGATGCGTCTCATGGTGCTCAAGGCCGCCAAGGCCATGGATGTGCTGGGCAATCGCGAAGCGCGGATCTGGGTACACATGGTCAAAGCCCTGGTGCCCGAGCGGGTCTGCGTGATCATCGACCAGGCCATCCAGATGCACGGCGCCCTGGGCGTGTCGCAAAAAACGCCGCTGGCACGCATGTATGCCCAGCAGCGAACGCTGCGCCTGGCCGACGGGCCCGATGAGGTTCACCACCTGGTGGTGGGTCGCAATGAGTTGCGTCTGCACGAAGGCGGCGAGGAAGACTCGAGCATGCCGGTGGTATTCCGGTCCTGAGGCCAACGGGCGCGTGCCCGCCGACACCTGCCAATCACCAGGAATTCGCATGGATCTGAACTACTCCGCCGATGAACTCGCGTTTCGCGACGAGGTACGCAACTGGCTCGAAAGCCATCTGCCCGCCGACATCCGCGACAAGGTGGTCAACTACCGCGGCCTGAGCAAGGACGACATCATGCGCTGGCATCGGATTCTGGCCGCCCAGGGCTGGTCGGTGCCGCATTGGCCCAAGGAATGGGGCGGTACCGGCTGGAATCTGACCCAGCGCTATCTGTTCGAGGAGCAGTTTGGTCTATCCGGCGCCCCGAATCTGCCACCCTTCGGCCCGAGCATGTGCGCCTCCGTGCTGCTGCGCTTTGGATCCCAGACTCAACAGCAGCGCTTTCTGCCCCGCATCCGCGAGGGCGACGATTTCTGGGTGCAGGGCTACTCCGAGCCGGGGGCCGGCTCGGATCTGGCCGCACTCAAGATGCGCGCCGTGCGCGAGGGCGACATCTACCGGGTCACCGGCCAGAAGATCTGGACCACCCTGGGTCACTGGGGTGACTGGATCTTCTGCCTGGTGCGCACCGATGCGCAGGTATCGCGCCGCCAGGAAGGCATCAGTTTTCTGCTCATCGACATGGCCACCAAAGGTATCACCGTACGGCCGCTGATCCTGATGGATGGCGGGCATGAAGTGAACGAGGTGTTCTTCGATGAAGTCGAGGTGCCGGTGGCCAATCTGGTTCACGAGGAAAACCAGGGCTGGACAGTGGCCAAATACCTGCTCGGGCACGAGCGCATGGGATCGGGCAACGTGGGCGCCTCGCGCCGGGAACTCGCTGCGCTCAAGGCTCTGGCCGCCCGGGAGACCAAGGACGACCGGCCGCTGATTCACGATCCGCGTTTTCGCGACCGGCTCTCGCGCGTGGAGATCGAACTCGATGCACTGGAACTCACCTCGATGCGCTTTCTGGACCGCATGCGCCGAACCGGCCAGCCGCCCGGTGCCGATGCCTCCATGCTCAAGATTCGCGGTACGGAAGTGCAACAAGCCATCACCGAACTCATGATGCAGGCCGTGGGGCCGCAGGCCCAGCCCGTGCAGGAACTGGACGAGGGCTCAGTCCATCCGCTTGCCTCACGCCTGGCGCCGCGCTACTTCAACTACCGCAAGGCAAGCATCTACGCCGGGTCCAACGAGATTCAGCGCAACATCATCGCCAAGACCACGCTGGGTCTGTGAACCGGCATTCGCGGAGAGAATCATGAACTTCGAACTCGGCGACGAACAACGCCAACTGGCCGATTCGGTGCGCCGTTACCTGGGCGATCACTACGGATTCGAGCAACGCAAGGCCATCGTGCATGGCGCATCGGGTTGCTCCGAAGAGGTCTGGCAGACCTTCGCCGAAATGGGCGTGCTGGCTTTCGCGCTACCCGAATCCGATGGCGGATTCGGCGGCGGCGCGCTCGATCTGATGGCCACGATCGAGGCCTGCGGCGAAGCCCTGGTCGTCGAGCCACTGCTCGACAACATCGCCTTTGGCACGCGGTTGCTCGCGCGCCTGGCCAGTCAGGCCCAGCGCGCGCAACTGTTGCCCGGGCTGGCCGACGGGTCGCGCCGGGTCGCGTTTGCGTATCTGGAGCCAGGCCGCCGTTACTCGGCCGAGCCGGCCACGGTCACGGCACGCCAGACGCCGGCAGGCTGGACGATCCATGGACGCAAGCTGGTGGTGATCGGCGCGCCGCAGGCGCACACATTGCTTGTGTCGGCACGGACGGCAGCGGGCCCGAGCGTATTCGTGGTGAACGCCGCCACTGCCGGCGTGAAGTCAAGCGCCAGTCGCACGGCCGACGGGCAACGCTGCGCCGACCTCGCGTTCGACAACGTCAGTGTGAGCCCCGATGCCCTGCTGGGCGCAGACGGCGCTGCGCTGCCCGCCATCGAGGCGGCCATCGATTTCGCCACGGCACTGGCCTGTGCGGATGCCGTGGGTGCGATGCGCGATGCCTGTGCCGCCACGCTCGACTACACCAAGACGCGCAAGCAGTTCGGCGTGCCGATCGCCTCCTTCCAGGTTTTGCAGCATCGCATGGTCGAGATGCAGATCACCTTCGAGCAGGCCTACTCGATGGCCATTCTCGCCGCGGCGCGGGTGGATGGCGACATCGATGCGCGAGAACGCAGCCGCGCGGTGTCGGGCGCCAAGGTCAAGATTGCCGATGCCGCGCGCCAGATCAGCCAGGAGGCGGTGCAGTTGCACGGCGGCATGGGCATGACCGAAGAGCTCAAGATCTCCCACACCTTCCGCCGCCTGACCATGCTCGCCCAGCGATTCGGCGATGCCGACCATCATCTGGCGCGTTATGCGGCGACCGACGCCGGCCATTGATCGTGAGTCAGCCCACTATCGACTCCGACGCGGCACACGACAACACGGCCGGCAACGGCCCGCAGGAAATTCAGCAACTCGCCGCCCGCCTGGAATCGGTGGGCTATATCGCCACCCGGCCGATCGCGACCGCGCTCTATCTGGCCCGGCAACTGCGCAAGCCCGTTCTGGTCGAAGGCCCTGCAGGTGTCGGCAAGACCGAACTAGCGGTGAGCGCTGCGCGTGCGCTCGGCTTCAATCTGCTGCGCCTGCAGTGTTATGAAGGTCTGGATGATGGCAAGGCGCTGTATGAATGGAAATACGGCAAACAACTGCTCTACACGCAGATCCTCAAGGAACGCATCGGCGCACTGATCGCCGACACCGACAGCCTGGCCGGCGCCTTCGACAAACTGGCGGATTTCCAGGACATATTTTTCTCGCGCGACTTCCTGCAGCCGAGACCACTGCTGCAGGCCATGGAGCAGTCGGGCGGCAGCGTCCTGCTCATCGACGAGGTCGACAAGGCCGAGGAGGCCTTCGAGGCCTTGCTGCTGGAGGTATTGGCCGACTACCAGGTCACGGTACCCGAGATCGGCACGATTCGCGCCCAGGTGCCGCCGTTGGTGATCCTCACCTCCAACGATACCCGCGAACTGGGTGATGCGCTCAAGCGTCGTTGTCTGCACCTGCATATCGATTTTCCCGACGCGGCGCTCGAACAGCGGGTCCTGCAGGCGCGTGTGCCCGGTATCTCCGAGACCTTGCTGACTCAGCTCGTGGCTTTTGTTCAGGCCTTGCGCGCCGAGAATGTGCGAAAGCCGCCCTCGATGGCCGAGTCGGTCGATTGGGCGCGCACGCTGATCCTGCTGCACGCAAGCTCGCTGGACGAAGACCTGGTGCGCGATACGCTCAACGTGCTGCTCAAGCGCCAGAGCGATATCCGTGAAGTCCAGCCCCGCCTGAGCGCTCTGCTGCAGTCGGCATCCGCCCGCTGATGTCGCCGCCGGTTCCCGAGCAGGCCCTGACCGGCTACGTTCGGGCGCTGCGTGCGGCCGGAGCCGCCACCTCCACCGCTGAAACCATTGATGCCGTGCGCGCCGTGGGCGTGCTCGGCTGGTCAGATCGCGACGCGCTGAAGGCAGCGCTGGGCGCGGCTCTGGCCAAATCGATCGATGAAAAACGGCTTCACGACGCCTTGTTCGAGTTGTACTTCGCCCCGGCATCGCCCGTGCCAGCAAGCGCGCCAGCGAGCGCACCGGCCATCGAGCCGGCCATGCCCACGAGCGCCGACGCTGTCGACTCACTGCTCGCCCTGGCGGCATCGTCAGCGAATCCCGCCGGGC
Organism: uncultured beta proteobacterium; assembly: GCA_963732405.1. Lineage (GTDB taxonomy): Bacteria > Pseudomonadota > Gammaproteobacteria > Burkholderiales > Burkholderiaceae_E > JAUIAI01. Next base: position 766,638 of record CAVSZG010000005.1, read on the forward strand.
CATCCGACCTCTTGCAAGCCGCCATCGCCCGAGCCGCCCAGGCCGAGCAGGTCGATCAGATCCGCTTCAGCTCGCAGATCCCCTATCTGACCAACCGGGTGTTGCAGGCCATGGGCATCGCCGCCCTGCAGGCGCGCATCGCTCAACTGCTGGCAGACGATCCGTCGGGCATGAACCCCGCGCTTGAACCACTGCAACAGGCGCGTGGCCGCCTGCAACAAGCAGCGCGCGCCTGGGTGAGCCAACGCTTCGAGTTGTTCGGCCGCCCGGCCACCGATGCCTTCATGACGGACGTGGTGCTCGAGCGGCCGATCGGCCGGCTCGCCGCCAGCGACATGGTGCGCATGAAAGTCGCAGTGGCGCGGATGGCGCGCCGCCTGGCACAGCGTCACCTGCGCCGGCAGCGACATCGCGAGCGCGGCAGCCTTGACATGCGGCGAACCCTGCGCGCCAATGCCGGCCATGATCACCTGCCCTTCACGCTGGTCTGGCGCCATCGGCAGCGTGACCGTCCACGGATTGTTGCCGTGTGCGACGTGTCCGGATCGGTCGCCGCCCATGTCCGGTTCCTGCTGTTGTTTCTGCATGCCCTGCATGAGGTGGTCGAAGACTTGCGCACGTTTGCGTTCAGCAGCAATCTGCATGATGCCGGACCACTGCTCGCTTCGGACACATTCGACGATGCGATGGCCGGGATCATCCGCCTGGCCGGCAGTGGTGCCACCGACTATGGCCGGGCATGGGAAACCATGCACAGGGAATTCGACCGCTGCATCGACCGGCGTACCACGTTGATCGTGCTGGGCGACGGGCGCGGCAATCATGCGGATCCGCGTCTGGACCTGTTCGCCGGCTTCGCGCAACGTGCCAAGCGCGTGGTCTGGCTGTGCCCCGAGCCGCCTGGACGCTGGGGTAGCGGCGACAGCGATATTCCGCGCTATCGGCCCTGGTGCACCGACCTGCAATTCTGCGCCACGCCGCTGGATCTGGAGCGCATCATCGACGAAGCCTTGCTCGCCTATCGCTGATCACCCGGCTGGGCAGCATCGCGCAGCCGGGTACGTTCATCACGACGTTCGGCCATGAGCACAAACAGGCCGGCCGCAATCGTAATGACGATACCCAGCACGGCAAGCCGGTCCGGAATATCGCCGAAGATGAGCCAGCCGACCGCTGCTGCCACCGGAATCTCCAGATACTGGATAGGTGCCAGGCTGGCCGAGGGCGCAAAGCGCAGCGACCAGGTCATCAACAGGTGGCCACCCGTACCGAGCAGGCCGATCGCAACCAGCAGCAGCATCTCTTCGCCATTGGGTTGCACGAGTTCGAAGTCCGGCCAGTCCATCGCAGCTCCCAACAGCCATACCGGTAGCAACAGTGCGGAGCCGATCAGACCACTAACCGCCTGCAGGGTGATCGGATCGACGCGTTGCGCGATCGGGCGGGTGGCGAGAATGAACCCGGCGAAGGTGAGTGCCACCAGCAAGGGCAGCATGGCGGGTGCGCCCACGTTGGCGAAACTCGGTTGCACGACCAGCAAGGTGCCCAGAAAGCCGACCACACAGGCCAGCATCCGCCGTCTGCCCACCTGCTCGCCCAGCACCCAGTGACCGAGCAGCAGCAACAGCAAGGGCATCACGAAGGCGATGGCAATGGTTTCAGCCAGCGGTAGAAATCGCAGCGAGATGAACATCAAGCCCGTCCCGGCCATGTGCAGCAGCGTTCGCAGCACGATCAGGCCCAGCAACTCGCGCGGCACCCGCAAGACCTTGCCGCCAAGCCTGGCCAGAGGCAGCAGGATCATCCACTGCAGGGCGAATCGCGCCATCAGCAGCGTCAACAGTGTCACTGTCGGGCCCAGCATCTTCGCGATCGCATCGGCCAGGGGCACGATCAGGCAGAAGGCGACCATCAGCAGGGCGCCCAGGTACGGCCGGTCGGCGTGGGTCACCGCCCGGACCGATGCCCTCTGCATGCGACCCACGCGTTCAAGTGCAGTCGCGATGTCGCTCCACGACGGTCGCCAGCACAGTATCCGGATCCTGCGCCCACCAGTGGCGGGACAGAATTTCCACCTCATGCGCGCCCGTGTATCCGCACGCCTCGACCTGAGCTCGCAGGGCTTTCAGGTCGATGATGCCATCTCCCATCATGCCGCGATCGAGCAGCATGTCGGTCGTCGGCACCAACCAGTCGCAGATGTGATAGGCGAGCAATCGCCGGCCGGCGCGCGCCAGTGCCTTTGCATGACCGGGGTCCCACCAGATGTGATAGGCATCGGCGACCACACCGACACCCTCGCCCAGCGTATCGCACAGGTCGAGTGCCTGATCGAGCGTATTCACACAGCAACGATCGGCACAGTACATCGGATGCAGTGGTTCGATGGCCAACGCCACATTCGCCTTGCGCGCATGGTCGAGCGTGGCGGCGATGCCATCGAGCACCATCTGGCGCGCACCGGGCAGATCGCGTGAGCCGGGTGGCAGACCGCCCACCACCAGCACCAGGCAGGCCGCTCCGAGCGTGGCCGCGTCATCGACCGCCTTGCGGTTGTCATCGATCGCCGCCTTGCGGCCAGGCTCGTCGATGGCGGTGAACATGCCACCACGGCACAGTCCGGAAACCTGAAGGCCATGGGCGCGGATCAACCGGGCAGCCTCGGGCGCGCCGATTTCATCGACCTTGTCGCGCCAGGGCGAGATGCGGCCGATGCCGTGGCGGGCACAACCCTCGATCATCTGGGCCAGATTCCATTGCTCGCGCACGGTTGCGGTGTTAAGCGACAGCCGGGCGGGATCGGGTGGTGTGAGCGCAGCCATCAGGCAGCCAGTGAGGCGCGTGCCACGCCCGCACCCCGTTCATCCAGTTGGGCATCGATGCCGTGTACGGCCAACCATTGCGCCATGCGTGAACTGGCCCGTTGTGGATCGTTGAGCACGCCCGCGGCATCGGCCAGCCGGAACAATTCGGCCAGGTGCAGGATGTTACGGGTAGATTGCTGACCATTGACCATGACGAAATGATCCTGATGGCCGTTGAGCCACGCCGTGAACACCACGCCGGTCTTGTAGAAACGCGTGGGCGCACGAAACATGTGCCGGGAAAACGGTACGGTGGGCCCGAGCAATTGATGAAAGCGCATGGCGTCGCCTCGGGACAATGCGCCGAGCGCCGCCGAGGCCACAGGTGCAATGGCATCAAAAATGCCGAGCAAGGCGTCCGAATAGGCACCTGGCTCATGGGTCGCGCCTTGCGCATCCCCGGCGATCAGTTCGGCGAAGTTGAAATCATCGCCGGTATACATCCGGATACCTGGCGCCAGGCGAGCACGCAGGGCAATCTCGCGCTCCTTGTCGAGCAGCGACACCTTCACGCCATCGATCCGGGCAACATTTCGATTGAGCACCTCGACGGCTACGTCGGTGGCCCGATCGAGGTCATGATGGCCCCAATAACCGGTGAGCGCCGGATCGAACATGTCGCCCAACCAGTGAATGATGACTGGCTCCCGGACCTGCTTCAGACAATGATCGTAGACCATGCCGTAATCATCGGGCGAACGCGCACAGGCGGCTAGCGCCCGGCTGGCCATCAGGATGATGCGCCCACCCAGCTTCTCCACGGCAGCCATCTGCAGATCATAGGCATCGATCACGTCCTGCAGCCTGGTGTCGGGTCCGGGTATCAGATGATCGGTACCCGCACCGCTGGCCACGCGAACCGGCTCGCCATCGGCACCGCAGCCGAACGCCCTGGCCGCCCGGACCGTGCGACCGATCAGCTCCAGCGAATTCGACCAGTCCAGGCCCATACCGCGCTGGGCGGTATCCATGGCCTCGGCCACGCCGAAGCCCAGTCGCCACAGGTGTTCGCGATACGCCATGGTGCGATCCCAGTCGATGGCCGGCGCGAGCCACGGATCAACAGGGCTGAGCGGATCGGCGACGACATGCGTGGCCGCATAGGCAACGCGGTTCCAGATGACGTCCGACCGCGCGGGCAGCGACAAGGGCTCGGCACAGACATGGCGGCGCAACTGTCCTTGCGCATTGGGTAACAACAGACTGGGCATGATCGGTTTCTCCGCGAATTATCGGGCGATGGATTCAAGATCGATCCAGCGACGCTCATGCCAGGAACGAAGTCCCGCCTCGGCCAGTTGCACACCCTTGACCCCTTCGTGCAGATCCCAGCGAAACTCGCCGCCCTCGACCACATGGCGCAGGAACAATTCCCACTGCGCCTTGAACGCATTGTCGAACACCATGTTGTCGGGCACTTCCTCCCAATTGGCGAAAAAATCGATGGGTTGCGCAATATCGGGATTCCAGACCGGTTTGGGTGTATTGACCCTGGCCTGAGACACGCAACGGCGCAGGCCCGCCACGGCCGAGCCATGCGTGCCATCGACCTGCAGGGTGAGCAGATCATCGCGCCGCGGCCGCACCGTCCAGGCGCTGTTGAAATGCGCGACCACACCCGAATCGAGCTGGAAGGTGGCGTAAGCCGCATCGTCCGCGGTGGCCTCGTAGACCTGGCCGCGCTCATCCCAGCGCCGCGGGATGTGGGTTGCGCCCAGGCACGAGACCGCGCGCACATTGCCGAACAGATTGTCCAGGACATATCGCCAGTGGCAGAGCATGTCGAGAATCACGCCGCCGCCGTCCTCCTTGCGGTAGTTCCAGGACGGACGCTGCGCAGGCAACCAGTCGCCCTCGAACACCCAGTATCCGAACTCGCCCCGCACCGAGAGAATCCGGCCGAAGAAACCCGAGTCGATCAGGCGCTGCAGCTTGAGCAGGCCAGGCAGCCAGAGTTTGTCCTGCACCACGCCATGGCGAATACCGGCCTTGCGCGCGGCCTGATACAGCTCAAGCGCTTCGGCAACATTGGTGGCCGACGGTTTTTCGCAGTACACATGCTTGCCTGCGGCGATCGCCTGCTTGACGATGCCCGGGCGCATCTGGGTGGTTGCCGCATCGAAGAACACCGTGTCATCCCGATTGGCCAGCGCACCGGCCAGATCGGTGGTGTGCCGCAGATTGCCATGCGCCTGGGCCAGGGCGGCGATACGACCGGCATCGCGGCCCACGAGGATCGGATCGGGCATCAGGCGGTCGCCATTGCTCAGCACGACCCCGCCCTGCTCGCGGATGGCCATGATCGAGCGGATCAGATGCTGGTTCATGCCCATGCGACCGGTGACACCGTGCATGATCAGTCCGAGCCTGTGAATTGCCATGATCGTTTCCTCGAGGTAGCCGGTGGGGCGCCAGCGTGCAAGGTCACGCCAGCCCGAGGCCGGTTGGCCGGATCGCCAGGTGAGCAGTGTAACCAATTAGTTAATCACCACTCAAGCACCAGCGGGTTCGGTAGACGCCGGGCCGTCTTGCTGGTTCACGGCATGGCTGTTTGACAGGCCCTGACCGACTTGCGCGCGCTCTTCCCGGTCAGTACCATGAATTGATATTCACCATCTGGTTACCGGTTGCGACTGCATCGCAAGGATGCGCGGGAGACATGGCATGAGGCGAATCAAGACCACGGTTGTCGGATCCTATCCCGTGCCTGACTGGCTCAATGCCGCCCCCTCGGAACAGGCATTGTCCGATGCGGTGCGCGCCGTCATCGGCATTCAGGAAACCGCCGGCATCGATCTGGTCTGCGATGGTGAGTTGTCACGATTCGACGTGAATCATCCCCAGACCAACGGCATGATCGAGTATTTCGTCAGGCCCATGGATGGCATTGTCGACCGCTTTTCATTCGAAGACCTGATGGCGTATCGCTCGGCGTCGGGCATGAGGTTTCGTACCCGTCCGCCCGGTATCGTCACCGGGCCGCTCGGCAGTGGCAGCCTCGATCTGCCGCTGGCCTGCGCTCGCTCGCGCGCGATGGCGCAAAAGCCGTTCAAGTTCACACTGACCGGCCCGCACATGCTGGCCAAGACCCTGATCGACCGGCACTACGGCGATATCGAGGCACTCACCCATGCCATGGCCGACGTACTGGCCGAGCAGGTGCGGCATGTCGAGGCCGAAGTCGTGCAGGTTGACGAGGCGAATCTGCCGGGCTCGCCCGGCGAATGGCGTTGGGCGGCTGCCGCGATCAACAAGGTGCTCGGCGCGGTCCGCGGTACACCGGCGGTTCATCTGTGCTTTGGCAATTACGCGGGCCAGACGGTGCAATCGGGCCGTTGGGACCATCTGCTGCCGTATCTCGATGCGCTGCATGCCGACCATGTCGTGCTCGAGGCCGCGCATCGGCCCTTGGATGAGGTCGCTGCGCTCAGGGACTTGCGCAGCGACCTGGGTCTGGGTCTGGGGGTGATCGACATCAAGATCAATCAGATCGAAACGCCTGAGCAGATCGCACGGCGCATCGAGCACGCCGAGCAGACCCTGGGCGCGGGCCGGGTGCATTATGTTCATCCGGACTGCGGCTTCTGGATGCTCAAGCGCCCGATCGCCGACGCCAAGATCCTCGCCCTTGCGAAGGGTCGCGACCTGTTCGAAGGCCGTTGAACCCTACCGGAACCACCATGACGCCTGCCCCAGACCTGCCCGAACGCTTCGCCGACATCAGCGCGCTCGAAGACTTCATGACACAGCCCTCACAATCCTTGATCGACGATCTGGCTGCGCTGGACGGCGACATCATCGTGCTCGGCGTGGCTGGCAAGATGGGGCCGACGCTGGCCAGGCTCGCCAAGCGCGCAGCGCCCCACAAACGGGTGCTGGGCGTGGCGCGCTTTTCCGATCCCACCGTCAGGACCGGGCTCGAGCGGCATGGTGTCGAATGCCTCACTTGCGACCTTCTCGAGCGCCGTGCGGTACAGGCCTTGCCGGGTCCAGAGGAAGGGTTTCGAAATGTCGTGTTTATGGCCGGTCACAAGTTCGGCGCCGATGGCGACCCCTCGTTCACCTGGGCGATGAACGTGGCCGTGCCCCTGATGATTGCCGAGCGCTACCAGGGCGCACGCATCGTGGTGTTCTCCACCGCCTGCGTGTATCCCTTCGCCGACGTGAACGGCCCCGGATCCCCGGAATCGCAGGCAACGACACCACCACCCGGCGACTATGCAACATCCTGTGTCGGCCGCGAGCGCATGTTCGATCATGGTTCGCGACGCTGGCACACGCCTACCGCACTGATGCGCCTGTCCTATGCCATCGACATGCGCTATGGGGTGTTGCATGACGTGGCCCGCGCCGTGTTCGAGGGCTCGCCCATCGACTTGACCATGGGATACGCCGATGTGATCTGGCAGGGTGATGCGAACGAGCAGGCGCTGCGCCTGCTGGGTCATTGCGCCACCCCCGCCCTGCCGATCAACATCACCGGCGCCACCCATACCTCGATTCGCTGGCTGGCCAGAGAGTTCGGCAGGCGCCTGGATCGCCAGCCAATCCTTCAGGGCAGCGAAGCTGCCACAGCCTGGCTGGTCGACACCACCCTGGCCCAACGCCTGTTCGGCCAGCCGCGCATCGGCATCAACACGCTGATCGATTGGCAGGCCGACTGGATCCGTCGCGGACAACCCGGGCTGGGCAAACCCACACACTTTTCCACTCGCGATGGAAAGTACTGAGCTGTCGATCATCGATCTCGATGAGTCGATGCTGGGAGACCTGTCCCGTTTGTCGCAATCGGCCGGCTGGAACCAGACACCTGCCGACTGGTCGATGATGCTGGCCATGGGCCATGGCTGGGGCATACGCGACACCGTTGCAGGGTCGACGATGATCGTGGCCAGCGCAATGGTGCTGCCTTACCCGTCATCGCAGGCCTGGATCAGCATGGTGCTGGTGTTGCCCGCGCATCGTCGTCGCGGCCTTGCGAGTCGATTGATGCAGCAGGCGATGCAGGCGCTGGAGAATCGTGGACTGAGCGCATGGCTGGATGCGACCCAGGCGGGTCAGCCGGTTTATGAAAGACTGGGCTTTGCCGGTTTCGGTCGCTTCAGTCGCTGGAGCGGACCCGCCGCGACGCCAGCGAGGACGCAACCGATCACGCCGGTTGATCCGGGCCTTGCGGCACCTGCCGACGGGATCACGATGATGGGGCAGGACGATCTCGGTGCAGTCGCCGCTCTGGACAGCCACAGTTTCGGCGCCGATCGTCTCGCCATGCTGACCGCCTTGCGCGAGCGCACACCGTGGCTGGCCATGTGCCACCGCAATGGCGAAGGACTCACCGGCTTTGCACTGGGCCGGGATGGGACTCATGCATTGCAGATCGGCCCCGTCGTTGCGCGCGACGCCCGTACGGCGCAGATGCTGCTCCGAGCTGCCCATGAACAGACTGCGATGCAGACGCGCTTCGATACCGTGTATGTCGATCTGCCGGAATGCTTCGGCCTGCTGGCCAGACAGCTGCAAGCACTTGGCTTCAAGCCACAACGATCATTTCTGCGGATGATGCGACCCGGCGGCGCCGGGTCGCACACCGGGCCGCCAGCCATCGGCGACCCGTTGGGCGACAATGATCACAATCAAGGCGAGCGGATTGCCAGCGCCTTCGTCATCGCCGGGCCGGAACTGGGTTGATCACCCACCCGACCCTTCTCAGCCTTTTTTCTCCCAGACGCTCTTGAGAAAAACCTCCATTTCTTCTGGGGAAATAGACCCATCTTTGTTGGTGTCGATGGCCGCCCAGTCGCGGGTGGCGGTTTCAGAAGCATCGGCAGCCACAGCCGGCAAGGTAACGCCGGCGGCAAGAAGCAGGGACAGTGCAGCAGCAGTGAACGTCTTCATCGAATGACTCCTGGATAGGCATTGATCGGTTGGACCGGCGACATCGCGTGCCGCACCTGCCGATCAACTGAATATTGGAGTCATGGATGGTAATGGGATGGCAGTCGCGATTCGACAGGCGAAAACGGAAGATTTCTTCGACTGCATCGAAGAATGCATGCCCCGATCCAGACCCGGCAACAGCGTGTCACCGGGCCCGCTTGCGCTATTTGGTCATTCGGATCGACTTGTCCAGAAACTCGTTCGTGTAGGCCGTGTTGATATCGAAGGGTTTGTCCAGACCAATGTACTCGGCGACCAGGTCATAGTCGCTCTTCATCCGTGCATCATCCAGGTAACCCAAGGCAACCTCGCGCGAGTAACGGTCGCTCATGAGTTCTTCGACCAAGGCCCAGTTCTGCAGTTCATTGTCGAGTTTGAGTGCGCCGTTTTCATCGATCAATGCCTGCACACAGGGCTTGGGATCGGCCACGCAGGCCGCAAACGCCCGTTGGGTTACCTTGACGAAGCCGGCCACGACATCGCGATTGGCTTCGAGAAACTTGCGATTCACGATGATCGAATTGCCGTAGGGATTCACCCCGGCGTCTTTCCAGGCGAGAAACCCCATGTCATCGCCCAGTTGCGCCTGGAAGATATGGTGAATGTTGTAGAACGAGGTGGTGATATCGATGGAGTCGGATTTGAGCGCCGACAGTTTGGCATTGGCCGCCACGTTCACCCAGGTCACGGACTTCGGATCGATGCCGGTTGCCTTGGCCAGCGCCGGCCACATGGTGCGCGCGCCATCACCGGGCGGATTGCCGATCTTGCGTCCGGAAAAGTCCTTGATCGATTTGATGCCCGAGCTCTTTTTCCAGTACATGCCCTGGGGCGAATTGGCGTAGACGTTGTAGACGGCCACCAGATCGGTACCCTTGCCATTGGCAACCAGCGCCCCACCCAGATCGGCCAGACCGATCGGGTTGGCCCCCGCCCCCACCTTCTGCGTAGCCACCGCCGAGCCCTTGCCGGGCTCCAGGTTCAGGTCGATACCGGCTGCCTTGTACCAACCCTGCTTGCGCGCATGAAAGTAAGGGGCATGATCCCCGCCGGGCACCCAGTTCAGGATGAAATCAATCTTGGTTTGCGCATGGGCGGCCGGTGCGACAAGCGCGGCGCCCACCATGGAAAGCCCCAGCAAGCAGTTACGAATCATCGTGTCATCCTCCGTCGATTGACCCCCGGCTTGGCGACATGATATGGTAACCAGCCGGTTAACTACGCCAGTATAGACCAGCCAATGGCGGGCCGGCGGTTGGATCCCAACACGAACGGAATCATGTCAGCACACTGGTCCGATCTGCCTGAACCGGTCTTGCGGCGCCTGCGTCAGGGCGGGGTCATTCCCGCCCATCCGCTCGCCCTGGATGCCAGTCGCCGGTTCGATGCGCGCCGCCAGCGGGCGCTCACCCGCTACTACCTGGATGCCGGTGCCGCAGGTCTGGCGGTTGGTGTGCATGGCACGCAGTTCGCCATTCGCGAGCACGGTCTCTACGAAACGGTGCTCGCCAACGCGGCCGACACCGCCCGCACCTGGACCGATTCGCCCACCCTCATGATCGCCGGCCTGGCCGGGCGAACCGATGCCGCCCTAACCGAGGCCGACATCGCATCAGCCCATGGTTATCACGCCGGCATGCTGGCGCTTGGCGCCATGCGGGGCGCCTCGATCGATGAACTCATCGAACATTGCTCCGCCATCGCAAGGCGCATTCCCCTGATCGGTTTTTATCTGCAGACTGCGGTCGGCGGCATCGACCTGCCTGAGTCTTTCTGGACCCGGTTCGCTGGCATTGACAATGTGGTGGCCATCAAGCTGGCGCCATTCAATCGCTATCGAACCCTGGCCGCCGTTCGCGGCGTGGTCGCCGCCGGCGCCGAAAACCGGATCACGCTCTACACCGGCAACGACGACCACATCGTGCTGGATCTGCTCACGCCGTATCGTGTGATGCGTGGCGGCGAGCTTGTCGAGATCCGATTCCGGGGTGGTCTGCTGGGCCACTGGAGCGTCTGGACCCAGGCCGCCGTCCGGCTTCTGGCCCGCATCCAGCAAGCCGTCGATCGGGACCACATCGACGCCGACTTGCTGAGCCTGGACTCTCGCGTGACCGACTGCAACGCGGCGGTATTCGATGTGGCCCACGATTTCGCCGGCGTCATTCCCGGCTGCCATGAGGTATTGCGTCGCCAGGGCTTGCTCATGGGCAACTGGTGCCTCGATCCGGACGAAGCGCTATCACCGGGTCAGGCCGAACTGATCACGCGGGTGACCAGCGAGCATCCGGAGCTCACCGACGATGCCTTCGTGGCGGCCAATCTCGAGCGCTGGATGGCCTGATGCACAGTCGGTTCGCTCGCTACTCACTGGCGGTGCTCGCGCACGCCCTGCTGGTGCTCGCCTGGTATCTGTTCGTGCGCCTGGGCGATGTGCCGCAATTTGTCATGCCTTCGCCGGCGGCCACCATCGCCTCGCTGGGCGTGAGCGACTACGACTGGTGGGGCAACACCATGGTCACGGCCACCGAAATCTTTGGCGGTTATGCGCTGGCGCTGCTGGTCGGGGTCTCACTGGCCCTGTTGTTCACCTGGTCCAGGACACTGGAAGCCCTCTTCCTACCCCTGCTGGTCACCTTGAACATGATTCCCAAGGTTGCGCTCGGTCCGCTGTTCATCGTCTGGATGAGTTATGGCGTGTGGCCCAACACCCTGATGGCGTTTGCGATCGCGGTATTTCCGATCCTGCTGACCAGCGCACGCGGCCTGCGCGAGATCGAACCCGATCTGCTCGACCTGGTGCGCTCGCTCAAGGGCACCCGCTGGCAGATCTTCACCAAGATCCAGCTTCCCGGATCATTGCCCTATATTTTTTCAGGGATGAAGGTGGCGGCGATCCTGGCCACGGCGGGCGCCATCGTGGGCGAATTTCTCGCCTCCGACAGTGGCCTGGGTTATCTGATGCTGCAAGTCCAGGTCACGCTGGACACGCCCGCCATGTTCATGGCGGTGCTGCTGATCACGCTGATCGGCGTGGCTCTTTATGGCCTGGTGCTGCTGCTCGAATACTGGTTCGTGCCGCGCGATGCCCGGCTGTCCTGATGACCGATCCGTTCATTCACCTGCACGGCGTACGCAAGACCTACCGCACCGGCGGCGTGCAACACCTGGCAATCTCCGATGCCACCTTCGACGTCATGCCGGGCGAACTCGTGTCGCTGGTGGGCCCCTCGGGTTGCGGTAAATCGACCTTGCTCAAGGTGTTGGCCGGTCTGCATCCCCACGACGAGGGCGAGGTCCGGATCGGATCGGCCAGCCACCCCTTCGATCCGGGTCGCGACATTGGCATGGTCTTCCAGCAGCCATTGCTGCTGAAGTGGCGACGCATCCTGGACAATGTGCTGCTACCCGCCGAATTGCTGGGTCTGCCGATGGCGGCTGCCCGCGATCGGGCACGGGACCTGCTCGCACTGGTCGGACTGGCGGGCAATGAAGACCGGTATCCCTATGAGTTGTCGGGCGGCATGCAACAGCGCGCCGCCATCGCACGCGCGCTGATTCATGACCCCAAACTCATCCTGATGGACGAACCCTTCGGCGCGCTCGATGCGCTGACCCGCGAAAAGATGAATCTCGAGCTGCTGCGAATCTGGAAGGAATCGGGCAAGACCATCCTGTTCGTGACCCATGGCATTTCAGAAGCGGTATTCCTGGGCACCAGAGTCATCGTCCTGACAGCCGGCCCCGCCCGCATGGCCGATAACTTCGCCATCGAACTGCCCGAACCGCGCACGCTGGATGTCAAGACCCAGGATCGATTCGGGATCTACACCCGCCGAATCTACAAGCTGCTTGACATGGCCTGAGCCCCTCAAGTCGTCAGCGCGCCATCCTGGCCGCGCCCGCCTCGAGCAATCCCCGCAGGTAGCCGGCAGCCCGGGCTGCACAGGTTGGTCCATCGGCCTCGTAGATGAACGGCTCGACGGCGATATCACCCTCGTAGCCGACCTCGAGCAAGGCATCGATGATCGGGGCAAAAACCATGTCGCCCTGCCCGGGTCCCTTGCGATTGGGATCATTCACCTGGATAAGAGCCGCCATTCCGGAAGGCATCCAGCGGCGGATCAGATCGGCGACAGTATCCGCTTCGGTGGTGCCAGCGGCCGAGCAGTCAATCATGGTGCGCAGATGGGGCTGAGCGATCGATGGCCTCATGGCCCGACAAACCCGCACCTGCGGTGGCCACGGCGATATCGCTCCTCTTCATGGCCTCGAGTCAATCGGTCATGGTCTTGTCGGGTGAATCGGGATTGACGCTGACCAGCGGCACCGTGGTCACGGTCGTGTAGAGAATCCAGTCATCAACCCAGGTATCCCACATGCCCAGCACCTTGCAGGTGCCCAACTGCCTGGGTGCTCCTGCCGCTCAGGTATAACCATCATGCCGGCCATCCATGACCTGCTTCTTGCCGATCGAACCCGAGGCGCCCGGGGTATTCACCACCACCTTCTGACCCAGGGCCTCTTCCAGAACGCCGGCAGTCACGCGCGACACCGGATCGGTCGCGCCACCGGCTCCCCAGGAAACGACGATGGTGATCGGTGAGTCGGGCCGCCATTCCTGCGCCGCTACCGTCAGCGGCATGGTCAGCATGGAGCAGGCCGCGACCATCCGCTGTTGGATGCCTTGCTTCATGATGTGTCTCCCAGTCTGGTTCTGGCGATGAACCGATCGCCTCATCGATCCGGATGTTTATTGAGCTTACGGTTAACGACGACGATATGCGGATGCGGGAGAGGCTTCAAGACGAGGGTCCGGGACGAGCCAGATCGTCAGCGCGGCATCGATGCCTGCACTCAGTGCCGGATCAGGTAACCCAGAACCACATCGGTCATGTGTGCCAGGCGCTCGGCGAGCGCGCGCCTGGCGAGCAGATCGCGGTCGAAGATGGTCGCAAGCGTATAACGATTGGACAGGTAAAAATACGCCAGACCGGCGATCGAGATGTAGAGTTGCACCGGGTCCACGCCCGAGCGGAAGATCCGGTCGCGTCGCCCCCGGCGCAGCACGTCGTCGATCATGGCAACGAAGGGCGAATGCATCTCGCGGATCCGCGACGATCGCTTCAGGTGTGCGGCCTGATGCAGGTTCTCCGAGTTCAGCAGCGTCAGGAATTCCGGGTGCCGGAGATAATAATTCCAGGTAAAGGCCACCAGCCGTCGAATCGCATCGACAGGCTCAACCTCGGTGAGGTTGAGCTTTCGCTCCTCGTCACGGATGTTCGCATAGGCTGCCTCGAGTACCGCGAGAAACAAATCGTCTTTATGCCCGAAGTAGTAGTAGAGCATTCGCTTGTTCACCCCGGCGCGTTCGGCGATCCGGTCGACCCGCGCACCACCCAGACCGTGGTGGGCAAATTCATCGGTCGCAGCCGCGAGAATCGTCGCACGGCTGGCTTCGCGGTCACGGGTGCCGACGCGCGCTGGCGCGACAACGTTGCGCCCGGCCGTGACCCTCCCGGCCGCGTTCTTCTGCCGGCGCGTTCGGGCAGCGGGCGCCAGTGCCCGACCCGGTGACCGCTTAGCGGCCATCGGGGTGGACGACGCTGGCAAAGCCATTGCAGGCAAGCGAGCTGATCGACAAGTGTCCATCTACCATGCGCACGGTCGTGAACAGTTGCGGTGCTTCGGTCATGGTCACGACGCCGAATCTGAAGGGCATGCGCAGGACGACCGGGCGCTCGAAAAAATCGACCGACGCGACGGTGAATCGAATGGCATCTCGAGCGGACATCGGCTGCCCTCACAGGTGGACGACGGGCTTGCCGGCCATGGGCCCAGTCGCACCGCGGGCCGGCAAATATTAACCGGATGGATAATAGCGGTGTTCGAGTGACCGCGGGCAGGGCGTCATCCGTCTGTGACGGGCCTGGTAGCGATGCCGATACGCCCCTGTCCTGCTATTGCTGATGGATATACCGATGCCGCTACAGACCGAGTCGATTCCGGACGAATCAGCCGACCACGAGCAACGCGCCCGCGACCGCGCCGCAGGCTTTCTGGTCGGCCCCGACTTCGAACGCTTCGCCCAGCGCAATGACATCTATCGCCGCAGTTTCTGGGATCCGACCATCCGCAGCGCCAAGTCCGAGCGCTTCTATCGAAGCCACCGCGAGCCATTGAGCGACTGGCGAAAGGCCGACGGCTTCACACAGCGCGACTACGCCTTGCGAAATGCCGCCTGGCATGTGAGTGACCTGTTCACCGAGGCCAATCGCCACCTCGACCGGCGCGAGGGATTTTCCGATCCCTATACCCAGCAACTACCGCCTGCGTCGTCCCGCTATCCGTTCGAGTCGCCCGAGGCTGCGGCAGCCGACATCAAACGGGTGGCGCTGGCCTTCGGGGCGGGCGCGGTTGGCATCACCGCCCGGGACGAGCGCTGGATGTACCAATCGAAGATGAGTGACATGAGCGGGATCGAGCGACCGGTCGACCTCGATCCCGCACTCGACCAGGTGATCGTCATCGCCATGCCGATGGACCGAGCCCTGCTCTCGACGGTGCCCTCGGCCCTGTCGGGTGCGGCGACCGGGCTGGGCTATTCGCATGACACCATGACCTTGCTGGCCGTGACGCAATACATCCGCAATCTGGGCTATGAGGCCACGGCCAGTGCCAATGACTCGGCCCTGGCCGTTCCACTGGCGATCCAGGCCGGACTGGGCGAATATGGTCGACTGGGCTTGTTGATCACGCCGGCGTTCGGACCACGGGTTCGGCTGGGCAAGATATTCACCAATCTGCCGCTCGCCCACGACCGCCCTCGATCATTCGGCGTCAAGGAATTCTGCGATATCTGCCAAGCCTGCAGCCAGGCCTGCCCGGCCAAGGCGATTCCGAGCGGCGCTCCCGCCCCGCCACCACCGGGAGTGTCCTACCTCAAGGGAGTGATCAAATGGACCGTGGATGCGGAACGATGTTTTTCGTTCTGGGTACAGCAGAATACGGACTGTTCAATCTGCATCAGGGTCTGTCCCTATAACCGCGACTTCGGTTCGCGATGGGCGAGGCTCTGGCGCTGGCTGGCCGGCACCCGGGCACGCCGACTCGCGCTCTGGATCGACAACCGACTGGGACACGGCGCACGCCTTGCGCCGGCCGCCTGGTGGCGCGGCGGGCAGACCCGGCGCGGACCGCCCGGTGGTAATTGACCCGACACCTCGCGGTATCCTGTCCGACCGATGCAGCATCCCCACCCGGAGATTCACCCATGTGTCGACTGACGACACTGCTGGCCGCCCTGAGCCTGTCGATGGCCGCAACGGCATCAATCGCAGCCCAGACCCCGCGCTGGCAGCATGCGGCGGCTGGTGTGCGCGCAAGCTGGTATGCCGAAGTGGCGGGAAAAGGCATCGACGGGCCCGGGCCTGCCGCCGAGGCCGAACGCCTGATCAACAACGATGAGAAAAATTAGCGCATCGTGCATGTTCATGCGGGCACGGGGCCGGCTCAGACGCGACGCTCGGGCACGCCGGACGCATCGATGATTGATCTGACGCAAATCCCGATGCGCTGCACCGGCTACCATGAAGTCACGGCAGACGGACCATCGATGGCCCGCCCGTCTGATCATGGAGATTGGCAATGGCATTGTCCGAACAACAGATTGCCTCGCTACGCGGCACGATCGAGGCACGCCGCCGGGCCCTGGGCGTCGAATTGCGCGAAGATGCCGACAAGATCGCCAGTGAGCACTTCGGTACGCTCGGCGGCGAACCCGGCGATTCGGCAGACAATGCCGTGGCCAGCAACCTGGGCAATATCGGTCGGGCCGAACTCGAGCGCGATGCCCTTGAAATGGCCGCACTGCAACGGGCGCTCAAGCGCATCGACGACGGTGAGTACGGCGTTTGCACCGAGTGTGGCGCCGATATCCTGCTGGCGCGCCTGCAGGCGCAACCGGCCGCGCATCGTTGCACCGTGTGCCAATCGGCTCACGAAAAACGTCAGTCAGGCTGATCAACACCAGGCGCACACGGCCGGCCCGGTGACCTGTCAGCCGGCGCATGAGAAGGTGCGGGCTTGAGATTCCGGCCACCACCCGGTCACGTCAGAGCCGCTCTCACCGCGCTTGCCCTGGCCATACTGCTTGCCGGCTGCGCCAGCGACTCACCCGTCCCTGATCGCAAGCCCGACCCGCAGGCCGTGCGCGAGCATGTCGCAAGCCTGCTGCCCCCGCATGTGCCACGCGCGCAGCGAATCGGCTGGGCCACCGACATTCAGCAGGCGCTCATCGCGCTGGGCCTGCCGGTCGACAATGAGCATGTCTGTTCGGTGATTGCCGTCGTCGATCAGGAGTCCAGCTTCGTTGCCGATCCACCCGTGGCCAACCTGCCAAAACTGGCACGTGAGGAAATCGATCGGCGGGCAGCCCGTCTCGGCGTGCCCGGCCTCGCGGTGCGAGTGGCCTTGCAACTGGAGTCACCCGATGGGCGAACCTATGAAGAGCGTCTGGCCAGCGTGCGCACCGAGCGCGACCTGAGCGACCTGTTCGACAGCTTCATCGATCGGGTGCCGCTGGGTCGACAGCTGCTCAGCGGATTCAACCCCGTGCGAACGGGCGGTCCGATGCAGGTGCAGATCGATTTCGCGCAATGGCACATGGGCCAGCGAAACTACCCGTATCCGCTTCGAGACAGCGTTCGTCAGGAGGTATTCTCGCGCCGGGGCGGCCTGTATTTCGGCATCGCGCATCTGTTCGACTATCCTGCTGACTATCCGGCCACGATTTACCGCTTCGCCGATTTTAATGCGGGGCACTACGCCAGTCGCAATGCCGCCTTTCAGAGTGCGCTTGCCCAGGTGTCGCGGCGTCGGCTCGCGCTGGACGGCGATCTGCTGATTCCGGGCGCTGCGCTCGAGCGCCCCGGCCAGACCGAGCAGGCGGCACGTCTGGTCGCCGGGCAGGCTGGATTGGATGATCGCGCCGTGCGGCGCGATCTGGCACTCGGCGATTCAGCTTCGTTCGGTCAATCCCCATTGGTCCGAGTCGTATACGAACGTGCCGAGCGCAGCGCGGGCAAACCATTGCCGCGGGCGATATTGCCGGAGATTGCGCTGACCGGCCCGAAGATCCAGCGTAAGCTGACTACCGCCTGGTTTGCGCGCCGGGTGGATGGCCGGCGCGTGAGCTGCCTCGAACGAGTTGCCGGGCAGCCGGCACAGTGATCGGCGCCGCCCCGCTGATGGCCTCGATCGGCGATCGGCAACCAGGGTGGAACGACAATTGCCATACTGAGGCTTTCAGCCCATGGAGAGTCCCGATGCCTGCCCGCCGTGTGTCGACCGCAAGGTCCCAACGCGCCCCCCTCACCAAATCCGCGCGCCAACGCACCGCCAGGCAGCAGGGCTCCGACCAGCAGGCGCCATTGCTGCGCGATATCCGCCTGCTCGGCCGAGTACTCGGAAACGTCATCCGACAGCAGGAAGGCGACCCGGCGTTTGAACTCATCGAGCATATCCGACGCCTGAGCGTCAGATTTCACCGCGATGGCGATGCCAGGGACAGCCGGGCACTTGACCGGGCCCTGGCGAATCTGAGTGCCGACCAGGCTGTATCCGTGATCCGCGCCTTCAGCTATTTCTCTCACCTGGCCAATCTGGCTGAAGACCGGCATCAGCTGCGTCTGCGGCGCCTCGACCAGCATGCCGAACTGACCGCCGGCCGACGGGCCCCTGCGGGTACGCTCGCCCATTGCTTCGAGCGGCTCGATCGCGCCAGGATACGGACCCCCGATGTGCTGGCCATGCTCGCCCAGGCATTCGTGTCGCCAGTCCTCACTGCCCATCCGACCGAAGTGCAGCGAAAGAGCATCCTGGAGGCCGAACGAGCGATCGGCGAGCTGCTGGCGCAACGCGACGCCGACCCGCTTTGGCGCGATGCCGACGAGCTGCCCGACATGATGAGCGAGCGCCTGACCGCCTTGATCACCCAGCTCTGGCAAACGCGGATGCTGCGCTATACCAAGCTGACGGTCAGTGACGAAATCGACAACGCCCTGGGCTATTACCGGTCCACCTTCCTGGTCAGCGTGCCGCGCCTGTATGCCATGCTCGAGCGTCATCTGGGTGGCCAACGCGTGCCGCCGTTTTTCAGAATGGGCAACTGGATCGGTGGTGATCGAGACGGCAATCCCTTCGTGACTGCCGAGACGCTCGAGCAGTCGGTCGTCAAGCACGCCGAGACCGTCCTGCGTCACTACCTGGTGGAAGTCCATGAACTGGGTGCCGAGTTGTCGATGTCGATGCTGCTGGCTGGTGCATCGCCCGAGCTGATCGCGCTGGCGCAAGCCAGCGGCGACCAGGGACCGCATCGCAGCGACGAACCCTATCGCCGCACACTGATCGGGATCTATGCGCGCCTGGCGGCCACACTGGAGGCCCTGACCGACACCCAGGCCGCCCGCCATGCCGTGGCGCCCTCCACGCCTTACCCGGACAGCCAGGGCTTGCTCGCCGATCTGCGCATCATCGCCGACTCGCTGCAATCCCACTTCGGCAGCGCGCTGATCGGGCATCGTCTGGCCCCCCTGATCCGGGCGGTCGAGGTATTCGGCTTTCACCTGGCCACTGTCGATCTGCGGCAAAGCTCCGACAAGCACGAGACCGTGGTTGCCGAACTGCTCGCCCGGGCGAACCTGCACCCGGACTATGCATCAGCCAACGAGGCCGAACGCTGCGCGATCCTCATGCAGCAACTGAACGATGCGCGACCTTTGCGCATTCCGTTCGTCCAATACACCGAGCTGACCCGATCCGAACTGGCCATTTTCGAATCGGCCCGCCGGATTCGCGAACGATTCGGTGCACAGACCATCCGCCACTACATCATCAGCCACACCGAGGCGGTGAGCGATCTGCTCGAGGTGTTGCTGCTGCAGAAGGAGTGCGGCCTCCTGCAAGGCACGCTCGACAGCCAGGCACAGGCTGCCCTGATCGTCTCGCCGCTGTTCGAAACCATCACCGATTTGCGAAATGCCGAGCCGATCATGCGGGCATTCTACGAGCTGCCCGGCATCGCCGACCTGATTCGGCGATCCGGCGGCGAGCAAGACATCATGCTGGGCTATTCGGATAGCAACAAGGATGGGGGTTATTTCTGCAGCAACTGGTCATTGTATGAATCGAGTACGGCGATCGCCGGCCTGTTCGACCGGATCGAGGGTGTGCGGCTTCGTCTGTTTCACGGTCGCGGTGGCACGGTGGGACGCGGCGGTGGGTCGAGTTACCAGGCGATTCTGGCCCAGCCCCCCGGCACGGTGCGCGGCCAGATCCGGTTGACCGAACAGGGCGAAATCATCAACAGCAAGTATGCCAATGCGGACATCGGCTTACAGAATCTCGAGACGCTCGTATCGGCAAGCCTGGAAGCGACCTTGCTCAATCGCGCCACTGTCGCCCCGCGGGCGTTTCGCGAGGCCGCAGCCGATCTGTCGGAACTGAGCCGCGCGGCCTATCGCGAACTGGTGTACGAGACGGCAGGTTTCGCCGAGTTTTTCTTCGGCGCGACCCCGATCGAAGAGATCGCCGGACTGAACATCGGCTCGCGGCCGGCCTCACGCAAGGCGCTCTCGCGCATCGAGGACTTGCGAGCGATTCCGTGGGGATTTTCCTGGGCCCAGAGTCGCGTCACCCTGCCCGGCTGGTATGGCTTCGGTTCGGCGGTTCAGGAGTTCATCGCCGTTGAACCCCGCTCCCGACTCGAACTGCTGCAGCGCATGCATTCAAAATGGCCATTCTTCCAGGCGCTGTTGTCGAACCTTGCCATGGTCATGCTCAAGACGAATCTGGGCGTTGCCAGGCGCTATGCCGAGTTGTGCGAGGACAAGGCACTGGCACGACGAGTGTTCCGTGTGCTTGAACGTGAGTTCGCTCTCACCGATCAGGCGCTCCGGTCGATCACCGGCGAGTTGACCGCACTGACAACCAATCCGTCATTGGCCCAGGCCATCGAGCGACGGTTTCCTTACCTGGATCCACTCAATCATCTTCAGGTCGAACTGATCCGCCGCTGGCGAGCCGGCCATCGGGATGAGCGCACCCAGCGCGGCATTCATCTGTCGATCAATGGCATTGCGGCAGGTTTGCGAAACACCGGCTGATCAGGCAGACACCGGCCTGAATGACTGCCTCATGAGCGGCGGGTACTGCCCGACGCATCCGCCGGACCGCGATCGGCATGCTGCAGCAGGCGGTAGATGCTTCGTTCACCGATGCCCATCACGCTGGCCACCTTGCCGCGATTGCCATCGTACTTGCCCAGCAGCCTGTGCAGGTAGTCGTCCCGGATTTCGTCGAGCGTGGGCTCATGGTCGTACTTAAAAACGACCTCGCCCGCGTCGGCCCCACTGCTCTGGAGAATCGGCAGGTGATGAACGTGAATCATCGTGGAGTCGCCAGACATCAGCGCCGCCCGTTCGACCACATTGCGCAGTTCGCGCACGTTGCCCGGCCAATCATAAGCCCTGAGAACGTTGAGCGCGGCCTTGGAGAATCGTTTGTCGATCTTGCGCATGAACTGACGCGACAGGAGCAAGGCCTGCGCAATCGAGGCGATATCTTCCTTTCGCTCGCGCAGTGGCGGCACATGGATCACGAAGGCAGCGAGCCGGTAATACAGATCGGCGCGAAACCGGCCGGTTTCACTCATGGTCTTGAGGTCGGCGTTGGTGGCCGCCACGAAGCGCACATTCGCCCGTAGATCCTTCAAGCCCCCGAGCCGGCGAAAGCGCCCGGTTTCCAGCACCCTGAGCATCTTGGCCTGGACGCTGGGACCGATCTCGCCGATCTCATCGAGGAACACCGTACCCCCTTCAGCGGCCTCGATGAGACCTTCCTTGCGCCGGTCGGCCCCGGTGAATGCGCCTCGCTCATGACCGAACAATTCGGACTCAAACAGATTCTCCTGCAGGGTGCAGCAATCGACCGCCACATAGTTGGCCGTCGCGCGATCGCTGGCCTGGTGAATGGCGCGGGCAACCAGTTCTTTGCCGACGCCGCTTTCGCCCTGGATCAGCACGGTGGTGCCTGAATCGGCCACGACTTCCACCAGTTCCCGCACCTGCCTGAAGGCGGCACTTTCACCGATCATCGACTGACTCTCGCGCCGGTTTCGCTCCTTGAGCAGACGCAGACTGCGTTTCATCGCCGTCGTCTCGAACACGCGCGACAGCGTCACCTCGAGCTGGTCCCAGGAAACCGGTTTCATGAAATATTCAAACGCGCCCGCCTTGACAGCCTTGACAGCCTCGCTGATGGTCCCGAACGCAGTCATCACGACGATCGGACAAAGCTCACTGAGGGCCGGAATCAGCTCGACTCCATTGCAGTCCGGCAGCTTGATGTCCAGCAGAATCAACGTCGGCTCAACGGTTTGCAGAATTTCCTCGAGCTGGGCGCGACTGTGCGCACTGGCCACCTTATAGCCCGCCCGGTCGAGTTGCTCGGTGAGCAGGCGGTTCAAGGTGATGTCGTCTTCCACCAGGACGATCTGACGTCCCTTGTTTGGCGAGAATTCAGTCATTCGGCCTTGCCTGGTCAGCGGCGGGAAGATCGACCCGGAACACCGAGCCCCTGCCCGGTACACTGGTGACGCCGATGCTGCCGCCGTAGTTTTCAATGATCGATCGACACAAGGCCAGCCCCAGGCCGGTGCCCGAGCTTCCGTCGGCACGCTTGCTCCAGAACGGCCAGAACACCTTGGCGATGTTCTCCGGCGCAATGCCACTGCCGGTATCGGCCACCGTCAGATGGATCTGGTCGGCACACCGCCGGATCGTCACCGTCAGATCACCCCCATCCGGCATCGCGTGAAACGCGTTCTGTACCAGATTCAGAATGACCATGTGGATGTCAGCGCTCGAGGCGTGCACGCGCGCCGATTCAGCCGCGTCGACATGGCAAATGATGCCGGTGCTCTGCGCCTGATAGGCGAGCAGGGACAGCACCTCGTTCACGATTACGGCCATGTCCAGGAGCACACGCTGATCGGTCGACGCCTGGGTCATCGACATCAGTCGGCGTGTGATCTCGACGCAGCGTTCGACCTCGTCCTGGACGATCTCCAGGTAGGGCAGTACCTTGTCCTTGCGGTCGGATTCGATCAGATCCTGTGAGATGGCACGAATCGCCAGGCTGATCGAGGCCAGGGGATTATGGATCTCATGGGCCACGCCGGTGGCCAGATAGCCGATTTCGGAGAGCCTGTCCTTCATCGAGTAGGTGACCTGCTCGGCAAGGTCACGAATCGACTCCACGAAGTACTCGCCGGCCTCGCCATCCGGCCCGATGCCAAGCCTGCCGGCATAGATTTCCACGAAACGCTCGCGTTGCCGGGCGCTCACATGACGGTGACGGCATTTGAGCGACAACTGCCCGCCACGTCTGAATTCGTCCATCGGACAGGTCACGAGGCTCGCGACGCAGGGTTCATCCAGCCCATGAGAAGACCGATAACAGGGCATGCCGACAATCGCCTCCGCCGGCGATTCCTGCTGTTCAGCATAGGCCTTGTTGACCATCTGGATCCGATAGTCTGGTCCGATCACCCGCACGCCGTCGGGCACCGCATCGATCACGGCTTGGATGAAGGCGCGCTGACGCTGCAGGGTATCGCGCCGTGTCTCGATCTCGGTTGCCATGGTATCCATACTGGCACCGAGCCAGCCGATTTCATCATTGCCGCTTACCCCCGTACGCGCCGCGAAGTCGCCACTTGCAATCGCCAGACTGGTCTCGCCCATCCGGGTCAGGGGCGAGATGACGAGCCGACGCAGCGCCCACCAGAGTGCCGCACCAGTCAGCATCACGACAATGCCGCCGAACAGCGCCAGCGTCAGTGCGGTCTGACGTGCCCCGGCGGCAATCCCGTCGGCCTCGTAGTCGATGACCAGATAGCCATTGACCGGATTGTCGGTGACCGCGCCATGGCAGCCTTCGCAGGCGGGCTTGTTGGCCATCGGATTGACCGATCTGAGCACCGGACCTCCCGATCCCAGGCCGTGCTCGATGAGGAAAGCCTGAACGCGCGAAGCCTGATCCCGCTCACTGGCATCAGGCGCCTTACCACCGGAATCGGTCGTGAATGCATGACCCAGGGAAAAGGCTTGACCGAGCATGCCTGCATCATGGGCGAAGCGGATCTCGAATTGCCGATCCAGGATGAAGACACCGTCGATGCCGGGTTGTCGGCCCAGCCGACGCACGATATCGCGTAGCCCGGCCAGATCCCGGCCGAGCATCGCATTCTCGAGCGTGGTTGCCAGCAATGAGTTGATCTGCCGGGACGCTCGCGCATGATCGCCGATCAGTCGTTGCTCATAGATTCCGACGAAGATCAGCAGGAAAGCCAGGGACATGAAACCCAGCAAGCCGACCATCACGCCCAGAATCTTGGCGCTCAATGGCTGGTCAACGCCCGCGAAGACTCTCGATACGGTCACTGAGGGCCGTATCGGCCGGGTGCCATTGCGCCCCTGAACCGGCGAGTCATTCCAGTACCTGAAAGAGTTGCGCAGCGCGGTTCGTCGCGCGACAGATTCGGCAGAGGACGCTTTCGGATTCACGGCTGGGTGGGTGATGAAACTGAACGCCACATGCTCGACAACGGGCCGAATAGAGAGGGATCTCGGACCGACCCGCAGGCATCATTGCGGTCACCGACACCGCCTGCTGGTCACAGACATCGACACACAGCATGCAGCCAGTGCATGGCGCCTGATCGATACGGTACGCCGTTTGCTCCGGCGATGGATTGACCAGCGTCAATGCGGCAGTCGGGCAGATCTGAATACAGGCGTCGCAGCCGCTACACAGTGCCGGATCGATATCGGGCACATGGGGATACAGGGCGCCATCCCGGTCCCGTCCCGCCAGAGACCCGCCAGTCAGCTCATCCAGGTTCAGTCGATCCGCCACCGCCGCCGTGGCCGACGGTATCAGCGCACTCAGCAGGGCACGACGGGAGGGACTACGCGCATGGGGCTGGCGGCTGCCTGCGGCCTGTTCGGCGGCGTCCCAGATCGGCGCTGCAAGCCGCTGCAGGCGAATGCCGGGCAGTCCCCGACTGGCCGCCAGCCGGGCGAAGCGTTCGATGGCCAGGTCCAGCGACGGTCCGGCCGATCGGCCGACCGAGAAATCACAGCCATCGCGAATCCGCAGCTCACGCACTCCCCGGTTGTGCATGGCGGAAAGATCGGCAAGGCCGATCGCATTCACGCAGGTCACCCGCGCCTGGCCGGCCTGGCCCGTACAGTGCGCACAGGCCGCATAAGCCACCCGGTCGGCCTGCCCGCCCGCGAGCCTGACCTGCCCCAGCGGAAGCTCGATTGCAGCCGTCGGACAGGCGCGAACGCACAGACCGCAACCTATGCAGTCCTCTTCGACGATCCCGAGCGATTCATCATCGAGTACGATCGCCTCGGTCGGGCAGGTACCCACGCAACGATCGCAGGAGCCGTTGACGACCTGACCATGGACACACCGGTCAGGATTGATCGAGGGTCGATTGGGGCTCACGGCGGGTCCGCGCACCACACACCACGCACTACCAGCTCTCCTGGCTGCCAGGCAAAAATGGCTGGGCCTGCGCGATTCCGGCCGCTGCAGGCTTGATCGGGATGACCGAGGCGGTGCGTATCCGCTGACCGGTGATCACCTCCAGATTCTCTCGCAGGCCAAGCATGTACTGCACCGAAATCAACGCCAGTCCGGCGTAGAAGGGGGTCTGGCAATTCATCGCTGCCTTGGCGCCGAAGTCGCGAAGCCAGCGTAGCAGGTGCTCGTCCAGGAAATGACCCGCATCGACCAGTGACTGACGAGTACCCACACGCACCAGGTGCGCCACGAAAGTGAGCTGACTCACCAGATGATCGTCCGAACGAATCCGCCAATCGGGCACGGCCATGTCGTAGCGCCGATACCAGGCTCGCACGGCGAACATCGGATCCTGTCGCTCGAGGCCGTCCTCGGTAATCCAGACCGACTCGTTGGGCGACGCGCGATAACTGTGAGTCAGGTACAGACCGGCAAAATCAGCCGCCAGATCATCCAGCCCGTCGCTATCGGTTCCTTGGTCCAGCCACCGCAGGCCCGCTTGCAGCAATTCGAACGCCGCCTCAGCCTCCGGGCCATGCGGCGGGAGCGAAAACCAATCCCTCGGCGCAACGGCGCGCAGCGCATTGAACTGCTCGGCGTCCAACTCCCGGTCATGCAGACGGATCAACAGATCCAGATCGCTCGCAATACCTGCCAGCAGATCGGACGATCCCTGCACCACGCCAGCGGCAAGGGCGTCTGCCGTCGTCATTCGACCGATCCTTTGCTGTGCGGCACGAAGACAATGGACGGATGAGTCAACTCAGGATCGGCCATATTCCTGACCTGGCCCACCACCCGGTCGTTGACACCACGCGCCTTCGTCTCATAAGTGCCCGCCCGAAGCTGATCGATGGGGCCGATGTCGAGCACCCGCATCATGCAGCCCGCCACGCAATAGGGCTTTCGTCCGGCGTCGATCTCGTCGACACACATATTGCATTTCTTGACCGTATGGCTGTCAGGATCAAACTGAGGCGCACCATAAGGGCAGGCAGCCTCGCAACGGCGACAACCGATACACAAGGTTGAATCGATGTCGACGATGCCATCCTTGGTCCGCTTGAAAATCGCACCGGTCGGGCAGGTGGGCAGACAGGCCGGTTCCGCACAATGATTGCAGGACATGTTGACCTTGTAAGCGTACACCTCCGGGTAGGTGCCACCCTCGATGTACTGGACCCGGCGAAAACGCGGACCAGGCGCCAGGCCGTTCTTGTCCTTGCAGGCAATTTCGCAAGCCCGACAGCCGATGCAGTCCACATTGTTGTGGATGAATCCGAGTTGCTTGTCGGGAACCACCGGCGTGTAGGTCTCCCGCTTGACCCGCTTGACGGCAGCCTTGATCTTTTCCTTGTCCAACGGTTGTGCCATGGAAACTCCTCCTGATCGGCAGCTGCTCAATTGTCGCGACGGAATACATGACTTCGGGCGGTGGCAAGCTGATCCCAACCCGGACGATGTTCAATATCGGTCTTTCTGATGTCGCACAACACGGTGTTGTACGTGAATGCACCCGCAGGGCTGGGGGCGTCGAGCGTGAGAAAGTCGGGGTTGCCTGAGCGGTCCACGCCGTTTTCGTCCAGATCCATCCAGGCACCTTCGTGAAGCACGGCCACTCCCGGCATGCAACGCTCAGTCACATACACGGGCACCACGACCTTGCCGCGATCATTCCAGACTTCGACCGTATCACCGGTCTTGATACCGAGTCGCCTGGCATCGCTGGCCGCCACCGTCACCTCCTGGGAATAGGTCTCGCGCAACCAGCCGATGTTGTTGAAGATCGAATGCGTACGCCAGCGTGGATGCGGTGAGATCAGATGGAAGGGATAACGGGCGGTGAGCGGATGGTTCAGGGACTCCCACGGCTCTATCCATTTCGGAATGTAGGGAATCGGGTAGCCGTACTGAGTGCGCTTCCAGTCGGTAATGCCGGCCAATTCGGTTGACAGAATCTCGATTCGACCCGAGGGTGTCGGGAAAGGCGCACCCTTTTCGATCTGCGCCCGAAAAGCGACATGCGGCTCCGGCAGCTTGAACTTGTAAATGCCGCGACGCTTGAACTCATCCCAGCTCATCGTTACATGCTGGTGTCCCATCACCCGACCTTCCCACCAATCGCGAAGATAGGCCTCATCGACGTTTTCATCGACCAGGAAATAGTCACGATTGGCCTTGGGATTGAAGGCCGGACCGAAACCCAGACGATAGGCCAGCTCGGTGAAAACCTGGAAGTCGCTCTTCGATTCCCCCAGCGGCTTGATGACTCTTGGTCGATGAATGTAATAGTGCCCCTTGTACCAGGGCAGCGCGACATCATGCCGCTCGAAGTGGGTTGCAATCGGTAACAGGTAGTCGGCCCAGATACCGGTAGGCGTGATGGTCGAGTCCATGCACACCAGCAGACTCTCGCCTTCACCATAGGAGTCGAGCTTTCGGATCGCCTCGATTTCCTTGTTGATATTGGTGAGCTGATTGAGCCAGTCCGAACCCTGCCAGAAGATACCGCGAATGTTCGGCACTACACCGTCGAGCTGATCGTTGCGCGGCCAGAGCCCCGCTTCTTCACGAGTCACATTCGGATAGTTCAACACGATGTGCGCCCATCGATCGGACTTGATCGACGCATACCAGACATTTGCATACTGATCATAAGGGTAGGCGACCGCCTCGGAATGCCAGGCCTTGCCCAGGCCCTCTGCACAGCCACCGAGCACGCCGATGTTGCCGGTCATGGCCTGCACGGCCGACGCCATCCGGTTGTACTGCTCGCCGTAGGCATTTCTCCCCGGGGCCCAGGAGGCCTTCAGCGCCGCCGGCTTGGTGGTCGCGTACATCCGGGCAAGCTTCTCGATATCGGAGGCCTTCACCCCGCAGATCGGCTCGGCCCATGCCGGCGTCTTGGGTTGATTGTCGTACTTGCCGAAGATGTAGTCGCGAAAATTCTCCTTGCCCTGCGCCCAGCCCGGCATCGTGCCTTGATCCATTCCCTGGGTGAAGCGATCGATGAATGCCTGATCGTGCCAATTGTTGTCGAAGATCACGTAGGCCATGGCGGCGAGCATCGCCGCATCGGTATTGGGCTTGATCGGAATCCACCAGGCGTCGTAGGCAGCCGCCGAATCGGTGTACTGCGGATCAACGAGCACGAATTTGCAGCCTCGTTGCTTGGCCATGCGCATGTAGTAGAAGGTATTGCCACCATGAAACGTATAGGCCGGATTCCATCCCCACATGATGATCAGCTTGGAATGAGAATAGGCATCATCTTCATTGCCGTCTTCGATAGTGCCGAAGGTCATTCGCGACGCAAACTTCGTCCCTTCATAGGAAGGAACGGACCAGGAGCTGGTGCGACAGCCGAACATGCCCAGAAATCGCGCCAGCACCCCTTCGATCTGATCGGACTTATGCAATACCCCGTAGGATGCGCCGGCATAACTCTGATCAAGCAATGCGGTCGGCCCATAGGTATTCTTGAGATAGACCATACGCTGGGCGATCTCGGTCAAGGCCTCGTCCCAGCTGACCCGCTTGAACTTGCCCTCACCTCGTTTGCCCACCCGCTTCATCGGGTACATCAACCGCTCCGGAGAGTACAGCCGGGCGCGATACGATCGACCTCGCAGACACGCCCTGACCTGGGGTACCTCTTCCGTGTCAGTGCCGTAGGCGTCACCCTGATAGGTGCCGTCGTCCGTCGACAGGCGTACGATCACATCCCCCTTCTTGTGCGCAACCAGCATATGCCGGGAACCGCAGTTGTGCGCGCAACTGGTCACCACAGTGGTCAGGGTATCGTCAGTCGGATAGGGCTCATAGGCAAACGCCCCGGCCTCACGCGGCGCGGCGAAGGGCACCAATGATGCGGCGGCCGTTATGCCCGCCCCCTTGAGCACGGTTCTGCGCCCCGGGTTCAACAGTGAGCGCAATTGCTCCAGCTTGTTCATCGACGTCATCACACGATTCCTTTTTGGCGCGGTCACTTGCCCGCTGGCAACAGATGGTGCGGATCGGATTTCGACGGACGGCCAACAGCCCAGTCGGGCGTGCTGCTGGTGTCCATGCCAGGCCAGGGTGTTCTGGCATAAGGGAAACCATTGCGATACCAGGCCCGACCGCCATGGCATCCAAAGCAGGAGTCAGATCCCTTCGCTCCCGCCTCCTCGATACCCTCTGGCTTCAGATAATTGACCTGATGACGAACCGTGCGGATCGCCACATGGCAGCTCAGACAGCCATTCGCGACGCCCTCAGGCTCGAACAGCTTGCGTGCCTCCGGCCATGCGCCTGGCAGGCCCATGATCTTCGTCGGCTCAGGCATTGCGCCGTGGCAACGCAGGCAGGTCTGCGACGGATTGACCATCTTTCGAAGCGTGAATGGCGGCGACGTTTCCGACACCTTGGGGTGACCCGGCATCATGTCCGGCGATTCTTCGCGCGGATCCGATCCCTGGTGACAAAAGTTGCATTTGAGGTCCATCACCTGCTTGGCGAAAGGCGAGTTCAGATGGCGTTGGTGAAAGCTCATCTGCGGACCGTCATAGGTGTCCAGCGTCTGATACCACGCCAATACCGTGTCGGCGGCAACGCCTGCCGGCGACTTGGACAACGGCTTGTTGTCCAGAATCTCTTGATGACAGGCGAGACACTGCTCGTTCGTCGCTGAATTGATCGCAGGCGGAAAGTGGATAGGGTCGTGTCGGGCCGTTTCATAGTCGGCCTTCACGGCATCGGCAGCATGCGATCTGCTCGATCCGACGTTCAATGTGGTCACGATGGCCACGGTGATCATCATCAGAACACCGGAGGCGAGGCTCTTACCTGAGTCAATCACGATGTCAAGCGCCCGTTAGAAGTGCGTTCGAGCGGGAAGCCCGAAGGCCTCCCGCTACGAACCGCAATGGATGACAAATTGCTAGGCGGATTACTTGCGAGTGCCGGCCATGCCGGCCATGCCTGACATGCCACCCATGCCGCTCATGCCGCTCATTCCACCCATGCCCGACATGCCACCCATGCCGCTCATGCCGCCCATGCCCGACATGCCACCCATGCCGCTCATGCCGCTCATGCCACCCATGCCCGACATTCCTGACATCGGCGAGCCGCTGTACTGGGTGCACACCCAACCCGGTTGTCCAGCCACGCCAGCCATGCCACTCATGCCCGACATGCCGCCCATTCCACCCATGCCCGACATGCCGCCCATGCCACTCATGCCCGACATGCCGCCCATTCCACCCATGCCGCTCATGCCCGACATACCACCCATACCACCCATGCCCGACATGCCGCCCATTCCACTCATGCCTGACATTCCGCCCATTCCACCCATGCCGCTCATGCCCGACATACCACCCATGCCCGACATGCCGCCCATGCCGCTCATCCCCGACATACCACCCATACCTGACATGCCGCCCATTCCACCCATGCCGCTCATGCCGCTCATGCCCGACATGCCACCCATCCCTGACATGCCGCCCATCCCTGACATGCCACTCATTCCTGCGGGGGCATACGTCCACTGCGTACACGTTCCCTGACCACTCATGCCAGACATACCCGACATGCCCGACATTCCTCCCATGCCCGACATGCCTCCCATACCGGACATGCCTCCCATACCGGACATGCCTCCCATTCCCGACATCCCTTGGGCACCGGCGATCATCGGCACTGCGCAAGCGACGGCAACAGCGATTTTTTTCAGTGAACTGACGTTCATTTCTCTCTCCTGATGGCTGAAATTACTGCTTGGTCTAAGGAACCGGAAAGGACATGGACATCGCTACCGATTCCAGTACTGTCCAGTTCTGAGGGCTACGCCGGGGCCGTCCCAACAACCGACCCCGGCGTGAACTACTTCGATCGATGCAATCGACGAATGTCGTATGGACCGATCATTCCGGGATGCTCGAACGGCGTGTACCAGTTGCCCTGGGAATCAACCATTTGTTGAACATCCACTGGGACGGGCGCTTCAATGCCCCGCAACGCATTGGCGCGTTGAGCCTCTGATCGTGAGACGCGGTCAATCACCGGCGCACCTTCAGGACGAACCGCCGGCTCGAGTCCGGCGATGAATTCGTCCGCGCCGATTGCCGGCGTGGTCGCGGTGAAAACAAGCAGGGTTAATACACCTCGCATCATCACGTCGATAACTCCTCTCTGATTGGCCTGAACGGCTGCCTACCTGGAGATGAGCAATTGACGTGCCAGTCGCCAAATGCGAACGCAAGTCTTTGTATTGGCAGAACTATCACGTCCGCCCAGCAAATCCCCCGGCGAATGCGTTTTGCCAGATTGGCAGGCTCTATCGACCTTGATCGGCTAAGCGACTGAAGTTCAAGGATTTATTCCTCTGCCTTTTTGGCAGGCCGGCGCGTTCAGCGCAGAGAGGCCATGACAGTCAGTGCGAACCAGAGCGAAACAGGTTGGCGAGGGGAAGAAGAACAGCACATGGCAGCACGACGATTCGCATCCCGGATCAGTGGCGCGCAATACATCACACCCGATCATCTCGACTGAAAGGACGAGTCTCCCTTCACAGGCCAGCGGCTGCAGCTTGACAACGGCGGCTATCGATGCGCTCAGGTCGGAACGTCTGACGCATGAGCCGATTCGCGAAGATGCACGAGCGCCGTCAGCGATTGGTTCAACGGTGCGGCCAGTCCGCGACATGCGGCAAGCCGGGCAATGTGGCCATTGAGCGAGTCGATCTCGGTGAGTCTGTCGCGACGGATATCCTGTGCCGTTGAGGAGTACTGATCCGGCATCGCTTCGATCAGTCGACAGGCTTGCGCGAGATAATCTTCGTCCGGAAGTTTGATTCCCTCCGCCCGGGCGACCATGATCGCCTCGTCGACCAGCATCGCCATCATCTCGCGAACGCCAGATTGCCTGATCATTCGTCCATACGATACCTGGCCGAGCGCAGATATCGCATTGACCGCACAATTCATCACGAGCTTGGTCCAGAGTTCAATCCGAACATCTTTGCTGACCCCGCAAGGGACGCCGGCCGCCTCGAACCAATCGGACACTTGTCGGGCTCGACGATCGTACTCAGCACCAGAAATCGGTACGTCTGCCGAGACAGACGAGACAGGGATGGCCCCCACTATCAGGTCGCCGCGGCCATGATGGGCGAGCACGCCAGGCCCGATCATTTCAACGGCCACATAGACAGCCGCAGCCAGTGCCTGCCGGCCCGTCGCCTGATGGATGAGGTCGACATTGTCCACGCCGTTCTGCATACTTACCCAGATCGCCCCTGCGTCCAGCACATCGTCCAGAGCGGACGCAGTGGTAACTGTATCCGAGGACTTGGTGCAGATCAGAACCAGGTCGGCTCCTCGTGCCGCTTCGAGCTCGCTGGCCGTCCGCATCGGCTGTACCACTGTGCCCTTCGCCGTCACGATAGACAAGCCTCTGTCGGCAATCGTCTGCATGGCCGGCGCACGCCCGATCAACACCACATCAGCGCCCGACCGCGCAAGGGCTGCCCCGAAATAGCAGCCAACAGCGCCCGCGCCGACTACCGCGCAAACCGGTTGCTGGCCAGGCTGCCATCGGTCAGCGAAACCGCTGGGCGATGTCGCCAGGGAACCGGATTCAGAATGCCTACGCGGACTTCCTGGCATGACGGGTCTCAGTGACGATCGGATGACAAATGCTAAAGCGCCTCGGAAATTCATGCCGTGACCGACCTCCCGGGATGAGGCAGGCGCGAGTCTGTCGAACCGAGGCAAAAACGGCGGCTCGCCGCAATG
Source organism: uncultured beta proteobacterium (assembly GCA_963732405.1). Classification (GTDB taxonomy): domain Bacteria; phylum Pseudomonadota; class Gammaproteobacteria; order Burkholderiales; family Burkholderiaceae_E; genus JAUIAI01. Next base: position 799,873 of record CAVSZG010000005.1, read on the forward strand.
CCGTTTCAACCAGCGATGCTAAAGTAGCACGCTGGTTCCCACGCCGACCTGCGTCGGTACGGGAGAAGTCCGGCGCGCTGCGCCGATTCGGCCCATCCTGACCACCCTGGTTTGCCGCTCACATGCTCCATCATGATTCATCGCGCTACGACCGGGTCGCCATTGCCCTGCACTGGCTGATCGCGCTGGCCCTGCTCTGTCAGATCGGATTCGGCTTCCTGCTGGACGACATTGCACCGCGGAACACGCCGCCACGCGCAGGCGTGATCAATCTGCATAAATCCATCGGCATCGTGCTGGGGCTGGCAATCATCGTGCGCCTTGGATGGGCGCTATCCCATCGGGCGCCGACATTGCCGGCATGGATGCCCGGCTGGGAACAGACCCTGGCCCGATGGTCACACCGCCTGCTATATCTGTGCATGATCATCATGCCATTGTCGGGCTATATCGCGTCCAACCATAGCAAATATGGGGTCAAGTTCTTCGGTAACCAGTGGGAACCCTGGGGTAGCGAGGACAAACAGATCTATGCCTTATTTAATCGCACTCATAAAATAACTGCCATTGTCTTCGCGCTACTGATTACCGTGCATGTCGCAGCGGCCTTGCGGCATGCACTGCGACGCACCGGCATCTTTCACCGGATGCTGCCGTTGGGCCGTCGGTTGCCGCACATGCGAGACGGCGACCAACTATGAAGACGAATTCACAGCCGCCCAGGTCCACCCTGCGACCGGCAGCCTTGGGCTATGCCTCGTCGACGTCGGTTCCGACCATGGCAAATCCCGAGTCCAAGCGCTTCCAGTTCGTGTGCAGACCAATCCTGTAGTCGTTGAAACCAGCGTCGATTCCGTTGATCCGCTGGATGCCGTCATGACCGGTAATCTTCACCCAGGGCAGCACGGGTTAGCGGCCTGATAAGTCGACATACGGCAAATATTTGGCATTCGAAAAACCAGAATGTCGGTTGGATAGCATGCCAGCCACCTTGAACCTCAGCGACTGCCAGCCGACGCCCCCGAAGGCCTCCAGCGTGCTGTATTTGGTCGCTGTCGGGAAGATGACTGAGACTGATGGCTCCCGATTGGTCGCCGGCATTGCGTCGAACTGAAGCGATTGACACATCGGGAAACGGCGTGCTTGGTTACTGGTCTGGGTTGTGCAGTGAACGGCGTCGCTATATGAGGTCGCCTTTGCAATGGAAGAACCCCGCGATGCAACGCGCCTGCCTGTGCGACCCTATGACGAGATCAAGCTCATCGCAGACACCGATCCCGATCAATGCCTGGAATGAGCCGGAAGCAGCCGCTCTTTGCGGCAATGATTCAATCAGGGTATTCGTAGCTGCGCAGGCGGTTATAGAGCGTCTTGGGGCTGATGCCCAGCTTGGCAGCAGCCTTTTCGCGCGAGCCGCCGCAGGCCTTGAGCGTGGCCAGAATCAGCTGCCGCTCGGCCTCGGCGATGCTGGTACCGATTGGCAGAATCACCGGCGCGCTGTCAAGAGACTGGTTCGGGATTCGGTATTGACTGGACTCCAGCAGCGGAATGTCGTCGATGATGCCATTGTCGGCCATCACTGCGCCGCGCTGCAGCATGTTGCGGAGTTCACGGACGTTTCCGGGCCAGTGATACTGCTTCAACTGCTCCAGCGCCCGGTCTGACACCGTCAGGATTTTATCCTCGAGCATCACACCCCGAACGAGCAAGGCATCGATGATCTCAGGTAGATCCTCCAGCCGATCGCGCAGCGGTGGCAATGCGATCTGAAACACATTGAGTCGGTAGTAGAGGTCCTCGCGCAGCAGAGATCGTTCAACGGCACTGACCGGATCCCGGTTCGTTGCCGCGACGATACGCACGTCCGCCTGCTGCAGATCAGTTGATCCGACTCGAGTGAAGGTACCTGTCTCGAGGACACGCAGCAGCCGTACTTGCAGGTCCATTGGCATTTCGGTCACTTCATCGAGGAACAGGGTGCCACCATCAGCCTGCTCGAAGATTCCCTTGTGCTGCCGGATAGCCCCCGTGAACGCACCTCTCTCATGCCCGAACAACTCGCTCTCGATGAGCTGGGCAGAAATGGCGCCGCAGTTGAGCGCTTTGAAGGGGCCATTGCGCCGCCGACTCTGGTGGTGAACCTGTTGTGCCACCAGTTCCTTACCGGTACCACTTTCGCCAACCACCAAGACACTGACTGCGGTTCTGGCCACCCTGTCGATCTGATCAAGAATCTGGGTGATGGCCGGCGAATGACCGGCAATCAGAGGGCCTCGCCGCTCGGACCCGGCGCGGCTGGGTCGGCCACCGTCCTGCCGGGCAATAGTCTGCGCCGGCGCCTGCGCGTCGGGAATGTCATCCAATGCGCGGCGCACGGCTCGCATCAGCAAATCCGGTTTGACCGGTTTGATCAGATAGTCGGCGGCACCCAGCCTTAGTGCCTGTACCGAAGTATCCAGAGAGGCCTGGCCAGTCATCAGGATGATCTCAGCCGCCCCCCGGACCGAGGCATCCTTGAACAGGTCCATCCCGGATCCATCGGGCAAATGTAGATCCAGCAGCACGACGTCGGGCTTGTGAACGAGCAGTTGATCCCGGGCCTCGGTGAGAGTGTTGGCGATTGACGCGGCAAGACCCTCATCCTGCAATAATGCCGCAAAGGCATCGGCTGTATCGTGATCATCCTCGACAACGAGTACGGATTTCATCCCGTCGGCGATCCTTCACGAGCATTGCTTGACATAGGGTTCTCCTGGTTCAAAAAACGGTCGGGCACCTGGCCCGGTCGACGCAGCGACGCGCAGCGAATCCGCCGGACGCTCGCATGCAGTGTATGGGAGAAATGAGCGGTGCGTCAGTTACATCGCGACACGGGACTGGTGCGCGGTGCAACCACCCGACCACCTCCTGATTGAGGGATAACCCATCTGCGTCACCGATGCACCGTGACATCAGCCCGGCATTGACCGTGTCGCGCGATCAACCAATGTCAGATTTGCTACTTGCGGTCAGGTGCCGGCTTGCCAGGAAAGTGCATCGGACGATCAGGTCCAGGTTGACCGGGCGATCCTGGAACCGGTTCGCCCGGCGGGATCGACGGTGCGGGGCCCGGATCCGGTGGGGCGGGTGGTGTCGAGGCGGGATAATGGGTCATGGTATATCTGATTCGGTGATGATCGACGTCAAAGGCCCGCAAGAAGTGGTCCCGTCTGCACGACGCGAAGAGACGGACGTAAACTACTTGCCGATCTTCATGGGATGCGCCCATTCGATGGATTCGAAAGCACCACCTTTGGCCGAACTGATCCGCGAACACCAGCAGGCAATTCTGGTTCGATGGCGTCAACTCGTCCGCCAACTGGATTCCGCCAGATCGCTGGATGTCCCCACTCTCAATGACCATATCCCGGAGCTGATCGGTGATATCGCCGATGCGTTTGCCCGGTTCGGCCTGGTCGCCAACGACGCTTCGTCGGCCGATGGCAGTCCAGGCACCCCGAAGCTCGAGGCCTCGATGCCGACTCAGGCGAGTCAGACAGCCGAGTTGCATGGCAAACAACGCCTGCGAGACGGATTCGATCTGGCCGAGGTGGTTGCCGAGTACAGCCTGTTCCGCGACGTATTGATCGAGCTCCTGATACAACACAACCTGGCGATCACGATCCAGCGTCTTCATGCGATCAATTGTGTGGTTGATGCGTCGATTGCCCGGGCGGTGCAGGCCTATGCCGGTCAGCGATCTGCGCAATTGAAGCATGCACACCGTGAACACCTGCGTTTTCTGTCGCATGATCTGCGCAGTCCGCTGCAGGCCATTACGCTGTCGGTGGCCCGGCTCGAACGCCAGGGTCGGCTCGGGCCCGGTGATGAAAAGATGAACCGTCTTGCCCAGTCTCTGCAACGAAACTCGACTCGTCTGCTCAAGCTCGTGAACGACAACCTGCAGGCAGCGGAACAAGATGCCGTCCAGGTGGCCAGTCCGAGAGAAATCGACCTCTGGGTGGTCGTGGAACGACTGATCGAAGAGCTGGGTCCCCTGGCCGATGTCCGGCAGATGAGCTTGGTCAATGAAGTTGACCCTGATGCCCTGTTCGAGTTCGATCCGCCCATGCTTGATCGCATGCTGCAGAACCTGATGTGCAATGCCATCGCTGCCGGAACAGACGGCCGGGTGACGATCAGCGCACCACCGGGGCGGACCGGTCGCCGCGTTGTAAAGGTGAACAACTGGCCTGGTCAGATGTCGGACGAACAGGCCACCCGGTTGAACGCGCCGCTGTCGCAGCGTGCGATCGACAACGGGGTAACCGGACGCGGGCTATCGATCGTGCGGCAGTTTGCCGACGCGAATGGGTCGCGAATCGATGTGACCCAAACCGCGGGCGATGGCGTGACGATCACGATTTCACCTGCCGATGCAGATCGGATCCCACCGCTACCCGACTGTCGAGCCTAAGCGTCAGCACCTGGGTCGGCCCATCGGCATCGGGCGAGCAAGCCCGTGCCCAAGGACAGCCCCGCCAGGGCGTCATCGTCAAACCGTTCGCCCGTCAGCGGCAGAGACCGGCCAGGTTTTGCTCGCTCGATGCAGTCATGATCCCGCGGAGGAACGATCGTCGCATTCAGTGACGAGCTTGGCTGCGCCAGCCCATGCACGATCATCGGTATACACGAGTCAATGGTGTCACGAGTCGTCAGTCCCAGGTATCTGATCTGCCCCGCCGGATTGAAGCCCGTAAAGATGTTCTTCACGAGCCATGTTCATACCAATGCCGCAGACATCTGTTCGGCCGCTGTCGTCAAGACAATGATTCAGCGTACAGAATGTTATAACAAGATGGGTATGAAAACTGATGATGCAATGAATCTTTCCGCAGTAAAACTTGTAGGTATCTTCTTCATCATATATGGAACGATATGACACCTTTTGGAATCATGCCAAAAGCTTGAATAGATGTCAAAATACAGAATGTAGTGTATTACATTTGACATAGTGCTACCTAGTGTTACAGAATGTAATAACATGATGGGTATGAAAACTGATGATGCAATGAATCTTTCCGCAGTAAAACTTGTAGGTATCTTCTTCATCATATATGGAACGATATGACACCTTTTGGAATCATGCCAAAAGCTTGAATAGATGTCAAAATACAGAATGTAGTGTATTACATTTGACATAGTGCTACCTAGTGTTACAGAATGTTATAACAAGATGGGTATGAAAACTGATGATGCAATGAATCTTTCCGCAGTAAAACTTGTAGGTATCTTCTTCATCATATATGGAACGATATGACACCTTTTGGAATCATGCCAAAAGCTTGAATAGATGTCAAAGCTCCAATACGAGTTGAAATACCAATTGTTGTGCTCATAATGTTACCATAGTAATATCTAGTGTAGCTTTGGAGATATGACTATTGATTCATTTCTCATCAACCTAACAATATATCTGCATCAAAACTTGTTCATGTGATCTTCATAATGCATTGAACAAGAAAAGAGTCTTTTGAATCAGAAGGATAGCTCCACTGGAGCTATCCGTCATTTTTTGAATCATACTTATCATGTATGCGCCGAAATCCTGTTGTCGATAACATTCTTGATTTTTTATTTTTTTATTACCCAAATCTAATGGAGTAGCATAATCCATTTTGGGATAAAACAGATCACTAGAAACACCCATATACAGCAATACCGAACAAGAATCTGATAAAATAAACGACGCTGCCGCAGCCACAAAATAATACGGTTCAACTTGGTTCTTGTTCCGGGTTAATTTATGATAATACCGATTGTAGATAACTATATGACACACATTGTCTCTGTCTAAAGCTCTTTTAATGAATTCAGCTTCAGAAGTATCAAAACACCATTGATAATGTGTTTCAATCATTGTCTGAAACGTTTGGTGATACTCGGTTTCGCTTTTATAAGTACGACGTTGGCTAAAATTGTTATCATGATACTTGTTGTGACCGATATCAACAATGAATCGGCGAGTTACGGAGGGATCAGCACCGGATTTGTTGTTTTTTACCAAACTTTTACTCTCTTCATCGAAGAAACTAGTCTGTAATTGCCCCAATGTTTCAATTTTGTTACTCATATAGATGTCCTTCGACGCACTGAATAAATCCTGTGATAATAAACCGCCATTGTCATCGTTTGGATTAACCGAAGACTTGATCATTTCATCTGTCCATTTACAAATTTGAGTAGGCTCCGTCGGTATAACTACCTCCGTTTTACGAGAAGTCATTTTGGTTACCATCTTAGTATGACAATTCAACGGTTTTATTTGACGATAAACCTGTCTTTCAATGTTAACGTTATTGTAAACAATAATTCCATAAACAATAGAGTCGACTCTGAATCCAATCCTTTTCGTTTTTCCCAACCCTATCCGAAAGTACGAACAGAGCGGCAACCAGTAACAATTTACCAACTTATAGTTGGCTAACCGTTAACAGATCGGACAAAACTACTTCAGATTAAATCAAAGTATCACTATTCAAATGTTGTTATTGTTACAATCGTCAGCCACGAAAAAGAACAACAATACGATTGTTGTACGTAAATACGTGGTTTTCGCTAAATTTCATAGAAAATGAAAGAAACGACGGTTTTATGTATACGGATGTGGGAAAATGTTTATACAAAATTATAAAAAAAAGTTTAGGAGTGTGGTGTAAAAAATACCTAATAAATTTTTATAACAGCTAAATTTATGTAGAACCAATGGGAAAATAAAAAGTATATACTTACACTCTACGTAGATAATGTCCGTACATACTTCGTAGAGACGAAATTCAAAAGTACCAGGTACCTTGTGATGGTACTCGTACAGTTGTTCTCTACCGGTAGTCGATTGTACCGGTAAAAAACTATATACTTACACTCTACGTAGATAATGTCCGTACATACTTCGCGTAGAGGCGAAAATCAAAAGTACCAGGTACAAGTACTTGTACCTTGGAATGGTACAGTTGTTCTCTGCCGGTAGTCGATTGTACAGGTACTATTTACTGGTACTATTAATATTCGGTGTAACTGGCTAGAGTACAAAGTATATATAAATAAAGTACATTGACCTGGTATTAGTACTATATACTATAGAATGCGTAATTGTACGAATTCAAAGTACTAAGTACGTATCTAGAAGAAAGAACTTTTGTACCGGTGATAGTAATTGTTATTCAAAAAATTACGTACTAGCAGGAGGTAACCGAAGTTGTAAGTAATGTTATATACAATCATTATATATTTACAAAGAGTTCTCTTCAGAATATGTAGCATTGTACAAGTACAATAGTACCTGTTATAGTTGTAAATTTAGGGAGAATAAAAACGAGAACCATAGGCAAGCACACACAGTACAAAATACCATAATACCTGTAACTAGCCAAAATTTGTCAACGGAGGTTCAGATATATGTAGCTTGGATTGTACGGTTCAGCACCTTTGTGGTTAGTTCCTGTGCAATTCTTGTACTTGTGATAGCACTAAGTACTGAAAAACAAACGTATAACCGGGAGGTAACCGAATATGTAAGTCGTGTTATACAATCATTTTAAATCTAGAAAGTTTTCTCTCCAACACATGTTCGGGGCCCAGTAGCATTGTACAAGTACCTAATATCTAGCTGAGTTGTATATTTAGAGACTAAAACCGAGAACCGTTTTTGTATCATATTTTAATATAAATCATAATAGTTTACCATTAATATTGTATATCTCGGTAAAGTATCTAAAAAACAATTTTTTTCGAGAATACCAATAGTACTTTCATGGGACTGCCTAAATACTATGTTTACACACAGCCACAACATACAGTACTCATTCGGTGTGTTTGACAGTAACACTGTAGATTATTTTTGAATTAAAAAAGGCGTGATGTAGAATGATTATAACTCTCCAAATATTCTGTACATCCGTTGAATATGGAGTGATACAAATTATTTGTGGTACAATTTTTTTTGAATCCTACATAAATTAGTACAATCTTTAACATGTCACGTACTGGTAATATCGTATGGACTGCACAATACTGGTAACTATAGTAAAACCAGTATAACTGCTAGTACACATAAGTTGCTCATTTTCCTACGGTTTGGCATGTGTTCTAAGTACACATGCATAACGCTTACGTTGATAAAGTCGGATCAGTAAATGGAAGAGTACATAGAACGTGTACGTGATCATAAATTCGGTAGTACAATTTATTCGTCCACCTTCTATTTTTATCAAAATAGTTAGGAACAATCAATTCAATCAGGGTATCATTATTACTAGTACTGATAATCGTCCTTGCATTACAATGAACAAAAGCAAAAGTGATAAAAAAAACCCCGGTGATTCGGAGGTTGATATAGAAAACAAACAGAATAAAAATAAATCGTCAACGGAAACTATAACCCAAAATAAGCGGGCAAAAACTAATAAAAATGTCAATGAAGAATTAAAAGAATTTAATAATCCGGACAATGGTAAAAAAATTGTTTTAACAGGAGCTTCATTAGTGGATAATGCTCCTAAAAAATCAAACGTATTGGTACAACAAGGTAAATCTATAATTATTTGATTTGTTAAGAAATCAATTTATAATACTAAACAATCATTTTAAAAAGGTACACATAAAATTTTTTTGCCTACATCTCCATCAAAAGAAGCATATGCTAAAGTTTATGCATCGTCTACGGGTGCCAAGAAACTTGATTTCGGTAAGAATATGAGTGAAGATGACATGGATTTAGCTAACGCAATGGTAGATAAAGAAAGTGAAAAACCGGAAGATGATTCTGATGTGGAAGGAGGGGATGACGAAGCACAAAACCAGTCAGATGTGGCATTTAATAAATTAAAAATGACAGAAAAACAGTATGGTAAATATGACTCTATTACGAAAGAAGAGATTTTTGCAATAAATAACTATTGCAGAGACTCGTTGTGGCGTAGAGCTAAGTTTATTAACGACAGACAACTTGGTGAAGAATTTGATAACATTTGTGCCACACAAGAAATCGAACCGGAAAATAGGAACCACAAGTATGTTGATATCTGTTTGCTCATACAAAATAACATGAATTATCGGCGAGCTTATTCAACGAAAAGGATGAGAGATTTAATTGTTTGTACGTATAACAGTGACTTACAATTATGTTACAAAGACGAAAACTTACTTTTTTTTATTTGTTTAAGCTAAAATGCAAGATGGTAATATGTTCAATGTTAATTTACTCAATGAATTTTACAAATTTGAGGATAATGCCGATTTTGATGTTAGTGAAGAGGTTAAAATTGCATATTATATATTCATTAAAGATTACTGTCCAATGGTTTCCTCACATTGGAAAACCTATATGTACAAACGCTGTAAACAAAGAGAAACAGCTACCTTTCTTAATCAACTAACACGATCTGATGAAGCATTTACTTTCTGGCTCATTCAGTGTCTTGAACCCAAGGCTATATTGGATCACAAATTCATTTTGGAACATGGGATGAACTCTTGGAAACGCAAGAGGGGTAGAGGTGGAAAACATGATAGCAATGTAAAGTTTGAGGAGTTTATCAAAACTTATAATAAAATTGATATGTTGAGAAACAACCAGAAGGGGTATAATTTTTGGATGAATATCTTTTTTGATCAGTTTTTCCAAAATTTTGGAAAAAAGAAGGAAAGTATCAAGACTGGGGAGTCGAGTAAATCAACAGAAACGGCAGTAACAAGGGTAGTTGATATCCAACAATCTTTTGATTAAATATTTTAGATTTGTGCCGTTGGTGCAAACTAGCTAGTAGCCAGAACATCAAGGTAATTTTAAAACTAAAACGGGTGGATGACAAATATGGATGGCACTGGGGATTGGAAATTAAATCCAAAAACAAAAGCAATGGAAGTGACAATGCATATCAAATATATCCTTGTTGATTCATTTTAAATATTAATTTTTATTCAACTATCCAAACTGAATTAATATTCTTAATTAATTCAATTATCCATTTTAAG
>CAVSZG010000006.1:0-1132083 GCA_963732405.1 uncultured beta proteobacterium
CCTCGGGGTTGACCAGCCGTGGCGGCAGCTCGCCCGCCAGCACGTCGACGATCTGGTCGGCCGCGATGCGGGCCACGTTGCGGCGCGCCTCGTGCGTCACGCCGGCGTTGTGGAAGGTGGCGAACACGTTGTCCATCGCGAGCAGCGGGTGGTCCAGCGGGGGCGGCTCGCGGTCCCACACGTCCACGCCGGCGCCCGCCAGGTGGCCGGACCGCAGCGCCGCGACCAGCGCGGCCTCGTCGTGGATGCCGCCGCGCGCCGTGGTGATGAAGATCGCGCCCTTCTTCATGCGGCCGAAGGCGGCCGCGTCGATCATCTTCAGCGTGCTGGCGTCGCGCGGGCAGTGCAGCGAGACGAAGTCCGACTGCTCCAGCACCTGCTGCAGCGTCGCCGGCCGGGCGCCACGGCGCTCGATTTCCGCGGCCGGCACGTACGGGTCGGTGGCGATCTCACCTCCATGCCGAAGGCGCGCGCCAGCCGCGCCACGCGCGTGCCGACGTTGCCGATGCCCACGAGGCCCACGGTGCGACCGCGGGCTTCGTGGCCCATGATGTCCTCGCGCGTGAAGCCGGTCTCGCGGCGCATGCGGCGGTCGCACTGCATCATGTGCCGCGACAGCGACAGCAGCATGGCCAGGGTGTGTTCCGCCACCGAGTCGGCATTGCCACCGGCCTGGTTCACCACCGCGATGCCGGCGGCGGTGCAGGCTGGCACGTCCACCGTGTCGTACCCGGCGCCGCTGGAGGACACGCAGAACAGGCGCGGGCAGCGCGCGATCAGCTCGCCGGTGGCGAACCATTCCTGCGGCAGTTCGTCCTTCGCCGCCGACACGTGGTACACGTGCGCGCCGGCGAGCATGTCCCACGCGGCCGCGGGGTTGCCGCGCACCGGGAACACGCCGAGCGAGATGTCCTGTTCCTGCGCCAGCCGCGCATCGAACACCGGGTTGAGCCAGAGGTCCGAACGGACCACGCGTTTCGCTTGGGTCATCGGCATCAACGCGGTGTCGGGTCGCAGCCGATCGCCTTCAGGCGGGCGTCGACCCAGGAGGTGTCGTGCTTGCCGGCGCGGATGTTGGTAATGGTCTTCTGCTCCAGCGCGACCTTCTCGCGGCAGGCGGCCAGCACCTGTTCGACGTCGTCGTGCGGCACGCACAGCAGGCCGTCGGCGTCGCCGATGACGAGGTCACCGGGCTGGATCACCATGCCGTCGAGCGCGATCGGCACGTTGATCTCGCCCGGGCCGTCCTTGTACGGGCCGCGGTGCGTGACGCCCGCCGCGTAGATCGGGAAGCTGCCCGCGGCGATGATGTCGGCGTCGCGCACCGCGCCGTTCAGGACCACGCCACCGAGCTTGCGCTGCATCGCGTACGACATCATCAGTTCGCCGAACAGCGAGTTGGTGAGGTCGCCGCCGGCATCCACCACGATGATGTCGCCCGGCTCCGCCATGTCCAGCGCCTTGTGGATCATCAGGTTGTCGCCGGGCCGGCACTTCACGGTGAGGGCCGGGCCGCCGAGGCGGCCGCCCTTGTGCATGGGGCGCAGGCGGGGCCCGCCCGCGGTCATGCGGGTCATGCAGTCGCTGACGTTCGCCACCGGGATGTCGGCGAAGGCCTGGACGTAGCGCTCGGCGACCTTGCGGCGGCGCTGGAGGATCTGGAGTCCGACCATGTCGTGGGTTCCTTTGGTTCTGGAGGGAATGTACTGTCCCGGGGGACGGGTTCAGGAGACGGGGTGCGCTGGCAGCAGGTAGCTCGCGTCCAGTTCGGACAGGCCGTTCACGCCCAGCATCGCCATGTTGCGCGAGACCTCCTCGCGCAGCAGGCCGATCGCCTTGCGCACGCCGTCCTCGCCGGCCACGCTCGCCGCGTAGTTGAACGGGCGGCCGACGAACACGAACTTCGCGCCGAGCGCCACTGCCTTGAGCACGTCGGTGCCGCGGCGGAAGCCGCTGTCGATCATGACCGGCACCTCGGGGCAGGCCTGCACGATGCCGGGCAGCACGCGCAGCGGCGGCACCGTGCCATCGAGCTGCCGGCCGCCGTGGTTCGACACGATGATGCCGTCGGCGCCGCTGTCCACCGCGAGGCGGGCATCGCGTACGTCCAGGATGCCCTTGATCACCAGGTGGCCGGGCCACAGGCGTCGGATCATCCGGAAGTGGTTCCAGTTCATGTGGCCGCGGTCGGAGAAATCACGCAGCACGTTCTGCGACAGGATGGGGGCGCCACGCCGCGCGTAGCTGTTCTCGAAGTGCGGCAGGCCGTGCCGGGCGATCGTCTTCAGGAAGGTGCCGAACAGCCAGCGCGGGTGGGTGATGCCTTCCCAGGCCAGCGAGAGGCTGGGGCGCAGCGGCGTGGAGAAGCCGGCGCGGATGTTGTTCTCGCGGTTGGAGGCGATGTTGGCATCCACCGTCACCACCAGCGTGCGGTAGCCCGCAGCCTTCACGCGCTCCACCAGCGCGATCATGCTCGGCTCGTCGCCGGGCAGGTAGGCCTGGAACCAGGCGTCCGGGTTGGCCTGCACGACCTCCTCCAGCCGGATCAGCGAGGAGCCGCTCATGATCATCGGAACGTTCTCGCGCGCCGCCGCCTGTGTCAGCACCAGGTCGCCGCGGTAGGCCGACAGGGCGCAGATGCCCATGGGGGCCATCCCGAAGGGCGCCGACCAGCGCTTGCCGAACAGCGTGGTCGCCGTGCTGCGCGCGGAGGTGCCCACCAGCATGCGCGGCACGAATTCGTAGCGGTCGAAGGCCGCCGCGTTGGCGCGCAGGCTGTAGTTGCGCTCCACCGCGCCCGAGATGTAGGCGAACACCGGCTTCGGCAGGTGGCGGCTGGCCGCCCGTTCGAAGTCGTCGAGACACAGGATGTGCCCCAGCCGCGCCGGCAACTCGCCGGCCTGCGGGGAAGGACGCTCGTCGGACATCGGTCTTGGCTGCGCGGTCGCGGCACCGTCGGATGAGGGATCGATCTGCATTTTCGTTCGTGTTCGTCTGGGGAGCCGGGCGCGGCGCCCCCTTGACCGGGCCTTCGCAGTGTCGCGGCGGCCCGGCCACTCGTCCAATACATAATGCGGGCCCGTTCGATGCCGCTGCGGTATCGTGGGCGTGAGGGGCACGGGCCGGCAGCGGCCGGCCGATGCCGGCGTCAGCGCATTGCCAGCTTCGGCAGGAACAGCACCAGTTCCGGCACGTAGGTGATGGTCAGCAGGATCGCCACCAGCGCCAGCAGGAACGGCCACAGCTCGCGGGTGAAGTCGGTGATCGTCACCTTCAGGATGTCGCACACCACGTACATGACCAGTCCGAACGGTGGGGTCACCATTCCGATCATCAGGTTCATGACCACCATCACCCCCATGTGGACGGGGTCGAGGCCGAGCGCGGCGAACACCGGCACCAGCACCGGCACCACGATGATCAGGATCGCGGTGGCGTCCAGGAACATGCCGAGCACGAGCAGCACCACGTTCAGCACCAGCAGGAACAGGATCTTGTTGTCGCCGATGTGGGCGAGCAGCTGCACCACCGCCTGGCCCACCTGTTCGCGGGCCAGCAGCCAGCTGAACGGGGAGGCGGCAGCGATCACGAGCATGATCACGCCCGCCTGCACGCCGGTCTCCAGCAGGATCTTCGGGATGTCCGCGGCGCCCAGCGAGCGGTAGAACACCATCGTCAGCACCAGCGCGTAGACCACCGCCACGGCCCCGGCCTCGGTGGGCGTGAACACGCCGGCCAGGATGCCGCCGAGGATGATCACCGGCAGCATCAGCGGCGGGCCGGAGACGCGCAGCGCGTGGACGATGCCGCGCAGGGTGGGGCGCTCGCCGCGGGGGAAGTTGCGCCGCCGCGCGATCACGTTGACCGCCACCATCAGGTAGACGCCCATCAGGATGCCGGGGATCGCACCGCCCAGGAACAGCTGCCCGATCGAGACGCCCGCGATGGAGCCGTAGATGATGAAGGGGATGCTGGGCGGGATGATCGGGGCGATCACCGCCGTGGCCCCGCTCAGTGCCGCGGCGAAGCGGGCGCTGTAGCCGGACTTCACCATCACCGGCACCAGGATCTTGCAGTCGGACACCGCGTCGGCGATGGCGGAGCCGGTCATGCCCCCCATCACCATGCTGTTGACGACGTTCACTTGCGCCAGGCCGCCGCGGAAGTGGCCCACCATGGCGGTGGCGAACCGGCTCAGCTTGTCGGTGAGGCCGCCGCCGATCATCAGGTTGCCGGCCAGCAGGAACAGCGGGATCGCCATCAGCGGGAAGCTGTCGGCGCCCGTCACGATGCGCTGCGGCAGCACCATCAGCGGCACGTTGCCCAGCGACAGCAAGGCGGCCCCGGCGCTCACCACCATCGCGAACGCGACCGGCATGCCGATGGCGAACAGGAGCAGGGTGCTCCCGAGCAGCAGGTAGGTCATGCCACGCTCCCTTCGCCGGGCTTGCGGGCCAGCGCCAGCCTGCCTTGCGCGCGCAGCAGCGTGCGTTCGACCTGGTAGGCCAGCATGATCGCCGCGCTCACCGGGACCGAGGCGTACACCCACGACATCGGGATCTCCAGCATGGTCGCCTCGACGTTGGAGTTCACTTCGACGATGTTCAGGCCCTGCACGAGCAGCACCACCAGGGCGAGGACCATCAGCGCGTCCACGAGCCAGGCGAGGATCGCCTGCAGCCTGCGCGGGAGCAGCACGACCACCGTCTCCACGACGATGTGCCCGCCATGGCGGTAGGCCACGGCGGCGCCGAGGAAGGTGATCCAGACGAAGGCGTAGCGGGCCAGCTCCTCGCTCCAGGAGAGCGGGTTGCCCAGCACGAATCGGCAGAACACCTGCAGCATGATGGTGGCGACCATGACGGCGGTCAGGAGGACGACGGCCGTTTCGGTTCCCCAGCGCCAGACGAGGCGCAGCGCCTTGACCGGATAGCCGCCCCACGGGGCATGGCCGCCGAGGGGCGGCTCGGGCGATGACTGTACTTGCATGTTGGAATCTCGAAGTGAATGCGCGCGCCGCGGACCGGATGGACGCGCGGGGGACGGCCGCAACCATGGCTGCGCGCCGCCACCGGCGGCGAGGGATCGATCTGCTCGCGGCGGCGGGGATCAGCCGGCGGTCTTCAGGATCTCGTCCAGCAGTCCGGGCTTCCACTTGTCGGCGAACTTCGGCGGCACTTCCTTGAGCACCACGTTCGCGAACGCCTTCAGGTCCGGCTCGACCACGGTCATGCCCTTGTCCTGCAGGGTCTTGCGCAGCTCGTCTTCCTGCTTGGCGATCTGCTCGTCGGCATGGGCCACCGAGTCGTTCACCGCCTGCTGCAGCAGCTTGCGGTCGGCTTCGGCGAGCGACTGCCAGAAGCGCTCGCTCGCGACCATCCAGCCGTTGCCGCGCACGTGCGAGGTCAGCACCAGGTACTTCTGCACGTCGTGGAAGCTGTTGCCGTTGATGGTGCCCAGCGGGTTCTCCTGGCCATCGATGGTGCCCTGCTGCAGCGCGGTGAACACCTCGGGAAAGGCCATGGGGGTGGGGCTGGCGCCCAGCGCGCGCCAGGCGGCGACGTACACCGGGATCTCCGGCACGCGCAGCTTGAGGCCGGCCAGGTCGGCGGGCGTGCGCACCGCGCGGTTCTTGGTGGTGAGCTGGCGGGCGCCGCGGTTCACGATGCCCAGCACGCGCACGCCCTTCTTGGCCAGGAAGTCCTGGTGCATCGCCTGGCCGATCGGGCCGGCCAGCACGTTGCGCAGGTGCTGCTGGCTGCGGAACACGTAGGGCAGCTCCAGCGCGCCGAACTGCGGCGCGGCCACGCTGATGATCAGCGAACCGCTGCGACCCATCTCGATGGAGCCGATCTGCATCGAGTCGTACATGTCCTTCTCCGCGCCGAGCTGGCCGGAGTGGAAGTTCTGCACGACCATGCGGCCGCTGGTGCGCTCGGCCAGCAGGGACTTCAGCTTCTCGGCGAAGTGGAAGGCCTCGCCGCCGATGCCGTCGGTGTGGTTGAAGCGGATGGTGATCGGCGCGGCGAGCGCCGGCCGCGAGATCATCGCGCCGCCGAGGCCGACGGCGCCCACCGCGCCCATCGTGGCGAGCACCTGGCGCCGGTTCGGGCGCAGCTGGGAATCTGTCTTCTTCATCTGTGTTGTCTCCATCGAGTAGTAATTGGTCTCACGGGAAGAAATGCGCTGGCAGGCCCTTACGGGTTGCGGGCGCGCCGGCCTCCACCGGCGTGCCCCGGCCACTGCCCTGGCCGTGTGCCCGGTCAGCCCTGGAAGTAGGCCGCCTTCACGTTGGTGAAGAACTCCAGGTTGCTGTGGCCGATCGAGTAGGCGCCCAGGCCGGAGCCCTTGACGCCGCCGAAGGGCATGTGCGCCTCGCTGTTGGTGCCGTGGTTCACGTGCACCATGCCGCTCTCGCTCTCGCGCACGAAGCGCAGCGCCTCGTCGACGTCGCGGGTGAAGACGGAGGCGGCGAGGCCGTATTCGACCGAGTTCGCCACCTCGATGGCCTGGTTCGCGTCGCGCACCGAGATCAGGGACAGCACCGGGCCGAACACCTCCTGCTTCGCCAGCAGGTTCTCGGGCGACACGTTCTCGATCAGCGCCGGCTCCAGGAAGTTGCCGCGCCCGAGCTCACCGTCTTCCAGCACGCGCCCGCCGAAGCGGATGCGGGCCCCCTGGTCCAGGCCGCTGGCCATGTTGCGCAGCACCGAGGCGCGGTGCTGGTCGGTGACCAGCGGGCCCATCCTGCTGGCCGGATCCCAGGCGGGCCCCACCTTGATGGCGGCCAGTTCCGCGACCAGCGCTTCGCCCAGTTCGGCCGCCAGGCTTTGCAGGACGATCACGCGACTGACCGCGGTGCAGCGCTGGCCGGTGGTGGTGAACGCGGCCTGCGCGATCTGCTTGGCGATGTTGGCGGCGTCGGCGTAGCTCAGAACGACGGCGGGGTTCTTGCCGCCCATTTCCAGCTGGGTGCGCACCATGCGACGGCCCGCCTGCGCGTTGATGTCCCCGCCGGTCCTGGTCGAGCCCGTGAAGCTGATGCCGCGCACCAGCGGGTGCTTGACCAGCGCCTCGCCCACGGTGCGGCCGGAGCCGAGCACCAGGTTGATCACGCCCTTGGGCACGCCGGCTTCCTTGAACAGCTCCACCAGCCTGACGGAGCACCAGGGCGTGAAATTGGAGGGCTTCAGCACCGTGGTGCAGCCGTAGGCCAGCGCCGGACCGATCTTGCGCACCGGCGTCAGGACCGGGAAGTTCCACGGCGCGATCGAGGCGATCACGCCGACCGGCTCGCGGAAGGTCATCGCCAGGCCGTTGCGCTTCTCGCTGGGCAGCGTCCAGCCTTCCATGCGGCTGGCCTCGCCGGCGGCAAAGCGCAGTTCCTTCACCGCCCGGCCGACCTCGCCGCGCGATTCGGCCAGGATCTTGCCCTGTTCGGCCGAGACGAGGAAGGCGAACTCCTCGGCCCGCTTCTCCAGCAGTTCGGCGGCGCGGAACAGGATGGCGCCGCGCTCCGGGCCGGGCACCTCGCGCCACGCCTTCCAGGCGCGATGCGAGGAGCTGACGGCGCGATCCGCGTCTTCCGCGGTGCCTTCGGCGAAGTGGCCGAGGACCTGGTCGCGCCGCGCGGGGTTCGTGATGGCCACGGCGTCGGGGCCGGCCTGCTCCCACTCCCCGTCGATGTAGTTGCCGTAGCGGCCGCCGATGTTCTGGCCGAGCCAGGTCTGCATGTCCATGGGTCTGTCTCTCTTGGTGGTGTCGTGTTTACAGCTTGGCGCGCAGCAGCGCCTTCATGTCTTCGAGCGTCGGCTTGCGCGGATTCACCGCGACGTTGCCGGACAGCATGGCTTCGGCGGCCACGTCGTGCAGGTCGGCCTCCGTCATGTGGAAGTCGCCCAGCTTCGCGGTGATGCCGATGTCGGCCTGCAGCTGCTCGATCGCGATCACCGAACGCTCCGCCGCCTCGCGCAGGCTGAGGCCGTCGGTGCGCTCGCCGAAGATCTGCGCGATGCGTGCGAACTTCGCCAGGTTGCCCGGGAGGTTGAAGCGCATCACCGCCGGCAGCATGATCGCGTTCGCCAGGCCGTGCGGGATGTGGAAGCGCGAGCCGAGCGGCATGGCAAAGGCGTGCGCCAGGCCCAGGCGGGTGCTGTTGAACGCCATCGCCGCGATGGTGCTGGCCAGCAGCATGTCGGCGCGGGCTTCCTTGTTGCCCGGCTGGGCGACCGCCAGGCGCAGGCTGCGCGCGATCAGGGCCATGGACTGCTCGGACATCGCCTCGGAGATCGGCTGGGTGGCCGTGTTCACGTACGACTCCAGCGCGTGCGTCAGCGCGTCGATGCCGGTGGCGGCCGTGATGGCCGGCGGCAGGGACATGGTCAGCTCGGGATCGAGCAGGGCGATGCGGGCGCAGTTCAGGACGCTGCCGACGCCGAACTTGGTCTTCTTCTCCTTGTCCGACAGCACGGACCAGATCGTCAGCTCGCTGCCGGTGCCGGAGGTCGTGGGGATGGCGATCACGGGGGCGCCGGGCTGACCGATCTTGCCCATGCCGTTGTAGTCGCGGATGTTGCCGGGGTTGGTCAGCATCACGCCGATCACCTTCGCCACGTCCATCGCGCTGCCGCCGCCGATGCCGACGATGACGTCGCACTCCTTCGACCGGGCGAGCTGCACGCCGGCATCCACGGAGCGGGCGTCCGGGTCGCTCTCGACGTCGGTGAAGATGGTGACGGGGAACGCGCCACCGAGCGCGGAGACCACCCGTTCGACCAGGCCGGCCTTGGCGACGCCGGGATCGCCGACCACCAGGACCCGCCGGCCGCCGACGCTCTTCACGAGCTCGGGCAGGCGCGCCAGCGCACCCCAGCCGAATTCGATCGCCGTGGGGTTGTGGTAGCTGAAGGAGGTGATGGAGGAGGTCATGCTTGTCTCGGTTGCCTTGTTCGATCGGGTTGCTGGCGGCCGCTTGCACGGCAACGCGGGGGCCAGTGTTCCACGGGGCCACCATATCCGTCCAATATATAATTGGGCCTCGATTGATACTTGCGCGGCATCAGGAATGATCGACCTCCGGCACTTCCGCTATTTCCAGGCCGTGGCCCAGGAGCTCCACTTCGGGCGGGCCGCGGCCCGCCTGTGCATCGCGCAGCCGGCGCTGTCGCGCCAGATCCAGCAGCTGGAAGGGGAAATCGGCACGCCCCTGCTGCGGCGAACGCAGCGGCGGGTGGAACTGCTCCCCGCCGGCCAGCTGTTCCTGGAGCGCAGCAACCTCATCCTCGAGGAGGTGGAACGCGCCGCGATCGACGCGCGGCGCACCGGCGCCGGCGAGTGCGGGCGCCTGTCCGTGGGCTTCATCCACTCCGCGACCTACGGGCTGCTGCCCTCCATCATCGAGCGCTTCCGCCACCTGTATCCGGACATCGAGCTGGAACTGCACGAGATGCCGATCACCGAGCAGCACGTGGCGCTGACGCGCGGCGTGATCGACGTCGGCGTGCTGCGGCCGCAGCCGGCGCCCTCCGAAGTCCAGGTGCAGGCGGTGCTGGAGGACCCGTTCCTGGTGGCGGTCCCGCACAAGCACCGGCTGGCGCGGCGCAAGGCCGTGCGCCTGAAGGAGCTCGAGGGCGAACCGATGGTGATGTTCCCGCGCCGCGGCAGCCCGCTGTTCCACTCGCGCATCGTGGCCATGTGCGAGCGCGCCGGCTTCACCCCGCGGGTGGTGCAGCAAGCCACCCAGATCCATACGGTGGCCGGGCTGGTCGGGGCCGGCATCGGGCTGGCGATCATCCCCGGGACGGCGCGCAACCTGCAGCCGCGGGGCGTTCACTTCCTCGAGATCGTCGACGCGCCCGAGCCGGTGCACGTGGCGCTGGGATGGCTGCGGTCCAAGGAAGACATGCCGGCGGTCCGCTCGTTCCGGCAGGTCACCTTGCTGGTCGCGCAGCAGCTCGGTGCGGGCCGGCGCGTGACGCGGGCGCCGCGCGAGGACTGCGGGTCAGTTGCGCGGGAAGCCGGCCGTTGAGGTTCGTGTAGGCGTTCGGGCAGGTGTCGACGGTGATCGAGCCGCCGGCACTGGTCAGGGTCGTGAAGCGGGCCGGGTTGGGCGATGCCATCAGCGCCCACACGTCGTCCGAGCTCGAGAACGTGCCAGGATCGACCGTGCCGTCGATCAGGTCGTACGTCGTGCAGTTGTGGATGAAGTTGACCAGGTCCGTGCGGAAGTTCGGATCCTGGAAGGCGACACCTCGTCAATGGATCTGCGCGAGATTGAGAAAACCAAGATCAAATGCGCCCGCAAGTTCTTCGATAAGATGAACCGCCGCTTCGCCCCGGAGAACGTCAAGTACGACGTGGTGGACAGCTTCGGGAAGTTGATGGAAGTGGTGAAGTAATCGACACGGGAAAAGCAACATCGGGGGAGAACTTCATGCAGCCGTTTTCAATCACGCTATTCGCCACGTCCGGTGACCCAGAGGGAATTCGCCACCTCGACAAGTCGAACTGGTCGGGCTACGGCGTTGTCTTCAACAAAGAGCTCTTCCATTTGTTGAAGCAGGAGCCGGGCTTCTCGCAAGCCGGTATCTACATCCTCGTCGGGAATGCCGCCGAAGAGACGATCTACATCGGCGAGGCCGACCCCGTCGGTGACCGGCTGAAGAACCACGTCTCGAACAAGGAAGGTTGGGTGTGGGGCGTCTACTTCTTCGACCGCAACCACAAGATCGGCAAGACCGAAGTCCAATATCTTGAGTCGGCGCTGGTTGCGCTGGCCAAGAAGCATGACCGGGCCATCCTGCTGAACAAGAACAATCCGACGGCCCCGACGATGGCCCCCGCCGCTAAGGCCACCGCGCAGGCCTTCCTGGCCGATATGTTGCTTATCCTGCCGATGCTCGGCATCAACGCCTTCACGCCGCCGAAGCAGGAAGACCCGAGCGATCAGGTGCAGCCCGTTGGGTCGGAGAACGACAAGTTCGACACCATCGTCGTTCCCGCACGTGAGGAAGGATTCAAGCAGCGCTTCCTGAACGAGAACTGCTGGTTTGCCGTTCGGATCAATGCGAAGCACATCTCGAAGCTGAAGTTCATCGCTGCCTATCAGGTAGCTCCCGTCGCAGCGATCACTCACATTGCCGAGGTCGAGGCCATCCTGCCTTACAACGACACCGGGAAGTACATGATCAAGTTCAAAGGGCCAGCGACCGCGATTGTCCCTATCCCGCGTCCGGAGAACAGCGAGGTCAATATGCAGTCGTCCCGCTACGCGCTGCGGGAAAAGCTGCTGGCGGCCAAGAATCTGGACGAGGTGTGGACGTAAGGATCGATGTGCGTCAGAAAGGCAAAAGTCGGCGAGCGCCAAGTCACTGTTTTGCGGCCGCCCTCGTTTCCGTGACCCACACCTGCAACGCCCTCAGTTGCTCGGCGTTTTCGTGGCAGGTCTGGTAGTTGGCGGCAACGGTTCCGGCGACGGCAGAAAGCGCAACGCCTGCGGCGGCCGCATCAGTATCTCGGGCGGGCTCGGGCAGCTCACCGGCGGCGGCAGCGTCGTGCAGGCTGACAAAGCCACGGTGAACAGTGCAAGCAGCATCGGCTTGTACGGGCACATAAACGGGGATCTTCTGGATGATGGTGTCGCCCTTTTCTCGGACGACACGGATACGGTCGACGTACTGGGTGACCACCTGAATGGTGGCTTGCGCGCTTGCCGGGTTTGCGCTTGGGCCTGGCCTGCTGCTGCGTGGCCGTGGCGGCGTCCCACTGCGCTTGGACGTGGCTCGCGCCCGTGAGCCAGCCGAAGCTGAATACAGCGATGCAAAGCGCCGCCAGGGCCAGCAGCCGGTAGGGCCAGGCGATGAGGTTCATGGCGCGGCCTCGCCCGATGCACAGCCGGTATTCAGCCTCGCGCCGCTTGGCCAGGCCACCGCACAGGCGGGCATTGGTGGGCAGCGCGCAGTCCTGGCCCTGAAAGAAGCGCCAGCGCAGCAGCTCGGGCAGGCACCGGGGTAGTCCTGGGTGTTGAGTTTCTTGACGAGGGTGGACTGACAGAACGCGCGGCGGCCCACGTTGTAGGCAAAGCTGACGTAGCGCGTCGTACTCGTGCTGGGCCAGCGGCACGGTGACGCAGGTTCTTGAGGGCACCTTCGAACTGCTGGACATCGCGCAGCGCCCGGGCCAAGGCCTGCGGTGGCGTGGTGGTGTCGCCCAGACGCACCGGCGAGCCGTCAGCACGGGTGACTAGCACCGGACTGGCCATGCCAGATGATTTCGCCTGGACTGATAAGCCGGACACCACAAAGACCCTAATCGAGGCCTTGCTCGCCTGGCCAGATGTCGCCGTACGCGATGCTGTGGCAGCCAAGTTGCGCGCCAGCGTCGCGCTCGGGGACTCCGCTGGAACGCAGGCGATGTTCCAGGTGGCCACCGGCAATGGTGCCGCTCTGACGGGGCTGGCCACCTGCAAGAGCGACAACCATCGCTCGTTCTGGCTCTACGTGAAGCACCCAGACCTGTTCGATCGGGCCGGTGACCTTGACCACTTCGAGCGCCAAGTCGCCCAGGCCCAACAGCATGACCTTGGCGTGAAGAAGACGCCCGACATATCGGATGCCGCGCTGGCGGCAATGCGCGCCGACGTCTCTGCCTTCTATCAGCGCGAGTTGCAATGCGGAGACCGCAGCAAGGCGTACGTGGTCGAGCGCAGCCCTGGCGTTTACCTGCTGAGCGTCCACGTCAAGGACTTGTCCATGGTCCAACTGGAGTTTCAGGGTGATGACTTGAAGCGCCGCGTCGGCAACCCGAACATCCACTCGGTGCTGGAATATTCCTCCGCCACGGGCGTCACCCGCTTCTCTGGTCAAAGGAGGGGCCAAGTACCACCAGATGCTGCTGAAGGCCTTCGCCGAGCACTTGCTGCATGTGAAGCTCGACGCCCACCGCCTGCTGCCGCCAACGCTGGATCTGTCCGTGCTGCGGCTGGGTTTCGATGTTCCGCAGGCGAAAGTCGATGGGTTCAACGTGCTGCAGGTGAAGTCGATCAGCCTGCTCAGCCCAGACACGCAACTGAAAATCGATTGCACGGCGATGGCGTCGAGTGAACACCGCTGCGTCACCGATCTGCTCGCGGAAAAGCTGCCCGGCCCACTAGCTGAGAACTGGCTCGTCACGGCCGCACACATCAACCTGTACTACCCTACCGAGCCGGGCAAGGCCAGGGCAAAGGTTGTCACGATCGAGGTCACCCGCAAGGGACGGCTGAACCTGCACAAGTTCGACGCTGCCCTGCAGGCACAGCTGGAGGGTTACCTGGTCGAACTGGGCATCCTCCAGAAGGGGCAGACGCTCAACGCGCAGGAGACACCACCCAGCGCCGACGCGACGGAACAGCAACCGGCCTTCGAGTACTGACCGATGTCGACTCACGAGGCGTGGTCGTTGGTCTGCCGCCTGTTCGCGGGCGGCACGCCGGTGTTTCGGGGCGCCCTGTCCCCGGCCGAGATTGTGGCTTGCGCCACCCTGGGGCCGGCGATCAAACCGACTGTCATCAACCGCACGTTCACGCTATGCCCATACTGCCAGTTGAGCAGCGGACAGATTTTTGGCGATGGTCAGGGTGGGCAAATCTGCCAGTGTCCTGACTGCGGCCCCATTCCGCTCGCACCTGACGATCGAGCTGCAGTGAGGCTGGACGAAACCTGGTTGATGTTGAAGATGCGTATAGCGCTGGAGATCGAGAGCCGGGATGGTGTCACCGATCTCGGTGACGGCGTCTGGAGACTCGGTGATGCACGGCGTGAGCCGGTCTTGCTGAGCAGGAGTCTGTCCCGTTTATGGGCTGACCCGTCCCTCTTCGATCGGGTCCGTGTGGCCGGCGCTGGTATCCGAGTTATCGCACCCAAGGCCGCCCAGATGCGCGGTGCTCCGTTTGCCTCTGGTGTCGAGTGGCTACCGCTGGAGGAGCGCTTCACGTTTTACGGCGGTGGCATCGCCTATATCCCGTCGGGCGTGAGTCCGGAAGCAGTCGCTGCCGACGACCCCAGGACACCGGTCTACGGGCCGTTCTCGGCGGACTTCAGGTGGGTAACGCTGTCCGATCGCCCAGAACCTATCCATTGTTCAGAAGGCCAGGCGGCGGTCTTCGGTGCGCTCTGGGGCTTCAAGGGTCAACAGGTTAAGGCTGAAGCGATCATGAGCCGAGCCGGCCTGAGCAGCGACAAGCCGAGCGACCTTTTCAAGGTGAGGCCCCGCGACAAAGGGAAGCCGCAATACGAGGCCCAGCACCATGCCTACGAAGTGCTCGTGGAGTGCCATAAACGCGAGGGTTTGTACTGGATGCCGTGCGCGTCCCCGAACTTGGCGTCTGCCTGATGGTTTGCTTATCCAAGCGGGTTGTCGAACTCGAAAAATCGACACACGCACAACTCGTTGTCGTGCAAGGCGATGTGCGTGTGCTACGGCGAAAAAGTTGGCAGAGATTCCGAGAGAACAGAGGGCAGAAAAGGGGCGAACTGGCCGCCATAGGCACCGTGTCTGACCACCCCCTGGCACACGCAGAATGTGCGGGAACCCCGCGTGTCATGCGGGAAACACAAATGAAAACGCCCAACTGAGAACAGTTGGGCGCTGAATTTTGGTGGCCAAGGGCGGAATCGAACCACCGACACAAGGATTTTCAGTCCTCTGCTCTACCGACTGAGCTACTTGGCCACTTTCTCGACAAAGAGCCAGTCTGAAATGTCGACTGGCCCTAGCTCTCCATTGTAGCATTCGCGTCGGCCCCCACCGCTCGCCCTATAATTTGCGGGTGAAGCCAATCAAGACAGACGTGGTGGTCGTGGGTGCCGGGCCAACCGGCCTGGCCACCGCGCTGGGTCTCGTGACCATCGGCCTGAAGGTCGTGCTCGTCCGTCGTGAACCTGCCCAGTCGCCCGCCGGCGCGGCTGCCGCCGACGCGGCACCAACTGCCATCAGCGCCGGTTCCCCGGTCGGTACCTCCGTATCGCCATTCGATCTGCGCGTGTTCGCCTTGTCGCCGGCCAGTCGTGGTCTGCTCCAGCGCCTGGGTGCCTGGCCATTGCTCGACCCGGAGCGAATCGCGCCGGTTTATGACATGCGGGTATTTCCCTCACCCGCCGCCGGCGCGCGCGAGCTGCACCTGAGCGCCTATGAGGCCGGTTGCGAAGCCCTGGCCTGGATCGCCGAGAATGCCAACATCGTGGCGGCGCTCGATCAGGTACTGGCGGCCACCAAGGTTCGCCAGCTGGTCGGTGAGGTGGTCGGGCTGGAGCCCGAGCACAGCCCCGACCAGGGATTGCTCAGGCTGGCCGACGGTCAGGCCGTTGCCGCCCGGCTGATACTGGGCGCCGACGGCGCCGGCTCACCCCTGCGTGGCCTGGCCGGCATCGCGGTCGCCGAGAAGTCCTATGATCAGCGCGGCGTGGTAGCGCATCTGGCCACGGCCCGCGCTCATCGCGACTGTGCAACCCAGTGGTTCGGTCGTCACGGCATTCTGGCCTTGTTGCCATTGCCGGCCCATCCGGCCCTGGGCGTCCCCGTCGGTGTCGATCTGCTCCGGTCTGATGCGGGCCCGATCCCGGCCGACGAACATCGGGTCAGCATGGTCTGGTCGACCCGCACCGCCGATGCGCTGGCCCTGGTCGACGAGGGGCCCGACGCGCTGGCCGAACGGCTCACCGGTATCGTCGGCGATCGTTTCGGCCCGATCCGGCCCCTCGGACCCATCGCCGGCTTTGATCTGCGCCGCCTGCGCGCCGACTCGCTCATCGCTCCGCGTTTCGCCTTGTTGGGGGATGCCGCCCATGTGGTGCATCCGCTGGCCGGACAGGGTCTGAATCTGGGGCTGGGCGATGTGGATACCCTGATCTCGGTCATGGCCGACGCCAGTGGCCGCTACCGCAAGGCGAATTTTGACCCCGGATCGGCATTGCTGCTGCGTCGTTACCAGCGTCGCCGCGCCGAACCCATCGCCAACATGCAGCGCATGACCGACTGGCTCAGTACGGCCTTTGATCCGGATGCGGGTGCGCCATTCGGTCTGCCGCGGGGACCCTGGCAGGCCCTGCGTGACACGGGTTGGGCAATTGCGTCGGGTAACCGGCTGCTGCGTCAGCAATTCGTGCGCTACGCTACTCACTACTCCTGACTTGCCCATTGAGGACTCATCCATGATCCGGATTCGCCATACCGCCGTCTCCCTGGCGCTGGCCGCGCTGCTGCTGGCCGGCCCGGTTTCCCCGGTCTTTGCCCAGGCAAAAGCCGCTGCACCGGCCACTGCGGAGGCAACGGCCAGCGCGCCGGCGCCCGACGCCATCGCCGGTCCGATCCGCGAGCGCATCAAGGCCTGGACGGGCGGGCGATTCGATGCCGAAGAGGTGCGCACCACGCCCATGCCCGGCCTGTTCGAGGTCCGCATCCGCACCGATCTGTTTTATGTCGACCAGACGGCCCGCTTCATCATCGTGGAGGGCGAACTGGTCGACATGACCAACAGTCGCAACTACACCCGCGAGCGGATGGAACAGGTGATGGCCATCAAGTTCGACGATCTGCCGATTGCCAAGGCGGTCAAGCAGGTGATCGGCGACGGTAAACGCGTCGTGGCCTTGTTCGAAGATCCGAACTGCGGCTATTGCAAGCGTCTGCGCGCCGACCTGATGGCTCTGGACAATCTGACCATCTACACCTTTGCCTATCCCATTCTCGCGGCCGACTCCGACCTCAAATCGCGCAAGGCCTTGTGTGCGGCGGATGTGCCCAAGGCCTGGGCGAATCTGATGCTGACCGGGCAGGTGCCGGACAATGATGGCAGCTGCAAGACCGACATCGCGGAGTTCAAGGCGCTGGGCGAGCGGTATGGCATCAATGCCACCCCCACGCTGTTCTTCCCGAGTGGTTACCGAATGCAGGGTTATGCACCGCCGACCCGCTTCGTCGAACTGCTCGATGCCAACCAGAACAAACCCAGTAGCTGATCGAGCCGCCCGCCCGCACCGACAGGGCGGGCGTTGATCCTCATTGCGCGCTAGTCGTCACCATCGGGACGGGCGAACGGAATCTTTCCCGGGGGCATCGCGCCCTTGGGCCACAACAGCCACATCTGCAGCCGCTCGCGCAATTGGCCGGCCAGCTCGCCCGCGGCTTCTCCGGTGCCGGTGTACAGATCGGCCCGTACCGCGCCGCGAATTGCGCCGCCACTGTCCTGATTGAGCGCCAGGCCGAAGGGGGTTGCCCGGCCGACTTGACCATCGGGCGCAGACGCGGCCAGCGCCGGTCGGGAATGCAGATAGACCAGTGCGCCCGGCGGCAGGTAGCGTCGATCGGCGGCCACCGACCGATGCGGCGTGAGCGGTACGCCCAGGCTGCCGATCGGCCCCTGGTTTACGGCATCGCCGTCCATCAATCGGAAAAACACATAGCGCGGATTCAGATTCATCACGGCCTGCGCCTGGTCGGGATGATCCTGTAGCCATCGCCGGATCGCCTGCGCACTGAGATCGCGCCGATGAATCGCGCCGCGTTCGACGAGGACCTTGCCGATGGCCACATAGTCATGGCCGTTGTGGGCCGCAAAGCCGACCCTCACCACCTGGCCATCGGGCAAAATCACCCGTCCCGAGCCCTGGATCTGAAGAAAGAAGGCGTCGACGGGGTCATCGATCCAGAGCAGTTCCCGCCCGGCGAGCAGCGACTCCTGATGGCCGGCCACGATGGCGGCGCGGTCGGCGAAGCGTTCGCCCGACCAACCCGACGGCGGCGCGTAGAGCGGCACCTGACGATCATTCAGGCGGACCCGGCTGCCCCTCACCACGGGCTCGTAATAGCCGGTGAGCAACCCGGTCGAGCCACCGTTGGGGGACGTCAGCACCCAGGCATCAAAACGGGATTCGACCCAGGCACGAACCGGTGGGTCGGCCGCTGTAGCGCCGGCATCGGCCGGCGGCAAATCGGCGAGTTCACGACACAGGCCAGTCCAGCGGGCCGTCAGCTGCTGCGGTGAATCACATTGAGCGAGCAAGGCCTGGCGCAGTCCGCCCGCTGTTTCGTGCTGCCAGCCTGCCAACCAGTTCACAGGCAGCGGACCGGCGCTGACCCAGGGTTCACCCCGGTCCAGCCAGGCGCAAGCGGCGCTGCCGGAAAGCAGGCTGCTGGCGAGCAGCACTACAATCACGCGCTTGATGGTCAAGCTCGTTGAACAGCCATGTGGGTGATTTATCTGGAAGCGGCGGGAATTCTTGCCCTGGTGCTGGGTCTGATCTGGTGGGTGGTTCGTAAGCCCCCGCAATGACGGATTGCTGTGGCGGCTCGCATGTCCGACTAATGCAGCGTGGCCGCCCGGGTCAGTGCGAATTCGGCAATCGGCGCCTCGAAACGGTGGCCATCAACAGCGACGAAAAAATAGCTGCCGCGCATCGTGCCATTGGCGGTGCGTAGCTGACTGCCACTGGTGTACTCAAAGCGCTCACCGGGTTGCAGCAGCGGTTGATGGCCCACCACGCCGAGCCCGTGAACCTCGGCAACCGGGCCGGATTCGTCTTCGATGATCCAGTGCCGCGAGATCAGTTGCGATGCGACCGATCCTTCATTGCGGATGACCACCGTGTAGGCGTAAGCGTATCGATCCTCTGCGCTGTTCGACTGCTCTTCGATGTATCGGGCCTGAACATCGACGCTGATCTTGTAGGTTGGCGTTGGCATAGCCGTCTCGGTATGGGTCCGGATCCGACCGGTCTGCCATGAGTGGCCACCGATCCGTTGCCGATTCTATCGTCAAGCGGTCCAGCCGGTATCATCTTCTCGTGACAACCGCTTCGGGTGAGCAGGCATGACGAGTCGCAACGGCACACACAGCACCTCGACAAAGGCAGATCGATGAGCCAGAGCGGGCAAATCGCATGGCAATCGATCCGGGCCGTGATCATCGACCTCGATGGCACCTTGCTCGACACCGTGGCCGATCTGGCCGCCGCTGCCAATGCGGTCCGGCTCGATGCCGGCATGCCGGCGCTCGAACAGCAGCGGATCGGCCAGTTCGTCGGCCAGGGCGCCGATATCCTCATGCACCGGACCATGACCGACTCGGCCGATGGCCGGCTAGAACCCGAGCGATTCGCCCGGGCCCGCGCCGCCTTCGATCATCATTACGCCATTGAAAACGGGCGCCATGCACAGCTTTATCCCGGCGTGCGCAGAGGCCTTGACCGGATGATCGCGCACGGTCTGAAGCTTGCCTGCGTGACCAACAAACCGCAGATGTTCACCGACCCCCTGCTTGCCCGGCATGAACTGACCGATTGCTTTGAGATCGTGCTGGGCGGCGATGCGCTGCCCCGCAAGAAGCCCGATCCGCTGCCCTTGCTGCACATCGCGCAGACCTTCGACCTGGCGCCGGGACAGTGTCTGATGATCGGTGATTCGGTCAATGATGCACGAGCGGCGCGCAGTGCCGGCATGCCGGTGCTCATCGTGCCCTATGGTTACAACGAGGGCCACGACGTGGCCACCCTCGACTGTGATGGTATAGTGAATTCCCTTGATCACGCGGCCCGGTTGCTGGGCGCATGATCCAGATCGTCGGCCCACGGGCTCGCCCGAGCCATTTCCGCCCGAGGCGTTCCGCATTCCGTCAAGCGGGCCGAGTCCGATTGCGTTGATTGACCCGCAGTCGCGGTTGCGCCGAAGTCTCAGCAATCATGACCGAAATCGAATTCCAGGCGCTTGCCGCCCAAGGCTTCAATCGCATTCCACTGCTGGTCGAGCATCAGGCCGATCTCGATACGCCGCTATCGATCTACCTCAAACTCACGGCCGGTGAGTCGCGCGCGAATTCGTTCCTGCTCGAATCGGTGGTCGGTGGTGAGCGGTTCGGGCGGTATTCGTTCGTCGGGCTGCCTTCGCAATCGCTGGTGCGCTCGAACGGCGACCAGATCGAAGTGCTTCGCGAGGGCACAGTGGTCGAGACCCACACGGGCGATCCGATCGCCTTCATGCGCGAATTTCAGCAACGCTTCCGGCCGGCCCTGCGTCCCGGCCTGCCTCGATTCTGCGGCGGCCTGGCGGGTTACTTCGGCTATGACCTGGTGCGTTTCATCGAACCGAAGCTGGGTCCGGCCCGCGCTGCCGATCCGATCGGCACGCCCGACATGCTCATGATCGTGGTCGATGAACTGGCGATCATCGACAACCTGCTGGGCAGGCTCTATCTGCTCGTCTATGCCGATCCCTCGATGCCCGAGGCCTGGTCCAGGGCGCGCCGGCGTCTTCGTGAACTCGATCAGCGCCTGCAGCAGGCCACGGTGGTGCCCCGGGAAGCCGAGGAAGCCGCGGCGCCGGCTGCCTCGACCCAGGCTGGCGACGGCATTCATCGCGGCTTCGCGCGAGACGACTATCTGAAGGCGGCAACCCGGGCGCGCGAATACATCATCGCTGGCGACATGATGCAGGTGCAGATCGGCCAGTTGCTGCAACGCCGATTCCCCTGGTCGGCCTTGTCGCTCTATCGCTCATTGCGCTCGGTCAATCCTTCGCCCTACATGTATTACTACGACTTTGGCGATTTCCAGCTGGTTGGCGCCTCCCCCGAGATCCTGGTGCGCCGGGAGCGCGTGGCTGTGACGGACGACGACCTGCCTGCGGTTGCCCAATGCGCCCGGGATGGCTCGGTCGACAAGGTCACGATCCGACCGCTCGCCGGCACCCGGCGGCGCGGTCAGTCCCCGGCGCAGGATGCGGCGCTCGCCGCCGAATTGCTGGCCGATCCGAAGGAGCGGGCCGAGCACCTGATGCTCATCGATCTGGCCCGCAACGATATCGGTCGGATCGCGGTGACGGGCACCGTGCGGGTCACCGATCAGATGGCGATCGAGAAGTACTCGCATGTTCAACATATTGTGAGCAATGTCGAAGGCGTGCTCGAACCGGGGCTGGATGCGATTGATGTCTTGCGTGCGAGTTTTCCGGCCGGCACGCTCACGGGTGCGCCCAAGGTCCGGGCGATGGAGATCATCGATGAACTCGAGATCACCAAGCGTGGCATTTACGGTGGAGCCTGCGGCTATCTGAGCTATTCGGGCGAAATGGATGTGGCCATCGTGATCCGCACCGGGGTGGTCAGGAACCAGACCCTGTATGTTCAGGCGGCAGCCGGCATCGTCTACGATTCCGATCCGATGAGTGAATGGCGCGAAACCGAGGCCAAGGCGCGTGCGGTGTTACGGGCCGCCGAACTCGTCGATGAGGGCGTCGGGCGCGAGGCCTGAAGACCGGAGTCGGCAATGAAAGTGTTGATGATCGACAACTATGACTCGTTCACCTACAACCTGGTGCAATACCTGGGGGAGTTGGGGGCGCAGGTCATCACCATCCGCAACGACGCCATCGAGCCGGCTGCCTTGAATACCTTCGATGTGGCGGCGCTCGTCGTCTCGCCCGGGCCGTGCACGCCGCGCGAGGCTGGAATTTCGCTGGCCGCCATCGAGCATTTTGCCGGCCGCGTGCCGGTGCTGGGCGTCTGCCTGGGGCACCAGGCGATCGGCATGACTTATGGCGCCCGGCTGGTGTCGGCTGCCCGGGTGATGCATGGCAAGACGGATCAGGTCCGACATCAGGGCGAGGGCGTGTTCGCCGATCTGCCCGATCCTCTCACCGTGGTTCGTTACCATTCACTGGCACTGACCGATCTGCCTGACTGCCTGCAGGTCACGGCGCGCAGCTCGGATGATGAAATCATGGGCATTCGCCATCGTGATCTCGATGTCGAGGGTGTGCAGTTCCATCCCGAATCGATTGCCAGCGAGGCGGGCCATCGCATGCTCGCCAATTTTCTCGCCCGTGCACGCGCCCATGAAACAGCCTGACAAGGACTGACCCATGCCCATCACCCCCCAGGAAGCCCTGCAGCGCTGCATCGAGCATCGGGAGATCTTCCCCGATGAAATGGAGTTGCTGATGCGCATGATCATGACCGGTGAAATGAGCCAGGTGATGAGTGCTGCCTTGATTTCGGCGCTGCGGGTCAAAAAAGAAACCATTGGTGAGATCACCGCAGCGGCCGCTGTGATGCGCGAATTTGCCCAGAAGGTCCAGGTCCAGGGTGGGGATCATTTCATCGATATCGTGGGCACCGGTGGTGACGGCTCCCATACCTTCAATATTTCCACGGCATCGATGTTCGTGGCGGCGGCGGCAGGCGCCCGGGTGGCCAAGCACGGCAATCGCAGCGTGTCCTCGAGTTCGGGCAGTGCGGATGTGCTCGAGCAACTCGGCGTGAACATCATGCTTTCGCCCGATCAGGTCCGCCAGTGCATCGAACAGACCGGGATCGGCTTCATGTTCGCGCCCAACCATCATCCGGCCATGAAGAATGTCGCGCCGGTCAGAAAAGAGCTGGGCGTTCGCACTATCTTCAATATCCTGGGGCCTTTGACCAATCCGGCCGGTGCGCCCAACATCCTGCTCGGTGTGTTCCACCCGGACCTCGTGGGCATTCATGTGCGCGCATTGCAGCAGCTTGGTGCCCGGCGTGCCATGGTGGTCTGGGGCAAGGACGGCATGGATGAAATCTCGCTGGGCGCCACCACCATGGTGGGTGAACTGCGCGACAATCGCATTCACGAGTATGAAATCCATCCCGAAGACTTCGGCCTGGCCATGCAGAGCGCACGGCAACTGGTCGTGAGTGGTGCAGCGGAGTCACGCCAGATGCTGCTCGACGCACTGTCCGGCACGAATCAGACGGCGCGCGACATCGTTGCCTTCAATACCGGGGCGGCACTCTATGTGTGCGGTCTGGCTGACAGCGTGGCGCAGGGGCTGGCGCTCGCGGTCGAGACCATGGCCAGTGGCGCGGCCACGCGCAAGCTCGACTCCTTTGTCGAATTCACCCGCCGGTTCGCTCCATGACCCAGGTATCGAGCACCGGATCGCCGGCCCGCAGCGATGTGCTCGAGCGCATTCTGGCGGTCAAACGCGATGAAATCCGGCGTGGAAAGGCGCAGGAATCGGAGGCCGCGCTCCTGTTGCGCGCCCGCGCGAGCCTGCAGGACGATGCGCAACGCCCGCGTGGCTTCGAGCGGGCCATGCGCCAGGTGGTGGCCGATGGCCGGGCGGCAGTCATCGCCGAGGTCAAGAAAGCCAGTCCGAGCAAGGGTGTGTTGCGCGAACACTTTGAACCGGCGGCGATCGCGGCCAGTTACCAGACCGGTGGCGCGACCTGTCTGTCGGTGCTCACCGATGAGCAATTTTTTCAGGGCCATGGCGACTTCCTCGACCAGGCCAGGGCCGCCTGCAGCCTGCCGGTGCTGCGCAAGGACTTCATCATCGATCCCTGGCAGGTCGCGCAGGCCCGGGTACTGGGGGCCGATGCCATTTTGCTGATTGCCGATGCCTTGTCGGTGGACACGATGCTGGAGCTCGAGGCCTGTGCGCGCGAACTGGCCATGGATGTGCTGGTTGAAATCCATGATGCCGGCGAACTGTCTGCCGCCCTGAAGCTGGCCACCGGGCTGGTGGGCATCAACAATCGCAATCTGCGTACTTTCGAGGTCAGTCTGCAGACCACGCTTGATCGGCTGGCCGACATTCCCGACGACCGGTTGGTCGTAACCGAGAGTGGCATCCTGGTCGCTGCCGATGTGGCGCGCATGCGCGCGGCCGGCGTCCACGCGTTTCTGGTGGGTGAGGCCTTCATGCGGGCCGCCGATCCTGGCGCGGCGCTCGCGGCCTTGTTCGGCTGATCGGCGTCCGATCGATCCATTTGCCCCGCATGGGTGCCGATGTTCATCGCCTGGGCCGGCAGCAAGGCACCTACGCTTGCGGCATGAACACTATTCTCGATCCGGGACAACCAGGCTATCTCCTTCATTTCGGTCTGAGTCACCCACCCTTCGACCTGCGTCCGACCACCGACGGCTTCTTCGACGGCGCTGAGCGCGGCGCCTTGCTGACTGATCTGGCCACGTCGATCACCCTGCGGGATCCGGTGATCTCGTTGATTGGCGAGTATGGTTCGGGCAAGTCGACGCTCGCACGAATGCTGGTGCAGCGTGAATCGGCCCGCACCCGTTTTATCTGCCCGGCGCAATCGGCACTGGATCGGTCCGCTCTGATGCAGGCGCTGGCGCGCGATCTCGGGCTGCCCGACATCGAGGCCGGTCCGATTCAGATCGAAGCCATCCGCCACGGGCTGCGCGAAGCGCGCATGGGCAATCGCGCCGTGGTGCTGTTGCTCGATCAGGCGCACACCATGCCTATTGATACCTTGCGCCTGGTCTGCGCGCTTGCCGACCTGGATGATGAGGGCGAACGTCTGATCCAGTTGGTGCTGCTGGGTGAACCTGACCTCAATGACATGGCCACGTCATCGTCACAAAGCGACTCGTTTTCGCTGCGCGATCACATCGTTCAACAGTTCGCGATCCCCTTGCTGGATGAAGCCCAGTCGCGGCGCTTCCTGCAGCACCGGATCGAGCACGCCGGCGGACAGGCGAGCATCGTGTCGGCGCCCGCACTACGACTGATGGCCGGCAGTGCTGGCGGATTGATGCGTCGCCTCAATCTGCTGGCCGATCGCAGTCTGAACGCGGCCTGGAAAGGTCACGACCCGCAGGTCATGCCGGCCCATGTCTACTCTGCGCTGGCTGCGGTGGCATTCGAGTTCGATTGTTATCCGGTGCGCCGATCCCTGCGCGAATCCGCCAAGACCTGGACGGCGGACCGATCACGGCGAAGCAGATCGGCCGCCGTTCACTGAGTCAGACTCGAGCGCGCGTCACTGGCCGTCACCGGCGCTCGGACAGCCAGAGTCTGGCGGCCGCGTCCAGCCGGTCCCGCGCCCCGGGGTCGACCGACAACCTTGCCTGGATCGCCGGAGCGGGCGCAAGGACAAGTACCAGCGAGTGCAGACGGTCATCCCGGAACACATGCAGCGTAATCTGCCGGCCATCCGCCCGTCGAGCCAGCAGCGACTGCAGATCCTTTTCACGATCGATCCGCAACCCGTCGCAGGCGACGATCAGATCGCCTGCCGACAGACCGGCCAGATGGCCCGGCCCTGCCGAATACACGGTGCCGATCCGCAGTCGGCCGTCCTGCTCGGTCAGCTTGAGTCCCATCCGTGCGCCAGGGCCGGCGACCGGTTCGAAGCCCAGGCTGAAACCGAAGCGGCCCAGCAATTCGGCCAGCGGCAAATCGACCGTGCCATGAGCCCAACGTTGCACTTCCCGACGCAGATCCAGCCCGGTCGCTTCGCGGATCAGCGCCGGCATCGCTCCTTCGGCGATGCCCTGGCCGTCCCGTGCGAAGTCCCGGCCATAGCGCGCCCACATCAGTCGCATGACATCGTCCAGACTACGTTGATGATTCGAGCGCAGCCGGATGGTCAGATCGAGTGCCAGCGCAACCAGCGATCCCTTCGCGTAGTAGCTCACGATCGAATTGCTCGCGTTTTCATCCTGACGATAGAACCGGGTCCAGGCGTCGAAGCTCGACTCGGCAACCGATTGCAGCAGTCTGCCGCTGCCGCGCAGCACCGTGCTGATCGTCCGTGCCAGACCGTTCAGGTAATCGGGCAGTTCGACCACGCCCGAGCGCACCAGCATCAGATCGTCGTAATAGGACGTGAAGCCCTCGAATACCCAGAGCAGCGAACTATAGGTTTCATCCGCCAACCGGTAGGGCGAAAAGGCCGACGGCTTGATCCGCTTCACATGCCAGGTGTGGAAGTATTCATGGCTGCACAGGCCGAGAAAGGTCCGGTAGGCCTCGGGCTGTCCGACCATGCCACGCCAGGGCAGGTCATTGCGTGAGCAGATCAGCGCGGTACTGGCGCGGTGTTCGAGGCCACCGTAGCCCGCGCCTACGGCATAGGTGAGGAACAGATAGCGCGCCACCGGTGCCCGTGCGCGACGGGGCTCGAAGAACCGGATCTGCTCGCGACACACCGGCTTCAGATCTCGCACGAGACGGTCCATGTCGGTGTCCGGCGCACCCGACACCACGATCTCATGATGCGCGCCGCCGGCCTCGAAGCCGGCATTCAGGAAATCACCCATCTCGACCGGATGATCGATCAACTCATCATAGTCGGCCGCCCGGTAGCGCCCGAACTGCCAGGTCTGGGCGCCGTCGCCGGGCAGGGTGGTGGCGACCCGCCAGCGTCTGCCGGGTCGCTCCGGTGGCGGCTCGATCAGCACGCTGACCGGCGAGTCGGTCTGGCCGACGACCGCCAGGAATACGCTGGTGCCATTGAAGAATCCGTGCGTGTCGTCCAGATGCGCGCCACGCACCGACAGGTCCCAGGCATAGACCTGGTAGTCGATCTGCAACTCGCCCGCGCAGGGCGCAGCCTGCCAGGTCTGCTTGTCAAGCTTTTGCAGCGCGACTGCCCGCTCGTCACATCGGGCAGAGATCCTGACCACATGACGCGCGAAGTCGCGAATCATGTAGCTGCCGGGAATCCAGGCGGGCAGCGTGACCAACTGACCGTCCGGGTGGGGACGGGCGATTCGCAGTTCGATCCCGAACAGATGGGCCGCCGGATCGATCGGCGTGATCCGGTAGGTGAGGGTGTGATTGGCGGGCATCGTGCGTCTGGCCATCAGTCCTGTGTCCAGAAATTGGTGGTGGCGGGTGGTGTCGAATCATCGACGGGCAAGTCGTCTGGTCGGTCAATATCCTTGAGCACCGCCGAATCCCCGGCATCGACCAACCGGGGTGGGTGTCGCCTGAGCAGGGCCGACGCCCCCGAATCGCCCGACAGGCTGGCCAGTTCGCCGAACAAGGTTGCGCTGAAGGCGACCGGATTGCCACGCACCCCCTCAAAGGCGGCGGCCACCGTCAGCGCTGGCCGGCCCTGGCCGTCGGAATCCGCGATGGGCGACAAGGCATGGGCCGACACGGCGGCATAGGTGGCGGACTGGATGAAGGGCATGTCGGCCAGGCACACCAGAGCGACCTTGACCGTCGGCCAGTTGGCCATCAGCGCTCGCGCGCCGCTCGCCAGTGAATGGCCGATGCCCGAGCCGGCCTCGTCGCAGATCACGATCGCGCAGCCCAGCGCAGCGAGCCGCTTGCTCAATGCATCGGCACCGGGCGCGACCACGGCCACCACCGGCAGTCCCGCGCCCTGAATATTGGCCACCGTGGTTTCGGCCACGCTCGTCGCGCCCAGTCCGACCAGCAATTTGTTGCGTTTACCGCTCGCATCAAAGCGGCGCCCCTGCCCGGCAGCCAGCAGTATCGCGACACAAACGGGTTGAACGATCGCCGAGGTGGCGCGCTCAGGCGTTGACATCGACAACGAGACGTCCGCGTACCTTGCCCTTGAGAATGTCACGCGCCTTGTCGATGCTCTCGGCCAGGCTGATCCGGGTGGTCAGGGCCGCCAGCTTGTCGGCCGGCAATTCCCTGGCCAGCCGCGTCCAGGCCTCGAGCCGGTCTTCCCTGGGACACATCACCGAATCGACACCAATCAGGCGCACGCCGCGCAGGATGAATGGCGCGACCGTGGCCGGAAAATCCATGCCCTGGGCCAGACCACAGGCAACCACCGTGCCTCGATACCGGGTCTGGGCACAGGCATTGACCAGCGTGTACGACCCCACCGAATCGATCACGCCGGCCCAGCGCTCCTTCTGCAGCGGCTTGCCCGGTCCGCCCAGGCTGGCGCGATCGATCACGTCCGCGGCGCCCAGGCCGGTAAGATAGTCGGCCAGTTCGCTGCGCCCCGATGAGGCCACGACCCGGTAACCGCGCGCAGCCAGCAGCGCGATCGCGATACTGCCCACACCGCCGCCGGCGCCGGTGACCAGCACTTCACCATCGCCGGCCTGCACGCCCTGGCGTTCCAGCATCATCACGCAGAGCATTGCCGTATAACCGGCGGTGCCGATCGCCATGGCATGTTCGGTCGACAAGGCCGAGGGCAGCTTGATCAGCCATTCGTCGCGCAAACGCGCGCGCTGGGCCAAGCCGCCCCAGTGGGCTTCGCCCACGCCCCAGCCGTTGAGCACCACCCGGTCGCCAGGCGAAAACGCAGTGCTGTCGCAACGGGTGACCGTGCCGGCCAGGTCGATGCCGGGCACCATCGGCCATCGACGAACCACGGGCGAACCATTGCTGATGGCCAGCCCGTCCTTGTAGTTGATGGTCGAGAACTCGACATCGATCCAGACGTTGCCTTCGGCATGCTCATCGAGCACCGAGTCGTGCAACTCGCGAACGTCCGCCTGAACCTTGCCCTCGTGTTGCTCGAGATAGATCGCCTTGAACATGAAGTCTCCAGTGCCTGCCAATCCGCTGCCTGTCGGTTCGTCCTGCGGCTCAAAGGCGACGCCGATCGACAACCCGCACCGCCTTGCCAACCGATCGCTCGATGGCGCCTACGGGTTCGACCTGAATCGTCGCGGTCACGCCAATCATGCGCTTGATCGCGCTGCCGAGCTGGCGACCGCATTCCTTTGCAGCTGCCGTGTCATGGTCAGGCTTGCCCTCGACCCGGACCAGAAACTCGTCCAGCGCGCCCTGGCGGGAAATCTCGCACACATAGTGCGGCGCCAGCGACTGCTGCGCAAGAATCAGCTCCTCGATCTGGGACGGAAACACGTTCACGCCACGGATGATCATCATGTCGTCACTGCGGCCGGTGATCTTCTGCATTCGGCGCATCGTGCGCGCCGTACCCGGCAACAACCGGGTCAGATCGCGGGTCCGATATCGGATGATCGGCAGGGCCTGCTTGGTCAGGGACGTGAACACGAGTTCGCCGAATTCACCCTCGGGCAGGACCTTGCCGGTGTCCGGGTCGATGATTTCGGGCAGGAAGTGATCCTCCCAGATCGTCGGTCCATCCTTGGTCTCGATGCATTCATTGGCCACACCCGGCCCCATCACCTCTGACAGGCCGTAGATGTCCACCGCATCCAGACCCATGCGGGCCTCGATCTCGCCGCGCATCCGGTCGGTCCAGGGTTCGGCGCCGAACACGCCGATGCGCAGACTGGTGCTGCGTGGATCGATGCCCATGCGTTCGAGTTGATCGGCAATGGCGAGCATGTAGCTTGGCGTGACGGTGATCATCGTTGGCTTGAAGTCCTGGATCAGCATGATCTGCCGCTCGGTCTGACCGCCGCCGAATGGCACGACGGTCAGGCCAAGCCGCTCCGCGCCGTAGTGCGCACCCAGTCCGCCCGTGAACAGACCATAACCATAGCTGTTGTGCAGAATGTCGCCAGGGCGCGCGCCTGCCGCCTTGAGCGATCGGGCGACCAGGTTGGCCCAGGTGTCGATGTCCTGTGCGGTGTAGCCGACCACGGTCGGCTTGCCGGTGGTGCCACTCGAGGCGTGCAGTCGCACCACCTGCTCCCGTGGCACCGCGAACAGACCGAAGGGGTAGTTGTCGCGCAGGTCGGTCTTCACGGTGAACGGAAATTGCGCCAGGTCGTCCAGTGAGCGCAACGAATCAGGTGTCACACCCGCATCGTCAAAGGACTTCCGGTAAAACGGGACATTGCGATAGGCATGCGCCAGGGTGGACCGCAGCCGTTCCAGTTGCAGTGCACGCAACTCGTCGACACTGGCCGTCTCGATGGGCTCAAGCGGGAATCCACCCGCAGATAAGCGGCTAGTCATATCGGTCTCCTGGTGACTCGTGGCTCGATTCGGATCAGGTCGATTCTACGAGTTGTCCTGCGATGGTTGCCGACTTGCCCCGGAACACCGCAATCAGTTCATCGCGCTGGTTGGTCACGCGGATGTCATAAACCCCGCTGCGTCCGGCCCGGTGCACCTCGGCGGCCACCGCTGTCAGCAGATCGCCGGCGCGAGCCGGGGCCAGGAAGTGAACCTCCGCGCTGGCCGCCACGCACCGTTGATTGCGGCTGTTGCAGGAGAAGGCAAACGCACTGTCGGCCAGCAGAAACTGGAATCCACCGTGACAGATCCCGTGACCATTGACCATGTCGTCCCGCACCGTCATCTGCAGGCAGGCCCGTCCGGCGTGGATGCTGATCAGCCGCATGCCCAGGCCCCGCGAGGCAGAGTCTTCCTGCCACATCACCCGGGCGGACGCTTCGGCGAGTCGATCGGCGGGGTCGTCGGACTGATTCAGGCGGTCGGGAAGGTCGCTTTCGTTCAGGGTCATCAGCTGCTCCAGGATTGCCGCCGAGGCATCGGGGCAAACCGCCATTATCCGTTGGCCGGTTCGGTCGGCGCACGATACGGTTGGTCTGCCCGCGATTCATTGGCCCGCACGTCAGGCCCGATCATGGCCGCACGGGCTGGCCCGATCTGCCCTTCGATAAAAACCCTTATGGAATCAGAGCGCTACGGCGCGAAACGCAAGGGCGGGCTGGTCCGGCGAAGAGGATCTTCTGGTCAGGCGCTATCGGCGTGCGTATAATCGCTCGCTCGGAATCGTGGGATCAGGGTGCAGGGAAGGTGGTTCTGGCAGTCGTCTTAAAGGCCAGTGACGACACCGATTTGACAGCCTAAAAAATACTCTTCATAATTCCGCTTCTTCGCTGCTCAAACAGCAGCCGCTCTTTAAAAACTAACAGCCGATAAGTGTGGGCGCCATTGCAAAGCGCCAAAACTGATCGAATCGCAACGCCGGCACGGCCAGCCGCCATCAAACCCGAAAGCGAAAGCCCAAGGGTTTGGCGAACGCAGTCGCAAGGCTCGCGATAGACCAGTTGAAAGCATTAGCAGTACGCCTACACGATTAGATATACCAGATTCAAGTGACAAGTCGATGAAGCGCCGGGCAACCGGTCGGTTCAAACCGACGTGTGGCCTGAATCTAATGTCAACTTCGTTTGGGCGGCAATAAACATGATTAAACCTAAGAGTTTGATCGTGGCTCAGATTGAACGCTGGCGGCATGCCTTACACATGCAAGTCGAACGGTAACAGGGGAGCTTGCTCCTGCTGACGAGTGGCGGACGGGTGAGTAATACATCGGAATGTACCCAGTGGTGGGGGATAGCCCGGCGAAAGCCGGATTAATACCGCGTAAGCACTACGGTGGAAAGTGGGGGACCTTCGGGCCTCACGCCATTGGAGCAGCCGATGTCA
This sequence comes from uncultured beta proteobacterium, assembly GCA_963732405.1. Lineage (GTDB taxonomy): Bacteria > Pseudomonadota > Gammaproteobacteria > Burkholderiales > Burkholderiaceae_E > JAUIAI01. The sequence goes on from CAVSZG010000006.1 coordinate 31,090, forward strand.
GATTAGCTAGTTGGTGGGGTAAAAGCCTACCAAGGCGACGATCTGTAACTGGTCTGAGAGGACGACCAGTCACACTGGGACTGAGACACGGCCCAGACTCCTACGGGAGGCAGCAGTGGGGAATTTTGGACAATGGGGGAAACCCTGATCCAGCAATGCCGCGTGTGTGAAGAAGGCCTTCGGGTTGTAAAGCACTTTTGGTAGGGAAGAAATCGAGCGGACGAATAATCTGATCGGATGACGGTACCTACAGAATAAGCACCGGCTAACTACGTGCCAGCAGCCGCGGTAATACGTAGGGTGCGAGCGTTAATCGGAATTACTGGGCGTAAAGCGTGCGTAGGCGGCTTTGCAAGACAGATGTGAAATCCCCGGGCTTAACCTGGGAATTGCATTTGTGACTGCAAGGCTAGAGTGTGTCAGAGGGAGGTGGAATTCCACGTGTAGCAGTGAAATGCGTAGAGATGTGGAGGAACACCGATGGCGAAGGCAGCCTCCTGGGACAACACTGACGCTCAGGCACGAAAGCGTGGGGAGCAAACAGGATTAGATACCCTGGTAGTCCACGCCCTAAACGATGTCTACTAGTTGTCGGGTCTTCATTGACTTGGTAACGCAGCTAACGCGTGAAGTAGACCGCCTGGGGAGTACGGCCGCAAGGTTAAAACTCAAACGAATTGACGGGGACCCGCACAAGCGGTGGATGATGTGGATTAATTCGATGCAACGCGAAAAACCTTACCTACGCTTGACATGCCAGGAACTTTCCAGAGATGGATTGGTGCTCGAAAGAGAACCTGGACACAGGTGCTGCATGGCTGTCGTCAGCTCGTGTCGTGAGATGTTGGGTTAAGTCCCGCAACGAGCGCAACCCTTATCCTTAGTTGCTACGCAAGGGCACTCTAGGGAGACTGCCGGTGACAAACCGGAGGAAGGTGGGGATGACGTCAAGTCCTCATGGCCCTTATGTGTAGGGCTTCACACGTCATACAATGGTCGGTACAGAGGGTCGCCAACCCGCGAGGGGGAGCTAATCCCAGAAAACCGATCGTAGTCCGGATTGCAGTCTGCAACTCGACTGCATGAAGTCGGAATCGCTAGTAATCGCGGATCAGAATGTCGCGGTGAATACGTTCCCGGGTCTTGTACACACCGCCCGTCACACCATGGGAGTGGGTTTTACCAGAAGTAGTTAGCCTAACCGCAAGGGGGGCGATTACCACGGTAGGGCTCATGACTGGGGTGAAGTCGTAACAAGGTAGCCGTATCGGAAGGTGCGGCTGGATCACCTCCTTTCAGAAGGTGCCTCGTTCTGGCGTCCACACTTATCGGCTGTAGGCTAAGCGGCATTGAGCTACGCCCAGGCCTCGCGCACGTTTTCAACGGCATGTTGGCAGGATAGTTACCGGGTCTGTAGCTCAGTTGGTTAGAGCACCGTCTTGATAAGGCGGGGGTCGATGGTTCGAGTCCATCCAGACCCACCAGGTTTCTAAGGTTCATGATCGCCAGATTCAGCGCTTCACGGCACTGAATTGCGATCGCGGACTCAGGGGGTGTAGCTCAGCTGGGAGAGCACCTGCTTTGCAAGCAGGGGGTCATCGGTTCGATCCCGTTCACCTCCACCAGAGCAATGAAGCGCAAGTCCGGTCTTGCCGGGCTTGCCCTTCATTTCTTTGAGGGACTCAAGCTGGAGCAATCCAGCGCGCTCTTGAAGTCCAGTCTGCCAGACTGGCGTGTGTTGTCCTTTGGGCAGCGCATGAATGTATCGGCCGTTCTTTAAAAATTCGGAAGTAGTAGTCGTAATCAGTCTTTTTGACTTATTACGGGTTGTGATTGCAAACACAACAACATTTCTAAGTGGTTCTTCTCAGTAATACTGATGAAAACTCTTGAGATGCGGCACAACGCGAGCTTGACTCTGCGATTCGATCAGTCAGCATGAAACTCATGTGATCGAGTCGGCAAAGTTATAGGGTCAAGTGAATAAGTGCATGCGGTGGATGCCTAGGCGAATACAGGCGATGAAGGACGTAGTAGCCTGCGATAAGCTACGGGGAGCTGGCAAACAAGCTTTGATCCGTAGATTTCCGAATGGGGAAACCCGGCCCGCAAGGGTCATCCCGTACTGAATACATAGGTACGGAGAAGCGAACGCAGTGAACTGAAACATCTAAGTAGCTGCAGGAACAGAAATCAACCGAGATTCCGAAAGTAGCGGCGAGCGAAATCGGAACAGCCATCATGTGATAGCCAATCAGTTAGCGGAGCGGTCTGGAAAGTCCGGCCATAGTGGGTGATAGCCCCGTACGCGAAAACTCTTTGGTGGTACTAAGCATGAGATAAGTAGGGCGGGACACGTGACATCCTGTCTGAAGATGGGGGGACCATCCTCCAAGGCTAAATACTCGTATTCGACCGATAGTGAACCAGTACCGTGAGGGAAAGGCGAAAAGAACCCCGGGAGGGGAGTGAAATAGATCCTGAAACCGCATGCATACAAACAGTCGGAGCCCTTCGGGGTGACGGCGTACCTTTTGTATAATGGGTCAGCGACTTACGATCAGTAGCAAGCTTAACCGCATAGGGAAGGCGCAGGGAAACCGAGTCCGAACAGGGCGATTCAGTTGCTGGTTGTAGACCCGAAACCGGATGATCTACCCATGGCCAGGATGAAGGTGCGGTAACACGCACTGGAGGTCCGAACCGACTACTGTTGCAATAGTAGCGGATGAGCTGTGGGTAGGGGCGAAAGGCTAAACAAATCCGGAGATAGCTGGTTCTCCCCGAAAACTATTGAGGTAGTGCGTCGTGTATTGCTCCGGGGGGTAGAGCACTGTTATGGTTGGGGGGGTCATCGCGACTTATCTCGCCATTGCAAACTCCGAATACCCGGAAGTATGAGCACGGCAGACAGACTTTGGGTGCTAACGTCCAGGGTCAAGAGGGAAACAACCCAGACCGCCAGCTAAGGTCCCTAATATTGGCTAAGTGGGAAACGAAGTGGGAAGGCACAGACAGTCAGGAGGTTGGCTTAGAAGCAGCCATCCTTTAAAGAAAGCGTAATAGCTCACTGATCTAGTCGTCCTGCGCGGAAGATGTAACGGGGCTAAGCCAATAACCGAAGCTGCGGACTTGCTTTTGCAAGTGGTAGGGGAGCGTTCTGTAGGCCTGTGAAGGTGAGTCGTGAGGCTTGCTGGAGGTATCAGAAGAGCGAATGCTGACATGAGTAGCGTTAAAACGGGTGAAAAGCCCGTTCGCCGTAAGCCCAAGGTTTCCTACGCAACGTTCATCGGCGTAGGGTGAGTCGGCCCCTAAGGTGAGGGCGAAAGCCGTAGCTGATGGGAAGCTGGTTAATATTCCAGCACCGATTCTGAGTGCGATGGGGGGACGGATCGTGGAAGATTGTCCGGGTGTTGGATGTCCCGGTTCTTGACTTGTAGGTGTCTGGTAGGCAAATCCGCCAGGCGTATGCCAAGGGGTTGAGACGAGTGGCCTTGTGCCGCGAAGCAATTGGAAGTGGTTCCAGGAAAAGCCTCTAAGCTTCAGCTCAGAACGACCGTACCGCAAACCGACACTGGTGGGCGAGATGAGTATTCTCAGGCGCTTGAGAGAACCCAGGAGAAGGAACTCGGCAAATTGACACCGTAACTTCGGGAGAAGGTGTGCCCTGGTAGCTTGATGGAGAACATCCTGAGGGCGAAGGGGTTGCAAAAAATCGGTGGCTGCGACTGTTTATCAAAAACACAGCACTCTGCAAACACGAAAGTGGACGTATAGGGTGTGACGCCTGCCCGGTGCCGGAAGGTTAATTGATGGGGTGCAAGCTCTTGATCGAAGCCCCGGTAAACGGCGGCCGTAACTATAACGGTCCTAAGGTAGCGAAATTCCTTGTCGGGTAAGTTCCGACCTGCACGAATGGCGTAACGATGGCCACACTGTCTCCTCCTGGGACTCAGCGAAGTTGAAATGTTTGTGAAGATGCAATCTACCCGCAGCAAGACGGAAAGACCCCATGAACCTTTACTGTAGCTTTGCATTGGACTGTGAACAGACTTGTGTAGGATAGGTGGGAGGCTTTGAAGCGGGGACGCCAGTTCTCGTGGAGCCAACCTTGAAATACCACCCTGGTCTGTTTGCGGTTCTAACCTAGGCCCGTTATCCGGGTTGGGAACAGTGCATGGCAGGCAGTTTGACTGGGGCGGTCTCCTCCTAAAGCGTAACGGAGGAGTTCGAAGGTACGCTTGGTACGGTCGGACATCGTGCCTAAAGTGCAAGGGCAAAAGCGTGCTTGACTGTGAGTCTGACAAGACGAACAGGTGCGAAAGCAGGACCTAGTGATCCGGTGGTTCTGAATGGAAGGGCCATCGCTCAACGGACAAAAGGTACTCTGGGGATAACAGGCTGATACCGCCCAAGAGTTCACATCGACGGCGGTGTTTGGCACCTCGATGTCGGCTCATCTCATCCTGGGGCTGTAGCCGGTCCCAAGGGTATGGCTGTTCGCCATTTAAAGAGGTACGTGAGCTGGGTTCAAAACGTCGTGAGACAGTTTGGTCCCTATCTGCTGTGGGCGTTGGAGATTTGACGGGGGCTGCTCCTAGTACGAGAGGACCGGAGTGGACAGACCTCTGGTGTACCAGTTGTCACGCCAGTGGCATTGCTGGGTAGCTATGTCTGGAAGAGATAACCGCTGAAAGCATCTAAGCGGGAAACTTGCCTGAAGATGAGATCTCCCTGGGGACTTGATCCCCCTGAAGGGTCGTCCGAGACCAGGACGTTGATAGGCTGGGTGTGGAAGCGTAGTAATACGTTAAGCTAACCAGTACTAATTGCCCGTGAGGCTTGACCCTATAACTTTGCGAAAGAATTCATCAAGCTCGCTTGAAACGCATCGTTGTTGTGGCTGGCTTTCACAAAACCGGTAGACGGTGTTCACTGCCTGCAGTGAGCAACCGGATACAACAAGTCAGTGAGCTGGTTCGACTACTACAACTTCCGAATTTGAACGAATTCGCGTGCCTGTCGAGGCGGTATCAATCGGCAGGCAGGCAAACAGTCATGCCTGATGACCATAGCGCAGTGGAACCACCCCTTCCCATCCCGAACAGGACCGTGAAACGCTGTAGCGCCGATGATAGTGAGCAGATCGCTCGTGAAAGTAGGACATTGTCAGGCAAACCAACGAAGAGCCCCCGGTAGAAAACTACCGGGGGTTTTTTCATTGTTGGCTGGTCTGGCGCCACTCTCGTGGCGAACAGCCGAACCGCGTCCTGAATGCACGGCTGAAGTGGGCTGCATCGCTGAAGCCCCAGGCAAACGCAATATCGCTCACGCTACGCATGCTGCGGACCGGATTGGCGAGGTCGCGTCGCGCACCGTCCAATCGCTGCGCCCAGATCCACTCAGCCAGTGACATCGATTCACCTGCCCAGGCGCGGTGCAATGAGCTGATCGACAGCTTCAATTGTTGAGCAATGGCGGCAATGCTCAATCGGGGGTCACTGATCCTGGCGTGCACACAGGCCTTGATGCGTTCACGGTGATAACCCGTGAGCCTGCTGATCGGTGCGGAACGGGCCGCTGGCAGGCTGGACAGGCCCGCGATCAGGATCTGCGTGACACTTTCCGCGACTGCGCTGGCGCAGGGCGGTGCCAATGAATCAATATCATCGGCGAGCGTGTGGATCATGGTGATCATCAGATGTCCTGCGCCGTGATGTCCACTCACCTTACGCGCGGTGAGCGAATCGGCGTCGGGCAGTACGGCGCGTAAAGTGGGTCCAGGTAGACGAAGAACGAGTTGTCGGAACGCGGTGTCAAAGCGTAGCTGATATGGGCGTGTGCTGTCGTAGAGAGCAAAGTCGCCCTGACTTAGCGTGGCGATTCGGCCGTCCTGGGCGACCTGACCCGCTCCGCGTGTCTGGATGCTGACCAAAAAATAGTCTTCGCTGTCGCGGGCAATCCGTGACGGGGTACGGCATACGATCTGCGGTGTCGATTCGACGCACGAGAGCTGCAGGCTGGATACCTGGCTGGCGACGATACGGCCGTCAATGGAATTCGCGCCGGCATTGACATCGCAGTCCAGCTGAACATAGGTGTTGCAGACCATGTCGGTCCAATACGCCAGGCGTTGGCCGGGTTCGACCGAATCGGTGGACAGTTGCGCGAGCATGCGGGCCAGCATAGAGCAGCCCGAATCGACCGGCAAGCGGACATTGGATTGCGACGATCAGTCAAATTCGATGCGACACGCAGACAAGACCCAAAGGTCTGTGCACTCTACGATGCACGGGTGCGATTCGCCCAGCCGACTGGAGTCTGCATTGACAATCTCTCATCCCAAGTATCGTGTCGCCGCCGTCCAGGCTGCGCCCGCCTTTCTGGATCTCGAAGCCGGCATCGACAAGGCCGTCGAGTTGATTGCTCAGGCAGCGGGCGCCGGGGCGAGGCTGATCGCTTTTCCCGAAACCTGGCTACCGGGTTATCCCTGGTTCGTCTGGCTGGATTCGCCAGCCTGGGGCATGCAATTCATTCAGCGCTACCACGACCATTCATTGATCTATGGCTCGCCGTCGGCCGCCCGTCTGACCAGGGCGGCTCGTGATCACCGCATCATGGTCGTCATGGGCCATAGTGAAAAGTATGCGGGCAGCCTGTACATGGGCCAATGGATCATCGGTCCGGACGGCGAGACGATTGCGCAGCGCCGCAAGCTCAAACCTACTCATGTCGAGCGGACCGTATTCGGTGAAGGTGATGGCAGCGATCTGACGGTTTTTGATACCGAACTGGGACGGGTTGGTGCGCTGTGCTGCTGGGAGCATCTGCAACCGCTGTCCAAATACGCGATGTATGCGCAGAACGAGCAGGTTCACATCGCGGCGTGGCCGAGTTTTTCACTGTATCGGGGCGGTGCCTATGCGCTGGGCGCCGAGGTCAACAATGCCGCCAGCCGGATCTACGCGGTTGAAGGTCAGTGCTTTGTGGTTGCGCCCTGCGCGACCGTGTCGGCGTCGATGATCGAGATGCTCTGCGGCAATGATCCGGCCAAGCGTCAGTTGTTGCTGGAAGGCGGAGGGTTTGCTGCGATCTATGCACCCGATGGTCAACTGATCTGCGAGTCCTTGCCCGAAGGGCAGGAAGGACTGGTCTATGCCGACATTGATCTGGGCATGATCTCGCTGGCCAAGGCGGCGGCTGATCCGGCCGGTCATTACTCGCGTCCCGATGTGACCCGCCTGCTGCTCGACAAGACGCCGGGTGATCGCGTGATCATCCGACATCGTGATCACAGTCCGGTTACGATCGGATCGCTGGAATCCGACGGGTCGGATCGCGCCGAGCAATCGGCCGATTCCGCGTCGCCCGCCACGCGTCGCGCGGAGTCATCATGATGGCCGGTTTCGCCTACACAGAAAAAGCACTCGAGCTTCAGCGGCGTTTTGACACACAGGCACTTGCGGCTGCCGAGTTGCAGGTGATTGTTCATGACATCCTCACGGCGCAGGATCGCGCATTCATCGCAGGTCTGGAATTCTTCTGGCTCGCCTCGGTCGACCCGCAAGGCTCGCCCACCGTGAGTTTCAAGGGAGGTGCGCCGGGTTTTGTCAGGATGCCGGACGACAATACCCTGCTATTTCCCTGCTTCGATGGCAATGGCATGTTTTTTTCCATGGGCAACATCGCGCATACCGGCCACATCGGCATGTTGTTCATGGATTTCGAAAAACCGAATCGGCTGAGGGTGCAGGGCGATGCGACACTCACGGATGATCCGGCAGTGGTGAGCCTGTGGCCGGGTGCGCAGTTCGGTGTGCAGGTTGCCATCACCGCGCTGATCACCAACTGTCCGCGATATATCCCTCGAATGTCTCGTCAGCAGGCGTCGCGTTATGTGCCGAATCCGACGACCGGCGATCAGCCCGTGCCGGGTTGGAAACGCATCGATGTCATCCAGGACCTGCTGCCTGGGCGCGATCAGGGCAAGGCGGATGCCGAGGGGGGATTGATCACGATGGACGAGTGGAGCGCGATGGTTGATCGGGGCGATCCCCGGGCCTGATTCGTTGCGGGCGCCGGACGTATTGTCACTGCGGCTCATGCCACCAGACGATTGCGTGCCTTGGGCAGATTGACGATGAAGTTGGTCAAACCCTCTGCATCGCGCGCAGGCCTCATGTGCGCGACCATCTCGGCCGTCGCGCGTTCGGCATCGCGCTGCTGAAATGCCTCGACCAGCAGGCCATGCTGCTCGAATGAGCTGGCCAGCCGGCCCAGCGCGCCGAACGCATGGCGCCGGTAGTACCCGGTGAGCGTTCGCATGCGCAGAATGTCCTGGCGCAGATACGGGTTTCGCGACCCGGCGTAGATGACCTCGTGAAAACGCAGGTTGCAGGCCTGCCAGCCATCCAGGTCGTCGTTCTCGACAACCCGTCGGCTTGCCAGATGCTGCTCGGTCAGTTGCGCCATTTCTTCCTTGCTCATGCGCTGGCAGGCCAGGCGAGCAGCCACCCCTTCCAGCTCCGCCAGCAATTCCCACATCGACAGCAGTTGCGGGAGTTCCATCTTTGCCACGTGCATGCCGCCGCGCGGGCGGCTCGACAAGAGTCCCTGTGCCTGCAGTTGCAGCAGCGCTTCGCGGATCGGCGTGCGCGAAACCTGGTGCTGGGCGGCCAGTTCGCTTTCGTCGATGACATCACCGGGCAACAAGGTGCCGGATGAAATGTCGCTTTCGATTTCACTGCGAATTCTTTCGCTGACCTTGGTAAATACCGGCTTGGCAGGTTTCATGAGGCGGATCTCCGGCATCGCTGGATACAGACTTGCATTGTATTTATATTTATGGAACTATTGAATATGAATAGCTGGTCTGCCACAATGTAACGCATCACAGAGTAACGCATCACAGGTCTGGCTGCCTGCAGCGCGTTTTCCCGCGGCCCGAGGGGGTCGGTTGGCGATCAAGGGGCTCAACCGAGGTTCGATGCAGCCATGGCGAGAATCCAGGCATCTCAAGCCCTGTCGCGGTTTCGCGTGATCGACCTGTCACGGGTGAGGGCTGGCCCCAACTGTGTCCGCGTACTGACTGATTTTGGTGCCGACGTGATTCGCGTCGAGCCGCCCCCCGGTGTGGATCCCAATGAGGCCATGTTCGCGGCCCAGCGAGAGGGCGGTGACTTTCAGAATCTGAACCGGAACAAGCGATCCATGACGCTGAATCTGAAGCGTCCGGGCGCGCTCGGGATTCTGATGCGGCTGGTGGAACATGCCGATGTGGTGGTGGAGAATTGGCGCCCCGATGTGAAGAAGCGCCTCGGCCTGGATTACGCCTCTCTGGCCGCCGTCAACCCGCGCATCGTGCTCGCCAGTATCTCCGGGTATGGTCAGGATGGGCCGTATGCCCAGCGCCCGGGTTTCGACCAGATCATGCAGGGCATGGGTGGGTTGATGTCGGTCACCGGACATGCCGGCGGCGGCCCGGTACGCGCCGGGCTGGCCGTCGCCGACATGAGCGCAGGACTATACGCGGCGCTGGGCATCCTGACCGCCTTGCTCGAGCGGGAGGTTTCCGGCAAGGGCCAGTGGGTGCATGCATCGCTTTTGCACGCGCAGATCGCGATGATGGATTTTCAGGTCGCGCGTTACCTCAATGATGGCGATCTGCCCGTTCAGGTGGGCAATGACCACCCCACGAGCAGCCCCATGGGTTTATTCGAGGGCAGCGATGGGGTGTTCAATCTCGGGGCATCGGGCGAGGGCAACTGGATTCGTCTGTGTGAACTGGTCGGACATCCGGAGTGGTTGAACGATCCGGAGTTTGCGACCGAACCCCTCAGGGTTCAGCATCGTGCGCGCCTGAATCGCTTGCTGTCTGCGGTTTTCATCGAACGACCCGTCAGTGACTGGGTGGACCGCCTGAATCAGGTCGGTGTTCCCGCCGGACCGGTCTACACCGTGCCCGAATTATTCGACGATGAGCAGGTCAGGCATCTGCATGTTGCGCATACCCTGACCCCGGATGCTGGCAAACCCATGCACTACATCACCCAGCCGGTGACCCTCGAGCGCACGCCGGCGCAGGTGCTCGCACCCGCACCCGGATGGGGCGAGCATACCGATGAGGTGCTGCGCGAAGTTGGTTATGACGAGGCGGCGATCAGTCGCTTCCGCGCGGACCAGGTGGTTTGAAGGAATTTGCCGTTCGGCTTGTGTTGTTCCATTTTCCATCCCCGGAGTGTTGACGATGAAGTTCACCGCCCTCATAGCCGCCGTCGCCACGGCGGTGTTCAGTCTGTCGGTTCATGCCGTGGGCCCGGCGCCGGCGCCTTTGCCTGAGCCTGTCGAGTTGACCGTCGGTTTCGTGAAGGTGGGCCACCTGACGCCGATGCTCGACATCGAGGCAGAGCTCAAGAAGCTCAATGTCAACGTCAAGCGCGCCGAGTTCGTGCGGTATGCCGATGCGCGCACCGCGCTGTTGTCCAATTCGGTCGATGTCTCGGCCGTGGGCGCTGGTGATCTCGCCATTGCTGCTGCGCAAGGCAGCAAGAATCTGATCGGTCTGGTGGGTGCCGGGAGTTCGGCCAAGAATCTGGTCGTGCGCAAGGGGGTCGACATCAAGGACTGGAAAGACATCGCCGGCAAGAAGATCGGCATCGCGCCGGGCTCGGCCGTCTGGTTCCAGTGGGCGATGACGATGATCGAGAAGGACATTCCCTACAACGTCTTCACGCCGATCAACATCCAGGGTGGCGGCACGGCCTTCCTGCAGGCGCTCAAGCGGGGCGACATCGATGCCATGGTGCTCTGGGAACCATTCGAATCGCAGGCCGTGGCCGAGGGAGACGCCTTTTTTGCCAGCAACATTGAATACAGCCAGTCGAAGGCGGTTGGTGCTGAGCTGGGTTTGCTCGCGGCTTCAGGTGGGGCGATGGCCAACAAAAAAGAAGCGGTTCGGCGCTTTCTCTGGGCCTATCTGAATGCCGAGGCGCAGATGGCCAAAGACAATGCGCTATTTGCCGAGAATTATGCGAAGTACACCGGACTGCCCCTGACCGTGACAGGTCCGTCAGCCAAGGTGATCAAGCTCGGTGGCGTGTTGACTCAGGAGCAGGTTCGCCTGCAGGCGGCGGCCGCGTTCAAGAATGGTGTGATCCAGAAGGATGTGGCCGATCAGGCTGCCGCGCTCTTCGATGACAGCATGGCCCGCGAAATCCGTCGCTGAGTCGTGGCCACCCCGTCTGCCAAACCCCTGGCCCTGGGCCTGGTCGTGCCGGTGATGCTGTTGCTCACATGGCAGACGGTCGGCAGCCGGCCGGACATGGCCGGCGTGCTGCCCACGCCGCTGGCTGTGCTCCAGGGCTGGCACACCTGGATGTTCGGCACGCCCGGCCTCGGTTTGAATCCTTATCAGGGCACCTGGCTCGCCAATGTGCAGTATTCGGGACTGCGCGTGCTCAAGGGGTTCACGCTGGCCGCGCTGCTGGGCATTCCGCTGGGCCTGATGATCGGCTGGAGCCGTCTGGTGTCGCAGTTGATCGATCCCATGATCCAGAGCCTGCGGCCGATTCCAATCACTGCGTGGCTGCCATTCTCGATCGCCTTGTTCGGCATCCGTGACATGGGCTCGATTTTCCTCATCTTTCTGGGTGGCTTCTATGCCATTGTGGTCAACGCGACCCAGGGCGCGCGCGACGTGGATCGCAATATGGTGCGTGCGGCGCTGATGATGGGGGCGACGCGGTTTCAATTGTTGCGCCGGGTGGTGGCGCCCGCGGCGATGCCCTCGATCTTTACCGGCCTGCGCATCGGCCTGGGCATCTCCTGGACAGCGGTGATCGTCGCCGAAATGGTGGCGGTGAAGTCCGGCCTGGGTTATGTGCTCTGGGACGCCTACTATGTCGGGCGCATGGACATCGTCCTGGCCGACATGGTCTCGATCGGTCTCATGGGTTATCTGAGCGACAGGCTCATCGTGCTCATCGAAAAACGCGTGTTGCGCTGGCGCATGCTGCAGAACCATTGAACACCATGTCCGCCATTGACATTGAACAGGTTGACAAGTCCTATGCCACCGAGCCGCCGGTGCATGCCCTGGACAGGATTGACCTGCGCGTTGAGCCCGGAGAATTCATCGCCCTGCTGGGACCATCGGGCTGTGGCAAGTCCACTCTGCTCAACATCATTGCGGGATTCGAACTTGCCACCGCCGGTGTCACACGGGTGCATGGCAGACCCGTGGACCGACCCGGCCCGGATCGTGGGGTGGTCTTTCAGGAGGGGGCGCTGTTTCCGTGGCTGAGCGTCTGGGAGAATGTCATCTTCGGTCCGAAGATTCAGGGCATGGCGCGGGCGAGTTATGAAGCGCGCGCCAATGAAATGATCGAGATCGTCGGTCTGACCGACTTCAAGCATCATCTGCCGGTGCAATTGTCGGGCGGCATGCGGCAGCGCGTGGGCATCGCCCGCATCCTGACGCTGGGCTCGGAGGTGTTGCTGATGGATGAGCCATTCGGCGCACTCGATGCCCAGACCCGGCTGAGCATGCAGGAATTGTTGCTGTCGGTCTGGCAGCGGCTCAAACCCACGGTGGTCTTCGTGACACACGACATCGATGAGGCGCTGTTTCTGGCCGACACCATTTATGTGATGTCGGCCAGGCCAGGGCGGATTCAGGCGCGCATGGTGGTGCCATTGAGCAGGCCGCGCCGCATCGAAGACACCACCGGCGAACGGTTCAATGCCATGAAGCGCGAGATCCTCAAACAGATCCGGCATTGAACGAGCATCGGCGATCGAACCCAGCCTCGGACAACATCATGGCCAATCCGCGCATTCCCTACCGCTTTTCCAATGATGGCCCCGCCTTGAAACCCCATGAGCAGGGCAGCATCCTCGTGCATCTGGTGATCAACGTCGAACACTGGCAGTTCGATGCCGCCATGCCACGCACCATCATCACGCCGCCCCATGGCAAGGAAACGGTGCCTGATGTGCCGAATTTCAGCTGGGTCGACTACGGCATGCGCTGCGGATTGCCCCGGCTTCTGCAGGCCATCGTCTCGCGTGGTCTGACCGCCTCGACTTCCTGCAATGCGGGGGTGGTCACGGCCTACCCACAGGCTGCGCGGGCGATGCTTGACGCCGGTTGGGAGTTCATCGGTCATGGCATGCATCAGAGGTCGCTCAATCTGGCCGGCACCGAAGCCGATGTCATCACCGCCAGTCTGGACACGCTGGCTGAGTTCACCGGGCAGCGGCCGCGCGGCTGGCTCAGCCCGGGCCTTCGTGAGAGTCATGAAACGCCCGAGCTGCTCAAGGCGGCTGGTGTCGAGTATGTCTTCGACTGGGTGGTCGATGATGTGCCGAACTGGATGCAGACGAGCAATGGCCCATTGCTCAGCCTGCCCTACAACCTGGAAGTCAATGACTCGATCATCTATGCGATAGAAAAGCACCGCTCCGATGAAATGTTCGATCGCCTGCAGCGCACGCTGCAACTGTTCGTGCGCGAATCGATTCGTCGGCCGCGCGTATTGGCGCTGGGACTGCATCCGCACCTGATGGGTGTGCCCCATCGCTTCGGCTCGTTCGAGCGCATGCTCGATCTGCTCATGGCAACTCCGCAGGTGTGCTTTCTGCAAGGCGCGCAGATCGCGAACTGGTACCGTGAGCAGGTACCGGCCCCCTGAACAAAACAACGATGAGGCGAGCGCATGGACTTTGAATTGACCGGCAAGCGCGTGATTGTCACCGGAGGATCCAAGGGGATCGGCCTGGCCATTGCGCATGCGTTCGCCCGCGAGGGCGCACTGCCGGTGCTGGTCGCCCGGTCGGCCGACACGCTGTCGCACGCTGCATCGGCAATCGCCGCAGCGACCGGCATCGAGCCCGAGGTGCTCGCGCTGGATTTATCCGGGCCGCAGGGAGTTGCACACCTGGTGGCTCATGCCGGTCAGGCGGATGTGCTGGTCAACAATGCCGGCGCGATTCCCGGTGGATCACTGGACGACGTGGATAATCAAACCTGGCGGCGGGCCTGGGACCTGAAGCTGTACGGCTACATCGAGCTCGTACGCGCCTTTTTGCCCCTGATGTCGGCCCGCGGCGGCGGCGTCATTGCCAACATCATCGGCATGGCCGGGGCGGCGCCCCGCGCCAGTTACATCTGCGGCTCTACCGCCAATGCGGCATTGATGGCATTCACTCAGGCGGTCGGTGCGGAAAGCCAGCGCAACGGGGTGCGGGTGTTCGGCATCAACCCGGCGCTCACGCGAAGCGACCGGATGGAAATGATGCTGCGTCGCCAGGCAACCGACAAGCTGGGTGATGCGCAGCGGTGGGCCGAACTCGCCAGTGGTCTGCCCTTCGGCCGAGCGATAGAACCCCGGGAAATCGCCGACCTGACGGTATTTTGCTGCTCGCCACGCGCGGCGTATCTCACCGGTACCGTGATCGATGTGGACGGTGGCCAATTGTTCGCTGTGCCGCGATGATGCCGGTCTGCGCGGTCAGGGCCATCGGGCCCGCCACTGATCGAGCCTGATCCGTCGGCAAAAGGCCCAGCCGGTCAGTCCGCCCTGCATACAGACGCCGAACAGGCTGGCATAGTCCCAAGACGGCGTGGCGAAGTCGTGACCGATGATGTCGGGCATTCGCTGCACCTGCAGATGCAACCAGAGCAAGCCGCCGGCCACCAGCGTGCCGGCGATGACATAGGCCGCCTCACCCCCGCCGAGACGACGAAGAATCCCGTGCAGTGGCAGGCCGATTATGAGCATCGTGGGCCAGGCGATCAGCAGATAGCTGAAGGCGCTGGTCACGAAGTCGATATACAGCGCTGACTGGGCGGCATAGGCCGCCAGGGCCAAAGCGAGCATCGGTATGGCGGCCAGCACCGGACTGATCACAGCGGCAAGCAGTGTCCTGACCCAGTGCATTCTCATGGCCGTCGATGGTAACCGACCCCTATTCGCGCGACACTTGTGGGTATGCCCGCAAGACCTCGCCGATCCACGCGCCATTGGCTGATGCTCGCACACCGCTATCTGGCCTTCGTGCTGGGTGGCTGGTTGTTGTTGCTCAGTCTGACCGGCGGCCTGCTGTTGTTTCGCGACGAGCTGGATCGCGCGCTGAACCCCGGTTTGTTGATGAACGGGTCTGATGCTGCGAACGACGGTATTGGCGCCTCGGAGGTGCTGGCGGCGGTCGCCACGCACTATCCGGGCAGTCTGGTCGAGGTGTTGCGCTGGCCGAGGGTATCCGGCGCGGCGTATCAGGTGGTGCTGCGCCTGGATGGTCGACGGACCATCGGCGCTCGCCGCCTCGAAGCGTTTTTTGATGCCGCAACCGGCCGCTGGCTGGGCGAGCGCGATCCACTGGCACGCTCGCTCGCGGCGCCCGCGCTCATGGCGACAGTTCACGACCTGCACCATCGGCTGTTGCTGGGCAATGGGGGCAAGGACCTGGTCGGTTCGGCGGGCCTCGTCCTGAGCCTCATGCTGGTCAGCGGCATGGTGCTCGCCTTCCCGACACTGCGTCGATCCACGCTGTCGCGAGCGGTCGGCATCCGCTGGTCCGCCGGATTCAAGCGCCAGACTTATGATGCGCATCGCAGTGTCGGAGTCTTGCTGGGGCTCTGGCTGTTGCTCTCGGCGCTGACCGGCACGGCCATGGCCTGGCCAGAATATGCCCGCGACCTGACCGGGGTGTTCTCCAGGGTGCGCGCCTTGCCGGTGATGCCCTGGCAGCCCGCGGCCCGCGCGCCCTTGGATCTGGATGCCTTGCTCGCCCTGAGCCGATCCCATCGGCCGCAGGCCAGTGTGACCGAGGTTCATTTTGGGGGCTCGCGTCTGGCGCCGGTGCTGGTTTATTTGCGGGCTCCCGGCGACAGACAGCGCCTGGGCGACACCCGGCTGTTCCATCATGCAGTGACCGGGGAGTTGCTGCTGGCGGTTTCGCCCGAGCAACGCAATGCGGGTGAGACGATGCTGGCCTGGATCGAGCCCCTGCATACGGGCGGCTGGTCGACCGCAATCGGTCGCCCATTGATGCTGGTGGTCGCCCTGGTGCCCGCCTGGATGGCGCTGACCGGCGGCCTGGTCTGGTGGTTCAAGCGGGCCGGGCGCCGCGTTGCCAGTCAACGGGCGGCCCGCTGAGCGGATCAATGCGTGTCGAATGGCCGATTTCCCCGACCCATCCGGGGGCGGGCTTGCCAATTTTGCAGGTTCCGGGTTTACCGCGTAACCTTATCGACAACCGCTGCGTTCAGACGCCCGGTCATCCGAACTGTCATGTGAAACAGGAGGTAGGAGATATGGATATGTCCCGCCGCCAATTCTTCCGCGTCACCGCCGGAGGAATTGCGGGGTCGAGTATGGCTGCGCTGGGCCTGGCGCCCGCTGCCGTGTCTGCCCAGCAGGTTCGCGAGTTCAAGCTTCTCGCGAACCACCGAGACCCGCAACACCTGTCCGTATTGTTCGGTCAGTTGCGGCCTGATCATGTATAGCCTCGGCGACGGTTCGAAGAATGCCAAGTCCGAGATCATCCATATCGAGGGTGATCCGGATCATCCGGTCAATCGTGGCACGCTCTGCCCAAAGGGTGCCGGGCTGCTCGATTTTGTGCGCAGTCCCTCCCGCCTCACGCATCCCGAGGTGCGTGAACCGGGCTCCAAGGCCTGGAAACGCATCAGCTGGGAGGAGGCGCATCAGCGCATCGCCCGCCACATGAAGGCGGATCGAGACGCCAATTTTGTGGAACGCAATGACAAGGGTCAGGTCGTGAACCGCTGGCCCACGCTGTCGATGCTCGCGAGTTCGGCGGTCAACAACGAAGCCGGTTATCTGCTCGCCAAGGTGTCTCGCGGCATGGGGGTGGTCTCGCTCGATACCCAAGCCCGAATATGACACGGTCCGACTGTGGCCAGTCTTGGCCCAACGTTCGGCCGTGGTGCGATGACCAATCACTGGACAGACATCAAGAACACCGATCTGGTGCTCATCATGGGCGGCAATGCCGCCGAAGCCCATCCCTGCGGATTCAAATGGGTTACTGAAGCCAAAGCCAATCGCAAGGCCAGGCTGATCGTTGTTGATCCGCGCTTCACGCGTTCGGCCGCGGTAGCGGATTATTACGCGCCCCTTCGCGCCGGCACCGATGTGGCCTTCCTGGCCGGGGTGATCAACTACCTGCTCGAGAAGGACAAGATCCAGCACGAGTACGTAAAGCATTACACCAATGCGCCCTTTCTCATCGATGCCGGATTCAAGCTCGAAGATGGCGTGTTCAGCGGCTATAACGCAGAAAAGCGCTCCTACGACAAAACCACCTGGGGTTATCAGAAAGATGCCGAGGGCTGGGCCCGGGTCGACCCGTCGATGCAGGATCCGCAAAGCGTGTTCCAGCTCATGCGCAAGCACTTCTCGCGCTACACGCCCGAAGTGGTAGAAAACATCTGCGGCACCCCGAAGGAGAAATTCCTCAAGGTTGCCGAGATGATCAGTGAGTGCTCGGCGCCAGACAAAGTCATGACGATCATGTACGCCCTGGGCTGGACGCAGCACTCGACCGGCTCGCAGAACATCCGCACTGCGGCCATGCTGCAACTGCTGCTGGGCAATGTGGGCATGCCAGGGGGGGGTATCAACGCACTGCGCGGCCATTCCAACGTGCAGGGCATCACTGACATGAATCTGGTGGCCGGCGTGCTGCCCGGTTATATGCGCATGGCTCAGGATCAGGAGCAGACGCTGCAGTCGTTCGTGGAAGCACGGGCACTCAAGCCCACGCGTCCCGGCCAGATCAGTTACTGGAGCAATTTTGGCAAGTTCTATGTGAGCCTGCAGAAGGCCTGGTGGGGCGATGCGGCAACCCGCGAAAACGATTTCGCCTACGACTACATGCCTAAGAACGATCGCGCCTATGATGTGTTGGCGATGTTCGAGCTGATGCACCAGGGCAAGATGAACGGCTTCATCTGTCAGGGCTTCAACCCGCTTGCGTCGATGCCCAACAAAAAGAAGGTGACCGCGGCGCTGTCCAAGCTCAAGTACATGGTCGTGCTCGATCCGATGATCACCGAGACTGATTCGTTCTGGCAGAACGTCGCCCAGTTTAATGAAGTGAATGAGGCGTCCATCCAGACCGAGGTGTTCCGCCTGCCCACCACCTGTTTTGCCGAGGATGTCGGTTCTTTCACCAATTCCGGACGCACGATGCAGTGGCACTGGAAGGGCGCCGAACCGCCGGGTGAAGCACGATCCGACTTGCGGATCATTGCTGGCATCTATACGGCCATGCGCGACCTATACATCAAGGATGGCGGCAAGGGCAAAGATCCACTGGTCAAGCTCACCTGGAATTACCTGTCGCCACGCAACCCGTCGCCCGAAGAGGTGGCCCGCGAAATCAACGGCAAGGCGGTGGCCGATCTGCTCGCAGCCGACGATCCGACCAAGGTGCTGGTCAAGTCAGGTGAGCAAGTCAGCAATTTTGGGCAGCTGCGCGACGACGGCAGCACGGCCTGTGGCAACTGGCTTTATGCCGGGTGCTGGACGCCGGCCGGCAACATGATGGCCAGGCGCGACAATGCCGATCCGTCGGGGTTGGGCAGCTACCTGAACTGGGGCTTCACCTGGCCGGCCAATCGGCATGTGCTGTACAACCGCGCCTCCAGCGACCCATCGGGCAAGCCCTGGGATCCGGAGCGGGCCCTGGTGTCCTGGAAGGGCGTATGGACCGGTGCCGACGTGCCCGACATGGTGCCGACCGCCGCGCCGGAAAAGAATGTCGGTCCCTTCATCATGAGTCCGGACGGGGTGGCGCGGCTGTTCGCGATCGGCATGGCCGATGGTCCTTTCCCCGAGCACTATGAACCCTTCGAAACGCCATTGGGCAAAAACCCGATGTCGGCGGTGGTGAGCAATCCGGCCGCCCGCGTATTCAAGGGAGACATGGAGCAGTTCGGGACCAGTGACCAGTATCCGTATGTGGCCACGAGCTACCGGCTCACCGAACACATGCACTTCTGGACCAAGGGCGTGCAGTCCAACGCCATTGTGCAGCCTCAGCAGTTCATCGAGATCGACGATGAACTGGCCAAGGCCAAGGGGCTTGCCTCGGGCGACTGGTGTGAGGTGCGCTCGGCACGCGGCGCGATCCGGACCAAGGTGGTGGTTACCAAGCGCATGATGAAACTCAAGTGTGGCGGCAAGATGGTGCATACCGTGGGCATTCCGATCCACTGGGGATTCAAGGGGCTGGCTCAGGCGGGTTACCTGACCAATACCCTGACGCCGTTCGTGGGTGACGCGAATTCGCAGACGCCGGAGTACAAGGCGTTCCTGGTCGACATCAAGAAGGTCTGAGGAGAGCCAACATGCCATCGTTAGATACCATCGCGCGCTCCGCCACGACCACTGCCTCACCGTCGGTCCGTCAAGGCATCAAGGTTGCCAAGCTCATCGACATTTCCAAGTGCATCGGCTGCAAGGCCTGTCAGGTCGCCTGCATGCAATGGAACGATTTGCGTGACGAGATCGGCACCAATGTCGGGGTGTACGACAACCCCGTCGACCTCACGCCCACGTCCTGGACCGTGATGCGGTTTTCGGAGCATGAGGATGTGGACGGCAAGTTCGAGTGGTTGATCCGCAAGGACGGCTGCATGCACTGCGTCGAGCCGGGCTGCCTGAAGGCTTGTCCGGCGCCCGGCGCGATCGTCCAGTACGCCAACGGCATCGTCGACTTCAACCAGGCCAACTGCATTGGCTGCGGCAACTGCGTCACGGGTTGCCCGTTCAATGTGCCGCGGCTGTCCAAGACCGACAACAAGGCCTACAAATGCTCGTTGTGCTCGGACCGTGTGGCGGTGGGTCTGGAGCCGGCCTGCGTGAAAACCTGCCCGACCGGGGCGATCGTCTTCGGCAGCAAGGAAGACATGGTCCATCATGCCGAAGGACGTATCGCCGACCTCAAGGAGCGGGGCTATAGCAAGGCCGGTCTTTATGATCCGGCGGGCGTGGGCGGCTCGCACGTGATGTACGTGCTCAAGCATGCCGACCGGACCGCGCTGTATGCCGACTTGCCGCAGAATCCGCAGATCAGTCCGTTGGTGGCTTTCTGGAAAGGGGCCTACAAACCGGTGGCTTTGCTGGGTCTGGGGCTGGCGGCGCTGGCCGGTTTCCTGCATTACGTGAAGGTGGGTCCGAACCGCTACGATGATGACGAACCCGATACCGCCGCCGGTTCCAGGGGCGGGCCGGCACAACGGGCCGCCAATGATCGTCCGCGAGCCTGATCCGCACCGAACGAAGGAGACATTTCATGCAACAGGCAAGTGATGGCATTGGTCGGTACGGCGATGGCGACCGGATCAACCACTGGCTGGTGGTGCTCTGCTTCCTGGTGGCGGCGGGCTCGGGGCTGGCGTTTTTTCACCCCTCGATGTATTGGCTCACCAATGCATTTGGCGGGGGCGCCTGGTCACGCATCCTGCATCCGTTTTTCGGCGTGGCGATGTTCGTGCTCTTCATCGGCATGATCCTGCGGTTCTGGCATCACAATCTGATCAATGCCCAGGATCGCCAATGGTTGGGCAAATGGCGCGATGTGATTGCCAATCGTGAGGATCGCACGCCCGAGGTGGGGCGTTACAACGGCGGGCAGAAGGTGATCTTCTGGTTGATGGTGGTGTCGCTGCTGCTGCTGCTGGGCACCGGCATCATCTTCTGGCGGCCGTATTTCCGCGATTCGTTCGGCATCGGCACGATCCGGCTGGCCACGGTGATCCATTCGGTATCGGCGGTCGTGTTGATGTTGGGCATCATCGTGCATATCTA
The DNA here is from genome assembly GCA_963732405.1 of uncultured beta proteobacterium. Lineage (GTDB taxonomy): Bacteria > Pseudomonadota > Gammaproteobacteria > Burkholderiales > Burkholderiaceae_E > JAUIAI01. The sequence goes on from CAVSZG010000006.1 coordinate 51,930, forward strand.
TGCTGCGTTCTGGGTCAAGGGCACACTGCGCGCCATGATGGCCGGCAATGTGGCCAGGAACTGGGCGCGCAAACATCACATGGGCTGGTACAAGGAAGAGACTGCCGGCAAGCGTTGATCGCATGCCTGCATCGCGATGACGCCTGAGGTCATGATAGGTGGTACTGCCGGGTGGGAATCTTCCCACCCGGTGCTGTTTTGGGAGGCAGGTGAATGAGTACCGTGCATCGGCTGATGTCAGCCGAGGAGATCGCCTTGCAGCGGACATCCGAGCCGGATGATGTCCGACTGCCGTCGTCCGCCGGGCCGTTCGCCGAGCGCGCTGCCCGCCTGGCCATCGTGGCGCCCGGCCATGATATGGGTGCCTATCTGGAGCTCATTGCGGCCATGGCCACCGCGCAGGACGCGGTACTGGCACGCTGCGTGAAGGGCGAATTCGGCGCACCGCCGCTGCCTTCGGCCTCGAGCCTGGCACAGGCAACCGATCATCAGATGCCGCCATTGCCGGTGGCCACGCTGGCGCGCGATCCGGTCTGGCGCGAGTTGCTGCTGGCTCTGCTGTCTCATCTGCGCGGCGCCGATACCGGATTGTCGGACCAGACGCTGGCCTTGTTCGATCGCCTGGCGTCGGCATCGCCAGACTGGCTCGACGATCAGGCCAAGCGTTTTCTCAACGAGCGCGAGCTGCAGGTCGATCCGGCTGCCGCCGTGTTCATTGCGGCGGCCCTGCAGGTGTACTGGAGCTGGCTCGTGCAGGGTCTGGACACGACGGCGGTGAGGCGACTGCCCACGGCCACCGTCTGCCCGTGCTGCGGATCGCGTCCGCTGGTATCCATCATGCGTCAGTCCGGCAACGGCACGCACCGTTATCTGGCCTGCCGGCTGTGCGCAACCGAGTGGTACTACGAGCGCATCAAGTGCGTGACCTGCGAGTCGACCGAGGGCATCGAATACCTGGCCATCGATGCCGGTGATTCACCTGCGCGTGCCGAGACCTGCCCGGCCTGTCACACCTACACCAAGATTCTGGCCACTGACAAGGTGATCGGTGTCGAACCGCTGGCTGATGATCTGGCCAGTCTCGCGCTCGACATGGTGTTGGCCGAGCAGACCGACTTCCTGCGCGCCAGCGTGAATCCCGCCTTCTTTCCCGGCGATGGCCACGACGACGCAAGCTGAGCCACCTGACGCGCCGGCGCGTCCACCGTCGGTCGATCGTTTGCTGGGTTCGACCACATTCGGCCCGCTGATCCAGCGCTACGGCAGGGCTCCCACCCTGTCCTGCCTGCGAGAGGAGATCGCGCGCCGGCGCGCCTCAGCCACCGACACCGCCGATGGCATGACCACGACGATGGTCGACTGGAGCGAGACCTCCCTGCATGAGGCGACGCAGCGTGAACTCGAGCGTCTGCATGCCTCGCGCCTGCGCAATGTGTTCAATCTCACGGGAACCGTACTGCATACCAACCTGGGCCGTGCCCTGCTGGCACCCGAGGCCGTGCAGGCCATGATGCGGGCGGCCACCGAGCCGATGAATCTCGAGTACGACCTCGATGCTGGCGCACGGGGTGATCGCGACGATCTGATCGCGCCGCTGGTGTTGCGGATTACCGGTGGGCAGGCCTGTACCGTGGTCAACAACAATGCCGCTGCCGTGCTGCTCGTGCTCAACTCGCTGGGGCTGCGCCGCGAGGCGATCGTATCGCGCGGTGAGCTGATCGAGATCGGTGGCGCCTTCCGGCTGCCCGACATCATGCAGCGGGCCGGTGTGAAACTCGTCGAGGTGGGCACCACGAACCGGACTCATGCGGCCGATTACGAGAATGCCCTGTCTTCGCGCACCGGCCTGATCATGCGCACCCACACGAGCAACTATGTCGTGCAGGGTTTCACGGCCAGTGTTGGTACCCCCGAACTGGCCCGCATGACTCGGGCTGCCGGCATACCCTTGTTCGAGGATCTGGGCAGCGGCACCCTGGTCGATCTCACCCGCTGGGGTCTGCCGGCCGAACCCACGGTGCAACAGGCACTGGCCGATGGTGCCGACGTCGTGAGCTTCTCGGGCGATAAACTGTTGGGCGGGCCGCAGGCCGGCCTGATCGTCGGCCGTGCCGATCTGATCCGCCGGATCAAACAAAACCCCCTCAAGCGTGCCCTGCGCGTCGACAAGGTCACGCTGGCGGCGCTGGAAGCCACGCTCTCGCTCTATCTCGATCCGGACCGATTGGCGAAGCGCATGCCCACGCTGCGCCTGCTCGCCCGTGGTCCGGCCGAGATCGCACCGGTGGCCGCCCGCCTGGGTGAAGCGCTGGCCGAGGTTCTGAGACCGCGCTTTACCGTGACCTGCGAGCCCTGCGCGAGCATGATCGGTAGCGGCGCTCAGCCGCTCGAGCGCCTGCCCAGTGTTGCGGTGGTGATCCAGCCGGCAGCGGGTCGGGCCGGTCGGCAGTTGCAGGCCCTGGAGCGCCAGTTGCGCGGCCTGCCGGTTCCCGTCATCGGCCGGATCCGTGATGATCGGCTGTGGCTCGATTGCCGGATGCTCGAGCCGCCCTTGCTTGATGAACTGCGCGCAACGCTGGTCGCGTTACGCCATCCCTGAGGTCGATTCGCGCATGATCTTCGGTACGGCCGGCCACATCGATCACGGCAAGAGCACGCTGGTGAAGGCACTCACCGGTGTTGATCCCGACCGCCTGCAGGAAGAAAAGGCCCGTGGCATCACGGTCGATCTGGGCTATGCGTATACCGAGATCGAGGGGCGGCGCATCGGGTTCGTCGATGTACCCGGCCATGAGCGGCTGGTGCGCAACATGCTGGCCGGCGCGACCGGCATCGACCGCGTCATCCTGGTGGTCGCCGCCGATGATGGCGTGATGCCGCAGACCCGCGAACATCTGGCCATCGTCTCGCTGCTGGGGCTGGATCATGGTTGTGTGGTGATCACCAAGCGCGACCGTGTGGATGCCGCCCGCCTGCTCGAGGTCGATGACGAGGTGCGGGCCTTGCTCGCCGGCTCGCTGCTGCACGATGCGCCCCGCCTGCCGGTGTCGGCCGTCAGCGGCGAGGGACTGCCGGCGCTTCGGGATTGGCTGTTCGCGCAAGCCGGCCAATCGGGTCCGCGGGATCACGACGCGCTGTTTCGCATGCCGATCGACCGGGCGTTCACGATCGCCGGCGCCGGCCTGGTCGTCACCGGTACCGTGCATGCCGGGCGGGTGACGATCGGCGATGAAATCCGGATCGGTCCGGCAGACCGGGTTGCCCGGGTGCGTGGCATCCATGCGCTCGGCGCGCCCGCAACCGAGGCGCTCGCGGGCGTGCGATGCGCGCTGAATCTGACGGGTGATATCGACCGCGAGGCCATCGAGCGTGGTCACTGGGCGGTCGCGCCAGCGGCCTGCATGCCGACCGCGCGTATCGATGTCGAATTACAACTGCTGGCCGGAGAAACCCGACCGCTGCGTCACTGGACGCAGGTTCATGCCCATCTGGGTGCAGCCGATCTGTCGGCCCGCGTGGCCGTGTTGAATCCGCAGGGGCTCATCGAACCGGGTACATCCGAACTGGCGCAGTTGGTGTTCGAGCGACCAACCCTGGCTGCCTGGGGTGATCGTATCGTCCTGCGTGATCAATCGGCGCTGCGCACGATCGGTGGCGCGCGTGTGCTTGATATCAAACCGCCGGTGCGCAGGCGCCGCGTGCCGGCAAGACTGGCGGTGCTCGCCGCATTGCGTGATCCAGCCACGCCCTCCCGGCTCGACGCCTTGCTTGCTTTGTCACGAGAGGGCGTCGCCGAGCGTGAGCTGGCCGCCGCCTGGGGATTGCCCGCTGCGCGGCTGGCGGCCTGCGCGCAGGCGCTGGGCGCGGTCGGTGTACCCGTGGGCAGCGATCGCCGACTGTACGCTGCGGTTCACTGGCAGGCACGCGGGCAGGCGCTACGCGAGGCGCTGGCCGACTGGCATCGCCAGCATCCGGACGACGAGGGCATCGAGCGCGAGCGTCTGCGCCGTTCCATCGATGCACAGACCGATCCCCTGATTTTCCAGCAACTGTTGAACGAGGCCGCAATTGCGGGCGATGTGGTGATCAAGGGCTCAGTCTTGCGACTGGCCGCCCATCGCGTGCAACTGGGTGAGCGCGAGCAGTTGTTCCGCCAGCGAGCCCTGCCTGCCATTGTCGACGGCGGCTTCGATCCGCCCTGGATGCGCGATCTGGCGCGTGCGCAGCGGCTGGACGAACAGACGGCGCGTCACTATCTCAAGCGTCTGGCGAGGTCGGGTGAGTTGGTGGAGGTGCTGCCCGACCTGTTTTACGCTCAGACCATGCTCACCCGGCTCATGCAGATAGCGCTAGCCATCGAAGCCAGCGACGGGGTGATCGAGACGCCGCGATTTCGCGACCAGGTGAATCTGGGCCGCAAGCGAGCCATCCAGATTCTGGAGTGGTTCGACAGCGTCGGCTTCACCCGGCGCAGCGGCGATCAGCGCTGGGTGCGCCCTGGCAACCCTCTGTTGATCGCCCACCTGCCCGACAAGGTAGCATCACCATCCACGCAGGTTCCGTCATGACTGGAAGGAAATCACGGCCGGTGCCGTGGCCGGGCTTCAAACCCGGTTGGGGTTGTCAGCCAATCCCGGGTGGGTTCGACTCCCACTTTCTTCCGCCCGTCACCGCGCGGAGACCTTGATGCGTGAATGGCTGCGTCAATGGACCGGTGGCATGGGTGGCACTCGCGGGCCGGCCGATCGCTCGGACAGGCCGGGTCGGGGCGGGCAGCCGGATCCATTCGAGGCGGCCCTGGATGCATGGCGAGCCGGTCAGGTCGATCAGGCGCGAGCGCTGTTCGAGCCACTCGCCAAACGCGGCGATGTTCATGCGCAGTTCAATCTGGCGGTCATGTGCGAACGAGGGCAGGGTGGCGAGCCCGATCGTCAGGCGGCGCTGCATTGGTATCGCGCCGCCGCCGAGCAGGGCGAGACCGATGCGCAGTTCAATCTGGCCTTGATGCTGCTCGAGGCGGAACAATCGGTTGCGCAAGGCGGTGACGATGGCGGCACGCCGCCCGTCGATCCGGCGTCGCGACGGCAGGCTCTGGGCTGGCTGAATTCGGCCGCAGATGCCGGTCATCTGCGTGCCGCCTTGCGTCTGGCACGCATGTATGAACATGGCCTGGGTGTGCCGCCGCAAATGTCGCTCGCTCTGCGCTGGTATCGCCAGGCAGCCGAGGCGGGCGAGGTGTTCGCCATGGCGCGGTTGGGCGCGGCGCTGGCCGACGGTGAGGGTTGCGCGCGCGATGAACGTGAGGCCGCCGACTGGCTCGATAAGGCGGCCGGGCAGGGTGATGCAAAAGCGGCCTGGCGCCTGGCCAGACTGCTCGAAGGCCGCGCCGATGAAGCCGCCCGGGCGCGCGCCCTGCTGCGTCAGGCGATCGACGCTGGCCTGGATGGCGCGGCGAACGATCTGGGCGTGATGGTGCTGGCCGGCATCGGTGGGGATCGTGATGCATCCGCGGCTCTCGCCCTGTTTCGCCAGGCCGCCCAGGCCGGTGTCGTGCAGGGTCACCTGAATGCCGGGCTGCTGCTCAGTGGCGAAGCCGGCATCGCGGTCGATGCGCGCGCCGCCCGGCAACACTTTGAACAGGCGGCGCAGGCTGGCGAGGTTGAAGCCCAGTGGCGACTGGGCCTGCTGCTGGCTGACAGTGGTGAACCTGGCGCAGCCACGCAGGCGGTTCAGTGGCTGCAAAAGGCCGCTGACCAGGCCCAGCCGCGAGCTCAGCTTGCGCTTGCCCGGGCCTATCGTGATGGCCGCGGCGTGCGTGTGAATCATGGTCAGTCCGAGTTATGGTTGACCCGCGCCGCTGCGCGCGGCAACACCGATGCGATTCGTGAACTCGAGGCCTTACGACGTGACAATGCGGGCATCGGCCGGTCGACACCCACCGGTCTGGCCGATGTGGTGGCAGCGCTGGACCGCGATGCCCGGTCTGGCAGTGCGGTGGCCATGGCCAGTCTGGGCGCGATGTATGAAGAAGGCCGGGGCGTCGCGGCCGATCCGGCGCAGGCTTTGCACTGGTTCCGGTCGGCGGCGGCGCTGGGCCAGGCCAATGGCATGCTCGGCCTGGCCCGCGCCTATGCACTGGGGCGCGGCGTAGATCAGGATCATCACCAGGCGCTGCACTGGTTCACCGAGGCGGCCAGTCAGGATCATCCGAGCGCCTGGTTCAATCTGGGTGTGATGCATGACGAAGGCCTGGGCACGGAACGCAACGCATCGCGCGCGATTGAGTGCTGGCACAAGGCCGGTGAACAAGGGCATGCAGAATCGGCGAATCACCTGGGCCTGAAGTACCGGGACGGCGACGGTGCAATGCCCAATGAGGTTCTCGCCCTGTACTGGTTTCGCAAGGCGGCCGAGGCGGGCGATGCCCACGGTCAGTTCAACCTGGCGCTTTGTCTGTCGCAGGGTATCGGTGGCGTGACTGATGCCTCGCAGGCGGTGCAATGGCTTGAACAATCCGCGGCCCGGCAGCACGCCGGTGCGATCGCATGGCTGGCTGCCGGCGGGCCGGTCAGCCAGCCGCGCCCACGCGATTGACCGGACTGACCATGGCATTACTGCGCGGTTTCGACTTTCCCGAGCATCTCTGGTATTCGACCGAGACCATGATCTGGATCGCGCCTGAGCCCGACGGATTGTTGCGAGTGGGCATGTCGGCACTCGGGCTGGCCACGGCCGGCGAATTCCTGGTGTTCACCGCGCGCCCGGTCGGTGCCGACATAACGGCCGGCAAGGCGATCGGCAATGTTGAAACGGCCAAGACGGTGAGCTCGGTGCGCACGCCGATTGCCGGGCGCATCGTTGCCATTAACGATGCCGTCGAAGCCGATGGCGTGTTGATTTCGCGTCAACCCTATGATGCCTGGCTGGTGCGGCTTGCGCCGGCATTCACGCCGGGTGACACGGTGTCCGATGATACGGCTGCCTGGCTGAGCGCCGCCGGCCTGTTGACGGGTCAGGCGGCCATGAACGGGATCGCCGCGGTATTGGCGCACTATCGGGTGGGTGAATGATGGCGACCGCGCCGTCGGGTCTGGCCATCCTGCTGTGGGCCACCGGTGCCGACCGACCGGCGCTCTGTGCAGCGCCCTTCATGTATGCGAGCGCAGCCTGCGCGCTCGAGCTCGCCGTCGAAATTCATTTTGCGGCAGCGTCAGTGCAGTTGCTGGTGCCGGGCGTGGCCGAGTCGATTCATCCGGGGCATGCGGCGCAACGCTCGCTGGCCGAATTCATGCAGGATGCGCATGAGGCAGGTGCCCGCTTCCTCGCCTGTAGCGCCGCCTTGCATGAGCATGGCCTGGAGCGGCATCGCCTGACTGCGTGGCTGCATGGCACGGCCGGTGCGACGAGTTTTGTGGCCCGCACGGTTGACACGCAGTGGCGCACGCTGGTGTTCTGATCAGACTGTGGTCGTCGGCGTTGCCTGAACCAGCGCAGGAAAGTCCTCGGGTGTGATCGTCTCCTTCTCGAGCAACAAGGCAACGCCGGCCTGCAGGTCGGCGCTGCGCTCGGTCAGGATCTGCTTGGCGCGCGCATAGGCTTCGTCAATGAGTGCACGCACGGCCAGATCGACTTCGCGCGCTGTCTGCTCGGCATAGTCGCGGCCCTGAATCATTGGGGTATCACCCAGATAACTGCCACGACTCTTTTCCAGCACCGCCTGTCCCACGGATGCCGACATGCCAAAGGTGGTCACCATCTGGCGGGCGATATCGGTGGTCTTGGCCAGATCGTCTGATGCGCCGGTGGAAATCGAACCATAGGTCAGGTCTTCTGCAGCCCGCCCGGCGAGCAATACGACCATCCGGTTGCTGAGTTCATCGGTGGTGAGCAGAAAGCGGTCTTCGGTCGGGCGGGTCATCGTATAACCCAGCGCGCCGATCGAACGGGGAATGATCGAGACCTTGTGAACCGGATCAGCGCCGGGCAATGAGGCGGCTGCCAGGGCATGCCCCATTTCATGCCAGGCGACCCGCTCGCGTTCGGCACGATTCATGAGCCGGCCACGCCGCTCCGAACCGGCGACGATTCGTTCGACCGCCTGCGTGAAATCGGTCATCGTCACTTCGTCCGCCCCCCGGCGTGTGGCAACGATGGCCGCTTCGTTGACCAGGTTGGCCAGGTCGGCACCGGAGAAGCCGGGCGTGATCGAGGCGATCGAGCCGACATCAAGATCGCTGGCCGCCTGGGTCTTTTTGAGGTGGACCCGAAGTATCGCCTCGCGCCCCAGGCGATCGGGTCGGTCGACCACGACCTGCCGGTCGAAGCGGCCCGCACGCAGCAGCGCCGGATCGAGTATTTCGGGTCGGTTGGTGGCGGCCAGCAGCACGATGCCTTCACGCGGATCGAATCCATCCAGTTCGGCGAGCAACTGGTTCAGAGTCTGCTCTTTTTCATCATGCCCGCCCATGCCGAAACCACCGCGGGCCTTGCCCAGTGAATCGAGTTCGTCGATGAAGATGATGCAGGGCGCCACCTTCTTGGCCTGCTCAAACAGGTCGCGCACCCGCGCCGCACCCACGCCCACGAACATCTCGACGAACTCCGAGCCCGAGATCGAGAAGAAGGGCACGCCCGCTTCGCCGGCGACCGCGCGTGCCAGCAAGGTCTTGCCGGTGCCGGGTGGCCCGACCAGCAGAATGCCTTTGGGCACCCGAGCGCCCAAGCGTCCATAACGGTCGCGCTCCTTGAGAAAGGAAACGATCTCCAGCAGTTCGGACTTGGCCTCATCGACACCGGCCACATCGTTGAATGTGACGCCCGTGGATTTTTCGACAAAAACCTTGGCCTTGGATTTACCCACGTTCATCATGCCGCCCAGGCCCTGCTTGTCGGCAATGCGCCGGAATACGAACATCCAGATTCCCAGGAAGATCAGCGCGGGCACGATCCAGGAGAGCAGGGTGGTGAGCCAGGTGCTTTCCTGGGCCCCTGCGAATTTCACGCCGGCCTTCTCGAGCTGCGCCGCGAAATCAGGATCGACCCGGTTGGTAATGAAGTACTCGCGACCGTTGTAGGGCGCAGTCAGCTTGCCCTGGATGGTGTTGTCGCGAACGACCACCTCGGCAATCTGCTTATCATCCAGCAGTTGCTGAAACTCGCTGTACGCGAGCATGGTCACATTGCGGCTGGTCACCCAGCTCTGGATCAACAGCACCGCGATGATCGCAACGAACAGATAGGTGAGGTTATAGGTACGCGGGGTGATGGTCGGTGGTTTGGCCATGGTGGGTCCTCTTGCCGATCGAAAAGGGATCGATCAGGATGCGTCGACAATGGCGAACAGGTGGGGTCTGGGTCGGGGAATCGCAATCCCCTCAGACGGGTTGATCCCCGACCGCTGCGCAACTATTGATTCAGGCCGCAGGTATCGCCGGCCCGGAACACCGATGACCCGACGCGCTTGCGTACGACCAGTGCTTCATCCAGCAGCATAACGATGGTCGGATCCGCGTCCCGGGCCAGTTGCGGGGCGCGATCTTGCGGTATTCGATGTGGTATCAATAGCGCCTGTCCCTGATCCGCGAACGAATGCCATTGATCCGCCACCCTCCGATTGTCGCACCGAGTGAGCAGCCGGGCGTCTCGTCGATGCTGCTGCAGGTCGAGGGCCTGCGGGTGGCGTTCGAGGTCGACGGTCAATCACTGGCCGCGGTGGATGGTATCGGTTTCAGCATCGCGCCTGGGCGTACCCTCGCCTTGGTGGGGGAATCCGGGTCCGGCAAGAGCGTCACGTCGCTGGCCATCATGGGCTTGCTGCGCAAGCCGGCCCGACTCGCGGCGGGTTCGATCCGGTTCGACGGGCAGGAGTTGGTCGGCCTGGCCGACAATCATTGGCAGGACTTGCGCGGCAACCGGATGGCCATGGTTTTCCAGGAACCCATGACTTCGCTCAATCCGGCCTTCACCGTTGGCACCCAGATCACCGAGGTGTTGCGACGGCACCGGAACGTCACGCCGCGCGAGGCGCGTGAACGGGCGATCCAGGCCTTGCGTGACGTGCGAATGCCGGCACCCGAGAAGCGCATGGACGAGTATCCGCATCGACTGTCCGGCGGCATGCGCCAGCGGGCGATGATTGCCATGGCCCTGGCCTGCGAACCGCGTCTGTTGATCGCCGATGAACCGACCACCGCGCTCGATGTCACCATCCAGGCCCAGATTCTTGCCCTGATGGCCGATCTGCAACGCGCCTGCGGCATGGCAATCCTGCTGATTTCGCATGACCTCGGTGTCGTGGCCGAGGTGGCCGACGAGGTGGCTGTGATGTACGCGGGGCGGATCGTCGAGCGCGCCCGCGCCATCGATCTGTTTACCCGGCCGCAGCATCCGTATACGGTGGGACTGCTCGGTGCGACCCCCAGCCTCACCCACCGGGTTGAACGGCTTGCCAGTATCGAGGGGCAGATGCCTGGCCTGCATTCGCCCAGGTCCGGCTGTCGGTTCTCTGCCCGCTGCCCCTTTGCCGACGAACACTGCCGCCGGGTCGAGCCGGTGCTGGCGCTCATGCCCGAGTCCGATGGTCACTGGTCCGCCTGTCACAAGGCACCTCTGGAGCCCGCGCAACTGGGCCTGGATGGTCGCGTGCAACGGGTGGTCTGTTCGTGAGCGCGCCGACGGCGTCGACGGCGCCCATCCTGCTGGCCGACGGACTGTCGCGTCACTTCGTTATCCGGCGTGGGGCCTTTGGTGGGCAGGCGGCGGCCGTGCGAGCGGTCGATGGCGTAAACCTGTCGGTGATGGCCGGCGAAACCCTGGGCGTGGTGGGCGAGACGGGTTGCGGCAAGTCGACGCTCGGTCGTCTGTTGTTGCGCCTGATCGAGCCCAGCGCCGGCAAGGTGGTGTTCGATGGCGAGGATCTGGGCACCTTGAGCGCGCGAGCGATGCGCGCGCGACGTCGCGACCTGCAGATGATCTTCCAGGATCCGTACTCCTCGCTCAATCCGACCATGACCGTGGGGGCGATGCTCGCCGAACCGCTTCGGCTGCACGGGCTGACCGACCGTCCGGCCGAGCGGGTCGCCGAACTGTTGCGTCTGGTGGGCCTGCCACCAGAACACGCAGGCCGCTGGCCGCACGAATTCTCCGGTGGTCAGCGCCAGCGAATCGGTATTGCCCGCGCACTCGCGGTGTCGCCACGGCTCATTGTCTGTGATGAAGTGGTGTCGGCGCTCGATGTGTCGGTGCAGGCCCAGATCATCAATCTGCTGATGGATCTGCAGCAACGCCTGGGCCTGACTTATGTGTTCATCGCGCATGATCTGGCCGTGGTCCGCCAGATCGCCTCACGGATCGCGGTGATGTATCTCGGGCGCATCGTCGAACTGGCGCCAGCCGACGACTTGTTTCGCGCGCCGGCTCACCCCTATACCCGCGCACTGCTGGCCGCCGTGCCTCGCGGGCAGCCCAGGCGTGACGCTTCCCCTGTGCCGCGTGTGCTGATCGAAGGTGATCTGCCGGACCCGACCCATCCGCCGTCCGGATGCGCCTTTCATGGCCGCTGCCCGCACGTTCAGGCACGTTGCCGCCAGGAAGCACCGGCGTTGATGCCCCGGGCAGCAGGTGTCGATCATCGGGTGGCCTGTCACGTCGACATCGAGTCGTCTCCTGGCGAGCGCAAACCGGCGACTGTCGGTGCGCCAGATGATCACCGGATTGCCGACGACGCGGCGGCCCGCGATCGCCTGCGCCTGCTCATGAATGCCTTCATCCGGCCGCCGGGCCAATGACGTGCGATGATCCGGTCATACGAACTTCTTCGGAGAAACCTCATGTCCGCTCTACGTCACTCGCTGCACCGATGCTTCCCAGGGAACGTCCGTGCCTGCACCGCCGCGCTGCTGGGTGTGCTCGGTCTCACATCGCTGCTGGCCGCCGGTCCCGCGCAGGCGCAGACACTGCGCATTGGCCTGGCTGAAGATCCGGATCTGCTCGACCCGACCCGCGCCCGCACCTTCGTTGGTCGCATCGTATTCTCGGCGCTGTGCGACAAGCTCATCGACATCGATGAGCAGCTTGGCTATCAGCCCCAGCTGGCCACCGCCTTCCAATGGTCCGACGATGGCAAGGCCCTGACCCTGACGCTGCGCCAGGGTGTCACTTTCCATGATGGCGAGCCCCTGGATGCCCAGGCCGTGAAGTACAACATCGAGCGCCACAAGAATACGAAGGGCTCGAACCGCAGTGGCGAGCTCAAGCCGGTCGCCAGCGTCGACATCGTCGATCCGTTGACGGTCAGGCTCAATCTGTCGGCGCCGTTCACGCCCTTGCTGGCTGCGCTGGCCGACCGCGCCGGCATGATGGTGTCGCCCAAGGCAGCCGAAGCGGCTGGTGAGAGCTTCGCAAGCCGGCCGGTCTGCGCCGGCCCGTTCAAATTTGTCGAGCGGGTCGCCCAGGATCGTATCGTGCTCGAGCGTTATGAGGGCTACTGGAACCGATCGGCCATCCATTTCGACCGGGTCGTGTATACCCCGATTCCCGATGCATCGGTGCGCCTGGCCAATCTGAAGTCCGGTCAGTTCGATTACATCGAGCGGGCCGCCTCATCCGACATGGCCGCCCTGCGTCAGGACAAACGATTCAAGACGGCTGCAATCACCGAGATCGGCTACCAGGGCATCACGATCAACCTGGCCAAGAGCGAGCGGGCCCAGCAGAATCCCCTGGGCCGGGATGCCCGCGTGCGAGAAGCCTTCGAATTGTCACTCGATCGCGAGGGCATCGTGCAGGTCGTGATGGACGGCGAGGCCACGTCCGGCAATCAGTGGGTTGCGCCGGCCAGTACCTACTATGCGAAGAGCCGGCCGGTTCCCAAGCGGGATCTGGCGCGTGCCAAGGCCTTGCTCAAGGAAGCCGGCGTCGACAAGCCACGCTTCACGCTGATGACCGCGACCACCTCGGATGCGCAGAAGATCGCCCAGGTCGTGCAGGCGATGGCGGGCGAGGCGGGGTTCGATGTGCAGATCGAATCGACCGAATTTGCCAGCTCGCTGAACCGCGCCGACAAGGGCGATTTTGATGCCTATGTGCTGGCCTGGAGTGGCCGGGCCGATCCCGACGGCAACCTGTTCAGCTTCTGGGGATGCAAGCAACCGCTCAACTACTCGGGCACCTGTGATGCCGAGCTGGATGAGCTGCTGGCCCGGTCGCGTACCCAGAGCGTGACGGCCGAGCGGGTCAAGACCTTCGACGAGATCGCCCGGCGGGTACTGGACAAGCGTGGCGTCATCTATCTGTATCACCGCGCCTGGCTCTGGGCCTACAACAGCAAGCTGCAGAACGTGCGCGAGCTGCCCGATGGCCTGCTTCGCCTGACCGGGCTGAAGATGGCCCCGTGAACGCGTGACTGCATGGTTGATCCGGCGGATCGCCATGATCCTGCCGACCCTGTTGTTCGTGACCCTGTTGATCTTCGGGTTGCAACAACTCATGCCGGGCGATCCGGCCGTGGTCCTGGCCGGTGAGGAACAGGATCCGGCCGTCATCGAGTATCTGCGTGAGCGGATGCACCTGGACAAGGCCTGGCCGGTTCGTTACGCCTACTGGATGGGCGGCGTGCTGCAGGGGGACCTGGGCCAGTCGATACGCAGCCAGGAACCCGTGCTGGCCCTGATCGCGCAGAAGCTACCGGTCACGCTCGAACTGGCCGTGCTCGCGATGCTGATCGCGGTTGGCATCGGCATTCCGGCCGGCATCGTCTCAGCGGTGAAGCAGGGTAGCGTCTGGGACTGGCTGGCCAATGTTCTGGCGCTGGGTGGATTATCAATGCCGAATTTCTGGCTGGGCATTCTACTGATCCTGCTGTTCTCGGTGTCGCTGGGCTGGCTGCCCGCGTCGGGTTATGTCTCGCTGCGCGAGGATCCGATCGGCAATCTGCAGACCATGGTGATGCCGGCATTCGTACTGGGCACCGGCATCGCGGCCGTGTTCATGCGCCATACACGCAGCGCGATGCTGCAGGTACTGAATGCCGACTACGTACGCACCGCGCGCGCCAAGGGCCTGACCAACCGGACCGTGGTGATGCGCCATGCCTTGCGCAATGCGCTCACGCCGGTCATTACCCTGGGGGCGCTGGAGTTCGGTACGCTGCTCTCGGGCGCGGTGTTGACCGAACAGGTGTTCAGCATTCCCGGCTTCGGCAAACTGATCGTCGACGCGGTATTCAACCGGGACTATGCGGTGGTACAGGGCGTGGTACTCGTGACCGGCCTGGCCTATATCGGACTCAATCTGTTGGCCGACATTGCCTACATTCTGGTCAATCCGAGACTGCGCGCATGAGCAAAGCGAGCCGGATCGCTATGGTTGATGCTGGCGGGGGCGCGACGCCAGCCATGAACACTGCCGGGGCGGTCACCATGCAGGCGAGGCCGGGCCGTCGGGCCTGGCGTCGACTGCGTGCGCACAAGCCCGCCGTGGCCGGCCTGATCGTGGTGATGTTCTTCATCGGTGTGGCCAGCCTCGCCCCCTGGATCGCGCCCTATGATCCGGTCGCCACGAGTTGGGGAGCGATTCGCAAGGCGCCGTCGGCGGCTCACTGGTTCGGCACCGACGAACTCGGTCGTGATGTGCTGGCGCGTGTCATCTGGGGCGCGCGGGCCTCGCTGGCCGCCGGCCTGATCTCGGTGTCGATCGCCCTGCTGGTCGGTGTGCCGATCGGATTGCTCGCGGGTTATGTGGGCGGTTTCGTCGACGGCCTGATCGCGCGCGTGACCGACGCCTTTCTCGCTTGTCCGTTCCTGATCCTGGCGATCGCGCTCGCGGCCTTTTTGGGGCCCAGTCTGAGCAATGCCATGATTGCGATCGGTGTGTCGGCCACGCCCATTTTCGTGCGACTGACCCGGGCGCAGGTGCTCAATGTGACGGTCGAAGACTATGTCGAAGCCGCCCGCGCCCTCGGGAACCCACCCTGGTGGATTGCATTGCGCCATGTATTGCCCAATGCGATCGCGCCGATCATCGTGCAGGCGACATTGACAATCGCTGCGGCCATCATCGCCGAAGCGAGCCTGTCCTTTCTGGGCCTGGGCCAGCAGCCACCGGCACCCAGTTGGGGCAGCATGCTCAATACCGCGAAGAACTACATGGATCAGGCACCCTGGATGGCGATCTGGCCAGGGTGCGCGATCTTCCTGCTGGTGCTGGCCTTGAATCTGCTGGGCGATGGCTTGCGCGATGCACTCGATCCCCGCCGCGGCTGACCCACTGCCTGGCCCGGCTGGATGGCCAGGCAACATCTTCACGTAGCATTACATGCTCGAACAATCATCTGGAGTGACAAGCATGCCGGTCATTTACGAGCAACGCACCTATTCCGTCACCGTCGGTCAGATGCCCGAGGCGACGCGTCTGTATTCCACCCTGGGCTGGCCCGCCCTCGAAGCGGGCGGCTTCAGCAAAAAATGCCTGGGTTACTTCATCAGCGACACGGGCGATCTGCACCAACTGGTCCATCTCTGGCGCTTCGACAGCGACGAAGACCGTCGTGCCCATTGGAAGCGGCTGTTCGAGAACACCGACTTCATGGTCTTCGCCAAGCAGTTTCGGCCACTGGTTCGCAACCAGCATGTCCAACTGCTGGTGGCCGCGCCCTGGGGCACCCATCCCTGAACCGGGCGATCGCTCAGGCGGCGACCCGGAACGCGCTGATTGCGCCCTGAACCCGATCGGACTGGGACTTGAGCGAACGCGCGCTGGTGGTGAGTTCTTCGACCAGGGCCGCGTTCTGATGGGTCGATTCGTCGATGTGCGCAATGGTCTGGCGGATCTGACCGATGCCATCGCTCTGGGCCAGGCCCGCTTCAGCGATGTCGCCGATCAACTGCTCCGCCCGGGCCGCCTCGACGGCGGCATTGAGCGCGAGAATGTTGGTTTGAAATGCGATGCCTTCGATCACGCCGACGATTTCGCTGACCCGGTTCGAACTCCCGTTGATCTCGACCATGCGCGTGACCACTTCGCTCATGGTCTGCGCGCCGCGACCGGCGATGGTGTTCGACAAGGCCACCAGCGTGCGGGCCTCCTGGGTGCTGTGCGCATTGCTGCGTACCGCATCGGCGAGCTGATCCATCGAGCTGACGGTCTGTTGTAACGCGCCGACCTGGGTTTCGGTGCGTTGCGAGAGATCGGAATTGCCATTGGCGTTTTTGGCGGCCGCGTTGTTGACATCGACGATGGCACCATTCACCTGAACCAGCGAGTCGCGCAAATTCTTGCGCATCTTGTTGAGCTCGGCGCGCAGCCAGGAGATTTCATCCTTGCCCGGTGAATCGATCTTGCTGTGCAGATCGCCATCGGCAATACAGGTCACGCAGCCGACGGTCGATTCCACGGAGTGGCGTACGCTCGAGACGATCAACATGCTGCTGACCAGCGCCAGCAGCGACCCCCCGAGCGTGATGGCGGTGACGATGGCGATGCCGTATTGTTCCCGCAGCGGGGCCGGCGCCTCCTCACCGAGCAGCCATGCCGAGCACAGGCCCAGGACGAGGGTCACGGCGTTCACCAGGCCGAACCCGATAAAGACGCGGCGCACCAGACTGATTTTGCGAATTCATTGCACGGGTTTGTTTCCCGCTGACGCACATCGAGTTATCGTATCGTGCACTATCCGACGGGAACACCGAAACAGGTCGGGAAATATCCGCCAGAGTCAGGCCGGATCGATCGGGCGTCGATGAGGAAGCGGGGTGGCGCGTCGCAGCCCGGCGCTAGGATCGCCCACCGTCCACCGACAGGATCTGACCGGTGATCCAGTCGGCCAGATCGCTGGCGAGGAATACAACGGCATGGGCGATGTCATCGGGCTGGCCCAGGCGGCGAAGGTGGATCTGCCCGAGCAGACGCTGCTGACCGGCCTCGCCATACGACTGCCATTGTCGTTCGGTGCTGGGATTGGAGCGCACGAAGCCAGGCGCGATCGCGTTGCAGGTGATGTTCGCGGGGCCCAGGTCCTGGGCCAGTTGCCGGGTCAGGCCAACCAGGGCGTGTTTGGCGGCCGTATAGCCCTGAATGCCGGTGAGGCTTGGCCGAAGGCCTGCACCCGAGGCGATGAACACGATCCGCCCACCGCCGCGGGCGGCAAGCCTGGGGGCGGCGGCCTGCGCCAGCCACATGGCTGTGTCGACGTTCGCGGCGAACAAGGCCCGCCAGTCCTGCTCGGTGACGGCCTCGAGTGCGCCGCCCTGCTGACCACACACGCCGCCGGCCGCATTGACCACGACGTCGGGTGCATCGTCATCGCCGATGTCGGCAAACAGCGCCTGAACGGACTGTCGCTGCGACAGATCGCATTGATGCACGCGCGCACCGTCTATCCCATGATCGTCGCTGACCGGCGCCACATCCACCAGATGAATACGGGCGCCGGCTGCCGCCAGCCGCCTGCCGATGGCCAGGCCGATGCCCTGGGCCGCCCCGGTGATCAGGGCCGTTCGGCCCGCCAGATTGATCGCCAGGCTCATCGAGGTCTCGCTGTGGTCGTAGGGTCTGGTGCGGTCATGTCCAGCGAGCGACTCAGTTCGTCGAAGGCGTCGGCGCTCAGGGCGCGACGGCCGGCTTCGATGTCGTGGATCAGCGTGACGAGCCTGGCCAGCAATGGTGTGCGCCAGCCCGATGTGCCAGCCAGATCGACCAGCAGCCCGACCTGGGCATCCACCTCCGTCGGGCGTCGCCGGATCGCGAGGTCACGCCAGATGCCCGAATGGGTTTTCGCGGTCAATGAGGTGTAGTGACTGAGCCATTGAATCACTGCGTCGGCTGCCGCGTCGCTGGCTCGTTCGCCGAACGCCTGCGGATCGAACTGACCAAAGCCCACGGGTGTGACACCCCGCTTATGGGCCAGTCCGATGACTTCGCGGCCCAGGGCGATGAAGGTGCGGCGGCGCGCGGGGTCGGCGAAGTTGGCCGACATGGAGTCGTTGGTCAGTGCCGTGGCGAACAACATCGCACCATAAGCCAGCTTGCCCCAGAGATAGCCGTCGATGTTGTCTGAGAGGATGGCATCGGGTTCGACAAGCTGCAGCCAGCAATGCATCTGCCGGGTTCGTTCGCGGATGGCGTGATCGATCTCGCCCACGACCACGGCACCTCGATTGCCGTAGAGAATTCTTCCCGGTCCCAGCCAGTCGGCGCCGAAGTTGACGAAGCAACCCATGGTTCGTTGCGCGCCGACGCGTTTGGCGATGGCGATCTCATTCAGACCGTTTTGTGCCGACAGCACATAACCATCATCGGCCAGGTGCGGCAGCAGGCTGTCGAGCGCCGCCTCGGTCATGTGGGCCTTGACCGCCAGCACGACATGCTCGAAGCGACCGCTCAACTCGGCCGGGGTGAAGGCCGGGACCACCACCGAGAACTCGTCCACCGGCCCCTCAATCTGCAGACCCGAGCTGCGCGAGGCCGCCACGTGCTGTGCCTCGATATCGACCATGGTCACCGGCACACCGGCCCGAACCCAGTAGGCGGCCAGCGTGCCACCGATGGCGCCACCTCCCCAGACCAGAATCATGGGTCGACCCTGCCCAGGGGATGCAGTTGCTGATGGGTGGCCACCGTCATGTCGCCGTCGATACTGATCCAGCCGCGATACATCCCGAGCGTGTTGAAGGGCGCGACGATATGACCGGCCGCATCGATCGCGATCATGCCCGCGCCAATGCGGTAGGCCGAGAGGGTTTCATGAATGGTGGCGTGGGTGGCGGTGTGCAGATCGCTGCCCGCGTACATCATGCGGCAGGCGACCTCGTGAGTGGCCATGCAGCGCAGGAAATACTCGCCCTGTCCTGTGCCCGACACGGCGCAGACGCCGTTGCGGGCATACGTGCCGGCGCCCAGCACCGGGCTGTCGCCGATCCGCCCGACCGGCTTGTTGTTAAAGCCGCCCGTGGAGGTTGCGGCCGCCAGGTCACCGTGCACATCGAGCGCAACAGCGCCTACCGTGCCGTGCTTGTCCGCTTCCGAGGCCATGTGCAGAATGCCGGCCTGAGCCTTGGCCTGTAGCTTGCGCAGCGACTCGCGTTGCCGCTCGAGCGTGAACCAGTTGTTGTCCACCATGTCGAGGCCCGCCGCCTGAGCGAATGCATCGGCCGCATCGGCGGCCATCAACACACTGCGGCCATCATCCATGAGCGCGCGCGCCGCGCGCACCGGGTTACGCACCCGGCGCACGGCCGCCACGCCGGCGCCTCGTCCTTCGCGGCCCTCCATGATCGATGCATCGAGCTCATGCTCGCCCGCCGCATTGAGCACGGCGCCGCGCCCGGCATTGAAGAACGGGCTTTCCTCCATGACAATCACGGCGGCTTGCACCGCATCGACGGCGCTGCCGCCGAGCCGCAGCACTCGCCATCCGGCCTGCAGCGATTGGGCGAGATGGTCGCGCGCCGCGCCCAATCGCTGGCGGGCATGAGTTCTGGCGCGAGTGTGCCGCAGCCGCCGTGGATGCCGATGGCGATTGGTTGGGTTCGTGGTGAAGTCATTATTTGGCTGGTGTGATGTCCATGGCCAGGGTGTCTTCATCGACGCGTGGGGCAATGCGAACCTTGTTCTTCTGCATCGCCCAGGCCGAGCCGACCGACACGATGGGCAGACGCTGCAGATCCTTGGCCACCAGTGCATTGGCCGCCGCGAGCTGATCGCGCCGCTTGTCCACGTTCATCTCGACGGCTGAATCCTGCAGCAGTTTGTCCATGTCGGGGTTCTGGTATTGCAGCACGTTGAAAGCGCCCATCGATCGCGATTTGTCATTGGAGTGCATGAGCGAGGACAAGGTGTAATGCGACTCGCCGGTGAGGGTGCCCCAACCCGACATCGACATCGACAACTCACCGCGCGTACGGGCCGGGAAAAACACCGGCGCGGGCTGGGCATTGGCGCGGACCTCGATGCCGATTGCCGCCAGCATCTGGGCGATGGTGGTGCCGACCTGCTTGTCGCCGGGCAGCCGGTCCTGGGTGAAGGAGAATTGCACCGCAAACCCGTCGGGATAACCGGCCTCCTTCATCAAGGCCTTGGCGGCCGCCACATCGACCTTGCGTGGGGGGAGTTTGTCGTTGAAGCCGAAGATGGACGGCGTGACCAGTTGATTCATCGGCTTGCCCAGGCCCTCCATGGCGATCTCGGCAAGCGCTGAGCGATCGATGGTCAGATCGATGGCCTGGCGCACCCGCAGGTCTCGAAACGGATTGGCCGCCAGCGGCGCACCGCTCTTGTCGGTGATCTGCCCCTCGGGCACCTTCTCGCGCTGGTCCATCTCGAGATTGAACACGTACACCGTGTCGATGGTCTCGACATGGAGCTTGGGATCGCGCTTGAGCGTGGCGATGTCGGCCGCCGGTACGCGACTCATCAAGTCGAGTTGCCCGGCCTTGAGTTGCGCCACGCGCGCCGAATCATTCGGAATTTCCTTGCGCACGACACGCGCCCAGGGCTGCTTGTCGCCCCAATAGCCGTCGAAGCGCTCGAGCACCAGATCGTTCTTCGGCGCCCAGGACACGAACTTGTAGGGTCCGGTACCAACGGCCGCCTTGCCGGAATTGAAGGCTTCATTGGCCGTTTCCTTGGTCAGGCCGGCGGCGGCCTTGTGGGACACGATGAACAAGCGGATGAAGTCATTGGGCAGCACCGGCGCCGGCCCGTTGGTGATGATGCGGATAGTGTGCGGATCGATGATCTGGGTTTCCTTGACCCGGCGCACGTAGATAGTCGTGGGATTGGGGCCGGCGACCAAGGGAATGCGTTCGATCGAGAACTTCACGTCCTGGGCGGTGAAATCAGACCCATCATGAAATTTGACACCTTTGCGCAGCTTGAATTCCCAGGTGGTATCGTCGATCGCCGTCCAGGACTCGGCCAGTCTGGGCTCCACCTCCAGGCCGCGACCCGACCAGGTCGAGCGTATCGAACACATGCTTGAGCGATTCGGCATGGGTGCCGGTGGCCGTGAAGTGCGGATCGATCGAATCGGGTCCGCCACGTACGCCGATCGTGAGCGTCTGAGACAGGGCTGGCGATGCGGCGCTCATCAAGGCCAAGCTCAGGGCCAAGCCGGCGAGCAGGCTCGTCGGGATGGCCGTGCGGTGGCGGCGGAGGTGTCGTGCGGTGTCATCGTGGGTCTCCATGAGGGATACGGATGGGCCAGCCGGGCTGGCCGAGGATGATCTTGGTCAACAGAAAATTCAGGGTTTCACGTTCCTGAGCATCGAGTCCGGCCAGCATGCGTGCCTCATGCTCGACGAAGGTCGGTACGGTGGCCTCGACGAGCTTGCGGCCACGCGCCGTGAGGTAGAGCGGCATCCGTCGCCTATCCTGCCGGTCGTGGGTCCGGCGCAGCAGGCGTTTGGCGAGCAGGCTCTTGATCGCCCGGCTCAAGGTGTTCTTGGGTTTGGATGAGGAGGCCGCGACATCGTCGGCCGTGATGCCTTCGCGAAGACCGAGCGCATAGAGGACGACATGCTCGGGCATCGACAGGCCGTATTCGCGCGCGATCCAGTCGTACAGCGGTTGATTGAAATGATGGGCAATGAAATTTGCCCGGAACGACAGCCGGCAGGGGTTTTCCCAGAGTTTCACGCCGATCATGGGGTTCATCAACGCCGGTGTGATCGGATGTTCGTCGACCGGGCTACCCGGGCCTGCCGCCGCCCCGCCTGGTTGTCCGGCCGGCTGATTGTCGCCCGGGCGAGGTGCACCGGCCGATCCGCCGCGGCGTGTGGCATTGCGCACTGTTTCGTTCCGGGCCATTCAGTGCCTTGAATTTGAACGAATCGATTGGTTCCAAATGGATCTTGACGCAGGATGCGCGCAGGTGTCAACATGAGCCTGCGATTTGGGAAATCGATTTTTCTCGCGTCATTCTGCCGTTTTTCATCAGCTTTGCCCGGGTATCGTCGATCGCCTTGACGCCACCAATCGATCCGATTGGAACCAATATCCAACCGCCGGAGGCCGCTATGCGGGTCAGCGAAATGAACTGGATGCAGATCAGGGATCATGTCGCCGATCTGCGGGCACGCGATGTCCGAGACCGTATTGCCGTGCTGCCCATCGGATCGACCGAGCAACATGCGTATCTCTCACTGTCGGTCGATTCGATACTGGCCGAGCGGGTGGCGGCCGAAGCGGCCGAACCCGTGTCGATTCCGGTGTTTCCGGTCCTCTCATACGGTCTGACACCGAATTTCGTGGAATTTCCCGGCACGGTGTCATTGCGGGTGAGCACGCTGTGTGCCGTCGTCGAGGACATTCTTAACGGCATCGCCCGTGCCGGCTTCAATCGCATCGTCATCGTCAATGGCCACGGTGGCAATGGTCCAGCCCAGGGCGCTGTGGCGCAGTGGCTCGATTCCCATGCCGACTGCCAGGTGAAGTGGCACAACTGGTGGAATGCGCCGCGCACCTGGGCTCAGGTGACGGCGATCGATGATCTTGCCTCTCATGCGTCATGGATGGAGAACTTCACGTTCACACGCACGAATGACCCTCGGCAACCAGTGGACGTGCGCAAGCCACTCATCGATTTCGACCGATTGGCCCGGGTGTCACCGGCGCAGAAGATGTCATTGCTGGGCGATGGCAATTTCGGCGGTCTGTATCAGCGCGGCGAAGCCGACATGGCGGCGCTGTGGGCGGTGGCGGTCGACGAAACGCGCGGCATCATCACCGATGGCTGGGACTGACCCCTGGGCGGCGGCGCGGCGGTACCGGCGTCACTGCGTCTGCACCGCCTGAGCGGGCACGGCTCATGACCGGATTCATCATTCAGCGCCTGCTCCAGGCCGTCGTGGTCATGGCGGTGATCTCGCTGATCGTGTTTGCCGGCGTTCATGCAATCGGCAATCCGATCGACGTACTAATCTCGCCCGATGCCACCCAGCAGATCCGTGAGCAGGCGATCGTTGCCTACGGTCTGGATCAACCGCTGCCGCGTCAGTATCTCGCTTTTCTTGGCCGACTGCTCGACGGCGATTTCGGTCGCTCCTTCGTCTTCAACATGCCGGTGCTGGAACTGGTGTTCTCGAGACTGCCCGCCACCCTGGAACTGGCCATGAGCGCGGTGATCATCGCCGCCGTGGTCGGTATTCCGCTGGGCATGTTCGCCGGCTATCAGCCCCGGCATCCGTTCTCGCGCCTGATCATGGGCGTGTCCATCCTGGGCTTTTCCGTGCCAACCTTCTGGGTCGGGCTGGTGCTGATCTTCGTGTTTGCCGTGACCCTCGGTTGGCTGCCGGCGGGCGGCCGCGGTGAAACGGCAATGCTCTTTGGCATCGACTGGAGCATTCTCACGGCCGATGGCATCTCGCACCTGCTGCTGCCGGCTGTCAACCTGGCGCTGTTCAAGCTGTCGATGATGATCCGCCTGGCGCGTGCCGGCACGCGCGAGATCATGCTCACCGATGCCATCCGTTTTGCGCGGGCAACCGGGCAGTCCGAAGTCACCCTGCTGCGCCACCATGTCCTGCGCCTGATCTCGCTGCCGCTGGTGACGGTGTTCGGTCTTGAACTGGGGTCAACCCTCGCCTTTGCGGTGGTCACGGAAACCATCTTCTCCTGGCCGGGCGTGGGCAAACTGATCATCGATTCGATCAATGCGCTTGATCGACCGGTGATGGTCGCCTATCTGATGCTGGTGGCTTTGCTGTTCATCCTGATCAATCTCGCCGTCGACATGGTCAACGCCGCACTCGACCCGCGCATCCGGTTGCGAGCGACATGACTGAACCGGTCGGTTCCACGTCGGTGCCTGGCGGGTGGTCACGCTTCTGGCATGAGTTCGGCCGCAACCGCATTGCCGTCATTGCCCTGGCCATCGTCGTCACCATCGTGATCATCGCCCTGGGCGCGCCCTGGATCGCGAGCCAGAATCCCTACGATCTGGCCACGCTGGTGTTCGCCGACGCCAGACGGCCACCGGGGCATGTGAATGCCACCGGCACGCGCTATCTGCTGGGGACCGATGCCCAGGGGCGCGACATGTTGTCAGCCATCATGTATGGGCTGCGCATTTCCATCCAGATTGGTCTGGCCGCCGGCATGATTGCGCTCACCCTGGGCACGATCATCGGGGTGACGGCTGCCTTCGTCGGCGGCCGCATCGAGGCATTGCTCATGCGCATCGTCGATCTGCAGTTATCGTTCCCGGCCATCCTGCTCGCACTCGTGATGGCGGCGGCGCTGGGCAAAGGGGTAGGGCAGCTGGTGGCTGCCCTGGTGGCAGCGCAATATGCCTACTTTGCCCGGACAGCCCATAGCGCGGCGGCGGCCGAGCGCGGCAAACAATATGTGGAAGCGGCCCTGGCCGTGCCGCTGTCATCGGGCCGGATCATGTTCCGTCATATCCTGCCCAACTGCCTGCCGCCACTGATCGTCGTGGCCACCGTGCAGATTGCCAATGCGATTGCGCTGGAGGCGACACTGTCCTTTCTCGGCCTGGGTCTGCCGCCCACCGAGCCCTCACTGGGCATGCTCATTGCCAACGGCTTCGACTATATGCTGTCGGGTCGCTACTGGATCTCCATCTATCCCGGTGTGGCCTTGATCGTGTTGATCGTCGCGATCAACCTGGTCGGCGATCAGGTCCGGGATCAACTCAACCCGCGCCTGGCACGATGAGTCCTGCACTCTCGCCCGGTCATCCGCTGCTGTCGGTGCACGATCTGCGAACTCATTTCGCCACATCGGCCGGCGAGCTCAGGGCGGTGGACGGCGTGAGCTTCGACGTCCAGGCGGGCGAGGTTGTCGGACTCGTGGGCGAGTCGGGTTCGGGCAAGTCCGTCACCGGATTTTCGATCCTCTCGTTGATCGATCCGCCCGGGCGGATCGTCTCCGGATCCATCCGGCTGCGCGGAGAGGAATTGGTGGGCGCGAGCCCGGCGCGAATGCGCCAATTGCGAGGAGCACATCTGGCCATGGTGTTTCAGGATCCCATGGCGACGCTCAATCCGGTGCTGCGCGTGTCGCAGCAGATGTTTCTCGCCCTGAGCGCCCACCAGCGCCTGAGCCGCGCCGCGGCGCGGGCCCGATCGGTCGAGGCGCTGGACAAGGTGGGTATTCCCGACGCCTCGAGTCGTCTGGATGCTTATCCGCATCAGTTCTCCGGGGGCATGCGCCAGCGGGTGGCGATCGCGATCGCCTTGCTCAATCATCCCGATCTGATCGTCTGCGATGAGCCGACCACAGCGCTGGACGTGTCGATCCAGGCCCAGATTCTCGAACAGATGCGCATGCTGGCCAGCGAGTCAGGCACGGCGCTGATCTGGATCAGTCATGATCTGGCCGTCGTCTCGTCGCTCGCTTCGCGGGTGATCGTGATGTATGCCGGGCGTATCGTCGAAGCGGGCCCGGCGCCGCAGGTGCTGGCCGATCCACGGCATCCGTATACCCTGGGCCTGCTCGAATCGCTGCCGGCACGCGCCGCACCGGGGCAGCCGCTGCGACAGATTCCGGGCATCACGCCCTCGTTGATCGATCTGGACGCCGGATGCGCGTTCCGATCCCGATGTTCCCGCACGACTGAGCGCTGTGCGACGGCGCCGCCAAACACCAGCCTGTCGGGACGCGACTGGCGCTGTCATCATCCGATCATGAGCGACGCGTCGGTCAGTAAGCGCGCAACTGATTCGGCAGGACAGGCGCACGCCTCATGACGATAGCCTCCCCGAGTGCGCGCGCGACATCGGCCTTGCCGCCGGTGAGGCAGTCGCCGGTCACGGGCGGCGGTCCGTTGTTGCAGGTGCAGGCCTTGTTCCGCCAGTTCGATCCCGCCATATCGCTTGGTGACCGGATCGCATCATGGTTTGGCGCGGCTGTCGAAACCCGCCCATTGCGCGCGGTGCAGGCCGTCGACCTGGTGATTGCGCAGGGCGAGGTGCTGGCACTGGTGGGCGAATCGGGTTGCGGCAAGTCCACGCTGGGGCGCATGGTTGCCGGCATTCTCGAACCCTCCAGCGGCACGGTACGGCTGCAGGGCAATCCGGTCATGGCAGGCGGTCGCCGTCCGCGCAAGGTGACCACATCGGTCCAGATGGTGTTCCAGGATCCGTTCGGATCACTGAACCCTCGTCTGCGCATCGGCCAGGCGCTGGCCGAAGGCCCGCTGGCCCACGGCCTGACCCGGCCGGACGAGGCGCCTGATTATGTCGCCCGATGGCTCGAGGCGGTCGGCTTGCCAGCCGATGCCGCACAACGCCTGCCGCACCAGTTTTCAGGCGGTCAGCGTCAGCGGGTGGCGATTGCCCGTGCGCTGGCGATGCAACCCGCGCTGCTCGTCTGCGACGAGCCCGTGGCATCGCTCGACATTTCGATTCAGGCCCAGGTGATCAATCTGCTGCTGGATCTGCGCGCCCGGCTGGGCCTGACCATGTTGTTCATCAGCCATGACTTGGCCGTGGTGCGGCACATCAGCGATCGGGTCGCGATCATGTATCTGGGACGGATCGTCGAAGAAGGCCGTTCGGCCGACGTGTTCGATTCACCGCAACATCCCTACACCCAGGGATTGCTGGACAGCATTCCCAAGCTCGTGCTGAGCGATCAACCCGGTACCCGGTTCAAACCGATTGCGGGCGAGCTGCCATCGCCGCTCGCGCCGCCGCCAGGATGCGCGTTTCATCAGCGCTGCAGGCTGGCCCAGCCGCGATGCCGCACGACAGTTCCGACGCTCGAGGGCGACACCTGGAAGGTGGCCTGCCATTTTCCGCTGAACGTCTGAGCGATTCGTCAATCAGTCGGACGATGCGCTGACTTCATCGGGCCGGCAGGCGAAACGCCATGCCGGCATAACCCTCCAGACTGTGCGCCGGTTCGAACGCGATTTCGCAGCGCTTCTCGGGATTGACCCAGTCGTCGAGCAATTCATAGCCCAGATCGCGCATGCCCTGGATGAACTCGTCGCGCCGTTGAATGCGGTAGGGGCAGAAGGCGGTGCCGATACTCTGGACCGTCCAGTAGGCTGACTGCTCGTGCAATGGCAGCAGGTTCACCAGCACCCACCGAGGATGGGCCGGCAGGCCCGCGATCTTCTCGCTGAGCGTCTGTTCCAGATACTGCAGGCAACCCGAGGTGAAGAGCACATCGGAGCCGCTCGCGGCCGAGAAGTCGTCGGTAAACGAGAGGCACTGGTGCGTGTCCAGTGCATGGGCGACTTCGACTCCGGCCCGATTGATCGCCGGCACATCCGAGACCAGCCACTGCATGCCCGAGGGATAGTCGAGGTATCGGCGGTAGGCGTAGTAGCTCAGCCCCACATGACCACCCAGATCGAAGACCCGGGTGGCGCCGTCGCGGAAGGCCTGCGTCAGCCAGTGCAGCATCGGATAGTCGGCCGGGAAGATGCGCTTCATCCGGTCGCGATACATGGTGGTGGTCGCCTCGTGGTCATAGCCGATCGGCTGGCCGGGTGGCACTGCCGCGGCGGCCTGGGGGTAGCCGGGGTAGATGCCGCGACAGACGCCAATTGCATGGCCGGCCTCGAAGTTCGCATTGAAGCGACGTTTGCGCAGGCCTCGCAGGATGGGCAGATGCCACAGGCAGCGCAGAAGGGACATGTGGGAGGGTTTCATCGAGGATTCCTGGGCAGACCTGGGATTGCTCACCGTCGGCGACTATACATCGACGTCACCTGAATGATGCACGGGCAGGCGATCTCTGAAACAATTGTCGGACATCACAACACCAACCAGGAGACGGCCGTGGCCAAGGATTTCAACCGGATGGAAGACAGCAATACGAGCGCCAATCAGTCGATCCACCAGGTGTCCGATCCGGCGCGCCGCCAATGGGTTCAGGGCAGCCTGGGCATGACGCTGACCGGGCTGTTCGGGTCCGGGTCGATGCTGGGCCTGGCGGCGTCGGCCGGTTGCGCGGCGACGGCTGGGGGCGATCCCGGCGCCGACTTTCGCATTGGCTTCACAAGCATACCGGTGACCAGTGGTGACACGCTGGTCGTGCCCCAGGGCTATGAGGCGACGGCATTTGCGCCCTGGGGCGAACCGGTTGGCATTGCCGGGAACTCGCCAGCCTGGCGGGATGATGGATCCAATTCCGCGCAGGATCAGGAAGCGCAGATGGGCATGCATCATGATGGCCTGGAATTTTTCCCGCTCGAGGGTAGTCGACGTGGGTTGCTGGTCATGAACCACGAGTACGCCGATGATGGCCTGCTTCATCCGGACGGGATGAAAACCTGGTCGGCCGAGAAGGTGCGCAAATCCCAGGCGGCGCATGGCATTTCAATCATCGAGATCAGCGTGATCGACGGGCGTTGGCAGATGGTGCGTCCGAGTCGCTATGCGCGCCGGCTCACCGCCTATTCGCCGTTCGAGCTTGGCGGGCCGGCGGCAGGCCATCGCCTGCTGCAAACAGCCGCCGATCCGCAGGGGCGGGCGGGTGCTGGGCACGCTCAATAACTGCGCCAGCAGCTTGACCCCCTGGGGAACCTATCTGTCTGGCGAAGAGAATTTTGCGTTCTACTTTGAATCGACGTCACCCGATGCGCATTTGAAGCGCTGGGGCATCGGCAAGGGTCTTGGCTATCGCTGGGCCGAGCATGACGAGCGCTTCAATGCCGACAAACATCCGAATGAAGCCAACCGGTTCGGCTGGGTGGTCGAAGTCGATCCCATGGATCCGACCAGCACGCCGGTCAAGCGCACTGCCCTGGGCCGCGCCGCCCACGAGGGCGCCTGGGTGGGTGTGACCAGGGATAATCGCGCCGTGGTCTTTTCGGGCGAGGATGCACGCTTCGAATATATCTACAAATTTGTGAGCCGCGATGCGATCAAACCGGGTGGCGGCGCAGCCAATCGAGAACTGCTGGACCATGGCACCCTGTATGTGGCGCGCTTCGATGCCGACGGAACGGGTCGCTGGATTCCTCTGGTTCATGGTCAGGGCCCGCTCACGGTGGCCAACGGTTTTGCCGATCAGGGCGAAGTCGTCATCAAGGCGCGTCAGGCAAGTGACCTGTTGGGTGCCACAAAAATGGATCGCCCGGAATGGCTGGCCATCGATCCGCGCACGCGAGAAGTCTATTGCACGCTGACCAACAACAGCCAGCGCGGTACGCCAGGCAAGCCTGACGTGGATGCGGCCAATCCACGGGCGAAAAACGTGATGGGTCAGATCATCCGGTGGCGCGAGGACGGCGATTTTGATGCCACCACCCTGCACTGGAATCATCTGGTGCTGGCGGGCGACCCGGCGCAGGATCGGGCCGAGGCCAAGGGCAATATCCGCGGGGATATCTTCGCCTGTCCGGATGGCATCGTCTTTGACGCGCGCGGCGTGTTATGGGTCCAGACCGATGCGCATGCCACCCAGATGTACAAAGGCGAGATGGTGAACTTCGGTAACAATCAGATGCTGGCCTGCGACACCCGGACCGGCCAGATGCGGCGATTTCTCACTGGGCCGGTCAATTCAGAGATCACCGGCGCGACCTTCACGCCCGATGGACGCACCCTGTTCATCAACATTCAACACCCGGGCGAAACCCCCACCGACCGAAGTGATCCCGCCGAGCCCGGCAAGTTCTCGATCTGGCCGGACCGCAAGGGAAGGCCGCGTTCGGCGACCGTGGTGATCCGCAAGACTGATGGCGGCATTATCGGCAGCTGACTGCCGTGGCGAGCAGGTCAGCGAACCCGGAATACCGCCATGGCCTGCACGAGTTGGGCTGCCTGATGGCGCAGGCCGTCGGCTGCGGCCGCTGACTCTTCCACCATGGCGGCATTTTGCTGGGTCGTTCGATCCATCTGCGTGACCGCGACGGCCACCTCACCCACGCCGGTGCTTTGTTCGGCGCTGGCCGCACTGATCTCGCTCATGATGGTATTAACACGCTGGATGGCATCGACGATTTCGGTCATCGTATTGCCGGCGCTGCCGACCAGATCGGTGCCCTGATCGATGCGCGTCACGCTGGCGGAAATCAACGACTTGATCTCCTGAGCGGCATCGGCGGCACGTTTTGCCAGCGAACGAACCTCCGAGGCGACCACGGCGAAGCCGCGGCCTTGTTCCCCGGCACGCGCCGCTTCGACGGCCGCATTGAGCGCCAGAATATTGGTCTGAAACGCGATGCCATCGATCACGCCGATGATGTCGGCAATGCGGCGCGACGATTCATGAATATCGCGCATCGTGCCGATCACCTGCTCCATCACGCTGCCGCCCCTGGCGGCCACGGCCGAGGCATTCAATGCCAGCGCATTGGCATGTTGCGCATTCTCGGCATTGTGACGCACGGTCTGCCCGAGTTCCTCCATGGTGGCGGAGGTCTGTTGCAGGGCGCCGGCCTGGCTCTCGGTCCGTGCGGACAGATCCCGATTGCCCTGAGCGATCTGCGCACTGACGGTTGCCACGCTCTCGGCATTGTTTCGCACACCGGAGACGATGGTCGATAACGAGGCCTGCATCTGGCCAAGCGCATCGAGCAAGGGCGTGAACTCGTCGCGGGAATCATTGGGAATGGGGGTGGTCAGATCGCCGTCCCGGGCCCGCTCAGCCACCGACTGAGACATGGCCACCCGGCGGCGCAGCACGCGCGCCACATAGGCACTGGACAACAGCAGGCCGGCGATTGACACGATCACCAGCGACACCAGCATCATGATCGTGTCGTTGATCTCACTGGCGATTTCCTCGACGTCCTGAGTGAGCTCGGCACGTTGATACGCGACCATCTCATCGAGCACGGCGAGAACCGCATTGCGTGCCGGAATGGTCACATCGACCAGGAAAGCGAAGGCTTCTTCCTTGCGGTCGGCCAGGATCAGACCGAGGTTGTCGTCGGCGTGTCGCCAGAATGCCGCCATAGTCGGCGGCAGCTTCGCGTACATCGCCTTGCCGCGCTCGGTGTATAAGCCCTTTTCATAGATCGCTGCGGAGTCGGCAATGCGCTGTCGCTTACTCGCAATATCATCGACCGAGGCCTGTCGCTCCGGCCCGGTGCGGGCCAGGATGGCGTGGCGCAACTGCAGGGACGATCGGGTCAGATTCAACTCCATTGCCGCCGCTTCGGCCAGTTGAGGCACCCGTGAGATCTCTGCGCGACGCGCGGCCTCGGCGACAGCATTGAGCTTGATGTAGGCATAGCCCGCCAGCGAGGCCAGGGCCAGCGACAAGACGATCACCACAGTCCATAGTCGCTGGGCAATTCCCATCGAGCCGATCACACCCATGGTCAATGCTCCGGAGTTGAAACACACTGCGTCCGCCGCCCCGGAAGAAGGTAGCGCTCGGCTAGTTTCAGAGTATGGTGCCCGATGACGGTGAATCCGATCGACGGAAATGACCGGTCGGTCGCCGGTAGATTGACTGGAATTGAACGATCACGCGGATTGTGCGGCAGACCCTGTGCCTGATGCAGCGAGCAATCGACGCGCAATGACCATGCGTATCTGCCCGGCGCGCAGTCGATGTCGTGACTTATCGGCCCATCGCGCGCTGGCGCTCCTTCTCGAGCATGCGCCAGGCGCTTGCGACCGACCCCCTTGCTTGCGGCGCGAAACGTAGCCCGGACGGCGCGAGCGGGAGGGCGCCGGTGCCAAGACGCCCTCGGTCACGCCAACCGGGCTGTGCCCTGGGATGTTGACTCCCGCGCCACACTGGCCTGAACCGCAGACACCACGGCTTCGGCCGTGATGCCGAAATGCCGATATAACTCGTCGGCCGGCCCGGAGGCACCGAATCCGCTCATGCCGATGAACCCGCCCGAGAGGCCCAGATAGGCATCCCAACCCTGGCGCACGCCCGCTTCGACCGCCACGGTGATCGTGCCGGGTTGCAACACCCGATCGCGAAAGACGCTGTCCTGTTCGTCGAATCGCTCCATGCACGGCATGGAGACCACCGCCGTTGGCAGGCCGAGGGCTTGCAGGCGGGTACGCGCCGCCACTGCGATGGCGACTTCTGAACCGGTGGCGATGAGGGTGACGCGCCGCCCACCCGTCGCTTCCGCCAGCACATAACCGCCCTGGCGCGCATCGCCGGTCGTGCTGGTGCGCGGCAGTGGCGGCAGGGCCTGGCGCGAAAACACCAATGCCACCGGTCCGGCACGATGCGCGAGTGCCGCCTGCCAGCATTCCACAGCCTCGTCGGCATCGGCCGGGCGCATGACCAGCAGATCAGGCAGGGCGCGCAGCGAGGCGAGGATCTCCACCGGCTGATGGGTCGGTCCATTGCGACCGATGCCGATCGAGTCATGACTGAATACGAACTTGACCGGCAGTTTCATCAGCGCGGCCATCCGGATCGCCGGGCGCAGGTAGTCGGAAAATGCCAGATAGGTGACAGTGACCGGGATTACGCCGCCATGGGCCGCCATGCCATTGGCCATGGCCCCCATCAGGTGTTCGCGCACGCCGCAGTGGATGTAGGCGCCCGCCGGATGCCCGGCCGTGAAGGCGGCGAGTCGACGCTTGTGACCAGTCGGCGCCTCCAGGTCGGCGCAGGCGACCAGTCGTTCGGGCAGCAGGTCGGTGAGCCGGTCGTTGATCGCGGCCGACAGATCGATGCCGCCCTGAGGACCGGCTGCGCGCAGCGTCGGTTTCAACTGATCCAGTGCGTGCTCCCAACCCGCGGGCAAGTCGCCACGCATGATGCGCTCGAACGCCAGTCGTTCGGTGTCGGGCAGGGCGGCAACCCTGGCCTGCCATAACGCATGCAACGCGCCGCCCCGCGATCCGGCCTGTCGCCAGGGTTCGAGAATGGTGTCGGGAATCTCGAAGGGGGCATGGGGCCAGTTCAGGCTTTCGCGCATCTGCCGCGCATCGTCCTCGAACAGTCTTGCGCTATGCCCGCCGCGCTGACCCTGCAGCCGCTCGATGCCGCGCGCGATGATCGTCCGGCAGGCAATCATCGAGGGTCGCGCGTCGTCACGCGCCGCGGCAATCGCGGCGCTCACCGCCGCCATGTCGTGACCGTCGGCTTCGATCACATGCCAGCCGGCCACCCGAAAACGCGCGGCCACGTTCTCGCTGATCGACAGATCCGTGCTGCCGTCATCGGTGATCTGGTTGTTGTCCCAGAGCAGAATCAATCGGCCCAGTCGCAGATGGCCGGCCAGCGAGATCATCTCCTGGCCGATGCCCTCTTGAAGACAACCATCGCCCACGAAGGCATAGGTGTAGTGATCAACCAGGGCGGCACCGAATCGTGCGCGCTGGTAGGCCTCGGCCACGGCCATGCCGCAGGCGTTGGCAATGCCCTGACCGAGCGGCCCGGTGGTCACCTCGATACCGGTGTCGGGGTCGAATTCCGGATGTCCGGCGCAGTGCGAACCCATCTCGCGGAAGCGCCGGATCTGC
The DNA here is from genome assembly GCA_963732405.1 of uncultured beta proteobacterium. Lineage (GTDB taxonomy): Bacteria > Pseudomonadota > Gammaproteobacteria > Burkholderiales > Burkholderiaceae_E > JAUIAI01. The sequence continues at coordinate 85,295 of CAVSZG010000006.1, forward strand.
TGAATCGTGATCCGCGGATAACCGCTCAGATAGAGCAGCGAATACAGCAGCATCGAGCCATGTCCGTTGGACAATACGACACGATCGCGGTCCGCCCAGGTAGCCGCAGCCGGATCATGCTTCAGATGATCCAGATAGAGTGCGGTGGCGATCTCGGCCATGCCCAAGGGCACGCCCTGATGCCCTTCGCCGGCCTGCACGATCGCGTCGACCGAGAGAAAGCGGATCGCATCGGCCAGGGGCTGACGCGACTGGGCGCGCCATGCTTGAGTTGGCAAGGCCGTGGCCTGCGCCGAAGCGATCAGAGACCCGTTCGACATATCAGTGGATCAACATGCCGCCGTTGACATCGAGCGTGATGCCCGTGCAGTAGCGCGACAGATCGCTCGCCAGGAACAGCACGCAGCCGGCCACATCGATCGGCTCGCCGATCCGGTTCAACGGGATCGCCGCGAGTATGTCGGCCATGCGATCGTCGGGAATCAGCCCCTTGTTGATATCGGTGGCAATCAGGCCGGGCGTCACGCAGTTGACGCGGATGTTGTCCGGACCGAACTCGCGAGCCATTGCCCTGGCCAGGCCGAGCACGCCACCCTTGGCGGCCGAGTAGTGCGGCCCGCCCAGGATGCCGCCGCCGCGCTGCGCCGATACCGACGAGGTGCAGACGATCGAACCCTGGCGACGTTGGCGCATGGCGGGCAGCACGGCCTGCGACATGTACAGCGTGCCGCGCAGGCTCACGTCCAGTACTGCATCGTAGTCGGCTGCGGTGATCTGCTCGGTCTTGCGCGGTTGCGTGATGCCGGCATTGTTGAACAGGATGTCGATCCGGCCGAACTGCGCGAGCACCTTGGCGACCGCCGCGTCGCAGGCCTGGCGGTCGGTCACATTGCCGACCACCCCCAGATGGCCATCGCCCAATTGGCGGGCGGCGGCGTCGACCGCCTCCTGTTGCAGGTCGAGGATGGCGACCCTGGCGCCTTGTTCGGCCATCATTCGGGCGCTGGCGAAGCCCAGGCCGTTGGGGTTGGCGCCGCCGGTGATCAGGGCCACTTTGTCTTTCAGTAACATGGGTAGATTCTCCTGGTGAGTGGATACGGCGTTGGTCAGTTCACGCCGTTCAGTAACTGATAGCTGCGGATGACCTGACTGTCGTCGGCAGCGCCGTCGCCGCGGCCCGAGGCCGCCAGAAACAATTGCAGAGCGACCGAGGCGATGGGCAGTGCGGCCCGGCTGTCGCGTCCGGCCTCCATCACGATGCCCAGGTCCTTGACGAAAATGTCGACCGCGCTCGTCACTTCGGGGTCGTGTTCGAGCATGCGCGGACCACGATCCTTGAGCATCCAGCTCGAGGCCGATGAGCCGGCCATGATCTCGAGCAGGACGTTCAGGTCCAGGCCGACCTTTCCCGCCAGCGAAAAGGCTTCGGCCGCGACAGCAATGTGTACGCCGCAGAGCAGCTGGTTGACGGTCTTGACCATCGCGCCCTGGCCGGGTCTCTGGCCCACATGGAACAACCGCTGACCCAGCGCATCGAACACCGGCAGGATGTCGGCATACGTGGCTGTTTCGCAGGCAGCCATGATCGTGAGCGATCCGGCCTTTGCGCCGACCACGCCACCGGACACCGGGGCATCGACGAATCGGCGGCCGGTGTCGATCACACGCTCGCCGATCCGCTGCGCGGCACTCGGTGGGCAGGTTGCCATCAGGCAGACGATCGCACTCGCCGGCAACGCGGCGAGCGCGCCCTGTCCGAACAGAATCTGCTCTGCCTGGTCGGCATTGACCACCATCAGGATCAGCACGTCGGCGCCGGTCGCGGCCGCGGCAACTGAATCCGGACGCTCGCCGCCGGCGTCGGCCAGAGCCTGCAAGGCGTGCGGGTTCAGATCGATCCCGCGCACGGTGTACCCGCGGGCCAGCAGGTTGCAGGACATCGGCAGGCCCATCGCGCCCAGACCGGCAAAGGCAATCGTCTTCATGGTGTCGACCTCGGATGGCATGAATCAGTACAGCGCGAGTGAGGGCAGGTACGAGAGCATCACGATCTGTGCAGTCCTCGTCCGTCTCTATCTGAACGGACTATTCCGACAGCCAGCCTTTGAGGCTTGCCACCAGCGAATCGGTCGACAGGCCGTAGCGATCATGCAGCGTTGGCAATGCGCCGGCGTCCAGGTAGGCATCGGGCAATGCCACCTGACGCATGAGGGGCCTGACGGTCGAGCGCATCAGCAGCGCAGCGACCGAGTCCCCAAGCCCACCAATCACCGAATGATTCTCCGCTACCACGAGCAGCCGGCCGGGCCGGGCCGCCTCGCGCAGAATCGTGGCCTCGTCCAATGGCTTGATCGTGGGCACATGCAAGACCGCTGCATCGATGCGATCGGCGCGAAGCCGGGTGGCGGCCTCGAGTGCCCGCATGGTCATCAGGCCGGTGCTGATCAGGAGCACATCGGTGCCATCGCGCAGCATCTTCGCCTTGCCCAGTTCGAAGCGATAGTCGTATTCATCCAGCACCATGGGCACGTTGCCGCGCAGCAGCCGCAGGTATACCGGGCCCTGGTGCTCGGCGATCGCCGGCACGGCCTGCTCCAGATCGAGCGCATCGCAGGGATCGACGATGGTCATGCCCGGCACGCCGCGCATCAGCGCGATGTCTTCGGTGGCCTGATGGCTAGGCCCGTAACCGGTGGTCAGACCCGGCAGTGCCGCGCAGATCTTCACGTTCAGATGCTCTTCACCGATCACCTGATGCACGAAGTCGAAGGCGCGGCGCGTGGCGAAGACGGCGTAGCTGGTGGCGAACGGCGTCAGCCCGGTTTTGGCCATGCCGCCAGCGGCCGCCATGAGCAATTGCTCGGCCATACCCATTTGAAAATACCGATCCGGATAGGCCTGACCGAACAGATGCAGATCGGTGTACTTGCCCAGATCGGCCGTGAGGCCGACGATATCGGCACGCTCGCGAGCCAGCTCGACCAAGGCCTTGCCGAACGGCGCTGCCTTGACGCGCTGGCCTTCTGCGGCGATCGAGGCAATCATCGCCGAAGTGGTCAGACGCGGCTTTTTCCCGGTGGTGGTGCTCATGACTGATCTCCCTGACCGAATGCAGCATCCAGGATGGCCAGTGCCGCCTGCCACTCGGGTGGATCGACCCGGATGAAATGATTCTTCTCGCGCTGCTCCAGAAAGGGCACGCCCTTGCCCATCAAGGTGTCGAACAGAATCACCCGCGGCCTCGCCTCATCGAGTGTGCGTGCCGCTTCGAAGGCGCGAAGCACCGAGGGCAGGTCATTGCCGTCCACCCGTTGGACATGCCAGCCGAAGGCGGCCCATTTGTCGGCGAGCGGCTCGAAGCCCAGGATCCGGTTCGACGGACCGTCGGCTTGCTGATTGTTGATATCGACCAGACAGATCAGGTTGGCGAGCTGGTGATGGGCGGCCGACATGGCCGCCTCCCAGGTCGACCCTTCATCGAGCTCACCGTCGGACATCGAGTTGTAGACGAAGGCGGGAATCTGTTGGTGACGCAGGCCCAGGGCGATGCCCACGCCGATCGCCAGCCCCTGGCCGAGCGAGCCGCCCGAAATTTCCATACCAGGCGTATACGTGGCCATGCCGGACATCGGCAGCCGACTGTCGTCGCAGCCATAGGTATCCAGCTCGTTTTCTTCGATGATGCCGGCCGCCATCAACGCCGCGTAATGGGCGATGGCATAGTGCCCGTGCGAGAGCAGAAAGCGATCGCGCTGTGGCCAGTCCGGGTCATCGGCCCGCAATGCCATGGCATGGCAATACGCCACGGCCAATACATCGGCCCAGCCCAGGGCCTGGCCGATATAACCCTGCCCCTGGATCTCACCCATGCGCAGGGCAAAGCGTCTGATTCGATAGGCGGCATGGCGCAGCTTGCGCAATGCCGCCGGGTCGGCGGCGGTGTCGCCGACGGGGGCCTTGGCCAGTTCCTGGTTCATGAGGGAGTCTCCCGGTCGCCCGGTCTGGGGGCGGGTATTGACGGCGGTTTGGCACCGCCAAGGTATGGATCGAGCGGATCATAAGAGCTTGCCGTGATGGGCTCAAATGATTAATGATTCGATATTGGTGAACTGAATTCATGTGAATCGGGGTTGCCCGAACCCGTATCCAGAGACCGGCGTCCATGCGACTACTCCCACCCCTGAAAGCCATGCAGGCCTTCGATGCCGTGGCCAGGCTTGGCTCGTTCGCCGCCGCTTCCGAGGAATTGCATCTGACCCCATCGGCCATCAGTCATCAGATCCGCCGGCTCGAGGAGCGACTCGAGATCACCTTGTTCCATCGGATCCATCGAGGCGTCGAACTGAGCGACGCGGGCAGGGCATTCGCCGAAGTCATCGCCACCGCCTTCGGCCAGATCGAGGCCAGCGCCCGCAGCATCGAACGCGCTGGCAAGAGCGATATCCTCACCGTACACAGCGTGCCGAGTTTCGCCACCCAATGGCTAATGCCCCGGCTGTCCCGCTTCTCCGCCCTGAATCCCGATATCGACGTGCGGCTCAATGCGTCGGCCACGCGAATCGATCTGGCCTCCGGCGAGGCCGATGTTGACATCCGCTATGGCAACATTTTCCCGGGTGGTGATGAAACCGTGGTCGCCTTTCCGAAAGAGACCATCGTGGTGGCGGCTGCGCCTGCGCTGGTCGGTCGGCGGCGCCGTGGTCGGGTGACGCTGGACATGTCACGCATCACCTTGATTCATTCGGAGGTCAATCGATACAGTTGGCGCGACTGGGCGCGCGATCATGGCCATCCGCCGCTGGAACTTGCCCGAGGTCCGCGCTTTGACCGCTCGTTCATGGCGATCAGCGCGGCAGTCGACGGTCTGGGCATTGCGCTGGAGAGTCGCCTGCTCATCGAACGCGAACTGGCGGCGGGGGCGCTCGTCCTTCCCTTTGGTCTCGAAGGGCCGCAGATTGTCTGCCACCGGCTGGTGTATCTGAAGACCAAGTTGCGGACCCGAAAGGTTACCGCTTTCAAGGATTGGCTGTTCGAAGAGTTGCAAGCCTCGATGGGTCAGGCACGAGTCGCCGGCGATGGACGCTGATAAACTCGCCGGGCCGCGCTGGCGGATCTGAACACGTGCAAAGGAGCCTTGCCGGTGGAGGGTAAGTTGCCGATCCCGACCGATGCCGGTGCTGCGCACCAAGGACACGCGCCATGGTGGGGCGACAGACCCCGCGCCGTCCTGCTCGTTGTATTCCTGTTGGCGTTCATTGCCGGCGCCGGCGTGGCGAAACTCTTGGCCGTTATTCCCGAGACGGGAATCTCGGTCTGGCCACCAGGTGGGCTCCTGCTGGCAGCGCTGCTGCTGTCGCGTGGCCGGCATTGGCCGTGGTGGATGCTGGCGGCCATTCTGGCCGAACTGATCGCCAATGCCCTTTGGTTTCGCCATGCTGTCCCGCTGGCGCTGGCCGTCATTGCAGGCAACTGTGCGGCAGGCCTGATGGGTGCGACGCTGATCAGACAGTTCAATCCGGGCCGGGCCCATCGGGTGCAAAACCTGCGCGATGTGCTGTCATTGGTGGTTTTCGGCGCAGTGGTGGCACCAGCAGTCAGTGCAACGGTGGGCGCTACCGCATTGTTTGTGGCAAAAAGCCGGTCGTTCATTGACTCGTGGACTCTGTTCTGGATCGGCGACGCAACCGGAACGCTACTGGTCGCGCCGCTCATGCTGGTCGCCGTTCGCACCTGGCAGGTACGCACCGGCGTTCCGCTGTCCCGAATCATCGAATTCTGTCTGTTGCTGGTCACCCTCATCATCTCGATCGCCATTGCGGTGGGCGGTCGATTGCCGCTGGTCTATCTCGTCATTCCCCCGCTGGTCTGGGCGGCTATCCGCTTTTATTTCGGCGGTGCCGTTGTCGCGCTGGTTGTTCTCTCCGTGATGGCTACGGCCTATACGGTCAATGGCACGGGACAGTTCGCGACGAGCGCAGGCACCGTGCGCGAAAGTCAGGTGATGCTGCAACTCTTTCTGGCGATTTCATCTGTGCTGATCCTCGTGGTGGCTGCAATCTCCCGCCAGAATCGTTCGATGATCGAGCAAGTCAGGGCAAGTAATGCGATGCTCGAGGAGCGGGTCGCGCAACGTACGGAAGAATTGCGTATCAGCCGGGAACGGTATCGGCAGACGGCCGATGCGATGGCTCAGATCGTCTGGGTCGTGTCGGCCGACGGCGAGATCGAGTTTCTGAACCGCCGCTGGTTCGAATACGTGGGGGATTCGTCAGGAGACGGCGAATTTCAGATGTCTTCTGACGCCATTCATCCTGACGACCGGCTCATCGTTGCCGAGCGTTGGCAGTGGGCGATGGCCAACGGACAGGCATTTGAGGCCGAATATCGCCTGATGGGGGCCGACGGGCGATATCGCTGGTTTCTGGGCCGAACCTTGCCGATGCATGACAGCAAGGGCCAGGTGATTCGCTGGTACGGCACATCGACAGACATCGACATCCTCAAGCAGTTGCAACAGGACAATGAGCGCCTGGTTCAGTTGGTCGCCAACAGTAACGATTTCATCGCCATCTTCGAATTGGACGGCCGGACCCGCTATGTGAATCCGGCCGGTCTGCAGCTGCTGGGCCTGGTCAGCCTGGCCGAAGCCCAAAAACTGGACGCATTCTCCATGATCCTGGCGGACGATCTGCCGCTGCTCTCCCGAGCATTCATGAAAGAAGTCGAGCAGGAGGGATCGGCCAGCCGGGAGATCCGGCTTCGCAATGCGGTCAATGGGGCGCCCACCTGGATGGACTGCCGGGTCTTCCCGATCCGCAATGCCGAGGGCAATTCCATTGCCTATGCCACCATCAGCCAGGTGACCGAGAGCCGGCGCGCCACCGATGAGATGCAGCGCCAGTTGATCAGCGACCTGAGTCTGGCGGATCAGCGCAAGGACGAGTTCCTGGCCACGCTGGCGCATGAATTGCGCAATCCTCTCACCCCCATCGTGAACGCCACCGAATTGCTGCACGCCTACGGACGCAATCGTCAGGGAGTCCAGGAAGCGACGGCCATGCTCATGCGTCAGGTGGGTCAACTGGTGCGACTGGTCGACGACCTGCTCGACAGCAGCCGGGTCAGCCTGGGCAAGATCAGCCTGCGCAAGGAACACGTGCGGATTTCTGAACTTGTTGACGGCGCCATCGAGATGACCCGGCAGAACGTGCTGGATAAGGACCATCGGATCTCGGTCCAGGTCGATGCGGATCTGCCCGCTGTCAATGGAGACCGGATCCGGTTGACCCAGATTCTGAGCAACCTGATTAACAATGCATGCAAATTCACGCCGTCGGGCGGTCACATCGACATCACCGCAACACACGACACCCGTGGTGTGCACATCATTGTGCGCGATGATGGCATCGGCATCGATGCCGACGCAATGGATCGGATCTTCCGGATGTTCGGCCAGGTAAGCGGCGCGCAGGGCGCCAATACCGGCCTTGGCATCGGCCTGTCTCTCGCACGATCATTGGCCGAAATGCACGGTGGTTCGATCAGCGCCCATAGCGAAGGGAAACATCGTGGCAGTGAGTTCGTGTTGACCCTGCCCGAGGCCGTTGCCCTCGCTTCGCCCGAACGGCCATCGTCTGATGTCATCTTGCCCGATGCCGATCCGGCCGATCAAAAGCCCAGCGTGCTCATCGCCGATGACAATGAAGATGCCGCGATGTCGCTGGCCATGCTGCTGGACATGCATGGCTATGAGGTGACGACCGTCTCGAGCGGCGAAGCGGCACTCGACATCAGTGCCCGAATTCGTCCCGATGTGATCCTGCTCGACATCGGCATGCCGGGCATGAGCGGCTATGAAGTGGCCCAGCATCTGCGCCTGCGGGATCGCGAAGACTGCCCGCGGCTGATCGCGCTGACCGGCTGGGGACAGGCGAGTGATCGAGAGCGCTCGCGCAAGGCCGGATTCGATGCGCATCTGGTCAAGCCGGCGAGCCTTGAGCAGTTGCTCCCACTGCTGGTCAACCGGCCAGCGGCGGCCGATGCGCAGGCGGCGCAGGTGTCGGAGGAAAGCGGATCGGCAAGCCTGCCACGAACAGGATGATTCGGCTCCATGGGCGTCATTTGCCAATCCCGAGCATCCAGCCCTCGGATGCGCCCTCGATCACGACCATGCCGACCATCCCGACGATCTCGCCCACAGCGATGCTGGTCGCCATCAGCCCACCCCGTATGAAACTGGCCGGCACAAGCGAGGCCATGTGGCGATGTTCGAGACGATGCTGCGTGAAGCGCGCCCGGCTGGTGCCGTTCGGCGAGTCTGGCGGCATCTGGCGCCACCCGCCGAACGCCTGGTCGCAGGTGGCTCGCCATCCGCTGCGGGCGAGTTGATGATTCGACCCAAGCCGCCACCCGGCGGGATCACAGGGAATCCCGACTTCATGAACGCCTCATTCCTTCAGCCGCGCCTGCGTCTCTCGATACTGATGCTTGCCACCATGTTGGCTACCAGTCTCATGGCCACCGCAGCGCAGGCCGCCAACGCCGGGATCACCCGTCTGGCCATCCCGTACCTGAGCACCCGGATCGACACCGTGATCTGGTATCCGAGCGATGCGCCCGAACAAGCGGTCGGTGCCGGGCCGTTTCAGCCCATCGCGGCGCCCGACGGGCCGTTTTCCGCCAAGATAGGTCTGCCGCTGGTGCTGCTCTCGCACGGCACCGGTGGCATGAATCTGAATCACCATCCGATTGCCACTGCTCTGGCCCGCGCGGGTTATATCGTGGCCGCGCCGACCCATCCCGGCGACAATTTCCGTGACCGATCGCTGATGGCCGACGAACGCTATTTCGTCGAGCGGCCACGTCAGGCCTCGGCCGTGATCGACGCACTACTAACCTCGCCGGTCTGGGGGCCGCGCATCGACGCCGCACGCATCGGTGCGCTGGGCCATTCAGCCGGTGGTTATACGGTGGCCGCGCTGGCCGGCGCGCGGCCTGATCGTGACCGACTTGTGGCGCATTGCCAGGCGGGCACCGGCGACCCGGCCTGTCGCTACGGGGATCCGAGTGTTGGTGTGCAATCGACCGACGGCGGCGCTGCCTTCGAACTGCCGGCCGGTGAGCGCGATCATGAGCCGGTGCGTGACGACCGGGTGCGTGCCGTGTTGATGTTCGCGCCGCTCGGCGCGGTGATTGCGCCCGACTCCCTGCGTGATCGTTCGGTGCGCATCGCGATGGTGGGCGCCGAACACGACGAAGTGCTTGGACGCCAGTGGCATCACGATTGGCTCGCGGCGCAACTGCCGCAGGGTGCCTCGCGCCTGGCACCGGGCGCCGGACACTTCGCCTTCATCGCGCCTGCCCAGTTGCAATGGCGGGCGCAACTGGGGGAAGTGGCAATCGATCCGCCGGGGTTTGATCGCGGGGTATTTCAACAGACACTGTCGGTCGAGACGGTGCGCTTTTTCGATGACGCCTTGCCAGGTGGCAAGGACTAGCGGCGCTGACCGATCGCTGATCGACGCGGCGATCGGCGCCCATCGACCGCTTGTCCTTGCCCGCAACACTTTGAGGCTCGGAAATGCCGCATTTTTCGCCGCTGGCTGGACAATAGGTCGCATCCCAAAGAAGAGGACCCCGTTGATGTCAACCCGGAAAACGCTTTCTCCCTGGCCCAAGGATTTCGTCTGGGGCGTGTCGACCGCCGCCTTCCAGGTCGAGGGTGCGAGTCGCGATGACGGCCGCGGCCAGAGCATCTGGGACTTCCGCTGCACCCAGCCGGGCAAGGTGGCCGACGCCAGCACCGGCGAGCTTGCCTGCGATCATTACCATCGTTATCAGGAAGACGTCGCGCTGATCAAGTCGCTGGGCGTGGACGCTTATCGGTTCTCGATTGCCTGGCCGCGCGTGTTGCCGCAGGGCCGGGGCAAGGTCAACGAAGCCGGCCTGGCCTTCTACGACCGGCTCGTCGATCAGTTGCTTCAGGCCGGCATTCAGCCCTGGGCCTGCCTGTATCACTGGGACTTGCCGCAGGCGCTCGAGAATCTGGGCGGCTGGACCGCGCGCGACAGTGCGGGCTGGTATGAGGACTACGCGGCATTGGTCGCCCGGCGGCTCGGCGACCGGGTCAAGCATTGGGCAACCTTCAATGAATTCTCGGTGTTCACTCTGTTCGGCTATGCCATGGACTGGTGTGCGCCGGGCCAGATGGATCGCACCGCGAATCTGCGCGCCATCCACCACCTGAATCTGGCCCATGGGCGCGGTGTGGATGTGCTGCGCAACCTGGTGCGTGATGCGTCGATCGGCGCGATCCACAACCGACAGGTGGTACATCCCGAGACCTCGAGCGAGGCTGACCGCCGCGCTGCCGACATGCTGGATGCGCACTGGAACCTCGCCTTTCCCGAGCCGCAGATGCGCGCTACGTATCCGGCGCTGCTGGCCGGCGAGATCGAGCCCTGGGTGAAGCCGGGCGACATGGCCCAGATCTGTCGACGCCTGGACTGGATCGGATTGAATCACTACGGACCGATTTTCGCGAAGGCCGATCCGTCGACCATCTGGGGATTTGCCTGGGGCAATGCGCCCGCCGACGCGGTGGTGCGCGACGACATCGGCTGGGCGATCTTTCCCGAGGCGTTTCGTGATGAGCTGATCGAGCTGACCCGGCGCTACGGGCTGCCGGTGTATGTCACCGAGAATGGTTGCGGCGGGCAGGACAAGCCCGATGCCCGCGGTGCCGTTCATGATCCCCGACGCATCGCGTATCTGAAAACCTATACCGCGGCGATGCAGGAGGCGATGCAGGCCGGCGCCGATGTGCGCGGTTATTTTGTCTGGTCGCTGCTCGACAGCTTCGAATGGGGATCCGGTTATACGAATCCCTTCGGGCTGATCCACGTTGATTTCAAGACGCTCAAACGGACCCCGAAGTCATCGGCCCGCTGGTACACCGATTTTGTCGCGCAGGCGCGGGGCAAGCCGGTCAAGTCATCCAAGCTGGTCAAGCCAACCAGGCCGAGCAAATCGTCCAAGCCAACCAGCAAGGCGAAGCCCTGAACTCAGTGCATGTTGGCCGGTTCGGATTCGGTCTGCCCGTGAGCGGGGTAGTGCTCGTCGGGCGGCACACCGGACTGGACCGCCACGGTGATCGTGGCCGCCGCGATGGCCGGCTGAACCACCCGGTTCAGGCGAAGATCGCCGCCCGCGTAGGTCTTCATGTGGCGTGCCAACCGGAACACCGGCGCACCCACCGCCCAGGGCTCGACCACCGGCGGCCTGTCCCGCACCGGTTCGTCCTGGGCCGCATCGCCCTCGGACAATTCAACCAGCACGGCATTCAGATGCGCCACCCGCCCGAACGAGGCGCGACATTCGGCGAGCTTCTGCATATTGTCGATGGGCCAGGACAGGGCGTTGATCATCTGCTGGAACGCCTGGGCCGTCTGCATCAGTACGCCCAGCGAGATCGTGCCGGCGATGTAGCGCGGCGCCGCGATCAGGATGGGCGCCGCCTGCGACAACACGTTCCAGGTGGAGGAAAACATCACCAGACGCAGCAACACCTTGGTCTGCCGGCGCCAGGCGCCGGTCGCCTCGGAGAACAGGTTGCCGGTTTTGATGCGTCGCGCCGGGTCGGCCGTGCCCATCGCGAGCGTGGGCGCCTCCTCGCGTGCCCGGCCGAGGCCGAAGCGGAAATCGGCTTCCTTGTTCTGCCGATAATTGGCCGCGCGGGTCAGCGGCTGGCCAAGCAGGGTCGCCACGAAGGCGCCCGCACCGGCATAGATCAGGGCGATCCAGACCAGGTGCCCGGGCAGGGTAAAGGACCAGGAGCCGAACACCACTTCGGGCGGGCCGGACAGAACCCACAGGATCTGGGCGAAGCTCACCAGCAGCAAGACGCAGTAAAACAGCGAATGCACCAGGTCGATCGACGACTCGGTAGCGATCCGGACATCTTCAGCAATCCGGCCGTCCGGATTGTCCAGCCTGGCCCCGGATTGACCGAGCTGGTAGTCGCGGCCATGAACCGTCCATCGATCCAGCAGCCGGTGGGTCAGATCGGTGCGCCAGGCCACCTGCAGGCGGCGCTTGGTCCACAGGTGAGTGGTCATCACCAGCACGTTGGCGCCGATGATCAGTACCGCAAAGCCCGACTGGCGAAGCAGATTGTCGAAATCGCGCTGCTCGAGCGCGTCGAACAATTGCTGGCTCCAGTAATTGAGCATGACCGGAATGGACACCTGGGCCACGGTCAGGGCAATCAGGGCCAGCGTCAGGGCCCAGGCGAATACCCGCTGCTCGCCGCACCAGAAACCGGCGGCCAGATGGCGCAGTCTTCCCTTGCCGGCTCGCCGGTGCTCGGGCGCTTCGTCATCAGGATCGTCGAATTGAAACATTTGTGACCTAGTTTGTAACGAGAGTAACAACTATCGACCGGGCCGTGTCGGCAAGAGTGGCCTGTACACAACGCGAAATCGACCCCAAATCGGAGGCTCCGGCTGGACGGGGCACAATCCGATCGGAACGGTTCCACTGCGACTTCATCGACATTTCGGACGATTTCATGAGTGATGCGCCCTCCACCCCTTCCGCCACTGCTGGCCAGCATGACCGTGAGTCACGCCAGACCCGACAAACGTTTCGCCCCGGTTTCGTCTGGGGGTCCGGCACCTCGTCCTATCAGATCGAGGGTTCGCCGGTTAACGACGGCGGTGGCAAGTCGGTGTGGGACACGTTTTCCCACCAGCCTGGCACCATCAAGGACGGGCACACGGGCGACATCGCCTGCGATCATTACCGGCGCCATCGGGAAGACGTCGGGCTGATGAAAGACCTGGGACTGAATGCCTATCGGTTCTCGATTGCCTGGTCGCGCTTGTTTCCCGACGGGACGGGCCGGCGCAATGAGAAGGGCTTCGCGTTTTATGACCGGCTGATCGATGATCTGCTCGCCGCCGGCGTCACACCCTGGATCACCCTGTTTCATTGGGATTACCCGCAAGCCCTGCAGCAGCGCGGCGGCTGGATGGTGCGGGAGTCGGCCGACTGGTTTGCCGACTATGCACGCGCCGTGGTGGAGCGTTACTCCGACCGGGTCACGCATTGGTTCACCCATAACGAGCCCGAAGTGCATATCTTCCTGGGCCATCACCTGGGCACGCATGCGCCGGGTGAAAAGCGCGAATGGGCCGATATCCTGACCATCTCGCATCACGTGATGCTTGCCCATGGCAAGGCCGTGCAGGCGATGCGCGCCAGCGCCCGTCAACCCATTGAAATCGGCTATGTCGCGGCGCTCTGGCCCGGCATTCCCGCCACCGACAGCGAGGCAGACATCGCCGCCGCCCGCAAGGCTTCGTTCGGCGGGTTGGCCGGCTGGCTGCTCGACCCGGTCTACAAGGGTGAATATCCAGAGCAGCAACTGGCCGAGTACGCCGGCAAGATCCCCAAGCATGATCCGAACGATCTGAAGGTGATGGCTCAGCCGCTCGATTTTTTTGCGATGAACACCTATCAGGGTGTGGTGGTGCGGGCCGGCGCCGATGGCAAGCCGCAGAACGTCCCACCACCGCAAGGCAATCCACGCACCGCCTTCTGGGTGTTCGATGTGGTGCCCAAGTCGCTCTACTGGGGGCCGCGCTGGTATTACGAGCGCTACAAACTACCGGTTTATGTGACCGAAAACGGCTTAAGCATGATCGACTGGGTGACGCTCGATGGCCGGGTCGACGATCCTCAGCGCATCGACTTTCTGCGTCGTTATCTGGGCGAACTGCGTCGCGCGTCGAATGACGGCGTCGATGTACGGGGCTACTTCTACTGGAGTCTGCTCGACAACTTCGAATGGGCCGAAGGCTATCGCGAGCGCTTCGGCCTGATTCATGTGGACTATGCGTCGCAGAAGCGCACGCCCAAGCTGTCCTTCGACTGGTATCGCCAAACCATCAAGGCCAACGGCGCGAATCTGTGATCAAACGGCGGACCGGATCCGCCGTTTGATCCGCTGCCCTGGTTAGCGTCGTGGGCGGTGAGGCGACCCAGGTCAGCGGGTCGCCACCGCATGAGGCGGCTCAACGCCTGGCGAAATATTCGTCGGCCCGGAACACGAAGTCGTTGCCCACCTGGGGCAGATGGCAGGCTCGGCAGGCGGCAACCGCCGGCCCACCCGGCGACTTGCCGTCGGCCGCGTATCCCGCATAGACCCAGTCACCATTGCGTAATTCGGGCGCGACCAGCGCCCCTGCTCCTGGGCTCTTGCCCATGACGAATACCATCGACAGTGCGTCCTTCACCAGCTTGCCGTCGCTACCCTTGACCAGATTACCGGCCGCATCGAGCTTCGGTGCCCAGATTTCCATGACCGAGATCGTGCCGTCCGGGAAGGGGCCGCCAGTTGGCGCACCATGGCCGCGCGGATTGATGTAGATATCGCGAATCTGCTTGGTGTCTGGTTTGTCGATGCCAGCCAGAAAAACTGGCCAGTTGCGATACCCGGGCGGCACGGCCAGTTCACCATCGCGCAGCCCCGGCGCCGCGACAGCGGCAGCTTTGTCCTGCACGGCAGACGGGCTGCCCTTTGCTCCGGGTTCTTGCAGGCGAGCGCAGCCGCCCACCAGCAACGTAACGCCACACAGCACGGCGGCGATTCCAGTTCGCGTCATGTTGATTCTCCTCAAGGTCAGTCAGTTACTACGCACGAAATTCGTCGTTGGATGCAGGAGAGCCTGACAGCGGCGCAGCACCGCTTTCAGCCAGGTGCTGGCTCGACCCACTCGCCGGGGGCGTCGTGCACAATGCCATAAGCTTGCTGGCGAGTCGATCACGGGGGAATTCATGAGCAGCGCGCCGGTTGTCGAGATTCACCCACAAGCCTTCTGGCAGGATCCGTATCCGGTATTGGCCCGGATGCGCGCCCAGACGCCCATCGCCTACGTGCCGCAACTCGGTGCCACGCTGTTCACCCGCCGCGATGACATCGTGGTGTGCGAAAAGAACATCGAGGTGTTCAGCTCGTTTCAGCCGCAGGGGCTGATGAATCGCCTGATGGGACACAACCTGATGCGCAAGGATGGCCTGGCTCATCTGGCCGAGCGCAAGGCGATGTTTCCCGCCGTCAATCCGGTGACCGTGCGCGATGTCTGGCGGGCGAAGTTCCAGGCGCATGCCGACCGCATCCTGGACGCACTCGCCCCGCGCGGCGAAGCCGACCTGGTCCGCGACTATGCCTTGCCGGTATCGGCCGAGGCGCTCAAGGACATCACCGGGCTCACCAACATGCGTTACCAGGACATGGATGCCTGGTCGCAGGCGATGATGGATGGCATATCGAATTACGCCGGCGATCCCGAGGTCGAGGCACGCTGCCATGCCGCGACGGCCGGTATCGATGCGTGCATTACCGAGCAGATGCCGGTGCTCGATGAGCAGCCCGACAGCAGCCTGCTCAGCGTACTGCGCCGTTCGGGCATGAGCGACGAGAGTGTGCGGGCCAACATCAAGCTGGCGATCAGTGGCGGGCAAAACGAGCCGCGTGATGCGATCGCCGGCATGGTGTGGGCACTGCTCGCCCATCCGGCGCAGGCGCAGGCGGCCATGTCCGGCGCGGTGCTCTGGCAGAAGGTGTTCGACGAATATGTTCGCTGGATCTCGCCGATCGGCATGTCACCACGCCGGGTTGCCAAACCGTACGACTACCAGGGCGTGCGTTTCGAACCCGAGGACCGGGTGTTCTTCATGTTCGGCTCGGCCAATCGTGATGAGGCTCATTTCGAGGCACCGGATCGTTTCGACATCCGGCGCGATGCAACCCGGCACATCGCGTTTGGTGCCGGTCCCCATTTTTGCGCTGGTGCGGCGGCCTCCAAGGTGTTGGTCCCCGAGGTGGGGGTCCGGTCGATTCTCGAGCGCCTGCCTGGCCTGGCACTGACCGACCCCACGGTGCCGTTCGGCGGCTGGGCGTTCCGGGGGCCGCTTGAGGTGCCCGTTCGCTGGTCCGTCCGTTAGCGAACAGCGCCACGCCGATACGCCGGCACCGGCGGCGTACACTTGGCCGAACCAAACCGGAGGAGACCGCTCATGGTTCACACGCAGCGCATCGCCCAGATCACGTCATTGCCCGCCGACAAGGCCGAGCGCGAATTACGCGTGCAACTGGCGGCCGCCTATCGGCTGGTCGACTACTTCGGCTGGACCGAACTGATCTACGGCCATCTGACCGTGCGGGTGCCTGGCCCCGAACATCATTTCCTGATCAATCCCTATGGGCTGAACTACGACGAAGTTAGATCGAGGGCGGCGAACATCACTGCGTGATGCACATCCATACCCGTGCCGGCATGGCAGTGGCCGCGCTGGAGGATGGACTGTTGCCGATCTCGATGGTTTCCACCGGCTTCTTCGAGCGCCTGGCCTATCACGACTATGAAGGCATCAGCCTGTACGACGAGGAGCGGGAGCGGCTGGTGGCCAGTCTGGGGCATCACAAGGCGATGATCCTGCGCAATCACGGCCTCTTGTGCGTTGGGCGTACCGTGGCCGACACCTTTCTGAACCTGTACCGGCTCGAGCGGGCCTGCCAGGTTCAGCTCGACGCGGCCGCTGCGGGCCGCTTGCGGCTGATTCCGGCCGAGGTGGCCGCGCGCTCCGGTCGTGACCTCGATGCCTTCTCGGCGCGCGAGACGGCCGAAGGCGTGGGTGCGCTCGAATTTGCCGCGCTGATGCGCAAGCTCGACCGGATCGACGCAGGCTACCGGGCGTAGTTCCGCCGCCTTTGTCGGCCATCACGGGGCACGGCGACCTTGTCGCCGCAGAGCTACCGGCTTTTGCCTTGAAGTCATTCCGATCGGGCATCACCCCGACCAGCGGCAAACGCAACATCGAATGTCCTGTTCGGAACCGGTATCGCGGGTGCATTCACCGCCTGGCTTGCACCCGGGTCTGGCTTGCCCTCCTGCCGCGCGCCGACGATCTCGGCCACGCGTTGCCACGAACCGGTGCGCGCGCTCGCCAAGGCGGACACGGTGCGTGCCCAGAATGGTGCCCCCAGCCCGATGAGCAGGCCACCCACGGTCAGCCAGATGGCGTCGAACACGGTCGGAATGTTCCAGTCATTCTTCAACCACCAACAGACCGTGACAATGGAATCCTCAGACACCTTCGACGAGGTTTTGCAGTCAGCCACCCGATCGGCAATGGACGGCCATCCCAACGGAACGCCAACGGTGGAAAGTTCCTTCGCACGCTTTGCCGCGTCTTCAAGCGCCGCCGTCACGCTCGCGACAGCCGTCTTAGTGTCATTGTTCCCCGTGTCCTTTGCGACTCGCTGGCGCAGTGCGTCGACTTGCTTGGTGATCTCCGTGGCCTGATTGGCAACAGCGCTGGCGACCTCTGGATTATTCGTATAGACAATCGCCAGCTTGTACGGATGAACGAAGAAGGCCCAGGCCACCGGAATAGCGACGACAACCGACAACAAGCGCGCACGGCTCTCGAAGTAGACCGATGCCTCGCGTCCGAACGATTCGTACTTCAGAGCGATGTCGGTGATGACTTCGGGGGTTGGTTGCTTGTCGTTCCACTGAAACCGAGGGTCGGCGAGCTTTTGCGTAAAGACCTCGACCGGAACACTGGTCACGCCAAAGAAGCGATCGGTGAACCAATTGATCAGACCGGTTAGGCGGTCAATCCACCGGCCTCGCGGAGTCGTCGGCGAGTGTCTGGTCGCCCGGTTGAGCGTCATGTGTTCGACAAAGGCCTGGCGGGCCTCCTCTGGCGACTGGATGGGCGGTCCGGCGTCTGTTGCTGTCTGCTTGGCCATGGGCGGCGCTGCTGATGCTGCGACCACGCCCGCCAGGTGCGGGCGCACGGCATAGTCGAAGACATTGGCGAGCATGAGTTTCAAGCCAGCTGTGCGCAGTGACAGAACACGATGAATCGACTCGACGAGTGTCGATGTCACCATGGCAAAGACCAGCATCGTGACGGCGAATGCGAGGATGGCGGTGATCCATTGCATGGAGCCTCCTGATCGGGGTTGGAGGACAGGGGTTGAAGAATCGATACGATTTGACTGCCGGCGCGGCTGGCTCACATCCTCAACACAGATGAGTCGTCGCAAGCGTGGCGTGACCAGCAGCGTTCGCCCGTGAGCCTGCTCAATGCCATGGGTTGCGACGCACGGCCGGAATCCGCTCGGCCGGCCCGCTCTGGCCAGCTGGCCGGCAGATCGGTGCCAGTGTGCAAGCGGGCCGGACTAACCTACACTAGCAACGCATTGACGAAGGCGCGATCCGAACGCGCCCGCCCCTTGGAGGACAGACACCATGATTCAACTGCACGACCCGATTGATCGGCCGCGCCACCAGGCCTCGCGCCGCCAATCCGCCATCGCCCTGGCGATTGTGCTGAGCGCCGCCGCTGCACTGGCCGGCTGTAGCGACGATGACGATGAGCCCCCGCCGGTGGCCAGTTCCCCTGCGACGCTTGCCTGCGACGACACCCTCAAGGACAGCTTCAAGCCCGACGCCGACACCACCGTGCTGCTGGTCAAGGCTTATGCGGCCAATGAGGCCATCGCGCTGGCGGACACGCCCGCCGATCCCGCCCCGCCAACGGCCGCGGTGCCGATGTGTCTGGTCAAGCTGATCGTGGGTCCCGGCAATCCGGGTCCGGACGACGCACCATCCACCTCATCGGGCATCGGCATCGAGGTATGGCTGCCGCAGGCAGCCGACTGGAACGAGCGCATCCGCGCCTTTGGCAGTGGCGGCTGGGCCGGCGGTGCGCATTCCGAACTGGCGCTCATCGGCACCCGCTCGAACTTTCTGCTGGCCGCGAATCAGGGTTATGTGATCAGCACATCCGACCACGGGCATCCGGCCAGACCTGCCGGGCGCGGTGGCTCGTTCACGATGAACCCGGATGGCAGCATCAATACCGTGTTGTGGCAGGATTTCGCCGAGCGCAGTCTGCATGAGCAGGCGGTCAAGACCAAGGCCCTGGTCCAGGCCTATTACGGACGTGCCCATCAATTCGCTTACTGGGATGGCTATTCGACCGGCGGTCGCCAGGGCTACAAGCTGGCGCAGAAATATCCCGACGACTTCGATGGCATCCTGGCCGGCGCACCAGCCTTCAACTGGTCCAAATTCATCACTGCCGAGTTGTATCCCCAGCTCGTGATGCAGCGGCAGATCGGCTCACCGATCGCCATCGCCAAGCTCGATGCGCTCAGTGGGGCCGCGGTGGGCGCGTGTGGCGGCGCCGAACTCGGTTTCCTGATCGATCCGCGTCAGTGTCGGTATGACCCGACCCGCGATGCAGCGGCGCTGTGCACCGGCACCACCGGCAATGACGGCATCGTTGGCACCAACGACGACGCCGCTGCCTGCGTGAACCTGGCCGAGGCCGATGCGGTCAATCGGATCTGGTATGGCCAGCACTTTCATGGGCAGGCGCCCGATCCGGCGGTCGACAACGGCAGTGCGGATGCGCCCGCGAGCAATCACCTGTGGTTCGGCCTGTCGCGCGGCACCCGGCTGAACCTGCTGGCCGGTGCCACGCCGTTTCCGATTGCCACCGACATGGTGGCCATCGAGTTGCAGAATCCGACACTGGCCCAAGCCAACTTCACCAACCCGACCGGTAATGGCACCGACGGCTGGAAGAACCTGAGCTATGAAGACCTGGCCAACGCCTACCTGCGGGGGATCGACCTGCAGTCGTCTTTCGCCGACATCAACACCGACAATCCCGATCTGACGAGCGCGCGTGATGTCGGTACACGCATCCTGTCGTATCACGGCTGGGCTGACGACCTCATCATGCCCAACGGTTCGATCAACTACTACACGCGGGTGGCGGCTCAGATGGGCGGCGACGATGCCGTGCAGCAGTTCAACCGGCTCTACATGATTCCGGCGCTGGCGCATGACGGTTCGTTCGCGCGCAGCGCATCGGTGGATCCGGCCACTGGCGCGCCGACCGATGTGGCCAAGGTGCCGCTGCCGCAAGGTGTCACGGGCCGCGACGAGTTGTTCAATGCCTTGCGCAACTGGGTCGAAAACGGGCAGGCACCCGACCGGATCGACCTGAGCTCGCCGGATAACAGCGTGACGATGCCGATCTGCGTGTATCCGAAGATCGCGCGCCATGATGGCAGCGGGCCGATGACCGCGGCGGCGAGTTATCGCTGCGAATAACGTTGCCCTTCAGTACCCGAACGACGGCGGCGACGACCCGAGTGCCGCCGCCGGTCGCGCGCTGACCACCGGCACACCATCGATCGATACCGGAAACACGCGCCGTCGCACAGGCCCCCAGGGCGTGTGCTCGGGTTGCGGCGCGAAGGCATCGGCCTGCGCGCCGGCGACTGGCTCGCGTTGCGCCGATCGAGGGTGGTGCTTGAGCAGTTCGGCGGTGCGTGCCAATGACAACCGAGCCGCAATGCTGCGTCCATGCGCGAGTCGTTCGCCGATGCCGTAGAGGGCGGCGGCGGCCATGAGATAGCCGGTCGCGTAGTCGAGTGCCTGCACCGGCAGAGGCGTCGGCTTCGTGGCTGCAAAGGCGTGCATGCCGGCGTCGGCGATGCCGCAACTCATCTGTACCAGCGAATCGAAGCCACGCCGACCCGCCCACGGACCCTGATCGCCGTAGGCGCAAAGGCTCACCGCCACCAGGTGCGGCGCAAGACTGCGCAGCCTTGCCGTGTCGTAGCCCAGCGCTGCCATCGCGCCCGGGCGGTAGCCGTGGATGAGTACATCGGCCTGCGCAAGCAATGCCGCGAACTGGTCGCGATCGGCCGAACGCTTCAGATCCAGCCGCGCGCACCGTTTGCCCAGCGTGACATCGGGCACCACACTGGGTTCTTCCCAGCCGGGCGGATCGATGCGCAACACGTCGGCGCCGAACGCGGCGAGGAAGCGGGTCGCGGTCGGGCCGGCGAGGATGCGGGTCAGATCGAGCACACGCAGGCCATGAAGGGGTTGCCCTGCGCGCGGTGTCAGTTGCAGGGTCGGTGAGCCGGATGGGATAGGCAGAGCGGCGACATCGATCAATGGCTCGGCTGCGACCGCCTTGCCCTGGGCATGCGCCGCCCATTCCGCGCATGAACGCATGCGCGCCGCACAGCCGCCGGCCGCCACGATCGCCGCCTCGATGTCGTCGCCGCATGCGCCGGCCAAAACGGCCGCCACGGCCTCGCGCGTGTCGTGCGGGCCGAGCACGGATTGGCAGGCCAGCTTGTGATGCGGCGCATTCGTGTGAATACGAATCCAGCCGTCGGCACAGGGGTAGTCGCCAGCGATGGCATCCCAGATCGGCGGCAGTTGCCAGCCGATGGGCTGAATCGTGCTCGAGAACCAGGCAGACGCCAGACTCCGGTCAACGCTCAGATTCGTGGGCTGGCCGCACAGATGCATCACGCGCGCCAGCTGACGCGTGGCCGCCACGATCGTTGTGCTTGCCAGCGCCGACACCTCGAAGTGGCTGCGCAGATCGGCATCGCCCGTCAGTATGGCCGGGTGTGTATCCGAGGGCAGGCAGGCGTCGATCGCCTCGAGCATCGCCTGTTCGACAGGAGTGAGAGGCATGGCAGTGCTCCAGTTCGGTGTTGAGCATCAGGTGGCCGGCAGATCGGGGCGGCGTGATGGTCGTCGATCCTGATCGGCCACGGGTCAGCCGTTATTATCGATGACTGATCGTTCCCGCTCGTGCCGTGCGCCGGGCTGACAGTCGTCATGCGCCATTCGAATCCGCCCTTTCACGCCCGCTGCCACCGGTTCGCCGTCCCGTTTGCGGCCTCGTTCATTGCCGCTGCCCTGTCCGGCTGTGGCGGCTCCTCGCCCACCGATTTCCAGACGGATCCTGCCGTTACCCCAGCCCCGGCCCCAGCTCCGGTAAAGGCGAGCGACACGATTGCGTTTCGTTGGAATCAGGTGCTGCTCGAGGCCATCCGAAACGATCTGGCGCGCCCGCCCGTGCATGCGCGCAATCTGTTCCATTTGTCCGCGGCCATGTATGACATCTGGGCCCAGGCCGATACGCGGGCCAGTCCCTACCTGCTCGGGCAACAGCGACTGGGCGTCGATTGCACGACAGCGGTGCCGAACGAAGGTGGTCGCATCGACATGGACCGTGCCATCAGCTATGCCGCCTACCGCCTGATCGAGCATCGCTTCGGCGCTTCACCAGGGGCAGCCACCATTCGGCGGCAAGCGGACGCATTGATGAGCACACTCGGCCTGGATCCCGAGGATCGGTCGACCGACCGACAGCGCGACGCTGCCGTGGCGCTCGGTAATGACGTCGCCGCGTGTTACATCGCGCTCGGTCTGGCCGATGGCGCAAACGAGGCCAACGACTATGCGAATCAGCACTACAGGCCGGTCAATCCGCCGCTGGTGCCTGCGCAGCCGGGCAATGCGTCGATCATCGATCCGGATCGATGGCAGTCGTTGTCATTGCCGCAGTTCATCGACCAGGCGGGCAACCCCGTGATTGGTGTGCCCGCGTTCGTGGGTGCCGAGTGGGGACGGGTGGCGCCCTTCGCGTTGACTGATGCTGACCGCAGCGTGTACCGGCGCGATGGCGTCGACTGGCCGGTGTATCTTGATCCTGGGCCACCGCCCCGTCAGGCCGATGGTCGTTTCGACGATTACCGCTGGCATTACGCGATGGTCGCGCGCTGGGCTGCGCAACTCGATCCGGCCGATGGCGTGATGATCGACATCTCGCCAGGTGCGATCGGCAACATCGGGGGTGACTATCTTCGGGCGCCGGTGGATCCGCGTTCGTTCTACCGAGTGGAGGGCGGCGGCGATCCCGGCATGGGCCGACCGTCGAATCCCGCCACCGGGCAGCCCTATGCGCCGCAGCGCGTGCCACGCGGCGACTACACCCGGGTGCTGGCCGAGTTCTGGGCCGATGGCCCCGATTCGGAAACCCCGCCGGGTCACTGGTTCGTGATTCTGAACAGCATCGCAGACCCCTTGGCATCCGGGCGACCGATGCCGGGCGATAACGAGGATACGACGGCACGCGAATGGCTGCTCAAGGCGTACTTCACGCTCGGCGCGAGCATGCATGATGCAGCGATTGCGGCCTGGGGCATCAAGGGCTGGTATGACACCGTGCGGCCGATCTCGGCGATTCGCGCCATGGCCGATGCCGGCCAGGGCAGTGATGCGGCGGCACCCGACCATGATGTGCGCGGTCTGCCGCTTGAACCCGGTTCGATCGAACGGGTCGAGGCGGGTGATGCGCTCGCCGGTGCCAACGGTGAACATGTGGGCAAGATCAAGCTGCGCAGCTGGCGCGGTCCGGACGCTATCGGCGCGACGGGTTCAGCGGGCGTGGGCTGGATCCTGGCTGAGCGCTGGTGGCCTTATCAGCGGCCAAGTTTCGTAACGCCGCCGTTTGCTGGTTATGTATCCGGCCACTCCACCTATTCGAGCGCGGCGGCCACCGTGCTCGAGCAACTCACGGGCGACCCCTACTTTCCTGGTGGACTCTACGAAGTGCCGATCGACGCGCGCCGGTATCTTGTGTTCGAAGTGGGTCCGAGCCAGTCGATGAAGCTGCAATGGGCGACCTATCGCGACGCGGCCGATCAATGCAGCCTGTCGCGCATCTGGGGTGGCATTCATCCACCAGCCGATGATCTGCCAGGCCGACGGATCGGTGTGCAGATCGGCGAGAAGGCCGTGGCGGCAGCGCTTCGCTTGTTTGGCGGTGGCTAGCGCAAGGCCGGCCGCATCACCGGAAGAATGCGCGTAGCGCGGCCGCCGTCGCATCGGGCGCCTGTTCGCTCGGATAATGGCCGCTGGGCAGCGCCTGCATGTCGACGATGTTGGCGCAGTATCGTGGCCATTCGATGCGCGGATCCTGGTATTGCGCCGTGTGACTGCGCTCGCCCCACAGGATCAATGCCGGCGCGGTCACTTTGCGACCGGCATCGAAGTCTGCCGTGTCCATCTGCAGGTCGAGCGTGGCCGCGGCGCGGTAGTCTTCGCACACCGCGTGAATATTCGCAGGCGTGCAGACGCGGATGTATTCGGCGATCTCGGCCTCGGTAAAACCACCTTTGCCCGGCCCCTGGGTCATCAGCTTGTTGCGGATGTAGAACGCTTCATTGCCGGCAAGCAAGGTCTCCGGAAATCCCCTGGGCTGCGCCATGAACCACCAGTGATACAGGTCCAGCGCCATGTGGGGCTCGATATGCGAGAACACGCTGTGCGTGGGCAGGATATCGAGAAAGGCCACCTGGCTCACCCGCTCAGGATGATCGAGCGCCATTCGGAACGCGGTGCGCGCACCGCGATCATGGCCGGCCAGGCGAAACCGCGTGAAGCCCAGTGCCGCCATCACCTCGACCTGATCGAGTGCCATGCGCCGGAACGTGTAGTTGGCATGATCGGGCAAACCCTCGGGCTTGCTGCTGTCGCCATAGCCGCGCAGATCGGTGGTGACCACGGTGAAGTCGCGCGCGAGTGTCGGCACGATGCGCTGCCAGCTCAGTCGGGTGAGCGGGTTGCCATGCAATAGCAGCAGCGGCGGGCCATCGCCGACCACATCACCAACAATGCTCACGTCGGGGTCCGATGTCGGAATCTTGAAGGGACGCGATTCATTCATGGGGTCAGTGTACGATGCCCCGCATCGTCCTGGAGAAACCTGTGAAAATCATTTCCGCTGAAATCTTCGGTCTCAAACTGAAATTGTCGCCGCGGCATGCCACGGCAGCCGGCTGGCGTCCGATCATTCTCAAACTCACCACCGATGAAGGGCTGGTCGGCATCGGCGAGGCCGGGCTGGCCTATGGATTGGCCCATAACGGCGCCGTTGGCATGACCCGCGATCTGGTCGAGGCCTTCGTGATCGGCGCCGACCCGCTCGACCGTGAGCCGATCTGGAACCGTATGCATCGGCACTCGTTCTGGGGCGGTGCCTGCGGGCCGGTGGTCAACGCAGCGATGAGTGCGGTGGACATCGCGCTCTGGGACATTGCCGGCAAGGCCTTGAACCAGCCCATCTGGCGTCTGCTCGGCGGCAAGGTCAACCCCGACCTGCGCTGTTATGCAAGCCAGACCCAGTTCGGTTGGGACGACGGTCTCTACATGCTGGGCGAGGCCCAGGCCTATGGCGAAGCCGCCCAGCGGGCGGTTGCGCAGGGTTATGACGCGATCAAGGTCGATCCGATCATGCTCGACGAAAACGGTGCGGTGGAAAATCCGAACCGGCTCAAAGGTGCGCTGGAACGATCGATCGTGCGCCGGGCAACCAGTCGCCTGGCGGCAATTCGCGAGGCCATCGGCCCCGACATCGACATCATCCTCGAACTGCATTCGCTGACCTCATTGACCGGCGGGCAGCAATTGGCGCAGGCTTGCGCTCAATTCGATCTGTTCATGGTCGAGGAGGCGGTGAACTACAACTCGGACCAGCCGGCACGCACCCTGAAGCAGCGCATGCCGCACATGCGCATGACCGGCGGCGAACGCATCTTCACCCGCTGGCAGTACAAACATTATCTCGAAGGCGCAGCCTTCGACATGATCCAGCCCGATTTCTGCCTGGTTGGTGGCATCTCGGAGGGCCGCAAGATCTGCGACATGGCACACGCCTATGAAGTCACCGTGCAAGGCCATGTGTGCGGCTCACCGATCTCAACCGCCGCGGCCCGTCATATCGAAACCTCGATTCCCAACTTCCAGATCCATGAGCATCATGTGTATTCAACGCTCGAAAACAACCGGCATATCTGCCTGCAGGATCCCCAGCCTGTTAACGGCCGCTATCAGGTGGATGACGCGCCGGGTCTGGGCCTGGACCTGAATGAAGAATTCGTGCGCAAGCACGCGACCACGACGATCAAACTCTGACGGGCGCGCGACAACAGTCCTCAGTCAACATCCACCTCAGGCATGGCTGAAATCAGGGTGCGCGCATAGTCCGAGGCCGGGGCATCGAACACGGCCTGCGTTTCGCCTTGTTCGATGATCCGGCCCTGCCAGATCAGCGCGACCCGGTCACAGACATAGCGGATGACGCCAAGGTCATGACTGATGAACAGATAGGTCAGGCCCAGTCTCGCCTGCAGATCGGCCAGCAGGTTCAGCACCTGCGCCTGCACGCTCACATCCAGCGCGCTGGTGGGTTCGTCCAGCAGCACCATATCCGGGTTGCAGGCCAGGGCACGGGCGATGCCGATGCGCTGACGCTGACCACCCGAAAACTCGTGCGGGTAGCGGTGTAGATGTTGCGGACCCAGACCCACAAGATCCAGCAGTTCGGCCGCACGATCGCTGCGCTGGCGGCGGTCAAGGCCAAGGGTGGCGGCATGAATGACCATCGGCTCGGTCACGATGTCATGCACCGACATGCGCGGATTGAGGCTGGCGAACGGGTCCTGGAACACGATCTGGATGCGCGCGCGCATCGCCCGCAGCGCGGCCGGCGAGAGTGTGGCGAAATCCTGCCCGTCAAACAGGATGCTCCCCGAGGTCGGGGCTTCCAGCCGAAGCACAAGCCGGGTCAGTGTCGTCTTGCCTGAGCCGCTTTCACCAACCAGTCCGACACTCTCGCCCTTGCGCACCGCCAGCGACACATCGTCCAGCGCGGTGACCGGGGCGGAGGTGCCGAAGATTCCCTTCCTGCCAGGATAGATTCGAGTGACATTGCGGACTTCAAGCATCGGCGGCCCCGGCGTGATGGCAGGCAACGCGGTGGCCCGCGCCCGCCAGACCCGGCAAGGTGGTGCAGACCGCCGACGCGCGCGAGCAGCGCGGCGCAAACCGACAGCCGGCCGGTGGGGTGATCAGGTTGGGCACCGTTCCTGCAAGCCCGCGCAGTCCGCCGCGCGGTGTGCTTCTGGTCGGGATGGCAGCGAGCAGGGCCCGGGTGTAGGGATGCGCCGGCGCCTTCAACACATCACGCACGGTGCCGCTTTCGACGATATTGCCGGCATACATCACCGCGACATGGGTGCAGCTTTGCGCCACAACGCCCAGGTTGTGGGTGATCATCACGACGCCCATGTCGAATTCGTGCACCATGCCGCGGATCAGCGCCAGGATCTGCGCCTGGACACTGACATCCAGTGCGGTTGTCGGTTCGTCTGCGATCAGCAGATCCGGTTGGCCGATCAGCGCCATGGCAATCAGCACCCGCTGGCGCATCCCGCCGGAAAAATGATGCGGATAATCATTGAGCCGGTTTGCGGCGTTGGCGATCCCGACCTTGTCCAGCATGCCGACCGCCAGCCTGCGGGCGGCGGCTCGCCCACCACCGGACAGCACTGCCGGCTTGCGGCGCGCCGCCGACAGCGCGACATCAACCAGCTGCGTGCCGATGGTGAACGCGGGGTTGAGGTTGGTGGTCGGATCCTGAAAGATCATCCCGATTCTTGTCCCGCGCAGTGCGGCCATCTGCGCCTGCGGCATGCTCAGCAAGTCCTGTCCTTCAAACCGGATCGCACCGCGCAGATAACGCCCTGGCGGGGTCGGTACCAGGCGCGATACCGACAGCCCGGTCAACGACTTGCCGCAGCCTGTCTCGCCCACCAGACCCCATACCTGTCGCCGTTCGACGGACAATTCGATTCCGTTGAGCACATGCGCCTCGCCGTCGAAACTGCGCATGGCCAGGTGCAGGTCGGCGATTTCCAGCAAGGCCATCAACGTCGCGCCCGCGGATCGAGCACATCGCGCAACCCGTCGCCCAGCAGATTGAAGCCGAAGATCGCGACAAACATGGCCAGGCCCGGAAAGACCGCCGTCCACCAGACATCGGGCATGTAGCTGCGTGAGATCGACAACAGCGTGCCCCATTCCGGTGTCGGGGGTCGCACGCCGATCCCGATGAACCCCAGGCTTGCCACGGTCAGGATCGCGAAGCCCATGTCAAGAGACATCTTGACCACGATGGGCGAGATGATGTTGGGCATGACATGGCGAAACAACACCCGGGCCGGGCTCGCGCCCATGGCGCGCGCAGCGGTGACATAAACCTCTTCCTTGCGCGCAATGACCTCGCCGCGCACCAGTCGCGCATAACCTGGCCACCAGGCGAGTGCGATGGCGATCACCATGTTCGTGAGCCCCGGACCGAGCGCCGCCGCAACTGCCATGGCAAGGATCAGCCCCGGCACCACCAGCTTCAGATCGGCCAGCCGCATCAGGATCTCGTCGGTCCAGCCGCCGACGAACCCGGCGATCGCGCCGACCAGCGTGCCCACGAGGGTGCCGGCCAGCACCACGCCCAGACCGGCCAGTACCGAGACCCGCGTTCCGGCCAGCACCAGACTCAGCACGTCCTGGCCCAGCTCGTTCGTTCCGAAAGGATGCGCCAGCGACGGCGGGCGAAAGCGGTTCGCCGTATCCACTGCGCCAGCGATATGCTCGGGGAACGGTGCGATCGAGGATCCGATCACCGCGATCACCAATATCGACAGGACCAGCACGGCACCCAGCATCGACAGTCCCGACTGGCGGAACCGGAACAAGCCGCGGCGAACGGCAAGGATGCGGGCACTGTCGCTTGCCTGGCTCATGTGTAGCGCACTTTGGGATTGATGACCCCATACAGGACATCGACCAGCAGATTGGCCAGCATGAACAGCAGCCCGATGACCAGCGCCACGCCGACCACCGGCATGAAATCCTGCGAGATGATCGCCTGCGTGGCGTACAGGCCGATGCCCGGCCAGTCGAAAACGGTTTCGACCAGCACGGTGCCGCCCAGCAGCCAGCCGAAATAAAGACCGATCACGGTGAGCGTTGCGGAAACGGCGTTCTTCGCAACGTATTTGAAAACGATCAGCCCTGGCGACAGGCCCAGGGCGCGGGCCGTCATTACGTAGTCCTGCTGCAAGACCTCGATGGTCGAGGCGCGCATCATGCGCATGATGGTGGCCAGTGGTGACAGGCACATGGCAATGGCAGGCAGGGCCAGGTGGCGGCAGGCGGTGGCCAGGGCCTCCCAGTCGTGGGCGAGCAGGGCATCGAGTGTCAGGAAGCCGGTGACGGTCGGCGGCGGTTCCAGGATGATCGGAAAGCGCCCGCCCAGTGGCAGCCAGGACAGCCACATCGCAAAGGCCAGTTGCAAGAGCAGTCCCAGAAAAAAGCGGGGCATTGAGATCGCCGCCAGGGCGACGATCCGGCCGGTATAGTCCGGCCAGCGGTTGCGCCAGACGGCAGCGGCCAGGCCCGAGGGGATGCCGAATCCGACGGCCAGCACCATGGCGGCCAGCACCAGTTCGAGTGTGGCTGGCAGATAGGTACTCAGGTCTTGCAGCACCGGCCTGCGGGAGAAGATCGACATTCCCAGGTTGCCTTGCAGCAGCCCGGTCAGATAGCGCCAGTATTGAATCGCCACCGGCTGGTCCAGGCCGAATTCCCGCGTATAGGCGGCGATCTCGGCCGCCGTTGCATTGGGGCCGGCCGCCAGTCCGACCGGATCACCCGGCAACAGACGGGCAATCACGAACATCATCACCGTCAGGCCGAACAGTACCGGCACCAGCAGCAAGAGCCGTCGCAGCACAAAACGCAGCATCGTGATCCCGTCAAATTCATTGCCCCGGGCGAGCCGCCGCACCGGGTCCGTCGAGAAACCAGGTCAGACCGAAAGCCCGTGGCATTCAATCGCGTTCGACGCGACAGGGGTAAACGTGAAACCCTTCACGCTGTCGCGCAGTCCCAGCTTGCGCCGCTCCAGCACGCCGAAGATGTCGGGCGCATCGTCGACGATGGCCTTTTGCATCTGACCATAGATCGCCTTGCGCCGGGCAGGGTCGGTTTCCTTGCGCCCGGCCTCGATCAACGCGTCGACCTCGGGGTTCTTGTAGACGGCGTTCTGCCAACCCCCGTTGCGCGACGAATGATAGGCGGCGAAGGCAATGTTGTCGGGGTCGCCATAATTCGCCGTCTGATACACGGGGAACAGGTCGGGGAAGGTCTCGGGCGATGCGCAGGCCGCCACCATGTCGGGCCAGAGCATCGGCTGGATCTCCAGATTGATGTTCAAGCGCCTTGAGACTGTCCAGCATGATCAGTGCCCAGCGGCGCTGCTGTTCCAGCCCGTTGACATGCACCATCTTCAGTGTGATGCCGCCGTTGGGATGTTTGGATTTCGCCAGATGTTCCCTGGCCTTGTCGAGGTTCTGGCGATAGACATTCAGCGCAGGATCATGGCCCATGATCCCGTTCGGCAAGCGGGCCGATCATCAGATCGGCATAGCCTGCGGCATCGACGATGGCCTGATAGTTGGTCGCATAGGACACTGCCTTGCGCAACTCGCTATCGGCCATCGGGCCATGTCGCGTGTTCATCTTGATCGAGAAGGTCCGGTATTCCGGTTCGATCACGCGCACGACACCCGGGCGGTCCTTCAGGCTGTCCATGTCTTCGGAGGTCAGATCAACTGCAATCTGCACCTCGCCGCGTTGCAGCGCCAGGCGCTGGCTGGCGGTTTCTCGGATGATCTGCCAGATCACACTGGTCAGGTTGCCCGCGCCGGGTTGCCAGGCGGTTGCCGGACGCTCCAGTTCGTAAAGTGTGCCGGGTTGCGCGCGCTTCACTTTGAAGGGGCCCGACCCGGCGGTATTGGCCAGCAGCCAGGCCTGCCCGTCATCGGCGCCCAGATTCGCCTGGACCTGGGCCTTGTTGACGATGAATATCCACGGCAGCACCGCGAGAAACGCGGCATTGGGCGCCGCCAGGTCGAAGCGCACAGTACCTGCGTCCACCGCCGTTACCTTGCCGGGTTCGACGATCCCGCGGATCATCCAGCTATTGCCTTTGGCCAGTCGCAAGGCGCGCTCGAAGGAATACACCACGTCTTCGGCGGTGACCCGATCTCCGTTATGAAACTTCGCCCCCGGGTTCAGCTGAAAGGTCCAGGTCAATCCGTCGGCTGAGGACTGCCAACTCGTGGCCAGCGCGGGTATGGCGTCGGGCGGGTTGCCCGACACCCGGACCAGCGGATCATAGACATTACGAAAGAAGAAACTGGCCGAATACCCGGTTGCGATGTGTGGATCAAAATTCGGGATGTCCTGCCCGGCGGCGATGACGAGGACCTTGCGCCCTTGCGAAAAAGCGGTGCTCGGCAGCATCAGGCTGGTCAGCCCCGCGCCGGTGAGGGCCAGCATGGCCCGGCGGGAAAGATGGGAAAGGTCGGTCAGGGGCGAAGTCATCGGAATCTCCTTGCGGGATGGGGTGGCCCTTTGCGGGTCGTCTTCGGGGGTCATGTCGCGGCCTCGTCAATCGCTGCGGCAACCGCATGGCCGTAATACTGTGAGGCATGGGCAGGGGAGATCAGGCCTAGCGCCAGATCGCGCGACACCGCCGCTGCATCGCGTTCGGCGGGCGGGCCATATCCGGCACCGCCCGCCAACACCATTTCCACCCGCTGGTGCGGATGGGTCAGTTCCACCAGTTGTCCGGTGCCACAATCGATGAGCATCTGCCCGGACGGATCCAGCACGCGACCGCGCGCACCCAGCCCCGGCAGGCCGCCGAACAGACCGGGAATCGGATTGTTCACGCCCTTCGGGATACACCGACACCAGCGTGGTCTGGCCATCATCGATCGAGCTTGCGGAACACCACGCGCTGGCCCAGCCCGCCGCGATGGCGGCCAGGGCCTGCACTGTCGGTCAGAAAGGCTTTTTCCTCGCACCAGCACCGGGCGCGCGACTTTCGATCAGCTCGATCGACGTGTTGGCGGCCGATGTCGGCCACAGCAGCGCCGGAATGCCCGTCGCCGCGCGCCGACCCGCCCTGCCCACCGCCGCAGAACAGCATGTCGGAGTAGAAGGCGCCCGACGCATCCTGGCCGTAGATAGTGGTTGCCACTGGCAGACCGGTGAAGGCCTGCACCTGTGCGGGCGCGGCGTCGGCCAGCGCGGCAAAGATGTTGGGCGCCAGATACCAGCCGGTCCGGGTGCGGATGTTGACCGAGGCCGGATACGCGCAGTTGAGGATCGAGCCTTCGGGCGCCTTGACGGTGAACGGGCGGTAGCAGCCGGCATTGCCGCGCACGCCGGGCGTCAGCATGCATTTCAGCGGATAGGTGGCATGCGCCGCGGTGTAGTTCATCGTGGAGTTCAACCCGCCCTGCGGCAGTTGCGGCGGCGCGTCGTCGAAGTCGACTCGCATGGCGTCGCCTGCCACCGTGATCGCTCACCGGGTAGTCGCAGCGGCTCGCCGAGCGGGTTGTTCGAGATCGTCGCGCTCGATAGACGCCATCGGGCACGGCGCGGATCGCATCGCGCATCGCGCGTTCGCGACGGCCCTGCACCACCTCGGCCAGCGCGCCCAGGTCCTGCATCCCGTAGTCCGTCCATGAAGGCGAGCCAGCCGCTCGGCGCCGATCGCGTTGGCGGTGCACGAAGGACATGATGTCGCCCAGCACCTGGTCGCCGTTGCGGACGTTCTGGCGCGATCAGGCGGAACAGCGATCTCGTTCGGCACGCCCGCCGTCGATACAGCTTCATCGGCGGGATCTGGAAGCCCTTCTTCGTAGATCTCGCGCGCCGCCAGCGAGTCCTTGGTGCCGCCGATGTCGCAGACATGCCCGACCGTGCCCATCAGCGCGACGAGCCGCCCGTCGTGGAAGACCGGCGTGACGACGGCGATGTCGAACAGATGGCCCGGCGCACAGCCAGGGGTCGTTGGTGATCAGCACGTCGCCGGGCTTCAGCGTCTCCGGCGGGAAAGTGCTCCAGCAGCGCCTTGACGGCGCGCGGCAAGGTCAGGTTGAACACCGGCATGGCGCGCGGCGAATGCGCCAGCGTGTCGCCCTGCGGGTCGAGCAGTTCGCAGGCGAAATCCTGCGCCTCGGAGATGATCAGCGAAAAGGCGGTGCGGCAGACGGTCTGCCACATCTCCTCGACGACGGTGACCAGCCGCGACCACATGATCTCGAGCCCGATCGGATCGGCCTCGATGCGCGCGCAGCGACCTCGGCGCGGCCATGCCCGGCGTGACAGCGCTTCGGCCTCGGCGGCCTGCGACGCCGACGGCGATGCGCAGGTTCAGCGCCGGCATCGACGCGCAGCGTGTCGCCGGGCGCGATGACGGTGGTCGCCTCGCGTTCCTCGATGATGGCGGGGCCGGCGATGCGGTCGCCTGGCCCGAGGCGTAGCGGTCATAGACCGGCGTGTCGTGGACGGCGCCGTCGAACCAGCCGCGGCGGCTGCCCTTGAGCGCCTCGCCGTCGACCGCGCGCCGCCGACGGCACCGGAGACGGTGATCAGATCCGGCTCCGGCCCGGCGCACGCGGACGCGGAAGTTGACAGCCTCGATCCGCGCACCCTCGAACGGCTGCGGTGTAGCGGCGCTGATAGGCACGGACGAAGGCGGCGCGGATCGCGGGCAGGCTGCGCGGCGTCGATGGCGCCGTCGGGCAGCGGCACGGAGATCTGGTGCATCTGGCCGACCAGGCGCATGTCGGCGCTGCGCTCGACGCGTCATCGCGGCTTCGGCGACGCCGGCGTCGCGCAGCTGGCGCGGCCCTCGGCTTCCAGCTGCGCCGAGCAGCGCGTTGACGGCGATCGGCGTCGAAATCCTCGGCGAGCGCCGACGCGGCGCGATCGAGCGGCGCGGCTCGAAGGACAGCGGCGCCGCCAGGAAGCCGAGCGCCGACGCCGCGCCCGAGGCCGGCGGCATCATGCACCTCGCGTGATGCCGAGCACGCGCGCGACGTCCACCGCATGGGCCGGGCCGGCGCCGCCGAAACGCGACCATCGCGTAGTGGCGCGGGTCCTTGCCCTTCTCGACCAGATGCACGCGCGCGGCGGCGGCCATCGCTCTCGCACCACGACCTTGTGGATGCCCAGCGCGGCCTCTTCGATCGCCAGGCCGAGCGCGCTGCCCAGCCGCGCCGATCGCCGCGCGCGCGCGGCGTCAGGTCCAGCGCCATCCGCCCGCCGAGGAAGAAGCCCGGGTCGTAGTAGCCGAGCACGCAGATTGGCGTCGGTCACGGTGGCCTTCTGCGCCGCCCAGGCCGTAGCAGGCGGGGCCGGGATCGGACGCCGGCGCGAATGCGGGCCGACCTTGAGCAAGCCCGACCTCGTCGACGCGCGGCGATCGAGCCGCCGCCGGCGCCGATCTCGATCATGTCGATGACCGGCGCCTTGATCGGCAGGCCGGAGCCCTTTGGTGAAGCGGTGGACGCGCGCGGCCTCCATCATCGGCGCGATCTCGGCGCGGCCATCCTCGATCAGGCAGGCCTTGGCGGTGGTGCCGCCCATGTCGAAGGAGATCACATCCGTGCCGCCCGGCCGCTCGGCCGAACAGCGCCGTCGCCAGCCCGCCGCCGGCCGGGCCGACTTTCCAGCAGGCGGATCGGCAGCGCGCGCGCCGCCTCGAGCGACACGAGCCCGCCGGCCGAATGCATCAGCCGCAGCGTCGCCGCAGAACCCGCGCGCGCGCAGTTCGCGCTCCAGGCGGTGCAGGTAGCGGTCCATCAGCGGCTGCACATAGGCGTTGGCGCAGGTGGTGACGCATGCGCTGGTATTCGCCGATTTCGGCGACCACCTCGGACGACATCGACACCGCCAGCTCGGGAAACCCGGCGCGCAGGATTTCGGCCGCGCGGCGTTCGTGCGACGGGGTTGGCGTAGGCGTGCAGGAAGCAGACGGCGATCGCCTCGCACCCTGCGGCCACCAGCGCCTGACCCGCCGCGCGCACCGCCCCCTCGTCGAGCGGGGTCAGGACGCGGCCCCGCGCGTCCATCCGTTCCGTGCACCTCGATCCGCCGGTCGCGCGGCACCAGCGGGTCGGGGAACTGTAGGAACAGGTCGTAGATGTCGTAGCGCTGCTCGGTGCCCATTTCGAGCATGTCGCGAAACCCGCGCGTGGTGATCAGGCCCAGCCGCGCGCCTTTGCGTTCGATCACGGCGTTGGTGACCAGCGTCGTGCCGTGGACCATCTCGCTGATATCGCCGAGGCGCAGGCCGCGCATGGCCAGCAGTTCTGACAGTCCATGCAGCGCGGCCTGCGACGGATCGTGCGCAGTGGTCAGCACGCTTGTGCAAGGTCACCTGGCCCTGAGCCGCGTCGTAGAGGATGAAGTCGGTGAATGTGCCGCCGATGTCAAACCCGACACGCCAGCGGTTGGCAGAGTCGCTCATGCCGGTATCCTTTTGGAAAGGGGAGTTGTCCGCGGGTCGCCGGTGCGTGCGGCAATCTGCGCCGCCCCCTCGCGCAACCCGCGCAGGATGGCCGCGCGTTCGGCCTCGTCCACCACCGCAGCGGGAAATACGATGCACATGGCCACGCTTTCGCCGGTGTTCGGATCACCCACGGCCACCGAAATTGCATCGACACCCGCGGTCGCCTCGGCATGGGACAGCGAATGGCCTTGCGCGCGCACGAGGCGCAAGCGCTCCAGCAACGCGTTCAGACTACTCGGCGCATCGGGTGGACCAGGCGGCAGGCCGGCCGGATAAAGTCGTCGCACGTCGGCGTCGGTCATGCGTGCCAGCAAGGCGCGCCCGGTCGAGGCCGCATGGGCCGGCAGTCTGCGCCCGATCGTCGACACCACTCGCAAGGTGTTCGACCCTGGCGTGTCGGTCACGGCCGTCACCTCTCGCCCCGACAGCACCGAGACATAACCGGTATGCCCGCACTTGGCGCTGACACGGCCTACCGCATCGGCGGCCATCAGGATCAGCGGTGAGGACCCACGGAATGCCGCCGAAATGTCGAGCAGCAGGCGGCCTGGGCGATGGCGCTTGGTCTCGCCAATGGTCTCCAGCAGCCCCGCCTCGCGCATCGCCTTCATCAGGCGCGAGGCATTCGCCTTGGGCAGCGACAACCGAGACGCCACATCCGTCACTGTCAGTTCGGTGCAGTCTGAACTGAAGCAGCGCAGGATCGCGGCAGCATTGACAAGGACGGTCATGACTTCCGAATAGTTCCATAAAATGGAACAGCAATTGCGAATAACGAAACTTTGCCACGGAGTCTTGAGCCGATCAAGTGATTCGCCACCGGCGGTGGGTCAGGACGGCGGTGCATCGGGCTGGTTCACGACATGGTGGGCCATGTCGTCGAACGCCCGGCCGATCGCGGCACGTAACACCGGGTCCTGAACCTGCTCATCCAGGGCCTGGTGCATGCAGAGCAGCCATTGATCACGCTCGGCCGGCCCGATTGCGTAGGGAAAGTGACGGCGGCGCAGACGCGGATGGCCATTTTCCTGGACATAAAGCGGCGGCCCGCCGAACCAGCCGCTCATGTATTTATAGAGTTTGTCTTCACTGCTGGCCAGCGACTCGGGATGAAGCCGGCGAACCTGCCAGGCCTCGGGCAATTCGTCCATCAGCTCATAAAAACGGCGCACGAGTCGCTGCACGGCGGGCGCGCCGCCCAGGCGTTCGTACACGCTGGGTGTGTCCGCCTCACTCATGATCGAGCCGCCTGATCGGCCAACTGCGCCAGCTCGTCATCCGTTGAACAGGTGGAAACGGTCGCGCCGGCCCGCTGATACCAGTAACGGGCATTGTCCTGATCCCCCTCGATGCGATGCAGGCAGGCGTGAATCTGGCAGGCGAAGCGATCGTCTTCGTTCTGAATGAGTTCATGCGCTTCATGCCATCGATTCTCGCGCGCCAGTTCGATGGCACGGCGATGGCGATTGTTGGTGTCCGCGTTCATCAGCGCTCCTTGACACGGTCGGTTGGACCGCTTCGATTAAATCGTTGATCCCGTTGCCGACCTGACCGCCAGCAAGGAATACAGGTCGATGATCTCGCCGCCGAGCCGGAAGGCGGCGCGGTCGGTACGATACAGCGCGACCTGGAACCCATGTTCCTGCAGGCATTGCGTCACCCGGCCGCTGGAGACCAGAGTCAGCGCCGCGACACGCCGGTCGGCGTTGCCACGAGGCAGGGTTTGCAGTGCGTGCGCAGTGATATCGCCAGTGCGAAACGGGGTCCGCTCGAGCACGATCGCCCGGGCACCGCTGGCCGCAAATTCCGACAATGCCGCCAACGGATCGTCGATGTATTGAAGCGCGGAGTTTGAGTAGATACAGGTTGGCCGGATGCCTTGCCCGAGTGCACGTGTCATGGAATTGAAGTAAACGATGCCTGGGCGCGCCCGGTTGGCCGCAGCCTCGCAGTAGGCGTCGGTTTCGATGATAATCCAGTCCAGCGGCACGCCCGGACTGAGGACCGCGGCGATCTGATCGCGGTGAAATCCGGTGGACCCGCCCACGTCGATCACGACATGCCCGCTGCCAGCGCGGCCGGATGCTGCAAGGCCGGCCAGCAAGAGCAGGCGCCGATTCAGTTCGGGTGCGTCGAAGGTGAGCCCGGCATGCCGCGTAAATTCATCCCTCGCCTGACCTGGGTCGCCATACATCGGCGCATCCGCCAGGCCCGTCGCGGCGCGCGACGGCATGGGCCGCAGCAGCGGATCGAGCCAGCGGCGCGCCATGCGCAGCCAGGCCTGGCTGACATCGGACAGCGTCGATGTGTGCAGGCGGGAGGTTTTCATCGGTAAGGTGATGCTGCATCGCCAAGGCGGTGGGAAGGCCTCAATATACTGGTTACCCGTCTTGCCTTCGCGAATGAAGGCTCTATGCTTGGCATTGCCTGAACTGCGACTCGGTGGGCAAGAAGCCACCTGCGGCGTTGCCGTTCAGGCTGGCATTGCGTCCCAGGACTGACCGTTCAGTTCGCGACCATTCGCCTTCTTTGAGCGCCTCTGCCCGTCGGCACCCCAGGTACCCCATTGCTTGAAGAAGAATGCGACATCCGCTTCGAGGCACTGGCGGCGAACACTCTCCGCCCACTCAGCGCGCATTGGCCGCGCGCCCGGTCCCGATTCGCCGCCGACGATGACCCAGTGAATGCCACTGAGGTCCAGCCTGCCCAAGTCTTCCAGCAGGGGCTCCACGGACAGAAACCGAATCGTCGCATTTACGTCTCGCAGCACGTCGATGCGCGGCACTCCTTGCTTTCGATTCTCGACCGAAACACCCAGCCAGGCATTAGGCGGTACGTAATGAGTACGGCAGAAGTCATGCATGCGCTCGGCGCGCTTGGTTAGAATCTGGAATGTGTGCCACTGCGCCTGAGCCATGACTCGGAAGACACGCTCCACATAGGCGAATGGCACTTTCTCGTGGAAGAGGTCGGACATAGAATTGACAAAGTAGACCGTTGGCTTTCGCCGCTCCAGCGGCTCGGCCAGACGCTCGGGCATCAGCGCGAGCTTGAAGCCTCGCTCATAGCCCTTGAGGCCCATCGCCTTCAGTCGGCGTGCCATTCCTTCGGCATAGCAGTTCTTGCAGCCGGGCGAGATCTTCGTGCAACCAATGGTCGGGTTCCAGGTCTGCTCGGTCCACTCAATGCGGGTGTAGGTGCTCATCTTCAGTCTCCGGTTAGCTCCAGATGGTCGCCATTCTTGTAGTGCAGCGGCGTTGCCGGACGGCGGCGGCTCGCATCCAGATTACGGACCCGGCCAGCATCGATCAGGCGAACCAAAGAGGCTTGCAAATCGCCTGGGAACCAGTCCTGGTCCTCCAATATGTCGGCGAAGTCCCTCGTGTCGACTCGCCGCGAGCCAGAAACAAGATATTCCAACCAGAAGCGATCAACGTCGGCAGCACTGGTATGGCCAGCCACACTATCGACATCAGCGCCGAACATGTCAGTAATGCCGGTCTGGCGCTCGCGCTTGGCGGCTCGCAGCTCCGCTCTCACCTGCTTCTGAACAAAGTCCACGGTTTCCGAAATCGTCATGAATTCGATGATGCCGAGTGGATGAGAGGTGATGTAGACGAGGTGATACTTGGGCCGCTGCTTCTCGCGGTCTAACACACGCACGTAAGCGGAGCGAGGTGGAAATTGTTGGCGAGTGGCTCCGATACAGGCCTTCTTCAGATTGCCGCGATAGGCTTTCAGGATTGTGTGCTCACGCTGAGCAGACGGCATGCCATCAACGTTGATGGCCTCACCGAGCAACTCGGTCATTTCGGTGCGCCAATCGGGCATGGACATCGTGCGATTGACGAAGTCGTACATGAAATTGATCAGGAACTCGGAGTGCGGGCGTTGGAGCATTGGCTTCAGCGTACCGATGCCGACATCCTTCCAGCCCTTTGGGTCGATAAAGAAGAAGGTGAATGCAGTCGTGCCGGCCCACTTCAGTACGTCGGCGCGCTTGGTTACGAAGTCGCCGTTCCAAGCCTCGGCGTGTATCCCGCCAGGAGTGTTGCCTAGTGGGCTGCGCGGTTAGTCCTGTAACGCATGACGAGCCCGGGCAACGGCAGCCAGAATCTTTTCGGAGTCAGCGGTCCAGACGAACGGCTTGGCAAGATGGTCGTTGTGAACGTCGATGAATCGTTCGACCTCTTGGATCAGGTCGCGTACGCTGGTGAATACACCGCGGTACAGCGAACGGCGTTCGAGTTGGGAGAACCACCCTTCGACGGCGTTGAGCCAGGACGAGCTGGTCGGGGTGAAGTGAAACTGAACGCGCGGATGCCGTTTGAGCCAGTTGCTGACCTCTTGGGTCTTGTGCGCACTGAGGTTGTCCAGGACGATGTGTAGATCCTTGTCCTTCGGGGTCTTCTTTTCCACCATCTTCATGAAACCCAGGAACTCTTCAGACTTGCACGACTGGCCCATCTTCCCGATCACCTGGCCGTTGAGCACATTGAAGGCAGCGAACAGGCAGGCCGTGCCGTGGCGCTTGTAGTCATGCGTGCGGCTGGCCACTCGCCCAGGACTCAGCGGCAACCCCGGTTGCGTTCGATCCAGCGCCTGGATCTGGCTCTTCTCGTCCACGCACAGAACCAGCGCATTGGTGGGCGGGTCCATGTACAACCCAACGATATCGATCACCTTGTCGGCGAAGTGCGGATCGTTGCTGATCTTGAAGGTCTTGATGCGGTGCGGCTTCAGATCGGCTGCCTTCCAGATCTGACGAACCTGCCAGGTACTCACCCCTGCATACTGGGCCATCAGGCGAATGCTCCAGTGAGTAGCTTCCTGCGGAACCTTCTCGGTGGTCAGTTTGAGTACGCGTCGCACGATCTTGTCATCGATCACGCTCGGGCGTCCCGAGCGGGGCAGGTCCCGCAACCCATCGATGCCCATTTCCTCATATCGATGCATCCACCGATACACCGTCTTGGGTGCCACCCGTTGGGCCGCCGCGATCTGCGCCGCACCCGTGCCCTCGTCCAACGCCAGAACGATCCGCGCGCGGGTCGCTTCGCCTTGCGCCAGAGTGGGCATCTTCAACCACTTCTCAAGCCTGGCCCGATCACCGCGCTTGAGACGAAAAGTGTCTGCTGTAGTCATCGCAGCAGTATGCGAGCAAATGCGGCGGTGAGCCAGATGTATTACAGTACTTTACGCTCAGACCACTAGCAGGAAGGTATTGAGCTTCACAAATGTTTTAGGCTCCCTCTCGATGTACAACGCATGTACCGCGACAATTACGCCGTTTCGTTCGAGCTTCTGCCGCACGATATCAAGCGCGTGGAGGGAGATTGCGATCGACGTGCTTCTGAGATCATCGGAGTCGTCACCCCAGGGGCCTGCAAAGCAGTCGACGTATCGAAGTTCGATTCTCCGGCCCTTCCCGGCTGCTCCACCGACGATGAGGAACAGTTTTTCCATGTAGCCCTTCAGCAGTTGGTGCTTTATGAATGCCTGCTCGCGCCCGTCGTAGGCATCAGGAACCGCCTTGTGTATCGTCACCATGCCTCCCGTTGACTGCCGAACGAACGTTCGGTATAGTAGCCGAGTGGATAATGATGGTCAATATATTGAAGCGCTCCGCAACTACTACGCCGAGCACGGGGTCCTGCCGTCGTACGCCACTATCGGTCGGTTGGTCGGTATGTCGTCCAAGGGTTCGGTGGCCGAGATGGTCGAACGCCTGAAGCGAGCGGGTTACCTCGACAGCACGCCGGATCGCCGGCTGCAACCCGGGCGCCGATTCCACGATCGAGAAGTAGCGGGCCATGTGCGCGCTGGCCCGCCGGATTCTGCTAGCAACGTTCTCATCGAGTCTCTGAGCCTTGATTCCTTTCTGACGCGAAATCGTCCCGAAACCGTCTGGGTTCGCGTGAAAGGTGACTCTATGATCGGAGCGGGTATCCTGGACGGCGACCTCGTGGCAGTGGCGCGCCGGCCCGATGCTCGAGCTGGCGAGATCATCGTTGCGAACATCGACGGCGAGTTCACCCTAAAGCGTCTGGCCTTTGAACGCGGCCGGCCCGTGCTTTACGCTGAAAATAGTGCATACCCGCCGCTCAGACCGCGCG
Source organism: uncultured beta proteobacterium (assembly GCA_963732405.1). Lineage (GTDB taxonomy): Bacteria > Pseudomonadota > Gammaproteobacteria > Burkholderiales > Burkholderiaceae_E > JAUIAI01. The sequence continues at coordinate 126,595 of CAVSZG010000006.1, forward strand.
GCGGCCTGGAAGTCTTTGGAGTCGTGGTGGGACTGGCTCGCCGATATCCATAGGCGGGCGAATTCGGCGCGCCGCGTCCCGCCAGGACCTTGCTCCTGCTGCCGGCCTTTACGACTTCATCAGGCCGGGCAGCCAGGTGATGATCCCCGGAAAGACCATACAGATGGCCAGCCCCAGGATCATGAGCAGACAGAATGGCAGCGATGATCGATAAATATCCATCATCGTGATGCCTGGCGGAACCACGGCCTTCATGTAGAACAGGTTGAAGCCGAACGGCGGCGTCAGGTAGGCAAGTTCCATGTTGATCACGAACAGGATGGCGAACCAGAGCGGATCGAAGCCCAATGACATGACGATCGGGAAGAAGATCGGTGCCGTCAACAGCACGATGCCCGTCGGATCGAAGAACATGCCGAGCACGAACAAGATCGCCTGCATGGCGATCATCACCATCCAGGGATCACCTACGCCCTTGATCAAGGTGCCCACCAGCGACGATGCGCCGGTGACGGCATAGAGTGCGGTGAACGCTGACGCCGCGAATACGATCCAGATCACCATGGCGCTCAGGCGCAGCGTGATGAAAAGCGCCGAGGTGAAGCTCTCCCAGTTGAACGTCCGCTTGACCATGGCACTGACAATGGCACCCAGCGCCCCGATCGCAGAGGCCTCGCTGGGTGTCGCGACGCCGAAGAACATCGACCCCATGACGGCAAAAATGAGGCAGATGGGCAGCAGCAGCGCACTGAGCAGCTTGAATCGTTCGCGCGCCGGGAGGCGATCTTCCGGCGGCACGCTCGGCCCTAGATCCTTCTGCCAGTGGCAGCGGATCAGGATATAGGCGACAAACAGGGCGCTGAGCAGCAAGCCCGGCAATATCCCCGCAATGAACATCTGCCCGACCGACTGTCTGGACGACAGGGCCAGGACGATCATGAGCACACTGGGCGGAATGAGAATGCCGAGCGAGCCGCCGGCCGAGATGCAGCCGATGGCGATTTCTTTTCGGTATCCGCGCTTGAGCATGGAGGGCAGCGCGATCAAGCCCATCGAGGTGGTGGCGGCGCCGCTGATTCCGACCATCGCCGCAAACACCGTACAGATGAGCACGGTACCAGCGGCCAGACCGCCTCTGAGCCCGCCCATCCAGTGATACATCAACACATACATGTCCTCTGCAATGCCGCATCGTTGCAGCATGGCGCCCATGAAGATGAACATGGGCACGGCCACGAGCAGGAACATGTCCATGGCCATGTAGGTTCGGTTGGCAAGGACCGGCAGCGCATGCGGCCCCCACAGGAAAATGATGAACAGCGTCGCCACGCCGCCGATCGCAAAGACCAGCGGCAGACCCGCAAGCAACAGCAGGACAAGGCTGCCGAACAGGATCACCGACAGCCATTCCGGGCCAAGGGCAAGCATCAACGTACTCCTGAAAGATGGCGTCGTCGCGCGATGTTCGGCGCGCCGGGATTAGAGGTTCGAGCCTGCGGCAGGACCCATTCCGGGAATCGGTACGGCCGGCGGAAATACTTCCTTGCCCTTGATGACGATTGCGATGTCGCGGATCAGCTTGGCCAGCACCTGCATCAGGAACAGCAGGCAGGCGACCGGAAGCGTCGTGCGCAGCGGATAGTAGATGGGTTTCCAATGCGACATCGTGGTCTCGCCGACCGACCATGAATTAATCGTGATCTGCAGCGAGGTCCAGAACAGCACACCAAGAAAGAGAAACGCAAATCCGCTGGTCAGCACATCGAGAAGCGGCGCGTCCGCGCGGCGACAGCTGGCCCCAGATGATGTCCACGTTCACATGGCCGCCTGACAGATGCGTGTAGGCCCCGCCAAGGACAATGTAGGCGCCGAAAATGAACAGGGAGATCTCGTAAGCCCATTGCGATGGACTGTTGAAAAAGTATCTCATCACGATTTCCCAGATCATGACGAACAGCATCGGGACGACCAGAAACGCCACGATCCAGGCAAACCTGGCATTGATCCAATCCGTCAAGCGCAGGTAACTCTCGATTATTTTCATCGCCCACTCTCAATGCCGCTGGTGACGGCTGCGAGATATCGCGCAGCGTGCGAGACACCTCGCGCATGATCTGCCCCGGCTCGATGCCGGGGCCTTGCCTTTTACCGTCGTTGAGGCAAAAGGTTTACGTCGGTAGCCGCTTCGGCCCGTAGTAGTCCTTATGCAGCTGGCGGGCCTGGGTGTAGATGTCGATCACCTTGTCGATGAAAGGATCCTTGCCCTTCTTGGCCAGGAACTGGTTCCAGCACCATTCCGCAGCCTGCTTCAGCTCGTCATCGGGCATCATGAGCGTCTGCATGCCACCGTCGGCCAACTTTTTGCGACCGCGCGCGTCGGTTGAGATGGTCATCGCGGCCAGCTCGGAATTCATGTTGCGCGCCGCCGAGATCATGACTTCCTGAAGATCCGGGGGCATCTCATTGAGAGTCTTCAGATTCATGATGACCTCCACGATGTCGTATGGGATCACCGAGGGGTTGATGTAGTACTTGCAGACCTCTTGCATCTTCATGCCCGCCCAGGCATCCGGCGAACCGAAGGCCGCCGCATCGATGATCTTGGTCTGGATGGCTGTGTAGACCTCACCGCCCGGTACCGTGACGATCGATGCGCCGTTATGCACGAGCCAATCGGCCCAGATGCCGAATGCGCGTACCTTCATGCCCTTAAAATCAGCATATTTTTCGACCGGCCGTGTCGACACCATAGCGCCCCATTCGTCCGAGATCATGTAGGTCAGGTGTGCGACGTTGTGCGGCTTGTAGGCATCCTGCCAAATCTCCTTGATGCCCATGAAGTGATAGATCTGCTCGTAAAATTCGAGCGTCGTGACCGGGAAGAAGGGCACCGCCCACAGGAACTCGCCGACCGGCACGATGCCCCGGTGGTAGATCGACGACGTGACGGCGAGGTCTGCCACGCCCGAGCCAACGCCACGGAAGGTCTCGCCGATTCCGAGCAACACTTCGGCGTTGAAGTTCGTCACCTCGATACGCCCGCCGGACATCTTCTTGACCCGGTCGACAAAGAGCTGGGCGGCGCGATCCTGCGCCTCGATGCCGATGCCCGTCCAGTTGCTCTGGAGCTTCAGTTTCCAGGTCTTGTTCTGGGCTTTGGCGATGCTCGGCATGCCGAATGCCGCCGCTCCGGCGCCCAGCGCCGCCGTCTTGATGTAATCGCGCCGGTTGATCGCCGGCTGACGGGGAGATGCCTCGGCTGCCGCGGATTGACCCGCCCTGGTCAGGTCCTTCGTCGTCTTGTCCGACATTGTCGTCCTCCGAATTGGTTTTTGGCCCTGAGGCCTTGTGGTCTTACCGGCCGATTGTGGCACAGGAACGGTCGCACGCGAGCCCGATAACAACCCAGCCTGGACCGATGGGTGGGCGTCAGCGGATCCTTGCCGGGCTGATCCAGCAAATCCCGGGCAGACCTCAGGGTGCCTGTCGACGTGGCACAACATCAACAGCTTCCGTGTCCGCTCAGAACCGCGCAACCCGCTAGACTCGCAAGCACCCTGTCGGCGCATAGACGCCGCAGCGAACAATCCTTTCCTTCCCCCTTCCCGATGCCCATGCCGGAAATACCGGTATGGCAGGAGTGACAAAATGAATCATCGAACGCTTTCAATAGTTGCGTCCCGTCGCAAGGCCGTCGCCGGCCTTGCGCTTGGCATGTTGGTCGCAGCAAGCCCCCGTGCATGGGCCGCCAAGAGTGAGTCAGTCACGAAGCTGGGGCTGGTGCTCAACCGTCCCGATCGGGCCCTCGCCAACGCGAAGGCGCTGAAGAAGGCGATGGATAACAAGGTGCGGCACCTGTATTTTCCGGCGGGAGATTGCTACATCGATAACAAGCCCTTCGCCAACCAGGACGGCGTGGTCATCGAGAATTTTGGCGGCGAGGTGACGATGGATGCCCAGGCACGCATCCGCTTTACGCGCAACACCACCCGTGGCCTGGTATTCAACGGCGGGCATGGCGCGCGCTTCTACAGCCTCTATACCGACTTCGTGACCCGCCCTACCGTGCGCGGCAACAGCATGGAATGCATTCTGTTCATTGCATCGTCCAACACCAGCCTCACCCAGGTGCGCATCGATGGTTCGGCTGGCGCCGGTCTGCTGTTCCACCACTGTGTGAATCCCTCGGTGACGCACGCCGAGGTCAGCCATACGATGGCGGATGGCGTGCACTTTGCCAATTGCCAGGACGGGCGGGCCGATTCCATCCTGACCACCGACACCGGTGATGACGGTGTGGCCTTCGTCAATTACGTCAACGGCCCGGCGTACACGGGTGGGCTGGCAACCAACATTGTCGTCGAGGACTCCTGCGCACGGGGCATCGCCGTCATCGGGCAATCCAATGTCACCGTCCAGCGGTTCGCGGTGGATTCGTCAGCGGTCAGCGGACTGATTTGTGCGTATGACGCGTCTTACTCCACGAGGGTGTCTTCAGGTGTTCGCTTCCTGAATGGAAGTGTGCATAAGGGTGGTGCCTACCATGGCGAACGGTCCACCCAGGGTAACCTGCCGCAGAACGGCAACACCTACGGCATTGAGATTCACAGCGTGCAGAGTGTGGAAGTGTCCGACGTTGAAGTGACCATGGCGGGCAGCCGGGGTGTCTCGTGCTACCAGGCAACTCCGGTGGTGGGCGGCACGGTCACGCTGTCTGATGTGCGCGTGAGCGACGTCCCGCTGGATGGCTTCAATCTGCAAGGCACCCGCCCGGTGTCGGCCGCGGACGTTGGCTGCGAATACATTCTCAGCAACTGCGCGACCACCAGAACCGGTTCGCAGGGCTTCTATTTCGGGCAATGCGGCCGCGTGACCTACGATACTCTGAGTGTCACCTCGGCCTCACTGGTCGATCCATTGCGGCGAGCGGCACACTTCGACCACTCGGACACCACCTGGGCAGGCATCGTCGCCGGGCAGGGTATTCGATTGATCGACACGATGGCGTCACCGACCGGCTACGTGGTGATCAGTACGGGCACTCAGACAGGCACCATGGGCGAACTGCGCGACGAGATTGTCAACGGCGCTCCTGAGGTGCAGAACTATTCGGGCCTTGACTATTCGCTGGCCTGAGAACCGACGGCGGGCAGCGAGCGATTGGACTCTGGCCAATCGCTCGATTCCGGCTCACAATCGAGCCGTCGAGCGACGACTCGATGCACGGCAAGGACAACGCACAATAGGAGACACCCCATGCCCTCAACCACTCGGCGCCGCACCCTGGCGGGCCTCGCTGCGACCGCCATCACATCGTCCACCCTCGCGCCGCGGGCGGCACACGCGGCAATGGGTGCCAATGACAAGTTCGATCTGCTCATCAAGGGCGGTGAGGTGCTCGATCCGAGCCAGAAGCTGCGGGCCAGGCGCGACATCGGGATGCGATTCGGCAGGATAGCGGCACTGGACGCCCAGATCCCCGCCGAACGCGCGGAGCGGGTGCTCGATGCGCGCGGCAAACTGGTGCTGCCCGGGCTCATCGATCTGCATGCGCATGTATTTCCCTACGGGTCGGCAATCGGCATCCCTGCCGACGAGTTGATCCCTTTCCAGGGAACGACGACGGCGGTGTCGGCGGGCGACGCAGGCAGCAATACCTTTGCAATCTTCCGCCGTCATATCGTGGCGCAGACTCGCACCCGGCTCTATGCATTCGTGCACGTGGCCAATCACGGTCTGAGTGGTTTTCCGGTGCCCGAATTGTTCAACATCGATTTCGCACGCCCCGAGAGTGCGGCCAGAGTCATCGCGGAAAACGCCGATATCGTACTGGGCGTGAAGGTCAGAATGTCGGAGAACGTGGTCGCCGGCCATGGGATGGAGCCCCTGAAGCGGGCGATCCGTGCCTGCGAGCTATCGGGCACGAAAGCCAGGGTGATGTGCCATATCGGTGGCGTGCAGACGCCGGACATGATGAGTGATGTACTCAATGCCTTGCGCCCTGGTGATGTGCTCACGCACTGCTACTCGGGTGCGCCGAATCTTGCCGGCCGTTTCACCAATATCGTGCAGGACGGCCGGTTGTTGCCGGCGGCGCTGGAGGCGAAAAAGCGCGGGGTGATCTTCGATGTGGGCCATGGCGGAGGCAGCTTCGACTTCACGGTGGCCCGCGCCGCCATCGATCAGGGTTGCCCGCCCGACACCATCTCATCCGATATTCATGTGTTCTCAGGCAATTCGCCGGGCGAGCCGTATCTCACCAATGTGATGGGCAAGTTCGTCAGCCTGGGCTTTTCGCTCGACGAGGTGGTGGCGATGGCCACGATCAATCCGGCCAAGGTCATCGATCGCCTGCCGGGCATGGGCACGCTTGAGGTGGGTGCTCCGGCCGACGCCACCGTGGCCGAGCTCGTTGAAGGGCCGGTGGAGTGGGTCGACACCCGTAACAACAAGCTGCCGGGTAAGGTGCAGGTCCGGCCGACCACCGCGGTGATCGCCGGGGTGGCGTTCGGCCGGCCCTACCAGGCGCCGTTTGCCGTGCGCTAGTCAAGCCCGGAAATTTCCGATAAGGTCATGCCCCCTGACCGCTGAGTCCATGCCCAAGGCGCGGCTCGAGGCGGTCATCGATCAACATCCAACGGGGGAGACCATGGCGCAAGTCGCACAGATTGGTGCGGAAGTGGGCAGCAGGGTCGTGTTCGAGAACGACAAGGTGCGGGTCTGGAATTTCGAACTGAAACCCGGTGAAGAAACCGTCATGCACCGGCACGACCTCTCCTACATCTGGTATGCGATTCAGGGCGGCCCGCTCGACATTCACGATGAGCATGGCAACCCGCTGGGCGTTTTCCAGGTGCCCACCGGCGCGGTGTTCAACATCCGGCACAATGGCAACGAGCTCGAAATCCTGTCCGACATCCACCAGGGGATGAAGTTTCCGCTCACGCACAAGGCCAGGAACATCGGCAGCGTCACCTATCGCGAAGTGCTCATCGAGTTCAAGGAATGAGCGTTTGCCATGAGTGATCTGCGGTCGACCGGTCTGGTCGTCGAAATTCACGGTGAGGGCGTGCCGGTGCTGATGCTGCACGGTCTGGGTGGCAGCTCCAACACCTTCACGCCGCTGATGCCGGTGCTGGGCGGCTACCGCAGCATCCGTCCTGATCTACCGGGCGCGGGCCGCTCCGAATTGTCGGCGATGCAGTTTGGTGTGGACGATATTCTGAGCGCGCTCATCAACGTGCTCGAGATGGCGCGGGTCGATACGTTTCATCTGGTCGGCCATTCCTTCGGCACCTTGTTGTGCCAGCATCTGGCTGCGCGGCTGCCCACTCGCGCCCTGTCGCTGACCCTGTTTGGTGCACTCACCGAGCCCGCGCAGGCGAGCCGGGCGGCGCTGCGCTCGCGGGCCGAGCAGGTGCGCCGTGACGGGCTCAGTGCCTGTGCTGATGCCCTCATCGAGTCGGCGCTCAGTGCGGCGACCCGGCGCGACAATCCGGCCGCGCTGGCCTTCGTGCGTGAATCGATCATGCGTCAGCGGCGTGACGGATATGCGGCCAATTGCCTGGCGCTGGCCGGTGCCACGGCGGCCGATCCCACGCGCCTGCGTTGTCCGGTTCTGGTGGTCACGGGTCGGGACGATGCCGTCACGCCGGTCTCGATGGGCCAGGAAATTGCCGAAAAATGTGGCAAGGGTCGTTTGCAAGTGCTCGAGCAATGCGGCCACTGGGCGCCCATCGAAAAGCCCACTGAGTGCGCCAATGCGCTGCGCACGTTTCTGACGTCGGTGGGTCGGTGAGCAATCGCTGCCCGGTTCGATGGCCCATGCCGTACTCAGTCAGGACGCCAGGTGTCATTGTTGCCGACAGCGCCGCGCCAACGTGGGCGAGGGCGCTCGATGCGCTGCAGCAATCTGCCTGGCAGGGCGGCTCAACACTTGCGTCCCCGTTACTGATATGTTTCGGGCCGGAGACACATTGGAGTTGTGATGCCGGTTAACACTGCGCCACGGACGCTCTATCGGAACGTGCGCATTCTCGATGGCAGCGGCGACTATCCCTTCTCGGGCGAGGTCATGGTCGAGGGCCGTCGCATCAAGGAGGTGGCCAAGGGCGCCAACCGCTTTCCCGGTTCCGGTGCCGACCATGAGGTGATCGATGGCAACGGGGCCACCCTGATGCCAGGCCTCTGTGATGCGCATTGCCACTTCAGCTGGAACAACGCGGCCACGCTGGAGGGCATCATGATGATGCCCACCGAAGAGCACACCTTGTTGACGGCGCGCACGGCGGCCACCCTCATCGACATGGGCTACACCATGTGCGTGGGCGCGGCAGCCGCCAAGGAGCGCCTGGATGTGGTGATTCGCAACGCGATCAATGCCGGCCAGTTGCCGGGTCCACGCTATCTGGCCAATGGCCCCGAAATTGCCACCATGGGCGCACTCGGCGACACCTCGCCGCCCCACCTGATGTTCCCCGAAATGAATTTCGGTTGCGTGGTGTCCGGGCCGGAGGAGATGCGCGCCGCGGTGCGCCGGTTCATCAAGTTCGGCGTCGACCTGATCAAGCTGAATCTGTCGGGTGAGGCGATGGCCGGCGTGGGCGCCGAAGAAACACCGATGGCCGAAGACGAGATCGCCATGGCCGTGCGCGAGGCCAAGGTGCGAGGCCGGCGCGTGTGCGCCCATGCGCGCTCCGATCAGTCGGTCCGGTATTGCCTGGATTACGGCATCGAGATCATCTATCACGCCTCGTTTGCCAGCGATCAAACCATCGACCGGCTGGCGGCGCGGCGCGATGAGTTCTTCGTGGCGCCCGGCCTGGCCTGGCTGATCAACACCAGCTATCACGCCGGCGAGTTCGGCCTGTCGCCCGAGGCGGCAGCGGCCATGGGGTATCCGCGTGAACTCGACGCCGCCATCGAATCCATGCGCAAGATGAAAGCGGCGGGTATCCGCATCCTGCCCGGTGGTGATTACGGCTTTGCCTGGACACCCCACGGCACCAATGCGAAGGATCTGCAGTATTTCGTCGAAATGCTGGGTTTTACGCCGATGGAAGCCATTGTCTCGGCCACCCGTCTGGGCGGCCAGATCATGGGCATGCCCGATGAACTGGGTCAGTTGAAACCCGGCTATCTGGCCGACATGATTCTGGTCGACGGCGATCCGGCCAGCGATGTGCGTGTCCTGCAGGATCGCCGTCGCATCCTGTCGGTCATGAAGGACGGACAATTCCACCGGCGTCCGCCTTCGGATGCGGCGCGTTACCGGGTGGCCGCCTGATATGGTTCTCTGCCCGGGCGGGACGCTTCGTTGAAACATCCGCTACGCAATCTGATCGGGCTGTTGCTGGCGGCCTGGCTGCTCTGGATGATCTTCGCGCCCTGGCCGGCCTGGCTCACCGACCTGATCGGCACCAAGAAGTTGTTCGTCAATGCGGTGTTCAACGGCATCACGCTGGGCGGGCTGTATTTCCTCGTGGCCAGCGGCTTCACCCTGGTGTTCGGCCTGATGCGTAATGTCAATCTGGCGCACGGCTCGCTGTATCTGCTGGGCGCCTACATTGGTTACGAGGTTGGCGAAGCCACGGGTTCCTGGTATGCGGCCGTGGCAGCCGGTTGTCTGTCGATGGCGCTGGTTGGCGTGTTGTTGCAGACGGTGGTGTTCCGGCGCATGGAGGGCGACGATCTGCGCCAGACCCTCGTGACCATCGGCATCTCGATCGTGCTGGCCGATCTCATGCTGGCCGTCTGGACCGGCACCACCTATCAGTTCCAGCCACCCGAATGGCTGTTCGGCGCGACCCAGTTGCCCATCGTGACCGGCCTGCGGTCCAACGGCACTGCGGTCTACATGACGTATCCGACTTACCGGATCGCGGTGCTGGTAATGGCCATCGTGATCGGCGTGGCGATCTGGCTGTTTCTGAATCGCACCCGGGTCGGCATGATGATCCGCGCCGGCGTCGATGATCGCGACATGCTGGCAGCCTCCGGCGTCAATGTGCAGCGGCTGTTCGCCATGGTGTTCGCCATCGGTGCCGGACTGGCGGGTCTGGCCGGCGTGGTCGGCGGCACCGCCTTGTCGATCGCCCCCGGCGAGGACGTCCGCTATCTGCTGGCGTCGCTGGTGGTGGTGATCGTCGGCGGCATGGGCTCGATCACCGGGGCGGCGATCGGTGCCTTGCTGATCGGCGTGGCCGAGAAGATCGGCCTGGCCTATTTCCCGACCTATGGCGTGGTGCTCACCTTCGTGATCATGGTGGTGACCCTCGCCCTGCGACCGCAGGGCATCATGGGCCGGCGGCGATGAGCGCTGTGCCACAGCCGCACGCGCCGAGTGCCGGGGCCGGTCGCCTGGATGGCTGGCTGGCCCGCGTGCATCCGGTCTCCTGGGTGCTTGCGGTTTTGCTGATTATCTATCCGTGGATCGTGTCGCCGTTTTTCACCCTGCAGATCGGTGCCTACTCGCTGATTCTGGGCACCATCGCCTTGTCGCTGATGTGGCTGGCCGGCTATGGCGGGATGGTCACCCTGGCGCAGATCACGGTGGCCGGGGTGGCCGGCTACATGTTCGCGATTTTCGGCGCGAACAATGCCGATATCGGCTCGGCTGGCCGTGGTGGATCGCCACGCCACTGGCGATTGCTGGTCGGTACCCTCGCCGCGACCCTGATCGGCGCGATCTCGGTGCGCACCGAAGGCATCTACACGATCATGATCACGCTGGCGATCGCGGTCGCCTTCTTCTATTTTGCGCACCAGAACTACGCCATCTTTAACGGCTTCTCCGGCTTCACCGGCATCCTCGCGCCCACTGTCTTCGGCATCGACTGGCGCGATCCGATGCCCTTCTACTACCTGTGTCTGGCGGTGGCCGCCGGCTGTTATGGTCGGTGCTGTATGCGCTCGTTCGCCATTCGGCCTGACCCTGCAGGCGATGCGCGACAATCCACGCCGGATGCGCGCGCTCGGTTACCACGTGACTGCGCACCGCGTCGCCGCCTATGCCTTGCCGGCGTCATCGCCGGCACGGCCGGCGTCTTGTCGTCTGGTTCAACGGTCGCATCTCGCCGGGCACGGTCGGCGTGGATGTCGCCATCGACATTCTGATCATCGCCGTGGTCGGCGGTCTGTCGCATCCGATCGGCCCGTTCCTCGGCGCGGTCTTGTTCGTGCTGATGGAGACCTTCGCGATCGACCTGATCGACCGCGAGCGCTTCAACACGGTGATCGGTCTGGTCTTTCTGCTCATCGTGCTTTTTCTCGCCCGACGGTCTGCTCGGGCTGTGGGGCCGGTTCAAACCGACGCTGAGCCGGGCGGATTATCGGATTCGATCGACCGTTGGCGTCGCCCGGGCGGTTAAGTTCTCAATCCAACTAATGGAGGAGTCATCATGACAAGCATCAGCAAAAGAACCCTGCTTGGCGCCGCGATGGTAACGGCACTGGGCGCCGGCGTTACCGTGCCGGGTGAATCACGGGCGGCCGACACGATCAAGATCGGTGGTCTGGCCACGCTCGAGGGCCCGTTCACCGTGCTCGGCGAGGACGGCATGCGCGGCGCTCAAACTGGCCCTGAAGGAATACAACGGCACAGGTGGCGGGCAAGAAGATCGAGCTGATCACCGGCTCGTCCGACGCCTCGCCCGACAGCGCCGTGCGCGCCGCGCGCAAGCTCGTGGAACAGGACGGCGTGGAGATCCTGATCGGCCCGCTATCCGGTCGCGAAGGTCTCGCGGTCAAGGACTATTCCAAGACCAAACCCGAGGTCACCTTCGTCAACGGCATCTCGGGCGCCCAGGACACCACGCTTCGCGACCCTGCGCCCAATTTCTTCCGCTTCAACATCGATGGCGCGCAGTGGATGGCGGGCCTGCCCGAGTATGTCTACAACGAGAAGGGCTACAAGAAAGTCGCGGTGCTGGCCGAGGACTACTCTTTCCCCTATACGCAGGTGCTCGGCTTCATGGCCGTATTGCAAGCTGGGCGGAAAGGTCAGCGCCAAATTCTGGGTGCCCATCGGCAACAAGGATTTCTCCTCGGTCATCGCCGGCCTGCCCGATGATGTCGACGCGATCTACGTGGCGCTCGGCGGCGCCGACGCGGTCAACTTCCTGACCCAGTATGAGCAGGCGGGCGGCACGCTGCCGCTGGTCGGCGGCTCGATCACGGTCGATCAGACCGTGCTCAGTTCCAAGGGCCGCACCCGCAAGTTCGTGGTCGGCACACCGTCTGCCGGGCCGATCGCCGATACCTGGGACGATCCGCGCTGGAAGAAGTTCGTCGCTGCCTACCAGGCCGAATATCCGAAGGGCTTCCCCTCGCCTTCGCTGTTCGCGCATGGCTACTACGTCAACACCAAGGCCGCGCTCAAGGCGCTCGATCAGGTCAAGGGTGATCTGTCCGATGGCCAGGCGAAATACCGCGATGCGCTGTCGGCACTGGAACTCGACACCCCCACCGGCAAGATCAAGCTCGACAAGAACCGTCAGGCGATCGGTGACAACTTCATCACCGAAGTGGTCGAAGGTCCGGATGGCAATCTGGTCAACAAGGTGGTCAAGGTGATCCCGAACGTGAACCAGACGCTGGGGATGGACGAACAGGCCTTCCTCGCCCTGGGACCGGTCAGCCGCGACAACCCGGAATGCAAATAATCGCCCTGGCTTGGGCAGTCGGCGGCCATGGCGACTGATTCGATCGCATCGAGACTGGGCAGCGCGGGTAGTTATGCGCTGCAACTCGATGCCGTCAGTCGCCAGTTCGGCGCGCTGGTGGCGCTCGACGACGTGAGCCTGTCGGTTCGCGCCGGCGAGCGGCGCGCCGTGCTCGGCTCCAACGGGGCCGGCAAGACCACCTTGTTCAATGCGATCACCGGCGACTTTCCGCCAACCGCAGGACGCATCCAGTTTTTCGGCGAAGACATCACCGACTCTGCGCCGCACGAGCGGATCCGGCGCGGCCTGCGCCGCACCTATCAGATCTCGCTGCTGTTCAACGGGCTCAGCGTGCTGGACAACATCTACCTCGCCTGCCGCGGCGTGACCCGCGGGCGGTATTCCCTGCTGCGTCCCGGCCGATCCGACAGCACCACCTTGTCGGCGAATCAACTGGTTGATCCGTGCATCTGAGCCATGTGCGCGACACCCGGGTCGCCGAGCTCAGTCACGGCCAGCAGCGCCAGCTCGAAATCGGCATGGCGCTGGCCGGCGCGCCACGCCTGGTGCTGTTCGACGAGCCGGCGGCTGGTCTTTCGCCCACCGAGCGGCGCGAGCTGGTGGAGATCCTGACCGCGCTGCCCTCGCACATCGGCTATATCATCATCGAACATGATCTGGATGTGGCCCTGCGGGTGGTCGAGCGCGTGACCATGATGCACAACGGGCGCATCTTCAAGGAAGGCACGCCCGACGAGATCGAGAACGATCCCCAGGTGCAGCAGATCTACCTGGGGCACTGAGCCATGGCCGAACCGTCGCCGCGCGCCGATCCACACACCTTGCTGATTCGTGATCTGCAGGTGTACTACGGCGAGTCGCATGCCCTTCAGGGTGTGAAGCTCGAACTGCCGCATGGCGTGTTGTCGGTGGTCGGGCGCAACGGCATGGGCAAGACTACGCTGTGCAACGCAATCATGGGGCTGGTCAGCACGCGCAGCGGTTCGATCCGTTATCGCGATCGCGAGATCCGCCATCGTGCCGCCCCATGTCATTGCCAACATGGGCATCGGCTTCGTGCCGCAGGGCCGGCGCATCTGGCCCAGCCTCACCGTTGACGAGCATCTTCGCCTGGTGGCCAGGCGCAGCGAAGAGGCCTCGTGGACCGTCGAACGCATTTATGACACCTTTGGCCGGCTGGCCGAGCGACGGGGCAATGGCGGCTCGCAGCTCTCGGGTGGCGAGCAGCAGATGCTGGCCATCGCCCGCGCGCTGCTGGGCAATCCGCAGCTGCTGATCATGGACGAGCCGACCGAGGGGCTCGCACCCGTCATCGTCCAGCAGGTCGAGGGCATGTTGCGCGATATCGCGCGTGACCGGGAATTCGCGGTGTTGCTCATCGAGCAGAACATCGGCGTGGCCTGCGCGGTGGCCGAACGGGTGGCCATCATGGTCAACGGGCGGATCCATCGGGTGATGGATTCGGCCGAGTTGGCGGCCGACCGGGCCTTGCAACAGCAGTTGCTCGGCATGGGCCGTCAGGATGACGCGCTGGCGGCGCAGCCGGCGGTGGCAACTCCGGCTGCGCCGATCCGCGAGCCCGCGGTGTTTGTGATGAACACCGCCACGGCCGGTGCCGGTCGTGAGACGGCGGACAACTCGCTGCGCCCCTTGCTCGCGCGCACCCCCAACCGATGGGGGAACGTGGCCGATGCCGGCGGGGCAGGCGTCATCCAGCCGATGTTGCGAGCGGTGCCCGAGCGGGCGGTGGAGCAGGCGACGCGGCCAACGGTGGCTGGCCTGGTGCCATCACCGGCTGATGCGGGAGGGGCGGGAGGGGCGGGTGGGGCGGGTGGGGCGGGCGAGGCGGCCGCCAGGCCGGCGCGGTTGCCCCGGCTGTCGGTCGCCGAGCAGATGGGTCGCACGGCGCTCGTCGTGGGCACCTTCGATACCAAGGCCGTCGAACTCGGGTTCATTCGTGATCAGTTGCGTGAGCAGGGCATCACCACGCGCACCGTCGATTTGTCCACCGGACAGACCCGCTCGCGCGCCGATGTGGCGCCCGCCGAAGTGGCCAGTTGTCATCCACGCGGCAGTGCGGGTGTGTTCACGGGCGACCGGGGCAGTGCCGTGGCCGCGATGACCGAGGCCTTTGCGATCTGGCTGGCCAGGCAACGGGATATCGGTGGCGTGATCAGCGCCGGCGGCTCGGGCGGCACGGCGCTGGTTGCACCGGCCATGCGTGCACTGCCCGTGGGCCTGCCCAAGCTCATCATCTCCACGGTGGCCTCCGGCGACATGGCGCCTTATGTGGGCCCCGCGGACATCACCATCATGCATTCGGTCACCGACGTGCAGGGCCTGAACCCCGTGTCGCGCGACATTTTGCGAAACGGCGCGGCAGCCCTGGCCGGCATGATCCGCGCGCTGCCCAGCCGACAACAACGCGAGGCCAGTCGCGCGGCCGCCCGGCCGACCGTGGGCATCACCATGTTCGGCGTCACCACGCCCTGCGTGCAGGCCGTGAGCAAACGGCTGGAGCCCTTCATGGATTGCCTGGTCTTCCATGCCACGGGCACGGGTGGACGCGCCATGGAAAAGCTGGCGGACTCCCATGCGCTGGCCGCCGTGCTCGATCTGACCACCACGGAACTGGCCGATCGACTCATGGGCGGCGTGTTCGCCGCCGATGACGACCGCATGGGGGCGATCATCCGCACGCGAATCCCGTATGTGGGTTCGATTGGCGCCCTCGACATGGTGAACTTCGGTGCCCGCGACACCGTGCCCGAGCGATTCCGCTCACGCAATCTGTATCTGCATAATCCGAATGTCACGCTCATGCGCACCACCGAGGCCGAAAACCGGTCGCTGGGGCAATGGATCGCGCAGCGGCTCAATCAGATGGCCGGACCGGTGCGCTTCCTGTTGCCCGAAGGCGGGGTGTCGGCGCTCGACGCACCCGGCCAGGCGTTCCACGACCCCGTGGCGACCGGTGCGCTGATCGAGGCGATTCAAACCGGTTTCCAGGCGGCCCCCAATCGGGCGCTGGTGCGCGTGCCGGCCAACATCAACGAGCCGGCGTTCGTCGACGCCGTGATCGATAACCTGGCGCAGATCTATTCACCCGCCAATCTGTCAAGGAGAGCCTGAATGGCCCGATTCGAGCGTCAAGCCCTGCTCGACAAGTTTCACCGCATGATCGCCAACAAGCAACCGATCATCGGGGGTGGGGCGGGCACCGGCCTGTCCGCCAAGTGCGAAGAAGCCGGCGGCATCGACCTCATCGTGATCTACAACTCGGGCCGCTACCGCATGGCCGGCCGGGGCTCGCTATCGGGCCTCATGGCCTATGGCAATGCCAATGAGATCGTGATGCAGATGGCCAGCGAGGTGCTCACCATCACGCGCCAGACGCCGGTGCTGGCCGGCGTGAATGGCACGGATCCGTTCTGCATCTTTGACCGCTTCCTCGATGAACTCAAGGCGATCGGTTTTTCGGGCGTGCAGAATTTCCCCACGGTTGGGCTCATCGACGGGAATTTCCGCGCCAATCTCGAAGAAACCGGCATGTCCTACGGTCTCGAAGTGGACATGATCGCGCTGGCCCATCAGAAGAACCTGCTGACCACGCCGTATGTGTTCAATGAAGACGAGGCAGCCGCCATGGCCAGGGCCGGCGCCGATATCATCGTCTGCCATATGGGCTTGACCACGGGCGGATCGATCGGCGCCGATACCGCGCTCGCCCTCGAACAGTGTCCGGCCCTGGTCGACCGATGGGCGATGGCCGCGCTTCGGGTGAATCCGAAGGCCATCATCCTGGTGCACGGCGGCCCGGTCTCTCAACCCGAAGATGCGCAGTATGTGCTGCGCAACACCGAGAACTGCCACGGCTTTTATGGAGCCTCGTCGATGGAGCGTCTGCCCACCGAAGTGGCCCTGACCGAACAAACCAAGGCGTTCAAGCGCATCGTTTTTTGAGCCGGCGTCGGCCGGCCCAACGTTAGGAGACATGAACATGACGGCAGCGGTAGTGGGTAGCGTGATCCTGTGGTTGATCATCGCGGTGATCGTGATCGCGGTAGCGGTCTACCTGTTGCGATGGCTGTACCGACGGCCGACCAAAGAAACGGCCTTTGTGCGCACCGGCTTTCTGGGCCAGTGCGTGGCCATCGACAGCGGCGCCTTCGTGGTGCCGGTGCTGCACGAGGTCACGCCAGTCAACATGAATTCGATGCGCATCGATGTGCGGCGCGAGAATGATCAGGCCTTGATCACGCGCAACCGAATGCGCGTGGATGTAGGCGCCGAGTTCTTCGTGCGGGTGAGTCCGACCGAAGCCTCGGTGGCGCTGGCCGCCCAGACCCTGGGCCGGCGCGCGATGCGTGAAGATGGTGTGCGCGAACTGCTCGAGGCCCGTTTCATCAGCGCCCTGCGCTCGGTGGCCTCGACCATGACCCTGGAAGAGCTGCATGAGCAGCGCATTGTGTATATCCAGCGGGTTGGCGAGCTGGTCGGCCATGATCTGGCCCGTAACGGCCTGGAGCTCGAAGCGGTGGCCTTGTCGGAGCTCGACCAGACCGCCACCGAATACTTCGATCCCACCAATGTGTTTGATGCCGAGGGCCTCACCCTGCTCACCGAAACCATCGAGTCGCGGCGTCGCCAGCGCAATGATGTGGAACAACACACGCTGGTCGAGATCCGCAATCGAAACCTCGAAGCCGAGCGGCAGATGCTGCAGATCGAGCGCGAGAGTGAATACGCGCGCATGGAGCAGGAGCGTGAGGTGCAGGTCAGACGCGCGATTCAGCAATCGGAGCTGGCCCGCGAGCGCGCCCTGCGCGAGCAGGAGGCCGAGCAGGCGCAGATATCTGCCCGTGAGCAGGTTGAAAAGACCCGCATCGCCTATGACCGGGTGCTGGCCGAAACCCGCATCGCCAACGAGGAGGACACCCAGCGACGCGAGATCGAACGGCGCCGGTCCATCGACGAGGCCGAGGTGCGCAGCCAGCAGCAGATCGAGACCGAACGCATCGCCATGGAACTGGCCCTGGAAAAGGAACGCATCGGTCGCGCCCAGCAACAGGAACAGCTGGAGATCGAACGCAAGCAGGCCAGTGAACTGGCCGAACGCGAGCGGGAAGTGGCGCTGGCCAGAAAAGCGATGGATGTGACCGCCGCCAAGGCCTCAGCCCGCCAGGCCGAGATCGCCGCCAATCTGGATATCGAGCGCAGCCGGATCGCCCAGGACAGAGCGCTCGACCAGGCACGCATCGCTCGCGAGCGGGAATTGCAGGAGCTGGAGATCGGCAAACGCCGGGCCTTCGAGGCGGCCGAGATTGCCGCCAATCGCGACATCGAACAGGAGCGCATCGACACCGACCGCGCCCTGCAACAGGCCCGCATCGAGCTGGAGCAGGAAGTCCAGCGCCTGACCATCGAACGCCAGAAGCTGCTCGAGCTCGCGGAAATGAGCAAGGCCATTGCGCTGTCCGAGAAATCGCGTGAACGCTCGGCGGCGGCCGCGGCCGCCGAGGCTGAGCGCGCCAAGGCCATTGAAGCCGAGGAGAAGGCCTTCACCGCCCGTGAGCGCGAGATCGCCGAGCGACGCAAGCTCATCGATCTGATCGCGGCCTCACAGGAAGTTGAACGCGAGGGCTTAAAGATCACCGCCCGTGCGCAGGCCGAGAAAGACGCCGCGGGCAGCATCGCCGAGATGCGCCGCGTCGAGGCCCATGCCAAGGCCGATACCGAACGCCTGCTGGCCGAAGTCGCCAAGATCCGTTATGCGATCGATGCCGAAGGCACACGCGGCATGAATGAAGCCGAAAACGTGCTCACCGATCCGGCGCGTCAGTCGCTGTTGCGGCGCAAGCTGCTCGACAAGCTCGAGGGCATCGTGCGCGAGAGCGTCAAGCCGATGGAGAAGATCGATGGCATTAATATCCTGCATGTCGAAGGCCTCAACGGCCCCTCGGGCAGTGGTAGCGGCAACGTGACCGACGACGTCATCAATTCCGCGCTGCGCTACCGGGTTCAGGCGCCGATGATCGACAGCCTCATGAAAGACATCGGCATGGATGGCGGCAAGCTCGGTAATCTGAATGATGTGTTCCGCAATGCCCGTGATATCGACTCGCTGAGCAAGTCGAGTGCGCGCCGGGTCGCCGATAGCGGCAAACCGGGTGGCGACGATTCATCATCCGACACCTGACCCGACCAATGGCCTGGCGATTCAAATTCATGACTGCGTGGGGTGCCTGAGCGATGGCGATGGTCTTCACCTCCAGTGTAATTCCGGCACCGGCCGTCAAGGTCTGGGCCGTGGTGCGCGACTTCAATGGGCTGCCGCATTGGCATCCGGCCATTGCCGAGAGTCGTATCGAGCAAAACCAACCCGCCGATCAGGTGGGCTGCGTCAGGTATTTCCGCCTGGTGGCGGGCGGCATGATCCGCGAGCAGCTGCTGGCCTTGTCCGACTACGACTACAGTTGCACCTACAGCATTCTCGATAGTCCGATGCCGCTGAGCGACTATGTCGCCACCTTGCGCCTGCATCCGGTGACAGACGGCGATCGCACCTTCGCCGAATGGAGTGCCGAATTCAACTGCGCGGCTGCCGATCAAAACACACTGGTCACCAACATCGGCCGCGATGTGTTCCAGGCCGGCTTCGACGCGCTCAAGCGCCGCTTTGCCTGACGTACCGGGCTGTTCACGCTGATGGTCAGGATTCGCAAGAGCACGATCATCGAGGCGCCCGTGGATGCGGTCTGGGCAGTGCTGCGTGACTTCAATGGCCATGACCGCTGGCACCCGGCCGTGGCCGACAGCGAACTGGAGGATGGCCGCGCCACCGACATGATCGGCGCGGTGCGCAGCTTTCATCTGGCGAGCGGCGAACACCTGCGCGAACAACTGCTGGCCTTGTCCGATCGCGAGCGCACGCTCAGTTACTGCATTGTTGAGTCGCCGATACCCTTGCTCGGTTATGTCGCCCATATCCGCCTGCTGCCCGTCACCGACGGCAATGCCACCTATTGGGAATGGATCTCGAGTTTTCGCACCCCACCCGGGCGTGAGGGCGAGCTGGCGCAGATGGTGGGGGAGGGGGTGTATGTGGCGGGGTTCGAGGCGATTCGTGGCTTGCTCGCGGGTGGGCGGGTGTCCGAGGTGCGCTCGCCCGTGCGAACAGACTCGCCCGTGCGAGCCGCCTCTCCTGTTAGAACCGACTCTCCCGCGAGAACCGCCTCTCCCGCCAGAATCGCCTCAGCAGCCAACGCGGGCGAAATCGCGGTCGACGCGATCACGCTGCAAGGCTATGGCGGCTCCGAGGTCCTGCACCCGGCCACCATCGTGGTGCCGCCACCACCGCCCGGCCAGGTCCGCATCCGCCATGCGGCGATCGGCCTGAACTACATCGATGTGTATTGTCGCACCGGCCAGTTCGACCTCGTGGACCCCGATGGCGGCGTGCCCGGGCTTGAAGCCGCCGGCGTGATCACCGAGGTGGGAGCGGGCGTCTCCGATCTGCGAACCGGCGACCGGGTGGCTTATGCCACCTTGCCCGCCGGCGCGTATGCGCAGGTGCGCAATCTGCCAGCCGAGCGCCTCGTGCGTCTGCCCGACGATGTGGACCATGACGTGGCGGCCGCGGCGCTGGTCAAGGGCCTGACCGCGCATTTCCTGCTCCACGAGGTGCATCGGCTGCAAGCCGGTGAGAGTGTGCTGATCCATGCGGCGGCCGGTGGCGTGGGGCAGTTGCTCACCCAGTGGGCCCATGCGATCGGTGCCCGAGTGATCGGCACCGTCGGCTCGGCGGCCAAGCAGGACGTTGCCCGCGCCAATGGCTGTGATGCCGTGATCGATTATTCACAGACCGATTTCGCCGAGGCCGTTGCCGACCTCACCGCCGGAAAGGGCGTGAATCTGGTGGTGGATGGCGTGGGCCGCGACACCTTCGCACGATCCCTCGACGCGCTGGCCCCCTGCGGACACCTGATCAGTTATGGCCAGGCCTCGGGTGCCATCGGCTCGTGGAACATCGACGCGCTGGCGGCCCGATCCCTCACGATATCCCGCCCCAACTTTGGCCATTACACCGACACCGCGGCCAAGCTGAACACGGGCGCCACGCGCCTGTTCGACATGATGCGCAGTGGCGCCCTGTCGGTGCACATCGAACGACGCTTCCCGCTGCGCGAGGCCGCCGCCGCCCATGACTGGCTGCAAAGCCGGCAAGGTGTCGGCTCGAATCTGCTGATTCCCTGAGGCCGTCGTGGCCGGGATCGATGAGTCAAGGCCCAGCGTATGATTGGCCGTGGGCCGCGCGAGGTCGGGCTAGCCTGGAGAGACGATGGGAACGATCCTGATCAAAAACGCACGGGTGCTCGATGGCACCGGTCGCAACCCGTTTCGCGCCGATGTGTCGGTGCGCGACAACCGAATCGACGGCGTGCATGCCGTGGGTGGCGGCAGCGCCAGTGCCATGGGCACACCTAGCCGTTATGGCACGGCCAGTCAGGGCGCGGGTGTTGTCCCGGGCATCGGTATCGGCGACAGCCGTAATGGCGGCGGCGCAGCGGCGGCCAATGGCGCCGACACCATCATCGATGCCCAGGGCGCCACGCTCATGCCCGGCCTGGTCGAGGCCCATGCCCATCCGTCATTCCTGAATTTCGAGCGCATCGAACAAGTCGGCGAGATTCCGCCCGAGGAACATGCGCTGGGCACCCTCAAAAACGCCCAGTTGCTGCTCGACTACGGCTTCACCAGCCTGTTCTGCGCGGCGTCGGCCCGCAAGCGCGCCGACATCGTGGTTCGAAATGCCATTGCTTCGGGGCAGTTTCGCGGGCCGCGTATGCTTGCCGCCTCGCCCGAGATGACACCCACCGCCGGGCTGGGTGATGTGAAAATGGATCACATGGACCGGCTCAGTTTTGCGATCGTCTGCGATGGCGCCGACGAGTTTCGCAAAACAGCCCGCATGATGGTGCGCGAAGGCGCCGATATCCTCAAGATCAATCCGTCTGGTGACGAGTTCGTGCCGCACAGCAAGGGCCATGTCACCTGCATGACCGAGGCCGAAATCGCCGCCGTTTGCGAGGTGGGCCTGGCCCATGACAAACTCATCGCGGCCCATGCCCGGTCGGCGCAGTCCGTCAAGTGGTGCCTCAAACATGGCGCCCAGGTCATCTACCACGCCAATTACGCGGACGATGAAGCCCTGGCCATGATGGTCGATCAACGTGATCGCATCTTCGTCGCGCCAGCCCTGGGCGTTGCCGTGGCCACGCTGAATGACGCCGCCGACTGGGGCATCACGCACGCGGATGCGGTGGCACTCGGCTTGCAGGACGCACTCGACTATGGCGCGCGGCACATGAAACATCTGCTCAAGGCCGGCGTGCGCGTGCTGCCCGGTGGCGACTATGGGTTTGCCTGGAATCCGGTGGGCAACAACGCGCGAGATCTCGAGCATTTTGTGCGTTACCTCGGCATGTCGCCCATGGAGGCCATCATCGCCGCCACCCGCTGGGGCGGCGAGTTGATGCAGCGGGGCGGCGAACTGGGCCAGGTGCAGACCGGTTATCTGGCCGACCTCATCCTGGTTGATGGCGATCCACTGGCCGATATCCGCGTGCTGCAGGACAATCAACGTATCGTCTGCGTGATCAAGGACGGACAGGTCGAAAAAATGACGATGCCGCAGCGCGCGGCGGCTGGTTATCGGGTAGCCGCCTGAGCCGCATCGACCCGAACCCCCAGCGCACCGATACGCGCCGCTCGCGCGCCGACGCGAGCCCGAGCAGCACTGACGCAGGCCTCAAGCCCACCGTCGCGCGCCTTCGCCGCGCCGACCTGCTGCTCGGTGCACGCGAGGCGCTGCCCCTGTGCCTGAGCGTGCTGCCCTGGGGATTCGTGTTCGGCCTGTTGTCCCAGCCATTGCTCACGTTCGCCCAGACCGTGGTGATGAGCGTCTGGCTGTATTCGGGCACCGCCCAGTTCGTCGCACTCGAACAGTGGGGGCCGGCCATGTCACTGCCTTCGCTGATGCTCGCCGTGCTCGCCATCAATGCGCGATACCTGCTGCAAGGCGCCTCGGTCGCGCCCTGGTTCAACAACGTGCCGCGCTGGCAATGGTGGAGCGGACTGTTCGTGCTCACCGACATGAGCTGGGCCTTGTCGACGCGCCGGGTCGGTCAACACGGCATCGGCCTGGGTTATTTCTTCGGCGCGGGCGCGACCATTTATTCGGGCTGGGTGTTGTCCACGACGATGGGGTATCTGATGCCCATGCCCCTGGCGCAATCCAGGGCCTTCGGCCTGGACTTTGCCGTCACGGCCGCGATCATCGGCGTGGCCGGTGCCAGCTTCGCGGGCCGTCGCAGTCTGCTGCCCTGGGCGGTGGCATTGGTGAGTGCAGCGATCGCCTGGCACTGGTTACCCGGCAGTGCTTACGTGCTGGTCGGCGGCGTGGCCGGTGCACTCGTGGGCGCCTGGCGTGAAAACACCTGATGGAAATCATCATCTGTGAGCCGCGCAGATTGAAGGCCAGACACCATGATCGGTGAATGGCAGGCCTGGACCACCATCCTGCTGCTGGGCATGGTCACGCTGTTTACCCGCGTGGCCGGCGTGGTGGCGGCCCGCTGGATTCCACAGACTCCCTTCGCCCAGCGCTTTTTCCGATACCTGCCCGGCACCTTGTTGATCACGCTGGCCGTGCCCCCGCTCTCATCGGGCGAACCAGCCCAAATCGCCGGTGTTGTCGCGGTGCTCGCCGTGGCCATGCGCGGCGCCAGCGTGGTGGTGGCGATGCTCATCGGCATGGCAGTGGTTGCGGCGGTGCGCGCGCTTGCCGGCGCGTGATCGCGACGCAAGCCCGCTCAAGCCCACCGCGCATCGCCGGAAACATTCAAGGCTTGTCCGCCCCGCGCACTGACCGCAGAATGGCCGACTGATCACACCCGGCCTCGCGCGCCGATCGCGAGGCGGGTCCTGACCCAGGAGGAGTCCCCATGGGCTTGCGCTTCATCTTCATGCTCACCCGAAACGACCGCACGGTGCCCGAGGCCGCCCAACATCTGGAGACGGCGCTCTCGCTCGGTGTGCGCCACATCGGCTTCAAGGATGTCGGCCTGCCGGTGGCACAGCTCAAGGGCCTGAATCAAACCATCAAGGCCAAGGGCGCCACCTCGTATCTGGAGGTGGTCTCGCTCGATCGGCGCAGCGAGGAAGCCTCAGCCAGGGCCGCCGTGGACATCGGAGTCGATATCCTGCTGGGTGGCACCCGCGTCGATGTGGTGCTGCCGATCCTGCAGGGCAGCGGCCTCAAGTATTTTCCGTTTCCGGGTCGCATCACCGGCCATCCCAGCGTGCTGCAGGGCAGTCTCGAAGAGATTGTGGCGAGTGCCCGCGAGCTGGCGGCTTACCCCGGCGTGCATGGGCTGGACCTGCTCGCCTACCGCTCGCCGCTGCCCGACACCCCCGGGCTCATCGCCGCCGTGTGCAACGCGGCCGGCAAACCGGTGATCGTGGCCGGCTCCATTGCCGATCGATACCGCATCGGCGCCGTCCATGCCGCCGGCGCCGCCGGCTTCACCATCGGCACAGCCGCGCTCGATGGGGAGTACCCCGCCCGCGAACAAGGCCTCGAGGCGCAACTCGCCGCCATCCTGCGCGATGTGGCCGATCTGAATGGCCACCTCTCACCATTTGGCAAAAAGGGACTGGACCTGGCCTTTGACGGCATCACCGACACCTGGTCGCCACGCATCGCCGGCCGGGTCAATGACATGCACATCCAGCTCGCCCGATTCACGGGCGCCTTCGCCTGGCATTTCCATGAACGCGAGGACCAGTTGTTCCTGGTCCATCGCGGACGACTGCTGATGCGCCTGCGCGATCGCGAAGAAATCGTGGAGCAGGGCGAGTTCATCGTCGTGCCGCGCGGCGTTGAACACAGCCCGGTTGCGCTCACCCAGACCTGCGAAGTGGTGCTGCTCGAACCCGCCGCCATGGTCAAAACCGAGTCAGCGGCGGGTGATAGTCGGATAAGCCAGCTCGATGTTCAGCAGGCCGAGCCATGAGCGTTGCCCATCAACGCGTCGACACGAGCATACTCGGATTCAGATCGCTCAACTCACTGGCGCCCAACAAGCCCATGGTGCGATCGATTTCCTGGCGATAGATTTCCAGCACCCGCGCCACCCCATCGGCACCGGCCGCGGCCAGCCCCCAGAGTTGCGGCCGGCCGATCAGCACGGCGGTGGCACCCAGGGCCAGCGCCTTGACCACATCAACGCCGCGACGCACGCCACCATCGAGCAGAATCGGTAGCGCAGCATGTTCGTCCGCCAATGCCGCGACAATGGCCGGCAATGCCTCCAGACTGCTGATCGCCCCGTCCAGTTGCCGACCGCCATGGTTGGACACGATGAGGCCATCCACGCCGAGCTGCGCCGCCTTCAAGGCCTCCTGAGGTGACAACACGCCCTTGAGCAACAGCGGCTTGCGCCAGCGCGCACGCAGATCGCGCACGTGATCCCAGTTCATGCCGGGATCGAGCAGACCGGCCATGCGCCCGGCCAGGCTGGCCACCGATTCGGCTGAGCCCGGCCGCACGTAATTGCCGAAGGTGAGCCCGGGCAAAGCGTGACGCATCTGCCAGAGCCAGGGCAGCCGTGTGGCCATTGACCACGCAAAGCGCAGGTCGTAGCGCGGCGGAATGGTGAAGCCATTGCGCGCATCGCGCTCGCGATTGCCGAGCAACTGATTGTCGATGGTGAGCACCAGGGCATCGTAGCCGGCTGCGTCGGCGCGCTCGGTCAGCTCGTGGGTGAAGGCGAGGTCGCGGTAGATGAAGACCTGCATCCAGCGTGGGGGTGGGTCGGTTGTTTGGTTGGTGTTCGGGGCGGGCCAGGTGGCGGCGTGTTGGGCGAGTCTTTCGAGGGAGCAGACAGAGCCGTGGCTCAGGCAGTAGGCGGTGCCGGCCGCGTGGGCGGCATGGGCGGAGGCGATTTCGCCGTCGGGCCAGAAGAGGCCGGCGAGGCCGGTTGGGCCGATGAGTACGGGGAGTGACAGGTGGTGGTTGAAGAGGGTGACGGATTGGTTTCGGGTGGCTGCGCCGTTCAAGGGTTGTGGGATGAGGGCGTAGTGGTTGAAGGCGGATTCATTGCGGGACAGCGTCCATTCGGATTCGGCGCCGCCGTCGGCGAAATCGAAGATGGGACGGGGGAGGCGTTGGCGGGCGAGTTCGCGTAGCCGGGCGATGGATGGGGTGGGGCAGCGGGTGGGGTTTGGGGTGGGGGTGGGCATGGGGTGGGGATGCTGGCAGGTTCGGAATGCTGGGCCGTCGGGTTTCAATTATGGGTGTCGACGAGTGACCGTCGGTGGCCTGCGCTGGCCACTTCCGGTCAGCCTGCCAGGACGGGGCTGGCCATCGTCGCAAACATCGGCAGCGCTTGAATGTGAACATTTGATTCACGGCGTCGTCCCGGTCGGAATGACTTGCGAATTGGCGGGTGGAAACCGACCGTGCAAGCTGGAGGGGTGACGCGAGTTTGTTGATTGCGGGGCAGGTGGCTGGTCGGTGCCAATGCGTCGCCTGCCGGATCTGCCGTGTGGACGCGGTTGGTTGATTTCGGAGTGTGATTCGAGTTTCCACTGAATGGAGACGCAGGGTGGAAGGGCATCTCGTGTGGATCGAGGTCGGCGCAGACCGCGCGGTGTTGACGCAAAGTTTCGCTCGGAGGGCCTCGTCGTCGACCGTGAGGACAGTCTTTTGCAATCACGACGCACGTGGCCTGAATGTTAGGGATGGATCATGGGTTTTGGTCACTCGGTCGTCCAGCTAGGTGCACTTGTCGGTTTGATAACATACGGAATAACAAACCAGAAAAATCCATGCTCAGGGACTGATTGATGACCAGCATAAACACGGACGAGTCGACATCTGTGGGTAGTCGCATTCCCCCGAATTGTCTTATTGCGCCTTGTAATCGCTGGGTTTTTGTGCCGATGAGGTCGAGTGGACCGGCGAGCACGAGAGTGTTCAGAGTGTGCGTTGCGACCATCATCGGGCGGTATTTCCCCAAATTAACTACCGGTGTTATCGGGCGATTTCCTGATGTTATCCAGACTTATCTTGCGTCAATTTTTGTCCGTTTATAACAAAGTTGAACTAAACCGCTAACGCGGTGGAAACGGCCATCGACAATTGGCGTCGATTGATTGGCGCGCCTGATCGGTGCACCTTGGTTTGACGGGCATGAGCCCGGGTGAATCAAGGAGCGTGTGATGAGCCCCCTACAGAAGCAGATGCGCGATGCGATGGTGTTGCGCGGGTTGGCGGCGCGAACGCAGCAGGCGTATGTGTTCGCGGTGGTGAGGCTGGCGCAGCACTATCGTCGGTCGCCCGATTGCCTGAGCGCCGATGAGGTCAGGCAATTCCTGCTGGTGTTGCTCAACGAGCGGCATCGGGCGCGTTCGACGGTCAATCAGTACAGCTGCGCCTACCGGTTTCTGTATGGAACCGTGCTGGGCCGGGCCGATGCCGATGTGCAGATTCCGCTGGGTAAACTGGAGCAGAAGCTGCCCGAGATCCTCTCGCGTGCGGAACTGGCCCGGTTGTTCGCGCTGACCCGGCGCGAGAAGGCGCGCACCTTCCTGCAACTGGCCTACGCCACGGGGTTGCGGGTCTCGGAGATTCAGCACCTTCGGGTGGCCGACATCGATAGCGCACCGGATCGGATGTGCGTGAGGGTGGTGCATGGCAAGGGTGCCAAGGACCGTTACGTGCCGCTGGCGCCCGATGCGCTGGTGTTGTTGCGCCAGTGGTGGCGCAGCAGCCGGCCCAGGCATTGGTTGTTCACGGGCCAGAGCGATCCGCTCGAACCGGTCAAGATCAACACCGTGCAGCGTTGGTACCGGGCGGGCTGCGTGCGCGCCGGGATCACCAAGCGCGGTGGCGTGCACACGCTGCGCCACTGTTATGCCACGCACCTGTTGGAGGCGGGGGTGGATTTGCATTCGCTGTCGCAATGGCTGGGCCACAGCCAGGTCAGCACCACGACCCGTTACCTGCATCTGGCGCAACCGAATTGCCCGGATGGGGCCCGGGCTCGCCCGCTGGATCTGTTGACCTGTTTACCCAAGGGCAAGGTGCCAGGCAAGCCCGGCTGAGTCGGTGGCTGGCCTCACGCTGGCCCAGGTGCTTGAGCGGTTCGGCCCGGCCTATCTGCGCGAGCATGCGCTCACGGCGCGCCAGGCGCGGGTGTGGCGGGCGATCCACGCCTGTCGCACAGCGGCGCTGGGCGGGCAGCGCTGGCGCTGCGATCAATGTGCCGACGAGCAGTGGCGCTGGCACTCCTGCCGCAATCGGCATTGCCCGCGGTGCCAGAGTCGAGCACGGGAGGCGTGGCGGGTGGCGCGCTTGCGCGAGATGCTGGATGTGCCCTACGGGCACCTGGTGTTCACGCTACCCCACGAGATCAACGCGCTGGCCGCGGCGCATCCGCGCGCCGTCTACGAGCTGTTGATGGGCAGCGTGGCCGACACGTTGCGCGAATTTGCCGCCAACCCGCGCTGGCTGGGTGGGCAGGGCGCCTTCACGCTGGTGCTGCACACCTGGACGCAGGACCTGCGTCGTCATCTGCATGTGCATGCGCTGATGGCCTGCGGGGCACTGGATGAACACGGCCAGTGGCGCGAGCCGGTGCGCTCGCCCACGTTCCTGTTCCCGGTGCAGGCGCTGTCCAAGGTGTTCCGCAGCAAGTTCCTGGCGGCACTGCAACAGATCGAAAGCCGAGGTCTGTTGCCTCGCGATCCGCAGGCCAGCGGCGCCCAGCGGCAGGCCCGGCACCGGGCGCTGCGCCGCCATCCGTGGGTGGTCTACGCCAAGACCCCGATGGGCGGCCCGGGGGCCGTGCTCGATTACCTGTCGCGCTACACGCATCGCACCGCCATCGGCCACGAACGCCTCCTGGCCATGACCCCGACCCACGTGAAGATCCGCGTTCGCCAGCGCAAGGCCGGGGGCAAACGCGTCGTGACCATTCCGGGCGAGCGGTTCATCGGTCGCTTCCTGGCGCACGTCTTGCCGGCCGGCTTCAAGCGGATCCGCCACTACGGGTTGCTGGCCCCCGCGGTCAAGCGAGAGCGGCTGGCCCGGGCCCGAGCATCGCTGTCCATGCCCCAGCCCAATCCCATCGCCCAGGAAAGCGCCCAGGCCTTCATGAAGCGGGTCAGCGCAGTGCAGATCAACACCTGTGCACGCTGCGCCGGCGGACGCTACCGCTGCGTGCAGACGATCTCGTGTCGCCAGGCCATGACCCTGGGCGCACGGTGTGGGCCTTGGCAAAGCGGTGCCCCGCCATGATGAGATCGAGCACCTCGCCCACCCATCGACTGCGAACCGCTCGCCCCCGGGAGCAGACCCACTGCGCCCAGCGAAGCGCTAATGGGCGAATTCCTCAGCGCGCCGGCGCCGGGCAGACGCCTCAGCGCCGAACGGAACTGTGCAAGGACAGGGTTCAGTGCGCATGCCGGTTGCTCCAATGCCACCAAAGTACCCACCAGCAGCACGAACGGCAAGCCGCAAACTTACAATACCCATAGCGCCGTCCTTGAGGCGGTACAGTTCAACACGGTTTATCTGACGCGATGCTGCGACGTCTTGCTATCAATTGGCTCGTTCCGCGTCAGATAAACGCTATTCGTTATGCGGCCAGTCCCGTCACAGAGATGAGGTGAGGTAACCTATGAGCCAAGCGCTGTACTATCCGTGGATCGACGTTCGCGATGAGGCGTGGTTGAAGACCTCGCTTCTTTACTGGGACTCTGTGCGCACCATCGTCCCGGAGTCGATCGACGCTCCCTACTCCACCGACACGGGACGCGCCTTGAAGGACGCTGACTTCCTTGTGCCTCTGCGCGTTCAGTCCGGTATGGATGAGATCGAAGAACTCGCGGGGGATGTCTTGACGTACCTGGAGTCTGCTGAGGGTGCGGAACTTCTGATCGCTGGTCATGGGGGTCGCAGGCGCGACATCCACATGGAGAAACTCCCGTATGAACTTGGGCGACTTGCGAACATCCATCCGGAGAAGCTGCCGTTCGAGATACGCCATCTTCTCCACGACCTTGCTGCCAACTCAGAGCGGGGTGGGGACTGGCTCCGCGTGGATGAGAGGTTCGCCAACTTCTACATGACTCTGCTCGCAAGCCGGCTTGCTGATCGAGTCGGAGCGCGGTTGCTTACTTCTCTGGCTGCCGCTGACCGGCTCGCCGTCTCAGCTCGTTTCGACGCTCAGTTGAATGGAGTAATCCCGTGGGGCATGCATCCGCGTTCGAGGCGCTGGCGCGAGTACGAAGCGTTCGGCCCTCGTCATCGCATGCCTCGGCATCTTGCCCCTGGGATGCTCGCTAGTCTAGCGATTGAACGCATCGCCTTGGCTCCCGACACGCCGATTGATCGCTTGATCGAGTTCCGAGAGAAGCATCGGGATGAGCTCGCGCAATTCCGTACGAAAGTGGAACAGCTCGCCGCCTCCGTTGAGGACGACCTCACGGTCGAGGCCCTTCGGCAGCGCGTCACGGATCTCTATACGGGCGAAGTGGCCCCTGCTGTTTCGAATCTGAAGGCTGCGCTCGATGGTCGCAGAATCAAGTGGGTCGGCGATGGCCTTCTGAAAGTTGCATTCTTGTCCGCGGGTTCGTCAACGATGCTCGCTATGGCCGGTCTGGCCGTTCCCACCGCACTGCTCGCCGGTGCAGGCATCTCACTGATTGCCACCGGAACCATGTACAACGTTGACAGACGTGAATCGCTCCGGACGAATCCTTTTGCCTACCTTCTCTCCATGGAGCGCGAACTTGCGTGAAGCAGGGCCGCATAACAACCGGTTGCGGCGGACGGTCCGCTGCGCGGCCCGCCGCTGAACCGGCGCGTTATACATCTCTTCCGGCGGAACCGAATGCTGAGCGTCCTGAGTGAATTTCAAGGCGCCCATGCCAGTGACGGAAGGCATGGAAATCTTAATAACTTCATGCGAAGCCTGATTGTGGAGGTTGTCGCTGAGAATTATCGGCAGACGCTTGCTGAGGATCTACTGCTTCGGGACCTCGGCTCGGAACAACTCCTCGATCCGCCGCTGCGGGCCAATGAACGAACGCTGAGTGGGCTTTTCTCAGTCGCTCTCAATCGACTGTGCTCATTTGTGCGCTCTGAATCCTCGCTCCGACGTGACACTGTGGAAGGTGGTGACTCTTCAATCGCCAGCGGTCGGCTTGACTACCTGGCTTGGTACTCGAATCGAATTCTCGGAATAGAGCTGAAAGCAGGGTACATTCGCTACGACAGCAATGAGCCGCGCCGGGATACGCTCGCGCGCTGGAGTACGACAATTAGGCAGATCGAAACAGCGCAGTCATTTCTTCGCGCTGCTGCAAATTCCGACGCGAGGCTACAGAAGCCAGTATCGTTAGCGGTCATGGTTATCTCCGGCCGCAGTGCGCGAATCCCCGACTGGAGTTCGGACGAATCGCTCAATTCAGAGCAAGCTCTCTTCGAGTCAGCATTGCGCTCTTTTAGGCCTCGACCTCAGTTCATCGCTACATATGTTGCTCCACTAGGCTTTCGAGAGATCGCTAGGAGGAAGCGGCACTTCTCAGATCCAAGCAAGGCTTTGTTCGTTCCATTCTATGGTTTCATTGCTCGGGCACGAATTCACACGCAATGACGGGTCACCTTCGATTCGGCTCAGGTCGGAGCTGTCGATGTATAACTGGTCGCTCGAACAGACGTTTGACCCAGCCGCCGTCTTGCTACCGCAAGACGCCGTCTGCTTCAAACGCCGCTCAGCTCTAACGTTGTACGTCGTTGCGGCGAGGGTGTGATGAGGCGTGACTTGGAGCTGATTCGAAAGTTGGCGCTTGCAGTCGAGGATCGCCCCGACGGGGATCCCGAACGTCTAGAGATCGAGGGTTACACCGAAGGGCAGATTGGCTATCACTCGTACCTTCTCGTAGATGCGGGGCTCGCGCAGGGCATAGACGCGTCAGCCCTTGGAGATACTCTTCCGAACTGGTTGATTTTCCACCTGACTTCCGCAGGCCACGACTTCTGCGATGCTGCTCGAAACGAGTCGCGATGGCGTAAGGCGATCGCGATCATTAAAGCGAAAGGCGGGTCTGCGACCATCGACGTGGTCAAGCAAGTTCTTGTAGCGGTTCTCAAAGGGCAACTCGATTTATAGGCCATGAACCCTGCAGAGCGCTCTCACGCCCTTCTCGAGCACGCCTGGCGCTACTTCGAGCTCCATGCGACGCAACGAATGGCCGTATTCAACTTCTTCTTGATCTTGTCCGGAGCTATCACCGCCGGACTTGCAGCAGCGCTTCAGGGAACAGCACGACTGGCGTGTCTCGGTGCGGCTCTGGGGGTCCTTCTGGCCCTGGTTGCATTCGTGTTCTGGAAGCTCGACCAACGTGTTGTGTTCCTGATTCGTCGCGCAGAAGAGGCTTTGGCTGAGATGGAACACGCTCTTCCGGCCGAATGTGCGCGCCTCTTCTTCTCCGAGCCCGGAGCAACCCGCACCGCCAAGAGCGCATCGGGTTGGTGGCGGAGAATGTGGACCTACGGCGAAGCATTCCGATTCGTCTTCGTGGTGATGGCCATCGTCGGTGTTGCCGGCGCTCTTGTTTCAGCTGCGAAGGCCATGGGCGTGATATCACTATGAAGACGTACAACTTGGCGGGTCAACTGCCGCTGACCTCAACGTTAGGCTTCAGAAAGGCAACTATGGCCTCCGACACAGCCGTCATCGTCTCTGCGATTGCTGCTTGCATTTCGGCACTATCGGCGCTAATTGCGGTGTGGAACTACCGGCGCGAGATTCTGAATCAGAAGATCTCCGGGGCGAAATGGAAGAAGGAGTACTTCACCGACCTGTTGAAGTGGTCAGACGAGTCATTGCTTCAGCTGTCAGAGGCGCTACACCTTTGCGAACTTGACCCAAAGAGGATGCCGGACAACAAGTTCTTCGAGACGCGGCATCAGCTACGGATCAGACTGTCCGCGCAGATAGATCGAGGCCGTTGGTTCTTCCCGAACTACGCGACGGACGAGTACGGCCATGCCAAGCACGAAGCGTTTAAGGGTTTTCGCCAACCAGTACTTGATGGCCTCGTTCGGGCCTATCAGGTGGTAACAGCTTTGAACTACGCAGATGCTTCAAAGAACGTCGCAGCAAGGGCGGCCGTCGAAGAAGCAAAACGTCTTTTTACAAGCGAAATTCAGAAGATACTCGATCCAAGAGCGCGAGATGCCGAGTTTCAAACCCTCATCACGCGCGTCGCTGAGGCCTAACCCGTCGTATATGGACTCCCCTCAAATGAGCAAGAGCTGATCGATATTGTAGGTTTAACGGAGTCGCTTGCAGTCGTATATCCGGCATCTGAGTTGAGCCTTGTGTGGTGGCTCGTGCCGTCATGGAATCTGCCACCCCGGTGCCACTCGTTGCAAGCGGCTGCGGATGAGCCGGAAGAGTTATCGGCATTGTTGGGGTGTGGTGCGACCGTTGTGGCCATGATGAGCGATCAGTCTCGGTGCAAAGCGAGGTGGGTGGTTAACTGTGTTCAGTGAGCCAGTTCAAAGCTCTGGCGAGTGAGTTTCTTAGAGAGGCGAACGGCGGGCTGGCCAAACGGTTTTTGGTCACGAAGCACGCCATAGCAGATGCGAGCCAGCTTGTTGGCCAAGGCACAGACGGCCATATTGTGGTTCGAGCGGCTCTGCAATTCGAGAGCCCAGGCTCGGATGCCGGTGACTGTTTTGCCGGCGTTGCGGGCCGCGACAGCCGCTCGAAGTACGGATCGTGCACCGTGGGTCAGCAGCATCCGAAGGTACTTGTCGCCGCGCTTACTGATCCGACCCAGGTGCCGGGTGTTGCCCGATGAGAATTCCTTCGGAGTGATTCCGAACCAGGAGGAGAAGTGCCTGGCATCGACGAAGTGTTCGACCGATCCTGAGGTTGCAGCAGCGATGCCGGTGGAGGTGAGTAGGCCAACACCAGGAACGGTCATCAAGAGTTTGCAAGCGGGCGACTCGTTAGCAGCGGCAGCCAGTTCGCGTTCGAGCTGGGCGATGCGAGTCTCGAGCACTCGAATCTCGTCGAGCAATTGACTCATTGTTGCCCGCAGTATGGTCGGGAT
This sequence comes from uncultured beta proteobacterium, assembly GCA_963732405.1. Classification (GTDB taxonomy): domain Bacteria; phylum Pseudomonadota; class Gammaproteobacteria; order Burkholderiales; family Burkholderiaceae_E; genus JAUIAI01. The sequence goes on from CAVSZG010000006.1 coordinate 160,476, forward strand.
TGCGGATTGATCGTCGGCCACTGCTCGGGTCATTGCCTCCAGGTGTCACCAACCGGCGTAATCAGGCCAGTTCGTTTCCGGCGCAATCAGGCCAGTTACATTGCTTTCACGGGCATCTCGCGCGGGCTCATTCTTGGCTGGATTTTACCGGCTTGGCAACTCGAGGTTGCCGGGCCGTCGGGGCGAGCTTTGGCGCCCGGAATGACGGACCCTCCAAGGTGAGGCAGTAGGCGTTGTGACGCAGTCGATCCAGGGTGGCGGCGGCCAGCAGTTTGTTGCTTGGGAAGGCCTGGTCCCACTCGGGATAATCAAGGTTGCTAGTGGCGATTGTTGCCGTGGTTTCGTAGCGCTCGGCGATCAGATCGTGCAGATCTTCGTCGGCTGTTAACGACGGCGTAAATCCGCGGATATTCGCCGCTATTGCTGACGGCGGCAACGCGGATTCGGACGATGCCGGTCGTCAGAGCGGTGTTGGTTCCTCCCGGTGGGGTTCCAGTTCAAGCGATAGCTGGGCGTTGATTTCGCTGTGAGGTTCTACGATAGCGGCGCGGTGACGCCGGATTTGTTCCCCATGGATGTCGGCGATCTCGGTCAGCAAGGTCTTCAGGAGTTGGATTGTTGCGTCGGCCTGTTGGGCATTCCAGTCGGTGTAGATGACCAGACGCGAGATCATGATTTGTGCCCTCGGTTGGGCATCGCCTTGCGCTTGCGTTCGGCCCTGCGCTGCTCGGTGCGCTCCTGGGCTTCCTTGTGTCGGTATGACTGGCCCTCGATCTGGATGATCTCGGCATGGTGCACGAGCCGATCGATGATCGAGACCACGCAGGCGGCGTTGGGGAACACCTCGTTCCATTCGGCAAACGGTCGATTCGTCGTCACAACCGTCGACTTGGTCTCGTAGCGACGGTTGATGATCTCGAACAGCAGGTCGGCGTGGCGCGTGCCGTAGGACAGATACCCGACTTCGTCGATCACGAGCAGATCCGGGCGCGTGTAGTGACGCAGCTTGCGTCGCAGCGCATTGTCGCTGTCCTGGGCGGCCAGTTCGCCGAGCATCGCTGCCGCGTTGGCGAACAGCGCCGAGCGCCCACGCAGCACGCACTGGTGGGCCAGGTTCTGCGCGATCATGGTCTTGCCCACGCCGTTGCCCCCGACCAGCACGACGTTGGACTTGTCGTGCAAGAAGCCCAGGATCATCAACTCGGTGATGGCGGCCCGGTCGCAGGCGGTGGGCCAGTCCCAGTCGAAGTCGGCCATCGGCTTGAAGTGGCCGATGCGCGCGTTGCGAAGCCGCCGGCGCAGGCCCCGATCGTTGCGCTCGTTCTCCTCCCAGGTGATCAGGGCTTCCAGCCAATCGGACTGAGTGTCGAGCAGTTCATCCCAGTGGGCGATCAGGCCGCTCAATTGCAGGGCCGCGGCGCGCTCGCGAAGTGGCACGCGCGACGAGTTTGATGCGTTCATGGCCATGACGAGGTCTCCTCAGAAGGCGGTTCGGATGTCCAGGGTTGGGCCGCACTGTGGGCGTTCGGATCCTCGTTCGGATCGGTCGTGGCGGCGCCCAGTTGATCGTAGGCGGCCAACGAAGCGGGTCTGACCACCAGGTTGCGCACCCGCGCATCGTCGGGCAGGGCCACGGCCAGCGGCGGGGGCAAGGCGCGTGCATCGCGCCGGCGCTCGAGCACCTGGCGCACGGCGTTGGTGTGGGCCACCCCGGCGGCCAGCGCCTCGGTGCAGGCCAGCTGCAATTCGGTCCCGCCGTAGTGATCCAGTAATTCATCGAGCTCGCGCACGAGGCTGGCGATCGGCCGCCCGGCGGCGGCGGCCGTTTCCAGCAACATGACGCTGGCCGGGGCGGCCAGCGCCAGGCGATCCTGCGCTCGGTGCTCGCGTGCCTGGCGTTTGTCGGCCACCAGCGCTTGGACATGTTCGGGCTGCTCGATGCATTCGTTGCGTCCCCAGTTGCGCGGATGGCACGCCAGAACCTGCACCCCCTCGAGCACGCGAACGGTCTCGTGGGTGGCGGCAACGGTCAGGGTGCGGTGCACATGGGTGTGGGGCACCGTGTAGTCGTTCAGATCGAAGCGCACATAGGGGGTCTTGCCCACGCACTTCGGTCAACTCCTGGGCGCAGAACGGGGTGTCGGGCAAGTCGACCAGCAGCGCTTGCTCCTCGCGCCAGACCTGTCCGACGGTGCGCTGGGGACCCTCGGCCCAGGGACGCTGAGCGGCTTCGTTCAAACACCAGGCCTGAGCCTGGGCATTCAGATCGGTCACATCGGACCAGATTCGGGCGGCGAAGAAGGCTTGGCGAAGGTACCGAATAGCCCTCTCCACGCGCCCCTTTTCGTTGCCCCGCCCGGGGGCGGCGGCACGGGGCTCGAACCGATAATGAGCCGCCAATTCCAGCAACGCCGGATTGAATCGGATGGCCTGGCCGCGCCGCTCCAACACGGCTGATTTTAAGTTGTCGTACAGGCACGAGCGGGTGGCCCCACCCAACAGCTCGAAGGCTCGCACGTGCCCGTCCAGGAAGCTGTCCATGCGCGCGTTCAGGTAAAAGCGCACGAACAGCATCCGGCTACACGAGAGCACCATCACGAAGGCCATCAGCGGGCGGCTGGCCGAACCGATCTGCACCTGGCCGAAGTGAGCCCAGTCCACTTGGCATTGTTCGCCGGCCAGGGTGCGCAGGCGCAGGTAAGCCGGGGCGATCCGCGGTGGGCGCAGCTGCGCCACGCGGGCGCGGAAGTGACTGCTGGCACCCTGATAGCCGCGCGCACAGGCCATGCCGTACAGGCGCGCGGCGCTCAGGCGAGGGAACTGCTCCAGGGTCTGCAGGATGAAGGGCACGAACGGATCGATCTTGGAGGCGCGCCGGGTGCGTTCGCTCTTGGGCTGGCCGGCCTGCGAGATCACCCGGTCCACCACCGAATGGTGCACCTGCAGTTGCGCGGCGATCGTGTTGACCGGCCAGCCCTCCACGAAGTGGTAGCGCAGGATCCGGGTCTGGGTGTCACGGTCTATGGTCATGGCGGCATTGGGGCGGCGGGCACAGTCGGACGGCGACGACGTTCGAGCGGGGGCAAGAACCCGCGCCGCACGAACCTGGCGCTCTGATTCCCGCAACCGTGACAGCGCAGCGCATTGGGAGACGAAGAAACTGACGCTGCAACCGTCCTGCTTGTCGGGCTGGCCAGTAGAGCAAGCAGGCGCACTGCGGGGGAACCCTGATGCGTTACTTTTACAAGTTCGCCGCTCTGGCCGAGCTCTTCGAGAGGGTCGGTTTGGACGGTCGCATCACGGCGGCGCTGGCGAAATCGGCGCTGACGAAGCGCGTTGCGGGTTCGGCCCCGGACGCTGCGCGCGTAGCGGTGGGCAGCCTGAAGGCGCGACTGGCGTCGCGCAGCCACCGCGCACCCGTGAAGGCAATACACCTGGCCACGATCACATCGGCGGCACAAGAACACCTGGCACCGGCAGCGGGCGCACAGGAACAGGCGTATCGACTCGGGCACCGGCGCAATCCGGCCGATGAGCGCTGGACTTGAACCGACGCAGCGGCGATACTGCGCAGGCTGTGCGGACGCACGGTACCGGGGGCCACGCCAGACTGACCTCGAAATCTGACCGGCGTTGCCCCCACCTCATCGGCGGATTCGTTGTACGCCTGGAACGGACCCGCGTCACCCCTGCAACGCAGCAAACCGCCCGACCAAGCTGCCACGATAAGGCCGGCGGGACTCGAGTCCCGCCGGCCTTATCGTGAAATCAGTCGGTCAGCGAATAGCGGCAAATAGTCGCGCCTTCTGAGCGGCACCTACACCCACTATGGTCACCGGACGGATCCTTGTTCATGTTCAAGTGGGGTACTGGCGTGCGCTGCGTCGGAGCTGACTGCGGTTTTTGCGAGGCCTATTACGCGCATGCGGACGCCACGAACCTGGCGAAGAGCGACGCCTCGTCCCTTGGCGGGCTACCGTGCATAGGAGACAACTACTGGACGGCCGTCTGAGCCCAGTGCGAGTTCAGTCGCTATCTGTCCCTTGGTATGATTCCCGTTCAGGCGCCCGTGCCGCTTGCATCCAGGCGCACAATCAGCGAATCTGACGAGATGCACCCGACATCCGATATGAACTGTGCGAAATCGTCCCGGCACCAAGGCGGGCGGGTTATTGCACTGCCTCATTGGCCGCCATGAACGCAGAGCAGCGTGCTGCGCTGGAAGCGACGTTCAAGGCGCTCGCGCCCGCGCAGGCAGAGCGTTGGTCTCGGCTGCTGGATCGCAAGCCGTCCGCATGGTCCAAGATCGACCCCATTGCTGCGTGGCCAACACAAGACGAGTACGAGTCTTCGCCAAACGTGCCCACGTCTGTGCTGTTGCGTTCGCCTCCGCTAGCTGCCCACCTGGAGACGCCATGCGTTGTGCTGCGCTGCGGTCACTCAAAGAACCCTGGTGTGAGTACCTTGCCGTTGAAACTGGTGTGCCCAAACGGCGAATGGGACTACGACGTGGTGTTTGAAGGGTTCATCTCAGTCGTGCCTGGAAAGCTGGCAGTTGTGCTGAATCACGAAGGGGGAACATGGCTCTTCACCAAGCAACTGCCGGCGAGTGGCGAGTGACCTGATCGAGGGCTTTCCGCGGCTACATCTTGTTCAATGGCCAGACCGAGCAAAGTGCGGTGCGACTTCAGCAAGACGAAAACGAACGACACGCTCTCGCCGTCGTCGTCGTCTCGGTCAGATCAGGGCAGCGCGCCGTGTCGGCTTCCTGCTGATCAACACGACGAATCAGCAAGCTGCAATTGCAGCCTGGACCGACGGCGTCTTCGACCGTGTAGCGGGTGCTGGATATGGCATTCGCGGGGGGTATCTCGCTTCGCATCGTCCGTCACGCGTGGTGCGGTTCTCCGAATTGCGTCTCTGCGAGTGGCATTGAACGGACGTTTGCAATGACGCGGGAACCGGACATCGTCCAGGAATCTGTCACCTTAACTGGCCCCGGCCGTCCTGGCGTTCACGAGTGTAGACTCGCGACATTCAACCAACCGGAGACCCCCATGCTCACCACCCAAGACCGCGTTGCCCTGATCAGCGGCGCCAATCGTGGCATCGGCCGTGCCGTTGCCGCCGAGCTCGACCGTGCCGGTTACCGCCTGAGCCTGGGCGCGCGCGACCCGGCCTCGCTCGCCGATCTGGCCGACCGACATCTTACCCACGCCTGGGATGCTCTGCAGCCAGCCAGTTCGGCGAAGTGGGTCGAGGCCACGCTGGCACGCTACGGGCGCATTGACGCGCTCGTGCTCAATGCCGGCGTGCTGCTGCCGGTCGGCATGGAAAGCGGCAGCGACGACGACCTGGACATGATGTGGGCAGTGAACTTCAAGGGCCCGCTGCATCTGGTGCGTGCTGCACTGCCGGCGCTGCGTCGCTCGGGCACCGGCCGTATCGCCAATGTCGCCTCGCTGGCCGGCAAGCGCCTGCTCAGCCCCGATGCGCTGGGTTATGCGGCGTCTAAACATGCGGCGATGGCGCTTACCCATGCGATCCGCCAACACGGTTGGGCCGATGGCATCCGCGCCACGGCCATCTGCCCTGGCCTGGTCGAGACCGACATGACCGAGAAGGTCAGCGCGCCGCAGGGTCAGTACAAGATCCTGCCCGAGACCATTGCCGCGACCATCGCCCATGTGCTGGCGCTGCCCAATGAGGCGACGATTGCCGAGGTTCTGATCAACAGCCGCATCGAGTTGTCGCTCTGATCGGGTTACCGTCCCGCCCTCGAATCAAAATAGGCCATGGCTCTCGTACTGAAAATCCTGTTGGTCATGTTCGGGTTGCTTGTGTTGCTGCTCCTGGCGATCATGATCGCGCGCACAGCGTTTCCATTGCCCGACCCAGCCATGCGTTCGCCGAGTCAGGCTATCAGCCTGGCCTCCACTACTTCACTCGGTGGCCGTGTCGAGGGCTTGCTGGCCGGTCATGCCGGCCAGAGCGGTGTACTGGCGCTGACCACCGGCCAGCAGGCTCTGGCCAGCCGGCTTGCCTTGATTCGAAACGCGCAACAATCGATCGATGCGCAGTATTACATCTGGCATGACGACGCATCTGGTCAGCTACTGCTCAGGGCGCTCGCCGAGGCGGCAGGCCGCGGCGTGCGGGTGCGTCTGCTGCTCGACGATGTCGGGGTGAGCGGCATGGATGCCACGCTGATGGCGTTGGATGCCTTGCCGGGCGTTGAAGTACGGCTGTTCAATCCGGCGACGATTCGCCAGCCCAAGGCTATCGGGATCGGTATCGATTTTTTCCGGATGAACCGGCGCATGCACAACAAGTCGCTGACTGTGGACGGTGCGGTGACCATCGTGGGTGGCCGCAACATTGGCGATGAATACTTCAGCGTTGGCGCCGAGAATCACTTTCTGGACCTCGATGTGCTGGCCGCGGGTGCGATCGTGCCGACCACTGCGGCTGACTTTGATCGCTACTGGAACGCCGATGCCGCGTTTCCGGTGGCGATGCTGGTTCGGCCCGATGTCGGCCCGTTACCGGTGTGGCTGGATGATGAATCAGCAATCGAACGGCCGGACTGGCTGAGGCGGAGTCCGGCACCGCCGGAGTCGGTCGCGGGGCGCTTTGCTGCCGGCATGGCCCAGCTCGAGTGGACCAAGGTGCGGCTGGTCAGCGACGATCCGGACAAGGCGCTGGGCCGGGCCACTGGTCCGCTGATGATCGAACAATTGACAGCCATGCTGGGTGATGTTCGCGAGCAGATGACGCTGATCTCGGCCTACTTCATCCCGGGGAAATCTGGCCTGGAGGCGATCAGCCGATTGCTCGAGCGAGGCGTGTCCGTGACCATCCTGACGAACGGTCTGTCGTCCACCGATGTCGCGCTGGTGCACAGTGGCTACAGCAAATATCGTGAGCCGCTGCTGCGCCGTGGCGCGGCGATCTACGAGTTCAAACCCGATCAGGCGGCCACCGGTTCGCCCTCCGGATTCGGCTTCGCCAGTGCTTCCGGTTCTAGTCTGCATGCCAAGACACTGGCCATCGATGATCGCGCCGCGTTTATCGGGTCGTTCAATCTCGATCCACGGTCGATCCATCTGAATTGTGAGATGGGGTTTCTGATCGAAAGCGAAGTCATGGCCAGACGGGTGCGCGAAGGCCTGATGGATGGTGTGCGCAGCCAGGCCTATCGGGTGGCACTGGTCGAGGGCGAGATGCGCTGGCTCGAGCACGATGGTCGCGGGACACTCACCGAGCATCGGGTTGAGCCGAACACGACGCTGCTGCAACGGGTGATGCTCAGGCTGTTTGGCCGACTGCCGATCGAATGGCTGCTCTGAACGCGATCACTTCGATGGCGCAATGTCCGATCGATGCTTGGCGCTATCGTCGGGCCAGTCCAGCCGAAGCGTTGGTTTGAGCGTTCTCAAGACCGTGCGATGATCGGCGCACTTTCACACCAATCTACGGAGCAGACCATGCAGCATCGACCATCCCGCGTGTTCGCTACTTTGGCGGCGCTGTGCATTGTTGCGTTCGGCACCAGCGCCGCGCTGGCGCAGGTCAAGCCGCTCGATCCGCCGCAAACCCTCAAGATGGCCTATGTGCCGATCATGAAATTCGCCACCGCCTATGTCGCGGCCTCGCGCGGGCTGTTCGACAAATACGGGCTCAAGGTCGATTTCGAGCGGGTCAAGTCGGGCACCGAAGCCATCGCCTTTCTGAACAAAGGCAGTGTGGACGTGGGCGGTATTGCGATCGTCACGTCCCTATGGAACGGCTGGAATCGTGGCCTGGACCTGAAAATCATCGCGCCGGGTGCGCTTGAACCGATGCAGAACAGCCCCACCGGTTTGTTCGTGCGCAAAGCGTTGCTCGATGACGGCAAGGTCAAGGCACCTGCCGATCTCAAGGGGCTGCGCCTGGCCAGCTCGGGCGGCCCCGGCAGTGGCGGCGAGTATCTGGCGGCCAAGGCGCTGGCGCGCGGCGGGCTGAGCATTCGCGATGTGTCGCTCATCAACATCGGCAATGCGGATATGCCGCAAGCCATGGAACGTGGTGCGATCGACGCGGCGCTGGCGGCCGCGCCCTATTCGAATCAGATGATCGAGGCGGGAACGGCCGCCCTGCTGGAAGGTGATCTCACACCAGGCCTGATGACGGTGGCTTTTGTCGGCTCGACCCAGTTTCTGGCCAAACGCCCCGAGGTGGCCGAGCGCTTTGTGCTGGCGCTGACCGAAGCGGCCCGGCTCATGCAGGGCGAGCAATATCTGGATCAGCCGAATATCGACGCGTATCTGCGCTACACCAACACCACTGAGCAGGCCATCCGTCAGGGCGCGCGCGTGCTCTACGATCCGATGATGAAGATTCCGGTGGATGGTCTGGCCGATGTGGAGGCGACCCATCGCAGCAACGGCCGCACCGATTACGACAAGCCATTGGATCTGAGCGTGATCTATGACGACGGCTATGTGACCAAGGCCGTGAAGGCGCTGGCCACGAAATGACTGCGGTGCTTGGGTCTGGCGACCCGGCTTCGGCCGGCTCGAGATCTGTGCTTGGGCCGCCGATTCGCATCACGAGACTGCTCACCCAATGAATGCGCCAAAGATCAAGGCCAGCCACGTGAGCAAGATCTACGAGAGCGCGGCCGGCTCCACCCTGGCGCTCGACGATTTTTCGCTGGACATCGCCGACGGCGAATTCGTCTGCCTGGTCGGGCCGTCGGGTTGTGGCAAGTCCACTTTTCTGCGCGCCGTGGCGGGCCTGGAGACCATCACCCAGGGCAGCATCTCGATCGCGCCGGGTAAGGATCCGCATCGACCGCTGAACAGCGTCGTGTTTCAGGAGTACGCGATATTCCCCTGGAAGACGCTCGAGGACAACGTGGCCTTCGGTCTGCAAATGCGCGGCGTGGGTAAGGCTGAACGGCTGTCAACAGCTCGCGCCTGGTTGGACAGGGTCGGACTGGGTAGCTTAGCTCACTATTATCCGGATCAGATTTCCGGTGGCATGAAGCAGCGCGTGAGCATTGTGCGGGCGCTGGCCAACGACCCCGCGGTCTTGCTGATGGATGAACCCCTGGGCGCACTGGATGCGCAGACCCGCGTGGTGTTGCAGGAGGAGTTGCTGCGCATCTGGGAAGAGACCCGCAAGACCGTGCTCTATGTCACGCATTCATTGGATGAGGCGGTGCTGCTCGGCGACCGGGTGATTCTGATGAGCGCCCAGCCCGGGCGCAAGCTGGCCACCTTCGAGATTGATCTGGGCCGCCCTCGCGATATCGATATGCTCAACACCGCGCGTTTCGGCGAGATTCGCGGCGAACTGTGGCACCAGCTCAGCGCCGAAGTGGCGCGGGCCATGGCCATGGCGGTCTGATCCGTGTCCGAGGCCTGGCAGTCCTGGGCGTGGCTCGCCATCGGCATCGGGTTCGTGCTGCTGGTGGTGCTGGCCGAGCGCATCGGCCGGCAGGTGTCGGCACGGCGCCGACCGCTTTACGAGCGCACCTTGGCCATTGGTTTTCCGCTCACCGCGCTGGCGGTCTGGCAGATTGCCGGCGACATCGGCCTGTTGAACACCACCTGGTTTCCGCAACCCACGCGCATTGCACAGGCCTTGTGGGAACTGACCGTGAGCTACGACAAGTTCTCCGAAACGTCGCTGCTCGGCCGCCCCTGGTTGATTCCGCAGGTGTATGAACGCGACGGCATGGCGGGGGTCCGGACCCTGCTGGGCGAAAGCCATGTGCTGGCCACCCTGGGGCGTGTGCTGACCGGGTTTGTGCTGGGTGCCATACCCGGCATTTTGCTGGGTGTGATCATGGGCATGAACCAGACGGTGCGCCTGATGCTCGACACCACGCTCTCGGCCGTCTATGTTCTGCCCAAGATCGCGATTTTTCCGATCGTGATGTTGATCTTCGATGATCCGTTTGGTGAAGGGCCGAAGATTCTCGTGGTGGCGCTGGCGGTGTTCATCCTGATCTCGATCAACACGATGGCCGGTGTGCGCGCGATCGATCCGATCTATCTGATGGCCGGGCGCAACTACGGCGCCGGGCCATGGGCGATGATGCGCCACGTGATCATTCCGGGTGCGATGCCGGTCATCTTTGCCGGCCTGCGCATTGCCCTGGGCACGGCCATGATCGTGATTATCTCGGTGGAATTCCTGCGCGCCAAGCAGGGGGTGGGCTTCCTCACGTTTTATTACTGGGAGGTACTGAGCCCCGAAAAGATGTATGCCGGATTGGTGGTTGTGATGGTGCTGGGCGTGTTGTTGGCGTGGGTGCTGGAGCGTCTGCGGCGCTGGTGGATGCCCTGGCAGCGGTAACTTGGCCGGATGTCCATCATTGACATAGTTTGATATTATCGACCTGGTGCCGATTCGGGAGATGGCTTGTGGGTATGAATGTCAATCTGACGCCGCAACTCGAAGAGTTGGTCCGGTCAAAAGTGGCCTCAGGCATGTATACGTCCGCCAGTGAGGTGGTGCGTGAGGCGCTTCGTTTGCTGGACGAGCAGGACCGATTGCGCGTGGCCAGGCTTGAGCAGCTTCGCAATGACATCCGTGATGGGTTGAACAGCGGGCCAAGCCAGCCGTGGGACGCCGAGAGTGTCAAGCGAGAAGGGCGTGCCCGGCGTGCGCGAAAGGCGGCATAAACAGGCATGGCGCGTGTTTCACGTCGACCGTTGGCAGAGGCCGACATTCTCGACATTTGGGATCACATCGCCGAAGACAGCATCGTTCAGGCCGATCAGTGGGTTGAAAAGCTGGATGGACAGTTCAAGCTCATAGCGACTCAGCCGCTGATCGGCCGAGAGCGAGTCGAACTGTTTGCCAATCTACGAAGCTTTCCGTTTGGGCGCTATGTCATCTTCTACGAGCCTGTTGCGGACGGAATCGATATCGTGCGCGTGTTACATAGCGCTCGCGATATTGGCACTGCCTTCACGGGCGATCCGTAGGCTGACAAGAAGGTGTGCTTGGCCTGCCCATTGAAATCTGCGGGCGCCGAGACCAGCTGGTGCAGATGTGCCCCCTTCTTCGCTAGTAGGCCAATGCACCGGATCAGCTTCGCGGACAGGCCCCGTCATCGCGACGTCATCACGATTGACCACGATCACGGATTGCCCGACAGCACACGGCCCTTCCATGAGCAAGGTCGATCTGGTCTACTTCAATGCCGGTGGCGGACACCGGGCCGCCGCGCTCGCGCTGCAGGCGGTGCTGGCATCGCGTTACCCGCATTGGCAGGTGCGGCTGGTCAACCTGACCGAGGTGCTCGATGCGCGCGGTCGGTTTCGCCAGGTCACGGGCTTTGAGCCTGAGGATCTGTACAACCGGCGCCTGGCCAGGGGATGGACCATGGGTCTTGCCCAGGAATTGCGCATGTTGCAGGCGGCGATCCGCCTGAGCCATGCGCCGATGGTCAGGGTGCTGCGCCGCCACTGGCGCGAGACCTCGCCCGATCTGGTGGTCTCGCTGATTCCGAATTTCAACCGGCCGCTGTATGGTTCGCTCCCACCGGGGGTGCCCTTCGTGACCGTGATGACCGACCTGGCCGATCTGCCGCCCCATTTCTGGATCGAACCGGATCAGGATCAACTGCTGGTCTGCGGCTCACTGCATGCCTTCGCGCAGGCCCGCGCCATGGGTTGCCGCAAAGCGAATCTGCGACTGGTGTCGGGAATGATGCTGCGGCCCGCGTTTTATGAGGCGGCGCCGATGAGTCGGGCGGCGGGCTTGCGGCAGATCGGTCTGGATCCGTCCCGGCCGACCGGGGTCGTCATGTTCGGAGGCCAGGGTTCGGCACAGATGCGAACCATCGCCCGGCAGTTGCAGGGTGACGTGCAACTGGTGCTGATGTGCGGCCACAATCAGGCACTGGCCGAGTCGCTGCGCGCCGATCCGTCATGTAGTGGTCATGCGGTCATCGGGTTTACCGCCGATGTGCCCCACTATCTGCGTTGCGCCGATTTCTTCATCGGCAAGCCCGGGCCCGGCAGTCTGAGCGAAGCGGTTCAGTGCGGACTGCCGGTGATCACGCTGTTGAACCGGTCGACTCTGCCGCAGGAGCGCTACAACGCCCGATGGGTGGTCGACAACGGTTTTGGTCTGGCCGTGGCGTCGATCAGCCGGATCGCGCCCTCCGTGCGCACGGCGTTGCTGCCGCGCCTGGACAGTTTTCGGGCGCGGGCGGCCACTCACCGGAATCAGGCCGTGTTCGAGGTCTGCGAGATTCTGGCCCAAACGCTTGATGAAGCCGGAGAAGGGCAAATCAGTCGTCGGGCGCTTCAAGTCGAACCCGTCGGTGTTGCCGCGCTCTGATCGCGCGGGCCATCACACCTTCGCGAATCCGTCGACCATCAGGGCGGTGCCGGTGACGAACGACGCTTCATCCGAGGCCAGCCAGAGCAGCGGATAGGCGACTTCGCGCGGGTCGGCCCACCGCCCCTGATAGTTGAAGTTGCGCGCTTCGGCGTCCAATTGCGCCTGACCACCGCCGGCGGCGGCGCGGCGCGCATGAAACGGTGTCATCGTCGATCCGGGACAGACGGCGTTCACGCGCACGCCATGGCTGACTTCTTCGATGGCCAGGGTCCGGGTCATGGACACGATGGCCGCCTTGGTGGCGTCGTACTGTCCCATGCCTGCACGCGGATTCACGCCATGCGTGGACGATACGTTGACGATGGCGCCATGGCCACTGCGGCGCAGGGCGGGCAGGGCGGCGCGACTCAGGTAGGCATAGCTCAGCAGGTTCACGGCAATGATGCGCTCCCAGGTATCGGCGCGGGCCTCGGCCAGGGGCTCATAGGCCCGGATCCCGGCCAGGTTCACGAGCACGTCGATGGCGCCGAAGTGTTGCAGGGTGCGCTCGACGATCGACTGCGTCTGCGCTTCCTCCGACACATCAGCGGTAACCGTGAGCAGCTGCGCGTCGGTCAGTTGCGCGCGGATCGCGTCGGCGGTTTCGGTCAGCGGATCGGCCGGCAGTCCGACGATCACGACGCGCGCGCCTTCCTCGCAGAACAGCTTTGCCGTCGCGGCGCCGATGCCACCGGCTCCGCCCGAGATGATGGCGACCCGGTCCTTCAATCGATCCATGGTGTGTCCTCCCTTCATAAAAGTCGTGCGCGGTTGGTGCCGGTCAGAATACTGCATCGGTCGGCGATGACGCCGGTCCACCGCTGTGCTATGCCTCGCCTTGGTCAGGTTCTCCCGGCCATCCATCCGCTCCGGATGGCGATGGCATCCGACCCCACGCATACTGGCCGGTGTTGACCAGCCGTCGTTGAAAGTCATGAGCGGTCTGGAGCGGACGACCAATGGCATCGGCGATTCAAATGACCGGGCAGCAGGTCGAACGAAGGATTATCTCGGAACGCAGGCCGGAACGGACCACGCCATGAAGCTGATCGGACGATTGAAACTGAAATCCAGCGTGATGCTTCTGATGGCAATCTCGATTCTGGGCGCTGCCTGGCCATGTTTCATTGCCTACCAGCAATTACAGGCGAGCGTGGCATTGAGCGACCAGCTGCTGGTCGACGTGCGAAGCGCCCGTGCGGCAGGTGTGGCAGACATGATGCATGACGGCCTTCGCTCCAATGCCTTGGCCGCCATCATTGGCAGCACCGGTGCATCGGCACAGGAACAGGCCGAGATACGCGCCGAAACCGCTCAGATGCGCAAAACACTGATTGACAGCGTCAATGTTCTGGGTGAACTGGCCACCTCCGATGAATTGCGTCGGGCCGCCGCTGACTCGATGCCCGTCATCGAGCGATATGCCAATGCCGCCTCGGTGGTCGTCGAGCTGGGATTCAAGAACTCGTCAACCCTGGGTGAAATGCGCCAGCGGTTCGATACGGATTTCAAGCTGCTCGAGGATCGTCTCGAAACGCTCAGCGAACTGGTCGAAACGGGTGCCAGTGAGCATGTTGTGGCCCGTGATGAGATGGTGCGTTCGTCGCAGATCATGCTCGCGGTCAGCACGGTCGCGGTGTTGGCGCTCATGATCGGTTTCGGCTATGTGTTCGCGCGCTCGTTATATGCCCGTCTGGGTGCCGAGCCGGCCAGTCTGCGCAGGTTCGCAGAGAATATTGCCTGCGGCCGGTTGGGGGCCGAACTGGATGCCGACGAGATCGCAGACAACAGTGTGGCCGCCTCGATGATCCAGATGCGCGATCAACTGCGTTCGACGGTGTCATCGATCCGTGAAGGCGCGGACAATGTGGCCATCGGATCTGTCCAGATCGCCACAGGCAACCAGAATCTGTCGAATCGCACCGAGCAACAGGCGGCCGAGTTGCAACAGACGGCGGTCAATACTGCCGAGATGTCCGACACGGTGCGGCAGACGGCCGACCATGCGCGCCTGGCCAGGGAACTGGCGGCGGGCGCCAGCGCGGTGGCCACCCGGGGCGGCAGCGTGGTGCAGGAGATGGCGGACACCATGGGTGAGATTCAGGCCTCGAGCCGGAAGATCGCCGATATCACCAATCTCATCGACAGCATCGCCTTTCAGACCAATATCCTGGCGCTCAATGCCGCGGTCGAGGCTGCGCGGGCGGGTGAGCAGGGCAGAGGCTTTGCGGTGGTGGCCAGTGAAGTGCGTGGCCTCGCCCAGCGCAGCGCCAGTGCCGCCAAGGAGATCAAAACCCTGATCGCCTCCAGCGTTGAGAAGGTCAGCGCGGGTGGTCGGCTCGCGGCCAATGCCGGCCACACCATGCAGGAGATCGTGTCGGAGGTCGGCAAGGTCAATGAATTGATCGGCGAGATCAGCGAGGCGACCCGCAATCAGACTGACGGGATCGCCGCAGTCAGCGCTGCCGTATCGGCACTCGATCAGGGGACTCAGCGAAATACCGCCCTGGTCGAAGAAAGTGCTGCGGCTGCCCATATGCTCAGCGCCCAGGCCGAACGACTGGCCAGCGCAGTGGGTGTGTTCAAGCTCACCGCAGACTGATCCCACGCGAACTCAGTCAACCGGGGACGGATCGGCAGGTTTCAACTCGTTTGGGTACCCGCCCGTTCGTCGGTTTGAACGATACCGCCTGTCCCGATCGACGGGCCGGGACGACCCCGGTCCGATCGGTTTGGCGACGCCATAGCGGTTCCGATGATCAGGTGCTCAACACTCTCGGGCCGCCGGCTTGGCCGATGAACTTCGGTAGTGTCGATACACCCTGACCCATCAGCGGTATTTGGTGGTCCATGGTCTGCTGGGGCCATCATACCTGAGGAGCGAACAACCATCCCCGCATTCGCGGGCATTGAAGTTGCTGCAAACACCCGACCCACTTTCTCATAAAGCGCGGATAAAAAAATGGCTCTTGGTGACCATGCGAAAAAAAGTCGTCGATCCGGCGTGGGAAAGAAGATTCGACCCGCTGACGAGACCAAGGGAGATGCTGTTGTCGGCAGCGGCTCGCGCTTCGACGCTTTCAAACGTCTGGCCACCCGGCGGGCCGAAGGTGACATGGTCGTGTTGCCGAGAATGCTCTCGGGCAATGATCGTCGCCTTCACGTCCGTCAGACAATCCGGGAGGACCATGAGCTTCGGATCGACAGTCGTACCGAGTTGGCGCAGGAAAAGTTCGACAAGATGGCGGTTTCGCGCTATTCATTTTTTCGCGGCACTTGTCTGCTGTTCTATCGCGACATGGCCGGAGAGGACGCCTGGATGCCGACGGTACTCACACTGGGCGATGTACATCCCGGCAATTTCGGTGTTATGCCAAGCCGTGACAATGTGCCTTTTTTCGGGGTCAATGACTTCGATGAGTCTTACTACGCGCCCTTTACGTGGGACCTCAAACGAGGGGCCCTGGGATTCATGTTGTCGGTTGCGGAAATGGGTGGACATGGACACCGGCTTCAGACCGGTGCGGTGAAAACATTCGTGGTCGGCTATCTCGAGGCGATTCAGGAGTATGCAACAGGGAAGCACGAACGCCGTGAGCAACTTCGGGCCGATAATGCACCGCCCCTGATCGCGAATCTGCTCGAGAATGCGGGTCGGACGTCTCGCGCCAGATGGCTGGCTGACGATTACCTCGACGAGACCGGCCTGCGATTTCGCAACAGCGAGAAGCTTGTGCCAGTGAGCTCGCGGCGTGAAGAATTTCAGGCAATCATTGATCGCTACGTTAGAGATAACGAACTTTCACCGCCGCCGCGCGCCGCCAAGATGCGGGTCAAGGACGTTTGCGTACGCAAGGGGCAGGGTACTGCGTCGTTAGGTCTGGCTCGTTATTACGTGCTGATCGAGGGACCGAGCGGGGATGCAAGCGACGACATCGTCTTGGAACTCAAGCAGGCCAGGATGTCGGCGTTGGCCGGTCTTGTTCCGCCTTCGCCGTTTGCGGTCGACGGTCGAGCCGATCGAATTGTCCACGCACAACGGGTGCAGCTGGTTCGTGGCGACGTCTTCTATGGTCGGGTGAAGTTTGATGGTCACAGCTTCATGGTACGGGAACGATCTCCTTTTCGTGACAGTATCGATGTAGAGGAGCTCAGTCCTGACCAATGGTTTGAATATGCATCGGTCTGTGGCCGAGCGCTTGCGCATGCTCATGCATTGTCAGATGATAGTGGCCTGATCGATCACGATGTGGAACCGGCGATTCTGAAGTCAGTCGGTGATCGAGATTTGTTTATCAAGGATATCGTTCGATTCGCTCGAGCGGCGCGTCGCCGTCTCAAGCGCGATCTGCGATATTTCATCGCCGACCATAAAGATGGCGCCTTCACCACAACCGATATCGTCTATCGTTGAAATTCAATCGTTTCATCGCTTGCCTTGCCGGCCGGGGTCGCTTGCGCCGACTCGTCGCGTTCGGTGGCGAGAGTGACCAAGGGCAGGTGTACACACACCACCGTGCCCTTGCTGCCATCAATGGTGATCCGGGCGCCGATATCCCGGGCGCGCTTTTCCATGCCGCTGATTCCCTTGCCCAGCCGGACCTGGCCGACATCGAAGCCTTGACCGTTGTCAGTGACCGCCAGGTGCAGGCCATCGTCCTCGACGGCCAGGTTCACGGTGATCTCGGTGGCATGCGAATGTTTGAGGGTGTTGTTCAGGCACTCCTGAAGGATGCGAAGCAGGCTCAGCGCATGGGCAGCGGGAATGGCGGCCGAATCGCTCAGGGCCGCACTGCGCCATTTCAGCGAGATGCCGGCCGCACGCAGGCGCGGCTCGATCCGAAAGCGCAGGTTGCCCGCCAGCACACCAAAGCTGTCGTCGCTGCTGGCGAGGCTGTCGATGGCCAGTCGCAAGTCGTCGATGCAATCGCGCAGCAGTGAACTGGTCTGACGGGCGTCGAGTGCGCCGCGTTCGCTCAGCGCCAGTGCACTGACCAGTTGGGATCCCAATCCGTCGTGAATGTCCTGCATGATGCGCTGGCGTTCACGGACGGCGGCTTTTTCTCGTTCCCGCTGCTGGTCGACTTCGTGCAGGCGCTGCAGCGATTCTTGCTGTTCGGCGAGCTTGCGTGCCATGAGCTCGGCCTGTCGTTGCTGGTTCAACAGGAAGTCGGCGAAGTCTTTCACCAGCACGGCCACCATGGCGGTGAACCACAGGGGCGACGTGGCCTGAGCCGAATAACCGATCGGGCCGAACAGTCCGTCACCGGTCGCTGACAACAGCAGATCGGCTGACCCGGCTAACATGCCTGAGCCGGCCGCGACAACGTAGACGGCGCGACGCCAATCCCAGCGGCTTCGCAGCGACTGCACCAGACGGGCCAGCGGATAAAAGGCCAGCGCGAGCAATGGCAGTCCCCACCAGGCCTCCAGATTGCGCGAGTCCGTGCTGTTGCGAAGCCAGAAGTCGAGCAGGTAGATCACGGGTCCGACCGCGGCCCAGACCAGGCACAGGCGGCCAAAGACACGATGCCCGGGTCGGGTTTCCAGCCACAGGACGATCCAGCAGAATCCTGCGACACCGGCAATACCGGTCAGCCTGGCCAGGTGCCAGACCGGGTACCAGGTGGCGGGCATGGGTGGCAGCAGGTAGGCAAAGCACACATTGGCCCAGCTCAATGCCGTGAGGCCCATCAGCAGGTAACGCACTTCCTGGCGGCGCATCGCATAGATGCCGATCAGGATCGCGGCATTGACCAGGGCGATGTCGAATCCGACCTGCGCCATCGTGATCTGCCAGAAGAATTGCCGATCGTAATGCGCTCTGACCACCTCGGCTGGCCCGACGAAGATCCGCGATGTGCTCAGACCCGAGTCGTGAGTGGTCATGACCACCTCGAGCCGGTTGATGCCCGACGTGAGCAACCGGGATGGGACCATGAACATGAAGGGTCGGACATTCAATACGGCGGTCTGCGCATCGCCGGTAGGTGCCTGGCCCAGAACCGCGCCATTCACGCTGACCTGCCCGCCATCGCTCATCTGTCGGAAGTAAAGCGCCCATAGCGGCGCAGCGAGCGGATCGGGCAGGTTGAAGTCAGCCTCGAGCCGGAATCGGCGGTTGCCGCGCGGTTCGAGGGCGATCCGCGAGGGTAATTCGTCGATTGAATGCGTAATGCCCGTTTCCAGGTCGTGCAGCATCGCGTGCTGGATGCGGATCACGGCCTGCTCAGAGGCCTGAGCGTGAGCGGGCGTTGCAATCAGAAGAGCGGCGCTGCACAGGATGAACATTGCCCATGCAGCCCGGACTATCGCCCGTGCGCTCAAGCCCGTTTCACCTTGCGTTCGCCGCCGGGTGGCGGGCCACGGCGAGCCCGGTCGGGAGGCCTGCACCGCCTGCACCTAGATGATGCCGCGCTGGCGCGCCTCGAACACGGCTTCACCGCGTGAATGCACCTGAAGTTTGCGGTACACCCGACGCAGATAGGCGGTGACCGTATGCCAGGACAGGTCGAGTACCTGGGCGACCTCATGGTAGGTCATGCCTTTCTCGATGAGTCGCAGCACCTCGAGTTCCCGCTGGCTCAGCGGGTTGTCTTCGTTTGCCGATGCGCCCTGAGCGGGCTTCACGAAGCGCCGGATGACCGAGCGCGCCACCGATGGGCTGATGGGCGAGCCACCCTCGTGCAATTCGATGATGCCCTGGGCAATCTCGCTGCCCGGTGCGTCCTTCAGCAGATAACCCATTGCGCCGGCCTCCAGGCTGGTCAGCACATGCTCCTCGTCACCGAAGACGGTGACCACCATGGTCAGCGCCTCGGGCTGTTGCCGGGCCAGCCAGCGGATGAAGTCGCGCCCGTCTCGGTCGGGCAGTCCGAGGTCCACCAGATAAACGTCGGCCGGCCGCTGTTCGGCGAGTGCCATGGCGTCGATGACGCTGCCGGCCGAGAACTGCCAGGACAGCCGGGAATTCATTCGCACGGCGTCTTCGAAGCGCAGACGAACCTCAGGTTCGTCTTCGACGATGGCGACCGAGATCGGGAGCAAAGTTGCTGCGGATGGCGGCATCGATGTTGTATCGGGAGTCAGGACCGGAATCATGGCGTTGCATCCTTGGGCGGCGTGTCGCCCGGATTGCCCGGCGGGTCAGGGTGAGGATGCGCCGGGACCACAGGTATTTCGCGCGTCAGGCAGCAACCTGGCCATGTCGTGACGCCAGCATCTGCAGGATGTCGGGCAGGTGTCGCGCTGCGGCCTGCCGCCCCGCCTCGTACAGGTAGGGCAATGCACCAGTCTCCCACAGGCCGACCCGGCGGTCCAGACTCAAGGCCAGGCTCACGATGCGTTGCCCGCGTGCCTGGGCCGCCGCGAGCCGCGCCTGCATCAGATTGTTGATGAGTGAGGTGGTCGCCTGGGCGGCCAGTCGTGAGGCGCGGTCCACATGGCGCGGCATGCTGCCTTCAAAACCGAGTGCGACGATCATATCGGCATCCATCGCGGCACTCACCGGCAGTGGATCCGAAATCACGCCATCCACCAGCCGCTGTCCGTCGACCTCAACACTGGGGAAGACGAAGGGCACGGCCATGCTGGCCAGCAGTGCGCGTGTGAGCAATCCTTTGGTCAGCACCACGCGCGCACCGGTGTCCGCCTGCGTGGCGACCACGCGTAGCGGCGTGTGCAGCGATTCGAGTTGCAGGCCGCCGAACGCGCTTTCCAGTCTCGCGGCAATGAGGCTGTTGTCGCGCAGCGCGAAGTCGGCGTCGAACCGAGCGAGCCTGGGCGCAATGATTTGCGGATACGATCGCCAGCGCGGCTGTTTGGTCAGATCGGCCGACCACAACTCGGTAGCTGCCTGAAGGGCTTTGTCGGCCGACATGCCCATGGCGATGGTGGCACCGAACAACGCGCCTGAACTGCAGCCCACCACGAGATCGGGCCGGATGCCTTCGGCAGCCAGACGCTCGACGATGCCGACAGCGGCGATGCTGCGAACGCCGCCGCTGCCCAACACCAGGGCGATGCGCGGCGCACGCGGGAAACTGGCGGAATCGATGGGACGCGTGGCCATGCCACTTCTCCTGTGAATGATGAATGGTGTGATGGATTCTCCCGAACGACGGGCGTTCCGTATGCACCCATTCATTGCCGGACCGTCGCTGTCGTGTCGGCAGGATTGGGGACAAAGGCAATCCGCCGCGTGGTCGGTTGGCATGGGATGTCAGCCGTCCGACACCCATCGTCGCTCACGTCACGGTTCCCCGTCGTCCTTCATATCGGTGTCGTATTTCAGCGCTATTGTGCAGTGCACTAGAAGAGGGTAATGATGTCGTTGCTTACACAAAAGCGCGCCCTGGTCGTGGGCGTGGCCAATGATCAGTCAATCGCCTGGGGCTGCGCCAAGGCATTCGGCGGCCAGGGTGCCGAGTTGGCGATCACCTATCGGGATGCAAAAGCTGAACCGTATGTTCGACCTCTGGCCGAGCAGGCTGGTGCCAGCATCATCATGCCTCTCGATGTGGGCAGCGAAACGCAGATCGACGAGTTGTTCTCGGTCATCGACGCAACCTGGGGTGGCATCGACATCCTGCTTCATTCGATTGCGTTCTGCCCGACCGAGGATCTGCACGGTCGTGTGATCGACTGCTCGCGGGACGGGTTTGGCGTGGCCATGGATGTGTCGGTGCACTCGTTCCTGCGCCTGATCCGGCGTTGTGAGCCCTTGATGAAAAACGGCGGCACCTGCCTGACGGTGTCTTTTCACGGTGCGCAGCGGGTTGTCGAGCATTACAACGTGATGGGGCCCGTCAAAGCGGCACTCGAAGCCGTGACCCGGTACGCAGCAGCCGAACTCGGTCACAAGGGTATTCGCGTGCATGCCTTGTCGCCGGGTCCACTGGCCACGCGGGCGGCGAGCGGTATCGGTCACTTCGACCAGATGCTCTTGCAGGCTGCCGACCGTGCGCCCACGCACCGGCTGGCGACGATCGACGAGGTCGGCCAGTACGCCGTCTTTCTGGCTTCATCGGGTGCATGCAATGTTACCGGCGGGGTTCATCCCATCGATGGCGGCTATTCCATCATCGGCTGACTGATCTGATCCAACAGGAGTAAGCAAGTGCCTATCTCGACCCTCGACCGGCTCGCCAGCTCGCTGGGACCGGCCTCTGTCACGCTGACTCGTCAGGCCGAAATGATCAGCCGCGCCATCGAACGGCGAACCACCCGAAACGCCCGTGACTATGAGTCCGGCGTGCAGGCAGTGACCGGTTTATGGCAGCCGATAACCGGCGCGCTGCATGAATCATCGCGGTCAGGCCGGCTGATGGAATCATGGTTGGCGTACACGAAAGACTTTGCCGAGCGTGGCGTGCTGGCCATGGATGTGTTGCGACAGCGCGCAGACATTTTTCTTGAGCATGATGCAGCGGGCTCGCCGCCCGTACTGATCTATGACTACGACATCGTTGTCGATGGCGCGCACCTGCCGCGCCCGAGCAATTACCTGCTGCTCAGAATTCGCCCCCGTGATGCAGATCGATGCCTGGACTGGAAGCGTCCGTATGTGATCATCGATCCACGGGCGGGTCATGGGCCGGGCATCGGCGGATTCAAGCCGGACAGTCAGGTGGGTGTGGCCCTGGCCGACGGACATCCGGTCTACTTTGTTGCCTTTCGGCCCAGGCCCGTGCCTGGCCAGACGCTCGCCGATGTCACCCATGCAGAAGCGGCTTTCCTGCGCGAGTTGCAGCGCCTGCATCCCGATGCGCCCAAACCCATCGTGGTCGGCAATTGCCAGGGTGGCTGGGCAACCGCCCTGCTGGCCGCGACCAATCCTGATCTTGCCGGTCCGATCGTGCTCAACGGCGCACCGATGTCGTACTGGGCCGGGCGGCTGGGCCAGGACCCGATGCGCTACTCCGGTGGCCTGCTCGGCGGCGTGCTCCCGGCCATGATCGTCTCTGACCTTGGCGCCGGCGTATTCGATGGGGCGCATCTCGTGCTCAATTTCGAGAAGCCTGAATCCGGGGCGCACCTGGTTTCGACAATACTATGACTTGTTCGCCGATCCGGACCAGGATCCGACCCGCTTTCTGGAATTCGAGAAATGGTGGGGCGCCTATTTCCTGATGAATGAGGCCGAGATCCGCTGGATTGTCGACAACCTGTTCGTTGGTAACCGGCTGGGCAAGAACGAAGCCCGCCTGGAGACGGGTCAACCGGTCGATCTCAAGGCTATCCGTGCGCCCATCATCGTGTTTGCCTCGCATGGCGACAACATCACACCGCCGCAGCAGGCCCTGAACTGGATCATCGATACCTACGCCGATGAATCTGAAATCGAGATCCACGGTCAGCGCATCATCTACATGATTCATGAAGATGTGGGTCATCTGGGCATATTCGTTTCGTCGTCGGTGGCCAGGAAGGAACATGCCCAGATGGCCTCGACACTCAAGACCATCGAGGCCCTGGCGCCCGGCCTCTACGAAATGATCATCCATGACGTGATCGGCTCCGGGCCAGACAAGTCCTTTACGGTTGATTTTCAGCGCCGGACGATGAAGGACCTGGCGATGATCGACGATGCGAGGCTGGAGGAATCTGCCTTTGCTGCCGTTGCGCGTCTTTCCGAAGCGGCCGCGGAAGCCTATGACTCGACCTTGCGCCCGGCGGTGAAGATGATTGTGACGCCCGCCGTCGCTGAGGCGGCCCGCCATCTTCATCCCCTGCGCGTGCAACGCTGGGCATTCGCGTCGGCCAGTCCTCTGGTCGCCGGCATTGCCGACAGCGCGACAAACCTTCGTGGCGATCGGCACAAGGTAGCGCCGGACAACGTGTTCCGCCAGCTCGAAGCATTGTGGGCCAGCCTGACCGAGATGTCGTTTGATTGGGTGCGTGATCAGCGAGCCATGTTCACCGAGTTGACGTTTCTGTCCATTTACGGGGGGCCGTGGGCCCATTGGTATGGTCGGACCCATGCAACATCGCGTGCACACAAGACCAGTGATGAATTGCGCGCTGTACCGGCCGTCCAGTCGGCGTTGGCCAGGATCAATGAGGGTGGCGTGGCGCAGGCCATCACTCGCATGCTGGTGATGCTGGCCACCTCCCGGGGAGACGTTCGTCGCGATCGGCTCGAGCGTTCGTCTGAAGTCCTGACGACCCGGGAGCCGTTCAAGAGCATGGATGCGGCCGCGCGTGCGAGCCTGATCCATGAACAATCGCTGGTGGCGCGCTTCGAGCCTGAGGCCGGGTTGAATGCGCTGGCCATCTTGTTGTCGAACAAGAGGGACAGGGAGCTGGCATTCAACACGGTTGACTATATTGTCGGTGACCCGCTTGAAATGGAGTCGCAGACGATCGCCTTGATGAACCGGATGCGGCAGGTCTGTGCACTGCCCAGGCTGACCATCGGGTCCGACCAGGTTGCCGCATGAATCATCGTCTGGCGGGCGATGGAATCATCGTCAATACCCCCTTCGATGAATTGACGATCGGTGCTAAGGCCGAGCTGACCCGGCTGTGCCGCGAAGAGGATATCTTCGTGTTCGCCAATGCGTCGGGCAATCACAATCCGGCCCATCTGCCCAATGCCGATCATGACGGCGACGGCGTCGTCGATGCGCCGCTTGCGCCATCGTTGTGGGTTGCTTCGCTGGTTTCGGCCGTGCTGGGCAACCAGATGCCAGGTCCTGGCACCTTGTACAAGTCGCAGACGCTCAGCTTTCTGGGGCATGCACGGGTCGGGGATGAACTGATCGCCCGGGTTCGCCTCACCGAGAAGGGCGAGAATCGCCTTGCCGTCTTTGACACGACGGTGGAAACGTCCGATGGCCTGCCGATCCTGGCAGGGACGGCGCAGGTGATCGCACCCGAGTTTCCGGTCAGTTATGACCGCACCGGTCTGCCGGCCCTGACGGTCAGGCGCCATGCTCATTTTGACCGGCTGCTGGCGCGAGCCGAGCCGCTGGAGCCGATCCGGACCGCCGTCGTCGTGCCGGAGTCGGGTGATTCGCTGGCCGGTGCGCTGCTGGCGGCCCGTCACACTCTGATTACCCCGATTCTGGTTGGTGATCGCGAGCGAATCATGCGCACGGCAGCGGCCATCGGTGCGGATCTGAGCGGCATCCGGATCGAGCAGGCGGATGATCCCGACGCGGCAGCCGCCCGCAGTGTGGCCATGGTCCACGATGGACTGGTTGACGCGCTGATGAAGGGCCACCTGCACACGGATGAATTGCTTCGTCATGTCGTCAAGCGCGACGGCGGCTTGCGCACGGCCCGACGTCTGAGTCATGCCTTCGTGATGGATGTGCCGGGTCTGGACCATCTGCTGACGATCAGCGATGCAGCGATCAATATCGCCCCGGATCTCGATGCAAAAATTGACATCATTCAGAACGCAATTGAACTGGCGACTGCGATGGGTGTTTACATGCCGAGGGTGGCGGTTCTATCGGCCGTCGAAACAGTCAATCCGAAGATCCCGTCGACCGTGGATGCGGCTGCCTTGTCAAAAATGGCCGAGCGTGGCCAGATTACCGGCGGATTCGTCGACGGGCCGCTGGCAATGGACAATGCCGTCAGCGAAGAGGCTGCGCGTGCCAAGGGCATCCGCTCAACGGTTGCCGGCACGGCCGATATCCTGATCTGCCCGGATCTTGAATCGGGCAACATGATCGCCAAACAACTTACGTTTCTGGCCCATGCGGAGGCCGGGGGCATCGTGCTCGGTGCACGGTGTCCGATCATTCTCAACAGCCGGTCCGACAATGATCAGGCCCGCCTGGCTTCCTGCGCGATCGCGGCGCTTCATCACAATCGTGCGGCCCGGCCCAGATGAATCAGCCATCGATTCTCACCATCAATGCGGGTTCTTCCTCGGTGAAGTTTGCCGTGTACGGCATTGCCGACGAACCAGGAGAAATGGCGCGTGGACAGGTGTCGGGCATCGGTGGCGATTCGCGTCTGGTGGTCGAATCGAACGGCACGCGATCGGACGCCAACACGGTTGTTGCCCCTGACCATGCCGGTGCCTTGAAAGCGATCCTGCATACCTGTGACGCATTGGCTAGTGATTCGACGATCGTGGGCGTCGGGCACCGGGTCGTTCATGGCGGTACCCGTTATGACAAACCGGTGGTGCTGGATGAATCGGTGCTGACCGATCTGACCGCACTGGAGCCGCTCGCGCCGCTTCATCAACCGCACAATCTGGCGGGCATCCGCGCTGCCCGGTCCGCCTTTCCCGATGCCGTGCAGGTCGCCTGTTTCGACACGGGGTTCCACCGGGGGCATCCCTGGGTCAATGACACCTTCGCTCTGCCTCGTTACCTCTATGAGAAGGGTGTGCGGCGATACGGATTTCATGGACTCTCCTACGACTTCATCACCGGTCGGCTGCGTGATGTGGCGCCGCGTCTGGCCAAGGGCCGCACCGTGGTTGCCCACCTGGGCAACGGGGCTTCGATGTGTGCGCTGCTCGCCGGCAGAAGCATTGGTTCGAGCATGGGGTTTTCGGCGCTTGATGGCCTGCCGATGGGGACACGTTGCGGCCAGCTCGATCCCGGGGTCGTTCTGTATCTCATTCAGCATGAAGGCATGGACGTGCAATCGGTCCTGGACATGCTCTATCAGCAAAGTGGTCTGAGGGGACTCTCAGGTCTGAGCAACGACATGCGTGAACTCGAGCGGTCCGGTGATCCGCGTGCGCGCGAAGCGATCGCTTATTACGTCTTCCGCGTTCGTCGGGAGCTTGGCGCCATGGCAGCGATTCTCGGGGGGCTGGATGGATTGGTATTCACCGGTGGAATTGGCGAGAACTCGGCCCTTGTCCGTCGCCTGGTCTGTGAGGGGATGGACTGGCTCGGCATCCGGATCGATGAGCAGGCAAACCAGGCCAATGCCATGGATCTGGGCACGGATATCGTGCGTGTCATGGTGCTGCCCACTGATGAAGAGGGTGTGATCGCCCGGGCCACGGCTCGGGTCGTGGCTGTCGCAACACTGGACTCGCGGGCGACGATAGAAGCCCGTTGAACGGACCGGCCTCGAAGAGTCACCAAAAATGGTGATGATCCTATGGCTTAAATTCCATATCGTGAGATCTCGGGTGCTAAAACGCGCGATTGCGCCCGATCAATATTCGTAGTGAATAAACGCGCTGTTTGGCGAGGCTGTCATGCAAAGTCTGATCGTTCTGCTCCCGTTCGCCGCATTGATCCTGATCTTTTCCCTGGTGGCATCGGCCTATGTGGCCTTGGTCGACAAAGGTCGTGAGCCCGATCGATCCTGAGGTCTCACATCAGCCGGTCGGGCAAAAACGTGGCCAGACCGGGCAAGATCGTCAGGATCAGCACTGCGAGCAACAGCACCAGCCAGTAAGGCAGGGCTGCCATCGCGGCGCGTCCGAGTGACACCTGTCCGTTGCTGATCACGGTGAGCACGGACAGGTTCAGTCCCACGGGCGGCGTCAACTGACCGATCTCGATCAGGATGGTGACGATCACCCCGAACCAGATCGGATCGAAGCCCAGCCTGGTGATCAGCGGAAAGACGATGGGCAGGGTCATGACCATCAATGACAAGCCATCGAAGAAACAGCCCAGCACCAGATAGGCGATGACGACGATGAGCAGCACGGTGTATCGGTCCAGGCCGCTGACCAGAATGGCATCGAGAATGGCCTGTGGCGCACCCAGCACGCTGGCCGCCTGACCCAGCACCGTGGCGCCCAACACCACGAAGCCGATCGACGAGAACAACATGACGCTGCTCAACAGGCTGCGGATCAGTTTTTGGGGTGTGAGGTCACCCCAGATGAAGGCAATGACTGCCGCCACAACCACTCCGACGCCCGCCGACTCGGTTGGCGTCGCATAACCCAGGGCAATCGATCCCATGATGCTCAGCACCAACACGAGCACCGGCCAGATGCGCAAGGTGCCGGTGATGATGGCAGGCAGCGACATCGTCGACGGCTCTCTGGGGTAGAGCGTGGGATCTCTCAGGCAGGCGAACAGAATGTAGGCCATGAACAAGGCCGCCACCATCAGCCCCGGCACGATGCCGGCGATGAACAAGCGGCCGATCGACGTGTCGGTCAGCGCGCCATAGATCAGGAAGGCCAGGCTGGGTGGAATCAGCAGGCCGAGCGTGCCGCCTCCCGCCAGACTGCCCACGACGGCCTCCCGGTTGTAGCCACGCGCAACCATTTCGGG
This sequence comes from uncultured beta proteobacterium, assembly GCA_963732405.1. GTDB lineage: Bacteria > Pseudomonadota > Gammaproteobacteria > Burkholderiales > Burkholderiaceae_E > JAUIAI01. The sequence continues at coordinate 188,087 of CAVSZG010000006.1, forward strand.
ATAAGCGACCGAACCGACCGCTGCTGCCGTTGAGAGGCTGGAGCCGCTGACCGCACCAAACAGGGTGCAGACGGCAATATTCGTGTGCAGCAAACCGCCCGGCACACGCGCAAACACCGGTCTGAAGGCCGCATAGGCACGTTCGCTGATGCCACTGTGCAGCAGGATCTCGCCGAGCAGAATGAACAGCGGAATCGCACTGAGCGTGAAGGAATTGAACACATTCCAGATGGCATTGATCGCGAGCGAGGTATCGCCGCCAGCGAAAAAATGCATCAACACCAGGCCGGTCAGACCCAATGCGGCGCCCAGGGCCGCACCACTGACGGCGGTCAGGGTCAGTACCGTCAGAAACACCGTGAGGAACATGTGGATCCTGTATCGATCGGCGCGCTTGGGGGGCGGTCAGTGGCCCTGGTCGCCGTGACCGGGCAATGCGTCAGGCTCGCCTGCCAGCACGCGAACCAGCACCTGGAGTGCACACAGTGCGATGCTGGCTGGCAGGACGGCCATCCAGGGTGCCAGGCGCAGATTCGCCGCCTCGGACCGGATGTTGCGACGGAAAGCGAATTCGAGCCAGGGAATGGCCTCAAGCAGAAACCAGGCGCAGAAAACCAGCATCACCGCGGCTGCGGATACCGCCAGCGTAGACCGCCAGCGTGTGGGCAGGAACTCGGCCACGAAAGTGACACGAACATGACTCGCCTGTCGCGTGACCATCGGCAAGGCAAGAAACAGCGCAGTGCCGAGCAGCAGGCCCACCAGTTCTTCCGTGTAATAGAGCGGAGAGCCGGCCAGCCGGCGCATCACCACGCTGCTCACGATGATCGCGACGATGGCGGCCAGCGCGAGTGCCGACAATGCCCCGCACAAGCGGGCCAGATGGCCCAGGGCAGGGTCCAGCCTGCGGGCCAGTTCACGAGTCATGCAAACCGCGGCGCGCGGGTGCGGCTTATCGGCCGATGGCTTTCAGGACACGGTCACGATAGCCGGGTGCCTTGCCGCCGGCCTGCGCCGCCAGATCGGCCCAGGTGGCCGACACCGCCTCGAGAAATTGCTGGCGGTCCGCCTCGGGAAAGTCGCCCAGCCAGGTGACGCCTTTCTTTTTCAGCTCTTCTCGTGCAGCCAGTTCGCGGGCGTGATCGGCCGAGTATTCATTGCTGCGAGTCCAGGTGTCGGCGGCGGCCTGGCTGATGGCCTGACGCTGAGCGTCCGGCAAGGCATTCCATTTGTTGGTGGCAATACCCAGTGCATAGGGGCCGGAGGGCATCGGGTACAGGAAGGCGCCAAATTTGGCCACCTCGTGCATGTTCACGGTGTGGGCGTAGAGCGCCGGATAGACGGCACAATCGACCACGCCGGTTTTGAGCGCCACATACATGTCGGCCTGGCCAATGATCTGCGCGGCAATGTCCAGCCGTTTGAATGAGGCCACCTGCTCCTTGGCCCAGACCCTCAGTTTCTTTTTCTTCAGAGCCGCCAGTGTCTGCACCGGCTCATCGCGGCAGAAGATCGACGCTTCGAGCATTGGAATGGCCAGATAGCCCGCGGCGGTGATGCCCCAGTCCTTGAGCTCTTCGTCGTAGATCTCGCGCACCACCGGCAGTGCACGCTCGAGTTCACTCACCGATCCGATTGCCCCTTGCACGAGCGCCAGACCGAATGCGGGCGCATCCCGGGTCACATAGTTGGCCCAGACCAGGCTCATGTCGACCGATCCACCGGGCAACACCCTGAGCACGTCGGCATCCTTGATGCCCAGGGAGCCGCCGTTATGCATCTTGATGGTCACCGCACCACCACTGTGTTTGCCGACATCTTCGGCAAAGCGCATCAGCTCCCGGGTTTCGGGCCGACTCTCGGGCAACGGGTTGTTGAAGCGCAGTTCGGCCGCATTCACTGTCTGTACCCATGAAACGGTACTGAGCGCCGCCACGGCAATACCTTGAATCAGCTTGTTCAAATCCGGTCTCCTCGCGTGAAAGGTGGGCGCGTGTTCGCAGGCGACAGCGCTCACGGATTCTACTGGCAACGGGTAACGCCCCCGGATCAGCGAGCCGGCACCGGCAACGAACGGTGTCCCTACTGACGTGTCGGGATGAAGAGACCTGTTTGACAAGATTTCTGGCAGCACGCCATAATGATCAAGCCTTCAATAAGGACTCACAACAAGGGCTCACAACAGCATTCTGAACCTGTTTTTCAGGGTTTTTTCTTGTGTGGGATCGAAGGCTACCCATTCGCCAATTGATCGCGCGGCAAAGTCGTATCGCACCGTGCGTGTTTGTCTGTCATGCAGGCGTCAACATAACAGTGGAGACCGTATCGTGATCACCGTTCGCACCGTGCTGGCCGCAGCCATACTGGCCTCATTCAGTGTTGCCTCGGCGCAGCAGAAACCGGAAGAAGAGCCGGGTTGGGCCAAGGGCCGCCCCAAGACCGAAACCGCGATGCGCATGGCGCCGGTGCCGGCGTTCCCGATTCCCACCGCGGCTGACCAGTTGCCACTCGACAAGTTCAAGCTGCCACCCGGCTTCAAGATCGAAGTCTGGGCGTCGGGCGTGCTCGATGCGCGCGCATTGCGCCAGGGTGACAAGGGCAATGTGTTCGTGAGCAGTCTGTTCGTCGCCAACAAGGTGTATGCATTGCCCGAGAAGGCAGTCAATGGCAAGCGCGAGCCCAAGGTCATCATCGACAAGACCGAGCAGGCGACCGGCATCGAGTTTCACAAAGGCGCGTTGTACTTCGGCACCCACAAGAAGCTCGTGCGTTACGACAACGTTGAAGACAAGCTGGACAACCTGGGCGAACCCACCAAGGTGCTCAAGGACGACCTGCCTGGCGGCAGCGACCACAGCTGGAAGTTTCTGCGCGTTCATAACGACAAGCTCTACTTCAACATCGGCGCGCCATGCAATATCTGCGATCCCGGTGAGTACGCAAAAATCTACCGGATGAATCTGGACGGCAGCAACGTTGAGACCATCGCTTCGGGCGTGCGCAACACGGTCGGCTTCGATTTTGATCCCAAGACCGGCGACCTCTGGTTTGGCGACAATGGCCGCGACTGGTTCAGTGAAGAACTGCCCAACGACGAACTGAATCACGTCGCGCAGCCCGGCAAGCAGCACTTTGGCTTCCCGTATTGCCACCAGGGCAGTATTCCGGATACCGAGTTCGGCTGGGGCAAGTCGTGCAGCGACTACACCAAGCCGGCGGCCTTGCTCGGCCCGCATGCGGGTACGCTGGGCGTGAAGTTCTACACCGGCACCATGTTCCCGGCCGCTTACCAGGGTGCCATGTTCGTCGCCCGCCATGGTCCGTGGAACCGCACGCAGAAGTATTCCGACGTGTTGGTCGCCAAGCCGGACGGTAAAGGGGGGGCAACCTATGAAACCTTCCTGAGCGGCTTTGTGCAGAACAATGAGTATGTCGGACGTCCGGTCGACTTTCTCGTCATGAAGGACGGCTCCTTGCTGGTCAGCGATGACCACAATGGTGCGATCTATCGCATCACCTACAGCGCAAGCTGAGATGCGGATCGGCCGGCGATGCGTTAGGCTCGCCTTGTTGCTCCTGGGGGTAGGGCTCTATTCCCAGGGGTTCGCGCAACAGGAAACGTCGCCGCAGGCTGGGCAGGCCGCGGCGGCACCCGGCTATGCGCAACGATTCAGCGCCGAATGCAGTGCCTGCCATGGCGAAACCGGGCATAGCGATGTGCCTGGTGTGCCGGTGCTCGCCGGCCAGCACTCCCTTTATGTGATCACGCAGTTATTCCTGTTTCGCGAAGGACGTCGTCACTACGAGCCGATGGTGGCGCTCGCCAGACAGATGACTGACACCGATCTTCGCGGGTTCTCGGACGTGATCGGCAAACTGCCCGCAGTTGCGGCTCAGGCAACGCCAACGCCTGCGCCCGATCTTGAACGCATGCGTCAGGGCGAATCGCTTGCGCGGCAGCACCGTTGCCTGTTCTGTCATGGTGACGATCTTGCCGGCGGCGCCCAGGTCCCCCGGGTGGGTGGCCAGAAAGAGGACTACGTGCGCATGACGCTGCACGGCTTCAAAAGTGGCGAACGACCGGCCTATACGCGCGCGATGACCGAGGCGCTTAGTCATGTGCCGCTCGAGGAACTCGACATCATCGCCTACTACATCGCCAACCTCACCCCGGGCGGCGACCTGTCATCGGGCAAGCGGTGATTCCCACTCTGTCCTGAGCAAGCATCTCACGTACCGAGTGCCGGCCACTCCCGCGCGAGCCACTCACGCACGATGCGCAGCGCCGGTGCCTGCGCCCGTCCACTCAGCGTGACCAGGCCGAACCGGGCGGTTGCCTTCAAGGGCGGTTCCACCTCGAGTGCGACCAGATCAGTGGCCACCGCCTTGACGGTCATGACGATGGCATCGGAACAGCGCGCCAGTTCGAGGATGCTCAGGGTTTCATCGCAAAAGAGCGTGATCATGTCGCCCGGATTCGCCTGCGGCCCGTAGTCCGCCACCAGCCTGCGCGCAACTTCATCGCTGAGCGGCGTCGAGGCGATCGGATACGCTATCAGTTGCTCGATGGTGACCTTGCGACCCGCACGGGCCAGGGGATGATCGGGTCGGACGAGAAAGCCGGCCGCCAGTTCGAACAGGTGACCAACCTGCAGGTCGGCGCTGGGTGTCATGGAGCGCACGTCGACGATGGCGCCATCCAGGCGCTGCTCGCGCACCTCGGCCAACAGGATGGCGGTACTGCCGCGCGCAATATGCATTTGCAGACGCGGATGGCGTTCGGCCATGTGTTGCATCAATGGCGTGGCGAACAAGGCGCCAGGCGCTGACCCCAGACCGATCCGCAGACGGCCGATCAGACCGGCATGCAACCCCTTGCCGGCTGCCCGTAGATCGTCGGCATCGCTGACCAGCCGGCGCGCCCGGCCCAGAACCTCCTGGCCAAACGGGGTCAGGCTGATGCGACGGCCGACCCGGTCGAACAAGACGCCGCCCAGATCCTCTTCCAGCGCGCGAATGCTGCGCGAGAGCGCAGGCTGGGTCAGAAACAGCGCGCGTGAGGCCTGGGCAAAGGAGCCGCGCTCGGCGAGGGCGGCGAAATGGCGTAGCTGGGTCAGCGTCATCACACCCTCTTCCAAATTAACTAAAAACTCATCGATCAATGATGAAGTATGCATTGGATTCAGGATATTGACCGGAATAACATGCATCAAAGTGCATATTCCAATTGCCGGTTCAGCGCCCATCAGGCCGACCGGGTTCGTGCCACCCAGGAGACTAGTGTTTGAGCCCCTTCAGCCTTTCCACTGTGCAACGGTTCATCGAGCTGCGTCGTGACCTTCACCGTCACCCGGAACTGGCTTTCGATGAACACCGTACGAGCGAACGGGTCGCCGCCCAACTGCGCGAGTCAGGTTACGAGGTCACCACGGGTCTGGGTGGCACCGGTGTGGTTGGCCGGCTCGTGCGAGGCAACTCGGGTCGTCGCATCGGTCTGCGTGCCGACATGGATGCCTTGCCGATCGCCGAGGAGAACGACCTGGCCTGGCGCAGTTGTCATGCCGGCGTGATGCATGCCTGTGGCCATGATGGTCACACGGCGATGCTGCTGGCCGCGGCGCATGAACTCGCCAGTAACGGCGGCTTCGACGGCACGCTGAACCTGATTTTCCAGCCGGCCGAGGAGGGCGGCGGGGGTGCGCTGAAGATGATGGCCGACGGCCTGTTCGAGCGGTTTCCCTGCGATGCGATCTTTGCCATGCACAACATGCCCGGCGTTGCCCAGGGGCAGCTCGTGTTTCGCAGCGGCCCGACGATGGCGTCCTCTGACTATGCCACCGTGACCCTGCACGGAACGGGTGGCCATGGTGGCATGCCGCATCGCACGGCCGATCCCATCGTGGCCGCCGCGTCCCTGGTGATGGCATTGCAGACCCTGGTCTCACGCAATATCGATCCCGTGCAACCGGCCGTGGTGACGGTCGGAGCCTTGCAGGCGGGACAGGCCAACAATGTCATTCCGGCGTCGGCGCGTCTGGAGATCAGCGTGCGCGCACTGGACCGCCAGGTTCGTCTGGACCTGGAACAACGGATCAAGGCCTTGATCGAGACGCATGCCGGCAGCTTTGGCGTGCGCGCCCAGATCGACTGGCGTCCGGGTTACGCGGTCCTGGTGAATGACGCCGAACAGACGGCGCGCGCACTGGCCGTGGCGCAGCAGCATTTTCCAGCTCATCAGGTGAATCCCCAGGGGCCGATGCTCACGGCCAGCGAGGACTTCGCCTTCATGCTCGAACAGGTGCCGGGCTGTTATCTGTTCATCGGCAACGGCGAGGGGGACCAGGTCGGGGCCTGCATGGTCCACCACCCCGCTTATGACTTCAATGACGAGAACATCGGCAGCGGCGCCGCCTATTGGGTGGCGCTGGTGCGCGAGCTGCTTGGTCCCCAACAACCGCACTGACAGTCCAACCCCAGGAGATCACATGAACCTTCGTCGTCGCATCACCTCCCTCGCCGCGCTCGGCACCCTCACGCTGGCCGGCATGGTCGGCCTGACCGGTGTCGCCCAGGCTCAGACCCAGCTCAAGCTGTCCAACTGGGTACCGCCAACCCATTGGGTGCCCAAGGAAATACTGGTGCGCTGGGGCGACGACGTTCGCACCGCCACCGCCGGCAAGGTCGATGTCAGCATGCTGCCCAAGGCGGTCGGCGCGCCGCCGCAGCATTGGGAGTTGGCGCGCAAGGGCGTGGCCGACATCACCTGGGGCAACTTCACCTACGAGCCCGAGCGATTCAAGCATCTGTGGTTCGTCGAGTTGCCCATGATGGGGGCCAATGCCGAAGCCGGCTCGGTCGCGCTGTGGCGTACCTACGAGAACTATCTGGCGAACAATGATGCGTTCAAGGGCGTTGTCGTGCTGGGCGTGGCCATGTTCGGTGGCGGCCAGTTCCATCATCCGGACAAGCTCATCGATTCGCCCGATGATCTGCAGGGTCAGAAGGTGCGCATGGGCGGCCCGATCCAGAAGCGGCTGCTCGAGGCGCTGGGAGCCGTGCCGGTGTCGGCACCGGCCACCAAGGCTTACGAGATGCTCGAGGGCGGTGCGATCGATGCGTCGCTGCATCCCATTGAGTCGGTCGTCAACTTCCGTCTGGATGGCAAGCTCAAATCGCACAGCATCGTGCCCGAGGGCCTGTATGACGCCGCCTTCTTTCTGGTGATGAACGAGAAGAAGTTCAAGGCGCTGCCTGAAGCCGAGCAGCAGGCAATGCTCAAGGTATCGGGTGAAGCCTTGTCGCGCCGTTGGGGCAAGGCCTTCGACGAGCAGAAGCAGGCCGCTGAAGCCAAGATGAAGGCCGATGGTCACCGCTTTGGCAATCCCGATGCCGCCCTGCTGGAGAAGATCCGCGCCGTGCGCACCGCCATGCTCGCCGATCTGCAGGCGGAGGGCCCGTCCTTCGGTGTACCGGACTACGGCGCGATGGTGGCCTTCTACGAGCAGCAGTACCAGTCGCTCCTCAAGTAAACACCGATCAGGAGAGACCATCGTGGCAATCGCAACGCGTTTCGGGATGGCGGTCCAGCAGTTGGTCAACACCGTCCTGGTGGCCAGCCTGAGCCTCATGGTCCTGCTGACTTTCGTGGATGTGGTCGGACGCCGGGTATTCAACAAACCGGTGTTCGGCGCCAATGACCTGACCGAGCACCTGATGGCCGTGATCATTTTCGCCGGCCTGCCGCTGCTCACGGCCCGTCGTGGCCACCTGAGCATCGACCTGTTCGATACCTGGCTGCTGCAACCCGGCCTGCGTGCCTGGCACAAACTGGTCGATGTTCTGATCGCGGCGGTGCTGGGCCTGATCGCCTGGCAGTACTTCCTGTCGGTGGAAGAGGCGCAGGCGATCAGCGAAGTGAGTCCGGCGCTGACCATCCCGCGCGCCTGGAGTTATGCCTTCATGTCGGCCACCTGCGCGATTGCCGCCGTGGCCGCACTACTCGTGGGGCCACCCCGGCATCACGCTCACACTGAGGAGTTCGCGCCATGACCTTCGGCATCGTCTGTCTGGCCCTTGTGTTGCTGCTGGCCTTCCTGCGGGTCCCGCTGGGGTTTGCGCTGCTCACGGTGTCGATCGGTGGCATCAGTTATGTCAACAGCTTTGAGGCGGCGCGCACCCTGATCCCGCTGACCCTGACCGAATCGGTCTTTTCCTATGAGCTGGCCGTGGTGCCGTTGTTCATTCTGATGGGCGACGTGTTGTCGCGCACCGGCATCTCGCATGACTTGTTTCGCGCGGCCAATGCCTTTCTGGGGTCGGTGCGCGGCGGGCTGGCGCTGGCCACGATGGTCACCTGTGGCGGCTTCGCGGCCGTCTGCGGATCGAGCTTTGCAACCGCCTCCACGATGTCGAAGGTGGCGTATCCGAGCATGCAGAAATACGGCTACTCGGATCAACTCGCGTCGGCCACGATTGCGGCCGGGGGCACGCTGGGCATTCTGATTCCGCCCTCGATCATTCTGGTGATCTACGGCATTCTCACGCAACAGAACATCGGCGAATTGTTCATTGCCGGCGTGCTGCCGGGATTGCTCGGGCTCGCCTTGTACATGGTGGCGATCGCCGTGGTGGCCTGGTACCGACCCGAGCAGGCGCCACGCGGCGAGCGCGCCAGTGCCGCCGAACGCTGGCAGTCGCTGGCCGGTGTCTGGCCCTTCTTCGTGCTGTTCCTGCTCATCTTCGGCGGACTCTATCTGGGCTGGTTCACGCCCACCGAGGCCGGTGGCATCGGTGCCGGTGGCGCCCTGATCATTGCCACGATGCAGTCTCGGCTGGGCTGGCGGCGGTTTTACGAGACGCTGCTGGCGACGGCCCTGACCTCGGTCATGCTCTACACGGTGTTGTTCGGCGCCATGTTGTTCTCGCAGCTCATCTCGTTTTCCGGGCTGGCTGACGGATTGCTCGAGCTTGTGCAGTCTTCGGGCTTGTCCAGGACGGGGGTGTTAGTGGCGATTTTGGCGGTGTTTCTCGCGCTGGGCTGCGTGATGGACTCGATGGCCATTATCCTGATCTTCGTGCCCTTGTTCGCTCCCACGCTGGTCGCTCAGGGCTATGACCTGGTCTGGTTCGGCATCATTGTCGTCGTGCTCACCGAGATCGGGCTGATCACGCCGCCGATCGGCATGAACGTGTTCGTGCTCAAGGCCAATCTGCCGCAGGTACCCGTGGGCACCATCTTTCGTGGGCTGATACCCTTCATTGCGGCCGATCTGGTGCGGCTCGGGCTGCTGGTGGCCTTTCCCGCGATCTCACTCATTCTCGTGCAACTGACCCGATAACCCGGGCCAGGCGACGCCTCACCCGGTGTCATGCCGGGGCGGCCCGACAACCATTGGAGTTCTACTCATGATCATTCCAGGCATTGACGATATGCTGGCCGCGCATGAGCGGATCAAACCGCACATCCGTCGCACGCCCGTGCTCACCTCGGACTATCTGGACCAGTTGTCCGGTGCCCGCTTGTTCTTCAAGTGCGAGAACCTTCAGGAGGCCGGTGCCTTCAAGGTGCGTGGCGCCACCAATGCGGTGTTTGGCCTGTCGGCCGGGCAGGCCGGCAAAGGCGTGGCCACCCATTCCTCTGGCAACCATGCCTTGTCGCTGTCCTGGGCAGCGGGCCGGCGCGGCATCCCCTGCCATGTGGTGATGCCGCATACCGCACCGCAGGCCAAAAAAGACGCCGTGCGACGCTTCGGCGGCATGATCACCGAGTGCGAGCCCTCGACGACCTCTCGGGAGGCGGTGTTTGCCCGCGTGCAGTCGGCCAGTGGCGCCGAGTTCGTCCACCCCTACAACGACCCGAGAGTGATCGCGGGTCAGGCCACCTGCGCCCACGAACTGATCGAGCAGGTCGACTCGCTGCAGGTTGTGATGGCGCCCATCGGTGGCGGGGGCATGATCTCCGGCACCTGTCTCACGCTGGCCCGTCTGGCGCCGCAGATCCAGGTCTTTGCCGCCGAACCCGAACAGGCCGATGATGCCCGACGCAGCTTCAAGGCCGGCCATATCATTGCCGATGATGCGCCGGTGACCGTGGCCGACGGGCTCAAGGTGCCGCTCAAGGAACTGACCTGGCATTTCGTGCAGCGTCATGTGACGGATATTCTGACCGCCTCCGAGCAGGACATCATCGATGCGATGAAGCTCGCCTGGAAGCATCTGCGTCTGGTGATCGAGCCGTCGTCGGCGGTGCCGCTCGCCGTCATTCTGAAGCACAGGGATCGCTTCGCCGGCAAACGGCTGGGCGTCATCGTCACGGGTGGCAACGTCGATCTGGACACGCTGCCCTGGATCCAACACTGAGGAGAACCATCATGAATCAACAAACCGCCTTTGAAGCGCTGGACGTGGGCTTTGATGTGCCCGCGGTTCCCGGCATGGCCGAGGCCGACATCCAGACGCCGTGTCTCGTGCTGGACCTGGATGCGCTCGAGCGCAATATTCGCAAGATGGGCGACTATGCCGCAAGTCATGGCATGCGCCACCGGGTTCACGGCAAGATGCACAAGTCGGTCGATGTGGCCAGACTGCAGGAGCGATTGGGTGGTGCCGTGGGCGTGTGCTGCCAGAAGGTGTCGGAGGCCGAGGTCTTCGCCCGCGGCGGCATCAAGGATATTCTCGTGTCCAACGAGGTGCGCGACCCGGCCAAGATCGATCGTCTGGCGCGCCTGCCCAAGGCCTATGGTTGCCGGCTGATCACCTGCGTGGACGATATCGGCAATGTGGCCGAGTTGTCGGCGGCTGCCACCCGGCACGGCAGCACGATCGAATGTTTCGTTGAAATGGATGTGGGCGCGGGACGCTGCGGCGTGATCGGCGCCGATCAGGTCGTCAAGATCGCCAAAGCGATAGCTGCGGCACCGGGGCTCAAGTTCACGGGCATCCAGGCCTATCAGGGTGCCATGCAGCATCTGGACCAATTCGAGGCGCGCAAGGCCAAGCTGGAGGCGGCCATCGCCATGGTCCAGGCGGCCGTGGATGCCTTGACGGCCGTGGGCTTGGCGCCGGAGCTGGTCTCGGGTGGTGGCACGGGCAGCTATTACTTCGAATCGTCGTCGGGGGTGTACAACGAATTGCAGTGCGGTTCCTATGCCTTCATGGATGCCGACTATGGCCGCATTCTCGATCGGAATGGACAACGCATCGACCAGGGAGAATGGGAGAATGCCTTTTTCATTCTCACCCAGGTGATGAGCCATGCCAAGGCGGACAAGGCCATCTGTGACGCCGGGCTCAAGGCCCAGTCGGTGGACAGCGGACTGCCCATGATCTTCGGGCGCACGGATGTCGAATACGTCAAGTGCTCCGATGAGCATGGCGTGATCGCGGATCCGAAGGGCGTGCTCAAGGTGGGCGAGAAACTCAGACTGGTTCCCGGCCATTGTGATCCGACGGCCAATATTCATGACTGGTATGTGGGCGTGAGAAACGGCAAAGTCGAGGTGGTCTGGCCGGTGTCCGCGCGCGGCAAGGCGTACTGAATTCACCAACAGGAGATCACGCCATATGGTCATCGTGCCGGAAAACCAGATCGCCGGGCTGATCACCGAGCAGACCGCCTTTGACGCGGTCGAGGCGGTGTTCAAGGCCATGGCGTCGGGCGAGGCGTACAACTTTCCCGTGGTACGCGAGGCCATCGGCCACCAGGATGCGCTCTATGGTTTCAAGGGTGGCTTCGATCGCAGCGGCATGGCCCTGGGGCTCAAGGCTGGCGGGTATTGGCCGCACAACCTGGAAACGCGCGGGCTCATCAATCATCAGTCCAGCGTGTTCCTGTTCGACCCCGATACGGGGCGGGTGCAGGCGATAGTGGGCGGCAATCTGCTCACCGCCTTGCGCACCGCCGCCGCCTCATCGGTGTCGATCAAGTATCTGGCGCGTCCCGACGCCCGGGTGCTGGGCATGATCGGCGCCGGCCATCAGTCCCATTTCCAGCTTCGTGCAGCGGCCAGGCAGCGCTCATTCGACAAGGTGGTGGCCTGGAATCTGCATCCGCAGATGTTGCCCGCCCTGGGCGAGACGGCGGCGTCGCTCGGGCTGCCGTTCGAGGTGGTGTCGCTGCCCGAGCTGGGTGCAAAGGCCGATGTGATCATCAGCATCACCTCCGCGTTTTCGCCCTCGCTCATGAATGAACACGTGCGCGACGGCGTGCATCTGGCCTGCATGGGTACCGATACCCGGGGCAAACAGGAGGTGGAGGCGGCACTGCTGGGGCGCGCCACGGTGTTCGCCGACGAAGTCGCCCAGTCGGTCGAAATCGGCGAAGCGCAGCATGCGGTATCGGCCGGGCTGATCACGCGCGACGATATCGTGCCGATCGGCGCCGTGATCAATGGCAGCCATCCGGGTCGCACGAGTGCCGGGCAGATCACGGTGTTCGATGGCACCGGTGTCGGCCTGCAGGATCTCGCCGTCGCCGCAGCGGCGGTTCGGCTGGCGATCGAGCGCGGCTCGGCGATCCACGTCGAGTGTTAGCGCAGGCGGCCCGGCCTGCCGGGTCGTGATCGCCGGGCTGGTCGTCTGATCGGGGCGGCGCGGGTTACACTCGTCAGGCGCCCAACGGATTCCGACATCGACCCATGAATGATCCTGCTGCCACCGTGGCCGCCCTGCCACTCGACTCGATCGATGTGAGCGATGCCTATCTGTTCCGAGACGACACGATCGGCCACTACTTTGCCCGCCTGCGCCGCGAAGACCCGGTTCACTATTGCGCGCAGAGCCGCTTCGGTCCGTTCTGGTCGATCACGCGGTTCAGGGATATCCAACAGGTCGAACTCAACCATTCGGTGTTTTCGTCCGATGCCGCGCTCGGCGGCATTGCGCTGTTTGAAGCTCCGCCCGAAGAAAACTGGCCGAGTTTCATCGCCATGGATCCGCCCGAGCATGATGAGCAACGACGAACGGTGGCTCCGATCGCGGCGGCCGATGCGCTGGTGCGCTTCGAATCGCTGATCCGCACCCGGGTCACGCAGATTCTGGACGGCCTGCCGCGCGATGAACCCTTCGACTGGGTGGAGCGGGTATCGATCGAACTGACCACGCAGATGCTCGCCACCTTGTTCGACTTTCCGTTCGAGCAGCGCAGGAAGCTGACCTGGTGGAGCGAGATGGCCACAGGCGATCCGCGCATGAAGGGTCTGGTCACCTCATGGGAAATGCGCCGGGAGGAACTGGGCAAGTGTCTCGATGCCTTCACCCGGCTCTGGAATGAGCGGGTCAACGCACCGCCGAGCTTCGATCTCATCTCGATGATGGCGCATGCCCCGGCCACGCGTCATCTGACGCCCGATGCCTTTCTCGGGAATCTGATCCTGCTCATCGTCGGTGGCAATGACACGACCCGCAATTCGATCAGCGGCGGCCTGCTCGCCTTGCACCGCTTTCCGCAGGAATGGGCCAAGCTGCGAGCCAATCCATCACTCGTGACCAGCCTGGTCCCCGAGATCATCCGTTGGCAGACGCCGCTCGCGCACATGCGCCGTACCGCGACGGCCGATGCCGAGGTGGGTGGCAAGATGATCCGCCAAGGCGACAAGCTCGCACTCTGGTATCTGTCGGCCAACCGGGATGCCGAGGTCATTGACCAGCCCGATCAATTCATCGTCGATCGGGCTCGGCCACGCACCCACCTGTCGTTTGGCTTTGGCATTCATCACTGCATGGGCAACCGGATCGCCGAGTTGCAACTGCGGGTGCTGTGGGAGGAGATCCTCGCGCGTGACCTGCGTATCGAGGTGATGGGTGAGCCGGTGCGCACGCTGTCCAATTTCGTGCATGGCTTCATATCGATGCCGGTACAGATCCGCACCTGATGCCTGCATAGTCGCGCGCGACGCATGATGACGAAACCCAGCATTCGGGCTCAGACGCCGCAGATCGATACCCGTCGCTTTGCGCCGATCGAGCATAATTTTTCCGCGCACCCGGCAATGGCCATGCCGGCGCTGCATGCGTTGGCCAACCGCCTGGCGGGCGCAGGTCAATGCCGCGGCATTGCGCCCGGGACAACCCAGGGATCGGCATTCAAGCATCACCCGATTGGCCCCGGAAGCCGCGGCATTGACGCGATTTTTGACAAGATCGATGAGCCTGGCGCCTGGGTCGCGTTGTACAACGTGGAGACTGATCCGGCCTATGCCGACTTTCTCGGTCAGGTCAGACAGGCCTTCGAGCCTCTGGTCGCTCACCAGCAGTCGGGAATCTACAATGTCGGCGGGTTCATCTTCATCTCGAGCGCGCCGTCGGTGACACCCTTTCATATCGATCGCGAGAATAATTTCTGGCTACAGGTCAGGGGCAGCAAGACCATCAGCGTGTGGCCTGCGAATGATCCGGCCGTGGTTAGCCAGGAAATTTGTGAGAAGTTCATTGCGAATCGCGATCTGACCGGCGTCTCCTTGCGTGACGAGATTCGATCCCGCCAGCGCGACTTTCACGTGACCGCGGGTCAGGGGCTCTACTTCCCGTGTCTGACCCCGCATACGACACGCTGTGAGCCGGCGCCGGGCTCCGGCAAGACTTTGGCGTCGGTCTCCATCGGGGTGGTGTTCTATAGCGATCAGACCCGGCACCAGGCCAGAGTGTTGGCATTCAACCAATTGCTCCGACGAGCCGCCTTCTCACCACGGCCACCGCACGTCCTGGATGTGGCCAATCGAGCACCCCTGGTCGACCGTGCCAAAGCGCTCGGCGGGGCGGCATTCGTCAAGCTGAATTCGGCACTTGGCAGATTCCCGGTGCCACCGGGTCTGTAACGGCTCAACTCATCCGGGCCAAACGGCACGCGCCGATAACGATCAGTCGAGAAAATCTGGCTGAGTTGCCAGCAGGTGCTCATAGATCGGCTGAAAGTGCAGCCAGCCGATGTATTCCGAGCCGACATGTTCGCGGCTGTAACGGGCGCGCTCGGGTGAGACCAGCACCGGCTTGTGACCGGTGGCCTCCACCATCAGTTGTTGCCGGCAGCAACGCTCGAGTGCGATGAACCAGAAGGCGGCTGCCTCGATACTGTGACGGCTCGCCGTGAGCAGGCCATGATTCTGGTGAATGGCCGCCTTGACACCCTTGAACCAGTCACTCACGGCCAGGCCGGCCCGCTCTTCCACGGCCACCTGTCCGGCCTCGTCGCGGATCACGACATGGTCTTCGAAGAAGGCGGCCGCGTCCTGCGAGATCGGGTCGAGCGGACGACCGAGTGCGGCAAAGGCAGTGCCATACACGGTATGGGCATGACACATGGCGACGATATCGGCATGCGCTTCGTGCACCGCGGCATGCAGCACGAACCCGGCACGGTTGATGGCATGACGCCCTTCGACGACCCGCCCCTTGTGATCGGCCAGGATCAGGTTGGACACCTTCACCTGGGCGAAATGCACACACATCGGATTGGTCCAGTACAGTTCCGGATGCTCCGGGTCGCGCACGGTCAGGTGCCCGGCAAAGCCGTAGTCCAGTCCCTCGAGCGCAAAGGCACGGCAGGCGGCAACCAGGCGTTGCTGGCGATGCAGCCGCTCGGCCGCCGGATCGGTAAAGACCGGCATCTGAGGAAAGATCAGACCCGGCTGCGCAGGCTGATAAATCGAGATGCGTCCGTCACCCAGCAGCGGCGACTGGGTCGGTTGGGCATTAGAGCGGTCCAGTACGGCAGCCATGAATCGTCCTTGTTGACACCGGGGCACGTGCGGGTCGGCACAGGGTCGAATCTTGAACCAGATCAGTCGGAATGACAAACCTGGACCGACCCTGGGCAGCAGGGACGGCAGGCGGGCATCGGTGAGCCCTGCCGGCTAAAGGTCGAGCACCAGACGGCGTGTTTTGGAGCGGGAACAACAGACGGTGATGTGTTGATTGCCCGCCTTTTCGCTGTCGGTCTGGACGAAGTCCCGGTGGTCGGGTTTGCCCTCGAGCACGCGGCTCAGGCAGGTGCCGCAGACACCAGACTGGCAGGACATGGGTACGTTGATGCCGAATTCGGCCAGCCGGTCGGCAATGCGCTGACCAGGTAGTACGTCAAACGATTGGCCACTGCGGACTGCGACCACCGTGAAAGGTTCGCCGTCCGTATCCACTTCGGCGCCAAAGCGCTCATGGTGCACGGTCTCGCGGGTCCAGCCATGGTCTTGTGCTGCCCGGATGACAAATTCCAGCAGACCATTCGGCCCGCAGACATACAGATGGCGAGCTGGCGCCGGCCGCGCCAGCACGTCGTCGATGTTCAGCTTCTGGGCCTCAGGGCCGTCGTCCAGATGCCAGTGAACCCGCGCACCGAATTGGGCGAGTTCGTCGCGAAAGGCCATTCGCCCGGCGATTCGGCCGGCATAGTGCAATTCGAATCGGGCGCCGGCATGGTCGAGCGCATAGGCCATGGCCAGAATGGGTGTGATGCCGATGCCACCGGCAATCAGCACACTGTCGCCGCCCGGCTTGAGCGATGCAGCCGCCAGGGGGAAATGATTTCTCGGTCGACCGACCTCGATCAATGCCCCCTCATGGAAGGCGGCATGCAGGGTGGCCGATCCGCCGCGGGAGTTGGCATCGCGCAGCACCCCCAGGCGATATCGGGAACGGTCCGCCGGGTCACCGGTGAGCGAATATTGCCGCAACAAATCGCTGCGCACGCGCACATCAACATGGGCGCCCGCCTCGAACGGTGGCAGCGCCTGATCATCAACCGATGCCAGATCGAAGCAGACAATGTCCTGCGCCACCATCCGCCGGGCAGCGATGCGCAGCTGCAGGGGTCCGGTTGCGACCTCGGGTGCGATCCCGGTCGCGCGAGTCGCCTGCTCGTCGCGCTCGACCCTCACCGGTAGCGAAGCGTAGGCGCGAATCGTGTTGTTCATGGCCACAACCGGCTCGCCGGCCAGCCGGATGCGTTTGACGCGCCGGCTCAGCGCCTGCAGCAGGCTCACCATCTCGAGCCGGGCCAGGTGCATTCCCATGCACATGTGCACACCGGATCCGAAACCCAGATGGTCATGCACGTCACGGGTCACGTCGAAGCGGTCGGGATCGGGAAACCTGCGTTCATCGCGGTTGGCCGATGCATAGACGACGATGATCCGCTTGCCCTGGGGAATCGGCACGTCGGCGATCACGCTGTCTTGCGCGACATAACGCGTGAACGCCCGGATCGGCGAAGCCAGTCGCACGACTTCCTCGACCGCATTGGGGATCAGCTCGGGCCGTTCGCGTATCCGGTCCCATTGCTCGGGATGGTCCGCGAACAGCCGGATCGCCTGCCCGGTGGCGGAAATGGTGGTGTCCAGGCTCGGGTTGATGTAGTCACGCATCAACTGCGCGCAGGTTTCGTAGGGAATGCCGCGTTCGGCGCCGGTTTCGAAGATTCGCTGTGCCCAGCCACCCGGCTTCAATCGTTCAGGCCTGCCATATTCGTCCAGAAACGCCTTCAGATCCCGCAGGTCGGCGAACGCGGCACGCGAGCGATCATTGTTCTCCGGCCCGAACAGGTTGAAGGTGGCCGAGGCCCAGGTGAGCATCTTGTCCCGTCCGGCATCGGGCAGGCCGACCAGTTCGGCCACGATCGTCACGGGCAGGAACTGGGCAAAATCGGCGATGGCATCAAATCGACCGCGCGCGACCAGGGTGTCGACCAGGCCTTCGGCGGCCGCCCGCAGGCGCGGCGTGATGGCTTCGAGTGCGCCGGGTAGCAGCGGGGCCGACGTGACCGCGCGCGTGCGGTCGTGCTGGGGTGGATCGGAGTTCAGGGTGCTGCCCGAGAGCAACTGGTTGACCTTGTCATTGAGTGAGACGCCGCGCGAGTTGATGAAGCGCCCGGGCTGACGCAGCACGCTGGCCACCTCTTCATATCGGGTTACCGCGTAGGCGTCGTGTCGGGCCATGTAGACAACCGGCCCCATCGCTCGCAGCCGCGCATACACCGGGTAGGGATCGCGGATCACCTCATCGGCATAAAAGTCGTGCTCATCAACAGGGACTGGCATGATCAGGCGCTCCGGTCAGAACCAGCGCAAGGGCGCCAGCACGAGCTGTGGCCAGGCGATGATGATCGCGACGGCGATCAGGTTCGCCACGACAAAGGGCATCGTGCCGCGGAATATGGTCGACAGTTTCACATCGGGCAGCAGGGTCTTGACGACAAACACGTTCATGCCCACTGGCGGCGACAACATGCCGATCTCGATCATCATGACCACGAAGATGCCGAACCAGATCGGGTTGATGCCCATCTCGATGGCCACGGCGGTGAACACGGGCGCGGTCAGCAGCAACAGGCCCATGGCCTCCATCAGGGCGCCCAGCACCAGATAAATCGCTACCATGGCGATCAAGACTCCGGTGGTCGACAAGCCGCTGCCCCGGATCCACTCGGTGAGCTCGAAAGTCATACCCGACAGGGTGATGAAGTTGGCAAAGGCCAGCGCGCCGAACACGATGGCAAAGATCATCGCTGTCGTGCGGCCGGTCTCGACCAGGCAATCCAGCAGGACCGAAAAGCTCATGCGCCTCCTGGCCAACGCGATCAGCAGCGCGCCGACCGCCCCCATGCCGGCGCACTCGGTGGCGGTGAACACCCCGCCGTAGAGCCCGCCCATCACGAAGACAAACAGCAACACCATCGACCACACGCCTTTGAGTGCCACCAAGCGTTGCCGGATCGGCAGGCGCTCGCCGCGTGGACCGAGTGCCGGGTTGAGCAGGACCGTCAGCCAGACGGTACCGATGAACAGCAGCAGCAGCAGGATGCCGGGAATGACCGTGGCAATGAAGAGCTTGCGAATATCGGTTTCGGTCAGCAGGCCGAAGATCACCAGTGGTACCGATGGCGGGATCAACACGCCCAGCACACCGCCTGAGGCCACGACACCGGTGGACAGGCGGTCGTCGTAGCCCAGACGCCGCATGGACGGCATGGCGACCTTGGTCATGGTGGCTGCTGTCGCGATCGAACTGCCCGATATCGCCGCAAACAGCCCGCAGGCCGCAACAGTCGCATGCGCCAGACCGCCCTTGAGGTGACCGAGCCAGGCATTGGCGGCGTCGTACAGTTCATCGCTGATGTCCGCCTTGTGCACGAACAGACCCATCAGGATGAACATCGGCAGCACCGTCATGCCGTAGTTCGTCGACGCATCGGTCACGATCTGGCCGAGCATGGACAGTGCGGGATCCAGTCCGCGCCGAAGGGCGAATCCGCCAACACCAATGAGCAGCATGGCAAATGCCAGCGGTACCCCGCCGAAGGCGAGCAGGAACACCGCTGCGAAGGCAATCAGCGCATGAGTCACGAGTCAGCCTCGATGCCGCGCAGGCTCGCCCAGGTGAGCCACAGCATGGCCAGGGTGGCGACGGCGCCGAAGGCAGCCATGGCGAAATAGAGCGGCGCATGAGGCCAGCCCAATACCACCGAGGCAGAGCCCGCGTGCAGGTCTTCAACGGCCTGCACCCAGAGTCGCCAGGTCAGCAGGCCGAGCGCGAACAGGCTCAGGGCGTCGCAGATCACGTTCCTCGCGCGGCGCATGAGGCCCTTCACCACGTTGTCGAGCAGGCCCACGCTGACGTGGCCACGGGCGCGTGTGACCAGCGGCAGGGCGGTGAAGATCACCATCGCCATCGCATATTCGATGATCTCGACGCTGCCACGGATCGGTGCCGAGAACAGGTAGCGCGCAAACACGTCGGCAAAGGTCAGGCAGACGATCAATGCCAGCGACAACGCGCAGAGCAGTCCCAGCACCTGGTCGAGGGCACTGCGCGGATGATCCGGACTCACCTGGCAGCCTGTTCGGCCTGTTGGCGGTAGAAGGCGAGAGCCGCGGCGCCGTCCACGCCGGCCGAAGCGGCGTTCTTGAGCCAGGCCTGCACCAGCGGTTCGGCCAGCTTATTGACCTCGGCCGCGAATGCCGGGCTCGCGGGCCTGATGGAGACGCCCTGGGCGGTGGCGTCGGCGCGCACCTTGTTGTCGACGGCATCCATGGCGCTGAAGCGCTCGGCCAGGGATTCACCCGATAGCTTCGTGATGGCGTCGCGATCGGCCGGCGACAGCGATGCCCATTTTTTCTTGTTCATAAACAGGGCAAACGACGGCGCGGTCAGGCCGCCGGGCAGGTCGGTGATGTGTTTGGCGTACTGCAGCGTCTTGAACGCAAAGGCGTCAGCCGGGGCATAGCCGGCGAAGGCATCAACCGTGCCACCGGAGATGATCTCGAAGCTTCGCACTGCCGGCGCCGCGACGACGCCACCCCCTGCCGCTTCCAGCACATTGGCCGGCACACCCGGCAGGCCGTAGATCTTGGTGCCCTTGATGTCGGCCACGCTGTTGACTGGCGTTTTGATCCCGAACAGGGTGCCCGGGTAGAACACGAACAGACCGAGCAGGTGTACCCCGTTGTATTCGTCGGCGGCCTTGAAGTATTTCTCGTAGGTGCGCCACAAGGCGATCGAGCTGCCTTTGGAATTGGAATTGACGCCGGGCAGGTGGGCAACCGGACTGAGCTTGACCTTGTTCTCCATCAGACCATGGAACATGTATCCCATGTCGAATACACCTTTTTGCACGCCGTCGAGTTGTTGCTGCGGCGCGGCCAGACTGGCCTGCGGTACCTCGAACTTGACGCGACCCTCGGTCGCCTTCTCCAGATCGGCCACCCATCCCTTGAGCACGCGGGTGTTGATGGGATGGGTTGGCGGGATGAAGCTGTTGAACAGCACGGTGGTCTGCGCATGGGCCGTCAATGGCAGGGCGGCGGCGAAAATCATGGCAGCGATGACATGGCGATCGAACATGGAATGTGTCTCCAGAAGGTGATTGGTCTCGAACGGAACCGGGTCAACGGGCCGCCGAGACCGGCGGTTCGAAAGTGACCCCGTATTCAGGTGCGATGGCGACGGCCTGGCGCGGATTGCCGATGTTGTGCAGCCGGCGGTAGAGCTCGACCAGTTGCCCGGCGGGCGTTGCCCAGAACAAGGCGCAGACGGGCTTGCCGCTGTTGTTGTAGAACGCATGCGGCTTGCCGCGTGGCAGCATCGCCGGCACGCCAGGCCTGGCCGTGTGGCGCTGGCCATCGATGAGCAGATCGATGGCCCCGTCCAGTGGCAACAGGAACTCGTCCTGGGCGGCATGCGTATGCGGTGGCACGAAGGTGTCTTCCGGGAAGATCGCGTACCAGACGAACTGTTCGTCGGTGATTTGCTTGGGGATGTAGGCCTGGCCCAGCACGTTCCAGACCACGCCGTCCAGACCGATGGGTGTGCGCGAGACGTCGGGGATTTCAATGGGCTTCATGGGTTACCTGCGGCGGTGAGCTTGTCCAGGGTGTCCTTGACCAGCGGGTTGCTGGAGGCATAACGTGGTGCCGCGCGCCCGCGCTGCTCGGCCAGATCCGCCTCATCGGCGAACCCGATCAGCACGCCGGCCTCGGGCAACATGTTCTGCACGTCGCTGTTCTCGATGCGGTCATCGGGAATGGTCACCCGCTGGCGCGGCTGACGGGCCCACCGGAACAGGGCTTCGTGCAGTCGGGCACGCGCTATCTCATGTTCGGGAGCAGCACTGGCGCCCAGATCGCACAACTCCCCGGGATCGGCGTGCAGGTCGAACAGCATCGATCGGTAGCCTTCGGTGAGCACATATTTCCACCGGCCGTCGTAGGCCATGCGCATCCAGGCTTGTCGGGAGGGCGTACCGAGCTCGATGCGTGCGCTTTGGAAGGAATAGTCGCATTCGCACACCGTTATCTCTCGCCAGTCGGTAGGCGTCTCGCCGAACAGGAAGGGGCGCAGCGAACGACCGTCCATCACATGCGGCACAGGCGCGCCCTCGTGAACATCGAGGAAGGTTGGTGCCAGGTCGATTGCCTCGACCAGCGCGCTGCATCGGCTTCCCCGGCTGACATCGGCACGCTCGTCCGGATCATAGATGATCAGGGGGGTGCGCACGACGGGCTCGTGAAACATTTCCTTGTCGCCCAGCCAGTGGTCACCCAGGAAATCGCCATGATCGGCGCAGAACACGATCATCGTGTTGTCCATGAGTCCGCGCTCGGTCATGAAGGCGAACAGTCGACCGAGTTGATCGTCGATCTGTTTGATCAAACCCATGTAGCCGACCATGACCGCGTCGCGGATGTCATCACGCGCGAAGGTCCTGGACACGCGATGATGCGTCATCGCGGCAAAAACCGGATGCGGATCACGCAGTTCGTCAGCCGAGCGCACCACTGGCAGGGCGTCCTGCGGTGTGTACATGCTGGCGTAGGGCTCGGGCACCACATAGGGCCAGTGCGGCTTGATGTAGCTCAGGTGCAGCAGCCAGGGCTGATCGCCCTGGTCCTGGGCTTCGCGCATGAAGTCCATCGCGCGCATCGTGGTGTAGGGCGTTTCGGAAAACGCTTCAGGGATGCGCGCCGGCAGGTTGCTGTATTTGAGATACCAGCCCGATCGATGATGACCGTCTTTGTCCACCACGGTATTGGCCCAGGCTTCCCAGGGATTGTCGCCGCCAAAGCCGTTATCGCGCAGGTACTGGTTGTAATGCGGGTCCGGATCGTGGCCCGAATAGGGATGCAGGCCATCGTCACGCTCGAACGCCTCGAATCCGCATTCGGCCACGCGCAAGCCGATCGGCGAGGCCGGATCCATGCCCAGGCGGGCCATGCCGGCATAGTCGGCCCGCATGTGCGTCTTGCCGCACAGAACCGAGCGCACGCCCAATGGACGCAAATGGTCGCCGATGGTCATCTCGCCCGCCTTGAGTGGCACGAAGTTCCAGCTCACCCCATGGGACTGCATGTAGCGACCGGTGTAATAACTCATGCGCGAAGGACCGCACACGGGCGACTGCACATAGGCCTGGTCGAACAGCACACCGCGCGCCGCCAGCGCGTCGATGTGGGGCGTGTGCAGCCGGGGGTGTCCGTAGCAGGACAGATGATCCGCTCGCAACTGATCGCACATGATGAACAGAATGTTTTTGGTGCGGCGCGTCACGGCAGTCTCCCTTGACAGTGGCGAGTCGTGCATCGTAGGAACAAAGACGCCGGCTGTCGCGTGATACTTTTGGATGTCGATTACCATTGGTTATCGCTGGCACCCGGGAACGTCTGATGCGGCTGGAGCAGCTACAACTCATGCAGACGCTGGCAAACTGCGGCAGCCTTCGGGCGGCGGCGCGGGCGTTGAGCGTCTCGCAGCCGGCGCTGACCAAGGCATTGCGTCAGCTCGAAGAGGAGTTTGGTACCTCCCTGGTCATGCGATTGCCCAAGGGCGTGCGGCTGACACCGGCGGGCACCCTGGTCGCAGCCCGGGCGGCCACGGTGGTTCGTGAGATCGATCGCGCGCGTGAGGACGTTGCCTGGCAGTTGCGGCATACCGCATCAAACGTGGCGATCAGTGTCTCGCCGGCGGCGGCCATCGCCGTGCTGCCGGGCGCATTGGCCCGGGTGCGCAGCCGCTGGCCGCAGGTCCGCGTGCAGGTGCTGGATGCGGTGTATCCGCGTGCCTTCACCATGTTGCGCGCCGGCGAGGTCGATCTCTCGGTCGGTCCATTGCCGGCCGGGGGTGCGGACCGGGACCTGCGCGTACAGCCCCTGTTCGATGTCCAGCAGGTGCTCGTCGTGCGGCCGGGCAATCCGCTGATGCACGCGCGCACCCTGGCGGAACTGCAACATGCCGACTGGGTCGTGGCGGGCCCGACCGCCGGACCCGGCGACCCCGCCCACCTGGGATTCGACGAGCGAGGCCTGCCGAGCCCGATGGCCTGCGTAACCTGCGAATCGTTCTCCACGCTGCTGGCATTGCTGCCGAGTGTCGATGCGATCGCCATCATGCCGGAGGTGTTCCACACCGCCTACGCCGCACCGCGGGGTCTGGTGCGGCTGCCGATTCAGGACCCGCTGCCGCTCGTCACGGTGCATGCAGCCTGGCGAGCCGATTCACTGTTGTCCGCGCCGGCCAGTTATCTGCTGGATGCACTGGAACAGGAGGCAGCGGTCTGTCGACGCGGGGCTCAGGCGAATTACCGTGTGCCCGAGAAATTGAATTCCCCCAGCGTACCGAAGGCCGAGTCCTGAATCGACACGGTGCCGGCCATGTACAAGGTCTGGCCGACGATGTCGTCCGAGACATTGCCGGTGAACACGCGAACGGTGTTGGCGGTGCCGACGTTGTTGTGAAGCAATTGGAAACGGCCCGATTCAAAACAATACCAACCGCGTACCGGCGCATTGCCGATGGTGCCGATGAGCAGTCGGCAGGTCGGACCGCCGGCCGTGCCGGGGCCACCCTGATGGGTGATGACCAATTGGGCGATGTCGCGATTGATCTGCATCGTCCAGGTGGTGGCGGCCAAGCTGGTGGGTGGTGCCGCATGGGCCGCCGTGATCGACACAGCAGCGAATGCAATGGATGCAGTCAGTGATCGAAGGTTCATGAGACAGGACTCCTGGAAGTCTGGTTTGATCGATGGAGAGGGGTGAGCCTGTACTCTAATCTGGGGTATCTGGACACGACCAGTCCGATAAAATGGGGTCTCGCAATTCCGATCTTCCAGACAAACGAGGCTGCCGATGGCGTTTCGAATGGCACGCCTCGATGACGTGGATGCCTGCATTGATTTGTTGCGCAGTGATGGTGGCTGGCAGGCGAGTAATCGAGTCTGGTGTGCATTGCCCGATATTCTGCGTCAGGGCATTGCCTGCGAATCACTCATCGTTCAACTGTTCACGGCCTCGAGCGCAACGACTGCCAATGAATTGCTCGCCCTGCGGGTGAGTGGCTTCCTGAGTGAACCCTTCGTTGCGCGCTTTGCGCAAGAGCCCCTGCCCTATATCAGCGCAACCGTCTGGGAGAACTGGCTGGAAGGTCACTCCCCGCTGCTGAATCGTCGACAGATTGCCGACGCGAATGCGCTCGGCTCATTGCGCCTGGGTGTATTGCACTGGTGCGTGCGCGATCGGAATCCCGCCAGTCGGGATACGATGGCTGTGCTGGCACAAGTGCCCAGTGCCTGGCAGGCTGCCCATGGGGGTTATCACGTTGCCGCGATCGCTTGCTACGAGGTCTATGGAGCGGCCCAGGCCGCGGTGATGAGCAACATCGGTTATCAACCCTATCGATTCTCATCCCGCTCCGAATCGATACTGGCGGGTGTGGCTGATGAACTCAGACCTGTCTGCTTTCATGCCGAGCCGACCGATGCTCGGCTGGGGGCTGCCGCCCTGATGGGCGTTTCCATCTTCCACGCGCCGCCGCCGCGCTTCAGTCTGACCCCTGCCCAGCAGAAGCTCGTGCTGGCCGCATTGCCCGGTGCCGCCGATCGGCAATTGGCCAACCTGCTGGGTATCACCTTCGACAGTGTGCGAAAGACCTGGGAGGCGTTGTATCGGCGGGTTAACGATGTTGATGCATTGCTGTTGCCGACCGCCGGGACCACGTCGGGTCATCGGGGTAGCGAGAAGCGCCGGGTCTTGCTGGATTACCTGCGTCAGCACCCGGAGGAGTTGCGACCCTATCGGCGACGCGCCGTCGCAGCCAGTGGCATGAGGCATCAGGATCGACGTGATCGCGTGATCGCCCGGCAATCTGTTCAGGCCGCGACGCCCCGAAACGACGGCATGACGCCGTAAATGAAAGCTCGGATTCACCACACCAGGAGGTCGCGCTCAATGGAATGCCGACATTGAGTCTCGGGAATCCCGCATGTACTCATTCACCGGCTGCTCGCCCCAGTAATTGACGGCCATCGACACACGACACTGGCCTTGCACGGGCGGGCGCCACATCCGGCCGATCACGCCGTGGTACAGATGCCCCGGAAACACGGCATAGCGGTTCTCATTCGGTTCGATGAAACGCATCTGGCCAGGTTGACGCGGTCGCTTCCCGTTCGGCGTCATGACCTGATCCGTGATCACGAGTTCAGCGTAGTCCACCGTGTTCAGGTAGAACACGCTGGCCCGTTCGGGGTAGCGGTATCGGCTGGAATCGGTTTCCTTGAGGTCATGGCGATCAAAGTGGCAGGGCAGCAGCCATTGCGGCGTGGCATCCGTTCGCAGCACGCTGAACCACCACTCCACGCCGGTTACCGCGCCTGACGGCTTGGCGATGCCCGCAAGATCCTGCACCACGCGCTCAAAGGGGTTCCCGGGTGCCCGGTCCAGCGGATACCAGAAAGTCGTCCTGTAGAAGGCGAACCCCTGGGTCTGGAGCTGCTCGAAGCGGGCCAGCGGAAACGCCTCGACCAGCTCGGCGAAACGATGGGCGGCCAGTGCCCGTTCGGTCTGAGTGATCTGCTCGAATGTCGTCATGGCATGCATCTCCTGATGAAAGGAAAAGGGCTGTTCAAGTAGCCTCGCTGGCAGTGATACCGCGAAGGCACAGGCTCAACCCGCTGCGCGTCCGGGTCGATCTCTATCGACCGGATGCTGGCGGGGGTGCCGGCTGCTGCGGCTTGCCTGACCGCCTGCGATTTCGCGAAGGCGGTCATGGCTGGGCGCGCCGATCAATTCCGCGTCGATCGTGCCGTCTGCGAAGCGATCGATCCGGCCACTGCGCAGGGCGATGATCCGGTCCGCCGCCCGAATCGTCTCGGGCCGGTGGGCCACGATGATGCGGGTGATGCGCAGGGACTTGAGCGCATCGTTCACATGTTTTTCCCGCTCGATGTCCAGGTGGCTCGTGGCCTCGTCCAGCAACAGGATGCGCGGACGGCGATACAACGCACGCGCCAGCAATACGCGCTGCTTCTGACCACCGGACAGGCTGGTGCCCATGTCACCGATGAGTGACTCATAGCCCATGGGCATCGCGATGATGTCGTCATGGACACCGGCGGCTCGGGCGCACTTTTCAATACGCACTCTGTCCGGCGACGACGAAAAAAAACCGATGTTCTCCGCGATCGAACCGGCCAGCAGATTGTCGTCCTGCAACACCACGCCGATCGACCGCCGGTAGTTGACCAGGCCCAGATGAGAGACGGGTTCACCGCCGATCAGCAGCTCACCCGAGGTCGGGGCCAGCAGGCTGGCCAGAATCTTCAGCAGGGTTGTTTTGCCGCAACCGGAGGGCCCCACAATGGCGACCGACTCGCCCGCCTCGATCCGCAGGTCCACGCCGTTCAACACCCAGGCATCATGCTCACTGTAACGAAACTTGAGGTCGCGCAACTCGATGGACGGATCGAAGCGCGTCACGGCGGCGGATCGGATGTCGTCGACTTCCGGTGAGGTCAGCGCAATATCGGCCAGTCGCTCGCCATGCAGTCTCATCATGCGCAGATCGACACTCATATCGATGAGCGCGCTGATCCGGGTCAGGAACTGGGATTTGTACGCGACAAACGCCACCAGCATGCCGACCGAGAACTCATTGTCGAGCACCTTCATCGCTGCGAGCCACACAACCAGCACGGTCAGCAGACCCAGGACCAGTCCATTGCCCGCCTTGAGCAGCAACCGCAGCTTGGCCGCCGTCAGCTCCCGGTTCACCGTCTCAACCATCAGATTGAGCCAGCGGGCGCGGCGCCGATCCTGACCATTCATCAGCTTGATCGTGCGAATCGCGCGCAATGTCTCGAGGAAATGACTGTCGCGCTTGGCAGCCCACAGAATGCCTTCGAGCGAGGCTTCACGAAGTGGCCGGTATAGCGCCAGGCGCATGGCGCCGTAGAGCAGGCCGCCCGCCACCACGATCAGCGACAGGGTCGGGCTGATCATCATCATGATGATCACGGTGAGCACGGCGAACAGACCGTCCAGAATGCCCTCGATGAGATCGGCAGTCAGGGCACGTTGAATCTGGGTGAGTGAATCGAAGCGCGACATGATGTCGGCCAGATGGCGCGATTCGAAGAACGGGGTCGGCAGGCGTTGCAGGTGGGTGAACAGGTTGGTGCGGCCCTGAACCTTGAGCGAGGTCGACATGACCATCAGGGCCCAGCCGCGCAGGGCGCGGATCGCCACCTGCATGATGATGACCAGCGAAAAGCCCAGGGCCAGTGTGGTGAGCAGTGTTCGGTCGGCGCTGAGCAATGCCTGGTCGATGGTCAGCTGCATGTAGAACGGAATGGTAATGCCCAGCAGCTCGATGGCCAGGGCCATGATGAAGATCAGGCCCATCGAACGCCGCAGGCCGGTGACCCGGCCCAGGGCATCGGTCAGTCGCATCGATGGACGGCTGGCTCGCGTGACGAACCCGGGTGCGGCCGTCAGTTCGAGTGCCACGCCGGTGAAGTGCCGGGAGAAGTCCTTCATCCGCAGGCGCCGCACGCCCACCGCGGGATCATGCAGCGTGACCATGGATCCGTTCACGGCACATAACACCACGAAGTGATTGAGATCCCAGTGCAGCACGCAGGGCAGGCGCAACATTCCGAGTTCATTCACATCGACCCGCACCGCCCGGCTCGCCATGGCCAGACCGTTGCCGATGCGCACAAGGTCCGTCAGGCGAGCACCCTTGGTCGAGATGCCAAAGCGCTGGCGCAATTCCAGCAGATCGATATGATGGCCGTGATAACCAGCCACCATCGCCACGCAGGCCAGTCCGCACTCGGCTGATTCGGTCTGGAAAACCATCGGAATTCGTCGGCTGAATGAGAAGTTCAGGTTTCCCAGTGCATCGACGCCGCTCATAGACGTCCCGTGAGTGAATAAAGGGGATCAAGAATCCATTCGTACAGACGGCGCTTTTCCATCAGAACATCGGCCTCCAGTCGCATCCCGGGCTGCAGCGAATACTGTTCGCCGTAGGCCAGCACCGTCTGACGGCTCAGTGCCACGTCGATGCGGTAGACCGGCTCGGTCGTGCCGAACATCTCACCCAGGCCGTTGAGTTCGCGCGGCAGGTCTGCCGGGCTCACGCCGGCCCGTGAGACCGACCTGATCGTGCCGCTGTGGTGTCCGAATTTCTGGTACGGAAAGGCTGCATAACGAAGCTGAACGGCCTGGCCCTCCTTGATGAAACCGATCGCGCGGCTGGGGCTGAACATTTGAGCCTCGAGGCGGCTGTCGGTCGGCATGATGGTCAGCAAGGGAATTGACGGATTTGCCGCGCTGCCGTTTTCAGCCTGCAGGGACGTGACAACGCCGGCCTGAGGGGCGGTCAACACGACACTGCTTCGAGAGGCCGTGAGCGCCTGCTCTTCGTCGATCTGCGAGATGGTACGTTCCAGAGTCGAAATCGTACTGGCGGCTCGCAAGGGCAGTTCATCAGCCTCGGCACGCAGCGTCACGAGCTCCCGACGACGTTCGGCCTGCTCGCGATTCAAGGTGGCGACCCGTCCGCGTTGTTCCAGGGCCAGCTCCTGTTGCTGCTGAACCTGGGCCAGGGAGACGAAGCCCTGTCCTTGCAGCGTCGTCAGGCGGCGAGCGGCACCCTCGGCAAGTCGCGCTCGGGAGGCCTGGACCGATGCCTCACTGCCGAGTTGTTCGATCTCGTTGGCGATGGCGGCGATTCGTTTGTCCAGTGCCTCACGTTGCTGCTTCATCAGCGCCTGTTGTTGCCGTATCTCGGCTTGCAGACTTTGTCGTCTGGTTCCAAGCAGCCGCCCGATCTCCGCCTGGGTGGCACCAAGGGCTGCACTTTCCACTTCCGTCGAGATGGTCAGCAAGCGATCGCCGGCCGACACCCGGGTGCCCTCGCTGACCTGCAGATCGGTCACGGTACCGGCAATCGACGTAAAGACGCGCGTCATACCTTTTTCGGGGATGAGCCATCCGTTTACCCGGACTTTGTTCGTGAAGCTGCCGAACACCACGAGCGCAACCAGCGCACACACGACGACGGCGGCGAGCCCGCCGGCCCACCGCATCGACGGCGATGTGGTGAGCATGACCACGCCGAGCCAGTCGGCGCGCTGGGCCGCGAGCACTTCGGGCCGATACAGGGATTGAGTCTTCTCCATGCGTCTTGTTCGAATACAGCGATGCCATCAAGTATGGACGATGTTTTTGTTTGGCACTCACCTGATCGAGTTTCATTGACTAACTCGATTGGGGAAGCGATTACTCCTTGTTCGGACGACGCTACCGCATTGAGGTCAGCGTTTCGGCAAACCAAGTTGCGTCGATCAGCTTTACTCGTAGACGACGCAACGGTGATTCAGAAAGATTCATGATTCACCGAGTCAACAGGCCGCCATGATTGTTTATGATGAATCGCGCCTCAGAACAGTGTGATGCTTCGCTCGGTATGGCACGGGTTCGGCGTC
Organism: uncultured beta proteobacterium; assembly: GCA_963732405.1. Lineage (GTDB taxonomy): Bacteria > Pseudomonadota > Gammaproteobacteria > Burkholderiales > Burkholderiaceae_E > JAUIAI01. Next base: position 218,340 of record CAVSZG010000006.1, read on the forward strand.
ACAGGAAGGCTGTTGGCGTGCTAGGAAAAAATGGATTCAACTCCCGAATCCAATAACTCTGGAGAAAATCATGAGAGTACTCACTGTTGAAGAAATGAAGGAAGTGGCCGGCGGTACATGGTCCTACGGTGGCAGCTGCGGTGGCGGCGGCGGCGGTGGTGGTGGCGGCAGTGGTGGTGGCGGCAGTGGTGGCGGCAGTGGTGGTGGTGGCGGCAAGGGTGGCGGCAGCGGTGGTGGCAGCGGTGGTGGCGGCGGCAGCGGTGGCGGCAGCGGTGGTGGCTACGGCGGCGGCAGCGGTGGTGGCGGCAAGGGCGGTAGCAGCTAAGCCACCTATTGATGGGTCACGCACCCCGGTTGATGCGGTCAATCTGAACTGATTGCCATCAACCACGGCCGACCGGCAGATCATTGAACGATCTGCCGGTCGGCCGAACTGTTTTCAGATCAGGTCTGCGGGAACATAACGAGTGGTGACGGATACAGTAACCCGGACTTCCCGGCGCATCCGGCGCGAGAGGATTCTCACGGACAGGTCGGCGTCGAAAAAATCCCTGAACAAGGGCGGACGTCGCCTGCGTGACATGGTTTCCATGTAGGCGATTCGATCGCCGCCCTCGAGCAGTTCGAGTTCGTCAGCGCGTGATGTCACCTGGATGGCCATCGGTAGATGGGTCACGCCCAGTGATCGCAGGGCATAGGCGCGGTGATAGCCGTTATAGAGCAGGATCCTGGGGCCGATCCGGATGCCAGTCAGATAGTTTGGTCCGTAGCCCACCCCAAGCGCGACCACACCCGCCATGGGGCCGCTGGCAGGCATGGCATCTGCCAGTTCCTTTGACAACAATTGTGGTGAAAAGCCACGCAGATCGGAGGAGTCGGACTGGAACAGGAATGACGTACCTGACTCCTGAAAACCGGTGGTCTGAGGGTCGGACCGCGAGGTTGGCATGCAGATGTTGAACAACTCCACCGCAGCGGGCTGTGAACCCAGTTGCTTGCGCAGGCGCATGACATGGTCCAGATCAATATGGGCCTGATGAACCATGCAGTCGTCGATCGCAACCAGGGCGAAACTCACGGGCAGGTGGTCGAAGCAATGATTGAAGTAAGGATCGGCGATTGGTCCTGACAGGAGCGCGGCCATCGCTGGTGGCAGTGCACGGACATCGATGGCATCGACCCCGTCGGATTGATTGCTCTCGAGTGCCCGGTATCGCTCATCGATGCGGCGCCATTCATCGACGATGTCATAGTCCTTGCGCGATCGACCATCGAATGTCCGACGCTGCAGGAACTTGACATAGTCGAGCACGCTCCGGGTTCCGGGAAGATAAACATTTTCACTGTAGCCGTGAACGAGAGCGAGAGCGGGGGTCATTGCGTTCATCCTGAATTGATGGTTAACTCGACTGGCGGTTGTATCCGATGATCAGCCTGCGTTCGAAACGGAATCCGAACATTTCTCGATCATGCAGCAAGACATCAACGAGGTCCAGATACAGCAGGATGGCTGGGACCGATTCATCCAGACGCAGCGCAAGGATATCGGCTTTGTGCAGTCATCATGGTGGGCCGATCTTCAAGCCAGCGTTGGCTGGAGTCACTTTGGCGTCTTCTTTCGTGATGGTGAGCAGATTCTGGGTGGTGCTCGACTGCTATGCCGAGAGTCCGGGGCTGATCAGTGTTATTACTACGTACCGGAAGGGCCGGTCTTGCCGTCTGATCCTGATGATGCCGATCAGTTGCTTCAGGCGTTTCTTGATCATCTCGATGATCGGCGTCGGCGATCGGCCCGTCTGGTCACGCATCTCGTGCTCGAGCCGCGCTGGTTCACTGTCCCGCCGCTTTTGGCCGGTTTTCGGCAGGCCGGTAGCTGGCGTGAACCGCGTAACACCCTGATGGTCGATCTCGCATGCTCGGATGATGCCTTGCTCGCCCAGATGAAACCCAAAGGCCGCTACAACATCCATGTCGCCCGTCGACACGGCGTCAGAGTCGTCGACGATATTTCCGAATCCGGAATTGACGCGTTTCTGGCCATTCATCGCGAGACGGTCGAACGCCACTCGCTCAATGCGGAGCGTGCCCGCTACTATCGGGCCCTATGCCAAAGTCTGAGGTCATCCGGACAAGGCACGCTGTTGTTTGCCGCCCGTGGTGATGAGCGGCTGGCGGCCGCCGTCATTGTCTACTCCGGCGACCGGGCGACCTACCTGTTCGGGGGTTCGCGCCAGGCTGATCGGCGCTATATGGCGCCCTATCTGCTGCATATCGAGGCCATGTCTCGCGCGCGTGATGCGGGTATGCGCTGGTACGACTTCTACGGCATCGCGCCAACCGACAGCACTGAGCATCCCTGGGCCGGCATTACCCGCTTCAAACGACAGTTCGGCGGGGTTGCGCAATGTTTCATCCCGTCTCTTGAACTGATTTACGATCGGCCGGGCTACGAAGCCTATCGGGCAGCCAGACGCGGTCGTCAGGCGTCTGGCACCGGTCATCAATCCATGGTCGTGACCGAGCCACCGTCGACGCAGGACGATCGCGCGGCATGATCGCTGGCGCGCCGCGCCGGGTCGGGTCGGTTACTTATGGAATCAAGCCCAGGCTTCTGGGCAACCACTCATAAACCGCCGGAACATACGTCACCAGCATCAGCACGGTCAACATGCAGGCGAGCAGTGGCAGGAGCGGCGGAATGATCTCGTCCATGGATATCCGACCGACCTTGAGTGCAACGAACAAAGCTGTCCCAACGGGCGGAGTGGTCAGGCCGAAGGCCAGGTTGATCACCATCATCAGCCCCAGATGCACCATGTTGATGTCGAATTGCTGGGCGAGCGGGATCAGCATGGGCACCAACATGATCAGCGCTGGCGTCATGTCGATGAACATCCCGACGACGAGCAGAAACAGGTTGAGGATCAGCAGGAACGCCCACTTGCTCTGGATCAGTCCGAAAAAATTCTCCGCCAGCAATCTGGGCAGATTCTCATAAGTGAGGATCCAGGCGAACACCGAGCAGGTGGCGATGAGCAGCATCACGACCGCATTGGTCAGGCAGCATTCCCACAGGATTTCCGGCAACTCCGAGAGTTTGATCTCCCTGTACACGACTGTTGTGATGAACAGCGCATACACCGCGGCCGCTGCACCCGCCTCGGTGGCGGTGAAGATGCCCGAGATGATCCCGCCCAGAATGATCACCATCGTAAAGATGCCGGCGAAGCCGTCGACCAGGCGGCGGACCTTTTCGCGACCGGAAAGCTGCGGCATCGGTTTGCGATGAAACATCTTCGCATGCACGAAGCCGGCGACCATGAGCGAGGCGCCGATCAGTACGCCAGGCACCACACCGGCGATGAACAAGGCGGCGATCGACACATTGCCGGCCACATGCGCGAACACGATCATGCCGATCGACGGCGGGATGATCGGACCCATGGTGGCGGCCATCAGGACCATGGCGGTGGCGAACCGACGTGAGTAGCCGTCTTTCTCCATGGCCGGGATCATCATGGCACCGATTGACGAGACTTCGGCGACTGCCGAGCCTGTCACGCCCCCGAAGAACATCGAGGCGACGCAGACGATGTGCGACAGGCCACCGGGCAGCCATCCGACCAGGACTTCGGCCATCATCACCAGACGACGCGCAATGCCGCCGCGCGACATGACCACGCCGGCGAATACGAAGAAGATCACTGCCAGCAGCGGGAACGTGTTGATCGACGTGAGCATCCGCTGCACGATGGTCGCATTGTCGACACCGGGCAGCAGGAAGGTGGCAATGACCGAGGCGACGCCGACCGCAAAGGCGATCGGGGTGCCGATCGCGATCAGCAGGACGAACAGGATGCCGAGAATGGCGAGAATCACAAGGCGCTTGGGAGTCGGTTGTGGTCAGTCGACCGATTGCATCTGGGACGGCGTGTGACGACCGGTCAGGTCATCGATCAACACCTTGAGGGCGAATACCATGATCAGTGCACCGGACACCGGCATCGCGGGGTAGTACCAGATGTTGGTGTACGGAATCGTTTCCATCAGGTCGCCGCCAAAGTCGCGCACGAAATCGATGCCATAGCGCAGCAGCACATAACCGAAGCCGAAAATCATCAGGCCGATCGCGGCACTGACCAGGCGTCTGGGTCGCGCCGGCAATGCATTGAGCAGCACATCAAAACCCACGTGCTCACGCTTGAGCACACAGGCGGCCGCGCCCAGGAAAGACACCCAGATCAGCAGATAACGAGGCACCTCTTCGGTCCAGGACACCGCCTGCCCGAACCCGTAGCGGGCGATCACCGCGATGATGACGATCACGAAGATGGCCGTCGCCAGCACGATGCAGACCAGGCGGACCAATCCGACCAGCGCGTTGACCACGCGGTCCAGCCAGGCGATGAGCGTTTCAGGCATCCGGACGGCCGATTAGGTGCTTGAGCGTCGACTCAGAAATTCTTCTGAGTGCCCAGGACGAACTCAACCGTCTTTTCGACACCCAGACGTTTGGACTCCGCTTCAACGACGGAAGCAACCGCCTTCACGAACGGCGCCTTGTCCACCGAAATGATCTCGGTGAACTTCGCCTTGAGGGCGGCCAGATCATTGTTCTCGGAGATCTTCCAGGCGCCGCGCATATAGGCCTGCGTGCGCGCCGCGGCCTCGGCCAGCCCCTTCTTCTGGTCGTCGTTCAACTGATTCCACAGTTTCATCGAGCAGACGAGCGTGTCGGGGATCCGCATGTGTTCATCGAGGGTGTAGAACTTGGAGACTTCGTAGAACTTCTTCGCAACCACCGACGGGTGATTGTTCTCTGCACCATCGACCACGCCGGTCTGTAATGCCGTGTACAGCTCGGCCCAGGCAACCGGCACGCCCGTCGCGCCGAACGCCTTCATCGTATTGACCATGACGGGCGAGGCCATCGTGCGGATCTTCTGACCCTTCAGATCTTCGGGTGTGCGCACCGGCCGCTGGGTGAAGAAGTTGCGCGCACCACTGTCGAGATAACCGAGCAGCTTGATCCCCTTTGCTTCGAGTGGTTTGGCGAGTTCGGCAGCCTGCGGCTGGCCGAGGAACCACCAGAAGTGCGTTTCGTTCTTGAACAGGAAGGGCAATGAGTACATGTCCATTGCCGGCACGACCTGATTCAGATTCGACGCGGATACCGTCGTACAACCAATGGTGCCGTTGCGCACACTCTGCACGTTGGCCACCGCATCGCCGAGCTGGGTATTGTTGTAGACCTCAACCTTGAGCGTGCCGTTCGTCAGGATGCCGACCTCTTCGCCGAAGTAACGCTCGGCATAGCTCGAGGGATGTTCGGCCGGCTGGATGCCGGAGTATTTGGTGACGATCTGCGCATTGACGGGCAGTGACGCAATGGACAGCACCGTAACTGCGGCGACCAGGATTCTGGGCATGTCTCCTCCGAAGGTGGGCTCGCCCGCTGGGTCGTGGCGCTCGTGTAGTATGGCCGGCGTGGGATCGCGCTGTCAATTGCACGCGCCAGCCCTGCCAGATTGCGCATCCGGCCCGATCCGGCGGGGCATCGGATCATGCGAGGCGGGCGGGCGCGATAGCCTGTTATCTGACCCGTTGAACCGGTTGGCTCTTCCATTGAAAAGAGAGACGATTCATGCCACTGCAAACACCCCGTCGCCTGATCACGATCTTGTTGATGACTGCAGCCGGCTGCGGCGCCGCAGTGTTGGCGCCGACTTCTCGTGCGGCCGATACCCGCGATACCGCTTGCCGGACCACGGCCGAGTGCCTGGCCGAAGTGGCGAAGATCCAGGGCATCGAGGCCCGTGACGCGACCAGTTCGCTCGCCAAGGCGCAGGATCAGTTCTATTGGCTCGGTCGGATCAACATGGCCTCGACTGTGATGACCGTGGAGCAGAAGATCATTCCGCCCGAGCTGGTCGCGCCGATCGCGCGCGGGGTCGCGCATGCGATCGACCAGGCAACCCAGCCTGGTGGCAAACGTCCGTCCGACGTGCTGCAGGTCGAGAAGATCATCAGTGATGTCGCCGGACCAGAGGCAACGCTGATTCATTCCGGACGCAGTCGGCAGGATATGTACGCATCGATCCGGACCGCACAATTGAGGCTCGAACTGCTTGACTTCGCCGATGCGCTGGACGCCGCCCGCACCCAACTGCTCGAGCTGGCCGACAAGCATGTCGAGACACTCGTGCCGGCCTATACGAATGGTGTGCAGGCGATGCCGGTCAGCTATGCGCACTATCTGCTCGCCTTCGCCGATTCATTCGCACGCGATGCGCAGCGCCTGCGAGAAATATGGGCGCGGGTCAATCGCAGCGCGATGGGAACCGCGGTGCTCGCAAACTCGAGCTGGCCCTTGGATCGTGAGCGTCTGGCGTCGCTGCTTGGCTTTGATGGCTTGATCGTGAATTCCTACGATGCCGGACAGGTGAGCACCTATGACGTGCCGATCGAGGCCGCCAACATTGCCGGTTCCGTGGCGATCCGGATCGGTGCAATGATGCAGGATGTCCATATCCAGTATCACCAGACGCGCCCTTGGCTGCTGCTCGCGCCGGACAAGACCTATACGAGCAGCGCGATGCCGCAAAAGCGCAATCCAGGGGTGATCCAGAACACGCGGGGCAAAGCGTCGGATGTCGTGGCGTCTGCGCAGTGGGTGACCCTGCGCGCCCACAATGTCAGCCCGGGGATGACCGACTACAAGCAGAGTTGGGATGCCGGTAAGGCCCGCACCTTTATTCTCGGCGTCGAGATGATGAGGCAGTTCACCGATGTGATCGGCGCGCTGCGAATCGATCCCAAGCGATCGCTCGAGGAGCTTGAAGTGGAATGGACGACGTCCATGGAACTGGCCGAAACGCTCCAGCGCGCGCACGGCATTCCGTTTCGGGTCGGTCATCATTTCGCCTCGGAGATCGTCAGCCATGCGCGTGACAATCAGCTCGAACCCAAGGCATTCCCCTATGCCCAGGCGCAGCGGATCTACACCGAAGCCGGCAAAAAGTATGACCTGAATGAGCCGACACTCCCGCTGGACGAGCCCACGTTCCGCCGCACGCTCTCGCCACGCAACATGGTGGATACCCGGGTCGGCATTGGCGGACCGCAACCCGACGAGGTGCGCCGCATGCTGTCGTTGGCCCGCGAACAACTCCAGGTCGACCGAGCCTGGGTGAACGGTAGGCGTACCCGGCTTGCCGAGGCGGATGCAAAGCTGAATCAGGCGTTTGCGGCGCTGCTTGCCCGTTAAGGGCAACGCTTGGAGCGGTCATGGCACTGTGGTCGGGTCGGGACGATGGTGTGAGGCGATCATCCCGACCTGTTGCGACTGCCGGCTCCGGGCCGGGTCAGTCGTCGTTTGCCTGGTCCTGACGGTCGCGTCGGTCGTGGCGGTTTGGCCGACGGGTTTCCCGTGGCTTGAGGCCGATCACCGTGCCTTCGCGCCGCAAGTCAGCGCCGCCATACTGCAGGCCCGTGCGCAAATCGATCACGATGCCTTGAACCGAGCCGATGGTCGCGGTACAGGCATTGGTGCCCGCAGCGCCGAGGCTGGTATGGCCGAGGGCTCGCAAGGCATCCTGCGCAGCGATGCTGATCCTGGGCTGGTGGAATGCCTCATTGCCTTCGCAGGAAATGTTGCCTGCCGCGCTCGTGACCGACCAACGTGGCGCATCGATGGCCTGCTGCATCGACATGCCATGGTCGATGAGGTTCATCGTGACGTTGAACACCGAATTGATGATGGTCGAGCCGCCGGGCGAACCATATGCCAGCACCGGCTCTCGTCCGCGCAACACTATCGTGGGCGACATCGAGCTGCGTGGCCGCTTGTTCGGGGCCACGTCATTGGCGCCCGGGTTGCCGGTGGCCGCATCCAGCGCAGGGGTGAAGTTGAAATCGGTGAGTTCGTTATTGAGCAGGAATCCGTAGCCCGGCACTGTGATGCCGGTGCCCCAGGTCGACTCGATGGTGGTGGTAAAGCTCACCACATTGCCCCATTTGTCGACCACTGAGTAATGGGTGGTGTGCGAAGGGCGTTGTTCGTCCGAGGCATCGGCGCTGAAGCGGGTGTGGCGGTTCCCGGTGGCCGACGTATCGTAGGGCAGGGGGTTGCCAGCGACCGGCGTGGCCATGCGAACGCCCGGATTGATCATCGCGGCACGGCTGGCGACGTAATCGGGATGGAGCAGGCCGACCTTGGGTACGGGCACGAAGTCTTCGTCGCCCATCCAGACGGCGCGGTCCGCGAAGGCCAGACGCTGCGCCTCGGTCATGGCATGCAGCGTGGCAGGACTGCCGAAGCCGTAGCCCTGACTGGCGTCACCAATGGGCAGCCCTTGCACGAGCAGCAGCATCTGACCGACCGTGAGGCCGCCCGACGAGGGCGGTGACATCGAGGCCACGGTCCACCCGCGATAATTCACTGTGACGGGTTTACGAATCACGACGTTGTAGTTCGCCAGATCCTGCAGGCTCATCCGGCCCATGCCTTCGGTTGGAACCGGCGTGCGGGTGCGCTGCTGAGCCTGGACAATCGCCTGGGCGATCTCACCCCGGTAAAAGACATCGGGTCCCTGCACAGCGATCAGGCGAAGCGTTTTGGCCAGATCGGGCTGACGCAGCACATCACCCTCAACCAACGGTACACCGCCCGGCCGGAAAATCGCCGCCGTTTCCGGCTGCAATGACGTGCGTGCGCCATCGTTGGCAATGTTTGTTGCCAGAAAGCGGTTGATCGCGAAGCCGTTCTCGGCCACGTCGATGGCGGGTGCGACGGCCTCGCTCAGATCGATCGATCCCCAGCGCTTCAGTGCGGTGTCGACGGCGGCCAGCGTGCCCGGTACACCGACCGCCAGTCCGCTCGTGGACGCAATGCCGAAGCGCTGCGCTGCGGATACGTCGGTCAGCAGGAACTGGGTCGGCGACGCGAGTGCCGGCGCCTTCTCTCGGCCGTCGACGGCGAAGGTCTGGTGATGCCGTGCCAGATGCACCATCATGAATCCGCCCCCGCCGATGCCCGAAAACTGAGGCTCCACGACATTGAGCATGAACTGGATGGCGGCGGCTGCATCAATCGCATTGCCACCGCGCGCCAGCACGTCGGCGCCCGCCTTGGCCGCCAGTGGGTGAGAGACCGATACGACTCCGCCGCGGAAGGCCTGACCATCCCAGGACGGCGCTGGCGGGACGGGCTCGGTCGACGCAGGCAGGGTAATGCCTGGTGGCAGACCAGGGGTCTGGACGGCGTCGCGCGCAACTGCCGTACCAACGCTGGCCATGGCCAGGGCTGCGAGCAGGTAACGAAGCCGTGGTCTCGGGGTTGAGGGAGTCGATGGGGTCATGCCTGGCATCTCCATGGTCGGTTTGTTGTTGTCTGGCAAGCGGGTGATTCAAGCACGCCCGAACACAGTCCTCAACAGAATTGAGTGCTGCATCGCGAGATGGACCCTGGTGTTGATGCCGGCGCTTCAGCGCTGGCGCACATACCGGCCGGGCGCATCCTCGAGCACATCGTACCCCTTGGCCGGCGCGCCCATCGCCGGTGGTGTGATCTGACCGCCCGAGTGAGCGACCAGCCAGTGTTGCCAGGCCGGCCACCAGGCGCCCTGCTGCTGATCGGCTGCCTCAAGCCAGTCTTCCGGTGCCAGGTGCGGATCGGCCAGCCGGCGAGTACGAATGCGGTAGCTGCGCTTCGGGTGCACCGGGCCGCAGACGATGCCGGCGTTATGCCCACCCGTGGTGAGCAGAAACGTGAAATCGTCCGATCGCAGCAGATTGTCGGTCTTGTACACCGACTTCCATGGCGCGACATGATCGGTCTCGGTGCCGACCATGAAGACCGGCAGGCGGATGTCGGACAAGCGGACGAGTCGGCCATCCACCGGAAACCGATTGGTGGCCAGTTCATTGTTCAGATAGAGGCGATACAGATATTCGGAATGCATGCGCCAGGGCATTCGTGTGCCGTCAGCATTCCATGCCATCAGGTCGATCATCGGATCGCGCCTGCCCTTGAGGTAATTGTTGATGATGGGTTGCCAGATCAGATCCTGGGCCCTGAGCATGGCAAAGGCACCGCCCATCTGTTTGCTCTCGAGCACTCCCTGCTTGTGCATGGTCGCCTCGAGCAGCGCGAGCTGACTCGGATTGATGAAGTAGGCGAGTTCGCCCGGCTCGGAGAAGTCGGTCTGGGCGGCGAACAGCGTGATCGACCCGAGACGATCATCGCCCTGGCCGGCGAGTGCGGCCGCGGCAATCATGGTCAGCGTGCCGCCAATGCAGTAGCCCGCCGCATGCACCTTGCGGCGGGGAATGATGGTGGTGACCGCATCGAGCGCGGCATTGAAGCCCTGATGCACATAGTCGTCCATCCCTACGTCTCGATCGGATTCGTCGGGATTCTTCCACGAGACCATGAACACCGTGTGGCCCTGATCGACCAGATACTTCACCATCGAGTTGCGCGGGCTCAGATCAAGAATGTAGTACTTCATGATCCAGGCTGGCACGATCATCACCGGCTCGGCGCCGACCTTGTCGGTGGTTGGTGAATACTGAATCAGCTCGATCAGATCGTTGCGAAACACGACCTTGCCCGGCGTGACGGCCAGATTGCGGCCGATCTCGAAGGCCTCGGTGCCAGCGGGTGCTTCATGCTCGAACACGCGGCGCAGATCCTCGACCCAGTGTTCGAGTCCGCGAACCAGATTCTGGCCCTGTTCCTGGCGGGTCAGGGCAAGCAGCTCGGGGTTGGACCCCAGGAAGTTGTTTGGCGAGGAACTGTCCAATACCATCCGCACCGCGAATTCCAGCAGCTGTTCATGGTATTCGGTCACGCCCTCGACATCGGTGATCGAGTTTTTGAGCAGGTCTTCCAGGTTGCGAAAGGCCCGTGCATAGACGTTGAACGGAAACTGCTGCCAGTCTTGCCCGGCGAAGCGTCGATCAGGTGCCGGGCTTGCCGGGTCTTCCGGCACCAGGGGCTGGCCATTCAGTGCGCGCAGGGCAAAGGCCCAGGTATCCTGGGCGCGTTCCATGACCTGCTGCTGCAATTCCAGTTGTCTGGCCGGCGCCAGTGCCAGATGCATGGCCCAGTCGGCCCATGCCGAGCTGAATGCGGTGGGTGCGAGCCCGGCTGTCATTTTCGCCACCTGGGCGCGGAACTCGCGGTCGAACTGCTCGTGTCTCAGGACATTGGTATTTTTCGTGGCCATGGCGACGGATGTTGGAAACGGTAAGACGGCGCGACGCGCTTTGGGCGGATCAGGCCGGAGCGTGCCAACCGGCGTCAACCCACAACTCGCCACTGACTGCGGAATTGGCAAGCATGAAGCAGATCGCGTCGGCAATCTCCTCGGGTCGAATCAGTCGACCGAGCTGAGTGTACGGCAGGATGTTCTTCGCCACATAATCATCGCCCATGGCTCGCACCATCGGCGTATCGGTGAAACCAGGGTGGATCAGGCTGCATCGAACACCATGGAACATGGCTTCCTTCATGATCGTGGCCGCCGCCCCCTCCAGGCCCGCCTTGGTGCTGGCGTAGGAGATCTGGCCGCGATTCCCCTGGGATGAGATCGAACCAATGAAAACCACCGAACCCTGGATGCCCTCGTCGGGCAACCAGCGCTTGAGGCCGCTCGCGGCTCGCTGCTCGGCGATGCGGGCAATCATTTCCAGGGCCCAGTACACCGGTGCGATCAGGTTGACATCGACCACCAGCTTGAACTCGCTCAGCGGGTAGATGCGTGCCTTGCCCGACTGTTTGTCCACGCGGATCGACAAATCATCGCGGGTGACTCCGGCCGCCGGCACGCACAGCGTCACCGCGCCGTAGCGCTCGCTCATCACGTCGAACACCGATCGCCGAAAGTCTTCATCGGTTGTGTCACCCTGGAACGGGATCGCGAAATCGCGGCCGACCTCGGCGTTGAGTTCGATGGCAGCGTCCATCACCCGCTCATGCCTGTCGACCAGGGCGACAGCTTTCACATTGCGGCGCCCCAGTGCGCCCGCCAGGGCACGGCCAATGCCACTGGCGCCGCCGGTAACGACGGCAACCTTTTGGTCGAAATTCATGGTTCGTTTCTCCTGAAAATAGCGTTGTGCATCGCACCATTCTAGGCCAGACCGCCGGGTTTGTCGCGTGTTGGTGCGTCCGTATCCAGCTGCATTGGATCGGCGCGCGCAGGACCTCGGCATGTTCAGCGGGCAGGGGGAGCTGACGAATCATCGAGGCAGGATTAACCGGGCGCGATGCGGCCGTGCCCGTGCTGCTGCGACTCATCACCGGCGTTGCCCCACTATCGGCTCATTCTGCTGACTCGCCATCCGGGGCATCGGTCGGCGCAGGTGAGCAAATCCAGTCGGTTAGCCGGGTCCGCCGCGACCGCTGAGAATCGGTTGCTGGCTGTACAGACTACGCGCGACTATTGGCTTGTTCGCGGTCGAATTGCCAGCCGCTCAGACGCCCGGGCGAGTTCAGAGCCGAGGTTTCGAAAGCGTCAAGTTCGGCACGCAATTGATGGGCTCTGGCCAGATGTTCCAGGTGCGTCGCGCACTGCCTGGTTGAGACGCTTGCCCATCGCACCCGCCGCCTTGCGCGCTTGTTCAGCGACACACTAGTACCCCCCCTTGCCCAGCGGCTGCGGCAGACCCGCGATTTTCACCGCCTGTTTGGCCGGGCCCAGTGGAAACAGGTCATACAGATATTGACTGTCGATCTCCGGACGATCCGCGGACAGGGCTTTGAGCATGTTTCGGAAATTCGGCGTCTGTCCGTTGTCGCGATAGGCGTCTCGCAAGAAGTGAATCACCTCCCAGTGGGCGTCGGTCAGGCTGATGTTTTCCGCCTGTGCAATGACCGGCACGATTTCATCGTCGTACTCGGGCTCCAGGAGATAACCCAGGTCATCAGTCTCGTACTCGGTTCCGTTGACGTTATAAGGCATCGGTGCTCTCCCGTCTGGTTGCATAGCCATAGCCATAGCCATAGCCGTAGCACGCTATTGGGCGCAGGCATTGGCGCGTCTGTCTATAGCCGGGAAGGGTGGGTTCGGACAACTCTTTCGGGTGGTCTGACTCGATGATTGCGCCGCTTCACCAGACGGACCGGATCGTCCCCTCGAATGATTGGCCGCCGAGCAGCCCATTGGGCGTCCATTGTCCTGGGTGGCCGGTTTGCGTAGCATCGCGCTCCAGCGAACCCGATAGCCAACCCGAGCCCAGGCATGCAGATTGTCGAATCGCCGAGCGAACTCCCTGACGACGCGTCTTTCGACATCGCGGTGATCGGCGCCGGTGGCGCCGGAATGGCCGCGGCCTTGTTCGCGGCGATCGAGGGACGGCGCGTGCTGCTCATCGAGCACACCGGGCTTGTCGGCGGTACGACGGCCTGGGCAGCCGGCTCTGCCTGGGTGCCGGGTACACAGCAGGGTGTGGCAGTCAATCCGGGCGATACCCTGGTCGAGGCGGCACGTTATCTTGATCACGCAATTGGCTCCGACATTCCGCGGTCTTTGCGTGAAGCCTTTCTCGCGCATGGCGGTCCGGCAATCGCGCATCTGGAGGCGAACTCGGCCGTCAGGTTCCGGGCCTATGCCAGACATCCGGACTATCTCTCCGAACTTCCGGGCTCCTCGCTCAACGGACGCGCGCTAGAGCCGCTGCCCTTCGATGGACGCCAGCTCGGCCGGTTATTCGGCTTGTTGCGACCACCGATTCCGGAATTCACCGTGCTTGGCGGCATGATGGTGGATCGAACCGACATCCAGCATCTGCTGGGCCTGGCACGTTCTTTCGGGTCGCTGCGTCATGTGATCGGGCTGATGGCACGGCATGGACGCGACCGGCTTCGGCATCCCCGAGGCACTCGCCTGGTCATGGGTAATGCGCTGGTGGGTCGCTTGTTGTATTCGTTGTCGTTGCAGTCGTCAGTCACCATCGCGATCAATACTGGCGTCGAGGCGTTTGAGCGTGGTGTAAGCGGTGTGACCGGTGTGGTGCTGGTCACCGGCAATCGGCGGCGGCACATCGCGGTAACCGGCGGCGTGGTGTTGGCTACGGGTGGCTTCAATCGCCAACCCGATCTGCGCGCACGGCTGCTGCCTGGCATGGCCAGCGATTGGTGTGCATTGGCGCCCGGTCGAGTGTCCGACGCGCACGAGCTCGCTCGCCACGCGGGTGCGGTGTATCGGGAGGGCTCACCCAGTCATGCGGTTTGGGCACCCGTGTCGTTGCGCCAACGCACCGATGGCAGCACCGCGGTGTTTCCGCACTTCGTGATGGATCGTGCCAAGCCAGACGTGATCGCAGTCGACAGGATGGGGCGTCGGTTCGTGAACGAGAGCTGCTCCTATCATCAGTTTGCGTTGGCGATGCAGGCGGCGGGGGTGATTCCCGCTTATCTGGTGTGCGATGCAAAGGCGTTGCGCCGATACGGTCTCGGCATGGTGCGCCCTGGCACCGGGCAACGTGGGCTCGCGCCATGCCTGGCTGACGGTTATCTGGTCCAAGGCGACACGATCGAGACGCTCGCCGGCCGGCTCGCCATCGACGCCGCAGGCCTGACCCAGAGCATCGCCATGATGGCGGGCGCGGCTCAAACGGGCAAGGACACGGCGTTTCATCGTGGCGAGACCGCCTATCAGCAGAACATCGGCGATACCGGGGCAGGCTTGCCGAACCCCTGTCTGGGCCCGCTCGACACGCCGCCCTTTTACGCCATCAGGTTATATCCCGGCGACATCGGCGCGGCCACGGGGTTCATGACCGATGCCGATGCCCGCCTGCTCGATGCGTCTGGCGAGCCCATCGCCGGGTTGTATGCGGTCGGAAACGACATGCAGTCGATCATGGGCGGCGCCTATGTCGGGCCGGGCAATACCATTGGCCCGGGGCTCGTGTTTGCCTACCTGGCGGCCCGGCACGCGGGTGCGCGCAGCGAAGCCTCACGTTGATCACTGCTCGGCCGCCCGACCGCGGGGACGCTGGCACGCCATTGTGGTCAGTCGCCAGGCACAAGGATGGCCGTGCGAAGCGCATCCCGACTGGTCAGCCGCCTGGCCCGTTCGATCTGGCGGCGAAGGGTACGCCTGGCCCGCTCGGCGGCGCGATCGATGGCGACATAGGGATCGCTGTCGCGATCGCTGATGACAATGTCGGGCTGGCCCGGAAAGGCCAGCATGAGGTGGCAATGCTGGTCCAGGCCGCCACGTGGTCCGTTGAGATCGGAGAGGCGAACCACCACTCTGGCGATGCGCCCGCTGAAGCGCCGCAATGCACTGCGAATGCGTCGGTCGATATGGCGACGCAATGACGCGGCATGTTTCGGATCCCGGATCTGAATGTCCAACTCCATCTGAATCTCCTGACGGTTTGAGATGCGAGCCGTCAGGATGCCTGCGATTCGTGCGGTGATGATCAGATTCGTCGGAGCGCAGCATGAGGAATTTCCGAAGAGTCGCGCTGAAGCCCGGAAACTCATCGTTTGAATCCGCATCGCTCGGCCGGCCGGGCCAGTCATGGCTGGCCTGACCGGCCCGACCGCGATATCAGCCCTTCACGAGATCGAATCGATCGGCGTTCATCACCCGGTTCCAGGCCGTGACGAAGTCGTGAACGAACTTGGATTGATTGCCACGCTCGGCATAGACCTCGGCAATCGCCCGCAACTGCGAGTTGGAGCCGAAGATCAGATCGACGCGAGAGGCATGCCACCGCGGTTTGCCCGTGGCCCTGTCATTGCCCACAAACGCCTCGCCCTCGCTCTGGTCCACCGCCTGCCATACCGTGTCCATGTCGAGCAGATTCACGAAGAAGTCGTTGGTGAGTTGACCGGGCCGATCGGTCAGCACACCGTGGTTGCTGTTGCCCTGATTGGCGCCCAACACCCGAAGGCCACCCACCAGCACCGTCATCTGTGGTGCCGACAGGCCGAGCAGTTGCGCCCGGTCGAGCAACATCGCCTCGGTTCTGACCGACAGGCGATTGGCCAGATAGTTGCGAAATCCGTCGGCGCGTGGCTCCAGTGGTTCGAAGCTCGCGGCGTCGGTCATCTCATCGGTGGCATCGGTTCGCCCTGGTGCAAAGGGCACCGTGACATCGACGCCGGCATCGTGGGCAGCCTTCTCGATCGCGGCGGCTCCGCCCAGCACGATCAGATCGGCAATTGATACCTGCTTGCCGCCGCCACGTGCATCAAAAGCCGCCTTGACGGTCGATAGCGTCGACAATACCCTGGCCAGCTCCGGCGGATCATTGACCGCCCAATCGCGCTGCGGTGCCAGGCGCACGCGTGCGCCATTGGCGCCGCCGCGGTGATCCGATCGGCGGTAGGTCGAGGCCGATGCCCATGCCGCCTTGACGAGTTCGGCCACGCCAAGGCCGCTGGTCAGGATGTCGCGCTTCAGGGCGGCGATGTCAGCGGCGTCGATCGACGCATGCCCGGCCGGTGGGATCGGATCCTGCCAGATCAGGTCCTCGGTGGGCACTTCCGGGCCGAGATAGCGCACCTTCGGGCCCATGTCGCGGTGACAGAGCTTGAACCAGGCTCGCGCGAAGGCATCGGCGAACTCGTCAGGGTTGGCGCGAAAACGCTCGGATATCTTCCGGTATTCAGGGTCGACTTTCATCGCCATATCGGCGGTGGTCATCATCGTGGGCACTTTCCGACCATGCCGGTGCGCATCCGGTGCGAGGTCTTCTTCGGATTGATTGATGGGTTGCCATTGATGGGCACCGGCCGGGCTCTTGACCAACTCGTAGTCATAATCGAGCAGCATGTGGAAGTAGCCGTTGTCCCAGCGGATCGGATCCGGCGTCCATGCACCTTCCAGACCGCTGGTCATGGTGTGTTCGCCCTTGCCTGACTCGAATCCGCTGATCCAGCCAAGGCCTTGCAAGGTGATGTCGGCAGCCTCGGGCTCGGCACCAACCAGGGCGGCATCGCCCGCGCCATGGCACTTGCCGAATGTATGACCGCCGGCGGTGAGTGCGACGGTTTCCTCGTCGTTCATCGCCATGCGTGCGAAGGTTTCGCGAATATCGCGCGCCGACAGCAGGGGATCCGGGTTGCCGCCCGGCCCTTCCGGATTCACGTAGATCAGGCCCATCTGGATGGCGGCGAGCGGGTTTTCCAGGGTCAGCGACTGCTCGGGCTGAATGCGGGTCTGATTGCCCGTCTGCCCGACCCAGACCGCTTCTGTGCCCCAGTAGACATCGCGCTCGGGTTCAAAGACGTCCTTGCGTCCTCCTCCGAAGCCGAACACCGGTCCGCCCATCGATTCGATCGCAACATTGCCGGCGAGAATCAACAGATCGGCCCAGCTGATGTGCCTGCCGTATTTCTGCTTGATCGGCCACAACAAGCGTCGTGCCTTGTCCAGATTGGCATTGTCGGGCCAGCTGTTCAGCGGCGCGAATCGTTGCTGGCCCGAGTTGGCGCCGCCGCGGCCGTCCGCGGTTCGATAGGTTCCGGCTGCGTGCCAGGCCATGCGAATGAAGAAGGGCCCATAGTGACCATAGTCGGCAGGCCACCAGGGCTTGCTGTCGGTCATCAAGACATGCAGATCCTGCTTGAGCGCCGCATAGTCGAGCGCCGCGAAGGCTTGCGCATAATCAAAATCATCGCCCATCGGATCCGGTGTGACGCCGCCCTGATGAAGAATGTCCAATGGCAGGGCATCGGGCCACCAGTCCCGGTTGGTGCGGCCCAGCAGGCTGCGTACGCCACCGTCCTTGCCGGAAAACGGGCAGCCGCCCGTATTGCTGACTTTCATGTCCATATTGATCTCCGTGAGGTGTCTGGTTGGAACGTGCGGGTTGCATCCCACGCCGTATGGGTCAAGCATGGCCCATGCACAGGGGTGCTTGCCAATCGGATCTTTTAACGACGCCGATTGGCGCTCCCTATGTCGGCGCGGATCCGGCTGTCGCGCTACCATTCGGACGCGAAAATAATGACGGGGCCTTGCCCGCAGGAGCCATTCATGCATGTATTGATCGCCGGAGGTGGACCCGCCGGCTTGTCGCTGGCGCTCACTTGTCACCAGATCGGTGTGCCGGTCACGGTGTTCGAGGCCGTACCGGCGCTCAAGCCGTTGGGTGTCGGCATCAACCTGCAACCGAATGCAGTGCGTGAACTCTGCGACCTGGGTCTGGGCGACCGACTCGATCAGATCGGTATCGCCACGCGCGAATGGGCGCTGGTCGGACGAAATGGCAATGACATCTATTCGGAGCCGCGCGGCCTGCGTGCTGGTTATCGTTGGCCTCAGTACTCGGTGCATCGAGGTCAGTTGCAGATGCTGCTCTATGAAGCGGTCTGTGAACGGCTGGGCAGCTCGGCCGTTCGCGTCGGGCAGCGGGTCGTGGGCTACACCAATACAGTCGACGGTGTCCGGGTCCGGCTCGAGACGGCTGATGGCACCCACAGCGATGTGCTGGGCTCTGTGTTGATCGGCGCCGATGGCATGCATTCGGCCGTGCGTGCGCAGATGCATCCGGATCAGGGCGAACCACATTGGGGCGGCGCCATCATGTGGCGGGGTACCTCACCTGGCCGGCCGATCCGTACCGGCGCGTCGTTCGTCGGCTTCGGCGGATCCCGACAACGTGTGGTCGTGTATCCGATCTCGCCGGCCGATCCGCAATCGGGGCTCGCAAACATCAACTGGATCGCCGAGATCACGGTGGATCCGTCGGCCGAGCGTGCGCCCAGCGACTGGACCCGGCCTGTCGAGGTGGACAGTTTCGTGCATCACTTCGAGGGTTGGAACTACGACTGGCTCGACGTGCCGGCGATGATCAGCAGCGCCGACAAGGTCTTCGTCTATCCCATGGTCGATCGCGATCCGATCCCCCGATGGGTTGACGGCCGGGTTGCGCTGATTGGCGATGCGGCCCACGTGATGTACCCCACTGGCTCCAATGGTGCGAGTCAGGGCATTGTCGATGCACGCATCCTGGGTGCGCAGATGCTGGAACACGGCGTGTCGCCGCAAGCCTTGCTCGACTATGAGGCCCGTCTGCGCGAGCCGATCTCGCAACTGGTGTTACGCAATCGCGAGGCCGGGCCCTTCGGCATTCTGAATGTGGTGGACGAGCGCTGCGGTGGCGTATTCGATGATATCGATGCGGTCATGCCGTTGGCTGAACGCGAGGCGCTCATGGCGCGCTACAAAGCTGCCGCCGGCCTGGCCATCGAGCAACTCAACGCCGCGCCGCCAACGATTGCGCCCGGCGCACGGGTTGCGGCTGGCAAGGGTTGAGGTGCGCAGCCATCATCGAGGGGGTGCGCCAGCGCCGGGGTGATCAACCGGTGATGCTCAGGCCTTGCGCAGCACCAGCTCGATGTTGGGCGCGATCCATCCCGGAGCCAGGCCGAGCCTCTGCGCGAAGCCGGCAAACCATCGGACACTGCGGCGGCTTCGCCCGTGCACCGCCATGCGGGCGTCGACCCATCGATCGGCTTGGACCACGTTGAACCGGCCCCGCAAGGCCCTGGCCAGGCGCAGCGGACCAAGCCCCTGTTGCAGGTCGATATCCAGGTGCTCGAGCAGGTGGGTGGGCAGGTAATTCACCAGCCATCGACCCGAATGCAGTTCTCGTGGTGCCAGCCGACTGGCTGTGGCGGTGATGAGCAACTGGCCATTCGGGCGCAGTACACGGTGCAGCTCAGCCATGATGGCGGATAGCTGGCTGGTCTGAACATATTCGAGTACGCTGCTGGCCATGATGAAGTCGAACGAGGCCGAATCGAATGGCAGCGTGCGGGTATCGGCCACGCACAGAAAACGGGGGCATGAATCAAGCCGATGACGTCTTGCATTGGCCGATGCCAGCCGGATCAGCCGAGGATCGACATCGACACCAACCACCTGGGCCCCCAGTGCCGACAATACGATTGCTGCTGCGCCGATGTTCGAGCCGAACTCCAGCACTCGCTGATCAGCGACATGGATGCGGTAGGCGGACAGCAGAGGGCATAGCGTGCGCCATTGATAGGCCACATAGCCATTGATCCAGAGGTCTTCGGTATCGAATCCGTTCGAACGAAGTGTGTGTTCGAAGCGTTGATGATCGTCACAGTCGAGGTCGGCGATGGGCAATTGCATCGGGGATCGTCCGGGTTGGAACCAGGTTGGCGATGGGTAGCGTCGGTGGTCAGGCCAGGCATTCCCGGACTTTGACCGGCCGATCGTGGCAATGGCTCGGGAGATTGAACCGCGCCTGATGCATTCGCGCATCACCTGTTTTGACAGTCGGATTCGATCGATCTGGCAAGGGTCAATCGCGAGCCCGGCGCCTGGGTCGGCGGCACAGCGTTATTGGCGCTCCTGAAATGCCGGCACCGGATACAACGGCCTGGCTGTCGCGACGGCCTTCGGGTAAACGACCTCAAGTCCGGCCGGGGTCGTCTGCATGATCGAGAACTCGTTCTTGTACTGCTTGCCGGTCTTGTCGATCTCATACTCGCCGGTGGCGGTGACGATCTTGCCACTCAGGTCCAGCGCAGCCTGCTTGAGTTTAGCGGCATCGAGTGAGCCCGCTTTGGTGATGATCTGCTCGGTGATCACGCCCGCGCCATAGGCGAGAATCGTCTGAAAATCAGCCGCATATTGGGCATTGGGAAACAGCCTCGCATAGGCAGCCACCATCTGCTCACGATTCAGGCCGTGCGTGACTTTCCAGTTGATCTTCTCGTGCAACAGCGTCTGGCTGAACACATAGTGCCCGTCCTTGCCTGCCTGCTGGAGAAATTGCGGTTGCGAACCGTAGACCAGATAGACCGCCTTGAAGTTGGCATTGACCTCGCGAATCTGGCGCGCAATGGTCATCTGATCCCCTTCGTAGGCGGTCGGATAAAACGCATCGGCACCGCTGGCCATGGCCTTCTGGATCAGGATGTTGAAGTCTTTGGTTCCCTTGGCGAACTTCTCTTCCATCGTCACTGTCATGCCCAGCTCCTTGGCCAGCGCGATCGCTCCCTTGGTCAGCGACGCCGGGAAAGGCTCATCGAGGTAGGCAAAAGCCACCTTCTTAACACCCATCTCGTGCAAAGCTCTGACGGCGGGTTGCCCGAGCAGAGAACCGGCAATCTGGGTGGCGGACACAATGTACTGGTAGCCTTGCTGATAAATGGAATCGGCCGACGCGGACCAGATCACCATGAAGGTGTTGTTGGTCTCGGTGGTGTTTGCGGCAGCGCCCGTGAGCGTGCTGCCAAATGGGCCGAAAACCAGGTCGACCTTTTCTTCCTTGATGAGGGTTTCATAGACCCGCGGCACGAGCGTCTTGTCGCTTCGGTCGTCCAGCTTGACCAGCTCGACCTTGCGTCTGGTGCCGCCCACGTCGATGCCGCCGCGGCTGTTCACGTCGTCCAGCCAGATCTGTAGCCCTCGTTCCCCCGACTGGGCCGCCAGCGCGAAGGTGCCGGCTGACGATACGGTCATGCCAAGACGGATCGGGTCGGCTGCCTGAGCGGGCAACGCCGCGCCCGCCAGGCTGGTGGCAAGCGTGCAAGAGACCATGGAAAGCAACAGCGATCGGCGGTTCATCGATTTCTCCTCGGTTCTGATTAAAGGCAGGCAGGTTATGGCGTGAAATAGGTCGGTTATTCGTCGATCCGGTAGTCGATCCACTCGGCGATCATGTCTTTCATGCTCGAGTCCTGGGCGAACTGCCGGGCTGTGCCATCGGCCTTGTTGCGGCCAAGCTCCAGCACGTACAGATAGTCGGAAACCCGCACGCACTGGCGCACGTTCTGATCGACGAGCAGAACGGTGATGCCGCGCTCGGGCAATCCGCGGATGAATTCATAGATCTCGGCGGCCACCTTGGGTGCAATCATCGCCGTGGGTTCGTCGAGCAGGACCGCGCGAGGCTGCAATGCCAACGCCCGCCCCAATTCGAGGAACCGCTGTTGCCCACCGCTCATCGCCCCGGCGGCCTGCTTGCGCTTGTCCTTGAGCATCGGAAACTGCTCATAGGTGCTCGCCAGCGCCTGCTGTACCCTGGCTTTGTCCTTGCGAAATGTCCAGCAGGCAAGCTTCAGATTGTCTTCAACGCTCAACTCGCCGAACAGGCTTCGCCCCTGTGGGACCAGGGCGATGCCGTGAACCAGAAACCGCCACGGCGCCATGCCGGTGACGATCTGGCCATCGATCAGAACGTCGCCCACCACCGGTTTGAGCAGGCCATACAGCGTGCGCAGCGCGGTGGACTTGCCGGCACCATTGGGGCCGATGACGCCGGTGATGCCGCCGACCGACACCCTGAGTGACAGCGACTGCAGGATACGGATATCGCCATGATAGGCAACGTCGACCCCGCGCAGTTCGAGAATCGGCGATCCGGTATCGGTGGCTCCGGCTGGCGATGGTTTCCCCTGGTCGGTCATCAACTAATTCCCCAGGTAGGCTTCGACAACGGCCGAGTTGCTGCGAATCTCGTCAACCGTGCCCTGGGCAATCACCTGGCCTTCATTCAGCGCGATGACACGGTCGGACAGGCGATAAATGGACGTCAGGTCGTGACTGATCAGCAGCACGGTCTTGCCGACCGCAGCGATGGCTTCGATCTGCTCGATCATGAATGTGCACAACATCGGATGCACACCGGCAAACGGTTCATCGAGCATGACGACCTTTGGGTCTGGCATGAGCATTCGCGCCATCTCGAGAAGCTTTTGCTGCCCGCCGGACAGTTCCTCGGCGTAGTTGTGCCGCAGATCGATCAGGCGCATGCGTTCCAGCATCGCTTCGGCCTGCTCAATCAGCGCCGCCTCCGACTGGGCCTGGTTCAGCACCGGGACCAGCAGATTGTCGATCAGTGACATGCGCCTGAAAACCCGCGGAATCTGAAAGGTACGGCCCACCCCCAGCCTGGCGACTTCGTGTGGCGTGAGACCGGCGCTGGACCGCCCGCCGATCATGACCCGCCCATTGTCAGGCCGGTAAATGCCGCAGATACAGTTCATCAGCGTGGTCTTGCCGGCACCGTTGACCCCGATGACGCCCAGCACTTCGCCCTGCTGCGCGGACAGACTCACGCCATTGAGGGCGGTCAGGCCGCCGAAGCGCTTGATCAGGTCCTGGACGTCGATGCTTGTCGTCATCGCAGGGCCCGCCATCCCAACAATCCGCTCGGACGAATCAGAATCACCGCTACCAGAATGACAAACCCGACGATCTGGGCCATCGCCTGCGGCAGAAAGACCGTGGACATCTGTTCGGCCAGCCCGTACAGAATGCCGGCGAGCAAGGCCCCGACGGGGTTGCCCAGTCCGCCCAGCACGACGACGATAAAGCCGATGATGGTGTACTCGGCACCGACGAACGGATTGAACGCCGGAAATACCAACGCAACCAGGACGCCGGTCACGCCGGCAATGGCGCAGGCCAGGGCAAACGCCAGCGCCGACAGCTTGTCGATATCGACACCGACGATCTGGATCGCCTCGCGATTCATGATGGTGGCGCGCAAGGCTTTGCCTGGCAGGGTGAAAAACAGGAAACCGGCCAATGCCGCCGATAACAGAATGGTGATCGCAAAAGCCACCAGGCGTGCCGTCGACACGTAGATAACGCCGACTTTCATCGAGATGGGTTCGAAGGAATAATCGATCGAGCGCGAGTCGGCCTCGAAGATCAGCAGCATTACCGCGGCCAGCGCGATCGATACGCCATACATCAGCAGAAACGACATGACCTCCGGATCATCGCTGCGCATCAATCGGGGGATGAGCAGGTAATAGGCAGCCCAGCCCAGGCCGAAGAACAGCACCGCCGCAATCGGCAGGGCCAGCAGTGGCATGATGCCCAGGCTGTTGAACAGCACATAGGCCACAAATGCGCCGCCGATCACAAACTCGCCGTGCGCAAAATTGACGATACGCAGAACCCCGTACAGCAAGGTCAGGCTCAGTCCGATGAGCGCATAAATGCCGCCTACGACGAAGCCGTTGATCAAACCGTTGTAGATCAGGATTTCGGTCATGGGTGATCCGTCAGGGTATGTAGCGTCGCCACTGGGGGCGCCAGCGCAGCAGGCTGCCCACCAGACCTCGCGGCAGGAACAGGACGAGCACGATGGTGGCCAGTCCGAGGATCAGCAGATTGAGCAACGGAAACTGCCGCCAGATCAGTTCATCGAGCCACACCATCATGATCGAGCCGACAATGGGCCCGGTGACCGTACCCAGCCCGCCGGCCACGGCATAGATCACGGTCTTGGCAGTGATCAGCGTATTGAACGCGGTTTCCGTGTCGACAATGTTGGTGTACCAGGCTTCAATCCCGCCGCAGAGCGCCGGAAACAGCGTGGCGATCAACCAGCCGTACAGACGAACCCGCGCGACATTGACGCCCATCATGTCGGCCGCTTCGGCATCGTCGCGTACCGCACGCAAGGCCTTGCCCAGACGCGAGCGCGACAACCACAGGATGCTGCCTAGCGCCAGCAGCATGACCAGCATCATCACATAGAACGACTGCACGGGCTCGGCACGACTGCCCAGTTGCAGACCGAACGAGCCGCCCGTGATCTCTTCGGGCATGTTGGTGATGATCAATCGACAGATGCTGGCCAATGCGAGGCTGACGATGGCGAAATAGATGCCCGATAAACGCAGGGTTGGCGCAAACAGCAAACCCAGTGCCATGCCCGCCAGACCCGAAAAAGGCAGGGCGAGCAAGACCGGAAAGCCCAGCGATTTCACCAGGATTGCCGTGGTGAATGCACCGATGCCATAAAAGGCGACGAAGCCGAACGGCATGTACCCGGAAAAGCCGGCGGCCACGTTGAATGCGGACGCCATCGTGATCCAGAGCATCAGATAGAAGTGAAAGGCCAGATTCAATCCGACCCAGGGCACGAGGGCAAAGTAGCCCGCGACGGCCGTTCCGATCATGGCGGCCATCGTGTAGTAGATCCGGTTGGTCGCCTGAAGCTCGGTCTGCCGGACAGGCGAATGGGTTTGCCGGGACAACTCGGTCATGCCTGGCCAGCCCTGGCTGGACGAAGGCGATGAAACCCGGTCGCGTCCTGATAGTGCCTGCCGATTTGAAGGACTGTTTTTTCGTCGAAGGGCTTGCCCACGAACTGCACACCCATCGGCAGACCTTGGTGAAGACCGGCGGGCATCGACAGGCTGCAAAGCCCCAGGTAGTTGACGGGGCGCGTCAGGTAGCCGGGCAGTGGCGACATCTCGTCGATGGCCGAGACTGCCGGCGCAAGCTCGGCGACGGTTGGCAGCAACACGGTGTCATAGGGTTCGAACCACTGCTGAAAGTGGCGTCGCCGCTCGGCCATTGTGCGAAGCACGCCGGCATAAACACCGGGTTTGAGGTCGCGCGCCGTCAGCGCCCTCCTGCGGGTGGCGTTGCCGATGGGCGCCTGGTGATCTTCGATCCATTCGCGGGTGAGTTCGAAGCACTCCGACGCGATGATGGTGCCGGCCGGCCCGGACAGATCAAAGAACCAGTCGGGTAGACGCACTGGCGTGATCCGGGCGCCCAGGCTCTCGAGCAAGGAGGCTGCGCTCTGCCAGGCACGGATGACGGCGGGATTCATGAAGTCAGGCAGTGCAGAAACTTCGGGCAGCGCGACGCGGATGTGTCTGAGGGAGTCCAGGGCAAGGGAGTCGGGCAGGTTCAGTGGTGGCTGCGACAACGTAACCGGATCGCGCCGGTCGGGCCCCGCCAGGGCTTCCAGTAGCAGGGCGCAATCGTCGACGCTGCGCGCCATTGGCCCGATTGAATCAAGCGTCCAGCTCAGTAGTCCGGTACCGTGCAGGCTGATGCGGCCGTAAGTCACCTTCAGACCGACCAGGCCGGTGAAGGCCGACGGGATTCGCACCGAGCCGCCGGTGTCACTGCCGATGCCCGCTGGCACGAGGCCGGCAGCCACTGCCACCGCCGTGCCACTGGACGAACCGCCGGGAATCCGGTGCGTCGTCATGTCCCAGGGGTTCCACGGTGTTCCCTGATACTGATTGGTCCCCCAGCCGCCAAAGGCGAACTCGACCATTTTTAACTTGCCCAGCGGGATCATCCCCGCGCCGAGCAGCCGCTCGACCGTGGCCGATGTGTGTGGCGCGATGCGCGACGCCCAGATCTGCGAACCGCAGCTACCGACCCGCCCCTTGATGTCGCACAAGTCCTTGAGACCGATCGGCAAGCCATGTAAGGCAGGCAGTGGCATACCGGCGGAGCGCGCGATGTCGGCCGCGCTGGCCAACTGGCGCGCTGGCGTCTGATAGACCTGCGCAAACGACTGCAGGTCGAGCATCCAGCTCGGCGACCCGCGACAAATGGGCATCGACGATTTCAACGCTCGAGCACTCCCGCTTGTCGAGCAGCAATGACTGCTCGACAAGCGTCAAATCGCAGAGATCCACGCTGCCTCCTGTCGTATTTAGAAACGACGCCTCGTTACGCGAGATTAGTACACGAGCGCCAGCTTGCCTAGGGCAGGGCCATGCGCAACAGTCCGCCGTCCACCGGGATCTGCGTGCCGGTGATGTACCGGGCTGGCTCGGAGGCCAGAAACACGGCAAGCGCGGCCAGCTCCTGTGGCTCGCCGAAGCGGCCGATCGGAATGCCTCGTTCGATTTCGGCCTGTCGGGCGGCTTCGGTGGGCACCAGTCGTTCCAGAATCTGCGGCGTGTTGATCCGACCCGGCTGGATACAGTTGACGGTCACGCCTTGCGCGGCAGACTCGATGGACACCGTTCGTGACCAACTCCAGAGCGCGGCCTTGGCCGGGCCTGCTGCGTTGGACCTGGCCGCCGTCATCGCGCCCGTGAGCGTGATGATGCGTCCCCAACCCTGCTCGCGCATCGCCGGCAACAGGTAGTCGGTGATCCGTCGTGCCGCGAGAAAATTCAGCGCGAAGGCTTCTTCCCACCAGGCTCCGTCATCAACCAGGTCGGCGGGACGCGGCCTCGAGCTGCCGGCATTGTTGATGAGGATATCAACCGTGCCGAATTGCCGGGCGGCATCCTTGCCGACTTGAGCGCATCCGGCAGTGGTGGTGACATCGGCGGCGAGGCTGTGCACTGAGCCACCTGCCTGGCGGACTTCGTCGACGGCGGCAGCCAGCCGTGCCGGGTCGCGCGATGTCATCATCAGTTGCACACCTTCGGCGGCCAGACCGAGTGCGATGGCCTTGCCGATGCCGGTGCTCGCGCCCGTCACCAGCGCCTTGCGTCCCCGTATGCCCAGGTCCATGTCTCTGTTGTCCTCTAGTGGATTGTTGATCGCCGATGGTACTGCGCTGGCGAATGAGGGTCGTCAGAGGCAACGACTGGGTGCGGCGCCAGGGGCGTCGATAGGTCCGGTTCGGATCACGCTTTCTGCCTGTGACGATCAGTTGGCTGACGAAGCGTTCTGAGTTGTCCAGCCCTGGTATCCACCGCGTTGACCGCCGGTTTTGGTGGCAGGCGATGGCACTGATTACCGCTTGTTGATTCAGGGGTAGTGTTACCGTAGTGGTACCTGATACGAGCACGAACCCATGAACCGAGACAATATGCCTGCCCGCGGGCTCTCCAGGGCGATCTTCAACAGCCGGATCTGCCGAAGCGCGGCCACTGTTTTTACCCTGTTATCGGCTGCGTTCTGGGCGCCAGCGGGGACGGCGGCGAATCTTGATCCGGGTGTTGACTGCGTCAGTTCAGCGAAGGGTAGTCCGAACAACCTGTCGTTTCAGCGCAATTGTGAGATGGGCCATGGGATCAATCTGGGCATCGTGCTCGACAAGGAAATTGCGTACGAGTCGGACTGCGCCCACCTGAATGGATCGAAGCGACGGAACAAGGCGCCGGGCAAACCGGACGATTCCGATGTTTACCTGACGCTGATGAGGCGGGGTGATACCGGAGTGACCGGCGGGGCCGGGATCAGCTACCTGAAGTGGCTGAAGTCGATCTACGGGCTTGGTCATATCCGGCTGCCGGTAGCCTGGTGGCATCACCGCTGCGACGACGGCAACATCGACCCGGTTTTCATGGGCATCGTGGCGAGCGTCGTGGACAACGCGCTGGATGCCGGTCTGGTCGTCGTCCTGAATCTGCATGAGTTCAACAAGGAACTGCAGAAGGATCCCACCAGCGACAAGTTGCGGGAAGACTTCGTGACAATCTGGCGGCAGGTGTCGACTGGCTTTGCCGGGCGCAGCGAGAGGCTTTATTTTGAATTGCTGAACGAGCCGAAGTTCGATAAATTGTCGTGCAAAGCGCAGTGGCCACCACTCATTGAAGCCGGCATTGCCGCCATCCGGGCGAGCCACAAGAACAATACCCGGCGCACCCTCTTGCTGGGCGCCTGCAATCCTAATGACGCCGGACTGATTAATGAATCGCTGGCAGAGGTGTTGCCTAAGGTGCGCGGGCAAAACGGCATGAATCCGTTGATCGCCACCTTCCATACCTATGATCCTGATGCAGCGGCTCGTTGGATCGACAACACGATGGAGAGAAATCCCAACTTACCCCCCTGTCCACCGCTAGATCCGACTGCAAAGTTACCACAGCCGGTACCGCTCAAATGCGCGAGCACCAATGACAAATTCAAGGGCGATTGGGAACAATTCAACGGGGATTCATTCAAATCGGTCGCCACTTTCGGAAAAACGCTGGACGTGCCGATTCATCTGGGTGAATTCGGTTTCCAACGGGCCCGACAGGGCAATCCCCGCGGTGTTGGGGCTGACGCTCGGAACCAGGTCAATCAGGAGCGGGACGTCTGGTTGCGCAGCATGGCAGCTTTGGCCAAGCACTATCGCATGAGCCGGACCATCTGGAATCTGTATGGTCAATTCGGGTTTGTCGACCACGATGGCGAGACGCAGTCCGATCCAACCGGTGCCGTGCTCAGGGAGCTGCTTCGTTAACGAGGTCCTGGCAGCCGGACCCTCGCGCAGAAGCCGTCGGCGTGTGCCGGTGAACCCGTCACTCCCCGGCCTTGCCTCTGTGCCAAGAGGCTCCGGTGCGGCCTTCTGAGGCCGCAGCTGACAAAATTGAGATAAGCTAGCCGGGTCGGATTTCTCAAGTGGAGGGAATCATGAAGCCGGGCCCAGACGCGGCGCTGACGTCCCGACTGTCCGTGGGAACGCGCACTTTGCAGATTGATCCTCCCGGACTATTCGACGCCCGGGGTCACGAAATTCATTTGCGCCCGCAGGCGTTGCGCGTGTTGCAACTCCTGGCCATGAGGGTCGGAGAGGTGGTGGAATCCGAGGCTTTGTTTGCGCAAGCCTGGTCGGATCGCATCGTCACCAACGACAGTCTGACCCAGTGTGTTGCCGAGATCCGCCGCGCTCTGGGTGATGACCGTGACCACCTCGTGACCGTTCACCGGCGCGGCTATCGGCTCGCCCTGCCCAATGGCTATGGCTCCCCCGCCGCGACCGCTGAGCCTTTATCCCAGGATCAAGGCCTCGAGCCGACGTTTCAGCAGACCTTGCATCATGTTCGATCCGCCGACGGGGTCCGCATCGCCTATGCGGTCGCCGGAACTGGTCCAACCGTCGTGCAGACGCCCAATTGGGGATCGAATGTGCGGGTCGATTGGGCCAACTCGCTTTATGGGCCCAGGACCCGGGAGTTGGCCAGGCATTTCCGTCTGATCCGCATGGACAATCGTGGTGTCGCCTCGTCAGACCGCTCGGTTGATCCGGGCGATGTCAATGACTGGGTGGCCGATCTGAGTGCGGTCATCGAAGCCACCGTTCAGACGCGTTTCGCTGTGTTCGGTGTGTCGGGCGGTGGCCTCACGGCGATCCGATATGCGGCGCGCCATCCGGAGCGTGTCACTTGTCTGGTATTGCTGGCTGCGTTTTCGCACGGCTCCCTACACGGCCGGCAATCACGTGAAAATCTCGATGCGTTTCTGCGCCTGATTGAGGACGGTTGGGGTCAACAGAACGATGCGTTTCGCCAGATGATTACGGGCCAGCTTTTTCCGGGGGCGACGCAGGATATGCTGCGCACCTTCAATGAGGTGCAACGCATGAGTTGTTCGGGTGCCACTGCAGCGCGTCTGATGGCCGCTATCAGTGCCGCCGATGTCGACAACGACCTGCCCCATATCTGCGTGCCGACACTGGTCATACACGGCATCCATGATGTACGGAATCCGATTGCCGATGCCATCGCGATGGCGCAGGCCATTCCGGGAGCCCGGCTGGAAACGTTTGGCGGGGAGAACCATATGCCGTTGTTTGGCTCGGATGAATTCTCGCGAGTCATGAACCTGATCAGAGCGTTTGTTCTTGAGCATGGTTCAGGCGACATCGAGGCCTGAGACACGCCATGAAACGCTCATCAAGGCTGATCGACCGATAGACGCTGCGGCGTCGGCGAGTGGTCTGTGATCGTCGCTGCGATGGCATCACGATCACGCCGGCCACCGCAGATTGCGCCTGGGACGGCCACCCGCCTCAGCCACTGGACGCGCACGACGATACCGCCCGTCAGCGTCTGGCCTGGGATGTTCGACGCGGCATGTCAGCAATTCTCAATCACCCCTGGTTGCCCACCGAGGGCGAAGATGCGATCAGCGTGCGTGGATTCGTCTATGACTGGGACACGGGCCGGCTGGAAGAAGTGAGCTACCCGGGCGAGATGGGATCGAGCGGCTGAGGGGCCAGTCGCCATCACGATGCGGTGGTTGGGTTTGCTGCCCCGTCAGGTGGGGGATTTCACCCGCTTCATCGCTGGTTTCGCGTCATAGACCCCGGATAAGGCAGGCGGCGCGCATTGGCCTGGATATTGCTCAAGGTGAGTTCGTCACATCAAGTGGCAACCACCCATTTCGATCCAGGAGCAATGTCCATGTCAGGAACAATGTCCACGCGCTTCAACCGCTGCGCCCTGTCAACCGGTCTGGCGATGGGCTTGGCGCTCGTCGCCTCGTCCGCGCTCGCCGACGGCAAGGCGGTTTGCACCAAAGCCGAAAAGTCAACCTGGAAGCCGCAGGCCGAGGCCGAGGCCGCCGCCAAGGCCGCGGGTCATGAGGTGCGTCGGTCCAAGATCACCGACGGCAATTGCTACGAGGTATACACGGTCAAGGACGGCAAGAATCTTGAGTTGTTCTATGACCCGACAACGCTGACGCTCGTTCAGACTGTCGTCAAATAACCCGGGCAGACGGAGACATCATGGACCGCCACGATCCGTTGCGATCTGACGCTGAGTCCCTGGGCGCTCCGGCGCCCGCGGTGTCCGTTCCTGTCTGGGACGTGGCCGTCCGGGTTTTTCATTGGACGCTCGTCGCCGCGGTGGTCACCTCGTGGATCACCGGCGGCACCGGCGAGCGTATCCACGAGACCGTGGGATACGCGGTTGCCGGTCTCATGACATTCCGTATGGTCTGGGGTGTGGTCGGTACCCGTCATGCTCGTTTTCGCGATTTCGTGCGTGGTCCTTCCGGCGTGCTTGACTATCTCTCGAGCATGATCAAGTTGCGGCCGGCACACCATCTGGGACACAACCCGGCTGGCGCCCTGATGATCCTGTTGCTGATTGCCGCATTGCTGATCATCGTGATCTCTGGCGTGATGATGCAATCCAACCGGTTCTTCGGGGTCGAGTGGGTCGAGCAGGTGCACAGCATTGCCGCCGATTCGCTGCTGGTGTTTATACCTTTGCATGTGCTGGGTGCACTGGTGTCGAGTTGGCTTCACCAGGAGAATCTGATTCGCGCCATGTTCTCGGGTAGCAAGCGGGCGCCGAAGGGATTTCGCCCGGCTGGGGTTCAGGAGCGGCTCGAGTTCCGGTTGAAGGGTTCGGAGGGACTCTTCATGTTGTCGACTCTGACGCTCATCGGTGTGCTTTATGGCTGGACGACGGCACCTGTCCCGGCGCCGGAGGTGACACCCCCGGTCGCCGTGGAGAGTCGCGGAACCATTGCATTGGCACCGACTCCGGTCCCGAGCGATACGGTCGCGCAGATGCCGCCGACCCCTGTCCCTGGCCATACCCTTGCCCAGACGCCGCCGACCCCTATGCCAGTGGCACCTGTCGAGTCGCCTTCGACCACCAGGATGGTCGATGTTCAAGACTACATGACGGGCGGACCGGAAGTTCCCTCGGACCTCTGGATTCTTGCCAGCGGTGGCAGGCTGTACGACCGCTGGTATGCGGCGCTGGGCAAACCCGGGCCGACCACCAATCACCCGTCCTGGCCGGCCGACAATGCCAACCTGAGTGGTGCCGACACCTGGCGCTGCAAGAGTTGTCACGGCTGGGACTACCTGGGACGTGACGGCCAGTTGAAATCAGGATCCGGGGCTACCGGCGTGCGTGGGATCAATCGTATGCGCGGACGGCCGGTCGAGGAGATTCTGGCTATTCTGGAGAACACAACGCATCGATACACGGATGATCTCATTCCCGGGCACGCCAAAGGTCGCCTCGCAACATTCGTTTCACAGGGTCAACATGTCGTTGCGCAGTTCATCGATCCGAATGGCGGCATCCGCGGCGAGCCCGCCAAGGGACGTGGTCTGTTTCAGACACTGTGCGCCGCATGCCATGGTTTTGATGGCCGGGGTCGAAAGCTGGGCCGGTCGTCGGATCCAAACTACACGGGCAAGCCGTTGTATGTCGGTACCAAGGCTCGCGAAGTACCGATCGAAGTGTTGCATAAAATCCGCAATGGTCATCCTGGGGCCGCGATGATCTCGCTGCGTGGGTTGAGAATGCAGTCGGCAGCTGACGTGCTCGCTTATTTGCAGCAGCTACCCGTCGACTAGGAAAACATACAAGGCATCCGGACAACGGGTGCCGCAACCCCGTCACATCGATCAACAGACTGATTTCCCGAGGAGCTCAGCATGACCTACCACACTCCGCTACGCAATGCCGTATTCGCTGCGGTGACCATCTCGCTGACCGGCCCCGCGCTGGCGGGCCGTCCGCTCACGGTCGATGATGCCGGCACCAGTGCCGGTGGCCAGGGGCACGTCGAGCTCTGGACGGATCGGGCCGATGGTGCCAGGTCTTACAACATCTCTCCGGCTTACGCCATTCGCGAAGGGCTGGAGATATCGGCGCTGCTGTCCCGATTTTCGCCGGACAAGATCACTGCCACGGGTCTGCAGTTGAAGTATCTGTTCACGCCGAGCCTGGAAGACGGTTGCAACTTTGGTGCCGGGGTCGGCCTGGTCCGAGCCAAGGCAGATGGCGACAGCGAGAGCGAAAGTTTCGTCAATGGCATCGCATCCTGCAATGGCACGCCGCTCGGAAACGTGCATTTTAATCTTGGCTACAGCAAGGCTTCCGGCACCAGCGGCCTCATGAGCTACGGGGTGGCCCTTGAGCGCGAAATGGGTTCGGTGACGCCGCATATCGAATACTTTGGCGTTGAACACACGAAACCCGTTTTGCAGGTTGGCGCGAGAACTGAACTCTACAAGAACCTGCAACTGGACGGAACGGTTGGCCGATCCGACGGCATCACCATTTACTCAATTGGCGTGAAGATCATGTTCTGAGGTGCCGGCATGCGGCGTCTGGATTCGCGCTTGCCCAGGTCCGGCGCTTGCTAGCGCGTACCGATCTGCCTCATCGACACGTCGCGCCCGAACAGGCGGGCCGCATTCCGGTACGCGATTTTTTCGGCGATGTCACGCGGCAACAGTGCCAGCCAGCGCCGGTTGGATTCGACAATATCGTCATAGCGATCCCACTGCGCGTTGATCCAGGTGTCGCTGCCCACCATCAGGCGGTCCTGGAAGTCAATGATGATGCGCCGCCAGACGGGGTCGAGATTGCCCTCGCCCAGGATCTCACGTTCGCGCAACGAGGTGTCTGCATGGAGCGTGGGGAATTCGCCCATCAATTCGTGGATCGCCGCGGGACTTTCGCCAAGGCCTGCATGGGCCCAGATCACGGTGACGCCGGGGTCCACGGCATAGATCCGGCGGATAGGCTGCGAACCCGAGTGAACATGCAGAGGGATCGAGCGCTCGCGAGCCATGGCGATAACGCGGCGCATCAACGGTTCATGCCACATCGCCTCGCCGTGGAGGTGGAATTCGCCGATGCCCTGGTGCGGATGCGCCTCGAGACGGCCTTGCAGATAGTCGGCGATGCCATCCGCTGAGGTCCAGTTGCTTGATGTCACGCCGTCGTGATAGGGACGCACCTCGGGCACGATCCGGTTGGGCGCGAACTCGAACAAGCGGATCGTGCCCTCGTCGGGCGTGGAGGACACCAGCGCCATGGCCACGCCATTACGGTCGAATAGTTCGAGCACCGTCTGCAGCGGGTAGGGGGTCCAGGCCTCCTGTTTGTAGTGCACATGGGCATCGAACAGCGGCAGCTCGCTGACGGCCGTCCCGATTGGGGTGGCGTTGTCTTGGGCCAAGGCCCGTGGCGAAGCGCAGACCGCGGCGGCCATGGTGACGATGAGAGTGAGGCGTGCCACGACGGCCAATCGGGTCAGGCCTTTGCCGGCGGTCGGGATCAATATCTGCTCCATCGGTTCGGAACGATGGTCTGCGCCCACGGCTGGCTCGTCAAGTCATGGGCGGGACCCTGTCGGTCGGGGACCAGTCTCGCACGCTGTTATCGCGGGGCGCTGAACAACCCCAGGTGACGCCATGATGGATCTGCCCGCCAACCCCTTCCTGGAGGCGATCCACGTCGGCATTGATGCCTTACCACGCAGCGGCCGGACAAGTCTATGATCGGCATCCGGCCGCCATACCGGCACGAGAGCACCCGAGCCGGCCGATTGCGAGCCGGTCAACCCATCAAGGAGTACCACTCATGAAGCTTTACTACTCACCAGGCGCCTGCTCGATGGCCCCGCATATCGTGGCCAACGAGACCGGCACGCCCGTCGAACTGGTCAAGGTGGATATCCCGAACAAAAAAACCGAGCATGGCGAGGACTACTGGGCGATCAATCCCAAGGGTTATGTGCCGGCGCTGCAACTGGACGATGGCAGCGTGCTGACCGAAGTGGGTGTGATCTGTCAGTATCTGGCCGATCAGAAGCCCGATACCGGGTTGGCTGCCAAGGCCGGTTCAATTGAGCGCTATCGTCAGATGGAAGCGCTGAACTTCGTGGCGACTGAAGTTCACAAGCAACTGGGCGCCTTGTTCAATCCCAAGGTGACGCCGGAGATGCGCGAGGTGCAGATGGGGGTCATCGAGCGGCGATTGAATCCGCTGGACAAGGCGCTGGGCAGCAAGCCGTTCATGACGGGTGATGCGTTCACGGCGGCCGATGCGTATCTGTTCACGGTGATCAACTGGACCCGCCCGTTGAAGATCGATCTGGCGAAGTGGCCGAATATTCAGGCATTCGTGGGGCGGGTCGGGGCGCGGCCCAAGGTTCAGGCCACGCTGAAGGCCGAAGGCCTGGTCTGAGGTAGCGAGGTCGTTGGGCGGCTGATTCTGCGGGGTGCGGGCAATCAGCCGATCGACGCCGGCCGTCAGCTTCAAGTCATGCACCCCGGCTAAAATTGCCGGCTTGACCCCGTCCGCCGACATCCAACCCCTGCAGGCTCTGCCGATGAACCCCACCTACCGCAAACCGCTTCCCGGCACAGACCTCGACTACTACGACGCCCGCGCCGCCGTCGACGCCATCAAGCCGGATAGCTGGTCAAGCCTTTCCTACACCGCCCGAATCCACGCCGAGAACCTCGTGCGCCGTTGCGATCCGGCCATGCTCACTGCCTGCCTGACCCAGATCGTCGAGCGCAAGCGAGACCTTGATTTTCCATGGTTCCCGGCCCGCGTGGTCTGCCATGACATCCTGGGCCAGACCGCGCTGGTCGATCTGGCCGGCCTGCGCGACGCCATCGCCGATCAGGGGGGTGACCCGGCCCAGGTCAACCCGGTTGTGCCGGTGCAACTCATTGTCGATCATTCGCTGGCGGTGGAATGCGGTGGCTTCGATCCCGACGCCTTCGCGAAGAACCGTGCGATCGAAGACCGGCGCAATGAAGATCGTTTTCACTTCATCGACTGGACCAGCCGCGCCTTTGAGAACGTGGATGTGATTCCGGCGGGCAACGGCATCATGCACCAGATCAATCTGGAAAAGATGTCGCCGGTCATTCACGCCAAGGACGGCGTGGCATTCCCCGATACCCTGGTCGGCACCGACAGCCACACGCCGCATGTGGATGCGCTGGGCGTGATCGCCGTGGGCGTGGGGGGGCTCGAGGCCGAGAATGTCATGCTGGGCCGCGCCTCCTACATGCGTCTGCCCGAGATCATCGGGGTCGAACTGGTCGGCAAGCGACAGCCAGGCATCACGGCCACCGATATCGTGCTCGCGCTCACCGAATTCCTGCGTCAACAGAAGGTGGTGGGTGCCTATCTGGAATTCCGCGGCGAGGGTGCCGCTTCGCTCACCCTGGGCGATCGCGCCACCATCTCGAACATGGCTCCCGAGTACGGGGCGACAGCGGCCATGTTTTTCATCGATGAGCAGACGCTGGCGTATCTGCGGCTCACCGGCCGTCCGGATGAGAATGTGAAGCTGGTTGAGATCTATGCGAAGCAGGCCGGTCTCTGGGCCGATTCGCTGAAGGACGCGACCTACGAGCGCACGCTGCGCTTCGATCTGTCCAGCGTGGTGCGCAACATGGCCGGCCCGTCGAACCCGCATGCACGGGTGGCGACCAGCGAGCTCGCGGCCAGGGGCATCGCCGGTCATTGGGAACAGACGCCGGGCCAGATGCCCGATGGCGCGGTGATCATCGCGGCGATCACGAGTTGCACGAACACGAGCAACCCGCGCAATGTGGTCGCGGCCGGCCTGCTCGCGCGTAATGCGGTCAGGCTGGGTCTGGCGCGCAAGCCCTGGGTCAAGACCTCGCTGGCGCCCGGCTCGAAGGCGGTCGAACTCTATCTCGAGGAATCCGGCCTCAAGGCCGATCTGGAGCAACTGGGCTTTGGCATCGTCGCGTTTGCCTGCACCACCTGCAACGGCATGTCGGGTGCGCTGGATCCGGTCATCCAGCAGGAGATCATCGATCGCGACCTCTATGCAACGGCGGTGCTCTCGGGCAACCGGAACTTCGACGGTCGCATCCATCCCTATGCGAAGCAGGCCTTTCTGGCCAGTCCGCCGCTGGTCGTGGCTTATGCGATTGCGGGCACGGTGCGCTTCGATATCGAGCGCGACAGCTTTGGCACCGGTCCCGATGGGCAACCTATCCTGCTCAAGGATCTCTGGCCATCAGATGAGGAGATCGACGCCATCGTCAAGGCATCGGTCAAGCCCGAGCAGTTCCGCAAGGTGTATATCCCGATGTTCGAGGCGCGGGCGGCCAACACCCGCAAGGAAAAACCGCTCTACGACTGGCGAGCCCAGAGCACGTATATTCGCCGCCCGCCCTATTGGGAAGGTGCGCTGGCCGGCGAACGCACCCTCAAGGGCATGCGACCTCTCGCGGTGCTGGGCGACAACATCACCACCGATCATCTGTCGCCCTCGAATGCGATTCTCGCCTCAAGCGCGGCTGGCGAATACCTGACCAAAATGGGCCTGCCCGAAGAGGACTTCAATTCTTATGCGACTCATCGCGGCGACCATCTGACCGCACAGCGCGCGACCTTCGCGAACCCCACGCTCACCAATGAGATGGCGGTGGTCGATGGCAAGGTCAAACGCGGCTCGCTTGCGCGGGTCGAGCCCGAGGGCCAGGTGATGCGCATGTGGGAGGCGATCGAAACCTATATGGGTCGCGGCCAGCCCTTGATCATCATCGCCGGTGCCGACTACGGCCAGGGATCCTCGCGTGACTGGGCAGCCAAGGGCGTGCGCCTGGCGGGGGTGGAAGCGATCGCGGCTGAAGGGTTTGAGCGCATTCACCGAACCAATCTGATCGGCATGGGCGTGCTGCCGCTGGAGTTCAAGCCCGGCACCAATCGCAAAACACTGGCGATCGACGGCACCGAGACCTTCGATGTGGCGGGCGAGAAGACGCCGCGCGGCGATCTCACGCTGGTGATTCATCGCAGGAGCGGCGAGCGTATCGAAGTGCCAGTGACCTGCCGGCTCGACACCGCTGAAGAAGTGTCAATCTACGCGGCGGGCGGCGTGCTGCAGCGCTTCGCGCAAGACTTCCTCGAATCGAACGCAGCGGCCTGAGCGCCAGCATCCAGGAGATCGTTATGGCTCATGCACCCCAGTTCAAGACCCCGGCCACCTATATGCGCGGGGGCACCAGCAAGGGCGTGTTCTTCCGCGTGCAGGACCTGCCCGAAGCCTGTCGCCAACCGGGGCCGGCGCGCGACCGCTTCCTGATGCGGGTGATCGGCAGTCCCGACCCCTACGCCAAGCAGATCGACGGCATGGGCGGGGCGACCTCAAGCACCAGCAAGACAGTACTGCTCGCCAGGAGCAGCAAACCCGACCATGATGTCGACTATCTGTTCGGTCAGGTGTCGATCGACCAGCCCTTCGTGGACTGGAGCGGCAACTGCGGCAATCTGTCGGCGGCCGTGGGGCCGTTCGCCATCACCAACGGCCTGGTCGATGCGAGCCGGATTCCCCGCAACGGCCATGCGGTCGTGCGCATCTGGCAGGCCAACATCGGCAAGACCATCATCGCGCACGTGCCGATCACCGAGGGGCAGGTGCAGGAGACGGGTGACTTCGAACTCGACGGCGTGACCTTTCCGGCGGCCGAGGTGCAGCTCGAATTCATGGACCCGGCGGCCGACGAAGAAGGCGAGGGCGGTGGGGCGATGTTTCCGACCGGCAATCTGGTGGATCAGCTCGAAGTGCCCGGCGTGGGCAGTTTTGCCGCAACCATGATCAACGCCGGCATTCCGACCATTTTTCTGAATGCCAAGGACATTGGCTACACCGGCACTGAGTTGCAGGACCCTATCAATGGTGATGCAAAGGCGCTCGCGATGTTCGAGACCATTCGTGCGCACGGTGCGCTGCGCATGGGCCTGATCAAGGATCTGGGCGAGGCGGCCAAACGCCAGCACACGCCCAAGGTGGCCTTCGTGGCGCCCCCGGCGCACTACACGGCATCCAGCGGCAAGGTGGTCAGCACCCAGGATGTTGATCTGCTGGTGCGGGCACTCTCGATGGGCAAGTTGCATCACGCGATGATGGGCACGGCGGCGGTGGCGATCGGCGTGGCGGCGGCGATCCCGGGCACCACGGTGAATCTGGCGGCCGGTGGCGGTGAACGCGAGGCGGTGCGGTTTGGCCATCCGTCGGGCACGCTGCGCGTCGGGGCGCAGGCGCAGCTCGTGAATGGTGAATGGCAGGTGGTGAAGGCGGTGATGAGCCGCAGTGCCCGAGTGCTGATGGAAGGCTGGGTGCGGGTGCCGGGGTGATGAAGGCATCCCGCCACGCGCATCGCGTCGTCAGACAGAAGATCCAACCTGTTCGGCCTGCCAGGCTGCCAGTGCCTGCATCTGCTCCAGCCAGCGGTTCACCTGACTGAAATCGTCCATCGGCAGACGCGCCCGCTGGCGATCGACCAGGGGCGCGGCAATCGCGAAATCGGCCAGAGACAAGCCGGCGGCGCACAACCATTGGCCTCGCGCGAGCTGCCCGTCCAGAATGTGCATTGCGTCGGTAAACAGAGATTCGCCCCGCGCCACCGCCGCCGGGTCCGGCTCGCCCAGGCCGAACATGGGCTTGATCGAATGCTCCCAGTTGAGCATGGCCACGCCCGGCATGAACGACTGGCCGCACCAGAAGAGCCAGCGATTCACGTCGGCGCGCGCCGCCGGCTCGACGGGATAGATGGTCTGGCCCGGTGTCCGGTCGGCCAGATACTGCATGATCGCGTAAGACTCCCAGAGCACCAGGCCGTCATGTTCAAGCACCGGCACCTTGCGGTTCGGGTTGAGGGCGGCGAAGGCCGGTGCCTGGTGTGCGCCGCTGGCCAGATCGACGGTGATGAGGTCCAGTTCGATACCCAGGTGGCGGGCGGCCAGGCGCACGCGCAGGCTGCAGGTGGACATCGGATGATGGTGGAGGCGCATCGGGTGGTTTTGCATCGGGTTTCTCTAGTCGGTGAGGATGGGGAAACACGATGTTAGGTGCCGGCCGTGACAGATCCTGTCAGGAGCGTGCGTCATGGGCCGATTCACATCGCAGGCGCAATGTGGTGCAATCCGGCACAATCGGCCAGGCAAGCAGCGCCGCAGCGAACCGACTTTCAACCAGGGCCGACCATGATCGATCTGCGTTCCGACACCGTCACCCGTCCGACCGACGCGATGCGCGCCGTCATGGCGCGCGCGCCGGTCGGTGACATGCAATACGGCGACGACCCGACACTCAATGCGCTCGAAGAGCGGGTGGCCGGGCTGCTGGGCAAGGAGGCTTCGCTCTGGCTGCCCTCGGGCACCATGGCCAACCAGGTGGCCTTGCGCGTCCTGACCCGGCCGGGCGACGATGTGCTCGTGGGCAGTGAATCGCACTCGATGTGGCATGAGGCGGGCGGTGCAGCGGCCAATTCGGGCGTGCAGTTCACCGAGATCGGGCGCGACGGACTGTTCACCGCCGCCGACGTGCGTCGCCACGCAAAGCCGCGTGACGAGCCGGTGTTGCCGCTACCGTCCACGACATTGGTGCAGGTGGAGAACACCCACAACCGGCATGGCGGTCTGGTGTTCCCGCAGGCCGAGGTTGAAGCAATTTGCGCCACTGCCCGCGAACTGCGTCTGGCCACGTATCTGGACGGCGCCCGGCTGTGGAATGCATCGGTCGCCAGCGGCCTGTCGCTCGATGCACTCGCCCGGCCGTTTGATCTGTTGATGGTTGCGTTCTCCAAGGGCCTGGGGGCGCCGGCGGGGTCGATGCTGGCGGGTTCGCGCGAGCTGATCCGGGCGGCCCAGCGACACCGGCGCATGCTGGGCGGCGCGATGCGTCAGGTGGGCATGTTCGCGGCGGCCTGCGACTACGCGCTGGACCATCACATTCACGGCATTGCCGCCGATCATGAGAATGCGCGCGTCCTCGCGAAGCGGCTGGCCGCATGCCAGGGTGTCAGCCTGGCACTCGATCGGGTGCAGACCAACATCGTGGTGTTCGAACTCGATCACCCGCGGCTCAATGCGGCCACGCTGGTGGCGCGGGCGCGCGAGCAAGGCGTGCTCATCAACGCGCTGGGGCCCACCAAGCTGCGCTTCGTGACCCACCTGGATGTGGATGCCGCCGGCTGTGCAAGAGCCGGCGATGTGCTGGCGGCGATCCTCGACTGAGCCCGCCTGCGGCCTGCAGTCAGCGTCTCGAGTGGCTCATGACCCTGCGGCGGCGCGGCGCGCCCGGCTCTCGCGCAGATGCGCCCGCCAGGACCGCACCAACAGCTTGCGCGGCGTCGGATAGCCCTCATCGAGCCACTCGAGCGAGATCATGCGATCGACCCGGAAGTGACGGAAACCGTTGCGTAGTTCGCACCAGGCGGCTGCAACCCGGCCACCCTCGAAAAAGCCCAGCGCGATCGGCCAGATCACCCGCCCCGAGGCGGTACCGGCCGCATCTCGATAGGCCAGACGCAGCTTGCGCTCCTGCCGGATCGCCTGGCGGATCATTCCCGTGTCGACCTGGCCCGGGGTGTGGCTCGCGGATGGGCCCGGCCCGCCATCGTCGGCGCGGCGTCGGGCCTGCGGTGCCCAGAGCGCCGTCTCGGCAATCTTCTCGCGCATGGCTGTAGGGCCTGCGCTGGCGATCTTGGCAATGGCCGAAGCGGCCGCATCGCTCAGGCTGTTGTCGCCCTGGCCGTCGACCCAGCGTGCGCCCAGCACCAGCGCTTCGATCTCCTCGTCGCTGAACATAAGGGGTGGCAGGAAGAAGCCCGAGCGCAACTGGTAGCCCACTCCTGCGCTGCCGTCGATGGCGGCGCCCAGCTGCACGAGCGCATCGATGTCGCGATAGACCGTGCGCACCGAGACCGCCAGGCGATCGGCCAGATGCTGCGCCGTGACTGGCCGCTGCCGGGCGCGCATTACCTGCATCAGACTGAGCAGTCGGGTGGTCTTGTTCATGATGACGAGAGTGTTGGCATGATGGGCGATAATGTTTGATTGTCAATCGCGAAGCAACGACTATTGCACGGCAGGACGATGGATTTCGTGCCGGCCCAGGTCGTCTGAATCAGGACCCTCCATTGAACCACCCCAGTATCTCTGTCGACGCGTTGGACCGGCCGTCGATCGGCACCGCACGTCTGACTATCATTCTCGGATCGCTGACCATCTTCGGCCCCTTGGGCATCGATCTGTATCTGTCGGCCTTCCCGGTGATTGCGGCGAGCCTGGGCGCGAGCATTGCCGACGTGCAGCTGAGCCTGTCGGCCTTCGTGCTCGGACTGGCGATCGGCCAGTTCGTCTACGGTCCGGCGATCGACCGATTCGGGCGCAAACGCCCCTTGCTGTTGGGCGTGGCCTTGTTCGGGGTGGTGTCGTTCGCACTGATGTTCGTGAGCGATCCAACCGTGTTCATCGCGCTGCGTTTCGTGCAGGCCCTGGGCGCGGCGGCAGGCATGGTCGTGTCGCGGGCGGTGATCCGCGATCTGTTCGATGTGCGCGAGGGCGCCCGCGTGCTGTCGATGATGATGGCCATCGTGTCGATCGGCCCGATTGTTGCGCCGACCCTGGGCGGGTTGATTCTGAGCATTGCCCATTGGCATGCCTTGTTCGGCTTCATCGGCGTATTCGCCGCGTTGTGCTTTCTGGCCACCCTGCGTTCTCTGCCCGAGACATTGGCTCCGGCGGCGCGGCGTCGGGTTGGCCCCTGGCAGGTGATAGCGATCTTCGCGCGGCTGCTCGCGCAAGCGCGCTTCATCGTCCCGGCGCTGGCCGGCGCAGTCGCGTTCTCGTCGGTGTTCGCCTATGTGTCCGGGTCGCCGCATGTGTTCATGGGTCTGTACGGCATCGATCAGACCCGATTTGGCTGGGTGTTCGGGATCAATGCCCTAGGCCTGGTCGTGGCCAGCCAGCTCAACCGCAAGCTGCTCGAGCACTTCGCGCCGCGCACCATTCTGATTAACGCGGTTGCGGTCAATATCCTTGCAGGTGCGCTGCTCGTGTTCGTCACCGGTACGCCGGTGCTTCCCGTATTCATGGCACCGCTGATGTTGTTCATGGCCACGGTCCCGCTGATCGGCGCGAATGCGACCGCACTGGCAATGGGGCAGAGCGGCCGGGATGCCGGCAGCGCCTCGTCGATCATCGGGGTGCTGCAATTTGGTCTGGGCGCACTGATGAGCGCGCTGGTCGGCCTGCTGCATGATCCGAGCGCCTATTCGATGACGATGCCGATGCTCGCGGGCGGGTGCGCGAGTGCGCTTGTGCTGTTGCTGGGTCGACGACATCTGCGTCAGGTGGGCAATTAAGGCGCTGAGTCGTCGGTACCTCGCGGTTCAACGCATGAGCATCGGCGGACCGATCGTCGATGGCGTTCGTTGATGCCGTGCTGGGAGGATATCTGGCTCGCACGCACGAGGGTCGAACCGCGGATCGTCGCGTTCTCTACTCGATCGGTCTCGCACCGTCGAAAACCCTGCCGCGGAATTCGGCTCCGCCGGTCATCTCCACCAGCCACTGCGTGGCAAGTTGGCGCAATAAGGCCACATTCGCTGGCAATGGCCGGCCGCACGCCAGAATACCAATCCAGTCGCTATCCTCTCCCTCGACATCGACGTGGGTCGAGTCCCGGATCAATTGCACGCCGACGAACCCGTCGCGGCCAGCGTGGAGCGCGCTCAAGCGCACGTCTCGCAGGGCTTGCAAGGCGTTCAGGTTGGCGTTGCAGCCATCGGATTGCGCAATCACCGCACGCACCGGACGTCGTCCGCCAGATGAAATCGCGTTGATATCGTCGGTGAATCCTTGCGCGGCCACCGGGTCAAACAACAGCGCGCCGGCGAGTCGCGCCGGCGCCAGGTGACTGAGTTGCATGCCCAGGCGTGCGGCGAATGCGGCACCTGCAGAATGGCCGGCGACAATGATCCGGTCTGGCAACGTGCGCCCGTCCGGCATGGTGAGCCCATGGGCCAGGATGCGCGCCAACGAATCGGCCAGCGCGTGATTGCCGCGCGCCATCGACGCATCCAGACACAGCGCGATCACGCCGGTGCGTACCAGATGATCGGTTGTCGAGCGCAGGTTGGCGCACCGCCTCGAAAAACCCGGCTGAAAGACGATCAGCGCGGTCGGCGGAACAGTCGGTCGATACCAGTGTGCCGTGTAGGCACTGCGGTCGATAGTGATCTTGTCGATTGACAATGCTCGATCGCCACTGCGCGATTCATCGGCTGGCGGGGTAGCACAACCGCACAGCACACAGGCAAAGGCAGCCAGTGGCAGCCAGACCTGGCGGCGCGAGACAGTTGAATGCCGGGTCCCGCCGTTATCGCGCCAACTTCCAATCATGCGAAAACTCCCGAATATCGATGTCAATGTCGTATGGCGGGCGACATCTGCACGGCTGGTACCTGTCGAACGCCGCTTGGACTTGGCCGGCGCGCATGTAGTGCGCCAGTGTAAAAGCAAACAGAATCCATGGCTTGGGCTGTGACAACGTGTCGTCGGCAACGGTGCCATGCAGCGTATCGTCGAAATCCGTGCCGCAGATCCGGATTCGCTGCTTGTTCATACAATCGAACCTGGTTGTCAATCAGCCTGCACAGGCTGTCGAAACGGGCGCTCTGAAGCAATTCACCATCATGGTGTCCACGTTGCGCACCCCGCAGGCGGCGTCGATT
Organism: uncultured beta proteobacterium; assembly: GCA_963732405.1. Lineage (GTDB taxonomy): Bacteria > Pseudomonadota > Gammaproteobacteria > Burkholderiales > Burkholderiaceae_E > JAUIAI01. The sequence continues at coordinate 263,073 of CAVSZG010000006.1, forward strand.
TCATCGGCGTGTTCGCCGCGTTATGCTTTCTCGCCACACTGCGTTTTCTGCCCGAGACATTGGCTCCGGCGGCACGGCGCTGGGTCGGCCCCTGGCAGGTGATGGCGATCTTCGCACGGCTGCTCGCGCAAGCGCGCTTCATCGTCCCGGCGCTGGCCGGCGCAGTCGCGTTCTCGTCGGTGTTCACCAATGCATCCGGGTCGCCGCATGTGCTCATGGGTCTGTACGGCATCGATCAGACCCGAATTGCCTGGATGTTCGGGATCAATGCGCTCGGCCTGGTCTTGGCCGGCCAGCTCAAACGCAAGCTGTTCGAGCGCTTCGCGCCGCGCAGAATTCTGCTTGGCGCGGCTGCGGTGAATATCGCTGCGGGCGCGCTGCTCGTATTCGTCACCGGCATACCGGTGCTGCCCTTGTTCATGGCGCCGCTGATGTTATTGATGGCCACGGTCCTGCTGATCGGCGCAAATGCGACCGCACTGGCGAAGGGGCGGAGCGGCCGTGATGTCGGCAGCGTCTCGTCGATCATCGGGCTGCTGCAATGTGCCAGTGATCAGCGGAGACTCAAGGGAGGGGCTTCCTGGCACGGTATCCGGAAAGATCCGCTGACGGCAGACGCGGCATCGCAGTCTTTTTTCGGAGAGTTTCGCAGGACGCAGTGGCATTTCACTGGGACGAATCGACTCGTATCGGATTGGATAGCGCCTCGGTTCCCGGCGTCGCTGATCGTTTTGAACATCCCTGGACCCAGGTCGTCAGCCATGCGTGCGGACGTTCGATGCATGGAGAATCGGCATCAACGTTGACCGAGGGTAGTAATCCGAAGCATGTGATCCGGTCGAACTCGAGCTGACGGATTTCACTGCTGCTGAGATGTGTTGACGAAGCTCTGCTCGATTGTTATGGTTACCCGAGATAATCCCTTGCAGCACATCGATGCTGGACTTCAGAACAACAACGCGCGCTATTGATTGGGTTCCCCTATCGGTACAAAGCTCGGAACCTTGGCTTCGTTCGTCAGCATCTGATGCGGCGGCTCCGGGGCAGATATTCGTCCCAGGATTGGGGCTGTCCGCGGTTCGGGCCATGCGGTAGGAGGTTTTTACTTCACCACGGAGCGCAACGGGACTGACCAAGGCGGATGGCGGCAGCGTGGCGTTGGGCGACGCCTTGCCCTCAAGCCCCGGCGTCGCTGGTGGGCAAGGCGACTCAGGTCCTGATGCTGGGATGACCGCCTGTTTTGGACCAGGACCACTTGGAGGGCTGGCCGGGGCGGCCGTAGGTGGTCAGGCGGGGCTGGCGGCGGGCGCTGCTGCCGGGACGACTGCGTCACTTGCAGTCGGGGGCACGGCGGAGTGTGGTGCGTTGGAGGGAGGGGTCGCTGGAGCGATCGTCGGCGCAGCCGCAGGAGGAGCCGCGGGATTGGCCGGGGCGGGTATGGGAAACGCGGCAGTCGCGGGAGCAACGGCAGGTGGGTACGCGGGTGCCACTGCGGCGGCACTGTCCTGCGGGCCGGATGAAGGTAGTGAGACGGGAGCCTCCGCGGATGCCTCGGGTACTACTGCGGGGTCATGCGCAGGCACCGCTGGAGTCGGAGATGGCGGGGTTTGCGGCCCAGGTGATGGTGACGGAGGCGCAGGAGACGGCTGATCGTGCGGCGCAGGCGGTGATGGTGGGTCATTTGGCGGATCCTGTGGCGGTGAACTCGGCTAGCGCGTTCGGTTTCGGCCGTCGGCCGGGGCAGACCGATCGTAGGCACCCAGCGCAACTCGGAGGTGGTCGTGTGCGGCGACAGAGCAACAACAATATGGCAGGTTATTTTGCAGGCCTGGTTGGTCATAACGCTGGGAGTTGCGTTCAGCTATTTCTTACGACAGTTCGTGTACAGGCGCTTTGAATTGCCCGAGGAAGGTCGGTCAGTGACGATTCTCGATATCTCAGGACTGGCACTTTTGGTAGTCGGAACTTTCGCACTGTTGCTGGTCGAGTCGATCAACCAGCTACCTTGGTTGCGACTGCAGCTCGTATTCGGCGTCTTGTTACCGGCGTCACAAATCCTTCCCGGGTTTCTTCGGAAGATTCGATTGAAGCGACGACAGTCTCAATAGCACCGCTGTGGATGGGCCTGCTGGCGCTGCCGCGGCGGCATCTATGGGCCCGATAGTGATTGCGGGGCGGGGAACCAGGCGAATGCGTCGGGCTGGGATGCGGGTTGCTATGCTGCTGGTTTTGGAAGCGGAGACGGCAGCCCCGGGTGAGGGAGATGGTGTCGACTGGTTGTGCAATGGCGGATCGTGCGGCGCAGGCAGTGATGCTGGATCTTGCAGTGTCTAGATCGGCCGGAGGATTGAATCCGACTATTCGGTACTGCGTTGCCCACGTTTCTCTGTGCAAATCTGACCGGGAGCAACCTGGCACAAGGCGGAGGTGTGAGTGAGGAGCGACGTAGCGATACTGCTTTTGCAAATCAGTCTGCTAAGCGTGCTGTCAGGTGCGTTCGGCTATTTTGCAAGAAAGTATGTATTCAGGCGCTTGGACTTGCCGGAGCATTTGCCAGATGAAAGCCCATGGATGCTGGGCATCGATTTCGCAGGTATCGCGTGATATGTGATCACTGGTGAGGCCCTGCGTCGAGCAGGGTGGCTAATTTCGTGGTGGCATCTTTTCCTTTTGTTAGGCGTCCTGCTTCCGGCATCACAAGTTCTCGTCGGATTTGTTTGGAAGTTCCTCTTGAACCGACGACAGTCTCAATAGCGCGGTCGAGCCCACGAATTTTCGGGTCAATAGTCGGAGTGACCGACAGCGGTCACGAGCGGCACGCGGCCTGAAGACCCGCAGCCGTTGGACGATTGAGCGGCCCGGGCACCGGGCCGGGCAGCGCGTGTACCGGTCTGGGCCGAAGACAAGGGTGTTTTCAGCCCAGACCGACTACTGCGCCGGCGCGGGTCAGTCGGGAAAAAGGGTGTTTGATTTTCCTATCCCCTCGCTCCCGATCATGGCCTTGGTGTGGCGCATCGTTTAGTACGGCGCGTACAGGTCTTTGAATTCCAGCTTCGTCGCCGCGGCTGCGAGTGCCGCGGCGAGCGCGGGCGTGAGCTTGCCCTGATCGGCCACGCTCCTCGTCACCACGGCGCGGCGGTCTTCCCGCTCGCGCAGATACTCAAGCCGCAGCTTGACGTCGCGCGGCTGGGCATCGTCATGCCTCTGTGTTGCCTCCTTGCGGTAGCGCGTGATGAAGGGCACCGTCACGCTGCCGTCCACCCGCGTGATCGCGACCCGCGCCTTCGCGGGCCGCGCCGACAGCTTGGTGGCGACGTGGGCGCCGGTCGAGGGTGGGGGGCGAATCGGGTTCCAAGATGCGACTGCGGGTGCCGAAATGGGCCGCGAGTTTGGCGCGCGCGATCGTGGTCTCCGTGCAGGCGATGCGCTCGCGCTGCGCGGGTGACCGGGCGTGTTCCGTCAGATCGGCTCGCCGCGCGCAAGCGCCGCCGATGCCTCGACGCTGATGCCGTGCGCCAGCGGGTCGGCATGGCGGTGCACCAATTGCCAGCCGGCCGGATCACGGCGGTAGACCAGCGTCACGCGCAATGCCCACACCTGCGCGGGCAGGTCGCCCACCTCGACGTGAGCGTGTTCGATCAACGCCAGCACGACCATGTCGGCGCTGCGCCAGGCGTTCACGAGTTCAACCGCCAGGGTGCCGTTGCGGAAAAAGCGTCGCATCGAGTCCCAGGCGGGCGCAGCAATGTCGCGCGCGTGGCTGGGTTTGCCACCAAAGGGCGACATCAACGTGAAGTCATTGGCCGTGGGTGTGACTGCGCGGAAGGTGTCGACGTCGCCGCGCATCAGCGCCGCGTTCGCGGATTCGGAGCGCCGCACGAGATCGGCGATGTCGGGGTCGGCATGGAGAATGGCTGTCGAAGACATGGCGGTTGCGCTCAGAACGACACGCACGACACGGCGTCCGTGCGCAGCACCGACTCCTGCTCGTAATGCGCCTTGTAGTCGGTGCAAATCGCCTCGATGCGGGCGTGAACGTCGTCGTCGCGCCGCGCGACCAGCTCGTCGACGAAGCTCGAAAACTGCGCGTCGGTCGCGACGCCGCCGGGCCGGGACAGACCGAAGAACAGTTCGGTGGGCTGCATCGGCTCGGCGCCGGGGCGGTAGGCGGTGGGCCGGGCATGGATTGCCGGCGCGCCGTGAACCGGCGCGTGCCGTACACCGGCCAACACGTCGGTGCGAGCCTCGACACCCAACCAGACCATCGCGACCACGGCCAAGGTCAGAGCCAGCGCGGCCTTGAGCGCGGTGAGACGGATTCTCGCGCGGCCCCAAGCGCGGTGAGCCGCGGGATCTCGCCGATCGTCGGATGGAGCCCGAGGAAAGCTCGCAGCGGGCGGTGATGTGTTGGGTGTGTTCATGACGGATGGCTCGTGGAAGAAGCGGAGGCGATGCTGGCTACGTGGCGCAACGGCGCCGAAGCCTGAATAGTGTCGGCGTGGCATGCCGGCGTCTTGTCGATTCGCGACAAGTTGGGGCCCGAAGGAGCCGGGAGATTGCGCGCGCGGCTCGCTTTCATCGCGCCGCAGTGGCAGAACGTGAAGACCTTCGCACTCGAATCGGCGGGGCAGTTCCGCCCCAAGCCGCCGGCGGGCCTCACGTCGCAGGCCTTCCTCGACCAAGCGCTGCATGTGATGGATGTGCAGACCAAGCTGGCGGTCAAGGAGGAGTGCCGATGGCCCGAGTTCGGAATTGCCGCCGGGCCACTGGGAGCTGTTCGCGATGTTCCTATCGACCCGCGACAGCCATACGCTGATCGCCCGGCGCGGCCAGGCTTGGTTCTGTTGCTCAAGCGCGCGATCGATCTCGACCTGGCGCACTGCCCCAATTGCGGCGGCACGCTCAGCATCATCGCCGCGATCCTGGAGCCCGCGCAAATCGAGAAGGTCCGCTGGCACTTGGGCCCGCAGGGCTGGGCACTGCCGCGCTCACCGGCCCGCCGTCGAGAGCGGCACGCGGCCTGAAGTCACCCCACTGCTGGACGATTGAGCGGCCCGAGCACCAGGCCGATGACAAGCGTGTTTTCAGCCCGGACCGACTGCTGTGGCGACGCAGGTCAGACGGGAAAAAGGGTGTTTGATTTTTCTATCCCACATCGTGCTCGGCGACACCGATCGTGGAGATGGCTTTGGCAGCGCAAGATCTCGCTCCTTGTTCCTGGGCGGCTCAGCCATGCGCGTAGGCTATGAGCGGGTCATTGACAAGGCGCGCCAGCTCGCCGCTGCAGAATTTGAAGCCCCCGCCGACGATGTGGTCGACGCCAACAGCGCCTTCACCGTGGCCGGAACCGAATTGAAGCTGGACATTTCATCGCTTGCGGGCAAATAGCCCGAAAGCCTAATTTTTATGGAATCGGCCAGCGCCGTGGACGCACCGTCTCGGGACAACGGCTGCCACATTTGCGAAGTCGGGGTGGGTCCGTCGACCGGCGAGGTTGAGGTAGTTGCCCCGAGCCGATGTTGACGGCGCGAGGGAGTCTGGTGCCGGTCCGATCACCAGACTTCTGGTTGCCGCCGCCTTGTCCCCTGACCCCCTGACCATATTCAGCTGGAAACAATCCCGGAGCGGATTCCACTTCCTCTGGTGTCGAAGTCCGACTGGTCAATCAGACAAACAAGGCGAATGCCTGGCGGCCTCACAGTTTCCCGACCATGAACCTGTGGTTGAGGCAGTGCGCCACCGTCCAGTTGTTCAATGAGCGTAACCGTGCCAAGGTCTACAGGCGATCGGTCGGTCAGAGGGTATCCAACACGGTGATGCCCAAAGCCAGTGGTCGCCTGCCACTACCCTTGGCGCTGTTCTGATCCACGGTTTTGCCAAGCTATATTGCTTTTATAAGCCAATAAATGCAAAATGGCAGTGCCATCGTCATCCTGCTCAACAACGCACAGAATGTCGAACACCGCCTTGCGCCGCATGCTGAAGTTTTGCTTCCCTGCTCTCTCCGTCTCGACCACTGCCCCGGTCGACGCTGCAGACTTCCCAGCCAGGCCTGCTAGCGGCAGGTTTGGCGCGCACGCGGTTGCCTCGGCCGACCCCGACCAACGGCGCGGCCCGCAAGAAGGTCCTCTATGCCGATTGCACGTCCGGCCATCGCGGTGATCAACCTGGGTTCGCGGTCACTGTTGCACGCCGATCTGCCTGGCCGCTTCGGCGAACCGCTGGCGCAATTGCCGGTGGTGTTGCGGCTGCTGCTGGAAAACGTGCTGCGCAACACCGAAGGATCAGAACAGTCCGCTGCTGTGAATGCAATCGTCGGCTGGCTCCAAACCGGCTCTGGCCAGGCAGAAGTGCCGTTCCATCCCGGCCGTGTATTGATGCACGACACCACCAGTACGCCCGCGCTGGTGGACATCGCGGCAATGCGCGACGCGTTGGCCGAAGCCGGCGTTGACCCACGCGTACTCAACCCGGTGCTGCCGGTGGACGTGTCGGTGGACCATTCGCTGGCGGTGGAGGCTTATGGACGGGCCGACGCGCCCGACCAGAACCTGCGGCACGAAATCCGTCGCAATGCGGAGCGATACCGTTTCCTGCGTTGGGCGTCAAAGTCCCTGGACCGGGTGCGGATACACCCGCCGGGCACGGGAATCATGCACACGATCAATCTCGAGCAACTGGCCACCGTGGTGACGACGGTAGAGCAGGGTGGCGAGACTTGGGCCGTGCCCGACATGATGCTGGGCACTGACAGCCACACGCCCATGGTCAATGGCATCGGCGTGCTGGGCTGGGGTGTCGGCGGTCTGGAAGCTCAAACAGTCATGTTCGGGATGCCGACCATGCTGCGCGTGCCGGACGTGATTGGCGTGAAACTGACCGGCCGGCTCATGGGGCCGGCGCAGGCCACCGACCTTGCGCTTACGGTGACGCAGCGCCTGCGCGCGATGGGCGTGGCGGGCGAGTTCGTTGAGTTTTATGGCCCGGGCGTTTCGACCCTGAGCGCCGGTGAGCGCTGTGTGGTTGCCAACATGGCGCCCGAGTACGGCGCCACCACCGGCTTTTTTCCGGTGGATGCCCGCACGCTGGACTATCTGCGCACCACCGGTCGTAGCGCAGAGCGCATTGCGCTGGTCGAGGCCTACTGCCGCCAGAACGGCTTGTGGTTCTCACCCGAGGCCGAACCTCGTTTTACGAAAACGCTCACCATTGCACTGGACCAGATCGGCGTGCAGGTTGCCGGTCCGCGGCGCCCGCAAGACCTGCTGGATCACTCGCAAACCGGGGAGGCGCTGAACCAGATCGGCTTTCAGCCCACGGCGTCCAGCGAGTTGCCCACGTTCCCCGTGGCGCTGGCCGCGATCACCAGTTGCACCAACACCTCCGACCCTGGCCTGCTGATTGCTGCCGGTCTGCTGGCCCGCGCAGCCAGTGAACGCGGACTGACGGTGCCGGCCTGGGTCAAGACATCGCTCGCCCCCGGATCGCCGGCTGCAACGGACTACTTACGCCGATGTGGGCTGGACGCCGCGCTGGCCAGCGTGGGCTTTGCCATCGTGGGGTTTGGCTGCACCACCTGCATCGGTAACGCCGGACCGCTGCCCCAGGCGGTGGCGCAAGCCCAGGCCCGGGGCGCAGTGAAAGCGGTTGCCATTCTCTCGGGCAACCGCAATTTTCCCGGCCGTGTGCACCCGGATATCGACGCTGCTTTCATCATGTCGCCACTGCTGGTGGTGGCATTTGCGCTGGCCGGCGATGCGGCGCGCAATCTGCGCATCGAGCCAATCGGCACGGGCACTGACGGCAAGCCGGTGTTCCTGCGCGAGCTGATGCCGACGCGCGAAGCCATCGATGCGGCCCTGAAAACCGCGCTGGATCCGCTGGACTTTCGGCGCGCCTTCGACCTTGCCAGCACCAACCCACTGTGGCATGCGCTGGAGGCGCCCGACACGCCTCGGTTTCCCTGGAGCGAAGCGTCGAACACCTTGCGCCGACCGCCGTTTGCGTCGCTCAACGAAGGCTCGCTACTCGGCCACTACACGGCATTTCCGTTGCTTGTGCTTGGCGACGACATCACCACTGACCACATCTCGCCGGCCAGTGCGATCCCGACGAACAGCCTGGTGGCGGACTATCTGGTCGCGCGCGGCGACAAGCGCAATGACCTCAACGTGTTTGCCTCGCGTCGTGGCAACTGGGCGGTGATGATGCGTGCTGCCTTTCACAGCAAGACGCTCGTCAATCACTTGGCACCGAACGCTCCGCTAGCCCATACCCTGCACGTGCCCAGTGGCCAGATCGCGCCCATCTGGGAGGTGGCGCAACGCTACCGCGATGCCGGCGAGTCGGTGGTGCTGGTGGCGGGCGAACGCTATGGCACCGGTTCCTCGCGCGACTGGGCCGCCAAGGGCCAGCGCCTGCTGGGCATTCGCGCCGTCCTGGCTGCGAGCTTCGAGCGCATCCACCGCTCCAACCTGATCGGCATGGGCATCTTGCCGCTGCGCTTCGCGCCGGAGAATCACCCGGGCGTGCTGGATCTGCAACCTGGCGATCGCATCGAAGTGCTGGCTGACCCGGCCGTGCTACAGCCGCGCGCCTGCGTGGCGGTGGTGATTCACCGTACGAATGGCGCCACCGAGCGACTGACCGCGACCGCCGCAGTGGAGACGCAGCTCGAGGTGCGCCTGCTAAAACAGGGAGGCGTGATTCCGACCATCCTGCGCGAACAGCTGGCCGCGCACGGCGCGATGGACACGGCCTGACCCAATGACAGGCCTGAGCGCAGGGTACGAGGGCGCCACCATGATGAGTGCTGACAGAACCATCGTTGCCCGCGTGCTGGCGCTGATCCGTCACGAGCAACTGGCCCCCGGTGCGCATCTGCCTGCCCAGATGCTCGCTGACCGTTTGCGTGTCTCGCGCTCCCCGATCAACGAAGCGCTGACCCACCTGCACGAGCAGGGCTTGTTAGTGCGCAAACCCAACCGGGGATTTTTCGTCGGTGCCGGCATTCAGGCGCCGGCCGACGAGATCAATCGCCGCCTGGGTCTGGACGGCCAGGACGCCGCCACGCGCCTGTATTTCCAGGTCGCCGAAGACCGGCTCAAGGGCGAGTTACCGGAAGAAGTGACCGAGGTCCTGCTCAAGACACGTTACGGCCTGACGCCCGCGCAGCTGCAGGCGCTGTTGGGCCGTATCACCAAGGAGGGCTGGATCGACAAAAAGCCCGGCTACGGTTGGGCGTTTTCGCCGATGCTCACGACGCCCGAAAGCCTGTTGCAGTCCTACCGCCTGCGCCTCGCGTTGGAACCCGCTGCGTTGCTGGAACCGGGCTACAAACTTGACGACCGGGTCCTGACGCGCTGCAGGGCCGCCGAACGGCATCTGTTGGAAGGCGGCATCGTGACCGACACCGCCGACCAGCTCCATGACCGCGGCATAAATTTCCACGAGTTACTGGTCGCGGCCTCGGGCAATCCCTTTTTCATCGACACCATTCGCCGCGTCAACCGCGTACGGCGCCTACTGTCTTACCGCTCGATGCAGGACCGACAGCGCTATCACGAGCAATGCCAACAGCACCTGCGTATCCTCGAGCTACTGGAACAAGGGCGCAATGCTGACGCGGCACAAGCCTTGCGCGATCACCTGGGCGCAACCCTCACCAACCTGGCCAGGATCAGCGACCTGCTGGGACGTCGCTGATGCAGCCCTTATGCCGAAGCACCTGCGTGGTGATGGGCCAGGGCAGTGCCGACGTGGCCGCCTACCTGGCGGTCTTCGTTGAACAAATGAAAGCCTCGGGCTTCGCGGGCTTGGGCGCAGCACGGGTGTTTTCCAAGATCTCGACTTTGCTGTTTTAAGTTGTAAAATCCAATCGCCGAATCCTGCAGGAGATGATTCCGGTCCCTGCACCGCATTACCGCCGCCGGGAAAGAACCGGTGGCGCCGGTGAAAGCGAAGGCCAATGCCGTAGTATTTGCCTTTCAGCGGGCCGACCAGGACATCCGCAATGGCCAGCAGGGCGACCAGCCGGCGGCGATTCACCCGCGCAGTTCCGTCATTTCACCACTGCCGATTCGGCGCAGTACACCCACACCGTCGAGTTGGCCGTTGTTGTCCCGGACAGATTATCCGGCTCCAAGCCCACCCTGAGGAAACAAAAGATGACAATGACCCGACGCATGACCTTGGCCGCCCTGGCCGCCAGTGTTGCCTTTGCCCTGCCGGCCGCGGCGCAAAACATGGAACTCAAGATCACCGCACCGGCCGGTGCCGGCGGAGGCTGGGACGGCACATCGCGTTCGTTGCAGCAGGTGATGACCACGACCGGCGCCGCCAAGAGTGTGCAGGTGGTCAACGTGCCCGGCGCCGGCGGCACCGTGGGCCTGGCGCAGTTCGTCAATACCGCGAAGGGTGACGGCAACCAGTTGCTGATGATGGGCGTCACGATGGTGGGTGCAGTACTGACCAACAAGTCGCAGGTGACGCTCGACCAAGTCACGCCGATCGCCCGCCTGACGCAGGATGCACTGGTCGTTGTGGTGCCTGCCAACTCGCCTCACCAAACGATCAAAGACCTGGCGGCGGCGCTGAAGGCTGATACATCCAAGGTGGTCTGGGCGGGGGGCTCTGCGGGTGGCGCCGACCATATCCTGGCCGCGCTGGTCGCGCGTGCGGCGGGTGGCGACGCCAGTAAGGTCAACTACGTCCCCTTCTCCGGCGGCGGCGAGGCACTGGCAGAAATGCTGGGCGGCCGCGTCACGGCTGGCGTGTCTGGATACAACGAGTTCGAGAGCCAGATCAAGGCCGGAAAACTGCGAGCCTTGGGGCTGTCCAGTGGCGCGCGCATGGCCGGTGTTGACGTCCCCACGCTGAAGGAGCAAGGCATGGATGTAGAGTTCGTCAACTGGCGCGGAATCGTGGCTGGCCCCGGCATCAGCGCTGCGCAGAAGGCAGCGCTCGCGGCTGCGGTCACGAAAGCGGTGAAGTCTGACGAGTGGGCCAAGGTGCTGAAGACCCGTGGCTGGGAAGACTTCCATGCCGATGCCGACACCTTTGCGACCTTCCTCAAGGCCGACCAAGAGCGTGTCAAGGACGTGCTGACGTCCGTCGGGCTGGTCAAGTGAACGACGCCGCGCCGCTCAGTACGCACGACGCAGGGCCGCGGCCGCGCACCCAGGCAGGAATCGGCGCGGTGCTGGTCGCGCTGGGTGCCGCCTTGTGGATCGACGCCGCGTCGCTGCCGCCACCGGCGGTGATGGGCGTCGGCCCTTCGGCGGCACCGCGGCTCGTGGGGCTGCTGCTGATGGGTTTGGGGGTGGCACATGGTGTGAGCGCGTGGCGACTGCGCGGCGCGGCGCTGTTGCCGATCGCGGTAATCACCGCAGCCTGGCGTGGGTCATGGCCGCGCTGCTCGGCCTGATCGCAGCGCTGGAGCTGGGTGGCGGGTTCGTGCTCGGATCGGCCTGGCTGTTCGTGGCCACTGCGCGCGGGTTCGGCGAACGTATTCAGGTGCGCAGCGTTGCGCTGGGGCTCGTGCTCTCATTGGTGGTTTATCTGTTCTTCACACGCGTCTTGACGCTGGCGCTGCCAGCAGGGCCCGATCGAACGTCTTCTGCTCGGCTGAGCAGTCTCGGATCACCATGACCGAAACCTTTGCTGCCCTGCTGCAGGGCCTATCTGTCGCTGTGCAGCCGGGCAATCTGTTGTTTGCCGGCCTTGGCGTGATGCTGGGCACGCTGGTCGGCATCTTGCCCGGCATCAGCCCGTCGCTGACGGTCGCACTGTTGCTGCCGGTGACGTTCAAGCTGGACCCGACCGGCTCGTTAATCATGTTTGCCGGCATCTACTTCGGCGGCATGTACGGCAGTTCGACCACGGCGATCCTGCTCAACACCCCGGGCGAAGCAGCCTCGATTGCCACCGCTATCGAAGGCCACCAGATGGCCCGCGCCGGCCGCGGCGGGCCAGCGCTGGCCACGGCTGCGATCGGCTCGTTCTTCGCCGGTACCTTGGCCACCTTGGGCTCTGGCCCTGATGGCACCGATGCTCGTGGAACTGGCCGTGCAGGCCGGTCCCTGGGACTACTTCGCGTTGATGCTGCTGGCACTGATCACGGTGTCGGCGACTTTTGGCGATTCGGTGCTGCGTGGCGTCACCAGTCTGGCGCTTGGGCCTGACGCTGGGCCTGATCGGCATCGACAAGCTCACCGGCCAGGCCCGGATGGCCTACGGCGTGCCGACGCTGCTGGACGGCATTTCAATCACGACGCTTGGCCGTGGGGCTGTTCGCGATGGGCGAGACGCTTTACGTCGCCTCGCGGTTCACCGGCGTGCACGAGAAGATCGAAGCCGTGCGCGGCTCGCTGTGGATGACGCTCGATGACTGGAAGCGCTCATGGAAACCGTGGCTACGTGGTTTCGGCCTGGGCTTTCCGATCGGCGCATTGCCCGCCGGCGGCGCCGAGGTGCCGACGCTGCTCTCGTACACGCTAGAGCGCCGGCTGGCCAAGCGACCCGAGGAATTCGGACACGGCGCGATCGAAGGCGTTGCCGGGCCCGAGGCAGCGAACAACGCTGCGGCGACGGGCACGATGGTGCCGCTGCTGACGCTTGGCCTGCCCACGTCGGCCACCGCCGCGATGATGCTGGCCGGCTTCCAGCAGTACGGCATCGTGCCTGGCCCGTTGCTGTTCGTGACGAACACCGAGCTGGTATGGGGGTTGATCGCCAGCTTCCTGATCGGCAATCTGATGTTGCTTGTTCTGAACCTGCCGCTGGTTGGGCTGTGGGTGCAACTGCTGAAGATCCCGCAACCCTACCTTTACGCGGGCATCCTGGTGTTCGCCGCGATGGGCACGATGGCGGCCAATCCGTCCAGCACCGAGATGATCCTGCTCGTCACCTTCGGCGTCGTGGGCTACCTGATGCGCTGCTGGGACTACCCTATCGCGCCGATGATCGTCGGCCTGATCCTGGGGCCTATGGCCGAGGGACAATTCAGGCGCGCGCTGCAGATCAGTCTGGGCGACTGGTTCGTATTCTTCAAGCATCCGAGTTCGGCGGTGCTGATGGGGCTGGCGTTTCTTGCGCTAATCGCTCCTTTGTTGTTCAGAGGACTTCGGCGGTTTAAGGGCGACGACGCCTGACAGGTTCCCGGCTGCGCTGTGCGTAACCGGAACAGGAAATGCTGACCGCCCTGCGCGCCGCAATACTGTGGGCGGTCCAATCTGAGCAAGCTCATTGAATCGCGTCGCAATGATGTCGTCGCTCTTCACAAGGCGGGGGCGATCGATGAGGTCACGATGCGCGTGTTCGACACGACCTGACCGCTGCCGCTGCGGCGATTCGGAAAACAATCGGCCGCCGATGATCGTCGTGGTTGGATCCTGATCGCGACCCAGGTCGTCGAGCAGTCGCTCGATCTGGACTTCGATCTGCTGATCAGCGATCTGCTGGGCAAGGAGACCGAGACCAGCGACCAGGGTCGGCCTGCCGGGCGTCCGGTGATTGCACCGCCCCGCCTTGAGCCCCTGTCCCCTGGGTTGATCGACCGGCACCGCCAGAGCGAATGACGGCGCAGCAGGGCGCGTGGTCTGACCGTCTTGATCGATAAATCATATTCAGATCGACCGGCCATAGTTATTGGCAATCAATACAATAAAAACTATCAAATAGACTTACGCGATAGTAAAAAACATAATCCTTCTCGTGCTGCAGCGTCTTAACCGCCAGCCCTCCCACCCAATCCCTTCTCGTTCTTGACCAAAGGTCCCCAAATGTCGCTGATCAACACCCCCATCAAGCCGTTCAAAGCCACCGCTTACCACGCCAACCAGTTCATCGAGCTGACCGAGCAAAGTTTGAAGGGTCGCTGGAGCGTGATCTTCTTCTACCCGGCCGACTTCACCTTCGTATGCCCGACCGAGCTGGAAGATCTGGCCGAGCATTACACCGAGTTCACCAAGTACGGCGTCGACATCTACGGCGTGTCGACCGACAGCCATTTCGCCCACAAGGCCTGGCATGACACCTCGGACGCCATCCGCAAGGTCGAGTATCCGCTGATCGGCGACCCGACCGGCCGTCTGGCCCGCAACTTCGAAGTGATGATCGAAGAGGAAGGCATGGCGTTGCGCGGCACCTTCCTGATCAACCCGGAAGGCCTGATCAAGTTGTGCGAGATCCATGACAACGGCATCGGTCGCGACGCGAGTGAGTTGCTTCGCAAGGTCAAGGCGGCGCGTTACGTTGCCGATCATCCGGGCGAAGTGTGCCCGGCCAAGTGGCAGGAAGGCGCGCAGACCCTCAAGCCTTCGCTGGACCTGGTCGGCAAGATCTAAGCCTTCGTCGCGGTGGTCGCCATGCCCTGGCGGCCATCGCGAAGCCGACTGCCTCTGACTCTCGCCAGCCTGCCCGGTGTCACGCACCGTTGGCCTGGACGGGCGCTGTGCCCATCACTGCTTCATGCTCCGGAACTCCCATGCTCGATCAAGATCTCAAATCGCAGTTGAAAGACTATCTCGGTCGGCTCACCTCGCCGATCGAACTACTCGCCTCGCTCGACGACAGCGAGGCTGCGCGGCAGATGCGCGCACTGCTCGACGACATCGTCGCGCAATCGGATCGGATCACGCTATCGACATCGGGTCAGCACACTCGGCGGCCCTCATTCGCGATTCGTCGCGCCAGTGCCGATGTCGAAGTCAGTTTTGCGGGCCTGCCAATGGGCCATGAATTCACCTCGCTCGTGCTTGCCTTGTTGCAGGTGGGCGGTTATCCGCCGCGGGTCACACCCGAGATGCTCGAGCGAATCGCCAGTCTGCCCGGCCACTACGAGTTCGAAACCTATATCTCGCTCACCTGTCAGAACTGCCCGGATGTCGTGCAGGCATTGAACCTGATGGCTGCGGTCAATCCGCGAATTCGTCACACCACCATCGATGGCGCCTTGTTCCGGGACGAGATCGAGGCACGTCAGGTGATGGCCGTGCCCAGTGTGTTTCTGAACGGGGAAGTATTCGGTCAGGGGCGCATGAGCCTGGACGAGATTCTGGCCAGGCTGGACACGAGTGCCGGTGCCCGCGATGCGCAGCGTCTGCCGGACAAAACGCCCTACGATGTGTTGATCGTCGGCGGTGGGCCGGCCGGCGCGGCGGCGGCGGTCTATGCGGCGCGCAAGGGGATTCGTACCGGCATCGTCGCCGAGCGTTTCGGCGGTCAGGTCGCCGATACGATGGGCATCGAGAACTATATCGGCATGGCCCATACCGAGGGCCCGAGCTTCGTGCGCGATCTGAAGTCGCATGTCGATGCGTATTCGGTGGACCTGATCGACGGCCAGCAAGTGACGGCGCTCGAGCCGGCCGGGGTGGCCGGTGGTCTGGCCCGTCTGCAACTGTCCAATGGTGCGAGTCTGCAGGGTCGCACCATCGTGCTGGCGCCCGGTGCACGCTGGCGGCGCGTGGGCGTGCCCGGCGAAGATCACTATCGCAACAAGGGCGTGGCGTATTGCCCGCATTGCGATGGGCCCTTGTTCAAGGGCAAGCGGGTGGCCGTGATCGGCGGTGGAAATTCAGGCGTGGAAGCAGCGATCGATCTGGCCGGCCTGGCCAGCCAGGTGGTCTTGCTCGAATTCGCCAGCCAGTTGCGGGCCGATGCGGTACTGGTTGCCAGGCTGCGCAGTCTGCCCAATGTGACGATTCACCTGAATGCACAGACCAGTGAGATCACCGGTGACGGGCGCAAGGTTGATGGCCTGGTCTATCGGGATCGGGATACCGGCGCCGAGCACCGGGTTGCTCTGGAAGGCGTGTTCGTGCAGATCGGTCTGGTGCCCAATACCGAGTGGTTGAAGGATACGGTCGCACTCACGCCATTCGGTGAAATCGTGGTCGATAGTCACGGGCGTACCGATGTGGCCGGCGTATTTGCCGCAGGCGATGCCACGACCACACCGTTCAAGCAGATCGTGATTGCGGCGGGTGAGGGATCCAAGGCGGCACTGTCGGCGTTTGACTATCTGATGCGGGTGCCGGCAACGACTCAGACCCATTCGGACGGGCGCGGTAGTGATCGGCGTGAGGACGAGCCTGTGCTCGATCCGGTGGTGTGACGATATCGTTCGGCCGGTCTGTCACGGCGCCGTGGCAGGCCGGCCTGATGCACCTGACGCCTGATGCATCTGACATCAGCGGGAGACGGTGTCCAAGTAACGGCATAATTGGTGGGTAGTCTGGCTTCTATGGGACGACCATTTTGATCTCTAGACGAAACTTTTTCCAAACGCTGGGCTATCTAGGTGCCGGTGCGCTGCCGGGTTGTAGCAATGGGGCGCAAGGAATGACCAGTGACACCCGAAGCTGGGTCATGCCGGATGAAGGTGAGCCTCATCAACGGACCTGGATGGCATTTGGCGCCAGCAGAGCGATCTGGGGCGATGCACTATTGCCAGAAGTTCAACGCAATCTGGCCACGATTGCGCTGTCCATCGCCCGGTTCGAACCCGTCTCAATGCTGGTTCGAACTGATGACATGCCCATTGCCCGCCAACTGATGGGCGACCGGATCGACCTGATCGAGCAACCGCTCGATGATCTTTGGATGCGCGACACGGGTCCCGTGTTTGTCGTGTCGGACCAAGGTGATAAGGCCGCGATCGATTTCAATTTCAACGGCTGGGGCGAGAAGCAGGATTTTGACGATGATGCCCTGGTGGCGACATTCGTGGCGCAGCGAGCCGCGATCCAGCGTATTCCATCGACGCTGATTCTGGAGGGAGGTGGAATCGAGGTCGACGGGCACGGTACAGCGATCATCACCGAAAGTTGTGTGCTCAACCAGAATCGCAATCCAGGCGTCAGCAAGGCGCAGTGCGAAGAAGAGCTGAAGCGCCTGCTCGGGTTGCAGAAGATCATCTGGCTGCCCGGCATCATGGGCAGGGACATCACCGATGGACACACCGATTTCTACGCGCGTTTCGCCCGTCCCGGCGTAGTGATCGCCGGCTACGACCCCGACCCTGAGTCCTACGATCACGTTGTGACCCAGACACATCTGGATATCCTGCGCCAATCGACTGACGCCGAAGGCCGCTCCCTGGAGGTGCTCGTGCTAGAAGCGCCTGCCACGGTGCGACAAACCTATGCGAGCGATGATTTCGCGGCAGGTTATATCAATTTTTATGTTTGCAATGGTGCAGTGATTGCACCCGAGTTCGGTGATTCGCGAACCGACACGGCGGCCCTGCGAACTCTGCAGTCGGTGTTTCCGGGTCGTGAAGTCGTCCAGATCAACATTGATGGCATTGCGGCCGGCGGTGGCGGCATTCATTGCACGACGCAGCAAGAGCCGACGCTCTGACCCCACTCTGTGGTGGGTGCGTGATGGTGCGCATCTGCGCGGCATTGCCCCGGTGATGGTGCGGGAGACTTTATACTCGGGTCATGATTACCGGTACATTGATCGATGGTGTTCGCCAGGCGCTGCTCGACGAGGTTCGGCCGCCACTCTGCGCCTGGGTGTTCGGCAGCGTGGCCCGTGGCGAGGCGCGACTCGACAGCGATATCGATGTGGCGGTATTGCTCGGCGCGCCGCCTCCGGCCACGCTGGCCGGCATCGGCCTGGCGCTCGAAGGTCGACTGGAGGATCGGTTGGGCCGCCCGGTCGATCTGGTCGTGGTTGATCGTGCGCCCGTTGACCTGGTCCATCGGATCATGCGGGATGGCGTGTTGCTGTATGACCATGATCCGTCGGCGCGCATTCGTTTCGAGGTTCGGGCCCGCAATGAGTACTTCGATCTGCTGCCTTACTTGCGGGAATATCGTCGTTTTGCACCGGGGTCGACGTGATGACTGATGCTGAGCTCGTTGCCAAGAAGCTCGCCTTCATCGAGACCTGTCTCGCAGATCTGACTCGCCTGGCCAATCCATCGGTACTGCGCCATGACCTGAAGGAGCAGCGGTTTGTCACCTATACGGTCCAGATCGCCATCCAGTCGGCTCTGGATGTTGCCTCCCACATCGTTTCATCAGAGCGGCTCGGCGAGCCAGCGACGAATCGAGCCTTGTTCGAGTTACTCGCGCAAGGTGGCTGGATTCCGCTCGATCTGGTCCCCTCATTGCGAGAGATGAGTGGCTTTCGGAACGTGGTCGTGCACGGCTATCAGGCGATCGATCTGGCGATACTTGAGAATGTGCTGGCCCACCGATTGCTCGATCTTTCCAGCTTCTGCACCGAGATTCGCCTGCGGCTCGTTGCCTGAATGGCACCGACCCGGTCCCGCCGGAGCGGCATCGGGATCGCTACAGCCTATCGCCCGGTATCGCCTTTGGGCTCGTTCAGCGCGGTAGCCCTGCCCGGCGCGCGACCTCGATAAAGTGCTGCGCCGCGCTGTCATGCATTCGATCGGCCATGACCACCCGGCTGGCCAGAAATTCGGGGGAGATCGTGAGTAGATGGTCGCGGTATTCACGGGCCTGGTCCTCATCACCCAGGGCGGCATGGCTGAGGGCGAGATACAGGGTGGCGTCGAACCATGCATTGCCGATCGGCCTGAGCGCATCGATCGCGCGCTGGTAAGCCCTGGCATGAAAGGCGCAAAAGCCCAGCGCCAGCGCGTACCAGTCGGGGTGATAGGGGTTGAGGCTCACCGCGCGTTCGATGATGGCCAGATCACGTTGAGGGTGGCCGAACTTGTTGGCACGGATATAGGCGGTGATGGCCAGTGTATCGGCTTCATTGGGTCCCAGGGCCAGGGCGCGATCAAAGCCGGCCTTGCCTTCGGTCAGATCACCCGTCATGCAGTGGGCGGCGGCGGCCAGGGCAACCGAGAAGGGATCGTGAGGATCCAGCTTGGCCGCGGTGAAGGCCGCTTGCGCGAACCGGGTGATGCCGGCTTCGATATCCGGCTCGAACAGAAAGACTACTCGCCCCAGCAGCACGCAGGCCAGGCGCGCCCAGGCTCTGGCGAATGTTGCATCACTGGCGATGGACTGCTCCAGCCAGCCGATGGCCCTCAAAGAACCCTCGTCGGTCAGGTAGTCGCGGGAATCGGAGCCCAGTACGAAACATTCAAATGCCTGCAGCTGCGGCGGTTGCCGGCGGGATAGTCGTTCACGCTCATTGGCCAGCACGATGCCGGCACTGCCCGCTATTCGGTTGACGATCGATGCGCTCAGATCCTCTTGCACCGTCAGGGGATTGGTCAGTGGGACGCTGAACCGGTCGGACCACACACTGGTGCCGCGATCATGGTCGGAGAGGCGGGTGTTGATCTGAACCCGGTTGGCATGGATCTGTACCGTGCCGCGCAGTATGTATCGCACACCCAGCGCGAGCGCTGCCGAATCGTCCGACTCGGACTGCAGGGCGATCGCGCGAGCCGAGTGCAGGGCAATGACGAATACGTCCTTGTGCCGCGACAGATCGGTGATCAGGTCTTCGGTGAGTCCGGCCGCGATGGCCGGCGCATGGTCGCCGTTAAGGGCGATGAACGGCAGGACAGCAATTCTGGGCAGTGGCAGCAGGGTGGTGATGGATGTTGCTTGCGTCATCGTTGGCCGTGCCGATGTTGATGACGAAACGGGCGTGCCTGACGACATTGCCAATGACAGCGGCTCTGCCTGATCGGCGAGCGACCATACCGTGGGGTCGATCTGGGCGGCATAACCGCGCCGCGAAGCAGTACGGATCGACACGCCCGGACGCGTGGCGCAGAACCGCCGGATCTCGGCAATGCACTGGACGATGCTGTCGTCCGAGACGACAACATCACCCCATACCCTGGCATGAATCGTGGGCTTGTCGACCAGGGTGCCATGATGTTCGACCAGCAGCCGAAACAATTCATGCGATTTGGGCCGCAAGGAGGCGGCATGCTCGATCAGATCGTTGATCGAGCGGGATGAGGAGGCAGCGTCGATTTTCATCAGCTCGGCTTGTGCAACGGACTGCGGCGTGATCTGCCCAGTGTCAGTGGTCGCACGCGGGCGTGTTGTCGACAGATCGATTCTCGCGAGCGGCTGATATCGACGGTATCGGATCCCCGAGGCCGTCGAATCATCAATGTTGTGGGCATTCACCCGCGACAGGTCGGCGCCCGTTGACGCGCGTTTGTATCGGATGGATCGTCGTCCAGACTCAGCCGCGTCGCACAGGGGGTTCAGGCATTGAGGATGAGCTTGCCGTTCTGGGTGATGCGCAATCGGTATGTCCGCCCGTTGTGGGTGATGACCACTTCCCGGCGTCCGCGAAACAGGGTTTGAGACGCGATGGGCCGCTCGGGCTGCTCGATGTTGTTGAGGCCGGAGGGCGGCTCTGGGTGTTTATCGTGTGGATTCATTGGATGAGTTCCGAGACGGGCGAATTGGCTGGGTTGCTTGACCCGAGCCATATTATCGAGAATAATAATCATTCGCATTAAAAAGTTCCGGACAGGCCGTCGGTCATCGAGTTGCTCGGTCGAGCAACCGAGCTGCGCCACACCGTGCCGAATGGAGCGTTTTGCCAGCCAGGCCCGATCGCCGGGACCCAGCCAGCCCGTCAGCGGATCCTTCGATCCGCATCTGTACTCGGGAGGGTTTGCATGGGCTGGCTGTTCTATCGAACCGGGCGCATTAACACTCGCGTCTCACCCCACCACGATCGCCTGTCTGATGCTCACAGGGCCGTTACCGGCTGGCGGCGGTGGTCCATGGCGACCGGCAGCTGGTTTGCCGCGCCCGCCTGGGCCGATGAGCCATCGGTCATGGCCACGATCACCGAGCATGTCACCGCCGGGGCCTTGCTGCTGCCGGCATCGCTGAGACGTCTGCTCGAGGTGGGTGGTCCGGTCGCCTGGGTGCTGATGCTGATGTCGTTGGCGCTGATCGCCGTAATCGTGTTCAAGTTGCTGCATCTGGCCGCCGTAGGCCTGTACTCGCCGTTCGCCGCCGGGCGTCATCGCGAGATCGTGGCCGCCTGGGAGTCGGGCGAACACGAGCTCGCGCAAGGGCTCGCGAAGGCCGGTCAGGATGCGGGCTCACGGCTGCTCGCTGTTGCGACCAAGTCATTGCACGAGCAGCGGCTCGATGATCGCGCGCTCGAATCCGAACTGACCCGTGCATTCACCACCAGCGTGGGCGCGTTGCGATCGCAAGTGGTGGTGCTCGAAGTCATTGCCAACCTTGCGCCGATGCTGGGTTTGCTGGGCACTGTGCTGGGCATGATCGAAGCCTTCCAGGCGATGGAGCGCGCGGGTGATGCGGTCGACCCGGCGGTGTTGTCCGCAGGCATCTGGAAGGCCTTGCTCACGACCGCGATCGGTCTGGTGGTCGCTGTCCCGGCAATCGTCGCCCATCATGCGTTCGAACAGCGCATCGAGCGGTTCGGATTGACCATCAACGATCAGATGGGTCGGCTCACGACGGCGAGTGCGCGTCGCGCTGGTGGGGCGCCCGACCACAGAATCAATTCTGATGAATTGGGTGCGGCGGGTGCAGTCGCCGTGCTGGCCAGGGTCCGCGCATGAATCCGCAGGCGCTGCTTCCCCCGCGCAGAGCGGTGCGCGTGCCAATGACTTCCCTGATCGACGTCGTGTTCATCCTGTTGTTGTTCTTCATGTTGTCGTCGGGCTTTCGGCATGAACGTGTCGTCCGGATGCAGGGCGGTGCCGCCGATATGGCCTCATCCGAGGTGCAAACTGAGCCCACGAGATGGTTGCGTCTGCACCCTGATGGGAGCGTCGACGTCGATGATCAGCGACTGTCGGTCGATGGGCCTGTGTTCGCCGATCGGCTCGATGACTGGGCACGGCAGGCTCGGCCGATCGTCGTGGCGGCGCAGCGCACGACGTCGGTTCAGCTGCTTGTCTCATTACTCGATCGTTGCGCCCGCGCCGGCCTGGTCAATGTCCGGATTGCGCGGAGCTGGTCGCCATGAAGCCGCCGACCACGCCGCGTCGTCGTCGGCGTATCGACGACAATCTGATGCCGATGATCAATGTGGTGTTTCTTCTGTTGATCTTCTTCATGGTCGCGGGGCGCATTCAGGTGCAGGAGCGTTCGCTCACCTTGCCATCCTCGGTCAGCGATGCGCGCGCCCAGCCCGCAGCCCTCGATGTTGTGATGCATGCCGATGGGTCGACCTGGATCGATGGGGTAGCGCTGGTCGGTCCGGTTCACGCTGCCCTCCTGGCGCGAGGGGTCGGTGCCGCGACGATCATTTCCTGCCGGATTCATCGCGATCTGCCCGCGGCATCGCTTGATGATCTGCTCGAGGCGGCGCACTCGCTGGACGTTGCGCGTCTTCAAATGACAACGGTGTTGACGCGATAATGAGCCTGGCACTGCGTTTTCGGGTCGAGGCAGTGGCCGCCTCGCTGGCAGTTCACCTGCTGGTCTTCGCGTGGCCCCCTCGAGTACCGGACGATGGGGCGCGTGATATGGGCAGCGAGGGTCTCACGGTCAGCGTCGGGCTGGCCGGCCAGTTCGTGGCGAGTGTGCCAACTCGCGGCGTGGAGCGGGTGGCACCGGAACCAAACCCCGAACCAAATCCCGATTCGAAGCCTGCCTCGAAGCCCGCCTCGAAGCACAAGCCGGTCGCCAAGACCAGGCCATTGGCCAAGCCAACGTCAACGGCAACGCCAACGATCATCGCCCAACCTATCACCAGACCGGTATCCACCGTCAATCCCGTGCCGATTGACGAGCCAGCACCCGGCACCAGATCTGAATCGTCGTCCGAACCTGAGCAAGGCACGACCTCGTCCGCTACACCGGCGGCCGATCCATCCAACCCACTCGCGTCGCCCGCCATCGTTGCCACCGGCCTGGGTGAGCGGATCGAAACCGGTGGCGATCCTGCTGCACGGAGCGGCTACCTGGCGCAGATCAAGGCCCGAATCGCCCGCGAAAAGCGCTATCCAGGAGCCGCGCGCCGCGATGGCGCCACCGGCGTGGTGACCGTGGCATTCACGATCAGTCGGAGCGGCGCACTAATCGCGCCGCGCATCGTCACAACCTCGGGTGACGAGCGTCTCGATCAGGCCGCGCTCGACATGCTCGCGCGCGCGAGCCCGTTTCCACCATTGCCATCGACGATGGGCGCGCGAGAACTGGCGCTCAGCCTGCCAGTGGAATTTGCATTGAACAAGAAGCCCTCTTGAACAGGAGATGACTCGAATCATGACTCGCCAATCACTTCATAGCAGTCGACGCAGGAATGCACCCGGCATTGATCAGCTCGGCCCGGTATCGGATGGCTTGCGCTACACGCCGATGAATGGCATGTCGGGCAGCAGTATGATTGCGATCGCCCTGTCGCAGGTGATATTGATGGGAGCTGCCTCGGCGCAGACCCAGCCAACGAGCGCGACAGGCGACGATGGATCGGCTGAGGCCACGTCTCTCGAGCGGGTGCGCGTCGAGGAAACCGTATCGCCCGACACCAATCCGCATGCCGAGCCAGGCGCGCCCTATGTTTCCAATTCGAGCGCGGATCCACGCCGCACCCGTGCCTTGTCCGAAACGCCACAAACGATTCAGGTGTTGACCAATACCCAGATCGAGGAGAGTGGTCGAACCGATCTGCGCGAGATTCTCGATGGCCAGCCGGGCATCACTCTCGGTACGGGTGAGAATGGCAATGCGTTCGGTGATCGCTACATCATCCGTGGACATGAAGCGCGCAGCGACATGTTCGTTGACGGTCTTCGCGATCCGGGCATGACGATACGCGAGAAGCTTCGCGGTCGAGCAGGTCGAGATTTCGAAGGGGCCGAGTTCGACTTTTGCCGGCCGGGGTACGACCGGCGGCGCAGTGAACTCGGTGACCAAGCTGCCCAGCACTGAATACGATTTCAACCGCTTGTCGATCGGTGCAGGTACCGATGCCTTCTATCGCGGTTCGATCGACATGAACCGCGTGCTGAGTCCGGACACGGCGGTTAGGGCCAATGTGTTGCTGACCGGTGAGGATGTGCCCGATCGTGCGCCGGCGGATCGGTTGCGTCGGGGGGTTGCTCTATCCGGTTCTCATCAGGCGAGCGACCGGTTGAAGATCACGGCCGACTACTACCACCTGACCGCCAAGGACAAGCCAGATCTGGGCACATACATCCCGTCGATCGGCGATGGGGTGTTCGGTGATCCGGTCGCCGGTGTCCCGGTGTATTTGCAGGATGGAGACTTCCTGAACTCCAGGGTCAATACTGGCACCCTGCGCATGGACTATGAACTGAGCCCGACAGCGCGCATCGTCAATCTCGTGCGCTATGGCACGACTGACAACGGTTATGTCGCCACCGGAGCGCGCGGCAGCACGGGATATTCAAGCCAAGCTGATGCGGCCGCCGGCGTCAACGGTTTTCCAACCATCGGCTTGAGTACGCACCAGGGATGGCAGGATGTGCGCTACCTCGGCAATCAACTCAGCGCGATTGTCAAACGGCAGATCGCCGGCATGAACCACGATTTCGTGTTCGGCTTGACATACACCGATCAGCGCGTGCTCAATGGGGTCTACCGCACTCAGAACGAGGGTGCCAACAACTGTTGGGCAGTCGGGCGAAGCGGCGCTGCAACCGGGTCGTATTGCCTGATTGATCCAACGGGGAGCAGGGTGGCCAACACCGGTTCACTGCTCGGCAGAAGCGTGACCCGTGGTGACTCGGACAGCGATTGGCATGTGCGCGGCGCCTCGCTTTCCGTGATGGACACGGTTGATCTGACTGATCGCTGGGCGGTGTTCTCTGGCCTGCGATACGACTACTACGACTACAGCAATATTGCCAACTTCGATTCGGACGGCACCGGGCCCCTGGCTGCCGCGCCCTTCGAATTCACCGATCGTGGCGGCTATCTGAACGGACATCTGGGCGCAACCTATCGGTTCGCGGCCAACGCCCGTGCCTACGCGAGTGCCTCCACCGCGACCAATATCAATGGCGGGGAGTCCGATCTGGGCACCAATTGCGGCTATGGCGGCATCTGCGTGGCCGATGGCAATCCGGATCTGGGTGATCCCGAGCGGTCGATCAGCTATGAAGTCGGGATGAAGTGGCAGCCCAATCGGCGTCTGCACATGAATGCGGCGCTGTTCCAGATCACCAAGCGCGACGTGATGGAGAGCCCCGCCGGCGATTCCTACAGCACGCTGGGCACGCTGAACACGGGTGAGAACCGGGTGCGTGGGATCGAACTGGGCATGGTGGGCAATCTGACGGCCAGACTGAGCCTGGCGGCGGCCCTTACGGCGATGAACTCCAAGGTCATCCGCTCGGTGAACCCGGCCGATGTCGGTAAACGCTTGGCCAATTTCGCCGACCGATCGGCATCACTGCAGATGAAATACCAGGCCACCCGCGGCTTTGCCCTGGGTGGTACCGTCACCTACGAAGACGCGCGCTATACCGGGCAACCGGATGCCGCGGCCAATGAAGCGATGAAGGTGCCTTCCTACTCCATTTTTGATCTGTTCCTGTCCTACAGTGTCACGCGTGACCTGAGCCTGCGCCTGAACATCAACAACCTACTCGACGAAGACTATTATCTGGCGGCCTATCGATCGGGTTCGTTCACCTACATCGGCGATGGTCGTCGTACGCAACTGACGATGCTTTACAAGTTCTGAATCGTGACGATGAATTTGCCCGTCGGCATTGGCGCGGCCGCGGACTATGAACAGTTGGCAGCCGATCGACTGGCGGCTCCCCTCCATGCCTATCTCGCGGGCGGCAGCGGCGATGATCTGACGGTGCGCGGCAATCGCGCGGCGTTTGGTCGCTGGCGGCTGCTGCCACGGATGCTCTCGAGCCAGGGCGCCCCTCGATGTGCCTGCCGCCTGGGCGGTCAGACGCACGCCGCGCCGATCCTGCTGGCACCGGTGGCCTTGCAGCGGTTGGTCCATGATCGGGGTGAGCGCGAAACAGCCGATGGTGCCGACACCGTGGAGGCCGGCATGATCTGCAGCACGCTCTCATCGTTGCCGATCGAGGTGATTGCGCGCGGGGCGCGCGTTGGTCTGCGATGGTTTCAGCTCTATCTGCAGCCTGAACGAGCCGATACGCTTGCGTTGTTGCGCCGAGCCGAGGCTGCTGGTTGCGCGGCCATCGTGCTCACGATTGATGCGACGATCCAGTTGCCATCGCGCCGCGCGCGACAAAGCGGTTTTGTCATGCCAACGGATCTGCGCAGTGCGCATCAACCCGATCATCAGTCAGTGTCGAACAACCCGCGGCTTGCCGACCTGCTCGCCCGGGCGCCGGGTCCGGACGATCTGGACTGGTTGCTGAATCAGACCCGCCTGCCGGTATATGTCAAGGGTGTGCTCGATGCCGATGAGGCACGCCGCATCGCTCATGCCGGGGTGGCCGGCATCGTGGTGTCCAACCACGGTGGGCGGACGATCGATGGGGTTGTGGCCTCACTGGATTGCGTGGCGGCGATTCGTGCAGCTGTCGGCACGCAGTGCGAGGTGCTGATGGACGGAGGCATTCGCAGCGGCCAGGATGTGTTCAAGGCGATCGCCCTGGGGGCCAACGGGGTAATGATCGGACGCTTGCAGATCTATGCGCTGGCGCTCGCCGGTGCGCTCGGCGTGGCACATCTGCTGCGGCTGCTGCGCGAGGAACTCGAGATCACCATGGCTGTGACGGGTTGCGCGAACCTGGCGGATATCAATGCCGCCCGTCTGGTGGCCGTACAGGGGGCCCACGCATGATGATCATGATCGAGGGCGTGTTGAGCGCAGCGCAGGTCGCCGGCATTCGTCGGGCGACGCAGGCCGGTGATTGGTGTCAGGGTTCGAGCACGGCAGGCACTGCGGCGCGCCGGGTGAAGCGAAACCATCAACTCGATGCGGCTGGCGAGGCGGCACGCACGGCCGGTGAGCAGGTGCTGCACTGGTTGAGCGCTGATCCGCGCTTCATGGCGCGTGCGTTGCCGGCGCGTATTCATCCGCCCCTGTTCAACCGGCACTCGGTCGGTGAAGCCTACGGTGACCATATCGACAGTGCCCTGATGGCCTTACCCGGACAAGGGCTCAGTCTTCGCACCGATCTGTCGGGCACACTGTTCCTGAGCGAACCTGACGACTACGATGGTGGCGAATTGCAGGTGTGTGAGGGCATCGATCGACGAAGCGTCAAGGGGCAGGCTGGCGACCTGGTGTTGTATCCGTCGGGCGCTGTCCATCAGGTGACGCCGGTCACTCGCGGCACTCGCCATGCCTGTGTGCTCTGGATTCAGAGCGTGGTGCGAGATGCCCGGCAACGCGAACTGCTGCTCGAACTGGATGCCTGCGCGCAGATGCAGGGCGTACAAGCCGGGGCGGCTGACGCACTCACCTTGCGGCTGAACGGGCTCTACCACAACCTGTTACGCCTCTGGGCGCAGCCTTGACCATGATCGGCGTCGATCAGGATCGAACCGGATCACGGTAGGAATGGGTATTGGGCGCTAAGCAGACAGTTCAGAGCGTACGCGCCAATGCCTCGAGCTGGTCGATGCAGATGCCCCAACCCTCGTAAAAACCCATGTCTTCGTGCTGTTTCCGGGTCGCATCGTCCGGATGCATCACGGTTGCGACATAGCGCGTGCCATCGCCCTCATCGGCCAGGCTGATGGCGGCGGTAAATGGCATCCACGGTGTCTGCGGCCGCCAGCCGGCTGTCATCAGGGACGAGAAGACGATCCGTTCAAGCGGCATCACCTCGAGAAAGCTGCCCGGGTTGTCGCTGGTTTCGCCATCGGGGCCACGCATGGTCGTGTGAAAATTTCCGCCCGGGCGCATGTCGAACTCGCGAACCTCGGTCGTCCAGGGCTTGGGGCACCACCACTCTCTGAGCAGTGCAGGGTCGCTCCACGCGCGCCAGATATTGGCGCGTGATGAGCGAAGCCGTCTTGATATGACCAGATCGGTCTCGGGTCGGCCTGGGCTGGTCGATTCATGATCCTCGCTACTCATGATGGTGATCCTTTGTGGATTGATGGCCGAGTCTCAGCCGGTACTCCAGGCGCGCGGGCGCCGCATGCCGGCTATCCGGCACGCCTGTCCCGGATAGCCATAGGGGAATAGCTCAAACAGACGCGTGCGGGCGCTCGGGCCCAGTCGTTGCGCCAGATGCCGGATGACGAATCGGGCATCGGCGGCAACCTGATGTTCTTCATAGTAGCTGCGCATGAAGCGGATCGCGTCCCAGTGCTCGTCGGTGAGGGTGAGACCATCGCGACGGGCAAACTCGAGGGCAATCGCTTCCGTCCAGGTTTGCGGATCGACCAGGAATCCCTCGGCGTCGAGCAGCGGCATCGCCAGATCAGTTGCCATGAGTTCGCCTGAGTTCCGTGCTGTTGTTACCACCCATTATGGCCGATGTGTCTGCGTAGACCGCGTCGGCATTTGTGCTGCGGCATCCATCCAGCGCGACGCCGCCTGGATCGGCACCCGGCACCCGAACCGTGCAGGCCGCTTGATGCGGTCACGGATGGGATCGTATTGGCAGGGCAGGGAATTGATTGCAACTGAGAAGCGTTCGTATTAAGATTTCGGTATTGATTGACCGCTCTGAGCGCCTTGCCATGATCGTCTGCATCTGCCGGAACGTTTCCGACCGCGAAATCCGCGAATGGTCCGACCTGGGCGGTGAGGGCTTTGATCAGATGCAGGCTGACACCGGGGTGGGTACCTGCTGCGGCCGTTGCCGCGACTGCGCTCAGGCGGTGCTCGAATCGCATGAGCTCATCCGCCGGGCCAACGTGGCGACGCCCGCGTGAACAAGCGGTTTCATTGATCGAAGTTATCGGCATTTCCACCAGGAGTGAGCAGTGGCCAAACCAGGCAAGAATCGGCAGAGCGTGCTGACCGGCAATCCGTCCGTCATCGGTGCGTTGAATGCACAGCTGGTTAATGAGCTGACGGCAATCAATCAGTATTTCCTGCATGCGCGCATATTCCGCCACCGGGGGCTGGAGCAGTTGAACGCCAGGGAGTATGCGGAATCGATTGGCGAGATGAAGCATGCGGACGCCTTGATCGAACGCATCCTGCTGCTCGGCGGCCTGCCTAATCTGCAGGATCTGCACAAACTGATGATCGGCGAAGACACCGGCGAAATGCTCGGTTGTGATCTCAAGCTCGAGTCAGGCGCGCGGGATCATGTGCGTCATGCGATTCAGGTGTGCGAGTCCGAGCGCGATTACGTGTCGCGCGAATTGCTGGTCGACATCCTCGATGACACCGAAGAACATATCGATTGGCTGGAAACCCAGCTCGATCTGATCGAACGCATCGGATTGGAAAACTACGAGCAATCGATGATGGGCCAGGGCGGTGAGTCCTGAGCTGCGGTAATGACCAATCCCCTGCTGGCTGAATTCGAGATGTTGGTGCGCGCCTACGGCCAGGTCCAGCGACGCTGCTCGACGACCATCGCTGGTCAGGCGCTGCGGATAGGCCGCCTGCGCCGGGAACTTCTGCGGGTCCGTGGGGCAGTCATACGGGCACGGACAGCGCACGATTGGGGCCTGGATCCCCTGGCGTGCGGCGGCAGCCCTGGCCCACGAGCGTCCACTGGTCTGACCGCCCCGGCTTGGCATCGCCGCTCTGACTTGCGTCTGGACGCCACCCGTCTGCTTGTATTGACCGGTGACAGTGCTGGCAATAGTGATCAGCGCGGCGAGTCGAAGGTCGCACCGGACCTGGCCGCCGCGATCGCCCAGGCAGACCTCGTGATCTGTCGCACTGGCTGTACGAGCCATGATGACTTTTGGCGGATTGCCGATCTGTGCCGACGCACGGGTCGTCCCTGCGTACTGGTGCAGGAAGACGAAACGGCGGCGGAAGGGATGAATCGCCACGCCTGAGTCGCCGGCATGCCTGAGGCCGGCATGATCCGGATGGTGATCGGAGCAGGACCGGGCAATCGGGCAAGCCATTGGCGCCTGGGCCATCCAACCATCGATGTCAATCATTGAATCAGAACCCCAAGACCCGGCATTCTCAACCGATTGACGTGATTGGCAACGCTTACCCTTTAGTTCCGCCTTCCGTTGCCGCTCGTCAGCCAGACGTCATTGTTGAGACCAGAATTCATGCACTCGGTAGATACCTCGTCTTTCGATCTCACCGTCATCATTCCGATCCGGGTTGGATCTGATCGATCTGACGCCATCGACCGGATCCGATTCGTCGCGCATGACGACCGGCGGCCCGGCAATGTCGGGATCATGATCGTCGATGATGGATCCGAG
Source organism: uncultured beta proteobacterium (assembly GCA_963732405.1). Classification (GTDB taxonomy): domain Bacteria; phylum Pseudomonadota; class Gammaproteobacteria; order Burkholderiales; family Burkholderiaceae_E; genus JAUIAI01. The sequence continues at coordinate 293,300 of CAVSZG010000006.1, forward strand.
CCCCAGGCGGCGCAGGATCTGTGCGCCGTGTGTGAAGAACTCGGATATGCCTATCACCGGATCGAGAGCAGCAGCTCGACATTCTCGGCGGGGCGAGCGCGAAACATCGGCGCCCAACTGGCGCGCACTCGCTACCTGATGTTCCAGGATGCCGACCTGATGCCTTATCCCGGCTTCTATCAGGAAGTGCAGAATGAAATGCTCATCCAGGGGCTGCACCGGTTCTCCGAGCGTTTCGTGATGTTCGGGGTGATCTATCTGTCCCAGGAAGCGACCCAGGAATACATGGCCACACCAGTCGCCCTGCGCCGTTCCCAGTTCATTCAGTATTTTCTCGAGGCCGACACCAGTCGGGTGGTCAAATTCTCGACGGGAACATCAGTGACGGCGTGGAGTCGCAGTTACTACCTGAGCGCCGGTGGCATGGACCCCGATTTTGAAGGATGGGGTTACGAGGATCTGGAATTCATCTGTCGCGCGATCCGGCGCGAAAAGCTGTTTCCCTTGCCCGAAGACTTCGCGGTCGATTACCGAAACTTTCAACAGATCAATGAATATCGGGGTTGGAAGTCCATCTATCGGCTCTACGGCGATATCACCTTCCAAAAGGGCATGGTGATGTTCCATGCCTGGCACCCGGTGGCAGACAACGGCAACTATGTCGAGGCAAAAGAGCGGAATCGGCAACTGTTCATCGAAAAGCAACGGATGTTTGCCAGCGTCCAGGAGGAGCCCGATCCCTTGCCGATGCCGGAGTGTGGTCGAACCCTGATCTTCCGCACCCATCCATGGGTGTACAACCGCTGGGTGGCCCCGTATTTCGGCGAGATCACCTACGTGGATGAGAATCGGTTCACGGTTGAATCCTTCGCCAGATTCGTGAAGGATCGGGCGATCGACCGCATTCTTTTCCACAATCCCTATGCCACCGATAAGATGCTTGAGCTGTATAACTGGGCCCGGGCGTCAGGCGTCCCATTCATCGTCTGCGAGCGGGGCGCGCTGCCAGGATCGGTGTTCTTCGATCCGCGTGGATTCAATGGTGAAAGCAGTAGCTACGATCCTGCCCATTGGCGACGAACACTCACATCCGAGCAAAACGCCGCAGTCAACGCTTACCTGCAGGAAGTCCGTTCGGGCAGCGATAACCTCGAAGAGCAGCCGGATCGGATTGGCGTCAGGGCATTGCGCAAGCGCCTGAAGCTTGCTCCGGGCACCAAGGTGCTGTTCGTGCCCTTGCAGCGTCCATCGGACACCGTGATCAAATACCTGGTCGGTGACATCGGGTCTTACGACAACTTCCTGAATCTGATTCGTCGGCTGACAGAAATTCTGCCACCCGACTGGACAATTGTCGCCAAGCGACATCCGTTGGAGACCGTCCGGCCGGACCTGCCTGCCGTGCAGTTCGCCGATCAGGCTCATGTCAATGATCTGCTTGAGTTGTGTGATTCGGTCCTTCTGATCAATTCCGGGGTCGGTCTGACCGGACTGGCATTCAACAAGCCGGTGCTGTATGCGGGACGGGCCTTCTATGGGCACGAAGGCCTGGCCACTCAGGTCCGCACGGTCGATGATGTCATGACCGCATTGAATACCTTCAAGCCGGATGCGCAGGCGCTCAGGCAGTTCTTTCACTACCTGGTGTTCGAGTTCTATTCCTTTGCCAAATTCAAGACGCGTCGGGTGCCGTGGGTCGACGGATCCATGATGACCGCCACCCAGCGAATCGACTATAAGGTGATCAGAATCCCCGGACAGGAGGAGCTTCGGCTGGAGCGGCGACCCCGCTCCGCGATCTCGCACGACTCGGTCTTGTTCGACCGTTATCGCGGGACCGACGGCAAGGTGGTTCCCGAACGTGTCGCGTTGTCCAAGCCGGCTGCGGTGCCCAAGACTGCGCCCGCGCCCGCGCCCGCTCGGGCGAACAAGCCCGCTGCGGCCGTGGCTGCCGGACCGGTCGATGCCAGGCCGGTCGATGCCAGGCCGGTGTCGGCGCCCACACGGTCGGCTGTGGCGGTCAAGCCCGACTCCGTATCCGCGGCGGCGATCGTTTCCCCGATGACATCGAACGTGACCGTCTCGTCGGTCCGCAGTCCGGCTGGGACGTCCGCGCCTGCCGCTTCATCATCACAAGAGCCCGTCAACCACTCATCGGCCGGTGAGGCTTTGCCGATGAATCCATCGGTGGGCAAATCGAGTGGCGCGGCCAGTGGTCCGGTGGTGCTGAAGAAACTCAAGAAGTTGCGCAATGATCCCATTACCTTTCTGCGCGATTCTCGATACGGCGTGTTTCGGACCATCGGTCGTTCGGTATCGAAGCATTGATGCCTTCTCTTCGTTCCTAAGACACCATCGCTCGCCAATATGCATAATGGACTGACAATCAATGGTGCCGAGGGCAACGAGATCATTGTCGCCGATGGAATCAGCGCGGAGGCCAGTTCGATCACGATCAAGGGCCGGAACAACCGGATCGTCATCGACAGGAATTGCATTTTGCGCAATGCGCGGGTAGTCATCGAATCGGACGGCAACTCGGTGAGCATGGGTGTCGGCGTCCGATTTACCGGCAGCATCATTCAGAAGCGCGCTCCGGGCAATCGCGTCGTTCTCGGCGCTGGATCGTCTTTCGGTCAGGTGAACTTCGTCTGCGGCGAGGGAACCTTGATCGATATTGGCGAAGACTGTATGTTCGCCTGGGGCATTGAGGTCCGCTCAACCGATTCGCACGCCATCTTCGATGTCCAATCCGATAAACGCCTGAATCCCGGCGAGGACATCGTCGTGGGTCGTCATGTCTGGGTGGCGGCAAAGTCGACCTTGTTGAAGGGCGCCAGAGTCTCGTCGGGATGTTGGTCGGTATGGGGCTGTCGTGAACTGGCACTTCGATGAAAGCGACGCCGTGCTGGCCGGTGCGCCGGCGCGGGTGGTGCGTCGTGGTGTTCGCTGGGAACGCGAGTTGCTGGGATGACCGGTTGATCGACGCGCGGTGCCGATCCGCTTGGTCGATCAGGTGCGGCCAGCCACTACTACCACGGGTGTGTCACGCTACGAACGCTCAAACCCTGAGCCCGCAAGTCTCGAATGCCGCCCGGGTTGCCTCCCGCTCCGGATCGGTCAGTTGCAGCAGCGGCGGTCGTACCGGCCCACCAGCCTGGCCCAGCAGTTGCTGCCAGTATTTCTGATGGGCTTGCGGTTTGCCACCCGGCCGGGTGCGCCTGAGTGCCTGGCGGACCGGATCGAGGCTGTCGCGAATCCGGCGCGCCTCGTCCACCCGGCCGGCCATCGCCAGTTCGGTGTATTCATGCATGCGCAGGTCGTGCCGGGTCTGCAACAGATACGGCGGGGATGAGCACAGGTAGAGCTGCCAGTTCAGCTCGACGATGTTGTCGAACCACTCCTCCTCCGATGCCGTGCTGACCAGTATCGTGTCGCCAGCCAGTCGGGTCAGCTCGGCATACATGTCGCGCGGCACCGAGTATTTGATGGCCACGATGTTGGGCAGGTCCGCCAGCCGTCTGCATAGCTGCGGGCTCATCAGATAGCCGCTGTCCGGATGACTCCAGAGCGCGATGCCGATATCCAGTTCATCGCACAACAGCTTGTAGTAGTGATAGAGCGTGTCGTCGCGGTCATGGATGAAATGCAGCACCGGTGCATGCACGACGATATAGTCCGCGCCACAGTCTTGAGCGTGGCGGGCCAGATCGAGCACGACCTGGATATTCTGATCCGAGCAGGACATGATGGTGCTGGCAGCTGGTTGCATTCGCCCACCGCCTGGACGGCCAGCTCAAAATTGCGCTTGCGCTCGGGCACCGACATCGAGAAGAACTCGCCCTGTTTGCCGGCGATGAACAGGCCGCGAATGTGCAGCTCGTCGACCCAGTGCCGGATGTTGCGACGCAGACCCGCCTCGTCGATCCGGTAGTCGTCGAGCATCGGATTGAGCGCTGCCGCCCAGATGCCTTTCATGTGGGTGCGTGCGTATTCCTTGGCTTCGTGTTTGCGGTACTTCATGCGCTGGGTTCTCGCGATTGGGCGTTGCGGATCACCGGCCAGATCCGGGCGGGGGTGAAGGGCATGGGCAGATCGATCGTGGTGTATTCGGCCAGGGCATCATGGATGGCATTGCCGATCGCCGCCGGTGCGCCAATCGTACCGGCTTCGCCCACCCCCTTGGCGCCCAGCAGGTTGGCGGTGGTCGGAGTGCTCAGGCTGCTGATCGAAATGGCCGGCATGTCGCTGGCGCGTGGCAGGGCATAGTCGAGCAACGACCCGGTGAGCAACTGGCCGTGGCTGTCGTACACCACCCGTTCGAGAAGGGCTTCGCCAAGGCCCTGGGCGATGCCACCAATAATCTGATCATGAGCCAGAGTCGGGTCCAGCACCCGGCCGATGTCATCGACCACAAAAAGCTGTTCGCATCGGGCCTGGCCGGTTTCCCGGTCGATCGCGACCACCGCCAGGTGACAGCCATAGCCCCAGGCTTCGGCGTGGGCCTCGTAGACACAATCGACGGTAATGGGGTCGGTGGCGGCATGGGTCAGGCTTTGGGCATGACGCCACTGTTCATGAGCGTCTTGCGCGGCCTGGTGCATTGCGCTGCCGCCGATGGCCGTTGATCGACTGGCCAGGGCACCGATGCCGGGCGGGCAAGTGGCCGTGTCGCCGATCCTGACTTCGACGTTCTGCGGATCGCAGTCGAACACATCGGCCACGATGCGGGCCAGCACGGATGCGCGGCACTGACCCTGGGTACTGCCGCCGCTGGCGGCAATGATGCGTCCGTCGGCCTGCACCTGGACTCGGGCACTTTCCCAACCCTGACCGCAGGGTTCAATGTATAGCGCGCAGCCGATTCCCACTAGCTCGCCGGCTGCGCGCCGATGGCGCACTTGTTCCGTAAGCCGGTCGTAGTCGGCTTCGCGGGCCAACTGCGCAAGGGCACTTGCGTAGCGGGCCGAATCAATGATGATGCCGGTAGGCGCTTGCCAGGGCATCTGGGCCTCATCCAGTACATTGAGCCGGCGGATCACCAGTGCATCCAGACCGGTGGCGCGTGCCGCCTTGTCGACCAGTCGTTCCATCAGGGCTGCCGCTTCGGGACGACCCGCTCCCCGATAGATGCCTACCGGCGCGGTGTGGCTCAGCGTCGCCTCGGTCTGGAGGTCGATCGCTTCGCAGCGGTAGGGGCCGGGCAGAATGCGCGACGCATTCCAGGCCGGAATGCCGGCACTGTTGGTCATCCAATGACCCAGGGGGCAGCTCACTCGGGCGCGAAGTCCGAGAAACCGGCCATCGGCCGATACCGCGAGCTGGCCGTGGGTGCGGCTGCCACGACCCTGCGCGGCGGACAGGAACTCCTCGCTCCGGCTCGCCTGCCAGCGGACCGATCGGCGCAGTTGCAGAGCCGCCCAGGCAACCAGAACCTCTTCGGGGTAGAGCGAGGCTTTCATGCCGAAGGCACCACCGACATCGGGCGCGATGATGCGCAGTCGCGTCGCCGATATGCCCAGCATGGCGGCCAGGTGATCGCGCGAGCGATGTGGCGTCTGCGTGGACAACCAGATCGTGAGCGCGTCGTCGTCAGGTTGATAGTGGGCGAGGATGCTTCTGGATTCGAGCGGACACGGTGCCAGGCGGGGATGGTTGAGGGTCGCCTGGACCACATGCGCGGCCTGCGCGAAGGCCTGGTCAACGTCACCGTGAGACCAGCGTCGCGCCATCGCGGCGCTGGCATCGCGGTTGGCGTCGGATGCGTCGGATGCGTCGGATGGGTCGGGCAGGCCGTCGTGGTCGGTCAGGGTCGGCGTTGCCGGGTCGAGTTCGATCTGCACCCGATCGGCGGCATCGGCACCGGCCAGTGCCGATGATGCGATGATCGCCACGATCGGTTGGCCGACCGACTGCACGGTGGCCAGCGCCAGTATCGGGAAGCCTGGCGCAGCCGCAATCGGCAGAACCGGGTTGACCGGCAGAGCGCCGATAGCCGCGACATCGGCACCGGTGAACACGGCAACAACGCCGGGCGAGCCCCGGGCCTGCGACACATCCAGTGCGGCGATGCGCCCATGCGCGATGGGAGAGCGTACGAACGAAACGACCAGGGCATCGGCCATCGGAATGTCGGCCACGTATTGGCCATGACCGGTGATCAGGCGTAGATGCTCCCGATACCGTGATACGGGCGGCCAGCCGTCGGGATGGTGGTCAGGGCTCTGTTCGGGCATGGTCGGCTTGGCGATGGCTGATTCGCGGCTATTATGGATTCGAAACCCAGGTTCGGAGATTCGCCATGCCCACGGCCCGCTCGGCATTCAAGCCATTCAACTTCCAGCGCTGGATCACGGACAATCAGCACTTGCTCAAACCGCCCGTGAACAATCGGCAGCTGTTCGACCAACCGACCGAGATGGTGGTGATGGTGGTGGGTGGACCCAATATGCGGGTCGACTTTCATGATGATCCGGTCGAGGAGTTCTTCTATCAGCTCAAGGGCGACATGATGCTCAAGCTGATTGACGATGATCGCATCATCGATGTCCCGATCCGCGAGGGAGAGGTGTTCTTCCTGCCGCCGCATGTGCGCCATTCGCCGCAACGCCCGGTTGCGGGCTCGGTCGGGCTGGTGGTTGAAGGAACGCGCCGCGCCCACGATATCGATGCGTTCGAATGGTTCTGTTTCGGCTGCGAGGCCAGGGTGCACCGGGTCGAGGTCAAGGTGACTGATATCGTGAAAGACCTGCCGCCATTGTTTGATGCGTTCTACAGCGATGTGCATCGGCGCACCTGCAGCGCCTGTGGTGCGGTTCATCCGGGCCGTGAGGTGCCGCCGGACTGGGTGACCCTCTGAGGGCGGCGGCCGCGCGACCGCCGCCACCCGTCATGAAGCCTCGCGTTCGCGTTCGCGCAGTTTGAAGCGTTGGATCTTGCCAGTGGCCGTCTTGGGCAGGTCGTCGACGATCTCGATGAAGCGTGGGTATTTGAACGGCGCCAGGCGATCCTTGACGAAGGCCTTGAGTTCGGCATCGGTCGCCTGTTGGCCGTCCTTGAGCACCACGAATGCCTTGGTCTTGGTCAGGCCGTCGGCGTCTTCTTTGCCGATGACGGCCGCTTCCAATACCGCCGGATGCTGGATCAGGGTGGCTTCCACTTCGAAGGGCGATACATACACGCCACTGACCTTCAACATGTCGTCGCTGCGGCCCGAATACGTGTAGGTGCCGTCGGCATTGCGCACGTATTTGTCGCCGCTCTTGGTCCAGCTTCCCTGGAACGTCTCGCGCGATTTGACCCGGTTTCCCCAATACATGAGCGCGCTGGACGGCCCCTTGATATAGAGGTCGCCGGGTTCGCCGTCGGCCGGCGGCTGACCGTCTTCGCCGCGCAATTCGATCTCGTAGCCAGGCACCGGCCATCCCGTCGTGCCATAGCTGACCTTGTCGGGCCGGTTCGACAGGAAGATGTGCAGCATTTCAGTCGAACCGATGCCATCGACGATATCCACGCCGAAGTGCGCGCGAAACCGCTGGCCGAGTTCGGCCGGCAAGGCTTCGCCGGCTGACGACACCAGCCGCAATGCAACCTGATCGGCCTTGGGCAGTGCGGGCGAGGCAAGCATGCCGGCAAAGCCGGTGGGTGCGCCGAAAAACGCCGTGGGTTTGCGCTGGGTCAGGCGCTCGAAGGTGGCTTCGGGCGTGGGCCGGCCGGCCATCAGTACGGTGCAGGCACCGACGCTGAGCGGAAAGCTCGAGCGCATTGCCAAGGCCATACGCAAAGAACAGTTTGGCCGCCGAAAAGCAGATGTCCTGGTCGGTGAGTCCGAGCACGCCCTTGCCATAGTATTCGGCGGTCCAGTAGGGATTGGCATGTGAATGCACGGTACCCTTGGGTCGCCCGGTCGAACCGGATGAATAGAGCCAGAAGGCCGGATCATCGGGCGCGGTGGCCGCGGGTTTATCGGCCGGCGAATCCACGGCGATGAATCGCTCGAACTCGATCTCGGGTGGATGGATCGGGGCGATGGGCTGCGACACGATGACCGTCTGTACCTCATGATCGCATCGCATCATCGCCGCCGTGAGTGTCGGCAGCAGGGCACCCGAGACCAGCGCAGCCTGTGCGCGCGAATGCTCGAGCATGTAGGCATAGTCATCGGCGGTCAGTAAGGTATTGACCGCGACGGGCACGATACCGGCGTACATTGCCCCCAGAAAGCTGACCGGCCAGTCATTGCAGTCATGCATGAGTAACAACACCCGCTCTTCACGCTTGATGCCGCTCTTGCGCAGGGCCCGGGCCAGTTGGCGAACGCGCCGATCCAGATCGGCATAGTTCAGTTCGCCCTGATCATCGATGTAGGCGGTTTTTGAGCCGCGCTGCGCATTGCAGGCCAGCAGATGGGCGGCGAAATTGAATGGTGATTCGGGGCTGGGCACGGCTGGGCTGCTCATCGGGTGGGTCTCCATGCGTGTTATGGGTCGGCGGAGTGCCTGCCCCGGGCGCTGTCCGGTCGGACCATGGCGCGGCGACTGGCGCAATAGACCCGGACGGCAGTGGGTCGATCAACAATGCATTATTGTGCACATGATCTGGCAGAATTGCTAGCGGAAATGATTGAAATGATTCATCAGGAGTGATGTCTAGCGCAGGGTGAATTGAAAAGATGCAAAATAATGCTTTACTTGGGCCAAATGATTGCACTATAGTTCTTCATCCGCTTGATTTCGGCCCACCGCCACCGCCAAGGAGACACTGTGAACAACCCGCCGCGCGTCGACTACCAAACCCAGCCGGACCAGTACCGCCATTGGTCGCTCCGGTTCGACGGATCCATCGCCACCCTGTCGGCCGACTTCGACGAGAACGCCGGCCTGCGTCCTGGCTACAAGCTCAAGCTCAATAGCTACGATCTGGGCGTGGACATCGAGCTCAACGATGCGATCAACCGGATTCGCTTCGAGCATCCTGAGGTGCGCACGGTGGTAATTACCAGCGCCAAGGACAAGGTGTTCTGCTCGGGCGCCAATATCTTCATGCTAGGCACCAGCAGTCATGCCTGGAAGGTCAACTTCTGCAAGTTCACCAATGAAACCCGCAACGGCCTGGAAGATTCATCCCGTTACTCGGGGCTTAAGTTCGTGGCGGCCGTGAATGGCGCCTGCGCCGGTGGTGGTTATGAAATGGCGCTGGCCTGCGACGAGATCGTGCTGGTGGATGATCGCTCCAGTGCGGTGAGTCTGCCCGAGGTGCCCTTGCTGGGCGTGCTGCCGGGCACCGGCGGCCTGACCCGGGTCACCGACAAGCGTCGTGTGCGCCACGACCTGGCCGATCTGTTCTGTACCAGCGTGGAGGGCGTGCGCGGTCAGAAGGCCAAGGACTGGCGCCTGGTGGATCACATCGCCAAGCCTGCGGTGTTTGCCAGCGTGGTCAAGGAGCGCGCCCTGGCGCTGGCACAGGCCAGTGACCGGCCGGCCACGGCCAGCGGCGTCAAACTGGTGCCGCTGGAGCGCAGCATCGAGGCCGATGCGCTTCGTTATTCGACGGTGTCGGTGGACATCGATCGCGCCAGACGCACCGCCACCTGGACGATCCAGGGGCCCGCCGGCAACCAGCCCACCGATATCGCCGGTATCGAAGCGGCCGGCAGCCACTGGTATCCGCTGGTGCTGGCGCGCGAACTCGACGATGCGATCCTTGAGATGCGCACCAATGAGCTGACGATCGGCACCTGGCTGATCAAGACCCAGGGCGATGTCGACGCGGTGCTCGCCATGGATGCGAGCCTGCTCGCCCATCAGCATCACTGGCTGGTGCGTCGAGACCACCGGCATGTTGCGCCGGGCCTTGTCGAGGCTGGATGTGTCCTCGCGCAGCCTGTTCGCGCTGATCGAACCGGGTTCATGCTTCGCCGGCAGCCTGCTCGAACTGGCCCTGGCCTGCGATCGGAGTTATCACCTTGCGTTACCGGACAATCCCGCTGATGCGCCCGCCATTACGCTGTCCGAGGCGAACTTCGGGTTGTATCCGATGGCCACCGGCCAGAGCCGGCTCGAGCGCCGCTTCTACGCCGAGCAGCCTGCCCTGGATGCGGTGCGCGAGGTGATGGGCAAGCGCCTGGATGCCGATGCAGCGTTTACACTCGGGCTGGTCACGAGCAACCCGGATGATCTGGACTGGGATGATGAAATCCGCATCGCGATCGAGGAACGGGTGGCCATGTCACCCGATGCACTCACCGGCATGGAGGCCAACCTACGCTTCAATGGGACCGAGACCATGTTCACCCGGGTGTTCGGGCGCCTGACAGCCTGGCAGAACTGGATCTTCCAGCGTCCCAATGCGGTTGGCACGACCGGCGCGCTCAAGGTTTACGGAACGGGCGAAAAAGCTGGTTTCGACTGGCACCGGGTTTGATCCGATCACGACCAGGGCTGGTAACTGAGCCGGCCCGGTTCCTTCTAGCAGGATGTTGCGTCGCCTCGATCGGCACGCAGCCCCGAGACAGCACTCAACAAAACCGAAACGGAGTTTGCGATGACAGCCATCAACTACAGCGAGAAGATTCCCAATAATGTCGACCTGGGCGGCGATCGCACCTTGCAGCGGGCGCTCGAGCAGTGGCAGCCGAATTTTCTGAGCTGGTGGAGCGACATGGGCCCCGAGGGGTCGAACAACTTCGACGTGTATCTGCGCACTGCGGTCAGCGTCGACCCCCAGGGCTGGGCGCAGTTCGGCCACGTGAAGATGCCCGACTATCGCTGGGGCATCTTCCTGAACCCGGGCGACCCGGACCGCAAGATTCATTTCGGCGATCACAAGGGCGAGAAGGCCTGGCAGGACGTGCCCGGCGAGCATCGGGCCAATTTGCGCCGGATCATCGTCACCCAGGGTGATACCGAACCCGCGTCGGTCGAGCAGCAGCGCCATCTGGGGCTGACCTGCCCGAGTCAGTACGATCTGCGCAATCTGTTCCAGGTCAATGTCGAAGAAGGCCGGCATCTGTGGGCCATGGTTTATCTGCTGCACAAGCACTTCGGCCGTGACGGCCGCGAAGAGGCGGAAGCCTTGCTCGAGCGGCGCAGCGGCGATCAGGACAATCCGCGAATCCTGGGTGCCTTCAATGAAAAGACGCCGGACTGGCTGAGTTTTTTCATGTTCACCTACTTCACCGATCGCGATGGCAAGTACCAGTTGTGCGCACTGGCCGAGAGCGCCTTCGATCCGCTGGCTCGCACCACCCGCTTCATGCTGACCGAAGAGGCTCATCACATGTTTGTGGGTGAAAGCGGTATCAGCCGGATCATCCAGCGCACTGTCAATGCAATGAATGAGCTCAAGACCGATGACGTGACCAAGCTGCGGGCGGCCGGCGTGATCGACCTGCCCACCATCCAGCGTTATATCAACTTCCATTTCAGCGTGACCATCGACCTGTTCGGCGCCGATCAGTCGAGCAATGCCGCCACCTTCTACAGCACCGGTCTGAAGGGTCGCTTCGAAGAGGGCAAGCGGGCCGATGACCATGTGCTCAAGGGTGATACCTACAAGGTCCTGCATGCCGAGGGTGGCAAGCTTTTGGAGCAGGATGTGCCGATGCTCAATGCGCTCAACGAGGTGCTGCGCGACGACTACATCAAGGATTCGATCGCCGGGGTCAACCGCTGGAACAAGGTGATCGAAAAGGCCGGCATTCCGGTGCGCCTGTCCGTGCCGCACAAGGGCTTTCACCGGAACATCGGCGCGCTGTCGGCGATCAAGGTGTCGCCCGATGGCCGGATCATCAGCGATGCGCAATGGGCCGAGCAGGTCGATAGCTGGCTGCCCTCGGACCAGGACAGGGCCTATGTCGCCTCACTCATGGGCCGGGTCGTGGAGCCGGGTAAATTTGCCAACTGGATCGCGCCGCCGGTGATGGGTATCAATCGTCAGCAGATCGATTTTGATTACGTGCGCTTCGGCTAGCCTTCCTTCAGGAGACCCCGGATGGGTGCATCAGAGACAACGGTGATCAGGCAGCATCTGATCGACCCCGAGATCTGCATTCGCTGCAACACCTGCGAGGCGACATGCCCGGTCGGGGCCATCACCCACGACGACCGCAACTATGTGGTCGATGCATCCAAGTGCAATCTGTGCATGGACTGCATCGCGCCCTGTCCTACGGGGTCGATCGACAACTGGCGCAGCATGCCGCTGGCACGGGCCTACAGCACGGCCGAGCAACTCCTGTGGGACGAGTTGCCGGGCGAACTGTCGGCCGAGGAACTCGCGCAGGCCGGCGGTGAGGCTGAGGGCGTGGCCGCCGAGCCTGACCTGGCCAGCGTGGCGTCGAATCAGCCTGAGCCGCAGGCCGGTGCCGGTCAGGCGCAGGCATCGGCCCGGGTGGCCGTGGGCTCATCCACGCCGCCATGGTCAGCCGCCCATCCCTACACCAATCTGTATGGCCCCAAGGCGCCGGAATCGACGATCACTGCCACCGTGTCGGGCAATGTCCGGGTGACCGAAGTCGGCCGCGACTATGACACGCATCACATCGTGCTCGACTTCGGACAACTGTCGTTTCCGGTGCTCGAGGGGCAATCGATCGGCGTGATTCCACCCGGTACCGATGCATCAGGCCGGGCCCATCATGCCCGTCAGTATTCGATCGCCAGTGCGCGCAATGGCGAGCGCCCGGGCTACAACAACATCTCGTTGACGGTCAAACGGGTGCTCGAAGATCACCAGGGTAATCCGGTGCGCGGGGTGGCCAGCAACTATCTGTGCGATCTGCAGGTGGGCGAGCAGATCCAGGTGATCGGCCCGTTCGGGGCGAGCTTTCTGATGCCCAATCATCCGCGCTCACACATCGTGATGATCTGCACCGGTACGGGGTCGGCGCCGATGCGCGCCATGACCGAATGGCGGCGGCGGCTGCGCGCATCCGGCAAGTTTGCCGGCGGCAAGTTGATGTTGTTCTTCGGCGCCCGTACGCGCGAGGAACTGCCGTATTTCGGGCCGCTGCAGAACCTGCCCAAGGATTTCATCGATATCAATCTGGCGTTCAGCCGCACGCCCGATCGTCCCAGGCAATATGTGCAGGATCTGATGCGCGAGCGGGCTGCCGATCTGCTGCCCTTGCTCACCGACCCAAATGCCTACTTCTACGTCTGCGGCCTCAAGGCCATGGAAGAAGGTGTGGTGCTGGCGCTGCGCGATATTGCCGAGCAGGCCGGTGTCGAGTGGGCGCCACTGGCCGCCAGTCTGAGGCAGCAAAGCCGTCTTCACCTCGAAACCTATTGAGTCGGGTCGATCGCCGGTCCCGCCGGTCCTGACGGCGGGTCGGTGATATTGTTCGCCTTCGTGTATTTCGCAGGAATGGCGGATGTCCTCCGATTTCGACGGCATCAAGGTACTGGATTTCACCCAGGTGATCGCGGGGCCGTTTGCCGCCCAGCAACTCGCCCTCCTGGGTGCCGATGTGATCAAGATCGAGCCGGTGGATGGCGGCGATCAGATGCGCGACCGCATGCTGCCCAGTGCGCTGAGCACGGTCGGTATGGCCTCGCCATTCATGACGCTGAACCTTTGCAAGCGCAGTCTGGCGCTTGATCTGAAGCATCCAAAAGGTCGGGAGACGGCTTTGCGCCTGATCGCCGGCGCCGATGTGATGCTGCACAATTTCCGCGCCGGTGTGATCGATCGGCTGGGTCTGGACTGGGCCTCGGTTCGCGCGGTCAATCCGACGCTGGTCTATTGCGCGATCTCGGGCTACGGTGACAAGGGGCCGCGCAGCCGCGATCCGGCTTTTGATGGCGCCATCCAGGCTGCCTCGGGCATGATGGCCAACAACGGCCATGCCGAGTCAGGGCCAACACGTACCGGATATTTTCCAGTCGACATGACAACCGGCCTCACGGCTGCGTTTGCGATCGCGGCGGCGCTGAACCGCCGCACGCGCACCGGGCAGGGCAAGGCCATCGATGTGGCAATGCTGGATGCGGCGATCACGCTGCAGGCCGCGTCATTTGCGCAATATCTGGTGGACGGTCTGCCCGGCGGCCTGACGGGTAACAGTTCGGCCACCGGTGCGCCCAGTGCCGACCGCTACGATACCGCCGACGGGATGGTATTGCTCTCGGCCGTGGGCCAGAGTCAGGTGGAGGCCTTGTGCCGAGAGACCGGGCTGGCCGACCTGTTGACCGATCCGCGTTTCGCGACGCCGGCAGCGCGCGCCGAGCATCGCGACGCGTTTCGCGAGCGAATGACGGCGGCGCTCAGTACCGACACCTCAGCGAACTGGACGCGCCGGCTCGGTGCCTGCGGCGTGCCGGTGTCCGCCGTGAATTCGATCGCCGACACGGTTGCAGAACCGCAACTGGCGCACCGCTCGGTGCTGGTGGACGTGCAAGGTGTCACCGGTGTTGATCGACCGGTCAGGCTGGTGGCGGCGGCCTTCCAGGCGAATCAAGACGGGCCGGCGGTGTCGCGCCCCCCTCCTGCCCTTGGCGAGCACAGCGAGCAGATCCTGCGCGCTTTTGAATTCAGCAACGATGAAATAACCGCCTTGATCGACGCCGGCGTGGTCGGCGTGCGGCGGTCCTGAACGGAGTATCTGCCATGATCGAATCCACTGTCGAGATCAAGACCGACGACGGCACGCTGGACGTGTTCATCTGTCATCCTGAAGAAGAGGGCCCCCACCCGGTGGTGGTCTTGTACATGGATGCGCCGGGCATCCGGCCCGAGCTGCGCGACATGTCGAGCCGACTGGCCAGCGCCGGCTATTATGTGATGCTGCCCAATCTCTATTATCGGATCGGTCGTGAGGGCGCTTATGGCTACGACCTGGCGCGCATCCGCAGTGATGATGCGCATCTGCAGCGCATGCACGCGTGTCGCCTCTCGTTGAGCAATGCCGGCGTGGTTCGTGATACCCGGGCTCTGCTCGCGCAGGCACGCCGGGATCCGGCTGCCGACAAGGGCCCCATCGGTTGCGTGGGTTATTGCATGAGCGGCTCTTTCGTGGTGGCCATCGGGGCAGCCTATCCCGACGAGGTGGCGGCGATCGCCTCGTTCTATGGGGTGGGCATCATCACCGACGCGGCCGATTCACCGCATCGGGATGCGCACCGGATCCGGGCCCAGACCTATCTGGCCTTTGCCCAGACCGATCCCTGGGTGCCCGACCAGGTGCTCACGGCACTACCGGACGTGATCCGCGAGAGCGGCTGGGATGCCCGAATCGAGGTGTATCCCGAGACCACTCACGGTTTTGCGTTTGCCTCGCGTACCGACTATCAGCGCGCGGGCGGCGAGCGTCACTGGGAGCGTTTGCATGCCTTGTTCGCGCGCAAGCTGCCACGGCGGCCCACGCCGGTATCGGGCTGACGATACCGGCGATGAATCAGCGCGAGACTTCGCGTTGCGGCGAATCCGGAATCGCCCATTGCCAGAGCCAGCGATCCGAGATCGGCACCATGAGCAACAGATGTTCGATCACGGCCAGGGCGAGCAGGGTGGCCAGGAGCAGGCCATGGGCCTGGACGGCGGGCGGCGACGTGGCGGCCAGCGCATCGGTCAGCAGCGTGGCCAGCACGGCCAGCGCGGCGATCATGGAAAACGGAAACAAGGCGTTCATCCGGGCCCGGCGCACATAGGTGTCGAGGTAGCGCATCGGTTCGGGCAGCAGATGGGTGCTGAAATTGCGCACGCCCAGAAACAGATTGAGTTTGGCGCTCCAGCGCATCAACCAGAGCAGCACGAAGGTCGCCGTACCGGTACTCTGGCCGTCCGACCAGCTCGCCGTCAGCAACAGGCCGGCCGTTGCGATCACGGCCAGTTCATGATGAAGCGACGTCATCACGCCGCGATGGAAGCGTTCGCCACTTGACGCCTGTGGTGGACAGGGGAGCGCAGTCGGCCCCGTGAGCCAGCCGCGGAAATAGGCGAGTTCGAGGGCGCCCCAGCTCGCCACGGCCAGCGTGAAGGCGGCATAGGTGGCAGCGACGCCGGGATCGCGCTGCACGACGATCAGGCCACCCGTGGTGAGCACATAGACGGCCGCCGCCCCGTAGCGGGCAGGCCGCTCGAGCCGGTCCGGCAGCCGACCCAGGGCGAGCACCAGGCTGGTGCCCAGCCACCAGACCAGCAGCGCGAAGGCAATGGGGCCGACGATCATCATGAAGCCGTCCGGTTGCCGGTCCGCGTTACCAGACCGGGCTCAGCCGGACGTCGGCCGGCAAGGGGTTACGCTTGATCGGCATCATGTACAGGCGGGCGAATACCCAGGCCGCCTTCAACGCGCAGCCACCCTGGGCAAGCCGGCCCATCAGGCCTTTGCGGGCCTTGGCCGCCACGTTGGCCCTGTCGATCGCGACCAGCGCATCCAGATGCCGACTAAACGCCGGATGATCGATGTCCAGGGTGAACGGAAACACCTGACGGGTGATGTCGTTCATGATCCGGAACACCGTAAAGCCGTATTGCGCGGGCGGCAGACCCAGTGCCTCGTGAATGACGGGACGGTGATGGTCGCGCACGTACATCGTGGCATAAACCGCCACCAGGAAGAAGCGGATCCAGAGCCGGTTATGACCCGCCAGCAATCCGGGGTTGGCGCGCAGGATCAGCGCGAAGGCCTCGCCATGACGGAATTCGTCATTGCACCAGTCATGAAACCATTTGAAGATGGGATGGAAGCGGCGCTCAGGCTCGCGCTCGAGCTGCCGGAAGATCGTGATGTAGCGCGCATAACCGATCTTCTCGGACAGGTAGGTTGCGTAAAAAATGAACTTGGGCCGGAAGTAGGTGTACTTCTTCACCTTGGTCAATATGCCCAGATCGACCTGGCAGTCAAAATCCTTGAGCACCTTGTTCAGGAAACCGGCATGACGGGATTCATCGCGCGCCATGTGCGACATCAATTCCTTGATATCCGGGTTGCTGACCGCCTTCTTGATCTCGCTGTAGAGCACGCAGCCGGAGAATTCCGAGGTGCATGAGCTGATCAGGAAGTCCATGAATTCTTCGTGCAGATCGGGCGGCAGCTGGTCCACGGCCGCTGTGAACGAGTCATCACGTTCAAAATGGCGTCGGTTCTTGTCGGTGCGGAACTCCACCATCAGCCGCTCCCACTCTTCGCGGATCGGTTCGACATCGAGCCGGTTCATCGCATCCATATCGGTGGTATAGAACCGCGGCGTCAGAATGTCGTCCTTGGTGGCCTTGGCGGTCGAATCGTCCAGGGTCTGGTGGGTCATGGTCGTCTCCGTGCGCCGGTCAAAACCGGCAAGGTGTTGTGAATGGAAGTTTCATACGTTGAAGGTTTAGCCAGCCACGACGGCCCCGAGTCATGCGAGTGCATCCGTGAGGGTGTAGGCGAAGCGTTGACAGGGGTACGTGTGGGCCGGGTATTGAGCCGCGAAATATATGCCCCATGCCGCAAGGCGTGGGTGGTCCGGGGTGCCGAGGCCGTGGAGACATGCCGAAGGCCACACTGGCGCTGCCGCATAGGCGAGGCAGCGCTGGACCCCGCGCGGTCAGAGACCCCGTGCACGCACGGATGCACCTTGTTCGGGAACCGGGAGATCCCGTCACCTTCTGCGCTCCGCCGGGAGGCGGGCAAGTGCGCAGAGCGCATCGTGAAGCCTGTGGGCGCACGACGATGAGCAATCGGGGCGGGAAGTCGGACTGCTGCGTAGTACCGCAGAAACTGCCGAACAAAGCGGCGGGGGAAGTTCCCGCGGCGGCGGAGGCGGTGGAGGGAAGGCGGCAGGCCAAGGGCAATGCGGTTGCAGCGCGCATGTCCCGCAGATCGATGCGGGTCTATGACATGGGAACGGCGCTCAACGGCATACGTCAGACGGCAAAAGGCAGACGCGATGCGAAGTTCACCTCGCTGATGCACCACATCTACCAAACCGACCGACTGCGCGCGGCATATCACGCGCTCAGGCGCGATGCGGCGCCCGGCGTGGACGGCCAGACGTGGCAGTCGTACGGGCTCGATCTGGAAGCAAGGCTTGTGGATCTGTCCGATCGGCTCGCCCGAGGGGGCTACCGGCCCCAGCCTGTGCGGCGTGTGTACATCGACAAGCCCGACGGGAGCCAACGCCCGCTGGGCGTGCCGGCGCTGGAGGACAAACTGGTCCAACGCGCCACGGTCGATGTGCTCAACGCGATCTACGAGCAGGACTTCATCGGGTTCAGCTACGGCTTTCGGCCCGGCAAAAGCGCACACGATGCGCTCGATGCCGTGGTGGTGGGGATGGGCAGCAGATATGTGAACTGGATTCTCGATGCGGACATCAGCAAGTTCTTCGACACGATCGATCACGACTGGCTGATACGGTTCATCGAGCACCGGGTTGCCGATGCGCGCGTGGTGCGGCTGATCAAGAAGTGGCTGCACGCGGGCGTGCTGCAAGAGGGACGGCTCGAGCACAGTGAGTTGGGAACGGTGCAAGGCGGCAGCATCAGTCCGCTGCTGGCCAACATCTACCTGCACTACGTGTTCGATCAGTGGGTGAAACAGTGGCGGGCTCGCCATGCCCGAGGTGACGTGATCGTCGTGCGTTACGCCGATGATTGGGTTGCCGGCTTCCGGTTCCGTGACGACGCCGAGCGCTTTGCGCGCGACGTGAAGGCACGGCTGCAGGAGTTCGGGCTGAAGCTGCACCCCGAGAAGACGCGACTGATCGAGTTCGGGCCATTTGCCCGAGGCAACATCGCGCGTCGAGGAAAGGGCAAGCCGCAAACGTTCGACTTCCTTGGCTTCACGCATTGCTGCGGCAAGACGCGACAGGGGAAGTTCATCGTGCTGCGGCTCACCAGTGCGAAACGACTGCGGGGCAAGCTCGCAGCGCTCAAGGTCGAACTCAGACGACGCATGCACGTGCCCATCGGCGAGCAGGGCCGTTACCTGCGCGCCGTGGTCATCGGGCACACGCGCTACTACGGCGTGCCGATGAACGGGGCCCGCCTGAGAACATTCCGTCATCAGGTCGCCCGGCTTTGGCACCGCACGATGTGCCGCCGCAGCCAAACGGGCTTCGTGACGTGGCGTCGAATGTACCGGCTGATCCATCACTGGCTACCTTCTCCTCGCATCTGTCACCCTTACCCCAACCAGCGTCTGAGCGTCACGACCCGAGGCAGGAGCCGTGTGCGGTAATCCCGCTCGCACGGATCTGTGGAGGGGGTGTCGAGTGATCGGCATTCCTACTCCGACAGAGCGATGAGGGGTTCAGTTCGCTGCCGTGTTGATCAGCGATGGATTGGAGGCCTGCAGCAGTCGCGCCACCTGACGCGCATTCTCAAAGCCGTAGGCTTCGAGCTGCAGGTAAATGCCGGTGGCCGGATCGATCAGGGCAAGACCGCGTGACGCCTCGCCGACCAGCCGGAACGGGGCGTCATCGGGTTTGCCAAGACGCCGTCTTTCGTAGCGCAGGCTGCGGATCGCGCCAGGCAGAAAACCCTCATCAGCCGATGGCAGAACCTCGATGGTCTGACCGGTGTTTGCGTCAATCACGGCCAAGGTGTTGTCGGCGCGCTTGTCGAACGTCAGCATCCGGCTGAGGGTGGGGATGGACGGTTCGCCCGTCCGGCCGATTCCGGTGTGATACGAGAGTCCGCTGGCGATCAGGGTGAAGGCGATCAGACCGAACAGGACGACCAGAATGTGGCGGGGTATGTCCCGCCGGGTCGTCCAGGCGGGTTGGGCAGGCGCGTTCATCGGGTATGCAGCGCGTTGCGCAGAATGTCGGCGACCAATCCGGCATCGGGCAGACTGCGCAACGTGGGTTGCGGATTACGCACATGCCAGGGGCGCGCATGTGGCCACAACACGGCATAGGCGATGCGATGCTCATCGGCGACGCGCAGCGCAATGTCGCCGCTGCCATCGCGCTGGATGCCCGACGAAGCCGATTCGATGGCCTTGAACGGAATGTTCAGACTCATGGGCAGCGCCATACCGATGGTCATGACCACGCGACGATTGGTGATCGTGTAGATCGTGGTCCGGTGCACGAGCCAGCCCAGCAGCAGCAGGATCGCGATGGCACCCGCCCCCAGGGTCAGCGTCCAGGTGATCGAAGCGATCATTTCACCGACGCCGGCACCGTCCGCCCGGCCGGCAATCAATTGCCAGGCAGCCAGCAGCGCGAAATAAACGCCTACCAGGCGGTAGTGGAAAACCCGCCGGGCGGCCGGGAGAAAAGCCGGCGCGCCCTGCCACAACACATGTTCGTCGGGGGGCAGGCGACCGGGTACGCCGGCCACCGATTCGATTTCGTGTTCGAGCACCCGGTTCACAGCGCTGACTCCGTCCGGCCGGGATAGGCATAGAGGTGGCCGCTGGCGAAATACGCGCTCAACTGGTCTTCCTCACGGAAGGTGATGCTGTCCGCCTGTTTGGGCTTGGGCGCATGGGCGAACTGCTTGGCGGCGATCGAGTTGAGTTTCACGGTGCGTTTGCGCCCGTCGATACGCACCAGCGGCATGGGCACCAGAACGCGCGCACCACCCTCAGCGGCCTCGCACTCCAGGTAACGAAACACCATTTCCGAGCGATCGATCCAGAGGTCGGTCACCTTGCCGGCGGTTTTGCCCTGTGCGTCGACAACTGTCATGCCGCGCGGATCCGGATCTTGATCCTCCACCCCGCAGTCGGCGACCGTGCGCATCGGGACGATCTTGATCGAACCATCGATTGTCAGGTCGGGTGTGTCGGCACGCATGGCATAGGAGGCCGGCCCTACGGCATCGCGCATCGGGTCGCCGGTGGGAATGAGCGGGGCGCCGGGCCATGCGGCTGCGGGTACTGCAGCCAATGGGGGGTAGTCGGGCTCGGCTCTGGGGACTGTCACGGTGCCACCATGCATCAGACGGAAGGTCTTGGGCGTGGCCGGCGGCTTAGGAAAGCCCACCACCGACACGCCACCGCGTCGATCGGAGTCCAGCGGATAGCCTTCGCGCTTGTTCTCGCGCAACAGATACAGAATCAACAAGGCAAAGAACAGCCAGAACGCATACAGCACGAGTTGGGCGACATCAATGTATTGGGTAATCGCGCCTGTTTGCATGGAGATCTCCTCTAGGGGCGGTCAGTTTGGAAAATCAGCCAGACCGAGCGGTCGGGATGGGATAGGCGCATGTGCGCTGTTGGACGAAGCAGAACCTGGAAAAACACGCTGATAGCTCACGAGTGGTGCCATGGCGATCAGTGCGCCAAACAACAGAGCGATCTCCAGGTGGTACACCACGCTGTAGGCAGCTTGTTCTGACATCAGTGCGGGACCCAGCACACCGGTGGCGCCGATGGTGGCGACGGCGTCACGCAGGCCACCGCCCAGCGCGATCGCCACGCCCGTGGCGCTCGCCTGCACGGCGCCCCAGGCGCCCAGCGCCATGCCGCTGCCGCTGGCGTCGGCATAGCGCATGGCTTCGGTCAGCAGGCCCACCGAGAACAGGCCGGTACCGCAGCCGATCAACAAGGTTCCCGCTTCGAACAGCGCGGTCATGTCGAAGGCACCGCCGCAGACGACCAGGGCGAAGGCAAAGATGCCGATCAGGGCACCCAGCGCGGCCACCCGCGCCGGTTCGACCTGGCGATTCAACAGTCGCGCGGCAAAGCCCAGCGCAATCAGGGTGCCGCCGGCCATCAGAGCGGTCAGTCCCGTGGTCTCGCCGACGCTCATGTTCAACACCTGGCCACCGAAGGGCTCGAGCAAGATGTCCTGCATGCTGAACGCAGCGCTGCCCAGGGCCACGGCGATGAGCATGCGCCTGGCATTGGGCTGGCCGACGAATTGCCGCCACACCTCGCCGAAGCGCGGTGTGGCGACATCATGCCGGGTGCGCTGGGGATCGAGCGCTTCCTGCTTCCAGAGCGCGATCAGGTTCAATGCGATGGCCACCATGGCTGCACCCTGGACCACCTGGACCAGCCGCATCGGCGAAAAATCGGCCAGTAACCAACCGAGCAACAGCGAGGAGCCGACCATGCCGGCCAGCAGCATCACGTAGAGCAGGGCGACCACGCGCGGGCGCGACTCGCGCGGTGCGATGTCGGTGGCCAGTGCCAGGCCTGCGGTCTGTGTGGTGTGAGTGCCTGCGCCAACCATGATGAAGGCGAAGGCGGCGCCCACCTGACCGATCCAGGCTGGTCCATGTCCCTGGCCGGTGAGCACGAGCAGGGCGAATGGCATGATCGCCAGGCCGCCGAACTGCAGGATGGAACCGACCCAGATGAAGGGCACGCGTCGCCAGCCCAGGTAGGACTTGTAATGATCGGAGCGGTGGCCGATCAGGGCGCGCATCGGCGCGAACAGGATTGGCAACGAAATCATCAGTGCAACCAGACTCGCCGGCACGCCCAACTCAACGATCATCACGCGATTGAGGGTGCCATTGGTCAGCACCAGCACCATGCCGACCGAGATCTGGAACATCGACAGCCGCAGGAGCCGCGACAGGGGAAGTTCGGTGCTTGCCGCATCGGCAAACGGCAGCCAGCGCGTACCCACGCGCGACCAGACTGCCGCTGGCGAGAAGCGGCTGCGCTTCATGGCGTGAATTCCAGTGCCTGGGAGATGTAGAAGCCGCGACTCACCCGATGCCGGCGCCGGACCTGCCAGCCGCCGTCGGCGCCCAGCCGTGTTGTCAGGGTGTCGATGGTCATGGGTACGATGGCGGGCGAACGGTCGGCATTGGGAAACCACTGGCCAACCGCATGCATCAGTCTGAGCATCGGCGTGCGTGGGGCCACCGTGAACAACAGGGACTGCGTGGCCTGATCGCGCAGCGCGAGGATGACCCGCTGCATCTGCTCGGGCTCGTAGTGGATGACCGAGTCCATGGCGATGACGTGATCGAATCGCTCGCCGGTCTGAGCCATATCGGCACAGCGCAGATCGAGCGCATCGGCCACGCCGGCCGATTGCGCGCGCGCGCGTGCGATTTCCAGCAGACGGGCGGATATCTCGATCCCGGTGACATGGGCGCCGCGCCGCGCCGCCTCGATCGCCAGGGTACCGGTGCCACAGCCCGCATCCAGAATTCGCCGACCGGTGAGGTCGGATGGCAGCCATCCGAGCAGCGTTTGCTGCATCTGCTCACGACCGGCGCGGACCGTCGCACGGATGCGACCGACTGGTGCATCCGAGGTGAGCAACTCCCAGCTACGGGCAGCGGTCCGATCGAAATAATGCTCGATGCGGGCGCGCTGGTTGGTGTAATCGGCAAGCGCCATCAGTCGAATCCCAGCAGATCGAAAATATCGCGGTCCTTGAGCGACTCGGGTGCACTGCCCGGCGTGCCCGCCCAGAGCGTGGCGGCCAGTCGCAGGTATTCCTGCTGGGTGGCCAGCACGTCGGGGCTGTCCTCCATTTCGAACAAGGTGGACTTGCGCAGGCGACTGCGGCGCACCGCATCAATGTCCCGAAAATGGGCGACCAGTTGCAGGCCGACCCGACTATTGAACTTGTCGATCTGGTCGGTGTCGGCGCTGCGGTTGGCCACCACGCCGCCAACCCTGACGTTGTAGTTCTTGGCCTTGGCCTGGATGGCTGCCACGATCCGGTTCATCGCGAAGATCGAGTCGAAATCATTCGCGGTGACGATTACCGCGCGGTCGGCATGTTGCAGCGGCGCGGCGAACCCGCCGCACACGACATCGCCGAGCACGTCGAAGATCACCACATCCGTGTCGTCCAGCAGGTGATGCTCCTTGAGCAGCTTGACGGTCTGACCCACCACGTAGCCGCCGCAGCCGGTGCCGGCCGGTGGCCCGCCCGCCTCGACGCACATCACACCGCCATAACCTTCGTAGACAAAATCCTCGGCGCGCAATTCTTCACTGTGAAAGTCGACCGACTCGAGCACGTCGATGACGGTGGGGACCAGCCTCTTGGTGAGCGTGAAGGTTGAGTCGTGCTTGGGATCACAACCAATCTGCAGCACCCGCTTGCCCAGCTTGGTGAATGCCGCCGAGACATTGGAGGAGGTCGTGCTCTTGCCGATGCCACCCTTGCCATAAAACGCAAAGACCTTGGCCTTGCCGATGTCGATGGAGCTATCCATCTTCACCTGCACGCTGCCCGCGCCATCGGGTGGTCCCGCGCGGGGTCGACGGATCTCGCTAATGGGAACGCTACTGATATTCATGCTACCGCCTTGTCAAATACACCTTCGATTCGGTCCTCGAGATCCTCACTTGCGTGGCGCAAGGCATCGAGGGTTTCCTTGTCAGTCGACCAGTACTGACGATCATGAGCTTCCAGTAGGCGGTTGGTCAGGTTAAGCCCCGCAGTCGGGTTGAGGGTGGATATCCGGTCCCTCATGGCCGGGTCGAGTACGAATGTCTCGGCAATTCGCTTGTAGATCCAGGGCGCCACCTCGCCGGTGGTCGCCGACCAGCCCATCGTATTGGTGATGGTGGTTTCGATCAGATGCACGCCTTCATAACCGTGCTCCAGAATGGCGTCATGCCAACGCGGATTCAGCACCCGGGTCCGCGTTTCCAGCGCAATCTGTTCGGACAGCGTGCGAACCGCACCCGAGTTCGACGTGGTGTGGTCGCCGATGTAGACCGGGACGGCTGCACCGCGGGCGCGGGTCGCGGCGCGGGAAATGCCGCCAAGGGTATCGAAATAGTGGTCGATCGTGGTGACACCCAGCTCCACGGAATCGAGATTCTGATACGTCACGTCCACTGTCCCCAGGATGCGCTCCAGATGCAAGGCCTGTTCCTGGGCCTGACCGTCGCTGCCCAGCGCGAAACACTTGCGGGCGGTGAAGGTCTTGGCCAGTTCGTCTTCGTCATCCCAGCGACTGCTTCTCGATCAATTGATTGACATTCGATCCGTAGGCGCCTGCCGCATTGCTGAATACCCGCAGCGCCGCCGCCTCGATCGAGCAACCGTGTTCGGCCTGATAGGCCAGCGCGTGCTTGCGCACGAAATTCTGCGCGGGCGGCTCGTCGGCCTGCGCTGCGAGCAGGCAGGCCTGGGCGAGCAGCCGGCATTGTTGGGGCAGCAGGTCACGAAAGATGCCTGAGAAGCGTGAGCACCACATCGATACGCGGCCGGCCCAGCGTCTCCAGCGGCAGCAGTTCGGCGCCGAACAACCTGCCGTAACTGTCGAACCGTGGACGTGCGCCCAAGAGCGCCAGTGCCTGGGCGATGGCCGCGCCTTCGGTCTTCAGATTATCGGTGCCCCAGAGCACCAGGGCGATCGTCTCGGGCAGGCTCATGCGGTCGCGACGCAGCCGCTCGAGCAACTGGGTCGCCTGGGCGCTGCCATCGATCATGGCGATGGTGGTGGGCATGCGGTAGGGATCGAAGCCGTGGATGTTGCGCCCCGTGGGCAGCACATCGGGGTTGCGAATCAGATCGCCTCCCGGGGCCGGCAGAACGTATCGGGCATCCAGTGCATGGACAACGGCGTCCAGTTCGGTGCTGTTGCTCAGGTGCTGGTCGATGCGCGTGAGTTCGGCCACCATGTCCGGATCGAAGGAGCGGTCCACGCGCTGCCCGCTGATGATGGCGTCGACGGCTGCATACCAGTGCGCACCCAGTTCGCGGGTGTCGACCATGGCGCGCAGCCAGTCGCGGCGCTGGTCCAGGCTCAAGGCTGCGCCGATGACATGCAGTCCGCTGGGAATCAGGGAGTACTCGACCTCACGGACCTCGTGGGTGAGGCGCTGCACATGGGCAACGGCTTCGGCGGCCGTCCAGGCCGGTTCTGCCTGTGCCAGATCGACGGTCGCGGCCTGGGCCTGGATCAGTTCGATGATGGTGTCATTCATCAAGGCATCATCGGCTGACTGCTCCCGATACCGCTGGATGCTGTCTTTGAGTTCGAGCAGGCCGCGATACAGACCCGCCTGGGTCAGTGACGGCGTGAGATGGCTGATCAGGGTCGCGGCCGACCGTCGTTTGGCGATCAGGCCTTCCGAGGGATTGTTCGCGGCATACAGATAGAAGTTCGGCAGATCCTTGATCAGCCGGTCAGGCCAGCACTGTGCACTCAGGCCGGTTTGTTTGCCGGGCATGAATTCGAGCGCACCGTGCGTGCCGAAGTGCAGCACTGCATGCGCGGCAAAATCTTCGCGCAGATAACGGTAGAAGGCCGTGAATGCATGGGTGGGTGCCAGCCCTTTCTGGAACAGCAATCGCATCGGATCGCCCTCGTAACCGAAGGCGGGCTGGATGCCCACGAACAGATTGCCGAACTGCGCGCCCAGAATCATGATCGATGAACCGTTGGCCTGGGCCTTGCCAGGGGCGGGCCCCCATTGGGCCTCGATCTCGGCCAGATGGGGTTCGCGCCGTACCTGGTCATCGGCCGATATATAGGCATGGACATTGGCGTGGGCCAGATGCTGTTCGGCATTGCCCTGGACCAGGCACTCGCGCAGCGCATCGATCGACTCCGGCATATCGATGGTATAGCCCGAGTCACGCAGCCGGTTCATCACATTGAACAGTGAGGCGAACACCGACAGGTAGGCTGCGGTACCGGTGCTGCCCGCATTGGGCGGAAAGTTGAACAACACCACGGCGAGCCGGCGGTCGGCTCTGGCGGTCTTGCGCAATTCAGTGATGCGTTGCAGACGGGCGGCCAGCATGTCCACGCGTTCGCTGTCGATCACCATGTCGTGGGCCCGATCGCCGGTGGCTGCATCGCTGCGCCCGCCGTACACGATGGAACCGGTGGCGCCGTCGAGTTCGGGGATCGCGACCATCATCATCGCTTCGACCGGCATCAGGCCGTGGTCGGACTTGCGCCACTGCTCCAGACTCTGGAACTCCACCGGCTGCGCGGCGATGAACGGTACGTCGAGTCGGGCCAGGATCTGCTGGGCCGCCGCGCTGTCGTTATAGGCCGGGCCGCCCACCAGCGAGAAGCCGGTCAGGCCGAGAATGGCGTCGACCTGGGCATTGCCCTCTTTGTCCATCAGAAAGGCTTCGATCGCCGGACGCGAATCCAGACCGCTGGCAAAAACCGGAATGACCTTGAGTCCACGCGCCTCCAGGGCGGCGATCACGCCATCGTAGTGCGCGGTATTGCCGGCCAGCAGGTAGGAACGCAACAACAGGATGCCGACCGTTGCGCCGGGCCGGGCCGGGGTTCGCGGCAGCGCCGAAACCGAATCGGCCATCCGGTTCGCCATGCGTGGATGGTAAACCCCGAGTTCCGGATAGAGAATCGGCTCGGCGACCCGCCGGGTCCCGCGCAATACGGCGCGCGGCCCCGCTGCGTAGCGATCGATCAGCATGCCGACCATGGCGGCGATGTTTTCCTGCGAGCCGTAAAGCCAGTACTGCATGGCCAGAAAATAGGCGCGCACATCCTGTGCGGTGCCGGGAATGAAGCGCAGAAAGCGTGGAATCTGCCTGAGCATGCGCATCTGCGCGGCGCCGGCCGCTTCGTTTTTCTTCTTGCTCGAGCCACGCAGCTTCTTGAGCAGCGACAGCGATCCGCCCGACTTGCTCTGCATGTCGAAGCGACCCAGGCGGGTGCAGCGAACCACTTCACCGGCCGCCAGCAGGGCGACCATCGCGTCGCAGTGCTCGCGCCTGGCTTCGAGTGCGGGCAATACCGGCCGGATGTGATCCTCCATGAACAGCATCGTGGCCACGATGATGTCGCCGCGACCGATATCGTCGATGCAGCGCTCGAGGGCGGTCGGATTACCCGGCCAGTCGGTGGCCGCATGCAGGCTGATCGACACCCCGGGCATGTCCTTGCGCAGCAACTCGTTGGCGCGGTGGATCGCGCCGTCCAGATGGCGGTCGAGGGTGACGAAGACGATCCGCACCGTCGGCGCGTCAGCGCGAGTAGTACGCTTTGGCATCGTAAAGTGTCTCCAGACTGATCAGGTGCAGGCCTTGCTCGAGCGCATATTTCTCGGTGTTGCGTCGTGCCTTGCCGCGCACGAAGAAAGGGATGCGCTTGAGTTCGCGTTCGGCCTCCTGGGCCCAGCGTGGGGTGAGATCCGGTTCGACCGCCGGGTCGGTGGCCGTATCGGTGGCCGTATCGGTGATTGTTGCCTCGACCTCATGGTCAGGTCGCGGCGAGTCGCTCGGTGCCGCCTCGGTGTCGGCAACTGCTGGTGCATGCGCCGCTGTGGCGTTGCTCCTGCCGTGGCCGCCCAGGTGCGAGGCGCCGGCATCGTCATGAAACTCGAAGTCGTCACGGAACATCGTGATCAGGTGTTCCTCCAGGCCCATCATCAGCGGATGTACCCAGGTATCGAACAAGACGTTGGCGCCTTCGAAGCCCATCTGGGGCGAATAGCGGGCCGGATAGTCCTGGACATGAACCGGTGCGGAGATGACCGCACACGGCACGCGCAGTCGCTTGGCGATATGGCGCTCCATCTGCGTGCCCAGGATCAGTTCGGGTTGGGCGGCGATGATCTGCGCCTCCACCTCCAGATGATCGTCGGTGATCAGCGGCTGCAGATCGAGTTCGGCTGCCGCGGCGCGCACCTCGCGGGCGAATTCGCGGCTATAGGTGCCCAGGCCGCAGACTTCGAAGCCCATCTCTTCGCGCGCAATGCGCACGGCGGCCAGCGCGTGGGTGGCGTCGCCGAAGATGAACACCCGCTTGCCGGTCAGATAGTTCGAGTCGATCGAGCGCGAATACCAGGGCGATCGCGACTCGTTCGTGCGCAGCAAAGGGGCGGCGTCGACATTGGCCAGCCGGGCTACCTCGGTGATGAATTCGCGCGTGGCGTTCACGCCGATCGGCACTGTCCTGACCGCCGGCATGCCGTAAGTCTTGTCCAGCCAGTTGGCGGCAGGCGTGGCGATCTCGGGATAGAGCACGATATTGAAGTCGGCCTCGGTGAGCCGGGCGATATCCTCGACACTCGCTCCCAGCGGCGCCACCACATTGACGGCCACCCCCAACGCGTCCAGCAGTCGGCGAATCTCCGTGAGGTCATCACGATGTCGGAAACCCAGTGCGGTGGGGCCCAGGATGTTGCAGCTCACCGGCGGGCGTTGCGCGTCGCTGTCGACGTTTGCCGGCGCCCGGGCGAGTGATCGCACGACGCGATAGAAGGTTTCGGAGGCGCCCCAGTTCTCCTTGCGCTGATACGAGGGCAGCTCGAGCGGGACCACCGGAACCGGCAGATTCAAGGCCTCGGACAGACCTGCCGGATCGTCCTGGAGCAATTCGGCCGTGCAGGAGGCGCCCACCAGCATGGCGGCCGGGCGAAAGCGTTCATAGGCCTCGCGCACCGCCGACTGCAGCAGGGTGGCCGTATCAGCACCCAGGTCACGCGCCTTGAAGGTGGTGTAGGTCACCGGCGGCCGGTGATTGCGCCGCTCGATCATCGTGAACAACAGATCGGCGTAGGTATCGCCCTGCGGCGCATGCAGGACATAGTGCACGTCGCGCATCGCCGTGGCGATCCGCATCGCGCCGACATGGGGCGGTCCTTCGTAGGTCCAGACGGTCAGTTGCACGATCAGATCCTCAGCCGGCTGCGTCGATTGATCGGACGCGCAAACAGTTCGGCCAGATCGCCAGCCTGCTCGAAGCCATGAATCGGCGTGAACACGAGTTCGATCGACCACTTGGTCGTGATGCCTTCGGCTTCCAGCGGATTGGCCAGACCGAGGCCGCACAGGACCAGATCGGGCGAGGCTTCACGACAGCGATCCAGCTGGGCGTCGACGTCCTGGCCTTCGGTGATCACGAGGTCGGCGGGCAGCATGGCCAGCTCGGCGTTCATCAGATGGCGATGCAGAAACGGCGTGCCCACCTCGGTCAGGCACATGCCCAGCTCGCGACTCAGGAAACGGGCGACCGGCAATTCGATCTGCGAATCGGGAAAGGCGAACAGACGCCGCCCTGCGAGCTGCGCGCGATGACGGTCCACCGCAGCGCGCGCGCGCTGGGTCGGTGCGGCCACCACCTGCTCGAAGCGTTCGCGAGACACGCCAAAGGCGCTGGCCGCGGCCCATAACCAAGCGGTGGTGCCTTCGACGCCGAGCGGAAACGGGGCGGGCAGATGCAGGCAACCCCGGCCTTCGAGAACCCTCGCGGTCTCGCTCAGCCAGGGCTGAGCGAGCAGAAAGCGGGTGCCCGGGCCGACAGATGGCATCTGGGTTGATCGCCGTGCCGGCAGGAAAGCCACCTGACCCAGACCCATGTCGTTGAATAGTCGGGTGAATTGATCTTCGACCACGTCGGCCAGCGCGCCCACGATCAGCAAGGATTCGTTTGCCTGTGACGGGTTTGCATCCGGTCCGGTTGCGGCTGCCGGCAAGCTGTCAACCAAAGCTGCCAGGCAGGCATCTTCGCCCTGGGTGAAGGTGGTTTCGATGCCGCTGCCTGAATAACTGAGCACTCGCACCGCCGGTGCATGGCGGGCACTGAGGCGCTGGGCGGCGCGCGACAGATCAAGTTTGATCACCTCGGAGGGGCATGAACCGACCAGAAACAGCATGCCGATATCGGGTCGTCGTTCGAGCAGGCGGCTGACGATCCGATCCAGTTCATCCTGGGCATCGGCCAGTCCGGCCAGGTCGCGCTCCTCGATGATGGCAGTGGCGAAACGGGGCTCGGCGAAGATCATCACGCCGGCAGCCGACTGCATCAGATGCGCGCAGGTTCGCGAACCCACGATCAGAAAGAAGGCGTCCTGAATCTTGCGGTGCAGCCAGAGGATGCCGGTGAGCCCGCAGAACACTTCATGCTGGCCGCGCTCGCGGCGTACCAGTGGCGCCTCATGCCGGCGCAGTTCGACCGCGCAACCGTTGTCGGCGTTGGGCGAACCGGCGTTGGCCACGGTCTGGGGTGCGTTCATGACAGGCTGCCGTGTGGCTCGGCCCCGGTGACGCGGTGCCCGTTGGACGTTTCGACGGCAGGCGCCTGCAGGCGTGCCGCTCGGAGTTTGAGCAGGAACTGCGCGGCATTGACGCCGTAGACCAGATAGGCGAGCAAGGCCAGGAAGAACAGTTCGCGCGCAGCTAGCCAGCCGGTCCACCAGGCGATCAGGTAGGCGGTATGCAGCACGATGACGCCCATGCTGACCACGTCTTCCCAGAAAAAGGCCGGCGCGAACAAATATTGGCCGAACACCTCGCGCTCCCAGATGGCGCCGGTGACCATGATGGTGTAAAGCAGGCCGATCTTGATGATGACCGACGCGTGGGCGAGTGTTTCACCCTGGCCGGACAGCAGGAAGCGCTGAATCAGTACGATGCTGACCAGACAGGCGAGCACCTGGATCGGTGCCAGAACACCTTGCACGAGCGTCCAGCGCGATTGGTCGCGGCGCTGGCGTTCGGCTGGCGTATATAACCCGATGCGACCGGTTTCGGCATGGGCCAATGGCGTCTGGCGCTTCATGTTTCCGCGGTCTCCTCTGGTGTACGGGGATCCACTCTATGACGGAAGCGCTCAAGTGTCAATTAAACTGGACGTACAGGTAGCGTTACACATTTTCTTCCGATTTGTGCTCCCGGGCGATTGGAATCGGTTGACATCGGCAAGGTGGCGAGTACCATCGCTCAAAACGTTGCCAGATCATCGGCATCAGGCAACCGCACAATCCGGCTTGTGCTTGTGTCAGCACAAGATCGCAAGGCGCCAGGAGAACAAACCATGCACGGCGATCACCCATGATCCGGCGCTCCGGCTCCAACCGGTCCGAAGTCCCGCCCGATTCACTGGCGGAATTGCGCGTAGAGCGCGCCGGCGAGCCTTCGGTGCATCCAGGGGATCCGGGCGCCCAGTGCGGCGCGTCGCCCGAAATGGCCAACCTGCCCATCAACGATAGGGATCTGCTGCCGCTCGTGCAGACCGAGATCCTGCCGGGGCTGCACCTGAAATACGGGCCGTCCATCCCGGCCGGCCGACCCGGCTCCGATGCGGGCCCTGAGCTCGATCCGGCCTTCCTGAATCAGTTTGCCGATCATCTGGTGATGTCAGATCTGGTTGCGGCGTGGGCCTGCGTCGAATCGGTTCGCAGTCAGGGCGCCACTGCCGACTGGATCGCACTCACGCTGTTTACCCAGACTGCCGTCGAACTCGGAACACGCTGGGAGGATGATCGGAACAATTTCGCCGAAGTCACGATCGCGATGTCGCACCTGAGTGCATTCCTTCGGCGTAACAGCGAGGAATATCCGGCCTGCCGGCAGCAACACCGGGTGGATTGCCGGATTCTGATGTCGCCCGCCCCCGGCGAGCAACATACGTTCGGCCTGAGCATTGCGAGCGAATACTTCATGCGCGCCGGATTCGACGTGCATACCCACGGTGAGTCCTCGGTCGATGGACTCGTCGATCATATTCGCGAACAGTCTTTCGACATCGTGGGCCTGTCGCTGGGTTCGCTGCGCAATCAGGACGCATTGGCTGTCGTGATCCGCCGTCTTCGACGCGCGTCACGGCAGCGTGCACTGGGGATCATCGTGGGCGGACCCTTGTTCGGTCTGCATCCCGATCTGTATCGCCAGGTCGGGGCTGATCTGATGATCATCGACATTCGGGAGGCGCCGCTGCGCGTGATGAAGCTGGTTCAGATGCTGACTCGCCGTCACGGCGGGCGCTGATCCTATTGCGTCAACTAGATTTGACAGTCTAGCCGTCAAGTCGTATGTTATGCTCCGCGCGACCTCCAAGCTGACCCGACGCTTCACTGGCGGGGTGGCACTTTCTCCTTCCGAATGGTACGGCTGCCTTGCCCGATTTGCTGGCGGACTCCGCGCGCGTGAAGACCCAAAGCGTTCCTGACGAATTCCTGGGCGAACTCGCCCCGGCCGAAGCCGCCAAAGTTCTGGCGGCGGCGGCCGATCTGGCCTTGCTGCTCGACCAGGACGGCACGGTGCTGGATCTGGCCGTGGGCAGCACCGAACTCGATGCCGAAGGACTGGAGCGCTGGGTCGGCAGCCCCTGGGTGGATGCCGCCACGGCCGAGTCCAAGCCCAAGATCGTCGCCCTGATGCGTGACGCCTTCGCCCATGGCCGCACCCGTTGGCGTCAGATCAATCATCCGGTATCCGGCGGCGCGGACCTGCCGGTGCAGTACACGGTGCTGGTTCTGGAGCGCAAGGGCAGGGCGCTCGCGCTTGGTCGTGACCTGCGCGCCATGTCGTCCATGCAGCAGCGCCTGGTCAATGCACAGCAGCTCATCGAGCGGGAATACCGCGACCTGCGTCATTCCGACCTGCGTTACCGCATGCTCTTCCAGATGGCCAACGAGGCCGTCGTGATCATCGACCTGTCCAGTCGCCGGGTACTCGAAGCCAATCCGGCGGCCGTCGATCTGCTGGCCCGGCCCGGTGCACGGCTGGTCGGTCGCACATTCCCCTTGGGCCTGACCGACGCCAGTGCCAAGGATGCATCAGCCATGTTGCAGCGGCTGGCAGCCGGCACCAAGGTGCAGGATATCCGGGCCTGGATCGAGACCGGCAAGACTGAATGCATCATTTCGGCCAGCCTGTTCCGTCAGGACCGCAGTGCCCTGGGCCTGATCCGGGTCAGGCCGGTTGACGCCCAGCGTGGGATGATGATCGTGCCCAGCTCTCAACAGTCCATGCTCAGTGCGACCGAGGCCTTGCCCGATGCAGTGGTGGTCACCGAATCGGATGGCACCATCATCAGCGCGAACAGCGCATTTCTAGAGATGTCGCAACTGCCCTCGATCGACCATGCGGTGAGCGAAGCGATCGATCGCTGGCTGGGACGGCCGGGTGTCGATATCGCCGTGCTGATGGTGAATCTGGCCGAGCGGGGATCAGTCAATCTGTTCTCGACGATTCTGCGCAGCGATTTCGGCACGGTGCGCTCGGTCGAGGTGTCGGCCACGGTACTGCCCGATTCGAATCCGCAGCGCTTCGCCTTCACGATTCGCGACGTCGGGCTGCGCCTGAGTGACAGCAGTGCGCGCGGCAATCTGCCCTCGAGTTCGGTCGAGAATCTGACCGAGCTCGTCGGCCGGGTGCCGCTCAAGGAAATCGTTCGCGAGACCAGCGACCTGATCGAGCGAATGTGCATTGAAACGGCACTCGAACTGACCAATGACAACCGGGCCTCGGCCGCCGAGATGCTTGGTCTGAGCCGCCAGAGCCTGTATGTGAAGATGCGCCGGTTCAATATCGGCGATCTTGATTCGCCGGACGACTGATTCCTGCCATCGATTGGATGTAAATCCAGCTTGACATGTTTATGTGTCAAGAATAGATTGCACTCATGAATCGGCCCAGCATGACATTGGAGACGTCCGCCTACCCCTCACCCGGGGTGGTGCTGGAATTCCTCAAACCGGTCACCTGGTTTCCCCCGATGTGGGCCTATCTATGCGGCGTGGTCAGCGCCGGGGTGGCGCTGAGCGGCCAGTGGCCCATGGTGTTGCTGGGTATCGTGCTGGCCGGTCCGCTCATCTGCGCCTGCAGCCAGGCAGTCAACGACTGGTATGACCGGCATGTCGATGCCATCAACCAGCCTGAACGACCCATCCCATCCGGACGACTGCCCGGCCGTTGGGGCTGGTATCTGGCCTTGCTCTGGACCGGTCTGTCCGCTGCCACGGCATGGTTGCTGGGTCCGGCCGGATTCATCGCCGGACTCATCGGCCTGGCCATCGCGTGGGCTTACAGCGCACCGCCACTGCGCCTCAAGGCGAATGGCTGGCTGGGCAATGGCGCGGTGGGGCTGTGCTACGAAGGGCTGCCCTGGGTGACGGCGGCCATCGTCATGCAAGGCGGTGGGTTGCCGGCATGGCCAGTGTTCCTGATGGCTCTGCTCTACAGCATCGGTGCCCACGGCATCATGACGCTCAACGATTTTAAGTCGATCAAGGGCGATTCGCAGATGGGCATTGCCTCGGTTCCGGTGCAACTGGGCGTTGCCGGAGCGGCGGCGGCGGCCTGCTGGTTCATGGCGGTGCCGCAGGTGGTCGTGGTGGCCTTCCTGCTGGTGGTCGGACAGCCCGGGATCGCCGCGCTGGTCGCGGCATTGCTGGCCGGCCAACTCGTGTTGATGAAGTGGTTTCGTCAGGATCCGGTCGAGCGCGCGACCCGGTTCAGCGCCGCGGGCGTGCTGCTCTACGTGTTGGGCATGCTGGCCAGTGCGTTTGCGCTGCGTGCAATGGCCCTCGGACAAGGGTGACCATCATGTCGAGCCAAAGCACGTCGTCGACCTCGTCATCGGTGGGTACCATGCGCGGGGCCGGATTCGGTTGGCTGGATATCTTGCGCATCGGTCTGGTGCAGGCGGCTCTGGGTGCGATCGTGGTGCTGACCACCTCGACCATGAACCGCATCATGGTCGTCGAACTCGCGATCCCCGCCGCCGTGCCCGGTGCGCTGGTCGCCTTGCACTATGTGATCCAGACCTTGCGACCGCGGCTCGGTCATGGCTCCGATGTGTCCGGCCGACGCACGCCCTGGATCATTGGCGGCATGATGGTCTTGGCCCTGGGCGCCGTGCTGGCGTCGATCGGCATCGCGGTGGCTGCTGCCTCGATGGCCGGCGCGATGATCATTTCCGTGCTCGGCTTCGTGCTGATCGGCCTGGGTGTCGGTGCCTCGGGCACCGCCTTGCTCACCTTGCTGGCCAAAGGGACGGTTGAAACGCGGCGCGCACCGGCGGCAACCATCGTCTGGGTGATGATGATCGTCGGGTTCATCCTGACCACTGCGGTGGTCGGGCAGTTGCTCGATCCCTGGTCGCCCGGGCGGCTCATCGAACTGACCGCAGCGGTCGGTGCGAGCAGCGTCGTCGTCACGCTCCTGGCCACCTGGGGATTGGAGCGACGCGCCGGACTGCCATCGGTGCGGCAGGTTGCGCCCGCCGGTGAATCTGCCGGTTCGGGTTTTCGCACGGCGCTCAGGGAAGTATGGGCCGAGCCGCTGGCCCGCCGTTTCGGCTTCTTCGTATTCGTGTCAATGCTGGCCTATAGCGCACAAGACCTGATCCTGGAGCCATTCGCCGGATCGGTGTTTGGCATGACACCGGGTCAATCGACGGCCTTGTCATCGGTTCAACACGGCGGCGTGCTGGTGGGCATGGTGCTGGTGGCCGTGCTCGGCGCACGAGGCGCAACGCGGCGATTCGGGTCACTCTGGGCCTGGGCGTGGTTCGGTTGCATTGCCTCGGCAATTGCCTTGCTCGGACTGATGGTGGGGGCGCTGGTCGGTCAGTCCTGGCCGCTGCAAGCCAATGTGTTTGCGCTGGGTCTGGCCAATGGCGCCTATGCGGTCGCAG
Source organism: uncultured beta proteobacterium (assembly GCA_963732405.1). Taxonomy (GTDB): domain Bacteria; phylum Pseudomonadota; class Gammaproteobacteria; order Burkholderiales; family Burkholderiaceae_E; genus JAUIAI01. Next base: position 329,525 of record CAVSZG010000006.1, read on the forward strand.
CGATCGGCTCGATGATGAATCTGGTCGACAAGGGCAACAAGGCCCGCGAGGGCCTGCGAATGGGCATGTGGGGCGCCGCTCAGGCGCTGGCCTTCGGACTGGGTGGTTTCCTCGGGGCATTCGCCAGCGACATTGCGCGCTGGTGGTTCGATTCGCCAGCGCTGGGCTATGGTCTGGTGTTCGTGACGGAAGCGGTGTTGTTCATCGTTGCCAGCGTGATGGCACGTCGGCTGGCCGGCCAGTTCGCCAGCGAGGCGCAGCGCCTGGGCGAGCGTCCCCAGACGGCACCCCAGTCCGCCCCGATCCGGCCGGCGCTGGGTCTGCAGTCGGAGGGTGTCTGATGAACGGGCATTGTCTTGATGTGGTCGTGATCGGCGGGGGCCCGGCCGGCACAACCGCGGCGAGCGATCTGGCCCGCAGCGGTCTGAAGGTCGCCCTGGTCGATCGCCAGGGCCGGATCAAACCCTGTGGTGGCGCGATACCGCCCAAGGCGGTGCGCGACTTCGGCATTCCGGACAGCCAGATCGTGGCGCGGATCCGCAGTGCGAGGATGATCGCACCCTCGTCGCGCTCGGTCGACATGCCGATCGACAACGGTTATGTGGGCATGGTCGATCGGGAGTCATTCGATGAATGGTTGCGGACCAGGGCCTGTGAGCAAGGCGCCCAGCGGATCAACGGCGAGTATCGCGGACTGACGCGCGACAGTGATGGCAGCCTGCGGGTGCAACTCGACTGTGCGGGTCCTGATCGTGTCGTGCGACGCCGTGTGCTGTCTACCCGGCTGGTGATTGGCGCGGACGGCGCGCGCTCGATGCTGGCGCGCGAGTGTGATCACGGCGCTGATCCGATCCGATATGTGTCGGCGTATCACGAGATCATCCGCGCGCCGCAGCAGCTTGCAGACTATGATGCGACCCGTTGTGACGTCGTCTACGACGGGCAGTTGTCGAGCGACTTCTATGGCTGGGTGTTTCCTCACGGCGATACCGTCAGCGTGGGCGTGGGCACCGAGCAGCGCGGTGCGTCCATGCGCCGGGCCGTAGCGCAACTGCGCGAACGAAGCGGACTGGCGGACTGTGCCACGATCCGCCGCGAAGGGGCGCCCATCCCGTTGGCACCACGTCGACGCTGGGACAATGGCCGTGATGTGCTGCTGGCCGGCGACGCTGCCGGTGTCGTGGCACCCGCATCGGGCGAGGGCATCTACTACGCCATGCTTGGCGGTCAAATCGCCGCGCAGGCAGCGCAACGATTCATCGCGACCGGTGACCCGGCGCAACTGCGCACCGCACGACGCCGGTTCATGAAGCTGCACGGTCAGGTATTCACTGCGCTGGGCATGATGCAGTGGTTCTGGTATTCAAACGATAGGCGCCGCGAGCGGTTTGTCCGAATCTGTGCCGATCGTGATCTTCAGGGGCTCATCTGGGACGCCTACATGAACAAGGCCCTGGTGCGCGGTCGGCCATTGGTTCACGCGCGCATCTTCTTCAAGAACATCGCGCACCTGTCGGGCCTGGTCCCGGCGTGATGATACGAGGCGATGCATCTTGCCATGGTCACTGATCGTCAGCGCAGCCTGCGTGATCTTCGTCGCGGTGGTCGGCGCGCGGCTCACGGTGCTGGGCCCGTGGTATGCAGGGCTTCGCAAGCCCGCGTGGAAACCGCCCGACGCCGCCTTCGGTGCCATCTGGACCGTCGTATTCATCCTGCTCGTGACGGCGTTCACGCTGGCCTGGGAGCGCAGCGACGATCCGTCGGTGCGCCTGGGCATTGCCTTGACGTTCGCCATCAACTGTTTGCTCAATATCGGCTGGAACATTCTGTTTTTCCGGATGCGACGCCCGGATCTGGCGCTGATCGAGGTAGTGATCTTCTGGTTCTCGATCGTCGCGATGATGTGGGCTTTCGGGCAATCCGGGCTGCTGCCGGCACTGCTGTTGATCCCGTATCTGGCCTGGGTGACGGCCGCGTCCTTTCTGAACCGGGCGATCGTGGTGATGAATCCACGCTCGGACGTCTCGGCCTGAGATCATGATCACGGCTGCCCACGGCATCCTGCTGGTCGAGATCATCGTCGGTCTGGTTCTTCTCGAGGCGGTCGCGCTCTGGATATGGTTCGGGCGACGTGGCCAGGCGGGGCTGAGGTCCGGCGCTATGGCCAGTCTGGCCGCCGGCGCTGCCTTGATGCTCGCCTTGCGGTCGGCCTTGTCTGGCCAGAACTTCCTCTGGGTCGCGTTTTTCCTGTCGGTCAGCGGGCTTGCCCACCTGGTCGACGTCCGTGCGCGTTGGCAGGAGAGCAGCCGATGAAAATAGACCATGCTGTCGCCAATCCGGTGCCGCTCCTGGTGACTGCCGATCAGGCGGTCGGCGGTCGGTCTGGTTCGCTGCTCGGCCGCATTCACAATCCGGGCGATCTGCACCGGCTGCAGCCCGCGCAACTGCCGGCACTGTGCCAGGAGATCCGCGCGTATCTGCTGAACAGCGTGGCCCGTTCCGGCGGGCATTTCGCCTCCAGTCTGGGTGTCGTGGAATTGTCGGTTGCCCTGCATCATGTGTTCGACACCGGGCGCGATCGGATCGTCTGGGATGTCGGTCATCAGGCCTACGTGCACAAAATGCTCACGGGGCGACGGTCAAGCCTGGGTTCGATTCGCAAACCGGGCGGCATTGCCGGTTTTCCGAGTCGCGCCGAGAGCGCGCACGATGCCTTCGGCACGGCGCATTCGAGCACGTCGATCAGCGCGATCCTGGGCCTCGCGGTCGCCGCGAAGATCGAATCCATCGCCCGCCATCATGTGGCGGTGATCGGTGACGGGGCTCTGACGGCCGGCATGGCCTACGAAGCGCTTTGCCAGGCGATCGATGCCGGTGTCGACGCGATCATCGTGGTCAACGATAACCAGATGTCGATCTCTGGCAATGTGGGTGCTCTGCCGCGCCACCTGCAGGCCTTGGTCGAGCGGCGCGGCGGCGCCGGGTCCAATCTGTTCGACGCCCTCGGGCTACCGTATACCGGACCGGTGAATGGGCATGACGTCGGATTGCTGATCGATCGTCTCACGGCACTGCGTGAGGCAGGGGGCGTGCAGATTCTGCATATCCGGACCCGCAAGGGTCAGGGCTATTCATTGGCCGAGCAGGATCCGATCGCCTATCACGGACCATCACCCTTCGATCCGGTTCAGGGGCTCGTGCGCAGCCAGCGCCATGCTCCCCCCACCTTTTCGCAGATTTTCGGCGCCTGGGCCTGCGAACGGGCCCGGCATGATGCCGGCCTCGTGGTGATCACGCCGGCAATGGCTGAAGGCTCGGGCCTGGTGGGTTTCGCCAATGAACATCCCAATCGCTTTTTCGACGTGGGCATTGCCGAACAACATGCGCTGACCTTTGCCGCGGGCATGGCTTGTGACGGGGTGCGTCCCGTGGTGGCCATCTATTCGACCTTTCTGCAGCGCGCCTATGATCAGCTGATTCACGACATCGCTCTGCAGAATCTGCCCGTGATGCTGGCCATCGACCGGGCCGGGCTGGTGGGGGCCGACGGGCCGACCCACGCCGGTAGTTTCGACCTGGCCTTTTTGCGCACGGTGCCCAATCTGGTCATCATGACGCCGTCCGACGAGACCGAATGCCGGATGATGCTGGATCTGGGCATGACCTTGCCCGGGCCCAGCGCGGTTCGTTATCCGCGTGGTGGCGGGCCGGGCAATCTGCCGGTGGGCGAGGCGCTGCCGCGGCTTGAAACCGGTCAGGCCCGATACCGTCGGCGCGGCCAATCGGTCGCGATCCTGGCCTTTGGTACGATGCTCGCCGAGGCGCAGGCGGCCGGTGAGCATCTGGATGCCACGGTGGTCGACATGCGCTTCGTCAAACCCCTTGATCGGGCAATGCTGGTCGAGGTCTGCTCGGATCACGAGCTGATCGTGACAGTCGAGGAAGGGTCTCTGATGGGCGGTGCCGGTTCGGCGGTCCAGGAAGAGCTAGGCGAATTGCTCAATGCGGGAGACATCAACTGCGCGCCACCGGTTCTGCGTCTGGGCTTGCCCGATCGCTTTCTAGCCCATGGCGACAGCGGCGAGATGCTCGCCCGATGCGGGCTCGACGCAGCCGGCATTACCGCCGCGGTTGGCCGTCGCCTGCTGGCGGGCCGTGGCCTGCGCCGTCCTCATCCGGTTGCCTTGCCCCGCGAGTTTCACTGCCTCTGACGCGGGAGGCTCCGCCAGACATGCCGCTTCGCGGCGGCCGCACCGAGCGATCCGGGTAATGGCATCGGTGATCGACGATCTGGGCACCCGCTTGCGTCGGGCCACCTGGCCATCGCATCAGGCGGTGGAAAAAACCGGCGTGATTCGCGCCATGATCCGCGGCGAACTATCCCGACCCGCCTATTGTCTGTTCCTGCGCAATCTGCAGGTCATCTATGAATCACTCGAGTCCGCACTGATAGGCGCCGGAACCGATCCACGGATCGGTCCACTCATCCTGCCCGGGATGTTCCGCTCTGAGGCTTTGACCGCAGACCTGCAGAGTCTGCACGGCGCGGCCTGGGCGCAGGACCTGCCCCTGGCCGACACCGCTGTGCGCTATGCCGAGCGCCTGGATCGATTCGCACGAGAAGATCCGGTCCCGCTCATTGCTCACGCCTATGTGCGCTACATGGGTGATCTGAGTGGTGGCCAGGCGTTGAGCCGGTCAATCGCCCGCAGTCTGTCCCTGGGCGGTTCGACGGGCGTGGCTTTCTATGACTTTGGTGGACCTGATCAGGTGCTGGCGCTCAAGGAGGCGTTTCGCGGCGCATTGAATGGCCTTGAGCTGAGCGTGAAGGAGCAGGATGTCGTGATCGATGAATCGATTTGGGCGTTCGAGTTGCATCGAAGCATGGCCGAGGAACTGGCCGGCGGGGCTGATCAAGGCGTGGCGGTGCCGCCGTGTCGCAGGTGATCAGCGGGCCCTGGAGAATGCGTTGCTGATCCATTCCTGGATCCGGGTGGCCCGCTGGGTCGATTGTTCAACCTCTTCGAATCCGGGCGCGATCGCCCAACCCGGACCACCATCGGCAATATCCATGGCCGCCAGGCTGGCGTTGGTCACGATTGCACTGGTCAAACGACGCGAGATGGTCGAATCACTCGGCGCGAGCCCCGAACTCTGGGGCACGGCTTCGGTCAGGGCCTGTTCCAGGTGCTCACGTGCGCGCGCCGCACGCTTGTTGTCGGTCAGGTCGATCATCGAGATCACGAAGCCCAGGGTCGAGCCCCGCGGGCCCGGCACGACATCGGCGCGTACCTGCAGTGGCGCCACCTCGCCGCCATCGCGCCGGTACTCAAGTTCGCCGCGCCAGGGGTTGCCGCTCTCGATCAGCGTGCGCAGCATGCGTCCGGCCGCCTCGCTGTCGGCGAAGTGGCCCGCAAAATCGTCCAGCGTCGACATCGGCTGCTCCGATGCACCGCCCAGTTGCAGGCAGGCGTTGTTGCAGAACAGCACCGAGCCGTCATTGCGCAACACGACGACCGGCTCGCGCGAGGTGTCGACCGCCGTTCTGACCTGCGCGAGCTGATGATGAGCGATCAGCATCTGCACGGCATGCACCTGCGCGACGATATCAATCAGGGCGTCGCTGATGGCGCTGGCCATCGAGATCTCGGCACCGGACCAGGGCAGGGCGGTGCCGCGCACGATCTCGGACCAGGCGGCGAACGAACGGCGCGGCGACAATTCGAGTGGATCATCATTGATCATCGGTTTGTGCGGATCGCCTGCCCAGGTAACGGTCTGCAATTGCTCCTTGCGGAACCAGATCAGATATTCCGGTCGTTTGGTCGACAGCCGGGTGGCCAGCACGCCGCTGGCCAGGGGTGTGAGTGATGCAAAGGCCGGGTTCTCGGCCGAGATCGACGCACAACTCCAGGTATTGCCGATCTGCCGTTGTTCCATCCAGTCGACCAACGCACGCAACTCAGGAGTGGACGGAACTTCGCCAGCGGTCAGGAAGCTGCCGTCATAACACAACGCCGCACCCGTGGCCTCGAGGGGTTGCAGCAGCGTGCTCGGATTCCGAAACAGGGCCAGACGCCAGTCGCCTTCGGAGGAAGTGGCCTCGATCAGTCGTTGTTCGAGGCGCCGGACCTGGATCGCCACCCGCGCATGCGCATAATTTTCAATGGCCGCGATGCGCGTGGAAACCGCCTCGCCGATCAGTTCGGCCGCGGCGCGGATCGGAAACGACAGATTGCGCGGGCTGTAGTGGTGTGCGGCGATCAACCCCCAGAGCACACCATTGCGCACCAGGGAGACGACCAGCGTGCCGGTCACGCCCATGTTCTTGAGATACTGCAGATGCAGCGGCGACATGCTGCGCAGATAACACATCGACATGTCCAGTTCGCCACCGGTCAGCGATGAGCGCACGGGAATTACCGGCACCGGCTCGTAATGAACGTCGACCAGCACGCGCACCCGGTTGCGGATATAGAGTTCGCGGGCTCGCTGGGGAATGTCGGTGGCCGGATAGCGATGACCCATCAGCGAATCGAGTCTGGCCTCACGCGCCTCGCCAATGATCTGGCCGTGACCGTCCGGGTCGAAGCGATACATCATCACCCGGTCGTAACCGGTGAGTTCACGCACCACATTCACCGCGTAACTGGACAAGACACCCAGATTGGCTGCATGACTGAAGCGATTGATCGACTCGGTGAGCAATTCCACCAGGGTCGGTTCATCCAGGCTCGCGTAGGCGGCATTGATCTGCTGCGGCCTGACCATGAATTCGACGATCAGATCCCCGTTGATCGATCGATGCACCATGCCTTCGACCGGAATCTGGCGGCCATTACAGACCAAGTCTCCAATCAGCGGCATCGGTTCGATCAGCGGGCCGGCACTGGCCAGCTGCGCCACGCCGCTGAGCATGGACTGGCCGAATACCGCAAGCTCCCGGCCGATGAGGTCGACCGCGGCGATGCCCAGCAAGGTCTCGACATTACGCGACACCTGGGTGATCACGAACTGAGGCTCGGCAATGACCACCAGAATGCCATGGGGCTGGATAGAGCCCGGCAAGTGGATCAGTTCCCGCTCGCAATTCGTCAGGTTGGCCTGGCCGAAGCGCGGATCGTCAGTCACCGGACAATGCTCCACCGGACGCGGGGTCGGCGGCGCCAATGTCCTTGCAGGGCGCGACCGCGCGATATTCATTGATTTCGTGCTCGGATACACCGAGCAGCTCTGACGCCTTGGTCACGTCGCCCGCTGTGCGTTGCAGGGCGATGTCGATGAAAAATGAGCGAAGCAGTGCATTGGCCTCGCCGAGCAGTCCCGGCAGGCTGCGCTCGCCAAGCTGTGCCCCGATGCCGGACAACCATTCGGTGATCGGTGCCCCATGCAAGGGATCGGTGATCACGGGTTCGTCGCGTGCCCGGATGGAGAATCCGATGGTTTCCTGGTCGGTGTCATCGAGCAGGGCACCGGTCAGTGTGAAGACCATGCTGCGCGAACCGCGTTGAATCACCAGTTCCGCCGCGGCCATGCCATGCTGGTGGACCTGGGCGATGACGTTGTCGATCGCCGGAGCAGGGCAGCCCAGCAACTGGGCCACGGATTGGGCATTCACTTCAATATCGCCACCCGCTGCACAGAGTTTCACGAAGGCCGGGTTCGACATGATCACCCGTCCGCCGGTATTGCAGATCACGACCGCATCGGGTGTGCGCTCGACGAATTCGACCAGGTGTCGATTGGGTTCGGCAGCCGACGAGGCGGTGTTGGCCGCACGGGCGCGCAACAACAACTGCATGCCGTCCGCGCTGCGAAACGGCGTCGCGGACAAGGCGATATAGCCGATCTTGCGGGCCAGGGGGACACGGATCTCGGCTGGCTGACCCGAGGCCCGCGCGGTGATCAACAGTTCATGAACAGCGGGACGATACAACTGCATGATGCCATCGGCCACGTCCTGACCCACCAGATTGTCCAGACTCACATCGAACAAGCCGGCGCTGGCCAGATTCGCTTCGATGATCTGAAAGCTCTGGGCATCGACGACCATGACCGAATCGGTGGCCACCTGGAACAACAGCCGGTAATGGCTCTCCTGGTTGCGACGCTGCCAGTAGTCGCGCTCCAGTTCCTGTTGACGTTCGACGAATTTCTGTTGAATCGACGAGACCGAACTCAGGTCGCGCCCGGCCACCAGGATCGTGCGCGAATCGCCCAGCCGGATGGCTGCATAGTTGACCGGGATATCGACGCCACCAGGGCTGCGGTAATTGACCTCGCGATGCCGGGACAGCCCGCTGGCGCCGGCTTCCTGCAGCAGGCGTTCGACCTTGGAGCGGGTGTCGGCGGTGACGGTCTCTGCCCAGGCCTGACCGATCCAGGCATCGGCCTCCAGATTCGTGTGCCCGTTGCGGCAGGCCACCTTGCGGATGATGCCGTCTGCATCCACCACCAGGGCAATGTCACTGGCGATGGACACACAGATACTCGCCAGCTCGGGGGCAAGTTTGCCCAGCTCGGTGAGATCCGATCCCTCATTCGGGATTTGCATCATCAATTGGCTTCCATTGGACGGTGATACAACTGACCTGACCAGCAGCCTTGACGACCGGAAACGACGCGATCGGCCACTGTGCAGGTGACCCGCTTGGCCTGGACTCCCTCAAGCCTCGAAATTGTACAGGTCAAACACTGGTGGCACCGTCAGCTCAGGCTTGAGAAAGCCAGGCGGTGGACCTCGATACGCGCTCCGTTGAGCCATGATAGTCCAATACAGTCCAGTCGGGTTGACATTTTTACTGTCATCTAAACTTGACTATCTTCGATCCTTTGGGCATCCTGCGCCAAACGACCACCTGCCGGGAACCCCATTGTGCAGATCGCCAGCCTGACATTAAGCCATGACCGCACCCCGGTGACCGTCCGCGAGCGCTTCGCGCTCAACGGAGAGGCACTGCGTGATGCGGTCGATGACCTGGCCGGAACCATCCGATCGATACCGGCGCATCGTGCGCTGTCGCTCGAGAGCGCCGTGGTCTCGACCTGCAATCGCACGGAAATCTATGTGGCCGGCCCAACCCAGGCCAATGCCGGTCGCTGCGCCCTGGGCTGGCTCGAACGCCGCTTCGGCATGAGCGCGGTCGATCTGCAGTCACATTGGCAGTTCGCGCAGGATCGCACGTCGGTGCGCCACCTGTTCCGGGTGGCCAGCGGCCTCGAATCGATGGTGCTGGGTGAGCCGCAGATTCTCGGTCAGATCAAGGGCGCGGCGCGCGTGGCCCATGATGCCGGTGCGCTGGGCAGTTATCTGCACAAGCTTTTCCAGAACAGTTTCTCGGTTGCCAAGGAAGTGCGCAGCAGCACCGGGGTGGGCCATGATTCGGTGTCGCTGGGCAAGGCGGCGGTCCGGGTCGCTCAGCGAATCTTCGAGGATCTGTCGACCTGCTCGGTGTTGTTCGTGGGGGCTGGCGAGATGATCGAACTGAGTGCGTCGCACTTTTCGGCCTGTCGACCGGCGCGCATGGCGGTGGCCAATCGCACGCCGGCGCGTGGTCAGGCGCTGGCCGCCAAACTGCAGGCGGATTGCATCGACCTTGCCGATCTGGCGCAACGGATCGCCGACTACGATGTCGTGGTCTGCTGTACCGGCAGTCAGGAGCCGTTGATTGATGTCGCCACGATCCGCCAGGCGATCCGCGCGCGTCGGCGCAAGCCGATGGTGCTGGTCGATCTGGCAGTGCCTTGCGATGTCCAGGCCGAGGTGCGTCACCTGGACGGCGCCTTCCTCTACACCATCGATGATCTGGGCCGCATCGTGGCGGCCGGACTGGATATGCGACGTGCCGCGGTCAGCCAGGCCGAAGCCATCATCGATGCCCGCACGGATCACTACATGAAGTGGCTGGCGGACCGGCGCGCCGTGCCCGCGATCCGGACATTGCATCAGCGAGCTGACGACCTGCGACGCATGGAAATGGACCGTGCGATGCGGGCACTGCGACGCGGCGCCGATCCGGCCCAGGTTCTGGAATCGATGTCGACCGCATTGACCGCCAAGTTTCTGCATGGGCCGGTTCGGATGTTCCGCGGCTCGGATCGTCAGCGCGATGCGATTGCCGACCTCATCGACTCCTGGCTGCCCGCCGCGCGTGCGACTCGCGAGCCTGACCAGGGGTGCTGTGCCCAGAGTGCCCCCTGTGGCGAATCCCACTGACACGCTGGAGCGACCCCGGGTCAGAATCCCGCCTGTCGTTCAAGCGCCGCCCTACCGTAATCTGTGCACCGATTGCGGAGTGTCCCGGATGGCCGACCCCTCGCTTTGCGCGAGTGCCTGCCAGTTCATTCAGCCTGACTACCCCGCGCTCGAGCGTCAGGTGCACGGCCGTGAACGGGATCCGGCCCGTGCGGATGAACGATTCTTCGGACCGTTTCGCCGGATGGTGCGGGCCACCCTGAGGCAGCCGGTCAGTGGTGCGCAATGGACCGGGATCACGACCCGGATCGCCGAGCGCCTGCTCGAAACCGGCGCAGTCGACGCCGTGCTCACGGTCAAGGCTGACCCCGATGATCGCTGGCGACCTCAACCGGTGCTGGTCACCCGGGTCGAGGATCTCGTCGACTGCCGCGGCATGAAGATGGGCTACGCCCCCTTGTTGGCCTTGCTGGAGCCGGCACGGGCGGCTGGTCATCGGCGCATTGCGATCATCGGCATTCCTTGTCAGGTTCATGCGCTGAGGGTGCTCGAAGCGCAACTGGGTTTCGATCAGCTCTACGTGATCGGCACGCCATGCTCGGACAATACGACGACCGAACGCTTTCATGAGTTCCTGGCCCTGCTCGTGCCTGATCCCGATACCATCACCTACCTGGAATTCCGGGCCGATTATCATGTGGAGTTGCGATTTCGAGATGGCAGTCAGCGCCTGATTCCGTTTCTGCAGCTACCACTGGCCGGACTGCCCGCAGACTTCTTTCCGCTGACCTGCCGGACCTGCGTCGACTATACGAATTCACTGGCGGACATCACCGTGGGGTACATGGCCGGGGAGGGCGATCAATGGCTGATCGTGCGTAATCGTCGCGGCGAAGCGCTGCTTGAGTTGCTCGACGGTGAACTGTGCATCGATGCCTTGCGCAGCGCCGGGAAGCGGGCGCGGGCGGTGCGCGGATTCATTGCCAACGTCGAGCGGGCGGCGGGCGGCCTGCCGCTGCGACGCATGCCGGACTGGTTGCGTCCGGTGGTTGCCTGGCTGATGCCGCGCCTGGGACCGCGCGGTCTGGAATTCGCGCGGGCGAGGGTCGAGATGAAGGCGGCCGAAACCATCATTCACCTGCGCCGCGAACGGCCGGGCCGGATGCGCAGCATGGTGCCGCCCCATGTGTGGGCACTGGCCGCGCACTACGGCCTGTCGGCGCGCACCACCGAGTGTCGCGGCGAGCCGGGCGGACGATTCGTTGAGAAGGTATTGCCGTGAGTGCACAACACACCCGTTGGGTTTATCCGTTCAGTGCCGTGGTTGGGCAGGAATCGCTGAAGACGGCGCTGTTGATCGCCGCCACCGATCCCACCGTGGGCGGTGTGTTGATCTTCGGTGATCGGGGTACCGGCAAGTCCACCGCCATCCGCGGGCTGGCCGGACTCCTGCCCGATATCGACGTGGTGAACGGCTGTGCCTATGGCTGTGCGCCAGGCGCTCAGGCCGGTGTGGCCGGTTGTGCGGTCTGCGCGGATGGCGCAACACCGGTCAAACGGTCCAAACCAGTGCCGGTGGTCGACCTGCCACTGGGCGCCACCGAAGACCGGATCGTCGGCGCCCTCAATATTGAGCGGGCAATGACCGAAGGGGTGCGCGAGTTCGAGCCGGGGCTGCTGGCCAGGGCCAATCGCGGGTTCCTCTACATCGACGAGGTCAACCTGCTCGATGATCATCTGGTCGATCTGTTGCTCGACGCGGCGGCGTCGGGTGAAAACGTGGTCGAGCGCGAGGGCTTGAGCGTGCGCCATCCGGCGCGCTTCGTGATCGTGGGCAGTGGCAATCCGGAAGAGGGTGAATTGCGTCCGCAGATGCTCGACCGGTTCGGGCTCGCGGTCGACGTGGCCACGCCCACCGACATCGACGAGCGCATCGAAATCATCCGAAGGCGCGATGAATTCGATCGCGACCCACGCGCCTTCGTCGAACGCTTCACGCCCCAGGATCTGGCGGTGCGTCGACAGATCACGCTGGCGCGCAAGCGGATCGGCAAACTGGTCGTGAGTGACGACTTGATGCGTCAGGCCACCGAATTGTGTCTGGCCATCGGCACGGATGGACTGCGTGGTGAACTCACCCTGATCCGCGCTGCACGGGCGCGCGCCGCGCTGGCCGGCGCCACCCGGATCGATCGCAAGCATCTGCGTGACGTGGCGGCGATTGCACTGCGTCATCGTCTGCGCAAGGATCCGCTCGACGATACGCGCGCCGACGTGCGTGTGGAACGTGCGATCGAATCGGTTTTCGGTGCGCCTTGATGAGGCATAGTGCCGTGGCGCAGACCCGGGTCATCGGACCTGGCCAATGGCCGATGGTGGTATTGCGGTGACCACGGGCCGCTCTGCGCGCTGGTTCGAGGCGGCCCGGGCGGCGGCGTTGCTGGCGATCGATCCCGTGGGGCTGCGCGGCGCAGTCGTGCGCGGTGGGCCTGGCCCGGTACGCGATCGGTGGATCGGCTTGTTGCAGTCACTGCTGCCGGCGACTGCCGGCCCCGTCGGTATCGTCCGCATGCCTGGCAACATCGATGTGGATGCGTTGCTGGGTGGACTCGATCTGATTGCCACGCTGGCCAGCGGACATCGGCAATGGTCGGCCGGGCTGCTCGCGCGCGCCGGCGCCGGCTTGGTGGTGATTCCGATGGCTGAACGACTGTCTCCGGCGATGGCCGCGATGGTTGGTCAGGCGGTACGTAGCCGCTCGATCAGAATCGAGCGCGACGGTTTCGATCGATGTGATTCGTTCGATGCGCTGGTGCTGACCTGTGACGACACGCCGGCCGATGAGCCCTTGCACTGGAATGCCCTGAGCGCGCAACTTGGCATGGTGGTCGATCTGAGTGGCATCTCGTTGCAGGCCATCGCTCACGACCTGCCCGATGCGGACACGGTCGAGGCATCCCGTGCGCGACTGGCCACCGTCACGATGCCGGCCAATCACCTGCATGGACTTTGTCGTACGGCCGAACGGCTCGGCATTCATGGGATGATCGCGCCCCTGATCGCAGCGCGGGTCGCCAGGGCATCGGCGGCCCTTTCCGGTTATCGTGAAGTGGCCGATCATGATCTGGCCACGGCTGCCGGGCTCGTTTATGCGCAGCGTGCCGAACAAGTGCCGGCGCAGCCGCCACGCGATCCGACGGCTGCCTCGCCCCCCGAGGACGCAGCGCCTGAATCAGCGCAGGCGGCCGATGCGCCCGATGTCCCTGACACGACGGATCCGTCATCCGCGCCAACGCCGGCGCGGGCAGACAATGCGCCCGACAATGCGCCCGACAATGCCGACGCGTCGACCAATGGCGACGAGCCGGTCACAGCCGAGCCATCGGTCGAACGGTCTCTCGATGAGACCACCGACATCGTCGTGGCCGCCGCACTGGCGGCGATACCGGCGAATCTGCTGGCCAGCCTGAATGGCGTGGTGCGCCGCGCGAGCACTCCGGCGGCGCCCGGTCGCTTTGGCGCGCAATCAAAGTCGCTGGTGAGAGGTCGGCCGATGGGCGCGGTCCGTGGACGCCCTGTGAACGGCGCGCGACTGCATCTGCTCGAAACTCTGCGGGCCGCGATCCCGCAGCAGCGTCTGCGCCAGCGTTGCACCTCGTCAACGCCCGGTTGTAGTACCGGTCGGTCGACGATCCTGTTCCGACCCGAAGATTTCCGGGTTCGCCGGTTCCGTCAAAGTGCGGGCAGCCTGGCCATCTTCGTCGTCGATGCGTCGGGATCGGCTGCGCTGCAACGGCTGGCCGAGGCGAAGGGGGCGATCGAGTTGTTGCTGGCCGATTGTTATGTTCGGCGCGATTCGGTGGCACTGGTCTCATTCCGTGGCCGCCAGGCGCAAATCCTGCTGGCGCCGACCCGTTCACTCACACGGGCCAGACGCGAGTTGTCGCACCTGCCGGGCGGTGGCGGCACGCCGATGGCGGCGGGTCTGGTGTTGGCCTGTCGGCTCATCGATCAGGCCCTGCATGCCGGACAGCGACCCTCGTTAATCATGTTGACCGATGGGCGCGCGAATGTCGCGCTCGATGGCAGCACGGCTCGCGAGCAGGCACGCGACGATTCATTACGGATGGCGCGCATGATCGCGCTGCGCCCGGTCACGAGTCTGGTCATCGATACATCGCTGCGCGCTGGTGAATCGGCCAAAGACGTCGCGCAAGCGATGAACGCCACCTGTCTCGCACTGCCGTACGCCGATGCAGGCGCGCTCGATCGTGCTGTACGACATCATCGTGCGGGGGCCTGAATGAGCAATCGGCAGATGCTTGACTGGTCCGTGGATGGCGATGACTGGCCCAATCGTTCGATGAGCCGGTTCGTCCAGACCCGGGATGTCGACTGGCATGTGCAGATTGGCGGGCAGGGTGATGCCATGCTGCTGCTGCATGGCACCGGCGCATCCACTCATAGCTGGCGCGATCTGCTGCAAAGACTGTCCGGCCGTTTGACGGTGGTCGCACCGGATCTGCCTGGTCATGGCTTCAGCAGGGCTCGCCGCGAATCCACCATGTCCCTGCCCGGCATGGCCCAAGCCGTGGCTGATCTGCTGGGCGAACTGCGCATCCGGCCCATGGCCGTCGTTGGCCATTCGGCGGGCGCAGCGATTGCCGCGCGAATGATGCTGGATGGTCTGATCGCGCCAGCCAGATTCATCGCGATCAACCCGGCCTTGCTGCCTCTGGGCGGCGCAGCCAGTCCGGTGTTGGCGCTGGCTGCCGGCCTGCTGACCCGGGCCGATTGGGTGGCCAGGTTGTTCAGCCACCTGGCCAGTGACCCCGGTGCCGTCCGACGCCTGGTCGACAGCACGGGTTCCAGGCTGGATGAGCGCGGTCTGGCGCTGTATCGGCGGGTGATCGCCACCCCCGCTCATGTCAGCGGCACACTCGCGATGATGGCGAACTGGGATCTACGCTCGCTGGTCGATCGATTGCCCGGCCTGGCTGTGCCAACATTCTTCATACTGGGCGCCAACGACCGCACCATCCCTGCAGTTCGTGGTCGACGGGTGGCCAGACAGCTCAGAGTGCCACCCGATCATCTACGGGTGCTGCCCGGCTGCGGTCATCTCGTTCATGAAGAGCGACCCGACGAGGTGGCCTCCCTGTTGATGGCTTGGGCGTTGGGCGAAGCAGGACAGACAACCGGCACAGCCGGACAAGACGGAGACATCAGGCATGTTGACAAGCAGCCCCTTACGGCACCGTGACCGGCTCAGAACGGGCTCGCGGTCATTTTTCGCGGCCTCGCTCCTGCTGCCGCGATGGGTGGCCGAGCCCGCAACAGTCCTCTACGCCTACTGCCGAGTGGCCGATGATGCGATCGACGAGAGCGCCGATCCGAATGCCGCCTATGAAACGTTGTCGCAACGCCTGAACGCCATCTATGAGGGCAGGCCCGAGCCCGCCCGGATCGATGAGGATTTCGCCCGGCTGGTGCGCGATCATCAACTGCCCAGGGCCTTGCCTTTCGCCTTGCTCGATGGGTTTCTCTGGGATGCCCAGGGGCGCGACTATGAATCGATCGACGATCTGCTGGCGTATGCCACGCGGGTTGCGGGCAGCGTGGGCGTGATGATGGCGGTGCTGATGGGCGTGCGCGAGCGCAGCACGCTGGCGCGGGCCGCCAATCTGGGCGTGGCCATGCAACTGACCAACATCGCCCGTGACGTGGCCGAAGATGCGCAGCGCGGACGGCTCTACCTGCCCGCTCAATGGATGCGCCAGGCCGGGCTCGATCCGCTTTGCTGGCGTGACGCGCCCGCATCGTCGCCCGCACTCGTCGCCGTCATCGCCCGTCTGCTCAGGCTTGCCGATCAACACTATCGCCTTGGTGCGAGCGGCGTTGCCGGCCTGCCTCGGGCCTGCCGGTTCGGCGTGCACACAGCCGGCCTGTTGTATGCCGAGATCGGACAGGAGCTGCTGCGACGGGGAGGGGATCCTTTCAGCGGTCGCGCGGTGGTGCCGCCATTGACCAAACTGCGCGTGCTGGCGCGCGCCGGGTTGGCCACCATCAGTCAGCAACCGGTGAATCCGCGGCCACCGCTCGCCCAGACTGCATTCCTTGTTGATGCGGTCGGCGCCGCACCGGCAGGCCGCCGCGGCGTCATCGATTCAGCGGGTGTCAGCGCGTCGAAGTCGTCGCCGTCGGCTGATGGGGCGTTGGATTCGCCGCGCGCGCTGGCCTGCGTGTATGCGGTCCTGACCCGGCTCGAGCGGGCCGATCGCCGCGTGCGCGGACAATTCTGAGCATGGCCTCGGGCACACTGGCGCTGATCGAACTGGGTCTGGTGTTCGGTGCGGTTGCCTGGTTCTGCATCGCTCAGATTCGTTCGGTGCGCAAAAGCCTGCGCCAGGACGAGCGCATTCTGGGTGCACGAAACGGCAGCATCCATTGCACCACCGGTCGTGAGAAACGATCCAGCGACAAGGATTCATGAATAGCCTGAAGCGGTCGGCCATCCAGGTGCAGGCCGAGTTCCGTGCGGCTGTAAAACGGCGTGTCTTCCAGCCGCCGCAACACGCGGCAGGGCCGGTCGGCATCGGCCCGGGCGAGCTGTTCGATCCGCCAGCCGGAGGGACTCAACCGGACCTCGGGCGCCAGCTGCTCGGCATTCACGCAGCCATCGGCGCCAAAGCGCAGCCCGAGTTCCGCACCGGCCCCCGATCTCGGTGTGGTCACGAAGGCGACCCGGGTCGCCCCGTGATCCATGGTGCGTTGCCAGTACCAATGCGCAAAGCCGTGTTCCAGCGGCTCACTGCCATGATTGCTGTCAACGTAGGCGCGCCCCTGCCAGCTGAGCGAGGGGTGATCGAAGCAGACCTCGATCCGTGCGCCCGGCGCCAGCGGATGCCACCAATGTCGATCGCCCTGAGCCAGCGAGTATTCCCGGTCGAACCAGTGATCCGCATGCACCGTCACGCTGCCAATGATTTTTCTGGGCAGGGGCGAACCGCGCTCGTCGATCTCGATGCGCAACGACTGCGGCCGGGCCAGGATCGTGCTGGGACCGATGCGGAATCGGCAGGGCTCGCGCTCGATCGCGGCTTCGTCGCGCTCAGTCATCGCCCAGCGGTTCTGGCCGGGGGAATAGATCGCGACGTTCAGGGCGCAATGCGCCGCCGCTTCGGCCCGACCGCGTGCCCTTGCACCGGCATACCAGGGTGAGAACACGCTGCCCACGAAGGCGATCAGCACGATCGCGTGCCGCCCGTCGTCGCTGACCCCGTCGACATACCACCAGCGATAGCCGCCATCGGGTACGACACGGTCGAATGCAGGGATCGGCCCACCGTCGGTGATGCGAGTTGACGGATTCATGTTCATCCACTAGGCTGTCAATATAAGTGGACAGTATAAAGAGTTAATCAAACATTACATCGACGTCCGGGAGACGGCATGGATCAGCGCGAACGACTAGATGCGGCCCTGAGTGGGGCATTGGCCCAGGCAGCCGCCGACGATGGGCCTGCGCGGCTGAGCGAAGCCTTGCACTACGCGGTGTTTCCGGGAGGTGCCCGGGTCCGTCCCCGGCTCTGCATGGCAGTGGCCGCCGCCTGCGGCGATCCGAATCCGGTGGCGACCGATGCGGTGGCCTGCGCGATCGAAATGCTGCACTGCGCCTCGCTGGTTCACGACGATCTGCCCTGCTTCGATGACGCACCGACGCGGCGTGGCAAGCCCTCGGTGCATTCGGCCTTTGGCGAACGCATTGCCGTGCTCACCGGTGATGCATTGATCGTGCTCGCCTTTGATACGGTGGCGCGTCGCGCCGCCCATGTGCCCGATCGTCTGGCGGCATTGATCATGGTGTTGAGTCGTGCCGTCGGCATGCCCTCGGGTATCGTCGCCGGCCAGGCCTGGGAGTGCGAATCCAGTGTGGATCTGGCGACGTATCAACGCGAGAAGACCGGCGCCTTGTTTGCCGGTGCCACGATGGCCGGGGCTATTGCTGCTGGTGGTGATGGTCGCCTCTGGCGCGCGCTGGGCGATGGCATTGGCGAGGCATTCCAGATTGCCGACGATATTCTCGATGCTACGGCCAGTCCGGATGTGATCGGCAAGCCGGTGGGGCGCGATATCGCGCTGGATCGGCCCAGCGCGGTCCGGGAGCTGGGTCTGGCCGGTGCCGTCGGTCGCTTCCAGCGCTGCGTGAAACAGGCGGTCGAATCAATTCCGCAGTGCCCGGGACGAACCATGTTGCAGCGTCTGGTCACCGAGCAGGCCTTGCAGTTCGTCCCGCGCGATGTCCTCGCGATTGCCGCCTGACCCGGGACCCGCGGGCGCCGGGTCGCTGACCCTGGATCGCCTGCCGGTCGCACGGGTAAGCGCGCTGACAGCGCTGCGAGGTCGTTGGTTTGCCTGGCGCGATGCGCTGCTGGGCAGTGCACGATTCCAGGCCTGGAGCAGTGCGTTTCCGTTGACCCGGCCGATGGCCAGACGTCGGGCCAATCAGTTGTTTGATCTTTGCGCGGGCTTTGTTTATAGCCAGATTCTGCTCGCCTGCGTGGAACTGGATCTGTTCGACCGGCTCAGGAAAGGGCCTCGGTCGGCCGAGGAACTGGCCGCCGAGCTGTCGATCGATGCGGCGGCTCTGGACCGTCTGATGACAGCAGCGGCGGCCATCCGTCTGTTGCGAATCGAGGCGTACGACCCGGCGATGCGCTACGGCCTGGGTGACCTCGGTGCGGCGCTGATCGGTAATCCGGGTGTGATTGCGATGATCCAGCATCACCGCCTGCTCTACCAGGATCTGCGTGATCCGGTGGCCATGTTGCGCGGTGAAGGGCTCAGCGACGCCGGTCGGTCGGCTGACGCTCACGGTGCATCGCTTAGCGGCTTCTGGCCCTATGCCAAAGGTGCAGATCCGGCGGGTCTGACAACCGATCGTATCGAACGATACACAGCCCTGATGGCCGCGTCACAGGACCTGATTGCGCGCCAGGTGATTGCTGCCTATCCGCTCGCGCGACAGTCACACCTGCTCGACGTGGGCGGTGGTGATGGCACGTTTCTCGCGGCAGTGGCCCGTGCTTATCCCTCGTTGCAACTTAGCCTGTTCGATCTGCCTGCGGTCGCCGACATCGCCAGGGCCCGGTCGGTTGAACGCGGACTGAGCGCGCGGATTCAAGTGCATGGTGGCAGCTTCGTAGCGAATGATCTGCCGACCGGTGCCGACATCGTGAGCCTGGTTCGCATCGTTCACGATCATGACGATGACACGGTGCGTCGCCTGCTTCGCGCGGTCAATCGCGCGCTGCCGCCTGGTGGCGTGTTGCTGATTGCCGAACCGATGGCCGGTACACGTGGTGGTGAGGCCATCGCCGATGCGTATTTCGGCATGTACCTGTTGGCCATGGGCTCGGGTAAGGCACGACGTCTGAGCGCCATGACGCAATTGCTGGCCGAGGCCGGTTTTGATGCGCCGCGCCGGCATTCCACACATCTACCGGCGCTGGTCAGAGTGATCACCTGTCGCAAGCTTCACGACCTCGCAGATGTCGGTCGCGCGTTCCATAAAGTGCCTGCGATCGATCCGAGTCGAAACAATGCGTCAATTTAACTTGACGTTTTGATTAGTCAGAGTAACCTGACACTATTCAAGGAAATCCGGTCGAATCAGGCTCGGCCGGAAATCTGAATCCAACCCTACTGTGAGGAGGCTGGTGGCACGATGGATGCACTGACCGTGCAGTTTCCGGAGCCCGGACATGTCCGACTCCAGAGCGTGTCCCTGGCGGAGCCAGCGGCCGCAGACATCGTGATCGCCGTGGCCCATAGTGGAATCAGCACGGGTACCGAGCGCCTGCTGTATGCCGGCCGGATGCCGGCGTTTCCCGGTTTGAGCTGGCCGCTCGTGCCTGGCTATGAGTCGGTCGGGACCGTGATTCACGCCGGCCCGGCGGCCACGCATCAGGTGGGTGACTGGGTGTTCGTGCCCGGTGGCAAGGGCTACGAAGGCGCCGCTGCCCTGTTCGGCGGCGCATCGTCGCGAATCCTGTCCGCATCAGAGCGTGCCGTGGCGGTGTCGCGTGAACTGGGTGCCAGGGGCGCACTGCTGGCCCTGGCAGCCACAGCCCACCATGTGCTGGCCGAGGGCCCGCAGACGCATCCTGAACTGATCGTCGGTCACGGCGTGTTCGGGCAGTTGCTCGCGCGTCTGATCGTTGCACTGGGCAGCAAGCCGCCGGTGGTCTGGGAAAAGAATGCGCGGCGCCGACATGGCGCAGCCGGCTACGCCGTCATCGATCCGGCCGACGACGATTGTCATGCCTATCAACGTATCTGCGATGCGAGTGGCGACATCTCGATTCTCGACACCTTGATCAGCCGATTGGGCCGACAAGGACAGATCACCCTGGCCGGCTTCTACGATCAGCCCGCCAGATTCGATTTTCCGCCGGCGTTCATGCGTGAGGTGCGGCTGCGCATCTGCGCCGAGTGGCTGCCCGCCGATCTGCAGGCCGTCGCTGCAATGGTCAACGACGGTTCGCTGTCGCTGGACGGCCTGATCACTCATCACCAACCGGTGGCCAATTCGGCAGCGGCCTATGCACAGGCGTTTTCCGACGACTCCTGCCTGAAGATGATCCTTGACTGGTTGCCGCAGGGCGATCACGGAGCCAGCTGATGAATGAATCCGTACTCAAACGCATCGACACCGACCTGCGTCGCGAGGCCAGCATCGAACCCGATCCGGTGGCGACAGGGCAGGTCGCCAGCAAGACCGAGATCATCGCCATCTACGGCAAGGGGGGTATCGGCAAGAGCTTCACGCTGGCCAATGTCTCCTACATGCTCGCCCAGCAAGGCAAGCGCGTGCTACTGATCGGCTGCGACCCCAAGAGCGACACCACGTCGCTGCTGTTCGGCGGGCGGGCCTGTCCGACCATCATCGAGACCTCCTCGAAGAAGAAGCAGGCGGGCGAGCCGGTGCGCATCGGCGACGTGTGCTTCAAGCGCGATGGTGTCTATGCGATGGAGCTCGGTGGCCCGGAGGTCGGTCGCGGTTGCGGCGGGCGCGGCATCATTCACGGCTTCGAACTGCTCGAAAAACTGGGCTTTCACGAATGGGGCTTCGATTACGTGCTGCTCGATTTCCTGGGCGACGTGGTCTGCGGTGGCTTCGGTCTGCCGATCGCCCGCGATATGTGCCAGAAGGTGATCGTGGTCGGATCGAATGACCTGCAATCGCTCTACGTGGCCAACAATGTGTGCTCGGCGGTCGAGTACTTCCGCAAGCTCGGTGGCAATGTGGGCGTGGCGGGGCTGGTAATCAACAAAGACGATGGCACTGGTGAGGCACAGGCCTTTGCGGCTCGCGTCGGTATCCCGGTTCTGGCCGCCATTCCGGCCAACGATGATATCCGTCGCAAGAGTGCGAACTACGAAATCGTCGGCCGCCTCGATGGCGAATGGGGGCCGCTGTTCGCCGAACTGGCGAACAACATCGGCACCTCGAGGCCGCAACAACCGAATCCGCTCACGCCTGAAGGTCTGCTCGACCTGTTCGACAGCGATACCGTCGGACGCAATGTGACCCTGGTCCCCGCGACGCCTGAAGAGATGTGCGGCGGCAAGATCATCGAGCGCAAATCGCTCGAAGTCATCTACGACGCGGTCTGACACCCATCATGCAAACCGAGGACAAAGCCTTGTCGCCGCGCCAGTCGCCGAACGATCCCGGCCTGTCAGCCGACATCGTGAGCGGCGCGGCAGACGCATCCGGTGAGGGCAGCACTCGCGTGCATCCGATCATCCCGGTCAAGCCGGTCGCCGATGCGATCGCCAGCACGGTCGAAGGCCTGAATTGTTCGACGGGCAAGACGGCACTGCGGGAGGCTGCCCTGGCCTCGGGCAAAGAGGCGCTGCTCACGCGCTACGACGCTGACTATCCGGCCGGTCCGCATGATCAGCCCCAGAGCATGTGCCCGGCCTTCGGTTCACTTCGGGTGGGCCTGCGCATGCGGCGCACTGCCACCGTCCTGTCGGGTTCGGCCTGCTGTGTCTACGGTCTCACCTTTACCTCTCATTTCTACGGCGCCCGTCGCACCGTGGGCTATGTGCCCTTCGATTCCGAGACGCTGGTCACCGGCAAGCTGTTCGAGGATATCCGCGAATCGGTGATCGCCCTGGCCGACCCTGAAAAGGTCGACGCCGTAGTCATCATCAACCTGTGTGTGCCGACCGCCTCCGGCGTGCCCCTCGACCTGCTGCCCGACAGCATCAATGGTGTGCGCATCATCGGTATCGATGTGCCCGGATTCGGCGTACCAACTCATGCCGAGGCCAAGGACGTGCTGGCCGGCGCCATGCTCGAGTATGCGCGCCGCGAGATCGTCGCCGGTCCGGTGCAGCCACCGGCCGGTGGTGCCAGTACCCGGCCCTCGCTGGCCCTGCTGGGCGAGATGTTCCCGGCTGACCCGATGGGCATCGCGGCATTACTCGCCCCGATGGGGATTGATGCGGGTCCGGTCGTGCCCACACGCGAGTGGCGCGAGCTGTATGGCGCGCTTGATTGCGCAGCCGCCGCAGCGATTCATCCGTTTTATACCGCCTCGATCCGCCAGTTCCAGACTGCCGGCCGTCAGATCGTCGGTTCAGCGCCGGTTGGTGCCGAAGGGACAGCAGCCTGGCTGGATGCGATCGCCGGTCATTTCGGTGTACGCGCCTCGGTGCTGCGCAGCGCCAAGGATGCGTTGTTACCAGCCATTCGAAGCGCCCTGGCTAACAATCCCGTGGCGGGGCGGATCACCGTTTCCGGCTACGAGGGATCGGAGTTGCTGGTGGCCAGACTGTTGATCGAGAGCGGCGCGAAGGTGCCCTACGTCGGTACGGCCTGTCCCAGGACACCCTGGTCCGAAACCGATGTGGCCTGGTTGGAGTCGCACGGCGCGCGGATCCGCTTCCGAGCCTCGCTCGAAGACGATCTTGCCGCGGTGCGCGAGTTCGATCCCGATCTGGCGATCGGTACCACGCCGGTCGTGCAGTTTGCCAAGGAGCATTGCACGCCGTCGATGTACTTCACCAATCTGATCTCGGCGCGTCCGCTGATGGGGGTTGCCGGCGCAGGCTCACTGGCGGCGGTGGTCAATGCCGCGATGGGCAACCGGGCCCGATTCAAGCAGATGGAAGCCATGTTCGCCGGCGTCGGCACCGGCCCGGCGAGCGGTGTCTGGCACGAAGGCGCATTGCCAGTCGATCGCCCCCGTTCGCCTGGTCGTCGCAACGCCGGCACCAGCGTGCCAGGTTCAATTGTCGAGGAGCAGTCCTGATGCTCGTACTCGATCATGATCGCGCCGGTGGCTACTGGGGAGCCGTGTATGTGTTCACGGCCATCAAGGGCTTGCAGGTCATCATCGATGGTCCGGTGGGCTGCGAGAATCTGCCCGTGACCTCGGTGCTGCATTACACCGATGCCTTGCCGCCGCATGAACTGCCGATCGTCGTGACCGGCCTGGGCGAAGAGGAATTGGGCCAACATGGCACCGAAGGGGCCATGCGCCGCGCACATCAGTCGCTGGATGCCGATCAGCCCTGCGTGGTGGTGACCGGTTCGATTGCCGAGATGATCGGGGGTGGCGTCACGCCAGAGGGCACGAACATCCGGCGCTTCCTGCCGCGCACGATCGACGAAGATCAATGGCAGACCGCCGACCGCGCGATGAACTGGCTCTGGACCGAGTTTGGGCCCAAGAAGATCCGGCCGGCCAAAAAGCGGGCAGTGGGGCACAAGCCGCGGGTGAATATCCTTGGGGCAGCCTACGGATGCTTCAACAGCGCCTCGGATCTGGCCGAGATCAGACGGCTGGTCACCGGCATCGGTGCCGACATCAACATGACCTTCCCGATGGCCAGTCATCTGGACGACATTGCCGGACTCGCTGATGCCGACGTGAATATCGTCATGTATCGGGAATTCGGTCGCCTGTTGGCCGAGACGCTCGAGCGCCCCTACCTGCAGGCACCCATCGGGCTGCACAGCACCACGGCATTCCTGCGCAAACTCGGTGAGTTGCTGGATCTGGATCCCGAGCCGTTCATCGCGCAGGAAACCCACACCACGATCAAACCGATCTGGGATCTCTGGCGATCGGTCACGCAGGACTTCTTCGCCACTGCATCATTCGGCATCGTCGCGAATGAGACATATACGCGCGGCGTGCGGCATTTTCTCGAAGAAGAAATGGGCATCACCTGCCAGTTTGCGGTCGCCCGACTGCCCGGGCAGAAGACTGACAACGCGCAGGTACGCACGCTGGTCGCCGAGCGTACGCCGCTGGTGCTGTATGGCAGCTACAACGAGCGCATGTACCTGGCGGAAACCGGTCGCAAGGCCACCTTCATTCCAGCTTCGTTTCCCGGGGCGATCGTCCGGCGCCATACCGGTACGCCCTTCATGGGCTATGCGGGGGCAACGTATCTCGTGCAGGAATTCTGCAATGCCTTGTTCGATGCGCTGTTCCACATCCTGCCGCTGGCCACCGACATGGACGCGGGCGATCCCGTGCCGACACGGCTGCGCGAGCTGAGCTGGGATCCTGACGCACACGCCGTGTTTGAGCAGTATGTGAACGCCGAGCCCGTGCTGGTGCGAATCTCGGCGGCCAAGTTGTTGCGCGACCGCGCCGAACGGGATGCCCGTCGCGCCAATGAACCCACCGTGACGGCGGCCCGGGTGATTGCGGCACGCCAGGCAACCCGATCGGGGCAGGCCGCATGAGGTATCAGACAGTTCATTCGGGGAGCGGGTATTCCGCTCCGACCATCTCCAGACCACGGACCCGACTGGATTCACCGGTCGGTCCCGGTGTCGACGCGTCAGGCGTTGGCTGGAGAACCAATTCCATTCGGTCCGCCGAACGGAATGTCACGGGTGCAGCAAGCCCGGGACATGGGACTGCGCAGCGTTTGCGCGGAAGTGATCGAAAGATCGTTAGTGAAAGGAGTCTGACTTATGGCAGATCTTGAAAAGTCCCTCTCGGGCTTGACAGGCAATGAAGCCAAGGAGTTCCACAGCACCTTCATGACCGGTTTCCTGGGTTTCACGGCTGTTGCTGTGGTCGCCCATATTCTGGTCTGGTTCTGGCGCCCTTGGTTATAGAGTGAATTCCTCCCGGAGGCATTGAACATGGTTACCAATGAGCCTGATCAATTGAACCAGCGCAGTACCGTGACGATCCCTGAGTGGCGAGCCACCTATGTTTTTGTGTTTCTCGTCATCCTGGGCTTCGCTCTGGCGGCGCAAGTGATCGGACTTCACTGGCGATCCTGGTTTCCCGGTGCCGAGGGGCAGTCATTCATTCGTGGCGTCAGTGCGGCCACATATACCCTCATCGCTCACATCAACTAGGAGATTTTCATGTGGCGTATCTGGCTTTTGTTTGATCCGCGTCGTGTGCTGATCGGACTGGCAGCGTTTCTGTTTGGTCTGGCATTGCTGATTCATTTCATCCTGCTCAGCACGGCCAAGTTCAACTGGATCGATGGCCCAGCCGCGAAGCCCAAGGCGGCAGCCTTGGAGCTGCAAGTGGTGCCGCCGTCAGTGGTGGATACCCGGACCGTCTAGGTGGTATCCGGTTAGCGCAGTGGCTGGGCTTCGGCCCGCCCTGCGTCTTCCGGTCGAAAACTGCAATCAGCGAGAAATTCGCCATGCGCATCAGTCAATTGATCGGCACGCGAGGACATTGATATGGCAATGCTCAGTTTTGAACGAAAGTACCGTGTTCGTGGCGGTACCCTGGTGGGCGGCGACCTGTTCGATTTCTGGGTCGGGCCGTTCTTCGTCGGATTCTTCGGTGTCACGACGATCTTCTTTTCCTTTCTCGGTACCGCGCTGATCATCTATGGTGCGTCGCTGGGCCCAACCTGGAATCTGTGGCAGATCAACATCGCGCCACCAGACCTCTCATACGGGCTCGCCCTGGCGCCGCTCAAGGAGGGCGGGCTATGGCAGATCATCACGGTGTGTGCGCTGGGCGCATTCGGATCCTGGGCGCTGCGTGAGGTGGAAATCTGTCGCAAGCTTGGCATCGGGCTGCACATTCCATTCGCCTACAGCATCGCCATCCTGGCCTATTTCACGCTCGAAGTCGTGCGCCCCGTTCTGCTGGGCGCCTGGGGACATGCCTTTCCATATGGAATCATCTCCCATCTGGACTGGGTCTCGAACGTTGGTTATCAGTTCCTGCACTTTCACTACAACCCGGCCCACATGATCGCGGTGAGCCTGTTCTTCACTACCACGCTCGCTCTCTCCTTGCATGGTGCGCTGGTGCTGTCGGCCTTGAACCCGGGTGCCGGCGAAACGGTCAAGACGCCTGAGCATGAGAACACGTTCTTCAGAGACGTGATCGGGTATTCGATCGGCACGCTGGGCATCCATCGCCTTGGACTGTTCCTGGCGCTGGCAGCCGTCATCTGGAGTGCGATCTGCATCGTGATCAGCGGACCTTTCTGGACCAGGAGCTGGCCTGACTGGTGGAGCTGGTGGCTTTATCTCCCCTGGTGGTCCTGAGCAGTTCGCCAACGATACCGATACCTAGAGAGGGCACGAGTCATGGAGTATCAAAATCTGTTTACGCGCGTCCAGGTACGCGCACCCCTGCATGCCGGCGTGGCCTTGCCGGCAGGCAATCTGGACCGGGTGGGCAGTCCCTGGTCCAATTGGTGGATCGGGCGTCTGGGTGATGCCCAGATCGGTCCGATCTATCTGGGCTGGGCCGGCACGTTTTCACTGCTGTTCGGGCTCATCGCCATCGAGATCATCGGTCTGAACATGTGGGCCTCGGTCAACTGGGACCCGGTGCAGTTCGTGCGATTGTTGCCATGGCTCGCGCTGGAACCGCCGCCGCCGGAAGCCGGCTTCAAACTGATTCCGTCTCTGGATCAGGGGGGCTGGTGGGTCATTGCCGGTTTCTTCCTGACCACCTCGATCCTGCTCTGGTGGGTGCGTACGTATCGTCGGGCCCGCGAACTGGGCCTGGGCATGCATGTGCCACTGGCCTTTGCCGCAGCGATCTGGCTGTATCTGGTGCTCGGCTTCATCCGGCCGATGCTGATGGGCAGCTGGAGCGAGGCTGTGCCTTTCGGGATCTTTCCGCACCTGGACTGGACCGCTGCCTTCTCGATCCGCTATGGCAATCTGTTCTACAACCCCTTCCACATGTTGTCGATCGCCTTCCTCTACGGCTCGACACTGTTGTTCGCGATGCATGGCGCCACGATTCTGGCAGTCAGCCGATTCGGTGGTGAGCGTGAGATCGAACAATCGCTGGATCGTGGTACCGCTGCCGAGCGCGGGGCGTTGTTCTGGCGCTGGACGATGGGCTTCAATGCCACGATGGAATCCATCCACCGCTGGGCCTGGTGGTTTGCCGTACTCTGCCCCATCACCGGTGGCATCGGCATCCTGCTGACCGGTACCGTTGTCGACAACTGGTTCCTCTGGGGCGTCAAGCATGGCATCGCGCCAATGTATCCGGATGCCTATCAGATCCTGCCTGATCCGGCCGCCGTCACAGGAGCGAAATGACATGAAGATTCTCAACAGACTCGGTGCCTGGGCGCTCCTGGGATGCGGCCTGACGGCACTCACAGCCTGCGAGCGGCCGCCCCACGAGGCGACCCAGGTCGGCCATCGCGGCGTGGCCATGGAGCAGCTCGTGAACCAGCGTATCGCGGCCAAGGTGGCGGGCGAGAACGTGTTTCCGGCCTCCATTCTGCCGCCGGCCGAACCCGGTGGTCAGAAGGCCGCGGAGGTTTATCAGAATGTCCAGGTGCTCAAGGATCTGAACGTCGCCCAGTTCACCCGGCTCATGCTCAACATCACGGCCTGGGTGTCGCCCGAGCAAGGGTGCAACTACTGTCACACCCCGAATAATCTGGCGGATGACAGCCTTTACACCAAAAAGGTGGCGCGTCGCATGCTCGAGATGACCCGGCATGTGAACAACGACTGGACTTCGCACGTCAAGGACACTGGCGTGACCTGTTATACCTGCCACCGGGGCCAACCGGTTCCGTCGCAAGCCTGGTTCGACGATCCGGGCAATGCGCAGCTGGCCAAGTATGCGGGGGATCGCGACTTCCAGAACAACCCCTCGGCCATGAACGGCGAAACATCCCTGCCCAATGGCACGAACTTGCTGAGCAGCGCGAAGGTCATCCGCGTTGGCGGCAAGACGGCCTTGCCGATCAAGGATGGTCCGCATGCGACGATTGCCGACACCGAGACCACCTACGGGCTGATGATGTATTTCTCCGAGGCATTGGGAGTGAACTGCACCTACTGCCACAACAGCCGGGCGTTTTCCGACTGGTCGCAGAGCACGCCCAAGCGCACCCTGGCCTGGCACGGAATCCAGATGGCGCGTAATCTCAACACCGAGTATGTGTTGCCCCTGACCGATGTGTTGCCGGCCGAGCGCAAGGGTCCGACGGGCGATATCGCCAAGGTGGGTTGCGCCACCTGCCATCATGGGGTCAACAAGCCGCTGTTGGGGGCGCCCATGCTGGTGGCGAATCCCGAGCTCAAGGGCGGTGCTCAGTAAGCTCCCGCAGCCCGCAGCCGGGTGCTGGCGGCGTCGCTTGCGCCCGGTCAATGAATTGGTCGGAATTGGTCAACGGGTCCGGGACGCAATCGTTTAACATCGACTCGTACCCCCGGGGAGTGAGGTGCACGAATTCGCCGGTTCGGGAGTTCGATTCAATGGCCAGTCCTTGGGGGCTGGCCAATCCATATCAAGAAACCGTTCCTGGAGCTTTTCCATGTCGATGAACAAACGCCGTGAAGTCCTGTCCACCCTGATGCTGTCCGCCGCCGCCGTGCCGGTCGTGTTCATGCCTCGCCAGGCCGCCGCCGCCAAGAATGACGCGCTGCGCGCCGCGCTCAAGTATCAGGACAGCCCCAAAGACGGCAACGAGTGCGATAAATGCCTGCACTGGAAAGCGCCCGGTAGCTGCGCCATCCTGCCTGGCGACACCGAGATTTCGCCCACTGGCTGGTGTTCAGCCTATGTGAAGAAGGGCTGATCGCCGACGCGATCCCGCCCCCTTCGGCGCGATTCAAGCCGGCCAGACGGACCACCCCGGTGGTCCGTCTGGCCGTTTTGTTTTCCAGTCGTCGCCTGCCGGGCCGGTCATGCCAGAATTCACCCACTCAACCGATGTGGAACGATTTCCTGCCATGGCCACCATTCTCCAATCTCTCCCGACCAATACCAAGGTCGGCATCGCCTTTTCGGGCGGGCTGGACACCAGTGCCGCCCTGCTCTGGATGAAGCAGAAGGGTGCGATCCCTTATGCATACACCGCCAACCTGGGGCAGCCCGACGAGCCCGACTATGACGAGATTCCGCGCAAGGCGCTGGCCTACGGCGCCGCCAAGGCCCGCCTGATCGACTGCCGCGCCCAGCTCGCCCACGAAGGCATCGCCGCCCTGCAGTGCGGCGCATTCCATATCACGACCGCGGGTGTCACCTATTTCAATACGACCCCGCTCGGCCGTGCGGTGACCGGCACGATGCTGGTGTCGGCCATGAAAGAGGATGATGTTCATATCTGGGGCGATGGCAGCACCTATAAGGGCAATGACATCGAGCGCTTCTACCGTTATGGCCTGCTGACCAACCCGGCCCTGAAGATCTACAAGCCCTGGCTGGACCAGTTGTTCATTGATGAGCTGGGCGGCCGTGCCGAAATGAGTGCCTTCATGTCGGCCAATGGTTTCGGCTACAAGATGAGCGCCGAAAAGGCCTACAGCACCGACAGCAACATGCTGGGTGCAACCCATGAGGCCAAGGATCTGGAAGAGCTGGGCAGCAGCATCCGCATCGTCAATCCGATCATGGGCGTTGCTTTCTGGCAGGACGAGGTCAGCGTCGCGCGCGAGACGGTGACCGTGCGATTCGATGAAGGCCAACCGGTCGCATTGAACGGGCAGAGCTTCGACGACCCTGTCCAGCTCATTCTGGAGGCCAACCGGATCGGCGGACGCCATGGTCTGGGCATGAGCGACCAGATCGAGAACCGCATCATCGAGGCCAAGAGCCGGGGCATTTATGAGGCACCGGGTCTGGCCTTGCTGTTCATCGCCTATGAGCGCCTGGTCACTGGCATCCACAACGAGGACACTATCGAGCAATACCGGATCAATGGCCTGCGCCTGGGCAGGCTCTTGTATCAGGGGCGGTGGTTCGACCCGCAGGCGATCATGTTGCGCGAGACGGCGCAGCGCTGGGTGGCCCGCGCGATTACCGGCGAGGTCACGCTCGAGCTACGCCGCGGCAACGATTATTCGATTCTGAACACCGAGAGCCCGAATCTGACCTACGCGCCCGAGCGCCTGAGCATGGAAAAGGTCGAGGATGCACCGTTCACGCCGGCCGACCGGATCGGTCAGCTCACCATGCGCAATCTCGACATCACCGATACCCGCGGCAAGCTGGGCATCTATGCCCGCTCGGGCCTGATCTCGCTCGGCGAGGCCGGGGCGATGCTCAGGCTGGAGGGTGAACGTAGCGAGTGAGGTTGAGCCGGCAGGCGCGGTCTTGCCGGCCACGGCGGACGAAAAAATACCCGGCGCGCCGGCCGGGTATCGGTGCCGGATCCGGCTGGCCGGATCCGGTTATTCAGAGTGATGTCATTCGCCGATGACCTTGCCCTTGAGCTCCCAGCTCTTGCCATTGAACTGACCCAGCTGGGCGGCTTCGATCGGCGCAAAGTCGTTCGGACCGGTCTTGATCCGGATGCCAGGCAGGAGCATGGGCTGCTCCAGATTCAGGTTGGCCGCCAGCTTCATGATGTTGTCGCGGGACAGATCGTTGCCGGCTGCTTCGAGCAGCCTGTGCAGGGTCTGCGGAGCCGAGTAGCCGATCACATTGAAGACATTGGTCTTGTCGCCTTCGGGGTAGTACTTGTCCATGAAAGCCACCCACTCGAGATAACCCTTGTCCTGCTGCCATTGCGGATCGTTGGGGTCCTTGAGGTAGAACGCAGAAAAGATACCTGTTGCATTGTCGAAGCCCGCCGGCTTGATGACCGACCCCACCGAGTTCGACACGCTGTTCAGATAGTGGGTGGGCTTCCAGCCGATCTCGGCCGCTTTCTTGATGGCCTGGGCGGCGAACTTGGGCGTGGTGATGTTGAAGAAAGTGTCGGCGCCCGACGATTTCATCGTCACCATCTGGCTGTCGATGGTGGGATCGGTCACTTCATAAGAGACTTCCGACACAATCAGCGAGACCTTGTCGCCCAGCCCGTGCTTGAAGCCCTCGAGGTAGTCCTTGCCATAGTCGTCGTTCTGGAACAGCACGGCAATCTTGGCATTCGGGTTGTTCTCGAGAATATGCTTGGCGTAGATCTTGCCTTCATCGGGATAATTCGGCTGCCAGCCCATGGTCCAGGGAAACTTCTTCGGATCATTCCACTTCGAGGCACCGGTGGCCAGGAACAGGTGCGGCACCTTCTTGGCATTCATGTATTTGTGAATGGCCGAATTGGTCGGCGTGCCCAGGGTCTGGAACAGCAGCAGCACTTCATCCTGTTCGACGAGCTTGCGCGACTGTTCGACGGTCTTGGCCGGGTTATAGCCGTCATCGAGGGTCACGAAATTGATCTTGCGCCCGTTGATTCCGCCCGCTTCATTGACCATCTTGAAGTAGGCCGCTGCCGCCTTGCCGATCGTGCCATAGGCCGACGCCGGCCCCGAATACGGCATGATGTTGCCGATCTTGATTTCGGTGTCGGTGACGCCCGGGCCATTCTTGGCCCAGGCACTGCCCGTCACCGCGACAACGGCGGCGCCGATCATCAGGCGTGAGAGGGTGTTGAGGGGGGTCTTTCGCATGGTCTGGTGTCTCCGTGGGTAAGGTGGTCGATTAACGCGTGCCAATGAATCTGGAGGACAGCCGGCGCAGCAGGCCGGCGATTCCCTGAGGCATGAGATACATGAAGCCGATCAGGAATACGCCATAAACTGCCCAGGGCGCCGACTTGGAAATCGAGTCGGCAATATTGGGCACGAACTGGATGAACAAAGCGCCATAGATGGCGCCCTGGATCGAGGCGAGACCGCCCACCACGACCCCCACCAGGAAGGTGATCGACAGAAATACGATGAAGCTGTCGGGCGCGACAAAGGCGACGGTGACACCGCCCAGTGCGCCGGCAATGCCGGTGAAGGCCGCCGACACGCCGAAGGTCAAAGACTTGAACATCGGCAGGTTCACGCCCATGGCCGCGGCAGCCACCGGATGGTCACGAATGGCGATCAGGGCGCGCCCGACCCGCCCATGCAACAGGTTGTACGCGATGATGAACATCACGATCGCCACTGCCAGGCAGAAGAAATACAGGTATCGATCGTCGTTGAAATCGCTGCCGAACAACGAAAACTCGATCGGTGGCGAGGGCTTGATCAAGACGATGCCTTGCACGCCGCCGGTCCATTCCTCGATGCCTTTCCACTTGAGCATCTGTGGCGTGGCGACGGCCAGGGCAAAGGTCGCCAGCGCCAGGTAATGCCCACCCAGTCGCAAGGCGGGAAAGCCCATCAGGAAGCCGAAGGCGAACGTCACCAGCGCGGCAACCGGGAGGGTCGACCAGAAGGGCGCTTCGAAGCGATCCATCATGATGGCCGCCGTATAGGCACCCACCGCGTAGAACGAACCGTGGCCCAGCGAAATCTGGCCGTTGTAGCCCGTGAGGATGTTCAGGCCCATCAGGGCGATTGCATAGGCGAAAACCAGGGTGAACTGGAACACCACATAGTTCTTGACCAGAAACGGAAACACGCAGAGCGCGGCAAGCAGCGCGAGCCACAGCAGCCATTGCAGCGGATGGCGACGGCGGGCCTGTTCGGCCAGGCTGGCGATGTCATTGGGGGCCGGCACGGCAGTCGATGGATGGGTGGAGTTCATACGCGGGTCACCACGACCTTGCCGAACAAGCCATTGGGCTTGACGGTGAGAATGCCCACGATCAGCACCAGGGCCACGGTCAGTTTGAGCTCCGTGCCGATCACATAGGCTCCGAGCAGATTTTCGGCCACGCCGACGATGAAGCCGCCAATCGCCGCACCCCAGGGATTGTCGATGCCGCCGAGCAGCGCACCGGCAAAACCATAGAGCAGGATGCCCGCCATCATGTTGGGATCGAGGAAGACCACGGGGGCGATCATCATGCCGGCCACCGCACCGATCGCGGCGGCCAGCCCCCAGCCGATGGCCAGCATCCAGGAAACCCGGATACCGACCAGACGGGCGGACTCCGGATTCAGCGCGGCGGCGCGCATGGCCAGGCCGACCGGCGTGAACCGGAAGAAGGCAAACACCGCGGCCACCACGATGAGCATGACGACAAACGAGCCCACGTCATGCGCCGAGAAGTACTCGGTGGCGTACCAGGCATCCTTGGGAAACGGGGATGCGAACACCTTGATCGTGTGTTCGAAGATCCATCCCGAGATCGCATTGAAGATGACCAGCAGGCCGATGAACACGATCACGTTGTTCAGGATAGGCGCGTTTTCGACGGGCCGCAGGATCAGCCGCTGGATCAACACCCCACCGGCGAAGGAAACCGCGATCGTGATCGCAAACGCGAGCCAGTAGCTGACCCCGTTCTGCACGAGTGACCAGGCGATGAAGGTGCTGAAGGTGGCCATCTCGCCCTGGGCGAAATTGATGTGATGCGTGGACTGATAGATCATGACCAGCGCGAGCGCGATCGATGCATAGATCGCACCGGTCGCGAGCCCGGAAAAAACCTGTTGGGTGAATGCTTCCATATTTGGATGTGTCCTTGCGCCGTTGTCGCCTCGCGGCGACCTCAATACCCCAGATAGGCCTTGCGGATCGATTCGTCCGCCCGGATGCTTTCGCTCGAGCCCGACAGGACCACCCGTCCGGTTTCGAGCAGGTAGGCATCATGGGCCATGTCCAAGGCCAGATTGGCATTCTGTTCGACCAGCAGCATGCTCACCTTGTCCTCGGTATTGATGCGGCGCATGATCGCGAAAATTTCGCGCACGATCAGTGGTGCGAGACCGAATGAGGGTTCATCGAGCAACAGGATGCGCGGCCTGAGCATGAGCGCCCGGCTGATCGCGAGCATCTGCTGCTCCCCGCCCGACAAGGTTCCGGCCTGCTGATGGCGCCGCTCGGCCAGTCGTGGAAAACGGTCGTACATGGCGTCGATGTCGCGGGCGACATTGGCCTTGTCGCGCCGCGTGTACGCACCCAGCCGCAGATTCTCTTCGACCGTGACCGCCGTGAAGGTGCCCCGTCCATCGGGCACATGGGCCACGCCCATCTGCACGATCTGTTCGGTGCTTCGGCTGGTCACCGACTGGCCGTCGATCAGGATCTCGCCCGCGGTGCGCACCATCTGGCAGATCGAGCGCAGCGTGGTGGTCTTGCCGGCACCGTTCGCACCCAGGATGGTGGTGATTCGTCCGGCATCCAGTGTGAAGTCGATACCGAACAGGGCTTGTGTGGTGCCATAGAAGGCCTGCAGGCCCCTGACTTCGAGCAGGTGGCTCATCGACGGGCTCCCTGTGCGGCCGGTGCGCCACTGGCGTTCGTGGCGCTCATCCGTCCACCTCGGCGGGTGCGCCCAGGTAGGCCGCGATCACTTGTGGATCGGCCTGGATTTGCGCCGGCGTGCCCTCGGCGATCTTGGCGCCGAAGTTCAGCACGACGATGTGGTCGGACACGGCCATGACCAGGCTCATGTGATGTTCGACGAGCAGCACAGTGATGCCGAACTCGTCGCGCACCTTGCGGATATTGCCGGCCAGATCATCCAGTTCCTCATGGTTCAGACCGGCCGCGGGCTCATCGAGCAGCAACAGGCGCGGCTCGGCGGCCAGAGCCCGCGCCAGTTCGACCCGCTTCTGCAGGCCAAAAGGCAGATCGCCCACCCGCCGGTTCGCCACCGCCTGCAGGTCCATCATGGCGAGCAGGCGGTTCGCTTTGTCAATCAGGATCGACTCTTCTGCACGCACGCCGGGCAGCGCAAATGCACTGCTCAGAAAGCCAGAGCGGCTTCGACAATGGCCGCCCACCATCACATTCTCGCGGACCGAGAGCGTGCGGAACATCGCCAGATTCTGAAACGTGCGGCCAATGCCCAGCCCGGCCATCTCGTGAACCGGCGTCGCCGATATCGATTGACCGTCGAACAGAATGTCGCCCGATTCATATTGGTAGAGGCGGCTCAGGCAGTTGAACAGCGTGGTCTTGCCGGCACCGTTCGGACCGATCAATCCACAGACGCCACCCTTGGGCACGTCGAAACTCACGGCGTCCAGGGCAACGATGCCGCCAAAGCGGACTGTCACCTCGCGCACGCTCAATAGCGGCTCGTTATTCAATGGTTTCCGCCCCCCCGGCAGATAACGCTCATGTCGACCGATCATATCCCAGGATGGACGGACTGCTGATTTGACTGGTCAATTCCCGATTCATGCCTGTCCGAGTTGGATTCACTGCAGCCGTCGGTTCGTCATCGAGCCTATGTTGCGTTGCAATAGGACGACGATGCCCTGACTCTTACGCCGGCCCCTGTGAATGGCTGACCCATCCCGTCGACGCGCGGCGGGTCGACTCGAATCGACCGGAAACGGCCCGCTGTTCCCTCGATCCCGGCCAGGGGCCCACGCCTAGCATCGACAACATCAATCGTCCGTCGATGTTGCCGATGAAACCTGCCTCCCGGGCCGAAGTCGCCTTGCCCCCGAGTGGCCGGCGTGACCACGCCAGTTCGACCGCCAGTCAGGCGTATGGCCGGCCCGAGGCTGCGCCGTCGATCGCCGAGCTGCTGGGCGCGGTCGACCGACTGCAGTCGGCCGGTCAGCCCGAGCAGGCGATTGCGCTGTATCGGGACTGGATCGCCGGCACCGATTCACCACATCGACACATTGCCTGTTTCAATTGCGGCACCTTGCTGGGCAGTCTGCGGCGGCATCGCGAGGCCGCCGAGGTCTATCGCCAGGCCCTGGCTGCGGCGCCCGGCTTCGTCGAGGCGCGACTGAATCTGGGCCATCAGCTCGAGCACCTGGGCGAACCCGACGAAGCACTTGCCCAGTGGCGCATGATTCACGAGCGCGGCGTCGCGGCTGCCGGTAGTCGGGTACCCATGGCCATGCAGCATCGGCTGCATGCGATCAACAACATTGCCCGTCTGCTCGAGGTGCTTCGACGATTCGATGAAGCCGAAGCGGCCATGGTCGAGAGTCTGCACCTGTCGCCGACCCAGCCCGATGTGATCCAGCACTATGTGCACATTCGCCAGAAACAATGCCGCTGGCCGGTTTATCAACCGGTCGGCCAGGTCACGGCCAATCAGTTGCTGCTCGGCACCTCGGCCCTGGCCACCCTGAGTGCATCGGACGATCCGGCTCTGCAATTGCTGGCCGCTCATCGCTTCGTCAATGACAAGTATCCGCGCCTGACCGACACGCCGTTGCACGATCCGGCGCGACGCCCTGGCACGCGACTGCGGATCGGCTATCTGTCGGGCGACTTCTGCATGCATGCGATGGGCCTGTTGATTCCTGAACTGCTCGAGCTTCACGATCGGCAGCGCGTCGAAGTGTTCGGCTTCTGCTTCAGCCGCGATGATGGCTCGGCGCTGCGCGAGCGGCTGGTGGCCGCACTCGATCATCATGTGCGTATCCATGCACTGGACGACAGGCAGGCGGCGCAGCGCATCGCGCAATTGCAGATCGATGTGCTGGTCGATCTGCATGGCTTGAGCAGCGGTGCGCGTCCGGGGATTCTGGCGCTGCGTCCGGCGCCGGTGCAGATTGGCTATCTGGGATTGCCAGCCACCTCGGCCCTGCCAGGGGTCGACTACATGATTGCCGACCCGTATGTGATGCCGGCCGAACTCGAGCCTTATTGCACCGAGCGCCCGATGCGCGTGCCGCATTGTTATCAGGTCTGCGACCGGCAGCGGCCGGTGGCGCCAACACCCGAGCGACGTCAGTACGGCCTTCCCGACGACGCCTTCGTATTCTGTTCGTTCAATAACAATCACAAGATTTCGCAGCCGGTCTTCGAGTGCTGGATGCGGATTCTGGCCGCGGTGCCGGGCAGCGTGCTGTGGTTGCTCGCCGATAATCCCTGGTCGCGCGAGAACATGTGTCTGGCCGCCGAGCGACAAGGCCTGTCGCGGGACCGGCTGATCTTCGCGCCGCGCGTGGCGCCGCCCGAGTATCTGGCGCGGTTCCGGCTGGCCGATCTGTTTCTGGACACCTTTCCCTACAACGCCGGTGCCACCGCCAGTGATGCGCTCTGGATGGGCCTGCCGATCCTCACCCGCTCGGGTCGTACCTATATTTCGCGCATGGCCGGCAGCCTGCTGAGCAATGTAGGCCTGCCCGACCTGATCACCGAGACCATCGCCGACTACGAGCGACTGGCCATCACGCTGGGTCGTTGCCCCTTACGAACCGCCTCGTATCGGCGCTATCTGCTCAACGAGGGCCGGCAATCCCGCCTGTTCGATGTGCCGGGTCTGGTGCGCGACATCGAAGACGGGTTCGTGGCGCTGGTGCGCCAACAGGCCGCGATGTGAACGGACAGCCGCTGGCCGCTTCGTTGGTCTGGCTCTGCGCCCATCATGGGCAGCAGCGATCACTGGTCTCGTTGTTCGATGGCATCGGACTGCCCGATCCCCTGTACCCCGACCATGCGGTGCGGGCCTTGCGCGAGGCAGGGTTTCGCGCCGCGACGGTCCAGCGGCCGCTGGCCGACATCCATGACCTGCTGCTGCCGGTGGTGTTGCTGCTCGAAGACGGCGATGCCTGCATCCTGACCCGGCGACTGGACGACACGGACAGCGATCAGACGTTTTACGACATCGTGCTGCCGGCGGATTCATCGACCTTGGTACCGGTGACCCGGGTCATGGGCGCCGGAGAACTGGAGCCGCGTTATTCGGGCTGGTGTATTGCGGCATCGCCCGAACCGCGGGCGATCGGATCGGCCGGACGCGAAGCCGACCGGCAGCTGGCCCATGAGTTCGAGCGGCACTGGCTCTGGGGAACGATTTACCGCTTCATGCCGTACTACCGCTCGACCATGCTGGCTGCCTTGTTGAGCAACGTGTTGATGCTGGTGACCGGACTGATCACCGCGGTGGTGTTCGACAAGGTGATTCCGCACCAGGCGTTCACCACGCTCTGGGCACTGGCCAGCGGCGGGCTGATTGCCGTGATATTTGATCTGGCGGCGCGTCAGATGCGCAGTCACCTGATCGATTCGGCGGGCAAAAAATGCGATCAGATCATCGGCAGCATTCTGTTCCGGCACACGCTGGGCCTGCGTATGGAGCATCGGCCGGAATCGGCTGGCGCTCATTCGCATCATGTGGCGCAGATCGAGACGGTGCGCGAGTTTTTCGCCTCGGCAACGATGGCCGCCTTCACCGATCTGCCGTTCATCGTACTGTTCATCGGCATGACCTTCGTCATTGGCGGCCCGCTGGGATGGATACTGGTGGGCGCGGTGCCGGCATTGTTCGGCACGGCACTGCTGATGCAGCGCCGCCTTCGGCTATCGATGCAGGCGAATCTGGCGCAACAAGCCGATCTTCAGGGGATGATGGTCGAGGCGCTGGAAGGCATGGAAGACCTCAAGGCCACCGGCGCACAGGGCCGATTCCTGCAGCGCTTCGAGGCTGCGACGGCAGCGGCGGCCGAGGCCTCGATCCGTGCCCGGCGGGTATCCAGTCTGACCAGCAATATTTCGTCGGTCGCCCAGCCCGTCATCACGCTGATCACGCTCGTCTGGGGCGTGTATCTGATCGACGATAAGAGCCTTTCGCCGGGCGCGATGATTGCCTGCGTGATGTTCGGCGCCAGGGCCATCGCGCCACTGTCCGGCGTGGTATCGCTCGCATCGCGATACCAGGGGGCGCGCGCGGCGATGCTGGCGCTGGATCGCTTGATGAGTCTGCCGCAGGAGCGCGAGCCCGGTCGAGAGTATGTGAGCAATCCGGTGATCAGTGGTCGGATCGGTTTGCGCGAGGTGTCGTTCCACTATCCGGCTGCTGGAGAGGATCCGGCGCCGATGATTCTGAAGCAGATCAGTCTGCACTATGCCGCCGGCGAGCGAGTAGTGATTCTGGGCCGCATCGGCAGTGGCAAGTCGACCGTATTGCGTCTGCTGGCCGGGCTGTATCGCCCGGTGGACGGTATCGTCGAGGTGGATGGCATGGATCTGCGTCAGCTCGACCCGGCGGATTTCCGCGCTCAGGTGGGCTTCGTGTCGCAGGAGCCTCGTCTGTTCAAGGGCACGCTCAAGGACAACGTGTTGATGGGCCGGATCTCGCCCGATGCGGCGCGATTGTCCGAGGTCGCGTCGCTGACCGGACTGGATCGGCTGATCCTGTCGCATCCGCTGGGTTGGGAGATGCCGGTGGGCGAGATGGGCTCGCTGTTGTCGGGTGGCCAGCGTCAGCTCGTGGCATTGGCGCGTGCGCTTCTGACCCGTCCACGGATCCTGCTGATGGACGAGCCGACCAGCTCGATGGATGCGCAATCCGAGCAGTTGTTCCTGCAGCGATTGCGCCAGGCGGCCGGCAACTGCACGCTGGTCATGGTCACGCATCGCCCGGCGCTGCTCGAGCTCGCCCAACGCGTCACGATGATCGACGCGGGTCGTGTGGTACTCGATGGTCCGCGGGATCAGGTGATGAAGCGGCTGTCGGGCAATCGAGCCGGTGTCGAACCCGCCGATCGCCCGGTGCCACGCAATGAAGAGCAGGTGGTCTGAGATGGCCATGATTCCTCGGCGCAGCCGCCAGGCGCCTGCGGCTCCCACCCGTGCCGAACAGGCCTTGATTTCCAGCCTGCGATCGGCCCAGCTGGTCGATAGCTTGCCGGCCGTGAACGGATCGCTCTACCTGATGCTGTTGTTGGTCATGGTCGCGACGATCTGGGCTGCGGTGGCGCGGGTCGATGTCGTCACGCGCGCCGAGGGACGGGTCGTGCCGGATGGGCGTGAACAGAGTATTGCCAGCCTGGAGGGCGGCATTTTGCGCGAGATGCATGTGCGCGAGGGCATGGAGGTGGCACAGGGACAGTTGCTGGCCAGACTCGATCCGACCCGGGTGGCGGCGATGCAGAACGAAGGTCGGGTCAGACGAGTGGCCTTGCTCGGCGCGATCGCGCGACTGCAGGCCGAAGTGGAGGGTGGCAAGCCCGTGTTTCCGGCCGAACTGGCTGGCGAAACCGAGGTGATCCGCAGCGAGACCGAAACCTATGGCACGCGCCAGCGCCAGTTGCAGGATGCGCTGAACGCCACGGCGCAAAGCCTGGAATTGCTGCGTCGCGAAGAGGCGATCGCGAGCAAGATGTCGGACAGCGGACTCATGCCTCAGGTCGAACTGATCCGACTGCGCCGCCAGGTCAATGAACTGGACACGCTGCGCCAGGACAGGCTCAACCTGTTTCGTCAGGCTGCCAGCAGCGAGCTGACCCGGATGCGGACCGAACTGGCCCAGCTCGATGAGCAACTGGTGGTGCGCGACGACGTTTTGCGCCGCACGCAGTTGTTGTCGCCGGTCCGTGGCCTGGTCAAGAACATCCGGGTGGGCACTGTCGGTGGCGTGATCGCACCGGGCAGTCCGATCATGGAGATCGTGCCACTGGGCGGGCGGGTACTGGTGGAGGCCAGGATCCGTCCGGCCGATATCGGTTTCGTGCGCGAAGGTCAGGAGGCCACGGTGAAGCTGTCCGCCTATGAGTACAACACCTACGGTGGTCTGCGTGGCACGGTCGAGTACATCAGCCCGGATGCGCTGGGCGATGGCAACGCTGCCGCCAGTGCCGGTGGCGCAGAGACCTGGTATCGGGCCAGGGTGGTGGCCGATGAATCGACGCTGAGTTATCGGGGCGATCCGTTGCCGGTGCGTCCGGGCATGACCGGCATGGTCGAGGTGTCGACCAGCGACCGGTCGGTTTTGAGTTTTCTGCTGCGGCCGCTGCTCAAGTCGCGAGAGGCATTTCGTGAACAATGAAACGCCGTCATTGGTGATCAGGTCTGCGCTGGGCCGGTTGTTGGCCATCATGATGTTCACCGCTGCAACGCAACAGGTGCACGCAGGCTGCATCGAATCGGATGAATGGATCCAGCCGGTCCTGCATGCCGATTCGCCGCAGGTCACCGACCGGGCCCATGCCATGTTGCGCGAGCTGGTGCGCCAGTCGCTGACCCATAGTCAGGCGGTGGGTGCGGCCACGCTGCTCGCCGAGGCGGCCGCCATCGATGTCGAGGGGGCTCGGTCGGGTCGGCTGCCACGGGCGGCATTGACCGGCGGCCTGGGCTATTCGAACCAGACCCTGCAAGGGGTTCGACAGCCCGCCGGACGGCTCGCCAGGGGGGCCGTGAGTGTCAGCGCGCCACTCTACGACGCCGGGCGGATCGCGCAGACGGTGAGCTGGCGTGAGCAACTGGCCAAGGCTGCCCGGCATGCGCAACTGGACACGCGCGAGCAGCTCGGACTGCAGACCGTCAGTCTGGCGCTGGATCGCAGTCGCTACTTCAAGCATGAGCAGGTGTCGCGCCAGCATGCGCGGCGCCTGGCCTGTCTGGTTGATTCGCTGGAGCAGGTGGTGCAGGCCGATCCGGGGCGTCGCAGTGAACTCGATCAGGCGCGCAAGACGCTTCAGGAGGCACAGTTGTCGCTTGAGCGCAGCCTGAGCACCAAGCACCAGATCGAACGACGCCTGCGACGGATGACCGGTGCCGATCTGCCGCAGCTCGAGGGGCTGACCACCGTGCTGGGCGAAACGCCCGATCTGGAGGCTATCCTGGCCCTCACCAACCAGAGCAGTGCGGTCGGTCAATTGATCGCCCAGGCTGATGCGGCCGATGCCCAGGCGCGGGCTCTCGCCGCACAGGGCAGGCCGCAGGTTGATCTCGCGCTCGATGGATCGCGCACGTCCGGTGTCATCGACAGCAATGGCTGGCAGATCGGCCTGAATATCACCATCCCGATCTTTGATGCTGGTATCCGCTATGCCACCGATGCGGCAGCGCGGCGCGCACAGGCCGCGCGCATGCAGGTGGCCGACACCAGTGAATCGCGTTTGTCGCGGGTTGCCGAAATCCATGCCCAGGCCGGCTCGCTGGCCAGGGAATCGACTGATCTGGCGGCGATTCTGGAGAATAG
Organism: uncultured beta proteobacterium; assembly: GCA_963732405.1. Taxonomy (GTDB): domain Bacteria; phylum Pseudomonadota; class Gammaproteobacteria; order Burkholderiales; family Burkholderiaceae_E; genus JAUIAI01. The sequence continues at coordinate 371,958 of CAVSZG010000006.1, forward strand.
TGCGCGGCTGCGTCAGGCCACGCTGATGCAGTGGCGAAAGCTGGGCAGGCGATCACTGTTCGATGTGATGAGCGCCGAGCGCGATCACTTCGGGCTTCGCGTCGCCCAGGTTGATGCATTGCATGACCGGCAGCAGGCCAATGCCTTGCTCTGGTCTCTGGGGCCGGGTGTTGACGCCTGGCTGCGCGACACCCATCCAACAGACAGGACAGACCGATGAGACCAGAGCAACCCCTGAACGGCAACAACGGCCCGATCAGACAGACGCCGGCACATGACAGCGTCAACAGCGATTTGTTGCGCCTTGTACCGGCCGGTGTCCGGCACCTGGTGGACGTGGGCTGTGCGCACGGCGCGATGGCACGGGCGGTGCGCGCCATCAGTCCGGCCACGACAGTGACCGGTATCGACATCGACCCCGACTATGTCGAGGTCGCGCGCGCCCATTGCAACGTCGCCATCGCGGCCGACATCGAATCGATGAGCGCTACCGAATTCAAGCGACTGGCCGACGCCGACTGCTGGGTCTTCGGCGACTGTCTGGAGCATCTGCGTGATCCCTGGGGCCTGCTCAGACGGGTTCGCCAGGCGATTCCGGCCGATGGCTGCGTGCTGGTCTGTCTGCCCAACGCCCAGCACTGGAGTGTTCAATGGCGCCTGGCCACCGGTAATTTCCGCTATGAAGACAGTGGGCTGATGGACCGGACCCATATCCGCTGGTTCACCCGGACAACCATGCTGGAGATGTTTGCCCTCACCGGTTGGCAGGTGAATGTGGGTCTGGGTCGGCAGGTCGATTCGGTCCAGCAGCAGCAGGCGCTGCTCGCCGTTCGCGCCTATGCTCAGGCAGTGGGCTTCGATCCGGCGCTCGCGGAGCAGGATGCGAGGCCGATTCAGTATCTGTTTCGTCTGATTCCGCAGACGATTCACTAGTGCGGCGACATTCAGCATGAAACTTCACGTGGTCAGCGCCACGCGTCGCAGCCGCGATGCGTTCTGGCGTGAGGCTGCACTGGGTCTGTCGTTGCGCCGATTCGCCGCCGACGATCGGCTGGTGCCATGGATCGCCTATGAGAACACCCTGGGCCTGCCCGAAATCTACAACCAGGTGATCGGCGCGCCGCAGGCCTGCGGTGCGGTCATCTTCGTGCATGATGATGTCTGGCTGGATGATGTGTTGTTCGCTCAACGCATCCTGGACGGATTGCTCCAGTTTGATGTGATCGGCGTGGCTGGCAACCGCCGACGGGTCGCCGGACAACCCGGCTGGGCCTTCGTCGACACCCGGTTCCGGTGGGACGAATTGAGCAATCTGAGCGGCCGGGTCGCGCATGGCGCGCACTCATTTGGTCGGATGACCGACTACGGACCGATAGCCCAGTCCTGTGAACTGCTCGATGGCGTGCTGCTGGCCGCACGTCTGGAGACCCTGGCCCGCCATGACTGCCGCTTCGATCCACGATTCCGTTTTCACTTCTATGATCTGGACTTCTGTCGCACGGCGCGCCTGCGCGAGTTGCGGCTGGGTACCTGGCCGATCGGCATCACCCACCAGAGTGGCGGGGCATTTGGTACGGCCTCATGGTGGCAGGGATACAGCGACTACATCGGTAAGTGGCAGGCCTAGCGCCGCCACTCAGAGAGTGTTCAGCGCGGCGGCGGGGCCCCCGCAGCGGCGCTGTGCTGTGATCGTGAACAAGCCCTGGCCGCCGCCTCGACCGGCATGGCCTTGAGGGCCGCCAGCGCCTGCAGCATGCCCTGCAGGTTGATATTCACGATATTGCGCATCAGGTCGCGCGACGACGGGCCGGTCTGCGAATCGGGTCCGGCGGCCAACATCGGCCGTCCACGGGCTTCACCCACGACGATGCCGAGCAGTCGGTCGCCATTGCGCGCACTGGTGTCGTCGTCCGGGCAGACGATTGCGCTGCCCGAGGCCGAACTGGCCGTGTCGTGATGGGTAAGGCCGATGAACGGGCCGCGATACCAATCGCCAAAGGCCTCGGGATCATCGGTCCTGGGCCGAATGCCGTCGGCAAACGTGAGCAAGGGCACACGACCCGGATCCTGAACCCTCAGGGGGCCGGGCTGCACGCGCGCAACTGATCCGTCTCGCCAGCCCAGGTCGTCATGATAGGCCGCATTCACCGAGGGTCGATCACAGTGCGGAATGTCCTGGCTGTCGGCATCCGCAGGCGGTATCGAGAGGGTAAGCGGCTCGATCGATTCGGGCAGGTCATGGGTCAGTTGCAGCAGCATGAAGTCTTCGCTGACCGTCGCTGCACCGTTGTCGGGCAGCCGTCGACTGCCATGGGCCAGACGATAGTCACGAACCGCAATGGCATCGCTGAATCGACCCGGGTGATCCAGACGCGGGAGTGCGACCTGCAGGCCGCGTGGATCGGCGGTGGCGTCGCCGTTGGGTTTGATCACATGGGCCACGGTCAGAATGGTGTCCGCAAAACACACCGGCGTGGCCGTGACCGCCAGGGATCCGCGCAATGGAAAGCTCACCCGCAGCGCACGTGCGAGATGCCGCGCGTTGGACGTGCCCACCGCATTGTCAGCCCGATTGGCGCCGCCGGTGAGTCGTTCGTCGACTGGCCCGGTCACCGCGATAGGGATCAGCATCTGCCGGTGCAGGGCCCGGTTCTGCGCGGCGGCGTCGGGCAGGCAAGCAATCAGCAAAATGCTGGCGAGCCAGGTTGATCGCAATGGATACATCCGTATGCCTGTGATCGGGTCAGTTGCCATCGAACGCTGCGTGTCGAGTGTAGCCGCAAGCCGGGCACCACCCCTGCAAAAGATAACAGGCCCGCAGGGTATGCGGGCCTGTCCGGTTGCGGGGCGCCGTTCGCGCCGCGGCCGATCAGATCAACGGCGTGGTATCTGGCAGGTCCTGGGCGTACAGGCGGTTGTCCCAGGCTTGTGGCTCGGTGGGTGCCGGGCTGGCTGCGCCTGGCTGGTTCACTACCGCGCCCGTGGCTTCGTCGCTGCGCTCCGGATCGGCCGCCGCCGACATCACATCACCAGTCGGGCCGGCCAGTACCTCGGCCATCGATGTGGGCACCGCATCGCCCTTGACCACCCAGACATCGGCCATCGCATGTTGCTGGCCCAGATGGTCGGTATAGCTCGACTCGAGTGCCAGGCGGTTGCCGTTGTCGAGCTGAGCGCCGGCCTGGGCATTCAGATCGAGACTCGCCACTCCAGCCTGGTCCAGACTGAGCAACTCACCGGCGTCGGTGACCGCATCGCCATTGCCATCCACCCAGACCGACAGCGAGGCGAAACCTTCATCGGCCGCATCAAGCACACCGTCGCCATTGCCGTCGAGTTCGGCCAGCGCGGCATAGCCGTTGCCCGCGCGCAGTCCGCTGTCGAGCAGGGTGCCGCCACCGAACAGTTCACCGCCGTTGTCGATGCTGCCGTTACCGTTTCGATCCATGACCAGCAGACCATCACCGGGCGCGACCCAGCCCACTTCATGGCGTGTTCCGGTATTGTTGATGTCGAAGCTCACGCCGTCGGCGAGCGCAACCGTCTGCACGCCATTGCTGTCCAGATCGAGCATGATCGGCGTGGCAGCCAACATGGCATCGATCTGGCCGCCGCTCATTGCACCGATGTCGTCGGTGGTGAAGGCCAGCACCTGATCCATGGACATCCCGGCAATGTCGCCGGTCTGAAGCGCACCGACCTGCTCGGTCGTTATCGCGACGATCTGGTCAGTGGTCAGCGCCTGAACCTGTTTGAGCGTCAGGGCTTCGATATCGGCGGTCTCCAGTGCCGCGAATTGTGCGGTCGTGAGCGAGGCGATCTGGGCCGTGGTGAGTGCCGTGATGTGGGCGGTCTCCAGGGCGACGATGTCCGCCGTTTCGATCGCCGCAATCTGGGTCGTGCTCAGACCCATGACCTGGGTGCTCGAGAGGGCGGCAAACTGGCCCGTGGTCAATGCCGCAATATCCTCGGTGCCGAACGCAGCCAGATGCGTGACCTTCAGCGCAGCGATATTCGCGGTCGACAGAGCCGCCACCTGATCGGTCGTGAACGCATCGATCTGCGCACTGCCCAGTCCGCCGATCTGGGCGCTGGTCAGGGCTTCGATCTGGCCCGTCGTCAGCGCGGCCAGCCCCGCGGTAGACATGCCCGCGAACTGCTTGGCGCTCAGGGCGGTCAGGTCTTCGGTGGTGAGGCCGGCCACCTGGCCGGTGGTCAAGGTACCGATCTGTTCTGGCAGGAGCGCGGCGAACTGCGTACTCGTCAAGGCATTGAGATCGTCGGTCGACAGGCTGGACAACTGATCAGACGATAGTCCGGTCAATTGTTTGACGGTCAGTGAAGCCAGCTGATCGGTGGTGAGCGCATCGAGCTGATCCGTCGACAAGGCCTGGATCGCCTCGACCCTCAGACCGGCAATGTGAGCGGTACCCAGGGCAGCCACATCGGCAGTTTCGAGCGCGGCGATCTGGGTGGTGCTGAGGGCCAGCACCTGTTCGGTCGACAGAGCAGCCACCTGGCCGGTCGTGAGTGCTTCGATGGCGGCTGTGCCAAGGGCGACGATCTGCTTGCGCGTGATGGCGGCGACATCTTCGGTTGTCATGCTGCTGATCTGACCGGTAGTCAGGGCACCGATCTGGTTGGCCGTCAGGCCCGCAATCTGCGTGCTGCCCAGAGCGTTCAGGTCATCGGTGGTCAGGCTGGCGATCTGATCGGTGCTCATGCCGGCCACTTGTTTGACTGTGAGCGCGGCGATCTGGTCAGACCCCAGGGCTCCCAGCTGATCCGTGCCCAGCGCCTGCAGCGAGCCAATGGGCAGGGCCGCGATGGCGGCGGTGCTCAGTGCTTCGATGTCGGCGGTTTCGATGGCCGCGATTTGCGCGGTGGTCAGCTTGGCCACCTGGGCGGTGGACAACAAGGATGCCTGCTCGGTGGTCAGTGCTGCGATGGCGCCAGTACTGAGCGATGGAATCTGTTTGGCCGTGATGGCACCGAGATCGTCGGTGGTCAGGTTGGCCACTTGTTCGGTCGTCAGTGCGGCCACCTGGCCTGTGGTCAACGCCGAGATCTGCGCCGACGTCATCGCATTAAGATCGTCAGTGGTCATGCCGGCAATCTGTGTGCTGGTCAGCGCGATCACCTGACGGGGATCCAGACCGGCGATCTGATCGCTGGACAGGGCGGCAACCTGGTCAGTGGACAGGGCTGCGAGCTGCGTGCCCTTCAGGGCCCGGATCTGTGCCGTGCCCAGGGCGGCGATGTCGGCGGTTTCGATGGCGGCCAGCTGGGTCGTGGTCAGACCGGCGATTTCCTTGGTGCCGATCGCGCCGATCTGAGCGGTGGTCAGGGCGGCCATGTCTTCGGTGCCGAATGCCGCCAGTTGCCTGCCTGTCATTTTCGCCACATCTTCAGTGGCGAAGGCGGCGATCTGATCCGTGGACAGTGCATCGATCTGCGCGGACGTCAGACTGATCACCTGTCCGGTGGTCAGGGCAATGACCTGATCGGTGGTCAACGCCCCGATCTGCGCCGACCCCATGCCGATGATCTGCTTGTTGGTCAGGGCACCCAGGTCATCGGTGGTCAGGCTGGCCACCTGGGCGGTGGTCAGCGCTGCGAGCTGCTCGACCTTGAGCGCGGCGAATTGTTCCGTGGACAAGGCATTCAAGCTATCGGTACTCAGGCTGGCGATCTGCGCCGAGGTCAGCGCCGTAACCTGTTTGATCGACAGCACGCCGAGCTGGTCTGTGGTCAGTGCCGCGACCTGTTCGGTCGACAAGGCAGCAACGGCCTTGTCCAAAATGGCGGGGATGCCGGTAGTACCCAGTGCCACGATGTCGGCAGTTTCGATCGCGGCGATCTGGGTGGTGGTCAACTTGTTGATCTGTTCGCTGGTCAGTGCCGTGACCTGACCCGTGGTGAGCGCGGCAATCGCTGCTGTGTCGAATGCGAGCATCTGCCTGACACTGATGGTCTGCAGATCGGCCGTCTCGATCGCGGCCACCTGATCGGTGCTCAGGGCGGCCAGTTGTTCATTTCTCAGGGCCACGATCTGCGCGGAAGTGAGTGCGCCGATCTGATCGGTGGTCAGAGAGGCGATTGCAGCGGATGTGAGACCGGCCACCTGCTTGCCCGTCAGCGCGGCGAAATCGGCCGTCTCGATCGCGGCGATCTGATCACTGGACAGGGCCGACAAGCCCTCGGGCTTGATGGCAGACATCTGGCCGGTGGTCAGCGCGGCGATCTGATCGGTCGTGAAGGCCGCCCAGTCTGCCGTGCCGAGACCGGCGATCGATACAGTAGAAAGTCCTGCAATCTGCGCAGTGGTCAGGTTGGATATGAGCGAGGCCATGTGCGTTGTCCTTGGCTTAGACGGTTGGCGCTGACGATCCGGGCTCGAACAGCGAAGGCATGGAAAAAACCGGAATCATCCAGTCGGATGAGCCAACCGAAGCCATGGCCCGGGCAGGCTCTCCCCATGCGTATCGGTGTGTAAGTGCTCAACTTGACGCACCTGCGGTCGTTCAACGCTGAACGGTCGATAGATCGTGAGGACAGGTCGTCGCGGTCAGGGCAACGCCATGGCGGGTACCCGCCTCAGCTCAACAACCAGCCGCCATCGACATCGACCGTGGTGCCCGTGACAAAATCATTCTGGATGCAGAACAGCACCGCTTGTGCCACCTCGTCTGGCGTGCCGGCACGTTTGATCAGATTGTCGGCCACCATTTTTGCGTAGAGTGCGGCGCGCTCATCGCCCTGCGCGGGCACCATTGGCGTGTCGATGGTGCCGGGCGACACGACATTGATGCGGCGCGGCGCCAGTTCTGGCGCAACGGCCCTGACCAGCGCCTCCACCGCGCCACCCACCGAACCGAGTGCGACTTGTCCGGGTTTGGTCTTGCGCGCCGGTGCACCACTGACGAGCACGATCGTGCCGTCGGTCGCCAGATGAGCGGCACCATAGCGCACGACGTTGGCATAGCCCCAGAGCTTGTCGAACGAGGCTCGGTAGCCATCCATGTCCATGGACAGAAACGGGCCAAGCGCCCGATCGCCACCTGTGGCTGCGCTGACCAGAATATCGAAGGGTGCGCACGCCTTGAACAAGGCCTGCAGAGCGTCCCGGTCGCGTACATCGCATTGACGCAGACTGATACCCTGGGCAGGCTGACCTGCGCGGTCCGGTCGGCGGCTCACCGCGACGACGGTGGCGCCCAGTGCGGCCAGTTGACGGGCAGTAGCCAGGCCGATGCCTGAGGTGCCGCCGAACACGATGGCTTTTTTTCCTGATGGATTCATGAATGTCTCCGTGCGCCGGTCAAAACCGGCAAGGTGTTGTGAATGGAAGTTTCATACGTTGAAGGTTTAGCCAGCCACGACGGCCCCGAGTCATGCGAGTGCATCCGTGAGGGTGTAGGCGAAGCGTTGACAGGGGTACGTGTGGGCCGGGTATTGAGCCGCGAAATATATGCCCCATGCCGCAAGGCGTGGGTGGTCCGGGGTGCCGAGGCCGTGGAGACATGCCGAAGGCCACACTGGCGCTGCCGCATAGGCGAGGCAGCGCTGGACCCCGCGCGGTCAGAGACCCCGTGCACGCACGGATGCACCTTGTTCGGGAACCGGGAGATCCCGTCACCTTCTGCGCTCCGCCGGGAGGCGGGCAAGTGCGCAGAGCGCATCGTGAAGCCTGTGGGCGCACGACGATGAGCAATCGGGGCGGGAAGTCGGACTGCTGCGTAGTACCGCAGAAACTGCCGAACAAAGCGGCGGGGGAAGTTCCCGCGGCGGCGGAGGCGGTGGAGGGAAGGCGGCAGGCCAAGGGCAATGCGGTTGCAGCGCGCATGTCCCGCAGATCGATGCGGGTCTATGACATGGGAACGGCGCTCAACGGCATACGTCAGACGGCAAAAGGCAGACGCGATGCGAAGTTCACCTCGCTGATGCACCACATCTACCAAACCGACCGACTGCGCGCGGCATATCACGCGCTCAGGCGCGATGCGGCGCCCGGCGTGGACGGCCAGACGTGGCAGTCGTACGGGCTCGATCTGGAAGCAAGGCTTGTGGATCTGTCCGATCGGCTCGCCCGAGGGGGCTACCGGCCCCAGCCTGTGCGGCGTGTGTACATCGACAAGCCCGACGGGAGCCAACGCCCGCTGGGCGTGCCGGCGCTGGAGGACAAACTGGTCCAACGCGCCACGGTCGATGTGCTCAACGCGATCTACGAGCAGGACTTCATCGGGTTCAGCTACGGCTTTCGGCCCGGCAAAAGCGCACACGATGCGCTCGATGCCGTGGTGGTGGGGATGGGCAGCAGATATGTGAACTGGATTCTCGATGCGGACATCAGCAAGTTCTTCGACACGATCGATCACGACTGGCTGATACGGTTCATCGAGCACCGGGTTGCCGATGCGCGCGTGGTGCGGCTGATCAAGAAGTGGCTGCACGCGGGCGTGCTGCAAGAGGGACGGCTCGAGCACAGTGAGTTGGGAACGGTGCAAGGCGGCAGCATCAGTCCGCTGCTGGCCAACATCTACCTGCACTACGTGTTCGATCAGTGGGTGAAACAGTGGCGGGCTCGCCATGCCCGAGGTGACGTGATCGTCGTGCGTTACGCCGATGATTGGGTTGCCGGCTTCCGGTTCCGTGACGACGCCGAGCGCTTTGCGCGCGACGTGAAGGCACGGCTGCAGGAGTTCGGGCTGAAGCTGCACCCCGAGAAGACGCGACTGATCGAGTTCGGGCCATTTGCCCGAGGCAACATCGCGCGTCGAGGAAAGGGCAAGCCGCAAACGTTCGACTTCCTTGGCTTCACGCATTGCTGCGGCAAGACGCGACAGGGGAAGTTCATCGTGCTGCGGCTCACCAGTGCGAAACGACTGCGGGGCAAGCTCGCAGCGCTCAAGGTCGAACTCAGACGACGCATGCACGTGCCCATCGGCGAGCAGGGCCGTTACCTGCGCGCCGTGGTCATCGGGCACACGCGCTACTACGGCGTGCCGATGAACGGGGCCCGCCTGAGAACATTCCGTCATCAGGTCGCCCGGCTTTGGCACCGCACGATGTGCCGCCGCAGCCAAACGGGCTTCGTGACGTGGCGTCGAATGTACCGGCTGATCCATCACTGGCTACCTTCTCCTCGCATCTGTCACCCTTACCCCAACCAGCGTCTGAGCGTCACGACCCGAGGCAGGAGCCGTGTGCGGTAATCCCGCTCGCACGGATCTGTGGAGGGGGTGTCGAGTGATCGGCATTCCTACTCCGACTCGGTTGATCAAGGGGCGATCATACGCAACCACAAGCCCCGGGCGGCATGACCGGCCGCCCGGGGCTTGCCGGGTCCGGGTTCCAGGACAGCGTGTTCCCCGCTATGATCTGGCGGACCAAACCGCCAAACCAGGGAGACAGACACATGCCAGAAGCCTCGACGGATATCTTGTACCGTGGCGGCGCCATCATCACGGTTGCCGGCGAACGCTTGGCCGGTCATGGCGTGCTGGTGGTGGACGGTCGCATCCGGCGGGTTGCCCCGCTGGCCGAGTTCAAGGGATTTGGCGGGGCGATCGTCGACACCTCCAATGCAACCCTGTTGCCCGGACTGATCGACTGTCATGTGCATCTGCTGTATGCGGGGGATGCCAACCCGGGTCAGGCGCTCGAAGACCTGGGTCCGGGCGAGATCGTTCTGCGTGCGCTCGAACACGCTCAGGACTCACTGCGCGGCGGCGTCACGGCCGTGCGCGATTGCGGTGGCAAGGACTATCTTGAGTTCGCCGTGCGCGATGCCTGCAACCGGCGTTGTTTCCAGGGGCCGACCATCCGCGCCGCCGGGCGCATGGTTTGCATGACCGGTGGCCACGGCAACCGGTTCGGTCGCGTGGCCGATGGCGTGGACGATGTGGTGCGCGCTGTGCGCGAACAGGTGCATGCAGGCAGCGACTTCGTCAAGATCATGGCCACCGGTGGTGTCATGACTCGTGGTGTCGATCCGCAGGATGCCCATTACAGTCCGGCCGAACTCAATGCCGGTGTTGCCGAAGCCGTGCGGTTTCGCCGGACCACCGCCAGTCACGCACAAGGTACCGAAGGCATCCTGAACGCCACGCGCGCCGGCATCACCTCAATCGAACACGGCATCTATCTGGACGAGACCTGCATCGGCGAGATGATCGAGCGCGGCACCTATCTGGTCCCCACGCTGGCGGCGGTGGGCAATATCGTCAACAACCCCGAGGCCGGAATCCCGACCTGGGCCTTGCAGAAAGCCAAGGCTGTCTACGATGTGCATCGTCAGTCAATCCGGGCCTTCGCCAAGGCAGGTGGTCTGATCGCGATGGGCACCGATGCCGGAACGCCGTTCAATCGTCATGGCGAGAATGCGCAGGAGTTGCGTCTGATGGTCGAGGTCGGCATGAGTCCGGGGCAGGCCATTGTGGCCAGTACGTTCAACGCGGCCAATCTGATGCGACTGGGTGATGAAGGACGCATCGAGGAGGGCGCGCGCGCCGACTTCCTCATTGTCGATGGCGACCCACTGACGGATATCGAGCGCATTGCCGATCGTCGCCATCATCGCATGGTGGTCAAACATGGCAGGCCGGTCGTGCATGATGACGCCTGAGATCGGCGCCGATCCTTCAGTGATTTACCGTCGTTGATCGTCGCCGGGCAGTCGGATTTCCCGATCGATCGCGGGTAGATCGACCCGGGGCCCGAACAGCAGGTCGGCGCTGCGGGCACCAAGTGCGTGCAAGCGGCTGCCCGGTCCGCCACGGCGCAGCGATACCATCAGGATCAGCGCGATGCCGCCGATCGTGGCCAGTGCCAGCAATGCCAGATTGCGCCGCGCGCGGGTCCGTTCGATCGCTGCGTCGTTGATCAGTCGTTCGGCCAGCGCCAGCGCATCGGATACCAGAGGCTCGATTCGCCAGGCACGGACCGAGGCGCGGCGCACCCGATCGGCAGCGGCGTCCCACCACGCAAGCTGGACCGGACTGATGTCGGTGACCGAGTCGGTCTCGATACGCACATCAAAATGCTGGATCATCCGTCCGATCAGACCCTGTTCGCCCATCCGGGTATCGCGGCTGACGTCGCCCGGCAGCACACTGATGCCACTGCTCACCGGCATGACAAGATCGGGGATTCGCTCGGCATTGACGCCGTTGACCGTCACCTCGATCGTGCGACGAGCGATGTCGCCGGTTTTGAGCAGGGTGGGCTCCGGCGACCAGCGTTCGGACATCTCGACCGCTTTGGCCACCAGCCAGGGATCGTCGCGCATCGAGGTCTCACGGGGAGCGACGCGCAGGATGTGCGCGGGTTCAGTCAGATCAAAATCTGTTCTGGAGCCGTCCGAGCGCAGGATCCGACCCTTTGCCGAGATGGCCGGCAGCATCAATTCACCGCTTTTCTCGGGAAAGATCGCCCGCGTCGATTCCCAGACATACCCGCGTGTGCCCCAGGCCTCGAAGCGGCGCGCAGATGGCCTTTGCAGTTCGATGACCTCGGCATCAGCGATGATCCCCAATTGGACCGTCAGCGCATCAAATGGATCCGGTGACTGAAGCCGGATGCGCTGCACGACCTGTTGCTGCACATGAGTCTGGCTGGTGTCGACATAGACAAACAATTCGGGAAAGGTCGGCAGCCGGGTCTGGGAAAAGCCAGGCAGCGGCACCATCGCGCCCAACATCGTCAGGGCGATGATGGCGATCCAGGCCGTTGCTCGTGACCGGGTCGACATCATCATGGGTTGATCCTGGCAGCGCGTGCCTCGGCCGTGGCCTTGAGCCGTGCGCGCAACACGACGGCCGGATCGTCGACCAGATGACGCAGTCTGATCGTGTCGGCCATGGTGGATTCCGATTCCCCTTGTTCGCCGGTCCGGGCCATGCCATCCAGCTCGCTCGACTGCTCATCCTGCGCCGAGTCGGCCCGGGACGGTGAATCGCTGCGCTCGCCGCCTTGTTGGTCGATGCGCGGTCGTTCGCCCGGTTCGGACTGGCTTGTCCCGCCCAGGCTTGCCGTATTGTCCGCGTCATCGGTCTGGGCCGGCGGTTTTTCCTCGGGCTTGCCGGCATCCTGATCATCCGGTTCGATCGGATCGGTGGATGATCGCATCTGAGATTCGTCGCCACCGGTCTGTCTCTGCCGCACCGCCCCCTGGTCATCGGGCGATGATTCTCCCTGTTCTTCCTGTGGACGGGTCCGGTCGATCTGCCGAAGCACCGCCAGATTATGTTGCGCATCGACATGACCGGGATCGATGGCCAGCACCGAATTGAAGGCTGCGATCGCGTCCTCGATGCGATCGAGGTGGGCCAGCGACACGCCCCGGTTGTATTGCGCGCGAATGTCATCACTCTGTTGAAACGCCTCTGCCGCCCGTTCGAAGCGACGCGCCCGGTGGTAGGCGATACCGCGCATCAATGGCGTGTCGAACAACTGCGCGGCATCCAGCGGGCGCCCCTGAGCCATCAGCGAATGGGCAATCGATTCGCGGGTGAGCGTCTGGCCGGCAGATGACCAGAGCCGACTGGCACCCAGCAACAGTGCGCCGATCACGACGATCAGGCCGAGTCGGGCGACCAGGCGGATGGCGCGCCGGCCATCGACCCTGGAGGGCGTCATGCGCCCTCGCGTCGAAAGAATAGCAACAGCCACAGCGGCAGGGAAAGGGCAACGAGCCAGGGCGTGAGGCCGAGTCGCTGGGAGACTGGCGTTGCATCGACCAGCGCCTGTTCCAGGGCGCTATCGATCGCCTCATTGAGCGACGGGGTCTGATCAGCGTCGATCACGCGTGCATCCAGATGGTCGGCCCACGGCCGCCAGGAGGGATCGGGATCGTCGGTGGTGAGAATCCACAGCCGCTTGGCCAGCGAGGGCAGCGTAGGCAGATTGTCCGGAGCCGCGCCGGCGGTGACGACGACGATCTGGCCAGCTGGAATTCGGGAACGTTCCAGCGCCGCCATTGCCCGGCTGACACCCAGATCGAGTCGACGGCCCGGCATGGGCATCATGCCCGGATTGAGTACCCTGAGGTAGCGGTCGAGTTGGGCCGGGTCGGCCGTGAGCGGCACCACGTCATAGGCATCACCGGCCAGCACGATGACGCCGGTGGGCACGCCGGGTGATTCGGTGATCAGGCGTCGGGCGACAAATGCGATCGACTCGACCGAGTCGGCCTGGCCTGCGTCGATCACCAGCATCCGGCCGTGTAATGCCCGCTCGGGTCTGACCAGGGTCGAGCCCATTCCCAGGCCGGCCAGTGCCAGGCCGAGCAGTGTAAACAGGGCGATCTGGAGCAGCGCGCGCCGATCGCGGCCGACTTTGGGCAGCCAGCGGGCGAGCAGTGGCTGCAGAGCGGGCTCGATGCTGCGGGCCCAGGCGCCGGGCAGATCCCGATGCAGCGGTCGCCACCAGAGCAGAGGCAGCGCGAGCACCGGGACGATCAGCCAGATCGCCTGCTGGATGTGCAGGGGGCCTATCGTCATGCTGAGTCAGTTATCGTCGTTTTACGTGACTGCCATTCGATCAGCAGCGATGCCACGAGCATCGCCAGGGCGAGCATCAACAGTTCGCGGTTCCAGTCGCGCTGCGCATAGCGCGGCGCCTCATGGCTGGTGACCGGCTCGATCCGGTCCAACTCGCGATAGACCTCCTGCAAGGCTGACGACGAGCGAGCGGGGAAGTAGCGTCCGCCGGTACTGCTTGCCAGACTGGCCAGTTGCGCCTCATCCTTGGCGCCGGATTCGCCCTCGGGTACGCCGAAGCCGATGGTGTGGATACGAATGCCATGTTCGTTCGCAATTCTGGCCGCCTCGGTCGGATCGATGGATCCACTATTGCTCGATCCATCGGTGAGCAGCAGGATGACACGGGATGAGGCAGGTTGCTTGCGCAACTGCAACACGGCCATGCCGATTGCATCGCCCACCGCCGTCTTGCGGCCCGGCAGTCCGACATCGATTTCATCGAGATACGCATCCACTTCGGCAACATCGTAGGTGGGCGGGGCGATCAGAAACGGTTGATCGGCGAACGCGATCAAGCCGACCCGGTCACCGTCGCGACGGCGTATGAAGGCGCCGGCGAGTGCCTTGACTGCCGTGATGCGCGACACCATGGAGCCGTCGAGCTCCATGTCGTCGGCGAGCATGCTGATCGACAGATCGAGCGTGATCATCAGATCGCGGCCGGTGGCATCGGGCAGGGGCGTGCGTCCGGTCAGCGGCGCCGCCAGCGCAAGTACCAGTGCCACCCAGCCGATCAGACCCGCCAGCATCTGCATCGGCGCGGTTGCCGGCCAGCCCGACGGTCCGCGCAGCACGCGCAGCAATTCGGCCAGTCTATCCGGGATGATCAATCCGGTGCGCCGACGCGCCGCAGGCAGGAAGCGCCAGAAGATCCAGGGCAGGGGCAGCAGCACAAGCGCCAGCGGATGAAGGAAATCGATCATGTCGGCGGGTTCAGATGACCCAGCGCTTCGCGAAGGGTGCCCGCGGTTGCCATGATGTCGTTGATTTGACTGTCGTCTTGCCGATCGGGTGTGCGCCGATAGGGGCGGGCGATCAATGCCCGACCACTGCCTTGCGCGAAGCAGCGGGTGGCGAACAAGTGATCCAGTCTCGCCAGCCAGGCCTCGCCGGTCAAGGAGGCCGTGTCGGTCGAGGGATCCAGATGCAGCGCGAGTTGTCGGGTGACCAAGGCAAGCTGTTGCCAGGCCTCGGTGATCCGACCGTTGCGGGCAGCCTTGACGATCGAATCGAGTCGGCGCAATGCCTGTCGTCGCCAGGCATTGCGCCGACGCCGGATCATCCACCAGAACAGGATGGGCAGGGCGGCGAGCAACATCAGCGGCAACAGGTTCAGGGATTCCAGCGCTGCGCTGTTGCCGGAGGGTGGGACATGAATGTCGCGCAGCGCTGCAAGGGCCTCGGCTGCCGTCATCGCAGCCGCCCGTCGGCCAGATCACGCCCATCGCAGCGGAACAGGCGCGAAATGCCGGCATCATGCAGGCGGGTGGCCAGTTGGTCATGCCAGAGCATGACGCGATCGTCGGCCTCGCGCGGCGTCAGTGCGCTCAGGGACATGTTCTCGAGCGGTGTCCCCGGCCCGGCAAACATCGGATACCAGCCCGGCCCGATCCGGTCTCGCACATGGTCATCCTCGATGCTCACTCCGAGCACCGAACCGCTTGGTCTGAGTCCGATCACATCGGCCAGATCCTCGCCGGGACGGCTGAAATCGCTGATGATCATCACATCGCCGCGGCGACGCCAGTCGGCCAGCAGGCTGGCGATCCGTTGCGCCAGCGTCGGCAGCGCCTGAGGCGTCGTTTTACCGGCCGTTTCGAGCACATGGGCATAGTGCTCGGCCAAGCGCGCGAGACACTGCACCCGGCCGCGAAAGCCACGGCTGGCGCGCATGACCTGCCGGGCGGCGTGCGCCGCATCGGCTGGCTGGCTGTCGACGGCCAGGATCACAAACGGTGTCTGGGCTCTCGCCAGTTGCCCTGAAATGGCCGCAGCAGCAAGACAGGCCGTGCGGGCGAGGGGCCCGCCATGCATGCCGAATATCATGTGATCGCGCAGATCCACGACGATCAGCACTGTTCGCTGGGTCTGCATGAAATGCCGTCTGACCTGGGGCGATCCGCTGCGTGCCGTTGCATGCCAATCGATATGGCGCGGGTCGTCGCCCTCTTGCCAGGCGCCCACGCTGTCCAGTTCGGCGCCGCTGCCATGACGACGGCTGCGGTGCCGGCCCTCGTTCAGCACCGTACCCTGACCGCGACCGACCAGCAGGTCGCCGCGCATGCGCATGGCGAGCAGATCATCGAGCGAGAGCCGGGCCGGGTGCGCGGTCGAGATGGGTTCAGGTGCGGGCATTGCTCAACTGACCGGCACGCGCGACACGATGTCGGCGATGATCGTATCCGGGTCGGTGCGCGCCATGATGGCCCGGTCGCTCAGACCGATCCGGTGGGCAAGCACATCCCGGCACAAGGCCTGGACATCGTCGGGCAGTACATGATCGCGACCATTCAACCAGGCTCGGGCGCTGGCCAGATGGGCCAATGCGAGAGTCCCCCGGGGGCTCACCGCGTGCGCAATGGCGCCTTGTCTGGCGGTCGTGTCACGCGTCGCTGCGACCAGTCTGACGATGTAGTCGCGCACCGGGTCGGATCGGTGCACATCGAGCACCTCGCGGCGGGCCGCACGCAGATCGGCACGGCTGATCCGCGTCAGTTCGCCCATTGGCGGATGATAGGGGTTGCCATCACGTCGCTCGGCGAATACCAGATCGAGCACCTCGGCCTCGGCCTGCGCAGGCGGATAACCGATCCGGATGCAAAGCGCGAAGCGATCGAGCTGGGCCACTGGCAACTCATAGGTGCCTTCTTCCTCAAAGGGATTCTGGGTGGCGATGACGAAAAACGATTCGTCCAGTGAATGGGTCGTCCCGCCCGCGGTGATCTGTCGTTCGGCCATTGCCTCCAGCAACGCCGCCTGCACCTTCGCGGGTGCGCGATTGATCTCATCGGCCAGAATGAAATCATGGAACAACGGACCCCGGTGAAAGTGAAAACGATGCTCGGCCGGATCATAGACATTGGTGCCGGTCAGGTCGGCCGGCAACAGATCGGGCGTGAACTGAACTCGCGCGAAGCTGCCGTGAAACGCATGGGCCAGCAGCAGTGCGGTGCGAGTCTTGGCAACGCCGGGCGGTCCCTCGAGCAAGACATGTCCATCAGCCAGCACGGCCATGAGCAATCGGTTGATGACTTCATGCTGACCGCGGACCCGTGACTCGATATCGGTCGCGACGCGGGTGAACAGTCCGTGCAGGGTCTCAGGCATGAAGTGGTTCCGATCGGATAGTTGTCGTTTGCGCGACCTTAACAAATCGCTTGCCGGTCCTGCAATGAGATGTGGCGACGGCGAGCCCGCCCACTGGAAAAACTTTGCATGATGCCGCGGCCTCGATGATCGGCCGGAAAAAAATTGCAGCGGCACGTACCGATCACTGATAAACATTGTTACTATTATGTCAGCCGAATCGTCCAGATTAGTCTGGTAAAAATTGTTTCTGTTCCGGTAAAGTAGAAGAAGCGCCGGCGTCTGCCGGCAATTACAAGGCGCGGTCTAGCGACCCGGCTGATAGTCAGTACACTGTCTTTGCCCATCGCGGCATTTGGTGTCCGACCGGTTCAGCCAGCCGTTTCAACGCGCGCACAAACATGGAGACGCTTGCCTTGTCTGTTGTTCCCGATCGATCCGATCGTCCTGACTGCGACCGGCCGGCCATTGATGCTGGCACAACTTCCCGGGTTGAACCGCTGCAAACTGCCGTTCAATTCCATCCGCCACGTCGAGCGATGTTGTCCGCTGGTGCGGCTCTGGGTGCGGCGGGCCTGGGCCTCGGGCTGTCGAATCGGGCGGCCGCAGAGGCTCCCGCCAGCATGCGTCCGCAGGTCGGTGACCAGGTCGTTCATCGCTTCGGATCGAATGCCGGCATGCCGGTCAAGCCGGCTGATGTTCCAGCCGGGCCGGAGCTCATCGCGGCCCTCGCCAAAGACAAGGCGAGCGGCACGCTGCGTGATGGTTCGCGGCTCAACGGACTGAATCTGGTGCGCATGAAGGCGGGCAGCATGCCGGCCGATCTGGCCCAGTTCGCCGCTGGTGATGTCGTGGCCTTCTCGTCGGTCTGCACCCACCAGGGATGCGACCTGACCCAGTGGCATGATCAGGAAACCGCATTCGAGTGTTTCTGTCATGGTTCCAAGTTCAATGCGGCCAAAATGGGAGAACCGTTTCACGGGCCGGCGTTGCGATCGCTGGCGATCCTGCCATTGGCGCTCGATGATCAGGGTCAGTTGACCGTCGCGGCACCTTTCAAGGGCAAAGTGGGCTTCAAGGCTTGAGTCATCACGATCGTGGCGCTCGGGCGCGATCGATCGTTGGAATTGGTTGATTGTTCTGGTGGTTGTGCATAGTTGGGTCGCTCATGGCGAGCCCAGGGATGGTTGCCGGGTATTTTCCCGAGTGACCAGATACTCATTTGGAGGAGAGCAAATGTCAATGTACCGAAAGGCTTCGTCGATTGCAGTCGTCACTGCCCTGTCGATGGCCGTGAGTGCGGCCTGGGCGCTCGATTATTCGAGTGTCACTCAGGAGCGTCTGAACAAACCGGAGCCCGAGAACTGGCTCATGTATCGCGGCAACTATGCCGGCTGGGGTTACAGCCCGCTCGAGCAGATCAATGCATCGAACGTCAAGAAGCTGCGCCCTGTCTGGACTTTGTCCACCGGCCAGATCGAGGGTCACCAGGCACCACCCATCGTCAACAATGGCGTGATGTTCGTGGCCACGCCGATGAACCAGGTCATGGCGATCGATGCCAAGTCGGGTGATCTGCTCTGGCGTTATCAGCGCAAGATCCCCGAAGAACTGTTCCAGCTGCACCCGACCAGCCGCGGTGTCGCGCTGCTCGGCGACAGCGTCTTCCTGGCGACCACCGATGCGTTTCTGGTCGCGCTCGATGCGAAGACCGGCAAGGTTCAGTGGGAAACCAAGGTGGAAGACTACGCCAAGGGTTACTACATGACGCTGGCGCCATTGGCCGCCAAAGGCAAGGTGCAGATCGGCGTGTCGGGCGGTGAATATGGCATTCGCGGTTTCGTCGCTGCCTACGATGCCAAGACGGGCAAGGAAGCGTGGAAAACCTACACGATTCCGGGGCCGGGCGAACCGGGTCATGACTCCTGGCCAGGGGACACCTGGAAAACCGGCGGAGCCTCCACCTGGATCACGGGCACCTACGATTCCGACACCAACATCGCCTACTGGGGAACCGGAAACGCGGCACCCTGGATGCCGGACAACCGGGCTGGCGACAACCTGTATGCCAATTCGGTGCTGGCACTGGATGCAGACACCGGCAAGCTCAAGGGTTATCACCAGTATCACCATAACGAGGCCTGGGACTGGGACGAAGTCTCGGCTCCGATCCTGATGCCCGTGACCCGCGATGGCAAGACCAGCAAGAAACTGGTGCATGCCGCACGTAACGGTTACATGTGGACGCTCGATCCGAAACCCGATGGCAAGATCGGTTTCGTCGATGCCAAGCCATTCGTGAACCAGAATGTGTTCGCCAAGGTTGATCCCGAGACCGGTCGGCCCACCTATGACAAGACCAAGGTGCCGAGCATTGGCAAGAAGACGGAGTTCTGCCCCTCGCTCTGGGGTGGCAAGGACTGGCCACCAGCAGCGTACAGCCCCAAGACCGACATGCTCTATGTGCCCGCGCACGAGAACCTCTGCGGTAGCCTGATCGGCAAGTCGGAAGAGTACAAGCCCGGTCAACTGTATCTGACCGCGGCCATTGCCGACATCGGCCTGCATCTGAAGAGCAAGGATGTTGATCACATCGGTGAAGTGCAGGCCTGGAAGGTCGGTTCCCACGAACGGGTCTGGACCCACAACTTCAAGTATCACAATTGGGGACCGTTGTTGGCCACAGGCGGCGATCTGATCTTTGGTGGTGGTTCCAATGATCGTATGTTCAACGCCTATGATGCGAAGTCCGGCAAGGTACTCTGGTCGATGAAGACGAACTCGGGTGTCACGGCAGTGCCCAGTTCCTATTCGGTGAACGGCAAGCAGTACGTCGCGGTTCAGTCGGGTTGGGGTGTGGACGCCCAGCGCATGCAGGACGGGCTGGATGCCATCTATGGTTCCAAAACCGATGTGCCGCAGGGCGGGATGATCTGGGTCTTTGCGCTCGAAGACTGATGATGGTTTGAGGAGGGGCCGGGCGTGACATGCGCACGGTGGGTGGTCATCGGCCTGGCCGATGACCACCAGGTATTTCATCGGTAGTGTCCGGCAGGACGCTACGCCTGAGGTGGTGAGTCGATCGGCATGCGGAATTGGTGTTGTCCGAAGTGAGGTGCCGTTTGACCAATAACCGTCTGAACAACAGCATGGCCGACTTCTTGCGCGTTTTCTTGTTCGTCCTGGGTCTCATGGTCGGTTCACCCGCCGTGGCGTTCGATCAGGCCGAGCGCGATCGGCTGGACAGGCAGGAGCAGGAGCGACATGAGGCCCGCTGGGCATTCATCGTCGATTCGCAGTTCGGCGGTCGGTCCATCGGCGACGCCGAGGGCATCCTCGAACTCAAAGCTCCAGTGGTGCCGGCCGACCCGGCCGTCGTGCCGATCAGCGTCCATGCAAAGTCGCCTCAGACAGTGCAAAGCCATATCACCCGGATCACCTTGCTGGTGGATCACAATCCCGCGCCACTGGCGGCGGTATTTCATCTGGGTGTGAACAGCGGCATGGCCGATATAGCGACCCGCGTCCGGGTTGCCGAATATTCCAATGTGCGTGCGGTTGCCGAATTCAACGATGGCCGTCTGGTCATGGCCAAGCGCTTCGTCAAGGCGAGCGGCGGGTGCGACGTGTCGCCCTTCGTCGATCAGCAGGAAGTGATGAACCGGATCGGCACCATGAAGCTGCGCCTGCCGGGTGGGCCACAACCAGGCAAGCCCAGCCGTGTCGATCTGATGATTGACCATCCTAACTACAACGGTATGCAGGTCAGCAATACGCCGGGCGTCTATCTTCCGGTTCGAATGCTGAAAACCGTCGAGGTGTCCTACGCCGGCGCGGTGCTGATGCGCATCGACGGTCATGATTCATTGAGTCATGATCCACAGTTCCGATTTTTCTATGTGCCGGAGGGTCCGGGAGCGTTGAGCGTGCGTGCGCTCGATTCGGCTCGGGCCACTTTTGAGCAATCTTGGCCGGTGGTGATGGAAGGTGCCGATTCGCGCTGACCATAGCCGATTTTTTCAAATGGGAGACTGTAATGATTTCACTGAAGGTCAATGACAAGCAGGTGGCCTACGGGGGTGATTCGTCCATGCCCTTGCTCTGGTATGTGCGTGATGAATTGGGCCTGATGGGCACCAAATACGGCTGCGGGACCGGCTTGTGCGGCGCCTGCACGATTCACGTGAACGGTGAGGCAGTACGGTCTTGTGCCATGCCGGTGAGTGATGCGGCGGGCAAGACGGTCACCACGATCGAAGGCCTGGACCCGGAAGGGAATCATCCGACCCAGAAAGCCTGGCGCGCCAACAACGTGCCCCAGTGCGGCTTCTGCCAGGCTGGTCAGATCATGCAGGCAGCCGCCTTGCTGGACAAGAATCCCAAGCCCTCGCATGAGGAAATCACCGCCGCAATGGCCGGCAATATCTGCCGCTGCGGCTGCTATCAGCGAATCGACGCGGCCATCAATGCCGCGGCGGCCGAACTTGCTGCCAAGGGAGCCTAAGCCATGTTGCGCTTTATCGATCAGGAAACGCACGCGCAATCGCGCATCATCGGCTCGCCGGTCGTGTCGACCGGCATCGTCGAAAACATCAGTACCCGCCGCGGCTTTCTCAAGGGAATCGGGGCAACGGGTGGTCTGGTGCTGGCCATGCAGCTGTTCCCGCTGCGCGATGCCCATGCATTCAAGGCCTATCCGACCGGCGCCGAAGAGATGCCGCACAAGACGGTCACCAATCCGCATGTGTTCGTGGCCATCGCACCGGACGGCAGCATCACGCTGACCACCCATCGCTCGGAAATGGGAACGGGTGCCAGAACCGGTGTGTGCATGGTGCTGGCCGACGAACTCGAGGCCGACTGGGCGAAGGTGACGCTCAAACAGGCCGAGGGTGATGAACCCAAGTATGGCAACCAGGATACCGACGGCTCACGCAGCCTGCGCCACTTTGTGCAACCGATGCGGCAGATCGGCGCATCGGTGCGCCACATGCTCGAGACAGCCGCCGCTGCCCGGTGGGGTGTGTCACCCGAACAGGTTCGCGCCCGGATGAACCGGGTTCATCTGCTCGATGGGCGCGGTCCGAACGCGCGCGAGACCGGGCGCAGTCTGGGTTACGGAGAACTCGCGGGTGACGCAATGGCCTTGCCAGTGCCTGCGTTCTCTCAGATCCGCTTCAAGACCGACGACCAGTTCCGTTATATGGGCAAGGGCGAGCTGCCCATGTTCGACCTGCACGACATCACCACGGGCAAGGCGAAGTACGGCGCCGATATCCAGCTCAAGGGCATGAAATACGCTGTCGTCGCCCGGCCGCCGGTGGTCGGTGGCAAGGTGCGCAAGTTCGATGCGGCCGAAGCGCTCAAGGTGCCGGGTGTTATTAAGGTCGTGGAGCTTCCCGGCTCCATGCCGCCGGCCAAATTCGCGCCACTTGGTGGTATCGCCGTGGTCGCCAACAACACCTGGGCCGCACTCAAGGGTCGCGAGAAACTCGTGATCGAATGGGAAGACGGTCCGCACGCCGTTTACGACAGCAAGGCCTACAAGGCCGAAATGTCGGCAACGGCCAAGCAGCCGGGCAAGGTGATGCGCAAGCAGGGCGATGCCGACGCTGCATTCAAGAGCGCGGCCAAGGTGATCAAGGCCGAGTACTATCAGCCACACATGTCGCATGCCCAGATGGAGCCGCCGGTCGCGGTTGCCGATTTCAAGAATGGCAAGCTCGATATCTGGGCACCTGTCCAGAGCCCGTATGGTGCCAGGGTCGACACGGCTGCGGCTCTGGGTCTCACACCCGATGATGTCCGGGTCGAGGTCTCCCTGCTCGGTGGTGGATTCGGTCGGAAATCCAAGTGCGATTTCGTGATCGAGGCGGCCATGGTCTCCAAGGCGATCGGCGCGCCGGTCAAGTTGCAGTGGACGCGCGAAGACGATATGCGTCACGGCTTCTATCACACAACCTCGGTCGAGCATCTCGAAGCGGCCGTGGATGCCGGTGGCAAGCTGGTGGGCTGGCGTCATCGTTCGGTATCGCCGACGATCTTCTCGACCTTTGTCGCGGATCCCGGCTATACGAGCGCGCTCGAGGGCAGCATGGGCCTGATCGATACGCCCGTGCACGTGCCCAATCTGTCCATTGAGGCCGGCAAGGCGATGGCACATACCCGGATCGGCTGGTTCCGTTCGGTCTCGAATGTCCCGCGGGCATTTGCCGTGCAGTCATTCATTGCCGAACTGGCCCATGAACTGGGTCGGGATCCGAAGGACATGTTGCTCGAGGTGATCGGACCGGCACGCAAGATCGACCCGGTCGCCGCCGACATGAAGGAACTCTGGAACTACGGCGAACCCTACGAGGAGTTTCCGAATGACACCGGCCGACTGGCCAATGTGGTCCAACTGGTCGCCGAGAAGGCCAATTGGGGCCGGCAACTGCCCAAGGGCGAAGGCATGGGCATCGCCGTGCATCGCAGCTTCGTGTCGTATGTTGCCTCAGTGGTCCGGGTGCGGATCGGTGAAGACGGCAAGATTCATGTGCCTGAAGTGCATACGGCGATCGATTGCGGGTTCTGTATCAATCCCGAGCGGGTCCAATCGCAGATCGAAGGGGCTGCGGTCATGGGCATGACCATTGCGATGAATTCGGCGATCACCTATGAAAAGGGTCGGGTCGTCCAGTCGAATTTTCACGACTATCCGGTTGCGCGTATCACCGCGTATCCGGAGCGGGTTCATACCCATATCGTGCCCCACCCGTTCTCGGTCCACGCAACCGGCGTGGGAGAGCCTGGCGTGCCGCCGTTTGCACCGGCGCTGGCCAATGCGATCTTCGCGGCAACCGGAAAGCGGCTGCGTGAATTGCCGTTTGGCGAGAAGCTCGCCTGAGGCGGTTTGTCCGATGCCGCCCTGCCCCGCGACAGCGGGTCAGGGCGGATGCCGAACATCGACCCGCCGGGATGGCGGGTTTAGCTTTGGCGGGTTCAGCTTTGGCGGGTTGAGATCCGCTGGCTGATCGCCACGATCCGTGACATCTCTCTGAGCACGGGTTTTTCGATCAGCTTGCCATCCACCACGACCAGCCCCGTGTCAGCATCCTGGAAGGCCTTCAGGATTTTCCGAGCGTGCGCGATACGTGCCTCGTCGGGCGTAAATACACGGTTGATCGAGGCAATCTGCCTCGGATGAATCGCACCCTTGCCGCTGAATCCGAGGTCGCGGGCCAGTTCCGCCTCGCGGATCAGTCCGTTGACATCGTCGAGGTCGAGAAACGGCACGTCGATGACGTCGATTCCGGCCGCGGCTGCGGCATGGACAACGCGCGAGCGTGCATAGAGCAGCGGTTCCCAGGCGTTGCGGCAGCGCAGATCGGCCGCCATGTCCACGCCACCAAAAAACAGCGCATCGATGCGCGGGCTGGATCGGGCAATGTCGACGGCGGCTTCCAGGCCTTGATTGGTTTCGATGATCACATGCAGGCGGGTCGGGTGACCGCGTTCGCTCAGCAGCTGATCGAGCCAGCGCACCTCATCAGGGGTGCGGACCTTGGGCAGCATCAGCGCCGGCGGCGGCGTATCGGTCGCTAAAATCGCCTGCACGTCGGCCAGGCCGAAGGCCTCGCGAAGGCAGTTGATGCGCGCGATGCGCTCGATACCGTCGTCGGCCTGGGGCATGGCGAACAAGCCTAATCCCTTGCTGCGCGCCTCGTCCTTGTCCTTGGGCGCGATGCCGTCTTCGAGTTCGACGCAGACGATGTCGGTACCGCAGGCGAGCGCCTTGGGGAACATGTCAGGCCGCAGACCCGGGGTGAAGATGAAGCTGCGTCGCGGTCTGACGACCGGATGAGAGCAATCGTTCATGTGATCGGTCCAGTGTCGGGATTCAAGGAGCCTGGCAGGCGCCGGTTCAGGCGTCGATCAGGATCACGCGGAAGTCGTTGACATTGGTCAATGTCGGACCGGTGATCACGGAATCGTCAAGGGCCTGGAAAAAACCGTGCCCATCGTTCTGGCTCAGGCGGTCCTGGGGCAGCATTCCTGCCTGCCAGGCTCGCATCAAGGTGTCGGGCGTGATGATCGCACCGGCGATTTCTTCCTGCCCGTCCACGCCGTCGGTATCGCCGGCCAGGGCATGAATCCGTGGATGGCCGTTCAGCGCGATGGCCATCGCGAGCAGGCATTCGACATTGCGTCCACCGCGTCCCTCGCCGCGCACGGTCACGGTGGTCTCTCCACCCGAGAAGCAGGGCACAGGGTGCGCCAAATGGCTGGCTGCGGTTGGCGACCTGCAGCGCGATCGCTGCCAATACCCGCCCGACATCCTGCGCCTCGCCTTCGATGGCATCACTCAGAATGTAGGGTGGGTAACCGGCCGCGAGGGCATGCGCGGCGGCGGCCTCGAGTGCTCGTTGCGGTGTTGCGATCATCCGGGTCTGGGCGTGGGCCAGGCGCTGGTCACCGGGTTTGATCGATTCGCCCGCACCGCTTGCCAGCACCTCCAGCACGGGAACCGGCAGATCGATGCCATATCGACGCACGATTGCCAGGGCATCTTCGCAGGTGGTCGGATCGGCAACGGTCGGCCCCGATGCGATGTCAATGGGATTGTCGCCGGGTACATCGGATATGAGCAGGGTGGTGAGGCGGGCAGGATGACAGGCGGCAGCCAGGCGCCCCCCCTTGATGGCCGACAGATGTCGGCGCACACAATTCATTTCGCTGATGGTCGCGCCGGATCGCAGCAGGGCCCGGTTGACCAGTTGTTTGTGTTCGAGCGTGATGCCGGGCAGGGGCGCAGGGAGCAGGGAAGATCCCCCACCCGATATCAGGCACAACACCTGATCGTCGGCGGTGAAAGCCTCGGCCATGTCGAGCAATCGCTGTGCGGCAGACAGGCCGGCCTGGTCCGGTACCGGGTGAGCGGCTTCGAGAATTTCGATGCGTTCGCAGGGCACTGCATATCCGTAGCGGGTGACCACCAGCCCGGACAACTCGCCCGGCCAATGTTGCTCGACCGCCTGGGCCATGGCGGCCGACGCCTTGCCAGCGCCGATGACGATGAGCCGGCCATCACCCGTGGGCGCGGGCAGGTAGTCGGCTATGCAGCGGGCGGGTTGGGCAGAGGCGATGGCCGCGTCGAACATCGCCCGCATCAATGCCCGCGGATCGCCCGTATGGGCGGGCAGGCTGGCGGGCCCCGGCGTTGTGTTCTGGTGGTCCGGTGTGGTCGTCATCGGGGTAGGGCCGAAGCCAGTGAATGATCAGACTGATCAGTCTACCCTCGATCCCGACCACCCACTGCTGCCCGTGCCAGGCGGCCGAACGCCGGCACGAAACCGCCCTACACTTGGGCCTCGGGTCGTGTCGGTGCGGCCCTTGCTCATCACGCAGATTCAGGAGACTCGAGGATGCATGTCAAACAGATCTGGACCGCCAATGCCTACCGCAATTTCAATTATCTGATCGCGTGTCCGCAGACCGGCGAGGCGCTGGCCATCGATCCGCTGGATTCGGCCAGATGTCTGGCGGCCGCGCGCGAGGAAAACTGGGAGATCACCCAGATCCTGAACACCCATGAGCATCATGATCACACGGGCGGCAATGCGGCGGTGGTTGCGGCCACAGGCGCGAAGATTCTGGCGCACCGGCAGGCCGGGGGCAAGATTCCGAACGTCTCACGCGGCCTGTCGGCGGGTGACATCATCAAGGTCGGCAAGACGGTCGAACTCGAGGCGATGGACACGCCGGGTCATACGATGTGTCACATCTGCCTGAAGTCGCATACCGATCGGCCGGCCTTGTTCACCGGAGATACGCTGTTCAATGCCGGCGCCGGCAATTGTCACAATGGCGGCGACCCGGCGGAACTCTACAAGACCTTCAGCGAGCAACTGGCGCGTCTGTCGGACGATACCCAGGTCTATCCCGGCCACGATTACCTGGAGAACAATCTGCGTTTCACGCTGGATCGGGAGCCGGGCAACGAAGCGGCGCAGACCATGCTGGACGGGCTGGACGACTACGATCCTGCCGATCCCATCGTGACCACGCTGGGTGAGGAGCGCCGGATCAATTCCTTCTTCCGGCTCGACAGTGAAGCCCTGATCCAGCGTCTGCGTGAGCGTTTTCCGGATATCGGTTCCGACCCCGATCCGAGAACCGTGTTCCTGCGACTGCGCGAACTGCGAAACAGCTGGTAGCGGAGCGCAAGGTCGTGATTACCGACCGTCGACACACAGGTAACGTTCGGCCAGGCGCACGAACAAGGCGGCGCCCAGGGGCAGGATCGAATCATTGAAGTCGTAGCCCGGATTGTGCAGAAAGCAGGCGCTGGGCCCGCCGCCCTGGCCGATTCGCAGATAGGCGCCGGGGCGCTGCTGCAGCATGAAGGAGAAGTCTTCCGCGCCCATGCTCGGTTCCAGATCGGTGATCATGAACTCGTCGCCGACCAGCTCGGCTCCGACGGTCGCGGCGAACTGCGCCTCATCGACGTCATTCACGGTGGCCGGATACATGCGCTTATAGCTGACCGTGGCTGTCGCACCAAACCCGTGTGCGATGGCCGTGACCAGTTCATTGAGTCGGCGCTCAATCATGTCACGCACCTCGGGCAGGAAGGTGCGGACCGTGCCGACCAGGCGGGCGGAGGATGGCACCACGCTCATGGCCTTCAGGTCCCCGGCATGCATCGCACACAGGCTGATCGCAGCGGATTGCACGGGCGACACATTGCGCGAGACGATGGATTGAACCGCGGTGATGATATGCCCTGCGATCAGCACCGGATCCACGGTCAGGTGAGGATGCGCGCCGTGCCCGCCGCGGCCGGTGATCTCGATCTCGATCTGGTCGGCCGCCGCCATGACAGGCCCGCCGCGCACGGCCATCGTGCCGGCCGGCAGGGCCGGCCAGTTGTGCATCGCAAAGACCTTGTCGCACGGAAACCGGTCGAACAACCCATCGTCGATCATGGCCTGGGCGCCAGCGAAGCCCTCTTCGCCCGGCTGGAAGATCAGGTTCACGGTGCCCGCGAACCCGCGGGTGTGGGCGAGGTGCCTGGCCGCGCCCAGCAGCATGGTGGTATGCCCGTCGTGACCGCAACCATGCATGAAACCCGGACGGGTGGAGCGGTGCTCGAACTCATTGTTTTCCTGCATCGGCAGGGCGTCCATGTCGGCGCGCAGACCGATGCTGCGTGAGCCCTGGTGCCGGCCGCGGATCACGCCCACCACACCGGTGCGACCGATGCCTCGGTGGATCTCGTCCACGCCATAGCGTTCGAGTTCGCCGGCCACCAGGTCACTGGTCACGAACTCCTCGAATCCGAGTTCGGGGGTGCGGTGCAGGGCATGACGAATCCGGATCATGTCGCCGTGAAAGGCGCGGATCGCCTGCACGGAGCGATGGGCACCGAGCCACTGTCCGGTGTCTTCGTCCGATGGTTGCTCGACCAGTGCTTCGGAGTTCATGCTCATGGGCTGCCTTTTGCGTGAGATGCCTACCGGCGTGATACGCATACATTACTGCAAAAGCCATGTGGACCGACCGTTGAGCCCGCCAGCGGTAGAATCGCGGGGAACAAGGGGCAGTCGAGCACCATGCTTCTGACGATCAGAAACCATTTCATCCTCCGACCGGCGGATCCGCCAACCGCGGCACCCGCCACCACTGCGATGCCGGCATCGACGCCAACTGCCTCAGTGCCGGTCCGATCGTTACTGACCCTGCTGGCCACGGTGATGTTGTCGGCCTGCGCAGGGGCGGGTGAAGGCATCGGCTATTACTGGCAATCGATCTCCGGCCATCTGGCGCTGATGCGCGCGGCTCGACCGGTTGCGCAAATCGTCGCCGACCCGGCCGTTGCGCCCGCATTGCGTGAAAAACTGCAATATGTGCAGGTGGCCAGAGCGTTCGCGGTCAGCGATCTGGGCCTGCCCGACAATGGCAGCTACCAGAGTTATGCGGCGCTGGATCGGTCCCATGTGCTCTGGAATGTATTCGCCGCGCCCGAGCTGTCGTTGCAACTGATACAGTGGTGTTTTCCGGTTGCTGGCTGCGTGGGATACCGCGGCTATTACGATGAAGCGGCGGCACGGCACTATGCCGCAGGCCTGGCTGCCCAGGGTCATGATGTGAGGGTGGGGGGCGTGCCGGCCTACTCCACGCTGGGCTGGTTCGACGATCCCTTGCCCAGTCCGGTGATCGAGTGGCCTGCCGCCGAGATCGCTCGCCTCATCTTTCATGAGCTCGCGCATCAGGTGGTCTATGTCAAGGGCGATTCCACCTTCAACGAGTCCTTTGCCACTGCCGTCGAACGCGCCGGTGTCGCACGATGGCTACAGCATCAGGAGGCTCAGACCGGTGATCCCGAGCCACGGCTGCGCTACCTCGCCCAGTCCGAGCGCAGGGAGGGATTTCTGGCGCTGCTGCTCGAAACACGTCGCGAACTCGAACAGATCTATGCCGGTCAGGTGAGTGTCGAGCAGCGACGGGCCGCCAAGCAACAGGCCTTCGAACGACTCAGGCTTGCCTATCGGGCGCTGCGCGACGGTGCATGGTCCGGCTTTGCCGGCTATGACCAATGGTTCGACCAGCCGCTGGGCAACGCCCATCTGGCGGCGGTGGGCGCCTACAATGACCGCGTGCCAGCCTTTGAACGCCTGCTGGCCTCGGTGAATGGCGACCTTCCCCTATTCTATTCGGCGGTGCGCGAGATCGCGTCGCTGGCCGCGCCGGAACGCAACGAGCGGCTGGACCGCCTATCGATTCATTCATCCCACTCACCCGACCCTGCGGCACAGTCCGGTGAGGGCGCGCTGTCCAGGATGGCGCTGGAGCACGACTGACACGCTTTTTCCGGAGGTCTTATGCAACATGCGTGGTTTGAGCAGTATCCGCCCGGCGTTCCCCAGCAGGTCGACATGGGCGAGTATTCGTCACTGGTCGCGCTGCTCAATGATGCCTTCAGGAAGTACGCGACCCGCAAGGCCTATGTCGGCTTCGGCAAGGCCACGACCTTCGCCGAAGTCGATTCGACCTCGCACATGGTGGCTGCCTGGCTGCAGTCGCGCGGTCTCGTGAAGGGCGATCGGGTCGCCATCATGATGCCCAATATCGTGCAATACCCGATCGTGCTGGCCGGCGTGCTGCGTGCCGGCATGGTGGTGGTGAACGTCAACCCGCTGTACACCCCGCGCGAACTCGAACATCAGCTCAAGGATTCGGGTGCCAAGGCAATTTTCATTCTCGAGAATTTTGCCGCCACACTCGAGCAGGTCATCGCCTCGACCCAGATTGAACACACGGTCATTGCCACCATGGGTGACCCCCTGGGTCTGATCAAGGGCACGCTGGTCAATTTCGTCGTTCGCCACGTGAAAAAACTCGTGCCGCCGTTTCGCCTGCCTGCCGCGATCCGCTACGACACCGTCATTGCCGAGGGCGCGGCCATGCCCTTCGTCGCGCCCGACATCGGCTTCGAGGATGTCGCGTTTCTTCAATACACGGGCGGCACGACCGGCGTCTCCAAAGGGGCGACATTGCTGCACCGGAACATTCTGGCCAACGTGCTTCAGTCCGAGGCCTGGAGCGAACCGGCCACCCGCGATGCCAAGCGCGGGCCGATGCCCGATCAGGCCGTGGTGGTCTGCGCCTTGCCGCTGTATCACATCTTCGCCCTGACGGTCTGCTGCCTGCTTGGCATGCGCCAGGGCTCGCTGGTGATCCTGATCCCGAATCCGCGCGATCTGCCGGCCTTGATCAAGGAGATTTCCCCGTATCGCTTTACCCATTTCCCCGCAGTCAATACCTTGTACAACGCACTGCTCAACAATGCCGAATTCCGCAAGCTGGACTTCTCGCAATTGCGGGTGTCCAACGGTGGCGGCATGGCGGTACAGCAGGCGGTCGCCAAAGAATGGTTCGAACTGACGGGTTGCCCGATCATCGAAGGGTATGGTCTGAGCGAGACATCTCCCTCGGCATCCTGTAATCCGGCGACGGCCACCGAATTCAGCGGCACGATAGGCCTGCCCTTGCCGTCGACCGAAATCATCATTCTCGACGATGACGGCGTGCGGGTGCCGAACGGACAGCCGGGCGAAATTGCCATCCGCGGCCCGCAGGTCATGAGCGGCTATTGGCAACGGCCCGACGAAACGGCCAAGGTCATGACCAGCGACGGTTTCTTCAAGTCGGGCGATATCGGCATCATGGACGAACGGGGTTATATCCGCATCGTTGATCGCAAGAAGGACATGATCCTGGTGTCGGGCTTCAATGTGTACCCGAACGAGATCGAGGGGGTCGTGCAGCAGCATCCCAAGGTGCTTGAATGTGCGGCGGTCGGCGTGCCCGATGACAAATCGGGCGAGGCGGTGAAGCTGTTTGTCGTGAAGAAGGATCCCTCATTGACCAAGGCCGAGATCGACTCGTGGTGTCATGAGCAGTTGACCGGCTATAAACGGCCGCGATTCGTCGAGTTTCGAGATGACCTGCCCAAGACGAACGTGGGCAAGATTCTGCGCCGCGAACTGCGCGACCAGAAGTCAGGATCCCCCGCCTGAACGCATGGGCCAGGGGCCGGCAGCGACAGTCCCCGCTCGCATCGCCCCGGCTCGTCACCGATCCGGACGGCTCGGGTCAGGGCAGAACCGGCACCTGGCGCAGTCCGGCGGTTTCGGGTTGACCGAACATGATATTCATGACCTGCACGCCCTGGCCGGATGCGCCTTTGGTCAGGTTGTCCTCGACCACGAGCAGCATCAGCAGATCGCTGTCAGGGGGGCGGTGCACGGCAATGCGCAACATGTTCGAGGCCCGCACCGAGCGGGTCTGCGGCATCGATCCCGCCGGCATCACGTCGATGAACGGTTCGTCCCGATACCGTGATTCATAGAGCGACTGAAAATCAAAGTCGAGCGCGGTCGGACGGATCCGGGCATAGATGGTCGAGTGAATGCCCCGGATGATGGGCAGCAGATGCGGCACGAAGGTCAAGCGGACCGAATCATCACCAGCAATGGCGCTGAGACCCTGACGGATCTCCGGCCAGTGGCGGTGCCCGCTGACACCATAGGCGGAAAAATTGTCGCCCGCCTCGGCCAGCAGCGTATGAACCTCCGCCTTTCGCCCGGCGCCGCTCACCCCCGACTTGCAATCGGCAATGATGGACGTCTTGTCGATCAGATCGCCCGCGGATGGTTCCATGACCGGCAGCAGGCCGAGCTGAACCGAGGTTGGATAACAGCCCGGCAGGCCGATCACCCGCGCCCGCCGGATCGCCTCCCGGTTGACCTCGGGCAGGCCGTAGACGGATTCCTCGAGGATGTCGACGCAGGTGTGATCCATCTTGTACCAGCGCTTGAATTGCGCCGGATCACGCAGCCGGAAGTCGGCGGCCAGATCGATGATGCGCACGCCATTGGCAAGCAGTTCGCGCGCCTGCGACATGGCCACACCGTGCGGGGTGGCAAAGAAGACCACGTCGCACTGAGCGAGAACCTTGGGGTCGGGCTCGGAGAATGCCAGGTCGATGAATCCGCGCAGGGAAGGGAACATCGCATCGACGCGACTGCCGGCTTCCTGCCGGGACGTGATGGCGACTACCTGTGCTGCCGGATGCGCACTGAGCAGGCGCAGCAACTCCACGCCGGTGTAGCCGGTCCCACCGACAATGCCGATCTTGATCATGTTTGCACCTGACAGGTTTGCCGCCTGAGCAATCAGCCGGCGGGCAGTGATGGACATCGTTGCCGGATGATCGAAAGGCAGGCGATGCGATTGAAAAAAACCGCCAGCGGCATTCGCCGGGGCGGTTTTTTGTTCGAGATCCGTGAGGGATCAGGACGATTGGTGAGTCGGGAAACCCGACCCGCCGATCAGCGCTTGGAGAACTGCTTGCGCCGACGCGCCTTGTGCAGACCCACTTTCTTGCGCTCGACCTCACGCGCGTCCCGGGTCACCAGACCCGCCTGCGACAGGGCCGGCTTGAGGCCTTCGTCATAGTCGATCAGGGCGCGCGTGATGCCATGACGCACGGCACCGGCCTGACCGGATTCACCGCCGCCGCGCACATTGACCATGATGTCGAAGGTGGTCAGATTCGAGGTGATGTCCAGTGGTTGACGAACAACCATCCGGCCGGTCTCGCGGGCGAAGAACACGTCAAGCGGGCGGCCATTGACTGTTACCTTGCCCGTGCCGCGCTTCAGAAATACGCGCGCGACCGACGTCTTGCGACGGCCGGTGCCATAGTTGTACTCGCCGATCATCAGTGAAGCTCCAACGTTTTCGGCTGCTGTGCCGTGTGCGGATGAGTCTGGTCGCCGTAAATCTTGAGTTTCTTGAGCATGGCGTAGCCCAGCGGCCCTTTGGGCAGCATGCCCCTGACGGCCAGATGCAGGGCGCGACCGGGACGGCGGGCCTGCAGCTTCTCGAAACTGTCCGAGTAGATGCCCCCCGGATAACCGGTGTGACGGTGGTAAATCTTGTCGGTGTTCTTGGCGCCGGTCACGCGGACCTTGTCGGCATTCACCACGACGATGAAGTCGCCGGTATCCACATGGGGGGTGAATTCCGGCTTGTGCTTGCCGCGCAAACGACGGGCGATTTCGGCGGCGAGCCGACCCAGCACCTTGTCCGTGGCATCGACCACGAACCAGTCGCGCTGCACTTCATGCGGTTTGGCTGAAAATGTTTTCATCGATACTCTTGATGACTGGCTCAGGGCCCAAGTTGGCGGGCATTACGTTCGCGGGCATTACGTTGGCGGGCATTAAACTGGCGGTCGCTATTCATGCCACTAGCCATGCCAGGCCGCTTTTGTCGAGCCGTCGATTATAGCGCGCAACCGGATAGCAGGTCAAAACGCGCCGGGCGATGGTTTAACGAGGCGGGCCTGGATCCTGGATCCGTCGGCCAAGAAAAAGCCCGAGCTTGGGGCCCGGGCTGAATCCACCTCTTGGAGGAGAGTGGAGGAGACAAAAGTGGGATCGCCAAGCGATCGATGTATTCATCCTATCTAAAGTATTGTTGCGGCGCAAGGTAAATCTGTGTGTCATTGGTGGTTTTTACGTCGCCGGCTTGTTTTCGATCGACAGTCTCTGGCGACCGACGTTCGTTTTTCGTGATTGACAATGCCTTTCCACCGGATTGCTCCCGCCGCCGAGCGCGTCGAGCGTTACTGTGAGGGGTGGGATCGGCGATGCTGCGATGCGCCAATCCGGGGCCGGACGGGGCCCGCCCGATCGGGATATGCTCGTTCGGCGGGCGTTCGATATTCGGGTTGCCGGAGGCCGAATTACCATTGAGACCGACGAGGAAGGGTTGAACATGGAATGCACAGTCAGATGGACCGGCATGCCCGGGATGAGTTTCACCGCCCAGACGGGGAGCGGGCACCTGGCGGTCATGGATGGCGCCCCCGATGGCGGCGGTAACAATCTGGCGCCCCGGCCGATGGAGATGGTGTTGCTCGGGACGGGCGGATGTGCGGCCTACGACGTGGTGGTGATTCTGCGCAAGAGCGGTCAGGACGTCACCGGTTGCGAGGTTCGGCTACAGGCCGATCGGGCCGAGACCCAGCCGCAGGTATTTACGGCCGTGCGGTTTCATTTCGTGGTGTCGGGTCGTGGCTTGAAGCCCGGCTTGGTCGAGCGGGCGATCACCTTGTCGCATGACAAGTATTGTTCGGCTTCCGCAATGATCGGCAAAACGGCACAACTGACTCAGACCTGGGAGATCGTCGAGGTCTAGACGGGCTGCTGGGCTCGTTCATGCGGCCGCCGGCCTGATCGGGACGGTGGATCGCGCCCGCGTAAGCCCGTGACCGGGCCGGGGCTGCCTTGGCACTAGAGATATCGGGCGGTTCGAGTCATGACTCGCGCCACGGCACGCATCATGAATCGGGCAGGGGCCGGTAAGGGAGAGCCGCCCATCCGTCGCGCAGTAGCCGCATGTTGGGCTTCATCTTGTTTCATTTTTGCAACGATTGCACGCGACCGCTGATCACCGGGCGGGAGCTGTTGTAAATGAGTATTCAGGTGTTCTTCCACCTGCCGCTCGGTTTCGGCCATGAAACCCATGCTGATGCGATCGCCAGCCCGCCCGGCCAGCAGGCCCATCGCGAACGAAGCGCCATACCAGAGCGGGTTCAATAGGGAAGGGCGCGCACCCAGTTCATTCAGCCGCTGCGCCGTCCAGGCGAGATGGTCTTTTTCTTCATGGGCAGCCTGTCGGATTTCTTCTCGAATAGCGGGATTCCGGGCCGTCAGGCCCTGACCTTCATACAAGGCCTGCGCGCAGATTTCGCCAACATGATTGACCCGCATCAACCCGCCCGCGAGGCGCCGCTCGGCGCCACTGAGGTAGGTCTGCTCATCATCGGGCAGATCGGCTGCCGGGTTTGCACGCCCCGACGACATGTCGCCGGTGAGTACCTGGGCGGCTCGCTGGGAAGTGGCGAGCACTTGATCGGTCAGGCTGAGCCGACGCACGGTCATGGGGAGCTCCATCTTTGTTGCGGGTTGGCCACAGGAAAACAAAAAAATGATACCGCGGGCGTTGCCATGCTTTGACCGCCGTCTGAATTTGGTGAGAATAGCTTTAACTTCTTGCCGAGGAACAATTTCATGGCTCGGGGAGTTGCGGTGGATGACCTGCCACCTTTGATTTATGAGAAACCTAGGAGATTACTCAATGAAAAAATCGATTCTTGCGGTCGCGGTCGCTGCAGCACTCCCCGCAGCAGCCTTCGCTCAGTCGAATGTCACGATGTACGGTATTGGCGATGCGTCAATCGAGTTCAGCACCAAGGGCGCCAATGCAAATAACAAGTCCGACATCAAGATGCAGGACGGTATTCAGAGTAGTTCGCGTTGGGGTGTTCAGGGCGTCGAGGATCTGGGCGGCGGTCTGGCAGCTACCTTCGTGCTTGAAGCCGGTATCGACGTCGACGACGGTGATGGCGAGGGCATCTTCATTGGTCGTCAGGCCCGTATCGGTCTGAAAGGCGCCTTCGGCGAACTGCGTTTGGGCCGTCAGTACGATCCGTTGTTCTACGCAGCACTGAACAACGATTTCTCCGGATACGGCTGGTACAACAACCACTACGCTATTGCTGGCAGTGCGGGACGCTGGAGCAATGAGCTCGAGTATCGCAACACGTTTGGCGGCTTCCAGATCGTCGCCGGTGTGTCACTGGGTGAGACTGGCAGCACCGGTACCGCTCCCGCAGTGACTGTCAGCAACCCCGACGAAAATTTCGGTATTGCCGCGATCTACCAGTCCGCCAACTGGGGACTGAATGCCGGTTTCCAGACGCAGGGTGGTGGTGACACCACGGTTGGCGGCACGACCACCTCGGCAGATGCTGCACAGATCTTCCAGGTTGGTGGTAACGTTGGCTTCGGCCCCGCCCGCCTGGGTCTGAGCTATGGCGTGTCGGATCAGGCCGGTACCAAGGATCGGACCGACATCTACGCATCACTGGGCTTTAAGGTTGGTGCCTCCGGCGAAATCGTGGCTAACGTCAAGATGGTCGAAGATTCGGTCGATGTGAGAGCGGGACAAACAGACGGCACATATGTCGGTCTGGCCTACGGTCATGCGATCTCCAAGCGGACCAACTGGTATGTGGCACTGGGCCTCGATCAACCCGATGGCGCGGCTGATGATCCGATGAAGGTTGCGCTGGGCATCCGTCACAAGTTCTGATCCACCTCGGCCTGCCGGCCGACACGAGCAGTCAGCAAAGCGCCGGGGAAACCCGGCGCTTTTCATTGGGCGGCCAATGCCCGCAACGCCATCATGGGCGGGGCTTCGCTGATATTCTTATAAGCTATCGGAGGTTCTCAGACCATGAATGCAGTCACAGATATGCCGGCTCCGCTGATTTTCACTGACAGCGCGGCCAACAAGGTCAAGCAGCTCATCGAGGAAGAGGGCAACAGCGAGCTGAAGCTGCGGGTGTTTGTGCAGGGCGGCGGCTGCTCGGGCTTCCAGTATGGTTTCACGTTTGACGAAGAAACCAATGAAGACGACACGGTCATGGAAAAGGCCGGCGTGAGCCTGCTCATCGATGCGATGAGCTACCAGTATCTGGTCGGTGCCGAGATTGATTACAAGGAAGATCTCGAAGGCGCACAGTTCGTGATCAAGAATCCGAACGCAACCACCACCTGCGGCTGCGGCTCGAGCTTTTCGGCGTAAGTCGTCCCGAAATCTGCCGGGGCGACACCGGATGCCGCCCGTTCAGCGGAAATTGGCGGCCAGCTTCACCTGATCCAGTTGGGCAAACTGCGACTGCAGTTCATACACACGCCGCGCATGCCGTTCACGCAGAGGTTCAGCGAGCGGACTGGCTTGTGGCAGATTGACCGTGAGCGGATTGCGGACCCGGTCATTGATGCGGAATTCATAGTGACAGTGTGGGCCGGTGGCGGTGCCTGACGAGCCCACATAGCCGATCACTTCGCCCTGCTTGACCGGGGCTCCCACGCGCAAACCTTTGCGATAGCCCTGCATATGGGCATAGAGGGTGGAATATGTCTGGCCATGGCGGATCACCACGGTGCGCCCATAGCCACGCTGATCACCGATCGATTCCACGACGCCAGCCCCGGTGGCGCGAATCTTGGTGCCTGGCCGGGCGGCGAAATCGGTGCCGTTGTGGGCCTGGCGTCGGCCCAGCACAGGATGCAGTCTGGCCTGCTGGAATCCGGAGCTGATGCGGGCGAATTCGATCGGGTAGCGCAGGAAGGCGCTGGCGGCATTGTTGCCGTCGAAGTCGTAGTAGGCGCCAGTGTCGTCGTCTGACGGCACCCACACGGCATTGTGAACCCTGCCTTTGTTGATCAGCTCGACCGCCAGCAGTCGGCCCGATTCGGGCGCTTCGAAGCTGTCCGGCTCACGCAGCACTTCATAGATGACCTTGAGCCGGTCGCCCGGGCGAAGATCACGATCGAAGCGGATTTCATTGCCAAAGACGTCGGCGACCTGATTGGCCACCGGGTAGGGGATGTCGGCCTGCGCCGTGGCGGCGAACAGGTTGGTCTGAATGGTGGCCTCCCCGATCTGAGTACTGCGCGACAGTTCGATGCTGGTGAGGCCGGCTACCAGGCCGGTGGGCGAGCGGTGAATCACCAGACGGCGGGCCAGCCCGGTGCGCAAGCCGGCATCGTCGATGCCAAGTGAATATCTGAGCTGGTGAACCTGGCCGGCGCTGTCAATATCCAGATGCATGACGCGGCCGGTATCGAGATCACGCAGGTCTTCGGTGTCCTCGTGGCTCAGCGCAAAGTCGAGAAACTCGGGGTCGGCGACGCCGGCAGCCTTGAGCACGGATTCGAGGGTGTCGCCCGGGGCGATCAGCACGGTTGTAGTGCGGCGGCTGTTGATCGCCTGCGGCACAGTGGGCACGATGAGTTGTTCGACAACCACCGCATATCGGGCAGGGGCGCGACTTTGATCGGCCGGGCCGGATACACCGAATGCCGTGACGGCGGCGCCCATGGCGAGCACGGCGGCAGAGGCGGTACGGGCAGGATGAAAGGACATGGAGATCGGTCTGGGGCTGGAGAACGGCGCTGTTCGCTAGAATGCCGGCAACACCGGGCGTCTGCCCGGCTTACGTCGATGGAGTTGCCGGGATCGCGCCGTCAAAAGTATGAACCGGCGAATCGGCTTTGATACGGCTGCCGAATCACCAGTCCCGAGTCATGGAACACAACATGCGCCACCGATTATACGAATCCTTGTGCATCCGCCTCACGCAGAATCGTCATGAACGGTAATACCGGGACGATCAGCGGTGCTGTTCGCGAGGCAATGGCCACCTCGCTGCGCGGCTGTGACGAGTTGCTTGTTCAGAGCGAATGGTTGGCCAAGCTGGTCGACAGTGAACGAACTGGCCGACCCCTGCGCGTCAAACTCGGGCTCGATCCCACGGCGCCCGATCTGCATTTCGGCCATACCGTGGTGCTCAACAAGATGCGCCAGCTGCAGGATCTCGGTCATACAGTGGTGTTTCTGATCGGTGATTTCACGTCGATGATCGGCGATCCATCCGGGCGAAATGCGACCCGGCCGCCGCTCACGCGGGAAGAGATCGAGGCCAACGCCGCCACCTATTTCCGTCAGGCGAGTCTGGTGCTCGATGCCGAGCGCACCGAAATTCGCTACAACTCCGAATGGAGTGATCCACTGGGCGCGCGCGGGATGATCCAGCTCGCAGCGCGCTACACGGTGGCGCGCATGATGGAGCGGGATGATTTCAGCAAACGCTTCAAGGCCGGTGTCCCGATCTCGGTGCATGAATTCCTGTACCCCTTGATGCAGGGTTATGACTCGGTTGCGCTGCAGGCCGACCTGGAGTTGGGTGGTACGGATCAGAAGTTCAATCTGCTGGTCGGTCGCGAGTTGCAGAAGGAATACGGCCAGACGCCGCAGTGCATTCTGACCATGCCCTTGCTCGAAGGCCTGGATGGCGTGGACAAGATGTCCAAGTCGAAGAACAACTACATCGGGATCACCGAGGCGCCCGATGCCATGTTCGGCAAGGTGATGTCGATATCCGACAGCCTGATGTGGCGCTGGTATGAGTTGTTGTCCTCGCAGAGCCTCGCGGCTATATCGCAACTGCGTGTGCAGTGTGATGCGGGCCGTAATCCGCGCGAGGTCAAGGTCTTGCTCGCAAGGGAAATGGTGGCCAGGTTCCATGACGAGCAGGCGGCCGAGCAGGCCGTGCAGACCTTCGACGCCCGGTTCCGCGATGGCGCGATGCCGACCGATATTCCCGAGGTGATGGTTGCCGGTGCGCCGCTGGGCCTGCCCGCGCTGCTGCGGGAAGCGGGGTTGTGCGCCTCGGCCAGCGAGGCGGTGCGTAATATTGCCCAGGGTGGGGTGCGCATCGACGGGCAGCGCATCGATGACCGGGGCTTGCAACTGGTCGCCGGCACTTATCTCGTGCAGGTCGGCAAGCGCCGGTTCGCGCGGGTCCACCTGGCCGGATGATTGCGCTGGTGCAGCGGGTGAGCATGGCCCGGGTGATGGTGGGTGATGAGTCGATCGGGGCGATCGGCCCGGGCCTGCTGGCTTTGGTCTGTGCTCAGGCGGACGAGTCGATGGAGCATGCGATCGAGCTGGCCGGGCGGGTGGTTCGGTATCGGATATTCGCCGATGCGGCGGGCCGGATGAACCGCTCTCTGCTCGATCGCCAGGCCGCTGGTGAGGCGGCCGGGGCCTTGCTGGTACCCCAATTCACGCTGGCTGCCGATACCCGCTCGGGTCTTCGGCCGGGCTTCTCGCGTGCGGCGCCGCCGGCGCTGGCGCGCCAGCGTTTTGACGAGTTCTGCCATGCCATGGCCGGGCTGGTGAGCCAGACACAAACGGGCCGCTTCGGAGCCGATATGCAGGTGATGCTGATCAATGACGGGCCGGTGACCTTCTGGCTCGAACACCCGGCACGACGCCCATGACTGACAGGGTAGCCCGGCGCCTCGCGCAGGATCAAAACACGACGGAACTGCTGCTGGTGCGCCATGGTGAGACCGACTGGAACGCAGCGGGCCGGATCCAGGGGCAGACCGATATCGAACTCAATGCAGTCGGACTGGCGCAGGCCCAGCGACTGGCGCGGGCGCTGGAGGCAGTAACCATCGACAAAGTCTGGTGCAGCGATCTGCTGCGCACCCGCCAGACGGTGGCCCCCTTGCTGGCGCAGCGCGGGCTCACTGCGGTGTTCGACGCCCGCCTGCGCGAGCGGCATTTTGGTCGTCTGCAGGGTCTGAGCCGGGAGCAGATCGCCGAGCGTGATCCGCTGGCAATGGCCAATCTGGAGGCGCGCGACATTCATGACGATTTTGATGGTGGTGAATCGCTGGTCACCTTTCATGAGCGCTGCACGCGTCTGCTCGACACAGTAGTGGCGCAATCGCCGGGCCAGCGGGTGCTCATCGTCGCCCATGGCGGGGTGCTCGACAGCCTCTATCGATATGCGGCGGGCGTTTCCCTGCAGACCCGCCGGGCCTGGGGATTGCGTAATGCGGCGCTCAATCGGCTGCGGGTGTTGCCCGGCCAGCCGCCGCGCTTCGAGATTCTGGTCTGGGACGATGCCCGGCATCTTCACGACGCCCAGGACGAGTACTGAGTCGCGCGGCCTGGCTGCGGCGTATCCCGCCGTGCGGGCAGGCGATCGTGATTCGACCCCGCCAGACGGGGCATTCCGATACCATTTGAGCACGTCCCCACCTGTCAGGAAGCCCGATGTTTGATATCGATCAGTCACCAGCCTCTGTCGACCCCCAGCTATGGGCGGCGATCCACGCCGAAAATGCCCGTCAGGAAGCGCATATCGAATTGATCGCCTCGGAAAACTACACGAGTCCGGCGGTAATGGCCGCGCAGGGCAGTCAGCTTACCAACAAGTATGCCGAGGGTTATCCGGGGCGTCGTTATTACGGCGGTTGCGAGCATGTCGATACCGTCGAGCAACTGGCCATCGACCGGGTCTGCCAGCTCTATGGTGCCCAGGCGGCCAATGTGCAGCCCAATTCGGGATCTCAGGCAAATCAGGCGGTGCTGCTTGCGTTTCTGAATCCGGGCGACAAGATCATGGGCATGAGTCTGGCCG
The DNA here is from genome assembly GCA_963732405.1 of uncultured beta proteobacterium. Taxonomy (GTDB): domain Bacteria; phylum Pseudomonadota; class Gammaproteobacteria; order Burkholderiales; family Burkholderiaceae_E; genus JAUIAI01. Next base: position 413,433 of record CAVSZG010000006.1, read on the forward strand.
AAGGCGGTCATCTGACCCATGGCATGCCGCTCAACATGTCGGGTAAATGGTTCGAGGTTGTCTCATATGGCCTGGATGCGAATGAAGTCATCGACTACGACAAGATGGCGCAGACGGCGCGGCGCGAGCGCCCGAAACTGATCATCGCGGGCGCTTCGGCCTACAGTCTTCGCATCGACTTCGAACGCTTCGCCCAGGTGGCGCGCGAGGTCGGCGCGATCCTGATGGTCGACATGGCGCATTACTCGGGACTGATTGCGGCCGGTCTGTATCCGAACCCGGTGCCCCATGCCGATGTGGTGACCTCCACTACCCACAAGAGTCTGCGCGGGCCTCGTGGCGGCATCATCCTGATGAAGGAGGAGCATGCGAAGAAGATCAATTCGGCGGTGTTTCCCGGCTTGCAGGGCGGGCCGCTGATGCATGTGATCGCCGGCAAGGCCACGGCGTTTCTGGAGGCCCTGGATCCCGCGTTCAAGGTGTATCAGCAGGCAGTGCTCGACAATGCGGATGCGCTGGCCACGTCGCTGACCCGGCGTGGTCTGCGAATCGTCTCCGGACGCACTGAGTCGCACCTGATGCTGGTTGATCTGCGCGCCAAGGGCATCACCGGGAAGGCGGCCGAACTGGCGCTGGGGTCGGCCCATATCACCTGCAACAAGAATGCGATTCCCAACGACCCCGAAAAACCGATGGTCACCAGCGGTGTGCGGCTCGGTTCGCCGGCGATGACCACGCGTGGATTCGGTGTGGCCGAGAGCCAGCTGGTGGGCGATCTGATCGCCGACGTGCTGGAGGCGCCGCAGGACGAACAGCACATCGCCTCGGTGCGAGCCCGGGTGGTCGAACTCACGGCCCGTTTTCCGGTCTACGGATCGGCGGCCGGTCGGCGCAAGGCCGCCTGAGGCGGCCCGGCCTGATCCGGCCCCTCCCCGGCAATGCGCTGCCCGTTCTGCCCGGACAGTCACCCGACCCAGGTCATCGAAACCCGGGAGTCGGATGAAGGCGATGCCGTCCGGCGGCGGCGGCGCTGTGTCGATTGTGGCAAGCGCTTCACGACCTTCGAGCGTATCGAACTGGTGATGCCGGCGGTGGTGAAGAAAAATGGCTCGCGCGAAGAGTTCGAGCGGCAAAAGCTCGAACGGTCGATCCGCATCGCCTTGCGCAAACGGCCGGTGAGCACCGAACAAGTCGACCTGGCCATTCAGGGCGTGATCGATTCGGTGCTCTCGACCGGACTCAAGGAAATCACGAGCGAGCAGATCGGCGAATTGATCATGCAGGCGCTCAAGAGCCTGGACAACGTGGGCTACATCCGCTTTGCATCGGTCTATCGCAGTTTCGAAGACGTGGATGAATTCACCCGCGCCGTGGCCGAGGTCGAGCGCAAATAGACTCGCGGCGCCCGCGCCTGCCGCTCAGGTCTGGGCGCGGATCTGGCTCAGCGAGCGCGCCGGGGTGATCATTTCGGGATCAACGCGCATTTCGATCAGCGCGAAGCGGCGCTCGCTCTGGATATGTTCGCGGGCGGCGCGCAAGGCCCCCTCGAATCCCGCCGTTGTGTCCACCTGCACACCGAATCCGCCGTAGGCCCTGGCCAGGGCCGCGAAGTCCGGATTGATCAGCCCGGTGCCGATCTCGTTGCCCGGGTATTCGCGCTCCTGGTGCATGCGGATGGTGCCGTACATGCTGTTGTTGAACACCACGATCAATGGCGTGGCGCCGTATTGCGCCGCGGTGGCGAGCTCCTGGCCGTTCATCAGGAAGTCGCCATCCCCGGCCAGGCAGAGCACGCTGCGCCCGGGTTGGATGAGACTCGCGGCGATCGCGGCCGGCACGCCATAGCCCATGGCGCCGGAGGTTGGCGCAAGCTGGGTGCCCAGCCCGCCGTAGCGCCAGAACCGGTGGCCCCAGGTCGCAAAATTGCCGGCACCATTGGTCAGTATCGTATCGGCTGGCAGCTGCGTGGCCAGGGTTTTCATGACCTGCCACAGGTCCAGCGGCGGCGCTTCACCACGCATTTTTTCCAGGGCGGCGATTACCGGCGCTGCCGCCTGCCATCGCTCGTAGCTGTCGCGGTCGCGCCGGGTTTGTTCCGCCCAGGGCCGCGCGGCCAGTTCGATGCTGTCCAGCGCCTCGACGAACTCGGTCATGCCGGCATTGATCAACAGGTCGGCGCGATAGACCCGACCCAACTCCTCGGTACCGGGATGCACATGGATCAGCCGGTTGGCCGGCACCGGTACCTGGAGCAGCGAGTAGCCGCCGGTGGTCATTTCGCCCAGGCGGGGGCCGATCGCCAGAATCAGGTCGGCGGCGCGCACGCGCTCGGCCAGCGCCGGGTTGATGCCGATGCCCACGTCACCGATGTAGCACGTACTGTGATTGTCCAGCAGATCCTGGCGGCGGAACACGCAGGCGGTGGCCAGGTCATGTCGTTCGACGAAGGCCTGCAGACGGCGGCTGGTCTGCGGCGTCCAGCCACTGCCTCCGAGCAGCACCAGCGGGTTACGTGCTGCGCGCAAGAGGCTGGCCACCGCCTGCATCTGGGCCGGGCTGGCGCTGGCGCGAACCGGCACGACGGCGCCGGTGTCGGCCACCCGGGCGGTTGCGGTGAGCATGGTCTCGGGCACGGACAGGGCCACTGGCCCCATGCGCCCGCTGGTCGCGCGCTGCATCGCCTGGGCGATGTATTCGGGAATTCGTTCGACCGAGTCGATCTCGGCCGTCCATTTGGTGATCGGCCCGTAAAAGCGCCGGTAATCGATTTCCTGGAAGGCTTCGCGATCACGGAACTCGGCACCGACCTGGCCGATGATGATCAGCATCGGGGTGGAATCCTGGTGGGCGGTGTGTACCCCCACCGAGGCATTGGTGGCGCCTGGGCCGCGCGTAACCATCAGCACGCCGGGCCGTCCGGTGAGCTTGCCGTAGGCATCGGCCATGAAGGCGGCACCTCCTTCCTGTCGGCAGATCACGAAGCGGGCGTCGGCACGATGCCGGTGCAGTCCCTCCAGAACCGCCAGATAACTTTCGCCCGGCACGCCGAACAAGGTATCGACTCCCTGGGCACGCAGTGCATCGGCGAGGATCTGGCCGCCGTGGCGCAGGGCGGTCGGGTTGTCGGGCTGATTGGTCATGGCGGTGATGGGCAAGTGTGGCGCCGCGGGCGGCAAAATGGACGACTCGTCATGCTTCGGTACACTGAGAGTCTACTGGCAACCGGGAAGTGCACGTTTTGTTCAGCGATCAGGATCATCACTACATGAGTCGTGCGCTGGACCTGGCCGCGTTTGGCATGAATACGGCCACGCCCAATCCGCGGGTCGGCTGCGTGATCGTCAAGGATCACCAGATCGTTGGCGAAGGTTGGCATCGCCGTGCCGGTGAGCCGCATGCCGAAGCGCTCGCGCTCGCGCAGTCGGGTACTCGGGCAAGGGGCGCTACGGTATATGTCACGCTCGAACCCTGCAGTCACGTGGGCCGCACGCCGCCCTGCGCCGATGCCTTGGTCGAGGCGCAGGTCGGGCGCGTGATCGCCGCCATGGAAGATCCGAATCCCCTGGTCAGCGGTCGTGGCCTGTCGCGAATCCGCGCCGCCGGTATTGAAGTGCGTTGCGGCCTGCTGGCCAATCAGGCGCGTGATCTGAATCCGGGCTTTGTCTCGCGTATGCAGACCGGTCGGCCGTGGGTCAGGGCAAAACTGGCGGCCAGTCTCGACGGCATGACGGCGCTGCCCGATGGCCAGAGCCAGTGGATCACCGGCGAGGCCGCGCGCATCGACGGGCATCGCTGGCGGGCCAGGGCTTGCGCGATTCTCACCGGCATCGGTACGGTGCGCGATGATGATCCGCGCCTGACCGTGCGCCATGTGCCCACTGATCGGCAACCCTTGCGAGTGCTGGTCGATTCGCGTCTGGACATTGCACCGGGTGCCAGGCTGCTCGAGGGGGGCAATCTGGTGATTTTCTGCGCCCAGGCACCGCGCGAACGGGCGGCCAGGCTCACCGAGCAGGGGGTGCGGATCATCGAACTTCCCGATGCCGATGGCAAGGTCGACCTGGCGGCGATGATGATGTCGCTCGGTGAGTTGCAACTCAATGAGATCCATGTCGAGGCGGGCTTCAAGCTCAATGGCTCGCTGATGCGGGCCGCCTGCATCGATGAATGGCTGGTGTATCTGGCACCCTGTCTGCTTGGTCAGGCAGTGGGTATGGTCAATCTGCAACCGGTGCGTTCGCTCGACGAGCGTCTGCGCTTCGAGTTCCGCTCGGTTGATCTGATCGGCACGGATGTGCGGCTGCTGGCCCGGCGCCGCGACCCCGACACACGGTCCGGGACGGGCGAGGCCGGCATCGTTCCGGTGTAGTGGTCCGAAGTCGTGGTCCGGAGTAGCGGGTCGCAGTGGTGGTCGGTTTGGCGGGCCGGGGTTGCAGGCAGGCGCATGCATCGCGGCCAGAACATGATGCTTGATGATGGAGTCTTCAACGGTGTTTACGGGAATCGTCGCGGCCAGAGGCCGGATCGAATCGGTGCAGCGCCTGGGTAACGACGGTCGCGATGGCATTCGCCTGGCCGTGTCGGCCGGCGGTCTGGATCTGTCGGATGTGGCGATCGGCGATTCGGTCGCTATCCAGGGCGCCTGCATGACCGTGGTCGCGATGTCCGACGGGCAGCTCGAATTCGATGTGTCGGCTGAAAGTCTGGCCTGTACGGTCGGACTCGCGGAACCGGGCGAGGTAAATCTGGAAAAGGCGTTACGGCTGTCCGACCGGCTCGGTGGACACCTGGTCTCGGGCCATGTCGACGGACTTGGCGAGGTGGTGGTGTTCGAGCCGGTGGGCGAGAGCTGGCGTCTGGATATCCTGGCCAGCCCGGCGCTGGGCCGGTTTCTGGCCTACAAAGGGTCGGTGACCGTGAACGGCGTGAGCCTCACCGTCAATGCGGTCGAGGATACGGACACCGGCACCCGGTTCAGCATCAATCTGATTCCGCATACCGTACAGGTGACGACCCTGCAGCATTTGGCGCCGGGCGCGCGGGTCAATCTCGAGATCGATCTCATCGCCCGCTACTGCGAACGCATGCTGGCTGCGGGCGGGGCGATCGTCAGCCGTTAGAGCCCGGTCATGCTCGAGGTGATGGCCGGTCGCGCATGCTCGAGCAGTTCATTGAACACCTGCCCGGCGGAGGCAATCGCGCTCTCGTCAACATCCCAGATGGTCGTGGGCTGATCGAAGTCCGGTCGGCGCAGCACGACGGCGGTGTCGATCAGCACCAGGCCGCGGCGATATTCGGCCAGTCGCCCTTCGACCACCAGCATTCTGAGTCGTTCGCCATGCAGCCGCTGCAGATTGATCAGTCGCGCACTCGATTGCAGATGCCGGCAGTCCTGCACGATCAGCACCACCTCGGTCTGGCGGTCCAGCCTGAGCAGACGGTCCAGCTGTTGGGCGATGACGGGTCGCTCCAGGCCGTGATATCGGCCGTCGCGATCGAAATAACGCAGTGAGGTGGTGGCCGACTCGAGTGCGGTTTCGAATGCTGAGCGCGCCTGGGTGCGCGAGCCCAGACGTTGATAACGAAACGCCTCGGCCAGATGCCGCCCGTGAAACGGGCCGGCAGGGGTGGCGGGCAGGGCAGCAGGGTTCGCATCGGACGAGTTCATGGCGCGCATTATCCCGTCTGGCTGCGGTGCGGGTGGATTCGTCGGTCGGCCGCCAGATGCCGCTGGTCGGTTGGCGTCAGGCGTAGAATCGGGGCATGACACTTGCCACCGTTCACGACATCATCCAGGAGCTTCGCGCCGGCCGCATGGTCGTGCTGGTTGACGAAGAAGACCGCGAAAACGAGGGTGACATCATTCTCGCGGCCGACTTCGTCACGCCCGAGGCCATCAACTTCATGGCCCGGCATGCACGCGGCCTCATCTGCCTGACCCTGACCGAGGCGCGTTGCCGCGAATTGCGCCTGCCCCTGATGGTGCAGGCCAACGGGACGCGCTATGGCACCAATTTCACGGTGTCGATCGAGGCGGCAGCCGGTGTCACCACGGGCATCTCGGCGGCCGATCGCGCCCATACCGTGAGCGTGGCCGTGTCGCCGAACACCCGGCCCGAAGACATCGTGCAGCCAGGTCATATCTTTCCCGTCATGGCCCAGCCCGGCGGCGTGCTCGCGCGCGCGGGTCATACCGAGGCCGGCTGCGATCTGGCCGCGCTCGCGGGCCTCACGCCGGCCAGCGTCATCTGCGAAGTGCTCAATGACGACGGCACCATGGCCCGTCTGCCGGATCTGATTCAATTCGCGAAAAAACACGACATAAAGATCGGCACCATTGCCGACCTCATCGAATACCGAAGTGCCCATGAGAGCCTGATCAGCCGGGTCGCCGACCGGCCGGTCAACACGCCCTGGGGGCCCTTCCGACTGGTCGGGTATCGCGATCGACCCGGCAACAATATTCATCTGGCGCTGGTTCACGGCGTGGTCGATGGACAAGACGAGGTGCTGGTGCGAGTGCATGAGCCAGTCACTGCGCTCGATCTCATCGTCACTGACGAGGGCACACATTCCTGGCCTATCGGCAAGGCGCTGGCGGCGCTCGCGGCTGCGCCGGCCGGCGTCATGGTGTTGCTCAATTGCGCGCAGACTGGCGAGTCGCTGGCCCATCAGCTTCAGGCGTTCGCGGGCGCAGGCGCTGCGCCGGCCGTCGCGGAGCTTCCGTCTGCCCTGGGTGGCATGCCGGCGGGCCCCGACGCCGCGAGCCCGGTTGCCGGCGGCGCATCGTCTTTGCCGCCCGCCAAGTTCGATCTGCGCACCTATGGCATCGGCGCGCAGATCCTGTGTGATCTGGGGGTGCGGCGCATGCGTGTACTCTCGCATCCGCGGCGCATGCCGAGCATGGCCGGCTTCGGACTCGAAGTGACCGGTTTTGAAATCTGACCCACAGGAGCGGGCCGTGGCAATTGAAGTGTTTGAAGCCGATCTGGACGCCGAGGGCTTGCGCATCGGCATCGTCCAGGCGCGGTTCAACGAACCCGTCGGCCTGGCGCTGCGCGAAGCCTGCCTGGCAGAACTGGTCCGGCTCGGCATCGATGAAGACGATGTGTTCCTGTGCACCGTGCCCGGTGCGCTCGAAATTCCCTATACGCTCGAGCAACTGGCACGCACGGATCAATTCGATGCCTTGATCGCCATCGGCGCGGTGGTGCGTGGCGAAACCTATCATTTTGAGGTGGTCTCGAATGAAAGCGCGGCCGGCATCAACCGGGTCGCGCTCGACTTCGCCCTGCCGGTGGCCAATGCGGTGCTCACGGTCGACAACGATGACCAGGCCATGAGCCGGGCGGCGATCAAGGGTGCCGAGGCGGCCAGGGTCGCGGTTGAAATGGCCAACCTGACCGACTCGATCGGCGAACTTCAGACCGAGAACGACGAAGCTTGAATGCGCCACCTGCCACCTCGGGCGATGCTGCGCCCACCGGGAAGCCTGCCAGCCGTGCCGGGGGCGGGCGCAATGCGCGGCGCCGCGCCCGTGAACTGGCGCTCCAGGGTCTTTATGAATGGTTGCTCTCGGCCAGCGACGGCGGCGTGATCGAAGCCGGTCTGCGTGCCTCGCCGGGTTATGAATTGTGCGATCGCGAACATCTGGGCAGCCTGTTGCACGGCACGATCCGTGAATCGGCGGGCCTGCTCGATGCATTCGGCCGACATCTGGATCGCCCGGTGGCGCAGGTCAGTCCGGTCGAGCGGGCGGTCCTGATGCTGGCCACCTATGAACTGCTCCATCACCGCGAGATTCCCTGGCGCGTCGTGATCAACGAGGCCGTCGACCTGACCAAGGTATTCGGTGGCACCGATGGCCATCGTTTCGTCAACGGCATCATGGACAAGGTGGCGGCCGATGCCGGGGTCGCGCAGGGTTTGCGCTGAGCCTGGCCGGCGCAGGCCGCCGTCCGACCATTTCCGGCGCCCAGGCACGCAATGAATGAATTCGAGCTGATCGCCCGATATTTCGATCGTGGTCCACCCCGTCGGGCCTTGCTCGGCATCGGTGACGATGGCGCCTTGATCGGGCCCAGCCGGGTCGCTCGTACGGTGGTCTGTGATCTGCTCGTGGCCGGCCGGCATTTTTTTCCCGATGTCGCGCCTGACAGCCTGGGGCACAAGGCGCTCGCCGTGAATCTGTCCGATCTCGCGGCGATGGGTGCGCGTCCGGAAGCCTTCCTGCTGGGGCTGGCCATCGAGCAGGTCGACGAGGCCTGGCTCGATGGCTTCAGCCGGGGTCTGTTCGCACTGGCCGATCGCTTCGACTGCGAACTCATCGGCGGTGACACCACACGCGGACCCTTGACGATTTCGATTACCGCCATCGGTGAGCTCGATGCCGGTGCGGTCAGTCGTCGCGATCGCGCCGAACCGGGTGATGATCTCTGGGTATCGGGCGAACTGGGTGCCGCCGCCATGGCGGTGGCCGCCCGTCGCGCGCCGCACTATCGTCCGGTGGGTGTTGATCCGGCACGCGCCCAGCACCGGCTCGACTGGCCCGAGCCGCGGGTCGGGCTGGGCCTGGCGCTGCGTCATCTGGCCCGCGCCGCAATCGACATCTCCGATGGTCTGGTCGCCGATCTGGGTCATCTGGCCACGCGTTCGCGGGTGGGTCTTCGCGTGCAGGCCGACCAGGTGCCGGTTGATCCGGCATTGGCCGCGATGCCGGACGATGCCGCCCTGCAGGCGGCGCTCAATGGTGGCGATGATTACGAACTCGCGTTCACGGCATTGCCCGAGAACCGGTTGGCGATCGAAGCCATCGGCCGACAGATGGATCTGCGACTGAGCCGGATCGGCGAGGTCAGCGCCGGCCAGGGCGTGCAGGTCGTGGACGCTCGAGGGCGCCCGGTGCGCCTGGCCCGCATGGGCCATGATCATTTTGCGGCGGCCGGGTCATGATAAGGCGGGCGCTCGTGAGGCAAGGCCCGGCATCGTGGCGGGCAAGCGGTGGTTGTCATGACTGAGCCACTGGCACCAGACGAGGGTCTGCCAATGCCAGTGCCGGTGATCGAATCCGCCGGTCCGAAGCCGGATCTGCGGTTCATGCGGGCCCATCCCCTGCGCTGGATTGCCCTAGGCTTTGGCGCCGGGCTGGCCCCGGTCGCGCCGGGCACGTTTGGCACCTTGTTCGGTTGGCTGAGCTTCATGCTCATCGATCGCTGGATCAGCGATCAGGGCTGGGCGGTGTTGATCGCGCTGGCCTGGGCGGTGGGCATCTGGTCGGCCAGTCATGTGATCCGCGCGCTGAGAATCCATGACCACCAGGCGATCGTATGGGACGAAATCGCCGCCATCTGGACCGTGATGTGGGTGGCCGCACCCATGGTCGACGATGTCGGGACCCAGTTTGCCCTGTTCCTGCTGTTTCGGCTGTTCGACGTGATCAAACCGCCGCCAATCGGCTGGCTGGACCGGCATGTGAAGGGTGGGCTGGGCGTGATGATCGACGATGCGGCGGCCGCCGTACTGACCTTGTTCGTCTTTGCGTTGTGGCAGCAGGCGATGCTGGTTTAGCCGGGTAGGGTGAGCGGTCTCTGAACCCCGACCGGCGGCGTTGCACGCACTGATGACCCCGTCCAGAATCGTTGCAATGTCAGCGATCTCTTCAATTTACACGGCCGAGCAGCGAGCGCTGCTCACACGTCCCGAATTGTCTCGTTGGAACCGCCTTGTGCCGTGGCGCGTCGTGTTGGACACGCTGCTGCAATGGGCGATGATCGGTCTTGCCTGGTGGATCGCTTCCCAAGCCACTTCGACGCCATTACAGATCGCCTGCGCAGTATTTGTCGGGACTCGCTACTACGCCTTGTTCATCATCGGTCATGATGGTTTGCATCGACGCCTGTTCCCATCGCGGCGCTGGAATGATGCTTGGACCGACATCTTCGTCCTGGCGCCTATCGGTGCGATCACGCGAATCAACCGCCGCAACCACCTCCACCACCATCAGACCTGTGGCACCGAGGCCGACCCGGACTACTACAAGTACATGCGCCAGGCAAAGACTCCGGGAGCATTGTTGATCAGCCTGACCGGCGTGACGATGGCCGCTCGGGCGGTGCGCAATGTGTTCGGACGATCCGAGTCAAACCTCGGACGTGGCGTTTTATCAGACAGTCGCCGGGATAACCAGATCGTCCGTGAGCGCTACGTCGCTCGGGATTTCGTCATCCTGGCTGCTGTCAACCTGTTCCTGGTGGGGATAATGACCCATTTGTTCGGATGGGGTGGATACCTGTTTTACTGGTTGATTCCCATTTATGTGTTCACCTTCGCTGCCGATCTGACCCGGGTGTATCTGGAACATTGCCTGTTTCCGGGTGAGCAGTCGCCGCAACGGTTGGTGACCATCGACTGCAATTGGGTCGAGCGGCAGTTTTTCGCGCCAATGAACATGAATCGGCATGTCGTCCATCACCTCTATCCGTCGATTCCGTACTACAACCTGGAGCAGGCCGATCGGTTGATTCGGGAGCGGGAAGCCAGAGTGCCAGACATCTTGCGTCGTCGCAGCTACGTGTCCGTGTTGATGGCGCAATTGAATGCCGTGCGCGTCGAGCGACGGGCCGGCGAGCGCGCGGCGAGCCGCGCATGAACGCGGCGGGGTCCGCGACAGATCCTGGCGAGAGGGTGGCGACTGTGTCCGTAGCCGACCCGCTGCAGTTTGCGCAAGAGGCCTTCGCAGAACTTCCGTCGATTGCCGATCGATCGATCGGACACTGCATGATCTGCGGTGCAAGCTCGCTGGTCAGCGTGGGCGTCGGGTTCGACTACGAGTCGCGTACGTGCTCGAACCGTTGGCAGGTCGTGCGTTGCAATGCCTGTGACCATGCCCAGCTCGATCCGAGGCCGGCCGATTCGATGCTGGCGACAATTTACCCGCCGACCTACTATTCCTATGCAATGCGGGATACGGTGGGCGGATTCGTCATGACGGTCAAGGGTTGGCTTGACGCACGCAAACTGAGGCGGCCTCTTCGATTTCTCGGTCGAAAAGTGGACGGATACCTGGACGTTGGTTGTGGTGATGGTCACTACCTGAAGGTGATTGAACGGACTGGCGTCCCGAAGCATCGTCTGTTCGGACTGGAATTGGACGACATGCCCGTGGCCAGACTGCGTGGTGCCGGGTATCAGGCATGGAATCTGCGAGCCGAGGAAGCAAAATCGGTGTTGCCCGTTCAATCACTGGATTTGATCACGCTGTTCCATGTGATCGAACACGTCGCCGACCCACGCGCCGTCATACGGAGCCTGAGCGAATTGCTACGGCCGGGTGCGATGCTGATGGTCGAGACCCCAAACCTGGATAGCCTCGATTGGCGATTGTTTCGTTCCTCGTTCTGGGGTGGATATCATTTTCCCAGGCACTGGCACTTCTTTACCGCTTCGGGGTTGGCCAGGCTCCTGAGTGAATGTGGACTCGAGGTAGTTGACACCCGATACCAGACCGGCCATTCGTTCTGGCTGTTTTCGCTGCACCATTGGTTGCGATATCGATCCGGGCGTCGTTGGCCACGGCTGGCCAATGCGGTTCATCCCCTCAAATCGCTGCTGCCGTTGGCCGTTGCGACCGGATTCGACCTGATCCGATCGCGCCTGGGCTATCCGACTTCGGCGGTGTTGATCACGGCCAGAAGGCCTGACTGAAACCGATATCAGGCTTCAACGCGCTGCAAATCGTGGCCACGGCCTGGTGTGGCAGGATGGACTGGGGTAGTCGTCTCTGGTCCACTGCTCAATGCTGCCGATCGCGACCAGGTCACCACCGCCTGGCGTCACGTTCTGGTAGTAAATCTGTTCGCCTGACGTCCAGAGCATGGTGTCGGTGCTCACATACATGCGTCGCCAAATCGTGGAATCGCTTTCAGTCACCACATGCCGGGGACGAAAAAGCGACGGACATCGGGCTTCAATCCGATCGAAAACCCGGTCGATGGGCGCCGTCTCACGTGCGTGCTCGATCGCCAGGCCTGGCTTGCGCTCGAGTCGGCAGGAAATGTGTCGCAGTCGGCGGCCGATCGCGGTCTGATTATCCGGGCCGATGAAGTCGACGAAGTCGCCGGTCTGGCCGGCCAGGTCGAGGAAGGCGCAATCCGTTCGATCGTTGATCAATCCGAAACGCTTCAGCCGGCCATCGATGCGATCGAAGTCTGCTGCTTCCGGACCGTCGGTTCCGAGCTTTTGCTCGAACTCGAACAGCGAGCGCAATGAGTTCTGGTGCCTGTCGATCAATGATCGCACGCGGACGCCGCCAGGTCCGTCCGGACCGATCGCCATGCCGCCATTCAGATTCACGAGGCCGGATCCCGGCGCGAGAAACGGCAGATAGAAGCTGCTGGATTTTATGTCGACACTCAGGTATTGCGAAGGAGCTCGCGTCAGTTCCTCGGCAATGGCGACCTGAAACCAATGCCGATCCCAGGAAGACTCGTTCCATCTCGTGTCGGCACCAAAGCCTATCTGCAGTGCCTGCGTTCCGATCACGCCCACCAAGCTGATCGCGCGTAGCCGTTTGGAACGCACGGCCCAGTCGAGCATCATTGCGACCAGTAAGCCTGCCAGCAGGCCCATGGGCATGAAGTAACGGCTGTTGCCCGAGTTCATCAGCCAAAGGGCCCAGGCCAGTAGGAATCCGAGCGACAGCAACCATAGCGCGCGTGAAGCCGCGGCCGATTGCTCAATGTCTTGGCGTGCGCCAGTCAGCGAACCGATGCCCGTTCGCAGAATCGCTAGCAGAACGACGACCACCAACACCGCGTAACGAAGATCGGGGGAGGAGGGTTCGGTGTGTACCATCGAGTAGGGGCTCGCCATCTCGAAGGGGCGCGCCAGTGCCTCCGACCAGGACTGCGGAACGAAGCGTATATGGTCGATCGAGACCGCGGCGAAGTCAGCCGAGTGGAACAGCCCGTTCATGAACGGAAAGAACGGGTTGCCAAAATTCTCGATCAATCGGATCGCCCATGGGCCATGGACAATTATCAGGCCGATGGTCACCGCACTGGAGAATGTCATCAGGCGGTCGAGCCGACCGAACCAACGACCGCAGACTGCCCAGACAATGGGTAGTGCCGCCACCGCGTACAGTGCGTTAGTCAGCTTCAGACCGGCGGCGGCACCCAGCAGGAGGCCGCCAACGATGAGCAGGCGTCGATCGCCATCGGATGCCGCGCGCATCACAAACAAGTAACCCGCGATGACGAAGGGTGCGGTTGTCGCGTCGGTGAAGGATGAACCGAGTTGCTGCAGAAAGACCGGATTGGCGAACGCAAGTATCATCGCGACGAATGCGACAGTGCGCGACCGTGTCGTCAACGGCTTGCGACACGATGCCAGGGCAAGCTCCCAGATCAGCCACAGATTCAGTGCCTGCCAGCTCGCCAGCACGATGCCGATCACCGGTGAGGGCCAGTCAGCCTTTACCATCAAGTAGAAGGGCACGCTTGCAAAAGGATTCAGATAGCTGGGAATACCCCCCGCGAAAAAGTCCAGCTCGAAGCGATCATTGATTGCACTGAATCCGGCATACAGGTGGTAGGCCAGTGCATCCCAGTTCAAGTCCTTGCCGGCGGCCAGCGTCCAACTGACGCAGAGCAGCCAGGCCAGCAACATGGCCACCAGGCGCGACGACCACTGGGTTGACGGACTTGCCTTTACCGGCCCTGAGGGTGTCAATGGCAATTGCTGGTCGATGCCGGACGATGCGGTCTCAGGCATCCGGGACTTCGGGCTTGGCGGCTTGTTGCGGGCCCACCTCGATCATGGCGATCACGAACGATGCAAACGCGATCTGGGCACCGGCCAGTGTCATGGCCATCGATGGGATCGCCACGCGCATGGTTCCGACTGGATCCATGGCCGATAATCCGGTGTCGACCCACATCATCACCGATCTGATCGCCAGTGCGAATCCTATCAACATCAGCACGCCGCCCAATACAACGCCGCGTTCCAGACTGAACAGGCGGTCGAACTGACGAAATCGCGCGGTGTCAGGAAGTAGTCCGAATGCGCAGCCTATCCGGCGCGCGACCAGAGAGAAGATGACCAACTGCAGGCCCAGAATGGTTCCGCCGGCCGAATAGAGCAAGGTGTGAATGTCAAAGCCGGTGTGGCCGATCATCACAGGTCCACCGACCAGTACGGCCATCGCCAGCGCGCCCAACGTCAGCGCCGCGATGCCCGGATAAAGCAGCAGCCATCGTGGGCTCATCAACAGCAGAAACCGCAGATGGCGCCAGCCATCGCGCCAAGTGCGAAGATGCGATGGCCGGCCTCGTCCGTCAGGCTGAAGGCGCGTGGGCACTTCGCTGACTGTCAGGCCGGCCAGAGATGCCTTGACCACCATTTCGCTGGCGAATTCCATCCCGGGAGAGTTCAGGTCGAGCGCCAGGATCGCGTCGCGGTCGAAACCGCGCAGTCCGCAATGGAAATCTCCCACCGGAGTGCGGAACAGGGTCCGGCCGATCGCGCTGAGGACAGGGTTGCCCAGATAGCGGTGCAAGAAGGGCATGGCCTTGGGTAGTACGCCGCCAAGAAACCGATTCCCCATCACCAGTTTGCTACCCGCCCGAAGCTCCGCGATAAAACCTTCAAGCCGATCGAACTCGTAGCTCAGATCCGCATCGCCCATGATGACAAAGCGTCCGCGCGCCGCGCGAATGCCGCACGTCAATGCGGCGCCGTAGCCTTTAGCCGTCACGGTGACCACCCTTGCGCCGGCTTGGGCGGCCAACTCGGCGGATCCATCGGTGGATCCGTTGTCGGCCACCACCACTTCGCCGTGGATGCTGTGGCGCTGCAGAAAGGACAGTGCGGCCCGCACGCAGGGTGCAACGGTTGCTGCCTCATTCAGGCAGGGCATCACGATTGACAGTTCAGGGACCGTCGCCCAGCGCTCGAAGGCGCGTTCCGCGATTCCGGCAGCGAGACCGCTTCTTTCTTCGGGCAGGATGCGCCCGACCTGCGCGTCCCGCTGCTTGGGTGGCGCGGCGTATTCCTCGGCTTGTATCAATGGCATGGCAGCGACGTTCGACTGAAACGGGATACACATCGTGGGGTACACGATCTTCGTTCCTGAGCATCGGCGATTGCTCCTGCATCGCCGCTGGCAAACCGATCACCGGTCGAATCGTGGCCGCGCGCGTGCGGACCTGTCTCGCATTCACTACGGACTGCCGCATCTGACCCGATCGGGGAGCGCCAGCATTCGAGCGGTGAACCTATCGTGTCACTTGCGTGCGAGCGGGGCCGTCGGCCGTCGATCTGTTGCAACCGGCCATCGGTCGCATCGGACTGTGTCGGTAATCGGCTGACGAACGATTATCACCGATTGGTGCGCTCAGTTCCGTTGACAATGCCTTATCAGTTCCTTCGCTTCGCCTCGATCGGGGCGCTGTGCTTTGCCTTGAATCTGGCGGTGCTGATTGCTGCCATCGAGGGACTTGGCTGGCATTATCTGGTTGCCACTGTTGCGGCGCTACTGGTCGTCACCCCGGTCTCATGGTGGTTGAATCGCTGTCATACGTTCGGTTCGCGCAGCGCGCCCAGGCCCGAACTGGCGCGCTATGTCGGCGCTACGTTGATCAGCTACGCACTGGTCTGTGTCGGCATGTACCTGGCAGTGGACCGCATGGGGATCACTTATCCATTGGCGAACATCAGTCTCGGTGTGTTGATGCTCGGACTGAACTTCGTGTTGCTCAAGTCGCGCGTGTTCAGGCAATCAGTGCTGCAGGTGTCGGGCTGACAGACTTCAGGGCCTGTGTCGGTGGATCGTCACCAGCCAGTTGCTGGTCAGCCCCAACAGCCTGAGCCCTTCGATTCGACACTCGCCCAGCTCTACAGCCTCGCTCAGCCTTGCAAGCGCGGCAGCATCGAGCAGGTTCAATACCGATTCGTCGGCGAAGGCCGAGCGTCCAGTGGCGTGACAGACCCTATGGAAGATCGGAGTAGGCAGCCAATGCGCAAACGGTAGCAGCGTATGGAATTCGATCGGGTACCATCGATTCGGCGTGGTCAGAAAAACCGATCGGCGCGCCACCCGGAACAATTCGTTCAGGAACTCGCCCTGACGAATCCGGTTGCCCACATGCTCGATCACCGCGCTCGCATGCACCAGATCGAAGCTCTGGTCTGGAAACGGCAACTGACGACCATCGGCACGCAACGCTCTGACACCGGAATAGGTCGATGGCAGGTGCGAGACATCGTCTAACCCTGCGGCGATAATTTGATTGCGATAGGGATACCAGGCCTCCAGGTAATTCGAGGCCTCGTAACCGGTGTCCGAGGTTGCGCCGACATCCAGTACGGTATCGGTTGGCGCAGGACGGCAGTTGCTTAGAAATCGATCGAACATCCGTCGGCGCATCGCCGCGGCAATGCGCACAGGCAGTGAACCCGGCGTGGCAATGTTGATCTGTGCGTTTGGACGGTGGCTTGCTATCGAACGCATGGCCGGGGACCTTGGAAGGATTTCTGCCCGCATTGCTCGATGATCCGGGCCTTGTGGCGAGAGTGTGCCACGCACCCAGCGCGTACCGGGCGATTCGTGCGGGGCAATCGACGAACGGCGGCAACACCCGATCGTGCGCGTCGGCCCGGCCCCCCGGCCATCTTGGCGCTGACTTGCCCGTACCCACGGCCTGTCGGTATCCTTGATCGATCGGATCTTGGCGGGGCGTTTCGATTGAGCGATCGATTTCAATCGGTGACGCTGCCATCTACTGTGCGGTCATCCCGGGGCAGCATCGTCATGTCATCCACCAACGAAAGATTTCAGATCAGCGAAAGCCGGCCGGTATCGCCTGCCTGTACCGAAGAAGCACTGGCGGCGATGTTGGCGTTGGGTACGGCCGAACTGGAAAGCGAACTCGTCAGGGTGGCGACTGGCCTGGGCAGGCTCGCGGTGCGCCGGCAGGTGATGATCGCGACAGCCGAGTCATGTACCGGTGGGGCGATCGCCCGCGCGCTGACCGAAACCGCAGGCTCGAGTGAATGGTTTGACGGTGGTTTCGTCACCTACAGCAATGCGGCCAAGTGCGCGATGCTGGGTGTCGACTCAGCCTTGATCGAGTCTCATGGCGCAGTCAGCGAGCCGGTGGCGCGCGCAATGGTGTGCGGCGCCATCCTGCGCAGCCAGGCTGGCTGTGCGGTCGCGGTGACCGGGGTCGCCGGGCCGGGCGGAGGCACTCCTGACAAACCCGTGGGTCTGGTCTGGTTTGCCTGGGGCATACGACGTCCGGATGGCTCGATCGATGTGCTCAGCCATTCTCAGCGCCTGCCCGGCGATCGAACCGGGGTACGATTGCGCACGTCAATTTACGGCCTGGCCGTGCTGGCCAAGCAACTCGCCGAACGCCATCCGATCGCCTGAACCTCGGAGTGTCGGGATGTGTCGGCCAGATCCGACTCAGTCGATCTGGGTAAAACGACAGGCTGATTGCATATACAGTACATTGTTGCCATAATCCCGTCACTGCCATTCACCACGACGGGGCTGAACCCATGGAAAAGGTCATCAAGATGAACGACGCAAAAGACGCGACCCGGCGCAACGAACGCGAGAAGGCGTTGGCCGCCGCGCTCGCCCAGATCGAGAAACAGTTTGGCAAAGGGTCGGTGATGAAACTGGCCGAGGGCGCCATCGTCGAAGACATCCAGGCGGTTTCCACGGGTTCGCTGGGGCTGGATGTTGCACTGGGCATTGGTGGCCTGCCCCGGGGGCGCGTGGTTGAAATTTACGGGCCGGAGTCCTCGGGCAAAACCACGCTCACCCTGCAGGTCATTGCCGAAATGCAGAAGCTGGGCGGCACCTGCGCCTTCATCGATGCCGAGCATGCGCTCGACGTGCAATATGCCGCGAAGCTGGGTGTGAATCTCGAAGAATTGCTGATCTCCCAGCCTGACACGGGCGAGCAGGCGCTCGAAATCACCGATTCACTGGTGCGCTCGGGCTCGGTCGATCTGGTCGTGATCGACTCGGTCGCCGCGCTCACACCGCGTGCCGAAATCGAAGGCGACATGGGTGATTCATTGCCCGGCCTGCAGGCCCGTCTCATGTCGCAGGCCCTGCGCAAGCTCACCGGTTCCATCAAGCGCACCAACTGTCTGGTCATCTTCATCAACCAGATCCGCATGAAAATCGGCGTCATGTTCGGCAGTCCCGAAACCACCACCGGCGGCAATGCGCTCAAGTTCTACGCATCGGTGCGGCTCGATATCCGGCGTATCGGGTCCATCAAGAAGGGCGACGAAGTCGTGGGTAACGAAACCCGTGTCAAGGTTGTCAAGAACAAGGTGGCGCCACCCTTCAAAAATGCCGAGTTCGACATCCTGTATGGCGAAGGCACGTCGCGCGAAGGCGAGTTGCTGGACATGGGGTCGGCGCTCAATATCGTCGACAAATCCGGCGCCTGGTACAGCTATAACGGCGACCGAATCGGCCAGGGCAAGGACAACGCCCGTGATTACCTGCGCGAGCACAGCGCGCTGGCCATCGACATCGAAAACAAGATCCGTGAACATCACGGCATCAAACCGCGTGGCGTCGCAGCCGAATCCGCGACCGGTGCCGTCTCGGGCAGCACGGAGAAGGCCGCCTGACATCGCCGATCAATGTGCGCCTGAAGGCGCGCGCCATCCGCCTGCTGGCGCGGCGTGAATATAGTCGGGCCGAGTTGCGCGCCCGCTTACTCGCTCCAACCATTAGGCGCAGCATGGCGCCTGATCAGCCCGTCGATCCGGATGAGGTCGAGCGGGTACTCGATTGGTTGATCGCCAACGATCTGCAAAGTGATGCACGATTTACCGAATCGGTGTTGCGTCAGGTCGGTTTGCGGCAGGGTCGCAGAAAGATCCAGTCAACACTTGCGGCGGCTGGCGTTGGCAACGAACTCATCGAACAGCACACCGCGTCACTGGCGCAGACCGAATTGGCGCGCGCGCAGGCGCTCTGGCAACACCGGTTCGGCGAGCTACCCATCGACATCCGCGAGCAGGCCAGGCAGAGCCGGTTTCTGCTCAGCCGGGGTTTCAGCCATGACGTGGTCGCTCGCGTGTTGCGCGGGCGCGGCACGGCGTGAGGCGTGAGTTCGGAGAGCGCCGCGCAACCGCTTACGTCAGCCTGACATGACGGTTTGACGCGACAGATTCGCCTGCTTTGCGACCGCAAAACCCCTCAGGATCTCATGCGGGTGCATGCTAGACTCGCACGCTGCTGTGTCGGCGCCGAAGGGAAATCAGATGAAAATCCATGAATACCAGGGCAAGGAAATCCTCAAGCGATATGGGGTGCCGGTCCCCAGGGCGATTCCTTGTTTTTCCGTTGATGAGGCTGTCAAGGCTGCGGAATCGTTGGGCGGACCGGTCTGGGTGGTCAAGGCGCAGATTCATGCGGGCGGCCGGGGCAAGGGCGGTGGCGTGAAGCTGGCCAGATCGATTGGCGAGGTCAAGACGCTCGCCGGTGAGATCCTCGGCATGCAACTGGTCACCCACCAGACGGGGCCGGAAGGCCAACAGGTGCGGCGCCTGCTCATCGAGGAGGGCGCAGACATCAAGAATGAACTCTATGTCGGCATCGTCGTCGATCGCGACACCCAGCGGGTGACGCTGATGGCCTCGAGCGAAGGCGGCATGGACATCGAAGAGGTCGCGGAAAAGACACCGGAAAAAATCCACAAGGTCGCTGTCGATCCATCGACCGGTCTCACCGATGCGGATGCCGATTCGCTGGCGGCCAAAATCGGCATTCCGGCAGCATCGGTCGCCAATGCGCGGGTCGTGCTCCAGGGCTTGTACAAGGCGTTCTGGGAAACCGATGCGAGCCTGGCCGAAATCAACCCGCTGATCCTGACCGGCGACGGCAGGGTCGTTGCGCTGGATGCCAAGCTCAATTTTGATTCGAACGCGTTATATCGGCATGCCGACATCGTCGCCCTGCGTGATCTGGACGAAGAAGATCCGGCCGAAATCGAAGCCTCGAAATTCGATCTGGCCTATATCCAGCTCGATGGCAATATCGGCTGCCTGGTCAATGGTGCGGGTCTGGCCATGGCCACCATGGACACCATCAAGCTGTTCGGTGGCGAGCCCGCCAATTTTCTCGATGTGGGTGGGGGTGCGACCACCGAAAAGGTCACCGAAGCTTTCAAGATCATGCTGCGCAACCCGAATCTCAAAGCGATTCTGGTCAACATCTTCGGCGGCATCATGCGCTGTGACGTGATCGCCGAGGGCGTGATCGCGGCGTCCAAGGCGGTGGGTCTCAAGGTGCCGCTGGTGGTTCGGATGAAAGGCACCAACGAGGAGATCGGCCGCAAGATGCTCGCCGACTCCGGCCTGCCGATCATCAGTGCCAACACGATGGGCGAGGCGGCCAGGAAGGTGGTTGCCGCGGCTGCCAAGGGTTGAAGCGACGACGGTTGCCACCGCTGGCCGGTAATCCTGTCATGCCGGGCCGGCCTTAATCAATTCTCCAGGAAACAATCGCCGATGAGCATTCTGATCAACAAGAACACGCGGGTCATCACCCAGGGCATGACGGGCAAGACCGGCCAGTTCCATACGCGCATGTGCCGGGACTACGCCAACGGCAAGGCAGCGTTTGTGGCCGGTGTGCACCCCCAGAAGGCGGGCAGCGATTTTGAAGGCATTCCGATCTTCGGCAGTGTCAAAGAGGCTGCCAGTCAGACCGGGGCCACGGTCTCGGTCATCTACGTGCCCCCGCCTGGTGCGGCCGGGGCGATCTGGGAAGCCGTCGAAGCCGATCTGGATCTGGTGGTCTGCATCACCGAAGGCATTCCGGTGCGTGACATGATCGAAGTGCGCGACCGCATGCGGCGCGAGAAGCGGCGCACGGTGCTGCTCGGGCCGAACTGCCCGGGTGTGATCACGCCGGACGAGATCAAGATCGGCATCATGCCCGGCCACATCCACAAGAAGGGACGGATCGGCGTGGTGTCGCGCTCGGGTACGTTGACCTATGAAGCCGTGGGCCAGTTGAGCGACCTGAATCTGGGGCAGTCGTCGGCCGTGGGCATTGGTGGCGATCCGGTCAACGGCTTGAAACACATCGACGTGTTGAAGCTGTTCAATGATGACCCCGATACCGACGCGGTCGTGATGATCGGCGAGATCGGCGGCAATGATGAAGAAACGGCTGCCTACTGGGTCAGGGACAACATGAAGAAGCCCGTGGTCGGCTTCATCGCCGGCGTGACCGCGCCGCCGGGCAAGCGCATGGGACATGCCGGTGCCATCATCTCGGGCGGCAAGGGAACGGCCCAGGAAAAGCTCGCCGTCATGGATGGCTGCGGCATCAAGGTCACCAAAGACCCATCCGAAATGGGTTCCTTGCTCAAGAGCGCACTGGGCTGATCGATCGACTGAATCGTTCGTGCGCGCATCATGATTGATACGCTTCTTGCCCTGAACTGGGCGGCCGTCGCGCAGATCATCATGATCGATCTGCTGCTGGGCGGAGACAATGCAGTCGTGATCGGCCTGGCCTGTCGCGGTCTGCCCCCTCATCAGCGGCAGACGGGCATCCTGCTCGGCACGGCCGGAGCGATCGGCTTGCGGGTTCTGCTGATCGTGTTCGCCGTCAATCTGCTGAGCATGCCATGGCTCAAGCTGGTCGGCGGGCTCATGCTGGTCTGGATCGGCGTCAAGCTGTTGGTTCCGGGAGACCCGGATCCAGACGATGGACCCAATCTGGGCCACGCCGGGACGACGCTGGCGGCGGCGGTGCGAACGGTGATCGTTGCCGATCTGGTCATGAGCATCGACAACGTGATCGGCATCGCGGCGGCCGCCGAGCAGGCCGATGCCGATCATCGCCTGGGGCTGGTCATTTTCGGCCTGCTGGTCAGCGTGCCCATCATCGTCTGGGGCAGCCATTTCGTGATCCGGCTCATCGAACGATTTCCGCCCGTGATCTGGTTCGGTGGCGCCGTGCTCGGCTGGATCGCCGGCGGCATGGTGATCACCGATGTGGTCATCGAGAACTGGATCGGTGGCGCCGTGAGCAGCAGCGGCAAACTCGCGGCAGAGGTCGCCGGCGTGCTGATCGTGATTGTTGTGGCGCGCCTGCTCATCGCTCGCCGTCCGGCGGAACTGCCACACCGTTCATGACGATGTGACTTAGCGCCTGCTGCGCGGGTGGCTACCCTCGCAGTCATGACTAGCAATGATCTGCGGGCATCACCTTCGGTCGATGGCGACGAGGTGGTCGCCCCTACTATGGCTGAATCGACGGATGCACCGCTATCGGTCGCGCCGGCTGCCGATCGTCCGGAATCGGCAACGCGGGTGTCGATCCGGATGGTCTCGTCCACAGGTGCATCCGGCCATGAGGAACATTTCCAGACGCCGGTGATCACGATCGGGCGGCGGGTTCAGAACCAGGTCGTGCTGAACGACCTGACGGTCAGCAGCCAGCATGCGGAGATCCGCAGCAAGGCCGACGGCACCGGCTACGAAATCCATGATCTGGGCAGCCGCAATGGCACGCTGGTCGGCGGCACGGCCGTTGCTCAGCAGGAACTGAAGCATGGCGACATCATCGAGATCGGCATCTTCAGGCTGGAATTCCGGGTCGCCGCCAACGAGGCCGGCGGCGTGCTCGATGCCGTCGCCGAAGCCCAGCTCGACTATCTGTCCGGCGCGATGAGCGGCATTCGCCAGCGGCTGGACCGTGCGATTACCCGGGTCAGCGCAAGCGGCAAGGTGGTGGTGATCGCACGGCGCAAAAGCGGCTGGTTCGTCACCCATCTGGAGGGCGAGAGCCGGACCCTGATCAATGGCATGCCGCTGGGCGTTCAGGCGACGCCGCTCGCCCATGACGATATTCTCGACATGAACACCACCCGGATCCGCTTCCGGCTGCTTTGATGGACGAGCGCCGGGCCGATGGCTTGCGCTGGCTGCGGGTTGCCGTAGGGCTGGTGATATGCCTGGTGTTTGCCGGCATGCAATGGCAGGCCACACCCAGCGACGGCTTGTCCACCGCCGATCGGTACCTGTATGACGCCCGGTTGCGGGTCGCGCCGCCGATCGATGACAACCGGGTGCTGATCGTCGATATCGACGAAGCCAGCCTGAGCAAGCTGGGGCGCTGGCCCTGGTCGCGACAACAACTGGCCAGGCTGACCGAGAATATCTTCACGCTGGGTCAGGCGCGGGTACTGGGTTTCGACATCGTGTTCGCCGAGCCCGAAACCGGAGATCCGCAAGCCGATGCCATTTTTGCCCAAGCGCTGGAGGGCCGGCCGGTGGTGCTGGGTTATTACCTGACCAGCGATCGTGGTGGTCTGGTCAGCGGCAAGTTGCCCGAAGCGGCCTTCGGGGCGAACCAGCTCGACGGCCAGCGGGCCAGACTTGTCTGGAACGGCTACGGGGCCAATCTGCCGGTGCTGCAACAGGCCGCGGGCGATGGCGGTTTTTTTAATCCGATGCTCGATCCGGATGGTGTCACCCGGTCATTGCCCTTGCTGGTCGAATACGATGGGCAGGTGTATGAATCCCTGGCCGTTCGGGTGCTGCGCCGTTATCTGGGCGAATCAGTGCTGGCGCTCGATGATTCGCACCTGCGGATCGCCGGCGAGCGTGGCGCGATTTCCCTGCCGCTGTCGGAGGCCATGACCGCATTGGTGCCGTTCACCGGACCGCGGGACAACGGACAGCCGCATTTCGAGCGGGTATCGGCGGTTAATGTGCTGGACGGCAGTGCCGATTTTCAGCGCTTCAAGGACCGCATCGTGCTCGTGGGGACCAGTGCGCCGGGCCTGTCCGATCTGCGAGCCACACCGATCAGCGAAACCTATCCGGGTGTGGAGATTCATGCCACCCTGATCAGCGGAGCGCTGAACAATCGCCTGCTGGCCCGTCTGCCCGAGGGCAATCTGATCGCGACTCTGGCCATTCTGCTGGTCGGTGGACTGTTTTCGGTGGCGGCGCCTCGGGCGGGCGCGTTTGGCGTGGTGATCGCCACCTGTACCTCGGCCGGTGCCTTGTTCGTCTGGAACGTGGTGGCCTTCGTGCACCTGGGCTGGGTGTTGCCGCTGGCCGGATCGCTGCTCACGGTACTCATGGTGGGTCTGTTCAATCTGGCTTCGGGTTATGCGATCGAAGGTCGGGCGCGTCGCGCGGTGGTGGATCTGTTCTCGGAGTATGTGTCGCCGGAGGTGGTGGACAAGATGGCCCGTGACCCGCTCAATTACCATGGCGACATCAGCGTGGACCGGGAATTGACGATCATGTTCGCCGACATTCGCGGCTTCACCCGGATGGCCGAGAAGATGCCGCCCGATACCTTGCGCGAGTATCTGAATGAAGTGTTGACCGACCTGACCGAATGCATCTACCGCTACGATGGCACGGTGGACAAATACATGGGCGATGCGGTGATGGCCTTCTGGGGAGCGCCCGTGCGTGATGAGGCTCATGCCGAGAAGGCCGTGATGGCGGCCATCGACATGCAGGAGGCGATCAAGCGCCTGTCCAACCGGTTCAAGGCACGCGGCTTTCCGCCGGTGGCCATCGGCATCGGCATCAATACCGGCGTGGTGCGGGTCGGCGACATGGGTTCGAAGCTGCGCCGGGCCTACACAGTGATCGGCGATGCGGTGAATCTCGCCTCGCGCCTGGAGGCCTTGACCAAACACTACCGGATTCCGATCATCGTGGGCGAGGCCACACGCGCGAGCTGCCCGGATCGATCCTTTGAACCCATCGACACCGTGGTCGTGACCGGACGCCAGGGGGCGGTGCAGATTTTTGCCCCCAGCGAAACCGTCGCGGTGACACGACCCATGAAACTCGATACCTTGCCGTCCACCCTGATCGGGAGCGCCGATGAAACTGCGCGTGCTCGGCTGTAGCGGCGGCATTGGTGCGCAGGTGCGCACGACCGCGTTACTGGTCGATGAAGACATTCTGATCGATGCCGGCACCGGCGTGGAAGACCTGACGGTCGCCGAACTGGCCGTCATCGATCATGTGTTCCTGACCCACTCGCATCTGGATCATATTGCCTGCCTGCCCTTGATGATCGATTCGGTGGGTGCGATGCGCGAGCGGCCGGTGGTCGTGCATGCGCTCGCCGAAACGCTTACGGCGCTGAAGAAGCACATCTTCAACTGGACGATCTGGCCCGACTTTACCGAGATTCCGCATTACGATCGACCGTGGATGCGCTTCGAGCCGTTTGCCATCGGTGAGGTGATCTCGCTTGGCGAGCGGCGGATCCGTGCCATCGAAGCGCGGCATACGGTGCCGGCCGTGGGGTTTCACCTGGCCGGTGCCGGTGGTTCGCTGGTGTTCTCGGGCGACACCGGGCCCAACGAAGGATTCTGGCGCGAGGTGAACCGCATCGAGGATCTGCGTCACTTGATCATCGAAACCGCCTTCTCCAACCGGGAGCAGGACCTCGCCGTGGTGGCCAAGCATCTGTATCCGATCCAGCTTGGCGAAGAACTCGCCAGGCTGCAGCGACCAGCCCAGGTCTGGATCACGCATCTGAAACCATCGGACAGCGCGACCATCGAACGCGAGATTTCGATCTGGGCTTCGCGCAATGCCCCCCGGATTCTCCAACGCGGGCAGATCATCACATTCTGATTCGCGGGTGCCGGGTTGCGGCAGCAGGTGACGAAATTGGTCAACTCACCACCGCGCGATCGGTCTAATTGCGTCAATCCGGCCAGGCTTTTCCGAGCCGTGGTGGCGATGAACGGCAGACCTGTGCATTGCGTCACGGATGGCCGGTCGATGGCCAGCGAGCGCTGCCGTTCGTCGGCATGGCGGGGCCGCCGACCGAGCCTGGCACGACGGCTGCTCATAGTCCCCCGAACGAGAAATCTGGTCTCGTCAACTTGTCCCCCCCTGGAGATACACGAATGGCTTCGAAAGTTCAAAAAGGTTTCACCCTCATCGAACTGATGATCGTGGTTGCGATCATCGGTATCCTGGCCGCAGTTGCCATCCCTGCCTATCAGGACTACACGATCCGTGCGAAGGTCTCGGAAGGTCTGACGCTGGCCGGTGCACTCAAGACCGCGATCGCGGAGACCCATTCGACGGCAGGCCCGCGCTCGATGGAGTGCAGCGATGCCGCGACCTGCGCGGCCATCGGCGCCACGGGCTTGTATGCCGCGACCGGTGCGATGTCCGCCAACAAGAACGTGCAGTCGATCACCAGTGCTGCGGCCGGTACCATCACGATTGCCTACAAGGCCGCAGTCGTGCCTTCTGCTAACAACACGATCCTCATCGTCCCGACCCCGGCTGATCTGTCCGCCGACGCTTCGGCCGGTCAGCAGATTGTCTGGTCTTGCTCAACCGGCACGGTTCTGGCCAAGTATCGCCCGGCGAACTGCCGCTAATCGGATCGGTTCTCCCGTCTGATTCGAAAAGGCGCAGCCTGGCTGCGCCTTTTCCTATCAAGGGAGTCAGGCCCTGAGCAATTGCAGAAATGGCATTGTCAATCGATGCTGGCTTTTCTTCGTCGAGAGTCGACCGTGAAATTCTCCCGCGCAGGCGGCTTCACCCTGATCGAACTGATGATCGTCGTGGCGATTATTGGCATTCTGGCCGCTATCGCCATTCCTGCCTATAGCGACTATCTGGTGCGTACCCGGGTGTCGGCGAGTCTGGCGCTGGTGAAGGGCCTGCGCACGGCAATCAGTGAGTCGCACGCCACCCAGGGGCCGAGAGATATGACCTGTAATTCGTCTGCAACCTGCTCGGAAATCGGCGCAACCGTGCTCGACGCGGCAGCGCTGGCAGCCGATCGCGATGTCGAGTCGATTGTGAGCAATGCCGCGGGCGTGATCGCGGTCGCTCTCAAGCCGTCCGTTTTGCCGGCCGGACAGAACACGATGCTGGTTGCGCCCTCGCCCGCGGATCTGTCGGCAGACACGAGTTCGGGCCAGGTAATCACCTGGGGCTGCAATGGTGGCAACATTCCGATGCGCTTTCGGCCATCAACCTGTCGTTAAGGGATCTGATCCAATGAGCGTCGACACAATCATAATGACCGGGCGTCGAACCCGGTTCGGTTTCCGGGATCGCCTGCATGCCGCCGCTTGGCATCTGGCGATCTCTGCCCTGGTGGCCGCACTGGTGCTGATGCTGATCTACGGCTTCTGGTATCCCTCGCCGCTCGATTCGGTGTCAGGCGTGCGCCAGATCCTACTGGTGCTGCTGGCGGTGGATGTGAGCATTGGCCCGCTGCTGACCTTCATCGTATTCAATCGGCAGAAAAAAAGTCTGCGCATGGATCTGGCCCTGATTGCGCTCGTCCAGTGCCTCGCCCTGGCATTGGGCCTGCAGACTGTCGAGGCGGGCCGCCCCCTCTATCTCGTGTTCACGGTCGACCGATTCGAAGTAGTTTCCCGATCGGATTTGCGCGTCGAGGACCTGAGCCAGGCCGCGAACAATCCTGCGGCGCAAGGGCGTTGGTTCGGACCGTCGCTGGTCGCCGTCGTGCAGCCCGAGTCGATGGCCGAGCGGCAGACGATTCTGACCGAGTCGGTCACGGGCGGGCGCGATCTGCAGCATTATCCACACCTGTATCGCGAGCTCGGTGCGAGCCGCGAAGCCATGGCGGCGGCGGGTCAATCCATCGCCGTCCTGCGCAAGCTCAATGGTGATGCGACAGCGTTGCTGGATCAGGCGTTGAGCTCGTTGGATAGAGATGATGCTACCGTGCGCTTTGTGCCGGTGAAGGGCTTCAGCGACGACGCCGCCATGCTGATCGACTCGGCGACGGGCGACCCGTTGAAGATGGTCGGCCTGAAGCCATGGTAATGCGTCGATCGCCCACTCGCAGCGAATGAGCGATGAGTGCACGGTCCGCTAGTCAGCACGGGTTCACCCTGATCGAGCTGATGATCGTGGTCGCGATCATCGGCGTGCTGGCGGCCGTGGCGATTCCCGCCTACTCGGGCTACACCGCGCGGGCCCGGGTGGTGAACGGGCTGGCGCTCATGAAGGCCGCCAAACTGGTCGTTACCGAGAACGCGAACAATGGCTCTGCTTTGTTCGACGCGGGCTATGTCCCGATCGGGGATCCCTTCGGCAATGTGACCTCGATCGATATCAACAACCTGAAAGGCGATGTCACGGTCACCTTCGGGCCGAAGATCGAAACGGGCAAGACCCTGGTGTTCAGGCCCACTGCTGCGGGTTCGGATCTGGTGCTGGGCTCGCCGCCCACAGACACCATCGTCTGGACATGCGATGCCGCCACGTCGACCCTGCGCATGGACTACCGGCCGGCCAACTGCCGCTGATCGGCCTCACCACCGCCAGGTGCGGGCCGACGCCGGGGCGCTCAGGCGACAGGAGACGACCACGCCCGTCGTACCCGGCGCCCCTTTCATCGGTGACTCGCCGACCGCGTGAAACGGCCCGCGTACCATTCGTTGCACAATCCAGTCTCCCTGTTCGATTCATTACATAGGCTGGAGCAATGACTGCAAACGTTCGTGACCCGATGTCCGCAAACCCACAACCCTTTCGCACCTTCATGTGTCTGATCTGCGGCTGGATCTATGACGAAGAGGCCGGTGATGCCGACGAAGGTCTGGCGCCCGGCACGCGCTGGGAAGATGTTCCGATGAACTGGACTTGCCCCGAATGTGGCGCGCGCAAGGACGATTTCGAAATGGTGGAAGTCTAGTATGACTGCACAGAATGATCTGGCCGGCGTGAAGGTCATGGTGATCGACGACAGCAACACCATTCGTCGCAGCGCCGAGATCTTCCTCGGTAAATCGGGCGCGACAGTGGTGCTGGCCGAGGATGGCTTCGACGCACTGGCCAAGGTGGCGGATCACCAGCCCGACCTGATCTTCTGTGACATCCTGATGCCGCGTCTGGATGGCTACCAGACCTGCGCGATGATCAAAAAAAGCCCGCGTTTTTCCAATATTCCGGTGATCATGCTGTCCAGCAAGGATGGTCTGTTCGACCGGGCACGCGGCCGACTGGTCGGATCGTCCCGTTACCTGACCAAGCCCTTCACCAAGGAAAGCCTGCTTCAGACAGTCGCCGAGTTCGCCCGGCCGGTCGCTGAAGCCTGATCCAACGCAGGGGTATCAACGTGCAGCAACAGGCAGCCATTCGGATACTGGTCGTCGATGATTCGCCGACCGAACGATTCTTCATTGCGGATCTGCTGGGCAAGTCCGGCTATCAGGTGATCACGGCGGACAATGGCGAGGAGGCCGTGCGGGTCGCCCGTCAGGAGCGCCCGAATGCGGTGGTGATGGATGTGGTGATGCCCGGCCTGAGTGGTTTCCAGGTGACGCGTGCGTTGGCTCGTGATCCACTCACCCAGGCGATTCCGGTGATCATCGTGAGCAGCAAGGATGCCGAGACCGATCGCATCTGGGGCCTGCGCCAGGGGGCGCGGGAATATCTGATCAAGCCGATTCGCGCCGAAGACCTGCTGGCCCGGGTCGCGGAGCTGGTTCATTGAGCTGACGAGACATGATGACCACCGAGACTGCCACTGCCACGCCCGCTGCCGCGACTCAGACCGACGCTGCCGCCCCTGTTGAAACGGTATCGCGCCTGGGTGTTGCCATTGGCAATGACAACTGGCTGATCGATCTGTCCGAAGCCGGTGAGATTCTGCCCATGCCCGAGTCGATCACGCCGATACCGGGCGCACGCGCCTGGTTTCTCGGGCTGACGAATCTGCGCGGCGTGCTGTTCGGCGTGACGGACCTCGCGGGTTTCCTGGGTCGGGCGTCACCCGGCCTGGGCAAGGATGCGCGACTGCTCGCGTTCAGCGACAAGCTGCATGTGAATGCCTCCATCGTGGTCAATCGCATGCTGGGCCTGCAGACCGTGTCGGCGATGAGGCCTGACCCCGGCGTGCCCGAGCAGGGCTGGATGGGCAGAGGGTATGTGGATGCATCCGGTGTGCGCTGGCGGGAGTTGCATCTGTCGCGTCTGTGCCGCGATCGTCAGTATCTGTCGATCGCCCGCACCTGATCCGGGTCCAGCCCAGGTCGCCCGGCTCTTCATCAATCGAATCAACGGACCCAGCCCGGACAACCCATGCCAAGTCAGGCCGAACTCGACACCCTGCCGCGGTCCCCGGACCTGGAGGCCGATCGCAGCGCCATCGCTTCGAAAAAAGCGCCGGAGCCCGGCCCGCGCCCGCGTGAGCGCGGCCGCAGCGAAAGCGGGTCGACGGGGCGCAGCGGCGCGGCGAGCGAGCGAACCAGAACGCCACGCAAGCCGTTCGAAGGTGGCGCACCCGAAGCGTCTCAGGATTCCGGGCATGATCGTACGCTGCACTGGCTGATCATCGCGGGTGTGACGCTGTTGATTTCCAGTGGCCTCGTGTTCTGGCTCTATCTGCAGGGCGGCGCCGCCCTGAACCGTATCTCGTCACTGGCCAGTGACGGTGCCGCACATGCCGATCGGCTCGCGTCGGCCGCGACCACGGCGCTACAGGGTGAGCAGGCCGGATTCGAGGCGCTCGTGGCAGCCCGTCAGGGCCTGATCGCGACCATCGATCATTTGAATGCGCCAGACACCATCTCGGCAGCGACCGCGGATATGGTCGACGCGCTGCAGGTGGTGCAAAGCCGTTGGCAGGTCACGGAGCCGGCAGTTCAGTTGCTGGCGAACCGGCAAGGTCTGCTGGCCAGCAGTCGCGCTGCCCAGGAGGCGATTCTGGCGGCTGCCAATCCCATGCTCGAGGCGGCTGGTGTGATGGCGGCGAACGGGCGCAACGCCGCGCGAATCCAGGCCGGCGCAGCCGAATTCATGCTGCTCACCCAGCAACTAGGCGTGCATGCCGCGCGGGACCTGGCGCCGCTGGGTGC
Organism: uncultured beta proteobacterium; assembly: GCA_963732405.1. GTDB lineage: Bacteria > Pseudomonadota > Gammaproteobacteria > Burkholderiales > Burkholderiaceae_E > JAUIAI01. The sequence continues at coordinate 444,338 of CAVSZG010000006.1, forward strand.
CGGGTTTGGCGATGTCCGCGGGCTGCAATCCTCACTGGACCGCATGAACAAGGCCTTGGCGGTGATCGCCGGCGGCGTGCCGCAGACCTCGTCGGAGTTGCAGGCGATTCGCGAGCAGCGCGCACGCTTTGATGATTATCTGGCCATCGTGCTGGCCGATCCAACCTCGCTGATCCGATTGCGCGAGGCGCAGCGACAGATTGGCACTGACTCGGAGACGATCCGCGGTGCCTTCACCAGGATCCGGCAGGCCGCGCCGCTGGTGATCGCGGGTCGGGCCTGGATGAGCATCATCGCCGCTGCCCTGGCGATTTTCGCCGCGCTGAGCGGACTGGCCATTTCACGAAAATTTCTTCGCGCCAGCGAATTGCGGGCTGCCCAGGCCGAGCGTCAGCGCGCGGTGGCCCAGGGGCTTGAGGCGCAGGCCAAGCAGACCAACGATCTGAACCAGGCCGCCATCCTGCGACTGATGAACGAGCTTCAGGAGGTAGCCGATGGCGACCTGACGGTGCATGCGACCGTTTCGGAAGACATCACCGGCGCGATCGCCGACTCGGTGAATTACACCATCGAGGAGTTACGCAGCCTGGTCGGCCGGATCAACCTGACAGCCGAGCAGGTCAATGGTGCCTCCAGCAAGGCGCGCATGATTGCCGCCGGCCTGCAGGCAGCCACCGAACAGCAAAGCCGCGAGATCCGCGATACCGGTGAATCGGTACTCGACATGGCCCGCAAGATTGAGGAAGTCTCGCATCGCGCGGCCGAATCGGTGCAGGTCGCCCGCCAGTCGGTATCGGCTTCCGAGGCCGGTTCCCGTGCCGTGGGCCACACCATCAGCGGCATGAGCGTGATTCGCGATCAGATCCAGGAAACGGCCAAACGGATCAAACGACTCGGCGAGTCCTCGCAGGAGATCGGTGAGATCGTCGCACTCATTTCCAACCTGACCGATCAGACCAACACATTGGCGCTCAACGCGACCATTCAGGCCGCATCGGCCGGCGAGGCCGGACGGGGCTTCACGATCGTGGCCGAGCAGGTGCAGCGTCTGGCCGAGCAGTCGGCAGCGGCATCCGGACAGATCTCCATGCTCATCAAGACCATTCAGTCGGACACCCAGGACGCCGTGGCCGCCATGGAGCGCAGCACCCAGGGCGTGGTCGATGGCACGCGTCGCTCGGATGAAGCCGGCCGGTCGCTGGATACGATCCGGGCGGTGTCGATGCAACTGGCCGAACTCATCGAGGGTTTTTCCCGCACCACATCGCGTCAGGCCGAGTCGGCCGGTTCGGTGGCACAGGCCATTCAGCGCATCCTGCTCGTGAACGAGCAGACCTCGCGGGGTACTTCGCAGACGGCCAGCTCGATCGGTCGTCTCGCCGAGCTGGCCCAGGAACTCAAAAACTCAGTCTCACGATTCAAGGTGGCCTGACCCGTGCAAACTCAACACACTACCCCCCGCCAAGCCATCGGATCGACCAGCCCGGGTGCGCCCGACCGACAGATCGATCGATCGACTCTGGCCTGGTGCGCGCCCGAGATCCGTCAGGCCTGCGACCGCGTCGAGACGCTGCTGCGTTCCGCCCTGGCCGACCCGGCCCGGCGGGACGCACTCCTGACAACGGCTCGGGACGCGGTTCATCAGGTCAATGGCGCACTGACCATGCTCGACATTCCAGGCACAGTGATGCTGGGTGCCGAGGTCGAGGGACATCTGGATCGTATGCTGCGTCATGAATCGGCCTTGTCGGACGAGATCCGGACGCTGCTGACATCGGCTCTGGCCGCCCTGAATGACAATCTGGATGAGCTGTTGCGCGGCGATCGGCCGCAGCCCCTGCGGCTGTTTCCGTATCTGAAGCCGCTGCTGGAAGTGCGCAAGGCGGATCGCGTGCATCCGGCCGATCTGTTTTTTCCCGAGATCGTGCAGTGGCCGGGCGGTGAACCCGGTCGCGCCGAACCCGATGAAGCGCAACGCCATGCGATCCGGGTCCGCTTCGAACAAGGACTGCTGGGCAGTCTGCGCGATGCGCGCGATGTCGGGGCCCAGGCGCGCATGCTCTCGGCGGTCCAGGAGTTGGGCGCCTCGGCGCTGGTCAACCGCAGCCAGACTTTCTGGGCAGTGGTGTCGGTGTACTTCCGGGCATTGGGCGCCGGACAGCTCACCCTCGATGCACGCGGCAAGCGGCTGCTGGCCCGGATCAATCTGCAACTGCGACAGACCCTCAAGGATGGCTCGCCGGCTGCCGACCGGCTGTTGCGCGATACCTTGTTCTCGATCGCCTGCGGCTCGCCCCAGGCCAGTGAACTGTCGGCAGTGTTCGACGCCTTCGGCCTGCATGGTCGGGTACCGCCTGATTTTGAGCAGCCGCGCTACAGCCACCTCGATCGCCAGGCGGTCGCCGAGGCCAGGTCGTCGTTGACGATCCTGATGAAATCCTGGGATGCGATGCTGGCGCACCCTGGCGGAATCGCCGATCACCTGGGTGAGTTCAGTGCGGCACTGGCCCAGTTCCAGCAAAGTGTCGGGCGACTGAATGCGCCCGGGCTGCTCGAGCTGGTCAACGGCTGGACCGCCGTGGTGCGTCAGCTCAATGTGGACAGCGGACCCGTGCTCGATGCACTGGGTATCGAGGTGGCCACCTCCTTGCTGTTCGTCGAAGAATTGTTCGAAACCGGCTTCACGCATTTTGATGATCTGTCGGGTCGGTGTCGGGAGTTGATGCGTCGACTCGATGCGAGCATGCAGGGCCTGGACGTGCCCGACGAATTGCCGCAATGGTTGCGTGACCTGCACGCCTCGGTTCAGGAGCGCCTGACCCGGATTGCGTTTATCGATGAATTGCGGGCCTTGCTCAACGAGTCCGAAGCGGCGCTGGACCAATGGCACCGCAAGCCGGATGAGTCGCTCGAGCGCCTCAAACCGGCAGTCAACGGCTTTGCCCAGATCGCCAGCGTCATGCGTCTGCTCGGTCATGGTCAGGCCGGGGATGCCTCTGCCTGGTTGTCCGCCCGTGCACAGCAACTGCTCGATGGCGCGAGGCTGGGCGAGGATTCGGTCACGAACCTGGCCACCAGCGTGGGTTCACTGGGCTTTTTCGTCGACGCACTGGCTGCCAATTCGATCGATCTGGACCTGTATCGGTTCGATGCGGATTCAGGCGTTTTCCTGCGGACCGCACCGGGCGCTCTTCAAGTCGCCGGCAGGGTGATTGGTGCCGGTGATCACGCGGGTCAGGATGACGCGGTTCTGGCGCCGCGCACCGACCAGAGTGCCGAGCAGGCGCTGGTATCACGTCAGGCACAGCTCGACGAGGTGTTGCAGCGCTGGGCCCTGGACGGTCGTGATGAATCGATCCGTCTGGAAGCGGCCGAATTGCTGCAGAACATCTGCGACAGCGCCCAACTGGTGGACGCCGCCGATCTGCTCGCCAATGCCCAGGCGGCCATCGCGCTGGCCGGGCAGGATGCATTCCGAGGAAATGGTGCGCAGGCGGCCCGGCAGATCGCGATCCGGCTCGGGCGTCCGGCCGCGCTGTGCGAGCCGCTCGCTCCCGAAGTGCCGGCCGCCAGTGTGGCACCGGCCGCCGTCGAGCCCGTGGCCGACGAATCGGTGGATGAAGAGCTGCTCGAGATATTCCTGTCCGAGGCCACCGATGTGCTCGAGTCGATTGCCGGCCATGAGCGCGGACTGGCCGATGCGCCGGGCAATCTGGCAACCCTGACCGACCTGCGCCGGGGTTTCCATACCCTCAAGGGATCGAGCCGGATGGTCGGCCTGGATGCCTTTGGCGAGGCAGCGTGGTCGCTCGAACAATTGTTGAACCAGTGGCTGGGCGACAACCGACGCGTCGATGCGGAACTGCTCGATCTGATCGCCGAAGCGCGCGTGCTGTTCGGCGACTGGGTGACTGCACTGCAATCCGGCCCTGCCCATGGCCAAAGGCCCGACCCGACCCTGGTGGTGGCCAGGGCCGAGTCCTTGCTCGCGAACCGGCGTGCACCGGCCGTCGTGTCCCCGGCCGTGGCCCCTGTGCAGGCCCCTGTGCAGGCTCAGCCGGCACCGGCCGATGCACCCGTCGAGTCTGTCGATGCCGCGCTCGTTCCGGGGAATGTCGTGCCGGCCGAGCCCGTCATCGAACCGATGTTCGAACCGATGTTCGAGCCCATGTTCGAGCCGGTCACCGAATTCATCGCCACGGCTGGCGACGAGACCGTGCGGATTGGCGAGCGTGAGATCAAGGCCCAGCTCTTCAAGATCTTCTGCGATGAAGTGGTGACGCTGCAAGGCGTGCTCGAGAGCGATGCGAAGGAGTGGCTCGGCCAACCGACCCGCAAGGCGAATGATGCGGCACGCCGTGCCATGCATTCACTGCGCGGCAGCGCCGGCCTGGTGCAGGCCGAGCCGGCCCGCACACTGGCCGCGAGTCTGGAGCGCTTCCTGTCCTTGCAGATCGCGTCGCTGCGCAATACGAGCGCCGCCGATGTGCAGGAATATCATCGACTCATCGGCATTCTGAGCGAATCGCTCGGCGAATTCACGCAATGCCAGGTACCCGCAACGCGCGACGAAGCCGTGGCTGCGGCCGACGCCCTGCATGCGCGCTGGCAGCCCGGCGGCACCGAGGTGGCCGCGCCACCCGCCGAGGTCAAGCCGTCCGACCAGGCCGTGACCATCCTGCATGCTGATTCGGATCAGCCGAAGATCAAGGATGATTTCGACGAGGAGTTGTTGCCGCTGTTCGTGACCGAGGCCGAGGAATACCTGCCCGAGATCGACGCCAACCTGCGCGCCTGGCTGCGCGAGCCGGACAATGCCCAGTTGCAGCGACTGATCATGCGTCAGCTGCATACCGTCAAGGGCAGTGCCCGGATGGCTGGTGCCATGGTGCTGGGCCAGCGGGTGCACGAGATGGAGACCCGGGTCGAAGCCGCGATGGCGCTGCCCACCGTTCCCACCTCGCTGATCGAACAACTCATGACCGAACAGGACCTGGTCACCGAGCAGTTCGAATACATTCGCGATCCATCGCTGATGCCGCAGATTGCCTCGGTGGCGGCGATGCATGAATCATCGGGTCAATCGCTGGCCGCGGCCGCGACGGGCAAGACAGCCGGCAAGACGCCGGTCGAGGACAAGTCAGGCACCGCCATGGCCGTCCCGGCCGCCGCTGCCGAGGAGGGCGCGGACGGATCGCGCCATACCCAGCCGCTGGTTCGGGTCCGTGCCGAAGTGCTGGACAAGCTGGTCAATGAAGCAGGCGAGATCACGATCGCCCGCTCGCGCCTGGACAACTCGGTCGGTGGCTTGCGCCAGACAATGAGCGAACTGGCCGAGAACGTGAATCGGCTGCGCACGCATCTGCGCGAGATCGAAATGCAGAGCGAGATGCGGATCGCCGCCTCCGATGGCGTTCGCGATACCCGGTCGGGCGAGTTCGATCCGCTTGAGTTCGATCGCTACACCCGCTTCCAGGAACTGACCCGGATGTTGGCCGAGTCGGTCAATGACGTGGCGACCGTGCATGTCAACGCGACGCGCGCCATCGATGAAGCGATGGCCGACCTGGGACGGCAAGGTCATACCCTGCGCCAGTTGCAGCACAATCTGCTGGGCATTCGCATGGTCCAGTTCGGCACCATCAGCGACCGGCTGTATCGCATCGTCCGTCAGGTGGCCAAGGCCCAGGGCAAACGCGTGTCGCTCGACATCCGTGGCGCGGCGGTCCAGGTTGATCGTGGCGTACTTGAGCGCATGGTGGCGCCGCTCGAACATCTGCTGCGCAATGCGATTTCGCACGGCATCGAGGAGCCGGCGAACCGTCTGGCTGCCGGCAAGGCCGAGACCGGCGATATCCGGATCGAGGTGGCCCAGGAAGGCAATGAGATCATGCTCGCCCTGTCCGACGACGGGGGCGGTCTTGATCTGGTCCGGATCCGCGAGCGTGGCATCGAGCGTGGCCTGATCATGCAGGATGAATCGGTCACCGACGAGGTGTTGACCGACCTGATCTTCATGCCGGGGTTCTCGACCGTTCGCACGGTTGACCAGATCTCCGGTCGTGGCGTGGGCATGGATGTGGTGCGTACCGAGGTCGGCCTGCTGGGCGGACGGGTGCAGATCAATTTTGCGGCAGGCAAGGGATCACGATTCACGATTCATCTGCCGCTCACCATGGCCATCGAACAGGTGATGATGGTGTCGGTGGGTGATCTGCGTTATTCAGTGCCTGCGGCCAGTGTCGAGCAGATCATGCAGCTCGATCCCGACAGCCTGGGCCGGGTCTATGAAAATCGCGCGATCCAGTGGCAGGATGAATCGGTGCCCTTGTACTGGCTCGCGTCATTGGTCGACCGGGCCGATTGCAAGCCGGTGGCCCAGCACCACGCGCCGGTGATGATCGTTCGCTCCAGTGGTCGCCGGATCGCCGTGCATGCCGATGCGGTGAGCAAGGCGCAGGAAGTGGTGGTCAAGAATGTCGGGCCCCAGGTGGCCAAGGTCGCAGGGGTGGCCGGTGCCACCGTGATGGGCGACGGCGACGTGGTGTTGATTCTGAACCTGGGTCAACTGGCCAGCCGGGTGTCCGATCAGGCGCAGGACGAGGCGATGCGCGTCGGCATGTCGGGTGGGCTGGCGGCTGCACCGCCCACCGTGATGGTGGTTGACGATTCGGTGACGGTGCGCAAGGTCACCCAGCGATTCCTGGCCAGAGAAGGCTTTGATGTGATGCTGGCCAAGGATGGCGTGGATGCGCTGCGCCAGCTCGAGGAGCGGCGTCCGGACGTGATGCTCGTGGACATCGAAATGCCGCGCATGGATGGATTTGATCTGACCCGCGCCGTGCGCCGTGATCACCGGTTCAAGCAGATCCCGATCGTGATGATCACCTCACGCACCGCCGACAAGCATCGCAACTTCGCGATGTCGCTGGGCGTGAACGATTACCTGGGCAAGCCTTATGATGAATCCACCTTGCTCGGCCTGGTCAATGCCTACGCGGGCCGGCGGGTCGCCGTATTGAATGGCTGAACGGCTGCGCGTCATACCCGTTCACTTGACCACGCTGTATCGCGCGAGGGTTTCGGTGCGCGCGACGGCGTGATCGACGATGGGCGGCGGATAGTCGCGGCCCAGCACCACCCCCCTGGCCTCGAGTGCGGTCGGCCCGAGCAGCCAGGGTGAGTGGATCTCCTTGTCCGACAACCCGGCCAGTGCCGGCAGATAACGCCGGATGAAGCGACCCTGCGGATCGAACTTCTGTGATTGCGTGACCGGATTGAAGATCCGGAACCAGGGTTGGGCGTCACAACCGCTTGACGCGGCCCATTGCCATCCACCATTGTTGGCCGCCAGGTCGAAATCGTTGAGTTTTTCGGCAAACCAGGCCTCGCCCCGTTGCCAGTTGATGCCCAGATCCTTGACCAGGAAGGAGGCGGTCACCATGCGCAGCCGGTTGTGCATGTAGCCGGTCTGATTGATCTGGGCCATGGCCGCATCCACCAGCGGGTAACCGGTACGGCCCTCGCACCAGGCGGCAAAGCGCTCATCATCATCGCGCCATTGGATGCGGTCATAGGCCGGCTTGAATGAAGCGCCCGTGACATGCGGATAGTGATACAGGATCTGAAAGTAGAAGTCGCGCCAGATCAGTTCGGACAACCAGGTGGCCGGACCGGGTCGCGGCTTGTCCGGGTTGCCGATCGCGGCCTGGGCCATCCGGGCTGCCTGGCGAATCGCGACGGTACCGAAACGCAGATGCACCGAGAGATAGGAGGGGCCGCGTACACCCGGAAAATCGCGGGTCTTGTCATATTGTGCGATCCGCTCGCCGAAGTCTCCGAGCAATTTGGCGCCGGCCTCGGCCGTGCCCTCGATGCCCAGTGACGACAGATTGCTCGGCTCAAAGCCCAGACGTTTGAGCGAAGGCAGGGCGGGTGGCGTCTTGCTTGAGCGGTACAGTTGCTGCGTCAGTTCCTGCGGATCGATGACGCGCTCAGCCCAGGCCGAGGTCGGCATCGTGCTCAGAAAGCGGCGCTTGAACGGCGTAAAAACCGAATAGGGTTTGCCCGTGTCGGTCAGCAGGCTGCCGGGTTCATGAAGGGTGTGATCATTGACCAGGGTCAGGCGTGCATGGAAGGCGCGCAGCGAGTCGGCCACCGCGTCATCACGCGCGATCGCCTGAGGCTCGTAGTCGCGTGCCGCAAACACCTGATCGGCACCCAGTTCGCCAACCCAGCGGGCGATCGCCTCGACCGGCCGGTCGTGCCGCACGTGCAGCGCGCCGCCCATCGCCCGCAGGCGGGTATCGATGTCGGTGACCGCCTGATGGATGAATTCGACCCGTCGGTCGCGGGCAGGCAGAGGGTCAAGTATGTCGCGGTCGAAGACAAAGACCAGGGCGACCTGGCGACCCGTGGCCAGCGCGGCCGCCAGTGCCGCATGATCCTGAAGGCGCAGGTCGCGTCGCAACCAGACGAGCACCGGCGCGGATGGATGGTTCACTGCAGATCTCCTGCGGGTTTGGCGGGGTTGATCGGGGCGGTGGCGGGCATGATGACCGGAGTCGGTCCACCCGTGGGCCGCATCGCGCCATTGTGCCGTGTGCCTGCGCCGGTCGCCCGGCCGGCCGGCCGGCCATATCCGTGGCCGGCATACAATCGCGACCATGCAAGCCCAATCACCCTGCGACCTGACCAACCACTTCCTGATGGCGATGCCCGGGATGGCGGACCCGAACTTCGATGGCAGCCTGATCCTGATCGCCGAGCATTCAGCGCAGGGTGCGATGGGGCTGGTGGTCAACCGGCCGGTCGATATGACACTCGCCGGTTTGTTCGAGCGTATCGATCTGCAGCTCACCGACCCACGTCTGGCGCGCGAATCGGTGCTGTTCGGCGGACCTGTGCAATGCGACCGGGGCTTCGTCCTGCATCGGCCGATTGGTGCCTGGAATGCCAGTGTGGTGATTGGCGAGGATCTGGCGATGACGTCCTCGCGCGATGTCCTGGAGGCGCTGGCAGCCGGCGAAGGACCCGAGCAGGTCATCGTGACGTTGGGATACGCTGGCTGGGGGGCCGGACAACTCGAGCAGGAGTTGTTGCGCAATGCCTGGATGACCGTGGCCGCCTCGAGTGATCTGGTGTTCGACGTGCCGATCGCGCAGCGCCTGGGTCGTGCCTATGCACTGCTGGGCATCGATCCGATGCTGCTGCACGGCGAGGCCGGGCATGCCTGAGACGGCGGCCAGTCGGTCAACAGCGATCGCCCCGGCGTTGACGGTACTCGGTTTCGACTACGGTCGCTGCAAGGTCGGCGTCGCGGTCGGCAATACGCTGACCGGGTCCGCGCGTGCGCTCTGTGCCATTGAATATCGGTCGCTGGACAGCCTCTTCGAGCCGATCGGTCGGCTGATTTCGGAATGGTCGCCGGCCGAACTGGTGGTGGGTCAACCGCTGGACGAATCGGGTCAGGCGATGACCGTGACTCGCGAGGCCAGACGCTTCGCCAACCGTCTGCAGGGTCGCTTCGGCCTGTCGGTCAGGTTGGTCGATGAGCGCTATTCGAGCGTGGCGGCCCAGAGTGAATTGCGGTCGCGCCGTGAGCCGATGTCGATCGACGAGCCGGAGGCCGGATTGACCGGCGCTCGTCAGGCCAGGCGGGCGCTGGCCACCGGTGCCGACGATGCCCAGGCCGCCGCGATTATCCTGCGACAATATCTGTCCGGACGCAGCCTGCCCGACCACGGAACGCCTTGATGCCTGCCCTGACGCTTCATGCCGATCAAGCCTGACCAGCCCGCACCCCTGCCGCCTGGCGCCGAAGCCGGCGACCTGACCGCACCGGATGCCGAGGCGGCCTATCAGGCCTTGCTCGGACAGGTCCGTCCTGTCCTGGCCGAGCCGGGCCTGCTGGTGGTCGGCATTCACAGTGGCGGTGCCTGGATCGCCGGGCGTCTGGTGGCCGATGGCGCCCACGGTGGCACTGCTGACGGCAAGCTGGCGGGGTCACCGGTCGAACTGGGCTTTCTCTCCTCGGCATTCCATCGTGACGACTATGGCTCGCGCGGATTGCCCGATTCACTCCAGTCCACCCGCTTGCCCCTGTCCATCGATGAGCGCGATATCCTGCTCGTGGACGACATTCTGCACACCGGGCGCACGATCCGCGCCTCGCTCAATGAATTGTTCGACTACGGACGACCGCGCTCGGTGCGACTGGCCGTGTTGATCGACCGGGGCGGTCGGCAGTTGCCGGTTCAGCCCGACTTTCTCGGCCTGCGGCTCGTGTCGCGCCCGGGGCAGCGCCTGCGCCTGCGTCAGGACGCCGATGGTGTTTTCGAAGTCGCTATCATGTCGGCCGGCCCGCACGACGGGGCCGATGAATAACGCGCCTGGCGCAGTGAATTTCCACCCCAGCGATCTTCCGGACAATCGGTGCGACATCCCCAACTGAACGAGCGCGGCGAACTCAGTCATCTGCTGTCCATCGACGGCTTGTCGCGCGCCATGATTCACCGGATTCTCGATACTGCCGCCACCTTCGTGGGCGTGTCCGACCGGGACGTGAAGAAGGTGCCATTGCTGCGCGGCAAGTCGGTGTTCAACCTGTTTTTCGAGAACTCCACGCGCACCCGCACCACCTTCGAGATTGCCGCCAGCCGGTTGTCGGCCGATTCGGTCAATCTGAACATCAACACCTCCTCGGCGTCCAAGGGTGAATCGCTGCTCGATACCGTGGACAATCTCGCGGCCATGCATGCCGACATCTTCGTGGTGCGTCATGCGGACAGCGGCGCGCCCTTTCTCATCGCCCAGCACCTGAACCGCACGCGCGGCAATGATGTCCATGTGATCAATGCCGGGGACGGGCGCCATGCCCATCCCACCCAGGCCTTGCTCGACATGTACACCATCCGCCATTTCAAGCAGGATTTCACCCGGCTCACGGTGGCTATCGTGGGCGACGTGCTGCATTCGCGGGTGGCCCGCTCCAACATCGAGGCGCTCACCACGCTCGGTGTGCCCGAAGTGCGCGTGATCGCGCCCAGGACCCTCATGCCCTCCGCATTGACCGAGATGGGCGTGCATTCCTTCACGAATATGCGGGCCGGGCTCGAGGGCGTCGACGTGATCATCATGCTTCGCCTGCAGAACGAGCGCATGCGCGGTGCGTTGCTGCCTTCGGCCCAGGAGTACTTCAAGCACTACGGCCTGACCAGCGAAAAGCTTGCCTTTGCGAAGCCCGATGCCATCGTCATGCATCCGGGACCGATGAATCGCGGTGTCGAGATCGAATCGTCGGTGGCGGACAGCGCCCAGGCGGTCATCCTGAACCAGGTCACCTTCGGCATCGCGGTGCGGATGGCGGTGATGAGCATGTTGGCGACATGATGGAACGCATTTCAATCGTGGGTGCCCGGGTCATCGACCCGGCCAGCGGACTGGACGCTTGCACGGATGTGCATGTGGCGGATGGCCGCATTGCGGCGGTCGGCTCGGTACCGGACGGATTTCGCGCCGACCGCCAGGTCGATGGGCGCGGCCAGTGGTTGATTCCCGGCCTCATCGATGTCTGCGCCCGACTGCGCGAACCCGGCTTCGAATACCGGGCCACGCTGGACTCCGAATTGCGGGCCGCGCTCGCTTCAGGTGTGTCGTCGGTGGTCTGTCCGCCCGATACGGACCCGCCGCTCGATGAACCCGGTCTGATCGAGATGCTGCGCCATCGTCAGCGCCAGCTCGCGGGCACCCATCTGTATCCGCAGGGCGCACTCACGGTGGGCCTGGAAGGCAAGGTCATCACCGAGATGGCCCAGCTGGCCGAAGCCGGCTGCGTGGGCTTCGGTCAGCCCACGCGTCTGCCCAAGAACACCCAGACCCTGCTGCGTGCCCTGCAATATGCCTCGACCTTTGCGTTTACGGTCTGGCTGCATCCGCAGGATGCCTGGCTGGGTGAGGACGGTGTCGCCCACAGCGGCGTCGTCTCGAGCAAGCTGGGCCTGTCCAGCGTGCCGGTGTCGACCGAAACGGTGGCGCTGCATACGATCTTCGAACTGGTCCGACAGACCGGTTGCTCGGTTCACCTGTGCCGTCTCTCGTCGGCGGCCGGTGTCGAACTGGTTCGCCAGGCACGCGCCGAGGGCTTGCCCATCACCTGCGACGTGGCGGTTCATCATCTGCATCTGATCGATGTCGACATTGGTTATTTCGACAGCCGGATGCGGGTCGATCCGCCATTCCGATCGGCGCGCGACCGGACGGCGCTACGTCGTGGCCTTACTGACGGCACCATCGATCTGGTGTGTTCCGATCACACACCGGTCGATGACGAGAGCAAGCAGCAGCCCTTCGCCCAGGCCGAACCGGGCGCCAGCGCGCTCGAACTGCTGCTGCCCCTGGTGGTCAAATGGGCGACCGAAGACGAGGTGCCAATGGCGCGTGCGCTCGCCTGCGTGACGAGCCGTGCAGCGGCCATCATCGGCTGCGAAGGGGGCTCGCTGGCGGTGGGCGAGGTGGCCGACCTCACGCTGTTCGATCCGCAGCAGACCTGGACCGTGTCGGCGCAGACCTTGCGCAGTCAATGTGCACACACACCGTTCTCGGGCATCGAACTGCTCGGTCGTGGCCGGGTGGTCGTGATTGGTGGGCGCTGGGTCTACGATGGGCCGCCGGGCGTTGCGGATTCTGTCCGGCCCCTGCGGTGATGGCCTGGTGGCGTCGCGCGATCCGGCTGCCCGCCATGATCGCCCTGTTGTTTCTGGGCCTGGCCATTACCCTGGTCTTGTTTCCGTTTCAGAATCGCCGCACGCATCGACGCGTGATCTCCTGGTGGTCGGGACTGCTGCTGGCCGCCAGCGGGGTGGTCGTTCAGGCGCAACGCGACCCGCAGGCGCCCGAATGGCAGGCGGTCGGTGTGAATCAGGGCTATCTGTTGCTGGCCAACCATCTCTCATGGTTGGACATCTTTGTGATCAACCGATGTTCGACCGCCCGCTTCGTGGCCAAGTCGGAGATTCGCCGCTGGCCCCTGATCGGCCTGCTGGTGGCGCGCACCGGCACCTTGTTCCTCGAGCGTGGTCGACGCCGGGCGGTTCATCACATGCTGCATGAGATCGCCGCCCACATCGAAACGCCCGATCTGGTGGCCGTGTTTCCCGAGGGCACGACCTCGGACGGACAACATCTGCTGCCCTTTCATGGCAATCTGATCCAGGCGGCGATCAGCACCGGTGCGCCCATCCTGCCGGTTGGCCTGACCTATCACGAGCCCGATCCGGCCAATGCCCGCCAGGCCGGCGCGCTCAGCGACGTGGCCTTGTTCATCGGCTCGACCACCTTCGTCGAGTCGGTCTGGCAGATCATCGGCCATCCCCGGTTGATCGCCAAGGTCCAGGTGCTGGCACCCATCGTGCCGGCAGCCGGTGTACAGCGTCACGAAATTGCCGATGCGGCGCGTGCTGCGATCAGTCTGGCGACGGGTCTTGCGACCGAGGACACGGTACCTGAAGGACTTCGCGCGTCCCGAGCCTGACCGCTGTCAGTGATCCGCCCCACACGCACCCGGTGTCCAGACCGATCAGGCCGGGGCGCAGGATCAGGCCCATGGTGGACCAGTGTCCGAACACGATGGTGTGCGAGGCCGCGGCCCGCCCTGGCACGTCGAACCAGGGCGTAAGGCTGGCAGGCGCATCGTCAGGCGCGCCCTTGAAGTCCATGTCGATCGACCCGTTGCGACCCAGGTAGCGCATCCGGGTCAGTACATTGACGATGGCGCGCAGGCGGTCGTCGCCGCGCAGTCCGTCATGCCAGCGGGCCGGTCCGTTGCCATACATCACGCGCATGAAGTCGGCCCAATCGGGGCCCTGCAGAACGGTCTCGACTTCGCGCGCCAGCGCCAGGGTCTCATCGACGGTCCAGCGAGGATGCACACCGGCGTGAACCAGCAGGTGCTGACCCTGCCGATGGGCGAGCGGGCGATGGCGCAGCCAGTCGATGATCATGGCGCGATCGGGTGCCTTCAGAATCTGGTCCAGGGTGTCGCGCCGGCCCGGCGCACGGGCCCCGCAACTGGCCGCCAACAGGTGCAGGTCGTGGTTACCCAGCACGCACCTGGCCACCTCGCCCAGGCCGATCACCCGTCTGAGACTGGCCAGCGATTGTGGACCGCGGTTGACCAGGTCGCCGGCAAACCAGATCTGTGTGGGTGAGAAGGGTTGGATGCGCTCGAGCAGGGCGGCCAGACTGGAATCACATCCCTGGATGTCGCCGATCGCAAAAATATCCGGCATGAATGATGTTGCTTCGTTTTGCACGCCGTGCGGTCAGCTCAGGCAGAGGCGCGCACCGCGACGGCCGGCCGGATCGGCACGACATTGTCCGGCACTTCGAAGGGCGTGTACTCGGGAACGAATCGGGCCAGGCTCACCCGGACCGCGTTGTCGGTGGCCGCGGGCGTGGCGATGACCGTCCCGGCCAGCCATTCGCGTACCGCCGCGTCCCAGGCACTGTTGGGCAGCGCGCCGGGGCGGGCAACCCGCACCTTGGGATGCCGGGTGGGCATGGTCGATTCATCGTCGGCCAGCAGTTCCTCGAACAGCTTCTCGCCCGGGCGCAGCCCCGTGAATACGATGGGAATGGCATTTTCGGGCAGACCGGACAGGCGGATCAGATCCTTGGCCAGATCGACGATGCGAACCGGCTGGCCCATCTCGAGCACCAGGATATCGCCGCTGTCGCCCACCAGCGCGGCCTGCAACACCAACTGGGTGGCCTCGCTGACCGACATGAAGTAGCGCTTGATGTCCGGATGGGTGATCGTGATCGGGCCACCTTGTTCGATCTGGCGCCGGAACTTGGGTACAACGCTGCCGGTCGAGCCCAGCACATTGCCAAATCGCACGATCACGGTTTCGGTTGCCGGATTGCGCAGCGCCCAACGTTGCAGCAGCATTTCTGCCAGCCGCTTGGTCGCCCCCATCACGCTGGTCGGATTGATCGACTTGTCCGACGAAATGAACACGAATTTTTCGACCGGGAAGCGCGTGACGGCATCCATCAGGCAGGTGGTGCCCGCGACATTGTTGGCGACCGCCTGCCAGGCATTGCCGGTTTCCATGAGCGGCACATGTTTGTAGGCGGCGGCATGGAACACCACCTGGGGCGCGAACCGCTCGAAGGTATCGTAGAGCCGGCTGCGGTCCTTGATGTCGCCGATGATCGCGTGCACGCGGATCTCAGGAAAACTCTCGGTGAGCTTCTCGGTGATGCCGTAGAGCGCGAACTCGCTCAGCTCATACAGGACGATTTCGCGAGGGCGGAATCGGGCGATCTGCACACACAGCTCCGAGCCGATCGAGCCGCCCGCGCCAGTCACCAGCACCGTCTTGAGGGTGAGCAGCTGGCGCAGCGCGCCGGTGTCCAGTTGAACCGAGTCGCGTCCGAGCAGATCATCGACCTCGACATTGCGGATGTTGCTGAATCGGACGCGCTCGGAAATCACGTCATCCAGATCGGGAACGATCAGCAGTTTGACGCCGGCTGCCTCGCACAGATCGAATGCGCGGCGACGGATCTGTTGGTCGGCCTGGCAGACGGCCAGCAAGGCATGGCGAGCACCTGTGGCGGCAACCAGTTGCGGCAGATCGGCCCATTGACCGGTGATCCGATGTCCGAGCACGCGTCGGCCGAGATTCTTGGGCGCGTCATCGAGCACGCCGACCACCTGCCAGGCGGGTATGTGATTGAGCTGCAGGATCAGTCGGAAACTGGCTTCATCGGCGCCGAGGATCAGGACCGGCTTGCCTTCGAGCGATTGTTTGGACCAGGACCGCTGCTCCTTCCACCACCGATAGGTGATGCGGCCACCGAACATGAGCACGAGCACGAGCAGGGGATTGACCACCATGGTCACGCGTGGAATCAGATCGCCACGACTCAGGACGAACAGGATCAGGGTGGAGATCAGTGTCCCCATCACGACCGCACTGACGATCTGTTTCAGATCATGCAGGCTCGCATATCGCCAGATTCCGCGGTACAGACCGAAGGCCGCCGTCATGGCGAAATAACTCGGGACGACCACGACCAGACCGAGCACCATGGCCCCGACCGCATGGGCGGGGACCTGCATGCCCCAGGCGAGGGCAAAACAAAACAGCCACGCGACGATCAAGACCGAAATGTCGAAGAACATTGCGGTGAGCCGGCGGGGGTCTCTGAACAGGGGCAGCAGACTGTTGGATTCTGAGGGAGCGGTCGACAAGGCAGGCATCACTTGATGATGGCAGTATCCGGGACGATCCCGGGTATGGCTGAGACGCAACAGACCGGCAATCAGGTGGGCTGAGGATGGTGATGACAAGCCCACCAGTGGATGACTGCGTTGCCACAAATTATGACAGTCCAGATGATGATTGGCTCGGCTGCATCGAGGTAACGTGTTGTACCGGCTGTAACGATGGCGGGCAGCATCAAGGCCGCATAGAGCAGGGCGACCCGTCGATGCGACCAGCCGGAGAGCACCAGGCGCTGGTACGCATGATCGCGGTGCGCCTCCCAGAAGCGTTGCCGGCCGATCAGGCGGCGCATCAGGGTCGCTGTCGCATCCATCACGAAGGGCAGGAACAACAGCAGGGGGAGGGGCCAGGCCCAGTAACCAGCCTGCGCACCCAGGATGCCTAGCGCGCCGGCTGCCCAGCCCAGGGGGACCGAGCCCGCATCCCCCAGAAAAATTCGTGCAGGCGACCAGTTCCAGGTCAGAAATCCTGCGCTGGACCCGGCAATCAGCAGGCTCACGACCTGTAGCAGGCTGCCGGTGGGCGCGAGCAGGGCATAGGTTGAAAAGCCGAGCAATGCGGTGGATCCGGCCAGGCCATCGGATCCATCCATGAAATTGAACAGATTGCTCAGCCAGACCAATCCTGTGAGCAACAGCATCGATCCACCAAGCGCGATGATCCGGCCATCCACGGCCAGGACTTTGGCGGCCGCAACCGGGCCGATAGGATCGGGCCAGGCGTCTGGCCAGGCATGGCAGGACGGTTCGCATTGCATGGCGGCTAGCAGCAACATCGAGCAGCCCGCATGAGTCAGCAGTCGCCAACTGGCGCGCACGCCGCCACGGTCATCCAACACGCCCAGCGCGATGAGCACGGCCAGACCGGCGCCAAAGGCCAGCCAGCGGACATCGGTGGGCAGGGCGATGCCGATCAGGCCGATCTGCATCAGCAGCGCCAGACCGGCCGCCATGAACAGTCCCAGGCCGCCCAGACGGCTCACCGGCGAGGTATGCAGCGATCGGTGGTTGGGTCGGTCAGCGAATCCGGGCAGGCGTCGTGTCCTGGCCAGCCAGCCCACCAGGATGAGCGACAGGATGGCACTCAGGCCGAACGGATAGATCGCCGCCATCAGGGATGCCGGCCGAACTCGTCGACCATGGCCGCGACGATCGCGGCCGGATCATGGTCGGGCCAGGAGTCGGACCAATCCGTCAGCCAGGGGTCGGCGACGACAAGCGAGGCAGTGATCGGACGCACGGACCGTTCGCGTCCGAACAGACGGCCGAGCCGCTCGACCGTTGGACCGGGCAGGTGCATGAATCGGGCTGGCCGGTGCATCGCTGACGCGATGGTGGCGATCAGGTCCTGCGTGGACCAGCAGATGTCCGAGGGCAGCACTATCCGCTGTGCAAACGCGTCATGGGACAGGCTGGCGGCGATCAGGCTGGTCAGGTTGGGTAGGCCGATCATGCTGCGCCGGTTCGGTGGACGCGCGACCGGCACGGGGTAGCCGGCCTGCACCCAGCGCATCAGCCGGGCCAGATTGCCTTTGGCACCCCGGCCATAAACGAGTGGCGGGCGAACCACCGTCCATTGCATGGCACCGCGCGCGCAGATCCGGCGCAGTGCCTGCTCGGCTGCCAGCTTGCTGGCACCGTAGGCATCGCAAGGTGTCTCGGGTGTGTCGGGCCTGAAGCAATCGGGCAGCGCCAAATCGGCCGTCCGCGACCTGTTGGCGGTGGCCGTGCCCATGGCATTGATCGAACTGATCAGGATGAATCGTCGGACGCCCGCGGCCTGGGCCAGGGTAGCCAGCGCTGCACTGGCCTGATGATTGATTCGCTCGAAATGCTGGTCAGGCACCGAGGCATCACGATGGGCGATGCCGGCCAGATGGATCACCGCATCGACACTATCGAGCGCGCGGCGCCAGGCGAGGGTGCCTGTCCCGGTCGGATCGTAGTGCCGGTCCGGGTCGGCGACGCCGGCCCCGTCGTTGAGTCCGGCCAGATCGCCCAGATCCGCAATCACGTCATGCGGGTGAGCCGGAGCGAGGGACGGCGTTCGGTACTGCGCGCTCACCGGTACACCCTGCAAGCGCAGCAACGGCACCAGCGCCCGGCCGATGAATCCGCTCGCGCCAGTGACCAGCACCCGGCGCGCGCTCATTGCCAGCGCCAGCCGTAGCGCATGAAAAAGCGCGCGGCGGATGTGATGAACAGTCGCGTATGGCGCCATCCCTTGCCCGATGCATCGCCGCCCAGATGCACCAGCCGCACCGCTGGCGCATAACAGATGCATCCCAGGTCGCGCAGGCGCATGCTCAGATCATAGTCCTCGAAGTACAGGAAAAAGGCCGGATCGAAACCGCCGCTGGCCCGCCAGGACCAGGCAGGCATCAGCATGAAACAACCACTGGCGCAAACGATGCGCTCATGCGGTCGGGTGGCGTCGGCGTCACGCAGTTCGTAGCGTGCGATGCTCTCCGATACAACGCGGTATTGCCGTAGCCAGCGCATGCTGCGGCCGGCCAGCGCGAGCAGCGACGGATGGCCGTGGCCCAGATACAGATCGCTGCCTTCGGGCGAGAAGGCGCGCGGCGCGATCAAGGCGCAATCGGGGCGTGCGGCCAGCGCCTGTAGCGCCTCGCGCAAGGCATCGGCTTCGAGCACTGCATCCGGATTCAGCACGAGCACGATGTCTTCGGTCAGATCGGTCAAGGCTGCATTATTCCCCGCGCCATAGCCCCGATTGCTGCCCGGGCTGAGCCGCGCGATGGTCAGCAAGCTGTCGGCAGGCAGGCTGGCCCGCCAGGCGAGAATCAGCTCGTCCAGGCGCGCGCTGTCCCTGGCCGCATCGGTATTGTCGACCAGCGTGAGGCGAACCGGCGAGCCGGCGTGGGCGCTGGCTCGGGCCAGGCCAAGCACGGTTGCGGTGAGTGCGTCGCCGTCCGAAAAATAGCTGACGATCGCGGCGGCAATGCGCCTCACGGGCGAATGAACAATGCCCGCTCGATGAGATCGCAGAGCAGGTGGCCCAGGGTGATATGGCAGACCTGGATATCGGGCGTGGCGTCGGCCGGTACATCGAGCAGGACATCGCAGTGTTCGCGCAAGGCGCCACCGGCGCGACCGGTGAGGCCGATGCAAACAAGGCCGTGTGTCCTGGCCTGTCGGGCTGCCGCGAGAATATTGGCCGAATTGCCTGAGGTCGACAAACCGATGAACACATCGCCGGCCTGACCCAGGGCCGCCAGTTGACGCGAAAACACCGATTCGAAGCCGTAATCGTTGCCGATGGCGGTGAGTGCCGAGGTGTCTGTGGTCAGGGCAATGGCCGGCAGGGGTGCTCGATCGAACATGAATCGGCCGACCAGTTCGGCGGCGATGTGTTGACAATCGGCCGCACTGCCGCCGTTGCCGGCCAGCAGTATCTTGTGGCCGGTGCGCAGGCAGTTCACACAGGCCGTGGCGGCGTCAGCCAGCACCTGGTGCAGACGGGCATCCTGTTCGAGCGCGACCGCGACTTCGCGTGATCCTGCGAGTGAGCGGGCGATGAAGGCCGGGAACCCGGACTCGGGCATGGGTTGATTCATGGGTCGCGCCCTTGGCGCTCCGATCCGTTTGAAGATGGTTGACCCGATGTTACCGTGTCCCTGGGGGATCGCCCCGGTCTGATCGCAACGGGCCCAGGCGACCAACGATGCCATGAATGATGCCCAGCGCCATCATTCTGGCATGCTGCAGACGAGGTGGCGTCATGGTCGAGTAGAAGCCGAACTTGAGCAGCAGCCGCCACCCGTCGACAATCTTCCAGTTCAGGGGCAGACCGGATCTTGCATACAACCAGACGGCATTGCGCACATGATAATAATGGCGCAAGGGGCTGTGAACCGGGTAGGCACGTCCGAGAAACCGCACCGGTTGTTCGCCCAGATCATGGGCCATCCGGGCGCCGCAAACGCCGAAGGATTGCAGGCCATGGCGACGCGCCCGCAGCCCCCATTCGATGTCGACATAGTCGATGAACAAGGCCTCGTTCATCAGACCGGCCGTGTTGATGGCCGCCATCGGAATCAGGCTGCCGGACGCGATCAGGTAGTCGACCTCGACCACGTCCTCCTCCCGGTCGCAGCGACATCGCTGAAGGCGCAGACCTCGGACCCGGATGAAGGGCGGGGGATTGTCCTGCCGCTCGTCGGCATAGCGTGGACCCACAGCGGCGACCGGCCTGGCTGCCCGGGTCAGTGCCTGCAGCGCCGCGAGCAGCCTGCCGACCATATCCGGCGCCGGCACGCTGTCATGGTCGAGCAGCAGCACGTGGGTGCAGGGCAGGGTTCGCGCATGCGAGATACCGACATTCTGCGCGGCCGCGATGCCCTGATTCTCGGTCAGCGAGATCAGGTCCATGCGCGCGTTGGTCCGAGCGTGCAATTGCGTCACGATTGATGCGGGCGAACCGTTGTCGACGATGACGAGGTGGTCGACCTGTGCCAGCGTGCTGGCCAGCAACTGGTCGAGACGGCGCAATGATGGTCGGAAAGTGACCACGATCGCGACCACGCCGGTGGTCGGAGAATCAGCCACCCAGCCGGTCATTCATCACTTGACGCAGCAGATCCTGCCAGTGCGGGAATGTCACGCCGAAGGCCTGCGCAAACCGGGTGCAGTCGAGCCGTGAGTTGAGTGGTCGGGACGCCGGGGTCGGATACTCGGTCGTCGGAATGGCCAGGACCCGCGGCGCTTCGCTGCCCTGAAGTTCGGTCCGTAAGGCCATGATTGCCATCGCGAAACCGTGCCAGCTCGTGAAGCCAGCCGGTGCGACATGAAAGACGCCGGCCAGATGACTGTCCATTGGCCGCTTGGCGCCGATCCGGGTTAGGGCAATGGTGGTGGCGTCTGCGAGCATGCGCGCGGGCGTGGGTGCGCCGATCTGGTCATCGACCACACGCAGTTCGGGCCGGCTGGCCGCTACCCTAAGCATCGTATTCAGAAAGTTGCTGCCCCTGGCCGCATAGACCCAGCTCGTGCGCATGATCAGATGCTCGCAGCCGCTCGCCTGGATCGCCTGTTCACCGGCCAGCTTCGATTGGCCATAAACATTGACCGGGCCGGTCGGATCGCCTTCGACGAACGCGGTCGTACCGCCGCCATTGAAGACATAGTCGGTCGAATAATGCACGAGGCGGCGGCCATGAGCCGCGCACCAGCGCGCCATTTCGCCCGGTGCCTCGGCATTGACCGAAAATGCGCCTGCCTGCTCGGTTTCGGCTGTGTCGACGGCGGTATAGGCGCCCGGATTGACGATGAGGTCGGGACGGATCTGATCCAGATGCGAGCGGATCGAGCCTACGTCGGCCAGGTCAAATTGTCCGCGTCCCGGGGTGATCAATTCGCCCAGCAGCGCGAGGCTGCGCCGTAGTTCCCAACCCAGTTGGCCGCTGGTGCCGGTGAGCAGGATGCGCATCAGTCGAACAGATCGGCAGTGAGCAGGGAAGCACCCTGGGTGTCCTTGCCCGACAGGATGGGCGTATCGGTGCCCCAGTCGATACCGACGGATGGATCATTCCAGGCCAGCGTGCGTTCATCCTCGGCGAACCGGTATTCGGTGACCTTGTAGAGAAAGTCGGCCGATTCCGAGCGAACCATGAAGCCATGGCCATAACCGGGCGGAATCCAGAGTTGGCGACGGTTCTGTTCGCTCAACACCACCGCCACATGTTGACCGAACTGGGGCGAACCGCGGCGCAGATCCACCACCACGTCGAGCACCTCGCCGCGCACCACGCGCACGAGCTTGCCCTGCGGATGATTGACCTGGTAGTGGATGCCACGCAGCACATGGCGACGGGAATGCGAATGATTGTCCTGCACGAAATCGACTCCGACCCCGGTCGCCTGCTGGAACTGCTCGAGGTTGAAGCTTTCCATGAAATAACCGCGCTGGTCTTCGAAGACCCGGGGTTCGAGGATCAGCACATCGGCCAGATCGGTTTGCACCGTGTTCATCACAGGCCTCCCGGCAGGGTGATCGCCCGGTTCAGCGGACTCAGTCCCGGTTCGTCGATCATTCTGAGCAGATACTGGCCGTAGGCATTTTTCTTCAACGGATGGGCCAGTCGCCGGACCTGTTCGGCGTCGATGAAGCGCATTCGATAGGCGATCTCTTCGGGGCAGGCCACTTTTAATCCTTGTCGGTTCTCGATCGTCTGAATGAAGGCCGACGCTTCGATCAGCGAGTCATGGGTGCCTGTGTCCAGCCAGGCATAGCCGCGGCCCATCAGTTCGACCGACAAGTGCCCGGCCTCCAGATAGCGCCGGTTCAGATCGGTGATCTCGAGTTCGCCGCGCGGCGACGGCTTGATCTCGCGTGCGAAGTCAGCGGCCTGGCCATCGTAGAAGTACAGGCCCGTCACGGCGAAGTTCGATTTTGGCTTGACGGGCTTTTCTTCGATGCTCACCGCCTTGCCCTGGGCGTCGAACGACACCACCCCGTAGCGCTCGGGATCCTGCACGTGATAGCCGAACACGCTGGCGCCCGTGGTTCGCGCATTGGCGCTGGCGAGCATGGCGGGCAGATCATGGCCGTAGAAGATGTTGTCGCCCAGCACGAGCGCCGAGGGCGAATGGCCGACATGATCGCGCCCGATGAGATAGGCCTGGGCCAGGCCGTCGGGACTGGGCTGCACCGCGAACCGGATCGACAGACCCCACTGCGACCCATCGCCCAGCAGACGCTCGAAACGGGGCGTGTCTTCCGGCGTGGAGATCAGCAGGATGTCGCGGATACCGGCCAGCATCAGTGTGCTCAGCGGGTAATAAATCATGGGTTTGTCGTAGACCGGCAGCAATTGCTTGGAGACGACATGCGTGACCGGGTAGAGCCGGGTACCCGAGCCACCCGCCAGGATGATGCCTTTACGTGTCATGGAAGGAATGGTCAGTTGCGTTGGCCGTAGTTCTTTTCGACCCATTGCCGATACGCGCCCGAGCGCACGTGATCGGTCCAGGCCGGATGATCCAGATACCACTGCACGGTCTGGGCAATGCCGGATTCAAATGTCTGTGCCGGGCTCCAGCCCAGTTCGGTCTGGATCTTGCGGGCGTCGATGGCATAGCGACGGTCATGGCCGGGCCGATCGCCCACGAAACGGATCAGGGACTCATGGGCGCTGCCATCGGCACGCGGGCGCTGGCGATCGAGAATGGCACACAGCGTTCGCACCACATCGATGTTGGTGCGCTCGCTATTGCCGCCGATGTTGTAGACCTCGCCGATCCGTCCGGCCTCGAGCACCCGCCGGATCGCACTGCAATGGTCACCCACGAACAACCAGTCGCGCACATTCATGCCATCGCCATAGACGGGCAGCGGTTCGCCGGCCAGGGCATTGAGAATGGTCAGCGGAATCAGCTTTTCGGGGAACTGGAAGGGGCCGTAGTTGTTGCTGCAATTGGTGGTCAGCACCGGCAGACCATAGGTGTGATGATAGGCACGCACGAGGTGGTCGCTGGCCGCCTTGGACGCCGAGTAAGGGCTGTTGGGCGCATACGGAGTGGTTTCGGAAAAGGCCGGATCACCGGCGCCAAGCGATCCGTAGACTTCGTCGGTGGACACGTGCAGGAAACGAAAGCCGCTGCGCGCGGTCGGGGCCAGACCGGGCAGCCAGGCCCGCACCGCTTCCAGCAGCGTGAAGGTGCCCTCGATATTGGTGCGCACGAACTCGGCGGGCCCACTGATCGACCGGTCGACGTGGCTCTCGGCCGCGAAATGCACGATCGCGCGCGGCTGGTGGATGCGCAGCAGTTCATCGACCGCGGCGCGGTCGCAGATGTCATGGGCGGCGAACTGGTAGCCCGGATGTTGTTCAACGCTGGCCAGGTTTTCCGGATTGCCCGCATAAGTGAGCTTGTCCAGATTGATCAGCGGTTCGGCTGTCTCGGCCAGCCATTGCAGGACGAAGTTGGAGCCGATGAAGCCGGCGCCGCCGGTCACGAGAATCATGCACGTTGCTCCGGGGTCACGAGGGGAGGAGGATCAGGGGGAATATGTTGGACAATCCGAGGATTATCGCGGATAAGTTCGAAACCGGTCGGGCATTATGACGCAATAATCGACGACAACTGCCCCAGCCAACCTGACGAGCCCATGCCTGCCGACACCCTGCCCCTGTCACCCACGATTTTTAAGGCCTATGACATCCGCGGGGTCGTCGACAAGACACTCACCGAAGACGCGGTCTACCGTATCGGCATCGCCCTGGCCCTGTCGGCTCGTGACCATGGCGTCAAGACGCTGGTGGTCGGTCGGGACGGTCGGCTGAGCGGGCCGCGCCTGATCGCTGCCTTGTCGCGTGGGATCAATGCCGGTGGGGTTGATGTCGTGGACATCGGTCTGGTTCCCACGCCGCTCGTTTACTACGCCACCTACGAGCTGGCCACCGGATCCGGTGTGGCTGTCACGGGCAGCCACAACCCGCCCGAATACAACGGTCTGAAGATGATGATGGGGGGCGTCACCCTGTATGGTGAGGCAATCCAGGCGCTCTATCACATGGCATCGTCGGCCGATCTGGATCGACGGCTGGCCGGCGTTGCACCGGGCAAGACCAGCACGCGCGATCTGCTGCCCGGTTACCTCAAGCGTGTGCTGGGCGACGTAAAGCTGGCGCGGCCGATGAAGGTGGCGATCGACGCGGGCAATGGCGTGGCTGGCGCGGTGGCGCCCGCATTGTTCCGGCAGCTCGGTTGTGAACTGGTCGAATTGTTCTGCGAGGTCGATGGCAATTTCCCGAATCACCATCCCGATCCGGCCCATCTGGAAAATCTTCAGGATCTGATCCGGTCGCTGCGCGAGACGGATGCCGAAATCGGTCTGGCCTTCGATGGCGACGGCGACCGGCTGGGCGTGGTCACCAAGGATGGTCGGATGATCTTCCCCGATCGCCAGATGATGCTGTTTGCCCAGGATCTGCTGAGCCGGCAACCCGGCGCCGAGATCATTTTCGATGTCAAATGCAGTCGGCATCTGGCCAGCTGGATCAAAAGCCATGGGGGCAAGCCGCACATGTCCCGTACCGGGCATTCGCTGGTCAAGGCCAAGCTCAAGGAAACCGGCGCGCCGCTGGCGGGCGAGATGAGCGGCCATATCTTCTTCAAGGAACGCTGGTACGGCTTCGACGACGGCCTGTACGCCGGCGCACGGCTGCTCGAAATCCTGAGTCGGCATGATGATCCATCGGCGGTGCTCAATGCCTTGCCCGAGTCGCCCAGCACGCCCGAACTGCAGATGCAAACCGCCGAGGGCGAGAATGTCCGGATCGTCGAGCAACTCAAGGCGCTCGGGCGCTTCGGCTCGGCCCGTGACGTGATCACGATCGATGGCGTGCGTGCCGAATATGACGACGGTTTCGGTCTGGCCCGGCCGTCCAACACGACGCCGGTGGTGGTGATGCGCTTCGAGGGTGATACACCCGAGGCGCTGGCCCGGATCATGGCCGATTTCCGTCAGGCAGTACTCAAGGTTGCACCCGAGGCCAAGCTGCCCTACTGAGTGCCGGCCCGGATCCCGATGGCAGCGAACCCGATGCGGATCGCCCTGGTCAAAATGAGTTCGATGGGCGACGTGATCCACGCCCTGCCGGTGGTCAGCGACCTGCTCAATGCCTGTCCTGGTGCCCATATCGACTGGATCGTCGATGAGGCCTTCGCCGCCCTGCCCGGATTGCATCCCGGGGTGCGCGAGGTATTGCCGATTCCGCTCAGGCGATGGCGGCGTCAATGGCAGCAGCAATCCACCTGGCGCGAACTGATGCAGATCCGGGCAGCGTTCGGCAAACGACACTATGACGTGGTGCTTGATCTGCAGGGGCTGCTCAAGAGTGCCTGGGTGGCCGGCTGGCTCAGGGGTGAGCGGGTCGGCTATGCGCGGGCTTGTGCTCGCGAACCGATGGCGGCGCTTGCCTATCGTCGACGCTTCGCGGTGGACATGCAGGCGCATGCGATCGAGAAGATGCGTTCACTGGCCGGTCAGGCGTTCGACTACACGCCGGCGGGTCTGCCATTGTTCGGGCTGGCCGCGCCGCCCGTGCCGGCGATCGCCGGACTCGGCGTGGGTGTCGGCATGAAGCAACCGTATCGGGTGCTGCTGCATGCCACTTCGCGGCCTGAGAAACTCTGGCCCATGCAGGAATGGGTTGCACTGCTCAGGAGTTCGGCGGCTGCCGGGCGGCGGATCCTGCTGCCCTGGGGCAGCGCCGCCGAGCAGGCGGTTGCGACCGAACTGGTCGACAAGGCGCGCTTTGGCGAAGTTCTGCCCCGACTCGATCTGCTGGCCTGTGCGGGCCTGCTCGGCTCGGCCGAGGCCGTGGTGGGTGTGGACACCGGTCTGACCCATCTGGCCGCTGCGCTGGGCACGCCCACGATTGCGCTGTTCGCCGCGACCGAGTCGAGTCGTTACGGCCCTTACTGGAGCTCGCGCGCCATCAGCCTGGGCGCCGACGGGCAATGGCCTACCGCGCTCGAGGTCAGTGAGCGCCTGGCATCCCTGCTGGCCCGTCCGGCGTGAGCCTGCCGCACGTTGGCGGCGACCGGGACGATCCGCCCGAAACGCCGACGGTGAGTTCCCGATGGGCCCGGTTGGCGCGCCATCTTTATACCGTCGGCTGGTGGCTGGCACTTCCGCTGGTCATGCTCTACCTGCTCAAGCGTTCCTGGCGCCAGCCCGCCTACCGGCAACATTGGCCCGAGCGCATGGGATTCGTTGCGCGCTCGTCGGCGTTCGCCGAAGCGGGTGGCGGTCCGACCGGCAGCAATACCGCGACGCAACGGCCAGAAGCACAGTGTCCGGTCATCTGGGTTCATGCCGTGTCGGTTGGTGAGACCCGCGCCGCCCAACCCCTGATCGAGAGGCTGCTGGCGAGTTATCCCGATCATCGGATCCTGCTCACCCACATGACGCCCACCGGTCGTGAGACCAGCCAGACTCTGTTCGGCGACCGGGTCGGGCGATGTTATCTGCCCTATGACATTCCATCGTTCATCGCGCGATTCCTCGGCCGGATCAGACCGGTGCTCGGACTCGTGATGGAAACCGAGCTCTGGCCCAATCTCGTGGCCGGTTCACGGGCAGCCGGCGTGCCGCTGTTGTTGGTCAATGCCCGCCTGTCCGAGAAATCGCTGGCCAAGGGGCAACGGTCCCGGGCACTGATCATGCCCGCGCTGAGCGGACTGAGTGCCGTGGTCGCACAGACCGAACCCGACGCGCGGCGCCTGAACCGGCTGGGCCGGCGCGACGTGCCAGTGGTCGGCAATATCAAGTTCGACATCGAACCCGACCCGCTGCAATTGGCACGAGGTCGGGCCTGGCGAATGGCGATCGGTCGGCCGGTGGTTCTGCTGGCCAGCAGCCGGCCAGGGGAGGAGCGTGAAATTCTGCAGGCCTGGGCGCAGATCGGGCGCCCAGCAACGGTATTGGCGATTGTGCCGCGCCATCCCCAGCGTTTTGACGAGGTGCGCGAGCTGATGGCCGAGTTCGCGGCGCAGGCCGCCTCAGCAGCCCAGGCGGCCACGACCCTGTTGTCGCGAGCTGACCTGGCTGCCGGGCAGGGTGGATCGGCCGGCCTGGTGCTGGGCGATTCGATGGGCGAGATGTTCGCCTGGTATTCGATGGCCGATGTGGTCATCATGGGCGGCACGCTGCAGCCCTTTGGCGGCCAGAATCTCATCGAGCCCTGCGCCTGCGGCAAGCCGGTGGTCGTCGGGCCTTCCCTCTACAACTTCGAGGAGGTGGGCCGTCAGGCACTGCAGGCCGGTGCCGCCCGCCAGGTGGATTCGGCGCAGGCCGCGCTGACCCTGGCCGGCTCATTGCTCGACGACCCTGACCAGCTCGCGGCGATGAGTCAGGCAGGCAGTGCGTTCGCCGCAGCCCATCGCGGCGCGACCGGGCGGACACTGCAGATCATCGATCGCTGGCTCAGCGTAATGCCACCGCGAACCCGCGCTTGACGCCCTCGCGGTCCATCATCGCGCGGTACCAGCGCTGCACGTTCGGATAGTCGGCCAGGTCGATCCGATGACGCTCATGTCGCCAGGCCCAGCCCAGGATCGCAAAATCCGCAACCGATACCGCGCCGGCAAAGAACTCATGGTCGGCCAGGCGGCGATCCATCACACCATAGAGCCGGGCGGTTTCCCGGCTGAACCGGGTCAGTCCGTATTGCCGATCGGTCTCATTGTCCAGTGCCGCGAAATGATGAACCTGTCCGGGCATCGGTCCAAAGCCGCCCACCTGGAACATCAGCCATTCGAGCACGGGAATCCGCTCGGCGAGCGGACCGGGCAGAAACTTCCCGGTCTTTTCGCCCAGATAGAGCAGGATCGCGCCGGACTCGAACACGCTGACCGATCGTCCGCCCGGACCCTGCGGATCGACGATGGCCGGAATCTTGTTGTTCGGGCTGATGGCCAGAAAGTCGGGCGCGAACTGCTCGTCTTTCGTGATATCGACGACGTGCACCTCATAGGGCAGGCCCATTTCCTCCAGGGCGATCGTGATCTTGCGACCATTGGGCGTGTCAAAGCTGTACAACTGGATAGGCATGGTGTCTCCGCGGCGGGCTGGATGGTCGTTGGGGCATACTCATACTGTATCTGAACCTGCCCGGCCGACTTTCTCATGCGAAACCCATCCCTTTCAGGCCGAGCCGACCGGCTTCACCGGCTCAGTGGTGCAGCAATCCTGACCGTGGCGATCACGCTGTCAGCCTGTGGGAGTGACAGTGATCCGGCGCCCTTGCCCCTGGCGACGGTCGCCCATCCGATAACGGCCACCAAGGAAGAGGCCGCTGGCCTGGCCGGTACCGTTACGCGCGGCAGCCGGGGCGGACTGCGCGCGATGCGCGATCTGGATGCCTTTGGCGAGACCCGGCGGCTCGTTGAGTTGTTGTTCCCGCGATTGTTCGGCGCCGATGTCTCGGAAGACGGCAGTTCGATCGAGGTCGATTGCCGGATCAATCCGCTGCGGCTTGCGCCCCTGGGCCTGTGTTATGGGAAATTCCAGTTTGTCTCGAATCGGCGCGAGCAAAATGGCCAGATCATGACCGGCACGGTGTTTTCGCTGCAATTCGACAATTTTAATCTGGTCACCGCCGGTTTCGAGCGGCTGCGGATATCGGGTGGCTTTCGCGTCGACTATCTCACCGACTACTCGGCAAGCCCGCGCACCGGCACGGTTCGCTACACCTCGGGTGGACTCACCAGCAATCGAAGCGACGCGGTGATTCAGCCGCGTAACGGCGCGCTCACGGTCATCTATGGTGATGGTCGAACCATCATCGAAGGGGATTCGCGTCGTTACCTGGACATCAATGCCAGCATCAGCGGCGACCTGAGCGGCAGTCTGCAAAGTGGTACGGTCCGCACCAACTTCCAGAGCGGCTATGTTGATATTGCGTATTCGAACTGGACCTTGATCGATGGCCTGGTGCAAGTCGGTTCCGTGGCAACCATCACGGGCACGGACGGCACGCTGGCCACGCTCACCGTTGTTGCCAGCAGCGCCGATACGGTCACCTTCGAGGTGACCATCACGGTTGGCGGCTCGGCCGAACCGTTCACCATCGACATACCGGCCAGCGAATTGCTGCGCGACTGACCCTCGCATAGCCCTGGATCACTACTTGATCGGCTTGGTGACCCGGCGGGCACCGGCGGCGCGCGCCGCCTCGTCCGACGAGCTGGCGGCGGGAGAGGCGGCCGGCGTCTTCCGGGATTCCGGAGCTTCGTTCGCGCCCGATGGACTGGCACCGCCCGAACCGGGTGGCTTGGCCGTTTCCGAGAGCAGCGTGGACACCTTGGTCAATTCTTCGTTGGCCAGCGCGCCGATGGTCGATTTGAGCCTCAGTCCGTTGAGCAGCACGTCGTAGCGGGCGCGGGCCAGGTCGCGCTGGGTCTTAAACAATTGCTGCTGGGCGTTGAGCACGTCGATGTTGATTCGCACGCCCACCCGATAGCCCAGCCGGTTTGAATCCAGCGCGAGCTGGCTCGATTTTTCGGCTGCCTCGAGTGCCTTGACCTGGCTCAGTCCACTGGCCAGCCCGAGGTAGGACTGACGGGCAGCCTGTTCGGCTTCGCGCCTGACCACTTCGAGGTCGGCATTGGCCCTGTCCAGATTGGCGGAAGCCTGACGAACGCCGGCATCGACGCCGCCGCCTGAGTAGATCGGCACGGACAATTGCAGGCCGGCTGACGCGGTGTTCGAGGAAACGCCGACGAAGCTGGCCGACGGATTTTTCGCATAGGCGAGTTGTCCGACAGCCGCCAGTGTGGGATATCCGGCATAACGCTGTCGGTCGATTTCTGCCCTGGCAATGTCGGTGCCCAGGGCGGCCTGCTGAACGATCAGGTTATCCTCGCGTGCCCGCGTCGTCCAGGCGCTCTCGACCGAGGGTTCGGGTGGCGCGAGCGTCACATCGGCGGCCAGGTCGGCGAGCTTCGGAACCGGTTTGCCAGTCAGTTGGCTGAGCGCTGCGCGGGCCACCTCGAGGGCGTTCTGCGCGGCCAGTTCCTGGGCCACGGCGAGATCGAATCGCGCCTGCGCTTCCTGTTGATCGGTGATGGTGGCCGTGCCGACCTCGAAGTTGCGCTTGGCGGCCGCCAGTTGTTCGGCAATCGCCGTCTTTTCGGCGATGGTCGTGCTGTAGGTGTTATCGGCGGCCAGCACGTTGAAATAGGCTTCGGCGACCCGTAACACCAGATCCTGCTCGGCACTGGCCAGTTGTGCCTCGCCGATCGTCAACTGCATCATGCTCTGGTCAACAGCCGTTCGCGCGGCGGGTGCATACAGCGGCCATTGCAGGTTCACGCCATAGGTCTGGCCGGTGAAATTGGCAGGGTCGGTCAGGTTGGTGTCACTGCGAATCCGGTTGACGGCAGCCGAGCCGTTGATCTGCGGACGGGTCCGCGAACGGGCCAGGGGCACGAGTTGCCTGTCGGCTTCGAGCGCTGCGCGCGCACTGGCCAGCTTGGCATCATTCGACAAGGCATCCTGGTAGGCCTCGCTCAGGTTGTAAGCCAGTGCCTGACTGGCCGCTGCGCTGCAGACCATCCCGATCAACAGCCTGCGTGCATTAAAAAATCCTGGTTTGGGCCGCATCTTTTTTCCTCGTAGGATCCCGTGGGATCTGGGTGTCGTCCAACCAGGTATCGATCAGTAGGTTGGACACTGGCTATCGATCTCGCGCGCCCAGGCATCGATGCCGCCGGTCAGGTTGAACACCGGCGAGAATCCCTGATGCGCCAGAAACATGGCGACTTGCTGGCTGCGCATGCCGTGATGACACAGGCAGACCAGCGGTTTGTCGGTGGGCAGTTCGTCCAGACGCCGCGTGATCTGGCCCATCGGAATATGCAGGCTGTCGGGCAGGCGTCCGATGTCCACCTCCCAGGGTTCGCGGACATCGACAATGCAAAGCGATTCGCCGGCTGCGAGCCGGGCCGCCAGATCCGCCACGGTGAGTTGCTGCATCTAGAAGCTGAACCGGTCGGGCACAGGGAATCCCACCAGAGGCCTGGCCAGGGTTTCGAACAGCTTCACTCTCGACACCCGTCGCTCGGCACTCAAGGTGACCAGTTCGGCGGACATCACCGGGGCCGATCCGATGATTGCCACCAGTCGGCCGCCGGGATTGAGTCGGTTGACCAGCGCATCGGGCAGCAGCGGCACCGAACCGGACAGGATGATTACATCGACCAGAACACTCGCATCATCGATGAGTTCCGCACCATTACGCTGGACCACGTTGACATTGCGCACGCCGTTGGCGGCCAGATTGCTGCGCGCAAACCCGGCCAGTTCGGGATTCAGTTCGAGCGAGGTGACCGATCGGGCCCGATGGGCCAGCAGGGCGGTCATGAATCCGCTGCCCGCCCCGACTTCGATCACCGATTCGTGATGCTGAACATCGAGCGCCTGCAACAACCGGGCTTCGACCTTGGGCGAGAACATGGTCTCGCCGGTTTCCAGGCCATCCAGGTTCAGCGGAATGTCCAGATCCGAAAATGCCAGGCCGCGATACGCGGTTGGCACGTAGTTTTCCCGGCGCACCGCCATGAGCAAATCCAGAACGTCCTGGTCCAGCACATCCCAGGGCCGTACCTGCTGTTCGATCATATTGAAGCGCGCGCGCTCGATGTCCATTGGGGTTCCGGGCTGAACGATCTGAAGTGGAGTCAATGCAAAATTCTAGCAAGGGATGGGACCGGCGCCGTGGCAATGGGCCTAATCAGCGTCGAAACCGCTCGCAATCGTCCGCCAGACGGCACACTCCCGGACCTGGGCGGCGCCCAAACGACGGCGCAGCGTCCAGGCGGACTGATCCGGTGTGCCGCCGGCAGACCGATCAGGCAAAATCGAGTCTTGTACGCGACCAGAGGCTTGGCAATGAATCTCGAGAAGGTGCTCTTCGCCTTTGTGATCATATTCGCCTGCACCCTGAACGTCGGATTCGTGTTGGGCGATATTGATGATCCGCTCTTCCATCATCCAGGCGAATTGCTGGCGACCGTGATCGTGAATCTGGTTGCCACCGTCCTGAAGTTCGGCGACCGAACCCAGCTCGGTGCCACCCATCTGGCCACCTCGCTGGTGGCGGTCTTCCAGCTTCTCGCGGCCTCGCTCTGGTGGGTCATGCACGTTCATGTTGGCGGGTTGCCCATGGACGGTGGCACCATGGCAACCATCGTTTCCCTGGGCACTGGTGCCCTGGTCGCCAACGTGATCTCGGTGATTCTGCTGATCGGCGAGACCTTGCGTCACGGGCGCTGAGTCCTCATGAACGACGTCCTGCTGCTGACGCTGCGGGGGTTGCGGGCACCGATCCTGGTGCTCATCCTGGTGTATGGGATATCGGTGGGCGGCCTTGCCTTGATGCCTGGCCAGTTACCTGACGGCACGCCCGAGCGGCTGAGCATTTTCCACGCTTTCTACATCATGAGCTACACCGCAACCACCATCGGTTTTGGTGAGGTGCCTCATCCGTTCACCAATGCGCAGCGACTCTGGGTCACGATTTCCATCTATCTGTCGGTGGTGAGCTGGACCTACGCGGTGGGGTCGATTTTCGCGCTGATCAATGACCAGACCTTTCGGGCAACGGTGGCGCGCAGCGTGTTCGCCTGGCGGGTGCGCGGACTCGCCGAACCCTTTTTCATTATCTGTGGCGCCGGACAGAGTGGTTCGGCGCTGGCCCACGCGCTGGACCGGATCGGCAACCGGCTGGTCGTGATCGAACTGGATCGCGATCGGGCCGTGCGTTTTGAAATGCAGGACTTCGCCCAGTCACCGATGGTACTGGCCGGCGATGCGCGCCTGCCGGACGCCCTGGTCGACGCCGGCATCGGCAAGCCCAACTGCCTGGGCCTGATGGCATTGACCGGCGAAGACAGTGCGAATCAGGCCATCGCCATCGGCGCCCGAACGCTCAATCCGTCGGTTCGTGTGGTGGCGCGGGCCAAGACCGAGGTCGCGCAGGTCAATCTGCAGGCCTTTGGCGGCGTCCATGTGATCCACCCCTTCGAAACATTTGCGACCAACGTCGCGCTCGATCTGGCCGCGCCCGAGGTCCTGCGTCTGGAGGAATGGCTGACCGATGCGCCCGATGCCGAGTGTCCGGAACGGGTCAATATTCCGGTAGGCCCCTGGGTGTTGGTCGGCTTCGGGCGGTTCGGCCAGGCGATCGGTGCCGTCCTGGACAGAGCCGGCATCAGTTGGAAGGCCATTGACTCGGCCGTACCCGACGAAGCCGACGTGCGCTTGCTGGTTGGCGACAACTCGGAGCGTCAGTTGCGCGAGGCGGGTCTGGATCGCGCGGCAGTGCTGGTCGCTGGCACCAACAGCGATGCCACCAACCTTGGCGTGGTAACGCTGGCGCGTCGGGTCAATCCCGGCCTGTTTGTCATCATCCGGCAGAATCACGTGGCCGATCGGATACTCATCGAGACGGCCCGCGCTGATCTGCGTTTCGTTCAATCCGAAATCGTCGTGCATGAGAGCCTGCAGGTGCTCAAGACACCCATGCTGGGTCGATTCATTGCGCAGGTGCGCGCCCAGGGTGGCGAATTCGCCGCGCGCACCATCGGCCTGATCCAGGCGCATGTGGGCAATCGCGCGCCTCGTGCCTGGGCCTTCGGTTGTGACATCATGCAACCAGGCATGTTCAGCGCTTTCCTGCAGGGCAGTGGCGGCGATCGGCTGGCCATCGCCCATCTGTTGCGCGACCCGGCCAATCGCGATGAGCGGCTCCACGCGGTCGCATTGATGCTGGAACGAAGGGGCGAACAACTGTTGTTGCCCGATGAGCAACTCGAACTCAAGGCGGGAGACCAGATTTTGTTCGTGGGCGCCGACGAGGCGCTGACGCGTCAGCAGTCCTATCTCAAGGACCCTGGAGCGGTGCACTACGCCCGCACGGGTGTGGAGCGTCCGCGCACCTGGGTGTTCAAACAGTGGAATCGGTGGTTCAAACGGGAGATGGTCTGATCAGGCGTCACCCGCTGGTCGGTTACATATTGTTTCAATCATTGATCAAGCCTGCGCATCCGCCGACGGGAACAGGCGTTGAATAGACACGATTCCTGATGTGCCAGGAGGCACCCTGCCATGATGATCCAGTCCTTTGTCCAGTCTGTTCATGCATCAATCTTGCCGGCCCTGTCGACGGCGGTGAAACCTCTGCGTCAACGTTTCGCCAGCCTGGCCCGAGCGGGTGTCGCGCTTGGACTGGTGCTCGGCGCTGTTGCCTTGGCGCCCTCGGCCCATGCCGACAGCTACGTGGCGGGTACCGTATTCGGCCATGGCGCCGGATCGGGTGCGGGGTTACAGTTCGGTGCCCGCCATGGCGGTGGCCAGGTCTATGTCGTGCCACAGCATCCGTCGGTCATGTATGGCGCGCCGGTCTGGAGCGATGGCCGGGGTGCCTATGGGGTCCAGCCCGAGCATCGTCACCGTCGTCATGGTCATGGCGGGCAGCGCTTCGACCATGGCGAGCGCGACGCCTACCGCGACGGCTACATCGATGGTCGCCGCGATGCGCGGCGCCATGCCCGTCAGGAAGACCACCGGGAGCTTCGTCGTGGCTGGTAGGCGATGACCGGCCCGGCGACCGACCTGCGCCCGGGCATACCCAACGCCCTGAGCATCGCCGGCGTCGATCCCTCCGGGGGCGCCGGCGTTTTTGCGGACATCAAGGCCTTCAGTGCGCATGGCGCCTACGGTTGCGGGGTGATCACGGCACTCACCGCACAAAACACACGGGCCGTGGATGCGGTGTCGGCGGTGCCGCCGGATTTCATCGCCGCGCAGATCGACACTTTGTTTGCCGACGTTCGGATCGATGCGATCAAGCTGGGCATGCTGGGCACGGTCGCCACCATCGACATGGTTGCCGACCGCCTGAGTGCGATCAGCCGCGAGCTGCCAATCGTGCTCGATCCGGTCATGATCGCCAAGAGTGGCGACGCCTTGCTGGACGAGGATGCGGTCAATGCACTGGCCGAACAACTCGTGCCGCTGGCCACGGTGATCACCCCGAATTTGCCCGAGGCCGGCGTTCTGCTGGGTCGCGCCGCGCCGGATTCACTACCCGCGATGCGGCGCGCCGTCGAACAATTGCGCGCATTGATGCGAGAGCAGAACGCCTGGGTGCTGCTCAAGGGCGGTCACCTGAGCAATGACGATGCGGTCGACCTGCTGTTCGATGGCGAATCGCTCATCGAGTTGCGGGCCTCGCGTGTGCCCACCACCAATACCCACGGAACGGGTTGTTCGCTGTCGGCGGCCATCGCCGCACTGCTACCTCAATCGCCCGATGTCCCCGATGCGATCCGAACGGCCAAGGACTGGCTCTGGCATGCCATCAATGGCGCCCATCATCTGTCGGTCGGATCGGGCCACGGGCCGATTCATCACTTTCACGCCATGTGGCCGCGACCGCAGTCGACGTGACGACATCGACCGGTTACCGGGTGGATTGACAACGTTTGCGTGTAAATTCACGGCCTGATTCATGCCGATGGTTCATTATGTCGGCCCGCTAAAACGTTTCCTGCCTGCTCCCGCCCCATGTTCGAGATGCTCGTTGCGCTGCCCTTGCTGGTCAAGGCGCTGATCCTTGGTATTGTCGAAGGACTGACCGAATTCCTGCCGATCTCCAGTACCGGGCATCTGATCCTGGCTGGCAGCCTGCTCGGGTTTGAAGGGGACAAGTCGAAACTGTTCGATGTGGCGATTCAGACCGGCGCCATGTTCGCCGTGATCGTCTATTTCAGAAAGCGCCTGGCCCGCGTGGTGAGTGGTCTGTTCAGTGATCCGGTGTCGCAGCGCTTTGCCATCAATATCCTGATCGCATTCACGCCGGCGGCAATCCTCGGCGTCCTGTTCGCGAGCAAGATCAAACAATACCTGTTCTACCCGGTGCCAGTGGCCATCGCCCTGGTGGTGGGCGGCATCATCATCATCCTGGTTGAGCGGCACAATCGCGCCCGGCCCATCGGTGCCCGGCTGGACGATATCGACAAGCTGAGTCCGGTCGACGCGCTCAAGCTCGGACTGGCGCAGGCTTTCGCCCTAATTCCGGGGACCAGCCGCTCGGGTGCGACGATCATCGGCGGCATGTTGTTCGGGCTGTCGCGGCGCATGGCCACCGAGTTTTCCTTCTACCTGGCGATCCCCACGCTGATTGGCGCCGGCGTCTATGACATGTGGAAATACCGGGCCCTGGTCTCGATGGACGACGTACCGTTGTTCGCCGTGGGCACGATCACCTCGTTCTTCGCCGCCTGGGCGTGTACCGCCTGGCTGATCCGGTATGTGGCCACCCGCGACTTCATTCCGTTCGGCTGGTATCGCATCGGTTTCGGCCTCGTGGTCTTGCTCACGGCCTGGTTCGGTGTCGTCGACTGGGCCGGTACCTGATTAGCCCCGACGCGCGAAGATCAGGTCATGAACCGGATGCCCCAGGCCCAGGCCGCGGCGTTCGAACTTGGTCAGTGGCCGCCAGGCCGGTCGTGGATACCAGCCCGGATCCGGCTCTGGTGAGGTGTTGCGCAGCAGGGGTTCGGCCGACAGAACGGTCAACATCTGTTCGGCATAGGGTAGCCAGTCGGTCGCGCAATGCAGGGTGCCCCCGGGCGCCAGTCGCGTGGCCAGCAGCGACACGAAGCCCGCTTGGACCAGGCGCCGCTTGTGATGGCGCTTCTTGGGCCAGGGATCGGGAAAGAAGAGGTGGACGCCGGCCAGCGAACCGGGTGCAATCCTCTGGTTCAAAACAAGCACGGCATCCTGGGCCAGCACGCGCACGTTGTTCAGTGCCTGCGTCTGCAATCGGCCCATCAGTGCGCCCAGCCCGGCCGGATAAACCTCCACGGCCAGATAATTGACACCAGGATTGGCCGCCGCGATCTGCGCGGTGGTTTCGCCCATGCCGCAGCCGATCTCGAGCACGACCGGGTGGTCATTGCCGAAGGCGGCGGCGAGATCGAGCGGTTCACTGCCAAGGGTCAGCGCGTAACGGTCCTGGAGTGTCTCGAAGGCGGTACGCTGGCCGGTGGTCATATGACCGCGCCGGGTGCCAAAACTGCGGATGGGCGGGTGGGCAGGGCGCTCGGGGTCCGGGACCGGGATATTCAGCATGGACTGATTTTCGCACGATCGGTCCAGCCAGCCGGCAAGGCGGGCGACGCCGATGGTGCCGCGATCGCGTAAACTCATCAGTCTGCGGGTGTAGTTCAATGGTAGAACGGCAGCTTCCCAAGCTGCATACGAGGGTTCGATTCCCTTCACCCGCTCCAACGCATCAGCAGCAGGCCGACTTGGCGCGAACCGGCTCGCGTGCGGGCGGCAGGTCTGTGCCGCAGCCACAGCCTTGCGCACCCTCGGCCTTCTTCTGTTCATCGAGCGCACAGCAGGCCGATGCGTCGGTCCGAGGGGCCCCGCCACAGCAGCCCGCCGGCTGAACGGCCTCGGGCTTCGACGCCGGGACAGCGGTGCCGCAGGACGCCGGACCACTCGCAGCGGTTGGCTTGGCCACCGTCGCCGGCGCGCCCGCCGTCGACGGAGCACAGCATGCCGCACCAGCCAGGCCCACCGTCGTGCTGCCGCCGACACTGCAAACGCCCGTCTCTGGCAGATCGAGTTCGACTCGGTCGGCGGCGGCCAAGTCACCGGCCAGTGCAGCGACTACCGAGCGCACCTGCTCGAAGCCCGTGGCCATGAGGAAGCTCGGCGCACGGCCGTAGCTCTTGACCCCGGCGGTGTACAGCCCTGGTTCCGGATGGGCGAGTTCGCGGTGTCCATGCGGCCGTACCGTGCCACAGCTGTGCAGGTTTGGATCGATCAAGGGGCCGAGCGCTTCGTTGGACTCCAGCCACGGGTCCAGCTTCATGCGCAACTCACTTGTGATCGACAGATCCGGGCGCTGGCCGGT
The DNA here is from genome assembly GCA_963732405.1 of uncultured beta proteobacterium. GTDB lineage: Bacteria > Pseudomonadota > Gammaproteobacteria > Burkholderiales > Burkholderiaceae_E > JAUIAI01. The sequence continues at coordinate 483,095 of CAVSZG010000006.1, forward strand.
CGCGCAGATGATCTGATCGATGCCGTCAAGCCGCTGCTCATGTCCGGCAGCGTCGACACCCAGAATGCTCAGCGCATCACCCTGCCGTTCGATGCGCGCAATGCGCAGTCCTGCGTGAAAGGTCAGGCCACCCGAGTCACGCAGGCTGCGCAGCGAACTGCCAAGCGCCCCGCGGGCCGGCAGCGCATCGGCATCGCCAGCCCCGAAGACGCGCGCCAGCACTGGCGACCTGACCGACCACAATATTCGTGTACCCGGTGCCTGCCCAGCCATTTCGGCCAGGGCCAGCAACGCGTTGGCCGCCGAATGGCCGGCGCCGACGACGAGGGTGCGCTGACCGGCATAGCGGTTTCGATGCACACCAAGGACATCGGGGATCCCGTAGAAAATGCGGTCCGATAGCGCCTGCTCACCGATCGCTGGCAGCCCATTGGCACCCAGCGGGTTCGGCGTATTCCACGTGCCGGTGCAGTCGATCACCGCGCGCGCCTTCAGTTCGACCGTCTGATTCTTACGGACCGCACGGATCACGAATGGCGCCTGCTCCCGTCCGGCGCTCTTCACCTTGTCAAAGCCCGCGCGGGCGACCGCCACCACCTTCGTTGACAGCTGGAGCGCCGATGCCACCTGCGGCAGCCTCGCAAAGGGCTCCAGCGCGCGCTGCACCACCTCACCAGCCAGTGGGAGTTCGTCTCCGTGCGGCACCTGCCAGCCGGTAGGTTCGAGCAGCCTGGCCAGTGCCGGGTCGATGCTGTAACGCCAGGGCGAGAACAGCCGCACATGGCCGTAGTCAAGCAGGTTGGCGCCGACCGTCGCCGCGGCTTCGAGGATGAAGAACGGGATACCGCGCTCGATCAGTTGGGCGGCCGCCGCGAGGCCGACGGGGCCGGCGCCGAGTACGGCGACCGGTAGGCCGTTGATCCCCGCTGGTCCCTGGCTCTGCAGCGCCAGCACCATGAACTCAGCGCTGGCAGGGCAGGCGTCCTGGAACTCGGCCGACGCCTGCAGCGCTGCTGGTGCGGTTGCACGGTCGCTGGCCTTGAAGCCGAAGCCTTCGAACCAGCGCCGGGCGGTAGTCGTCAGCAGCGCGACGGACGTGAAGTTGCGACGCCGCACTTCATCGAGTAGCAGCGACACCATCTGCTGGCCGATGCCCTGCCGGTGCAGGCCGGGCGCTACTGCAACCGAGCGCAGCAGCGCCACTTTGCCATGCGGCTCGACGCCCGCACAGCCCACCACCGCCGCCCCGGATTGGGCGAGCACAAAGGTGGACAGATGTTCGCGCGCACCAACCAGCGGCAGACGGTTGGCGACGAGCAGGGTCTCGACGGCGGGCCAGTCGGCGGGATGGGCTTGGCGCAAGCGGATGGCGGGCATGGGAGTGATCCTGGATGAGGGTTACGGACTTCAGCAGCCGCAGTCCTTCGACGCAGAAACTGCTGAGTTGGCAGCTTCTGCCTCGGGCAGGCCCTGGCAGCAGTTCATACTGAGGTAGGCAAGCAGGCCATTCATCTGCTCGAACGCGGCGCGGTAAATGACGAAGCGGCCCGCCTGGGCCTGGGTGACCAGCCCGGCCGTGGCCAACTCCTTAAGGTGGAACGCCAGATTGGTCGGTCCGACACTAATCGCTTCGGCCAGCGACTTCTGGGCCAGCCCGCCTGGGCCGGCCACGACCAGCGCCCGGAAGGCATCCAATCGCACCGGATGGGCGAGCGCCGCGAGCGCTTGAATGACATTTTGTTTATCCATGAATTCAATAATAATTGAATTTAAGACGGGCTGCAACTAAGCGGATTCGATGTCTCGATGGCCTCCAGGAACCGTTTCGACGGATGCCGCACGGGATGCATGGGGCCGTCCAATTGGAGGTTGATTGCCGCTTCGCAGACGATCGAAGAAGGCAAGCGCGTGATCGCGCCATTGCTCGAACAACTCGATCCGGTCACCCGCAGGGGTGGCGCTCGTCCTGTGCTCTCCCGAATCGGGATCGGGCTGCCACCATCAGATCCAAACGAATCTGTCAGTCGCAGGCACGCTGCTCAATTGGCACCGCAGTTCCGGCAGCTGGGTTCGCCGCCCTGTTATCCGCGAACCGAGACGGGCGATGCCAACGAGTATGTCCGCGCCTGGGTCTATCGGAAGGCAGGCAATCGCGAGGCCAGGCGCTCTGATCTGTGGTTGGATCCGGAATGGCTTGCTCATACGCTCGCCGGTGCCGAGCCCGGCGCATTCGAAAGCCAGCGAACAAGCTGATGAATCCGGTGTCGTTCTGTCCGCTGGCGGGTCGGTGGCGTACCGGCCGGCGTTCAGGCCTCGTCGTGCAGACGGGTGGCGTACTCGACTTCTTCGCGCGAGCCCAGAATCACGGGCACCCGCTGATGCAGCAGCCGGGGCTGGATATCCAGGATCCGCTGCCGCCCGTCGGTGGCTGCGCCGCCAGCCTGCTCGATCAGGAAGGCCAGCGGATTGGCTTCATACAACAGGCGTAATTTGCCCGGTCTGTCCGGATCACGCGCATCACCCGGATACAGGAAAACGCCACCTCGCGTCATGATCCGATGCACGTCGGTCACCATCGACGCGACCCAGCGCATGTTGTAGTTCTTGCCGCGCGGCCCGGTCTTGCCGGCCAGCAACTCGTCGATATATCGCCTGACCGGTGCAAACCAATGTCGCTGGTTCGATGCATTGATGGCGTATTCGCTGGTAGCTTGCGGCACCGACATCTGGTCCTGGGTGAGCCACCAACTGCCGGTTTCACGATCGAGGGTGAAGCAGGCCACACCGTCGCCCACTGTGATCACGAGCAAGGTGGACGGGCCATAGACCGCATAGCCGGCGGCCACCTGTGCCGACCCCGGTTGCAGGAAATGCTGTTCGGTGGGTTCCTTGACCCCCTCGGGCAGGCGCAGCACCGAAAAGATCGTGCCGATTGAGACGTTCACGTCGATGTTCGACGACCCATCGAGCGGATCGAACAACAACAGGAATTCGCCCTTGGGATACCGGTGCGGAATGATGTAGGGGTGGTCCATTTCCTCGGACGCCATGGCCGCCAGATTGCCGCCCCATTCGTTGGCTTCCAGCAGGGTTTCGTTGGCGATCACGTCGAGCTTTTTCTGCGACTCACCCTGCACGTTGTCGGTGCCGGCCTCACCCAGAATATCGGCCAGCGCCCCTTTGCCCACCGCATAACTGATGCGCTTGCAGGCCCGTGCGACGACCTCGAGCAACAGACGCAACTCGGCCGGAATCAGCCCCTTTTCGCGTTGCTCTTCGACCAGATACCGGGTCAGACTGATTTTGTTATCCACGACGTGTTCTCCAGACAAGATAGCCGGGCGCCGGCCCGGACTTCGACATCAATTGGGTGTCCGGCACCGGGCGTTCAGTCATCCGCCTGCGAGGTGCCCAGCGCCTTGGCGATGATCTCACTCACATCGCGCGACAGCGGCTGACCGTCGGCCAGCGACTGCAGGACGTCGCGCATGCGTTGCTGGCGCGGCGCATCGAACTTTCGCCATCGATCCATCGCCCGGGCCAGTCGGGCAGCGACCTGAGGGTTGATCACGTCGAGTTCGCGGACCTGTTCGAGCCAGAACTGATAGCCGCTGCCGTCTTCAGCGTGAAACTCCGCCAGATTGCCGCTGCAAAACGCGCCCACCAGCGAACGGATCCGGTTGGGATTGGTCTTGGAATAGGCTTCATGCCCGAGCAGGCCGCGCACCCTGGCGAGTACCGGCGGATCACCGTCCTGTCGGTGCATGGTGGCCTGCATCGAAAACCATTTGTCCAGGGCCAGGGGTTCGTCGCGGAACATCTGCGCAAACCGGGCCAGCGCCGGTTCGCGCAAGGCTGAGGGGCTGTTGACCAGGGCAGTCAGGGCAGCTGCCCGATCAGTCATGTTGTCCGCATGCTCGACCTGTTCGGCCGCCAGCGCTTCGAAGGTCGAATCGCCGGTATCGACCAGATAGGTGAGCGCCAGATTCTTGAGTGCGCGCAATCCTGCCGATGCCGAGTCGGGTGCATAGGGTTCGGGCCGGCAGGAGGCCTCGAAGCAGGCGACGAATTCGTCTTCAAGGCCGCTGGCCAGCCAGCGGCGCATCGCAGTACGCGCCCGGCGCACAGCCACCGGATCGACCTGCGTGATTTGTTCGGCAATATAGCCTTCGGCCGGCATGGTCAGGGCGACGGCCTTGTAGGCCGCATCCAGCTGATGGTTGGCCAACACATCGGCAACGACACCGGCCAATGCGCTGCCCGCGATGGCCGGTTCCTGCCCATCGAGCACGCCGAGTACCGCGGTCACCGCCAGGCGTTGGATGGCTTCCCAGCGACTGAACGGATCGGTGTCATGCCTGGCCAGAAAGGCAAGATCTTCGGCGGTGTAGTCGAAGTCGAGAATGACCGGTGCCGAGAACCGGCGCAGCAGCGAGGGCACCGGTTTGTCGGGGATATTGCGAAATACGAACTGCTCGGTATCCCGCCGCACTTCGAGCACACGCTCGAGCGGGGCGGTCAATGGTCCTGGCCGGGCGGCGTCATCGCCGGCAGGGGCGTGCGCCACGAGTGGCAGCGCATGGCCGTCGCGATCGAGCAGGGCGATGGTCAGGGGCAGGTGAAAGGCTTCCTTGTGCGCCTGACCCGGCGTGGGCGGACAGTGCTGGCTGACCTGCAGGGTGCAGGTGGCCAGTGCCGCATCGTGCGTCAGCCGGATCGTCAGTCGCGGTGTGCCCGCCTGTGAATACCAGCGGGCAAACTGCGTGAAGTCGCGCCCGTTCGCATCGGCAATTGCAGCCAGGAAATCATCGCAGGTAACGGCCTGACCATCATGACGCTCAAAGTACAGATCCATGCCGCGCCGAAACCCGGCCTCGCCGACCAGGGTGTGCAGCATGCGGATGACTTCGGCGCCTTTTTCATAAACCGTGACGGTATAAAAATTGTTGATCTCGGCGTAGCTGTCGGGCCGTATCGGGTGCGCCATCGGCCCCGCATCTTCGGCGAATTGCGCGGTTCTGAGCAGCCGGACATCTTCGATGCGCTTGACCGCACGTGCGCTCATGGCGGCCGCCTCGCCATCGGCCTGCCGGGCGAGCATATCGGCCGAAAATTCCTGGTCGCGGAATACCGTGAGCCCCTCTTTGAGGGTGAGCTGGAACCAGTCGCGACAGGTCACGCGATTGCCGGTCCAGTTGTGGAAATATTCATGGCCCACCACCGATTCAACACCGGCGAAATCGGCATCGGTGGCAATGACCGGATTGGCGAACACATACTTCGTATTGAAGATGTTCAGCCCCTTGTTTTCCATGGCGCCCATGTTGAAGTCAGACACGGCCACGACCATGAACCGCTCGAGGTCCAGTTCGAGTCCGAACCGTGTCTCGTCCCAGGCGATGGCATGGACCAGACTCTGCATGGCATGGGCGGTCTTCGACTCGTTGCCCGGTTCGACCCAGATCTGCAACAGGCGGGGCTTGCCCGAGGCGGTTTTGACGGTGCGCTCGCTCACCACCAGATTGCCTGCCACCAACGCGAACAGGTAGCTGGGCTTGGCGAACGGATCCTCCCAGCGTGCCTCATGCCAACCCGGTCGATCGACGATATCGGCTTGGCTGATCAGATTGCCATTCGATAGCAGCACTGGAAACCGTGACTTCTCGGCGCGCAGCGTGACGGTGTAGCGCGACATCACATCGGGGCGATCGGGAAACCAGGTGATGCGGCGAAAGCCTTCGGCCTCGCACTGGGTATAGAGGTTGCGATTGGAGGCATAGAGCCCGTTGAGCGTGGTATTGGCGGTCGGGTCGACCCGCACGCGGGTGGTCAGCGTGAAGGCGTCGGGCACATTGGCGATGCTCAGACTGTCGGGCGTGAGCTGGTACCGTGTCTGAGCCAGTGGCTGGTCGTCGAGCGACAGGTCCACCAGTTCGAGCCCGTCACCGTTGAGCAGCAGCGGCAGGTCTGGCTGGGGCACCGCGGGGTTGCGGCGAACCCGCAGCCGGGCCTGCACCAGGGTTGCCCGCAGGTCCAGCTCAAAGCACAGCTCGACGTCGTCGATCAGGAAAGCGGGCGGCTCATAGGCGGACCGGCGTACGATAATGGACTGGTCAGTTTTCATTGGCGCAGGCAACGTGGACGCCTAGTTTACGGGCGATTCGGTTCCACGACCTGCCCGCGCTGCCCAAAGGTAACGGAATCCACACATGATCACTCATCCTTCGCGATCGCGCCCGACAACCCGACTGAACCGCTGGATGGGGCGTGCCGCACGGGCGATCGTGCGCGCCACGGCGCTGGCCGGCGGCCTGGCGCTCGCGGCAGGGTGTGCCGGCCCGATTCGTCACGACGTGACGGTATTCCACGACTGGCCGGCCGATCTGACCGAAAAAACCTTCCGGATCGCGCGCAAGCCCGGTCAGGAAGATTCCCTCGAGTACCGCACCTACGAGCGGATCGTGCGTCAGGAACTCATCGCCGCGGGCTTCATTGAATCGCCCGATCCGACCTTGCAGGTGGCGTTCGACTACTCAGCCAGGCGCAGCACCATCCGCTATGTTGATCATGAACCGGTATTTTCGCCCTATGTGAGCTTCGGCCATTACCGACGTTGGGGTGGTGTGGGATTTTCGGCACCCCTCTGGTCGGTGGCACCCTACACCACCACGGTGCGCGAGGTCGATCGTTTCGAGCGACGCCTCGAGCTTGAAATGGACAATCTGCGTGTGACGCCGCCCCAGCGTATCTATGAGGCGACATCCTCGAATCGAGGCTCCGACGAGGCCCTGGCGGGCTCACTGCCGTTGCTGATGAAAGCCGTGCTGGCCGACTTCCCGGGACGCTCGGGCATTGCGCGCCAGGTCGATGTGATGCCGCCGGAAACCGACGACACGGACGGGCCTCTGGATCCGTCTGGCAAGCCGTCGACTGATGAGCCGCCACCCGATGACCAGAAAGGGTCAAATGCGCCGACACGGTGAATCTTCGAAGGTGATAAATCTCTTGATGAGCGGGGATTTTGCGGTTTTCGTCTTGTATAGTTCCTTCAACAGGAGAAGGGTGCGGCTGACCGGGGTTCGGTTTGACTGCGTAGGATGAATCGAACGACTGCCCGGTCGGGATGCACCATCAGGACATCGCCGTGGCGATGAATCCCAGGAGTCCAGCTATGAGCAATTCACCGGTGCTGCGCGAACGCGTCCGCACGAGCACGCCGATCGCCCGGGTCACCAGGTCCGATGCTGTGTGTGCCAGTCTGAGTCTGATGGTTCTTGAACCACGAATGCTGTTCGATGGTGCCGTCGCGGCGACGGCCGATGTGATCACTGACGCGTCGCAGCCGGGCATCAATGGTCTGGTGCCGGCCGGCGAGGCGCCCGCCGAGCTGGTGGCACGTTGGGCCGATCTGCCACCGAACCTGCCGCCGGTGGCCAATCCGGATGAGCGGGTGATCACCGCCGATTCGGGGCCGGTCCAGGGCAATGTCGTGGCCGGCAACGACCAGGGCGATGTGGCCGACTATGACCCTGAGGGCGATGCATTCTTCGTGGTCGGCGTCGTGCCTGGCCGTACCACCGATGTGCCGCAGGGGCCGACCGGCAGGGCAATCGAGGGACAGTACGGCACCCTGACCATGAACAACGACGGCAGCTATGTGTATGTGCCCAATCAGGCCTTCGCCGACGCGGCCGCGAGCGGCGCAGCGGTCCAGGACACCTTCAGCTATCTGGTCTGCGACGATGCGGGCAATCTGGCAACCACCACGCTGACCATCCGCACCGAGGCGCCGGTTCCGGGCGGTCCGGGCGGAGTGCCCGGAGGGCCGGGATCCGACCCCACCGATCCGGCCCAGCCGCCCACGACCGGTGGCCCGACCGATCCCACCGATCCGGCCCAGCCGCCCACGGCCGGTGGCCCGACCGACCCCACCGATCCGGCGCAACCACCCACGGCCGGCCCCACGGATCCGGGCACGGATCCCGGGGACCCCGGCGGCCCGATTGGTGGGGGTTCACAGCCGCCGGTGGCCGTGGCACCAGGCGATCCGAGCCCGCCGGTTACGCCCGACCCGGGCCCCAACGGTTCGGTATCGCCGATCCGAGATGGCTACGATCCGAACGATACCGCCGGATTGGTCGCGCCGTATTCATTGCTCTCGCCCGAGCGGCTCAAGCAGTTGTCCCTGCCGATCGACAGTTCACTCGATGTGTTTTCGCCCTTCGCGCCAATGGCCGTCCTCGGAATGGTCGAGACGCCCGCCGGCCGGGACGCCGCGCTTGCCGTCAAGGCCGCCGCCGCTGTGGCAGCCGATGAAGATTGCGTGCCGGCACCCAAGCCCAAGGCTGTCAAGCGGGCCAGCGTGCTGAGCGACGGTGTGGTGGTCAAGCCCAGGGTCGAGGCCTACTCCGAGAAGTCCGGGCCGGTCAAGCCCAGGTCGGTGCCGGTCAAACCCAAGGTCGTCGCTGGCCGACAGTGCTGAGCCCCGGCCGCCCGGAGGAGGGCGGCCGGTGTGCAGTACCGGGAGGCCGTCTGTGCCACCGCTACCGTGACGCCGGCTACCGGGGTGGCCGACCGTTGGTGGCAATACCACCCGATCCCTTTCATTCGAATATCAAGAACCAGAGGAACCTGCCATGATCGATCGATGCGCCAATCGGCTTCATCGCAGCAGATCGCTGCTCACCATCGGGGTGACCATCGCTGCACTTGCCGGCTGCGCCGTTTCACCCACGCCGCTATCCAAGGATGAGATATCGCGCCGGGTCAGCGAAGACCGCAGCGTGATGTATGCGGCGCAGGAGCCGGTCTCCGGACCGCTCGACTACCCGCAGGTCGTGGCCCGTGTCATGAAGTACAACCTGGATTTCCGGCTTCGCATGATGGAGTCCAGTCTGGCCCAGGACCGGTTGAACGTGGGCAACTTTGACATGTTCCCGCGTCTGCTGGCCAGCGCCGGTTATGTGACACGCAACAATGAATCGGGAGGTCGCTCGGTTGGCATCGAGTCCGGTCAGGAGACCTTGGCGAACTCGTCCTCGGTGGAACGTGACCGCGGCCTGGCCGGCCTGGAATTCTCCTGGAATCTGCTCGATTTCGGGGTGTCGTATTACCGGGCCAGGGCCCTCGCGGACAATGCCCTGATCGCCGAGGAGCGCAAACGCAAGGTCGTGCAGAACCTGATGCAGGACACCCGCATCACATACTGGCGTGCGCTGGGTGCGCAACGCCTGACCGAGAAAATGGCCGAGTTGATGAAGCGCAGCGATGTCGCGCTGGCGCGTGCGCGCCAGATCGAACAGCAGGGTTTGTTGCCGCAGGCCCAGGCCCTGGCCTATCAGCGCGCCTTGCTCGATTCCACCACACTGTTGCACGTTCGGCGTCAGGAACTCGAGGTTGCCAAGGCCGAACTCGCCGGGCTGATGAATCTGCCGCCTAACCAGGATTACACGCTGGTCGATACGCCCGAAACGGAATTGCCGCCATTGCCTGCCGATCTGGAGAAATACGAGACGCTCGCACTGGAGCAGCGCCCGGAGTTGCGCGAGGAAGATTACCGCAAGCGGATCAGCGTATCGGATGCACGCCGCGCTCTGGTTTCCACCTTGCCCGGAATCCGTTTCGATGCAGGCTGGCAATACGACTCCAACAAGTATCTATACAACAATTCGTGGCTAGAAGCCGGTCTGCGCGTTTCGACCGATCTGTTCAAGCTGGCGTCGATCCCGGCAGTGCGTAGGGCCGGTGAGACCCAGCTCGCCGTGGACGACACGCGCCGCCTGGCGCAGTCCGTCGCGGTACTGACCCAGGTGCGCGTCGCCGCCATGCGCTATGGCATGGCGCGCGAGGAGTTGGCCACTGTCGGTGCGAGTGCGCTGGTCGATCAGCGACTGGCCAATTTCTCCAAGGCCTCGGCCAGTTCACGCGTGGACTCCGAACTCGAACTGATCCGTACCGAGGCGCGCGCGCTGCTGTCCACGTATCAGCGTCAGATCGCCTATGCCAATGCGCAGAACGCCTGGGGGCGGTTGTATCACTCGCTCGGTCTGGATCTGAACCCCGGTCAGAACGACATGCAGCTTGAGAATCTGAGCCGTCTGGTTGGTGGTTCGCTGGCCTCGTGGCACCAACGCGTGTTCCGACGACCTGGCGCGCAACTGGCGATGCGTCTGATTCTGGATGGCGTGGCCCATGAGTATCGCGAGTCCGTGCGACTGGACCTGACCGAGTCGTTGCGTGACCAAGGCATCGCGGTTGTCGACGGCCCGGCCTCCCTGGCCATGCATGTGGGCGCGTCTTTCGTGGCAACACGCTCGCGGGGCACGAAGCTGGGCAGCATTCATGTCGTCATTCGCGATGCAAAGGGCAGACAGGTGGGAGCCGCCAATCACCAGCAGCGGCTGACCGGCAAGCTCGATGCCCTCCGGATATCGGCCATGGCGCGCCTGGCCGTCGATGGCCAGATCGTCGAGATTGCCCAGCGGCTGCGTGACAGCGAAACAGCCTTGGCCAATAATGGCCGTGGTCCGTCAGTCCTGCGACAGTAATCATGCGTTTGAAGTTCCCGCCCCCCGTGGGTCTATCCCTGCCACGATGCCTGATCATCGCCGGTATCGTGGTGTCCCTGCCCCTGATCGCCAGTGCGCAGTCGGTCACGGGAAATCCCGGCGACTCGCCGCGCGTGCTGCTGATACCGCAGCAAGAGACGACCTTGGTTGCCCAGGCCAGCAGTCAGGTGCGTGCGATCGAGGGCGACCTGGGCAGTGCATTCAAGCGGGGCGCCACGCTGGTGCGATTGGATTGTGCCGAGCCCGAAGCCCGACAGGCGATCGCCGAGGCCGAGATCGCAACGGCCCGCTTCAACCTGGATGCAAAACAACGTCTGCAGGCGCTCAAGGCAGCGGGTGATGTCGAGGTGTCGCTCGCCCAGGCTTCCTTGCAGAAGGCCGAGGCCGAGTTGGAGCTCACCAAGGTCCAGATCAATCAATGCCGGGTTGTCGCGCCATTCGGCGGCCGTGTGGTCCGCCAGCATGTCCGGCAATATCAGGGTGTGCGGATCGGCGATCCGTTGCTCGACATCGTGGCGACCGGTGCACTCAAGCTGCGTCTGAACGTGCCCTCGCGCTGGCTGACCTGGCTCAAGCCGGGCGTGAAATTCTCGATCATGGTTGACGAGACCGGCAAGACGTATCCGGCCAAAGTGACTGCGCTCAATGCGCGGGTCGATGCGGTCAGTCAGTCGATCGAGATCGAGGGCGAGGTGGCTGGTGAGCATCGTGAACTGTTGGCCGGCATGAGCGGCTCGGCGCAGTTCCCGACACCCAAGTGAGCCGGCGGGCGGACCGCCCGATCAGTGGCGCGCGGCGCCGGGCGATTGAATGACCCGCAAGCCGGCGGCCATCGCACACCATGATCCCGCCCAAGCGCCGGGTGCGGCCACGCCGATGGCGATGTCCATCAACAGGCCGGTGGCGACCGCCGGCCTCACCGCCGAGCTCGCTGGCGAGCCGGACCATGCCGGCCATTGGCGTCGCTATGCGCAGTTGGTCGAACACATTGCGCGAATCGGGTCGGTCAATGAATTGTCCTTTTCGGTGGCCAATGAGGTCTGGCAGATATTTCCCTATCGGCAAGCCTATGTCTGGCATCAGACGCGCGGTCAGCCAATGCTGCACACGGTATCGGGGCTCGCCCGCCTGGGTGACGGCTCGCCGCTGACCGCCTGGCTCGGGCGGCTTGGCAAGTGGCTGCACAGCCGGCTCACCGATGACCCCGACATCGATCCGTTGTTTCTGGTTCAGACCGATCTGCCCGAGTCACTGCACGAGGGTTGGGCCGAATGGTTTCCCGACCTCGTCTATGTCCTGCCGGTCGTGGGGGCCGACCGGGTGTTGCGTGGATTTGCCGCCTATTCGCTGGAGACGGCACCCACCGAGCAACAACAGGGCTTTGCGATCCGCGCGTTCGAGGCCTATGCGGGTGCCTGGTCGCGGCTCGCGCCGGCTGGCGCTTCATCGGCCCGGATTCGTCGCTGGCTCGTGAGGGCAGTGCCAGTGCTCGCGCTGGCAATGTTGTTCATCCCGGTTCGCCTGTCGGTGCTCGCGCCAGCCGAAATTGTCGGGCTGGACGCGGCGGGCGTGAATGCGCCGATGGATGGTGTGATCGCATCTTTCGCGGTGGCACCGAATCAGCCGGTCGAACGGGACCAATTGCTCTACACATTGGACGATACAACGCTGCGCAATCGCCGGATGGTGGCGATCCGTCAGCTCGAGATCGCGCGAGCCGATGCACTGGCCGCGGCGCAGAAGTCATTTGCCAATGAGGCGAGCCGGGCTGAACTGGCCTCGCTCAACGGACGGGTCGCCGAGCGGCAGGCCGAACTGGCGCTGGTCGACGAGATGCTTGCCCGGATCGACGTGCGCTCGCCCGCCGATGGCATTGCGGTGTTTGGCGACGTCAACGACTGGCAGGGCAAACCCGTGTCGACCGGCGAACGGGTGTTGCTGGTGGCCAATCCGGATGATGCCGGTCTGCTCGTCTGGTTGCCGGTGCCCGATGCGATCAATCTGGAGCCCGGGGCCGATGTCCGGATGTATCTGCAGATCGCGCCGCTGGAGCCGCTTCGTGGCGAACTGTTCGAGACCAGCTACCAGGCCGTGAGTTCGCCCTTGGGCGTGCAGTCCTACCGCCTGCGAGCCCGTTTCGTCGCACTCGATGCCGCGCAATCGGCACGGGTCAGGATCGGCCTGAAGGGGACGGCCAAGATCTACGGCGATCGCGCGACGCTGGCGTATTACCTGTTTCGACGACCTCTCGCGGCGCTCAGGCGTCTGACCGGCCTGTGATGAGGCGTTGCAGGCGATGAGCGTTCGGCGCGCCAGACCACGAGCGGGCCATCTGATCCCGCTGCGCGACGATCTTCGCCTGATGCCCACCAGCGCGAACCGTGACGGCTCGCCGGCCTGGGTGATCCAGGACCCGGTGGGCAACCGATTTTTCCGGGTCGGTTGGCTCGAGTTCGAGATTCTGCGCCGCTGGCGCCTGGGCGATCCGGCATCGATCGCCCGCTCGATCAATCGACAGACCAGTCTGCAGGTGGATGAGCAGTCGGTGCGGCGAGTGGGCGAGTTCTTTCGCGAGCAGCAATTGGTGCAGGTGCGCGATGCGGGCGGCGTGCGCTACCTGGGCGCGATAGCGGCGCGTGCCAGGATGGCGCACTGGCGATGGCTGCTGCACAACTACCTGTTCATCCGCATCCCGCTCGTGCGTCCACAGCGCTTGCTGCAGTGGCTCGCGCCCTGGTGCGCAGGCTTCTATACACCGGCATTTTCGACGCTGACCATTCTGGCAGCGGTGTTCGGTCTGGTGCTGGCCGCGCGTCAATGGGATGCGTTCAGTCATACCTTTACCGATTTTCTCTCGCCTGCTGGGCTTGCCGGATATTTGGTCGCCTTGTTTGCTGCCAAGACGCTGCATGAACTGGGCCATGCGATCACCGCCACCCGACTCGGCGTCCGGGTGGCTCACATGGGCGTGGCCTTTCTCGTTCTCTGGCCAATGCTCTACACCGATACGGGCGAATCATGGAAGCTGGCCAGGCGCAGCGACCGCTTTCGGATCGCGGTCGCGGGCATGGCGACCGAACTGAGCCTGGCGGCATTCGCGACCCTGGCCTGGTCGCTGGCCCCGGACGGAGCGGTGCGCAGCGCCTTGTTCTTTCTGGCCACCACGAGCTGGGTGATCACGCTGGGCATCAACGCCAGTCCGTTCATGCGCTTCGACGGTTATTTCCTGCTGTCCGATGCGCTCGATCTGCCCAATCTGCATGAGCGTAGTTTCGCGCTCGCCCGGGTGGCCCTGCGTCGCGCCTTGTTCGGCTGGCGCGATGCCGATCCCGAACCCTTCGAGCCCGGCCTGCGACGCCTGCTCATCGGCTTTGCCTGGTTGACCGCCTTGTATCGACTGGTGGTGTTTTTCGGCATCGCGCTGGCCGTTTATGTCCTGTTCTTCAAGGTATTGGGCATCATCCTGTTTGTCGTGGAGATCGTCTGGTTCATCCTGCGGCCCATATGGAACGAAATGCGGATCTGGATCATCCGATTCGGCGAGACCGGCCTGGGTCGGCGGATCGCGCTGTCCATGGGGCTGCTGATGCTGTTCGGCGCGCTCGCGCTGCCCTGGCAGACCGCCGTCACCGGACCGGCGTGGATTCATGCGGCCCAGACCCAGGTGATCTACAGTCCGTTTCCGGCCAGGCTGATCCGCCTCGCGCCCAACGGTCCGGTGCTCGCCGGTCAGGTGCTGGCCGAACTCGATTCGCCCGACATTCGCAATCGGGCCGAGCAGATCCGGCTCGCGTCGGTTGCCTTGCGGCGGCAGGCGGACCAGTCCGTGGGTCGGGTGGACGGCCCTTTGCAGCGCAATCTGATCATCGAGCAACTGGGCCGCGAACTGGCCGCGCTCGATGTCGAACAGGGCGAACTGGACCGGCTGCGCCTGGTGGCGCCCTATGGGGGGCGAATTGTCGATCGCGAGCCCGGCGTCAAGTCCGGTACCTGGGTCAGCGCCAACCAGTCGCTGGGCATCCTGGTGGATCCCGGCGTCTGGCTGATCGATGCCTTGATTGCTCAGGATGATGTGAGCCGGGTGGTCGTGGGTGCCCCGGTGCGCTTTTATCGACGCAATGATCCGGGCGTGCCACTGATCGGCGAGGTGCAGTCGGTAGACACCGTGCGGATCCAGTCCCTGCCCGATCCTGTCTTCGATGCGCAGGTGGGAGGGCCGGTGGCAACTGTCCGCCTGACTGATGGGCGGATTGCTCCACGCGATCCACTGTATCGCGTGCGGATCGGCCTGCCCTCTGTCCCTGAGGACCTGCCCGAACGCATTGCGCTGGGCGATGTGACCATCGAGGGCGCCGCGCGCAGCCCGCTGATGCACTGGCTGGTCACGGCGGCCTCGGTCCTGGTGCGCGAAAGCGGTTTTTGACGCCGCCCCCGCCGCACCCGGCGACTTACTTGTAGTAGCCGACCGCGCAGATCTGCTGGCCGACCTTGGTGACGAAGCTGACCTTAGCCACGGGGGCGTCGGAGCCCGGACGGGGCCACTGATAAGCGACCTCGCTGACCTCACCTTCCTTGGCGACCGAGTAGAACTTGGCACCCAGCGGTTCGCCGGCCTTGTCCTTCAGATCCTTCATGCTCTTGCCGACCAGCGAGGGATGTGCGGTGAAGTTGCCATCCGGGCCGCCGCAGAACGGATAGAGATCGCGGTCCTTGAAGCCCGCTTCGCCTTTCGAGAACGCTGTCAGGGCGGCCTTCTCGTCGGTCTGGACGGCCTTGATGGCCTTCTCCAGCATGGCCTTGGCCTCGGCGGGGCTGCCGAAGTCGGCGGCCAGAGCCAGACCGGTCGAGGCAGCGCTCAGCGCCAGTGCGGCGCAGGCCGTCAAGGCACGGGTCATGAGTGGGGATTGTTTCATGAGGAAGCTCCTGGTTGTCATCGTGTCGGAAAACGCCGGCTGGCGTCGTCGATGGCTCGTGGCCTCGAAGGCCCGAACCGGAGCGGATGATCGTCGAGATTCCTTACGTAGAACTGTCTACGCCTGCAGACCGCAGCGCCCGGCTATTTGAGTTGACGGGGGCGCCACCAGTCGGGAGACGCCTGCTCGACCTGGCCGCTCTCATGGATGCGGTTGGCCAGTTCGAGCGATGCGAGGCCGGTCGGTGCATCGACGCGCCAGAGCGTGCCAGAGGCACCGATCGGACGAACCGACGAGGCACCAAAGGATTCGGCCAGGCGCTGCGCCTGCGCCGGTGTGAGGCTCATGCGGGTGTGCATCATGACCCCACCGGGCAAGGCGCCTGCGAGCCGACCGGAGTTGGCATCGAGCAACACGGGCGATACGTTGATGCCTGCCGACTTCGCCGCGGATGAGTCGGCGTCAATCAGTGCGGGCGCACCGCCGGCTTGCCGATCGGTGCCGAAATGGGCGACACGCGATGAGTCGGTGACGACCTGGCGCCGGCGTTGACCGTCATACCAGTACAGTGCTTCGGACTTGGTCTGGTGCGTTGATGAGTCGGTTGGTGCCGGCCGTTTGCCGGTGATCACGGGCGGGCCGTTCGTTGGATCAGCGGCCGATGCAACGGGGGTGGCACAGACCAGGGCCAGAAAAGCCAGCCAGGCCAGCAAGGCGGGCTCGGCCCGGTACCGTCGCGTGGGCATCGACCGCGCTGGGGAGGGAATCATGCGCAGGGTCATGGATCATCGTCCGTAGAAAGTGAGCGTCCAGCGATTCAGGGTGCCCGCATCGTCACGCTGGACATCGGTCACACGCAGCTTCCATTGTCCATTGGAGGGCTCGTCCAGGTGGCGCACCGAGCCGAACGGCCAGTCATCATAGCTACCGCAACTGTCGCCTTCACCGCTGTTTGCGCATAACCGCCCACCCGCCAGTTCACTCACCAGGCCGAGCGGACTGACCAGTTTGATGTCGAGGTCGCCGCTGTAGACGTGGGTTGCGCTCACCCGGATCTCGACGAATTCGATCTTCTCGATGCCGCAGCCCACCACGGTGATTGCATCGTCGACCGCGACCGGATTGCCGTTCAGATCGGGGATCGCCAGATTGGGCGTCTTCTGGTAGGGACCACAGCTCTTGAGCGAGTCGTAGCCGCCGATCGATGTCCAGGTCTGGGCGAACGACAGTGCCGCCTGCGCATCGACGGCGCCAAAGCCGAAGCTCGGATTAAAGTGCAGACCGAACTGGGTTGACCAGCCCGGATCGGTTGGCGAATTCTGGCGCGCCGATCGCACGAGGATCTGCTGCACGTCGCGCCAGGTCAGTTCCGGATGGTTGGCGAGCAGGAGCGCGATGACGCCGGACACCATCGGAGTGCTGGCCGACGTGCCGGTGAAGTCGTTGCGATAGGTGTTGCTGATGGTGGTGGTGGTGATACCGATGGTGTTATTGCTCGATGGACCACAGACGAGGAAGTTCGCACCGGTTTCGCCATAAAACGGCCGCGCACCGTCATTGTCCACTGCGCAGGCGGTCACCACCCCGAGTTTGTTGACGAAGCCGTCGTAATTGGAATTCTCCCGCAGGCAGGAACCGGTCGAATCGTTGCCATAGCAGCCGCCATTGCCCGCCGCAAAGACGAAGATCGAGCCCTTGCCACCGCGCCCCTGACGCAGGCCCGCATCGATGGCCGCGATGAAAGACGGATCGGCTGCGTGCAGCGCGCCATCGTCCGGGGCTCCCCAGCTGTTGTGATAAATCTGGTTCGCTTCGGGCGCGCGATTCAGTGCATCGGCAATGTCACTGTCCAGTCCGGTAGCCAGCGCGTTATAACCGACCAGTGATGCCTCCGGTGCAACACCCGATACGCCCAGGGCATTGTTCCCCCGCGCGGCGATGATGCCGGTCACGGCGGTACCGTGGGAATCTTCCTGGTTACAGGGCAGGGGAAATGCGCTGCCCAGACGACTCGGCCGGTAGTTGTAACTCTGACCGGTCAGCACGTTGGGCACCAGATCTTCATGCACCACTTCGATCGCATCATCGATGACGGCCACCCGGGTGCCCAGCCCCCGCGTGTTCTGCCAGGCCTCAAAGGCCCGCAGATCCTGGCCGGCCGTTCCGCCCGACTGACCCGAGTTGTTCAGATGCCATTGCCGGCCCAGCAGCGGGTCATCACCCGTGAGCGTGCCGGCAACTCGTTCGGTGTATTGCAGCGGGCAGGCGCTCTCGTTCAGACCGATGCCGGTGCCTGACGGGTATCGGCCGGACCCGTTGCCATCGCCGGGTGGATAGAGCACCTCGGAGTCGTTGCAGGCGGCCAGCAAGGCCAATACCGGTATACCCAGCGCCATGGAACAAACGGTTCGGATCAGCGTGCGCCGCATCGGGGAATCCTTGAGGAGACAGTGGCGAGTCTAGCGTCTTTCGCCGATCGGATCGGTCTCGAGCTCCCCTCACCAACTTCGTCTAGCATTGCGTTACAACTTCATACCGCCCGCGCGCAACCGGCCGGGCCATCGGCACTCTTTCACCACGGTGGAAGAGTTCCAACGATCCCCCCGATTCTTCCGTTGACCGAGATCTGTTCAAAGCATGAAGAAAATCAGGACCTTGCTGATCGCCAACCGTTCCGAGATCGCCATCCGGGTGATGCGGGCCGCTGCCGAGCTGGGCATTCGCACTGTGGCGATCTATTCGCATGAAGACCGTTTTTCATTGCATCGCTTCAAGGCCGATGAAAGTTATCAGGTTGGTGCCGGCGCCAAACCCCTTCAGGCGTATCTCGACATCGCCGATGTGATCCGGATAGCCAAAGCGGCCCGCGCCGATGCGATCCATCCCGGTTATGGCTTCCTGTCTGAGAATCCCGATTTCGCCAAGGCGTGCCGGGACGCCGGCATCGCCTTCATCGGCCCCAGCGAGCAGGTGATGTCAACCCTGGGCAACAAGGTCGCTGCGCGCCATGCTGCGGTTGCGGCGGGTGTGCCGGTCATGCCGGCAACACCCCCGCTGCCCGCCGACCGGGAAGCGGTGCACCGGGCGGCTGCCGACGTGGGCTATCCGCTGATGCTCAAGGCCAGCTGGGGCGGCGGCGGGCGGGGGATGCGGGTCATCGAGTCGCCACAAGACCTCGACGCGCAGATCGACGTTGCGCGTCGTGAGGCGGCGGCGGCCTTCGGCAACGACGAGGTCTATCTCGAGAAGCTCGTGCGCAACGCCCGGCATGTCGAAGTCCAGTTGCTCGGCGACACCCATGGCAATCTGGTCCATCTGTTCGAGCGCGACTGTTCAGTGCAGCGGCGCAATCAGAAGGTCGTCGAACGCGCGCCTGCGCCCTACCTGAGCGCCGCGCAACGCGAGTCGCTCTGCGAGGCGGCGCTCAGACTCGGGCGAGCGGTGAACTACACGCATGCCGGCACGGTCGAGTTCCTGATGGATGCCGACACCGAGCAGTTCTACTTCATCGAGGTCAATCCGCGAATCCAGGTCGAGCACACGGTGACCGAGGAGGTCACGGGCATCGATATCGTGAAGTCGCAGATCCGAATCACCGAAGGCGTGCGGATCGGCGAGCCGGGCGGGCCGGTGCCCGCGCAGGCCGATATCCGGCTCAATGGCCATGCCCTGCAGTGCCGGGTCACCACCGAGGATCCGGAGAAGAACTTCACGCCCGACTACGGTCGCATCCAGGCCTATCGGAGCGCCGCGGGCATGGGTATCCGACTCGATGCCGGCACGGCCTATGCCGGCGCGGTGATCACACCATTCTACGATTCGCTGCTGGTCAAGGTGACGGCCTGGGCATCGAGCGCCGAAGAAGCAGTGCACCGGATGGACCGTGCCTTGCGCGAATTCCGGATTCGCGGCGTGGCCAGCAATCTGCAGTTCGTCGAGAACGTGATCAATCATCCCGACTTCATCGCGGGCACGCTCACCACCCGGTTCATCGACACCACGCCTGAGTTGTTCAAGTTCAGTCGGCGTCGCGATCGCGCGCAGAAGCTGTTGCGTTATGTGACCGAGATCACCGTCAACGGACACCCGGACGTCAAGGGACGGATCAAGCCCACCTTCGATCACCTGCATCTGACCCTGCCGGGTCAGCCGATCGAGGGCACACCGCCACCAGGGACGCGTGACCGCCTCCAGGCATTGGGGGCCAGGGGATTCGCCGATTGGATGCTGGCGCAGCAACGGGTGTTGCTCACCGATACGAGCATGCGCGATGCGCATCAGTCCCTGTTCGCCACGCGGATGCGCACGATCGACATGCTGCGCATCGCGCCCCATTATGCTCATTCGCTGCCTGGGCTGTTCTCGCTCGAATGCTGGGGCGGGGCCACCTTCGATGTGGCGATGCGCTTTCTGAACGAGGATCCCTGGGACCGACTGCGCCGCCTGCGCAGCGCGGCTCCCAATCTGTTGCTGCAGATGTTGTTGCGGGCGAGCAATGCGGTGGGCTATACGAACTATGCCGACAACGTGGTTCGCTACTTCGTGCATCAGGCAAAGGCCAACGGCATTGACCTGTTCCGCGTGTTCGATTCACTGAACTGGGTGCAGAACATGCGGGTGGCGATCGATGCGGTCAATGAGACCGGCGCGCTGTGCGAGGGTGCGATCTGCTACAGCGGTGACCTGTTCGACAAGACCCGACCCAAATATGCCTTGAACTACTACCTGGGCATTGCGCGCGAACTTCAGCGCGCCGGCGTGCAGATCCTGGGTGTCAAGGACATGGCGGGCGTGTGCCGGCCGCGGGCAGCCGAAGCCCTGGTTCGTGCGCTCAAGGAAGAAATCGGTCTGCCGGTGCATTTTCATACCCACGATACCAGCGGCATTGCCGCCGCTTCGGTGCTGGCGGCGATCGCGGGCGGCGCCGATGCGGTGGACGGCGCGATGGATGCCTTGAGTGGGCTGACGTCTCAGCCCAATCTGAACTCGATCGTGATGTCGCTGGCCGGTACCGAGCGTGATCCCTGTCGCGACCATGATTCGCCCGCGGGCGTGGATGTGGGCGCGATGCGCGAAATCGCCCATTACTGGGAGGGCGTGCGTCGACTCTACGCACCCTTTGAAGCCGATATCCGCGCCGGGACGGCGGATGTCTATCGACACGAGATGCCCGGTGGTCAGTACACGAATCTGCGCGAGCAGGCGCGTGCGATGGGTCTGGACCATCGGTGGGACGAGGTGGCCGCCGCCTATGCCGACGTGAACCGCCTGTTCGGTGACATCGTCAAGGTGACCCCGACCAGCAAGGTGGTGGGCGACATGGCGATCTTCATGGTGGCCAACGACCTGAGCGCCGACGATGTGGCCGACCCCGACCGCGATATCGCCTTTCCCGAGTCGGTGATTGCCTTGTTCAGGGGCGAGCTGGGATTTCCGCCGGATGGCTTTCCGGCCGCGCTGAGTCGAAAGGTGTTGCGTGCGGATCCGCCCGAGCCCTATCGACCCGGCGACCGCCTGCCACCCGTCGACCTGGTCAAGGCGCGCGAGGCCGCGGTCAAGGCGGCCGGCCACCGGGTCGACGATGCGGAACTGGCCTCTTATCTGATGTACCCGAAGGTCTTCAAGGACTTCTGCGAGTCACGGCGCGCTTATGGCGATGTCAGCACCTTGCCGACCCGGACATTTTTCTACGGTATGCGCGAACAGGAGGAAATTTCTGTCGAGATCGATCCGGGCAAGACGCTGATCCTGGTGTTGCATGGCACGGCACCGGCCGAAGATCCCGGCATGGAGCGGGCCTTCTTCGAACTGAACGGTCAGCCTCGCACAATGCGGGTGGCCAAGGCCGGCGCCGCTCAGGCCGTTCAGCGGCCGCAGGCCGAACCGGGTAATGATCGACATGTCGCGGCGCCGATGCCGGGCATGGTGGTCACGGCGGCGGTCAAGCCGGGTCAGCAGGTCAGGGCCGGCGATCCACTGGTGTCGATCGAGGCGATGAAGATGGAGACCCAGATACGCGCCGAACGTGATGCCAAGATCAAATTGGTGCATGTGAAGTCGGGCGATACCGTGGCCGCCCATGACTTGTTGATCGAATTGCACTGAATGCGTCCGATGATGAGGTCCGAAAACGGCGAGTGCGCCGTGCCGCCACCGCCTATCATCGCGCCATGACCCGTGCAAGCCGAACGATCCGCTGCGACGACCCGCCCCGACCGGGCAGGGCGGTGGCTTCATGTTCGGATTCATCCGGCCAGTCGATTGCGCCGTTATTGCACTATCCTGCCCAGGCGGTGGTTCACGATGCCAAGGCCTGTTACCGCGCACTGGCCTCGCATGATCCCCGCTTCGATGGCCGATTTTTCGTGGGGGTGCGCACCACCCGGATCTATTGCCGGCCGATCTGCCGGGTGCGTCTGCCTCGCGCCGAAAACTGCGAGTTCTTCGCCTCGGCGGCAGCGGCGGAGCGTCGCGGTCTGCGCCCCTGTCTGCGTTGTAGACCGGAACTGGCCCCTGGTTGGACGGCCGTCGATTCGACCAGCCAGCTCGCGCGCGCGGCTGCGCATCTGATCGATTCGACGCTGGCATCGGGCGATGCCTTGTCGGCGGTGGCGCGCCGCATCGGCGTGTCGGATCGCCATCTGCGTCGCCTGTTCGACAGCCATTTCGGCGTTGCACCGGTTGACTATCGACAAACCCAGCGACTGCTGCTGGCCAAGCGTCTGCTCACCGATACGGATCTGCCGGTGGCCATCGTCGCGCAGGCTGCCGGTTTCGGCAGCCTGCGGCGCTTGCACGCCAGCATGCGCGAGCGCTATCGGCTCACGCCCGGCGATCTGCGCGGCAGGCGGGTGGAGGCGGATTCGGCGGCCCTGAGTTTTCGACTGCCGCTGCGTCATCCTTACGCCTGGCGCGCAATGAGCGACTTTCTGTGCTCGCGGGCGATCAACGGCCTGGAGACCGGCACCCCGGACGGCGGCTATGCACGGGTGGTGTCACTCGCCGCGCCACGCGCTGGACCGGCCGGGCGCTCCTCTGGTGCGCGGATTCACGGCTGGCTGGCGGCCAGAGTGACCGGACACGAGCCCGTGTTCGAGCTCACGCTGGCCCCGGCGTTGGCCCCGGTGCTGGCGCAGATCCTGCCGCTGTCCCGCTCCTTGTTCGATCTGGATCTGGACCCGCATCCGGTCGCGCATGCCCTGGGTGCACTGGCCGTTGCGCAGCCAGGCCTGCGTATGCCTGGCGCGATCGATGGTTTCGAGATTGCGGTTCGGGCAGTACTGGGCCAGCAGATCTCGGTCAAGGCGGCGCGGACCTTGCTCGCGCGCTTCG
This sequence comes from uncultured beta proteobacterium, assembly GCA_963732405.1. GTDB lineage: Bacteria > Pseudomonadota > Gammaproteobacteria > Burkholderiales > Burkholderiaceae_E > JAUIAI01. The sequence continues at coordinate 505,908 of CAVSZG010000006.1, forward strand.
TGCACGCCTTCGGCGAGCCCTGTTCGTTCGCCGCGCAACCGGCATTGCAGCGTGCCTTTCCCACACCCGAGACGATCGCTGCGGCCGATGCGCAGACCATCGGCCTGCTGGGCATCATCCGCCGACGGGTGGCGACCATCCAGGCACTGGCCAAGGAGATCGCGGCCGGTCGTCTGGTGCTCGACGCGGGCGCGCCGCTGGCCGCCACGATGGCCTCGCTCAGGGCGTTGCCCGGTATCGGCGACTGGACGGCGCAATACGTGGCGATGCGCGCGCTGCGCTGGCCGGACGCGTTTCCGGCGGCCGATCATGGCGTGATGAAGGCGCTGGGGGTCACCAAGCCCGCGCAGGCGCTCGCCATTGCCGAGCCATGGCGACCCTGGCGGGCCTATGCGGTGATGCATCTGTGGGCAGGACTCGAGACAGCGTCGGCGGACCCATCGTGATCGTTGAGGCCAGGCGAGATCACATTCACTGTCTGCACTACGACTCGCCGCTCGGCCCGCTGGTGCTCGCCGCCCGCACACAAGGGCTGATCGGGGTCTGGTTCATGGGTCAGAAGCACTTCAAGGGCGTGAACCCCGACTGGCGAGACGGCCGGATGTCGCCCCTGCTGATGCAGGTGGCCGGCGTACTGGACGACTATTTTGCGGGCCGTCCGCCTGATGTCGACATGGCGCTTGTCCCGGACGGCACAGCCTTCCAGCAGCGGGTCTGGCAAGCATTGCGAACCATTGCCTACGGACAGTGCACGACCTATGGCGCGATTGCGAGGCAGATCGGTTCGCCCAGCGCCGTGCGCGCGGTCGCCGCTGCGATCGGCCGTAATCCGATCTCGATCATCGTGCCCTGTCATCGTGTGCTGGGCGCCGACGGATCCTTGACCGGCTATGCGGGCGGCCTGGCGCGCAAGCGGCAATTGCTGGCCATCGAGCGTGATGGTGTCGGAGAACTCGACCTGGCGCCGAATCCGCCTGCCTGATGCCGCAGCCTGAGCGCGCCGCGTGCGCCCGCTTCAGGCGCGCGGATCACTCGCGCGGATCACTCGCGCGGATCACTCGCGAATCGCTTCCTCGATCCGTCGATGCAGTCTGCGCCCGCCCAGCCAGAGGGCCAGCGCAATGACCGGCACCGACAAGGCGACTGTCATTTCGGTGGAGACGGGCCAGCCGAACGGGATCGCCGCTTTCGACAGGTAGGCAATGAGGCCCGCCGCATAGTAGGTGATGGCGGCGATCGACAGACCTTCGACGGCCGACTGCAGTTTCAATTGCACGCCTTGCCGACGCGTCATGGTCTGGAGCAATTCATACTGGCTCTCGGACTGTTCGATGCTCACCCGGGTTCGCAACAGTTCGCTGACATGGGCGATGCGCCGCGACAGATTCTCCAGCCGCTGATTGGTCGCCGAGCAGGTGTTCATGGCCGGCCCCAGGCGTCGCTCCAGGAATTGCGTGACCGTCTGGACCCCGGTGATCGGGTTCTGGCGCAATTCGCCGACCCGTGCATCGACCAGACTGTAATAGGCCGCACTGGCCGAAAACCGGGTGTGGCTGCGCGCATAAATGGCTTCGACCTGCGTGGCCAGTTCGGTGATGGCCTCGAGCAGCGAGGTCTCGTCACTTCGCTGGGCGGATTGCAGACGGGTTGACAGATCGGCCAGGCCACGCTCGGCCGTTTCGAGCTGATCGCTTGCTTCGCGCGCATCGGGAAGGCCCAGCAAGGCCATCATCCGATAGGTCTCGATCTCGAGGATGCGTTGCACATAGCGCCCAAGCCGGCGGGGCGGCGGCTCGCCATCGACGCCCAGCAGAAAATGAACGCTGCCATCGTCGCGGGCCCGGAAGTCGGTATAGAGCGTGAACTGCTGATTGCCCAACGCCGCACCGACCAGGCTCGCAGCGTCGAGCTGACGGCCGGCGGCCGCAGTCGTGGCCGGCGCATCGGCCAGCACCACATCCAGCCGCTGCGCGACGAGCAATTGCCCCGGAATCGCATTCAGCCAGGCCGCATCGAGCTGGTCGTAGGCATTGAGTGACGCTGGCGTCGAGGCCGTCAGCGGCATCAGAAAGGTGTAACTGACGAACTCGGTATGGCGCTCCCAGCGCACCCGGATGCCGGCGATGTCCGCGCTGACGAAGTTGCCCCGGGTGTCGTTTCGGGCGCCGCGGATGCCATACAGCAGCTTGTGCATGTGCTCGCGATCGGCCGCGCGCGCGGAGCGATCGACGAAGAACACCAGATGATTGATCCGCACCGGCGCGACGACGAGCTCATGAGGTCGCGAATGGACCTCGTTGAGAATGCTGTGTCGCGACGGGTGTTCGTTCCAGCTCAATGAATTTCCGGATCAGGCGTTCGATCCGGCTCGCAGAGAAAGTCGAAATCGCAGCCGGCATCGGCCTGCATCACATGGCGGTTATACAGCAGGCCGTAGCCGCGTTCGAAGCGCTGCGCGGGCGGGCGCCACTGCGCCCGACGCCTGGCGAGTTCCTCATCCGACACCTCGAGATCGAGCCGGCGCGCAGGCGCATCCAGGCTGATCATGTCGCCATCGCGAACCAGGGCCAGCGGCCCGCCCACAGCGGATTCCGGCGCGATGTGCAGCACTACCGTGCCGTAGCTGGTGCCGCTCATGCGCGCGTCGGACAGGCGGACGATGTCGCGCACGCCCTGCTCGAGCAGTTTCTTCGGAATCGGCATCATGCCCCACTCCGGCATGCCAGGTCCGCCCTGCGGGCCGGCATTGCGCAGCACCAGCACGGAATCCGGGGTGACCGGCAGGTCCGGGTCGTCGATGCGCCGGTCAAGATCCTCATAATTGTCGAATACCAGGGCCGGGCCGCGGTGAACGAGTAGCGCGGCTGTTGCGGCCGGCGTCTTGATGACCGCCCCATCGGGGGCGAGATTGCCGCGCAGCACCGCCACGCCGCCCTGCGGTTCGAGGGCCTGCGCGGGCTCGAGAATCACGTCGGGCAGATGGATTCTGGCGTTTGCAATGTTCTCGCCCAGCGTGCGCCCCGAACAGGTGGGCGCCTGCAGATGCAAGACCTGTCCCAGGGATTTGAAGAAGGCGCAAGACCCGCCCGCATAGTGCAGGTCTTCCATCAGGTACTTGCCCGAGGGTCGAAGGTTGAGCGTGACCGGCACCTGACGCGAGATCCGGTCGAAGTCGTCCAGCGTGAGATCAACACCCGCGCGTCTGGCCATCGCGATCAGGTGGATCACCGCATTGGTCGACCCGGCGCCGGCCATCATCACCGTGATGGCATTCTCGAACGCCGCCTTGCTCAACAGATCGGAAGGCTTCTGGTCCTCCCAGACCATCTGGACGATGCGTCGACCGCATGCCGAGGCCAGGCGGCTGTGGCCCGAGTCGGCCGAGGGAATGGTGGCGCCGCCGGGCAGAATGAAGCCCAGTGCTTCGGTTACGCAGGCCATGGTCGAGGCGGTGCCGAAGGTCATGCAGGTACCGAATGATCGGGCGATACCCATTTCGATCTGATCCCAGTCGGCCGGTGTGATGCGCCCGGCCCGCAGTTCGGCATGATATTTCCAGACATCGCTGCCCGAACCCAGCGCCTGGCCCTGCCAGTTGCCACGCAGCATCGGGCCTGCGGGCATGAAGATCGCGGGCAGGTCCATGCTGATCGCGCCCATCATGAGGCCGGGTACGGTCTTGTCGCAACCACCCAGCAACACGGCGCCATCGGCAGGATAGGAGCGCAGGATCTCCTCGACCTCCATGGCCAGCAGATTGCGATAGAGCATGGTGGTGGGCTTTTGCATCGGCTCGGACAGCGTCAGTGCCGGAATCTCGACCGGAAAGCCACCGGCCTGCCAGATGCCGCGCTTGACTTCCTCGGCACGTGCACGCAGATGGCCGTGGCAGGGATTGATATCACTCCAGGTGTTGATCAGCGCAATCACGGGTTTGCCGGCAAAGTCTTCCCGCGCAAAGCCTTGTTGAAACGTTCGCGACCGGTGCCCGAACGCCCGCATGTTGTCCACGCCATACCAACGATGGCTGCGAAGTTGTTCGGGTGTCTTTCGAACGGGCGATGACGTCATCTGGAGGGGCTCCTGACAGGGCGGCCGCCTTGACGGCTCGGCGCTCGTGCCGAACGTTCAGGCGGGCAGCGGTGATGATGCCATGCAAACCTGATTCCGTCCGCTGCCCTTGGCTTCGTACAAGGCCTCATCGGCCGCTGCAATGAGCTCGTTGACGCTCGCGTGGTCCTTGCTGAGCACGGACATGCCCACGCTGATGGTGACTTCCCGACCCTTGAGACCGGCGACCGTCTGCTTCAGGCTCTCCTGGGTGGCACTGCGGATGGCTTCGGCCATGTCGCGGGCGGTCGAGGCGCCCGTGTCGGGTAGCAGGACGCAGAATTCCTCGCCGCCGAAGCGGCCCACCAGATCGCGCTCGCGGGTATTGGCGAGCAGCAGTGCCGCCACCGCCCGGATCACCTCATCGCCCACGCCGTGTCCGAACGTGTCGTTGATGCGCTTGAAGAAATCGATGTCCAGCATCAGGCACGCCAATGGGCTGCGGCTCAGCTTCTTGTGTTCGAACATGGCCTCGCCCTGACTGGCGAATGCACGGCGGTTCAGCACGCCGGTCAGGTAATCGACGCTGGCCAGGCGTTCGAGGTCGGCCGCCTTGTGCTCGATCTCGACGCGGGACTCGCGCAATCGCTCCATCGCCACGGCCAGCTCATGATTGGTCCGGTGCAGATCGCTGACGTCGTCGAAGGTGACCATGCAGCCGCGCACCCGGTGACTGCCATCGGCGATCGGCGCGCAGTTCACCACCAGATTGCGCAGCGTCACACTGTCGTCATCAACCTGGTCTTCCGGGCGAACCACCAGTTCATCGCCGGTGATCCGTTGACCGAGCCTCAGGCTGCGATGCCACGGATGCATGTCCGGGTCCTTGGACAAGGCCCGCGCCAGCCAGGGCAGATTGGACAGACGCACGGCGGTCAGTCGACGCTCGTCCATGCCGCCGATCTCGCGCAGTCGCTTGTTGACCAGGGCGATGCGGCCTTGCGCATCGATGACCGCCACTCCCTCGGTCATCACGTCAAAGGCGGCACTGACCCGCTCCGGGATGACTGCATTGGGATCGAACTGTTGAAGGACGCGGCGCATGTACAAGCTGATCGACAGGCCGCCGCCGAGCACCAGGGTGAGCAGGGCGGCCAGGCCGGGATGTCGCTTCAGAAACGCGAACAGACCGGTCGGTGCGGGTTGGAAATGGCTTTCGATCACACCCCATGGACCGTCTGCCGTGTCGATCGGTACGATGACCTTGTCCGGATTGAGATGTGCCCTGGGATCGGCCTGCGAGTCTTTGGGATGCCGGGAAGAACCGACCAGCAGGCGGCCGTCGTCGCGTCGCACGCCGATCGACAGCAGATCAGGGTCCTGGTCTGCTGCGTTCTCGAGCAACACCGCCAGCCGATCGGTTTCACCCCGGCTCAGCAGATCGACCACCGGCCCCGCCAACACCTGAGCCACGCGTTGCCGTTCCCGGCTGCGGTCCAGATCGCGATCGGGCAGATAGGAAAAGAAGAAGTCACCGGCCAGCAAGGTGGCGCAGGTCATCATCACCAGACCGATGGTGATCGCGACGATCGGCGACAGCCGCTTGGTCAGGAAGTTCATCCGGTCGGCCGGTGTCGGGTCGTGGGTCCGGGCAGGCGGGCGGGCATCATGGGTTGCCGGCCTGTGCCAATGGGGTCGGTTTCGCGTCGTCGGGTGCGTTCAACTCGACGCGGCAGCGTAATCCGGCCGGCAGATCACCATCCGGATTGGGCAGGCTCAGGCGCACCCGGAAAGTATTGGAGGCGGCATCGACCAGTTGATCGATGACGCTGACGGTTGCGGTGCGTTTGCCGGCACCCTCGAACGCCGGCTGTACGAGGGCCTGCTGACCCACTTCGATACGGCCGAACTGATCGGCGGGCACGACCACCTCGACCCGCAACGGATCGACCTGGGCGATACGCAACACGGGCCGCTCGTTCACGTATTCACCGATCGACAGATAACGATCGACCACAATGCCGTCGATCGGCGAGCGGATCACCCGCTGGTTCAACTGGGCGACGGCCAGGTCCAGTTCGATTGCCGAGAGCCGCTGGCGTTCCCTGGCCCGTTCGACCTGTGAGCGTGCCAGGGCGGCTTCGGTCGACGCCTTGTCGACGTAGTTGGAACTCACGAAGCTGTCGCTCGCCAGTTCATTGGCACGCTCGAGTTCGCGCTCGGCGAACCGTTGACTGCGCTGAGCGGCCGACGATTCGGCGCTGGACCGTGCGCGCGCCTGCGCCAGCTTGAGGTTGGCCCGTTCGACCTCGTCATGGAGCCGGGCCAGTGCCTGACCCCGTTCGATCCGGTCGCCACGGTCCACGGCAAAGGATTCGATCAGGCCCGGTACCGCGCTACCGACCTTGATGACCTCGTGCGGCTGGATGAGACAGTCGAAGGCATCGGCATGAGCCGGATCGATACTCACGCACCAGCCGGCCAGAGCGATCGCGGCAAGCCGCGGACCGGACAGGCGGCTGGCGACGGAAACGACATCGTGGCAGGGTTTCATCTAGGACCTCTCGGTAATGTCATTCGCCCGGCCCCGCCAATGCGAGCAGGCGTTCGTCCTGGCGGGTCAGGTTGATCAGTTTCAATCGGGTGCGGCGTTGTCGGGACTGCGCAATGCCTTGCGCCAGATGCAGCAAGCCTCGCGACACCAGCGCCGGGAGCCGGCCCTCCCGGTTGGCCATCGAGCGGGTCAGCCGCGACAGCGATGCCGGCAGATGTCGCGCCAGGGTGTCGTCGGTCAGCGCGATCAGGCGAATCACTTCGCCCGGTTGACCGGCCCGCGCACAGCGGCCGAACAGTTGCCGGTCCAGACGGCGTTCCCGATTGGTATGGCAGACCACGACCAGTAAACCGCCGCAGGCGCGCGCCGCCTCGTCGAGCACGATGTCGGCGCCGCGCCCGGCCATATTGGTCGCGACCGTGATCGCCCGCTGCTGCCCGGCCTCGCGCAGTACGCCGGATTCATGGTCGGCTTCACCCGCATGCAGGACCTGGTGCGCCAGGCCCGCGGCACTCAGGTGACGGGACATCTGCTGCGCATGATTCACGGACTCGGCGGTCATCAGGACTGGTCGGCCGTCGGCATGGGCCAGACCGACCGCCCGGATCGCCGCCGCCCATTTGCTGTCGGCGTCGATAAAGAGTTGCGGCGGATGAACGACGCGTCGACTGGGTAACCGGGCCCTGACTGGCCAGACGGCCAGACGGTACACCGCGGCCAGTTCGCTGCGCGCCTCGCTCAGGGTTCCGCTCATGCCACAAAGCCGGACATAGCGCGAGAACAGGGTCTGAAAGTGGATGCGCGCGGCCACGCGATGCGGATCGCTCAGCGTCAGGCCCTCCTTCAACTCGATCATCTGGTGCATTCCCCGCGTCCATTGCCGACCATGGGCCATCCGCCCGGTGGGTTCGTCGATGGGCGTGACCCGATCGTCGTTCACGAGATAGTCCGCACCGCGCCGCATCAGGTGAAGGGCGGTCAGCGCCGTCTCGACCAGACTGCGCCCTTCGACCGGATGGATGGTGTCGGCCAGATCGGTCAGCCCGCTGAGCACACGCGCCAGACCCGCCTCGGTGAGTTCGATCCGACGTTGCGTGGCCAGGACCCGGAAATCGCGATTGGCCCAGAGCCGGCCGGCCAGCGCATAACAGGCCCGGCAGCCCTCCTGCATGCGTTGATCGGGCTGGGATCGCGCCAGAATCAGCGGCGTGGTCGCCTCGTCCAGCATCTGGTTGTCGGCCTCGTCGACAATCGCCAGGCACAGGCCACGCAACAGGGTCTGTCGTTGGTCGCGTGCAGGCGATGCCAGCGCCTGCACATGCCAATCGAGTTCGGTATCGGCCATCGCCAGCGTCACGCGATCCTTCAGATAATCGAAGGCGACTTCCCGCGCCGTCACATAGGTGATATCGCTGCCATAGGCCAGCCGTCTCGCGTCAGCCGGACTGTTGCCGGTCACGGTCGCGCTGCTCAGTTGCAAGGCATCAAACAGGGGCGCCAGCTGTGCCTGGTCGCGTGTCACCAGATAGTCGTTGGCGGTCAGCACATGGACCGGTACACCCGACAGCGCCGCCGCCGCCGCCGCCAGTCCGATGGCCAGGGTCTTGCCTTCGCCGGTCCCCATTTCGGCCAGCCGATCACCGAGCATGATGCGCGCCGCGATGATCTGGCCGGGCCAGGGATTCAGCCCGAGTTCGCGACGGCTGAGATAGGCCAGCAGGGCGAACAGGTCGGTCAGGACCGGTTCGGCGACGCGGTGAGAGGCCAGTGATTGACGCAGTTCGTCGATGAGCACCAGCACCTGGGATCGGTCCAGGCCGTCCAGTCGTTCGCTGGCACCGAGTACGCGGGTCGCGAAGCGACTCATCCGTTGCCGCCGCCAGGACGCCGACAGATGATCCAGTCGGGCCAGGCAACGCCGCAGACCACGAATCGCCGCGGCACCGAACGGGCCCGGCAAAGGCGGCACCCGTCGTTGCGGATAAGGACCCCAGGCCAGTCCCGGTCGAGGTCTCAATCGTTCGCTGGCGCGGCTCATGAGTCGAAGCTGCGCAGAAACAGTCGACGCAGCGCCTCGCCGGCCTGGACGATGAGTGCCCGGTTTGGATGGTCGAAGCGCACCAGTGCGGTGGACCCGGCCATGGCCATCGCCTGTCCGGGAATCTCCAGATCGAGCAGAAACACCGGCTCGAGGGTCTGGCGGCCATCCGGGTCGGTCGGGTCGACGGCGATACGACCGCCCGCGGCCTTGCCCAGTGCTGCGCTGGGTAGGGCCCGCTGGGCGGCTGGCGCTTCACCGGCGATCCGCGCCGGCCAGCTTCGCTCGGGCGTCGTTGCAAGTACCACCTCGATATCGCCCAGATCAGCGCGCAGGCGCAAAGCCTCGTCGCTGGTCAGCGCAACCCGGACGGTCCTGGACTGTTCACCCAGCACATAGCCGAAGATGTCTCCCTGGTCGAGCCAGGCCTGATGCCGGTCCCGCTCGGCAGGAATCACCAGGCGACCCTCGTCGGCTGCGACCAGTCGCAGCGCAGCCTGTTCATCACGCGCCTGCTCGAGGGCCTTTCGCGCGTGCTCGAGTTCGGGCAGCAGGGTATTGGCCTCGCTTGCCTGGGCATCGACCTTGCTCGTGTATTGAACTTCCAGCGCCTGCACCTTGGCCTGCTGCTGCTTCACCGCGAGCAGCAGATCCGGATTGTCGAGTTGCACGATCGGCTGGCCGTTCTGAACGAACTGGCCGTCGGTCGCGAGCATCCGATCGATCGAACCGCTGGTGCTCGCACGGATCACCGCCCGCTCAGGTAACCAGACCACGCCCTGGGCGACGGTACTGTTCGGCGCGGGCACGGCAAGCACCAGACACAGCGCAAACAGATAGGCGCCGACCAGCGAGATCGTCATCGCGCGACGCCCCGCCAGGGTGGGGGAAGCCTGCAGAAACACGATGCCGCGGCCGATCGGGATGAAGACCAGCCATACCAGGGCGATCAGGGCGGTCAGCACACCTGCCGGTCGATGAATCTGGGCAACCAGCACGGCGATGCTGGCGAACAGCAGGCCGCGATAGATCCAGGAGGCGATGGCATAGCCGAGCAACCAGGGTCGTTCACCGGGCGACGTATGCATCGCCACGGCACGCTGGCTGCGCAGGATCCGGATCGCCAGGGTATTGACCAGATACTGGCGTGAGCGGCGCGCCAGATTGGGCAACTCGAGCAGGTCGGTCAGCACGTAGTAACCGTCGAAACGCAACAGCGGATTGCCATTGAACAACAGGGTCGAGACCGTGCCGATCAGGATCAGCGCCAGCAGGAAGTCGCGCAGCCCCCCGGGCTCGATCATCAGCCAGAGCAGCGTGGCGAGCGCAGCGGTGACCAGCTCGGCACCGATGCCGGCCGCTGCGACGATGGCCCGTTCCGATTTGCGGCTCAGCAGCGCCGACATCGACGCATCGATATAGGGCACGGGCGTGAGCACCAGCAGGCGCACGCCGATGTCGGTCACCCGTGCGCCGTATCGGCGCGCGGCCAGCGCATGGGCCAGCTCATGGATCACCTTCATCAAGGGGTAGGCGAGCCAGATCATGAACAGCAACTCCGGGCTCGAATAGAGGCGATCCACAGCAGCCGACAGATCAGCACCATTGATGATCGTCAGCAGCCCGGCCAGCATGATCAACATGCCCAAGGTGATCGCCGATCCGCGCGAAAACAGCACCCGACCCAGTGGGTCGAGCCAGTGAATGACGCGCTCGAGATTGAACACTGCCACCTTGAACGACAACGGATTGATCTGGTCAGCCAGGCGTTTACGTCGTCGCAGCGTCCGGCGCCATTTGAGTTGCTCGATGTCGCCGGCCCGGTCGGTCTGAATCAGTCCGGCCAGCGCAAGTTCAGCAAGCAACTGCAACACCTCCGGTTGCGTTGGCGCCTTCTCGCCCAGCTTCTCGAGCAGATCGTCGTGAATCGCCGAGACATCGATCGAGCCATCCAGGCGGCGCACGATTTCATAGGCGGGTCTGTCGATCCGGTGCAGATCGCCGTTGACCGGGTCGCGCAGCACATACCATTTTTCGCCGCGGTATTCATGCGGACTGATATCGACGCCGGCCAGGAGATAGGGCTTGAGCGGACCGACCCGATACCAGCGCTCATCGGCAATCAGGCTGCTCATAGCTGCCACCGCCACAGTGCCACGCGCAGCCATTGGCGAAGTCGCTCGGTGGTCTGAACGAGCACGGGTCTGCTGGCCACGTCGACCTTGGCGAACCCGTTCAGGCCCGATCGGATGTCACCCGCATCGCCCGTCAGTCTCGCCTCCACATCGAAGCGGGTACCGAGCGGATCGCTGTTGGCGATCGGCGTGATCCGGCTGATTTGCAGCGGCATGGCCTCGCCGCTCGCATCGGTCGTCACCAGTCGACCGCTCTGACCCACGGCAATCCGGCCGATGTCCCGCTCATCGATCTCGATCATCACCCGGTACCGGCCGGCCGGTGCGATCGTGACCAGGGGTTCACCGCGCTGCACCGGCGCGCCGAGCGATCGGGTCAGATCGCCACTGATGATCTCGCCATCGAAGGGCGCACGGATCTGCATGCGATCGAGTTTCTGGTCAATGATGTCCAGCTGGGCCTGTGCCTGACTCAGCTCGTGACGCGCGATCGCCACTTCGGTCTGCGCTTCTCCGGCCAGCGCTTCACCGTAGCGTTTCTCCAGTTCGGCCAGCCTGGCGGTCCACTTGAGTTTTTCCAGATCGATCTCCCGGGTATCGAGTTCGATCAGGACGGTGCCGCTTTTCACCTGGTCGCCGGGCCGTGCATGGACTGCGCCGATGAATCCCTGTATCGGCGCACCCAACTGGCGCTGTACCTCGCCCTCGATCCGTCCCGGTGCGGTGATCCGGTCGGTCACCGGAATCAGCAGACCCGCCGCGAGCAGGGCGCCGGCAAGGCCGCAGGCAAAGAGAACCCGACGCGGTTGCTGACTCAGCAGGGTCAGCCGGTTACCCGGCAGGCTGCGGCGTACCCTGGCCGTCGGCGTGCTGTCCAGATGGCGCAGGTTGTACAGATTCGGACCGAGCAGGGCGGCTGCATGCTCGGCGAAGCGGATCGCCCGCGCGTCCAGATGCCGAGACTGGCCGAACTCGAGACTGACCGCACCGATCAGCGACCGGTCGCCATCATGGGCGAGCAGGATCGGAATCGTGCACAGGACCGGTGCCCCGTAACGCATCGCATATCGACCATGCGCGAGCGTGATTCTCGGGCCTCCCGGTTCGGCAGGATAGACGACCGTCGACACCTGTTCGATGGCCTCGTCCATCGCCAGGCCCAGATCACGCAGCATGGCGGCTTCCCGATTGGCGCCGGCGGCACCCGACAGGGCATGAACGCGGGTCGACGAGCGGCTCAGAAAGCCGATGCCGGCGCGCTGCGCGCCGGTCAGATGGGCCAGTCGATCGACAAACACGAACGCAGCATCGGCGAAGTGCTTCTGGCCGTTGATCAGACCCAGCAGAGTCAGTGCGGTTTCCGCATGATTGGCGACGGCGAGCGGATCGTCGGGATCGTTGTCCAAGACATCGGGCTGCGGCGGCTCGTTTGGCCGCGGCTTTGACCATTCGCCTGGCCGGCCATCGGATGCCTGCCCGTCCGCGACCATCGCCATGGCCAGGTCGATGCCTGGCTTACTGCGCCGACCCATCGGCATCGCCACGATCCGGATCGCATCGGGCTGATCGACCGGCCTGAACTCACGCGTGCTTGGCTGACCGGTGACCAGGGCGAGTCTGGCCATGGCCAGCAGGGCTGCCGGTACCTGGGCACGTGCCGGCCAGCGCCGCAACACCTGAAACGTCGGGCCGTCCGCCCCCCGCCGGGAGCCGACCAGAATCGCGACGGCGTCGGGCACGGACCCGCCCTGACGCGAATCGCGCCGCTGCTGTTCGACCTTGGTTGGGGATTCGATCACTCGCCGCTACGGCGCCCGGGCCGCCTCTCACGGAATTCAATGACAGGGTCAATGATCGTTCGAGGTGCAGGCGAGGTCGGGTTCGAACCGGCTGGCGTGCCGAATCAGGCCATGAGTGGTCAGGCCCGATCGGCGAGCGTTGTTTGCTGACCACCCCGGTTGCGGCTGCTCATCCGGTGAACAGCGAGCCGATCAGCCAGGTCACCACGCCCGCGCCACCGCCGATGGCGAGCATCCGCAAGCCCGAACCCAGGACTGACCGACCCGTGAACAGCGAAAGCGCAGCACCGACGGCGAACAGCGAGAAGCTCGGCGATGACCACCGAGGTGACGATGGCGGCCGTGCCATTCAGAAACAGCAAGGGCAGCACCGGGATGATCGCCCCGCCGCTGAACGCGACGAACGAGGCGATCGCCGCGCCCCAGGGCGACCCCAGATCATCGGGATTCAGACCCAGTTCCTCGCGTGCCATGGTATCCAGGGCCAGCTCCGGATCCGCGATGAGGGTGCGCGCGATCCGGTCCGCATCGTCGGGAGACAATCCCTTGGCTTCATAGATGACCGCGAGTTCGACACGCTCGGCGTCCGGGAATTCCTCGAGTTCGGCGCGTTCCAGATTCAGTTGATGCTCAAAAAACTCGCGCTGCGAGCGAACCGAGACATATTCGCCTGAGGCCATCGACAAGGCGCCCGCCAGCAGGCCCGCCACACCGGCCAGGATCACGGTGTCGGGCGTGGCGGCTGCGCCAGCCATGCCCAGCACGAGGCTGGTATTGGAGACCAGGCCGTCATTGACCCCGAACACGGCGGCACGCAGGTTCGAGCCGCCGCCGCCAGGGGCCTGCAGCTGTGAAATATCCTTGATCGCAATGTGGCCGCGCAGATGCGTCGTGTCATAGGCGCCCAGTCCCCTGACTTTCAGACTGGCCAGCACGCCACGGATCGGCCTGACGCCGAACTGTCGGACCAGCCAGATCGCCAGTCGCGCCCGCATGCCCAGCGCGATCTCGCCGGCCACTGTATCCGGGTCCAGGCCCAGCGTGCGCAGATTGCCGGCCCAGATCTCGGCCTGCTCGCTGGCCGACTCGCCCAGCCGCTTGAGCATGTAGGCCATCCGGTGATCGTTTTCCTGCGCCGCCAGGGCGCGATACAGGGCTGCGCTCTGGCGCTCTTCCCGAAACGATTCGATGATCTCGCGCGCCTCGCGCGGCGGATGGGGCCGGGCGGTGGGCGAGCGGGTCGGTTCGGTCGGCGCATTCACGGAATCATTGCCTCAATGAGTCTGGGTCCGGATGAATCGAGTGCGGCCCGGATTGCCCTGGCCAGATCGGACACGGTGTCGACCCGTTGCGCAGGCACGCCCATGCCGCGCGCCAGGGATACCCAGTCCAGTTCGGGATTGGTCAGATTGAGCATCTGCTGGGCGCGTTCACCAGGCGTGTCGATGCCGACCGCCTTGAGCTCGCCCTGCAGGATCCGGTAAGCCCGGTTGGCCAGAATGATCGTGCAGACATCGAGTTGCTTCTCGCGCCTGTGTCCAGAGTCCCTGCAGCGTATACATGGTGCTGCCGTCGGCCTGCAGGCTGAACACCTTGCGGCCGGGACTGCCGATCGCGGCACCCGCCGCGAGCGGTGACCCGATACCGATCGCCCCGCCCGTGATCTGCAGGTAATCGTGCGGATTGGCGCGACCCGAATACTTGAACAGATGGCGGCCGGTGCTCACCGATTCATCGCACAACACCGCCGACTCAGGGAGCAGGGCCATCACGGTCTGCATCAGCGTGTCGCCGGTCAACTCGCCGCCGCCCTCGGGCACGGTCATGGGTTGCGGGTCTGCCATCTTGGGAAGCACGATGCGGGCAGCGTCCAGTTCGTCGGCCAAGGCCTGCAGGGTGGCAGCCGGATCATGGTCACGCCCGGCCAACTCGAAGGTCTTGCAGTGCGCCGGCGACATCAGGTTGGGCTGGCCCGGATAGGCGAAGAAGGAGGCCGGCGGGTTGGCCCCCAGCAGCACCAGATGATCGATATCGGCCAGCTGGGCCAGCGCCTGCGGTACTGAATACGGAACACGTGCGACATCGATGTGGCCGCGCCCACGGCTCATGCGCGCATTGGACTGCTGGGCGAGCAGACGGCAACCGGTCGCCGCGGCGATCCGGGCGGCCAGGCTCAGGCCGGGTTCAATGAGTGGCGCACCCGTCATCATCAGGGTGCTGCGCGCGCCGTGGGTCTTGAGGATGCGCGCCGCCGCGACGATGCGCTCGGGATCCACGGCCGGCAACGCCGGGGTCGCGATGGGATCGGCCACGCCATCGGCCTCGTTCCAGGCGGTGTCGGCCGGCAGGATGAGGGTGGCGATGCGACCGCCGGCGCGTGCATTGGCCACTGCCCGGGCTGCGTCGGTGGCCACGGTGCGCGCTTCGCGGCTGGTATGCACCCAGTCCGAACACGCCCCGGCGATCATGGCGATATCGCTCTTGAGCGGCGTTTCGTATTGCAGATGGTAGCCGGCATGCTCACCGACGATGTTGACCATGGGCGAGCGCGCCTTGCGCGCATTATGGACATTGGCAAAGCCATTGCCCAGGCCGGGGCCCAGGTGCAGCAAGGTCGCTGCGGGTCCGCCCGACATCCGGGCATAGCCGTCGGCAGCGCCCGTCACGACACCTTCGAACAGACCCAGCACGCAGCGCATGCCGGGTATCGTGTCCAGCGCGGCGACGAAATGCATCTCCGATGTGCCGGGATTCGTAAAGCAGACATCGACCTTGCAGGCAAGCAAGGTCTTCACCAATGACTGGGCGCCGTTCATTCGATGGATCCTCTGATGCGGGTCGGATGACACGGTCGCGCCTGATTGCTCGGCAGGACCGGTCGCGACGGATCGGTTGGGTTCTGCCGGCTATTTGAACACGGCTCGACGCCCGGATGACCGGAACGGACTCCCCGCCGCGGCCGCAGCGCTCAGGACTCGGTAACCAACTCGCGGACCGGCCGGGGTGACTCGTCGGGCTGCGAGGCCGCGCCGACTTCGTCGAGCACCTGACCACGCGGCATCGGAGCGCGGACGTCGTCGAGCGTCTGAGCGGGCGGCAGGGGCGCAGGATCAGGCGAACGTGGATCCAGATCCATGGCCACGGGAGAAACCGTTTCCATCGGTGCGAATACGGTCTTCTCGCTCTCGGGGACAGGCGCATCGCGTATCAGACAGCGGATCGTGAACAGTGCGAGCAGCAGGGCCATTGAGGCCAGCGCAATTGGAAAGCCGTTGTCCAAGGCGGCCAGCGCCGCACCGGTGATGATCGGTCCGGTGGCCGAACCGATGCCGTGCACGAGCAACATCCCCTTGGTTGCCTCGAGCACTTCATGCGACTGGAAGCGATCATGGGTCTGGGCAACGGCCAGGCCATAAATCGAGAACAGGAAGCCGCCGAATGCGATGGCAATCGCGTAGATATTGGTCAGCGAGGTACTGGGCAACAGGGCCAGGCTGCCCACCGTGAGCATCGTGCCGATCGCGGTGCCCAGCAAGACCGCGCGCCGGTCGAAGCGATCGCTCAACCAGCCGATCGGCCACTGCAGCACTGCCCCGCCCACGATGCTGGCCACCACGAAGCCGGCTGCCTGGCTGTCGTTCATGCCCAGTGACCGGCCGTAGATCGCGGCGAATGACCAGAACGAGCCGCCGATGAGACCCGAGCCCAGCACGCCCGCGAAGCCGGCTGGTGATACCTGGAACAATCGCGACAGACCCAGACGTTCGGTACGGATCGGCGTGGGCTGGGTCACCGGCGTGAGCGCGATCGGCAGCAGGCCGATCGCGAACAACATGCCCGCGATCGCGAAGGAACCCAGACCCATGGACCCATGGAACAGGATCAGGTACTGACCGATCGCCAGGGCGGTCAGATTGACCATCATGTACACCGAGAACACCTGGGCACGGTCGACCTGCGCCCGCTCGTTGATCCAGCTTCTCGATCACCATGTAGATGCCGATCAGCGCAACACCGTTGACCAGACGCAGCATCAGCCAGGCGACCGGATGCACGGCCAGCCCGTACGACAGGGTCAGGGCAGCGCAGGTGGCGGCGAATGCGGTGAAGGCGCGCACATGGCCGACCCGGTGGATGAGTCGGGGACACAGGATCGCCCCGACGATATAACCAGTGTAAAAGCCGGCCATGATCAGGCCGATCGTGAGCTGGCCGAAGCGCTCGTCCGAGGCGCGCAGAGCCAGCAGGATGCCCAGCAGCCCGGAGCCTGACAGTAGAATGGCCATGCCGAAGAGCAGGGAGGAAATCGAGGAAACGGCGCGAAGCATGGTCGGGTCTGAGCAGGTCGATGGATCCACGCCAGCGACCTGCGCCGCGCTGACGGCAACAGAGGTCTGGACGAAATCCGAAGGAGGAGTAGGTACGGTGAGGAGGTGTTTCAGTCAGCCAGGGGCAACACACGATACGGTCCGGCAGCTTTGCATAGCGCGCGCTGTCGACTGCACCGGCATTGATCACGACGGTGCCGATTTTCTCAGAATGAAGTCGCCCCGTGTGTGGCAAGGCGCGTTTTTTCTGCCCGATTCGTGGTTCACGCGACCGATGGTCCGATGCGCCAGACGTGCGGTCGCCTTGCTGGTCATGGCAGTGCTGATGACGTTCCTGTCGTTTGCTGCCGCACGTGAAACAGGCGAGCGCGCGGTGCAGCCGCGCGGCCCGCTCGATGTGCAGGAGCAGCGCGATGTGGGTCTGTTTCGCCAGGCCTTCCCCTCAGTCGTGCACATCAATACGCTGGAGATTGGCCGGCAACCGTTTTCGACCGATACGGTCGAAACACCGTTGGGCTCGGGCACTGGATTCGTGTGGGACGAGAACGGACATGTCGTGACAAATTTCCACGTCATCGCCAACGGCAATGCGGCCAGCGTGACATTGGCCGATCAAAGTGTCTGGCCGGCGGAACTGGTGGGCTATTTCGCCGATCGCGATCTGGCCGTGTTGCGCATCCGGCCGGACAAGGGCATCCGTCTGCGGCCGATTCCGCTGGGCACGAGTGGCGATCTTCTGGTCGGTCAGCATGTGTTCGCGATCGGCAACCCGTTCGGTCTGGACCTGACCATGACCCGCGGCATTGTCAGTGCGCTCGGGCGTGAAGTCCCGATCTCGCCAACCCGCAGGCTACGCGGCGCGATCCAGACCGATGCAGCGATCAATCCCGGCAATTCCGGCGGGCCGCTGCTCGATTCGGCCGGCCGGCTGGTGGGCGTGAACACGGCGATCTACAGTCCGTCCGGATCGTCGGTGGGCATCGGCTTTGCCATCCCCGTCGATGAGGTCGCCCGGATCATTCCCCGATTGATCCGGGACGGGCGATTCGTGCGGCCCTCACTCGGTATCGCTGCCGCCCCGGCGAGCTTCCTCGAGGCCTTGTCCCTGCCCCCTGGCGTGGCGCTGGCCCGAGTTGATGCGGACGGTCCGGCGGCCCGGGCAGGCCTCGAAGCGTTCACGCGACGACGCGATGGCCGGATCAATCCCGGCGACACCATCGTCGCCCTCGATGATCGACCGGTGAACTCGCTGGACGACTTGCACGCGGCCCTGGAGGCTTTTCGCGCCGGTGATACCGTGCGCCTGACCGTGCGGCGTCTGCGCCAGACCCGGCAGATCAATGTGACCCTGGCGCCTGGTGACTGAGCGGCCGACGGCCCTGATCGTTGACCCGGCCGCGATGCCCGCCGGCAACGCCCGGCCAGCGTCAATGAAACAGGTGCTTGCTCAAGGATAGCAGCCGGCAATCCGGCCGCGAAGATGCAACCAGCGCGAGCACGGTGTCGATCGTCGGCGTCGGTCTCCCGGTCAGCCGGCCCAGCTCCTGCACGGCGCTGAGCAGTGCGTCGATCTCCATCGGGCGGCCGCGCTCGAGATCCTGCAGCATCGAGGTCTTGATGGGCGCCGACTGCGGCACCGCCATCGATGCGCCGTTCGACGTCGATCGGAAACGCGACGCCGAGCGTCTCGGCGATGGCCTGGGCTTCGACCATCATGTCGCGCGGCGACCGCGCGCGTGCCCGGCATCGGTGCACAAGCACGTCGAGCGTGCGCCAGGGTCAGCGCGCTGATCGGGTTGAACGACAGGTTGCCCCAGAGCTTGACCCAGATCTCGTCGCGGATCCGGGGCGCACCGGCGCCTTGCAGGCCGGCCTCGCGCAGGACCTTGGAGAGGCGAGCGCACGCGTCGCTCTTCTCGCCCGACGGTTCGCCGAGCGAGAAGCGATTGCCCTCGACATGTGCTGGATGACGCCGGGCCTCGGCACCTCGGCAGCCGGATAGACGACGCAGCCGAGCACCCGCTGCGGTCCGATGCCGTGCCATTGCACGTCGCCCGGGTCGACGGTTTCGAGGCGTTGGTCCTGCGATGGGCCGTCGATGCGCGTAGAAGTACCACCAGGGCACACCGTTGACCCCCATCACGACAGTGGTGTCGGGGCCGAGCAGCGGTTGCAATGCTCGAGCACGACGCCGGCACCGAATGCGCCTTCAGTGTGATGATCACGTAGTCCTGCGGACCGAGTGTCGGCCGGATCGCGATGCGCGTTGACCGCGACGGTTGCGCGTCTGTCCGCTTCGATCAGGGTGAGCCCGTTCGCACTGCATGGCGGCGAGGTGCGCGCCGCGCGCGACGAGCGACGACTCGGCCCCCGCCAGCGCCAGCCGCGCGCCGAGATAGCCGCCGATCGCACCGGCGCCGAAGATGCAGATCGCGCATCATGGCCGAGGCCGAGCTTTGCAGCCAGCCCGATCCGCTGCAGCTTGCCGGTCGCGCCCTTCGGGATCTCGTCGAGGATCACGATGCGTCGCGGCACCTTGAAGTCGGCGAGCCGGTCGGCGGCGAACGCGCGCAATCGCCTTCTCGTCGGCCGTGCTGTCCCTCGCGCAGCACGACGGCTGCGGCGACCTCTTCGCCGAGCTTGTCGTGCGGCATGGCGAAGGTGACGACCTGCTGCACGGCCGGGTGGTCCATCAGCACCTCGTCGACTTCGAGCGGGGTGATCTTCTCGCCGCCGCGATTGATGATTTCCTTCAGACGACCGGTGATGCGCAGATAGCCTTCGCGCGTCCATGCACGCCCTGGTCACCGGTGCGGAACCAGCGGCATTGGCGACCGTGAAGAACGCGCTTGGCGTTCGCCTCTGGATTGGCTTCGTAGCCCGGCGTGACGTTCGGCCCGCGGATCACGACTTCGCCGGTCGCGCCGCGGTCGAGCAGCCGCTCGTCCTGGCGGCATGCGATCGCGTACCTCGAGGACCGGCCGCGATGCCGACCGATCCCGGCTTGCGTTCGCGCCGGCGGCAGCGGATTCGAGGCCATCTGGTGGGTCGCTTCGGTCATGCCGTAGCTTTCGATCACCGGCGCGCCGAAGGTCGCCTCCAGCTCGGCCATCACCTGCGGCGGCAGCGAGGCGCACGACGAGCGGATGAAGCGCAGCGGTCAGCGGCGATCGATCTCGCGCGTTGCGCGCGCCGCGGGCAAGGATCGCCTGGTGCATGGTCGGCACCGCGGTGTACCAGGTCGGGCGTTTGTCGCGTCGAGCCAGCCGAAGAACTGCAAGCGCATTGAAGCCGGGTGTGCAGACGATCGCTGCCGCCCGGCGGCCAGCGAACTCAGCACCGCCGCGATCAGGCCGTGGATGTGGAACAGCGGCATGATGTTCAGGCAGCGGTCCTGCGGGCGTCAGCGCAGGGTCGCGCCGATGTGGCGGCGCCGAGGCGACCAGGTTGCGCTGTAGCAGCGGCACGATCTTCGGCCGCGAGGTCGTGCCGGAGGTGTGCAGCACCAGGGCGACGTCGTCGGGGCCGGGCAGGGCGGCACCCGGACAGGGTGGTAAAGACGTGGCGGTTTCGGCCTGCAGCGTGAACCGGCCGGCAATCCGCTCATCGGCCCTGAGCCGGACAATGGCGATCTGGCGTTTGCGCGCGGCAGCCAGCGCCGGGCCGGCGTAGTCGGCGGCCACGATCAGCGCGGTGGCATTCAGGTCCGACAGATAAAAATCGAATTCCTCTTCCCGGTAGGCCGGATTCAGCGGCGCGGTGACCGCCGTGCAGGCGACCGCGATGAATGCCGCCGCCATCTCGGGGCCATTGTCGAGCACGATCGCGACCCGACGCGAAGCATCGATACCCAGGGCATGCAGCGTATCGGTGGTGCGCTCACACAAACCGCGCAGCTCAGCCTGGGTGAGCCAGTCGCGACCCGGCGCGCCGATGGCGCGTGAATCGCCCGGATGCGGGGCAAGCAGGGCGGCGATGGTGTCGGCCATGAATAAACCTCGGGAAAAGTCGGTCGGAGTATCGATCGATTGTAGTCGAACGACCCAGTCATTCCCGGGCTCAGCGGCCGCGGCTCGCGCCGGCAAAGTCGAGCAGATGAGCGACTGTCCGGTCGGGTTGTTCCTGTTGCACCCAATGGCCGGCGCCCTCGATCAGATGGGCACCCCGGAAGTCCGTACAGGCCCGCCTGGCCATCAGGTCAAACTCGCCAGGCTTTTGCCACACCCCCCAGTCGCCGGTGCCGGCAATGAAGCAGGCCGGTTGTCGAATCGTCATGCCGGCAAACAGACGCAACTGATCGCGCTGAACCGTGCCGGTGGCGCAGCGATACCACTGCAGGCCACCCTGGAAACCCCTGGCCTCATAAATCGCCGAATAAACCGCCAGGTCGGCGTCGGGCAGCCATGTGCACTGCTCGACTTCACGGGTCGAGGGCCGGGCGGGCGCGACCGCCTCGGGCATCGTGTCCGCCAGACCCATGATGTAGTAGTCGGGCATCCGGGCCAGTTCGTCGGCGGCCCATGAGTTGAGTCGACAGGGCGAATTGCCCGCCCAGTCGGCACTCTTGGCATGGTAATAATCGCGCAGAAAGCCGTGCACGCCGGCAGCGGACGACATCATGTCGGCATTGGCGTGCGGGGTCGAGTAATACCACTGGTAGTGTTTCCGGGGGCGCGCGAGTGCGGCCAGCGCGGCATGATCGATACCGCTGATGCGGCTCGTGCCATCCGGGGCCGGCCAGTCGGGTGGCCCACCGAACGGTGCGCTCATCAAGGCCACCGAGGCGAACACATCGGGACGGATCAGCGTGCACCAGGCGGCGACCGGCGAGCCGAAATCATGACCCACCAGCAAATCGACACGTTCGCGACCCAGTGCGCGCAGCAGGCCGAGCTGGTCGCGCACCAGATTCAGGATGCCAAAACGCTCGAGCGGGCTGTCGAAGCGATCATCCGAGCCCTGGGTGAGGCCGTAACCCCGCTGATCGGGTGCGACAACAAACCAGCCGGCTTGTGCGAGCGGCAACATCATCCGTCGCCAGCTGAAGCCGATCTCGGGGAAACCGTGCAGCAGCAGCGCCAACGGCCGTCGTGGATCGTCGTCACCCGCGGTCAGGACATGCACGCCCAGCCCGTTGCCGTTGTCCAGACGACGCGAGACGATGCCGGCGGGCAGTCGGTCACGCAGCAGACGGGCGGCCTGGCTCTCATCAGCCGGTGCGCTCAGCGATGATTCCTTCATGGCCGGTATTCCGGGGCGGCCGGCATGAGGCCGTCGGCACCCCAGGGCGTGACGACCACGGCCGAGATCGAATTCTGCGGCGAGCCATCGATGAGTTTGTCCGAGTAGGTCAGGTAGATGAGCGTATTG
Source organism: uncultured beta proteobacterium (assembly GCA_963732405.1). GTDB lineage: Bacteria > Pseudomonadota > Gammaproteobacteria > Burkholderiales > Burkholderiaceae_E > JAUIAI01. Next base: position 528,182 of record CAVSZG010000006.1, read on the forward strand.
CGCGTCGGATCGAAGAACCGCACGACCTGCAGCTTCTTGAACAGAATCGAGGTGCGTTGCTGGAACACCTGCTCACCCGCCTCGATCTTGTCGAGATACCGCACCGGGCCAGTCTGTCGGCACGCGATCGAGGCGTCCGAGGTGTCGGTCGCCAGGCCCAGCGAACCGCTCACGCCGCCGGTCTTGGCGCGCGAGAGGAAGCACGAAATGCCACTGACCTTCGGATCATCGAAGGCTTCGAGCACGATCTTGTGATTGGCCCCGAGCAGCTTGAATGCCGTGGAGACTTCACCGACCTCCTCGGCGAAAGCACCGGTGCTCGTGGTGGCGAGCGCCAGCAGACAAATCAGCGGGCGTAGCGTCCTGGTCATGGCTATCCTCCATCAGGGTGGCCGTCGTGCGGTCTTTGAAGGATTCAAGTCTAGCGCGCCAACCGGCAGGCGACTCTCATGGCCCGGTACACTCGGGTTGATCGAGCGGCGGATTCCGTTCCGCGCGACCGCCTGCCTTCGCACTCGCAACCTGATCCGGCTGATTGAACAGTGACTCCCAACGTGTTGCGACGTCTTGCCGGACTGGTCATTGCCGCGCTGATCTTGCTGGCCTTGCTGCATGGGCTCGCGCCTGGTTTTCCGCGCTGGCCGGCCGGCCTGGCGGCCTGGCTGGCTGGTGCCCTGCTGATCGCCCGCCTGCCCTCGGGGCAGACTTTGCAGGTCGCTGTCCTGATCGGGATCGGTCTGATCGCGCTGATCTGGGCCCTGTCCCTGGGGGCGCAGCCCGCCTGGTTGCGCCTGCTCGACACCAATGCCGGCCTGATTGCGATGATCGCCTCGGTCAGTTTTCTCCGGTTGGTCGCAGTACCTGGGGAAGACTCGGCGACGCGCTTGCCGGTGGGGTCGCGCGCCTGGCGCAAGACCTTGCTGAGCGTCGCCGTCTTCGGTTCTTTCATCAACATCTCGGCGCCGATTCTGATTGCCGATCGGCTCGCGGTGGACGGCCGACTGAGCCGCTTCACCTCACAGTCGATCACCCGGGTTTTCTCGGGATGTTCGGCGTATTCGCCGTTTTTCGGCGGTATGGCAATGATCCTGACCTATGTGCCGCAGACCAGTCTGCCCTTCGTGATGATGGCCGGGCTGCCGTTCGCGCTGGCCGGCATCGGTCTGGTCATGATCGAAGCGACGCTGCGCTATCGCGAGCACTTGCAGACATTCCGGGGTTATCCGCTGACCGTCTCGGGTCTCTGGGTGCCAGCCGTGCTGGCAGTGGCGGTCTCGGTCGCCTTCCTGATGATGCCGCAGGCCTCGGTGCTCGTGATCATCGCCTTGTCGGCCCTGACGGTGTCGGTGGTGGTGTTGATCGGCCGCTTTGGCATCCGGCCGGCGGCTCGTCGTCTTCAGGCTCATGTGGTCGACGGACTGCCCGGCATGGTCGGCGAATTGTTGTTGTTTCTGGCCGCCGGTGTGCTGGCTACGGGTCTGGGCGAACTGGCCAGCGCCGGCCATGTGACGATGCCGATGAGCCAGTTCAACGCCACCGCGGCCAGCCTGATGCTGGCGGTGATGTTGTTGTTGTCGGCGGCCGGCCTGCATCCGGTCATCTCGATCGCCGCCGTCACGCCGTTGCTCACACCGATTGACCCTGACCCACAGCTGCTGGCCGTGACCTGTCTGTTGTGCTGGAGCCTGGGCACCTGCGCCAGTCCTCTGTCCGGCACCCATCTGATCTTTCAGGGTCGGTATGGCGTGCCCAGTTTTCGTGCGGCGGTCTGGAACTGGCCGTATGCGGCGCTCATGTATGGCGTTGCGGTGGCCGTATTGGTAGTGGTGGCCAGGATTCGCGGCATCGCCTGAGTGGCGAACGGGGGGATCTGCTCGACGATCGGGCTCATGATCGGCGGCTGGCGGTCGAAACCATGTGAGGGTCCTGCTTGCTGTGCAGGCGAGGGTCCCGGTGTTTGACCGGGCCAATGGCGAACCGCGACCCGGTTCGGGGGTTACTGGCATGCCGCGCCGCAAGAACAAGTCAATGCACACCGAGTCCGTCCTGTCCCTGCCGTTCGAATCGGTGGGCCAAACGACATCGTGCGCGATGCTGCCCGGAATGATGGATCGGCCGGGCGACGGGCCGGGCCCGGATGCCGGCCTGCGACTGTATCTGGATGCCCGCGAGGTGGCCGCGCTCACGCGCAATCTGGACACCACGCTGGAACGCTTCAATCGCGCCAAGAGCCATCTCGAGGCCAAGGTCGCCAAACGTACGCGTGAACTGGAACAGATCCGCGAGCGTCTGGAGGTGGTGATTGATTCGATCGCTGACGGCATCATCGCGTGCAGCGAGCAGGGCGTGGTCAAGTCATTCAACCGGGCCGCCGAGAGTCTGTTCGGCTGCCTGGAAGCCCAGGCGGTGGGCAAATCGGTCAAGCGTTTTTTTCCCAGGGGCGCGGTAAGCCGCGGCCTGTTCTCCGAACTGGGTGAAGCGCGTGCCCGGCGCTTTGACGGTCTGCCGATTCTGGTCGAAGGCACGGTGCGGCCCATGCAGGCGCCCGAGGGGACCTTGTATGTGATTGCGGTGCGGGATCTGACCGCCGTTCGCATGACACAGAAGCGACTCAAGGAACAGGCCTTTCTGATCCAGAAGTCCAAGTCCTTTGTGTTGACGCTGGACACCGCGCAGCGGGTCGTCTGGTGCAATCCCTGCTTCGAGAAGCTCAGTGGCTACGCTTTGTCGAGCATGCTCGGTCGACGACCCGGCGAGTTTCTGTTCGACCGCGATTCGCCGGCCAAGGCGGTTGCCGCGATCGATGCGGCATTCATTGCCGGCACGTCGTTTTCCGAGGAGATCATTCTCAGACATGCCAATGGCCGGCCCTTCTGGGTTCAGATCGAAGCCCATCCGATGCATGGTGAAGATGGATCAGTCGAGAAATGGGTCGCCCTGGGTCTGGACATCACAGCCAGAAAGCGCGAAGAACAGCAACATGTCGATTTTGTCTCCATGGTCAGCCATGAACTGCGCACACCGCTGACCGTCGTGTCGGGCTCCTTCGATGCGCTGGCGATGGGGGTGGGTGGGGATCTGCCCGAAGTCTGTCACTCGCTCATCGAGATGGGCCAGCGCAACTGCGCCCATCTGTCGACCCTGATCGAGGATCTGCTCGATATCAACAAACTCGAAGCCGGCGTGATCCGCTTCCAGTCCGAGGTGATCGACATCGTTGCACCGGTCGGCGATGCCGCCCGCTCGATGCTGCCCCTGCTGCGCGACCGGGCGATCAAGCTGGAATCGGATGTGAGGGTCGAGGGTGCAAGAGTCTTTGTCGATCCGAACCGGCTGCGCCAGGTGATCATCAATCTGTTGTCCAATGCGATCAAATTCTCGCCGATCGGCGGGCGGGTGATTCTGTCGATCGAATTGATCGCCGGCATGGTGAGGGTCACCGTTCAGGATTTTGGTCACGGTATTCCCGCGTCTTTCCAACCCCGATTGTTCGAAAAGTTCTCGCGTGACGTCGCCGTCCAGGCGAGTGGCAAGGAAGGTTTCGGACTGGGCCTTTGCATCAGCAAGGGACTGGTGGCGCAGATGGGCGGGCGCATCAGCTTCGTGTCGCAGGAAGGCGAAGGTTCTTCATTCATCGTCGATCTTCCCCTGCATTCACAGGTCATCAAGCCCGCGCAGCCGGCGGCCATGGCGAGCGACGCTGTCCATGCGTGACCCGTCTTCGTCCAGCAGACTCCTCGCCGCACGGCATCTGCGCGTCGCCAGCGTGGTGTTGATGGTCTCGCTCTTGCTGACAGGCCTGGCCTGGCATCTGTCGAATCGGTCGATCGAACAACGGGCCAGAGAGCGGTTCGAATCGCGGATCGATCTGATCGAGTCGGCGATCCGGGATCGTCTGGCCGGCTACCAGCGCCTGCTCAGCCAGACGGTGGCCATGCTGGCCCTGGAGCCGCCGATGAGCCAGGCGCAGTGGGGCCGTTTTATTGAGCGGCTCGATCTGAACGAGATGTATCCAGCCATCCGGGCCTTCATGCTGTTGGCACCGACCGACCCGGATGATCCGATCCGGGCCGCGCCCGTCCGGGAATGGACGGCCGATCCGCTGGCCCAGGCGGTGATCACGCGGGCGATCGACAGCGGTCGGCCGGCCTTGTCCGCGCCTGTCCGGCTGGACAGGCTCGGCGGCCTGGACGCGGTGGGCTGGATCGGGCGTGACCTGCCCTCGACCGGGTTGCTGATCGTGGCACCGGCGAATGCCGGGAGCGTGCATCGGCAAGCCGATGCTGCCGGACGAGACACCGCGATCACCGCTCTGGTCGTCGTCGCACTGAATCCCCACGACCTGCTGAACAGCGTTGTGGGATTGCCTCATGCCGATCTGACCGTCAGCCTGCATGACGAAGCGGCTGCAGGCCCGCACGACCAGCTCTTCGCCAGCGGACCATCGGCAACCGGAATCGTTGACCAGACCGTGTTCAATGCCCGCCGCTCGATCCAGGTGATGGGTCGCACATGGCAGTTGTCGATGGCCGCGTTGCCTGGTTTTCTGTCGGCGTCGGAAGCCCGCCAGAGCCTGATCGTTGCGTTGGCGGGCATCATGGTGGCTCTGCTGCTGTTCGTGTCGATGGGGCTGCTCAGTCGCCAGCGCGAACATGCAAGAAGCAGCGCCGACCGACTGTTTCAGGCTTTCCAGGATGGCGAGGAGCGGTTCCGGCTGGTGGTCAATGCGGCCGAGCAGGCGATGTTGATGGTCGATCGGGCTGGCCGCATCACCCTGGCCAATGCGGCCAGTGCGCAGTTGTTCGGCCTGAGCCGAGGCGACATGCTCGAACTGCCGATCCGGGCACTGATACCTTCGCTCGCCTGGGACGACTCGATGACGGCGGTTGGCGACGAGCGATTCAGCCCGGCCGGTGAATTCCAGGGCGAGGCGGTCCGGCTTGATGCGATTGGCGTGCGCCGCACCGGACCCGATTTTCCCGCCGAGGTGATCCTCACGCCGATGCGGTTCAACCATGACCGATATGTGCTCGTGACGGTCAACGACATGACCGAGCGTCGGGCATTCGAGCGCGAGCGCGAACGCCAGCTGGCCGATCTGAAGCGCTCCAACGAGGATCTGGAAAGCTTCGCCCACGTGGCATCGCATGACCTGAGGGCGCCGCTGCGTGCGATCGACAACCTGGCCTCCTGGGTGGCCGATGATGCGCGTGAATCACTGTCACCCGAGTCGCAGCGTCATCTGGATCTGATGCGCAAGCGGATCGCCCGGATGGAGCGTTTGCTCACTGATCTGCTGCTGTATGGTCGGGCCAGTCGCGAATCCCATCCTGTCGAATCCGTCGATCTGGCCGAGCTGATCGACGAGGTCAGGGATCTGGTGCGGCCCAGCGACGGCTTTGTTTTTTCGGTGGTGGGCGATCGGCCGATGATCCGCACCTGCCGCGCACCACTGCGCCAGGTGCTGATCAATCTGGTCGGCAACGCCATCAAGCACCGGGGTTCGGACCAGGGGCGGGTCGAGATCCGCTGGCGAACCCGGGCAGAGGGTGTGGCATTCGAAGTCAGCGATGACGGACCCGGCATTGCTCCCCAGTTCCGTGAGCGTGTGTTCGAGATGTACCAGACCCTGCAGCCACGGGACAGTCTCGAATCGAGCGGCATGGGCCTGGCGCTGGTGCGCCGGATCGTCGAGCGATTCGGCGGTTCGGTGGCCGTGGTCGATTCACCCGTGCCCGGTACGACGATCCGATTCCTGTGGCCGGACGAGATGCCGGCCCAGGCAAGCGACGCGGTCGTCACGCCCCAGATGGCGCTCGCCTGATGACGAATCCGCTCACCATTCTCGTGGTCGACGATGACGAGGTTGATCAGGAGGCCGTGCGTCGGGCGATTCTGGCCGCGCGGATCAACTGCCCCATCGTGACAGCAAGCGACGGCATCGAGGCCTTGTCCTTGTTGCGCGGAGACCAGGGGCGTGGGCCCATCACCATGCCTTATCTGATCCTGCTCGATCTGAACATGCCGCGGATGGACGGCTTTGAATTCCTGCGCGAACTGCGTCAGGATCCGGTTCACGGCGCGGCGCTGGTGTTTGTGCTGACGACCTCCAGCCGGGATCAGGACATGATCAGGAGCTATGACTATCATGTGGCCGGCTACGTGACCAAGGCGGCTGCCGCTGCCGACATTTCCCTGCTGGCCAAGCTCATCGATGCCTATCGACGGCTCGTGGCCTTTCCGGTCTGATGCCCTCGATGGCCGGCCGTCGATCGATCCGGATCGTCCACTGCCACCTGCCTCACTCAAGCGTTTGATCGGCGGGTCGATAGTCTGTTTGAAAGAACCAAAAATTGACAATACCTGCCCAGGAGTCCCTGCCATGCTTGACCTGTTGGAAGCACCTGCCACGCTCAGTCAGATCGATCGTCGCCGGATCAATACCGTCGTGCGCAAGAAGGTCCGACGGGAAGGTGATGCGCCGGCGCGCGTGCTGGTCGTCGAAGACACGGCTGACGTGCGCAAGCTGATCAAGTTCCTGCTACAGGATGCCGGCGTTCAGGTGATGGCACTGGGTGATGGCCGCAGCGCAGCCGAGATGATCGAGAACTGGCCTGCACCGGATCTGGTCATCATGGACCGCATGCTGCCGTTCCTGTCGGGCGACGAACTGATCCAGCAGATTCGTGCCAGTGATGTGTGGGGTCGCGTGCCCATCGTGGTGGTGTCGGCCAAGGCGCGCAGCGACGATATCGCGCAATCGATGGCCGACGGTGCCGACGACTACGTGACCAAGCCGTTCAATCCGAAGCACTTCGCCGAAGTCATTCACCAGTATGTCTGAGCCAGATCAACGCAGGATGCTGGCCGGCACATAGGACACGATACCGAGGACGGTCAAGGCGACGATGTAGAAGGGCCACATCTCGCGCACGGTTTCGCCGACCTTGACCCTGGCCAGAGCGCTGGTGATGAACAGCGTCGTGCCCACCGGCGGCGTGTACAGGCCGATGGCCAGATTGACGACCATCATGAGTCCGAGCTGGATCGGATCCATGCCGATCGCCTGGGCCAATGGCAGGAAGACGGGCGTGAGCAGAAGCACCGCCGCTGGCAGGTCGATGAACATGCCCAGGAACAGCATCATCACATTCATCAGCAGGATCACGACCCACCGGGTGGACACGTTCTGCTGCACCCAGTGCGCGATGTCCTGCGGCATCTGGTCGAAGGTCAGCAGCCAGCCGATCGCCGCCGAAGCCATGATCACCATCAGCACGACGCCGGTGGCCAGGCCGGCCTCGAGAATCGCGTGGTGCAGCCGTTTGATCGACAGGTCACGGTACAGAAATGCCGACACGGCACCCGAGAACAGAGCGGCCAGCACCGCCACCTCGGTGGGCGTGGCGATGCCGAAGCGCAGGAACACGATGATCAGCACCGGCAGTGCAATGGCCGGCAGCGACAGGACCAGATCGCGCCAGAACGTTTCCCGGTCGGCTGTCGCTGTCTCGCGAGGCAGGTTGCGCCGCTTGCCCACCCACCAGCACGCGGCCATGAAGCCAATGCACAGCATCAGCCCGGGCAGGATGCCGGCGTAGAACAGCGCGGCGATCGAGGCGTTGGACGACAGCGCATACAGGATCAACGGGATCGACGGCGGGATGATGATGTCGATCGTGGCGGCACAGGCCAGTGATGCCGCCGAGAACGCCATCGGGTAGCCCAGCCGGCGGTGCCAGGGCATGATCAGGGAGCCGATCGCTGACGCATCGGCCACGGCCGAGCCGGAGACGCCGCCGAACAGCGTGGACGACAGCACGCTCACCTGCGCCGGCCCGCCGTGCCAACGGCCCACCAGTGCGGTCAGTACGCCGACGATCGCCTGGCCGAGTCTGCCACCCATCATGAGCGAGCCCGTCAACATGAAGAACGGGATCGCGATGAGCGGGAAGCTTTGCACCTGTGCAACCATCTGTTGCACCAGAAGGTCCAGCGGCACGCGGTCGTTGCTGGCGGCCGCGGCCAGCGCAGCCAGCAGGATCGCATGCGCGATCGGCACCGCCAGCGAGGCGGCACCCAGGAAGACAAACAGTATCAGGGTGGTCATGAACGACTCACCCCTGCGCACCCGGCTCACGGGTGTCCGGCCCGACCTGCTCGTTGCGCCACGCGCGCCATGCCGCGAGCAATGCCAGGGCGGCGATCAGCACCATCCCGATCATGACGCACGAATACGTCACGGATCCGGGGACCTGCAGGATCGGCGAACGCTCATCGTGCACGATCGCGAGCAGGCCCCAGGTGGCATGAACCAGCACCGCATACAGCAGCGCCACCGATATCCAGGCGATGACGGCGATGATCCGCCGCGCGCCGGCCCCGACCGAGTCGACAAGGAAGACCGTGCAGATGTGCGCTCCCTTTTCTGCGGCGAGTACGACCCCGGCCATCACCAGCCAGGGGAACAGCAGCTCGGGCACTTCGTTGGCCCACTGCAGGCTTGAGCCGCTGACATAGCGTAGCGCCGTATTGGCGCTCAGGATCACGAAGATCACGACGGTAGTCACCCACAGCACGACGCTGCAGACGACGACGATCGCCCGCTCCAGCACATTGCGCTCGACGACGACGTAGTCCATGGGGTCTCCTCGCTGGCCCGCCGCGTGAGGCGGGGTCGGCCTCGACGCGGATCGCGCATGTGGTCGTTGCTCAGATGGTTTTCGATCGGATGGTCACTTCTCGCGTGCCGCGGCGACCACTTTCCTGACAAACGGGCCGATCGGACCGGCCTCCCACTTGGAGATGACGGGAGCCGTGGCCGCCATGAACGGACCCTGATCCACCTTGTCGATCTGTACGCCCTTGGCCTTGAGCTCGGCGAACATCTTCTCGTCGGACTCTTGCGCCAGCTTGCGCTGCAGCGCCGTGGCCTCGGCCGCTGCTTCCTGGATTACCTTTCTGTCGGCATCCGACAGCTTGTCCCAGGACCGCTTGCCAACCAGAAACGGGGTGAGTTCGTACTTGTGGCCCGTCAGCGAAATGTACTTCTGCACCTCGTGCAGCTTGCCAGCCCAGATGTTGACCAACGGGTTTTCCTGTCCGTCGACCACGCCCTGCTGCAGGGCCACGTACAACTCGGAGAACTTGATCTGCTGCGCATCGGCGCCCACGCTCTGCATGATATCCACCGTTACCGTATCGGGCGGAGTACGCATTTTCAGGCCCTTCAAGTCTTCGGGCTTGAGCAGCGGCCGCTTGCTGTTGCTCATCTGGCGGATGCCATTGTCCCAGTAGCCCAGCACAATCAGGCCCTTCTCGGCCGACTTCTCGGCCAGTTCCTTGCCAGCCTGGCCGTCCATCACTTTCCAGGCATGGGCCTGGCTGGAGAACAGGAAGGGCATGCCGAACGCGGCGTACTCGGGCACGACGTTGGCCACTGCGCCCTGCGAGTTGGCTGACATGTCCAGCGCGCCGGTGCGCAGCGCAGTGATCATTGCGGCATCGTCACCGAGTTGGGCGGCGCCGGCGACAGTCACCTCGATGCGACCAGCGCTCTTGAGCTTGACGACTTCGGCAAACCTCAAGGCGGCGACGTGGCGGGGGTTGTCCAGAGCCGTGCCGTGGGCCAACGTGAGCTTGACAGCCTGTGCCGATGCAGTCCCGGCAAACAATGCGGCGGCCAGCGCCAGGGTCTGGATGAAGATGGTTTTGCGTTGCATGATCGTTGTCTCCTCGTACTCTTGTGTGAAAGGTCAGTGAATCAACTTCTCGCCGCGCGCTCCATCTCCTGGCGCAACGCCACGACGTCGAGGTCGCGAACGAGTTCGACATCCTCAAAGCGCACGACCGTATCCTTGGCAACCGGGCGGGTGAGCTTGACGTTGTGGGCCAGGCCTATCGGCAACGCACCGATGGCCAGACTCCTGGAGGCCGGGATCGCGTTTGCCCATACCGCGAAGCCGCCTTCGCCGTCGAGCATCTCGCCGGGCTTCAGATCGCGCTTGGCGGTGGCGACGGCATCGCCTCGGAACTCCAGGCTGGTGCCAGTGGCCTCGCCGCGCAGCACGGCCGACAGGATGCTGATGCTGGTCTCCAGACCGATCATGTGGAATGGCCGCCACATCGAACCGTACCAACCCGACGGGTCGGTCAGCAGGCCGTACTGCTTGAAGCAGGCTTTCGCGTATTCGTTGGGCGCCTTGAAGGTGACGAAGACGCCATAGCGGATATTGTTGAACACCTCGCGGCCGTCGGGTTCCTGGCTGGCCGCGATATCCACCAGCCCGCTTCGAGGCAGTCGGCCGCCATCAGAGGCCGGGCGGAACACCTTCGCCAGATCGTGCAGTCCGGTGGGAGGGAAGGCCAGGCCCTCATCCGGGCAGTCCAGTCCGGTCCCGTTGGCAACCGCTGCCATCTCGATGGCCGCTTTGGTGCCGTCGGTGAACGAGTTGTACATCTTCGGGTTGAAGTCGCCCTTGGCCACCTCTTCCTCTGTCCAGCCGAAGAAGCCCCACACGGTGTCGGGCGTCGAGTAGCGGTAGCGGGGCTCGAAGTTCATGCCCTTTCCAGCAGAGGTCAGTTCGAAACCACTGGCACGTGCCCAGTCAACCAGTTCGCAGATGATGGCCGGCTGGTCGCCGTAGGCCATGCTGTAGACCACGCGATTGGCCTTGGCGCGGGCAGCGATCAGCGGGCCGCACATCGCGTCGGCCTCGACATTCACCATCACGACATGCTTGCCCCCGTCAATCGCAGCCAGTGCATGACGCACGCCGGCGATCGGGTGGCCGGTGGCCTCAACAATGCATTCGATGTCGGGGCAGTCAGCCAATGCCGCTGCGTTGTCCAGCACGCAGGTTCTGCCCGTCTTGACCGCATCGCCCAGTGTCTTGGCAGCGTAACGTTCCGCCGGCCAGCCGACGCGGTCCAGCGAGGCCCGGGCCTTGGCCACGTCGAGATCGGCGACGCCCACGATGTGCATGCCCGTCAGGTGCTGGGCTTGCGACAGGATCATCGATCCGAACTTGCCAGCACCGATCAGGCCCACTCGCACCGGGCGTCCGGCCGCGGCGCGGGCGGCCATCATCGTGTAAAGATTCATCTGGTTGTCCTTCACTGAATCGTTGACCCGGGCGGTCGCCTCGGCTCGGATGACGCGGCGCGAGGTGTCGGCCCCGGGAGGGTGTGTGCTCCTCACTGCGCGCCGTTGGTCTGGCGCCTCACAACCGCCAGTGTAGGAATCGGGGTTGATTAGGACAACTTAGATTGACGATGAAATCAATTAGATTTTCTAAATTATTGGCGACGCACTCAGGTTCGGGCGCTGGTCCTGCCAGACCGTTCGTTCGGTGCGAAGCCAGTCCAGGAATAACCTGACGTTGGCGCGGTGCAGGTGGTCGAATGGGCACACAATCCATTGCGTCGTGAGCGTCACCCGCGGTGGATGGGAGACGGGGCAGACAAGACCGCCGTCGCGCAGTTCGCGCCACATCATCAACGTGCTTCTCGAGCGCGACGCCCAGGCCGTCAACCGCCGCGTCGATGGCCATGTGACTGCGGTCAAAAAGCAATCGGCGCCATTCGACCTCGGGCTTCGCGCCGGCCAGCGCGAACCATTGTGACCACTGCACCTGGGCTTTTACCGAATGAATCAGGCGGTGACCGGGCAGGTCCGCCGCCGCCAGCGTGTAAGCCCCGGCATACGTCGGCGAGCACACTGGCAGGAACGCCTCTTCCGCCAGGCCCTCGACGAACATTCCCGGCCAGCGGCCCTCGCCGTGTCGGATCTCGAGGTCAACCGCTTCGCGGCTGAAGTCAGTGGGTTCTGTCGTGCCGTTCAGGCGAAGATCGACGTCCGGGTTGGCGTCGAGGAAGGAGCGCAGACGGGGTAAGAGCCATTTATTGCCCAGGGTCGGCGTCGTGCGTACGGTGAGCACCGACCGCGAGCGAAAGCCACGGGTGCGGTGCGTGGCCTCCGTGATCCGCTGCACGTTGTCAGCGATCATTTCGAAATACCGCTCGCCAGCCTCCGTCAGCACAACCCCGCGGCCAGCCTTGGTGAGCAGCGTCGTCCCTAAATGAACTTCCAGCGCGTGGATCTGCTGACTGACCGCAGACGGGGTCACGAAGAGTTCGGCCGCCGCCTTCGACAGGCTGCGGCAGCGCGCGACGACGTCGAACACCACGATGGCCCGCAGTGGCAGCGTCATGGGTCCACCTGTTAGAAAAACTGAATCTTAGTCAAAAATATCAGCGATCGACTACGACAATAAAAATCGTCCGCAGGCCTGGTATTCGCCCTGAACGCTCAGATGGCCGCTTGATGGTTTGACAAGAGGCTGATTGACTCTGACTTCGCGCACCGATTGCAGGACTGATTCAATCCGGACGGTGATCTTTCCGGTCTAGCGCTGCTCGGGCTTGATGCCACCGACCCGGGCCACCAGTGCCACATGCGTCCGGTCGACCGGTCGATGCAGGCTCTCGGTGCTGGCGGGTTGATGTTGCAGGCTCACGCCATCGCGCCATTCATTGCGCACCCGCACCGGTCGCGGTTGAAAACCACCACCACAGTTCGGGCAGACATTGCGCAGCACCTCTCGCGTGCAGGTCGCGCAGAAGGTGCATTCATACGAACAGATCATCGCCTCGGTCGAATCGGGCGGCAGGGGCTTGGCGCAGTGCTCGCAGATCGGTCTCAGAGCCAGCATCATCTACTCCTTGAGTCAGATCGAATCCTAGCGCGAGTCAGCGGACCGGTGAACGGCCGGTCTGATCCGCTCATCTGTCGGCCAGGATGGCCCGGGCCACCGCCTCGGCGACACGGATTCCGTCGATGCCGGCCGACATGATGCCGCCCGCATAACCCGCACCTTCGCCGGCCGGAAACAGGCCTTGTGTGTTCACGCTCTGAAAGTCATCGTTGCGGCGGATCCGCACCGGCGACGAAGTCCGGGTTTCGACGCCCGTGAGCAAGGCATCAGGCAGACAGAAGCCGGGCACCTTGCGCTCGAATGCCGGCAGGGCTTCGCGAATAGCCTCGGTCACGAAGGCTGGCAGGCAGTCGGCCAGATCGGCCGGCCTGACCCCGGGCCGGTAAGAGGGCAGCACCGCACCCAGCGTGTCCGAGGGGCGCACCGCGAGGAAATCGGCCAGCGTCTGGGCTGGTGCACTGTAGTCGCCGCCACCGACCTCGAAGGCGCGGGTCTCCCAGTGCCGCTGCAAGTCGATGCCGGCCAGCGCATGGCCCGGATAGTCCTGCGGCGTGATACCCACGACGATGCCGCTGTTGGCATTGCGTTCATTGCGCGAGTACTGGCTCATGCCATTGGTCACCACGCCGCCGGGCTCGGAGGCTGCCGCGACCACGGTGCCGCCCGGGCACATGCAGAAGCTGTACACCGACCGACCATTCCGGGCGTGATGGATCAGCCTGTAGTCGGCGGCACCCAGAATCGGATGGCCAGCATGATCGCCGAAACGGGCCCGATCGATCAGCGACTGTGGATGCTCGATGCGCACACCGATCGAAAAGGGCTTGGCTTCCAGATGCACGCCCTGCGAATGCAGCATCCGGAAGGTGTCGCGGGCGCTGTGGCCGATGGCCAGCACCACATGACTGGCGCTCAGTTGTTCGCCATTGTCCAGCGTCAGGCCGCGCAGCCGCCGGGCGGTGGGGCCATCATTCCCGATGATCAGCCCGGTCACCTTCTGTCCGAAACGAAACTCACCGCCGAGCGCTTCGATCTGCGCGCGGATGTTCTCCACCATTTTGACCAGGCGAAAGGTGCCGACATGAGGTTTGCTCACGAACAGAATTTCGTCGGGTGCCCCGGCACGCACGAACTCCTCGAGCACCTTGCGCCCGAGGAAGCCGGGATCGGCAACCTGTGTCCAGAGCTTGCCGTCGGAGAAGGTACCGGCGCCACCTTCGCCGAACTGCACGTTCGATTCACTGTTCAGTTCACGGCGTCGCCAGAAGGCCCAGGTATCACGGGTGCGCTCGCGCACCGGTTTGCCACGCTCCAGAATCAGCGGGTTCAGGCCCATCTGGGCCAGGGTCAGCCCGGCCAGAATGCCGCACGGACCCGTCCCGATCACGATTGGTCGGGGCGCGGATACACCACGGAAATCCGCCACGAACCGGTATCGCGTATCGGGCGATTCAACAATACGCGGGTCAGACGCAAAGCGAGCCAGCAGCGCGGCATTGCTGGTGGTGTCGACATCCAGGGTGTAGCTCAGGATGATCGAGGCCCGCCGCCGCGCATCATAGCCGCGCCGCCAGACACGGATCTCGCGCAAGGCCTGGCGCGTTATGCCGAGGCGGCGCGTCACCGCCTCGTGCAGATCGTCCTGGGTGTGCGAGAGCGGCAGTCGGATTTCGGTCAGGCGCAGCATCGCTCGGTCGCGCACATTCGCAGGCCGGTCATTGGGCGCTGCATTTGAGGGTCCTGATCGAACCAGGGGTATCGCCGATCGCCGAGTCGACCAGTTCGACCAGCTTGTAGGTCTGGCTCAGATCGATCCGGGTGAACACACTGGCATTGCCGGTGTTGCGAATCGATCCGCGGAAGCCGCCGCTGATCAGCGGCTCGATCGATGCCGTCGTCTGGGGCAGCGGTGAGCTGCCGGCAAACTCCGCAGCGGACGGAAATACGTATGCCACCCCTTCGAATGCGGTGGTTGGGCGGCCGTTCGCGATGAAGCGGATCACGGTCGGGATCGGCTGGGTAATCGAGAAACTGTCGGGCTTGTCGACGGTTTCCTGGCAGATCATCTCCTCCAGGCCGTCATGCCAGGCGAAGGACCGGTCGCCAACCGGGTAGAAGGTTCCCGATGCCACGCCGGCCAACGATACCCCGCAGTGAATCGAATGGGCAGGATTGGCGCCGTCGAATCCGCCACCATCGAGTTGGCCGTTGTCGTGTACGTGAATGAACAGACGCCGGACCACATCGACAGCGGTATCGGCGCCGTAGGTGATGCCATCGCCCGACCGCTGCGCGGTCCAGACGCTCGTCGATACGGCCCGCAAGGCCGTACCCGTTGCGTCGGTCACGGATAGTGAACCGGCATCATAGGCGACCGTTGCCGGGTACAGCGGTCCGATGGGCACGCCGTTGGCGCAGTTGAGCAATGCCGAGTAGCCCGCCTGCGGCGGTGGCGTGCCTGGCAGCGGTGGTGCCGGCGTGCTCACGGGCGGGTCCCAGCGAGGCAGTGTCGACGCATCGGGTGCCTGCTGTCCGACCGGATTCGTGACCAGGGCCGCGCTGTCGGCCTGGGTCGACAGGGACGCATCGGGCGGCGATTCATCGCCACCGCAGGCAGCAAGACCAAGGACCATGCCCGACGTGACGAGCAGACTGAGCGTGCGGCAGTGGATTGACATCGGTCGGCGAAAAGCTAGGCAGTGAGTCATCAGGGATTGCCCGGTCGATCGGGCATCGATGCCAGACGAAGGTGAGTCGGCGAGTATCGCTCAGATCAGCAAAGTGCGGCTCGTCGCAGTCGCCTCGTCACGGTGGGCTATGATCGTGGTTGCCGGTACAGGAGGTTGAGCCGCTGTCGCGAACCGTGTCGACCGACTCGATGGGACGCGGTCCGACCCCAGGGATGAGTCCGGCATCCGGCACGGGCCAGTTCAGGATCGGAACGCGATCGATGCGCTACCTTTTGAAAGTCTTGGGCGATGGTCAGACCATTGCCGAAATCGATTTGTTGCCTGGCGAAAACGTGCTCACGCCCGAGGCACGGTATCGCTACACGCTGCAGGCTGTCCGTGTGGCTGGCGATGCGGCCGCCGATACCGGTTCGCGGGTCATTGCGCAGCGCCAGGGCCAGGACCTGTTGATCGATGGCCTGGCCGGTGAACAGTCGCTCGTGCTTCTCGGATTTTTTTACAATCTGTCTGCCCTCATCCTGCTCGCTCGAACTGGCTGGCACGGGCGGCGAGCGCTTCACCATCGATGCCGCGACCCAGGGCACTGAACTGGGCGACGGCATCACCTCGCTTTATCTGTTCGATGCCGGCCTGCAGGCGCTACGGCCGTTCAATGCCGATTCGCTGGCAACGGCCCGCTCCACCCTGCCGACCGGGTCGCCGGAGGTCGGTGCAACGGCGGGCAAAGACGGCAGCGCTGCGGCGTCGCCGGGATCGGCGCTGACCGCCGATGCGTCGGCAGCGGCCCCGCCCGACTCCGCGGGCGGCGGCATGTCGCTGGGTTGGATCATCGGCGGCGCGGCTGCCGGGGCTGGTGTGCTCGGCCTGGCCCTGTCCGGAGGAGGTGGGGACACGGCTGTTGGCAACGAGGCCGGCGCGCCTGAGGTGACGCGGCTGCTTGCCGAGGGTAATGACCTGACCATCGATGCCGGCGAGGTCACGACCGACAATGGGCTGATCATCTACGGATCGGCCGTCAATGCCACACAGGTCGAGATATCGATCAACCTGCCGGGCAGTTCGGTCGTGAATACCCGGGTGTTCGATGTCAATGCCAACGGCGATTTCGGCTTCGTATTCGGTGCCGGGTTCTTCAGCGGTGCACCGGGTGGCGTCATCACCATCTCGGCCACTCCCGTGTCGTCCAGTGGTGCGCGTGGCGCGACGGCCAGCAGCACGCTCACGTTTACCGGCGGTGTGTCGGCTGATCCGTCCGACACGGCATCGACCTCGGTGCTGAGCCAGGCCGACCTGCTCGATCAGGAATCGGGCCTGTTCGTCGACGACGGGCCGGTGACTACCGCCCAGGCGGATCATGAACCGGTCACCCATGAGTCGGCGACCCACCTGCCGATCTCGGTCGCTTCGCCGGTCGACGGCCTGATGACACAGCCAGGCTTTGAAATTTAGACGCCATGTTCACCGACATTCCAGGAGGTTTGACGTGATCCACCCTCTCAATGCCGCCCGGCAATCCGGCCATTCGGCAAGGTCGATGGTCGCGATCCTGTTCGGTCTGATGCTGTCGGGCCTGACCCTGCTGGCCCAGGCAGCCGAGCCGGGGCGGCTGGCCCTCGTGGTGGGCAATGCCACCTATCCGGAAAAGGAATTGCTCAATCCGATCAATGATGCGAAATCGATGGCGGCCCGATTGGCCGAACTGGGCTTTCAGGTCACGACGGTCTACGACTTGCGACGCCGTGACATTGGCCGGACGATCGAAGGATTCATCGGCCGGATCTCGCCTGGCGACACCGTGGTGGTGTTTTATGCAGGGCACGGCATGCAGATTCGCGGCGAAAACTATCTGCCCGCCGTCGATGCCTCGTTCGACACCGAGTACGACGTGACTCTGGACAGCATCAGCGTGACCGGCCTGTTGTCGCGAATCGACGAGATGCGGGCCGGCATCAAGATTCTGTTGCTCGACGCCTGTCGCAATAATCCCTACCGCCTGCGCACCCGGTCCAGCGCCACCCGTGGTCTGGCCCAGGTCGGCGAGCATGCGCCGATCGGTACCCTGATCAGTTTCGCGACCCGGCCCGGTGGCGTTGCCGAAGACGGGGAGGGCAAGAATGGTCTGTACACCCTGGGCCTGTTGCGCCATATCGGCACCCAGGGTTTGCCGGTCGAGATCATGTTCAAGCGGGTTGCCAGTGCGGTGGTGGAGATGTCGGCCGGGCGTCAGGAGCCCTGGGTCGAGGGCAGCATTCGCGGCGAGTTCTCTTTCCTGCCCGCCCAGTTCAATGACTCGGGAACCCGTCTGGCCGGCGGCGATGTGCCGGCCACGGTGGCCAATGCGCCGGGACCGGTCGCCGCCCTTGACCCGACGGCCGGTTCGGGGCGCAACGATGCGGTCCTGGCCCGGCCACCGGTCAGGCGATATCGCTCCATCCCGGCCTCGGGTTGGGAGGTTCTGTTGCATGAATACGAAGATCGCGTATCGATCGAACGGCTGGCCCGCCTGCCTGACCGGGCCGGGCTCCAGCCCAAGCCCAAGGCCGCCGACCTGGCCGCGGCGGCCACTACCTATTCATGTGCCCTGCAGCCGGCCCGGCGTGATGCCAAGGGGCATTATTCGATTGCCGGTGCCTGTATTGCCAACAATCAGCGCACCACCATCGACATCAGTGGCGATCCGACCCTGCTACGGGTGAGCCAGCGCACGCGTGAACGACCCCGGCATGATCTGGTGGTGCTGAGGGCCAACTGAACGGGCAGGCCCCGGGCTCGTGTCGATGCGCTCGATCAGGCGCTGCGCTGACCCGGGCAATGGGTTTGCGGACCGGTATTGGTCGCGCTGCAGGCCCGTTTGACATACGCGGGTTCGGCCGAAATCGTGGGTGAATCGGCACCGGGGTTCACATCGGAATCGGTGCCGCTGCCGCAAGCCGACAGGACCAGGGCGGCGATGCCCGCCAGGACCAGACGCATGGGGTTTGCCGCGGTCCTTGCATAACGATTCGACGTCGACGCCATACCCATCCACTCCATCCGTTTGCATCACGACAGACGGTGTCGAATGCATGGATGAATGGTAGGCAGGCAGCCGACGAACGGCGTGGCAGTTGTTCACGCCCTACCGTTCGTCGGCCGGATTATCTGACCGGCTTGCGGACTTTTTACCGACAAGCGGTCGGTCGCAGCGTCAGATCGTCCAGGATCAGTGTCCGGTCAGCTCCTGCGTGCAGCCAGAGTTCGGCATGATCGGCGCCGGGCGGGGCGGTCGCGGTCAGGCTCATCGCTTCGAAACGCTCCTGGCGGCCCACGTTGAGGACCTCTTCGGCGATTTCGGACCCATCGGCGGCGAGCCAGTCCAGGCCGATGCCGGCCCAGTCCGTCCCGCCGAGACTACGCACATGAGCCGTGAACTGATAGGCGGTGTCGGGTGTCACCGGCACTTCGACGCGCAGCCAGCCGTTGGCCAGCTGGACGGCACGATTACCGGTCCGTGCGTCACTGGTCAGGGTGGCTGCATCATTGCCGCTCCAGCCGCTCAGTTCATCCTCGAAGCCGCCGTTGACCAGGCGGTTGCAGACATCGATCGGCCCGGACGCCACCGCACCTGAGGGTGGTTCGATCACGCCGCCCGCCAGGCCGGCCTGATCGCTCGACTGCGCCAGGTCGGACGAAGCGCCCGCCGCGTCGGAACAACCCGGGCCGCGCAGATCGACGGCGTCGACCTCCAGGGCCAGATCGTTGTCGGTGGCGAACCAGACCCGGACATGGGTTGCCGTGGGCGGCACGGTTGCTCGCAGCTCGAAACTCGTGAACTGCGCCTGACGCGGAAAAGCGCGAACGACCTCACCGACAGTCTCACCTTGCTCGTCGACGAAATCGATGCCATAGCCCGCCCAGCCGTGGGTGCCATCGATCCGGAAATTGCCGCTGAGCACGAGCACCGGATGGACATTGACCGAGGCCGTCGTGCTGACCCAGCCTCCGGCCACCCGCAGCGCGGCCGACTCACCGTTACCGGGACGTGAATGTTGCGGTGTCGTATTCGAGCGCCAGCCATCGAGTCCGGCGTCGAAGTCGCCGTTGGCGATCCGGTTGCATGCCGTGCTGCCCGGGATCGGCGTGGCGGCACCGACGGCAGGATCCAGCCGGTCCAGATCGCGCACATCGGCGATGCCGTCGCCGTCGTCATCGGCATCGCGGTTGTCGCCGATGCCGTCGCCATCGGCATCGTTCGATTCGGTCGGATCAAATGGGAACCTGTCCACCGGGTCGGCAACGCCATCGTTGTCATCATCCTCGTCGATCGAATCCGCCCGGCCATCGTCGTCATGGTCATTGCCCGGTGCCGAAACCTCGCGATCATCGATGGACAACACATAGTTGCCCAGCTGGTCGAGTTCCGTCTCGCTCAGTCCGGTGATTGCCGTGCCGATCTCTCGGCCGGTATGGGCCCTGATGGCGGCCTGCACCGAGTTTGCCGATCCGTCATGCAGATACGGCGCGCTGAGCCAAAGGCCGCGCAGCGTCGGGGTGTCGAGTCCGCCAGACGGAAGCGGCTTGCCCAGGCGGCTGCCGGTATCGCCGTCGACAGTGCCAACATCATGAAAGCGTCGTTGCGCACTATCCGTGAAGTCGGTGCCCCCGTGGCATTGAGCACAGCCGGCGCGCGCGAAGACGAGCGCACCGGCGCGTGCGTCCGCGGTCAGTTCTCCCTGGCCGTCACGATAGGGACTGCTGCCCACCGACTGCTGCGAAGCCAGATAGGCGGCCAGCGAGTCCAGTGCGCTGGACATGCCGGCCTTGGCCATGCCCAGTGGATCCCGGGTGAGCGCGAACTGTTCATCGGTCAGCAGTCCGCTGCCCTTGAACACCAGCCGGATGTCATTCTCGAAATCGTGAATCTCGTCAAAATTGCCGCTCCAGTGCACATTGCCCTGGGCGGTGCCACCGTGTCCGCGCAGATCGATGGTGTTGCGCAGACCTTCGCCGGCATCGCTCATGTCCCAGGTCCGGCCATCGTTGCCGGCCTCGTCATGACAACTGGCGCAGCTCAGATAATTCTGCATCACGAGGCGCGGGTCCAGCGCATCGTGAAAGAGCTGCTTGCCCAGCAGGACGGCAGGCGGGAGTTTTTCCCGGCCGATGAGGCCGATATGTCCGACCAGATTCACCTGTGACGAGCGGCCATCGATGAGCGTGCTGATGTCGATCACGCTCAGCGATCGGCTCAACTGGTTGTGCACATAGACGGTGCGATTGTCGGCCGCGACCGCGATGCCCTGCGGTGCTCGTTCCAGTACCAGTGAATCGAGAAAGCCGCCGGTATGCGCATCCATCACTTCCATGAAGCGGCTGGCTTCATGAACGACGAACACATAGTTGCCATCACGATCGAAGGCAACGGCGCTGGGCGGCGAGTTGTTGTCGAAGTCGATCCGCCGGCTGAACTCCTCCTGGCCGGATGCCAGATCGATGCGTCCGAGCTTGGCACGCACCAGGCGGTCGTGTTCGCGGGCATTGCCATCGCGCAGTCGACCGCGAAAGATATTGTCCGACTTGAAGGGCAGGAGTGCGCTGCGCCCGTCGGGCGAGAGTGCCGGTGCGCCCAGATAATTTGGTACGCCGCGGGCAGAGTTGACTGTGTCCGGACCGACATCATTGGCCAGGATCACCGTCGCCAGCCGGCTCATGGTCGTGATGTCTATGACTTCCATGCGCGCGCCTGCCGAGCCATCATCGGGCAGCGACAACACCATGCTGCGGGTCGATTCGCCGGGCAGCGGCGGTGTGATGAAGCGCGGAACATACAGTCGCTTCGCATCGGCACTCAAGGCCAGATGCCGAGGCCGCTCACCCACGTCCAGTTCGGTCACCACGACGGCGTTGCGCATGTCTATCCTGGCCACGGTCGCCCGGCCTTCCAGGGCGACCCAGGCGGTCTGGGTGGTCGTGTCGATCACCAGACCATGCGGCAGCGAACCAGGGGGCAGGGCGATGCTCGACAATTGCCTCATCGTCGCCGCATCGAATATCAGCAGCCTCGCATCGCGTTTATCGCTCACCAAGACCCGGCCCTGATCGTCGCTGGCCACGCTGCTCGGCGATCCGCCGACCTCGAGCTCGGCCAGGCGCGAACGCGATAACGCATCCACCACGCTGACCGACTGTTGATCGGGATTAACTGTCCAGATGTGCTCCCGACCGTTCACCGATACCGTGATCACCGGACTGGATGAACGGGCGCGTCCGGCCACTGGTGGTTCGTGAACCGCCTGCCAGGCTGTGCGTCGCACCGTCTTCGTGCCATGCAGGATGTCGACCGTGACCGGATAACGCCCGGGCCTGGCCCAGCGATGGCTGGTCGCCGGTTCGCTGGTGATCACCGATTCTCCGTCGCCAAAATGCCAGGTGAACCAGGTTTTGCCCATGGCCTGGCCCAGGTCCAGGCGTAGTGGCCGCTCCACGCCAACCGCGCTGGCGCCCGCCACGAGCTGGCCGATCTGTCCGTCCAGATCGATCGCGCCGATTGCCGGATCAGCCGGGTTCCGGTCGTCGACATCCAGCACGCCATCCCGGTCGCTGTCCAGCGCACTGGCCAGCACCGTCCAGAGTAATCGGATCTGCCGCCGATCCAGTCCATCGCTCACGAATACATCGGTGGCATGGTGGCCGGCGCTGCGTGCGACACCACTGATCGTTCCGGTCGCCGCATCGATGCTCAGCCCATCGGGCAATCCGGATGCCGACCAGGTGAGCGCATCGCCATCGGCATCATCGGCCAGCATCGGTAGACTGACCGCAGTGTCCACGAAGGACAACTGACTGGGCGGTGGCGTGATGACCGGCGCATGATTGGCCGATTGTTCGCCACCGCGACAGAGCATGCCCAAGGCGATGATGCTGCTGCCGACCCGGCCATACAAGGCATGGACGGGGTTACCGGTGCTGCAATCTCGCATCGCCTGGCGCTGTCCGCCGGTGCCGCCGGCGGGATCCAGCACCCGATCTTCACCACTCAGGTTGGTCGGGCCGGCCAGCTTGCGGCAGACCAGGCTCAGACTATCGATCACATCGCTGCTGCTCGCAATGAAGCCGGCTACCGCACTGCCAGCCGGACAGCTTCGTGAAAACGGGGTGCCGCTGTCGGGGCCGATCGACGGGCGATCGACCGGCGTGTCCAGCCAGTTGCCGTCGTCGCCCGCCGCCACACAGCGTGGTCCGATCCGGTTGATGCGAGAGGTGAAGTGTCCATGGACACCGACCATCACTTCGCGGGACGGACAGGCCAGCTTGAACTCGGCGCCACCGGTACCCCCGTGGCGGCCGGTCCAGTCGGCGCGCACCTGCTCGGGATCGCCGACGTTCAAACGCACGATGCGCCCGTGCGAGGGCACACCGTTTCGGTCGAGCACGAACAACAGATAAAAGCCCGGCGGAACGATCGCACCGCTCGATGGCACCTCGAGATTGACCTGGGAGCCGAACTGGCGAAAGGTCAGCGGAATCCGGCGTTGATCAAAATTCACCGAATGGGTGACCGAGCCTGTGCGTACCAACACCACCGAGTCGATCGGTTGGCCGTCCTGCAGCGTGATGCTGAAGAATCGCCCCGGATCGATGGTCTGTGGCGATTCGATGATCGCCGGTCGACTCGCCATGCCGCCGCTCTTGCCAAACAGATACGGCGGGTAGTAGATCTCGGCATTGGTATTGACCAACGGACCCGGCGCGCCGCCGCCGGCGATCAGAATCGTCGCATCGGGCAGCAGGATTGCACTGGAATGGTAGAGCCGTGGATTCGTGCCCACAGCGCCGGCATGCCACTGCCTGGTTGCCGGATCGTAGATTTCAGCGGTGTTGTTGACCCCTTCGAGCTTGTTGTCCACCGCGCTGCCACCGACCACGACGATGCGACCATCGGGCAGCACGACGGCATTGTGCTGGGCACGAATCGACGAGACTGGTGCACGCTCGGTCATCACAGGTAGCGGTCCGCCGATGTCGATGTCCAACACGCGTGACGACATGGCCGACACATGGAGAATGCGGTTCGGCTCGTACATCGTATTGCTGGATCCGGCACCACTGAACGAACGATCCAGGTTGGGCAGACGCTCGAGGCTGCCTTCGCCCTGCGGATCCACGAAATACAGCCGGCCGTTGTTGTCCAGGCCGAAAATCCGGCCATCGGGTGCCAGATGATTCTTCGGATAGTAGTAATTCAGCGCGCTGGTATCGGCGCCGCCCAGCAGGGTGAAACGTCCGTCCGGTTCGCGGCGCTCGGGGCGATCCGTACCACCCGAGCCGCCCTGGATGTACTGGCGCGCATCGGGCAGGGTGGTCACGCTGGAGTACCAGCGGGAGCGGTTCATCGTGGCACCCGGCGTGAGCGTGTTGTCGCGTGTCGAGAACAGATTCGAATCCGGATTGCCGGTGTTGGTGGTGCTCGTGCCGGTCCAGTTGTCGCCGCCGTTGAGCAATACATCGCCGGTCAATGGCAATACGGTCTGCGAGCCGCAGAACACGTCGGTATTGGTGGTGTTGGGCAGCGTGAGATGGTCTTCGTCCAGCCGCGTGGCGCGCGGATCCCAGACGTCATAGATGAATCTGGCGCTCTGTCGGCCCTCGGCCGTGGTGCCGTAGGTCAGCACCCGCCCATCGGGCAGCAGCGTCGAATGGATCGCGATCAGCGGCCAGGCCCGAGGTGCGCTCCAGGCGCCCTTGATGGCCGATTCAGCGACGATCGCCAACGGCACATCCTTGGTCTCGATGACCGCGCTGCCATCACGCCCGTAGTCTTCCAGTCTCGCGATGGTCGCGGCAGGACTTTCGGCCGGTGGCGGTTCGGTCAGATTGGTCAACCCGGGCTCGCCATAGGGGCGATAGCCCGGCGAGGCGATCTCGACTGGCGCAACGGCGGGCGCCTGTGCCGGTGCCGCATCGGTACGCACCGCGGCCTGATTGCCGTCATTGCCACCGCAGGCCGCCAGCGTCAGCGTGGCCAGTAAGGGACCGGCCAGCGAGCACACTGTATTGCGAATCGTTACCATGGCCATGCCGATGCGCGGCACCGAGATCGGCCCGCCCGATGAGAAGACACGCGGCGCGCGCAAAGGCTGCGCGTTCCATATCGATTGACAGCATCGATTCTTGGCGTATCGATCGAACCGGGATCGGTGGAGTCAGCGAGTCAATGCCCGGTTATTGCGACCGGATCACCGCTGATCCGTCTGGGGGCTCCACCGCGCCTGCTGATCACCCCGGCAGTGGTGGGCGGCGCGCAGGGTCGGACTATTGTTTCAGTTGCGCCGCATGCGTGACCTGGTGATCCAGGGCGGCGGCGAGCAGAGCGCGGGTATAGTCGGTTTGCGGGTTCTCGAAAATCTGCCGGGTGCTGCCTTGCTCGACGGCCACCCCGTCCCGCATCACCAGCACCTCGTTGGCCAGTGCGCGCACCACGCGCAGATCGTGGCTGATGAACAAGGCGGCAAATCCATGCTGGCGCTGCAGACTGCGCAGCAGATCGACGATCTGCGCCTGCACCGACATATCGAGCGCACTGGTGGGCTCGTCGAGCATCACGAAGCCGGGTTCCAGCACCATCGCCCGGGCTATCGCAATGCGCTGACGCTGACCGCCCGAGAATTCATGGGGATATCGGTTCATCATGACCGGATCGATGCCGACCTCGCCCAGCGCCCGGCCGATTCGGGCGGTCCGTTCATCCTCGCTCAGCTCAGGGGACTGGATCTGCAGACCCTCGCCCACGATCTGACCCACCGACAGACGTGGCGACAAGGATCCATACGGGTCCTGGAATACGATTTGCAGATGGCGACGCAGGGGGCGCATTGTCCGGGCATCGAAGCGATCGATCGATTGGCCCAGATAGACGATGCTGCCTTCGGAGGCGATCAGGCGCATCAGCGCCAGACCCAGGGTGGTCTTGCCCGATCCCGATTCGCCGACCACCCCCACGGTCTGACCCGCCCGCACCGTGATGTCCACGCCATCGACGGCCTTGATGTGGCCCACCGTGCGCCGGAAAAACCCCCGCTTGATCGGGAACCAGACCTTGAGTGAGCTGGCCTGCATGACCACCGGCTGGCTCGGATCGGCCGCGGGCGGCTCGCCGCGCGGTTCGGCGTCCAGCAGATGTCGCGTGTACTCGTGTTGCGGATCGGTAAATACCTGCTCGACCGGGCCCTGTTCGACGATCAGCCCCGCACGCATCACGCAGGTGCGATCGGCGAAGTGACGCACGATGCCCAGGTCGTGGGTGATCAGCAGGATGGCCATGCCGTTGTCCGCCTGCAGCCGCTTGAGCAAGGCCAGGATCTGCGCCTGCACGGTCACATCGAGTGCGGTCGTGGGTTCGTCGGCGATCAGCAGTTTGGGCTCATTGGCCAGCGCCATGGCGATCATCACGCGCTGCCGCTGGCCGCCCGAGAGCTGATGCGGATAACTCTGTAGTCGCGATTGCGGCTCGCGGATGCCGACCTTTTCGAGCAGTTCGATCGTGCGCGCACGGGCCGCCTCGGGCCGCATGCCCTGATGCGTGGCCAGGATTTCGCCGATCTGCTGCTCGACGGTATGCAGCGGATTGAGCGAAGTCATGGGCTCCTGAAAGATCATCGCGATGTCATTGCCGCGCACCCGCAACAGATCACGCTCGCTGCCGCCCAGCAGCTCGACCCCGTCGAAGCGCACCGAGCCCGACGGGTGACTGGCCGCCGGGTAGGGCAGCAGCTTCAGGATGGACAGCGCCGTGACCGACTTGCCCGAGCCCGATTCGCCCACCAGGGCCAGGGTTTCGCCGCGATCGATGTGCAGGCTCACGCCGCGCACCGCATCGGTGTGCTGCCCGCCCTGGCGAAACCGCACGGCCAGGTCGTTGATCTGCAACAAGGCGGGACGCGCCGGCGAGGGGACTGAATCGTTGCCAGTAGCCGGTCGATCGGTAGCACGAATCATCGGGCGAGCCTCAGGCGAAGGTCTTGCGCGGATCGAAGGCGTCGCGCACCGCCTCGCCAATGAACACCAACAGACTGAGCATCAGCGACACCACGGCAAAGGCGGTGAGTCCCAGCCAGGGCGCCTGCAGATTCGCCTTGCCCTGGGCGAGCAGTTCACCCAGCGAGGGTGAACCGGGCGGCAGGCCGAAGCCCAGGAAATCGAGTGCCGTGAGCGTGGTGATCGAACCGGACACGATGAAGGGCAGGAAAGTGATTGTGGCGACCATCGCGTTGGGCAGCAGATGGCGGAACATGATCTTTCGGTCGCTCAGCCCGAGCGCACGCGCGGCCCTCACATACTCAAAATTGCGGGCGCGCAGAAATTCGGCGCGCACCACGCCGACCAGCGCGGTCCAGGAAAACAGCAACAGAATGCCCAGCAGCAACCAGAACGACGGGGTGATGAAGGCGGCGAGAATGATCAGCAGATACAGGGTGGGCACCGATGTCCAGATTTCGATGAAGCGCTGGAAGATCAGATCGGTCCAGCCGCCGGTATAGCCCTGGATGGCGCCGGCCAGCACACCGATCACCGATGAGAGCGAGGCCAGGATCAGGCCGAAGATCACCGACAGGCGAAAGCCGTAGATCAGGCGCGCGACCACATCACGGCCCTGATCGTCGCTGCCCAGCCAGTGCATATTGCCGGCGATGCAGTTCGGGTCGTCCAGCCCGCGCCGCGGGTCGATCTGTCCGTTCGCATCGGGCCGTGTGGCCAGCGGATACTGGGCACAGACATCGGCGCGACTCATGAGCCAGGCCGGCGGGGCGGGCGCCGGAACCGGCAAGGCATTGTTCACGGTCCGGTAGTGGTAACGCACCGGCGGCCAGATCGCCCAGCCGTGGGCCTGCAATTCCTCCTGGATGAACGGGTCGCGAAAATCGGTGCGCGCCAGAAAGCCGCCGAACTTTTCTTCCGGGTAATCCTTGATCAAGGGGAACAGCATCTCGCCCTTGTAGGATGCGACGATCGGCCGGTCATTGGCCAGCAGTTCGGCGAACAGACTCAGACCGAACAGGATGATGAACAGCCAGAGCGACCAGTAACCGCGTCGGTTCGCCTTGAACAGCGACCAGCGGCGTTGATTCAGACCGGACAGTCGTGCCATTCAGAGCGCCCGGGCATCAAAATCGATGCGGGGATCGATCCAGGTGTAGATGAGATCGCTCAACAGATTGGTGACCAGGCCCATCAGCGAAAAGATATACAGCGTCGCGAACACCACCGGATAGTCGCGATTGATCGCCGACTCATACCCGAGCAGGCCGAGCCCGTCGAGCGAGAAGATGGTTTCGATGAGCAGCGATCCGGCAAAGAACGAACTGATGAAGGCGCCGGGAAATCCGGCGACCACGATCAGCATGGCATTGCGGAACACATGGCCATACAGCACGCGCCGTTCGGTCAGCCCCTTGGCGCGCGCCGTCATCACGTACTGCTTGCGGATCTCGTCGAGGAAGGAGTTCTTGGTGAGCAGGGTCATGGTGGCAAAAGACGACACGGCCATGGCCGTGAGCGGCAGCGCCAGATGCCAGGCATAGTCGAGCAGCTTTTCCACCAGGACAGACTTGCGAAGTTGTCCGAGACCAGCCCGCGCAGCGGAAACAGATTCCAGAATGATCCACCCGCAAACAGCACGATCGAGCAGTATGGCGAACAGAAAACCCGGAATCGGCGTAGCCGACGATGATGCGCCGCGCTGTCCAGACGTCGAAGCACGTGCCATCGCGCACCGCCTTGGCAATGCCAAGCGGCATCGATACCGCGTACGTGATGAGGGTGAGCCACAGACCCAGCGAAATCGACACCGGCAACTTTTCGCGGATCAGATGCAGGACCGAGACATCGCGAAAGATAGCTCTGCCCGAAATCGAAGGTCGCATAGTCCGTCATCATTTTCAGGAACCGCTCAGGCGCCGGCTTGTCAAAGCCGAACTGACGGTTCAGGGATTCGATGAATTCCGGATCCAGCCCCTGCGCGCCCCGATAGGTGGCCGCGCCGCTGCCGGCTGCCGCACCGGCCGCCGCGCCGGCGCCCGCGCCGGACTCCGCCCCTGTTGCGCCGCCAAAGCGCGCCGTTGCGCCCGGATCGGTACCCTGTAGTTGCGCCAGCACGCGCTCGACCGGGCCGCCCGGGGCGAACTGGATGATCAGGAAACTCACGAACATGATCCCGAGCAGCGTCGGAATCATCAGTAAGATCCGCTTCAGTATGTATGCGCCCATCACCCCTCAGTGAGCCTGATCGGTTCGGTCGGCAGCGCCGATCTGGTGGGTCACCGGCCTCGTTTGATGTTGGCGGCCTTGTCCGCGTCTATCCACCAGGTGTCGAGAATGCCCCGGCTATAGCGTGGTTTGACCGACGGCTTGCCGAATATATTCCAGTAGACCACGTTGTGCGACGCCTTGTGCCATTGCGGCACCCACAGATACTGGGTGCGCAGCGCGCGATCCAGTGCCCGCACCGCCGTGGTCAGTTCGTCGCGCGACCGCGCCTGGGTGGCGTGATCGATCAGCGTATCGATCGCCTTCGACTTGAGACCGGACATGTTCAGGCTGCCGGGTACGTCGGCCGTATTCGAGGCAAAGAAGGCGGCCAGTTCGACGCCTGGCGTTTCGCTCATCGAGAAGCGTCGCACGGTCATGTCGAAATCGAAGTTCTTCATGCGTTCCTGATACTGGGCAGCTTCCACCTGCCGGATCGATGCATTGATGCCCAGCAGGCCGAGGTTGCGGATATAGGGCGCGATGATCCGTTCGAAGGCGGTATCGACGGTCAGGAACTCGATGGTGAGCGGCTTGCCGGACGCATCGACCAGGCGTTGACCGTCGCGCTTGAATCCGGCTTCGGTGAGCAGGCGATTGGCCTCGCGCAGCAGCTTGCGATCCTGTCCGCTGCCATCACTGACCGGTGGCTGGATCACCGGACCGAACACGCTGGCCGGCAGATCCGCCCGCAATGGCTCGAGCAGGGCGAGTTCGGCCGGCGATGGCGAGCCGGTGGCGGTCATGGCGGAGTTGTCGAAGAAGCCGGCGGTGCGCTTGTACAAGCCATAGAACAGGTTGGCATTGGACCATTCGAAGTCGAATACCAGGCCCAGGGCCTGGCGGGTGCGCGGATCGGCAAACTGGGGCCGGCGCATGTTGATGAAAAAACCCTGGGACCCCGACATGGTCTGGTCGGGCAGATCGGCCAGGATCAGCCGTCCTTCGTTCACCGCCGGGATCTTGTATTCGGTCGCCCAGTGGCGCGAGGCGAACTCCTCGCGCAGATCGATCACGCCGGCCTTCAGGGCTTCGAGTTCGGCAACCCGGTCGCGAAAATACAGGATCTTGATCTCGTCGAAATTGTTCGTGCCCCGGTTCACCGGCAGATCCCGTCCCCAATAGTCGTGGCGTCGCTCATAGGTGACGAAGCTGCCCTGGCCGAACTCCTTGATGCGATACGGGCCCGAGCCCAGGGGCGGTTCGAGCGTAGTCTTGGTGAAATCGACCCGCTCGTAATAGGCCTTGGACAGAATCGGCAGGCCGCCGACCTGCATGGGCAGATCGCGGACGTTCTGACCCTGGAAGGTGTAGCGGACCTGATGCTCGCCCAGCGCTTCACAAGCGACCACGTCGCGCAGTGATATCTGGATGCTCGGATGACCATCTTTCTTGAGCAGTTCGAAGCTGCGCACCACATCGGCGGCGACGATCGGCGAGCCATCGGAAAATCGGGCCTGCTCGCGCAGGGTAAAGGTCACGCTCATCCGGTCGGGGGCCACTTCGGCGCTGCTGGCGACCAGGCCGTAGACCGCATCGGACTCGTCGGCCGCGCGGGTCATCAAGGTGTCGAACAACAGCCCGAGCAGTTGTGCCGCATCGCCCTTGAGAATGAAGGCATTGAAGCTGTCGAAGGTGGTGACCCCGCTCGGGCCGATGGTCACGATGCGCCCACCCTTGGGCGCATCGGGATTCACGTAGTCGAAGTGCTTGAAGTCGGGCGGATACTTCAGATCGCCGAAGGCCGACAAGCCATGACGGGGCGCTGCCTGCGCCGATGCGGCGCCGATCAGCACGAGCACACAACACAGCAGGCGGATCGTTGTTCGTTTCAAGGCAGTCATGGGGTTTCCGTTCGTGTTGGGCGGACCGGCGTGCGGGTTAGCCGCCAAGGCGGTGCAATGGTCCGATGAAAGCGCGGCAAGGGCAAGCAAGCCGGGTTGTGGCGTGGGGAGAATGCGCATCAGTCGCCCTTGGCAGCCCAGCGTTGCGACCAGGTTGGCAGAATATCGCCAGGCGCCGGCGTGGCCGCATGGACGGCCCGCGCGATCGCCCGGGCCAGACAGAGCGAGCCTGCATGGCCGAGCATCAACGAGTCGATGCCCGCTTCGTCCAGTGCCCGTTTGCCGGTCGACACGGCAAACACCAGATCACCGTCATAGGGGGTGTGCGCGGGGACGAGGGCGCGGGCCATGCCGTCATGGGCGGCGACGGCGAAGCGCCGGGCCTGTGCCTTGGTCAGCATGGCATCGGTGGCCACGATCGCGATCGTCGTGTTCATCGACGGCGCCGAACCCCCCGCGCTGTTCGCCGAGCCGGCATGGCGTTCGAAGGCGGCCATCTTGTGGCTGCGCGGTTCGGCCAGCGCCAGTGTTGGCAGACCATTGCCCAGACCGCCGAACTCCTCATCGATCTCGAAGGGACCTGCCCAGAAGGCGGGCTGTCCGGGCAGATTGGTTGCCCCGTGGGCATTGACCGCCACCAGTGCGCCCACTGTGTGACCACAGTCGAGCATGATCGAGGCCGAGCCCAGTCCGCCCTTGAGATCGGCAACGGTCGCGCCGATGCCGGCCCCCACCGAACCGATCGCAAAATCGAGGCCGGCCGCCCGACAGGCCGCCACGCCAAGATCCCGATATGGATTGACCGACCATTGTTTGTTGCCACCATTGAGCAGATCGAACAGGATGGCCGCCGGCACGATCGGTACGCGCATCGGACCGACGGCAAAACCGATGCCTTGCTCGCGCAGGTGGTCCACGACACCGCTCGCGGCATCCAGGCCGAAGGCCGATCCCCCGGCAAGCACCAGCGCATCGATCCGTTCAACGACGCGATCCGGTTCCAGCAGATCGGTCTCACGGGTGCCCGGTGCACCGCCCATCACATGCACGGCGGCCACCAGGGGATGCTCACCGAGCAAGACCGTGACCCCCGATTTGAGGTCCTGATCCTGGGCATTGCCCACCCGCAGCCCGGGCACGTCGGTGATCAGGTTTCTCGGACAGGGCTTCATGGTCTGGCCTCCAGGCGTGGCGTGGCGGCGATCAGCTCGCGGGTGTAATCATGGCTGGGCGAATCGAAGACGGCGCAGGTCGGACCGGATTCGACGATGCGCCCGGCCTTCATCACCAGCACACGGTCGGTGATCGCCCGAACCACGTGCAGATCATGGGAAATGAACAGATACGCCAGCCCCAGTCGTGAGGACAGGTCGGCCAGCAGGTCCAGGATCTGGGCGCGGATCGACACGTCCAGGGCCGACACCGGTTCATCGAGAATGATCAGCGCCGGTTTGATGATCAGCGCACGCGCGATCGCGATGCGTTGTCGCTGTCCGCCCGAGAATTCATGGATGTATCGCTCGCCGTCGCTGGCGCGCAGGCCCACGCTGAGCAAGGCCTGCGCGATTGCGGCCTCGTGCGCCGCACCGGTGGGTGGCGAGTCGAGCAGATGAAACGGCTCGCTGATCAGGCGGGCAACCCGTTGTCGCGGATTGAACGAGCCATAAGGATCCTGAAAGACCACCTGCATGCGCCGACGCAGGGCGCGGCTGAGTCGGCTGCCGGCAATGACGGGTTCACCTGCCAGCCGAACCTCACCACCCTGGAGTGGCTCCAGACCGAGCAACGCGCGCGTGAGCGTCGACTTGCCGCAGCCGCTTTCACCCACCAGGCCGAGACTCTCGCCTGCATACAGATCGAAGTCCACGCCATCGACGGCGCGCAGCCGGCGCGGTGAGGCGAACAGTCGGCGGGCGCCCTGGCGATACTCGCGAACCAGACCGCGTGCCGCGAGCAGCACCTGGCCGCCTGCATGGGCCTTGCGGGCAGGCTGGTGGGCCGATGCATCGAACAACTGCCGGGTGTAGGGATGGCAGCGATCGGGCGCACGCACGAGATCGTCGAACACCGCCTGCGTGTGGCCCGTCTGCACGATGCGACCGGCCTGCATCACGGCGAGTCGGTCGGCCAGACCGGCCACGACGGCCAGGTCGTGCGTGATCAGCAGCAGGCTCATCCCGTCTTCGCGGACCAGCCGCTCGAGCAGATGCAGAATCTGGGCCTGGGTGGTCACATCCAGTGCGGTGGTCGGCTCGTCGGCAATCAACAGTGTTGGTCGCAGGGCAACGGCCATCGCAATCACCACTCGCTGACGCTGGCCACCCGACAACTCATGCGGATAACGGGACAAGGGAAAGCGGTCCGCGTCCAGGCCGACCCGGTCGAGCATCCGGCGCGCGATCGCAGCGGCCTCTACGCGCGATGTGGGTTGATGGATCCGGATCGTCTCCATCACCTGCTCACCGATCGTTTGCAGCGGATTGAGCGCGCTCATCGGCTCCTGATAGATCATCGCGATATCCTGACCGCGGCGCTGGCACAGTGCGGCTTCGTCCAGGGCCAGGAGGTCGGTACCCTCGAGCAGGATCCGGCCATACAGGCGTGCGGCATCGGGCAGCAGTTGCAGGATCGAATAGGCGGTCATCGACTTGCCCGAGCCGCTCTCGCCGATCAGACCGACGATCTCGCCCCTGGCCACGTCCAGATCGATGTCAGCCAGGATAGGGTTCGAGTCGATCGTCAGCGACACCGACTGCAGACTGAGCATGGGTTCGCTCGCGCTCATGGTCCCTGAAGTCGTCGCAGGCGGGGATCGAGCGCATCGCGCAGGCCGTCGCCCAACAGATTCAGGCCCAGCACCGTGAGCACGATCGCCAGGCCGGGCGCGAGCGCCAGATGAGGCGCAAAGGAGATCATGGTCTGACTCTCGGCCAGCATCCTGCCCCAGCTGGGTGTGGGCGGCTGTGCGCCCAGCCCGACATAGGACAGGCCCGCTTCGGCCAGAACGCCCAAGGAGAACTGGATCGTGCCCTGGACGATGAGCAGGTTGGCGACATTGGGCAGGATGTGCTGCAGCGAAATTGCCACCGATCCCTTGCCTGCGACGCGCGCCGCGAGGATGAAGTCGCGGGTCCACAGACTCAGTGCGGCCGCCCGGGTGAGCCGCGCGAATACCGGAATATTGAAGATGCCAATGGCCACGATGGCATTGACTGCCGACGGCCCGAAGACCGCGGTGATCAGGATTGCGATCACCAGCGCGGGAAAAGCGAAGATCAGATCATTGGTGCGCATGATCAGTTCATCGATCGGCCCGGCTCGTCGGGCGGCAGCAGCCAGGCCCAGCGGCACGCCCACCACGAGGCCGATGCCGACCGCGAGCACCGCGACCGCGATCGAGGTGCGTGCGCCGACCATCAGCATCGACAGGACATCGCGCCCGAAATGGTCGGTCCCCAGCCACCAGGGTGCCGCAGGCGGCTTGAGCTTGTTGGCGATGTCCAGCCGGGTCACGTCGAAGGGTGTCCAGATGAACGAGGTCAGGGCGGCCAGACCCACTACCGTGGCCAGCACCAAGCCGATGATGAAGGCCGATGAGCGCAGGACCTTCATCGCTGCGACTGCCGCAATCGCGGATCGACCAGTGCATAGGCCAGATCGACGACGAAGGTGACCACGATCACGGCGAACACCAGCAGCATGATCACGCTTTCCACGACGATGAGGTCGCGCTGGGTGATGGCCTGGAACACCAGCCGGCCAAGGCCGGGCAGAAAGAACACATTCTCGATGATGATCGCGCCCGCCATCAGGAACGAGAACTGCAGGCCGATGATGGTCAGCACCGGAATCATCGCATTGCGCAGCGCGTGGCGCCATAAGGCCTGGCGCCGGGACAGACCCTTGGCGCGCGCGGTGCGGATGAAGTCCTCGCCCAGCGTGTCGAGCAGCGAGGAGCGCATCACCCTGGCCAGGATCGAGGCCTGGGGCAGGGCGAGCGCGATCGCGGGCAGGGTCAGCGACTGCAGGCCGGCGAGCAGATCGCCGAATGAACCCGTGCCCCAGCCGGCGAAGCCGCCGGCTGGAAACCAGCCCAGTTGAACCGCGAACACCAGCACCAATAACATCGCAAACCAGAAATTCGGTACCGCCACGCCGAGCTGGGTCACACCCATGATGCCGGCGTCAGCCAGGGAACCGCGCCGGCTGGCGGCCAGAATGCCGGCCGGAAAGGCAATGAGCGTGGACAGGGTGAGCGCATACAGGGCCAGCGGCAGCGACACCATCAGTCGATCGCCGACCATCGAGGCGACCGGCGTGCGATAGGTGTAGGAAATGCCCAGGTCACCCTGCAACAGGCCGGTGATCCACGCGACGTAGCGGCTCGTACGCGAGGCGTCCAGACCGAGTTCGCTGCGCAGCGCCGCGACCGTATCGGGTTGGGCATTGAGCCCGAGCATGTAGGCGGCCGGATCGCCGGGCACGACTTCGATGGCGACGAAGATGACCAGGCTGGCCACCAACAGACTGATCGCCAGCGAGACAAAACGGCGCGCAACATAGCCGGGCACGATGAAGGGCTCGGTCTGGCGCGGCGCGAGTGACGGTCAGTCGGCCCAGTACACCGCCGTGACATCGGTGGCCTGGGTGGGCGAGTTCGGCCACAGCCCGTTGATCCGGGCGTCGGCCACGCCGGTCTTGGCCAGTTGGAACAGGTAGGCATTGACGAAATCCTCGGCAATGGCCCGCTGCACCTGACCCAGAATCGCATGGCGCCTGGCGGTATCCAGCTCGGTGTCCAGTTGCTTCATCAGGCTCTGCACCGGCTTGCCGTCATATTGAAAGTAGTAGTTGGGATTGGCATAGATGCCGATATCCATCGGCTCGGTATGCGAGACGATCGTGAGGTCGTAGTCCTTGCCCTTGAGCACCTGTTCGAGCCACTGCGCCCATTCCAGATTGATGATCTCGGCCTGGATACCCACGGCCCGCAATTGCGCGGCAACGATCTCGCCACCCCGACGCGCATACGATGGCGGCGGCAGTTTCAGGGTGGTCTTGAAACCATCGGGCAGCCCGGCTTCCTTGAGCAAGGCTTTGGCGCGCGCCGGGTCATGGGCTGATACCGACGTCAGGTCGACATAGGCCGGATGATGGGGTGCGAAATGCGAGCCGATGGGTGTGCCATAGCCGAACATGGCGCCGTCGATGATCGCCTTGCGGTCGATCGCATGGGCGATCGCCTGGCGTACCGGCAGTTTGTCCAGTGGTGGCTTGCGCTGATTGGTGGCGAGTATCGTTTCGCCTTCGGTGGTGCCCACGATCACCTTGAAGCGTTTGTCGGCAGCGAGCTGGGCCAGATTCTCCGGGGCAGGAAAGCCGGGGAAAGCCTGGATATCTCCGGCCATCATGGCCGCAAACGCGGCGGTGGGATCAGCGATGAATTTGAACACCACCTTGTCCAGCCTGGCCGGCGTGCCCCAGTAATCGCGATTGCGGGTGAGTTCGACGCGGTCACCCTGAACCCAGTTGGCAAAACGGAACGGTCCGGTACCGATCGGCGATTGTTTGGCCGTGCCAATGCTCTTGGGCGAGACGATCACGGCGTCGCCCCAGGCCATGTTGAACAGGAAGTTGCCGTTGGGCGCCATCAGCTTGACACTGACCGTGTGCGCGTCTATCACCTGGACCGATTCGATGCCGGCGAACAAGGCCTTTTGCGCATTCACGCTGTCCGGCGCCCGGGCGCGATCGAGTGAAAATTTCACATCATCGGCGCTCATCGGGGTGCCGTCATGGAATGTCACGCCCGACTGCAGCTTGAAGGTATAGATCAGACCATCGGGAGAAATCTCCCACGATGTCGCCAGCGCGGGGATGATGTTGCCATCGGCCGCAAACCGGGTGAGCCCCTCGAACACGTTGGCATAGACCACTTCGTCGATCGCGGCGGCGGCACCGGCGGTGGGATCGAGATTGGGCGGCTCCAACTGCATGCCCAGGGTCAGGTCGGTTCGCGCGGCCGATGCGGGCAGGGCTGGCAGCAAGACGGCGAACAAGGCCAGCGCGAGCGCTCCTGATCGGATGGCGGCGGCAGCATCAGGATGGCGCCGGCGGGCGCAGGAAACCGGGTTGATTGGGGTGCGCATGCTGGATCGACCTCCGGAAACGTTCACGCTGAACAAATGGCTGATGCATCATAGCGCAGCGGCGCGTCGGTCAGCGCCCGGGGTCTTGCTCGACAGCTTTTGGCCCGGCACGGCAGAATGCCGGTTCATCATTCTCCGGAGCCGATCATGGGCTGGTTCAGCAAGAAGGAAGACGGGTTTTTTCTCGCCACGGTGTCCAACACCCATGACAATCCACGGGTCGAGTCGATCCTGGGCATTGTCAATGGCAATGCGGTGATCGGCGCAAACCTGTTTCGAGATATGTTTGCGTCGGTGCGCGATGTGGTGGGCGGACGGGCGGGCGGCTATGAGCGCTCGTTGTCCAATGCGCGTGATGCCGCGCTCGACGACATGAAAGAGGCGGCCAGGGCGCTGGGTGCCAACGGCATCATCGGCATCGATTTCGACTACGAGGTGCTGGGCGAAACCAATGGCATGATGATGGTGGCTGTCAGCGGTACGGCCGTGACGGTGGCGACCGGCTGAGCCCTGTCGGGCCCGCCAGTCGTCCCGCTCAGTCGGCCGGGTCGGTGATCTCGCGCCAGTTCAGGGTTCGTGGCCGCTGATATTGCAGATAGCCCTGGGTCACCTTGAGCGACTTGCGGCTGCCCGTTACCAGCGCGCGGATGTTGTTGCCCACCCGCACCAGTTGCAGACCTACGCCGGTGGTGCCGGGGTCGACCGAAGCGATTCGCTCGGGTCCGGTCGCGGTGTCCTTCACCAGTTGCGACTGACCGGTTTCGAAGCTGGTGACATACACATGGCTGGAGCCTTCGCCCGTGCAGAGGCCAAGCGAATTCGGAATGCTGCCCAGCCAGGAAATCTTGCCCACATCGGTGTCCTGCGGATCGACCACGATCCGCTCGCCGGTATCGCTCAGGTCGTGGTACCAGCCGTATTTGTCGGCCGGCACCGAGACGCCGGTCAGCAGGTCGCTGTTGGCGACCAGCCGGGCACGGGTGTAGGGGGTGGCGAGTTCGGTCGAATCGTCGGCAAAGGCCAGATTGCGGGTGCCATCGATCAGCGCATAGAACGACTGGCTGGAAAAATCGAAAGCGTCCGACACATCCAGGTATCGACCGGTGCCGACAAAGACGTAGCGCTTGCGCGAGACCGGCGCGATCCGCACGATGGGCCCGGTAGTGATCGGCTGGGCCTGGTTGGTCGAGTCCTTGAGCTTGGCCATCAGGATAGGTGCAGGCACGTCGGCCGAATCGCTGGTGAAGTCGAAGCGCCAGAGATTGCCCAGCATGTCGCCACCATACACTTCGGTAATCGTGCCATCGGCCC
Source organism: uncultured beta proteobacterium (assembly GCA_963732405.1). Taxonomy (GTDB): domain Bacteria; phylum Pseudomonadota; class Gammaproteobacteria; order Burkholderiales; family Burkholderiaceae_E; genus JAUIAI01. The sequence goes on from CAVSZG010000006.1 coordinate 566,173, forward strand.
CGTTAGGCGCGTAGGCCGTGACCTCGGCCAGGCCGGCGGGATGATCGACCGTGCCGCCGCTGCCCGAGATGGCGATTTTCTGCAGCAGCGCGCCGGTTTTGGCATCGACCACATACAGGAAGGGCAGACCGTCGCCCGTGGATCCGGTCGCCGGAATATTCTCGTAGCCCGAGGTCAGCAAGACCACCCAGCCCCAGCGACGGGTCTTGACAATCTGCGGCTTGCCATAGGAATAACCCATGTCGGGATCTTCGAACTCCCAGAGCACGTTGCCGGCCGCTTCAACCTCATTGTTCACCGATGCGCCATCGGTCACGTCGAGCGCGTAGAAGGCTCGTCCACCCTTGCCCAGGCCACCGACCAGTAGGGTGCGCCAATCCCCCCCGCTGGTGTCGGTGCTGGTGTTCTTGAAGTCCACATCGCCAATGGTGGGCGTGGCATTCACATAATAGCGATGCAGGTAGTTGCGTTTGCTCAGGGCGAGCAGTCCGTCGACCTCCGGTGCCGTGATGCCGGCGAACAAGGCGCTGGGCACATAGGCCCAGATTTCCTTGCCACCGTCACTGTGATCGACCCGGCCATCGATGGCATGCAGCATGCCGTCATTGGCACCCACGTAAATCATCGGGATGCGGTCCTTCTTGTCGATGATGAAGTCGGCATAGCCGGGGTTGTAGAGATCGCTCAGCCGCGAGGACGGTGCGCCCACATAGCGTGGCGATGAATCGACCACGTCGCCCAGCACGGCCGGCACCTGCGGCTGGCCTTCACCGCCAGAACGCAGCCGGACCCGGAAACGTGCGTCGTCCTGCCGTCCTCGCAGGTATTGCAGCACCGCTTGTTCTTCAAGCTGTGTCTTTTGCCAGGCGGTGAGCTGGGCCCAGCGAAACGCAATGGCCTCGGGCGCGGGCGCGTCTGCTGCTCTGACCTTGGCATCACGCTCCATCGTGACAATACGCCGCTGGCCGTTCCAGTTCTGTGCAGCGATGCGTTCTGCAGCACTCCAAACTGGCGTGATGTTCACATCCCCGGTGCTGTCGTTGATGCCCTGATATTCATAGGCTTCGATGTCGCCCGACCAATAGGTGGGATCGTAGTTGCTCTGATACAGGCCCGTATCGGTCTGCAACTGACTCTTGGATCCAGCCACGCCGACGGCCGCGTTGGTCGCGATTTCGAGGCGGATGGCGGCGAAGGCCGTGCGCAGGCCGTTCACCATGGCCTCGGCCGAGGAAGCTTCGAAGTAGGTATCGGGCAGATCGTCGCCGTCCTGATCCCAGGCATCGAGCACGTCGATGACGCCGTCACCATTGAGGTCGGCCGTCGCGTCGGCGGCGGTCAATTGACCATCCTTGTCGCGATCATCGAAGCCGCCGAACTTGGCGGCCAGCCAGAGCTGGGTGCGTCGTTGCGGCGCGGTCCGGCTGACTCCGGTGCCCCAACTGCCGGCCTCGCGCACATCGATGTAGAAGGTGCGCAGTGTCTGCTTGCCCTTGGTGTGAATCTTCGTCGCGTCGTCGGGACGGATGTCGCGGGTATGGGCATAGTAGGCGAGCGAGGCAAGATAGGCCGACCCGTTGCAGCAGTTGGCTTCACCCGGCGTGAGCGGCTGGCCGTTCGAACGGAGCAAGGCTACGCCTTCATTGGCCAGTTCGGCCGCGACGATCTCGTTGAGCAGGGTCGAGACATTCAGGCTGCCATCCGGATTGCTGGGCTCAGCCGCCGATTCATTGACGACGCTGGTATTGCCCGGCAGTCGCTTGTCCTTATGGGTATTGGTGTCGGAAATGCCGATCACGAAGTTTTTCGGACACCATTCTGTGGCGGCTGAAAAACCCGGTGGTGGCTCGATCGGATCATCCCAGTCCGTGATGATCGGAAAGCCGTCGATCATTTTGGCTTGCGCCGCGGCATTGCCGGTGAGCGTGGAGTATTCGGGCGTGGGGCCGATATTCTTGAAATAGCGCAGGCCCTCGTAATAGAGCTCGCTGACCGGATCAATCGACTTGTAGCCATTGAGCCGACCGAAACGGTTCAGATAGCGGATTACGCCACTCTGCGTGACGCCGGCGGTCGCCGCCGCATCGACGGGATCCGGGTTGGCGACAAACCGACCATCCGCATCCAGCCATTCGGCTGCGTCGTTGGCCACCGAGGTCTCGGTATCGAGCACCGGTCGGGTCGGACCGACGAATTTCATGCGGGCGCGCATCACGCCGCCGTCGCGCAGATTGCTGTTGTCGAGCAGATAGCCGAAGGCACCGAACCGGACAACGTCAGCGTTCTCCTGAATCAGCCCGATGGGCTTGTGGGACAGATTGGGCGACTCACCATAGATCGCGCACGTCGTGACCGTCTCGGGATGGGCCGAGTCGCAGACTCGTGCCCGCACGTAGTAGTCGACGGGGTTGGACAAGTCCGCGCTCGAACTGACCCGCATCATCGTGTTTCGACCGCTGATCTCGATGAACAGCTCGGCGGTATCGGTGGCGACTCCGGCCACGTCCGAGGGCAGGACCATTGGCACGGTGCCCAGGCCGTTGGAGAACTCGAGACCGACATGCTTGATCGGAAACTGGGCGGTTCCACCCTGTCCGTCATGCCTGGCTTTTTCCAGAACTGTGAAGTCCACGTCGTCCGCCTGACGATCGCCTCCCGTCATCGTCCATCGGAAGATGTCGATGGTCTGCATTGTCGCCCAGTTCAGGAAATTGCCACTCCATTCCCCGCTGCCCGGGCAGCGTGCCGTCGAGCCGGCGGGCTGGGAATCATGGCGCCGGGTCATATCGAAGCCGTCCGCATAGCGGGTCGGCTTGAAGTGATCATTGACCGTATCGGCCAAATCCTGGTACTCATAACACTGATAGGGATCAAAATAGCCCAGATAGGGCATGCTCAGCACCGGCGTGTAGGCCGGGTTCGCGGCATTGGCGGCATTGATCCGGGCGGCACGCTCGGCCGGCTCGAAGTAGCAGACGCTGCGCGAATTGATGCGGCCGATGCAGCCCGTGCCATTGACTTCGTCATTGTAGGCCTGGACATTGCCGGTCGGCCATTCCACTGACAGAGACAACAGCACGTTGGCGGGTTGAAAGCCGATGGCGCTGATCGGTTGATCGGCCAGCTTGGCCTGGAGTGGGCCGGCAGCCCAGATCAAGGCAGCGCCCAATACGAGTCGCCTCAGGGCAGGCCGATTGACCGACAAGCGGATTCGATGGGGAATCATGGCGTTAACCTCAATCATTCGATCGGCAGAGAGACAAGCGCCTGGGAATACGATTCGGTGCGACGCGGCCCGGTCGTGCGTGCGGTCACGCGGAACACGGGAACCAGCGGCGAGGACACGTTCGAGCAGCGTGAGCAGTTGTCGCGTGCGTACAGCGTGGCCACCGAACAATGCTCGGGCTCGGCCGCCTGCTCCAGCGAACACATCCGGTCGACCACGACGCGGGTGGTCATGCCTTCACCGGTATCCAGACGGGTCGAGGCCAGTTCGGATGCGTAGTCCGTGTCGAAGGTGTTGATGTCCTTGAGCACGGTGGGTACGCCATTGCCATCGGCTGGCAGGGCCACGGCCGAATAGGCGACACCGCTGCCCACGCCCAGGGTGGTGGTATCGGTATTCTCGAGCATGCGGAAATGGGCGGCCGCATTGTTCTCGAATTCGCGGATCGCGGCATTGATCGCCACGTCATTGCGATTGAGCGCATCGCGCTGAAACGACGCATTGCGAGCGACCATCGACGAAGAGTCGACCATCTTCACGAAGGAAATGGCCGACAAGGCCATCACCACGCTCAGAATCAGGGCGATCGGCAATACCGCGCCGAGTTGGGATTGGCGGGTCATGGTCTCAGGTGCAACCAGTTGAGGACGGGACGCCGGCGGCGCGACGATGTTGTGAACACAGGGCCGCGACCTGATTGGGTAGCGGAATCGTGATGTCGAATACTTCGTATGAATAGCGACTGTTCGACGTGCTGATCGTCTCGGTCACCTGCAGAGCACTGGGCAGATCGTCAAACAATGTTCTGGAGGTGGCCCCTGGATTGCCCGACGCAACAGTTGATCGAACCAGCATGGCGATGCGTACCGCCTTGACCCGAAGCGCCGGCCCACCGAGCAGGGTCATATTGGAGAAGCTCCAGACGCCAGTAGGCGTGACCCAGTCATCGATGATGTTGTCGTTGAGAGTTCCGCCATTGCTGCCATCGTCAACGCCATACAAGGCCTTGAGCTGGACCACGTTCTGCGCCACGGCCAGCGGCGTCGATCCGGTGTAGATCTGCAGCGGATCGAGCACCATCAATTGATTTTTCTCGTCCAGACCGATCATCTGCATCAACGGTGTGCTGCCCAGATTGACCAGAGCGAAGTCACCATTGGGTGCCTCGGTCTGAATGTCCGTGAATCCGCTGGGTCCATTGAACGGCGCGCCCGAATTGCTCGTGGCGATTTGCGAGGGCGCAGCCAGGCCGGTGGCCGAGGGTGTAAAGGTGTCGTCGATCTGCCCCACATAGCAAGAGCCGGCGGCCGAGGCGTCATTGACCAACAGCAGGTCGCCTGCTTCGAAGCCGGTGGTCGTATTCAGGTCGATCTGGGTAGCCGACACGATGTTGACCGGGGTCGGCACCACGTTGGCCCCCGGTGTTCCTGCCATCATCACGATCAGGTCCGAGCCGTTGAATCCGACACTGCTCTTGACTGCGATCGGCACCATGCGCAGGGCCTGGGGCAGAGTCGCAAACGGCGCGGGCCAGAGGCTGGCTCGCGGCAACAGGGCTGTGTCGTTCTTAGTCACCACCAGAGGACAGCCCCACAACTGTGGCCCCTGGCCCAGGCCCGAGCCCGCCAATCGCAATTCACGGGTCAGCCGCCAGCTCGACAGGGCACCGGCCTGTTGGGCATCTGCCCGGCCGGTCACGGCGCGATTGAATACTTCACTGCCCGAGAAGCTCTTGACCAGAGCGATCGAGATCAATAGGCCCATGGTCATGCCGATCATCAGTTCAATGACTGACACGCCATGCTGGCGAAATCCGGCGCTATGGTCCTGCGATGTGATGCGGGTCTCATTCATAGATGGCCGCGACCGTGACGTGACGATGCGTGATTGCCTGGCTCGCCCAGGTCCCATCCGTATTGCGTGAACGATCGCCGGGAGGCTGCCAGGTCACTTCGATACGCACGGTGCGCGCATCCCCGCCCACTGCATCGAAGCTCACCAGGGCATCCGCGCCCGGCAGGCCGCGACCACCTCGGGTCAGGCGGTCCGCCTTCCAGCTGACGAATCCGGTGCCATCGGTCTGGAACGCCGTTTTGCGCAGCGCCGGCGCGGTGGTCTTGATCCGGGCGATCAGATCGTCGGCTGCCGCGGCGGCCTCGACCCGGAACTGTGCATCCATGACCACCCGGTTGCCGCTGGTCTGCGCGGCAATCATCCCGAGCATACCGACCATGAAGACCACCATGCCGATCAGGGACTCGAGCAATGCACTACCGCCCTGGCTGCGGGGCAAAGAGGTACGCAGGGAGGTACGCATGACGGGTAGTGGGGCGCGGGGTTTCATCAGCATTCGTCCGCCGCGATGCGCGGTGCGCAGGCGATATGGCTGCCCGAGTTGGCCATCGGATCGCACACGCCCACCGATCCGCCGGTATTCAGAAAGGCGCAAAATTTTCGCGATGATCCCGTGTGGACAAATTTCACCACCATATCGTCGGCCAGCGGCAAGCGTGAACCGGTTGAAAAATCGACCGCCCGACCAAGCGGCGTGAAACCCACGGCGCTTGGCGTGGTGCTCATCGCCACCCTGGGTATCTGCTCATCCAAATCGAATCCGGCAACGAATGCATCGGCGCTGTCGGGTGAGCGTTCGCGCACCAGCCAGCTCGTGGCGGTGGCCGTGCCGGTCGCGCTGGCCGTGATCACGGACGATGGCACCGGGTCTGCCGTCGTGAAGATGATCTCGATGTTCCGGTTGCGGGCGACGGCGGCCGCCCGTGCTTCGTTGAGGGCACCGACAAAGGCCTGCGCCGCGCTCTCGACCTGACGCTTGGCGATCAGGCCCTGGAAGGCAGGAACAGCGGTTCCGATCAGGATCGCCGACACGCCCATCGCGACCATCAGTTCGACCAGGGTGAATCCACTGCAGGAGCGCTGGCTCACCGGTCATTCCTTGCGCATCACGAACCGGTTCAACGGCAACGTGGCCGTCGACCAGCCGGTGGGCAGTGCGAGCGTCTGCTCCACGCCGGCCTCGTTGATTGCATACTTGAAGCCGGCCATGCCGGCACTGCCGGTGGCGGTGAACGTATACTGCTGGCCAGCGGACGCCGTCGTGCAGGCCAGAGTGAATTGACTGTCCGAATCCAGGAAACCGGTGATCAGGCAGCTGCCGTCGGCCGCCGCATAGCTGCGTTCATCGGCATACCGGTTCTCGAGACGCTGACGCGCCTCCTTGAGCAAGGCGGTGGCCGACGCGATCTTGGCGCGCATGACATAGCCACCATAGGACGGCAGCGCGATTGCGCCGAGGATCGACACGATTGCCACCACCACCATGATCTCGATGAGCGTGAAGCCACGCTCTCGCCCGCGATGGTTTGTTCGATTCGACGTGCTTGAATGCATGGTGTACCTGCTCGAGCGTCTGGTGGCCTGGGCGCATCACTGCGCCGGCTCCTGGACGGACCGGATCTGGGCACACGGTAAAGCCTTGCGGCCGCTGCCGCACATCCACTCCGACCAACGGTTGATCCATGGGGGTCGGTGGTGGAGTGCCAGCCCGACCCGGCTGGGGCGCCGGGCCGCTAAAACCGCATCGGCTTGCGCGATCGCCTACGGTTTGGCCTGGCCGCCGCTCGATATCGGAATGCGCACCGTTTTGGTGGCCAGGTGAACCTCGCGCAGAAAGAATGCCAGACCGGCCACCAGCGCCAATGATGCGGCGGTGAACAGCAGCCCGATCAGCCACTTCAGTTCGATCACGACCAGGGCTTCGACGAACAAGGCCACTGTTACCAGGCAGACGAGCAGGGCGGAGAGCGTGCAGGCGGTGATGGCCGCACTGGCCACGTTGCGACGTCGCTCCAGGCTGAGCAACTCGATCGTGATCAAGGGTGGGAGCACACTGGCCTCGTTCCGGGACCCTTCGGTCAGCTGTCGTCCACGATCGATGATGCGTGCGAGCCGCCCGGTCATCACATTCAGGATGCCGGCGATGCCAGTCAACAGGAAAACCGGCGTCAGCGCCAGTTGTATGGCGTGGGCGACATCGTCGGTGATGAGGGTCGGAACAGGCATGGCGGCAGTGCTCGGTTCAGGATTGCGTCGGAACAGGAGTGGATGCCCACCGGGCCGGGCTCAGCCACAGGGCCAGCAGACCGAGCACGCAGAATCCGGCCCCCGCGTAAAAGGTGGATGATGCACCCAGGCTGTCCCAGAGTACGCCGGCCAGCACGCTGGCCAGCAGCATGGCCACACCACTGACCAGATTGAACAAACCGAATGCGGTGCCGCGCAGATCAGCGGGTGCGCGATCGGCAACCAGGCTGGCCAACAATCCCTGGGTCATGCCCATGTGAACGCCCCAGAGCATCACGCCAAGCATAAGCACCGGCCAGCGGGTGCTGCTGGCCAGCACCAGGTCGGCGGCGATCAGCACCAGCAGACCGGCCGCGAGCATGCCGGTTTTACTGATCCGGTCGGAGAGCCGGCCGAAAGGATAAGCGGCGAGTGCATACACGAGGTTCATCGCCACGAGTACCAATGGGATGAGTGCAAGTGCCATGCCGCTTTGCTGGGCCCGCAGGACCAGGAAGGCTTCGCTGAACCGGGCCAGCGTGAACACCGCGCCGATGCCCACGACCCACCAGTAGGCCGGGTGCAGCCGCTTCAGGTTGTGCCAGCGGATCGGATTGATGCGGCCTTTTGCGGCCAGCCGTGGAGATTCGCGCAGGCCCAGCGCCAACAGCAGCACGGCCAGCACGCCTGGAATCACCGCGACCCAGAACACCGCCCGGAAGTCGTCGGCCCAGAGCATCATCAGCGCCACGGCGATCAGTGGTCCGAGAAAGGCGCCCAATGTGTCCAGCGACTGGCGCAGGCCGAAGGCGGCGCCGCGCAGATGGGCGGGCGCAAGATCGGCGACCAGCGCATCGCGTGGCGCGCCGCGCACCCCCTTGCCCACGCGATCGAGCAGGCGTGCCGTCAGCACCAGTCCGGCGGTCGGCGCGATGGCAAACAAGGGTTTGGCCAGGGCCCCCAGCGCATAGCCCAGCACTGCCAGGCCTTTGCGTCTGCCCAGGTAGTCGCTCAGCGCGCCCGAGAAAACCTTGACGATCAGCGCGGTCGATTCAGCCAGTCCTTCGACGATGCCGACGGTGATCGCGCTCGCGCCCAGGACCGTGACCATGAACAAGGGCAGCAGGCTGTGGATCATCTCGGAGGAGATATCCATCAGCATGCTCACGAATCCCAGCACCCAGATGCCCCTGGGGATCTGGCCGAGCGTGGGCCCTTCGGCCTTCATCGACAATGGGACTGCACGGGTCGGCCGGCGTTCAGAGCACGCGGAACATGCCGTGCGCCCGATTGCGCGTGTGCGGCCGCACTTCACCCGGCCAGCGACCCTTTTCGACGGCAGCCGTCCACTCGGGCGAACTCACAACCTTAGGATCGTCGATCTCGTAGATGGCGGTATAGACGGGCGAGGGTGCGGGCATCGATTTGGTTTCTCCGCCCAGCGCCATCTGGAAGGGTTCACCCTGGCAGCGGGTGACCGACAGCACGCCCGGCACGCCGAGCAGAAAGGGAATGTGCTCGCGGTCATACAGTTCATTGAACACCGCTTCATGGGCCGGATCGACATCCATGGAAGCGAAGAACAGATAGCGGCTTTGAATGGGCATGGTGTTTCCTTGGTGGGTTGATCGATGCCGGCATGCTGCGGATGTCGGGTGGCAGGCGCTGTCCATTGTCCGGACAGCGCCTCGGGGGATTATGCCGTTGGGGCAGATCCTGCCTGCAGAGTCGGCGGCACCGTCACGCCCAGCAGCTCGAGCGCGTGCCGATAGGATTGCGCCGGCTGCTTCACATCGAAGTCGATGGTGTGCCAACCGGCGCGCGCAGCACCGGCCACGTTGCGCGGCTGGTCGTCAACGAACACGCAGGCCGCTGCCGGCAGACCCAGCGCTGCCGTACAGGCCTCATAGGCGCGCGGATCGGGCTTGAGAATCTGCGTATGCGATGCGTCGATCACCACATCGAATGACGCGAGCAGCGGCAGTTGCCGGCGGAACGATTCGCCATAGAACAGATCGAGCTCATTGGACAGGATGGCCAGTTGGCAACCGGCGGCCTTGGCCGCGCCAACCGCGGCAATTGCCTCGGGCCGGATCACGGCCTGGCCATCGGCACCACGCGCGCGCTGCACGAATTGTTGCATGCTGCTCCAGTGTTCACCGACGAGACGGCCGACCTCGAGCGCCCGGGCGAGCCAATAGTCGCGTTCGCTCAGATGTCCGGCCTGCATGTCGCACCAGAGCGGGTCAGTGCCCGGATCAAATGGGCCGCGCCAGGTCAGGGTGCCCGGCGCCAGGCCCAACGCCGACTCGGTTCGATCATGCGTCTCGAACAACGTGCGGCTGATCACGCCACCGAAGTCGAGAACCAGCGCCCGGGGTGGATTCATCGCGACCGCCGCTGCCTCCATAATGTCGGGTTGTGCCGACAGGTCGAAATCTGCTGGCGCGTGACGATTATAGGGGCGAGATGATGCCAACCGAATTCATCGGTGAAGGGTCGATGGGCAGGAAACAGGGAACAGTCCATGGCGCATGAGTCCAGACCGGCACTCGACACCCGCCTGACCCGCGCGCTCTATCTGCGTCATCCGATCGTTTCCGCACCGATGGCATTTGCGGGTGGCGGATCGCTCGCCGCCGCCGTGAGTCGCGCCGGTGGCCTGGGCCTGATCGGCGGGGGTTATGGTGATCCGGCCTGGCTCGATGAACAATTCGATGCGGCCCGGGGCGAGCGGGTGGGCGTTGGCTTCATCACTTGGTCGCTGCGCAAATCCGCGTCACTGTTGACCGACGTGCTCAGGCACAAACCAGCTGCCGTGATGTTGTCCTTCGGTGATCCTCGTCCCTTCGTTGACGAGATTCGCGCCGCCGGCTCGCTGCTCATCTGCCAATGTCAGGACATGGCCCATGTAATGGATGCGGTCGAGGTGGGCGCGGACGTGGTGATTGCGCAGGGCGCCGAGGCGGGTGGCCACGGGGCCTTGCGCGGCACGCTGAGCTTCGTGCCGGAGGCGGCAGACTATCTGGCCGGGCATGCACCCGATACGATGTTGCTCGCGGCCGGCGGCATAGCAGACGGTCGCGGTCTGGCTGCCGCGCTCATGCTGGGCGCCGACGGCGTCTTGCTGGGCACGCGGCTCTGGGCGGCGCGCGAGGCGCTGGTCGCACCCGCACACCACGAAGCGATAGTGCAAACCGATGGCGACGGAACCCTACGCACCACGGTGGCCGATATTGCCCGGCAGATTGCCTGGCCGCGAGGTTTTACCGCGCGCATCCGGCGCAATGCCTTTACCGACCGCTGGCATGGGCGGGAACAGGAGCTCGAACGGGATATTGCCGAGCAGGGTCCGCGCTATCGTGAGGCGTTCACCGCCGGCGACCCCGAGCACACCGGGGTCTGGTTCGGTGAGGCGGCCGGGCTGATCCATGCGATCGAGGCGGCAGGCGATATTATCGAGCGGATCGGTCGTGAGGCAGCGGTTCAGCTGTCGCGTGGCGCTGCTGCGCTGGTCGCCGACGGTGTTGACCGCACAGCCATTCAGGTCAGCCGCAATCCTGTCAGTATCAACATCCCCGATTCGAAGAGCCACCCATGAAAACCCGCACCCTGCCCGGCACCGGGCTGACCGTCAGCGAAGTCTGCCTGGGCACCATGACCTGGGGGCAGCAGAACAATGAGTCGCAGGCCCATGAACAACTCGACTGCGCGATCGCTCACGGCATCAACTTCATCGATACGGCCGAAATGTATCCGGTGCCGCCGCGCGCTGAAACCCAGGGTCGCACCGAGCGCTTCATCGGCAATTGGCTGGCCGCCCGGCCGCCCGGCCGCGCGGCAATCTGGTCATCGCCACCAAGATCGCCGGCCCTGGCCGGCGGGACTGGATTCGCGGCGGGCGCACCGATATCACCCGCGAGGCAATTGCCGAGGGTGTGTCGCTGAGTCTGGAGCGCCTCAAGATCGATTGCATCGACCTGTACCAGATTCACTGGCCCCAGCGGAATGTGCCGGCCTTTGGCGCCGCTGCATTTGATCCGTCCAAGGAACGTGACGGTCCGTCGATCGAGGAACAGATTGAAGGCATGGCCGCGATGATCGACGCCGGACGCATCCGCCACTACGGCCTGTCGAACGAAACCGCCTGGGGCGTCAGCGCCTTTCATGCCACGGCGCGCCGCCTCGGGCTGCCAGGACCGGTCACGCTGCAGAACAGCTACAGCCTGGTGTCGCGCAATGCCGATTTTGATCTGGCGGAGGTGTTGTTTCGTGAGCAGATGAGCGTGCTTGCCTACAGCCCGCTCGCCGGTGGCCAGCTCACCGGCAAATATCTGGGCGGACAGAAGCCGGCGGGTGCCCGATTCACCCTGTTCGATACCCTGGGTGCGCGCTTCCTCACGCCGATGGTGGGCGAGGCCATCGAGGCCTACGCCGCGCTCGCCAGGCAGCTCGATCTCACCCTCGTCCAGCTCGCGCTGGGCTATGTGCGCAGCCGCTGGTTCATGGGCTCGACCATCATCGGTGCGACCGACCTGACGCAGCTTGAAGAGAACATCGCCGGGGCGCAGTTCGTGCTCGACAACACGGCACTGGCGGCCATCGAGGCCATTCAGGTCCGCTACCCGAACCCGGGCATGTAGTTTGGCCTGGCCCGTCGGTTCGTGTTTTGCCGAATCTGGCGGGTCAGGACGCGTCGGCTGCCGGCTCGACGAGGCGGTCCACAGCCTGCGTGACAACCCGGGCACCCGCTTCGAGCGTTCGATGCACGGGGCAACGATCGGCGATGTCGATCAAGGCGCGATGTTGCTCGTCGGTCAATGGTCCGTCGAGCCGGATCATGCGCCGGAATTCATCGATCCGCGGCGCCTTTGCATCCGGCGCGCTGCCCGGGGCAGGCGGATGCTGGGCCTCGCAACCATGGCAATCCGCCGCGTGCACCTTGTCATGCGTGATATCGACCGACACATGCTCGAGCGGCCAGCCCCGACGACGGGCAACCATCCGGATCGTCATGCTCGTGCAGGCCCCGAGCCCGGCCGACAGAAATTGATACGGCGTGAGCCCGGTGTCTGTCCCGCCAACGCTCGCCGGTTCGTCAGCGAGCAGATGGTGACGCGCACCGACCGTCACGTCCTGTCTGAACCCGGCGGGATCGGCTTCCGCGGTACGCACGACACCTTCCGGTGTATCGAGGTGCGGCTCGGGTGTCGGCAGATCGAGATAGCGCATCGCCCAGGCGGCCAGCACGCCTGCCGCATAGCCGGCATCAGCCTCATTGCTCATGAGGTGATCGGCATCATCGAGCGTGACGAAGCTCTTTGGATGTCTGGCCGCCATGAAGATCTCGGCCGCGTTCGACACATCGACCGTCTTGTCGACCGGCGAGTGCATGATCAGCAAGGCACGGCGCAAGCGACCGACGGCCGGCAGGAGTTCGGTGCTGCGAATGTCGTCGAGGAATGCCTTGCGGATGCGAAAGGGGCGCCCGGCCAGGTCAACCTCGGCCTCGCCATCGGCTTCGATGCTCGACATCCGATCGGCGAAATGGTGGGTGACGTGAGCCGGGTCGGATGGGGCGCCGATCGTGACGATCGCGCGTGCCGACGCCACGCGTTCAGCTGCCTTGAGCACCGCCGCGCCACCCAGCGAATGGCCGATCAGCAAGGCAGGGGCGAGCCCCAGCGTCGCCAGATGCGAGGCTGCGAGCACGAGGTCTTCGACGTTGGAGCTGAAATGCGTGTTGGCGAATTCACCACCGGAATGCCCCAGGCCGGTGAAATCGAAACGCAGTACCGCAATGCCTTGTGAGGCCAGCCGCGATGCGATCCGGCGCGCCGCCGGGATGTCCTTTGAACAGGTGAAACAATGCGCGAACAACGCGGTGGCCAGGGTGGCGCCGTCGGGTTCGTCAAGACGCGCGGCGAGCAGGTCACCGGCATGGCCGGTGAATTCAATCTTTCGGGTACGCATGATGACTAGTCTAGGCGCGCCGACGGGTCCTTACAATCGGCGCGCCGTGCACGTTTCAAACAGCGGTCGGCACCAGCGCCTGCAACCGCAAGACGCTGGCCACCGTCACGATCAGCGCGGTGTGCAGCCGGCCGGCTTGTTCGACTTGCCGTAGCAATAGACGATACCGCCGCCACCATTGCCGATCGTCCAGTTGAACGAGGCCGTGCCCTGAGACTGTCCGTCCGACGCGGAGACGGTCACGGCAAAGTCGCCATCCGGGCCGCTCACCGTGCCACTGATCTCGCCTGTCGCCGGATCGATGATCAGGCCGGCCGGCAGTCCTGTGGCAGCGAAGATCAAGGGATCGCTGTCGGCATCGGTCGCGATGATCGGCAATGAGACGCTGGCACCGATGGCCGACGATTGATTGCCTGGCGAGCTAACCGTGGGCGGATGATTGCCACCGGTGCCCGTGTCAGCCACGCAGTTGTTGATGCGCTCCTGCGTCGATCCATCCGCGGTCACACCAGCAAAGCCCGCGCCGGCATCAGTGACGGCATCCGGTGCGCGGAAGCCGGGCCGGCATTTGCGATGAACCCGCACCCAGTCCACGTCGAAGTAGGCATTGCCCAGTGACGAGGCATCACCACCCATATTGCCGCCCACGGCCAGATTGAAGATGATCGTTGCTGAGTTGCTGTTCCAGTTGTAGGGCTGGCAGACCAGTGACGGATTACCCTCCAGCGTCAAGCCCACATCGCTGGCATTGACCACCGCGAGATTTCCAAAACCAGCCAGCGTGGGATCTCTGGGGTCGGTGGTCTGGTTGTACATGAAGCAGGCATGATCATTGGTCCACAACAGCCGGGACTCCAGCCAGTCCTGACGTTCCGCGCAGTTGATCTCAACAGGCGACGAGGTGTTGCTGTGTCCGTGCATGAAGACCGGTCCGGTGGCATTCGGATCGGTGACCGCATTGCCCGCGCTGTCGAAGCAGTTGCTGCCCGCGTAGGCCAGATTGTTGTAGGGCTCGATGATGTCCAGTTCGGGCGGTGTGGCCGAACGTTGCCGACTCTCATAGGTACTGGGCACCAGCCAGAACGTGGGCCAGGTTCCGGGGTTGTGCGGAATCCGCAGGCGCGCGCTGACCAGGTAATCGGTATTCGCATCGGGCTTGAATACGACTGCACTACGAATCATGCCGGCCGCATGCGTCATACTGTTCCGTCGGGTCGAATTCTGAACCTTGACGGCATTCAGGCGCAGCACTGATGCGGCACCCGGAATGTCGGCACGCAGATCATGCAGGGGCGTACCCAGCACACTGCCTTCCGAGTAACGCTGCAGTTCATTGTTTCGGGCCAGGTAGTCAAGACCCTCCCAGTAGGAACACGCGTCGCGTCCGGTAACCGAACCCGTCAGACTCGCGCCGCCACCCCAGGGCAGTCGGGTACACCATCGATCATCAACAGCCGGTGAATCCTGAAAGCCGGTGTTGGCGTCGAACTCATCCTCGAAGACCAGGCTGTCCTGGCTGGCCTCGAACACGCCAACGATGGTCTGGGGGGTGACATTGCCGGCGATCGGATCGGCCTTGAGGGCGATGTTGCTACCCGTCTGCGGCGGGCTGGCGGACCGTTGGTCGTCGCCACACGAGGCGAGAACAAAGGCCAATGACGCCACCGCGAGGACAATAGCCGGGCGTAACACTCGTAGGGTCATGTTTTATGCTCCTGTGACGCTGTCGCGTCATGAAGGGTCGGGAAGGGAGAGATCGGCGGTGCCGACCGGCGACCCCCGTGATGCCTGCGGCGGGTTGTCGGACAGATCACGCTCTGGCGCGCTTCAGCAGCAGACCAAACTGTAAAATTAATCGACGAATCGGGAAATCCGCTGGAATGATGCGAGGGTGCAACAGCAGGCGACCAGTGGTCCAGGCGAGCCCCGACGTGTGTTGAGACAGGCTCAACAATGGCCAAGTAGCCGCGCGCTCAACCAGCCAAAGCCCACCCGTTCCTGCTCGAGCCGCATCCTCGCCTGGATCCGATCGAATCTGAGGTCGTCATAGACGGCCGCTTCTGCAGGCGTGAGACGCGACAAGTCGTGGTGCGCAGGCTCGGGTTCCTCACCCCAGTGTGGGCGATGGGCCAGCAAGGTCTCGCGGTCCATGAGGAGGGAAATCGTGTGCGGCAATGGGTGCGAATTCCCTCGCCATCACCGCGACAGCAGCTCGATGTAGCGCTGGTAGCTGTAGCTGCGATTCTTCTTCTGTCCGGTCGTCTCCGTCACGATGCCCAGGTCTTCCAGTACCTTGACGGCGGCAGGGGCGGTCGGAAAGGTGGTTTCCAGTGTTTGCCGCACCCGTTCGATGGTGAAGCGCGGCATCATGGGCAGCAGTTCGAACAGCCGGTAGCTGGCGGGGCCAGCCTTGGGAGCGTCGAGCAGGCGGCGCCGATCCGCTGCAATCAAGCTGGCGATGGCGATGATGCTGCGTTCGGCGTCACCGGCGGCCGTCGCCACGCCTTCGAGGAAGAACGTGACCCAGGACTCCCAGTCGCCCTCGGTGCAGATGATCGACAGGCGCCGGTAGTACTCGGCCTGATGCTGCTTCAGGTAGCCGCTCAGGTACATCAGCGGCTCGGGCAACAAACCCCGGTGTTCCAGGAGGGCGGCAATCAGCAGGCGGCCGATACGGCCATTGCCGTCGAGGAAGGGGTGGATGGTGTCGAATTGGGCGTGCGCCAGCGCAACCCTGACCAGCGGCGGCAGCGCGCTTGCCTCATCGTGAATGAATTGCTCCAGATCGCCCAGCAGATCTGCCACCCGGTCGGCCGGCGGCGGCACGAAAGCGGCGTTGCCCGGACGGGTGCCGCCGATCCAGTTCTGGGAACGGCGCAGTTCGCCGGGCTGCTTGCCCGCACCACGCACCCCGTCCAGCAGGACACAGTGGGCCTCGTACAGCAGGCGCACGCTGATGGGTAGCCCATTGGGATCGCGCAGATTGTCCTGTACCAGCCGGAAGGCGCGCAGATAGTTGGTGACTTCCTCGACATCGTCCGTGTTGCCGACGGCGAAACCTGCTTCCACGTCGAACAGGTCGGTCAACGTCGCCTGGGTGCCTTCGATTTGCGAGGTGAGCAGGGCCTCCCTGCGGATCGCGCTGTACAGCAGCCAGTCCACCGACGGCACCAGCCCCGACACCCCGGACAGGCGGGCGAGCGCCAGCTCGGCCTGATGATTCAGGTCGGCAAATGCTTCGGGAGCCAGGGGAGGATTGGCGGGCGGCAGCGGATGTGGAACGAAGGCCTGAACCGCTTCGCCCAGCGTAGTCGAGATGGCGTATGTGCTCGTAGTCCGCTTCATGGTAAAGCTGTCTTTAATGTGACCCCTGTGTATTAAAGTATTCTTTAATTCAAGACGCCAGCGTTAAAGCAGGCTTTGCAGTACCGCAGCGCCAGCGTGTTGAAAAACCGTCGCGTGGTCTTCAACATCAAAGGTAATGACTACCGGCTGATCGTGGCCATTGCGTACAAGTTGCAGATCGTCTACGTGAAGTTTGTCGGCACCCACAAAGAGTACGACGCAGTGGACGCCGAAACAGTTGAAATGGCCTGAGCGGCCACGGAGGACATCATGAACATCCGCCCTATCCACACCGAAGCAGACTACAAGGCCACGTTCAAAGAGATTTCGGCCTTGATGGAGTCCGACCCTGATCTGGGTACACCAGAGGGGGATCGCCTGGACATCCTGGCCACGCTGGTGCAAGCCTACGAGGCCAAGCACGTACCCATCACCGCGCCCGATCCGGTGGAAGCCATCAAATTCCGGATGGATCAGAGCGGTCTGTCCATCAAAGATCTTGAGCCGATCATCGGCAAAAGCAACCGCGTCTAAGAAGTCCTGAGCCGCAAGCGCCCGCTGACGCTGGCTATGATCCGCAGGCTGCACAAGAGCCTGGGCATCCCGGCCGATGTGCTGATTGCGGAGACGGCTGCGAAGTGATCAGCGAACACTGAGCTTGGCTTCTATGGTGAACAGCGTTGTCATGGGGTCATCTGTTCCGATTCCTCGCCATCGCCCGTGCTTCTGCTATCGCAGCCTGAGCCTGTGCGTTGGGTGTTGTCTCGTTCATAGCATCACTCTGCGGCGACGGGGAAAGACCGCAGCCAGGGATCGATATGGGCGATATCAACGGTGCCCGAGTCGAACATCTGCATCATTTCGGCATGAATCTGCATCGGCGCACGCTGCAAGCGCGAGCCATTGATGCGCAGGAACACGACGGCCGCCGCAAAGGCGATGCGCTTGTTTCCGTCCACAAACGGGTGGTTGATGGCGAGGCTTTCCAACAGGGCAGCAGCCTCAGCCACGATGTCATCGTAATAGCCGGTCTGAGGGCGAAACAGTGCGGCCTCCAGCGCCCCGCGTCGCGCACGCCCGACGCGCCGCCGTAACGCTGCATCAGCACCCTGTGCATGCCCAGCACATCGGCCACGGTCAGGTACTCGTGAGCCACGGATTACTTGGCCAGTTCGCGGTAGAGGCTGTCGAACTCATCCAAACTGGATGCGAAAGAGGCCGTCACGTGGCGGCGGGTGCGCTCCTTCTGCTGCCGGTCGATGTAGTCGCGCAGGGCGTCGTCGAGCACCGCCTGGAACTGGCGGCCTTGGCTTTCTGCGATCTGGCGCAGCGCCGCCAGCACATCGGGCGCGGCTTGGGAGGAAAACTTTTCGCGGACAGCCTTCGTCATGGCCATCTCCATCATGATTCATCTTGACGGATCATGATGGAGCAAGATGGGAAGGTTTGCCACCGCGTGAATCGCGTTCGATGCCTCAACCGGTGGCCTTGGTTGACGATGAACCGCCGCGCGCAAGTTATTGATTTCTCAAGAACCGCATCTGCGCCTACCCGCAGGCCAAACGGAGAACAGAGACGGCTCTGGCCGAGAAAGTGGCCGATTTCGGACGTATCGGCTGATGGCCACCCGCAGCACAAATGGCCGGAACCCCTCGTGGCGCGGGAATTTCAGGCAAGAAAAAAGGGCCCGGAGATTATCCGAGCCCTTGTGTATGGTGGAGGCGGCGACAATCACATCACCTTATAAATCAATCAGTTGCGCTGCTAAACGCCAGAAATGCCCCCATAGATACCCCCAAGTCGCTTCGCTTGGCTTTTGGGCCAGATTCCGGCAGATTCTAACGCTCTTCAGGCGCTCGCCATGCGTCGAATCGCTCCAGCGCATCGGTGCTGCCGGTCAAGGCGCGCGCCCGTCGAAGCCGCTCTATTGTGCGCTCCCGTTGCTCGTCAGGTAAATCCTGCGCGCGGCGCTCGGCGTCGGCGAAGAACGCATCGAGTCGCTTCGCCTCCGCCCAGGCATCGATGACCTGGAGCAGCTCCTCTTTGCTGTCCTTCAGGGCGTTGGCAGCCCGCCGCGCCTCCTCTTCGCGGCGCCACTGTTCGCGCTGAGCCTGCCAACGCTGGCGTTCGATCTCCGCCTGGCGCTCTCCTTCCTCGACGAGTCGCGCGATTTCGACCGTGGCCTTCTCCAGCTCCCGAACAATGGCCGAGATCCGGCCCAAAAGGTCCCGGGACGGGGTCTCTCGCCATTGCTGGGTCCAATTAGCCCGCGGGTACGGCGAGTAGGCCTGGAGGCAGAGGCGCCCAGTCGGGAAGTCGTGGGTGCTCGTCCAGCCATAGTCCTGCGCGTACCGGCTGCGCCGCTTAGGGACGAAATCGGCCAGGCGAACGTATTCGCCATTCACGTACCGGGCCTCGGCGGCCTCTGACATCTCGATGACGGTGAGGCCGATTGCCACGGTGCCGATGTAGACCACCGTGCAGCGCATCGGTGACCGCAGACTGTTATGGTGGTGACCTTTCCCAGGGTTCTCCCGCTCGTCGACATCCGCGCGATGGAATCGCTCGGAATTTGGCGCGATGACCACGCGATGGTCCCTGGCCTCGAAGGCCAGGAAAAGTTCGTTCGCAAAGGCGATAGCCTTGTCCAACCCGGTCTGGGTGACTGCCAGGTCGACGAGCAGTTTTTTGGCCGGCTTGAGGTATTTGCCGCGCCAGGAGAGACGACCTGCCTCGAAGAGCGGCTTGGCTCCGCTGACCAGTGGATGCCGATCCGGAAGCTGCCGCTTTACCGTGCGCTTCCCTCGTGGTCGCTGGTCGGGCGGCTTCGGGAGGGACCGGGCCCGCTTCGGTAGGGCTCCGTCCCGCGTCCACTCGAGCGGGTCGCCCGGACGCGGTTCGGGGAGCGGCGGTTGCTTCGGCGCTTTGCCGACCGCCAGCTTCGCCCAATAGCCGCTCTCCGGCCGGGGTACGTTGAGCAGCGTGCAGACGCGGGCCATGTAGCTGGACGAGACGCCGAACCGGGCCGCCACCCGGAGCATGGGCTCGGACCAGACCATCTCGTATAGCGCTTCTCGACTGACCGGGCCCTCGCTGCTGTCACTCAGCGACGCCGGCACCTGCGTTGTGTCTTGTTCCTCTGTCACGATGCTCGACTGACCCCAGATCCGCCCGCCAGCGCTCGTTAAGGTGGCACGCCGCGCGGATAGATGATACAAATCCTCGGTATCTAGGGTCTACACATCGAGTATTTGTATCAATGGCAAAGCCCCGAACGCAGCGTGAGCTCGCACAAAACCTGCTGAAGAAGCAAGGAATCATGCGCCTGCTCGAGCTGCGCGAGGCCGGCGTGACCGCGGCGACCATGAGTCGCATGGAGCGGGCCGGCGAAGTCATCCGCCTATCGCGGGGCGTCTATCAGCTGCCAGATGCCGACCTGGACCCCAATCACAGCCTGGCGGAGGCCGCGAAGCGGGTGCCCAAGGGCATCGTATGTCTCGTCTCGGCGCTGGCATTCCATGGCCTGACCGACCAGCTACCGCCAAAAGTCTGGATGGCGGTCGGACCCAAGGACTGGGCGCCGCAGCGCAGCGGTACGGGCATCCGAATTGTGCGTTTCACAGACAGCCTGCTGAGGGAGGGCATCGAGACCCACGTAATAGAAGGCGTGTCGGTGAAAGTCTTCGGCGTGGCCAGGACGGTGGCAGATTGCTTCCGACATCGCGGCAAAGTGGGCCTGTCCGTCGCGATCGAGGGGCTCCAGGAGGCGCTGAGGCAACGCAAGGCGACTCCCGCCGAAATCGCTCGCCAAGCCGAGAACGGCGGGGTGTCCACTGTCGTGCGGCCGTATCTCGAGGCACTGACCGCCAATGCCTAGGGAGATCAGAAACGTCGGCGCCTCCGTGCGGGCGCGACTGCAGAATCTGTCCCGGGAAACGGGACAGAGTTTCGAGCTGATACTCACCCGCTATGCGTTGGAACGCCTGCTTTACCGTCTCAGCACGTCGGCCTTCTCGGACCGATTCGTGCTCAAGGGCGCGATGCTGCTGACGAGCTGGTTTACGGACCCACACCGGGCTACGCGTGATCTCGACCTGTTGGGGTTCGGCGATCCAAGCCCGGAGGCGATGGTCGCAGCATTCCAGGAGATTCTCGCGATAGACGTCGAGGATGGCGTCGAATTCGATTCGAACGTGGTACGTGTCGACCAGATCCGGGAGGAACTCGAGTACGGCGGACTGCGGCTGCGCACGACCGCATCGATCAGTGGTGCCCGTATCGCTGTAACAGTCGACGTCGCATTCGGAGACGCGTTGGAGCCGGGTGTCGAGGTCATCGACTACCCGTGCATGCTGGACCTTCCCGCACCTCGCCTGCGCGCGTATGCCCGCGAAACGGTGATTGCCGAGAAATTCCAGGCAATGGTGGCGCTTGGGCGCGCGAACAGCCGGATGAAGGACTTCTATGACATTTGGCTCCTCAGCCAATCGTTTCCGTTCGACGACGACCGACTGGCACGCGCAATCGCCGCGACCTTCGAACGGCGCGAGACCGAGGTCCCGGTCGACCGACCGGATGCCCTTACCCTGGCCTTCGCCGAGGATGAGCAGAAGCAGCGTCAGTGGAATGCCTTTCTGGAGAACGTGGCGCTTCGCCCCGGCAGCCTGGATGAGGTGATCGACGGTGTTGCCCGATTCCTCATGCCTCACGCCATCGCCGCAGCGAAGCTCGGCAGGAGCGATTGATGCCATCGGACCCGAGCCGCCTCATTGCTGCACTCGCACGAGACCGGATCAATCTCGATCTGAAAACGCTCGACCTGTGTTTTCTTGCCGGCCTGTACCTGCGGGCCGACCGGGCATCGCTCGCGTCGTTCGAAGAAGACGTGCTGATCGACATGTTCGAGCAGGTATGCGACGTGGTAGATCCGGGTGCAGAGCGTCCACGCAAGCGAGCGACCCACGCCATACAACGACTCCGCGACCAGCGCATGCTGGCCCGAGTGGATGGCGCGGGCATCGTTCGATCGGGTGAGTACACGCTGACGCGACTGGCGGCCGCAGTCGTCGAGTACTTCCTCGCCGATGAAGCACTCACACGCGAGAGCTTGACCCTGCTCACGGGCACGCTTCGGGCTCAGCTCGCCGAGATCCTTGCAGCAGCCAAGCACGCTGACACCGAGGATGCCTGGCAGGAGCGAGTGGTGGCTCCGTTGCGGATAACCGTTGGCGATCTTGTTGGCGGCATTGAGCGCCGGCAGCGCGGGCTCGATTCGCAACAGGAAGAGGTGCAGGCAGAGATCGCCAAACTTCTGCAGGCGGATTGGTTCGGTGCCGTCGAGCGATGCCAATCGCTGCTCGACACGACCACCAATACCCTGCGAGAACTCAACGAGGTCCTGCTCCGCGACACCCATCACTTCGTCGCGTTGCTGCAAGAGATTCAGGCCTTGGCTTCGGAGGCGGAGCAGGCCGAGTCCGAAGAGGCTGTGCAACGCGTCATCGAGCATGTCGATCGCATAGCGGCCTGGGGCGGCGCCCGGCAGCGCGCGTGGTCGGACTATTACCAATACGTGCATCGCTATCTTCGCGATGTCGTACGTCTCGATCCGGACCGAGCATTGAGTCAGCGGCTGCGCGACCAAGTCGCGAGCTGGCCGTCGACACCGTTCCATTTGCTCGTGGCGGCAGCACCCTCGATCCGGCTGCTCCGTCCGCTTGAATCACGGGTTGAGCGGCCAGCTGTCATGAGGCCACGTACGGACCGGGAGGCCTCGCCTGATCTTGTCGATCCCGAAGATGCAGGCCTGAACATCGAGACATTGGTGGAAGGTGCGCTGGCCGCAGGTGCTCGATCCCTGGCCGAGGTGACCGAGTGGGTATTACCCAAGTTCCCCGTTCATCTGCACTACGCCGTCACAGGCCGTGTGGCCGACCTGCTCGCCCGCGTCACGCGGACACGTAGCGCCTACGAACGTCCGTGGCGTACCGTTGCTCCACGCCTGGAAGTAGAAGATTGGGAACTGCCGAGGGAGGGAGAGCTACGGTGACCACCTCCAGCTTTCAGTCCCTCGAGGAGGCCATCAGCGACGAGCACTTTCCCGAGGTGGACCTCGCCCTTCGCCGCGGTCGGCACGTCGGGCGCGACGACGGCACCGCATATGACTATCTCGTCGATGCCCTCGACCACCTCGAGCCCTTCTATCGGCGGTTCGGCTGTGAGCTGATGCAGCGGGCGGACGGGTACTTCTACCTCCTGCCCTCGGGGGATCGACTCGGCCGTCGCCAACTGACCGCTGGTGAGATGCTCGTCGGCCAGACCCTCGCGCTGATGTACCTGGACCCCGCCACCCTGCAGCATGGGGGCATGGTCCAGCGCGAGACGCTTCTGCAGAGGCTCTCGGGGTTATTGGGGACGGAGACGTTGGTTCGTACCCTCAATCCACGGCGCAGGAAGTTCGACGAACGGATAGCCGCCGAGACCGTCCGCACCAAGGTCGCCGAGGCCCTTCGGCGCCTTACGGACCTAGGGTTCATCGATTCGGGCGACGACGCGATGCTGCGCCTGCGTCCCGCATTGATGCGATTCGCCGAGCCGGTCCGTGACCTGAGCGACCGACAAGCCGCGCTGGAACGGCTGGTCCGTAGCGGTGAGATCACCCTCGGCGAAGCCGTCGAGAAAGACGACTCTGACGAAGAGGACGAGAACGACGGCAGCGACGGTCATAGCGCCGAGGACGACGAGGAGGAGGCAGGCGTATGAGCCGTACTCGCGCCCAGACCCTCGTGCTCGTCAACTGGAAGGGCGTCTTCTACGAGCGCTATCTCATCGACCGGCATGTGACAGCCCTCGAGGGCGCCAATGGCGCCGGCAAGACAACGGTGATGATCGCCGCCTACGTCGTGCTCCTCCCGGACATGTCCCGGCTGCGTTTCACTAATCTTGGAGAGACGGGCGCGACGGGCGGTGACAAAGGCATCTGGGGACGCCTGGGTGAGCCTGGCCGGCCTGCCTACTCAGCGATCGAATTCGCCCTCGAATCGGGTCAGCGCCTCATTGCCGGCGTGCACCTGGAACGGAAGGGCGAGCCATCCGTCGAGCCAACGCCTTTCATCATCTCGGGTCTCGACGTGGATGTTCGCCTGCAAGACGTTCTCTTGCTCTCTCAGGGTGAACACGAAGTGGTTCCAGAGCTCAATGAGCTGCGCGAGAACGCCGCGCGCTTCGGTGGGCGCGTGCAGATCTTTGGCACCGCGCGCGACTACTTTGCTGCGCTTTTCGATCACGGTGTGACACCGCTGCGACTCGCAACGGACGAAGAGCGCAACAAGCTCAACGAGATGCTGCGTACCAGCATGACGGGCGGTATCTCGCGGGCGCTGACATCCGAGTTGCGGTCGTTCTTGTTGAAGGAAGAGACCGGGCTGGCCGACACGTTGCAGCGCATGAAGGCCAACCTCGATGCATGCAGACGCACGCGCACTGAGGTCCAGGAGGCGCAGCGGCTCGAACGTGAGATCGGCGGGGTCTTCGAGGCCGGGCAGACGATGTTCGCCGCGGCCTTTCATGCGACCCGCGAGCGCGCCGATGAACTCCGACGCCGTTTGTCCGAAGCAGAGGAAGCACAACGCAAAGCACAGGAGCGGCTTGCGGAGGCCGAGGAGCAACTCGCCCGCGTTCGCGATCAACTCGGCAAGAAGGGTGCTCGCCAGGAAGCTTCTCGCGGCGGAGGTCAACGCTGCCGAGGATTGGCTCTGGCGTCTTCAGCGGGCTGTGCAGGCGGCCGTGGAAGTGACGCAACGCCGCGAAGAGCTGTCTTCGGCCGAGGCCGATACACGGATTGTCGAGGGTCAACGCAAAGCTCGAGAGGAGAACCGAAACCAGTGCCGGGCAACGCTGCACCGCTGCCGGGACGATCACAAGCGCGCCGGCGCGGGCCTCGCAGACCTCCAGCGCGGACTCGACGAACTCCACCGCCGCGCCGGTGCCTACAGGCAGGTGCTCCGTCGGAAGGGCGAGGCAGAGCGGCTACTCCAAGAAGACGAGCTCGCCATCGGAGCCATCGCTGGCCGTGTGGCGGAGAGCAGGGCTCAGTTGGAACAGGTGGATCGCTCGCGTCGCGCTGCAAGGCAGCGGCTCGCTGATGCCGATGAGCACAGACGAGATCACCGGGCCGCGCTCGAGGCACTGGAACTGATGGCAGATGCGCCGGTTGAACCGGGCGCCGCCCACGGGACCGCCCGCCAACAACTTCGCCGGTATCGGGATCTGGAGGCACTGGCCGAGCGGCTGAGCGCGATCGCCGCCGAACTCGCCGAGGCCCGCAAGCTCGCCACCCGCCAGGCTGAGGCCGGGGAGCAGGCACAAAAATTGAACCTTTCCCTTTCGGGGCAGCGATCGGCCCGCATCGAGATCACGGAGCATCTCGAACAGGCGGAGCAGGAGCGCGAGCGGTGCCTCGAGCAAGCCCGCGACGCCCAGGCGGATTTGACTGAGTGCCAGCGAACGCTGGACGCGGCGCGCACGCGACAAAAAGAGCTCGGTGATCGCGAACCGATCTGGCGCGACCTCGCGACGCGCGTCCAGCGTCTGGCGGACGAACTCGGGTGTCAGATGACTTCGCTACAGGAGCTTAAAGCCGCGCGCGAGATGGTGGTGCAGCAGCTCACCCGGGTGAAGGCGAGTGAGTCCGAGCTTGTCGAGAGACGGGAGAGTCTCCAGTCAGCGGCTCGGGAGCTCCTGGCCGCCGGTGGGCCGTTCGATGCGGAGCTGCTGCGACTCAAGGACGCTCTGGGTGCGGAACTCCTCGCCGGCGCATTCGAGGACGCGTCTGTTGAAGATGCCGCCGTGGTGGAGGCGAGGCTGGGGCCACTGGTGCAGGCGCTTGTCGTGGATGACCCCGCAACAGCCGCCAAGCAAGTCCATGACCGCCCGGACTCGCTCTCTGATGTGTGGCTCGTAAGCCGCGACGAGGACGCTGCACGACTCGGCGCGGGCGCGGCCCGCGAGAGCGAGGGACTGACCGATGTCGTCGTTTCGGAGCAGCGGGCCATCCGCGTCACGCGGATCCCGACTCGTCCTCGCCTCGGTCGGAAGGCGCGCGAAAAGCGTGCGGCCGAGCTGCGTGCTGAGGCTGATGCGCTGGATGCTCAGACCGAGAGCACACGGACGGAACGACGCCGGCTTGAGCGCTTGGTGGAGGATGGCGAAGCACTGCTTGCAGGTCAGGTCGTGTGGCTGGCCGGCGACCCGGCACCGGAGCTAGCAGCGATTGGTCGTCAGCTCTCCGAGGTCCAAGAGCAACAAGTGAAGCACCGCGGTGCGGTGACCCGATTTCAGGAGGCGGCCCGCCAGGTTGCGCCACGTATTGAGGCGCTACGCGGTCTGCTCGGTTCAGCTGTGTTGCTCGATCCGCCAGACCACGCGCAACGGCGAGACGACCTCGAGCGGGACCACGATGCCGCTCATGCTGCACAGGCTGAGATTCAGCGTTGCTGCGAAGCTTCCCGGGTGGTCGAAGACAATCTCGACACGCTGCGGCGAACGCCGCTTTCGGAGGCGGAGGTCGCGATTCTCGAAACCGAGCTGAGTCACCTCTCGGATGAGCGCGACCGGTTGGATGCCGCAATCGAGGCCATGGAGTTCGTTGCGGGCAACTCGGAGGCACTGGGCTGGGACGACGCACCAGCGCAGCTCGAAGCGAACCGATCGCTCGTTCCGGCACTCGAGGAACAGCTGCGCCGGGCGGAAGAGGCGCTTACCGAGGCGGACGCAGCGGTCGAAGCTGCCGACGAGGAGTTCGAAGGCGCCACAGCCAAATGGCAGGACGCCGATGGTCGCCGCCGAGCCGCCGTCGAGCAACTTCGGGCTGCGGAGCGGCGCTTCAAGGAGATGGAGATTCCCGATCCTACCGAAGCCGCAGTCGCGACGGCGCGTGACGAGCTGCACCGACTGAAGGAGGAGGCGACCACGCTTGCTACGGAGCTTGATGTCCTCAAGACCACCCAGGGGCGTCGCGAGGCCGAGCAGGTGCAGGCGGTACGTGAGCACGGCGAGGCGGAAGAGAAGTTCGCCGCCGAGCGCCGCGAAGCTGAGCCCGCGCTTGATCGCTGGGAGCGCCTGAGAGCGGCTGTAGCGGAGCGGAATCTGCTCGCCAGCGTCGTAACCGCGAGTACCAGCGAAGTCAGCGAGATCCGCGGGCACGTCAATCTCGTGCAGGAGGCACACAAGCAGAGGGCAGTGCTCGTGGAGCGGCTACGCGTGACGCACGGGGCGCAGGATCTGCTTGAGAAGTTTGACAAGGACGCTGCGGGAGCCGAGGTCAGGTTTGCCGACGTCTACCTTGAGCTCTGGCTGGCGGTGCGCGATTGGTTACGCCGCCGGCTGCCGGCGCAGGTGGCAGAAGTGGACGACCCGCGAGAAGCGCTGCTGCGATTGTGCGATCAACTGACCGGGCTCGAAGAGCGACTTGGGCGACAGGAGGACGATCTGCGTGGCGCCAGCGAGGACGTTGCCCGCGGCATTGACGTTCAAATCCGCAAGGCACGCGGCCAGGTCAGCCGCCTCAACCAGAACCTGGGGGACGTCAGCTTCGGCAGCATCGAAGGGATCCGGGTGAAGGTTCAGTCGGTAGAGCGCATGGAGCAGGTGCTTCGAGCGCTGCGCGAAGGTGCTGTGCAGGGACTTCTGTTTCAGGAAAACCTCCCCATCGAGGAAGCCCTGGACGAGATCTTTCGGCGCTACGGTGGCGGGCGCTCGGGTGGTCAGCGCTTGCTGGATTATCGTGAATACGTCCACCTGCAGGTGGAGGTCCGCCGTACCGCAGGCTCTGACTGGGAGGTTGCAAATCCGACCCGTCTCTCCACCGGCGAGGCGATTGGCGTTGGCGCTGCCTTGATGATGGTAGTGCTCACCGAGTGGGAACGAGATGCGAATTTACTGCGCGGGAAGCGAGCACACGGTTCGCTCCGCTTTTTGTTTCTGGACGAGGCCAACCGCCTTTCACACGACAACCTCGGCGTTCTCTTCGACCTGTGCCAGACACTCGACCTACAGCTGCTCATCGCCGCGCCAGAGGTCGCCAGAGCGGAAGGTAACACCACCTATCGCCTGGTACGGCGCGTCGATGCAGACGGGCGCGAAGAGGTGCTCGTCAGCGGGCGAAGAACGAGGGCCGAGGCGTGATCTGGCAAAACGACAGCGCACGCCTGGCATTATTGGAACTGCTCTCACGTGGCAGCCTCAAGCGCCGACGGACTCAGTTGGAGGCGTACGACGCCCTTGCTGAGCTTTCTTGGACACGGGCCACGGGTCGCCGTGACGAGATCGGCGTGGTCGAGGAGCGCAGGACGGAGCTTGCGGGCTTGATCGACCGGGTCTGGCCGGCGTGGCGCGACGTACTCGCGGACCTTGTGGCGGCGGGGCTGCCGCCAACACCCGACGGCTACGGTCGGCTGCTCGATATGGAACGCGCCGCTTCTCTACCGGACCTGCCCGATCGAATCAATCGGCGCACGGCCGCGTCGCTTACTGCACCGAACTCCAAGGCATCGATCACGGAAACAAGAAGGAGTGCGCTCGGCGGGACAGACACCTCGCATGATGGCGCCATCAGGTTGCGACCACCGGCAGGGCTTTCGGCTCGAACGGCAAATGGAACACTAAACCTCAGCGAAATCGCGACGGTGCTAGGTGAGGTCTCGATACCCGAGCGGGCTTTGCTCGACGGCCTCGCCTTTGAGGGCGCGATTCGCGCCGTGCTCCTCGTTGAGAACCTGGGTGCATGGCGTGACTTATGCCCACCACCGGACTGGCTGTTGGCCCACGTACCGGGTTGGGACACAGCTACCGTCGGTCACTTGCTCGATCGTATCGAAGGCGTCCCCGTCGTGCACTTCGGTGACCTGGATCCGAACGGGGTGCGAATCATGCTGCATCTACGCAAGCGGGCACCGAATCTGAAGTGGTTTCTTCCCGAGTTCTGGTTCGAGCTTGTGGACGTTCGCGGACTCCAAACCACATGGCCCCAGGACCTCGATCTCGACTTTGCCCCGACGCCGGTTCGTGCGCTTGCTGCGCGCGGCCTTTGGCTCGAGCAGGAGTGCATCGTTCTAGATCCGCGCATTCCTGATGCGCTAGAAGCAGCGCTGATCCCCGGCATTCTGGACCAATTCGGCTCCGGTGAACCTAAACGACGATAGTTCAACGGTCTAGCTACCGACTTCGTCGTCATCTGGCTCATCGTCCGGACTTGCCGGAGAGGGGCCTGTCGGCAGGCTTTCATAGTTCAAGAAAGAGCAGGCCTCCTCAAAAGAGCGTGCCTCCTTTGCAGCATCCGCGACTCTGAACCTTGCCTGGCCGCCGTACCTTCCAGCTCCCATGACTCGGCACAGCAACTTATGGGCAATGTCTAGGGTAACCGACCGGCCATGTCATCTTGAATGACGAATCGTTGCGATGGATCCTAGCGTCCGCTTAACTTAGGCGGACACATGGACACTACTCAAGTCAATACGGCCTCGCGTCGCAGCCGGCGTCGTCACAGCGCCGCGTTCAAGGCGTCAATCATTGCGGCGTGCCACCAACCTGGTGTTTCGGTGGCAGCCATCGCACTGGCCAACGGCCTGAATGCCAATATGCTGCGCAAGTGGGTGAAGGAATCACAACGGTCGACAGACTCGTTCGGGCCTGCTGCAATCACGGCGGATCAGCCGCCTCCGGCATCATTGG
Organism: uncultured beta proteobacterium; assembly: GCA_963732405.1. Classification (GTDB taxonomy): domain Bacteria; phylum Pseudomonadota; class Gammaproteobacteria; order Burkholderiales; family Burkholderiaceae_E; genus JAUIAI01. The sequence goes on from CAVSZG010000006.1 coordinate 595,526, forward strand.
AGTTCGTCGCGCTACCCAACGTGGCGCGACCATCGGAAGCGCCAATCCAGATCTCAATTGAGCGCAGCGGTACGACGATCAGCATCGCGTGGCCCCAGTCATCTGCCGGTCAATGCGCTGCCTGGCTGAACGAGGTCCTTCGGTGAAACGCGTCGATCAAGCCTGGCTCGCCGTGGAGCCGCTGGACATGCGCGCTGGAACCGATACCGCGCTGGCGCGGGTGGTTAAAGTCTTCGGTCAGGCGCAAGCGCATCACGCGTACATCTTCGCCAACCGACGAGCGAACCGGATCAAGGTGCTGGTGCATGATGGACTGGGAATCTGGCTATGCGCCCGTCGTCTGCATAGGGGTCACTTCACCTGGGCGAACGCTGCTTCCGGGCCGAGGCTGTCGTTGACACCCGAACAGGTTCAGGCATTGATGATCGGATTGCCGTGGGATCGAATCGGCGCATGGGCAGCGATCAGAGTGGCCTGATACTCTCGTCGAATGCGTTCGCTATGGCATCATGCCTGCCATGGAGTCGCACGCTCAATTGGCCGACATGAACGCGCATCAATTGCGCGAATTGGCCGCTTCGCTGATCGACCGTGTCCAGCAATTGGATCACGACAATCGCAGCAAACAGCTGCGCATCGATCAGCTCATCCATGAGATGGCGATCATCAAGAACTGGCGCTTCGGCCGGCGCAGCGAACTGCTGCATGGCGAGCAGAAGTTGCTCTTCGACGAGACGATCGAGGCCGATCTCGAAGCGATCGCGTTGGAGCTCAAGGCGCTCAATCACCGTCAGGGTAAGGAGCCTCCGAAGGGCCAACCCAAGCGTGCCGCCTTGCCTGCCGAATTGCCCCGCGTGGAGGTTCGCCACGAACCCGATAGCACGACCTGCGGATGCGGCTGTCAGCTCAAGCGCATCGGCGAGGACATCAGCGAGAAGCTCGATTACACGCCCGGCGTGTTTACCGTGGAGCGTCATATCCGCGGCAAATGGGCCTGCGCCAATTGCCTGACGCTGATGCAGGCCCCGGTGCCGGCCCATGTCATTGACAAGGGCATTCCGACAGCCGGATTGCTTTCCCAGGTGCTGGTGGCCAAATATGCTGATCATCGTGTGCCTCGAGCACGACCGCCGTAGTCATGGCAATCGTGCGTAACTTTATCGAAGATGAGGGTGGGCCCCTCGGAGCCGGCTTGCAGGAGCGGGCTTCAAACCACTGCAAGCTGCTGAGGTAAAGAGCCTTGGTGGTGAGCGTTGCAGCTAAGGGCGCGGCAATGATCGCGTTAGGTGCGAGTCAGAGAGACGAACGAAAGTGAACCGTCGAAGTGATGTCGAAACGTATACAAATGACGTCGAAACCGGGCCCAGGTGGTTGGCCCGGGATGAAGATCGGGGCAAGCCTGCCGAGCACCCGATTGGCGTCCGGCATAAAGGCGGCGTGACTCTGATTCAGGCTTCGATAAGGAACGAGGGAACCTGTCGCCTCGATGCCAAGGGAGACGTCCAAGCGGAAGACACTGCGAGGGCCAGAGTACCGATGCGAGGCACAGGGGCGGAGACGCTTGTAGTAGGTATGAAGGTTCTGTAATGGAACTGGACCGAAGGGGCGTCGTCGTCCAGCTTCGCTGTCAATACAACCCGCGAGGGGATGATGTCGGCAGTTGAAGCAAAATCGTTCGCAATATCCAAGAGAGAGGTTTGGGAGGCGTATAAGCGCGTGAAGGCCCGTCGAGGTGCACCCGGTATCGACGGCATGACGATAGACATGTTCGATCGGGATCTAAGCAAGAACCTGTATCGGATCTGGAATCGGATGTCCTCGGGGAGCTACCTTGCACCACCGGTCAAACGCGTTGAGATACCAAAGGATGATGGCACGACTCGCCCGCTCGGCGTGCCCACTGTGGCGGACAGAATTGCACAGATGGTTGTCAAGCAGCGGCTTCAACCGCTGCTTGATCCGGTGTTCCATGAGGATTCGTATGGATACCGACCGCGACGCCCCCGATGGCCACTTCAAACTCCCCCACCTGTGGCCACCCAAACTCCCCCAGCAGGACGGGGCGATTATGCCGCGTCAGCAGCGGTTTGGGCGATGCGCGATGCGGCCTCTTTCAGCCGGTAGCTTTTCCCTTCGAACTCGAGCATTGCGGCGCGGTGCATGAGGCGGTCCAGGATCGTGGTGGCCATGGTTGCGTCGCCCAGGTACTTGCCCCAGTCTTGAACGACTCGGTTCGAAGTGACCACGATGCTTCGCCGCCGCTTGTAGCGTTGGTGAACGACGGTCTGCAGCAACTCGGCGCTGGCCTCGCTGATGCGTCGCGCCAGGAACAGGTCGTCCAGTACAACGAGGTCGGATTCGACGAAGCTGCGCATCAGGGCAGCCTGCTCGGATTCACTGCCCAGCGAGTACCGGGCGAACTCGGTGTCGGCCTCGACGTAGCGCACGTCGAAGCCTTGGAGCGTGGCCTGGTAGGCGATTGCCTTGGCGACGTGGCTCTTCCCGGTGCCCGGTTTGCCGATGAGCAGCGCGTTGGCGCCCTCGCCAATGAACTTGAGCGTGTGGAGCTCGAAGCATGCCTGGCGCGGCAGCTTCGGATTGAATCGCCAGTCGAAGTCGTTGAGGGTGAGCCGCTCGTCCAGGCGCGAGTGCTTAAAGCGCCGCTCGGTCAGGCGAGAACGACGCCGGTCCAGTTCATCCTGCAGCATCGAGGCGAAGGTCTCCAGGAAGGGCTGCTGATTGGCCTGAGCCTGCAGCACGCGAGTGCTCAGAGTGGCGGCGATGCCGGACAGGCGCAACTCGCGCAGGGCGCGTTCGATTTCAGTGATGGTCATGCGAGATCTCCGTGGACGGTGAGGCGATGGGGGTGGTGAGTTGAGCGGCGCCGCGTGCGAACAGTTCGGCGTAGTCGTCTGCGCTGCGAATCAGCGGGTGTTCCTGGGTCAGGGCCAGCTGGCCCTGGGTGGGGGCAGTGGGGTCCTCGTGATCGATCGCGGCCAGCGCGTCGGCCACGAGCTTCTCGGTCACGGCCTTGACGTGCTGGTAGCTGTGGATACCCTCGGCGAGCGCCCGCGCACAGGCGCTGTTGACCAGGCGACGCGGGTACCGATCGGCCAGACCGACGATGCCCCAGAGCTTGCGCTGGCCGACCCGGCCCTCGATGGCGAACAGCAGGTTGCACAGCTGCTCGGTATCGGCCCCGATCGCCTTGGCCTGACCCAGGATGCGGCGCGTCTCGCGCGACGGATTGAACACGCGCTCGGCATCGGGCAGTACCACCGTGCCGGGTCGCTCGGCGCGCGCATGGGTGCGCAGCAGCACCTGCGACTGCAGGTCGCGAATCTCGATCCGATGCTCGAAGACGCGCACCATCACCTTCGAGCCGATCGGTGCCGGGCGTGCCGCGTAGCTGCTGTGCTCCACGCGCACGCAGCTGTCGTCGCAGACGGTTCGCTGCGCCTCCACGAAGTACTGCATGCCCAGCAGGGGCAGCGGCTGCAGATGCGGCCGCTCTTCCTCGAACATGACCTGCACCTGCCGGCGCGCGCTGCCGTGGATGCGCGATGCCGCCCACCGCGCCTCCCAGTGCGCAAGGAAGACGTTCTGTTCCTCGAGCGACTCGAAGCGTCGTAAGAGTCCGGGAATCCCCGTCTTCCGATCGGCGTCGATGCGCAGTAGTCTCGCGCCATGCGATCGAAGCGATCAATCCGGAGCGTGAGCGAACTCGCCAGCAGGCGTGACCTCGGTGCGCTCGTCACACTCAGCGGCTCATTCCGGCGGCGGCACCACGCCTTGTGGCGGCATTCGCGCATCGCATCGGATGTTCCACTCGCCCGGCCCGGTGTCGCGCACCTCCCAGTGACCGATGGCACGCGGGTCATCGACGAAGCGCGCGAGTTGGCGGCGTGCGCTCAGCGTGTGGAAGGCTTCCAATGCCTGCGGATCCAACTGCCCGGACGCGACCGCGGTTTGGAGCGTGTCGCGCAGCTGAGCCAGGTGTTGCGGCTGGCCCCAGGCGGCAGCCATGACATGCGCATTCCACTGGGTCACGATCAAGTTGACAAGGCCATGTCGCAGTTCGAGCGACGCCTCGGGCGGCAGCTGTTTGAGCAGCGGTTCACCGAAGTCGACCAGCGTGGCCGAGATCTTCGTGCTGATCCAAGGCGCCACGCCCATCCTCTTCGCCTTCCGGTTGCTCGCGCGCCCCATGGCTGTTCAGGGGTGGCCGGCCGACAGCGGCGTCCAATTGAACGGCAGCAACTCGGCAAGCCGGTCCTGGCGATGTCCGCCGATACGCGCCAGGACATCCTTGAGGTAGGCGTAGGGTTCGATGCCAACGAGCTTGCACGACTCGATCAAACTGAACGCGGTGGCCGCTGCGTGTCCGCCCCGCTCGGCACCGGCGTACAGCCACGCCTTTCTTCCGACAGCGACCGGGCGCATGCAGCGCTCCACCAGATTGGAGTCCGGCTCCAGAATGCCCACCCGGCTGAACCGGTTCAACGCCCGCCAGTTCGACAGGATGTAGCGCACCGCCTGGGCCAACGGCCCCCGGGGCAGCAGATCGGGCAGAATCGCGTACAGCCAGCGACCGAACGCCTTGAGCAAGGGTCGCGTGCGTTCGCGCCGTTGGGCCTCACGGATGTCGGGGGAGCATTCCCGGATTTCACGCTCGATCTTGTACAGCGCACCGATCCAATCCAGCGCTTGCCGGGCCAGCCCCGGCGGACCCGTGCCGGCGGGGCTGGCCCGATCGAGCTCGAAGAACGGGCGCCTCGCGTGCGCCCAGCAGGCCGCGTGAAGCACGCGCCCGGATTTGAACAGCGCGTGATACCCGGCATAGTCATCGGCCTGCAGGTAACCGCGGTAGTGCTCCAGGATGCGCTGCGGATGTTCGCCACGCCGATCGCGGGTGAATTCGTAGAGCACCGCCTTCGGGTAGGGCTGCCAGTTACCGTGCTCATCGCACACGGCGCCCGCGCTCACATAACCCCACAGCCGTGCGGTCACGCATCGATCACGGGCGAGTCCTTCGGCGATGAGGCGCAGCGTCGTGTCGTCCCCGAAGATGACCGGGGCGCCAAGGATGTGTTGGTACAGCGGCCCCCGCAAGGCACCCAGCAACTCGCACGCCGCCAGCACCCAATCGCACAGCGTCTTGCGCGAGAGCCTGGCGCCGTGGCGAGCGAACAGGCGCTCCTGGCGCGCCAGCGGCATGCCGTCGGCGTACTTGGAGATCAGCACCTGGGCCAGCAGCCCGGGCCCGGCGTTGGACTTGGGCAGCGGCGACGGATAGGCCTGCGCGGTTCGGATCGTGCGCTGACCGTCGGCGTACGCGCACCGGTATTTGATGCGCGCGTGCTCGATGATGACCAGGCGCGCGGGCGTGAACTCCAGCGTCTCGCTGATCTGGTGGCCGATCGGCTCGACCCAGGCGAACTGCGCCCGCTCGGCCTCATCCAGTGCGTACTCGATGCGCTCGCGCGGCAAATCGGCCGGCAACGCCGGACGGCCCCGGCGCTTGCGTTCGTAGGTGACGGGTATCGTGTCCTGCGGCGCAATCGACAGCGTCACCGTCGCATCGAACAGATCGGCCTGGCCGACAAGCTGCTCGGAGCGCACACCGAAGACCTTGCGACGCAGAATCGCCAACTGCAATTCGAGCCGCCTGATGTGTTCGACAGCATCCTGCGCGGCGACGTTGGCGCGCTGCATCGTGTGCAGGACCAGATCCTTGAGCAGCTCGGCATCGGCTGGCAAGGCGGCGCGATCGGGTAGGGCGAAGGACATGCGCAATGATAGTTCGAGACACGACGATGGTCATGTGAATCGAGGAGACTTTTTCGATTCAAATCGTCACCGATTCGGCATCATGCATTGCGCGTTCCAGAACACTTACGCCGCGAGTCTTGCCCTCACCGACTCCAGCGTTCGTGCCCGCGTGGTGTCGATGCCCTCGAGCCATGCACTGAGCTCACCCATTGCCAGACCCTCGCGCGCGAGGGTTCGTGGATCGGGCAGCCGACCGCGTTCGATGCGCTTGTACAAACACCAGAAACCGGTGCGATCCCACAGCAGGCACTTCACCTTGTTGCGCCGCTTGCCCAGGAACACGAACACCTGGCCCGAGAACGGGTCATGGCCAAGCATCGGACCTACCAACGCAGCCAGTCCGTCGATCGATTTCCTCATGTCGACCGGCTCCACGCAGATATAGGCGCGAATCGCCGACGACAGAATCATGCCGATCCCCTCAGTCGTGACAGCAACGATTCGATCACATGGCGGGCTGCCTCATCGTACAGGCGAACCGTCACCCCAGCCGCATCGATTTCGATCGGCGACACACGGGTTGGGTCCGCTGATGATTGAACCGTCGGCGCTGCAGCCCGTATCGGCATCGACAGGAAGGCGGCACTTTGCCCCTTGGGCTCATCCCGCCCTGAAGCTCGGCGTGGCCCTGGCGCCAAGCGTCCTTCGAATCGCGCCACCCAGCGCCGGAATGTCGATACCGCCAGTTGGTTCGCCGCGCAGTAGTCAACCAGCGAAGTACCGGCTAACTTGCGCCTGGCCTCATGGTCTCGCCAGAACGATTCACCCAGAATCAACACTTGTTTGCCCGTGCGTGGATCCACGCGACGACGGACTGCGCCCGTTCCAGTCGCCTTTGCTGACTCCAATCCCATCCCTTCCATCAATCACTCCCCTCATTGCTGATCTCTCGGAAGATTGCCGCGTCAGATCGCATTTAGGAAGAACGGGGATTCTCGGACTTATACGAAGCGTCGACCCTTCAGCGCCGTGGCCTGCGTGTGGCCAATGGCGTTCTCCACAGCCCCTTTACGGTTTGGGTCACGTACCCGCGCCGGATCGGCGACCACGCCGTAGTGCTTCAAAGTCGCTGCGTAGACCGGGTTCAATTCAGGTTCGTACAGATCCGGTTTGAGTACGCCCTCCTTGAGGTTGTCCAGGACCACATACCGGCAGCTGCCGCCGAAGTACCTCCAGGCCTGTTCGTGCAGCTGCGCCCAGACCTGCTGGCTAGAGCGCCACACCACACAACGGAAGCTGCGCCGCGAATAGCGCAGCGTCGCCACGAACAGCCGCGGCCGGCGGTACCGGTCCGAACCCGGAATCCGCGTGAGCGCGCCCTCGCCGTAGTCGACCTGCATCTCCTCACCGGCGACGAAGGTGAGCCGATCGAATTGCTCGGGCTCGCGCTGACGCAACTTCTTGGCAAAGCGCTTGACCGAGTTGTAGGCGCCGGTGAACCCGTGGACGTCCACCAGGTCCTGGTAGATCGCCATGGCGTTGCGGCGCAAGCGAAGCTGCTCCTCGATGAAGCTGCGGTGGGGCTCGCAGGCCGAGACCGACGGCGGTGTCGGGGTCGGTGGCCAGGGTGGGGGAATTTGCGTCGTCAATCCGTATAAGTCCGGGAATCCCCGTTCTTCCAAGATGCGATCTGACGCGTCAATCTTCCGAGAGATCAGCAATGACGGGAGTGATTGATGGAAGGGATGGGATTCGAGTCAGCAAAGACGACTGATACGGGCGCAGTCCGTAGTCGCCTGGATCCACGCACGGGTAAACAAGTGTTGATTCTGGGCGAATCGTTCTGGCGCGACCATGAGGCCAGGCGCAAGGCAGCCGGCACTTCGCTGGTTGATTACTGCGCGACGAACCAACTGGCGGTATCGACATTCCGGCGCTGGGTGGCGCGATTCGAAGGACGCTTGGCGCCAGGGCCACGCCGAGCCCCAGGGCGGGATGAGCCCAAGGGGCAAAGCGCCGCCTTCCTGTCGATGCCGATACGGGCTGCAGCGCCGACGGTTCAATCATCATCGGACCCGGCCCGTGTGTCGCCGATCGAAATCGATGCAGCTGGCGTGACGGTGCGCCTGTACGATGAGGCAGCCCGCCATGTGATCGACTCGTTGCTGTCACGGCTGAGGGGATCGCGATGATTCTGTCGTCGGCGATTCGCGCCTACATCTGCGTGGAGCCGGTCGACATGAGGAAATCGATCGACGGACTGGCTGCGTTGGTGGGTCCGATGCTCGGCCATGACCCGTTCTCGGGCCAGGTGTTCGTGTTCCTGGGCAAGCGGCGCAACAAGGTGAAGTGCCTGCTGTGGGATCGCACCGGTTTCTGGTGTTTGTACAAGCGCATCGAACGCGGTCGACTGCCCGATCCACGAACCCTCGCGCGCGAGGGCCTGGCAATGGGTGAACTCAGTGCATGGCTCGAGGGCATCGACACCACGCGGGCACGAACGCTGGAGTCGGTGAGGGCAAGACTGGTGGCGTAAGTGTTCTGGAATGCGCAATGCATGATGCCGAGTCGGTGACGATTTGAATCGAAAAAGTCTCCTCAATTCACATGACCATCGTCGTGACTCGAACTATCATTGCGCATGTCCTTCGCCCTACCCGATCGCGCCGCCTTGCCAGCCGATGCCGAGCTGCTCAAGGATCTGGTCCTGCACACGATGCAGCGCGCCAACGTCGCCGCGCAGGATGCTGTCGAACACATCAGGCGGCTCGAATTGCAGTTGGCGATTCTGCGTCGCAAGGTCTTCGGTGTGCGCTCCGAGCAGCTTGTCGGCCAAGCCGATCTGTTCGATGCGACGGTGACGCTGTCGATTCCGCCGCAGGACACGATACCCGTCACCTACGAACGCAAGCGCCGGGGCCGTCCGGCGTTGCCGGCCGATTTGCCGCGCGAGCGCATCGAGTACGCACTGGATGAGGCCGAGCGGGCGCAGTTCGCCTGGGTCGAGCCAATCGGCCACCAGATCAGCGAGACGCTGGAGTTCACGCCCGCGCGCCTGGTCATCATCGAGCACGCGCGCATCAAATACCGGTGCGCGCACGCCGACGGTCAGTGCACGATCCGAACCGCGCAGGCCTATCCGTCGCCGCTGCCCAAGTCCAACGCCGGGCCCGGGCTGCTGGCCCAGGTGCTGATCTCCAAGTACGCCGACGGCAGTGTGCCTCGAGCGCAGTCCCCGTAGGTTGGGGGTTGTGCGTATCTTCATTGAAGATGAGGGTGGGCCCCTCGGAGCCGGCTTACAGGAGCAGGCTTCAAACCACTGCAAGCTGCTGGGGTAAAGAGTCCTGGTGGTGAGCGTTGCAGCAAAAGGCGCGGCTTGGACCGTGTCAGGTACGAACCAGAGAGACGAACGCAAGTGAACCGTCGTTGTGGTGTCGAAACGAATTCAGATGACGTCGAAATCGGGTGTGAGCCGTTGACCCGGGATGAAGGTCGAGGCGAGCCTGTCGAGTGCTCGGCTGGCGTCCGGCATGAAGGCGGCGTGACTCTGGTTCAGGCTTCTATGAGGAACGAGGGAACCTGTCGCTCCGATGCGAAGGGAGACGGTCAAGCGCAGGGCCTGCGCAAGGCTCAGAGTACCGATGCGGAGCACAGGGGCGGAGACGCTCGTAGTAGGGTTGAAGGCTCTGTAATTGAGCTGGACCAAAGGGGCGTCGTCGTCCGGCTTTGCCGCCGGCACAACCTGAGAGGGGATGATGTCGGCTGTTGAAGCGAAATCGTTTGTAATTTCCAAGCGTGAAGTCTGGGAGGCGTACAAACGCGTGAAGGCCAATCGTGGTGCGGAAGGGGTTGACGGAGTCACGATCATCGATTTCGATCAGGATCTGAGCAAGAACCTGTATCGAATCTGGAATCGAATGGCCTCGGGCAGCTACTTCGCGCCGCCAGTCAAACGCGTGGACATTCCCAAAGGTGATGGCTCGATGCGTTCATTGGGCATTCCGACCGTGGCAGACAGGATTGCACAGATGGTTGTCAAGCAACGGCTCGAGCCGTTGCTCGATCCGATATTTCATACGGACTCGTATGGCTATCGGCCGCGGCGCTCGGCACACGATGCCTTGCGAGTCGCGCGAACCCGATGCTGGTCGCACGATTGGGTGCTCGATCTGGATATCAAGGGGTTCTTCGATAACATCGATCACAGCCTCATGATGCGGGCCGTTCGCAAACACACAGACTGCCGATGGATACTGCTCTATATCGAGCGGTGGCTGGAGGCGGATGTGTGTTTACCTGATGGGTCGATGCAGAAGCGTTCAAAGGGGACGCCGCAAGGGGGTGTTATCAGTCCTTTGTTGGCAAACCTGTTTCTGCACTACGCACTGGACCGATGGCTGGTCCGGAATCACCCGGACGTGTCGTTCGAGCGGTATGCGGACGACGTCATTTGCCATTGTGAGAGTCGGGCGCAGGCGGAATTACTACAGTCTGCGCTCGATGAGCGTCTGGCAGCGTGTGGTTTGCAGTTGCATCCGGAGAAGACCCGGGTTGTTTACTGCGCCGATGCAAATCGGCGCGAGGAGTTCGAATGTATTAAGTTCGATTTCCTTGGCTACACGTTCAAGCCGCGAGCGGCACTGAATCGTCGGGGAAAGCTGTTCACCAGCTTCTCCCCGGCGGTTAGCGACAAGGCGGGCAAAGCTATGCGTCGGACAATCCGAAGCTGGGGCTTGCAGCGGCTGAGTCGCTTTAGTTTGGTAGAGATCGTCGGGCGCGTCAGTCGGGAAGTCGCCGGCTGGATTCGCTACTACGGCCTTTATCATCAGTCCGCTTTAGGCAAGGCGCTGCGCACACTGGATTTGCATCTGGTGAAGTGGGCGATGCGCAAGTACAAGCGTTTGCGTGGACATCTCGCGCGCGCCTGGAATTGGCTGGCCAGCTTGCGTAAACGGGCTCCCCGCCTGTTTCCACATTGGCCAGAGGGATTGCATGCGATTGGGCGATAGGAGCCGGATGAGCCGAGAGGTTCACGTCCGGTTCTGGGAGAGCGCGCGGGTGCGATTCCCGCGCGCCACTCACCTGCCGCTGGCGCGCCAGGAGCGCCTGTTCGCTCGCCACGGCGCCAGGCTCTCGCGCAAGACGCTGTGCGATTGGGTGCTGGCGGCGTGCGAGTTGCTGGGTGCCTTGCGGGGGCCGCTGCACCAACACATCCTGGGCGCCCCGGTCATCTTCGGGGACGACACGACGCTGCGCCTCATCGCCGAAGGACTCGCCCGTGATCGATGCGTGACCGCACGGCTGTGGGGTTATGTGAGCGCGGGCGCCGTGTGCGATGAGGACGGAAACTGGCAGCCCTACCCGAAGGCGGTGCTCTACGAATTCACCCGCGATCGGCGTGGCGAACATCCGCAGCGCATCCTGGAGCACTACCGCGGTTACCTGCAGGCCGATGACTATGCCGGGTATCACGCGCTGTTCAAATCCGGGCGCGTGCTTCACGCGGCCTGTTGGGCGCACGCGAGGCGGCCGTTCTTCGACCTCGATCGGGCCAGCCCCGCCGGCACGGGTCCGCCGGGGCTGGCCCGGCAGGCGCTGGATTGGATCGGTGCGCTGTACAAGATCGAGCGTGAAATCCGCGAATGCGCCCCCGACATCCGTGAGGCCCAACGGCGCGAACGCACGCGACCGTTGCTCAAGGCGTTCGGGCGGTGGCTGTACTCGATCCTGCCCGATCTGCTGCCCCGGGGGCCGTTGGCCCAGGCGATGCGCTACATCCTGTCGAACTGGCGGGCGTTGAACCGGTTCAGCCGGGTGGGCATTCTGGAGCCGGACTCCAATCTGGTGGAGCGCTGCATGCGCCCGGTCGCTGTCGGAAGAAAGGCGTGGCTGTACGCCGGTGCCGAGCGGGGCGGACACGCAGCGGCCACCGCGTTCAGTTTGATCGAGTCGTGCAAGCTTGTTGGCATCGAACCCTACGCCTACCTCAAGGATGTCCTGGCGCGTATCGGCGGACATCGCCAGGACCGGCTTGCCGAGTTGCTGCCGTTCAATTGGACGCCGCTGTCGGCCGGCCACCCCTGAACAGCCATGGGGCGCGCGAGCAACCGGAAGGCCAAGAGGATGGGCGTGGCGCCTTGGATCGGCACGAAGATCTCGGCCACGCTGGTCGACTTCGGTGAACCGCTGCTCAAACAGCTGCCGCCCGAGGCGTCGCTCGAACTGCGACACGGCCTCGTCAACTTGATCGTGACCCAGTGGAATGCGCATGTCATGGCTGCCGCCTGGGGCCAGCCGCAACACCTGGCTCAGCTGCGCGACACGCTCCAAACCGCGGTCGCGTCCGGGCAGTTGGATCCGCAGGCATTGGAAGCCTTCCACACGCTCAGCGCACGACGCAAACTCGCGCGCTTCGTCGATGACCCGCGCGCCATCGGCCAATGGGAGGTGCGCGACACCGGGCCGGGAGAGTGGAACATCCGATGCGATGCGCGAATGCCGCCACAAGGCGTGGTGCCGCCGCCGGAATGAGCCGCTGCGTCTGACGAGCGCACCGAGGCCACTCCTGCTGGCAAGTCCGCTCACGCGGCGGATTGATCGCTTCGATCGCATCGCGCAAGCCTACTGCGCATCGACGCCGATCGGAAGACGGGGATTCCCGGACTTTTACGTCAATCCCGCGATCGCGTCGGCCAGGTCGGTGGCCACCCCGGGGGAGTTTGCAGTGGGTTCGGCGGCAAACCGCCGCTGGTATGCACGAATAGTCTTGCGGTCGATGCCGGTGACGCGTTCAATCTCGCGCTGGCCGGCACCAGCGCGCAGCAGCGTCCAGATCGTTGTTTGCAAATGTGGCTTCAAGACGTTCACTCCTCGTTTCCCCTCGGCGATGAGGGGGTGGAAAGTAACGTCCTGCTTCCTCTGCCCTCGGCCGGCGATGCCGCCCCTTGGGCGCCTCAATCAGGCGGGGCCAGAGTGGGGGAATTTAGGTGGCCATAAGCGGGGGAGTTTGGGTGGCCGTCGGGGACGCTCGGCACACGATGCCTTGGGAACCGCGCGAACCCGGTGCTGGCGTCACGCCTGGGTGCTCGATCTGGACATCAGAGGTTACTTCGATAACATCGATCACGATCTACTGATGCGAGCCGTGCGCAAACATACGGACTGCCGTTGGATCCTGCTCTATATCGAGCGGTGGCTCAAGGCTGACGTATGCATGCCTGATGGTGAACTGCAGAAGACGGTGAAGGGAACGCCACAAGGGGGCGTTATCAGTCCACTGTTGGCGAATCTGTTTCTGCACTACGCCTTCGATTGTTGGATGGCGCGATGCTATCCAGACGTGAAGTTCGAGCGGTATGCAGACGACATCATCTGCCACTGCGACAGTCGGCAACAAGCGCAGGCGCTGCATTCTGCGTTGGCTGATCGACTTGCGGCGTGTAATCTGGAGTTGCACCCGGATAAGACTCGTATCGTTTACTGTGCCGATGCTAATCGGCGCGGTGACTATGAATGTCGCCGGTTCGACTTTCTGGGCTATACGTTCAAGCCGCGGCAGGCGATGAACAGTCGGGGTCAGGTGTTTACAAGCTTCTCCCCAGCTGTCAGCGATAAGGCGGGCAAGACCATGCGACGGACCATCCGAAGTTGGGGTCTGGCTCGATTGAGTCGGTATAGTCTGCAGGAAATCGTGGATCGATTCAGTTCTACCCTCGTGGGGTGGATTCGGTACTACGGTCTCTTCCATCCATCTGAATTGCAGCAGGCGCTGCGTTCGTTGGATTTCCATCTCATGCGCTGGGCTCAACGCAAGTACAAGCGCTTGCGTGGGCACATTACCCGTGCATGGAATTGGGTCGCCGAACTTCGACGCCGCTCTCCGGACCTGTTTCCGCATTGGTCTGTTGGTATGCGAACAGTTTGGACGATAGGAGCCGTATGAGCCGAGAGGTTCACGTACGGTTCTGGGAGAGCGCGAGGGTGAGATTCCCTCGCGCCACTCAACTTCCCCTTTACCGGCAGGAAGGGATCTTCGAGCGCGCAGGGTTGGCGATTCCACGTTCGACCTTGGCCCAGTGGGTTGGTGCGTGCGGCGTGCAGCTGCAACCGCTGGTCGCCGCCCTTCGACAGGCCCTGCTGGCCCGATCGGTGTTGCATGCCGATGAGACGCCGGTGGCGATGCTGGTGCCCGGCAAAGGCAAGACCCACAAGGCCTATGTCTGGACCTACGGATCAACTCAGTTCGATTCGCTCAAAGCGGTCGTCTACGAGTTCGCTGACAGCCGCTCGGGCGCTCATGCCCGACAGTTCCTGCAAGGTTGGTCAGGCAAGCTGGTTTGTGACGACTTCTCGGGCTACAAAGCGCTGTTCGGCCAGGGCGTGAGCGAAGCCGGCTGTATGGCGCATGCCCGACGCAAGTTCAGCGACCTGTGGATCAGCAACAAGAGCGAGCTGGCCCAGGAAACGCTGGCGATTTACAACGCCTTGTACGACATCGAGCGGGTGGCGCTGGACCTGGATGCGCAAGATCGCCATCAATTGCGGCAGTTGAAATCCAAGCCCATCGCCGACACCCTGCACCAATGGCTGACCTTGCATCGGCAACGAGCGACCGATGGCACCGCGCTGTCCAAAGCGATCGACTACAGCCTGAAGCGATGGAAGGCGCTGGTGCTATTCCTGGACGACGGCGACCTGCCGATTGACAACAATTGGATTGAAAATCGAATACGCCCGATTGCACTCGGAAGATCGAATTGGTTGTTCGCCGGTTCGCTGCGCGGGGGCCAACGGGCGGCGGCGGTCATGAGCTTGATTCAATCGGCCAAGCTTAACGAACTGGATCCGTACGCCTACATGAAGGATGTGCTGCAGCGACTGCCCACTCAGCGGGCGAGCGCAATCGACGAACTGCTACCGCATCGGTGGACGCCGGCCGCATAGCTGCCCCGGCACCACCAAGCACGCGGGTCAATGTGACATGGCCAGCCGGTTACGAGTAGTCGTGGCCCGAGGAAATGGTCGCCGTGGCGATGCCGTCGGCGAAGGTCAACGTATCGATGGCCTTCAAGGCGAGGAATGGCCAGCAGAGAGTGGAATGTGGCCCAGAACGGGTAGCGTAGACAGCTGGCGAAGTCCGCAGGCATCCGCAGGAACCCGCACGAGTACGCGGGTTCCTGCGCGATCAGGCAAGAAAAAGCCCCAACTGATAACAGTTGGGGCTTCAATAGTGGTGGAGCCGGTGGGAATCGAACCCGCGTCCGCAAGTCCTCTACGATCAGTTCTACATGCGTAGTCGGCTGTTTTGAGTCTCGTCGGGTGTTTTGGCCAGTCGACACGCCGGCACCCGACCAGTTACCTAGGATTTAGCGCTTCGGCAAAGTAACCCTGCCTGACGCGATCCGATGTGTATGACGCTGCTGTGAGAAGTTGCCTTCCCACCCGGCCCATCGGCAAACCGGTGCAGCGGCTCAGGCCTTAAGCGGCCAGGGCGAAACGCTCATCGTTGGCGTTTAAAGTTTTGCCCATTGATTTACGAGGGAAAGGCGCCTCGGCATGCCCTGTATCGCTTCGCTACCCACGTCGAAACCAGGTCGGCCCCGTGATCGGTAAACAAGCTTCAGACCAGCTAAGTATATCCCCTGGGGCCGTTTTCAAGACCTTGCCTACTGACCGGTCATCGGTTGTGACGCGCTAACCGAGGCGCAGCAGCCCGAGCAAGGCGTCCGCGCGCTGAATCAGGAAGTGCGCCTGCCAGTCCTGAGGCAGGGAATCGTGGCCGCAGTAGCCATAAGCGGCGGCAACCGTGAGCATGCCGGCGGCATGACCAGCCACGATGTCGCGCTCATCGTCGCCCACATACACGCAGCGGGCCGGATCCACGCCGATCTGGCTCGCGGCCAGTAGCAACGGGTCGGGATGAGGCTTGGCGCGCGCCGCCGTGTCGCCGCCGATTGCACAGGCGCTGCGCTCGCCCAGCCCCATCTGGTTCAGGATCGGCCGGACATACACCTCGGTCTTGTTGCTGACCACGCCCCACGGAATGTCGGCCGCTTCGAGTTGTTCGAGCACCGCCGCCATGCCTGGGAACAAGGCGGTATGCACGCACAGGCCTTGTTCATAACCGCGCAGGAATTCATCGCGCAGCGTTTCATAGTCGGCATGGTCCGGGGTGATGCCGAAGGCCCGGCCGAGCAGGCCGCGCGCGCCCGACGAAGCGAAGCGTCCGAGGTCTGCAACGGCCAGCATGGGCCGGCCACGCCGGGCCAGCATCTGGTTGGCCGGTGCACAGAGGTCGGGTGCCGTGTCCGCCAGGGTGCCGTCCAGATCGAACAGCACCGCCGCCGGTTTGTGAATGCCGGGCGGTGGACCGTGCAGAACCAGCGGGTGATCAACGGCCATTAATGCCTGCCGTCATGGCTTGCGAAACGACATGAGGTAATTGACCGACACATCGTTCGGGTCGAGCCGGTAGACCTTGGTGATCGGGTTGTAGGTCATGCCCATCATCTGGTCGGTGACCAGGCCGGCACGTCGGGCGGCGGTGCCCAGTTCGGAGGGCTTGAGCAGTTTCTCGTAATCGTGGGTGCCGCGCGGCAGCAGGCGCAGCACGTATTCGGCGCCCACGATCGCAAACAGGAAGGACTTGGGGTTGCGATTGATGGTGGAAAAGAATAAGCAGCCACCGGGCCTGGCGAGCCGGGCGCAGGCGGCCACGGTCGAGGCGGGGTCGGGCACGTGCTCGAGCATTTCCATGCAGGTGACGACATCGAAGCGGCCGGGTTCGCGCTCGGCCATGGCTTCGGCCGAGATCAGCTCATAACGAACCGCAGCGCCCGATTCGAGCTGGTGCAGGCTGGCGACAGTCAGTGATTTGTCGGCCAGGTCGATGCCGGTGACCTGCGCACCTCGGGAGGCCATGGCTTCGGCCAGAATGCCGCCGCCGCAGCCGACATCAATGGCCTGCTTGCCGGCCAGGCCGGCGATCTGATCGATCCAGTCCAGGCGCAGCGGGTTGATTTCATGCAGGGGGCGGAATTCGGAGTTGGGATCCCACCACTTGGCGGCGAGTGCCTGGAACTTGTGAAGTTCGGCAGGATCGACGTTCGGCGAAGGGGGGGCGCTGTGTTGGTCGTTGGCAATCATTCGGCGATTCTGCCAGCCTTTGGGCCGATGCGTGCCCATCACCCCGACCCAAAGAAAAACCCCGCCGAAGCGGGGTTCCGGTTCGACCCGGTACGGTGACCGGGCCTACGCTGGACTGCTTAGTTGCGGGTACCGACCACTTCGATCTCAACGCGGCGGTTTTTGGCCCGGCCGTCAGAGGTCTTGTTGTCCGCGATGGGCTGGCTTTCGCCTTTGCCTTCGGTGTACACCCGGTTGGCTTCGACACCCTTGCCGACCAGATACGCCTTGACCGCTTCGGCCCGACGAACTGACAGACGCTGGTTATAGGCATCAGGGCCGACGCTGTCGGAGTGACCCACGGCGATGACAACTTCCAGCGCAATCGTGCCGACCTTGGCGACCAGGTCGTCCAGGCTGGAACGTCCACCGTCCTTGAGCGTGGCTTTGTCGAAGTCGAAGAACGCATCGGATGCGAACGTGACTTTTTCAGCCTTGGGCGGCGGGGGCGGCGGTGGGGGCGGGGGCGGCGCAGGCGGCGTCGGGGGTGGTGGCGGCGGCGGCGCGGGTGCCGGCGGCGGCGGTGCCTTGGGGATCAGGTCGTCATCACAGCCCTTCACCGCTTCCGAGGCGTTGAAGAAGTTGCTGCGCCAGCACATACCGAACGGATTGACCACTACCTTTTTGTCAGGGCTGCCGACGTAGCTGCCGACCGGCTCTACGAGTTCCTGGGCTACCAGTGTTGTCGCAGTTCCTGACGCAAACACGGCAGTGGCGATAACGTACGCCAATTTGACCGGTTTATTCATGTTTCTCCTCTTGGAAGGGATTCCTGATTGCCTAATTAACCCGGTAGTCCGGCCGGTGGAATTAGATACCAGAGAGTATTCAGTGACCTGCATCACTGATTTGATTCTGCCACACAGGTATACGCCCGACTACTTCGGATAGGGCGCTACGGCTGGCTGGATCGACGAATTGTTGTCGATGGACAACATGCTTTCCGCCGATCCATACATCGGAAATGTCACTCGTCCGCGCCGCGTAGATCAGTTGCGCAACCGGATCGTAGACCGGACGCAGGCTGGGTGAGCTCAGATCGACCAGGACCAGATCGGCCTGCTTGCCGGGCCGGATCGAGCCCAGGCGGTCGTCCAGGCCCAGCGCCATCGCGCCCCCCAGGGTCATGGCATGCAGGACGGCGGTGGCCGGAAAGCTGGCCGCATCGCCGCTGATGCCCTTGGCCAGCAGGGCGGCCGAGCGGCCTTCCTGCAACAGGTCGAGCTGGTTGTTGCTGGCGGACCCGTCGGTGCCGATGCCCAGGTTGATGCCCTGGGCCAGCAGCCGGCTGACCGGGGCGATGCCGCTGCCCAGTTTGAGGTTGGAGTGAGGGCAATGCGCCACCGATACCCCGTGACGCGAGTACAACTCGATGTCGGCGTCATTGAGATGGACCGAATGCACGGCGATCAGATTGGGGCCCAGCAGGCCCAGGCGGGCCAGCCGGGCGATCGGCCGTTCGCCATGCTGGCGCAGCGCATCGTCGACTTCCTGGGCAGTTTCATGCACATGCAGATGCACGGGCAACTGCAATTCATCGGCCAGCGCGGCCACCTTGGTGAAGGAATCGTCCGACACCGTGTAGGGGGCGTGGGGTGCAATGGTGAATGAAATCAAGGGCTCGTCGCGCCACTGGTCGCGCAGCCGGGTGCCCTTGCTCAGGTAATCGTCCGGCCCGCTGCCATAGGCCGAGGGAAATTCGAACACGATGATGCCCAGCGCAGCCCGCATGCCCAGGTTGCGGGCTGCGCGTCCCACGGATTCGGGGAAGAAGTACATGTCATTGAAGCAGGTGGTGCCGCCCAGCAGCATTTCCCGGCAGCCCAGCAGGGCGCCGTCATAGACGAACTCGGCCGATACACAGCGCGACTCGGCCGGCCAGATATGGTCGTTGAGCCAGCTGTGCAGGCCGATGTCGTCAGCAAAGCCGCGTAACAGGCTCATCGAGGCGTGGGTGTGCAGGTTGATGAAGCCCGGCGTGAGCAGGTGGCCCGGACGCTCGATCGTCTCGACCCCCGGATACCGGGCCAGCGCGGCGTCTCTGGGCAGCAGGTCGGCGATGCGTCCGCCCTCGAGCAGGATCCCATGCTCATGCAGAACCGCTTCCCCCGGCTCGACCGTGGCGATCCATTCAGGCAGCAGCAGCAAGGGTCTGGCAGGCATGAGGGCTCCGATTCACGCCGGCGGGTGCGTCGGCGCAACATGTTAAAATCTCAAGGTTACAGTGGTTCAAAAGACACAGGTCGACAGACGGCAGCGCAGCCGCCTGCGCGGGCATCCGGGAAGTGCCGGTGCCCCGATCGTGTCGAGGGTGTTCGGAACATCGCATGGGGCCTGTTGCGGCATTCCGCCGACTGTTTTTCGACAAGAGTAAACAACGAGCTGCATGGATTCGTTCGCCAAAGAAACACTGCCGATAAGCCTCGAAGAGGAAATGCGTCGTTCCTACCTCGATTACGCAATGAGCGTGATCGTGGGCCGGGCGTTGCCTGACGTGCGCGATGGCCTCAAGCCCGTGCACCGCCGGGTGTTGTATGCGATGCACGAGTCCAACAACAACTGGAACCGGCCGTATGTGAAATGCGCGCGCGTCGTGGGCGAGGTGATGGGTAAATACCACCCGCACGGCGACAGCGCGATTTACGACACGCTGGTGCGCATGGCGCAGGATTTTTCGCTGCGTTATCCGCTGGTCGACGGGCAGGGCAATTTCGGTTCGGTCGATGGCGACGGTGCCGCGGCCATGCGCTACACCGAGTGCCGGCTCGAGAAGATTGCCGCCGAGCTGCTGGCCGATATCGATCGCGATACGGTCGATTTCGTGCCGAACTACGACGGCAAGGAGTCCGAGCCGTCAGTGCTGCCGGCGCGAGTGCCCAATCTGCTGATCAACGGCTCGTCGGGTATTGCGGTCGGCATGGCGACCAACATTCCGCCGCACAATCTGAGCGAAGTCATCGCCGCCTCGTTGCTGGTGCTCGACAAGCCGGAGACGGACATCGAGGAGATCATCTCGCTGATTCCGGCGCCCGATTTTCCGACTGCCGGCATCATCTACGGTGTGTCCGGGGTGCGCGAAGGCTATCGCACGGGGCGCGGGCGGGTGGTGATGCGCGCCAAGACGCATTTCGAGGACATGGACAAAAAAGATCGCTACGCGATCATTGTCGATGAACTGCCTTATCAGGTGAACAAGCGCGTGCTGCTCGAGCGCATGGCCGAGATGGTCAACGAGAAGCGGCTGGAGGGCATCTCCGATATCCGCGACGAGTCGGACAAATCGGGCATGCGGGTGGTGATCGAGCTTAAGCGCGGCGAATCGCCCGAAGTGGTGCTCAACAACCTGTACAAGAACACCCAGCTGCAGGACACCTTCGGCATCAACATGGTGGCCCTGGTGGACGGTCAGCCGCGTCTGCTCAACATCAAGCAGATGCTGCAGTATTTTCTCGAGCATCGTCGCGAGGTGGTCACGCGGCGCACGGTGTTCGAGCTGCGCAAGGCGCGTGATCGTGGCCATATCCTGGAAGGCCTGGCGGTGGCGGTGGCCAACGTCGACGAGATGATCGACCTGATCAAGGCCTCGGCCACGCCGCCCGAAGCCAAGGAGGCCCTGATGGCCCGTGACTGGGCCGCGGGCGAGGCGCGTGCCATGCTCGAGCGGGCGGGCAGCGAGGTCAGTGCGTTCCGGCCCGAGGGCCTGGATCCCGAACTCGGACTCAACGGCGATCGATACCGCCTGAGCGAGGTGCAGGCGCAGGAAATTCTGCAGATGCGTCTGCAGCGGCTCACCGGCCTGGAGCAGGACAAGATCGTCGAGGAGTATCGCGAGGTGATCGAACAGATCGCCGATCTGCTCGACATCCTGTCGCGCCCTGAGCGGGTGACCGTGATCATCCGCGACGAACTGATGGCGGTGCGCAATGAATTCGGGGGCGAAGGCCGCCGCTCGCAGATCGAACTCAATGCCACCGAACTGGATACCGAGGATCTGATCCAGCCCACCGACATGGTGGTGACGCTCTCGCACGAGGGCTATATCAAAAGCCAGCCGCTGTCCGAATACAGCGCGCAGCGCCGGGGTGGTCGCGGTAAGAAGGCCACCACCACCAAGGAGGAGGATTGGGTCGATCAGATGTTCATTGCGAACACTCACGACTACATCCTGTGTTTCTCCAACCGCGGCCGGGTGTACTGGATCAAGGTGTGGGAAGTGCCTCAGGGCACGCGCGGCTCGCGCGGACGGCCCGTGGTCAACCTGTTTCCGCTGGAGCCCGATGAGAAGATCACCGCGGCCTTGCCGGTGCGCGAGTTCGATGATGCGCATTACGTGTTCATGGCGACCAGCCTGGGCACGGTCAAAAAAACCCCGCTGTCCGATTTTTCCAATCCGCGCAAGGCCGGCATCATCGCGGTGGACCTGGATGAAAACGACTATCTGATCGGCGTGGCGGTCACCCACGGCGAGCATGATGTGATGTTGTTTTCCGATGCGGGCAAGGCCGTGCGGTTTGCCGAATCCGATGTGCGGCCGATGGGCCGCAATGCGCGCGGCGTGCGCGGCATGAGTCTGGCACCGGATCAGCAAGTGATCTCGATGCTGGTGACCAACAACGAGAACCAGTCGGTGCTCACCGCCACCGAAAACGGCTATGGCAAGCGCACGCCGGTGGTTGAACATACCCGTCACGGCCGCGGGACCAAGGGCATGATCGCGATCCAGACCTCCGAGCGTAATGGCAAGGTGGTGGCCGCCGTGCTGGTCGACTCGGATGACGAGATCATGTTGATCACGACCGGCGGCGTGCTGGTGCGCACGCGGGTCAGCGAGATCCGCGAGATGGGTCGGGCCACCCAGGGCGTGACACTGATTGCGGTCGATGAGGGCACCTGGCTGTCGGGCGTCCAGCGGGTGGTCGAGCGTGAGCTTGAACAGGTCGTGGACGAGACGGCGGCCGGCGAGCCCGCCGGACCGGCAGCCGGCGATGGTGACGGCGATGGCGATGGCGATGGCGATGGCGAGGTCTGACCGATGGGCCGTGGATGAGCACACCGCCCGCTGACGGGCCAACGCCTGGCGAGCCGGCCGAGGGACTGTCGCCCGATGAGGCCGCCGCCCAGCTGGAAGTGCTGCGGGTGCGGCTCAATGATGCCGATCGGCGCCTGGAGGCCTTGCTTCAGCGGCGGGCCCAACTCGTGGTCGACCTGTGCCGACTGAGCCGGTCGGCGGGTCTGCCGATCTGGCAAGCGGCCAGGGAGCCGCGCGGGTTTGCCCGGTCCAAGTCGGCGGCCGAGCGGCCGCTGGATGCGTCGGCGGTCCAGGCGGTCTATCGCGAGATCGAATCGGTCTGCCGGGCACTGACCCGTCGGCTGCAGGTGGCCTACCTGGGCCCTGAAGGGACGTTCTCTGAGCAGGCCGTGCGCCGCCAGTTCGGCTCAGCGGTCGAGGCCCAGCCCTGTGCGAGTTTTGATGAGGTATTCCGGGCCGTCGAGGCCGGCACGGCGGAATTCGGCGTGGTGCCGGTGGAAAATTCCACCGAAGGCGCGGTGAACCGCACGCTCGATCTGTTCCTGCAGTCGCCCCTGCGCATCTGCGCCGAAGTGCTGGTGCCGGTCGAGCATTCACTGATGAATCAATCCGGGCGGCTCGACAGCATCACCCGGGTTTGTGCGCATCCGCAGGCGCTGGCCCAGTGCGCGGGCTGGCTGGACCAGCAACTGCCGGGCATCGAGCGGCTGCCGGTGGCCAGCAATGCCGAGGGCGCGCGGCAGGCCGCCGCCGACCCGACCCTGGCCGGCATCGCCGCGGCCAGTGCGGCGCAGCGCTACGGCCTGACGATCGTGCGTCGTGCGATCCAGGACAACCCGGACAACCGGACCCGGTTCGTGGTGATCGGCAAGGCGCATTCTGCGCCCTCGGGCAATGATCAGACCTCGCTGATTCTGTCGGTGCCCGATGAGGCGGGTGCGGTGCACCGGCTCATCGAGCCACTCGCCCGCCACGGCGTATCGATGAAGCGCTTCGAATCACGACCGGCGCGCCAGCAGGGCTGGGAGTATTTTTTCTACATCGATGTGCTCGGTCATACTGAAGACCCGGCAGTGCGGGCGGCCCTGGCCGAGATCCGTCTCCAGACGACTTTTTACAAGGAGGTGGGCTCCTATCCCAGGAGCCCGGCGACATGAGTGTTCATGCACCTGACTACGTCCAGGCAATTGCTCCCTACCAGGCGGGTAAACCCATTGCCGAACTGGCTCGCGAGTTCGGCCTGGACGAGGCCTCGATCGTCAAGCTCGCGTCCAACGAGAATCCCCTGGGCATGTCCCCCGGGGCGCGCGCGGCCATGGCCGCCGCGATCGACGACCTCGCGCGTTACCCTGATTCCAATGGCTTCGAACTGAAGGCAGCGATTGCCGCGCGGTATCGCGTAAAGGCGGCGCAGATCACCCTGGGCAATGGCTCCAATGATCTGCTCCAGCTGGCCACCCGGGCCCTGGTGCCGGCGGGTGGCCATGTGGTGTACAGCGATCACGCCTTCGTGGTCTACATGCTGGCCTCACAGGCGGTGGGCGCAGTGGCCACCTCGGTGCCCGCGCGCGATTTTGGTCACGATCTTGACGCGATGCTGGCGGCAGTGACGCCTCAGACCCGCATGGTGTTCGTGGCCAATCCGAACAACCCGACTGGCACGTTTGTGCCGGGTGATGTGCTCGAGCGCTTCGTGATGGCCTTGCCGGCGGATGTGGCCGTCGTGCTCGATCAGGCCTATGACGAATATCTGACACCCGAGCAGCGTTATGACGCCACGGCCTGGCTGGCGCGTCGCGACAATCTGATCATCTGCCGGACCTTCTCCAAGGCCTATGGTCTGGCCGGCCTGCGGCTGGGGTTTGCGCTGTCCAGTCCCGCCGTCACCGACCTGATGAACCGGGTCCGTCAGCCCTTCAACACCAACTCGCTGGCCCAGGCGGCTGCGCTGGGCGCGCTGGCCGACGAACGTTTCCTGCGCGAGTCCTTCGAGATGAACCTGGCCGAGCGCGATCGCCTGCAACAGGCCTTCGGCGAGCGCGGTCTGAGCTATGTGCCCTCGGCCGCCAACTTCGTGCTGGTCAGGGTTGGCGACGGCGCCGCCATCACAGCGGCCTTGTTGCGCGAGGGTGTGATCATCCGGCCGGTGGGGGGGTATGGCCTGCCCGAATGGGTCCGGGTGTCGGTGGGTCTGCCCGCCGAGAACACCCGCTTTCTGGCCGCGCTGGACAAGGTGCGGGGCAGCGCCGGATCGTCGACATCCTGATGAGCCGCGCCACGCGCCCGGCGCCGGCCGGGCCATGACCGCCGACCCATCGCCGCTGGTGCATCGACTGGCGGTGATCGGCCTGGGGCTGATCGGCGGGTCGGTGGCGCTGGCTGCCCGTCAATCGGGCGCGGCCTCGCAGGTGATCGGCGTGGCCGCCGGCACCGATGGCCAGCGCGCACTCGAGCTGGGCCTGGTCGACTCGCTGGCCCCGTCGATTCCTGCCGCGGTCGCGCAGGCCGATCTGGTAGTGGTGGCGACGCCGGTTGATGTGGCTGGCCCGGTGTTTGCCGCACTGGCGACCACGCTGCGCCCCGACGCCCTGGTGACCGATTGCGGCAGCACCAAGGGATCGGTGATCGCCCGTGCGCGTGAACATCTGGGCGCTGCATTCGATCGTTA
Source organism: uncultured beta proteobacterium (assembly GCA_963732405.1). GTDB lineage: Bacteria > Pseudomonadota > Gammaproteobacteria > Burkholderiales > Burkholderiaceae_E > JAUIAI01. The sequence continues at coordinate 620,179 of CAVSZG010000006.1, forward strand.
TGTGCCTGGCCATCCGATTGCCGGTTCCGAGCGATCGGGGCCCGATGCGGCGCAGGCCGGGCTATTCCTGTCCCGCCGCTGGTTGTTCTGCCCGGTCAGTGCGGCCCAGCAGGCGCATGTCGGGCGGCTCGGTGCATTCGTCGCGCGCCTGGGCGCAACGGCCCAGGTGGTTGATGCGATCGAGCACGACGCCGTGTTTGCCGAGTACTCCCATGCACCACATGCGCTGGTGTTCGCGATGTGTCTGGCGGTCTGTGATGGCCCCTGGGGTACCCGGCTGACCGGTCTGGCTGGCGCGGGCCTGCGCGACACGACCCGCATCGGCGCTTCCTCGCCCACGCTCTGGGCCGACATCATGCTCGACAACGCGCCCCACACCCTGGCGTCGATCGATCGTTTCGATGATGCGCTCGCGGGCCTGCGGTCGGCATTGGCCAATGGTCAGCGCGATGCGCTGATCAGCATGCTCGAGCGCGCCTCGTCATGGCGCGCGGCCCTGGATGGTCAGCGCGACTGATCGTTGAAGGCGCTGCGATTGTCGAGCTTTCGAGCGCCCGACGGATTCAACTGCTCAAAATAGTAGTCGCGCAGGCGGTGCAATTCCTGCAGCGCGACGAACGGAAAACCCTGGCGGGAGCCCCGATCATCGATCAGCAGTCGCTTGAACTCGGCATTGAGCAGGGCCGGATCCGACCAGTTCTGCTCGAGGGCTTCGAGTACCCGCGGAAATTTCGCGCGCAACAGGCAGGGCCTGACGCCACGCGGCAAGGCTTCGATCCAGCGTTGCACGAGCGCGGATACCTTGGGCAGTTCGGCGCAGGACTCGGTCGGCGCGGCCTTGCTGACGCCTCCGCTGGCTCCCGATTCCTGCGAATAGAGCTTTTGACGCTCGGCCATCAATTCCTGAGTCTTGGTCGGATCGAACCAGTCGAAACCCACAGGATTGGTCATGGATGCACCTCGTTAGAATGTCCGGCCATGGAACGCGGTAATGTCGCTTTCGCCGCACAGATCGAATTGGAGCACTTGTGACCGAAGCAAAAAAGCAGTACGCCGCGAAAGGCGGACAGGTCCTGATGGGCGGTTTGCGTGTGCCCGGGGACAAGTCGATTTCGCACCGCGCGGTCATGCTCGGCGCATTGGCTCGAGGCCGCACCGAGATCAACGGTTTTCTGGCCGGCGCTGACGCCTTGTCCACCTGCGAGATCTTTCGTGCGATGGGGGTGACGATCGATGGTCCGGTCGACGGTCATCTGGTGGTGCACGGCGTGGGCGTGAAGGGCTTACGTGCGCCAGCCGGCGTGCTCGATTGTGGCAATGCGGGCACGGCCATGCGCCTGATCGCCGGCGTGATGGCGGGTCAACCGTTTGCCAGCGAGCTGACCGGTGACGCCAGCCTGCAACGTCGGCCGATGCGCCGGGTCATCGCACCCTTGACCGCCATGGGGGCCAAAATCGACAGCCGGGACGGTCTGCCACCCCTGCGGATTACCCCGGCCGGCGGTCTTCACGGCATCCACTACGACATGCCGGTCGCCAGTGCCCAGGTCAAATCAGCCATCCTGCTGGCCGGGTTGTTTGCGAGCGGTGAAACCCGGGTCACCGAGCCCGCGCCCACCCGTGATCACACCGAGCGCATGCTCGCCGCCTTCGGGGTGACGGTGCAGCGCGAGGGGGCGGCCGTGACAATAGCGGGCGGCCAGCCGCTCACCGCAACCCGGATCGACGTGCCGGCCGATGTCTCGTCGGCCGCCTTTTTCATGGTGGCGGCCAGCATCACGCCAGGCTCGGACATCATCCTCGAGCACGTGGGCATCAATCCGACCCGGATCGGGATTCTGCATATCCTGACAGCGATGGGCGCGGATATCACCTTGCTCGAACAAGGCCTGGCCGGTGATGAGCCGGTCGCCGACATCCGGGTTCGTCATGCACCATTGCATGGCATCACGATCGACCCGGCCTGGGTGCCGCTGGCCATCGATGAATTCCCGGTCGTGTTCGTGGCGGCGGCCTGCGCCACCGGACGCACCGTGCTGACCGGCGCCGAGGAATTGCGGGTCAAGGAATCGGACCGGATCGCGGTGATGGCCCAGGGTCTGCAGGCCCTGGGCGTGCAGGCCAGTGCAACGGCTGACGGGATGATCATCGAGGGTGTGGGCGAGGCTCGCCCGGCCTTCACCGGCGGGCGGGTCGACTCGCATGGCGATCACCGGATCGCGATGGCCTTTGCCGTGGCCTCGCTGCGCGCGAGCGACACCATCCTGATCGACGACACGCGCAATGTGGCTACCTCGTTTCCGGGCTTCACCGACTGTTGCGCCCGACTCGGCCTGACCGTGCTCGAGGTCGATACCGACGCGGCGGACCCCGCCCATGGCTGATCCGATCGCTCCGGTCATCACGATCGACGGCCCGACGGCATCGGGCAAGGGGGCGGTGGCGGCGGCCGTTGCTCGCCGCCTGGGCTGGCATTACCTCGATTCGGGCGCGCTCTATCGGCTGGTTGCCCTGCAGGCCGGGCGCGAGCAGGTCGCCCTGGACGACGAAAACGGATTGGCCCGACTGGCGCTGGATCTGGACGTGCAGTTCGAGCAGGACCGGATTCTCTGCGCGGGTCGGGACGTGGGCGATTCGATCCGCACGCCGGCCATCGGCAATGCAGCCTCGCAGATAGCCGTGTTTCCGGCCGTGCGCAGGGCCCTGCTGGCGCGTCAGCGGGCATTCCGGCGACTGCCCGGCCTGGTCGCGGACGGGCGGGACATGGCCTCGGTGGTGTTCCCCCAGGCCTCACTCAAGGTGTTTCTGACCGCAGATGTAGCGATACGCGCCTCTCGCCGGCATAAACAGTTGATCGACAAGGGTATTTCAACTAAACTTATCGACCTTCGCGCCGAGCTGGAAGAAAGGGATACACGGGATACGATGCGGCCCATTGCACCGCTAGCGGCGGGCGAAGATTCAGTCATCATCGATTCGAGCAACATGGACCTGGAATCGGTGGTTGCACGGGTAGTGCAGCTGGCTACCGATGCCGGCCTTCGGGCCGTCTGAGCAGGTCCGAACCCATGCCCCATGTCATGCCGCTGGCCGCACGCTCCGGGTAAGCCGGATGGTGTTTGTGCAAAGTGTTCGTTTCTGCTTCGCATCGGTCGGTCGAAGGCTTGACGGGGTTTTATTCACACCGCTGTTACCAGATCCGGTATTCGGCGAGCCCTAGTCAGAGAACCTTTTGAATACAGTCGTCAGCCAGTCAAAATCAGGCAGCAACCCGTCGGGCAGCAAGCCCGTCATCCAGGCAGCCTCCGCGAATGGCGAGAGTTTTGCCGCCATGTTCGAGGAATCGCTGTCGCGCCAGGAAATGCGCGCCGGCGAAGTGATCACCGCCGAGGTCATCCGCATCGATCACAACTTCGTGGTGGTCAATGCCGGACTCAAGTCCGAGAGTTTCATCCCCATCGAAGAGTTCCACGATGACCGTGGCGAACTCGACGTGTCCGAGGGCGATTTCGTCTCCGTGGCCATCGATGCGCTGGAAAACGGCTACGGTGAGACCCGCCTGTCGCGTGATCGCGCCAAGCGGCTGGCCGCCTGGTTGCAGCTCGAGAAGGCCCTGGACAACAGCGAACTGGTCGACGGCACGATCACCGGCAAGGTCAAGGGCGGTCTGACGGTCATGACCAATGGCATCCGCGCCTTCCTGCCCGGTTCCCTGATCGACGTGCGACCGATCAAGGACACCACGGCCTACGAAGGCAAGACCATGGAGTTCAAGGTCATCAAGCTCGATCGCAAGCGCAATAACGTTGTGTTGTCGCGCCGCGCGGTCATCGAGCTGTCCCTGGGTGAAGAGCGCGAAAAGCTGCTCGAAAACCTGCAGGAAGGCATCGAGATCAAGGGTATCGTCAAGAACATCACCGACTACGGTGCGTTCGTCGATCTGGGCGGCATCGATGGTCTGCTGCACATCACCGACATGGCCTGGCGTCGGGTGCGTCATCCGAGCGAAGTCGTGCAGGTCGGCGAGGAAATCACCGCCAAGGTGCTCAAGTTCGACCAGGAACGCCAACGCGTATCGCTGGGCATCAAGCAGCTGGGCGACGATCCCTGGACCGGCATCAGCCGTCGTTATCCGCAGAGCACGCGCATGTTCGGCAAGGTCACCAACATCACCGATTACGGCGCCTTCATCGAGATCGAGCCGGGCATCGAGGGTCTGGTGCACGTTTCAGAAATGGATTGGACCAACAAGAACGTCAATCCGTCCAAGGTGGTCGCGCTCGGCGACGAGGTCGAGGTCATGGTGCTCGAGATCGACGAAGACCGTCGCCGGATCTCGCTGGGCATGAAGCAGTGCCGTGCCAATCCCTGGGAAGAGTTCAGCGACAACTATCGCAAGGGCGACCGGGTCAAGGGCACCATTAAGTCGATCACCGACTTCGGTGTGTTCGTCGGCCTGCCCGGCGGCATCGATGGCCTGGTCCACTTGTCCGACCTGTCCTGGAACGACACCGGCGAAGAGGCCGTGCGCAATTTCAAGAAGGGCGACGAGGTCGAGGCGGCGGTGCTGGCCATCGATACCGAGCGCGAGCGTATTTCGCTGGGTATCAAGCAGCTCGACGGTGATCCGTTCAGCAATTTTGCCGCCACCCACGACAAGGGTTCGGTGGTCACGGGCACGGTGGGCGCGGTCGATGCGAAGGGTGCGGTGGTCGATCTGGGCCACGAGGTCGAGGGTTATCTGCGGGCCTCGGAAATCTCGCGCGACCGGGTCGAGGATGCGCGCAATCACCTGAAAGAGGGCGAGGAGATCGAGGTCATGATCGTCAACCTCGATCGCAAGAATCGCGTGGTGAGCGTCTCGCTCAAGGCGCGCGATTCGGCCGACACCGCCAATGCCATCGAGCGCATGCAGGCCGAGTCGGGTGCGTCCAGCGGCACCACCAATCTTGGCGCGCTGCTGCGTGCCAAGCTGGACGGTACCAGCGACGACAACTGATCCGGACCGGATCAGCGACCCGGCGGACCGGCCCGTGCCGATCCGCCGCGTCGTCCCGACCTGACGCGGTTGCCGACAGTCCGGTCAGCCATCACCGCGCCCTCACTGCGACGGACCGGGCGGCGCGGCGACCATGAAGCCATCCGGGGAGGATCTGATGACCACCGATGCTGACGACGCCACCGGCGCGCACACCATGACGCGCTCGGAGCTGATCAACCGGCTTGCCGAGCGCTTTCCGCAACTCGTGGCCAAGGATGCCGAATTCGCGGTGCGCACGATTCTCGATGCAATGGCCGAAACGCTCGCGGCGGGCAACCGGATCGAGATTCGTGGCTTTGGCAGTTTTGCGCTGTCGTACCGGCCGCCCCGGGTGGGGCGTAATCCGAAATCCGGCGAGACCGTGATGGTGCCCGAGAAGCGGGTGCCTCACTTCAAGCCGGGCAAGAATCTTCGCGAGCGCGTGGATCACTGAGGTCGCCGCCAATGCGCCTGGTCTCGCTACTGTTTACGCTGGTGTTGTTCCTGGTTGCCCTGGGTCTGGCCTTGTCCAACACCCAGGCGACCGAACTGCGCTTTTTCATGACGGGCGATCAGGTGTTGCTGCGTCTGCCCCTGGTCATTCTGCTGCTTGGCTTTTTCATCGTCGGCGTGGCGGTCGGAATGTCGACCGGATTGCCCGCGTGGTTGCGCCAGAAGCGTGAAATTACCCGGTTGCGTCGACAGATTCGCCAACTGGAGGCACAGTCGGATGATTCGCCGCCGGCCGCGCCGGTGGTCACCGAGGTGTTCGTGACCGAGGTGCAGCCCGGGTCCATAGCCGGCGCCCAGCCAGCCCCACGGCGCACGATGGCGCGGATCGGGTCGCGATGATCACCACATGACCGTCGATATCTGGTGGCTGCTGCTGATTCCGGCAATGTTCGGTCTGGGCTGGTTGGCCAGAGGGCTGGATGGTCGCGATCCGGCCCGTGACGACGCCTTGCCGGGTGCGTATTTCAAGGGCCTGAATTTCCTGCTCAATGAGCAGCCGGACAAGGCCATCGATGCCTTCGTCGATGTGGTGCGGATTCAGCCCGAGACCATCGAATTGCATTTTGCGCTGGGCAGCCTGTTTCGTCGCCGCGGCGAAACCGAGCGGGCCATCCGGGTTCATCAGAACCTGGTGGAGCGCGGTGACCTGTCGGCGGATCAACGCGAGCATGCGCTGTTCGAACTCGGTCAGGATTACCTGAAGGCGGGGCTTCTCGATCGGGCAGAGGATGCCTTCAACCGGCTCGAAGGCTCGCAGTATCGCGCCGCGGCGCTCGGTCATCGCCTGCGGATCGCCCAGATGGTGCGTGATTGGGCAACCGCCATTTCGATTGCCGAACAACTGGACCGCGATCCGGCCGAACCCCAACACCTGGAGATCGCGCATTTTCATTGCGAGTTGGCCGAGGGACTGGCCAATGGTCAGCCGGGTGAGGGCTCGCGCGATGCGGTGGCACCGGATCTGGCCGCGGCACGGGAGGCCCTGGCTCGCGCGATCAAGGTCAATGACCGCCATCCGCGCGCCTGGCTGATGCGCGGCCGGTTCGCGCTTGCCCAGGGTGATGCACCTGGCGCGATTGCCGCGCTGCGTGCGGCCTTCGAGCGTGATCCGCGGGTCGCCGCGCTCGCCGCCACCGACTGGCTGGCCGCCCATGAGCTGGCGGGCACGCGGGAGCAGGGTATCGCCGAACTCGACGCCATCCAGCAAGCCCATCCGTCGGTCGATGTGCTGGCCGCGATCGAGTCGTCGGTGCGCACCCATCAGGGCGACGCTGCCGGTGCGGCCTATCTGGAAGCGGCGCTGCGCCGTGCGCCCTCGCTGCTCGGTTATCGGCAACTGCTGGAACGGCGACTGGCGGCCGGCGTCAACGGCGATGCACTCGCCGAGATCGAACTGGCCCAGCAGCTCATCAAACGTCAGGCCGAACGGCTCTCGCGCTTCGTCTGCGGCCAGTGCGGATTCTCGGCGCGCAAGTACTATTGGCATTGTCCGGGTTGTAATGCCTGGGATTCCTACTCGCCGCGTCGGGCTGAAGAGCTCGAGCGGTCCTGAGCGCACGGAGTTGTCGCTGATGCCAGCCAGTCAGTCGGGCGCCGGCCCTGCCGTTCCGGCACGCGTCGATTTTTCCTCATCGCGGGTGCTGGTGGTCGGCGACGTCATGCTCGATCGTTACTGGTTTGGCGATGTGCATCGCATCTCGCCGGAGGCACCCGTGCCGGTGGTGCGGGTCACGGGCGATCAGGACCGGCTCGGTGGCGCGGCCAACGTGGCGCGCAACGTGCGCAGCCTGGGCGCGATGTCCCCGCTGATCGGCATCATCGGCGATGATGATGCGGGGCGCCGGGTGACGGCGCTGCTCGAGCAGGCCGGCATCGAATCCCTGCTGGTGCGCGATGCCTCCGTGCCGACCACGGTCAAGCTGCGTGTGATCGGCCGGCAGCAACAACTGCTGCGCATCGACTTCGAATCGCCGCCGCAACCCGAGCGCCTGGAGGACAAGCTGGCGACCTTTCGCGACGAACTGGATCGCGCGTCGGTGCTGGTGCTGTCCGACTATGGCAAGGGAGCGCTGGGGCGGGTGGAGGAGTTGATTCAGTCGGCCCGTGAGCGCGAGGTCACCATCGTGGTCGACCCCAAGGGTGATGACTATGCCCGTTATCGTGGTGCGACCCTGCTCACCCCGAATCGGGCCGAATTGCGTGAAGTGGTCGGCACCTGGCGCGACGAGGCCGACCTGACGCGGCGTGCCCAGCAACTGCGCATCGATCTGCAGTTGCGATGGCTGCTGCTGACCCGATCCGAAGAAGGCATGACCTTGTTTGCCGAGGACGAGGTGTTCTCGGTGGCGGCCCAGGCGCGTGAGGTGTTCGACGTATCGGGCGCCGGCGACACCGTGGTCGCCCTGATGGCAGTTTCGCTGGCGGCCGGACTGTCGATCCGCGATGCGGTGGCGCTGGCCAACCGGGCCGGGGGCATCGTGGTTGGCAAACTGGGCACCGCATCGGTCACGCCCGATGAACTATTCCACCCTGAGGAAGCCCTGAAATGATCATCGTCACCGGCGCGGCCGGGTTCATCGGCAGCAATCTGGTGGCTGCCCTCAATGCACGGGGCGAGCGTGACATCATCGCAGTCGACAACCTGACCCGGGCCGACAAGTTCCGCAATCTCGCGGACCTCGACATTGCCGACTACCTGGACAAGCAGGAGTTTCTCGATCGACTGGAGCGGCCCGGCGATCTGGCCAGGCCGCGTGCGATCCTGCACGACGGCGCCTGCTCGGACACGATGGAAAGTGACGGGCGCTACATGATGCAGAACAACTACCGGTATTCGCTGCGCCTGCTCGACTACTGTCAGACGCATGACATACCGCTCATCTACGCTTCCTCGGCGGCGGTCTATGGCGGTGGCAAGGTGTTCGCCGAGCAACGCGAACACGAGTCGCCGCTCAATGTGTATGGCTATTCGAAGTTTCTGTTCGATCAGGTGGTGCGTGCCCGCCTGGCGGCGGCCGGGCGATCGGCGGCGCAGATCGTGGGCCTGCGTTACTTCAATGTGTATGGCCCGCGCGAGGCGCACAAGGCTCGCATGGCATCGGTCGCCTGGCATCATTTTAATCAGTTCCGGGCCAAGGGCCATGTCGACCTGTTCGGCGCCTGGGATGGTTATGGCGCGGGAGAACAGTCGCGCGACTTCATCTATGTGCGCGACGTGGTCGCCGTGAATCTGTTCTTCCTGGACAACCCGCAGTGTCGCGGCATTTTCAATTGCGGTACCGGGCGTGCCCAGCCGTTCAACGACATCGCCACCACGGTGGTCAATACCTTGCGTGTTCATGAGGGCCTGAGCCCGCTGGCACAGTCGCAAATGGTTAAAGATGGGTTCCTGCGCTACATCGACTTTCCCGACGCCCTCAAGGGAAAATATCAAAGCTATACTCGCGCCGATCCGGCCAGGCTTCGCGAGATCGGTTGTGATCACGAGTTCGCGACGGTCCAGGAAGGGGTCGCCGACTATGTTCGGTGTTTGCTCGCAAGCGACCACGGGGGCGCTTCGGGGTGATGCAGGAATTCGACTTCAGGAGAGTCAGATGGGCAGAATGATCCGTGGTGTTGCGGCAGCGCTGGTGCTGGGTGTGGCAGGTTTGGGTTCGGCCTGGGCCGTCGACGTGAATCGTGCATCGCTCGAAGAGCTCGAGCAGATCAAGGGTGTGGGCCCGGCAATTGCGCAGCGCATCGTGGCCGAACGCAAGTCGGGGGGCAACTTCAAGAATCTGGATGACCTGCAGGCGCGCGTGTCGGGTGTGGGTCCGCAGTTGGCCGACAACATCAGCCGCAATGTGATGGACAAGGATGTCGGTGGCGGCGCGAAGGAGCGGTCGGTAGCCGGTGCGACGAAGGCGGCCGATTCGGCCAAGACGCAGGCCGACAAACCCGCCAAGGCGCTCGCCAAGGCAGACAAGCCGATGCCCGTGGAGGCGGCGGCTGGCAAGGCCACCGCAAAATCGGCCAAGGCCGATGATGCCAAGGACAAGGTCGCCAAGACCAAGGACAAGGCCGATGATGCGAAGGACAAAGTCGCCAAGACCAAGGCGAAAGCCGATGATGCCAAGGGCAAGGCTGACGATGCCAAGGCCAAGGTCGACAAGGTCAAGGCCAAGGCCGACAAATCCTGAGATCCGGTGATGCTGCCGGCGTGGCCGCGTGGCCGGCCGGCATTATCACCGCTGGTACGACGAGGGCCCCTGCGGGTCCTTTGTCACGAGGGCCCAAACGGGCCCTTTGTCATTTGGCAGCCGGACAGCGTGTCCGTCCGCTCGACTGACGAATCCGCGCCGAGATGTCCGACGAACGCGCGATGGCGGCCGGATGCTGCCATACTGTGCGCTCCGATGACCCCCGGTAGCGACCGATCGAGCATGAGATTCCCCGCCTGCCGTGTTGCCATGGATAAGCGCTGTGTCGATGAATGATCCGCTTCGCCCGTCCCTCGACACATCGATCGGTGAGCTGGACCATCACCTGATCGGTGAAGGTCGCCACTATCGCCTCTATGAGTTGCTGGGCGCTCATCCCAAAACCGTGTCAGGCGTGGCCGGCACCCGGTTCGCGGTCTGGGCACCCAATGCGAGCCGCGTCAGTGTGGTCGGGCCGTTCTGCGACTGGGACGGGCGGCGGCATCCGATGCATCGCCATGAACACAATGGCGTGTTCGAGCTGTTCATTCCCGGGGTTGATCGTGGCGAACTCTATAAATACGAGTTGCTCGACCGTGACGGCCGTCTGTTGCCGCTCAAGGCCGATCCCTTCGGCATGCGCGCCCAGCATCCGCCCGAGACCGCATCGGTCGTGCAAGGACTGGCCGCGCATGAGTGGGGCGATGCCGCCTGGATGAGTGCGCGGGCGAACCGCCAGGCCATGCACACGCCGATGAGCATCTATGAAGTTCATCTGGGCTCCTGGGCCAGAGTGCCCGAACAAGGCAATCGGTATCTGTCCTATCCGGAACTGTCGCAGCGTCTCATCCCGTATGTGTTGCAGGCCGGTTTCACCCATATCGAACTGATGCCCGTGTCCGAGTATCCGTTCGACGGCTCATGGGGCTATCAACCGGTCGGCCTGTTCGCGCCGACGATCCGCCACGGCACGCCCGAGGAATTTGCCGGTTTCGTGGACGCCTGCCATCAGGCTGGCATCGGCGTCATCGTCGACTGGGTGCCAGGGCATTTTCCGTCCGATGCGCATGGACTTGCCCGCTTTGACGGCACGGCGCTCTATGAACACGAAGATCCGCGTCAGGGTTTCCACCAGGACTGGAATACCCTCATTTACAACTATGGCCGTCCGGAAGTTCGCAATTTCCTGATTGCCAATGCGCTGTTCTGGCTCGATCGATACCATATCGACGGGTTGCGGGTCGATGCGGTCGCCTCGATGCTGTATCTGAACTATTCGCGTGCCGAGGGCCAGTGGATTCCGAATCGCCACGGCGGTCACGAGAATCTGGACGCCATTGATCTGCTGCGCGAACTGAACACTCGAACCCATGCCGACTTTCCCGGCAGCATGACCATTGCCGAAGAAAGTACGGCCTGGCCGGCGGTATCGCGTCCGGCAGATTCGGGTGGACTGGGCTTCACCTTCAAATGGAATATGGGCTGGATGCACGACACGCTGCAATACATCGGGCGTGATCCCATCCATCGGCAGTATCACCAGGGTGAACTGACCTTCGGCCTGCACTATGCGTTCAGCGAGAATTTTGTCTTGCCGCTCAGCCATGACGAGGTCGTGCATGGCAAACGCTCGTTGATCGGCAAAATGCCGGGTGACCCGTGGCAACAAAGGGCCAATCTGCGCGCCTATTTCGGCTTCATGTGGACGCATCCGGGCAAGAAGCTGCTGTTCATGGGCGGGGAATTCGGTCAGTTGCACGAGTGGAACCATGATGCGAGCCTGGACTGGCATCTCCTGGACGATCCGGGTCATGCGGGGCTGACCCGGCTCGTGCGCGATCTGAATGCCTTGTACCGCGGTCGTGGCGCGCTGCATGAGTTCGATCATGAACCTCAGGGTTTCGACTGGATTGACAACCAGGACAACACATCGAGCGTGATTGCCTTCGTGCGGCGCGGGCGCGAGCCGGCCGACCAGGTGGTGGTCATCTGCAATTTCCTGCCCCAGGCGCATTACCGATATCGGATTGGCGTGCCGACCGAGGGTGGCTGGCAGGTGATCATCAACACCGATGCGGGCGTCTATGGTGGCAGCGATTTTCTCGTGCCGGCTTCGCTGGTCGCGCAGGCGCAGCCCTGGCATTCACGCCCGTTCAGTATCGAGATCGATCTGCCGCCGCTGGCCACCGTGGTGCTCGTGCCAGCCTGAGGGCTCTGGTCAGTACAGGGCCAGGTAGTGTTGCGCCGGGCTCCGCCAGCTCAGTTCAGTGCTCATGCCCGTGCGCATCAGGCTGCGCCAACGGGTCTGGTCCTGCCAGACGGTTGTGACTCGCGCCAGGGTCGAGGCGAATTCATCGGGCTGATCGAACACGAAACCATTGGCCGCCCGCCCGCCATTGTCCACGCGCTCATCGAACACCGTGTCGGCCAAGCCGCCCACCCGCCGCACGATGGGCAGCGTGCCGTAGCGCAGGCCATAGAGCTGGGTAAGCCCGCAGGGCTCAAAAACCGAGGGCACGAGGATCGCATCGGCGCCGGCCATGATCCGATGCGCCAATGCCTCGTCGAAGGCGGTGCTCAGGTGGATGTGCTCGGGATGGGCATCGGCCAGGGCGCGCAACTGCTCCTGCAGCGATCGGTCGCCCGAGCCGAGCACCACGAGCTGGCAGCGCGCCGCGAGCAGGGCCGGCACCGACTCGATGATCAGATCAATGCCCTTCTGGGCCGACAGGCGACTCACGACACCAAGCACTGGGCCGGTGGGTTCGTTCGCCGGTTTGCGCGCACCGGGCAGGCGGGTCTGGGCGAGACCGCACTCGCGCTGCAGGGCCAGGCGATTCTTGGCCTTGCCGGCCAGTGACTTGAGGCTGTAGGCATGGGCAATGGCCGGGTCGTCGGCCGGGTTCCAGACCCGCTCGTCGATACCGTTGAGGACGCCGACCGGGGCGGGTGACATGGCGCGCAACAAACCGTCCAGGCCGCCGCCGAATTCGGGCCGCAGGATTTCCCGCGCATAGGTGGGACTCACGGTGGTGACCTGATGAGCGCCGACCAGGCCGGCCTTCATGAAGGACAGGTCACCATGGAATTCGAGCAGTTGCGGGGTCAGCCAATGGGATTCGATGCCGATGGTCTGGGCCTGAGGCATTGAAAACCGGCCCTGGAAGGCGAGATTGTGAATGGTGAAGATGCGCCGGACCGGGGCGGCTGGATGCTGTTGCAACCAGAACAGAGCGAGGGCGGCATGCCAGTCGTGGGCATGCACCACATCGGGTTGCCAGTCGGGCAACAGGCCGCCGGCACCGATCTGCGCCGCCACCCAGGAGAGCAGCGCGAAGCGTCGATGGTTGTCTGCCCAGGGCTCGCCATTCGCACCGACATAGGGATTGCCGGCACGGCCGTAGAACCAGGGCGCGTCGAGCACGAGCAAGGGCAGGGCGGTATCGGGCATGGCTGCGCGCCACAGTTGCACGCGGGCCGCACCAAAGGCCGGGCCGATGTCGATGGCATCGGGCGAGAGCGTGCCAGCCTTCGACAACTGCTCGAGCACGCCGTGATAGCCAGGCAACAACAAACGCGCATCCGCGCCCAGGCCGTTCTGGGCGGCCGGCAGCGCTGCCGCCACGTCGGCCAGCCCGCCGGTTTTGATGAGCGGTACGGCTTCGGCCGCGACATGCAGAATCCGTTGCATGGTCAGGCACCGGCCTCCTTGAGGCGGGCCAGCATCGGTGGCGTGACCAGCGTGATGCCACCGGGCGTGAGGTTGAAATATCGGGCGTCATAGTCGGGATTGCCGCCGATCACCATGCCATCGGGAATCACGCAACCATGATCGACGATGCAGCGGTTCAGGCGCGCGCCGCGGCCGACTTCGACCTCGGGCAGCAGCACCGAGTTGTCGACATGGGCATACGAATGCACCCGGCAGTGCGAGAACAGCAGGCTCCGGTTGAGCGCGCCACTGACGATACAGCCGCCCGAGACCAGCGACTCGATGGCCTGGCCGCGCCGGTTCTGCCAGTTGTGCACGAATTTGGCCGGTGGTTGCTGTGGCTGGTAGGTCCAGATCGGCCAGGTCTGATCGTAGAGATTGAGGGCCGGCGTCGTGGCGGTGAGGTCGATGTTCGCTTCCCAGTAGGCGTCCAGCGTGCCCACGTCACGCCAGTAAGGAGCTTCGCCCTCGGCACCTCCCACACAGCTGAGCGCAAAATCCTGGGCGACTGCATGACCACGCGCGACGATGCTCGGCACGATATTGCGGCCGAAGTCATGCGCCGAATCTTCGTCGGCGGCATCGCTTTCGAGCGCGGCGTAGAGATACTCGGCATCGAAGATGTAAATGCCCATGCTGGCCAGCGAAGAATCGGATCGGCCGGGCATGCCGGGCGGATCGGCCGGCTTTTCAAGGAATTCGGTGATGAGTCCGTTGCTGTCCACGGCCATGACGCCAAATTCGCTGGCACTGGCCCGCGGCACCTCGATGCAGCCGACCGAGCAGGGTGCGCCCGAGCGCACATGCTCGGCCAGCGCGAGCGCGTAGTCCATCTTGTAAACATGATCACCGGCCAGCACCACAATGTGGCGTGCGCCATGAGCCTTGACGATATCCAGGTTCTGATAGACGGCATCGGCCGTGCCGCGATACCAAAGGGTTTCGCTCAGGCGTTGTGAGGCGGGCATCAGGTCGATGAACTCATTGAGCTCGCCCTTGAGGAATGCCCAGCCCCGTTGCAGGTGGCGCAACAGACTGTGTGACTTGTACTGAGTGAGCACGCCGATGCGTCGAATGCCTGAATTGAGGCAGTTGGACAGGGCAAAATCAATGATCCGAAACTTTCCGCCAAAATAGACTGCGGGTTTGCAGCGGATTTCGGTCATCTGCATCAGGCGGCTGCCCCGTCCTCCGGCGAGGATGAAGGCGTAGGCCTGGCGAGTCAGCGACTGGCTGTTGTGTGTCTCGATCATTTTCAGATTCCGCGCGTAAGCCTCAGGGACGGACCCCTCGAGGCGGCCCGTTATCCGATCATACGGTCTTGCCGGGTCATGTGCCAGCGGGCAGGTCAACGGCGCAATGACTGGCCTGAGGCCGATGCAGACCACCATCAAACAGTCGGTTGAGATTATTTTGGCCCACAATGCGGTTCACCTGGATATGAGATATTGATGAAACCGACCCTGCAGCACTCCGACCCGCGCTTTCCGATCTACCCGCCACCGGTCGATGCGGACGGGCTCAAACATGCCATCGCGAGCAAATTGCTCTATACGGTGGGCAAGGATCCGGCGACCGCGGCGGGCCAGGACTGGTTTCAGTCGCTCGCCCGGGTGGTGCGGGACCGCCTGGTCGACCGCTGGATGCAGACCACACGCGCCCATTACGCGGGCGACATGAAGCGGGTCTATTACCTGTCGATGGAATTCCTGGTCGGGCGCACCACGTCCAATGGCCTGCATGCGCTGGGCCTGTATGACCTGATGGCCGAGGTGCTCGAGCAGATGGGTCTCAATCTGGACGAAACGATTGCCGAGGAGCCCGATGCGGCGCTGGGCAATGGCGGACTGGGGCGCCTGGCAGCCTGCTTCATGGATTCGCTCGCCACCCTGGGTATTCCCAGTTACGGCTACGGCATTCGGTATGACTACGGCATGTTTGCCCAGCGAATCGTCGATGGTCGCCAGGTCGAGCAGCCCGACGACTGGCTGGCGCATGGCAACCCCTGGGAGTTTCCGCGGCCCGATCGCGTATTCACGGTGCAGTTCGGCGGCTGGGTGCGACATGAAGGCGGCGTGGCCATCTGGACCGACACCGACGAGGTGCTGGCCATGGCCTATGACACGATCATTCCCGGCTCCGATACCCAGAGCGTGAGTACCTTGCGGCTCTGGCATGCCAAGGCCACCCAGAATCTGGATCTGGCCGTGTTCAATGCGGGCGATTACATGCGTGCCGTGGAGCAGAAGAACCTCTCGGAGAATGTGACCCGGGTGTTGTATCCGGATGATTCGAGCTATCACGGCCGGGAGTTGCGACTGCGTCAGGAGTATTTTTTCGTGAGCGCGTCCATCCAGGATCTGCTCAACCGCTACATGTTTGACCATGCCCAGATGGACAGCCTGGCGGACAAGGTGGCGATTCACCTGAATGACACCCATCCGGCCATTGCGGTGCCCGAGTTGATGCGTCTCTTGGTCGATGCCAACCGGCTCGAGTGGGACGTGGCCTGGAATCTGTGTTCCCGGATCTTCTCGTATACGAATCACACCATCATGCCCGAGGCACTCGAGACCTGGCCACTCTCGATGATGCGTGATGTGCTGCCTCGCCACCTCGAGATCATTCTGGAGATCAACAAACGGTTTCTTGCCGACGTGGCCGCGCGTTTCCCCGGAGACGATGCCTTGCTGGCCCGCGTGTCGCTGATCGACGAAGCGGGTGAGCGACGGGTGCGCATGGCCTGGTTGTCGGTGGTCGCCAGCCACCGGGTCAACGGCGTGTCGCGTCTGCACAGCGACCTGATCGAACGCACGCTGTTCGCTGATTTCGCGCGCATCTTTCCAGGCCGTTTTTGCAACAAGACCAACGGCATCACGCCGCGGCGCTGGCTGGCCAACGCGAACAGGCCGCTGGCCGAGCTCATCGATGCGCGCATCGGCCGGGGCTGGCGCACCGATCTGGCGCAGCTCTCGCTGCTGCGGCCCCTGGCGGACGATGCCGGACTGATCGCACAGCTCGCTGCGATCAAGCAGGGCAACAAGCAGCGTCTGGCGCGTCATATCGAATCGACACTGGGCCTGGTGATCGACCCGGGCTCGCTGTTCGACGTGCAGATCAAGCGCATGCACGAGTACAAGCGCCAGTTGCTCAATGTGCTGCATATCATCGCGCGTTATCAGGCCATCCTCGCGCAACCCGACGGCCCATGGGTGCCCCGGACCTTCGTGTTTTCGGGCAAGGCAGCGTCGGCCTACTGGATGGCCAAGCTGGTCATCAAGCTCATTCACGATGTGGGCACTGTGGTCAATCACGATCCGCGCGTGAACGGGCTCATGAAAGTCGTGTTCATTCCCAATTACAGCGTGTCGCTGGCCGAGCTGATCATTCCCGCAGCCGATCTGTCCGAGCAGATCTCGACGGCCGGCACCGAGGCATCGGGAACCGGCAACATGAAGCTGGCCCTCAATGGTGCACTCACCATCGGCACGCTGGACGGCGCGAATGTGGAGATCCGCGAGCAGGTCGGAGACGAGAACATCTTCATCTTCGGTCTCAAGACCGAGGAGGTGGCGGCTCTGCGGGCTTCCGGTTACCGGCCTGCCGACTACCTGGCGGCCAGTCCGCGTTTGCAGGCGGTCTTCAATGCGCTCAACTCCGGTCTGTTCTCGCCCGATGAGCCCGCACGCTTCGCGCCTATCGTCGACTCACTGCTCAAGCATGGCGATACCTATCTGCTGCTGGCTGACTTTGCCGCGTATTACGACTGCCAGCTCTCGGTGGATCGGCTGTACCGCGAGCCTGGCCAATGGCATCGTCGCGCCTTGCTCAATATCGCCGGCATGGGGCCATTTTCCAGCGACCGCACGATTGCCGAATATGCGCAGGAAATCTGGAACGTGCATCCGCTGGACCGATGACCGAACCGCTCACGACTGCGCTGCTGCCCGGGCAGCCGTCACCGCTGGGTGCGACCCTGATGCCGGGCGGGGTCAACTTCGCCGTGTTCTCGGAGTCGGCCACCGGTATCGACTTGTGCGTCTTTGATCCGATCGACGGACGCGAACTCTCACGCCAGGCCTTGCCGGTGCGCTCGATCGACGTCTGGCATGGATTCCTGCCCGGTGCCGGCGCCGGCCTGGTGTACGGACTGCGCGCCCACGGGCCCGACGACCCGTCGGCCGGCCATCGCTTCGCCCCCGGTCATCTGCTGCTCGATCCATATGCCCGGGCGCTTACCGGCCGCTACATTGCTGGTCCTGCCCTGCCGCCAGCCGCCCGGGCTGACCGCGACAATGCACCCGAGCGACTGCGGGCCGTCGTGGTCGACGATGATGATTTCGACTGGCAGGGCGACTCACCGCCCGCCACCGATCTGGCCGACACCATTCTGTACGAGGTGCATGTCAAGGGTTTCAGCCAGCGCCATCCGGCGATCGGGGCCGATCAGCGCGGCACGTATCGAGCGCTCGGTTCGCCGGCCGCGATCGCTCATTTTCAGGCGCTGGGCGTGACCGCCCTGAACCTGCTGCCGGTGCACCATTCGGTGAGCGAGCCGCATCTGGTGCAGCGTGGCCGCACCAACTACTGGGGCTATAACACCCTGGCCTACTTCGCGCCTGACGCGCGCTTTGCCCGGACCGATGCGCGCCGCGAGTTTCGCGAAATGGTGCGATCCCTGCATCGGGCCGGGCTGGAAGTGATTCTCGATGTGGTCTATAACCACACGGCCGAAGGTGATGCGACGGGGCCGACCCTCTCATGGCGTGGTCTGGACAATCAGGCTTATTACCGGTTGCGGCGCGAGGATGCGCGCCACTATGAAAATTTCACCGGCTGCGGCAATACCCTGAATCTGGCCCATCCGCGCGTGCTGCAGATGGTGCTGGACAGTCTGCGTTACTGGGTCACGCACATGCATGTGGATGGCTTTCGGTTCGACCTGGCGGTCACCCTGGGTCGCGGCCCCGAAGGCTTCGATACGCGCTCGTCGTTTTTGCAGGCGATTGCCCAGGATCCCGTGCTTGGCCGCGTGAAACTGATCGCCGAGCCCTGGGATATCGGTCCGGGTGGCTATCGGCTGGGCGGCTTTCCGGGTCAGTGGTCCGAGTGGAACGATCGGTATCGCCAGGCGGCGCGATCCTTCTGGCTGAGCAAGCCTGCTGATCGCGGCGATTTTCCCGAGCGCCTGATCGGTTCACCGGATGTGTTCGGCTGGAGCCGGCGCGGTCACCTGGCGAGCATCAACTACATCTGCTCCCATGATGGCTTCACCCTGCAAGATCTGCTCAGCTATGACCACAAACACAATCTGGCCAACGGTGAAGCCAATCGTGATGGCTCCGATCAGAATCTGAGCTGGAATTGTGGTGAGGAAGGGCCTTCCAAACTGCTCGCGGTCAATGCCATGCGCAGGCGGCTCAAGCGTGCCTTGCTGGCGACCCTGTTGTTGTCGCGTGGCGTGCCGATGCTGCTGGGCGGCGATGAGTTGTCGCGTACCCAGGACGGCAATAACAATGCCTACCAGCAGGATGATCGCGTGGGCTGGTTCGACTGGTCGGGCGGTGGCGACGACTGGACCGGCTATATCGCCGCCCTGGTGGCGCTGCGCCGCCGTCTGGCGCCAATGCACCGGCCCCGTTGGTCGGTGGGCGCGGCCGACGTGGTCTGGTTGAGCCGGCACGGGCAGATCAGTGCATCCCCGCGCTGGCCCGAACAGGATCGCTTCGTGTTCGGCCTGCGCCTGGCCGGACCGCCCGACGTGCTGTGGTTGTTCAATGCCGAAGCCCGTGACTGGCCGTTTCCGATGCCGAGCGGCCGGTGGCGCGTGTGCCTGGATACCGCGCGCGATCCGGCGATTGGTCCGGCGGTCGAGTCCCTGATCACGGCCGGCGATGTCCTGCTTGGTCAGCGCAGCCTGATGCTGCTGGAGCAGGAAACCGCGTCATGATCGATCAGCGAACCAGTGGCGTGCTGCTGCACCCGAGTTCCCTGCCGGGCCCGGGTGCACATGGTGACCTCGGTCCGGCGGCCAGGCGATTCATCGACTGGCTGGCCGAGGCCGGGCAGCATCTCTGGCAGATCCTGCCGCTCGGACCACCCGGCGGCGGTGACTCGCCCTATACGGCGCTGTCGGTGTTCGCGGGCAATCCGTTGTTGGTCTCACCCGATGAACTGGTGGCGATCGGCCTGCTTGATCCAGCCGAACTGGCCCGGGCCTGGCAAGTGGCTGGTGAGTCGGCTGCGAGCATCGACCCTGCTGGGTTGGCCGATGGCGTGGCGCGCGCCGATTTCCAGGCAGCACGTGCCTGCCGGATGCCGTTGTTACGCCTGGCGGCAGCCCGATTTCACGGCGGCCTGGCCGACCGGAACGGATCGGGTGGGGGGCCGGTAGCGGCCTTGCAGGCCAGTTACAGGAACTGGTGCGCGCGCCATGCCGAATGGGCCGACGACTATGCCTTGTTCATGGCGCTGGCCGACAGTGGTCTGGGCTTTGACTGGCGACGTTGGCCCCAGTCGCTGCGCCAACGAGATGCCGGCGCACTGGCCGATGCCCGCGCCGTGCATCGCGAGGCGGTCCGGTTCTGGTTGTTCGTGCAGTGGCAGTTCGATCGTCAGTGGTCGGCCCTGCACGACTATGCGCGCAAGCGCGGCATCGGCATCATCGGCGACATGCCCATCTATTGTTCGCTCGACAGCGTCGATGTGTGGCAACACCCCGAACTGTTCCAGCTCGATGCCGAGCAGCAGCCCAGCCGGGTGGCCGGCGTGCCGCCAGACTATTTCAGTGCCACCGGCCAGCTCTGGGGCAATCCGCTCTACGACTGGCCGGCGCATGCGCGCGAGCAGTTCGCCTGGTGGCGGGCGCGACTGGCACGCACGCTCGATCATGCCGACATGGTGCGCATCGATCATTTCAGAGGGCTGGCCGCTTACTGGTCGGTCGATGCGCGGGCCAGGGATGCGATCGATGGGCGCTGGGAGCCAGGCCCGGGGGCCGACTTCTTTGCGGCTCTGAGCCGCGTCCGCCAGGGCCCGTTGCCGATCATTGCCGAAGACCTGGGCATCATCACAGCCGATGTGATCGCCCTGCGTGACGGCGCCAGACTGCCCGGTATGGCCGTCTTGCAGTTCGCCTTCGGTGGGGATGCCGATAATCCTTATCTGCCGCACCGACTGAGCCGCTCCTGCGTGCTCTATACCGGTACCCACGACAACGACACCAGCCTTCACTGGTTCGCCCATATCGATGAGGCGCAGCGCGACCGGGTGCGCATTTATCTCAAGTCTGCCGGCCATGAGATTCACTGGGATCTGATCCATCTGGCGAGTCAGTCGGTCGCCCGGCTGGCGATCTATCCGATGCAGGACATTCTGGGTCTGGGCGGTGGCTCGCGGATGAATCTGCCGGGCGAAGGCCAGGGCCAATGGTCATGGCGTTTCGACTGGGCCCAGTTGCAGGACTGGCAGGCCCGGCGTTTGCGCGAGGTTTCGATCGCCCATGGCCGTCATCCACCTCGAGCGGAGCCGGTCTGATCAAGCGGGCGCCGGGGCGTCCGGACGACCGGTCGCTCAGAAGGCGCCGAGGTTGCCTGGGCTGACCGGCTTGGGCGGTGGCGCGACCGGTGCCGGCGTGGGCTGGGGCGCAGGGCTCTGAGTACGGCCCGCACCACTGGATTCGCCGCGCTGCCGTGTCGTCGGCGTGGCGGGCGGTTTGGCCGCGCCGGTCTTCCCGGACTGTCCCGTGGATTGGCCTGGCGCAGCCGCATCGGCCAGCCGTGGCGCCTCGCCCGGCCGGCCGATGACCGCGCTCTGGCCTTCATTCACGCTCAGATGGCCGCCCGTGGTGACCACATCAACCGCACCCTGGGTAACCGAGATGGCCATTGCCGGGTGCTTGTCATCGGGGCAGCGACCGGCCGGACAGTTGGCCTGCACAACCGTGAAATCGGTGCCCCGTACCCCCACCACAGCGGTCGGCGTGCGCAGGCGGAAGGATTGTGGATCGCGTTTGCCGATCATCCCGGTGATGGTTCTGAGGGTGCCGCGGGCCAGGTCGAACCAGCTCAGCGGCTGGCCGCCCTGGAGGACGTATTCGGTGATCGTCAGGTGGGTGTCGGGCCCCAGACTCATGCGCATGCCGTCGGCGAACAGCATCTCGATCCGACCGTTGCCACCCGTGCGCAGGCGGTCGCCGGTTCGAACACCGGGCTTGCGATCAGCCGGTGCAACCACCTCGCCAATCCGCGAGAGCGAGGTTTCGCCGCGGGCCGATACAATTCGCCCAGCGTCCGGTTCCGTTTCCCGGGCTGCCTGACCGGCGGCCGGTGCCAGCAGTGCCCAGCAAAGGCCGATGGCAATCAGGGCCCAGCGCCTCACGCCGTGGCGGCGGCCTGGCAAGGCCTGCACGGCGGGCGTAACGGCGCTGATCAATGGCCTGGAATGGGTCTGCATGCCCCTCTATCGGTAACCGAGGCCTGAACTTGAGCTCTGATCCGCACATCCAGGATGCCCGTCAAGGGCTTGATCAGCCCGCTGCACCGACGGTTTCGCGATGGCTGAGTTATCTGTTGCTGGTGCGGCTGCACCGGCCCATCGGTACTCTGTTGTTGCTCTGGCCCACGCTCTGGGCGCTCTGGATGGCCTCGGGTGGTCATCCCGATCCCTACCTGCTGTTTGCGTTCTGCCTGGGCACTCTGCTGATGCGCTCGGCCGGCTGCGCAATCAACGACTATGCCGATCGAGAATTCGACCGGCACGTCAAGCGCACCCAGATGAGACCGGTCACCACGGGCGCGATCGAACCCTGGGAGGCGTTGGCCGTTGCGGCAGCGCTCGCCCTGGTGGCCGGCCTGCTGGTCTTGCCGATGAATGGGCTGACCTGGGGGCTGGCCGTGGTGGCGGCACTGATCGCGGCGAGTTACCCCTACACGAAGCGTTTCCTGGCCTTGCCCCAGGCCTATCTCGGGATCGCCTTCGGTTTCGGCATTCCGATGGCCTACGCAGCGACCCTGGATACCGTGCCGCCCGCCGGCTGGATCCTGTTGCTGGCCAATGTGTTCTGGGCGCTGGCCTACGACACCGAGTATGCGATGGTCGATCGCGATGATGATCTGCGACTCGGTATCCGCACAGCGGCCATCACCTTCGGCTCCCGGGATGTGCTGGCGGTCATGATCTGTTATGCGCTCACGCTGGCCTTGCTGGGCGTGTCGGGTGCGATGCAGGGTATGGGTGCCTGGTATTTTGGCGGCCTGGCCGTGGCGGCATTGATCTCGGCCTGGCACTACAGCCTGATTCGTGACCGCAGCCGCGACGGATGTTTTGCCGCCTTCAACCACAACAACTGGTGGGGCGCGGCGGTGATGGCGGGTGTAGTGGTGGACTTTCTGGCGCGTTGATGACTGGCGCACGGCCAGGAGCCGTCGTTCGCCGCGGACCGGCGCCGCGCGGCGGACTGTGTGCAGAACCCACCCGGCGTTTGTCGGTCTTCTACCCTGGACTGTCCGTCGATCGGGAGGGTTGGTTCCCGTGCCGGATTTGTCGTATTCCGATGTTTTGTAATGAATGTCTTAAGGAATGCGTTATCGGCGTGCGTGCCAGCGACATCGTTCCGATCAGCGAAGCCCGGGCCCGGCTGACGGAACTGGCCGACGATGTGGTTCAGCGGGGTGCCCCGTTCGCCAGGACGACGACAGTGCGTTGGCGCCCGTGCGCGCGGCGCGTGCCAAGGTGACGATGCGGGCCGTGGTGCCTGGCAATGGCGTCAGCCGATCCGGCCCAGTTCGATGCTCCTGGCATGGGCGGCGCGCACGCCGTTGCCGATCACCTGTTCGATCTGACCCTCCTCCATGGCGGACAGACCGGCCGCCGTGGTGCCGCCCGGCGAGGTGACCTGGGAGCGCAAGGTGCTGATGGGCAGATCCGAGCGCAAGGCCAATTCGGCCGCGCCGCGCATCGTATGCAACACCAAGGTGGCGGCCTTGTCCGCCGGCAGCCCCAGTTGGGCCGCAGCCGCCTGCATGGCCTCGATCCAGCGAAACACATAGGCGGGCCCGCTGCCACTCAGCGCGGTGACCGCGTCCAGATCGTTTTCCTGGTCGAACCAGACGGCTTCGCCGACGCTGCGCAGCAGTGCCTCGACCCGATCGCGATCGGTGTGGTTCACGTCGGGGGCGGCAACCAGACCGGCCACGCCCATGCCGATCAGCGCGGGTGTATTGGGCATGGCGCGGGCGATCCGGCGATGTCCGCCCAGCCAGGTCGACAGGTTGTTGATGCGGGCGCCGGCCGCGACGCTGACGATCAGGGCCTGGCCGACCTGGTGGGCCAGTGATTCGCAGACGCCGCGAATCAGTTGCGGCTTGACCGCCAGCACGAGCAGATCATCCGCGCGAGAGCTCTGTTCGAGGCTCGCGCTCACCGTCACGCCGAAGCGGTGATGGCATTCCTGACGCGCCGGCTCGGACGGATCGGCAACCGCCAGGTCGCCGACCGGATGGCCCTTGTCGATGAGCCCGCCGATGATGGCCCTGGCCATGTTGCCACCGCCGATGAAGGTGATTGTCATGTCAAGCTCCCGATGAATTCATGAATCGCCGCGCTGGCGCGAAAAATCGCGCGGCCGGATACCCGTCGCCAGCAGCACGCCAAGGTAGACCGCCATGCCGGCCGCCACGATGGCCGCCAGCCACATCAGGCGCTGCACGGGTGTCTCACGCAAGGCGATCCAGTCGAACCAGGGCAGCGCAAACACCAGCAGTGTCACCATCACGAGCGCCGCGACGCCCACCTGGGCGAAGAATCGCAACCAGCCCGGGCGCGGCTGGTAGTGGCCGCCACGCAGCAGGCCCGCCAGCAGCAGTCCGGCATTGAGCCAGGCTGCCAGTGAGATCGACAAGGCCAGGCCGGCATGGGCGAACGTGGGCACGAAGATCAGGTTGAGCAGTTGCGTGGCGATCAGCGCGGCAATCGAGATGCGCACCGGCGTGGCCACATTCTGGCGCGAGAAAAATCCCGGTGCCAGCACCTTGATCGCGATCAGCGCGACCAGTCCCACCGAGTAGCCGCGCACCGCTGCTGCCGTCATCATCACGTCATTGGCATCGAACTGGCCATAGTGAAACAGCGACGAGGTCAGTGGCACGGCCATCACCGCGAGCGCGAGTGAGCTGGGTAGCGCAAGAATGAGCGCCAGACGCAGCCCCCAGTCGAGCAGGTCGCTGAACCGTTCGCCGGGCGCATCACGGGCCGCCGCCGACAGACTGGGCAGCAGCACCGTACCCAGGGCCACGCCGAGCAGGCCGGACGGAAATTCCATCAGCCGGTCGCCGAATGAAACCCAGGAGACAGAACCCGGGGTGAGCCGGGAGGCGATGTGGGTGTTGATGAGCTGGCTGATCTGGGCGGCCGAGACGGCGAGCACCGCGGGCGCCATCAGGCTCAGAATGCGTCGCGTGGACGGATCGCGGAAGGCAGCGCGCACATCGATGCCGATCCGGGGCAGCATGCCGATGCGGACCAGGGCGGGCACCTGGAAGGCCAGTTGCACCAGCCCGCCGAGCAATACCCCCAGGGCCAGTGCATAGATGGGCGGGTCCATGTGGCGGGACAGGAAGACCGCCGCGGCAATCACGCACAGGTTGAGCAGCACCGGCGTGAAGGCCGGAATCGCAAAGCTCTGCCAGGTGTTCAGGATGCCGGCCGACAGCGCGACCAGGGAGACCAGCAGGATGTAGGGGAACATGATCCGCGTCATGACCACGGCGCTGTCGAACACGGCCGGATCGGCGGCCAGGCCCGAGGCGACCAGGGCGATCAGGGCCGGCGCGGCAATGACCCCGAGCAGCGTGACGGCGAGCAGGGCCCAGAACAGCGCGGTCGAGACCCGGTCGACCAGCAGCCGGGTGGCCGGGGCGTCGGCCTCGCGCCGACTTTTGGCGAGCAAGGGAACAAAGGCCTGGGAGAACGCGCCCTCGGCGAACATCCGGCGCAACATGTTGGGCAGGCGCAGGGCGACGAAGAAGGCGTCGGTCAGCGGTCCTGCGCCGTACATCGAGGCGATCAGTGTCTCCCGGGCCAGCCCGGTGATGCGCGACAACAGGGTGAGGCCGCTGACGGTGGCGGCCGAGCGCAGCAAATTCAAGGGTAGGGCGCCCGAAACAGGTTCAAGCGTTGGAAAATGGCTATAATAATTGGCTTTCCCGCAAAAACGCGGACGGATAGGGCTGGCTGCCGGGCGGGCGGGGCCAAGGTGCCGAATCCGCATTCTCGCGAATCCGCATTCTCGCACGAGGAATTTCACGCATGGCCAACATCAAGTCAGCAAAGAAGCGCGCGCAATTGAGCGTTGAGCGCAATTTGCACAATTCGAGTCTTCGGTCGCGCCTTCGCACCGCGATCAAGAAAGTCCGCAAGGCCGTTGAAACCGGCGACAAGGCGGCGGCAACGTCCATGCTGCGCGAATCGCAGGGCATCATCGATTCGATCGCCGACAGACGCATCATTCACAAGAACACGGCCTCGCGCTACAAGAGCCGCCTGGCCTCGGCCGTCAAGGGCATGGCCTGACGCCTCGGCGTATCGCCGATCGGCGTTGCGACGACCGGCGCTTCACCATCCGCTGCGTCACCGTCCGCCAATAGTGCTGCCACGGCCTGTATGGGCCATTCCGGTCAGCGTGCGCTAAGCGACCGTCCTGGGCGCGCGGGTGCCGAACAAGGCTGTGCCGACCCGGACGATGGTCGCTCCTTCGGCGACGGCCGCTTCCAGATCGCCGGTCATTCCCATCGACAAGGTATCAAAATCGTCGTCGGCCGCAGGCCCGGACGATAGCGACAGTGCCGCGCGGCAGGCGTCGAACACGCCTCTGACCTTCGCAAAGGCCCTGCGCTGAACCACCGGATCGTCGCTGACCGCCGGGATCGCCATCACACCTCGCAGCCTCAGTCGTGGCAAGGCGGCGATATCCATCGCCAGCGCCGGTGCCAGGTCCGGCGTGCAGCCGTGTTTGCTCGCCTCGTCATCGATATTGACCTGCAGGCAGACCTGTAAGGGCGCCAGACCGGCTGGTCGCTGTTCGCTCAGGCGCTGGGCGATGCGCTCACGATCGACCGTATGCACCCAGTCGAAATGGGTGGCGATCGGACGGGTCTTGTTCGACTGGATCGGACCGATGAAATGCCATTGGAGCGGGATCTGCGGCCAATGGTCGGCCAGGATCTGCTGTTTGTTCAGCGCTTCCTGAAGATAGTTCTCGCCAAAGGCGCGCTGTCCGGTGGCTGCCATGGCCGCCACATGCCCGGCATCGAAGGTTTTGCTCACCGCGAGCAACAGGACCGATGAGGGCGCACGACTGGCCACGCGACAGGCCTCGTCGATGCGCCGCAGCACGCCGTCGCGCGCCAGGGCCAGGGCCTGCACCCGGGCCGGATCTAGCTGACCGGAGGGCGAGTCGCCCGGGCCGGGTGACGCGAACGCCGGATCACCGTTCATCGCCCAGATCCCCTGTCCGTCGTGTCGCCATACGCGTTTGCCTGGCCTGCCGTCGATACTCGTTCATCCGGAAAGCGTACCAGCATAGGACCGACCGAGCATGGATATTGCAGAACTTCTGACATTCGCCGTCAAGAACAAGGCCTCCGACCTGCACCTGTCAGCCGGCCTGCCGCCGATGATCCGCGTGCATGGCGACGTGCGGCGGATCAATCTGCCCCCGATGGAACACACCGAAGTCCACGGGATGATCTATGACATCATGAACGACAGTCAGCGCAAGACCTACGAGGAGAATCTGGAAGTCGACTTCTCGTTTGCGATTCCGGGGCTGGCGCGCTTCCGGGTCAATGCCTTCATACAGAATCGCGGCGCCGGTGCGGTGATGCGGACCATTCCGTCCAAGATCCTGTCGCTCGAAGATCTGAACGCACCGAAGATCTTCCAGGACATTTCCAATCAGCCCCGCGGCATGGTGCTGGTCACCGGTCCGACCGGTTCGGGGAAGTCGACCACCCTGGCCGGCATGATCAACTACATCAATGAGAACCACTACGGCCACATCCTGACCGTCGAGGATCCGATCGAGTTCGTCCATGAATCCAAGCGCTGTCTGATCAATCAGCGCGAGGTCGGGCCGATGACCCTGTCATTCGCTAATGCGCTCAAGTCTGCCCTGCGCGAGGACCCGGACATCATCCTGGTTGGCGAGATGCGCGACCTGGAAACCATCCGGCTCGCTCTCACGGCGG
Source organism: uncultured beta proteobacterium (assembly GCA_963732405.1). GTDB lineage: Bacteria > Pseudomonadota > Gammaproteobacteria > Burkholderiales > Burkholderiaceae_E > JAUIAI01. Next base: position 647,848 of record CAVSZG010000006.1, read on the forward strand.
CCGAGACCGGGCACCTGGTGTTCGGCACCCTGCACACCTCGTCGGCGGCCAAGACCATTGACCGTATCGTCGACGTGTTTCCGGCGGCCGAGAAGGAAATGGTGCGTGCGATGTTGTCCGAATCGCTCAAGGCAGTGATCTCGCAGTCGCTGCTCAAGACCAAGGATGGCAATGGCCGGGTTGCCGCCCATGAAATCATGATCGGCACGCCGGCCATCCGCAACCTGATCCGTGAAGCCAAGGTCTCGCAGATGAATGCAGCGATTCAGACCGGCGGCGCGGTGGGCATGCAGACCCTGGATCAGTGTCTGACCGATCTGGTGCGCAAGAACCAGATCTCGATGGCTGAGGCCCGTCACGCGGCCGCAGTGAAAGAAAACTTCCCGGGCTGATCACCGGTATCGGCTGCGCACCCGGCGCGACTCGACAAGGACCAGAGGCAACATGGAACGCGAACAGGCATCGAAATTCATGCACGATCTGCTCTCGCTGATGCTCAGCAAGAACGGTTCGGATCTTTTTCTGACGGCCGAGTTTCCGCCCGCGTTCAAGGTGGACGGGCGGCTGTTTCCGGTGTCGAACGTGCCGCTGTCCGGCGCGCACACGATCGAGCTCGCGCGCGCGCTGATGAACGACAAGCAGGCGGCCGAATTCGAGGAGCATCGGGAGGTCAACTTTGCGATCAGCCCGGTGGGTGTCGGTCGATTCCGGGTCAATGCCTTCATGCAGATGGGTCGAGTCGGTCTGGTGCTGCGGACCATCAAGTCGGAGATTCCGAAATTCGAGGATCTGAGCCTGCCGCCGGTGCTGCGTGAGTTGTCGCTGACCAAACGTGGCCTGATCATCGTCGTGGGCGCCACGGGCTCGGGAAAATCGAACACCCTGGCCGCGATGATGGGCCACCGCAATCAGCATACCTACGGGCACATCGTGACCATCGAGGATCCGGTCGAGTTCGTGCATCCCCATGCCAACTGCATCGTCACCCACCGCGAGGTCGGGGTCGACACCAACAGCTGGGAAGTCGCCCTCAAGAACACGCTGCGTCAGGCGCCCGATGTGATCATGATTGGTGAGATTCGCGATCGGGAAACCATGGAACATGCCGTGACCTTCGCCGAGACCGGACACCTGTGCGTGAGCACGCTGCATGCGAACAGTGCCAACCAGGCGCTGGACCGGATCATCAACTTCTTTCCTGAAGAGCGGCGCGCCCAGTTGCTGATGGACTTGTCGCTGAACCTGAAGGCGATCATTTCGCAACGGCTGATCCCGCTGGCCGCCGGCAAGGGGCGCGCCCCGGCCGTCGAGGTGATGCTCAATTCACCCCTGATCTCCGACCTGATCTTCAAGGGCGAAGTCGGCCAGATCAAGGAGATCATGAAAAAGAGCCGGGAACTGGGCATGCAGACCTTCGACCAGGCATTGTTCGATCTGTACGAAGACGAGAAGATCACCTACGAGGACGCTCTGCGCAATGCGGACTCGGTCAATGATCTGCGTCTGAACATCAAGCTGAACAGCCGTCACTCCTCACGGGACCATTCGCGCGGCACCGAGGCCCTGGGCATCGTCTGAGCGGCTTCAGCGCATCTCGAAGATGAACAGACGGGTCTCGATAGGCCCGTTGTACAGGGGAATGCGGCGAGCGGCCTTCAGTCCGAGTCGTCCCGGCAGTTTGAGGTCGCCACTCAACAGGCATACCGTCCAGCCCGACCAGTGCTCGCGCAGATGGCGGCCGATCGCGAGCAGCGCGGTCTCATCATCGCCGCCGTCGCCGTCGCCGAACGCCATGCGCTCACCGTAGGGCGGATTGCTCACGATCATGCCCGGCGTGCCGGTGGGCGGCGTCAGTTGCTCGAACGCGCCGACCGTGAACCGGATCGCCTGAGCCTCGAGCCCGGCCCGGGCCGCATTGGCGCGGGCCAGTGCAATCATGGCTGGATCGATATCGCCGGCCAGCATCACGCCAGGCGGCGATCCGATCGCAGCAGCCAGGTCACCGGCCTGCGGTTCGGGCCAGGCGGGTCCTTGCCGCAGATTCTCGTAGCCGAACCGTCGCTGTCCGCCGGCGTCCGTGCCAGCCACCTGCCCGGCGGCTTCGATGACGATGGTGCCCGAGCCGCAAAACGGATCAACCAGGCTGATGCCCGGCCGCCAGCCCGACAGGGCCAGCAGGCCGGCGGCCAGATTTTCCTTGAGCGGAGCCTCGCCCTTGTCATCGCGGCCGCGCCAGCCGCGCTTGAACAAGCTGTCGCCGCTGGTATCCAGGTACAGGGTGGCATAGCGTTCATCGAGAAAGCAGAACACCCGCACCTGCGGGCTGATCGTGTCGATGTCGGGCCGGGTGCCGGTGAGTTCGCGCAAGCGGTCGACGATGCCATCCTTGACGCGCAGCGTGGCGATGTTCAGGCTGCGGATGCTGGCGCGCAATGCACGGGTATCCACCCGCAGGGTCTGGTCCGAATCGAACCAGTCTTCCCAGGCCACGGCCGCGGCGATTTTGTGCAGGTCACGATCGGTGCGATAACGACCATGGGCCAGCCTGACCAGCACCCGGCTGGCCAGGCGGGACCGTCGGTTCACGCGCACGGCCAATGCGGTGTCGCCGGTAAAGGCGACACCGCTGCCAACGGTCTGCACCTCGTTCGCCTGCAAGCCGCGCAGTTCATCGGCCAGCACGGTTTCGAGTCCGCGGGGGCAGGGCGCGAAGAACTGCCATTGTGTCGATGAGGCCGGCCGGGTGCGATCGCGATCAGCCGCTGATTGCGCCACGGCGCGTTGCCAGGGATCCTCCGCCTCGGGGCGGGCTGCGCCGGGCGCAGCGCGCACGGGCCTGCTCATGCGTCAGGCCGACAGTGCGCGATCGACGAAGTCCAGACGGTCCTGGCCCCAGAAGTGCTGCTCACCCACGCGGTACCAGGGCGAGCCGAACACCTGGGCGGCGATGGCCTCGTCAGTGTTCCGATCGATATCGGCCTGCACGGCGTCGCCTTCGGCGAGTAACTCGGCCCCATCCATGCCGTCGGTGTTGGCGAGTGCGGCCAGCGTCGCCGGATCGTTGATGTCCTGCTCGTCGGCCCAGCAGGCCCGCATGATGCGCCCGGCCAGTTGAAAGGCCAGATCGGCACCATGGCCGATCTGGGCGGCCACGATCATGCGCATGGCCAGATCGGCCGGCACCGGGAAGTATCTGGGCTGCACATTGAGCGCAACGCCCAGATGATCGCGCCATCGGGCCAGTTCGGCGAGCCGGTAGCTCTGGCGCTGCGGGGCCCGTTTGCCCAGCGGCAGACCCCCCGAGAGCGGAAACACCCGGCCCAGATCGAAGGGCTTCATGATGATGCGTGCGCCATGCCGGGCGGCGATCGCCGCCAGTCGATCATGGCCCAGATACGTCCAGGGGGACGAAGGCACCATGAAGTAGTCGATTTCTTTCATCGGGATCTCTCAAAAGGGCTTGACGACGACCAGTACCACCGTGGCCAGCAGGACGAGCACGGGCAGTTCATTGAACCAGCGGAACCAGACATGACTGCGCCGGCCTGAGCCCACCTGGAAGCCGCGAAGCAGGCGGCCGCAGAACAGGTGATAGGCGAGCAGCAGCAGCACCAGGGCCAGCTTGGCGTGCATCCACCCGGCGCCCGACCCGACACCGTAGTAGAGCCAGAGGATCAGTCCCAGCACCAGTGCCAGCACCATCAAAGGCCCCATGAATCGATAGAGCTTGCCGGCCATCAGCAACAGGCGCTCGCGTTCGGCCGAGCCGCCATCACGAGCGCCGCCGGCCGCATCGATCATCGCCAGGTTCACGAAGATGCGCGGCAGATAAAACAGGCCGGCGAACCAGCTCGTGACCATGACGATATGCAGGGCCTTGATCCAGAGGTAGCCAGCGCTCATGTGCGGATCTGACCGTTGCCCAGCACCACGAATTTCATCGAGGTCAGGCCTTCCAGGCCCACGGGTCCACGCGCATGCAGTTTGTCGGTGGAGATGCCGATCTCGGCACCCAGGCCGAATTCGAAGCCGTCGGCGAAGCGGGTCGAGGCGTTGACCATGACCGAGGCCGAGTCGACTTCATTCAGAAAACGCATCGCCAGCGCATGATCATTGGTGATGATGGCATCGGTGTGCCGGGAGCCGTAGGTGTTGATATGTTCGATCGCTGCATCCAGTCCGTCGACCACGGCGATGCTGATGATGGGCGCGAGATATTCGGTGCGCCAGTCGTCGTCGGTGGCCTGACTGCAGGCGAATCCGCCTTCGGCCAGAATGGCAGCGGCACGCGCATCGGCACGCATTTCGACACCCTTGTCGCGCCAGATCGCGGCGATCAGGGGTAGGAATTGCGCCGCGATCGGCGCGTCGACCAGCAGCGTTTCCATGGTGTTGCACGGCGAATAGCGCTGCGTTTTGGCATTGTCCGCGACCCGTACCGCCATCGTGAGGTCGGCGCTGGCCTGCACGAAGGTATGGCAGATGCCGTCCAGGTGCTTGATCACCGGCACCCTTGCCTCGCGCGAGATCCGCTCGATCAGCGACTTGCCACCGCGCGGCACGATCACGTCGACGGCCGCATCGCTGCCGATCAGCGCACCAACCGCTGCCCGGTCGGTGGTGTCGATAATTTGCACCGCATCGCCCGGCAGACCGGCGGCGGCGAGTCCGTCTCGAATGATCAGGGCGAGCGCGAGATTGCTGTGGATGGCTTCCGAGCCGCCGCGCAGAATCGTCGCATTGCCCGATTTGATGCAAAGCCCCGCTGCATCGATGGTCACATTGGGCCGCGATTCGTAGATGATGCCGATCGAGCCCAGCGGCACTCGCATCCGGCCCACCCGGATGCCCGAGGGTTGCTGACGCAGATCGGTGATCTCGCCGATCGGATCAGGCAGGGCCGCAATCTGGGTGAGGCCCTGGGCCATGGCCTCGATCGCCTGTCCGCCCAGGTTCAGACGGTCGACGAAGGCCGGGTCGGCATCGGCCGCACGGGCTGCTGCCGTATCGAGCGCGTTGGCCTCGAGCAGCACAGCCTCGCGTTCGCGGATCAGGCGGGCGATGGTGATCAGGGCATCGTTCTTGATGGCCGTGCCGGCCCGCGCCATCTGCCGGCTGGCCAGGCGCGCACGACGGCCGATGTCGGCCACATAGGCGGGAATGTCGATGGGATCGGTACGCATGGTGCCTGCCTGGCAACGGGAGATGACGATGGGTATGGTCGGGCCGACGCAGCGCCCGCGGGGGTTCAGCGTTGGGCACCGGCCAACAGGTCGGACGGCCGGTGCAGTGGATCCTGGCCGGCCAGTCGCTGCGCGATCCGCTCGATCAGTGGCCAGCTGCTGCCGGGACGAAACCCCTTGGCGATTGTATCGGCCTGCGCCGCTTCGGTCAGCGCCTGCCGGGCGCGGGTCGAATCGATCCGGCGCGATGCCTTCTCGATCAGTTTCACCCGGGGCAGTGGCGCGCGGATCCGGGCGCTGGCGGCGGCCGCCGGATCGCCCGATTCCCGGGCCAGGGCCAGGCGCAGCAGGATGCGTGCGGCCTCGGTCAGATGCCAGATGACCAGCACGTCGGCCTGACCGGATCCGGCCAGGCCATCGAGGCAGCGACGCATGCGCGTGAGATCGCCCGCCAGAGCGGCATCGACCAGATCGCCGCCATCGAAGCGGGTCACATCGAGAACGGCCGCCGAGGCCTGCTCGACATTGAGTTCGCCGGCCGGAAAGAGCAGGCCAAGCTTGCGGATCTCCTGGCTGGCCGCCAGCAGATTGCCGTCGACCCGTTCGGCGATCAGCGCCAGCAGCGCCGGGCTCGCGCGTTGCTGCTGGGCTCGCAGACGCGCCGCTATCCAGGCGGGCAGCTCCTGATGGCTGACCGGGTACACCGGCACCACCATCCCGCGCGATTCGAGCACCCGGAACTCACTGCCCTTGAGCAGGCTGGTGTCGGGACGCTGGCTCGTGATCAGCAGGCGCACATCATCGGGTGCGTCGGGCAGCCACTGGGCCAGGGCCTCGACCAGATCGCGACGCGGCTTGGCTGACTGCCGGATCTCGATGAGTTTTCGATCGCCGAACAGCGACATGGCAGCCGCCTCGGCCTGCCATTGGGCATTGCTGAACTGGCGGTCGACCTCGAAGACGATCCGATCCAGGTAACCGGCGGCTCGCGCGGCTGCCCTGACCTGGTCGGCACATTCGATGACGATCAGCGGCTCATCGCCATGAATCCAGGTAGCCGGTGCCAGTGAGCCGGCCAGTGCCTGGGCGAGGCGTTCGGGCTTGACGCTGCTCATATGACGGGCTGGATCGCCGCCAGGCGTCGCATCAGTTGCTGCACCATGTCGCCCTGCATCTCGCGGTACAGGAACTCTTCTTCGAGTTGCTCGGCCAGCAGTTCGACGTCGGTGGTGGTGATGTACCGGCGCAGCAGGATTTGTGTCGGACTCATCACCTCGACACCGGTCCGGTCGAGCACGCGAAACACGGCCCGATAGCGCAACTCGTATTCACGCGGCCGGCCGGACGGCGAAAACGACACCGCTTCCTTGTCGCGGTTTTCCGAGACCAGCAGCACCACGGCGTCGGCATCCTGCCGGTTGGCTACCAGCGTCGTGGCGCCGGCCACGCGGATCTGCCGGCTGAATTCGGTCGCCAGCCCCGACCCGGGTGGTATGCCATTGGCCACGGTTCTGAAGGGCAGGTCGGCACTATCCCGCAGCTTGAATCCACAGGCAGACATAGCGGCCAGGGCGGCCAGGCCGGCAAGCCCGCGCGATGCGCCAAGCATCAGAAAGCGTCGCTGCATGCGGTGGCCCGAGGCGCCTCAGACGACCACGTTCACGAGCCGGCCTGGCACGATGACGATGCGTCTGGGCGTGCGACCTTCGCCATGGCGCGCGAAGGCATCGGTGGCCAGTGCCGCCGCCTCGATATGCTCACGCTCGGCGCCGGCGGCCACCAGCAGCGACCCACGGACCTTGCCGTTGATCTGCATCACCAGTTCGATCTGATCCTGCACCAGCGCGGTCTCGTCGGTTTGTGGCCAGGAGGCATCGAGAATGTCGCCATGGATGCGGGCGTAGCCCAGCGACTCCCAGAGGGTATGGCCGATGTGCGGCACCACCGGATACAACACGCGGATTAGGATCGACAGCCCTTCGCGCACCAGGGCACCCGCCTGGCCGCCATCCACCTGGCCCAGCGATTCGAGGGCATTGAGCATCTTCATGCCGGCTGAGACCACGGTGTTGTACTGCATCCGCTCGTAGTCGTAATTGGCCTGGCGAAGTACCTGGTGAAGCTCGCGGCGCACCGCCTGATGTGATGGATCGAGCGCGCCCTGATCGAGCGTCGGCGTACCGCCGGCGAGCATCGGTGCATGTCGCCGGGCCAGGTCCCAGAGCCGGCGCAGGAACCGGAAGCCGCCTTCCACACCGCTATCGGACCAGGCCGCACTCTGGTCGGGCGGTCCGGCAAACATGGTGAACAGCCGTGTGGTGTCGGCACCATATCGATCGATGATGTCACCGGGCAGGACCACGTTCTTGAGGCTCTTGGACATTTTTTCGATGCCACCGAGCTGCACCGGCAGCCCATCGGATCGGGCGGTCGCGCTGATCGGTTTGCCTTTTTCGTCGCGCACCAGTTCGACATCGCCGGGCTCGAACCAGCTAACCCGGCCCTTCGCATCCTTGCGGAAGTAGCTGTCATTGAGCAGCATGCCCTGCGTGAACAGATTGGCGAATGGCTCATCGAAGTGCAGCAGGTTCATGTCGCGCATGACCTTGGTCCAGAAGCGCGCATACAACAGGTGCAGGACCGCATGCTCGATGCCGCCGATGTACTGATCCATCGGCATCCAGTAGTCATTGCGTGCGTCGACCATGGCCTCACGATTGTCGGGCGAGCAGTAGCGCATGTAATACCAGGCCGAATCGACGAAGGTATCCATGGTGTCGGTTTCACGGCGGGCCGGACGCGCGCAGCGCGGGCACCGGCAGGCCAGAAAACGCTCGTCCCTGGCCAGCGGATTGCCGGTGCCATCGGGCACCAGGTCTTCGGGCAGGATCACCGGTAGATCCGCCTCGGGCACCGGCACCGCGCCGCAGTCCTCGCAATGGATGATCGGAATCGGCGTGCCCCAATAGCGCTGGCGCGAGATGCCCCAGTCACGAAGCCGCCATTGCACCTGTTGCTCGCCCAGGCCCTGGGCCTTCAGATCAGCGGCGACCGCCTGCACCGCCTGTTCGAAGCCCATGCCATCGTAGCGGCCGGAGTTCACGCAATGGCCGTTTTTGTCGGCATACCATGCCTGCCAGGCGTCGGTCGAAAAGGTTTCGCCGTCGCGGGCGATCACCTGCGGAATCGGCAGCGAGTACTTCCTGGCGAAGGCGAAATCCCGTTCATCATGAGCCGGCACGCCCATCACGGCGCCGTCGCCATAGGACATCAGCACATAGTTGCCGATCCAGACGGCCACGGCTTCGCCGGTCAACGGATGCACCACCGTCTGGCCGGTGGGCATGCCCTTTTTTTCCATCTCGGCCAGATCGGCTTCCTTGACGCTCGAGGTCTGACATTCATTGATGAAGACCTGCAGCGCCGGGTTCGTCGCAGCGGCTGCCTGGGCCAGCGGATGTTCGGGCGCCACGGCCACGAAGCTCACGCCCATGATGGTGTCGGCACGTGTGGTGAACACGTACATGAGCCCGTCATCGATGAGCTTGCCGGTGGTATCCGTGATGCTGTGGCGGAAGGCAAAGCGCACGCCCGTCGAGCGGCCAAGCCAGTTCTCCTGCATGAGCTTGACCCGGTCGGGCCAGCCCAGCGCGCCCAGGTCGTCGAGCAACTCCTGGGCATACCGGGTAATGGCCAGGTAGTAGCCCGGAATCTCGCGCCGCTCCACTGGCGCGCCAGTGCGCCAGCCGCGCCCATCGATGACCTGTTCGTTGGCCAGTACCGTCATGTCCACCGGATCCCAGTTGACCATCTGGGTCTTGCGGTAGGCGATGCCCTTCTCGAGCATCTTGAGGAACATCCACTGGTTCCACTTGTAATAGTCGGGGTCGCAGGCCGCGACCTCGCGATGCCAGTCGAAGGCCAGGCCCAGCGGCTGCATCTGCGCCTTCATGTCGGCGATATTGCGTCGCGTCCAGGCCGCCGGCGCGACGTTCTGGTCGATGGCGGCATTTTCGGCGGGCAGGCCGAAGGCATCCCAGCCCATCGTGGTCATCACGTTGTAGCCGCTCATGCGCATGTAGCGGTACATCACATCGTTGATGGTGTAGTTGCGCACATGGCCCATGTGCAGCTTGCCCGACGGGTAGGGCAGCATCGAGCAGACGTAGAACTTGCCCTTGGGAAAGCGCGGGTCGTGTTCGATCGCGCGGAAGGCATCGATGGACTGCCAGTGCTGCTGTGCGGCGGCTTCGATGGCTACCGGTTCGTACTTGTCGTCCATGCCTGCGCGCTTCACTTGGATGATGGGGAAGGGGTGCCGATTTTACAGTCCCGGCCGGTGCACCGGTCGCGTGTGACGCCGGGTGCCGATTTTCTGCATAATCGGAGCCCGTCATATCCGGTAGAAACAACAACAAGGGGCGCGGTCCGATGGATGGTCGGGACGGCCCGGAGGAGAAGCCCGTGGATGAAGATCGCTGGAATGCCGGCTGGTCTGCGCGATCCGGTTCCGCAGATGAGCCCGATGCCGGCCGCCCGCCCGCCCGTTCTTCGGTGCGCGCACCGGCTGGCGAGCAAGGCGGCGGGGATGATGCCCCGCCAGGTTCGGCCAGCCGCCCGCCCCCGGTCGGTTCGGCCTTGATCCGGGCGATCCAGATTCTCGATGTGGTGGCCCGGGCGCCCGAACGGCCGTCCCTGGCCGAGATCTGCCGTGTTGTCAGACTGCCCAAGGCCACCGTTTTCCGGATCCTGGGCACCCTGGAACATGCCGGCCTGATCGGGCGGGAGCCGGGTGCACGCCGCTATGAGTCCGGCCAGCGCCTGCATGAGATGGCCTTGCATGTGCTGCGCCATTCGCCAGCCAACGCCGCGCGACATGCCATCCTCGAGGAGTTGGTCGAGCAGATCGGCGAGACCTGCAATCTGGTCGTGCCCGATCATCAACACATCCGGTATCTGGACCGGGTCGAAGCGGCCTGGCCGCTGCGCGTGTCGTTCAAACCGGGCTCACTAGTGCCCTTGTGCGCCTCGGCCAGTGGCAAGCTGTTCCTGGGCATGATGGGGCGACGCGCCCGGGAGCGCTTCGTCCGATCGGCACCCCTGGTCGGCTTCACGCCCAATACCCTGACCGAGCCCGACCGGCTCATGGACGAGCTGGAGGCGATCCGGCGGCGCGGCTGGTCCAGCGACAACGAGGAATACCTGACCGGCATCTGTTGCCTGGCGGTGCCGGTGCGCAACCGCCGGGGCGAGGTGGTCGCGGCAGTCGCTGCCCAGGGACCGAGTGCGCGAATGCGCGTGGACCTGGCTCGCGAATTGCTGCCGCAACTGCATGATGCGGCCCAGCGGATCGGCCAGACCTTCGACGGAACGGACTGAGTGTCGGGCGACTGAGTTGGCGGAATCAGTCAAGCCGATGACCGCCGCGGGTCGGTCGGCCCGTATTCGACTTGACAAACCTGCGCCGCGCGATTGAGATGCCGGATGCCGCCATGTCGGCGGCAAACTACGGAGACCTTGCGCCATGGGCCACGCCGACCCGATTCTCGAAACCCAGCTACAGCCCTATTGGATGCCGTTCACGGCCAACAAGGAGTTCAAACAGGAACCCCGCCTGATCGAGCGCGCCGAAGGCCTGTATTTTTATACACCCAATGGTGATCGCCTCATCGACGCCTCCTCGGGCCTTTTCTGCGTCGCGGCGGGTCACTGCCGTCCCGAAATCACCCGGGCAGTCAGCGAGCAGCTGGGCACCCTCGATTTCACCGCGCCATTCCTGCGTTCGCATGCCAAGGCCTTCGAACTGGCCGCGCGAGTGGCCGAGCATACCCCGGACGATCTGAACCGCGTGTTCTTCGTCAATTCGGGCAGCGAAGCCGTCGATACCGCCATGAAGATGGCGCTGATGTACCACCGGGTGCGTGGCGAGGCCCAGCGGCAGATCTTCATCTCGCGTGAGCGCGCCTACCACGGGGTGAACTGGGGCGGTGTTGCCTTGTCGGGCATGGTCAATAACCGACGTGCCTTTGGCACCGGGCTGCCCGGCGTTTATCACATGCGCCACACCCAGCTCGAGGAGAATCGCTTCACGCCCGGTCAGCCCGAGCATGGCGCCGAACTGGCCGATGACCTGCTGCGCTTTTGCCAGATGTTCGGTGGTGAGAATATTGCGGCGGTGTTCGTTGAACCCGTCGCCGGCTCATTCGGCTGTCTGCCCCCGCCCAAGGGTTATCTGAACCGTCTGCGCAAGATCTGCGATGACCATGGCATCCTGCTCGTGTTCGATGAAGTGATCACGGGCTGGGGTCGCCTGGGCCACTATTTCGCGGCCCAGGCCTTCGGCGTGACGCCCGACCTGATGACCATGGCCAAGGCGATCACCAACGGTGCGCAGCCCATGGGCGCGGTCGCCGCCCGTGAAGGCATCTACGACGCCATCACGAAGGCCGGTCCCGAGCAGGGGGTGGAGTTCTTCCACGGCTATACCTATTCGGGCCATCCGGCCTCGTGCGCGGCCGGCCTGGCAATGATGGACATCTTCGCCAGCGACGAACTCGTCTCGCGTGCCAGCGCGTTGTCGCCGTATTTCATCGAACAGATGCATGCCCTGCAGGAATTCGATGCGGTCGTCGACGTGCGCTCGATCGGCCTGATGGCCGGTATCGAACTGAAGGCCGACGGCGCGCCGGGTCGGCGTGGCCATGCGGTGCAGAAATGGCTGTTCGACCATGGCCTGCATCAGAAGAACACGGGCGACGTGCTCATCATTGCGCCGCCGCTCGTCGCCGAAAAAGCGCATGTCGATGAAATCGTGAGCAAGCTGCGTGCGGCATTGGCCGAACTGAAGGGCTGACGCGCGGCGCCTTCAGCCGATGTGATCCCGCCAATAGGGTTCGCGCAGGATTCTCTTCAGAATCTTGCCGCTCGAATTGCGCGGGATCGCATCGACCCAGTCGACCGAGCTGGGGCATTTGAAATGGGCCAGGCGTTCACGCATGAAGGCAATGAGCGCGGCCTCGTCCCGCTCGGCGCCACTTCGGGGAACGACCACCGCCTTGACCGCTTCGCCCCAGCGATCATCGGGTATGCCGATGATCGCGCCGTCGGCCACCAGCGGCGATTGCATCAGCACATTCTCGACTTCGGCCGGATAGATGTTCTCGCCGCCGGAAATGATCATGTCCTTGATGCGGTCATGAAGATAAAGCAGACCGTCGTGAATGAATCCGGCGTCGCCGCTGCGAAACCACGGGCCGGCTGCCCCTGGATCGTCGGGCTCGTTGAACAAGGCCGCGCGAGTCGCCTCGGGATTGCGCCAGTAGCGGGCCATGACCTGGGGCGAGCGGATCTGAATCTCGCCGATCGCCCCCTGCGGCAGCGGCGCGCCCGAATCCGGGTCGACGATGCGCAACTGCACGCCCGGCATCGGCCGACCCGCTGATCGAAGCGGGTCGGGCATCGTGCCATCCGGTGCGCTCACATGTTCTTCGGGGCGCAACACCGTCACCGCGCCGGTGGTCTCGGTCAGGCCATACACCTGGGTGAAACCGCAGCCGAATACGCGCATGCCGTCGCCGAGCACGCGCTGAGAGATCGGCGAGGCGCCATACGAGATGCGCTGCAGTCTGGAAAAATCACGCTGTTCGATGCCCGGCACCTCGAGCAGGAACTGGATCATGGCGGGCACGAGAAACGTATGGGTGATCGCCCGGGATTCGAGCAGATCCAGCACCACGGGCGGATCGAATTCCGGATGCAGCACGAGTTCAGCGCCGTGCACGGCAGTCATCAAGGCCACGCCGATGCCGGCGATGTGAAACGCCGGCAACACATTGAGCATGCGATGAACGGCCGGGTCATAGTCGAGTGTGGCGGGCAGCACGGCATGGTTGGCCGCGAGATTCGCAAACGTCAGTTCAACCCCCTTGGGTCGGCCGGTCGTGCCCGATGAATACAGTTGCAATGCGGTGTCCTGGGCCGAGGGTTCATGACCGGGATCGTCCTCACGATCGGTAGCGATCAGGTTGCCCAGCGTGAGCGGGCCGTTGACACCTGCATGGGTGCCGAACACCACGGCCAGATCGGGCGATCGGACCGCCTTCACCGTGGCGGCGAACTCGGCATCGGCCATGAGTGCCCTGGCCTTGCCATCGGCCAGGATCCAGTTCACTTCGTCGGGCGCGAGCCGCCAGTTCACGGGCATGCACACGCCGCCGAGTTTGGCCGCGGCCGCCCAGCACAAGGCGATTTCAGCCGTGTGCTTGCTCAGGCAGGCCAGCCGGTCACCAGGGTGAAAGCCGCGCGCCGCCAGCGCATGAGCCAGGCGATTCGACACGATGTCGAATTCACCGAATGTCCAGCGGTGCAGCGGCGTGTCGAACAGGGTTGCATCGGCCTGGCGACGTGCAAGAGTGCGAATGCTGGCCAGGGCACTGAGAAAGGCGGACACGGCAGTCTCCGAAGGTCGGTCCCGGATGCATTAAATCATGCCCGGCGAAGCGGCTTGGTCTTGGCCAGGCGGACCAGCGTGCGCGCACGGGCAGGCCCGGCGGGGTAGGATTGGGCATGACAAGGCATGCACAGCAGACCGGTGATGCACACGTGGCCGGCGCCGGCGTGTTGCGCAATCCGATCGGTTTTCTGCTGATTCCGCAGTTCACGGTCTTGTCGCTGGCCTCGGCGATCGAGCCGCTGCGCATCGCCAATCGCTACCTGAGCCGTCGTTATGAATGGAGTCTGCTGTCCATCGATGGTCAACCGGTGCCCGATGACAATGGCATCCTGATCACGCCGAACCAGCCGGCCACCCGGGTCGATTCGCTGGGCACGCTGGTGATCTGCGCCGATCAGACGCCCGAGCGTCACGTGACCGCCAGGCTCGAGGGTTGGTTGCATCGTCTGACGCGCCAGGGCACGCGCCTGGTGTCTATCGATTCGGCGGCCTTCGTGCTGGCCAGGGCAGGGCTGCTTCAGGGGCACCGGGTGACCATGCACTGGGAGGGCACCAGCGCCTTTGCCGAGCGTTACCCGGAGATCGAGGTGGTCAACACCTTGTTCGAAATCGGCGATGGCCCGGTCAGTTGCGCGGGCGGCACTGCCGTGCTGGATCTGATGCTCAACTGCATCCAGGCCGACCACGGTCAGTCGATCGCCCAGCGGGTGGCCGAACATTGTGTGCGCGAGCAGTTCCGTCGCGGCGGCGACAGCCAACGCATGCGCCCGCCGCATGAACGTCTGGCGATGGCGATGCAGGCCGGCGCAGCCGTCGTCGATGGGCGGATCGAGGTGGCCACGATCGCGCGTCTGGTCGGTGTATCGGAGCGGCAGTTGTTGCGGCTGTATCAGCGTTATCTGGGTCAGTCCCCGTCGCGTTTTCATCTGGGGCAGCGATTGGACAGGGCCCGCGCACTGCTGCGCAGTTCGCCGATGACGGTGGGCGCGGTGAGCGTGGCCTGCGGGTTCGCATCGCCCGCCCATTTCACGCGGGCTTATCGCAAGGCCTACGGTCTGGCACCCAGTCAGGAGCGACGTCATCATGTATCCGGTCTGTTGGCCGATGGCCAGGCGGATGCGCCGATGGGAAGGCCAGCCCGGCCAGCGGGCTCGCCGCAACCCCCACCGGCTCCCGGTGGGCAGGCCGGTCATGCCGATCCGGCCTCACTCGATGAGCGGGCCGTGTCCCGGCGTCGCTATACCGGCTGAACTTTTGCGCCGACTTAGAATCAGGCGCGGGGTCGTCGCCGACGCCGCCCCTGACCTGTCGTAGTATCTGACGGCATCACCACACAATACCGATACTGACCGAGGAGCGAGGCCGCGTGAAATCCGATATCGACATTGCCCAGGCCGCGCACTTGTTGCCAATCGCCGATCTGGCCCGGGATCGACTGGGCATTCCGGCGCAGGCCCTGGAGCCTTATGGACATACCAAGGCCAAGATCGGTCTGGATTACCTTGCCGGACTGGCCGACCGTCCCGACGGCAAGCTGATCCTGGTCACGGCGATCAGTCCGACCCCGGCCGGTGAAGGCAAGACCACGACCACCGTCGGTCTGGGTGACGGCCTCAATCACATCGGACACAAGGCGATCATCGCGCTGCGCGAACCGTCGCTGGGACCGGTGTTCGGCATGAAGGGCGGCGCGGCTGGTGGCGGCCGGGCGCAGGTGGTGCCCATGGAGGACATCAACCTGCATTTCACGGGCGACTTCAACGCGATCGGCCTGGCCAACAATCTGCTCGCCGCGATGATCGACAACCATATCCATCACGGTAATCAACTGGACATCGATACCCGGCGCATCAGTTGGCGACGGGTGATGGACATGAACGACCGGGCCCTGCGCCGGATGGTCGTGGGCATGGGTGGCACGGCCAACGGGTTCGTGCGCGAGGACGGCTTCGACATCGTGGTGGCGTCCGAAGTGATGGCGATCTTCTGTCTGGCCGAGTCAATGGCGGATCTGAAGTCGCGCCTGGCGCGCATCATCGTGGCGCGCAATCGCGCCGGTCAGCCCGTCACCTGTGCCGATCTGAATGCCCAGGGTGCGATGGCCGCATTGTTGCGCGATGCGATCAAGCCGAACCTGGTCCAGACGCTGGAGAACAATCCGGCAATCATCCATGGCGGCCCCTTCGCCAACATTGCGCATGGCTGCAATTCACTGATTGCCACCCGGGCCGCGCTCAAGCTGGGCGACTACGTGGTCACCGAAGCCGGCTTCGGTGCCGACCTGGGCGCCGAGAAGTTTCTCGATATCAAATGCCGCACCAGTGGCCTGCGGCCCTCGGTGGTGGTGATCGTGGCCACCGTGCGCGCCCTCAAGTATCACGGCGGCGTGGCCTTGGCGGACCTGGGCCGGGAAGACATTCCCGCGCTGGAATCCGGCCTGGCCAATCTGCAGCGACATGTGGCCAACATTCGCGAGCGTTTCGGCCTGTCGTGCGTCGTGTCGGTCAATCACTTCACCGCCGATACCGATGCCGAACATGCCTGCATTGCGCGCGTGCTCGGCGCCCAGGGTGTCCCGGTGGTCACCGCGCGTCACTGGGCGCAGGGCGGCGCCGGCGCGGCCGAGCTGGCACGCGAAGTGGTCAGGCTGGCCGAGGGTGAGCCGCCCGAGTTGCGTTTCACCTATGAAGACGAGGCGCCGCTCTGGGACAAGATGCGGGCAGTGGCCACCCGGATCTACGGCGCGGCCGATATCAGCGCCAACGCCCGCGTGCTGGCCGATATCGAACGTCTGCAGCAGGAGGGCTATGGCCGCTTGCCCATCTGCGTGGCCAAGACCCAGTATTCCTTCTCGACCGATCCCGGCTTGCGCGGTGCACCGGACGGTCATGTCGTGGATGTGCGTGAGGTGCGCCTGTCCGCCGGCGCCGGCTTCGTCGTGATGATCTGCGGCGACATCATGACCATGCCCGGTCTGCCCAAATCACCCTCGGCGCTGCGCATCGATGTTGATGACCAGGGCCGGATCAGCGGACTCTTCTGAATGATTACCTACTCAACAGAAATCACGGTCAAGTGGGGCGAGTCAGACCCTTTCGGTCTGGTCTACTTTCCGCTGATGCTGGCCTGGTTCAACGATACCGAACATGAGTTGCTGCGCGCGATCGGATTTCCTACCGACAAGCTCATCAAGGAAAACCGTACCGCCTTCGTGATGGGCGAGGTGCATTTCCGTTTCATCGGGCCGGCCGCCTATGGCGATCGGGTGCGCTCGACCATCCAGCTGGCCAAGATCGGCAATTCAACGCTGCACTGGGATTGCAAGGCGGTGCAGGTGGCATCCGGCGCCGTGATCACCGAGGGTCGTGCGACCCGGATTCATGCGCAGATCCAGGGCGACGGCTCGCTCGCCTCGCTGCGCATACCCGACGACATCCGGTCCGCCCTGACCCGGCCGGGCGGACTGATCAGTGTTGCACCCAATTCGGACGAAGAACCGTGAGCAACCTGCCGGGCGGCGATCCGGGATGAGCGGCCTGGCGCTCATCGGTGTCGACTGGGGCACCTCGTCGCTGCGGGCCTATGCAATCGATGGCGAAGGCCGGATCATCGATCAGCAGGGCGGCGGGCAAGGAATCCTGCACGTGGCCGAGCAGCGTTTCGATCCGACGCTGAGCGCCATGATCGGCGATTGGCAGGGCAGTCAGCCCGTGCCTGTTGTACTTTCCGGCATGATCACCAGTCGCAATGGCTGGTGCGAGACGCCTTATCTGCCGGTGCCCTGCACCCTG
This sequence comes from uncultured beta proteobacterium, assembly GCA_963732405.1. Taxonomy (GTDB): domain Bacteria; phylum Pseudomonadota; class Gammaproteobacteria; order Burkholderiales; family Burkholderiaceae_E; genus JAUIAI01. Next base: position 665,274 of record CAVSZG010000006.1, read on the forward strand.
CATGATCTGGCCGGCGGACTGATCGCGCGCCGCAGTGCGGCGGGCTGGCCGCTCTGGTTCGTGCCGGGCGTGAGTCAGGCACCCGGTGCTTCACCTGAGGCTTTGCATGATGTGATGCGGGGCGAAGAGACCGAACTGCTCGGCTGGCTCAGCGCGCATGATCAATCGAGCGGCTGGTTCGTGCTGCCCGGTACCCATTGCAAATGGGTGCGGATTCAGGATGTCGGGGTTCGCCGGTTCACCACCTTCATGACCGGCGAAGTGTTCACGGCCTTGTGCAGCCATACGATCCTGGGCCGGCTCATGGTGCCGGATGCACCCTTCGATTCCGCGGCATTCAAGGCGGGTGTCGATGCGGCGGGCGGATCGGCCCGCACGCTGCTCGCGCAGTTGTTTGCGGTGCGCGCGATGCCACTGCTCGGTGCGATGCCGCCCGAACAGATTCGCGACTATCTGGCCGGTCTGCTGATCGGTAGCGAGGTGATGGACATGCTCAGGGTCGGCGTGACCGATCCGGTGGTGATCGGTCGCGGTGATCTCGTGATGCGTTATTGCCTGGCGCTCGAGCATCATGGTGTGGCGGCCCGTGCCGCCGAGGCAAATCTGGTGGCCCATGGTCACCTGGCGCTGGCGCGCAGCGCCGGCATCCGATGAACAAGGCCTTGCTCGTCGTGCCGGGTGTGCGGCCGATGCCGGCCTTCAGCGCAGGTGGGAATGAACGCTGCTATGACTGATACCCCCATCGGCTTGCGCGAGGCGCTCGCGACGGTTCCCCTGGTCGCCATCCTGCGTGGAGTGCGCGCGGATGAAGTGGTCGCCGTGGCGGCCGCGCTGGTCAGACAGGGATTCCAGGTGATCGAAATTCCGCTCAATTCACCCGATCCGTTGGTCAGCATCGATCGTCTGGCCAAAACGCTTGGACCCAGGGTGCTGGTGGGCGCCGGCACGGTATTGACCGAAGATGACGCGCTGGGCGTCGTCGCCGCGGGCGGGCGACTACTGGTCGCGCCCGACTGCAATCCGGCCGTGGGTGAGGTGGCCATGCGCCATGCCATTGACTGGTGTCCCGGCGTGTTCACGCCCACCGAAGCCTTTGCGGCCCTGCGCGCCGGGGCGGCGGCAGTCAAGCTGTTTCCTGCCGAGGCATTGCCGCCGCCGGCGGTCCGGGCGATGCGTGCCGTGCTGCCAGGCGAGGCCCTGTTGCTGCCGGTCGGCGGTATCGCGCCCGAGCGTATGCGCGACTACCGCCTGGCTGGCGCCAGCGGCTTCGGATTGGGCAGTGCCTTGTATCGTCCGGGCATGAGCATCGATCAGGTCGAACGGGCGGCCCGCCGCTTCGTCGCCGCGCTGGGCGAGCCATGAGCGGCACGGCGTCTATGGACTCTGCCCCGATGCTGGCCGATCAGGTCGCCCTGGTGACCGGGGGCGGTTCGGGAATCGGCCGTGCCGTGGCATCGGCCTATGCGCGCGAAGGCGCCTGCGTGGTTGTCACCGATGTCGATCGAATGGGTGGCGAGGAAACGGTCGCGCAACTGACCCGGTCGGGTGCCCAGGCGGTTTTCCAGGCGGCCGACGTGAGCCGGCCGGCCGATTGTGCGGCCATGGTCGAGTTCACGCTGGCCCGGTTCGGCCGCCTCGACATCGCCTGCAACAACGCGGGCGTCGCGGGACCCGGGGGCGCGCTGGCGGATCACACACTGGATGGTTGGGATCGGGTGATCGGTATCAATCTGAGTGGTGTGTTCTACTCGATGCGTTACGAACTGGCGCCAATGCTGAACGCCGGTGCCGGGAGCATCGTCAATATTGCTTCGATACTCGGTGCCGTCGGATTCGCCGGTGCGCCCGCCTATGTGGCAGCCAAGCATGGTGTGGTCGGCCTGACGCGCAGCGCCGCGCTCGACTATGCGGGTCAGGGCCTGCGTATCAATGCAGTCGGCCCCGGCTTCATCGACACCCCGTTGATCGCCCACCACCTGGCCCAAGCCGACCGGCACAGGCAACTGGTCGCCCTGCACCCGGCGGGGCGCCTGGGCACCGCCGGTGAAGTGGCCGAACTCGTGCTCTGGCTCAGCTCCTCGAGGGCGTCCTTCGTCAACGGCGCCTACTACCCGGTCGATGGCGGCTACCTGGCCCGCTAGGCGGCTCGTCTAGAATCGCCGGATCACCACCCGCGCACCAGCGGGTGGCCATTGCGCGCCCCCGGTCGCGCTCAGGAGCTCACGATGTCATCGTTTCAATCTCCCGGCCGCTCGGTCGTCTATGCGGGCCGTGCGATGGCCGCCACCTCGCATCCGCTGGCCTCGCGACTGGCGCTCGACGTGCTCTCGCGTGGCGGCAATGCAGTCGATGCCGCCGTGTCTGCCGCCGTGTTTCTGGGGCTGGGCGAACCGATGATGACCGGACTGGGCGGCGATGGCTTTGCCCTGTTGCACAAGGCCGGGCCGTTCGCGCCCATCGCGATCAACGGATCCGGCCGCTCGCCGGCCGCACTGGATGCGCAGCGCCTGCGCGATGCCGGTGCCAGCACCATCGATCTGCATTCGCCGCATGCGATCACCGTGCCGGGCGCGGTCGATATGTTCGACCGGCTGCTGGCCGATCATGGCGCGATGGGCTGGGCCGACTGTCTGGCCCCGGTCATCGAGTATTTCGACAAGGGCGTGGTGGTCGCGCCGCGGACCGCACGCGACTGGGCCGACTATGCTGACCTCCTGCATGGTGATGGCCGGCGCTACTTTCTGCACGGCGATCGCGCACTGCGCCTGGGGGAGTTTTTCCGGGCTCCGGGCCAGGCCGAGGTGTTGCGCCGGATTGCCCGCGAGGGCAGGGCAGGCTTCTACGAGGGTGAAGTGGCCGCCGATATGGTGGCCTCGCTCAATGCGCTGGGAGGTCTGCATACGCTGGATGATTTCGCCGCCACCCGCTGCGACTACGTAACGCCGATCTCCACCAACTATCGCGGCCATGAACTGTTCGAGCTGCCGCCCAATGGCCAGGGCGCTACGGCCTTGCTGATCCTGAACATCCTGCAACGATTCGACATTGGTCGGCTCGACCCCTTTGGTGTGCAGCGCACCCACCTGGAGGCGGAAGCCACCCGGCTTGCCTATGAGGCGCGCAATCGCTTCGTGGGTGACCCGCAGCATGGCGAGATACGCCTGGCGCACATGCTCTCGGACCAGACCGCCGACGCGCTGGCCGCCCTGATCTCGCCCGAGCGCGCCATGGTCAATGTGGCCGAACGCACCGAGGCGATTCACAAGGACACGGTGTACCTGACCGTGGTCGATGAGCAGCGCAATGCGATCTCACTCATCTACTCGATTTTTCATCCCTTCGGATCAGGCTATGCCTCGAACCGCTTCGGCATCCTGTTCCAGAATCGCGGGGCCGGGTTCAACCTGACCCGTGGTCATGTGAACGAACTGGCCGGCCGCAAGCGTCCGATGCACACGCTGATTCCGGGCATGATCGGCCGGGTTGGCGAATATCTGCTGCCCTTCGGGGTCATGGGGGGCGCCTACCAGGCGGCCGGTCATGCGCGATTCGTGAGCAATCTGGTCGACTTCGGCATGGACCTGCAGCAGGCGATGGACGGTCCGCGAAGCTTCGCCGACCTGGCGCTCGGGGAACTGGTCCTGGAATCCGGTTACAGCGATGCGGTTGCGGCGGATCTGGCGGCTCGGGGGCATCGCATCACCCGCCCGCCGGTCGGGATCGGCGGCTCCCAGGCGATCCGGCTCGACCTGGGTTCGAATGTCTTGTCGGGTGCCTCCGACCCGCGCAAGGATGGTTGCGCGCTCGGTTATTGATCCATTCTCCCGACTGGCAGGATCGTGTCAGGCCGCGACCGGCAGGGTCCGCGTGCGATCGCTTCGGCTGTGTCCGCCCGAGCGCACGAGTTGGCGGCGCACCTCGCTGGGCGCCATGCCGAACAGGGTCCGGTAGGCCTTGCAGAAATGCGAGGACGACTGGAATCCGCAGGCGACGGTGATCTGCATGATCGGCAAGGCGCTGATGGTGAGCAGTTCCCGGGCCCGTTGCAGGCGCACGTTCAGGTAGTACTGGGCCGGACCGATCCGGTGATAACGCTGGAAGATCCGCTCGAGCTGGCGCACCGACACCTGAATCGCCGCCGCCAGTTCGGGCAGCGGTAGCGGCTCGTCGATATTGGCCTGCATCAGTTCGACGGCGGCCACCAGATGCTGGTAGCCGGGGCCGATGCACTCGGGCTGTGGCAGGCGCTGACAGTCGTCGGCTGCGCGCATCCGCTCCACGATGTATTGCTCGGCAATCGCCAGTGCCAGGCGCTTGCCATGATGCCGGTGGACCCGCTGCAGCATCATGTGCAGCGGTGCGACACCACCCGTGCAGGTGTCGCGATCGCGATCGGTCACGAATATCTCGCGCACGAAGTCGACGCGAGGAAACCCCTCGCGCAGCCGCGCATGATCCTCCCAGTGAACCGCGCAGCGGTAGCCGTCGAGCACGCCGGCGCTGGCCAGCGCATGCGAGCCGGTACAGACCGCGCCGAGCCGCTGTCCGCGTGAGGCCCTGCGACGGATCTGGCCGCGCACGGCTTCAGTGGTGGCCAGTTGCACATCGATGCCGCCGCACACATAGACAGTTTCACAGCGATCGAGTTCGGCAGTGTCGGCCCCGGCCTGTACCACCAGTCCGTTGCTCGCGGGTGTCTGATCACCGATCGCGCCCTGGACATGCCAGGCATAGAGCGGCTTTGCCGCGGACCGATTGGCCATGCGCAGCACTTCGAGCGCACTGGCAAAGGCGATCATCGAATAGTTGGGCAACAGGTAAAAGCCGATTGGCGTGGGGTCGGCGGAGGTTTCGGCCATCGATGCAATCCTGTCGTGTGGTTGCGGTCCGGCCGGAGCTTGTCTCGTCCCCGCAGGGGCCTGGCCAGACATCGGGTGACTGTACCGCTGTTCGGGTCGGCCGTGTTGGGCTCAGCGGTCGAGCACCAGGTCGCTGCGTGGCATGCTGCAACAAGGCAGGAACCAGCCCTGGCGGATTTCACGCGGACGCAGGCCGCCCTGGGCATTCATTTCGACCTCGCCGCTGGTGCGCAGGGTGCGACAGGTGCCACAGATGCCCTGGGCGCATGAGAACGGTACCCGCAGGCCGGCTGCGACCGCCGCCGCGAGCACGGTCTGGTGATCGGTACAGGGAAAGGATTCGCCGCGGCGGCTGAAGGTGACCGTGTAGGTGATCACCGGCGCGGCAAGGGCTGGATCGACGTCGGCCGGTCCTTGCGTCCGGTCGGCTGTCGGCGGGCTTGCCGCATTTGCCGGATTTGCCGGATTTGCCGGGCCCGTGACCGGGCCGGGCGCGGTGAGCGGCGCGTTCCCGGGGGGTGCGAGCGTTGGCGGGGTGCTTGCAGTGTCCGGTATCGCAGCGGGCACCGCGTCGTCGCCAGCGTCGGGCGCGAGGCGGGAAAAGTCGAAACTCTCCTCGTGATACCGGCTCATGTCATAACCGGCCACGCCGAGCAGGTCGCGCACCGCCGACATGAAGGGCGCGGGTCCGCAGCAATAGATATCGCGCAGCGCGAAGTCGGGCGCGAGTGACTGCAGCATCGACAGATTCACCCGGCCCAGCATCCCGGCCCAGCCGCGCACCGGACCCCGCGCGTCGCAGACCAGGCTGGGCTGGAAGCCGGGCAACTCACGCGCGATCAGCGCAATCTCGTCGGCAAAGATGATGTCGGCCGGGGTGCGCGCTGCATGCAGAAACACCAGATCCACCGGGTCGCCCAGATCATTGAGTGTGCGGGCCATGGACATTAGCGGCGTGATGCCGCTGCCCCCGGACAGGAACAGCATGGGCCGGGTGGACTGGCCGGCCAGGGCGGCCCGATCGAAGCAACTGAATTCGCCCGCCGGTCCCATGGTCGAGATCGCCATGCCGGGCTTGAAATGATCATGCAGCCAGTTTGAGGCGATCCCGCCGGGTGTGCGCTTGACCGTTATCGACACCGTGTCGGGGCGGGTCGGCGCGGAGGCAATCGTATAGCAGCGATAAACAGTCTGGCCGTCGATGGGCAGCGCATACGTCATGTACTGGCCGGGCCGGAAGCGGAAAATCCGCTGGCCACGTGCGCGCATCGTGAAGGTGCGCACGTCGTGGGTTTCGTCGCGCACCTGCACGCATTGCAGCCATTCATCATCAGTGGACCAGACCGGCGGCTGCGCGGCGGTGGGATCGAACACGCTCATCAGTCAGTCGTCACAGGCCCAGGTGAACACTCATGCGCTGGATATACCAGTTGCAGAACTTTTCGACCAGGCCTTCGGTAAAGGGTGAGTAGGGGCCGGGCTCGTAGGCGCCGCTGGCGACGCCGGCCTGGGTCTTGGCGACCAGGTTGCCGTCCTGCTCATTGGTCGCGCGCCAGACCCGGGTCAGGTTGGCTATGTCGTAGTCCTGCCCCTCGAGCGCATCGGCATGCACGCACCAGATGGTGCGCAGCAGGGTGCGATTCGCGCTGACCGGCAACACCGAGAAACTCACCACATGATCGCTCATGAAATGATGCCAGGAGTTGGGCTGGGTCCAGAACGACAGGCCGCCCAGGGCTGGGTCGGTGAAATCACCCAGCAGTTTGCGACTGGCGACCTTTGTGTTCAGGGTCTGCGACTCGCCACTGCGCTCCAGCGGCAGGCGCTGGGTTCGAAAGCCCACCGGGCGGCTGTCGAGCTTGTCGATCTCGCGCGAGGGCAGGCCCATGGCCTCCCAACGCTGCGCGCTCTGGGCGACGATCCGCTCGAATCGTGCCATGCCCTCGGCGGTCTGCGGACCGGGCTGGTAGCCGAATCCTTGCTCGAACATCGAGGCGGTCAGCTCGGGATGATTCGACAGGCAGTGGTAACACTCACGATTGTTTTCCATCGTGAGTTTCCAGTTGCCATGCTCGACGATCTCGTCGATCTGCGCGACCTTGCAGCGATCGAGCTGATGCGGGGCCAGGTAGGGTGTCATTTCCCGCGCCATGTCGTCGAAGTCGGTCGGCGCATCGGCGGCCAGACAGATGAACAACAGACCTTCGAGGTTGCGCACATGAACCGGCTTGAGGCTGTAGCGACGCCTGTCGAAGTCGTCGCCCATATGGTCGGCATTGACCAGATTGCCGGCCAGATCGTAGGTCCATTGATGATAGGGGCAGACGATATTGCCCACGCTGCCACTGCGCGACTCACACAGTCGCGCGCCACGATGCCGGCAGACATTGTGAAATGCCATGATGCCCATGTCGTCATCGCGCACGATCACGACCGACTGACTGCCGATATCGATCGTGATGTAGTCACCTGCCTCGGGGATCTGCGGCGTTACCCCCACGAAGATCCATTCGCGACCGAAGATCAGTTCGGTGTCTGCGCTCAGGATATCGGGGCTTAGATAGAACGGGGCCGGCAGGGTGAAGCCGGGGCGACGACCCCGCACGAGTTCTCTCAACAACGGGATGGCGAATGTCATGAGCGGCGATTCCTCAACGGCATTTGACAGGTGTGCAGGTGACCCTTGCCGGGTGGGTTCGATGCGTGACGACAGTCATCGTGAGCCTTGTGCTCAGCCGAGCAGGGTGGAAAAAGGACCGGCCGGCAATTGCGCCGGCGCGCAGCGTGCCAGACCATAGGGCCTGGCGCCGGCCGTGATCAGGCGCCAGATCCAGGGAGCGAAGCTGCGCCTGACAATCAGCATGATGCCTTGATCGTCTGTGCGAACCAGGGTCAGCTGGGCCTTGTGTACCACGGTCGAGACACAGGCGTCGGTTGGCATGGCCTGCACATCATAGGGACTCAGATGACGCAGCACGGTCAGTGCATCAGGACCGGCCAGGCGCAGGCAGGAAAAACTGCCGCTGATATCCACGAGCTGGCAGAACCGGCCCTCGAGCAGCCGGGCGAGCTGATGCATCATGACGTCGCGCGTGACCCTGGGGAGCAGGATCCACCATTCATCGGGCGACATCCAGAGCGCCACCGCGCCATCGGTCGCGACCCAGGTTGATGGTCGCAGGGGCAGGTTCAGGTTGAACACGCTGGCTACGGCGGCCATCAGGACATCGTCATCGCGATGGCCGCGCACCACCAGACAAGCAACATCGGCCCACTCGGCGACCTGCACGCCGGCGCGCGCGGCCTGTGCCGGCGGGTCCAGTCGCTCAAAAACCTGAGCCAGCGGCGAGCGCAGTACCGGTGCACGCCGGGCCGTATCGGCGACGTGTGCCGCGCCCGGTTGCTCATCCATGCTGGCGCACTCCTTCGGGGTCGACGAACACCGGGCTCACGATACGCGCCGGCGTGGCATAGAGTCCCCGGGTCACGGCCTGCACCACATCGCCCTCGCGAGCATGGCCGCCAACCACCACCGCGAGCGCGATCGAGCGACCCAGGAAGGCACTGAAATAGCTGCTGGTGACATGGCCGAGCATGGTAACCGGTCGCGCCGAGGTCAGCGTCTCGACGATCTGCGCACCTTCGGCCAATACCTTTTTCGGATCGTCGGTGAGCAGTCCGACCAGTTGCTTGCGGTCGCTGCGCACTGTGTCGCTGCGGGTCAATGACCGTTTGCCCAGGAACGGAAAGGACTTGTTCATGCCCACCGCCCAGGACAGGCCCAGGTCGATGGGAGACATCGAGCCGTCGGTATCCTGGCCCACGATGATGTAGCCCTTTTCGGCGCGCAGCACATGCATGGTCTCGGTGCCATACGGCGTGATGCCCAGCGGTTCGCCCACCCGCATCACTTCATCCCAGACATGGCGCCCGTAACCCGATTCGACATTGACCTCGAAGGCAACCTCACCCGAGAAGCTGATGCGAAACACCCGGGCGCGCACGCCGGCTACCGTGCCCTCGCGCCAGTCCATGAACCGGAAGGCCTGAGTCGACAGATCGATGTCGTCGCAGAGCAATTGCAGCAGTTCGCGAGACCTGGGGCCGACCACGGCGATTGTCGACCAATGATCAGTGACCGAGCTCAGCCAGACCCGCAATTCCGGCCATTCGGTCTGGTGCCAGCGTTCCAGCCAGGTCATCACCTTGGCCGCATTGCCGGTCGAGGCGGTCATGTAGAACTGCGTCTCGTGAATGCAGGCGGTGACACCATCGTCCATTACCATGCCGTTCTCGTCCAGCATCAGGCCATAGCGGCAACGGCCCGGTTCCAGTTTCGACCAGGCATTGCTATACACGCGATTCAGGAACTCGCGCGCATCCGGTCCGTCGATCTGGATCTTGCCCAGCGTCGAGGCATCCATCGCCGCCACGGCGTGGCGGGCCGCGAGCGATTCGCGAATCACGGCCGCATCCATCGATTCGCCGGCCTTGGGCGTATACCGCGGTCGCAACCACTGGCCAACCGGCTCCCAGCGCGCACCCGCCGCTTCATGCGAGGCATGCAGGGCGGTGGTGCGAACGGGCTCGAAGGTGTCGCCGGCCAGTACGCCGGCCAGTGCCCCGAAACTCACCGGCGTATAGGCGGGCCGGTAGGTGGTGGTACCTACCTCGGCGACCGGCCGGCCGAGGGCCTTCGCGGTGAGCAACACGCCATTCACATTGGACAGCTTGCCCTGGTCGGTGCCAAAGCCCAGCGCCGTATACCGTTTGACATGTTCGATGGAGTGATAGTTTTCGCGCACCGCCAGCGCGATATCGGCCGCCGTCACGTCATTCTGATAATCGACCAGTGCCTTGGCGCCGTGGCCTTCGCGCTGGCCATCGGGAATGCGCACGACCGGATGGGCCGGCTCGCGGCTCGCCAGCGCGCAACGCGGTGCGCGCAACGCATGGCCAGGCAACAGGCGGCTCATGGCGTTGATCGTCTGGCCCAGCGCGTCATCGAGTTCGAAGGCACCGGTCACCGCGCCCACGCAGGTCAGATCGGCGCGGCCGTGGGCCGGCGCGACAAAGGCCTGGATATCATCGCGCCATGTCGGTCGGGCACCGTTGTGACACCACAGATGCACGGTCGGGCTCAGGCCCGCACTGGACAACACCAGATCAGCCGACACGGTGCTGCGCTGGCCGCCCGCCACCAACGCGCCATTGGCGTCGCTGCGCAGGTTGATGAGTGTCGCGCCGTCGACCTGCTGGCCCCCGCGCACCCGGGCGATGCCAACACCGCGCCGCACCTCGATGCGTTCGCGCAGCCGCGCCGTGTCGGCGCCGTTCAGCCCGACCAACTCGTCCAGTGCGGTCTCGAGCGCCGCATGGCGGCCAGCGCCGACCGAACTGGCCGGGTCGGCACCAGGGCGCACATCGGCCACGATCACGCTCGCACCCGCCCCGGCAAAGGCGGCAGCGCCTTCATAGATCCGGTCATTGTTGCCCTGGATCAAGACCCGCGATCCGGCACGCACCGCGTAGCGATTCAGATAGGTGATGCCGGCCGCCAGGGTCATCGTGCCCGGCAGATCATTGTTGCCGAACACCAATGGTCTTTCGATGGCGCCGGTCGCCAGGACGATCTGGCGCGCACGAATCCGGTGCTGGCGTTGGCGCGGCAGGTCCGGATCGCGTTGCACCGGTGGCAGATGATCCTGCAATAGTTCGACGGCCAGCAACAAATTCTGGTCGTAGAGGCCGAAGCCGGTGGTGCGGGTCAGCACCTGCGCATTGGGCAAAGAAGAGAGTTCGTCGCGAATCGAGGCCAGCCATGTCGGCGCCGGCTGTTGATCGATCCGCACCTGCGGCGTGGACAACAACCAGCCGCCGGGCTCGGACTGCTCGTCGATGAGCAGCGTGCGTTGACCGGCGCGGGCTGCCGTGACGGCGGCCAGCAGGCCGCAGGCACCGGCACCCACCACCAGCACATCCACATGGTGATGAAGGTGATCGTAGCGTTCGAGATCGCCGGTGTCGGGCGCGTGGCCGAATCCGGCCAATCGCCGGATCATGGCCTCATAGCGCGGCCAGGCGGTTGCCGGCCATTTGAAAGTCTTGCTGTAGAAACCGGCCGGCATGAAGCGCCCGAACACGCCGAGTGTTGCCTTGATATCGTGGCGCAGGCTGGGCCAGCCCGAGGTACGCGCGGCCTGCAGGCCGGCATAGAGTTCGATCTGCGTCGCCTTGACGTTCGGCGTGGTCAGTGCGCCGGTTTCCAGTTGCACCAGCGCATTGGGCTCTTCGGCACCGGCGCCCACGATGCCGCGCGGCCGACCGTATTTGAAACTGCGGGCAAGCAGTTTCTGGTCGGCGGCGAGCAGTGCTGAGGCCAGGGTGTCGCCCGGATGGCCGCTGAAGCGTCGCCCGTCGAAGCTGAAATCGATCGTGCGCGTCGCATCGATGCGTGCCGTGTGGCTGATCACCCGCGCTGCAGTCATGAGGACGATCCGCTACTTGCCTGTCGATTCACTTCTTCGCGCCAGATCGGCCGACCCGCAGCCAGTGTCCAGCTACCGGCCACCTCATGGGTCACGGTATGCCGCTTCACCACGAATACCTTGCGACAGGCTGCCACATGCTGCCATTGCTCCCAGGCCCAGCCCTTGGGGTTGCTGCGCATGAACACATAGTCGGCCCAGGCCGGATCATCGATCTGGTCGGGCAACTCGGGTCGCACGATGAAGGCCTCGCCAGCCCAGGCGAACTCTTCCTCGTCGCGGGTTTCTTCGCAGAACGGGCAATGCAGTCGAAGCATCGGGGATCAGTCTCGAAATGCAGACGCGGTCAGTGGGCGACACCGGCCGCGCCGTGTTCGTCGATCAGATGGCCGGTGGCGAAGCGATCGAGCGAGAAGGGCGCAGCCAGCGGGTGAGGCTGGTCGCGTGCAATGGTGGCGGCGAACACGTGGCCGGAACCCGGTGTGGCCTTGAAGCCGCCCGTTCCCCAGCCGCAATTGAAATACAGCCCCGAGACGGGGGTCTTGCCGATGATTGGACAGGCATCGGGGCTCACATCGACGATGCCGCCCCATTGCCGGTTCATTCTGACTCGCGAGAACATCGGAAACAACTCGATGATTGCCGCGGCAGTATGGTCGATCACGTGCGGGCTGCCGCGCTGGCTGTAGCTGGTGTAGGCGTCGATGCCCGCACCGATCACCAGTTCGCCCTTATCGGACTGGCTCAGATAACCATGAACCGCATTGGACATCACCACGGTGTCGAAACAGCGCTGCATCGACTCGGACACGAAGGCCTGCAAGGGGTGGCTCTCGATGGGCAGCCTGAAGCCGGCCATGCGCGCGAGCACTGACGAATGACCGGCTGCCACGCAACCCACTCGCTCGACCTTCACCGCCCCCTGGGTGGTCTGCAGCCCGCGAATCCGGCCACCCTGGATGTCCATGCCGGTCACTTCGCAGTTTTCGATGATCTCCACGCCGAGCCGGTTGGCCGCACGGGCCAGACCACGGGCGACCGCATCATGATGGGCAACGCCGGCCCGCGGCTGCCAGCTCGCGCCCAGCACCGGGTAACGCCGGCTGGCGCCAGTATCGATCTGCGGGATGCGGTCCTTGACCTCGCGCGCGTCCAGCACGTGGGCATCGATGCCGAGCAGATTGTTGGCATTGACCCGGCGCTCGATGTCACGCATGTCCTGCAGACTGTGTCCCAGATTGAACACGCCACGCTGGCTGAACATCACGTTGAAATTGATGTCCTGGCTCAGGCCCTCCCAGAGCTTGAGCGAATGTTCATAGAGCAGGGCGGCTTCATCCCACAGATAATTCGAGCGCACGATGGTGGTATTTCGCGCGGTATTGCCGCCACCCAGCCAGCCTTTTTCGATCACGCCGATCCGGCCGACCCGATGTTCCTTGGCCAGGTAATACGCGGTAGCCAGACCATGACCACCGGCGCCCACGATGACCACGTCGTAACTATCGGCCAGTGCCGTTCGTTCCCAGGCGGGTGACCAATGATCATGGCCTGATAGGCCATGCCGCAGCAGACTCCACCAGGAATAGTGCTCACCACGCATAGGAATACTGCCTGCAGTTCGGACCGGTCAGGTCGAGGATCATGCCCCGCATTATCAAGCTCGGCGGGTTCGCCGATTGAGTGGCGTGGACACGGACTTGTCAAAAAGCGACACGGTATCCACTGTCGGCGTCAGCCCTGTCGAGCGGATCGATCAATTGCCATTTTTCCGTTCGATTCGTTTGCTATTTGTCGTGGCAGCTACTAGATTTTGGCTGCAGGCGATCCATCGCCCGATGGCGATGCCGATAATGATGAGAGCAGAGGAGAAACCAACCATGGCCACTGTCCAGTCCGTACCGGCCGACCGATTACCCGACACCGCTACCGGTGAAGGCAGTCAGACGAACTCTCACCTGTTCGGTCTGGATTTTCACCGTACCGTGTTTCCGTGGGCCTTGGTGATCATCCTGTTGCTGTCGATCTATGCGATGTTTGATCCGACCAATGCGAGTCTCGCGCTCAGTGCGGCCAAGACCTGGACCATCGCCAATTTCGACTGGTTCTTCATGCTGGCGGGCAATGTGTTCGTATTGTTCTGTCTGCTCATCATCATCACGCCGATGGGCGGCATCCGCATCGGCGGCGCCACGGCCGTGAGGGAATACAGCACGGTGTCGTATTTCTCGATGCTGTTCGCCGCCGGCATGGGCGTGGGCCTGTTGTTCTGGGGCGTGGCCGAACCGGTCGCCTACTACACCGACTGGTTCAAGACGCCGCTCAATGCCCCCAAGCTGACACCCGAGGGCGCGCAGGCCGCGATGGGTGCAACCCTGTTCCATTGGGGACTGCATCCCTGGGCAATCTATTGCGTGGTGGCGCTGGTCATCGGCTACTTTGCTTACAACCGCGGGATGCCGATTTCGATGCGATCCGGCCTTGCGCCCCTGATCGGCGATGCGCATCGCGGCGTGATCGGTCACCTGGTTGATATCTTCACGGTCGTGCTCACGGCCTTCGGACTGTCGACCTCGCTCGGCCTGGGCGCCATGCAGGCGACCGCCGGTCTGCACTATGTGCTGGGCACGCCGAATTCATTCGGCATGCAGATCGGCTTCATTCTGCTGGTCACTTTCGGTGCGGCTTATTCGGTGGCGGCCGGCATGAACGCCGGCGTCAAGCTGCTCAGCAACATCAACATGATTCTGGCTGTGATGCTGTTGGTTTTCGTGGCTTTCGGCGCCGGCATCACCGGTTTTGTCGCGGGCTTGGGAACATCCACTGCCGCCTACGCGCATTATTTCCTGCCGCTGGCCAACTGGATCGGCCGTCCGGATCAGGAATGGTTCCAGGGGTGGACGGTCTTTTACTGGGCCTGGTGGGCCAGCTGGGCACCCTTCGTCGGCATGTTCATTGCCCGCATTTCCAAGGGCCGGACGATCCGGGAGATGGTAATCACCGTGATGCTCGCGCCTACGGTGGTGGCCATTCTCTGGATGACGGCCTTCGGTGGTGGCGCCATCCAGCAGGTGGCCAGCAATTCGAGCGCACTGGCCGGCGGCATCAAGGATGTGACGCTCACCCTGTTCCAGTTCCTCGAAGTGATGCCGATGGTGACCATTTCGTCGATCCTGGTGGTGGCCTTGCTGGTGGTGTTCATGGTCACCTCGGTCGATTCCGGTTGCCTGGTCGTCGACTGTCTGGGCGCAGGCGGACACGAGGACACGCCGCCGCGCCAGAAGGTGCTCTGGGTATTCATCACGGCCCTGATCTGCCTGTCGCTGTTCATCGTGGGTGGTGACAATGCGCTGAAAGCCGTTCAAGCCGGTGCCATCGCGCTGGGTCTGCCTTTCATGTTCCTCATGTTCATACTGATGATCGGGCTGACCAAGGCCATGATTCAGGACCTGCGCTGACGGATTCCCGATCGGATGACACTGCCCGGGCATGTCCGCTATCTGATCATCGGTGCCGGTATTCACGGCCTGAGCACCGCACTGCATCTAGCGCAACAGTTGCGCGCGAGCGGACGTGGTCAGGGCCGTGACATCCTGGTGCTGGACAAGAGTGGGGTTGGTGCTGGCGCCTCGGGCATTGCCTGTGGCGTGGTGCGCAACAACTACTTCCAGCCGGCCATGCGGGAGTTGATGGCGCACAGCGTCGATGTCTGGGAGAGCGATCCGGAAGTCCTGAGCTATCACCCGGTTGGCTACATGCAGATCAGCCCCGAGCTCATGCATCAAGACGTGGCCTCGATCTACGAGCAGCAGCGGGCGATCGGTTATGAATCCACGTTCGTCGAAGGGCGCGCCGATTGCCTCACCTACATGCAGGGCCTGTTTCACGACTGGCAGGCGCGGGGCATCACCTCGGTACTGCACGAAAAGCGCGGCGGCTACTCGAACAATCGGCGCGCACTGCGGGGCCTGCTGGCTAAGGCAAGCGCGCTGGGCGTTCAGTTTGGCTGGGAGACGATGGTGACCGGATTTGACCGGGATGCGAGCGGCGCCGTCACCCATGTACTCACCGACCGGGGCCGGATCGCTTGCGATGAAGTGGTGATCGGTGCCGGTCCCTGGATCCGGCAGATCTGGGATCTGCTCGGGCTGCCGGCCGCCATCGATGTACGTGATGGTGAAGGCCGGCTTCACCCGCAGGTGCCGATGTGGACCTTCTGGTCGCTGCAGGAAGGCACCCTGGGTGTGGACCCGGACCTGCAGCGCACCAATGATGGCCGCTTGCCACCGGTGCTGCATATCGACACTGACGAACCACTCTATTGCGATGTTGATGGCGAACTCATCACCGATCGCCTGTGGGGCGTGTATTACAAACCCGATTTCGATTTCGGCGGCGTGCAGGGCGGCGCGATGCCGATCCGGGTCGAGCGGCCGCCCGAATCGGTTCGCATCGATCCCTACGGACCGGCATCCCCTGATTTTGTGGTCGGCGAGTCGTTCGCCCGCTTTTGGGTGTCGGCCCTGGCCTTCTGTCAGAAGCGCTTCATGGGCAAGATGCCCTGGTACAAGCAGGAGCCCAGCGGCGGCATCGGCAGTTTCACCGCCGACAGCTTTCCGGTGATCGATCGATTCTGCGACAACGTGTATGTGATCGCCGATTCGAATCATGGCTGGAAGATGATCGGCGTGGGCAAACTCGTTGCGCAGGAATTGTGCGGATCACCGAGTCGGCTGCTCGAGCCATTCCGGTTCTCGCGATTCGAACAGGGGCGGCTGCATCCGACATCGAACAGTCCGTTTCCGTGGTCGTGAGCGCCAGCTGGGCCGAGGCCGGCCGATCAGGACGGTGGATGCCGCTCAGTCGGTCAATTGCTTGGCCAAGGCCTGAAGTTTGAGCACGGTCGCCCAATTTCGGGTGGTGGCTGCGCCGCCGGCTTTCCCGAGCAGGGCGGCACCCGCCTTGCTCGCGAGCACGCCGGCCGGGCAATGCAGATAGGCGGCCGACGAACCGATCAGAAACTGTTCGGGTGGCACGATGAGGGGCTCGATGGCGGTGAGGGCAGACAGCGCTTCAGGTTTTTGCACGAACGCGACCAGCAGGCGTGAATGATCGGGCGCCTGCGTTGCCAGCGCGTTGTCGGAAACGATGGTGGTGAGGTCTTTTGCGGACTTCACGATGACCGGCACCTCGAGTCCGAGGCGGGATGTGATGGCCTTCGAGATGCCGGTGGCAATGGCCGCCGGTTGTCCCCTGCCTGCGCGAAAAACTGCATTGCCGCTGTTGAGCAGCGTGACCACTTCTTGATGACCCAGGTCGGTCAGCAGTGCACGCAGCTCGGCCATTGGGACTCGTTTTGCGGAGCCGACGTTTACGCCGCGCAGGAGGGCGATGAAGACAGGCATGGCTTGGTTTGCTGTTCGCTCAATCGATAGGGTAGATCAATTCATCGGGTCGGCTGTCACTGGCGACCCGCCGTGGCATCATGAAGCCAGGATACGGCGGAACAGGTGACAGGCCATGCTTGAACCCAGGCCACGAAGGGTACGAATCTTTCTCGCATCGTCAGGCGGATAGGAATTTCAAACGCGATTAGTCAAGTAGTTGACTGCGCCAGCCGCGCCGACCTGATTCAAAAAATCCCCAAAAAACACAGAGTGGGATCGCACTGTGTAATTCACGGCGTGCCGCTTCGATTCAACATACCGATCTCACCTGCCCTGCTCCTGGCGCCCGCTCAATGCGCTGCGTTGCCCGCTATCCCATGTGATGCGGTGTCATCATGCCATGCCGCCCACGGTGGCCGGCATACTTTCCGGTGATCAGGCGTATGTCATCAAGGGTGGAATCGAGGTGATGCCAGTAGCGCGCCCGGCCGAGTGACGCGCAGTTATCCTTCTGGCTCGGACACCGCCCAGTTAGCCAGCATCAGACCCGGTACTCGGGCAAACTCCCGCGTGTTGTTGCTGACCAGCGTGACACCAAGGCTCAACGCATGCCCTGCAATCAGTGTGTCAAACACCGAACTCGAGTTCGGCAATCGTGATGCTGGATAGTCCCAGGCCCGCTGCTTCATATTGCCGAAGCGCCGACAGCACAGACGCTGGACGTCGCTTGATGGCATCGATGCGAATAGTGGTGTCGAGCATGAATTGCATGACGACACTCCGTCAGAACGTTTCCCGTGACTGTTCCGTCGGTGGCTGTTCCCGATCGGGGAACTCAACGAATCTGTCCAGCGCCGCGATCAGGCGCTCGATCGATGGCTTGCTCGTCGGTGTCAGAACAATTCGGTCGCCATCTCGCTGAATGTAGACCTCAGTGGCGCCTTCGAATCGAAAGGCCTTGGGCAGGCGCACCGCCTGGCTTCGGCCGTTCTGAAAAAGTTTTGCTGTTTGCATCGTTGAATTGCCGCGACCATCAATTGCAGTGACCATCCCTTCGCCCCCGGTGCCGGCCACCAGCCGCCCGAACTGGCTGATCGCCCGGGTGATGAAGTTGCTCACGCGGCGCGGTGTGCTGGTCGAGGAGATGGGCCAGAGGTTCCTGGCCGAGAACGATGGCGAGAGCGACGAGGCGCGCACGCTGCACCCGTTGCAGGCGGCGGCGATGACGTATCGCATCGCCTTCGGTCCGCGTGCCGGGCACAAGCTGTTGACCCTGCGTGGCAGCGCGCCGCGCGAGGCACTAGCGCGCCAGCGCCTGTGCGCCGACGTCGACGGCTTGAGCTTGCATGCGGGCGTGCGGGTCGATGCCCACGAGCGTGAGCGGCTCGAGAAACTGTGTCGCTATTCGACGAGGTCGATGATTCGGGCACCCCTGCCGGCAGCGAGGGTCTGTGCGAGGGCCAGGCCCGTGCTGTCCAGGCGCGGGCAGGGCACATCGGCTGGGCGGGGCTGCTTAGGCGGGTTTTCGATATCGACATGCAGCACTGTCCGAATGGCGGGGCCGGGCAACTGAGGATCATCGCGGCCATTGTCGAGCGGGCGGCCATCGAGAAGATTCTCAGCCATCTGGGCCTGCAGCCCCGCCCCCCGCCCAGGACGCGGGCGCGCGAGGCCGATTTTCCGATGTACGGCTGAGCCGCGTGGGCATCGCAGCCAGCGCATTGGCAGCCGCACTACCGCAGGCCCCCCCCGGAACGTTCATGACATCGGCTGCAGACCCGCAGCCCGCAGTGTGCTGTGCCTGGTGCTGGCAAATCACGCCCAACATCACTGCGAAGGCGCGATGACAGCCGCCAGCGCATCGCGCAGCCGATTCGAAGACCGACAACGCCGCACGATGCGCGGGTTGCCCGCCTCAATCACGTCGCGCACGAGCGTTCAGGGGCGAGGCTGGGTTTCGCTGCGGGTGTTTATACTTCCTATACGCTTCGGTTGCTGTTGCCGCGGTCGGTTTTGCTGTTGTTGCGTAAGCGCTCCAACGGCGCCGCCCTCGGCCGCATCGAAGACGCGCTCGACCCCTACCGCAATCTGAACGCTGCGGCGACGATCCTGGCGGCCTGTTACCAATCCCGGAATGACTGGTGGTCGGCCGTCGGCTGCTACCTGCCAGCGGCGGCGCACAAGTCGTGAGTGGCCTGGTCGAACCAGCGGTAGAAGCCGTTTGACGACGAACCATTCTGAACCGGCAGTCGCTATCTCACCTCTGAACCCGCGTCGGGCAATCACGGCGCGGGTTCATTCATTCCCATACCAAAAACGCGATCAATAGCGAAGCCGATTCCGGAAAACGGCCGACGCTCATGATTCGTTCCTGTCAATCCAGCGTCGTACTCAATCCGGGAAAACTCTGGACCCCAGCGCCGGCTTGAACTGCAAAACCATAGCCGGAATAGCGTGAGAAGCAACAGGCGGTACCGGTCTCCTTCATGCCTGCCGCGCTGCGGATGCTTCGGCGGTCATGATCAAGCCGGGAAAGTGCTCTCGCATGGCGAGAATGTCCGCATCTCCCGTGATCAACGCATCCGCCTTGCCGACATGCGCGAGCACCAGGAACACCTGGTCCTTCTCATCGCGGCAGACCGGTAGGTCTGGCCATGGCGCTGGCAGTTCCACCACATCGGCGTAGGGCAGAAAGTCCGCCAGCAACTCCTGCTGTTCCAAGGTCGACAACTTGAACTTTGGATAGGCCAGGACGCGCAGGAGTTCACTGGCCGTCTCCCGGCAGACCAGCGGCTGCAAGTGCTGTTGCTGCCAGGCTTGGCGTATCCAGGCCAGGCGTCCGGCACTGAAGATCAGCGCCGACAGCACGATGTTGGTGTCGAGGACAACCCTGCGCATCACTGCCGTGCCCAGGCCACGGCATCCTCGACGTCCTGCTCGGTGATCCCGAGTTGCTCCAGCTTCTCGCGCACGGCCTGGGCCTTCTGAACCCGCACGGGTGTCAGGACAATCCGGCCGCCCTCGACGGTCACGTCGAAGTACTCTGCCGCATCCACGCCGGACACGGCCGCCTTGGGCAGCGTGATCTGATTTTTCGAAGTGAGCTTGGCAAGCATGGGAAGCCTCCGTAAGTTCCAATGGAAATCTTACTTCCTTACTTCATTCTCGACAAGCTATATTTTCAGGCTCAATGTTTTCAGGGCTTGCTGCGCTTTCAGCGCCGGTTGAAATGGCCTGATCCGGTGAAAACACAGGGCTCGTTCCGCCCCCGATCTTGGAACGCACGGGCTGCGCATCGATTGCGGCACACGAAGCCGACTGCCCCTATACCAAAGGGCTTGTCGAAGGCCAAAGGGCTGGGGAAGGAGCAAGGGAATGACCTCAAGGGGAAAGGCCCTGCCCGAAAAGGCCAAAAGGCTCCTCCGGTCAGCCCATCACCAGGATGTCGCCATGCTTTCGCTGTTCCAGCGCAAACGGGTGCCGTTGGCCACCGCCGCCGCGCCACCTCCTGTCGAGCCCACCGAAGGGCTGACGCCACCGCAGTCGGCCGCAGCACTGCTGGCGGAGCCGCGCCGGCAGCGGCTGCTGGAACACATCTGGCAGCGCACCTCGCTGTCGCGTCGGCAGTTTCGCTCGCTGTACCTGGCTCCGCAGGAGCGCTACACCGAGCTGGTCCAGCAGTTTCCGGCCTCGGAGGCGCATCACCATGCCTGGCCGGTCGGCATGCTGGACCACGGCCTGGAGATCGTGGCCTACGCGCTCAAACTGAGGCAGTCTCACTTGCTCCCGGCCGGCGCCTCGCCCGAGGCCCAGGCCGCGCAAGCCGAGGCCTGGACCGCCTACGCCGCGCTGCTGCACGACATTGGCAAGATCGCGGTCGACCTGCACGTCGAGCAGGCCGATGGCGTGGTCTGGCATCCCTGGCACTGGCCGCTGCGGCAGCCGTACCGCTTTCGTTACCGGACGGATCGCGAGTACCGGCTGCATGGCGCCGCCACGGGGCTGCTCTACACCCGTGAGCTCGATGCCGGCATCCTCGACTGGCTGAGCGACTACCAGGACCTGTGGTCGGCGCTGCTGTACGTGCTGATCAGCGAAGCGCGAAAGTCGTCGCGCGCGAATCGCGGAGTCATGTCATTCCTGAACGAGGCCAGACGCGAAGCGTATGAGCTTTACGGTGCGACTCGTTTCTCAGGACACGTCACCGGGCATCGGCGGTCCTCAGCGGATTGACGTCGCAATCAAATACGGCGTGCCACCGTTTTCGGGCCGCACCGTCGTGGCCGTCTTGCCCGAACGGGTAATGGCCGTCTGTTCGTCTGCTTTCGCATGCTCGCATGGACTTGCTCCGGGTCACCCGGTATCAATGGACTGACTCAACCGTTGGACGATTGAGCGGCCCGAGCACCGGGCCAGGGAGGGCGGTTGCGCGGCAAACTTTGCACACCCTGCCCAGGCGGCCCGGCGATCAGCGTTCACCGGCAAAGGAACGCCGGAACGAGCGAGCTTTGACCAGATCCTTGCTCTTGGCCGGGTCTGGCCCGACAGCGTAGGTGTTTTCAGCCGAGCCCGACTGCCGCGCCCACGCAGGTAAGACGGAAAAAAGGGGCGTTTGATTTCCCCCTACGGTAGCGCGTCGCCCGCCGGTTTTTCTGGGTGGCCACGACCCATTGCTTGACTGGGCACTGCGCGAATCGCAATGCGGTCGGGCCCAGCGCGTTGACCACCGCCGGCCAGTTCTGGTTCGTCGCGAGCGACCGAACCGGCCGGCCGTGGACAACGCTTGGGAGTTCTTCGGTGCCGCGGTGAGCCATGCGCCGCCTTCTCTGATTTATCCGGTTTCCAGCGACTTCGGCGCCGGGTCAACCAGTATGCTTCCCGAGTAGGCGCTCAACAGGGCCCAAAGATGGTCATCGCCCCGGTCGGGCGCAGGAGAACCGGGCTTCGGTTCCCGCCAAATCGCGTTTGCCGTCAGTTCAACAAGCAGCTGATCAATCTGCACTTCCGTCAAACCATGTAGCTTCGCGAGCTTCGGTCTCAACAGCACCGAGCGATACTCGTCGAGAAGCGCTGGCGATAACAGGAAGACCAGCACCCCCGACAACATGGCGTCCAAGATCGATGTAACCGGGCTATGGCTTGATCCCGTGATCAAGCCAGCTACCACTACGTTGGTGTCAACGACGACGACGGGTGGACTCATCGCTTACGCGCGGCACGTGTCTCCTCGACAGCCAACTCCAATGCCGCATCCGGATCAAGCTGCGCTCGCTTGCGCGCCTGTTCGACCAAAGCACGGGCACTTGCCTGGTCCTGTATGCCGCGCAGGCGAAGACTCTCCTCGATGATTGAGGCAATAGAGCGCCCCTGCCGCGCCGCCGTCTCTTTCAGGGCACGGTGCAAATCGTCATTGAGAGTAACCGTCAAACGACTCATACCTGGTCTCTCTAGTTTTCACCCGGTACAGCCCAGCACATAGACACCAATACACCAAAACACCACGCTCAGTTTTGGGCACCCCAGGGCGCAGCACGCTATCGCGGGATCAGGCGTACCAGTGCCAGATCCTCTCCTTTCCTAACAGATCAGCGCGGGGGTATATCACCCGCCCGGCGTTGTCGGATCAACGCGTGCAGATCAATGCCGCCGGCCAGCTCGAGCTTGAACTCAAGGCCCCGTGGCCAGACGGCACCACGCACCGGGTGATGTCGCCGCTGCCATTCATGCAGCGCCTGGCCGCGCTGGTGCCGCGACCGAGGTTGCACCTGATTCGCTACCACGGTGTGCTGGCCCCGAACGCCAGATGGCGATCGCAGGTGGTGCCGCAGGGCGCCAGGCCCGTCGACGAGGTCGATGATTCGGGCAGCCCTGCCGGCAGCGAGGGTCTGTGCGAGGGCCAGGCCCGTGCTGTCCAGGCGCAGGCAGGGCACATTGGGTGGGCGCGGCTGCTCAGGCGGGTTTTCGATATCGACATGCAGCACTGTCCGAATGGCGGGGCCGGGCAACTGAGGATCATCGCGGCCATTGTCGAGCGGGTGGCCATCGAGAAGATTCTCAGCAACAGCGGGTCACGCTACTGCACCGCGGAGACAGAGACATGCCCGGACCCCGTGGCCGACCGACGCGGGCGGATCATGATCTCGACATCCTGGTTCAAGGCCGTCAGGAACTCCAGCAGGCGTTCGACCGAGAACTGATCCAGTCGGTAGTTCTTGAGCGCCGACACTTTCGGCTGCGGGATGTGCAGCAGTTCGGCGGCCTCGCGCTGCTTCAGCTTGCGCGCCTTCAGCAGGTTGTTGACGGCCATCGCCAGCCGCGTTTTGGTCTGGCGCTCGGCGGCATCTGGATAGCCGAGATCGGCGAACACGTTCGTCGTGCCGCGCGTGACCGCGATGTTCTTCTTCGTGCTCATGGCGTCCCTCTGCTTTCAAAGTCCTGTTGCGCGCGTTTCAAGCGTTGCCCGATCAGCTTCACATCTTCCTGCGGCGTCTTGATGCCGGTCTTCGACTTTTTCTGGAACGCGTGCAGGACATAGACCACGCCCGCAAAGCGCACCGTGTAGACCGCCCGGTAGGTATCGCCACGATGATCCTCAATCAGTTCGAGGATCCCGGGGCCATCCCCTTTCCAGGGTTTGGCGTGCGGATGCTTCCCGCCCAACTGCGTCAGACCGAGCGCGTAGCCCATCTCCGACTGAACCTCCGTCGGAAAGTCCAGATAGTCCTTCTTCGCGGACCCGACCCAATGCAGAGCCTTCTCGCGCGGTATGTCGGGCATTGGTTCGCTCACGCTGAAATATACCAAGTCTGGAATAATTGGGCAAGGGGAAAGGTGCGGGCGCCCGGCCCGCGCGGGCACACGCCGGCCGGCCGGGCTCTATCCGCTACGCGGACCGGGCCTGATGGTCCCGGCCATCCGGTGACGATCCCTGTCGCATAACCCGGTAGTCAGCGGCACCGGCTGCGCCCGTGCCGGGTGATCCGGGCCATGCACGCATCGCCCGGCTGGTGACGAGCGCGCTGGCCCAAGGCTGCGCCTTCAGCCCGCGCTGGTATGTGATGGGCGAGATGGCCAGCAGGAGGATCGGACTAAGGTCGTCGATCACAGGAGCCATTGATGCGCGCTGCGCGGTTTGAGACTGTCCGGGGTTTGCCCTGGGGAGCCTCGCGTGCACGCCACAGCGCAGCAATCGCAACAGAGGCCCGGTGGCGCGGCGATTCACTATGAGCGCCACCGCCCGGAGCAGACAACGCTGTACCGTCTGGTGCAAGAGCACGCGGCCAGTTTCATTGCCCACACCGAAACCAGCACCGGGTCCGAACTGCCGCGGTTCGTCAAGGACGAGTTCGACGCATTCCTTGGGTGCGGCATGCTGGCACACGGATTCCTGAGACTGCGCTGCGACCGGTGTGGCCACGACAAGCTGCTGGCGTTCAGCGGTAAACGGCGGGGGTTCTGCCCGTCGTGTGGGGCGCGCCGGATGTCGCAGACGGCGGCGCACCTGGTCGACCAGGTGATTCCGCACGTGCCGGTGCGCCGGTGGGTGCTGTCGATGCCGATCCCGCTGCGCCTGCTGCTGGCAAATCACGCCTAACATCACTGCGAAGGCGCAATGACAGCCGCCAGCGCATCGCGCAGCCGATTCGAAGACCGACAACGCCGCACGATGCGCGGGTTGCCCGCCCCAATCGCGTCGCGCACGAGCGTTCAGGGGCGGGGTCGGGTTTCGCTGAGCGTGTTTATACTTCCTATACGCTTGTGGCACAGTAGGGCTATTCAGGAAAGAAAAGTAAGGGGGTTTCTATGCCAACGGTTAAGTTCAACTCTCGCCTGTACCTGCCGCAGATTTGGCGGCCCGTGCTTGTTTTAGCGATGCTTGGCGGGCTGAGTGCATGTGGCGAGGGCGACCAGACGGCACCTCCCGTGACGCACCACCGTAGCGAAAGCGCATTGTCGGTGGCTGGTACTTGGTTGCCGGCACGCGTGCCATCGACGTTGGCGGGGCAAGTACAAGCGCCTCCCTTTGCAGGCGGCCCGTGGGCGGTGCCGACCGTGCTGTCAACGGAGTTGCTGTCAACGGAGCAACCGTCAACGGAGCCTCTGTCCGTGCGCTACAACGCTGGGCAGTATCCGAAGCAGGGACTCGATTGGGGCAAGCATCAGCAGCGTATCGTCGAGCTGGCGAATGGAGACCGGTGGTTCGTTGGTGTTCGCACGAAACACTTCAACCTCACCAATCCTGAACTGGACGTGACCGAAATCGCTGTGTACCGCAAGCCCGCTGGCGGTAAATGGAGCCTAGTCCACAACTTCGAGAAGCCTCGAGGATTTCCATGCCGTCGCCCATCAGGCCACAAACGGCATCATCATCTTCTTCACGGCCGGCTCTGTCGGTAGCGACAAGCTGACCACGAAGAACAATGCAGTGCTCACTGCCATGCACCTGCCCAGTCGCGTTACCTCTAGACTGCCCATCGACGATACCTCTATGGAGCCTGACGCATGGCCCAAGGCAGCCCGCCCATGGTCTAACCTGTATTCCTCTGCGGGCATTGGTCCTGATGGGATGTTTGCTTTCCGCGCGACCAAGGACGGCGGAGTCATGGGCAAATTCGCCGCCACCAATAGCGCATGGAATCTACTGATCGTCGGCCGTTTCGTGAACGAAGCATTTCAATGGGGCGAGCCACTCAGCCTGCAAGGTGGGCTGCGTACCGCCTACGGGGCACTCGGCGTAGGACTTGAGTGGTCAGACGAAATCAACTATGTCGGCGCGGTGAACGCCTACAACTTTCAAAGCGAGCTGCTTCCATACAATTACGCAGTCGATCAAAAACCAAGGGCTGACACGAACTTCCAACCGTTCGTCGGCATCCACCAACCTACTTTCTCGATGAGTTCGCGCCTGCAGGTCAAGTTCGAAAAACCCCTGCCTGCTGGGCATTACCAAGATATCGATCCTCCAGACCCCGCCCCTCCTGCCTTACCGAAACCACCGTATACCTACGACAATCCCAACGGCAACGTGACGATGCGGCACAGGTGGAGCGACTGGAACCCGAAAACACGTCGCTGGCTGCACCTGTACGCCGCCAACGACGTACAACGTGCGACCGGGGAGCCATGGCCGAATGGGTTGTACATCATCAGCACGAACGCAGACGGTACCGACCCCGTGCAGACCTACTTGTCGGCGAGCAACAGGTTTCCTGGCTGGGCGTCGCCTCGAGGATCTGCGGTGCACGTGGCGCCGAACGGAGATGTTTGGGTGATAGCCAGCTTCGGGTTCAACACGAGTGGCGAGCGTGTCTATATCGCCAAGCTCACGCCCAATGCAGGCAATACCTTCGAAGTGCCGGTTCCGACGCAGCTTCCACAAAGTGTGCTGTCACCGTACCGTTTTGACGCCCTCTGGATCCCTCAACGCATCGGCGGCAGTGCGTACCGCAGCAACGGCCTGACAGTGGCCTTCCTCGTGCAGGAGAACCAAACACTTCAAAACCAAACCCTTCAATATTGCGTTAATAGCGATGATTGCAACGCCCAAATCGCCTACCCCAGCGACCCACCCGCGAAGCCGCAGGAACCCCGAGGCCGAGGCGACGTTGCCGGCACCAAAGGTGCACGAATCCTCTTGGTGAACATAGGGCTGCCTGTACCCTGTGAGCGCGCGGCACCTACGCTCACGTTGTCGCCCACTCTAAAATCCGGCCCGGTGGGAGTAAAGCAGTACTACACCCCAACGATCACCAATAACAACAGCGCGGCTTGCGGTCCCGGAAACTTCGACCTGAGCACCATCCTGCCGCCAGGTTTCAAGGTCTGGAATAGGGAGACACGGCTGACTATCGTGCCTGGAGCCAGAGCCACAAGCTCTCTTCATTTGACTTCCCCTACCACATCGCTACCCGGTAGGTATGCCTTCAGCGTGAAGGCGGTAGACGCTGCGGCAGCCAGCAAAAACGCGACAGCGGCGGGAATTTACGAAGTGCTGAGCCAGTAGAGGTAGGGCCTCGGGTCGCAGGCAATGACTTCGCCTCCGGGGGAGCCACATTGCCGCTTCTTGAACGGTAATATTGTCCCCATGCGACCAAGTCCCTGGACACTCAGTTGCGCAGCCTTGTTGAACCTCAATCAAGGCGCGCGGCCGCGCCGGCAGAAGCTTCTGTGGCCAGGCCTTCCAACACCTGAAGCACCAGCCTGGCCGTGAGCTGGGGCTGCTCGAACGGGTAGAGATGCGAGCCTTCCACCCAATAGATGCGCCCACGCGTGACACGCCGCGTGCCGGCCAAGCCAGCTTGCGATCGCAGGTGGTGCCGCAAGGTGCCAGGCCCGTCGACGAGATCGATGATTCGGGCAGCCCTGCCGGCAGCGAGGGTCTGTGCGAGGGCGAGGCCCGTGCTGTCCAGGCGCGGGCAGGGCACATTGGCTGGGCGCGGCTGCTCAGGCGGGTTTTCGATATCGCCATGCAGCACTGTCCGAATGGCGGGGCCGGGCAACTGAGGATCATCACGGCCATTGTCGAGCGGGCGGCCATCGAGAAGATTCTCAGCCACTTGTCCTGCAGCCGCGCCCCCCGCCCAGGACGCGGGCGCGCGAGGCAGATTTGCCGATGTACGGCTGAGCCGCGTGGGCATCGCAGCCAGCGCATTGGCAGCCGCACTACCGCAGGCCCCCCGGAACGTTCATGACATCGGCTGCAGACCCGCAGCCCGCAGTGTGCTGCGCCTGGTGCTGGCAAATCACGCCCAACATCACTGCGAAGGCGCGATGACAGCCGCCAGCGCATCGCGCAGCCGATTGGAAGACCGACAACGCCGCACGATGCGCGGGTTGCCCGCCTCAATCACGTCGCGCACGAGCGTTCAGGGGCGGGGCCGGGTTTCGCTGAGGGCGTTTATACTTCCGATACGCTGCCAGACCGCTGGGGTGCTGATGCGAAAAGATGTCCGCACTCGCGTTGAGCTCGATGCAGCGACGCACGACCTCACGCGGGTAGACCGCGGTCTGAGAGATTGTCCCCCCAAACACTTCCTCGGCCGCGATGAGCCGGTTCTGGTTGTCCAGAAACAGGATCACGAACACCTCGGCCGGCTTGTCGCGCAGCCACGTCACCAGGAAATCGCGCACCGCCGCGGATGAGCCCATCAGGCAGCCCCGTTTGATATCGACCAGAAGACTGCGCCAGAACAACTCGCGCGTGGCCTGCAGCAGTGACCAGCGGGCGGGGCCCATCCCCGGCACGGCCAGGATCGCTGCGCGGTTGGCCTTGAGCAGTCCGTCAATACCGTCGAATCGCTGCAGCAGCTCATGGGCCAGACCGATGGCGCTGTTCATCGCACACCCCCGGTGTAGAACGGCTGCGAGCAGCTCCGCATCGGACAGACGCTCGGCCCCTTCGCTCCACAGACGGCTGCGATAGACACCCCGCGACTCTTCGATGTCCAGCGCGCTGGGTGGTGAAACCTTGGTGTGATGACGGCTCATGCTGTGCTCCTTCTCGGGCAGGCGGAATTGCCTGCGATCGGAAGGGCACGGCGCATCGCAAGCGGTCAACGGTCACCGACGACCCGCAGGGGCGCCAGCGCTCGGCGGTATCGAGCGCGTCGCCGTTGACGGCGAGAACGCCGTGACACACTGGATCGCTCCCTCAAGACGCCCACCCCATACACCCGACGGAAGAAGTCGGTTGATCACACAACCGTGAGCCGACCGGCAGTCGGCGATCCGGATACCGGTGGGGTCGGGGTCGGACAAGCGAGGGATACCCGGATGGGCCGAGACCGATCCATCGGGCTTGGCGAGGCGAGCACCGCCGCCGAGTACCAAACGGTTGGGCGCGCAGCACCCAATGGCCCTGGAGTCGTGGATCACGATTTGGCTTGAAATGCCTCAGTCGGCCGTCGCAGCATCGACTATCAGCACATCGAGGTCACACAGAGCCGAATGCTACTCGAGCGATGGCCATGAGTCGGTCAGTCGCTGGCGTCACATGGTTCCGGTACATGGCCCACCGGTCGGTTAATCAGCGAGCCTTGGGGTCTGTGCCGAAGAAGCTGTCGAGATACATTGATCAGCCGCCGGAAGCGCCGATCAATCAGAGGCAACAGTACCCGCTGAGAATCGCGTGCGCAGCAATAGACGCCGTCAACGAGATCGGCGGCGATGGACTACCGCGCGACGCTCACCGCGTCGCCTTCACGCCGTCGGGCGTCCTGACAATCCAGAATCCGGGTTATTTTCGATGCGCGACAGGCGCCCAGATCTCGTTGTGCTTGTCCATCTCCTTCGCGGTGAGTCCGCGACCGAGAAGAGCTGCACCAAGGTGCAACCCATCGCACGATCGAGCACCCGCCGAATCAGCGCGCTGCCGAGGGATCGCCTGGTGCAGGGTCCACCGGTCTGCAGATTCTCTCGGTGAATTGACCGGGGTATTGAGTTGATACTCGCACCTCCTCAATCGCGTCATCTGACATCCTCACCGACCAGGTGACGCCATCGCGGTGACGGTAGTGTGTGCGGGTTACGGGCCCGAATTCGCTCGGTTCGGTCATGGGAAGGTCTGACGCAAGATTCATCGCGTAGACCTCGGTGCCGCTCGGGCCCGAGATCGTCTGCAGAACCAGTGCCTCCGGGGTGAGTCGCACCTTTACCTCGGAGCGCGGCAGGTTCGTCCGATCGACGTAACAGCTCATCACGGCGCTCAGATTGGTGCTTGGGGGCAACTGCGCCGAAGTGCTCTCGATCACCTTGCCATTCGCAAAGCGCTGACCCGGGGTGAGTCGGTAGCCGCAGTCCTTCATCGTTGCGACCTTGGGGCCGCTGCTGAACACGCCCAGAATGTTTTGGTTCGCCTTGTCGACGGTGATCCATGTCGCGCCATTGCCACCAGACTCGACGCTCTTAAAGCGCCAGCCCACATCGACCTCCTCCGTCTCGTAGGGGCCGTTGAAGTTGCCGTAGCTCCAACTCGTATCTGAGTACATGCCCACGACGGCGCTGACCAGCCGATTCTCCATCGTGATCGTCTCGTACCCCAGCCGGGAGTCGTAGCCGATGCCGCATCGGAACGTAACCGTCGGGTAGGTCGGAGCGACCGCCGGGGTTTCCGCAGGCGGAGGTGTCGGAGTTGGTGCTGGCGTAGGGATCGGCGTTGGGACCGGGGTAGGTGTTGGAGTGGGCACCGGCACGGGTACTGGCACCGGAACAGGCGTCGGAGTCGGAGTCGGAGTCGGAGTCGGAGTCGGAGTCGGATTCGGAGCAGGAATCGGGGCCGGCACAGGGATCGGCGTCGGAGCCGGTCCTGCAACAGGGGTGGGTTCTGGGGCGGGCACCGGGTTAGGTGCCGGGGTGGGCGTGGGCGCAGGCGAACTACCCACCGCAGGCGGATCGTCCCCGCCCCCGCCCCCGCACGCCACGAGCATGAGAGCCAGCGCAGCCGCTGCGCCCAGTCGATTGCTTCCCCGATACTGCGACACCCTGAGCCCTTGGTTCATTGTTGTTGTCCTTCAGAAAAGAGATCATTTTGCTCGTCGCGCAAGCCGATCAGCTGGTTGTCAATTCGCCCGACAGCGCATGGTATCGTACCAAGGGCATCATCCCCGAACGCCACGTCAAGGACCGCGTTCGAACGTCGAAGCGTTCCATATCAGCGAGCCGGTCCCAGCATCACGGTCGTCAGCCCGCTGAGCGAAATCGCCGCGCCGCATTGATATTGATGCGCTGGTTTTGTGCCTGTGCGCTGGGTAATCAGCGCGCGTCTGACGGATCGCGTGCCATATCGGGGCCCCATCGGCATACGCCTGACTTGAGCACCACGATGATGATATGGGTCACCGAATGGCATAGATCTGCGCGGGAAGGGGTTCGGTTCCGTAGTGCGTCGGTTCGTGGGAATGGACGGGCGGATTTCCCGCGCCCGCAAGACGCCCACCCCACTCACCCGACAAAAGAAGTCAGTTGATGACAGAACCGTGAGCCGACCGGCACGTCGGCGATCCGGATATCTATGGGGTCAGTGTCGGACAAGTGTGGGATACCCGGATGGACCTAGACTGGCCCATCGGGCTCGGTGAGGCGAGCGCCGCCGCCGAGTACTCAACGATTGGGCGTGCCGCACCCACTAATCCAGATGGCAATCAAGCGCAATAGCAGAACACGTCGCACCGATCGGTCCAACGCAATTCGCTTAGCCGGTGCGATCGCCGTCAACGCGGCCGATCCGGATCGTCGCCCTAGGGCGTCACGCTGAAAAGCGCATGTGATGGATGCTGCCATTTTGAACGGAACGCCGGTCGCAGTAATCGTCGTGACGTTCGGTGTTACAAACGAAACAATACCTGGCCAAGAGGCCCGAGATTCGTGCTTCTTCGGCAATTGAGCGTAGGCGAGGGATTGCCATCTTGTGTGGAACTCGATAGTTTGCGTCCAGCTCCAGCGGCAGCGCGAGATGGTGTAGGCAATGAGCAGGTTGTTGCCGCCCTCCACCAGCCAGACCATGGCGTCGTGCACATTCAGCGCGATCAGCCGGCTCTTCATCGTGTCGAAGTCTTTTTCGCGCAGCTGCGTGGCCCAGGCCGGAAAGAAGCTGAAGGCGAGCGTGTGCGGCAAGGCGAACTCGATCACGTCCTGCCCCGCCGCCGAATGGCCGCGCAGCACGGCGCGGCTGCTTTGCAGATCCTGCAGGATCTCGATGGCCTGGGCATACAGCGTCTGGCTGGACGGCGTCAGGCGCGTGGGGTAGGAGCTGCGACCGACCAGGTTAGCACCGGCTCACACTACCAGCGCCCGGATGCGCCGCGAGAAGGCGGGGGCGTCACGTGGCGCAGCTGCACGGAGCGGCTGAAGCTCCGCGGCTCGGCCAGGCTGACGAAGTCCTCGAGCCACTTGGCTTTCATCGGCGGATTGTGGCGAGGGCGCCCTCGCCATGGCCCTCACGGCCCGCCTTAGATGATCTTGTAGAACAGCTCCTCAATCTGCCCGTCGACGCCGACATAGCCGATGTGCTGCACGTTCTCGGGCGTGGTGTACCAGCTGGTCGGGCTGGTGCCGGCGCGCGTGTTGTCGGCCGTGAGCGTGCGATGGCGCCACACCTCGTGCGCCCGCACGAAGAAGTACAGCTCCTGCAGGAGCGTATCGGTGCCAACATAGCCGATGTGCTGCACGTTCTCGGGCGTGGTGTACCAGCTGGTCGGGCTGGTGTTGGGCGCCACGCGGATTCGGCCGGCGCTGGTCACTTCATGCCGCCAGCCGCCGAATCCACCCACGAAGAAGTAGCACTGGTGGATGCGCTGGTCGGTGCCGACGTAGGCGATGTGCTGCACGTTCTCGGGCGTGCTGTACCAGCTCGTCGGGCTGGTGCCCGGCGCCACCTTCTGCTGTCCAGCACTGGGCACGCCATGGTGCCAGCGGTTGCCCGCCCCCAGCTTGAAGAAGAGCTCGTGGATCTGCCCGTCGACGCCCACGTAGGCGATGTGCTGGAAGTTTTCAGGCTTGGTGACCCAGCTGGTCGGGCTGCTGCGCGACGCCACCTGGATGTGGTCGGGGTCGGGCACGATGTGCTGCCATCCGTCGGGGCCGCCGATGCGAAAGAACAGCTCGTGGATCTTCTGGTCGACGCCGACGTAGGCGATGTGCTGGATGTTCTCGGGCGTGGTGTACCAGCTGGTCGGGCTGGTGCCCGGTGCCACCTTCGCATGGCCCGCGCTGGGGATGTTGTGCAGCCAGCCGTCAGTGCTGCCGATGCGAAAGAAGGCCTCGTGGATCTGCTGGTCGGCACCGACATAGGCGATGTGCTGCACGTTCTCGGGCGTGGTGTACCAGCTAGTCGGGCTGGAGCCCGGCGCCACCTTATCGTGGCCGAAACTGGGGACGGCATGCAGCCAGCCGTCGGTGCTGCCGATGCGAAGGAACAGCTCGTGGATCTGCCCGTCGACGCCGACATAGGCGATGTGCTGCACGTTCTCGGGCGTGGTGTACCAACTGGTCGGGCTGGTGTCGGGCGCGGCCTTTTCACGGCCGAAGCCGGGCGAACTTTTGCGCCACGGTGTTTCGGGCGAGCGGACCTCGATGCCCGACCACGCCGAATAGTTGAAGCCACCCAAGGTCAGCGAAACCCCGCCCTTGACCGAGAAGACATAGCTCAGGTCTTCGCGGATCGGGCCCAGTTCTATCAAATTGACGCCCGACGCTTCCGACTCGACCTGCGTGGGCTGCGCGCCCTGGGGTCCCCACAGCACGATGATCTTGTCGTAGGAAGCTGAGTTCTTCCACCCGAACAGCGCCGTATGGTCGTCCTGGAAGCCCACACCCAGCGAGCGGGGCGCCGGCGGGCGGTGCGGCGCGTCAGGAGGACGATCGGGCTCGGGCAGGATCGGTCCATTGCCCGGCAGCGGAACAAATAAGAGCGTGAAACTCCACAGCGGCACGCCGCCATCCCACTGGAAGCCGACGTTGATGGCGATGGTGACGCCGGCAAAGGGCGCGAGCAGTGCGGCATCGATCTCGGTGGACGTCTCCTCGCCGTCCAGCGACTTGCTGGGCCCGCCCTGGCCCAGCTCGATGATGATGTTGTGTGGCGTCTCGGGTTCGGTGGTACCGAAGGAATCGATGTCCCATTCGACGAGGATGGAGCCCTCCTGAGGCGTGACCCGGACATTGATCGGTGCGTCGCGCGACATGGTTTTCTCCGTGGCCGCTCTGGCATTGACCGCTGGAGAAGAGGCTAATCCTGCGTCAACTGCCTGTCAATGTTAACGACCGCGTAAATCCGCGGATATTCGCGTGTGCCGCAGCAATGCGGATCAGATGAGGAGTAGACATCTGTGAAGTACGAGAAGCTACAGACGTGATGGAGGACTTGTGGCCCTCCGAAGTCCGCCTGCAGGGGCAGGCTTCAAACCGTCCCGAGCGGCATTGGTTGAAGACCGTTGTCGTGAGCATCGGGAGAAAAGGCGGGTCCACGTGTCCCGTCAGGTATGGATCGAGAAGACGAGCACAAGCGAACCACCGTTCAGGCGTCGAAATCGCGTTCGACGACATCAAAACCAGGGGCCGCAAATAC
This sequence comes from uncultured beta proteobacterium, assembly GCA_963732405.1. GTDB lineage: Bacteria > Pseudomonadota > Gammaproteobacteria > Burkholderiales > Burkholderiaceae_E > JAUIAI01. Next base: position 699,070 of record CAVSZG010000006.1, read on the forward strand.
TTCTGGGATGAACCCATCGGAGATCCTGCTTACTGGATGGGTGGTGTCCGGCGTAGAGGTGGCGTGATCTCGATTCGGGCGCGTCTGTGGAACTGCGGGAACTCGGAACGCGATGTAAAGGGAGACGGCCAAGCGAAGCAAAGCAAGTCCTTGAGTACCGATGCGCGGACCGAGGACGGACCGACTCGTAGTAGTGTCGAAGTGTCTGTAATGGACGCCGAGCGAAGGGGTCGGGTTGTTCCTGTCGAAGCATGTGTCAACTTCTGCGGGAGGATGAGCGCATGACGGAGACGAAACCGTTTGACGTTCCGAAAGTGCTGGTGTGGGAGGCGTACCAGCGCGTCAAGGCCAACCGAGGGGCGGCCGGGATCGATGAACAAACGATCGAGGATTTCGATCGCGATCTGGGAAAGAACCTCTACCGGATCTGGAATCGGATGTCGTCGGGGAGCTACTTCCCCCCGGCGGTAAAGGCAGTGCCGATTCCAAAGAAGTCGGGCGGAGAGCGGATTCTGGGCGTGCCCACGGTCGGCGACAGAATTGCGCAGACCGTTGTCACTCTCGTGCTGGCGCCGATTTCGAGCCGGTCTTCCATGACGACTCTTACGGCTATCGGCGCGGCAAGTCCGCTCACGATGCGATTGCAGTAACGCGCAAGCGCTGCTGGAAGCGCGACTGGGTGCTCGAGTACGACATCCGTGGCCTGTTCGACAACATCGATCATTCACTGCTTCTGAAGGCACTTCGTCATCATTGCAACGAACGATGGGTCTTGCTCGTGGTCGAGCGATGGCTGGCAGCTCCGATGCAAGGCAGGGACGGCGAGCAAACGCTTCGCCCGGTCGGCACACCGCAGGGTGGTCCGCTGTCGCCGGTGCTGGCAAACCTGTTCTTGCACTACGCACTGGATCGCTGGTTGTCCGTCAATCATCGGAGCGTTCCCTTCTGTCGATACGCTGACGACGGTATTCTGCATTGCAAAACTGAAGCCGAGGCGAACCGGATGCGCGAGTGTCTGGCCGTCCGGCTTGGGGAATGTGGGCTGGAACTGCATCCGGAGAAGACCCGGGTGGTGTACTGCAAAGACAGCAACCGAAGCGGCACACATGCGAACGTGCAGTTCGATTTCCTTGGCTACACGTTTCGGCCGCGGGCTGCTGAGAGCCTGGCAGGAGACCGCTTCACGGCGTTTCTGCCAGCGATGAGCCGATCTGCGGCGAAGTCGATTCGACAGCAAGTGCGGCGCTGGCGGCCGAGTCTCAGGAGTGATGCCGCTCTTGAAGAATTCGCTGAGTAGTACTCGCCGGCAATCCGCGGTTGGATCGGCTATTACTGTCGCTTCTATCGCACGGCATTCGGGGTGATCTGCAGGCACCTCGATGCCGTGCTGGTTCGCTGGGCCATGAGGAAGTTCAAGCGCTTTCGAGGGCGCTCGAAGCGGGCGAGAACGTGGCTTACTGCGCAAAGGCAGCGCTGCCCCGATCTATTTCCGCATTGGCGCCTGTCGCAAGCGTGTACGGTTGGAACAATGTGAGCCCGGTGAGCGGAGACGTTCACGCCGGGCGAACACATCGATGATGAATGCCACGTAAACGAAACCTTGCCAAGTCGCTACATACGTAAAATCGGACACCCAGAGCTGATTCAGTCGATTGGCGCGAAACTGTCGGTTCACCCTGTCGGCCGGGCACATAGCCTCCGGGTCGGCGATCGTAGTCCGAACGACCTTGCCACGAATGACACCGCGCAGGCCTTGACTGCGCATCAAGCGAGCAACGGTACATCGGGCGATTGCAAAGCCGTCCCGCTTCAGTTGCCGCCAAACCTTGCGCGTCCCGTAGACTCGCAGGTTATCGTCCCAGACCCGCTTGACTTCGCGTTCCAGGACTTCGTCGCGTCGAGTGCGGGCGGCGCGCGTGTGGGGCTGAGCCCGGAGTTTGGCATGCAACCAGTATGTCGACGGGGCAATCTGCAGCACACGGCAAATCGGCTCGACCCCGTAGGCCTGGCGATGCTCATCGATGAAGGCCTTCACGGCTTGAAGCGGCGGTCGAGCTCCGCCTGGGCAAAAAAAGCACTCGCTTTGCGCAAAATCTCGTTGGCCTGGCGTAGTTCTCGCACTTCACGTTCCAGCGCCTTGACCCGCTCCAGATCGGCCGTGCTGGGCCCCTCCCGGCGCCCCGTGTCACGCTCATGCCGGCGTACCCACTTGCGCAGGGTCTCCGCCGTACAGCCAATCTTGGCCGCGATTGAGACCATCGTTGCCCATTCCGATTCGTGCTCGGCGCGGTGCTCGTACACCATGCGAACCGGTCGCTCCATGACTTCAGGTCAAAATTTCGGTGACTTTCTCATGGCTCCATTCTCTCAAGAATTGGAGCCTCCGAAAATCCCGGGGACGGTTCAGTTTCGCTGCGTTTGTAATGTTGCTGCAACAGTTGCGACTACCGCATGCAAGGGCCTGACAGGGCCGCCCGGTGGGTGGTTGCAGGCCCTTCCCCAGTCACCACATACGGAGCTCTACGCATGACAAGAACGGTTGTTTACGCACTGGCTGCAGCCGCCGCTGCTTTCTCGATGGGCGCACAGGCCCAAATGCCCGCCGCAGCGCCGGTGGACCCCAACACCTTCCTGAACCAGTTCGAAAACACCTTCGGCAAGTTCGAGGGCTTTCGCCGTTCAGGCGCCAAAGGCATTTGCGCCACGGGCGAATTTGTCGGTACTGCCGATGCCCGTGCGCTGTCCACGACCACGGCCTTCAGTGGCCGGCCCGTGCAGGTGGTGGTGCGCTTTTCAGTCGGAGGCGCCAACCCCCATGTGCCCGACAACACCAAGGGCCAGCGCAATCTGGCGCTGCAGTTCGACCTTCCCGACGGTGAACGCTGGCAAATGGGCAACATCTCGGCGCCGGTATTTGGTGCCTCGTCGCCGCAGCAATTTTTTGGCCGCCTGGCTTCGCTGCAACCCGATCCGGCCACTGGCCGCGCTGACCCGGCCAAGGTAAAAGCTTTTGCCGACGCCAACCCCGAAGTGCTGCTGCAAAGCCGCTACTTTGCATCGCAAGCAGTGCCGGCCAGCCTCGGCGCCGTCAACTATTGGGGTGTGCATGCCTTTGGCTTTGACAACGCCAACGGCGCGCGGCAGTTTGGCAAGTGGGTTTTTGAGCCCGTGGGCGGAGTGCAAGGCCTCAGCGACGACGAGGCCAAGGCCAAGGGACCGACATTCCTGTTCGACGACCTGCGCCAGCGCGTGAAGGCCGGCACCGTGGCCTTCAACTTCAACCTGGAGCTGGCGCAGCCCGGCGATAAGATCGACAACGCTACCGTGCCCTTGCCCGAAGGCCGCCGAAAAGTGAACCTCGGCCTGCTGAAAATCACCTCGGTGGCCGAAGATGGTGGCGGTCCATGCCTGACCATCACCTACAACCCCATCCTGCTTCCCAAGGGCGTGGTGCCGTCGGCCGACCCGCTGCTCGTCGCTCGCGCCGCTCCGTATGCCGTGGGCCTGGGGCGTCGGCTGGGCGAAGGCGCCAAGCAGTAAAAGCTGGGATACATGCTGCAGCGACGCAGCCGCTTAGGCGGCTGCGTGCTTTTTGGTAGTCGCTGCCGTGGCCGGAAACCTGAATTCAGGGGCTCGGGGACAGGTCTCTCTTAGGGTCTCGTTAGCTGGTGTTGGGGTCAGGTCTCTCATCTAACTAGACGCTCCCCCTGCACATGGCCCAGGATGCCTCCTTGCTGCCCTCGTCCTCGGACGTGATGAACCCAATCGGCCACTTGGTTGGATCGGGCGGTGTCACGTGGTCGTTGGCAGCGCCGCCAGGGGCAGGTCTCAATGCTGTTCGCTTGGCGAAAAGTCCGTTCGGGCTGAGCCCGTCGAAGCCCCCGCTGGCCCTTCGACAAGCTCAGGGCGAACGGCCCTAAACAAACGACATCGGCTCAGGTCTTGAGCCTTGCCCGACAACCCCAAAGAGCCAGGGCCACACGAGTTCGACATCAAACGCCGCAATTATTCGATTTGCAAAGTGGCGGCCCCTTCGGTCACCACCACCGCAGAGACACTTGAGCGCTGAAATCGGGCATCTTGACCTTCAGCGCGACCAAGTCTTTGGACAGCCCAGTACCGAGGGCGGACACGCCGGCAATTGGCGCTGCGCGGTTGATGCTGTTGCTGTGTCGCCTTGTCCCCGAATGCGATGCAAGCAATGCCAGTTACGCTAACGGTTATGTTCCACCCCAAACGACTAGGACCCCGCACCAGAACACCCCTCACCCCGTATTGCGCAACCCCGCCGCAATGCCGTTGATCGACAAGTGAATGCCCCGCTGCATGCGCTCCACCTCTGGCGGCACTTCGCTGCTGCCCCGCGCCGCAGCAGCCCGGTTGCGATACCGGCGCAGCAGTTCCACCTGCAGGTGGTTCAGTGGGTCCAGGTAGGGGAAGCGGTGCGCAATGCTGCGCGCCAGCGCCGGGTTGCTGTGCAGGCGCTGGGCCTCGCCGGTGATTTGCGACAGTGCGTCGTTGGTGCGCTGCCACTCGGCCTTCAGCGCCGTGAAGATGCGTTTGGCCGTGGCCTTGTCTTCCAGCAGCTCTACGTAACGCGCGGCGATGCGCAGATCGCTCTTGGCCAGCACCATGTCCAGGTTGCTCAGCAAGGTGCTGAAAAACGGCCACTGTTTGTACATGCGCTGCAACAGCGCCAGGCGCTCTTCCCGCGCGCCTTCGGCCAGAAACTGCTGCACGGCTGAGCCAAAGCCGCACCAGCCCGGCAGCGCCATGCGGCACTGGCCCCATGAAAAACCCCAGGGTATGGCGCGCAGGTCTTCAATGGCGCGGGTGGCTTTTCTGCTGGCCGGGCGGCTGCCGATGTTGAGCTCGGCAAACTCGCGGATGGGCGTAGCGGCGAAGAAGTAGTCGGTGAAGCCGGGCGTGCCGGGGGTTCTGCCCGTCGTGCGGGGCGCGCCGGATGTCGCAGACGGCGGCGCACCGGGTCGACCAGGTGATTGCGCACGTGCCGGTGCGCCAGTGGGTGCTGTCGATGCCGATCCCGCTGCGCCTGCTGCTGGCATCACGCCCCGAACTGATCACGGCCGTGCTGCAAGTGGTGCAGCGCTTACTCACGCGGCACTTGCTGGCGTGCGCTGGACTCCAAGCGGGTGAGGGGCAGGGCGGCGCGGTCACGCTGATCCAACGATTCGGCTCGGCGGCGAACTTAAACATCCACCTACACTGTCTGGTGCTCGACGGGGTGTACCGGAGTGGCGATGATGGGGTCCCGCGCTTCGTGGCGGTGGCGCCTCCCACCGATCAGGAGTTGCATGGGTTGCTGCAGACCCTGATCGCCCGGGTGATGAAGTTGCTCACGCGGCGTGGTGTGCTGGTCGAGGAGATGGGCCAGAGGTTCCTGGCCGAGAACGATGGCGAGAGCGACGAGGCGCGCACGCTGCACCCGTTGCAGGCGGCGGCGATGACGTATCGCATCGCCTTCGGTCCGCGTGCCGGGCACAAGCTGTTGACCCTGCGTGGCAGCGCGCCGCGCGAGGCACTAGCGCGCCAGCGCCTGTGCGCCGACATCGACGGCTTGAGCTTGCATGCGGGCGTGCGGGTCGATGCCCACGAGCGTGAGCGGCTCGAGAAACTGTGTCGCTATATCACCCGCCCGGCGTTGTCGGATCAACGCGTGCAGATCAATGCCGCCGGCCAGCTCGAGCTTGAACTCAAGACCCCGTGGCGAGACGGCTCCACGCACCGGGTGATGTCGCCGCTGCAATTCATGCAGCGCCTGGCCGCGCTGGTGCCGCGACCGAGGTTGCACCTGATTCGCTACCACGGTGTGCTGGCCCCGAACGCCAGATTGCGATCGCAGGTGGTGCCGCAGGGCGCCAGGCCCGTCGACGAGGTCGATGATTCGGGCAGCCCTGCCGGCAGCGAGGGTCTGTGCGAGGGCGAGACCCGTGCTGTCCAGGCGCGGGCAGGGCACATTGGCTGGGCGCGGCTGCTCAGGCGGGTTTTCGATATCGCCATGCAGCACTGTCCGAATGGCGGGGCCGGGCAACTGAGGATCATCGCGGCCATTGTCGAGCGGGCGGCCATCGAGAAGATTCTCAGCCACTTGTCCTGCAGCCGCGCCCCCCGCCCAGGACGCGGGCGCGCGAGGCCGATTTGCCGATGTACGGCTGAGCCGCGTGGGCATCGCAGCCAGCGCATTGGCAGCCGCACTACCGCAGGCCCCCCGGAACGTTCATGACATCGGCTGCAGACCCGCAGCCCGCAGTGTGCTGTGCCTGGTGCTGGCAAATCACGCCCAACATCACTGCGAAGGCGCGATGACAGCCGCCAGCGCATCGCGCAGCCGATTGGAAGACCGACAACGCCGCACGATGCGCGGGTTGCCCGCCTCAATCACGTCGCGCACGAGCGTTCAGGGGCGAGGCCGGGTTTCGCTGCGGGTGTTTATACTTCCTATACGCTATACGCTCGCTGAGAATGTTTATACTTCCTATACGCGGAGTTCGTGCCCTTCCTCGAATTCGACCCCGAGATCAGAAAGATCATCTGTACGACGAACGCGATCGAGTCGTTGAACTCCCGCTACCGGCGCGCGGTCAACGCCCGCGGACACTTCCCCGCCGAGCAGGCCGCCCTGAAGTGTCTCTACCTCGTCACCCGATCCCTGGACAACACCGGACGCGGCAGGGCACGATGGGTGATCCGGTGGAAAGCCGCCCTCAACGCCTTCGACGTCGCCTTCGAGGGCCGACTCACACCAACCACCACCAACTGATGACCGCCAGACCCCGTTACACCGGAAACCGGACAGTCCCCGCTATCGTCAACCCCGAGGCCGAGCCTGACGTAAGCGGGCAAACCACGTTGAGTCAGCGACCCGGCACGCGGGCATCCACCATGAGGCACCCCTGTGGTGCGCTCGATCCACGGGCGCTGGTTACCCTTGAGCCATGGTGAATCGTGCAGCGACGTCCGAGTTCTCGGTGACGAACGGCGTCGCGGCGAACGGTGCCTCCCTCGACCCGGTCTGGAGCCGGCTCCGGGTGGACGCCCAGCAGCTGGCCACCGGAGAGCCCACCCTGGCCAGTTTCGTCCACGCCACGATCCTGGGTCACACGAGCCTCGAGCAGGCGCTGACCTACCACCTGGCGCACAAGCTGGGCAACGAGGACGTCACCCCGCTGCAGGCCCACCAGGTGATCCAGGACGCCTACGAGGACGCCCCCGAACTGGGCCGATCGGCCCGGCTGGACCTTTCCGCGATCCTCGACCGTGACCCGGCCGTGCACTCCCTGGTCGAGCCGTTCCTGTTCTTCAAGGGGTTCCACGCGCTGCAGGCCTACCGGATCACCCACTGGCTGTGGCACCAGGGACGCGCCACCCTCGCGCTGTACTTCCAGAGCCGCTGCTCCGAGGTGTTCGGCGTCGACATCCACCCCGCGGCGCAGATCGGCTGCGCGGTGATGATCGACCACGGCACCGGGGTCGTGATCGGTGAGACCACCGTGGTCGAGGACGACGTCTCGCTGCTGCAGGGAGTCACCCTGGGTGGCACCGGCAAGGACGTCGGCGACCGTCACCCCAAGATCCGCCGCGGTGTGATGATCGGGGCCGGCGCGACAGTGCTCGGCAACACCGAGGTCGGCGAGTACAGCCGGATCGGGGCCGGCAGCGTCGTGCTGCGCCCGGTGCCGCCGCGCTCGACCGCGGTCGGGGTGCCGGCCCGGGTGGTCGGCCAGGCCGGCTGCGAGCGCCCGGCGCAGGAGATGAACCAAATCATCGACGACATGCCCGGCGACTACCAGATCTGACCGCGCCGCGGCCGGGTCCGACCGGTGGTCATCCGATCCGGCCGGTGCGCAGGCCGAACAGAGATCGCGTGCCGGACGCGGGCGCCTATCCTGGCGGGGTGAGCCTTCCCCCGCTGGACCGAGACTCCACCCGGATGAACCCGCCGCAGCGCCGGGTCGTCCTCACCGCGATCAGCCGAGCCCCGCTGGACGTGCGGGCCCACGAGGCCGCCGTCGAGGACGGCGGCGCCGGGGCCGTGGTCACCTTCTGCGGGCAGGTCCGCGACCACGACGGGGGCGCGGCGTGACCGGCATCGAGTACGAGGGGCACCCGAGCGCGGCGGCCGTGCTGGCCGAGGTGTGCGCGGACGTCGCGGCCCGCACCGACGCCGAGGCGCTCGCCGTCACGCACCGGGTCGGCGTGCTGGCGATCGGCGAGGCGGCGATCGTCGTCGCCCTCTTGGCGGCCCACCGGCACGAGGCGTTCGCGGCCTGCTCGCTGCTGGTCGACGAGGTCAAGCACCGGCTGCCGGTCTGGAAGCGTCAGGTCTTCACCGACGGCACCGACGAATGGGTCGCCTGTCCCTGACCGGTTCCCTCTCGACCACCTGCCCGGGATCGGCGGCTCTACCCGCCCGCGAACGGTGGCAGGACGTCGACCTGGGCCCCGTCGGACAGGGCCCAGTCACGCCCGCCGGCCACCTCGTCGAGCAGGAACGAGCTCGCGGTGAGCACCCGGGCCATCGCCGGGCCGTGCTGGTCGGCGAACAGCGCCACCAGCGTGGCGAGGTCGGCGGGGGCGTCGAGCTCGACCCGCTCGGACGACGTCCCGGCCGCGGCCTTGGCCCCGGCGAAGTAGCGCACCAGCACCCGCAGGGTGCCGCCACCCGGTGCGGTGCCCGGTTCCCCGGCGTTCGCCGTGGTCTGCGACACGCTCATCCTCCGATCGCGCTCATCGGCCGGTCTGGTTGCAGGAACGACGGGTCGTCGATCCCGTGCCCGGCCAGCTTGCCCCACATCGCCGTCCGCCAGGAGACGGCGATCTGCTCGTCGTCGGCGCCGCCGCGCAGCAGGGCGCGCAGGTCGGTCTCGGTACGCGAGAACAGGCAGGTGCGTACCTGGCCGTCGGCGGTCAGCCGGGTCCGGTCGCAGTCACCGCAGAACGGCCGGGTGACCGAGCCGACCGTGGCCGGGCCGCCCAGTCCTGCGGGGGCGCCGTCGACCAGCCAGGTCTCGGCCGGGGCGGCGCCGCGCGCGGCCTTGCCGGTCGGCACCAGGGTGAACTCGGCCTGCAACGAGGTAAGGATCTCGTCCGCGGTGATCATATCGGTGCGGTCCCAGCCGCCCTGCGCGTCCAGCGGCATCTGCTCGATGAAGCGCGGCTCGTAGCCCTGCGCGATCGCCCACCGCAGCAGGGCCGGCGCCTCGTCGTCGTTCACGCCATGCAGCAGGACGGCGTTCACCTTCACCGGCCGCAGCCCGGCGGCGGCCGCGGCGGCCATCCCGGTCAGCACGTCGTCCAACCGGTCGCAGTGGGTGATCTTCTGGAACCGGTCGCGGTCGAGGGTGTCCAGGCTGACGTTGATCCGGTGCAGTCCGGCCGCGACCAGCCCCGCCGCCCGTCGTTCCAGGCCCAGCCCGTTCGTTGTCAGCGCCGTCTGCGGGACGCCGCCGGTGTGCGTGGTGAGTGCCGTCGTGGCGGCCATAATCCGTTCGAGGCCCTTGCGCAGCAACGGTTCTCCGCCGGTGAACCGCACCTCTTCGATCCCCAGGCGCTGCACCGCGATCGTGATCAGCCGGATCAGCTCGTCGTCGCTGAGCAGCCGCTCGTCGGCCATCCAGTCCAGGCCCTCGGCCGGCATACAGTACGAGCAGCGCAGGTTGCAGCGGTCCGAAACCAGCCAGCAATACCACCAGGGCCAAATTTTCATAGGCGCTGCGCCAGCCGCCTGACTCGACCCACTGCTGCACGATCGGAGGCCAGACCACGCTGTCCAGGTAATTGCCACTCGCGCAGACTGCCACCGCGATGCCGCGACGCTTGTCAAACCACCGGGCCACATCGGAGATAAGGGGGGAAAACGTGGCCGAGCTGCCCAGCAGGCCGAGCAGCACGCCATTGATGATCGAGAAAGTCATCAGACTGTCTGCCTGCGCAGCCAGCCAGTAGCCGCTGGCCATACCGAATGCACCGATCATCACCGGCACCATCGCGCCGAACCGGTCGGCCATGCGACCCATCACGATGCCGCCCAGGCCGAAACCGATCATGAAGCTCGCATACGGCAGCAGGAGGATCGGACTAAGGTCGTAGATCACAGGAGCCATTGATGCGCGCTGCGCGGCTTGAGACTGTCCGGGGTTTGCCCAGGGGAGCCTCGCGTGCACGCCACAGCGCAGCAATCGCAACAGAGGCCCGGTGGCGCGGCGATTCACTATGAGCGCCACCGCCCGGAGCAGACAACGCTGTACCGTCTGGTGCAAGAGCACGCGGCCAGTTTCATTGCCCACACCGAAACCAGCACCGGGTCCGAACTGCCGCGGTTCGTCAAGGACGAGTTCGACGCATTCCTTGGGTGCGGCATGCTGGCACACGGATTCCTGAGACTGCGCTGCGACCGGTGTGGCCACGACAAGCTGCTGGCGTTCAGCTGTAAACGGCGGGGGTTCTGCCCGTCGTGCGGGGCGCGCCGGATGTCGCAAACAGCGGCGCACCTGGTCGACCAGGTGATTGCGCACGTGCGGTGCGCCAGTGGATGCTGTCGATGCCGATCCCGCTGCGCCTGCTGCTGGCATCACGCCCACACAGATAGCGCCACTTGCCGCCGACCCGGATGTAGGTTTCATCTACGTGCCAATCCAAACCGCGCCAATTGCGCTGCTTGCGCGTCCGGCGGGCTAGTTCTGGCCCGAACTTCTGTACCCAACGGCAAATCGTGCTGGCGTCAACTTCAGTGCATTGCTCGGCCAGCAAATCCCGAACGTCACGGTACGACAGCCCGAACCGGCAGTACCAACGAACCGCCTGCAAAATCACCTTGGGACTGAATCGGTAGCGTTTGAACAATGGGCTTGGATGCATTGAGCGAATCTCCGGGTAAACTCATAGAATCCTCACCGCTGCTGGGCACTAATGCAACAGTCCCCCTACCGTCCAATCCAGAGCGAGTGACTGTGCGTTGAATGCTTCCGACCGAGCGCTTGATAGCTAACCGCGAAGCCAGCAGAATTTCTCTATCCTCGAGATGAGCTTTTGCTGCACACGCCCATCTAACAGATTTCCTATCCCCAAAATTTTGGGTGATTAAATAAGTGTATAAGTTTAGGTGCGCACACAATCTGTCGCATTGCATCATCGTCTTCTGAGTGGCTGGTCCACGTGCCCGGGTCACTCACGTTTTAGGTTAAACGCCATTTGTTCGAAACGCATAACTCAACTTGATCAGAATTCCGCCCATGCCAGCGACCATTGTCTTTGATGGCGTTTGCAACCTCTGCTCTGCAGCTGTCAAGTTCATTCTCGATCACGAGCGAGATCAAGAACTGCAGTTTGCTGCGTTGCAGTCGCCCGCTGGCGTGCGCCTTATGCTTGCCCATGGCTTAGATCCCGCGCTACTGAGCAGTTTCCTGTTTATTGACGACGACAAGGTTCTGTCCAAGTCCGACGCAGCCATTGGCGTCGCATCGCACCTACGCTGGCCGTGGCGACTGTTGACGTGGAGCTCGTGGATACCACGCTATATTCGAGACCGTTGGTATGACTACATCGCGACACACCGGTATCAGTGGTTCGGCCGTCGTGATGTCTGCATGGTTCCAACGGATGACATATCTAGTCGATTCATCCAGGAGTGATCGCGAGACGGCACCACGCACCGGGTGATGTCGCCGCTGCCATTCATGCAGCGCCTGGCCGCGTTGGTGTCGCGACCGAGGTTGCACCTGATTCGCTACCAAGGTGTGCCTGCCCCGAACGCCAGATGGCGATCGCAGGTGGTGCCACAGGGTGCCAGGCCCGTCGACGAGGTCGATGATTCGGGCACCCCTGGCGGCAGCGCGGGTCTGTGCGAGGGCGAGGCCCGTGCTGTCCAGGCGCGGGCAGGGCACATTGGCTGGGCGCGGCTGCTCAGGCGGGTTTTCGATATCGACATGCAGCACTGTCCGAATGGCGGGGCCGGGCAACTGAGGATCCTCGCGGCCATTGTCGAGCGGGCGGCCATCGAGAAGATTCTCAGCCATCTGGGCCCGCAGCCCCGCCCCCCGCCCAGGACGCGGGCGCGCGAGGCCGATTTGCCGATGTACGGCTGAGCCGCGTGGGCATCGCAGCCAGCGCATTGGCAGCCGCACTAGCGCAGGCCCCCAGGGAACGTTCATGACATCGGCTGCAGACCCGCAGCCCGCAGTGTGCTGCGCCTGGTGCTGGCCAATCACGCCCAACATCACTGCGAAGGCGCGATGACAGCCGCCAGCGCATCGCGCAGCCGATTCGAAGACCGACAACGCCGCACGATGCGCGGGTTGCCCGCCTCAATCACCTCGCGCACGAGCGTTCAGGGGCGAGGCCGGGTTTCGCTGAGGGTGTTTATACTTCCTATACGCATCCGACAAGCGTTTTTCAGTCGTCCGAACGCGCGGCTTGCGACGGGCTGTCCACCTCAGATTGATGGAGGCGCCCCGCCCCGGCCTCAGCCGCCGGCCCGGTTCTCGCAGACAGACTCGGCACTGACCTGGCCGCTTATCGCCTGCACTTCAGTCAGGCGGCACGCCGGGACGGGAGCGCTCGTGCTACGAGACCGAACTGACTGCCCCCGGGCTCGCTCCGACAGCCCAGCTTGCAAAGCCTGCCGAACCCAGCCATGATCGACCAAACCCGCGCTGCTCGTGAAGACAACACAAGCGGCCTGACCGGCCAGTGGACGGACCGGCCTCACGACGCTGGCAAGTGGCGGCCAAGCACTCCAAAACAATCAACGACAGGGTCGGCACGACCAGTAGAGAATCGGAGAGGCAGATGCGCGAAGTCGTCATCGATCGCTTTGTGATCAGGCTATCGCCGCCGCAACTGGTCGACAGGAACGGTGCTACCGTCTGTATCCGGCCAAAAGCGCTTTCAGTACTCGCTTATCTCGCCCGCAATGCGAATCGAACCGTCTTGAAGGAAGAGCTGCATCAGGCGGTGTGGCCCAATGTCGTCGTCACGGCGGACAGCCTCGTTCAGTGTATTCGTGAGATCCGCAAGGCCATCCAAGATGATCAGCGTCGAATCCTCCGTACGGATTCGAAACGCGGGTATCGCCTGTCTGCGCCTGGTGTCGCGGTTTCGTTCGACGAAGACGGGTCGGATTTCTCGCAGAAAATCGACTACGCCTACAGCAAGGACGGAACCCGCATTGCCTACGCGATTTCGGGCCAGGGCCCGACCATCGTCCGCGCGCCTCACTGGATGACCCACCTGGAGCTGGAATGGCAGGACGGAATCAGCGGCACGCGGGTCCGGGCACTATCGAAAGATTTCAGACTCGTCCGGTTCGATCACAGAGGAACCGGCCTTTCCGACCGGAACGGACCCGGAACGCTCGCGGACTGGTATCACGACCTGGCCGCGGTGGTCCGATCCGCGCGGGTCGATCGTTTTGCGCTGTTGGGCATATCGGGAGGCGGCGTCACCTGCGTCAGGTACGCGACCAGGCACCCTGATCGCGTGGCCTGCCTGATTCTCCATGGCGCGCTGCTGCGGGGTGGCGCGCACCGTGGCTTGAGCAGTGAGGGTCTGGCGGCCTTATGCACGTTAGTTGAAGAAGGCTGGGGCAGAAGCGACGGCGCTTTCCGCAGGCTCGTTATCAATCTCATCTGGCCGGGCGCCGATGATGCGATCGTCTCCACGATCAGCCGGCTCCAATTAGCCTCCAGCGATGGGATGACCGCAGCGCAGCTGATTCGTGCATTGCATGCGTCAAGCGTTGAAAACGACCTGCCTGACCTGAAGGTTCCCGCCATGCTTCTGAATTGCACGGGAGATCAGGGCGTCCCGATCGCCGAAGCCGAGTTCGCGGCGCGTCAGATTCCGAATGCCAGATTGGTCAAGTTCAATTCCATTGGCCATGGCCCGCTGCCGACCGATCCGGAATTCGATCGATACCTGGACGAGATCAGAGCGTTCGTGAGGGCCCATGCGGCACCGTCGAAGTGATCCGACAAAACTTCGGAAAACTTTCGCTTTTCAGACTGTATTACCGAAGCGGGGCCAATCACACTCGACTCACCGAACGAGTGGAGAAGCCCCATGAAGTGCAACATGATCAGCCTGGTCGTCGCCTTGATTCTGAGCATCAGTTCCCGCCTCGCACTGGCCGATGATGTCAAAAGCAAGACTCTGTTGATCGACGGCAAGGAAATCCCATATCTGACAGCCGGCGACGGTCCGTTGCTCATCCTTCTGCATGGCGCGCTTAGTGATCACCGTGCCTGGAAAGACCACATCGCAACGCTATCCGATTCGTTCGAAGTGGTCGCGATTCCGCAGCGGTTCTACGCAAACGGTGCCTGGGAAGACACCGACACCGGGCAATCCTATTTCTCGAACGCAGCGGATGACATCGCCGCGTTCATACGCACCCTGGGTAGAGGGCCTGCCCACCTGGTCGGCTGGTCCATGGGCGCTTTCACAGCGCACATGACGGCGCTGGAGCATCCGGACCAGGTCCGAAGCGCCTACCTTTTCGAGGGAGGCATCCCGTTGGCGCCCGAAAGCCCGGAAGACATTGCACGCAGCGAGGCGGAGACAGGCCCCGTCTTCGATACGATGATCGACATGGCCCGGAAGGGCGATCATGCCGGATTGGCAAGATTCATCTGGGAGGAAATCGCTGCTGAAGCGCCCTATGAACCGTTGCCTCTTGCCCAGAAAGAAGCGTTCGAATCGTTCGCAGCGTCTTATGCGAAAGTCCTGCTGTTCAAACCGTTTCAGCCAGTGCCCTGTACGCGTACGAAAGAATCGAGCGTGCCGATGGTACTCATCATGGGCGACTCCACCAGCAAGGTCATGAAGCGGTATCTGAACGAGCGGTGGCTCGACTGCGTTCGCGTAACGGTCGTTCATGGCGCCAATCATCTCTGGCCACGAGCCGGGATGGCGGACTTCATCGAATCCGTAACGACCTTCGCCAACGCGTACTGAGGCGCGGATAGGGGAATTCGGACAGCCCGGTACGTGAGGATGATAGTTGCGATACAGCGCATAACATCGCGAAGCTGACTCTTCACGGTTTCGTGACCGACGCGGAAGCGGCCCATGGCAGCCGGCATCGGCTGCTATCCGGCGCAATTCGACGTCCACCCGATCGGTCAGCGTCAGCGGCGAGCGCCACTGCACCACCGAGTCGCGTTTGCCCGCCTGCCCGATCGCAGCAGCCAATGCCGATGCATGGCGATCCATCAGAGCGGCGCCCGAGACACCCGCGAGATAAACCCGATACCCAACCGATGCCGCTCCGTGTCAACGGCGCTACCTGGGTCGCCCACAATGGATTCATCGACGCGGCACACACAGAAACAACGGCACTTAGCCAATCAACCCAACACCCCGGAGTAGCACTTCATGAAAACCAAATTCGCCATCGCTTCCATCGCCACTGTCGCCGCCTTTGCCTCGATCGGCAATGCCTTCGCCGGTGAGCTCTACAACGAAGTTGATCAGTCGTTCTCCCCCTCCGTCATGTCGCCCCCGGTTAGCGTCGCGGGCTACGTGAGCGGCGGTGAGCTCTACCCGACGATCGAGCGCCAGGCCAACCAACCCGTGGCTCAGACGGCCGACAAAGCCGCCCCGTCGATCTACGCCACCGGTGGCGAGCTATATGCCCCGATCCAGACCGGCAACGGCTTCTCGGGCACCGACACAAACATGGCCGAGTAAACCGCGAACAAAGATATATTCCTCTCTTTCTCCCCCTTGTAGGTACGACGCACGGCATTGGCCGGGCGTTTTGCCGTGCGTCCAACGCTCAGTACCCGAAGTGGAGCCGATTCGCTTCCGCGGACGCTTTCGGAGCTTGCTCGCTTTTGGACGCCGGGCCCGCTTCCAGATTTCCTTCTCCCCGCGATGTGCATCGTAGCCTCGGCGCCAACTGTTGCGTTGGACTTCACGACAGATTGTCCAGGGGTGGCGGTCGAGCCGCCGGGCGATTTCGCGAAGGCTCTGTCGTTCGGCCAATCCTTGCTCGATAGCGACACGTTCGTCTAAGGTCAATGAACCGGAACGACTCTTCATCCATGGCGGTTTGATGCCGCCGTACTTCTTGATATGGCAGAAGACACAGACTCCCGTCTTGCCGATTTTGGTCGCGATGGCGCTATGGGTCAGGCCCTTGCGCCAACCGCACCAGATCGTGTCTTTTTCCTTTTCGGTCAAGCGCTTGGACACGGCTGTCTCTCCCAAAATCGACCCGTTCGAACAATAGCCGATAGGTGTTGCGATGACCACTTGAATCCACCACTGCCGTTTCTAACGGAAATCGACAATCTCCAGGCGAAGTGGGCAGCGCATCTGCCCTATTGGCAGGCCACAGAGCTCCTTCAAGAGGTTCTCCCGCCGGATAAGGGTATCTCGACGAGCAGCACTCGACGCAGAGTTCTCGCTGTCGGAAAGGCGATCGACGAACAGATTGAACGCAATCCCGTCGAAACGCCGAAGCCAACTGAAGGTAGTCAGGTTCGCGAATCGATCGGCGTTGCCAGTGTGAGCGTCGATTCGGCGTGGTTGAAGTTCAGCAGCAGCCGCAGGAGCCGCCAGGCCGCGCGCAACTTGGCGGAACTGCTGTCGCCGTGGGTGAAAAGACTAATGCAGGCGCGGCATGTAAATATCGTTGCCGGTTCTACTTTCTATATCGACAAGAATAATCGAACGCTAATGAGCTATGGCGCGCGCCATCGCAAAGGACTGCCGATCAGCGGCAACATTGCCGAGTCGGCCGTGAACCATGTGGTCAGCCATCGCATGGCGAGGAAGCAGCAAACGCGCTGGACTGACGAGGGAGCACATGATTTGGCACAGGTCAGAGTCGCCGTCCTCAATGCAGAGCTCCCGGCGCATCGAATAGCGTCACTGGCGAAGGCACGGGCTGCGAATTCAACATATTTGCACGATGTGGCGTAATTCAACCTCTCACGGTTGGGATCATTCTCGTCTAAGTCTGCCGGCAGTGCCGGTGCCTCTTCTTCGACTCAGGACCACTCGACTACGGCCGAAAACATGTAGCCGGCGCCGTAGATGGTTTTTATGATCTTGGGATTTTGCGGATCGGATTCGAGTCGCTTGCGCAGGCGTGAGATGCGCACGTCGATGCTGCGATCCAGCGGCGACAGATCGCGAGTTCCCTCGAGCTGTTCGCGCGTGAGGATCTGATGCGGTCGCTCGAGGAAGCATTTCAGCACGCGAGCCTCCGCCATGCCGAATACGTGCTCGTCGCCGCCCTGGCCGCGCAGCGTGTTGGCCGCGCAGTCGAAGGTCCAGGCGTCGAAGCGAGCGTAGCGGCGTTGGAGTCCGGGCCCCGAGGGCGCTACCGCCTGGCGGTCCCGCGGCGACGAAGGATGCTGCGAACCCGCGCCACCAGTTCGCGCGGCTCGAAGGGCTTGACCATGTAGTCGTCGCCGCCGCCTTCCAGCCCCATCACACGGTCGGCGGTGTAGCCGCGGCCGGTGAGGATCAGAACGCCGCAGTCGCCACGGCGCGCGATCTCGCGCACGAGCTCTATCCCATCCATGTCTGGCAGCCCGAGGTCGACGATGCACAGGTCCGGGCGCCCGGTCGCGCAGGCGGCGCAGCATTGCGCCGCCGTCGCGGAACTCCTGCGTCGCGAATTCGAACTCCTGCAGCGTGCGCGTGACCAGGCGCGCCACGTCCGCATCGTCTTCGACGACGAAGACCAGTCCGCGGCGCGGCCTTGGTTCAATGGATTCAGCCGCGCGCTGGTTTGCCGCAGCAGGTCGCTGCGAGCTGCTGTTTGGTGAACGGCTTGGCCAGCATTGGCACATCGGGGCCGTCACCGAGGTCACCGGCGCGTAGCCGCTCATCAGCACGACCCGCGCTACGCCGCAGCGCTCGCGCGCGTGCGGCGACCCGCGGCCCGTCCATCGATGCTGCCGGGCATCACCACGTCCGACAACAGCAGCGCGATGCCAGGCGTCTGGTCGAGCAGCTGCATCGCCTCGGTGCCGCTCTCCGCCTCGATGACTGCGAAGCCGAGTTCCAGCAGCAAGCGCCGTACGACCTTGCGCACTTCCGCGTCGTCCTCGACCAGCAGCGCCAGCCCCTGGTCGACGCGTGCGCCGTCAGGAGCCAGGTCCGGCGGCGACGGCAGCTCGGTGCAGGCCTCGGAAGCGGGTAGCCAGAGCGAGACCGTCGTCCCCAGACCCACCGTACTGCGGATGCGGATCGCGCCGCCCGACTGCTTGACGAAGCCATAGACCATCGCCAGCCCCAGGCCGGTGCCCAGCCCCGAGCGCTTGGTGGTGAAGAAGGGTTCGAACACCCGTGCCAGTGTCGCGGCGTCCATGCCGCTGCCGTTGTCGCTGACGGCGATGCAAACGTAGTTTCCTGCCGCGACCTGCAGCACGCCTGCACGCGCCGCGTCCAGCGTCTGCACCGATGCGTGCACGCCGATCCTGCCGTCTACCGGTGTTGCGTCACGCGCATTCAGGACCAGGTTGAGCAGCGTGTTCTGGAGCTGGTGCGCGTCGATCCAGGCCCACAGCGGCACGTCGCCGGCATCGATCTCGAGTTGCAGGCTCTCGGGCAGCGAGCGCCGCACCAGGCGGCCGACCGCGGCGATGAGCGGCGCCACGTCGGTGGCCTGGGCATCGAGCGGCTGCTGGCGCGCGAAGCAAGAGCAGCCCCTTGATCAGTTCGGCGCCGCGTCGGGCCGCCTCGACGGCCGGTTCGATGAACTCGGCCACCGTCGGGTCGTCGCCATGAGCAGCCGAGAGCGCGCCCAGGTTTCCGATGATGACGGTCAGGATGTTGTTGAAGTCGTGCGCCAAGCCCGCCGCTCAACTGGCCCAGCCCCTCCATCTTCTGCGCCTGCACGAGCATCTCCTGCGCATGCTTCTGCTCGGTGATGTCGAAGGTCAGCTCGAAGCAACCCGCGACCGTCCCTTCGGCATCGATCTCGGGGATCAGCGTCGTGCGGGCAATCACGCGGCGGCCCCCGACCAGTGATGTCTCGTACTCGAACGTGACGGCCTCGCCGGCCAGCGCGCGCGCCACGTTGGGCCGGATGCCGGCGTCGCTGGCGGCGCCGAGGTATTGCTTGGCGCTCATGCCGCCCGGGTTGGAGGTATCGAGCCCGAACCAGTCGTGGTAGCCGCGGTTGAGATAGCGATACACGCCATCGCGATCGAAGTACGCGATCAACGCCGGAATCGAGTCCGTGATCAGGCGCATCCGCGCTTCGCTGCGCCGCAGTTCGGCGGTGCGCTCGGCGACCCGGGTTTCCAGCATCGCGTTGTGCTCGCGGATCTGGGCTTCCGCGTGCTTGCGCGCGGTGATGTCCGAGTACAGCGTCACGAAGCCGTGCCCCGGCACCGGCACGCCGCGCACCAGCAGCACCGTGCCGTCGGGCCGCGTGCGCTCGATCTCGTGTGGGGCGAAGGCGCGCGCCGCTACCAGGCGCTCGTCGATGGAGCCCTGGACGTTGCCCGGCCCGTACTCGCCACGCTCGGCGTTGAAACGGATGAAGCTCTCGAACGGCGCGCCGACGTAACCCATCTCGGGAGGGAAGTCGAGCAGGCGCAGAAAGGTCTTGTTCCAGGCCACGAAGCGCAGGTTGCTGTCGATCAGCGTGAAGCCCTGGTCGATCAGGTCGAGCGCTGCCCGCAGCGACTCGTAGCGGCTGAAGCGGTCGTCCCTAGGGACGGCGAAGGGCTGTTCACGGTGGCGGCTGATGGCCGGGCGGGCTCGTATCGCAGCGATTGTAGGAGTCGCCGTTCGCCCGTGCCGCCAGATGCAATCATTCGTCACATTGCGCAGACGCTGGTGCAACAGTCGTCGCTCATCCTTCGCTTCACGTTGCCGCCCGCGCGCCAGACAGACAGGCCAGGGGATAACGAAGGACGCCGCCGATGAATTCGCGAACCAGCCCGTACGAACTCGGCCTCGACAAGAACGAGGCCAACTTCGTCGCCCTGTCGCCGCTGAGCTTCATCGAGCGCTCGGCCAGCGGTCTACCCGGATCGCACCGCGGTGATCTACGGCTCGTCGCCGCCAGACCTGGCGCGACGACCTATGCGCGCTGCCGGCGCCTGGCCAGCGCCCTGGCGCAGCGCGGCGTCGGCGTGGGCGACACGGTGGCGGTGATGCTGCCCAACGTGCCGGCGATGTTCGAGGCGCACTTCGGCGTGCCGATGACCGGCGCGGTGCTCAACACGCTCAACACCCGGCTGGACGCCGAGGCCATCGCCTTCATGCTGCAGCATGGCGAAGCCAAGGTGCTGCTGACCGACCGCGAGTTTGCCGCGGTGGTCGGCAAGGCGCTCGCGATGGTGGGCGACGCGGCGACCGTTGGTGATCGAAGTCGAGGACGACGAGCGCACCGGCCGGCAAGTCGCCTCGGCGACGATCGACTACGAGGCGCTTCTGGCGCGAGCGGCGACCCGAACTTCGCCTGGCAACTGCCCGCCGACGAGTGGGATGCGATCGCGTCTGAACTACACCTCGGGCACGACGGGCAACCCCAAGGGCGTGGTCACCCACCACCGCGGCGCGTACCTGAACGCGGCGTCAACGTCGTCACCTGGGAGCATGCCGCATCACTCGGTCTACCTGTGGACGCTGCCGATGTTCCATTGCAACGGCTGGTGCTTCCCGTGGACGATGGCGCTGGTCGCCGGCACCAGCGTCTGTCTGCGTCGCGTCGATCCGAGGGCCGATCTTCGCGCTGATCCGCGAGCACCGGGTCACGCACCTGTGCGGCGCGCCGATCGTCTACGGCATGCTGATCAATGCGCCCGACGCGCGCGAGGGCATCGAGCACGCCGTCAAGGGCCTGATCGCCGGCGCCGCACCACCGGCGGCGTGATCGAAGGCTGCGAGGCTGCGGCATCGAGCTCACGCACGTCTATGGCCTGACCGAGGTCTATGGCCCGGCCGCGGTCTGCGCCACGCAGGCCGACGTGGGCCGGGCTGCGCGCTCGACGAGCGCGCCCGCTGAACGGTCGCCAGGGCGTCACCTACCCGCTGCAGCAGGCCGTCACGGTGCTCGACCCGGAGACGATGCAGCCGGTGCCGGCCGACGGCGAGACGATGGGCGAGATCTTCTTTCGCGGCAACGTGGTGATGAAGGGTTACCTGAAGAACCCGAGCGCCACCGCGGAGGCCTTCGCCGGCGGCTGGTTTCACACCGGCGATCTGGCGCGTGATGCATCCTGACGGCTACGTCAAGATCAAGGACCGCAGCAAGGACATCATCATCTCGGGTGGCGAGAACATCTCGTCGTCGAGGTCGAGGACGTGTTGTACCGCCACCCGGCGTCATGCTGGCCGCCGTGGTTGCGCCAGCCGGACGCGAAGTGGGGTGAGGTGCCCTGCTGCATTCGTTGAACTCGAAACCGGGCGCGCAGGCGGACCGAAGCCGATCTGGTCGAGTTCTGCCGCGCCGAGCTGGCGAGATTTAAGGTGCCCAAGCGAGTGGTCTTCGGCGAGCTACCCAAGACCTCGACCGGCAAGATCCAGAAGTTCCAGCTGCGCGAGCGCGTCGGCTCGATCTCGGCCATCGGGTGAGGCGCGCGGCATGGCACACGACATCATCCTGCAGACCGAGGGCCTGAGCAAGGAGTTCGACGGCTTTGCCGCCGTGCAGGACGTGAACCTGCACGTCCGACGCGGCACATCCACGCGCTGATCGGCCCCAATGGTGCCGGCAAGACCACGGTGTTCAACCTGCTGACCAAGTTCCTGCAACCCACCAAGGGACGCATCGTTTTCGATGGCGACGACATCACAGCCGAGAAGCCAGCGCAGATCGCGCGCCGCGGCGTCGTGCGCTCGTTCCAGATCTCGGCCACTTTCGGCCACATGAGCGCCCTGGAGAACGTGCGCGTGGCGCTGCAACGCGAGCTCGGCACGTCGTTCCACTTCTGGCGCTCCGAGGACAGCCTTGGTTCGCTCGATGACCCGTGCCAGGGAACTTCTGGACGCCGTCGATCTCGGCTCGTTCGCCGACTACGCTGGCCATCGAGATGCCCTACGGTCGCAAGCGCGCACTCGAGATCGCGACCACGCTGGCGCTGGAGCCCGAGCTGATGCTGCTCGACGAACCGACGCAGGGCATGGGCCACGAAGACGTCGACCTGGTCGCCGAGCTGATCAAGCGAGGTCGCCGAGGGGCGCACCGTGCTGATGGTCGAGCACAACCTGTCGGTCGTCGAGAAGCTCAGCGACGCGATCACCGTCCTGCAGCGCGGGAAGATCCTCGCCGAGGGCCCTACGAGGTCGTGTCCAAGGATCCGCGCGTGCTCGAAGCCTATGTGGGAGTCGAAGCATGACCGGGACCGCAAACCGCAACGAGATACTGCGCATCACCGACCTGCACGCCTTCTACGGCGAATCGCACATCCTGCACGGCATCGACCTGAAAGTGAACGAGGGCGAGCTGGTCACGCTGCTCGGACGCAACGGCTCGGGCCGCTCGACGACGATGAAGGCCATCATGGGCCTGGTGGGCCGGCGCACCGGCTCGGTCATGCTGCGCGGCAACGAGATCACCGACGATGCGCACCGCACGCCATCGCCCACCTCGGCGTGGGCTACTGCCCGGAGGAGCGCGGCATCTTCTCGGGCCTGACGACCGAAGAGAACCTGATGCTGCCGCCGGTGGTGCGCTCGGCGGCATGACGCTGGAGGAAATCTACACCGTGTTCCCCAACCTGCTACGAGCGCCGCGCCAGCCCCGGCATGCGGCTCTCGGGCGGCGAGCAGCAGATGCTGGCGATGGCGCGCATCCTGCGCACCGGCGCGAGGTTGCTGCTGCTCGACGAGATCACCGAAGGACTGGCGCCGGTGATCGTGAAGAAGCTCGGCGAAGTGATCCGCCTGCTCAAGACGCGCGGCTACACGATCGTGCTCGTCGAGCAGAACTTCCGCTTCGCCGCGCCGCTGGCCGACCGCCACTACGTGCTCGAGCACGGCCGCATCGTCGCCACGGTGCAACCAGGCCGAGCTCGCGTCCAAGACCGAGATGCTGCACGAACTGCTCGGCGTCTGAGCCGCGCCTGTCGTTTCGATCCGCTCACTACCGTTCCCACTCTCCGGAGACAAGCATGAACTTCAAGACCCTCACCCTGGCTGCCGCGCTCGCCGCAGCCTTCGCACCAGCGCAAGCCCAGGTCTCCGACAACGTCGTGCGCATCGGCGTGCTGACCGACCTGTCGGGCGCCTATTCCGACATCGCCGGCAAGGGCGCGGTCATTGCCACGCAGATGGCGATCGACGACTTCGACGCCAAGGAAAAGCCGGCCTTCAAGATCGAGATGGTCTCGGCCGATCACCAGAACAAGGCGCGACATCGCCGCCAACAAGGCGCGCGAGTGGTTCGAGAGGGTGACGTCGACGTTGCCAGCGAACTGGTGACGACCTCGGTCGCGCTCGCGGTGCAGAAGATCGCCAAGGAGAAGAACCGCGTCGCGCTGATCTCGGGTGCGGCATCGACGCCGATCACCAACGAAGACTGCAACGACGTGACCGTGCACTGGACCTACGACACCTACGCGGTGGCCAACGGCACCGCCAAGGCGGTGACCAAGGGCGGCGGCAAGACGTGGTTCTTCCTGACCGCCGACTACGCGTTCGGCCATTCGCTGGAGAAGGATGCGATCGAGGTCGTCAAGGCCAACGGCGGCAAGGTCGTCGGCACGGTGCGGCACCCGTTCCCCGGGCTCGGACTTCTCGTCCTTCCTGCTCAAGGCGCAGTCGCTCGGGCGCGCAGGTCATCGGCCTGGCCAACGCCGGCAGCGACACCATCAACTCGATCAAGCAGGCGGCCGAGTTCGGCATCATCGCCGAAGCAGACAGCTCGCCGGCCTGCTGATGTTCATCACCGACGTGCACTCGCTCGGCCTGAAGACGACGCAGGCGATGTACCTGACCGAAGGCTTCTACTGGGACCTGAACGACGAAACGCGGGCCTGGTCGAAGCGCTTCTTCGACACGACAAGCGCATGCCGACGATGTGCAGGCCGGCCAGTATTCGTCGGTCTATCACTACCTGAAGGCCGTCAAGGCAATCGGCAGCGACGACACCGCGAAGGTGATGGCGCAGATGAAGAAGACCCCGGTCAACGACTTCTTTGCCAAGAACGGCACGATCCGCGCCGACGGCCGCATGGTGCACGACATGTACCTGGCGCAGGTGAAGAAGCCGGCCGAGTCGACGACGCCGTGGGACTACTACAACGTGCGCGCGACGATCCCCGCGGACGAGGCGTTCCAGCCGCTGCCGCAGTCTACCTGCCCGCTGGTCAAGAAGTAATCGTCGTCGCTCGGGGAAAGGCCGGCGTGCAAGCCCTCGCCGCATCACGACCCGAGGAGTGACTGGAGATTTCGGCGTTCCCAGCGACTTGCTGGCCAGCCAGTTGCTGCTCGGCCTGATCAACGGTTCGTTCTACGCCGTGTTCAGCCTCGGGCTGGCGGTCATCTTCGGCCTGCTCAACATCATCAACTTTCTCGCATGGCGCGCTGTACATGCTCGGCGCCTTCCTGGCGCTGCTGGGGCTGAACCATCTCGGCATGAACTACTGGCTCGCGCTGCTGCTGGCCCCGCCGTGGTCGGCCGTGCTCGGGGTGGTCATCGAGCGGCTGATGCTGCCACGTTTGACAGGCCTCGACCACCTGTACGGTCTGCTGCTGACCTTCGGCCTGGCGCTGATCGCTCGAGGGCACTGCTCAAGTACTTCTTCGGTGTCTCGGGCGAATCCTATGACGTGCCCGACGCGTTGGAAGGCGGCGTCAATCTGGGCTTCATGTTCCTGCCGGTGTATCGCGGGTGGGTCGTCGTCGCCGCGCTCGGGGTTTGTCTGCTCGCCTGGTACCTGATCGAGCGCACGTCGCTCGGCGCCACGCTGCGCGCCGCCACGAAACGCCGCGACCTGGTGCAGGCGCTCGGCATCAACGTGCCGGTGCTGATCACGGCGACCTACGCGGCCGGGTCGCCCTGGCGGCTTTGCCGGCGTGCTCGCGGCGCCGATGTTCCAGGTCAACCCGGTGATGGGGTCGAACCTGATCATCGTCGTTTTCGCCGTGGTGGTGATCGGCGGCATGGGGTCGATTCTCGGCTCGATCGTCACCGGGCTCGCGCTCGGCTGATCGAGGGCCTGACCAAGGTCGATCTACCCCGAGGCTTCGGCGTCGTGATCTTCCTGATCATGGTTCTCGTGTTGCTCCTGCGCCCGGCCGGCCTGTTCGGCAAGCAGGCTTGAAGGAGCGAACCATGAAACCCGTCATCGGCGCCATCGGACGAAACCCGGCCTGGCCTCTCTTTGTCGTCGTGGCCGTCACGGTGCACTTGCGCCGTTCGTCGTGTACCCGACCTTCCTGATGAAGGTCCTGTGCTTCGCGCTGTTCGCCTGCGCCTTCAACCTGCTGCTCGGCTTCGCGGGCCTGCTGTCGTTCGGCCATGCGGCCTTCTTCGGCGGCGCGGCCTACGTCACCGGTTGGCTGAGCAAGGCCATTGGCGCCACGCCGGAGCTCGGTCTGCTCGCGGGGCCGCGTGTTGGCGGCGGCTGCTGGGCGGCCTGTTCGGCGACGCTGTCGATCCGCCGTGCCGGGCATCTACTTCGCCGATGATCACCTTGGCCTGGCCCAGCTGTGTTCTTCCTCGCGCGTGCAGACTGACGTTCACCGGCGGCGAGGACGGGCTGCAGGGCATTCCGCGCGGCAAGCTCTTCGGGCTGGTCGACCTGACCGACAACATGACGATGTACTTCTTCGTGTTCGCGGTCTTTCTGGCGCCGGCCTGTCTGGTCGTGTATCGGACGATCCACTCGCCGTTCGGCCAGGTGTCTGAAGGCGATCCGCGACAACGAGCCGCGCGCCATTTCGCTGGGCTACGACGTCGACCGCTACAAGCTGCTGGCCTTCGTGCTGTCGGCCGCGCTCGCCGGGGCTGGCCGGCGCCACCAAGTCGTTGGTGTTCCAGCTCGCGTCGCTGACCGACGTGCACTGGCACATGTCCGGCCAGGTGGTGCTGATGACATTGCTCGGAGGCCTGGGCACGGTGCTCGGCCCGGTGGTCGGCGCGGCGGTGATCGTCGGCCTCGGAGAACGTACTGGCGGACAAAGTCGGTCCCTGGGTGACGGTGGTCATGGGCGTGATCTTCGTCGTCTGCGTGCTCGCGTTCCGGCGCGGCATCGTCGGCGAGTTGAACGCACTGCGCGGCCGTGGCGTATCCGGTCGCTGACCACCAAGGTCCTCCAGAGCCTGAACCCAACTGTCCACGGACGATGCCGATCATGACCTACGCCGCACCGTTGCGCGACATGCTGTTCACGATGAAGGAAATCGGCGGTCTCGATGCCGTGCTGCGCCCAGCCCGGCTGAAGAGGTCACGCCGACCTGGTCGAGGCCATCCTCGAGAGGCCGACCAGTTCGCCGTCGAGCGTGCTGGCGCCGCTGAATCAATCCGGTGACGTGCAGGGCGCCGCTGGGACGCACGGCGCGGTCACCACCGCCGACGGCTTCAAGCGAGGCCTACGCGAGCTTCTGCGAGACCGGCTGGAACGGCATGCCGGCGGCACCGGAGTATGGCGGCCAGGGCATGCCCACGCTGCTGTCGACCGCGGTGCTGGAGATGTGGAAGTCGTCCAACATGGCGTTCAGCCTGTGCCAGATGCTCACCCTCGGCGCGGTGGAAGCGATTGCGCACCACGGCAGCGAGGCACTCAAGGCACGCTTCCTGCCGCCCATGGTCGAGGGCCGCTGGACCGGTACGATGAATCTGACCGAACCGCAGGCTGGCTCCGACCTGGCCGCGCTGCGGACCAAGGCCGTGTCCGAAGGCGACCATTACCGCATCAGCGGCACCAAGATCTTCATCACCTGGGGCGAACACGACATGGCCGAGAACATCGTCCACCTCGTGCTGGCGCGCTTGCCGGATGCGCCGCCGGGCGTGAAGGGCATCTCGCTGTTCCTGGTGCCCGAAGTTCCTGGTCAACGACGACGGCAGCTCTGGCGAACGCAACGACCTCGTCTGCGCCTCGATCGAGCACAAGATGGGCATCCACGCCAGCGCCACTGCGGTGATGAGCTTCGGCGAAGGGCCGGGCGCGATCGGCTACCTGGTCGGCGAGGCGAACCAGGGGCTGGCCTGCATGTTCACGATGATGAACCATGCGCGGCTGAACGTCGGCCTGGAAGGTGTGGCGATTTCCGAGCGCGCCTATCAGCAGGCGCGCGCCTACGCACTCGACCGCGTGCAGGGCAAGACGCTGCTCACGCGAAAGCGATACCGACCGCGCGATCGTCGGCCACCCGGACGTGCGCCGCATGCTGATGGACATGAAGGCGCGCACCGAGGCGATGCGCGCACTGGCCTACTTCGCCGCCGGCCAGATGGACCGCGCACGCGACCACGCCGACCCGCGATCAACGTGCGCAGGCACAGGCGCTGGTCGACCTGCTGATCCCGATCGTCAAGGGCTGGTGCACCGACAGTGCGCAACTGGGCATCACGTCCGACGGTGTACAGGTGCATGGCGGCATGGGCTTCATCGAGGAGACCGGCGCCTCGCAGCATCTGCGCGACGCGCGCATCACGACGATCTACGAAGGCACGACCGGCATTCAGGCCAACGATCTGATCGGTCGCAAGGTGGCGCGCGATGGTGGCAGTGTCATGAAACGCCTGATTGCTCAGATAAGCGCTGACGCGACCGCCAGCGGGCATGAACAGGATGCGCTGCTGACGGCCGTGCATTCGGCACTGCAGCGTGGCGTCCAGGCCCTCGCCGAGGGCACCGATGGCCTGCTGGCACAAGACAACCGGCACGCCGCGGCCGGTGCGGTCCCCTACCTCTGGCTGGCCGGAACGGTCGTCGGCGCTTGGCTGATGACCCGCGCGGCGGTAGCGGCCAGCAATCGGCTTGCGCGTGGCGCCGACGACCGGGAATTCCTCGAAGCCAAGCGTGTCACCG
Organism: uncultured beta proteobacterium; assembly: GCA_963732405.1. Lineage (GTDB taxonomy): Bacteria > Pseudomonadota > Gammaproteobacteria > Burkholderiales > Burkholderiaceae_E > JAUIAI01. Next base: position 727,045 of record CAVSZG010000006.1, read on the forward strand.
CGCTTCACTTTGCCCTGCATGTCTTGCCCCATGCCGCGGCTTGGCGCGATGCCGTGCTGCATGGCGCCGAGTCGACGCTTGGCCTTGCGGCCACGCAACTTTGAGAGGAGAACGAACATGAACGACCAGAACGGCCACGACATCGAGGACCTGCAGCCGGGCATGGCGGCCACGTTCTCGAAGACGATCACCGAAGCGGACATCGTGCTGTTCGCCGGCGTTTCGGGCGACAACAACGCGGTCCACGTCAACGAAGAGTTCGCCGCGGATACGCCATTTCGCGGCCGGATTGCCCACGGATTCCTGACTGCGAGCGTGATCTCTGCCGCGGTGGCCAACCGCCTACCCGGGCCGGGGACGATATACCTTGGCCAGCAGATGCGCTTCAAGTCACCGGTGCGTCCGGGTGACACCGTGCATGCCACGGTGACCGTCACGGCGGTGGACAGGGACAGGGCGCGCGCCGTGCTCGCCACCGTGTGCCGAGTGCGCGACACCGTGGTAATCGAAGGCGAGGCGCAGGTGATGACGACCTCGCGGGTGCGCCGCGAAGCGAAGGCGTCAACGGAGAACGCCACCGACGCGCCCGAGGCGGGTGCCGCGCTCGCGGCTCCCTGAACGTACCTCGCCAGGGAGAGACAGCGATGAATGAACAGGCGATGGGGCGGACATCGAGATGAACACGCAAGAACTAGTCGCCACCCAGGGTCCGCGCGAGGCCATGGACTATGACGTGGTCGTTGTCGGCGCCGGCCCGGCCGGCCTGGCCACGGCGATCCGCTTGAAGCAACTCGCGCCGGACACCAGCGTCGTCGTGCTCGAGAAAGGTTCTGAGCCGGGTGCGCACATCCTCTCGGGCGCCGTGATGGACCCGCGCGCGATGGACGAGCTCTTCCCCGACTGGAAGATCCTCGGTGCCCCCCTGACCCAGGCGGTGACCGGCGATGAGGTGCTGTTGCTCAGTGAAACCGGCCGCACGCGCACACCGGACTGGCTGGTGCCGCGCAACCTGCATAACCGCGACTGCTATGTCGTCAGCCTGTCGAACGTCGTCAAGTGGCTGGCGCTCCAGGCCGAGAACCTGGGCGTCGAGATCTTCCCGGGCTTCGCCGCCGCCGAGGTCCTCTACGACGAGCAGGGCCGCGTGAGGGGAGTGGCGACCGGAAACATGGGCATCACGAAGCATGGGGAGCCGGGCGCCAACTTTCAACTCGGCATGGAATTGCGGGGCAGGTACACGGTCTTCGCCGAGGGCGCGCGTGGTCACCTGGGCCGGCAGTTGCTGGCGAGATTCGGGTTGACCGAGGGCCGCGATACCCAGACCTTCGCGATCGGCATCAAGGAGTTGTGGGAGGTGCCCGTCGACAAGGCGCAGCCAGGGCGTGTGGTGCACACGGCCGGCTGGCCGATGGAGGGTGACGCATTCGGGGGCGGCTTCCTCTATCACCTGGCCGACAACCAGGTCACGCTCGGCTTCGTGATCGGCCTGGACTATCGCAACCCGTATCTCAGCCCGTTCGAGGAGATGCAGCGTTGGAAGACGCACCCGGCCATCCGCGCGCACATCGAAGGCGGAAAGCGCATCGGCTACGGCGCGCGCGCAATTAACAACGGCACACCACAGGCCTTGCCAAGAACGGTGTTCCCGGGTGGCGCGCTGGTCGGCTGCGATGCTGGCTACCTCAACGCGGCGCGCATCAAGGGCAGCCACGCCGCGATCAAGTCCGGCATGCTCTGCGCCGACGCACTCGCGCCGGCACTTGCCGCAGGCCGTGCCCACGACGAGCTCGCCGCCTATCCCGCGGCCTTCGAAAAGAGCTGGCTGCACGAAGAATTGCAGCAGACGCGCAATTTCAAGCTCTGGTTCAAAAAGGGCAAGGCGGTCGGTCAGCTGATGACCGGTGTCGAGCAATGGCTGCTGCCCAGGCTAGGCGTGACGAGTCCGCCATGGACGCTGCACAACCACCGGCCCGATCACGATGCCTTGCAGCCCGCCAGCCGGTTCCAAGCGATCGCCTACCCGAAGCCCGACGGTGTGCTGACCTTCGACCGGTTGTCATCGGTCTTCGTCAGCAACACCAACCACGAAGAGAACCAGCCGGCGCACCTGACCTTGAAGGACGCGACGGTGCCGGTACAGGTCAACCTGGCCCGCTTCGCCGGACCCGAAAGTCGTTACTGTCCCGCAGGCGTGTATGAATTCGTCAGGGGCGAGGACGACACAGACCAACTCCAGATCAATGCGCAGAACTGCGTGCATTGCAAGACCTGCGACATCAAGGACCCGACCCAGAACATCGTATGGGTGACACCCGAAGGCGGTGGCGGTCCCAACTACGGCGGAATGTAAGCCTCGGCTGCATCAGTGAGAACTCGCATTGGTCGCATTGGCGGGCGTTGAACCGGTTCTCTCGCGTGGGCATTCTTGAGACGGTTCGCTGAAACCGCCGGGTCTTCACTCGCGGCAAGATCCATCAACCGCATACCACGCGCGAAGCCCCGAGCCAAATTCCTCATGAATTCACAACCAAAGGCCTAGGACCGATTGACGTAAAGCTTCGTGGCGGTGGTGCCTCCCACCGATCAGGAGTTGCACGGGTTGCTGCACACCCTGATCGCCCGGGTGATGAAGTGGCTCACGCGGCGCGGTGTGCTGGTCCAGGAGATGGGCCAGACGTTCCTGGCCGAGAACGATGGCGAGAGCGACGACGCGCGCACGCTGCACCCGTTGCAGGCGGCGGCGATCACGTATCGCATCGCCTTCGGTCCGCGTGCCGGGCACAAGCTGTTGACCCTGCGTGGCAGCGCGCCGCGCGAGGCACTAGCGCGCCAGCGCCTGTGCGCCGACATCGAGGGCTTCAGCTTGCATGCAGGCGTGCGGGTCGATGCCCACGAGCGTGAGCGGCTCGAGAAACTGTGTCGCTATATCACCCGCCCGGCGTTGTCGGATCAACGCGTGCAGATCAATGCCGCCGGCCAGCTCGAGCTTGAACTCAAGACCCCGTGGCGAGACGGCACCACGCACCGGGTGATGTCGCCGCTGCCATTCATGCAGCGCCTGGCCGCGCTGGTGCCGCGACCGAGGTTGCACCTGATTCGCTACCACGGTGTGCTGGCCCCGAACGCCAGATGGCGATCGCAGGTGGTGCCCCAGGGCGCCAGGCCCGTCGACGAGGTCGATGATTCGGGCACCCCTGCCGGCAGCGAGGGTCTGTGCGAGGGCGAGGCCCGTGCTGTCCAGGCGCGGGCAGGGCACATTGGCTGGGCGCGGCTGCTCAGGCGGGTTTTCGATATCGACATGCAGCACTGTCCGAACGGCGGGGCCGGGCAACTGAGGATCATCGCGGCCATTGTCCAGCGGGCGGCCATCGAGAAGATTCTCAGCCATCTGGGCCTGCAGCCCTGCCCCCCGCCCAGGACGCGGGCGCGCTAGGCAGATTTGCCGATGTACGGCTGAGCCGCGTGGGCATCGCAGCCAGCGCATTGGCAGCCGCACTACCGCAGGCCCCCCCGGAACGTTCATGACATCGGCTGCAGACCCGCAGCCCGCAGTGTGCTGCGCCTGGTGCTGGCCAATCACGCCCAACATCACTGCGAAGGCGCGATGACAGCCGCCAGCGCATCGCGCAGCCGATTCGAAGACCGACAACGCCGCACGATGCGCGGGTTGCCCGCCTCAATCACCTCGCGCACGAGCGTTCAGGGGCGAGGCCGGGTTTCGCTGAGGGTGTTTATACTTCCTATACGCTGGGCGACGTTGCACAATGACACCTCGCGCCCGTTCGAGAAGCCCAAGTCGGGCCGCATCGCCGTGAAGGTGATCAATCACCTGGGCGATGAGGTGATGAAGGTATTCAAGGTCACCTAAACGCGAACGAACACGTCAAGAAACTTCAAGGGACGGCGCGATGGACAAGAAGACGAAAGGTGCATGGATCCTTCATCACACGCAGAAGCTCCAGACCACGACAAGTCAGGACTTTGACGCAATCGCGTTTGCAGGAAAGTGCGGATCGCTTCTTTCTGCGATTTCCGCGGCCAACCAGGCGCAGATTCCGCGGGCGCGGCTTTATGCATTGGCCAGAGCCAATAACATCAGCCCCATGACCGAAGTTCCGGCGATCCTTGACGAACTCGCTCGCCAGAAGCTCATCGACCGCGGCGCTGGTGCCGTCGAGGTGCTCGGGATAACCTCCAGCAGTCTGCTCGAGCACACATCAACGATCTTCGATGAGGCCGAGCACGAGGGGTACGAAGACGCGGTGTTGGATGTATCTGACGCTGCCTCCGAAGCGCCGCTTACGGACAGGCAAGCTATCGCGAAGATCTCAGATGAGTTCCAACTGCCGTCGGCAAACGCGGCGAGTCTTGTTCGGCTGGCGAGCGGCATCGGTTTCTTCGACTCAGAACCTGTGTCGGACCGCGAGTCTTTGCTGTTCAACGGAAATCTGTTTCGTCGCGACGAGGCTAAGAAGATCAACGCGGTCTTGGCATCGCTGAAGCCAGCCGAGGCCTCGAAGCTTCGCGAGGTCAACGAGCGCCTGCAAGCAGCGGGTTGCTTGCCACTGAAGACTGTGGCTGATGCGCTGAGTCAGCCGCTGTTCGAGAAACTGCACTCAATTGGATTGTTCGACGTGAGCGTGGTGGGCAATGAGGCAGGAAAGAACTGGTTTGTGACGAGACCTGCGGCCTTCTCGAAGTTTTCGAACTCGATTGCAGACGACGCACTGGACCTGGCCAAGGCTCTTGTCGCCTCGTTGACCTACGGCATGACCATCAGTAGCTACTATCGAGGCCGCATCCAGCTGGTTGATGCGCTGATGAGGAAGTTGATTGCAGGAGGCTCCGTCGGGCCGGCCACGGCGATCGGCAACGACTACCAAGCACTGGAGCTGAAAGGGGTGGTCCAGGTTTCGCCGGCAACCGGCGGGATGTTCACCATGAGACTGCTCAAGCCTGACGTGGGGCGCCTCGCGCTCGCGGTAATCCAGGAGGGCAACATCACTACGGAGACGGTTGCTCAGCTGCCAGGTGCAAAGGTGACCGAGTATGTCAACCCCGAACGGACTCGCGAGCATAGAAGGCGCGAATCCGCACCAGCGGTGAAAGTCAGCGCAAGAAACTTGCTCAACGAGATCCGAACCGGAGGGCTTGCCCGATGACTGACCAGTCCTTGAAGGGACCTGCGGCGGAGGAAGCTCTTCGAAACTACTTCCTGAGCATTGGCTACTTTGTAGTGCGAGGGTGCAAGTTTCGCTATGGCCGATTCGACGTCACGGACGTTGATCTCTTGCTCTACGGAAGGAGCTCGGCACTGCACCGGGAGCGGATCAATGTCGACATCAAGAACAAGAAGACACCGCAGGCCCTCGAGCGAGCGTTCTGGGCCAAGGGGCTTCAAACGGTTCTTGGGCTTGACGCCTGCATCGTTGCTACAACTGATTCGAGGCCTGATGTGCGGGCCTTCGGTCTGGAGCACGGCGTCATCGTGCTGGACGGTGCCTTTCTCAGCAGACTCATAAAGAGCGGCAGGAGTCAGCAAGCGCGAATCACGGAGGAGGCGCTGCTCCAGCAGTTGGAGAATGAGTCGCTCGGTAAGGTGGGAGGGGACTGGCGAGGCCGGTACGAGGTCGCGAAGTCGCGGCTGCTCGACTCGCTCAGTTTCGACGGCTGCAACGCTTGGTTGAACGACATTGGCTACTTCACGGAGCAAGCGATCCAAGCAGGCGATCCGTCATCGGCAGGTTGGCGCATGGTGTACATGTCGCTTGCTTGCTTCCTAATCTCGGTCGACTTCATCCTGCGCGAGCACGTTGCGGCTGACCACGACCAACGCCGACAGCTACTGGAGGATGGGTTCCGATACGGTTCTGCAGGGCGTGCGTATACAGAGAAGGTTGGGCGTTTGGCCGCATCGCTTGCGGTCGGCGTGGTGGCTCAGCCAGGTATCGGCGACGAAGTGCAACGCGCACTCGCGGAGCAAGCTGAGAGCGTCCGTGCGGATGTCCTTGCTGAGCATCTGGCAAGGAGTGGCACGCCGAGCCTCTTGTTCGAGCTTGCACGGGAACTCGAGGCCGCGGCGTTCCACCCAACTCTGCCTTTGCCTTCGTCGTTGGGCATCAATGCCAAGGGCTTGTTGGGGGTCGTTGCCGACTTCTTTGCCATCGACCGCAAGAAGGTCTTGGTTTGACCGTGGTAGCTGCCCTTATGCAGTTCCGCATCGCCGACACCTTCACCTCCAGCCTCGCGCGCCTGACCGGGGAGGAACAGAAGACCGTCAAGACGACAGCCTTCGACCTGCAGATGAACCCGGCGAATCCGGGCATGAGCTTTCACATGTTGGACAAGGCGCGCGACAAGAATTTCTGGTCGGTGCGCGTGAGCAGCGACATCCGGCTGATCGTGCACAAGACGGCGGACAGCCTTCTGCTGTGCTACGTCGATCATCATGACAAGGCTTACCAGTGGGCCGAACGGCGCCGCCTGGAAACGCACCCGACGACAGGGGCTGCCCAGTGGGTAGAGGTGCGCGAGCGCGTAGACGAGATCGTGATTCGTCGCGAGGCGCCGGCCGCTGCCAGACAGGTCAGCGCGAAGCAGCCGCTCTTCGGCCACATGTCCGACGCCGACCTGCTGGGATGGGGCGTGCCGACGGAATGGCTGGTCGAGATTCGCCTGGCCGATGAGGACAGCCTGCTGACGCTGGCGACGCAGCTACCGGCGGAAGCGGCCGAGGCATTGCTCGAATTGGCCACTGGTGGCACGCCCCGTCGCCCGCAGGCCGCGCCGGCAGGCGCGGACCCGTTCGCCCACCCGGACGCGCAGCGCCGGTTCCGCGTGATGCTGGACGTGGAAGAGCTGGAGCGTGCGCTCGAATTCCCGTGGGACCAGTGGACGGTGTTCCTGCACCCCGCGCAGCGGCAATGGGTGGAACGCGACCACGGCGGCCCGGCTCGTGTGTCGGGCTCCGCAGGTACTGGCAAGACCATCGTTGCGCTCCATCGCGCGGTGTACCTGGCGCGAAGCAATGAGAACGCCCGCGTCCTGCTCACGACGTTCACGCCGGCCCTGGCTCATGCGCTGCACACGCGGCTTCGCCGGCTCGTGGGCCGCACGCCGATGCTGGCCGAGCGCATCGATGTGGTGGCGATGGACGAGCTCGCGGCGCAGCTTTTCAAGTTTGCCTTCGGCAAACCGGCGCTGGCAGACGATGCGACTGTCCGGCGCTATCTAGACGAGGCCGCTGCCGCGGTAGCTCGCTGAGGGTGTTTATACTTCCTATACGCAGATTCTCAGCCATCTGGGCCTGCAGCCCTGCCCCCCGCCCAGGACGCGGGCGCGCTAGGCAGATTTGCCGATGTACGGCTGAGCCGCGTGGGCATCGCAGCCAGCGCATTGGCAGCCGCACTACCGCAGGCCCCCCCGGAACGTTCATGACATCGGCTGCAGACCCGCAGCCCGCAGTGTGCTGCGCCTGGTGCTGGCCAATCACGCCCAACATCACTGCGAAGGCGCGATGACAGCCGCCAGCGCATCGCGCAGCCGATTCGAAGACCGACAACGCCGCACGATGCGCGGGTTGCCCGCCTCAATCACGTCGCGCACGAGCGTTCAGGGGCGGGGCCGGGTTTCGCTGAGGGTGTTTACACTTCCTATACGCCGTAGAGGGGCGTGCCGATTGCCTCACCTACATGCAGGGCCTGTTTCATGACTGGCAGGCCGGTGGCATCACCTCGGTACTGCATGAAAAGCGTGGCGGCTACTCGAACAACCGTCGCGCACTGCGGGGCCTGCTGGCCAAGGCAAGCGCGCTGGGCGTTCAGTTTGGCTGCGAGACGACGGTGACCGGATTTGACCGGGATGCGGGCGGCGCCGTCACCCATGTACTCACCGACCGGGGCCGGATCGCTTGCGATGAAGTGGTGATCGGTGCAGGCCCCTGGATCCGGCAGATCTGGGATCTGCTCGGGCTGCCGGCCACCATCGATGTGCGTGATGGTGAAGGCCGGCTTCACCCGCAGGTGCCGATGTGGACCTTCTGGTCGCTGCAGGAAGGCACCCTGGGTGTGGACCCGGACCTGCAGCGCACCAATGATGGCCGCTTGCCACCGGTGCTGCATATCGACACTGACGAACCACTCTATTGCGATGTTGATGGCGAACTCATCACCGATCGCCTGTGGGGCGTGTATTACAAACCCGATTTCGATTTCGGCGGCGTGCAGGGCGGCGCGATGCCGATCCGGGTCGAGCGACCGCCCGAATCGGTTCGCATCGATCCCTACGGACCGGCCTCCCCTGATTTTGTGGTCGGCGAGTCGTTCGCCCGCTTTTGGGTGTCAGCCCTGGCCTTCTGCCAGAAGCGCTTCATGGGCAAGATGCCCTGGTACAAGCAGGAGCCCAGCGGCGGAATCGGCAGTTTCACCGCCGACAGCTTTCCGGTGATCGATCGATTCTGCGACAACGTGTATGTGATCGCCGATTCGAATCATGGCTGGAAGATGATCGGCGTGGGCAAACTCGTTGCGCAGGAATTGTGCGGATCGCCGAGTCGGCTGCTCGAGCCTTTCCGGTTCTCGCGATTCGAACTGGGGCGGCTGCATCCGACCTCGAACAGTCCGTTTCCGTGGTCGTGAGCGCCAGCTGGGCCGAGGCCGGCCGATCAGGACAGTCGCTGCCATTCAGTTGGCCAGTTGCTTGGCCAAGGCCTGAAGTTTGAGCACGGTCGCCCAGTTTCGGGTGGTGGCTGCGCCGCCGGCTTTCCCGAGCAGGGCGGCACCCGCCTTGCTCGCCAGCACGCCGGCCGGGCAGTGCAGATAGGCGGCCGACGAACCGATCAGGAACTGTTCGGGTGGCACGATGAGGGGCTCGATGGCGGCGAGGGCAGTCAGCGTGTCAGGTTTCTGCACGAAGGCGACCAGCAGGCGTGAATGATCCGGCGCCTGCGCTGCCAGTGTGTTGTCGGAAACGATGGTGGTGAGGTCTTTTGCGGACTTCACGATGACCGGCACGTCGAATCCGAGGCGGGATGTGATGGCCTTCGAGATGCCGGTGGCGATGGCCGCCGTTTGTCCCCTGCCTGCACGAAAAACCGCATTGCCGCTGTTGAGCAGCGTGACCACGCCTTGATGACCCAGGTCGGTCAGCAGTGCGCGCAACTGGGCCATTGGGACTCGTTTTGCGGAGCCGACGTTTACGCCGCGCAGGAGTGCGATGAAGACAGGCAAGATTTGTGCCGTGGCTGGTGATCCCAGTTTGGGCTTGGGTCCGCTTCTCAGTGTCGCCCATGGCGCCTTGGCAGATCAATCTCTGCTCTTTACGCGGTCGCACGAATGTGCGACGGATCGGCCCGTTCTGGCTCAACCCCAATGTGTCGGGTTTTCCTGCATACATCCAGCCATCAAAAATTTCAGCCGAACGGGAACGCTTTTCACGAAGTTGCAGGTGATTTCTTTACCGACGAACCCAAGGTAATGCAATGGTCAGGTAATCCTGGGGCGCCCACTTGAAGCTGGCGCGGAGAAAACATGCCGGGTTCGCTCGCCCGGACCGAGTTACCGTCAGCCTCCCGAAATGGTCGCTATCAATCTGGCAGCTCGTTGCTCGACCTCGTGAGCCACCCGCAGCATGGCTTCGACGAGCTGCTCATCGATATCCATCGCGCCCTCGTACTCGGCGAGATTTCGCTTGCGGTGTGCCTGGTCCAGCACGCGCCACTGCGCATTGGGCAGCTCGATCGTGTGCTGAAGGCACTGAAAGACCAGGTAGCGGGATTCAGAGCGGAAACCCCTGGCTCGCAGGGCTGCGAGCGCCAGCGCGTGAGCCGCGTTGTACACGAGGTCGAAGCGACTCTCCAGACTAAGCTCGGTCCGCCCGGCGTCGGCCAGGCGACGGCTGCCCGAGCGCAGCAGACCCTCCAGCTCGGCTATTGCGGGCGGCTCCGGTTTGAGGCGGCCTATGCGTACCAGATTGTCAAGCTCACGCTGGGTCATCGGCGCTTTCCATCAGGATCAAATGCTCACCATCCAGAACACGTTTCAGAAATGGATTGCCCGACGATCGCCGGCTGTCGAACTCGGCCACGGTATACAGCGTCGGACTGATCTTGCGGTCAAGGCTCGCCTCGACCGGCGCGAGGGCCGAATAGAGTTCCTCCAGCGTCAGCTCATTGGCGACGACCAGAAGGTCGATGTCGCTGCTTGCGGTGTCTGTGCCTTTCACCACCGAGCCGTAGACCAAGGCGCGTTCGATCTTTTTCGTCAACGGCATGAGCGCCTGGCGGATGGGTGCCACCATGGCGACGGTCTTGCGCACCAGTGCGGACAGTTCCGCGAAAACGGGGCAGTCAGGGTTGGCCTGGTAATGCTTCTGCTTGCCAATCCGCCGGATGGTGACCAGACCGCTGGAGGTCAGCCGCTTGAGCTCGCGTTGCACCGCACCCGAGCCCGAGCCGGTGAGCCCTATGAGCTCGCTGGCGAAGAAGCTTCGCGAAGGCTGGCCGAACAGCAGGGCAAGGACGCGTTGCTGAGTGGTCGTGAAGAGGGCGTCAGCCAGGCTGGTCGATGCGCCAACACCGCCGTCAGCCGCCTTGCGGCGGGCCGGGCGATTCGAGCGGGTTGGAGCGATAGTTCCCATTTTGGGCATGATAATGCCCGATTTGGGCAGAATGCAACCGGAATCTGACCGGACGGGCGATGACAGGATCAGCCCGCCGCAATTGCCCCACGCCCCGCCGCAAACGCCGCCACCCGCGCATCAATATCCGCCCGATCGGTCAGCCCAACCGGATCGCGCCGCCCCGCCAGGCATCCGACGAAGGCTTGGAATCGCTCGAGGCTGCAGGCATACAGCCGGGCCAGCTCCTCGATCGGCTGGGCATGATCGTCCACTCGCAGATCCAGCACCGGATAGTCCTCGTCGGTCTGGATGCGCAGCGCCGCCGCCTGCCGGCCGCGCTTGTCGCCGCCCGCCGCTTCGCCAGCCCGCATTGCGGCGATCAGGCGCTCGGCCAAAGGCAGCGCCGGATTCTCCCGATACGCCTGCGCCGTGGCATCCAGCACCTGGGCGCCGGCGAGCATGTTGCCCGCCACCGAAAAATCGTCGAACACGCGGTGACCGCACCAGTCAATGCAGGCCGTGCCGGTGTAGGCAGTCGGCGCGCCCGTGGCGCCGATCGCGTGCACCTGGCGATGCGCGCGTCCGGCATCGTCGGCGATCAGCGAGCCGATCACGGTGGCCGCACCGGCACCCTGGCGCATCCGCTCGATGCCGCGCGGCCCGTATAAAGGGTTCATCAATGCCTGGGTGGCCAGCGCGCCCACACCGCCCTGGCTGTGCATGGTCAATGCGCCGACCGCGAAGAAGCGGCTGGCGATGGCGATACCGAAATGGCCGTCTGCGCTGCGCGCAATGATGGACCAGGTCATGAGGCGACTCGCTGTAGATGAAGTCGTTCGCGGCGCGACCACGCATGAAGACCCAGCAGTGTCATCAGGCACAGACAGAACAGCGTGAAGGACCAGTCGATCAGCCGACCACCGGTCAGCGTGACCAGGCCGGTCGCGATGATGGCGCTGACCAGTTGGGCCATGGCACCGAAGAAGGCGGCCGTGAAGCCGGCCCGTTGTCCGTGAGGCTCAAGAGTCATGCTCGCAGCATTGGCAAACACCATCAGGTAACCCACGGCGAACAGCGTCACGCCGACCACGAAGCCGAGCAGGTTGATCTTGCCGGCGAAGGCAAAGGCCGAGATGCCGGCGAAGGCGATCGTGATGATCCAGGCGCCGGTGGTGGCTGCGCGCATCATGCCGTAGCGGCCGATCAGCCAGTGATTGAGGATCTGGCCGGCAATGATGCCGATGCCGTGGATGGCGAACAGCAGGGCGAAGGTGATGCCGGTCACGCCGAAGGCGGTTTCCATGACCAGCGGAATGCCCGAGATGATCATCACGATGTTGATCATGGTGATGGCGCCGAAGATCAGGAAAAAGCGCGATTGTGGATGCGCAAAAAGCGCCCGGATATCGCGGCCGATGCCGGCTATGGACAAGGCGTCGGTGCGACGGGCAGCCAGGGTTTCGGGAATTCGCCACAGGGCGAGCAGCAGGCCCAGGGCGAGCACGGCCATGGCCACGAAGACGATGCGCCAGCCGTAGCCGGCTTCGATGAGCAGGGCGCCGCATAACGGCGCGGCAATCGGGCCGATGGAAAAGATGCCGCTGGCGATGGCCATGTTCTGGCCCAGTTTCGCCCCGGTGAAACGATCACGGATCATGGCGCGCGCGGCCACCGGCGCAGCGCCGCCGCCCAGGCCTTGCAGGGATCTGGCCAGCAGGAACCATTCGATGCGGGTGGACAGTGCCGCCATCAGGGCGGCCGCCAGAAAGAGGCTCAACCCGATCGCAATGGCCCGGCGGCGTCCGTAACGATCGGACACCGGGCCGAAGATGAGTTGTCCGATGCCTAGGCCAATCACATTGAGCGTGATCGTGGCATAAGCCGCTTCATTGCTCGTGCTCAGCGAATCGCGCAGCACACTGAAGAAGGGCAGGGTGATGTCGATCGAAAATGCACCGACGGCCATGAGCAGGCCGCAATACACCGTCAGTGCACGATCACTCAAGATGCACGGCGCTCCACGTGGTGGTGGCCGCGATGCGGGGCGATCCGGTGTTGTCGAATCACGCCTTGCGCGCCGCGGTCACCGTGATCTCGACGGTGAGGCCGGTGCGTGCGAGCCTGGCCTCGCCGCAGGCCCGAGCCGGCGCATGTCCTTTGGGCATCCAGGCATCCCAGACTTCGTTCATGGCATCAAAGTCGCGCATGTCGTCCAGCCAGATGATGGCCTGCAGCAGGTGCTCGCGACTCGATCCGGCCTCGCTGAGCAGACTGTCGATCTTGCCCAGAATGGTGCGGGTCTGATCGGCTGTCGATTCGCCAGGGTTGCCCACCTGGCCTGCCAGATAGATGGTGTCGCCATGGGTGACGCTCTGGCTCATCCGGGCATTGGTCTGTTTACGCACGATGGTCATGATGATTTCCTTTTGTGGCTGGGTGAATGGATAACGGGGTGCGTCCGTCGAATGGGCAGGCGGCGATCAGGCGGCTGCGCGTTGATCGACGGCGCGGGATGGGTCGGCGTCCTGAGTCGACGGCTTCGCGTTGAAGGCCTCGCGGATCGGCGCCATGCGCAGCGCGGTGGACTCGGCATGGGCCAAACGGACATGGCCATAGCCGCGGATCGTCTCGGGCCAGTCGAGCAACTCGGCGGCGGTGTCGCGATTATCGGCGTTCAATCGGGTCAGCACCTGTTGGATGTCGGCCTCGTAGTCAGCCAGCAGACGCCGGGCCAGCTGACGCTCGTCGCTGTTGCGGTAGGGATCGAGCCAGCTGCCGCGCAGGAAGCGCACGCGGGCGAGCCACTTGAATGCCGTCATCAACCATGGCCCGACCTCGACCTTGCGCAGCTGACCGGTTGCTGGATCACGCTTGCCGAAGGGGCCACCGGCCACATGGAATTGCAGCACTGGCTGGCCATCGAAGTTGGCCGCGAGATCGCGCTGGAACTGGCCGTCCGTATACAGACGCGCGACTTCGAACTCGTCCTTGTGGGCCATGAGCTTGGCCAGATGACGAGCCGCCGTGATGCTGACCACCGGCTTGCCGCCCAGCGATTCCTCGCGCTTGCGAAGCGGCTCGATCAGCCTGGCATAGCGTCTGGCATACGCCTTGTTCTGATACTGGGTGAGCAATCCGCTGCGATGCGCGACGATCTCGTCCAGTGTGTCGAGTCGTGGCCGGGTGAGCGTGACCACATTGCCTTCGCCAGCCACGCCGGATTTGGTGGTGGAACCGCCGGTCGCTGCCTGGGCGACTCGTTCGACCGCGGCCAGATCGACGGCGATCTGCCGGCCCCAGTGAAACGCGGCCTTGTTCATGCCGATCGCCACGCCATTGAGTTCGATCGCCCGATCGATGGCGGCCAGCGAGACCGGAATGCGGCCCATCTGCCAGGTGGCGCCCAGCAGCATCATGTTGGCGCCGATCGAGTCACCCAGCAGCAGGCGCGACAGGCGCAGGGCGTCGAAACCCTTGAGTGCGCCCGCGTCGCCCGCGTCCGTTTCGCCAAGGGCGGCCCGGATGCGCGCAACCAGGCCCTCGCCATCGGCATGCCAGTCGGGATTACGGGAAAAATCGGAAGTCGGCACCATGTCGGTACAGACCACGCCGGCGCTGCGGCCTGGCGCTAGTCGCTGCAAGGTGTCGTCGCCGGCCGTGACGATCAGATCACAACCGACCAGGGCATCGGCCTCGCCGGCGCCGATCCGGGTGGCATGCAGCATCGCCGGGTCGGGCGCGATCTTCACATGCGAATGCACGGCGCCATATTTCTGCGACAGGCCGGTGACATCGAGATTGGAGCTGTAAAAACCCTCCAGATGCGCCGCCACGGCCAGAGTCTGTCCGATGGTGACCACGCCGGTGCCACCGATGCCGGTGATCAAGACGCTCCACGAGCCGCTAGTGCGGGTGAACACCGGTTCAGGCAGATTGGCCACGGCATCGGCCGGCCGCGCCGCGGGTGTTGCCGGCGCGCCGGCCTCGGCTTTCTCCGGCCGGCGCTTGCCGCGCACCTGGGCACCGGTGATGGTCACGAAGCTCGGGCAGAAACCCTCGGCACAGGTGAAGTCCTTATTGCAGGTGGACTGGTTGATGCGTCGCTTGCGGCCCAGTTCGGTTTCGACCGGTTCGACCGACAGGCAGTTGGACACCTGGCCGCAGTCGCCGCAGCCCTCGCAGACCGCTGTGTTGATGAAGGTGAAGCGGTTCGGATCTTCCCATTGGCCACGCTTGCGCAGACGGCGCCGCTCGGTTGCGCAGGGTTGGTCATAGACGATGACCGAGACATCGCGGTATTCACGGAAATCGCGTTGCACGGCATCGAGTTCGCTGCGGTGATGCACCCGCACGCCATCGGGCAGTGTCACGCCCTCGTACTTGGCCGGATCGTCGGTCACGACCGCCATTTTTTTCACACCTTCGGCGGCGAACTGGGTGAGCACGCTCGGCACGGTCGATTCACCATCGATGCTCTGGCCACCGGTCATCGATACGAAGCCATTCCAGAGCAGCTTGTAGGTCAATGGCACATGGGCTGCAACCGCCTGACGCACGGCCAGGAATCCGGAATGGAACAAGGTGCCGTCGCCCAGATTGGCGAACACATGGGGCTCGTCGGTGAAGGGTGCCTGGCCCAGCCACATCACGCCTTCGCCACCCATGTGCGACCAGGTGGTGGTCTTGGTCGGGTCTTGCAGGATGGCCGTGGAATGGCAGCCGATGCCGGCCAGTGCGCGACTGCCATCGGGCACGCGGGTTGAACGCGCATGGGGGCAACCCGAGCAGAAGGTTGGCGCGCGCAGGGGCACGACCGTGTGCTGGGTGCCGGGTCGGCTCAGGGCAATGGCTTGCGTACCGGCGGGCAATGCCGACGCGGATGAGTCGGCGCCAGCGGGGGCTGGTCTGGCGATGTCGGGAGCCGGCGTGAATCCGGCTACCGGTGCGAGTGTGAGCCCGGCCCGGGCGGCCGGATCCACATCGACGTGGCGACGCAGCACCTCATTGAGCACCGAGGCGATCAGGCCCGGCGAAATTTCGCCGGCATTGGGAAACAGCCGGGCAGTGGGCGAGGCGTCGAAGCCGGAACCGCCATCATGTTTGCCGTAGAGCCGGGGCGCATTGGCTGTGCCATAGAGCGTGGCGCGAATCTGGTCTTCGAGCAGCGGCCGCTTTTCTTCGACGATCACGATGGCCTCGAGGCCCACGGCCAGTTCACGCACGATTTCCGGGTCGAGCGGCCAGACCAGGCCGACCTTGAGAATGCGCAGACCGATGCGCTCGGCCTCTGCTACATCCAGCCCGAGCAGATTCAAGGCCTGTTGCAGGTCTTGCCAGGCCTTGCCGGCGGCCACCAGACCGACCCGCGCGCCTGCCGGGTTGACCGTGATCCGGTTCAGGCCGTTGGCGCGTGCATAGGCCAGCACGGCCTGATGCTTGTGGTGATACAGGCGCTCTTCCTGGGGCAGGGGCATGTCCATGCGCCGCGCATTGAATCCTCCCACCGGTTCGGTGGGATGCGGGGGCAGCACAATGGCCGGCGAGTCGGGCGCCACATGCACCGAGCCCCCTCCCTCGACCACGTCGGTCACCACCTTCATGCCGCTCCAGCATCCCGAGTAGCGGCTCATTGCAATGCCATGCAGACCGAAGTCGAGCAGTTCCTGGGCATTGGCCGGGTAGAGCACGGGAATGCCGGCGGCCACGAAGTTCAGGTCGGAGTAGTTGGCCACGGTGGACGACTTGGCGCCATGGTCGTCGCCGGCGATCGCGAGCACGCCGCCGGCCTTGCCGCTACCGGCCTGGTTGGCATGGCGGAAGGGATCGCCCGAGCGATCGACGCCAGGCCCCTTGCCATACCAGATGCCGAACACGCCATCGACCTTCGCACCCGGAAACACGCCCACGTATTGCGAGCCCCAGAGTGCCGTGGCGGCCAGGTCTTCATTGACCGCGGCGCGAAACACGATGTTGTGCTGCTTCAGGTAGGACTCGGCCGCCCAGAGTTCGATGTCATAGCGTCCCATGGGCGAGCCGCGATAGCCCGAGATATAGCCACCAGTGTTCAGGCCGGCGGCCGCATCACGCAGCCGTTGCTGAATGGGCAGACGCACCAGCGCCTGCATGCCCGTCATGTAGAGCCAGCCCGAGGCGACCTCATAGCGGTCGGTCAGGGTCATTTGCATGCGGTCGGCGCGGATCGGGGCGTTCATGGTTATCTCCGGCAGCAGGGTATCCATCGCGGGGTTGCCGCGTTGGCTGCTTGGCAATGGGTTGGTCGGCGGCGCCAGGCGCAGCCTTTTGATGCAGCGAGTTTACTCTGG
Organism: uncultured beta proteobacterium; assembly: GCA_963732405.1. Taxonomy (GTDB): domain Bacteria; phylum Pseudomonadota; class Gammaproteobacteria; order Burkholderiales; family Burkholderiaceae_E; genus JAUIAI01. The sequence goes on from CAVSZG010000006.1 coordinate 743,985, forward strand.
CCGCGCCTCACGCCGGGTCTTGCACCCAGGGTCATCCGGCACGATTCATCCGGCGATCGGATACAAGGCCTCGCCGGTGTCTGACACCCGGTGACAGGCCACGCGGTGCCCCTGTCCGACATCACGCAGTTCGGGTTCAGTGAGCCGGCAATCGGGCAGCACGAAGGGGCAGCGCCCGGCAAACCGGCAGCCAGACCCGACATTGATCGGACTGGGCGGGTCACCCTGCAGATGCAGCCGCCGCCCACGCCCGCGGGCGCGCGGATTGAAGGACGGGGCGGCCGACCAGAGCGCGAGCGTATAGGGATGCAGCGGTTGGTCGAACAACTGACTGCGCGAGGCCTGTTCGGCGATCCGGCCCAGATACATCACGGCCACCTCGTCGCACATATGACGGACCACGCCCAGATCATGCGAGATGAACAGATAAGTGAGCGAAAAATCGCGCTGCAGGCGCTTCATGAGATTCAGCATCTGCGCCTGGATCGCCACGTCCAGGGCGGACACGGGTTCATCGCAGACCACCAGCTCGGGGTTGGCGGCCAGCGCGCGGGCCAGCACGATGCGCTGGCGCTGACCGCCCGAGAACTGGTGGGGAAACAGCATGAGTTGTTCGGGCCGCAGACCAGTCTGGGCGAAAAGGTCGGCCACGCGCGCATCACGCTGCGCGGGCTCACCCACATTCATGAGGTCCAGTGCCTCGCGCACCGCCTGACCGGCGCGTTTGCGCGGATTGAGCGAGGCGTAGGGGTCCTGGAAAACCATCTGCAGGCGCGGGCGCAATCGGCGCAGCGCCTGGCCCGTCGCCTGGCCCAGATCATCCGGGCCAAGCATGATCCGTCCCGCCGTGATGGGTGCCAGGCGCATGATCGCCAGGGCGGTGGTGCTCTTGCCCGAGCCGCTTTCGCCAACGATGCCGAAGGTCGTGCCGCGCCGGATCGTGAAGCTCACGTCATCGACCGCGCGCACGATCAGGCGCTTGCCGAACAAGCCGCCGCCGATCGGAAAGTGCACCTTGAGACCTTCCACGCGCAGCGTCGGCTCAGTCATGGCCATGCAACCAGCAAAGCACCCGGCGACCATCGTCGAGCACGGTTTCGGCAGGCATGGACACGCGGCAGCGGTCCTGCACCTGGGCGCAGCGATCGGCGAATGCACAGCCCGCGCCGCGTTCGAGCAGCGATGGGACCGAGCCCGGAATCTCGGCCAGATCCTGGTCGACATCGGTTGTGCGGCGTCCGGGTGAACAGGCAATCAGGCCCGCGGTGTAGGGATGCCTGGGCGACTCCAGCACCTGGGTGACCGAACCTTCTTCGACGATTCGTCCTGCGTACATCACGGCCACCCGGTCGGTCATCTCGGCCACGATGCCCATGTCGTGGGTGATGAGCACCACGGCGCTACCGGTCTGCTCGCGCAGATTGGCGATCAGGTCGAAGATCTGCGCCTGCACTGTCACGTCCAGCGCGGTCGTGGGTTCGTCGGCGATCAGCACATCGGGTTTGCAGGCCAGGGCCATTGCGATCATCACGCGCTGGCGCATGCCACCGGAGAACTGATGCGGATAGTCGTCGACCCGCTCGCGGGCGGCCGGGATGCCCACCGACTCGAGCATGTCGATCGCGCGTTCGCGGGCCTGGGCCTTGCTCAAGCCCTGGTGCAGCCGCACGGTTTCCGCGATCTGATCACCCACGGTGTAGACCGGATTGAGCGAGGTCATCGGCTCCTGAAAGATCATCGAGATGCGGTTGCCACGAATCCGGCGCATCGCCGACTCGCGGATCTGCAGCAGATCTTCGCCATTGAGTGCGATCCGCCCCGCGGTGATCCGCCCCGGGGGCGTGGGGATCAGCCGCATGATGGCCAGGGCGGTCATGCTCTTGCCGCAGCCCGATTCGCCAACGATACCCAGGGTCTGACCGCGTTCGACCGTGAGGGCGATGGACTCGAGCACCCGTGCCACGCCCTTGCGGGTCTCGAACTCGACCTGCAGATCGCTGATCTGCAGCAGTGGCGGCGAGGTGGCGGTGCTCATCAGCGCTGGTGAAGCCTGGGGTTGAATGCATCATTGAGGCCGTCGCCGACCAGGCTCACGCTGAGCACCGTGAGGAAGATCGCGATGCCCGGAAATGTGACCGTCCACCAGGCGTCCAGCACATACTGGCGATTCGAGCCGATCATCATGCCCCAGCTCATCGTGTTGGGATCCGATAGGCCGAGAAAACTCAGCCCGGCCTCGAACAGGATGGCGGTGCCCACGATCAAGGTGGCCGAGACGATCAGGGGCGGCAGGGCATTGGGCAGAATCTCGCGCAGGATCAGGCGTGCCGATCCGGCGCCCATGGTACGCGCCGCATTCACGTATTCAAGCGAGCGCAGCCGCATGAATTCGGCACGGGCCAGACGCGCCGTGCCCGGCCAGCTCACCGCGCCGATTGCGATCGTGACCACGGTCAGCGTGGGCGTGAACAGCGACACCAGCACCATGGTGAACAACAGCGCCGGCAGCACCTGGAAGAACTCGGTGATGCGCATGAGCAGTTCATCGATAAAACCGCCGTAATAACCGGCCAGCGAGCCCATGGTCACGCCGATCAATACTGTGAGCAGGGCCGCCGACAGGCCGACGACGAGTGTCGCCCGGCCGCCTATGGTCATGCCGGCCAGGATGTCGCGGCCCAGGTAGTCGCTGCCCAGCCAGGCGCCCGATTCCTGGAAGGGAGGGGTAAAGGGCGCCGCCGTGATGTCGAAGGGATCCACCGAGTAGAGTCCCGGTCCGACGATCATGGCGATGACGACCAGGCTCAGCATGACCAGGCCGAACATCGCCGCCTTGTTGCGGCGGAACACGCGCCAGCCTTCGCGCGTGGGCGATAACACCTCCACGGCATCGGCCTGCGCCTTGCTCAGGGCCATGGCGGGTGGTGTGGATGTGTCCGGGATCATCGTGTTCACCGGGTTCGCAATCGCGGGTCGACGATCCGATACACCAGATCGGTCAATTGATTGGCGATGATGGTCAGGACCGCACCGAAGGTGAGTACCCCCAGCAGAACCGGATAGTCGCGCCCCAGGATCGCATCGAGCGCGAGCGTGCCCAGGCCTGGCCAGGAAAACACAGTTTCAACCAGCACGGCACCGGAGATCAGATTGCCGAATTGCAGGCCGGCCATGGTGACCAGGGGCATCATGGCATTGCGCAAGGCATGCTTGAGCGTGACCATCCATTCGGACAGACCCTTGGCGCGCGCCGTGCGGATGTAGTCCGAACCCAGCACCTCGAGCATGTTGGCCCTGGCCAGCCGGCTGTAGATGCCCAGATAGATGGTGGCCAGTGTCAAGGCCGGCAACACCAGATGGCGCAGCACATCGAGCGCGATCACCCAGGCATCGCCTGTAATGCGCACATCGCGCATGCCGGCAATCGGCAGAATCGGTATCACCTTGCCAAACAGCAAGACCAGCAGAATGCCGGTCCAGAACACAGGCATGGAATAGCCGATGAGCGAGATCACCGTGACCGCGCTGCTGGCCAGGCCATCGGGCTTGCGTGAGGCAAACACGCCCAGCGCCGTGCCGACCAGAATCGCAAACACCAGCGCGGTGAACACCAGCATCAAGGTGGCGCCCATGCGATCGACAATCAGTCGGGTCACATCCTGGCGATACAGGTAACTCTTGCCCAGATCGCCCTGGATAGCGCGGCCCATGTAGGTGACAAACTGGGTGAACACCGGTTTGTCCAGGCCGTATTCTTCACGCACAGCCTGCACGAAAGACTCGTCGGCGCCGCCCATTTCGCCCGCGATCACCAGCGCCGGATCGCCCGGCGCGGCATGAATCAGCGCGAAGTTGATCGCGAGCACGGCAAAGATCAGCACCAATGCATAGCCCAGGCGCTGCAAGGCGAAGGCCAGGAGATTCATCGGTCGCGCCGTGGCGAGGGCGTGCGCTCAGGCTGTCCGGTGCATGTCCAGCGCGGGCGAAACCAGTCCCCAGATGTTGTCGGGCGCACCCGCCACCTGCCTGGCGATGCCATAGTGAAATGTGAGCTCGAACACGAAGATGCACGGGCAGTCGTCAACGATGATGGACTGAACCTCGTGATACAGGGCCTTGCGTTTTTGCTCGTCGCCTTCCCGGGCGGCACTGGCCAGCAGTTCGTCGACCCGCGGGTTGCGGTAGCTCTGCGTATTGGACCAGATCACGCCCTTGCGAATGTTGTCGCTGAGCCAGGTGCGATGCACACCGATGACAGGGTCGCCCCAGTTCCAGACCGAATCGATCGTGCATTCAAACTCGAGGCTGGACACCCGCTTGGCCCAGGTCGGAAAATCTGGTGATTGGCGAAGCTTGGCAACGATGCCGACCTTCTTCATGGCCGGCACCATGTACTCCTGCACGATCTTCAGTTCCTGGCTGCCCGGCACCACATCGACTTCGAAGGACAGGCGCGTGCCATCGGCCTGCTTCTTGAGTCCGGCCTCATCGAGCAGCGCTTCGGCTTTCTTCAGATTGAGCGGATAGGTCTGAACCGCCGGGTTGTAGAACGGGCTGGCCTTGACGATCGGCCCGGTTGCCCGTGCGTGCACGCCGCCGAGCAGCGTCTTGGTGATGAAATCCTTGTCCAGCGCGTAATTGATGGCCTGGCGCACCCGCTTGTCCGCAAACTTCTCATTGGCGGTGTTCAAGGCGATCCAGATCAGCGGGCCGATGGCCGGGGCAGCGCCCTTGACCACATTCACATTGCTCAAGGTGGCCGCACGCTTGATGTCCTGCGAACCGTTCATTTCCATATGAATGTCGATCTCGCCTTTTTCGAGGGCGAGCATCAGGCTGGCCGGATCTTTCATCACCTTGTAGATGATGCGGTCCAGACGGGGCATGTCCTTCATGAAAAAACCGTCGTAGCGCTCAAGAATGGTGTGTTCGCCCGGCTTGAATTCCACCACCTTGAACGGCCCGGAGCCCACCGGCGTGTTGTTCATCGGATGCGACTTGATGTCCTGGCCATCGCCGAACACATGCTTGGGGATGATCGGCAGGAACGAGGTCGACATGGCCAGCAACAAAGCCGGATGCGATTCGGACAGCCGGACCGTGACGATATGCGTATCTTCCACCGTGACCGCGTTGACCGGCCCCAGCATGGTCTTGAACGGATGATTGTCCCGCACCACTTCGATCGAATAGGCCACGTCTTCGCCCGTGACCGGCTTGCCATCATGGAAGGTGGCGTTCTTGTTGAGCCACAGGCGTACGCTGCGCCCGTCTTCCGACACTTCCCATTTGTCGGCCAGATACGGCTGAGGCTTCCAGTTCTTGTCCATGAGCAGGGGGCTGGCAAAGATCTGCGCCGCCGGCGACATGGTGGCAATGCCGGACTGCACGGCCGAATTCAGATGCCTGGGCTTTTGCGTGGTACCGATCACCACCACGCCACCCTTGGCGGCGGCGGCCAGGGTTGGCAGCGGAATGCCGAACACGGCGGCGGCGGATCCGCCCGCAGCCCATTGCAGAAGGGTACGGCGATCAAGTTGGGTGGTCATGTCTGGCTCCCTGAAATTGGTGTCTGCCCGGCGGCGGTCCGTACTTGTCAGGCCAGCCGCGCTGTTGTCATGTGAGGGCCGGCTGCGACTTGCCGCCGCTTAAGCCGATATTACCCCGCAAATGCGCCCGGGCTGAATCGCCCTGGCGCCGGTCTGCCATGGGGGTAAGATTGGTTTTCCGACAATGTATTGATCTGCTGGTAGACCGAACGCCATGAATGACGAGCCCGCTGCAACGACCTCGCCAAACGGCATCGAATTCGCGCCGCCCGACTTCACCTGGCAGGATCAGCTCACGCTCGGCGATCCGGCCATCGATGGCATTCACCGCGAATTCGTCGACATGATGCAGTCCCTGTATCTCGCCACGGATGCGCAGATGCTCGAGACCATCAATGCCGTGATCGACCATACCGAGGCGCATTTCCGGCACGAGACCACGCTGATGCAGCTTTACCGGTTTCCGCCGATTCATTGCCACGAAACCGAGCATGCGAATGTGCTCGAGGTCATGCAGGGCGTGCGCGATCGCGTGGCGGGCGGCGACTATCGCCTGGGCCGGGTGCTGGCGGCCGCGATGATCGAGTGGCTGCAGGTGCATGTGCCAAGCATGGATGCGGTGCTGGTTGCCTGGCTGCGCGAGCGGGGCGTGGATGAAACCTCAACAACGCCTGCCGGGTTACCGGCCGACGCGCATCACGTCCAGGCCGCCGACTGAGGCTGGCGTTGCCGCCGGCGCCCTGATCCGCCCTTATCGGCCGACCTGCAGGCCACCACCGGGCGTGAGCCCCAGTGCCGTCAGCGAGTCGCTCAGCGAGGCGGGCATCGGCGCCCCGGCCGCGGTAATGATGAGCAAGCGGTTCAGGGTCGACGATCCGGCGGCATCGAAGCGACCCACCTGGGTGCGCCGACCCACGGTCTGCACCAGTTGATGCTGGCCATCGAGGCCGGTCAGCACGCCTTTGGCGCGCAACACGTTGGCATTGGGATCCGTCAGCACGCGGCGCAAAGCCTCGATGTCGATCTGCTCGCTGGTCGAGTAAGTTGTGCTCACGAAGCCGGGATAACGGCCGTCGATCGGCCTGAGTCGTTGTTCGCGCTTTGGATCCGTTGCCAGGGCGCCGGCTGCAGAAGGGCGGCGCGCGGCCACGCCTGGCGCGGGGGAGATCGTATTGCGGGCTGCGCCGCTGTCCAGCAGCAGGTCCAGTGGCAGATCGGCGTCGGCGATGAGCTGGGCCACGCCGGGGGCCAGCCCGGCCAAAGTGGTGCGCAGTGAATCCAGTTCGGCCGGCTCGGACAAGGCGGTCTTGGTCAGCAGGATCAGGTCGGCGGCGCCAAATTGCCGCGCCAGCGTGTCGCCCACATAGGTATCACGCAGGCCGCGCCCGGCATTGAGCGCATCGGCCAGCACCAGCACGGCATCACAACGCACGTCGGGCGCCAGGGCCACGGTGGCCGCCACCACGCCGGGCATGGCCACGCCACTGGTTTCTAGCAAGACCTGATCGACGTCGCCAAATCGTTCGCTGAGACCTGAGAGGGCGGCCACCAGGTCGCTGCCGATCGAGCAGCACACGCAGCCGCCGGCCAGTTGCATGACCTGGTCATTCACCGACTCGATCAGATCGGCATCGATCGTCACATCGCCGAAATCATTGACCAGAACCGCCAGCCGACGACCTTGCGCACGGCGCAGCAGTTGATTGATGAAGGTGGTTTTGCCCGCCCCCAGATAGCCGCCGATCACGGTGACCGGCAGGCGTTGATCGATCGGTGCCGGATTCATGTTGGCGACGCTGCGTCCTGGCACAGGCCCAGGCAGTCGATCACGGCCCGGGCGCAGGCTTCTGGTTGTTCCATTGGCACCAGATGGCCGGCGGGCAGCTCGATCCAGCGATCGCCGAACATCCGTCGGTTCGATTCGCGTCCGGCCAGATCGGTCTCGCGGGAGAAGCGCCCGGCCACTGCAAAGACCGGCTTGCCGGCCTGGCGAAGTCGGCGAAACGCGGCCAGTGATTCACGCGCCGGCAGATGGGCGTAGATGTCGCGCTCGACATGGCGGGCGATCGCCAGGGTGACGGGCGTGGTTGGCGCCGGCGTGGCGCTCTCGGGGGTCAGGCCGTGCGTGATGAAGTCGTTCAACACCTCGGGTGCCCAACGCCGAATGAAGGGCTTGTCCGCCAGATGGGCGCGGGCATGATCGCTGGAGGGCCAGTGATCGCGTCGACGGGCGGCGATTCGCGCCGGTCCGCCGACCTTGGTCAGACCGAGTGATTTCAGGAGGATAAACAGCGGGCTGCGCCAGCCGGTGACCAGCGGTGAATCGATGAGCACGGCGCCGGCCATATCGTTGGCGAGTCGCGCACCCGCGAGCAGGGCCAGATACCCCCCCATCGAATGACCGATGAGGCAGACCGGGCCGTGTTGCCGGGCGATCCGGCGCGCCTCATGAATCACGGCGTCGGTCATGCGTGGCCAGCGTTTTGCGGGCTCGAGCTGCCGAGGCGTCTGGATGATCGGCAGGGTATGCAGATTCACCGACTCGCCCAAGGCGCTCAGAAACCGCCGATACACACCCGTGGGAAAGCCGTTGGCATGCAGAAACAGCGCCTGTGCCCGAACCCGGTCATTCATTCGGCGGCAAAGGGCCGGCCGCCCAGCACCGTACCCCAGATCGGAATGTCGCGCAGCTTTTCGGGCGCGACACCGGTCGGATCCTGCTCTAGCACGGCGAAGTCCGCCTTCTTGCCCGCCTCGATCGAGCCGATCTCCTGATCCAGCTTGAGCGTATGGGCCGCGCCGAGTGTGATCGCATGCAAGGCATCGGCCTGGGCAATACGTTGCGCCGCGCCCAGCAGCCGGCCGCTGGCGGTGAGCCGGTTGACGGCGCACCAGGCGGTGAACATCGGGCCCAGCGGCGTGACCGGCGCGTCGGAGTGAATCGCCAACGGGATGCCCAGTCGTAGCGCCGTGGCGCAGGCATTCATGCGTTCGGCGCGTTCCGGGCCAACCGTCTTCGCATAGTGTTCGTCGCCCCAATAGAAGGTGTGGTTGGCGAACAGATTCACGCACAGACCCAATGCCTTGATTCGCCGCATCTGTGCCTCATCGGCCATCTGGCAGTGTTGCAGGGTGAAGCGATGGTCGGCCGCGCCATGGGTGCGCGACAGATCGGTCATGGTGTCGAGCACCAGGTCGGTGGCTTCATCACCGTTGGTATGCAGATGAATCTGCACCTGCTTCTCCAGGGCCAGCCGCAGGGCTTCGCGCAATTGTTCGGGCGCCAGGTACCAGAGCCCGTTGGGTTCACCATTGAAGTAGCCCGGCCAGCGCAGGCGTGCCGAATAGCCCTGTATCGATCCGTCGACCACCAGTTTGATTCGGCCCATGCGCAGCTTGTCGGTACTTAGTGGCGCGAGCGCGAGCGCACGCTCGATGGTTGCCGGCACGGGTTCGGCGAGCAACCTGAGCAGCGGCACGACGCGCACGGGGAAGTCATCGCTGCCCGTCGTCTCCAGCATGGTGTTCACCACCTCATCGGTCAGCGGGCTGGCCAGATCGGTGGCGGTGGTCACGCCACGGCGGATGCACAGGCGACCGAAGCGCTGCATTCCGTCGACGCTCGCGCCCAGGAAGCCACGGTCCAGCGGTGTTTTGCCCAGCACCGGCATCATGGCCTCCGGACCTTTCAGTTCGCCCGTCGGAATGCCGTCCTGTCCGAGTGGAATGCCTGGATGCTCGACACCGGTGCGCAACCATTTCACGGCCTTGAGTCCGGCACTGTTGGTATTGATGATGTGCCCGCTCGCATGCATCATGGCCACGATACGCTTGGTCGACACCCGATCCAGATCTTCCCGGGCGCAGCGCCGCGCATTGAAGTAGATCGGGTCGAAACCCCAGCCCACCAGGGGTTCATCTTTGCTTCCGAGGGCGGCCTCGGCCTCGATCAGGCGTTGAATGACAGCCTCCAGATCGGGCGAACCCGGCCAGATCCGGCCGTCCGGATCCATCCGGTCGTGAAAGCCGCAATACACGAAGCGCCAGAGTGCGCCCTCCATGATGTGGCAATGGCCCTCGACCAGGCCAGGCATCAAGACATGTCGGGCGAATCGTTCGTCGACCGGAAAGTCGCCCCAGCCACGGATTTCCTCGAGGCTGCCGGCCGCCAGGATCCGTCCGTCGCGAACCGCCACATGGCTGACCACAGGCCGGTTCGGATTCATGGTGATGGTGCGCTTGGTGGCGTAGATGATGGTGTCGCTCAACGGACTCTCCTGCAACCCTGATTCGGTTAGACGGGTCTTGACCTTTGGGAATTGTAAGCGTGAGCGGCCCGGCCACCCGGGTGGCAGTGCGACAGGCATTGACTCTGATCATGCGCGCGAGTGCGCTGCCTATACTGGCTGTTGCGCCGCCTGCCGCCCATCACCCGACCCGAGATGCTCATGAACGCGCCCGACCACCTCCCGCTTGCCGACTATGCGCTGGACGATCGTTACACCCGGACCGGGGGCGGGTGTTTCTGACCGGCACCCAGGCCCTGGTGCGCATCATGCTCGATCAGGCCAGGCGGGATCGGGCTGCTAGCCTGAACACGGCCGGCTTCGTGTCGGGCTATCGGGGCTCGCCGCTGGGCAGTGTCGACATCGAACTCTGGCGCGCCCGGGCATTGACCGAATCGCACCGGATCGAATTTCTGCCCGCGGTCAATGAAGACCTCGCCGCCACGGCGGTGCTCGGTTCACAACAGGTGCAGACCGATCCGAACCGCCAAGTCGACGGGGTGTTCGGCCTCTGGTATGGCAAGGGGCCGGGTGTGGACCGGGCCGGCGATGCGCTCAAACACGGCAATGCCTATGGCTCGTCACCGCTGGGCGGCGTGCTGGTGGTGGCGGGCGACGATCACGGGTGTGTGTCCTCGTCCATGCCACATCAGTCCGATGTGGCCTTCATGGCCTGGTTCATGCCCACGCTCAATCCGGCCAGCGTGGCCGAGTATCTCGAATTCGGCCGCTACGGATTCGCCCTGAGCCGCTTCAGCGGTCTGTGGGTGGGTTTCAAGGCCATCTCCGAAACCGTGGAATCGGCGGCCTCGGTGATGTTGCCCGTCGAGATGCCGTTCATGCTGCCCGACTATCCGATGCCCGAGGGGGGACTGCACTATCGCTGGCCCGATCTGCCGGGACCGCAGATCGAGGAACGCCTGGTTCACAAGAAGGATGCGGCCTTCGCGTTCGCCAGCGCCAATCCGATCGATCGGCGCCTGTATGACCTGCCCGATGCGAGCTATGGCATCGTCACCACCGGCAAGGCGCATCTCGATCTGCTCGAGGCTTTGCGCCTGCTGGATCTTGACGAAGCGCAATGCCGACGCATCGGCCTGGATATCTACAAGGTCGGCATGGTGTGGCCGCTGGCACTGCGCGATGCGCTGGCCTTCGTGCGCGGCAAGCGCGAGATCCTGGTGGTCGAGGAAAAGCGGGGCATCATCGAGAGTCAGTTCAAGGAATATTTCTACGACTATCCCGGCGACAAGCCGCAACGGATGGTCGGCAAGCATGATGAGAATGGCAATCGGCTGATTCCCTGGACCGGCGAGCTCTCGCCCCTGCAACTGGCGCGAATCGTGGCCGCGCGTCTCGACCCCCTGTTTCCGGGCCATGATTTCGCGGCACGCGCGGCGCGGTTCATGCGTCATCAGCGAGCGCCCATCCAGGTGGCCGGGGCCACGCGCACGCCCTATTTCTGCTCGGGTTGCCCGCACAACACCTCGACCCGGGTCCCTGAGGGATCTCGGGCACTGGCCGGCATCGGCTGCCATTTCATGGCCAGCTGGATGGACAGGAACACCAGCTCGCTGATCCAGATGGGGGGCGAGGGCGTGAACTGGGCGGCCTCATCGCGCTTCACGGGTCGGGGCCATGTATTCCAGAACCTGGGCGAAGGCACCTGGTATCACTCGGGTTCGATGGCGATCCGCCAGGCGATCGCCGCCGGCGCGAACATCACCTACAAGATCCTGTACAACGATGCGGTGGCGATGACCGGTGGTCAACCGGTGGACGGGCCGGTCAGCGTGCAGGCCATTGCTGCCACCTTGCGCGCCGAGGGTGTGCGCCGCATCGCACTCGTGTCGGACGACCCATCGCAGTTTTCGGCGCAGGATTTCCCGGCCGATGTGACGATTCATCACCGGCGCGATCTGGATCCGGTGCAACGCGAATTGCGCGAGTTGCCCGGCGTCACGGCCTTGATCTATGAACAGGCCTGTGCGACCGAAAAGCGACGGCGGCGCAAACGTGGGCAACTCGTCGATCCGCCGCGGCATGTCTGGATCAATGACCTGGTGTGCGAGGGTTGTGGCGATTGTTCGCTTGAATCCAATTGTCTGAGCGTGGAGCCGCGCGAAACGCCCTTCGGGCGCAAGCGCAGGATCAATCTGTCCACCTGCAACAAGGATTTTTCCTGCCTGAATGGTTTTTGTCCGAGTTTTGTGACGATCGAAGGCGGGCGACGTCGGGCTGCCCGGCCGCTGTCCGCCGATCCGGGCGCGACCGATCCGCTCGAACGGGCGGCCGCGCTGGAGCAACCGGAGTGGTCCACGCTGGCGCAGCCCTATAACCTGCTCGTCACCGGCGTCGGCGGGACCGGTGTGATCACGGTCGGGCAATTGATCACGATGGCCGCGCACCTGGAAGGCAAGGGCGCTTCGGTGCTCGATTTCACCGGATTCGCGCAGAAGTTCGGGCCGGTGCTTAGTTATATCCGCCTGGGCGCGACACCGGAGGCGATTCATCAGGTTCGGATCGAACGTGCGTCGGCAGACGCCCTGATCGGCGGCGACATCGTGGTGAGTGCATCACCCAAGGCCTCACTGACCTATCGACCGGGCACGCGGGCGGTGGTAAACAGCGCGCAGATGCCCACCGGCGACATCGTGCGGATTCGCGATGCCTCGCTGGCCGTCGACACGCGCTTCGCCGCGATCGAACAAGTCATCGGTCCGGACAATCTGAGCCGCCTCGATGCGAACCGGCTCGCCACCCAGCTGCTGGGCGATTCGGTGTTCGCCAATGTGTTGTTGCTCGGACATGCCTGGCAACAAGGCCTGGTGCCGGTGTCATTCGCGGCGCTGGATCGCGCGATCGAATTGAATGATGTTGCGGTTGCTGCGAACCGCCAGGCGTTTGCCTGGGGGCGGCTGGCCTTTGCTCAGCCGCAATGGCTGGCGACCCAGCTGGACGACCGGACCGATACGCCGTCCGGTCAGCGTGATTCGCCCGGGGGGGATGCCCGCCTGGACATTGATCGAGAGATGGCGCGGCGACTCGCCTATCTGACCGACTACCAGAATCAGGCCTGGGCGGATCGTTTCGGTCGGCGTATGGCGTCGGTGCAGCATGTCGAGCAGGCGCTGGCGGGTGAGAGCGGCGCTGCCGGCACCGCGTTCAGCGAGGCCGTGATGCGTTGTCTGTTCAAACTGATGGTGCTCAAGGACGAATACGAGGTGGCCCGCCTGCATCTGTCCGATTCGTTCCAGGCCGAACTTCGCGAGCATTTTGAGGGCGACTATCGCATTCACTATCATTTCGCCCCACCGATCTTACCGCTCGGCCATGATTCGCGCGGCCGACCGAACAAGCGCGAGTTCGGCCCCTGGATGCAATGGCCGCTGCGCGTGCTGCGAGCGTCGCGCGGCCTGCGGGGCCGTTGGCTGGACCCGTTTGCCTGGTCCGCCGAGCGTCGCGCCGAGCGCGAACTGCTGCCCTGGTTCGAGACAGTGCTGGACCGCCTGCTCGACGGACTGAGTGCCGGCAATCTGCCAGAGCGCACCGCGATCGTCGAGCGCATCATGGACATCCGCGGCTATGGCCCGGTGCGCGCCAAGGCGATGCGCGAAGTGCAGGCCGATGTCGATGACCGGATGCGAAGACTGGCGCGAGCGGAATGATCCCCACCGGCTGCAGCCGATCCGTTATGCTCGCGTCGACCATCACAAAGGAGACATGCAGTGGCCAACGCAAGTAGCAATGAACAGACCGCCCTGTCGGGGCAGATTGTCTGGGTGACGGGAGCGGGTTCGGGCATCGGAGAGGCGACCGCGATCCGGCTCGCCGCCATGGGCGCAATCGTGGTGCTCACCGGCCGACGACGCGAGCCCCTGGCCGCAGTTGCCCGGACCATTGCCGATGCAGGCGGACAGGCATGGGTGCAGGCCGGCGATCTGTCGCGCGCGAAAACCAGTTCGCGTATTGCGGCCGCCATCGCCAAACGATTCGGCCGGCTCGACATTCTGGTCAACAACGCCGGCGCGAACGTACTGGCGCGAAGCTGGGCGGAGCTGGCCCCCGAAGCGATCGACACCGTGGTCGGCGCCAATCTGTCGAGCGCCTTTTACTGCACCATTGCCGCGCTGCCGATCATGCGTGAGCAAGGTGGCGGTCTGTTGATTCATACCGCGTCATGGGCGGGGCGCTTCGTGAGCCCGCTGTCCGGTCCCGCCTACACCGCGAGCAAACATGCGGTCGTGGCCATGAGCTACAGCATCAACATGGAAGAGTTTCAACACGGCATCCGTTCGACGGTGATCTGTCCCGGTGAAGTGGCCACGCCGATTCTCGACAAGCGGCCGGTACCGGTGTCCGCCGCCGATCGCAAACGGATGTTGCAGAGCGAGGATCTGGCCGCCACGATTGCGCATGTCGCTACCGCACCGGCTCATGTGTGTCTGAATGAAATCGTGATCAGCCCGACCTGGAACCGCGGATACGTGCAGGCGTCACCGCCGCGCAAGCGGGCGTGACATTCGTCACGGAACGGGGCATATGGCGACCCTGCGGCGCCAAATGCCCCACTTCCTTGTACACAAGCTGGCGCCACTCATGGGACACTAGCCGCGATCGACAAGACACAACTGCGGCCCATTGCAGGGCCGTCGACCGGACTGATTCGCTGGAGCATTTTTGCAATGCTGAACAGAGGACAGGGTCATGGCCAGAGCGGTGGCAATCACGCGTGCGGATGGCAGCAGCACGGAAGTCGCATTCGGCGTGGGCAAACTGCGCATCCCGGCAGCCGGCGGTTCAAGTTACCGGCTGATCGATACCGAACAGGCGGATCGCATCAACCCGGCGCAGGTGCGCCGGGTTGGCGACGATCTGGTCATCGATCTGCTGGATAGCGACGATGACCTGGTGATCGAACAGTGGTTCTTCGTGTGTGATGTCGATTATCGCGGCTGCACGGTCGAACTCGAAACCCTGGGCGGTGCCCGCGGCGCCACGCTCAGCCCCGTCAACGAGGGCGTGGCGCAGGCGGGCGGCCTTCTGTGGTCGAGCGACAGCCTCGCGGCGGCACCTGGCACGGGCACGCCAGGCGCAGGCCAGGACGTCCAGACCGCGGCCGTGACATCGACAGGCGTGGCCGTCACATCATCGCCGGCAGGCGGCTTCTCGGACGATGCCGGGAGCTGGAAGCCGATTCTGGCCGGCGCGGCAGGCCTGCTCGCGATCGGCGCAGCCGCGGCCGGCGGATCCGGTGGCGGCGATGCAGGTGGCACGCCAACGGCAGTGGGCAACGATCCGGCCCCGAGCCCGGCACCGACTCCGGCACCGACTCCGGCACCGACTCCGGCACCGACTCCGGCCAGCCAGCCCGGCACACCATCGATCATCAGCGCGCTCAGCGATGCGCCGGCGCCCACGGCGACCGATGGCCGACCCGATCCCGGCTTCCAGATCGGGCCAGGAGCGCTCGCCGATGGCGCCCGCACCAACGACGACAGTCCCACCTTGAGCGGGCGCATCGATGTACCGCTGAACGCCGGGCAGACCGTGCAGGTTTTGCGTGACGGCGTGGTCGTCGGCCAGGCGGTCGTGAACGGCACCGAGTGGACATTCACGGATCAGGGTCTGGGCGAGGGTCGCTACACCTGGACGGCGCAGATCGTCGATGCATCGGGCAGCGCATCGGTGACGGGCAATGGTTTTTCGCTGGCCGTCGATGCGATCGCGCCCGCGCAGCCCACCGTCGATGCAGTGACCGGCGATGGACGGATCAGCCCGGATGAGATTGCCGCGGGATTCGTGGTGAGCGGGTCGGCGCCAGCGGGCACGACGATCACCCTGCGGTGGGGCGAACTGAGCGTGAGTGCTCAGACCGGTGCGTCGGGTCGCTTCGAACTGCCGATCGCGCCTGGTGCAGCAGCCGGCGTCGCTGATGCGACGATCGACGTGATCGCCACCGACAGTTTCGGCAATCGAAGTGCACCGACGTCGGCACCGGTTGTTGTTGCTGGCGCGCAGTCGATTGCCATCACCGGCCTGGTTGATGACCAGCCCCGACTCGTCGGTCAGTTTGGCGATGGCGTCATCACCAACGATTCGTCGCCCACGCTGATCGGAACGCTCGGCCAGCCATTGGCGGCTGGCGAGTCGGTGCAGGTGTTTCGTAATGGCACCCTGATCGGCCAGGCGAGTGTCGAGGGTCAGAACTGGCAGTTCAATGATGGCCGGCTGGCCGATGGTCCCTATACCGTCACGGTTCGCGTGGTCGATACCAGCGGTGCGGTAGTGGTCGGTGTCGACGACGACTTGAGCTTCGTCATCGACACGCGTGCGCCCTCGCGCCCGAGCATCGATACGGTGGCGGGCAACAACCGCGTGAGTGGTGACGAGGCCGATGAGGGCGTCGCGGTCACCGGCGAGGCGCAGGCCGGTACGGCAATCGAGGTGCGATGGGGCAATCAGACCCTGAGCACCACCGCCGATGACGACGGCGACTGGGCCGTGACATTCGGCCAGGTGCCGGTGGCCAACGGCAGCAGTGTCATCACGGTGGTCGCTGTCGATGCGGCCGGCAATCAGAGCACCAGCGCTACGCGTACCGTGACGGTCAATCTGCCCGAAGATGATGACGCGCTCAGCCAGTCATCGGGCGGATCGCCGGGCATGTTGTTTGCGGACGATCTGCTGGCGCTGCAGCCCGACACCATCGCCGGGCTGGATGAACCGTCCGTCGCATTGATTCACGTGCCGCCTTCGGTCAATCCGGATTCGCCGGTTGACAACGGATCGCTGGCGGCCTTCACGCCGACGGTGTTCGATGAGGCGGCTCGCCTGAACACCCTCTGAGCGCGAGCACGCGGTTACACTCGCGTGATGCCCACCCCCCGCCGCCATCCGCCTGCCCGCCCCGTCGAACCCGGGGCCGCCGCCTCCACCCTGTTGCTGTTCAACAAGCCCTATGGCGTTCTCTGCCAGTTCACGGGTGCTGATCCGTCCGTCACGCTGGCCGGCTACATCGACACCCCCGATGTGTATCCGGCCGGACGGCTGGACCGTGACAGCGAAGGTCTGCTGTTGTTGACCAATGATGGCGCACTGCAGAGCCGGATCACCAATCCCCGCCATGAACTGCCCAAGACCTACTGCGTACAGGTTGATGGTCAGATCGATGAGGCGGCGCTGTCAGCCCTGGCCAGGGGCGTGGTCCTGAGTGATGGGCCGACCCGGCCGGCCAAGGTCCGTGCGATTGCCGAACCCGGATGGCTCTGGCCGCGCGACCCTCCGGTGCGATATCGTCGAGCCCTGCCCACGAGCTGGTTGGAGCTGACCATCACGGAAGGCCGAAACCGGCAGATCCGGCGCATGACCGCCGCCGTGGGATTTCCAACGCTGCGCCTGATTCGGGTCCGCATCGGCCCCACCGGGCTCGGTCAGCTCGCCCCGGGACAATGGGCGCGCGAACCGGCTGGTGGATCCTTGCTGCGCCGGATCGGGCGTTGAGCCTACCGGCGCCCGCGTCAGCCGGGCACCGCCATCCGTTCGGCCGGCGACCTGGCCTCACCTGATAGTCCGCCGATCTGGGGCAGGCCTTCGACGACGGCGCGTGCCGGCCGCTGCGGCGCCTGCAGCCGGCCAAAGCCCTCGCCTTGATGGATCGTCAGTTGGCCGAACGGAATCACCCAGCCCTGTTCATTGCACAGGGCAACCAGGGTGCGTTGAATCAGACGCTGCGCCGCATGGAAGGCCTGGGCACCGCTGCCCGCGAATGGCAGCAGGATCAGGTAGTCCAGCGAATTGGCACCGGCTGCGCTGAATTCGACAATCACATCACGGCAGTGCTCGCCGAAGTCGGCGACGGCAATCGCATCGCGCAATGCCTCGCGCATCATGCTGGGAACGACATCCAGACAGATCGCCTGATGTCGATAATCCAGGCCGAAGTTGGCGATGACCAGAAAACCGTCGCGCGACAGATTGAGCGGATTTGCCGCCAGGAAATCGCGGGTAGTCATGCTCACCAGTGATCCACGCATGCGCAATTGCACCGTATCGACGCTCTGGCTGATCACCTCGGCCAGCCGCGCGTCGGCAAACTGCACCGTTTCGCCTGGTCGGGTCGGGAACCAGGACTCCTCCTGGCAGCCGGGCGGGCGCGAGACCAGCTCGGTCAGCGAATGAAGCGGCAGGCGGATCATGCCGTCAAGTTCGGGGTTGGTCAGCTTTGCGAAGGCCTGAATGCTGCGAATCTGCATCGGGATGCCGCCGTGGATGATGCGCTCGCCTTCGCGCACCGGACCGATATCCAGCAGAATGTAGATCTCTGCGATATATCGTGGCACGGCCTGGCGCAGCCCGGCGCCCAGGAACACCAGAGCCACGATCGACAAGGCGAGCAGCAAGACATCGCTGCGCAGGTAGAACACCACCAGGGTGGCCATGATGACCAACATCACGCGAGCCAGCCGGCTCAGGTAGAGCAAGGCACGATCTCGTTTGCGATTTCGTCGCGAATCGGTGCCGCGCGACAAACGCATCACCAGCCTGATCAACATGCCGATCGATAACCAGATGGTCAGGCCGGCGGTGATCGCCAGAACCATCGTGGTCCCGCGACCGCCGACAAAGCCCTTGAGCGCCAGAACGGCCTCGTCCCAGTTCGAACTGTTCTGACCCTGCAAGGTGGCCAGTTTGAACTCCAGCACTTCGAGGTTGCTCTGGGTTTCGCTACGGCGCTGCTCCCACGCGGCCTGCAAGTCGTCCAGGCTGCGCGCGACAGTCCTGGGCGGGTCGGATTCGCGCAAGCGTTTCAGTGCCTGCACGGCATCATGAATGACCACGGTCTGGCGTTTGGTGCGCTCGATCTCCTGACGCAGGAACTCGATGCGGCGAGGTTTTTCGGTGAGCTCCTTGAGTCCGCCGATGACCGGGCGCACGATTTCCAGCAGTTCACTCTGCCATTGATATTCCTTGGCGGGCTCGGGCTCCAGAATGCTCAGGTCCAGCCCGCTCACCGCGATCTGTTCGAATGACTCACGCAGCTTCTGAACCTGCTTGGGCAGTTCGGTGAGCCGCTTCTGCATCTCGGGGTCGGTGGCATCGGCGCCCAGTCGGCGCGCCTCCTGACGCAGGTCACTGGCTTCCCGTTCGCGCTCGGCAATCTGCTGCTGCAATTCAAGCAGGCGTTTGATTGCATGTCCGGTGTCCGCCGCTGCCGCGCCGCTGCCGCTGCCGGGCGATGCGGTGACGGCCGTCTGGCCAGCGCTGGCATCGACCTGCATGGCTGTGCCGCGCGGGTCGGTTCGGATCGGAGTCGTCGGGTCAGCCAGTGCCGGTTGCAGGCCGAGACAGAGCAACAACGGCGCAGCCAGGCGCCGCAGGGGAGCGAGTTTGGACATCGGTGTGATTTGCCAGGAGAAGGAGTTGCTGCGATCTGATCGACAGAATACCGGGGTATTGGCCGGCTTTCGATTCCGTCCTGCAGATCAATCCGACCGTCCGGCCGGTTCGCCGCGTGATGCCTCCCGCCTGCGCGGTTGACGTCAACGAGGTGTCGGGTCGAACCGACGATTTCAACCAATTTCAAACATTGGTGTGCAATTCAGTAACCGCACGGTTACATTGTGGGCACCCGATGTCCGAACATGTCGCAGGGGTGCGATCGGCGGTCCGCTCCCGACCGGTGGTTCGATGGCATCGAACGTGTAGAGAATCCGGACAATGACTACCGAACGCATCTCCTCCACTCCGATGCCCGGTCTGCCCGATGGGAGCATGATGGATCTGGCGCGTCGGCTGTATCCGATCGCGCGCAGCCTGACCGGCACCGGCGTGCGTCGCTCGCTGTATGTGCTTAAGGAAACCTTTGCCGATGTTGCCGGCCTGCAGGTGATCGAACTGCCCACCGGCCAGGCGGTGTTCGACTGGCGGATTCCGGACGAATGGAATCTTCGGGCGGCCTGGCTGGAGGGGCCGGATGGTGAACGCATCATCGATCTGGCCGCGCACAATCTGCATGTCGTGGATTACAGCGAGCCAGTCGATCGCACGCTCACGCTCGAGCAGTTGCAGCCCCATCTGCATTCGCTGCCGGATCGACCCGACTGGATTCCCTTCCGCTCGGCTCATGGCCAACGCGACTGGGGCTTCTGTCTGAGTCATCGTCAACGCGAACGGCTGGTACCGGGCACCTATCGCGCGGTGATCGAGGCGACGCTGGCCGGGGGCAGCCTGACCTTCGGCGAGGTGTATCTGCCCGGCGAGACTGATCGCGATATCCTCATCTGCACACATATCAGCCATCCCTCGCTGGCCAATGACAATGTGTCCGGGATGGTGGTTGCTGCCGGTCTGATCCGGGCCCTGGCTGGTCGCCGGGGGCGCTTCGGCGTGCGGGTGATCTTCGTGCCGGCCACGATCGGTGCGATTGCCTGGCTGGCCACGCGACGCGAGGAGGCCAACTGTATCTCGCATGGTCTGGTGTTGTGCAGCCTGGGTGACGGCGCACCCTTTCACTACATGCAGACTTACCAGGGTACGGCCGAGATCGACCGAGTGATGGCGCATCTGATGTCCGCGCCCGGCGCATATACCGGCCGGGTGATGCCCTTCAGCCCGACGGGTGGGGATGAGCGGCAGTTCAACAGCCCGGGCGTTCGTGCGCCGGTGGGCAGCCTGATGCGTTCACGGCGTGGCACGTATCCGGAACATCAGACCAGCGCCGACGATCTGTCCTTCATTAGTGCGGCCGCCTTGCAGGAATCATTGGATCTGTGTCTGGCCACCGTCGCCACCTTGCAGGCCAATCGGCGCTTCCTGAATCTTTCGCCCAATGGTGAACCCAATCTGAGTCGGCGCGGTGTTCAGGTGCCGTCGCAGACCGGTCAGTCGCAAGAGGATCAGGACGCGATGCTGTGGGTGTTGACCATGTCGGACCGCAGCCATTCGCTGCTTGACATCGCCAATCGTGCGGGGATGTCGTTCGATCGCATCAATCGAGCCGCCCGCACGCTCGAGAAAGCCGGGTTGCTGCAGGCGATCAACTGAGCCTGTGATGGGCGCCCTCAGTGAAGCGACGGCTTCTTGAGGAAATCGTTTCGATCGGCCGAGCGGATATCGACCTTGATCACATCGCCGTCGTGGGCGATCGTGAGCGGAATGACCGTGCCGGCAGGCCCATGCTGCCAGACCTCGCGGAAAAACCAGGCGAGCGAGTCCACCCGCTGGGAACCGACGGCCAGGATCAGATCGCCAGGCTCCAGGCCCGCCTGGGCGGCCGGACCATTGGCCGCCAGGCCGCCCACCGCGAGGTGGCGCTCGGCCTCCACGGGATACAGGCCCAGCCAGGGCCGCGGATCACGATTGGGACGGCCCAAACGCAGCATATCGTCGAGCACCGGTTCGAGCAGGTCGATGGGCACGACCATGTTGGCCTGCGTTGCTTCGTCGTCATCGTCGCTGCTTTCCTGAACCAGCAACGAACCGATGCCGATCAGCTTGCCGCTATTGTCGACCACGGCGGCGCCGCCCCATTGCGGATGGGCCGGTGAGGTGAAGATCGCTTCATCCAGCAGGTATTCCCAGTAGCCGGCGAACTCGTGCTTGGTGGTGATGCGGGTACTCAGGGCAT
This sequence comes from uncultured beta proteobacterium, assembly GCA_963732405.1. Classification (GTDB taxonomy): domain Bacteria; phylum Pseudomonadota; class Gammaproteobacteria; order Burkholderiales; family Burkholderiaceae_E; genus JAUIAI01. Next base: position 765,449 of record CAVSZG010000006.1, read on the forward strand.
GCCCCTGGCCCCCATGACTCACGACATGAACCTGGTCACCGGCCCGGCATGCGGCCGCACTACCCCGGGCCAGAACGGGCGTATCCAGGGTGCCCAGCGCCTTGACCAGGCCGAATCCGGTTTCCTGGTCGTAGCCGATGGGATAGCCGGGTACGACACCACCGCGGTTGGTGGTCAACCAGATATGGCTGGCTTCGGTGATCAGATAGCCCATGGTCAGGACGATACCGTCCTGTCCGATGACCACACCGTTGCCGATTCGCTCGGTGCCCAGTGTTTCGGCGGTAAACGCATCATCGGGGATGACGGCGCGCACCGTCACGACCGCGTCGATCACTGCGGCGAGGTCAAACGCGACCTCGTCAGCGCGCGAACGCATCGCTTCGGGAAACGCCCAGTTGTCAGAATCGGCCATGGGTCGATTCTAGCCGTGTTTAGGGGATAACGATTGTCCCGACCGGGGTGGCTGGTGCGCTAAGCAGGGCGGCACGCATGGCACTGTCTGGTCACGGTCATCCGCTTGGGTGGGCGCAGTCTCACGGGGGTCAGGAGGAGCGCAGCGCCGATGCCGGATCAGGCCATGAATCCGAGATCGGCGATCGGAAACCGCGACAGGTTGGGCAGAATCCGCGCCAGCGTGGCGCCGGACTGCGGCGCGAACCACTGCACCAGCGTGGCTGCATACTGATCCACCGAGATGCCTGGAATCCAACGACCCTGGTGCTCCCAGCTCTGGCGCCCGGCGTCGTCCGGCCCGCCCAGTTCGAGCGACGGATAAACCCCATATTGCCGTCCACCCCGGACCGAACCACCCATCACGAGTTGCATATTGCCCCAGGCATGATCGGTGCCGGCGCTTTTGTTGGGCTTGAGCGTGCGGCCGAAATCGGACTGGGTGAAGGTGGTGACCGATTCATTCATACCCATGGCGGTCAGCGCGCGGTCGAATGCGGCCAGCGAACTGCCCAGATTGGCCAGCAGACCCGCATGCTGACTCAGTTGATTCGCATGATGATCGAATCCGCCGAGTTGCACGACGAAGACCTGCCGGCTGCTGCCGGCGATCGCCCGGTTCTTGATCATCTTGGCCACCTGATACAGCTGACGGGCCAGGGGATTGGCCATCTCGCCACTCAGATTGCCAAAGGCGCTGGCGATTTCAGGATTGGCCGGGTCGGCGCCATTTTTCGGTCCTTGCTCGAGCATCGGTCCCAGCCGGCTGCTCGCCTCGAAGGCCCGTTGTTGCGAGTCGGTCAGGGCGGCATGCAGTCGATTCTCGCTGCCGGCAGCGACCAGAGCCATCAGGGCGTTCATTCGGGCATCGGAAAACCGGTCCGGGTAAAAGCCCTGCAGGCCCAGGCTCGTGCCCGGATGCGGCAGGACCATTTCATTGATCCGCGTGCCGGTACCAAAACGCGAATTGCCACCGAACGAATACACCGGCGCGCCGCTGCTCACCGCCTCCATCAGGCGGCCGCCCCAGCCCGTGCGCACCATGGCATCCGAGGTGGCGTTCTCCCACAGGTATTGCTGGTCTTCGTGGGAAAACAAACTGTCTGGTACCAGCGAGTTGTCGCTGCTCTCCTTCCAGGCGAAGTAGTCTTCGCGAGTGGTCGGTCGACTCAAGGGCCCCACGTTGTTGACCACGGCGAGACGGCCTTCCTGCCAGATGTCGGCCATCGGTGCCATTGCCGGATGCAGGCCGATATCCGCATCGAGCGCAACGATGCTGGCGGCCGGAATCGCCAGCGCGCCACGCACCTGCGCATAGCGGCCGTAGGCGCTGGCGGCCACCGGTGGCAGCATGTTGTGTCCGTCATTGCCGCCGTACAGAAACACGCACACGAGCGCGCGGTAGTCTCCTGTGGCGGCTTGGGCTGCCGTGCCGGTCAGACTCGCACCGGCCGCCAGTCCGGCCACCCCGGCAATGCCCAGCACGGACGAACCCATCGAGGCACCCGCCAATCCCGGGACAGGCAGTGAGGCACCGGCATAGCCGCTTGCGGCAAGCGCCTGTTGCAGGAATCGGCGACGGCTGATTGAACGCATGTCGGGCTCCGGAAATCGATCAGGCCGGCGCTCAGCGCTGGATCTGATAATGGGGTGAGGAGAGCATCAGATAGGCTGCGGTCTTGACCCGTTCGCGCTGCCAGGACGAATTGCGCTCGGCGGTGGTGAGCCAGGTGTCCTGTGGTGTCCAGACATTCATCGCCTCCACCACCATGGCCAGCTCGCCCGCCGTCATGCGACCGTCGAGCAACAACTGGTTCAGCGCGTCCGCGGCCTTCACCGAGTCTTTCTGCGCGTCCCGGATCAGTGTTTCGAAGCGTTCGAACAACACTTGCGAACCCGTGGTGTTCGCGGTGTAGCCGCTCGCGGCCAGCCCTTTGCCGGCGTTGTACCACCAGTAGACCAGGGTGTTGGCGAAGTTGATGCGCGCCAGCGTGGTGTTGGTGTTTTCGATGCCGAACTGCGGGGCGACCAGATCGGAGCCGGGCAGGGGATAGTCGGGCGGATAGAAGTTGAATACGCTGGGCGCATTAAAGACCGGTTGACCCAGCAGGCGGCCCCACTGATAACTGCTCAGTGGCACGCCGTCGGTGCGTCCATCGAGGGCGCGGATCGCACCCGTGACAAACAGCACTGGTTCACGCAGCTTGCCGAATGCGGGTGCCTGCGCGGCGGCCGGATCGCGTGCCTCGCCATCCATCAGCACTGCGGCGATCATCGCCCGCATGTCGCCCTTCGTGCCACTGCCGAAGTCGCCATGCCGACCGCTGTTGAAGGCCGCCGCCACTCGCCCGACATAGGCCGGCGACGGATTGCTGGTGACCAGAAACTGGATGAACTGGCGCGATATGAAGGGCGCGAGATTCGGATGGGCCATGATCGAATCGAGCACGGCGTCCAGTCCCTGACGGGCACTTCGACCGGCCGGGGCGGTGACGCCCGAAAGCAGGGGGCGGGCCTGGTTGTCGTGCCGAGCCTGCACGGCGACCATGTCGCCGCGCATGTAGGGCGGATTGCGCCAGTCATTGCAGCCGCTGCACCAGGGGTTTTTGCCGCCCACCGGATAGGTCCAGCCGCTCAGGGCGTAGGCATAGTTGCGAACGATGTCATTGTCATAGGCAGGCACGCATCGACCACCGGTGAGCCGGCCGTCGGTGTCGATCAGGCAGGTGCCCAGCGAAAACAGCTGCAGCAACTCGCGCGCGTAGTTTTCATTGGGCGCACTACCGTCGTTGTCCACCATGTTCAGATACGTGCCCATGAACGGCGACAGCGTCACGCGTTCGAGCAGGCTGCGGAAGTTGCCGAAGGCGTTGTCGCGCAACATCTGGTGGTATTCGGCGAAGGCATAGGTGCCCTCGAGTTCCTTGCCCGAGGCAACGAAGATCTGTCCCAGGGTGAAGGCGACCCGCTGGCGCAGCTGGTCATGGCCGTGGACCGCCTGCCGGTAGAAATCCCATTCGACCGGAACCGATGAGAACCAGTCTCGCCAGCAGTCGTCCTGACTGGCAAAGCCGCGCTCCACGCAGAAATTCTGCCGGGCGTCGCTATGCACCTGCGCCCGATACTGATTGGCGGGCAGGGTGTAGGTGTAGCGGCTGGGCGCTTCATTGAACTGCCCGGCCAGGTATTTGACGACGCCCTGGCGGGCCACCGTATCGATCGCGTCGGCGCTGGGACCGAAGCTGGCCTGCTGCAACAGGCGTGAGGCGTCCTTCGTCGTGGTGGGCTGGTCCTGACCGCTGGCCACGTAGGGCTCACTGGTCGGCAGACCATTGGCATCGAGGGCAATTTCCCGACCCGACCCATCGGTGCTGAAGCCTGGGTTGGCCGACTGAGCGTCCGGACCTGAGCCGCCACCCGAGCCGCCGCAGGCGGACACGGCCAGAATCAGGCTCAAGGACGCCAGCCTGCGCAGCAACGGCCGGGGGGCGAGCGCGGCGCCCGGCGTCGTACAGGTGGTCGATGATCTGTTCATGCGCCCTCGGCGTACAGACCCTGGCCGGGACGATCGTTGTCACTGTTGGTGGCTTCACACGACGCGCCGACGGCGCGCTGGACCGGTATGACGCGACGGCCCGTCGTGATCTGCAACGAGGCGAATAGTCACGGGCTTTGCGCACATTACCCAGCGCCGACCGACTGAGCGGCTCAGGGCGCACGACAGACGGTCAGCCGGCGGATTTGTCCATCAACCGGGCGGCTTCGATCAGCGCGGACAAAGCCTCGGATTGAAACCGGTCGGGATGGCGCACGATCCAGAAGCGGCGGGTCAGCGCCCGGTTGAGCGCGCGCGGCAGCGGTATTTCGCGCAGACCTTCATCGAGTGGCTCGGCGGCGAGGGCGCGCCGGCCGATGCTGCTGAGCCAGTCGCTCTCACGCACCAGTCGTTTCTGGGTATCCACTTCATTGACCTCGGCGGCGATCGTCGGCGAAGCGGCCAGGATGTCGCTCATCGCGCGCAGGAAGATTTCCCGGGTGCCCGAACCGGGCTCGCGCAGCACCCACTCCCACTGCGCCAACCGGGTCGCCAGTCGGCCGGACTGGCGGAACACCGGATGCTCGGCACGGGCGAACAGGCAGACCCGGTCGCTCATCCAGGGCTCGCGGGTCAGGTCGGGATTGACCATGTCGCCTTCGACGAAGGCGCAGTCCAGGGTGAACTGCGAGAAGCTGACCCAGCAGATCTTCGCTATTGGCCACGCTCAGCCGAACCCGCAGGCCGGGCGTGTCGCGGCGCGCGGCGCGGATCAGCGCGGGCATCACAAACGGACCGATGGTGCGCGAGGCACCCAGGGCCAGGCTGGCCCGTTCCTGGCCGTCGGTGGCGACGATCTGGCCGATCTCCTGGGCACGATCGACCAGTTCGATCGCCCTTGGCAGCAGCCGCCGCGCCGCATCGGTCTGGACCAGACGGCGGCCGCGTCGCTCGAACAGTCGGATGGCCAGGGCGGTTTCCAGGTCGGCCAGGGCCATGCTCACCGCCGACTGGGTGCGCGACAGGCGTTGCGCCGCGGCCGAGACGCTGCCAAAGCGGGCAGTGGCCGCAAAGGCCTCGATCTGGCGCAGCGTGAAGCGTTGGGCTGCCGGTTCGCGGCGCGCGCGGCCAGGCCCGGGATCGGCGGAGGTTTTCATATCAGCTTTCCTTATATAGACCCCGAGTATTACTCTGTTTTGCCGATGAAGGGATTCTTCTATCATCACGCCATGAAAACGCCCACCGTCGCCGCCGCCACCCAGCCCATCCGCTTCGAGAATCGCGCTCAGGAGCGCATCGAGCACACGACCTGCTACATGTGCGCCTGCCGCTGCGGCATCAAGGTCACGATCCAGGACGACAAGGTCCGCTTCATCCAGGGCACGGCCGAGCATCCGGTGAACCAAGGCGTGCTCTGCGCCAAGGGCAGTGCGGGCATCATGAAGCAGTACTCGCCGGGCAAGCTGCAGCAACCGATGCGCCGACGGCCCGGCACCGAACGCGGTCGGGCGTCTTCGAGCCGATCACGTGGGACGAGGCGCTGGCGAGCTGACCGCGCGCCTGCGACCGCATCCGCAAGACCGATCCGAAGAAGCTGGCGTTCTTTACCGGGCGCGACCAGATGCAGGCGCTCACCGGCCTCTGGGCGCAGCAGTTCGGCACGCCCAACTGGGCGGCGCACGGAGGATTCTGCTCGGTGAACATGGCCGCCGCCGGCCTGTACTCGATCGGCTACTCGTTCTGGGAGTTCGGCGCGCCCGACTGGGATCGCGCCCGCTACTTCATCCTGTGGGGCGTCGCCGAAGATCACTCCAGCAATCCGATCAAGATCGGCCTCGACAAACTCAAACGCCGCGGCGCGAAGTTCGTCTCGGTGAATCCGGTGCGCACCGGCTATTCGGCCATTGCCGACGAGTGGGTGCCGATTCGCCCCGGCACCGACGGCTTGCTCGCGCTGGCCATCGTGCACGTGCTGCTCGAGCGCGAGTTGTTCGACTGGGAATTCCTGGTGCGCAACACCAACGCGCCCTGGCTCGTGATCGACGCGCCGGGCACCGCGCAGCGACGGCCTGTTTCTGCGCAACGCCGAGGGCAGCCCGCTGGTGTTGGACCAGACCAGCGGCTCAGCCCGCGGCGCATGGGCAAGGGCGTGCAGCCGGCGCTGTTCGGTCGTTTCGATCTGGCCGGGCGCTACGAACGGGCAGCACCGTGCGCACCGTGATGTCGCTGCTGGCCGAGCGTTATCTCGATCGCGAATACGCGCCGGCGTCAGTGGCCGAACGCTGCGGCGTGCCCGCCGCGCAGATCGAACGCCTGGCACTCGAAATGGCGACGGTCGCGTTCGAGCAGACCATCGAACTGCCGATTCGCCTGGACCGACGTCTGGGGCAACCGGCACGACAAAGACGATCGGCCGTCCGGTGGCGATGTACGCGATGCGCGGTATGTCCGCGCACTCCAACGGCTTTCAGACCTGTCGCGCGCTGCACCTGATCCAGATGCTGCTCGGCGCGCTCGACGGCCCCGGCAACTTCCGCTCGAAAGCGCCGTTTCCGCGCCCGATGCCACCGCCGCAGTTGCCCGAGAACGATGCCGTCGGTGATCGATGCGCCGAACACGCGCGCTGCGCAAACACGCCGCTCGGTTTTCCGACCCGGCCCGAGGAACTCGCCATCGACGCGGACGGCCAGGCCGCTGCGCCTGGACAAGGCGTATTCGTGGGAAAGCCCGATCGCCTCGCACGGCATGATGCACATGGTGATTCACAACGCGGTCGAGGGCGATCCGTATCCGATCGACACGCTGATGCTGTTCATGGCGAACATGGCGTGGAACTCGTCGATGAACACCGCGCAGACGCAGGACATGCTGAGCGCGCGCGACGAAGCCGGCGAGCTACCGCATTCCGTTCTCGTGGTCGCCGACGCGTTCGATTCCGAGACCGTGCGCTTCGCCGACCTGGTGTTGCCCGACACCACGTACCTCGAGCGCTACGACGCGATCTCGCTGCTCGATCGCCCGATCTCCGAGCCCGACACGGTGGCCGACGCGATTCGTCATCCGGTCTGCACGCCGGATCGCGATGTGCGGCCCTGGCAGGAGGTGCTGGTCGACCTGGCCGGGCGACTGGGTTTTCCGGCTTTCGTCGACGAACAAGGCGCAGCCGCGCTTACGACGGGTATCAGGATTTCATCGTTCGCTACGAGCGATCGCCCGGCATCGGTTTTCTGGCCGGATTTCGCGGCGCGGATGGCAGCCGATCACCTGACGGGCGCGGCCGAATCCCGATCAGTGGCAGGCCTACATCGACACAAGAGTTTCTTCGCCTGGCACTGGCCCGAGCACATGCAGTTCAACCGCGGGATGAACAAGGCGTATCTGGAGAAGGCGGCCGAGTGCGGCTTCATCGGCTCGCCCGCGCCGATCGTGATGCAGATCTACTCCGAGCCCCTGCAGAAGTTCCGCCTGGCCGGCATGGGACTCTACGATGGTCCGCAGCCCCCCGCCGATATCGATCGGCAGCGCCTGGCCGAGTATTTCGATCCACTGCCGCTCTGGTATGGCCCGCTCGAGACGGCCGCTCTGGGCGACGATGCCAAGGGTTACGACTTTCATGCAATTACCCAGCGCCCGATGGTCATGTATCACTCCTGGGATTCGCAGAACGCCTGGTTGAGGCAGATCCTGGGACAGAATTTCCTGTACATGAATGATCGATCGGCGGCATCACTCGGTCTGGTCGATGACGACTGGGTCTGGGTCGAATCGCACAACGGCCGGATCCGCTGCCAGTTGCGCACGATGCAGGGCGTTCAGGCCAACACGGTCTGGACATGGAATGCGATTGGCAAGATGTCGGGTGCCTGGGGCCTGACGCCGAATGCGAGTGAAGCAACCCATGGTTTTCTGCTCAATCATCTGATCAGTCGAGAGCCTGCCGAACAGCGTGGGCGATCGGTCCATCACCAATTCGGATCCGATCACGGGCCAGGCGGCCTGGTACGACCTGAAGGTGCAGAATCACCAAGGCCGCCCCGGGCGAGACCGGCGTCTGGCCAAGGCTGGAGCGTTAGCACGCCAGGCCCGACCGGGCACCCATGAATTGATTCGATGTTGGCCCCGGCGATCGCGTCTGTCGCGACGCCGATCCAACCTGGAGAAGCACTGTTGAGACTCGGACTGCTGATCGATACCGACACCTGCGTGGGCTGTCACGCCTGCGCGGTGGCCTGCAAGGAATGGAACGGCGCCTCGGCGATGGCGGGCGGCGCGCCCGACTACGATCCCCATGGCAAGGCGCCGTCCGGCGTCTGGTTCAACCGGATCCGGCAATATGAATTGTCCGGTGGCGCGACGCCGCCGCTTGATGCGCCGGCCGCCACGAGCACTGCCGCCATGAAGCAGGCGCCCGCCCAGGGCGGCCCCTGGAATCTGTCCAAGACACTCAACGTGCCGATGTCCTGCATGCATTGTGAGCAGGCCGATTGTGTGACCGTGTGTCCGACCGGCGCTTCTTACAAGCGTGCCGAGGACGGCATCGTGCTGGTGGACCCCGAAAAATGCATGGGCTGCAACTACTGCGCCTGGGCCTGTCCGTACGGCGCCCGTGAACTCGACGAGGACGCCGGCGTGATGCGCAAGTGCACCTTGTGCGTGGATCGCATCTACGATCAGAAGCTGCCCGAGTCGGAGCGTCAGCCGGCCTGCGTGCTGGCCTGTCCGGCGCACGCCCGCCTGTTCGGCGACTATGACGATCCGGAATCGGTGGTGTCGGTGCATGCACGCCATCGGGAGCGCATCGGCATGCTCGATGAGCTCGGGTATCGGCCGCTCAACCACTATCTGGCGCCGCGCGAGGTGCCGACCATCGATACGACGAAGGCCGCGAGCGTGCCAACCGGTTCACTCGGTGGCCGCCTGGCCACGCTGGTCAACAAGCTGATCCCGCTATGAAACCTGCCCTGTCCGTCATTCTGTTCACCGTGTCGTCTGGCGCCGGCCTGGGGCTGATCATCTGGTTGGCCTTGTCGCGGCTGGCGCACGATGCCCCGCCGAGCATGCAGTGGTGGCTCGCCGCGCTGATCGCGGTGCTGCTGCTGACCGCCGGCCTGATCTCGTCGACCCTGCACCTGGCCAATCCGAAAAACGCCTGGCGGGCATTCAGCCGCTTTCGCACCTCCTGGCTTTCCCGGGAAGGCGTGTTCGCGGTGGCCCTGTATGCGGTCGGCGGGCTCTATGCCCTGAGTCTGTTGTACGGGCCGGTTGCCCTGCAACACCTGCTGGGCGTGCTCGTGATGGCCCTGGCCTTGAGCGTGCTCGTTTGTACGGCGATGATCTACGCCTGTCTGAAGACGATTCCGCAATGGCACAACTGGCAGACCATTGCGGCCTATCCCCTGTTCGGTCTGCTTCTAGGTGCGCTGATCCTGATCGCGATGATTCCGGACGCCGGTCAGCTCGTGCTGCGCTGGTTCGCCCTGGTGGTGCTGGTGATCGCGGCAGTGGTCAAATGGCTGTATTACCGGCGCTTTGCCCAAGCCGGCGGGCCGGGAATCGCCGATGCCTTGCGCGTGGGCCAGCGCAGTCCGCGGCTGCTCGACATCGGTCATACCCATCCGAATTTCCTGATGCGCGAGTTTGGCTTCAAGCTGCCAGCGTTGCGGGCAGCCCGCCTGCGGCTGGCCGTCGCGGTGCTGGCCTTTATCGTGCCCGCGATCATCCTGCTCGTCTGGCCCGCGGGTGCTGCGCTCGCGGCGCTGTCCTGCCTGATCGGCCTGGGTGTCGAGCGATGGTTGTTCTTCGCCCAGGCTCGGCATGTGGTGCGCCTGTATCACGGTGAGGCAAGGGTTTGACGACGCCCGCCCGGGAGCCGGCGCCCCGACGCCTGCTCCTGCCGATGGACTGGGTTCGCGAGCTGGGCCAGCCTGGCGTGTTGCGGGCCGATCTGCTGGCCGGCCTGACCGGCGCGGTGGTGGTGTTGCCCCAGGGCGTGGCCTTTGCCACGCTGGCCGGCCTGCCGCCGCAATACGGACTCTATACCGCGATGGTGCCGTGCATCGTCGCCGCCCTGTTCGGCTCCAGCCGGCAGATGGTCTCCGGCCCGGCCAATGCGATTTCGCTAACCGTGCTGGCCTTGCTCGCGCCACTCGCCCAGGCCGGTTCCGCCGACTACGTGCGCCTGGCGCTGACCCTGACCTTCATGGTGGGCATCTTTCAATTGCTGGTGGCGCTCACGGGTCTTGGGCGGTTCGTGAACCGGATCCCGCACAGCGTGATCGTGGGCTTCACCACGGGTGCGGCCATCCTGATCGTCAACAGTCAGGTGCGCAGCTACTTCGGATTTGACTGGCCGCGCGGCCTGTCGGTCGTGCAGACCCTGAGCCGTGGCCTGTCCAGCATGGGCGAGATCCGGGCCGCGCCGACCGTCGTGGCCACGGCCACCGTGCTCGCCTGCGTGCTGGCCAGACGCTGGGGCAGTGCCTTGGTGCCTTACATGCTGGTCGGCGTGATCATCGGCTCATTGGTCGCCCAGGCACTGGTGTGGATCGGCGGGCCTTCATGGGCTCTGCCGGCTGGGCAGGTACTGCCGGGCGCCCTGCCGCCCCTGTCCATGCCCGATCTGAGCGTCTCCACGCTGAGCAGCCTGCTCGTCCCCAGCCTGATCCTGACTCTGCTGGCCCTGGCCGAGGCCATGTCGATTGCGAGCGCGGTGGCGATCCGCAATCGTCGCCTGATCAACGGCACCCAGGAGATCGCCGCGCAAGGGCTGGCCAATCTGGTGGGCAGCTTCTTCTCGTCGTATCCGAGCTCGGGGTCGTTCAACCGGTCGGGCATCAACGTGGAGGCCGGTGCCCGCACGCCATTCGCGGCGATCAGTGCCGGCGTGTTGCTGATCGTGCTGCTGGCACTGGTTGCGCCCTTGTTCGCCTACATGCCCAATCCGGTGGTGTCGGGCATCCTGGTCATGGTGGCCTGGACACTGTTCGATTTCCGATTCTTCGGTCGGGCCGTGCGCGAGCGGCATCTGGCCGATGCCCTCGGTTATGCGGTGACCTTCGTGCTGACCGTGTCGGTGTCGCTGGAACTGGCCATCGTCTGCGGGCTGCTCGCCCACGTGCTGGCGGTGCGCGTGTTCGGCATGAACAGCGCCCACTGAGCCCGCGCGGGCAGAGGGTCGCCCACTGTGTAAAATCACAGCCATGGCTGATCTGCTCGCAAACCTCAATGAACCGCAGCTGGCTGCTGTCACCCTGCCGGCCCAGCATGCGCTGATCCTGGCGGGTGCGGGCAGTGGCAAGACACGGGTGCTCACCACGCGCATCGCCTGGCTCATCTCCACCGGGCAGGTCAGTCCGCAGGCGATTCTCGCGGTCACCTTCACCAACAAGGCGGCCCGCGAGATGGTCACCCGGATCAGCGCCATGCTGCCCATCAATACCCGGGGCATGTGGATCGGCACATTTCACGGCTTGTGCAACCGCCTGCTGCGCGCCCATCACAAGGACGCCGCGCTGCCATCCACGTTCCAGATTCTCGATACCCAGGATCAGCTCGCCGCAATCAAGCGCATGCTCAAAACGGCCAATGTTGATACCGAGCGATATCCCCCGCGCAATCTGCAATATTTCATCAATGGCGCCAAGGAAGATGGTCTGCGCGCAGGCGACATCGAGATCGTCGATGACTACAACCAGCGCTTCGTCGAACTCTATGCGATGTACGACGCGCAATGCCAGCGCGAGGCCGTCGTCGATTTCCCCGAACTGCTGCTGCGTGCCTACGAACTGCTGTCGCGCAATGAGCCGCTGCGCGAGCACTATCAGTTGCGCTTTCGGCATATCCTGGTCGACGAATTCCAGGACACCAACAATCTGCAGTACAAGTGGCTCAAGCTGCTCGCCGGTGATTCGGCCTGTCTGTTCGCGGTGGGCGACGATGACCAGAGCATTTATGCGTTTCGCGGCGCCAATGTGGGCAACATGGCGGCCTTCGAGCGTGAGTTCCGGGTGCCCAATCTGATCAAGCTCGAGCAGAACTACCGGTCCTGTGGTCATATCCTGCGCAGTGCCAACACGCTGATCGCCAACAATGCCAAGCGGCTGGGCAAGGATCTCTGGACCGATGCCGGTGAAGGCGAGCCGGTGCGCGTATTCGAGGCCGAGAGCGACACCCGCGAGGCGCAGTGGCTGCTCGAGGAGGTCAAGGGCCTGATCGCCGAGGGCATGCGTCGCATCGACATTGCGGTGTTGTATCGATCCAATGCGCAGTCCCGGGTCATCGAGCATGCCTTGTTTTCGGCGCGCATTCCCTACCGTGTCTATGGCGGACTGCGATTCTTCGAGCGCCAGGAGGTCAAACATGCGCTGGCCTATCTGCGCCTGATCGCCAATCCGGATGACGACACCTCGTTCATGCGCGTGGTGAACTTTCCGGCGCGGGGCATCGGCGCCCGCACGGTCGAGATGCTCGCCGATCTGGCCGCACGATCGAACAATTCGCTCCATTCGGCCAGTGGCTCGCTCACCGGCATGCCGGGCAGCAAGATTGCCGGCTTCGTGCGCCTGGTCGAGACGCTGGCAGCAGGAAACCCGGAGCATGGGTCTGCCCGGGATGGTCGAGCATGTGATCGAGCGCAGCGGTCTGATCGCCCATTACGAGAGTGAACGCGAAGGACAGGAGCGCATCGAGAATCTGCGCGAACTGGTCAATGCGGCGGCCGCCTATCTGGCCGATGCCGGCGTCGATGCCCATACGCCGGCCAATGTCGGCGTGGCCGGCCCTGCCGATGCGCCGGCGGCGGCCGACACGCTGGGCATGACGCCATTGGAGGGCTTCCTGAGCCATGCCTCACTGGAGGCGGGTGACAACCAGGCCAGTGCGGGCAGCGATGCGCTGCAACTCATGACCGTGCATTCGGCCAAGGGCCTGGAGTTTGATGCCGTATTCATCACCGGGCTGGAGGAGGGCATCTTTCCACACGAAAATTCCGTGAGTGAGATCGATGGCCTGGAGGAAGAGCGCCGGCTCGCCTATGTCGCCATCACCCGGGCGCGTCAGCGCCTGTATCTGTCGATGTCCCAGACCCGCATGTTGCATGGCCAGACCCGCTACAGCATGCGTTCGCGGTTTTTCGACGAACTGCCGCCCGAATCGCTCAAATGGCTGTCGCCGCGCGCCAGTGCCGGCGCCTGGGCCTCGGGTCAGCGCTCGGCCTGGCGGGAGCCGGCACCGGCGCGCACGCCCGCAAGCGGCTATGGCTCAGACAACGGAACCGGTCTGCGCGTGGGCATGGCAGTGAGACACCAGCGGTTCGGCGAGGGCGTGATCATCGATCTGGAAGGCCGTGGCGAGGATGCGCGCGCCCAGGTCAATTTCGGACCGGCTGGCGTCAAATGGCTGGCCCTGGCCATCGCCAAGCTCGATCGGCTCTGAATCAGAGCGCTTGCGGTGGTGGTCAGCGGCCTGATCTGGCCCGGCCCGGCGCCGCCAGCCTGAACATCAGCAGGCTCAGGTCGTCAGGCTTGAAGGGTTTGTCCTGTTCGACGCCCGACATGCGCTGGGTGGTTTCGCCGCGCAGCCGCTGCATGGCGTCCATCGGGCGGCCGATGCGGACCGCATGGGTGATCTCGTCGATCGACAGATTGTCGAACAGGCCATCGCTGGCCGCGATCAGGGTGTCGAAGCGGGCCAGTCGGATGGGTTCGCCGATCGTGACCGACAATCCGCTCACCCCGAGCAGGCTGGTCACGATGTGCCGTTCGGGATGCTCCATCGCCTCGGCTTCGGTGATCATGCCGGCCTCCTCGGCGTAGGAAACCGGCGAATGGAACAAGGTCTTGAATTTCTGACGGCCGCCACGTCCGGTGATCAGAAAGCCCGAATCGCCGGCATGGTAGCTGCGCAGTTCATTGCCATTGATCTCCATCACGACCAGCGTGCTCGCGGCGCCGGCACTCATGTCGCGGATCCTTTCGTGGGCGGTTTCGAAGGCGTCCAGAATGGTCGTGCGCAAGGCCTCATCAGGCCCCGCCTGGGCCAGTCGCTCGGTCAGGGTTTGAATCGCCAGGCAGGAAGCCTCGTCGCCTCTGGGCGCGCCTCCCACGCCGTCGGCGATTGCCAGCACGCAGCAATCGTCCGAGATGTCGATCGCGGCCAGGCAGTCCTGGTTTTTTTCCTTGGTCGGCCCGCGCTGGGCGAACCAGACCACCTCGCCCATGCCGCAGCGAAACTGAATCGGCTCGCCCATGTCGGCATTCAGCAGCACATGCGGGGTCATGAGAAAGCCGCCTCGACGAGGCTGATTGGCCGGTCGGCGCGATGGTTCGGCGTGCAGATCGATCTCACTCGTCATCCCAGGGCAGCCGTTCCAGGTGCCGCCGCAATTGACTGGCGTGACGGAAACGTTCGCTGATCAGGCTTCGCTTGAGCCCGCGGCAGATATTCTTGACCTGCCTGGGCTGGCGCGCGTAGGTGCGCTGTCCGCCCAGCAGATCGTAGAAGATCCGGATCAGGTCGACCACGTCGTCCTGGATATTGAGCGAGCGCCGACGGGGCCGGTGAAAGATGTCGATGAGCTTGATGTCGAATCCGAGACCGCGGCGTACGATGATGATGTTGCCGTCATGCAGGTCGCCATGGTATTCGTGGCGGTCATGGATCGGCTCGAGTGCACAGGCCAGCGACCACAGCACATGCAATGCCTCGAAACGGGGCAGGCGCCGTCCGGGCTGGTCGGCCAGGAATTCTTTGAGCAACTGGCCATCGACGAAGTCCGAGACCAGCATGCTCACCGGCGTATTGCGAAACTCAATGACATCCTGGGTGATGTATTGCAGCAGGGCCGGGCACATGCGCAACTGATGCAGCTTCAGGGCGGTGAGCCGGGCAATCCGGTTATTGACGTTGCGCTCGGGGAAAAACAGCTTGGCGGCGCGCTCGATGCCGGTGGTCAGTTCGCGCACGAGATACACCTCACTTTCCCATCCGGCGCCGAGCCTGCGCATCACTTCGTATCGACCGGCCAGGCGATGACCGGGTTGCAGGTCGAAGGCGTCGATGCGCATCGCCGCTACCGGATCACGTCACGATAACTGACCCAGAAGCTGCAATAGGCGGCCGTGAGGCCGAACAGGCTGAGCGGACTGAGCAGGATCGATGCGGCCGTGGAGGACAGGCCCAGTGCGCCGACCAACAGGCGCAGCACGATGACCGCGGCCAGCACGATGCCGAACCAGCCCAGGAACAGGGCGGCGAATGCCCATTTGTTGCGCCAGACCGCCACGATGCTGAAGAAGATCGACTTACCCACCGGCGTGCGATGCCAGGCCACGAACAAGGGGGCATACCAGAAGGCCATCTGCACCGGCGTGTAGAGCGCGGCGAACAACAGCATCGGGGTGATCAGACCCAGCGGATCTTCCAGTGCGGCGGCCTCTCGGTCGGCTTCGCTGAGCGACATGAGATCCGGTGAGCCGATCATGGAGACAATGCCGAGCACGACGATGGTCAGCACGGCGTTGATCGCGCCCAGCATCAGCAGTGGCTGCCAGACATTGCCCGACTCGGGCTTGAATGCGGTGATGAGCATGGCCGGATTGGGTGCCTGCCCCAGTTCGGTCGCGCGTATGGCATGCATGAGGCCGACATACAGGGCGGGCAGGATCGCCACCGACAGGATCGGGCCGATGCCGGGAATGATCGAGGGCAGCGACATGCCCATGAGGGTGAGAAACACCATCGCAAACAGAGCGATCGGCTGCTTGATGACCAGTCGCATGCCGTCGGTCAGCCAGATAAAACCCTGCGAGGCCGGTCGGGAGAGGATCTGCATCAGGGTTCCGTCTAGTCGGCCAGCAATGCCTGACCGACCGTTACCGCGTCCTGACGGCGGGCAATCAGAATCTGCTCGTACTGCCGAGGGTCTTTGGGCGTGATCATTTCGGCCGGACGCGGCATGGCGGCGTCGTGCAGGCGCGAGACCCAGAAGCGCATCGCGGCCGCGCGCAGGGCGAACGGCCAGGCGGATTGCTCGAAGCGGTTGAGCGGTCGCACGCTGCGGTAGGCGCTGAGCAGGGCGACCAGGCGGTCGGGGTCGAAGCTGCCATTACGTTCGTGAACGCACCAGTCATTGACCGTGACCGCCAGGTCGAACACCCAGGTATCGACGCCGGCAAAGTAGAAATCGATGAGCCCACCCACCCTGGGTGCGCCGTTGTCCATGACGAACAGGACATTGTCGCGGAACAGGTCGGCATGGACGGCGCTGCGAGGCAGTTTACTGAAGGTGGCGCTGCTCGCGAAGGTGGTCTGGACTGCCATCTCCTCCTCGAGCAGCGAGCGCGCGCGAACCGGTACCTGGGGCAGCAGGTCGGGAACCACCTGACGCCACCAACTCAGACCGCGCAGATTGGGCTGGGTGCCCGGATAGTCGAGGGCGGCCAGATGCATGCGTGCGAGCGCCACGCCGACCGCGCGACAGTGAGCCGCATCGGGCACCATCACCGCGCTGCCGGGCAGGCGGGTGACCAGGGCGGCCGGCTTGCCATTGAGCATGCCCAGATTGCCGCCATCAATGCGTTGGACCGGATTGGGGCAGGGCACGCCGGCGGCGGCCAGGTGATGCATCAGGTTGAGATAGAACGGCAGCTGGGCCGGTTCCAGACGTTCGAACAAGGTGAGCACGAACGCACCGTTCTCGGTGTCCACGAAGTAGTTGGTGTTTTCTATGCCCGAATCGATGCCGGTCATAGCCTTGACCTCGCCGAGGCGATAGTCCTTCAGGAAATGGTTCAACTCGTCGCGTGAGACGGGCGTGAATACGGCCATGGAATCAACAGAGGAGGTGGGTGGCGGTGGCAATCAAAGGTAGAGCAGGGATTCGTCTTCCGTGTCGGTCGTCTCGAAGCCGCGGCTCTGATAGAAGTCGAAAATGGCTTCGACCACGGCAGCCTGATCATCGACAACCTGAAACAGATCGAGGTCCTGGGCCGAGATCAGGCCCTCGGCCAGCACCTGATCGCGCAACCAGTCGACCAGTGGTGACCAGAACCCGGTACCAACCAGAAACACCGGAATGCGTCGACCCATGCCGGTCTGGATGAGCGTCAGCACTTCGGACAACTCGTCCAGTGTACCGAATCCGCCCGGCACGGCCACAAATGCACTTGCATACTTGGCCAGTGCCACCTTGCGCGCGAAGAAATGCCGGAAATTGACCGACACATCCTGGAATGCGTTGCGGCCTTCTTCCAGGGGCAGCTGGATATTGAGCCCCACCGAGGGTGAGGCGCCGGCCTGGGCCCCCTTGTTGGCTGCCTCCATGATGCCCGGACCACCGCCCGAGATGACGGCAAAGCCGGCATCCGACAGGGAGCGGGCCAGGGAGGCGGTCCATTCGTACCAGACCGAGCCCGGTTGCAGGCGCGCGCTACCGAAAATGGTGACCGCCGGGCGCACCGACGCAAGCTTCTCGGTGGCCTCGACAAACTCTGAGACAATCCCGAGGATATGCCACGATTCCCGTGCCTTCAGAGTGGTCGAGCGACGTGGGTCCGCAATCGATCGCAACTGCGGCACCTTCTTGCTGCTCGTCATGACTGAAAGAACACTCCTGCTCGTTGATGGGTCAAGCTACCTGTACCGGGCCTTCCATGCCTTACCGGATCTGCGCAGCCCCTCGGGCGCGCCGACCGGGGCCATCTACGGCATGGTTGGGATGCTACGGCGTCTGCGCGCCGACGGCAAATTGAACGGGGGTGCGCGCCACGGTGCGGTCATCTTCGATGCCCCAGGACGCACCTTCCGGGACGACCTGTACGACCAGTACAAGGCAACGCGGGCCGCCATGCCCGACGACCTGCGCACGCAGATTCCGCTGATCCACGAGATCGTGCGCGCGATGGGCTGGCCACTGGTCATGGTCAGCGGTGTCGAGGCCGATGATGTGATCGGCACGCTGGCCGCGAGGGCCACCGCCCTGGGCGTGCACACCCTGGTGTCGACCGGCGACAAGGACATGGCCCAGTTGGTCGATGAGCATGTGACCCTGTTTAACACCATGACGCGCGATAACGGACCGATCGAACGCCTGGACCCCGCCCAGGTGCTGGACAAGTTCGGCGTGCCGCCCGAGCGCATCGTCGACTATCTGACATTGGTGGGCGATTCGGTCGACAACGTGCCCGGGGTGGACAAGTGCGGCCCCAAGACGGCCGTCAAATGGCTCAATGAATATGGGTCGCTCGACCAGATCGTCGCCAATGCGCAGGCCATCAAAGGCAAGGTCGGCGAGAACCTGCGCGCCGCCCTCGACTTTCTGCCGCTCGGTCGGCAACTCGTGACCATCGACCGGGCGGTTGCACTGCCCGATGGCCTCACCGATTTTGACCAGGGTCTGGCGCTGATTGACGAAGACCTGCCAACCCTGGCGACCCTGTTCGAGCAGGCAGGCTTTCGGACCTGGTTGCGTGAGGTGCATGAGCGACTGCGTCAGGATGGTGGCGCGGTTGCGGGCACCGGCGGCGAGTCGCCTGGCGATGACGTGCAGGCGGGCGGTGAATCCGCGGCGCCGGCCACCGAAGGCGTAGCCAACGCCGCGTCGCTCGCCAACGACCGACGCAATGCCATTGCCCGCCGGATGCCCTCGGTCACCGAGGCCGAATGCATCCTCGATGACGCGGGGCTGCAGCGCTGGCTGTCCCTGATCCGTGCCGCCGACCTGGTCGCCTTTGATACCGAGACCACCTCGCTGGATCCGATGCAGGCCGCCCTGGTGGGCCTGTCGTTGGCCGTCACGCCCGGCAAGGCCTGTTATATCCCGGTTGCCCACCGTTATCCGGGCGCACCCGCCCAGCTTGACCGGGACCATGTCCTGGCGGTGTTGCGCGACTGGCTGGAGGATCCGCGTGCGCTCAAGGTGGGACAGAACCTCAAATACGATGCCCACGTCATGGCCAATAGTGGCATCCGGCTGGCCGGTATCGCCCACGACACCTTGCTGCAGAGCTATGTGCTGGAAGCCCATCGTAATCACGACATGGACTCGTTGGCGCGTCGCCACCTGGAACGTCAGACCATCACCTTCACCGATGTGGCCGGCAAAGGTGCCAGGCAGATCGGCTTCGACGACGTGGCGCTCGAGCAGGCCACGCCCTACGCGGCTGAAGATGCCGATGTGACCCTGCAATTGCATCAGGTGATGTATCCGGATATCGCTGCGGACGAACGCCTGCATCACGTCTATGCCGGCATCGAGATGCCCTCGCTCATGGTGTTGCAGCGGATCGAACGCAACGGCGTGATGATCGACCCGGATGCCCTGACCCGGCAGTCGGGCGAACTGGGTCAGCGCATGCTCGAGATCGAGCAGAAGGCTTATGAGGCGGCGGGTCAGCCGTTCAATCTGGGCTCGCCCAAACAACTGGGCGAGATGTTGTTCGGCAAACTGGCCCTGCCGGTGGTCAAGAAGACGGCCAGCGGCCAGCCCTCGACCGACGAGGAGGTACTGAGCAAGCTTGCCGAAGACTATCCGCTGCCGCGCATCGTGCTCGAGCATCGCAGCCTGTCCAAGCTCAAGAGCACCTACACCGACAAGCTGCCGCGCATGGTCAACCCGGTTACCGGGCGGGTGCACACCAATTATTCACAGGCCACCGCCGTGACCGGACGCCTGGCCTCCACCGATCCGAACCTGCAGAACATTCCGGTTCGCACGGCCGAAGGGCGGCGGATACGCGAGGCCTTCATCGCCCCACCGGATTGTTCGATCGTTTCCTGCGACTATTCGCAGATCGAGCTGCGCATCATGGCTCATATCGCCCAGGATGAGGGGCTGCTCAAGGCCTTCGAGCAAGGATTGGACGTGCATCGGGCCACCGCGGGCGAAGTGTTCGCCACGCCGCTCGATCAGGTGACGAGCGAGCAGCGCCGTTATGCCAAGGTGATCAACTTCGGCCTGATTTATGGCATGAGCGCCTTCGGCCTGGCCCGCAATCTGGGCATCGAACGAGACGCCGCCAAGAACTACATCGAGCGCTATTTCGCCCGTTATCCGGGTGTGGCCGACTACATGGCACGCACGCGAACGCTGGCCAAGGAGCAGGGTTATGTTGAAACCGTGTTCGGGCGCCGGCTCTGGTTATCGGAAATCAACAGCCCCAATGGCCCGCGCCGTCAGGCAGCCGAACGTGCGGCGATCAATGCGCCGATGCAGGGCACGGCAGCCGACCTGATCAAGCTGGCGATGGTCAGGGTCCAGCACTGGCTGGACGAGCAACAGCTCAGAACCCTGCTCATCATGCAGGTGCATGATGAACTCGTGCTCGAGGTGCCCGACGACGAACTGGCCGTGGTTCGTGAACAAGTGCCGGCGCTCATGACCGGCGTAGCCGAGCTCAGGGTGCCCCTGCTGGTCGAGGCCGGTGTCGGGCCGAACTGGGAGCAGGCGCACTGAGCGACGCGTTCGGACCGGTCTGGCGCCTGCCAGGTGCAGCTGGCCGTGGCAGGGCACTGAGGGCATGGCTGGCTCAGAGGGTCAAGCGGACCACCTCATCAGCAATCTGTGCGAAACACTGGTCCAGGTCGCTGCTGTTGCGGGCAAAGCAGAACAGTCCGGCGGGTTGGGACGGGTCGTAGGTGTCGACCGTCTTCTCATTGGCCAGCCGCCGCAGGATGTTCGTGCCGTGGTCGCTCGCCGTGTAGCCGCATGACTCGAACCCCGATTCGATCTTTTCCAGTTGAGCGCCCAGTCCGATGGTGAAGATTCGCACGTTCTGATCGCGCACGGCGCTGGCATTGTTTTCAGTCGCGTTGCGCGCGGCACGGTTGATGTTGCACTTGTTGGCGATATAGCCGGGGATCGCCCGCTCGCCGCTCAACGCGATACCGCCCAGATCGGTGGCGGGCAGTTGCGTGGTGCCTGTGGTCATGCCCTCGAAGTTCCAGGTTTTCAGGGTATCGCTCTGGGCAAGCGTGAAATCGACGCCATTCGGATCGGGATTGTGAAGCCGAAACACGCCCCCCGGGCTGGTATCGATGGCCACGTGCACGTCCTGGCGGTTCGTCCCCTGCTCCACCCGAGAGGCGAACACGTTGGGCGCGCCGTCCGAGAAAATCAGCATCACCCGCAGGCGCGAGCGATTGGCCACCGGAATGGCCTGCAACTCGACCAGCGACTTGCGAATCGCCACACTCGTGCCGGTCCAGCCCTGGGCAATCAGTCCGTCGATCGCAGAATGGATGGTCTGACGGTCAAAGCCGCCGCTGGCCGTTTTGTCGATCGGCACGGCCAACCGGGTCTGGTTCGCGAAGGACACCAGGCCGAGCCGGTCACCGCCCGGGCCGGCGATCAGCCGATCGACGAAGCTGGTCTTGGCCGCGGTCTTGAGCGCGCCGATGTCCGAGCTCATCGATCCGGAGGTGTCCAGTACCATCATGACGTCGGGCGGGATGCGATTGGTCTGACTCATCGTGCTCACCGTCGTCTGGTCGATACCCAGCACCCGCATCAGCGAATTCGGCATGGTTGCCTGGCTGTTGACCGTGACCCGCCATTCACCGGTGCTCAGCCGTTGAATGTCCGTGGACGGGATGCCCACGGTTGTTCCTCGCGTGTTCTGAGGGTAGTTCAAATCGAAGAAGCGGGCGGCGGCAACCTTGCCGTTGGCGACGCGTTCGGCCTGGGACGAGCCATTGGACAGCGCATGGGCGGCAGCTACCGCCGCCGCATCCGAGGCGGCCGACAGCTGGGCGCGCACGCCATAGCTGCGACCGGTATCGATGGCCAGTCCCGCGAGTCCGATGATGGCGATCAGGCTGAAGGCGACGATCAGGATCACCGCGCCCTGCTGACGATTCGCAGGGCGAAGGGCCAGCGGACGGGCAGTGCGGGCAGGTAAACGACGAGGGTGGGGATTCATGGTCTTGCTCCGGTCACATGATCGTGATGGCGTAGAGATCGGGGTCCAGACTGAGCACGAAGCCCGTGAGCAGGCGGTATTCGTAGCGGGTCTCGACGGCCCAGACCGTCTCCCCCGGACGCAAGGGCACGGCAAGCGTCACGGCGGGCTTGCTCGCGGGTATCAGGCAGCTCGAGTCGGCCTGCCAGGCCGTGCATCGCCAGAGCCGGCTGTGCAGGGCATGATTGCCCTGGGCGGCGCGGAACTGACGCGTGATCTGCCCGGTGCCATCAGCCTGACCGGTAATCTCGCTGAAATAGATCATGCCGTCGCGATTCATCCGCAGCGGCGCGGCGGTCGAGGCCAGGGCATTGACGATGCCGGCAGGTTCGATCGAGCGCACGCGCGCGGCCAGGTTTGCGCCTTCGCGCGACAGATGGGTGATCACGTTGTCGAACTGGATAGCCCGCGACAGATCGATCACGCCCAGCATGATCGTCAATAGAACGGGCAGGGCGATTGCCATCTCGACCAGGGCCACACCGCGTTGCGCCGCCAGGCTCACTGATCGGGCAGATCCGACGCTGCGCGGGCCAACCCTGCGCACATGACTGTCGATGCGATTCGCAATCATTCGAAGGCCTCGTTTCTCATGGTTGTGCTGACCGAAAACGCGTATTGCCCTTGCGGGAACAGCGGTCTCAGAAAGGGCGACATGACTGGTGCGACGGCATCGACCTGCACGACAATGATCTCGCCCGCCCGGTAACACGATCCGGAGCCGATCGCAGCGACGTTGTCCGTCGCTTTGCTCGGATCGACCGTCTTGAACTGAACCTTGGCCGATACCCGGTCGAACAAGCCCATCGACTGCTCGCGGATCTTGGCGATCGCAGCCTGGCATCGGGCATCGGCGGCTTTGGGTGTCGTGGCCAGTGACGAGTTGCCCGTGACCGCATAACGCGCGCCTTCGCGAACCGCATGCTGCAGGGTCAGATTGGTCCAGAACAGCTGGCCGAAATCAGCGATGGCAATGAGCGTGGAGAACAGCACGCTGGCGGCCAGGGCAAATTCGACCAGGGTCCCGCCCATCTGCATTAAGGGCGTGCGATGGCGGCCAGGTGATGCGATTTGTCGACGCGGCATTGGCCGACCAACGGCGGTGCCGGGCTGATGGTCGGCGATCGCGGCAACGGGCCTGGCGGCCTTGACGAACGGGTAGCCGGCCAGTTCTGGGGCGCGATCGGACAGACTGGGGCAATCGAGATCAGGCATAAAGGGCAGGGCTCTGTCGTCACCGGAGGAGGGGGGGCTGACACCGACGATTGTCGGGCTTTGGCCACCCGCGCGCTGCGCAATAGCGCACTGCAACTGCAAACTTTCCGGACAAAGTGCCACCCGTTCGGTGACGCATTTCATAACACCCGAGGGCATCGGAAACCCACAATGTCTCATCTGCTGCAACACCCTCGAAGGCAGATGAAACCTCCTCCCGTGACCCCCACGGATCTTCGTCGAAACCCGCAGTGACTGACTGCAAGCAAGGAGCATCACATGATTGCCATCAAGAATTTCATGAAGGACGAAACCGGTGCCAGCGCCATTGAATACGGCCTGCTGGCTGCGCTGATCGCGCTGGTCGTTGCAATCTCGATGAAGGCGGTTCAAGGCGGACTGACCGGCGTGTTCGGCCGCGTCGCCACCTGCCTGTCCACTGGCAACTGTTCCTGATGAGTGTGCGTTTCGCACGCTAGCTGTTGAAGTAGGACACCCGGGCCGCCAGAGCCCGGGGTCTTCCCGAAGTGCCAGGGTCTCATGAATCGATCAAGACCCGACTGTATGCAAACCAAACACCCAACCGTTCGACTCTTCCAGCGCTTCATCGCCGATGAACGTGGTGCGAGTGCGATCGAGTACGCCCTGCTGGCCGCCTTCATCGCCATCGTGATTGCGTTTGCCATGGATCGGGTTGGCGTGAGTGCCGGTGCCATGTATCAGGCCGTGGGTAGCTGTCTGCGTGATGCCGCGCAGCACGGAAGTTGCTAGAGACTGCGATGACTGAATCCCAGTTCCTGATGCTGCAAATTCTGACCAGCGCGTCGCTGGTGATCATCGTCGTAGCGATCACCGTGTCCGATGTGCGTGAGCGTCGCATTCCCAATCGCTTCGTGCTGGCGGGTCTGTTCATTGCGATGATCTGGCATGTGTCCGCCCCGCAAGGCCTGGGTTTGTTCGATGCCTACACTGCCGGTGGCCTTGGTCTGACCTCCTCGTTAATGGGTGCCGGTATCTGCTTCGGCGTCTTTCTGGTTCTGCATGTGCTGGGCGTGATGGGTGCCGGTGACGTGAAGCTCATGGCCTTCATGGGCGCATTGTTCGGTGCGACCCATTCGGTCGATCTCATCGTCACGGTGCTGCTCTGTGGCGGTGTATTGGCCGCCACGCGAATGATTGGCGGCGGGCGCTTTGCGCGCGTCGTGAGCAATTTGAAACTGATCGTGCTGGATCGGATGCTTGCCCCAACTGGTGGCGCGATCTTCGATCCTGAGAAGGACACCGTGGAGCGCCTGCCGTTTGCGCTGGCAATCTGTTCGGCGGCAGTGCTGCTCGCGTTCGCGCAGCAGAAGGGCATCCCTTTGCCGTGGACGTTTTACGGCTGAACCGATTCAGATACTGGACTAGTGGAGAACACAAATGCGTGGATTGCGTGGAATTCTGATGCTTGGGCTGAGCGCCGCAGCGGGGCTGGCCGCGGTGTCGCTGGTCGGTCAGCCGTCCCAGCCGGTCAGCGTGGCCGAAGTCGCGTCGCGGCCGATGATGGTGATCGCAGCCCAGGACCTGCCGATGGGCCAGCTGCTCGATGCGAGCATGTTGCGCGCCGTTGAGTGGTCCAGCGGTGATGTGCCCCAGGGCGCTTTCAACGACAAGGCCTTGCTCGAAGGCCGGGTGCTCAAGACCACCCTGGCTCGCGGCGAGGCGATTCTCGAAGCGAAACTGGCGCCGGTGGGCAGCGTTGGCGGTCTGTCGGCGCTCATCGGCGCGGGCAATCGTGCCATCACCGTCAAGGTCAACGAAGTGGTCGGCGTGGCCGGCTTCGCACTGCCGGGCAATTTCGTCGACGTGATCGTCTCGACCCAGGACGATCGCGACAAGCCGATCTCCAAGATCGTGCTTGAGCGGATTCTGGTTCTGGCGATCGCCCAGCAGGAACAGCGCAATGAGACCGCGCCGCGGGTGGTCGACGCCGTCACGCTGGAAGTCACGCCCGAACAGGCTGAGCGGCTCGATCTGGCGCGCAGCGTGGGCAGCCTGTCGCTGGTGTTGCGCAATCAGGTTGATGAAGTGGCCGCCGCCACGACTGGCGCACGCAAGAACGATCTGATCGGCAAGCCGGCATTGGTCGACGTGACGCCTGCCGCTCGTCCGGCACCGCGCATCGTGCGCGCCGCCCCGGCACCCGAAGCCAAAGTCGAAGTCATTCGCGGTGTCTCGCGCACCGATACCGCCCTCTGATCCCGGAGCCATGATGAATATCACCCATAACAATTTCCGCAACGCCCTGACACCGCTTGCGGTCGCGCTCGGTCTGATCTACGCCGGCGGTGCCGCTTCGCAGAGCCAGCCGGTGACCATCACGCCGGCGGGTCTGCCGGCCAACCTGGTCAATACCGATTCGGCTATCGCACCGGCCATGGATCTGGTGGTCGGCAAGTCCACGCTGATCCGCCTGAACAAGCCGATCCAGCGGATCTCGGTGGGCAATCCGGCCGTGGCCGATGTCACCCTCATCAACAATCGTGAACTGTATCTGCTGGGCAAGGGCTTCGGCTCGACCAATGTGATGTTGTGGCGCGCCGGCGGTGGCACGACCATTGTCGATGTCACGGTCAATGCCGACGGCAGTGCGCTCGAGAACCGCATCCGTATGCTGATGCCGGCCGAAAAGGACATCAAGGTGAGCGCTGCAGCCGACTCGCTGGTGTTGTCCGGCACCGTCAGCAGTGCGATCGCCGCCAATTCGGCGATGCAGATTGCCGAATCATTTCTGGCTGCCTATTCGCGTGGTATGAAGCTGCAGGGCACTGGCGCTGATGTCCAGGTGTCGCAGAATCAGCTCGCCGGGACCGGTGAGGGACCGCGCGTCGTCAATCTGATGAGCATCTCGCAGCCTCAGCAGGTGATGCTCGAAGTCAAGGTGGCCGAAGTCTCGAAGAACCTGCTGGACAAACTGGGTGCCGGTCTGAGCGCCGAGGCGACCAGCGGCAACTGGCGTTACGGCATCGTGAGCAATCTGCTGTCCGGTGGTTCCGGACTGCTGTCGGCAGTGCATTCGGCCTCCGATGTCCTGTCGATCGATGCCGAGCAGCGCCGCGGTCTGGTCAAGGTGCTGGCCGAGCCGAACATCGCCTCGGTGAGCGGTCAGGAGGCGAGCTTCCTGGCCGGTGGCAAGATCTTCATTCCGGTGGGTCGCTCCAATGCGCTGGGCGTGCCGACCATCACGCTGGAAGAGAAGGAGTTCGGCGTGGGGCTCAAATTCACGCCCACCGTTCTGTCGGGTGGTCGGATCAATCTGCAGGTTGCCCCTGAGGTGTCGGAACTGTCGCAGACAGGCTCACCATTCACTTCGCTCGATGGTTCGACCACGATTCTGCCCAGTTTCACCACCCGCCGGGCACAGACCACCGTGCAGTTGGGCGACGGTCAGAGTTTCGCGATCGCCGGCTTGATCAAGAACAATGTGTCCAGCCAGATCAAAGGCCTGCCCTTCCTGGGTGAAATCCCGATCCTGGGCTCGTTATTCCGCAGCACTGAATTCCAGAGCGATCGTACCGAGTTGATGTTCATCATCACGCCCCGTCTGGTCAAACCGGTGACCGGCGACATCGCCTTGCCCACCGACAACTACCAGGCACCCAATCGCGCCGAGTTCCATCTGAACGGCCAACTCGAAGGCTCGGGTCGTAACGACATTCCCCGGGATCGTCCCGGCCTCAACCCGGTCGACTCCAGAGCCTCGACCAGTGGCGGCTACTTCATCAACTGATGCGCTTCGCAAGGATATCAATCATGACCAATCGAAACAACCGTGTGATGGCCCTTGCTGCAACTTTGGCGCTGGCGGCGATGACCTCGGGCTGCGGCACGCAGGGTAACGGCAAGAATCCCTATGACCGATCGCTGACCGATGCGGCGTTCGGTGATTCCGTCCGCCAGGCCCGGCTCCGCCAGACCATCGATGTGGATGCAGGCAGCAAACACGGCGATACCGTCGCCGGTGATGCGAGCTCGGCAGTCCGCGCGCTGCAGCAGTACGACAAATCGTTCGAGCAACCCCGACCGACCATGAATGTCCTGGGCATCGGTGGTGTCGGCGGCACGAACAACTAAGAACAACTAAGGAATTCCCGATGAATGTCACCGTCGTTGCCTGCAAGACTCACCATGAGTCGCCGCTGCGCGCTCTGCTGCAAAAGGCCGTCCCCGGCCTGAACGTGGCAACGCTGACGGGTGACGTGTCGCGCGTCACGACCGAGATCGCCGGCAGCGGCTCGGGGCTGGTGCTGGCCGAAGTCGGCAAACTCACCCGGGTGCAGCGTGAGTCGCTGGCCGCGGCCATCCAGCTCGCACCCTCGCGGCCCATCGTGCTGGTGTCGACCGACTCGTCGGCGGAATTCCTGCTCTGGGCGATGCGCAGCGGGGTTGCGGAGGTCGTGCCCTCGCCGGTGAATCCCGCCGAACTGGGCGCCGCGGTATCGCGCCAGGTCAGACGCTTTGAATCGGCTCAGGCAACGGCGACGGTGACGGACCACCCGGCGGTGGGGCGCAGCTCAGGCAACGTGGTGGCGTTTCTGCCGGCCAAGGGAGGCAGCGGTGCCACCTTCCTGGCCAGCAACGCGGCTGCGGCCCTGGCGGCTCGCGGCAGCCGGGTCGCGCTCATCGATCTGAACCTGACCCTGGGTGATGCGGCCTTGTTCGTCACGGAAGATGCGCCGGTGCGCAGCATTGCCGACGTCTGCCAGGATGCGAGCCGGATCGATGCCGATCTGGTCGAGGGCAGCATGACCGAGGTACTCGAGAATCTGTTCGTGCTCGCCGCGCCCGAATCGCCTGAGGCCGGCCTGGAAATCGATCCGCAAGCCATCGAGCGGCTCATCGAGGTGGCCCGCGAGCGATTCGACTTCATCATCATCGATGCCGGCCGGGTTCTGGATGCACGGATTCTGCGTGGCCTGGATGCGGCCGACTCGATCTGCATGGTGATGCAGCTGGCCCTGCCCAATGTGCATGATGCCAAGCGCCTGCGCACCATGTTCGAGGGGCTGGGTTATCACCGCAACAAGCTCAGGGTGATCGTCAATCGCTATGAACGTGGCACCGACATCGGCGTGAGCGATGTCGAGAAGGCGCTGGGCTGCGAGGTGACGCTCAAGGTTCCCAACGATTTTAAGACAGTCACCTATGCGATCAATCACGCCATTCCCGTTTTTCAGTACAAGAAACGCGGGCCGGTCACCGACGCTGTGCTGGAACTCGCCGATCGTATTGCCGGGGTCGAGCGTCCCGCCAGTGCGTTCAAGCGCGCATTCGGTCTGGGCCTGCCGCTCTCGCTGATTCCTTCGAAGGGGTAATTCAACATGTTGCGCGAAAAACTCAATGCCTCCGTGAATGCGCCGCGCAAGCCGGTCGCTGAGGTTGCTGCCGAGACGAGCTCGCTGATCCGACGGGTTGCCGACGAAGTGACCGGAAAGGCACGCCAGCAGCGCAGCAGCAACTATCGCTCGCTGCGCGCCGAGTTGCACAAGAAATTGCTCGATGAGGTGGATCTCGAGGCGATGGGCAGGATGCCCGAGGAAGAAGTGCGGGTTGGCCTGCGCAATCTGACCGAGCGGGTCCTGACCCAGTCGGGACAGGCGCTCAATTCGGCCGAGCGTGCCTCATTGGTCAAAGACATCGAGTACGAGGTGCTGGGCCTGGGCCCGCTGGAGCCCTTGCTCGCCGATCAGACGATCTCGGACATCCTGGTCAACGGCGCGCAGCAGGTCTATGTCGAACGGCACGGCCTGCTCGAAGAGACCGACGTGCATTTCGACAGCGACGATCACCTGATGCGCATCATCGACCGGATCGTCTCGCGTGTGGGTCGGCGCATCGACGAATCCAATCCGATGGTCGACGCCCGGCTGGCGGATGGCTCACGGGTCAATGCGGTGATCCCGCCGCTGTCGCTGGTTGGTCCGATGGTATCGATCCGACGTTTCGGCGGCGCCCCGCTGAGCATGCGCAATCTGATCGACAACGGCACCGTCAATGAATCGATGGCCGAGTTGCTCGGCGGCCTGGTCCGCGCCCGACTCAATGTGTTGATCTCGGGAGGCACCGGCTCGGGCAAGACGACCCTGCTGAACATTCTGTCCGGCCATATCGGCGTTCGCGAGCGGATCATCACCATCGAGGACGCGGCCGAGTTGCAGATCCAGCAACCGCATGTGGCCCGCCTGGAGACCCGTCCGGCCAATATCGAGGGCAAGGGTGCCATCACCCAGCGTGATCTGGTGCGTAACAGTCTGCGCATGAGGCCTGACCGGATCATCGTCGGTGAGGTGCGTGGCGCCGAGGCCTTCGACATGTTGCAGGCCATGAATACCGGTCACGATGGTTCGATGACCACGGTTCATGCGAATACGCCACGCGATGCCCTGAGCCGGGTCGAGAACATGATCGGCATGGCCGGCTTCGATCTGCCTCAGCGGGCGATCCGCCAGCAGATCGCGTCGGCGGTGCAGGTGGTGATCCAGGTACAACGTCTGCTCGATGGCACGCGTCGCCTCATGAACATCACCGAGATCACCGGCATGGAAGGCGAGCTGGTGTCGATGCAGGACATCTTCGTGTTCCGGCAGATCGGCGTGGACCGCAAGGGCAGGGTGCTGGGGCAGATGGAAGCCACCGGCGTGCGTCCCCAGTTCCTGGGGCATCTGGAAGCCCAGGGGATCGCGATTCCGCTGGGCCTGTTCGATCCGCAGCGAAAAATCCGCTGACCAGACCCCCGTCATTTCCCGGAGCAGGCATTTATGGACATTCTCTACATTGGCGGGCTGGTGGCCGCCTTCATTGCCGCCGCCCTGATGGTCCAGGGTCTGCTGGACCTGACCGGTGCCAATGAAAGTCAGGATGACAAGCGCCTGAGTCGGCGCATTCGCCAGCTGCGCAGCGCGGCCGCAAAGGCCGATGGCCTGAGCCTGCTGCGTAGCAAGCAGGGGCGCCAGGAACGGGCGATCGACCAGATGATGGCCGTGTTGCCCTCGTATGGATCGCTGGCCGAGATGATCAGCCAGGCTGGCGAGACGACCGATTCCATCGTTTTCGTGGGCCGGTCGCTGATCATGGGTCTGATCGCCGGGTTGCTGGTTCTGGCGCTGGATCAACCCTGGATCCTGGTGGGGCTGGTCGGCGCGTCTGTCGTCGTGTTGCCATTCGTGCTGTTACTGCGTCGCCGCCGTCTGCGTCTGGCGCAGATCGAAAAGCAACTGCCTGATGCGGTTGAACTGGTGGCCAGGGCGATGCGCGCCGGTCATGCGTTTGCACCCAGTCTGCAGATGATTGCCGACGAACTGCCACAGCCCATTGCCGGCGAGTTTCGCCAGGTGAGCGAAGAGATCGGCTTCGGGATTCCGCTACGCGATGCCTTGATGGCACTGACCCGGCGGGTGCCGATCGACGATCTGCGCTACTTCGTGATCGCGGTGATCCTGCAACGCGAGACTGGCGGCAATCTGGCCGAAATTCTCGACACGATCGGTCATCTGATTCGTGAGCGGTTCAAACTGTTGGGCGAGGTTCGCGTGCTGACCGCCGAGGGTCGTCTGTCGGCCTGGATACTCGCCGCGCTCCCTTTCGCGACCGCGGCCGGATTCCTCGTGATCAATCCGGCTTTCATCACCGGGTTGTGGGAGGATTCCCTGGGCCGGACCCTCGTTATCGCCGCACTCGGCATGATGGTCATGGGTGTGTTCTGGCTGACCCGCATCGTCAAGATCCGCATCTGATCCCGATCGACCCGCGTCCTTCACCCGGCAACTCTGGATAAAACACAATGGACTATACGACTGCTGCCCTGGTTTTTGTTGCTGCGGCTGCCGGCACCTACGGCATTGCCAGCCTGTTTTCGACCGACAATCCGACCCGCGAGCGGCTGGTCAGAATGACTGGCCAGGCGCGGCGCACCGCGCGTCGCGAAAAATGGCACAAGGCTGCTCGCTTTGCTTCGCCGATGGCCAGATTGGCCCGCTCTTCAGACAAGCAGGTATCGGCCCTCAAATCCAGGCTGCTGCAGGCCGGGTTTCGCGGCGACAATGCGATAAACCTGTATTTCGCGGCCAAGGTTTTGCTGGTCTGCGCTGTGCCGATGCTGGCCTTGATCGGATTATCATTGAGCCGCGTATCGATCGGAGAACTCGAGACCCTGACGGTGTTGCTCGTCGGTGCCGCCATCGGACTGTATGCGCCGTCGGTTTGGTTGAACCGACGTGCAGCGGCCCGGCAGCGGGAGTTGTTCGAGGCCTTTCCCGATGCCGTCGATCTGTTGGTGGTTTGCGTCGAAGCGGGCCTGGGCCTGGATGCGGCAGTTGCCCGGACCGCCCAGGACATGGAAACCCGTAGCCCGGATCTGGCCGATGAACTGAACCTGGTGTCGATCGAAATGCGGGTAGGAGCCAGCCGTGAGCGCGCTCTGCGAAACCTGGCCAGGCGTTGTGGCATCGAAGAGATCAGCTCGTTTGTCGCCATGATGCTGCAGGCGGATCGCTTCGGTACCAGTGTCGGCACCTCGCTGCGCGTGCAATCTGACGCACTTCGTGTGAAACGGCGCCAGCGCGCCGAGGAAGAAGCGGCAAAACTTCCTCTGAAAATGCTCTTCCCATTGATATTCTTGATTTTCCCGTCGCTGCTGCTGGTGCTGCTCGGACCATCGATCATCCAGGTGATGAAGGTGCTTGGTCCGGTTGCCAGTGGTGGCTGAAAAATGACAATACGATTGGTTGCTGGAGTGCTGCGATGACTAGGCCTGGCTTGCTCTTACCGTTGGTGGCTGCCGTTCTCGGCGCCTGCAGTTCGATGTCGGCGCCTGTCGATCCGGCCGGGCGGTCCGATTCGCCCAGAGTGGAACCCATGATGCGGGTGACGGCCGGCGTGCCTGCCGACCAGGCTGCGTACATCGACGGCAAGACCCATCTGGCCGCTCATCGTTTCGATCTTGCCATCGAATCGTTTCGTCAGGCGCTGCGGCTGAATCCCCGCCATGTCGATTCGCTCAACGGCATGGGCGTTGCCCATAGCCTGGCCCAGCGACAGCCCGAGGCCATCGTGGCCTTCGGTCAGGCGGTCGAGCTGGCGCCCGACAACGCGCAATGGCAGGCCAATCTGGGCATGGCGTTGGCGCGTGACGGCCAGTTCGAGCAAGCCCGATCGGTGCTGGCCAAGGCCTGGGCGCTTGCGCCGGCCAATGCACTCATCGAGGCGCAATACCAGCGCGTGTCGGCGTCCGCTCGCGAGCAGGAACTGAGTCGGCGGCAGCGCCACGGGCCACAGGCGGTTGCGGCGCCGATCACGTCCGATATCCCGCGAGTCGGCTTGCGCCAGCTCGGCGAACGCGTGTTCGAACTGGATCTGGATCAACCGGCCGACGTCACGGTCGAGGCACCCGCTGTTGTCGAGGCACCTGTGATCAATCAGGCGCAAAGGGTGCTTGCGGCACCACGGGTCGACGCGACGATCATTGTTCAGGAATCCCCGACGATCCTCGATTCGACGACCGCCACCAAAGAAATGCCCCCCGTTCAAATGAGCGCCGCAGCCGATTCGCCACTCGGGACCACCGTCGAGCAGCCTGAGCAACTTGCGCAAACCCAACCATCCGTCGATGCCAGGCCAGACCCGGCGACTCTGCCCTATGTGTATGAGGGGCGCAGGTCGACCCGATTGCCCGATATGCCGGTGACGGTGAGCCCGGACAACGCCGTGCCGAACGCACCGGGCTTGCCCGTGTCGGAGCCGTCATCGACGACGGCGCCTGCGGTGCCGCTCGCCGCACCCGCGACTGCCGAGGTCGAATCGTCTGCAGTCGACGCATCTGCAGTTGAAGCGACGGCATTGCCTGCCGATGCATCCGCTCAAACCGAGCCATCGGAGGCCCTCGAAGCCGCGCGGCAGGCCTTGTACCAGCGTCGCCTTGAGGCCGCCAGGATACGCGCCGCCCGCACTCAGGCGATTGACGATGCGGCAGGCGTACCCGCCCGCCGTTGACCGGTGTTTACTGTTGTTCACAACTTCCCGCCGGCTCGATGAGGGCCGAGCCCGGATTGGCCGACTGACAAACCCGGACGAAACGCCAATTCGGGCACAATTCTTTGTTACGAAGTTTCTCGCTCCCCGCACGATCGAGTCATGCGTGGGTAGACTTCGGGCTCACATTACCGGTTCCCTGGGAGGGGTTTCTTACATGCGTATCAAAGGCAATGCCCGGACGGCTTCGGCCCATGGGATCACACTGGCCATGGCTTGTGCATTGACGGTGGGTTTGGCTGCTTGTGGTGGCGGCGGCGACGACAGTCCTGCTCCTGCTCCAGCACCTACGCCCGCTGCACCAACGCCCGGCGCGACACCTGCGCCTGCTGGCGTTCCGGCTCAGGAAGGCGATCCCCTTGTTGGCGATCCGCTGCCTGTTCTGAATGGCTCCGCCGTGGTCAACACCGATCTGCCCTGTCAGGTCGACTTGCCGCCGGCAGCCGCAGTCCTGGAAACCAAAACGATCGGCGTCGATCGCAGCGCCGCGCGCTTTCTGGTCGATGGCGTCGCGGAAATCACGGGTGCGGATCAGTTCTCCTGGGCCAATACGCGTGAGTGGACGGCCTCGCAAACGGTTGCGCAGGGCGATGGCACGACCCTTGAGATCAATGCCAAATTCGATCTCGAAAGCAAGGCGACCTACTTTCGCAAGAAGGTGTCCGCCCAGAATGGCAACCGGGTCAGCGAAGTCGAGTGCTATGTCGGTTTGCAACTCACTCCTCGCGCACCGTGAGATTTGTCACGGGCGCGTTGTGACTTTGTTCAGCGGGATTCCTGATCCGATGAGGCAAGATTTCTCATCGGCATCAGGCAGCAGGACCGATCCGGCTTGAGCAGGATGGTTGGTTGTCCGATTCAATCAATTCAGTTCTGGGGAGATGACATGCAATTCAAACGAAGCAAATTAGCGGGTTCAAGCCGTGCAGTGACCTTGGCCGCCGTCTGTGCGCTGACGCTCATTGCGGCCGGCTGCGGCAGTGATGATGACCCGGCTCCGGTCGGTAGCGATCCGGCGACCGGCACGACCGGTGGCACCACGGGCGGAACGACCGGTGGCACCACGGGCGGCACGACCGGTGGCACCACGGGCGGTACAACCGGTGGCACCACGGGCGGAACGACCGGTGGCACCACGGGTGGAACGACCGGTGGCACCACGGGTGGCACGACCGGTGGCACCACGGGTGGAACGACCGGTGGCACCACGGGTGGAACGACTGGTGGCGGCGCATCGTCCAGCGCCTATTGCGATGAAGGGTCGGGCGGCACATTGCCGGCGCAACCGGGCGATCC
This sequence comes from uncultured beta proteobacterium, assembly GCA_963732405.1. Taxonomy (GTDB): domain Bacteria; phylum Pseudomonadota; class Gammaproteobacteria; order Burkholderiales; family Burkholderiaceae_E; genus JAUIAI01. The sequence goes on from CAVSZG010000006.1 coordinate 799,967, forward strand.
CGCGATCGACGCGGTCGCGGTGGCGATTCCCGGTGCGCCGGTCGTCACGGCTGCCGGCGTGTCCTGCCGGGTCGTGAGCGGCTCGCTGACCGCAACGCCCACCTCGGTCACCCGCGATCTGGCCATGGATCGGGCGAAACTGGCCTTCTCGGTGGACGGTGAAGTCGTGGTATCGGGTGCGGATGCCTTCCGCTGGGTCGATTCGCGTGAATACTGCGCGAAGATCAAGGATGCCCAGCAAGACGACGGCAAGTTCCTCGAGGTGGTTGCCAAGTTCGAGCCCGACACGAATCGGCCTAGCTACTATCGCCAGAAGAGCTCGCAACCCGACGGCACCTTCATCAGCCAGATCGAGTGTTATACCGGCGCAACCGACGCTGCGTCGGCCGGACGCTGATTCGTCAGGCCATCGACCCGACCACCAGCCTGCTGGTGGTCGATGACAAAAGACCCCTGCATCAGTCGATGTCAGGGGTCTTTTTTTTGGCGAAGGCCACTGTGGTGGGGCGTAAAACGCCAATTGCGCTGCCAGCGGGCGCGACTAAACCGACCGATCACCCGTCTCGATCGGCCGAGAGGAATCCGCACTCCATTCGCTCCACGAACCCGGATAGAGTGCTCCGCCATCCAGGCCGGCATGGGCCATGGCCAGCAGGTTGTGACAGGCGGTCACGCCCGAACCACAGGAATGGACCAGTTCCTCAGGGCGTCGCCCCGGGATCAGGGACTCGAACTCCGCTCGCAGCACCGGGCCGGGCTTAAATCGGCCATCATCGCGCAGATTGTGTTTGAACGGCCGGTTGATGGCACCTGGAATATGGCCGGCCCGGGCGTCGATGGGTTCGATCTCTCCGCGGTATCGTTCGGCCGCCCGCGCATCGACCACCAGCCAGCGAGGCTTGTCAATGTTGGCGAGCAGGGCGGCGGCATCCACCCGTCGTGGGGTCTGATCGGGACCTGCCGCCGCGCGGGCGTGCCGGGTTGCAGGCCTCGCGGGGGGCTTGGGCTCGTCGACCGACACGGGTAGACCGGCCGCGATCCAGGCCGGCAGACCGCCGTCCAGGACGGCGGCTTCGGGATGGCCGAGCCAGCGCGCCATCCACCATAGCCGCGCGGCAGTCATGCCGCCATCGCTGTCATACGCGACCAGCTGCCGGCCCGGCGCAAGCCCCAGGTCATCCAGGCGCGCTGACAGGACTTGCGGGTCTGGCAGCGGATGGCGGCCGTTGCGGCCGGTGAGCGGGCCCGACAGCTCGCGGTCCAGGTGCAGGAAATGCGCGCCTGGCAGATGCCCGGCCTGATAGGCGGCCAGGCCGGCCTCAGGCCTGGCCAGGTCGTGGCGGCAGTCGACCACGACGCAGTCATCGAGTCGTTCTGCCAGTTCCTGCACCGAGATCAGGGTTGTGAAGGCCGCCATCTCAGCGATCCCTATCCAGGTGTCGTTGCAGATATTCATGAAAGTGCTGCATGCCGTCCTCCATCGGGCTTTGGTAGGGCCCGGTCTGGATCTGGTCGCGGGCCAGCAAGGCGGCCCGACCCGCATCCATTCGCCGGGCGATTTCATCGTCCTCGACTGCGGTCTCCATGTAGGCCGCCCGCTCGGATTCCACGAAGTCGCGCTCGAACAGTGCGATTTCCTCGGGGTAATAAAACTCAACCACATTGAGCGTTTTTTGTGGCGCTTGAGGAATCAGCGTCGAGACCACCAGGACGTTCGGATACCACTCGACCATAATGTTCGGGTAGTAGGTCATCCAGATCGCGCCGTAGGGCGGAACCGATCCGTCTCCCTGGCGCAGGACCTGTTCATGCCAGCGCCGGTAAGTGTCGGTGCCCGGCTGGCTGAGCGCCTCATGGATACCCACTGCCTGAACGGAAAAACGTTCACCGAACTGCCATTCGAGACTGTCGCAATTGACGAACTGACCGAGGCCTGGATGGAAGGGGCCGACGTGATAGTCCTCCAGATAGACCTCGATGAAGGTCTTCCAGTTGTAATCGCAATGATGCATCTCGATGTGATCGAGCTTGTAGCCCGAGAAATCGATCAGGTCGGCAAAACCGACCGAGGCCAGATCGGCCTCGACATCGCCTCTGACCTGGTCAAACAACAGGCCGCGCCAGCGGGTCAGCGGAGTGCTCTGCAGATTGGCGCAGGGTTGGTTGGCAAAATGCGGCGCGCCGAGCAGGCTGCCATCCAGATCGTAGGTCCAGCGGTGCAGCGGGCAGACGATATTCTGGATATTGCCCGAGTTACGCAGCATCAGCGCCTGACGATGTCGACAGACATTGGACAGCAATCGCGGCCCGGCCTGGTCTCTCACCAGAACCCGGCCCTCTGCCTCGGTTCGCACGGTGTGGTAGTCGCCGATGTCGGGGACCATCAGCTCATGGCCGACATAGCGCGGGCTCGGCAAGAACAGACGCTCGATTTCTTCGCGCAGCATTGCCTCATCATGATAGGCGCGCGGCGAAGGCTGTATGCGTGGAGCCGCCAGCAATTCGCGGCGTTCCTGGTCCGACATCCGGAGCTCCTATGGTGTTGAAGTCGGGGGGTATTCGGGTATCCGGTCAGAGGCCCGGAGCATACCCCGGATCGATCGACTGGGGCGGCATTGTGGCTGTTCGGACGGCCGTTGCGCCGCGATTCGTCCCGACCCTGACCTTGGCTTTAGAATAGGGCTTTGCCCCCGCACCCCATGCCCAGAAAAGCTGCTGCCCCGGCTGTCGGTCCGGAATCTGCCGGCCTTGCCGGTTCCGGTCTGTCCGCCTTGGCCGAGTCCGGGACAGTGTCCGACACGGATCGCGCGGACGAAGTGGCCGGCCTGAGTTTTGAGCAGGCGATCACCGAACTCGAGGCCATTGTCGATGGCATGGAAGGCGGCGAGCTGAGCCTGCAGGACGCGCTCGCCTCATATCAGCGGGGCGCGGCACTCGTTGGCCGCTGCCGCCAATCGCTCGATGTGGTTGCCCATCAGGTGCGGGTGCTCGAAGAGGGTTTGCTCAAGCCGATGGCGACTGACGCCCGGGGCAATGCGGAGGATGCTGTCAGGTGAGCACCGAGGCGCAGGCGTTTACCGACTGGATGGCGGCCCGGCTGGCGCGTGCGCAAGCCGCGCTCGAGGCTGTTCTGCCGGCGGCGACGACCGAGCCGAGGCGTCTGCACGATGCCATGCGCTATGCGGTGCTCGGCCCGGGCAAGCGGGTTCGGCCCTTGCTCGTGTATGCGGCCGGAGAACTGGGCGGCGCCAAGGCTGATGATGTCGCTTCTCTTGATTCGGCGGCCTGTGCAGTCGAACTCATCCATGCCTATTCGCTCGTTCATGATGATCTGCCCTGTATGGATGATGATGACCTGCGCCGGGGCCGCCCGACAGTGCATCGGCAATACGATGAAGCCACCGCCTTGCTGGTCGGGGACGCGCTGCAATGCCAGGCTTTTCTGGCACTCACCGGCCTGCCCACTGCCGTGGTCGGTGCGGCGCTGACCGAGTTGGGCCGGGCAGCCGGCTCGACGGGCATGGCCGGCGGCCAGGCGATCGATCTGTCCGTGGTCGGTCAGAGCATGGACCGGCCGGCATTGGAAGACATGCATAGCCGCAAGACCGGTGCCATGCTGGTCGCATCGGTACGGCTGGGCTGGTATGCGGCCCGCGGCAGTGCCGATGTGCCAGCGGCGCTGGATGCCTACGCCCATGCGGTGGGTCTGGCCTTCCAGGTCGTCGACGATATCCTGGATGTGGAGGCCGACACCGCAACCCTGGGCAAGACCGCGGGCAAGGATGCCGCGCAGAACAAACCCACCTTCGTGTCGCTGCTCGGCCTGGCTGGTGCGCGCGACATGGCTGGCAGCCTGCATCGTCAGGCGCGCGAGGCATTAACCGAACTTGGGCCGCACACGGCAGGATTGGCGGGTCTGGCCGACCTGATCACCCTGCGCCGTCACTAGCGGCAGGAGCCTGATGATGAACGACAATAATCGAACCGAACCGCGCATGGACAGTCCCCACGTCCGGACATCGCCGGATGCAGCCACCCAGGGCTCGCTGCTGGAGCAGGTATCCGACCCAGCCCGGTTGCGCGAACTGCCGCGTGAGGCGCTGCACCTGCTGGCCGATGAACTGCGCCAGTTCATCGTTGAATCGGTCTCCAAGACCGGTGGGCATCTGTCGAGCAACCTGGGTACGGTCGAGCTGACCATTGCCCTGCATCATGTGTTCAACACGCCATACGACCGCCTGATCTGGGATGTCGGGCACCAAAGTTATCCGCACAAGATTCTGACCGGCCGGCGCGAGCAAATGTCGACCTTGCGCAAATTCGGCGGTATCAGCGGATTTCCCCGTCGCGACGAATCCGAATACGACACCTTCGGCACGGCGCATTCCTCGACCTCGATCAGCGCGGCGCTGGGCATGGCGGTGGCCTCGCGCAACAAGGCCGACAATCAAGGGCCGCAGCGGCGCCGTCATGTTGCTGTGATCGGCGATGGCGCGATGAGCGCCGGCATGGCATTCGAAGCCATGAACAATGCCGGCGTCACCCAGGACATCGATCTGCTGGTGATCCTCAACGACAATGAAATGTCGATCTCGCCGGCAGTGGGCGCGCTCAACGCCTATCTGGCGCGCCTGCTGTCCGGCAAGCTCTATACCCAGGTCAAGGATATGGGGCGGGCGGTGCTGGCCCATGTGCCGCCGGTGTTCGAACTCGCCCGCAAGCTTGAAGAGCATGCCAAGGGCATGGTGGCACCGGGCACCATGTTCGAGGAATTCGGTTTCAATTATGTCGGCCCCATCGACGGCCATGATCTGGACATGTTGATTCCCACCCTGCAGAACCTGAGGGAATTACGCGGTCCGCAGTTCCTGCACATAGTCACGCGCAAGGGCCAGGGATACAAGGCGGCCGAAGCCGATCCGGTGCTGTATCACGGTCCGGGCAGCTTCGATCCGCTCGAAGGCATCGTCAAACCCGAGGCGCCGGCCAAGCCAACCTATACCAAGGTATTTTCGGACTGGATCTGCGATATGGCCGCCCTGGACGAGCGTCTGGTGGGCATCACCCCCGCCATGCGTGAAGGGTCGGGCCTGGTTGAATTCGAGAAGCGTTTTCCGAGCCGGTATTTTGATGTCGGCATTGCCGAACAACATGCCGTGACCTTCGCGGCGGGTCTGGCCTGTGAAGGTCTCAAGCCGGTCGTGGCCATCTACAGCACATTCCTGCAACGAGGTTACGATCAGCTCGTCCATGATGTGGCCCTGCAGAACCTGCCGGTGTTGTTCGCACTCGACCGTGCCGGCATTGTCGGCGCGGACGGGGCCACCCATATCGGTGCCTATGACTACGCCTTCCTGCGCTGCCTGCCCAATATGGCCGTGCTGGCACCCAGCGACGAGAATGAATGTCGTCAGATGCTCTACACCGCATTCCAGCACGACGGTCCGGCATCGGTGCGTTATCCACGGGGGTCGGGCACCGGCGTGCCGGTCAAGAAAGATCTCGTGGCCCTGCCCTGGGGCAAGGCCGAAGTCCGGGTCACGGGCCGGCGGATTGCCCTGCTGGCATTCGGGTCGATGCTGGAACCGGCTGTCCAGGCCGGCTCGGCGATTGGCGCGACCGTGGTCAACATGCGGTTTGTCAAACCCATGGACACGGCGCTGCTCGCCGAACTGGCCACCACTCACGACGCATTCGTCACCATTGAAGAACATGTCGTGATGGGCGGGGCGGGCAGTGCGGTCAGCGAAGCCCTTCATGGCCTGTCGATCACCAGGCCGATCCTGCAACTGGGCCTGCCCGACATCAACATCGACCATGGCGAACAGAAGAAGCTGCTCGCCTTGCAGGGGCTGGATGCCGAGGGCATCCGCACCGCCATCCAGAATCGCTTCGGCGATCTGCTGGCCAGTGACGGCAGTCCCCGCCTCGTGTCCCGCCGCGCATGAACAAGCCCGAGTCCGCCGCCTCCCTGTTCGGGACCATGCCCGATGTGCAGGGCGATACCGACCGACGCCAGATGCCCATCCAGCAGGTGGGTATTCGCGGGCTGAGTTATCCGCTGCGCTGGCAGGGACGTGATCAGATTCATCATGGCGTGGCGCGCTGGTCGCTGTCGGTGGCCTTGCCTGCCGATCGCAAGGGCACGCACATGTCACGCTTTCATGCCTTGCTGCAGGAGCAGGAAGAGGCGGGCCACGTGTTCAACGGCCGGTCGCTCAGCCACTTCTTCGTGAGCATGCTCGAGCGACTCGATGCGCGTGCGGGTCGCATCGAGTTGTCAATGCCGTTTTTCATGCGCAAGCAGGCGCCGGTCTCGGGTTCGGTCAGTCTGATCGATTACCAGATGCATCAGGTCGTCTCGGGCGATGGGAAAGACCCGGAGATTGAGACCCGCGTCGAGGTGCCGGTCACGAGTCTGTGTCCGTGCTCCAAGGAGATTGCCGCCTACGGTGCGCACAACCAACGCTCGTTGGTGATGGTCGGTGTGCGGGGAAAGGTCGGTGCCACCGACCCCGAGGACTTGGTTGAACTCGTCGAGGCGCAGGCTTCCTCGCAACTCTATGGCATGCTCAAGCGGACCGACGAAAAATTCGTGACCGAACAGGCCTACGACAATCCGAAGTTTGTCGAGGATCTGGTGCGCGATGTGGCGCTGGCCTTGCGTCAGCTACCCGATGTGGCGGGGTTTTCGGTCGAGGCCGAAAACTTCGAATCGATTCACAATCACTCTGCTTTCGCGCGGATCGATCAATGAGGCTGGAAGCGGTCAATCCCCTTCATGAGCAATCCATCGGCGCCCGATGAGTCATCCCTCATTCAATCTGCGCGTCGACCATCTCGTGCTCACGGTGGCTGACATCGCTCGCTCAACGGCGTTTTATGGGCGGGTGCTGGGCATGGAAGCCGAGTTCTTTCGTGGTCCGGAAGGTCAACCGCGCCACGCCTTACGATTCGGCAATCAGAAGATCAACCTGCAGGATGCCGCCACCCAGACTCCGACCAAGGCGCGCCATCCGACCCCCGGATCAGGCGACTTCTGCCTGATCACCGAGACCGGGCTGGATGCGGTCATCGCGCATCTGCGAGCTCAGTCGGTCCCGATCGAAGCCGGTCCGGTCGACCGGCGGGGCGCTCTCGGACCGATACGGTCAGTGTACTTTCGCGATCCCGACGACAACCTCATCGAAGTCGCTGAGTATCCGGCCGGCTGATTCCATGGGCGGCGCAGCGCGCGGGCGCGCATGAGCACATCCGATTCCTCGAGTGCCGGATTGCTCGCCTCGTTGCCCGGTTTCATCACGGCAGGCCTGACGGCAGCCATCGTCGGTTTCGCCAGTTCAGCCGTGCTGGTGTTTCAGGCCGCCGCGGCAATGGGTGCCGATCCCTCGCACTATGGATCCTGGATCTGGGCCTGCGCCACCGGCATGGGACTGCTCTCGGTTTTGCTGTCATTGCGCTACCGGATCCCGGTGGTCATTGCCTGGTCCACGCCCGGGGCCGCCTTGCTGACCGCATCGGTCGGCACGGTGGCGGTTGGCGACGCGATCGGCGCGTTCATCGTCTCGGCGCTGGCCATCATCGTCTCCGGCATGACCGGCGGTTTCCAGCGGATCATGAACCGGCTGCCCCAGGAGATCGCCGGCGCCTTGCTGGCGGGTGTGCTCGTGCGTTTCGGCATGGCCATCTTTACTGCCATGCAAAGCCAGCTCCTGATGGCCGGTGCCATGTTCCTGATGTTTCTGGCCGCGCGCCGGTTCGCGCCGCGTTATGCAATCGTGCTGGTTCTGTTGACCGGTGCGGGCCTGGCCTGGTGGCAGGGTTCGATCGATGCCGGGTCGCTGCGTCTGGAACTGGTCTCGCCGCAGTGGGTGATGCCGACATTCTCCTGGCAGGCCGTGATCGGTATCGGCATACCTCTGTTCTGCGTCACGATGGCCTCGCAGAATGTGCCCGGTGTGGCCGTGATCCGCGCCTCGGGCTATGGCACGACGCCAATATCGCCCTTGATCACCGCCACCGGCGTGGTGACCCTGCTGCTGGCGCCCTTCGGCGCCTTTGCACTCAATCTGTCGGCGCTGATCGCGGCGATCTGCATGGGCCGCGAGGCGCATCCGGACCCAGACCGTCGATATGGTGCCGCCGTGGCGTATGGCCTGATCAGTATCGCGGTGGGTCTGCTGGGTGCCACGGTGGCCGGGCTGTTTGCAATCCTGCCCACCGAATTCGTCGCGGCCCTGGCCGGACTGGCCCTGCTCGGTCCGATCGGTGCCGGTCTGGCCGCGGCGATGCAGCCGGGCAGCCGTCGTGACGCCGCCCTGATCACCTTTCTGGTGGCCGCATCGGGCGTGTCGGTGGCCGGTGTGGGCTCGGCCTTCTGGGCCTTGGTGGCCGCCTTGCTGGTGCTGGCATTCGATTCGGGAACCTCAGCCTCACCGACGCGAACTTAGTCACAAATCAGGCGTCGTCACACGACCATCGGCTATTGCATCCCGGTCGACGATCGGCCAAAATGGATAGGTCTCGCTCACCGTATGGGAGAGACCGGGTGGCGACACCCGGCGCCGAAGGAGCAACCGCCCCGGAAACTTTCAGGCAAAAGGACCATACGGGTCAAAGACATCTGGAGAGTGGCTGGCAGGTTCGCCCGTTTTGAGGCGAGATGTCCGGTCCACCGAAGGAGAAAGCTCCGGGCGCATCAGTCCTGCGCCCAGTGGTTCGGTGGCAGCACCGGATCGGGAGTCAAGCTTCTCAGGTTCCATGACAGATGGGGTAGCCAGGCTGGCATCGGCGAATCATTGCTTCAGCACTGATCAACGATGCCCGTTACGTTACCTACCGTTTGTTGAATTGGGAGCTTTTTCATGAAACATATCGCCGTCATCGGCGCCGGTGTCACCGGCGTCACCACCGCATACGCCTTGCTCGAGCGCGGATTCAGCGTCTCGGTATTCGATCGCGAGCGTTATGCTGCGATGCAGACCTCGTTTGCCAACGGTGGCCAGTTGTCCGCCTCGAATGCCGAGGTCTGGAATCAGTTCGCTACGGTCATCAAGGGCATCAAATGGATGATGCGCAAGGATGCGCCCTTGCTCGTGAATCCGACGCCGAGCTGGCACAAGATCAGCTGGATGGCCGAATTCGTGGCCAATATCGGCAACTATGCAAAGAACACGATTGAAACCACCCGCCTGGCTGTGGCGGCGCGCGAGCACCTGTTCGCCTGGGCCGCCGCCGAGAACATCGACTTTGATCTCGAGCAACGGGGCATTCTCCATATTTACCAGGACCGCAAAGACCATGAGCATGCGGCGCGTGTGAACCGCCTGCTTGCGGCGGGCGGCCTGGAGCGGCGCGCGGTCAGCCCGGATGAGATGCGCGCGATCGAGCCGACCCTGACCGGCCGTTATTACGGTGGCTTCTTCACCGAGAGCGATGCCACGGGTGACATTCACAAGTTCACCCAGGGCCTGGCCAAGGCCTGCCGGCGTCGTGGTGCGGTGTTCCGGCATGAGACCGAGGTGTCCGCGCTGCGTCATTCGGGCAGCGGCGTGCATGTCACCTCGGCGCGGGCCGGTTCGACCGAGGCCGGCCAGACCGAGCACTTCGATGGCGTGGTGCTTTGCGCGGGCGTGCACAGTCGACGTCTGGCCAGTCAGCTCGGTGACCGGGTCAATATCTATCCAGTCAAGGGCTATTCGGTGACGGTGAACCTGCCCGATGAAGCGAGTCGTCAGGCAGCGCCCTGGGTCAGTCTGCTGGACGACAGTGCCAAGGTGGTGACGAGCCGCCTGGGCGATGGTCGACTGCGGATTGCCGGAACCGCTGAATTCAATGGCTATTCACGAGACATCCGCAATGATCGGATCGAACCGCTCGTGCGCTGGTGTCGTCACCATTTTCCCGGCGTGGATACCGAGCATGTCGTGCCCTGGGCCGGCCTTCGTCCGATGATGCCCGACATGTTGCCGCGGGTTGGCTCGGGACGGCGCAGCGGCGTGTTCTACAACACCGGCCATGGCCATCTGGGCTGGACCCTGAGCCCGGTTACTGCACAAATGGTCGCGCAGGTGGTGGCCACGCAGATGGGCGGCCAAGCGGTCGGTCCGGTCCGCCAGGGCGTGGCAGGTGTCGCATCTGCCGTGGCCGGTTCAGCGGGCCGGCCGGTGGTCCAGGCGGGTCTGGCGACCACCTCGTGAGGCAAGGCATGAAGGCTGTGATTCACCGCCTGAGCCGGTTCGCCGTGGGGCGCTAAAATTGGTCTCATGAAGCCGGTTTCTTTTTTTGCCCTGTGTCTGACTGTTGTCGTGGCCGCCTGCGGTGCAGGCGGTGGCGACCCCACCGATCCTGCTGACCCGCCGCCCGCGACGGGCACGCCCGGCAATGGCGGGCAGACCGGCGGCGATGGGTCGGGCGGTGCGGCCAGCACGCTGGATCAAACCTTGCGCGCACAGATCCGGTTCAAAGGCATGGAGGCCGATCCGACGACTGGGCGAAACCTGCCGTCGGTCAGCGATCCGCTCGTATTACTGGGCAAACAGTTGTTTTTCACCAAGGGCTTGTCGGGCGATCTCGATACCGCGTGCGCCTCCTGCCACCATCCCCTGCTTGGTGGCGGTGATGGGCTCAGCCTGCCGGTGGGCAGCGGCGCGACCAATCCGGATGTGCTCGGACCGGGTCGTACGCATCAGTCCGGCATGCCTCGCATCGGTCGCAATGCGGCCAGCGTGCTCAATGTCGCGCTCAAGGACACCGATCTGTTCTGGGACGGCCGGCTGCAATCGCTGGCCGCCGCACCGGTGCCCAACGGCGCCGATGCGCCGATCCGCACTCCCGATGCCGAATTCGGCAATGCCGATCCGGATGCCGGCCAGAACCTCACGGCGGCCCAGGCCCGTTTTCCGGTCACGCTCGAATTCGAGATGCGCGGCAGCACATTCGAGGCCGGTGCCGCCGGGCAGGCGGTTCGCGATCATCTGGCCGCCCGGCTGGGCAACTATGGTGAAGGCGCCGGCGAACTGGTCACCAACCAGTGGTTGCCGAGCTTCCAGGCCGCCTATGGCAGTACCGCCGGTGCCGCTGACCTGATCACGTTTGCGAATATCGCCCGGGCGCTCGGCGAATACCAGCGTTCTCTGGTGTTCGTGAATTCACCCTGGCGTGCGTATGTCGAGGGCGACAATTCGGCCATCAGCGAATCGGCCAAGCGCGGGGCCATCGCCTTCCTGGCCACGCCGATTCAGGGTGGCGGCGGTTGCGCGCTCTGCCATACCGGCAGCCAGTTCACCGACCAGGGCATGCATCTGATCGCCGTGCCACAGATCGGTCCTGGCAAGGGCGATGGCGACAACGGTACCCAAGACTTCGGGCGGGGTCGCGAATCGGGCCAGGCCAATGATCGCTTCCGTTTCCGCACGCCCGGACTGCTCAATGTCGAGGTCACCGGGCCTTGGATGCACGACGGCGCCTATGCGAGTCTGGAGGATGCGATCCGCCACTATTCCAATACCGAAGCCGGCGTCGCCGCCTATGTGCAGAATGCCCAGTGGTGCGATCTGCCGCAATTTTCGGCCATGGCCAACTGCGCCGGCTTGTTCGCCGATGCCTCCGGCAACCAGCAGGCCATCGCTGCGCAACTGGCTGTCCTGCGCGCGCAGCAGGACAGTCTGCTGCCCGATGTGAGTCTGAGTGAGACGCAGATTGCCGACATTGCCGCCTTCCTGCGTTCGCTCACCGATCCCTGTCTGCGCGACAAGGTCTGCCTGTCGCCATGGCTGCCTGCACCGGGCGACGGTGGCCCCGACGGACTGCAACTCAACGCCGTGACGATCAACGGCGATCCTTACTGAGGGTCTGTCGGCTCGGGCTGCTCTTCACGGGAAAAGACGAGCGCCGAGATCAGGCCGAGCAGGGCGCCGAGCGCCACCGTCGTGCCGATCATCTCAAGCAATGGCGCCGATGATTCCGCGAGCAGCGCGAAGGCGATGATCGTCGCCGTGGCGGCCAGGCATACCGACAGGCTGACCTGACGGCGTTCCTGCTGATCGGCAGGCAGGCTCGCGAAGAACAAGGTGTAGTTCGATGCCACGCCCACCACCAACAACAACGCGACCAGATGAAACACCGATAGACTGGTGGCAATGGCGGCGAGCGCAGCGCTGGTGAGTACGACGCTGCTGACCAGTGCAGCGATCATCGATGCAACCGCAGCGACGTGGCGCAGGCGCAGGGCCAGAATGATGACGATGCCCAGCGCTCCGATCAACGCCGTGAGCAAAGCCTTGTGCCGATAGGTGGCCACCAGCGATTCGACCTCGCGCTGCATGTCGAGCACCGCGACGCCCGGTACCGCCACTGCCGCCAGCGCCGGCGCCAGTGGCGCAGTGTGTTCTGCGGTCTGCAGCAACAGGAGCAGGTTGACACCATCGGCAGACATCAGGATCTGTGAATTCAACCAATGCCCGGTGATCGTGCCCGCCAGATCCTCCAGACGAAGTACGCCCGATTCGCGGGTGCGGGCCACTGCGGTGACGAATGGTTCGAAGGCGCGGGGATTCAGCTGCGTGCCCTGAGTAGCCTGCGCAATGCGCGCGCGCAGATCGTCAGGCGAGGGTAGTGCCGCCAGTCGTTCGGTCTGGGTGCGCGCACTGGGCAACCAGGTCGCCGGATTGATGAAGCCGGCCAGCGTGCCTTGTTCAACCATCTGGCTGAGCGCCGGACCAAGTGCCTCGGCACGCTGCAAGGCCTGCTCGAGGTCGTCGCCATGAACGACCAACACAGTTCTGAGATCGGGCTGGGCGATCGACATCCGCCAGTCCAGATCGCGCGCATTGTCCTGTTCGCTCGCCGACGACAACGCATCGAGCCCGTCCTGCCAGAGCGGCGCCTCTCGGATCTGTAGCCATGCCATCGCCAGCACGGTCAGGACAACCCAGGGCCAGCGCAGCATTCGCGCGCGACGGGCCAGCGTGGGCAGGGTGGCAAAGCGCGTGGGTGCGGTGGATGCCGGGCTCATGAGCGAGGGGCCGGTGAGCAGACCGGGGATCAGGAAGCGGGTGCAGACCGCGGCCACGCCAAGGCCCACGATCGAGAACAGACCCAGTTGCTGCAGTCCCTGGAAACCGGACAGCACCATGGCCGCAAAGCCGATCAATGAGGTCAGCACGGCGAGCCAGAGTTTGGACCAGAAGCGAGGCGTGGGGCGGCCATCGGCGCCGCGTTGGCCGAACGTATAGATCACGTAGTCGACGGCTTCGCCCAGCAGCGTGACACCGAATCCGATGGTCATCGCGTGGATGCTGCCATCGATCAGTCCCACCACGGCATAACCGGCCAGGGCACCGCTGGCCACGGGCAGGAAGGCCAGCGGCAGCAGACGCGGCGTTCTGAGAGCCCAGAGCAGCAAGGCCGAGATCATCGTCAGGGCCAGCAATACCAGGGCGACCGATTCGCCGCCGATGGCCTGTTGGGATCGGGCATTGAAGTAGCCCGCGCCAGCAAAGTCGATCGTCGGTCTCGGCCCGGCCAGTGGGTCGGAGGGCCAGTTGTCGAGCACCTGTGCAGCCACCAGCCTGGCCTGTTCGATGGTCGTGTTGACCTGGGCGACCCGGGTACCGTCGGCGACCGTGCCAAAGACCAGCAAGGCCGACCGGCGATTGCCATTCAACCAGATCGTGCCGTCGTCACGCATCGACGCCAGGGATCCGGCGCCCTGCGCCAGCAGCCGCAAGGATTCGAGGGTCGGATCACTGGCGGCGATCGGTCGAATCGCACTGCCGCGGGCGGATACCAGTTGATCCTGCAACTGGGCGAATGCGGTGCGCAGGCCGGTCACCGACAACGCATCAGGCATGATACCCGGGCTGAGCAGGTAACGGGCGTCGAACAGGCGCTTGCGCTCCTGGTGATGATGTCCGGCATCTCCGTTGGCCACCCAGGCGATCGTATCGAGGGCCGCCAGCCGCTCGCGCAGTTGCGTGCTCGCCTTGACCAGCGCCGCGCTGCGAATCGATTCGTCGGGCGTGACGCCGGTTGTTGCCTCGTCGGGCAGGCTCAGCCCGATGATGACCAGGCGCGTGGAGGCGCCACTGCGCAACTGATCGATGAGCAGGCGCTGGTGCGCATCGGATGGGCCGGGCAGGAAGGCGGTGATATCCGCCGTGACATCGGTGCGGATGATCTGCAGCAGGGCCGCGACCATCACCAGGGCCCATAGCTGCCAGCGCCAGAATTTCAGCAACCCGGTCTCTCCGGCAGTCGGCACCTCATCTGGCCGGCTCGGCGGGTGGTGCGGCCGGTGGTTGCAACAGGATGGTCAGGGTTTCGATGTCGCCGGCCGGATCAGTGGTCTCGATGCTCTGGATCAGGCCGTTCGCACCGGTCAGTATCAGTCGGGTCAGGGCGGTCTGCAGGCGCGCCGATCTGGGCAGCAGCGTCAGAGTCCAGGCGGCGGTATCACCGGCCAGATTCACCTCGAAGTGCTCATTCAGCATCGCCGTGTCGCCGCCCAGAATGGCCCGCAATCCTTGTGCATAGCTGGCCAGTGCAGGCTCGGCGGCGAGCCGGATTTCATCGACGGGCTTACCTGGCCGCTCGATGCGCATCACTTCATCGGTGATGGTGAGGCGTTCGTCGATCGGACTGGTGGTGTGCTTGTCCAGCCCGCCGCTGGCATCAACGCTCAGGGTGCCACGCGACTCGACGGGTGCGGCGAGCAGTCCTGAGACCTTGTTCGCCACGAACGGCGCATCGGTCAGAGTGGTGCGCGCGACGCTGCTCAGAATGTCGCGCAATCGGCCCTCGTGCGCCGCGCCGGCCGAAGTGGCGATACCGGCGTGCAGGAGCGCAAACAGGACAGCGGCCGTGCAGAGCAGCGCTTCAATCGGCTCGCGCCGGCCAGGGCGGGTCAATGCCGGGGCGGCCCGGCGGTCGGCTTTCATGGGTTACGGCGGGCAGCGGAGTCGGTCATCGGCACATTCTAGCCACTGCGCCAGCGCTGTTCGTCGATCGCCGGAAATGACGCGAAAACGCCGACATGTTCGCCGTCCGACGCCGCGTTCCTGGCCGGTGCTGGCATCATGTGCGCTCTGAAAACGATGTGAATCCAAGCCATGTTGCCCTTGTTGACCACTCCGCAGGCCTGGGTCGTGCTGTCCGGGGCGATTGTCCTGGAGGTCTGCGGCACGACTTGCATGCGCCTGTCCGAAGGTTTCACCCGGGTCACGCCATCGGTGCTGATCTTCGTGTTCTACGCCTTGTCGTTCTTCCTGAACACCTTCGTGGTCCGCACCCTCGGCCTGAGCGTGGTCTATGCGGTCTGGTCGGGTGTGGGCACGGTGCTGACGGCATTGATCGGTTTTCTGTATTTCAAGGAACCGGCCACGGCGATCAAGCTTGCGAGCATCGGGCTGATCGTCATGGGGGTTGTCGGCCTTCATGCCGCGACGCGCATGGCGGCATGACCCTGACTCGCGACAATGAGATTTCGATTGCGCTTTATCGCAGGCGCGCATCCGGGTATGACGAATCGGCGCAGCGCACGATGGCCTTGCGTGAGCGGACGATTTCGCTGCTCGACCTGCGCGATGGCGATGTGGTGCTCGACATCGGGGCCGGCACCGGATTGAGCTACGACTTGCTGTTGCAAGGGGTCGGTGCGACCGGCCGCGTACTGGCCTTCGAGCAGAGTCCGGAGATGTTCGCCCAGGCGCAGGCCCGCACCCGGCGTGAGGGCTGGCACGGCATCTGGCATTGTTGCGCGAGCGCCGAGCAGGTTGAGCTGCCCGAAGCCGCCGACGCGGCCTTGTTCAATTATGTGCATGACATCTCGCGCACACCGGCGGCGATCGACAACATCATGCGCCAGCTCAAGCCCGGGGCGCGAATTGCCGTTGCCGGCATGAAGTTTTTTCCGTGGTGGGTGGGTCCGCTGAATCTGCTCGCCTGGATCAAGAACCGGCCATATAACGCGAGGGCGGCGGACATGTGGCGGCCCTGGGACCTCATCGAATCGTATTGTGATCGATTCGAGATCAGCAGCACGCAATGGGGCATGGGCTATATTGCCAGCGGCGTGAAGCGCGCCTGAGTGTCATTCGGCGCGGACGCTGACCAGGCCCGATCATGCCCGATGCGCGCAGGTTCAGGCCCGGGCGTGAAGCTCGCGCAGTGACGCGGCCGCGGCCATGGTCGCCTGGTAACCGGCATCGATCGCACGTTCGCGAAATTCGCGTGACAGACTCACCCAGTAGCCGAAGTCTGGCTTGAGCACGAGATCGGCCAGGCGGGCATCGGCGTCGACCAGCGCCGCCTTGGCCAGGTCGCCGCTGCGATAACGCCCGGCTGAGGCAGGTGCCGAGTCCAGATGGACCGATGCATCGACGGCCAGAATGTGTCGTGCACCCAGCGATCGGGCGATCCGCACCGGCAGCGGCATCAGCCGATCCGGATCGACATAACGGGCCCCGCGGATCCGCACCGGCGAGAACTGTCCTTCGACGGCCGCTGATGCCTGCACCGCCAGTCCGACGTCGCCGGCCGTGAATGCCACGACCTCACGATCGTCGTCCCGCACGGTCACACAGGCCATTGCGATCGGCATGCGCTCGATCAGTCGCTGCGGCGAGATCAGGCGCACCAGGGATGCGATCGCGCTGCCCAGATGTTCATTCGCACCGATCGCCACGCGGGCAAGCGACAGGGGTTGCAGCGCGAGCGCCTGGGACTCGATTTCGCGGGCACTCATGCCGGCCGCGCGCAGGCTGCCGACGATGGCGCCCACCGACGCGCCGACGATCAGGTCCGGCTGCAGCGCGAGTTCGTCCAGGGCGCGCAGCACGCCGACGTGGGTGAAGCCGCGCGGCCCGCCCGAACTCAGTACCCAGGCGATACGCGGCGGCTTCGCCAGCGCCTGATAGCGGGGTGCATCAGTGCCGTCGTGATTGAGATCGGGGGAGAATGTGCAGGCAGCGGGCAGGATGGCGGCTGGGACGGCCAGCAGCATCCGCCTGCGTATCGAGTCGGCCTGGTCAGGGACTGGTCGCGACACCGGCCGGGTCATTCACGGGCGCGATCACCGGACGGGGTGCCGTCGTTTCATGGGTCGGCCAGTACGGTGGACTCCAGCCCAACACGGTAGAGGCGGCCACGCATCGGCGATACAGATCGCCGTCATCGCGTCCGCCCAGGTGAACGATGCCGTAGCGGTGACTGCCCAGCCACTTGAAGTCACGCGCCACGCCGTGACGCGATTTGGGATAGGTGAACAGCATGGCGTCCGGAAACTCGCTGGCCAGCCGCGATCGTTGCTGCACGGTCGGCATGGCTGGTACCGCCTGGGTTGGATCGAAGCTGCGATAGACGACGCTCGCAGCCCGGCCGGCCGTCGGCCGGGTCTGCGGCACTGAGGACGGATCGGCGCCCGTGGCCAGGGCCAGACCGATCGCATGGGGATCGACGCCCAGGGTACGCCGGTACAGGTCGCCGAATTGTGATGCCAGGCGCGGATTGAATTCGATCACGGCCAGCCGGTCGGTCACTGGATCATGGAAGAACTCCATGTTGAACAGGCCATGGTCAAAACCCACTGCGCTCAAAAAGCGCTGCGCCACATCGGCCGCCCGCGCCTGTACGGCAGCATCGAGCCGGCTTGGTGTCTCCCAGCGCATGAAGGCCTGCGTGCCCGGGTACATCACGGCGTCGACGACGCCCAACACATGCATTCGGCCCTTGACCATGTAGCCATCGAGGCAGTACTGCGGTGCCTGGATCGGTTCTTCGAGCAGCAGGCGGTGCGCGCTACCCGCCTGGGGCAGTCGGCGCCTGGCGACCCGTTCGAAGGGCTCCACCAGATGACGAATCACCCAGAGTTCCCGTCGGCCGAAGCGGGTGTGTCGATGCAGTGACTGAGCATCGGGTACATGGCGGGCCAGTACCGAGAATGCCGCCTTGACTGGCTTGACATAGGTCGGATAGGCCACATCGGGCGGAATGTCGCCACCATACTCGGCGTCCAGTTCGGCAAATCCGACATTGGCCTGCGGACAGACTTGTTGCAGGACGCGGCGCGCATGCAGCTTGTGCTGACAGGCCAGAATGGCCTCGGGGCGTGTGCCCGGCAAACCCGCAGCCTCGGCCACCAGGGCCGCGGCCAGCGCGCCGAATTGCTCATGATGGGACAGCACCCCCGCCCAGCCCAGATCCCTGGCTCGGCGCATTTGACGGTGCGCGAATCGCTCCATGTCGAAGCCGACCAGGCTGACATTGCTTGGAAAGGAAAACAGATCGAACCCGGCCCGGTCGAACCGATATTGCCCGGTCAGGCATTCATGGGCGCGTTCGTCCCAGTCATAGTCGAACAGCAGGCCGACCCGGATCCGGTTGCGTGCGGCTTGCTCAGACGGCATAGCGGTGATCGGCTTCAAGGGGTCGGCGGTCGCGAGCACCTGGGATGCTCATCGGTAGTGATCGGGATCAAGAGCTTACAGGCAGCCAAGAATAAAGATCGGGTCTGGTCAGGATTGGGCACAATGCCGTCGGGCTGGCATGCCGGGCTGTCGGGCAGACCGAAGTGTATAACGCGCCTGCGGGCTCGATAGCTGCGGCCTAAGGTGTCGCGCCGAAAGTGTTGCGTAGTGTCTGTGCCGTGTCTTCGTCGGCCGGGTAGAACAATTCCAGGGTCAACTCCGACAAGGTCACGTCCAGCGGCGAGCCCAGGGTGGCCAGTGTCGTGAACATCGACAGACGATGACCATTCAGGTCGATGATCACCGGCACGAGCAGTTGCGGCTCGTTGGCGCTGGCCGGTGATGCACTTTGACGCAATTCGCGGATACCCGGCCAGGCCGTCACTTCGTCGAGCAATGCCGATGCGCCCGGATCCAGCGTGCGCATCACCAGCCGATCGAGTTGACCCAGCAGATAGGCACCCCATTGGTCAAAGTTGCTGGTCAGTCGACGCAATCCGTCCGGATGCAGTCCGGTGCGAAAGGTGTTGAAGGGCAGCGTGCGCAGGGCCGCCGGCAACAGTTCGACCAGCCGCTGGGCAGCCTGATTGGCGATCACGACATTCCAGCAGCGATCGAGCGCAACACCCGGATAGGGATCATGGGCGGCCAGCAATCGGTCGATCGAGGTGCGCACCATGGCCAGCGCCGGCGCGTCGATCGATGTTTCCCGATAACGGGGTGCGAAGCCGCCGGCCAACAGCAATTCATTGCGCTCGCGCAAGGGCACTTCGAGTCGGGTCGCCAGCGCGATCAGCAGATCGGCGCTGGGACGTGATCGCGCATTTTCGACGAAGCTCAGATGGCGTGACGAAATGCCCACGTCCAGCGATAGCGCGAGCTGGCTCAGGCCGCGCGCCTCGCGCCACAGGCGGATCAGCGCGCCGACTTCGCGATGGCTGTGCAATGAGTGGCGTGTTCTTGCCTGCGCCTGGGCCGACTCGATCCGGGTCGACCCGCCAGCCAGGTTTCGGCCTTGAAAGTGACTGCTCAATGGGCGAACGGGTTCGACGTGGCGAACCAGAGTCCGATGCCGGTAGCGATGATGAACGCGCCATCGAGTACCCCGACCGCGAGAAAAAAACGAACCTGCAGCGCCGGGATCAGTTCGGGCTGACGGGCCGAGCCCTCGAGTAGTTTCATGGCGGCCAGGCCAATTCCGATGCACGAGCCGAGCGCAGGAATGCCGATCAGCAGTGCCACCGCGATCGGCAGAGTGTCAGGGGAGTTCATATGGGAAACCTCCGGTAACTGGACAGCGGGAAGACCTCAGTGTGGTCCGATGTCTGTCGCCAGTCGATTACCTGCGAGGTCATGATTGCACGGACATCAAGCCGGGTGCGGGTTGGCCACCCGTGGCCACAGTGGCGCAGTGACCCGGGTATGCGGCAGTTGGGCGAATGCCATTGAACCCGTGCCCGGGGTGGCCATGTAGATCACCTCACGCGCGATCGGAAAGAAGCCCGCATGGAAATGCTGGGTGGATTTGACCACCAGCGCGCGTGGACGCATCGGATCCAGACCGGCGCTGGAGAAACACAACGGATCGAAGGCCTGCACGCGAACGGAATTGACGATCACATCGATGGCGTTTGCATCATCCCGAGGGTCGGTGCCAAGGCGCAACCATGCCATGTTCCCCAGCATGGCAGTCGATCCCCCGAACGGCTGAGTGGCATCGGTTGCCAGCCCCATCACGCTGACCAGCGCATCCACCGGATCGCCCGACGCCTGGCCGAGTTTTCCGCCAAGGCGCATCGACAGACGGGCGCCCACCCCTGCATCGAAGGCCAACTCGACGGCGACCGGATCCCAGAGCGGCGAGATCGCGAATCCGCCCACACCTCGCTCGATGAGTCGTGCCAGCACCCAGGTCGAATCGCCGCCCGCGCCGATCCCGGTATTGTCGGCCGTGTCGGCGAGTACGAAAGGCTTGCCGGCAACGGCAGCGCCGGCAAGCACCTGATCGATGGCCTCGTCAAGGCTGACGAACGGCGCGAGCAATGCATTGCGCTGCTGCCAGATCCAGTCACCCAGTTCCCTGGCGAGCTGCCCGGCCAGTGCCGGATCGTTGTCGGTGATCACGAGCACTCGTGTGCCCACTTCGGGCGTGTCACCCCAGGGAAATCCATGCACCAGGGAGACCGACAGGACGCCGGGCGAGCGTTCCAGGGCCTTCATCCGGGCCACCAGGCCCAACATGGGTTCGCGCGTGGTCGGATAAATGCCCAGCATCCGGCAGTCGTGCATGGCCATGGTCGGCTTCAAGCCTTCGTCGAGCATGCGCCGGGCCAGCTCAAACACCTCATGGGCACGCTCGGCAGCGTCGATGTGCGGATATTCCTTGAAGTAGATCTGCACGTCGGTGGCCTCGAATTTCGCACGGGTGAGATGACCGTGAAGATCGAGTTCGGCAAGCAGTGGCACATGGGGGCCGATCAGCTTGCGCACGCAGGTGAGCAGATCACCTTCGGCGTCCGGATATCCGTCGGCGATCATCGCGCCATGCAGGTTGAGCAGGACAGCATCGACTGGCAGCGCCGCGCTCAGATCGGCCAGAATTTCATCGCGCAAGGCCTCATAGGCGGTGCGCGTGGTGTCGCCAGCCGGTGCCGCGAAGGCAGCCAGCCCCTCATGCACCTGCCAGCCCAGCGCCTGGGCGCGATCGCGCCAGACCTGCAGGGGCAGGCTGAACAATGAGCGGCGTTCGCCATGATCGCCGTGGCGAACGAGCATGGTCCGGCCGAACAACCCCAGGCCGGTGGGCACCGGCGAAAACGAATTGGTTTCGGTGCCCAGACAGGCAGTGAACAACTTGCGACTCATGCAGATCTCCGGTTTTGGGATGGCTTGTCGGCACTGTGCAGCGGACGGCGCGCAAAGAAAAACAGCAGCGAGCCCGATCCGGCCAGCGCGGCCAGGATGGTGAAGCCAACCCGGTAGTGGCCATCATGATCCCCGAACCAACCGGCAAGCAGGGGGCCGCCGATCTGGCCGATCACCACCACCAGCGACGACAGGCCCATGATCTTGCCGATCGCTGCGCGGCCGAAGTAATCGGCACGGATCGCCTGCATGAATGGTCCGCGCAGCCCCCAGGCCACGCCATGAAAGATCGCGAACAGCACGAGCATGGTCCAGCCCGTGGCGAAGGTGAGCATCAACAAGCCGAAGCAATGGCCGAACATGCAACTGGCCGCGACCAGGCGCTTGGCATATCGATCGCCGATGATCCAGCCGATCATCACGCCGACCACCTGGAACAGGGTCATCAGCGTGATCACCAGCGATGCATGGGTGAGCGACAGACCGAGTCCGGCAGTCATGTGCGAGATCGCATGCACATTGACCCCGGTCACCACGAACAAGGCAAAACCGTGACCCAGGGCCAGCAGCCAGAATGCCATGGTGCGGGTGGCTTCGCGGGCCGTGAAATCCCGCATGCTTGGATCGCTCGTGCGATCGATGTCGACGTCATTGATCGCACGGGCCTGCCGGCCGTCGGGTACCTCGCCATAGTCTTCGGGTTTGGTCCGGAACACGAAGGCCAGCGGCAACCCGACGGCAACCATCAGAATGCCTGATCCCGTGGCGGTGACGCGCCAGCCCCAGACCTGCATCGACCAGGCCACCAGGGGGACCGCCACGCCGCCCAGTGCCAGGCCCATGGCAACACCCGACAAGGCTCGTGCGCGGTACTTGTCGAACCAGTGGATGATCGAGACATTGAGTGGAAAGAAGCCGCAGAGGCTGGAACCCAGCGCAATCACGAGAATCGCCCCGTAGAAGCCGGCCAGGGATTCCAGGCGACCGAGCAGGATAAAACCGATACCCAGCGCCACCACGCCGGCCCGGATCATCATCTGCGCGCCAAAGCGGTCGATGATCCAGCCCAACGCCGGTCCAAGCACCGCAGCCTCCATCGCATGCACCGCCGAGCCTCCGGCCAGCGCGGTCTTGCTCCAGCCTTTTTCCTCATGCAGCAGCGCGACATACGCGCCCAGCGACTGATACAACAGCGCCGACTGCATGAACTGGATGCCACTGGCCGCGGCGACCATCCGCCAGCCGTGAAAGACGGCCATCAGGCGGGGCCGGTCGAACGCGCAGTCACGAGCTCAGTCGCGAAAATTGTCGTAGTCCAGCGGCAGGTCGGTGACCTCTTTCCTGAGCAGGGCGATCGTCTCCTGCAAGACATCACGCTTGGCACCGGTAACCCGGACCGCATCGCCCTGAATGCTGGCCTGGACTTTGAGCTTGCTGTCCTTGATGAGTTTGACGATGCGTTTGGCATCGGCGCTGGCCACGCCCGAGCGAACCTTGACCGGCTGCTTCATCTTGTCGCCGCCGATTTTCTGCTTGTCACCGAATTCCAGGAAGCGCACGTCCAGGTTGCGCTTGGCGCACTTGGCCAGCAACACGTCCCTGACCTGCCCGAGCTTGAAGTCATCATCGGCAAACATCGTCAGTTCGAGCTCGTTCTGCTCGATCCGTGAGTCGGATCCCTTGAAGTCGAACCGGTTGGCGATCTCCTTGTTGGCCTGATCGAGAGCGTTTTTGAGCTCGACCTGATCGGCCTCGCATACCACGTCGAATGACGGCATTGATGGGGTCCTCTGGTTGGTGGTCGCCCACGGGTAGCCATCGATTTTACGGTGTGTGGCGAATTCGGGCAGGGCGGGTGCCAGAACGGCCGACGACTCAATCGGCTTTGCTGATTTTCATCACGGGCAGTCTGCCCGGTCGGTAGTAGACTCGGGTCGACAAGAATCAGATCAGTCCGGAGGGAAAACCATGTTGCCCGAAATCATGTGTGTTCGATGGAAGGGTGCCCCGTTGCGAGCCAGGGCTGCGGTGGCGGCGATGATCGGGGCGCTCGGCCTGGCCTTGTCCGCCTGCTCGGGCGGGACCGATGACCCGACGGTCGTCAGTCCGGACGGTCAGCTCGGCGAGTACACCGTCAGTGGCCGCATCAGCGTGGCCGACAGCCTGGCGATCGATTCCGATACCAATGACCCTGTCCAGGTCGGCCGGACGGTCAATAACTCACTCGGTACCGCCCAGGCGCTGTCCACACCGGTCCAGCTCGTGGGTTACCTGAATGTGCCCGGCGAAGGGCCTGACGGCCCGAACCAGGCGGCCGGCGATCTCATCGACGCCTATCGGGTCACCCTGCAGGCCGGCCAGACGGTCGAGATCGATTTTTCCGCGAATCCCGAAGAGACCGATGTCGACCTGGGCATCTTCGATACCGCTGGCGCACTGCTGGGGCAATCGAACGGGCGCAACTCCTATGAATGTGTCCAGGTCACGGCAAGCGGAGATTACGTCGTCGCCGCCGTCCTGTATGTCGACAATCCGGGTGCGAGCCGGGGTGGCACGGTGTATCAGATGCGCATCGAAGCACCGGGTGCCGGGACATCCTGTCCGAATCGTACGCAGGCCGATGCCGGCATCGTGGCCGGGGAGGTCATTGCCCGGCTTCACGATCCGGCCCGACTCGATGCCAAGGCATTGGCGTCGCCGCTGGCCAGACCCACGGTGATCAAAGGCGTCATCGGATCGGACGCACCCGCACTGCTGGCAGTGCCGACCGACTGGTCGGCCTGGCGAGTCCGGGCAGGTCTGACCAAGGGCATGGACGGAACAGGCGGCGTTCATGTCAGAACCTGGGGCGGACTGTCGGCCGGGTTGCCCGACAGCACGATGCGCGTTCTCGATACGCTGGGGTTTGCCAAGGGTCTGGCGCTGTCGGGGTTGTACCAGTATGCCGAGCCCAACGTGCGGGTGAAGGCGTTCCAGGTGCAGCCGTTTCCGCCCAATGATCGCGAATATGCCAGGCAGAAATGGCACTACGATTCGATCGAGCTGACGGGGGCGATCAACGATCTGGTCGCGATCAATCCGCCACCCGCCTATGTGCCGATCGTTGCCGTGGTCGACAGCGGCATCGTTGCCGATCACCCGGATCTGGCTCGTCAGCAGGTACCCGGTTTCGACTTCGTCTCGGCTCCGACCACGGCGGGCGATGGCAATGGCGTGGACAACAATCCGAATGATGAAGACCGGTCGACCGGCGCGAGCTTTCATGGCTCTCATGTGGCCGGCACGGTGGCTGCCCAGACCTGGGATGGTACTGGCGGGGCCGGGGTTGCGCCGATGGCCAGAATCATGGCCATCCGTGCACTGGGTGCCACGGGTGGCACCAACTTCGATGTGATCCAGGGGATTCGTTTTGCGGCCGGCCTGCCCAACAGCGCGAATGTCTTGCCCGCGCGCAAGGCCGACGTGATCAATCTGAGTCTGGGTAGCAATTCGTCTGACTGTAGTCCGGCCGAACAGGCGGTGTTCGACGAAGTGCGCAATGCCGGGGTCATTGTCGTGGCGGCAGCTGGCAACGAATCGGATTCGCGCAGTCTCACCCCTGTCAGTCGGCCGGCCAGTTGTCGCGGCGTGATTTCGGTTGGCGCCACTGATGCGCAGCGGCGGCGCGCACCTTACTCCAATGGTGGCGCGAATCTGATCGTATCCGCGCCCGGCGGCGACGGAAGTCAGAACACGACAGGGGCACCGGACAGCATCGCCAGTGCGTCGGCCCAGGTGCGCGGCGGTACCCGCACGCCGGTCATGGCCTACCTGGACGGTACCTCGATGGCCTCGCCCCATGTGGCGGGGGTCATGGCCTTGATGCGGTTCGCCGCGCCAGGCATCACGCCAGCCCAGGTGGATCAGCTGATTTCGTCGGGCCAGATCGTCGACGATCTGGGCGAGGCCGGTCGCGATGTCCAGTTCGGCTATGGCCGCATCAATGCGCGCAAGGCGGTTGCTGCGGCGCGATCACTGAGTGGCACGGCACCGGCGCCGCAGCCCGGCGCCATCGTGGCGAATCCCTCGTCGATCAGCCTGGGCAGTATCCGCAGCACGGTCGAATTCGAGTTGCGCGCCTCGGGCTCGACCAATGAACGGGTCGTGGGCGTCGCGACCAACGCCACGACGATCTCTGTCGCCCCCAAACCGGGGGCAGTCGATGCCAACGGGCTGGGTGTTTATGTGGTCAGCGCGAATCGCGCCGATCTGCAGGGTGCCTCGGCATTCCCGAAGGTGATCGTCACGCTGGCGCCGACGCGTACCGTCGAAGTGTCGGTCTCTATCGAACCGGGTGGCGGGGCAAACGGTGGCGGCGATCTGGGCCCCGTGTACGTGCTGGTGGTCGATGCCACCGGCACCGAACCCGTGCCGATTGCTCAGGCAGCCGTGGCCAGCGCCGTCAACGGCGTCTATGAGTACTCGGTCAAGGTGCCGGGCACGAAGTCGATCGCGGTGGTCGCCGGCACCGATACCGACAATGACAGCGTGATCTGCAATCGGGGTGAAGGCTGCGGCGCTTACCCGTTGTTAGGCAATCAGGTCCGGGTGCTGGAACCGACGGGTAATCTGGGGGGCATTGATTTCAACGTTGCGCCTTTCGGTGGCATTTCCGCCTCGTCAGCGGCGGGGTCCGCCGCAGACGCTTCGACGCCCGGCATGATCCACCTGCCTCTGGATACCGCTGAACCATCTCGCGCCTTGCGACGACTCAGATAGACATGTCTTGGGTCCGGAGTGCCTGTGCATTCCGGACCGTGGAAAACAATTTGCGCTGCGCTAAATGTTCTGGTCTTTCTATCGAATCGTTACATGTTGGCGGACGAATCGGGCGCTAGACTCGCGGCCAGACAGACGAGGATACAAAATGAGAGGAATCACCAAGCGCGCTGCCGGGCACAAGTGTGTCGCGGCTCGATCGACCCGTCGAAATGTACCGGCGAGTCTGGGCCTGACACTGGCCGTCCTGCTGGCGGCCGCCTGTGGCGGTGGCGGGGGAGGGTCGGAACCCCCGCCCGCTGTCGGCAATTCGCCCGCCACACCGGCACCGGGTGCTTCACCACCCCCGGGTGAACCGGTTCTGGTGCCGGTTCCGGAGCCCAGCACCACCACGCCGAGTCCCGGCCTGGGACCAGCGCCCGCACCCGGCACAGCGCCGGCAAGCTACACGGTGAGCGGCAAGATCACGGTGGGCGAGACCAACTCGGTCGATTCGGATACCAATGATCCACAACAGGTCGGCCGGCGTGCCAATGACTCGCTCCAGGATGCCCAGGAACTGGGCAACCCGGTGCAACTCATCGGCTATCTGAACGTGCCTGGCCAGGGGCCAGCCGGACCCAGTCAGAGTGCCGGCGACACCGCCGATGTGTTCAGTGCCAGTCTGCTCGCGGGTCAGACGGTCGAGATCGATTTCTCGGCAGATCCGGACACCATTGATGTGGATCTCGGCATTTTCGACACGGCGGGCAATCTGATCGGCTATTCGACCGGCCAGAATTCCTATGAATGCGTACGCATTGCCGCCGATGGCAATTACAAGATCGCCAGCGTGCTCTACACCCGCGACGATGCCAGTAGTGGCGGCACCGTCTATCAGATGCGCGTGACCGCACCCGGCACCGGGGCCAGTTGCGAGAATGTCACTCAGGCCGATGCCGGCATCGTGCCGGGGGAGGTTATCGCGCGCCTGAATGAATCGACGGTTCAGGCGACCAAGCATCAACCAGCCGCCGCGCTGTCCAGGCCGGTCGTGCTCAAGGGCCAGATGGGGCCCTCGCGTCCGGCCCTGCTGGCCGTGCCGCGAAATGTCGACGCCACCTTGTCGGCCGCGGGCATGGCGCGCGCGGGCAAGTCAACGGATGCGACTGACGCCTGGCAGCTGGGCAGCGGTCTGAGCGATTCGGCGCGGCGCATCCTGGACACCCTCGACTATGCGAAGAGCCTGACCCGGTCGGGCCTGTATCAATACGCCACACCCAATACCCGGGTGAGCGCCTATCAGGTTCAGCAGTTTCCGCCGAATGATCGCGACTATCTCAAGCAGCGCTGGCATTACGAATCGATCGATCTGCCGGCCGCCATCAACAGCCTGGCAGGGATGAATCCCCAGCCTGCCTATGTGCCGATCGTGGCCGTGGTTGATAGCGGCATCGTGGCCGATCATCCTGATCTGCGCAATCAACTCGTGCCGGGTTATGACTTCGTGCGCAATGCGGCCGATGCGGGTGATGGCAATAGTCTGGATGCCGATCCGAATGATGAGGACACTGCTTCGAGCGCCGTGTTCCATGGCTCACATGTTGCCGGCACCGTCGCCGCGCAGACCTGGGACGGCGTCGGCGGGGCAGGCGTTGCACCAATGGCCAGGATCATGCCGGTCCGTGCCCTTTCCGATGGCACGGGTACGAGTTATGACGTGCTTCAGGGCGTGCGCTTCGCGGCTGGCCTCGAGAACGACTCCGGAACCGTACCGCCGCGCAAGGCTGACGTGATCAATCTGAGCCTGGGCGGTAATCGGGCATGCACGCCCGATCAACGGGAAGTGTTCGGTCTGGTTCGTGCGGCCGGCGTGGTGGCGACGATTGCGTCAGGCAATGAGTCGACGGTCGAGCGAATGACCGGTGTTGGCGCGCCGGCCAATTGCCCGGACGTGATTTCGGTCGGCGCAACCGATGCCCAGCGCAAACGGGCCCGTTACTCCAATGGCGGACCTGAACTGATGGTGGTGGCGCCTGGTGGCGATCTGCGTGCGTCGACCACCGGCAATGGTTTGCCTGACGGTGTCTATAGTGCTTCGGCATCCGTGACTGGCGGGCGTCGCACACCGACCTACATTTCGATCGTTGGCACCTCGATGGCTGCGCCGCATGCGGCCGGCATTGTGGCCTTGATGCGATTCGTGGCACCAGGCATCACGCCCGCTCAGATTGATGAACTCATCAAGGATGGCTCCATCGTCGATGATCTGTTGGAAGCTGGTCGCGACAATCAGACTGGTTTCGGACAGCTCAACGCACGCAAGGCCGTCGAGGCGGCTCGACGCGTGGCGGGCGGCGGTGCGCCGACGCCCCCACCGGTGGCCAGCCAGATCGAGGCGCGGCCCAGTAGTCTGAGCCTTGGCAGTATTCGTGAATCCATCGAGTTCGAACTGCGAACCTCGGGCAACACGGCTGAACGCGTGGTAAGTGTGGCCACCGATTCGGAGGCGATCCGCGTCAGTCCCAAGGCTGGCGCGGTCGGCAACGACGGGCTGGGTACTTATGTGGTCACGGCCAATCGGGCGGCCCTTGCCGTGAGTGCATCGGCCTACCCGAACGTGGTGATCACTCTCGAACCCAGCCGCACGCTGTCGGTGCCGGTGGCGATCGAGCGACGTTCGGGTGAGACTGCTGGCGGCACTCTGGGGCCGGTGTATGTGTTGATCGTCAATCCCGACGCCGTCGATTCGCCCGCGCTTGCGCAGGCCGCTGTCCCGGGGCCGGTCAATGGTGTCTATAGCTATTCGGTCACGGTGCCGGGTGCCTCACGGATCGTGGTCGTGGCCGGTACCGATACCGATAACGACGGTGAGATCTGCAATCGTGGTGAAGGGTGTGGCGCCTATCCCATCCTCGGCACCCAGATCCAGGTGCTCGAGCCGCGCGGCGATCAGAGCAATATCGATTTTGCGATCTCACCCTTCGGCGGCATCAACTCGTCAGGACAATCCGGTCAGTCGATCGCGGCAGGCGATCGCAGCACGATGACGCTGCGACCGTCCGCCGGGGGCCGTTCCGGTTTCGAGAGGTTGAAATGAGTCGGGCATTGACCTGGATGACCGGGATATTTCTGGCCGCCGCCGTGGTGGGTGGCGGTTGTGTGACGGAGACTCCCGTGGACGATCGGTCGGCAAAGCTGGATGTGGCAGGCATGAGCAGCAACAAACCAAAACCGGAGCAGGCCGGCGCTACCGCCAGCCCGGTGTCGGTGGTTCACCAGGCCTCGTTCAGCCAGTGTTCGCCGGCTACCGGTGAGGCCAGGCTGATTCTGTTCGATGCATCATCCTGGGCGGCGCATCTGACGTCCGTGGGCAGTGATGCGTCGGAACTGGCCGACTGGCAGCCGGACTTCGCGACTCAGACCGTGGTGATGATCGCGCTGGGCCAGAAGTCGACACTGGGCCACTCGATCGCACTGAGCGGGCAGGCGCAGCGCTCGGCCGATGCGCTCGAGCTGGCCGTGACGATTGGCGCGCCGGCGCCCGGCATGATGGCGGCCATGGCCTTGTCCAGACCCTGTGTCTATGCCGTGCTGGCGAGCGCGCCGGTGAGCCGGGTGAATGTCAAGGACAGTGGCAATGGCGACCTGCTGCAACGCTGGACGCGATAAACGGGCCGGCGTGGCTCAGCGCAGCCATTTGTGCATGAAACCGGCCCGGCCCATCGCCGGGTCGAGTTGATAGGCCTCGAAACCGGCCCGGCGATACAACGCCATGGCACCGGTGTTGCCCTCCAGTACTTCGAGTGTGATCTTGCAGCAGTCCATCTCGAACGCAATGGTCGTCATCGACTCGAGCAGGTCGTGTGCGATGCCCCGGCGTCGCCAGTCGGTGTGCACGGCAATGTCATGAATGTTAATCAGCCGGCGAGCCGCGAAGGTCGACACACTCCAAAACCCGTCGCACAGGCCCACGACCTGAGACCCGTCCTGGGCGAGCAGACCGATCCAGGTCGGGCACTGGGCCAGCACGCCGGGAAGTGAGCGCAGGCGGTCTGGATCGAGGGGATGGCCACCGCCTTCCGGCGTTTGCGCATAGTGGTCAAGCATTTGGATCAGGCCGGCGCAGTGCTTGGGATCGGCCAGATCGATACGGGTGATCTTCATGGCACGAGTATAGTCACGCCCGTGCCACTGCCCGCTGATTCGCCGTTTCTGAGCCGCTCCTTCACGGCCTTTCTGATCTCGCGCGTGGTCGGCAATCTGGCCTTCCAGATGCAGGCGGTGGCGATCGGCTGGCAGATGTATGCCTTGACCGGTGATCCGCTGGATCTCGGCCTGGTCGGCCTGGTGCAGTTTCTGCCCTCGGTGTTGCTGGTGCTGGTAGTCGGGCAGGTGGCCGACCGCTTCGACCGGCGATGGGTTGTCATGATGGCCGGGCTGGCATTGGCCGGGTGTCTGCTGGCACTGATGGCCTTGTCGGCACAGGGTCTGCTCAATCGCACGGCCGTATTCACCCTGGTGTTCCTGATCGGAGTGATGCGGGCATTTCAACTGCCCAGCGCCCAGGCCCTTGTGCCCAATCTGGTCAATGCGCGGCAATTGCCCAAGGCTATCGCCTGGTCGTCGATCGGATTCCAGGCTTCGTCGATCTTGGGTCCGGCCATCGGCGGTTTTCTGTATCTGGCCGGGCCGACCCTGGTCTACGGATTGTCGGCGGCGCTCTGGGCTTTGTCGGCCCTGCTGATGATCACGGTCAGGCTGACCCGACAAGTGCCGGGTCGCGAACCGGTATCGCGTCAGACCTTGTTTGCCGGGTTCGTCTTCGTGCGCTCGCAGCCGGTGATCCTCGGCGCGATCTCGCTGGACTTGTTCATGGTGTTGCTGGGTGGTGCGACAGCGCTGATGCCGATTTTTGCCAGCGAGATCCTGCTGGTCGGGCCCTGGGGTCTGGGCCTGTTGCGCGCCGCGCCCGGAGTCGGTGCGGTCGCCATGGCCGTCGTATTTTCGAAGTGGCCGATCCGGCGCCGGGTCGGTCGCTGGATGTTCATCGCGGCGGGCGGCTTTGGAATGGCCACGCTGATGTTCGGTCTGTCCCGCCACTTTCATCTGTCGCTGGCCGCGCTGGTGATGCTCGGTGCCTTCGACATGATCAATGTCATCATTCGCCAGAGCATCGTGCAACTCGACACACCGGATGCGATGCGCGGGCGCGTAGCCTCGGTCAATGCGGTGTTCATCGGCGCGTCGAACCGGCTTGGCGAGTTTGAATCGGGGCTGACGGCCGCCTGGTGGGGCGCGGCACCGGCGACCGTCGTCGGTGGTCTGGGTACGCTGCTCGTGGCAGGCTTGTGGATTCGCTGGTTCCCGGCGCTATGGCATCGTGATCGGCTGCAGCGCGAGGACAGCGATGCCATGGTGGTTCACCCGGCGGTCGGATCGCCTGCATCGGACGCGTCGATATCGCGCCCGCGTGAGCCCGATCGGGCCGGCCCTGCGCGCGTAGAATGACGCATCGACAAACACACGGGAGACATCGATGGCCGACATGGAATATTGCCGACTGGGCACCAGCAATCTGAAGGTCTCGCCCTTGTGCCTGGGCACGATGATGTTCGGTGACCAGACCGATCAGGCCACGAGCGCGAGCATCGTGGCCAGTGCGCGCGAGCAGGGCGTCAATTTCATCGATACCGCCGACGCCTATTCCAAAGGTGGATCCGAGCAGGTCACCGGGCAATGCATCGCAACCGATCGTCACTGGTGGGTGCTGGCGACCAAGCTGGGCAATCGCATGTCAGAGCGGCCCAATGAACACGGCTACTCGAGGCCCTGGATGTTGCGCGAAACCGAGGCCAGTCTGAAGCGACTCGGCACGGACTACATCGACATTCAGTACATGCACCTTGATCGTGAGTTCGACGATCTGGAAGAGCCGCTGCGCGCCATGGATGATCTGATTCGGGCGGGCAAGATCCGCTACTGGGGAATCTCGAATTTTCGGGGCTGGCGGATCGCCGAGGTGAACCGGATTGCCGACGGGCTCAACATGCAAAGGCCGGTGGTCTGTCAACCGTATTACAACCTGCTCAACCGGATGCCCGAGGTGGAGATTCTGCCGGCGTGTTCGCATTACGGCCTGGGGGTTGTGCCCTATAGCCCGATCGCCAGGGGCGTGCTCACCGGCAAGTATCAACCGGGTGCCAAACCCGATGCGTCCAGCCGCGCCGGTCGTAACGACAAACGCATGATGCAGACCGAATGGCGAGAGGAGTCGTTGATGGTGGCCGAACGGCTGGCCGGCCATGCTGCCGCGCGAGGCATCAGCCTGGCACAGTTCGCGGTGGCCTGGGTGCTGGCCAATCCCCTGATCACGTCGGTGATCGCCGGGCCACGCACGCTCGAACAATGGCAGGGTTATGCGGGTGCGCTCGAATTCGACTGGACGGACGAAGACGAGGCACTGGTCGATTCACTGGTGGTGCCCGGCCACTCGTCCACGCCTTTTTATCACGACCCGCAGTATCCGTTCTACGGGCGGCCCACCGCACAGAACGGGGCACACTGGGCGACCCGTTGATCAGCGATGTCGGCCGGTCGGCGCACCGGATCGGTCAGGCTCCCTCATTGTCAGCCAAGGTTCACGCACCATGCCATCAGTTCCGGACGACATTCGCGACCGCTACGTTGCCCTGCAGGAATTCGTTGTGCAGGCCAAACGTCGTCTCGAGCCCCAGGGCTGGGGTTATCTGACGGGTGGCACCGAAACCGAAACGGCAGTGCTGCGCAACCGACATGCGCTGGACAGTCTGGGCCTGCGTCCGCGAGTGCTCAATGACGTGAGCCAGGTCGATGGCGGTGCGCAGATATTCGGGCGGGCAGCACGCCTGCCGGTGATTCTGGCGCCGATCGGCGGACTTGAAACCTTCGACCCCGACGGCGCGCTGGCTGTTGCGCGAGCAGCGGCACGCTTTCGCGTGCCGATGATGCTCAGTTCGGTGTCCGCCTGGACGATGCAAAAGCTGCTCGGTGCGGTCGCCGACCAATCCTTGTCGCTTGTGTATCAGCTTTACGCACGCAGTGGTGCCGATGACATTGATCGCCTGATCGAGCAGGCAGTGGCATTGGGCACGCCGGCCTTCTGCATCACTGTCGATTCGGCGGTCTACAGCCGCCGCGAGCGAGACATCGTCGCGCGTTTCGTCAAGCCGTGGCGCGCCACCGGTGAAGGCGATGCGGTCCGGTTTCAGGCCGCATTGAACTGGGCTGACATTGCCCGAATCCGTGCGCGACATTCGATCCCTTTGGTTTTGAAGGGGATAGGCACGGCCGAGGACGCGCGTCTGGCGGTCGAACATGGTATTGATTGGATTCATGTCTCGAATCATGGCGGGCGGCAACTCGACCAGGTGCTGGGATCGGTTGCGGTTCTGCCTGAAGTGGTCGATGTCGTGGCCGGACGGGCTCGCATCATCGTTGATGGCGGAATCTGTCGCGGGACCGATATCGCCAAGGCCCTGGCGCTGGGCGCCGACGCGGTGTGCATCGGTCGCCTCATGTGCGCCGCGCTGGCGGCGGCCGGAACCGACGGCGTGGTCAGGATGCTGGAAATTCTCGAAGAGGAATGGCGCATCGTCCTGGCATTGCTGGGTGTCACAGAGGGGCGCGAGCTCGATGCCGGTTTCGTGCATAAGGGCGCACCGGCGATGCATGCGCCGGCGACCTGGAGCGCGTTTCCGTTGATCGACTGGTGGGATTGAGCGGCTCACGACGGGTGGTGGCCGGCAAAGAGACGGCGCGAGCCGACATTCCTGCCTCCCGACTTTGACTCCGACCGCAGCTGCGCGAATTATCCAAGACACCTGGCGCTTGATGCAGATCGGCCGATTGCCGACGCTGTCTGCGCTTGCGATCGAAAGCATTGGTTACATCGACGATCACTTCCCGCAGAGTGGGGATGTGGCAGTGATCGAGGGGGGCGAACATCGCTCCAGGCCGGACCAAGACGACTCCGATCGGTCCGTCTCGATCTGTGTCTTCCGTGGTGCATTGTGAGACGTGCTGCCTGCCTTCTTCCGGCTCGCAGAGCGCCTGGGCGCGCAACTCGCGGTCAACGGAGTGCGGCTTGAATACGGTGGCGGTTGTGTCGGACTGATGGGAGTCTGCGCGCGGTCGGCTCATAGGGCGGGTGGCCCGTGCTGGGGGGGTGATGCCCCGTTTCCTGCTGGCCAAGGGGCACGTCGATGAAGCGGTGGAGCTCGAACTGGTTGATGACATGGACAGCCGAATGATGAGAATGTTCGAGGAATCCCACGCCTGCATCGTTCTGCCCGGCGGCATCGGTGCCCTGGACGAGACGGTCGAGGTGCTCTCATGGTCACGGCTCGGTCTGCACAACAAATCGGTGGCATCTCTCGATGAAGATGGGTTCTGGACACCAATCGCCGGCTTGATGAAACGCCTCAACGAAGCCCGGATCACACCTGCCAGGTTCCACGGCAAGCTGGTTCACATCACCAACCCATCGGGCGCCGTCGACAGCCTACTGGCGCAGGTAGTGTGTCGAAGCCAGGGAGTTGCCTGATGGCCTACCGTTTTCGCTTGCTGGCGCAGTCGGAACAGGCAGGCAGCCGATGGGCTCACGCATTGCGCCTTCGACTCACCGGCCCTGGTGGCCTGTACAACCTGGGCAACGCGTTTGGTCTGGCGACGGGGTTGGCGCTGTATCTGGCGGCGGGCAGTGGCGGCAACGCCCGATGGTGGGACTACTTCGTGGGAAGTCCTGCGGCCTTGGCACTGACCATAGCCATGGTGGTCTTTTTTGTGAGCGGGGAGGCCTATCACCAGGCGTTTTCCGACCCGGGCAAACCCGACCTGAGCCGTCTGCGCACCGGCGATCTGCTGTCGGGACACGGTGCGGTGATGCTGGGCGTCGGTTTGCTGTTTCTGGGTCAGCCCATGCTGGCCGCCACCGCGGGCGCCTTGCATGCCATTGGGAAATACGGCAGCACCATGGCACCGCCCGTCGCCCATTGGTCGAACCTGTGCCGAGGAGCAGTTGTGCTGAGCAGATTGCCGGCGGTGGCCGCAGCGCTGCTGGCCCTCGGGAAGGTTGCCGGCGAACTCCCGCTCCTGAGCGTGGGCGTGCTGACGCCGATCACCATGATGGTCTGCTACGGCTTGTGGCTGGCTGCCGACGTGCTGCTGCTACGTCCGATCCGCCCGTCATGACCGCGTTCTACCGCTTCAGCAGGGCGGCAAGACCCGTCACCAGAGGAACGAGTGAGACTTGAATCCGAACTCGCGGCGGCCGTGTCCGCCGTTCGTATCGCCTCGTCGCTCTGCGCCCGCACCCAGGGGCGCCTGTTGGCCGGTGACATGCTGACGAAGGGCGATCACAGCCCCGTCACCGTCGCCGATTACGCGGCTCAAGCCGTCGTGGTCGCAGCGCTCACCGGCGCGCTCGGCGAGATCACGATGGTTGGTGAAGAAGAGGTTGACGACTTGCGCAACGACGCGAACGCGACGCTCCGACATGCGGTCGTGGACCTGGTGAGGCGCGAGCACGGTGCCGACCTGCCTGCCGATCAGATACTTGAATGGATTAGTGTTGGCGGCGGTGACGGCCGCGGCGAAAGGTACTGGACACTCGACCCGATTGACGGAACGAAGGGCTTCCTGCGTGGTGACCAGTATGCGATCGCACTGGCGCTGATCGAAGGGGGAAAGGTCGTGCTGGGTGTTCTCGGGTGTCCGAAGCTGCCCAACCCCGACGGTTCGAGAGGTGCGATCTTTGCGGGCGTCGCCGGAACGAGCATGGCCTGGTATGGCGGCAATCTCAAGTCGGTGCCGGTACGCGTTGTGTCCCCGGCGTCGCTGGCCCAGGCGCGATTCTGTGAATCGGTCGAGTCGGGTCACTCAAACCATGACAATTCTGCACAGATCGCCGCACGGCTCGGCATCACGGCGGAGCCGTATCGCATCGACAGCCAATGCAAATACGGCGCTGTCGCACGTGGTGACGCGTCGATCTATCTGCGGTTGCCGACTCAGGCCGACTACCGCGAGAAGACCTGGGATCACGCGGCGGGTAAGTTCGTCGTCGAGCAGTCCGGAGGCCGCGTTACCGACGTCAACGGTGCGCCGCTCGACTTTTCACACGGGCGCAAGCTCGAGCACAATGCTGGCGTGATCGCTACCGATGGCCGCTTTCACGACGAGGTCGTCGACGCGGTGCGCGCAGTGCTTGGTGTCTGAACCGGATCGCCCGACGCGTTGTACCCGCGGCCGTTCGAGACGTTCAGCGCCGGCCCCGCTTGAGGACCTGCCCGCTCTGCGCGGGGCCTGTGTCGTCGAGCTTGACGACGTCCCCGCCGCGACTCACCGGGCCTTTTGGACTGTCCAGCCTGGGCAACGCGTTTGATCGGGTGACGGGTCTGGCGCTGTTCTGTCGCTCAGGCAGGGCCCCGCTGGCGATTGCCCGCTGCTGAGCTGAGCGTGGGCATACCGACGCCGATCACCATGCTGGTCCGCTACGGCTTGTCGCAGGTTGCCCACGTGCTGTTGCGACATCCGCTCCGTCAGACCTGGTTGAGTCCTATCGCAACCGCAGGGTGGCGATGTGGCCAGCACGGTCTGGATGCCTTGCTCGAGTCGGGCAAAGCGGAATGCCGAGGCGGCCTGAATTGAAAAAGAGTTTGAAATTTCAAGTCGCTGTGTATTTAGATCCGGCTTGCTCGCTCTGTTCAATGCCCACCAGCGCCGTCCTGGCCACCAGCGTGGGTTCATCGTTCGAGGAGATCCCGTGTTTGTATTGCCCCGTTTTCGCTTGACCCCTCTCGCCGCATTGTCGGCATCACTCATTGCGGCCGGCTTGATGACCGCATGCGGAAGCGGTGACGACCCGGAGTCGACCGACACCACCGGGCTCGCGGCCCAGCCCAAGCTGCAGGCAGCGAGCGCGGCCACTGCGGCCGTCGCCTGGAGCAACGCACCCGGCGGCATCGACGTCGCGCTCGATGCGGCCGGCAATGTCTATACCGCCTCATGGGGGCAAGGGCCTGGTGGCGAGATCGCGCTGACCAAGCGCGATGCCGCCGGTGTGGTGCAGTGGACGCGTGGTTTCGACAACACCGACACTTCACGCTTTGAGACTGCCGGTGGCGTCGTCGTCGATGGCGCCGGCAACATCGTCGTCAGCGGCACGATTCGCTCGGTGTCCGGAGGGCTGGTCGACCAGAATGGTGTGGTGATGAAGTTCGCACCGGACGGCTCGCTGATCTGGCGTACCACCTACGGCAACGCGCTCGATGGTCCGTCGACGCGCCGCGTCCTGGCCGACGCGGCCGGCAACACATACGTGACGGGCTGGGGTCTGAACGCTGCATCGATCGTGGTCGCGACGGTTCGCTCGTTCACGCCAGACGGCGTGGCCCGCTGGGTCTCATACGACCAGTCCGGCATCACCGTGCCGCTCGAGTTCACCTGGACTGGCGATGGCAATCTGCTGATCGCAGGTCTGGCAGCGGCTGGCGTCGATGGCGGGTTCTTCCTGATCGACCCATTGACCGGAATGACGCAGAGGTTGGGCACCGGCAAATCTGACGTCGTCATCGACGCGCAGGGCAACCTGTTCGGTATGGCCGTCAACCCAGGTGCCACCGGGGGCGTCATCAACCATGCGAACGGGCTATTCTTCGGTGGACTTTGGACAGTCGCCGTCGACATGACACCGACCGGCATCGAGGTCGACGCGGCCGGTAACGCGATCGTCAGCGGTGTGACGGCAGCCGGGACGGCATTCATGAAGTTCGGGCCTGATGGCACGGTGTTGTGGTCGAACCAGGATGCCGACGGCGCTGGCGTGGCCGTGTCGAACCATCTGCGCATGCGTCTGGATGCCGCGGGCAATGCCTACGTCGTCGGTAGCGCGCTGGGCCAGACCGCAGTGGTGAAGGTCAATGCTGACGGGTCATCGGGTTGGTCCACGACATTTGCCGGCGGCGACGCTTCATCGATGGCATTGAGTGGCAGCGGCAGCGTCGTCACCACGGTGCTCAATGGCTTGACCACGCGAGTCGACGAGGTCAGCGCACCCCCGCCGCCCGCGGCCGATCTGAGCGTCACACTCACCGATGCACCCGACCCCGTGCGCCTGAGTCTTGACGTGGTCTTCACGGCCACGGTACGTAACGCC
This sequence comes from uncultured beta proteobacterium, assembly GCA_963732405.1. Taxonomy (GTDB): domain Bacteria; phylum Pseudomonadota; class Gammaproteobacteria; order Burkholderiales; family Burkholderiaceae_E; genus JAUIAI01. The sequence goes on from CAVSZG010000006.1 coordinate 838,229, forward strand.
GGGCCTCAGGTGGCGACTGCGGTCGCGCTCGATGCGCTGTTGCCGTCAGGGCTGAGCCTGCGCACCGTGTCGACGAGCCAGGGCACGTGCCGCGGCACAACGGCCATCAGCTGCAGTCTGGGTAACATCGCGTCGATCGGGCAGGCGGTGGTTACCATCCGCGCGCGGGCGCGCACGGTCGGCACCAAGCTCACGCAAGCCAGCGTGCGCGCCGCCGAGGCCGACCCCGTTCCGGCCAACAACAGCGCGAGCCAGACCACGACCGTCGTGCGTCGTTGATCGAGCATGGCGCGGCTGCGCCATCGCTCGGTCTCACGGGCGCGCCGGCACGAAGGCTGGGCGGCGGCCCATCGTCGTGCGCCGGCGCAGCGCTGAGCCGATTCGTCAAAATCGAGCAGGTTCAGATGCCGTTTTCGGAGATTGTTTGACAGGGGTAGATGCAGTCGTCGTCTGCTCACGCACGCCGGCATCGTCATTGCTATCGAACACGCCTGAGTTCACGCGAAGGGCTTAGGCCCTTTGCGGAGCCGGGGTGAATCGGTGGGTATCGATGCGCCAACGGGCGATCGTCGCCGTTGACCCTGTCCGGTCGCCTCGCCCAGTGACCGGGCCATCCCGTATCCGTCGCCAATGCATCATTAGAACGAGACGCATGTGGCCGCGTCGGCGCGTAGCACTGATTCCTGCTGGAATTGGTTGCGATAGTCGCTACGAATCGTTTCCACCTTCTCGTCGGCCTGCGCGTCGCGTTGCGGAACGAGCAGGATCAGCAACTTCGCACCTTCCGAAATGATCATGCCGCTTGCATTTCGAAATTGTCCACTTGCACTGATCAGGGTCAGTCCGTCAGGAAATCGCGGGGTGACGCGGGCATCGACGAAGGTCTTGAAGTCTTCCTCGGTGATCAGCCCACCGGGGCGTGAGAGGCCGAAAAACAATTCGATTCGCGTGAACGCATCCGCGCCATCGTCGCAGTGCGTATGGCGGCGATGCGCGAGGTGACTCGACGTTGCGTCCGGGATTGCAGCGCTGACAGTCGGCATGCCTTTGGCCCAGGCGCCGCCACCTGCGCCTGCGTGAACCAGCCACATTGAGAAAATCGTAATGGTCGCGGTTTGCAGAATGTGGCGTCGTGTGGTCGTTCGGGTCGTAAGAATCGCATCTGACTGGTGAACCGTGGGCAACGTTCCGGGCTTGACCATCGTCATTCCTTTTCAATAAATCGTTGGCGTGCAACGTGTCGAACGAGTGTGGGCGAATGAGCGAACAAAGGATTGAAGAATCGCGACATCCCGCGATTTCCGTTCAATTCAGTTCATCGAAACTCCAGTCGATGATGTCCAACCCATTCGGTGTCCGTGCCATCACCCGCTTGGCCCAGGCCGCGGAAGTGAACCTGGCCATTCCCGGCCGCCCGATCGTGATCGGCTTTCAACGGAATGGTCTCGTCGATTCCCTGCGCCGCGCAGTTCCCTGAACTGGATCTGGACGAGGCCGCCTGGGATCCCGCCCGCCGCGACTGACGGTGCGTGGTATTCCCGCCAGCTTTACGGATCTTTACCTGACCCGGCACACGAAATTCAGGCCTGAATGCCGGTAACTCAGTAGCATTGGGCGTCATGAATGCCCAAGCTATCGCATTGAACCGCTTCGGTCTCGGTGTCCGGTCTGGCGAGCCGGCACCCTCTGACCCAGAGCGCTGGCTCTATTCGCAATTCGATATCTTTGAGCCGCTGCCCGCTCCGTGGCAGGCAGGGCCGGGTACGGCCGGGCTCGTGCAGGTCTGGCTTGCCCAGCAACGCGCGGTGCGCCAGACGCCGGACGGCGAACGCAGCGGCATCCGCGAGGCCTACCTGCGCCGGGCGCGAGATGACTATGTCAATGCAGTGGGGGCCCGGGCGAACAGCGCCTTGCGCACATCCGCCTCTTTCGCGGAACGACTGGTGCATTTCTGGTCCAATCACTTCGCGGTCTCGGTGGATAAACTGCTGGTCATCGGATTAGCGGGTGTGTTCGAACGAGACGCGATTCGGCCGAATATCCTGGGCCGCTTCGAAGACCTGCTGCTGGCGGTGGTCCGCCATCCTGCGATGCTGTTATATCTCGACCAAGCGCAGTCAATCGGCCCCACCAGTCCTGCGGGTCGACGCCCGCGCCCCTCTGCCGGGCAACAGCGACGGCGCGGTCTCAACGAGAATCTGGCGCGCGAGATCCTGGAGTTGCACACCTTGGGCGTGCGCAGCGACTATTCCCAGGACGACGTGACCGAGTTTGCGCGTGCGCTTACTGGCTGGACGCTGCCAGGTGACGAGTCGTCGAATGATGCATCGGCGAGCTTTCGGTTTGTGTCGGCGTTGCACGAACCCGGAGTGCGGCTCGTGCGCGGTCGCCGCTATGCCGACAGCGGCGAGCAGCAGGCGCGCGACATCCTGCACGATCTGGCCATCGCACCAGCTACGGCCCGCCATATCGCTGACAAGCTGGCGCGCCATTTTGTGGCGGATGATCCACCGCCCCGGATGGTTCAACGGCTCGCCAATACATTCGAGCGCACGGGCGGCGATCTGCCGAGCGTTTATCGTGAATTGGTCGCGTCGCCAGAGGCATGGCAGCCTGCGCCGGCCAAGTTCAAGACGCCCTGGGAGTGGGCCATCTCAAGTCTGCGCGCCTTGGGGCGGCAGGAGGTGACCCCGTCACAGGCGACCAACCTGATGAAGCAACTGGGTCAACCCGTGTGGCGCCCCGGCTCGCCGGCCGGGTATGACGATGTGGCCGCGACCTGGGCGGCGCCCGATGCGCTCTTGCGACGGGTCGAAGCCTCGCAACGTCTCGCCCGCCAGTCGGTTGATGCCATCGATGCCAGGGCGCTTGCCCCTCAGGTGCTGCCCGGTGCCTTGAGCGAGGCAACGGCCAATGCCATTGCCGGCGCAGAAAGCGGCGCGACGGCGCTCGCCCTGCTGCTGGTGTCGCCGGAGTTCATGAGGAGATGACGGTGCAACCGAATCGACGCCGATTTCTGCAGGCTTGCGCGCTCCTCGCCATGCCGCGTGTGCTGTTCGCCCGGGCTGCGACCGAACGGCGCTTCATCTTCATCATCCAGCGTGGCGCTGCCGACGGCCTGCATACCGTCATCCCCTACGCCGAGCCCGCCTATGGCGCGCTGCGTGGTGCCCTGGCCGTGGATGCCGCCAGCGTGCTGAAGCTCGACGGAACATTCGGGCTGCATCCGTCACTCACACAGCTCCATTCGATGTTCATCGCCGGACAGGCGAACTTCATTCACGCGGTTGCCACCCCGTACCGCGATCGTTCGCATTTTGATGCGCAGAATGTGCTGGAAACCGGCGGCAGCAAACCGTATGGGGTGAAGGACGGCTGGATGAACCGCCTGCTCGGCCTGCTGCCGCACACCGGCCATGATGCGATTGCCTTTGCACCCTCGATGCCTTTGGCCATGCGCGGACCCATCGACGTTGCGTCCTACGCGCCCTCTGCGTTGCCTCAAGCCAGTGAAGACCTGCTGCGACGGGTCGAGCAACTCTATTCAGGCGATGCGCAGCTGCACGCGCTATGGTCGTCGGCGCTGGAGGCTCGCAATATGGCCAGCGGTACGCAGAACGGGACGGCGGGCGGGGCCGGCCGGCAGGACTCCACCGCGCTCGGGCGCATGGCGGCAAACTTTCTGGCGAAAGCGGACGGGCCGCGTCTGGCGATGATTGAAACCAGCGGATGGGATACTCATAGCGCGCAGGCAGGACGATTATCGCGCCAGTTGCATGCGCTCGACGACCTCCTGGGCAGTCTTCGTGATGGGCTCGGTGCCGCCTGGGCGGACACCGTGATCCTGGTGGCGACCGAGTTTGGTCGCACAGTGGCGAGCAATGGAACCGGCGGAACCGACCATGGGACAGGCGCGGCCGCGATACTGATGGGCGGCGCCGTGAAAGGCGGGCGAATCCTGACGGACTGGCCAGGGCTCGAGCCCGCCAATTTGCTTGATGGGCGCGACCTGAAGCCAACGCTGGCACTGGATTCGCTGATAACGACGGTGTGCGCAGAAGCATTCCAACTGGATCTGCAGCGAACGGCGCGCACGCTTTTCCCGGATCACACGATCGCCAAACCCTTCGGGTCTATGCTACGTGTGTAGGGCTTGTGGCAGGCGGAAAACTGGCGACCCGAAATCGTCATGCTGAGGATGGAAGCAATCACATGACTCGCCGCCGCGACTTCCGCCCGGGACAGGTTGAGTCTGGTGCTACTTCGCCGACTTCGCGTACTCAGCCGACTGCTCCTTGACGACCTGTCTGACCACGTCGTCATAAGCCGAGAACCAGTCGGTCTGCGGCACCCACTTGCTGCCGTCCCACATGTCGATGCGGGTCTTGCCGCCGCCGCCGTGGTCGGATGCGGTGACCGTGACTGGCGCGATCAGGCCGTTGGCGTCGAACTCACGCAGGCTCTCGAGACCGGCCTTGATCTGGGCCGGTATGAGAGGCCAGCCGCTCTGCTTGATCGCCAGCCGCACGCCCTCGAACAGGCTTGAATACATGGCCAGGCCAGTGTTGTAGTAGATGTCGTTCATGGTCTTTCGATCGCCGTTGCCCTTGCCCTTGTCGTAGAGCTCGCTGATGATCTGCCTGTGCAGCGGATGATCGGTGCCGCCGATGACATTGGTGCCACGTTTCATGCCCTTGGCTTCAGCGGGTCCGATGTTGGCGATGTCGACTTCGTTGAACCAGTTGACCGAGATCAGCTTGTCCATCGGGATGCCGTTACGCTTCATCTCGCGCGCTGCCACCACGTGCATGGCCGACAGATTCCAGGTGATGATCCAGTCCGGGTTGGCGCGGCGGATCTGCGTCCAGACGGCGGACTGATCCTTGCCAGGCAGCGGGTTCGGATAGAGCTGCAGATCGAATCCTTCCTTGGCGGCCAGCGTCTTGAGCATCGGGATCGGCTCCTGACCGAACGCATAGTCGGGATAGATGAAGCCGACCTTGACACCCTTCAGATTGCCCTTCGACTGCGTTTTGATGAAATGAATATTGTTGGCCATCTGCCCCCAATAGGTCGGGCCGATCGGGAACACCCATTTGAAGACCTCGCCGTCGATGGCGTCACCGCGGCCGACGAATGATTGCAGCAGAATATTGCCATCGCTCATGACGCGCGGCAGGACTGCGCGTGACACCGGCGTTGACAGCGTATCGAATATCATCACGCCCTCGCGTTTGAGCTTCTCGTAGCACTCGATGCCGCGCTGCGGTTCGTTCCCGTGGTCGGCGGCGATGACCTCGATCGGGTGTCCCTCGAGGCCACCCTTGAGGTTCAGGACATCGGCATAGTCCTTGACCGCCTGCACGATCTGCGGTGACACGAATGTGTAGGCCTTGCTCAGGTCGTAGCAGATCCCGAAGCGGACCGGCTGGGCCGCAGCCGGCTGCAGGACGCCTGCGAGCGCCAGACCGGCGAGCGTGGTGAACCATTTATTCTTCATGCGTAGTCTCCGTGCGCCGGTCAAAACCGGCAAGGTGTTGTGAATGGAAGTTTCATACGTTGAAGGTTTAGCCAGCCACGACGGCCCCGAGTCATGCGAGTGCATCCGTGAGGGTGTAGGCGAAGCGTTGACAGGGGTACGTGTGGGCCGGGTATTGAGCCGCGAAATATATGCCCCATGCCGCAAGGCGTGGGTGGTCCGGGGTGCCGAGGCCGTGGAGACATGCCGAAGGCCACACTGGCGCTGCCGCATAGGCGAGGCAGCGCTGGACCCCGCGCGGTCAGAGACCCCGTGCACGCACGGATGCACCTTGTTCGGGAACCGGGAGATCCCGTCACCTTCTGCGCTCCGCCGGGAGGCGGGCAAGTGCGCAGAGCGCATCGTGAAGCCTGTGGGCGCACGACGATGAGCAATCGGGGCGGGAAGTCGGACTGCTGCGTAGTACCGCAGAAACTGCCGAACAAAGCGGCGGGGGAAGTTCCCGCGGCGGCGGAGGCGGTGGAGGGAAGGCGGCAGGCCAAGGGCAATGCGGTTGCAGCGCGCATGTCCCGCAGATCGATGCGGGTCTATGACATGGGAACGGCGCTCAACGGCATACGTCAGACGGCAAAAGGCAGACGCGATGCGAAGTTCACCTCGCTGATGCACCACATCTACCAAACCGACCGACTGCGCGCGGCATATCACGCGCTCAGGCGCGATGCGGCGCCCGGCGTGGACGGCCAGACGTGGCAGTCGTACGGGCTCGATCTGGAAGCAAGGCTTGTGGATCTGTCCGATCGGCTCGCCCGAGGGGGCTACCGGCCCCAGCCTGTGCGGCGTGTGTACATCGACAAGCCCGACGGGAGCCAACGCCCGCTGGGCGTGCCGGCGCTGGAGGACAAACTGGTCCAACGCGCCACGGTCGATGTGCTCAACGCGATCTACGAGCAGGACTTCATCGGGTTCAGCTACGGCTTTCGGCCCGGCAAAAGCGCACACGATGCGCTCGATGCCGTGGTGGTGGGGATGGGCAGCAGATATGTGAACTGGATTCTCGATGCGGACATCAGCAAGTTCTTCGACACGATCGATCACGACTGGCTGATACGGTTCATCGAGCACCGGGTTGCCGATGCGCGCGTGGTGCGGCTGATCAAGAAGTGGCTGCACGCGGGCGTGCTGCAAGAGGGACGGCTCGAGCACAGTGAGTTGGGAACGGTGCAAGGCGGCAGCATCAGTCCGCTGCTGGCCAACATCTACCTGCACTACGTGTTCGATCAGTGGGTGAAACAGTGGCGGGCTCGCCATGCCCGAGGTGACGTGATCGTCGTGCGTTACGCCGATGATTGGGTTGCCGGCTTCCGGTTCCGTGACGACGCCGAGCGCTTTGCGCGCGACGTGAAGGCACGGCTGCAGGAGTTCGGGCTGAAGCTGCACCCCGAGAAGACGCGACTGATCGAGTTCGGGCCATTTGCCCGAGGCAACATCGCGCGTCGAGGAAAGGGCAAGCCGCAAACGTTCGACTTCCTTGGCTTCACGCATTGCTGCGGCAAGACGCGACAGGGGAAGTTCATCGTGCTGCGGCTCACCAGTGCGAAACGACTGCGGGGCAAGCTCGCAGCGCTCAAGGTCGAACTCAGACGACGCATGCACGTGCCCATCGGCGAGCAGGGCCGTTACCTGCGCGCCGTGGTCATCGGGCACACGCGCTACTACGGCGTGCCGATGAACGGGGCCCGCCTGAGAACATTCCGTCATCAGGTCGCCCGGCTTTGGCACCGCACGATGTGCCGCCGCAGCCAAACGGGCTTCGTGACGTGGCGTCGAATGTACCGGCTGATCCATCACTGGCTACCTTCTCCTCGCATCTGTCACCCTTACCCCAACCAGCGTCTGAGCGTCACGACCCGAGGCAGGAGCCGTGTGCGGTAATCCCGCTCGCACGGATCTGTGGAGGGGGTGTCGAGTGATCGGCATTCCTACTCCGACTGCGTACGGTTGGGATCAGGTTCCGGCGCCAAGGGTACGCACCTGGCCCGGAGAGTCAGTCGGGGATCAATCGAATTCAGCTCAACCAGCGTTTGCGCCGGCTGTAGTGTTTGATCTCGTGGAAATTACGTCCTTCTGCGCCGCCAAGATAGAACTGCTGGATGTCCGGGTTCGCCTTCATGGCCTCGGCGCTGTCGTGCATGACGACTCGGCCATTTTCCATCAGATAGCCATGCGACACCACGTCGAGTGCGGCGATTGCGTTCTGCTCGACGAGCAGCACCGACAGGCCTTCCTTGCGGTTGATGTCGCGCACGATCGCGAAGATCTCCGAGACCAGCAAGGGCGAAAGCCCCAGGCTGGGTTCGTCGAGCATGAGCAGCGTGGGCTGGGTCATGAGCGCGCGACCGATCGCGAGCATCTGTTGCTCGCCACCGGACAGATAGCCCGATGCCGACGTGCGGCGGGTGTGCAGCCGTGGGAAGTAGTTGTAGACGAGATCCCGATTGCGCAGCATGTCCTGGCGGCTGCCCTTGACGGCGGACGCTGCGGCAAGGTTCTCGTCAGGTGTCAGGTGTTCGAAGACCCGCCGGCCCTCGAGCACCTGCACGATGCCCAACTGCACGCGCTTCTGAGGTGCCAGGCCGTTGATCTCCCGGTCTAGGAAGCGGACTTCGCCGCGCGTGACCAGGCCGCGTTCGGCGCTCAGCAGGCCGCTGATCGCTTTGAGCGTCGTGCTCTTGCCAGCGCCGTTGCCACCCAGCAGCGCGACCATGCCGCCCTTGGGTACCTCGATCGACACCCCCTTGACCGCCAGCGCCACGCGGTCGTAGATGACCTCGACATTGTTCAGCGACAGCACGAGTTCCTGGCGTGGAGAATCAGTCATGGTGGTTACTTGCGCGCATAGCCGAAAGGCCAGACCAGCAGGTAGTTGCGAACGTTGTTATATAACTTGCCCAGACCCATTGGCTCGATCAACAAAAGACCGATGATCAGTGCGCCGTAGAGTGCGTTGGGAATGTGCGCGAGCGTCTCGGGGCCGAGGTCGATCCCGGCCAGGCCGGCAAGCCATGCAACGAGCTGGTTGATCTGCCCGGGCAGCAGCAGGATGAAGGCCGCGCCGAAATAGCTACCGATAATGCTGGCCAGCCCACCGACGATGACCATGGCCAGCAGTTCGATCGAGACGTTGACCGCGAACTGCTCGGGCGTGACCGCTCGATAGAAGGTGAAGATCAGGATCGCGCCGCTGACGCCGCCGATGAATGACGAGGTCGCGAATGCCACCGCCTTGTAGTAGAAGCTCTGCACGCCGATGACAGCGGCCGCGTAGTCTTTCTCGCGCACCGCCACCAGTGCGCGGCCGAGCGCGCTGCGCTTGAGGTTGAGCATGAACATCGTCACCAGAAGACACCAGGCAAGCGCCACGTAGTAGAAGCCGACTTCGGAGGTCACTGCGATGCCGAACAGTCGCATGGTGGGTGCCTGCAGCGTGGCTGACACGCCGCCGCTGATCGCGGGCACGTGCGAGATCACCCAGTCCATGACGAACTGCATGGCCAATGTCGACAGCGCCAGGTACAGTCCTTTGACGCGCAGCGCGGCGAACGAGAACACGGTGCCGATGACGGTGGCCATCAGGCCGGCCAGCACGATGGCGATTTCCCAAGGGATGCCGTTGCGGGCCGCGTGTACCGAGGTGTAGGCACCGATTGCCATGATCGCTGCATAGCCGAAGTGGAACTGGCCGGCCCAGCCGAGCACGAGGTTCAGCCCGAGCGCCGCCGACGTCCAGACCAGCCAGGGCAGCAGATGGCTGGTCAGCGTCAGCGAACTCACGGTCAGTGGTGCGGTGATCGCCAGCAGCAGCAGGACGGTGACGAGGCCGCGGTCGAACGGAATCGGAAACAGTGCCCGGTCGGACGCGTAGTCGGTGTGAAATAAGCGGGCCTGGCGGTAAAACATGGGCTCAGATCCTCTCGATGTGGTGCCGGCCGAACAGGCCGTGCGGGCGGATCATGATGGTCAGCATCAACACCGCCGCCACAACCAGGTCGCGGCTGCCGCCGCCGACCAGCGGGTCGAGGTAGCCCGACCGCGACGCTTTCGATGATGCCCAGCAGCAAGCCGGCGAGAATCGCACCGCCCAGGCTGTCCAGCCCGCCCAGTACGCCGACCGTGAGCCCCTTGAGCAGCAACATCGATAGCGACTGGTCGACGCTCTGGATCGATCCCCAGAGCACGCCGGCCGTGGTGGCCACGACCGAAGACAATGCCCAGGACAGGGCGACGCCACGCTCGACCGAGATGCCGACCGACCACGAGGCCAGGTAATCGTCGGCGATCGCTCGCAGCACGACCCCGCGTCGTGTCTGGAAAAACCACAGGAAGGCGCCGAACAGCACCAGCGTGACCGCGGCACCCACGAGATAGGTGCGGTTGAGCAGCAGCGGGCCAAGGAACAGTGGCGCATCGCTGATGCCCAGCGACAATGGCCTGCCGCTGCCGCCCCATACCGCCATGGAGGTGGCGCGCAGAAAGATGTCGATGCCCAGTGTCATCATGAGGAGCATGATGACCGGGCGGCCGGCCAGGCGCCGCAGCGCCAGCCGCTCGATGCCGATGCCGACGTAGAACATGCTGACCGCGGCCAGTGGTATGGCGAGCCACATCGGTGCGCCCAGGCCGTTCGCGAAGGCCAGCACGAGGTAGGCGCCAAGCATGACCAGCGCACCCTGGGCGAGATTCGGCACCGACGAGGACTTGTAGATGAGCACCACGCCCATGGCCACCAGCGAGTACATGAGGCCTGACAGGCCGCCATTGACCGCGAGTTCGAGGAAATACAGCCAGTCCATTGCTCAGAGTTCCTTGATCTGCAGCAGGCGCTCGCTCACGCCGACGTCGCCGGTTTCGTAGACGACCTGCGCGCGCATCATCACGCTTGCCTGGCCGGTGTAGATTGCCTCGATGATCGGCGCGTAGCGCGCCTCGACGACATTGCGCCGCAGCTTGCGCGTGCGGGTGATCTCGCCGTCGTCGGCATCGAAAGCCTTGTGCAGGCTCACGAAGTGACGCAGGCGCAGGCCCTCGGGCAGTGTCTGGTTGAGGCGGTCGATGGCCTGCGCCAGCAGCGCCAGAACCTCTGGCTTTTGCGACAGATCGGCGTAGGACACGTAGGAGATGCCGCGCAGCTCGGCCCAGTGCCCGACCGGTTCCATGTCGATGCAGACGATGGCAGCGAGCGTGGGCCGGCCGCTGCCCAGCACGGCAACATCCTTGATGTAGGGGCTGAACTTCAGTCGGTTCTCGATATAGTTCGGGATGTAGCGCTCGCCGCCGCTGGTGTAAACGACTTCGGAGACGCGGCCGAGCACGACCAACTGGCCGTCCTTTTCAAGATAGCCGGCATCGCCGGTCTGCAGCCAGTCATCAACGACGGCGGCGCTGGTCGCCGCTTCGTTGTCGTGATAGCCACCGAATACGCTGCCCGATCGGATCTGGATCTCGCCGCTATCGCTGATCCGCACGTCGACACCGGGCAGCGGCCGGCCGACCGTGTGCAGGTGGACTTCGCCGGGCGCGTGCATGGCGTTGAACGCGCTGGTTTCGGTCTGGCCATAGAGCTGCCGCAGTTGCACGCCGAGCGCCCGATAGAAGATGAAGGTGTCCTCGCCAATCGCTTCGCCGCCGGTGAACGCGTTGCGCAGGCGGCTCAGGCCAAGCTGGTCCTTGATCGGTCCGGCCACCAGCCATTCGCCAAGCGGCCGTGTCAGCCGCTGCGCGAGTGTCGGTGGCTGGCCAGCCAGCTTTCGGCGTTCGGCGGCGATGCTGCGCGCCATGAAGAAGTCATACAGCGCTTTCTTCAGCCGGCTCGAATCGGCCATGCGAACCTGGACCATGGTCAGCAGGTTGTCCCAGCTGCGCGGTGCGGCCAGGTAAAAGGTCGGGGCAATCTCGCGCAGATTGCGCAGTACCGTCTCCTGGCGCTCCGGTACATTGATCACGAAGCGCAGTCCGATGCCGGCACCGATCGTGATCGCATAGTCGCCGATCCAGGCCATGGGCAGGTAGGCCAGGATCTCCTCGCCAACCCCGAAGGCACCGGCTGCATGGGCATTGCGCACGCCGGACAGCACGTTGCGATGGCTCAGTACCACGCCCTTGGGCTTGCCGGTGGTGCCCGAGGAGTGGATGATGACCGCGGCGTCGTCCGGCTGCGCGCGCTCGACCAGTGCGCGGCGTAGCTCGGCCGACGCTGCCAGTCGCTGCCTGCCCTGCTGCTCGAGCGACTGCCAGGCACGCAGGCCCGGCACGGTGTACTTCGCCAGACCGCGTGGGTCGTCGTAGATCAGCGTGGCGATGCCAGCGCCACGATCGCGCAGCTCGAGAAGCTTGTCCACCTGTTCCTGGTCTTCGGCGAGTGCAAAGCGGATGTGAACGCTCTGGATCACAGGCAGTAACTCGTCGGGCGTGGCCTCGGAAAAGACCGGCACGGCGCGCCCGCGCAGCGCCGCCGCGGCCAGCATGCCCAGGTAGAGGTGAGGTCGGTTGTCACCAGCGATGAGCAGCGAATCGCCGGCATGAAAGCCCAGATCCTCCAGCGCCGCGGCGCAGGCCAGCACCTGATCGCAGACCTGCGACCAGGTCTTCTGCTGCCAGATACCCTGGTCCTTCTCGCGCAGGGCCACGACCGATCCGTAGTGGGCAGCATTGGCCGCGAGGATTCGCAGCAGCGTCGTGTCCGGGTCGAGGTTCCAGCCGGGCGCATCCGCCAGCGCGATGGCCGAATCCGAGCCGACCGCAGCCGTGGCGACGCCCGGATGTGGCGCCTGCTCAGGCGAGGCCATTGGCGCCTCCGAGGTAGGCCTCGATCACGCGCGGATCCGCGATGACTTCCTTGGGAATGCCGGTGTCGATGACCTCGCCGTAGCTGAGCACCAACATCCGGTCGCAGATGCCGGTGATGATGTCCATGTGGTGCTCGATGAGCAGCACGGTCACGCCGCGCGCCTCGCGGGCGTCGAGCACGAAGCGCGCCATGTACTCCTTTTCTTCCTGGTTCATGCCGGCCATCGGCTCGTCAAGGATCAGGAAGCCCGGCTCGGCAACCAGGGCGCGCGCCAGCTCGACGCGCTTCTTCAGCCCGATTGGCAGCACGTCGACCAGTTCGTCGCGCACGCCCTCGAGCTGCAGGAAGTCGATGATCTCCTCGACGATGACCCGATTGGCGATTTCCTCCGGTCGGCTGAGCCAGCGATAGAAGGCGGTGCGAAACACGCTGGGATGCATGTGCACGTGGCGCCCGAGCAGGATATTGTCGAGCACCGTCATGCCATTGAACAGCGCCAGGTTCTGGAATGTTCGCGCCACACCCATGCGCGCGACCCGATGCGGCGGCGCGCCGGTGATATTCCGGCCGTCCAGCAGGATCTGGCCACGCTGGGGCGGATAAAAGCCGGTGATGGCATTGATCAGTGTCGTCTTGCCACTGCCGTTCGGGCCGACCAGCCCGAATATCTCGCCGCGCTGAACGAACATGTCAACGCCGCTCAAGGCCACCAGGCCGCCGAAGCGCCGCTCGACCGATTGGCACTCCAGTATCCGTTCGGTGGCGTGGCCTTGGGCGCGACTCAAGCCTTGATCTCCTGTGGGCGCCGGACTCGGCGCCGGGCCGCCGTCTTGGCCGGTTCGTGGTGCTTCGTGGTCATTCTGGCGCGTGATGTCACGTCGGCATCGGCATCGGCATGGGGAGCCGCTTCGTCGAGCCTGCGCATCTGCTCGAGCATCTTGAGCAGATAGTGCAGGGTGTTGGATGTGTCGGCGATTGAAAAATCGACGAGCACCTCGCGGTAATAGTCGTGAATTTTCGGCAATGCCCGATCCTGCCAGAGCAGGCGCCCACTGTCGGTCATTCTGGCCAGCCGCGAGCGTCGGTCCTCGCCGTCGCTGGTGATCGTCAGGTGCCCGTCGCGCTCCATGCGGCTGATCAGGCCGGACAGATTCTGGCGACTGACCATGAGATAACGCGCGAGATCGCCCACGCTCATGCCGCCGGCGACATGTGGCCGGGACAGCGCGCCGAGCACTGCCCAGCGCTGGGTGCTGAGGCCTTCGTTCTCGACTGCGCGCGAGCCGGTTTTATGCAACATATTGGCGCACTGATAGAGACGAAAGAACAAGCGATTGGCCAGTTCGAACTTGGCCACCTCGTAGTCTGACGGACCTTGTCTCTGCGGCTTCTTCATTTATCTCAAGCTATGACGCCGTGTCATTCGATGGCCTTCAGCGACTTTCCGGTTCTCGGGAAACCGAAACCAGCCAAATACGGTCGGCCTAGAAATCGCTTGATCTCTAAACCTATTATGCGTCAATATATTGGCATACTTTAACCACCAAATCAATCCCGGCCAGTAGCGGCAAAAGAGGAGCACATGAATCGATTCGAAGGCAGAACCGTCATTGTCACGGGCGGTGGCGGCGGTATCGGCGGCGCGACCTGCCGGCGTCTGGCAATGGAAGGGGCACGTGTTGCGGTGCTCGATCTGAACGCCGACACAGCCGAGGCCACGGCAGCGGCGATCCGCTCGGCGGCAGGCCATGCCCAGGCCTGGCGCTGCGATATCACCGATCGGGCCAGTGTTGATGACACAGTGGCCGCGGTGGGTCGTGAGTTGGGCGACATCGACGGCCTGGTCAACAATGCCGGCTGGGACGTGTTCAAGCCGTTCACGAAAACCACCACCCACGAATGGGAACGACTGATCGCGATCAACCTCATCGGCGCACTGCACATGCATCACGCCATACTGCCGGGTATGGTCGAGCGGCGTCGCGGCCGCATCGTCAACATCGCGTCGGACGCGGCCCGCGTCGGCTCGTCGGGCGAGGCGGTCTACGCAGCCTGCAAGGGCGCACTGGTGGCGCTGTCCAAGACCCTCGCACGCGAGCATGCGCGCCACGGCATCACGGTCAATGTGGTCTGCCCAGGGCCGACCGATACCGCGCTATTCGATGGATTCAAGCAGGGTGCGGCCAACCCGGAGAAGCTCGTTGAGGCGTTTTCGCGCTCGATTCCGCTGGGTCGCATCGGTCAGCCCGATGACCTGCCCGGCGCGATCGCGTTCTTCGCCAGCGACGATGCCGCCTTCGTGACCGGCCAGGTACTCAGCGTGTCGGGCGGTCTGACGATGGCCGGCTGAGCCGGGTTGTGCAACCCATTCCATCCCATCCCAACGAGGAAAGCCCATGACATTCGAAGATGTGCTGTACGAAGTTCGCAACGGCGTGGCCTGGATCACGATCAACCGGCCCGAGAAGATGAATGCGTTCCGTGGCCAGACTTGCGATGACCTGATCCGTGCGCTGAACCTGGCCGGCTATAACCGCGAGATCGGTGCCATCGTGCTGGCCGGTGCGGGCGATCGCGCGTTCTGCACCGGTGGCGATCAATCGGCGCACGATGGTAACTACGATGGTCGCGGCACCATCGGGCTGCCGATCGAAGAACTGCATGCGGCGATCCGCGACGTGCCCAAGCCGGTCATCGCGCGAGTTCAGGGCTTTGCCATCGGCGGGGCAATGTGTTGTGCACGATCTGCGACCTGACCATCTGCTCGGAGAAGGCGGTCTTCGGCCAGGTCGGACCGAAGATGGGTTCCGTGGATCCCGGTTATGGCACCGCCTACCTGGCCCGTGCGGTTGGCGAGAAAAAGGCACGCGAGATCTGGTACCTGTGCCGTCGGTATTCGGGTCAGGAGGCCGTGGCCATGGGCCTGGCCAATCTCTGCGTCGCGCCCGAGAAACTCGATGAAACCGTGCAGCAGTGGGGCGAGGAACTCTGCGAGCGCAGCCCGACCGCCATCGCCATCGCCAAGCGCTCCTTCAATATGGACACCGCGCACCAGGCCGGCATCGCGGGCATGGGCATGATGGCGCTCAAGCTCTACTACGACACCGAGGAGTCGCGCGAGGGCGTGAAGGCGCTGCAGGAAAAGCGCAAGCCGGATTTTCGCAAGTATGCGAAGTAGAACTCAGGAGCCAAGGCCATGAATCCGTATCTCGACGAGGATCTGCTGGCGCTCGCCGACCAGGTGCGCCGTTTCGCCACCGAGCGTGTGGCACCCGGTTTCCAGGAACGCGATCGGACGCGGGTACTCGATCGGGCACTGGCTCGCGAGATGGGTGCGCTGGGTCTCATCGCCCCGGAGTTGCCGCAGCAATATGGCGGTCAGGGGCTGGGTTGTGTGGCCACCGGCGTCATCCATGAAGAAGTCGCGCGCGCCGACCTGAGCATGTCCTACGTCAATCTGCTGGCTTCGTTGAACGGGCAGATTTTGAGCAGCTTCGGCCGCGAGGATGTGGTCATGCCCTGGCTGGGCCGTCTCACGCGCGGCGAAGCGATCGTGGCCATCGCGCTGACCGAGCCAGGGGGTGGATCCGATGCCGCCAACCTGCGACTGCGCATCGAGGCCAAGGGCGATCACTATGTGGTCAATGGCGAGAAGACGTCGATCTCGGCCGCCGACCAGTGCGACATGGCGATTGTGTTCGGCCGCACCGGCACGGTTGAGGCCGGCGCACACGGTGTCACCGCCCTCGTTGTACCCATGGATCTGCCCGGCATCACGCGTTCGCGTTTCGACTGTCACGGCCAGCGCGCGATCGGCCGCGGTTCGCTGTTTTTCGAGAACGTCCGCGTACCGGCCAGCCATCGCCTGGGCGACGAGAACAAGGGGTTCGTGCAGGTCATGCAGGGCTTCGATTTTTCGCGCGCGCTGATCGGTCTGCAGGTGCTGGCGGTGGCGCGCGTCGCGCTCGAGGAGACCTGGAGTCATGTCGCGCAGCGCGAGGCGTTCGGTAAGCCCCTGTCGGCGTTCCAGGGTGTCTCGCATACGCTGGCCGAACTCGACACCCAGGTCGAGGCCGCGCGGCTGCTTTGTTACCAGACCCTCTGGCTTAAGGATCGCGGCGCGCCACACGGCGCACAGGCTGCGATGTGCAAATGGTGGGGGCCGAAACTCGCCTACGACACGGTCCACCAGTGTCTGCTCATGTTCGGACACGGTGGCTACGATCGTGGCCTGATGGAGCAGCGGCTGCGCGACGTGCTCGGCTTCCAGATCGGCGATGGCACGGCGCAGATCATGAAGACCGTGATCGCCCGCGCCCGGGCCGGGCGCAAGGCCGTGCCGAACTAAAGCCCGGTAAACAAGGCCTTCAGGGCGTTCATCATCAGTCGCGGTCGCTGTTCTATACTCGGCAACGGACCATTGAAGGCCTTTCACCATGACCCGCCACGATGCCGGAATTGCCGCGCTGCAGGCATTACGCGCCAACGTCGCCCAGCCCTTTGAACGCGCGCAGGCCATGCCGAAATCGGTCTATACCTCGGCCGAATTTGCCGCGCTGGAGCAGATGCATCTGTTTTCCCGCGAATGGCTGTGTGCTGGTCGGGCAGAATCGCTGCCCAATCCCGGCGACTATCTGTCCACCAAGGTGGCCGGTGAGCCCGTGATCATCCTGCGCGATCGCGACGGTAACCTGCGGGGATTGTCCAATGTGTGTCGCCACCGGATGTCGATCTTGCTGCAAGGCCGTGGCAATGTGCGCAGCATCGTCTGTCCCTACCACGCCTGGACCTACAACCTGGACGGGTCATTGCGTGGGGCGCCGGCAATGACCCGCAATGAAGCGTTTTGCAGGGACGATGTCCGCCTGCCGGGCGTGCGTGTCGAAGACTGGCATGGCTGGATCATGGTGACGCTGAATCCTAATGCGCCGTCGCCGGGCCAGGCACTGGCCGGCATTGACCAGCTGGTCGGTTATCTGCCGATGCAGACCTATCGCGAAACCTTTCGCGAGGAATTCACCTGGGCCACCAACTGGAAGGTGCTCGCCGAAAATTTCATGGAAAGTTATCACCTGCCCGTCTGCCATGCGGGCACCATCGGCGGCAGTGTCGATCTGAACCTGATGACCTGTCCCGAGGGCCATGCCGCCTTCAACTACCACTGGATCGTTCGGAACGACGCGGTGCCCCTGTCCCTGGCGCATCCGTCGAACCAGACCCTGACCGGCGACCAGCGTCGGGTCACCTGGCTTCTGGCCATCTATCCGGGAATGTTGATCACCCTGACGCCCGGTTATTTTTGGTACCTGTCGCTCACGCCCGAGGGGCCGGGCCGGGTGCATGTGTTGTTCGGTGGTGGGATGAGCGCGGACTGGCTTGCAGATCCGGATGCCACCAGCCATCTGGCCACCGTCAAGGCGCTGCTCGACAAGGTGAATATCGAGGACAAGGCGTGTGTCGAAAAGGTGTATCAGGGGCTTTGCTCGGGCTTGTCGTCCCCGGGCGCGCTGAGCCATCTGGAACGCCCGAATTACGATTTCGCTTGCTGGATCGCGTCGAAGCTGCCGGACTGAGCCACCAGGTGATGCGGCCCGCTGTCGGCGAGTACCTCGGACAGTACGCGGTTGAACGACGGCGCATCCTCATACTGGACCCAGTGCCCAGCCCCCGGTAACAGGGTCAGCGAGCGAAATCCCGGCGCCGTTGCCAGGGCCGGCTCGATGCGGTCCAGCCGGTCTCGATACAGCGCATCGCGCTCGCCCCAGATGCCATACACCGGGCATCGTGTATCGCTCAGCAGGCGCAGCAGAATGTCGCTGCGCGCCAGTCGGCGTCGCGTGAGCCGGTCACGACGCAGATTGGCCGAGTGCAGGGCGATCGTGAATGCATCGGCACAACGCTCATCGGCCACCATCAGGGCCAGCAGATTGTGGCGATGAATCGCCGCCTGCTCGAGTGGATCCGGCAGATGATTCCAGGCGCGCAGCCCGACCTTATTCATCGGCTCGCGTGACAGGGCGGGCGCGCCGACCAGTACCAGGCGGCGGACCCGGGCGGGGAAACGGACCGCGATCATGGTGGCGACCATCGCGCCGAATGAAAAACCGACCAGGTCGCAAGCCTGGTCGCCGACGATCGATTCCAGCCCGGATTCGATCCAGGGCGGCATCGCATCGGCATCGTGTCCGCCCGGCGGCCGGTCCGAATCGCCGAAGCCGGGCAGGTCGGGTACGCAGACCAGGCGCGGCAAGTCAGCCAGGGCGGCGATGTTGCGTGCCCAGTGGGTCCAACTGCCCGACCCTCCATGCAGCAGTACGACTGGCTCTCCCTGTCCCCAGCAATTCCATAGCACCCGGCCTTCGCTCATCGGCGTGCAGATCGATCGGGCTGCCGCAGTAAGGGTTTGCAGGTGGGCCGGGTGATCGATGACCAAAGGCAGACTCATCGATGCGGCGACGCAGGAGCCGATGCGCCGACCGGGCGATCAGTCCGCATCGATCTCGCGGGCGAACGCGTCATGGCAGCAACTGTCGTAGTCATACCGTTGGGAGACGCCCGTGAGGGCGGGGCTCAGGGTCATCATGTCCTGGGTGACCGCGAAGCTGTCGCGACTGATGGCCGTGCGGGTCGACCAGGTGCCCAGTGCCTTGTAGCCTGCAATGGCATCCTGCAGCACCTGCGGGCTGATCTCGTCGAACCAGTGGCTGATGGCCTCGCTGATGCCCGCGGCGTCGGTGGCATCGATCCAGAGCCGGGCCTGCCGGTAGGCCTTCAGGAACGCTCGCACGGTATCGGGCCGCTCGGCGAGCATGTGCTGGCTGGTGGCCACCGAACTGAAGGCGATCGGCCCGATGGCCTCGCCGATCATGGCCACCAGATGGCCTTTGCCCTGGGCGACCAGATTGCGCGCCAGCGGGTCCTGAAGTTGCACATAGTCGCCCGTTCCGCTGGCGAAGGCGTTCGCGGCCGCGGCCATGCCGGCCAGCCCGCCGACGATCGTGACCGCATCGAGTGCCACACCCTGACGATGCAGGGCATAGCGCAGACAGGCTTCGGGTTGCATCGCGAAATTCGCACCGACGATGGTCTTGCCGGCGAGCTGGTGCCAGCTGAAGTCTGGTTCGGGATAACGACCGATCAGCAGGAAGCCGTCGCGCTCGTTGATCGAGGCGATATGAAGCGGTGGCTTGGTGATGCCGCGCGCCTGATCGACCATGGCGGCCGATGGTGCGTACTGGCTGAAGTCCAGCTTGTTCTCACGCAGCAGGCGGCCCGGATCTTCATCGCTGCGAAACACCAGTTCGGTCTGTATGCCCGCTTCCGGGAGAAAGCGCGAAGCGGTCAGCAGGATAGGCGTGTAGAACGCCGACTTGATCGACAGGATGCGGATGGGGTCCATCGTCTGGCTCGCCGGTGGCAACAAGACCGGTCATTATGCCGGTCACGGACCAGAAGGCTCATCCAGCAAGGTGAGCACGGCCTCATCAGGCGCGCAACTGAAAGCCGCGATACCGGTCGGCCGCCACCTCATCGCAGATTCTCCGATACTGCGCCAGGCCGCCCGCATAGGGCATGAAGACCCGTGGCTTACCGGGCACGTTCGCGCCCAGATACCACGAGTGAGTGGCCTGCGGCAGCAGGGTGGCGTCGGCGGCGGCATTGACCTTTGCCACCCAGTCATCCATGGCATCGTCACTGGCCTCGATGGTGGACAGGTCTTGCGCACGCAGATAGGCGATGCAGTCGGTGATCCAGTCGACATGCTGCTCGATCGCCACCGGCATATTGCACAACACCGACGGGCTGCCCGGTCCGGTCACGGTGAACAGATTCGGGAATCCGGCCACCTGCAGGCCCAGATAATTGCGCGGCCCGGCTGCCCAGGCATCGCTCAGGCGCAGTCCGTCACGTCCTTCGATGTTCAGGCGCAGCAAGCTGCCGGTCATGGCATCAAATCCGGTGGCAAACACGATGATATCCAGCGGATACTCGGCATCCCGGGTGCGGATGCCGGTGGGCGTAATCGCGTCGATCGGTGACTGGCGGATATCGACCAGCGTGACATTGTCGCGATTGAAGGTCTCGAAGTAGTGCGAGTCGATGGGCGGCCGCTTGGCTGCATACGGATGATCGATGTTGGCGAGCTTGTCCGCCGTGGCCGGATCCTTGACGATGGCACGGATCTTGGCCTTGAGATACTCGGCCGCCGTGTCGTTGGCCGCCTTGTCGACCAGCAGATCCTTGAAGGTGGCGCGAAACTGCAGACCACCCTTGGCCCAGGCCGCTTCATAAAGCGACAGGCGTTCGGCGGGCGGCGTGTCGAGCGCACGGCGATCGGCAATGCGGAACGGGTGACCATTGGTGGTGGACTGCATGAGCTCGCGCAATTCGCCATGGCGCTGGCGCACCTGCTCACGAAATTCCGGGGTGAGGGGCGAATTGTGGGCAGGCACGCTGTAGTTGGCGGTCCGCTGAAAAACAGTCAGGTGGGCGGCGGTCTGGGCGATGACCGGTGCGCATTGGATCCCGGTGGACCCCGTGCCGATCTGGCCGACCCGTTTACCCGTGAAGTCAACGCCATCGCGTGGCCACTGCCCGGTGTGATACCAGGCGCCGGTGAACTGGTCCAGGCCCGGGATATCGGGGATATTGGCCGACGACAGGCAACCGACGGCCGCGATCAGAAAGCGCGCCGTCAGGGTTTCGCCGGCCTCAGTGCGCACCGACCAGATCTGCCGGCTCTCGTCATAGCGCGCGCCCACCACCCGGGTCTTGAGCTGGATGTCGCGGCGCAGGTCGAAGCGATCGGCGACATGATTCAGATAGCGCATGATCTCGTCGGGGCCGGGGTAACGCTCCGACCATTCCCATTCGCGATACAACTCGGGCGAGAACGTATAGCAGTAGGAATGGCTCTCGGAGTCGCAGCGGGCACCGGGGTAGCGGTTCCAGAACCAGGTGCCGCCCACGCCGTCGCCAGCCTCGAGCACACGCACGCGCAGACCGAGACGCTCGCGCAGGCTGTGAAGCTGATACAGGCCCGCGAAGCCGGCACCGATCACGATGGCATCGAGCAGGGCGGGGTGGGTGTCGGACGACCGGGTTGAAGAGGCGCCCGATAGCACGGGTGGCGTGTCAGAAACCCTGGCTGGGTGATTGCTTGCCTTGGACATGTTGATGTTGCTCACTGGGTGTCGAGTGGGTCTGCACAATTGTCGTGAAACCAATATATCACTCGTCCATCCACGCCCCGGGCAGTGGGCCGGCGTCGGCCTGGATTGCCCGCTGGCGGGCACGCTGATTGCCCCGTCGTCTGAGCGGAATGCCGGGCAGCCGTTCGTTCGACTAGCGTCGATGGGCGTCGCGCCGGTGTTTGGCTTTTCACTCATCCCATCAAGGAGTCAGTTGCATGAATTCGAATCAGGTCAAGGGCAAGGTCAAGGAAGTCGCCGGCAAGGTCCAGCAGGCAGTGGGCGAAGCCATCGGCAGCAAGGAACAACAGGCCAAGGGCGTCGCCAGGCAGGTTGAAGGGCAGGTCCAGGAGAAGGCCGGCGACGTGCAGGAAAGCATCAAGAAGGCCAACGAGGCATAACCAGCGACATTCCCCGGCGCCGGCGCGATCAACGCGCGGTGCCGGGTCTTCTCCAGTTGCGATGTCGACCGATCCCGGGTTTGCGTGGATTCGTAGGCCCGCTAAGCAGGTGGCTATCCGGTCTGAAGCCATCATCCGCCTGGAGGAGTCAATGCGACTTTCATCAGCACACCTGGACGCCGTGATCATCGGCGCCGGGTTCTCGGGCATGTCGCGCGACGCCATGATCTCAAACCTGACATCCGGTTCAACACCCGGGTAACGGATGGCCGCTTCGACGAAAAGGCGGGGCTCTGGACCCTACTGATCGACACGGGCGAATCGATCACCGCGCGCTACCTGAACGCCGCAGTGGGCACGCTGTCCGATGCGAATATCCCCGCATTCAAGGGGCTGGACAAGTTCAAGGGTCAGTGGTATCACGCCAGCTGATTTCCAAAAGAGGGCGTTGATTTCACGGCGCGTCATGTGGTGGTGGTTGGCTCAGGCGCCACCGCTGTGCAGGCGATTCCCGAGATCGCCCGGCAGGCCAAGTCGTTGACCGTGTTTCAACGCACCGCGAACGATTGCGTGCCGGCCCGTCATGGCAAGGTCGATCTGTCAATCGTGCAGGCGCGCAAGGCCGACGATGACGGCATCGTCACCCGCATCCGGGAATCCTTTTTTGGTCAGGAGCATGATTTCATCGCGAAATCGGCGCTCGAGGTGTCGGTCAAGGAGCGCGAACGTGAATTCGACCGGATGTGGGACGCCGGTGGTTTCGGATTCTGGCTGACGAACGACCAGGATATGTTCTTCAGCGAAGAGGCCAATGAGTTGTGCGCCGATGACATCCGGCGCAAGATCCGTCGGACGGTGAAAGATCCCGCGGTGGCCGGTCGAATCGATCACCGCCAAGGGATATCCAGGATTCATCCGTCTATGGTTCACTCAGGGGGAGCAAGGCATGATCAGCAATGACTATTACTCGCAGGAGATTCACGGCCCGTATGAACTGTACGATGCCGGCAATGTCGAGCTCGAAGAAGGTGGCACGCTTCGCAATTGCCGGATCGCACACACCACGCTGGGCAAACTCAACTCGGCCAAAAGCAATGCGATCCTGGTGCCGACCTGGTTCTCTGGCACCACGAAGATCATGGTCGATGTTTACACCGGCAAGGGGCGAGCGCTCGATCCGGGCAAGTATTTCATCATCCTGGTCAACCAGATCGGCAACGGTCTGTCCAGTTCACCGCATAACACGCCCGCCCCGGGTGGCATGGGTCATTTTCCGAAGGTGCGCATTGGTGACGACGTGCGCGTGCAGCATCAGCTGGTCACCGACAAGTTTGGTTTGAAAAACCTCGCACTGGTGGTCGGTGGTTCGATGGGGGCGCAGCAGACCTATGAATGGGCCGTGCGTTATCCGGAATTCGTCAAGCGGGCGGCACCGATCGCCGGCACGGCGAAGAACACCATGCACGACTATGTGTTCACCGAAACCCTGATTGACGCCATCGTGTCCGATCCTGGTTTCAACAAGGGCTTTTATGGATCACCCGCCGACGTGCGGGAGGGACTGCTGCGGCACGCGAAGATCTGGGCGGTCATGGGCTGGAGCACCGAGTTCTACCAGCGTGGTCGTCCCAAGGCCCTGGGGTTCTCCTCGCTGGACGACTTCATCATCAATTTCATGAATGCCTATTTCGCGCCCAT
The DNA here is from genome assembly GCA_963732405.1 of uncultured beta proteobacterium. Lineage (GTDB taxonomy): Bacteria > Pseudomonadota > Gammaproteobacteria > Burkholderiales > Burkholderiaceae_E > JAUIAI01. The sequence goes on from CAVSZG010000006.1 coordinate 861,845, forward strand.
GGATCCGAATGCCTTGCTGACCATGGCCTGGAAGTGGCAGCACGGCGACGTGAGTCGACACGCCGGCGGCGATCTGCGTGCCGCCCTGCAGCGCATCACCGCCAAGACCTTTGTCATGCCCATGTCCTCCGACATGTTCTTCCCACCGGCCGACTGCGAAGCTGAATGGCGGCTGATTCCGGACGCCGAGTTTCGGCCTATCGACACGATCGATGGGCACATGGCCTTGTTCGGCGCCGATCCGCAGGCGATGGCGCAGATCGACACGCATCTGAAGGCTTTGTTGGCGGCCAAAGTCTAGTGAGCCAGGTTTGCCACGCCAGAATGCCCTCGGCATAGACGGTTGTCGGGTGCGATGGCAGACTTGCGGTTGCGGGCAGCCCGGGCATCGCGAAGCCTCGGCGACCGCCAAAACAAGGTCGCCAGACCCCCGCTCCGACTGCGTGCCTCACCTTGGATCCCGCTTCAATGACCGATTCCTCCCGCAGGCGCGAGTCGCAGCGAAACCCGCGATTCCTGCCGCAGCGCCAGTCTGCACCAGCCGTAGGGCGCTTGGACCCACTGGTGCGGATCGGGTCCTTGCTGGCTGTCACCATTGTTGTCGGTTGCGGTGGCACCGCGCAGACCCAGACCCAGACCCAGACCGACAGCGGTGTCGACTCCAGCGGATCGACCCTTTACGCGGCCTGCGCCGCCGGCACCGGTCGCGACATGGTCGTCGGCCCGGGCGACGGCCAGATCGCGGAACTCGAACAGGTGCCCTGGGAGAGCCTGGCGGCAGGCGACACCGTGCGGATCCATCATCGTGCAACGCCCTATCGCGGCAAGTTTCTGATCACTGGAAGCGGCACTGAATCGGCACCGCTGCGCATCTGCGGCATCAAGGGCGCGAACGGCGAACGCCCGATCATCGAAGGCGCCAACGCGGTGACCCGCAGCGCGCTCAACTACGGCAGCGCCTACGCCGGGCCGATTTTCGAAGCCCGCTCGGTCATCACGATCAAGGGCACCGAGGCGAATTACACTGACTTCCCCAGGCATATCCGGATCGATGGCCTCACGATCCGCGGCGCCCATCCGGCCAACCAGTTCACCGATCGCGCCGGGGTGCTCAGACGTTACGACGAGTTCGGCGGCTGCATCTGGATCGACCGCGGCGAACACATCACGCTGGCCGATCTCGAAGTGACTGACTGCACCAACGGCATCTTCAGCAAGTCGACGGACGACGGGCCGTTCGCTGTCACGAAGGACATCCGCCTGACCGGCAATGACATCCACGGTAACGGCATCGCCGGCAGCGATCGGCTGCATGGCGTCTACATGCAGAGCGTCGGTGTCGTCTATGAGTTCAACGTCTTCGGCCCTGCACGGACCGACGCACTCGGCAATGCAATCAAGGATCGTTCGGTCGGCAGCATCGTTCGCTACAACCGGATCGAGGAGGGCGCCCATGCCGTCGATCTCGTCGAGGCTGAAGACTTTCCGACGACCGCGACCGCTGACCCCGCCTATCGCGCGACCTACGTCTACGGGAACCAGATTATCAAGCGCGGCGACACCGGCAGCGTCATCCACTACGGCGGCGACCATTACACCAGCGAACCGGGTGCCCAGTGGGGCGAGCCGATCTTTCGCAAGGGGACGCTCTACTTCTTCAACAATACTGTGCACGTAACCGGCAGCCAGGGGGTGCTCTTCAATCTGTCGACCACCGACGAGAAGGCGCAGATCTGGAACAACGTCTTTTATTTCGACCCGACCGTGCAGTTTCCGAGCATGCGGCAGTCGAGTGATGTCGGCCAGTCCTGGGTTGCCGGCGGAATCGTCAACCTGGGTCGAAACTGGATCAACGAGACCTGGGCCGACAGCGACCCCTACCATCAGGTGCCCGGCGAACTGAACGGGAAGGACCAGTTGCTGACCGGGACTGCACCGCCAATCGACCTGACGACGCTGCGACCCAATGTTGCCTCGACGCTGATCGATTCTGCCCAATCGGGTCCGGCGAGCGCAGCCGAGTGGACAGTCGAATACGAGCTCGATCAGAACTTCCAGCCCAAGCGGCGGGTCACGCTGGGCGCGGGCAACGATATCGGGGCGCTGGAAGGGTCCGGCTTCTGATGTCGGTGGCTGATGGGCGCCGACCCGGGCAACTTGCGTGCATCAGCCGTTGCGGCGGGCGCGTTCCATCACCGGCATCTGCGACATAAACGCCATGATGGACAGCGCCAGCATGAGGCTGGCCATGCCGATCGCATCATTCATGCTGACCAGGCCACCCAGCATGGTGGCCAGGGCGCCGATCAGTTGCTGCAACATGCCCGCCATGGCCGCTGCCGCGCCGGCCAGGAGTGGAATCGCGCCGACCGCCCCGGCCAGTGCCGGTGGCATCAGCAGCCCGTTGCCCAGCCCCATCAATACCAGGGGCAGCGCCACCGCCAGTGGCGTGGCATAACCGGCGAGGGCGAGCGCCAGCATCACGCCGATGCCGGACATGGTCAGGCATTGACCCACCAGCATCATCGATGAGTCCTTGACGCGGCCCACCAGGCGGGTGGTAAGCAGGTTGCCCACGATGTACGAGGCTGGCACCACCATGATGTACCAGCCGATGTTTTCCGGTGCGACGCCGTAGGCATCAAATACCAGAGGGGCCGACCCGATAAATACATAAAAGCATCCCGAGGTGAAGGCGGTGATCAGACAAAAGGCGAGATAGCCTCGGGTGGACATCAGTTCGCCATAGGAGGCAATCATCTGACGGGCGCTGCGTCCACCAGCGTGCTGCGCCTTCACCGTGGGCAGGCCGGACCAGGCAGCCAGCAGCGCGGCCGCATTCACCAGGGCCATCACGATGAACACCATCCGCCAGCCGAAGGCCGCGTGGATGTGCCCGCCGATCAGCGTGCCCAGGGGAGGGCAGAAACCCATGGTCACGCCGACCCAGGCCATCATGCGGGTCTTGTCCGGGCCGGCGAAATAATCCTGGATCATTGCCCGACCAATGGCCATGCCGGCGCAGGTACCGGCGCCTTGCAGCGCCCGCGCCAGAATCAGGGCCGTCAGGTTCGGCGCGAGCGCGGCGGCCACCGTACCGACCATGCCGATCGCCAGCCCCACCAGCAGGATGCGACGCCGCCCGAAGTTGTCGGACAATGGACCATAGATGAGCTGGGCCAGTGCGAAGGCAATCAGATACGCCGAGAAGGTGAGCTGAACCTGCGCCTGGCTGGCCGAGAATGTGTCGGTCCAGGAGGGCATGGAGGGCAGGCAGGCGGTCATGGCGAGCAGGCCCAGCGCAATCTGGGCGAGCAGGACGATCGTGACCCGGGTGCGTTCCTTCATTGTCCGATCATGCCGCGTCAGGCCAGCGCAGCGGCAAGATCGGCGATCAGATCGTCGGTATCTTCCAGGCCGATCGACAAACGGATCAGGCCATCGGCGATGTCGTACTCACGGCGCTTGTCCGGCCCCGCCTCCCAGAAGATGGTCTGCGCCATCGGAATGACCAGGCTGCGCGCATCCCCCAGGCCTGTGGCCTTGAGGAAGCAGTGGAGCCGGTCGATGATGGCGATACTGCGGGAGGCATCGCGCAATTCAACAGCGATGAGCCACGAGCCTCCACGAAAAAGGCGTCGTGCCCGCTCATGCTGGGGATGCGATTCGAGCATGGGATACGCCACCCTGGCCACGGCCGGGTGCGTACTCAGGAAGCGGGCGATCGCCAGGGCGCTGTCACTGACCTGACGCATCCGCAGCGACAGGGTTTCAAGCCCCACGCTGATGGCGTGGGCCTCCTGTGAACTGAGGCGTGCGCCCATGTCGCGCAGCCCTTTCTTGCGGACCTGGGTGAGGCCTTGCTGGGCCGGGTCGACCGATCGATACGATGCACTGATATTCGGATAGGCCGTCCAGTCGAACCTGCCGGTGTCGATCAGCACGCCGCCCATGGCCTGACCATGGCCAGCCATCGACTTGCTCAGGGAATGGATGATGAGATCAGCGCCGACTGAGGCGGCGCGAAACAAGGCTGGCGACAGGATTGTGTTGTCGACCACGTACAGAATGCCGCGATCGCGCAGCAGGGCGCCGATCGATTCGAGATCCGGTATCTGGGTGCCCGGGTTGGCGACGGCTTCGACGAAGACCATGCGCGTCGTGGGGCGCAGCGTCGCTTCAACCTGCCCGACCTCGCGCGTGTCGATGCGCGACACGGCGATGCCCAGATGCTCGAGGGTTTCGATCAGGCTCAGGGTGTTGCCAAAGACATGACGACTGATGATCAGGTGATCGCCGGCCCGCAGCAGGGTCAGGAACAAGGCGCTGATCGTCGCCATACCGGTAGCGAAGGTGATCGCACCAACACCCTCATCCAGGCTGGCCAGCTTGGATTCGAGGGCGGACGTGGTCGGTGTGCCTTGACGCCCGTAGCTCGCGCTCTTGCGCCGCCCCTGAAAGACCGCGATGAGATCGTCGGTGCGATCGAAGCTGAACTGGGTGGACGGATGAATCGGGAAATGCACGCCGCCGTGCGCATCGCCCAGGCGCCGATCAGCGTGGACGGTCTGCGTTGAGAGTCGGTGTGGTGGGTCCGATGGCATCAAAGGGTCGGCAGGATTGGTCACGGGAGGGTGGGGGCATGGCAAAGCGGTTGGCTCGACAGCGGTCTGGGGCCGCGCCGGTTGCCGTCATGAGGGCTCTCACGTCGGCACGCGTCGATGGATAATCGAGTTTACTCCAGGCGCCCGACGATCGACAGTATCCGATCAGGCGGGTACGTCGCGTCGGTGTGCGAGTCCTGGAGGGCGCATTATCCGGCATCCGCCAGCCCCACACATTCAGAGCGCCCCTTCATGACCGATCGCCAGCAGCATGTCGTTGACTTCTACACCCGCCATCCGATTTCTGCCGAGCACATCGTGCAATCACTGCAGCGCAAGTATGGTGAGTTCGACACGCTGGCACCTGCGGCGCTCTATGAATTTGATCAGGATCACTATGGCGGTCTGGCGGCGAATCAGGCCATTGTCGAACGAATCGGCCTGCGTCCCGGCCAACGGGTGGTCGACTTCTGTGCGGGCCTGGGTGGCCCGGCCCGCTGGTTCGCGGCCGAGCACCAGGTGCGGGTCACGGGCATCGAGATCACCCCGCACCGGGTCGCGGGTGCCCGCCGGTTGACTGAACTCACGGGGCTGACCGGGCAGGTCGAGATCATCGAGGGCGATGTGATGCAGGTGCCACTGCCCGACGAGTGCGCGGATGCCGTGGTGAGCCAGGAGGCCTTGCTGCATGTGCCGGACAAATCACGGGCGATCGCGCAGGCGGCGCGAATCCTGATCCCGGGCGGGCGGCTGTGCTTTACCGACTGGCAGCGTCATCGGCCCCTCACCGCACAAGAGGAGGCAGTGATGTGGCAGGGCATTGCCGCGCAGCAGGTGTATTCGACCGATCAGTATCGCGAGGCGTTCGGTGCGGCGGGATTAGACGTGGTTTCGCATGACGACCTCACCGACGAGTGGGCAGTGGTGCTCGCCCGGCGCAGGGACATGTATACCGCGCTGCGGGCCGATGCACTGGCCGCCGGCAAGCCGGCTGGTGACGAGCATTTTTATTCCGCCTATGTGACGCTGGTTGAGCTCGTGCAGCAGCGCGTGTTGGGCGGCGTGCGCTGGACCGTCGAAAAGGGGTGAGAACAGGCAGGCGCTGCTCCGATTCGCCTCACCCCTGATATTCGAGGATATACAGGCCACCGTTGTAATCGTTCGAGAACACCAGCCCTTCCCGATCGACATACACATCGCAGGATTGAATCACCCGGGGACGATTGGGGCGGTGATCCATGAGCCGGGCGGGTTGTTCGGGCACGAAGGCGGCCACTTCTTCCGGCCGCCAGGGATCGCGGATGTCATAGACCCGGATGCCGGCGTTTTGCATGGTTGCGAAGATGAGTTCGGAACTGACCAGCGCATCGGGCCGATTCTCATGAATATTGTGCGGACCACAATGGCCGCCCTTGAACCGGTAATCCGCGTCGCGCGGTGGCGGCATGGCGGAAATACTGACCGGATTCATCGGTTCACGCAGGTCGAACAGCCAGATCGGCTTGAAGCCGTCTTCATAGTCATCGAGCACGGCTTCGTCCAGCACCACCAGCAGATCGCGATCGGGCAGATGCAGACAGTTGTGCGTGCCGCCATTGAAGGGTGGCGACCAGTTCCGGTGCAGTCTGAGCTGCGGGTTTTCCCGGTCCTTGACATCGATGATGACCAGGCCCGCATCGCGCCAGGCGCCGAAGGCCAGATCGCCGCTCACGGTGGCATGGTGCAAACCATAGCGGCGCGTGGCCGGCCAGTCGGCTCGCTCGCCCGCCGCGGTATTCATGCCGGGCAGCCAGACCCGGCCACCGGCCCGCGGTCGGGTCGGGTCCGCCAGATCAACCGTCATGAAAATGTAGTCGGTGAAGCCATCCAGCAGCACCGACACATAGGCCCAGCGCCCGCCCGTATACCAGATGCGGTGAACGCCGCCGCCCTCGACCGGCAGAAAGCCGATCTGGCGGGGCGCTGCGGGATTGGCGATGTCATAGATGGCCAGCCCCGCGCTCCAGTCGCGCCCGGCCGACGCGCCGACCGATCCCGCCGTTCCCACCTTCTCACCCAGGGCGCCTTTGTAATACGCCTTTTCATCCTGGAACTCGGCCGCCGCGAACATGTCCTTGGCGTGGATCACGAGCAGCAGATCGTCAAAGGTCTGCAAGTGGATATTCCAGGTGTTGGGCGGGGCTGGAACATAGGCCACTGTCCGCGGGGCACGCGGATCAGTGCAATCGATAACGGAGAAGCCCTTGGAGAACATATGGCCCACGAAGGCATGCCGTTTGTTCACCATGAGTTGCACGCCATCGGCGCGTCCGTCCTGGTCGGAGTGTCCGATCAGTCGCATGTTGTGCGCGTAATCGGCCTTGGGCAGTTCGCGGGATGTCATGGCAGGGGCTCCGGTCAAAAACGGTCTATTTGCCCCAGATCGCGGCAAATTTCTCGCGATAGCCGTTGTCCGGGTCGTAGGTGTTCTTGGGGCCCCCATCGAACTTGATATTGCTGGGCAGGAACAAATGCGCCGGCGCGACATAGCCGCTGTCTTTCTGCTTGTTCAGCGCGCGGTTCGCTTCGTCGACCACCTGCCAGCCCTGCAGGTTCAGTGGTTCGGCAACCGTACCGGCCTGGTATTCGCCCTGCCGGATGCGCTGAAAGGCCACCTCGCTCCCGTCACCGGCGGAGATCGCCAGCGGGTTGCCGCCGCCTGCAATACCGGCCGCCGACAACGAGGGCGCCATGAAGTCGAAGGTCAGATCATTGATGCTCAGCGCATGTGTCCAGGCCTTGCCATGTTTCTGCAACAGGGCGGTGGTGAGCTGCGGCATGCGGTTGGCGGCGTCGGCCAGGGGCGTGTCGACGATCTCGAGCACATTGCTCTGCCCGCAGGCCTGGATGACCTTGGCCATGGCATTGGACTTGGCCACGGCGATTTCATACGTTGAATCGGTGAAGATCACCGCGCCAACCTTGCCGCCCGTCGTGGCGCACGGGTATGAGGCCGCCGAGGCGGCGACTTCAAGCGGATCGGTGGTGATATTGGTGAAGATCGGCAACTTGTCGTGCGGGCCGGACTTGGCATAGGAGTGCCAGCCGATCAGCACGATACCTTGTTTGGCGGCGTCTTCGATCGCGGCCGCCTGTTCGGTTGCGTCGATGCCGCCGAGCACGATCACGTCGGGCTTGGAGGCGATGGCCTGGGCCAGACCACTGGCCCGCCCGGATACCGAGCCCTGACCATCGATGAGTTTGTAGGTCCAGCCGATCCGGCTGGCCGCCTCTTTCACGCCGTCGGCCGCACCTTGTGCGCCGCCGTTTCGCTGATCAGTGGACACATAGATGATGGTCTTGCCCGCCGCCGCCTTGGGTCCGGTGGTGGGGCCTTGCCAGGGGGCGTTCGGTGTGCTGGTCTTCTCGACGAGCAGTTTGGCGTCAGCCACGGCATCGGCAAAGGCCGGCGTGGCCGTGAGTGCAGACAGCGCAAAGGTGGTGGCGAGCACGACATTCAGTTTCAGTTGACGCGTCATGACGGTTCCTGTTCAGTGTTGGGTGTGGATCGGGTCGGAGCGCCGGCGGTTGCCGTGCCCGGGGTTGAGGATTCGGAGGGGCGGGCGCGCAGCGTGCTGCTGCGCAGGCGTTGTGCATAGCCGGCCAGGCCGATGGCGATCAACAGGGTCACGCCATTGAACAGCGGCTCCACGAAGAACGCACCGCCCAGTTGTTGAATGCCGGATATGCCCACCGCGAGAATGGCAACGCCGATCATCGTGCCCCAGACATTGACCCGACCCGGACGGATCGTGGTGGAGCCCAGAAAGGCGCCGACCAGGGCCGGCAGGAGGAATTCCAGACCCACGCTGGCCTGACCGATGCGCAGACGGGCCGCCAGCAGGATGCCGGCGATCGCGCCCAGAACGCCCGAGGCGATGAAGGCGCCCATCACATAGCGTCGGGTCGGAATGCCATTGAGCGCGGCGGCGCGTGGGTTGGCGCCAATCGCATACAGGTAGCGCCCGACCGGCAGGAACTCGGTGATGATCCAGAGTGCGAGCGCCAGCACGAGTACATACAGGGCAGCGATCGGAATGCCGGCGGGCATGGACGAATACAGAGCCGTGAAGCCCTTGGGCAACACGCCGATCACCTGGCGACCTTCGGTGTACCAGAGGGCGATGGCATAGAGCGTGGTGCCCGTGCCCAGGGTGGCGATGAAGGAATCGATCTGCGCCGTTTCGACCAGCAAGCCGTTGATCATGCCGAGCAATGCGCCCAGCAGAATCACGATCAGACAGGCCATCGGCCAGGACAGGCCCAGCTTGGTCTGCAGGCCGATGGCCAGCACATGCCAGATCACGATGCCATAGCCCACCGTGAGATCGATGCGTCCGGCCATCATGGGGATCATCGCGGCGAGCGACAGAATCGCAATAATCGCCTTGTCGCCCAGGATCGAGCGAAGATTGAGCATGGTCGGAAAAGTGTCGGGCAGGATGATCGAAAATGCGCCGATCAGCACAACCAGGCAAATGGGCAGTCCGTAAGCCGGCGCCATGCGCCAGAGTCGCCGACCCAGCGTCAGCGATTCCAGTTCGGCCCCGGTGGGTTCAAGCGCGGTGGATCGGATGCTGGTCATGGTCGGGGCGTCATCAATGGAGTCCGGCGGTCGCTCGGGTCACCGTGGTGACCGACAGATCATCGCTCTGGATCTGCGCGACCACCCGGCCGGCCTGGAACACCAGTGCGCGATGACAGATGGCGGCCACTTCCTCAAAATCGGTGGAGATCAGCAAAATGCCCTGGCCCTGGGCGAGCGCCGATTGCAACAATCGATAGATGTCGCCGCGGGCGCCGACATCGACCCCGGCCGTCGGATCCTCCAGAATCAGCACGGCCGGCGCGATGCGCAGCCAACGGGCCATCACGACCTTTTGCTGATTGCCGCCCGAGAAGCGTCTCGATGGCGGCCTCAGGGTTGTTGGGCGACAGGCCCACCCGGTGCCCCAGTGCGCGGGATTCCCGCGCTTCGCTGGCCGGTGCGCGTGGCGACAGGAAGCGACGTCCGCTTGAGCCCGGATTCAGGAACAGGTTCTCGCGCACCGACAGACCCGTGGCGACCGATTCGGCGACCCGGTCGGCGGCCACGAAGCCGACGCCGGCATGGATGGCAGCTCGCGGGGAGTCGTGACGGATGCTGTGGTCCGAGGATGCCTCGTCGCGCTGGCGATGCAGTTGCACCCGGCCTGCGTCGACCGGCAGATCGCCAATGAGTGCCCGGCCGATCGCCTCGTGGCCGGCACCACGCAGCCCGACCAGCGCCACGATTTCGCCTTGTCTGAGCGTCAGGTCCACCGGTCCCACATCGGCGACCCGCAAACCCGAGCAAACCAGCAGCGCGTTGTCTGCGCAGGGCACTGGCCGGGTCAGGGCCGACTCGGGGCGGCGGCCGATAATCGATGCAATCAGCTCGTCCGGATTCGCCTCGCTCACCCGCCGCTGATCAACCAGACGGCCATCGCGCAGCACCACCAGGCAGTCGGCGATCGCAAACACCTCATCCAGACGGTGCGAGACATAGATCATGCTCACGCCGCGTGTCTTGAGCTTTTGCAGGACATCGAACAAGACCGCCACGTCGGCCTCGGGCAGGCTGGCCGTGGGCTCATCCAGCACCAGGACGGACGCGTCGACACCGAGCGCACGGGCGATAGCCACGAGCGACTTTTCGGTCCGGGTCAGATCACTGATGCGCCGACGGGGATCGATATCATCGCCGATCAGGGCGAGCGAGCGCCGGGCCTGGGCGTTGACCGCCGACCAGTCGACCACGCCGAATCGACGCGGATAACCTTGTGCCATGGCAATGTTCTCGGCCACGGTCATCCATTCGATCAGGCCCAGATCCTGGTGGATGAAGGCCACGCCCTCATGCGTACGTGGCTCGAAGGGCTGGCCGGCCAGGGCGATCTGGCCGGCGTCGGCCTGATAGACACCAGCCAGGATCTTGATCAGCGTGGATTTGCCCGCCCCGTTTTGTCCGAGCAGGGCCAGGATCTGCCCAGCGGGCACATCGAAGCCGACGTCAACCAAGGCATGGGTGCCGCCAAAGCTCTTGGCAATTCCGCGAAACGACAACGCGGGCTCGCGCGAACTGGCGATATCCGGCGCTGATGCGTGCCCGGTTGCACAAACCACTCTTGTCTCCCCGTGGGCGTCGATTCGTTCTTGGTCTGGGACGATGGATCGGACGGCATGCGCAGGATGCCCGTATTTCAGGGGCATTGCAAACGGGCGCTGAGATGTGCGGCTGCCCGATCTGATTTGCCGCACCGCCGCATCGACGAGATCCATCTCATCGAATTGAATGAGGCTTGCTCGTCGTCCCGAGGGATTCGCGTCTGCCGGCCCTACTTCAGTATTGAGTGGTGTCGCGGGTGGATCGAATGCCCGCCCGTTGCCGGCAACGGCATACGAATCAGCAATGCCACCCGAATCAGAACCCGGAGACGAGCCATGGCGATGTATGAATATCGATGCGAGGATCATGGTCGCTTTGAGCTCAATCGACCGATGAGCTCGGCTGCCGGAACCGCGGCGTGCCCGGTCTGCGGACGTGAATCCACTCGCGTCGTATCTGCGCCCATGCTCAGGACCGGCTCGAGGCGCACGTGGATGTCAGCCATCGATCATGCCGAAAAGAGCCGTCATGAACCCGAGGTGGTGACCAGCCTGCCACCCGGATCGCGCGGACGGCAACGAATGATCCCGCTCACGCCAGCCCTGCGCGGTTTGCCCCGGCCCTGACGTTTCCCAGGCCAGATGCAAGGCCTCGTTGCTGTCCATTCGACTCTTTTCCCTGTTGGTTGCATCCCAGAGCAGTTGGCTCAACGCACTGCGTCACCCACGCTATCCAGGAGAGCTTGCAATGCCCAAGAATCTGTTTCCACTCGATAATTCGAAAAAATTCAAGGATCAGAAGATCGTTGGCCACAATCGATGGCATCCGGACATTCCCGCTGCGGTCAGAATCAAGCCCGGCGAGGTGTTTCGGGCGGATTGTCGCGAGTGGTTCGACGGCGCGATCAAGAACGATGATTCGGCTGACGATATCCGACATGCGCCCTTGGCGGGTGTCCATGTGTTGTCGGGCCCGTTCCATGTCGAGGGCGCAGAACCCGGTGACCTGTTGATCGTCGATATTCTGGAGATTGATGCCTGCGATCAGGAGGATTCCGGTCCGATGTCCGGCCAGGGATGGGGTTACACCGGTGTGTTCGCGAGAAACAACGGCGGCGGTTTTCTGACGGAGCGGTTTCCCGATGCCTATAAGGTCATCTGGGATTTCCGTGGCGACGTGGCGACCTCGCGTCACATTCCGGAGGTGTCTTACACGGGCATCCATCATCCCGGACTGATGGGCACTGCACCGTCGGCCGATCTGTTGGCCAAGTGGACACAGCGCGAGAAGGCGCTGATCGCAACCGACCCCGATCGGGTTCCGCCGCTGGCCTTGCCGCCACTGCCCGATAGCGCGATTCTCGGTTCGCTGACGGGCAAGGACTTCGAACGGGTGGCGAATGAAGCGGCGCGAACGGCGCCTCCGCGGGAAAATGGCGGCAATCAGGACATCAAGAACCTCACCGCAGGGAGTCGGGTGTTTTATCCGGTGTTCGTCCCGGGCGCCAAGTTGTCATTTGGCGATCTGCACTTCTCGCAGGGCGATGGTGAGATCACCTTCTGCGGCGCGATCGAGATGGGCGGATTCATGGATCTGCATGTTGATCTGATCAAGGGCGGCATGGCGAAGTATGGCGTTCGTGAAAACGCCATCTTCATGCCGGGCAATCGCGACCCGCAATACGCCGAGTGGATCGCATTCTCCGGCGTTTCGGTCGACAGCAATGGCAAGCAGCACTACCTGGATTCATGGCTCGCCTATCAGAATGCCTGCAATCACGCGATCGACTACCTGATGAAGTTCGGCTATACCGACATTCAGGCATACATGATTCTTGGTACCGCGCCAATCGAAGGCCGGCTGTCGGGGGTCGTCGACATTCCGAATGCCTGCTCGACGATCTATATCCCACGTGCCATCTTTGATTTTGATATCCGGCCATCGGCTCATGGCGCGCCGCATCAGGTCAAGCAAGGCCTTCAGGTCCCTCGTTCGGCGAACTAGTCCACGCCGTCAGGCGACAGACGACGGCACTGCAGACCGGATGCCGTCGGGCTGCCGCATGTCGATCAAGAACTGATTCGATCGACGCGGCCTGAACAGGGCCCGCGTCGCCATCAGACCTTTGGCTGGAGAGCACATCATGCTCGGACTTGTACTGTTCTACGTCGGCGCCGTCCTTTGCCTGAACGGACTATGGCTGCTGGGCCGGATCGGCGACAACGAGATCGCCATCATCGACTACTTTGTCGGTGGCATCACCTTGCTCGCCTCGCTTCATCTGGCCTTCGGTCCGGGTGCGGACGCCACATCGATCAATGCCGCCGCGCTGACGCTGCTGTTTTCGTTCACTTACTTCTGGGTGGCGCTGAATCGCAGCAATGGTGCCGATGGACGCGGGCTCGGTTGGTTCTGCCTGTTCGTGGCCATCACCGCGGTACCCGTGACGATTCAGACACTCACCGGGGCGACGACGACCTGGGGCATCTGGTTTGCACTCTGTTGGGCGGCCTGGGCGGTGCTCTGGTTTCTGTTCTTTCTGCTGCTGGTGGGCCAGAAGCCGATTGCCCGGCTTGTGGGCGGCGTGACCGTCGCGGAAGGGGTGTTGACCGGATGGGTCCCGGGATTTCTGCTGCTCAATGGGTATATGGCATGACCCTTGCCGAATGGGTCGGCCCGTGCACCAAGGAGGCATGAAGCGTGCCACTCTATGACTACTGTTGTCAGGATTGTGGCGAATTCCGGGCAATGAGACGGATCGCGGATTCCGCAATGCCGGCGTCCTGTCCTCAATGCGGTGGGTCGTCAGCGCGTATGCTGTCCACTCCGTTTCTCGGCAATGGCCGATCAGGAAGCTGGCTGACCAGGCCGGCAGGTGCACGACCAGGGGGGTCGTGGCGCGCACAATGCGGGTTCGGCTGTCGACACGTGCACTGACCTTGCCCGGCCTGCGTCAGTATTCAAGCTGGGTTATTGCCTGGACTGAACGAGCGGCTTGTTCAGGTCGGCCGGTGCGCACGCTGGCGCGATCCCATTGCCCTGGCCAATGTCGCATCCCTCCCACTTGAAGAACTGGGCATCGTCGTCCGAGGCGATGCCGTCGGCGATCGCGACGATGTTCATCGTGTGTGCCAACGCAATCAGCGAGCGTGCCATCGCCATTCGCTCGGGGCTTGCCGACACGCCGCTCACATAGAGGCGGTGAATCTTGATCCGGTCCGGCGCAAACCGGTTCAGTCGCAGAAGCGGGATATCCAGCTCCCCAAAATTCACCAGGGTGATCGAGGCGCCTGCGGATCGCAGGCTGGCGAGCGATACAGCAATCCGCTCGTCGCCATGGAGCAGGACCCGCTCACTGGCAAGGATATCGATCGCGCCAGGCGGCAGGCCTGAATGACGTATCTCGCGCAGAATATCCGCGAGGATCATCTCGTCATTGAGGCAATCAGCCAGCAGGGGCAATGAGACAGTGACGCACCTGCCCAATGTCGTTTGCCATGACGCTGCCCAGCGAACGGCCTGATCGAGCAGCCATAATGCGCGGGCACCGCGCAGATTGTCATCCGGAGCGAGCTGGATGATCCGCGATGCGGATAGAAGGCCTCTTGGTGTGCGCCAATGCGGTATGAGTTCGGCACCCGATACCTGATTGGTGATCAGCGTCAGCTCGGGTTGAATCTGCATGGAAAGCGCTGCAACCTCGATTGCACCAATGGTTTCCTTGACGATTGGCTGCGGCGACGTTGACCGGAGCGGACCGGTCGGCGCTGGATCTGAATCGCCCGACGCATTGGCGAGTCGGCGCAATTGCTCGAAGCTTCGCAGCGATGAAATGACAATCGATTCCAGTCGCTGGGCGGTGATTTCGGTCTTGACGAAGTAGCCGTTGATGGCAAACCGCCTGATGATGGTGGTTTCCGGTGCCATGCCAGGCTGACCCGTCCTGAGTACGATCTGGATTTGATGATTGTTCATCTCATCACGAACGTGCTCAATCAAATCCAGGCCTGCTTCGTCTGTCTCCATGACGACATCGAGTATGAGCAGTGCGATATCGGTATGATGGTTCAACAATTGCTGTGCCGTTGCTGCGGAGTTCGCATGCAATAGTCTGACCGGTCGATTGGCGAATTCCAGATCCGAGAGGATGAGTCGGGAGACGTCGTGTACCGATGGCTCGTCATCGACCAGCAGGACCTTCCATGGCCCGGCTGAGTCCTTGTCATGTCGACCAAAGTGAGTCATTCTGTCCGGCTCCGAAGTCGATGTGAGATCGTCACGACAGAACCGACCGGTTTCGTGACAATCGCGGGAAGGTCAAGACAAATCGTGTGCCCGGCTGGTTTTGCTCGGCGATATTGATGGTGCCGTCGAGTTGGCGGGTGACGATCTGGTTGACGATGTAGAGTCCCAGGCCGCTACCTCCCAGCATGCGCCGTGTGGTGAAAAATGGCTCGAAGATCCGGCCATGGTGCTGCTTGTCAATTCCGTGTCCGTTGTCGACAAACTCGATGACAAGGTCGCCAATCGGCAATGTCCGCACTCGAATCGCAATGTTGGGTGAGTCGGTTGGTGCGGGTTCTGCAAATCCGTGTTGCAGCGCATTCAGAATCAGGTTGCTGGCGATCTGGGCGAATGCAACCGGATAACTCTCCACGATGATATCGTCGTCGCATTCCAGCGTGATCTCGACGCCGACTTCGTCAATCCTGGGCTGCAACTCGGCCACCGTGTCCAACAGCAATTGACGCAGATTGAAGCGCTCGCAGGGTTCGTTGATGCGGTCGACCGACAAGCGTTTGAAGTTCTGTACCAGTTGGGCTGCGCGCCGGGCGTTTGCCAGCAGCAGACGCGCTGATTCGCCAGCATCCTGCAGATAGCGGGTGAGCCGTTGCCGGTCCAGCCGGTCCGTATCGGCCAGTCTGCGAACCGTATCGGTTCGATCGCTCAGAAACGAGGCCGTGCTGACGGTGATGCCGACGGGGGTGTTGAGCTCGTGTGCAACGCCGGCAACCAGTCCGCCCAGTGAGGCCAGTTTCTCGCTCTCGACCAGGCTCTGCCGGGTCTGCTCCAGGTAATGCATGGATTCGAGCAACTCGAGCCGGGATTGTTCCTGACGTTCCTGGGAGAGCACGATCCACCATACGCCCGGTGATGCAACCGCCAGCGTCGCCGCATACAGGCGTTGCATGATATGGATCAGATCGGCTTCGGTCGCCGAACCGTGCAGGTCCATCAGTCGATAGGTCAGCAGGAATGCCGCCCCCAGCAGGGCAGCGGTGGCGCTCAGCAAGCCGAAGAATCGCCCGGCCCGACGCAGAAGGTGCGGCTGAAAGCCAGGCATCCGCGGCGCGATATCCGATCGCTCTGCTGACTGGGCATCCGGCTGCTTGCAGAAGTCGCGGCAATGCAATTCAAGTCCGCAACACAGTGAACAGATCGGGCCTCGGTAGAACGGGCAATGCGCCATATCGGGCGCTTCATACTCGCGCTCGCAGATGCAACAGAGAACGGATTGTCCAGTGGCCGCCAATCGATAGTGGCGGTCCGGGCGTGCGATGTAGTAGCGTCCCCGTGTGGCATAGCCGATTGCAATCGCTGCAGCAAAAGCGACCACCAGTGAAATGAAGCCATAGAAGGCTTGTGCGGACGGTCCGAATGCACCGCCATAGGCCAGGATCGATGTGGCTGCGGCAATCAGGGTTGCGCCGCAACCAACGGGGTTGACGTCATAGAGGTGGGCGCGCTTGAATTCGATGTAGTCCGGACTGATCCCGACGCGTTTCAAGACCACCAGATCGGCCACGAGTGCGCCGATCCAGGCGATTGCCACGGTGGAATAGACCGACAGCACGGCTTGCAGGGTTTCAAATATGCCCAGCAGGGAGACCAGCAGCGCGGTGACCACGTTATAGACCAGCCATATCACGCGACCGGGATGATAGTGGGCCAACCTCACGAAACAATTCGACCAGGCCAGCGAACCGCTGTAGGCATTGGTGACGTTGATCTTGACTTGTGAGATGGTGACAAAGGCCGCGGCCAGCGCGAGGGCGAGCGAAGGATCGTCGACCACGCTGCGATACGCATGCACGAACATGTGGACGGGTTCGACCGCCTGGGTGGCGCTACTCCCCGCCCGCAGGGCAAGCACGGCGAGCAGACTTCCTGCCAGAATCTTCATCGCGCCGACCACGATCCAACCGGGTCCGGCCGACCACATCGCCAGCCACCATGTTCGACGATTGACCGGCGTTCGGTCGGGCAGGAATCGCAGGTAGTCTGCCTGTTCGCCGATCTGCGCGATCAGCGAGAACAGCACGCCGGTAGCGGCGCCGAACATCAGTACGTTGAAGCCGCTGTTCGATCCGTCCAGCCCGGGGAAAGTGCTCCAGGCGACCAGTACGGTCGGATCCTCGAACAGGATGAAGACGAAGGGCGTCACCAGCATGACGATCCAGATCGGCTGTGTCCATGCCTGCAGGCGATTGATGAAGGTGACGCCGAAGAAGACCAGCGGGACGATGATCAGTGAGCAGATCAGGTAACCGACTGCAAGATTCAGGCCGGTTGCCAGTTGTAGCGCCTGCGCCCAGATTGCCGTCTCGATCGCGAAAAAAATCAGGGTAAATGATGCGTAGATCAGCGAGGTGATGGTCGAACCGATGTAGCCAAACCCTGCGCCGCGGGTCAGCAGATCGATGTCGACGTTGGCGACGCTGCACCAGTAGGCAATCGGATAGCTGACCAGAAATATGACCAGGGAGACGATCAGAATGGCCGCAATGGCATTCTGGAAGCCATAGCTCAGGGTAATGCTCGCCCCTATCGCCTCCAGCGCCAGAAACGAGATGCCACCAAGGGCCGTGCTGGCGACGACAGCCGGCCGCCAGCGGCGATAGGAACTGGCCGCGTAACGCAATGCGTAGTCTTCAAGCGACTCGTTGGCCACCCAGGACTGATACTCTCTCCGGATTCGCAGCATTGGCCGATTGTCTCCCGATCGCCTGCGCTGTTGCGTAGCGTATCGCGCTGTAGCGTAGCCTATCGGCGCCCATCACGCAGCCGGTATCGAGGCAATTCGAGACGCCAGGGCATCGGGGCCTCGCATCGATTCAACGGTGGCTTTGAGGGTTGGCTATTGTCTGTACGTCCCGATTGACAGGCCAAAACGGACCGCGCAGAATCAGTCGATAGCAGACAACGCAGTGCCTGCGCACGAGGCTTGCCTCGATGACAAAGCAGGCGCCATGGAGGCTGTCAATGCCACCGCGCCCACGCGGCGATGTCCCGACGAGAAAGAATCAATCCCGCTCCCCGGGCATTGAGCCCGTGGCATCGTTGCTGCATGCGATCCATGTGGCCGGGACCGATGCCGGGTTGTGGCCTCGCGTGCTCGAGCGGTTTCGGGGAACTTTGAATGCGCGAGTCGTGTTGCTGGCACATCACGAGTTTGGTAGCGGCGCGCACGCAACGATCCACGTGTCTCCCTCTCATGGCGCCTTTCGTGAAGAGATTGCTGCTTATGGCGCCCGGATTCCCTGGTTTCTGTCCAGTGATGAGTATCCACCGGGCCGGGTGATGACCGGCGATGCGCTGGTCGGTGCCCGTGACATCCGCAGGACCGACTTTTATCGCGGGTTTCTCCAACCCCATGGGTTGCTTCATATGTTGTGTGGCGTCGTGGACCATTCGGCGACCGGCGTCCATCTGCTGTTGGCCTATCGGGCGGAGAATCAAAGACCCTTCGGTTCCAGTGACTGTGCCGAACTGAAGATCCTGCTCCAGCATGTCACGTTATCCCTGAAGAACCAGTGGCGGCTTCAGGAGGCTGACGATCTGTCACGGGCATTGACCACCTTGGTTGATCACGACATCAATCCGACGATGCTCGTCGATGCCGATGGCTCGATTGTCTATTCCAATCCCGCTGCACGGCAGTTGCTCGATGCGGCGATTGGCCTGCGTTCGGGATCGGGTGCGCTACGGGCTGTCACCGAGACGGATCAGCGGTTTCTTCGCAATGCGATCAATGAGGCGGCCCGGCGCGATCGCTGTGGCACATCGGATGAGTCGTCGGTTCTCAATCTTTCAGGCGCTCCGGGCGCGCCTTCGCTCGTGCTGGTGTTGCGTCCCGCAGGGTGTCTGTACAAGCGGGAAATGGGCGTTCGAGAAGCCTCTGGTCATGATTTCGGTGCGGGGCGGCCGGATGCTGCATGATTCGGCGACCTGTGTATTCGCACGCCGCTATGAACTCACAACCGCCCAGAGTCGTGTGAGTTCGCTGGTGTTTTCGGGCGAGTCCCTGGCCCAGGCGGCGCAGACGTTGTGCGTTTCCGAAAACACCGTTCGAAGTCATCTGCGCCAGATCTTCCAGAAGACCGATACCCATGGCCAGATGGAACTCGTTCATCTCCATGCGCGCTTCTGTATTGCCCAGATCCAGCGGTGACCGGCGGTCGGCTCCGTGCCTTCAGGCCCGCCACGGCCTCGCACGCTGATCGGTCGCAGTCGGCCGGATGGCGGGCCGACGTGCGGTTGCCGCGTCCGCGGCGGCAGGGTGCTTGCCATCGAACCGACGAGCGGGGATGATCGGGACATGAGGCATGGTTCATCCTTTTCGCTCTGGCGGCGCTATCTGGACTTCGTCTGGCTCTTCGACGAAGTGCCGCCCCGTGTCGACCCCTTGCGCCGCGCCGCTATCCTGCGGGGTAACCGGGAGCGTGGTCTGCGTTTCCTGCCGGTGTACATCTGGCGCTATCTGAAGATGCTGCTCGTCTTGTTCTGCGCGGGTAGCGGCTCGGAAGTGATGGCCGCCCCGATCGTGGCGGGTGCTTTCTTCGCACTGTCGTCCGTGGTTGCCGTTGCGGTGGCCATTGCGGCCATCGGCCTGGTAGCGATGCGCTGGCGCGCATTCGGTTACGGCGACTGAGGCCAGGTGCCGGCCACGGCCGACCTCAGGCGGCGAGTTCGCCGGTCTGGCCAGGCCGCATGGTAGGCGCGGCGGCTGATGCCATCGATATTGGCGATAATGACGGATTCATCAGTCAACAGGCAGGAGCAGCAGTGATGACATCCGAAATGAATGCCCGACCCGGCAAGGTCGGGGTGATCGGCGCGGGCACGATGGGCAACGGGATTGCCCAGATCTGCGCGATGGCCGGCGTGGCGGTTACCCTGATCGATATCGACGAGGCCGCGGTGCAACGCGGCCTGTCGACCTTGGGCAAGAATCTCGACCGCCTGGTCCAGAAGGACAAGCTGTCGGCCGGTGACAAAGCCGCAGTGCTGGCCCGCATCAATGGGTCGGTCCGTTATGAAGACCTGGCCGGCTGCGAGCTGGTGATCGAGGCGGCCACCGAGAATCTGGAGCTCAAGCTGAAGATTCTCCGGCGCATCGATGAACTGGTTGGCGACAGTGCGGTGATCGCCAGCAATACCTCGTCAATCTCCATTACCCAGCTGGCGGTGGCTGTGAGTCACCCGGAACGGGTGATCGGTCTGCATTTTTTCAATCCGGTGCCGGTGATGGCGCTGGTCGAGATCATCCGTGGCCTGCAGACCGATGATGCGACCCATGAGCGGGCGCTGGCCTTCGCCCGGCTGATCGGCAAGTCGCCGATCACCGTGCGCAACAACCCCGGCTTCGTGGTCAACCGGATCCTGTGCCCGATGATCAATGAAGCGATCTTCGCGCTACAGGAAGGTCTGGCCAGCGCCGATGATATCGATGCCGGCATGCGCCTGGGTTGTAATCATCCGATCGGTCCGCTCGCGCTGGCCGATATGATCGGCCTGGATACGATGCTGGCGGTGATGAACGTGTTCTATGACGGGTTCAATGATCCCAAGTATCGTCCGGCGCCGCTGCTCAAGGAAATGGTTGCGGCCGGCTACCTGGGCCGCAAGAGCGGACGCGGTTTTTATTCCTATGGCTGACCGGTTCCAGACAGGGCTTGTCCCGGAGATGATCTGATGACTAAGCCCCCGCCGCTGTCACCGGTGCGGCTTCAGGTGAAGGCGGGTCTCGGCCAGCCCGATCCCTCGGCGGCGCTCGAGTCGCTGTATCGCGGTTTCGAGCGCGAGATGCTCGTGCCCCTGTGGACCGAGATCGGCGACCTGATGCCGATGCAACCGCAGAGCAAGGCCTCGCCGCATCGTTGGCAGTGGGCCAATCTGGTGGCCTTGGCCGAACAGGCGGGCGAGCTGGTGCCGGTGGGCCGTGGCGGCGAGCGCCGGGCAATTGCCCTGGCCAATCCGTCGCTGGGCGGCCGGCCCTTTGCCACGCCCACCTTGTGGGCCGCCATTCAATACCTGATGCCCGGCGAGAATGCGCCCGAACATCGACATAGCCAGCATGCGTTCCGTTTTGTGGTTGAGGGCGACGGTGTCTGGACGGTGGTTAATGGTGATTCCGTGCGCATGTCGCGGGGCGATTTTCTGCCTCAGGCGGCCTGGAACTGGCATTCGCATCAGAATGTGGCAACCCGGCCCATGGCCTGGATCGATGGCCTGGATATTCCGTTTTCGTATTACATGGAAAGCCAGTTCTTTGAGCACGGCCGGGATGTGCCGGATCTGCCTGTCCAGACCATGCCGGCATTGTGCCGGTCCGAGCGGTTGTGGCGTCATCCGGGGCTGCGCCCGGTCTCGCAACTGCAGGATCTGCCCGCCACGCCCTTGCTGGCCTACCGCTGGGATGACACCGATCGGGCGCTCAACGAGCAACTGGCACTCGAGGCCGAGGGCGATGCGGTCACGCTCAGTGCGGGGCATGCGGCCGTGCGCTTCGTCAATCCGACCAACGGGCGCGATGTGTTGCCCACCCTGCGCACCGAGATGCACCGTCTGCGCAGCGGTGCCCAGAGCGTGGTGCGACGCGAGGTCGGTTCCTCGGTGTTTCAGGTATTCGACGGTACGGGGCAGGTCATGGTGGGTGATTCGAGCTGGTCGGTTGCGCGCGGCGACCTGTTCGTGGTGCCCTCATGGGCAACATTCACGGCGCGGGCCGATCCGGCCTCGGCCGGTCTCGATCTGTTTCGATTCAGCGATGCGCCGATCATCGAAGCCGTGCATGCCCATCGCCTGGCGCCTGGTGCATCGGAGAATCCGGTCGCGTAGGTTGCGACCAGCCGATCCACCGGCTCAGGCTCAGGCTCAGCGCGTGTGCTGCGCCACGAAGTCGGCAATCCGCGCCACACCCTTCTCGATATTGGCGTTCGAGGTCGCGTAGCTGAAGCGGATGTGCTGACCGTCGTCGGGTACCCGATGACCGAAGTGGATGTCGGCGAGCACCGCCACGCCGGCTTCATGCAGCAGGCGTTTGCGTAAGGCTTCGGCATCGGCGCAGCCCGTCATGCGGCACAGTTCGGTGACATTGGGCCAGGCATAGAAGGCACCGCCCGAGGCCTGGCAGGTGATACCCGGAATGTCGTTGAGCAGACGCACGATCAGGTCACGCCGCTCGCGGAAGGTGGCATGCATACGATCGGCATCATCCTGGGGACCGGTGATCGCCGCCACCGCTGCCCACTGCGAAATATGCGAGGCGCAGGATTCGGTGTTGGTCACCCAGCGCGTGAACACCGGTGCGAGCACCTTGTTGGCCGTGTAGCCGATACGCCAGCCAGTCATGGCCCAGGTCTTGGAGGCACCGTCGGAGATGATCGTGCGCGCCTGCATATCGGGCAGACTGGCCAGTGACTGGAATTCGCCGTCGAACACCAGACGCGAGTAGATCTCGTCGGCATACACCCAGACCTGGGGATGGCGCCGCAGGATCTGCGCAATGGCCTCCAGGTCGGCGCGGGTCAGGATGCCGCCGGTCGGGTTCTGCGGCGAGTTGATGATGAGCATCCGGGTTCGCGGGGTGATCCGATCGGCGAGTTCATTCGGATCGAAGGCGAAGCGGCGCGATTCGCGCAAATACAGTGGCACGGGCACGGCACCGTTGGCGCGGATCTGCGATTCGTAGATTGGGAAGCCGGGCACCGGATAAATGACCTCGTCGCCCGCGCCATGGTCCGTGACCGACTGGATCGCATAAGCGATGAAGGGTTTGGCGCCTGAGCCCACGACGATGTCTTCTGGCTCGATGGTGATGCCCCGGCGCCGGCCCATGTCTGACGCGGCGGCGCGGCGCAGCTCGTCGATGCCCGCGCTGGGCGTGTAGCCGTGACGTCCGTCGTCGATGGCCTGGTGGCCTGCGGCCTGAACATGGGCCGGGGCATGGAAGTCGGGCTGGCCGATGCAGAACGAGACGATATCCTTGCCGGTGGCGGCCAGCGCATTCACTTCGGCGAGCACGACGAACGCATTCTCGGTGCCCAGGGACTGGGCGCGTTGGGACAGGGCAGGGGTGGTCACGGGATTCTCCGGCGGTTGATGGCGTCATGATACCGAATGGTCAGGCGCCGGATGACCTGGCGCTTGTGGCACAGTCGCGGCAGGCGCGCCGCCCGGCATGCACTTCATTCATGGAGACTCACCCCTTGGCGATCTGGTCCGATATCGAGGAGCTGGCCTATAGCGCCACGCCGATCGGCGAGTTGCAGCTGCGTCGGCGCCGCGATCCGGCCGTGCCCGGTCAGGAGATATTCGAGATCCGGCTGGGCGAGGAATTCCTCATGTCCAGTCTGTTCCATGCCAGCGAAGACGCACTGGCCGCGCTGGCGCTGGCCCGCCTCGCCTCGCGCAGCGCCGGACCATGGGATGTGGTGGTCGGTGGCCTGGGCCTGGGTTTTACGGCGCACGCCGCGCTGGCCGACACGCGCGTGCGCTCGCTGCTCGTCGTGGAACTGCTCGAAC
The DNA here is from genome assembly GCA_963732405.1 of uncultured beta proteobacterium. Taxonomy (GTDB): domain Bacteria; phylum Pseudomonadota; class Gammaproteobacteria; order Burkholderiales; family Burkholderiaceae_E; genus JAUIAI01. Next base: position 885,422 of record CAVSZG010000006.1, read on the forward strand.
CGCTGATCGACTGGCATCGGCGCGCGCTGGTACCGCGGGGTGATGAACTGTGTGCCGAGCCTCGTTGCCAGCTGGTCGCGGCCGATTTTTTTGCCGCGAGCGCATCGGCCGACGGATTCGATGCAAAGCAGCCCGGCCGCCGCTTCGATGCGGTGTTGCTGGACATCGACCACACGCCCGAGCGTTTGCTCGACCAGCGCAGTGGTTCGTTCTACTGCGCCGCAGGCCTGGCCGGGCTGGCCCGTCACCTGCGCCCGGGCGGCGTGTTCGCCCTGTGGTCGGATGAGCCCGCCGGGGCGCAATTCGAATCCCGGCTGGGCGACGTGTTCGACAATTGTCGCAGTCACCGCGTCGCCTTTCCCAATCCGTATACCGGTGCTGAATCCGCGGGTACGGTGTATGTCTGTGATCGCAGGAGTGAGTCATGAGCGTAGCAGGACAGGTGAACGGCGGTCGCTATCCGGGCATTCACGCCGTGTTGTATGCATTTTTCGATGCTGATGAACGACTGGATCGCGAGGCGATGCGCGATCAGGTCGAGCGGCTCATGATGGTTGGCGTGGATGGCGTGACGGTGCTCGGTCTGGCCACCGAGGTTCAAAAGCTGAGCGAGACCGAACGTCGCACGCTCATCGACTGGGCCGTTGAAGACATTGCCGGGCGGGTGCCGTTGTCGGTCACCGTCGCGGGCAACTCGGTGGCCGAGCAGTCGGCGCTGGCCAGGCATGCCGAGCGCGCCGGTGCAGCCTGGTTGATCCTGCAACCGCCCGCCGTCGGCACGTATCCGGGGGAGCAGTACATCCGGTTTTTTGCCCGCGTGGCCGAATCCGTGTCCTTGCCGATGGCCGTGCAGAATGCGCCGGCCTATCTGGGGCGTAGCCTCTCGGTCGCCGATATCGACCGGCTCACGCGCGATGCACCGAATTTCACGCACATCAAGGCCGAGTCGGGTGCGCTTGAGCTGGAGCCCTTGATCCGGCTCACGTCAGGCCGCCTGACCGTGCTCAATGGTCGTGCCGGTCTGGAGATGACCGATTGCCTGGCGGCTGGCTGTGATGGCTTCATCCTGGCCCCCGATCTGGTCGACTATGGGGTGGCGATCCGCCGCCTCTGGCTGGACGGCGACATCGGGCAGGCACAGGCGCTGTATCTGGAGTCGCTGGGTGCGATCGTCTTCGTGATGCAGTCGATCGAGCAGCTCATCAGCTACGGTAAACGCCTGTATGTCGCGCGCACATCGGCGCCGGTCACTGTCCATGATCGGGCACCCTGTCAGGCGCCGAGCGAGTTCGGCGTCTCGCGTGTGGCGCATTGGGCCGCGGCGCTGCGGCCTTATGGTTTTTACCAGCGCCCCACAGGCCCTGGCGCTTCGCAGCCCTAATCGAGCAGGAACACTCCTTTGCCGGTGGTCTGGGTATCGAAGCGCCGGTAGGCGCCTTCGGCGTCATCCAGCGTGCGGTAGCGGTCGGTGAACAGGTGGTCGACATCGATGCCGCGCTCGGCCACGAAGCGTGCGCAGTCGGCCTGGCCCAGCGAGCTGAATGTCCAGTGCGCGATCAGCGTGAGTTGTTTGCGGATCAATTCTTTGGAGACATCGATCGTGACCTGGCCACCTTCACCGACCAGACCGACCACGCCCCAGGTCTTGGCACATCGGATGGCGGCCAGCCGGCCGGCTTCGGCACCCGAGCAGTCCAGTGCGATGTCGGCGCCGCGCCCGGCCGTGGCATCGCGGATCGCGGCAACCGGGTCATCGTTACCCGCATGGATGGTCAGATCTGCGCCCAGGGACGAGGCCAGCGCGAGGCGTTCGGGGGCAGTGTCGACGGCGATCACGCGCGCGCCCATCGCATGAGCGAACTGGGTGGCGCTCAGGCCGACGGGCCCCTGACCAACGATGGCGATGGTGTCCGACCCCGTGAGATTGACGCGCTTGAGCGCGCCGTAGGCGGTGCCCGTGCCGCAGGCGATGGCCGCGCCGGTTTCAAAGGTCAGCGCATCGGGCAGGGGTACGAGCGTCGAGGCGGGAATCTTCATGTAGTCGGCATGCGCGCCGTGTCCGGTCGCACCATAGACGACGACACCGTCGGCGCACAACTGCTGCCAGCCGACCTGGCAATGATGGCAATGACCACAGCCCCGGTAGTGGTGCACCATGACACGCGCATCGATGGGCGCCTGCGTGGCACTGACCTGGGCACCGCGCGCCACCACCACGCCACAGGGTTCATGCCCGGCGATGGTCGGCTCGCCATTGCCGCCCAGGCCCAGGGCTCGTGTTGATTCGGCGCGCGAGGGCCGGTAGAACTTCAGGTCGCTGCCGCACATGCCCGAGGCCTTGATCTTGATCACCACCTCGCCCGGGCCGGGGCTCGGATCGTCGAACTGGCGAATCTCGAGCGCTCGTTCGCCCAGAAATACGACGCCTCGCATGGGCAGGTCTCCTCGTTGAATGAATGGCCGGAATCGATTGCGGGGTGAGACTAGCCCAGCGAGGTGTCGCTGACAATAGCGAATTGCGTGGCTGCTCCGGTGATGTCGCGCCGGCGTGAGTGAGGGTCTTGAACCTATGCCGACACCGATCGACCCGCGAAGGGTAGATCCATGAAGAAGGTCGCGCCCTTGCCAGGTTCGCTCTCCAGGCCGGCGACCCCGCCGTGCAGTTCAGCCACCATTCTGACCAGGGCCAGGCCCAGACCGGAGCTGCCGCGGGTTTCGCGATGCCGGCTGGCCTGAAAAAAGGCCTCGAACACACGCTGTTGGTCGTCGGCGCAGACACCGGGGCCGGTATCGCGAACCTGCACGCGCAGCAGGCCTCGCGCATCCGGCACGACGGCTACATCGACCCGGCCTTTGGCGGGCGTGACGCGCAGCGCATTGTCGATGAGATTGGCCAGGGCGCGTTCGATCAGGTCGGCATCGAGTTCGGCCAATGGCAGGCCGTCGGGGTAATCGACCGTAAGCTGGATGCCCTTGGCTTCGGCGCGCGAGACGAAGCGATGCACCACGTCGTCGGCCAGTTCGCCCATCGCGAGCGGCTCGGGCTGGGCGCGAAATTCCGGATTGTCCAGTCGGGACACTTCGGCCAGCGAATCGGTGAGGCGACGCAGATGCTCGGCATTGTTGAGCGCCCGCCCGTAGAACTGCTGGCGCTGGGCCTCGTCCATCGAGCAACTCTTCATCATGATGGTTTCGATCTGTGCGGTCAGTGCGGTGAGCGGCGTGCGCAGGTCATGTGAGACGCTGGCCACCATCTCGCGCCGTTTGGCATCGGCCTGGGTGACCCGTTTCATTTCCGTGCGCAGGCGGTTGAGCATCTCGCGAAACGCGCTGCCCAGCTTGCCGATCTCGTCAGTGCGCGAGCAATACGGAATCTCGGTTTCGGCCAGCTCGGCGCCGGACTCCAGGCCCGATTCCTTGATCCGTTCGGCCACGCGTGTCAGCGCTGCCAGAGGACGGGTCATCATGGCCATGACCGCCATGGTCAACAACACACCAAACGCAATCGTGATCAGGCCGATCTGGACGCCGGTTCGCACGGCATAGGTCTTGAGCATGGCGAACGGGGCGGTGTCGGCATCAGCGCCACGGGTCACGACATAAAGCCAGCCCTTGTCCGTGCCGTTCATGCCGACCGGGCGGGCGGTCACCAGGCATTTAGCGCCCACGATGTCCGGGTCGTCGGCAAAGATCGGCTGACCATCATTGCGGCCATTCTGTTGCGCCAGTCCATTGCGCACGGCGTCGATGTCGACCCGGTAGTCGCTCCAGAAGGCCTGCTGCTGCCCGGCCGAGGCGAGCACACGCCCATCGTTGTCCAACAGATAGAGGCCGAGTTTCGGGGCATAGAGAATGAAGCTGCGCAGCTTGGCGTCGAACGAGGCGGCGTCCTTTTCATATTCCGCCCACATGTCCGGGTGCATGTCGATCAGACGTTCGACAAATTCATTGGATCGCTTGTATTGAACATCGACGTAATAGTCGCGAATCGAATAATAGGTGATGACCACCAGCGCGGCGGCCGTGGTCAGGCCGAAAATCGCGAGCAGCAACAAGACCCGTACGCGCACCGAGTTCATGCCTGTCGGACTTCCGTGAATCGATAACCCACACCACGAACCGTCAGCACGTACTGCGGGTTCGCGGGGTCGGCTTCGATCTTGCTGCGCAGTCGATTGATATGCGTGTTCACATTGTGTTCGTAGCCCTCGAAGGTTGTTCCCCAGACGGCATCGAGCAGTTGCATGCGGGTGAACGCCCGGCCGGGATGCTGCGCGAAAAACAGCAGCAGGTCGAATTCCTTGGCGGTCAGAGAGAGTGAATCGCCGGCCAGCTTCACGTCGCGGCTCACCGAATCGATCTGCAGGTCACCGATCGAGATGCGTTCCTTGCTATCCGGTTCGGGCTGCTGCTGAGTCAGCTCACTGCGACGCAGCAAGGCCTTGACTCGTGCCTGCAATTCGGGGATCGAGAACGGCTTGCTCATGTAATCATCAGCACCCAGCTCCAGACCCAGTACGCGATCGATTTCGCCGGCGCGGGCCGTGAGCATGAGCACCGGGACTGGCACCCGGTTCATCCGCAGACTGCGAACGACCTCCATGCCGTCCTTGCCGGGCAGCATCACGTCGAGCACGACCAGATCGTAGCGACCACTGCTGGCGGCCTCCAGGCCGTCGTTGCCATTGGCCACGCAATCGACCCGATGGCCCAGGTCACGCACATGCAGGGCGATCAGGTCGGCAATGTCGGGTTGGTCTTCAACCACAAGCACGGATTTTTCCATGGCGCAAGCATAACGCTGCCCGACGGGCGTGGGTGGGCCGTTGGTCAGCCAATATCGAAGCGATAACTTTCGTTATCAAATCGTGATCTTGGCGCCATCACCCGGATATTTGGGCAGGCCAGACTGCCGTTTCCGATCCGCCCATGGAATACCGATGCAGACCTGTCCGCTCAGTCCTCTGGAATTTGACCAGCATCGTAGCGCGATGTTGCGCTTTGCCCGCCGCAAGATCCGAGACGAGGCCCTGGCCGAGGACGCTGTGCAGGAGGCCCTGGCCTCGGCGATCGCCTCGGCTGGCAGCTTTCAGGGCCAGTCGGCGGTCAGGACCTGGTTGATCGGTATCCTGAATCACAAGATCCAGGACACATATCGACGGGAAGGGCGCTATGTTCATCTGTATGGGCCCGAGGTCGAGGACGACGACCTGATGGACCAGCTGGCCAGCCAGCATCAGCCGTCGGGCGGCGAGTACGGTGATGATCCGCTGGCGCTGGTCGCGCACCGCCGGATGATCGAGGCGCTCAATGTGGCCGTGGAGGAACTGCCGGCTACCCTGCGCCAGGTGTTCAAGATGCAGGTCGTGGACGGCACCGGCACTGAACAGGTGTGCGCCAGCCTGGGGATTACCGAGGCCAATTGCTGGGTGCGCCTGCATCGCGCCCGCAAACGCCTGGCCGAGCAGATGCAGCCACACCTGGCCTGAGGCGGGACCGTCCGGTGGTCGTTCGTGTGTGGGGGGGGCGGCAAGCGCCGCGCCGCCCGTGAGTCAGGTGTCGACCCGGCCCAGCACCAGATATTCCATGAGCGCCTTCTGCACATGCAGGCGGTTCTCGGCTTCATCCCAGACGACCGACTGCGGGCCGTCGATGACCTGGGCGGTGACTTCTTCGCCGCGATGAGCCGGCAGACAGTGCATATAGACGGCCTGCGGATCGGCACGGGCCATCATGTCGGTGTCGACACACCAGTTGGCGAACGCCTTGGCACGTTCGGCGTTCTCGGCTTCAAAGCCCATGCTGGTCCAGACATCGCTGGTGACCAGGTGGGCGCCATCACAGGCCTCATGTGGATCGGCGAATTGTTGGAAGTGGTTCTGGCCGACCCGATTGGCCGAATCGGCGCTCACTTCGTAGCCCGGCGGCGTGGAGACATGAAGCCGGAAGTCGAGCACGTCGGCCGCCTGCATCCAGGTGCTGCACATGTTGTTCGAGTCGCCGATCCAGGCGACTGTCCTGCCCTGGATCGGGCCTCGATGCTCGATGAAGGTGAAGATATCGGCCAGGATCTGACACGGGTGAAACTCGTTGGTCAGCCCGTTGATCACCGGCACATTCGAATTCTGCGCAAACCGCTCGACGGTGGTCTGATCAAAGGTGCGGATCATCACCAGATCGCACATGCGAGAGACCACTTTCGCCGCATCTTCGACCGGCTCGCCGCGCCCCAGTTGGGAGTCGCGGGTGTTCATGTAGATCGGCTGGCCACCCAACTGGGCCATGCCCGCCTCGAATGACAGACGCGTGCGCGTGCTGGCCTTCTCGAAAATCATGACCAGGCTGCGATCGGCCAGCGGGTGATAGCGCTCATAGCGCTTGAATCGATCCTTGATGATGCGGGTGCGCTCGAACAGGTGGTCGTATTCGCCGCGGTCGAAATCGTTGAACTGAAGATAATGCTTGATGGGCTTCATGACTTTCCGGCAGGCCGGCCAGCGCAACGCGCCGGCGATGGCTTTGTGCGCTCAGGCAGACACGGTGGAAGCGATCGTGTGCTGGACGACAGGAATCAGCCTGTCGAGCAGCAGCTGGGCATGATCCTGGGTGAAGATCAGCGGCGGCAGCAGCCGCACGACACTGCCGGCGGTGACGTTGAGCACCAGCCCGGCCGCCAGCGCATCGGCGACCAGGGACGGGCAGGGGGCATCCAGTTCAATGCCGATCATCAGGCCCTGGCCGCGTACCTCGCGAACGCCCGGCTTGCCGCCCAGCTCGCGGCGCAGGTTGTCGATGAGCCAGCCGCCGATGCGCGCCGCATTGTCGAGCAGGCCTTCTTCTTCCATGGTGTCGATGGTGGTGACCCCGGCGCGCATCGCCAGCGGATTGCCGCCGAACGTGGTGCCGTGATTGCCCGGCTGGAACACGCTGGCCGCCGCCTTGTGGGCAAGCACGGCGCCGATCGGCACGCCCGAGCCCAGCCCTTTGGCGATGGGTACGACGTCGGCCTGGATGCCCGCCCATTGATGGGCGAACCATTTGCCGGTGCGTCCGGTGCCACACTGAACCTCATCGATCATCAGCAACCATTCGCGCTGGTCGCAGAGCTTGCGCAATTCGCGCAGATAGTCCAGGTGAGCCGGACGGATGCCGCCTTCGCCCTGGATTCCCTCGATGAATATCGCCACGACATTCGGATGATCGGCGGCGGCCCGATGCAGGGCGCCAACATCGTTGAGCGGCAGGCGAACAAATCCGGGTACCAGGGGTTCGAAGCCCTTTTGCACCTTGACATTGCCAGTGGCTGATAAGGTGGCCAGCGAGCGGCCATGGAAGGCGCCCTCGTAGACGATGATCTCGGGCAGCGCAATGCCGCGGTTGTGGCCGTAGAGACGGGCGATCTTGATCGCCGCCTCGTTGGCTTCCAGCCCTGAATTGCAGAAGAACGCATTGGTCATGCCGCTGCGCTCGACCAGTCGGCGGGCCAGTTCGGTCTGCAAGGGAATCTCGAACAGGTTGGATGAATGGATCATCAGACCGATCTGTTCGCGCAGGGCCTGCACGAGTCTGGGATGCGCATGACCGAGCGTGTTGACCGCGATGCCGGCCAGGCAGTCGAGATAACGCTTGCCGTCCCGGCCATAGAGCCAGGCGCCTTCGCCATGGCTGAATCCGATGGCCGGCTTGCCATAGGTGTTCATCAGTACAGCAGGGTTTGCGGTGTTGGTAGTCATGAGGCGCAGTCTCCGGAGAGTCGTTGCGGCTGCAAGGCGAGTGACGCGAGCGGCACCGGCAACGAAAAAGCGGTGGGCCGTCCAGCCACCACCGCCCATCGATTATAGGGCCTCGATAGTCTGATTCCAATGAATCCATCGTCCCGCGCCACCTATAATGTCGCCACGATGATCGATCCTGATTGCCCGGTATCTTTTCTGATCGTCGGTCAGACGGCCGACGGCAAGCCATTTCGACCGAGTGACTGGGCCGAGCGAGTGTGTGGCGTCATGTCGCCCTACCGCCCGCGCCGGGCCAGTGGTGGTCATCTGTTCTACTCCCCGTATGTGATGCCCGGTCTGCGTGCCGGCGTGAAGACCGTGACGGTGGACAAACGGCTTCATGAGATCGAGCCGCTGGCCTGGCGATTCATGCTCGGCTTTGCGCGCGACAACGGATTGCGCCTGGAGAGTATCGGTAGCGACACGCCGGCAACGGCCGACAAAGTGGTGCAAGCCGACCGGGCGCCGGCCTGTCAGTGAGACTTTGAAGCAACTTCGCTCCCTAAGCTCCCGTTAAATATTGTTTTTTTGATGATCTCTCACCTTGTGGGAGCTGGAATTCCAGCTACACTGAGAGACTGTAACGGTGTGTTGCGGCGTCCGACTGCGATGTCGCACCGGCTTTTTTGCTGGTGCGGGCACGTGACAACGTGCGACGGATGCGAACGCGTCAGATAAAAACCCAAAAAAGCCGGGAGTCAGGCTTGTCCAACCCTATCGTCACGATGCCGCGCTCGAACCGTCCCGAGTTCAGGGTGGCGATGTTCGGCGTGAGCGAATCGCTGCAACATGTGCTCGAGGTCGTTGCACGTCATGCCCAACACAATCCTTACGGCTTCCATCTGGCCGCCAGTCGCAGTGCCGATGCCTTCGATATCGCCATCGTCGACATGTCGATCGCGGGCGGCCCGGAGGTGGCGGGTACGCTGAACAACCTGCTCAACGGCCGTCCGATCGTGCGGCTGGGCCGTCGGTCCGACAAGGCCAGAGGATGCGACGACGTCGTCCATGAACGATTCGCTCGCCAGGTGCTAGACGTCCTGAACGGGCAGGTTCAGCAGCATTTCGAGGGCACCGGTCGGATGTCCGGTACGGGGGCCATGCCGTGGGTAGCCGCGCAGGCCATGGCTCGTGGACCATTGGGCGGGTCCGAGGCGAAGGCGGTCAACCCGAATCGTCCGCGTGCCCTGATCGTCGACGACAGTCCGACAGTTCGTCATCAATTGACGGTCGCGCTACAACAGATGGGACTGGAGTCCGATGCGGTGGACTCGGCGAATGACGCCCTGCAACTGCTGATGGCGCGCCGTTACGACATGGTGTTCGCCGATGTGGTGATGCCCGGCCAGGACGGCTACCAGCTCACCCGGGACATTCGTCGCAGTCGCCTGCTCAAGGGCGTGCCGGTGGTCATTCTGACCAGCCGCTCCTCGCCCTTCGATCTGGTGCGCGGTGCGCTGGCCGGCTGCAGCAGTTACCTGGTCAAGCCGGTTTCGCTGCATTCCCTGCGCGACACGGTCAACCGGCAGTTGCGTCGCTCGGCGCCTGCCCGGCCAAGGCCCGACACGCCGATGCTGCGTGTGGCCTGACCTGAGCCGGTTGCGGCCCGGCGTTCAGGGCCCGGGGATCAGGTCGTGGTTTCAGGCCCCGGGTTCGGGCCGGGGGTTCAGGACTTGACGCGGTTCTTGTATTCGGCAGTGCGGGTATCGATTTCGACCATGTCGCCGATCTGCACGAATGCGGGCACCTGCACTTCGAATCCGGTGGGCTTGAGACGCGCCGGCTTCATGACTTTGCCACTGGTGTCACCCTTGACGGCGGGTTCGGTGTATTCCACTTCCCTGACCACCGAATTGGGCATTACAACCGAAATGGCCTTGCCATCGTAAAACACGACCTCGCAGGGCATGCCGTCATCGATGTAGTTCAGCGCATCGCCCATTGAGTCAGCTTCGACTTCATACTGGTTGTACTCGCCATCCATCAATACATACATCGGATCGGCGAAATAAGAAAAAGTCACTTCCTTGCGCTCGAGCACCTGGACGTCGAATTTTTCGTCGGCCTTGAACACGGTTTCGGTCGATGAGCCCGACAACAGGTTCTTGAGCTTCATTTTCACGACTGCGGCATTGCGGCCTGACTTGTTGTACTCGGCGCGCTGGACAACCATCGGGTCGCTGCCGATCATGATCACATTTCCGGTGCGAAGTTCCTGGGCGGTTTTCATCGGTTCTCTGTTGCTCTCGAGGCGGTCAAACCGGCAATTGTAGTTGATCGCGGGCAAATCGCGCGAGCCGGTCGACCAGTGGCGCCTGCGAGAGCAGATCCTTGCACCATTGCCGATGAATCGCCCGGATCGATGTCAGGTGGGCGAGATACTCGGTCAAGGCCGGTCTGAGCGACTCGGACTCACCATGCTCGGTGCCCTGGTTGATGGCGTCCATGAGACGCCGGATCGCGAGGGCTGCCGGATCGTGGCGATCAGTCAGCAGGCGGTTCAGCCAGGCGTTCAGCTTGGTCAGATGGAATTGTTCATCCTGGCGGTAGGCCTGCCAGAGAAACGGCTGACCCGTCCATTGTGCCCTGACCCAGCTGTCTTCGCCGCGGACCAGACTCAGATCGCAGGAGCATAACAATCGGTCGAACTCGCCCTGGTCGAGCCAGTCGTGAATGCGCAGTTCGCACTGCGCGGGCAGAATCGCGTTCGACAGCAGGGACGCGTCGGCGAGTTGGTCGGCCAGGCCACGATTGATGAAAATCACGCATCGATCGGTCAGCGCGGCCAGCGCCTGTGCGAGTTCGGCGGTTCGTGGCTCGGCGTAGCCGAACAGGCAGAACCGCATCACGCCGGAGGGAGTATCGAGACCACGCGCAGCCAGCCAGTCGGTTCGCTCCGACTCAATCCAATGCCTCAGTTCTTCATTGAGCGATGCCTCGCGCAGCAGTCCGCCACTGGCGCTTGAATAGCCCGGGTAGTAAAACCATTCGGTGGCGAGGCCGTCGGGTTTGGGAGAGGGAAGCCCATGGCAACCGTCGATCCAGGGTTCGGCGCTCAGATATTCATAGCGGATCCAGGGCGTGCGATGGGCGCTCAGGCGCGCACGCATCAGCTCGGGCACGCGCGATCCGAGCATCGCGATGAACAGGTCAGGTGCACCGGCATTGTTCGATGGGTCAGCCCTTGCCGACTCGATCGCGGTGCGCAGGTCGACAACTTGCGGCGTTGCCCGGCCGGCCAGCCGGGCCGCCTCGCGCCATCGTGCGAGCAATCCGGGCTGGTCGATGATCAAGGTGACCTGCGCGCCCCATTGGGCGCACAACTGGGTGGCCAGACGCCAGCTGATCCCGGCATCGCCGAAATTGTCGATCACCTCGCAAAGGATTTCGATGCGCAGCGCACTGCGCGACAGCTCAGCCGGCACCACCGAACAAATCATCGAGCGCCTTGCGGGGGTCGTCGGTCTGACGCCGTTGCGCGGGGCTGGAGGCGTACTCTTCTTCGATGCGGTCCTCGAAAAAGGTGGCCGGATTGGGCGCCGACAACAAGCTGCGCCAAACCGCCGGCGGCACGCCGGCAAAGCGCCTGACGTCGCGATTGCTGAATTCGATCTCGAGCGCTTGTTCGCGCTCGTCATAACTGGCGGCGCGCAGACGATTGCCATCGAGGCGGCGATGTTCCATTGGCGGCTCCGGATTCGGGCTGGACGGCGGCACGGCCCGGCGGTGCCGGGATAGGGCGCCTGATGCATGATAGCCTCGAAGCCCGTCGGTCCCCTCTGCGGAGCACATTTTGACCACGCCATCCGTCCTGCCGCCCGTCCCGCCCGGTTCGCCGGAGCACCTGCCCATAGCCGCCGCCTTACGCGCGCTTGCCGATGGCACGCAGACTGCCGTGAGTCTGTTGCAAAGGGCGCATGACAACGCGGCCCGTGTCGCCGACCTGAATCCACTCGCGCATGTCGACTGGGCACTTGCCGACCGACAGGCGCAGGCGCTGGATGAACAGCGTTTGCGTTGCGGGCGGGAGGGTGCTGCGGTGCCTGCGCTGTTGGGCATTCCGCTGACGATCAAGGATTTGTTCGCGGTGCGCGGAATGCCGCGTCGTGCCGGCACCCGTGCCACGTTGCCATTGGCCGATGAGGGCGAGTCGACGCTGGTCACGCGCCTCAGGAATGCTGGTGCCTTGATCATCGCCAAGACCAACATGCACGAGATCGCCCTGGGGGCGACCGGCGAGAACACCTGGACCGGCGATGTATGCAATCCATGGAATCCGGCTCATCAGGCAGGCGGTTCATCCAGTGGCGCGGCGGTCTGCGCGGCCACCGGCATCGGGCTGGGCAGTATTGGCAGCGATACCGGCGGCTCGGTGCGGATTCCGGCGGCATTTTGCGGTGTGACCGGGTTCAAACCCAGCTTCGGTGCGATCCCGCTCGACAACGCTCTGTATCTGTCCTGGACCTGTGATCACGCGGGTCCGCTCGCGGCCACCGTCGACGACTGCGTGCGCCTGTTCGAGGTCATGGCAGGCCGTTCGATGGCCCATGGCGTAACGCCCCGGGCGGCAAGGCTGGGTATCCCGGCGACCTGGTTGGCCGGTCGTCTGGCGCCGGCCGTGCGTGAACAATTTGACCGGTCACTGGCCATTCTGCGTGCGGCCGGTGCGCAGCTGATCGACTGTCCCTTGCCTTGTCTGCCACAGGCCTGGGTTTGTTATTCGCCCATCGTGCGTGCCGAGGCGGCGACAGTTCATCGGGCGGCACTGGCAAACGGGGGCGAGGGTTTCTCACCCTCGGTGCTCGAGCCCCTGCAGGCTGGCGCAAAGCTGTCGGCCGTCGACTACCTGGTGGCCATGCAGACCAGACAGCGGGTCAGCGACGATCTGGATCGTTGCCTGCGTGATGTCGATGCGTTGGTGCTGCCGACCACGGCCGTGGCTGCCCCCTTGCGCGGTCAAGTCGACGCCTCGGTTGAATCGGGCAGCATGAGCGTGCGCGAAGCGGTACTGGGCCAGACGCTGCCTTTTTCCATGTGCGGACTGCCGGCATTGACCATGCCGGCCGGTTTTGAGCTCGGATTGCCTCTGGGTCTATCGGTGGTAGGGAGTCGCCAGGGCGACGCGGCTTTGCTGGCGCTGGGCCGCTGGGTGGAAGCGACGCTGGCCGGCGCGGCCTGAGGGCCGGATGCCGGTTGGCACGGTTGCGCAGGCAGCCGTGCCCGGTTGGGCGAGCTTATCGGGGTGCCATCCGGATCGCGCCGTCCAGGCGGATCGTTTCGCCATTGAGCATGGGGTTGGCAAAGATCTGCCCGACCAGCATTGCAAACTCATCCGGGCGGCCCAGACGCGGCGGGAACGGAACCTGTTTGCCCAGCGATTCCTGCGCGGATTCGGGCAGGCCTTGCAGCAACGGGGTCAGGAACAGGCCGGGCGCGATCGTGACGACCCGGATGCCCTCGCGGGACAAGTCCCGCGCAATCGGCAGCGTCATACCGACAATGCCGCCCTTGGAGGCTGCGTAGGCAGCCTGACCGATCTGCCCGTCGAAGGCGGCTACCGATGCGGTATTGACGATCACCCCGCGCTCGCCGTCGGCATTGGGGGTGTTCCTGGCCATTGCCGCAGCAGCCAGGCGGATCATGTTGAAGGTGCCGATCAGATTCACACCGATCACCCGACTGAAGTCGGCCAGCGGGAGAGGGCCGTCACGGCCGACTGTCTTGCCCGGTGTACCGATGCCGGCACAGTTGACGAGGCCGGATAGTGCGCCCATGGCCAGCGCCGCATCGACGCAGGCCTGGCCATCGGCTTCGCTCGTCACATCGCAGGCGACGAATCTCACCGAACTGCCCAGTTCAGCCGCGACCTGCGCACCAAGTTTCTGATTGACGTCGGCAATTAAAACTTTACTGCCGGCCTTGACCAGTGCACGGGTCGTCGCGCCGCCCAGGCCTGATGCACCGCCTGTCACGATGGTGACTTGCCCTTCGAGATTCATGCATTGTTCTCCATAAAAATAAAAACGGAGGCTTCAGGCCTCCGCGTTGCGATGGTGACCGGTCGCTGATCCGGAAATCAGCGACCGGCATCCGAAGGCTTACTTGACCGGAACGACATCCACGCGGCGCGCCTGCCAGGCTTGCCCGGGTGCCGCTTCGATCTGCTGCGGTTCCACCATGTCGATCCGTCCGGCAGGAACGCCTTTCGAGACCAGCAGATCACGCACGGCTTCGGCACGGGCCTTGGACAAGGCCGTGTTGATCTCGATGTTGCCGGTGCCATCGGTGTAGCCGGTCAGGCGCAGGCGGTTGCCGCTACCCGATTGGGCCCACGATGCCAGCTCAGCCATGTCGCTGGCTGCCCGTTCGAGCACCGCCGAGCTGTTGACCCGGAAGTAGGCGCTCTTCTGTTCGGGCAGCGAGGCATTGGCCGGGGCTGCTGCTGCAGGCGTTTGCGCCGCTGCTGCGGGAGCCGCTGCAGGAGTCGGCGCCGCTGCTGCGGGTGCAGGTGCTGCGGGTGCAGGTGCTGCGGGTGCAGGTGCGGCTGCTGCAGGTGCGGCTGCTGCAGGCGCCGGTGTTGCCGGTGCCGGTGTTGCCGGTGCCGGTGTTGCCGGTGCCGACGCAGGGGTCTGCGGCGTATCAATCAGCCGGGCTACCGGTGCACTCGGAACTGCGGCGGCTGCTGATCGGGCACGATCAGCAGCTTCCCTGAGTGCATCGGTGGCTTCCCGGGCGACCCCGGCAGCCGAACCAGCGGCGGTGGCTGCCTGGTTGACGGCCGTGGACGCACCGCTGGCATTGCCGGCTGCTTCGTTCACCGCCCGTGCCGCTGATCCGGCATTGTCGGCTGCTCCCTTGACCGTCGCCGCTGCCGCATTGGTCTGCTTGGCCGCTTCGGACACTGCATTGGCTGCACCGTTTGCCTCAGCGGCTGCCGATTTGGCGGCCTCGGCCGCGCCGGAAGATTCTCCGGCGGCTGCCTTGACTGCAGCGGCTGCCCCAGTGGCTTCACCGGCCGCGGCCTTGACTGCCCCGGCTGCCCCGGTGGCTTCACCCGCCGCAGTCCTGACGGCCTCGGCTGCACCGGTTGCTTCGCCGGCCGCGGCCTTGACCGCAGTGGCTGCACCGGTTGCTTCGCCGGCCGCGGCCTTGACCGCAGTGGCTGCACCGGTGGTATCGGCCGCCGCTGCCTTGACCGCCTCGACCGCACCGGAGGTTTGAGCCGCAGCGCCCTTGACCGCCTCGGCCGCACCGGTGGCTTCACCGGCTGCCGACTTGATCTCGCCGGCCGCTGCCTGCGCCGTGCCAGCCGCTTCCCTGACTTGAGCCGCAGCGGCCGTGGCCTCGTTGGTGGCCAACTTGACTGCGTCGGCCGCGCTGCCGGTCTGGCCGGCTGCACCACTGGCGGCTTGCGCAGCAGACTTCGCCGCCTCGGCTGCCGAATTGGCGGCGGCTGCCGCCTGGGTGCCTGCCGATGCCGCTTCGCTCACCGATGCAGCGGCCTGACTTGCCACCTGGGCCGCCGAACTCGCCGAACCGGCCGCCTGACCCGCCGCATTCGCGGCGGTGTTGGCCGATTCAGTGGCGCCCATCACCGCGGTGACGGCGCCCGAGACAGCAGCGGTGATCTGGTCGCTGACATCCTTGGCCATCGACGTTGCGGTCGTACTGCTCTGGTTCGCACTCGAACCGATCAGGCCAACTGCCTGCGACGATGCGGCGCTGATCTGCTCACTGGCCGCTGTTGCTGCCGATCGTGCGGCCTCGGCAGCGGCATTGACCGACGCGGTCGTCGACATGCCGGCTGCAGTGATGTTGGAGGCTGCATCCTGGGCACTGGTCGCTGCGAGATTGAGCAGATTGCCGTTTTCGGCGGCGATGGCTGTCGCCTTGTTCACCGCTTCGACCGTCTGGATGCCGGCAGCAGTGACCGCGTTGGCGGCATTGGTCGAGGCCGCGGTTGCGGCGTTGATCGCCTCGGCGGTCTGTTGTCCCGACGACGTGATCGTTCCGGCTACCGCCTTCGCTCCATCGATCGCACCAGCAATTTCAGCGCTGGCCTCCTTGCTGGTCGTACCCAGACGGTTGGCTGCTTCGCCAGCCGCGGCTGCCGCATCACGGATTTGGCCGGATACGGTGTTGGCCTTGTCGACCGAGCTACCCATGGCGGTCGACGCCTCGGTGGCGCGGGTTGCGGAGCCGGCAATGTTGTTTGCCGCCTCATTGGCCTGGGTTGCCGAACCGGCGATGCTGTTCGCCGCTTCGCTGGCCGTACCCGCAGCCGCCTTGGCCGCTTCAGCCGCCTGCGCTGCCGCCGAGGCGGCATCCTGCGCCGCCTTGACCGCATCGCTCACCGAGGCCATCGCGACCTGGCGGGTTTCGGTCTGGGTGGCCTGTTGCTGCAGGGCCGCTCCGACATTGCCAACCGTTCGCTGCGTATCGGAGGCCATGGTTTCGCTGGCGCGGCGGGCCGCCTCATCGATGGCTTTGGCTGCCGAATCGCCGGCGCCGGCGATCGCACTGGTTGCCTGGTTACCGGCATTTGCAATGGCCTGCGCCGCCTGCTTGAGTGCTTCCGTCCCTTGATTGCTGGCCGCGGAAGACTCCGTACCCAGCTGGGCAGCGCGATCGACCGCCGTGCTCGCGACAGTCGCCGCAGAGCGGGCAGCCTCGGCGGCTTCACGGGCGGCACTGGCTGCCTGTTGCGCTGCGTCAGCCGCCTGCTGCAGGGACTCGGCCATTGCCGGACTCACTGCCGGTGCCGCGGGAACGGCCTGCAGGTTGGCCAGCGGGGCCGGGGTGGTGGCCATCTTGTTGCTGATGAGGCCCACCGCCTGTTCGCTCGCGATGTTGAACTGCTGAGCGGCCGCTTCGGCCGACTTGCGAACTGTGGCTGCCGCCTGATTCACCGCTGCCGCAGCCTGGAGACCCGAGCGCGATACCGCTGCGCTGGCGTTCTGCGCCTGGGCGGCCGCATCGTTGGCGGCACCAGCAGCCGCCTGCGTGTTGAATGCCGCCTGATTGATCGCCCCCGTGGCCTGCCGGGTTGAGTTCTCGATGGTGCTGGCTGCCTGGGTGGCCGAGGCGGCCGCACCCGTGATCGCGCCAACGATCTGGTCGCTGGTGCCGATCGAGGCGGTCGCCGTTTCGGCGGCGGCCGCGGCGGCGGACTTGGCCGACTCGGCTGCTGCGTTGGCGGCGTCGATGGACTGCTGTACCGAACCCATCACCGTCTCAAGTGCCTTGGACACATCGGTCGTGGCTGCATCCTTGGCCGAGGCCAGGGCCTGGGCCGCGGCGTCTGCCGACTTGGCCGCCGTGTCGGCCGAACCCACCGCACCGTTTGCATAGACCGTGGCCTTGGTGACGGCCACCAGTGCCTCATCCATGCTCGAAGCGAGTTCCTCAGCCTTGGCCATGACACCGGTCTGGTACATCGTGGCCTTGTTCACGGCTGCGACCGAGTCGTCCATGGCACCGGCCAGCGCTTGCGCCTTGGTCACGGCATCCGTCTGATACATGGTGGACCGGTTGACCGCCGCGACCGAGTCATTCATCGACTCGCTCAGCGATTCCGCCTTGCGGATCGCATCGGTGGTCAGCATGGTCGCCTTGCTCACGGTGACCGCGGCGTCGTTCATGCCTTCGGACAGGCTGCCGGCCTTGGCGACCGCCCCGGTCAACTGGGACGTTGCATCCTGGGTGGCCGTGGCGGCCGCCCTGGCGGCTTCCTGCGCAACCCGGGCCGCTTCGGTGGCTGCTGCTGCTGCTGCCTTGGCGGCCTCTGCCGCCTGATTGGCCGCATCAGCGGCCAGTTGCGCCGAACTGGCTGGCGCCGCCGCGATGGTGTTGGCAATGCCCGCCGCCGCTGCGCCTGCCGCCGCCGCGCCCGCCGTCGATGCAGCGCTGCCGCCAGTCGATCCGGAGGTGGCTGGTGCCGCTGCCGAGGTGGCTGGTGCGGTGACCGCCGGCGCATGCGCCGCTGGGGCCTTGGTAGCGTCGACTGCATCGGGCGCCATCAGAGGCACCAGCAGCAGGGCGACGATGTTGATGATCTTGATGAGCGGATTCACCGCCGGGCCGGCCGTGTCCTTGTAGGGATCGCCGACCGTATCGCCAGTCACGGCGGCCTTGTGGGCCTCACTGCCCTTGCCACCGTGATTGCCTTCCTCGATGTACTTTTTGGCGTTGTCCCATGCGCCACCGCCGGTACACATCGAAATGGCGACGAACAGGCCGGTGACAATCGTGCCCATCAGCATGCCGCCTACGGCGACTGGTCCGAGGAACAGGGCCACCAGCACGGGTACGACCACCGGCAACAGCGACGGAATGATCATTTCCTTGATGGCTGAACTGGTCAGCAGATCGACCGCCCGGGTGTAATCGGGTTTGCCCGTGCCATCCATGATGCCTTTGATGTCACGGAACTGACGCCGGACCTCCTCGACCACGGCACCGGCCGCACGTCCGACCGCCTCCATCGCCATGGCGGCGAACAGGAAGGGAATCAGGCCGCCGATGAACAGGCCGACGATCACACTCGGATCGGACAGATCGAAGCGGATGCCTGCGAGACCGGCGTTTTCGAGCGCATGGGTATAGTCGGCGAACAGCACCAGGGCCGCCAGACCGGCCGAACCGATTGCATAGCCCTTGGTCACCGCCTTGGTGGTGTTGCCCACCGCATCCAGCGGATCGGTGATGTTGCGCACCGACTCGGGCATCTCGGCCATTTCAGCGATACCACCGGCGTTGTCGGTGATGGGGCCATAGGCGTCGAGTGCGACGATGATGCCGGCCATCGACAACATGGCGGTCGCGGCGACCGCAATGCCGTACAGACCCGCCAGGCCATAGGACGAGACGATCGCCAGGCAGACGAACAGCACCGGCCAGGCGGTGGACTTCATCGATACCGCGATACCGGCGATGATGTTGGTGGCGTGACCCGTGGTCGAAGCCGCCGCAACATATTTGACCGGCCCGTATTCCGTACTCGTGTAGTACTCGGTGACCCAGACGATCAAACCGGTGAGGATCATGCCGACGATCACGCAGAACCACAGATTGGACACGCCCATGCCGATGGCGGCCAGGTCGGCGCCGCTGAACACAATGGCCGTCATGGGCAATGCCAGCACCGTGGCGATGCCGCCGGCCCAGATCAGGCCCTTGTAAAGCGCAGGCATCACGTTGGTCATGCCAGGCGTGGCTTTGACGCGGGTCGCGCCGAAGATTGAGGCGATGATCGACACCGCACCCAGGGCAAGCGGATACACGGCCGCCTGGACTTCGGCACCGGTCATGACCAGTGCGCCCAGCAGCATCGTGGCAATCAGGGTGACCGCATACGTTTCGAACAGATCGGCGGCCATGCCGGCGCAGTCGCCAACGTTGTCGCCCACGTTGTCGGCGATGACCGCCGGGTTACGCGGATCGTCTTCGGGAATGCCGGCCTCGACCTTGCCGACCAGATCGGCACCAACGTCGGCGCCCTTGGTGAAGATTCCGCCACCCAGTCGGGCGAAGATGGAGATGAGTGAGGATCCGAATGCCAGACCGATCAGCGGCTGCAACACATGATGGTGCAGCGACGCACCATTGGTTCCCGCATCATCAGGGCCGGTTAGCCAGAGCAGGCTGAAATAGAGCGATGTGCCGAGCAGGCCCAGACCCACCACCAGCATGCCGGTGATGGCGCCGCCCTGAAAGGCGACATCGAGCGCTTCGTCCAGGCTGCGGGTGGCCGCCTGCGCCGTGCGCACATTGGCCTTGACCGATGTGTACATGCCCAGATAACCGGCCACCGCGGATAATCCCGCGCCGAGCAGGAAGCCGAAGGCCGTTGAAAAATTCAGGAAGATCCAGATCAGCAGGAACAACGCCGCGCCAACCTTGGCAATCGTGCTGTACTGCCTGTCCAGGTAGGCCTTGGCACCGGTTTCGATCGCAGCGGCGATCTCCTGCATGCGCGCATTGCCCGCATCAAGGCTGAAGATCCAGCTTCTGCGCCAGAATCCATACAGCACCGCTGCGATACCGCATGCGATGGCCAGCCAAAGACCAAAGGTAGCTGCGCCGCTCATGAGTTCCTCCAGGTTTTGATCAATCTTGGAATTCGGATTTGTTGCTGCCGCTCTGCGTTCATTCTACGGTGTTCGCGAGACGACGGCTGAACTGACTTGGACATCTCTTCACGCAGGTCTGAGCGCATCGAGTGCCCGCCGCGTGACGTCGTCCAGATCGCCCGAGCCGGATATGCGTCGATACGCGGGCGCGGCCGGTTCGCCGGTTGCCGACCAGCGCTCGTAATATTCGACCAAGGGGCGCGTCTGCTCACGATACACCTGCAGACGATGCCTGACCGTGTCTTCACGATCGTCGTCGCGCTGGATCAGGGCTTCACCGGTTTCGTCGTCCCGTCCTTCACGGCGTGGGGGATTGAATTTGAGGTGATAGGTGCGCCCACTGGCGGGATGGACCCGACGTCCACTCATGCGATCGACGATTTCAGATTCCGGGACGTCGATCTCGAGCACATAGTCGATGGCCACTGCGGCATGTCGCATCGCGTCGGCCTGGGGGATGGTGCGCGGAAATCCATCGAACAGATAGCCGTTGACGCAATCGGGTTCCTTCAGGCGCTCTTCGACCAGACCGATGATGATGTCGTCGGATACCAGAGCGCCGCTGTCCATGACGCGCTTGGCGGCCTGGCCAAGCGGCGTGCCGGCCTTCACGGCTGCGCGCAGCATGTCACCGGTCGAAATTTGCGGGATGCCGAATGTCTTGCAGATGAACCCGGCCTGGGTTCCCTTGCCAGCACCCGGCGGGCCCAAAAGAATGAGACGCATTAACGATTCCTCAGCTTGGCTGTCGGTGATAAAAGGCGTTGCGAATGAAGCCGGCCGACCCAACGCTGATCGGTCGCTCACATCGGTTGGATGAGCGGGTCAAGAAAGTCGCCTCGAGCCCAGCTCGATTCAACCCTCACCAAAGCCGCCGCAGGTTACTCGCAAAGACTTTGCAGCGTCAATTCGTCTTGCGGTCGGCGACGCGTGGGCCGCCGTCTCGATCAGGCGGCCGCGCTCAGCAGCGCCCGAACCCGGGCCAGATCGTCGGGGGTATCGACACCGGCTGGCGGTGCCTCGGCCAGGCGCACTACGCCGATCGCGTGGCCATGCCAGAGCACACGCAGTTGCTCGAGTGACTCGGCTGCCTCGAGCGGTGCCACGGCCAATTGCGGGTAAAGACGCAGAAAGCCGGCCCGGTAGGCATAGATGCCGATGTGCCGCAGCACGGGTGCGCGCGCGGCGGCCGGTGCGACCCAGCCGCCCTGACTGCCATCCCGGTGGAACGGGATCGGCGCGCGGGAGAAATACAGGGCGCGATCATCCTGGCTGCACACGACCTTGACGACGTTCGGATTGGCGAATTCGTCAGCCGATTCGATCGGATGGGCCGCGGTCGACATGGCCAGCGCCGGCGTGTTGGCCAGCGCCTGTGCCACCGCGGCGCAGATGTGGGGCGGCATCAGCGGCTCGTCGCCTTGCAGATTCACGATGATCGCATCATCGGCCAGCCCCAGCATCGAGGAGGCTTGAGCCAGGCGATCGGTGCCCGACGGATGCTGACGATCGGTCAGAACCGCTTCAAAACCAGCCTTTTCGACCACGGCGATGATCTCGGGCGAGTCGGTGGCCACGGCCACCCGGCTCGCGCCGGCCCGGGCGGCAACCTGGGCCACGCGCACGATCATCGGCTGGCCGGCCAGGTCGGCCAATGGTTTGTCGGGCAGCCGGGACGAGGCGAGGCGGGCCGGGATCAAGACGGTGAATGACACGATGGTTCCCCCTGGGATGGTCGGCTCAGGCCACTTCTTCGTCGGCCTCGAGGGGGCGGGCGGAATCGACCAGCATGACCGGGATGTCGTCGCGGATCGGAAAGGCCAGCCGGTCGCCATTACAGACCAGTTCGGCCTGGACCGCGTCGACCGCCTTGACGGTATCGTGGCGCAGCATTTTGAGGGGGCCCTTGCAGATCGGGCAAACCAGGAGGTCAAGCAGTCGTCGGTCCAAGATCGTGTCGCCTTCGCAAGGTGGTGGCAAGCCAGTCGAACAGCGCCGGCTCAGGGCATGCCTGAACCCTGAGCACGAACACGCGTGCGCTCGAGTCGTCCGGACATTTTACGGCGTCCTTTTCGGTCATCACGATGGTCGCCTGCGGCAGACCGGCCAGCCATGCCCGGTCCAGTGGCGCATGATCGCCTAGCGGATAGCGGATGATTGACAGGTTCAGGGCCTCGAGCAGACCAAAAAATGATTCCGGATTGGCGATGCCGGCGACCGCCGCAATCGGGCCCTCGCCCAGGGCGGCCAGGCCCGGAACGCCGGCCGGTCCGTGACCGTGATCGATCGCCGGCCCCGTGTTAGTCCGATAGGCCGTCAGCGGCAGCACATCACGGACCTGCAGACGCGATTCAAAGCGCGGCGTCATCAAGGCCAGGGCGGCGATCGACGCATCGATGGCCCGCGTTGCAGGATCGGCTGCCGCCGCGGTCTGCCAGCCGCGGTTCATCACAACCGCGTCGACCCCGGCCAGCATGTCGGGCGGTTCACGCAAGGGGCCGGCCGGCAACAGGCGGCCGTTACCCAGGCCACGCTGATCGATCACGACGATTTGCAGATCGCGCCGCAAGGCCACGTGCTGCAGGCCGTCATCGGCCAGCACGACCTGCACCTCGGGATGCTCGGCAACCAGCCGCTGCAGGGCCTGCGCCCGTTGCCTGGCCACATAAACCGGCGCCCCGCTGCGCCGGGCCAGCAACACGGCTTCATCACCGGCTCTCTCTGCGTCGTCGTCGGGTCCGACCGGCTGGGCCATCTCCCGGCCCAGCGAACCGGTGCCGCGCGCGATCAGCCCGATCTGCAGTCCCTGGTCCTGAAGATGCTTCGCGACGGCCAGGGTGAGCGGTGTCTTGCCGGCACCGCCCGCGACCAGATTGCCGATCACGATCACCACCGGTCGAGCGGCGAAGAAGGGATCCGGACGGAAGTCGCGGCGGTCTGCCGAGCGGGCCGCCTCGATCTGCTCGCGTCGCCGCCGTGAGACCAGGCCGACCAGCCAGGCGGGTGGCGTCAGGAGGCCGACTGCCAGCAACCGGGCCGGCGTCGTCGGGGCGTCGAACCACAGTCGATGCAGCGAGGCTTCGAGGCGGGCGCGCCAGTCGCTCGGCCCGCCCCTCGACTGTCCGCTCACTGACCGGCCGCTTCTCCCTTCGCGGCAAACGTGACCCGTTCGAGCCCGGCCAGTCGCGCCGCATCGAGCAGACCGACCACCGACTGGTGCGTGGCGGCCGCATCGGCGTAAATCACCAGAATCGGTTGCTTGGTGGCGACGGCCCGTCGGCTCAGTTCGCCCACCAGGGCCGACGGCGACAGGGGTTCGGTCGGCTTGTCGCCGGCGATCCGATACTTGCCCTCCGCCGACACCGCGACGACGATCTCGTCGGGCTGTTCGACCGACTGCTCCTTGGAGGCGCTGGGCAGATCCACCTTGAGCTGGGTATAGCGGCTGAAGGTGGTGGACACCATCAGGAAGATCAGGATCACCAGCAGCAGGTCGATCAGCGGGATGAAATTGATCTCCGGGTCTTCGGGTGCCCGGGTAGGTCGGAAATTCATCGTTTGTCGAGCCCGGCGTTGGCCATCTCATCGGTCAGGCGGGCCGCCTGCTGCTCCATGTCGGCCATGTAGTTGTCCACCCGCGCCCTGAAATGGCGATAAAAGATCAGGGCCGGTATCGCCACCAGGATGCCCAGCGCGGTGTTGTACAAGGCCACCGAGATCCCGTAGGCCATGCGCTGGGGATCCAGCCCGCTGGGTGCCTGTGCGCCGAAAATTTCGATCATGCCGACTACCGTGCCGAACAGCCCCATCAGCGGGGCAATGGTGGCGATGGTGCCGAGGGCCGACAGATACCGGCTCAGGTCATGGGAGACGGCGCGCCCGGCGTCCTCCATCGTTTCGCGAATGGCCGGTCGGCCCGCTCCGGCGCGGCGCAGACCACTGGCCAGCACCCGGCCCAGTGGCGAGGTCTTGGCCAGTTTGTTCACCAGATCGGGGGTGATCTGGCGGTTTTTCAGGAGCATTACCACCTCATCGAGCAGTCCGGCGGGCAGGATCAGCGACCGGCGCAAGGCCATGAACCGCTCGGCAATCAGGGCGACGGCGGCCACCGACGCGGCGATGAGGAACCATACGGGCCAGCCCGCAGCCTGGATCAATGAGAACAACAGTCAGTCTCCGCAGAGTTGAGACGGAATCGGGTGTCGGATGTCAGCCCCGGCGAGGCGTGCATCTGGTGGCTCGCTTGACCCGGGGGTCGATCGGAATTGTCGGCGGTTTTTCCGCCTGGCGGCAAGTGTGCTTGATGAAATTTTGAAAACCACCGACCGCCGGCGGCCGGGTCCGGCCTGTGGATAAACTTGTGGAGAACCTGCGGGCGACGCCGCGGGCGGGTGACCGTGGCCCGATGAACGGCGCTATCGACATATTCGTTGAATTTCGGATCCTTGACCGATCAATGACTTACGACGAACTTGCTGGCGATACCGCCGTTTGTCGACCGATTGAACACTGACGTCTCACTTGTGGACAGATGCCCTGGGAGGGCGGTTTGAACGACGATGAATCCGCCGGCCAGAGTGTCGGATCGACAGCACAGGAGCCGCCGGTGCTGAGCGTATCGGCCCTGAACCGGCAGGTTGCCGCCTTGCTCGGACGGCAGTTTCCGCTGCTCTGGATTCGCGGCGAGATATCGAACTTCACGCGGGCTGCGAGCGGCCATTGTTACTTTTCGCTCAAGGATGAGCGCGCCCAGGCCCGGGCAGTGCTGTTCCGCGCCCGGGCCGCGGCAGTGGCTTTCGAATTGCGCAACGGGCTCAAGGTGGACGCCCAGGCCAGCGTCGGACTCTACGAGGCCAGAGGCGAATTCCAACTGAATATTGAGCGCCTGCGTGCCGCCGGCGCTGGTGACCTCAACCAGCAATTCATCGAGTTGCGCGACAAGTTGCAGCGCGAGGGCCTGTTCGATGAATCGATCAAGCGCCCGATCCCGGCGATGCCCCGTCAACTCGGCATCATCACCTCGTTGCAGGCGGCCGCCTTGCATGACGTGCTGGTGACGCTGGCCCGGCGGGCGGCCCACGTGCCGGTCATCGTGTATCCAACGCCGGTACAAGGCGCCGATGCGCCGCCGCGAATCGTCGCCGCATTGGCGCAGGCCGCTTCACGCAACGAGTGCGACACCTTGCTGCTGGTGCGCGGTGGTGGCGCCATCGAAGACCTGTGGTCGTTCAATGATGAGCGAGTGGCCCGGGCGATCCGCGCCAGCCCGATTCCGGTGATTGTGGGCGTGGGCCATGAATCGGATGTGACGATCGCCGACTTCGCCGCCGATCTGAGGGCGGCCACACCGACCGCGGCGGCCATGCTGGCCGCACCAGTGCGCGATGAATTGCTCGGGCGTGTGCGTGATGGCCGTGCGGCTCTGATGCGGGCCATGCATCATCTGGTCGACCTTCGTCTGCAGCGCGTCGACACCGCGGCACGCCTGCTCAAGACGCCGCGCGAACAATGGCGCCTGTGGCGTGTCCGGCTCGATGAAGCGACCCGGCGCCTGGTTCAGGCTCAGCGCCGGCAACTGAGCGATGAACACCATCGTTTGGGTCTGCTGGCCTCGCGTCTGCGCGGCCCGGATATCCGGGCTGGCGAACGTCGGGTCGACGCGTTGGCGCGTGACCTGAGCGCGGCCCAGAGTCGCCTGCTGCGCCGATGGCGTGAGCGCATCGAGGGACTGTCCGCGCAACTGGACCTGATCGATCCCAACCGGGTATTGCGTCGCGGTTATGCCGTGGTCAGGGACGGGCAGGGACGGGTGATGGCGTCAGCAGGCCGCACCGTGGTGAACGAGCGATGGGACATCACCTTCGCCGATGGTGAGGTGGGCGTGAGGGTCATCGAAGCCAGGCCGTACAATCGCCCAGTCCACCAGGCTGATGCGCCCGATGACTGACCGGTCACGCTGGATCACGGCATCGTCACCATCGGGACCGGCCTTTGCTCACGCTCAATCCGAATCAACAGACAACGAGGACCTGACATGGAACACAAGCTTCCCGAACTGCCGTACGCGATGGATGCACTGGCACCCCATATTTCGAAAGAGACCCTCGAGTTTCACTACGGTAAGCATCATCAGACCTATGTGACCAATCTGAACAACCTGATCAAGGGCACGCCCTTCGAATCGATGTCGCTCGAAGACATCGTGGCCAAGTCCGACGGTGGCGTGTTCAACAACGCGGCCCAGATCTGGAACCACACCTTTTACTGGAAGTCGCTCTCGCCCAAGGGCGGCGGCGCGCCCTCGGGCAAGGTGGCCGCGGCGATCGACAAGAAGTGGGGCTCCTTCGATGCCTTCAAGGAGGCCTTCAACAAATCGGCGGCCGGCAATTTTGGTTCGGGCTGGACCTGGCTCGTACAGACCAAGGACGGTGGCGTTGACATCGTGAACACCAGCAATGCCGGAACGCCGCTCACCGCGGGCCAGACACCTTTGCTCACTTGCGATGTCTGGGAGCACGCGTACTATATCGATTACCGGAACAGCCGCCCGAACTACCTGGGTGCATACTGGAATCTGGTGAACTGGGCCTTCGCCGCGGCCAACATGAAATGATTCTCGGAGGATAACGTCTTGATCGGAACACTCATCATCGGCCTCATCGCCGGCGCCATCGCAAAATTCCTGATTCCCGGCAAGCAGGGCGGCGGCATCATCATCACCATGCTGCTCGGCGTGGTCGGCTCCTTTCTGGCCTCTTATGGTGGTCAGGCGCTGGGCCTGTACGGAGCCGGCCAGGGTGCCGGACTCATTGGTTCGGTGGTCGGCGCGATCATCGTCCTGCTGATTTATGGCATGGTGTCCAAGGGCAAATCGGCCTGATCAACAGGCATCCGTCAGAACCGGCTGATCGTCAGATCAGCCGGTTTTTTTTGGGGCGCCGCCGGCTTGCAGGACTCAGGGCGTGAACACGCCCTTGCCCTTTAACCGGCTGCCGGCTGCGAGGCCCTTGCGGGCAAACCAGCCCTGCTCCATTTCCAGCGCGAAGCGCACCGGCTGGTCCGCACAATGACTGTCGTCGCTGTTCGGTTGCATCTGCGCGATGTTGACGATAGTGCCATCGTCGGCGATGAAGGCGATGGACAAGGGCAGGGGCGTATTGCGCATCCAGAAGCATTGAACCTGCGGCCGCTCGAACACGAACAACATGCCCGAATTGAGCGCCAGTGATTCGCGATGCATCAGGCCGCGTTCGCGCTGCGCACTGGTCTGCGCCACTTCGGCGCGAATACGGTGCATGCCCGCCTGCAATTCGATAGTCTCCAGCATGGGCTGGGCGGCCGTGTCCCGCGCATCGGCATGACCGATGCCCGCCATCATCAAGGCGATCAGGATCATCGAGACCAGCAATGTGGCCGGTGCCGGCCGGCGTGGCATGAACATGGTTTTCTCCGGATCGATCGGGCCAGGGCGCCGCGACAGCACGCTCGAAACGGCGGCGACGTCGGCCCTGCCGTGATCATAACCGGACGGATCCGCGCAGACCCGATCGGGCATAATCGACTGTGCCGCGTCATCCCAAACGAGCCTCCATCATGTACAAACACATCAAAGTGCCGACCGATGGTCAGAAAATCACGGTCAACCCGGACTATTCGCTGAACGTCCCCGATCAGCCGATCATTCCCTACATCGAGGGCGACGGCACCGGCCTGGACATCACGCCGGTGATGATCAAGGTCGTCGATGCGGCCGTGGCCAAGGCCTATGGCGGCAAGCGCAAGATCGTCTGGATGGAAGTGTTCGCCGGCGAAAAGTCGACCCGGGTCTATGGCCCCGATGTCTGGCTGCCCGACGAGACCCTCGATGCGGTCAAGGAATATGTCGTGTCCATCAAGGGCCCGCTCACCACGCCGGTCGGTGGCGGCATCCGCTCGCTCAACGTGGCCCTGCGCCAGCAACTCGATCTTTACGTCTGCCTGCGCCCGGTTCGATATTTCACCGGCGTGCCCTCGCCGCTCAAGGCGCCTGAGAAGGTCGACATGGTGATCTTCCGCGAGAATTCCGAAGACATCTATGCCGGCATCGAATGGCAGGAAGGCAGCGAAGGCGCCAAGAAGGTGATTGCCTTCCTGACCGGAGAAATGGGTGTCAGAAAAATCCGCTTCCCCGACTCCTCGGGCATCGGCATCAAACCGGTCTCGCGTGAAGGCACCGAACGCCTCGTGCGCAAGGCCCTGCAATACACCATCGACAATGATCGGCCCTCGATGACGCTGGTTCACAAGGGCAACATCATGAAGTTCACCGAGGGCGCATTTGCCGACTGGGGCTATGCATTGGCCCGCCGGGAGTTCGGTGCCCAGCCAATTGACGGCGGCCCGTGGTGCAGCTTCAAGAATCCCAAGACCGGCAGGCAGATCATCGTCAAGGATGTGATCGCCGATGCCTTCCTGCAGCAGATCATCCTGCGCCCGGCCGAGTACGACGTGATCGCCACGCTCAACCTGAACGGCGACTACATCTCCGATGCGCTGGCCGCCCAGGTCGGTGGCATCGGCATTGCACCGGGTGCGAACCTGTCCGACTCGGTGGCGATGTTCGAGGCCACTCACGGGACTGCGCCGAAGTACGCCGGCAAGGATTACGTGAACCCCGGTTCGGAGATTCTGTCGGCCGAGATGATGCTGCGTCACATGGGTTGGTTCGAGGCAGCCGATGCCATCATCAACTCGATGCAGCGTTCGATCGCGAGCAAGAAGGTCACGTATGACTTTGCGCGGCTCATGGAAGGCGCTGAGCAGGTGTCGTGTTCTGGGTTTGGGCAGGTGATGATCGATCATATGTGAGAGGGGGCAGGGGCGGGTCCGGGTACGCAGCATTTCTGTATGCAAAACAGATCATTTTGATGCTCAATTTGCATATACTTCGGTATGGCAGCACTGGACACCTTCATCGACGACCGCCTTGCCGCAGGCCGGGGCTGGTTTAGTCGCGACGAAGCGGTCGCATATGGCATCGCCCTGAGCACCCTGTCACCAGCCCTGACGCGTGCCGTCGCCAAGGGCAAGCTGGCCAGTCCAAGGCATGGCTTCTTCCTCATCGTGAGGCCCGAACACCGGGCTGCAGGCGCCGCCGACCCGGCCGAGTGGATCGACCCACTGATGAAGCATCAAGGCCTGGGCTATCGCGTGTCGCTGCTGCGCGCGGCGGCCCACCACGGCTCGTCGCATCAGGCGGCCATGATCTTCCAGGTGCTGGCGCCCCGCCAGCTGCGCGATCTGACGCTGGGCGCGCATCGCCTACAGTTCATCTACCAGGAGCCGGCGGCCTTTGCCGCCTGCAACGAGGCCTCGCTCGTCGATGCCATCAAGACGCCGGCCGGCTTCGCCGTCGTGGCAGGCGTCGAGCTGACCTTACTCGACTGCGTGCGCTACATGCATCGGGCCGGTGGCCTCGGCAGCGTGGCACAGATCGCCAAAGATCTTGGCGCGCACGCCGATGCACGCAGCCTGACAAGGGCCGCAGCGCACTACGAAGGCGCTGCGGTACGCCGCTTGGGCTATCTCCTTGAACAGGCGGGGCGCCACAAGCAAGCGAAGGCATTGCGCATGTACGCTCAAACCGCGAGGCACTTCGCGCCCCTTGACCCCAGCGTCAAACCGACTGTGGCCGCGCTGGCGGAGGTTCCGGAGCGCGATGCCACCTGGAAGCTGCTGATCAATGAAGTCGTCGAGGCGGACGCTTGATTCCCCAAGCCTACATCCAGGCCTGGCGGGAGCACGCCCCGTGTCCGAATTCGGCGCAAGTCAAACAGGACCTGGTCATCTGCCGCGACCTCTTCGACCTGCATCACGGCCTCACGCAGCTCGGCCTGGACCTCGACAAGGTCGTGATACGCCTGAACCACTACCTGGCACTCGAAGACCATCCGATCAGCCGAGCGGAGGCCGAAGAGCGAATGCTCAAGAAGCTCACCCGCAGCCTCACGGAAGACATCGAGCCGCTGCTGCCGGTGGGTGTGCGCTTCGACGAAACCGTGGTGAACGATGCGTTCAACAACGTGTGGTCAACCCTCATTGCGCGGATTCGCGGAGACGCGTGGAGGCTCACCGCCGATGTGGTCGCGCAGCTGCGCACCAAGTACCCAAGGCTCTTGACGTGAGTCGAGCGACCGAGACAACGCCATGACCGAAGCTGACACTTGCCGCGAATTCGTGACACCTAAGCTGGTCGAGGCCGGCTGGGGCGTACCCGAATCCGTCATCGGCGAGCAACACAGCTTCACCAACGGCCGGGTCATCGTAGCGGGCGGCAAGGTGCGCCGAGGCAAGCAACGCCGTGCCGACTACCTGCTGTACTACCGGCGCGACATGCCTCTGGCCGTCGTCGAAGCGAAGGAACTGGGCTTGCCTGCCGAGACCGGGGTGCAGCAAGCCCGCGAGTACGCGGAGATGCTCGGTCTGAAGTTCGCCTATGCGACCAACGGCCATCGCATCATTGAGATCGACTACACCGCCGGAACCGAGCGCGAGGTCGATCGCTACGCCACGCCTGACGAGCTTTGGCAGCGGCTGACGGCGTCGGCCCACTTGACAGAGCCTGCGTCGGCCCACCTGCTGGAGCCGTTCAATCTCGTGTCGGGCAAGGTGCCCCGGTACTACCAGCACATCGCCATCCAGCGCGTCATCGAATCCATCCTGCTCGGCCAACGGCGGATTCTGGCCACGCTGGCGACGGGCACAGGCAAGACCTGTATTGCCTTTCAGATCTGCTGGAAGCTCTGGAACAGCCGCTGGAACAGCACGGGCGAGTACCGGCGTCCCAAGATCCTGTTCCTCGCCGATCGCAACATCCTGGTTGACGATCCGATGGCCAAGATGTTCGCGCCGTTCGGCGACGCGCGCCACAAGATTGCAGGTGGCGATGTCAGCCAGAGCCGCGACATGTACTTTGGCATCTACCAGGCGCTGTCGACCAGCACGGAGGATGTCTTCCGCAAGTACCGCCCTGACTTCTTCGACCTGATCATCATCGACGAGTGCCATCGCGGTTCCAGCCGCGACGAAAGTAGCTGGCGCGCGGTGCTCGAGTACTTCGAGCCGGCCATCCAGTTCGGCATGACGGCAACGCCACTGCGCGAAGAGTCGCGCGACTCCTACGAGTACTTCGGCAACCCGGTCTACACCTACAGCCTGCGCCAGGGCATCGAGGACGGCTTCCTCGCACCGTACCGAGTGCACCGTGTCATCACCACCGTGGACGCCGCGGGGTGGCGCCCCAGCAAGGACGAGCTGGATCGCTTCGGGCGCGAGGTGCCGGACGACGAGTACCAGACCAAAGACTTCGAGCGCGTCGTGGCCCTGCGGGCGCGTACCCGGGCCATGGCCCGGCACCTCACGGACTTTCTGAAGGGCACCGACCGCTTCGCCAAGACGCTGATCTTTTGCGTCGACCAGGAGCACGCCGCCGAGATGCGGCAAGAGCTGGTCAACCTGAACAGCGATCTGGTCAAGCAGTACCCCGACTACGTGTGCCGTGTCACCGCGGACGAGGGCGCCATCGGCCTCACCCACCTGTCGCACTTCCAGGACGTGGACAAGCCGGCGCCGGTCATCCTGACCACGTCGCAGTTGCTGACCACGGGCGTGGACGCCGAGATGGTGAAGAACGTCGTGCTGGCCCGCGTCGTGGGCTCGCGGTCGGAGTTCAAGCAGATCGTCGGCCGCGGCACGCGACTGAAGGTCGACTACGGCAAGGAGTACTTCAACATCATCGACTTCACCGGCACCGCGACTCGGCACTTCGCAGACCCTGATTTCGACGGTGATCCGGCACGCCTGGAAGAGGTGACGGTAGATGAGGCCGGCGAGGTGGTCGACACGACGATCGTCGAAATCCCGGGCGAAGCTGAGTCTGACTTCGAATATCCAATCCAGCCCGAGGAGGTCCAGCCCGGTCCGGCAATTATCCTGAATGACCTGACGGCAGAGCCGCGCAAGTTCTACATCGATGGTGGCGAGGTCGAGGTAATCGGACATCTGGTCTACGACCTCGACACCGACGGAAAGAAGCTCCAGGTGGTCCGATACACCGAGTACTCGGGTCGTGCGGTGCGTTCCATGTATCCCACGCGCGATGCGCTGCAATCCGCCTGGGCCGACCCCGACGCCAGGGCCGACGTGCTGGATGAGCTGGCCGAATGTGGTATCAGCTTCGACGAGTTGGCGGCCAGCAGTGACCAACCCGATGCCGACCCCTTCGACCTGCTCTGCCACCTGGCGTGGAACGCTCCCTTGCTGACGCGGCGCCAGCGCGCCGAGCGCGCGCGCAAGGCCACGCAGGACCTGTTTGCGCAGTACGGCGACACGGCCCGCGAAGTGCTGTCGCTGCTGCTCGACAAGTACGTCGAGCGGGGAATCATCCAGTTCAACGCGCTGTCCGATCTGATGAAGGTCCAGCCCTTCGACCGGTACGGCTCGCCCTCCGAGATCGCCAGCCGCCACTTCGGCGGCGTGAAGGGCCTGAAGGAAGCCGTGTCACGGCTGCAGACGGCGATCTACCAATGACCACGAGACTCCACTGAATGCCTGCTCGCAAAGCCAGCACCGCCAGCACCGAAAAGAAGGCCAAGGCGCCCCGCAAACCCAAGGCCGCGTTGACCACGCGGGAGAACTTGTCGGCGTTGATCGGCACCGCGCGCAAGATCCTCCGCAAGGACAAGGGGCTCAACGGCGACGTGGACCGGCTGCCCTTGCTCACCTGGGTGATGTTCCTGAAGTTCCTCGATGACCTGGAGGTCGTGCACGAGGAAGAGGCCGACCTCGACGGCAAGCATTACCAGTCCATCATCGAAGCACCGTACCGCTGGCGCGACTGGGCCGCTCGCGAGGACGGCATCACCGGCGACGAGCTGCTCGCCTTCATCGGGCAGGACACCGCGGTGCGCGCCGATGGCAGCAAGGGCAAGGGGCTGTTCGCCTACCTGCGGGGCCTGGGCGGCCAGGGCGAGAAGGGCAGCCAGCGCGAGGTGGTGGCCAATGTCTTCAAGGGCATCCAGAACCGCATGGTCAGCGGCTACTTGCTGCGCGACATCGTCAACAAGATCAACGGCATCCACTTCAGCGCCAGCGAAGAGATGCACACACTGTCGCACCTGTACGAGTCGATGCTGCGCGAGATGCGCGACGCGGCGGGTGACGCCGGCGAGTTCTACACGCCGCGCCCTGTTGTGCGTTTCATGGTGCAGGTGATGGACCCGTGCCTCGGCGAGACCGTGCTCGACCCGGCTTGCGGCACCGGCGGCTTCTTGGTCGAAGCCTTCGACCACATCGCGCCGAAAGTGACTTCGCCCGACCAGCGTCGCGCGCTGCAGCGCGAGACCTTGTTCGGCCAGGAGGCCAAGCCCTTGCCGTACATGCTGGCGCAAATGAACCTGCTGCTGCATGGCCTGGAAGCGCCGCGCATCGCCTACGGCAACACCCTGGACCGCCGGGTCAACGAAATCGGCCACAGCGAGCGCGTGGACCTGATCCTCACCAACCCGCCCTTCGGTGGCGAGGAGGAGGTGGGCATCAAGGCCAACTTTCCGCCCAACATGCAGACCGCCGAGACGGCGCTGCTGTTCCTGCAGTACATCATGCGCAAGCTGCGCGTGGCCGGGGCGCCGGTGCCCGGCGGCAAGCCTGCCGCCCGCGGCGGCCGGGCGGCCGTGGTGGTGCCGAACGGCACGCTGTTCGGCGACGGTATCAGCGCTGTCATCAAGGAGGAGTTAGTCAAGGAGTTTCGGCTGCACACCATCGTGCGGCTGCCGCAAGGTGTGTTCGCGCCATACACCGACATCCCGGCCAACCTGCTGTTCTTCGAGCGTGGCGGCCCGACCGACACCATCTGGTACTACGAGCTGCCACTGCCTTCATCCAATGGAGTGGGCCGCAAGAAGTACAGCAAGACGGCGCCGCTGCAGTTCGAGGAGTTCACTGCGGCCTTGGCTTGGTGGAACGACCGCCAGGCCGGCCCGCAGGCTTGGGCGGTGGACTTCGCCGCAAAGCGTGCTGCCGCCGTTGAAGCCGCGACGCCTCATTGGCAGAAAGCCGAGGCCGAACGCAATGCGGCGTTGGCCCTCAGCAAGCCGCTGCGCGAACTGGAGCAGGCCATCAGCGCCGCGGCTAACGGCGCGAAGTCGGCGCTGCAGGACCGAGTGCGCGCGCTGAAGGCAGAGCAGCTTGCGCACGAGCAGGGCGCCAAGGCCGCGCAGGCCCAGGGCGACGCGCTGTACTGGCCGATCTACAACCTGGACATCAAGAACCCCAGCGCCAAGGCGGGGCTGGAGCATGCCGACCCGAAGGACTTGATCGCCTCGATGCGCGGCCACGAGGCCGAGGTGATGCGCCTGCTGGGTGAGATCGAGGCCCTCGTGAACGAGGTGCAGACATGAGCGATCTCGTCCCCGGCAGCAGCAGCGGCGATGCTGGGCCGGACTACGGCGGCATGCACGGCGACATCGTCGCTTTGCTGGAAGCCGCCCGCCATGCCGCTGCCCGCAGCGTCAATGCGCTGATGACGGCCAGCTACTGGGAGATTGGTCGGCGCATCGTTGAATTCGAGCAGCGGGGGCAGGAACGGGCCGCCTACGGCCAGGCGCTGCTCAAGCGGCTGTCGGTCGATCTGACCCAGCGCTTCGGCCGAGGATTTTCCGAGCGCAACCTCGAACAGATGCGGCTGTTCTATCTAGCCTGGCCGCCCGAGCGGATTTCGCAGACACCGTCTGCGAAATCGGCACCCACCCGGATTTCGCAGACGGTGTCTGGCGAATTGTCCGTACCCTCGGTACCTGGAGCACCGATCCGGACCTCGGCGCCGCTGAACACATTGGCTCAAGCCTTCCCCTTGCCATGGTCAGCCTACGTACGCCTGCTGTCCGTCAAGTCTGAAGCGGCGCGCGCCTTCTACGAAACCGAAGCCCTGCGCTGCGGCTGGAGCGTGCGTCAGCTCGACCGCCAGGTCAACAGCCAGTTCTATGAACGCATCGCCCTTTCGCGCAACAAGGCGGCCATGCTGCAAGAGGCCGAGGCAGCCGCGCCTGGCGACGCCATCACGCCCGAGCAGGCACTGAAAGACCCCTTCGTCCTGGAGTTCCTCAACCTCAAGGACGAGTACTCCGAATCGGACCTGGAAGAGGCGCTGATCCAGCACCTGGCCGATTTCCTGCTGGAGCTGGGCGACGACTTCGCCTTCGTGGGCCGGCAGCGGCGCCTGCGGCTGGACGACAGCTGGTTCCGCGTCGATCTGCTGTTCTTCCACCGCAGCCTCAAGTGCCTGCTGGTCATCGACCTGAAGATCGGCAATTTCAGCCATGCCGACGCGGGCCAGATGCACATGTACCTGAACTACGCCCGCGAGCACTGGACGAAGCCCGGCGAGAATCCGCCAGTGGGCCTGGTGCTGTGCACCAGCAAAGGCCACAACGAGGCCCACTACGCCTTGGAAGGCCTGCACAATAAGGTGATGGCGGCCGAATACCAGACCGTGCTGCCGGACGCGAAGCTGCTTGAAGCAGAGTTGGACAAGACGCGGCGGGAACTAGAGGCGCGGCGTGCTGGGTGGGGTGATGCGGAGGCTCGGGAATGAAGTCTTGGCCCCAAGTCGCTCTGGGCCATGTGCTCCGTCGCTCGGACGAGCCCGCCGTGATCGATGCCGCAGCCGAATACCACGAGGTCACGATCAAGCTCTGGGGCAAGGGGATCGTCAGTCGCGGCAGGGTTCGCGGCAGTGACGTGGTGTCCGCCAGGCACGTGGTCCGCCACAACCAACTGATCCTGTCCAAGATCGACGCACGTAGCGGAGCTATCGGCTTGGTGCCAATCGAACTGGATGGCGCCATCGTCAGCAACGACTTTCCGTCGTTCGAGTTTTGTGACCTGGGTCGATGCGATCCAGCCTTCATGGGCTGGCTGGTGCGATCGGCGCCGTTCGTTGAGCTGTGCAGAGCTGCGAGCGAAGGCACCACCAACCGGGTGCGCATCAAGGAGGATCGGTTCCTTGATCAAAAAATCGCGCTGCCGTTGTTGAGCGAGCAGCGAGCCGTCGTCGCCCGCCTCGATGCGTTGACCGAGAAGGCACGGCAAGTGGACGCGCATCTCGACGCAGTCGAGCGCGACGCAGCGCGCCTAATCCGCAGCTATGTTTTTGCTCCCGAGGGTGCGAAGCCAGCGAAGCGCCGCATGTCGGAGTTGGTCTGTCAACGCCAACCGGACGTGGCCGTGGATGGCACAGCTCAGTACCGTTTCGCGGGCGTGTACTCGTTCGGCCGAGGCGTGTTTCCCAGCGCCGTCAAGATGGGCAGCGAGTTCTCCTACGAGCGGCTGTCCACCGTCCGAGCCGGTGACTTCATCTACCCGAAGTTGATGGCCTGGGAAGGTGCGCTTGGTGTGGTGCCGCCGGAGTGCGACGGCATGGTGGTGTCGCCGGAGTTTCCGGTGTTCACTGTCAACACCGAGGTCGTTCTGCCCGAGGTGCTCGACATCTACTTCCGCACCCCGGACATCTGGCCGGCACTGGCAGAGATCAGCGGTGGCACGAATGCCCGACGCCGCCGCTTGCAGCCCGCGACCTTCCTCAGCTACGAGATGCCGGTGCCCTCGATGGCCAAGCAACTTGAACTCCGGGCGCTCTACGAGCGCACGCAGGTGCTCAAGACAGAGCACGCAGCGATCCGGAAAGCCAATGCTGCGCTGCTGCCCGCTACGCTGGAGCGCGTTTTCAGTTCAACGACGCAGGTAGCACGCCATGGCCAATGACGCCCTCGCACAGTCAGATGCGGAAGCGCTGATGAAGATGGAAAAGGTGCCGGCCCTGCGGGACGCATTCCCATTTCCAGACCTGGGTGGTCGCATCGAAGTGCCCCTAATCTCGCGTGATGAGCGAGAG
Organism: uncultured beta proteobacterium; assembly: GCA_963732405.1. Taxonomy (GTDB): domain Bacteria; phylum Pseudomonadota; class Gammaproteobacteria; order Burkholderiales; family Burkholderiaceae_E; genus JAUIAI01. The sequence continues at coordinate 922,255 of CAVSZG010000006.1, forward strand.
CAGTTCTCCTTGGACGTCAACCGCAAGCGCATCGCGCTGACCACGGGGTTTCAGGTACGCGGGAGGCAGGTCATCGTATTGGCCCGGCTCGACTTTTCCGCGCCACATCGCAACCCGGACGGCACCGAGGTGGGCGTGCCGCATCTGCACGTCTACCGCGAAGGCTACGGCGACAAGTGGGCGGTGGAGGTTCCGGCAGGGATGCTCAGCCAGCCAGACGATGCGTGGCAAGTGCTGTGTGACTTCATGACTTACTGCGGTGTCGTCGAGCGGCCCAACATCGTGCGAGGGCTGTTCTCATGAAGGCAACAGACGACCTGATTCGCAGCTACTACGACTGGCTGAAGGCCAAGACCTCCTGGCGCGAAGTCAACGGCTGGGTAGAGATCACCACGCCGTACCTCGATCGCCACAATGACTACATCCAGATCTACCTGCGTCAGCAGGGTCAGGAATGGATGCTGACCGATGATGGCTACACGCTGGCCGATCTGGCGCAGTCGGGTTGCGAAATCGATACGCCGCGTCGCAAGGCACTGCTGGCTGCCACCCTGAACGGGTTTGGCGTGCAGCAGAACGCCGACTCGCTCGAAATCAAGGCGACGGAGGACAACTTTGCCCTGCGCAAACACAGCCTTGTTCAGGCGATCTTGTCCGTCAACGATCTGTTCTACGTCGCTCGCGCCAACGTCGAGAGCTTCTTCTTTGAAGATGTGGCCTTGTGGCTGGATGACGCCGACGTGCGCTACACGCCTCGGGTGAACTTCGTCGGCCACAGCCGGTACAACCACCAGTTCGACTTCGTCGTTCCCAAGTCCAAGCGCGCGCCAGAGCGGATTCTGCGTGCCATCAACAACCCTAACAAAGACAACGCCCAAAGCGCTGCCTTCGCGTGGGTAGATACCAAGGACGTCCGGCCGGCCGATTCACTGGCTTTCGCGATGCTGAATGACCGAGACCACAAAGTGAGCGAGGCTGTGCAAGACGCCTTGCGCAGCTACGACATCACCCCGATAGCTTGGACCAAGCGGGAAGAATTCAGGGAGCGCCTTGCAGCGTGATGGCCCTGTGAGTAAGGCACCGGGTAAGGCCTCACCGTCATGGATCGATGTCAAGGCCAAGCTGGCCGCGCTCGACCGTACCGGCCTACTCGGCTTGGTGCAAGACCTCTACGCCGCCAGCAAGGACAACCAGGCCTTCCTCCACGCACGCCTGCACCTGGGCGAAGACGTGCTCAAGCCCTACAAGGCCGCCATCGACCGCTGGCTGTGGCCCGATGTGTTCAAGAACCAGGACACCTCGGTGGCCAAAGCCAAGAAGGCCATCACGGACTACAAGAAGGCATCGGGCACGGCGGACGGACTGGCAGAGTTGATGGTCTTTTATTGCGAGCGCGCCTCGGGATTCAGCTGCGATGTCGCCCTCGACGACGAAGCCTACTTGTTCGCACTGGTGCGAATGTTCGAGCAGGCGTTAAAGGCAGTCGCCACCTTGCCGGAGACGCAGCGCCCGCCGCTTTGGACGCGCCTGCAGATGGTTCGAGACCGCAGCCACGACATCGGCTACGGCGTGGGTGAAGACATGGATGCGTTGCTCACCGAGCATGGGGCCGATGACTGAGCGCGAGGCATTCGCCGCGCTGCAGGCCGAGAACGTGCGCCTGGTGGCGCTGCTGGAGTCGCACGGCATCGCGTGGCGCGCAACTCCGGCAGCGTCACAGCCTGCGCTGACCGCAGCCGGGCCGTAGCCAGCGTCTCCAGGGCCCAGCCTGTCCACGACCGACAAGGTGGCATTGTTTCGACGGCTGTTCCGGGGTCGCACCGATGTCTATCCGGTTCGCTGGGAGGGCAAGACCTCGGGCAAGTCGGGCTACGCGCCGGCTTGCGCCAACGAGTGGCGGGCTGGCGTCTGCGAGAAGCCGCGCATCAAGTGCGGCGACTGCAGCCACCGGCTGCTGGTGCCGCTGTCGGATTCGGTGATCTACGACCACCTGGCAGGCAAGCAAACGGTCGGCGTCTATCCGCTGCTGCAAGACGACACGTGCCACTTCCTGGCAGTCGATTTCGACGAGGCGGATTGGCAGCAGGACGCGCAGGCGTTCATGCAGTCCTGCAACGCGCTTGGCGTGCCGGCGGCGCTGGAAATTTCGCGCTCGGGCCAGGGTGCGCATGCCTGGGTGTTCTTCGCCGGGCGTGTGTCGGCGCGCGATGCGCGGCGCCTGGGTACCGCCATCATCAGCCACACCTGCGCGCGAACCCGACAGCTCAAGCTGGCGTCCTACGACCGCTTGTTTCCCAACCAGGACACGATGCCCAAAGGAGGGTTCGGCAACCTGATCGCGCTGCCGCTGCAGAAGCTTCCACGCGAAAGCGGCTGCAGCGTGTTTGTGGACGCCACTCTGCGGCCGCACGGCGACCAGTGGGCCTATCTCGCCACGATCCAGCCCATGGCCCCGCATGACATCGAGCCGACCATCCTTCGCGCCACCGGCGGCATTCACCCGCTGGACGTGACGTTCATTGACGACGAGGATCTGGCCACGCCTTGGAAGCGCCAGTCCAGTACGCCCACCAAGCTGGCGGGCACCATGCCCCAGGCTTTGACCGTCACGCTCGCCAACCTGATCTACTTCGAGAAGAGCGCGCTGCCCCAGGCGCTGGCCAATCGGCTGATCCGCCTGGCGGCCTTCCAGAACCCCGAGTTCTACAAGGCCCAGGCCATGCGCATGTCGGTGTGGGACAAGCCCCGCGTCATCGGCAACGCCGAGAACTACCCGCAGCACATCGCTTTGTCGCGCGGTTGCTTGGACGCCGCACGCGCTTTGCTGAAAGACAACGGCATCCGATGCGACCTGCAGGACGAGAGGTTCGCCGGCGAGTTCATCCAAGCCGACTTCGTCGGCACTCTGCGGCCCGACCAGGAGCAGGCCGTGACGGCCATGCTGAACCACGGTGCCGGCGTGCTGTGCGCGCCGACCGCGTTCGGAAAGACGGTGACAGCGGCGGCGATCATCGCCAGGCGCGGCGTGAACGCCTTGGTGCTGGTCCACCGCACCGAGTTGTTGAAGCAATGGCAGGAACGCCTGCAAGCCTTCCTGGGAGTTGGCAAAGGCGTGGTCGGCACCATCGGCGGCGGCAAGACAAAGCCGACCGGCATGATCGACATCGCCGTGATGCAGTCGCTGTCGCGCCAGGGCGAGGTCAATGCGCTGGTCGAGAACTACGGGCAGATCGTGGTGGACGAATGCCACCACGTAGGTGCTGCGTCGTTCGACGCCATCCTCAGGCGGACCAAGGCCAAGTTCGTTCTAGGCTTGAGCGCCACGCCGATCCGCCGCGATGGCCAGCAGCCCATCATCTTCATGCAGTGTGGGCCGATCCGCCACACCGCAGCCAGGCCGGTCGGTGCACCGCACGACTTAGAGGTTGTGCCACGATCACGGTTTGCCCGCATCGACTTGGCCGCAACGGCGGGTATTCAAGACGTGTTCCGGCACCTTGCTAACGACCTGGCCCGCACCCAAGCCATCGCCGCGGAAGCAGCAGCGGCGTTCGAGCAGCGCCGCAAAGTGCTGGTGCTGACCGAGCGCACCGAACACCTTGAGGCCATCCGCCAGGCCCTAATTGCACGGGCAGCGGCGCCGTTCGTGTTGCACGGGCGGATGTCGAAGAAGCGGCGCGCGGCTCTAATCACGGAGTTGGACACGCTGCCACCCGAGGCACCGCGCATCCTGCTGGCCACCGGAAAACTGGTCGGTGAAGGATTCGACCACCCGCCGTTGGACACCCTGGTGCTGGCCATGCCGGTGTCGTGGAAGGGCACCTTGCAGCAGTACGCGGGCCGACTGCATCGGGAGCACGCCAGCAAAGCCGATGTGCGGATCATCGACTTCGTCGACACCGGCCACCCGGCGCTGCTGCGGATGTGGGAGAAGCGCCAGCGCGGCTATCGCGCGATGGGCTATCGAGTAGGCGTTGATGCAAGCGATGGACAGGCCTCGATGGCGGACGTTGAGGTGCCCGGTCTCGTACCATTTGAGCAACTCTTTGTCGGACAAGAGGCGGCTGCGGGCGCGGCCAACGGTTTGGGGCCATGAACAGGGCCATCCGCCGAGGGCGTATCAACGCACATCGAGTGTTCATGCGGCCTGGCGGCCGATTGGGAAGTGATGATCGATCATATGTGAGAGGGGGCAGGGGCGGGTCCGGGTGCGCGGCTGGGGGATTGAGGCAGCATCCTCGATTTCGTGATGCAGACGGGTGTCGCGCGGCCCGTGCAACGCCACCGTGCCGCCCAACGGCTGGGGACGCTATCGGGAATGAACGTGGGTCGTGGGCGGACCTGTTCAATGGGCGTTGCCGGAGCGAAGCCTCGGCCCGCACATGCGCCGATAGCGGCAGGGAGCAAGTGTGCTGACCCGGCGCGACGCCTCCGCCCAACTACGTCACACCTTAACTACTCTCAAAGCGCAGAAAAGTATTTGAAGTAGACGTTACGTCGCTTATGATGTAGTTCATGAAGCCCGCCGGTCTCAGTGCCACGTCCCGCGAACAGCTCAGCATCTTGCTGCGCCACAGCCCCTCCGTGTTGACGGCAGGCGACGCCGCCAGCGCCCTCGGGATGTCGCGCAACGCGGCAGCGCGCAGGCTGGCGGCCTGGTCTCGAGCTGGATGGCTGGCGCGCGTGCGGCGCGGCGCCTACGTTCCAGTGCCGATTGAATCGGCGTCGAACGATGTGGCGCTGGAGGATCCGTGGGCAGTTGCAACCGCGATGTTCGACCCTTGCTACATCGGCGGCTGGTCCGCCGCTGAGCACTGGGGGCTTACCGAGCAGATCTTCAGCTCGCTTTGCGTGATGACCACAACGCGCCCGCGCAACCGCAAGCCGGTCCTGCGGAAGGCACACTTCAAGCTTCACACTGTCCCGTCGTCCAACTTCGTCGGGCTGAAGACCGTTTGGCGCGGCGGCACACGGGTTCAAGTTTCGGATCCGGCCCGCACCCTGATTGACATGTTGGCTGACCCGGCATTGGCCGGAGGTATTCGGCACTTGGTGGAAATGTTGGGCAGCCTCTTGCACGATCAACCCAAGGCGGCAGCGAAGCTCGGTGACTACGCTGGCAAGCTCAGAGTCGGATCGGTCTACAAGCGGTTGGGCTTCCTGCTGCAACGAGATCACCCTGACCAACTACCCCTGATCGAGATCTGCCAGCAAAACTTGTCGGCCGGCTACGCCAAGCTCGACCCAGCCTTGCCGGCGGATCGCTTGGCGACCGCTTGGCGAGTTTGGGTGCCAGCCACCGAGGCTCGAGGGGTGCGGCGATGATTTCCAAGCAGGAGATAATGGCCCTGGCTGCCGAGCTGCAATTGCAGGCGCACGTCGTCGAGAAGGACTATGCGCTCGGCTGGTTCCTGGCCGGCATCGCTGCCCACTCTGTGATCAGCGCGCGCTGGGTGTTCAAGGGCGGCACCTGCCTGAAGAAGTGCTACTTCGAGACCTACCGCTTCTCGGAATACCTCGACTTCACGTTGCAGGATGCCGAGCATCTGGATGAGGAGTTCCTTGCCGGCGTGTTCGAGGAAGTGGGCGAGTGGGTCTACGACGCCTGCGGCCTTCAGCTTCCGCCCGAAGCACGCAAGTTCGAGGTCTTCACGAATCCGCGCGGCAGGCCATCGGCGCAAGGCCGCGTGGGCTATCGCGGGCCGCTTGGTCGCGCGGGCGATCCGCCTCGCATCAAGCTCGACCTGGCTGCCGATGAGGTGCTGGTGCTGACGCCGGTGCAGCGCCCGGTTCACCACCCCTACACCGACCGACCGGCAGACGGCGTCCACGTCCTCAGCTACTCGTTCGAAGAAGTCTTCGCCGAGAAGATGCGCGCACTGGCGGAACGCCAGCGCCCACGCGACCTGTACGACGTGGTGCACCTCTACCGCCGGCAAGACCTCCAGCCCGATCGCGCCATCGTCCGCAGCACGCTGGCCCGCAAATGCGAGTTCAAGGGCATTGCGGTGCCTACCTATGCCGCACTGACGGACCGCCCCGAGCGCGCCGCCATCGAGGTGGAGTGGGAGCAGATGCTCGCCCACCAGCTGCCGACCTGCCCGCCATTTGCCGAGTTTTGGCAGGAGCTTCCCGAAGTCTTCGAGTGGCTGAACGACGCCATCGCCGCGCCCACCTTTCCTGCTGTGCCGGGCGGAGCATTCGGGCGCGATGCGCTGGATGCCACCTGGCGCTTGCCGTCGATGGTTCAGGCCTGGGGTGCCGAGGCTGGGTCGCTGGAGACGATTCGCTTTGCCGCGGCCAACCGCCTCTGCGTCCAGTTGGAATACACCAAGATCAACGGCGAGCGCACCTCGCCCACGATCGAACCCTACTCGGTTCGCCGGACGAGCGCCGGTCACCTGCTATTGTTCGGCGTGAAGGCAGACACCGGCGAATCCCGCAGCTACCGGCTCGACCGCGTCGATGCAGCCACGGTCACGCGGCAAGCCTTCCGGCCCCGCTACGTCGTCGAGCTGACGGCGTCGGGCCCGCTGGCTGCACCCTCGATGGAGCGCCCAGCATCGACGGTAGCCGCATTCGCACCGGCCTGGTCACCTTCCCGCAAGAGTGCCGCGCCCGCGCACCGCGCCAACTCCAAGCCCTTTGGCCAGACCGGGCTCAGCTACACCTTCGCCTGCACGGTCTGCGGCAAGACCTTCAAGCGCGGCACGTACGACGCCACGCTCAACCCCCACAAGGACAAGCAGGGTTGGCCATGCCTCGGTCGCATCGGCACCCTGAAGTGAACGAGTCCCCATGAACCTGCAAGAACTGCTCACTCAGCTCGACACGCCCATCGTCATCCACCCCAGGAATCCAACGTCACCACCTACAACATCTCGCGCATCAACATGATCCTGTACGGCATCCCCGTGTGGGAGCACAAGCAGGGCGACAGCCTGCGTGACCCGCAGCACCTGACGGCCGAGAACCGCCTCAATCAGTTCGATCGCATCATCATGAACCCGCCCTTCTCGCTGGAGGACTGGGGGCACGACACGGTGTCGGCGGGCGACAAGTACGGGCGCCTGGGCTTCGGCATGCCGCCCGCGAGCAATGGCGACTGGGCTTGGCTGCAGCAGATCGCCAAGTCGCTGAAGGACGCCAACCCAGACACCGGCATCGGTGGCCAGGGCATGGTGGTGATGTCGCAGGGAGTGCTTTTCCGTGGCCAGCCCGAGCAGACCGAGGAAGAGGACGGCCAGAACCAGAAGGCCGACGCCGAGTACGTGATTCGCCGGGGCTTCATCGAGGCCGACGTGATCGAGGCCATCGTCGTTCTGCCCGGCAAGCTCTTCCATGGCAACAACGTGCCCTGCTGCCTTCTGCTGCTGAACAAGGCCAAGCTCGAAGAGCGCAAAGGCAAGATCCTGATGATCTGGGCGTCGCGCCATTTTCAGAAGGGCAACCCCCAGAACCTGCTGCGGCCCTCCGTCCTGATGCGGGTGCTGGTGCCGTGGCAGGCGTTTGGTGACATGGTAGCCGCCCGCCAGTTGGTGCCGGTGCACGAGTCTCGTATAAGTCCGGGAATCCCCGTTCTTCCAAGATGCGATCTGACGCGTCAATCTTCCGAGAGATCAGCAATGACGGGAGTGATTGATGGAAGGGATGGGATTCGAGTCAGCAAAGACGACTGGTACGGGCGCAGTCCGTAGTCGCCTGGATCCACGCACGGGTAAACAAGTGTTGATTCTGGGCGAATCGTTCTGGCGCGACCATGAGGCCAGGCGCAAGGCAGCCGGCACTTCGCTGGTTGATTACTGCGCGACGAACCAACTGGCGGTATCGACATTCCGGCGCTGGGTGGCGCGATTCGAAGGACGCTTGGCGCCAGGGCCACGCCGAGCCCCAGGGCGGGATGAGCCCAAGGGGCAAAGCGCCGCCTTCCTGTCGATGCCGATACGGGCTGCAGCGCCGACGGTTCAATCATCATCGGACCCGGCCCGTGTGTCGCCGATCGAAATCGATGCAGCTGGCGTGACGGTGCGCCTGTACGATGAGGCAGCCCGCCATGTGATCGACTCGTTGCTGTCACGGCTGAGGGGATCGCGATGATTCTGTCGTCGGCGATTCGCGCCTACATCTGCGTGGAGCCGGTCGACATGAGGAAATCGATCGACGGACTGGCTGCGTTGGTGGGTCCGATGCTCGGCCATGACCCGTTCTCGGGCCAGGTGTTCGTGTTCCTGGGCAAGCGGCGCAACAAGGTGAAGTGCCTGCTGTGGGATCGCACCGGTTTCTGGTGTTTGTACAAGCGCATCGAACGCGGTCGACTGCCCGATCCACGAACCCTCGCGCGCGAGGGCCTGGCAATGGGTGAACTCAGTGCATGGCTCGAGGGCATCGACACCACGCGGGCACGAACGCTGGAGTCGGTGAGGGCAAGACTGGTGGCGTAAGTGTTCTGGAATGCGCAATGCATGATGCCGAGTCGGTGACGATTTGAATCGAAAAAGTCTCCTCAATTCACATGACCATCGTCGTGACTCGAACTATCATTGCGCATGTCCTTCGCCCTACCCGATCGCGCCGCCTTGCCAGCCGATGCCGAGCTGCTCAAGGATCTGGTCCTGCACACGATGCAGCGCGCCAACGTCGCCGCGCAGGATGCTGTCGAACACATCAGGCGGCTCGAATTGCAGTTGGCGATTCTGCGTCGCAAGGTCTTCGGTGTGCGCTCCGAGCAGCTTGTCGGCCAAGCCGATCTGTTCGATGCGACGGTGACGCTGTCGATTCCGCCGCAGGACACGATACCCGTCACCTACGAACGCAAGCGCCGGGGCCGTCCCGCGTTGCCGGCCGATTTGCCGCGCGAGCGCATCGAATACGCACTGGACGCCACCGAGCGGGCGCAGTTCGCCTGGGTCGAGCCGATCGGCCACCAGATCAGCGAGACGCTGGAGTTCACGCCCGCGCGCCTGGTCATCATCGAGCACGCGCGCATCAAATACCGGTGCGCGCACGCCGACGGTCAGTGCACGATCCGAACCGCGCAGGCCTATCCGTCGCCGCTGCCCAAGTCCAACGCCGGGCCCGGGCTGCTGGCCCAGGTGCTGATCTCCAAGTACGCCGACGGCAGTGTGCCTCGAGCGCAGTCCCCGTAGGTTGGGGGTTGTGCGTATCTTCATTGAAGATGAGGGTGGGCCCCTCGGAGCCGGCTTACAGGAGCAGGCTTCAAACCACTGCAAGCTGCTGGGGTAAAGAGTCCTGGTGGTGAGCGTTGCAGCAAAAGGCGCGGCTTGGACCGTGTCAGGTACGAACCAGAGAGACGAACGCAAGTGAACCGTCGTTGTGGTGTCGAAACGAATTCAGATGACGTCGAAATCGGGTGTGAGCCGTTGACCCGGGATGAAGGTCGAGGCGAGCCTGTCGAGTGCTCGGCTGGCGTCCGGCATGAAGGCGGCGTGACTCTGGTTCAGGCTTCTATGAGGAACGAGGGAACCTGTCGCTCCGATGCGAAGGGAGACGGTCAAGCGCAGGGCCTGCGCAAGGCTCAGAGTACCGATGCGGAGCACAGGGGCGGAGACGCTCGTAGTAGGGTTGAAGGCTCTGTAATTGAGCTGGACCAAAGGGGCGTCGTCGTCCGGCTTTGCCGCCGGCACAACCTGAGAGGGGATGATGTCGGCTGTTGAAGCGAAATCGTTTGTAATTTCCAAGCGTGAAGTCTGGGAGGCGTACAAACGCGTGAAGGCCAATCGTGGTGCGGAAGGGGTTGACGGAGTCACGATCATCGATTTCGATCAGGATCTGAGCAAGAACCTGTATCGAATCTGGAATCGAATGGCCTCGGGCAGCTACTTCGCGCCGCCAGTCAAACGCGTGGACATTCCCAAAGGTGATGGCTCGATGCGTTCATTGGGCATTCCGACCGTGGCAGACAGGATTGCACAGATGGTTGTCAAGCAACGGCTCGAGCCGTTGCTCGATCCGATATTTCATACGGACTCGTATGGCTATCGGCCGCGGCGCTCGGCACACGATGCCTTGCGAGTCGCGCGAACCCGATGCTGGTCGCACGATTGGGTGCTCGATCTGGATATCAAGGGGTTCTTCGATAACATCGATCACAGCCTCATGATGCGGGCCGTTCGCAAACACACAGACTGCCGATGGATACTGCTCTATATCGAGCGGTGGCTGGAGGCGGATGTGTGTTTACCTGATGGGTCGATGCAGAAGCGTTCAAAGGGGACGCCGCAAGGGGGTGTTATCAGTCCTTTGTTGGCAAACCTGTTTCTGCACTACGCACTGGACCGATGGCTGGTCCGGAATCACCCGGACGTGTCGTTCGAGCGGTATGCGGACGACGTCATTTGCCATTGTGAGAGTCGGGCGCAGGCGGAATTACTACAGTCTGCGCTCGATGAGCGTCTGGCAGCGTGTGGTTTGCAGTTGCATCCGGAGAAGACCCGGGTTGTTTACTGCGCCGATGCAAATCGGCGCGAGGAGTTCGAATGTATTAAGTTCGATTTCCTTGGCTACACGTTCAAGCCGCGAGCGGCACTGAATCGTCGGGGAAAGCTGTTCACCAGCTTCTCCCCGGCGGTTAGCGACAAGGCGGGCAAAGCTATGCGTCGGACAATCCGAAGCTGGGGCTTGCAGCGGCTGAGTCGCTATAGTTTGGTAGAGATCGTCGGGCGCGTCAGTCGGGAAGTAGCCGGCTGGATTCGCTACTACGGCCTTTATCATCAGTCCGCTTTAGGCAAGGCGCTGCGCACACTGGATTTGCATCTGGTGAAGTGGGCGATGCGCAAGTACAAGCGTTTGCGTGGACATCTCGCGCGCGCCTGGAATTGGCTGGCCAGCTTGCGTAAACGGGCTCCCCGCCTGTTTCCACATTGGCCAGAGGGATTGCATGCGATTGGGCGATAGGAGCCGGATGAGCCGAGAGGTTCACGTCCGGTTCTGGGAGAGCGCGCGGGTGCGATTCCCGCGCGCCACTCACCTGCCGCTGGCGCGCCAGGAGCGCCTGTTCGCTCGCCACGGCGCCAGGCTCTCGCGCAAGACGCTGTGCGATTGGGTGCTGGCGGCGTGCGAGTTGCTGGGAGCCTTGCGGGGGCCGCTGCACCAACACATCCTGGGCGCCCCGGTCATCTTCGGCGACGACACGACGCTGCGCCTCATCGCCGAAGGACTCGCCCGTGATCGATGCGTGACCGCACGGCTGTGGGGTTATGTGAGCGCGGGCGCCGTGTGCGATGAGGACGGAAACTGGCAGCCCTACCCGAAGGCGGTGCTCTACGAATTCACCCGCGATCGGCGTGGCGAACATCCGCAGCGCATCCTGGAGCACTACCGCGGTTACCTGCAGGCCGATGACTATGCCGGGTATCACGCGCTGTTCAAATCCGGGCGCGTGCTTCACGCGGCCTGCTGGGCGCACGCGAGGCGGCCGTTCTTCGACCTCGATCGGGCCAGCCCGCCGGCACGGGTCCGCCGGGGCTGGCCCGGCAGGCGCTGGATTGGATCGGTGCGCTGTACAAGATCGAGCGCGAAATCCGCGAATGCGCCCCCGACATCCGTGAGGCCCAACGGCGCGAACGCACGCGACCCTTGCTCAAGGCGTTCGGGCGCTGGCTGTACTCGATCCTGCCCGATCTGCTGCCCCGGGGGCCGTTGGCCCAGGCGGTGCGCTACATCCTGTCGAACTGGCGGGCGTTGAACCGGTTCAGCCGGGTGGGCATTCTGGAGCCGGACTCCAATCTGGTGGAGCGCTGCATGCGCCCGGTCGCTGTCGGAAGAAAGGCGTGGCTGTATGCCGGTGCCGAACGGGGCGGACACGCAGCGGCCACCGCGTTCAGTTTGATCGAGTCGTGCAAGCTCGTTGGCATCGAACCCTACGCCTACCTCAAGGATGTCCTGGCGCGTATCGGCGGACATCGCCAGGACCGGCTTGCCGAGTTGCTGCCGTTCAATTGGACGCCGCTGTCGGCCGGCCACCCCTGAACAGCCGTGGGGCGCGCGAGCAACCGGAAGGCCAAGAGGATGGGCGTGGCGCCTTGGATCGGCACGAAGATCTCGGCCACGCTGGTCGACTTCGGTGAACCGCTGCTCAAACAGCTGCCGCCCGACGCGTCGCTCGAACTGCGACATGGCCTCGTCAACTTGATCGTGACCCAGTGGAATGCGCATGTCATGGCTGCCGCCTGGGGCCAGCCGCAGCACCTGGCTCAGCTGCGCGACACGCTCCAAACCGCGGTCGCGGCCGGGCAGTTGGATCCGCAGGCATTGGAAGCCTTCCACACGCTGAGCGCACGCCGCCAACTCGCGCGCTTCGTCGATGACCCGCGCGCCATCGGTCACTGGGAGGTGCGCGACACCGGGCCGGGAGAGTGGAACATCCGATGCGATGCGCGAATGCCGCCACAAGGCGTGGTGCCGCCGCCGGAATGAGCCGCTGCGTCTGACGAGCGCACCGAGGTCACTCCTGCTGGCAAGTCCGCTCACGCGGCGGATTGATCGCTTCGATCGCATCGCGCAAGCCTACTGCGCATCGACGCCGATCGGAAGACGGGGATTCCCGGACTTTTACCGAGTCTCAGCTGATTCATGAAGTGGAGCAAGACCGGACAGCCGGCTCGCCGACATCGAAGATGCCTACGGCCCTGTGCTGGTGCGCCTGGAGCGACTGAAGGCCGAACTGGCCACGCTGGACGCGCTGGACGCGCTGGACGCGCTGGACCTGAAGGTGCAAGCCGTCAGGGACACGATCACCCTCGAACACCCGTACTTTCACCCACTGGCACCGCTGAAGGCCGAAGTGGACCGGATCGAGGCCGAGATCGCTGCTGCAGGGCGGGGTGACAAGGGGGCGCTGAAGGCGGCCCTGCTGACCCCGAAAGCCAAGCTCGACGTAGCGCGCAAGAAGCTCGTGGACGCGATCAAGGTGCGTGTGAAGCAGGTGGCGCGTGCAGTCAAGGAACTGCACAAGCTCCAGGAAGAACGGGATGCGCGGGAGCAGGAGATCAAGCTGGCTGCGGAGCGCGAGATCAACCACCTGCACGAGGCAGCGGCAGACATGCTGCGCATCGCAGGAAGCCAGGACGAGGCTCGGCGCTTCTTCACCGTAGTGGGGACCGACGAGATCGCCGAGAACGAATTCAACCTGAATCTGCCGCGGTATGTGGACACCTTCGAGCCGGAGAAAGTGCTGCCGCTCAGGGACGCCGCAAAGCAGCTGAAGACAGCGACCGAAGCTGCGGAAGCCGCACCGGTCGCCTTGAACGAGCTTCTCGCCAGCATCGGAGGAGGCGCCTGATGCTGACGCACCGCCATAGGACGATCCTAGACGATATCCCAGCGGACTGGGATGCCAAACCACTGAAGTCGCTGATCTCCGAGCACTTTGCCGGCGACTGGGGTAGCGACGAAGGCGAGCAAGCAATCGCGGTCCTGCGCTCAACAAACTTCACCAACGGTGGTCAACTTGACTTCAGCGACATCGCACAGCGCTTCTTCTCCAAGGACCAGGCGGACCAGTTTGGGCTGCTGAAGGGCGACCTGCTGGTTGAGCGATCAGGAGGAGGGCCGGAGCAGCCTGTTGATCGCATTGGCTTCATTGAGCGCGACATGCCGGGTTCGACCATCTCCAACTTCGTGCAGGTGCTTTGGCCGAACGCAGAACAGGTGGATGCCAACTTCCTCGGCTGGACATTGTTCGAGCTGCAGCGCACCGGTATCGTGGAGCGCGTTCAGCAGCAGTCAGCAAACGCGACCTGGAGGCGAAGCTGCGCGGCGACTACCGCGGCGTGATCCTCACCACGGTGCACCTGTTCGACGGCATGCCGGCTCGCCTCGATGCGCGGCCACGAGGCCGAGGTGATTCGCCTGCTGGGTGAGATTGAGGCCCTTGTGAACGAGGTGCAGGCATGAGCGAGGTTCTGCTCACTGGCGCCGACGGCTAAAACGGCATCCACGGCGACATCGTCGCGCTGCTGGAAGCCGCGCGCCGTGCTGCTGCACGCAGCGTCAACGCCTTGATGACGGCCAGCTACTGGGAGATTGGCCGACGCATTGTTGAGTTTGAGCAAGGTGGGCAGGAACGCGCCGGCCGTGGTCAGCAGTTGCTGCAGCGTCTGTCGGCCGACCTGCAGCAACGCTTTGGCCGAGGCTTCAGCGTGGACAACCTGGAGCAGATGCGCCTGTTCTATCTGGCCTTTTCGTCCCAGCACATTGCCGAGACTCTGTCTCGGAAATCGCCAGCCGCCGGTGAAGCCGAGAAATCCGAGACAGCGTCTCGGAATATCTCCCTGGAGCAGTTGGCTCTGGCCTTGCCGCTGTCCTGGTCACACTACGTGCATCTGGTGCGCGGCACCTGCAGCACACAGGAACGCGAGTTCTACGAGGCCGAGGCCCTGCGCTGCGGTTGGAGCGTCCGGCAGCTCGACCGGCAAAAGACGGTGACAGCGGCGGCCATCATCGCCCGGCGCGGCGTGAACACTTGGCTGCTGGTCCACCGCACCGAGTTGTTGAAGCAATGGCAGGAGCGCCTGCAGGCCTTCCTTGGCGTTGGCAAAGGCGTGGTCGGCGCCATTGGTGGCGGTAAGGCCAAACCGAAGGGCATGATCGACATCGCCGTGATGCAGTCGCCGTCGCGCCAGGGCGCGGTCAATGCGCTGGTGGAGAACTACGGGCAGATCATGGTCGACGAATGCCCGAGCGCACCGAACACCTTGAGGCCATCCGCCAGCCCCTGATTGCACAGGCATCGGCGCCCCGTTCGTATTCCTCTTGCACGATCAGCCCAAGGCGGCAGCAAAGCTCGGTAACTACGCTGGCAAGCTCAGAGACGGATCGGTCGACAAGCGATCGGGATTCCTGCTGCAACGAGATCAACCTGAGCATCTGGACGACACATTTCTGGCCGAGTTCTCCTTGCCGGAGGGGTGCTGACACGGCTTCGGTCTGCCTCAAAGGCCAGCGGCAGCGGTGTCCGGCGCAAACATGTCGGGCCGTTGGCTGCCTGCATGGTGCACCCTCAGCCGGCCCTGAACCTCGGGGCCCGCTTCTCGACGAACGCACGCACGGCCTCGGCGTGATCGTCGTCGGTTGACGACCGGATGAGGCGCTCGGCTTCATTGTCCAGCGCCGCCTGGAACGTCAGGGTTGCCGCATCGTCCAGGTTGTCCTTGATGAGCGCCTGCGCCAGCACAGGCCCGTGCGCCAGTTGGCGCGCCAGGGCAAATGCCTCGGCCGGCAGGGCCGCATCGGGCACCACCCGGTTGAACACGCCCAAGGCCATGCAACGTGCGGCATCGACCTTCTCCGACAACAGCATCAATTCGCTGGCACGGCCTCGCCCGACCAGTTGGCTCAGCAACCAGGTGACACCATAGTCGCCGCTCAAGGCCACGCGCACATAGCCAGTGCTGATGAAAGCGGATTCGGCCGCAATGCGCATGTCGCAGGCCAGCGCAATCGACAGCCCGGCCCCGGCCGCCGGCCCAGGCAACGCCGCCACCGACGGTTTGCGCAACGCCACCAGCGCGCCGGTGAGGCGGCGCTGCCGCTCCTGCAGATCGGCGACACGCTGCGCCGCCGTCCAGTCGCGCTTGGCCGGGTTGCTGGAGGCGCCCATGCCCTTGACATCACCGCCAGCACAGAAGGCCGTGCCGGCGCCGGTGATCAGAATGGCGCCCACTGTTGCATCGTCGTTGCAAACCCGGATCATCTCGCGCAGCGCCGGCGTCAGTTGGTCTGACAGCGAATTGCGGGCATGTGGCCGGTTCAAGGTGACGATCGCCACGCGGTCGCGCACCTCGCACAACAATTCATCGGTGCCGGTGTCGATCCGGCGGTCTGCGGCGATTTCCATGGTTTGGTCCTGACAGGGGGGGTGTTGGTTGCGGGCGCTGGATCAGCGGGCTTGCATCACTTGGCGCCATGGCAGAGTGGGTCGGATGCCCCCGCCAGTGGCGCGATCTTCATGGGAGTGGCAGTCGATCGAAGTCATTGGCAAGCTACCGGGTTCAGTCGACTGGCCGGCGCTGCGTCAGCCAGCTGGCGATCGCGCCGATTTCCTGGTGGTGGTCCGGGTCTTGGCCTTGGGTGTGGTCCTGGCTGTGGCCTGAGGCGCTTGCAGGCCAATGTCGGTCGCACCAGCCACAGCCCCGTCGCCTGGCCCGCGGTCAATGACGATCTCACGCGGGCTCAATGTCTCGGCACACACCGAACACACCTGCACGGGATCGAAGTGGTGACCGCAGGTGAGGTGCTTGTGCAGCACAGGCCGCCCCTTCTTGCCGGCCATGTGCACATCGCCCCAATGCACAATGGCCATGATCACCGGGTGAAGATCCAGGCCCTTCTGCGTGAGGCGGTACTCGTAGCGCAACGGATTGGTCTGGTAGGCCATCTTGGTCAGTACGAAGTTGTGAACCAGCTTCTGCAAGCGGTCGGCCAGGATGGGCCGGCCAATGCCCAACCTGGCCTGAAAGTCGTCGAAACGGCGCACCTTCATGAAGCAGTCGCGCAGGATCAGCAGCGTCCAGCGATCACCGATCACCGACAGTGTACGGGCCACAGAACAGGGCTGCCGGTCCAATTCATCCCACTGCATAGTGCTCACCTTGTCTTGACCTGACCAAGATTCTATTTCAGCACTGATTTTGCCGGGGGCCGCCATGGGCCATTCCTCCGGTCGCCAGCGCAGCCTGGCCCGGAGTGCCGGACTGCACGCGCGTGCCCATGTAGTCTACCGTGGTGGACTTGAGCAGCTTGATTGGGCGCTCGACGCCGAGCAATGCGGTACTTCTGGTCTTCAGTGAGGGGGCGCATGGGTCGCTCCGGTTCAATGATGTGAGTTCTGTTTTAACATTGACAGTAATGCTGGTGCGGCGAACGGCACCATCGATCGGATTCCGTGTGATTTCAAAATCGACAAGGAGACACCTTGAGCGCCACGCCAAGTCAAGTGCATCGGACCGACGACACCGCGCCCCCCAGCGAACCGGCTGTCGTCGATCCGCTGGCCATTCGGTTTGCACCCAAGGCGGTGCTGGTCGATCGCCGCGCCGACGGCAGCATCCTGCTGCGCTCACCCATTGCATTGACGGGCTGCGTCGACAACATCGTCGACTACCTGGAACACTGGGCCTTTGCGGCACCCGAGCGAAGCTTTCTGGCCCAGAAGGCCGCCGACGGCAGCTGGGAGTTGCTGAACTACGCCGATGCATGGCGGCGCGTGCAGGCCCTGGCGCAATGGCTGTTGCACCAAGGCCTGAGCGACCAGACACCGATCGCCATCCTGTCCGGCGCTTCGCTGGAGCACGCGGTGCTTGCGTTTGCCGGCATGCTGGTGGGCGTGCCGGTGTCGCCGGTGTCACCCAATTACACGTTGCTGCCGCAGGCTCGTCTCCGCCTGGCCGAGATTGCCGAACTGCTGCGGCCCGGTTTGGTGTTTGCGCAAGACGCCGACCAGTACGCGGGAGCCCGCAGCGTGGCCGGTCTGGCTGACGTGCCCTGGCTCAGCGCTGCGCCTGGCGCGCCGGGTGTGACCTCACTCGCCAGCCTGTACGACACCAAGGTCGGGCCTCAAGTGGCGCAGGCTCGCCGAGCAGTGCGGCCGGACACCGTAGCCAAGATCCTGTTCACATCCGGCTCCACCGGCGCACCCAAGGGCGTGCTCAACACCCAGGGCATGCTGTGCAGCGCCGCGCAGGCCGGCGGGCTGCTTGCCTGCAGCGCCCAGCTGCCGGTCGGGCTGGACTGGCTGCCCTGGCACCACACCATGGGCGGCAATGCTACGCTGCATGGCATCCTGCGCGAGGGCGGCACACTGTACATCGACGACGGGCGGCCCACGCCGGGCGAGTTTGGCAAGACGATCGCGAACATCCGCAATGTTCGGCCCACATCGCTGCTGAGCGTGCCGGCAGCACTGCAGAGTCTGGTGGACGCGATGGAGGCCGACGACGCCTTGCGCATCGCGTTCTTCTCGCGCCTGCGGCGTCTGTCCTTCGCGGGGGCCAGCCTGCCCCAGGATGTGTGGACACGCATGCAGGCGCTGGCCGTGCGCACGCTGGGCCAGCAGATCGCGTTCGGCTCGGGCTACGGCACAACCGAGACAGGTCCGGGCATCTCCATCACGCATTGGGCGAGCCAGGGCGGTGGAGAGATCGGTTTGCCCATGCCTGGATTGACGATCAAGCTGGTACCGTTTGAAGACCGCTACGAAGTGCGCGTCCGTGGGCCCAATGTCACGCCAGGCTACCTGGGCCGACCGGATCTCACGGCCGCGGCCTTCGACGAGGAGCAGTTTTACCGCGTTGGTGACTTGGTGCAGTTCGCCAACCCGTTGCGGCCCGAAGACGGCCTGCGCTTTGCCGGTCGCCTGAGCGAGAACTTCAAGCTGAGCAATGGCTCCTGGGTGGCCACCGGCGACTTGCGTCTGGCGCTGGTGGCAGCCTGTCAGCCCATCGTCACCGACCTGGTCATTGCTGCCCCCGACCGCGATGACATCCGCCTGATGGTGTGGGTGCATCCGGCCGAGCGCCAGCGCGCCGGCGCGGCGCTCGAGGGCGAACCGGCACCCAGCGCTTACGCAGCCATGGCGACGCGGCTGGCCGAACGGCTGCAGGCTCACAACCGCAACAGCAGCGGCCAAACGCACCGCGTGGCGGCCTTTCGCATTCTGCACGCGCCGGCCTCCATCGCTGCTGGCGAGACCACGGACAAAGGCTATATCAATCAGCGCGGGGTGCTCCAATCCCGCGCCGCACTCGTGGACGCGCTCTACAGCGCACAACCAGACCCGGAGGTTGTCGTCCTCTGAGGCCGGCTGCGTCCAGACCGCATGCACCCCCCGACCCAGGCCCCAGCACTCCTGCACTCCTGCACTCCTGCACCGCCCAGCCCACCCAACCTGATGGAGCCAACCGTGAATCCCGTGAAGTTCTTCTTCGACTTCGGCAGCCCCAACGCCTACCTCAGCCACAAGGTCATTCCGGCCATCGAGGCGCGCACTGGCGCCCGGTTCGACTATGTGCCGGTGCTGCTTGGCGGCATCTTCAAGCTGACCGGCAACCAGTCGCCCGGTACCGCCTTTGCCGGCATCCGCAACAAGCCCGAGTACGAGCGCCTGGAAATGCGGCGCTTCATCGCCCGTCATGGCCTATCGGCCTACAAGTGGAACCCGCACTTTCCCGTCAATACGCTGCAGCTGATGCGCTGCGCCGTGGCGGCGCAGCAGCTCGGCATCCTGGCGCCCTATGTCGAGGCCATGTATGCCTGCATGTGGGAGCAGGAACGAAAGATGGACGATCCAGCAGTGATCCGCGCCGCGTTGGTGGACGCGGGCCTGCCTGCCGACCAGTTGCTGGCCATGATGGGCACCGACCCGATCAAGGCCGGCTTGATAGCCAACACCGAAGCCGCGGTGGCATCCGGTGCATTCGGCAGCCCGACATTTCTGGTCGGCAGCGAGATCTACTTTGGCAAGGACCGGCTGCGCGATGTGGAAGATGAGATCACCCGGCAAGCCGGTGCCGCATCGCGCGCCTGAGCCTGCCCATCTCCACCCGGACCATCTGCTCCACGAGGAAACCGCATGACCGCCAACCAAGCCAAGAAAGTCTGTCTCGTCATCGGTGTCGGTGACGGTGTCGGTGCTGCCATTGCCAAGGCGTTTGCCCTGGACGGCTTCGAGACCGTGATCACCCGCCGCGCCCGCAACCTGCCCGAGCTGCAAGTCATCGCACAGAAGATTCGCAACGCTGGTGGTGTCGTGCATGCCCGGGGTGTCGATGCCCGCTCTGAAGAAGAGACCGTGGCCTTGTTCGAGGAGATCGAGCGCGACATCGGCCCGCTGGAGGTGGTGGTGTTCAACATCGGGGCGAACGTGCGCTTTGCCATCGAAGACACCACCGCCCGCGTGTTTACCAAGGTCTGGGAGATGGCGTGCTTTGCCGGCTTCCTGGCCGGTCGTGAGGCGGCCAAGGTCATGGTGCCGCGTGGCCGGGGCACCATCATCTTCACTGGCGCCACGGCCAGCATGCGTGGCCGGGAGAACTTTTCGGCCTTTGCCTCGGCCAAGGCCGGCCTGCGTGCGATGGCGCAGAGCATGGCGCGCGAGCTCGGCAAGAAGAACATCCACGTGGCCCATGTCGTCTGCGACGGTTCGATCGACGGTGTGTTCTCGCGCGAGAACATTCCCGATCTGGATCTGCGCCTGGCCGAAGACCGCGTGCTCAAGCCCGATGACATCGCCTTGAACTACGTTCACCTGCACCACCAGAAGCGATCCGCATGGACGCACGAACTGGACCTGCGCCCCTGGAGCGAGACCTGGTGATGCGCAGGGCCGCGGTGCCGAATCGAGTCGCAGCTGGCGCTTGGCGCGACGCTTGGAGCGCAGCGGCTGGCAGCGCTTCACGCCTTGCTCGGCTGGCCGGTGATCTGGATGTCCAGAAGCGGGCCACGGCCACCCAGGCGGTGGCATTGGCGGATAGACCGCGCATCGCGAGCGACATGCTCGCCGGTCGGGTTCGGGGGCGGACCGTGATGAATGTCAATGCATGAGGTGCATACCGTGGTCGGTGAGTCAGGTCGTCATCACCGGGCGGTTGCCACGAACAGGCGCCCGACGAACTCCGCAACACACACGGGTTTCGATGCGCCGTCGAGTTCGACGGTGACTTCGACCGTGGTCTGCGCGCCGCCCGGGATGGGCTCGCAGCTCAACAACTTGAAGTGGCCGCGAACGCGGCCGCCCGCAGGCACGGGCGCCGGGAAGCGCACCCGGTTAAGCCCGTAATTGACGCCCATGCCGACCTCGGCAACGCGGTAGGCCGAGTTCATCATCACTGGCAGCAACGACAGTGTCAGGAAGCCGTGCGCAACGGTCGATTTGAAGGGGCCGGCCTGGGCGCGCGCGACGTCCAGGTGGATCCACTGGTGGTCGTCGGTCGCATCGGCGAACTGCTGGATCCGCGACTGGGGAACGTCGATCCAGTCGCTCTGCCCGATGGACTGACCGATCTTCGCATTCAGCTCATCGAGCGTGGCATAGGTTTGCATGCAGGTGACTCTCCTGGGTCAGAAATTGGGGTTGAGAAGGGTCAGTTTTCAGACTGAATGGCAGGCCGGGCTGGCGCACAACGAGGCATCGATGGCCGGGGGAAGAATCGCCCATCGACCTGGGTGTCCCTCATCAACCGCATCATGGGTTGCGTGGGTTGCGCCGGTCCGCACACCTGCACACGACTCAGCGGCCTGAGAACCGGGCCTTGCGCCGTTCCACGAAAGACTGGATGCCCTCCTTGAAGTCTTCGGTGGCGAAGACCTGTTCCCGGATCGCCGGGATG
The DNA here is from genome assembly GCA_963732405.1 of uncultured beta proteobacterium. Classification (GTDB taxonomy): domain Bacteria; phylum Pseudomonadota; class Gammaproteobacteria; order Burkholderiales; family Burkholderiaceae_E; genus JAUIAI01. The sequence continues at coordinate 943,599 of CAVSZG010000006.1, forward strand.
CAGGCCACCGCGGCCTGCTCGCCACCCTCGATGTAGGTCATCGCCGCCTTCTTGGTGGCGCGCAGGCCGATGGGTGCGCATTCGCAGATGGTGGCCGCCAGTTCGCGAGCGCGTTCCATGTGGCGGCCGAACGGATGCACCTCTTGCACGAAGCCCAGCTGCAGCGCCCGCTGGGCGCCGAACTCCTCGCAGGTGAACAGCAGGTACATGGCATTGCCCCAGCCGGTGCGCGACAGGTAACGGAAGTGCGCCCCGCCCAGCGGCGCGATGCCTCTGCGTGATTCCAGCTGCTGGAAGCGGGTGGTCTCGGCGGCGATCACGATGTCCTGCGCCAGCGCCATCTCGATGCCCACTGTGTAGGTGATGCCCTGCACCACGGCGATGACCGGCTTGGTGCAGCGCCGCTCCAGCCCGAAGGGATCGACCAGGCCGGGCCGGCGGCGGTCTCGGTTCCGCGGTGGGGCCGAAGAAGCGCGGCATGTCCAGCCCGGCCGTGGTGTGCTCCCCGGCCGAGCAAAAGATGCAAACCCAGAGGTCGTCGTTCTCGTCGTAGGTGGTCATGAATTCGGCCACCTGATCGAGCATGGCCGGGGTGTAGGCGTTCTTCTTGGCAATGTTGTCGACGGTGATGGTGCAGACGTGGCCGTCGATGTCCATCGTGACGCGGCCGCCGTCGGTGGTGCTCGCAGAATTGCTCATGGGTGGTCCTTGGTGGGTAAGCCACGGCTGGCGTGGCGGGTGATCCGCGCTGGGTCATCGGGTGAGTCAGCGCAACAAGCCTGGTACCCGTGTCCACGCAGTCGGTGTAGCGGCACTGTATTCAGGCCTCGGTGACGACATGGGTCATTGCACGGTCTACACCGGCGGTAGCACGGTATTCAGCACCGCACCGGCCGGCGCCGGGTGCAGCGAACCGGCACATGCTTGTGGTGCGGCGTGTCGGCCACCGGGTCACGCACTGCGCCGTCGGTCAGCCAGTTGATTGGCGGGCCGACCACCTGCCGCGTCCCATCGGCTGCCGGGTGCCGCTGGCCATAACCGTGCGGCAGGGCGACGTGGCCGCGGCGCATGGAGTCGGTGGCCTTGGCGCGCACCGCCATGCGGGCACGCGGCGTCTCCACCACCACGGCGCCACGGTCGGCTACACCTAGCGCAGCCAGGTCGTCGGGGTGGATGTAGAGCGCGCCGTCAGGATCGTTGGCGCGGGTGCCGGGGTCGCGCAGGATCTGGTTGGCGTTATTCAGCCGCCGCTGGCCGGCCGACAGCACGAACGGCCAGTCTGCATCCGGCGCGGCGGTAGCCGGGTCGAGTTTGCGCAGCCAGTCGAGCATCTGCGGCACGGCCACGTGCACCTTGCGGTCGGCATGCTCGATGAAGTCCCACGATTCGGTGTGCACGGAGAAGGGCGCGCCCGAGCGTGCGCCGACCACGGTGCGAAACAGCCGTTCGCCCAGCGCGGCGGCGTCGTCAGGCAGGGCATCGGCTGCCGCGCCACCGACTGGCAGCGCCTGGCGCACCGCCTGCGGCCGAGTGCGCGCCAGGCGCAGGCTGGCCGGCCACAGCGGTGCGGCCGCCGCCGTGCCATCGGGCAGCGTGCGGCCCAGCGTCTCGTACAGCACCTGGCCGGCCAGTTTGCTGACGTTCTTGTCGGCCGCTGCGGCCCGGGCATACGCGTCGGCAAAGCCAGCGGGGCTTCGGGCCGCTGCACGTAACTCGTCCAGCACCGCCTCGTCGGGCATCAGGCCCATCGCGCGCGCCATCCGGCCGTAGATCTCGGGCTCGGGCAGCGTGCCGGGCAAAGGAGGCAGTACCGGCGCGCGCACATGAAAGTAGTTGGTCGGCAACTCGAAATTAAAGAGCGTGAACTCGCACTTCTCGTAAGTGCTTGAGGCCGGCAGCACATAGTCGGCCTGTGCCGCGGTCTCCGTGAAGGCCACGTCGACCACCACCATCAGGTCCAGCGCGGCCATGGCCTGCAGTACGCGGGCGGTGTCGGCCGCCGTGTTCACCGGGTTGGCGCTGTCCACCCACAGCACACGCAGCCGGTCCGGGTGGTCGCTGAGCACCGCATCAGGGAATACGTTGGGCGACAAGAGGCCGCAGATCAGCTCGGCCTGGGTGGCGAAGTGGCGCGCGCCCGGCGTGTTGCCCCACAGCGGCACCAGCCAGCTGTGCAGGCCGTGCGTGCCCGGCCGGCTGAAGTGGCCGGTCATCAGGTACAGCAGCTTCTCCAGGTAGGAGTTCAGCGTGGAGTTCAAGCCCTGCTGGATGCCCAGCTCGACCCGTACCACCATGGCCTTGGCATCGATCACCATCTGCACGAGCTGCGAGAAGGTGTCGGCGCCGACATCCGCGGCCCGCAGCCACTCGGCCACCGGCACCGTGGCCAGCGCGGCCTTGACCTCGTCCACACCCACGGCGTGCGCGGCCAGGAAGGCCTCGTCGAAGGCGTTGCGGCGCATCAGTTCGGCCAGCAACGCGCCGAGCAGGAACGCATCCGTGCCCGGGCGCAGGGCGATGTGCAGATCGGCGTTCTCGGCGGTTTCGGTGCGCCGCGGGTCGACCACGATCAACTTGCGTCCAGGATTTTTGCGCAGGCCGTTGAGCTGGTCGCGCGCGTTGGTGAAGCCATGGGCCAGCTTGGGATTGGCACCCAGCACCAGCAGCAGGTCGCAGTGGTGGATGTCCTCGGCCGTATGGCACATCTGCGAGCCAAACAAGTGGCCGTTGAGCCAGAAGTCGCCGGTCTTTTCTTGCGACAGCGCGTTGAAGATGGTGCGCGAGCCCAGGGCCCGCAGCAGGCCGAAGGCATAGCTGCCACCCGCATGGTTGCCCTGGCCGCCGCCGCCGAAGGCCGCGATGGTCTTGCCGCCGTGCGTGGCCACCACTTTGCCCAAGCGCTCGGCGATCTCGCGGATGGCGGTCTCCCAGGTGATCGGCTCATGGCTGCCATCGGGGCGGCGGCGCAGCGGCGTGGTCAGCCGGTCGCGGTGGTGCACATAACTCGGAATGGCCTGGGCCTTGTTGCACAGATAGCCCTGCGAGCGCGGATTCTCGTCATCGCCACGCACCTTGACAATGCGTTGCGCCGTCCCGCTGCCGATAACGCCGAGCTCGACCCCGCAGTTGATGTAGCAGAGGTTGCAGGCCGACTTATGCCAGGTCAGGGGTGCGGTAGGTGGCGAGGCAGTGGGTGCAGCGGTGGTGGCGTCCATGGCGTGGGTTTCCAGGTGGGGGGCAGTCGGGCGATGTGCCGGGAAATGTGGCTCACCAGCGCTCGTTGAACGGGCGCAGCTCGGTGAGGAAGGACCAGGCGGAACGCGGCTGGTGAGCCACGTGCCACAGCTCGTCGGCGATGTCAGCGGGCCGGATGAAGAAGTCGTCCGGCTGGCCGGGGTAACGCTTGCGTGCCCAGGGCACATCGATCACCGCGTCGATCAGCAGGTAGGCCACGTGAATGCCTTGCGGGCCCAGTTCTCGGGCCATCGACTCGGCCAGGATGCGCTGGGCCGCCTTGGTCGGCGCAAAGCCGGCAAAGTTGGCCCGCCCGCGCTGCGCGGCGGTGTTCCCGGTGACAATGATCGCGCCCGAGCCCGCGGCCTGCATCGGCGGCGCTGCCCAGCGTGCCAGGTGCAGCAAGGCCATCACATTGACCTGGAAGTTGGCCGTCATCGCAGCCGGGTCGATGGCCAGGAAGTTCCCGAAGGTGCCGCCCACCGCGTTGTGCACCACCACCCGCGGCGGTCCGGCCACGTCGCTGATGTGGGCCAGGCTGGCGGCCAGTGCGGCTTCATCGCTGACATCACATGGCACGGCGAAGGCGTCGGAGTTTTCACGCGCCAGGGCCTGCAGGCGATCCAGATTGCGGGCCAGCATTGCGACCCGGTAACCGCCCTGCTGGAAGCGTCGCACCAGTTCCGAGCCCGTGCCGGGGCCGACGCCGGTGATGACGGCTAGCGGCTTGTTGCGCTGGCCTTCGCCGATGGTGGGCGCGGCATCGGGATGGGCCATCACAGGTGTTGACACCAGGGCATGGCGTCGACCGCCAACTGCTGGTGGATATCGGTGTGGGTTGGCAGCGGCTCGCGGGCCATGGTGTCTCCAGGTGCCGGGCGGCCGGCGAGCGGGTCGCCTGCCTGGCATCGTCGCATGACTATGACAATCATCATGCTGTAGAATGACAATCATCATTGTGAAGTATGACGACTATACTTCAGACGGTCAACACGCGGAAAACCACCATGGGACATTCACAAGCCGACAAGGCCCTGAGCCGCGAGCGCATTCTGCGCATGGCGGCCGATTCGGTGCGCGACAAGGGACTCGAGTCGGTCAGCGTGGGCAAGCTGATGCGCAGCGTGAACCTGACGCACGGCGGCTTCTACAACCACTTCGCGTCGCGGTCCGACCTGCTGGCGCAGGCGCTGGAGCGCGCGCTGGTCGAAGGTGGCAAGCTGGCCACCGCCAGCATGAAGTCTGGTGAGGTAACGCGCAGCTATGAGACGCGGGTCAAGAGTTACCTCAGCCGCGCGCACCGTGATGCGCGCACCGATGGATGCGCCATTGCGGCGCTGGCATCGGACGTGGCCCGCGCCGACGACGCCTCTCGCGCAGTCATGTCGGCGCATCTCGATGAACTCGTCAGCCTGCTGGAGCAATCGCTCAACAGCCGCGACGAACGTGACGCGATGCTGGCCGTGAGCGCAATGGTTGGTGCCGTGGTGCTGGCCAGGGTGCAGACCGACCCGAAGAAGTCCGATGCGTTGCTGAAATCGGTGCGCGACCGCCTGCTGGACCTGAACCGCACCGACCCGGGCCAGGCGTCTTGAAGGCTGGTTGCAGGACATGAAGCGCGACACCATCACTCATCACCAATACCGACCGCATTGGGCTGGCGCCGCTCGACCGCATAGCGCAGCAGCGCCGCGCTGCGGAACACGCCGTGCGCAAACTTGCCATAGGGCAGGGTGGCGAACAAGGCCATCACCACGCCCAGGTGCAGCGCCAGCATCAGGGCCAGTGCATCGCTGCCACGCAGCCACCACAGCAACAGACCGGTCAGGCTGGTGAGGAATAACAGTGCAATGAAACCGTAGTCCATGGGCGCCTGGGCGGCATCGCCATGCAGCGGGTGGCGCCGCCATTTCAGGTGAAACAGTCCGGCAGTGCCCAGCAACAGGCAGATGCCGCCCACAGCCCCGAGCAGTTTGGGCAGGCTGGGCAGATCATAGGGCGCCACCCAGCCAAACCCGTAGTGGTAAACCGTGCCCAGGCTGGTGGCAGCGAAGCAGAGCACAAAGCCGTAGAAGGTCAGGTGGTGCGCACGGCGCCGGCTCAGCGTGTAGGCGTCGTCCTCGTTGTGGCAACCTTCGCCGTGCCCGCCATCCAGATACCTGAGGGTCATGGCGTCGTGCGCCGCAGCCGACAGGTCGCGCGACGTCGCGGCCTGTGCGCTGGTCGCCGGCCCCACATCGCGCAGGAAGCTGTTCACACCCAGTCCGAGCGCCAGCACTGCCCAGGCAAACACCGGCAGGAATAGTGCGACCAGAAAATTGTGCGGAAACACGCGGTAAAAATCCCCCTGCGCCTGGTCGCCCCAGAGCGTGCCATTGATGGCCAGTGCCAGCACCAGGAACAGGGCCAGCGCCGCGGCCACGGTCAGCGACAGCACCAGACCGTTTCGCTGGTAGAGCACACCCAGCGACCGGGGCCATGCATAGGTGGTGTAGGTTTCGCGTCGCACTTGCGCCATGGCCTTCGGCACGTTCACCGCAAACTCGTGCGGTGGTGCGTACTGGCAGGCATGCAGGCAGGCGCCGCAGTTGTGACAAAGGTTGGCCAGGTAGTGGACATCAGCCTGCGGAAACGACAGGCGCCGGGTCATGGCGGGGAACACCGCACAATAGCCTTCGCAATAACGGCAGGCATTGCAGATCGCCATCTGGCGAGCCACTTCGCGCTCGGGCGCGCTTCCCGGGCTGTCGCCCGTGGCCAGGGTCTGCGCCTGCCGAACCAGAGAGTCAAGCGCGGTCATGGGTGCTCTCCGGTCGCTGAATCGAACGAGCCGCCTCGTGGCCGGCGATGCGGCCAAACGCGGTGCCGATCGACATGCCGACACCGGCCGTATATCCCTTGCCGAGCACATTGCCGGCCATCATCTCGCCGGCCACGAACAGGTTGTCGCTGGGCGTTGCGCCAAAGTGAACTCTTGCGGTCTCATCGGTTTTGAGCCCGAGATAGGTGAAGGTCACACCGGGACGCAGCGCATAAGCGAAAAACGGCGGCTTGTCGATGGTGCGCGCCCAGTGGGTTTTCGCGGGCGCGAGGCCTTCAGTGTGGCAATCGTCCAGTGCCGTATGGTCGAAGGTGCCGGGACGGCACGCGTTGTTGTAGTCGGTCAGGGTCTGCATGAAGGTTTCCTGGTCCAGGCCCAGCTGCTCGGCCAGTTCAGGCAGGGTGTCGGCCTGCACGCCGGGAAACACCGGCGGCATGAACCGGCCGATGGCCTTGGCGTCGATGATGGAATAGCCGATCTGACCGGGCTGCTGCGCCACCAGTCGACCCCAGATCGCATAGCGCTTGGGCCAGAAGTCTTCACCCTCGTCATAGAAGCGACGCGCATCGCGGTTGACCACCACGCCCAGCGACACGCAGTCGATGCGGGTGCAGATGCCGCCGTCGTAGAGCGGCGCGCGGGCGTCGATCGCCACCATGTGCGCCTGTGTCGGGTCGCCGATCCTGTCAGCGCCATGCTCTTCAAGCAGATGGCGCAGCAGCACGCCCTGGTTGAACCGGGTGCCACGGATCAGGAAGTTGTCGGACGGCGTCTCGCCGAGCTCATTGCGACCCCAGGCTTCGCGTAGCCAGTCACGGTTGGATTCGAAGCCTCCTGCAGCGAGCACGCAACTGCGCGCGGTGATGCGTTCCGTGCCGACGTAGGCGGCGACAAAATGTCCATCGCGCAATTCCAGCCGCTCGACCGGTGACTCATACCGGATCTGCACGCCAAGGCGGGCGGCACTGCGGTAATAGGCGTTCACCAGTGCCTTGCCGCCGCCCATGAAGAAGGCATTGGTGCGAGCCGTGTGCAGCGCGCCCGACAGCGACGGCTGGAAATGCACACCGTGGCGGCGCATCCAGGGCCGGCAGGTGCCCGAATCGCGGATCACGCGGCGCGCCAGCGTCTCATTGGTCAGACCACCGGTCACCTTGAGCAGGTCTTGCCAGAATTCTTCTTCCGGATAGGCATCCACCAGCACGTCTTGTGGGGCATCGTGCATGCAGCGCAGATTGCGGGTGTGACCCGAGTTGCCGCCGCGCCATTCGATGGGCGCTGACTCGAGCAGCAAGACACTGGCGCCGGCCTCGCGCGCCATCAGGGCGGCACACAGGGCGGCATTGCCGCCGCCGATGACCAGCACGTCGAGGGCCGGTGTTTCATCCGTTCTTGCCATGATGAATCAGCGCCCCTGGCGAGCGGCCAGCACGCGGTCCACCATCACGCCGGCCTGTCCCTGGTGGTTCTCTGGATTGCACAGGGCTTCGAACTGGGCCCGGTTGAGGTGGCGACTACCCTGCGCCCCCGATGCCGTTGGAAAAAACAGGGTTAAGGCATTCAGCGAAGTACCCAGGGTGACTAGGGATAACCCAAGTGTCAGGCGATTGAACTCAACAATCATGTCTTGTCTCCTGGATTGTTCGACGAGGTGCCGACGTGATGCGTTGCCGGGAGCGATCGCTGTCGGCAGGCCCCGACAACTCGTCATTCCTACGAACAAGAGCAGCAATGCCTCTTGCGAGTCGTCAGCCGGGTGGCCGCTTGTGCTGCGCCCTTAGCCGTGCGGTGTAATCAACGATGCGTTGCTTCAGGCCCGGCTCGGCGGCGGAGCGCACCAGCGCAGCCAGATCACTGTCGCGCTGGTCGGCACGGGTCGCGCGGCGCACGGCCGACGCGGTGAGCGCATTCACCACGGGCGGAGCCCAGTCAGGCAACACGTCATGCGTCGCCAACCCGGTGGCCAGGGCTTGCGCGGCATCCAGTTGTACGCCGTCGGTGACGAGTCGTCTCGCGCATTCGGCGCCGACATGTTCGGCCAGGCGGCGCGTGCCCAGCACGATGCCGAATTGCGCACCCGGGAACCGGTAGCTGGACCCGCTTGTGGCCACCCGGACTTCACAGGCGGCGAACAGGTCGGCGCCGGCTCCCCAGGTGCGACCCTGCGCGACCGCCACGGTCTGCATCGGTGCGTGCCATAGCAGGCTCAGCAAGGTCTCGATGCGCACCAGCCGGTGCAGCAGATCGCCGTCGCTGCAGGCATCCAGATCGCTCAGGTCAAGACCGGTGCAAAAATGCGGTCCCGCCGCGCGCAAAACCAGCCGCTGTACGGAATCGTCAGCGACGGCGCGTCCCACCTGCGCGAGCAAGGCCTCCACCATCGCCGAGCCCAGGGCGTTGGCCCGATCGGGCCGATTCAGGGTCAGCGTGAGTTCGCCGCCCGATTGATGACTGTCGATCATGCTGGTGCGTCGTCTGGCGCTCAGGTTGCCATCGACCGATCCCACAGATTCGGGACGACCGGGCTGTTGTAGCCGGATACGAACTGGAGGACACGGCCGGCGTCGTCGAGGCGATGCCGATGCACTGCGCCGATGTTGGCACCATAGACGTGGATGCTCACGGCCGCTCCGCTGTCGACGGCACTGCTGACCCGGTGCCAATCGCCCAGCGTGGGCGACACCGCCTCGATATCGCCCGGCTTCATGGTGTGGGATTGATGGGTGGCCTGAGGCAGTCCATCGCGCAGCACATATTCATCACAACGCTCCATGCCGCGCAGCACACCGACCAGGCCCCATACGGTGTGGTCATGCACGGGGGTTTGTTGACCAGGTCCCCAGACGAAGCTCACCACCGAGAAGCGTTCGAGCGGGTCGCAATGCAGCAGGTACTGCGCATAGCGGTCGGGCCGTGGCGCGGCGAATGCGTCGGGCAACCAACCATCATCGGCGATGAGCCGGGCCAGGTGCTCGCGGCCTTCGCGCAGGATCAGGCGCTCGTCCTGCGTCCGGGCGATCAGTGAAGTCATGGCAGCGACGAAGCTGCGCAAGGGGGCAATGGCGTCAGTCATCAGGATTCCATGGTCGGGCGACGCAGCGAAGGACGACGGCGCTTGGAATGGGCAGACAGCATTATGCTGGAGCTTGTGGCAAGTGGCGGGTGTACTCGCGCCACCAGTTGCTCGCCGCCCGGTTTGGCGGGGCCATCAGGCTGCGTCCTGTCAGCACGCAAGGCCGCCTGGCCGATGCGGCTATAGTCGCGGCTATCCGATCACCTCGCCAAACCCCGGCAGACCTCTCATGCATGAACCCGCCACCGAGCCGCGTGCGTCGATCTATTACGACTACCAGGTGCATGAGCCCTGGCTGGCGTCCCGACATCCACCTCAGCCACGCCATCGCGTGGCGATCGTCGGCGCCGGCCCGGCCGGCCTGGTGACCGCCCTCGGACTGGCCCGACTCGGCGTGGCCAGCGTCGTGCTCGAGTCGGAGCTGCAGGTGTCGCAGGGTAGCCGCGCGATCGTATTCACGCGTCGGTCGATGGAGATCCTGCAGCAGGTCGGCGTGGCCCATCGCATCAGCCAGGCCGGTCTGCCCTGGCGTTTTGGCAACTCGTATTACCGGGGCCAGCACGTGTTCCGGATGGAGGCGCCGCACGACAGCGACGATCGCTTCTTTCCGATGATCAATATCCAGCAGCAGTATCTGGAGGAATATCTCGTCGACGCCTGCCTGGCGCAACCACTGATCGACCTGCGTTGGGGCAATCTGTTGCAGCGTCTGGAGCAGACCGACGACGGCGTGATCGCCGACATCGACACGCCCGAAGGGTCGTACCAGCTGGCATCAGACTGGCTGGTGGCGGCCGACGGTGCGCGCTCGGGCATTCGTAGTGCACTCGGTCTGAAGATGGAAGGGGCTTCCTACGAAGGTTTTTTCGTCATCGCCGATATCCGCATCGATCTGCCGTTGCCAACCGAGCGCCTGGCGTTTTTTGACCCGGACTGGAATCCGGGCAACACCATCCTGATGCACCGTGAGCCGCACGGCATCTGGCGGGTTGACTATCAGTTACCGGCCGGCGAGTCGACCGAGCAGGCCTTGCATCCGGCATCGCTGCGCCAGCGCATCGATGCCCAACTGGCCATGATCGGTCACGCCGGCCTGCCCTGGGAAATGGACTGGAGCTCGGTTTACTCGGCGCGCACGCTGACGCTGCCCGACTTCGTGCATGGCCGGGTGATCTTCACCGGCGATGCAGCCCACATGCTGCCGATCTTCGGCGTGCGCGGCGCCAATACCGCCTTTCAGGACGCGCAGTCATTGGCCTGGCACCTGGCCCTGGTCGTGAAGGGCCTGGCCGGTCGATCGCTGCTGGCCAGCCACAGCGCCGAGCGCGTCGGTGCGGCGCGCGAAATCATCGATGAAGCGGGCAAGAGCACCCGCTTCATGACACCGCCAACGCGCGGTTTCCGGCTGCTGCGAGACGCCGTGCTGTCCTTGTCATTGACCCAGTCCTTCGTGCGACCGCTCTATCATTGGCGCACCTCACGACCCCATGAATACGCCGACTCCAGGCTCAACTGCCCTGATGATGACGATGCCTTGTTCAAGGCCGGACCAGGCCATGGCGCGCCGCCCGTCAATGTGCGGCTGGGCGTTGACGACTATCTGCTCGACCACCTGGGTGGCGGCTTCGAGCTGCTGCTGTTCCGGCGACAGGCGCCGCTACCCGGTGACGTGATTCAGGCCGTGCGGGATGCCAGGGCGCGCGGACTGCCGATTCGTATCACCGTCATCGGCGCTGCGGTACAACCCGAGGGCGCTGACCAGTGCCTGAGTGATGTCGAGGGCCGGGTGCGCGAGCGCTACGGCGTGAGCACCGATGGCGCGGCCTATCTGCTGCGTCCCGATCAGCATGTGTGCGCGCGATGGCTCACGCTCGACGGCATGCGGCTGACGACGGCCCTGCGCACTGCCTTGCCGGCTTGAGGAGATCTGAGATGGCAACGCCCAACGAACAAGCATTGCACGCCGGCCTGCCCGTCGGCGACCTCGAAGCGGTCTATGACAGTCTGGCGCGGGCGATCGACACAGCCGGACCTGAAAAATCGGAGCTGATGCTCGTCAAACTCGCGTTGCTCAATGCGCAGGCGCTCGGTTCGGCAGCCGAGTTCGAGCATCATCTGGCGGCTGCACTGCGCGATCTCTGATTCAGGTCCGAGCGCGGGATCAGCATGCGTTCGCAAAGCGCCCGCACCGCAGCATCGTCATGGGTCAGGCCGCGGTCGCGCACATCGTGCAGCAGCTGACCGGCAACCGTGTGCAGGTAAAACCAGTCCTGCATCTGCTGCGCACTCAACCCCCCTGGCTGGGCCGCGGCTGCTTCCTCGAAATAGGTGCGAAGATCATCGCAGGCCAGCTTGAGTGATCGCGCCAGCGCTGGCGCCGACTGCCCGTCGGCGGCATCGCGGCCGTCGGCAAAGTCGCACAGCAAGCGGCCCGCCTGTTCGGGTGTGAGCCCGCTCAGGCCGCCGGACGTGCCGCCGCGGCGACGCACGCCCAGGTCGTGCCAGGGGCGCAACTCGTCGATTTCATCGACCAGCTGCACCGTCCGTTCGGCACCGGCCGAGGCATCCGGACGGGGGCGCGCGAAATTCACCGGACACGATGCGCCCTCGCCAGGTTCATCGGTATCGGATTCGACATTGGGTGCATCGTCGGGAAAGTCCTGAAGCACAGGGCCCGACTCGGCGTCGAACAAGGCCAGCAGCGCCAGCAGCACGCGACGCTGGAAAGCCGTGTCATGAGGTGCCCCCAGGGGTCTGCCCAGCATGAACGGTACCCATAGCGACCGGGGCGGACCCATGGCCTCGGAATGTTCCCGAACCAAACTGATGGCCGCGGTGGGAATGCCTTCCTGCTCCAGATAGTGACCGACCGCGCTCACGGCGCAGGTGCAGTTGGGTCAGACCGGAATCAGGACGGCGGCATCAACCTTGTCGCGGGCCAACAGGCCCGCCAGTTCCCGTGCCCGCGGCTCGAACTGCGTGGGCGGAAAGGGTGCGCCCATGAACGAATAGTGGAAATCGGCCATGGAACCAATGGTGCCGTCGGCAGCCAGTTCCCTGAGGCGATCGAGCGGGAAAACGAGGTTGGGATCCTGGCGGAATCCGGACCGATCGAAGTTCACCGAGATATGACTCATCATCAGCGTCGCCGCCGGTGTGTCGACCGGCACCACGCGGTATTCGGTGGCCGAAGCCCAGCCGCCGAACGGGCGATCTTCACGCCGGTGAAGTCCGGCCGTGCTGATCAGGGCCACGCGGCGCCGGTGCAGAGGCGGCCCGCTCACCCAGGGGCGTCCGGACAGTCGCGGGACTTGATCACGCAATTGCAGCATGTGCTCGCGCTCCCAGTCGGGAAGATCCGCCAGTCTCACCATGTTCGATCCTGTTGCGGCGTCGGTGCCGTGATTGTTTCAGTGGGATAGTGATGTTCGAGAGGGTTCGAGATCAGAGCGTGATCTTGATCCCGTCATGACTGTACCCGCTTTCGGCAGAGGCGATCCATCGCGTTGCTCTTTGTCCGGTACGATCCGGCATCCGGATCGTATGTCCAGACTTTCTCCGGCTGAAGACGACAGAGCGAGGTTTAGCGAATGCACATTGTCGGCAGTTCGAATTCGTCAGGCGGCTCACGATTCGTCAGGTCGCCCCGCCAGCGTTTTCGACCGGGCCTATATGCCTTGCTGATTGCAGGACTCCTGGCCACGCTGCCGAACGCCGGCGCCCAGTCTGCCGGCGGGGCGTCGCAGACGCATCCCGACGTGGTCTCAGTGACAGTCCACGCGAGTGGCGAGGGCCGGTTCGATTTCGACGTCACGGTATCGTCGCCCTATGACACACCCGGCCGATATGCCGACGCTTTCCGGGTCCTGTCGGCCGAGGGGACGGTCCTTGGCGAACGAATACTGTGGCATGACCATGCCAACGAGCAACCCTTCACCCGTGACCTTCATGGCGTAACGATTCCGGGTGAGGTGCACCAGGTCATCGTTCAGGCTCGCGACAGCGCCAACGGCTATGGCGGCAGGACGATGGAGGTGACGTTGCCAGGTCGTCACTGAAGAGACGGTAGCCGATATCCCCGATGCTTCGAGTCGCGTCACCGCGCGGCCTGGCCGCCAGGCTCGCAGCGCCCGTCCGCGCATGATCCCGGCGCATCGGCTTGGCCAGCCGAATCCACCGGCGCGGCATCGGTCTCTCCCAGCAGTTGCCCCACGATGGCCCCCAGCGCCATGTCGTCGAGCTGGCCGAAGTGCTTCAGGCGTGGTCGCCCCTGGCGATCCAGCACCACCAGGCTGGGTGTGCCCTGCAGTCCCCAGGCCGCCATCGTCCTGGGCAGCGTATCGCTCGGGTCGGCTTCATCGACACCGATGGGAAAGCGCAGACGGTATTCGTGGATGAAGGCCTGCAACGCGTCGGCACCCATCACGGCGTGATGTTCGAATACGGTGTGAAGTCCGATCACCACGACCTGCTCCTCGGCAAATGTGCGGCGCAGGGTCTGCACCTGCGGCAGACCATGAAGGACGCAACCCGGACAGAGCATCTGGAAGGCGTGAATGATCACGACCCGGCCGACCAGCGCCGACAGTTCGATGGGTTCGGGCGTGTTGAACCATCGACTCACCTGCAGCGGCGGCAACGATTCAGGCAGGTCGATCTCGGCACGGATCATCGCAGAAACTCCCATCGGCTCAGGGGGTTACGACGGCGGCCGGCGGCGGTTCATCAGGGACATGGCATCAGCGACAAGACCGTGCCGGAGTTGACAGTATCAGGTCATCCGATACGATCTGCTGCATTCGATTCTATCAACCACCGGAGATTTCCCATGCCAGCCGATTCGTCGATGTATCCGGTGGTCGAATGCGATGTGCTGGTCGTGGGCTCTGGTGCATCGGGCATGTCCACCGCCGTGACCGCCGCCGCGCAGGGGCTGGACGTGGTGGTCGCCGAGAAGGAGCCGATGTATGGCGGCACCACCGCCCGCTCCGGTGGCTGGCTCTGGATACCGGGCACCCGTCTGGCCACCGAACAAGGTATCCATGAGCCGGCGGGCGCGGCCCGAACCTATCTGGCCCATGAGGCGGGCAGCCATTTTGATCCGGCCAGGGTCGATGCGTTTCTTGAAAACGGTCCCAAGGCCATCGACTTTTTCACGTCAAGAACCGTGGTTCAGTTCGACATGCCGCCCGTGTTTCCCGACTACCACGCCGAAGCACCGGGTGGTCAGCCGGGCGGGCGTTCGATGGTCACGAGACCGTTCGATGGTCGTGAACTGGGTCCGCGTGTCAGGCAGCTCGCACCCCCACTGCCCGAGCTGACCGTATTCGGCATGATGCTGGGCTCGGGCAAGGAGATCTGGCATTTCATGCGGGTCTTCCGCTCGCTCGAATCCTTCGTCTTCGTGACCAGACGGCTTGCCCGTCATTTTCTGGACGTGCTGCGCCACGGCCGCGGCATGACGCTCACCAACGGCAATGCGTTGGCCGGCCGTCTGGCCAAGGCAGGGATGGACCACGGCGTGCAGGTCTGGCTCGAATCGCCCGTGCGCGAGCTGCTCACCGAAGGTCGGGCCGTGGTTGGCGCGGTGGTCGAGCGCAACGGCGTGCCAACCACTGTCCGGGTACGGCGTGGCGTGGTGCTCGCAGCCGGTGGATTCCCGCATGACATCGGGCGGCGCCAACAACTGTTTCCGCATGCGCCGACCGGTCATGAACATGTCACCCCATCGCCTACGGCCAACACAGGTGATGGCCTGCGGCTGGCCGAGTCGGTGGGCGGCCGGGTCGATGGGTCGATTCCGCACGCGGCAGCCTGGGTGCCCACCTCGGTGGTGATGCGCAAAGACGGCAGCCGCGGCGTGATGCCCCATTTCATCGATCGCGCCAAACCCGGCGTGATCGCCGTGACCCGCGCGGGCAAACGCTTCGCCAATGAAGCGCATTCGTATCACGACTTCGTGCAGCAACTGGTTGCGGCCACGCGGGGCGATCCGGAAATCTTCGCCTGGGAGATCTGTGACCATCAGACGCTGCGTCAATACGGCATGGGATGCGTGGCGCCATTTCCTTTGCCCATCGGCCGTTATCTGCGCAGTGGTTATCTGCACAAGGGCCACAACATTGCCGAACTGGCCCGCTCGATCGATGTCGATCCCGCCGCGCTTCAGTCCACTGTCGATGCGTTCAACCGCCATGCGGCCCATGGCGAGGATCCGGCCTTCGGCAAGGGCAGCACCGCGTATAACCGGTATCAGGGTGATGCCCTCAATCTGCCCAATCCCTGCATACGACCGCTGCAGACCGGTCCGTTTTATGCCATCAAGCTGGTGATCGGCGATATCGGCACCTTTGCCGGCCTGGTCACCGATGCCAGGACGCGGGTGCTCGATGTGCACCACCAACCCATCCAGGGTCTGTATGCGGTCGGCAATGATGCCGCCTCGATCATGGGTGGGAACTACCCTGGTGCCGGCATCACGCTGGGCCCGGCGCTCACCTTCGGTTTCATCGCCGGCAATGCCCTGGTCAGCGCAGCCGATCTGGGCAACGAGGTGGTAGCCCCACCCGTACGGCAGGCAGCCTGACCCACGAATCGAGCGGACGACCGACCAGCCCGCCAACGACCATTTCGGAGGGATTCATGGCCGTCAGTCCACTGCCGTCGCTGCTCGAGGGGCGACTGGCGCTGATCACCGGCGCGGCGCAGGGCAACGGCCGGGCGATAACACTCGGACTGGCCCGGGCCGGTGCGCGGGTGATCGTCACCGACCTGAATCGCGAGGGGGCGGAAGAAACGGCGCAACTCGTGCGTGACCAGGGCGCAATGGCCGATGCGCGTGCGCTGGATGTCACCGATGCACCGGCGTGTCAGGCGCTCGCGGCCGAAATTGGGCAGACCGTGGGCCAGGTCGATCTGCTGGTCAACAATGCAGGCATCATCATTCGCGAAGGCAGCGACAGTCCCCGGGCCCTGGCGAACTGGCGCCAGACCCTGGATGTGAATCTCAACGGCAGTTTCAACGTGATTCATGCCTTTCTCGCCTCGCTCAAGGCCAGCCGCGGCACCATCGTGAACATTGCCTCGATCGCCGCCTATGCCGGGCAGGGTGGCAGCCTGGGCTACTCGCCGTCCAAGGGTGCCCTCAAGATGCTCACCCAGTCGTTGGCTGCGGAGCTGGCCAGGGATGGCGTGCGCGTCAATGCACTGGCCCCTGGGGTCATCGATACCCCGATGACCGCCGTCACGCGCGAGGATCCCGATCGCCTTCAGGCGTTTCTGGGCCGGATTCCGATGGGCCGGGTAGGGCAGCCCGATGACCTGGTCGGGCCGGTCATCTTCCTGTCGTCGTCCATGTCCGGGTATGTGACCGGCGTGACGCTGCCGGTCGATGGGGGGTTTTTGGCCGTCTGATCGACTGTCGAGCACTTGACTCTGGAGCCGCTCCAGGGTTTTGAATATCGGCATGCTCAAGGAGTTGCGATGTCGGCCCACTGCTGTGAACACGAATGCCCCGCCCCCGGACAGATCGCCAACCTGCCGCGCTATCGACGCGTCTTGTGGGTAGCGCTCAGTGTCAATGCCGCGATGTTCCTGATCGAACTGGCCGCCGGTGTCTCGGCGGGCTCGCTATCCCTGCTGGCTGATGCCATCGACTTCGCCGGCGATGCATTGAACTACGGCGTCTCGCTGGCGGTGCTGGCGTCGGCGCTGGCCTGGCGTGCGCGGGCGGCGCTGTTCAAGGCCCTCAGCATGATGGGCTTTGGCGTCTATGTGCTCGCCAGCGCGTTGTGGTCGGTATGGAACGGCGGCGTGCCCCACGCGCCGATCATGGGCATGGTGGCACTGCTGGCGCTGCTGGCCAACGTGTCGGTGGCCTGGATGCTCTATGCCTTCCGTGAAGGCGACGCCAACATGCGCAGCGTCTGGCTGTGCTCGCGCAACGACGCCATCGGCAACGTGGCCGTGTTTCTGGCGGCCTTGGGCGTGTTCGGCACAGGGTCCGCATGGCCCGACCTGCTGGTGGCTGCGCTGATGGCGGGTCTAGCGCTGAATGGCGGCTGGCAGGTGTTGCGGCAGGCGCGTGGGGAACTGCAGGCGCAGGGCGTCACGGTCCACGGCCACAGTCACGGCTCCGAACACCACGATCATGCGCATTGAACCTGCCAACCTGGTGGGGTTCGATCCGGATACGTTTGAGCGATTGCTCCGCGCGTACCGCCGGGTGGATCGTCGCGACCTGGCCAAGGCCTGGCATCTGCTCGAAGTCCTGCATGTGTTCGGCCAGACTCGGATGGTCCCGCATGCGCGCACCCATGGGCTCATGTTCGCGCTGGCCTGGCGGACGCGGCACCGGGCCGAAATGAAGGGTCAACTCATGCGGCTGCTGCTTGTGCCGCTGGGACACCTGCTGGGTCGGCTACCCATGGGCAACACCGGGCGATCAAATGTCAGCGCATTTCTGCCCATGCCTGTAGGGCCGGAGCTGCTGAAGACCATCCGCGAATTCCAGCGTCAGTCCACGGGATGAGCAGCCATCGGGACGCCCGGCTCCTGACTCGACCAAGCGGCCGCACCAAAAAAACACCCGGCCATGAGACCGGGTGTGCGTGATTCAGTGGTGCTCGGCCGCCTGGGCGGCCAGGCTCAGGCCGCCTGGATCTTGGACGCCTGTTTGCCTTTCGGTCCTTGCACCACATCGAACTCGACGCGCTGGCCTTCCTTGAGCGACTTAAAGCCCGGCATTTCAATGGATGAGAAATGCGCGAAGAGGTCTTCTCCGCCCTCATCCGGCGTAATGAAGCCAAAACCTTTTGCGTCGTTGAACCACTTGACCGTTCCGGTTGCCATTGATTCCGTCCCCTCGACTACTTGCGATCTTCGAGCCAGCGAGCCCTCTTGAAACTGGACAAGAACGCCCCTACCTGCTCTCCAAGGCCAGGTTCCGGCCGACTGGCGGCTGGTCATTGACGACCGGTGCCACCAACCCGATTGTCCGGATTCGCCCTGTTCAGGCGATCCGTACAGCCTTCTTCTGTCCCTGCAGCGATTTTTTGGCAATAACCCGAACCCGTCAAGTCTGCGCGGCCCCGGTCGTGACGCAGGTCAACGGCCGCGCCACGCGCGGCCCTATAGCCTGCCGGGCGGCTGTTGCAGGTTCCTGCTAGCTGGATAGAATGGGCGACATGGCAACCAGTCCCACAACGGCCCCGGTTCTTGAGGAGCAGGAGTCGAAAGTCAAGCCACCACCGATGTATAAGGTGTTGTTGCTTAATGACGACTACACTCCGATGGAATTCGTCGTTATCGTGTTGCAGAAGTTCTTCGGCCTGGGACGGGAACAGTCCACCCAGGTCATGTTGAAGGTCCACCGGGAGGGGCGCGGCGTGTGCGGGGTGTTTCCCGCCGACGTGGCCGCGACCAAAGTTGACCTGGTTTGCAGTTTTTCGCGCCAGCACCAGCATCCGCTGCAGTGCGTGATGGAGGAAGCATGATTGCTCAGGAGCTTGAAGTCAGCCTGCATATGGCTTTCGTTGAGGCCAGACAGCAGCGCCACGAGTTCATTACCGTCGAGCACCTGCTTCTGGCACTGCTCGACAACCCGTCTGCTGCCGAGGTGTTGCGCGCCTGCGCCGCCAATGTGGACGAACTACGCAAGAACCTCACCGGGTTCATCAAGGAAAACACGCCGGTGGTGCCGGGTGCCGACGAGATCGACACTCAGCCCACCCTGGGTTTTCAGCGGGTGATCCAGCGGGCCATCATGCACGTCCAGTCCACCAGCAATGGCAAGAAGGAAGTGACCGGTGCCAATGTGCTGGTGGCCATCTTCGGCGAGAAGGACTCGCATGCGGTGTATTACCTGCACCAGCAGGGCATCACCCGCCTGGACGTGGTCAATTACATCTCCCACGGCATCACCAAGACCCCCCAGCCCAAGGACAGCCCCAAGGAAGAAGCCGCCGAGCAGGAAGGCGAGGGCGCGGCCGGGTCGCAGCAAAGTGCGCTGGAACAGTACACCCAGAACCTCAACGTCGCGGCCCGCGATGGCAAGATCGATCCCCTCATCGGTCGGGAGGAGGAAGTCGAGCGCGTGATCCAGGTGCTCTGTCGACGTCGCAAGAACAATCCGCTGCTGGTCGGTGAAGCCGGAGTGGGCAAGACCGCCATCGCCGAAGGGCTGGCCTGGCGGATCACCCAGAACGAGGTGCCCGACGTGCTGGACGACGCCGTGGTCCATTCTCTGGACATGGGCGCGCTGCTGGCCGGCACCAAATACCGGGGCGACTTCGAACAGCGCCTCAAGGCGGTGCTCAAGGCCCTCAAGCAGGCACCCCATGCCATTCTGTTCATCGACGAGATCCACACCATCATCGGTGCCGGTTCTGCCTCGGGCGGCACGCTCGATGCGTCCAATCTGCTCAAGCCGGCCCTGTCCTCAGGTGCGCTCAAGTGCATCGGCGCCACCACCTACACCGAGTACCGTGGCATCTTCGAAAAAGACCATGCGCTGTCGCGCCGCTTCCAGAAAATCGATGTGAACGAGCCGACCATCGAGCAGACCGTGCAGATCCTGCGCGGGCTCAAGTCGCGCTTCGAGGAACATCACGGGGTCAAGTATTCGGCCTCGGCACTGACCTCGGCGGCCGAACTCTCGTCCAAGTACATCAATGATCGTCATCTGCCCGACAAGGCCATCGACGTCATCGACGAGGCGGGCGCGGCCCAGCGCATTCTGCCCAAGGCCAAGCAGAAGAAGGTCATCGGCAAGAACGATATCGAAGGCATCGTTTCGAAAATCGCGCGCATCCCTCCGGCATCGGTCTCCTCGGACGACCGGAGCAAATTGCAGCACCTGGATCGTGATCTGAAGAACACCGTGTTCGGTCAGGACAAGGCCATCGATGCCCTGGCTGCGGCGATCAAGATGTCCCGCTCGGGCCTGGGCAAGCCGGACAAGCCGATCGGTGCCTTTCTGTTCTCGGGTCCGACCGGCGTGGGCAAGACCGAAGTAGCCCGTCAGCTCGCCTTCACCCTGGGCATCGAGCTGCTGCGTTTCGACATGTCCGAATACATGGAGCGTCACGCGGTGTCGCGCCTCATCGGCGCACCGCCCGGCTATGTCGGCTTTGATCAGGGTGGTCTGCTCACCGAGGCCATCACCAAGAAGCCGCATTCGGTGCTGCTGCTCGATGAAATCGAAAAGGCCCACCCTGAAATCTTCAACATCCTGCTGCAGGTGATGGACCACGGGTCGCTCACCGACAACAACGGGCGCAAGGCCGACTTTCGCAACGTCATTATCATCATGACCACGAATGCAGGGGCCGAGAGCCTGCAGAAGCGGTCGATCGGTTTTTCGGACAGCCGCGAAGCCGGCGACGAGATGCAGGAAATCAAGCGGATGTTCACGCCTGAGTTCCGCAACCGGCTCGATGCCACGATCAGTTTTGGTTCGCTCGACGAGGCCATCATCCTGCGGGTGGTCGACAAGTTCCTCATGCAGCTCGAAGAGCAGTTGCACGAGAAAAAGGTCGAGGCCATCTTTACCGACGCCTTGCGCAAACATCTGGGGGTCAAGGGCTTCGATCCGCTGATGGGGGCGCGGCCGATGCAGCGGCTGATCCAGGACACGATCCGCAAGGCCCTGGCCGACGAGTTGTTGTTTGGCAAGCTGGTCAACGGCGGCAAGGTCACGGTCGACGTGGATGCATCGTCCGAAATCACCATCACCTTCGAAGAAGGTTCGCCACCGCCGTCGGGTGGTGAAGACGAGGCCGAGACCGAGACCGAACAGGTCTGACCCGGCTGGTGAA
The DNA here is from genome assembly GCA_963732405.1 of uncultured beta proteobacterium. Classification (GTDB taxonomy): domain Bacteria; phylum Pseudomonadota; class Gammaproteobacteria; order Burkholderiales; family Burkholderiaceae_E; genus JAUIAI01. The sequence goes on from CAVSZG010000006.1 coordinate 964,543, forward strand.
TCACCCACCCGGCCTGCGCCGGGCGGGTGTTTGGGCCCTTTTCGGCGGCACGACCGGCAGGCTTTCGCGTTACATTGCGGGCTGGTCAGGGCACGCACGGATTGCACACATGGGTTTGCTGGACGACACGACAAAAGAGGATCTGGGCGATGACTGGGTCGGCGAGATTGACCGGCCGTATGCCCGTTATCTGCTCTGGGCGTCGATCCTGGCCTTGGGCGCCGTGGTCATTGCCGTGGGGCTGCAGTTCTATGCCAACATGCAGCCCTGTGCCTGGTGCACGCTGCAGCGGCTGATCTATCTGCTGGTCGCTGCCCTGTCCCTGGTGGCCTGGCTCATGGCCGATTCCCCGGCGCCGGCGCGGCTGGTCGGCGCGGTCGGCCTGGCGGCTGCTGTTGGCGGGATCGCTGCCGCGCTCTGGCAACAATTCGTGGCGGCTGGCGAGTTGTCCTGCAACCTGACCTTTGCCGACAAGGTGATCTCCAGCCTGGCGCTCGATTCGATGATGCCCTGGCTGTTCCAGGCCAGGGCCTTGTGCGATGAAGCCAATCTGCCCCTGTTCGGCGTGCCGTTTGCGATCTGGAGCGCCGGTGTGTTCGCCGCGCTCGTGGTGATGCTCAGCATCACCACGTTTTCCCGAGGCCCCTTGCGTTGACGACCCTCGAATCGCTCAAGCGCAGCACGATCGTCGTCGCTGATACCGGCGACTTCAATACGATGAAGCGGTTTCAGCCGCGCGACGCAACCACCAACCCGACCCTGATCGTCAAGGCGCTGCAAAAGCCCGAGTATCAGTCCTTGCTGGCTGAGACGGTGGCCAGCGCCGGGTCGCGCGAGACGACGGCCATCGCCGACCGGCTGCTGGTGCGCTTTGGCCTCGAGATTCTGGACATCATTCCGGGTCGGGTCTCGACCGAAGTCGATGCCCGCCTGTCCTTCGATGCCGATGCGAGCGTGGCCAAGGGGCGCGCGCTCATGGCCTTGTATGAGGCCGCCGGCATTGCTCGCGAGCGTGTGCTGATCAAGGTCGCAGCCACCTGGGAAGGCATTGATGCGGCGCGGCGCCTGGAGGCCGAGGGCATCCATTGCAATCTCACGCTGCTGTTTTCATTTGCGCAGGCCGTGGCCTGTGCGGATGCGGGTGTCACGCTGATTTCCCCGTTCGTCGGACGCATCTACGACTGGTATTGCAAGCGCGAAGGCCGCGACTACACGGGCGCTGATGATCCCGGCGTGCAGTCGGTGGTGCGCATCTACAACTACTACAAGCAACACGGATTCGCGACCGAGGTGATGGGTGCCAGCTTTCGGAACGTGGGGCAGATTCTCGAGCTCGCCGGTTGTGATCTGCTCACCATCAGCCCCGAGTTGCTGGGACAGTTGAGCGACATGGATGAGCCCGCCCCGGTACGCCTGAGTCCGGCCAATGCGCCGGCGATGAAACCGGAACGGCAGACGATGGACGAGCCAGTGTTTCGCTTCGAGCTCAATGAAGATGCGATGGCGACCGACAAGCTCGCCGAAGGCATTCGCCAGTTCGTGGTCGACGCGCGGCGACTGGACGAACTGATCGGGCAATCGCTCTCAGGTAGCTGAGCCCTTCGCCCCGTGCTCCGGGCGAAGACTCTGATAGAGCGAACGGAAGCGGTCGTGCCGAAGGGCATGGTGGTCGGCGATACCGGCAGATGGATCGAAGCGGTCGCGTTGCGCAGGCTGCCGGCAGACTGCTGTCACATCGCCACCATCGGCGAGCCAGCCCAGACGCGCGGCGCCGAGCGCGCCACCCAGTTCACCGCCGGCCAGGCGAACCAGGCTGACCTGCAGGATGTCGGCCAGTTGCTGCGCCCACCAGGCGCTGCGTGCGCCGCCACCGACCAGCGCCAGTTCATGGATCTGCTGCCCTGCGGGCAATCGTAAGGTCGCCAGACCATCGCGCAGGCCGAAGCTCACCCCCTCGACAATCGCCCAGGCCAGGGCCTCACGATCATGCGCATGGGTGAGGCCGAACAGGCAGCCGGATGCCAGCGGATCATTGTGCGGGGTGCGCTCACCGGACAGATACGGCAGAAACAGGGGCGCCGAGGCGCGCGCGGACGGGTTCGCGCCGGCCGCCGCGTCGAGCAGGCCCGCTTCGCTGTCGAAACCGAATGTCCGGCAGGCCCAGCTCAGCGCGCTGGCGGCGCTGAGCATGACCGACATCTGCAACCACCGTGCGGGCAGCGCATGACAGAAGGCATGCATCGCGCGGTCCGGGTTGGGCAGGAAGGCATCGGTGCTCACGAACACCACGCCGGATGTGCCCAGCGACACAAAGCCCTGGCCGGGTGCGACCAGACCCATGCCCACCGCGCTGGCGGCATTGTCGCCGGCGCCACCGGCAATTGGCAGATCGGCCCGCAACTGCCATCGACTGGCCAGCTCGGGCAGCAGCCGGGCACTGGTCTGGCAACCTTCGACGAGAGCGGGCATGTGGGCGCGACTCAGGCCGCAGGCCGCGAGCAGCGTGTCCGACCAGTCGCGCGCGCCCACGTCCAGCCAGAGTGTGCCGGCCGCATCCGACATCTCGCTGACCCGGGCACCGCTCAAGCGCAGGCGCAACCAGTCCTTGGGCAGGAGAACGCAGTCCGTCTTCGCGAAACACCGGGGCTCATGATCGCGCAGCCACAACAGCTTGGGTGCCGTGAATCCGGGCATTGCCAGATTACCAGCGATGCGGGCCAGATCCGGGGCGGCCTGGCTCAGTTGATGGCACTGCGCGCTGCTGCGGCCGTCATCCCAGAGGATAGCCGGGCGCAGCACCGTCTCGTGTTCATCGATGAGCACCGCGCCATGCATCTGCCCCGACAGCCCGATCGCCCGCACAGCCGACCAGGGGCCGGGATATTGCTCGCGCAATTGCTGCACCACGGCTTCCAGCGCCTGCCACCACTGCTGCGGATCCTGTTCCGACCACAACGGGTGGGGTCGCTGCACGGTCAGCGGCCGCTGTGCCGAGCCTACGACCTGATGATCATCATTTAGAAGCAGTCCCTTGAGCCCCGACGTGCCCAGATCGATACCCAGGTACATGCTGTTCAGCGAGCCTGTGGTGCGGGTGAACCGCGGGTGAAGCGGATATCGGCCTGGCGGCGGAACTCGCTGGGCGTCATGCCTTTGATCTCGAGGAAGCGACGATTGAAGTTGGCGACATTGTTGAAACCGACCTGATAACAGATATCGGTCACCAGATGCTCGCTCTGCATGAGCAGGTGGCAGGCGCTGTTGACCCGCACCCGGTTGACGAAATCGGTGAACGTATTGCCGGTGGCGCGCTTGAAAAAGCGACTGAACCGGCTCTCGGTCATGCCCAGTTCGAGCGCAATGTCCGACATGGCCAATGGATCGGCCAGATTCTCGGTAATGCGCTGGACCACTTCGTTGATCCGGTCGGTTTCTGACTCGCTCGCTGCGCTGATTTCGCCCTGTATCCTGACGCTGGACAGCAGTTGATAGTCATGACAACGGGCCAGTTCGCCGAGCAATTCAAAGAACAGGCCCGCCCTTTGCAGGCCACGGGCATGACGGATAGCCGTCCAGAGGCTGGCGGTCAGATCCGAGAGACCGAAAAATTCGATGCCGTGCTGGGATCGATCGAGCAGGGGGATCACCTCTTGCAACTCGGGGATATGCTCAGCCGCCTGCGCAATGGGATCATGTTGAAACTGGATGACCCGGTCGCGGCCGTCGACGCCGGTGGACGGCGCATCCAGGGAGATCCAGTTGTGAGGCAGGCGGGGGCCGCAAAGGACCAGGTGTCCGGGACGAAACGGTCCGATCCAGTCGCCCACGAAGGCCTTGCCCGACGACTCGGTGATCAGGTGCAGTTCGTATTCTTCATGGAAATGCCAGCGGACCAGCGGGCTGGGAAAACCATGTTCCAGGCAACGCACGAAGCCCGCATGCTCGGGCGGATCATAGCCGAGCGCCGGGGACCGGACGTAGTCCCGTTCCTGTTCGGGCTGGCGACGGCGTGGCAGGGCGCGTGACTCGGGCGTTTTGCTCATGTCACTGCCAGCTTAGCTCATCACATTGCCGCCGTCGACATTCAGGGTTTGAGCCGTGATGTAGCGGGCTGCATCGCTGGCCAGAAACAGTGCGGCGCCCGCAATGTCATCGGGCTGACCCATTCGGCCCAGCGGCACCGCCAGGCCGACCGCCCGCTTTTTCTCACCCACGGCCAGCCCTTCGGCCCGGGCAAACTGGCGGTCCACTTCGTCCCACATCGGGGTATCGACCACCCCGGGGGCGATCGCATTGACCCGGATGCCGTGCGGGGCCATGGCCAGCGCCGCACTCTGGGTGTAACTGATGACGGCCGCCTTGGTGGCGCAGTAATGGGCCACCAGTGCCTCGCCGCGCCGACCGGCCTGGGACGCCATGTTGATGACAGCCGCGTCGGTCGTTCGGGCCGCCACCATGGATCGCAACACCGCCTGCATGGTGAAAAACATGGCCTTGACGTTCACGGTGAACAGCCGGTCGAAGGACGCCTCGTCCGCATCCAGCAGCGGGGCGAGTTCGAATACAGCCGCATTGTTGAACAAGGTATGGATGGCGCCATGGCGGCGCTGAGCGCTGGCCGTGAGCTCGCCGGGGAACCCGGATTCGGTGAGATCGCCGGCAATGTACTGCACCGCATCCGGATGCTGCTGCATCAATCGAGCCAGGTCGGCGGACGGTGCCGCAGGGCGATCATTGATCGTGCAGCGTGCGCCGGCGCGCACGAAGGCGGCGGCGACGGCGAGCCCTATGCCGCCACCGGCGCCAGTCAGCAACACATGACGGCTCGGGGTGTTGTCGGTCGCCGGAGCGGCATCAGACTGATTGTTGTGGCTGCTCATGCGGGTGTCTTCCGGTTGCGGGTTGCCAGAAAGGCTTCAACCCGGGCATGGGCCGCGCGGATCGCCGCGACCAGGGCGGGTGAGGCGACCAGGTCACCCCAAAGCCCAGGGTCGGCACAAAAGGCGGCAATCGGGTCATCAGCCGCGCAGATCCCGTGCGCGACCTGCGGATCCATGCTCTGGTCGGCGTATTCATATGGCAGGGTCTGAACATGCCAGCGCTGCAGAAAGCTCAGGAACAGGGCTGGTACGAGCGATGAACTGACGATTGATTCGCCGCGCGCCAGTCGCTCGCGAATCGTAGGGGCAAGAAAGCCGGCGATCTTGGCAAAGCCGTCCATCGCGACCCGCTGATTGGTGTCGCGGATCGCCTCGTTGCCGAATCGGTCGAGCACAACATCCCGATAGCGGGCCAGATCGATCGGACTGGGTGACTGCGGACGGTCCAGACACGGCATGACATCGTCGGTGACGTAGTCAAAAGCCATCTGCCGGATCGCCGGGTCCCGCGTGCCCTCATGAATGTAGGTCATGCCCACCAGGGTACCGGCCCAGGCGATGCAACTGTGGCTCGCATTCAGGATGCGGATCTTGGCTTCTTCATAGGGCGCCACTGACTGCACGAGAGTCACGTCGACACGCTCCCAGGCGGGGCGGCCCGCTGCAAAGTCATCTTCGATCACCCACTGGATAAAGCTCTCGGCCGTGACCGGCACCGGATCGTCAACACCGGTCGCCTCGAGGACACGTTGACGCAGGGCTGGTGGCGGCCGTGGCGTGATCCGATCGACCATCGCGCACGGGCAGGTGGTGTTCGAGCGGATCCATGTCGACAGGGCCATATCGCCGGTGCGATCCACGAACTCGAGCAAGCCGGCGCGCAGCCGGGTGCCGTTGTGGCGCAGGTTGTCGCAGTTCAGCAGCGTGACCGGGCCGGCATCGGCCAGCATCCGTGCGCGCAGAATCAGTTGCAGCGCGCCGTAGATGGTGGCACCCGCTTCGCCCGTGGCTGGCGTCGGCACTGCGGGTCCGGCCTGGGGTGCGCGGGCACGTTCCAGATCGCGCAGCAACGCCGGGCTGCTCCAGTCCAGGCTGTCATCGGGCGCGAGGTAATAACCGGCTTCGGTGACGGTAAAGGAGATGATGCGCGTGAGCGCGGCCGAGCCGACGGCCGTCAGTGCCGTAAAGTTGTCCTGCCAGGGCAGCACGGCCGCGATGGCCGTGATGCGTTCATAGGTCGTGACGCCCTCTGGCGAGACGGTTTCGAGGGTGTATTGACCGTGCTGGGTGCGCAAGGCTTCCAGAACCTGCGGTGCATCGGGGCGGATATTGGCGCCGATGATCGCCCAAGAACGATCGCCCTGCGCCAGCAGGCGTTGCAGGTAGACGGCCTGATGGGCCCGATGAAATGCACCCAGGCCAAGGTGCAGGATCAATCGACGGGACTGGCCGGCCGCCTCGGTCAGTACCGCATCGGCAACGGGGTCGATCGCCGGCTTCATCGGGCGGCCGTCGCCAGGTTCGAGCCGATCGCCTGCCCGCTCCGATCGAACAGATGAACCAACTGCGAGTCGATCGTCACCTTGACCGCGTCGCCGGCCTGCAGCGGCGTGCGTTCATTCTGCCGGGCGATCAGCGGAACGCCGCCCACGTCGACATGGATCAGGGTGTCGGCACCCAGCGCCTCGATCAGGTCAACCCGACCCGGCACCGAGGGGCCGGCGCCCGGCGCGGCATCCGATCGGACTTGCAGCCCTTCGGGTCGCACGCCCAGGTAACCGTCGGCCGGCAGACGTCCGCCGGTCTGCGCGGCAAACGCCGGGACGGCGCTGGCTTGGACCAGATTCATCGACGGCATGCCGATGAACTGGGCGACGAAGCGGTTGGCGGGACGGTCGTAGAGTTCCAGTGGCGTGCCGACCTGTTCGATCAATCCATCCTTGAGCACCACCACCCGGTCGGCCAGTGTCATGGCTTCGACCTGATCATGGGTTACATAGATCGTGGTCGCCTGCAACGATCGATGCAGCTTCAGAATTTCCACCCGCGTGCTGCCGCGCAAGGCTGCATCGAGGTTGGACAGCGGCTCGTCGAACAGAAACGCCTTCGGATCACGCACGATGGCCCTGCCGATCGCCACCCGTTGACGCTGACCGCCCGACAACTCCTTGGGCGTGCGGTCCAGGTAACGGGTCAGATCGAGTGTTCTGGCCGCCAGATCCACCTTGCGCTGAATCTCGCCGCGGTCCACGCCCGCCAGCTTCAGCGCGAACGACATATTGTCGAACACGGTCATATGCGGATACAGGGCATAACTCTGGAACACCATCGCCAGGTCGCGTTTGCCCGACGACACCTGGGTGATGTCCCGCCCGTCCAGGGTGAGTTTGCCGGCCGAGATGGTCTCCAGACCGGCGATCAGGCGCAACAGCGTCGATTTGCCGCAGCCCGAGGGGCCGACGAAGACGATGAATTCGCCCTTTTCAATGGCGAGATTCACGCCGCGAATCACATCCACCGAGCCGAAGCTCTTGCGGATTCCATCCAGTTCGAGATAGGCCATGAGTGGTGGCTCCGATGACGGTCAGTTGCGGTGGCTTGGGCGGCGGGTCTGGTCGCGTGAAACGGCTGGCCGATTCACTTGACCGCGCCGAAGGTCAGGCCCTGGACGAGTTGTTTCTGGCTGAACCATCCAAACACGACGATGGGTGCGATCGCCAGTAACGAGGCGGCCGACAGCTTGGCCCAGAACAGGCCCTCAGGGCTTGAATACGAGGCGATCAGCGACACCAGGGTGCCGGCATTCGCGGAGGTCAGGTTCAGCGCCCAGAATGCCTCGTTCCAGCTCAGCACCAGGCAGAGCAGGCCGGTGGACGCGATCCCGCCGACCGACAATGGCAGCACCACGCGGCGGAACTCGCTCCAGATCGTTGCGCCATCCATGCGGGCCGCTTCGAGAATCTCGGGCGGAATATCCTTGTAGACCGAATAGAGCATCCAGACCATGATCGGCAGGTTCGACAACATGAACACGATCGTCAGCGTGGGCAGGGTGTCGAGCATGCCCGCGGTCTGGGCGATCACATAGATAGGGATGAGGGCGCCGACCGCCGGCATCATCTTGGTGGACAGCATCCACATCAGGATGTCGCGGGTGGCCCGGGTTCGGAAAAACGCCATCGAGTAGGCCGCCGGCACTGCAATGGCCAGGCCGAGCAGGGTCGAGCCGACGCTGGTGATGATCGAATTGCGGGCGAACAGCAGATAATTGCTGCGGCTCTGCACTTCGGTGAAGTTTTCCAGCGTTGGTTCGAAGAACAGCAGCGGCGGAACAGCGATCGCCTGCAGTTCGGTCTTGAAGGCGGTCAGGAACAACCAGCCCAGCGGAAAGAAGATGATCAAAGCCACGAGCCATGATCCTATCGCCCGCAACGCGGTCAACCAGGTGTTCTCATTCATCTGTTCGATTCCTCTGGCAGTGCTGAGGCGAACCAGACCGGCCACCCGGGCGCGCACAAACCGACACGCGCCAGGTGATCGGGCAGGCCGAATCAATCAAGGTTCTTCCCGACGATCCTGATCAGAAAGATCGCCACGATATTGGCGAACACGATCGCGAACAATGCGCCCGCGGAGGCAACGCCCACATCGAAATTGAGCAATGATTGCTTATAGACCAGATAGGTCAGGTTGGTGCTGGCATTGCCAGGCCCGCCGCCGGTGGTAATGGCAATTTCGGCGAAGATGCTCAGCAGGAAGATCATCTCGATCATGATGACCACGGCCATCGGTCGCGCCAGATGGGGAACGATCAGGTAACGCAGGCGCTGCAAGGCATTGGCCCCATCCATGCGGGCCGCTTCCATCTGTTCATGATCCAGCGACTGCAGAGACGTGATGAAGATCAGGCAGGCAAATGGCAGCCACTGCCAGGACACCATGATGATCACCGAGAACAGTGGCAGGTCGCTCATCCAGTCGATCGGCGTGGCCCCGAAAAAATTCCAGACGCTGGCCAGCACGCCATAGATCGGATTCATCATCATGTGCTTCCAGAGCAGCGCATTCACCGTGGGCATGACGAAGAACGGTGAAATCAGCAGCACCCGGACGATCCCCCGACCGAAAAACGGTTCGTTGATCAGCAGCGCCAGCAACACCCCCAGCACCACGGTGATGAGGATGACGCTGCCGATCAGCAACAGCGTGTTGCCGACCGACGGCCAGAAGTCGGGGTCGGTGATGAAGTACTGGAAGTTCTCCAGCCCGACAAAGGGTCGTTCGCCTGGCTGCAGCAGGTTGTAGTTGACCACCGAGAACCAGATGGTCATACCCAGCGGCAACAGCATCCAGACCAGCAGGGCTGCTACCGCAGGGCTCATCAACAGCCGGGGAACGAGGCGGTTCATGGCGGCTGCGTCCTATTTCAGATAACCGGCGCGGCGCATGGTCCGCTCGGTGGCCGTCTGGGCGGTCTCCAGCGCCTTGTCCACCGGAACCTTGTTGGCCAGTGCGGCACTCATCTGCTGACCCACGTTCAGGCCGATCGCCTGAAACTCGGGAATCGCCGCGAACTGCACGCCGACATACGGACTCTTGGGCAGCGTGCTGTCGTTGGGATTGGCCGAATCGATGGCCATCTTTTCGGCGGTAGCGAACACGGCCGCCTTCTGGAAATCAGGCGATGCATAGGTCGATTTGCGCGTGCCGGTGGGTACGGCACCCCAGCCGTTTTCCTTGGCCACCAGCGAGATGTAGTCTTTGGACGTTGCCCAGAGCACGAACTTCTCCGCAGCTTCGACCTTGGTTGAACTGGCGGGAATGCCCAGTGCCCAGGCCCACAGCCAGTTGGCTCCCTTGGGTGTCACGCCCACGGGTGCCTGGGCAAACGCCACCTTGTCGGCCACCTTCGACTGCTTGGGGTCCGCGATGAACGACGCGGCGATGGTTGCATCAACCCAGGCGCCACACTTGCCTTCGTTGAACAGCGCGAGATTCTCGTTGAAGCTGTTCGCTGAGGCGCCGGGCGGGCCGTAGTCGTTGAGCATCTTCACATAGAAGTTGACGGCGTCCTTCCAGGGCTTGGAATCGAGCTGCGGCTTCCAGTTCATGTCGAACCACTGGCCACCGAAGGTATTGACCAGGGTGCTCAGGAAGGCCATGTTGTCGCCCCAGCCGGGTTTGCCACGCAGGCACATGCCATACAGGCCGTTGGCCGGGTCGTGGACCTTGGCCGCGTAAGCCAGCACGTCATTCCAGGTCGGCCGTTCCGCAATCTTGATCCCGGCCTTGTCGGCCAGATCCTTGCGGTACATGAGCATCGAGCTCTCGCCGTAGAAGGGCGCCGCATACAGCTTGCCCTCCACCGACAGGCCGTTGCGAATAGCCGGCAGCATGTCGTCGATGTCATAGGTGGCATCGGTCTTGATTTCCCTGAGCCAGCCCTGCTTGCCCCAGATCGGCGTTTCATACATGCCGATCGTCATCACGTCGAACTGGCCGCCCTTGGTGGCGATGTCGGTGGTCACCCGCTGGCGCAGCACGCCTTCCTCGAGCACCACCCATTTGAGTTTGATGTCCGGATTGGCCTTCTCAAAATGAGGCGAGAGTTTCTGCATCTCGATCATGTGCCCATTGTTGACCGTCGCAATCACGAGGTCGGTCTGCGCTTGGGCGGTGGCAGCGGTGGTGCCGGCAAGGGCGAGTGTCAGGCCGGCTGTCATCAGGCGTTTCATCGCGTGTGTCTCCGTGCGCCGGTCAAAACCGGCAAGGTGTTGTGAATGGAAGTTTCATACGTTGAAGGTTTAGCCAGCCACGACGGCCCCGAGTCATGCGAGTGCATCCGTGAGGGTGTAGGCGAAGCGTTGACAGGGGTACGTGTGGGCCGGGTATTGAGCCGCGAAATATATGCCCCATGCCGCAAGGCGTGGGTGGTCCGGGGTGCCGAGGCCGTGGAGACATGCCGAAGGCCACACTGGCGCTGCCGCATAGGCGAGGCAGCGCTGGACCCCGCGCGGTCAGAGACCCCGTGCACGCACGGATGCACCTTGTTCGGGAACCGGGAGATCCCGTCACCTTCTGCGCTCCGCCGGGAGGCGGGCAAGTGCGCAGAGCGCATCGTGAAGCCTGTGGGCGCACGACGATGAGCAATCGGGGCGGGAAGTCGGACTGCTGCGTAGTACCGCAGAAACTGCCGAACAAAGCGGCGGGGGAAGTTCCCGCGGCGGCGGAGGCGGTGGAGGGAAGGCGGCAGGCCAAGGGCAATGCGGTTGCAGCGCGCATGTCCCGCAGATCGATGCGGGTCTATGACATGGGAACGGCGCTCAACGGCATACGTCAGACGGCAAAAGGCAGACGCGATGCGAAGTTCACCTCGCTGATGCACCACATCTACCAAACCGACCGACTGCGCGCGGCATATCACGCGCTCAGGCGCGATGCGGCGCCCGGCGTGGACGGCCAGACGTGGCAGTCGTACGGGCTCGATCTGGAAGCAAGGCTTGTGGATCTGTCCGATCGGCTCGCCCGAGGGGGCTACCGGCCCCAGCCTGTGCGGCGTGTGTACATCGACAAGCCCGACGGGAGCCAACGCCCGCTGGGCGTGCCGGCGCTGGAGGACAAACTGGTCCAACGCGCCACGGTCGATGTGCTCAACGCGATCTACGAGCAGGACTTCATCGGGTTCAGCTACGGCTTTCGGCCCGGCAAAAGCGCACACGATGCGCTCGATGCCGTGGTGGTGGGGATGGGCAGCAGATATGTGAACTGGATTCTCGATGCGGACATCAGCAAGTTCTTCGACACGATCGATCACGACTGGCTGATACGGTTCATCGAGCACCGGGTTGCCGATGCGCGCGTGGTGCGGCTGATCAAGAAGTGGCTGCACGCGGGCGTGCTGCAAGAGGGACGGCTCGAGCACAGTGAGTTGGGAACGGTGCAAGGCGGCAGCATCAGTCCGCTGCTGGCCAACATCTACCTGCACTACGTGTTCGATCAGTGGGTGAAACAGTGGCGGGCTCGCCATGCCCGAGGTGACGTGATCGTCGTGCGTTACGCCGATGATTGGGTTGCCGGCTTCCGGTTCCGTGACGACGCCGAGCGCTTTGCGCGCGACGTGAAGGCACGGCTGCAGGAGTTCGGGCTGAAGCTGCACCCCGAGAAGACGCGACTGATCGAGTTCGGGCCATTTGCCCGAGGCAACATCGCGCGTCGAGGAAAGGGCAAGCCGCAAACGTTCGACTTCCTTGGCTTCACGCATTGCTGCGGCAAGACGCGACAGGGGAAGTTCATCGTGCTGCGGCTCACCAGTGCGAAACGACTGCGGGGCAAGCTCGCAGCGCTCAAGGTCGAACTCAGACGACGCATGCACGTGCCCATCGGCGAGCAGGGCCGTTACCTGCGCGCCGTGGTCATCGGGCACACGCGCTACTACGGCGTGCCGATGAACGGGGCCCGCCTGAGAACATTCCGTCATCAGGTCGCCCGGCTTTGGCACCGCACGATGTGCCGCCGCAGCCAAACGGGCTTCGTGACGTGGCGTCGAATGTACCGGCTGATCCATCACTGGCTACCTTCTCCTCGCATCTGTCACCCTTACCCCAACCAGCGTCTGAGCGTCACGACCCGAGGCAGGAGCCGTGTGCGGTAATCCCGCTCGCACGGATCTGTGGAGGGGGTGTCGAGTGATCGGCATTCCTACTCCGACTGGTTGGGCAGTGGCCTGGTGGCCACTGTCTTGCGGCAGTTTGGCCAAGCCCCTGAGTCATGTCGATACTCATTTTCTCCGGACTGGTACTCATTTGCGATGATCCACGCCTTGGGGCTGAATTTCTGGCATCAGATGCATATCCGCGCACCGGAATGTCCGCACGGCGGCGAGCCGACCCATGGACGTACCAGCGCATTCACGGCCGACCCACCGCCGTCCGCACGGCAGCGCCGAATTTAGTAACATCCCCTCACGAGTCCCGCGCCGCAGCGCCAGACTATCCGTCGCCGCGGGCCAGTCGACGGCAGCATCCGGTTCCCGAGGTACCTGCGGGTCCACCGCCCGTTTGTGTGGTCTTTGACAACAATTCAGGAGACAGTCTTATGCGTTCCTCCCCACTCGTCATGAGCGCCGTGGCCAGCGCCGTGATGACCTTGAGCGTTTCGTCGGCCAGTGCCGAAACGCTGACCGTCTGGTTCACGAAGGGCTTTTATCCGGCCGAAGATTCCGCGCTCGACACCATGATCAGCCGCTTCGAGAAAAAAACCGGCGTGACGGTCGAGTTGTCCAAATATGCCGTACAGGACGTCATGTCCAAGTCGGTTGCCGCGCTGGACGCTGGCAATGTGCCCGATTTTTCATTCGGCATGACCTACGATTTCCAGGCCACCGGCAAGTGGGCACGGGAGGGCAAGCTGGTCGATGTGTCCGACGTGATCGAACCGAACAAGGGACCGTTTCCTGCGCGAACACCATTTCGACCACCTACCTGGCAGGGCCCGATGGCAAGAAGCGCTATTACGCGTTTCCGGTCTATCAGCAGACGATGCACATCAACTACTGGAAAGACATGCTCGCCGAGGCCGGCTTCAAGGCCAGCGACATTCCCAAGGACTGGAAGGGCTTCTGGAATTTCTGGTGCGACAAGGTCCAGCCGGCCGCGCGGAAGGCGACGGGCAAGCGGAGTCTACGGCGTCGGCAACCCGATGGGCGTGGATTCGGCACCGACAGCTTCTACAGCTTCCATCAGTTCATGCTGGCCTACAACGTGCAAGCTCGTCGACGACGACGGCAAGGTCGTCCTCGACGAGCCGAAGTACAAGGCGGGCTGGTCAGCGCACTCAAGGATTACACCGGCCTGTTGACCCGCGGTTGCACGCCACCGTCGTCGACCAGCTGGAAGGATCCGGACAACAATGTCAACTTCCACAACAAGACGACGGTCGGCACCCACAACGCGACGATCTCGATCCCGGCGAAGTGGCTCGACGACTCGAACAACGCCGCGCTCACCGCCGACCAGCGCGCTACGGCGAAGAAGAACTACGAGGATCTGATCGCGACGGTTGAAGTGGCCGAACAAGCCCGATGGCAAGCCGATGAACTACCTCGCCGCGATCAAGACGGCCGTCATCTTCAAGGGCGCGAAGAACGAGAAGCGGGCGACGCGAATTCATGGCCTTCATGATGGAAGACGCGAGTCTCACGCCGTTTACCGAAGGCGCGCTCGGCCGCTGGTACCCAACGACCAAGTTCGGAGCCGATCGGGAGTTCTGGGTCGGCGGCAAGGATCCGCATCGCAAGGTGGTCTCGCGAGCAGTTCCGTGCCGGCACCGGCGTGTTCCCGTTCATTGCGAACTTCCATTTCACCGAGTTGAACAACGAGAACGTCTGGGCCAAGGCCATGAGCCGGATCGTCACCGAGAAGGTCGCGCCCGAAAAGGCGGCTGACGAGCTGATCGCCCGGGTGAAGAGCGTCGCCGGCAAGCTGTGATCGTGGCACGATGACGGACGCATCGGTCGCGCGCGCTTCACCGATGGCGCCGACTTCCACGTCGGCTTCCGCGTCGGCTTCCGCTTCGGCACCGGGCGCGCCGACCGGCCGGCATCGGGCAACGCCCGCCGGACCCCGACGCGCCGCGCGCCGGTCGGGCCGTGTCGGCCGGCCGAATGGAACACCGTCGGGCTTTTGATGGTGATTCCGTTCGTCCTGATCTTCGCCGTATTCGTCGTCTATCCGGTCAGCTACGGTTTCTGGCTCGCCCACGACCCGGCCAACTACCGCAGTTGCTCGCCGATCCGATCTTCACCGGTCGGTCTTCAACACGCTGATCTTCCTGATCGTTGCGATCAACCTGAAGATGACGATCGCGCTCGGCCTGTCGGGCTTCTTCATGAAGGAGCGCTGGTGGATCAAGGTCCTGGCCGTGCTCTTCATCCTGCCATGGGCGGTCCCTTCGATTCCGACGATTCTGTCCTTCCGGTTCATGTTCAACTCCGAATGGGGGGTCGTCAATTCGCTGATCTTCCGCCTGACGCAGGCTCGACGGTCCGAACTGGCTCAATGACCCGACCGTCGCATTCGGCATGTCGATGCTCGTGCACATCTGGAAGTCGTTGCCGTTCTGGACGCTGATCCTGCTGTCGGGACGGCTCGCGATCCCAGGGATATGTACGAGGCGGCCGCTGTCGACGGCGCCACCGGCCGCCAGCAGTTCCAGCACATCACCTGGCCGTCGATGAAGCAGCTCTACCTGACCTGCACGTTGCTCTCGATGATCTGGACGCTGGGCGACTTCAACAGCGTTTACCTGCTGACCGGCGGCGGCCCTGCCGATCTGACGCATGTGCTCGCGACACTCGGTATCCGATATCTGCGGCTCGACAGATCGAATTGTCGATGGCGACGGTCGTATTCGCGATGCCCTTTGTGCTGCCCTGGTCTATTTCATGGTCCGGCGACTGTCGGTCGCGGGCGACGAGCAAACCATGAGCCGCACAGACAGTCCGAGCGCGACCCTGGCTGAGCGGGTCAGCGCTGGTTCGACCCCGCGTGTCCTGCTGACCGAGGCCGGCCTGTTGCTGGTCGGCATTCCGGTGTTCCTCTGGACAATGATGCCGATCTATCACATGGTCCTGTTCGCGATCTCGAGCAAGGACAGCGCGATGAACGGCCGGCTCTGGCCCGATGACCCGACGCTGCAGAATTTCCGGATGGTGTTCCACCAGCAGCATCATTATCTCGAGTACTTCTGGAGCCAGCTCTGGTCGAGCACCTCATTGCGTTCTCGGTCGGCGCGCTGACACTGTTCATTGCCGACTCTGGCCGCCTTCGCGATCAGCCGGTTGCGCGTCACGGGTGGGCGCTGGCTGATGAACGCGGCCTGTTCACCTACTTCATTCCCGCGGCCTTCCTGGCCGTGCCCATGTACAAGGCGATGGCCAACTACGAGCCTGCTCGAATACCCGGCTGTCGATGATCCTCGCGATGACGACGCTCGCGACGCCGTATGCGATCTGGGTGCTCAAGCAGGCCAGTGACAAGTTGCCGATGGAGCTGGACGAAGCGGCCATCATGGATGGCGCCTCCGCGCTTCCAGTTGTTCCGTCTGGTGTATCTGCCGCTCATTACCCCGGCGATCGTCGTGATCGGCATCTATGCCGTGCTGCTCGCCTGGAACGAATACCTGTACGCTTTCCTGCTGATGTCCAATGAGCGCGAACTGCCCTTGTCGGTGGCGCTTGGCCTGTTTCTGTCGGCCGATGATTCCCCGTGGGAGTTGCTCATGGCCACCGGCGTGATCTACGCCCTGCCGCCGGCCGCTGTCTATTACGCGTTCAAACGCTACATGGTGGGCGGCCTGACGGCGGGTTCGGTCAAGGCCTGATCCGGCCGGTCAGCCTCGAGGGCAGGGTGCGCAAGGCACGAGTCGCGACGCCCGCTGCCCTCAGATCATCGACTGGCGCGTTCCTTGCGGGCCAGTGCGATCTGCTCGTCCAGCGCCGACTCGGCAATGCCCTTGAGCGCGCAGAAGTTCG
Source organism: uncultured beta proteobacterium (assembly GCA_963732405.1). Classification (GTDB taxonomy): domain Bacteria; phylum Pseudomonadota; class Gammaproteobacteria; order Burkholderiales; family Burkholderiaceae_E; genus JAUIAI01. Next base: position 980,953 of record CAVSZG010000006.1, read on the forward strand.
CCTTCGACAGTGGCGAGCTCTCGAAGGCTCTGAGCAAGGCCTGACGTTCCCGGCTGGCCGGATCGAGAAAACGCGTCGATTCCTCCTGGCGCGGATGGGATGCCGGCGAGGCCGGATGACGTCGGCCATCCTGGCGATCCGGGCGCCTGCCCGGCCCTGAACTGCCCGGACCCGACCTGGTCGGACCGGGCCGCTCACCGGGCCTGGCCGATTTGCCCGCCGAGAACTCGCCCGCCGGACCGGGCGGGCGATGTGGTCGCGGTTTGCCGTGCGACGGTTTGGTCCCCGGGGCCTGGCCTGATGTGCGCTCCGCATCGGTCTGAGTGGGTCGTGGCGGGCGACGCGGCGACTTCGGTCGCGGATGCGGCGATGGCCGTCGTGGGTCCGCGGCAGACGCGGGGCGTTGATCCGGACCGCGATCCGGCCCAGTTGGTGATGGCGGGAGGGACTGCTGGTCCGCTGCCTGATCCATGCCGGGCGCGACGGTCTGGCTGGGCGCATCGCCCGGGGCGGCAGTCGTCGCCTGACCCGGATGAGCAGTGGATGACAGGCCGGTCGGCGAATCGCCCTTGGGTCGGCCGCGATGGCGTCGGCGATTGCGCGAACGCGGCTGATCGCCGGCCGGCGTGCCCGTCGCGTCGCCACCAGCGGGCCGATTCACCCCGGGTCCGGCCTGTTGACCCGCCTGCTGACGGGCCCGCACGATCGCGCGGCGGCGCGCGACTTCGGTGCCCGCGGCTTCCCGATGTTCGGCAGAGACCTCGCCAACGGCCTGTCCGTCCAGGTCGAAGCGCTGGGACGATGCGGCGAGCGCACGCAGGTAGGCGGTGCTCGTGGTGTATCGGTGCAGAAATGTCGACAGCGACTTGCGCGTGAACACGTTGGGGGCGCGATGCTGGATATCGACATGGATGCGCAGCTTGACCGGCAGCGGCGGCGTTGCGGCAAACAGCGCGGGAAAGCGTGATGCCAGCGCGGCAGCGCAGTCGGCTGGCGACAGATCGGCGATCGAGGGGCGGGCGGCACGCCGCTCGCCGGCATCCGGCGCGGATGGCGTCGGTATGGAAGAATCGGTGGTGGCAACGTCGGTCGCAGATACTGACGGAGCCGGCTCCAGCGTCATCGCCGGCTCCGGCATTGCATCCGGTGGCTGAGGATCATCCGGCGGGGTCGGCGCTGGCAACGGATTGTCAGCGCTGGCGTGCGTCATCGGCGGGCGCTCGTCAGCGCCTGGCTCGTCGCCAGGCACTGGCGGGTTGGGAAGGGTCATTCGGGCAAGATCCAGGTCAGTTCGTATCGCCGCGTCGGCCGGCAGGATGTCCGGCAACAAAATCATTGCGGCCAGTCTGGTCCCGTCCGCGCAACAGCCACAACGGACGTGACGCCCACTGCACCGGGATGCCCGTCTGACCGTCGGCCGGGTTGAGGTTACGCTCGAGCACCGAGGTGCCGGGCATGTAGCGCAAGGCCACGCCGCAGCGCCGCTGGGTCGACCGATTCGGCTCGGCGCCGTGAATCATGTACACATCATGCATCGACATCTGCCCCGGCTCGAGTTCCAGACTCACGACAGTGGCTGCATCGAATGAATCGGCCGCCGCCCGCTGCGTGAGCACCAGATCGTCACGATCCTCATGCAGGTGAGGCCACAGGAGCTGATCGCGGTGCGATCCAGGCACCACCTGCAGACAGCCATTCTCGCGGGTCGATGGGTCCAGAGCGACCCAGACGGTACAGGTTGCCAGCGGGCGGATCGGCCAGTAATGGCCGTCCTGGTGGAACGGCGTTTCCAGTCCGTCGCCGGCCGGCTTGCAGAACACATGACAGCCCCAGAGCAGGATATCCGGCCCGATGACCTGCTCGACCATGTCGAGAATCGCCGGCTCCATGGCCAGGTCGAGAAATGCCCGGTGACCGACCACCCCTTCCGCATTGCGCCCCTCGATGTGGGCCGATACCAGTTTTTCAGGGCGCACGCCCGGATTGTTGCGAATCAACTCGTCCAGAATGCCTCTGAGGTGATTGACCCGGTGTTCGGGCAGTCGATACCGCGGAATCAGGTAACCGTCCCGGTGATACGCCGCAATGTCCGCGTCGGCCAGCCGGCTGGCTCGCTCGCTGGCGGTGGAATCAATCAATGCGGCACCCATCGCGCGTCTCCCCGTTCAAACAAATTCATTGGCGTGATATTGCCGCATTCTGCTTGAGCCGGCAGGTCAGGGCAATTCGGGCGTTGCCGGGCATCAAGGCGTACCGGATCGTCGCACCAAGACATCGGCTCTCTCGAGCAGGCCCGGCGCCAGTTCGGTGCCGTGACCCGGACCTGGCAGGGGCAGCGCATAGCCGTGCTCGACCCGCGGCACCGTCGTCACCAGTTCGCGATACCAGCCCGTGTAATACGCTCTCACGACCTCCTGGAAGATGGCGTTCGGCGTACTGAGCGCAAAAGCCAGTGAGGTATTGAGCACGACCGGGCCGGTGCAGTCATGGGGCGCGATTGGGCGCTGCCAGGTGTCGGCCAGCGCGGCGATCTTGACCGCCTCGGTCAGGCCGCCGCACCAGGACAGATCGATCATGACATAGTCGAGCGCATCTTTCTCGAGCAACTCTCGAAAGCCAAAACGGGTGGCAAGTGTTTCGCTCGCACAGACCCGCACGCCGGACTGGCGTCGATAATCGGCCAGCACCTGGGCATTGACCATCCGGATCGGATCCTCGAACCAGAAGATGGCCAGGTCCTTGAGCGCTGCCGCGATTTCCAGTGCGGCGGGCAGGCTCCACAGGGAATGCAGCTCGGCCATGAGATCCATCTTGTCGCCATGCGCCTGGCGGATCAGCCGGAACGGCTCGATGCCCCGCGCCAACTCGCTGCGCGTGATCGACTGGCCGTTGTCGCGCAGCGCCAGGGCATCGAATGGCCAGATCTTCATGGCGTCGATGCCCATCGCGAGCAGTGAAGCGGCCAGCTCGGCGGGTTGTCGCATGAAGGCGAGCTGATCCTCATAGGGGCCGGACGCCTGATTGGTCGATGAGGTGCCGGCCTTGCTATCGTCCGTGGCTTCACGGCCATCGCTGTGAATCAGACGGCGTCCGGCCGGACCGGCATGAGACCTGGCGTTGTAGGTGTAGCCCGCACAGGTGTTATAGACCCGGATTCGGTCGCGCACCGGGCCTCCCAGCAACTGCACGATCGACTGATCGCAGGCCTTGCCCCGCAAATCCCACAATGCGATGTCGATGGCGCTGGAGGCGCGCGTCTCCGCCCCACTCGAGGCAAAGCCGATATAGGGATTGAGCATGCGGTGGCTGTGCGCTTCCACGGGTCGCGGGTCGGCACCGATCAACCATGGCGCGATCGACTCATGCACATGGGCGGCGACCGCCTGTGGACCGCGGAAGGTCTCGCCCAGCCCGACCAGACCGGTATCGGTGTGTACCTGGACGAAGGTGATGTTGGGGTATGCACCGACGTGAATCGTATCGATGGCGGTGACTTTCATCCGGGCTCCGGCGGCGCGGTCGCTCGGTGCGACCAGAATGTCATTCGGACTGCCTGGCCGATCATGGTGATGGGCCGGCCGGCGACACACCATACATGGTAATCCGTTGCGCCAGAGGGCCGGAAATGCACGGTGGCCCGGCGGCAATCGGTGTCTGAGGCGTGAAAACGGGCCGATGTCACAGATCGCTGTTACCCGGAACAGGCCAAGCTTGCCTACACTGGTTCTTGCGCGCCTGCGTGAGAACCGCTCAGCGGTCACCCGATGGAGACAAGCCAGTCATGGCCAAACTGATCCACACCATGATCCGTGTGCTCGATCTGGATCGATCGATCCAGTTCTACAGCCGTGGGTTCGACATGTCTGAATCGCATCGCCTGGAGTTTCCCGACTTCGCCCTGGTCTATCTGCGCGGCCGTGAGAGTGATGCCGAGATCGAGCTCACGCTCAATCGCGGGCGGACCGAACCCTATACACACGGCGATGGCTACGGCCATTGCGCGTTCGCTGTCCCCGACCTGGAGGCAAGCTGGATGCGGCTTGCCGACCTGGGCTATGAGCCAACACCGATCAAGGCATTCAAGGATGGCGAACAGTTGCTCGCCCGGTTCTTTTTCGTGACGGATCCGGATGGATACCGGATCGAAGTGCTTGCCCGCCATGGACACTATCAATGATTCGCCCCGATCAACGACGGAGACCCTCCTCATGAAGTCAGTCAGCCATGCTCTGGCCCCGCCCTCGGCACACGCCAATCCTGAACGGCAGCCGGTCGGACGGGAGCGTCCAGCCCCACTGGGTCGGCGTGAGTTTCTCGCAGGGTCGGCCGTGCTCACCGGAACCATCGCGGCCGGTTCGATACTGGCCACGGCGGCGCCCTCCCGGGTCTGGGCCGCCGAAATGACGGTGCTCGATGAACGACAGGCGAAATTTCTGCTGCGTCTGACCCAGGTGATCTTCCCGCATCGTCAGATGCCCGATGCGATCAATGCGCTGGCCGTGAAGGATCTGGACAAGGCGGCTGCCGATCCGGCCGTGGCCCGTGCATTTGCGGACGGCATCGCCGCATTCGATCAGGCGGCCGGTGGCGACTGGCTGGCCGCCACGCCCGAGCAGCAGCTCGCCGTGGTCAAGGCGCAGACCGCCACGCCGATGTTCATCAAGGTGCGGGGCTCCTGCATCACCTCGCTCTATGACAACGAGCTGGCCTATCGGCATTTTGGTTATGAGGGCGAGGCCTTCGGCAAGGGCGGTTACCTGACTCGTGGTTTCAATGACCTGACCTGGCTGCCAGACCCGCCGGCAACGGCCAGCCCCGCGCCCTTCCTGTAACCGGAGCGAATCGATGAAGACCTTCACACATGACGATGATTCAGTGGTGGTGGTGATCGGCACCGGCGCAGGCGGGGGCACGTTGACCAATGAACTGGCCCAGCAAGGCATCAAGGTGGTGGCGCTGGAGGCGGGCAGGCGCGAGTCACCGGCCAGTTTCATCAATGATGAATGGAAGTCGTTCAGTCAGCTCGCCTGGACCGATCCACGCACGACCTCCGGCAGCTGGCGGGTCGCCAGGGATTTCGCCGGTCTGCCGGCCTGGATCTGCAAGACCGTGGGCGGCACGACCACGCACTGGGCCGGCGCTTCATTGCGTCTGCAGGCGCATGAATTCAGGGCCTTGTCCGAGTACGGTGCGCTGCCCGGCGCGAATCTGCTCGACTGGCCGCTTACGCTGGCCGAGCTGGAGCCCTACTACGCCAGGGCAGAAGACAAGATGGGCGTGACCCGCACCAACGGCATTCCGGGGCTGCCGGGAAACAACAACTTCAAGATCATGTACGAAGGGGCCAAGAAGCTGGGCTACCAGGATTGTCATACCGGCCGGATGGCAATCAACAGCAAGCCCCGCCATGATCGCGGCCGCTGCATGCAACTGGGCTTCTGTTTTCAAGGCTGCAAGTCCGGCGCGAAATGGTCAACGCTGTATACCGAGATTCCGGCTGCCGAGGCCACGGGCAATGCCGAGATCCGCAGCGAATGCCATGTGAGCCGCATTGAACACAATGACAGTGGCAAGGTGACCGGCGTCGTGTATTTTGATGCCGCCGGCAAGGAGCAGCGCCAGAAAGCGCGAGCGGTCTGCGTCGCCGGCAATTCGCTCGAAACGCCCCGCCTGCTGTTGCTGTCGGCCTCATCCCGATATCCCGATGGCTTGGCCAACAGCTCGGGCCAGGTCGGACGCAACTACATGCGCCACATGACCGGCTCGGTGTATGCGGCCTTCGACAAACCCGTGCACTTTTACCGGGGCACGACCATGGCCGGCATCATCACCGATGAAGGTCGTCACAATCCCAAGCGCGGATTTGTCGGCGGCTATGAAATGGAGACGCTGGCGCTGGGCCTGCCCTTCATGGCGGCCTTTCTCGATCCCGGAAGCTGGGGCGAGGAATTCGCCTACTTCATGGACAACTATGCGAATCTGGCCGGCATGTGGCTGGTCGGCGAAGACATGCCCCGGGAAAACAATCGCATCACCCTCAATCAGGCCGTCAAGGACAAACACGGTCTGCCCGTGGTCAATGTGCATTTTGATGATCACGACAACGACGTGGCGATGCGTGAACATGCCTACCGGCAGGGGCAGGCGGTCTATGAAGCGGCCGGGGCGGTCAGGTCATTCCGCACGCCACCGTATCCGTCCACGCATAATCTGGGCACCTGCCGGATGAGTGGCAAAGCTGGCGATGGTGTCTGCAATCAGTGGGGCCAGACCCACGACATCCCGAACCTGTTCATCTCCGATGGCAGTCAGTTCACGACCGGGGGCGCGGAGAATCCCACGCTGACCATCGTGAGCCTGGCCATCCGGCAGGCCGAGTACATTGGCAAGGCCATGAAGGCCAGGCAGATCTGACTTCACCCGGAGGTTCCCGCATGTGCCAGATCTTTGCCCACACCGATCCGATCCTGTATGAATCGCGCACGCATTCCTTCCGCCTGCATGGCGTCACCACCAATGTCCGACTGGAGAATCTGTTCTGGCAGATGCTGGCCGAAATGGCGGCCGCCGAATCGATGACCACCAACCAGTTGCTGGCGAAATTGCACGATGAAGTTCATGCCTTTCGCGGCGACTTCGGTAATTTTGCGTCTTTCCTGCGGGTGACCTGCCTGCGCTGGCAGACCTTGCGCGCGGGTGCCGACTCTGGCTTGCGCGCCGATCTGGCCAGGGGCGGTGCGGATGCGGTGTCAGTGTCGGCGTCGGAACCCGGCAACCTGCGTCATTGAGCGCTGGCTGCGTGCAACAGGCCTTACCGGACCCCGGTGCTGCCGAAACCGCCCGCACCCCGGTCGCTCGATGCGAACGATTCAACCACCCTGAATTGTGCCTGCACGACCGGCACGATGACCAGTTGGGCAATCCGCTCGAAGGGCTCTATGGTGAACACCCGCGTGCCGCGGTTCCAGCATGAGACGAACAGTTGCCCCTGGTAGTCCGAATCGATCAGCCCCACCAGATTGCCCAGCACGATGCCGTGTTTGTGACCGAGTCCTGATCGCGGCAGGATGATGGCCGCATGGCCGGGGTCTGCCACGTGGATGGCCATGCCGGTGGGCAGCAACTCGGTCTGACCTGGCGCCAGCGTGATGGGCGCGTCCAGGCAGGCTCTGAGGTCCAGACCCGCACTGCCCGGTGTGGCATAGGCCGGCAGTTGCGTGCGGATGCGTTCATCAAGAATTTTCAGGTCGATCTGCATGAGTGCGCTTCACGGTTGACGGCGATCGACAGGGTGCCGATTGCTCAAGAGGGTCTGCCGGCCTTGGCCGTGCGGACGGATCGGCGCTTGTTTCCCGCCATGTTGCCGACCATCACGCCCAGGAACAACAAGACCACGCCGGGCACCGGCGAGAGCCAGGCGATCTGGTCGGCCAGCACGATCGCGGCGCCCAGCCAGACGATGCCGATGACCAGCATCAGGCGCGACAGGGCGGAGACCAGCTCACCCAGCATCTCCGTGGGCGAACTGCCGGGACTCGCGAGAGCCTGTCCGAGGTCACGGCCGGATGCGCTCGTGCGCAGTGCGCTGATCGTTGGCAATGCCGTGACCGATGGCTGAGCCTGGCCGAGTTTGCCCCAGGCGGTGCCGAGCGGGGGCTGATCCGGACTGCCGGAGGCCGTGGGACCCGAGGCGGGCGTGCCAGCCTTGCCCATTCCGTTCATGATCGCGATGTTATGGCGGGACCGGAGCGCAAGCTGTTCGGAGATCAAGCGGGCCGCGGTTTCGGGGTCTTCGGGCGGCGGGCCAACCATCGCATCGATATAGGCCACGAAGTCGCCATCGGCGGGTTCGATCGAGATCATCTGGGTCATGTCTGCCTGCCCCGAACTGGTTTCGCGCGCTGGGTTGTGCGGGTCGTGGCGGCCTGGTGGGTCGTGCGGGTCTGGCCAGAGGGACCAGTGGGACCAGCCGTTGCGGCCGCTGCCAGCCGATCGGCAATCTCGCCGGCCAGTTCGGCCGCCAGTTCACGCTTGCTCAGCCGGGGCGTCTGTCGGTGCCCGTTCGCATCAATGATCAGCAATTGGTTGTCGTCGGCACCGAAGGTGTCGGGTCCGATATTGGCGACCAGCAGGGGGATGTTCTTGCGCTGGCGTTTGGCCTGGCCATTGCTCAGCAGATCGTCGCTTTCGGCGGCGAAGCCCACGCAGTAGGGCGGATCATCCAGTGCCGCGACCGATGCGAGGATATCGGGATTCTGGGCAAAGCTGAGGGTAGGGACATCGCCTTTGCCGGTCTTCTTGATCTTCTGCACGCTGGGATTCACCACGTGCCAGTCTGCGACCGCCGCCACGCCGACGAAGGCATCGGGCCGCTCGCGGCAGGCCGCCATCACGGCCTCATGCATGCGCCGGGCATGGTCGACATTGGTGCGCACGACACCGACAGGCGTGGACAGCGTGCAAGGTCCGGCGATCAACTCGACCCGCGCGCCCGCGAGCGAGAAGCGCCCTGGCCAGTTCAAAGCCCATCTTGCCACTGGAGCGATTGGTGATGCCGCGCACCGGATCAATGGGCTCGAAGGTGGGTCCCGCGGTGATGACGATCCGCCGACCGGCCAGGCGTTGCGGCGTGAGCATCGCCGTGACGATTTCGGCGATCTGCTCAGGCTCCATCATCCGACCCTCGCCGGTCTCGCCGCAGGCCTGATCGCCCGAATCGGGCCCGATCAGGCGAACGCCGTCGTCGCTCAGGACGCGCGCATTGCGCCGGGTGGCGGGATGGGCCCACATCTCGCGATTCATCGCCGGCGCCATCGCGCAGGGCCGGTTGCTGGCGATCACCAGCGTGGACAACAGATCGTCACAGGCACCATGGGCGATCTTGGCCATGAAGTCGGCGCTGGCCGGCACGATCAGCAGCAGATCGGCGGCCCGGGACAATTCGATATGGGCCATGCCATTGGCGACTCGTTGATCCCAGGCGTCGGTATAAACCGGCTGACCCGACAAGGCCTGAAAGGTGGCCGTGCCGACAAAATGCGTCGCGGCCTCCGTCATGACCACCTGGACGCGGGCGCCCCGGCTTTGCAGCTCACGCAGCAACAGGGCGGCCTTGTAGGCGGCCACACCGCCCGTGATACCCAGCAGGATGCGCTTGTCAGCGAGTTCAGGCATTGAGTCGTCGCCCCTTCAGTGTTGGCACGCCCGCAATGCGTGCATCATGTGCTCAGCCGGACACGATCCGGCGCGAGCGCCGCCAGCGCAGGAATTCATCGACGATCAGACAGATGGCGCCCAAGGTGATCGCACTGTCGGCTGCATTAAACGCCGGAAAGAAGTAGGGCTCGATGTAAAAGAGCAGGAAGTCAACGACCTTGCCATGCACAAAGCGATCGATCACGTTGCCGATCGCACCGCCCAGGATCATGGCCAACCCGAAGGAGAACAGGCGCTGGCCGGTCGATTGACGCAACAGATAAATGATGAAGGCCGATGCACACAGGCCCACGATGGTGAAGAACCAGCGCTGCCAGCCATCATGGTTGGCCAGGAAGCTGAACGCGGCACCGGTGTTGTACCAGAGAGTCAGATCGAACAGTTTGGGCACGATATTGAGCCGCTCGCCCTCGCTGAAGGTTTGCAGGACCGCCCATTTGCTCGCCTGGTCGATCAGGATCACCACCACCGAGAGCAGCAACCAGCCCATGATGCCGCGCGAATGGGAGGGCTGCGGCGCATGCGCCGAGTGATCGCCAGCGATCGGATCAGACATGGAATCGCGACTCGCCCGCACCGAACAGATTCACCTGGCAGCGCTGGCAAAGGCCCGGATGTTCACCCTGCGCACTGACCTCGGGCGCGTAATGCCAGCATCGTTCGCACTTGGTATCGCTGCTGGGGCTGACCTCGATACTGTCGGCCTCGCCCTCACCAGCCTGCTCGAGGACGGCCGATGAGGTGATCAGCAGAAACTTCAGGTCAGCACCGAGAGCGGCCAGCGCTGCATGCCGCTCGCCTGAGCTACGGATCCGCACACTGGCCTGCAATGACGAGCCGACCTTGCCGGCCTCTCGCAGCAACTCGATTTCCTTGAGCACATCGGCGCGGATCGTGCGCACCAGGTCAAAACGCTGGATCAGCGCTTCGTCGGCGGCGAGGTCGGCCCATGGCAACAGGGTCTGACTGAAGATCGTGGCGGTCTGTTGGGCGAGTCGGGGTTCGACGTAAGGCCAGGCCTCCTCGGCCGTGAATGACAACATCGGTGCCATCACCCGCAACATGGCCCGCAGGGTGGTGTGCAGCGCAGTTTGCGCGGATCGGCGCGCCAGCGAGTCGCGCCCCGTGGTGTACAGACGGTCCTTGAGCACATCGAGGTAGAACGCGCCCAGATCCTCCGAGCAGAAGGTCTGCAACTTGGCCACCACCGGATGGAATTCGAAGCGGGCCAGATCCGTCTCGATGCCCGCCTGCCACTTGGCCGTCATCATCAGCGCATACCGGTCGATGTCGAGCATCCGGTCGATCGGGACGGCATCGTTATCTGCATCAAAATCGGCGGTGTTGGCGATCATGAATCGCAAGGTGTTGCGGATGCGCCGGTAGGCCTCGACCACCCGGTTCAGGATTTCCTGGGACAGCCGCAGCTCGCCCGAATAATCCGAACTGGCCACCCACAGGCGCAGGATCTCGGCACCCAGCTTGCTGTAGATGTCCTGGGGGTCGATGCCGTTGCCCAGTGACTTGGACATCTTTCGACCCTGGCCGTCGACCACGAAGCCGTGGGTCAGCAGCGAGCGGTAGGGCGGGCAGCCGTTGAGCATGCTCGAGGTGAGCAGCGAGGAATGGAACCAGCCGCGGTGCTGGTCGCTGCCCTCCAGATACATGTCGGCCGGGAAGGTCGATTGCCCGGCATGCGAGCCGCGCAGCACCGTCTGATGGGTGGATCCGGAATCGAACCAGACATCGAGCGTGTCGCGGTTCTTCTCCCATTCACTGTTGTCGCGCTCGCCGATTGCCTCGAGCAGTTGCGCCACGCTCAGCGATTGCCAGGCCTCGATGCCGGCTCGCTCGATGTGTTGCGCGACCACTTCCAGGATCTCGCCGTTGCGCGGATGCAGTTCGCCCGTCTCACGATGGACCACGAAGGCCATCGGCACCCCCCATTGACGCTGTCGCGACAGGGTCCAGTCCGGGCGGTTCGCAATCATCGCGTGTAACCTGGCCTTGCCCCAGGCCGGATAGAAGTCGGTGCGCTCGATGCCTTCGAGCGCCGTCTCACGCAGCGAGCGCGAGCCGTCTGCGGGCCGCTTGTCCATGCTGGCAAACCACTGCGAAGAGGCGCGGTAGATCACCGGCGTCTTGTGGCGCCAGCAATGCATGTAGCTATGCGTATAGGCCTGGGCATGCATCAGCCTGCCCATCTCGCGAAGCTTGTCGACGATCAGCGGGTTGGCTTTCCAGATGCTCAGACCACCAAAGAACTCGAGCGAGTCGGCAAAGCGCCCGTCGCCCAGAACCGGCTGCAGGATCTGCGCGTCGCTCATGCCGTTGGCCTTGCACGAGAGAAAGTCTTCCACGCCATAGGCCGGCGAGGAGTGCACGATGCCGGTGCCCGCTTCGATGGTCACGTAGTCGCCCGTGTAGACCGGCGAGCGACGGTCATAGAGTGGATGGGCAAACTCGATGTGGGCCAGTGCGGCGCCCGAGGTGGTTGCCAGAACCGTGCCGCTCAATGCCCAGTTGGCCAGACAGGCGTCCACTCGATCGGCGGCCAGGATGAGCAGCGTGGGCTGGCCGAGCCAGTCGGTCTGCACCAGCGCATAACGCAACTCGGGATGCACATTGAGCGCCTGGTTGGACGGAATCGTCCAGGGCGTGGTCGTCCAGATGACGGCAAAGCCATGTTCGATCGGCAATCGATCCAGATCGAATGCCTGGGCGAGGCGGGGCAGCTGGTCGCGCAGAAACGCGAACGCCACGTCGATGGCCGTATCGTGCTTGTCGGCATATTCCACTTCGGCCTCGGCCAGCGCACTGGCGCAGTCGAAGCACCAGTTGACCGGTTTGAGACCGCGATACACATATCCCTTGTCGAGCAGACGGCCCAGCACCCGAAGCTCATCGGCCTCGTTGCGGTAGTTCATGGTCAGATACGGGTTGTGCCATTCGCCCAGCACACCCAGGCGGATGAAGTCGCGTCGCTGACTATCGATCTGCTCGGTGGCGTAGGCTCGCGATCGGCGTTGCACTTCGTCGGCCGGCAGATTGCGACCATATTGCTTCTCGATCTGGATCTCGATGGGCATGCCATGGCAATCCCAGCCCGGCACATAGCGCGCATCGAAGCCGGCCATGTTCCGACTCTTGACGATCATGTCCTTGAGAATCTTGTTGACCGCGTGACCCGTATGGATGGCGCCATTCGCATAGGGCGGACCATCGTGCAACAACCACACTGGCCGGCCGGCCGATGCCTCGCGAATCCGCTCATAGATCTTGTCATCCTGCCATTGCTGCACCCATTGCGGTTCGCGTTGCGCGAGATTGCCGCGCATCGGAAAGGCGGTGTCGGGCATGTTCAGGGTGGCGCGATACGGATTCGCGTCGGCGGCCTTCGGTTTGCTCATGTGGGTCCTGTGACGCAATCGGCTTGCGTGAACCAGGCGCGCGCCTGGTCGGTATCGATCGCGATCTGGCGCGAAAGGGCTTCAAGGGAGGGAAAGTGGGCTTCGTCGCGCAGACGCTGAAGAAATTCCACCTGCACGAGCCTGCCGTAACAGTCGCCACTGTAGTCGATCAGGTGCACTTCGAGCAGGTATCGGCCGTCCTGTTCGACGGCCGGGCGGGTGCCCAGGCTGGCCACCGCCGGCATCGCCATGCCGTCGATGATGCCGCGCACCCGCACCACGAAAATGCCGGCCAGTGCCGGCTTGAGAAACGGCAGGCGCAGGTTCAGCGTCGGAAAACCCAGTTCGCGGCCCAGTTGCCGACCGCGCACGACATGACCGCTGATCGTGTAGCGACGACCCAGCAGCCGCTCGACGGCGGCGAAGTCGGCCGCCGCCAGTGCATCGCGCACCCGGCTGCTCGACACCCGGCTCCCGTCGAGCATCACGGTATCGGCCTGATGCAGATTGAAGCCATCTGACCGGGCATGCGCTGCGAGCAAGGCATAGTCGCCGGTTCGGCGCGCACCGAACCGGAAGTCGTCGCCGACCAATAGTTCGCGGGCCTGCAGGCCGTTCAGGATGATCTGCTCGATGAAGTCATCGGCCGAGGTCGAGGCCAGGCTTTCATTGAAGTTCGCGATACAGACCCGGTCCACGCCATGGGCGGCCAGGGCCTCGAGTTTGTCGCGCTCGGGCTGCACCCGGGGCGGCACGGCGCGCGCTGCGGCCGCACGGTCGCCCTGCCGGCTGGCAAAAAATTCGCGAGGATGGGGCTCGAAGGTGAGCACGCAGCGGGCCAGTCCCTGGGCGGCGCTCAGTTCGCCCAGACGGGCGAGAATGGCCTGATGACCCAGATGCACGCCGTCGAAGTTGCCGATCGTCAGCGCGCAGGGGCGCCGGTCGGCGGGCGGGGGCAGGGTGCGAAAGACCTCCATGGGTCGGGCAGGGCGCGGCGATTGCAAAGCGTTCAAGTATACGGCTTGGCCTGGGGGATTCCGGCGACAAGCAAGGGCCGGTGCTACACTCCCGGCGCATGAAATCGGTCGTCATCCTGATCTCCGGGCGTGGATCGAACATGGTGAGCATCGCTCAGGCCTGTCGATCCGAGGGCTGGCCGGCCAGGATCTCGTGTGTGATCAGCAACCGACCCGATGCACCCGGCCTGGCGGCGGCGCAGGCGCTCGACCTGGATACCGAGGTGCTCGACCACCGCGTCTTCGGTTCGCGCGATGCCTTCGAGCAGGCATTGATGGACAGAATCGACCGACACCAGCCCGATCTGGTGGTGCTGGCCGGATTCATGAGAATTCTGGGCGGCCCCTTCGTGAACCATTATCGCGATCGATTGATCAACATTCATCCCTCCCTGCTACCCGCCTTCCCTGGTCTGCACACCCATGAGCAGGTCCTGGCGGCGGGTTGCAAGGTGCACGGGACCAGCGTGCATTTTGTGACGGCCGAGCTCGATGCCGGCCCGCTCATCGCCCAGGCCGTCGTGCCGGTGCTCGATGAGGACACGCCCGACAGTCTGCGGGCCCGGGTGCAGCAGGCCGAGCACCGGCTGTATCCGGCCGTCGTCAGATGGCTGGCGACGGATCGGGTACGGCTGCACGACGGTATTACGCGGCTGCTCCCGGGCAGTCAGCCCGAGGGGCCGCATCCCGCTTCGCAATGGCACGGATCGGCCGATGGCCACTGATCCCCGATCGGGCGGCGGCGGCGTCTGGAGCGGCAAAACCGGCCGGCCGGCAACCCTCAAGGGACGCAATGGCCGGCCGCGTAATCGCCAGGGCAAGGGGCGGGACGGCCAGTCACGGCCGGTGGCTGCCGAGGCGGCGCTGGAGGCCGTATTGGGCGAGGCACTGGCCTTCGAGCGTCCCGCCGATGTGGTCATGTCCGAGTTTTTCCGGCGTCACAAGGGGCTGGGTCGGCAGGATCGCAGCCTGATTGCGCGCCGCCTGTTCGCGGTGCTGCGCAATCGGCGGCTCTACGCTCACCTGGCCGAGAGTGGTTTTGGCCCGAACGCGCGCCGGCTGGCCTTGATTGCCGACCAGGATCAGTCCGAACAATTGTTGTCGCGACGCCCGGGCGAGGCCGAGTGGCTCGAGCACGTAGGCAGGGTCGACCGGGCCAATCTGCCCTTCGCGATCCGTTTCAGTCTGCCCGACTGGCTGCATCAGGCGCTGTCCGAGCAGACCATTCCCGACGGCATCGATGCCCTGGCTCAGGCCTTGCTGGCGCCGGCTGCCCTGGATCTGCGTGCCAATCTGCTCAAGAGCGATGTCGCCAGGCTGGTCGAGATTCTGGCGGCTGAGCAGATCCGCAGTGCGCCCCCTGCTGATCTGCCGGCCAGCGATCTGGCGACCGCGCTGCGAGTGGCCGGGCATCCGGCGCTGGAGCGGCTGCAGGCCTTCCAGGACGGTCTGTTCGAGGTTCAGGATGCGGGCAGTCAGTGGGTCGTGCAGCGCGCCGGCGTGCGGCGCGGCCAGACGGTGGTTGATTTTTGCGCCGGCGCCGGGGGCAAGACCCTCGCCATGGCGGCCCTGATGCGCAGTTCCGGCCAGATCTACGCCTGCGACACGTCGCTGCGCCGGCTCGCCAGACTCAAGCCGCGCCTGGCTCGATCCGGTGCTACCAATGTTCAGCCCATGTATATCGAAACCGAGACCGATGCACGCTTGCACAAGCTGCGAGGTCTGGCAGACGTGGTGCTGGTGGATGCGCCATGCAGCGGTACCGGCACGCTGCGGCGCAATCCGGATCTGAAATGGCGCCAGAGCCCCGAGAGCGTGGCGCGTCTGACCGGGTTGCAGCAGGCCATCATGGCCGCCGCCGCGCCGCTGGTCAAACCGGGGGGGCGGCTGGTCTACGTGACCTGCAGCCTGTTGAGCGCCGAGAACGAACAGCTGGCCGAGGCATTCGAGGCATCGGCACAGGCGGCCACGGGTGGGTTTGTCAGGGTGGATCTGGCCACCGGTACGGCGCCGCTCGAGGGGTCGACCGGCTTTTCGCGACTCTGGCCCCATCTGCACCAGGTCGACGGATTTTTCATGGCCGCCTGGCAACGGCCGCGCTGATCCAGGGCCTGCCAGCCTTCTTTTCCACATCCTGGTGTTACGGTTCGTGACGGTCTTCGACGGGGTGATTCGCGATTGGGGTTATGCCCACAATTGGATGGAAATGTGGTCCGTTTGTCGGGTGTTTGGGTCAGTTAGAGCGGCATGGGCCAGCAGAAAACGGTATCATTTCAGCTTGGATTTACAGGAGTAACCAATCTTGATTCAAGCGATCCTGGCTTTTCTGGATCAGGGCGTGCTCAATTTGTCCTGGTGGCAACTCATTGTCGTGACCCTGGTGTTCACCCACATCACCATCGCGTCAGTAACGATTTTCCTGCATCGTGCGCAAGCCCACCGCGCTCTGGATCTTCATCCGATTCCCTCGCACTTTTTCCGCTTCTGGTTGTGGCTCACCACTGGCATGGTGACCAAGGAGTGGGTCGCCATCCATCGCAAGCATCACGCCAAATGCGAGCAGGAGGGTGATCCGCACAGTCCCAAGGTATTCGGCCTGAAGAAGGTCTTGCTCGAGGGCTCGGAACTGTATCGTGAGGAGTCACGCAATCTCGAAACCCTCGAGAAGTACGGCAAGGGCGTGCCCGACGACTGGATCGAGCGCAATCTGTACACGAGGCATTCGGTCATCGGCGTGAGCCTGATGATGATCATCAATGTCTTGCTGTTCGGCGTGATCGGCGTGGCGATCTGGGCCGTGCAGATGTTGTGGATTCCGATCACGGCTGCGGGCATCATCAATGGCCTGGGCCATGCCAAGGGCTACCGCAACTTCGACATCGTTGATGCCAGTACCAACCTGGTTCCCTGGGGCATCCTGATCGGTGGCGAGGAGTTGCACAACAACCATCATGCTTATCCGACCTCGGCGAAGCTGTCCTCGAAGTGGTTCGAGTTCGACATCGGCTGGCTCTACATCAAGCTGATGGCCATGGTCGGCCTGGCGACCGTGCGTCGGGTGGCGCCCAAGCCGCGCCTGATTTCCGCCGGGCTGGCCAAGGACACGGTGGATGCCGATACCTTGCACGCCGTCATCACGCTGCGCTACGAGGTCATGGCCGACTATGGCCGTGCGCTCAAGCGCGCCTGTACCGAAGAAGCCGCGCGGCTCAAGGCCATCCGCAGTCCGCAGTCCCAATTGCTGCAGTCGGCCCGTGAGTGGTTGCATCTGGACACCGCCAAATGGACGGGCGCCCAGCGTGCCGAATTGCCGGCCATTTGTGCGGCCAGCGATCGGGTGGGCAAGCTCATGGAGATGCGGTCCGAGTTGACCAGCCTCTGGGATCGGTCCAATCACTCCGGCGATCATCTGCTGCGTGGCCTGCAGCAATGGTGTGAGCGTGCCGAGGCCAGTGGGGTGCGGGCGCTGCAGGAGTTGTCGTTGCGCATGAAGCGTTTCGCGCCGGTGCGGGCCGCCTGATCGGGGGGCGCGCCGACAGCAACAAAAAAGGCCCGTGAGGGCCTTTTTTGTTGCGTCTTTTTTGTTGCGTCTTTTTTGTTGCTTTTGCTTGTTGCCTGGCAGTAACAGGCAGACAGCCGGTCTTACTTGATCTTGGCTTCCTTGTAGGACACATGCTTTCGGACGACGGGATCATACTTCTTGATCTCCATCTTCTCGGGCATGGTGCGTTTGTTCTTGGTGGTCGTGTAGAAATGACCGGTGCCGGCCGTCGATTCGAGCTTGATCTTCTCGCGCATGGTTCTCTCCGGTGCTGTCTGTTAGACCTGGTCGCCGCGCGCACGCAGATCGGCCAGGATCGGGTCAATGCCCTTCTTGTCGATCAGGCGCAGGGCGGCATTGGATACCCGCAGCCGAACCCAGCGGTTCTCACTCTCGACCCAGAACCGGCGTTTGTGCAGGTTCGGCAGGAAGCGGCGCTTGTTCTTGTTGTTGGCGTGCGAGACATTGTTGCCCACCATCGGGCCCTTGCCCGTCACCTGACAGACGCGTGACATGTTTTGATCCTTTTCTGGGGCTCGGAATCTATTTGGGGTTCGGAATGCAAACCTGGGTTCGCAATGCAAACCTGGCAAACCAGGGTGATGCCTCGCCGGGGTAATCAATGATTATAGCTGCCGGTAGCGGTTTTGTGAAATCAGTGCGGTTAGCTGGCAGCAGGGTCGACGAGGGCTAGAGGAGCCCGAGTTCGGCGAAGGATACGGTTCGGTTGCCGGCCACGATGAGGTGATCGAGCACCCGGATCTCCAGATGGGCCAGGGCGTTCTTGAGCGCATCCGTGAGCAGCCGGTCGGCCTGGCTGGGCTCGGCCAGGCCGGACGGATGATTGTGCGCAAAAATCAGCGCCCCGGCGTTCAGTTCGATTGCCCGGCGGACCACTTCGCGGGGATAGACCGCGGTCTGGCTCAGGCTGCCATTGAACAACTCTTCGGCGGCGATCAGCCGATTCTGGTTGTCCAGAAACAAGGCCACGAACGATTCGGCGGGACGATCACGCAGCCAGATGACCAGGAATTCCCGAACGGCGCCCGGGGAGCCCAGCACGCTGCCGCGCTGGATTTCGGCGAGCAGGGTGCGGCGGGTGAGTTCGACCGCGGCCTGCAAGGTAGCCCATTTGGCCGGGCCGAGGCCGCGAGCGCTGCAGGCATGAGCCCGGCTGGCGCGGGTCAGCCCGAGCAGGCCGTCAAAGCGTACGAGCAGGTCTTGCGCCAGACCCACTGCACTCTGACCGTTGCAGCCATTGCGCAGCAGGATGGCCAACAGCTCGGCATCGGGAAGGGCGGCAACGCCCCGCGCGAGCAGTCGTTCGCGAGGGCGCTGATCCTGGGGCCACTCATGGATTGCAGTCATTCATCCCTTACCATTGCGCGATGAGCGATCAGGTTGATCAAGCCAGGACCGGCGCAGAGGAGCCGAACGACACTGTCGTCGGGCCCGCCTCGCACCTGACCCTGCATTACCGCGTCAGTCTGCGTGAGCCGGACCGTGAAGTCATTAGTACTTTCGGCTCACGGCCTGCGACTATCCAGATGGGTGCCGGCCAGCTGGCTGAGCCGCTCGAGGCCTGTCTGCTTGGCCTGGTCGAAGGCTCGGCCCATCGATTCGTCATCGAAGGTTCGGCGGCCTATGGCGAACGCCATCCCGACCTGGTGCAGCGGCTGAGCCGTCGACTGTTCGACGAACAGGCTGGCACCGACGACCCCTTCGCCCCTGGCGATGTGGTCGAGATCAACGGCCAGGGTGGGGAGCGGGTTGCCGGCGTGATCCGGCAGATCGATGAGCAGTCGGTCTGGGTCGACCTGAATCATCCCCTGGCGGGTCAGGATCTGGTGTTCGAGGTTCGGGTCATCGGCGTGCTCTAGGCATCGGTTGATCAGCAAATTCGAGAGGAATGAATGGAAGCATTGCTTGCCCAGCCGCGCGGCTTTTGCGCCGGAGTGGACCGCGCGATCGAAATTGTCGAGCGCGCCATCAAACAGTTTGGCGCACCGATCTATGTGCGCCATGAAATCGTCCACAACGATTACGTCGTGAACAGCCTTCGTGCCAAGGGGGCGGTGTTCGTCGACCAGTTGGACGAAGTGCCCGATGGCGCCACCGTGATCTTCTCGGCCCACGGGGTCGCCAAGTCGGTTCGGTCAGAGGCCAGCGGTCGCGGGCTGCGCGTGTTCGATGCGACCTGCCCGCTGGTGACCAAGGTCCACGCCGAAGTCGAGAAAATGCGTCGTGACAACCGGGAGGTGGTCATGATCGGTCACGCCGGCCATCCCGAGGTCGAGGGCACCATGGGTCAGGTGGATGCGGGTATCTACCTGGTCGAGAATGTTGATGACGTGGCGCGGCTGACGGTGGCCGATCCGGATCGACTCGCCTACGTGACGCAGACCACCTTGTCGGTGGACGATTGCTCCGAGGTGATCGACGCCTTGCGGGCGCGTTTTCCGGGCGTGTCGGCGCCCAAGAAGCAGGACATCTGTTATGCCACGCAGAACCGCCAGGACGCGGTCAAGTTCATGGCACCCAGTTGCGATCTGGTGCTGGTGATCGGCTCGCCCACCAGTTCGAATTCCACCCGGCTGCGCGAGGTGGCGGAAAAGCTCGGTTGCGAGGCGCGCATGATCGGTTCGGCAGCCGAACTCGATCCGTCATGGCTGGTTGGCAAGCAACGGGTTGGCGTCACTGCCGGTGCATCGGCGCCCGAGGTATTGGTCACCGAGCTGGTCGAACGGTTGCGCGAACTGGGGGTTCAACGGGTGCGGCCACTGGACGGTGTGCTCGAGAAAATGACGTTTCCGTTACCGCGCGGCTTGTCGTCGGTTTCAAGCTGAGCGGCCGCGCAGGGGATAGTTGCCGCTCAGTGCTCGCGCAGGTCGACCAGCAGTCGGTCGAGCTCGTCGATCGCCCTGACCCTGGCCGCGTCGGCGACCCCGATCTCGCGTAACTGCGTATTCAGTGCATCGATGCCACTGCCGATGGTCTCGAATGGCGGCTCCTGACCGGATGCTGCCTCGTCGATGGCCGATGCCTGGCGATCAAGTTCTTCGATGGTCTCGGCCAGCTCGGCCATGATCCGGCCGACGCCATCGGCCAGATCGCCGCTTTCGGCGGCATGGGCAGCCGTGTCGGCCAGACGTTCCCGCACGGCCGTGACCGCCTCGGTGGTCTGCTGCGCCAGCGTCTTGATCTCGGTGCCGATCAGCGCGAGGCTGCGACCCGACTCCCCGGCGCGCGCCGCCTCGACTTCGACATTGAGTGCCAGCACGTTGGCCCGGAATGCCGCCTGCTCGACCGTCTTGAGGTTCGTATCCAGACCGCCGACCCGGTCGCTGATCGATGACATGGTCCGCAGCAGGTTCGCGATGCGCTCGTCACTGCTGCCAGCCACCAGTCGGGCCTGGTGACTGAGTTCGCGGGCGGTCTGGGCGGCAATCCGGGTCTCGCCGATGCCGCGGCCCAGCGAATCTAGTGCGGACTGCAGGTCGGCGGGCGAATCGGCGGGCGAATCGGCGAGCGAATCGGCGAGCGAATCGGGCGCCTGAGCGCTCGTTCCCGTCTTCCGGTGGGCTCGCGGAACATCGCCCGACTCGTCCTTGGCCTGGGCATCATCGCCGTCATCGATCACCATGTCCAGCGGGGCTGCAACTTCATCGTCCGCGGCGGGTGCCGTCGTCGCGGCGATGGGCTGATCGGCATCATCGGCCGGCTCTGCTGCAAGCGCATCGGCATCGGCATCGGCATCGATCGCTGCATGCGCCTGCGCGTTGGCCTCGGCATCCATCGCCTCATCGGCCTTGTTGTCCGGCAGATCGTTCGCCCCGGACTGGGCAGTGCCGATGGCGTTGTCGTCCAGCAGCGCCTTGACCAGTTCGTCATCATCGCCGTCCGCCCGTGCGTCGGCTTCGAGTCGCTCCGCCGGTTCAATCCCGTCGTCGGCCACCGGCCCGCGACCCGCTGCCGTCTTTGAAGGGTCAGGGCTGTTGGCTGGCGAGCCGGCAAATGTTGCGCGCAATTGCGCCAGCACGCCGGCCATCTGCCCGGCGCTCGCCTCACGGGCCTGGGCATCGAGCACTTTGCCGCGAGCAAACGCCAGCATGCCCAGCGAGGCGAGCAGCATTGCCAGCGTGCCGGCCAGCCATCGCCATGAAGTGCCTGCCGCACCTTGGGGCTGTCCCGTCATGACTGCCTTTCCAAGCAGGTCTTCAATGCTGGCGCCCAAGGTCGCGAACGCGGCGCGGGTGCTCTGCCAGGTCTCGGTGAACGGCGTGATCTCGATTCGCGCCGGATGATTCGCGGCCGGGCCGATGAGCTGGTCAATGGCCGCCAGATTGCTGTCGAGCAGGGCGCTCAGCGGGTCCGCCGCAGCACTGGCCGGTGTTGCGGCCAGGTTGCCTGCCGCCCGCGTCAGGGCCTCACGAATCAATTGGGCATGGGTCTGGACATCGTCGCGGGCCTTGGCCGTGGCCTCATCATTGCCCACCGACCAGGCGAGCAGGCCCGCGTAGAGGTCACCGCGCACGGTCTCGTGCAGGCGATCGGCGAGCGTGATGTCCTCCAGGGCCTGTTGCAGAGCGGTAGCAGGGAGCGAGGTCTCGGTGCTGCCGTGACTGGCTGGCAGGGCAAGCAGCAATAGCGCGAGCAATGAGGGCCCGATGAAACCGGCAAGCTGCAGATGCTTGAGCGCAGGGCGGGACGACAGGAGGCGGGACAATACAGGGCTCACGGAGCATTCCGTTGGCTTGGCGATCACTGGATTGTCGGCCCGCATCGCGCCGGGCAAAGGCCCGAACAACAGAAGGTTCGGGCTTCAGTTCGCCGGCTGGGCCTGCTGCCGGCGAAGTGTGATTGGTGCCGCTTGCCGGATTCGAACTGGCGACCTTTTCATTACGAATGAACTGCTCTACCAACTGAGCTAAAGCGGCGGTAACCGACCATTATAGCAGTGGCTGGGGCGCTATGCCCGTGACCGGCTTGCCAGATGGAGCTGGATAGAGGCCTGCAGCACCGCCACGTCGTCCTGTGGCCGACCGATCAGTTGCAGACCGGCGATCCGGGTGGGCCAGCCGTCCACTGGGTCGGGACGGGCGGGCACGCTCATGGTGGGCAGACCGGCCATGGTGGCCGGCAACACCACCTCCATCCAGCGGTGATAGGTGTCCATGGTCCGGCCGGCGATCTGTGCGGGCCAGCGCTGCGTGATGGGGAAAGGGAATACCTGGGCACTGGGCAGTGCGAGAAAGTCGACCTTGGCGAATAGTCCGAGCATGGCCTGAAAGAACGCGGTCCGGTCCGCCGAGGCCTGGAACAGATCGGCCATCGAGCCCAGTTGAGCCTGCTGCGCCTCCCACTGCGCCTCGGGTTTGATGCGCCGGCGCTGCGCGGGGTCCAGGGCCAGCGGCAGCAGGTTGCCGCCTTGCAGGCATTGGCGCAACGCCAGCCAGCTCGACCAGAGTCGCTCGGGGGCAAACCCCAATGCGATCGGCTCGACGATGGCGCCCAGTGCCTCGAAATCGGCCAGCACGTTCTGGACTACCGGCATCAGACCGGGCTCCATGGCCAGATAGCCGTCGAGATCACCCAACCAGCCGATGCGCTTGCCAACCATCGGCCGCGCGGCCATCCGGCCTGAATCGAGTTCGGCGAGCGCGAGAAACTCACTGCCGTCACCGGCCAGCGCCAGCGGTGAGCGCGGGTCGTGGCCGGCCTGGGTGGCGAGCAGGCGGGCGCAGTCCAGGGGCGTACGCCCTATCGGGCCGTCGACCACCAGTTGGTGGATGAACAGATCCGGCATGTCGATGGCCGGGACTCGGCCGAAGCTCGGCCTGTATCCCCACACGCCATTGAAGGCGGCCGGGTTGCGCAACGACCCCATCATGTCGCTGCCATCGGCCACCGGCAGCAGATTCAGGGCGACGGCCACGGCCGCACCGCCACTGGAGCCGCCCGCACTCAGGGCCGGATTCAGGGCATTGCGGGTGGCACCATAAACATCGTTGAAGGTGTGTGATCCCAGACCGAATTCCGGCACATTGGTGCGGCCGATCAGGATCGCGCCCTCCTGGCGCTGGCGTGCGACCTGCAGGGAATCAGTGACCGTGATGTTGTCGACAAACAGTGGCGAGCCTCGGGTGGTCACCATGCCGGCAACCGCGGTGATGTCCTTGGGCGCCATGGGCAGGCCGTGCAACCATCCTCGTGACCGTCCCGCCGCCAACTCCTGGTCGTACTCATGTGCCTGCCTGAGCAGGGCGTCGGTATCGCGGCGCGCGACGATCGCGTTATAGCCCGGATTGACCTGATCGATGCGCGCCAGATAGGCGCTCATCACTTCCCGGCACGACAGCTGACGCGTCGCGATCTGCCGTGACAGGCTCAGCGCATCCATCGCGGTGATGTCGTCCGGTGCGGGGGGCGGGCTGGTCGGTGCCGGATGTGCTGGCAGGCTCACGGGCGGTTCGTTCGGCGACGGCGCCTGGTCTGGGGAAAATGCGGGAGGGCGTTCGCGGGCGTTCATGGGTGAGTTAACCGGGCTCCGTGGGTAATGCGACGGCCGTGGAGACTGCAGGCTGGATGTCGGCCAGCGTGCTGGCCACATCGGGGTAACGTAGTCGTACCCGCAGTTCACGCAACATTCGCTGATTGGACAGCCGGCGCGACTCGCGCATGAATGACCACATCGCCGGGCTGACCGCGGACCTGACTGTTTGCGGATCGCCGCGGGGCGGTCGGTTCAGGCCCAGCCGGTCAGCGACCTGATCGAAGTAATCGCCCATGCGCAACTGCTGGCCGTCACTGGCAATGTACAGGCGCGCATTGCCGCCGTGCCAGAGGGTCTGCCAGAGGATGGTGGCCAGATCATCGGCGTGAATATGGTTGCTCCAGGCGTCATGCTCGGTGCTCAGCGTGGGCAGTCCGGCCTGCAGGCGTTGCACCGGCAGGCGGTCGGCCGCATAAATGCCGGGCACGCGCAGCAGGCTGGCCATGAACCGGCGCGGCGCGGCGCGTACGGCCTGACGCACCCGTCGCTCGGCATCCGCCCGACGTTGCGCCCGCTCTGATTGTGGCGAGATGGGCGCGGTTTCATCGAGCAGGCGGCCCTGGGCATTGCCCCAGACACCGGTCGTGCCGCAATAGATGAGGCGGGTTGCTCGCGGCCAATGCGTGCCGGCGATATCGGCCAGGGTGCGGGCCAGTCGACGGTCGCTCGGCGAGCCGGCGTCGGGTGGGACCAGCCACACAATGCGCGAGGCGATCACGCCCAGATTGCGCCGGCCCGGATCGTCCAGATCGACCCGCAGCGGAACACCGCCGGCCTGGCGGATCTTCTCGACCTGTTCCGAGCGACGTGCGGTGGCCATGAAGCGCGCTCGATGGGCATAACCGCCGAGCACGCGCAGGCCGACGTCACCGCAGCCGGCGATGAGGACGCGCAGGCGTCGGAAGCGACGTGGCAAGACCTTGCGGTAGGGGATGGCAGTCATCGGGACATAATACCGGCTGACCCACAGTGATTATGGAGCTCGACGGGCAATGACATTCCAGGTTTCGATCCGCCCCAGCGGCAAGGACTTTCCGGTGCAGGCCAACCAGCGGATTCTCGAGGCGGCGCTCGCGGCCAATGTAGTGCTGCCCTACGGCTGCAAGGATGGCGCCTGCGGTTCCTGCAAGGCCTTGATCGTGTCGGGCAGTATCGAGCAGGGCCCGCATTCGCCGGGTGCGCTCAAACCCGACGAGCAACAAAGTGGCCACGCCCTGCTGTGCTGTGCCAGGGCCTTGTCGGATCTGGTGATCCAGGCACGTGTCATTGAAGGCGTGGGCGATATTCCCCTGCGCAAGATGCCCTGCCGGGTGGCCACCCTGACCACGCCGGCACCGGACGTGGCCATCCTGACCCTGCAGTTGCCGGCCAATGAACGATTGTTGTTTCTGGCCGGCCAATACATCGAGATCATTCTGCGCGACGGCACGCGACGGTCCTACTCGATGGCCAACCCACCGCATGCGGCCGAGACCATCGAGCTGCATATCCGGCACATGCCGGGCGGGAAATTCACCGATACGGTGTTCGGCGCGGCCAGCCCGCCCGTCAGGGAAAAGGCGATCCTGCGCTTCGAGGGGCCGATGGGCACCTTCTTTCTGCGCGAAGATTCCGACAAGCCGATCATCATGCTGGCCAGTGGCACCGGGTTTGCGCCGATCAAGGCGATCATGGAGCACATGATCCACAAGGACATCCGCCGGCCCGTCACGCTGTACTGGGGTGGTCGACGCCCGTCCGATCTGTATCTGAATTCACTGTGCGAACAATGGGCGGCGACCCATGCTCATATTCGCTACATACCGGTCGTCTCTGATGCGCTGGCCGAGGATGATTGGCAGGGCCGCACCGGATTCGTGCACCGGGCGGTCATGCACGATTTTCCAGACATGGCCGACCTCGAGGTCTATGCCTGTGGCGCACCGATCGTGATCGATTCGGCGCGTGCCGAATTCGCTGCGCATTGCGGGCTGCCCGACGGCGCCTTCTTCGCCGATTCCTTCACCACCGCTGCGGACCTGGCCAATGTCACCCCGACCACTTGAGGGCATCACCGTCGTCGCGCTCGAGCAGGCGGTGGCCGCACCGTATTGCACGAGCCGGCTGGCCGACATGGGCGCGCGCGTGATCAAGATCGAACGCGCCGAAGGCGACTTTGCGCGTGGCTACGACAAGGCCGTCTACGGCGAGAGTTCCTACTTCGTCTGGATCAATCGCGGCAAGCAGTCGATCGCCCTGAATCTCAAGGATGATGATGATCTGGCCCTGCTCAAGCGCATCATCGCGCGCGCCGACATATTCATTCAGAATCTCGCGCCCGGCGCCGCCGAGCGCTTGGGGCTGGGCGCGTCGGCCCTGCGTGAGCGCTTCCCGCGCCTGATCACCTGCAATGTCTCCGGATACGGACCGGACGGTCCTGCACATACCCAGAAGGCGTATGACCTGCTCGTGCAGGCCGAGAGCGGTCTGGTCGCGGTCAGTGGCGCGCCCGGTGAATGGGGGCGCATCGGCGTGTCCTTGTGCGACATTGGTGCCGGCATGAATTCTCTGATCGGCATTCTGGAAGCGCTGACCCTGCGGGCCCGGACCGGGCAGGGTGGTCATGTCGAGGTGTCGCTGTTCGGCACGGCGGCCGAACTGATGGGCGTGCCCTATCTGCAGACCCGCTATGGCGGACAGTCGCCGCAGCGGGTCGGTCTGCGTCATCCCACCGTGGCACCCTATGGTTACTTCCGCTGCGCCGACGGTCGGGAAATCGTGATCTCGATCCAGAACGAGCGGGAGTGGGTGCAGTTCTGTCGGGAATTCATGGCCGATCCCGGTTTTGCCACCGACGAGCGTTTTAATACGAATCCGAATCGCTGCGCCAATCGGGCGGCGCTCGATGAACGCATACAACAGCGCTTCAACCAGCTCGATCACGCGCGAGCGACCGAACGGCTCACGGCGGCCAATACCGCCTACGGATCCATCAGTTCGGTGGACGATCTGATCTCGCATCCGCAACTGCGCACCACGCCGATGCCGATCCGGGTCGATCATGCGGCATCGCCGTCGAGCGGCTCGGCCGACGGCATGATCGATGCCTTGCTGCCGGCCGTGCCGTATCAGACTGACTCGACGCCGCAGCGATTCGCGCCCGCGCCATCGATCGACGAACATGGCGCGGCGATCCGCGCCGAGTTCGGCTCGCCGGCACCGGGTTCGTCGTCATGATGCCGTCCAACCGCAGTCTGTTGTTCGTGCCGGGAAATCGACCCGAACGATTCGACAAGGCGGCAGCCAGTGGCGCGGACGCGCTCCTATTCGACCTCGAGGATGCGGTACCCGAGGCGCAGCGTGAATCGGCGGCGCTCGAGGTGACGCGCTGGCTGCAGGCGCATGCCAGGCCCGGGAACGGGTCAGGCGGTCTGCAGCGTTGGCTGCGGGTTCCCGATGCGCGCAACCGGCCCGCCTGGTTGATGCCCCTGCTGGCACAGCCGGGCCTGGACGGACTGGTTCTGCCCAAGGTCGAGGCCGCCGATCATCTGAACGGCTGGTCATTACCGGTCATTGCCCAGATCGAATCGGCGCTTGGCGTGCTGGCCATCGAGGCAATCGCATCGGCCGATTCCACCTTGCAAGGCTTGGCGATCGGTCCGGAAGATCTCTCGGTGTCCCTGCGGGTGGCGCCCGAGGAGCCGGCACTGGCGCCGATCTGCGCGCGCGCCGTGGTGGCAGCCCGGGCCTATGGTCGCGATGTGTATGCCTGCCCGGGGTCGATTGCCGAATTCCGTGATCTCGACCGCTGGCGAGGCATCTTGTTGGCCGGCCGGGCACTCGGGTCGGACGGGATGATGTGTATTCACCCGGCACAGGTGGCCGTCGCCAACGAGGTATTTTCGCCCGACTCGGCGGCCATCGAGCGCGCCCGGGCGGTGCTCGCTGTCTGGGATGAGGCCGTTGCCCGCGGGCTTGCCGCGGCGAGTCTCGATGGACGGATGATCGATCCACCGGTGGCGAATCGGGCCCGTGACGTGATTGAGGCAGCCCGTCGCTTCGGACTGATCGATCGGCCGGGCTGAGAAAAAAAAGGCCCCGCACGAGGCGGGGCAAACCAGCCAGGGAGGAAACTTTTCTCGATGGCTGGAGGAGGAGACTTACGAGAGAGCACGAAGCCGCACTCTCTGTAGGCGCGACTCTAGAGACCCGGGCGTGCAATTGCTTGCGGGTTCAGATCGAAGGTGAGGAGTGCCGGACAGGCGGGCGATCGCGCTCGCCAGGGTGCCCAATGCCAGCCGGGCGGGCAGCGCCGACGCGGCTGACCCTGCGCTCGATCCGTCAATGGCATGCGACAGGTCGCCGCCACGCCGTGAGCGGCGCGGCAGAATTATCTGGAAGCGGGTCGCGCAGGCGCGCGGTCGGACGTGCTGGTGAGTCTTACTGGGCGAGGATCCACTTCACCAGGGAGAGTGCTTCCTGGTCATTGACCTGCGGATTGGCCGGCATGGGCACTTTCCCCCAGACGCCGACGCCACCACCTTTCACCTTGCCGACCAGTCTGGCGGCTGCACCGGTGTCGTCCCGGTATTTCGCGCCGATTGTCTTGAAGGCCGGTCCGATGAGCTTGCGGTCCGATGCATGACAGGCGGTGCAGTTCTTGGCCTTGGCCAGCGCTGCGTCAGCCTGCGCGGTGCCGGCCCCCAACAGCGAAACCGTGGCGATCGCAAGGGCGGTGCAGCGTAGCTTCATCGTGGTGACTCCCGGGCCGGACGGGTATAGGGCTGACACAGTTCACTGACTCAGATTGCGCAGGAGCGCAGACTGTTCGCAGGTCAGCAAGCGTGCCTTACATGTTAACGCAGGCTGCCCGGCACGGTTTACCTGGGTCTGCATGGCGCCGACGACCGGCCAACCCGACAGGTCGGTGCGCGGCGAATGCCATCGGTCAGGCATGCTGACCCGTCCGACGGCGCAGGGCGCCAGTTCGTTCAATTTGACAACACACTATCGCCGATCGACAAACATTCGCGGGGGTCGCGGTGCCTTTGATCTGGTTGGGTTTGACGTTGCTGCTGGGCAAGCTGGCCGACGTGAGTCTGTTGGCCGAGGTCGGCTGGCTCTGGGTGTTGTCGCCGTTCGCCATCGCGTTCATCTGGTTCGAGTTTGTCGAATCGGCGCTGGGTTTCGACAAGCGCAAGAAACTCAAAGAGGCGAGCGATGCCGAGGCCAAGCGCGAACGCATCGCCAAGAGCTTTCTCACGCCGGCCAAACCTGGCGCGAAAAAATGATCGATGCGCCCGGCGCCCTCGCGCCGGGCCGTCTGCTCAATCGGCGTCGGTGACCGCGCCGCGGCTGGCCGAACTGGCGAGCCTGGCAAACTCGGCGAGCACGCCTCGCGTATAACGAGCCACAGGTGGTTTCCACGCCTGGCGCCTTCGCTCGATCTCGGCCGCCTCGACATTCAGATTCAGCACCAGATCATGGGCGTCGATGGTGATCGAATCGCCCTCGTGAATCAGGCCGATCGGACCGCCGGCCGCTGCTTCCGGTGCGACATGGCCCACCACCATACCCCAGGTGCCTCCGGAAAACCGGCCATCGGTGATGAGCCCGACCGATTCACCGAGGCCGGCACCGATCAGCGCGGAGGTCGGCGCGAGCATTTCAGGCATGCCCGGTGCGCCCTTGGGACCCAGATAACGCAATACCATCACGTCGCCGGCCTTGATCTTGCCGGCCATGATCGCGGCCAATGCGGACTGCTCATCGTCGAACACGCGCGCCGGTCCGGTGATTTTCGGATTTTTCAGGCCGGTGATCTTGGCCACACAGCCCTCGGGTGACAGATTGCCCTTGAGTACCGCCAGATGTCCCTGCTGATACAGCGGCTTGTCGATCGGGAAGATCACCTTCTGGGCCGGATCCGGCTGACTGGGAATATCGGCCAGTTCGTCGGCCAGCGTGCGGCCCGTGATGGTGATGCAGTCGCCGTGGAGCAGTCCCGCTCCGAGCAGGACTTTTAATACCTGCGGAATGCCGCCCGCTGTATGAAGGTCGGTCGCCAGATAGGTACCCGAGGGCTTGAGATCGCAGATCACCGGCACCCGCCGGCGCACGCGTTCGAAATCGTCGATGGTCCAGGCCACGTCGGCCGCATGCGCGATCGCCAGGAAATGCAGCACGGCATTGGTCGAGCCACCGGTGGCCATGATCAGCGCAACCGCATTCTCCAGCGATTGGCGGGTCACGATATCGCGCGGGCGCAGGTTTTTGCGTACCGCCTCGACCAGGACTCGCGCCGATTCGGCGGTCGATACGATCTTCTCGGCATCCGGATTGGCCATGGTCGAGGAGCCGAGCAGACTCATGCCCAGCGCTTCGAAGGCCGACGACATCGTATTCGCGGTATACATGCCGCCGCACGATCCGGTGCCCGGAATCGCGTTGCGCTCGATACCCTCGAAGTCTTCATCGGACATCCGGCCCTGGGAATACTGGCCCACGGCCTCGAAGACCGACACGATGTTCAGGTCCTGACCCTTCCAGCGTCCGGGCTTGATGGTGCCGCCATAGACATAGATGGCCGGTACATTGCAACGCAGAATGCCCATCATGCCGCCGGGCATGTTCTTGTCGCAACCACCGATCACCATGACCCCGTCCATCCATTGCGCCTGGACGGCCGTCTCGACGCAGTCGGCGATCACCTTGCGACTGATCAGCGAATATTTCATGCCCTCGGTGCCCATCGACATACCGTCGGAGATCGTCGGCGTGCCGAAGGTCTGCGGGTTGCCACCGGCCTTGCGAATCGCCTCGACGGCTGCATCGGCGAGCGGCTGCAGACCCGAATTGCAGGGTGTGATCGTGCTGTGCCCGTTGGCGATGCCGATCATCGGATTGGCAAAGTCGGCCTTCTGGTAGCCCATCGCGTAATACATCGAGCGATTCGGTGCCCTGGCCACCCCATCGGTGATGTTGACCGAGCGTCGGTTCGGAGCGGTGTCCTGCGTCATGAGTTGTCCCTCGCGTTGATCGACTGATTCTAGCCGCGTTTGGCGGGGGTCCGGCCCGGCGACATCCGGCCCGGCGTTTCGACCGACACAAGGCGGGCGTGCAGGCCAACCGCTTCGTTCGCGACTACGGGCTTGGACTGCTGCCGGCGCTCTATGAAGTGTATGACCCGATGCCGTATCGGGCCGCATGCGAGATGGCGCGTGAACTGGCGTTGGCACTGCGCGCGGCCGGTCACGGTGCCTGGCAGGCCTGAGCCCTGGCTATCGGATCGCGGGCATTTCAAGCACGGGCTCGGGCACGCGCAGGGCGCGGGACTCGTTGTTGTGCAGCCAGTCGATGGCCGCTTGCAGTTCCATCGGCTTGGCGAACAGGAAGCCCTGGACCTGATCGGCACCCAGGTTGCGAACATGGACCAGTTGCTCGATGGTTTCGATGCCTTCCACGACCACTTGTACGCCCAGACTGCGGGCCAGCGACGTGACCGCTGCGATGATGGTGTCGCCGCCGCTGTCGATGTCGCGCACGAATGAACGATCGACCTTGAGCACATCGACCGGAAAACGTTGCAAATACGCCAGCGATGAATAGCCGGTGCCGAAGTCGTCGATCGCGATCTTCACGCCGAGCCGGCGAATCGCCTGCAGGGTCTCGCGCACCTGATTCGCATCGTGTGCATAAACCGTCTCGGTCAGTTCGAGTTCCAGACTCCTGGGATCCAGCCCGCTGTCCTGCATGGCCTCCTCGAGTACACCCTTGAAGTCGCCCTGGGTGAACTGGTGTGCCGACGCATTGACCGCCACCCGGTCACAGTAGGGGCCGACCAGATGTCGAGCATCGTGACAGGCGCGTCGCAACACCCAGTTGCCCAACGCCACCATCAGTCCGCTTTCTTCGGCCAGAGCAACAAACACAGCCGGCGAGACGACGCCGAAATCCGCATGGCGCCAGCGCAGCAAGGCCTCCATCGACGCGACATTGCCGGTGACCGGATCGAGAATCGGCTGATAGTTCAGGGTCAGTGAATCGGACTCGATCGCGTCCTTGAGTGCCTGGATCATCTGGATCCGTTCGCGGGCGCGATGCTGCCAGTCTGGTCGGAACATTCTGATGCAGCTGCGCCCGGCCAGCTTGGCCTGATAGACAGCCAGGTCGGCGTGGCGGATCAGCGACTCCGGATCGTTGCCGTGTTCGGGAAACACGGCAATTCCCACACTCGCGCCGATGATGGCCTTGCTGTTGCCCACCCAGATCGGTTCGCTCACCGAGGTGACGATGCTGGTGGCGAAAGATTCGAGATCGTCGTCGGTGGATTCGCCGACCGCCTGCACGACCACGAACTCGTCGCCACCCCAGCGGGCGACGCAGCCGGCATCAACGGCCAGCACCGAGAGCCGTGCCGAGACCGCTTCGAGCACGCGATCGCCGGTGTAGTGGCCCATCACGTCATTCACTTCCTTGAACCGGTCCAGATCGATGAAGTAAACGGCGACGCGGGTCTTGCCCTCAAGCGCCGCATCGAGTTCGAGTGCGATGCTGCTGGCCAGTCGAGCCCGGTTGGCCAGCCCGGTCAGTGGATCGCTGCTGGCCAGCGATTCGAGGCGTTTCTGGTAGCCCTCGCGCTCGGTGATTTCCCGACGCAGCAGGCTGGTTCGCTGGCGGACCCGCTCTTCGAGCTGCTGATTCAATTCGAGCAGGGAATCCTGTGCCTGGCGCAGCTCGCGGTTGAGCGACTCGACCGTTTTCTGCTGGCGGATCGTATCGACCACAAGCTTGTCGTTCAGGCGGGTCATCCCGATGGCAACCGCGATCCGGCGTTCATTGATATGGGACCAGGCGATGATCGCCGCCATGAATCCCAGTGATACCAGGCCCATGTGGGCATCGTCGCGTTGACCCATCAGGATCATCACGGAGGCTGGTCCGATGAGCAGCACCGTCAGCGCATTGGAAAAGTAGGGGATGATGCTCACCGACACCATCATGCCGGTCGCCATGCAGGTCAGCATGCTCAGAACCGAGACCCGGCCGATCACGTCCAGGTTGCCCAGAAACATCAGTGAATACGCCACCCAGCTCGCACCGCTCAGGGCCAGCAGGGTCAGGTGGCGCTTGACGACGAACGGCCAGTCAGGCCGGGCCGCCGGTCGGGGTGAGCGGGCCTGTCGACGACTGGTCCGGCCATCGACCCAGTGCGCCAGGAACAGGATCATCGAGACGCCCGCCCAGATCGACAGGCGTGTGGCATTGTCCGTTGTCCAGGCGATCCAGGTGGCGACGGCGGTCGTCAGCATGCCGATCAGGACCGTCGGGAGGACGGCAGCGTGCAACTGCTCGGCTTTGTCGCGCGCCGTGAGTTTGTAGGGTCGCCCGACCCGCGCCCGATGCAGGGCGAGCCCAGCCTGAATGGCCAGGGGAGACAGAGATGTCTTCGATGGGATGGCGGGCATGGTGGGCGCTTGTGCGGCCTGACGTCAGGCTCATCTAGGCTCGCGGTTTTGTGATCTGGCCGCAAGGCCATCGATCGGCAACATGACACCGTCCGACACATTGATGCCGGTCGTACCGGTTCGGTGACCGCAGGGCGGTTCAGCCAGGCCCGTTACACTGTATCTTGGTGCGCGCTTCCTGATATACCTCGTCGCCACGCCAACACCAGCCAGCCGACTCCCGTCCCTCACTCCTGCCGCGACCGACTTGCCCATGCTCGTTCATCCCAACTTCGATCCGATCGCGTTCAGCATCGGACCCGTGCATATCCGCTGGTATGGCCTGATGTATCTGGTCGGCTTCGCCTGTTTTTTTCTGCTGGGCCGATACCGGCTGGGCAAGCAGCAGTTCCTCGCACAGTCAGGCCTGAAGCCGACCGATGTCGAAGACCTGCTCTTTCACGGTGCGATGGGCGTGGTACTGGGTGGCCGGCTCGGTTATTGCCTGTTCTACAAGCCTGCCTATTACCTGTCCCATCCGCTGGAGATCTTTGCGGTCTGGCAGGGCGGGATGTCGTTTCACGGCGGGCTGATCGGGGTGATTCTGGGGGTGGTCTGGTTCGCGCATCGACGCGGTGTTCCGTTCCTGGCAGTGACCGACTTCATGGTGCCTATCTCGCCGCTGGGTCTGGCCGCGGTGCGAGTGGCCAATTTCATCAATGGCGAATTGTGGGGACGGGTGACCACCGTGCCCTGGGGCATGATCTTTCCCCAGGCCGGCGACGGCCTGCCGCGTCATCCCTCGCAACTCTATCAGGCGGCAGGCGAGGGCCTGTTGCTGTTCGTGATCCTCTGGCTGTTCACGCTCGCGCCGCGACGACGGGGCGCGGCGTCGGGCATGTTCCTGCTCGGCTATGGCGTGTTCCGATCGCTCGCCGAACTGGCCCGCGAACCGGACAGTTTTCTGGGTTACCTGGGGTTGGGTGCGACTATGGGCCAGTGGCTGTCCTTCCCGATGATCATCGGCGGACTGTACCTGCTCTGGCGCTCGCGCAATCAGCCCTTTCACGCGCGTGAGTCCTGATCGCCGGGCCGAACCTCGTCAAGACCCGGATCACAGGTGGCCGAGCGTGTAGATTGCCAGGATCGTCAGCATCGCGGCCAACAGGCGACGCATCGTCTGCGCCGGCAGTCGATGCGCGAGACGGGCGCCGAAGGGGGCGCTGAGCACACTGGCGGCAGCGATGGCGAACAAGGCCGGAAGGTGGATGAAACCGATCACGGGTCCCAGCAGGTTGAACTCCCGGCCCGCCAGCATGTAGCCGATCGACCCGGCCAGCGCAATCGGCAGCCCACAGGCTGCGCTGGAACCGATCGCTCGCGACGGCAGCATGCCCTTGCTGATCAGCCAGGGGATGGTCATGAAACCGCCGCCGGCCCCGACCAGCGACGAGAGCAGGCCGATGCCGCTGCCGACGCCCGCGAGCCGCAGCCCGGAGGGGTCGGGCGCGTTGACGATGAGCGGGCTGGCGGGTGCCCGGCGTGCCAGTCGCCAGGCAGACCAGAGCAGGAACAGGCTGAAGCCGATCATCATGATCGTGGCCGGCGTGTGCTCGACGATCTGCGTGCCGATCAAGGCGCCGACCATGATGCCGGGCGTGAGCGCTCGAACCACCGGCCAGCGCACGCCACCCAGGCGATGATGGGTCACGATGCTGGACACCGAGGTGAAGATGATGGTCGCCAGGGAGGTGCCGATCGCCATCTTGATCAGTGCATCCTGGGGATAGCCTTCACGGGCGAAGGCGGTGACCAGGAAGGGCACCATGATCATGCCGCCGCCGATGCCCATCAGCCCGGCCAGCACCCCGACCGTGCCGCCCAGCACGAACAACCACATCAGGATCGTTGCACTCATTGCCAGCTGATACGCAGTGGCGCGGTGCCTGTCGGCTGCAGTGCACGCCTGCGCGCCTGCCGCGCGCGCTCTTGGTAAGATTTTTTCATGAAGCTGCGGATCCTGCTGTGCCTGTTACTGAGTCTGATTGCCGGTCAGGCTGCCTGGGGTGCAGGACCATCGCTGCCGCAGATCCTGTCGGGTAGCGCGGCAGCCCAGGGCGACAAGTCGATCGAGATCGTACCGGACCCGGCCCAACTGCGCGCCGACTGGTGGCTGTTTTTCAACGTCGAGCCCAAGGCCCTGCACGAGCGCGGTCGCAAGGTCCGTGAACTGCTCGAGCGTCGCTATGGCAGTGATGACGCGGATGCGGGTGGATCCCGCTCGGGTGAGGTGGCGCGGATTCTGGCCAATCTCGATGCCTATATTGCTGCCCGCCAGGTCGAGCCGCCCGAGCCGCTGGCGCTGCCCGACATTGCCCAGATGTATTCGCCTGAGCAGGCGCTGGAACTGGTGAGCAGTCTTCGCCAGGCCCGCATCGATCTGGACCTCGATCTCAATGACGTGGTCGCGCTTCAGGAAGCGGTCGAGTCGGCTCGCGCCGAGGTGGACCGCTCGATGGCGGCCTATCTGCAATTGTCGGGCGGACAGTCCGAGAAAATCGCGCCGGGGCTGTCGGTGATGGCCGAGCGCATCTCATTGGCTGCATCCGAATGGCAGTTGCGCCAGCGCCGCGGCGTGCTGGCCGTGCGTCAGGCCAGGGTCGATGCCCTGACGGAAGTCGAGCGGCGAGCCGAACAGCGCCTGCGCGGCGATGCCGCAGAACTGGCCGCCCTGACCACCCGGCTCGCTGCGCTGGATCGGGATATCGATGCCGCGACCCGGCGCCTGGCCATCGAGAAACGGCGGGTTCTCCAGTCGACGGTGGAGACACTGGAGCAGCAGATCGCCGGACGGATCGCCCAGCAGCGGGTGGTGCGGGCCGCGATC
Organism: uncultured beta proteobacterium; assembly: GCA_963732405.1. Classification (GTDB taxonomy): domain Bacteria; phylum Pseudomonadota; class Gammaproteobacteria; order Burkholderiales; family Burkholderiaceae_E; genus JAUIAI01. The sequence goes on from CAVSZG010000006.1 coordinate 1,017,001, forward strand.
CAGCTCGAGACGCTCGAACTGAACCGGCGCCGCCTCAGTCTGCAGAGCGGGCTGAACCGGCTGATGCTCGACAGCTCGCCCGATCTGGCAGCCGCCCGGGCCGAACTGGCGCTGGCCCGCGAGGCTGCCGAACGGGCCGAACGCAATGCCGGCGCCTGGATCGCGGCCAGCGAACGCGAGCGTGATCGGGCCGGTGAGCGTCTGGCCACGGCCGCCGGCGCCCAGGCCAACGAAGCTGCGCGAGCCCTGCTCGAGTCCAGCCAGAACCGGCTGCGCATGGCCCAGGAGTCGATCGGCCTGGTCCAGGGACTGCGTGACCAGATCATGCAGGTTCAGTTCCTTGCGCGCTGGACCGAGACCACGATCGGCGCGCATGAGGGCGGGATCGCACGCGCCTTCGGCCGGGTGTCGGCGGCGGGCGGCGAGTTCGGGCATTGGCTGGGATCGGTGACCGATCGCAGCCTGTTCAAGCTGGGCGAAACGCCAATCACCTTGTCCGGGCTCACCAAGGTATTGGTCACCGTATTGATTGCCTGGCTGGTGTCCTGGCTGTTCAGGCGAGCGCTGGGTCAACTCGGTTCACGATTTCCCAAGGAGAATCAGTCGCTGCTGTTCGTGATCAGCCGCCTGTCCCATTACGCGATCATCCTGATCGGTGTGGTGGCGGGGCTGTCCACGATCGGGTTGTCGCTGGCCAACTTCGCGCTGGTCGCCGGCGCCCTGGCCCTGGGTGTCGGCTTCGGGCTGCAGACGATCGTCAACAATTTCCTCTCCGGCCTGATACTGTTCTTCGAGCGCACGGTCAAGGTCGGCGATTTCGTCGAACTCGACGATGGACACCGGGGCGAGGTGCGCGCTATTAATGTGCGTGGCACCGTGGTCAATACCAACGACAACATCGACATCGTGGTGCCGAATTCGCAGTTCACCGAGCGCCGCTTCATCAATTGGACGCTGCTCGATCCGTTTCGCCGCATTCACGTGCGATTTCGGGTGGCGTATGAATCCGATGAAGACAAGGTGGTGGAGGCCGGCCTGGATGCAGCCGCACGCCTGTCTAGCACCCTGACTGGCGTGCTGGGCCGCGAGCCCAGCGTCTGGCTGGCCGACTATGGCGAAAACGGGCTCGAGTTTGAACTCATCGTGTGGTTGATGCCTGACGCGGTCAAACGTCCCGATGCCGTGTTTGCCGCCTATCAGTGGGAGATCCGCAAAGCCTTGCGCCGCCATGGCATCGAAGTGCCGGTTCCGCAGCGCGAAATCCGCTTCCGCGGGCCCTTGCCCGGTGCCCTCGAACCCTGACCGCTGGCCGCGGCCATGCACTGCGGCCGGATTTGATGCTACAGTCTGCTTGCTGCCAACCCACTCAAGGAGGTGATTCATGCCCAATCTCGTTGTCGTACTCGCAACGCCTGAGTCCACCCGCGCCGCCGTGATGGCCGCCGCATCGTGTGCGATTCAGGGGGATTAGTCGCTCCCTGTGGCTTTCGTTTAGCAGCAGGAACCGGTCGACAGTCAGTAGGGTCGAATTGATTCCCGAGTACTCAGGCCCCGCCGCTGGCGGGGCTTTTCATTTCAATGCCAAGAGGAGATCCGATGACGAACTCGTCTACCGTCGGCGGCCGCAGCAGGATGCTGGCAGCCTCTCTGGGTCTGGGTGCGCTGCTCGGCGGATGCGCCGTCACGCCGACGCCGCTGGGTGATGATGAAGTGGCCAGGCGCGTCGCCGATGACCGCGCCCGTCTGCTCGCCGAACACGAACCGGTGACCGGCCCGCTCGACTATCCCCAGGTCGTGGCCCGGGTGATGAAACACAATCTCGATTTCCGCTTGCGGATGATGGAGGCCACGCTGGCCCAGCGCCGCCTCGATGTGGGCAACTGGGATATGTTTCCGCGACTGCTGGCCAGCGCGGGTTATGTCACGAGAGACAACGACGCGGGCGGGCGCTCGGTGTCGATCGAATCCGGTCTGGAAACCCTGAGCAATTCGTCGTCGCAGGAGCGCAATCGACGTCTGGGTGGCCTTGAATTTTCCTGGAATCTGCTCGATTTTGGCGTGTCGTATTACCGCGCCAGAATGCTCGCGGACGAGGCATTGATCGCCGAGGAGCGCAAGCGCAAGGTCGTGCAGAACCTGTTGCAGGATACCCGCATCGCCTATTGGCGGGCCCTGGGGGCACAAAGACTCATGAACGGGATGAGCGACTTGTTGCGCCGCAGTGACTCGGCCCTGGTCAAGGCGCGCGAGATCGAGGCGGGCGGTCTGTTGCCTCAAAGCCAGGCACTCGCCTACCAGCGCGCACTGCTCGATTCGACCACCTTGTTGCAGCTGCGTCGCCAGGATCTCGAAGTGGCCAAGGTCGAGCTGGCCGGTTTGATGAATCTCGCACCCGGTACCGATTTCACGCTGATCGAGGCCGAAGAGCCCGCGCTGCCGCCGCTGCCGGCGCAACTGGACCGACTCGAGACGCTCGCACTCGAAAAGCGGCCGGAACTGCGTGAAGAGGACTATCGCCGACGGGTCAGCGTGAATGACACACGCCGTGCATTGGCCGCGACGCTGCCTAATCTGTCGTTCAACGCGGGTTATCAATACGATTCGAATCGTTACCTCTACAACAACTCGTGGCTGGAAGCCGGCCTGAGGGTGTCCACCGACCTGTTCCGGCTCGCATCGATTCCCGCCGTGCGGCGCGCCGGTGAGGCCCAGCTCGCGGTTGACGATACCCGTCGACTCGCGCAGGCGATGGCTGTGCTCACGCAGGTGCGAGTGGCGGCCACGCGCTACGAGCTGGCGCGCGAGGAATTGGCCACGATGAAAGCGAGTGCCGATGTCGATCGACGCCTGGTAGATTTCTCCAAGGCATCGGCCACGTCCCGGGTCGATTCCGAGCTCGACCTCATCCGCACCGAGGCCCGCTCGATGCTGTCGACCTATCAGCGTCAGATCGCTTACTCGAACGCGCAGAACGCCTGGGGGCGGCTGTATAACTCGCTGGGCATGGACCTGTTGCCAGGCGATGGTAATCTCGATCTGGGCAGGCTGTCGGGCGTGATCGGCTCATCGCTCGATGCCTGGCATGCCCAGGTCTTTCATCGTGCCGTCGGAACGGATGATGCCGGGCAACGGCTCGTGACGGCGGCCGGCGACATTGCCATCATGGCCGATCCCTAGCCTGAGCCGGGTTGCCAATCGGCGCACTGCGCTGGCGTATGCCGTTCGCGGCACGGGCCAGGTGATTCACGGAGGGTTCCGGTCGATTCGTCGCCTGATCGTTGATCCTGACCGTCTGGGCGGGCAGTATGGCTGACCGAATGGACACCCGGATGGCGAGCTTGGCTGCCCGGCCAAGTGCACTTGCGCCCTGAAGATGGAATCTGCCCGGTTCAACAAGACTGCCGACCCGACGCTGCCCGACACGACGACCGACCGGGCGCCTGACGCGCGCTCGTCCCGGTTTGGCCGCGTACCGGGTACGCCAGCTTGGCAGATTCTGCTGTCCAATGCGCTGGCCTCGACGACGGTGGCGCTCGTGCTCTGGTTGTTCGTCCCGACCATCGGCCAATTCGGCTTCTGGCCTATCCTGGTTCATTCGCTGGTCATCGGCAATAGCATCACGCTGCTCATCCTGATCGGGGGGCGATGGGAGGGTCCGGGCAATTTCGACACCTGGCTGGGGCGTTGGGTGGTCATTCCGACACTCGCGGCGATCGGTGTCTGGTTTGGCCTGTGGGTCTCAAGCTGGCTGGTTGGCGCGCCCCGAAGTCCGATGCAGGTGCTGGGTCGTTCGTCGACCCTGCTGCCCTCGGTGGTCGCCGCGCTGATCATTACGCCGCTGCTCACGATGTTCTGGCGACTTCGTCATGATCAATTGCTGCTGCGGCTTGCCGCGGCCGAACAGGCGCGGCGAGCCGAGAGTGCGCGACTGGCCATGTTGCGTGCCCAGGTCGAGCCGCACATGTTGTTCAACACGCTGGCCAATCTGCGGGCATTGATTCGATCCGATCCGGCGCGCGCCGTCGACATGCTCGACCATCTGGACAATTTCCTGCGCGCGACCCTGGACCGGTCGCGACGCGACCAGACAACGCTTGCCGACGAGTTCAGGATGCTAGACGACTATCTGTCGCTGATGAAAGTGCGCCTGGGCGGGCGTCTGGATTATTCGCTGGACCTGCCCGCCGGCCTCGGGTCGCAGGCCATGCCGGCGCTGTTGCTGCAGCCCGCCGTCGAAAACGCGATCCGCCATGGCATCGAGCCGTCGATTGCCGGTGGTCGCATTGACATCAAGGCGGCTCGAATCATCGGAGGACTCGAGGTGACGATCACCGATACCGGGGTGGGGCTGGCCGTCGGCGCCGATGGCCAGCCGGCCGTCAGCACCCGCACGCCGTCCGAGAAGCACGATGGATGGACGCAGTCGGGTGGATTCGGTCTGACCATTCTGCGCGAGCGTCTGGCCGCGCTGCCTGGCGGCGGTGCAACGATGCGGATGGACTCACCCCTGCCGGGCGGGGATCACGGTACCTGCGTGAGGCTTTTTTTACCCCTGACCGATCATGACTGAACCGACGACAAATTTGGCCGATGCCGACCCGGTGAGGGCGCTGATCGCCGAAGACGAGCCCTTGCTCGCGCAGGCGCTGCAAGCGGAATTGACCGATGCATGGCCGACGCTGAATATCGTGGCCAGCGTGGCGGATGGTCGCACCGCGATCGACAGGCTGCTCACCCTGCGACCTGATATTGCCTTTCTGGATATCCGGATGCCGGGCGCCACCGGTCTGGAAGTGGCTCAGGAGGTGGCCGAGGAGTGGGGCGATCCGACCACGGATCCGCTGCCCTTGTTTGTCTTTGTCACGGCCTATGGCGAATTCGCGGTTGATGCCTTCGAACTGGCGGCGGTCGATTTCCTGCTCAAGCCCGTCAAGGCAGCCCGGGTCGCGCAGACCGTGCAGCGTTTGCAGGCCAGACTGGCACCGGCGCAGGATCGATCATCGCGTCGCGACAGCCCGGTCGATGAGGGATCCACCCCGCCGGCGCGCGGCCAACCCGACCAACCCGACCAACTGGCCAGACTCGCGGCCGAGCTGGGTTTGCTGCTCCATGCCGCCTCTGGTGCCGGCCAGGCGGCGAATGCTGCGCCCGAGCCCTTGCGCATGATCCGGGCCGGGGTCGGCGACACGGTGCGGCTGATTCCGATCGATGAAGTGCTGCTGCTCGAGGCGGCCGACAAGTATGTCGTGGTGCACACGGCGAGCCGTCAGGATCTGATCCGGGAATCGCTGCGTGACCTGTTGCCGCGGCTGGATTCCCGACAATTCGTGCAGATTCACCGCAGCAGCATCGTCAATATCGACCAGGTTGAATCAGCGGTGCGAAGCGAAACCGGCAAGTTGAGCTTGCGCCTGCGCGGCTCCGAGCAACGTCCCGTGGTCAGCCGTCTGTACCGGCATCTGTTCCAGGCGATGTGATCGCCGTGCTGGCGCGATTCATACCGATGGGCGTCCGGTAGCGGCGCAGCCCTGGCCGCCGGGTTTGACACGTGCGCGATTCGCTGCGAGCATCCGGCACGACGCTATCCCGAAGTCGTCATAAAAAAAACCGGAGACAATGCATGATGCGGTTCCGTTCGAATGCCTGGCGCCTCGCCGCCTCAGGTGCGATTGTGGTCGCCAGCCAGATGGCCGGCATCGGACAATCGGCCCTCGCTGCCCCAGGACCCAATACCGATGTGCTGAATTACGGTCTCGATGCCGGTCAGCAGCGCCACTCCCAGCTCAATCAGATCAATCGCGACACCGTCAAAAATCTCGTGCCGGTCTGGAATCTGAGCCTGGACAACTCGGCGAACATGTCCACGCAACCCATGGTCAAGGATGGCGTGATGTACGTGGCCACGCATAACTCGACGGTCGCGATCTCGCGCTGAGTGAGGGGCGGATCTACCGCGCCTCGCTCGACGGTTATCTCATGGCCATGGACAGCGCAGATGGCAAGGCGATCTGGCGCACCAAGGTCGTCGACTACACCAAGGGTTATTCAATCACGGGCGCACCTCTGCTGGTGGGCGATGTGGTGATCACCGGTGTATCGGGCGGCGAATACAACGTGCGTGGATTCATCCGCGGTTATGACGCCAAGACCGGCAAGATGCTCTGGACCCGCTACACCACCGCCGGCCCCGGCGAGCCCGGCCATGAAACCTGGAACGGATCCCCGAACTGGGAAACGGGTGGGGCGACCACCTGGCTCACCGGCAGCTACGATGCCGACCTCGATCTGGTCTACTGGGGCACCGGCAATGGCGCCCCGTGGAATCCGCAGATGCGTGCCAATGGCGGCGATTCCCTGTACATCTGCTCGGTGCTGGCGATCCGTCCCAAAACCGGCGAGATCGTCTGGCACTTCCAGTTCACGCCGGGTGATCCGTTCGACTACGACTCGGTCAATGAAATGGTGCTGGCCGACATCGAGGTGAAAGGCAAGCCGGTCAAGGCGCTGCTCAATGCGAACCGCAACGGCTTCATGTATGTGCTGGATCGCGCCAATGGCACGCTGCTGGCCGCCAACTCCTTCGCCAAGAAGATGAATTGGGCTACCGGTGTCGATCTTGAAACGGGTCGTCCGATCGAAACCGAACTGACCAAGCGGTTCAAGGCCGAGATTGAGATGAAGGAAGACGAAGCTGTCTGGCCCAACGTGACGGGTGCCAAGAACTGGCAGCCAATCAGCTTTGATCCCAAGCGTAAACGGGTCTATGTGAACGGCAGCAATTTCGGCATCAAGCTCAAGAACATTCGTCAGGAACTCAAACTGCCGGTCATGTTCTTCGGTGCCGAGATCACCGGATTCGTCGAGCCGGAAGATGGCATGCGCGGCTTCATCGCCGCGATCGATCCGGTCACGGGCAAGTCCGCCTGGGACGTGCCACTACAGACGCCGCATTGGGCGGGCGTATTGTCCACCGATGGCGATCTGGTCTTTACCGGCAGCCTGTATGGTGAGTTCCTGGCCTACGATGCCGACACGGGCAAGCAGGTCTGGAAGTTCCAGACCGGCTCGGGCATCACCGGCCTGCCGATCACCTGGCAACGGGATGGCAAACAGTACGTGACCGTGACCAGTGGCTCGGCCTCGCTGTACAACGCGGTATTGGGCGACCCGAAGCTGCCGTCCATTCCGGCCGGCGGTTCCGTCTGGACATTCGCGTTGCATTGAGGCGGGTCGATTCGCATGTCGTCAGTTGTCTCAAGCTTGCGGATCGCGGTGGGGGTTCTGCTGGTCTGCGCGGCGGTCGACATGATCAGTGTCGCCGTCGCGGGCATGCCGCCGATCCAGTCGTTGCCGACTGCGAAGCAGGAAGTCCTGATCGATCCGAACGATCCCAATGCGGGATCGGATCCGAATGCCGATCCGAATGCCGGGTCGGATTCGGTCGGCCACCCCGGGGCGGCATCCGGTGCCGCGACATCGACTACTGTCCCTGCTGATCCTGCGCTGATCTCGTCCGGACGGCAGTTGTATCAGGGCCTTTGTCAAAAGTGTCATGGCGTCAACATGGTGTCGCCCGGCGGATCGTTTTTTGACCTGCGCACATTTCCGCCGGACAGTCAGCCCCGTTTCATCAAGTCGGTCACCGAAGGAAAACGCAGCATGCCTGCCTGGGGCAGCGTGCTGAAACCGGCCGATCTCCAGGCCCTGTGGGCCTATGTAGTGACCGGTGGCAAGTCGCCGTGATGGTGCCTGTCAAGCGAATCGCCTGAACCATGCGACCCGACAAGGCGGCCTGGTTGCAGGCGACCCGCGAGCACGCCATCGATGCGGATCAACCGATCATCGATCCGCACCATCACCTCTGGGATCGCTCCGGCAGCCGCTACCTGGTCGATGATCTGCGCCGCGATACCGGGGCGGGCCACCGGATCGTGGCGACCGTGTATGTCGAATGCCTGTCCGCCTGGCGAGCTGATGGTCCGCCGGCGCTGCGGCCAGTGGGCGAAACCGAATTTGCGACTGCCCAGGCCGGCCTGCCGTGCGCCCGCGGCGAGGCAAACATCGCTGCGATCGTCGCTCACGCCGACCTTGCGCTGGGTGCTGCCGTCGAGCCGGTACTGCTGGCGCATGAACAGGCCGGGCAGGGCTTGTTCCGCGGTATCCGCCATCCGGCTGCGCGTGATCCCGATCTCAAACCCGGTCATATTCCGGCGCCAGCGGGCTTGTTCGATTCCCCTGGTTTTCGCGAGGGTTTCGCGACCCTGGGCCGTCTGGGCTACAGCTTCGATGCCTGGTTGTTTCATCCGCAACTCATCGAATTGATCCGGCTCGCGCAGGCGGTTCCCGAGGTGCCCGTGGTGCTCGATCATCTGGGCGCACCACTGGGCGTGGGCCGCTTTGTCGGGCGGCGTGCCGAGGTTCGCGAACGATGGCGAGCTGATCTGGTCCAGTTGGCCCGTTTGCCGCAAGTGGTCGTCAAACTGGGCGGGATCGGCATGGATCGTTGTCTGGGTGGCGGCTGGCCGTCGCTGGACTCGGCACCCGGCTCGGCGCAACTCTATGACTATTGGGCTGATGATCTTCGCTGGTGCATCGATCAGTTCGGACCGACCCGCTGCATGTTCGAATCGAATTTTCCGGTCGATCGCGAATCCTGCAGCTACACGGTGTTATGGAATACCTTTCAGCGCGTCGGCATGCACTACACGGCGGCCGAACGCCATGCCTTGTTTTTTGAAACGGCTGCGCGTGTCTACCGGATCGATCCGGCTCGGCTCAGCACATCGTCAGCGACGGCCGGTGGCACCGCGACCGGCATGGCCAGCAATTGCTGAGCATAAGTCTTGGCCTGACTGTCCAGATGCAGGGACGAGGTACCGCCACCGTCAAGGGTCTGGGTGAGCACGAAGTTCAAGCCGTGAATGCCGGGCAGCCGATAGCGCCTGACCTCACCGCGGATGGTGTGGGCAAACCAGGCGCGTACGTTCGCTTCGGTCAACGTGCCCACGATATAAGGCAACCATGCCTCACGCCGTGCGATCACGCCGATATTGGCATCGTCGCCCTTGTCGCCGCTGCGCGCCACTGCCAACGCCAGCAAGGGCACGTCGACCCAATCCGACGGCGCATCGGCATTCCGGTCGGTCGGTGAACCGGCAAGCGGCAGGCTGTCCGCATCACTCAGGCGCGCGGCACTGGTCGCGGCCAAGGGCATGCACAGCGCCGGATCCAGATCTGTCACCACCACCGGCTGCTCGTTCACCGATACTCGCACATCGACGACCCGCCGATCGACCAGAAACGCAAACTGCGCGATCACCGGCGAGACTCTGGGCCGACCCGATCCGCCGGCAGCGCATCGACCGGTTGTCATCGACAAGGCCACGCCAACCGATTCCTTGGAGAACCATTCGACCGCCGCCATCGAGTCATGATGCACATCGATCTGCAGGACGATCTCCCGGGCCGAAGCGGCCTGCGGTTCGGCATTGCCGCCCCACAGGGTCTGGGCGCCGATCAGGTGGACGGCCTTGCCGCGCCACCCGCCCAGCCCGCGTTCGGTCATCAGCCGGTTCAGGCGGACGAACAAGGCATCGGCACAAGTCCTGGCCTTGTCCACTGCATCGAAGCCGGTCACCACGGTGGCACTGGTGGCCCGATACCCATCCATCCAGGTCGACGATACCTTGAGCGTGGGCGTCGGTGCGCGACCGCGTGCGCCCTCGACCCGTACCTGATCGTCGCCGACCTGTTTCATCGTGACCGCAGTGAAGTCGCAGACCACATCGGGCAGCACATAGGCCGACGGATCGCCGATTTCATAGAGCATCTGCTCGCCCACGGTGAGCGGGGAGACCAGCCCGCCGGTGCCCGGCGGCTTGGTGATCGTGAATCGGCCGTCGGCCTCGCAGACCACAATCGGATAGCCCATGTCATGCCAGCCCGACGCGACTTCGCGCCAATCGGTGAAATTGCCGCCGGTGGCCTGCGCACCGCATTCGAGCAGGTGCCCGGCCAACGAACCGGCCGCCAGCCTGTCGAAATCATCGCGGCGCCATCCGAACTCATGAATCAGTGGACCGAGGGTCAGGGCACTGTCCACGCAGCGGCCGGTGATCACCACGTCGGCGCCAGCACCCAGGGCGGCCGCGATCGGCCAGGCACCCAGGTAGGCGTTGGCGCTGACCAGGCGTGCCGAGCGCGGTGCCTCCCCCCGATACGGCGGTGGAATGACGGTCTGCGGATCCGCAGAGCCGGCGATCAGATCATCCCCTTCGACGACACCGATGCGCAGTTCGATGCCGGCCGTGCGGGCCACTGCCGCGAGCGCTGCCGCGCAGGCGCGCACGTTGACCCCGCCTGCATTGACCACCACCTTGACGCCGCCGGCCTTGATGCGAGGCAGCAGGGGTTGCATGACCAGATCGATGAAGTCGCGCGCATAACCGAGTTCGGGACTCTTCTGGCGGGCCCGCACCAGAATCGACATCGTCACTTCGGCCAGGTAGTCGAAGACCAGATAATCGACACGACCCTTGTCCAGCAGTTGTGCGGGCGCCTGGGCCGAATCTCCCCAATAACCGGCCGCACCGCCGATCCGGACCACCCGGCCAGGTGGATTCATCGCCGGAACGCGGGCGGATGATCGGCACGCCGCCGGCTGCCAGGGGTCGGCGGATCATTGGGTGGCCCGGCAAAACACTGGGCCAGCGACATCCAGCGGGCCGCGGTATCACCATGCAGCTGCAAGCCCGTATCGGCAACGTGCCTGACCTGGGTCACGACCCGGCAGAAGTCGACGGCCAGGCCCTCGATCCGGTTTGTATCCGACGCTTCATGCCATTCCCAGAGCTGACCCGATGGCGCCGTTAGCCTCAGACAGGGTGGGTCGGGAGGTACCGGCAGATGGCGGTTCGAGAATGTCCAGCCAAATGTGTTGACCCCCAGAACGGCGACGCTGCGGATCCGGTCGTGTTCCTGGCGCTCGACCGCCATCAGGTCGTAGACCGCTTGCGCATGCGACCAGGTTTCCATCAGGCGCGCCGTGATGCTGGACCGGACGCTCATCGAAGGGCCGACCCATTTGAGTCGTTGTTTCGCATCGGCAGCCAGCCAGCGCGGGGCCATGTCCGTGTACTGACTGCGCCATCGCTCCAGCAATGGGCGCCCGGCGAGGCCATCGAGCATCTGGGCGGTTGCACTGACCATCGTCGCGCCCGGCACGGCCCGCAGCGCCAGCAATGTGGCCAGGCTGGCCTCGAATCGGCGTTCGTCAATGAGCGACTCGTCGGCCAGCACATTAAAAAAGTGCAGATGGGCGAGGATGTCATTCAGCGTCCAGGACTTGAAGGCCGTGGGGCAGTCGAAATCGCGGTCCGACAACGGGGCCAGCAAGTCATAAAGGGCGGCGCTTTCGTCGCGGAAATCATCGGCTTCGGCGGGCATCTTGATCTGTCATCCGGAATCGTCTCGAGCTCAATCATATCGGGTTGGCGTGATCGCATACCATTGCCCATCGCGCCCTCTCGCCCCCGTGCGGTCAGCCCGTGGGATCGACGGCATTGCGGAGACCGCCTGTCGTGCGACTGTTCTCGAACAGCAAACGTCCTTTTCATCTGGGTCCGTATCCGGCCGAGCGACTGGCCCGCCAGTCGCAGCCTGGCGGTCTGGCGCGCATCGGCGCGATGCGCTCGCTCGCCTTCGATCATCCGGATCCGGCCTCGCTGATTCATGCCATGGCGCGTTACATCAGCATGTTCGATGTGGTGCGCGATGGTCCGGTTGCGCCGGAGCCGGCCGAGATTCCGTCTGACATCGCCGAGCGGGCACGACACCTGAAGAGCGCGGCCTATTATTTTGATGCGAGCATGGCCGGTGTCTGTCGACTGACCGCCGATTCGATGCTGGCCCGGCCGATTCGTAATCCGCGGGTTGCCGAACTCGCCGCCGAACTCGAACAGGGGCAGATCAAGACCTTCGCGGCCGGCATGGACATGATCTATGCGGATGTCCTGGAGTCGGCGCGTACCGTGCACGGCCCGATCGACGACCACAGCCATGCCATCGTGCTGCTCGTCGAGTATCGCCGCGATCCCCGGCCTGGCGAGCGAGGCGCCGACTGGATCGTCGACACCCAGGCCGAGCGCGCGGCATTGCTCGCGGCGCAGACGGCGGTTCTGATCAGCTCATACCTGCGCATGCTGGGTTTTCGCGCCAGGGCGCATACGGCGACCTGCTCGGAGGTGAATCTGCCCGCACTGGCGGTCGAATCGGGGCTGGCCTGCGCATCCACCGAAGCGCTGGCCGGGGCGACGGCGATCGATCCCGGGGATTTGATCAATCCATTTCTGGGCAAGCGCTTCGGGCTGGCCGTGGTGAGCACCGATTGCGAGATCGCGTTGGACAGACCGCTGCGGCCGATGTCGGCGCGTGCCACCGGCTGGCGCGCCGGTGGACCGGCCTGGTGGCTGGGCATGGGCACTGGCGTGAGCGCGGCGAATCGTGATCCGTACCGCAATCGAGACTATCACCTGGGTGGTTTCCCGTTCGAAACCCTGCGTCGTCGCGATCAGCCCACCACCTTCATCGATCATGATCGGGTGCCACGCTTTCCCAAGCGCGCCGATTTCTTCGCGCGCGTGTTGTGTGGGGACATGGGACGCGCGGTGCAGGATCAGGCGCGCAATGCCCACTATGTGATGAAGAGCCCGATTGGTGCCTGTGCCCGGCGTGCCTTGGGTGCGCTATTGCTGCTCCAGCAGGGCGAGGCGCGATCGCCGGCCGATGGGCGCAGCGCCGATCCGCAGCGCAATGCCGACAATCTGAAGGCGGCTGCGTATTACCTGAGCTGTGATGCGGTGGGCCTGTGCGCCATTCCGCCCTGGGCCTTTTATTCGCATGATGCCGGTGGCACTCCGATGCAGGCCTATCACCGCAATGCGGTGAATCTGCTGCTCGACCAGGGCCATGAGACGATGGCCGGTTGCAGTGGTGACGACTGGATCTCGGTGGCGCAGAGCATGCGCGCCTATCTGCGGTTTTCGATGCTGGGCGGGGTGATCGGTGAACAGATCCGGCGCCTGGGTTATTCGGCACGCGTGCATACCGTGCTCGATGGCGATGTCTTGCAGCCGCCGCTGCTGTTGCTGTCCGGACTGGGTGAAGTCAGTCGCATCGGTGAGGTCATCCTGAATCCGTTTCTGGGGCCGCGTCTGAAGTCGGGCAGCGTGACCACCGACATGCCCATGACCTACGATCGGCCGATCGATTTCGGACTTCAGACCTTCTGCGGACAATGCAACAAGTGCGCGCGCGAATGCCCATCGGGCGCCATCTCGGCCGGTCCCAAGCTCATGTACAACGGTTATGAGATCTGGAAGTCCGATGCCGAGAAGTGTGCACGTTATCGCATCACCAACAGCGGTGGCGGGATGTGCGGGCGTTGCATGAAGACCTGCCCATGGAATCTGCAAGGCCTGTTTGCCGAGTCCGGCTTTCGCTGGCTCGCCATGCACTGGCCACAGCGCGCGCGTGCGCTGGCCCGACTCGATGATCGGCTGGGACGTGGCGACATCAATCCGCGCAAGAAGTGGTGGTGGGATATCGAGCTGGATCGGCAGACGGGGCGTTATGTGAAGGCGCGACAAACCCACCACCGAGGTCTGAACCGCGATCTCGATCTTCGCCATGAGGATCAGACACTGGCGGTGTATCCGGCGGACCGAATGCCCCCGCCGTTTCCGGTGGCGTTTCCACTGGACAGGGAAGAAGGCATTGCGCGTTACAAGGCCTTGCTCACGCCCGCCGAGTATCGGCGACGTCTGGCGGCAGGCGACACCCACGATCTGGCGCCGCCGTTCCGGATGCCGGCGGGCGAGCCACCGGTGTTTCCGGTCATCCTGAAGTCACGGCGCGAGTTCACCAACGACATTGCCCGCTTCGAATTCACCAGTGTCGATGAGCAGCCCCTGCCGCCATTTACCGCTGGCGCGCATATCGATGTGGTGATTTCGCCGGAATATCCCCGTGCCTACAGCCTGGCCGGCGACCCGGCCGACCGCTCGCGATATGTGCTGGGCGTATTGCGTGAGGCGGCTGGACGCGGCGGATCGGCGCTGATGCACCGGGCTTTCCGGGCGGGCAGGCGGGTATTCGTTTCCAGGCCGGTCAACCATTTTGAGCTGGACGAATCGGCCTCGCGCACGCTGTTGTTCGCCGGTGGGATTGGTGTCACGCCGCTGATCGCCATGGCGCATCGACTGCATGCCCTGGGCAAACCTTTCGAGCTGCACTACAGCGCTGCGTCTGCACGCGCGGCCGGTTTTGTCGATGAGCTTGGCGCCGCCGCCTGGTCCTCACAGGTCAGGTTTCATTTCCGCGACGAGGGCCGGCGCGCCGATCTGGCGCAACTCATTCCACCCTGGCGTGCCGACATGCATCTGTACACCTGCGGATCACCCCGATACATGGACGCCGTGCTGGCGATCGCACAGCAGCAACACTGGCCTCAGGACAACGTGCATCGCGAGTATTTCGTCGTGCCAGAGCCGCCCGAGCGCCCCAGTTTCCCGTTCCGGCTCGTGCTCGCGCGCAGTGCGCGCCAGTTCGAGGTGCCGGCGGATCAAAGCGCCACCGATGTGTTGTCGGCGGCCGGCATCATGATCGATATGAAGTGTTCCGATGGCATCTGCGGGGTCTGCGCAGTGGGTTACGATGCGGCCGCCTCCGATGCGGTCGATCATCGTGATTACGTGCTGAGTCGACAGGCGCGTGAGCAACGCGTGATTCTGTGCTCCTCGCGCAGCGCACGGCCTGGCGGCGTTCTGACGATAGACCTCTGAGCGCCATGTCGTCCGCACCGTCCGCCCCCGCCTGCGCTGCCACTCACGCCGGCCCTCGCTGGTTCATCCTGCCCTGCATCGTGCTGGCGCAACTGGCCGGCACCTCATTGTGGTTCGGCACCAATGCCACCATGCCGCAGCTGCAGCGTGAACTGCTGCTGTCCGCCAGTCAGGTCGCCACCTTGTTGTCGGCGGTCAACATGGGATTCATCCTGGGCACGCTGTGTTATGCCCTGTTGATGATCGCCGATCGATTCTCGCCCCGATGGGTGTTCCTGGTCAGTGCCTTGCTGGCCGCCGCCGTGAACATCGCACCTGTGCTGGCGCCGGCCTATCCGTCGCTGCTGCTGAGCCGGCTGGCGGTCGGTTTCCTGCTGGCGGGAATCTATCCGGTGGGGATGAAGATCGCGGCCTCCTGGTATCGCGGCGGACTCGGTGCGGCGCTCGGTTTCCTGGTCGGCGCGCTGGTCGTGGGCACGGCACTGCCGCACGCCCTGGTGGGCCTGGGCGCACGGCTGCCGTGGCAGTCGACGATGCTGGCGCTCTCGGCCCTGGCCATGAGCGGTGGCATCCTGCTGGCCACCTTCGTGGCGGACGGTCCCTGGCTCGGCCGCTCGGGACCGATCCGCTTCGGCGCGTTGGCGGTGGTCTGGCGGGATGACAAGGTCAGGGCGTCGGCCTTCGGATACTTTGGTCACATGTTCGAGCTCTACGCGGTGCTGGCCGCCGTGCCGATGATCATTGCCAGCTATCTGCACAGCAGCGTGACACCGGCCGTCTCGCTGGCCAGTGCAGTCGTCATTGGTGCGGGCGGCCTGGGCTGTGCCGGCGGTGGGCTGCTGGTCCGCCGACTGGGCAGTGCGCGTGTCGCCTCGCTCCAACTGGCCATCAGCGGTCTGTGCTGCCTGCTCACGCCGATCATGATGCAGGCGCCATGGTGGCTCTTCGCACCATGGCTCGTGATCTGGGGGCTGACCGTCTCGGGCGACTCGCCCCAGTTCAGCACGCTGACCGCCCTGAATTCGCCACCCGCTGTGGTGGGCAGCGTGCTGACTCTGGTCAATTCGATCGGTTTCCTGATCAGTGTGGTGACGATCCTGGCCACTGCCTGGGCGATGGCGCGATACGGTATCGGTACCGTATTGCCGTGGCTGGCGCTGGGCCCACTGTTCGGCCTGTGGGCCATGCGAACCCTGATCCGTCCGCCGACGTTGCCGCCGCCCTGATCGTTGGCGCCGGCCGTGCACGTCGCAAGGTCAATCGACCGCAACCGCGCGGATCGACTGGGCGGCGACGATCGCCGCTCGATGCTTGCGCAGGCACTCATCCCAATCGGGTGTGTCGCCAAAGGTCGTTGCCAGTTGATCGATCAGCGCCCGGCAACGGGCCGACAACTGCTGGTCGCCTGCAAACACGGCATGCAGCGTGCTCAAGCCCCAGTTCAGCGCGGGCAGGGCAGGGACCAGCTCGCCCCGTTCGAGCGCCTCGTTGGCGATGAATGTCGGTAGCCGGGCGATGCCGATTCCGGCACATGCCGCCTGCAGCAAGGCGTCACCATTGTTGGTCGCGTATCGAACCGTGAGCGGCACCTGTCCCGATTCGCCGCCGGCACTCGACCATACCCAGCGATCGGGCATCCGCAATTGCGTATAGACCAGGGCGGGCAGGGCCGTCAGATCAGCGATCGTTTCCGGCATGCCAACCCTCGCCCAGAAGCCGGGTGAGGCCACCACGAGATGATGAATCGGTGCCAGGCGCCTCGATTGAAGCGATGATCCGCTCATCTGGCCGATCCGGATCGCCATGTCGATCCGATTGGCCACGATGTCGACATGGCGATCGCTGAAATCGATGTCGATGGTCAGGGCCGGATGGGCCTGCAGAAAATCGTCGATCACAGGCGTGAGCTGGCGCAGACCGAAGCTCACCGGTGCCGTCAGGCGCAGCGAACCTGCGAGCGAGCGATCGTCGACGGCGACTTCATCTTCCGCTTCGTCCAGGTCCGCCAGGATGCGCCGCGCCCGGGCCAGCAGGCGCTCGCCTGCCGCCGTGAGCACGATGGTACGGGTGGTCCGCGAGAGCAGTCTGGCCTGCAGGCGGGTCTCCAGGTCCTTGAGACGACGGCTCACCGCCGACGGTGCTCGCTGGAACTCGGCGGCCGCCTGCGAGACGCTGCGCAGTTCCGCCACCCGGACAAAGGTTCGCAGATCTTCAAAGCGATCCATATATTTCTCTGAATCAGAATAATGAATTGCGAATTTATATCTTTATTGCGAGCGTGACCCAGGATATCGTCAGCGGCCCGAGCCCAGATGCCAACCCGCATGGCAAGAATGCCATCCCTATCGATCCGAAGGGCCGCCGAGCGCGGCCTGTCCAGTCATGGCAGTCTCAGCAGCGCGCATACGTTCGGGGTCGGGGGCACGATCGACGAGCAGCGCGGTCCGTTCGCCGCATTACGCGTGCTCGACGAGGATCTGGTGGCACCGGGCGAGGGCGTTCCCCCTCATTCGCATCGGAACGTCGACATCATTTCCTACGTGCTCGACGGCGCCCTCGAGCATCGGGATTCGCTGGGCAACAACAGCATCGTGCAGTCGGGCGGGGTGCAACACCTGAGCGCGGGCAGCGGCGTGACGCACAGCATGTTCAACCCCTCCGATACGAAGCCGGTCCGTTTTCTGCAGATATGGCTTCTGCCGGTCCGTGCCCAGACCGTACCCCGCTATGCCACCATGACGATCGACCCGTTCGACAAACGTGGCCGTCTGAGTCTGTTTCTGTCGCCCGACGGGCGTTATGGCTCGATGGCAACCGAGGCGCCAGCCCTGGTCTACGCCGGTTCAATCGATGGTCGCGAATCGGTCAGGCATGAGCTGGCCGTGGCGCAGAAGGCCTGGCTGCAGGTCATGCGGGGCAGGGTCGCGCTCAACGGTCATGGACTCGCTGCCGGCGATGGTGCGGCGCTCGATGGGGCCGGGATGATCCACCTGGACCAGGGATCCCAGGCTGAGGTCATGCTGGTGGTGATGCGCTGAGCGGTTTGCTCAACGCAGGATTCTGCCGACCTTTTGGCGCAGTTTGATCCAGTTCGATTCCCGGTGCGGCTGCCAGGCTCCCTTGCTGACCGGGCCGCCGGGCATCTGATGGTCCGGGCTCGCCGGTTGGTTCATCCGGTCGGACATCAGGTCATGACGGGCCAGCCAGGCCGATTCCCAGGCTTCTTCATAGGGACAGCCCATCTCGATGAGGCTGGCGGCAACCTCGGCTGCCGATAGGCCATTGGCGGCCAGCGTGGCGGCCGCGGCGGCATTCGGCCCGGTGCGCTGTGGCCGGGCCACCCCGGTGCGCGGCTTGTCGGCAGGTCTTGGGCTTCCCTCGGATCCATACCACGGCCGATACCCCTCGCCCAGGCCCAGGCTCGCGTCGAATATCATGCGCAATTCGGGATCCCTGAGCACCCGATAGGCTTTGGTGAGCGTACGGAATAGTTCCGCGGCCGCTGGATCATTGCCGTTGTGGTCGGGATGGCAGACCCGGATGGCCCGCCGATAGGCAAGCCGGATCTGATCCGGCGTGGACGTGGGGGGTACGCCCAGCATCTCGTAGTGATTGAGTGCCGGTTGCTCCGGCGTGCCTGATGAGGTCATTGTTCGAGTGTCGATCAACCGACCCGGGCAATCAAGCCGTCCGGGCTGTCCGGGTGCGTGTCATCGGGACTTGTCCGACTCGATGAATGCGGCGGAGGGGTCCTGTCCCGCGATCGGAGACCGCCCGGCCGGGCCGGTTCTGGACCCCTCGAGCAATTGGCGGGCACCGCCAACAATAAAGGCCGAATTGGTGAACAGATAACGGCGCCACAGCCGGCGCGGCTCGGCGCCCAGCCGGAACAACCACTCGAGACCGGCATTCTGCATCCAGAGCGGCGCGCGTCGGATCGTACCGGCGTGATAGTCGAATGCGGCACCCAGGCCGATCATCACGCTGTTGATGCGGCCTACGTGTGCCGCGATCCATTTTTCCTGCTTGGGGCAGCCCAGGCTGACAAACACCATGTGGGCACCGCTGGCATTGATCCGGGCCACGTCGGCCGCGTCTTCTGCCTCGGTCTGTGCCCGGAACGGCGGTGCGATGCGTCCGACGATTCGCAGTGTGGGCAGGCGCTCGAGCAGCTTGCGCTCCAGCGTCGCCAGCGTGCCCTCGGTATTGCCGTAGAGGAATATCCCCTGCCCGCTGACCGCCGCCCGTTCACAATAGCGCAGCATCATGTCCGGGCCATTGATCCGCTGCTGCCCGGGATGCCCCAGCCGGCGCAGCATCCAGGTCACCGACATGCCGTCCGCGGTGACCAGATCGGCATCGCGCACGGCGGCCTGAAACTCCGGGTCGCGCTGGGCAGTGATCACCGAGGCGGCATTGCCCACCACCACGGACCGCGATTCACGCGCAGACGCCCAGTGCTCGAGCTGGTCGAGCACCTCGTCCCACTGCACCGCATCAAACCGCATGCCCTGGACGTCTATCCGCTCGCGCCTGGCAAATGCCTCGCGCGGCGGGGCGGACGCCACGACCCTCGGGCCCATGGACGGCTCCCGATGACCCGGCGGGGCAGATCGGGCGCCGGGATGCGGGCCGTCGATCTGCGGCGTTGACACATGATGCATGTACGGCCTTCCAGGGTTACAGCTAGGTGGTGAGAGTGGATTCCAAAAACATAACAGAATTGCGCCCTCGTCATGTCCCTAAGTCTGCGCGCACTCGTGACAGACGCCTCATTGCGGGCGATTGGGCGGCACTTTTTACATCCAGAGCGGTACCGTCTGTTGTACCGCGTCAACAGTGAATCCGGCCGCCGGGCGGAAAACCTCTGTCGCCGCCGGTCCAGATCCCTATCATGATGACCTTCATCCCACCCTCTCCACCAGGATTCAAAGAACGATGAAAACCGCATTGATCACCGGCGTGACCGGGCAGGACGGTGCCTATCTGGCCGAGCTTCTGCTAGGCAAGGGCTATGAGGTTCACGGTCTCAAGCGCCGTAGTTCGATGTTCAACACGGCGCGGATCGACGGTTTGTACCAGGATCCACACGAAGAAGACGCGCGGTTCATCCTGCATCACGGTGACCTGACCGATTCAACCAATCTGATCCGGATCATTCAGCAGGTCAAACCGGACGAGATCTACAATCTGGCCGCCCAGAGTCATGTGGCGGTATCGTTCGAAGCGCCCGAATACACGGCCAATGCGGACGGTATCGGCGCATTGCGCATTCTGGAAGCCATGCGCATCCTTGATCTGCAGGATCGCACCCGCTTCTATCAGGCATCGACCTCCGAGCTCTACGGGCTGGTCCAGGAAATCCCCCAGACCGAAAAGACGCCGTTTTATCCGCGTTCGCCCTATGCGGTCGCCAAACTCTATGCCTACTGGATCACGGTCAATTACCGCGAGGCCTATGGCATCTACGGGTGCAACGGCATCCTGTTCAACCATGAATCGCCGATGCGTGGCGAGACCTTCGTGACCCGCAAGATCACCCGGGCCCTGGCCCGCATCAAGCTGGGTCAGCAGAAGCGGCTGTATATCGGCAATATGGACTCGTTACGCGACTGGGGCCATGCCAAGGACTATGTCGAGATGCAGTGGATGATCCTGCAGCGCGACGAGCCCGAAGACTGGGTGATCGCCACCGGCAAGCAGTTCTCCGTTCGTCAGTTCATCGAGATCGCGGCCCGTGAGCTGGACATCCATGTCACCTTCAAGGGCAGCGGGGTAGAAGAAAAGGGCTACGATCAGCATGGCAACTGCATCGTTGAGGTCGATCCCCGTTATTTCCGGCCGACCGAGGTCGAGACCCTGTTGGGCGACGCCACCAAGGCCCGCGAAAAGCTCGGTTGGGTGCCCAAGATCACCTTCGAAGAACTGGTCAAGGAAATGGTTCGTGAGGATCTGAACCAGGCGGAACGGTATGACGTGCTCAAGAATGCCGGCTATCGGATCCACGCCCACAAGGAGTGAGGCCTCTATGGACAAGAATGCCCGGATCTACGTGGCCGGACATCGCGGACTGGTCGGTTCGGCGCTGATGCGCGGGCTGGGTGCCGGAGGCTGGACGAATCTGCTCGCGCGCCGCTCGGATGAGCTCGATCTGCGTGATCGAGCCCAGACCGACCGGTTCTTTGCCGAGCACAAGCCCGATTACGTGTTTCTGGCGGCCGCCAAGGTGGGTGGCATCATTGCCAATCATCGTTATCCGGTCGATTTTCTCTCGGATAACCTGAGCATTCAGAACAACGTGATCAATGCGGCCTGGCGAACCGGCGTCAAGCGCCTGCTCTTTCTGGGTTCCTCATGCATTTATCCGAAGCTGGCACCTCAGCCGCTGAATGAGCGGTCGCTGCTGA
This sequence comes from uncultured beta proteobacterium, assembly GCA_963732405.1. GTDB lineage: Bacteria > Pseudomonadota > Gammaproteobacteria > Burkholderiales > Burkholderiaceae_E > JAUIAI01. Next base: position 1,038,248 of record CAVSZG010000006.1, read on the forward strand.
CCGGCCCGCTGGAGCCCACCAACCGTGCCTATGCCCTGGCCAAGATTGCCGGAATCGAGCTGTGCTGGAGTTATAACCGGCAATACGGCGCCCAGTATCTGGCGGCAATGCCGACCAATCTCTACGGCCCTGGCGACAATTACCACCCCGAGAATTCGCATGTGATTCCCGGCCTGCTGCGCAAGTTTCACGAGGCCAAGGAGCGGGGGGCGCCCAGCGTGAGCGTCTGGGGCACCGGCACGCCGCGCCGCGAGTTTCTCTATAGCGACGACATGGCGCAGGCCTGCATCTACCTGATGAACCTGCCCGATGAGCGGTTTCAACCTCTGCTGGGATCCGATGAGGTGGCCACGGGCGAGTTCAATCCACCGCTGGTCAATGTCGGCGTGGGAGAAGATGTGACCATCGCCGAATTGGCCGAGATCGTGCGATCAGTGGTCGGCTACACCGGGCGCATCGAGTTCGACACCTCACGCCCCGATGGCACCCCGCGCAAGCTCATGGACGTGGGTTATATCAACTCGCTGGGCTGGAAGGCGAGTACCGGCCTGCGCGAGGGCCTGAAGGTTGCCTACGACGAGTTCCGATCGTCCGAGGCAATCGCCAGCCGCTGAGCCGTCAGCGGCATTCGAGACCGGATGGCCCGACGCGTTCAGCCCAGGTCGCGCACCGCGACAAAGGATTTGGGCAGCAGGGCGATCCGCTCGGTGCGGATATCGGCATCGGTAAACAGCGCAGAAAACATCTTGCGATTGAGCAGTCGGGCGCTGTCGACGATCTGCACGGCCTCGTCCACGGAGTGCGCTCGAGGCCAGTAGCCGAGTTCGAATTGCGAGACGATCATCATCTTCCAGGGCTTTGGCAGCCATTGGAAGAATGGAAACCAGCAATGCGGCTCCAGCGGAAACCAGTAGTTGGGCGTCTGGACCACATAGTCGCGTGCGACCCGGGAGATCTCCGCCGCGAACTGCTTCATTTTCGGCCAGTCGCCCACATGCTCGATGACCGAGTTCGACATGGCAATGTGGAATGAGCGATCGGGGATGTCCGACAGATCACAGCCATCGCCATGGCGAAAGATGAACATGTCGTCATCCTGGGGTAATGGCGTACCCGGGATATTGACCACCGTCACGCGAACCTTGTTCCGGCGCAGAAACTCGACCGGGATCACATTCCAATAGGCCCGGGTGCCACCGATATCCACCACGCTGACCTGACCATGGGCCAGGAAGGCTTTCTCGATCAGGTAGAGCAGGGGGGCCACCCGGTTTCTGCGCAGCCGGGAGCCGATCGAGTTCTCGTTGTCGTAATTGGCCAGCGACATGGCAATCCGGGAACTCAGTGACATGTTCTCTCCCACGAGGTGGTGCAGCAGCGATACCGGCCCGGATCGCCCGACTGAGCGGTTTCCTGACATCCGAGGCGTGCCGAATGATAACTGAGGCAGGACTGCGGTCCGGGTACAAATGCGCACGGACGCCGCGATCAGTCGGCGTCCGTGCTCTGGACCGTCTGCTGGCCGGATGACTGGCCGGGCCCGTCCTGGCGACAGACCCTGGCGAGGCCGGCTGTGGCCTACTTCAGGAAATCCCGTCCTTCGGCCGTCGATACCCAGACTCTGCCATCGGTCAGTACCGCTGCATTGCAGATGGTCTTGCCGCCGACCTCGAAGGCCTCGTCCAGAGTCGCGATCACGCTGGGATTGTCGATCGGCCCGCCCAGCTGGGTGGTCGGCTCCTCGCCCGAGAAATGGCCGAAGAAGATGATCGACTGCAGTCGCTTGGCGGCGCCGATCAACACCCAGCGTTGCACATTGATCGGTGCGCGCGAGTCGTTGTGCGAGAACACGCCGCCCATTTCGGCACCGGATTCGGTCCCCCAGTGCGGCAGGTGACCCAGACCTTCGGCCTCGAGCTTGCGCTGATAGCCGTCGATGTGCTCGATCAGTTTTTCCGGATTGAAGCTGTAGTCATAGAAGTGCGATGAGAAGGCCTGGATATGGTCCTTGCCCTTGCCCCAGCCGCCGGGCAAGGTGACTGGCGCATTCAGGAATCGCGTGACCGTCGTTGCATAGTTGCCCCAGAGGTCCACAAAGCCGGCGCCCAGAATCGGCACGCCGATGTTCGCGCTGGTCAGCGTGTAGGCGATGTTGGCCAGATCCGAGGCCGATCCACTGAAAAACGGCGCGTGCGTCTGACCATTCGCGCGTCCCCACGCCGGTGTCCATCGATCGTCATACGAGGTGATGCCGGCCGTCCAGGGCAGAGTGGGTTCATTCCAGACTTCCACGGCTGCGAGTTGCGATCCATATCGGGCCTTGAGGGCCTGCACGAAGCGCTTGAGCGCCGCATGTCCTGCGTCGGACGGTGGGCTGGCAATGCCGGGCCAGCTCGGCCAGCGTGACGATTCGCCCGGATACTTCTGATAGAACGTGGGCACGCCGTAGATCGTCCACAGCACGGGATGGCCGGCATTGGCCTGAATCCATTTGTCCACATAACGCCAGTCATACACGCCGGGTTTGGTCTCGATATTGAGCCACAGCCCGCGGCCCTCGAGGCCATCGATTTCCATCCGCAGATTGCGGACAATCCCGTAACGGTAGGTCGGCGCAGGAATTTCGCTATAGGCTCTGGGCATCCAGGCCGGCGTCTGCAGACCACGATGAATGCCCATGAAGTGGGCCGGCACGCGTACGGGCGAATCCGGCGTGACCATGGTGGTCTTGACCGCCCCTGGCGCCGTCTTGCTGGTGCAGGCGAGATTGGGCTTGGGCAGCTCGAATCCCTGCGCGTTGACGGTGTCGTCAGACGACGCGGTCACGATCGTGTCGGTCGACTGCGTGGTGTCGCTCTCGCCCACGTACGCTGCGTCGGTATCGCTTGCGCCGGGGTCAGCAGCCTCGGTCGCGTAACCCCCGCCTCCGCCGCAGGCGGCCATCGCCAGCGTCATCATCACCATGATCGGCACGGCGCGGCCTACCGGCAGCCGCAAACTGCCGGCCATGGCCGATGCATCGTTGGCCAGCGCCTTGAGGGACCCCTCATTGACGGTTCCCTCATGGATGGCCCCGTCATCGATGGTCCAATTCATCCGGCCTTGCTCTCTTGGTGCTGACATGGATCGACTCCTGATATCGATTCAGCCCGGCATCGGGAGCGCGCTTGGCTCTACCACGATTCCGATCTGTTTGAACAGTTGAAGTGAGCGCAGAATAGGCAGCCTGTTGCTCGATCACGACTCGATTCAGACGCACGGTGTTCGGCTGAAGACGGGTGAATCTGACCGGCCGTTTGCCCCGTCGAGCGGTCGGGTCGGGCGGCGATCGGTAGCACATCGCGCATGAGTCTGGCGTGATGACATGGCGCCGTTGCGGTTTGCCGGTCACAGCGGCCGACCGGTGGTCGTAATCGACGATGCAACGGTCGCTCTGGCGGGCCCGGTGTGCGGCTCACACTGCATTCGTCGGTGCCTTGACCCTGCCGGATGCCATGCCTATAGTCAGCAGGCTTCGTCAGATGTCGAAGCCGTTCGCAACAAGACCGAGAGTCGCCTCCCCATGTCAGTGTCGAAGTCCGATATCCGATCCCCGATGCGTCGCCGGGTCGCGGCCAGTGCGGTCTCAGCCAGCGTGATGATGCTCACCAGTTGCAAGGCGCCGGCCGAAACACCGGTCAAGGCCAGTCGCTGGTTGCGTCAGCCTGATCAACCCGGCTTCAAGATTCCCGCCGACTATCTGGGCATTCATTCCGATCACGGCATGGGCGGCAAAACGCCGGCGCCGACTTATCGCTATGGGGCTGCCCGATCGATCAACGCCTATGACGCGCGTCGATACCCGGTCACCCAGTGGGCACTCATCGAAGTCAGGGACAATGAGTACGACTGGACCAATGTCGACAAATGGCTGCGTGCCACCGAAGGCAAGACGCGCATCTTCACCTTGATCGGTTGCCCGGTCTTTCATCAGAAATTTCCCAATGAGCCCTGGGCTTTCCCCTATCTGCAGGGCGGTGGGTCGCCGCCGCGCGACCCTGCCCTGGCGGCACGCTTCATCGCGGCCTTGCTCGAGCGTTATCCGGAGCAGATCCAGTTCGTGGAACTCTGGAATGAACCGAACTTCGGTTGGGATTCCAACGACTTGCTCACGGCGCGCTGGCTGCCTGCCATGGGGCTGCCGGCTTTCTTCACCGGCTCACCCGCCGATCTGGCGGCGATGGGCAGGGCAGTGGCCGGTGTTCTGCCGGCCAAGGTGCGCCTGATGTCATCGGGTTGGGAAGGGCAGGACAAGTGGGATTCAGACAAGAATTCCCTGCTGCGTTTTGCGCGGGCGCCCGATGGTCGTGGCGGTATGGGCAAGGATCATGTTCAGGCCCTGTCGGTTCACTCGTACACCTACGAGAACGATCCGAATAAACTCATCACCGAGTTGCTCAATTACGAGAAGCGATTCGAGCAGGCTGGCTACCCGGCCAACATGCCGCGTTATCTGACCGAAGTGGGCGCCGAGAAGCCCGGTGCCTGGACCCGGGACTATCCGTCGATGACCGACAAGCTCAATGCAATCCGTCGCTGGTGCATGATTCCCGCAGCATTGGGTTACCAAGGCGTCTATCTCTATAAGCATTCGTTACTGGAAACCTTGGGCGATCCGGCCGCAACCCCCGAGATCAGCTCGGCGATCGACGACATGTATGGCCAACTGACGGGCAAGACCGTTCAGGCGGCGGCCGAACTCAAGGACGGCACCATCTGGTTGCAGTTCTCGGACAAGTCGACCCTGCGCGCCTGAGCCGGCGCGGGGTCCTACAGGTCGAGCCGGGGCTCGATCCGGCCGTGGGCGTCGGCGGGGTTCTGCCGGGCCGGCCGTTCCGGTGGTCTGGCACTGGCCAGCGTCGTACGCGCTGCGCCCAGGGCGGGTATCGGATAGGGGGGCCGCACGGGCGCTGGCGGAATGATGGGATCCGACCCGGTCGTCGTCCGCCCGACCGATCGCTCGGGCGGCAACTGCGGTGCCGGGCTGGCGGTCAGGGCATGCTGTGACTCCCAGTATCCGGCGATCAGCACATGAAACAGCAGCACCTGCATCAGGAAGCTGCCGCTCAGAATGGTGCTCAATTCCAGCGGTACTTCCGAGACGCTGCGGAACATGAGCAGCGCGAACAAAGCCAGGCCAAGGCCGCGAGTTGCGACGGCCCCCTTGATCGCATACCAGCCCATCGCCCCCAGATATGCGAGCAGGCCGGCCATTCCCATCAGGCCGCCGACACTCAGGGCCTGAAAGAACAGGTTGTGGGCATGGAAGGCGAATCCCATGTTGATCCTGGCCCGGAACACCTGGTCCCAGGCGGTGGGTCCGTAGCCGAACAGCGGATTGTCCAGAAACGTGCGGATCGCCACCGCCCAGATGCCGCCCCGACCGGTCAGGGCGGCCTTCTCGTTGCCGCGCGCCAGACCGACGAACTCCCGGAATCCCTGCTCGACCTCGTTCAGATCGAGAAAGACCGCCGCTGCGGCCAGCGCCAGACCTGCCGCGAGACCGCCCATGGCAATGATGGCCATGGGATGGAGCCTGCGCTGCGAGCCCAGGGTCGGGTGAGTCAGGTAGCGAATCGTCAGAAAGGCTGGCAGCACCAGTGCCGCCGCCAGCCAGGTCGTCATCGACTGGGCCAGCAACAGCGTGGCCAGCGCACCCAGGCCGCTGAGCAGGGTCAGGATGGTCCAGCGAAACGGCTGGTGAATCGTGAGCAACAACAGGACCAGGGCCAGCGGCGCCGTGCTGTTCGGGCCATCGCCCAGGCCCCAGTAGCGGAAGTTGACAAAGGGCAGGCGCACGTCAGAGTTGTTCGTCTGCATGACGTATGCCGAGTTGATGGCCACCCAGGCAAAGCCCAGGATCATCATCAGGAACAGCCCCCATTTGATCGCTGCGACGATGTCGGCCAGGCCCATCGAGCGATTTGCATAAACGGCCGTGATGATCAGCAGGGCATAGACATGGGCCACGACCAGGGCCGGCATGGTGCCGAAGGCGCCATTGAGCACGACGTTCGCCGCGAAGTAGGCGAAAAATCCGGCCAGCAGCCAGCGCCCGCCGGTATCGGTCGTGTCGCGCTTCATGAGCGCGACGATGATGACGGTCACGGCGATCAGGATCGAACCGGCCGATGTCAGACGGAACAACCAGACCGACAGACCGCCCGGGTCCAGGGTCTGGGTGAAATCAAGGTTGCGCAGTGACAGATTGCGTCCGGTCACGATCACGCCCAGTGGTGGCACGATCGCCAGCAGGCCGGTCAGCAAGGGCATGGCGATTCGCGGATAGCGTGTGTGCAGATGCATGGACACGCCCAGGCCAAACGGAATGGCGATCAGGACCACCAGCGCGCCGACCAGTCCGGTAATGATGGAGGAGATTTCGTTCATGGCAGAGGCCGGAGGCCGGACAGGTGAGTGGGTGTTGGCACGGGCGCCGGGCGGTGATGCGGCTCAGGCACCGCGAGTCGTTGCGCCATCGGGGCGAACGATCCGGCCCCGGGCGACGCTCATCGGCATCATTTGCCGCCCGTCTGGATTTGCCAGCGAAGCACGGGCGAACAGGCGAGCATGGTGTCCGCGCTATGGTACCGACAACGGGTTTTTTTGTGCATAATCAAGATAGTACGTCTGCTTTGTGCGTCTTCGACGGTGAATTACGGCGTTTTTGCTGCGAATTTCCGACGAGTGGTCTTACGGCGCGATGGCCAGGGTCGATTGAACCCGGCGGCCCTTCACGGTGTCACAGGTGGCAACAAACCCCTGAACTCGGTACATGACAGCGCGCATCGAATGCCGTAGCGTTGGCTCTTGTCTGTTGAAAAACTGCCGGATCGTCTCATGAAGTTTTCCATCATCACCTGTACCTGGAACAGCGAGCAATGGCTGCCCGACAGCATCGCCTCGGTCGATGCCCAGCAGGATGCCGACATCGAGCGGATCTTCGTCGATGGTGGCTCGACGGATCGAACCCTGGACATCATTGCCGGGGTCAAAGGGCAGGTAAAGCTCGTGCGGGATGTGCGCAACGGCATCTCCAATGCCATGAACGAGGGCGTCAAGGCGGCCACGGGTGATGTCATCGCCCACCTGCATTCCGATGACATCTACGTGGACGGCAGCGTGCTGACCAAGGTGCGCGTGGGGTTGGAGCGCGTGCCGAGCGCGCGCTGGCTCTATGGTCGCTGCCGCTCGATCGTTCAGGGCGAACTGATCGACAACAGTTACGAGACCAAACCGTTCAGCTGGCCTAATCTGATTCGCGGCAACATCATCCCGCATCCGGCCACCTTCATCCGCCGTGATCTGTTCAATGAAATCGGCGGCTTCTCCACCCAGCTCAAGTATGTAATGGACTACGACCTGTGGTTGCGGCTGGGTCGCCGTCATGTGCCGGTTCAGCTCGACGACTACCTCGCGGCATTCCGATTCCATGAGGGCAGCCTGTCTACCCGCAATCTGTGGCAGTGCCATGCCGAATGCCAGCGCGTCAGGATGGAATACGCGAGCCGGAATCCGGTCGAGCGCCTCGAACATCATGTCCGTCATGTCTGGCGCAGCGTTCGGCTTGCGGCCGACCCCATGCGCCTGAAGAGCCTCTGACGCCTGCCCGGTTATCCTCATGGAAATGACCCTGCCTGAGCTGGCACCCGAACGTGCGCCGACATCGGCGCCGGATGCCATCCAGTCCACCGTCTGGCTGTCGCTGGTTCTTGCCACCGTGGGTCGCTGCGATGAACTGGACAACGTGTTGAACTCGCTGGCCATGCAGCAGGAGCAGGGCTTCGAGATCATCGTAGTCGATCAGAATCCCGATGACCGGCTCGTGCCGATTCTGGCCGTTCCCCGCGGCCTGACCATCCGCCATCTGCGTCAGGCCAGACCGAATCTGTCGGCGGCGCGTAACCTTGGCCTGGCCAATGCGTGCGGCGAGTGGGTCGCCTTTCCTGACGATGACTGCTGGTACGAGGCCGATTGCATCGCCGCCGTACGTCGGCAGATTCTCGACACGCCCGAACTGGGCGGCGTAGTCGCCCGCTGGGTGGAAGCGGAGCCGGGCGGCGAACGCCTCAGTCATCAGCTCGACCGTGCTGCCTGGCGGGCGTTCCGCGGCGGCGACGCCAGTTCCATCACCTTGTTCCTGCGCCGCGATCCGGTGCTGGCCGCCAACGGCTTCGATGCCCGGATCGGCGTGGGGCAGTATTACGGGGCGGGTGAAGAAACCGACCTGCTGCTGCGATTGCTGTCGCTCGATGCGCCGATCCGTTATCTGCCGGCAGCCCGTGTCCACCACCACTATTCGACCCGGGCACCGGCCGTCACGCGTCGGACCTGGCGCAGCACGCGGTCACGCGCCCGCGGGGTGGGGGCCATTTATGCCAAACACCGGTTGCGTCCCTGGGTCATCATGAGAGGGCTGCTTGCGCCGATGTTGACCCCGCTGGCCGGCTCCAGTCCGTTGTCCGGCCTGTTTCATGGCACGGCCGCCACGATCGGGCGGGTCCAGGGCATGATCCACTGGTATCGACATCAGCGCGATTGAACAACGGGTTGTCGCGTCCCGGCTGGCCGGGGTTTCCGTGGCACGATTCAGACGGCTGGCGCCGGTGCACCGCCGCACATCGGGGTGTGGGCGGTTCATCCGGGGCGATCGTGGATAATTCTCAGATCCCACTAGCGATCCCCTCTAGATGAAGCTCGCCGTTCTCACCCACTACATCACCTCGTATCGGATCTCAACATTTGTCGAGCTGGCGCGTCGGGTGGAGCATCTCACGCTGATCCTGTCATCGAATCTGTCCGATCCCGGGCTGCACGATACCGGACTGGACGTTCAAATCCTGCCAGGCATACTGATTCCCCGGCGGCGACGGCATCCGAGCGGATTCGTCGAAACCTACTCGATCCATGTGCCGTATGGCGTGAACAATGCGTTGCGGCGCTGCCGGCCCGATGCCATTCACGCCCATGAGTTCGGCATGCGCACCGTCGCGGCAACCTGGTATAAGCGTCGCGCGCAGATTCCCATGGTCATTCATGCCGATCTGTCCGAGCAGACCGAGCAGGGCAGAGGGGGCATGCGCTCCGTCCTGAGGCGGGCAATTTTGCGTCATACCGACCGGGTCGCGGTCAATGGTGACAGTGGTGCGCGCTATATCGAGGGGCTGGGTTTCCCCGGCGATCGCATCGACCGGCTGCCCTTTGCCACCGACACGGGCATATTCGCCTCGGTCCGACCACTCTGGCGTCGCGATGGCGTGCGACGCATGCTCTATGTGGGCCGCCTGATCGAGCTCAAGGGGCTGGAGGAGTTCATCGAGGTCGTGGGCCAGTACCTGAAGGCGCATCCCGAGCGACGGGTCGAACTCACCCTCGTGGGCAGCGGCGATCGCGCTGACCGGATCCGGGCGGTACCGCGTCCGCCCAACTTCGATCTCAAAATGCCCGGGACGATCGAATATACGAAGCTGGGTGATGTTTACGCCGCAGCCGACTGTTTCGTCTTCCCGACCCTGGGCGACACCTGGGGGATGGTGGTCAATGAGTCCATGGCCGCCGGCCTGCCCGTGCTGGGCAGCGTTCTGGGGCAGGCATCGGTCGAACTGATCCGGGAAGGCGAGAGCGGATGGTTGTTCGATCCGCGTGATCGCGGCGCAATGTCGGCGGCGCTCGAGCGGTTTTTCTCCACCCCCGATGAGGCACTGCCCGCCATGGGTGAAAAAGCCCGGATTGCCGCCAGTGCCATTGGCCCCGACAATGTCGCGCAGCGATTCGTCGATTCCTGCGAACGGGCCATCCGGGCGAAAGGCCGATGAGCGGCTCAATCCGGCGAATTCCAGGAATCCACCGACGATGACCCCCCTGATGATGAACCTCTCATGCCGGGACGACACTCATACAACAATCGACGCCCGCTGCCGTGCGGCCTCTCGTCGTTTACCGCATAATTTGTGCAATGCAGTCTGACCGAACCCTGCAACGGGTCGCATGGCAGCAAATCTTTGCGATCGAGACGAGAGGGCGGAATCCGGCGTCCTGCCCGAGCTGCGCCGGATCGGTTGAGCCAACCGGCCTGGCGTGAACCGTGTTCACCGAATCGACTCCCATGCGCCCGACCATCGTCTTCGGCATTTTGTCCGCCGCACACCGTGCGGAAACCCTGTCGCAACTCATTGACTCACTCGGCGGTCGCCCCGTCGTGATCCACCATGACTTCACCCAGCAAGCCGATTTTTCGGTGTCGGCCGGCAATGCCGTGTTCGTCACCGACCCGGCGCGCACCGGCTGGGGCGAGTGGGGACTGATGGAAAGCCTGGTGCGTACCATTGAATTCTGTGGTGAGCAGTTCGACTACGACTATCTGCAGTTCCTGACACCGGTCGATCTGCCGATCCGTCCCATCGAGGAGTTCGAGGCCTACATCGGTTCGGACTCGCATGACGTCGCGGTCGACGCCCTGTCGCTCGATGAAGATGAGCTGGCCTTCATGGCGTTTGCCTATCGCGCATTCGCGCCGGCCGGGTCGACCATGTACCGGCTGCTGTGGCGGCTTCGCGAACAGTATTTTGGTCCAGACTGTGTGGCCGCGAACCGGGCAGGCCTGTCGGTTCCGCTGGATTGCCGACGCAATTCGGCTGGCGATCCGGCCGTACCGGCGCGACTGGCCCGATGGCTGACCCGGCGCTATGTGTCGCTGGCCACGCGTTTTGGGGATGCGCAGGTTGCCGGCGCACCGCATGTTGGCAGCAGCTGGTTCGGCGCATCTCGTCAGGCCTGCGAGTATCTGGTGGGGCGGGTTCGCGATCCCCGGGTGCGTGCACGCTTCGAGCCGATATTCTGTGCACCGGAGATGTTGATGAGCACGGTCTTCGCCGCGTCCCGGTTCCGACGGGCGCCAGGCAATCACGAGATCAGCCGCTTCGACGGTGCACGGCCGGTCTGGTTGGGCGTGGACGACCTACCCGGCCTGCAACGATCGGGCAAGTTTTTCGCCCGCAAGTTTCCAGACGATCCGACCGCCCCGGTCCGTCTGGAGCTGCTGGCCAGCCTGACGCCCTCCCAGACAACGAGCTGCGCCGTCGCTGCGCGCAGTGCCGACCCTATCCGCACTAAAGTGACCACTTCATGAGTATTCAACAATTTCTGGCTGTGCTGCGGGGCCGTTGGTGGCTGCTCGTGCTGTGCTTCAGTGTCTTCGTGGGCGCGGCCATCGCCTGGTCGCTGATCCGCCCGAAGATGTACACCGCCACGGCCCGCCTGATGGTCGATGTCAAGCTCACCGATCCGGTCGGTGGGCAACGCCTGCCCTCCGAACTGATTCCTGCCTTCGTTGCGACCCAGCTCGATCTGCTGGCCAGCGAACGAGTTGCGGTGAAGGTGGTCGACGGGCTGAAGCTGCTCGACCGGCCAGTGGTCGATCCTGAGCCCGAGGATGCGGCCGACCCGGCCCGCCCACGTCGCGAGCCGCGTTTCGAAATGGCCGATGCCATTCTGAAGCGATTGACAGCCAAGCCTTCGAGCGACTCCAACATCATCGAATTGTCCGTCGAAGACCGGGATCCGGTCTGGGCCAGTCGCATTGCCAATGAGTTCGCGCGACGCTACATGGAAACCAGTGTCGAGATTCAGGCGGCACCACAGAAGGACAAGACCGAATTTTTCGGCGAGCAGGCCCAGGTCGCGCGGGCCGAACTCGAGGCTGCCCAGACCCTGCTCACGAAATTCCAGCAGGAGAAAGGCATCACCTCGGCCGACGAAGCGGGCGACGTGGAAAATGCCCGGCTTCAGGATATTTCGCGTGAGCTGACCACTGTTCAGGCCCTGCGGGCCGACAGTGGTTCGCGCAGCAGCGCCGCGTCACGGGGCAGTGTCGCCAACCTGCCCGAGGTCCTGAACAACCCACTGATCCAGACACTCAAGACCAACCTGACCACGCTCGAGCAGCTGATCAGTCAGCGCGGCTCCTCGCTGGGCGAGAGTCATCCCGAAATGCAGCGCATGCGCAATGAGGCTCAGACGCTGCGTGGCCGCCTGAATGCCGAGATCGCCAATGTCACCAGCGGGGTGACCCGCCTGGACCAGATCAATCGGCAGCGAGAGACCCAGCTGCGCGCCGAATATGAAAAGCAGCGCCAGCGAGTGCTTGGCATCAAGGAGGCGCGCGATCGCCTGGCTGTTTTGCAGCGGGACGTCGAAAGCGCGCAGCGGGCCTATGAAGACCTGCGGCAGAAGCAGTCGGCGGCCCGGATCGAATCCAACGTGACTCAGAGCAGCGTGCTGCTGATTGCCGAAGCGACGCCGCCTATCCTGCCATCCAGCCCGAATCTCAAACGTAACGCGATCATTGCCGCGGTCATGTCGACCCTGCTCGGACTGGGTTCGATCTTCTTGTTTGAATTCATGCAGGGCAGGGTGCGCGTGGTCGAGGATCTCGAACGCGTCGGCCGGGCCCCCGTGCTGGGAACCATCCGCGCTTTGCCGATGCGGGCGATGAGCGACATCAAGTCCGCTGCCCCGATGGTCGAGCACCGGGCGCAGGCACCCAGGCGACTCACCCATACCGATCCGGGCTGGAGCCCGGGCGGTGGTCCCGGCCAGGGCCGTCGAGCCGCCACGGCTCAGGCCGGTGGCGCGGACGACGATGGCGGCGTGGCGCTGGCCACCGAAACCGATGGGATTGCCCCCGGTGGTGGCGACGCGGGTGCTGGCGGCGTGGGTGGCGGCGGCGTGGGTGGCGGTGGCGGTGGCGGTGGCGATGTCCCGCCGCGGCGCAGTCACGATCTGATCCTGGTCGGCGGCAGTCGCGAACTGGCCGCCCTGCCCACCGGTTCGATCCTGTCACGCAGCAGCAGTGTCGCCCCCGAGGTGGTGGCCGCTTTCGACTCCTCGCATCCGATGCTCGATGACGTGCGGGTATTGCGCAGTCAGATCCGCACCCGCTGGCTCAATCGGGGCACCGCCTGTCATGCGCTGGCCGTGGTCAGCCACGACTCGGGTGAGGGCAAAACATTCACGGCCGCCAATCTGGCGGTCACCTTCGCCCAGATCGGTAACCGCACCCTGCTGGTCGACGCCGACCTGCGTGGCGGACGGCTGCATGAAATGTTCGGCCTGCCCAATGATCGCGGCTTGTCGACCATGCTCAGCCTGGAGTCTTCTCCGGCCGATTCGCTGCATGTGATCGCCGGCATGCAGGCCTTGTCGGTGGTGCCCACCGGACCGGTGACCTACAACCCGAGCGATCTGCTCGAGCGTGACAACTTCGGCTATCTGGTCGAAATTTTCCGCGAGAGCTTCGATGTGGTGATCTTCGACACACCACCGGTCACGGTGGGGCCGGATGCGGCGCTCGTCGTGTCGGTTGCCCGGGGATTCGTGATGGTTGCAAGGGAGCACTCCAGTCGTACCCGCTCGATCGACAAGCTGGTGCGAACCATGGAGCCCCTGGGGGCCACCCAGATCGGATCCGTGCTGATCCGTGCCTGAACCATCGCGGTCCGAGCCCGAGGTGGCCATCGGGCCACCGGCCCGGCCGGCACTGACTGACTCCGCGAATCCACCAGGAGCCGATGCGGCCGACGCTGCAGCGGCCGGTATCGGCCGGCGCAGCATCAGCGCGGTACTCTGGGGCACGCTGGGCGCGTTCGTGCGCACCGGCATGCAGATCGTGTCCCAGGTCGTGCTGGCGCGAATCCTGGGGCCGGAGCAATACGGCCTGTTTGCCATGGGCATGGTGGTCGTTCTGTTCAGCACCTTCTTCGCCGATGTCGGTCTGGCCTACGGCTTGATCCAGCGAAAGGAGGTTGACGATCGCGACATCCGCTTCGTGTTCACCTGGCAGATCGTGCTGGGCAGCGTGGTGACGCTGACCCTGATCGCCCTGTCGGGTTGGGCTGGACGCTTTTACGACGATGAGCGACTCACCCAGGTCGTGATGTGGCTCGCGCTTACCTGCCTGATCAACTCGATGGGCGCGACTGCTGCGTGCCTGCTGCGCCGCGAACTCGATTTCAAGACCATCAATGTCGCGGCGATGGTCAGCTATGCGGTGGGCTTTCTCGCCCTGGGCATTCCGATGGCAATGATGGGTTACGGCGTCCAGGCCCTGGTGGTGGCCAGCCTGACGCAGTCGTTTCTGGCCGCCGCGATCTGCTACGCGAAAATGCGTCATTCGATCGTGCCATTGTTCTGGCAGGATGATGCGATCGGCATTCTTCGCTTCGGTGTCACAGCGTTCGCCACCAATCTGATCAACTGGGTGATGAGCAGTCTGGACCGGCTGGTGGTCGGTCGCATGATGTCGCTGACGGCGGCCGGTCTTTACTCGACCGTGAGCAACTTCATCACTTCGCCATCGATCCAGTTGCTGGCCTTGCTGCAATCGGTTCTGTATTCGGCCAGTTCGCGGGTCCAGGATAGTCCGGACCAACTACGGCGCGGATTTCGCACCATGTTCAGCGTGGTTGCCCTGTTCATCGGGCCGGTATTTCTGTCGATCGCCGCCGTTGCACCCACCGTGATGGCGGCCGTCTACGGCGCCAAGTGGATCGGCGGGGAGGTCGTGCTGGCGCCGCTCGCTGCCGCCATCCCGGGCTATCTGCTCATGGGCATGGCGGTGCCGGTGCTCTGGGCATCGGGCAATGTCACCAAGGAATTCCTGCTGCAGATTCCGATCGCCATCGTCTGGATGGTGGCGCTGCTGCTGATCTCGCGCACCGGATCGCTGGCGGCGCTGAGCTGGGCGGTGTGCGCGCTTTACTACCTGCGTGCAGCCGTGATCGTGGGCGCGACGCTCAAGGCGGTGAACATGCGCGCATTCGAGATCCCGCAACTGCTGCAGGCGGGCGTGGCGGCCACGGCCATCGTGGCCGGCACTGCCTGGTTGACCGAGCAGGCCTTGCTGGTATCGCTGCCATCGGCGCCGATCCGGCTGTTGGCCATCGCGTCGGTGTGCGCGGTGGTACTGCCGCTGGCGGTACGCCTGGTCAGTCAGTGGGTACAGCCTGAGGTGATCGATGTGATTTCCCGGCTGGCCGACCGGGCGCCGAGGCAGATCGGTCCGCGGATCACCCGCCTGATGTTCGGTTCCCGGGCTGCCGCACCCGCCTGAAGGGCCATGAATGCGGCCGATACAGGGGTATCATCGGCGCCATCAGATCATGGAGGATCCGGTTCATGAGCAAGCAATTCGCCTCGCGCGGCGACCTCACGGCCAAGCCCGTCACCTTCACGCGGCTGTCGGACAACGCCTATGCCTACACCACCGAAGGCGACCCGAATTCCGGTGTCATTATCGGCGACGATGCCTGCATGGTGATCGACACCACGGCCACACCGGTGATGGCGCAAGACCTGATCCGGCGCATCCGTTCGGTGACCGACAAGCCGATCAAATACGTCGTGCTTCTCGCACTACCATGCGGTGCGCGTATTGGGTGCATCGGCCTATTTCGATCATGGTGCCACCGAGATCATCGCCAGCAAGGGCACCTATGACATGATCGTTGAGCGCGGCGAGGCGGACATGAAGTCCGAGATCGAGCGCTTCCCGCGACTGTTTGATGCGGTTGAATCGATTCCCGGTCTGACCTGGCCGACCCTGGTCTTCGAGCGCGAACTCACCCTGCATCTGGGCAAGCTCGAGGTGAAGCTCCTGCATCTGGGTGCTGGTCACACTCGGGGCGATACGATCGCCTGGTTGCCCGATCAGAAGATCTGCTTCTCGGGCGATCTGGTCGAATTTAATGCCGGCGTCTACACCGGCGATGCGCAACTGGCTCAGTGGCCGGCCACGCTCGATGCCTTGTCGGCCCTGCAGCCCGAGATGCTGGTTCCAGGACGAGGTCCGGCAATGCTCAATCGCGCCGACTGCGAAAAGGCCATCGACTACACCCGCCGCTGGGTCACCGATCTTTACGCCACGGCCCAGGCCGGAGTCAAGGCGGGCAAGACCCTCAAGCAGGTCTTTGCCGATACGCGTCAGGTCATGGACCCGGTATTCGGGTCGGTGTTCATCTACGAACATTGTCTGCCGTTCGATGTATCCCGGGCGTTCGACGAAGCCAGCGGCATCACGCATCCGCGCATCTGGACTGCCGAACGGGACAAGGAGATGTGGCAGTCTTTGCAGGACTGAGCTCATGACCGATTGGCAGAATCGCAGCTACCCGTATGTCGCGCCGCTTGAACTGACGGCGCCCGACGACACCACCCATCCCGTGGTTGTGGTGGGCGCCGGCCCGGTCGGTCTGGCTGCCGCCATCGATCTGGCCCAGCAAGGTCAGCGGGTGATCCTGCTGGACGACGATAACCGGCTGTCCAGCGGTTCGCGGGCCATCTGCTTTTCCAAGCGCTCGCTGGAAATCTTCGATCGTCTGGGCTGCGTCACACCCATGCTCGACAAGGGCGTGCGCTGGCAGCGGGGCAAGGTGTTCTTGCGCGAGGACATGATCTATCAGTTCGACCTGCAGCCCGAGGCGGGTTACAAGCATCCGGCCTTCATCAATCTGCAGCAATACTACGTCGAAGGGTTTCTCGTCGAACAGGCTCTGGCCGAACCGCTCATCGAGATCCGTTGGCGAAACCGCGTCGTTGGCCTGAGCGATGCGGCCGGCAACACCGATGGGCAGGCCATCGACGGGCGTCTGTTTCTGGAGATCCAAACGCCTGACGGTCACTATCGGCTGGCCGCAAACTGGGTGATCGCCTGCGACGGATCCCGCTCGCCGATGCGCGGGCTGATCGGCCAGGAGAGCAAGGGCCGGATGTTTCGCGACCGCTTCCTGATCGCCGATGTGCGCATGAAGGCCGATTTTCCGACCGAACGATGGTTCTGGTTCGATCCGCCGTTTCACCCGAACCAATCGGTGCTGCTGCACCGTCAGCCCGACGATGTCTGGCGGATCGATTTCCAGCTGGGCTGGGAGGCCGATCCCGAACTCGAAAAGCAGCCCGATCGCGTGTTGCCCAGGATTCAGGCGTTGTTGGGTAAAGACGTTCAATTCGATCTTGAATGGGTCAGCGTCTATACCTTCTCATGTCTGCGCATGGATCGTTTCCGCCACGGCCATCTGCTGTTCGCCGGTGACAGTGCGCATGGTGTCTCGCCATTCGGCGCGCGTGGCGCGAATTCGGGCATTCAGGACAGCGAGAATCTGGCCTGGAAACTGGCGCGAGTGATCGCCGGATCGGCACCCGAGAGTCTGCTCGACACCTACGACCATGAGCGCTGCGCGGCGGCCGACGAGAACATCCTCAACTCTACCCGTGCGACCGACTTCATCACGCCCAAATCGACGGTTTCCCGAGTGTTTCGTAATGCCGTGCTGAATCTGGCGCGCGATGCGCCGTTTGCCCGTACCCTGGTCAACAGTGGTCGCTTGTCGGTACCCGCGTGTCTGCATGATTCACCACTCAATACCCCCGATCACGAACACTTCGATGGCCATCTGCCGCCGGGTAGCGTGGCCGCCGACGCGCCGATAAGCATCGATGACACGCAAGGCTGGCTGCTCGATCAGCTCGGTCGCGTCCCGGTGCTGTTGATTCATGATTCGGACGATCTGGATCCTCCCGCTCTGGCGACATGGGTGGGTCAGCTTGTCACCTTGGACGAACGAGCCCGGATTCTGCTGGTGATACCCGGTGATGCCATGGCGGCACAGCGCCGCTGGCGCGACCGCAGTCCGCTACCCGCCGGCGTGAGCCTGCTGATCGACAGCCAGGGTCATGTCGCGGCCCGCTATGATCTGCAGCCCGCCACGGCCTATCTGATCCGCCCCGATCAACATG
Organism: uncultured beta proteobacterium; assembly: GCA_963732405.1. GTDB lineage: Bacteria > Pseudomonadota > Gammaproteobacteria > Burkholderiales > Burkholderiaceae_E > JAUIAI01. The sequence continues at coordinate 1,056,077 of CAVSZG010000006.1, forward strand.
TCGCCGCGCGAACCCGGCGGGTGTCTGGCGACTGGCTCGCGACGGCCGCCCGGCGGGCGCTCGGCCTTGAACTGGGAGTGCACTCATGATGCAGAACCCTGCGGCCGGTCGCCAGGCCGGACAGCAGCAAGGCGATGCGCCGGCGCGTCGGCCTGGCCGGGCGTCGCTGATCACGACAGCCAATCTGGTGGATCCGGACGGTTTTTACGAGTCGCTGATTGCGCTACACCAGCATCTGGACGATGCGGCCAGCGCCGAACTCAATGCCAAGCTGGTGCTGATACTGGCCAATCATATCGGTGACGCCGACGTCATTGCCGATGCATTCGACCTGGCTGCCCGCAATCTCAGGCCGGCCTGATCGGGACGGCATTCAATCCGTCGGCCCACTGTCAGCCGGCGCAAATTCAGCCGGCGCAAATTCAGCCGGCGCAAATTCAGCCGGCGCCCGGTGGTGAAACGGCCCGGGCCGCCTGGGTCATCCCGATCAGCCGCGCATGGATTTCGCCGGGCGATTGCAGCGGCGGTTCGAAGCGAATCCGCAAGGCCCGGGTCTCGGCGAACAGATCGATCCCTTGCGGGTCGATGCCGGTCATTTGCCAGGGGGCTGGATCGGCGCCAGCGAGGCGCGTGGCGATCAAGGCCACAGCGTCCGGGTGATCGTCATTCATGTGGGCGACCGCCGAGGCCTCGATCGTTGCAAATGATTCGGCCAGGTCGGACGGGCACATCAGATCGGTCGACCCCAGCCGATAGGCCTTGCCGAACCCGCCATTGAGCGACGCATGATCGGGTTCCAGCCGCACGAAGGCGAAGTCGGCGAAATCCGCATACAGGGAGGCCTTGTGATGTCGGGCCAGAAAGCGCCGACGGGCCCGGCGGCCTGCCGGGCTGTCTCGCTCGAGGAAGACCGCGCGGGACTGCAGGCTGATGCGCGGATGGGCCAGCGGATCGCCTCGGCCGATTCGCGAGAGCAACAGGCTGCAACGTGCATCGGCCTGCAGGGCCGGCGTATGCCCCGACAACGACGAGATCAGCAGAATTGGCGCGCCATCGATATCGGTGGCCACGGTCACCAGGCTGGCCGACGGCCAGCCATCGGCCGGAGCCAGGGTAGCCAGCGTACCGTACGGCGTGGCGCGCAACAAGGTGATCGCCAGATGACGGGCTTCGTCGTCCAGCGCTCGCAAGACGTTTTTGGATTCGGCCATGTGCAGGTTCGAAGCAGTGATCGGACAGCGGCAGGTCAAGGGCCCTACAGTGTAAGCTCGGCGCCTTGCCACCGGGGTCGCCGATGTCTGTCCTGCCTGCCGAATTGTCGCCGCTCTGGACGGGCAGCCTGGTCACGCTGTCCTTCTTTACCTCGGCGTTCACGGCCGCATTCGGGGTGGGTGGGGGCGTGGCGCTGCTGGCAGTAATGCTCACCATTCTGCCGCCCGCCATCGTGCTGCCGCTGCACGGCATCGTGCAGTTTGGCTCGAATGCCGGTCGTGCCTTCGTCATGCGCGCGCATGTCAATCGTCCGATCCTGCGCTGGTTCGCGCTGGGTTCCGTGCTGGGCGTGAGCGGCGCGAGCCTGATCGTGGTCTCACTGCCAACCCCCTGGATGCAGGTCATCCTGGGCGTATTCATACTCTGGTCACTCTGGTGGCCCAAACCGAGCTTTGAGGCACCGCCGGCGCGCGGATACTTCTGGGTCGGCTTGATTGCCAGCTTCTGCACGATGTTCGTTGGCGCGACCGGGGTATTGGTCGGCTCATTCTGGCGTGTCGCCCAGCTCGGCAAGGAAGGCGTGGTCGGCACCCACGCCGCGGCGATGATGCTGCAACATGGTTTCAAGGTTGTGGCATTTGGTGTCCTGGGCTTCGTGTTCTCCAAATGGCTGGGGTTCATTGCCATGATGGTTGGCGCGGGATACCTGGGTACGCTGGCCGGCAAACGCCTGCTCGGCAGGCTTCCTGAGCGTGTGTTTGCAATGGCATTCAAGGTGATCCTGACGGTGTTTGCACTCGATCTCGTGCGCCGGGCCATCAGCGGGTTCGGCCTGACCTGATAGAATCCGACCGATTCAGGGGGTGCCGGGCGGCTGGCCCGGTCACATCGCAAGTTGATGGTTCGCCCGTTCGAGCGAACCGGCTTTGGAGACAGTCCATGCATAAAGTCATCACCACCACGCTCGGCCTGGCCCTGCTGGCGGCTACTTCGATTGCCAGCGCCCAGTGTGACCCGGGCGAAACGGTCATCAAGTTCAGCCATGTCGTGAATGCCGAAAAGCATCCCAAGGGCATCGCCGCGAACATGGTGGCCAAACGGGTCAATGCGGAGATGAACGGCAAGGCCTGCGTGGAAGTTTTTGCCAATTCCAGCCTCTACACCGATGAAAAGGTCATCGAGGCCATGTTGTCGGGCGATGTCCAGCTTGCCGCGCCGTCGTTGTCCCTGTTCGAATCCATTACCAAAAAATTCCGCGTGTTCGATCTGCCCTTTCTGTTCAAGGACGTGGCGGCCGTTGATCGCTTCCAGTCGTCGCCGGCTGCTGCGAAGATGCTCGACGTCATGAGCAAGCGCGGCGTTCAGGGAATTGCGTACTGGCACAACGGCATGAAGCAGCTGTCGGCCAATCGGCCCCTGCTCATGCCCGAAGATGCCAAGGGTTTGAAATTCCGGGTGCAGCCCTCGGAAGTGCTGGTCGCCCAGTTCCAGGCGCTGGGTGCCAACCCGCAAAAGATGGCATTTGCCGAGGTTTATGGTGGCCTGCAGACCAAGGTGGTCGACGGACAGGAGAACACCTGGTCGAATATTTACGGCCAGAAGTTCTTCGAGGTGCAGGATGGCATCACCGAAACCAACCATGGCGTCATCGACTATCTGGTCGTTGCATCGACCCAGTGGCTCAAGTCGCTGAAACCCGATGTGCGCGAGCAACTGCTCAAGATCATCAAGGAAGTGACCGACGATCGCAATGGCGATTCGTTCAAGGTCAATGAAGAAGCCAAGAAGGCCATCATCGCCGCCGGTGGTGTTGTGCGTGAACTCAGTGATCAGCAGCGCGCGGCCTGGACGACCGCCATGAAGCCGGTCTGGGCCAAGTTCGAAGCCGAGATCGGTGCGGATCTCATCGAGGCGGCGCAAGCCAGCAACCAATGAACCCGGCGAACGACCAGTCCGCCTCGGGCTGGTTCAATTCATTGGAGGAGACACTCATCGCGGTGCTGATGGCCGCGATGACGCTGATCACGTTCGCCAACGTGATTGAGCGTTACTTCTTCAATTCCAATATTCTCTGGGCTCTCGAGGTCACGGTCTTCCTGTTTGCCTGGATGGTGTTGCTGGGTGCTTCGTATCTGGTCAAGCACAACCTGCACATCGGGGTCGACGTGGTGGTCAACCTGTTGTCCACGCCAACCAGGCGGCTTGCCACCTTGTTCGCCGGGCTGGCCTGCATCGCCTATGCGGGTCTGCTGCTCAAGGGCAGTTGGGACTACTGGTATCCGTTCGCCACCAGCCGGGCCTTCATGGAAACCAGCGACATTGCCATGCCGGGTTATCTGCAGTTCGTGGCCGACTGGATCAACGACGGTGAACGCTACGAGAAGCTGCCGCGGGTGGTCCCCTATCTGGTTCTGCCGCTGAGCATGGCGCTGCTACTCTGGCGCTTCATCGAGGTGACGATCCGGGTCTGGCGCGGTGAGCAGGCGCTGATCATCGCGGGTCACGAAGCCGAAGAGATGGTCGCGGACGCCGAGATCCAGACCGCCGAATCCGCCTTCGGGAGAACCTGACCATGTTCGTGCTGATTCTGTTCGGCATGGTGTTGGGTTTCATGCTGATCGGTGTGCCGATCGCGGTCGCGCTGGGACTGTCCAGCATCATCATCCTGCTGGTCAACTCCGACGGGTCTCTGGGGTCGGTGGCCCAGACCCTGTTCTCGGCCTTCGATGGCCATTTCACGTTGCTGGCGATCCCGTTTTTCGTGCTCGCCTCGACGTTCATGTCCACCGGCGGGGTAGCCCGACGCATCATCCGCTTCGCGATCGCGCTGGTCGGTCATCTGCCCGGCGGATTGGCCATCGCCAGCGTGGTGGCCTGCATGATCTTCGCCGCCTTGTCGGGTTCGTCGCCGGCCACCGTCGTGGCCATTGGGTCCATCGTCATTGCCGGCATGGTCAAGGCGGGTTACACCAAGGAGTTCGCCGCCGGCCTTATCTGTAATGCCGGCACCCTGGGTATCCTGATTCCGCCCTCTATCGTGATGGTCGTGTACGCGGCGGCCACCGATGTGTCGGTCGGGCGGCTATTCCTGGGCGGTGTGATACCCGGCATCCTGGCCGGCCTGCTGCTCATTGCCGGCGTCATCGGCTTTGCACGCTTCAAGGGTCTGCCCAGTCAGCCCTGGGCGGGTTGGCCGGAAGTGCTCAACTCGCTGGTCGAATCACTCTGGGGTCTGTTCCTGGTCGTGATCATCCTGGGGGGCATCTACGGCGGATTCTTCACCCCTACCGAGGCTGCGGCCGTCGCAGCGGTCTATTCATTCTTTGTCGCCAACTTCATCTATCGCGACATGGGCTCGCTGGCAGGCGTGACCGCCGACTCGTCCGGCTTCCTGCGGCGTGCTGATCAGGCCGCCGATGGCCTGTCGGCCGGTGGCGGCAGCGGCGTGAGCAGCCTGGTGGGCATGGCCTACACCCATTTTCTGCGGCACCTGCTGGTGTTGTTAAGCCGGCCCCAGGCCTTGATCACGACCTGGTTTCATCGCGACAATCGCAAGGCCCTGCTCGATTCGGGCAAGCTCACGATCATGCTCATGTTCATCATCGCCAATGCGCTGATCCTCAAGCATGTGCTGACCGAGGAGCGCATTCCGCAGATGATCACCGAGTCGATGCTCGCGGCAGGGTTCGGGCCGGCCATGTTCCTGATCGTGGTGAATGTGATCCTGCTGATCGGCGGTCAGTTCATGGAACCGTCGGGCCTGATCGTCATTGTCGCCCCGCTGGTGTTTCCCATCGCCATTGAACTGGGCATTGATCCTATCCACCTGGGCATCATCATGGTGGTCAACATGGAAATCGGCATGATCACGCCACCGGTGGGTCTGAACCTGTTCGTGACGGCCGGCGTGGCACGGATGTCGGTGCTCGAAGTCGTGATAGCCGCCTTGCCCTGGGTCGCGATCCTGTTCTTCTTCTTGATCGTGGTCACCTGGGTGCCCGTGATCTCCACCTGGTTACCCACGCTCATGATGGGCCCTGAAATCATCATCAAGTAGGGTCGTGCCACTGGCGTTCAAGTAACCGCCAGTGGCCGGCGTCGACCGGCATCACGGACAAGCGGTTGCCCCGGCGCAGCAAGGTCATCCCGGCCAGCGCTTGCTGGGCGCGCAGGCTGGGCAGATCGATGACCCGGATCCGTCGGTCAGCGCGCACATCAATAGCCAGCCAGCGCGGCGCATCCCGTGTTGATCGTTCGTCGTAATACGGCGACGCGGGATCGAACTGGGTGGGATCAGGATACGTGGTCGAGACGATTGTTGCGATGCCGGCAATACCCGGCTGCGCACAACTCGAGTGATAGAACAGCACACGATCGCCGGGCTGCATGCCATCGCGCATGAAATTGCGCGCCTGATAGTTGCGAACGCCGGTCCAGCTGACCGTCGCATCCCGCGCAGCCAGTGCATCATCGATCGAACATTCGTCCGGCTCGGACTTCATCAGCCAATAGCCGACCGGTGGCTGGCGCCGGACCTTGCGTTCGGTCATGCGCCGCTCAGAGACGGTTGGGGTGCTCCGGATAACCGGCTGGTCCAGCATCCTGAACCGTGCAGTTCAGGTCGGCCACAGTCAGGCGCCGCATCAGGTTCATCCGACGAAGGGACGATCACAACAGCGACACACAAAAGACCGCAGCCTGGTTACGCATATTGGTTCAAGGAATGTAAGGACCAACGGGCATCACGGAGCAATGCCATTGTAAGTCCATAACGCCTCATCGGACCAGTACGTTCGTCGGCTCAATCGAGACAGGCCCGGATAACGAGATCCGATCCGGGCCGAATCGGTCAGAACAGGTCTTCCTGCTGTTTGTCCAGTTCCGCTTCGAGGCGATCATTGAGCTTGCGAATTTTCTTCAGATTCTCGGCGTTGACCGCTTTGTCGCCCGTGGCACGGCCGCCCGGTTTCATGGTCACCAACTCGTTGGCGATCTGCAGCGCGGCCATCACCGCGATGCGATCGATGCCGGTGATTCGTCCGCCATCACGCAGTGAGCGCATTTTCTCGTCGACCATCTCAACCGCTTTTTCCAGTTGCGGGCGTTCGCTGGGTTTGACTGCCAGTCGGAACTCGCGTTCGAGAATCCGGACGGCAATTTCTTCGGGTCTTTCGGACTTGTCGGCCGGTGTGGCAGGAGGGTTCTTTGCCATGGTCAATGCTCTTTCGCCTCTTCAGTGGTCGAGTCGCTGGGCAGCGGCAGGCGCGCCAGGGCCGCTTCCACACGCACCCGTGCCTCGTTCATTCGATCCTGCATCTGCGCGCACTGTTTTTCGCTACGCGCCAGTTCCGCTCGCAAACGGATGTTTTCGGTGGACAGCTTTTTCATCAGCCCGAGCAGTCGGTCGATGCGAACGCCAAGGGCATCCAATTCTTCTTTCATGAACGATTTCCGCAAATGCCGGACAGAGGCCGGACGATGAGCCCGAACGACCGACTCAAGGCGAGTGCATCGGACTTGCGTGACGCACGCCATGACACGCCCGACAGCCCCGGCGCCTCATGCAGGCGACGGGCCGTATGTTACTCCCTTGTCCTGGCCGTCCGTCGCATGCTCGGTCGTGTCTGCACGCAAGCCTCTACAATGACGGGGGCAGGGCCCTCCACGCCAGGTCAGCCGATTGCCCCATCCTTCATGACAACCATGCCTCCCAAGCCCGTATTGCTGATCCTGTCCGTCATGCTGATGCTGGTCGCTGCGGTACCGGGTGGTCGCGCGCATGCGGCCCCGACCCGGGTCGATGCGGTCCAGGTGGAACTGGTGGCCAACCGCCGGGCCATCACCCCCGGTGAAACCTTTCAACTGGGCCTGCATCTGATTCATGATGAGGGCTGGCATACCTATTGGCGCAATCCCGGCGACTCGGGGCTGCCCACTCAGTTTCCGCTGAGCCTGCCGCCCGGATTCCAGGCAAAGGACATCATCTGGCCACTGCCTGAGCGATTCCTGATTCCGCCGCTGGCCAATCTGGGCTATGACGGTGAGGTGACGCTGGTTCGCGAGGTTCGTGCCCCGGCGGACCTGGGCTCGGGCGAGGTCGAGTTCTCCACGTTGGCCCAGTGGCTGGTCTGTAGCGATGTCTGCGTGCCGGGCGAAGCGAAACTCACGCTGCGCCTTCGCGTCGATACCGCCGGTGCCGATGATCCGCGTCACCAGCCTGGCTTCGATCGGACCAACCAGCCGCAGCCCGAGCAGGCAATGCCGGTGGCGCTCACACAGGATAGTCTCAGGATTCTGGTGGCTGACGCCTTGGTGGGCGAGCGAACGGCGCCACCGCGTCTGGAGTTTTTTCCGTTCGCCGAAGGTGTGGTGCGCTACGCCGATCCGCAGCGCCTGTATCGCATCGCCGATCGTCAGGCCTGGGTGTTGGAGATGCCGCTGGATACCGGCGCATCGACGGGTGGATCAGCGGCCGCCCCTGCACCGGATCCGGATTCGCGGCGTACCGACGGATTGTTGGTCATCGACGCAACCCGAGGCCTGACAGTCCGATCGGTCCGGGCGGGCTCGGCGGATTTTGCAGGCCTGGGTGCGCCAGTGGCGCAGATCGAGGGCGAACTCGTGCCCGTGTTTGCCAGGCAGCCGCCGGCCGGGACGGGGCTGCTGGAAGCCGGCCGCAATTCGGCAGGCGGCTTGCTGGACAGACTCACCGGCCCAGGTGGTGCAGGGCAGGCCAATCCGTCGGGTGCCACCGATGCGGGCTCACGTGCGAGCGGTCCGCCTGCAATGAACGCTGCGGGCGTCGCCGGTGCCGCTTCGGGCGCCGTCGCCCCGACCCTGGACAATGCATCGGCGATCAGTGGTTCCTTGCTCCTTGCCCTCCTGTTCGCTGCGGTCGGCGGATTGATCCTGAATCTCATGCCCTGCGTGTTCCCGGTCATCGGCTTGAAGATTCTGGGCTTTGCGGGTGCAGGCGGTGGTGGTGCCATACTGACCGATCAAACGAGGAAGGCCATCCGGCGCGGCAGTTTCTGGTTTGCGGCCGGCGTGATCGTGTCCTTTCTGATCCTGGCGGCAGTGTTGTTAACCCTGCGAGCGGCCGGCGAGAGCATCGGCTGGGGGTTTCAACTGCAGTCGCCGTTGTTCGTAATGTTGATGGCGATGTTGTTCGTGGCCATCGGCCTGAATCTGTCAGGCGTTTATGAGTTCGGTCTGGTGTTCACCCGGCTGGGCAATCTCGAGGCGCCCACGGCAGAGGCTGGCGGCGCGCAATCCGGCCTTCATTCCTTTGGCTCCGGCGTGCTGGCGGTGCTGGTGGCCACACCCTGCACGGCGCCGTTTATGGGTTCTGCGCTGGGTTATACGCTCGCCCAGCCGGCCATCAACACGCTCAGCGTGTTCCTGGCGCTGGGCGTGGGCATGGCATTGCCGTATCTTGCGCTCGGTCTCATGCCGCAATGGTTACGGTGGCTGCCACGCCCGGGACCCTGGATGGAAACCCTGCGCCAGTTCATGGCATTTCCGATGTATGCCGCAGCGATCTGGTTGGCCTGGGTGCTGGGTCGCCAGGCCGGTCTGGATGCGATGCTGGCGCTGGCCCTGGGGACGGTGGTGTTCGCGCTCGGACTCTGGATCTGGGGGCGACTGGTTCAGCAGAATCGCGGCGGCTCGCGTCCCGTCTGGGCGGCAACCGGCGCGCTAGCCTTGGTGGCCGCGTTCCTGCTCGCCTGGCCATCGGGTGATCCGCAGGCGGGTACCGAAACGGCGCCCAAGGGCTGGGTCGATTGGGCGCCCGGGGCGGTGGAGCGCGAACTGGCGGCTGGCCGACCGGTGTTCCTGGATTTCACCGCGGCCTGGTGCATCAGTTGCCAGGTCAATGAGCGGATGGTGCTGGCCAGCGACGCGGTTCAGGCGGCCTTTCGTGAGGCCGGCGTGGTCGCGATGCGTGCCGACTGGACCCAGCGAGACCCGGCGATCACGGCCGAGTTGGCCAGGCTCGGGCGCAACAGCGTGCCGGTGTATCTGGTCTACCGTCCCGGGGGCGGGGCACCGACCATGCTGCCCGAAATCCTCACGCAGGCCATCGTCTTGCAGGCCTTGCGCTGAGTCAGGGCGTTGCCACGACCAGGGCCCAGTAGTAGCCGTACAGATCCCCGGGATACGGACTGATCTCGCGCGCCAGACCAAACTCGGTGAAGCGAGCATCGAGCATCACTTCGCAATGCGAGGTCGACAGCAGCCACCCCTGGACCGCTTCATCGATCGACCGATGGCCCGCCGCCAGATTCTCGCCGACCCGTTGCCACTGGTAGCCGGTTCGGGTGACCCGTCGGCCGACCGTCCGCCCCTGGGGGTCGACATGATCGAAGAAGCCCTGGGTCGCCATTGCCCGCGCATGGGCGGCGGCCGCCTGTTCGAGCTTCGGGTTGTAGCGAAGGCGGGGCCGCTCGGGAATGGTCCGGACCGGCTCATTGCGTCTGGATGCGGGATGGGACGCGGTAGCCGAATCGGGCTGCTCGCCGGTAACGGCCAACATGCCTTTGTTGCCGCAGGCGTCGAGTCGGTGCCGGATGTTGTTGATCAGTTCGCCGGCTCGCGCCACCGCCGCCTGCCGGTCGTGCTGCTCAGCATTGTCCGATTGCGCGGGCGGACCGTTGGCGGGAGCCACATGCTCCGCCCGTGTTGTGGTGGCGGCGAGGCTCTGCGCCGTGGCTGGCTGGCCGGGCAGGGCCAGGCCCAACAGTACCAGCCGAAGTCCGACTGACAGTACGTGGCGGCGGACTGATCCGTGCGCACGTGGTTTGCTGGCGTGTCGGTATGCCGAGAGTGCAGGCCGCACGGATATCCCGATTCAATGGTGAATGAGGACCATTGAATCGGGGGGGCCTGGCGAATGCAGGCCCTGGCGGACAGGCGGGCGGGTGCGCTTGTCGAGTGGCGACTGTCAGTGTGGCGTCGCGTTGTCAGGCCGGTTAACGGGCTGTCAGACCAAGGACATCCTGCATCGAATAAAGGCCGGCATCGAGCGGGGCCAGAAAGCGGCAGGCGCGCAGACTGCCCTGGGCATACGTCATCCGGCTGGACGAGCGGTGCGTGATCTCGATGCGTTCGCCCATGCCGGCGAACAACACCGTGTGGTCGCCCACGATGTCGCCACCGCGAATCGTGGCGAAACCGATCTTGCCGGATGGCCGCTCGCCCGTGACGCCCTCGCGTGCATAGATGGCATCGGTGGTGAGCGATCGGCCTTGCGCCGCCGCAATCACTTCGCCCATTCCCAGGGCGGTGCCCGACGGTGCGTCGACCTTGTGCCGGTGATGGGCTTCGATGATCTCGATGTCATAGCCCTCATCGAGAATGCTCGCGGCGAGTTCGAGCAGCTTGAAGGTCACGTTGACTCCGACACTCATGTTCGGTGCGAACACGATGGGAATGTCGCGCGCCGCATCGGCGATTGCCGCCTTGCCCGCTGCATCGAATCCGGTCGTGCCGATGACCATGGCCACCCCGGCCTGGCGGCAGGCCTGCAGATGCCTGAGCGTGCCCTCGGGTCGGGTGAAGTCGATCAGGCAGCGCGCAGTTGCGATGGCATCCGAGACCTCGCTGACGATGCTCACCCCGGTGCGCTCGCCCAGCGCGGTGCCGGCGTCGGTACCCATCAGCGGCGCCGAGGCGACGTCCAGCGCGCCGGCCAGTGTGATGTCGGGTGCCTGCAGCACCGCTTCGATGAGGGTTCGACCCATGCGACCGGACGCACCGGCAATGGCAACGGCGATCATGGGTGGCGATCCGGATCGTTCATGGTGGGCAGGCTCCGGGTCAGCGGGTCGGTTCGAGCGGTCGGTCATAGGCCTCCCGGCGAAAGCCGGGCAGGGCGGGATCGGAGGGCGATTCCGTCTCGGGCAGGGGATCGGCATCGATGGCCACGACCTGATCGGCTGGATCGAAGCGCACGATCACCTTGCGCAGATCGACCCGGCCATTCGGATGACGAAAGCTGAACACGTAATTCCAGCGATCGGGCTGGAACACATCCGTGAGCAGTGGCGAGCCCAGCAGGCGCTGCACCTCGTTGGCCGACATTCCGGGGCGGACCTGATCGAGCATGGCCTTGGTCACGTAATTGCCCTGCGGCAGATCGGATCGATACGGCGAGAGCAGGCCGCTGCGCGTGGTGTCATCGGATGCGCAGGACGCGAGCAGACCGAGCGCGGCAATGGCGCCGGACAGGATCGCGATCCGCGAACGGGGATGATGGTGGGGGCTAGGCATCGAGTCGGTATCATAAAGGCTTTCCAGCGCTGGCCTTGCCCGGAGGCACCATGACCTCGCCCGACGAACTCAAGAGCGCCGGACTCAAGGCGACGTTACCGCGGTTGAAGATTCTCGAGGTGTTTCAGGAATCGAGCAATCGCCACATGAGTGCCGAGGATGTTTTCCGCATCCTGCTTGAGCATCAACAGGACATCGGTCTGGCCACGGTCTATCGGGTGTTGACCCAGTTCGAGCAGGCCGGACTGCTCAAGCGCAGCAGTTTCGAGACGGGCAAGGCGGTCTTCGAACTGGATCAGGGACAGCACCATGATCATCTGGTCTGCCTGCAATGCGGTCGTGTCGAAGAGTTCTTCGATGCCGAGATCGAGCAACGCCAGAAAATGATTGCGCAGTCGCGGGGTTTCGAGATTCAGGATCACGCCCTGGCGCTGTACGGCAACTGCCTCAACACCGACTGCCCGCACCGGACCTGAGATCGGGTACATCCCGGTGCTTCGTCTGTCGCGCGCTCAGGCAATCGCGAGCAGATGACTGTCTTTCACCGACTCCATCACCACATAGGAATGGGTCTGCTGCACGCCCGGCAGATTGGCGATGACGTCGCCCATCAGACCCCGGTATTCATCGATATCGCGGGTCCGGATCTTGAGCAGATAGTCGAAATCGCCAGCGATCATGTGACAGCACTGGACCTGGGGCACCTGACGTACCGCCTCATTGAAGCGTTCGAGCGCGTCGGCCGTGGTGCGTGTCATCACCACCTGCACCATTGCGATATGCCCGGCCTCCAGTGCCGCCGGTTCCAGTTCGGCGTGATAGCCGCGCACCACGCCGCGTGATTCCAGCTTGCGCACCCGATCGGCGCACGGTGTTTTGGAAAGGCCGACCCGTTCGGCCAGATCGACGATCGAAATCCGGCCGTTGCGCTGAAGTTCGACCAGTATTCGCCGGTCGATCCGGTCCAGCGTGACGGAGGTGCCAGGTTTGGTCTTATTCACTGAAATATTGGTCAAACGTAGTTAAAATGGCTGAATAAACTGATTATATAGGAATCAAAACTCTGGTGTTTTGGCTAATATGCAGTGATTATGCTTGATCAATTACGCCAAGATATCCGCCAGGCACCACGGCGCCCGGAATCGATCGTCGTTCGAGAGCGCATGGATGAGGCCGGCCTGTCTCCGGCCGAACGCGCCGCCATCGTCGAGCAGGCCAGGCAATGGGTGGTGGCCCTCAGGGCGCACAGCCAGCCCGGCCTCATGGAAAGCCTGCTCGCCGAATACGGCTTGTCCGACGATGAAGGCCTGGCGCTCATGTGTCTGGCCGAGGCGTATCTGCGCGTGCCCGACACGGCCAGCATCGATGCGCTGATCCGCGACAAGATCGGGTCTGGGCACTGGGCCCGCCATGCCGGCGCGGCCAGTTCGATGCTGGTCAATGCCTCGACCTGGGGGCTGATGCTTCTCGGGCGAGATCTTTCGTGACCGGCCGACCCGGCAGGAAAACGCGCTGGCGATCGTCCAGGACCTGAGCCGCCGGTTCGGCGAACCCATGGTTCGAACCGGCGTGGGCATTGCGATGCGGGCCATGGGCCAGCAGTTCGTGCTCGGTCGCGATATCGATGAAGCCGTCAATCGCAGTCGCAAGGCGGTGGCCGACGGCTACCGGCATTCATTCGACATGCTGGGCGAGGCGGCACGCACCGCCGACGCAGCCCAACGCTATGGCGATGCCTACAGCGGCGCCATCGCCCGGCTCGCCAAGGCGGCTGACGCGCGCGCCGATGTGTTCCAAAACCCGGGAATTTCGGTCAAGCTCTCGGCCCTGCATCCGCGTTATGAAAGCACGCAGCGCGATCGGGTTATGCGTGAACTCGTGCCCCGGCTCACCGATCTGGCCCGCCAGGCGCGTGATGCCAACATCGGATTCAACATCGATGCCGAAGAGGCGAACCGGCTCGATCTGTCACTCGACGTGGTTGAGGCCGTGCTGCGCGATCCTGCGTTGCGCGGCTGGGACGGCTTTGGCATCGTGGTTCAGGCCTATGCCAAGACCTGTCTGCCTGTGCTGCGCTGGTTCGATGCGCTGGTGCGCGACATCGGCTGTCGGGCCGCCGTGCGGCTGGTCAAGGGCGCGTACTGGGACAGCGAGATCAAACAGGCCCAGGTGCTCGGTCTGTCGGCGTTTCCGGTGTTCACCCGCAAAACGTCCACCGATGCGTCCTATCTGGCGGGCGCACGGTTTCTGCTGGCCCATGATGACGTGCTGTATCCGCAGTTCGCCAGTCACAATGCGCACAGCATCGCCGCCGTGGTCGGCATGGCCACCAAGGCCAACCGCTTCGAGTTTCAACGCCTGCACGGCATGGGTGAAACCCTGCACGCGCTGGTCCTGGAACAGACTGGTCGGCTCTGCCGCATCTATGCACCGGTCGGTCGTCACGAAGACCTGTTGGCCTATCTGGTGCGCCGAATGCTTGAGAACGGCGCCAACTCCTCATTCGTGAATCAGTTGCTTGATCCGGGCGTGCCGCCCGAACAATTGGTTGCCGATCCGATCGGCCGGCTGCACGAAGCGCGAACCTTGGATAATCCGCGCATCCCGCTGCCGATCGCCCTGTTCGGCCAGGCCAGACGCAATTCGGCCGGTCTGGATATCAATCAGCCGGCCGATGCCGGGCAGCTCGACGAGGCCATGGCACCGTTTGCCCGGCAGCGCTGGCAGGCATCGCCCGAACCCTCTGCAGGGCTGGCCATCGGTGCGCCCACCACCGTCCTGAATCCGGCCGACCAGATCGATGAAGTTGGCGAGGTCCGCCCGCTCGAATCGTCCGCCGTGCCCGCACTCATCGCCCGCCTGCGGGCGGGGCAGCTTGCCTGGCAGCAGATGCCGGTGGACGATAGGGCGCAGCGTCTGGAGCGAATTGCCGATTGTTATGAAGCGAATCTGGGCGAGCTGGCCGCCTTGTTGACCCGCGAGGCCGGCAAGATCCGCCTGGATGCCGTGGCCGAAGTGCGCGAGGCGGTCGATTTCTGTCGCTACTATGCCGTCAGCGCACGTCAGGGCCTCGTGATGCCAACCGTCATGGCGCGTGGTGTGTTCGTGTGCATCTCGCCATGGAATTTCCCGCTGGCGATTTTTACCGGCCAGATCGTCGCCGCCCTGGTGGCGGGCAATGCCGTGGCCGCCAAGCCTGCCGAGCAGACGCCGTTGATCGCCGCGCGCGCGGTTGAATTGATGCATGAGGCTGGCATACCCACCGACGTGCTGGCCCTGGCGCCCGGCGCGGGCTCGGTACTCGGTGCAGCGCTGGTGGCGAGTCCGGATATTCACGGGGTGTGTTTCACCGGATCCACGGCGACCGCCACGTCGATCGACCGGGCGCTTGCGCAGGGCAATCCGCACGCGATTCTGATTGCCGAAACCGGCGGTATCAATGCGATGATCGTCGATTCGACGGCCCTGCTGGAAGCGGCCGTGCGCGATATCGTTCAGTCGGCGTTCCAGAGCGCCGGGCAGCGTTGTTCGGCTCTTCGCGTGTTGTTCGTCCAGCACGATATCGCCGATGAGCTGATTCACATGCTGGCCGGTGCCGCCGCCGAACTGTGCGTGGGCGATCCTCGGTCGGCTGCGGTCGATGTCGGCCCGGTGATCGATGATGCAGCAAAGGCGCGGATCAATCGCCACTGCCTGGCCATGCGCGCCGACGGTCGCCTGCTCTTTCAGGCCGGCACGCCGCCAGGCCCTCGCTATGTGGCGCCGGTTGCCTTCCGGCTCGACCATCTGGGCGAACTGACCGAAGAAATCTTCGGGCCGGTGCTGCACATCATCCGGTTCGCTGCCGATGAGATCGATGCCGTCATTGCCCGGATCAATGCCACGGGTTATGGGCTCACCTTCGGACTGCATTCGCGAATTGACGCGCGGGTCCGGCACATCGCGTCGCGGATCCAGGCCGGCAACATCTATGTCAATCGCAACCAGATCGGTGCGGTGGTCGGCGTCCAGCCCTTTGGCGGGGAACGGCTGTCGGGCACCGGCCCCAAGGCCGGTGGGCCGCACTATCTGTCGGCCTTTGTGCGTCAGACAGAACCGACTGCCGCCATCGCTGCGCTCCCCGAGTCACCCGGGTCGATATCTGATCGCTTGCCAGCGGTCACCGATCTGTCCACGCTGGCGTCGCGATTGGCGCTGTTGGCCACGTCGGTTCGCCAGCCTGGGGCCATCGACCGGATCGCCCGCTTGCGCACCGCCTTGCCCTCGCTCGCGCAGCCGTGGCAGGCAGTGGCGATGCAGTGCTTCGGGCAGGCCGAGGCACTGATGGCCGAACAGTTGCTGCCCGGACCCACGGGCGAAAGCAACCGCCTGAGCGTCTCGCCGCGCGGCGTCGGTCTGTGCCTGGGCACAGAAGCATCGTCCTCATCACCGGCCGCTTTGCTGTTCGGCCAGGCCATTCGGGCGCTGTCCATGGGTAATGCGGTCTGGCTCGCAGGCCCGGGGGCCGGGCGCGTCGCCGACATCCTGATGCCTGCGCTGCAGTCGGCCGGCCTGCCAGCCGACTGGCTGATGACCCTCAGCGATGAAGCCGTGGCGCATCTGCTGGCCACCCCGCTGCCCCCGGGTGGGGGTTATGCGTTCGTGTGTCTGGAGGGCGATGACCCGAAATGGGGTAAATTGCGCTCAGCGCTTGCCCGGCGTAGCGGTATCCGGATTCCGCTGCTGGATGCGGATACGCCTCTGGCACGGTTTTCGCTGGAGCGGGTGGTGACCATCGACACCACGGCATCCGGGGGCAATGCGAGTTTGTTGACGATGGCGGGCGCCGAGGATTCAGTGTTGGGCTGATCCGATGCAGGTGCGACCGGGCGCAGAACAATGAATACGGGGAAATCGGGAGAAGACAGTTGGAGTATTTCCTGCAGCAACTGATCAACGGGATCACCCTGGGGTCGATCTACGGACTGATCGCCATCGGCTACACCATGGTCTACGGCATCATCGGCATGATCAACTTTGCCCATGGTGACGTGTTCATGGTGGGCTCCTTCATCTCGCTCATCGTCTTCGTGGTGCTCGGTCTGGGGGCGTCTTCGGGTGCGCTCTCGGTCATGATCGGCGTGCTGCTCGCCCTGCTGATCTCGATGGTGTTCACCGCGATCTGGGGCTGGACGATCGAGCGTGTGGCCTATCGACCGCTGCGCGGGTCGTTTCGTCTGGCGCCACTCATCACCGCCATCGGCATGTCGATCGTGTTGCAGAACTTCGTGCAGATCTCCCAGGGTGCGCGGGTCAAGCCGCTGGAGCCGCTGGTATCCGGTGGCTTTCAGATCATGGGTAGCGGCTCTACCTCGGTGCAGATCTCGACTATGCAGATCATCATCATCCTGACCACGACGGTGTTGATGAGCGTGTTCACGTTGATCATCAGCCGAACCTCGCTGGGTCGCTCGCAGCGCGCCTGCGAACAGGATCAGAAAATGGCGGCATTGCTGGGCGTGAATGTCGATCAGACCATCTCGCTCACCTTCGTGATGGGGGCCGCACTGGCCGCGGTGGCCGGTACGCTGTTCATGCTGTATTACGGCGTCATCGATTTTTTCATCGGCTTTCTGGCCGGGGTGAAGGCATTCACCGCCGCCGTGCTCGGCGGCATCGGCTCGCTGCCGGGCGCCATGCTTGGTGGTCTGGCGATCGGACTCATCGAGACATTCTGGTCGGGCTATTTTTCGGTCGAGTACAAGGACGTGGCCGCATTCTCGATCCTGGCCATCGTGTTGATCTTCATGCCCTCCGGTCTGCTGGGCCGGCCAGAAATCGAGAAGGTCTGAGATGGCGAGCGCTCAGCCCGGCGGTGCGACTCCGCCACTTCCGGTGCCGGACGCCGGAACAGCAAAACAAGACCTTCTTGGCGCATCCCTGAAGGATGCCGCCATTGCCGGCCTGATCACGATCGGACTGGCGGTGTTTCTGATCGGCATCCGCACCGAGGCCGGTACCGCCGGACTCACGCTCGATTATCGCTGGGCGGCCGTGGTGATCGCGGGCGCGGTGGTGTTCGGTGGCCGGCTGCTGCTCAACCTGCTCTTCTGGAAGACCGATGCCAATCCCCTGGCCCGGTTGCGCGGTGGCAAGAAAGCCACCGTGTCGCGACCCGTTCCGTGGTTGGGCCGCGCGTTCAGCCTGGTGCTGCTGATCATCGCATTGACCTTGCCGATACTGCTGCCCCAGTTGTTGCCCGACAAGAACCGTTATGTACTCGACCTGGGCATCCTGATCCTGACCTATGTGATGCTGGGTTGGGGTCTGAACATCGTGGTGGGCCTTGCCGGCTTGCTCGACCTGGGTTATGTGGCCTTCTATGCAGTCGGCGCCTACAGTTACGCCTTGCTTGCGCTCAATTTTGATCTCTCGTTCTGGGTCTGTCTGCCGCTGGCAGGCATGCTCGCCGCCACGTGGGGCGTGGTGCTGGGTTTCCCGGTGCTGCGTCTGCGAGGCGATTACCTGGCCATCGTGACGCTCGCCTTTGGCGAGATCATCCGGGTGGTGCTGATCAACTGGCAGGAAGTCACCGGTGGGCCCAATGGCTTGTCGCGAATTCCCAGGCCCAGTTTCTTCGGTCTGCCCTTCGACCGGGGTGAAGGTGGTTTTGCCGAGTTTTTCGGTCTCGAATTTTCGACGATGCACCGGATCATCTTCCTTTACTACCTGATCCTGGCGCTGGCCCTGCTGACCTATTTCGTGACCAATCGTCTGCGTCGACTGCCCACCGGACGCGCGTGGGAGGCCTTGCGTGAGGATGAAATCGCCTGCCGCTCGCTGGGTATCAATACGACCACGACCAAGCTCACCGCATTCTCGATCGGCGCGATGTTCGGCGGGTTTGCCGGCGCATTCTTTGCCACCCGTCAGGGTTTCGTTTCGCCCGAGAAGCTTCACCTTCATCGAATCGGCGGTCATCCTGGCCATCGTCGTCCTGGGCGGTCTGGGTAGCCAGATCGGCGTGGTCATCGCGGCCATTGTCATGATCGGCGGCTTCGAGGTATTCCGCAATCTCGAGGAATACCGGATGCTGGTGTTCGGTCTGGCCATGGTCCTGATCATGATCTGGAAGCCCCGTGGCTTGATCTCGACCCGGATTCCGACTGTATTCCTGAAGGAGCGCAAGGCGGTCGATGCGTCCATGGTTTCGCAGGGGGAGGGACACTGATGGCCGTCGCCCAAGCCGCGATGCAGGATGCAGCTCCCTTGCTGCACGTCGAACGGATGAGCATGCGATTTGGCGGCCTGGTCGCGATCGATGATCTGTCCTTCGAAGTGCGCCGCGGTGAAATCACCGCCCTCATCGGTCCCAACGGGGCGGGCAAGACCACCGTGTTCAACTGCATCACCGGCTTCTACAAACCCACGGTGGGGCGGCTCACGCTCACCCATCCGGATGGCAGTTCGTTCCTGCTCGAGCGCATGCCCGATTTTGAGATCACCCGTGATGCACGGGTCGCCCGCACGTTCCAGAACATCCGGCTGTTCGGTGGCATGACCTTGCTCGAGAATCTGATGGTCGCCCAGCACACGCCGTTGATGCGAGCCTCGAAATTCACCATCGGCGGACTGTTCGGCATTGCCGAGTATCGCCGTGCCGAAAAGGAGGCGCTCGAACGCGCCAAATACTGGCTCGAGAAAATCAATCTGATCGATCGCGCGGACGATCCGGCGGCCGATCTGCCCTATGGCGATCAACGTCGACTCGAAATCGCCCGGGCGATGTGTACCCGGCCCGAACTGCTGTGCCTGGATGAACCGGCCGCCGGCCTGAATCCGCGGGAATCGGCCGCCCTCAATCAGTTGTTGCGCTCGATTCTCGCCGAAGACCAGGTGGCGGTATTGTTGATCGAGCATGACATGAGCGTGGTGATGGAAATCTCCGATCATGTGGTCGTCCTCGAATACGGCCGCAAGATCGCCGATGGTTCGCCCGAGGCCGTGCGACATGACAAGAAGGTGATTGCGGCCTATCTCGGGGTGGATGAAGAGGAAGAGTCGGCCGTGCTGGCCAGCCTGCCCGATGCCGGAGGCCGGCCATGAGTCAGACAGCGGCCATGCTCGATATCCGCGGCGTGCATACCTACTACGGCCGGATCGCCGCACTGCGCGGCGTTGATCTGACGGTTGGACAGGGTGAAATCGTCACGCTGATCGGCGCCAACGGCGCGGGTAAGTCCACGCTGATGATGACCATCTGTGGCAATCCGCGGGCCCGCGAGGGGCATATCGTCTACGACGGTGTCGAGATCACCCAGATGCCCACCCACGAGATCATGCGGCTGGGCATTGCGCAGTCGCCCGAAGGTCGGCGGATCTTCGCCCGCATGACCGTACTCGAGAATCTGCAGATGGGCGCATCGGTGGCGCCCGAGGCCCATTTTGCCGACGACCTGGACAAAGTCTTCGCCTTGTTTCCGCGACTCAAGGACAGACGCAACCAGCGCGGTGGTACCTTGTCGGGCGGCGAGCAACAGATGCTTGCGATCGGTCGGGCCTTGATGAGCCGTCCCCGATTGCTGCTGCTCGATGAACCCTCGCTGGGCCTGGCACCGCTGATCGTGCGCCAGATCTTCGATGCCGTGCGAAGGCTCAATACCGAAGAATCCCTGACCGTATTTCTGGTCGAGCAGAACGCTTATCACGCCCTGCGTCTGGCTCACCGGGCCTATGTCATGGTCAATGGCAATATCACGATGACAGGAACCGGTCAGGAGCTGCTGAGCAGCCCGGAGGTACGTGCAGCCTATCTCGAAGGCGGGGCTCACTGATGCCATGCGACACGGGTCGATCAATGATGTGGGAGCCCTGAATTGGACATGCTCTGGTCGAATGGATTCTGGTCGTTTTTCTTCCTGACCCTGCTCATCGGCGGCGGGGCGGCCTTCATGAGCGGGCGCGCCGTGGCCCGATCGTGGAAAAGTTTGCCCTTGTTGATCTTCTATTGTCTGCTGTTGGCGGCGGCGGTGCGTTTCCTGCACTACGCCTTGCACGACAGCCAGTTGCTGTCGCCGGGTATGCTGCTCATCGATTTTGTGGTGATGCTGGTGGCGGGTGGAATCGGGTATCGGCTCACCCGCGTCAGGCAGATGGTTACGCAATACGACTGGCTCTATGAGCGGTCGGGTGTGTTCTGGTGGCGATCCCGTCAGGACGCACCAGTCAAGGGGTAGGGTATGCAGACAGCTGCCCGAGATGGTTTTCGATCAACGAAAGGAGTCACGATAGATATGAACCAGAAACGAGTGGGCGGCCTGCTGGCCGCGGCACTGCTCAGCGCATCGTCGTTGGCCAGTGCCGAGATCATCATTGGCACGGCGGGTCCGATGACCGGCCAATACGCGTCATTCGGTGCGCAGATGAAGGCCGGTGCCGAACAAGCCGTGGCCGATATCAATAAAGCCGGTGGTGTGCTGGGCCAGCAACTCAAGTTGCTGATCGGCGATGACGCCTGCGACCCGAAGCAGGCGGTGGCCGTGGCCAACCAGATGGCCAGCAACAAGGCGGTGCTGATGGCCGGACATTTCTGCTCCGGTTCGTCGATTCCGGCCTCGTCGGTCTATGTCGAAGAAGGCGTGATCCAGATTTCGCCGGCCTCGACCAATCCGAAATACACTGACGAGCGACCCGACAAGAGCGGCGGCACCTACCGGGTCTGCGGCCGCGACGACCAGCAGGGCGTGGTCGCAGGCACCTTCCTGGCCAACGACATGAAGGGCAAGAAGGTCGCGTTCGTCGACGACAAGACGGCTTATGGCAAGGGACTGGCAGAAGCGACCCGCTCGGTTTACGAAAAACTGGGTGGCAAGCCGGTGCTGGTCGAGGCCTATACGGCGGGCGAGAAGGACTACACCGCCATCGTCTCCAAGCTCAAGCAGGCCAATGTCGACATCCTGTATGTCGGTGGTTATCACACCGAGGCCGGTCTGATGGCACGTCAGATGCGCGAGCAGGGCATGAAAACCCTGTTGGTCTCCGGCGATGCACTGGTGACCAACGAATACTGGTCGATCACCGGCGAGGCCGGTCAGGGAACCCTGATGACCTTCCCGCCCGATCCGCGCAAGGATCCCAAGCTGGCCACCCTGGTCAAGACCTTCCGTGATAAAGGTGTGGAGCCCGAGGGATACACCTTGTTCACTTATGCCGCGATCCAGGCCTGGGCCCAGGCTGCCGCACAGGCCGGCAAAACCGATTACAAATCGATGGTCAAGGCGCTCAACGCGGGCAAATTCCAGACCGTGCTCGGCGAACTCTCGTTTGACGGCAAAGGCGATGTGACACTGCCCGGTTACGTGTTCTACGAGTGGAAAAACGGTAAGTACGACTACCTGCAGAAGTAGTCAACGACGCACCGGCCTGGATGCAGGCCCCGAACGGCCCGGTACTCCCGGGCCGTTTGCCGTTTGCCGTTTGCCGATTGCCATGTCCGCTCCGTCTGTCGAGCCATAAGGGCCCGGCCGCCGGCGCGGGACTCAGGCCGTCCGGCGCCGGCCCGGACGGGCCCGGGGCGCCGCCTGCGCACCCAGTTGGATCAGTTCCAGGGCATGCTGGCGGGTTGTGGCGGTAATGGTCGCCCCGCCCAGCATTCGGGCGATTTCATTCACACGTCCATCGTCGCCGAGTTGCTCGACCCGGCTGTTGATGCCACCCGCGGCACTGTCGGCGCGTGAAATCAGCAGGTGCCGATGGGCGCGTGCGGCAACCTGGGGCAGATGGGTCACGGCCAGAACCTGACGGGACTGCCCGAGTTCGCGCATCAGTCGGCCGATCGCATCGGCCACCGCACCGCCCACGCCCGTATCGGCTTCGTCGAAGATGAGCGTATCCACCGGATTGGCCTTTGCAGCGCAGACGGCAATGGCCAGGGAGACCCGTGACAGTTCCCCGCCCGAGGCCACCCGGCCAAGGGGCCTGGGGCCCAGGCTTTCATGCCCGGCGAATCGGAATTCGATCTGGTCGACGCCGAAGGCAGCCGGTTCGCCCGCCTCGATGACGATCTCGAATCGTGCCGCGGCCATCCCGAGGCCGGCGAGCTGACCGTTGACTGCCTTGGCCAGCGTCGTGGCGGCCGTCCGGCGGGCAAGGCTCAGCGCCTGCGCGGCTTTTGCATATCGTTCGCCAGCCGCCTGCACCTGGCGCTGCAATTGCGCGATGTCCTGCGCGCCCTGCAGGGCGACCAGACGTTCGCCAATGGTCACTGCGCGGGCCGGCAGCTCATCGGGCTCGCAGCGCAGCTTGCGGGCCAACTCGAACATTGCGCTGACCCGGGCATCCACATCGGCCAGGCGAGACGGATCCAGGTCCAGACGCTCGGCATAACTACCCAGTTCGGATGCCGCCTCAACGAGCTGGATCTGTGCCGACTCGAGCAGATCCAGTGCTGGATCGAGCGCAGGATCCAGACGGGCCCGCTGCCTCAGGCGGCTCAGCAATTGACCGATTCTGTCGCTGATCGATTCCTCGTCATCGGTCAACGCCGCCACTGTCGTTCGGGCGCTCGTCACCAGATCGACCCCGTTGGCCAGCCGCGTCTGTTCGGCACTGAGTTGCTGCCATTCGTCCGGCTTGGGTCCGATCGCCTCGATCTGGCCAAGTTGCCATTGCAGCTCGTCGCGTTCGGCCACCAGTTCGCCTTGTTCGGAACTGGCTCGCTCGAGCAGGCGCTGGGCGCTGCGCCACTGATCCCAGGCCGAGCGCAACTCGCTCGCGAGACTGCCGGCCTGCGCGAAATCATCGAGCAGGCCGCGTTGCCCCTCGGTGCTGAGCAGTGACTGCGCGGCATGCTGGCCATGAATTTCAATGAGCTGGCCGCCCAGTTCGCGCAACTGGGTGGCCGTCACGGGCGACCCGTTGATGAATGCCTTGCTACGCCCGTCTGCCATGACCAGTCGGCGCAGGTGCAACTCGCCTGGTGTGTTGTGATGGCCAGACGCCTCGTCGGTCGCGTCCAGTTCATGCTCACGCAACCAGGCAAGCACCTTGGGCGATGGCGAGAACGACGCGGATATTTCGGTTTGTCGGGCACCCTCGCGCACCATGGCGGCATCGGCGCGACTGCCCAGCACCAGGCCGAGCGCATCGATCAGAATCGACTTGCCGGCGCCGGTTTCGCCCGAGAAGCGCACAAAAGCCTGATGCGAAGTCGATCTCGGCATGGTCGACGATGACGAAGTCGCGCAGGAACAGGGAGTCGAGCATTGGGCTGTCCGATCAGCGCTGACCGGAAACCGGCTTTGCGCCCGCTGCGGATGAACCCGAGGATTCACTGATGATCGGGAACTCATGCCAGTACAGCTTGCTGCGCAGGGTGGCGAAGTAGGTATAGCCCTGGGGATGGAGGAACTCGACCGTGAGTGGCGAGCGGTCGACCAGGATGTCGTCCCCCGGATGCAGCTCTTCAAACACCTGCATGTCACAACTGACCCGCGGCTCACGGCATTCGACGATGCGGATCCGCACAGCCACATCATCGGGCAGGCAGATCGGACGATTGGACAGCGATTGCGGGGCGATCGGCACCATGACCAGACCGGCCAGGCGCGGATGCAGGATCGGGCCGTTGGCCGACAGTGCATAGGCCGTCGATCCGGTCGGTGTGGCGACGATCAGGCCATCGGCGCGTTGCGTGTACATATAGGTGTCGTCAACATGCACCTGCAATTCGATCATCCCGTAACGCGATGAGCGATTGATCACCACGTCGTTCATCGCGTGATCGTGCCAGATCAGCTCGCCATTGCGCAGGGCGCGTGCCGACAGCATTGTGCGATGTTCGGCAATGAAGTGGCCATTCAGGATGGCATCGAGCGAGTCTTCCCAGGCGTCCACCGGAATATCGGTGATGAAACCGAGCCGGCCGTGGTTGATACCCACCAGCGGCACGCCGCAGCCCGCGAGCTGGCGGGCCAGACCCAGCATCGTGCCGTCGCCGCCGACCGCGATGGCCAGGTCGGCTTGTTCGCCGATCGAATCGATGCCGATCGTCTCGAAGTCGGATGCCGGCAGTTCGGCAGCCGTATCGGATTCGATCGCGACCTGGTGCCCGCGGTCGGCCAGAAACCGGGCGATCGCCGCCACCGTGCGGCTCACATTGGCAGACTGCCGGCGACCAACCAGCGCAATGCTCGAAAACGCCATCATCAACGATGCACGAGCACAGGAATACGGCAGTTGGTCAGCACTTTCTGGGTTTCGCTGCCCAGCAACAGGTTCTTGAAGCCGCCACGGCCATGGGAGGCCATGACGATGAGATCGATGCGCTCGTCTTTCGCGGTGTTGGTGATCGACTGATGCACGCTGTGATCGAAGCGGGTGAGCGTGCGGCACTTGGCACCGAGCTCGGCCGCCTGTTGAGCCACCTCGTCGAGCACCTTGCGTGAGTTTTCGAGGGCGAGCTGTTCATACTCTTCGGGATTGTGCAGAAAGGCGGCCGGTACCTCGCCGGCGATTGGTGGCTGGTAGGGTGCCTGGACATTGAGCACGAGTACCTCAGCCTGAAAGTCCCGGCCCAGGCGCAGGGCAGCCTTGACCGCCTTGGATGACAGTTCGGATCCGTCGGTAACGACCAAAATGTTCCGATACACGCGACCTCCTCGGCCATGAGCCAATGCGATGTGGGGTCAAGTATAGAATGACGGCGCAGGGTTCGATGGCCTCATGGCCTCGCTGGCCCCTGCGATGGCCCCTGCGCTGGCCCCTGTGCCTGGCTGCTCCATCACTCCTGAATCTCCTGGCGGTACCCTCCCGATGCAACTGGCTCTTGCCGCCATTATCGTCCTTGGCGCGCTGTCTCACTGGCTGGCCTGGCGCTTGAAGCTGCCGGCCATCCTGTTTCTGCTGGTCGTCGGTCTGTTGCTTGGCCCCGCCTTTGGTCTGATCCGACCGGACGAATTGTTTGGCGAATCCCTGTTTGGCCTGGTGTCTCTGGCCGTGGCCGTCATCCTGTTTGAAGGCAGCCTCACCTTGCGCTGGTCGGAACTGCGTGAGGTCGGCCCCGCGGTCTGGGGTCTGGTATCGGTCGGCGCGCTCATCACCTATGTCGCCATAGCGCTGTCTGCGCACTGGGTCATGCTCCTTTCCTGGCCGGTTTCCTTCATGCTGGGCGCGATCTGCTCGGTGACCGGTCCGACCGTGGTTGTGCCGATGCTGCGCGCCATCCGGCCCATCAGCAGCATTTCGACCACGCTGCGCTGGGAGGGCATCGTGATCGATCCGATCGGTGCGATGCTGGCCGTGCTGACGCTGGAGTTCATCCGTACCCGGGATGTCGGCACGATCTGGCTCGCGATCCTTCACCTGATCGCCACGGGCATGTTCTGCGGGCTGGCCGGCGCCTTCCTGCTGGGCTGGCTGCTGCGTCGGCATCTGATTCCCTGGTATCTGCGCGATGTCTGCGCAATGGCCTTCGTGGTTGCCGCATTTGCCGGCGCGAACTGGATCGCCCATGAGGCCGGGTTGCTGGCTGTCACGGTGATGGGCGTGGTGCTGGCCAACATGAAGCGCATCAGTGTCGATGACATCCTCGAATTCAAGGAGAGTCTGACGCTCTTGCTTGTGGCCATCCTGTTCATCACGCTGGCCGCGCGGCTGGACTTTGCCGATTTTGCGTCGATGAACTGGCGCCTGGCCGTGTTCCTGGCCTTGGTGATGTTGGTGATCCGGCCCCTCGCCGTGTTTGCCTCCACCAACATGTCCAGACTGAACTGGCGCGAGAAGCTGTTGATCAGCTGGATTTCGCCGCGCGGGATCGTGGCCGCCGTGGTCGGCGCGCTGTTCGCGATCGAACTCGTCAAGCTCGATGTGACGCATGCCGATCTGATCGTGCCCATCGTGTTCGCGGTGATCATGACCACCGTGGTGGTTCAGAGTGCGACCGCCAAGCTTCTGGCCAGGCGTCTTGGCCTGGCCACGCCCGAACCCAATGGGATCATCATCCTGGGCGCATCGGCGGCGAACCGGGCGTTCGCCAGGAAGCTGGCCGAGCGACAGTTGTCGGTGCTGATTGCCGACGATGACTGGGGCGAGGTGCGCAAGGCCC
This sequence comes from uncultured beta proteobacterium, assembly GCA_963732405.1. Taxonomy (GTDB): domain Bacteria; phylum Pseudomonadota; class Gammaproteobacteria; order Burkholderiales; family Burkholderiaceae_E; genus JAUIAI01. Next base: position 1,082,643 of record CAVSZG010000006.1, read on the forward strand.
GTATGGATGGTCTGCAGACCTACTTCGGACGCATCGTCTCCGATCATGCCGAAGGCGTGATCGATCATGGGAACATCGGCTATCTGTTCGGTATGTCGGATCGCGCCTACAAGAATCTGCTCGCCTGTGTGCACTTTCGGCCTGAACTCGGTGCCGACAGTGTTTTTGTCCTCGATGTGCGCGAGGTCGGCACGATCCGGTCCCAGGAGGTCGTGGGCAATCTCAAGGTGGCGCGGCTGTTTGGCAGCGACTTCCATCTGGGCGAGTTCGACCGGCTGGTCGACGAGGGTGGGGAGTTCCGGGTCACTCGGATGACCAGCGAGTTCGGATTTCAGGACTACCGGGACTCGGTCCAGGGCGAGTTCATTCCGCTGCTCGGCATCGACCCGGGCGGGCGGCTGCACCCCTTCACCGATCAGGGGCGTCCGACGATAAGGGCCGGCTGGCACCTGATGGCACTGATTCCCAAACCAACCCTGGACAACGAGCAGGCCGCGCGCGCCCGGGCGGCCGAGGCCAGGGCGGCCGGCAAGTCAGAAGAGGGAGCCGACCCGGCGTTCGGCCAGGGCGGCCATCGATCATGATGCCAATCGCCCGATAGCCCGCCTGTCTGCCCTACAATCGGCCCTGATGGACGAGCGTTCGCAAACCCTGCTCAAGGCGCTGATCGAGCGCTACATTACCGAGGGCCAGCCGGTGGGCTCGCGCACGCTCTCGCGCCACTCCGGTCTCGATCTGTCGCCGGCCACGGTTCGCAATGTCATGGCCGACCTCGAGGAAATGGGCCTGATCGTCAGTCCCCATACCTCGGCTGGCCGGGTGCCCACGCCCAAGGGGTATCGACTGTTCGTCGATTCCCTGCTGACCGTTTCACCGATCGGCCTGCAGGAAACCGACGAGATCAAGGGGCTGTTAAAGGATGGTCAGCCGGCCCGACTGCTCTCGAGTGCGGCCGGCCTGCTGTCCACGCTGAGTCATTTTGCCGGCGTGGTCTCCACCTTCAAGCGCGCCTCGTCGTTTCGCCAGATCGAATTCGTCCGCCTGTCCGACCGGCGCATTCTGCTGATCATCGTCACTCCCGATGGCGATGTGCAGAACCGTATCCTGCAGATCGATCATGACTACACCGCCAGCGAACTCATCGAGGCGGCCAACTATCTGAACCGGGAATTCGCCGGTCTGGCCCTGGATCAGGTTCGCGAACGACTCAAGCTGGAGATCGGCCGCCTGCATCAGGACATCACCGAGCTCATGCGCACCGCTGTCGAGGCCGGCGAACAGGTGCTCAATGGCGACGATAAAGACCCTCTGCTGATTTCCGGCGAACGCAACCTGCTCGATGTGAGCGAGTTGTCGCAGGACATCGAATCCTTGCGCAATCTGTTCGACCTGTTCGATCAGAAAAAGCGCTTGTTCAAGTTGCTCGATGCCTCCCATCGCGCCCAGGGCGTGCAGATCTTCATCGGCGGCGATTCCGAACTGATGCCCTACGATCACCTGAGCATCGTCACCGCGCCCTATGAAGTAGATGGCCAGATCGTCGGCCGGCTCGGTGTGGTCGGCCCGACCCGCATGGCCTACGATCGTGTGATTCCGATTGTCGATGTCACCGCCCGCCTGGTCACGGCGGCGCTGAATCATCGTAAGCCCGGTGAGGCCAGCGGCTACGGGTCGGGTGGCAAGGGCAGCGGCGAATGAGCCGCTTCTCGGCGGCACGGGCCTTCGAACATGGCTTGATCGAGCGCACTGGCGTGTTGCTGGTCCAGTTGGGGTCGCCCGACCGGCCCGAGACTGCGCCACTGCGTCGTTATCTCAAGCAGTTCCTCTCCGATCCGAGGGTGGTCGAGATTCCGGCCTTGCCCTGGTGGCTGATTCTCAACGGCATCATTCTGCGGACCCGTCCGCGCAAATCGGCCGCCAAATACGCGACGGTCTGGACCGACCAGGGCTCACCGCTGAAGGTGCACACCGAGGCCCAGGCCAAATACCTGCAGGGCTTCCTCGCCAAAGGCGGTCATGACCTCGTGGTCGCCTGGGCGATGCGTTATGGCGAACCCTCGATTGCCACCGCGCTGGATTCGCTGCGCGAGCAGAATGTCACCCGATTGTTGTTGCTGCCCATGTATCCGCAGTACGCGGGGTCGACCACGGCCACCGCATTCGACGAAGTGACTCGGGTTTTGCGGGGATGGCGCAACCTGCCCGAATTACGAATGGTGCGCAACTTCCACGACCAGCCGGCCTATATCGAGGCGCTGGCCAACAGCATCGTTCACGCCTGGGGAAATGACGGGCCGCCCGAGCAACTGGTCATGAGCTTTCATGGCGTGCCCCATCAGACCCTGCTCGACGGCGATCCCTACCACTGCGAATGCCATGCCACGGCCCGGCTGCTGGCCGCCCGTCTCGGGCTGTCCAAGGATCGTTGGCGGCTCACCTTCCAGTCGCGGTTTGGCCGTGCGCGCTGGCTCGAACCCTATACCGACAAGGTCCTGCAGGAACTGGGGGCGGCCGGCTGTGGCCGCGTCGATCTGGTCTGCCCGGGGTTTGTCGCCGACTGTCTCGAGACGCTCGAAGAAATCGCGATCGAAGGCCGGCACACCTATCTGCAGGCCGGTGGCCAGGACTTTCGGTATATCCCGTGTCTGAACGAGCGGCCGGATTTCATCGCTGCGCTGACCGATCTGGTCGCCACTCATATTCAGGGCTGGCCGGCACCGGACCGGTCGGCCACCGCCCAACAGGCCAACCAGCGGCGTGATCGGGCCCTGGCCCATGGAGCCGAGCGCTAGCCGCCGGGGACGGGCGTTGCCCACCCGGCGGCCGGGTCTTCGTGATGCCGGGTTGCGTCAGACCTTCGGGATGCGCAGCACCTGGCCCGGATAAATCTTGTCCGGATCCTTGAGCATCGGCTTGTTCGCCTCGAAGATCACCGGGTATTTCATGGCATCGCCATAGACGGTCTTGGCGATCTTGGACAGCGTGTCGCCACTCTTGACCGTGTGATAGGTCGATTCGTCGGCACTCTGGGCGACCGTCATCTGATCGTTGACCGCGACCACGCCGGCCACATTGCCACAACACAGGGCGATTTTCTCGCGAGTCTGCTGATCGGGCGCCTGGCCCGATACGGTAACGCTCGCGTCCTGGCCATTGAAGCGGACGGCCAGATTCTCGGCGGTCAGATTCTGCGCCTTGATGTAGTTCATGATTGCGGCCGCTGCCGCCTCGTCCGGATTGGCGCCCGCCGCAGTGGCCGCCTTGGCCTCGCTTCCGCCAAACAGCTTTTCGCCGGCGTCCTTGATGAATGACAACAAGCCCATTATTTCGTCCTCGGTTGTGGTTGGATTCCTGCGCCCCGAAACTTACCATGCGGCGCTGCGCAATAATGTCAATCCTTGGTGCACGCCCGGCAACTGCCGCGTTGGCCTCGGATCGACAAACGGCGGCCGAACCGCCTTGAATTTGCAGCCCTCGCCCCAAGCTAAATCATTGGCGATACCCAAGCACCTGTTTTTCCAAGAGATATGACGAATCCAAACAGCAATCGACGGGAACCCTTCATTGGCGCTCCCGATGACGATGTCCGGCCCGATCATGGCCTGGATGAGATCCTCGGCCAGAATGCGGCCCGGGGCAATGCCGCCGCCGGCGTACCGCGTGGGGGGAATCCCTATGAAGCCTTCGGGTCGGCTGGCCGGCCGGGCGCCCCGGCTGGCCAAGCCCGGACCCCGGAGCGTGCGGATTCGGGTGCCCGTCCAGCCGACAGTGGCGGTAAGCCGGCAGCCTCCGACGAAGCCCGGGTCGCTGAGTCCGGTGCCAATGCCGATCCCGCGATCCCGGCGGATCTGCCCATCTACGCCGACGAACAGGCCGCACTGGCCAGCCTGACGGCCGAAGTCGAGAAACTGCAAGCCGAACTCGCGTCAGCTCGTGAGCGTCAGGTGCGGGCCCTGGCGGAAACCGAGAATATCCGCCGTCGGGCCAGCGAAGACGTTGCCAAGGCCTACAAGTTTTCGATCGAGGGCTTCGCAGAGGCGATGCTGCCGGTGGTCGACAGTCTCGAGATGTCCCTGAAGGTGGAGTCGCCGACGGTCGAAGCGCTGCGTGAAGGATCGCAGGCCACGCTGCGTCAACTGCAGACCGCCTTCGAGAAGAACAAACTCATCGCCATCGACCCGGTGGGCGAGAAGTTCGACCCCAACCGTCACCAGGCGATTTCGACGGTGCCGGCCAGTGCGGTGAATCCGCCGCTGCCGGCCAATCATGTGGCTTCGGTGTTGCAGAAAGGCTATCTGATCAACGATCGGGTGTTGCGTCCTGCGCTGGTGATGGTGGTCCAGGGCTGAATTCCCACCGGCGGCGCGCCTGCTCCGGCCTTGAAAATCGCCGTTCCGCATCCAAATCAGTCACAAATGAACCAGCCCGGATCCGGGCACTTCTGAAGGAATTCAAGCAATGGGCAGAATCATCGGCATCGACCTCGGAACGACCAACTCCTGCGTGGCGATCCTCGAAGGCGACAAGCCAAAAGTCATCGAGAACTCCGAAGGCGCCCGCACCACGCCATCGATCGTCGCCTACATGGAAGACGGCGAAATCCTGGTCGGCGCGCCAGCCAAGCGTCAGGCCGTGACCAATCCGCGCAACACGCTGTACGCCGTCAAGCGGCTGATCGGCCGCAAGTTCGTCGAAGATGCGGTTCAGAAGGACATCAAGCTGATGCCCTACGAGATCGTCAAGGCCGACAACGGCGACGCATGGGTGTCCGTGCGTGGCGAGAAGCTCGCGCCGCCTCAGGTGTCGGCCGAAGTATTGCGCAAAATGAAGAAGACCGCCGAGGATTACCTGGGCGAAGAGGTGACCGAGGCGGTGATCACGGTGCCGGCCTACTTCAATGACAGCCAGCGTCAGGCCACCAAGGACGCCGGGCGGATCGCCGGCCTGGAAGTCAAGCGCATCATCAACGAGCCGACTGCGGCCGCGCTGGCCTTCGGCCTGGACAAGGACGGCAAGGCGGACCGCAAGATCGCAGTCTACGACCTGGGCGGCGGTACCTTCGACGTGTCGATCATCGAGATCGCCGATGTCGACGGTGAGAAGCAGTTCGAGGTGCTCTCGACCAATGGCGACACCTTCCTGGGCGGCGAAGACTTCGATCAGCGCATCATCGACTACGTGATCACTGAATTCAAGAAGGATCAGGGCGTCGACCTGGGCAAGGATGTGCTGGCGCTGCAGCGGCTCAAGGAAGCGGCCGAGAAGGCCAAGATCGAACTGTCGTCCAGTCAGCAGACCGAATTCAATCTGCCCTACATCACGGCAGATGCGTCTGGCCCCAAGCACCTGAACATGAAGATCACCCGCGCCAAGTTCGAGGCGCTGGTCGACGATCTCATCGAGCGCACCATCGAGCCCTGCAAACTGGCACTTAAGGATGCCGGACTGAAAGCCGGTGACATCAACGACGTGATCCTGGTGGGTGGCATGACGCGCATGCCCAAGGTGCTCGAGCAGGTCAAGAGCTTCTTTGGCAAGGATCCGCGCCGCGACGTCAATGCCGATGAGGCCGTTGCCGTCGGTGCGGCCGTTCAGGGTGCGGTGCTCTCAGGCGATCGCCAGGATGTGCTGCTGCTCGACGTGACACCGCTCACCCTGGGCATCGAGACCCTGGGCGGCGTCATGACGGGCATGATCAAGCGCAACACCACGATCCCGACCAAGTACTCGCAGGTGTTTTCCACGGCCGAAGACAATCAACCGGCGGTGACCATCAAGGTCTATCAGGGCGAACGCGAACTGGCGGCCGGCAACAAGGCCCTGGGTGAGTTCAATCTGGAAGGCATTCCGCCTGCGCCGCGCGGCACGCCACAGGTCGAGGTCACCTTCGATATCGATGCGAACGGCATTCTTCATGTGTCGGCCAAGGACAAGGCGACCAACAAGGAGAACAAGATCACGATCAAGGCTTCGTCCGGATTGTCCGAGGAAGAGGTCGAGAAAATGGTCAAGGATGCCGAGATCAACGCAGCCGACGATCGTAAGCGTGTCGAGTTGGCCAACGCACGAAATCAGGCCGATGCCATGGTCCATTCGGTGAAGAAATCGCTCGACGAACATGGCAGCAAGCTCGATGACACCGAGAAGGCGTCGATCACCGATGCCATCGCCGGGGTCGAAACTGCCCTCAAGGGTGAGGACAAGGACACCATCGAGTCCAAGACCCAGGCCCTGATGGCAGCCTCGCAGAAGCTGGGTGAGAAAATGTATGCCGAGGCGGGCGCCGCCCAGGCGCAGGGCGATGGTGGTGGCGCTCAGGCCGAGCGTGCCGATCAGGCCAAGGCGACTGCCGGCGGTGATGATGATGTGGTCGATGCCGACTTCAAGGAAGTCAGGCGGGAGGCCTGAGCGACTCAGGGCTCGAACACCGGTCCGACGGATGGTCACAGCCGTCGGTACCGATGAGCACGGGACTGGCGCCGGTCGCCGCCGCAAGGCAGCGACCGGCCTTTGTTTGAATTACGGGTAGAGTGCCGGATGGCAAAACGAGATTTCTATGATGTGCTCGGCGTCGCGCGCAATGCCACGCCCGAAGAGCTGAAAAAGGCTTATCGCAAGCTCGCGATGAAGCATCACCCTGATCGTAATCCGGGTGACAAGGACAGCGAAGGCAAGTTCAAGGAAATCAAGGAAGCCTACGAAACGCTGGAGGATTCGCGCAAGCGCGAAGCCTACGACCGCTTTGGCCATGCAGGTTTGGAGCAGGGCGCCGGGGGCTTCGGCGGCGGCGGACAAGGCTTCTCGGATGTGTTCGGCGATATTTTCGGCGACATCTTCGGCCAGCGTGGCGCTGGCGGCGGAGGCGGGCGAAGCAATGTCTATCGCGGTAGCGACCTGCGTTATGCGATGGAGATCACGCTCGAGCAGGCGGCCCATGGTTACACCACCGAGATCCGGGTACCCAGCTGGGATAGCTGCAAGACCTGCAAAGGTAGCGGCGCCAAGGCCGGCAGCAAACCGGTCACCTGCACGACCTGCAATGGCCAGGGCAACGTGCGTATGCAGCAGGGTTTTTTCTCAATCCAGCAGACCTGTCCGAACTGCAGCGGCTCGGGCAAGACCATCGCCGACCCCTGTGCAGACTGTGAAGGTCTTGGGCGGGTGAAGCGTCAGAAGACGCTCGAGGTCAAGATTCCGGCCGGCATCGAAGACGGTATGCGGATCCGCTCGGCCGGCAATGGCGAACCCGGCATGAATGGCGGACCGCCGGGCGACCTTTATGTCGAAGTGCGGATCAAGGCTCACGAGGTGTTCCAGCGAGATGCCGATGATCTGCATTGCGAGATTCCGATCTCGATCACCCGGGCCGCGTTGGGTGGTGTGGTCCAGGTGCCCACGCTGGGCGGGAGCGCCGAGATCGAATTACCCGAAGGTACCCAGACCGGCAAGACCTTCCGGTTGCGCAGCAAGGGCTTGAAGGGTCTTCGTTCGGCGGTCCCGGGCGATCTTTATGCACATGTGATCGTCGAGACCCCGGTCCGTCTGAACGACCGGCAGAAACAATTGCTGCGCGAACTCGATGACTCGCTGGCCGACATGAAGCACAGCCCACAGTCCAAGAGCTGGATGGACCGGGTCAAGAACTTCTTTCAGTAGGCGCCGCGGCCGATGGCAAGGGCTGGTGCCGATCCAGCCCATCCGGTCGTTCGAAGGCCGGGGCGATGGTGGCGTCCCCGGCTTTGCTCACGCTGACCAGACAGGCTGGCCGGATTCGGCGCCGCAGGCGTTCAGGCAGCCTCGCGTGGGGCGGTTCAGCGTGGGGGTGCATCACCTGACGCCTGTTCATGAGCGACGATCCGCTCCATCAACCACTGCCAGGCCTGTTGTTCGGCCTGGCCGGCGGTCTTGTCCACGGCGATCTGCAGGCGGTGAATGTCGCGACGGATCTGGTCGGCGGGCAACAAATGCAGTCGGCTCACGAGTATGGCTGCCTCGATGACGGCAGCGCGAGCCCGATTCATCCCACCGAATCCGCGGTGATTGAACGAGGCGCGCGGCTCGCAGATGAAGCGTGGACGCAATGGGTCTTCCTCGACCGACACCACATCGACTTCAGTGTGACCGAGTGCATCGGTGAGTCGGGCGGGCGCGATCAGCGAACACGCCGTCAATGGCCAGTCGCGTCGCCCGGTCAGGCAGCCGGCGAAAATGCGCACATCATCGGTGAAGTTGATCGCCGCCTGTGGATGGATTCGCAGATTATCCAGGGTGCGCGATGGTGCGTAGGGTGCGATCACATAGCCTCGCGGGTGAACATGAACACCCAGAGGCGCAATGTGCGTGTGGCCCGCCTGATCGATGGTGGTGACGATCGTTTCGAGAATCATCGTGAATGACGCCTGGCCGCATGGCGATGCCCCGTGGCCGCTGTTGGTGCCGCTGCTGCCGTATCGGCTGATGGCGCCGCGCTGGCCACGCCCCAGTGCAGCGGAGTGTCCTGGTGATAGCGCTTGCCCAGTTGCCAGGCGATCTGCGCCCGGGCCAGTTCCACGCCCAGGTAGAAGGCATGGCTCGCATCATCGCCCACGCCCAGCGAGGGCCAGAAATCGAACGGATCCTGATGTTCGAGCAAGCCGTCACGATTGTAGGCGTGAATGCCACTCGGGCTGGTCTGGATCCGCCAGTTCGGATCACGCACCTGGGCCGCCAACTCACGGATTTCCGCCGCGGAGTCGGGAAAGGGATCGCGCTCATGCAGCATCATCAGCGCATCGCTGACATGACGCGGCAGACCGCCCATCTGTCGCGCCGCATACAGGATGCGGCGCGCATGATCGGCTTCGGCGATGGCCCGGCATGCATGGGGGCTGACCTGGGTGGTCAGGATCGCCGAGATGGCCAACTCGGAGGCGATAGCGAGCAGCAACATGTTGACGCCTGCCGTGTCCACATGAGTGAGTTCGGTCAGATTGCCCACCCCCATCAGGATCGATGCATCGGGCCGTTGCCGGCGCAGATCTCGATAGCGAACGATGGATTCGGTGAAGCCGGTATGGACAGGATCGAGAATCGGATCGGCGAGATAGGGCAGGCCGGCCGCTTCTCGCGCATCGATCGCCCGCAGCAGCGATGCCAGATCACCGGGCTCGGCCGGCACCAGGATTGGCGTGGCCTTGCTGTCGCCCAGGTCGGCCAGGGTGTGTTCATTGAAGCTCAGCAGGTAATCGGCACCGGCAGCGGCACCAGCCAGCAACTCCTCCCGGTCCATGGAGTCCACGCTGACCTTCAGACCCTCATCGTGCAAGGCCTTGACCGCATCGGCCAGGTGCGGAAAAGGCGTGGCGGGCAGTCCGCCCAGGTCGATCACGTCGGTACCGGCAGCGCGAAATTGTCGGGCACGCACGAGGATGCCGTCGACATCCAGCATGGGCGCATCGACGATCTCGGCGAAGATCAACATGTCATGGGCGGTCAGGTCGATGGGCCTGGCCTGTCGGCCAAAGTAGCGTGGCAGATCCTTGAGTTCTTCCGGACCGCGTTCCACCGGCACGCCAAGCCGGGCAGCCAGTTCATCGATATCGCCGCGACAGCGACCGGGCAGAATCACGCGGTCCGCCCCGGCCAGTTCGGGCGCGCCGAACAGTCGTCGGCCGATCAGGCTGGTGGTCATCAGGGCGGCAACACTCACGCCCATTTCGCGAATCTGCCAGGTGAAACCCGGTTCGGTCATGCCTTGCAGCGTGCGACGCAGCGCGGGTTCGGCCAGTCGCCCGGTCAGAAACAACACATGCGGACTGTCGGTCATGGCCGTTCAGCCGTCGAGCCGGCTCGGAGCCAGACCCGGGCGCAGGGCGCGGATCGCATCGGCCAGCGCGGCCACGCTGTCAACGACCGTCACGCCCTCGAAGCCGCGCAAGGTGGCGACATGAGCCAGGTCGATCCGCCGCGGCCAGACCGTGACCCACTCCCGCGGCGCTTCGGTCTCGATTTCGGGTTCGGTATCGCAGGCGAAGACGATCGCCGGCAGCCGGCACTTGCCGGCTTGCGCGAAGATATTCGTGACCAGGGTGTCGGAGATGCCGAGCGCGCACTTGGCCACCGTATTGGAGGTGGCTGGCGCGATCACCACCGAGTCATATACCCCGTGATAAAAATGGGCAACCGGCGCCGCGCTGGCAGTGGCGTCCGGGTAGATCGTGAAGCGGGCGCGTAACTGGCGCATGTCATGCCCGTACATTCTCAGCACTTCGGCGCCGGCCGCCGAGATGAACAAATCCACGTCGCTCAGCGTGCGGGCCAGATCGAGGCTCTCGGTCAGCCCATGGCCCGAGCCGGTGATTCCCCAGGCAATGCGCGGTCGGGTCGCCGGCGGGTCAATCGGTGACTGCAATGCGGGTTTTCTGTGAGAACTGCTGACCTTTGGAATCCTCGACATCGGCGCGCAATTCGCCGCCGTCGCCCGGAATGACATTGAAGCGGAAATACGGATTCTCGCTGATCGAAAAATCCAGATCCGCGCTCCAGAGTTTTTCACCCCGATACGTGATGTCGACATTACGCACGAAGTGCGGCGGAATGAACATGACGGTCTGGTTGTTCAGTTCGAAGCCGGTGTCGTTCGGATGGCGGATGCTGAAGTCGACGGGCGCCGGTTGGTCAGGGCGCGGCGCTGCGTTGCCCGATGCCAGGCGCAACATGATCCGGCCGATTTCTTCGGGGCGTTCACGATTCGGCGGCGCCGAACAGCCGCCGGATGTCTTCACGTAATTCACGTCCATGTGCAATTGCCCGTCCGACAATTCCGCGATGGCGCGCACATGGGAATACGTGTCGACCCGCACTCGCGTTTCGAAGTCGGCCTTGCCCACACCGGGCGCCACATCGATGGTGGCGGCCAACGGCGACGGATTGTTGTCGATGATCAGATAGAGCCGCTTCACGTAAAGCGCGGGGTCCTGGGCGAACTGCAGGCTGACCTTGACCGGCACGGCGCCGCCAAATGCCACGCGTCGCGGCACGTCCAGGCGGATCTGACTGGGCGGATCAAAAATCGGTCGCTCGCCGAACAGCCTGGGCCGCAAGGCATTCCAGTTCGGCGATGCGTCGAGCGGACCGGTCGCCAACGGCAGTCCGCCAACGGCAGCATGCAAGGGCGCTGTCCACAGGAATCCGGTCAATGACAGGATCAGGGCCGCGATCGCAGGAACAACAGTGGAGCGGGTCATGTACTTTCTCCGGGATACCTGATTCTGTCATGTTCTGGCCGGGTGGTCGGCCCCTCGCCTGACCGATGGGATCGGGCCGGGCTGGCCTCACCAGTCGTCAGGGTCCGACACCACCCGCAGACGGCCGGCGAACCGGCTGACCTGCGATGCAAATGCCCGGTCCACCCGATCACTGTCCGCCAGGTTTCGTGAATCGGCAAAATCCGGCGGCGTGGGAGTCGATCTGACCACCACGAGTTCATCGACACGCAGGCTGGCGGCCAACCAGGCCGCGATCGAATCCGAGCTCGTGTCCCAGTTCGGCGTCAGGTCGGCGGCTGCTGCGGTCATCCGATCGGGCAACCAGACGGCCAGGCCCGGACGCCCCAGCGAGGTCAGGCAATGGGTACGGGTCTCGGCCACTGGCACCAGGCGCTGACGGGCCGCCGGGGACGGCGTGGCCGTGCCATCCGCCAGGCGGGTCGGATCCTCGGCCCGGGTATGCCAGACCAGATCACTGGCGCCGCCGCGGCCGGCCAGCAGTCGGATCGCAGCATCCTGGACCAGCCAGGCATTCTGTTGCATCGCCAGGATCGCCATCCGGTGCGCGACCGGATCCGGCACGAGCAGGCGCTTCTGTTGATCGCGCACGGCATCGGCGAGCGATCCGCCACCGCAGACGATGAGGACCGCATGGGTGCGCGCGATTGTGATGGCCCGGGTCAGCCACGCATCGAGTGCGCCCCGCTCAATGACCGAGCCGCCAATGCGCAAGACGACCCTGACCGCTTTCATGTGACGCGCCCCTCGAGCTGCGCTTGGTCGAAGGCGATGGCCAGTGCCTGCCATTGGGCACTGCCCGCCTCGTGACGGTCGAGTCCGATCATCCGGGCGATCCGATGTTCACTGTGATTCCTGTCATCGATCTGCTCGACGGCCTGGTCATTCATGCACGCCGCAGCCAACGGAGACTGTACCTTCCGATCGAATCGCCGCTGAGCGACAGTGCGCAGCCCATGGCCATCGTACAAGGTTTGCGACAGATCCACCCGTTCGACACGGTCTGGATTGCCGATCTGGGGGCCAATCCCGGAAGAGGTGACCGGGCGGTGTCCGGACGGAGCATGCGACGGGTCCGACATTCGCGGCCGGCGGCGTATGCCATACCGACGAACGGAAGGCCTCGCGTCATCGTGGCATGGCTGGCGCACGGATTGCCACTGCCCTGCATCATGGCGCGATCGACTCCGCGGCCATGGCAACACTCACACGTTACGACCGTCAGGCAGGTCGCTGATCCGACCCCCTGACCGGCGGTTGTCGCCGCCCAGGGGGCGTATCGAGCGGCCCTGGTAGGGACCTACTTCGGCGAGAACGGGTGCTTGGCCGCGCCTTTCTGGGCGGTCACGGTCGCCGCCCTGGGCTCGCCGCGCACGGCGCGCTCGAGGGCTTCCTTGGTCGCCTTGTAGTTGTAGTCGAAGATCTTGGTGTCATCTTCGGCCAGCCAATGCACGAATACGCCGACGCAGATGAACAGGTCATCGGCCTCTGCCTCGGAGATCAGGCCTGCACCGACACTGTCGGCCACCGCGCGTGCAACCGCAGCCTGCGCCGGTCCGAACATCTGCACCGCCTGCTTCGCACCCTTGATCGTCACCTTGTTGAACATGACGGTGTTGGGTTTGCAGGGCAGATTGGGTGCGACCACGGCCAGCAACGAGGTGAAACCATCCTTGTTGTTGACCAGCGCGTTGCAGAAGGCGGTTTCGGCGGCGCTGCCACGCGGTCCGATGAGCAGATCGATATGGGCGACCTCGTTGCCATCGCCAACAAGGGATTCACCCACCATGACTCGATCGATTTTTGCCATTGATTGTTTCTCCATCAGGGTTTCAGTTTGGGCCGCAAGCAATGCCTCGACAAACAAGGCCGCCACGAGCATATCGGCGCTGGTACCCGGATTCACGTGTGATTGTTTGAGATTCCGGTCCCAGGCCAGCAGGCCGTCACGCAGTTCGGGTGTCGGGTCTCCTGCCGACAACGCAAGATACCACTCCCGGGCCGTTCCGGATACCTCCCGGGCAATCGCCATGCCATGTTTGCGGGCGATCAGCGAGTCGGGCAGATCGGCCAGCAGACGCAGCCAGGTTCGGGTCAGCGGCCAGGTATCGAGCATGGCGATGACGGGCTTCGCACCAGCCTGTGCCGATACGGCACGCTGATGGATCAGCTCGGGCAGAACGCTGTCGAAGAGTGTCGCAAAATCGGTCACATACATCCGGGCGATGGTGTCCCGTCCGGCTGCCGCCTGCATCGCTTCGCGCAGACTGACAGTCGGCACATCCGAGACATCATGCTCATCGACCCTGCCCAGGCCACCGGGTCGTGCCAGCCGGATCGCGCGATACACGGCGGTTGCATCGGAATGGGTCAATGTCGCCAGCACCGTGTGCAGATGCTTTTGCAGCAGAGACATCAGCCCGCCTCGTGGGTCGGCCTGCCGGCTGTGTGGACCGGGCGGCTGGCCGTGTGCCTCGAGTTCGGCCCATGATCGTTCGGCAGCCAGGATCAACGGTGCGAGCAATAACACAATGCCCAGATTGGTGTTGGTCGCCACGGCGTCGCGGGTCGCACTGATGGCGGCCAGCACCCGCTCTCCGAGCGGACGATCGCGGTCGCTGAGTGGCGCTCCGATGACCTGCGCACTCAGTTCGAAGTCGCGGACCGATAATTGCGCCGTGCCGCCGTGATCACCGACATTGCCGGGCTTGAGTGCGCGCAATTCGGCGCGACAGGCCTGTTCGACGAGCCGCGCATGCAACTCGCCGACGGGCAGCAGTCGTAGTGGCCTGACCGGTGGATTGTCCGCAGGCGGTGGCTTGCGTGGATCGATCATCGGCGCTCGACCAGACGTCGTTCGATGAAATCCTGCGCGATGGCTGCTGCGATGTCTGCCTCGACCACCGATTGAAGGCCTTTCCAGGCCGGCACGCTGTTCACTTCAAGCAACCAGGACTGCCCGTGCGCATCGTCGATGATATCGACGCCGGCATAGTCGGTTTGTAAGGCGAGCGATGCGGCCTCAGCCAGTCGGCGGTGCTCCGACGATAGTTCGCAGGCCTCGACCCGCGCGCCCCGGGCGACATTGGTGATCCAGCCATTGCGGCTGATCCGGCGCATGGCAAATCGCGCGCGATGACCGATCACCAGCACGCGGATATCGCTGACCGGCGACAGGGGGACAGTCTCGATGAAGCGTTGCAGATACCAGAGTCCGCCCGTGGCTGCGGGCGCGAGAGGTTCATCGGGTCCGATCCGCACGAGACCCTCGCCCTCGGCGCCGAACAAGGGCTTGATCACCAGACTGGCCTGGTGCATCGCCGGACTGGCGCGCCAGGTGGCGATCTGATCCGCATCATCGGTGGCCAGTGAGGCAGGGGTGGGCAGGCCGGCGGCGTGCAGCAACAGACCCGTCATGGCCTTGTCGACCGTCCGCTCGATCGCGGTGGCATCGTTGTACACGACCACGCCGAGTCGGGCCAATTCGTGCAGGATACTCAGCCGCAGCGTGACCTGTTCGAACGAGCCGGCCGGGATGCCCCGCACGAACACACCGTCGGGTAGCCGGTCTTCACAACCCGGCAGGAACAGCCCGTGATCACGATTCAGATCGATCGCGCAGCGCTGTGGATCGATCCGGCAGGTGTCGACCGTGGGCCATGCGGCGAAGGCACGCTCCAGGCGACGCGTATGCCAGCCGGGTCGATCGGAAAAGATCGCAATCCGGATCGGCCGGGTGCTGCGGGTCAAGGACAGGCTCCGCGAGGCAGATAGCTATTCGGGCCCGCCGAAGGCACGCGCCAGCAATTCATCGTTGAGATGGCCCCCCGAAAAACTGCGACCACTGCGCAGATTCGTGACCAGAACCTGGGCCGGCGCGAACAGCATCGGATCGATCTTGTAGAAATCGAATCCGGCTGCCTTGAACAATTCGCCGAATGGCCGGCCGTAGTCAGACGAGGTCGTGCACGGCAGGCGCCGGGCCAGATCGCTGGCCGAATCGTCGTCGGCATCGACCAGCAACTGCACACGCCCGCCAAACAGGATCGCATCATTGCCGCGGCTCATGCTGGTCAGGAAATCGGGCGATGGCGGGCACAGGGGCGCGCTGCCAATGCCGTCGACGATCGCGGACAGGGGAAAGTCGAGCGCATGGGCCTTGTGCAGCGCGGTTTCGAGCACCCGTCCGACCACCTGGGTCAGGCCGGCCATGCTGGTGGTCGGTGCGACCACAAAGACCAGCGACTGTGCGGGAAGGGCGCAGGCCTGCGCCACCCGGTCGACCACGCCGGCCGGCGGGCTGCGATCGGCTTCCAGCACCAGGACGGCCCGTTCAACCGGTCGATCGGTATAGCCCAGATCGTCGAACAGGGCTTCGCTACGAGCGAGCGCACGCGCAGGACCCGAGCCCAATGCATTGAATTTGCCGCCTGCCGGATCCTTGAGTTGCCAGCCTGCATATTGGCTGGCCAGACAGGCCAGCACGGGCTGACTGCTGGCCACGGTGATGGCGAATGGCCAGGCGACACTGGCGCCTGCGCCACCCGGTCCGATGCTGGCTGATCCCAGGCCCGCCAGACAGAGTTCAACCAGTCGGCGCCCGGCTTCGATGCCACCCTGGCACTCGATGCCCGCATCAATGAAGGTGCTTCCCCCGGGTAATTGGCTGACGCGCAGACGCAGCCTGTCGGCATCGCGCACCAGGGCATCAATGAATGGCAAGGCACATTCGCCCACGGAAATCATCGGAGTCTGGTTCACGGTGTCTGATTCCCACATAGCCATCGATTGAGAAGTGTCGCACGTTCGGCCAGTTGCGCCGCAGTGCCTCGTGGACACGCTCCCTGTGCGTGCACCGTACAGATCGGCATGGCGGGCGCAATGGCCGAGCCGGCGTCGGGCAGATCGGACAGAAAATCGGGCGCGGGTTCGCAGGACTCGCCCGGCCAGCGCAAGCTGGTGCGCGCAAACACGGTCAGCATACCTCGCGAACCGCCGGCGGGTCTGGCGATCGCGTCAGGGATCGGATCATCGGTCGCAGGCCGATCGCCGACCGGAACATGCAGATGGACGGCCAGTGCGGTCTGCAGGCCGGATGGGAGCGATGGTTCGTCGTCCGGCCCGCCTGGGCCGCTCGCGAGCAATTCCGTCGTGGCGCTGAATCGGGGGTTCACTTCGAGAATCCGGAACCCGCTGGCCGTGCCAATGAAGTCGACACTGCACAGCCCTTGTACGAACAAGGCGGGCAGCAGAGCGTTCACGCAATCGATGAGCTGTGTGTGCCAGCGTGCGGGCAGGCTTATGCCATTGATCGCCCCTGCATAAATGCGTCGGCCGCTGCCGATTGCCGGCCAGGGCCTGAACAACAGCCGATTGACCCCCAGGATAGTCACCTGCTGCTGATCAACCAGGCAGGTCAATGACATGGGCGCGCCAATGATCCGTTGTTGTCGGTAGGTGGATGTGGACCGGGTCGGATCGTCGGCATCGCCTGCATCCCGACCACCGGCCTGCGCGGTCGGCCACTGGATATGCGCGGCACCGGTGCCATTGATTCTCTTGTGCAGCCATCCGGATGGGCGCTCATCCAACACCGGATCGACCGCATCGGCATTGCTCGGGCCAGACCAGCGCGCCTTGGAAGTGATCGTGGTTGGAAACGGAATTCGCAGGTCTTGCAGCAAGGCCATGAAACGATCCGGATCACCGCATCGTGACCAGGTGTCGGCCGGTGATCCGGCCAGCACCGTCCTGTCGGCCATCGCGTCGAGTAGAGCGCTGCGGCCTTCGAAGCCGCTACCCGGCATGATGGCGGCCAGTGGTGCATCGGCCTGCAGACGGTCGATAAGGGCCAGCAGACGCGGCCCATCAATCGCAGGCAGCGAACGGCCGGTGGCATCGCTGGCAATCGATTCGTATCCTTCGGCTGTCGCCATCGTGTCACGGTCGCCGAAACAATCGGCCGCAAACGGACGCAGGCCGCTTAGCCGCGCCACCCGCACCAGTGATCGCGCCGACAGACCAGCGACCAGGACGCGAGCCGCAGGCAACAGGGACTGGTCAGACCACCCGTTGCCGCGCAAGCTCGAAGGCTTCCGGGAACGACAGGTAAAGCGCTTCCTGACTGGCCAGCATCTGTTTGAGCAGGCCTGATTCGACCTGGTATTTAATGTTGCCGATGGCCAGTGCGCCGATGCCGCGCACCGACGTCCCAGCGAGCGTATCCCCGTTGGTCATGGCATCGAGGCCGTGAATGCCGGCCGGTGGCACCGCGTTCACGTCCGCAGCCACCTTGAGTTGCCTGGCGGCGCGCAGGCCTGCCTCGCTCACCACCTCGATACCGGCTGCTGCGCAGGCCAGAACAACATCGGCATCGGCCAGTTGCCTGGCAAGATCAGCCGGCTCACGCGCCAATGCCCCCTCGATGGTCACACCGAACTGCTCACGGCAGAAGGCGGCAGCCTGCTCGGCTTTTGCGCTGCTGGATGAACTCAGCAGGGTGACCCTGGCCTGTTGCATGGCCGCGATAATGCCGGCGGTCTGGCCCACCGGACCCGTGCCACCGACCACCACGACCCGCAGTCCGTCCAGCGAGGTTGAGGCATGGTCGCGCAACACCTGCTCGACACAGGCCACCATGGCGGCGGCCGTGGTGAATGCGCCGCTCGGATCGACCAGCACCGAGGCGGCAAAGGGTGGCACCATGGCCTCGCGGGCTGCAGCGAAACTGGCCAGTGCCACCTCGATGTCGCGACCGCCGATCATGATGCCGGTATTGCGCACGCCCTTGGGACCGCGCGAAAAGATTGCATCCTGGGTCAGCGCGCGAATCTGCGCCGTATCGATACCGGTATAGGGCGTGACCGCCGTGAAGCCGGCGTCATACGCCATGTTCACATCGAAGGGACTCGCCCAGGACTGGGCGGTGAACAGATGCAGTAGGTGGGGTTTGTCGCTCATGATGAATCCTGCGGAGTCGGAATGACGCTGGTCAGGCGCTCGAGACGGGCGCCATGATTATTGCCCGTTGTGACCATCAGCCGTAGCGCATACTGACGCACCAGCGGATGATTGTCGAAATCGCGGGTGATGCGGTCCGCGGCATCGGCATCGCCGATGATGGCGAAACCGGTCGGCCCCCAGGAACTCTGGCCGATCGCATGGGCGCCACGCGAGGCCAGCCAGGCGAGCATGCCCGCCACGCCGGGATGACGAAACCGGGCGCCTTGCACACTGGCGAAATGATCGCCAACTGCCGCCTGAAGATCGGTGATCACCGCGCCGAAGGTGGCCAGATCCTGCTCGACGAGTGCCGGCAACGCGCCGGTCAGCAGAGCGTGGGCGAGGCGCTGCGCCTGGCGCGCCGGAAACGGGGGCAGGTCGTGGAAGGCCTGAACCTCGGCTGGCCCGGACAAGCCCTGATCACCGGGATCGAGTACCAGCAAGACCCGCCAGCTCACTGGAAACGGCAAGCGCACCGTCACCGGCGGCACGTCGGTTGCCGGTCCATGGCCGCCGTCAATGATGAAACCACCGCGTTCGAATGCGCCGATGCCGATACCGGAGCGGCGACCTCGTTGCATGAGTCGGGCGATATCAGCCGCGCTTCGCGCTTCGCCGCAGGCCGCAAACACGGCGCTGCCGATGGCCATGGCCAGTTGCGTTCCACTGCCGAATCCGGCATGGGCGGGTGGTTGATCTCGCACGGTCAGTCTGAGCGGATCATCACATCCGGCGCACGCCTTGGCGGTGGCGAGCCAGTGTGCACTCTCGGGCGATCCGCTGACCTCATCGACCTTGCCCCGGGCCGCTGAGAAGCTCGATGTCGGTGTCCAGGCCGTCGACGGTAAGTCCGACACTGCCGAAACGGCGTCCACTGCTGCCCGACATGTCGATAAACCCCAGATGCAGTCGACCCGGCGTGATGACGCGGATCCTCGGAATCTGATTCATGATCGACGTGGCGATCGGTCGGCTCTGGCAGGCATGCCCCATCATGCAACAAGCAGGGCGCATTTTCAAACCAGCGGCGCACGCTGCTGCTGCTATGATGAATTCATGACTGCGACGCGTGTCTGTCCTTTCTGCAGCCTTTTGTGCGACGACCTGCCCATCGCGGTCGATCCGTCCTCGACTCACGGCCTCAGGTGTGCCACGGCGAGACAGGGCTTCATGGCCAGCGGAACCAGAACCCAAGGCCCCGATCCCGATCGGCAGGTCGGCGTCGGCCTGGCCGGGCCGGTATCGGTCGACCCCTCGCTGGTCGAGCGTGCGGTCAGCCTGTTGGGCGCCTCGCGCCGACCCCTGTTTGCGGGCCTGGCCACGGATGTGGCCGGGATGCGCGCGGCACTCGATCTGGCCGAGCGCTGCGGCGGCGTCACCGACCATCTGCATGGCGCCGCGCGCATGATCAATCTGGTCCCGTTGCAACAGCATGGCGGACAGCTCACGACATTGGCCGAGGTGCGCAATCGCGCCGATCTGATCAATTTCGTCGGTGGCGAGCCGCTCGCGGCCTTCCCCCGTTTCGAGGAACGTATCCTCGCACCTGCCGGATCCTTCATCGATCCGGCGATCGGCCGGCGTTGCGTGCGCATCGGCGCCAATCAGGCCGTGAATCTGCCGGTGGCACTGGATCTGCCCGGTGATCTTCACGACGTGATGGCGCTGCTCGACACCACCCTGATGCTGCTGGATGCCGGTGGCGCCGATCCCGCAAAACCTTTGCCGGGGCATCTGGCCAGCCGGCCCGATCTGCCGGCGGCTCGCGCATGGCTGCAACTATTGCAGGCCAGCGCCTATCCGGTGTTCATCTGGGCGGCTGCCAACTGGCCGGTTGCACTCGGACAACGCCTGAGCCTGCGCCTGATGCGCCTGGTCTCGGCCCTGAACCGGAAGGGGCGCGCGGCGGCCCTGCCGATGGGTGGCAATGACGGCGAGGCAAGCGCCGAGGCCGTCCACTTGTGGCGCACCGGATTTCCGCTGCGTAGCGCCTTCACCCCTGAGGGCGTGCGCTTCGATCCGGTGGCGCATGATGCAGCCGGTTTGCTGGCGCGCGGCGACGTTGACAGCCTGGTCTGGATCAGTGGCCTGGGCATCGCCCATCCGCCACCGGACACCTCCTTGCCCAGCATCGTGCTCGGGCCACCGGGTATGGCAAATTCAGCCAGCGTCTTCATACCGGTCGGCACACCCGGCATCGATCATGATTCACATCTGGTGCGAATGGATCGCGTGGTCACCATGTATCTGCGCCAGACTGGCGCGGTGTCTGCAATCCGGGAGCGCCTGCCCTCGGTCGCCCAGGTGCTGCAGGCTGTGTTGTCCGGCCTGCAGGCCGCATCGTCGATGCCGGTGGCCGACTGATGCGAACCATTCTGGCCAACGCGACGATTCACGACCCGGTGCATGGCCGCTCGGGCGAACCGGCCGACATTCATATCGTCGACGGGCGTATCGTGGCGCCCGCGCGTGCCGATGCCCAGGACAGGCGGGTGGATTGTTCCGGTCTGGTGCTGATGGCCGGGGCGATCGATCTGCACACCCATATCGGCGGTGGCAAGGTCAACATCGCGCGCATGCTGATGAGCGAAGATCATGAGCGCCATCAGAGCCTGCCTACTGATCTGCTGCGCGGTGGCGTGGGCGGAGCGGCGCCCAGTTGTGCCATCACCGGCTATCGCTATGCGCAGATGGGTTACACCGCCTGCTTCGAACCGGCCATGCTGCCTGCCAATGCGCGTCAGGCGCATCTGGAGATGGGCGACATTCCGATGGTCGATCACGGCGCCTATGCGATGCTGGGCAGTGATGACT
The DNA here is from genome assembly GCA_963732405.1 of uncultured beta proteobacterium. GTDB lineage: Bacteria > Pseudomonadota > Gammaproteobacteria > Burkholderiales > Burkholderiaceae_E > JAUIAI01. The sequence continues at coordinate 1,103,723 of CAVSZG010000006.1, forward strand.
TCCTGCTGACCCTGCTCGCCCAGGGACGCGAACAAGCCGTCATCAATGACTACGTGGCCTGGACCCTGCGCGCCACTCAGGCAGTCGGTCTGAAGGTGGTGAACCCCGGCGGCATCAGCGCCTTCAAGTTCAATCAGCGAAGCCTCGATGTCGATGATCTTCATGTGCATTACCGGGTCAGCCCGCGTCAGGTGGTGCGATGTCTGGCCCGCGCCCTGCACGATCTGGCCGTGCCGCACCCGCTGCATGTGCATGCGAGCAATCTGGGCGTGCCGGGCAATGTCCAGAGCACCCTGGCCACCATCGATGCGGCCGAGGGGTTGCCGATTCATCTGACCCATGTGCAGTTTCACAGTTACGGCCGGGATGGACCGAAAAAATTCTCCTCCGAAGCACAGCGCATCGCCGATGCGGTCAACGCCCACGACAATGTCAGCATCGACATCGGTCAGATCATGTTCGGGCGTACCGTAACCGCCTCGGGTGACACTCAGGCGCAGACCCGTGGCATTTCGCTGGCCGATCCGCGCCGGGCGGTATTGATGGACATCGAATGTGATGCCGGCTGTGGCGTCGTGCCCTTCCGCTATCGCGACACCAGCTATGTCAATGCCTTGCAGTGGACCATCGGCCTGGAATTGTTTCTGGCGGTGCGCGATCCATGGCGCATCTTTCTGACCACCGACCATCCCAATGGCGCACCCTTCACGAGTTATCCGCGACTGATCCGCCTGCTGATGGATCGCGACTTCCGCAATCGGCAGTTCGATGCACTACCCGAAGAGGTTCGCGCGATCAGCCCGCTGCGCGACAATCCGCGCGAGTATTCGCTAGACGAGATCGCGATCATGACGAGGGCGGCGCCTGCGCGCATTCTGGGCATGGCCGATCGTGGTCATCTGGGCGCCGGTGCGGCGGCTGACATCGTCGCCTACCGTCCCGATACGGATCGCGAAAAAATGTTCGCCACGCCGGCCTTCGTCTACAAGGATGGTGAACGCGTGGTCCAGGACGGTCAGATCATCAAGACCGTGATCGGCAATCTGCATCGGGTCAGGCCGGAGCATGATGCCGGCATCGTCACCGAACTGAACGACTGGTTCGAGCGCACCCAGACCATGAGCACCATCAACTTCGTGATCGGCGACGATGAAGTCTGCCAGTGCGGCCATGGCATGAAGCTGTTCACCCATCCCTGTCAACGCGGCGTGTTCCGGCGATGAGCGGATCCATCGAACGGGCCGGCATCGCCATCGACGATACCTTCGCCGAGGCCTTCGGCATGAAGGCGACCCGCATCATCATTACGGCGGCCACGCCGGCATGGGCGCATCAGGCCGCCATCACCGCCACGGGCTTCGCCACCAGCGTGATCGGCTGCGGCTGCGAGGCCGGCATCGAACGCACACTGCGCCCGGGTTCGACACCGGATGCGCGCCCGGGCGTGTCCATCCTGCTGTTCGCGGTCTCCACCAAGGAACTCGAGAAGCAGGTTGAGCGGCGGGTCGCGCAATGCATACTGACATGCCCGACCACGGCGGCCTTCGCCGGCATCACCGGTGAAAAATCCATCGGCCTGGGCAAATCGCTCCGGTATTTTGGCGACGGCTGGCAGATGTCGAAAAAGCTCGGCGGTGAGCGCTACTGGCGCGTGCCGGTCATGGATGGTGAGTTTCTGGTTCAGGAAAAGACCGGCATCGTGCCAGCCGTTGGCGGCGGCAATCTGATCATCGCGGCCACGTCGATCGAGTCGGCGCTCACCGCGACCGAGGCCGCCGTCAAGGCCATGCGCAGGCTGCCGAATGTGATCATGCCGTTTCCGGGGGGCATCGTGCGGTCGGGATCCAAGGTCGGCAGTCGCTATCCGGCGCTGTCGGCCAGTACCAACGATGCCTATTGCCCGACCTTGCGCGGCGCCACGGTTTCGCAACTGGATGAGCGCTCGGCTGCTGCGCTGGAGATCGTCATTGACGGACTCGAGGATACTGACGTGGCCGCGGCGATGCGGGCCGGCATCGGCGCGATCTGTGCCCTGGGCGCGGCCAGCGGTATCACGCGCATCAGCGCGGGCAACTATGGCGGCAAACTGGGCCAGTTCCATTTTCATCTCAAAGATCTGCTATGAATGCCTGCTGTCCGCAAGCTGTTGATGGCCCTGCATGGCAACGGATACGGCCATGACCACGCTCGAGCTGCGGGTTCGTCATGACGCGCCATTGCGGGACGGCGATCTGCCGATCGATGCGGGTGTCTTGCGTCCCGACCTGTTGCTGGCGATGTCGCCCGCGCAGATCGCGGGACTGAGCCTGAATCGCGCCAATCAGCGCCTGGTCCTGGCCGATCTCATGCAGATCCGTCGGCGCACGAGCCGCCAGGATCGCTTGGTGATCGACGCGGTGACACCGATGCTGCATGGTATTGCACGGGGCATGCGCTCGGGCGAGCTCATCATCAGCGGCCAGGCTGGCCCGGGCCTGGGGGCCTCGATGGCTGGTGGATCGATCCGGATGACGGGGCTGGTTGGCGACGACTGCGGCATCGGCATGCGCGGTGGACGGATCCACATCGATGGCTCGGCGGGTGACCGGCTCGGCGGTGTGTTGCCCGGTCATGCCTTCGGCCTGCGTGGCGGCGAGATCCACGTGAGCGGCGATGTGGGCTGGCGATGTGGCGACCGCATGCGTCGCGGCATCATTATGATCGGGGGCAGGGCCGCGGGTGAACTCGGTTTCCGGATGCTGGCCGGTTCGATACTGGTTGGAGACGATCCCGGCGCCGATTGCGGCTATGAATTGCGCCATGGCTCGATCATTGCGAGTCAGGCGCCTGCCCGTCTGCCGGGCGGTTTTGCGGACACCGGCCAACACCGGCTGGGTATCCTGACCCTGATGGCGGCCGACCGCAGCCGCGATCGTCAGGCCAGCAACGGGCCCCTGGCCGAGTTGCTCAAGCGCATGCGCCCGGGTCTTGCCAGACGCTGGGTCGGTGATCTGGCAATCGGCGGCCGTGGCGAATTGCTCGTGCCGGCCATCTGAATCACGATTCGAACAAGCGGAGGAACTGGCATGACACAGGAAGCGCCCAAGATCTATGACGAGGCCGGCATCGCGCAGCGACTGACCGGCGAGCTGCGGCACTGGTACGTCGAGGATGGCTGGCTGCGTCGCAAGTTCAAGACCGGATCCTGGAAGGGCACCCTGATGGTGGTGAACACCGTGGGACACCTGGCCGAAGCGGCCTGGCATCATCCCGACCTGACCGTCTCCTACGCCTTCGTCATCGTCAAACTGCAATCGCACGATGCCAAGGGCATCACCGATCGCGACTTCGAACTGGCCACCCAGATCGAGCGGGTCGTGCAATGGCAGCCAGGCAAGGCGGGCGGGGCACTGACGGGCACGCCCAATGATGATCAGCGGTTCAAATACATCAAATACGACGACTGAGATCTGGCCGGCCGGTTGCGAGGCAGGGGCCAGTCATTTGAAGTAGCGGCTCTCGAGTGCCAGATAACGCGTCTGGATATTGCGGCCGTGGGTTTCCTGGTAACCGTGGAGCTGCGCAAACTCGGTCAGCGGCGCACTGTCGATGGCGGCCGACAAGGTGATGCCGCGGTCCAGCATGTCGGTCACCTGCCGGTCCAGCGCAGCCAGATAGGCGAGCGTGCGGGTGATGGCGCCGGCGTCGCCGATCGCGCCATAGTCGGGCACGACACGGCGCACCGGTAGCGCTTGCACCGCCTCGAGTGCGGCGATCCAGCCCTCGTAGCGGCCATCATGAATATCGATGAGTCGATCGGTCTGGACCGTGACCCCCGAGAACAGTGTGCCCGTGGCATGGTCGAACAGCATGAGATCGTTTGGTCCGCTCGAAAACTGCGAATCGATCAATGCCAATGGGCGCCCGATCGCGTCGATGTTCTCGCTGGCCGTGATGCGATGCGCGGGCTCGACGAGCCGCGTGCCGAACATGGCCGGTGCGCCCAGCAACTCGGTGAGCCGTTCCAGACAGGTATGGCAACGCTGGCGCATGAGCAATTCGGTGCCCTGATGCATCCAGACCGGAATGCCGATCTCGTTGAACGCACTCCAGCCGAACAACACATCCTGGTAGGCATGGCTGACGATCGCGAGCCGAATGGGTCGATCGACGGCATCCAGAATGTTGGCCAGCAACTGCTGGCCGTGGCGATGCGACACGCCGGTATTCCAGACCAGCACGCCGGTTTCGCCGACCACGTAGGCCACATTGGCAAGGCGTGCGCCGTCCGACGGCGACGCCGGGCCGGGTGCCCCCGGGATCACGAAAACGCCCTCGGCCACCGTGATGGTCTGGGGCAGAGGCAGGTCAGCCGGCGGTTGCGCCCTCGCGCCGGACAAGCCTGCGACGAGCAGCAGAACGCTCGCGCAGACGCTGGCCAGGGATCGCCCGATCCGTCTTCTTCGAGTCAACCGGCTTCTTCGGCCCGCATCCGTCATGCTTGTTGGCTGTCTCAGTGCGTGGCGGGCAGCGGTGCGATCGTGACCTTCTGGGAAAAGGCCTTGTCCTCGGAGTCGACGACCCTGGCCACCAGTTCACCACCCGACGCCGGCGTGAACCAGAAGCGGAAGTTCGGGTTCTCGCTGATGGAGAAATCGACATTGGCTTCCATGACCTTGCGCCCACCATAGGAGATTTCGATGTGGCGCACGAAATGCGGCGGCGCATAGGTGCGCGATACCTGATCCATGGCCAGGCCGGACACGTTCGGATGGCTCACCATGAGTTGCGCGAGCACCGGCTTGCCCGACACCAGGTCGCCATCGACCCGTAGCCGCATCTTGCCCATATTGGCCATGGCGGCAGCCAGATCCTTGCCGGCGGGCGCCGAGCAGCCACCGGAGGCCTTCACGTAATTTGATACCGCATAGACCGATCCGTCGTTGAGTCGGGCGACCGCGCGGACATTGGTGTACTCCTCGATGCGGATGCGGGTTTCGATATCGGCCTGACCACTGTCGGGGGTCAGCGTGAATTCGGCACCAACCGGCGACGGATTGTTGTCGACCACGAGCCAGAGTTTCTCGATGTAGCGCTCGGGCGTCTGTTTGATCCGGCTGCGAATGGCCACGGGAACGATGGCGGCATCCATTGCCCGCGCCGGCGTTTCAAGCGTGAGGACCTCGCCAGCCGCATCGTCGATGACCGGTGCGTCCTTGAACAGCGCATAACGCACCTTGTCCCAGACGGCGTTGCCGCCGCCCTCGACAGCGGCGTCAGCGGGCCGGCCGATGGCCAGCAGCAGACCCAGGACAAGGGCGGCGCTCATCGGGTGTTTCAGCGACATGGCAGTCTCCAGTTGGATAGGCCGGGGATCATCCGGACAAACAATCGGTCAGTGTAGACCCGCGCTCATTCCCATTCCAGTTCGGCAAAGGCCGCGCTGACGTTGCGCTGGTGAAATTCGTCGTAAACCGCCCATGAATCCTGACGTCCCACGTCGATATCGGCCAAAGCCTCGGTCAGGGTACGGCCGTCGGCAACCGCGCTGCGGATTGATTGGCGCAGTGCAACAAGATAGGCCTGCTCGGCATTCAACATGGCCGGCCAGCCCGGCTCGTCGTATCGGCCATGACCCGGTACGGCGCGATGCGCGGGAATCTGGCGCAACTGCTCGATCGTCTGCAGCCAGCCATTGAGTCTGCCGTCGACCACGGGAAGATGACTCACGAATGCCAGGTCGCCGAGCCAGAGCGTGCCGCTGCCGGCATCGAACACCGTGAGGTCGGCATCGGTGTGCGATGTCGGCCATGCAGACAGGGTCAACTGGCGCCCACCCAGATCGATGGTCATGACACCATCAACCGCGATATCGGCCTGCACGAGCGCGGTGCCGGCTGCGCTCGCACCCAGATCCCGATTGAGGGCATTCACATAGGCCGGGCCGCGGGTGGCCAGGGCGCCCGCCATGTTGCGGTGGGCAATGAAGCGGGCACCTTCGTTGGCAAATGCAATATTGCCCAGCATGTGATCGGGATGGGCATGGGTGTTGATCACATAACAGACGGGCTTGTCGGTTTTCGCGCGAATCGCCGCCAGCAATCGCCGGCCGATCGCCAGACTGCTGCCGGTGTCGATCACCGCAACACAGCGCTCGCCAATCACGAAGCCCAGATTGGCGATGTCGCCCTGATTGTCCGGATGCCAGACGGCGACCTGCCCATGGTGCAGAAATTCACCGGGCGCGATTTCCTGGACCGCGAAGTCGCTGGGTGAATGATGGGTGGGCGCGTTGCCGGCGTCCATGCCGTGGGCTGGTTGGGCAGCGCTTGGCGCACTGGACCACAGGGCGAGCCAGGCAATCGGCACGGCACAGGCCAGCACGCGGCAAATCGCCAGGCCGGCTATCCTCGAAGACCTCATAAGTGCCGGCCGCCGATCAACTGCGACCTTGTTCGGGCAGGAAACAGGCCTTGCGCACCTTGGTCTGCAATTCCCGGAATGTCTTGACCTTCGATCGCGAATCCTTGCGCTCCCGCAGATAGGCGCCGCGTTCGCCGGCAATCGGCACTGCGTTGTTGAAGGTCTCCAGATCCACCCAGGTGTCATGATCGACGGCCTTGGCGATCGCATCGATGGCGCAGGTGCACTTGTAGATGAGCTCCTGCCTGGGTCGATCAAAATCATTGATGCAGCGTTCGACATATTCCACGCGGGTGAGCGTCGGAAAGTCGTTCATCTCCGCCGCAGCGGCGGGAAGGCCCAGCATCAGGCTCAGCGCGCTACCTGATGCGAGCAGGGCAACGCGGCGGACGAGGCGGGGCGAGAGTGATCGTGTCATGCGTGTTCTCCGTGATGCACTGCCGGGCAGGACCGTCCCGGCGGGTCAATTCCGATGATCCAAGCGCACCGATTCCGACCATAACAGCGTGGGCTCGGTTGAAGGATTCGCACTGCCGCGCAACTCGCCACTCACGCTGACGACCGCGCCGGGCACGTCGTCCGACAGAATCATCGTGTAACGCCGGTCGGCAAATTTCTCGTAGCGTGAGCGGGCCGGGTCGTCGACAAATGGCGAAATCGTGATCCGCGTCGCCTTCACCTGACGCCCGGCAAAGTCGACCGTCGTGGCTTCAACCCCGGGATTGCTCGCCAATGCCATGCGAATCCGCTTGCGATAATAATTCATCGAGCCCCCGGTCAGCCGGTTCATTTCCCGGATCTCCCGCTCCAGAAAATACAGCAGGATCGGATTGCCCTTTACATCGTCGAACGGTGGCAGCCTGAGTTGTTCGCGGCCCGACATCCACTGCACATTGGCGACCCGGCGTCCGTCCTCCGTCTGCAACTCGACAGACGCCTTGTCATCCAGCGGGTCCTGCAGGCTGCCGCGCCGCTCGGTCAGGTAGTGCAGGGTCGTGGGCGCCGGCAGGCTGGCCAGGTGATCGTCCATGAAGACCCGGCGTTCGGCCTCGGTGATGTCGTTCGCATTGGCCGCCCAGGAGACCGTGCCGGAGAGAATAAACACGGCCGCAAGCGCCAGCGACAAAAACCGATTGACGCCGCCGCGGCGCGTGGGCGATCGAGTGAGGGATTGAATCATCTTGGCATTCCTTTGCCGGTTTCGAGTTCCCTGGCCAGATCGGCATCGAGGTCCTGCAGGGTCAAGAGCACCTGTCTGAATTCGTCGTCACGACCGGCTGTTCGCAGCATTGAGCCCAGGTCCACCCAGGCCCGCAGGAATCGCTGATCGATGCGAGTGGCGGCCTGCAACGACACGATCGCCTCGTCGCGACGCTCGAGGCGGGCAAGCGCCCGACCTCTGACCCATAGCGGTTCAGCCGACTCCGGCGCCGAGCGCTGCCATTGCTCGGCAAGATCCATCAGTTGCTGCCAACCGGCCTGGGCTTCCAGGGACGGCACCTGCATGAAATACGGCAGCGACTCCCGTTCACCCTGCCAGAAAGGTCGCTCATCAATCGGCGTGCCAACGGGCCGCCAGTCCGCTTCGACGGGCATGCCCTGCCGAACCCAGGCGGCCGGAACCGCGTAATAATGGCCGTCGCGACCGGGTAGTCGGAAGGTGAGGATGCCCAGCAGCCTGGCTTGTGAATCGAGCAGGGCACCGCCACTGGCGCCCGAGGTGAAGGCACTGGTGGTCTGCAGCAGCCATGCGTTGTCGAATGCATGCACACCCGTGATCTCGCCTTCGGTAAACGACAACTCGGCACCGCCCGTATAGCCCACTGACGCGGCCACCTCATGCAGAACCGGGCGTCGGTCCTCGCCGAACTCGATAGGCGAACCCCGCCAGTCCGGCACCTTCAGGAAACACAGGTCATGTCTGCCGATGGCGTGCTGAGCGACAACCGGCCAGCGTCCCGCCCGCTTGGACACGGTAATCGCTTCCGCATGCTCGACCACATGGCAATTGGTGAGCACCACACCGGGCGCGACCGTCACGCCGGTACCGATATGCAGGCGACCATCGTCCAGTCGGGCCTCGACCTTCAGGATCACGACGCGCAGCGGAACGAATCGCGCGCGGTCGACGCGCTCGGCGGCCTGACCTGCGGGGCTCGTGACCGAAACGGCCACGATGAGCGCGACCATCAGTGCCAGGCGAATCCGCAAGCCCGGGTCGGACCACGCCGCCATCGTCACGGCCTCACCGGATCCATTGTTCGGTCATGGCGTCATCTTCCCGACCTTGGCCTGGGTGATCGCGCCGTCCGACCGGCCCTTCAGATAGGCATACAGATGATCGATATTGTTCATTACGATCGGACTGTTGCCGAAACTCTGCATTCCCTTGGCCAGTCTGCCGTCGCGGACCGTGACGATGAATTCGTCCTTGCTCAGCTTCTTGAGGCTGCCGATCAGGGAGGGGCCGACCAGCCCTTCCTGATTCGCGCCATGACAACGATCACAGGCCGCTGCCCGCCAGGTCTTGAAGCCCTCATAGGTGTTGGCATCCACCAGGTTGCCATCCTTGACCTGGTAGAGCGGTGAATCAGCGGCAGCGGCGCCCGGCTGCGCCGACGCGGCCGGGGCAACCGATGCGGCGGCTGCTGTTGCGGTGGCCGCCGCAGTCGCAGTGGCCGCCGCAGTCGCAGTCGACGTGGCCGCCGCAGCCGCAGCCGACCCCGATGCGCCCGGCTTGTCCTGAGTGACTGCCGGTACTGTTGCCGGTACTGTTGTCGGCGTGGCCGCTGGCGCGGCGATGCTTTGCGCCAACTCGGCCTGGGTCCGCCTGGCAGCCGCCTGTGCATCGTCGACCTGACGGCGCTTCTGTTCCAGCAAAGAGGCAGTCGCCGACTCTGCTGCCGTGGCCGCACTGGCAGCGGTGGTCGATGGGGCTGCGCTTGTGCGGCCGGAGCCCGCATCACCGACGGGCGCCTTGATCGGATCGCCGATGTCGTTGACCAGGGGCACGCCGTATTCGTGCAGGATCTGCGTGATCTCGCCCAGGGATCCGTCGATCAGCCGCTGGATCTGCCCGCGCCACTGTGGCTCGCCGTGGCGCACCCCCATCGCGATGCCATAGTCGAAACGCACGCCGGGTTCCGAGGCGAGCGGCACCACGACCAGAGACTTGTCCTTGACCCGGGGAGCGAAATAGCCGGCAATCGGTCCCCAGATGATCGCTGCATCGATGTTGCCGCGGGCCAGGTCCTCGTCGAGCAGATGACCCGGGTAATAATCGGGATCCGGACTCATGATCGGGTAGGGGTGGGCCAGTTCGGTGAGCTGATGCTTGGCCAGCCAGGCTGCGGCGGGCGACTTGTCATGGATACCGAGGCGGCCGGGTCCGATCGCCTGGGCCGCGCGCGCCAGGAATGCCTCTCCCGAATCAACCCCGTCGAGTTTGCCGCCTTTCGGATAAACCAGCGCGTAGGTGGACCGGTAATAGGCGTTGGTGGTCGCCACCTGACCGAAGCCGTCCGGTACGCCCAGAATCACGTCGCATCGATAGTCGTCGCCGGGCAGCTTGTAACGCAAGGTGTTGCGCACGAAGGCCAGGCGCTGCGGAAACGAGAAATACTCGACCGGAACCCCCAGTTTGGCGCCGAACAACTCGGCGATCCGATTCTCGATGCCTTCGCCGGCTGCGTTCGAGAACGGCATGTTGTTCGGATCCTGACAAACCCTGAGCTTGCTGGGAGCGCCTGCCTGCTCGTCGGCAGCCAGTGCCAGACCCGGCTGCAACACGCCGCAGACCAGCGCCCCGACCAGAAGGTGGCGCAGCGTCGACCTATGCATGGTGATGTCCTGTGAAGACTGGCGCGGGGCACCAGTAACCGCAAACGATGAGCCTCGCAGGCTCATTGGATCTTGCGTACCTTCGCTTCCTTGATGGCCCCATCGGAGCGGCCCTTGAGGTAGGCGTAAAGGTTGTCCATGTTGTCCATGACGACCGGGCTGTTGCCAAAGCTCTGCATGCCCTTGGCCAGGCGTCCATCCCGCACGGTCACGACAAACTCGTCCTTGCTCAGGGTTTTGAGGCTGGTGATCAGGGATGGGCCGACCAGACCTTCCTGGTTCGCGCCATGGCAGCGATCACAGGCTGCAGACCGCCAGGCCTTGAAGCCCTCGAAGGTTTTTGCATCGACATTGGTACCGTCAACCACGGTGTACAGCTCGGTTTCGACCTTCTCGGCGTAGGCAATCCCGACGCCGGACGCGCCCATGAGCAGGGCCAGGGTGCTTGCAATAACGATGGGCTTCATAACGAATCTCTGATTATCGGTATCGATGCGTGACGCAGAGGCGTCACCCGTAATAGACCCGGGCGGCCCAAAGGGCCGCCCGGGCGGGGTCAGCTTACCCGTTCAGACAACGAACAGGTCGGACCGGGGTTGACTCAGTTCGGCAGCGCGAAGATGGTCAGCGAGCCACCGAGTTCGGTGTGCTTCTGCAGATCACGATAACCGCCCACTGCGCCCAGGCCATCGGTGTCCTTCTCCAGACCCGCTGCCATGCCGATACCGGCCCAGCCGCCAATGCCTGAGAATACACCCATGTACTGCTTGCCCTTGTGCGTGTAAGTGAACACGTTGCCGATGATGCCCGAGGGAGTCTTGAACTTGTACAACTCCTTGTTCACATCCTTGGCATCGACGCACTTGAAATAACCCTCCAGCGTGCCGTAGCAGGAGAGGCCACCCGCGGTGTTCAGCGAGCCGCTCCAGACCGAGAACTTCTCGGGCTTGCTCTGGACGATCTTACCTTCGCCGGCATCCCAGGCGATGTAATTACCCATGCCGCCATGGCTGTTGGGGGCGGGGAACATCGACAGGGTAGCGCCAACATAGGGCTGACCGGCCGTGTACTCGACTTCGAATGGCTCGTAGTCCATACAGACATGGTTGGTCGGTACGTAGAACAGACCGGTGTTCGGATCGAAGGATGCCGGTTGCTGATCCTTGGTACCCAGTGCCGCCGGGCAGATGCCCTTGGACACCACGTCAGGACCGTTCTGAGCCGTCGAGTACTTCGAGACAACCTGCGGACGACCGGACTTCATGTCGACGTTGGTTGCCCAGTTGACGACCGGGTCATACTTTTCGGCCACCAGCAGCGCACCGGTTTCGCGGTTCATCGTGTAGGCGAAGCCGTTGCGGTCGAAGTGCACCAGGGCCTTGGTCTTCTGGCCCTTGACCGGGATGTCGGCGAGGATCATCTCGTTGATGCCGTCAAAGTCCCACTCGTCGAACGGCGTCATCTGATAGACCCACTTGGCCATGCCCGTGTCGACATCACGACCCCAGATGGTCATCGACCATTTGTTGTCGCCCGGTCGCTGCGACGGGTTCCAGGTCGACGGGTTGCCCGTGCCGTAATAGACCATGTTCAGGTCTTTGTCGTAGCTGTACCAGCCCCAGGTGGTACCGCCGCCGATCTTCCACTGATCGCCCTTCCAGGTTTTCAGGGAGGAGTCCTTGCCCACCGGTGCCAGCTTGCCATCGGTCCAGGTCATGGTCTTGTCGGGATCCATCAGCATTTCGGCGTCGGGTCCGGTGCTGTAGCCCTTCCAGACCTGTTTGCCGGTGTTGATGTCGTAGGCCGCCAGGAAACCGCGCACGCCCCACTCACCACCCGAAATGCCGGTGATGACCTTGTCCTTGAACACATGCGGCGCATTGGTATTGACCGCGCCCAGCTTCGGATCACCATTGGTGACCGACCACAACACCTTGCCATTCTTTGCGTCGAGGGCCTCGAGCACGCTGTCGGCACGCTGCAGGAAGATCTTGCCTTCGGCGTAGGCCAGGCCACGATAGACCGTGTCGCAACACATCTGGGGAATCACCGCCGGATCCTGCTTGGGCGTGTATTTCCAGACGATTTCCTGGTTGTCCAGGTTGATCGCGAAAACGCGGTTGGGGAAGGGTGAATGCAGATACATCATGCCGTCGATGACCAGCGGCGAGCCTTCATGACCGCGCAGCACACCGGTGGAGAATGTCCAGGCGACCTGCAGGTTCTTGACGTTCGACTTGTTGATCTGGTCGAGCTTGCTGTAGCGCTGGTTGAACATGTCGCCAGCCTGCATCGCCCAGTTTCCCGGATTTGCGATGTGCTTCTCGACATCCGCATTGGCCGATGCCAGACCGGGTACAGCGAGAACTCCCGCCAGAACCAGTGCAGCAGCCGGCTTGTTGATTTGCCTCATAGATGACTCCTCGTCTCTTTTGGGGTGGCCAAAGAATGGTCGGGCCAAAACAAGTATAGACCGGTTGAAAGAATTATGAATTGCGCAACCCCATCCATTTGCTGCCGACGCGGCCGGCCAGGTCTCAATAGGGGTCTTCAATCGTCCAGAGTGTCTCGCAATTGGACAGCCACCGGGCAGGGGCCGCTTGCTGCGCCGCGAGGGCCCGTTCGAGTACAGTGTGCGACCCGGCACGGGACGCCGTTTTGGACAATCAACCGGCCGGTCTGCCTTGCCGGTACGGATGGGCGGGTTGTAACAGCAAGGATGAAAGATGGATGAGGCGACAGCGCAGGCATGGCGGGAAAGAGTTCTGGCCGTTGAAGCCGAACTGAACCGGATCCTGCTCGGCCAGACGGCCGTGATTCGTCAGTGTCTGATCTGCCTGCTCGCGCGCGGACATGTGCTGCTCGAGGGCGATGTCGGTGTGGGCAAGACGACTCTGCTCAGGGCGCTGGCGCGCGCTCTCGGTGGCGGTTTTGCGCGCGTCGAGGGCAGCATCGACATGACGCCCGCCGATCTGGTCTATCACACCTTCATTTCCGATCAGGGGCGTCCCCAGGTCGAGCCCGGACCGTTGCTCGCGCATGACGAGGCGCTCTCGGTGTTCTTTTTCAACGAGATCAATCGCGCCCGGCCGCAGGTGCAGGCGCTGTTGTTGCGCGCCATGGCCGAAGGCAGCATTACCGCCTTCAATCGGGAATATCGCCTGCCCTACCTGCTGGCATTTGCCGATCGCAATCGCGTGGAGCGTGGTGAGACATTCGAACTGGCGGCCGCCACCCGTGACCGCTTCATGATGGAATTGCGGGTCCGGATACCAGGCTCGCAGGCCGATCGCGCCTCGCTGGTATTCGACCCGGTGTTTCATGATGTCGACCGGTTGATCGAGTCGGTAACGCCTGGCCAGCTCGCGTTTGACCGACTGCCCGATCTGGCGCGCGATATACAGACGCGGGTCAGCGCATCGCCGGCCCTGCGCGACTATGCGGTCCGATTGATGGATGCCACCCGTCTGCCGACCGATCATGCGGTTGAACTCGACGGCTATGACATGAACACGCTGGTCGAGGCTGGTGCGAGTCCGCGCGGCATGAGTCTGATGATGCGCGCGGCGCGGGTAAGAGCGTTCCTTGAGGGCCGCGACTATCTGGTGCCGGAGGACATCGGTGCAGTCTTTGCCGATGCGATTGCCCACCGGATCTTCTTCGATCCGGTGCACGAGTTTGCCCGTGAATCGCTTGCCCGTGATTTCACGGCGGCCGTGCTGGCGCGGGTCGCGGCACCATGACACGCAGTCAGGCTCGTCGAGAGATCTTTAATTATCGGATCGGCTGGTCGGCGCAACGGCGCCGCCAGGGCGAACATCGCTCGATGCTCGCGGGCGACAGCGGTGCCTGGCGTGGCGACATCCTGTTGCGCGATGCCTCGGAAGCCAGACGCCTGGCCTTGCGAGCCAGCCTGCGTGACCCGCTCGAGCGGCTCTGGGTGCGCGATGTGCTGCACACAGCGTCGCTCGATCTGTGGGTGCTGGTCGATCTGTCGGGCTCGATGCGCTGGACGGGTGACGGGGTGGCCGGTTGCACGACCGCAGCCCGGCTGATCGCGGCGGCCGCCCATAGCACCCATGGCCCGGGTGACCGGCTCGGCGTGTATTGCGCGGCCAATCAGCCAGTAGCGGCGCTGTCCATGCCGGCGTCCCGGCATCTGTCCGCGCAGCTGGCGCTGGCGGGGCGGATCGCCGCCCTGGCCCCCGCCAACCCGTCACGAACTGCCCGGCCAGGCGATGGCGTGCCAGACCGTCCGACCCGGACGACGGATCTTGCCGATGGCGCCGACGGTCTGGTGCAAGCCCTGGTGCGAATCGGCACCCGGCGGTCGCTCGTGTTCATCGTGTCGGACTTTCAACCCACGCGCACCGATTGGTCGGGCTTGCTGCGCCGGTTCGCCGCTCATCAGGTCGTGCCCGTCGTGACCTGGAATCTGCCGGCCGTGGCGCTGGCCGGATCACGCGGACTGTTGGCCGTGACCGATGCGGAAACCGGCATGCGCCAGATGATCTGGATGCGGCGCAGCGTGCGAGCCCGGATCCGCGATGCACTCGATGCGCATCATGCGCGGATCGGCTCGATCTGTCGCGAACGTGGCCTGCGTCCGCTGCATCTGTACGAGGGATTCGATGCCCAGGCGGTGACTGCCTGGTTCCACGGCATGACGCCTCAGGCGCTTCGACCCAGCCAGCGCTGCGCATAGAAGGCGCAGAGCATCGCCAGCGCCAGACTCGCTGCAATTCGCACGGCGGCCAGCGACGCGATCCCCGGCATCACCAGGACCTGTTCCAATGCCTCCTGCAGATCGTCGACCCGGTCGAGTCGGGCATAGTGCGCACCGGTTTCGTCGGCCAGCAATTGCAGATACGGTTCGCGCAGCGCCGACAGATGCTCACTGCCCGGTGTGCCGACCGCGCGCGCATCCACGGGTTTGCCCGCTTCCGTTTCCACCATCTTTTCGCCGGCACTGCTGCCACCACGGCCTGCCGTGTAGGTGTCGATCTGCAGCACATCGTCGGCGCCCCAATAGCCCAGCGATCGGCCGTCGGGCGCAGTTTTGGGGATGGGAGAGGGGACCAGCCTGCCAAGCCCGGCAATCAGCGCCGGCGCCGGCCGATCGGGCGGATCCCAGGACGGACGGTGCAGGGGATTGAGCGGTGGCGCCTCATGTCCATCACTGAGCAAGACCAGCGCCGGCCGGTTCGGTTGCGCGGCGGCGATCTGCAGGGCTGCGTAATAGGCCTTGGCCACCTCGCTGTTGCCCTGCCAGGCCATCGCCGGGTCGACGAAGCCGATCGCTTGAGTGAGTTCCACGCGATGCTGGCAGACCTCGACTGGTGCGACCAGGAGCAGGGCGCGATGTGCCGCGAGAATGCCGATACCGATTGCCGTGCCGCAAGGCAGTCCGTCGACCGCCGCCATGGCGCTGGCCTTTGCGAATGCGATGCGTGCGACCGGTTCGTCGTTGATCCGCATGTCGACGACATTCATGCTCTGGGTGATGTCAAAGACCAGGATGGCCGCAGCACCGGGTGCCACCGTCACCGGGCGGATCGGCCAGGCCAGGGCAATGGCGGCAAACATCAGGCTCATCAACAACCAGGGTCTGCCCGCCTGCAGGAGTCGGGCAATCATGGCAATCCGGGCGAATAGCCTTTCATCGTAGTCGAGGCGCGCTCTGCCGATTCGGGCGTGCTGGTCATCGGACCATCATCCAACACATCGGGAATCAGCAGCAGGGCGCGCGACAGGTTATAGCGCACCGCCCAGTCGGACGGGTCGTCGCGTAGCAACTGCCGATAGAGTTGTTTGGCGATTTCGATCAGCGGCAGCGCCCGGCCGCGTTCATTGTCGGCGATCAGATCGACCGCATCGCGGACATGCAGATTCGCCGAGTTGAACCGGGCGATTCGCGCCTGCGGGCTGTCGGGCGCCTGTGCCTCGATCTGCCGGTACAACTCGAGCGCATCGGCCCGTTCACCATCGGCGCCAAGGGCCAGGGCTCGCGCGATCTGCACATCGGCGCCGTCTGCCTCGGTCAGCGGGGCGCCATTGCGGACCTGCTGCCATCGTTCGGCATCCCTGGCCTGGTCGAACAATTGCCAGCCCGTCCAGATCGCCGCCAGCGCGATCAGCACGGCCAGAGCCGACACGATTCGTTCGATGAAGGCCATGGTGTCCGGCGACCAGGCCGATGAAGGCCGGTTCGGATTCATCGCCGCCCGAGCCAGATCGAGGCCAGGCCGAGCAGGGCGACGCAGGATAGTCCCAGCATGATCAGGGGTCGGTCGAGATTGTCCACGGGCAGCATTTCCTGGTAGCGGATCGGCCGGTCTTCCAGTCGCTTGATGTCGTCGATCGCCTCCTGCATGGCCGCGGGGCTGATCGCTTCATAGGCACGATAAAAGGTTCCGGTGGACTGGAAGTAGCGGTTCAGGAAATGCTCGGGCACGGTATCGCGCTGCGCTTCGGTCAACTCCTCGTCGGCGCGAATGCCCGGGCTGCCGAATGAGCGCAGATAAATCCAGTACAGCCCCACCTTGGTCTGGTCGATGAGACGCTGCAATCGTTCGCGGGTCTGCACATCGAGTCGTGCACCGCCATCGGACACCAGCAGTACCGCGCGTGGGCCGATGAAGGGGCGCGCCAGGAACAACTGCAGCGCCGATTCGAGCGCCAGTCCGAGTTCGGTCTCGGAAATGCCGCGGCCGGTCTGACTGGCCGATATGGCCGCCTGGATCACGCCATGCTCGCGGGTGAAGCCGCTGATCGGAATTGCCCGTGTACTGAACAACACGAAGGCGAAGTGATCGTCGGGGCGCGCGGCCACGAAATCGGCGAGCACCCGTTGTGCGACCTGGCCCTTGCGCTCGAAGTGCGAACTGCTCCAGTTCTGCCGGTTGTCGCGCCCGACCAGCGGCTGGTCCATGCTGCGGCTGCGGTCCAGCACGATGGCGATCTCCGCACCGCGACTGATGTGTTGCCAGGGTTGTGCCGTGCGATGCAGGCCGGCCGCTGCGAGCGCCAGGCTGGCGATCGCCAGCACGCCCAACAGTCGCAGGATCCGATCCAGCCAGCGCGAGCTCGGATCGGCCGGCAACCAGTCGATACCCGGGTGCACCTGTGCCTGACCCGGCCGTATCAGCAAGGGTAGTGCGACCAGCCCGAGCAACAACAACAGCCACGGATGATGAACATCCAGTGTGCTCATCGCAAACGCTCCAGGCTGGCCAAGCGGGCGGCCAGCGCCAGCAGCATCGAGGGCTCGAGCGCGCGGCCTTCACCGACGTCGCCACGGTCGGCCGCGGGGTGTCGACCATAAAATGCGCTGCGCGAACTGCGGAAGAAGTACTCGATGTCGGCCGCGGCGACAACCAGTGACGGATGCTCGCGAAGATACGCGGCCAGATCCTCCAGAAACAGGCTGCGCCCGGCGCTTTGATCAAAGGCGCGATGCAGGCGCCGGCTGGCCGATTCGCGCAGGCTCTCGGGCGAGAGGCCGGCGCCGTCTGATCGTTGTCTGACCAGGCGGCGCAGATCTCGTTCGGCGCGGGCGAACGGTGCCGGGCCATCCGGACGCAGTCGGCGCGATCGTTGCCAGACCAGCCAGCCGGTGGCGAGCATGAGCGCCCCCAGCAGCACTCCCAGGCGTTGCCAGAGTCCGGCGCGGTCCACATTCGGTTTGTGCCGGTCGGGTTGCAGATCGCCCAGACCCTGTCGCTGGAAGGGCTGGTTGCCGATGATCGGTGAGATGCTCAGTGCCTGTGCATCGGCGCGCCCCACGACCTGATCGGCGGACCGTAGGACCAGCGCGGGCAGAAACAGCAGCGCGACCTGATCGTTGGCCGCAGTGATCTGGTAGACCAGGTCGATATGACGCTCACTGCCGTGCGTGCGGACCGTGACCTGACGCAGCGTGAGCCACGCATTGATCACGCCCGGTTCGGGCAGCAGATTGCTCGCGAAGCCGCTTGCCGAGTCGCGGGTGATGATGCGGCGGGTCACGAGATCGCCGAGCTGGATGCCATAGCTGCGCTCGATGATGCTCTGGATCGGTGCCTGGCTGGTGAATCGACCGGATTCGTCCGACCTTGCGAAACAGGCGGTCGCGCAAAGGGCGACGAACAACACAACCCGCACCCCTGCGCTAGGCCGGCCGCTCATGGGATCAATGCAAGGGCTTGAGCGCCGAAAAATGCGCGCTGAACAAGGCCTCGGCGCTGGGTACGTTGCGTTCGAGTACCACGCCCACCCGCCGCGCACCTGGCACGATGCTGCCCTTGGCCACCCGCATGCGGATCTGGCTGACCTCGAAGCGCAACTCGATGCGCTCGCAAAGATGCTGGACCATGCGTTCGAGCAGCACGAAGGAATGGCTGGCCAGTTCGCTGCGGATGAGTTCGGCGACCGCCGCATAGTCGATCGTATCGGCCAGCGAATCGGTTCGGAATGCCCGGGTGTGTGGCAGGCCGATCTCGATGTTGAAGGTCAGCGTTTGTGGTGTCTTGCGCTCTTCGTCGTACACGCCGATGATGGTGTCGATTTCAAGGTCTTCGATGAAGATCGATTGCATGACTTTCCTTGCGGGACGAAGGCGCATGGATCGACACGCGCGGAAGCGGAATGCTCGGCGAAGGCCGCTTGCCGCCCTTCGCGCCACCGGCCTGGATGGGGCATCCGGCCGACGCTGGCAACGATACCAGAGTCCGACTGACCCCGCCGGGGCTGTCCGCCGGCGAGCGGATGGCTCGTGCCCGCCCGGTCTGGTGTTTCACACTGGCACAACCGGGCGGCTCTGTGGCCACCACCGGTCTGCCGCGCGGGCCGATTGCGCGCCGATTGCGATACATTAGGCGCCGGAGGCACTATGACCACGCAGCAAAGCAAACGCGTCAGTTTTCGCGGCAAGGCCGGCTTCGGCAAGGGACGCCGGACAGCACCGCAGGCCCGCGCCCACATCAAGGCGCTGCTCGCGGACATGCCCCGCCGCCGCGACCTGTTGCTCGAATATCTGCACCGCCTGCAGGATGCCGATGGATGCCTGGCCGCCGAGAATCTGGTGGCGCTGGCCGATGAATTGCGCATGGCCCAGGCCGAGGTGTTCGAGGTCGCCACCTTCTACCATCACTTCGATGTGGTGCGCGAATCCGAGCAGCCGCCCGCGCCGCTCACCGTGCGGGTCTGCGAATCGATCGCCTGCGAAATGGGCGGTGCCCGCGACCTGATCGACCGCCTGCCTGCCCTGCTCGGCCAGGGCGTGCGGGTGCAGCCCGTGCCCTGCGTCGGGCGTTGCGATCAGGCCCCGGTGGTGGTGGTTCACCAGCATCCGCTGCATCAGGCCAGCGTGGCGTCCGTACAGCAGGCGGTTCGCGAGGGTAAAACCGCCTGCCCTGTGCCCGATGCGCCCGGCCTGGCGGCGGCGGTTCAGGCGGGTGCCTACCAGACGCTGGCCGGCATCCTGGCCGATGGGCGCACGCCCGAGTCGCTATACGACACGCTCGAACAATCGGCCTTGCGCGGTCTGGGCGGTGCGGGCTTTCCGGCGGGCTGCAAATGGCGCATCGTTGCCTCGTTCCCGGGTCCGAGACTGCTCGTGGTCAATGCAGACGAGGGCGAACCGGGCACATTCAAGGATCGTCACTATCTCGAGCGTGAACCGCATCGTTTTCTCGAAGGTATGCTGATCGCTGCCTGGGCCACCGGATGCGAGGCCTGTTATATCTATCTGCGCGACGAATACGCGGGTGTTCGGGCCTTGCTCGAACGCGAGATCGCCGCCCTGCAGGCCGATCCGCCCCTCACCTCCGATCAATGGGTCTTGCCGGCGATTCACCTGCGCCGCGGTGCAGGCGCCTATATCTGTGGCGAAGAAAGCGGGCTCATCGAATCGATCGAGGGCCGGCGGGGCATGCCGCGGCTGCGCCCGCCGTATATCGCGCAAGTCGGCCTGTTCGGTCGCCCCACGCTTGCCCACAATGTCGAAACGCTGCTCTGGGTGCCCACCATCCTCTCAGAGGGCGCTGATTCCTTCGCCTCGCACGGGCGCCGGGGACGCCGTGGACTGCGCAGTTTTTCGGTCTCTGGCCGGGTCCGGGATCCCGGCGTGAAGCTGGCGCCAGCCGGTATCAGTCTGAACGAGCTCATTGCCGAATACTGCGGCGGCATGGCCGACGGTCATGCGCTCTACGGCTATCTGCCGGGCGGGGCATCGGGCGGCATCCTGCCCGCGTCGCTGGCCGACGAACCGCTGGATTTCGACACCTTGCAAAAGCATGGTTGCTTCATCGGATCCGCCGCCATCGTGGTGTTGTCCGATCAGGACAGTGCGCGGGCCGCGGCGCTCAACCTGATGCGCTTTTTCCGGCATGAGAGTTGCGGGCAATGCACGCCCTGTCGGGTCGGAACCGCCAAGGCGGTCGAGCTCATGATGCAGGAGCAATGGGATACGGGCCTGCTCGACGAATTGTCCGCCACCATGATCGATGCATCGATCTGCGGACTGGGTCAGGCTGCGCCGAATCCGATGTTGTCGGTCGTGCGTTTCTTCGGTCATGAACTGCAGGCGGAGGCGCCCCATGAGTGAGATCAATTTCGAACTCGATGGTCGACGCATCAGCGCCGGGCCGGGTGAAACCATCCTGCAGGCGGCTGCACGCCATGGCGTTGAGATCCCGCATCTTTGTTACACCCCGGGCATGCGTGCCGATGGCAATTGCCGCGCCTGCGTGGTGGAAATCGACGGCGAGCGGGTGCTGGCACCTTCCTGTTGTCGCCAGCCCGGCGAGGGCATGAAGGTTGCCGCTGGCAGCGAGCGTGCCCGAAAGTCGCAGCGCATGGTGCTGGAGTTGCTGCTTGCGGATGCGCCAGCCGCTGCGCATCGCGACGATTCGGAACTGACCACCTGGTCGAACTGGCTGGCCCGCGAGACCGGCCGACCGCTCACCTCGCGATTCCCGGCGCGCGCGCAACCGGCGCCCGACTCGTCGCATCCGGCCATGGCAGTCAATCTGGATGCCTGCATCCAGTGCGGGCGCTGCGTGAGGGCGTGTCGCGAAGAGCAGGTCAATGATGTGATCGGCTATGCCTGGCGCGGTGATCATGCCCGGATCGTGTTCGATCTGGATGATCCCATGGGCGAATCCAGTTGCGTGGCCTGCGGCGAGTGCGTGCAGGCCTGTCCGACCGGCGCGCTGATGCCCAAGCTGCCCGGTACCGGGTCCATTGCGCCGCGTCAGGTCGACAGCAAGGTGGATTCGCTCTGCCCGTTCTGCGGCGTGGGCTGTCAGCTCACCTGGCATGTGAAGGACAACCGCATCGCTTATGTCGAAGGGCGTGACGGTCCGGCCAATCATGGCCGGCTCTGTGTCAAGGGGCGCTTCGGATTCGATTATGTGAGCAGTCCCGACCGCCTCACGGTCCCCTTGATCCGCCGTGACGATGCGCCCAAGCGCCTGGATTTCGACCGGGTACCGGCCAACTGGCGCGATGACTTCCGGGAGGCGAGCTGGTCGGAAGCGCTGGACCGGGCGGGCCTCACACTGGCCCGGATTCGTGATCATCACGGGCCGCGCGCACTGGCTGGCTTCGGCTCGGCCAAGGGCAGCAATGAAGAGGCCTATCTGTTCCAGAAGCTCGTGCGCACCGGCTTCGGTTCCAACAACGTCGATCATTGCACGCGGCTTTGCCATGCCTCGTCGGTGGCCGCACTACTCGAGGGCATTGGTTCGGGTGCCGTGTCCAATCCGGTCGGTGATGTGCTCAAGGCCGATGTGGTGCTGGTCATCGGGGCGAATCCGACCGCCAATCATCCGGTTGCGGCAACCTTCATCAAGAACGCGGCAGTCAATGGCGCGACCCTGATCGTGGCCGATCCCCGGCGCACCGATCTGGCCAGGCATGCGAGGCATGTGCTGACCTTCAACCCGGGATCCGATGTCGCGCTGCTCAATTCGATACTGCATGTGATCATCGAGGAAGACCTCGTCGATCATGATTTTGTGGCGGCGCGCACTCAGGACTACGATGCCTTGCGCGACAATGTCGCGGCCTTTTCGCCCGAAAAGATGGCCCCGGTCAGCGGCATTGCGGCCGACGAGATCCGACAGGTGGCGCGGCTGTATGCGAAGGCCAGCGCCGCCATGATCTTCTGGGGGATGGGTGTTTCGCAACATGTGCATGGTACGGACAATGCGCGCTGCCTGATCGCCCTGGCGATGGTGACCGGGCAGATCGGCCGGCCAGGTACCGGGCTGCATCCGCTCCGTGGTCAGAACAATGTGCAGGGCGCCTCGGATGCCGGGCTCATTCCGATGATGTATCCCGACTACCAGAAGGTGATTGATCCGGCGATTCACGATCGCTTCGCGGCCGCCTGGCAGCACCCGCTGGACAGCACACCCGGACTCACCGTCGTGGAGATCATGCACGCCATCGATCGGGGCGAGATCCGCGGACTCTACGTGATGGGTGAGAACCCCGCGATGTCGGACCCCGACCTGAATCATGCCCGCGCGTCGCTTGCCAGGCTGGAAATGCTGGTCGTGCAGGACATCTTTCCGACCGAGACTGCCTATCTGGCCGATGTAATCCTGCCGGCTTCCGCCTTCGCCGAGAAGGACGGCAGCTTCACCAATACCGACCGGATCGTGCAACTGGGTCGGGCGGCGCTGAACCCGCCCGGTGATGCCCGCCAGGATCTGTCCATCATCATGGACATGGCCAGGCGGCTCGGACTGGACTGGCGCTATGACGGGGTCGGCGATGTCTTCGAGGAGATGCGCTCGGTCATGCCGTCGATTGCGGGCATCTCATGGGCCCGTCTGCAAACCGAAGGATCGGTTACCTATCCCTGCGAGAGTGCCGACGATCCCGGCCAGCCGGTGGTATTCACGGATCACTTTCCGACGGTGTCGGGGCGCGCGCTATTCAAGCCAGCCAGCCTCGTGCCACCCGATGAACGACCCAGCGACGAGTTTCCAACGGTGCTGATCACCGGCCGCCAACTCGAGCACTGGCATACCGGCGCGATGACCCGGCGGGCCACCGTGCTCGATGCGATCGAACCCATGCCCACGGCCTCAATGAACGGCCAAGACCTCGAACGGCTCGGCGTCAGACCCGGGGAGCGGATTGTGATCCGCTCACGGCGAGGCCAGATCGAACTCACCGCGCGGCGCGACGACGGCCTGGGCACGGGTTCGGTGTTCGTACCCTTCGCCTATGCCGAGGCGGCGGCCAACCGGCTCACCAACGCGGCGCTCGATCCCTACGGCAAGATTCCGGAATTCAAGTTCTGCGCGGTGCGCGTCGAGCGGGCGTGAGTCCGCTTAACGCCGGGCAGGCGCAGGTGGTCAGACCGGCAAGACCTTGCCGGTGATGCGCTCGGCCGGCAGATCATGAGCGGCCAGGGCCTGGATCACCCGCTCCAGGTGGCTCGAGCCACGAATGCTCAACTGCAATTCCACCTTCACATAACGCACCGGCAGGTCGGCAAACGCCCGCTGATGCGACACCTGTTCGATATTGGCACCCGCCTCACCGATGATGCGGGCAATGCGCGCGAGCGTTCCGGGTGAATCGGGCGCATTGATTGCCAGCCTGACCAGGCGGTTGCTCCTGGCCAGTTGGCGTTGCACGATATCCGACAAGGTGAGGCTGTCGATATTGCCGCCGCACAGCACCAGCCCGACCCGTCGACCGGCAAAGCGGGCAGGGTCCTTCAGCACCGCGGCCAGACCCGCAGCACCCGCACCTTCGACCACCGTTTTTTCGATATCGAGCAGCAGCAGGATTGCCCGCTCGATCTGCGATTCGGAGACCAGCAACATGTCGCTGACCAGATCGTTGATGATCGGTACCGTTCGCGAGCCTGGATGCTCCACCGCAATCCCCTCGGCCAGTGTGGGGCCGCCCAGGGAATGACCGGCTTCCTGCATGCCCGTGATCGGCAGACCGTGGGCGCTTCGCCAGGCCTGCCAGACGGCCGGAAAGTGATCGGCCTGCACGCCCACGATCTGAATATCGGGCTTGATCGCGCGCGCGGCCACTGCCATGCCCGAGATCAAGCCGCCGCCGCCAACGGCGATGACCAGCGTATCGAGATCCGGCACGGCGGCGAGCATCTCCAGGGCGATCGTCCCCTGGCCGGCGATCACCGCATCATCATCGTAGGGATGCACGATGGTCATGCCGCCCGCCTCGGCCAGCGCCAGCATCGCCGCGCGTGCCGCACCAAAGGAATCACCGTCGAGCACGACGGTCGCACCGAAGCGCTCAGTGTTCTCGACCTTGACGAAGGGCGTGAAGCGCGGCATCACGATCGTGGCCGGAATGCCCAGCCGTTGACAATGCCAGGCCACACCCTGGGCATGGTTGCCCGCCGAAACCGCGATGACCCCGCGGGCTGCTTCCTCGGGCGTGAGCAACTGCAGCCGGTTCGCCGCGCCGCGCTCCTTGAACGAAGCGGTGAACTGATGGTTCTCGAACTTCAGGAACAACTCGCAACCGGCAATGCCCGACAAGGTGCGCGACAGCAGGCAGGGGGTGTTTTCGACCATGGCGCCGATGCGCTCATGAGCGGCGACGATCTGCTCGGCGGTGATCATGAACGGCGGGTCAGTCCCGGTCCGGGCGGCCGTTGCCTAGGCAATGATGCGCAGGAATTCGACCGAGTAGTCGAGGGTGATGGTCCGCCCGGCCGCCGGATCGAGCACCAGACCGGAAAATCGTGCGGATGGGCGCACGCCGCCAAGTGTGGGCAAGGTGCCGCAGAACACCATCGTGCCCGGTTCGATGCTGGTGCCCAGCTGAACCTGCATCTGCTCGAGCAAGGTATCCAGCGGCAGAATCTCGGACAATGTCCCCTGCTGGTAGGCGGTTCGTTCGCCACGATCGCTGATCCAGCTCTTGAGCAGGATGGAATCGGCCGAATTGCGCACCTCGCTCCAGCGCCAGGCGGTCTGGGCGACCGGCTTGGCACAGAGTTGTTTGGCCAGGGCGATACCCGCACGTTCGATGTCGCGATCGGTATGGTCGGAGCCGACCGTGAGCCAGAGCCCGTCTTCGGCGGCGAACAGCACCGGTTCGACCTCGCCGCTGCTGGCCGGCCCCAGTACCTGGATCGACGGGCTCTGGGTGACCAGATTGGCCGCGACCCGATAAAAAGTGGGCACAGCCGAGGGCGGCGGGATGCCGAGTTTGTTCAACTCATCGATATGGTGCTGGACCATGTTGCTGTCCCGGCCCGTCCAGCCTGCGATGATCACCTGGTCGATATCGACCTTGCGATTCTCGATCCGGGACTGCTGACGGCATTCGAATTGAAGCTGGGGCATGGACGGGTGTTCCGGTGGAATCGACAGTGAAAGGGTACGGTTTAGCCGGCGGCTAGGCAAGTTGCCGGCTTCGGGCGCGCTGGCGCGCTGGCCTGTCTGCTCAGGGGACGATGATCACCTTGCCGGTGACCTTGCGGTTCATCAGATCATTGAGCGCCTGCGCGCCCTGGGCGAGGGGGTAGCGTGCCGAGATATGCGGCTTTAGTCTACCCTGACCGACCAGCGCGAACAGGCTGTCCAGATCCTTGGCGAATTGCCCGGGTTCGCGCGTGACATAGTCACCCCAGAACACGCCCACCAACGAGGCGCCCTTGAGCAGTGCCAGATTCAGCGGAATCCTGGGAATCTCGCCGGCGGCGAAGCCGACCACGAGATACCGGCCGCGCCAGGCGATGCTGCGAAACGCCTTTTCGGCAAATTCGCCGCCCACCGGATCGTAGATCACATCCGGTCCCTTGCCGGCCGTGAGCCGCTTGATCCCCTCGCGCAGGTCTTCCTGGCCATAGTTCAGCAACTCATCGGCCCCATGCTCACGGCAGACCGCCAGTTTGTCGGCCGTCGACGCCGCCGCGATCACGCGCGCGCCCAGCGCTTTGCCGATTTCGATCGCCGCCAGGCCCACGCCACCGGCAGCGCCCATCACCAGCAGGGTTTCGCCGGCCTGCAGGGCGGCCCGGTCGGCTATCGCATGCCAGGAAGTGCCATAGGTCAGGGTGAATGCAGCCGCCACGTCGAATCCGATACCCTGCGGGATCGGGATCACCTTCTTCGCGGCCACTTTCACCCGCTCGGCGAATGCGCCATGTCCGCTCGAGCCGATCACCCGGTCACCGGGTTTGGAAACGCCGGACATTCGCGCCGACCTGGCTGATCACGCCGGCCAGTTCCGCACCTGGCGCAAACGGCAGCTCGGGCTTGAACTGATACTTGTTCTGAATGATCAGCACATCCGGGAAGTTGGCGCCGGCGGCCTTCATGTCGATGATCACATCATCATCACCCGGCACCGGATCATCGACATCCCGATAAACCAGTGTATCGGGCAGTCCATGACTCTCGCAAAGCAGGGCCTTCATTGGGCATCTCCATCGGATCTCGGGTCAGCCCGGGATTGTAGGGGATGCTTTGCCTGGCGCTCGCGCTGCGCAATCCAGATCGTCACGCCGATGATCAGTGCCCCCCCGATCAGTGTCGAGGTGGTCGGAACGTCGCCAAACACGATAAACCCGAGCAACGAGGCCCAGATCAGGTCGAGGAATTTGACCGGTTGCGAGGCCGAGATATCGGCAACCACGTAGGCGCGGGTCAGGCACCAGTGGCCGGCTGTGCCCAAAAGGCCAGTGACGATGAACAAGGCCCACTGCAGCAGTGTCGGATCGGCCCAGAAATACCAGCCGAAGGGCGCCGCAATCAGCGAAACCGTCAATGATTGCCAGAACACGATGACCGACGGCTTGTCGTAGCGGGTCAGCGCCTTGGCGATCAGAAACGAAATGGCGAACATGGGCGAGGAGCCCAGCATGATCGAGCGAATACGTGAAGTCGGCGTCGGTGCCGGTCAGCCTCGGCCAGACGATCACCAGCACGCCCGCAAATCCGCCGAGCACGGCAATCCAGCGCGCCGGCTGCATGCGTTCGCCCAGCACCAGCGCCGCGCCGAGCAGAATGAAAATCGGCGCCGTGAAACCCAGTGCGGTTGTGTAGGCCAGCGGCAGGTGGGGCAGGGCGACGAACCACAGGCCCAGACCCATGGTGTGGGCGATACCACGGGCCAGTTGTCCGCCCAGCGTGTTGGTGCGGAAATTACCGATGCCCTGACTCAGCACCAGCGGCAGCATCACCAGCAGACCGCTCGAATAGCGAAGGAACAGGGTCTGGATCGGATGCAGCTCAAGACTCAGTCGGCGCATCAAGGCATTGAGCACACCGAACAATGCTCCGGCCGCCGCGGCCCAAAGCATTCCCTGCAGCGCCGCGCTGCGCGCCGGGCCGGTCACGGCTTGCCGCGCAGCGTTTGCAGGAACTCCCGGTCGGGATAGCCCGTTTCGGGCAGACTGAGCCGGCGCTGCTCGGCGCGCACGCCCTCGCGCGTGGCCGGACCGACAATACCGTCCACCGGGCCGATCTCATGACCCCGGGACAACAGCAACTCCTGCAACTCGCGACTCTCGGCGCGGTCAAGCGAGTCGTCCACGCTCGGCCAGGGCGTGATGAAACCCGGTTCGCCGCGAATCCGGTCGGCCAGATGCAGCACTGCCAGCGAATACTTGATGGACGGGTTGTACGCGTAGGCCGCATCGAAGTTTCGGAAGACGACGAACGCCGGGCCGGCGGTCACGGCCGGGCGGATCAGTGCGGCACGGGTTTGTGGATCGATGGCCGCGAGCCGGTGCTCGGCCCGATCGTCGATACCGCGCACACCGGCGGCGCGCCATGCCGACAAGGCCTTACGATCGGTCCGGCTGTCCGCATGTGCGAGCACGTCGGCCGGCAGACTGACTTCGATTCCCCATTCCTGCCCGCGCTGCCAGCCCGCTTTCTCGAGATAGGCGGCTGTTGAGGCCAGGGCATCGGGCAGGCTGCCGATCAGGTCGCGACGACCGTCACCATCAAAATCGATCGCCACCCGCTGGAAGGTGGTGGGCATGAACTGGGTCTGGCCGAAGGCGCCAGCCCAAGATCCGGTGAGCGACTCGGCGGTGTTGTCACCGCGGGCAATCACTTGCAGCGATGCGATGAATTCGCGACAGCAATCAATGAGACGGTTAAGGTACGCAACATAAC